>NZ_CM142708.1:0-2912500 GCF_054897865.1 Pseudomonas sp. LS2P72
GGCCGCGCACCCAAATCGCGGAAGCGCTGCGCCTCGGCCTCGGTTTGCACCGCGAACAGGCTCATCTCGGCGAGCATCGGCTGGGTCAGTTTGCCGAAACGGCCATAACCCTTGGCGGAACGCTCGGACAGTCGCGCATTGGCCAGGGCCACGGGAATGCCGCGCTTGGCGCACTGATGGATATGGTTCGGCCAGAGTTCGGTTTCCATGATCACCGCCAGTTTCGGCTGGACCCGATCAAGGAATCGCTTCGCGGCGCAAGGCAAGTCGTAAGGCAAATAGCAGTGCTGGATGCGCGGCTCATTGGCGAACAGCGCGTGGATCCGCTCCGAACCGGTCGGGGTCATGCAGGTCACGGTAATGGGCAACTGTGGATAACGTTGCAGCAAGGCGCGAATCATCGGCGCCGCGGCAATGCTTTCGCCCACCGACACCGCGTGTACCCAGATGCCGCCCGTTTTCATCGCCGGTAACCCGAGGGAGAAACGTTCGCCAATACGCTTGGCGTACGCCGGCGCCTTGCGCGCCCGCAGCCACAGCCGAATCGCTACCAATGGCAGCCCCAGGTAAAACAGCGCGGTGTAGAGAGTTCTATTCATGGCGGCGGAGTTTATCGGCTTTTTTCACCGATCGTCTGCAAGTGCACGGCAAAACGTTCGGCCAGCCAACGAGCCGCCGGCCCCAGAGGCTCATCGCGGCGCCAGACCAGCTCCACCACCAGCGCTGGCGGGGTCCATTCGCTGACCAGTTCGACCATCAGATCCTGATACGCCGGGTACTGCACCACGTGACGCGGCAGCCAGGCCCAACCGAGGCCGCGCACCAGCCATTCAGCCATCACGTAGAAACTGTCAGCCCGCCAGACTTGCGGGCTGGCCGGTTCGCTACCGGGATAGACGCTGGACTGTGTGGACATCAGCAACTGACGATGCTGCGCCAGTTGCTGACAATCGACCCGGGCCTGTTTCGCCAATGGGTGGCCGACGCCGCACACCGTGACCATTTCAACGCTGCCCAACACCCGCCGCTCGAGCGCTTCAGGAATCTGGTCGTGATAAAACAGCAACCCCAGATCGGCCCGACGCTCCACCAGTTTGCGCGCCACATCGCCTTGGGCGGCGCTGGTCAATTGCACTTCAAGGCTGGGAAATTGTTGAGCCAGGGCTTCGAAGCTTTCGATGATCGGCTGATAGGGCATCGCCTCATCCTGGGCCACACGCAAACGCGCCTCCTGGCCGCGCATCATGGCCAGCGCCCGACCGTTCAGACGCTCGCATTGGCGCAGCACTTCCCGCGCCTCATCCAGCAATGCGTTACCGGCCTCGGTAAGTTTCGGCTGGCGGCCGCTGCTACGGTCGAACAGGCTGACGCCCAAGTCCTCTTCCAGCAGCGCAATCGAACTGCTGACCGCCGACTGCGCCTTGCGCTGATCCCGCGCCACCGCAGAAAACGAACGCTGCTCCGCGACGCTGACAAACAGCCGCAGTTGCTCAAGATTCCATTGCATGTTCATGGCTCAACCCATCTTAAAAACAGATAG
This sequence comes from Pseudomonas sp. LS2P72, assembly GCF_054897865.1. NCBI lineage: Bacteria > Pseudomonadati > Pseudomonadota > Gammaproteobacteria > Pseudomonadales > Pseudomonadaceae > Pseudomonas > Pseudomonas sp. LS2P72. The sequence goes on from NZ_CM142708.1 coordinate 1,541, forward strand.
GTAATGACTTTACCGCATCTGGGGAATCTCTAAAATGCCGACCTCAGAAAGCAACACTTACACGAGGATGCACTTATGACCGCTTACTACTACCTGGCCATTGCCATCTGCGCCGAAGTGATTGCCACCGTTTCAATGAAAGCGGTCAAAGGCTTCAGCACCCCGCTGCCGCTGATTCTGGTGATTGTCGGTTATGGCATCGCCTTCTGGATGCTCACGCTGGTGGTGCGCAGCGTTCCGGTGGGCGTGGCCTACGCAGTGTGGGCCGGCATGGGGATCGTGATGGTCAGCGTTGCGGCGCTGTTTATCTACGGGCAGAAACTCGATGTGCCGGCGATGCTGGGGATGGCGTTGATTGTGCTCGGCGTCGTAGTGATCCAGCTGTTTTCCAAAACCGCCGGACACTAGAACTTGAAACCCGATCCATTGTGGGAGCGAGCCTGCTCGCGATAGCGGTCTTGCATTCAACCCTTACGTTGCATGTGCCGGCCCCATCGCGAGCAGGCTCGCTCCCACAGGTTTTGCATCCATCCGATTGATCACCAACAAATCCCCTCCGCATCGAGTCTGTATACTGCGCCCTCGTCTTGAACACTGAGGTCGCTGCATGCCATCCGTTATTTCCACCGACGTTCTGATTGTCGGCGCTGGTGTCGCCGGCCTCTGGCTGAATGCGCGCCTGCGCCGCCAGGGTTTTTCGACCGTGCTGGTGGAAAGCGCCAGCCTCGGTGGCGGGCAAAGTGTGAAGTCCCAAGGCATCATCCATGGCGGCGCCAAGTACGCATTGCATGGCGCCCTGACCGGTGCCTCGGAAGCCATCGCCGACATGCCTCGGCGCTGGCGAGAAGCCCTGGCCGGTGACGGCGAACTGGACCTGACCGGCGTGCGCCTGCTGTCCGAAGCTCATTACCTCTGGTCCCCCGGCACGATCGCCGGCAATCTCACCAGTTTCTTCGCCAGCAAGGCCGTGCGCGGCCGTGTCGATCAGGTCAAGGGCGAGCAACTGCCGCCCGCCCTGCAAGACAAGCGCTTCAAGGGCAAGGTCTATCGTCTGGCGGAACTGGTGATCGACGTGCCGAGCCTGATCCAGCGCCTGGCCGATCTGGCGGGTGATGGCCTGCTCGCCGGCCAGAAAATCGAACCATTGCTGGACGGTAGCGTTCTGGTCGGCCTCAAAGTCGACGAGCGCGAAATCCGCGCCCAGCGCATTGTCTTGAGCGCCGGCGCCGGTACGGCAGCGCTGCTCGAAGCGCTGGGGCTGAGCCAACCCGCCATGCAACGCCGGCCGTTGCACATGATCATCGCCAAAGGTCCGGGCCTCAAACCGCTGTACGCCCACTGCCTGGGCGGCGGCACCAAGCCGCGCATGACCGTGACCACCCATCCGGCCGCCGATGGTCAGTGGGTCTGGTATCTGGGCGGCGATATCGCTGAAGCCGAAGGTGTCGCACGCGAACCCTCCGAGCAAATCGCCACGGCGCAGAAAGAACTCGGCCAACTGCTGCCATGGATCGACCTGAGCACCGCGCAATGGGCCACCCTTCGAGTGGATCGCGCCGAGCCACTGCAATCGGGACTGACCCGTCCTGACAATGCATTCCTTGCCGAAGAAGGCCGACTGCTGGTCGGTTGGCCAACCAAACTGGCGCTGGCTCCGGACTTTGCTGATCGCGTCATCGCGTCCTTGCAGCGCGACGGCATCCAGCCAAGCAATTCTGCCCCGCTGCCCGACCTGCCAAAACCGCCGATGGGCGTCCCTGCCTGGGAACAACTGCTGCCATGAGCCAACCGACCTTGCACGATCTGCATCGCCCGTTGGGCAGTACCGGCCTGCTGGTTTCGCCGCTTGGCCTGGGCACCGTCAAACTCGGCCGCGACCAAGGCGTGAAGTACCCCAACGGCTTCCAGATTCCCGATGACGACGAAGCGCGCATGCTGCTCAAACTCGCGCACGACCTGGGCATCAACCTGATCGACACCGCCCCGGCCTATGGCCGCAGCGAAGAACGCCTCGGTCCGTTGCTGCGTGGGCAACGTCAGGATTGGGTGATCGTCAGCAAGGTCGGCGAAGAGTTTGCCGACGGCCAGTCCCGTCACGACTTCAGCGCCGCTCATACCCGGCTCTCGGTGGAACGCAGTCTGCAACGGCTGGAAACGGACTTCATTGATCTGATGCTGGTGCACTCCGACGGCAACGACCTGGCGATCCTCAACGACAGCGAGGTCTACGCGACCCTCGCGGCGCTGAAGAGCGAAGGCAAGATTCGCGGCTTCGGTTTTTCCGGCAAAACCGTCGAAGGCGGTTTGAAGGCTCTGGAACAAGGTGATTGCGCGATGGTCACCTACAATCTGAACGAGCAGAACGAGAAGCCGGTCATTGACTATGCTGCTGCTCACGGCAAAGCCATTCTGGTCAAAAAAGCCCTCGCCAGCGGTCATGTTTGCCTGAGCCCGGGCGTGGACCCTGTTCGCGCCAGCTTCGAGTTGTTGTTTGAACATCCGGGTGTTGCCAGTGCTATTGTCGGGACCATTAATCCGCTGCACCTCGCCCATAACGTCGCGACCGTTGCCCAGGTCCTACGTAGAAACTGATGCCGCCCACGCGGCCTTAAGCAGGAGCCGACATGCCGCGTACGCTCATAAGAAAGAACCCGAGCAACTTCAAGACCCTGCCGTTATTCGTCGAAGCGACTCCTGAAGGCCTGAGTTATCAAAGCGTCGGGATGCCGCTCAATTTCTCCCAGACGCTGCAACGTCGCCGCCCGGTGACGGTCGCCGATACTCAGCGGTTTTCGCTGGAGCTCGCCAACCTCGGGGTCTCGGTGCGCCTGACCCTGCATTGGCAGAATCGCGATTACTGGGTGTTGGTGCGTCAGCGTCGGCAAGATCGTGGCGACGTGGTGCTCAAGTTGATCTCCGGTTACGTGCCCGCCCATGAGCTGAACCTGCCGCTGCACACCGCGATTCAGGAAATTGCCGAAGAGTGCCTGCTGGAAACCCCGGAAGGCTGGCTCGGCGGGCGTTTCAATGACACTTGGCTGCCGGCGCCCTACTCGTCCGCGCTGCATTACCGTGAAGCCCTGCCGTTTCGCCTGACGCCGTTGTCCGGTTCGGCGCGGCCGGTGCGTTGCGCCAAGATGCAGTTGATCGAACGCCCGCGGGCTTACGTGCATTTGCCGACGGCTTCGCTGCAATTGATCTATGACTTGCGCCTGGACGTGCCCAAGGAGGCCAAGTCCCTGAGCTTGTTCCATGTCGACGAACGACTGGAAGGCGATCAACTGGTGGCCCGCCTCGATCGAAAAAGTCCCGATTTGTACTTGATGCCGCTGCAGGACGGCCAACCGATGGCCGAGCTCTATACCTTGAAAAAGGATCAGCTGTACCCGGCGAGTACCCGCGGGTTGTACCTGGCAGAGAGTTTTGCCCAGCAGGAAGGCTGGCTGGTGAGGGATGAGCGGATACGCTGGAAGGATTGGGTCCGGCAACAGGGCTTGAGCCCGCCGGGGAAAGATTCAGGTTTGGCGCGGTTGCACGGGAAGGCGAAGCAATTGCTGAAGAGAATCGTACCGCGCAAGAAAGTCAGCTCTTAAAGCAAAAAGGTCAAAAGATCGCAGCCTCGTTTCACTCGACAGCTCCTACATTGAAATGCGATTCCCTGTAGGAGCTGTTGAGTGAAACAAGACTGCGATCTCTTAGGCTTCACTCGGATTGACGAATTTTCTCGACAATCGCAGTAGTCGAGCTGTTTTCCACCAGCCCCAGCACTTTCACCGTTCCGCCGTAAGCGGTCACGATGTCCGCACCAACCACCTGCTCGATTCCGTAGTCCCCGCCCTTGACCAACACATCCGGCTTGACCTCGCGCAGCAGGTTTTCCGGAGTGCCTTCAGCGAAGCTGATCACCCAATCCACGGCGCCCAGACCTGCCAGCACGGCCATGCGGCGGTCGACGCTGTTGATCGGACGACCCGGCCCTTTCAGGCGGCTGACCGACGCATCGTCGTTGACCGCCACGATCAAGCGATCGCCCTGGGCCCGCGCCTGTTCGAGGTAGGTCACGTGGCCGGCGTGCAAAATGTCGAAGCAGCCGTTGGTGAAGACGATCTTTTCTTTATGCGCACGCGCATCATCGACCGCCAGCAACAGCTGCTCGATGCCCAGCACACCGCGCTCGGAACCTTCTTCACGCTGGATCGCGCGACGCAGTTCCGGTGCGCTGATGGCTGCCGTACCGAGTTTGCCGACCACGATGCCCGCCGCCAGGTTGGCCAGCGCCACCGCGTGAGGCAGTTCTTCGCCAGCGGCAATCGCGGCCGCCAGGGTGGAAATGACCGTGTCGCCGGCACCGGTCACATCGAACACTTCACGGGCACGGGCCGGCAGGTGCAGCGCCGGATGATCCGGACGCAGCAGGGTCATGCCGTGTTCGCCGCGGGTCACCAGCAATGCGCCGAGGTCAAGGTCGTGCATCAGCTGCGCGCCCTTGCTCACCAGCTCGTGCTCATCGGCGCAACCGCCGACGATGGTTTCGAACTCGCTGAGGTTCGGGGTGATCAGGCTCGCACCCCGGTAGATCGAGAAATCCTTGCCCTTGGGATCGGCCAGCACCGGAATGCCACGGGCGCGGGCCGCCTGGATCAGCACCTGATGGTTTTTCAGCGCGCCTTTGCCATAGTCGGACAGCACCAACACTTTGATGCCTTCGAGCAATTCGTCGACTTGCTCGCTCAACGCCAACGCGTCGGTGGCGAAAGGTTCTTCGAAGTCGATACGCAGCAGTTGCTGGTGACGGCTCATGACCCGCAGCTTGACGATGGTCGGCTGGTGCGCGATGCGCTGGAACAGCGCCCGAACGCCAGCGCCCTTGAGGCTATTGGTCAGGCTGTCGGCGGCTTCATCGTCGCCGGTCACGCCGACCAGCGAGGCCGGTGCGCCGAGGGCGGCAATGTTCAACGCAACGTTGGCGGCACCGCCCGGGCGGTCCTCGATTTGCTCGACTTTGACTACCGGTACCGGCGCCTCAGGGGAAATCCGTGAGGTACCACCATGCCAGTAACGGTCGAGCATGACATCGCCGACCACCAAGACAGGGGCTTGATCGAATCGCGGCATGGACAACTTCATGGAGCAACCCACATACAAAATGAACAGGGGCGCGATATTAACACAGGGTTGGCGTGGGCTTGTGTGACGGCTGCAATGGGATGGTTCGCCTGGGCTTTCTGCTCATTTATTGATCAGAAAATCCGTCCGCGGTGCGCAGATTTATCCAGATTGTTCAAGAAGGGTAAAGGTCTGGGTACAAATCACCGGACGCATTGCACGCCAGGTGTGCAAAAGGGGTGAGCCAGGCTCACCCCTTTTGTGGGGTCAGGCGATGTCGCCAACCGGGGCGTCGAGGCCCATCGCATGCAGGCGCGAGTAGTAGCCGTTTTGCGCCAGCAGTTGAGCGTGGGTGCCGCGCTCGACGATTTCGCCATGATCCATGACCAGGATCAGGTCGGCTTTCTCGATGGTCGACAACCGGTGAGCAATCACCAGCGTGGTGCGACCTTTCATGACCTGATCGAGTGCCGCCTGAATGTGCCGCTCGGACTCGGTGTCGAGCGCCGACGTTGCCTCATCGAGAATCAGCAACGGAGCGTTCTTCAACAAGGCCCGGGCAATCGCCAGGCGCTGACGCTGCCCACCGGACAGCAACACGCCGTTCTCCCCGACCTGGGTGTCCAGGCCCTGCGGCATCTCCGAGATGAAGTCCATCGCGTAAGCATCCGTGGCGGCCTTTTCAATGTCGGCACGTGGGGCGCCGGCCAGGTCACCGTAAGCGATGTTGTTGGCGATGGTGTCGTTGAACAGGGTCACATGCTGCGTCACCTGAGCCACGTGTCGACGCAGATTGCGCAGGCGATAGTCTTCGATCTCCACGTCATCGAGCATGATTTCGCCAGTTTCGTGGTGATAGAAACGCGGAATCAGGCTGGCCAGGGTCGACTTGCCGCTACCCGAACGACCGACCAGGGCGATCATTTGCCCCGGCGCCGCCGTGAAGCTGATGTTCTTCAGCACTTCACGCTCGGTCCCCGGATAGGTGAAGCTCAGGTTGCGCACTTCCAGGTGGCCGCTGACGCGATCGCGCTCGACGGTACCCTGGTCAATCTCGGGCTCGACGTCCAGTTGCTCGAAAATGCTCTCGGCACCGGCAACGCCTTTCTGGATTGTCGAGCTGACTTCCGACAGCTGCCGAATCGGCTTGGGCAACAGGCCCGCCGCGGTGATGTAGGCCACCAGGTCACCGGCGGTGGCGTCGCCGCGCAGGAACAGCACCAGAAACATCAGCACGGCCATGGCGGTGTAGATCACCAATTGCAACATGGGCGTGTAGACCGCACCGGTCTTGGTCATGCGCAGTTGCTTGTCGGTGTTGCCCTGGCTGGCTTCGGCGAAACGACGCTCTTCATAGCTTTCGCCGCCGAAGCTGCGCACCACGCGATAACCCTGGATGGTCTCGGAGGCTACGTGAGTCACATCGCCCATCGCCACCTGGATCTTCTTGCTCTGCTTGCGGAATTTTTTGCTGGTGCTGCTCACCATGATCGCGATGATGGGCAGGATCGCCAGCATCACCAGGGTCAGTTTCCAGTTCATCCACAACAGGTAAGCAAACAGGAACACCACGGTCAGGCCTTCACGAATGACCACTTTGATGGCGTCCGTGGCCGCACCGGTGACCATGGTCACATTGAAGGTGATGCGCGAAATCAGGTGCCCGGAGTTATGGGTGTCGAAATAACGGTTGGGCAATACCAGCAACTTGTTGAACAGCTCGACGCGCAAGTCGTGGACCAGCCCCAACGATACTTTGGCCAGGTAGTAGTTACCCAGGAAAGACCCCAGGCCTTGCCAGGCGGCGATCAGGATAATCAGCAGCGGCACGGCCATCAGCAACTGCAAGTCTTGCAGATAAGGAACAGTCGGGAAGAGCACCGCTTCGGGGTTGCTCAGGCCATCAACGAAATATTTGAGAATCCCTGCGAGCATGGGCTGCGTCGAGGCAAAAATAACAAAGCCGACGATACTGATGGCAAACATGCCCCAGTACGGGCGCACATACGACAGCAGGCGCAGGTAAATCTTCAAGCTCGACGGCGCAGGCAAATCAGGGCTGGTCATGAGAACCCGTTGTATGAGAAAAGAGCCCGCGAGTGTAACACAGGCCATTTTAGTCGCTGAGCTGCGGTAACATGGCCGGCTATCCATGCCTCACGGCGCCCAACCCGGAGTATTGATGCAAGCGCTTGATCACACCCGATATCTCGCCCTGCGCGAGGGAGCACAAGTCCTTGAAGCGGATGGTTCGGGGGACAAGGTTCTGCGGTTGACGGACGGTTCAATACTCAAACTGTTTCGCCGCAAACGCCTGCTGACGTCGGCCGCGTGGTACCCGTACGCCAAACGTTTTGCCGACAACTGCGATGCGTTGCGTGAACGGCACATCCCCTGCCCGTCGATTCGTCAGGTTTACCGTATTGCGAGTATCGAGCGCGATGCCGTGCACTACGATCCGCTGCCGGGCCAGACCCTGCGTCAGTTGCTGGACATCCAGGGCGATGCCGATCCGTTGCGCGGCCAATTGGGGGTCTTCATGGCCACTTTGCATGAGCGGGGGATTTACTTTCGCTCGGCGCACCTGGGCAACATCGTGCTCACACCCGAGCATCAGTTGGGCCTGATCGACATCGCCGACATGCGGGTGTATCGCCGTCCGTTGCGCAAGACTCTGCGGCTGCGCAACTTCAAGCATATGGTGCGTTACCCGCAAGATCGGCAATGGCTGCTCGACCGTCGCGGCGAAGTCTTCATGCACCATTATGGTCAGACCCAGAGCATCTGTTCCCCGGAGGAGCTGAGCGTCGCCCTGCAAAAATGATCTGACTGCCTTCGCCTCCGGGGAGGAGGCGAAGGCCAGGCATTACGCCAGCGAGAGTTGGCGCGCCTTCAGCACGCGAGACAGGATCATCGCGGCGGGCAGCAGCACCAGTGGCCACAACTCGTCAGGGTTACCGATCAGCAAACTGCCATCGAAATTAAGCATCACCAGCGCACACGCCAGGTACATACCCCACCCGTCGCGCAGACGCCAGGCCTGCCAAAGGCTTGCGACCATCAGCGCTACGAACAACGCCAGCGCGACTCCGCCGCTGTAAAGCCCCAGTGCTACGAAAATATTGTGCGGATGCTGAATCGGCATCCAGCCATCGAGCACCTGAGCGGTGTGAAAGTTGATGCCGCAGCCCAGTGCCCAGCCGCAGTGACGCCACTCGCCGACCATGATCTGGAAGATTTCGATGCGGTACGAATCGCCTCGAGTCCAGAGGGACTGGAACCAGGCTTCGTTGTGCACCGCCAGGAACAGCAGACCTGAAATGATCGCGACAATCGCCACCGCACCGCCAACCAGCCGCGGCTTCAGGTAAATGCCATAAAGCAACCAGATGCCAAACAGGAACACAGCCCCCACAAACGCAGTACGCGTCTGCAGGACGAAAGCTACCGCGAACACCGACAAAACGATGGCCAGGCCACCCTCGATATACTTTCGCTCCCTGAGCCAGACTGGCAGCGCCAGCGCCAACGCACAGAACAGCCAAATGCTGGCGTAGATGACGTTCTCCAAGCGTGCCGGAAGTATCCCCACCCGGCCGCCGACGGCGAATTCACCGGTTGCCCACCCGTAAAGCGCGCTGCCGAAAATGTACAACGTCAGGATCCAGAACTGAGCGCGAATAAACGCCGCGCTGCGGAAGAACTGCGGATCGGTGAGGGCACCGGCCACCATGACGAACATCAGCACATAGAAGACGTGTTTGTAGAACTGCATCTGCCCTGCAATCGTCGCAGGCACCAGAAACCACAGAATGAACGCCAGCCAACCCCATGCCAGCGGTTCCTTGAACAAGCCCGCACCGCGTTCCTTGATCAGGAAGACCAGGCCCGGCAATGCCATCAGGACGTAGAACAGGTTATTGGTCCACTTCGACGACCAGCCCACCACAAAGCTCAAAAGAAACAGACAGAGCACCGTTCCGAAATACGCCACGGTGTTCTTTCCTGGCTTCATGCCGCTAAATTCCATGGAGTACCCAACCTATTGCCAGACCCAAGATAAGAGCTGCGATCAGCTTCAGCCGCTCGAGGCGTTTACGCCGTAATTTGTTCTCCCGCTCCTTGGGAACCACCACATGCTCCCCGAAACCGGTGTGCAATACCGCGTCGTTTTCCAGAATCAACGCATAGCGATTTTCGCCAGCATACAGACGCGACAGGTCTTTCTCCCCGGAAAATCCGGAATACGGTGCATGCATCAAGTAATCCGCACGACGGCGCAACCCTGGATTAAAGGAAAAACCTTGCCACTCGGCTTTCTGCGAGCCCAGCACGTAGAAAGGAATGCCATGGCTGACTTTGCGCTCGTTCAGGAACACATAAGGACTGTGAACCATCAGGTCATGATTGAAGCTGCGCAGCCACACCTGCAGTGCCTGCGGATCTTCCTCCAGCAGGCATTGGGATTCTTCGATGAACCCTTCGCGGTAGAAGTCCCAGTCGTCTTCACAATGGAAAATCCACGATGTCTGCACCTGAGCATAAGCGGCGTCGATGGATCGCAACTGACCCAGGCGTGGCTTGTTGATGAAGAACTGGGTATGCGCCCGCCAGTGCTCCGGAATACAGGCCTCTACGGCGCTGTCGCCGGAGTCCTCTGTAATGAACACTTTACGGATGGGAGCCGTGTTGAACCGGTCAAACGTCTCGAGCGTACGCTTCAACAGATCGAAGCGACCGCAACTAGTGATTACTACCGAAATGTCGCTAGTCTCGCTGAACAGCATTTATTTGCACCGCACCATTGGTTGTTTAATCGCCCGGCTTCACAGCCCCAGCGACAAGCGTATTTTTTCTTTCCAGCCCAGCGGGACATGCTCGCGCAGCGGCGCACGCAGGGCATCGACAATCGCATGCCCTACAGCACGGAAGGTGTAACGCTGCTCTACCAAAGCCTGTCCGGCCAATGAAATGGTCTCGGTCAGCTGTGGGGACTCGCGCAACACCGCCAGTTTTTCCCTGAGTTCGTCGCGGGTTCGATAAAGCACGATGTTGTGCATATCGACAAACCCTAGCGCACGATTCTCTGCTTCCCCTTGATCGTAAGCAAACAGCACACAACCACAGGCCATGGCCTCGAAATTCTTGATCATGTATTCGCCCATGCCGACGTCGGCACTCACGAAGTAACGGATCCGGCTCAACGTCTCGCAGTATTCCTCACCCGACTTGGTGCGGGTGATCAACAGGTTCTCCACTTCAGCCACGGACTCGAGCATGGCCTTGCGTCCGGCATACGCCACGCTGTTGAGACTGCCGACAAAACCCAGCTCGATATCACGTTCCCGCTGGCAGTTTTGCAACAGCCCCTGATCGTAGCCCTTGGGCACGAAATGCGCGTCAAACCCTTCCTCACGCAAGCGCTGGCTGACCATGAAGCCCGAGCTGATCACCCGCGCCCACGGCAGCTTGCGGTAATGCTCGCTGAACTTGCCGGTGTACTTGCACGGAATGTAATTCTGGTACGCATCGTGTTCCAGAATAACCAGATTGGGCAGGGACTGGATGAACCTCACCTGTCTGATTTCTTTTTTGAAGCGCAGGAAAAAAACAATCCGGTCGTAGCGGGTCACATCGACATGCTTGCGAAAGTATCCACGCAAGTCGTCCTGCTCTGCGCTGGTCAATTCGCGCTTGTCGCAGTCGCAGTGCTCGGCGATACCGTCATACAGTCGATCGAGGATCGCTCGCTGCTCTTTCTGCACCAGAAACAGAACTTTCAATTGGTCTCTCTCTTTCCAGACAGCTCTTGGACCCAGAATAATTCGTGGCGTCGCACCGCTTTACGGAAGAACTCGTTTTCACCGAAAGCCGGCCAGCGTCGGGCCGCCAGACAACGTTGGATCGCCCGGCGAAGCAGACGCTTTAGGGGAAGTCGGGGCTGAAGGTCGTGCATCATGCCCAACGACATAGCCTTGTGCCACTGCTTTTCGGTCGACAGGCAAAGCGCCCAGGGCCGCAACGGTTCGTGATTATTGATCTGTGGCGGCAGTGTCACACCGGTCCCGGCATCACCCATTGGCCAGCGATCGTTGTCGTGTAGATGATTGGCGTAATGCAACAAGGTTTCGGGCTGCCAGGCTGTACCGTTCAGTGCCTGCATCACCGCTTGCTGTGAGCATAGATGGTCTGGGTGCGGGTCGAAACGCGGATGAGGCAAAACGATGACCTGAGGCTGGATGCGCTCGATCAACTCACTCAGGTCGGCCAGCAGATTGTTCCAGGACGGTATGCCATCGACGTCACTGCCCAGGGCAAACGGATTGAACCGTCGAAAATATCGGGTATCGCCAAGTTGTGCCTCACGGGACACCACGGCTTCGGCCGGCGCGCTTTGCATGGCGGGCAATTGCAGGCAGAAATACCCCAACTGAATGCAGCGCTCCTGAGGTACGCCGCCCCACAGTGGCACGCTGATGCTATCCCAGGCGCGAAGCGAGCCTTTCAACCGGGACGCTTCGACACCATTGAGCCCCATCTGCTGATAGTGCCCGGCCTCGATTTCACCGGCGGTCAAGGTCACGATCCAGCTTTGACTGGCGCTGCTGTACAACCCGAAGGCGGCCAACTCGGCATCGTCGGCGTGGGGCGCGATTACCATCACCCGTTGACGGCTGTAATCCGGATGCTCGAACGCCCAGAGCACCGGCTCACCCAGCAGTCGGCAGAAACGCCCACGCAGGCGTAACTCACCTTGCGACAGAACCTGCGCCTGACCACTGAGGTTGAGGTAACGCAGGCCGTTCACACCACGCTCGAAGGTTTGTCGGTCCGGGTTATCGCCCCCCGACAACTCGACCACGGGATCGATGAAGCGTCCCAGCCAAGTGCTTTTTATCCGCAGCGCCAAAACCAGGGTGGCGTCGTCGACCAGCATGACGCCGTCGTCCAGGCGCAAACGCTCACCGTCAAGGTGAACCTTTGGCTGCTGGGTGTACGGTGGAAAGCTGTACTGATAATCGTCTTTGGGCGAATAAAACAAATGGTCGGCAAACCAGGCCTCGTGGGCAATCCAGCCCAGAACCGCGAGCACCAACGGCAGCCACCAGGTCACCAGCACCCCCATGGCAATCAATAGCGCCAGCGCGATGAGCAGACCCATGCGTTTGTTGCGCCGATGGCGCTTGAGCAATTGCTGTTTGCGGTTCATGGGCTGACTCATATGGTGAACACCGGCACAGGATTGCACCAGCGATCCTTGTATTCACGGTCGGCGCGACCGAAAGAAAAGCGCAACGGTTTGTCCAACGCCCGGGCATGCTCCCAGGCACTTTGCGTATTGAGAAAACTCAACACGCTGCCCGGACTGAATTCGCGGGTTTCGGGATCGACGCCGCCATTGATGTACTCGACGCTGATCCACTGCGGTGTCTCGACACGGTAGACCAGTTGAATCGCTATCGGCGCATCGTTGAGGAAAATCACCGAGCCGATCAGCAAATCACGCAACAACTCGATGACCTCAGCCATGCGCTCGGCCCCCGTCGCCGGGAAGCCCCAGCGACGCTGGAACAGGTCGCAATAGATCGCCGCCAGTTCACTGCTGGAAAACTCCGCGACCGGCCGGACCACTCCGCCCGCCTCCTCCAGCAATCGCAATTCACGTCGCTGGTTGTAGCGAAACTTCTTCGACAGTTCTTCGGGAGTGCGGGCCATCGCCAGCTGTTCAGCCTGCAACTTGATGCCGGTGAAACGGCCTTCATTCAGTGCCGACAGGTAGCGCCCACGATGGCGCAGCGGCGCTTGTGCATCGGCAGCGGCCGGCAGGATGAGCTCGGCATTACCGAGGTCGAACAGGCCTTTTTTACCGCAGCGCTTGAGCACGTCCTTGGACAAGGCGAGGTCGCGGCCCCAGGTCGGGATCGCGGCCTTGACTTCACCGTTTTGCTCCCAGGCCAGGTAACGCACAGGAATGTCGGCCAACAGTGAAAGCCGCTCAACCACCATGGGATGAGTGGCGACGCTGCCGCCATATCGTTGCCAGGCCTCGGCATATGTTGAGGCGTCGACTACCGCCCAGCCACGTTCGCGCCAGCCTTGAAATCGGTTGAGCATCAGCCCCTCGGCGCCAGTTCGGTAACGTGCGGCAAACGCCAGAAAGCATCGCGCACCGCACGGTCGGAGAAGCGTTCACGCAAGCGATCGAGCATCAGCTCGGCGCACTGGTGACGTTGCTGCTCGTCCATCGCGGCCAGATGTTGCAGCCCTTGAGCCAAGTGTTCGGCGTCGCCCAGCGGGAACAGAATACCGACGCCCTCGACCACTTCCTTCGCCCCGCCACACGCGGTGGCAAGCAACGGCACGCCGGCAGCCATGGCCTCCAGCAGCACCATGCCGAACGGTTCGTGATCGGAACTCAGGGCAAACACATCGAAGGCACGAAAGTAACGTCGAGCCTCAGGCACCTGACCGAGGAACAGCACGCGGTCGCCGATACCCAGCTCACGGGCCAGGGCTTTGAGGTCCTGTTCCAATCGACCGGCACCGAGAATCACCAACTGACTGCTGGCCGGCAAACCCGGCAACGCCGCAGCAAAACCGTGCAGCAGCGTGGTCTGATCCTTGTCCGGATGCAGCCGTCCGACATTGCCGACAACCCAGGCGTCCGGCGCCAGGCCGAGGGTTTCCCGGGCTTCGCGAACCGACACCTGGCTGTCCTGCAAGGTCTGCACATCGATACGGTTATAGAGCGTCTGAATCCGCGCCGCCGGCCACTTCGGCAGGCAATGACGCATGTCGTCGCGCACGGCATCGGAAACCCCGAGCAGGCTCAGGCGCTTGCGGAAAATATTCGCGAAGAGTTTGCGTGTACCGCGCTTGTAATCGTCAAACGCGTGATGCACGCCAATCACCGGCAACGACGTGCCGAGCAAGGCGATATAGATAGGCTTGAAGCGGTGGGCAATGCAAAAACTGAAATTGCGCGAGGCAGCGATCTTGCGCAGATCGCTGATGGCGCCCAGCTTCAGGCCACGAATGGCCTTGGAGCTGTATTCCATGAACAGCACTTCATCGGAAGCACAACCCGCGGCGACTTCGGCATCGGCAGCCCCGGTCAGAAACACCGTGGTCACTCGATAACCGGTCCCCGCGAACAGGCTGGCGTACTGCCGGGCGCAGTCCAGAAACGGCCCGTCATAGCCGTGACAGAACTGCAGCACATGGCGTTCAGCCGAGCGTGTCATATGCGTCCGCGCCCTCTTTGACCACCAGGATGTCTTCCATGATCAGATACTGCAGATCCGAACCGAAAAACATGTTCAGTGCGTCCGTCGGCGAGCAGATCATCGGTTCGCCACGACGGTTGAGCGAGGTGTTCAGCGACACGCCGTTACCGGTCAGCACTTCCAGCGCCTTCATCATGTCGTAGTAGCGCGGGTTGTATTCGCGCTTGAGCACCTGGGCCCGGGACGTACCGTCTTCATGGACGACTTCCGGCACACGGGTCTTCCACTCTTCCGCCACTTCAAAGGTGAAGGTCATGAACGGCGCCGGATGATCGATCTTGATCATCTGCGGTGCAACGGTGTCGAGCATCGACGGGCAGAAAGGCCTCCAGCGCTCGCGGAACTTGATCTGGTGGTTGATGCGGTCAGCCACGCCAGTCGCACTCGGGCAACCAATGATCGAACGACCGCCCAAGGCGCGCGGACCGAACTCCATGCGGCCCTGGAACCAGGCTACCGGGTTGCCATCGACCATGATTTTGGCGATGTTTTCCGGCATGTTCTCAAGCTTGCGCCATACCGGTTTGCTCGGGTGACGGGCGCATGCAGCGAGCACATCTTCGTTGGTGTACGACGGGCCGAGGTAGACGTGTTCCATCTTCTCGACCGGCACACCACGGGCGTGGGACACATAGGCCGCCGCGCCGACCGCAGTGCCGGCGTCGCCGGACGCAGGTTGCACGAACAGTTCTTTAACGTCATCGCGGGCGATGATTTTCTGGTTCAGCTTGACGTTCAACGCACAGCCACCGGCGAAGGCCAGCTTGCCGGTTTCCTTGAGCACGTCGCCCAGGTAGTGGTCGATCATTTGCAGCGAGATCTTTTCGAACAGCGCTTGCATGCTCGCGGCGTAGTGGATGTACGGCTCGTCGGCGATGTCGCCTTCGCGCTTCGGACCCAGCCACTCGATCAGCTTCGGCGAGAAGTAGAAACCCTTGCCCTTCTCTTTATAACGACGCAGGCCGATGACGTTGGCGTAGTCGGTGTTGATCACCAACTCGCCGTTCTCGAACGAGGCCAGGCGCGAGAAATCGTATTTGCTGGCATCGCCATACGGCGCCATGCCCATGACCTTGAACTCACCGTCGAGCATCTCGAAACCGAGAAACTCGGTGATCGCGCCGTACAGGCCGCCGAGGGAGTCCGGATCGAAGAATTCCTTGATCTTGTGGATCTTGCCGTTTTCGCCGTAACCGAAAAAGGTCGTGGCGTACTCACCCTTGCCGTCGATCCCCAGGATCGCGGTTTTCTCTTTGAAACCGGAGCAGTGATAAGCACTGGAAGCGTGGGCCAGGTGATGCTCGACCGGCTCGATCTTGATTTTCTTCGGATCGAAACCCAATTGCTCGAGGCACCAGACAATCTTGTTGCGATAGCGCTTGTAGCGACGGTTACCCATCAGGATCGCGTCGAGCGCGCGGTCCGGGGCGTACCAGTAACGCTTGGCGTAATGCCAGCGAGCCTTGCCGAACAGGCTGATCGGCGCGAACGGAATCGCTACCACATCAACGTCGGACGGCTTGATGCCAGCCTGCTCGAGGCAGAACTTCGCCGACTCGTAAGGCATGCGGTTCTTTGCATGTTTATCGCGCACAAAGCGCTCTTCCTCAGCCGCCGCGACCAGCTTGCCGTCGATGTACAACGCTGCGGAAGGATCATGGCTAAGGGCGCCGGACAGGCCAAGAATCGTCAATGCCACAGGGGTCTAGCCTCTTTAGTCTGCATGCAGGCGCAAGGCGCCTCAAAGATTAATGTGCCCTCGCAAAGGGCGAGAGGCAGCTAAAGGGCGGGATTATAGCTTAAAAGCGACGGCAAGCCTCTAGCGGGAAGTGGCAAGCTGGCGCGTTGACAGATGACGGACCTCGACATAGACTCCTGCGCAAATGGACTGGGGGATCCCGGTCGGCGTTATGGCCTCGGTGAGTTTCACCGGGGCTTTTCGCTTTCTGAGAGAGGGAAAATTTTTAACCCCCAATTCTCGAAACCCTCTCCCACCTTGTTACGCCCACCACTGCAGTAGAACTTGCGCTTGAGCACGTCAAAGGCACGATTTTCTTGCCCCGACCGCAAAACGCTCATACCAATGGGTCTTGCAACAAGATCCGCTAGCTGCAACCCCGTGGAATTCACTTGTTTGGTTGCAAAGACGATGTCGAACGGCAGTTGTATGCCCAATCTGTTCGCACCATCGCACATGCGACGAAACTCCAGTTCAAGATCATTATCCTCCCGCTTCCCTCGACGTTCGAAAATCACATGAGTTAAAACGCTCTGTTGATTCTTTTCCTGCAAATACTCATAAAGCGTTTCAAGGCAGAATCCGAGCGCGACGTGATAAGGATTGTGGACAGGACCTTGCTTTTCGCGAAGAGCGGCTTTGTCGATAACGCAGCTGATCAGAACGAAATTGCTGGCCTCAATGATTCCCGTCAACTCATCGAGAAAGGCATGTTTGTGTTGCCTTGATGTAAAAAGACTAGAGAACGCTCCCTTTTCTTTTCGAATTTCCAACTCATGCAGACCGATCAGGTCGTGACCCATATGATTAAATTTGAACTTCTGAAGGGCAGGAATAACCTTTTCGCAATAATGCCTTTTATGAAACACACAAAATGCCAGCACAAACATTGGGTAGTTTGGATCTAATGTTTGCATCCCATGATCGCCGCTCTCATCCACATAGATTATGAAATCGCTGTACCTCCCGGACGGAGGTAAAAGCTTTTCCGCCTCAACATTAGTTTCAGCTTCGCTTTCATTTTCAAAAAGAAAAAACTGTTGAGAGGACAAAATCGGGGCCGACACGACCTATCGGCCCGCTCTCCAGTAAATACTGAGATTGCCATCGGTAGCCTGCCGGTAAACCGTATAGGGCAGGAGGACGGTATCGAACACACCCGACAGGGTGAAATCCACCAATACGAACGGCAAAAGAATACCCGTGGGATCAGGCGCCGCGTTTAATACGCAAAAGTCGTAGGCCAGGCCGCTGTAGATGCGCGGGATGGATTGACAGTAGGTCTTTTGCTTTCTAAGGCTGCGAGCCGCATCCTCGTCATCCTGCAGCACCGTAAAAGCGGTCCCGCAGCCTGATAAAGCCAGTGCAAGAGCGCTCAGCAACATCGTCGTTTTTATCGTCAAAATCTGCCCTCCGTGAACGTCAGGCAAACTAGCATCGCGGCTATTCAGGGCACAGTTCATGGGCTCTGTAGATCATGTAGGACGATTCATAAAAACCTGTCCCTAAATCTCGAGTGGCTGTTCTGACCCCGTCGCGAGCAGGCTCGCTCCCACAGGGGATCTGTGTCGCAACGGCGAACCACTGTGGGAGCGAGCCTGCTCCGGGCGGCGTTCCGACGAAGGGATTCAGGCAGCGTTAGAGATATCTTTGGGAAGACGCTGATCAATGACCCGATACAACGCACTGCTCTCAGGCCAGTTACGCATGAACCTCGCCCGATCCCGCGCATAGGCCGGGGCGAAGCTGCTGACCGAGGCGTGCTGACACATCGAATCCAGATCAATCAGCGCCCAGCGATCGTGCTGCCAGAACAGGTTATGGCCCTTGAAATCCCCGTGACTGATCCGCTCGCCAATCAGTTCGGCAAATAAATGGTCCAGCGCCTGCAACTCGGCTTCCGGTGCCTCACCACTTTCAACATAAGGCGCAAACCGCTCGATGATGTCCTGCCCCGGCAAATACTCGGTCACCAGATAAGCCCGACTGCGCAACCAGAGACAACGCTTCTCCAGCACCGCCAACGGCTTGGGCGTGGCGATGCCGAGAAACGCCAGGCGATTGCCTTCACGCCAGGAGTGCCAGGCACGGCTCGGGCGCCAGAAGCGTTTGAGCCAGTGGGCAAAACCTTTGATGTTGTAGCGCTTGATCACCAGCGTACGACCAGCCACCTCGACCTTGCCGACGCTCGCCGCGCCGCCGGTCTTGTACAGATGGCCCTGATCGAGCAACGCATCGGCCTGCTCCAGTACCGGCAGCATCGCCGCCTCTTCCTCGCGGCGAATCGCCCGCAAGCCGAACGCTCCGCGCTGGACACTGAACAGCGTGCATTCGCGGCCGACCTTGATCAGAAAGTCCTTCAGGCGCCAGTTGCGCACCTTGCTGATCTGCTTCTGCAACGCTTCCATCGGCAAGGCATGCTCGCCGTTGCTCAGCAGGTAATACACCAGCAATTCTTCGGTGTAGGGTTCCAGCGACTTGGGCAACTGGGCGAAAAACACCCCGAGGTTCTCCAGGACTTTCTGCCGTGAAAGCGGCTGGCCAGGGGTTTCGGAGCAGACGCCGCCGCCATCGATCAAATACAACCGGCCGCGCTGGCGCAAGAGGTTGTCCAGGTGCAGGTCTTCCTGCCAGAGCCCCTTACGATGCATTTGGCCGATAGCGCCCAACGCCTCGGCCAGCACAGCCCCTTGCATATCCGCCAGCACCGGCAAATGCTCGACCTGTTTCCAGGTTTCACCGAGGCTTTCGGCGCCCTCGATGAACTCGAACAGCAGCCAGCCGCCCTCGCCGTCCTTCAGGCCGTCGGCCAACAGTTGCGGCGTGGTCAGGCCCTGGGCGGCGAGCAAATGCACACCGTTGCGTTCCCGCTGAAAATGCCGCGCTGCTTTGCTGCCAACCAACAACTTGGCCAGCACCGGCCGCCCACGCCAGACGCCGGCACCGACATAACGCTGCCCCGGCAACACCCGCAACAGACTCAGCAACTGCAGCTCGGCTGGGCCGGCGGCATCGGCCAGTGGAATATTCAGCGGCAGGCTCGGGCTGCGGCCAGCATTTTTCAGCTCGGACAAACGCATCAGCGCGTCTCCTTATGAGTGCGCCGCGCGGTCAGTCGCGCAAGCCAGCTGTCGATCAGCGAACTGTCTTGCGATTGATCCAGATAGGCGGCCAGCAGCTCGCGCAACTGCGCTTCGCTCCATTCAGGCGCCCGACGCAGCAACGGTTCCAGGTCTTTGGCCCGATCACGCAGACCAAACAGCAACGGCCGGGTTTTTTCCAGGTCGATCAACTGGGCCAGGTAACCGTCGCCGGTGGCCTGGAGAAAAATGTGCTTGGGGTAGAAGCAACCGTGAACCTGACGCGCGCCGTGCAGGCGCCGAGCCAATTGCCCACAGGCCTTCAGAATGGCCGAATGCTGCGCCGCACTCAGGTCCGACCAGCGCTGCAACAGCGAATCCAGGTCATCCCAACCGTCCAGGGCACGGGTCAGCAGAATCGCCCGGACTTCACCGTCGACTTTGCGCTCACCGAAAAACGCCGCCTTCAGCGCTGGAATACCGAACTTTTCATAGCGACTGATATTGCGAAATTCACGGGCAAAGCTCGGCTCGCCAAAGGGCGCATGCAAGGTGCGCATCTGGTAGTTGCTCTGGCGCTTTAGGTAGTAGCCACGACCTTCCAGATCCAGCCGAAACACGCTGCTCCAGCCACCGCGAGCGGTGTTGGGCTCGTCCACAGCGTCGAGTTGCTTGGCCCAGAGTGCGTCGAAGGTGCCGAGGCCGTGACGCTCTAGCAGCGCACGGTCTTCAGTGGCCAGAAAATCAGTCATTCGCGCCCCTCGAAAAATCTCACCACGTGCCGGATCCGTTTTTTATCGGCGGCATTCAGCCGATCACACTGGCGGTATTGCAGGTAAAAGCGCAGGCGCTGGGTAGCCGACAAGTGATACTTGGCGACCTTGTCCAGACAGGCCAGGTCCTTGGTGATCCGGTACTTGAGCCAGAAGCCGCGCCAGAAATCGCCATTGGGACAGTCGATCAAAAACAGCCGCGGCTCGTTGTCGATCAGCAGGTTGCGCCACTTCAAATCGTTATGGGTGAAGCGGTGGTCGTGCATGGTCCGGGTATAACCCGCCAGCTGCCGGCTGACGTTGTCGACCCAGGCGCGGTCCGCCAGTTTCGGATCATGCCGTTCGGCCAAAACCGACAAGTCTTCGGTATTGGGCAGTTCACGGGTAATCATTGCGCCGCGATCGTACGCCGCACCACGACGTTCCAGGCCCCAGGCCACCACTTCGGCGGTAGGAATGCCCCACTTGGCGAAGCGCTTGAGGTTCTGCCACTCGGCCTTCACCCGGGGTTTACCCAGGTAACGGCGCAGACCTTTGCCGGCACCCACATAGCGTTTGACGTAATAGTTGACGCCATTGCGCTGCACGCGAATGACCTCGGACAACGGGTCGCGGGTCAAGCGCTCGCCCTGTAGCAAAAACACAGCCTCAAGACTGCCGAAATCTTCTGCCAGATCGCTGTACGCAGGCTCCAGTGTCCAACCCGCCATCAGAGCGCATCCCCGTATCGCTGTTTACGGTCGTAGAGTTTGTTGGCCTTGCCCTCGAGCCAGGTGAGCAACCCGGCTTCCTCGCCCAGGATCTGGCGCAGGGGTCGCTGGAAATAGCCCTTGAGAAAACGCAGTTTGTCGCGTCGGGTCAGGCCGATGTCCAGTGCCGAAAAATACAGAGCCGCCAGGTCCTTGTTGCGCCAGCGTTGGGTAATTGTCGGACGGGTATGAGCGCGGTGCAGGTCGATCACCGAAAGCTTGAAGTCGTCGGCCGTCACTGGTTTGTCGGTGTGCAGCAGAAAGTGGCAGATGTAGCAGTCGCGATGGTTGACCCCGGCGCGGTGCATCATGCCGGTCATGCGCGCGACTTCGGCGATCAGCGCACGCTTGAGTTTTGGCTCGGGCGGGTGCTTGACCCAGTCGATGCTGAAGTCTTCGAGGCTGACAGTCGGCGCCAGCTCTTCGGTGATGATGAACGAATGCTGGTCCGCCGGGTTGCTGCCCTTTTCACCATAAGCCACGGCGGTCATGGTCGGCACGCCGACTTCTTGCAGGCGCTGAATGGCCTTCCATTCCTGGCCGGCACCGAGCACCGGCAGCTTGGCCGTGAGCAGGTTCTTGAAGATCTCGCCCCAGCCAATGCCACGGTGGATCTTCACGAAAAAGCCACTGCCATTGACTTCGGTACGCAGGGTCCGGCGCGCTTCAAGTTCGCGGTATACCTCGCCCTGGAGGCCCTCGACTTCGGCGAACGGGTCGCGTCCGGCCCAGAGGCTCTTGAACGGTTCAGCCAGCATCAACTTCATTAAGCGTGCTCCGCCAGAATCACATCGGCCGCGTGCTGCGGCATGCTGTAGAGGTCGGCCGTCTCGGCGAAGGCCAGACCGTTGCGGCTCCAGGCCGCTCGTGCGTTTGCGTCGTTCAACATACCGGTCAGGTACTGAGTCAACTGCGCCTGATCGAAAGGCTCGTCCAGCACCAGACCGGCGTCAGCCTCGGCGATGTAATGGGCGTAACCACACACCGCACTCACCAGCACCGGCAACCCGGCCACCAGGGCTTCGAGCAACACGGTCCCGGTATTTTCGTTGTACGCCGGGTGAATCAACAGGTCGGCGCCAAGCAGAAAACGCGGGATGTCGCTGCGGCCCTTGAGGAACGTCACGTTATCGCCGAGCCCCAGTGTGGCGCTCTGCATCTGGAATAATTTGGGGTCATCCTGGCCAATTACAAACAGCCGGGTGCGTTTCTTCAGATCGGCGGGCAATGCAGCCAGCGCCTTGAGGCTGCGATCCACGCCCTTGGTCTTGAACCCGGAGCCGATTTGCACCAGCAGCAGATCATCGTCCTTCAGGTTGAATTCGCGACGGAATTCGGCACGGATCTCGGCGGCATTGGCCGGCGCACGACGGTCCTGAGAGATTCCCGGTGGCAGCAGATGGAAGCGCTCAAGCGGCGTGTCGTAATGCTTGATGAACAGCGGCTGCTGGACTTCGGAAATCATCAGCACTTCGGTCTTGGCATCCTTGGCGAACACCGCGCGCTCATACTCGGCGAAGTGCCGGTAGCGGCCCCAACGACGGTACAGCGAGTTGCGCAGGTTCTGCGCCTTGTCTTCGAAGCAGCCGTCGGCGGCGTAGTAGACGTCCAGACCCGGCATTTTGTTGAAGCCGATCAAACGGTCCACCGGACGCTTGGCCAGATCCGCCTCCATCCATTCGCTGAGCTTCTCGTTGCGTCGATGATTGAAGAACGCCTTGACCGGCGCCACCAACACTTCGAAGCCCGGTGGAATGTCGCCTTCCCAGATCAGCGTGTAGACCCGAATCTGATGGCCGCGCTGCTGACACTCCAGGGCAATGCGCATGAAATCGCGCTGCAAGCCCCCGAATGGAAAGTACTTGTACAAGACGAATGCCAATTGCATCAGCGCAGCTCCTCAGCCAGTAACAACGTGCTCAGTCGGGTCGCGACACGCTCGGGATTCAGACGCGTGAAGCACAGGGGCCACTCGCGTTTAAGGTCAAACTGACGGGCATCTTCGGCCGTCGGTTGATACGTACATTTCTTTTGCATACACGGCGCACAGGGGAAATCGCTGGCGATGTGAATCTGCGCTTTACCATAGGCACCGGTCAGGCCCGGGTTGGTCGGACCGAACAGCGACAACGTCGGCACGTCCAGCGCAGCGGCGAGGTGACCGAGACCGGTGTCCACCGCCACGCAGGCTTGCGCGCCGGCCAGCACTTTGCCGACACCGGCCAGGTTCAATTTCGGCAGCACTTCGACGTGCCTCATGTCTTTGGCGATGCGCTCGGCCCGGGCTTTCTCGATCGGATTACCCCACGGCAGCTTCACCGCGACACCGAGATAGCCGACGCGCTCGGCCAACTCGCGCCAGTAGGCTTCAGGCCAGTGCTTGGTGTCCCACGTGGTGCCGTGCAGGAACACCACGTAAGGATTCTTGCGTGGCAATTCCACCAGTCGTTCGACGTTCAGACCGTAATCGCCCAGGCCTTTGGGCAGGTCGTAACCCAGGGCCACGGCGAACAACTGACGCACTCGCTCCACCGCGTGTTGCCCACGGGCCACGGCCAGACGCCGGGAATAGAAGCGTGCGGCAATCGGCTCACGAGCCGAGTTTTTATCCAGCCCGGCCACCGGGGCTTTGGCGTATCGGGTCAGCAACGCACTTTTCAGCAGGCCCTGGGCATCGATCACCAAGTCATATTTGTTGGCGCGAACGCTTTGCTTGAAGCGCTTCCACTCGCCACTTTTGATGGTCTGCCAGATGTTTTTGCGCCAGCGACGGATCGCGACGGGAATCACCTTGCCCACGGCCGGGTGCCAGGTCGGGATTTCGGCGAAGCCCTCTTCCACCACCCAGTCGAACTGGATGCCGGGGATCGCCCGTGCCGCGTCGGTCAGCGCCGGCAACGCGTGAATCACGTCGCCCAGCGAAGAAGTCTTGATCAGCAGTACCCGCAAACTATTTGACCTCGACCACAGTGCCCTGCAAACGCTGCAAGGCTTCGTTCACCGCTTGCGGCATGAGTTGACGCAGGCAGTTGTAATGACCGAAACGGCATGTGCGATCGAAGCACGGACTGCATTCGATGCCCAGGCGCACGATCTCGACGTGCTCGGCCAGTGGCGGCGTGAAACCCGGCGACGTCGAGCCGTAGACCGCCACCAACGGGCGATTCAGTGCGGCGGCGACGTGCATCAGGCCGGAGTCGTTGGACACCACCGCGT
Source organism: Pseudomonas sp. LS2P72 (assembly GCF_054897865.1). Classification (NCBI taxonomy): domain Bacteria; kingdom Pseudomonadati; phylum Pseudomonadota; class Gammaproteobacteria; order Pseudomonadales; family Pseudomonadaceae; genus Pseudomonas; species Pseudomonas sp. LS2P72. Next base: position 25,490 of record NZ_CM142708.1, read on the forward strand.
CAGCGCAGGACATCAGGTCGATGGCTTCGGCCAGGGAGGTGCCGCCGCTGAGGTTCACCGACTCTTCACGCAGACCGGGAATCAGCCGCGAACGGATGTCTTCGCCGACGGCGTGATCGTTTTTCGAACCGAACAGCCAGACTTGCCAGCCTTCGCGGATCTTCGCTTCGGCAACCTTGGCATAGTGCTCCGACGGCCAGCGCTTGGCTTCGCCAAACTCGGCACCGGGGCACAGCACCAACACCGGGCGGTCGAGAGCCAGGCCGAACTTGGCCATTGTCGCTTCTCGAGTGACCGGGTCGATCTGCAGGCTCGGTCGTGGGTAAGGTGTCGGCAGCTCGGCACCGGGCTCGTAAGCCAGGGCCATGAAGCGTTCGATCATCAGCGGATAACGTTCTTTATCCAGCGTGCGCACGTCATTGAGCAGGCCATAGCGGAACTCGCCACGCCAACCGGTACGTTTCGGGATGCCGGCGAAGAACGGCACCAATGCCGACTTCAGGGAATTGGGCAGCAGGATCGCCTGGTCGTACTGGCCGGCCAGGGATTTGCCGATGCGCCGACGCGTCGCCAACTCCAAAGCACCGTGACCGAGCGGAAAGCTCAAGGCCTGGCGTACTTCGGGCATGCGCTCAAGAATCGGCCGGCTCCACTCGGGGGCCAGCACGTCGATTTCGCATTGCGGGTGGCGCTGCTTGAGACACTGAAACAGTGTCTGCGCCATCACCATGTCACCGACCCAACTGGGCCCAACGATCAGAATTTTCATGTGGTTTCCATAAACGAGCCGGGGAGGCATACGCCTCCCCGCCTCGAGAATCCAGCACCTGCAGCCTTGGCTGTCAGGTCATTTGGACGAGCCGGTTGGGGCTCGTCGGATCAATTTCATACACAACCAGTGCGGTGCAGCTTAGCGCCTTCAATCTACCAAACACCGCAGATCCAGTGTGGGAGCGAGCCTGCTCGCGATGGCGGCCTGACAGTCAGCATAAATGTTGAATATGACGGCCTCATCGCGAGCAGGCTCGCTCCCACAGGGGTATCAGGTGTTGCAAATATCCCGTTTCAGCTTAGCCCCAGCTCGCGCCAGATCCGCACTACCTGCCGCCGTTCGTCCACGAACTGGTCGCCCGGTATCACCCCGGCGTCCTTCTGCAAGGCCTGCCGGTGAGCGGCTGAACGATAGGCTTTATAGGCCTCGCGCAACAGGCTGGCGTCTTCGGCGGGCATCAGCCCTTCCTCCTCCAGCCCTTCCAGAATGCGGATATTGTCGGTCCAGCGCAGCAATGGCGGGTGCGATTCGGACCACGCCAGGGCCGCGTATTGCACCATAAATTCAATATCGACGATACCTCCGGCGTCCTGCTTGAGATCGAATGGCGCCGTGGCCTCGAAGGCATTTGCCCCGGTGCCCGCCGCGGTGCTCTTGCTGCCAAGGTTATCGCGCATTTTGGCGCGCATCTCACTGACCTCCTGGCGCAAGGTTGTAAGGTCCCGCGGCTTGCCCAATACCGCCGCGCGGACTTTCTCGAACGCCTGGCCGACGTCCGGACTACCCACCAGCACGCGCGCCCGCACCAGCGCCTGATGCTCCCAGGTCCAGGCTTCATTTTCCTGATACCGGGCAAACGCACCGAGCGAACTCACCAGCAACCCCGACGCGCCGGACGGCCGCAGACGCATGTCCACTTCATACAGCTGACCGGAGTTGGTCTGGGCCGTGAGCAAGTGAATGATCCGCTGCCCCAGCCGGGTGAAAAATTGCGCGCCGTCGATAGGTTTCGGCCCGTCGGTTTCCGCCTGCGGGTCGCCATCGTGGATGAACACCAGGTCCAGGTCCGAACCATGCCCCAGTTCCAGGCCGCCGACTTTCCCATAACCGACAATGATGAAGCCGGGATCACACAAAGTGCCGTCGGTACGCAGCGGCGTACCGTATTTGGCCACAGTCTGGCGCCAGGCCAGGGCCAGCACTTGTTCGAGGATCGCTTCGGCGAGCCACGTCAGGTAATCACTGACCTTCATCAACGGCAGGCTGCCGGCTATTTCCGAAGCGGCGACGCGCAAGCGGTGCGCCAGTTTGAAATGTCGCAGGGCTTCCATCTGTTGTTCGAGATCGTCTTCGGGAATCCGCGTCAAACGCTCGCGCAATTCAGCGGCCAGTTCCGGCGCCAGCGGCGGTTTGAACAGTCGACCTTCGTTGAGCAATTCGTCGAGCAGCAGCGGGAAGCGGGTGATCTGTTCGGCGATCCACGGGCTCGCGGCGCACAAGGTCAACAAACGTCGCAGCGCACCGGGATTCTCGGTCAGCAACACCAGATACGCGGAACGACGGGCCACGGCTTCTACCAGCGGCAAAACCCTTTCCAGCACCAGATCCGGATTGGCGTGCTCCACGGCCTGAGCCAGCAACCGCGGAATAAAGGCATCGAGGCGCTCACGGCCCAGTCGCTGCATCGCCCGCAATTGCGGACTGCTGCGCAAGCCAGCCAAGGCTTTCAGGGCTTTGGTGGCATCAGCGAAACCGCCCTCTTCCAACTGACGGCAAGCGGCCTCTTCGTCCTGAGCCTCTTCCCACAACGGCAGCCATTCACCGCCGACCACCACTTCGCTTTCGGTGCCTTGCTCTTCGTCGGGGTCGGCGATCACCTGGCCGAAGTGCCACGCCACGCGACCGCGCCAATACATAAGTTGTTCGTGGAAAGCGCTCCAATCAGCGAAGCCCAGCATAAAGGCAATGCGCGCCTGATCCTGCGTACCGTCCGGCAGCATCTGGGTCTGGCGGTCGGCGATCGCCTGGATCGCGTGCTCGGTGTACCGCAGGAATTCGTAGCCTTCGCGCAGCTCGCTGATCACCGCCGGCGGCAGGTAACCCTGACCTTCCAGCGTGCTCAGCACTTTTAATAGCGGACGTTGCTGCAAGCTCAGGTCGCGGCCGCCGTGGATCAGCTGGAACGCCTGGGCGATAAATTCGACTTCACGAATGCCACCGGAGCCGAGTTTGATGTTGTCGGCCATGCCCTTGCGCCGGACTTCCTGCTGAATCAGCTGCTTCATGGTGCGCAGCGCTTCGATGGCCGAGAAGTCGAGGTAACGCCGGTAAACGAACGGCCGCAGCAGGTCTTGCAATTGCGCGCCGGCCACTTGATCGCCGGCCACCACCCGCGACTTGATCATCGCGTAGCGTTCCCAGTCGCGGCCCTGATCCTGGTAATACTGCTCCAGCGCGTTGAAGCTCAGCACCAATGCGCCCGCCGAACCGTAAGGCCGCAAGCGCATGTCGACGCGGAACACGAAACCGTCGACGGTCATCGGGTCCAGAGCCTTGATCAGGCGCTGGCCGAGGCGAATGAAAAACTCCTGGTTATCCAGCGAGCGTTTGACGCCGACGGTTTCACCGCCTTCGGGATAGGCGAAGATCAGGTCGATGTCCGACGACAGATTGAGCTCCACCGCGCCGAGCTTGCCCATGCCGAGAATGACCATCTGCTGCGGCTCGCCACTGCGTCGGCCGGTCGGTACGCCGAACTGCTGACAATGGCGCAAGTACAACCACTGATAGGCCTGATCGATGCTGGCATCGGCCATGTCCGAGAGGTCGCGGCAGGTCTGGATCAGATCGCACTGACGCGTCAGGTCGCGCCAGATGATCCGCACTTGATGACGGGTACGCTGACGACGCAGGGCGCGACCGAGCGCATCGTCGGTTTCCGCTGCATTCACCGCGGCCGCAATCTGTGCGCAGCGTTCGCCGGGCGCAAAACTTCGGTCCAGCTCACCGGACTGCACCAACTCCAGCAACATCAACGGGTCACGGACACTTTGTTCAATCACGAAGTCGCTGGCAGCGGTGACGCGGGCGAATTGCGCCCAGCGTTCAGGCGTCCAGCCGGCCAGGCCATGGTCGTCGGGAAGCACAGCGACGGCCGCACGGAACGACTGCTCGGCGCGGGTGACAAATGGCAGGAGGATGCCAGGCAGTCCGGCAAGCGAAGGGAGGCTCATGGTCTATCCTTGATCGGCGTGTAGAGGGCTGCATGTAGTGATTCGCGAGAATGCACTACCTGATCGACTGTCGAACAAAGGTTAGAAATAGCTGAAATTTCTTTATTTTTGGCAGACAGCATCAAGCTTTCACCTTTTCTGGTTGGCAAAAGACCAACCTTAACGATTATTCTCACAACGCAGCTGGAGGCCACAAGCCGCTCATCTGTAGTTTTACTACTCGTATATACATTCGAAAGGCTGAAATGCCCGATGATTTGTAGTAAAACTACACGCCGCCGGAACAACCTCTCGGCAATCCAAGAATTTATATCGTCTGCCCACAAGGCCAGTCGCAAACTCAGGCAACCGATTCTGGAAGCCTTTCCGCCCTGGAGCAAGCCATGCAAGACCTCGATCCCGTCGAAACCCAGGAATGGCTGGACGCCCTGGAATCGGTTCTCGACAAAGAAGGCGAAGACCGCGCTCACTATCTGATGACCCGTATGGGCGAACTCGCAACCCGTAGCGGTTCGCAATTGCCTTACGCCATCACCACGCCATACCGCAACACGATCCCCGTTACCCACGAAGCACGCATGCCTGGCGACCTGTTCATGGAACGCCGCATTCGCTCGTTGGTACGCTGGAACGCGATGGCCATGGTGATGCGTACGAACCTGAAAGATTCTGACCTGGGCGGTCACATCTCCAGCTTCGCCTCCAGCGCAACCCTGTACGACATCGGCTTCAACTATTTCTTCCAGGCCCCGACCGACGAACACGGCGGCGACCTGATCTACTTCCAGGGCCACACCTCGCCAGGCGTTTACGCCCGTGCGTTCATGGAAGGCCGCATCACCGAAGACCAGATGAACAACTTCCGCCAGGAAGTGGACGGTCAGGGCCTGTCGTCCTACCCGCACCCATGGCTGATGCCTGATTTCTGGCAGTTCCCGACCGTATCCATGGGACTGGGCCCGATCCAGGCGATCTACCAGGCACGTTTCATGAAGTACCTGGAAGCCCGTGGCTTCATCCCTGAAGGCAAGCAAAAAGTCTGGTGCTTCCTGGGCGACGGCGAGTGTGACGAGCCGGAATCCCTGGGCGCGATCTCGCTAGCTGGCCGCGAGAAGCTCGACAACCTGATCTTCGTGATCAACTGCAACCTGCAGCGCCTTGATGGCCCGGTTCGCGGCAACGGCAAGATCATCCAGGAACTCGAAGGCGTGTTCCGCGGTGCTCAGTGGAACGTGACCAAAGTCATCTGGGGCCGTTTCTGGGACCCACTGTTGGCCAAAGACGTCGACGGAATCCTGCAACGTCGCATGGACGAAGTCATCGACGGCGAGTACCAGAACTACAAAGCCAAAGACGGCGCGTTCGTTCGTGAACACTTCTTCAACTCGCCAGAACTCAAGGCGATGGTTGCAGACTTGTCCGACGACGAGATCTGGAAACTCAACCGTGGCGGTCACGACCCGTACAAGGTCTACGCGGCGTACCACGAAGCGGTCAACCACAAAGAACAACCGACCGTCATCCTGGCCAAGACCATCAAAGGTTATGGCACCGGTGCCGGCGAAGCGAAAAACACTGCGCACAACACCAAGAAAGTCGATGTCGACAGCCTGAAGTTGTTCCGCGATCGTTTCGACATTCCGGTCAAAGACGAAGAACTGGAAAACCTGCCGTTCTTCAAACCGGAACCAAACAGCGCTGAAGCCCGTTACCTGAGCGAGCGCCGCACTGCACTGGGCGGTTTCGTGCCACAGCGCCGTGCCAAAAGCTTCGACATCCCGACGCCACCGCTGGATACCCTCAAGGCAATCCTGGACGGCTCGGGCGACCGTGAAATCTCTACCACCATGGCCTTCGTGCGGATCCTCGCGCAGCTGGTCAAGGACAAGGAAATCGGTTCGCGCATCGTTCCGATCATCCCGGACGAAGCCCGTACCTTCGGTATGGAAGGCATGTTCCGTCAGTTGGGCATCTACTCGTCCGTCGGCCAGCTCTACGAGCCAGTCGATAAAGACCAGGTGATGTTCTACAAAGAAGACAAGAAGGGCCAGATCCTCGAAGAAGGCATCAACGAAGCGGGCGCCATGAGCTCCTTCATCGCTGCCGGTACTTCGTACTCCAGCCACAACCAGCCAATGCTGCCGTTCTACATCTTCTACTCGATGTTCGGCTTCCAGCGTATCGGCGACCTGGCCTGGGCCGCTGGCGACAGCCGCACCCGTGGCTTCCTGATCGGCGGCACCGCCGGCCGAACCACGCTGAACGGCGAAGGCCTGCAACACGAAGACGGTCACAGCCACATCCTGGCTGCCACCATCCCGAACTGCCGCACCTTTGATCCAACCTACGGCTACGAGCTGGCGGTGATCATTCAGGACGGCATGAAGAAGATGACCGAACAGCAGCAGGACGTTTTCTACTACATCACCGTGATGAACGAGTCCTATCAGCAGCCAGCCATGCCGGCCGGTGTCGAGGAAGGCATCATCAAGGGCATGTACCTGCTCGAGGAAGACACCCGCGAAGCGGCGCACCACGTTCAGCTGATGGGCTCCGGCACCATCCTGCGCGAAGTTCGCGAAGCGGCGAAAATCCTGCGTGAACAGTTCAACGTCGGCGCTGATGTGTGGAGCGTTACCAGCTTCAACGAACTGCGTCGCGATGGCCTGGCCGTAGAGCGCAGCAACCGTCTGCACCCGGGCCAGAAGCCTAAACTGAGCTATGTCGAAGAGTGCCTGAACGGCCGTCAAGGTCCGGTCATCGCGTCTACCGACTACATGAAGCTGTTCGCTGAGCAAATTCGTCAGTGGGTCCCGTCCAAGGAATTCAAAGTCCTGGGCACCGACGGTTTCGGCCGCAGTGACAGCCGTAAGAAGCTGCGTCACTTCTTCGAAGTCGACCGTCATTTCGTGGTGTTGGCAGCCCTGGAAGCCTTGGCTGACCGTGGTGATATCGAACCTAAGGTGGTGTCTGAAGCCATCGCCAAGTTCGGGATCAACCCGGAAAAACGCAACCCACTGGACTGCTGAGGAGACACTCTGTGAGCGAACTCATTCGCGTACCTGACATCGGCAGCGGTGAAGGTGAAGTAATCGAACTATTTGTGAAGGTCGGCGACCGTGTGGAAGCCGACCAGAGCATCCTGACGCTTGAGTCGGACAAGGCGAGCATGGAAATCCCTGCGCCCAAGGCCGGCATCGTCAAAAGCCTGAAAGTGAAGCTGGGCGATCGCCTGAAAGAAGGCGACGAACTGCTGGAGCTGGAAGTCGAAGGTGCCGCTGCCCCCGCCTCTGCACCGCCCCCTGCGGCTGCGGCTGCGGCTGCCGCTGCGCAGGCGCCAAAAGCTGAAGCAAAACCGGCAGCTGCTCCTGCCGCCGCGGCTCCAGCTCCAGCTGCCGCGCCTGCTGCTGCCAGCGTTCAGCAAGTGCACGTGCCGGACATCGGTTCGTCGGGCAAGGCCCAGATCATCGAGATCCAGGTCAAGGTCGGCGACACTGTCGCGGCTGATCAGTCGCTGATCACCCTGGAATCCGACAAAGCCAGCATGGAAATTCCATCGCCTGCCGCTGGCGTGGTCAAGGCCATCAGCGTCAAGCTCAACGACGAAGTCGGCACCGGCGACCTGATTCTGGACCTGGAAGTGGCGGGTGCCGCGGCACCGGCTGCGGCCGCGCCAGCTCAGGCGGCGGCACCTGCTGCCGCTGCTCCAGCGCCAGCCGCTGCGACCCCGGCTGCACCGGTTGCCGACAGCGTTCAGGACATTCATGTCCCGGACATCGGCTCTTCGGGCAAGGCCAAGATCATCGAAGTCCTGGTCAAGGCCGGCGATACCGTTGAAGCCGATCAGTCGCTGATCACCCTGGAGTCCGACAAGGCGAGCATGGAAATTCCATCGCCTGCCGCTGGCGTGGTGGAAAGCGTTTCCATCAAGCTGGATGACGAAGTCGGTACCGGCGACCTGATCCTGAAGCTGAAAGTCAAAGGCGCTGCGCCTGCTGCTGCCAAGGCTCCGGCCGCTGCTGCACCGGCTGCTTCTGCTCCAACCGCCGCTGCGCCTGTTGCTCCGGCACCGGCAGCACCGGCAGCTGCACCGGCCAAGCCCGGCGCCAAGGTTCATGCTGGCCCGGCTGTACGCCAACTGGCCCGTGAATTCGGCGTCGAGCTGAACGCGGTCGGCGCCAGCGGTCCGCACGGTCGCATCCTGAAAGAAGACGTGCAGGTTTACGTCAAAGCCATGATGCAGAAGGCCAAGGAAGCACCGGCCGCTGCTGCAGGCGCAACCGGTGGCGCGGGCATCCCGCCGATTCCGGTCGTGGACTTCAGCCGCTTCGGTGAAACCGAAGAAGTGCCGATGACTCGCCTGATGCAAATCGGCGCGTCGAGCCTGCACCGCAGCTGGCTGAACATTCCGCACGTGACTCAGTTCGATTCGGCTGATATCACCGACCTGGAAGCGTTCCGTATCGCTCAGAAAGCCGTTGCAGAGAAGGCCGGCGTCAAGCTGACCATCCTGCCGCTGCTGCTCAAGTCCTGCGCGCACCTGCTCAAGGAACTGCCGGACTTCAACAGTTCGCTGGCACCAAGTGGCAAGGCGATCATCCGCAAGAAGTACGTGAACATCGGCTTCGCGGTCGACACCCCTGAAGGCCTGCTGGTACCGGTCATCAAGAACGTCGATCAGAAGAGCCTGTTGCAACTGGCAGCCGAAGCCGCTGTGCTGGCCGCCAAAGCCCGCGACAAAAAGCTCACCGCTGACGACATGCAAGGCGCCTGCTTCACCATTTCCAGCCTCGGCCACATTGGCGGCACCGGCTTCACGCCGATCGTCAACGCGCCGGAAGTGGCGATCCTCGGCGTTTCCAAGGCAACCATCCAGCCAGTCTGGGACGGCAAAGCCTTCCAGCCGAAACTGATGCTGCCGCTGTCGCTGTCCTACGATCACCGTGTGATCAACGGCGCCGCTGCTGCACGCTTCACCAAGCGTCTGAGCGACCTGCTGGCGGACATTCGCACCATTCTGCTGTAACACCGATCGGTCCTCCTTCACCGGAGGGCCCGTCGCGTTCCACGTTTTCCGAGCGCCACGCTCGTACCTCAACCCCGCCAATTTGGCGGGGCTTTTTTTGCCTGAAAGAAAGCCATCCCCGTTCAGCACTCCAAGTACCAACTGCCAAAGGCCGCGCTCGCTGTAGCAGCTGTCGAGCTGGCGAGGCTGCGTTCGGCTGCGTAGCAGTCGTCAAGCCAGACTTGAGTTGCATCAGGCAAACCGCGTCAGCCGGATTCACGACTGCTACGCAGCCGAACGCAGCCTCGCCAGCCCGACAGCTGCTACAGATCGCATTAGGGCTGAACTGAGTGGCATTGGGCCCTCCCTCCGAGTTTTATTCCTACATTCATGGCTTACGCCGCCTACAACTTGAGTCCACTTCCGCCCGATATTTTTTGCGAGCCAAAAACTAATCTTAGTTTGGAGAATTTCCAATAGACACTTCGACAACTTAATCTGCTTAGTTAGCATTACTTCGAATGGATTCGAACATGTTCAAACCGACTGTCGGCCCTATTATTGGCCATACCACAACTAACCACGCACGCATATTCTTGCGCGGCGAACTTCAAAACAATGCACCCGTGTTTGCAGGCATTCGTTATCGCCGGCCCGGTGAAGAGCGCTGGTCCCACGGTGTATTTGCAAAGTTGACGATCGTGCGGGATATGTCCGATGTCATCGCACTCAACGACCTTGCCACCGATACCGAGTACGAATACCAGGCAGGCTGGTTCAGCACGATGAGCCCGGTGCATACCGTGGAAACGGTTCAGGAACTGCCGCTGCAATGGCCGCGCGATATCTACCGGTTTCGCACACGCTCAAGCAAAGCCACGATTCCACGGGCCTATATCGTCGGTTCATGTCGTTACCTGCGCATGACCGCTGGCATCCCGTCCGCACCGCATCTGGGAGATCGAATTTTCGCCTCGATCACCAATCTGGTGCAGCAGGCCGAACCGCCCATCAGCGCCATGTTGATGACCGGCGATCAAATCTATGTTGATGACTTGAACGTTATTGCCCCCGACCGGGAGTTCAAGGCAATACTCAGTAAGTACCGCGCGGCGTTTTCCCAGCCCAACATTGCAAAATTAATGTCTGGCGTGCCGACTTACATGATCCTCGACGATCATGAAATTGAAGATAACTGGCCCGTCAACGAAAGTAAGGCCGATGCCTATTTATACAAAAACGCGATGGCGGCGTATGAGTTGTATCAAGCCAGCCACAGTCCGGCGCATGAACTTCTTTCCAACGGGCAAATAAATAGAAAGCTGGAACAGTATTGGTATCAATTCACCGAAGGCGATATCGAATGGTTTGTCACTGACAGTCGAACCCGACGCAACTTGTCGGCCAATGATCGACGCATCCTCGACGAAGAGCAGGAACAGGCCTTGTGCAAATGGCTGATTCACAGCCCGGCCAGAGTAAAGTTCGTGGTCACCAGCGTGATGTTCTATCCCGACCGCAAAGCCCAGGGCGATGACGCGTGGAAGGCCTTTCCCGAACAACGTCTGCGGCTGCTGGAAACAATTCGTACACACCGCATCAAGAACGTCTTCTTCGTTTCCGGTGATGTCCATGGCTCCCTGACCAGTCGCCTGACTCACAGCGAAGACCCGGACTTCGAGATGCACACCATCGTCTCCTCACCCTTGTGCAACAGCAAACTGCTGCCGTACGCCAAGGCCTCCACCTTCAATCTCGATCAACGATTGGCGCGAACACCCGCTGGCGACTATCGGCATGAACTGACCAGTCAGGTGGTCAGCGAGGACAACTTTGCCCATGTGGTCGTTGAGGCCGAACAGGTTCGAGTCAGTTATCACGACCGGGATGGCCAGCTGCTGCAATCTGTAGGCATTCCTTTGCGTTAATCCCAACCTGTGGCGAGGGAGCTTGCTCCCGCTTGAGTGCGCAGCGCTCACAAGATTTTTGGGCCGCTGCGCAGCCCAGCGCGAGCAAGCTCTCTCGCCACAGGGTTCCAACGATTACTTTTAGCCATCCACTGGAGAAATCCTGCCGCCGGCCGACATATTCTTATAGCACTTGGCCTTCATGTCTCTTGTCAGTCAGTGTCGCAATGATGCAACCTTGCCGCAGGTAACAGTAAAGAGGGCGCGAGCCCGGCGCGATCAGCCTATTCGAAGTGAGTTTCCCTCCATATGAAGAGCCAACCCGATGCCGCCAGCCGTATGGTGGCCGAGGTAGTGACGCAGTTGCCTGTGCCCTCGCGGCTCGGCATGCTTCGTTTCGAACGGCTGAATGAAGCGAGCTGGGCGCTGCTGTTTCTCGATCCCAATTGCGAACGACAGTTCGGCCTGCCGGCTGTGGAACTCTGTGCTCTGGTCGGCTCACCCTACGCCAGCCTGATGGAGCCCGAAGCGCGCTATCAGCTGCATGACGCAGTTCAGCAACAACTCACCGAAAGCCCGCATTACCTGATCCGCTACACCCTGCACACCGCCGCCGGCGCCTTGAACCTGCTGGAACTGGGCGAGGCCTACAAACAACACAATCGACACCTGCTGCGCGGCTACCTGCTGGTGGTCGACGGCCTGTTCGAGGGTGAACAGCGGCTGTCGGCCCTGGACCTCGAAACCCAGAACTCTCGCCTGCAAATCGCCCTGGAACTCAATCAGCGCGCCCAACAGGAACAGCTTCAGCACCTGGACCGGGTGCGCGCCCAGCAAGACTTGATCCTGCTGCTGACCCGCCAGCGCTACAGCAGCAATAACTCCCTGAAAGAAGCCGCCGAACTGATCACTCGCAGTGCCTGTGACATCTACGAAATCGACTGCGCCAGCCTGTGGAACCTCGAAGGTTCACTGCTCGTGCCGATTTCGGCCTATCGCCGCGTCAGCCAGGAATACCTGCTGCCGGAGTCGATCGACGTCAGTCTCTTCCCTGATTATCTGGATGCCTTGCACACCGGCCGCGCCATCGACGCCCACAACGCCATGCGCGACCCGCGCACCCGGGAAATGGCCGAACACCTGCGCCCACGCGATGTGAATGCGATGCTCGACGCCAGCATCCGCGTCGATGGCCAAGTGGTCGGCGTACTGTGCCTGGAACAGACCGGTATGACCCGCGCCTGGCAATCGGACGAAATTGCTTTCGCCGGTGAGTTGGCGGATCAGTTTGCCCAAGTCATCAACAACCACAACCGACGCACCGCCACCAGCGCCCTGCACCTGTTCCAGCGTGCGGTAGAGCAAAGCGCCAACGCCTTTTTGCTGGTGAATTGCGATGGCGTGGTGGAATACGTCAACCCGAGCTTCACCGCGATCACCCAGTACACCACCGAAGAAGTCCACGGCCAGCGGCTGTCGGAACTGCCTGCACTGGAAAACCTCAGCGAGCTGCTGTTCGACGCGCCCTCGGCGCTGGCCAAGAGCAACAGCTGGCAAGGCGAGTTCAAAAGCCGCCGTAAAAACCTCGAACCCTACTGGGGCCAGTTGTCGATTTCCAAGGTTTACGGCGACAACCGCGAGCTGACGCATTACATCGGCATCTACGAAGACATCACCCAGACCAAGCTCGCCCAGCAGCGCATCGAGCGTCTGGCGTATACCGATAACCTGACCAACCTCGGCAACCGCCCGGCCTTCATCCGCAACCTTGATGAACGTTTCGCCCGAGACAGCGATACCCCGATCAGCTTGTTGCTGGTGGACATCGACAACTTCAAACGGATCAACGACAGCCTCGGCCACCAGACCGGCGACAAACTGCTGATCAGCCTGGCCCGACGCCTGCGCAACAGCCTGAGCCCGAGCGGCAGCCTGGCGCGGTTCGCCAGTAACGAATTCGCCGTGCTGCTGGATGACACCGACCTGCGTGCGGGCCAACAGATCGCCAATCAATTGCTGGCGACCCTCGACAAGCCGATGTTCGTCGACAACCAGCTGATCAGCGTCACCGGCTCTGTGGGCCTGGCCTGCGCGCCGTTGCACGGTCGCGACCCGCAAACCTTGATGCGCAACGCCGGTCTCGCGCTGCACAAGGCAAAGGCCAACGGCAAACATCAGGTTCAGGTGTTCACCGAAGCGCTGAACGCCGAAGCCAGCTACAAACTGTTCGTCGAAAACAACCTGCGCCGCGCCCTGACCCAGAACGAACTGGACGTGTTCTACCAGCCCAAACTCTGCCTGCGCAGCGGTCGCCTGTTGGGGATGGAAGCGCTGCTGCGCTGGAACCATCCGGAAAAAGGCATGATCCGCCCGGACCAGTTCATCAGCGTCGCCGAAGAAACCGGGCTGATCATCCCCATCGGCAAATGGATCGCCCGCCAGGCCTGCCGCATGAGCAAAGACCTGACCGCCGCTGGCCTGGGCAATCTTCAGGTGGCAATCAACCTGTCGCCCAAGCAGTTCTCCGATCCGGACCTGGTGTCGTCCATCGCCAACATCCTCAAGGAAGAAGCGCTGCCGGCAAACCTGCTGGAACTCGAACTCACCGAAGGCCTGCTGCTGGAGGCCACCGAAGACACCCACTTGCAGCTCGATCAGCTCAAGCGTCTGGGCCTGACCCTGGCCATGGATGATTTCGGCACCGGTTACTCGTCGCTCAGTTACTTGAAAAAATTCCCGATCGACATCATCAAGATTGATCGAAGCTTCATCCACGAAATCCCCGACAACCAGGACGACATGGAAATCACCTCCGCGGTGATCGCCATGGCCCACAACCTGAAACTCAAGGTCGTGGCTGAAGGCATCGAAACCGCTGAGCAGTTGGCGTTCCTGCGCCGTCACCGCTGCGACGTCGGCCAGGGTTACCTGTTCGACCGTCCGATCCCGGGCACCGAGCTGATCGAAAAGCTCAAGCGCTATCCGCGTGGCCCGATCGCCTGAATGCTCTTTCCGCCTAAACACAAAACCCTGTGGGAGCGAGCCTGCTCGCGATAGCGTTGTATCAGGCAGCATCTACGTCACTGACACACCGCTATCGCGAGCAGGCTCGCTCCCACAAGGGCACAGGGGGGTAGTGATTAACTTGGCATCATTGGGCAAACTGGCGGTCTGTGTATTTACATTCCAACCTGACTGAGAGGACTGATCATGGTTCTGCGCTCGGAAATTCTGGTGAACAAAAACGTGCTCCCGACTAAAGAACAAGCTCTGCCTGGCCGTGAAACCCCAATGACCGTGCCGGAAAAACACTTCGTCCACGACGCCCCGCTGCTGGGCCCGTTCGCGATGGACGTGGATTTCGCGATCTTCGGCCTCGGCTGCTTCTGGGGCGCAGAGCGCAAGTTCTGGCAGCGCGAAGGCGTGGTCAGTACGGCGGTGGGTTACGCCGGCGGCTTTACGCCGAACCCGACGTATGAAGAAGTCTGCTCGGGCCTGACCGGCCACAGCGAAGTGGTACTGGTGGTCTACGAGCCGGCAAAAGTAAGCTATGAAGAGCTGCTGAAGATGTTTTGGGAATTGCACAACCCGACCCAGGGCATGCGCCAGGGTAATGACATCGGCACGCAGTACCGCTCGGTGATCTACGCCACCAACCCGACTCAGTTGGCAGCCGCCAAGCACAGCGAGCAAGTGTTCCAGGCCGAGTTGACCAAGGCTGGCAAAGGCACCATCACCACCGAAATCGAAGAAGCGCCGACGGTCTACTTCGCCGAGGCTTATCACCAGCAGTACCTGGCGAAAAACCCTGAAGGGTATTGCGGGATTGGCGGTACAGGCGTGACTTGCCCGATCTGACTTTCGGGCCCTGAAAAGCTTCGCGGGCAAGCCTCGCGCCTACGGTCACACCGACCTGTAGGAGCGAGGCTTGCCCGCGAATGCGTCCTGTCAGACGCCATCAATGCATCTGATCAGGCGATCAACTCTCAGCGATCAACCAATCCATCTGCCAACCACCCTGGGTCTGCCCCAACTTCTTGGACAACCACGGCAGCAACTCACGCAATTCTTCTTCCAGGCCCCACGGCGGATTCGCAATCGCCAACCCCGAGCCATTCAGACTGTTCGGCGTATCCAGCGGATGCACCAGCAACTCGACCCGCAACAACTTCGGTGCGCCCGTACCCGCCAGATCCTGATAAAAACGACGCAACATGCGCTGATCCTTCACCGGGTACCAGATCGCCGCCACCGTCTGACGCATCCGGCCAATCGCCTCTTTCAGCGACGCCGCGCAGCGCTGCATCTCATCCAACTGCTCGAACGGCGGATCAATCAACATCACCGCCCGCTTCTCCTGCACCGGCAACATCGCACGCGGCACATGCCAGCCTTCGCCCAAGTGAACCTTCACCCGACGATCACCGGCCATGTTGTCCTTGAGCAGCAAGCCGTCTTCGGGGTGCTTCTCGTTGAGCATCACCCGATCCTGCGGCCGCGTCAGCCGCCGCGCCAACTCCGGCGAACCCGGGTAATAGCGCAACTGGCCATCCGGGTTCATGTCGTGCAGCACCTTCATGTAATCCGCGGTCAACGCCGGCAGATCCGGCTGATCCCACAAACGCGCAATACCTTCCAGGTACTCACCGGTACGACTCGCCTGATCACCCTGCAGGTCATACAGACCAATGCCGGCGTGAGTGTCGAGATAGGCAAACGGCTGCTCTTTGCGCGACATCAAAGCGATGATGCGGGTCAAAGTCAGGTGTTTGAACACATCGGCGTGATTGCCGGCATGGAAGGCGTGACGATAATTCATGATTGCTCCTGCGAAGGGCGGGAAGTTTACCTTGTACCGAGGCGAACGTCAGGACCTCACAGCCGAGCGGGCAGTTGCAGCACTCATAAAGGGAAAACACACCTCAGCTAGGCCGCAACACGATCTGTAGCAGCTGGCGAAGCCTGCGCTCGGTTCGGGCCGCGTTCGGACGCAGCAGTCGTGAGGGTGTCCTAGATTTTGTGTAAACGGGATTTTTATTAAACCGTTAACAGCCGATCTTCGAACTGGATACTGAAGCGATTCAAGGCCGCTTTCCAGTCCCGGATCGGCATCGTCCACTTCTTGCTGATGTTGTTCAGCGCCAGATAAAACAGTTTCATCACCGCGTCATCGGTCGGAAATGAGGCGCGCGTTTTGATCACTTTGCGCAGGCTCATGTTGATCGATTCGATGGCATTGGTGGTGTAAATCACCTTGCGAATTTCGGCTGGATAGTCAAAAAACGGGATCACCCGAGCCCAGTTTCGCCGCCATGACAGGCTGATCGACTGGTACTCGGCATCCCATTTGGCTTCAAATTCGCAGAGTCGTTGTTCGGCCAATTCGGCGGTTGCCGAGGTGTAAATCAGTTTGAGATCAGCCGCCACCTCTCGCTGCTTTTTCCACGACACGAAGTTCAAGCTGTTGCGCACCATGTGCACGATGCACAGCTGAACGACGGCTTTTGGGTAGACGGCTTCAATGGCTTCAGGGAAACCTTTGAGACCGTCCACGCAGGCGATGAAGATGTCCTGCACGCCCCGATTCTTGAGTTCGGTCACCACTTGCAGCCAGAACTTCGCGCCTTCGGTTTGAGCGATCCACAGACCCAGCACTTCCTTGTGACCGGCCATATTGACGCCGATAGCCAGGTAAACCGCCTTGTTGCGCACGGCGCCAGCGTCACGCACTTTGACGTGAATGCAGTCCAGATAGAGGATCGGGTACAGCGCGTCCAGTGGTCTGGCTTGCCACAGCTTGACCTCGTCACTCACCGCGTCGGTAATCGCCGAGATCAGGCTGGGAGAGACCTCTGTGCCGTACATTTCCTGTAAGTGAGCCTGGATTTCTCTGACACTCAAACCGCGAGCGTAGAGAGAGATGACTTTGTCATCGAAGCCCGTCCAGCGGGTTTGATGCTTGGCCACCAACTGCGGCTCGAAGGACGCCTGCCGGTCGCGAGGGATGTCGAGCGGCAGTTCGCCGAAGTCGCCCTTCAGGGTTTTACCGCTGTGACCGTTGCGCGCATTGGCGGCGGTGTTGGTGATCGCTGCGCTTTTGTCGTGCCCCAAGTGTTCGGTCATCTCGGTTTCAAGGGCCCGCTCCACCAGCATCTTGGTGAGCTGTTTGAGCAGGCCGTTTTCGCCGATCAGATCTTCGGGCTTTTTGTAGTTGGCCAGCAGACTGTCGGCCAGTTTAACCAGTTCAGGATCAGGCTTGACTCGTTTGGCGCGCTTGGGTTTTGGCTCGGTCATTGGATTTCCTTGGGGTAGGCAGTCTCCTGCCAAATGACCGTTTACACAAAACTAATTACACCCTCGCAGTCGTAGAATCAGAGCTTGCGGTGTTTCAGGTGCACCGTGCAGGCAGGGTTTACGACTGCTGCGCAGCCGAACGCAGGCTTCGCCAGTTGCTACAAAAACGTGCGTATCAACTTAACTGAACAGCATCAGCGAAAGCCCCCGGCCCTACTCCGAAGACCGAGCCTTCAATCGTCGCCCTAACACATCCAGCACATCACACCCATCCCGCAACGGAATGGCACAGAGCAAAGCAAAATCACTAAGAATGAAGGACTGACACTCGATCGAACCACGCATGGACAAGTTCTCCATCACTTGGGTGACGGCGCGAATTCGGTAGTTGGCAGCGTCATACAAAACATCCAACGGCGCTTGGGTGTCGACGAACAGGGTTGGCATGTCGTCGCAATTGCTGGTGAGCGCCATGAAGCGGCTTTTGGGGTGGGAGATTGGTTTTTCGTAGGGTGGATCGGGGTGAAGAGCTTTCATATTCAAGTTCCAAAGGCAATAAATAGGAACTGCCGTCAGCCTCCTACAGGCCAGGGTGGCAGCTATGCGCGGGGTAGGAATATCGAGGCCTTTGGAAAACTCGACCACGCCGAAGCGTGCCCGCGCACAACCGCCGCAACTGATCTTACGGACGCACGTCAACGGCCGCAAACCAAGCTTCGACGCTAATACATTTCCAACGACTTTGAAGGGTTCCTACACCCTGCCACTGAATTTTCAGTGACCACCAGAGACTATCGATGGAATGCATTTCAAACCAGTTCATGGAAACCGATACGAGTTGAAGGAAACTTCCGATGACTTTGCCCAGAAATTTCGCGATTGTTGCGAGACCTCTAAACAGCTGAATCAGTCTGTGGTGCTAGCAATCAACGCGCTAATAGTTCGACGCTTGGGATTCCAGATCGTGAGACACCACACTCCCCACCACTCCAAGCCTGCATCAAAATAATTGCTCCATGACTCGACACGTTCAATGGTGTCGTCATAACCATGCAGACCTGTATTGAGCCGTTCGACCCAATTCACCACTGAGACATCATCTATTTCTCTTAACCCAAGGAGTTCGCACCATTTGAGAAAAACCGACTGCGCCTCTGTCTCCCCCCCTTTAAACCGAGCACGATACGGAGGATTTACAAAGCAGGCGTATAGCGCTAATCGCTCAAAAATATCGTCTTTATCAGTGGAAGTCAGATGCCGCACCTCATCCCGACTGAGTGGAGTAGCTATGGCATTTTCCAAATCCCAACTAATCAGCGGCTCCGGATAATCCTCATATTTTGGATCTTTGATGTGATTTTCGTTCCACTCCATCGCCTCTGTCATCAGCATCTCATGAAGCGCTATCAACGCCTGTCGATGCATGCTTTCACCAGCTTCAATCTCAGATTCCGGTGAAAGAACCACAAACTTGAACACGCATCCGGCGCTATCCATTCGTTCACGCAATGATGCAGTACTTTCTTTTTCAACAACCTTCAACAAAATAACCAACCTCTAAAAAGCTGAATCCATCTAATCAAGTACAAAACCGGCGCGAATTTCCGACGTTGAGCAATAGACCCAGCTCGCACTGCTTAACTATCCGCATCAGTCTCAAACAAACTGAGATCTGTTTTTCTCCGACAGCTCCAATAAAACTCAAGCACGCAGCTAGTTTCATCATGCCTAAAATCCATAATTTGCTTGTATAACGATTGAATAGCAGGATCGGCGATGTTTTTCATACTATCGATCACCAAACATGCTTCGTAAACACGCACCGCCACTTCTTCAACTTCCAACATGTAGTCTTCCAGAGACTTAATCCCAAGAAATCGAGAAAAATGAAACGGCAGGTCCCTGCCAGACCGAAACACATTGCATAGACTGAGAGCTAACAGATCAGCAAAGTATGATCGAGCTCTACAGTCCGGATTCGAAATCAACTCTAAAATTCCTGCATCTCCACACTCTCCTAAAATATTCATATCAACAGCATCAGGATCCTCCGCGTAGTCATCGTCAAACAACTCCGCGTCTGTCTCTCTACAAGTCCAGCGTTTGAAATCATCAAACGACCATCTTCCCTCAATAACTTCAGGCACAATTCATGCTCCATCATTCTTCGACTGATATCACTTCAAACGGCCCAGCAGCACACTAAGTCAAAGGAAACATATTTATTCTATGTCCGTAAACCCCGTAACTTCCATCAGAAAGAAACGTCTATTCGATCTACCTTAACTTTTACGAATCGCCCGTTCAGACGAGGATAGTCGTAGTGAATCTCCTGATCCGAAAAATCCACAAAAGATCGAAACACCCCCATCCAAACACCCATAAAGCGCGCATGAAAATCCGTCATCTTTCATTTCTATCAGTGTAGTGACTGGCTCCTCTGCCGCAGAAAATTGGACAGATCTATTTATTCTCATCAACCTGATATCTCAGCAAACATTCCAAAAGAACTCTCATAAACCTACGTCGATCCTCAACCTCATCATCAAAATAGGTTGTTATTTTGTCAAAAACAGAGTCAAAATTTTCATCCACCTCCAAATAGTGAATCAATGTATCGATATACCATTGGCGATCACTGTCACTATAAGAGGCAAACTCCGGCTTCATAAGTATATCGAACAACTCTGCAAGCTCGACCTCATCATTGACATTTTTAGAAACTATGATCCTCTCTCTTTCATCACTATCAACATTGTCAATATCGAATAAAAAAAGTAGACCTCGCAAAATCGAAAGCTTAGGAAGACGTTTCATTCAAAATCCGCATAAGTTGTTATCGGAGCACCAGTATTATCTAGTATGGCGACTGCATTTTTCTGCTTGCCGTACACTAAACCACCACGTTTATATCCTTCACCAATTTGCTTACCCATATTCATTGGCTCTTTCGACGCTGCATGCCCATTTGTTCTGAATATTAGCTGAGCTCGGTGAATAGCGTTCAGTTGATCCCTATAGCTTATAAAACGTGTTGCTGCGCTAGGAATTTTTGGCTGACCTGCCTTCCTTCCTGATGTGTACCTTTCAATTACTCCGGTTGTAGGGTTCCTTCCCGTCATTGCCCGCTCACGTTGAGAGTTCAAGCTAGTCTGCTTCCCATGCTTTTCTAGAAAATGAGCACCTGGAGTGGCCCTCTCCATCTCATCTAAACGTCGATATGCATTCGCCTCAGCCAACTCATCAATCCGCACCCTCCGCTGCTCACCCGTCAGCTTCGGCAGCGGCGGTTCACCCTCATCAACCTTAGCGCCAGAAGTATCATCCGGCGCCTTACACCCAAGCTTATTCGGCGGCGGGCAATTCCCGCTCAACCCCAACGGATCAACCCACCCCGTCGGATTCGGTGTGTACTGATACTGGTTCAGCCCACCCGCCAACTTGATCGGGTCCGGCGTCAGATACCGTCCAACCTCCGGATCATAGTACCGATAGCGGTTGTAATGCAGACCGCTCTCAGCATCGAAGTATTGCCCCTGAAACCGCAGCGGTTGCTCAAGTTGCTCGCCGCCACCGAACGTCAGGTGAGTGACTTTGCCGTAGGCGTTGTACTTCGCCGACCAGACAATCTCGCCACCAAAATCAGTCAGTTCCTGCGGCGTACCCAAATGATCGAGCTGGTAGTAAAACGGGCAAGCCTTTCGCGGGCCTTTGCCGTCGAGCATGGCCAGTGGGCGGAAGCTGCCCGGCTCATAGACGTAACTGCGGTAATGCTCGCGGCTGCTTTCGGCGATGAGGTGGTCACCTTGCCAGAAGAACTCGGTGGTGTTGCCGTCGACGGTTTTGCTGATGCGGCGGCCGAAGGCGTCGTAGCGGTAGCTGGCGCTACGGCCGTCCGGGGTTGTGACGCCGACCAAGCGGTGCTGGCCGTCGTAGCGGTATTCGGTGACGAGTTTTTGCGCGGTGCCGCGACGCTCGCGGATGAGGTTGCCGAAGGCGTCGTAGTCGTAATGGCGGTCGCCTTGCATCAGTAGGCGGTTGCCTTTGACGGTCGTGGCGCCGGGGCGGTCCTGCATCAGCAGGTTGCCGGCGGGGTCGTGGGCGAAGCTTTCCGGTGGGTCGTCGCGGGTGTGGCGGACGCGGGTCAGGCGATTGAGCGGGTCGTATTGATAGCTGCGTTGGCCGTGACGGGTGTCGGCGATGCTGTCGAGGTTGCCGTTGGCGCTGTAGGCATAGTCGCGGCGATACAGTGTTTGATGCTGTTGACTGACAGCGTGGGCCTTCAATCGGCCCTGATCGTCGTAGGCATATTCGCTGAGCAGTTGCCCCTGCTGGCGTTGCTGTTCGCGGCCGAAGGCGAATTGGTGGGTGGTGAGTCGCGCGCCGTTGAGGTCGATGGCCGTCAGCGCGCCGCCCTTGGCGTGGTGGTAATCGAGTTTGCTGCCGTCCGGCAGGCGCAGGCGATTCAGCTGACCGCAGGCGTCGTAGCCATAACGCAGCGTGCCCCAGCCCTGATGCTCGGTGATCAGGCGGTCCTGCTGGTCGTACTCAAATTCCAGCGGATGGTCGTGGCCGTCATCGACGCTGACCAACCGGCCGAGGCTGTCGTAGTGGTATTCAACCTTGATGCCGTCGGGCAGGGTTTTGACCAGCAACCGTCCGGCCGAGTCCCGCTCATACGTCGTTACCAACCGCGAGCCGTCATCACCGAACTCGGTTTTCTCCAGCAACTGGCCGTTGAGGTCGTAGGCGTACGCCGTGCGTTGGCCGTCGAATCCGGTTTCCTGTCGGATCAGGCCATTGGCCGTGTAGTCCAGGCGATATGTTTCGCCGGATTCGTTTTCGATTTCCGTGAGCAACAGCTGCGCGTTGTCGTAGCGGTACTTCAGCTGGGTGCCGTCGGGATTGATGCGGCGGCTGACCAAGTGCAGATCGTCGACGTATTCGTAGCGGGTGACGCGGCCCAGTTCATCGCGTTCGGCGGTGATCTTGCCGTAGGCGTTGTAGCTGAAGGCGCGGCTGGCGCCGGTAGGCAGCGTCGTCTGGATCAGTCGGCCAACGGCATCCCAGTGGTACTGGGTAACGGCACCGTGTTCATCCTGACGGGTAATCTGCCGCCCCAACGCATCGTAGGAAAACCGCCGCTGACCGCCGTCCGGCAAGGTCTCTTCGAGCAGTTGCCCCAAGGCGTTCCAGACGAACACATGCCGACTGGTGTCCGGGTAACGGATCGACAGCAGCTGACCTTTGTCGTCGTAGTGATAGTGGCTGACCTGGCCGTCGGGGTCGGTCGCTTCGGTGATGTCGCCTTGCGCATTGCGCTGATATTTCCACACCGCTTTACCGCGATAGCGCGCGTGCAGGAAACCGTTGCGATACTCGTAGGCCGTTGGTTCGTCTTCTGGCGGAATCAGCGCGATAAGCCGTCCGACCTCGTCGTAACGGTATTCGGTGACGACGCCGAGCGGATCCTGTTCGGCAAGCAACCGACCGTTGTCGTCGTAGGCCTTGAGGTGCTCGCCACCGTCCAGCTCGACCTTGCGTACCAGTCGCGCCCGGTCGTCATGGACGTAAACCTCTTCGCTGCCATCGATGTTCTGGACGGTGACACTGCCCTCGTCATCCCAGACGTAACGCGTGTCCATCTGCGAAAACGACGCCCAATGGCGGACACATCGGGCCGCCTTGCCGGACCTTTCCCACTCCCAGAAGAAACTCGCCCCACCGGTCAATTGCCGCTGCAGGATGACGTGCTGATCGTCGTAGTCGTAGCGTTCGCTTTCGCCGGCAGCGTTGGTGGCTTCGATCAGTTGATCGCGTTCGTCGTAGCTGTAACTGACCAGTGTCTGCTCGGTGTGCCAAGCCTCGTCGAGGGTCTGGGCCGGGACAAAAATCTGATAGTCGACAGCGACCAAATGGCTGCGGTCATAGCGCAATCGCAAGGCACGGCCGGCGCCATTGTCGAGGCGGTTGATGCGGTCTTGCCGGTCGCGGGTGATGCGCAGGCGGTTGTCGTAAGCGTCGCTGATGGTCGTCAGCCGACCGTTATGAAAGTGATAGAACCGCGCGTCGTCGCCAGCTTGCGCGAGGATCAGTTCTTCGGGTTCATCGCCAAGATAAATCGCCGCCCGCGAGAGGCTGTTGTGGATCGCAGGGCGTTCACTGTTTGGCAGCGGAAAAGTGGTGCGGCGGTTTTCGTGGTCGATCCAGATGACGGTCTCGCCATCGATTTCCAGTCGATGGGAGAGGCTGTGACTCCAGCCGAAGCCGAGGCCGTCATCGATCTCGGCGGCACTGGTGCGATAGAGCCGGGTGAACTCGAACGGCAGGACTCCGTCCAGCGAACCGTCAGTGAGGGTCAGCAGTTCTTCGCCGGTGACCATCGACACCGGGCATTTGTTGGTGGCGGTTTTATCAACGGAATCGGCGCTGTCGCCGTTGGGGTTTTTCGCCTGGTCCGGGACGTTGTCGTGGTGTTCGGTTTGCTTGAGCGTGGTGTTGCGCTTGGCATCCCAACGCAGCTGCATCCGGCCTTTTTTCAGACCGGCCGCGATGCCCCTCGCGGCGACTTTTTTGTAGCGGTCGACGTAGGCAGTGAAGCTGTTGATGATGCTGAAAATCGCTTTGACGAAGCCCAGAACAGCATCAATGATCCGCGCGCCATAGTTCGCAAGGCGCATACCCAGGTAGGCAATGCCCGCACCTGCACCGGCGAAAGTCAGGACAACCCCGATCAGAATGTCGATGAGCAACTGCACTACTACCGTCGACACGGCCTCGGCAGTTTTACCGGCGATCTCGCCGGGCGGCAGCATGTCCAACCAGAGGCTGGCGGTGCGTAACAGTAGGCACAGCGCCGCTTCGTCACCGGCCAGCAGTTGGGCTTTTTCCATGACATCCGGAGCTGTTTTCGCGAGTTTCTCAAGCTCGACGACGCTTTCGCCCAGCCGTTCTGAAAACTTCGCCGGATCCTTGAGAATGTCCGAAAGCAAGCCGATGCCGTCCCACACGCCCTCGATCGCCGCCCAGCTTCCCGCGAGTATTCCATTGCCTGCAGCAACCGAAGACGATTCCGACCACTTCGGCTTGAATGTCTTCCATTCATCTTGCAGCCAGTTTTCGAGCTCATTCGTCAGGCCATCGTAGGAAGAAAAAAGATCTTCAACTTGCTGCGGAGTTACTTCGTTATGGACGTGAATGCGGTAGAACTTGCCCTCTTCCCCTTTGAATATTCCCTTGCCGTTTTTGTTGAGCGTGACTGGCGTCACCTCCCCGCCCTCACGGGCAATCACATCGACCTGAATGTTCCCGACGGGAATGTCATAAACCGATTCGAACTTGCTCTCGATCTCTAACTCTCCACCCTTCGGGCACTGCACGACGGTGGAGAAGAAGTTGTTGTCGCTACTCCCCACCGCAGTGCTGGCATCGCCGAACTTGATGATCCGCTCCATGCCCATCAACGAAGGCAGATCAGCGGCGCGGCTGGCCGTGTCCGCCGCTTGGCTGAACCAGTGCTTGAGCTGTTCTCGGTAGAGGGAGAGGGTGTCTTTGAAACCGTCGAGCTCCTGCTCGATACGTACGATCTGATCCATCAGTTCAGCTCCGCCATGAGGTATGCCACCAAGGCTGTTTTGGGTGCTTGAGGCAGGTCTGGTGTCTCAAGAAAGATCGCGACCTTGTGGCGCAAAACGCTGTCGGAAAACGCCTCAAAAAGATCAGGGCGTTCCTCGCTCAGCCACTTCAGCAAGTTGCTGATGCGGGTGGTTGCGAACTCGGTACCGAGGTGTTTGAGCAGTGATTCGGAAACTTCCCACCACGGAAAAACCCGGGAACTGCTCAGCGCTTGTCCACCGATTTCGACCGATTGGCCATTGATCAAACAGCGCCCGATTACCGGCATCAGCTGCCTAGCGTTGACCTCGGTCGACCGAAGAATCGGCAGCAAATAACGCCCGTCCCAGAAGCGGAAAAACACCACATTGCCGTTGGGCAAAAGGACTTGAGTGAGGCTGCGAAGATGCTCGACCAACACCTCCTGAGGAGCAGAAGAAACCGCCAGCCAACCCCAGTCGCGAGACTCGGTATTGGCGACCCACTGCAAAAACTCACTGCCCGCAGCGACGATTCCGACATAGGGCATTACCGGATCCCACTCGGCGTACGCGGTGCCGGCCCAGATCGGACTGGGTGCTTGAGCCGTGATCGAACCCTGCCAAGCTTTGAACGGTTCAGCGGCGCTCGCATTGCTGAAAACCGCGAACAACTGCTCGGAAGGTTTGAGCGGTTGGCGATCCAACCAGTCGTGGGGTGACAAGGCTTCAGGCTGCACAGACACCGTCCTTGCAGTGCTCACATTCCTCACAGAACGGCGCGTCGCTTTTCAGGCTCAGAATCTGTGCGGCACTCAGCAGCACTGCCGGGGCGGCAGCGAGTTTCAACGGCGTATCCGGCAAGGACGGTGCAGCCGCCATGGCCGGCATCAACGCGCCCCCGACCTGAATTGGCACGCTGCTGAAGATCCCGCCGGGACCGATGTTGATCCACTGTCCGCCCGCCTGAATCGTCGCGCTGGCCCCGCCGTCGATCACCACTTGCTGACCGGCGCTGACGTGGAATTGCTGACTGGCATTCAGCGCCTGACTGGTCACGCGGATGTGTCGATCACCGACCACCACCAGATGATCATCCAGTTTCACTTCGGTGTGGCGCTGGCCATGGGTGATGCGTTGCTCGTCAGCCTTCAACTCATGGCGAGCGGTGCCGGTGACGACGATGCTGCGGGCGTTATCGACCTGCACCTGTTGATCATTCAGCACGTGCTGAGTCCAGTTTCGCTGGGCTCGCAGGTAGATTTCCTCGGCGCCTTTGCGATCCTCGATGCGCAATTCGTTGTAACCGCCGCCACCGGGACTGCTCTGGCTGCGGAAAATGCTGCGGGTTTTGTCGGCGGGCAGATCGAGCGGTACTGGGGTTGCAGCGTTTGGCAGGCAACCCATCACCAGTGGTTTATCGGCATCGGCGTCGACGAATCCCACCAGCACTTCCATGCCGACTCGCGGGATCATCACGCTGCCATAGCGGTCGTGTGCCCAGCCGGTGGCGACGCGCAGCCAGCAACTGGAGTGTTCATCGAGCTGACCGTCACGGTCCCAGGCGAGCTGAACCTTGACCCGACCGAACTCGTCGCAATGGATTTCACTGTCGGTCGGGCCAGTGACCACGGCGGGTTGATAGCCGAGCATGCGTGGTTTTTCCGGCCCCCGCGGTGGACGAAACGAAACGTCCCACGGTGTTGCCAGAAAGGTATTGCGATAGCCCTGGAAATCATCCTGGCCGTCGCTGGCAACCGCCTCTTCCAGCACTTGCGGCTGGCGGCCACGGTGTTCGATTTCGGTGATCAACCACAGGTCATTCCATGCCTGACGCGGATGCTCGGCCAGGTGTAGGAAATGCCCGCTGACCAAAGCCGATTCGTCGCCACGACCTTCGGCCTGACGGAAGTCGGCGTTGTGGCGTTCGAGTGCTCGTTGGGCCAGATGCTTGCCGTGTTCGCGGTCGGTGAATTGGCCCGGGAAGTGGTAATCCTCGAGCACCGGTCGCAGCTCACTGTCGAGGTGGCTTTCAAGTTGCAGGCGAGGTTTTTTGAAGTCGTAGTCGCGACGGGTTACCGCTGTCGTCCGGGTTTCCAGGCGCACGTTGAAACGTTTGATGGCTGGCGCATCCGCCGCCATTCCGCTGCCCGGCAGGTATAGCGTCGGCTCGGGCAGGCGAGGGAAAACCGTTTGGTCATCGCCGAACACCAGCAGGTGCCCGTCGGGGCTGTGCTGGAAGTGGTAATGAATGCCGATTTCGGCACACAGCCGCTGAATGAATGCCAGATCGCTTTCGGCGTATTGCACGCAGTACTCACGAGGGGAGTAGTCGCTGCCGAGCCGAAACTCGAAGGCATCGCGCTGTATGCCATGGTCCTTGAGGACCTGCGTGATGATCGTCGGCACGCTTTTATGCTGGAAAATCCGCTGATTGATGCGCTGGCCGAGATACGCCAGACGCGGCACGAGACTGATTTGGTAGCCCGTCAGGCGTTGTCCGGAATCGCTTTGGCCGACGCGAAATATCTGACCATGAATGCCGGAACCCTGCGCATCAAAACTCAGAAACGCCTGACGATGCAGCAGGCTTTCGAGTTCGATGTCGGGCCGTTCGCTGACCAGTTCCAGGTCAAAACGGTAGGGCTGACTGATGGCTTCCTTGCCCGTGAACTCAAGCACCTTGAGCTCATTCTGGACGCCGTCGATCGTCAACGTGAAACGCGGTTGATTGGCAGGAGCGAACATCCGATGTGTCTCTACAGAATGAAGGCGGGCGATTCTGCATGAGCGACATGGGGTGTTGATGGAGGGACAAGGAAATCAGATTTGTCCTGATTTTTTAGAGATTCCCCCTTCAAAAATCGGAATAGCGGACTACAGACATTACCTTCAGACGCACCGCCGACCTCCTGTGGGAGCGAGCCTGCTCGCGATGGCGTCGGTAGATTCAAACTGGACGTTGGCTGTCAAATAGCTATCGCGAGCAGGCTCGCTCCCACAAGGGATCTGCGACCCAATATCCCCAACCGGGAAACCAAAAAAAACGGCCCGCCTCCAAAAGGAAGCGGGCCGTTTTCATGTTCGGCGAAAGGTCAGAGCATCAGCTCATCCCCATCACTTGTTCAGGCGGAAATCTGCCTCGGCAGCGGCGAAACGCTGAAGCATGCCTTTTGTAGGCTCGCCCAGTTTGCTGACGATGTAGATCGCCAGGCTGGCGAAGATGAAACCAGGGATGATTTCGTACAGGCCCAGCAGTTCGAAGTGTTTCCAGACGATCACGGTGATCGCGCCGACCAGGATGCCGGCCAGTGCGCCGTCGCGGGTCATGTCTTTCCAGATCACGGAGATCAGGACAACCGGACCGAAAGCGGCACCGAAACCAGCCCAGGCGTAGCTGACCAGACCCAGTACGCGGTTTTCCGGGTTAGCGGCCAGCGCGATAGCGATCAGGGCAACCAGCAGCACCATGGCACGACCGACCCAGACCAGTTCCAGCTGGGAAGCGGTTTTACGCAGGAAGGTTTTGTAGAAGTCTTCTGTCAGGGCGCTCGAGCACACCAGCAGCTGGCAGCTCAGAGTACTCATGACGGCAGCCAGAATGGCCGACAGCAGTACACCGGCAATCCATGGGTTAAACAGGATTTTCGCCAGCTCGATGAACACACGCTCGTGGTTTTCGGTCACAGGACCGGCCAGTTCAGGGTGCGCCGAGAAGTAAGCGATACCGAAGAAACCTACAGCGACGGTGCCGCCCAGGCACAGGATCATCCAGGTCATGGAGATACGGCGAGCGTTAGCAATCGACTTGACCGAATCCGCGGCCATGAAACGCGCCAGGATGTGCGGCTGGCCGAAGTAGCCCAGGCCCCAGCCCATCAGCGAGATGATGCCGATGAAGGTGGTGTTTTTCAGCATGTCGAAGTTGCTGGCGTCTTGCGCTTCGATGGCCAGGAACGTGGTGTCGACGCCGCCGGTAGCCAGCAGCACGATGATCGGCGTCAGCAGCAGGGCGAAGATCATCAGCGTAGCTTGTACGGTGTCTGTCCAGCTCACTGCCAGGAAACCGCCGACGAAGGTGTAGGCAATCGTCGCCGCAGCGCCGGCCCACAGTGCAGTCTCGTAGGACATGCCGAAGGTGCTTTCGAACAGACGGGCGCCGGCGACGATGCCGGATGCGCAGTAGATGGTGAAGAACACCAGGATCACGACCGCGGAGATAATCCGCAGCAGGCCGCTTTTGTCTTCGAAACGGCTGGAGAAATAATCCGGCAGGGTCAGCGCATCGCCGTTGTGCTCGGTCTGCACACGCAGACGGCCGGCGACGAACAGCCAGTTCAGATAAGCACCGACGATCAGGCCGATGGCGATCCAGCTTTCGGACAGACCGGACATGTAGATAGCGCCCGGCAGGCCCATCAGCAACCAGCCGCTCATGTCGGAAGCACCGGCGGACAATGCAGTCACGACGCTGCCCAGGCTGCGACCGCCCAGAATGTAATCAGAAAGGTTGTTGGTGGAGCGATAGGCCATGAAGCCGATCAGCACCATTGCTGCGATGTAGATCACGAACGTGATCAGTGTTGGATTGCTTACGCTCATTGAGTGATGCCCTGGCTTTGTTTTTATGTAGCGGCAGAGTGTGAAACCGCCGACAAACAACGTTTGTTCAGACGATTTCGGGGCCCGCGCATTTATGACTGATGTTTCCCCAGGAAAGCCATCAGCCGGTGCACCTGTCTTTTATGACCGGTTGCACCTTGGGCGCGAATGCTATTCAACAAAGCAAATAAGGTGCAACCAGTTTCGTGAGAATAAGTTGCACCTAGTCGGATTTATCGGAAAATCACCTGTTTTTGCTCCCTTTTAGCGCAGACCTGACGCTTTACTAGAAGCAAAAGCACCAAGCAGGAGCGGTACGTTGGTACCGGAATTTATTTCCTGACGAGCTGCGTATTATTCCGACAAAAAAAGGGTTGCACCCGGTTGCACCTCGACGGTTGCACGGCTAATCTTGCCGCCAGCTGATGCCACGCGGTCGTGGCAAACATGAGGATAAAAATATGGCGACCACCACCCTTGGGGTCAAACTTGACGACCCGACCCGCGAGCGCCTCAAGGCTGCCGCGACCTCGATTGATCGCACGCCGCACTGGCTGATCAAGCAGGCAATTTTCAATTACCTGGAAAAACTCGAGGGTGGTGCAACCCTGACCGAGCTGAGCGGTTTGATCAGCAAAGACGCTGACGACGCTGGCGAGGTTCACGCCGAGCACGCACACCAGTGCTTCCTGGAGTTCGCTGAAAGCATCCTGCCGCAATCGGTGCTGCGCGCCTCGATCACTGCCGCTTACCGTCGCCCTGAGCCGGAAGTGGTACCGATGCTGATCGAGCAGGCTCGCCTGCCGGTCGCCATGGCCGAAGCCACCAACAAGCTCGCCGCCTCGATTGCCGAAAAACTGCGCAATCAGAAGAGCGCCGGCGGCCGTGCCGGAATTGTTCAGGGCCTGTTGCAGGAATTTTCCCTGTCGTCCCAGGAAGGCGTGGCGCTGATGTGCCTGGCCGAAGCGCTGCTGCGTATTCCGGACAAAGGCACGCGCGACGCACTGATTCGCGACAAAATCAGCACCGGCAACTGGCACCCGCACCTGGGCAACAGCCCGTCGCTGTTCGTCAACGCCGCCACTTGGGGCTTGCTGCTGACCGGCAAACTGGTCGCCACCCACAACGAAGCAGGCCTGACGTCGTCCTTGAGCCGCATCATCGGCAAGAGCGGCGAGCCGATGATCCGCAAGGGCGTCGACATGGCCATGCGCCTGATGGGCGAGCAGTTCGTGACCGGCGAAACCATCGCCGAAGCCCTGGCCAACGCCAGCAAGTTCGAAGCCAAGGGCTTCCGCTATTCCTACGACATGCTGGGTGAAGCTGCACTCACCGAGCACGACGCGCAGAAGTACCTGGCCTCGTACGAACAAGCCATCCACTCGATCGGCAAAGCCTCTCACGGTCGTGGGATTTATGAAGGCCCGGGCATTTCGATCAAGCTGTCGGCACTGCACCCGCGTTACAGCCGTGCCCAGTACGAACGCGTAATGGACGAGCTGTACCCGCGTCTGCTGTCGCTGACCTTGCTCGCCAAGCAATACGACATCGGCCTGAACATCGACGCCGAAGAAGCCGACCGCCTCGAGCTGTCGCTGGATCTGCTGGAGCGCCTGTGCTTCGAGCCGCAACTGACCGGCTGGAACGGCATCGGCTTCGTGATCCAGGCTTATCAAAAGCGTTGCCCGTACGTGATCGACTACGTGATCGACCTGGCTCGCCGCAGCCGTCATCGCCTGATGATCCGTCTGGTGAAAGGCGCGTACTGGGACAGCGAAATCAAACGCGCCCAGGTCGAAGGCCTGGAAGGCTATCCGGTCTATACCCGCAAGGTGTACACCGACGTTTCCTACATCGCCTGCGCCCGCAAACTGCTGTCGGTACCGGAAGTCATCTACCCGCAGTTCGCCACGCACAACGCCCACACCCTGTCGGCGATTTACCACATCGCTGGTCAGAACTATTACCCCGGCCAGTACGAGTTCCAATGCCTGCACGGCATGGGCGAACCGCTGTACGAACAGGTTGTAGGTAAAGTTTCCGAAGGCAAGCTGAACCGTCCGTGCCGCGTGTACGCACCAGTCGGCACTCACGAAACGCTGTTGGCGTACCTGGTCCGTCGTCTGCTGGAAAACGGTGCGAACACCTCGTTCGTCAACCGCATCGCCGACCAATCTATTTCGATTCAGGAGCTGGTGGCCGATCCAGTGGCCAGCATCGAGCAGATGGCGACGCTGGAAGGCGGCTTCGGCCTGCCGCACCCGCGTATTCCGCTGCCGCGTGATCTTTATGGTGCCGAGCGCGCCAACTCCAGCGGCATCGACATGGCCAACGAACATCGTCTGGCTTCGCTGTCTTGTGCTTTGCTGGCAACCGCTCACAACCACTGGAAAGCTGCGCCGATGCTCGGTTGCGCCTCCAGCAGCGAAACGCCTGCACCGGTTCTGAACCCGTCCGATCTGCGTGATGTGGTTGGCCACGTACAGGAAGCGACCGTCGAAGACGTCGATAACGCGATCCAGTGTGCCCTGAACGCTGCGCCGATCTGGCAGGCCACTCCGCCCGCCGAACGTGCCGCGATTCTGGAACGTGCCGCCGATTTGATGGAAGGCGAGATCCAGCCGCTGATGGGCCTGCTGGCTCGCGAAGCCGGCAAGACCTTCGCCAACGCCATCGCCGAAGTGCGTGAAGCCGTGGACTTCCTGCGTTATTACGCAGTGCAGGCGCGCAACGATTTCACCAACGACGCCCACCGCCCATTGGGTCCGGTGGTGTGCATCAGCCCATGGAACTTCCCGCTGGCAATCTTCAGTGGTCAGGTCGCTGCTGCTTTGGCCGCGGGTAACCCTGTTTTGGCCAAACCTGCGGAACAAACCCCGCTGGTAGCCGCTCAAGCCGTGCGTTTGCTGCTCGAAGCCGGGATTCCGGAAGGCGTGCTGCAATTGCTGCCGGGCCGTGGCGAAACCGTTGGCGCGCGTCTGGTCGGTGACGATCGGGTCAAAGGCGTGATGTTCACCGGCTCCACCGAAGTCGCTCGTTTGCTGCAACGCAATGTCGCCGGTCGCCTGGATGCTCAAGGTCGCCCGATTCCGCTGATCGCTGAAACTGGCGGCCAGAACGCGATGATCGTCGACTCTTCGGCACTGACCGAACAAGTTGTGATCGACGTCGTATCGTCGGCCTTCGACAGCGCCGGTCAACGTTGCTCGGCACTGCGAGTGCTGTGCCTGCAGGAAGATTCCGCTGACCGTGTCATCGAAATGCTTAAAGGTGCCATGGCTGAATGCCGTCTCGGCAACCCTGAGCGCCTGTCCGTAGACATCGGCCCGGTGATCGACGCCGAAGCCAAAGCAGGTATCGAGAAGCACATCCAGGGCATGCGCGACAAAGGTCGCAGCGTGTACCAGGTCGCCATCGCCAACACCGAAGAAGTCAAACGCGGCACCTTCGTGATGCCGACGCTGATCGAACTGGAAAGCTTCGACGAGCTGCAACGGGAGATCTTCGGCCCGGTGCTGCACGTGGTTCGCTACAAGCGCAAAGACATCGATCAACTGATCGGTCAGATCAACGCTTCCGGCTATGGCCTGACGTTGGGCGTGCACACCCGCATCGACGAGACCATCGCCAAGGTGATCGACAACGTCAATGCCGGTAACGTCTACGTGAACCGCAACATTGTCGGTGCTGTGGTCGGCGTGCAGCCGTTCGGTGGTGAAGGCCTGTCGGGTACTGGCCCGAAAGCCGGTGGTCCGCTGTACCTGTACCGTCTGCTGTCGACACGTCCTACCGATGCAATCGAACAATCCTTCGCTCGCGGTGATGCCATCGTTGCCCCGGACGTTCGTCTGCGTGATGCCATGAGCAAACCGCTGAAGGCCCTGCAAGCCTGGGCTGACAGCAACAAGTTTGCCGACCTGAGCACCCTGTGCGTGCAGTTCGCGGCGCAATCGCAAAGCGGGATCACCCGTGTTCTGGCGGGCCCGACCGGCGAACGCAACAGCTACGCCATCCTGCCGCGCGAACATGTGCTGTGCCTCGCGGAAGTCGAAGGCGATCTGCTGACGCAACTGGCGGCGGTATTGGCCGTCGGCGGTTCGGCGGTTTGGCCGGAAGGTGAATTGACCAAGACATTGTTCGCACGTCTACCGAAGGAAATTCAGGCGAAGATCAAGCTGGTTTCCGACTGGAGCAAGGACGAAGTGCTGTTTGACGCGGTTCTGCATCACGGCCATTCCGACCAGCTGCGTGCGGCCTGCCAGCAAGTGGCCAAGCGTGCCGGTGCGATTGTCGGGGTTCATGGTTTGTCGCAAGGCGAGACCAACATTGCGCTGGAACGCCTGGTGATCGAGCGTGCGTTGAGCGTGAATACCGCTGCGGCGGGTGGTAACGCCAGTTTGATGACTATCGGCTAAACCGCAACAAGACCGGGCGCCCGCAATGGGTGCCTGGTTTGCAAAATCCCTGTGGGAGCGAGCCTGCTCGCGATAGCGGTGTGTCATCCAATACATGTGTCGGATGACACACCGCTATCGCGAGCAGGCTCGCTCCCACAGTTGTTTTGGGGTGTTTGGTAAGTCGCTGCTCTGATCTACCATCACGCTCATCAATCATCCTGTTCACCCCGCCCTCCCCACGCCTAGACTCGGTCCATTCCAAAAAAAGGTAGGCCGCCATGTCCGAGACGTTGCTCAGTTCCCGCAATCTGGCTTTCGAGCTGTATGAAGTCCTTGATGCCGAGGGCCTGACTCAGCGTGAGCGTTTCGCCGAGCACAACCGCGAGACCTTCGACGCCGCCATCGGCACCGCCCGCAACATCGCCGAGAAGTTCTTCGCTCCGCACAATCGCAAGGGTGACGAGAATGAGCCGCGCTATGAGGACGGTCAGGCGATTCTGATTCCGGAAGTGAAACCGGCGGTGGATGCCTTCCTTGAAGCCGGTTTCCTCAACGCTGCGCGCAGTTTCGACGCGGGCGGGATGCAACTTCCTACGCTGTTGTCCCAGGCCTGCTTTGCGCATTTTCAGTCGGCCAACGCGGCGTCGACCTCTTATCCGTTCCTGACCATGGGCGCGGCGAACCTGATCGAAAGTTTCGGCACCGAGGAGCAGAAACAGCGCTTCCTGCAACCGATGATCGACGGTCGCTTCTTCGGCACCATGGCGCTGACCGAACCGCATGCCGGCTCGTCGCTATCGGATATTCGTACCCGCGCAGAGCCTTCGCCTGACGGCACCTATCGCCTGAAGGGCAACAAAATCTTCATCTCCGGCGGCGATCACCCGTTGTCGGAAAACATCGTGCACATGGTGCTGGCGAAATTGCCGGACGCACCGGCCGGGGTGAAGGGGATTTCGCTGTTCATCGTGCCCAAGTTTCTGGTCAACGATGACGGCAGTCTCGGCAAGCGCAACGACGTGTTGCTGGCCGGGCTGTTCCACAAGATGGGCTGGCGCGGCACCACCTCCACCGCGCTGAACTTCGGCGATAACGGCGAGTGTGTCGGCTACCTCGTAGGCAAGCCGCATCATGGCTTGAGCTACATGTTCCAGATGATGAACGAGGCGCGGATCGGCGTCGGCATGGGCGCGGTGATGCTCGGTTACGCCGGTTATCTGTATTCCCTGGAGTACGCCCGCGAGCGTCCGCAAGGTCGCGTGCCGGACAGCAAGGATCCGAACACTGCGCCGGTGGCGATCATTCAGCACGCCGACGTCAAACGCATGTTGCTGACCCAGAAAGCCTACGTCGAAGGTTCGTTCGACTTAGGGTTGTATGCGGCACGGTTGTTTGACGACACCACGACCCTTGAGACTGAAGTCGAGCGCAAACAGGCCCACGAACTGCTGGATTTGCTGACACCGATCGTTAAATCCTGGCCGTCGGAGTTTTGCCTGAAGGCCAACGAACTGGCGATCCAGATACTCGGCGGCCATGGCTACACCCGCGAATATCCGGTGGAGCAGTATTACCGCGACAACCGTCTGAACCCAATCCACGAAGGGACTCACGGCATTCAATCGCTGGATTTGCTGGGCCGCAAACTGGCGCAGAACGGCGGCGCGGGACTCAAGCAACTGATCCGTCTGATTGCCGATACCGCCGAGCGCGCTCAAGCGTATGAATCGTTGACCGCGCTGCGTGAGCCGTTGGAGAAATTGGTGGCGCGCCTGCAAGTAGTAACCATTGGTTTGCTGACGGATTTGGGCCAAGGCAAGGTTAATAGCAGCCTGGCGAACTCGGCCCTGTACCTGAAAGTGTTCGGGCACACGGTGATTGGCTGGCGCTGGCTGGAACAGGCGATTCGCGCTGAGGAAGGATTGGCCAAAGGGAATGTAGCGGATGTGAGCTTCTATAAAGGCAAGTTGCAGGCCGCGCGGTATTTTCTGACGTGGGAAGTGCCGGGTTGCCACCATGAATTGGCGATTCTTGAGGCTCGGGATGATGTGTGTCTTGGGATGCAGGATGAGTGGTTCTGATCCAAGCCTTGTAGCGCTTCCGAAAACCGATCGCGAGCAGGCTCGCTCCCACAGGGTCAAGTGTTCACAGATCCCCTGTGGGAGCGAGCCTGCTCGCGATGGCGTCAGTCCAGTCACCACCCTATTCAGCTCAGTTTGAAGCTACCCATCTGCCGCGCCAAATCATCCGCCAACCGCTGCAACGTCTGACAATCCTCACGGCAAGCCCTGACTTCCCCTGCCGTCGCCCGCGCCAAATCAGAAATCCCCTGCACGTTCCGGTTGATCTCTTCCGTCACCGCCGACTGCTCTTCGGTCGCCGCCGCCACCTGATGGTTCATGTCGCTGATGCGCTCGACCTGCCCGGTGATCGCCGTCAATGACGCCCCGGTGCGTTGGCTCGACTCGACGCCCGTGCCGGTCGCCGCTTGCCCGGAATGCATCGACGACACCGCGTTCTCCGCGCCTTGCTTGAGGCTGCCAATCATCTGCTGAATCTCATCAGTCGACGACTGCGTCCGCCGCGCTAACGTCCGCACTTCATCCGCCACGACCGCAAACCCACGCCCCATGTCCCCGGCCCGCGCCGCTTCGATGGCCGCGTTGAGCGCGAGCAAATTGGTCTGCTCGGAAATCCCGCGAATCACTGCCAACACCTGATCGATGGACGCCACCTGATGGGCCAACTCGCCCACCGCACTGGCAGCGAGGCCGATTTCATCGGACATACTTTCAATATGCCGGATCGACCCGCCCACCACTTCCCGCGCCTGCATCGCTTCATCGCGGGCAGTTTGCGAAGCCACGGCTGCGCTACCGGCGTTCTGGGCGATTTCCTGCACGGTCAGGCCCATTTCGTGGACGGCGGTGGCAACCATGTCGGTCATTTCCTGCTGCCGGCCGGAGCGTTCTGCGGTGTTGTCCACCACCCGCGCCACCTGGCCGACTGCCGTGCGTAATCGCTCGCTGGTGGTCAGCACTTCACCGATCATGTCGCGCTGACTTTCAAGGAACCGATTGAAGCCGCGAGCCAGGTCACCCAGTTCATCGGCGCGGCTGGAATCTAACCTGTGGGTCAAATCTCCACCACCGCTACCGATGGCTACCAGTGCCGCTGTTACCTGACGAATCGGTCGCACCAATCCACGGGCCAACCACACCACCAGCATCAGGCAAACCAGCGCCACCGCCAGGCCGATGCCGCTGCTCATCCACATGGCGCGGCGGGCTTCGGCGTAGATCTGCGACTGTGGCACTTCGGCCACCAAGGTCCAGCCCAAATCCCGCAACGGCAGGCTCAATGCCAGGAAATCTTCGCCATCGCGATCGAAGCTGCTTTGGGTGGCAGCTTGTTGGCCCATGACGGCTTGCGCCGCTGGGGTGCCAATTTGTTCGGCCAACGTACGTTTGCCGCTGAACTGCGCTTCGGGGTGAACCTGGATCAAACCGTCGGAACGCACGAGATAGACCTTGCCGCGCTCACCGAAGTTGAAGTTGTGGATCAGCTCCGACAACTCTTTCATGCTCAGGCCGAGCCCGGCAACGCCCACAACTTTACCCGCCTGCTCGACCTTGAAGTCGATGAACAGGGCCAATTCGCCGGTGGCGGTGTCATTGTCGATGTTGAGGGTGCGCGGCTGATTGCTGTCGAGGAAAGCATAGAACCAGGCGTCCTTTGGATTGGAGCGACTGAGGGTCCGGTCCAGGCCTTTTTCAGTGAAGTAATGGTTGGACGCGGCGCCGACAATAATGGCGGTAAAGGCTTTGTGCTCGGCGCGGATGCCTTCCAGATAGGTGACGAAGGCGTTGGTCTGGGCGCTGTTTTCACCCCCGGCGAGCCAGTCGCGCACCATGCTATTGCTGGCGATGTCCTTGGCGGCAGTGAGGGGTTGAACGAGTATTCGCTCGATGTCGTTGCGCATCGCTTCGATGCTCGACGGTAGCGCTTGCTCGACCAGATAGCGCTCGGCGAGACGGTTGACCACGAGGGTATAAACGCCAACCACGATCAGAATACTGACCAGCAGGGCGGTGCCCATGCTCAGGATCAACTGCCATTGAATACTGCGTCGCCAGAACTGCATGGAGCACCCCCAAAGAATAAGAGGCTGAAACGCTGCAACAGCCGTGCCGATTGTATACAACTCAAACGACAATTTATTCTTTGGTTGTGCGCAAAGCCGATCAGGCCTGATTGATCGTCTTGGAGATCACTTCAACCGTGGCGCTGACTTGCTCTTGGTAACGGTCGAGTTCCTGCTTGTGCTGTTTCTGCATTTCGATCTGCTGGGAGCACAGATTCATCGCGGCCAGCACCAGCAAGCGGTCACCGATCAGAGTCGGGTACTTCTTTTTGGTGTCGGCCAGGGCAGCCTTCAGCATTAACGCGGCGTCCAGCAGGGTTTGCTCTTCCCCGGCCGGCGCCTTGATCGAATAGTCCTCCCCCAGGATCGAGACGACTTTTACCCCTGCGGCGCCGTGATTCATGCGCTGACCGGGCCGGCGCTGACGCGCTCAACCAGGGCCTGAATGCGTGCAGCGGTGGCACCTTGTTTCTCTTCCTGTTCCATCAGGCTCAGCTGCAGGCTTTCGTTTTCATCCTTGGCCTGGGCCAGTTCTGCGCTCAGGGTTTGGTGGGTGCCGAGCAGGGTCTGGTTCTGTTGCACCAGGTCGCTGACCAGCTGTTCCAATTGGCTTAGGGATGCTTCCAACATTTTGATTTTCCGGGCATTTTCAAAGGGCGCGTACGATAAAGAAAAGTCATCACTGACGCCAGGGTTATTCGGGCGCAAGGCCTTGATTTTGCTGGCGGGCGACCTTCCTCGCGAACTTTAAAGACTGTGTTTGGCGGATCTGGTTCCTGCACTTCGTCGCCGGAGCCTTTGCGCGACAAAAACGCGCAGGGGCTCAAGACTTTAGTCGTATGACCGATAAGTCATCCATACGTCAGTCTCAGCGCCGCACGGATGCGCTCATTTCGGTAAACACCATGTCCCTTCGTAATATGAATATCGCGCCACGGGCGTTCCTCGGTTTTGCCCTGATTGGCGGTTTGATGCTGGTTTTGGGGGTATTTGCCTTGAACCAGATGAGCAAGATTCGCGGCGCCGCCGAGGACATCACCTCAACCAGCGTGCCGAGCATCAAAAGCCTCGACGAGTTCACGCAACTCACCCTGCGCCTGCGGGTGTTGTCCTACCGTTTGCTGGTGAACCGCGAGCCGGACGTTCAACAAAAGACCATGGACCTGCTGGAAACCCGCAATCAGCAGATTCGTGCCGCTCAGGCGACATACGAAAAACTGATCAGCAGCCCGCAGGAACGTTCGGCCTACGACCAGTACGTGCAGTTGCTCGGCCAGTACCGTCAGATCGAAGACCGCATGAAGACCCTGTCGCGCAACAATCAGGTGGATGAGCTGCGCACCCTGCTCAACACCGATTTGCTGACCAACTCCGAAGCGGTCAATGCCGTGTTGAACCGCCTGATGGAGATCAACACTCAGCAGACCCTCGACACCAATCAGCGAGCTGCCGACCAGTACTCCTCGGCGTTCGATCTGGTGGTAACGCTGCTGGTGATCGCGACCGGCCTGACGTTGTTGTTCGCCTGGTTGCTGACCAACAGCATCACCAAGCCAATCGCCAATGCCCTGAGCGCCGCCGAAGAAATTGCCGAAGGCAACCTGACTCGCCCGATCACAGTCGACGGTGAGGATGAAGCCGGCCGCCTGCTGCTGGCCATGTCGAAGATGCAGGACAAACTGCGCGACACTCTGCAACGGATTTCCGGCTCCGCCACGCAACTGGCGTCCGCCGCTGAAGAGCTCAACAGTGTCACCGACGAAAGCGCCCGCGGCCTGACCCAGCAGAACAACGAAATCGAACAGGCCGCCACCGCGGTCAACGAAATGACCAGCGCTGTGGAAGAAGTCGCGCGCAATGCGGTCAGCACGTCTGAAGCCTCGAAAAACGCCACCACCTCCGCCGGTGATGGTCGTGACCTGGTGCAGGAAACCGTCAGCGCCATCGAACGTATGAGCGCCGACGTGCAAAGCACCGCGACCCTGATCGGAGACCTGGCTAATGAATCCCGTGACATCGGCAAAGTGCTGGACGTGATTCGCGGTCTGGCTGACCAGACCAACCTGCTGGCATTGAACGCAGCCATCGAAGCGGCCCGTGCCGGTGAGGCCGGTCGTGGTTTTGCCGTTGTGGCGGACGAGGTCCGTGCCCTGGCGCATCGCACCCAGCAGTCGACCAGCGAAATCGAACGCATGATCGGTAGCATCCAGAGCGGTACCGAGCACGCGGTGGATTCGATGCGCAACAGCACCGAGCGCGCCGAGTCGACGTTGAACATTGCTCGTGGTGCTGGCATGTCGCTGGACACTATTAATAGCGCCATCGTCGAAATCAACGAACGCAACCTGGTCATCGCCAGCGCTGCCGAGGAGCAGGCACAGGTTGCCCGCGAAGTGGATCGCAACCTGGTGAACATTCGTGATCTGTCGGTGCAGTCGGCGACCGGGGCGAATCAGACCAGTGCTGCGAGCAATGAGTTGTCGCGGTTGGCGCTGGACCTGAACAATATGGTTGGGCGGTTTAGCCTGTAGATTTGCAATGGTCTCAAGAGCCACCCCTCACCCCAGCCCTCTCCCCACGGGGGAGAGGGGGAAAGGGAGCCGATCAGGGATTCTTCAAATCCTGAGTTCGACTTGAGTTTTTCAAGTCGCAATATTTCGCACAAACACCTCGGTCAGTCCCCTCGCCCCTCGCCCCTCGGGGAGAGGGGAAAGGGGAAAGGGGAAAGGGAGCCGATCAGGGATTCTTCAAATCCTGAGTTCGACTTGAGTTTTTCAGGTCGCAATATTTCGCACAAACACTTCGGTCAGTCCCCTCGCCCCTCGGGGAGAGGGGGAAAGGGAGCAGATCAGGGATTCTTCAAATCCTGAGTTCGACTTGAGTTTTTCAAGTCGCAATATTTCGCACAAACACCTCGGTCAGTCCCCTCGCCCCTCGGGGAGAGGGGAAAGGGAGCCGATCAGGGATTCTTCAAATCCTGAGTTCGACTTGAGTTTTTCAGGTCGCAATATTTCGCACAAACACTTCGGTCAGTCCCCTCGCCCCTCGGGGAGAGGGGGAAAGGGAGCAGATCAGGGATTCTTCAAATCCTGAGTTCGACTTGAGTTTTTCAGGTCGCAATATTTCGCACAAACACCTCGGTCAGTCCCCTCGCCCCTCGGGGAGAGGGTTAGGGTGAGGGGGCCGATCGCAAGCCGAACAAAAAACCTGAACACCACACCGTCAAAAGCTTTTTGACAGCATCACATTTCAACAGGTTAGAATCGCTGGCACGCAGACTGCATGGTCAGTTTGCGCCCGCCTTTCAGCTTTCTGGAGTACTGCCTTTGAATGCGACGACCATCAACAGCCTGTTCTTGATCGGCGCGTTGCTGGTAGGTGCGAGCATTCTGGTGAGCTCACTTTCATCGCGCCTCGGTATCCCGATTCTGGTGATCATCCTCGCGGTGGGCATGTCGGCCGGCGTCGATGGCGCCGGCATTGTTTTCGATAACTACCCAACGGCTTATCTGGTCGGCAACCTCGCCCTGGCCGTCATCCTGCTCGACGGCGGCTTGCGCACCCGGGTTTCCAGCTTCCGCGTGGCATTATGGCCGGCGCTGTCGCTGGCGACGGTCGGGGTATTGATCACCACCGGGCTGACCGGCATGGCCGCCGCGTGGCTGTTCAACCTGAACCTCATTCAAGGCCTGCTGATCGGCGCTATTGTCGGTTCAACCGACGCTGCGGCAGTGTTCTCCCTGCTCGGTGGCAAAGGCCTGAACGAACGGGTGACCGCCACTCTCGAGATCGAGTCCGGCAGCAACGACCCGATGGCGGTGTTCCTCACCGTGACCCTGATCGACATGCTGGCCAGCGGCCAGACCGGTCTGCACTGGAGCCTGCTCGGGCACTTTATGCGGGAGTTCGGTATCGGTGCTGTCATCGGTCTGGGCGGCGGCTGGGTCATGCTGCAACTGGTCAACCGCATCCACTTGGCCACCGGCCTGTATCCGATCCTGGTCATTGCCGGCGGATTGGTCGTGTTTGCCCTGACCAATGCCTTGCACGGCAGCGGCTTTTTAGCGGTTTACCTGTGCGGCCTGGTCATCGGCAACCGCCCGGTGCGCAGCCGTCACGGCATTTTGCACATGCTCGACGGCATGGCCTGGCTGGCGCAAATCGGCATGTTCCTGGTGCTGGGGCTGCTGGTGACGCCCCACGACTTGTTGCCGATTGCCCTGCCCGCTCTGGGCCTGGCGCTGTGGATGATTCTGTTTGCCCGGCCGCTGTCGGTAATGGTCGGTCTGCTGCCGTTCAAAGCGTTCCATGGGCGCGAGAAGGCGTTCATTTCCTGGGTCGGGTTACGCGGCGCGGTCCCGATCATCCTGGCGGTGTTCCCGCTGATGGCCGGCCTGCCCAACGCCCAACTGTATTTCAACCTCGCC
Organism: Pseudomonas sp. LS2P72; assembly: GCF_054897865.1. Taxonomy (NCBI): domain Bacteria; kingdom Pseudomonadati; phylum Pseudomonadota; class Gammaproteobacteria; order Pseudomonadales; family Pseudomonadaceae; genus Pseudomonas; species Pseudomonas sp. LS2P72. Next base: position 67,863 of record NZ_CM142708.1, read on the forward strand.
TTCTTTATCGTGCTGGTGTCGCTGCTGGTGCAGGGTACGAGCCTGCCGTGGGTGGCGAAGCTTTTGAAAGTGACCGTTCCGCCGGAGCCGGCACCCATCTCCCGCTCAGCCCTGGAAGTGCACGTAACCAGTGAGTGGGAGCTGTTCGTTTATCGCCTCGGTGCCGAGAAATGGTGCATCGGCTCGCCCCTTCGCGAGCTGAAAATGCCCGAAGGCACCCGGATTGCAGCCCTGTTTCGTCGTCAGCAACTGCTCCATCCGTCGGGTAGTACGGTGCTCGAAGTCGACGATTTGCTGTGCGTAATCGGCCATGAACATAACCTTCCAGCCCTCGGAAAACTCTTCAGTCAGGCACCGCAGCGGGGCCTCGATTTGCGCTTCTTCGGCGACTTCGTACTCGAAGGAGACGCCCAGCTGGCCGCGGTTGCGGCGCTGTACGGGTTGAAAGTGGAAGGCATCGATCCGGACATGTCGCTCGGCCACTTCATTGCCCAGAAAGTGGGTGGTGCCCCAGTAGTCGGTGACCAGGTGGAGTGGAACAACACCATTTGGACCGTTGCAGTCATGGAAGGGAACAAGATCGGTAAAGTGGGCGTCAGATTCCCCGAAGGAAGTCGCCCCGGCCCGGGCTTGTTCCTCTAAACTCCACACTTCGTCTCGCTTTCGATCGGTCTCTATGTCAACCCTGCGCACGTTTATCATCACGGCCCTGCTGGGCTTGAGTCTTTCTGTCGGTACATTGCAAGCGGCCGAACCGCCGTCCAGCGAAGCCGTGCAGGCGAACCTGAACAAGATCGCCGACCGCAAATTGCCGGAAGCCGATCAGAAAGCCCTGCAGAGCATTCTGCAAAACACGCTGACACAGCTCAACAACCAGCGTGATTACGAGCAGAAACTGGCCGATCTCAAGCAGCAACTGGCCAACGCCCCAAAGCAGAACATCGAGAACCAGCGAGAACTGACCAAGCTCAAAGCCTCCAAAGTGCTGCCAGTACCGCAGCGCTATGCCAAAGAGCCTATTCAGCAACTGGAGCAAATGCTCACCGAGCGCTCCACCCAGCAAAGCGATCTGCAGAAGGCCTTGGCCGAGGCTAACAGCCTGGTGATTACCGCCCAGACCCGCCCCGAGCGCGCACAGGCCGAAATCTCCACCAGCCAGACACGCATCCAGCAAATCAACAACATCCTCAAGGCCGGCAAGGACGCCGGCAAGACCTTGACCCCCGAGCAACGCGACCTGCTCAACGCCGAACTCGCGGCACTGAATGCCCTGATCCCGTTGCGTCGCCAGGAACTGGCCGGCAACAATCAACTGCAGGACCTGGGCAATAGCCAGCATGACTTGCTTTCGGAAAAATCCGATCGTCTGGATCAGGAAATCCAGGAGCTGCAAACCCTGATCAACCAGAAGCGCCTGGCCCAGTCCCAGGAGACGGTGACGCAGCAGTCCATCGAAGCGCAGAAGTCCGGTGGCAGCAGCCTGTTGGCGACCGAAAGCGCGGCCAACCTGAAACTCTCGGACTACCTGCTCAAGAGTACTGACCGCCTCAACGAAGTCACCCAGCAGAACCTGCAGACCAAGCAGCAACTGGACAACGTGACCCAGAGCGACTCGGCGCTGGACGAGCAGATCAACGTGCTCAAGGGCAGCCTGCTGCTCTCCAAGATTCTCTACAAACAGAAACAGGCCCTGCCACTCCTCAAGCTCGACCGTGACCTGGCCGACCAGATCGCCGACATTCGCCTCTATCAATTCGAAGTCAGCCAGCAACGGGAACTGCTCAGCAACCCGGCGACCTACGTCGACAACCTGCTGTCGACTCAGCCTCCCGAGCAAGTCACCCCGCAATTGCGCAAGAGCCTGCTGGAACTGGCCACGACCCGCGCTGACCTGCTGGAGCGGCTGAACCGCGAACTCAGCGCGGTGCTTAACGAATCCATCACGTTGCAACTCAATCAGAAGCAACTGCTCAGCACCGCGCAAAGCCTGCGGGCGACCCTCGATGAGCAGATGTTCTGGATTCCCAGCAACAAACCACTGGACCTTGAGTGGATGCGCGCCGTACCGGAGCGCCTGGAACGTCAGGTCACCACGCTGCCGTGGGCGTCCAGCCTGAGCGAATTAAGTGACGGCCTGACCCAACGGCCGCTGCTGTTCCTGCCCCTCGCGCTGTTGATCGGTGCTCTGCTGTGGCGGCGCAAAAGCCTGTATGCCCGACTGAGCAAAGTTCACCAGGACATCGGCCACTTCAAACGCGACAGCCAGTGGCACACGCCGCAGGCAATCCTGATCAACATTTTGCTGGCGATGCCGGTCTCCCTGGGCCTGGCGTTGTGTGGCCTGGCCTTGCAAATCGACGCCCGCGGACAGAATGCGAACATGGGCGCAGCGCTGCTGCAAATGGCCCAGGCCTGGCTAGTGTTCTACACCGCCTACCGAATCCTCGCGCCGGGTGGCGTGGCCGAACTGCATTTCCGCTGGGAAAAACCTCAGGTCGAATTCCTTCAGGGCTGGGTCCGTCGACTCGGGCTGGTGGTCATGGCCTTGGTCGCGGTGGTGGCAGTCGCCGAGCTGCAACCCGCGACTCTGGCCGAAGACGTACTCGGCATGCCGGTGGTGCTGACCTGCTACGCGCTGATGGCCTGGCTGCTCAGCCGCCTGCTGATCAGCAGCCCGACTCACCAGAACGCTTCGCTGTTCCGCAAGGCCGTAGGGGTCATGTTCACCGTCCTGCCTGTCGCGTTGTTCGTGGCGGTGTGCTTCGGCTACTACTACACCGCGCTGAAGCTCAGTGACCGATTGATCAACACCCTTTACCTGCTGATGTTCTGGCTGGTGATCGAGGCCACCTTCGTGCGCGGCCTCAGCGTTGCGGCACGCCGCCTGGCCTACCAGCGCGCCCTGGCCAAACGCCAGGCCGCGAAAGAAGCTGGCGATGGCGAAGCAGTGATCGAAGAGCCAACGCTGGACATCGAGAAGGTCAACGAACAGTCCCTGCGCCTGATCCGCCTGGCGCTGCTTGGCGGTTTCATCGCGGCGTTGTACTGGGTCTGGTCGGACCTGATCTCGGTGTTCTCCTACCTGGACAACATCACCCTTTATGAATACACCAGCGGCACCGGCGCCAACATGAGCATGGTGCCGATCAGCATTGGCGACATGCTCGGCGCGCTGATCATCATCGGCATCACCTTCGCCCTCGCGCGCAACTTGCCGGGGTTGCTGGAAGTATTGGTGCTGTCGAAGCTGAACCTGGCTCAGGGCAGTGCGTACGCCACCACCACCTTGCTGTCTTACGTGATCGCGGGCATCGGTTTCGTCTCGACCCTGTCGACACTCGGAGTGAGTTGGGACAAGTTGCAATGGCTGGTGGCGGCGCTGTCGGTGGGGCTTGGCTTCGGGATGCAGGAAATCTTCGCCAACTTCATCTCCGGGATCATGATCCTGTTCGAACGTCCGGTGCGGATCGGCGACACCATCACCATTGGTAACCTGTCCGGTACGGTGAGCAAGATCCGCATCCGCGCCACGACCATCACCGACTTCGACCGCAAGGACATCATTGTCCCGAACAAGACGTTCATCACCGGGCAACTGATCAACTGGTCCCTGACCGACACCATCACCCGAGTGACCCTCAAGCTCGGTGTCGATTACGGCTCGGACCTGGACCTGGTCAAGGAATTGCTGCTCAAGGCCGCGCGCGATAACCCGCGAGTGTTGAAAGACCCGGAACCCCACGTGTACTTCCTGAACTTCGGCGAAAGCACCCTCGACCACGAGTTGCGCATGCATGTGCGCGACCTCGGCGACCGTAACCCGGTGCTCGATGAGGTCAACCGCTTCATCAATCGCGAGTTCAAGAAGCAGCGCATCAACATCTCGTTCCGGCAGATGGAGGTTTACCTCAAGAACCTTCACGGCCAGGAATACAAAATGGTGCCCATCGAGCCTGAAGCCAAAACCATCGTGCCGCTGGTTGATAGCAAATCCCCGCTAGAGCCACCCTCGGCCAAGCTCGACTAAGCGGCTTATCCCTAGCAGAATGCTCGGACATTCTGCTGGAGATGGCCCTTGAAAGCCCTCGACGAACTGACCTTCGATAATCGTTTCGCCCGCCTGGGCGATACGTTTTCCACCCACGTGCTGCCCGAGCCGATCGACAACCCGCGCCTGGTGGTGGCCAGCCCCGCCGCCATGGCACTGCTCGATCTCGACCCTGCCGTGGCCGAAACCCCTGAGTTCGCCGAACTGTTCAGCGGCCATAAGCTCTGGGCTGACGCGATCCCGAGGGCGATGGTCTATTCAGGTCATCAGTTCGGCTCCTACAACCCACAGCTGGGCGATGGCCGAGGTCTGTTGCTGGGCGAGGTCTACAACGAGGCCGGCGAGCATTGGGACCTGCACCTCAAGGGTGCCGGCCAGACGCCTTTTTCGCGCATGGGTGACGGGCGGGCGGTCCTGCGGTCCTCGATCCGCGAATTTCTTGCCTCCGAAGCGCTGAATGCCCTGAACATCCCGACCACCCGCGCCCTATGCGTGATCGGCTCCGACACGCCGGTGTGGCGCGAGAAGCAGGAACGCGCGGCCATGGTCCTGCGCATGGCGCCAAGCCATGTGCGTTTCGGACATTTCGAATATTTCTACTACACCAAACGTCCCGAGAAGCAGAAAGAACTCGGCGATCACGTGCTGGCCATGCATTTCCCGGAATGCCTGGAACAGCCGGAACCGTACCTGGCGATGTTTCGCGAAATCGTCGAGCGCAACGCCGAACTGATCGCCAAATGGCAGGCCTATGGCTTCTGCCACGGCGTGATGAACACCGACAACATGTCGATCCTCGGCATTACCTTCGACTACGGCCCGTTCGCCTTCCTCGACGACTTCGACGCCCACTTCATCTGCAACCACTCCGATGACCAGGGCCGTTACTCCTACAGCAACCAGGTGCCGATCGGCCAGTGGAACCTTAGCGCCCTCGCCCAGGCCCTGACGCCGTTCATCAGTGTCGAAGCCCTGCGTGAAACCCTCGGCCTGTACTTCCCGCTGTACCAGGCCCATTACCTGGACCTGATGCGCCGCCGCCTCGGTTTCACCAAGGCCGAAGATGATGACCAGAAACTGCTGGAGCACCTGCTGCAACTGATGCAGAACAGTGGCGTCGACTACAGCCTGTTTTTCCGCCGTTTGGGGGAAGAATCACCTGAACTGGCCGTCGCCCGCTTGCGCGATAACTTCGTCGACATCAAAGGCTTCGATGCCTGGGGCGAGCTCTACATCGCCCGGGTAAAGCGTGAAGGCGAGGTTGATCAGGAACAACGCCGCAAACGGATGCATGCGGTCAATCCGCTGTACATCCTGCGCAACTACCTGGCGCAGAAAGCCATTGATGCGGCGGAGAGCGGCGACTATTCAGAGGTTCGTCGGTTGCACGCGGTGCTGAGTAATCCGTTCGAGGAGCAGCCGGGGATGGAGAGCTATGCCGAGCGGCCGCCGGAGTGGGGCAAGCATCTGGAGATCAGTTGCTCTTCGTGAGCCCGGTCAGATAAAGGTCTCCACCGACACTCCGAAGCGCTCGGCCAACCAGCGGATCTGCCGCAGGTTGAGCTGACGCTTGCCGCTCAAGATCTCGGATACCACCGATTGGGTGCCGACGCCGGGCAGATCGCCCTGGTTCAGACCGTGTTCGCGCATCATATAGCCGAGAACGTCTACACCGCTGGGCTTCGGCATTGGGTGATGCTTGTGATCCCAGTCTTCAATCCAGTCACCAATGATATCCACCAGACTCATCAGCGGATGCGACTCATCATCGCCCGTCATCTCGAGCAACTCGTCTAGCGCCTGCGCCAACATGTCATAGTCATCTTCATTTTCTGGTTTGCGCAGCACAGGCGAGACAAACTCCCAATGCTCGGCAGCTCTTTTGATCAGAACACTCATGCTTTTTCCTCCTTCCATTTTCCGCGGTCATATTCGCGGTGATCCAGCACATGCTTGATATAAAGCTTTTGCGATCGATACCTGACAAAAGCGATCAGCCGCAACTTGTTGCCACCGATATCAAAAACGTGAAATTCACCCACCTTGTCGATAGCAGGAAATAGGGCCCGCATCGCCGCGAAATCCGACGGTTTGCTTCCTTTGGCCACTTGATACCAATGATCCAATGCGGAAGCTGTCTTTGGCCATTTGGTCTTGGCTTCACGTATTCGTTTTTCGGTGATGACATGCATGCAACATCCTTATCGCATTCTGCTATGGGGAGTTAATCACAGACAAAAAATATCGCAAGTTGCGATAATCCTGAGCAGACCAACGGTCTCGCTCAGTACGACTCAGCCTAGTTTTATCGCCGGACGCTGCACGATTGAAAATGTGAGCAGACGTCTCCACATAGAAGTCATAGGCTTCTTTACAGGATCATCCGCATGACCGACCCACTCCTCATCCCCTGCCCCCACTGCAACGGCCTCAACCGCATCCCCGCCGAGCGCCTCAACGACCATCCAAAATGCGGTCGCTGCAAAGCCGAAGTCCTGCTGAACAAACCCTTCGAACTGAAGCAAAGCGATTACGCCAGCCAGATCAAAGGCGATCTGCCGTTGCTGGTGGACGTTTGGGCGGAGTGGTGTGGGCCGTGTAAGTCGTTTGCGCCAGTGTTCGAGCAGGCGGCAGTGCAATTGGCAGGCAAGTGTCGACTGGCCAAGCTGGACAGCGAGGCAAACCAGCAGTTGTCGGCGCAGTTGGGGATCCGTTCGATCCCGAGTCTGATTCTGTTCAAGAACGGCCGGGAAGTGGCGCGTCAGAGCGGCGCCTTCCCGTTACCGCAGTTGATGAGCTGGTTGCGCAGTCAGGGTATCTGAAAGCAATGCATATCCAATTGTGGGAGCGAGCCTGCTCGCGATAGCGGTGTGTCAGTCAACGTTTATATCAACTGACACGACGCTATCGCGAGCAGGCTCGCTCCCACAGTGATTGGGCGTCATTGACGCAATCAGGCATTTTCCAGCAGGTTGTGCAGATCGACGAATTGCTGCGTCAGCTTATGACGCGGGTCGAGGTGGATCAGCGGCGTGTTGGCCTGGTGGGATTCGCGCATGCGCACCGAGCTGCCCAGGTACACCGGTAACACCGGCAGGCCTTCGGCGATCAGTTCGTCTAGGATTTGCTGGGGCAGACTGGCGCGAGCCTGGAACTGGTTGACGACAATCCCTTCGACTTCCAGTCCTTCGTTGTGGTCGTCCTTCAATTCTTCGATTTCCGCCAACAGGCCGTACAGCGCCTGGCGCGAGAAGCTGTCGCAATCGAATGGAATCAGCACACGATCAGCGGCAATCAACGCAGATACCGCGTAAAAATTCAGCGCTGGCGGGGTATCGAGGTAGATCCGGTCGTAATCGCCGTCCAGTTCCTCGAGCAATTTGCGCAGCTTGTTGATCTTGTGTTTGGCCTCAAGCTTGGGCTGCAAGTCAGCCAGCTCGGCAGTGGCAGTGATGACATGGAGGTTGTCGAAGGGGGTTTCGTAGATATCGACCTGGTTTTTCTTCGAGAACGGTCCGGAAGACAGGGTCTGTTTAAAAAAATCGGCGATCCCCATCGGAATGTCATTACCGGTGAGGCCCGTCAGGTACTGTGTGGAGTTGGCCTGGGCATCGAGATCCACCAACAGCGTGCGATAACCCTCGCTGGCACTGACCGCCGCCAGATTGCAGGCAATGCTGGATTTGCCTACGCCACCTTTCTGATTGAACACCACGCGCCGCATGTCAAAACCTCCGTGTATCAAAGAATGACCGAGTGTAGTAGTCCACGGCGTTGCTTAGCTACCTCGCCGGCATCGGGACTACACAGTCAGCGGCAATCTCTCAATAAAAAAACAACCAGTACCGACAGACATATCCACCACGATGCGGATAATGGCCAAATGACAGCCATGCACGAACCAACCGGTACATTTCATTGAGCAAAATGTAACCATCATTTGCTAGACGCCCGCCGCAACGGGATAATGCGCGCCACTCGGTGCTAAGCGCCACGTAAGGTAGTTCGCGTTTTTTGCGACTCACCGCGTCAAAGAAGCCCGCAAGGGCGGGATGAATGTCTGTGATCAATTTCAACATCGCCCAATGGCGCGCGTGGGCCCCTGGGCTCGAAAGCGTGGACGATTGGCAGGCCTGGAGCCGACAGTCGGTCGTGCTTGCGAGCAGCGATGCCGCACCCGACGTCTCGTTTCTGCCGGCCATGCAGCGCCGGCGACTCAGTCGTCTGGCGCGGATGGCGTTCAGTGTCGGTTGGCCCTTGGCCAATGGCCGCCAGGACCTACCGTTGGTCTTTATTTCTCGCCACGGTGAAACCCCGCGTACTTTCGATATCCTCAGCGATCTGGCTGCCGATCAGCCGCTGTCGCCGACTCAATTCAGCCTGTCGGTGCACAACGCGATCATCGGCCTGTGGTCGATCATGCGCGGCGAAACCAGCGAAATGACCGCCCTCGCGGCAGCCGGCGATGGTCTTGAACACGGCATGCTAGAGGCTGCGGCGTTGCTTTCCGAGGGGGCTCCCGCGGTACTGCTGATCGTCACCGAAGAGCAACCGCCCGAAGCCTACTCGACCTGGATCGACGACGTGCCGTTCCCTTATGCGGTCGGCCTGCTGATCACCCCCGGAAACGACTGGCAGCTGTCCCTGAACAGCGCCGCGGATGAGTTGTCCAAAGCCCACTGGCCCCATGCCCTGAACCTATTGCGTACCCTGCTCGGCCAGCAGACCACCTGCCAACATGCCTGGAAAAATCGTGTATGGACCTGGCAACGCAACCTGTAACCGAAAAAAACCGCGACGCCTACTACTGGCGCCTGCTGGCTACCGCCGCAAGCTTCACCCTGTTCGGGTTGGGCGGGCTGTGCCTGCGGCTTGTGGTTTTTCCACTGCTGAATTGCCTGCCCGGCGACGCCCGGACACACCGGCAGCGAGCGCGGCACACCGTCGCCCGCCTGTTCTGGTTTTTTGTGCGGTTCATGGCCCGCACCGGCGTGCTGACTTACGACATCCAGGGCGCCGAAAAGCTCGGTCGACCGGGGCAAATGATCATCGCCAATCACCCGTCACTGATTGATGTGGTGTTCCTGATCGGACTGGTGCGCCACGCCAACTGCGTGGTCAAGAAAAGCCTCTGGGAGAACCCCTTTACCCGCGGCCCGCTGCGCTGCATCGAATACATCAGTAACGACGGCAGCATGGACATGCTCGATGCCGCTGCCGACGCGCTGAAAAGCGGCCAGACCCTGATCATCTTTCCTGAAGGCACCCGCACTCAGCCCGGCCAGGCGCCAGCCTTCCATCGGGGTGCTGCTGCAATCGCTCTACGGGGTGCGAAAATCCTCACCCCGGTGATCATCAAGGTCAGCCCGACCACGTTGACAAAGGCCGAGCCCTGGTATCGGATCCCCAAACGCCGAGTGCACTTCAGTTTCCGTGTCGGGGCCGATATAGATCCACAAGCCTTCGCCTCGCTGGGCCCTGCTCCTCAGGCCTCGCGCAAGCTCAATGACTATCTGCATCATTACTATATTAAGGAGCTCGCCGAAGATGAGCGATCTACACCGTGAAATCAAAGAACTGATCATCGACGCCCTGGGCCTTGAAGACATCAGCGCACAAGACATCGGCGACGACCAGACGCTGTTCGGCGAAGGCCTGGGCCTGGATTCGGTAGATGCACTGGAACTCGGCCTGGCCATTCAGAAAAAGTACGGCATCAAAATCGACGCCGACGCCAAAGACACCCGCAATCACTTCAGCAACGTGGCGAGCCTTGCGGCGTTCGTCACTGCAAAACAGGCAGCTTGAGACCGGACCATGCAAACTCGTGACGACATCTTCAACACCCTGCGCGATGCTCTGGTCGAACTCTTCGAGCTGGACCCCGAGCGCGTAAGCCTCGAATCCAACCTGTATCAGGATCTGGAAATCGACAGCATTGATGCGGTCGACCTGATCGATCACATCAAACGCCAGACCGGCAAGAAAATCGCCGCCGAAGAGTTCAAATCGGTGCGTACCGTCAGCGATGTGGTCGAGGCGGTCTACCGTCTGGTTCAGCCGGCCGCATGAGCCGACTGATCGGCCTCGGCCTGCTGCTGGCGGGCCTGCTGTACCCCTTCGCGGTGTATTTCGGCATGGAACATTTCGCGCCGTGGCAGTTCGGTCTGCTGCTGGGCAGCCTGTGGCTGGCCCGGGCACTGCTCGGTACGCGCAAGCCCGGCAGTTTGTGGATGGCGGTCACAGCAATTGCTTTTTGCCTGTTGCTGGCGCTGTTCGACAGCCCGCTGTTGCTGCGCTGGTACCCGGTGCTGATCAGTGCGTTCATGCTCGGGCTGTTTGGCCTGAGCTTGATCGTTGGCCCGCCGATCATCGAACGCCTGGCGCGATTGCGTGAACCGCAACTGCCGGCCAAGGCGATTGTTTATACCCGCCAGGTAACGATCGTCTGGTGCGTGTTTTTCTTCTTTAACGGTTTGCTCGCCGCCGCCCTGACCCTCTGGGCGCCGCTGAGTTGGTGGATGTTGTACACCGGCCTGATTTCCTACGGATTGATGGGCCTGCTGTTTGCCATTGAATGGCTGATACGACAACGGGTACGAGGCCACCCATGAATTGGATAAAACTTGAGCACCTGTTGCTCAAGGCGCAACCGGAACGTGCCGTGACGGCCGGACCGACACTGAATCACGCACAGCTGTGCGAACAGGCGTTGAGCCTCGCCGCGGGCCTGCAAGCCCAGGGTGTGCGGCGCATTGTCGTGCACCTTGAGGACGCCGCCGACCTGGCGATTGCCCTGCTCGGTGCCTGGCGTGCCGGGGTCAGCGTGCTGCTGCCCGCAGACCTGCAACCCCAGACTCGCCAGCGCTGGTCGACCGAAGTCGATCTGTGGCTGACCGATCAGGCCGATGACGCACACCTGAGCGATTACCGGCATCCGCCGTTGATGGCGGCCGCACTGGATCTGGATCGCTGTTCCTTGAGCCTGTGCACGTCCGGCTCCAGTGGCGAGCCCAAGCGCATCGACAAAACCCTGCGCCAACTGGCCAATGAAGTCGAAGCGCTGGAGCAGCTCTGGGGCGCCGATCTTGGCGCGGCTTGCATCATCGGCAGCGTCGCCACTCAGCATATTTACGGATTGTTGTTTCGAGTACTGTGGCCGCTGTGCGCCGGGCGCTCGTTTGCGCGCAAGCAGCTGGCTTTCCCTGAAGACCTGCAGCGCGCCAGCCGCGAACACCCGGTGTTCGCCTGGGTCGCCAGCCCGGCGCTGCTCAAGCGCATGGGCGACAACCTCGACTGGCCCGCATTAAGTGCGGTTCGCCGAGTATTTTCTTCCGGTGGTGCATTACCGGCCGAGGCCGCACAAAGCCTTCAGCAACGCCTGCAGCAATGGCCGACAGAAATCCTCGGCAGTTCGGAAACCGGCGGCATCGCCTGGCGTCAGGGCCACGCGCTCTGGCAGCCCTTTGCGGACATCGAGTTGAGCCAGGACAGCGACGGTGCGCTGCTCATTGCTTCGCCGTACTTGCCTCCCGGGCACATCGAACACACCGCGGACGCCGCGCGAATCGCTGCCGACGGCCGATTCGAACTGCTCGGACGGCTGGACCGGATCGTCAAACTGGAAGAAAAACGTATCTCTCTACCCATGCTGGAACAGGCCTTAATGGCCCACGACTGGGTCGCCGAAGCGCGTCTTGGCGTGGTTCAGGAAAACCGCGCTTCGTTGGGCGCGCTGCTGGTGCTGACCGAGTCAGGCTTGCATGCCTTGCGCAATCAGGGTCGGCGCACCCTCACGCAAGAACTGCGTCAGCATTTGAGTCAGCATTGCGAAGCCCTGGCGTTGCCACGACGCTGGCGCCTGCTGCGGCAACTGCCGCTGAACGCTCAGGGCAAACTGCCCCAGGCCACCGTTGAAGCCCTGCTGCTGGCGCCGCGCCCAAAGGCGCCGGAAGTGCTGAATCAGGTCGAAGTCGATGGCGAATGGAACCTGCAACTGGCGATACCACCCGACCTCGCCTACTTCAGCGGTCACTTTCCTCAGACGCCGGTATTGCCCGGTGTGGTGCAAGTGGAATGGGCGTTAACGCTGGGTCAGCAATTGATGGACCTGCCGGCAAAATTCGCCGGCATGGAAGTGCTGAAATTCCAGCAACTGGTGCGCCCTGGCGATGAAGTCCAGCTGCACCTGCGCTTCGATCCGACGCGCAACAAGTTGTATTTCACCTATCGCAACGAGACCGCGACCTGCTCCAGTGGGCGGATCTTGCTGGAGGCCTCAAGCGATGCATGACCTTGGTGAGTGCTGCGCACTCAATCGCGAGCAGGCTCGCTCCCACACTGGATCTGCGACCTACACGAATCCCCTGTGGGAGCGAGCCTGCTCGCGATGCGGGCGCCTCGGTGTTTCAGGCGAAACCCATCATGCATAACCCCTGCGCAATCGTCCCGGTTTACAACCACGAAACCGCCATCACCACGGTGGTCGATGCAGTACTCGCCAGCGGCCTGCCGTGCATTTTGGTCGACGATGCCAGCAGCCCGGCCTGCGCAAAGGTGCTGGATCAACTGGCCCTGCGCGACAAGGTGTTCCTGATCCGACTCAGTGCCAACCAGGGCAAGGGTGGCGCGGTCATGACCGGTTTTCGCGAAGCCTCGCGCCTGGGCTTCAGCCATGCCTTGCAGGTGGACGCCGACGGTCAGCATGATCTGCAAGACGTCCAGATTTTCATCGAACTGTCGCGCGCCCATCCCGAGGCGGTGATCTGCGGCTATCCGCGATACGACGCCAGCGTGCCGAAAGGTCGTTTGTACGCCCGCTACCTGACTCACGTCATGGTCTGGATCAACACCCTGTCGTTACAGATTCGCGATTCCATGTGCGGCTTCCGCGTCTATCCGCTGCCACCGACGCTGGCGCTGATCGATTCGGCCAGGATCGGCAAGCGCATGGACTTCGACTCGGACATTCTCGTCCGGCTGGCCTGGCGCAATCTGCCCATGCAATGGCTGCAAACCAACGTCCGTTACCCGCTGGATGGCGTCTCGCATTTCCGCCTGTTCCACGACAACGTGCTGATTACGAGCATGCACACCCGGCTATTCTTCGGCATGTTGCTGCGCGCGCCAGTGATTCTCTGGCGTCGGTGGCGAGCATGAGCGCAGACAAGGAACACTGGGCTGACCGCCAGGAGCGCGGCAGTTTCTGGCTGATGAAGTTCACCGCGTTCTGCGCAAAAGTCTTGGGCCGTCGGTTGTTGAGCCCGTTGCTGTACGGCATCGTGCTGTACTTTTTCCTGTTCGGGCGCAGCGCCCGTCACAGCGCCTGGCAATACCAGCAGCGGCTCGCCGACTGGAGTGGTCGCAATGAATTGCGCCCGACCCATTGGCGAGTGTTCGGCCAGTTCATGGCCTTCGCCGACTCCATGCTCGACAAGCTCGACGTATGGAACGGCAAGTTGAGCATCGAACAGATCGAAATCATCGACCCGGCCTTGCTGCGCAATCAACTGCGCGGCACCCGCGGGCAGATGCTGGTGGGCGCGCACCTGGGCAACCTCGAGGTCTGCCGCGCGTTGGCCGAGATCGGCGAAAAAGTCACGATGAACGTGCTGGTGCACACCAAACACGCCGAGCAATTCAATCGTTTGCTCGGTGAAGCCGGCGCGACCAATTTGCGACTGATTCAGGTCAGCGAGCTGGACCCGCTGATCATGCTGCAACTCCATGAACGCCTGGAGCGCGGCGAGTGGCTGGCGATTGCCGGCGATCGCGTGCCGCTGCACGGCGGGCGCAGCGTGACGGTGGACTTTCTCGGCCATCAAGCCGCGTTCCCTCAGGGCCCATGGTTGCTGGCCGGTCTGCTGAAATGCCCGATCAACCTGATGCTGTGCCTGAAGAAGCCGGCGGGCGACTATCGACTGACCCTCGAACCGTTCGCCGAGGCCGTGGTGTGGAAGCGCAGCGACCGCGAGCAGGTCATTCATCAGTGGGCCTCCCGCTATGCCGAACGCTTGGGTCACTATTGCCTTGAAGCGCCCCAACAATGGTTCAACTTTTACCCTTTCTGGAAGACCGATGACGACGCCAACGCTTGAGCCGGTAACCTTCGGCGAACTCCCTTTGCGCATCGAAGACGTGCTGGCCCTGGCCAACCGTCAGGTGCCGACGCAGTTGCAAAGCGACCCTGCGTACCGCGAGCGTATCGCCAAGGGTGCGCGATTCCTGGACTCCCTGCTGGACAAGGAAGGCGTGATCTACGGCGTGACCACCGGCTACGGCGATTCTTGCGTGGTCGCGGTGCCGCTGCATCACGTCGAGGCATTGCCCCGTCATCTGTACACGTTCCACGGCTGCGGCCTGGGCAAATTGCTCGACGCTCAGGCCACTCGCGCGGTGCTGGCGGCACGTTTGCAGTCGCTGTGCCACGGCGTGTCCGGGGTGCGCGTGGAACTGCTGGAACGCCTGCAAGCCTTCCTCGAGCACGACATTCTGCCGCTGATTCCGGAAGAAGGTTCAGTGGGCGCCAGCGGTGATCTGACGCCGTTGTCCTATGTCGCCGCGACCTTGTCCGGCGAGCGCGAAGTGATGTTCCGTGGCGAACGCTGGCAAGCCGCCGATGTACACCGGGAACTCGGTTGGGAGCCGCTGGTTCTGCGCCCGAAAGAAGCGCTGGCGCTGATGAACGGCACCGCCGTCATGACTGGCCTCGCATGCCTGGCCTACGCCCGCGCCGATTACCTGCTGCAACTGGCCACGCGCATCACCGCGCTGAACGTGGTCGCCCTGCAAGGCAACCCCGAGCACTTCGACGAGCGCCTGTTCGCCACCAAACCGCATCCGGGGCAGATGCAAGTTGCCGCGTGGCTGCGCAAGGATCTGGCGATCGACGCGCCGACCGCGCCGCTGCATCGCCTGCAAGACCGTTATTCCCTGCGTTGCGCACCCCACGTCCTCGGCGTATTGGCCGACAGCCTGAACTGGCTGCGCTCGTTCATCGAGATCGAGCTCAACAGCGCCAACGACAACCCGATCATCGACGCCGAAGCCGAACGCGTGCTGCACGGCGGGCACTTCTATGGCGGCCACATTGCGTTTGCCATGGACAGCCTGAAAAACCTGGTGGCCAACGTCGCCGACCTGCTCGATCGTCAACTCGCCTTGCTGGTGGACGAGCGTTATAACCACGGTTTGCCGAGCAACCTGTCCGGCGCCACCGCGGATCGCGCGATGCTCAACCACGGCTTCAAAGCCGTGCAGATCGGCACCAGTGCCTGGACCGCCGAAGCGCTGAAAAACACCATGCCGGCCAGCGTCTTCTCGCGCTCCACCGAGTGCCACAACCAGGACAAAGTGAGCATGGGCACCATCGCCGCCCGCGATGCGATCCGTGTGCTGGAACTGACCGAACAGGTCGCCGCTGCCACCCTGCTGGCCGCCAACCAAGGCGTCTGGCTGCGCAGCAAGGCCGAGGATGCGCGCCCGTTGCCGCCAGCCTTGGCCGAGATGCACGAAGAACTGGCCAAGGACTTCCCGCCGGTCATCGAAGACCGTGCCCTGGAAGGCGAGTTGCGCCTGTGCCTGAAGCGAATTGCCGAGCAATACTGGAGGCTGCATGCGTAGCAAGGGAGTGCTTCACACCGATACGGAAATCCTCGTGCCGTTCTTTGATGTCGACACCATGAACGTCGTCTGGCACGGCCATTACATCAAATACCTGGAAGTCGCCCGCTGCGCGCTGCTGGACAAGATCGGCCACAACTACACGGCCATGGTCGAGTCGGGCTACGCGTGGCCAGTGATCGATCTGCAACTGCGTTATGTGCGCGGCGCGGTGTTCGGCCAAAAGCTCAACGTGCGCGCCAATCTGGTGGAATGGGAGAACCGTCTGAAGATCAGCTACCTGATCAGCGATCTGCAAACCGGCGAACGCTTGACCCGCGCCAGTTCCGTGCAGGTCGCCGTCGACATGAGCAGCCGCGAAATGCAGTTGGCCTCACCCAAGGTCTTCACCGACGCTGTTGAAAGGATGCTTGCATGACTCCGTTTTTCAAATGCCTCGGCGCGTTGGCGCTGCTTGGGTTGTCATCGATCGCTCAGGCATTCGATCTGCAACAGCTCAGTGATCAACTGGCAAAACCTGATGTGATCCACGGCAACTTCATCCAGGAAAAACACCTGCGCGCCCTGCCTCAGCCGCTAACCAGCAAGGGCACTTTTGTCCTCGCTAAAAACCACGGCTTGCTCTGGCTGCTGAAAACCCCGCTGCAACAGGATTACCGCATCAGCGACAAAGGCATTGCCCGGCGTGACGCCAACGGCTGGCAAATGCTCCCGAGCAAGAGTGCCGGCGCCGAGCAGAACCGTTTGTTTCTTGCCGTACTGCAAGGTGACAGCAGCGGGCTGCAACGAGACTTCGAGCTTTCACTAAGCGGCGATGCACAGAACTGGAAACTGACGCTGACCCCGCGCTCCATGCTGCTCAAGCAGGTGTTCACTCAGATCAACATTGCCGGTGGCGAACTGGTGCACAGCATCGAGCTGCTCGAAACCCAAGGCGACAGCACGCTTTTGCGCATGCAGGACAGCACCAGCGCCCAACCTTTGAGCGATGCGGAGCAACATGACTTTGCCGAGTGAACGGAGTCTTCCACGGCTGTTTCTGATCCTGCTGCTGGCGGTGCTCGCGCTCGCCGGTTGGCAATGGCGTGACGGCGCCCCGCTGTCGGCCAACCTGATGGAACTAGTGCCGGGCACGGCGCCGGACGCGCTGGAACTGCGCGCCGAACAACGCATGCAAGAACCGCTGAACCGCGAAATGCTGGTACTGGTCGGCCACACCGATCGCCAGCAAGCCGTCGCGATGGCGCAGAAACTGGGTGAGCAGTGGCAGGCCAGCGGCTTGTTCGAAAAGGTCCAGTGGAACCTGCAAGCTGACTTGCCGGCGCTGCGCACGCAATTGCTCAATGGCCGACTCGCGATGTTGTCAGCAGCTGACCGGCAGCAACTGATCGAGCATCCCGACGCCTTTATCCAGCAGCGAGTACAAGCGCTGTTCGACCCTTTCACCGGTTTCAGTCTGGTGCCGAGCCAGGATGACTGGCTGGGCCTGACCGGGCGCATCCAGAACAGCCAGCCGCAACACGGTTCGGTGCAACTGGACATCGGCAGCGGTGCGCTGGTCGCCGATGCCGACGGCAAGAGTTGGGTGTTGCTGCGCTCGCGCACCACGGGCAACGCCTTCGACATGAACCTGCCGCTGCAAGTGGCCGACCTGCTTCAGCACAGCCGTGAACAAGCCGCCCAGGCCAACGTTCAATTGCTTGCCGCCAGCGGCTTGCTCTATGCGGCCAGTGGGCAAAAGCAAGCCACCCGGGAAATGACCTGGGTCGGTGGCGGTGCCACGGTGGGCATTCTGTTGCTGTTGCTGCTGGCCTTCCGGCGCTGGCGGGTGTTGCTGGCCTTCGTTCCGGTGCTGGTCGGCATGCTCTTCGGTGCGGTGGCCTGCGTGGCGCTGTTCGGCCATATGCATGTGATGACGCTGGTGCTCGGTTCCAGCCTGATCGGCGTGGCGGTCGATTACCCGCTGCATTACCTGTCCAAGAGCTGGAGCCTGAAACCCTGGCACAGTTGGCCGGCGCTGCGCCTGACGTTGCCAGGCCTGACGCTGAGCCTGATCACCAGTTGCATTGGTTACCTGGCCCTGGCCTGGACACCGTTCCCGGCGCTGACCCAGATTGCCGTGTTCTCTGCCGCCGGCCTGCTCGGCGCTTATTTGTCCGCGGTGTGCCTGCTGCCGGCACTGCTCAAGGGTATAGATCTGCGCCCAGCGCAGTGGCCACTGCGGGTGGCCGAGTTTTTACTGGGGCGCCGTGAAGCGTTGCTCAAACTCGCGAGTACGCCGGTGCTGCTGGCGCTGCTGATTGCCTTTTGTGTGGGCGGCCTGTTGCAGCTCGACGCCAAAAACGACATTCGCCAGTGGGTCGGTGCACCGCAGCAACTGACTGACGAAGCACAAACCATTGCACGCATCACCGGCTATCAACCCACCAGCCAGTTCTTCCTGGTGCGCGCGGCCAATCAGCAGCAACTGCTGGAACGCCAAACCGCGCTGAGCGAGCGACTGGATCAGTTGGTCAACCTGGAAAAACTCCAGGGTTATCTGTCGCTCAATCAACTGGTCAGCCAACCCAGCGAACAGCGGAAAGTGCGTGAAGCGCTGAACAAGTTGCCGCAGTTCTGGCAACCGCTGATCGATGTCGGCGTGCCGGCCGAGGCGCTGCAAGCAGAGCTCACGAAGTTGCAGGCACTGCCCACCGAAGACATCGACGCGGCGCTGGCCGGTCCGTTGGCGGAACCCTATCGCGCGCTGTGGCTGGGACCGACCGATGACGGCGTAGCGGCGATGGTCAGCCTGCAAGGGCTGAACAATCCTGCCCTGCTGCGCGTCCAGGCGCTGGATTTGCCGGGCGTGGAACTGGTGGACCGCCTCGGTGAGTTGAACAAGGTGTTCGCCGACACTCAGATCAGCGCCGCAGAGTTGAAACTCGCTTCCTGTGTGTTGATCGTGCTGGTGCTGATTCTGCCGTTCGGCTTCGGCGGCGCGTTGCGGATCGTCGCCCTGCCGCTGCTGGCCGCGCTGTGCAGCCTGGCCAGTCTCGGCTGGCTGGGGCAACCGCTGACGCTGTTCAGCCTGTTCGGCCTGCTGCTGGTGACGGCCATCAGCGTCGATTACGCGATCCTCATGCGTGAACAGGTCGGTGGCGCTGCCGTGAGCCTGCTGGGCACCTTGCTGGCGGCGATCACCACGTGGCTGTCGTTCGGTTTGCTGGCGGTGTCCAGCACGCCGGCGGTGAGCAATTTCGGTCTGTCGGTGAGCCTCGGCCTGGCGTTCAGCTTCATTCTTGCGCCATGGGCAGGACGCCAGGTTCATGCCGCCCCGGTCACGGAGTCAGCCACATGATGATCGCCGTTTTCTGGCTCATGGCCCTGGCGCTGTTCGCCGTGGCCACTCGTGTCGGTCGTCACTTCGGCGTGATCCCGATCGTCAGCCAGTTGCTGCTGGCCACCTTCGGCCTGCCGCTGCTGATGTACTTCTGGATCGAACCCCAGTGGCAACTGAGCGGCGCCGCGCTGGTCGCGCCGGCCTGGCTGAAAAACGTCTACAGCCTGGGCTTTGCCTTGTTGCTGGGGCACATTCTCAGTGACGTGATCGACCTGCGACTCGACCGTCAGAGCCTGAAAATCGCCCTGCCGAGTTTCTGCATTCCGTTTGCCTGCGGCCTCGCGACAGCGGTCTGGCTGTTACCGCCGCAACCCTGGATCAGTTCGCTGGCGGTCGGCCTGCTGTTCGCCATCACCGCGATTCCGGTGTTGTATCTGTACCTGCGGCACATCAAATACCCGCCTGCCGCTACCCGGCGACTGGTGCAGACCGCCATCCTCATCGACCTCACCTGCTGGACCCTGTTTGCCATCGCCCAGGGCAGCCTGCACCTGAGCAGTCTCTTGCTGCCGCTGGCCGGGGCCTGCCTGCCGTTGCTGCTGCGTCTGCTCCGATTGCGCCAACCGTTGCTGCACAGCGGTTGCTTCTTCGCACTGCTGGTCGTGGCGGAACACTTCAAGCTCAATGCGCTGATTTTCGGCATCGGTTACCTGCTGTGGATGGCCGCGCTCAAAGTGCCGCTGGTGTTGCCGTTGCCAGTGATCTGGATGAGTCACTTGCAGACGTATATTGCGATCCCGCTGATCCTCACGTTCGGCATCGTGCAAATCAACGTCCACGCGGCCATGGCCAGCCTCGGCTGGGTGCAACTGGCCGCACTCCTGCTATTCCCGATTGCCAGTAAACTGCTGGGCAACTGGCTGGGCCTCGGCTGGGCCGGCGCCTCGTTTGAAGGCGCCAGTCGCTGGCGGGAAAGCGTCTTGCTGAATATTCGTGGCTTGAGCGAGATCGTCTTTCTCAACCTGCTGCTGCAACAACAACTCATCAGCCCGGCGCTGTACTTCGCGCTGATGGTGATGGGCCTGATCGCGACACTGCTGCCGGCATTCGCCGGCATGCACCGAACCCCTCTGAACATCGCCGTCCCGGCAAGGAGCCCCCGTGCCAACAGTTGAAATGGAACATCGCCAGGTCGTGGTTATCGGTGCAGGTCCGTCGGGCGCCATCGCCGCCGCGCTGCTCAAGCGCAAAGGTCATGACGTGTTGATGATCGAACGCCAGCATTTCCCACGGTTTTCCATCGGTGAAAGCCTGCTGTCCCACTGCCTGGATTTCGTCGAAGAAGCCGGCATGCTCGAGGCGGTGAACGCCGCCGGATTCCAGTTGAAAAACGGTGCGGCATTCGCTTGGGGCGAGCAATACAGCGCCTTTGATTTCGGCGAGACGTTCAGCAACGGCAAGCCGACCACCTTCCAGGTCCTGCGTGCCGATTTCGACAAGCTGCTAGCCGATCAGGCCGCGCTGCAAGGCGTCGACGTTCGTTACGGCGAAGCCATCGTCAGCGTCGATTTCAACCTGCCGAAACCGCAGCTCGATGTGCTTCGCGAAGACGGCAGTCAGTACCGCGTCGAAGCCGATTTCGTGCTTGATGCCAGCGGCTACGGCCGTGTGTTGCCGCGCTTGCTCGACCTTGAAGCGCCGTCGGATTTCCCGGTGCGCCAGGCCGTGTTCACCCACGTCGAAGACCACATCGACAACCCGACCTTCGAGCGCGAAAAAATCCTCATCACCACCCATCCGATCCACCGCGATATCTGGTTCTGGACCATCCCGTTCAGCAACGGCCGTTGCTCGGTGGGCGTGGTCGCGGCAGCCGAACACTTCGACGGTCGCATGGAAAATCTGGACGAGTGCCTGCGAGGGTTTATCGCTGAAACCCCAAGCCTGGCCGGTGTATTGAACAACGCCGTGTGGGATACGCCTGCTCGAACCATCGGTGGCTACTCGGCCAACGTCAAAACCCTCCACGGGCCTGGCTTTGCCCTGCTCGGCAACGCGGCGGAATTCCTCGACCCGGTGTTTTCCTCCGGCGTGACCATCGCCATGCGCTCGGCGAGCATGGCCGCCGGGGTTCTGCATCGCCAACTGCAGGGCGAAAATGTCGACTGGCAGACTGAGTTCGCCATCCCGCTCAAGCGCGGCGTCGACACGTTCCGTTGCTACGTCGAAGGCTGGTACGCCGGGACGTTCCAGGACGTGATCTACCATGAGGGCGGCTCGCCCGATATTCGCCGCATGATCAGTTCGATTCTGGCCGGGTATGCCTGGGACGAGCGCAATCCGTTCGTCGCCGAACCCAAGCGCCGACTGCGGATGCTCTCGGAGCTCTGTGCAAAGGACGCCACATGAGCTACTTGAGCGACACCTACGTTGAAGAAACCCGTTTCGGTTTCTGGTTCCTGCGCAGCCACACCTGGCAGCACCATGTGCTGCGAGTGGCAATCAGCGATTTGCGTAGTCTGTTCAGCGAAACTCCGCCGAGCAATCCGGTGCTGCTGGATGCGGGTTGCGGTCAGGGCAAGTCGTTCCAATACCTGCGCCAGACCTTTGCCCCGCAGCGCCTGATTGCTCTGGACGCCGACCCTCACAGCCTGAACCTGGCCGGCGAAGAAGCCGTCCGTCAGGGCATGGAGGTGGAGTTGACCGGCAGTGACTGCGCGAGCATCAACGTCCCCGACGCCAGCGTCGATCTGCTGTTCTGTCACCAGACCTTCCATCATCTGGTGCAGCAGGAGCAGGCACTGGCCGAGTTCTACCGGGTGCTCAAGCCCGGTGGCTATCTGCTGTTCGCCGAATCCACCGAGGCTTACATTGATACCTGGGTGATCCGCTGGTTGTTCCGCCATCCGATGCACGTGCAAAAGAGCGCCGCCGGATACCTGGACATGATTCGCCAGCAGGGTTTCGAACTCGGTCCGCAAAACGTGTCTTATCCATACTTGTGGTGGAGCCGCGCCAAGGATTTCGGCCTGTTTGAACGCTTGGGTCTGCGCCAGCCAAAGCCCTTCGGCCAACGGGAAGAAACCCTGGTCAATGTGGTTGCGCGCAAACCCCTTGAAGGTACTGCTTGATGTCTAGCGCAATTCAAACCTGTGGGAGCGAGCCTGCTCGCGAAAGCGGTGTGTCAGTCAACAATAGTGTTGGATCTGCCGACGCATTCGCGAGCAGGCTCGCTCCCACAGGGATAGCGGGCATCCTGAGATTTTTGCTCCTCGGCGCGGTCCTGTTGCTGAGCGCCTGTGCCAGCCGGGCGCCGCTGCCCGAGCAAACCCCGAACCTGTCGTTGCCGCTGCAATTGCACATCCAGCGCCTGGTGGCCGACCAACGTCAGGACTGGGTGCTGGTGATCCAGCGTGAAGGCCTTGGCATTCGCTGGTCGATGATGGACTTGCTGGGCATTCCACAGGCACGCCAGAAACTGGTCGATGGCGAGTGGCAGGCTGACGGTCTGCTGCCACCCAATCCGGAAGCACGAGAGCTGTTCGCCGCGCTGTTGTTTGCGCTGACCCCCAAAGATGAACTGTCGGGCAACTATCCCGCCGCGTGGCAGCATGGCTCGCAACGATCCTTGCCAGCGCACTGGGAAGTCCGCTACTCACAACCCATGAGCTTTGAATTGAACCTGCCCAAAGGCCCGAAATATCAAGTCACGCCACTCAGCGGGGACGCGCCATGACGGCCTACCTGAATGCCCTCGGGGTGATCTGCGCCCTGGGCCGCGACAAGTCCGAAGTCACCCGCAACCTGTTTGCCGGCGACTGTTCGGGCATGCGCAATGAGACCGGCTGGGTGGCGGAACGGTCGTTGCCCGTGGCCGCGGTTCGCGGCGAACTGGCGCCGATCCCGGCTGAGCTTGCGCCGCAAGACACCCGTAATAATCAATTGCTGCTGGAAGCCGCGCTGCAAATTCGCGAAGACATCGACCAGGCGATCCAGACCTACGGCCGCGACCGCATCGGTATCGTTCTGGGCACCAGCACCTCGGGTATCGACGAAGCCAGCAGCGGCCTGGCCCATTACATCCGCGAGCATCAGTTCCCGGCCGATTACGACTACCAGCAACAGGAACTCGGCGCTCCGGCGAACTTCCTCGCCGACTGGCTGCAATTGAGCGGCCCGGCCTATGTGATTTCCACGGCCTGCACCTCCAGCGCCCGGGCGCTGATGAGTGCTCAGCGACTGCTGGACCTGGGCATTTGCGATGCGGTGCTGTGCGGCGGCGTCGACAGTTTGTGCAAGCTGACCCTCAATGGGTTCTCGGCGCTGGAAGCGGTGTCTGAACAACGCTGCAACCCGTTTTCGGTGAACCGTAACGGCATCAACATTGGCGAAGCGGCGGTGCTGTTTTTGATGAGCAAAAATGTCGGCAACAGCCAGCCGATTGCCCTGCTCGGCAGTGGTGCCAGTTCCGATGCACATCACATTTCTGCGCCGGAACCGACCGGCCGTGGCGCCCTGCAAGCGATGCGCAAAGCCTTGAGCCGAGCACAACTGCAACCGCAACAGATCGATTACCTGAACCTGCACGGCACCGCCACCCAACACAACGACGCCATGGAAAGCCTGGCGGTGGCGACGTTGTTCCCGGCGGGTGTGCCGTGTTCGTCGACCAAACCCATGACCGGCCACACCCTCGGGGCTGCCGGCGCGCTGGAGGCGGCGTTCTGCTGGTTGAGCCTGAGTGCAGGCAACCGCGAGCACGCCCTGCCGCCCCACGCCTGGGACAGCCAACCGGACCCCGATTTGCCAGCCCTGAAATGGGTGACCCCGGCCGATCGCCTGACGTCCATTGCACCTCGCTATCTGATGAGCAATTCCTTTGCCTTCGGTGGTAACAACGTCAGCCTGATTATCGGAGACGCCCCATGATTGACTGGCCGATCGCCGAACTGCTGCCGCACGCTGGCGACATGATCTTCATCGAGCAGGTCCTGTCGTTCGATGACGAGCAGATTTACACCCGTCTCACGGTCAGACCCGATGGCCTGTTCAACCGCCCGGACGGCAGCCTGCCAGCCTGGGTCGGCATCGAACTGATGGCCCAGAGCGTCGCCGCCTACGCCGGTTGCCATGCACGTCAACGTGGCGATGCGGTGGAGCTGGGGTTTCTGCTCGGCACCCGCAAATTCGAATGCAACGTCGAGCACTTCCCCGCCGGCACGGAGCTGACCATCCACGGCATCCGCTCGCTGGAAGACGACAACGGCATGGGCGTGTTCGAATGCCACATCACCGCCCGCGGCATTCACGCCACCGCTCGTCTGAACGTGTTCCGTCCGCCTCAGGCTGCTCAATATCTTCATGAAACCCAAGGAACCCAGCCATGACTGAATCCGTACTGATCACCGGTTCCAGCCGTGGCATCGGCCGCGCTATCGCTTTGCGTCTGGCCCAGGCCGGGCATGACATCGTGCTGCATTGCCGCAGCGGCCTTACGGACGCTGAAGCCGTGAAGGCCGAAATCGAAGCCTTGGGGCGCAACGTGCGCATTCTGCAATTCGACGTGTCCGAGCGCGCCAGCTGCAAAGCCGTTCTCGAAGCCGACGTGGAAACCCACGGCGCCTATTACGGTGTGGTGCTGAACGCCGGCCTGACGCGCGACGGTGCTTTTCCAGCCCTGAGCGAAGATGATTGGGATGTGGTGATGCGCACCAACCTCGACGGTTTCTACAACGTGCTGCACCCGGTGATGATGCCGATGATTCGTCGTCGCGCGGCCGGGCGGATTGTTTGCATCACCTCGGTTTCCGGGTTGATCGGCAACCGTGGGCAGGTCAACTACAGCGCCTCCAAGGCCGGTTTGATCGGCGCGGCGAAGGCGTTGGCGATCGAGTTGGGCAAGCGCAAAATTACCGTTAACTGTGTCGCACCCGGCTTGATCGACACCGCGATGCTCGATGAAAACGTGCCGGTGGAAGAAATGATGAAAATGATCCCCGCACAACGCATGGGCACCCCGGAAGAGGTGGCCAGCGCGGTGAATTTCCTGATGTCGGCGGAAGCGTCGTACATCACCCGGCAGGTTCTGGCCGTTAACGGAGGCCTGTGCTGATGAAGCGCGTCGTCGTCACCGGCATGGCCGGCATCACCTCACTGGGCAGCGATTGGGACACCATCGTCGCTAACTTCGCGGCCAACCGCAGCGGTATCCGCCGGATGGATGAGTGGGATCGCTTCACCGAACTCAACACGCGCCTGGCGGGGCCGATCGACGACTTCAAGGTGCCGAGCCACTGGACCCGCAAGCAATTGCGCAGCATGGGCCGCGTCTCGCGCCTGGCGGTCGGCGCGGCGGAACAGGCATTGGCCGATGCCGGTCTGTTGGGTGACCCGTCGATCAAGGACGGGCGCATGGGCGTTTCCTGCGGCTCATCCACCGGCAGCACCGACGAGATCAAGGCGTTCGGCAACATGCTGCTCAACTCGGTGGCCGAGGGCCTGAATGCCAACTCCTATGTGCGCATGATGCCGCACACCACAGCGGCGAATATCAGCATCTTCTTCGGCCTCACCGGTCGCCTGATCCCGACCTCCAGCGCTTGCACCAGCGGCAGTCAGGGCATCGGTTATGCCTACGAGTCGGTCAAATTCGGTCGCCTGCCATTGATGCTCGCCGGCGGTGCCGAAGAACTGTGCCCGACCGAAGCCATGGTCTTCGACGCGCTCTACGCCACCAGCCTGAAAAACGATGCGCCGCAGACTTCCCCACGCCCGTACGACAGCGGCCGCGATGGCCTGGTGATCGGTGAAGGCAGCGGCATGCTGGTGCTCGAAGAACTCGAACACGCCTTGGCTCGCGGTGCGCACATCCACGCTGAACTCGTCGGCTTCGGCAGCAACGCCGACGGCCAGCACGCCACCCGCCCAGAGCAGGTCACCATGCGCCGGGCCATGGAACTGGCCCTGGAAGACGCCGGGCTGCAACCTTCAGACATCGGCTACGTGAATGGTCACGGCACCGCGACTGAACAGGGCGACATTGCCGAAACACTGGCAACGAGCGCGTTGTTCGGCGAGCACATGCCGATCAGCTCGCAGAAGAGTTTCCTCGGGCACACCCTTGGAGCCTGCGGTGCGCTGGAATCCTGGTTCAGCATCGAAATGATGAACCGCGACGTGTACGTCCACACCCTCAACCTCGACGACGTCGACCCGCACTGCGGCAAACTCGATTACCTGCGCGGCGAGTTCCGGCAGATGAGCAACCAGTACGTGATGAACAACAACTTTGCGTTTGGTGGGGTTAATACTTCGCTGATCTTTCGGCGCTGGTCGTAACGCCTGAAACGACAAAGGGCGCCTTTCGGCGCCCCTTCACAAACAGGTCGGCTTGTCATCGCCCTGTACCTGTCTGGCTCTGCGATGGCTGGTTACCCAGGATCCTCAGAGTCTCACAAGCCCCTTTCGGGTACGCGGATAGTATTGGTACCCAAGAAGTACGGTGATGCTGCGTTTTGATCGTTCCCACGCTCTGCGTGGGAATGCAGCCCGGGACGCTCTGCGTCCCATCCAGAGCCGAACGCAGAGCGTCCGTTGAGGCATTCCCACGCGGAGCGT
Organism: Pseudomonas sp. LS2P72; assembly: GCF_054897865.1. NCBI lineage: Bacteria > Pseudomonadati > Pseudomonadota > Gammaproteobacteria > Pseudomonadales > Pseudomonadaceae > Pseudomonas > Pseudomonas sp. LS2P72. The sequence continues at coordinate 94,472 of NZ_CM142708.1, forward strand.
GGGAATGATCGGTTGGTCGCTCAGGGTGGATCGAGGTTATCCAATACCCGGTTCACCGCCAACTCTCCCAACATGATCGACTGTTGAATCCCCAGCAGTGTGTTGCTTTGCGATCCTTCCAGATACCTCGCGAAATCGCTCGCCATGACGTTCGCTGATGCCAGGGATTCACAGGCGTATTCCAGCAGGGTGTGGTTGTCGATATCGGGGGCGATGAGGAAGATTTTGCTTGGTTGGCGTGGAGCGTCCGGATCTGTGTCCGGTGGATTTGTTGTTTTAGTCATATTTCGGCTTCCTTGAAAGAGGAGCCACCGAGTTGCTACTAATCAAAAGGGTGGCAGCTGTGCGCAGGTTAGTAGACCGGGGAAGCGCGAAGCCGGCGCGCCCGAAGGCGCCCTGCGCACTGCTGCCATCAAGCGCAGGTATCGAAATACCTGACTGTATGGAACGCAAATACGCTTCGCAAAACCACGGGCTACTAAACCCGATCACTGGAAATCAGTGATGCGAACGAAGTTACCGATGGCCCCCAAAGCGCACAAGCCGGCGGATTCTGGAGTAGTTGTAGGCAATGCCGCAAGGCGCTGTAGCCTGTTCAAGGCAGTTCGGAAATGTCCTACGCCCTTCAGCGAAGCGTCCGCTTTGGCATAGGCAACTGCACCATTTTTGGTGAGATTGCGGACGCTTTCGCGAGCAGGCTCGCTCCCACAGTGGATAGGTGGTAGAGCAGAAATCGTATTCACACCGCAAAACCCTGTGGGAGCGAGCCTGCTCGCGATTGACTGCAAAGCAGTCACGCCCTCAATGGTTCAACCTTACGCGTCAACAACTCCACAAACGCCTTGGCCATCGGCGACTTCTGATCCTTGCGCTGCACCAGCCACACCGCCGACACCGCCTCTGGATCAAGCAACGGCCGATACACCACCCCTTCGATGCGCATCCGCTGATAAGACGCCGGCAGCACGGACACACCCAACCCCGCCGCCACTAAGCCGATAATCGTCATCGCCTCGCCCGCCTCCTGGGCGAAGTGCGGACTGAAACCGGCATCCCGCGCCAGGCTGAGCAATTGTGCGTACAGGCCACTGCCATAACTGCGTGGGAAAAATACGAAGGGCTCAAGGGCCAGCGCTGACAGAAACAAACCTTCTTCACTATCGGTCACCAACGGATGTTTCGAACTGAGCACCGCCACCAGCGGCTCACGCATCAACTCCACCACGCTGAGCGAGTCCGGCAAACCAAGCGGCCGCATGATCCCGACTTCAATCGACTCATCCACCAACGCATCGGCGACCTGGGTGCTGCTCATCTCCCGCAGGTGGAGGTGCACCGCCGGAAATCGCTGGCGAAACGAAAAAATCGCCTGGGGGATGGTCGAGTTGAACGGCGCCGACGAGGTGAAGCCAATCTTCAGTTCACCCAACTCACCCAACTGCGCCCGCCGTGCAACATCCGCCGCCTTATCGACTTGAGCGAGCACCAGCCGCGCCTCTTCCAGAAATAGCCGGCCGGCTTCACTGAGCTCGACCCGACGATTGGTGCGCTCGAATAACCGCGCACCCACCTCTTGCTCCAGCGCCTGAATCTGCTGACTCAGCGGCGGTTGCGAGATGCCCAGCACCTGGGCGGCGCGGCCGAAGTGCAGCTCTTCGGCGACAGCGATGAAGTAGCGCAGGTGACGCAATTCCATGAAAACTCCATTAGGTCGTTAAACCTATCAAACAGGTCGAACAATATATTGGATTGAATCATTAGGCAGCTATATGCTTTTTTCATTGCCTGACCGGCTGCGCTCTCCGAGGTCCGAAGTGAAAACTGCTGTCGCTCCACTTGCCCATGAAGTCCCGCCCGCAGCGCTGGACGATGCTGTCTCTGAACTGAAAGAGATCTATATCGAAAAGGGCACGCCGATGTTCATGCGCACGGTGCTGGCGCTGTTCTCCGGCGGCTTCGCGACCTTCGCTCTGCTGTATTGCGTGCAGCCCATGATGCCGTTGCTGTCCCATGAGTACTCCATCAATGCAGCGCAGAGCAGTCTGATCCTGTCGGTCGCCACCGGCATGCTCGCCATCGGCCTGCTGATCACCGGCCCGATCTCTGATCGCATCGGCCGCAAACCGGTGATGGTCGCCGCGCTGTTCGCCGCCGCGCTCTGCACTATCGCCAGTTCAATGATGCCGAGCTGGCACGGCGTGTTGGTAATGCGGGCGCTGATAGGGTTGTCATTAAGCGGTCTGGCAGCAGTCGCCATGACTTACCTGAGCGAAGAGATCCACCCGCAACACATCGGCCTGGCCATGGGTTTGTACATTGCCGGCAACGCGATTGGCGGGATGTGCGGACGCTTGATCACCGGCGTGTTGATCGACTTCGTCAGCTGGCACACGGCGATGCTGGTGATCGGCGGCCTGGCCATGATCGCGGCGGCGGTGTTCTGGAAAATCCTTCCCGAATCGCGCAACTTCCGCGCCCGCTCATTGCACCCGCGAAGCTTGATTGACGGCTTCACCATGCACTTTCGCGACGCCGGCCTGCCGCTGCTGTTCCTTGAAGCCTTCGTGCTGATGGGCGCGTTCGTCACCCTCTTCAACTACATCGGCTATCGCCTGCTGGCCGAGCCGTACCACATGGATCAGGCCTTCGTCGGGCTGCTGTCGGTGGTGTACCTGTCGGGTATCTACAGTTCAGCGAAAATCGGCGCCCTGGCCGACCAACTCGGCCGTCGCAAAGTGCTCTGGGCCACCATCGTGCTGATGATCGCCGGCCTCGCCCTGACCATGCTCACGCCGCTGCCGGTGGTGATCATCGGCATGCTGATCTTCACCTTCGGCTTCTTCGGCGCCCATTCGGTGGCGAGTAGCTGGATTGGCCGTCGTGCGATCAAGGCCAAGGGGCAGGCGTCGTCGCTTTATCTGTTCAGCTATTACGCCGGATCGAGCATCGCCGGGACGGCGGGCGGGGTGTTCTGGCACATGGGCGGGTGGAACGGGATCGGGTTGTTCATTGGCGGGTTGCTGGTGATTGCGCTGCTGGTGGCGTTGAAACTGGCGAAGTTGCCGCCGCTGGGTGGTGTAAAGGCTTAAACACAAATATCCAGTCATCCATAAACAACTGTGGGAGCGAGCCTGCTCGCGATGGCGGCATAACAGCCAACTTGGATGTTGAATGTTATGGCCTCATCGCGAGCAGGCTCGCTCCCACAGAAAAGCCGGGTGTCTGTTAACCCGCGACGATCACTCGTGATACTGCGCCGACAGTTCATGCACCGCGCGCAGGAAGGCGCCAGCGTGTTCCGGGTCGACTTCAGGGGTGATGCCATGGCCGAGGTTGAACACGTGGCCGCTGCCCTTGCCGTAGCTGGCGAGGATGCGGCCGACTTCGGTGCGAATGGCTTCTGGCTTGGCGTAGAGCACGGTTGGGTCCATGTTGCCTTGCAGGGCGACTTTGCTGCCGACGCGATCACGGGCGCTGCCAATGTCGCAGGTCCAGTCCAGGCCGAGCGCATCAGCGCCAGCGTCGGCAATGCTTTCAAGCCACAGGCCGCCGTTCTTGGTGAACAGGATGACCGGCACTTTGCGGCCTTCGTGTTCACGGATCAGGCCGCTGACGATTTTGCGCATGTAGGCCAGGGAGAACTCCTGGTACGCCGCCGCCGAGAGGCTGCCGCCCCAACTATCGAAGATCTGCACCGCTTGCGCCCCGGCCATGATCTGGCCGTTGAGGTAGCTGGTGACCGTCTGCGCGAGCTTGTCCAGCAGCAGGTGCAAGGCTTGCGGGTTGTCGTAGAGCATGGTTTTGGTCTTGCGGTAGTCTTTCGACGAGCCGCCTTCGACCATGTAAGTGGCCAGGGTCCATGGGCTGCCGGCGAAGCCGATCAGCGGCACGCGGCCGTTCAGTTCGCGGCGGATGGTGCTGACCGCGTCCATGACGTAGCCGAGGTCTTTGTGCGGATCAGGAATCGGCAGCGCTTCGATATCAGCCAGGGTGCTGACGACTTTCTTGAAGCGCGGACCTTCACCGGTTTCGAAGTACAAGCCTTGGCCCATGGCATCGGGGATGGTCAGGATGTCGGAGAACAGGATCGCCGCGTCCAGTTGTGGGTAGCGGTCGAGCGGCTGCATCGTGACTTCGCAAGCGAACTCCGGGTTCATGCACAGGCTCATGAAGTCGCCGGCCTTGGCACGGCTGGCGCGGTATTCCGGCAGGTAGCGACCGGCCTGACGCATCATCCAGACAGGCGTGACGTCTACGGGTTGCTTGAGCAGGGCGCGAAGGAAACGGTCGTTCTTCAGGGCAGTCATGTCGGCATCCGGAAAAAAAGTGCGGGCATTTTCTCAGAGCGCGGCGCAAAAGGCACGGTTGCAGGTCAGCCTTTTGTCTATCGGGTCAATTTGTCGCGCCAGTCAAACGCGGCGCCACGCCTCCTGAACCTTTGCCGGAGGCGCAAACGGGCGTGTTCGTGAGGGCGACGTCACATCTACTCGCACTCTTCCAAGACCCGCTTAACAACAAATTAACCGTCCCTTCCTAGCATCCGCGCCTCTTATGGAGGGGTGTCGATGTATAGAAAACTGCATTTCGCGTCAGGTTCATTGGTACTGGCCATTATTGTCAGTGGCTGTTCACAGGCATCCGACACGCCGGAATCCGCCCCTGTAAAGGTCAGCATCGAAACCCTGGAAGCCAGGCCCCTTTCCGTCACCAGCGAATTGAGTGGCCGGGTTGCGGCACCACGCATTGCCCAGGTACGCGCCCGAGTGGCTGGGGTGGTGCACAAAAGCGTGTTCGAGCAAGGCAGTGAAGTGAAACAGGGTGACGTTCTGTTTTACATCGACCCTGCGCCCCTTCAAGCCGATCTGGACAGTGCCGTGGCCGGACTGAAAAGAGCGCAGGCCGATGCGACGCGCGCGCGCCTGCAAGAACAGCGCTACCGCCGATTGATCTCGGGCAATGCGATCAGCGCCCAGGAATATGACAACACGCGCGCGGCGGCTCAGCAGGCCGAGGCTGACGTCGCGGCCAACCAGGCGATGGTGCAACGCGCGCGTCTGAATTTGAGTTATTCCACTGTTACCGCTCCCATCTCCGGGCGCATCGGTCGCGCATTGGTGACCGAAGGCGCTCTGGTCGGACAGAACGAATCAACACCGCTGGCGCTAATTCAGCAACTGGACCCGATTCACGTCGACCTGACTCAATCGACCCGTGAGCTCAACGAACTACGCCGCTCTTTGCGCTCCGGCCAGTTGCAACAGCTTGGTCAGGATCAGGCCAAAGCCACGCTGATTCAGGACGACGGCAGCCTCTATTCGTTGCCCGGCAAGCTGCTTTTCAGCGACATCACCGTCGACCCCGGCACTGGCCAGATCATCCTGCGCAGCGAGTTTCCCAATCCGGATCTCGACTTGCTGCCCGGCAGCTTCGTGCGGGTCCGGCTGGAGCAGGCCATCGATCAACGCGGCATCAGCGTCCCGCAGCGCGCCATCGTGCGCAACAGCGCGGGATTGCCCCAAGTACTGCTGGTCGATGACGAACAGCGCGTGAGCCTGAAAACGGTGCAACTGGGCGCGGTAAATCAGCATCGATGGGTGGTCACTGATGGCCTCAAATCGGGTGATCGCATCGTCGTCGAAGGTCTGCAACATGCTCGTCCCGGCGAAAAAGTCGAGATCGACAACTCCCCTCTTCCCCTTGCCCAGGCGACTGGTCAGTAAGCAGGACGCTTTTTTATGCCGCAGTTCTTTATCGATCGCCCAGTGTTCGCCTGGGTGATTGCGCTGTTCATCCTGCTCGCCGGCGCACTGGCGATACCGCAGTTGCCAGTGGCGCAGTACCCCAACATTGCCCCGCCGAAAATCGAAGTTGTCGCCACCTATCCTGGAGCTTCGGCGCAGGCAATGGATCAAAGCGTCGTCAGCCTGATCGAGGAAGAGCTCAGCGGCGCTGATCATCTTCTGTATTTTGAATCGCGCAGCAGCCAGGGTTCCGCCACGATCACCTCGACCTTCAAACCCGGCACCAATCCCGAGCTTGCGCAGGTCGACGTACTCAATCGCTTGAAAGTCATCGAGTCGCGCCTTCCCCAAGCGGTGATAGAACAAGGGTTGCGCGTGGAGAAAGTCTCAACAGGTTTCCTGTTGTTCATCTCGCTGATCGGCACCAGCGCGGATGTCGACAACGTTGCCCTCAGCGATTATCTGGCGCGCAATGTGGTCAACGAAATCAAGCGCCTGGAGGGCGTCGGCAAGGTCCAGATGTTCGGCTCCGAGCGGGCCATGCGCATTTGGGTCGACCCGCAAAAACTGATCGCTTTCAACCTGACGCCGGCGGACGTCAACGCTGCGATACTCGCTCAGAACGCGCTGATAGCGGCCGGTAGCCTCGGCGAATTACCGGTCAGCGGCAGTCAGGAAATCACCGCGACGGTCCTCGTTGAAGGACAATTGTCGAGCCCCGAAGCGTTCGCCGACATCGTGCTGCGCGCCGAGACCAATGGCGCCGTCGTACGTTTGGGCGATGTCGCCCGGGTCGAAATCGGCAGCCAGGAATACCAGTTCGGCACGCGCCTGAATGGCCAGCCTTCCAGCGAACTGGGCGTGCAACTGACGCCCGGTGGCAACGCGTTGAGCACGGCGACGCTGGTGCGCGCGAAGATGGATGAGTTGACCCGTTATTTCCCGGCGGACATGAAGTACCAGATCGCGTATGACACCTCGCCCTTCGTCAAAGTCTCGATCACCAAAGTGGTCTACACATTGCTCGAAGCGATGGTGCTGGTGTTTGCGGTGATGTACCTGTTCCTGCAAAACATCCGCTATACGTTGATTCCGACGCTGGTGGTGCCGGTGGCGTTGATGGGCACTTTTGCGATCATGCAGGTGCTGGGATTCTCCATCAATGTGCTGACCATGTTCGGCATGGTGCTGTCGATCGGCATCCTGGTGGACGACGCCATCGTGGTGGTGGAGAACGTTGAACGAATCATGCTTCAGGAGCGGCTCTCGCCCAAGGAAGCAACGCGCAAGGCAATGAAGCAAATCAGCGGCGCCATCGTCGGTATTACCGTGGTACTGGTTGCCGTGTTTATCCCGATGGCGTTCATGCAAGGCTCGGTCGGGGTGATTTATCAGCAGTTCTCCCTGACCATGGCCACGTCCATTCTGTTCTCGGCATTCCTCGCCCTGACCCTGACCCCGGCGCTGTGTGCGACGTTGCTGAAGCCTGTTGAACCGGGTGACCACGCTGCTCGCGGGTTCTTCGGTTGGTTCAACCGTCGCTTCGAACAACTGACCGACCGCTATCAGGATGGGGTCGCGTATGCATTGAAACGCAGCGGGCGTTATCTGTTCATCTATGGCGGGCTGCTGATTGTGCTGGTGGTAACGTTCAGTCGCCTGCCGTCCTCGTTTCTTCCGGTCGAAGACATGGGCTACACGATCACCGACATTCAATTGCCCCCCGGCGCGAGCCAGAATCGCACGGTCGAGGTGATCAAGCAGATCGAAGCGCATAACGCCACCGAGCCGGGTGTGGACAACAGCACCTTCGTGCTCGGCTTCAGTTTTTCCGGCAGCGGACAGAACGCCGGGCTGGGTTACACCGTGCTCAGGGATTGGTCGCAGCGGGGCAGCAATGACACGGCGGCGGCCATCGCCGATCGCGCGAACGCGGTGGTGAGCCAGATCAAAGGGGCAGAAGTGTTCGTTGTTTTGCCGCCGCCGATTGACGGTCTCGGCACGTCCAGCGGTTTCGAATTCCGCTTGCAAGACCGTGGCGGCCTCGGCTATGCCACGCTGATGAAGGCGCGCAGCGATTTGCTGGAAGCCGCACAAGCCAGCCCGATCCTGATCAACGTCCGCGAAAGCGCCCTTGCCGAGGCGCCACAGGTAAAACTCGATATCGACCGCCGGCACGCCAATGCGCTGGGCGTGTCTTTCGCCGATATTGGCAACGTGGTGTCCACGGGCATCGGTTCGGCCTATATCAATGACTTCCCCAACCAGGGGCGTATGCAACGGGTGGTGGTCCAGGCTGAGGGCGAGCAGCGCAATCAGGTCGATGATCTGCTGAAGATGCACGTGCGCAACAACGAGGGAAAAATGGTGCCGCTGTCAGCCTTCGTCCAGGCCAAGTGGATTCAAGGACCGGCGCAATTGAACCGTTACAACGGTTACCCGTCGATCAGCATTTCCGGTGAGCCGGCTCCTGGCTACAGCACCGGTGAAGCCATGGCGGAAATCGAACGTCTGGTGGCGCAAGGACCGGCCGGGCTGGGCCAGGAATGGACTGGGCTGTCGTTGCAGGAACGCTTGTCCGGCAATCAGGCGCCGATCCTGCTCGGCTTGTCGCTGCTGGTGGTGTTTTTGTGTCTGGCGGCGTTGTACGAGAGTTGGTCGATTCCGACGTCAGTGTTGCTGGTGGTGCCGCTCGGCGTGCTCGGCGCGGTGCTGGCGGTGACACTGCGCGAGATGCCCAACGACGTCTTCTTCAAGGTCGGATTGATCACCATCATTGGCCTGTCGGCGAAGAACGCGATCCTGATCATCGAATTTGCCAAAAGCCTTTATGACGAAGGTCACGATTTGATCGACGCCACCCTGCAAGCCGCGCGTTTGCGATTGCGGCCGATTGTGATGACATCGCTGGCATTCATTCTGGGTGTGGTGCCGCTGGCGATTGCCACGGGCGCCAGTTCGGCGAGCCAGCAGGCGATCGGCACAGGCGTGATCGGCGGGATGATCACCGCAACGCTGGCGGTGGTGTTTGTACCGGTGTTTTTTGTAGTGGTAATGCAACGGGTGAAAACCCGGCGGCGCTGATGGGCAATTGCAGCAGCGGGTATGTTCGCAAAGAACAAACCCGCTGCCACACATTGACCCTACCGCAGATCAGTGCCGGGCGTTAAACGCCCAGGTAATCCAGGATCCCTTCAGCCGCATTGCGGCCTTCGAAGATCGCCGTCACCACCAGGTCAGAACCACGAACCATGTCGCCACCGGCGAAGATTTTCGGGTTGCTGGTCTGGTGCTTGTACTGACCTTGCTCCGGGGCCACAACGCGGCCTTGGCTGTCGGTCTGGATGCTGTGCTGTTCGAACCACGACGCCGGGCTCGGACGGAAACCGAACGCGATGACCACGGCATCAGCCGGGATGATCTCTTCGGAACCCGGGATCGGCTCGGGGCTGCGACGGCCGCGGGCGTCCGGTTCGCCGAGACGGGTCTCGACTACCTTCACGCCTTCGACGCGGTCTTCACCGACGATCGCGATTGGCTGGCGGTTGTAGAGGAATTTCACGCCTTCTTCCTTGGCATTCTTCACCTCTTTGCGCGAGCCCGGCATGTTCGCTTCGTCACGACGATAAGCACAGGTCACCGACTTGGCGCCCTGGCGAATCGACGTACGGTTGCAGTCCATCGCCGTGTCGCCGCCACCCAGTACCACCACCTTCTTGCCTTTCATGTCGACGAAATCTTCCGGCGACTTTTCAAAGCCCAGGTTGCGGTTGACGTTGGCGATCAGAAAGTCCAACGCGTCATGCACGCCCGGCAAATCCTCACCGGCAAAGCCGCCCTTCATGTAGGTGTAGGTGCCCATGCCCATGAACACGGCATCGTACTCTTCGAGCAGTTGCTCGACGGTCACGTCCTTGCCCACTTCGGTGTTCAGACGGAACTCGATGCCCATGCCGGTGAAAACTTCGCGGCGATTGCTCAGCACGGTCTTTTCCAGCTTGAACTCAGGGATGCCGAAGGTCAGCAGACCGCCGATTTCCGGGTTCTTGTCGAACACCACCGGGGTCACGCCGCCACGTACCAGCACGTCGGCACAGCCCAGGCCTGCCGGGCCTGCGCCGATCACCGCAACACGCTTGCCGGTCGGTATGACCTTGGACATGTCCGGGCGCCAGCCCATGGCGAACGCGGTATCGGTGATGTACTTCTCGACCGAACCGATGGTCACCGCGCCGAAGCCGTCGTTGAGGGTGCAGGCACCCTCGCACAGACGATCCTGCGGACACACCCGGCCGCACACTTCCGGCAGGGTGTTGGTCTGGTGCGACAGCTCGGCGGCCTGGAGGATGTTGCCCTCGGCCACCAGCTTCAGCCAGTTGGGAATGAAGTTGTGCACCGGGCACTTCCATTCGCAATACGGGTTACCGCAACCCAGGCAGCGGTGGGCCTGATCGGCCGAATGCTGGGGTTTGAAGGGTTCGTAGATCTCCACGAACTCTTTCTTGCGTTGACGCAACAGTTTCTTCTTCGGATCTTTGCGCCCGACATCGATGAACTGGAAGTCGTTATTCAGACGTTCAGCCATTGTTAAAACCTCATCAAACTCTTCAGGCGCATATCACTGCGGGTTGGCACGGGTGCTGGAAAGCAACGATTTCAGGTTGGCAGCCTTGGGCTTGACCAGCCAGAAACGACGCAGATAGTCATCGAGGTTTTCAGCGAGGTTACGACCCCACTCACTGTCGGTTTCCTCGACGTATTCGTTCAGCACGCGTTGCAGGTGGCTGCGATAGGCTTCCATCGCCTCACCGCTGATCCGCTGGATTTCCACCAGTTCGTGGTTGACCCGGTCAACGAAGGTGTTGTCCTGGTCGAGCACGTAGGCGAAACCGCCGGTCATGCCTGAGCCGAAGTTGTAACCGGTCTTGCCCAATACGCAGACGAAACCACCGGTCATGTACTCGCAGCAGTGATCGCCCGTGCCTTCCACAACCGTGTGAGCACCGGAGTTACGCACGGCGAAACGCTCGCCCGCGGTACCGGCGGCGAACAACTTGCCGCCCGTGGCGCCGTACAGGCAGGTGTTGCCGATGATGGCACTGTCCTGAGTCTTGTAGACGCTGCCCTTCGGCGGAACGATGACCAGTTTGCCGCCGGTCATGCCTTTGCCGACGTAGTCGTTGGCGTCGCCTTCCAGGTACATGTTCAGGCCGCCAGCGTTCCACACACCGAAGCTCTGACCGGCCGTCCCTTTGAAGCGGAAGGTGATCGGCGCATTCGCCATGCCTTGGTTGCCGTGTTTGCGAGCGATTTCACCGGAGATCCGCGCGCCGATCGAACGGTCGCAGTTGCAGATATCCAGCGCGAAATCGGCGCCGCTCATGTCGTTGATGGCCGACGTGGCCAGGTCGACCATTTTCTCGGCCAGCAGGCCTTTGTCGAACGGTGGGTTGCGGTCGACCTGGCAGAACTGAGGTTTGTCTGCCGGGATATGATCGCTGCCCAGCAATGGCGTCAGGTCCAGGTGTTGCTGCTTGGCGGTCTGGCCTTCGAGGATGTCCAGCAGATCGGTACGACCGATCAGCTCTTCGAGGGAGCGCACGCCCAGCTTGGCCAGCCACTCACGGGTTTCTTCGGCGACGTAGGTGAAGAAATTCACCACCATGTCGACGGTACCGATGTAGTGATCCTTGCGCAGCTTCTCGTTCTGAGTCGCGACGCCGGTTGCGCAGTTGTTCAGATGGCAAATACGCAGGTATTTGCAGCCCAGGGCGATCATTGGCGCGGTGCCGAAGCCGAAGCTTTCAGCGCCGAGGATGGCCGCCTTGATCACGTCGAGGCCGGTTTTCAGGCCGCCGTCGGTTTGTACCCGCACTTTGCCGCGCAGGTCATTGCCGCGCAGGGTCTGGTGGGTTTCGGCCAGGCCGAGCTCCCACGGAGCGCCCGCGTATTTGATCGAGGTCAGCGGCGATGCACCGGTGCCGCCGTCGTAGCCGGAGATGGTGATCAAGTCAGCGTAGGCCTTGGCCACACCGGCGGCGATGGTGCCGACGCCGGCTTCTGCCACCAGCTTCACCGAGACCAGCGCTTTCGGGTTGACTTGTTTCAGGTCGAAAATCAGCTGCGACAAGTCTTCGATCGAATAGATGTCGTGGTGCGGCGGCGGCGAGATCAGGGTCACGCCCGGCACTGCGTAACGCAGCTTGGCGATCAGACCGTTGACCTTGCCGCCTGGCAGTTGACCACCTTCGCCGGGCTTGGCGCCCTGAGCGACTTTGATCTGCAGCACTTCAGCGTTGACCAGGTATTCCGGGGTCACACCGAAACGGCCAGTCGCCACTTGCTTGATTTTCGAGCTCTTGATGGTGCCGTAGCGCGCCGGGTCTTCGCCGCCTTCGCCGGAGTTGGAACGCGCACCGAGGCGGTTCATGGCTTCGGCCAGGGCTTCGTGAGCTTCCGGCGACAAGGCGCCGAGGGAGATGCCCGCGGAGTCGAAGCGCTTGAGCACCGATTCCAGCGGTTCGATCTCGCTGATGTCCAGCGGCGTGTCCAGGGTCTTGACCTTGAACATGTCCCGGATCATCGACACCGGACGGTTGTCCACCAGCGCCGTGTATTCCTTGAACTTGCTGTAGTCGCCCTGCTGCACAGCGGCTTGCAGGGTGCTGACCACATCCGGGTTGTACGCGTGATATTCGCCACCGTGGACGAACTTCAGCAAACCGCCCTGCTGGATTGGCTTGCGCGGGCTCCAGGCTTCGGCGGCCAGGGCTTTCTGCTCGGCTTCGATGTCGACGAAACGCGCACCTTTGATGCGGCTTGGAACGCCACGGAAGCTCAGGTCGCAGACTTCTTCAGACAGGCCGATGGCTTCGAACAACTGGGCACCGCGGTACGACGTGATGGTCGAAATACCCATCTTCGACAGGATCTTCAGCAGGCCTTTGGTGATGCCTTTGCGGTAGTTCTTGAACACCTCGTAGAGGTCGCCCAGCACTTCACCGGTGCGGATCAGGTCGCCCAGCACTTCGTAGGCCAGGAACGGATAGACCGCCGAGGCGCCGAAACCGATCAACACGGCAAAGTGGTGCGGATCGCGAGCCGTCGCGGTTTCCACGAGGATGTTGGAGTCGCAACGCAGGCCTTTTTCGGTCAGACGGTGGTGCACCGCGCCGGTGGCCAGGGAAGCGTGGATCGGCAATTTGCCCGGGGCAATGTGACGGTCACTCAGCACGACCTGGGTACGACCGGAGCGCACAGCTTCTTCAGCCTGATCGGCAACGTTGCGGATCGCCGCTTCGAGGCCGACGCTTTCGTCGTAGTTGAGGTCGATGATCGCGCGCTCGAAGCCCGGACGATCGAGGTTCATCAGCGAGCGCCACTTGGCCGGGGAAATGACCGGCGAGCTGAGGATCACGCGCGAGGCGTGTTCCGGCGACTCCTGGAAGATGTTGCGCTCGGCACCGAGGCAGATCTCCAGCGACATGACGATGGCTTCGCGCAGCGGGTCAATCGGCGGGTTGGTAACCTGCGCGAACTGCTGGCGGAAATAGTCGTACGGCGTGCGCACGCGCTGGGACAGCACGGCCATCGGCGTATCGTCGCCCATCGAGCCGACGGCTTCGTAGCCTTGCTCGCCGAGCGGACGCAGCACCTGATCACGTTCTTCGAAAGTGACCTGGTACATCTTCATGTACTGCTTGAGTTGGTCTACGTCGTAGAACGCCGAACCGTGGTCGTTATCTTCCATGGTCGCCTGAATGCGCAAGGCATTCTTGCGCAGCCATTGCTTGTACGGATGACGCGACTTCAAGCGGTTGTCGATCGCATCGGTGTCGAGGATCTGGCCGGTTTCGGTGTCCACGGCGAAGATCTGACCCGGGCCAACGCGCCCCTTGGCGATCACGTCTTCAGGCTGGTAGTTCCAGACACCGATTTCCGAGGCCAGGGTGATGAAACCATTTTTGGTGGTGACCCAACGCGCCGGACGCAGACCGTTACGGTCGAGCAGGCACACCGCGTAGCGACCGTCGGTCATTACCACGCCGGCCGGGCCGTCCCACGGTTCCATGTGCATCGAGTTGTATTCGTAGAACGCACGCAGATCCGGGTCCATGGTTTCGACGTTCTGCCACGCAGGCGGAATGATCATCCGCACGCCACGGAACAGGTCGATACCACCGGTGACCATCAACTCAAGCATGTTGTCCATGCTCGAGGAGTCGGAACCGACACGGTTGACCAGCGGGCCGAGTTCTTCCAGGTCCATCAGGTCATTGGTGAACTTGGTGCGACGGGCCACGGCCCAGTTGCGGTTACCGGTGATGGTGTTGATCTCGCCGTTGTGGGCGAGGAAGCGGAACGGCTGAGCCAGCGGCCATTTCGGCAGGGTGTTGGTGGAAAAGCGCTGGTGGAACACGCAAATCGAGGTTTGCAGGCGCTGGTCGCTGAGGTCTGGATAGAAGGCGGTGAGATCCGCCGGCATCATCAGGCCTTTATAAATGATGGTCTTGTGCGAAAAGCTGCAGACGTAGTGATCGGCGTCGGCCGCGTTGGCCACGGACGAGCGACGACGGGAGGTGAACAGCTTGACGGCCATGTCCTGATCGCTCAGGCCATCACCGGCGATGAACACTTGCTCGATCTGCGGCAGGCGCTCAAGGGCCAGTCGACCAAGGACGCTGGTGTCGATTGGCACTTTGCGCCAGCCGACGAGGGTCAGGCCGGCAGCGAGGATCTCGCGGTTCATGTTCTCGCGAGCGGCTTCGGCTTTGACCGGGTCCTGGTTGAAGAAGACCATGCCCACCGCATATTGCTTGGGCAGTTCGACGCCGAAGGTTTCCTGGGCGATGGCACGCAGGAACACATCCGGCTTTTGAATCAGCAGACCGCAACCGTCACCGGTCTTGCCGTCGGCGTTGATCCCACCGCGGTGGGTCATGCAGGTCAGGGCCTCGATGGCCGTTTGCAAAAGGGTATGACTGGGCTCGCCCTGCATATGGGCTATCAGGCCGAAACCGCAGTTATCCTTGAATTCATCTGGTTGGTACAGACCTGCTTTCATAGACACTTTCTCACCAGGCTGCCTCTTTTCGAGGCAAATTTCTTTTCAATTCAACCACTTACCATCCGCGCCGAACGTACGCCGGCTTAGCGGGGGCAAAAGGGTGGTCATTGTACACAGCGACACAGAGGCTCACAAATTTGACGACGAACTGTCGCAAATCTATGTCGCATTTGTGAAAGGTTTAAAGCGATCTGCTGTGCTAGTCAAAACTTTTTTAATTTTGACCGCAACGACTCAAAGACTACTGTAACGCAGACACCACAAGGCACGCGGTCTTGAGAGACGGCATGCGCTTGCAGAAATTTTGAGGTGCTTGGAGAGGCGGCCTGGGTAAGGCCGCCGAATCTTCAGCGAGTTGTTGCCAGTTCCTGTTGGACGCTGGCGACAGTGCGAGGCCAAGGTTTACCAGCCTGAACCTTCGCTGGCAAGGCCTTGATGGCGGTAACGGCTGCATCGCGGTTGGCGAAGTTACCGTAAGTGATGACGTAAAGCGGCTTGCCGTTGAGGACTTTCTTGAAATAACGGTACTCGCCGCCCTGCTCCTTGACGAAGGATTGCGCAGCCGTTTCAGAGCTGGTGCCGAGGATCTGTACCACGTAGTTACCCGGCGCTTGCCCTGCGTACCAGGTGCCGCCGGCAGCTTTGGCCACGGTGACTGGTTTCTCGGCAGGCTTGGCAGCGGTGGCGGCTGGTTTGGCTGGCGCTGGAGCTGGCTTCACGGCAGGCGCTACCGGGACTGGCTTGGCAGTCGCAACCTGAGTCGGCGCAGGCACAGGCTTGGCGGCAGGTGCCGGCGCCGGCGCCGGGCCAGGCTGGATGCCCGCAGGCGGCGCGGTGGTGGTCACGGTCGGCGGCGTAGCACTCGAGCCTTCCACCGGCACGCCGTCATCGCCTTCGGTGATACCACCGGCGGCCTCAGCCAGCGGACCGCGCATGACCGGTTGCGAGTTACCGACCAGCGGCAATGGCATCGGTTGCGAGTTACCGGCGAATTCGACGGCAGGCGCGCCGCCGCTGTCAGGTTGTGGCGTACCCTGGCCGAGCGGCAGTTGCGCCTGTTCGTTGGCAGGTGCGCCAGTGGTCGGTGCTTTGCTGCGACCCGGCATCAACCAGGCGGCGGCTACCGCGACCACGACCACGGCGGAAATCGCCAATACGTGTTTCTTCGGCATGTTGAACCCCATACTTGGACGCTTCACCGCTGAGCGGCTGGCAATCATGGCTTCGATCATTGCATCGCGGGCAACCTGGTTGATGGTGCCAGGCCAACCGTCGGAGCTTTCGTGAATATCAGAGATCTGATCTGCGGTGAAAAGTTCGATACCCCGGCCGGCGCCTTCGAGCCGCTGCTCCAGATACTCGCGGGTTTCTTCTTCGGTGTAAGGCTGCAACTCGATGACGTGGAAACGCTCTTCCTCGAGGCTCAGCGCGTCCAGTTGAGCTATCAGCGACGATTCACCGAACAGGAACACATGCGGGCGACCTTCCGGTGCACCGGCAGCCAGGGCCAGCAAGGCTTCCAGCGCGGACTCGTCGAGTTGCTCGGCGTCATCCACCAGCAAATAGACTTCCTGCCCCGTCAGTGCAAGCTGCACCACTTGAGCCAGAATCGCGCCGATTTCGGCCTGGGCAACGTTCAGCGCCTGAGCCACCTGACGCAGCACGCCGGCCGCATCACCGGCGCCACGGGCGGAAACCACAACGCTTTGCACCGACTGTTTGTTGGTGCTGGCCACCAGGGCCTGACGCAACAGTGTCTTGCCACTGCCTTGCGGGCCGGTGACGACCAGCAGCAACTGACTGTAGCGTGCCAAGTGATGCAGTTGCCCCAGCACCGGTTTGCGCTGGGCCGGGAAGAATTTGAAGCCAGGCACCCGTGGAGAAAAAGGGTCATGACTCAACTGGTAATGGCCGAGGAAAGCCTCGTCGGCGTGCAAACTAGTCATCGGGATCTTATTAACCTTTAAGCTGAGCCAGAGCGCGGTAATCCGCTCCCAGCGTGGCCTGTAAAACCTCTTTCGGATAATCGTCGGTCACCACCGCTTCGCCCATGTGGCGCAGCAGCACCAGGCGCAAACGACCGTCGATCACTTTCTTGTCAATTGCCATGTGTTCGAGAAAATCGGCTTCAGTCATCTCTTCAGGCGGGATAACCGGCAGGCCGGCAAGCTGGAACAGACGAATGCCGCGATCGCGCTCTTGCTCGCTGATCCAGCCCAGGCGCGCGGACATTTCCAAGGCCATTACGGTGCCAGCAGCGACCGCCTCACCATGTAGCCAGACACCATAGCCCATGTGGGTTTCGATGGCATGGCCGAAGGTGTGACCCAGGTTGAGCGTGGCGCGAACACCGGTTTCCCGTTCGTCGGCACCCACTACCGCAGCCTTGGCCGCGCAAGAGCGCTCGATGGCGTAGGTCAGGGCGATCTGATCCAGGGCGCGCAGGCGATCGACGTTTTCTTCGAGCCAGGTCAGGAACGGCTCGTCGCAGATCAGCCCGTATTTGATGACCTCGGCAAGCCCGGCGGACAGTTCGCGGGCCGGCAGGGTATTGAGGGTAGCGGTATCAATCAGCACCACATTCGGTTGATAGAAAGCGCCGACCATGTTCTTGCCCAGCGGATGGTTGATCCCGGTCTTGCCGCCCACCGAAGAGTCGACTTGCGACAACAGCGTGGTCGGGATCTGGATGAAATCGACACCCCGCTGGTAGCAGGCGGCCGCAAAACCGGCCATGTCACCAATCACACCGCCACCGAGGGCGATGACCGTGGTACGACGGTCGTGCCGTGCGGTCAGCAGACCGTCGAAAATCAGTTGCAGGGTTTCCCAGGTCTTGAACGCTTCGCCGTCCGGCAGCACCACGGAAACTACCGAAAACTGCGCGAGGCTACGGGTCAGACGCTCAAGATAGAGCGGCGCAACGGTCTCGTTGGAGATGATCGCCACTTGCCGTCCGCGAATATGCGGGGCCAGCAGCTCAGGCTGATCCAACAAACCTTCGCCAATATGAATCGGGTAGCTGCGCTCGCCTAGATCGACCTTGAGTGTCTGCATGTGTCCCCACAGTGAAGATGGAATCAGGCGTCCTGCCTTGAGTTAACGAATGTCCCGGCGTCTGCTGGTGTGACGCCGTTCGGTAGCCATCCGCCACAACCTTGAGCGGCCATGACAGGACGCCGAGGATAGCGCATTTCGCGCTGCGCTTTAACGGGGAGGTAGCTGCTGCAAGCGTTCGAGAATATCGAGCACCACCATTCGCGGCGGCCGCTCATCGGTTTCCACCACCAGATCGGCGATTTCCCGATACAGCGGATCGCGGATCGCCAGCAGATCCCGAAGGGTCTTGGCCGGATCGGCAGTACGCAACAGGGGTCGATTGCGATCGCGGGAAGTGCGGCCGACCTGCTGCTCGACAGACGCATGCAGATAGACCACCCGCCCGCCGGCGTGCAGCGCCCGGCGATTGGCCTCGCGCATCACCGCGCCGCCACCGGTTGCCAGCACCACGCCGTCGCACCCGCACAGCTCGGCAATCATCGCCTGCTCGCGGTCACGAAAGCCCGGTTCGCCTTCCTTATCGAAAATCCACGGGATATTGGCACCCGTGCGCAATTCAATTTCCTTATCGGAATCTTTGAACGGCAGGCGCAGCTCTTTGGCCAGCAACCGGCCGATGGTGCTTTTTCCAGCCCCCATCGGTCCAACAAGAATCAAATTTCGCACAGAATCAATGACTCACAGCAATCGCCTGGTTATTCATGATACGCGGAGTGAGAAATACCAGCAGCTCGGATTTTTTCTCCGAAACCACGTCACGCCGGAAAAGGCGGCCAAGATACGGCACATCACCGAGAAATGGCACCTTATCTACAACCTTGCTTTGAGTATTTGAGAAAACCCCACCAATCACGATGGTCTCGCCGTCGTTGACCAGGACCTTGGCATTGACCTCGTTTTTCTTGATCGGCGGAACATCCTGCACCTTGTTCAGGTAATCCGGTTCGTCCTTGGTGACCTTGACCTCCATGATGATCCGGTTGTCCGGAGTAATCTGGGGCGTCACTTCCAGAGACAGCGAAGCCTCCTTGAACGACACCGAGGTAGCGCCGCTGGAGCTGGCTTCCTGATAGGGAATTTCCGTGCCCTTGAGGATTTTCGCGGTCTCCTTGTCCGAGGTGACCACCTTGGGTTGCGAGACGATTTCGCCGTTACCGGTCTTCTCCATGGCCGTCAGCTCAAGATCCAGCAGCACATTGTCGGTGATGAAGGCGATGCCGAGCCCCGAGGTGTTGGCGGCGGTGCCCAGGTCGACAAAAGGCGAGTTGGTGCTGGTGCTGCCAGGCGTACCGATGGTCGATGAAGCATTAGCCCCATTATTGCTGACGCCCGAGGTGTTCCAGTTGCCCTTGTTCTGCAACGAACCGCCCCAGCGCACGCCGAGGCTTTTGTCATAGTCGACGTTGGCTTCGACGATGCGCGCCTCGATCATCACCTGACGCACCGGGATATCAAGTTGCGTGACGATGCGGCGCAGCTCGTCGAGACGGTCCTGGGTCTGGTAGGCGATGATGTTGTTGGTCCGCTCATCCACCGTGATCGAGCCCCGCTCGTCGGCTTTTGCTTCGGCACTGGTCACCGACTGGAACAGCTTGGCGATATCGGCAGCTTTGGCGTAATTGACCTGCAACAGCTCGCGACGCAGGGGCGCCAGGTCGGCGATTTGCTTCTGCGATTCCAGCTCCTGACGCTCGCGGGCAGAGATTTCATCGGCCGGCGCGACCAGCAAAACGTTACCGATCTTGCGTTTGTCCAGGCCCTTGGTTTTCAACACCAGATCCAGCGCCTGATCCCACGGTACGTTCTGCAAACGTAGCGTGATGCCGCCTTGCACTGTGTCGCTGGCCACCAGATTGAGATTGGTGAAGTCGGCGATCAGTTGCAGCACCGAACGCACATCGATGTCCTGGAAATTCAGCGAGAGCTTTTCACCGGTGTAGGCAAAACGCTCGGTGTTGCGTTTCTGCAAGTCATCGACGGTCATCGGCCGAATGCTGACGGTCAGCTTGTTGTCGGTCTGGTAAGTCGAATAATCGAAGGTGCCGCCGGGCTCAATGCTGATCGTGGCCCGATCACCCGTGGCGCTGGCGTTGACGAACTGCACCGGCGTGGCGAAATCCTTGACGTCCAGACGGACACGCAACCGCTCAGGTAATTGGGTCTTGGCGAAACCGAGGATGATCTTGCCGTCGCGCTCCTGAATGTCCGGAGCGATGGAGGGATCAGACAGATCGATGACCACGTTGCCTTCGCCCTGAGTACCGCGCTGGAAATCCACGCCCCGAATGGCCTTGCCTACCGGCGCATAGGCTTTCGTCGGGGCTGGCGTTGCAGTCGCTGCGCGCGGCGTTTTGGACGCCGGGCTGGAGGCCGTTTTGTTGGCGCCCTGGCCGACCACCACGAACAGCGTATTGCCTTCGACCCGTGCGTTATACGGCGTCAACTGGGTCAGATTGATGATCAGCCGCGCACGGTCCTTGGCTTGCACCACCGTGGCGCTGCGGGCATTTCCACCGCCCAGGTCACGATTTTTGCTTTTTAGCTGACTGACGACGCCAGGCAGATCCAGCGCAATTCGTGCAGGCGATTCAGTGGTGTAACCGTGGGGCGGCGGTGGCGGCCCATCGAACGACAACTTCAACTCGACCCGGTCCCCCGGCAGCGCGGCGACATCCAGCGCGTTGAGGTTGGCCGCTAGTACCATCGGCGACAGCAACGCTATCCATAGCGAAATTCCGAAGGTTGAGAAAATCCTGTTCATTATTCGAGTTCCACTATGAGTGCTCTTTCAAAGGGATGGTCCGCGGCCGCTCCAGCCAGGCGCCTTCGCCGTCGGGAACGATTTCGACCACATCGACCTGCGAGCCAGTGATGGCGACGATCCGCCCATCGTTGCGCCCCAGGTAATCGCCGACTTTCAACCGATGCACCCCGCCCGCCCCGCGCAGCAGCGCAAAGGAGCCGGTCGCATTGGCGATCGTTCCGACCATTTCAAACTGCTCGATGTTGAAACCTTCGAGGTACTGCTTGACCCGACTCGGGTCAGGTTTGACGTTGCGCGAGCCATGTTTCTGGCCGGCCAGATCGACTCTGATCTGTCGGGAAAACGGGCTTCGCAGGTTGGCAGCGCTGTAGGTGAATGTGGGGTAAGACCGAAATGTCGGCGTTGGTTCAATCTTGCCGGGAGCACGCAAACGCATTTCGTTCATGTACGCATCCAGGTCGCTGAAGTCATTGTCGCTGCCGCAACCGGCCAGGCCGGCGACCAACATCACTACCGAAAAACAACGAATCGGGCTCATTTTTGCAGCCCCTTGTCGTTGTAGCGGTAGGTCTTGGCGAGGATGCTCATGCGCAACTTCGGACCCCCTTCCGGGTTGGCCGGCGCAAGATCGAAGTCATGCAGGGTGACAATCCGTGGCAGCCCGGCGACGCCGCTGACGAAGGTGGCAAGGTCGTGATAGGCGCCGGTGACGGTGATCTGGATCGGCAGCTCGATGTAGAACTGCTGCGTGTTCTCCGGTAGCAGCTTGATCTCTTCGAACTCCAGGCCACTGCCCAGGCCGGTGCGAGTGATGTCCTCCAGCAGGCCAGGCACTTCGGTGTCGCTGGGCAATTGCCGCAGCAGCACGCCAAAGGAGTTCTCCATTTCCTTCATCTGCTGCGTATACAGCTCCAGATTCGCCGCCATATGGGCTTTGTTGGCGAATTGCTCCTTGAGGGTCGACTCTTCCTCGCGCTTGAGTTCGAGATGGCTCTGAAGGTCGCTGATGGAAAAACTGTAGCCCAGCGAAAGCACCAGGATCATGAGCAAACTACCCGCCAGCGCCTTGATGGCTGGCGGCCAGGAACCCATGTTATTGGTGTCCAGGTCATTGATGTCGATCTTGCGCAGGCCTTCGAACCAGTCAGACAGCCTCATTTGCCGCCCTCCGCAGCGGCGGGCTGAGTCTGACGAACGGTCAGCTGAAAGACGTTGGCCTGATCCAGCTGACCGGCGGTCGTCGCTTTGACTTCCGTCAGGGTCGGCGCATTGAACCAGTCCGACGCATCCAGATTACGCATCAGGTCCGAAACACGATTGTTGGATTCTGCCGCGCCCGTAATGGACAGGGTTTTGCCGGCCATTTTCACCTCGGTGAAGTACACCCCGTCTGGCAAGGTACGCGCCAACTGATCGAAGATCCGCCCGCTGATCGGACGGTTGCCTTGCAGGTCCTGAATGATGCGCATGCGCTCGACCAGTTGCTGGCGACGAGCCTTCAAATCGCTGATCTGTTTGATCCGCTCGTCGACCACGGCAATCTGTTTACCGATGTAATCGTTACGAGCCATTTGCCGATCAATAGCGCCACTGATGGCCTGATTCCCGATCAGCACCGCGCCCACGGCCCCCACCATCACACCGACCAGCGCCAGCAAAAAGCGTTTGCGTCGCGCTTCACGCTGCTCTTCGCGCCAGGGTAAAAGATTGATCCGCGCCATCAGTCGAAACTCCTGAGGGCCAGCCCACAGGCGATCATCAGTGCCGGCGCATCGCTGGCCAGCGCACCGGCGTTGACCTTGCTGCTCAGGGCCATGTCGGAGAAGGGGTTGGCCACTTGCGTCGGCGTACCCAATCGTTGCTCGATCAATCGGTCCAGCCCCGGGACCGATGCTGTACCGCCGGCCAACAGGATGTGATCAACCGAGTTGTACTGACCGGAGGCGAAGAAAAACTGCAACGAACGCGACACCTGCTGCACCAGCGCATCGCGAAACGGCTGCAGCACCTCACTGACGTAATCGTCCGGCAAACCGCCCTGCTTTTTCGCCAGCCCCGCCTGCTCAAGGGTCAGGCCATAACGTCGCTGGATTTCCTCCGTCAGTTGACGACCGCCGAACAATTGCTCGCGGGTGTAGATGATCCGCCCCTGATGCAGCACGCTCAGGGTGGTCATGGTGGCGCCGATATCAACCACTGCTACCGTCAGGCGTTCCTGAGAAGCCGCCAGCTGACTCGCCAGCAATCCGTAGGAACGCTCCAATGCATAAGCCTCGACGTCGACCACGCGGGCTGTCAGGCCGGCCAGGGCCAGGGCCGCTTCCCGGACCTCGACGTTTTCCTTGCGACAGGCCGCCAGCAGCACATTGACTCGCTCGGGGTTGCGCGCAGAAACGCCCTGGACCTCAAAGTCGATGGCCACTTCGTCCAATGGATAAGGGATGTATTGATCGGCCTCGATCTTCAGCTGGTTTTCCATTTCGTCGTCGGAAAGACCGGCGTCCATCTCGATGGTCTTGGTGATCACCGCCGAACCGGCCACGGCCACGGCGACATTTTTGAGGTTGGTTCTGGCCTTGAGTAACACGCGCGCGAGTGCCTGCCCTACGCCTTCGAGCTCGGCGATATTTTTCTCGACCACCGCGTTGGTGGGTAAAGGTTCCACCGCATAGGCCTCGACCCGATAACGGTCGCCTTGGCGGCTTAGCTCCAGAAGCTTGACCGACGTGGAGCTGATGTCGATCCCCAGAAGCGTATTGGCCTTTTTATTGAAGAGTCCTAGCACTACCAATTCCCTATGACTATCCGTGTCTTACGGACTCTGTAATATCCGTTGCGTTCAAACCACCCGTCTTGACAGCAGCGCAAATGACGCTCTCGCCGGAAAAATGCTTATAATGCCCAGCGTTTTTTTCCGATTTTTACTTCAAGCGCGGGTCGTTCCCTGTTTATCTGAACCCTGATGCCAAATTCATTCTTTGCCCTGGATGTCCAAAAGCCTTGATTCGTCTGCTGAAATTTTTCGGATGGTCCATCGTCGCCGTTTTCTGCGGGCTGCTCCTTAGTCTTAGCGGCGCCTTTCTCTACCTTAGTCCGGGTTTGCCATCCGTGGAGGCGCTGAGAAGCATCCAGTTGCAGATTCCTTTGCGGGTCTACAGCAGCGACAACAAGCTGATCGCAGAATTTGGCGAAATGCGCCGCACACCGATCCGGTTCGCCGACATTCCCCCCAATTTCATTAATGCGTTACTAAGTGCTGAAGATGACAACTTCGCCAATCACTACGGTGTCGACCCCAGCAGCCTGATGCGCGCGGCCACCCAATTGGTAAAAAGCGGACACATTCAGTCCGGCGGCAGCACCATCACCATGCAGGTGGCGAAGAACTTCTTCCTGACCAGCGAACGCAGCTTCTCGCGCAAAACCACCGAAATTCTCCTGGCCCTGCAGATCGAACGGCAGCTGACCAAGGACGAGATTCTTGAGCTCTACGTCAACAAGATCTATCTGGGCAACCGCGCCTACGGTATCGAAGCCGCCGCGCAGGTTTACTACGGCAAGTCGATTCGTGATGTCAGTCTGGCGCAGATGGCGATGATCGCCGGCCTGCCGAAAGCCCCCTCGCGCTTCAACCCGCTGGCCAACCCGGCCCGCAGCAAGGAACGTCGCGACTGGATCCTTGGGCGCATGTACAAGCTCGGCAAAATCACCGAAGCCGACTACACCACCGCGATCAACGAGCCGCTGAACGCCAGTTATCACGTGCCGACCCCGGAAGTGAATGCGCCGTACATCGCTGAAATGGCCCGCGCCGAAATGGTCGGCCGTTATGGCAGCGACGCCTATACCGAGGGTTTCCGCGTCACCACCACGGTGCCGAGCAACCTGCAGGAAATGGCCAACACCGCCGTTCACGAAGGCTTGATGACCTACGACCAGCGTCATGGCTATCGCGGCCCGGAGTCGCGCCTGCCGGGCAAGACTCGCGAGGCCTGGACAACCGAGCTGACCAAACAGCGCACCATCAGCAGCCTTGAACCTGCCATCGTCACCCAGGTCGACAAGACCGGCCTGCAAGTGATGACCCGTACCGGTGACGAACATGTCGGCTGGGACAGCATGAAATGGGCGCGTCCGTTCCTGAACACCAACAGCATGGGGCCCAATCCGAAACAGCCTTCGGACGTCGCCCAGGTCGGCGACCTGATTCGTGTACAGCGCCAGCCGGACAACTCGCTGAAATTCAGCCAGATCCCGCAGGCTCAGGGCGCGCTGGTTTCCCTCGACCCGCAGAACGGTGCCATTCGCTCCCTGGTCGGCGGCTTCGCCTTCGAACAGAGCAACTACAACCGCGCCATGCAGGCCAAACGTCAGCCGGGTTCGAGCTTCAAGCCGTTCGTCTACAGTGCGGCGCTGGATAACGGCTACACCGCCTCCAGCCTGGTGAACGACGCACCGATCGTGTTCGTCGACGAGTACCTGGACAAGGTCTGGCGTCCGAAGAACGACACCAACACCTTCCTCGGCCCGATCCGCTTGCGTGAAGGCTTGTACAAGTCGCGCAACCTGGTTTCGATCCGGCTGGTGCAAGCCATGGGCGTTGGCAGGACCATCGATTACATCACGCGCTTTGGCTTCAACAAGCAGGACCTGCCGCCCAACCTGTCGCTGGCACTGGGCACCGCGACGCTGACGCCAATGGAAATCGCCACCGGCTGGAGTACTTTCGCCAACGGCGGCTACAAGATCACCCCCTTCATCATCGACAAGATCGAAAGCCGCAATGGCGACACGCTGTTCGTCGCCAACCCGCCGAGCGTCCCGAAAGGCAATGTCGTCACCGACGGCATCGCCGCCCCTGTCGCGGCCAGTGCCTTCACCGTCAACGCAACTCCGGGCGAAGCCTTGACCGCCCAGCCAGCGCCACAAACGCCGGCCGTGGCCGAGCGCATCGTCGATGGTCGCACCACGTTCATCCTCAACAGCATGCTCGAGGACGTGATCAAACTCGGCACCGGCCGCCGCGCCTTGGCCTTGGGCCGCAGCGACATTGCGGGCAAGACCGGTACTACCAACGAGTCCAAGGACGCCTGGTTCTCTGGGTACAACGCCGATTATGTGACCACTGTGTGGACCGGTTTCGACCAGCCTGAAAGCCTGGGTCGCAAGGAGTTCGGCGGTACCGTCGCCCTGCCGATCTGGATGAACTACATGGGCGCCGCGCTCAAAGGCCTGCCGCCTCATACGCAGGCAGAGCCGGAAGGCCTCCTCAGCCTGCGAGTCGACCCGATCAGCGGCCGTGCAGCCACCCCAGGCACGCCAGGCGCCTACTTCGAGCTGTTCAAGGCCGAAGACACGCCACCGTCGGGGAACGAGCTGGGCAATGGCATTGCGCCGGGCAGCCCACTGCCTGCGGATGAAGCGGCACCGATCGATTTGTTCTGATCGCCTGAAGCGGCAAAAAGCCCCGCCTTCGAAAGAAGAGCGGGGCTTTTTTTGCATTGGGTGACTGTCAGACCGCCATCGCGGGCAAGCCTTGCTCCTACAGGTTCCTGTCGTACGGAATACCACGCCTGACACACATCCGTAGGAGCAAGGCTTGCCCGCGATGAGGCCCTCATGAACACACAACAACCACAGGCAATAAAAAAGCCCCGACTCGTTAGAGCCGGGGCTTTTTGTTGAAGCGCTACAACGACTTAGCCGTTGAACACGTCATCCACGCTTTTCAGCGGGTAGTTCTTCGGATATGGCAGGGTCGCTACGCCAGTCTCGATCGCAGCCTTGGCCACGGCATCGGAGATCAAGGTGATCAGACGGGCATCCATTGGTTTCGGAATGATGTACTCACGACCGAATTCCAGTTTGATGCCGCCGTAGGCGTCGCACACTTCCTGAGGAACCGGCAGCTTGGCCAGTTCACGCAGGGCGTTGGCCGCCGCCACTTTCATTTCTTCGTTGATGCGCTTGGCGCGAACGTCCAGGGCACCACGGAAGATGAACGGGAAGCCCAGCACGTTGTTGACCTGGTTCGGGTAGTCCGAACGGCCGGTCGCCATGATCACGTCGTCACGGGTGGCGTGAGCCAGCTCCGGGGAGATTTCCGGGTCCGGGTTGGAGCACGCGAACACGATCGGGTTGGCCGCCATGGATTTCAGGCCTTCAGCGCTCAGCAGGTTCGGGCCGGACAGGCCAACGAACACGTCCGCGCCTTTCAGGGCGTCGGCCAGGGTGCGCTTCTCGGTCGAGTGAGCGAACACAGCCTTGTACTGGTTCAGGTCGTCACGGCCGGAGTGGATCACGCCGGTACGGTCAACCATGAAGATGTTTTCAATGTTGGCACCCATGCTCACCAGCAATTTCATGCAGGAGATGGCGGCAGCACCGGCGCCCAGGCAGACGATCTTGGCGTCAGCGAGGGTTTTGCCAGCGATTTCCAGGGCGTTGATCATGCCGGCTGCGGTAACGATCGCGGTGCCGTGCTGGTCATCGTGGAATACCGGAATGTCGCACTGCTCGATCAGAGCACGTTCGATCTCAAAGCACTCAGGTGCCTTGATGTCTTCCAGGTTGATGCCACCGAAGGTGATGGAGATGCGCTTGACGGTGTCGATGAAGGCTTGCGGGCTTTCGGAGTCGACTTCGATGTCGAACACATCGATGCCGGCGAAGCGCTTGAACAGCACGCCTTTACCTTCCATTACTGGCTTGGAAGCCAATGGGCCGAGGTTACCCAGGCCAAGAATTGCGGTGCCATCGGAAATGACTGCAACCAGGTTGCCTTTGCCGGTGTATTTGTAGGCCAGTTCAGGATCGCGGGCGATTTCGCGTACTGGTTCGGCTACGCCGGGGCTGTAGGCCAGCGACAGATCGCGGGCGGTAGCGGTGGCCTTGGTGAGCTCGACACTCAGCTTCCCTGGACGGGGATGGGCGTGATATTCGAGAGCGGCAGTTTTCAAATCAGACATATGGGCATTCCGCTTTTTACTGTGGGACAGACGGACCGCCGAGGATACTCGCCTCGCAAAGTCCTCACAAGACTGACCAGTCACCCCTGTCAAGCGCCCGGCCCTACGACTTTGGACCAAGAGCCGCGGAACACAAGGGATTGACTGTTCACAATCGACAGGAAAAATGTCTACAACTTTTTATCACTGCGCCATCTGAAGCATTGCCGGGTCAGTCAATGGCAGAAGCCAGCGCGCCTGCCCTTCTTTCAGTCCACCGCGCCGCGAACGGTCCAGCACCCAGCCACGAGCCTCGATCTGCCTGCCCTTCAGCCTCTCGAGACTCGCCACATCGAACTGCCCCAGCAAATTGGGAGCAATGCGCAATACAACCGAATCCTGCAACTCGATCCAAACCCCGCCGCGATTGCGCTGAACCTTGCTCACACGACCGCTGAGCACAGCGAAACCGGAAGCGCTGATCTGCTCCGCTTTCGTTACAGGGGATTGGCGCCACAAGCCGAGCCCGGCCTGACGAGCGCTGTGTTCCGCCGCTTGCTGGCAGTCGACCAGATCGACATTCGGCGCGACCGCGACCTGGAAACCGAGTCCTTCAGCGAGCATCTGCGCTTCAAGGTTGGCGCCATCGGCGCTGTAGACATGGGCCAAGGTGCGACCGTAATGGTCTTTGCTTTCTTTGCCGGGCAATAAACCGACCCGTCCACCGCTGGCGTTCACCAGTGCTTCCAGGCGTTGGCGTGCCGCCACCGCGAACGGCTCGTCGGAGCGGCCTTTTTTGCCCAGCTCCGGCGTATTCAACCCGATCATGCGCACGCTACGGCCATCGCTCAGGCGCAGCGTGTCACCATCCACCACCCGTTGCACCGCGACCGAGGTCAGCCCGCTCGGCGCCGGACAGAACGCCTGAGCACCGGAAAGCCAAATCGCAGACACAAAAAAGGCGCCCGCGAGGGACGCCTTTTTCATCAGCAAGGTAAAGCCCATGGGGCTTTGCAACCTTACTCTGCTGCAGCAGCAGGTTTCTTGCCGAAAGCACCGAAACGGTCTGCGAAGCGCTGTACACGGCCGCCAGTATCCAGAGTCTTCTGCTTACCGGTGTAGAACGGGTGGCACTCGTTGCATACGTCAGTACCCAGTGGCTTGCACAGGTTCGAACGAGTTTCGAACTTGTTGCCGCAGCTGCAAGTTACTTCGATGGTTTCGTACGCTGGATGGATATCGGCTTTCATGGTGTATTCCTCAGGCTAGTGTGCCGCCACTCAACACTATTGTTGAATACCGCACATAATTAGGCCGCGGATTCTACCAGACCTTTGCAATCACGCAAGCTGTCCCTTACACCGACCGTCTGCTAGGCTCCCGGGCCAAAGCGCCGTCCCTGTGGGAGCGAACTGTGGCGAGGGGATTTATCCCCGTTGGGTCGCGTAGCGGCCCTGAACCTGTGATTACGGTGTTTCAGAAAAACCGTATTCACCGGGTTTGCGACTGCTTCGCAGCCGAACGGGGATAAATCCCCTCGCCACAGTTCGCTCCCACAGGTCTTGGCCCTGCTGTTTATTTTCCGCTGATCGAGATCCCCCCGCGTGCCCGACGCCATTTTGCGCCTCGCCCTGCCTTCGCCCCTGCGCCGCCTGTTCGATTACCGTGCCCCGGCCGGGGTTCTGCGTGCCCAGTTGCAGCCGGGCATGCGCCTGCGGGTGCCGTTCGGCCGGAGGGAAATGATCGGGATTCTGGTGGAGGTGACCGATCACAGCGAAGTGCCAGTAGAAAAGCTCAAGCCGGCCCTGGCCCTGCTCGATGCCACGCCGCCGCTGCCGCCAGCGCTGTTCAAACTGTGCCTGTGGACGTCCCAGTATTACCAGCACAGCCTTGGTGACACGTTGAGCTGGGCGCTGCCGGTACTGTTGCGACAAGGCGAACTGGCCGAAGCACGGCAGGAACGCTTCTGGTCCGCCGCACCCGGCGCCAGCCTTGATGACCCGCGCATCGCTCGCGCCCCGCGCCAACGGGAGGCCCTGGCGACCCTGGCCCAGCATCCCCACGGCGTCGCCCATCAGTTGTTGAGCAAACTGATGCTGAGCAAGGACAGCCTGGATTTGCTGCTGGCCAAGGATCTGGTGCAAGTCGAAATCCGCAAGCACGCCCCCGACGCCCGCCACGAACACTGGCTGGCGCAGCCGGAACTGCCACTCAACCCTGAGCAACGCGCCGCTTATGAAGCGATTCGCGCAGGCTTCGACAGTTATCACGCGTTCCTGCTGGCCGGCGTCACCGGCAGCGGCAAGACCGAAGTCTATTTGCAACTGATCCGCGAAACCCTTGAGGCCGGCAAGCAGGCGCTGGTACTGATCCCGGAGATCAACCTCGGCCCGCAGACCCTGGCGCGCTTCGAACAGCGTTTCAATGCACGCATCGCGCTGATCCATTCGGCGGTCAACGACCGCGAGCGCCTCGAAGCCTGGCTCGCCGCCCGCGACGGTGACGCCGACATTATTATCGGCACCCGTTCGGCACTGTTCACGCCGATGAAGAACCCCGGCCTGATCATCATCGATGAAGAGCACGACGGTTCCTATAAACAGCAGGAAGGCCTGCGCTATCACGCCCGCGACCTGGCACTGGTGCGCGCCCGCCAGGAAAACATCCCGATTGTCCTCGGCTCCGCCACGCCTTCGCTGGAAAGTCTGCAAAACGCCTACACCGGTCGTTACGGCCTCCTACGATTGAACGAGCGCGCCGGTGGCGCCAAACAGCCGCGTTTCCTGCGCCTGGACGTGAAAAGTCGTCCGCTGGACAGCGGCATTTCCGGGCCGATGCAGCAGGCCATCGGTCAGACGCTGGCCGCTGGACAACAAGTACTGGTGTTCCTCAACCGACGCGGTTTTGCCCCGACCTTGCTGTGTCACGACTGCGGCTGGATGTCCGAGTGTCAGCGCTGCGATGCACGAATGACCGTGCATCAGCGCTCCGGCGAACTGCGCTGCCACCATTGTGGCTACGTCGAACGCGTCCCTCGGCATTGCCCGAAGTGCGGCAAAGTCGATTTGCGACCTGTCGGCGCCGGCACCGAGCGCGCCGAGGAACGGCTGGGGATTCTGTTCCCGGACGTCCCGGTGCTGCGGGTCGACCGCGACAGCACTTCGCGCAAAGACGCGATGAATCAGCTGTTCGCGACCATCCAGAAGGGCCAGCCGTGCATTCTGGTGGGCACGCAAATGCTTGCCAAAGGACATCACTTTCCACGGGTGACCCTGGTGTCGATTCTGGATGCCGACGGCGGCCTGTTCTCCGGCGACTTCCGCGCCAGCGAGCGCATGGCGCAGTTGATCGTCCAGGTTGCCGGGCGCGCGGGCCGGGCTGAAGAACCGGGCAAAGTGATCATCCAGACGCACCTGGCTGACCATCCGCTGCTGGTGCAACTGACTGAACAGGGCTATTTCGCCTTTGCCGAACAGGCGTTGAGCGAACGGCGCTCGGCAGGTTTACCGCCGTTTGCGCACTTGGCGCTGCTGCGGGCCGAAGCGCACAAACCGGGTCAAGCTGAGGGTTTTCTTGATGAGGCGTGCAGCGAGGCCGAGCGTTTGCTGGCCGAACAGAACCTGACCGGAATTGAGCTGCTAGGGCCGGTACCTGCGCCGATGGAACGCCGGGCCGGGCGTTATCGTGCGCAGTTGTTGCTGCAAGCGACGGCCCGGGCGCCGCTGCATCGACTATTAAGCAGCTGGCTGCTGGTTTTGGAGCAGATGCCGAGTGGGCGGGCGGTACGCTGGTCCCTTGATGTCGATCCCGTGGATTTGTATTGATGGGTAGATCGCCATCGCGGGCAAGCCTTGCTCCTACACGCGATGGCGGCCGATTTGTCACCACATATCCATAACCTGCCCGCTATAGTTGGCAAGCCCGTCTTCGCAACGGATAATGCCCAGTTTTTCCACTAGCGCATCCAGGCGCCGCCGCGCTTGCGGTCGAAAGAGAACACCATGAAAGACACCATTCGCCAGCTGATCCAACAAGCCATCACCCAACTCGTCAACGAAGGTGTGTTGCCTGAAGGCCTGTCGCCGGCGATCCAGGTGGAAAACTCCCGTGACAAGACTCACGGCGATTTCGCCAGCAACATCGCCATGATGCTGGCCAAACCGGCCGGCATGAAGCCGCGTGACCTGGCAGAGAAAATCATCGCCGCGCTGCCGGCTGATGAAAACGTCACCAAGACCGAAATCGCCGGCCCTGGCTTCCTGAACTTCTTCCAGAATACTCAAGCCCTGGCCACTCGCCTGGACGCCGCCCTGGCCGACGCCCACATCGGCGTGCGCAAGTCCGGCCCGGTGCAGCGCACCGTCGTCGACCTGTCGGCACCGAACCTGGCCAAAGAGATGCACGTTGGCCACTTGCGCTCGACCATCATCGGTGACGGCGTGGCGCGCGTACTGGAATTCCTCGGCGACGAAGTGATCCGTCAGAACCACGTCGGCGACTGGGGCACCCAGTTCGGCATGCTGATGGCCTACCTTCAGGAAAACCCGATCACCAGCGACGAGCTGTCGGACCTGGAAAACTTCTACCGTGCGGCCAAGCAACGCTTCGACGAATCCGAAGAGTTCGCAGATCGCGCCCGTGGCCTGGTGGTCAAACTGCAAGCCGGCGACCCGGATTGCCTGGCGCTGTGGACCAAGTTCAAAGACATCTCGCTGTCGCACTGCCAGAAAATCTACGAACTGTTGAACGTCAAACTGACCATGGCCGATGTGATGGGCGAAAGCGCCTACAACGACGACCTGATCAACGTGGTCAACGACCTCAAGGCCGCTGGCCTGCTGGTCGAGAGCAACGGCGCCCAGTGCGTGTTCCTCGATGAATTCAAGAACGCCGATGGCGACCCGCTGCCAGTGATCATCGTCAAGGCTGACGGCGGTTACCTCTACGCCACCACCGACCTGGCGGCCGTGCGTTACCGTAGCGGCAAGTTGAAGGCTGATCGCGCGCTGTACTTCGTCGACCAGCGTCAGGCCCTGCACTTCCAGCAAGTATTCCAGGTCGCGCGCCTGGCCGGCTTCGTGACGCACCCGATGGAAATGGAACACATGGGCTTCGGCACCATGAACGGTAAAGATGGCCGTCCTTTCAAGACCCGTGATGGCGGCACCGTGAAGCTGATCGATCTGCTGACCGAAGCCCAGGAACGCGCCTACACCCTGGTGAAGGACAAGAACCCGGAGCTGGCCGATGACGAGCTGCGCAACATCGCCAAGGTCGTGGGTATTGGCGCGGTGAAATACGCCGACCTGTCCAAGCATCGCACCAGCGACTACAGCTTCAACTTCGACCTGATGCTGAACTTCGAAGGCAACACCGCACCGTACCTGCTGTACGCCTACACCCGCGTGGCCGGCGTGTTCCGCAAACTCGGCAAGGACTTCAGCGAAGTCGAAGGCCAGATCGCCCTCGAAGCGGCGCACGAACACGAACTGGCGGCGAAACTCGCGCAGTTCGGCGAAGTGCTGAACAACGTTTCCGACAAGGGCACGCCGCACATCCTGTGCACCTACCTGTACGATGTCGCCGGCCTGTTCTCCAGCTTCTACGAGAACTGCCCGATCCTCAGCGCCGACACCCCAGCGCAAATGCAGAGCCGCCTGCGCCTCGCCGCGCTGACCGGCCGCACTCTCAAGCAAGGCCTGGAACTCTTGGGTCTGGAAACTCTGGAGCGTATGTAAGTTGGCTGCCAAGAAAAAACCTGCACCCAAGCGTGGCGCCAGCCGTTACCAAGCTCCTGCAAAGCAACCGATCCCGGGCTGGCTGTGGATGGCCATCGGCCTGACGGTCGGCGCGTTTCTTGTGTTCCTGATGAAACTGGAACCGGGCAAGGGCAGCGAGAGCGTCAAGCGCGAGAAGATCGAGCAGCAAAAAGCCACGAAGATCGCCGAGGCTAACAAGACCCCGCCGAGCCCGACGCAACCGGTGAAGCCGAAGTACGACTTCTACACGTTGCTGCCGGAATCGGAAGTCATCGTGCCGCCGGATGCCGTGCCGGAGAAAACCCTGCCGACGCCACAAGTGCCGGCCATTCCGACGACGCCGGTCACACCAGAGCAAGCGGCGAAGATCGATACCGCGCGGGCTCAGGCCGCACTGGCCGGGATTACCCCGCCGCCAGCGCCGCCGGTGTCCAAAGCGGCGCCAGTGACCAAGTTCTTCCTGCAGGCCGGTTCGTTCCGCAAGGAGGCTGACGCGGACAAGGTTCGGGCGCAGATTATTTTGCTGGGTCAGGCCGTGGCGGTTGAATCCGGCACCGTGAAGGATGAAACCTGGTATCGGGTATTGGTCGGACCGTTCAGCAATCGCGAGCAATTGACTACCGCCCAGAAACAACTGGCCGGCAGTGGGTTCAGCAACCTGTTGTTACAACAACGCCAAAACCGCTGATTCTATCAGCGACACCGCGTCATCGTTCATCGCGAGCAGGCTCGCTCCCACAGGATATGCACTAACCCTGTGGGAGCGAGCCTGCTCGCGATGGCGTCCTTAACAGCACCACACATCTCATTCGCCTCGCACCGCTCGTCCCCTCTCCCTTCCTGCAGTTGAAAAACGCTCCACCACCCCCATATGAGTTGGCATAAGGCATTTTCGCCCCGCTGCGTGGAGACTCTCCCTTGACCACCATCGTTTCAGTTCGCCGCCACGGCAAAGTCGTCATGGGCGGCGACGGCCAGGTTTCTCTCGGCAATACCGTGATGAAAGGCAACGCGAAGAAAGTTCGCCGCCTGTACCACGGGCAGGTAATCGCCGGTTTTGCCGGGGCCACCGCTGACGCCTTCACCCTCTTCGAGCGGTTCGAAGGCCAGCTTGAGAAACATCAGGGCCACCTGGTTCGCGCCGCCGTCGAACTCGCCAAAGAATGGCGCACTGACCGCTCCCTCAGCCGCCTCGAAGCCATGCTCGCGGTCGCGAACAAAGACGCTTCTCTGATCATCACCGGCAACGGCGACGTGGTCGAACCTGAAGAAGGTCTGATCGCCATGGGCTCCGGTGGCGGTTACGCCCAGGCTGCCGCTAGCGCACTGCTGAAGAAAACCGATCTGTCGGCCCGGGAAATCGTCGAAACCGCCCTCGGTATCGCCGGCGACATCTGTGTATTCACCAACCACACCTTTACCATTGAGGAGCAGGACCTCGCTGAGTAAGCCTGTTTTGGCCACCACGCCACGGCTCACTTTTACCTGAGGACCGCCAATTACTATGTCCATGACTCCCCGTGAAATCGTCCACGAACTCAATCGCCATATCATCGGCCAGGACGATGCCAAGCGCGCCGTCGCCATCGCGCTGCGTAACCGCTGGCGCCGGATGCAGCTGCCTGAAGAGCTGCGCGTTGAAGTCACACCGAAAAACATCCTGATGATCGGCCCGACCGGTGTCGGCAAAACCGAGATTGCTCGTCGCCTGGCCAAACTCGCCAACGCGCCGTTCATCAAGGTCGAAGCGACCAAGTTCACCGAAGTCGGCTATGTCGGCCGCGACGTTGAATCGATCATTCGTGACCTGGCCGACGCGGCGATCAAGCTGCTGCGCGAACAGGAAATGACCAAGGTTCGCCACCGCGCCGAAGACGCCGCCGAAGAACGCATCCTCGACGCCCTGCTGCCACCGGCACGTATGGGTTTCAGCAACGACGACGCCGCGCCGTCGGCCGACTCCAACACCCGCCAGCTGTTCCGCAAGCGCCTGCGCGAAGGTCAGCTGGATGACAAAGAGATCGAAATCGAAGTCGCCGAAATGGCCGGTGTCGATATCTCCGCGCCACCGGGCATGGAAGAGATGACCAACCAGCTGCAGAGCCTGTTCGCCAACATGGGCAAGGGCAAACGCAAGAGCCGCAAGATCAAGGTCAAGGAAGCGCTGAAACTGGTGCGTGACGAAGAAGCCGGTCGCCTGGTCAACGAAGAAGAGTTGAAGGCCAAGGCGCTGGAAGCGGTCGAGCAGCACGGCATCGTGTTCATCGACGAAATCGACAAGGTCGCCAAGCGCGGCAACACCGGTGGCGTCGACGTCTCCCGTGAGGGCGTACAGCGCGACTTGCTGCCGCTGATCGAAGGCTGCACCGTCAACACCAAACTGGGCATGGTCAAGACCGACCACATCCTGTTCATCGCGTCCGGTGCGTTCCACCTGAGCAAGCCGAGCGATCTGGTGCCCGAGCTGCAAGGTCGCCTGCCGATTCGTGTCGAACTCAAGGCCCTGACACCTGAAGATTTCGAACGCATTCTCAGCGAGCCGCACGCGTCGCTCACCGAGCAGTATTGCGCACTGCTGAAAACCGAAGGCCTGGTGATTGAATTCCTGCCGGACGGCATCAAGCGTATTGCCGAGATCGCCTGGCAGGTCAACGAGAAGACCGAGAACATCGGTGCCCGTCGCCTGCACACGCTGCTTGAGCGCCTGCTTGAAGAGGTGTCGTTCAGCGCCGGTGATCTGGCCAGCGCCCACGACGAAAAGGCGATCCTGATCGACGCCGATTACGTCAACAGCCACTTGGGCGAATTGGCGCAGAACGAAGACCTGTCCCGTTATATCCTGTAAGCCAAGCGACCCTCTGTAGGAGCACAGCTTGCTGGCGATGGCGCACTTGAGATCGCCATCGCCGGCAAGCCGTGCTCCTACAGGAGTCAGACCATGCGCTTACAGACGGACTCCAGGTCATGACCCAACTCCCCACCGATATCAAACTGCACAAAGCCTCGAAAACCCTGTCGCTGAAATACGCGTCTGGCGA
The DNA here is from genome assembly GCF_054897865.1 of Pseudomonas sp. LS2P72. Taxonomy (NCBI): domain Bacteria; kingdom Pseudomonadati; phylum Pseudomonadota; class Gammaproteobacteria; order Pseudomonadales; family Pseudomonadaceae; genus Pseudomonas; species Pseudomonas sp. LS2P72. The sequence goes on from NZ_CM142708.1 coordinate 130,848, forward strand.
GGAGCATCACCTGCCCGCCGAGTTCCTGCGCGTGCACTCTCCTTCCGCCGAGGTCCAGGGCCACGGCAAACCTATCCTGCAATTTGGCAAGATCGGCGTAGGCCTGACCAAGGTCGAACCGGCCGGTCAGTACGCACTGAAATTGACCTTCGACGACGGCCACGACAGCGGCCTGTTCACCTGGGAATATCTGTACCAGTTGGGCGTGCGCCAAGAGGATCTCTGGAACGATTATCTTGCCGAACTCAAAGCCGCCGGAAAGACCCGCGACCCGAACGAATCCATCGTCAAGCTGATGCTCTAAATCAGGCCTTTCACTCATTAGAAGGCATTTTCTAATTCCATCTGTTTGAATGCTCCGCTTTCGGGCCGACGATTGGCCTGCTTGCGAAAAAAATTAAACTCGGGTAACCAATGGAGCTGGCAAGGTACCTGCAGTGCTCTCTGAACTAAAAAGCAGCGATGCAGAATTAACGGTCACCCGAGCAGTAGTACCTGGCATTGGCTGTGGACTGCACAGCTGGACCCAGGTACTCGTCTCAGGACAATGGAGCGTCGTAGATGAGTAACAAGAATAACGATGACTTGAAGTATCAAGCCTCGGAAAATACCTTGGGGCTGAATCCGGTCGTTGGACTGCGTAGAAAAGATCTGTTGGGCTCTGCCCGAATGGTGCTGACCCAGGCCATCAAACAACCGATTCATAGTGCAAAGCATGTCGCTCATTTCGGCATCGAACTGAAGAACGTGCTGTTTGGCAAATCCGCGCTGCAACCGACCAGCGATGACCGTCGCTTCCATGATCCGGCCTGGAGCCAGAACCCGCTCTACAAACGTTATTTGCAAACTTACCTGGCGTGGCGCAAGGAGCTCCATGACTGGATCGGCGAAAGCAACCTCTCGCCCAAGGACGTCGCACGCGGGCATTTCGTGATCAACCTCATGACCGAAGCCATGGCCCCGACCAACAGTGCGGCCAACCCGGCGGCGGTCAAACGCTTCTTCGAAACCGGCGGCAAAAGCCTGCTCGACGGCCTCTCCCATCTGGCCAAGGATCTGGTGCACAACGGCGGCATGCCGAGCCAGGTCAACATGGGCGCGTTCGAGGTCGGCAAGAGCCTGGGCGTCACCGAAGGCACGGTGGTGTTTCGCAATGATGTGCTGGAGCTGATCCAGTATCGGCCGACCACCGAACAGGTGCACGAGCGCCCACTGCTGGTGGTGCCACCGCAGATCAACAAGTTCTATGTTTTCGACCTGAGCCCGGACAAGAGCCTGGCGCGCTTCTGCCTGCGCAACAACATGCAGACGTTCATTGTCAGCTGGCGCAACCCGACCAAGGAGCAGCGCGAGTGGGGTCTGTCGACCTACATCGAAGCGCTCAAGGAAGCGGTCGACGTGGTCACCGCAATCACCGGCAGCAAAGACATCAACATGCTCGGCGCCTGCTCCGGCGGCATCACCTGCACCGCCCTGCTGGGCCACTACGCCGCGATCGGCGAGAACAAGGTCAACGCCCTGACGCTGCTGGTCAGCGTGCTGGACACCACCCTGGACAGCGACGTGGCACTGTTCGTCGACGAGCAAACCCTCGAATCGGCCAAGCGCCACTCCTATCAGGCCGGCGTGCTGGAAGGTCGCGACATGGCGAAAGTTTTCGCCTGGATGCGCCCCAACGACCTGATCTGGAACTACTGGGTCAACAACTACCTGCTGGGCAACGAGCCGCCGGTGTTCGACATCCTGTTCTGGAACAACGACACCACACGGTTGCCCGCAGCGTTCCACGGCGATCTGATCGAGATGTTCAAGACCAACCCACTGATCCGTCCTGACGCACTGGAAGTGTGCGGCACACCGATCAATCTGAAGCAGGTCACTGCCGACATCTATTCCCTGGCAGGCACCAACGACCACATCACCCCGTGGAAGTCCTGCTACAAGTCGGCGCAACTGTTCGGCGGCAAGGTTGAGTTCGTGCTGTCCAGCAGCGGGCATATCCAGAGCATTCTGAACCCGCCGGGCAATCCGAAATCGCGCTACATGACCAGCACCGAGATGCCGATCAAAGCCGAGGAATGGCAAGAGAACTCAACCAAGCACACCGATTCCTGGTGGCTGCACTGGCAGGCATGGCAAGCCGAGCGTTCGGGCAAGCTGAAGAAGTCTCCAGGCAGTTTGGGCAACAAGGCTTATCCAGCAGGTGAAGCTGCACCAGGCACCTATGTGCATGAGCGATAACTGACACACCTCGCCCTCCTGTGGGAGCGGGCTTGTGTGGCGAGGGGATTTATCCCCGTTGGGTGGCGAAGCCGCCCCAAAATCTGCGGCCTCGGTGTATCAGTTACACCGAGTGCATTGGTTTTTACGACTGCTTCGCAGCCGAACGGGGATAAATCCCCTCACCACACAAGCCCGCTCCCACAGGGGATCGGGGGGTGAAATTGAGACAGTGACCCACAGGGCCTGAAGCATGCCGCAACCGTTCATATTTCGTACCGTCGACCTGGATGGCCAGACCCTCCGCACGGCGGTACGCCCCGGCAAGCCTCACTTGACGCCCTTGCTGATTTTCAACGGCATCGGCGCCAACCTGGAGCTGGTGTTTCCGTTCGTCGCGGCGCTGGACCCGGACCTGGAAGTCATCGCCTTCGACGTGCCTGGTGTCGGCGGTTCGTCGACGCCACGGCGCCCGTATCGCTTTCCGGGCCTGGCGAAACTCACGGCACGGATGCTCGACTATCTCGACTACGGGCAAGTCAACGTAATCGGCGTGTCGTGGGGTGGCGCCCTGGCCCAGCAGTTCGCTTACGACTATCCCGAGCGCTGCAAAAAACTCGTTCTGGCGGCCACGGCGGCGGGCACGGTGATGGTGCCGGGCAAGCCGAAAGTCCTGTGGATGATGGCCAGCCCACGACGCTACATCCAGCCGTCTCACGTGATTCGCATTGCGCCGATGATCTACGGCGGTGCGTTCCGTCGCGATCCAACCCTCGCCGCCAGCCATGCCGCCAAGGTCCGCTCGGCCGGCAAACTCGGTTATTACTGGCAGCTGTTCGCCGGCCTCGGCTGGACCAGCATTCACTGGTTGCACAAGATCCACCAGCCAACCCTGGTGCTGGCCGGTGACGACGATCCACTGATCCCGTTGGTCAACATGCGGTTACTGGCCTGGCGGATTCCCAACGCCCAATTGCACATCATCGATGACGGGCATCTGTTTTTGATCACTCGGGCCGAAGCGGTGGCACCGATCATCATGAAGTTTCTCGAGGAAGAACGTCAGCGTGCCGTGATGCATCCGCATCCGGCTCCATTTGGCGGCTAATCGGCCCATTGTCGGTCGGGAAGACGCAGCGCCGCGCAACAATCCGCAACAGCGTCTATGGTGTTCTGGTTCGGTGTATCTGTATTTGGCCTGAAGACGAAGGAGTGTTCATTCATGCGCGAAAAACCAGCGAGGGAATTTTTGTCCACTCCCGCCGCGTTCATCAACGCACAGAGTGCGATTACCGGCCTGCGTGGCCGGGATCTGTTTTCCACCCTGCGCAGCGTTGCCGCCCATGGTTTGCGCAACCCGGTGCACACCGCCCGACACGCCTTGAAGCTGGGTGGTCAACTGGGCCGCGTATTGCTGGGCGAAACCCTGCACCCGACCAATCCGCAGGACAATCGCTTTGCCGACCCGGCGTGGAGCCTCAATCCTTTTTATCGCCGCAGTTTGCAGGCCTACCTGAGCTGGCAGAAAGAGGTCAGACACTGGATCGACGACAGCAACATGACCCCGGACGATCGCGCCCGCGCGCACTTCGCGTTCGCCTTGCTCAACGACGCCATGGCTCCGTCCAACAGCCTGCTCAATCCGCTGGCGATCAAGGAGATTTTCAACTCCGGCGGCAACAGCCTGGTGCGAGGTATCGGCCACCTGGTCGACGACTTCCTGCACAACGACGGCCTGCCCAGACAAGTCACCAAGCAAGCTTTCGAGGTCGGCAAAACGGTCGCCACCACGACGGGCTCCGTGGTGTTTCGCAATGAGCTGCTGGAGTTGATCCAGTACAAGCCCATGAGCGAAAAACAGTATTCCAAACCGCTGCTGGTGGTACCGCCACAGATCAACAAGTACTACATTTTCGACCTGAGCCCGCACAACAGCTTCGTCCAGTTCGCCCTGAAGAACGGTTTGCAGACCTTCATGATCAGTTGGCGCAATCCGGATGTACGTCATCGCGAATGGGGGCTATCGACGTACGTCGAAGCCGTGGAAGAAGCGATGAATGTGTGCCGGGCGATCACCGGCGCTCGTGAGGTCAACCTGATGGGCGCCTGCGCGGGCGGGCTGACCATTGCCGCCCTGCAAGGCCATTTGCAGGCCAAGCGACAACTTCGGCGAGTGTCCAGCGCGACCTATCTCGTGAGCCTGCTCGACAGTCAGATGGACTCGCCTGCGACTCTCTTCGCCGACGAGCAGACGCTTGAAGCGGCCAAGCGTCGCTCCTATCAGAAAGGCGTGCTGGACGGCCGCGACATGGCCAAGGTCTTCGCCTGGATGCGCCCCAACGATTTGATCTGGAGCTATTTCGTCAATAACTACCTGTTGGGCAAGGAGCCACCGGCGTTCGACATCCTCTATTGGAACAATGACAACACACGTTTGACGGCAGCCTTGCATGGCGACTTGCTGGACTTCTTCAAACACAACCCGATGAGTCATCCGGGTGGTCTGGAGGTGTGCGGCACACCGATCGACTTGCAGAAAGTCACCGTCGACAGCTTTAGCGTTGCGGGCATCAATGACCACATCACCCCGTGGGATGCGGTGTATCGCTCGACCCTGCTGCTGGGTGGCGAGCGACGGTTCGTGTTGTCCAACAGCGGTCATATACAGAGCATTCTCAACCCACCATCAAACCCGAAAGCCAACTTCGTCGAGAGCACGAAGCTGAGCGGTGACCCACGCGCCTGGTATTACGACGCCAAGCAAGTCAACGGCAGTTGGTGGACACAATGGTTGAGCTGGATTCAAGAACGTTCAGGCGCGCAAAAAGAAACCCACATGGCGCTCGGCAACCAGAACTATCCACCAATGGAAGCGGCACCCGGCACTTATGTGCGCGTGCGCTGACTGACAACGAACCACGGCCGGCGCCGGCCGTGGCATGACTTGACCATTAAGAAGACTGGATGAAAACCCGCGACCGGATTCTCGAATGTGCTTTGCAATTGTTCAATCAGAAGGGCGAGCCGAACGTCTCCACCATGGAAGTGGCCAACGAAATGGGCATCAGCCCGGGCAACCTCTACTACCACTTCCACGGCAAGGAACCGTTGATTCTCGGACTGTTCGAGCGCTTCCAGGCCGAACTGGCGCCCCTGCTCGATCCACCGGCCGATGTGGAACTTGCACCTGAAGATTACTGGCTGTTCCTGCATTTGATTGTCGAGCGCCTGGCCCACTACCGGTTTCTGTTCCAGGACCTGTCGAACCTCGCCGGGCGCTTGCCGAAACTGGCCAAGGGCATACGCAACCTGCTCAACGCGTTGAAGCGCACGCTGGCTTCGTTGCTCGCACGATTGAAGGCTCAAGGGCAATTGGTCAGCGATACCCAGGCGTTGGGGCAACTGGTGGAACAGATCACCATGACGCTGCTGTTTTCGCTGGACTATCAGCGGATTCTTGATCGCGAGGGCGAGGTGAGGTTGGTGGTGTACCAGATCATGATGCTGGTGGCGCCGCATTTGTTGCCGCCGATCAAGGTCGCGACGGAGCAGTTGGCGCTTCAATACCTCGAAGAACACGAATAACCCCTGTGGGAGCGAGCCTGCTCGCGAAAGCGGTTTATCATTCAAAAATGATGTCGACTGACCCACCGCTTTCGCGAGCAGGCTCGCTCCCACAGTGGATCTGCGGCGTTCATTAATCCGTGCATAAAAAAACGCCCGACCTTCACAGGCCGGGCGTTTTCTTGAGCCCTGAAAATCAGGACTGACTGGTTGGCGTCGAAGGAGCTGGCGCGACAGTCGGGGTTACAGCAGCGGTCGGTGCAGCAGCGGAGTTCGATGCGCTGACCGGGGCCGGGGTTGCCGGTTTGGCGGCAGCCACTGCTGGTTTTGGTGCAGCCGCTTTCGGAGCTGCCGGCTTTTTCACCGCTGGCTTCTTCGCTGCGGCAGGTTTTGCCGCTGGCTTGGCTGCGGGTTTGGCCGCTGCAGTTTTGGCAGCCGGTTTAGCGGCTGGTTTTGCTGCTGCTTTGGCTGCGGCAGTTTTGGCCGCTGGTTTGGCAGCCGGTTTAGCGGCAGCTTTAGCCAGTGGTTTGGCAGCGGACTTCACTGCAGGTTTGGCCGCCGCGGTTTTTGCCGCAACAGGCGCGACCTTGGCACCGGTGAGTTTTTCGATTTGCTTGGTCAGGGTATCGACCTTGCTGTGCAGTGCCTTGACTTCATTGCGGCTCGGTACACCCAGGCGCGAAATGGCGCTGTTCAGACGCTTGTCGAAAGCCCCTTCCAGCTCATCCCACTTGCCCAGTGCACGATCTTTCACGCCGCTGATGCGCGACTTGGCCGACGTAGCAGAGTCCTTGGCAGCATCGACTTTCTTGCCAACAGCGCTCTTGGTGAGCTTCTCGGCTTTCTCGCCATCTTTAACCAATGTATCGAAGAGCTTGCTGCCGTCAGTGTCGATCTTCGAGTACACGCCTAAACCAGCCAGCCAGATTTTGCGGGAGTAGTCTTCGACTTTCCCGATCCACGAGCTGCCTTCTTTTTCGGTGTTCTTTTTACCAGCCATCCCGTTCTCCTTAAGATTTACGCGCGACGCGTTCGAGCAATGCCGTCAGCTCATCGAGCTTGGCAGAGAGTGTCTCAACGTCATGTTTAGACGGAATGCCGATACGATTCAAGGTACTTGCGACACGCGAGTCAAAAGCCTTCTCGACCTTGTCGAGTTGAAGTTCGACCTTGCCTTTGAAAGTGCTCACTTCACTCTTGGCTTCATCGATCTCGGCATTGGCCGCTTCAAGTTTCTCGGCAACTACTTTTTTGCCTTGTTTTTCAACAGTTTGACCAGCCTTGATCAACTCTTGAAAGTACTCGCTGCCCTCTTGACCGACCTTGGTGTAGGCACCCAGGCCTGCCAGCCAGATCTTGCGGGCATAAGATTTAACGTCGCCCAGAGCAGTCGTCGAAGCGTCGATTTTTTTCTTCAAAATAACTTTGGCCATGGTGCACCTCACGCGCAGAAGGTTTGAGGAACTGCCCGCGAAAGAGTCGGGCTCAGGCACAAAGTAGGGAGAAAAATTAGAAACGGCACCCTAACAACTGACACAAACCGGTGATGCCTCACCACTCACCTGTAGGAGCAAAGCTTGCTCGCGATGCAGACACCGCGGTATTTCAGTTAGTCCGTGGTGATGCCATCGCGAGCAAGCTTTGCTCCTGCGGAAAAGCGTGAGTTATGTGAGGGCTTTATCGAGGGCCTTCTCGATTTCAGATTTGATCATGCCGCTCATGGCCGACATCATCAGGCCCAACTCCACATCGACGCGGATCGAATCCTCGCCCACATACACCGCGCCTTTCACACCGGAACGCTTAAGGTTCAGGGTGTCGCCAGACCATTGCGGCTCCAGGCCATATTGCTCGGACAGTTTCTGCGCCAACTGGTCGGCCTTCTCGCGGGCCGCTTCCTTACCCAGGCCGTGGGAACGCTCAACACTAATACGGGCCATCGAATGACTCCTGCTTTATGAATACTTTCCTGAAGCATCTTGACCGCTACTGCGGCAAAACGTCCCGGCGATTGCCTATCTTACCTGCAGCCTTGCCAAGACAAAGCAGGCCACCGGGATTAGAATGTCCCGCATTCTCTTTTGGTGACAGCGATATGACTGATCAGCGCAAAGGCAGCGATGCCGAACCCACCACTCACTTCGGCTTCAAAAACGTTCCGGAAAGCCAGAAAGCGGAAAAAGTCGCTGAAGTTTTCCACTCGGTAGCCGCCAAGTACGATTTGATGAACGACCTCCTGTCGGGCGGCATGCACCGTCTGTGGAAGCGTTTCGCGATCGAGCTGTCGGGCGTTCGCACCGGTAACCGCGTGCTGGACATCGCCGGCGGCACGGGCGATCTGACCAAAAAGTTCTCGCACCTCGTTGGCCCGACCGGCCAGGTCGTGTTGGCCGACATCAACGAATCCATGCTCAAGGTCGGTCGTGACCGCCTGCTGGATCTGGGTGTGGCCGGCAACGTCGAATTCGTCCAGGCTGACGCTGAAAAGCTGCCGTTCCCGGACAACCATTTCGACTGCGTGACCATCGCTTTCGGCCTGCGCAACGTTACCCATAAAGAAGACGCCCTGCGCTCGATGCTGCGCGTGCTGAAACCGGGCGGCCGTTTGCTGGTGCTGGAGTTCTCCAAGCCGACCAACGCGCTGATGTCCAAAGCTTACGACGCCTACTCGTTCGCCTTCATGCCGCTGATGGGCAAGCTGATCACCAACGACTCGGAAAGCTATCGCTACTTGGCCGAATCGATCCGCATGCACCCGAATCAGGAAACCCTGAAGTCGATGATGGTCGAGGCCGGTTTCGACCGTGTGACCTACCACAACATGACCGCAGGCATCGTCGCCCTGCACCGTGGCATCAAACCCTGATGTTGCTGGCCGGCCTGCTCGCCAGCGTTGAACTCGGTCTGAACCGGGTGCTGCGTCTCGACAGCACGGCGTTGCCGCGGCTGGCGCATTTGAGTGGCAAGGTGATTGCCGTCGATTGCCGCAGCCCGGCGCTGCAAGTGTTCATCCTGCCCAGCGACGAAGGCTTGATGCTGGCTTCCCACTGGGAAACCGGTGCCGACTGTACCTTGCGCGCACCGGCCTCCAGCCTGCTGAAACTGGCCATGAGCAAGGACAAGACTTCGGTCCTGCATGCTCCTGAAGTCGAACTCGACGGCGACAGCGGCGTGCTGCTGGAACTGGCGGCGATCCTTCAGGACCTTGAGCTGGACTGGGAGTACGAACTCTCGCGCTGGCTGGGACCGGTCGCCACGCAGCTGGTCGGCGGTCACCTGCGCAGTCGCGCACGCTGGTATCAGCAAGGGTTCGCCAGCCTGAACCAGAATCTTGGCGAATACCTGGCCGAAGAATCGCGCACCCTCGTCGGTCAACGCGAAGCCGAAGCCCGTTTCAGTGAACTGGACCAGATCAAACTCGATCTGGAACGTCTTGAGGCGCGTTTCGAGCGCCTTTCCCGATTCCTTGACCCAAGCGATAACGCATGAAGCTGCTTGCCGTCCGCCGTCTGTTGCGCATCCAGCGCGTTGTGATTCGCTACCGCCTCGATGACCTGCTGTTCGCCCTGCCACTGCCGTGGTTTCTGCTGGCGCTGCGCTACGCCTTGCCGTGGCGCTGGTTCCCGCGCAAGACGCTGGACCTGAGCCGTGGCGCGCGATTGCGTCTGGCGTTGCAGGACCTGGGACCGATTTTCATCAAGTTCGGGCAAATCCTGTCCACCCGCCGCGACTTGCTGCCGGAAGACATCGCCGATGAACTGATGAAGCTGCAGGACCGCGTGCCGCCGTTCGACTCGCAAGTGTCGGTCAATCTGATCGAAGCACAGCTCGGCAAAAAGATCAGTGAAGTCTTCAGCCGCTTCGACGTCGAGCCGCTGGCCTCGGCCTCGGTGGCGCAGGTGCATGCCGCGCAGCTGAAAACCGGTGAAGAAGTGGTGGTCAAGGTCATCCGCCCGGGACTGAAACCGATCATCGCGCAGGATCTGGCGTGGCTGTTCATCCTCGCTCGCGCCGCCGAAAAACTCTCGGCCGACGCGCGTCTGCTGCACCCGGTGGACGTGGTCCAGGACTACGAAAAAACTATCTACGACGAACTCGACCTGCTGCGTGAGGCGGCCAACGCCAGCCAGTTGCGGCGTAACTTCGACGGTTCGGAGCTGCTCTACGTGCCGCAAGTCTATTGGGACTGGTGCCGGCCGAAAGTGCTGGTGATGGAGCGCATCTACGGCATTCAGGTCACTGACCTCGCGACCCTCGCCGACCAGCGCACCGACATGAAAATGCTCGCTGAGCGCGGTGTGGAGATCTTCTTCACCCAGGTGTTCCGCGACAGCTTCTTCCACGCCGACATGCACCCCGGCAACATCTTCGTCAGCACCGTGAACCCGTGGAGCCCGCAGTACATTGCGATCGACTGCGGCATCGTCGGCAGCCTGACCCCGGAAGACCAGGACTACCTGGCGCGCAACCTGTTCGCGTTCTTCAAGCGTGATTACCGTCGTGTCGCGCAGTTGCACATCGATTCAGGCTGGGTGCCGGCGGAAACCAAACTCAACGAGTTCGAGGCGGCGATTCGCACCGTGTGCGAGCCGATCTTCGAAAAACCGTTAAAAGATATTTCCTTCGGTCAGGTGCTGATGCGCCTGTTCCAGACCGCCCGGCGCTTCAACATGGAAGTGCAGCCGCAGCTCGTGCTGCTGCAAAAAACCCTGCTGAACATCGAAGGCCTGGGCCGTCAGTTATACCCGGACCTCGATTTGTGGAACACCGCCCAGCCGTTCCTCGAACGCTGGATGCGTGAACGCGTCAGCCCCAAAGCCTTGATTGGCAACGTGCAAAGCCAGTTCGAACAGCTGCCGCACCTGGCCAACATGGCCCGCGACCTGCTCGAGCGCATGTCCCAACCTCACGCTTACGACCCGCCGCCACCGTGGCACCGCCGCAAGGACGATTGGCTGCTGCGACTGCTCGGCTGTGCGCACCTGGCCGGCGGCACCCTACTCGCTGTCGGTGGGCCGCTGAACGAACTGGGTCATTGGCCGGCCGGGATCATGGTGGCCGTCGGTTTGTATCTGGTCGTTCGCCGATAGCCAGCGCCCCCGCACGCTGGCACACTGTTTCAACGCCTGCCCGGCTAATGAAGTGTCGGGCCCGCTGTCGGAGTCGAAGATGAAAAACTGGCTGGACGAGATCAAGTGGGACGCCGATGGCCTGGTGCCGGCGATTGCCCAGGATCACAAGACCGGGCGCGTCCTGATGATGGCCTGGATGAACCGTGAAGCGCTGGAGCTGACCGCTGCCGAGAACCGCGCCATTTACTGGTCACGTTCCCGTGGCAAGCTGTGGCGCAAGGGCGAAGAGTCCGGCCATGTGCAAACCCTGCATGAGATGCGCCTGGACTGTGACGCCGACGTGATCATCCTGATGGTCGAGCAGATCGGCGACATCGCTTGCCATACCGGCCGTCAGAGCTGCTTCTACCGCGTCTTCGAGAACGGCGACTGGAAAACCGTCGACCCGGTTCTGAAGGACCCGCACGCGATCTATTCCGCAGGACACAGCCATGAATGACACTCTGACCCGTCTGGCCGAAGTGCTGGAAGAGCGCAAAGGCGCCGCCGCCGACAGCTCGTATGTCGCCAGCCTGTACCACAAGGGCTTGAACAAGATTCTGGAGAAAGTCGGCGAAGAGTCGGTCGAAACCATCATCGCCGCCAAGGATGCCGCCATCAGCGGTGACTGTAGCGATGTGATCTACGAAACCGCCGATTTGTGGTTCCACAGCATGGTCATGCTCGCCCAACTGGGGCAGCATCCACAGGCTGTACTCGATGAACTGGACCGTCGTTTCGGTCTGTCCGGACACGCCGAGAAAGCCTCGCGTCCGTCCGCCTGAACAACTATTAGAGAGGAGCAGCGACATGGGCATTTTTGACTGGAAACACTGGATCGTCATCCTGGTTGTTGTCGTGCTGGTGTTCGGCACCAAAAAACTGAAAAACCTCGGCACTGACGTCGGTGAGTCGATCAAGGGCTTCAAAAAAGCCATGAACGACGACGAGAAACCGGCCGATCCGACGGTGACCCCGGCCCAACCGGTACCACCGGTTCAGCCACAGGCCTCGGTGAACCAGCCGCACACCATCGACGTGCAGGCGCAAAAAGTCGAAGAGCCGATCCGCAAAGACGTGTGAGCACTGACTAATGTTTGGTATCAGCTTCTCTGAACTGCTGCTCGTCGGCCTCGTGGCCCTGCTGGTGCTGGGCCCCGAGCGTCTGCCGGGTGCTGCGCGCACCGCCGGCCTGTGGGTCGGCCGTCTGAAGCGCAGCTTCAACGCGATCAAACAGGAAGTTGAACGTGAAATCGGCGCCGACGAGATTCGTCGGCAGTTGCACAACGAGCACATTCTGTCGCTTGAGCAGGAGGCGCGGAAGATTTTCACGCCGACTCAGCAGGAGGCTACGCCGGTTCAGCCGGTTGGTCCTGTGGCTGAGCAGACGATTCATGCTCCGATTGCAGAAGCTGCACCTGCCGCTGCACCGACGGAAACAGTGAAAACTGTTGAACCGGCGCCGGTTGTCGCGCCCGTAGAACCTGTTGCTCCTGCCGCCGCGCCCACAACGCCGGCCCCTCATGACCCAACATTGCCGCCGCGAGCCCCATGAGCGATCTCCCCGAAAACGACCAGCACATGCCGCTGGTTTCGCACCTCACCGAGTTGCGTACCCGCCTGCTGCGGTGTGTAGCGGCGATCTTCATCATCTTCGCCGGGTTGTTTGCCTTCACCCAGCAGATCTACACCTTCGTCTCCACGCCGCTGCGTCAATACCTGCCAGTGGGCGCGACGATGATCGCCACCGACGTGTCGTCGCCGTTCCTGACGCCACTGAAGCTGACCATGATGGTGTCGCTGTTCCTGGCGATCCCGGTGATCCTGCATCAGATCTGGGGCTTTATCGCGCCAGGCCTGTACAAGCATGAGAAGCGCATTGCGGTGCCGCTGCTGGTGTCCAGCATCATGCTGTTCTATACCGGTATGGCGTTCGCCTATTACCTGGTGTTCCCGCTGATCTTCAAGTTCTTCGCCGCCGCCACCCCGGCCGGCGTGGAAATGATGACCGACATCAGCAGCTACCTCGATTTCGTCATGACGCTGTTCTTCGCCTTCGGTGTAGCGTTCGAGATTCCGGTGGCCGTGGTGCTGCTGGTGTGGATCGGCGTGGTCAACGTCGCTTACCTGAGGAAAATCCGCCCGTACGTGATCATCGGCTGCTTCGTGGTCGGCATGATCCTGACGCCTCCGGACATTTTTTCGCAGACGCTATTGGCGGTACCGATGTGGCTGCTGTTTGAAATCGGCATCCTGTTCGGTGGCCTGATCAGCAAGCGCGGCGAGCACCCGGACGACCAGCCGGCCGACGATCACAACGACCAGCCGCCAGCGACTCAACCTTGAACCTGCTGCTTCTCGAGGAGGCCGACTTCATTGCGGCCGACCGGGCGATCCTGCGTGATCGCCGATTGACGCACATGCAGGAAGTCCACCGCTCGGTTGTCGGCGACAGCCTGCGGGTCGGGCGCATCGGCGGGCTGATGGGCTCGGCCGAACTGCTGCGCCTGGACGCCGATGAAGCCGAATTGCGTGTCACCCTTGATCAGCCACCACCAGCCAAGCTGCCGCTGACCCTGGTGTTGGCCCTGCCACGGCCGAAAATGCTGCGTAGAGTGTTTCAGACCGTGGCGGCCATGGGTGTGCCGCGAATTATTCTGGTGAACAGCTATCGCGTCGAGAAGAGCTTCTGGCAAACGCCGTTCCTGGAGCCCGAGGCGATTCGCGAGCAACTGATCCTTGGCCTTGAACAGGCCCGGGACAGCGTGCTGCCGGAGATCGTCATCGAGAAGCGCTTCAAGCCGTTCGTCGAGGATCGTTTGCCAGCCATTACCGAAGGCACCCTTGGCCTCGTCGGCCACCCCGGCAACTACCCGCCCTGCCCTCGTGGCCTGGACGAACCGGTAACCCTGGCCATCGGCCCCGAAGGTGGCTGGATTCCTTACGAAATCGACCTGCTGGGCAAATCCGGCCTGCAACCGGTGCAACTCGGCGACCGCATCCTGCGGGTCGAAACCGCCGTCACTGCACTGCTCGCCCGCCTTTTCTAAAACCAGACACTATCCCTGTGGGAGCGAGCCTGCTCGCGATGGTGGACTGCCAGTTAACCCAGGTGTTGGCTGACCCACCGCCATCGCGAGCAGGCTCGCTCCCACAGGAAAATTCGTCGTCGCGACCAACGTGTACGCCTACAGAACTCCGGCTGCCAGCCGATACAGTCCCCATAAAACCAACAAATGGTTCGAGGGAGTTGCAGCATGTACCGATGGCTAGCCGAGAAACTGGGGAACGTCAGCGTCAATCGCAAACTGGGTGTCGGCTTCGGTCTGGTGCTGCTGCTTACCTTGTTGATCACCTTCACCGGCTGGACCGGCCTGAGCGGTGTGATGAGTCGCGGCGATAAGCTGGGGTTTATTGCCAGCCTCAATGACCTGACCAAAGACCTGCGCCTGGCCCGTCTGGATTACGAAATGCGTCGTGGCGAACAAGGCCCCGCTGCGGTCAACGACCTGCTCGGCCAACTCGATACCGGCCTGAAAACCGCGCGCACGTTGATCGAACAACCCGCCGACGTGGCCATGATCGACCAGCAACTGGCCGCCGTCAGCGAGTACAAACAAGCCTTCACCGCCATGACCCAGGCCGGTGCCACCCGCGAAGACGCCCGCGGCAAACTCGGCGCCACCGCCGACAACGCCGTGGCCCGTGTCGCCGAAGTCGAAAAATCCATGCTGCAAGGTGACAGCGTCGCTGATTTCAACAGCGTGATCGACCTGAGCAAACTGATCCAGCAAGCGCGCTTCCAGGTGCGCGGTTATACCTACAGCGGCAAAACCGAAGCCCAGCAACCGGCGCTGGACGCCATCGACAACGCGTTGAAAAACCTCGAAAGCCTGCCCTCCAGACTGCCGGAACAGCACATCGCCAACCTGCAGCAGGCCACTGACTCGCTCAAGGCCTATCGCGCCGCCGTCAGCCAGTTCCGCGACTCTCAGGTTGCCAGCGCCGCGGCTCTCCAACGCATGGCCGTACAAGGCGATATCCTGCTCGACGTCAGCAAAAAACTCACCGTGTCGCAAACCATTGTCCGTGACACCGATGCCGCGCACGCCAAAAACCTGCTGTTACTGGCCACCGTCCTGGCGCTCGCCTTCGGCATGCTTGCCGCGTGGGCGATCACTCGCCAGATCGTGATTCCCCTGAGCCAGACCCTCAAAGTGGCGGAGCGCGTCGCTGCCGGCGACCTGACCCAAAACCTTATCTCTGAGCGCCAGGATGAACTCGGTCAGCTACAGCGCGCCATGCAAAGCATGACCTTGGGCCTGCGCGAGTTGATTGGCGGCATCAGTGACGGCGTCACGCAAATCGCCAGCGCCGCCGAAGAGTTGTCGGCAGTCACTGAGCAGACCAGCGCCGGGGTCAACAGCCAGAAGGTCGAGACCGACCAGGTGGCCACCGCCATGAACGAAATGACTGCCACCGTGCAGGAAGTCGCGCGTAACGCCGAAGAAGCGTCCGAAGCTGCCGTCGCCGCCGACCAGCAGGCCCGCGAAGGTGACAAAGTGGTCGGCGAAGCCATCGCCCAGATCGAGCGCCTGGCCAAGGAAGTCGGCAGCTCCACCGAAGCCATGGGTCATCTCAAACGTGAAAGCGACAAGATCGGCAGCGTGCTCGACGTGATCAAATCCGTGGCCCAGCAAACCAACCTGCTGGCGCTCAACGCGGCGATTGAGGCCGCCCGTGCCGGTGAGGCCGGACGTGGTTTTGCGGTGGTCGCCGACGAAGTCCGCAGCCTGGCCCAGCGTACCCAGAAGTCCACCGAAGAAATTGAAGAGCTGATCGTCGGCCTGCAAACCGGCACCCAGCAAGTGGCAACCATCATGGACAACAGCCGCAGCCTGACCGACAGCAGCGTCGAACTGACCCGCCGCGCCGGTGGCTCGCTGGAAAGCATTACCCGCACCGTCTCGGCGATTCAGTCGATGAACCAGCAGATCGCCGCCGCTGCCGAACAACAGAGCGCGGTGGCCGAAGAGATCAACCGTAGCGTGCTGAACGTGCGCGACGTGTCCGAACAGACCTCGGCGGCCAGTGAAGAAACCGCGGCCTCCAGCGTTGAGCTGGCACGGTTGGGGACGCATCTGCAGATGCTGGTGGGGCGTTTCAAGGTTTGAGGTGATGGTTGTACCTCGGTTCATTGAGGACCGAGGTGATGCCATCGCGGGCAAGCCTTGCTCCTACAGGTTGGTGTTTGCCGCGAGATTTGGCATAACACAAGACCTGTAGGAGCAAGGCTTGCCCGCGATGGCGGTTTATCAGGCGCTGAGGTTAGAGGACCTGCCGCAAGAAGGCCTGCGCCCGCGGATCCTTCGGCGCATCGAAGAATTCGGCCGGTGAAGCGTCTTCCAGCAATTTACCGTGATCGAAGAACAGCACCCGATCCGCCACTTCCCGAGCGAAGCCCATTTCGTGGGTGACGCAGACCATGGTCATGCCTTCCACCGCCAGGGTTTTCATCACGTCCAGCACTTCGCCGACCATTTCCGGGTCGAGCGCCGAGGTCGGCTCATCGAACAGCATGACCTTCGGTTCCATCGCCAGTGCCCGGGCGATGGCCACGCGCTGTTGCTGACCGCCGGACAGGCGCGACGGAAACTCGTTGGCCTTCTGCGCAATACCGACCTTTTCCAGCAACGCCAAGGCCTTGGCCTCGCGCTCTTTCTTGCCGCGCTTGCGCACGACTTTCTGGGCCAGGCAGAGGTTTTCCAGCACAGTCATGTGCGGGAACAGGTTGAAGTGCTGGAACACCATGCCGACTTCACGGCGATAGGCATTCACATCGGTTTTCGGGTCGGCCAGTTGTAGGCCGTCGATGCTCACCGAGCCAGAATCAAACTCTTCCAGGCCGTTGAGGCAACGCAGGAAGGTCGACTTGCCGGAACCGGACGGGCCGATCACCACCACCACTTCGCCCTTGGCCACGTGCGTCGAAACGTTATCCACCGCGCGAACCACGTGGCCGCGGGCGTCGAAAACTTTTACCAGATCGCGGACTTCAATCACTTTGCGCGAGCCTCCGCTCAAGCCGGCTGGCGATTTTCGACAGCGGCAGGTTGATCAACAGGTACAGGCCGGCCACGCAGAACAGGATTTCGAACGGCGAGAACGAGGTGGTGATGACTTCGCGACCGCTTTTGAGCAGCTCGGTAATCGCAATCACCGACACCAGCGAGGTGTCCTTGACCAGACTGATGAACTGACCGGCCAGCGGTGGCAGCACCCGTTTGAACGCTTGCGGCAGCACCACGTGGCGCATCGACTGACCAGCGCTCAGGCCCAGGGAGCGCGCGGCTTCGTTCTGGCCACGGGCGATGGATTGCACGCCGGAACGGATGATTTCCGCCACATAAGCGCCGGTGAACAGCGACAGCGCGGCGATCCCGGCGAACTCCCGGGAGAGGTTCATCACGGTGCCGATGAAGAAGTAGAAGATGAATATCTGCACCAGCAGCGGCGTACCGCGGACCAGTTCGACGTAGATCGTCGAGAGATCGCGCAGGGTCGGGTTGCTCGACAGTCGGCACAGGCCCGTGGCGAGGCCGATGAGCAGACCGAGCACACCTGAAACCACGGACAACCACAAGGTGGTCCAGAGTCCCCACATCAGCGGTCCGGCGGCCCAGTGGCGGGTCACGCCGATCACGTCGCCTTCGGCCACGTCATCACCTTGGGCGACTTGCAGGCTGTTGTCGTCGACGGTCAGGTGCTGCTCTGCACCGGCATCATTGCGCAGAGTGACTTCAGCCTTGTCGCCTTTGCGCACCAGTTCGCTGACGGTGGAGATATCGGCGGCACGCTGGGATTCTTCGGCGTGGTAGGCGAAGTATTGCGGCACGCGGTTCCAGCGCCATTCGTAGGACATCAGCGAGGTGGCGTAATACAACGCGCCGGCCAGGCCGATCAGCAGCAGCACGGTTAACACGTGCCACGGCCATTGGGCTTTTTTCTGTTTCATGGGTTTAGCAAAATCCGAAAGTTGTGTCGCCAGGAAGGCCGTCATCGCCAGCAGGCTGGCTCCCACACTGGATCTGTGGCGTACACAAATCCCCTGTGGGAGCCAGCCTGCTGGCGATGGGGGCGACGCGGTCTATCTGATCGAGTGTTATTCCATATCCTTCTGCCAAGCGGTGTCTTTGAACCACTTGTCATGGATGCGATCGTAGGTGCCGTCTTCGTGGATCTGACGCAGGAAGTTGTTGATGAAGTTGAGGCTGTCGTAGTCACCCTTCTTCAGACCGAAGGCCAGTGGCTCGTAGGTGAACGGCTTGTCGAGGAACACCAATTTGCCGGCACCGACCTTGTTCACCGCCACGACGTTGTAAGGCGCGTCGTAGATGAAGGCATCGGCCTTGCCGTTGACCACGTCGAGCACGGCTTCCTGCTCGTTGTCGTAGCCGTGGTAGCTGGCTTTGGAGATGAGCTTTTTGGCCACCATCTCGCCGGTGGTGCCGAGCTTGGAAGTGATCCGGTAGTCGGCGGTGTTCAGGTCTTTATAGGACTTGATGGTGCCTTCCAGTTCCTTGCGGATCAGCAAGGTCTGGCCTACCACGATGAACGGATCGCTGAAGTTCAGGCGCAGGTTGCGTTCCTGGGTCAGGGTCATGCCGCTGCCGATCATGTCGAACTTGTCGGTAAGCAGGGCCGGGATGATGCCGTCGTAGCCGGTGGAAACCATCTCCAGCTTGACGCCCATGGCTTTGGTCATGGCTTTGAGGAGGTCGACTTCGAAGCCGATGATCTCGCCGCGCTTGTTGGTCATTTCGAACGGCATGTAGGTCGGGTCCATACCGACTTTCAGCGTGCCGCGCTTGACCGCGTCATCGATGGCACCGGCGTGCGCCGTGTTGACTGCAACCAATGCCGTGACGCCGACCAGCAGCATCGAGAGATACTTCTTCATCATCAAGTCCCCAAAACCATCGCGTTGTGAGGCGCGCAAACTGCGGGTTTCCCTTGGAAAACCGACAGATACGAACAGAAAATTGTCCGGGCGCACCAATTCGGGGACGGATGCTAACGCACTCGTTCGTTTGCACAAGGGTTTGGTTGGGATTTGTGTGGAATTCAAGAGCCACCCCTCACCCCAGCCCTCCCGAAACGTCGGACCGCCCCACAGGGGAGAGGGTGAAAGGGAGCCGATCTGCGTTGGATTCGAAACCCGAGTTCGACTCGATATTTCAGGTCGATGTATAGCTCAAGACACCTCGGTCAGTCCCCTCTCCTTCGGGAGAGGGCTAGGGTGAGGGGTGGATCTGAAGGTTGATCCAGATTCACGCCCCACCACAAACGAAAAACCCCGCTAATTTAGCGGGGTTTTTTGTCAGGCCAACTGAGGCTGCACACTCAGCGGTTTGAGCGGCAACAGCGGCGCATGGGGATCGGCCTTCACCGATTTACGCCACGCCTCCAGCCACTCGGGGTGAGCTTCGTTCCAGATCTGCTCATGCAGACGACCCAATGCCACCGGATCACTGAGCAGTTGCACGCGCTCATCGTTGCTCAGACCCTCAGGGCCGACTTTCAACGCATGACGCACCCGTTCGATCCGCAGCCATTCGATCGGCTCGGCCTCACGGTGGCGTGAAGTCGCCAGCGAGCACGCCAGGGCGTTCTGCTGTGGGTCGACCACTGCCCGGGTGAAGCCGTCGTTCAGCGCATGCCAACGGTTTTCGTGGGTGTACTGGTCGGTTGCCACCAACGCCTGTGGCGGATTGTATTCCTCAGGGATCAGGAACAGGCTTTCGTCACGGGACTTGAGGCCCAGGCCAACTCGACTGGAGATCACCGACACCGGAATCGACAGCATCAACGAACCGACGATCGGCACCAGCCACCAGAGGAAACTCGGGTTCAGCCAGATCACCAACAGGGCCCAGAAGAAGCCCAGCAAGGTTTGCGGGCCGTGGCGCTTGACCGCTTCGCTCCATGGCGTGGAGTCGTCGTCACGTTGCGGCGAGTTCCAGGTCGCGGCCCAGCCGAGGAACGCGGCGAGCACGAAGCGGGTGTGGAAAATCATCCGCACCGGCGCCAGCAGCATGGAGAACAGCATCTCCAGCAGCATCGACATCGTCACCTTGAACTTGCCACCGAACTCTTTCGCGCCCTTGGCCCAGATCAGGATGATGCTCAACAACTTCGGCAGGAACAGCAGCACGACGGTGGTCGAGAACAGCGCGATTGCCTTGTCCGGGTGCCATTGTGGCCACAACGGATAGAGCTGGCGTGGCTCAAGGAAGTACTGCGGCTCCATCAGCGTGTTGACCGCCAGCAGCGCCGTCGACAGCACGAGGAAGAAGAACCACAACGGCGCCGACAGGTAAGACATCACGCCCGTCAGGAACACCGCACGGTGCACCGGGTGCATGCCTTTTACCAGGAACAACCGGAAGTTCATCAGGTTGCCATGACACCAGCGACGGTCACGCTTGAGTTCGTCCAGCAGGTTCGGCGGCAATTCTTCGTAGCTGCCCGGCAAGTCATAGGCAATCCACACGCCCCAGCCGGCACGGCGCATCAGCGCCGCTTCAACGAAGTCGTGGGACAGAATTGCACCAGCGAATGCGCCTTTACCGGGCAACGGCGCCAGGGCGCAGTGCTCGATGAACGGCTTCATGCGGATGATCGCGTTGTGGCCCCAGTAGTGGGATTCACCCAACTGCCAGAAGTGCAGACCGGCGGTAAACAGCGGACCGTATACGCGGGTGGCGAACTGCTGCATGCGTGCATACAGCGTGTCCATGCCAGACGCGCGCGGCGCGGTCTGGATGATCCCGGCGTCCGGGGTGGCTTCCATCAAGCGCACCAGACTGCTCAGGCAATCACCGCTCATCACGGAGTCCGCGTCGAGCACGACCATGTACTTGTAATCACCGCCCCAACGACGGCAGAAGTCGTCGAGGTTGCCGCTTTTACGCTTGACGCGACGACGACGGCGGCGATAGAAGATCTTGCCGAAGCCCTTGGCTTCACGGCAGACGTCCAGCCAGGCTTGTTGTTCAGCGACGCAGATATCGGCGTCGTTACTGTCGCTGAGGACAAAGAAGTCGAAGCGATCCAGGTTACCCGTGGCCGCGACCGACTCGAAGGTCGCCCGCAGACCGGCAAACACTCGCGGCACGTCTTCGTTGCAGATCGGCATCACCAGAGCGGTGCGTGCGTCCTTGGGGATCGGCTCGTTGCCGGCGCTTTTACCGGAAATGCGGTATTTGTCATGGCCTGTGAGCAACTCGAGGAAGCCCATCAGCGCTGTCCAGAAACCGGCCGACACCCAGCAGAACAGAATCCCGAACAGAATCAGGATGCTGGTTTGCAGCGCATACGGCAGTACTTGCGTGACGGTTTGCAGGAACGGCTGGTGCAGGACTTCTTCGAGGTCGACGAACGACCAGCCCTGGTACGGCATGATGCCTTTCATGTACCAGCCGGCAACGATGGTCTGGCCGAGCATCAGTATCAGCAGAATGTAGCGACGGATCGAACCGACAGTGCGCCAGCGAGCCGCCGGCAACACATTTTCATCCTTCGGCGGGGCCGGCGGATTGGTGCGACCGGTCAGACGACGCCAGCCGCGCACCAGAATGTTGGTGCGCCACGGCTCCGGCACGACTTTAGTTCGACGAATCGGCGGGGTTGCCCGCAGGCAAACCCGGCCGCTGGCGTCGAGCACCAGCATTTCAGCGTCGGCCAGTTCTTCGGCGGTGTTCAGGGTCAGGCGACGACCGACTGAAGCTTGAGCAGCCTCGGTCGGCGCGTCGAACGTCGAGGACGACAGGCGTTCGTGCAATTCGCTGAAAGACTGGCAGCCCGCGAGTTCCGCGCGCTGCTGGTCGGTCATCGGCAGATGCGCCAGATACTCGGCAAGAGTCTCTGGCTGTACTTGGGAATTACTCATCGGCAGGCAACTGGTAGCTCCAGGTCTCGGTCAGGACTTCTTCAGTCGGTACCGATTCCGGTGTGGCTGGGACCGCTTCGGCAGCGACTGGCTGCGTGGCGTCTTTGTTGTCCGTGTCCTTGGAATCTGCGGCTGGCTTGGCTTCGGCCGGCGTGGCTTCAACCTGCTTGGCCTCAGCTTGTTTGGCTTCCTTGGCTTCCTTGTCCAGCTTCTCCTGCTGCCGAGCGGCAATCTTGTCAGCCTTGGCGACGGAAGAATTGGATGCTGGCAACGATGTTTTGGCCAGGTCAGCAGTCACGATGTTCTTGACCAGTGCAGCACGCATCTCGGTTGGCTTGCCCGGATCCTTGATTTTCATCCGCAGCGTCAGGCGCCAGCCCTTGGTTTCAGGGTTGTAACGTACGCTGTTCTCGACCAGCTCGGCATTCTCGCCAACGCTGACCTGGCTACGAATCTCCGTATCTTCCGGCAATACCGCAAGGGACGGGCCTTCGAAGTCCACCAGATAAGCGACGCTGCCGTCCGGCTGACGGATCAGGTTGGACTGTTTCACGTCACCCGTGGAGCGCAGGGTCTGTTGAACCCAGGCGCTGTCCGGTGCGTGAAGCGAAGCTTCGTCGATGGTCCAGTGCATGCGATAAGCGACGTCCAGCGGCTGGCCAGGCTCAGGCAGTTTTTCCGGACTCCAGAACGCAACGATATTGTCGTTGGTTTCGTCGGCAGTCGGAATCTCTACCAGATCGACGGAACCCTTGCCCCAATCGCCTTTTGGTTCGATCCAGGCACTTGGGCGCTTGTCGTAGCGGTCGTCGAGGTCTTCGTAGTGGCTGAAGTCGCGGCCACGTTGCAGCAGGCCGAAACCGCGCGGGTTCTCGATCGCGAAGTTGCTCACCGACAAATGTTTCGGATTGTTCAGTGGGCGCCAGATCCACTCGCCGTTACCGGCATGGATCGACAGACCGCTGGAGTCATGCAGTTCGCGACGGTAGTTCAGCACTTTCGACGGCTGATTGGCGCCGAACAGGAACATGCTGGTCAGCGGCGCAACGCCAAGCTTGGTGACCTTGTCACGCAGGAACATCCTGGCCTTGACGTCGACAACGGTGTCGCTGCCCGGACGCAGGGTCAGGCGATAGGCACCGGTAGCGCGTGGCGAATCCAGCAGGGCGAAGATCACCAGGTGCTTGTCACCCGGTTTCGGCTGTTGAATCCAGAATTCGGTGAAACGCGGGAATTCTTCGCCGGACGGCAACGCGGTATCGATGGCCATGCCGCGAGCGGACAAGCCATAGGTGTGACCCTTGCCGACAACGCGGAAGTAACTCGCGCCGAGCATGGTCATGATTTCGTCTTGCTTGTCAGCCTTGTTGACCGGGTACAGCACACGGAAACCGGCATAACCCAGTTGTTCAGTGGCTTTAGGATCGAACTTCACGTCGCCGAAATCGAAACGACTCGGGTCGTATTTGATCTCTTCGACGGTATTGGCTGTGATTTCGTTGATTTTCACCGGCGTATCGAAATGCATACCCTGGTGATAGAACGACAGCTTGAACGGGGTCTTCTGATCGGCCCACTCGGCTTTTTCGGTCAGGAAGCGAATTTTTTGATAGTCCGCGAATTTCATCTCGCGGAACTCGTTCGGCAGGTTACTGCGCGGAGCCTCGTACTTCTGCCCGGCCAGCTCTTTTGCCTTGACCGATACATCATCCAGATTGAATGCCCAAAGCTGACCGGCGCTGAGCAGGCAGAGCAGTGCAGAGCCCGCTACCAGAGCGCTTCGTAACCGTTTGGCAGACAATTTTGCATTACAGGGACTAACAATCACGAGCAACCCTCGCCGAAAACAGATCAAAAAACCAACGGCCAGTTAAAGTGCCTGAGAGGTGTGCGGCATGAAAAAACCGACCCTACAGACCACTCTTGCCAAGTTGGCGAGCATTGTTCCGACTCCTGTGGGGCTAAATGATTCCCCAAGAGGTCCAGGACAAGTCTCTACCTAAGTCAAAATGGACCAACGAACGCTGATCCCCGTAGCGCGCGATTATCTAGTAGGCCGCGTTACAACGCATCAGGGGTAACAAAGTATTTATCGCGAAAAACGCCTGTT
This sequence comes from Pseudomonas sp. LS2P72, assembly GCF_054897865.1. Taxonomy (NCBI): domain Bacteria; kingdom Pseudomonadati; phylum Pseudomonadota; class Gammaproteobacteria; order Pseudomonadales; family Pseudomonadaceae; genus Pseudomonas; species Pseudomonas sp. LS2P72. The sequence goes on from NZ_CM142708.1 coordinate 154,804, forward strand.
TTCAGTCGAAAAGCCCTTAAAAACATGTTTCAAGCGCTTTCAGGTCTGTAACAGGAAGGTTACCGGGCCGTCGTTGACCAGGTGCACCTGCATATCCGCGCCGAATCTACCTGATGCCACAGTGCCATGCATCTGTTTCGCTTTGCCTAATAGATAGTCGAAAAGCTCCTCGCCCAAGGCCGGAGGGGCAGCGGTCGAAAAACTCGGGCGCAACCCGCTCTTGGTATCGGCGGCCAAGGTGAACTGTGAGACCAGCAGCAACCCACCGCCTACATCCGCCAGAGACAGATTCATCTTGCCCTCGGCGTCACTGAACACACGATAGTTAAGCAGCTTCTGCAGAAGTTTGTCGGCGCTGGCCCGAGTATCCTCAGGCTCAACCGCCACCAGCACCAGCAATCCCTGATCAACGGCGCCAACCACCTCCCCCGCTACCTCGACTCGCGCGCCACGCACGCGTTGCAGCAGGCCCTTCATGCTTCTGAAGGGGCCAGGTCGAGCAGACGATGGGCCATCTGATTGGCGGCGCGAACCAGTGCGTCAGTAATGCCAGGTTCGGAGGCGGCATGACCGGCGTCACGGATCACCTGCAATTCACTGTTCGGCCAGTTCTGATGCAGTTCCCAGGCGTTATCAAGCGGGCAGATAACGTCGTAGCGACCGTGGACGATCACGCCAGGCAAATGGGCGATTTTGCCCATGTCGCGGATCAGTTGGTTGGGCTCAAGGAACGCATTGTTGGTGAAGTAGTGACATTCGATGCGGGCGATGGACAACGCGCGCTGTGGCTCGGAGAAACGATCGACCACCAGCGGGTTCGGGCGCAGGGTAGCAGTCCGGCCTTCCCAGGTGGACCAGGCCTTGGCCGCGTGCATCTGGGCAATCTGATCGTTGCCGACCAGGCGTTTGTGGAAAGCCGAGAGCAAGTCTTCGCGCTCGTCCAGCGGGATCGGCGCGATGTAGTCCTGCCAGTAATCGGGGAACAGACGACTGGCGCCACACTGGTAGAACCACTCGATTTCCTGCGGGCGGCAAAGAAAAATCCCGCGAAGAATCAGACCGTGTACACGCTCTGGATGGGTTTGCGCGTAGGCCAATGCCAGGGTCGAACCCCACGAACCGCCGAACAACACCCACTTATCGATGCCAAGGTGCTGACGAATCCGCTCAAGGTCGGCGACCAGATCCCAGGTGGTGTTGTTTTCCAGGCTGGCGTGGGGCGTGGAACGACCACAACCGCGCTGGTCGAAGGTCACAATACGATACAGGTTTGGATCGAAATACCGACGGCTTTGGGCATCACACCCGGCGCCGGGGCCGCCGTGGATGAATACAACCGGCAAACCTTCCGGCGAACCGCTTTCGTCGACATACAGCGTGTGGGTTTCATCGACGGCCAGATCGTGCCGGGCGTGGGGTTTGATCTGCGGGTACAAAGTCTGCATTGCGCGCTCCGTAAGGGGTCGAGGTCATCCCTGGGGGGACTTCTATTATTCTGCCGTCCGGCATCATAAACCCGAATTACGCCAATGAGCATGCCTTGCAGAGTCAGAGTTTTTCAGCCGATTTTTTCAGACTCGTTCTTGCCAACATTTCGGTAGTTAAACACCGCTGGACAGCGCTTGTTTAAAACGCCTCAAGGTTACTTCCTGCAAGCTACAACACCTTGCGTCGTTGCCTACGGCTACGCCAGAATCTGCCGGCTTGTGCGCCTTGGGGGCGGTCGGTAACTTGGTTCCTGTCACTGCCCATCAGTGATCGGGTTTAGTAGCTCGTCGATGTCAAGACGCACAATGCCTCTATCAAACAGGTATCCCATACCTGCACTTGATGGCGGTTGTGCGCAGGGCGCTTCGGCGCGCCGATTTCTTGGCTCATCGGTCTACTAACCTGTGCACAGCTGCCTCCCTATCGTTTAGTAGCGAGCTGGTTGCAGCCTCACTCATTTGAGGATAGAGCCAATGTTCAAGGTAACTCCAAATCCGCCGGACACCGATCCGGTCTCCCCATACGAACGCCCCGATTCAAACAAACTCAACGAAGCCGCCGAGCGTGCCCTCGACCATCACTTCCCGCCAGCCGACCCCAAACCACCAAAACGCAACGGCCAGCTCTTCAGCGTCTGCCCGGGCATCCACCCTGAAACCCTGCTCGCCAATGCCTCGGAAGATTTGCTGTCCATCAGCGCCATCGCCGCCGGCCTCGCCGACGATGTGGACGGTTCCCGCCGCTCCGTAGCCCTGGCGCTCAGCCGCATGGCCGACGGCGTGCATTTGTTGGTGGAGCGAATGCTGGATCATCTGGATGAACCCGCGATGGCGGCGATTTTCGCCAAGCAACAAAATCGAGTCAGCTGATTCGTCAGGCATAAAAAAATGGGCACCCAACCTCGTTGGCGTGCCCATTTTTTATTCCGCTCACCCGCTATGCGGCTGGCTTGAACGCAACAGTGTTGCTGGCCTTGATTTTGAGTCAGACGGACCGGTTTGCAGACTTTGCGACTGCTGCGCAGCCGAGCGGGAGCAAGCTCCCTCGCCACAAAGGCTCGCTCGCACGGGGTTATGCGCTGTAGTGCTTCTCGCCCCAGGCCAGCAGCCCTTGCAGCAATTCCTTGAGCACCACCTGCGTCGGCGCCGCCAGGTCCGGGCGATAGCGGAATGGCTCGAACTCTTCCATGTACGTGCACTGGCCCAACTCCAGTTGCACGGCATGGATGTTCTCGGCCGGATTGCCGTAATGCCGGGTGATGTGGCCGCCCTTGAAGCGACCGTTCAGCACATGGCTGTAATCGCCGTGGCGCGCGCAGATGGCTTCCAGCTGAGTGGCCAACTGTGGATCGCAACTGGCGCCGTTGAAGGTGCCGAGGTTGAAGTCCGGCAGTTTGCCGTCGAACAGGTGCGGGATGATCGAGCGGATCGAGTGCGCATCGAACAGCAGCGCGTAGCCGAACTCGGCTTTCAGTCGCGCCAGCTCGTTCTGCAACGTGCTGTGATATGGCTTCCAGATCTGCTCCAGGTAGGTCGCGCGTTCTGCGGCCGAGGGCTCATGCCCTTCGTGGAACAACGGAATGCCGTCGAACAGCGTCGCCGGGTACAGACCGGTGGTCGCGCCGGCATACAAAGGCTTGTCGTCAGACGGTCGATTCAGGTCGATGACAAAACGCGAGTACTCGGCGGCCAAGGTGCCGGCGCCCAGCTCGGCAGCAAATTCGTAAAGCTGCGGGATATGCCAGTCAGTGTCGGGCAGGCTTTTCGCGTCGGGGATCAACCCGGCTTCGACCGCCGGGGTCAGGCGCAGGCCGGCGTGGGGCATGCTGATCAGCAGCGGCACGCGACCTTGTTTGAAGTTCAGAACCTTATCCACAACTGTTCTCCTAAATGCTCACTTCAACGCCGTGACGCACGACGCGTTTTTCCAGGTCACCGCCCAGCCAGTACGACAGGTCGGCCGGACGATCGATTTGCCAGGCGACGAAATCTGCACACTTGCCGACTTCCAGCGAACCGTGGGTTTCAGCCATGCCCAGCGCGGTGGCGGCATAAATCGTTGCACCCGCCAAGGCTTCTTCCGGGGTCATGCGGAAACAGGTGCACGCCATGTTCAGCATCAAACGTAACGACAATGCCGGTGAGGTGCCTGGATTGAGGTCGCTGGCGATGGCGATTTTCACGCCGTGTTTGCGCAGGGCGTCCATCGGCGGCAACTGGGTTTCCCGCAGGAAGTAAAAGGCGCCAGGCAGCAACACCGCGACGGTGCCAGATTCCGCCATGGCGATGGCGTCGTCTTCGGTCATGAATTCCAGGTGATCGGCCGACAGTGCGTGGTAACGCGCCGCCAGAGTCGAACCGTGCAGCGACGACAACTGTTCGGCGTGCAGCTTCACCGGCAAGCCGAGTTTCTGCGCGGCGATGAACACCCGCTCGACTTGCGCCGGCGAAAACGCTAGGTACTCACAGAACGCGTCCACCGCATCCACCAACCCTTCGGCGGCCAGGGCCGGGAGCATCTCGGCGCAGATGTGATCGATGTAGTCGTCGGCACGGTCCGCGTATTCCGGCGGCAAGGCGTGAGCGGCCAGGCAAGTGCTGCGCACGCTGACCGGGAGCTCGGCGCCGAGACGGCGGATGACCCGCAGGATCTTGCGTTCGCTGGCCAAATCGAGGCCGTAGCCGGATTTCATTTCGACCGTGGTCACGCCGTCGCGCATCAGACTTTTCAGACGCTTGGCGGCGCTGGCGAACAGCTCGTCTTCAGTGGCCGCGCGAGTGGCGCGCACGGTGCTGGCGATGCCACCACCGGCCGCTGCGATTTCTGCATAGCTGACGCCTTGCAGACGCTGCTCGAATTCACCGCTGCGGTTACCGCCGAACACCGTGTGGGTGTGGCAGTCGATCAGGCCCGGCGTCACCCAGGCCCCTTTAAGATCATTGACTGCCGGGTACTCGCCCGACGGCAGTTCAGCGCGTGGACCGATCCACTCAATGTGCGCTCCTGACGTCACGATGGCCGCATCCTCGATGATCGAGTAGACGCCTTGCGCCATGGTTGCGACGTGGCAGTGTTGCCAGAGAGTTTTCATCCGTGGCCTCCGTTAGGTTATCGATGAGAAAAAGAAGGATCGCGCTCCACCGGTACTGCCTTGCCTGCCGCCGGTTTTACCCACGTCAGGTAGGCCAGCACCAGCAATACAATCCAGACCACGCCGACGATCAGCGCCGCCTGGGTATTCGGGAAATAGCCCAGCACGCCAAAGATGAACAGCATGAAGGCAATCGCCGCCATTGGCGCATAGGGCCAGAACGGCACCGGGAATTTCAGTTGGGCGACCTGCTCGGCACTCATGGAACGACGCATGGCCACTTGGGTGAACAGAATCATCAACCAGACCCATACAGTGGCGAAGGTCGCGATGGACGCGATCAACAGAAATACGTTTTCCGGCATCAGGTAGTTCAGCAGCACGCCCAGCAGCAGCGCGGCACTCATTACCACCACGGTCATCCATGGCACGCCATTGCGCGACAAGCGGGCGAAGCCCTTGGGCGCATGCCCTTGCTGGGCCAGACCGTACATCATGCGGCCAGCGCCGAAGATGTCACTGTTGATGGCCGACACCGCCGCCGAGATCACCACGATATTGAGAATGGTCGCCGCCGAGCTGATGCCGAGGTTGTCGAAAATCTGCACGAATGGACTGCCTTGGCTGCCAATCTGCTGCCATGGAAAGATCGACATCAGTACGAACATCGTCAGCACGTAGAACAGCAGGATACGCAACGGTACGGCATTGATCGCCCTGGGCAGCACGCGCTGCGGGTCTTTGGCTTCACCGGCCGTTACGCCGATGATCTCAATGCCGCCGAACGCAAACATCACCACCGCAAACGAAGCGATCAGGCCACCCACGCCATTGGGCATGAAGCCGCCATGGCTCCAGAGATTGCTGATGTCGGTCGCCTGTGCGCCCGGCGCGGTGCTGATACCGAACAGCATGATGCCGAAGCCACCGAGGATCATCGCGATGATGGCCGCGACCTTGAGCAGCGACAGCCAGAATTCCATTTCACCGAAGACTTTGACGTTGCACAGGTTCAAGCCGCCGACCACCGAAACGATGCCCAGTACCCAGATCCAGCGGTCGACTTCCGGAAACCAGAAGCCCATGTAAATACCGAACGCGGTGACGTCGGCCATGCCGACGATGACCATTTCAAACGCGTAGGTCCAACCGAGGATGAAGCCCGCCATCGGACCCAAGTAGGTGCTGGCGTAGTGACCGAAAGAACCGGCCACCGGGTTGTGCACCGCCATCTCGCCGAGGGCGCGCATGACCATGAACACCGCCGCGCCACCGATCAGGTAAGCGAGCAGGACCGCAGGACCGGCCATTTGAATGGCCGAGGCAGAACCGTAAAACAGCCCGGTGCCGATTGCCGACCCCAGCGCCATGAAGCGAATATGTCGGGCAGAGAGCCCGCGTTTCAAACCCTTTTCTGACTGTTGCATTGCTCGTCCTTATTTATTCTTATTCGACGCAAAATCGAATCGCGAGCAGGCTCGCTCCCACATTGGAATGCATACCCCTGTGGGAGCGAGCCTGCTCGCGATGGGGCCCTTACAGGCTAGGCAGCAACTTCGCCGCGACCAACTCATTCAGGCAACGGGTAGCCAGCAGTTCAGTCGCCGCATTGATGTCCGGTGCGAAGAAGCGGTCTTTCTCATAGAAAGGCACTTCGGCACGCAGAATCCCGCGAGCTTTTTCGAGTTTTGGCGAGGTCTTCAAGCCATCGCGCAGATCCAGACCCTGGACCGCAGCCAACCATTCCACCGCGAGAACGCCGCGAGTGTTTTCGGCCATTTCCCACAGGCGCTTGCCGGCAGCCGGGGCCATGGAAACGTGGTCTTCCTGGTTCGCGGAAGTCGGCAGGCTGTCCACCGAATGCGGATGGGACAACGCCTTGTTCTCGCTGGCCAGAGCCGCAGCGGTCACCTGGGCGATCATGAAGCCGGAGTTCACGCCGCCATTGGCCACCAGGAACGGCGGCAGTTGCGACATGTGCTTGTCCATCATCAGCGAGATACGACGTTCGCTCAGGGAACCGATTTCCGCGATGGCCAACGCCATGTTGTCGGCGGCCATGGCAACCGGTTCGGCGTGGAAGTTACCGCCGGAGATCACGTCGCCTTCAGCGGCGAATACCAGCGGGTTGTCCGAAACGGCGTTGGCTTCGATGGCGAGCACTTCGGCGGCCTGACGGAACTGGGTCAGGCAGGCGCCCATGACTTGCGGCTGGCAGCGCAGGGAGTACGGGTCCTGGACCTTTTCGCAGTTCTGGTGCGAGTCGGAGACTTCACTGCGCTCGCCCAGCAGATCGCGGTAAGCGGCAGCGGCGTCGATCTGACCTTTCTGGCCACGAGCGGCGTGAATGCGAGCATCAAACGGCGAGCGTGAGCCCAATACCGCTTCAACGGTCAGTGCGCCCAGCGCCACAGCGCCAGCGAACAGATCCTCACCTTCGAACAGACCACGCAGCGCGTAAGCGGTGGACACCTGAGTGCCGTTGAGCAGCGCCAGACCTTCTTTCGCGGCCAGGGTCAATGGAGTCAGACCGGCCACTTTCAGCGCTTCGGTCGCTTCCAGCCACTCGCCTTTGTAGCGCGCCTTGCCTTCACCCAGCAGTACCAGCGACATGTGGGCCAAAGGCGCCAGGTCGCCGGATGCACCCACCGAACCTTTCAATGGAATGTGCGGGTAAACCTCGGCGTTGATCAGGGCGATCAGCGCGTCGATGACTACACGACGAATGCCGGAGAAACCACGGCTCAGACTGTTGACCTTGAGCACCATGACCAAGCGAACCAGTGCGTCGCTGATCGGCTCGCCAACACCGGCGGCGTGGGACAGCACCAGCGAGCGCTGCAGGTTTTCCAGGTCTTCGCTGGCGATACGGGTCGACGCCAGCAGGCCGAAACCGGTGTTGATGCCATAGGCGGTGCGGTTCTCGGCGAGGATCTGTTCCACGCAGGCAACGCTGGCTTCGATCTGCGCCGAGGCGCTGTTGTCGAGGGTGATTTTGACCGGTTGCTGATAAACATCACGCAGTTGGGCAAGGCTCAGTTGGCCGGGAATCAAATTAAGCGCAGTCACATCATTCTCCTTTTGAGAGTCTTTTATTAACTCACCAGACGCTCCGGAGATGTCCGTTGTCCGTCGCGTCTCGCTTTTGGGGAGCCGCGCCTTGGCACGCTGGTGTGGTGGGAATCAGTTCAGGTTCGGTAAAGCCTTGTGAAGCAAAATCGGGTCTTTCAACACGCCGGCAGCGGCGGCGATGTCCGGTGCCAGCCAGCGGTCCTGGTCGTAGGCTGGGACTCGCTCACGCAGCAGACGCCAGGCGGCATCGGTGCCGGCGCCGAAGCATTGCTCTTTCAGGAATTCAAACGCCTGAGCCGCCAGCAGGTACTCGATGGCGAGGATCTGCGTGCAGTTTTCCAGTGCGCGATGCAGCTTCAGCGCCGCGTTGGTGCCCATGCTCAAGTGATCTTCCTGCAGGCCCGAGGTGACGTAGTTGTCGAGTACCGCCGGTTGCGCCAACTGACGGTTTTCCGCACACAGCGAAGCGGCGACGTACTGGACGATCATCATCCCGGAATTCACCCCCGGATTGGCCACCAGGAATGCCGGCAAACCGCTGACATGCGGGTTGATCAGGCGATCCAGGCGACGTTCGGCAATGGAGCCGATTTCAGCCATGGCGATGGCCAGCAAATCCGCCGCCAAGGCCACGGATTGACCGTGCGGGTTGGCCTGGGACACCACTCGGAAGTCGTCCGGCGTGCCCAGCAGCATCGGATTGTCGGTGACCGAGTTGAGTTCGGTTTCGATCTGCTTTTTCGCGTGCTCAAGCTGATCTCGAGCGGCGCCGTGAACTTGCGGAATCGAGCGAATGCTCAATGCATCCTGAGTACGAATGCCTTTGCTGCTGGCAATCACTTCACTGCCATCGAGCAACGCGCGCAGGTTGATGCCAACTTGCTGCATGCCTGGGTGAGGCTTGAGCGCGATGATCTCGGCATCGAATGCAGCAATTTGACCGCGCTGGGCTTCGAAGCTCATGGCGCCGATCACGTCGGCCCATTGCACCAAACGCGTCGCGTCGGCGATTGCCAGGCAGCTGAGGCCGGACATGCACGGCGTGCCGTTGACCAGGCACAGGCCATCTTTGGCGCCCAGTTGAACCGGTTGCAGACCTTCTTCGGCCAGGGCTTGCTGCGCGGAAACGATCTGCCCGCGATAGCTGACATTGCCGACACCCAGCAGCGCAATGCTGATGTGGGCCATGTGGGTCAGATAACCCACCGAACCCTGGGACGGCACTTGCGGGGTGATGCCGCGATTGAGCAGCGCCAACAGCGCTTCGACCACCCGGCGATGAATGCCGGATTTGCCGTGGCTGTAGTTGCGAATGGCGGCGCAGATGATTGCGCGGGTCTGTTCGTCGGCCAGTGGCGCGCCAACGCCACAGGCGTGACTGAGCAGGGTGTTGCGCGACAGTTGGCTGAGTTGCTCGTCTTTGAGCGAGACATTGCACAGCGCGCCGAGGCCCGTGTTGACGCCATAGGCGCGCTCGCCGCTGACGACGATGCGCTGGACGATTGCCTGGGCATTTTCGATCCGCGTCCAGACCTGTGGTGACAGCTCAAGCTGTGCGCCATGGCGGGCGACGGCGACCACATCCTGCCAACGCAACGGGGCGTCGGCGATAACGATTTTTTCAGCCTGGGACATCATTAACCTCATGCGTACAACCTGAATATTTATGCAGCTTTACCGACGCAATCGCGAGCAAGCTTTGCTCCTACGGGGTTCACCGCGGACCTGTAGGAGCAAGGCTTGCCCGCGATGAGGCCAGCACAGACACCGCAAGGCTCTTAAACCACCGCAGCCCGCCGCTGTACAAACCGATCGACATACTCATCCGCCGGCGAATGCAGGATCTCTCGTGGCGTGCCGACCTGAATCAGGCGGCCATCCTTGAGAATCGCAATGCGGTTGCCAATGCGTACGGCCTCGTCGAGGTCGTGGGTGATGAAGACGATGGTCTTGTGCAGGGTCTTTTGCAGCTCCAGCAACTGGTCCTGCATCTCGGCGCGAATCAGCGGGTCGAGGGCACTGAAGGCTTCGTCCATCAGGATGATGTCGGTGTCCGCCGCCAACGCGCGAGCCAGGCCCACACGCTGACGCATGCCGCCCGAGAGCTGATGCGGGTATTTGTTTTCGTAGCCCTTGAGGCCCACGGTGTTGATCCAGTGCAACGCGCGCTCGGAGCACATTTGCTTGGTCTCGCCCCGCACTTTCAGGCCGTAGGCGACGTTATCCAGCACGGTCTTGTGCGGCAGCAGGCCGAAGCTCTGGAACACCATGCTGATCTTGTGCCGGCGAAATTCGCGCAGGGCTTCCATGTCGTATTGCAGGATGTCCACGCCGTCCACCAGGATCGCGCCGCTGGTCGGGTCGATCAGGCGATTGAAGTGGCGCACCAGGGTGGACTTGCCGGAACCCGACAAGCCCATGATCACGAAAATCTCGCCGGTGTCGATGCTCAGGGACAAATCGTTCACGCCGACCACACAGCCGGTTTCGGACAGCACCTGATCCTTGGTTTTGCCCTGGCCGATCATGGCCAGCGCATCCTTGGAACGGTTACCGAAAATCTTGAAGACGTTTTTGACTTCGATCTTGCTGATGGCTTCGTTGTTCATTTGCTCACCTCATGCCGTGGCCGACCATACGCCTGAGTGATGCGGTCGATAACCACTGCCAGAATCACGATCGCCAGGCCGGCCTCAAGACCACGTCCGACGTTGAGGGTCTGAATCCCCACCAACACGTCTTCGCCCAAGCCACGGGCGCCGATCATCGAGGCAATCACTACCATCGACAGGGCCATCATGGTGGTCTGGTTAATCCCGGCCATGATGCTCGGCAGGGCCAGCGGCAGTTGCACGCCAAACAGTTGCTGCCAGCGGTTGGCACCGAAAGCGTTGATCGCTTCCATCACTTCGCCGTCGACCTGGCGAATACCCAAATCAGTCAGGCGGATCAGCGGTGGTGCGGCGTAGATCACGGTGGCGAAAATCGCCGGGACCTTGCCCAGGCCGAACAGCATCAGCACCGGGATCAGGTACACGAAACTCGGCATGGTCTGCATGATGTCCAGCAACGGCATCAGCACCGAACGCAGGCGATTGCTGCGCGCCGAAAGAATGCCCAGCGGAATGCCGATCAGCACCGAAATGACGGTCGCCACCATCATCAGCGCCAGGGTTTGCATCAGCTTGTCCCAGAGGCCGACCGCACCCACCAGGAACAACAAGCCTACGATCACGGCGGTGGTCACGACTTTGCGGGTCGCGTGCCAGGCAACGCCCGCGACGATGGCCAGCATCAGCCACCAGGGCGCCGCACGCAGCAGCCCTTCAAGATTGACGATCGCCCACAACAGGGTGTCGGAGATGCTGCGGAACACATCGCCGTAGTTGGTGACCAGCGAATCGACCCAACTGTTGACCCAGTCGGCGATGGAAAAGGTAAAGCTTTCGGGAAACATAAAAAGACTCTCAATCAAGGGGTTGCGATCAAGCATCCGACTGCCGCTCAGGGCAGCCGGAGAGTCTTGACCTACAAGGCCGCGTCGATCTTTTTGGCTGCGTCTTCGCTCACCCATGCGTGCCAGACTTCAGGATGTTCCTTGAGGAAGATTTTCGCCAGTTTTGGTGACTCGATCCGCTCTTTGGCCATGCGCCCGAGGTTCTGATTCAGCAGGTCGATTGGCAGGTTGACCTTCTCCAGAACAGCCACCAGTTCCGGGGCTTGCTCGTGGAAGGTCTTGGACAGGCCGACCTTGATGGTCACTTCCTTGTTCACGCCTGGTTTCTCTTCGAGTTTGACCAGGTCAACCTGGCCCATCAGCGGGGTTGGCGACCAGTAGTAGAACAGGATCGGCTCGCCACGCTTGTAGCTCGACAGCACCGCGGCATCCAGCGCCGGACCGGTGCCCGGACGGAAGTTGGTGTAGGTGCTTTCCAGGCCGTAGCTTTTCAGCATTTCGCTGTTATCCAGCTCACAGGTCCAGCCGGCCGGGCAGTTATAGAAACGGCCCTTGGATGGCTCTTCCTGATCCTTGAACACTGCAGCGTATTTGCCCAGATCGGCAATCGCTTTCAGGTCCGGAGCTTTAGGCTCCAGCTTGCGCTTGGCGTCGCCTTCGATCACGTAACGCGGCACGTACCAGCCTTCGACTGCACCCACGACAGGCGCGCCGACACCGACGACCTTGCCGGCCTTCTCGGCCTTGTTCCAGACTTCACTGCGGCCGACCCATTCTTCGGCGAACACTTGAATGTCGTTGCTGCTCAGGGCGTTCTCCATGGTGATGGAGTTACCTGGCAGGCTGTCGACTTTGCAGTCGTAGCCTTTCTCCAGCACCACCTGCATGACGTCGGTCAGCAGCATGCCGCTTTCCCAGTTCAGGCCGGCAAATTTCACCGGTTTGCCCGACTCGCACCAACCCGCCGCCTGAGTGGCGCCGGCGCTGGCCAGCAGGCCCATGGAAAGCAATGTGGTCAGCAGGGTCTTGTTCGATTTCATTGTGTGACGCTCCTAATCATGAGTTGGCTTACGGCAGTCAAGAGGCATCCAGCCCTGTCCACGTCCAATCAGGCCTGCGCCGAAGCGCGACCGGCCCCGCTTGTTATAGGTGCTGCATCGCTGTCCTGCTCGACCGGCAGAATCAGGTGATCGGGTACTGCGCTGTGCCATTTTTTCGCGCACACGTAATACAGGGCTGCGGGAAGTACCAGGCCGATGATCCAGGAAATATCCACGCCACCCAGAGCGTCCACCAGCGGACCGGTGTAGAACTTGGTAGAGATGAACGGCAGTTGCACCAGCACACCGAAGACATAGACGCTGATACCGAGGGCGTTCCAACGGCCGTAGCGACCTTTGGGATCGGCCAGTGCCGGCACGTCATAGCGCTCGCGGGTGATGCAGTAGTAGTCCACCAGGTTGATCGCGCTCCATGGCGTGAAGAACGCCAGCAGGAACAGGATGAAGGACTTGAACGCACCGAGGAACGAGTGCTGACCGAGCAACGCGATCAGGGTCGCAGTGCCGACGATGGCCAGCACGAAGACCAGACGCTGCAAGTGCGTTACCCGCAGGTTGCCTCGGAAACCACTGATGATGGTCGCAATGCACATGAAGCTGCCGTACGAGTTCAGCGTGGAGATGGTGACCTTGCCAAACGCGATGCTGAAATACAGCAACGCAGCGGTGGCACCGGTACCGCCCAAACCAACGATGTAGGCCACTTCGTGTCCGGCGAACTGCCCGTTGGCCGAAGCGGCGGCAAACACGCCGAGGATCATCGCCACTTGTGCGCCAATCACCGAACCCGCGCCAGCGGCGAAAAAGGTTTTCACCGAGGACGTGCTGCTCGGCAGGTAGCGTGAATAGTCAGCCACGTAAGGACCGAAGGCGATCTGCCAGGACGCCGCGAGCGATACCGCAAGCAGAAAACTGCTCCAGCTGAAGTGGCGGATTTGCAGGAGTGCACCCACGTCCGTCTGGCTCATCAGGCGGCTGAACAGGTAAACAAAGGCAATCACACCAATGACGCTGGCGACACGGCCGATCCAATGGATCACCCGATAACCGAGCACCGTCACCAGCACAATGACACTGGCGAAGATCAGGATGCCGACGCTATCGCTGACACCAAACAACTGGCCCAGCGCCTGACCGGAAAGAACGGTTCCCGTTGCGGTGAAGCCGAGGTACATCAGACAGACCAGCACGATCGGGATGGCCGCGCCATACACGCCGAACTGTACCCGGCTGGATATCATCTGCGGCAGGCCAAGCTTGGGCCCTTGTGCGGCATGCAGCGCCATTACGCCACCGCCGAGCAGTTGACCGATCAACAGACCGATCAACGACCAGAACACGTCACCGCCCAGCACCACGGCCAGGGCCCCGGTGACAATCGCGGTGATTTGCAGGTTGGCACCCATCCACAGGGTGAACTGGCTCAACAGACGACCGTGTCTTTCCGCTTCCGGGATGTAGTCGATCGAACGTTTCTCGATCAACGGTTTACTGCCTGCACGATCGCTGTTAACAGCCATGATTCAACCTCTGTGGATTGTTCTGGATATACCGGTTGTTGTGTTGGCTTTTGTGGGAGTGAGCCTGCTCGCGATAGCGGTTTTTCAGTCAACGCAGATGTTGAATGTTCCGCCCTCATCGCGAGCAGGCTCGCTCCCACAGGGTTTTTTATTTACCGGTAATCATCGGCAGGTTCAGCCCTTGCTCCTTGGCGCAGTCGATCGCGATCTGATAACCCGCATCGGCGTGACGCATGACACCGGTAGCCGGGTCGTTGTGCAGGACGCGAGCGATACGCTCGGCCGCTTCGTCAGTACCGTCACAGACAATCACCATGCCCGAATGCTGGGAGAAACCCATGCCGACGCCGCCGCCGTGGTGCAGGGAAACCCAGGTTGCGCCGCTCGCGGTGTTGAGCAGAGCGTTGAGCAGTGGCCAGTCGGACACGGCATCGGAACCGTCCTGCATGGATTCGGTTTCGCGGTTCGGGCTGGCTACCGAACCGGAGTCCAGGTGGTCGCGACCGATCACGATTGGCGCGGACAATTCACCGCTGCGCACCATTTCGTTGAATGCCAGACCGAGCTTGGCGCGCAGGCCCAGGCCAACCCAGCAGATACGTGCCGGCAGACCCTGGAAGCTGATGCGCTCACGCGCCATGTCCAGCCAGTTGTGCAGGTGCGCGTCGTCCGGGATCAGTTCTTTGACCTTGGCGTCGGTTTTGTAAATGTCTTGCGGATCGCCCGACAGTGCAGCCCAACGGAACGGACCGATGCCACGGCAGAACAGCGGACGGATGTAAGCGGGTACGAAGCCTGGGAAGTCGAATGCGTTCTCGACGCCTTCTTCTTGGGCCATCTGACGGATGTTGTTGCCGTAGTCGAAGGTCGGAATACCCATCTTCTGGAATTCGAGCATCGCTTTAACGTGTACAGCCATCGATTGCTTGGCGGCTTTGACGACGGCGGCAGGCTCGGTCTTGGCGCGAGCGCGGTATTCGTCCCAGGTCCAGCCGGCTGGCAGGTAACCGTTAAGCGGGTCGTGGGCGCTGGTCTGGTCGGTGACCATGTCCGGGCGCACGCCACGCTTGACCAGTTCCGGCAGGATTTCAGCCGCGTTGCCCAGCAGAGCAATGGAAATCGCTTTGCCTTCTTTGGTGTATTTGGCGATGCGAGCCAGAGCGTCGTCGAGGTCAGTAGCTTGCTCATCGACATAACGGCTGTTCAAACGGAAGTCGATACTGACTTGCTGGCATTCGATGTTCAGCGAGCAAGCGCCGGCCAGTGTCGCGGCCAGAGGTTGAGCGCCGCCCATGCCGCCGAGGCCTGCGGTCAGGACCCAACGACCTTTCAGGTCATCGTTGTAGTGTTGGCGACCGGCTTCGACGAAGGTTTCGTAGGTGCCTTGAACGATGCCCTGGCTACCGATGTAGATCCAGCTGCCGGCAGTCATCTGGCCGTACATGGCCAGGCCTTTGGCGTCGAGTTCGTTGAAGTGTTCCCAACTCGCCCAGTGCGGCACCAGGTTGGAGTTGGCGATCAGCACGCGCGGGGCGTTGCTGTGGGTCTTGAACACGCCGACCGGTTTGCCGGATTGCACCAGCAGGGTCTCGTCGTCATTCAGGTTGGTCAGGCTTTCGACGATCTTGTCGTAGCATTCCCAGTTACGCGCCGCACGACCGATACCACCGTAAACCACCAGTTCTTTAGGGTTCTCGGCGACTTCCGGGTCGAGGTTGTTCATCAGCATGCGCAGCGGCGCTTCAGTCAGCCAGCTCTTGGCGGTCAGCTTGTTACCGCGGGCAGCGCGGATTTCAACGTCACGAAACTTGGTCATTTTATTGTCAGTCACGAAAGAGACTCCTCAGCGATCAATCCAAACCAACCCTGGCGGTGGGTAAGCCAGCCTGTGCGCGTCAAAGCAACACAAGCGAATCAGTGGACGTTGCGAGGAGTCTCGATCGACTCATACGCATACGTCTTTACTTGTACATACAAGCATATGCAATCAAGCGGCCAACTTGCTGGATGAGTGTTCAAGAAAATTTTTGAAAGGGCTGGAAAGCGTCTGGATCAAGGGCTCTGGCACAGATGAAATTTTTCGGGGGGATTTTGCGAGGGCATGGCGGCTGTTACTTGAGCGTGGTTTTGCGCCACGCTGGGGCGTTCGGTAACAAAGTGGTGCGCGATGGGGAACACGGGTAGAAGACTGCTTTTGTGGCGAGGGGATTTATCCCCGTTGGGCTGCGCAGCAGACCTTTTTTTGGGGCTGCTACGCAGCCCAACGGGGATAAATCCCCTCGCCACATTAGATTTCTTCAGCAGTTAATCAGCGTGCGGTCAGCTCGATCACACAGCACAGGCCGTTGCTGGAGACTTCCAACAGACCCACGTTACCGTCGAGTCGCAGGCAATCATGGCGACCCAATTGTGCGTCGTGGCTACCCACCTTCGCTTCCAGCGCATCGGTGACACTGAAGACGATCACGGTGCCAGCCGAAGTGAAAAACCGTTGCTCACCCTCCAGCCAGTGCAATCGCGCGTCGTAACGCTGCGGCGCATAAATCAGGTTGAAATCGCGAATCGGCCCGCCCAGCAAGGTGCAGGTAACGTGGCTCTCACCGCTGAAAGCAAACGGCTCCAACGGTAACAACGGCTGCGTGTCCTGACCATCGACACGCAACGTCATGCCGTCACCTTGCAGCACGGTAATGACGCGCTCGTAACCGGCAAACATTGAGAAGCCGCCGGACTCAGCGATATCGGCAATCGACAGGCGCCAGCCGAAACCATCAAGGCCAACACCCGCATCACGGGTGATTTCTTCAGTGCTGCCGCCACCGTTTTTCCACGGCATGCGCGGATAATCAACTGCGCGTAAAACCTTCAATTCATTCATTTATGAAAGCGTCCTTCCAGACGATGACGGGAACCAGGATGGATCAAACGGGCGGCGGTCACTGGCTGACGACCGGACCAGGTGCGGCGACGAATCAGCAGGCACGGCTCGCCCTTTTCAATCTGCAGCAACTTGCACTCGCTGGCCTCAGCCAGAATCGCCTCGACCACGTGCTCGCCTTCCGTCAGCGGCGCGACCTGGTTCAGATAGGCGTATGGCGTTTGCAGGGTGAAGTCCTGCTTGAGGTAGTCCGGCGCCACCAGTGCGTTGACGAAACGGTCTTCGATTTGCACCGGGATGTCATTTTCGAAATGCACGATCAGCGAGTGAAAGACTTTCTGGCCTTCGCGCATGTCCAGCGCCAGTGCGCGCTCGGAACCGGCGGCCTCTTCTTCGAGGGTGATGACCTTGCAGGTGTGGCGATGGCCACGGGAGGCGATTTCGTCGGCGATGTTGTGGACTTCAAATAGCGCGGACTGACTTTTCGGCTCGGCGACAAAAGTGCCGACGCCCTGCATGCGCACCAGCAGACCGTCGGCGGTCATCTCGCGCAGGGCGCGGTTGATGGTCATGCGGCTGAAACCCAACTGATTGACCAGCTCGCTTTCCGACGGAACGCGGTAGTGCGGCGGCCAGTTTCCACTGTCGATTTGCTGGGTGATCATCTGTTTGACGCGGGCGTACAAGGGCGCCGGACTGTCGCCCAGATTGGCGCTCAGATTGGCATTCGGCGGCAATGTGGCAGACGGAGTTGGCACGGTTAATCCTTGTTCGTTTAGTAAAGGTTGCTAGCTTGCCGGAGTTTACCGAGCAGGCAAACGTCTGTATATGTATATACAAATAACACACGATGGGGTGCTGAACCATGTCCGCCTTCTTTGCCGAACGCGCGCTGCTGCCTAGTGGATGGGCCAACAATGTACGTCTTGAGGTCAGCGCCGATGGCGTGTTGACCCATATCCAGGCCGATTCCAACGCAGATGGCGCCGAACGGCTAAGCGGTCCGCTGCTGCCGGGTATGCCGAATCTACACTCCCACGCCTTCCAGCGGGCCATGGCCGGGCTGGCGGAAGTGGCGGGTAATCCGAATGACAGTTTCTGGACCTGGCGCGATTTGATGTATCGCCTCGTCGGAAAAATCAGCCCGGATCAACTCGGCGTCATCGCCCGTCAGCTGTACATCGAAATGCTCAAGGCCGGTTACACCTCGGTCGCGGAATTTCACTACGTACACCACGACACCAACGGCCAGCCTTACGCGGACCCGGCCGAGCTGGCGCTGCGCATCAGCCAGGCCGCCAGCTCCGCCGGTATCGGCCTGACCCTGCTGCCGGTGCTCTACAGCCATTCCGGTTTCGGCGGCCAGGCCCCGAACGAAGGCCAGCGCCGCTTTATCAACAGCACCGAAAATTACCTCACGCTTCAATCGCGCTTGCAGCCGATCCTGGCGCAGCAACCGGCGCAGTCGTTGGGTTTATGTTTCCACTCGTTGCGCGCAGTAACACCGCAGCAAATCAGCGAAGTGCTGGCGGCCAGCGACAAGCAGTGCCCGGTGCACATTCACATTGCTGAACAGCAGAAGGAAGTCGACGACTGCCTGAGCTGGAGTGGCCGCCGTCCGCTGCAATGGCTGTACGAGAACACCGAAGTCGATCAGCGCTGGTGCCTGGTTCACGCGACTCACGCCAACCCGGAAGAAGTAACGCTGATGGCCAGGAGTCGCGCCATCGCCGGCCTATGCCTGACGACCGAAGCCAACCTCGGCGACGGGATCTTCCCGGCGGTGGATTTCCTCGCTCAGGGCGGGCGCATGGGCATCGGTTCCGACAGCCATGTGTCATTGAGCGTGGTGGAAGAGTTGCGTTGGCTGGAATACGGCCAGCGTCTGCGTGATCAACGGCGTAATCGTCTGTATGGCGCGGATCAGCCGATGGTTGGCCGCACGCTGTACGACGCGGCGCTGGATGGCGGCGCTCAAGCGCTGGGTCAGTCGATTGGTACGCTGGAAGTTGGCAAACGTGCGGATTGGCTGGTGCTGGATGGCAACGATCCGTACCTGGCGACAGCCAGCGGCGACGGGATTCTCAATCGTTGGTTGTTTGCCGGTGGTGATCGTCAGGTGCGGGATGTGCTGGTCAATGGCCAGTGGGTTGTGCGCGACGGGCGTCATGCGGGCGAAGAAGAAAGTAACCGCGCGTTCACCCAAGTCCTGCGCGATCTGTTGGGCTAACACAAAAAAATGTGGGAGCGAGCCTGCTCGCGATAAGGCCGTCCAATTCAACAGAAGTGTTGATGACAGACCGCTATCGCGAGCAGGCTCGCTCCCACCGTTTTTGATATTCGGCGACCGTCAGTTCGAGGTCTTGGCCATCTGCGTATCGGTCGCGCGCCAGATCAGCCGCGTAGTGTCGTAGCCCTGCTGACGTGCCTTGCTCAGCAGTTCCTCACGCACTACACCATTGACCGTCGGGGTCCGTGACAGCAGCCACAGGTACTTGCGGCTCGGGTCGCCAACAATGGCGGTCTTGTAGTCATCGCTGACGTACAACACCCAGTACTCACCCTTCGCCGCACCCGGAATCAACCGCGAAAACCAGGTATCGAACTCGACCCACAACTTGTCGGTTTTACCTGGCTCCTGTGGCCAGGCCACACCTTTGGCCTCTTCCCATTGCCAGTCCGCCGTCAGGCAGCGATTGAGCACCAACACCTTGCCGTCAGGCTTGAGCGTGTAATGGGCTTCGGATTGCGCGCAGTTGCGCTGGAAATACATCGGCAGACGAGCCAACTCGTACCAGGTCCCTTGGTACTTCTTGAGATTGACGCTGTTGACGGTTTTCGGTGCCAACGGATCTACGCCGGAAGTGGCGCAGCCGGCCAATACCAGGCCGGCTAAAAGGACTATCAGTAACCGCATCATTATTTTTCTCCCGTGGGCGCATAGCCCCGGATTACTTCAGGCCTTGGCCGGAAAACATCAGCACTTTGTCACCGGCGTACTGCACGCTGATAAAGCTGTTCTTGTCGCCCCAAGTGCAACTGGACATGCCCAGCGCGCCCGAGCAATCGGAGGGTTTGCCCAGCAAGGTTTCTACTTCGGCCTTGGGCATGCCTGACGACAGCTTCGAGTAGTTTTCCTGATTAACCTTGCTGCACGCGGCCAGCAACACGCAGAACGAAAGCAGGGCGATAGAACGCAGCGACATGGTGTAGCTCCTGGGGCGAAGGGGAATGGCATGGCTGCCAAGCTGAAGCTTAGAAGAGAAAACCCCTGTCTGGTTCCCTGGCTGGCCGGCTATTTCTCAGGCCGCTCGTCTGCCTTGTTGCGACAAATCAGCAACTTTCTTTCGCTATTGAGTATTTCGTCGGTTTTCACAAAATCCGCCTAATCTTTGGCGCCGGTCAGTCGACATAAAAACAGCGCAAACCCCACCACTGTGGCAAATTGACGCCCCCTTTGTTGACCAGCCTCTCCGCGGTAGCTCTCTTAATGACCAGAAACATGAAGT
The DNA here is from genome assembly GCF_054897865.1 of Pseudomonas sp. LS2P72. Classification (NCBI taxonomy): domain Bacteria; kingdom Pseudomonadati; phylum Pseudomonadota; class Gammaproteobacteria; order Pseudomonadales; family Pseudomonadaceae; genus Pseudomonas; species Pseudomonas sp. LS2P72. The sequence goes on from NZ_CM142708.1 coordinate 174,880, forward strand.
TCAGCCACAAGATCTTGTTGGCTGCCGCCCTCGTGGTGGCCGTTGCATTCGCTTGTTTCATCCTCTTCAACGACTACCGCCAGCGGCAAACCCTGCGCAGCAGTACCGAATCCTCGATGCAGGAACTCGGCAGCCTGACCACCAGCAACATCCAGACCTGGCTGGAAAGCCGCATTCAGTTGCTGCAATCGCTGTCCCAGCAGATCGCCGTGGACGGCAGCGCCCAGGCCAACCTCAAGCGCGCCATCGACCTGCCCGCCTACACCAGTAATTTTCAGCTGAGCTACTTCGGTGGCACCGACGGCGTGATGTTCTCGGTCCCGGCCGGCAATCGTGCCGCGGATTACGACCCCCGCGCCCGCGGCTGGTACAAGGCGGCCAACAGCGCACAACAGACCATCGTCACCGAACCCTACATCGCCGCGTCGTCGGGCAAACTGGTGATCACCGTCGCCACCCCGGTGAAACATCAGAATCAAATGATCGGCGTCGCCGGTGCAGACATCGACCTGTCCAGCGTCAGCGCGATCATCAACTCGCTGAACTTCGGCGGCCACGGCCACGCGTTTATCGTCAGTGCCGACGGCAAGATCCTGATTCATCCGGACAGCAAACTGGTGCTCAAGAGCCTGACCGACGCCTACCCGAACGGCGCGCCGAAAGTCAGCCCAGGCATGAAAGAAGTCGAGATCGACGGCAAGACTCAGTTCATTTCCTTTACCCACGTCAACGGTGTGCCCTCGGCAGACTGGTACGTGGCGCTGGTGCTGGATCAGGACACCGCGTTCTCGATGCTCAGCGAATTTCGCACCTCGGCGATCATCGCCATGGTCATTGCCGTGGTGATCATCATCGCGCTGTTGGGCATGCTGATCAGCTTCCTGATGCAGCCGCTGTTGACCATGGGCCGCGCCATGCATGACATCGCCGAAGGCGAAGGTGACCTGACCAAACGCCTGACCATTCACGGCCAGGACGAATTCGGTGCGCTGGGCACTTCGTTCAACCGTTTTGTGGAGCGTATTCACACCTCGATTCGCGAAGTGTCCTCGGCCACCGGCCAGGTCAACGAAGTCGCCTTGCGTGTGGTTGCCGCGTCGAACTCGTCGATGTTCAACTCCGACCAGCAAGCCTCGCGCACCAGCAGCGTCGCCGCCGCCATCAACGAGCTGGGCGCCGCCGCCCAGGAAATCGCTCAGAACGCCGCCCTCGCCTCGCAGCATTCGAGCGATGCTCGCGCATTGGCCGAAGACGGTCAGCAAGTCGTGGATAAAACCATCGCGGCGATGCAGCAGCTCTCGGCGAAGATCAGCGATTCGTGCGGCAACATCGAAACGCTCAACAGCAACACCGTGAACATCGGGCAGATTCTGGAAGTGATCACCAGCATCTCCCAGCAGACCAACCTGCTGGCACTCAACGCAGCCATCGAGGCGGCCCGTGCCGGTGAAGCCGGTCGTGGTTTTGCCGTGGTGGCAGATGAGGTGCGTAACCTCGCGCACCGTACTCAGGATTCGGCGCAGCAAGTGCAGAAGATGATCGAGGAACTGCAAATCGGCGCCCGGGAAGCCGTGATCACCATGACCGACAGCCAGCGCCAAAGCGAAAGCAGCGTCGGCATCGCCAACCAGGCGGGCGAACGCCTGGGCAGCGTGACTCAGCGTATCGGTGAGATCGACGGGATGAACCAGTCGGTCGCCACTGCGACGGAAGAGCAGACGGCGGTGGTGGAGTCGATAAACGTCGACATTACCGAGATCAACACGCTGAATCAGGAAGGCGTGGAGAACTTGCAGGCGACCTTGCGCGCGTGTTCAGACCTTGAGCAGCAGGCGGCGCGGCTTAAACAGTTGGTCGGCAGCTTCCGGATTTAAGCTGCTTTCACTGGCCTCATCGCCAGCAGGCTGGCTCCCACAGGGGATGTGTGAACAACACAAACCCAATGTGGGAGCCAGCCTGCTGGCGATGACGGCATCAGCCGCGATGAAGATTTAAAACCTTGAACCAGGCCCCGAAAGAAACTCCATCTCCTCAGCCGTAGACTCCCTTCCCAACACCGCATTGCGATGCGGAAACCGTCCAAACCGCGCAATCACTTTCTGATGCCGCTCGGCATAATCCAGGTTATCGGCAAACACCGCCCGATCAGCCTCAGGCTGCTGCGCCACCAGATCGATAAACCGCGAAACCGCTTCGTTCTGCACCGCCAGATTCTCGCAATGCTCAAACACCAAGTAGATGAACACTCGCTGGATCGGCCGCAACTGCCGATCGAAATCCGCAGCAATACCTTGCGCCACGAGTGCCTGAGCCCTGAGATCACCTGAAAAGGATTTGGGAGTGTCGCGATAGATCATTCGGGGGAGTTGGTCGAGCAGCAGCACCAAGGCCAGCCAACCTTCGGGGCGTTGCGCCCACTCGGTCAATCCGCCGGCCAGTGCCTGCTCGACCCAGTCCCCGAAACGCGTGCGCGCTTCGAGGTCCTGGCTGTCGCGCTTGCCGAACCATAACTTGCCCTTGTCAGCCGCTATTTCGTTGGGGGATTCGAAAGAACCGAACCACCATTCGAGCAACGGCTGCCAGGGCGCGGTCATGGTTTATTCCTTGTGGTAAGCCGTGACGCGTGCGACTTCTTCTTTCGAGCCGAGGAACACCGCTACGCGCTGGTGCAAGCCGTCAGGCTTGATGTCGAGGATACGCTGATGGCCATCGGTGGAAGCGCCACCGGCCTGTTCAACCAGGAACGACATCGGGTTGGCTTCGTACATCAGACGCAGCTTGCCCGGCTTGGACGGCTCGCGGCTGTCGCGTGGGTACATGAACAAGCCACCACGGGTCAGGATGCGGTGCACGTCCGCGACCATCGCGGCGACCCAGCGCATGTTGTAGTTCTTTTTCAGCGGGCCTTCTTCGCCAGCCAGCAATTCGCTGACGTAGCGTTGTACCGGAGCTTCCCAATGACGCTGATTGGACGCGTTGATCGCGAATTCCTGAGTGGACTCCGGAATCTTGATGTCTTCATGGGTCAGGACGAAGCTGCCCATTTCGCGGTCCAGGGTGAAGCCTTTTACGCCGTCGCCCAAGGTCAGGATCAACATGGTCTGTGGACCGTAGATCGCGTAACCGGCAGCCACTTGCTCGGTGCCTGGCTGCAGGAAAGCCTTTTCGTTCAAGGGCTCGTTTTGGCTCAGGTATTCGTTCGGGCAACGCAGCACCGAGAAGATAGTACCGACCGGCGCGTTGATATCGATGTTCGACGAGCCGTCCAGTGGGTCGAATACCAGCAGGTACGCGCCTTTCGGGTATTTGCCCGGGATCTGGTAGGCGTTGTCCATTTCTTCGGACGCCATGCCGGCCAGGTGACCGCCCCATTCGTTGGCTTCGAGCAGGATCTCGTTGGAGATCACGTCGAGTTTCTTCTGCACTTCACCTTGGACGTTTTCGGTGCCCATGCTGCCCAGAACACCACCGAGGGCGCCTTTGGACACGGCGTGGTTGATCTCTTTGCAAGCACGCGCCACCACTTCGATCAGGAAACGCAGATCGGCAGGGGTGTTATTGCTACGGGTCTGCTCAATCAAATAGCGACTCAGGGTAACGCGGGACATGGAAGGCTCCGGTGGAATGGGGGGCTAAAAACCCGCGCAGTTTAACGCGAGTCGGGGCGCATTTCCTCCTATCAGACGTGTTACACCCAATAGAGTTCATGCGCCCGGTTGAGCGTAGTTCGAAACCGGCATTTTTACCGACCTGGAAACCGCCATCGCGAGCAGGCTCGCTCCCACATGGGAATGCGGAACCTGTGGGAGCGAGCCTGCTCGCGATTGGGGTGCGCAGCACCCGCCTTCAAGGCTTGACCGGCGGCTTGCGCAACAGACTGAACGCCATCGCGGCCAGAAACAAAACACTGAGCAGCAACACCGCCCACAACCCGAATTTCTTCCAGTTGGTGTCTGTCGTCGCAGCCGTTGTCACGGTCGACGCTGGTGTGACCACCGCCCCGTCCTCCACCGTTGCCTTGCCCAATGTTGCCAATTTTGCAGCGTTGTAATCCGGAATCAACGTCGCCAGCGGCAGGTTCGCCGCCTTCACTGTGGCACTGCCCAGCGCGAGCGTATAAGGCCCCGCTCCGCGCGCCAGGAACACCAATTGAATGGAGCGCACGGCGAACCGCACAGTCGGAGCCTCGGCACCCAAGCCGCCGCCACGCTCGTCCACCGTCAGCTTCAACTGCTGAACGGTTTGCCCCGACAACTGCAATTCGTTCTGCACCACGTCCTGGCCACTCTGGGTCAGGCGATAGAGCAAACCGCTGCCCAGCGGCTGCCACGGCAGGCTGCTTTCCCGACGACCGGACAAGGTCACGGGCGCCAAACTGTTGGGCTGACTCAACTCGACCTGCAAGCGCTCGACATTCAGCCCCATGGGTAATTGCCAGGTGTATTCACCGGCCTTTACGCTGCTGCCGGCCAGCGGTTGCGACCAGACAAGCGGTAGCGGCAGGCTGCGGGTCTTGGCGCTTTGCAGTTGCGCCGAGGTCAATGTCGGTGCCGATTGCGGCGTGTTCCACAGCAAGCGCAGATAACGGGCCGACTGACCCGGCAAGGCGACTTCATGTTGTTCGACCCGCTCGTCGGCAAACGTCAGGCGTGCCACCTGCCCTTCGCCCCATGATTGCCAATGCTGCAGGTCGTCGCTGGCTTCGATGGTGAAACGCTGGAAACCATCGCGTTCGCTGGTCCAGTCGAGGATCAATTGCTGCAGCGGTGCCTTGATGGCGCTGGCGTCGAGCAACCAGCCGCGCAGTATTTCTTCGCCCGCCTCCAGCTGACTGGACGGCTGCACTTCGACCAGCGTGCCATTGGCGCTCGATTGCACCCGCACGCTCGGTGCGTGCTCGGTCGAATCCGCCGAGTTGTACAGCGGGAACCATTTCACGTCAGTCAGGGTGCGGTTGTCGCTGGTCTGCGCCGGCGCGCGCGCCAAGGCATACGCCTGAGCCTCACCGGCGGCGTTGAACACGCGCACATCGCTGAGATCGGTTTGCCGCGCATTCAATTGCACGCTCAATGGCAATTCGAGGCGATACCACGGACCTTCGCCGCTGACCGACAACGGCACCTGCGTGGCGAAGTCCGCCAGTTTTTCCTGAGCACTGGCCGACAGCGCCACACCCAGCGCAACAGCGCCCAACCAGACACGGTTCAGCTTCTGACTCAAGACGACACTCCTTCGGTTTGCGGGACCGGTTTTTCAGCCTCCGGCACAGCATCAAAGCGCTTGGGCGGCAACGGGGCGAAATAGCCCACCACCAACAGCAACACGCCAACGCCGATAAACGAGACGATCCGGGCGAGTCCGCCGCGGTTGCTCAATTCGACAAAGAACAGTTTGGCCACCACCACACCGATCAGCGCCGCACCGATCAGCCAGACTTCGCGGCGATGACGCAGATGGCCGCCGATCATCAGACTCAGGGCCATCAAGGTCCAGACGATGGACAGACCGGCCTGCACCAGCATGGATTCAAGCAACGCATCCAGCTCGAACGGCACACCGCCCCAATGATGGGCCGTGCGCATCACCAGCGCCGTGAAGAACACAAACAGCGAGGCGCCAGCGATCAGTTGCGTGGCGTGATCGGCATAGTCCTTGCGAATCGCGAGTTGCGCCACGGCGCTGCGGGACCACACGTAGACGCCGAACAGCGCAAACAGCAGACCCAACTCCAGCGGGTTGATCAGCGGCACGTAAGGCAACGGCTCGGCGGTGCCGTCGCTGACGACGTTCGCCAGCCAGAACCAGCCGAGCATCAGCAACGCCAGCGGTGCCGCCGCATACACACGGTATTCGCGCGAATACGCCGACACCGGCCATGGCCAGGCACGGGGCGCGGCCATCAGCACCAGATACAGGCTCGGCAGAATCGCCCAACCCAACCAGCGCCAGGCGTTGTACTGCTCGGACAACAGCAACAGGCCGTAACGCAGCTCCAGGGCCAACACACCGATCAATAGCCAGCAGCCGAGCACATGGGCGGTACTGAGGGCGCGCGCCGGCAACATCGGTGCCAGACGCCGCAGAGAGAGGAAATGCACCACGAACACGGCCGCCCATACCAGCCAACCAAAATTGGCCGCCGGGTGATACCGCGAGTGCCACGCAGCCAACAACACCAAACCGGCCGCAGGCATCAGCAAGGTGCAGAGCAAGCCCAGCGACGACCATTTCAGGCGCAGCGCCAAGACTGTCCACTGCGCTACGCTCAGCGCCGCGACCGCCAGCAACAACGTCGCTTGTAGATTCAACGGTGCGAAGCGCAGCACTTCACTGATCCACGCCAGCGCCCACCAAGCCGCGCCCCACACCAGCAGCACTTCAGACAAACGCTGCAAGCTCAGCACATCGAAGGCCGAAGCATGATTGCCGAGCTGCAAGCGCCAGGCGCCAACCATCGCAGCCAAACCCAACACCAGCGGCGTCCAGAAACCGCTATGAGCCAGAGGCTTCAATCCTTCGCTCGCAAGCGGCCCGAGCACATCAGGCCCGGCCATCAGGAACGCCGCGCCGCCGATGACCTGCAACAGCAGACCGAAGACAAAACTCACGCGCTGCTTGAGGTACAGACTCAGCCAGATGATGAACAAACCACTGGCCGCCCATACCGCACTCGCCGTTTGCCAAGGCAGGACGAACAGCACCGCCAGATTGATCAACACCAGACCGGCCAGCAGCACCACCGACAAACCGCGCAGCAATCGCACGTCGCTGCGGACCATCTCATCGCGCGCCGCCAGCAGCATGCCAGCGATCAGCGCCAGACCGATCAACGATGCGCTCAGCAGACCGCTCCAACCTGCACTGAACACAGCGCCGGACTCACCGCTCGAACCCTGCAGCCGCAGCAGGAACAACGCACCGCCGAGCAACTGCACGGCGAACGCGGTGAACAGGAATGTACGCGATTGCAGACGCAAGCCAACAAACAACGTCGCCAACCCCGCCAGCGCCCAACTGATCGCGGTGCCGTGAGTCAAGAAGAACAACGGCGCCAGCAGATAGAGAAAGGTCAGACCGAGGCAGGCCAACACTGGCAGCCCTTTGCGCTCCCATTCCGACGTCTGCTCGGGCAAGGCTTTGCGCAGTTGGTAGAAACTGAACAGCAACGCCACGCCAAGCATCAGCGCGCCCAACGGTGCCCCTTCCAGCAGGCTGCTTTCACCGATCCGCAGTTCGCTGATAAACGCCAAGGCCGAGCCCAATTGCAGCAGCAAGGCAAAGGCTCGGGCCAGCGGTCGTTGCTGACGCAGGCCAAGCCAGAAGATGCCGGCGCCTTCGACAGCCCAGGCAGCAGCTGTCCAGCGCGCATCGAGCCCCAATGGAATCGCCAGGCTGGCAAAGATCACCCCCAGCGCCAGACAGGTTTCAGCCAGCAACAATGCTCGTCCGCCCATCAGCCGCCGCGCCAGGCCCATGTAAATCATGCCCAACGCCAACGCGCTGAAGGCTGCGGCGAATTCCAGGTGCTGGACCAACGCGAACTGCAAACCGAAGCCCACCAACGGAGGACCGAACAGCATCGTGCCGTCGACGTAATCGCCCTTGCGCGCCGACCAGTGCAGCAGCGCTTCACGACTGTCGTCCTCGGGTGCGTCGCTCATTTCCAGCAACTTGCGTCGGGCGAACAGCAGACCAATGGCCAGGTACATCAGGAAAAACACAACCAGGAACGGCTCGGTGCTCCACAGCAGTTCCGGGGTATAGGAACGCAGGCCCCAGGCGAAACCGATGCCGAAGGTGCCGACGAAACCGATCAGGTTGAGCAGCCGCCAGGCCTTGAACCAGGCGATGGCGAGGATGCCGGCGTTGAGCAAGGCGAAATAGCTGAACAGCGCGACATGGTTGCCGGCACCGGTGGAGGTCAGGATCGGCGCAGCAAAACCGCCCAATGCTGCAGCGGCAGCGAGGCCCAAGGCATCCTGGGTGATGGCGAGGATCGCCGAGAACACCGTCACCGCGACCAGCAGGCCTAACGCCGCCGTAGGATCGAGCAGCGGATGCAGGCGCATCGCAGCAAACACGGTCAGGTACAACACCGCGATCCCGGTGCCTTGCAGCATCAACGCGTAATGGCTGTTGCGTGTTCTAAGCCACCAACCCAGGCCGAGCAGGCCCAACGCGGCCGCCGCAACACCGGCGTAACGCAACTCGATCGGCACCACCATGCCTTCGGTGGCGTAACGCAGCAGGAAGGCCAAGCCGAGAAACAACAGCACCACACCGACCCGCAACACGGTGTTGCCGCCGAACAACCAGTTGCGGGCGCCGCTGATGGCGCGGTCGATAAAGTTCGGGCCACGCGGGATGGCGGGTTGTTGCGGTTCGCGGGCGACCGGTTCGGGTTTCCAGGCATCGACGGGCACTGGACGGCTCGCTTCGGCGGCGGCCGCGGTAATCGGTTCCAGTTCGGGAGGGAGTTCCCAGATCAGCTCCGGGGCTTCGACAGGGATTTCGTCGAGCGTGAATTCAGGAGACGGCGCGGGTTCGTGGGTTTCCGGCGTCTTGACGCCAGACACTTCCAGCAATGACAGCCGTTGCTGCACCGCACTCAGCGCGATCTGAGCCTGATCAAGTAGCTTACGTTGCTCGTCAGCTTGTGAACCCAAGCGGCCAATGCGAATGGCCTGGCCAATTCCCAACCCGAGCAGCGCGCCCAGCAGCGCATCGCTGAACGACTCGTCGAGTACCCAGCCCAGCACCAGCCCCATCAGCATGAACATCCATTGCATGGTCGATATCCCTAAGCGGCCCATTGCCTTGTGGCGTCTGCGCTGACGTCATCGCGGGCAAGCCTTGCTCCTACAGAAGAACGCGATCCCTGTAGGAGCAAGGCTTGCCCGCGATTGACCGCGCAGCGGTCACTGAAATATTCGGCAAACTGACGCTCAGTATATCGGCCAGGCCCAACAACCGTCGGGCCTTGCTCGTAATTATTGCTAAAAGTTACTCAAACGCTTTCCAGATATCCGTGGCGTACTCGCGAATGGTCCGGTCGGACGAGAACCAGCCCATCCGGGAAGTGCTCAACACCGCCGAACGCCACCATTCCTTCGAATCGTGCCAATGGGCTTCAACGCGCATCTGCGCGTCCCAGTAAGAGTCGAAATCGGCGCAGACCAGGAAGCGATCGTAGTCGATCAGCGAATCGATCAATCCTGTGTAACGGGAAGGATCATCCGGCGAGAACACCCCGCTGCGTATTGCTTGCAGCACGTCATTCAGCCGGTGGGATGCCGCAATATCCGGCGTCGCATTGAACTCATGGTTCTGCTTGCGCGCTTCAACCTGCTGAGCGCTGAGGCCAAAGATGAACATGTGCTCGACGCCGATGCGTTCGGACATTTCGACGTTGGCCCCGTCCATGGTGCCGATGGTCAGCGCGCCGTTCAGGCCGAACTTCATGTTGCTGGTGCCCGAGGCTTCGAAGCCTGCGGTGGAAATCTGCTCCGACAAATCCGCTGCCGGAATGATGCTTTCCGCCAGACTGACGTTGTAGTTGGGCAAGAACACCACTTTGAGCAAACCGCGGACCGTCGGGTCGTTGTTCACCACCCGGGCGATGTCGTTGGTCAGTTTGATGATCAACTTGGCCTGGTGATAACTGGCCGCGGCCTTACCGGCGAAGATCTTCACCCGCGGCACCCAATCGATTTCCGGCTCGGCGCGAATCGCCTGATACAGCGCAACCGTGTGCAACAGGTTAAGCAACTGACGTTTGTATTCGTGGATCCGTTTGACCTGCACGTCGAACATCGCCGCCGGGTTGACCGCAACGCCAAGTCGCTCGTGAATGATGTACGCCAAAGCTTTCTTGCTGTGCAGCCGCTGCTCGGCGAAGGCCTTGCGGAACGCGGCTTTCTCGGCGAATGGTTCCAGACCGAGCAAACGCTCTTCGGGGTTGTCCAGCAGATCCGGGCCGAGGGCATCGACCATCATCGCGGTCAGCTCCGGGTTGGCCTGGTAGAGCCAGCGGCGGAAGGTGATGCCGTTGGTCTTGTTGTTGATCCGGTCCGGGTAGAGTTTGTGCAGTTCGGAGAACACCGTTTTGCGCATCAGCTGCGTGTGCAGGCCGGATACGCCGTTGACGCTGTGGGAGCCAAGGAACGCCAGGTTGCCCATGCGCACGCGGCGACCGTTGTCTTCCTCGATCAGCGATACCGCACGCAGGACCTCGAAGTCATGGATACCCTTGGCCCGCAGCGAATCGATGTGCTGGGCGTTGATCAAATAAATGATCTGCATGTGCCGCGGCAACATCCGCTCCATCAAACCGACCGGCCAGGTTTCCAGCGCTTCCGGAAGCAAGGTGTGGTTGGTGTAGGACAGCGTGTCGACGGTGACTTGCCATGCCGCATCCCACGCGACGTCATAGACGTCGACCAGTTGCCGCATCAATTCGGCCACGGCAATCGAAGGGTGGGTGTCGTTGAGCTGGATCGCGGCATGATCGCCCAGGGTCAGGACCGAGGTGTGCATGTTGCGATGACGGCGCAGCAAGTCCTGCAAGGACGCGGCGACGAAGAAATACTCCTGACGCAGACGCAGTTCCTGGCCGGCTTCGGTGCTGTCCGCCGGGTAGAGCACTCGAGAAATACTTTCGGCCCGGGCGACTTCTGCCACGGCGCCCAAGTGGTCACCGGCGTTGAAGCGTTCCAGGTGCAAATCTTCCATGGCCCGGGCGCGCCACAGGCGCAACGTGTTGACGCTCGCCCCGCGCCAGCCGACAACTGGTGTGTCATACGCAATCGCGCGAACGGTTTCCACCGGGGTCCAGACTTGCTTGGATTTACCGGATTCGTCGGTGACGGTTTCGACACTGCCGCCAAAGCCGATCGTGTAAACGACTTCTGGTCGTTCGAACTCCCAAGGGTTACCGAAATCCAGCCAGTGTTCGGTCTGTTCCTGCTGCCAGCCGTCGACGATGGCCTGGCGGAACAAGCCGTGTTCATAACGAATGCCGTAACCGTGGCCGGCGATTCCGAGGGTCGACATGCTTTCCATGAAGCATGCGGCCAGACGACCGAGGCCGCCGTTGCCCAGCGCTGCGTCGGGTTCCAGCAGGCGGATGCGTTCAATATCGACGCCGAGTTCGGTCATGGCTTCGCGGGCGACATCGAGCAGGCCGAGGTTGCTCAGGCTGTCGTAGAGCAACCGGCCGATCAGGAACTCGAGGGAGAGGTAATAAACCCGCTTCTGACCTTTGCGGTAGATCTGCCGGGTGTGATCCATCCAGTGCTCGACCATGTGATCGCGCGCCGCCAGGGCAATGGCTTCGAACCAGTCGTGGTCGAAGGCGTGATCCGGGTCTTTGCCCACCGCGTAGGTGAGTTTGGTCAAGACGGCGTCGCGGAATGCGGCCACCTCTGCTTCGCGAACAAGTGGTTCTTGAGTCATTGATAGGACCTCGAGCGAGCGTGGAGTAGTTGAGCCTAGATGGTCTGACAGGCCGTTGGAACTCTGGTTCGGCAGTTTTTCCCGTTAGTGTGAGATAGATCGACATTACCTTGCCGCGCACCGGAAAGAATGCAGGGGCCGTGCCGGGTTACAGGTGTTACTGGGCGGACTACGAAAAAATCTGGCGAAAGGTTGTTCAAAAATCCACCAGTCCCGGTATGATCGCGCGCCCTGATGCACGCTGGTAACAACCGATGATGAAGTCCAACCTGATCGCCGCCGCGGAGATCGATCGCCTCGATACCTGGGCCAAGTACTCCGCCCCGATGTGTGGTTCGTGCGTTTCCAGCTGCTGCACCCTGCCGGTCGAGGTCAAGATCAAGGATCTGATCCGTATCGGCATCGTCGATGAATTCGAGCGCGGCGAGCCGCCGAAGAACATCGCCAAGCGCTTGCAGAAGGAAGGGATCGTCGAGCGTTACAACCAGAAGTCCGAGATCTTCACCCTTCAGCGCATGAGCAACAACGATTGCCTGTACCTGGATCGTAAGAGCCGCCTGTGCACTATTTATGAAAAGCGCCCGGATACTTGCCGCAACCACCCGAAAATCGGGCCGCGTCCGGGGTATTGCGCGTATAAGCCGAAAGAAGTGGCGCGAGAGAGCAGTGAGAGCCGTCGGACGCTCGAGAAGTTCTGATCGAGGCTAAGGGCTAATTCTGCGCCGTTCTTGAGAACCACCCCTCACCCCAGCCCTCTCCCCAGTGGGGAGAGGGGGAAAGGGAGCAGATCTTCAAGCTTTTCAAACCTGAGTTCGACTCGATATTTCAGGTCGATGTATCTCGAAAGAACAACTCGGTCAGTCCCCTCTACCCCTTGGGGAGAGGGTTAGGGTGAGGGGTCGATCCCAAGTCATCCGAGATTCTGAACTCCACCATCAATTTTCCCTTCCCCAGACAAACAAAAACGCCCCCGACCTTGCGGTCGGGGGCGTTTTTTTTAGCTGCTAACTAAGTCGAAACTCAGTTACCGGCTTTCTTGGCAGCGCGGGTACGCTCGCTTTCGCCCAGGATCTTCTTACGAAGACGGATGGACTTAGGAGTGACTTCGCACAGTTCGTCTTCTTGCACGAACTCAAGAGCTTGTTCCAGGGTGAAACGGATAGGCGGAACCAGAGCGATGGTTTCGTCTTTACCCGAAGCACGCATGTTGTCGAGCTTCTTGCCTTTGGTTGGGTTAACGCCCAGGTCGTTGTCGCGGCTGTTGATGCCGACGATTTGACCTTCGTACACGTCTTCACCGTGACCCAGGAACAGTTTGCCGCGAGCTTGCAGGGTTTCCAGCGAGTAAGTCAGAGCCTTACCGGTAGCCACCGAAACCAGCACGCCGTTCTGACGGCCGGACATGTCGCCGGACTTCATCACGTCGTAACGGTCGAAGATCGAGGTCAGGATGCCTGCACCGGAGGTCAGGGTCAGGAACTCGTTACGGAAACCGATCAAGCCACGAGCCGGGATGTTGTACTCAAGGCGCACACGGCCCTTGCCATCCGGAACCATGTTGGTCAGGTCGCCCTTACGGATACCGATCTGTTCCATGATCGAACCTTGCGATTCTTCTGGCAGGTCGATGGTCACGTTTTCGTACGGTTCGTGCTTGACGCCGTCAACCATGCGGATGATTACTTCCGGACGACCAACACCCATTTCGAAGCCTTCGCGACGCATGGTTTCGATCAGTACCGAGAGGTGCAGCTCACCACGGCCGGAGACTTTGAACTTGTCGGCGGTGTCGCCTTCTTCAACGCGCAGAGCAACGTTGTAGAGCAGTTCTTTGTCCAGACGCTCTTTGATGTTACGGCTGGTGACGAACTTGCCTTCACGACCGCAGAACGGCGAGTCGTTAACCTGGAAGGTCATGGAAACAGTTGGTTCGTCAACGGTCAGCGGCTTCATCGCTTCGACGTTCAGTGGGTCGCACAGAGTGTCGGAGATGAACAGCGAATCGAAGCCGCTGATGCAGACGATGTCGCCTGCTGCTGCTTCGTCAACGTCTACACGGTGCAGACCGTGGTGACCCATCAGCTTCAGGATACGACCGTTACGGCGCTTGCCGTCAGCATCGATCGCTACAACCTGAGTGTTAGGCTTGATGCGACCACGAGCGATACGGCCAACGCCGATGATGCCCAGGAAGCTGTTGTAGTCCAGTGCCGAGATTTGCATCTGGAACGGACCGTCACGGTCAACTTTCGGCGCAGGTACGTTGTCGACGATCGACTGGTACAGCGGGGTCATGTCTTCAGCCATGGCGGTGTGTTCCAGACCGGCAATGCCGTTCAGGGCCGAGGCGTAGACAACTTTGAAGTCCAGCTGTTCTTCGGTAGCACCGAGGTTGTCGAACAGGTCGAAGATCTGGTCCAGAACCCAGTCCGGACGCGCGCCTGGACGGTCAACCTTGTTGATCACCACGATTGGACGCAGGCCGGCTTCGAAAGCCTTCTTGGTCACGAAACGGGTTTGCGGCATAGGGCCGTCTTGAGCGTCAACCAGCAGCAGAACGGAGTCGACCATCGACATTACGCGTTCAACTTCGCCGCCGAAGTCGGCGTGGCCCGGGGTGTCCACGATGTTGATGTGGTAGCCGTTCCAGTTGATGGCGGTGTTTTTCGCCAGAATGGTAATACCGCGCTCTTTCTCCTGGTCGTTGGAGTCCATCACGCGCTCGTCGTTGAGCTCGTTGCGCTCCAGGGTGCCGGATTGACGCAAGAGTTTGTCTACCAGGGTGGTCTTACCATGGTCAACGTGAGCAATGATGGCGATGTTGCGTAGATTTTCGATCACTTGTGTATCTCGATCAGAGGATTCGGTGTGCTGACAAGTCTTGGCAGCGATTTACAGTAGAGTCAGGCCTTGCCGTTACAGCTTGACGGCAGAGTCGGGGGGCCGGTGACGCAGGCCACAGGCATACAGCCCCGGGCTCTTAGCTCGGTCGATAAACGCGCACATTGGCATGCCCCTCACTGAGCAAATGGTGGGCATGCAGGCGACTCATCACGCCTTTGTCGCAATACAGCAGGTACTGGCGAGTAGGGTCCAGTTCCTTGAAACGAGCGTTCAATGCATAAAACGGCATCGTTTGTACCTCAATGCCAACGAGGCCCAGCGGGTCATCTTCAGCGGCATCCGGATGACGGATATCGATGACGATCTGACCAGCCAGCGCTTCGCTGACTTCTTCGATCTGCAAATCCTGGCCCAATTCGTCGATCACGCGATCGATCGGCACCAGTTTGGCGTTCTCGAGCGCACGCTCAAGTACTGCCATGTCGAACTGTTGTTCTTCGTACTCCACGCGTGGACGCTTGGCGTGGGTCTTGGGGTTCACCGAGATGACCCCGCAGTATTCCGGCATGTGCTTGGCGAAGTCGGCAGTACCGATTTCGTTGGCCAGGTCGATGATGTCCTGCTTGTGACTGGCGATCAGCGGACGCAAGACCAACTTGTCGGTCACGCAGTCGATCACGGACAGGTTCGGCAGCGTCTGGCTCGACACCTGGGAAATCGCTTCGCCGGTGACCAGCGCTTCGATCTCCAGCCGATCGGCAATACGGGAAGCAGCGCGCAACATCATACGCTTCAAAACTACGCCCATATGACTGTTATCGACTTTCCCGAGAATTTCTCCCAGTACTTCCTCGAACGGCACACTGACAAATAACACGCGTTGGGAGCTGCCGTACTTCTTCCAGATGAAATGCGCGACTTCCATAACGCCCAGTTCATGGGCTCGTCCGCCCAGATTGAAGAAGCAGAAATGGCTCATCAGCCCGCGGCGCATGATCTGGTAAGCGGCGACGGTGGAATCGAAGCCACCGGACATCAGAACAAGCGTCTGTTCCAGGGCACCCAGCGGATAACCGCCGATGCTGTTGTGCTGGCTGTGGATCACGAACAACCGTTTGTCGCGAATTTCGAGGCGGACTTCTATTTCCGGCTCTTTCAGCGAGATTCCGGCGGCGCCGCACTGACGACGCAGTTGGCTGCCGACATATTTCTCGACGTCCATCGAGCTGAATTCATGCTTGCCGGCACGCTTGCAGCGCACCGAAAAAATCTTCCCGGCCAACGCGTCACCGAAGTGCTGTTTGCACTTGGCGACGATGTCGTCGAAGTCGCCCAACGGGTATTCATCGACCTGCAGGAAATGCGCGATGCCCGGCATGCAGCTCAGGCGCTCGGTCATCTCCTTCAGGGCTTTGGGCTCGCTGACGCGGGTTTCCAGCTCGAGATTGTCCCACACACCGTTCACCACCACAGCCGGGTCCAGGTCGCGGAGCACGGTACGGATGTTTTTGGCCAACTGGCGGATGAAACGCATCCGTACCGGGCGGCTCTTGATGGTGATCTCAGGGAAGACTTTTACGATTAGTTTCATGAAAACAGCGCGCGCTGGGCCAGCCGAAAAAGGGGGGCGCGGATTATAGCGGAAATTGCTCAAGGTTTAACCAGTTAATGTGCAGAAGGTTTTGCGCGCACCAAAACAGGTCATTTGTGGGATTTGACGCCACATTACAGGGCGCTATTTCCTGCTTTGCTCCGCTTTGCACCTTTATAAGCGTGAAATTGGGGCAAAAAACCCATGGTGGGGCACTGGCATGCAATTTGCTCCCTTGTGAGGCAGGTTGCCTTGGCAGAGTATTCGCGCCGGCATCACCCACATTCTAAGGGCATCCACTACTAAGCCCGAAGCCACCCGGAGGACACTATGTCGAAGTCGGTTCAACTCATCAAAGATCATGACGTCAAGTGGATTGATCTGCGCTTCACTGACACCAAAGGCACTCAGCACCACGTGACCATGCCGGCTCGCGACGCGCTGGATGAAGCTTTCTTCGAAGAAGGCAAAATGTTCGACGGTTCCTCCATCGCTGGCTGGAAAGGCATCGAAGCCTCCGACATGATCCTGATGCCGGACGACAGCACTGCCGTTCTCGACCCGTTCACCGAAGAGCCAACCCTGATCCTGGTTTGCGACGTGATCGAGCCTTCGACCATGCAAGGCTACGACCGTGACCCACGTGCGATCGCCAAGCGTGCCGAGGAATACCTGAAGTCGACCGGTATCGGCGACACCGTATTTGTTGGTCCAGAGCCTGAGTTCTTCATCTTCGACGAAGTGAAGTTCAAGTCCGACATCTCCGGCTCGATGTTCAAGATCTACTCCGAACAAGGTTCGTGGATGTCCGACCAGGACGTGGAAGGCGGCAACAAAGGCCACCGTCCAGGCGTCAAAGGCGGTTACTTCCCGGTTCCGCCGTTCGACCACGACCACGAAATCCGTACCTCCATGTGCAACGCCATGGAAGAAATGGGCCTGGTCATCGAAGTTCACCACCACGAAGTGGCAACTGCTGGCCAAAACGAAATCGGCGTGAAGTTCAACACCCTGGTTGCCAAGGCTGACGAAGTTCAAACCCTGAAGTACTGCGTACACAACGTTGCTGATGCATACGGCCGCACCGCGACCTTCATGCCTAAGCCGCTGTACGGCGACAACGGTTCGGGTATGCACGTTCACCTGTCCATCGCCAAAGATGGCAAGAACACCTTCGCTGGCGAAGGCTATGCCGGCCTGTCCGACACCGCTCTGTTCTTCATCGGCGGCATCATCAAGCACGGCAAGGCGCTGAACGGCTTCACCAACCCGTCGACCAACTCCTACAAGCGTCTGGTCCCAGGTTTCGAAGCTCCGGTAATGCTGGCCTACTCGGCTCGCAACCGTTCCGCTTCGATCCGTATTCCTTACGTGTCCAGCCCTCGCGCTCGCCGTATCGAAGCTCGCTTCCCGGATCCGGCAGCCAACCCGTACCTGGCCTTCGCTGCCCTGGTAATGGCCGGCCTGGACGGTATCCAGAACAAGATCCACCCTGGCGACGCTGCTGACAAAAACCTGTATGACTTGCCGCCTGAAGAGGCGAAAGAGATCCCACAAGTTTGCGGCAGCCTGAAAGAAGCCCTGGAAGAGCTGGACAAAGGTCGTGCGTTCCTGACCAAGGGCGGCGTTTTCAGCGACGACTTCATCGACGCTTACATCGCTCTGAAAAGCGAAGAAGAAATCAAGGTTCGTACCTTCGTACACCCACTGGAATACGAGCTGTACTACAGCTGCTGATCCAGTAGCGCCTGCGCAAGCGGCGTGACAAAAGAGAGGCCTCCTTCGGGAGGCCTTTTTTGTGGGCGTGATTCAGGCCTGACGAAGAACCCCTGTGGGAGCGAGCCTGCTCGCGATAGCATTCGTTCATTCAACATTGATGCTGGATGATCCGCCACCATCGCGAGCAGGCTCGCTCCCACAGGGGTTATGCGGTGTTTGGGTGATTTGGTAAACCATGCCCAAATGTTTACAACTTGGGCTAACTCGCGCCCCTGACCTATGCTGCAACCCAACGCCTTCGCTTCCGGTCAATTTTATGGGTCGTGGTTTTCTACTGATGTTGCTGCTGATCGCCCTGCCCGCCGCAGCGCAGATCTATAAGTACACCGACGCCGACGGCAACACCGCCTACAGCAACCAACCGCCCGATGGCGTGAAGGCTCAGCCGGTCGAGTTGCCGCCGCTTAACAGTGTCGAGCCCCAAGCCCCTTCTGCGCCACCTGTCGAAGCCACCAGCCGCGAACAGCCGCATAGCGCTTACGAGGTGTTGGAGCTGACCAACTTGCCCACTACCGAAGCGCTGCGTGCCAACAACGGCACCTTCACCGTCAACGTGCTGATCAAACCCCGCCTGCAAGGCCCGCATCTGTTCAGGCTGTTGCTGGACGATCAACCTTACGGCCAGCCGAGCAACGTGCCGATCCTGCAACTGGTCAATATTGACCGCGGCACCCATAGCCTTGCGGTGCAGGTGATCGACGGGGAAAACCTCGTGCAGCAAAGCCCCACCGTGACATTCACCGTGCAACGGGCGCATAAGCCGTGAGGCTGTGGCTGCTGATTACCTGCCTGATCACCCTGCCGGTGGCGGCCGAGGTGTTCACCTACGTCGACGCCCAGGGCAATCGGGTCTACACCGATCAGCCAGGTTCCGGCAACGCCAAGCGCGTGCCCATGGCGACGAGTAACCGCATGTCCGCTAACCCTGGCGGCGCAGCACCGGTGATGGCGGGAAAGAAGGCCGATACAAAACCACAGTTCCACTACGACATGCTGAGAGTACTGGTGCCGGAGCCAGACGCTACGGTGCGCAGCAGTGCTGGCGAGATTATTGTCAGCGTCACCAGCGAACCCGGCCTGCAACGCGGCCATCACTACCGATTGCTGCTCGACGGCCAACCCACCGCAGCGCCCGGCCTGAGCCCGGTGTTCGCCCTGAGCAACATCGATCGCGGCAGCCATAACCTCTCCGTTGAAATCCTCGACGAGCAGGGCCGCACGGTCGAACGCACAGCCAATCAGCCGTTCCACATGCTGCGCATCTCCCTCGCGCAGAAGCGCCAGGTCAAACCCTGCGCCCTCGCCGACTACGGCCAACGGCCGGAATGTCCGCTCAAAGACAAACCCGTAGAAGAAAAAAATCCCTTCCTGCGTTTCTTTTAACGCCGCTCAACTTTGCGCACTATATTGGTGCATTTGGATGCACCGTACTCACATCCCAACCCATTTTGGTTCGAAAGTACCCGCCAAAGCTGGCAGAACGCCACGCAAACGAGCGTCAAACGCCCGTTTCAGGCCTTAAACGCTTCTTTTCGGAGCCTTGGTTTGTTTTTTGCATTTTCCTTGTATCGGCGCGTTATTCACGCGCATGCCCTGCTCCAAAAGAGGTCCTGATGACCATTAGCGACGCACTGCATCGATTGCTACTCGACAACCTGACTACCGCCACCATTCTGCTCGACGCCGAACTGCGCCTCGAGTACATGAACCCGGCAGCGGAGATGCTCCTGGCCATCAGCGGTCAGCGTAGCCATGGACAGTTCATCAGCGAGTTGTTCACCGAATCCACCGAGGCGCTGAACTCCCTGCGCCAAGCGGTCCAGCAGGCGCACCCTTTCACCAAGCGCGAGGCGATGCTCACCGCCCTCACCGGCCAGACGCTGACCGTCGACTACGCAGTAACACCGATCCTGGCCAACGGCGCCACGATGCTGCTGCTGGAAGTCCACCCCCGTGACCGCTTGCTGCGAATCACCAAGGAAGAGGCGCAGCTGTCGAAGCAGGAAACCAGCAAGATGCTGGTGCGCGGCCTCGCTCACGAAATAAAGAATCCTCTCGGCGGGATTCGCGGCGCGGCGCAATTGCTCGCCCGCGAACTGCCGGAAGAAAGCCTGCGTGACTATACCAACGTGATCATTGAAGAGGCCGACCGCCTGCGCAATCTGGTCGATCGCATGCTCGGTTCCAATAAGCTGCCGTCACTGGCGATGTGCAACGTCCACGAAGTTCTGGAACGCGTTTGTCACCTGGTGGAGGCCGAAAGCCAGGGCTGCATCACATTGGTGCGCGACTACGACCCAAGCATTCCCGACGTGTTGATCGACCGCGAACAAATGATTCAGGCCGTGCTGAACATCGTGCGAAATGCGATGCAGGCCATCAGCAGCCAGAACGAGCTGCGCCTTGGCCGCATCAGCCTGCGCACCCGCGCCATGCGCCAGTTCACCATCGGCCACGTGCGACATCGTCTGGTGACCAAGATCGAAATCATCGACAACGGCCCGGGCATTCCCGCGGAATTGCAGGAAACCATCTTCTTTCCGATGGTCAGCGGCCGCCCGGACGGTACCGGGCTGGGCCTGGCCATTACCCAGAACATCATCAGCCAGCACCAGGGCCTGATCGAATGTGACAGCCATCCAGGCCACACCACCTTCTCGATCTTTCTGCCACTGGAACAAGGAGCCACATCGACATGAGCCGTAGTGAAACCGTGTGGATCGTCGATGACGACCGTTCTATCCGTTGGGTCCTGGAAAAAGCCTTGCAGCAAGAAGGCATGACCACGCAAAGCTTCGACAGCGCCGATGGCGTGATGAGCCGCCTGGCGCGCCAGCAGCCGGACGTGATCATCTCCGACATCCGCATGCCGGGTGCCAGCGGTCTGGACCTTCTGGCGCGGATTCGCGAACAACACCCACGGCTGCCGGTCATCATCATGACCGCTCACTCCGATCTGGACAGCGCTGTCGCGTCCTATCAGGGCGGCGCGTTCGAATACCTGCCAAAACCGTTCGACGTCGACGAAGCGGTGTCGCTGGTCAAGCGCGCCAACCAGCACGCTCAGGAACAGCAAGGCCTGGAAGTCCCGGTCGCCTTGACCCGTACCCCGGAAATCATCGGCGAAGCGCCAGCGATGCAGGAAGTGTTTCGCGCCATCGGGCGCTTGAGCCACTCCAACATCACGGTGCTGATCAACGGCGAATCCGGTACCGGTAAAGAGCTGGTGGCACACGCGCTGCACCGTCACAGTCCACGGGCGGCTTCGCCGTTCATTGCGCTGAACATGGCGGCGATCCCGAAAGACCTGATGGAATCCGAGCTGTTCGGCCATGAGAAAGGCGCGTTCACCGGCGCGGCCAACCTGCGTCGCGGGCGCTTTGAACAGGCTGACGGCGGCACGCTGTTCCTCGATGAAATCGGCGACATGCCGGCAGACACCCAGACTCGTTTGCTGCGGGTGTTGGCAGACGGCGAGTTCTATCGCGTCGGCGGTCATGTGCCGGTGAAGGTCGATGTGCGAATCATCGCCGCGACTCACCAGAATCTGGAAACCCTGGTGCACGCCGGGAAATTCCGTGAGGACTTGTTCCACCGCCTCAACGTGATCCGCATCCACATTCCACGGTTGTCGGACCGTCGCGAAGACATCCCGACCCTGGCCAAGCACTTCCTCAGTCGCGCCGCGCAAGAACTGGCGGTGGAACCGAAGCTGCTGAAAAGCGAAACCGAGGAATACCTGAAGAACCTGCCGTGGGGCGGCAACGTGCGTCAGCTGGAGAACACCTGCCGCTGGATCACGGTGATGGCTTCGGGTCGCGAAGTGCACATCAGCGACCTGCCGCCGGAGCTGCTGAACCTGCCGCAGGATTCGGCGCCGGTGACCAACTGGGAGCAAGCGCTGCGCCAGTGGGCTGATCAGGCGTTGGCTCGCGGCCAGTCGAGCCTGCTCGACAGCGCCGTGCCGGCCTTCGAGCGGATCATGATCGAAACCGCCCTCAAACACACCGCCGGCCGCCGCCGCGATGCTGCGGTTTTGCTGGGTTGGGGGCGTAATACCCTGACGCGCAAGATCAAGGAATTGGGGATGAAGGTTGATGGTGGGGATGATGATGAGGGGGATGAGGGTTAAACAACCTTTGGCTCTTCGCTGATCTTTAGATCCAATCGCGAGCAGGCTCGCTTCCACAGTGGATTTTGGGTGCTTCACAATTTTGTGATCACCACTGAACCCTGTGGGAGCGAGCCTGCTCGCGATGCTTTTGGGGCCATCGTGCACCGCCGCAATGCACCGTGAACCGCAATCGCGCACGGCAACAGATCCAAAACCCCGCCCGAGTTCACAATCGAACCCCTATCGAAAAAACACGAAAGCCCCGGAATACGGGGCTTTCAACGTTTCAGCGCGACATTCTGTTTCAACTTGTTAAAACCTGGCACGCCCCCTGCAACAGTCCATTCAGTGATTCAGTTCACTACCCGGTTTCGGGGACCTTGGTACAGGCAGGCCGGGGATTCCCCTCTTTTACATCGGGCTCACACCGCAAATAGCGACGAGCCCAAGCAGTTTTGGGGCCCTTGATACAGGCAGGTCAGGGGTTCCTTCTTTACACCGGGCTCACGACGCAATGCGCGAGCCCCGCCGTTTTGGGGACCTTGGTACAGGCAGGCCGGGGATTCCCTCTTTTATTGCTCTCGGAGATGGATCTCCAGCCGCCAGCGGTCATCGACCTCACTACCGGCCCACTCGCCCTGCAGCGGCCGGGCCGCCACCACCGTCAGCAACAACCCCCCATCACTCAAACGCACCCGCCAGTTCACGTCCTTGTCGTTGAGCTTGAGCTGACCTTTCTGTGCCTTGCCTTCAGCCTCGAACAGCAGCGCGAGGCTGCCGTCGACGAACTCGCCGTGAGCCTTGGGTTCGTTGTTGAACCACACCACCAACCCGTCGTTCGTGACCTCGACCTGCTGCAATTCGCTGGGGTCGGGCGTGGTCAGGCGACCGATCATCAGCCCCACCATTACCCCGACAATCGCCAGCGAAGCCATCACTCGCGGGAATAGTTTCGAACGGTTGTCCACGGGCGGCGTAGAATGCCGCTCATCTTTACCTTCGGAGCCGTGCATGTTTCACGTCATCCTTTTCCAACCAGAAATTCCGCCGAATACCGGCAACGTTATCAGGCTGTGCGCCAACAGTGGCTGCCACCTGCATTTGATCGAACCGCTGGGCTTCGAGATGGACGACAAGCGTCTGCGCCGGGCCGGTCTCGATTACCACGAGTATGCCACCCTGCAGCGCCACGCAGATCTTGCCAGCTGTCTGGAAAGCCTCGGTCATCCTCGACTGTTCGCCTTCACCACCAAGGGCTCGCGGCCGTTCCACGATGCCAGCTTCGCCGAGGGCGATGCGTTCCTGTTCGGCCCGGAAAGCCGTGGTTTGCCGGCGGAAGTGCTCGATGCCCTGCCCGGCGAACAGCGCCTGCGCCTGCCGATGCGTGAAGGTTGCCGCAGCCTGAACCTGTCCAACACCGTGGCGGTCGCCGTGTACGAAGGCTGGCGCCAGCTGGGCTTTAAATAACACCGCATAACAAATGTGGGAGCGAGCCTGCTCGCGAAAGCGGTGTGTCAGACGACATTGATGTCATCTGACACTCCCTATTCGCGAGCAGGCTCGCTCCCACATTGAAATTGCTTTGGTGCTTAAAGCCGCTTACTGAACGGTCGGAGTCTCGCCAGCCGCCTGCATGCGTTGCAGTTCTTGTGCGTACAGCGCGTCGAAGTTCACCGGGGCCAACATCAGGGCCGGGAACGAACCGCGGGTGACCAGGCTGTCCAGGGTTTCGCGAGCGTACGGGAACAGGATGTTCGGGCAGAACGCGCCGAGGGTGTGGCTCATCGAAGCGTCGTCGAGGTTCTTGATCAGGAAGATCCCGGCCTGTTGCACTTCAGCAATGAACGCCACTTCGTCGCCGTTCTTCACGGTGACGGACAGGGTCAGCACGACTTCGTGGAAGTCGCCTTCCAGAGCCTTTTGACGGGTGTTCAGATCCAGACCGACGCTCGGTTCCCACTGCTGGCGGAAGATGGCCGGGCTTTTCGGGGCTTCGAAGGACAAGTCACGTACGTAGATGCGCTGCAAGGAGAATTGCGGTGCGGTTTCTTCTTCGCTAGCTGCAGTGTTCTGTTGGTCAGTCATCTCAGATCCTTTCTGATCTTGGGGTCTTATAGGGAAGGCATTCAGCCCTTGAGCAGCGCGTCGAGTTTGCCGGCGCGCTCAAGGGCGAACAAATCATCACAACCACCCACGTGGGTGCTGCCGATCCAGATCTGCGGCACGGACGTACGTCCGGCCTTCTGAGCCATGGCGGCACGCACCTGCGGCTTGCCATCGACCTTGATCTCTTCGAAGGCCACGCCTTTGTTCTCGAGCAGGTACTTGGCTCGCGAACAGTAAGGGCAGTAATCGCTGGAATAGACGACGACGTTGCTCATTTCACTTCACCAGCGGCAGGTTGTCGCCTTTCCAGCTGGAAATACCGCCAGAGAGCTTGGCGGCGATGAAGCCGGACTTCATCAGTTCGCGGGCATGCGTGCCGGCGGTCTGGCCCATGGCGTCGACCAGGATGATGGTCTTGGCCTTGTGCTTTTCCAGTTCGCCGACGCGAGCAGTCAGTTTGTCGTGAGGAATGTTCACCGCGCCAACAATGTGACCGGCGGCGAAATCCTTGTTCGAACGAATGTCGATCACAACGCCCGCGTCCTTGTTGACCAGCCCGGTCAGTTCACCGGTGCTCAGGCTGCGGCCGCCGCCTTGCATCTGATAAGCGATCAGCAACGCCAGCAGTACGACGAAGATACCGACGAGCAGATAGTGGTTAGTGGCAAATTCAATCAGGTGAGCAACCATCGAAGGAGGTTCCAGGGCGTTAAAATGTCGGCCAGTATACACAGCCACTATGGTGGGCCAAACCCCGTCCGGCGGTGACGTGGATTGAACTTGCCTTTAAACTGCCACTCCCTTTTCCATCGCCCTCTATTAACTCAGCCACGAGTGGAATCCATGACTACCACGCCTAAACCTTTGGTCCTGATTATTCTCGACGGCTTCGGTCACAGTGAGAGCCCTGAATCCAACGCCATCTTTGCGGCGAAGAAGCCCGTGCTGGACCGCTTGTGGGCCACCGTGCCGAACGGCCTGATCTCGGGCAGCGGCATGGACGTCGGGCTGCCGGATGGCCAGATGGGCAACTCCGAAGTCGGCCACATGAATCTCGGCGCCGGCCGCGTGGTGTATCAGGACTTCACCCGCGTGACCAAATCGATCCGCGACGGCGAGTTCTTCGAGAACCCGACCATCTGCGCCGCAGTCGATAAAGCCGTTGCTGCCGGCAAAGCCGTGCACTTCATGGGCCTGCTGTCCGATGGTGGCGTTCACAGCCACCAGGATCACCTGGTTGCCATGGCCGAACTGGCCTACAAACGTGGCGCTGAAAAAATCTATCTGCACGCCTTCCTCGACGGCCGCGACACGCCGCCGAAAAGCGCTCAATCGTCCATCGAACTGCTGGATGCGGCCTTCCAGGCCCTCGGCAAAGGCCGGATCGCCAGCATTGTTGGCCGTTACTTCGCCATGGACCGCGACAACCGTTGGGACCGCGTGTCCCAGGCTTACAACCTGATTGTCGATGGCAACGGCGAATTCAACGCCGCCACCGCTCAGGAAGGCCTGCAAGCCGCGTACGAACGCGGCGAGAGCGACGAATTCGTCAAAGCCACCAGCATCGGTGAGCCGGTGAAAGTCGAAGACGGCGACGCAGTGGTGTTCATGAACTTCCGCGCCGACCGCGCCCGTGAACTGACCTGCGTATTCGTCGAAGACGATTTCAAGGAATTCGAACGTGCCCGCCAGCCGAAGCTGGCCGGTTTCGTCATGCTGACCCAATACGCCGCCAGCATTCCTGCGCCATCGGCCTTCGCCGCGGGCAGCCTGGACAACGTACTGGGCGACTACCTGGCGAAAAACGGCAAGACCCAGCTGCGCATCGCCGAAACCGAGAAGTACGCCCACGTGACCTTCTTCTTCTCCGGCGGTCGCGAAGAACCGTTCCCGGGCGAAGAACGCATTCTGATTCCGTCGCCAAAAGTCGCCACTTATGACTTGCAGCCCGAGATGAGCGCCCCGGAAGTCACCGACCGCATCGTCGATGCCATCGAAAACCAGCGTTACGACGTGATCGTGGTCAACTACGCCAACGGCGACATGGTCGGCCACAGTGGCGTGTTCGACGCTGCCGTCAAAGCCGTTGAATGCCTGGACCTGTGTGTCGGCCGCATCGTCGATGCGCTGGAAAAAGTCGGCGGCGAAGCGCTGATCACTGCCGATCACGGCAATGTCGAGCAAATGTCCGATGAGACCACCGGCCAGGCGCATACCGCGCACACCACCGAACCGGTGCCGTTCATCTATGTCGGCAAGCGCGACTTCAAGGTTCGCGACGGCGGCGTGCTGGCGGATGTGGCACCGACCATGCTGATGCTGATGGGGCTTGAGAAACCTGCCGAGATGACTGGCACTTCGATTCTGGTGTAATCCGATCGTTCAAACACCACTAATCCCTGTGGGAGCGAGCCTGCTCGCGATAGCAACCTGATAGCCAACATTGATGTTGAATATTAGGACGCCATCGCGAGCAGGTCGAATCGTCGCACCGTCGCTCCCACATTGGTTTTGGGTGGTTTGATAGAACAATTTTCTCCGCAACCCGGTCCAGTCATCACACAGTCCGAATTGGGCATTTTTTTTGCCACGCTTGGCGGGCATACTAGGCTGTCCCTTTCCCTGGTATCACCCGCCTCTATGCTTCGCGTCCTGATAGCCCTTGCCCTGACTTGCCTGCTCCAACCGGCCTTTGCTGACGAGCGCGCGCAAACCCAACAACAGTTGGACGCCACGCGTCAGGACATTGCCGAGCTGAAAAAACTGCTGGGCAAGCTCCAGGAAGAAAAGTCCGGTGTGCAAAAAGACCTCAAGGGCACCGAAACCGAGATGGGCAAGCTCGAGAAGCAGGTCGAAGCCCTGCAAAAAGAGCTGAAGAAAAGCGAATCCGAGCTGCAGCGACTCGATGCCGAGAAAAAAAAACTCCAGAGCGCGCGGATTGAACAGCAACGACTGATCGCCATTCAGGCCCGCGCAGCCTATCAGAACGGCCGTCAGGAGTACTTGAAACTGCTGCTCAACCAGCAGAACCCGGAAAAATTCGCCCGCACCCTCACCTATTACGACTACCTGAGCCAGGCCCGCCTGGAGCAGCTGAAAAATTTCAACGAAACCCTGCGCCAACTGGCCAATGTCGAAAAAGACATCGCCATGCAACAGGCGCAATTGCTGGTACAGAAAAGCAGCCTCGACAGCCAGCGCGACGAACTCGACAAAGTCCGCAAGGAGCGCCAGCAAGTCCTGGCCAAGCTCAGCGACGACGTGAAGGCTCGCGATCAGAAGCTGGCAGCCCGCGAGCAGGATCAGGCAGACCTGTCTAAAGTCCTTAAAACCATTGAAGAAACCCTGGCCCGTCAGGCCCGTGAGGCAGAAGAAGCGCGGCAAAAAGCGCTGATCGCCCAGCAGGAAGCCGAAAAAAAGCGTTTACGTGAGGCTCAGGCTGCAGCAGATGCAGACACCACTGATGCCCCACGCAAACCCGTTAAATCGACACCCGGCGCATTGGTTTCAAGTTCAGGCGAGACCTTTGGCGGCCCCTTTGCTACAAGTCGGGGAAAACTTCCCTGGCCAGTCGATGGTCGACTGCTGGCACGCTTTGGCGAAACCCGTGGCGACGACGCCCGCACCAAGTGGGATGGTGTGATGATCAGCGCCTCCGCCGGCAGCCAGGTGCACGCCGTGCATGGCGGTCGCGTGGTGTTTGCCGACTGGTTGCGAGGCGCCGGACTGCTGGTGATTCTCGACCACGGCAACGGTTTTTTGAGTCTTTATGGTCACAACCAGACGCTGCTCAAGTCTGCGGGTGACGTGGTAAAAGCCGGTGAGTCCATCTCCACTGTCGGCAACAGTGGCGGGCAGGACACGCCAGCGCTGTATTTCGCTATTCGTCAGCAGGGTCACCCGAGTGATCCGGCGCAATGGTGCCGCGCGCAAGGATAGGCGTTGAGTCACCTACATTAGGAGTTCGTTCGACATGCTGCATTTGTCCCGCCTTACCTCGCTGGCCCTGACGATCGCCCTGGTGATCGGCGCGCCTCTGGCGTTTGCCGCTCAACCGGCTCCGGCTGTCGCACCTGCGGGCACTGCTGCGACCACCAAGGCGCCGTTGCCGCTGGAAGAGTTGCGCACCTTTGCCGAGGTCATGGATCGGATCAAAGCTGCCTATGTCGAACCGGTGGACGACAAGACCCTGCTGGAAAACGCCATCAAGGGCATGCTCAGCAACCTCGACCCGCACTCCGCCTACCTGGGCCCGGAAGACTTCGCTGAATTGCAGGAAAGCACCAGCGGTGAATTCGGCGGCCTGGGCATCGAAGTGGGCGCCGAAGACGGTTTCATCAAAGTGGTTTCGCCGATCGATGACACCCCGGCGTCCAAGGCCGGCATTCAGGCCGGCGACTTCATCGTCAAGATCAACGGCCAGCCGACTCGCGGCCAGAGCATGACCGAAGCCGTGGACAAGATGCGCGGCAAGATCGGCCAGAAAATCACCCTGACTCTGGTGCGCGACGGCGGCGCACCGTTTGACGTGACGCTGGCCCGCGCCATCATTCAAGTGAAGAGCGTGAAGAGTCAGTTGCTGGAGTCCGGCTACGGCTACATCCGCATCACCCAGTTCCAGGTCAAGACCGGCGATGAAGTCTCCAAAGCCCTGGCCAAGCTGCGCAAGGACAACGGCAAGAAGCTCAAAGGCATCATCCTCGACCTGCGTAACAACCCGGGCGGCGTGCTGCAAGCGGCGGTAGAAGTGGTCGACCACTTCATCACCAAAGGCCTGATCGTTTACACCAAGGGCCGTATCGCCAACTCCGAGCTGCGTTTCTCCGCCACCGGCAAGGATGAGAGCGAAGCCGTGCCAATGGTCGCGCTGATCAACGGCGGCAGCGCCTCGGCGTCGGAAATTGTCGCCGGCGCCTTGCAGGATCAGAAACGCGCGGTGGTCATGGGTACCACCAGTTTCGGCAAAGGCTCGGTACAAACCGTGCTGCCGCTGAACAACGAACGCGCACTGAAGATCACCACCGCGCTGTATTACACGCCGAACGGGCGCTCGATCCAGGCTCAGGGCATCGTCCCGGACATCGAAGTGCGCAGGGCCAAGATCACCAACGAGCAGGACGGCGAGTACTTCAAGGAAGCCGATCTGCAAGGTCACCTGGGCAATGGCAACGGCGGCGCCGACAAACCGACCAGCGCCAGTGGCAAAGCCAAGGCAATGCCGCAGGATGATGACTACCAATTGGCCCAGGCCTTGAGCCTGCTCAAAGGGTTGAGCATCACCTCCGGTCGCTGAGATGCGCCTGCGGTTATTCCTCGGTCTGCTGTGTTGTCTGGCGGGTGTTGCTCACGCAGCGCCCGCCCCTCAAAAGGCCTACATCACTCTGATCATCGATGACCTGGGGCAGAACCTGCCCCAGGATCGCCGCGTGCTGGCCCTGCCCGGGCCCGTAACCGCGGCGATCATGCCCGACACACCCCACGCCACCGAATTCGCCCGCGAAGCCCATCGCGCCGGCAAGATTGTCATCCTGCACATGCCCATGGACCCGGCCACCGGTCCGTTTGCCTGGCACCCCGACTTGCCCATCAGCGAGCTCGAGAAACGCCTGAACGCAGCATTCAAGGTCGTGCCCTACACCGCTGGCATCAACAACCACATGGGCAGCCGCATGACCGTTCAGCAACCGGCCATGGCCTGGCTGATGGCGGACTTGCAGCGCCGACACAAGTTCTTTGTCGACAGCCGCACCAGCGCGCAAACCGTGGCGGCCGCCGAGGCGCAGAAGATTGGTCTGGCGAGCGCTTCGCGGGATGTATTCCTGGATGATGAGCCCACTGAAGCCGCGATCTTCACTCAGCTACAGACGGCTATCAGCCTGGCGCGCAAGCAGGGTTCCGCGGTGATGATCGGGCATCCGTATCCGCAGACATTGGCGGTGCTTGAACGTGAACTGCCCAAGCTCAAGGCTCAGGGCATTGACTGGATCGACATCAAACAGATGATCAGTGTGCGCGGCAATCGTGCAACTGCCGCGCATGGGAAGGACGGTAATTACCGACTTCCGCAAACCCGGTAGTTTCATTGCAGTTAGTTAGTTGATTTCAAACTTTATCAGCGCCGATAAATCACTCTCAACTCGCCACTGCCTCACAATCGGATACACATCAATAACTAACACCCCTCCACTTCAATTACACTTCTTTCGCACCACGGCAACATCCAAC
Source organism: Pseudomonas sp. LS2P72 (assembly GCF_054897865.1). Taxonomy (NCBI): domain Bacteria; kingdom Pseudomonadati; phylum Pseudomonadota; class Gammaproteobacteria; order Pseudomonadales; family Pseudomonadaceae; genus Pseudomonas; species Pseudomonas sp. LS2P72. The sequence continues at coordinate 204,993 of NZ_CM142708.1, forward strand.
TTTATTAACATCCACGTTCACAACCAAGGATCGGTTATGAATTACAAATCTATGATACGTACAACTATCCCCCTAATAACGCTCACCTTCTCCCTGGCCTCTTGCGCCTACACTGTTCCCGAGCCACTGGAGCCCGCCCTGCTAAGTAATGCTGACGGACAATATACTCACTGGAACGGCATTGGAGGTACATTCAAGGATGGCTACCGCAATTGCACGGCAAGTTTGCTTGATACTCGTGACGCAATGGGTATCTCAACAGGCCCTGCTTACCTATTGACCAATGCGCACTGCGCTTCAATCATCTCCGGTACAGCAGCCGATACTCCATACAGCGGCCAGGTACAATTCAACTTTTTCCACGATACGATGGAAGGCGCCAAACGTTACGACATCCACAAGGTAAATTGGGATAGTCTCGCCAGTTCTGATGTCGCTATCCTGGAACTGACCGACTCCCTGGAAACACTACTGAAAGACGGAATTACACCACTCAAGCTAGCGTCTAAAGCACCCGTAAAACCGCGCCCGATTCAAGTCCTTGGCGCACCTGGAATCGCCGCCGGCCTCAGGCTGTCAACCTGTACCCTGGAGCCAACCAACACCACATTGATCAAGCACTTGGCCGTCCACACCGATTACCAGAAGCACGACTGCAAGGGTATTGCATCAGGCTCTTCAGGGTCTCCCGTTCTTGATGCGGCGACAGGAGAAATTATCGGTGTATTGTCCGGAACGACTTATGGTATCTCAACGGATGAGTTATGTTTCTGGCACGCACTTTGTGGAAATAATCAGAAAAAATCCATCTTGCCTGATCAGGCAAGCCACAGTTTTCCTGTTGACTATCTTTCTTACTGCTTCACCAACGGACGCTTTAATACGGACGCCAAAACTTGCACAACAAACCCGAACTTCAACTTCAAATCCAAAAGAAACGCTGACATCACACTTCATAGAAAACCCGTCGACCACAATGATCAAGCACCTGCCTGGGATGTCGAGTTTTCGATGAGCACCGCTTTCTATCGCTTTAAAACAGTACGCGACGCACACGCTTGTTATTTGCCTGATCACTATAGCCGCCCGATCAGCACAGCCAATGCAAAAATTGATGCAGAGATCGGTCGAGAGGAAGGTTTGTATTATCTTTGCCTGGTGGGTGTCGAGTCAGCCAAGCAACGACCTAGCGTCGGATTACGCAGAAACACCCAAATACTGTCTGCCCGGCTAACCGAACCGACTGTCGCCACATTACCTGAACCAACTGTCACTTTTAAATACTCAGAGAAATATGTTTCTGTCGAATGGTTCGAAAAGTCTTCCCGTTCCATGTGGACTCGATTCTACGATAACAACCTTGGCGAACATAATTGCGGTGATATAGATCGCAGGAAGTATGAACAAACAGATAATAGTCTTCTTATTCCACTGGAATTTCTTCCGCTGTCGTTTTGCAGTTACATCGAGGACAGGAATTTTAATACTTCCGAGGTACACACAGTCCTGGTGCAAGCCCCGACAACGGTCACAGATACCGCGCCATGAAGCCGTTATTGCGTAACTGATCCACGCGGCTTCAGCAGCGCATTCGAAGCGATAACTATCTATCTCTCTGGGCAAATGATGCGTGTCAGGATAGGACTCACCCTGAATTTCATCACCAAGGAATGGACATGAAATACCACAGCTTCTTTTGCTTCGCTGGCCTGATTGGTCTGCTGGCTATTTCCGCAGTGCAGGCCCGCGACCTGGGCGAAGGCGCCGTCAACGACTCACCGTCAAGGGCACTGCAAAACAGCGAACATCTTTATGAAATCTGGAGCGGCGTGGGACTACTCAGTCTCCAATCGGGCGCGACCTGCGGCGCCGCTTTACTGGATACGCGAAACAGGCAAGGCCGAGCCACCGGCCCTGCTTACCTGCTCACCAGCGGTCATTGCGTGTTGTTTCAGTATGGTTCGGCGCGGACCAATCTGCCTTTGCAAGCCAGCGTCACCTTCCACTACTTTCATGACACGCCACAGCGTAAGCGCCAATACGCCATCCGGACTGCCCGATGGAGCAGTCTGGTCGGGACCGATCTTGCTGTACTGGAGGTCGACGCAACGTTGGCGTCGCTGATACAGGCCGGGGTCAACCCGCTCAAGCTGGCGTCCCATCAAACCAACGAGAGTCATGATGCGCTTAACATTGGTGCGCCGGGCGGCTTCACCGAACAAGGGCTTCGATTGAGCGCCTGCGCGGAACAAACCGCCGGAACGTTCATTGATCACCCCGGGGTGTTCCCTTTGGCCATGAAAAACAGCTGCGACCTTCGCCCTGGCAGCTCCGGTAGCCCGATGCTGGACCGCCGCACCAATGAAATCACCGGCATCGTCAGTAAAGTCGTGAGCTCGCGCAATACACCAGCGCCGCCGGGCTGTGAACACTCGACGTCCTGTACAGCTGCACGTTTCAACTACAGCTACTCTGCCAACTTTCTACACAACTGCTTTATTGACGGTGTCTTCACCAGCGATGGGGCGAACTGTTCGTTGGAGCCAGTCGAACTGACTGTCACGGAGCCCTGGAAGCTCAAGTCATCCGTTGATAGAACGCAAAACCCGGATGAGCAGATCGTATTGCCTACGTGGGACTTCAGGTTTTCCCTCGAGGCGCCCTTCTATCGCTACAAAACGGTCCGTAACGCCAGGGACTGCAAAGCTTCCGACAATTACAGTGCCGCCATCAGCACTGAAGAGGCTTACATCAATAGTGAAATCGGGCCACAAAGCGGCGCATATGCACTGTGCATTATCGGCGTCGCCTCAGGGGAACAGCAGCTGACAAGGGCGATGCTGAATAACGTGTTTACAAGTGCCGTGTACTTGAGCGCGACGCCGGCCGCTCCGTCTCAGGTGGTATCGAAGTGATGGTTACAGGTACTTCGCCATGATGTCGTCCACCACGCCTTCCTTGCGTAGCTGATCCAGCGCGGCTTGCAGCTTGGCCACGACGTCATCCGGCACATCCTTGTTCAATGCCAGATACAGCTCGGCGCTGTTAAATCGCAGCACGGTCTTGAGCCCGGTCACACCATCCTGCCGAGCGAGGTAACGGCCGGCAGGATCACCCGTCGCCCAAAGGTCGATCTGGCCATTGACCAGCTTCTTCGCGTTGTCCTGATCGCGCAGCACAACGATCGGTTTCAGTCCTTGCTTGGCCAGCGTCTCGGCAATCGCATCGCCCTTGTAGGCGCCGATCTTGTATTTGCGCGCCTGCTCCAGCGACTCAAGGCTGATCTTGCTATCGGCCTTGGCCAGCATGATCCAGTCATCGGGGCCGATGGGGCCGACCCATTTGAAGAGCTTTTCGCGGTCCGGCAACCGCGCCATCACAAATACGCCGTAGCCGGGCTTCTCCAGGGCGAGCTTGTAGATTCGCTCCCAAGGGAAACGCAACGTCAGGCTGTAGGTGACTTCGGCGCGCTTGAACATCTCGCGGACGATGTCCACCGCGATGCCATTGATGTTCTCGTCCTGAGCGAAGTTCTTGCCGTTCTTCGCCATGTTGTAAGGGGGGAAATTTTCAGTCAGCAACACCAGACCGGTGTCGGGATTTTCTGCGGCATGCGCTCCATTGACGAGCAATAGAGAAGCGCTGGCGAGAACAAGAAGAAGGCGTTTAAGCATGTCTGGCTACCGAGATCCATGGCGTACCCAAGAGTGCCCTGAGCCCGCCATGATGTCCACTGGCCTGTATCGGTTTGTTTAGCGCATCACGATGCCGCGATGAGCCATGTAAGCCTTGGCTTCCTGCACGGTGTATTCGCCGAAGTGGAAAATACTCGCCGCCAATACCGCACTGGCGTGGCCTTCGATGATGCCGTCGGCCAAATGCTGCAGGTTGCCGACGCCGCCCGAAGCAATCACCGGAATGCCCAGTGCATCGCTGATGGCACGCGTGACGCCCAGGTCGAAGCCGTTTTTCATGCCGTCCTGGTCCATGCTGGTCAGCAGGATTTCGCCGGCGCCCAGGCCTTCCATCTTCTTCGCCCATTCAACAGCGTCGAGACCGGTTGGCTTGCGACCACCGTGGGTGAAAATCTCCCAGCGCGGGGTTTCGCCCGGCAGTGAAACCTTCTTGGCGTCGATGGCGACGACAATGCACTGCGAACCGAAATGCTGAGCAGCCTCGCCAACAAATTCCGGGTTGAACACCGCAGCGGTGTTGATCGAAACCTTGTCCGCGCCAGCATTCAGCAGATTGCGAATGTCCTGCACGGTACGCACACCGCCGCCCACGGTCAGCGGGATGAACACCTGGCTGGCCATGCGCTCGACGGTATGCAGCGTGGTATCGCGGCCATCGACGCTGGCGGTGATGTCGAGAAAAGTAATCTCGTCGGCACCCTGCTCGTCGTAGCGACGGGCGATTTCCACCGGATCACCGGCGTCGCGGATGTTCTCGAACTTCACACCTTTGACGACCCGACCGTTGTCCACGTCCAGGCAAGGGATGATGCGTTTGGCCAGCGCCATGGTCAGTCCTCAGCCTTTGTACGAATCGCAGAAAGCTTGCGCTTCAGCGACATCGAGAGTGCCTTCGTAGATCGCTCGACCGGTGATCGCGCCGATGATGCCTGGCGCTTTCGCGTCGAGCAGCGACTTGATGTCACCGAGGTTGTGGATGCCACCGGAAGCGATGACCGGGATCTTCGTCGCGGCGGCCAGGGCGGCGGTGTACGAAACGTTGCAGCCCTGCATCATGCCGTCTTTGGCGATGTCGGTATAAACGATCGCGGACACGCCATCAGCTTCGAACTGCTTGGCCAGGTCGATCACCTGAATGGTGCTGATTTCAGCCCAGCCGTCAGTGGCGACAAAACCGTCTTTGGCATCCAGACCGACGATCACCTTGCCCGGGAACGCGCGGCAGGCTTCGGCGACGAAGGCCGGATCTTTCACGGCTTTGGTGCCAATGATTACGTAGCTCACGCCCGCTTTCACGTAGTGTTCAATGGTTTCCAGGGAGCGGATACCGCCGCCGATCTGGATCGGCAGGTTCGGGTAGCGCTTGGCGATGGCGGTGACCACTTCGCCGTTGACCGGCTGGCCTTCGAAAGCGCCGTTCAGGTCGACCAGATGCAGACGACGGCAACCGCCCTCCACCCACTTGGCAGCCATGCTCACCGGGTCATCGGAGAACACCGTGGAATCTTCCATGCGGCCCTGGCGCAGACGAACACAGGCACCGTCTTTAAGATCGATAGCGGGAATAATCAGCATCTGGCAAACCTTCAAATTCGATTGTTCAGCTTCGCTCGAAAATCAGTTTTTCTCGAGCGCCCACAAGTCGCTTTCGATGCTTTCGAACCTCTCTTTGAGGTGCGTCTGCACATCGAAAATCGCCCTGTTGTAATAGTGCGGCGCAATTTCACGGGTAAACAGCTCAAGGATTTCAGCCGCTTCGAACGAACCAAGGTCCAGTTCGAAGCGATCTTCCATAAAGCGCTTGATCTTGTGATTGGCCTCGTTCTCCTGTTCAGGAGTGAGGGTCAGGATCGGCGGCTTCTTCTTGACGGCCATTTACCAGCGACCATCCCACGCGGCGAAGTTCTGCAGCAATTGCAGGCCATGGGTATGGCTTTTCTCCGGGTGGAACTGCACGGCGAAACGCGAGCCATCGGCCAGCGCGGCGGCGAAATCGACACCGTAGTGACCGCCACCCACCACTTGCCGCGGGTTGCCGGCAGCGATGTAGTAGCTGTGCACGAAGTAGAAACGCGCCAGGTCCGGAATGTTGTGCCACAGCGGATGTGTGACCGTCTGCTTCACTTCGTTCCAGCCCATGTGCGGGACTTTCAGGTGTTCGCCGTCTTCGTGCAGGTCTTTGCCGAAGAACTTCACCGCGCCCGGGAACAGGCCGATGCAGTCGACGCCGTCGTTCTCTTCACTGCTGTCGAGCAAGGCTTGCATGCCGACGCAGATGCCGAGGAACGGACGGTCCTGGCTCACTTCACGCACCAGCGAATCGAAGCCCAGGCGACGGATCTCCGCCATGCAGTCGCGAATCGCGCCGACGCCGGGGAATACCACCCGGTCGGCTTCGCGAATCACATCGGCATCGCTGGTGATCAGGACCTTGCCGGCACCGACGTGCTCGAGGGCCTTGGCCACCGAGTGCAGGTTGCCCATGCCGTAATCGATAACCGCGACCGTCTGCATTACAGAACGCCTTTGGTCGATGGCATCTGACCGGCCATGCGGTCATCCAGCTCTACCGCCATGCGCAGGGCGCGGCCGAAAGCCTTGAACACGGTTTCGATCTGGTGGTGAGTGTTGGTGCCGCGCAGGTTGTCGATGTGCAGGCTGACGAGCGCGTGGTTGACGAAGCCCTGGAAGAATTCCTGGAACAGGTCAACGTCGAAGCCGCCAACGGTGGCACGGGTGTAGGGAACGTGCATCTGCAGGCCAGGGCGGCCGGAGAAGTCGATCACCACACGCGACAGCGCTTCATCGAGCGGCACGTAGGCGTGGCCGTAGCGACGGATGCCTTTCTTGTCGCCGATGGCTTTGGCGAAGGCCTGACCCAAAGTGATACCGACGTCTTCCACGGTGTGGTGGTCGTCGATATGCAGGTCGCCCTTGCTGACAATATCCAGGTCGATCAGCCCGTGACGGGCGATCTGGTCCAGCATGTGCTCAAGAAAAGGAACACCGATATCAAATCGGGCCTTTCCGGTGCCATCCAGGTTGATCGAGGCTTTGATCTGGGTTTCCAGAGTGTCGCGCTCGACTGACGCCTTACGTTCGGCCATCACCAGCTCCGCAAAATCATTGGGCGAAAAAGGCAGCCATTATAGGGGCGCGGGCGCGAAACAGAAACACGGGAGGTGATATGACTGACGGACTGAACCCCATGCTGTCGGGGATAGACATGTCCATACAAGCGGATTTGATGACGACATAATCAAATGTGGGCGAGCCGGCTCCGGGCGGCGCTCCGACGAAGAGGCCATCACACTCAACATCTCTGTCGACTGTCAGACCGCTATCGTCGGAGCGCCGCCCGGAGCAGGCTCACTCCCACAAGGGATGATGCGTTTAACTGAACTTAGTGGAAGAGGACAGCAGTTTTCTGCAGGGTCACCCAAACACCCCACGCCAACGGAATACCCACCACCAGCCACGCAGCCACTGCCAAAGGCTTGGTGCCCGCATCCGCTTTCCACTCCAATACGGTGCTGCTGTCAGCACCTTTGTCGTGGCCAAGCGCCTGCTCGGCGGCCAGTTCAGCGTCGGTCATGAAGTACTTGTCAGCCACCGGACGCACCAGCAGGTTGCAGATGAAACCCAGCACCAGCAGGCCTGCGAGGATGTATAGGGTGATGTCGTAAGCCGCGGCGCGTTCAACGCCGATACTCAACTGATACTCACGCAGGTAGTTCACCAATACCGGACCCAACACGCCCGCCGCCGCCCACGCCGTCAGCAGACGACCGTGGATCGCGCCGACCATTTGCGTACCGAACAGGTCCGCGAGATACGCAGGCACCGTCGCAAAACCACCGCCGTACATCGACAGGATGATGCAGAACGCAGCCACAAACAGCGCAACGTTGCCCAGGTGACCAAGGTTCGGGATCAACGCGTACAGGGCAAAACCAAGCGCGAAGAACACGAAATAGGTGTTTTTGCGGCCCAGGTAATCCGAGAACGAGGCCCAGAAGAACCGGCCACCGATATTGAACAGGCTCAGCAAACCGGTAAAACCGGCAGCAATCGCCGCGATCGAGGCCAGTTGCCCAGCGTCCAGTTGACCGAATGGCAGGTCCACACCGATCAATTTGCCGCCGAATACTTCCTGCAACAGCGGCGACGCCATCCCGAGGATGCCGATACCCGCCGAAACGTTCAGGCACAGCACCAGCCACACCAGACGGAATTGCGGGGTTTTCCACGCCACATTCACGTGGACGTGACGGTGGGTGATCATCGCGTTGGAAGCTTTCTTCGCCGGAGCAGTCCAGCCTTCAGGCTTCCAGCCGGTTGGCGGAACGCGGTAGGACAGTGCGCCACCGATCATGAACACGAAGTAGATCGCGGCCATCACCAGGAAGCTCTGCCATACGCCGACGCTCTCTGCCGAAGCGAAGTGGCCCATCAAGGCTGCGGCCAGCGGAGCACCGACCATCGCGCCACCACCGAAACCCATGATCGCCATACCGGTCGCCATGCCGCGCTTGTCCGGGAACCACTTGATCAGGGTCGACACGGGCGAGATGTAACCCAGGCCCAGGCCGATACCGCCGATGACCCCGGAGCCGATCCACATCAGCCATATCTGGTGGGTATAGACCCCCAGCGCAGAAATCAGCAGACCGCCACACCAGCACAGTGCCGATACAACGCCAGCCTTGCGTGGTCCGGCGTGTTCCAGCCAGCCACCCCAGATAGCGGCCGAGCAACCCAGGAAGATGAAGAACAGGGTGTAGATCCAGCCGAGCATCGAGATCGGCCAGTCACATTGGGACGAGAAGACTTGCGAGATGAAGCTCATGTCCGGCGCGCAGGCCACTGCCTTGGTCACGCCCAGGGCTTTGGACAGTGGCAACCAGAACACCGAAAAGCCGTAGGCCATGCCGATGCAAAGGTGGATGGCCAGGGCGGCCGGTGGTACCAGCCAACGGTTGAAACCGGGCTTGGCGATGATGCGTTCCTTGGACAGGAACGCGGGCTGGTCGGCTTTGAAGCCGTCCGCCGTGATGCTCGTGGTCATTGTGTATCCCCCAATTATTAGAATGGTTCGTCAGCGCTCCTCACCCCCAGCCTTTATGCGCACGCATGACTGTTTTTGAGGTGAGGCTCCATTTTGATGCGACATCACGTCGCAGAAGGACGGACGAACCGGCAGAGGTTACCATCTGTACGTGACAGAAAAATCAAAGTGATATCACCTTTTGTATGTCATCAGTTCTCGTACCACTGAAGGAGCCCTCATGCCGATCATTGTCGAGCCGCTAAACGAAGCCACTTATCAGGATCAGCAAGATCTGCAGAAGATCTACCGCGATGCACCGGACTGGCTGTTTGCCCCGTTTGCCGGAGATTTGCAGCTGATCGAAGCCTGCCTGCTGGACGGTTCGCTGATCGCTGGCCGCTTCAACGATCGACTGTTAGGCGCGGCACGTCTGCAACGGCATTCGGATGTCTGGCATCTGTCCCAACTTTGCGTACGAAAAATTACCCGTCGGCGTGGCGTGGCCGAGCGCCTGGTGAACGAAGCGCAGAAAATGGCGTCGCAAGCGGGTGCGACATTGCGCTTGCTGGCGCCTGCCGGACATCTGGAGGCACAAGCGTTGGCGGCCAAACTGAAAATGCCGCTGGATGAGTTGCCGACGTGATCGCTGACCGGTCGTCCGCTACGGAGCGCTATACTCCCCGGCTAAATTTCGAATTCGATTAACTACAAGGACTCGCCCATGAAAGCGTTCGGCAAAATCCTGGGTCTGGTACTTCTCGGGCTGTTGCTGATCATTGTGGCGTTGGGCTTTGCCCTGACCCACCTCTTTGATCCCAACGACTATAAAGACGAGATTCGCCAGATAGCCCGCGACAAGGCCCACATCGAGCTGACGCTCAATGGCGATATCGGCTGGAGCCTGTTCCCGTGGTTGGGCCTGGAATTGCACGAAGCCAGTGTCGCGACCCTGGCCAAACCCGCCGAACCGTTCGCTGATTTGCAGATGCTCGGCCTTTCGGTTCGCGTACTGCCGCTGCTGCGCCGTGAAGTGCAGATGAGCGATGTGCGCGTCGAGGGCCTGAACCTGCGCCTGACCCGCGACAAGGATGGCCACGGCAACTGGCAAGACATCGGCAAGGCACCGGCGTCGGCCACTCCGACTACGCCGCCCGCGACCACTGGCGAACCCGCGACCGAGACCACCGCCCAAGCGGAAAAACCGGCCCAGCCGATTCGCCTGGACATCGACAGCCTGACCGTCAACAACGCCCGCGTTGAATACAGCGACGAGAAAACCGGCAAGCAATTCAGCGCCGAAAGCATCCAGCTGAGTACCGGGCCGGTGCATGACTCCACGAATATCCCGGTCAAACTCACCGCGTTCCTGGGCACCAACCAGCCGGTTTTGCGTGTGCGTACCGAGCTCAATGGCGAGTTGCGTTTCGAGCGCGCACTGCAGCGCTACAAACTCGAAGACATGAAACTCTCCGGCGAAGTGTCTGGCGATCCATTGCAAGGCAAAACCATGACCTTCGCTGCTCAGGGTCAGTTACTGCTCGATAAAGCCGCGAACGTCGCCGAATGGACTGGCATCAAGATCTCTGCCAACCAACTGCGCGCATTGGGTGAACTGAAGGTCAACGACCTCGACAAAACCCCGCAAATCAGCGGCGGCCTGTCGATTGCCCAGTTCGATCTGGCGAAATTCGTCGACAGCATCGGCCAGAAGCTTCCGGCGATGGCTGAAGGTAGCCTGAGCAAAGTCGAACTGGTCAGCCGCCTTGCCGGCACGCCAACCAGCGTGGTGCTCGACAACATCAACCTGAAAGTCGACGACAGCACCTTCAGCGGCCGCATCGCCGTCGAGGACTTCGCCAAACAATCGCTGCGGGCGAACCTCAAGGCCGACACCTTCAACGTCGACCGTTATCTGCCACCAAAATCCGCCGAAGCCAGTAGCGCGACGCAAGTGCGTAAGGCCGAAGTGGCCAGCACCGAAGCCGATGCATTGGCTGGCGCGGGCAGCACACCGCTGCCGCAAGCACCGACCAAAGAAGCGTGGAGCAACGAGCGCCTGCTGCCGGTGGAACGCCTGAGCAAACTCGACGTGGACGCTGACCTGACCTTCGGTCAGTTGACGCTCGATAAATTGCCGATCCAGAACGCTGCGCTCAAAGCCACAGGCCAGGGCGGTCTGCTGACACTCGAAAGTCTTCGCGGCGACCTGTACGACGGCAACTTCGACGCCAAAGGTACGCTCGACGTGCGCCAACAAGTGCCAGCGCTGAACATGCAGTCGAGCATCACCAAAGTACCGGTGGAAAAAATCCTCGAAAGCCAGGGTAAAAATCCACCGGTCAAAGGCCTGGTGACGCTCAACAGCAACCTGACCGGCAGCGGCAACAGCCAGAAAGCGCTGATCGAAACCCTCAACGGCAACGCCAGTTTCATCATCAACAACGGCGTGCTGCTCAATGCCAACCTCGAGCAACAGCTGTGCAAAGGCATCGCCACCCTGAACCGTAAATCCCTCAACGGCGAGCCACGGGGCAAGGACACACCGTTCCAGGAGCTCAAAGGCAACCTGACCTTCCGTAACGGCGTGGCCAGCAACCCGGACCTGAAAGTGCGCATCCCGGGCATGACCGTCAAGGGCGATGGCGATGTCGATCTGCGGGTGCTGGGTATGGATTACCGCGTGGGCGTTATCGTCGAAGGCGACAAGAGCGACATGCCGGACCCGGCCTGCCAGGTCGGCGAGAAGTTCGTCGGCATCGAGTGGCCGCTGCGCTGCCGTGGCCCGCTGGAACTGGGCGCCAAGGCTTGCCGCCTCGATAACGAACGCATGGGCCAGGTCGCGAGCAAACTGGCCGGCGAACGGATCGGTGAAAAAATCGACGAGAAGCTTGGCGACAAAGTCAGCCCGGAACTGAAAGACGCGTTGAAGGGGCTGTTCAAGCGATGAGAGCCGAGCAGTTTTCATCGGCGGTGCTGGACTGGTACGACCGTCACGGCCGCCACGACTTGCCTTGGCAACAAGGCATCACCCCATATCGGGTGTGGGTCTCGGAAATCATGTTGCAGCAGACCCAGGTCAGCACCGTGCTGAACTACTTCGACCGCTTCATGGCCTCGTTGCCAACGGTCGAAGCCTTGGCCGCCGCGCCGGAAGACGAAGTCCTGCACCTGTGGACCGGCCTCGGTTACTACACCCGCGCACGCAATCTGCAGAAGACCGCGAAGATCGTTGTCGCCAAATACGGCAGCGAGTTTCCCCGCGATGTGGAGAAGCTGGTTGATCTACCGGGCATCGGCCTGTCCACAGCGGGCGCCATCGCCAGCCTGAGCATGGGCCTGCGGGCGCCGATCCTCGACGGCAACGTCAAACGGGTGCTGGCGCGCTTTACCGCGCAAGAGGGCTATCCGGGCGAGCCAAAGGTCGCCAAACAGCTGTGGGCGAACGCTGAGCGCTTCACACCGCATGATCGGGTCAATGCCTACACCCAGGCGATGATGGATCTGGGCGCCACGCTTTGCACCCGTAGCAAGCCGAGCTGCCTGCTCTGCCCGCTCGAAAAGGGCTGCGAAGCGCACATGCTTGGCCTGGAGACGCGCTACCCGATCCCCAAACCGCGTAAAACCGTGCCACAGAAGCGCACGCTGATGCCGATGCTCGCCAACAGTGACGGCGCGATTCTGCTTTACCGTCGCCCTTCCACGGGCTTGTGGGGTGGGTTATGGAGCCTGCCGGAACTCGACGACCTCGACGACCTGCAACATCTGGCTTCGCAGCATTCGCTGGAGCTGGGCAGCCAACAGGCGCTGCCGAGCCTGGTACACACCTTCAGTCATTTTCAGTTGTCCATCGAACCCTGGCTGGTTCAGGTCCAGGAGGCCGGCCATCACGTGGCCGAGGCCGACTGGCTCTGGTATAACCTCGCCACCCCGCCGCGCCTGGGCCTTGCCGCCCCGGTCAAAACCTTGCTCGAACGCGCGGCCGCCGTATTGAACGCAGGAGAGTCGTCATGACCCGCACCATCATGTGCCGCAAGTACAAAGAAGAATTGCCCGCCCTGGAGCGCGCTCCATTTCCAGGCGCAAAAGGTCAGGACATTTTTGACCACGTCTCGGCCAAAGCCTGGGCAGACTGGCAAAAGCACCAGACTCTGCTGATCAACGAAAAACGCCTGAACATGATGAACGCCGAAGACCGCAAATATCTTCAAGGCGAGATGGACAAGTTCTTTTCCGGCGAGGAATACGCCAAGGCTGACGGCTACGTTCCGCCGGCTGAATAATCCCGCATTTTCGAGGGTCGGAACGTAAGCGACGGTAATAATTAAAATTTTTTTGAAAACTTTCTTGACGACCCCCTGAAAAACCAGTTTAATGCGCCCCGTTGCCCAGATAGCTCAGTCGGTAGAGCAGGGGATTGAAAATCCCCGTGTCGGCGGTTCGATTCCGTCTCTGGGCACCAAATACCGAAAACCCTGAATCGCAAGATTCAGGGTTTTTTTATGTCCGGGATTTGATGAGGCACTCTTCCAGCCACTATCGAAGCGCCGGACGAAGCATCAGTTCCCCACCCCCTGTCGACGCCAGCACGCGCCTGTAACGCTTGCCGAGGCCGAGTCCCGACAAACGTTTCAGACATTGGTGATCGGCCCTTCTTGATAGTCTCTCGGGCCTGTCGGAACGCTCCGTATGCTTTAACGGAAATGGATGACATACGCTGATCATCGGATTGGGCAGAATCGGAACAGGAGCTGCCGCATAAACGGGAGCAGATACACAACAAGGATGTAGACAATGATTGACGCTGTTAAACCGGACATCGAAACCGCTGAGCTTACTGAACAAGAAATCAGAACTTTCAGCTTTGATACTCGGCAGTCAACATTGCTTCACAAGTTCGCCGAAGAACTGGCCGCCATCGGCGGGCCACAGGCATCAGGAGCCAAGTCCAAAGCCGCTCTGGCAACCACCGAATTAAAGTCCTCGTTTTCGAAAGACCAATGCGAACTGCTGAACGCCTACTCCGACGGCCTTGTTTCCGTGTTGATCTTTGAAGGTCTGCAAAAAATCACCGATGTCAGCCCTCCAAATGAACTGCCAGACCTGATATTCCTGGAAAATCGATACGACGTCCTTTGCCTGGCCGCCCGTAATCAGATCTTGTTGAAACTGGTGGATAACAGTGCCTTTGCCTATGACATGGACAACGAAGGAAAACTGGTTCGATTGGTGGCCAACTTCAAGGGTGGCGGGCTGATCAAAATCAATGCCGAGCCGGAAATCAAAGAACTGAGCTCCCATTCCGGCCTCGCACTTGGCCCGCATACCGAGGCGCCTTACTGGTGCGCCGTGAACGCGAAAGACGGGCACTCGCCCTCTCCGTCGTCGCTCATACTTTCCGCCTTGTGGAACCCGAGCCTGGAACCTACGCGGATCATTCCACTACCTTCCATACTTGAAAAAATTGGCGTCACCAACTGCCTCGCGCTGACCACGGAAAACTTCCATTTCACTCGTAGCGACTCCTTTGTCAGTGGCAAAGGGGAAGATGGCCGCAATGTTTCGATTCTGGAGTTCGACGACAAGGTCGGGTTCGCAGCTCGCTTTAACTCCTATCGCTTTTCGGTCAATGACAACGCCTCGACCTTTGTCAAAACGGCTTACACCGCCCTTTGCCGGGGTGTGGACGAAGCAACCCCGGTTGAATACACGCTGACCCAGGAGTCGGCCATGGCTATCAATAACATCCGGGCTTTGCACTGTCGCGATGTCATCAAAGACAACAGACGAGTCCTGGTTCGCATTTTCGGACTTTCAAAATTTTCTTCCCCTCTCGTTATTTCAGAGAACCCGTTGCTGCTACAGGGCTGATTTTTCAAGTATTCAGGCCGTTGAACAACCCGTCATTTGATGACTGGCCAATATCGAAAAAGAGGGAATGTAATGTCTTGGGATGTCATTGGCATGTTGGCGCTCGTCGCTTTTTGCGCCGGTTTTTTTGATGCGATTGCCGGTGGTGGCGGCTTGATCACCTTGCCTGCTTTATTTCTGGCGGGCGTAGATCCGATCAGTGCAATTGCAACGAACAAGTTTCAGGCCGCGTCGGCAACTATTTCGGCAACTATTACCTTTGCTCGCAAAGGATTGATCGAGTGGCGCGAAGGTCGTTTCCTGGTTTTCTGCGGATTTATTGGCGGTGCCAGTGGTGCCTTGCTGGTCAGCTCTATTGATAAGCAATATCTAGAAGTTTGCGTGCCTATCATGTTGATTCTGGTAGCCGTCTATTTTGCGTTCTCTCCAAAGCTGGCCAATGAAGATCGACGCAAGAGAATCGGTATTCTGCTTTTTTCGTTTACCGTGGCGCCGATCCTGGGCTTTTACGACGGTATATTTGGCCCCGGTGTAGGCTCTTTCTTTATTGTCGCGTTTGTACTTCTTTGCGGCTTGGGCATGATGCGGGCCATGAGTTTTACCAAACTTGCTAACGCCTCATGCAACCTGGGTTCGCTGTCGGTCTTCATTACCAAAGGTGTGATTATCTGGCCGATTGCCATAGCCATGGCTTTAGCGGCCTTCATCGGTGCTCAATTGGGTGCACGAGCTGCCGTTCGGGTCGGTCCACGGTTGATTAAACCCATGTTGATCGTCGTCTGCTGCGCCTTGGCCATCAAGCTGCTGAGCGTAGAAAGCAATCCTTTGCGCGTTGCGGTCATCAACTCATTGGCTTCGTTATGAATACGGTCTGCGCTGATCAGCGCTTATTGCCTTCAATTTTGATGGCAGCCGAGCTTCTCTTACGGAATAGGCAACAAACGCCATGAGCCAGAAGAAAACTCGCATCCCCCGGCCCATCCGCCGCCGCATCACGAAAGCCGAGTCGCCTTTTTTGGCTGATGAACCTTCGCTTCAGGCTTTAGCAAGCGTCATAGCGTGTTGACGTAATCCACTGGCAACAACACGGTGTCCAGCGCTGCATCCACCGGCAGCGACACCACCGTGATAAGCGGGCAGACGATCATGAAGTAACAAATAACAGCCGCCGGCATTCCGCTGCTACCGCCCCCCCTTGCGCCAAGCAAGTGCAGGTCGCCATCAACACCCTTGTAGTAATTCTCTTCCGACGCGCCATTCATTCGGCCGATCATTGTTCCGCAACCCGCCAGCATCAATACAAGGCTCACGACAGACCCCATACGCAAAATCCCTTTCAAGTTCAGCATCCCTTCCAACGCGCTTTATGAGGCGCGGGAGTGTAATGGCAAAGGAAGGCTGATCAACTTAAATACCTCATCCATTTATTCTTCACCACTCCAGTGGAAAACCAGATTACGGGCCGTGCCGCTTCCTACATCCGCAGTGTCATGCTTCGCCTCACCACTACGCGTCGCCACCACGGTGTACTTGCCGGTAGGTAGTTGAACGTACACCAGCGGGCCAGCCTGACTCAGCGTCAGCACCGTCTGCCCTGGTTCTTTCTGAATGACCACATCCACATCGGGAACGTATTTGTTTTCAACCCCGATAGAGAAAGTCATGTGCAAGTTGTAGCCCTTGGCCTGCTGAATGGCTTTTGCCTCATCCTCGCCGATACCACCGGACAGGTAAGAAATCCCGTTTTGTTGCTGCGGCTGAACTTGCACGCCTGTGCTGTCAATGGGATCGAGGCTGGCGCCATGCGGCAGGACGGCCGGGAACATCAACGCACCGATGGCAGCAAGTGGCAATACGAGTGAATGGACGCATTTCATGATGGCGACTCCCGGGTTCTATAGAACCCAATCGTTACTCCTTTTAGATTTCTCGCTGAATGCTCAAGTTTTAGATTGATTAGTACTTGGGTTCACTGCGAATCGGACTACACGTTGTATTCCTCAAACGTGGATTGCCGTCGGCGTGATCCCGCAAAACCAGTCGGACTTTCCTTCCGATTTACCAGCCGTGCCCGGCATCGCGGGCTATCACTCTCTTGCCATCCTCTTCCGCCTGTTTCCTTCAGCTGCGGAAAATGTCATGACCTCCCTCAAACCCGGTAACACTCAAGATCCACAGATCACTTCACTGCTCGGCAATTTTGGCGAATTGATCCGCGAAGCGCGGCAGAAGGTGCTGCGAGCGGTCGATACCGTACAGGTGCAAACCTGTTGGCAGATTGGACGGCATATTGTGGAGTTCGAGCAGGAAGGCGCTCGGCGGGCGGTGTATGGCAAGCAGTTGCTATCGACGCTGGCGAAAGTACTGACGTCGAAGTTTGGGAAAGGTTTTGACGAGCGCAACCTGCGATACATGCGGGACTTTTATCAGACCTTTCCAATTTGGAACGCAGTGCGTTCCGAATTGAGCTGGACCCACTACCGCAGACTGCTACGAGTCGACAACGACAACGCTCGCCACTGGTACATGAACGAATCAGCCCTGCAGAACTGGTCAAGTCGCGCCCTCGAGCGCCAGATCAATACCCTCTATTACGAACGCTTGCTGGCGAGCCGCGACCGGGCTGCTGTCAAACAGGAAGCCGCCACCAACATCCAGCAAATGAACGCCAGCCCTCGGGATTTCATCCGGGACCCAGTGCTACTGGAGTTTCTCGGCCTGCCCAATGCGGGCTTGATCCAGGAAAGTGAACTTGAACAAGCATTGATCAATCAACTCCAGGGCTTCCTGCTCGAATTGGGCAAAGGCTTCGCCTTCATCGCTCGCCAGCAACGCATCAGTACCGAGAGCAAAGACTTCTACATCGACCTGGTGTTCTACAACTACCTGCTCAAGTGCTTCGTCATCTTCGACCTCAAGCGCGGCGTACTGACCCACCAGGATGTCGGCCAGATGGACATGTACGTGCGCATGTACGACGACCTCAAGCGCGGACCGGAGGATGGCCCCACCGTCGGCCTCATTCTCTGCGCGCAAAAAGATGAATCGGTGGTGCGCTATTCAGTGCTGCAAGGCAACGAACAACTGTTCGCCAGTACCTACAGACTGGTACTGCCGAGCGAGGAGGAACTTCGCACAGAACTGGATCGGGAGTGGGCGGTGCTTGAGGAGCGGTTACTCAAGCAAAGGCCCCGACAAGCACGGGTGGATTGTTCATAAACGGCGTGAAGACTATGGTGACTGGCTTACCGCAAAGGTTCAAAGCCGATGAATTTTCAGGACATGCCCTCACTGGCCCCGTCGCAACTTGAATTGCCGTTACCCACCGGCACACCTGGTGACTCTTTCAAGGAACCCGCCGCCGACGGTTTCATCCTTGGCGGCTTCACCTGGCGGCATGCGAATCAAGACTCGACCCGTCCTGCGGTCATCATCAACGCCGCCACCTCAGTCCGCTGTCGCCACTACTCACGCTTCGCCGATTACCTGTACGCCAACGGCTTCGATGTGATCACTTACGACTACCGTGGCATCGGCGAATCGCGACCCGCGTCGCTGAAAGGGCTTCGGGCATCATGGTCAGATTGGGGCGCGCTGGACTTTGAGGCGATGCTCAAGCGCGCTCAGCGTGAATTTCCCGGGCAACCCATCGATGTTGTAGGCCACAGCTTTGGAGGCTGTGCAGCGGGCCTGGGAGCTTCCGGGCATATGATTCGACGCCTGGTGACCGTCGGTGCGCAATTCGCTTACTGGCGCGATTACGCGCCCGCCCATCGCTGGCGGATGTTCGGCAAGTGGCATCTGGTGATGCCGTTGATGACATTGCTTTGCGGCTACTTCCCCGGCAAACGTCTCGGCTGGCTAGAGGACACCCCCGCCGGCGTGGTTCGCGACTGGAGCATGCCTACTGCGCACTACGAGAAACGCCCCAGCGGTCGCGTCCTTCACGCAAAATCCGGGCGACTGCCCTTCTCATCCGTCACCGCACAAAACCTGGCCATCAGCATCAGCGACGATCCTTACGGTACGATTCCGGCCATCGAACGCCTGCTCAGTTACTTCACCGGAGCAACAAACAGCCATCTGCGAATCACCCCCGCAGACATCGGCGAACAAGAAGTCGGACATTTCGCCTTTTTTCGTAGCCCATACCAAGCCACACTATGGCCCATTGCATTGTCCTGGTTGCAGACCGGCAAACTGGCCCCCGACACACCTGGGCGGCTAGTGCCACGCAACTGACTGATGTGCCCACTCAACGGAATACGGAACAACGCCCATGGCATCCGCCAACAAGCAAAACAAACGCGCCACGCGCGCCAAAGCCAAGGCCAAGCAGAACCGCACCCAACGGGCCGCCGCGCCGGTCGAGCTGGACCCGAACGACGATCGCATCGACTTCGAATCGGTGGACCTGACCGAGCTGTTCAAAGAAATGATCGACGCGCAAAAGATCAGCCAACAAGCCATGTGCAGGGCCTTCCTTGAACATCCGCTGCTCGCGTTGGTGCTGGTGCAGGAAGGCGAAGAAACAGCGACAGACTTCATCATCGCTGCGCTGATCGAGTACCGCCAATGGTCCACCGAAGCGGACGAAGCCAGTGCCCTGGCCTGGATCGAATCCCCGGCCTTCCAGATTGATTACGTGGCAGCTTCCGAAGCTATCGCGACCCAAAACCAACAGAAACCGAACTGAGTTCCCATGGCCTCTTTGAACAAGCAACAGAAACGCGCCAAACGCGCCAAGATCAAAGCCAAGCAAATCAACATACACGGCAGAAAACCCGCCGCACTGGACGATGATCTGGAAGAAATCGGCGAGCCGATCCCGGAATACACCCTGGCAATGTTCAGCAAAATGCGTGACGCGGAAGCCACCAGCCGCAACGACATGCTGCTGACCCTGCTGTCGAACCTCGCCGAAATCATCAGCGACCATCCAGAACTGCTGGACATGGAAAACGCCGACAACGAAGCCATGGCCGCCACTCACCTGGCCGCCGACATGCTGATCGATTACCGCATGTGGGCCGACGGCATGGACCGCGACACCGCCCAGGCCTGGCTGACAGACCCGCAGTTCATCACCGACTTCGGCACGGCGCTCGACAGCTATCGCGAGTCGCTGGATGCGCAGGAAGAAAAGGCTGAGTAAACACTCGCCCCAGAAACCAAAACGGCCGCTTGTCATCACTGACAGCGGCCGTTTTTGTTTGAGAAGCCAATAACCCAAAACGATTTGACATGACCCCTCGTCAGCGACCGCGTATATCCCATTGACATATCCCTTGAGAAACCTATTCTTTGGACTCACAGCACCTACAAAACCGCAGGAGGCCAAAATGGAACAGACCACCCTTTTCATGAGCAATCGAAGCCAGGCTGTCCGTCTCCCCAAAGCTGTTGCGATGCCAAGCGACGTGAAACGAGTCAACGTAGTTGCCATCGGCAGAGCTCGCATCATCACTCCCGCAGATGAAACATGGGACAGCTGGTTCGACGGGGATGGCGTGAGTGCAGATTTCATGACCGATCGTGATCAACCCGCCGATCAGGAACGTGAGTCGTTCTGATGATCAAATACATGCTCGATACCAACATCTGCATCTTCACCATCAAGAACAAACCGCAAATCGTACGAGAAGCTTTCAACCGTCATAACGGGCAGCTATGCATCAGTGCCGTCACGTTGATGGAGTTGTTCTACAGCGCCGAAAAATCGGCGGCACCAGAAAAGAACCTCGCAGTGATCGAGGGTTTTGTGGCACGCCTTGAGGTCTTGCCTTTCGACAATGAAGCGGCCGCGCATACTGGAATGATTCGATCCGAGCTGGCTAAGGCTGGAACGCCTATCGGGCCCTACGACCACATGATTGCCGGCCACGCACGTTCACGCGGATTCATAGTGGTCACCAACAACCTACGAGAATTTGAACGGGTGCCAGGGCTACGCGTAGAAGATTGGGTTCACCCCGATTGAGCCAGTACAACCGACAGAAACAAAAACGGCCGCTTGTCATCACTGACAGCGGCCGTTTTGCGTTATGCGGCACGAATCAGTTAAGCACCACCGCACCCATCTTCTGCAGCTTGCGACGACGAGCCACAAACAAACCGGCAGCCACCACCAGCAAACTCAGGAGACCGGTCGCGAGGATCTCCACGCGATGCGCTTCCTGGAACAGCATGATGGTCAGGGCCGCAACGATGAAGATGATCACCGCGTAGGTCAGGGCCGGGAACAGCCACATGCTGAAAGCGATTTTTTCACCGCGCGCCATGCGCTGCTTGCGCATACGCAATTGCGAGATGGCGATCACCAGGTACACAAGCAGCGCGATAGCGCCGGAGCTGGCCAGCAGGAATTCGAACACGGCGGCCGGGGCCACGTAGTTGGCGAAAACCGCGATGAACGCAGCGCCGGTGGACAACATGACGGCCCAGTACGGCGTGCCGCTCTTGTTGGTGCGCTGGGAAACGGCCGGTGCATCACCGCGTTTGCCCAGGGAGAACATCATGCGTGAGGCGGTGTACAGCGCCGAGTTCAGGCAACTGGTCACAGCAACCAGCACCACGATGTCGACGATCAGCTTGGCATTCGGGATGCCCATGCGCTCAAGCACGGTCTGGTAGGAGCCGACGGCTGCCAGTACCGGGTCGTTCCAAGGTACCAGGGCCACAACGATGAAGATCGATACAAGGTAGAACAAGCCAATCCGCCAGATCACCGAGTTGGTTGCCTTGGAGATTTGCTGACCAGGGTTCTTCGATTCCGCGGCCGCAATGGTCACGATCTCGGTGCCCATGAAGGAAAACATGGTGGTCAGGATCGCGCCCAACACTGCGCCCATGCCGTTTGGCAGGAAGCCTTGGGTGTCAAACAGGTGCGAAACACCGCTGACCTGGCTGGTCGGCAGGAAGCCGAAGATCGCCAGGATGCCAAGACCAATGAATCCGATGATCGCGATGACTTTGACCAGGGCGAACCAGAATTCGAATTCACCGTAGTTCTTCACGCTGAACAGGTTGGTCACCGTCAACAGCAAGGTGATGACCAAAGTGAAGGCCCAGATGGCCACATTCGGGAACCAGGCGTGCAGGATGGTCGCGGCGGCGTTGGCTTCCAGCGGAATCACCAACACCCAGAACCACCAGTAGAGCCAGCCGATGGTGAAACCGGCCCAGTGACCGATCGCGCGATCGGCATACGTCGAGAAGGAGCCTGTGTCCGGCGAAGCCACGGCCATTTCGCCGAGCATGCGCATCACCAGCACCACCAGCATACCGGCGGCAGCATACGCCAACAGCACGGCCGGGCCTGCGGCGGCGATGGCGTGACCCGAGCCGACGAACAAGCCGGCGCCGATTACCCCGGCAATCGACAGCATGGTCACATGTCGCGGTTTGAGACCCTGTTCGAGGCCATTGGAGCTTGGGGTACTGCTCATTGAAACTACCTTTGTAAGGAAAAGCGATTGCGTCCACCCGGCGTGGCGTTCCTTCTCGTAAAAAGAAACCAACGGGGCGTTCCGTATTCTGCACGCAATAATTGCGCCAAAATGTTACAGAACACCCAGACATGGGGCTCTCCGCCGGACCGGACAGTCATCGCAAGTCATTGAGATTAATGGCAATTCGCCAGAGCGTTACCCTGCCACCCACTTTAGGAACGAAGCGGCGCACCAGAAACACACCCAAAAATATAGCGACGCACAATAAAAGTGCGGCTCAGGAACGTTTGGCCGGTTAGCGCTTCCAACACCCCGCCAAAGCTGGCAACATCGCGCCCTTTTTTACGGGACCCGTAGCTGTTTTGTATTTAAAAGCAGGTTCAAACGGCTGTTCGGTTGATAGCAGCGCGACAGTCTGCTGTACCGATGCGACAACCTGCCACAGGTCACCCGTTTACCGCCCATAGCGCTGTTGGCTGCCATTCAGACGCTATGCTAGCTTGGCCGCCTCGCCAGGAAGGCCGCCAATAGCAGGAGCGAAATACTTATGAGGAACGCACATGGCTGAGGCCACGCCCGCGCTTGAAATCCGCAACTTGCACAAACGCTACGGACAGCTTGAGGTGCTCAAAGGCATCTCGCTGACCGCCCGCGACGGCGACGTGATCTCGATCCTGGGTTCTTCCGGTTCCGGCAAGTCCACCTTCCTTCGTTGCATCAATCTGTTGGAAAACCCGCATCAGGGCCAGATCCTGGTGGCCGGCGAAGAACTCAAGCTTAAAGCCGCCAAGAACGGCGAACTGGTCGCAGCCGACGGCAAGCAGATCAACCGCCTGCGCAGCGAGATCGGTTTTGTGTTTCAAAACTTTAATCTCTGGCCGCACATGAGCGTGCTCGACAACATCATCGAAGCCCCGCGTCGCGTACTCGGCCAGAGCAAAGCCGAAGCCATTGAAGTCGCCGAAGCCTTGCTGGCCAAGGTCGGCATCGCTGACAAGCGCCACGCTTACCCGGCGCAACTCTCCGGCGGTCAGCAACAACGCGCGGCCATTGCCCGTACGCTGGCAATGCAGCCCAAGGTGATCCTGTTCGACGAACCGACCTCCGCCCTTGACCCGGAAATGGTCCAGGAAGTACTTAATGTCATCCGCGCATTGGCCGAAGAAGGCCGCACCATGCTGCTGGTCACCCATGAAATGGGCTTCGCCCGTCAGGTGTCCAGCGAGGTGGTGTTCCTCCACCAGGGCCTGGTAGAAGAGCAAGGATCGCCACAGCAGGTGTTCGAAAACCCGCTTTCGGCGCGCTGCAAACAATTCATGTCCAGCAACCGCTAACGGAGCTACCCGCATGCAGAACTACAAAAAAATCTTCCTGGCTGCTGCCGTCACCCTGGCCTTCAGCGCCGGTGCCGCCGCCGAGACCTTGAAGATGGGCATCGAAGCGGCCTACCCGCCGTTCAACAACAAAGATGCCAGTGGCAATGTCGTCGGCTTCGACAAAGAAATCGGCGATGCCCTGTGCGCCAAGATGAAAGTCGAGTGCACCGTGGTCACGTCCGACTGGGACGGCATCATTCCGGCCCTGAACGCCAAGAAATTCGACTTCCTGATCTCCTCGATGTCGATCACCGACGAGCGCAAGCAAGCGGTGGACTTCACCGACCCGTACTACTCCAACAAGCTGCAATTCATCGCCAAGAAAGACGTCGACTTCAAAACCGACAAGGCTTCCCTGCAAGGCAAAGTGATCGGTGCACAACGTGCGACCCTCGCTGGCACCTGGCTGGAAGACAACATGGAAGGCGTTGAAATCAAACTCTACGACACCCAGGAAAACGCCTACCTCGACCTGACTTCCGGTCGTCTGGACGGCATCCTCGCGGACAAATACGTCAACTACGAGTGGCTGAAAAGCGACGCCGGCCGGTCCTACGAGTTCAAGGGCGACCCGGTGGAAGAAAGCGACAAGATCGGTATCGCTGTACGTAAAGGCGATGAGATTCGTACGAAGCTGAACACCGCACTGAAAGAAATCGTCGCTGATGGCACCTACAAAAAGATCAACGACAAGTACTTCCCGTTCAGCATCTATTGATCCTGACCTGCCGGGCCGGCGCCGTTATTTGACGGCGCCAGTCCCTGGCATTGCCTGCCGCAATTTGAAAAGAAATCCATGACTATCGATCTCTACGGATTCGGCCCGGCGCTCGCCGCTGGCGCGCTGATGACTGTGAAACTGGCACTCTCGGCCTTGTGCCTGGGGCTGGTGCTCGGTCTGCTCGGCGCCTTGGCCAAAACTTCCCCGTACAAGCCACTGCAATGGCTTGGCGGCACTTATTCAACACTGGTTCGCGGCATCCCTGAATTGCTCTGGGTGCTGTTGATCTACTTCGGCACGGTCAACCTGATGCGTGCCCTGGGCGAGTTCTTCGGCAACCCCGACCTCGAACTCAATGCCTTCGCCGCTGGCGTGATTGCGCTGGGGCTGTGCTTCGGCGCCTACGCCACGGAAGTGTTTCGTGGTGCGATTCTGGCGATTCCAAAGGGTCACCGTGAAGCCGGCGTGGCCCTGGGCCTGTCGAAGTTCCGTATCTTCACCCGATTGATCATGCCGCAGATGTGGCGCATCGCCCTGCCGGGCCTGGGCAACCTGTTCATGGTCCTGATGAAAGACACGGCGCTGGTGTCCGTGATCGGCCTGGAAGAAATCATGCGTCACGCACAGAACGCCGTAACCTTCGCCAAGCATCCATTTACGTTCTTCATGGTCGCGGCCTTCATGTATCTGGGCCTGACAATACTGGCCATGGTTGGCATGCATTTTCTGGAACAACGCGCTGCCCGCGGCTTTGTGAGGACGACGTAATGGAATGGGAAGTCATCTACAAATGGCTGCCGAAGTTCATCCAGGGCGCCACCCTGACGCTGGAGCTGGTGGGCATCGCCGTGATTCTCGGCCTGCTGCTGGCCATCCCATTGGGCATCGCGCGCTCGTCCAAGCTTTGGTACGTTCGCGCGTTTCCCTACGCCTACATCTTTTTCTTTCGCGGCACACCGCTGTTGGTTCAGTTGTTCCTGGTCTATTACGGCCTGGCGCAGTTCGACGTGGTGCGCGACAGCGTCCTGTGGCCTTACCTGCGAAGTCCATTCTGGTGCGCCACGGCCACCATGACGTTGCACACGGCAGCTTACATTGCGGAGATCCTGCGCGGCGCGATCCAGGCGATTCCGCCCGGTGAGATCGAAGCGGCACGCGCCTTGGGCATGTCCAAGGCCAAGGCGCTGTTTTACATCATCCTGCCGCGAGCGGCACGGATCGGCCTGCCTGCCTACAGCAACGAAGTGATCCTGATGCTCAAGGCCAGTTCTCTGGCAAGCACCGTCACCCTGCTGGAACTCACCGGCATGGCGCGCACCATCATTGCCCGCAACTACCTGACGGTGGACATGTTCTTTACTGCCGGTGTGTTCTATCTATTGATGTCGTTTGTACTGGTGCAGGCGTTCCGTCAGTTGGAGCGCTGGTTGCGCGTCGATGCCTGCCAAGGGCGTTGATTCTCAGGTGCTGACGGGCGAGGCCTTACTCGCCCGCTTCACGGCGCTGGATGCTTTTCTGATCGAGCATCAGGCACTGTGGAAGCCTCGGCCGTTTACTCATCTGCAGCTTCCCTGGGAAGCGTCCTACCCTGAGTTGTCTGTATGGCTACGCGGCAGGTCATTGGACGATGCGGAAAATGCTCATAACCAACCTGCTCTTCTGGAGGCGCCGGAGCCATTCGCTTCACTGGCGGCGTTTTCCCTTGAGCTGAGCGCTGTAGGTGAATTGCCAGCTCATGCACTCGAAGCAGCTGGCCATCGGCTGAATGTCGATGTGCCGGGACGCAAGTGGCAGCAGATCGAAGCCTTCGCCAGTCGTTTGCAATTTGCTGACGCGCCGAGCCATTGGCTGGACTGGTGCTCGGGCAAAGGCCACTTGGGTCGACGTCTGCTGCAATCCGGACAACAACTGACCTGCCTGGAATACGACCCGGCGCTGGTCGCCAGCGGTCAGGCACTCAGCCAGCGTCATCAATTGCACGCACTGCATGTCGAGCAAGATGTACTCGCTGCGGATGCCGCCTCTTTCTTGAAGGCTGACTACACGCCCGTAGCGCTGCACGCCTGCGGTGATCTGCATGTGCGGCTGATCCAGCTCGCCAGTGCGTCTGGCTGCAAACAACTGGCCATCGCGCCTTGCTGCTATAACCGGATCAGTCTGAGCGAGTATCAGCCGCTTTCCTTGTCGGCCAAGCACTCCGACCTACAGCTATCCCTCGAAGATCTTTCGCTACCGATGAGCGAAACCGTCACCGCTGGCGCTCGCGTCCGACGTCAGCGTGACACCTCCATGGCCCGACGCCTGGCCTTCGACCTGCTCCAGCGGCAACTGCGGGGCATTGACGAATACCTGCCCACCCCTTCCCTCCCCAGCGCCTGGCTGGATAAATCCTTCGCTGATTACTGCCATCATTTAGCCGCGCTTAAAGAGTTATCCACAATCGGCCCGCAGGATTGGTCAGCACTCAAAGCCGCCGGTTGGCAGCGATTGGCCGAAGTGCGCAATCTCGAGCTGTTGCGCGGACTTTTCCGACGCCCATTGGAGCTGTGGCTGGTACTTGATCGAGCCCTTTTCCTTTCCGAACAAGGGTATGCGGTTCGCCTCGGAACCTTCTGCGAAACCCCACTTACACCGCGTAATTTCCTGATCCTGGCTGAGCGTCCTTAAAGCACCTCATCCTGTGGATAACTCTGGGGATGAAATTATCGTGGATCCAATAAATACGATTGTTTCGGAGCTGAAACACAACTGTTCAATTTTCGTACACCTATAAAAAAAGCGGAAAAACAGGTATTTGCGATCAAATGAGAACGGCTCCGCAAATTTGCCTCTAAGGAGGTGCGGTACAGATCCCGTTGTGCATAAGCATTAAGGCAAAACAACATAACGACCTGCGAAACCTCAACTATCTTTGCCAAACGCCAGATTCTCCTGGCGCTTAAACAGCAAGGAGCTGGGAAAAACATGAGCACATTGAACAGTGCACAGGAAGCCGTCGATACCGTCGCCAACCAAGCCATTGATGCTGCGCTGCAGCAAACCTTCGCGGTGGGCGGCGCCATCATCAACAACGCAACGGGCGAAGTCATCGCCGCGCTGCACAACAACGTGCTGATGCCTTTCCCCGGCAGTGGCACCACATACTTTCTACCTCATGACCCGACCGCCCACGGCGAGCGGCAATTGGTGGACTGGTACTACGAAAACGTCGCGCCATTGAACCTGCCACCGCCCAATCAGTTGACTGTCGTCACCACGCTGGACCCGTGCGCCATGTGCGCCGGTTCGCTGCTGACTGCAGGATTTAACGTCGCCGTCAGTGCGATCGATGACTACGCAGGCATCAACTACAACAGCCAGTTCACCTTTCCGTCGCTGCCACCGCAGATCCGCCAACAGGCGCAGGACACCTGGGGTTATTACGCGATTGCAGCGCCTGTCAGCCGGGCTTATCAAGGTTCGACCAGCCCGGTATTCAGCGGCCAGACCATCAACTCGGCGGCGTACTGCCTCTGCAGCTCGATCTTCTCCGCCAGCGTCAACACCGTGCGCGAGGCCAGCAACAACAGCGGTCTGCCGCCGGATCAATTGCAAAACCCGGCAAACCTCCCGGCCGACAGCAAAGTCCGCCAGGCACTGACTGCGCTCAGCCCGTTTGCGCTGACCGTGCAATCGGCCAACCCACGTGATCCCGGCGCAGAACTCGCCCCACCACTGTTACAAACCGCACAGCACAGCCCGGTGTTCAACTCGGTAGCCCTCATCGATCCGTTCGGCAACCTGCTGGTGTGCCTGGGTGGCGTCGAGAACCAGTCGCCGATTCGTACAGCGTTCATGGAAACCACCCGCAACTACGCGGTCATGCGCTGGACCCTGATGAACGACCCCGACCCGGCGGTTCGCGCCCAGGCCGAGCAATACCTGACGCATCCAAAGTACGGCACCTTCGTCTTCCTCTATGCACCCGATCCCACCACACCGCAGGCCGTGATGACCTTCGGCGCTTACGGCTCGACCATGGAAGGCCCCGTGCCACAAAGCTATCCGTCCAACCTGCAATATGTGCTGCTGCCCGGCAACACAACCGCCCAAGCGTTATCGACACTGGCCCAAAACCTGCCGCCGTTCTACACGCAAAGCGTGCAAGTGGCGCCCGCGCAGGTGTTGAGTCAGGACCTGATCAACGCGGTTAAAAACGGCGTGTAATGCCTCACAGGCCAGCCTCGCAGAAGCGTCCGCGAGGCTGGCCTGACACCCGCGCAAAAATAGTCTGAATTCAGGGGTTTACAGAACCAACCCAATCGCTATAATCGTCGCCCAACACGCCGGTATAGCTCAGTTGGTAGAGCAACTGACTTGTAATCAGTAGGTCCCGGGTTCGACTCCTGGTGCCGGCACCATACAAAACAAAGCCCTCGTAGAAATACGAGGGCTTTGTTGTTTCTGGCGTTTGGAAAAGCAGGTCTTAGTGCCCCGCGCTCTGCCCACCATCAACGTGCAGGATTTCACCCGTGACAAAGTTGGCGCTGTCCAGATACACGACCGCCTGAGCAATGTCGCTGATCTCGCCCATGTGCCCGACCGGGTGCAGATTGCCCAGCGCTTCATGGGTTTCTTCGCCGTGCATTGGCGTCTTGATGATGCCGGGGCTGACCGCGTTCACCCGAATCCCGCGTTTGGCGTATTCGATGGCCAGGGATTTGGTCGCCGCGTTCAGGCCACCTTTGGTCAACGACGCCAGTACCGATGGCACGCCGTCGATGGCGTGGTCCACGAGGCTGGTGGTGATGTTGACGACGTGGCCGCTGCCTTGTTTTTCCATCTCGGTGATCGCGAGTTGGGTGATGTAGAAGAAACCATTCAGGTTTACCGACAACACGGCGGCGTAGTCTTCCGGGGTGTAGGCAGTGAACGGCTTGGCAACGAAGATCCCGGCGTTGTTGACCAGGGTGTCGATGCGGCCGAAACGTGCGATGGCTTCACGGATGACTTGCTGGGCGACTTCCGGGTTGCCGATGTCGCCCGCCACGGTGAGGATGTCCGGGTCGGTGGACGGTTTGATCGAACGCGAAGTGGCGACAACTTTGTAATCCAGGTCACGGAACGCCTTGACCATGCCTGCGCCGAGACCTTGGGAGGCGCCAGTAATAACGATGACTTTCTTCGAATTGCTCATGATGAACCTCAACTAATAAATGATGGTTTGAAAAAGTAAGTAATCAGGCTTCGGCGGGGGCCTTCGCCATTTGTCTCAACATCTGTTCGTAGTACTCGACCGACTGCGAACCGGACACCAGGTGACGACCGTTCAGCACCAGGGCCGGAACTGAATTGATGCCGCGCTGGCGGTAAAACTCTTCAAGCTCACGCACTTCCTTGGCGAACGCTGCGGACGCCAACATCTCTTGAGCAGCCGCCGCATCCAGTCCCGCTTCAGCAGCCAGACCAACCAGCGTCTCGCGATCGCTCGGGTTCTGGCCGTCGGTGAAGTAAGCGCGCAGCAGGATCTTCTTCAGTGCGACCTGCCGCCCTTCCTGCAACGCCCACATCAACAACCGGTGAGCATCAAACGTGTTGTAGAAGTGGCTGCGCTTCTCTAAATCGAACTTGAAGCCAATGGCCTCACCGCGAGCGATCTGCATCGCTTTGCCGGCGGCGACGTCTTTGGCGCTGCGTCCATACTTGCGCATTAAATGCTCAACCGCTTTTTCGCCGACTGCCGGCATGTCCGGATTCAACTCGAAGGGCTTGTAGGTCAGCTCGACCGACACTTCACCGGCCACGTTTTCGATGGCCTGCTCCAGCGCCGTCGCGCCCAACGCGCACCACGGGCACACCACGTCGGAGATGAAATCGATGGAGACCGACGCGGTCATGACTGCCCCTCCGCCTCAGCCAGCTGCTTACGGTACTGGGTGGTGGTGATGCCGGCGTAACCCCAGTTATCGGTGTCGACTTCTTCGATCACGATATGGGTCAGGTGCGGATCCTTGTTGAGGACGCGTTCCAGGGTTTCAGTGATTTCGGCGATCACCTGAGCTTTCTGCTCAGAGGTAACGCCATCGCGGGTAATGCGTACGCTTACGAAAGGCATGAGGAATCTCCAGTGACCTTCCCTTCGGAATGAATGGGTCGGCGTTGGAGCTCAATGTAGGGGGTTGGTTGGTGGGGATAAAGGTGGGGGTGGGAACATCATTAGTTACTTGGTGTAATGAGTTATGTTTCGGACAGACAATACGTTTGCATCAAAAACGATCAATCGACTAGCCTGCATTTATCGCAAATTTTAGATAATTCAAAGGATCGAGACGTTAATGGCAGTTCAATTCTTCGACAGCCCATTCCACGTAGACCCAAGCCGCACGCGTAAAAAGCCCCGAATCAAATCGCAATGCTGTTCACCTAAGACAGTCTCCAGTCGAGCAAGAACCTGTGGCGAGGGGATTTACGAATCAATCGGGGCTTTTCAGTTTCCGGCTCACACTTCGCTGACCTCAAACACAAACGAAATCTTCCCGCTGCTCGCACTCCACACATAACGAATGTGCTTGCCTTGCTTCGGAATAGACACGGCCGGCGGACGAAACGCAGCAACACATTCATGCCCAGTCAGCCGGACGCTGTTGTAAAGCAGCCCCCACGACAAGGTTTCACGCAATTGCCGGGCAAACGCTTGTGACGGCCCGTAAGCGTCAGGATCCGGGTTGTGCATTTCGGGGTAGTGTTGGCGAACGTCATGCATCGGTTTGACGACTTTGTTGACATAGGTGCGCAGGGTCAACTCGATGTCGGGCTCGTTGGTCGCGGCCAGGAAGCGTTCCTGGTGATAGCTCGTTTCGGCGATGGCGGCGGCCTGGCTGCTGGCGGCGTAGTAGACGCCGTAGGTGCCGTCGGTGAAGCGGCTGGTTTTGCCGATGTGGGTGAACGCAGCCATGACTGGTGATGAGCCGGGGCCGGAGATTCGGTCTTCGGGCAGCACGCGGGAGAGCACGCCGGCTTCTTGCACCAACCGGTCGTTGGTCAGGGCTTCCAGGGCGTAGGCGGTTTGCAGGTCTTCGGGGTCGAGCACGTCTTCAAACAGGGTGATCGGGGGGAACGCGCTGTTGATCATCCGGTAAGCACGGTTCCATTCGGGGAGCGCTACTTCCGGGGCCATCAGCCGCGGACGCCATCGAGGTAGCGACGCACGTCAGCGATGTCCACCACCCGGCCGGCCAGCATGTAGCTCAACGCGGATTGACCATTGAACGGCGCGGCGGTGTTCGGACTGCTGACCCATTTGTAGGCGCGGTCGCGGTTGTTGCTGAAGATGATGCTCAGGGCTTTGTGGATGCCCATCAGGTAAGAGATGCGCTCCAGAGTGTCGTGAGGGAGACGCACATTGGGCGGCAGATGTTTGTATTTATAGAAGGTGGTGTTGCCGACTTTGCCCAACAGCGTGCGCTGTTCTTCGGCGGTGCAGCCCCAACGCTCCATCAGGTTGAAGAAGAACTTGAGCGCCACGCGGCCGGCTTCCGGGGTGTCGAGTTCTTGCGGAGCTGTGCGGACTGGGGATGAAGTGGCCATTGGAAGGACTCCTTCGGGCAAAGGGATATGCCTTCAGAGTAGTACAGATCCGAATATATTTTAAATTTTTGTTCGCTTATGGATTTCCTAAGCTTTATCGACGATCACGGTTTCCACGGTGATTTGCTTGATCGCATGAAACGGCGCAAGTGCCGCTTCATCGGCCGTAGCACCGGTTATCAACCGCCATTCCCGCTCAATCGGAGTCCAGTGCTGTTGCCGGGCACGGCCGAGTTTGTCGGTGTCAGCGAGGACAACAATCTGCGCCGCACGCTTGATGATGCATTCCTTCAGATACGCCTGCTGCGCGCTCGCTTCACACAAACCAAACTCGGCAACCACGCCGTCAGCACCAAGGAAGGCCTTGTCGACACTCAACCGGCTCAACGTCAGCTCGGCCAACGGTCCCAACGTGCTCATGCTCGAACCGCGCAGATCGCCTCCGATCAAGGTCAACCGCACGCCCGGCGCATTGGCCAGGGTCATCACGGCCAGCAGGTTGTTGGTGACCACATGCACGTCTTGTCGCGAACACAGATGATGGGCCAGTGCGGCGCAGGTGGTGCCGCCGTCGAGCAGCACGGTATCGCCGTCCTGGACGTGAGCCGCGGCCGCCTGGGCGATGGCGTCTTTCTGCTCCCACTGGCTGGTCTTGCGCTCTTCCAGCGAAGCTTCCGGCTCATGCACGCCAACCACCGCGGTGGCGCCACCGTAGGTGCGCACCAGATGCCGCTGTTTGGCGAGCATGGTCAGGTCGCGCCGCACCGTCGCCTCCGAGACCCCGAGCGCCGCGCTCAATTGCTCGACGTTGGCATCGCCAATACGCACGAGATCGAGGATGGCGCGGTGGCGTTCGGATGCTTTCATGGCGGGTCTCGTTGTGTGGACGGTGGTCGATCTTACACGACAGCGTCCCTGCGACTCATCCCCGTCGCGTGGCAAGCTCCGCACCCTGGCGCAGCGCTTCGAGCAGGCTGCGCTCATCAGCAATGCCCTTACCGGCGATATCGAAAGCAGTGCCGTGGTCGACCGACGTACGGATCACGTCCAGGCCGACGGTCACGTTCACTCCCGCTTCAAGCCCCAGCACTTTGACCGGACCATGGCCCTGGTCGTGATACATCGCCACCACCAGATCGAAGTCGCCGCGTCCGGCAAGGAAGAACAGCGTGTCGGCGGGCAGTGGGCCCGTCACGTCGAGGCCGCGTTCCTGCAAAAGCTTCACCGCAGGGATGATTTTTTCCTCTTCTTCGCCATAGCCGAACAAACCGTTTTCACCGGCATGGGGATTGATCCCGCACACGCCAATACGCGGCTTGGCGATGCCGGCCTTGATCAGCGTCGCGTTGCCGCGCTCGATCGTGCGCTGGACCAGGCCCGGCTCGATCTTGCGGATCGCGTCGATGATGCCGATGTGGGTCGTGACGTGAATCACCCGCAGCTGCGGCGCCACCAGCATCATCGACACTTCGTCGACGTTGGTCAGGTGCGCGAGCATTTCGGTATGGCCGGGGTACTTGTGGCCGCCGGCGTGCAGCGCTTCCTTGTTCAACGGCGCGGTGCAAATCGCATCAATCTGTTTGGCTTGTGCCAGCTCGACGGCACGGGCGATGTATTGATAAGCAGCGTCACCAGCGATAGGCGACAGCTCGCCGAACGGCAGGTCGTCGGGGATCAGGTCGAGGTCGATGCAGTCAATGGTGCCGGCCTCGTACAACGCCTGAGAGGCGTCCTCGATGCGGCGCACTTTGGCGCTGCCGCCGACGATGACATTGGCCTGCTCAAGACGACGGACATCGCCGATGACCAGCGGCCGGCATTGTTGGTAGACGACGTCGTGAGTCAGGCTCTTGACGATGATTTCCGGACCGACGCCCGTGGCGTCGCCCATGGTGATGCCGATGATCGGGAGGTAGTTGCTCATAGTGTTCATTCGAGTCCTTGGATTCGTGTGCGTTTGGGCGGGGAGCGATCGGCGCTGTCGCTCAGGTGTTGCCATGCCGCGTACAACGCGTGATCGCTGCCGAACGCGCCCGCCTTGGTAACAATTGCGGGACGATGGCCTTGCCGGGAAACGGTCGGGCGAGCGAAGGCGACGCCAGCTTCGATTTCCGTCAGCAATTGCAGGCTGTCGATCCCGACAGTGGTCAATATGGCCCGCGCCGTCTCGCCGCCCGTGGCGATCAGGCCGCCGACCTTGGCGAAATGCGGCTCTACCAGCACAGCCAGCATGGTCGAGAGTTGCGCGCCCTCCTGGGGATCGAACGCCTCATCGCGGCCGATGCGCAGCAGCAGGTCGCTCCAGCCGTCGAGCTGCTCGCCAATGCGCGCCTGCCAGATCGCCCAATCGCCATGGGTTGTGCCTTGGCGAAGGACCTCAGGCGGGACGACCAATTCGCTGACTCCGCCACGCTCTTTGAGCAGCGCGCACTGGCGTTCGCAGACGCCGGAGAGACTGCCGACGAGTATCAGAATGGGGGCCTGACTTTTTTCGACGGCATCGGGTTCGATGGCCGCGAAGCGTACTTCGGAGAAATCAGGAAGGCTGGCTATTTCCCGCGCAAGGCCACCCGAACCGATCCAGAACAGTGGCTGGTCCATCGACGCGGTCAGGCGAGCGAGGGTTAGCAAGTCGTCTTCGGTTTGCGCATCGACGATCAGCGCCTGCGTGCCGCTGCGGGCGACTTCGGCAATGTGCCGGGCGAGCGCGTCTTCATTACCGCGCAAGGTGTCGAGGTCAAGCTTCGCGGTGGTCAGGCCTGCTGTGACGAGCATCGCTTCAACATCGGCCGGACGGTCGGCGTTTTCCAGTTTCCAGGTATCGGTGGTTTCCAGTGGCTGGCCGTTCACGAACACCCGACCGCCGCGCAACGTACGGCCTGTAGCAGGAAATGCCGGAGCCACAATGGCCAGGCCCGCCAACGGTTGCAGAGCAGCGACTTCCGCCGCCCAGTTGCCGCGCAAGGTCGAATCGATTTTCTTGTACAGCCGCTGCCCGGGTTGATGCAGTGCCTTGAAGGCGGCGACGGTACGCTCGGCGGCCCGCGCCGGTGAGAGGCGCCGAGTGTCGGTATCGGCGGCGATCACCTGAGCATCAGCCTTGTCATTCAGCGGGTCGAGTGTCACGACCGTTTGCAGCCCCGCGCTCGCAAAGCCAATGGCGCAATCCGCCGCGCCCGACAGATCGTCTGCGATGATCAACATCCTCATCGCAAGGCCTCCTGCTTTTGAGGTTCGGGCTCCGGTTCGGGAATGACGGCGGGGTTGCGCTGCTGCACGCGCTTGGCGATGGCGGCGGTGAGTGGCGGCGCGAGAATCGCGGTGACCACGACGCAGGCGGCCACCAGAATGGTCGCGCTCTTGGCTGCTTCGGCGTACACCGGATTGGCTGCCGCGATCAGCGCAGGGACGGCGGCGGCATTCCCGGCGGTGGTGGCTGCTGCAACACCGGCGACGCCAGTGCCGCCGGTCAAACGATCGGCGAAGAACAGCGGGATGCCGGTCAGCACGACAACCGCAACACCCATGCCGAGCCCCAGCAAACCGGCGTGCCAGACGTTATGCAAGTCCAGGCTGGCACCGAGCGCCAGAGCGAAGAACGGGATCATGACCGGGACGGCTTTGGCCAGAAAATCGCGCATGTCACGGTCGAGATTGCCCAACAGCATGCCGAGCGCCAGTGGCAGGATGCTGCCCACCAGCGTCGGCCAGGGGAATGCCGACAGGCCAGCGATACCCAAAGTGACCATCGTCAGAAAAGGACCGGACTCCAGCGACATGACCGAGTAGGCGCCGACGTCTTCGGAGCGACCGTACTGCCCCATCAACGCCATATATAAGCCGCCGTTGGTGTCGTTCATCGCAGCGACCACTGCCAGCGTGGAAATGCCGGCGAAGAGGCCTGACGATATCGGCTGCTCGCCCAGGAAGTGCCCAAGCACAATACCAATGAGGACGGCGATGCCGACTTTCGTCGCGAGCAACGTACCGCCCTTCTTGAGCAGGTAAGGCGTGGCCTTGATGTTGATGCTCGCGCCCATGCAGACGTAGAACACGGCGAGGATCGGCAGTGCCCCGGTGAACAGTGCATTGGTGAATGAGCCAAAAAACTTTGGCGTGTCGGGCAGGAAGGTTGCCACCAGCGAGCCAATCAGCAGGGGCACGATCATCATGCCACCCGGTATGCGCTCAATGGTGCGTTTGATAGGAAATTGGGCCACGAGGGTCTCCTTTTATAATTGTTGGGTAAGACGTGCATCACCTCGGAACTGACTGAACCGATCATTTACTGATTGTTTCAGTCAAATTTATCTTAGACCTTCGGTTTAATTTGCGCAAATCAATCATTAAAATGATCGTTTCGATCATTCGTAGCGAAGAATCCGGGCTGTGCCGGGCGGCTCGAATCGCCAGGTGACGCAAGCCAGAGCTTTGCAGCGCCCAGAAAAAAGCCCCGAACCAGTCGGGGCTTGTGTTGAAAGGCGCTACTTGAACAGTTCGGAATGACTTCCGAGATCAACAAATGTGATCAGATCGGAGCGGGTGTGCTCATAAATCATCAAAAAATCACCGCCTATATGGCACTCTCGAAAACCAGCCCAATCCCCCGTAAGCGCATGATCCAGATACTCGGCTGGCAATGGCTCTCCCAGAAATAGCATGACCATCACCTGACGGACTTCATTCATGTCGCGGCGTCCGGCCCGCTTGTAACGTTCCCACGACTTCTTGAATTCCGATGTTTGCGCACACTGTTTGGGCAGCTCAGCGCGCTTTTGCTTTTTTTCCGGTTTCGCCATCAGCGTCCCTCAGCATGTCGTCTATCGAGTCGAACCGCTGGCGAATATCTCGTGCTTCCGTCATGGCGCGGGCCGTCTTCTCCGAAGGGACGCGCACCTCAAACGGGAGGCCCTGAGTGGCTACAACCTGACGAAGAAAAAGACGCATGGCATCACTGATGCTCAGGCCGCAAGCACTCAAGACCTCAGTAGCCTGCGCCTTCAAATCCTCATCAATGCGGCAACGCACGTCTGTGGTTTTCAGCAATGCACCCATGGTAATAACCTCATCGTTAATTTGTAGCTACATTGGCGCTACCTCGAGCATTGTGGTTGAGCGGGATCTTTTTGGTCAACTTCAGCGTGATGGACGGCTCCAAAGCTTAGGAAGCGTGATCATCAGCTGGATTCCTCGCCCAGTATTTCAACTGTTTGAGCTCGCCATGAATATCAGCCTTATCCCTTTCCTACTCGAGAACCGTCCCGGTTCAACGCAGGAAATAGCTGAGGGCGTTGAGCTCTAAATCGCGCCCACAAAAAAACCCCGAACCAGTCGGGGCTTCCTTTCTCAGCCTTGCATCAGGCCT
This sequence comes from Pseudomonas sp. LS2P72, assembly GCF_054897865.1. NCBI lineage: Bacteria > Pseudomonadati > Pseudomonadota > Gammaproteobacteria > Pseudomonadales > Pseudomonadaceae > Pseudomonas > Pseudomonas sp. LS2P72. Next base: position 242,085 of record NZ_CM142708.1, read on the forward strand.
CGATGGTGCAACCGATCATCAGAAAATGTTGATCGGATAATCCACGAACACACGCACTTCGTTACCGCTGGAGTTGTACTCACTCGATTTCTGCGAGACACGCAGGATCGAGCTGCGCAGTTTCACGCTCAGGTCTTTGGCCGGGCCGCTTTGCACGACGTACTTGAACTGGTTGAAGATTTCGCGCTCGGTACCGCCTTCGCTGGTGGAGGTGGTGATGTTGTCGCCGCGCACGTAAGCGAAGTTGTAGCTCAGGCCTGGAATACCGAAGGTGCTGAAGTCGAGGCCGTAGCCCAGCTGCCAGCTGCGTTCGTCTTCGGCGTTGAAGTCGGACCAGTAGGAGTTCGCCAGGTAGATAGTGTTGCCGCCGTCGCCGACGCGACCTTGATCTTTCTGGTAGCCGCCGTAGGCGTAGCCCAGGTTGCTGTCGCCGGTGCTGCGCTGGTGGGCGAGCGTGAACGAGTGCGCGCCGGTGGCGAATGTGGCGGCCAGGCTCCAGATTTTGTTGTCGTCGCCGGTGGCATCGCTGTCGCGGACGTAGGAATCTTCCAGCTTGGTGCGGTAGCCGTTGAAGTCCAGAGTCAGGGACTGATCCTTGTCGATCGGGAACACGTAGTTGGCGTTCACGTATTGCTTCTTCAACACGTCTTCGACGTCGGAGGCGTATAGCGCAGCCTTGAACTGTTCGGTGAACTGGTAACTACCGCCTAACACGTTGATCGACTTCAAACCGCCGCTGTCATGGCCTTCAGCGCTTTTGCGCGATTCGGCGGTGAAGCGACCGGCGTTCAGCTCCAGGCCTTTGATCTCCCTGGAGGTGATCAGGGTGCCGGTGTAGCTTTCCGGCAGCAGACGCCCGTTGTCGTGGCTCAACACCGGCAGGACCGGCATCTGGTCGCCGTACGTCAGAACGGTGCTGGACAGGCGGAATTTTACCGCGCCACCAGCTTTGGCCAGGTCGCCGGCCGGGTTACCGCTGTCGCCTTCCTTGAAAAAATCGATGCCTTGGCCACCGCTGTGGCTACCACGGTCCAGACGCAAGCCGTACAGACCGAAGGCATCAACGCCCACGCCGACGGTACCTTGGGTGAAGCCCGAGGTGTAGGTGCCGATGGCAGCCTGACCCCATTCACGCTGGTCGTCGTTGCCGTCTTTTTTGTCGCGATTGATGTAAGCATTGCGCAGCAGCACTTTGAGGCTGCTGTCTTCAACAAAACCCTTGGATTCGGCCTGGTCGTTAGCCATGACCTGTGTAGCACTCAACATCCCCAGAGCGATCAGGCTGATTCGCGTGTTCAACATTTTGTTCTTTTCCTTATGATCGGTTGATACGCGCTGCGTCGAACGGCTGAAACGGCGCTATCGCACTCTTTTTTCACCCCAAACAAAAAGGCCCGCGCACGAAGAAATCGTGGCGGGCCTTTTTGTTATTTTATGAGTCATGGCGGTTAGCCACAGGCGTGGGGCGAATCCTAGCCGCGCCCTTAACGATGTGTCAATTTCATGAATCGTCTGTAAATAGGCGAAAAACGTCTAAGAAATCACTTGTCGAGGTCAATCGGCGCAGCCGTTCAGGCCACAGGCTTGAAGCCCCAATGATGACGCTTGTGCGGGAAGCGACTGACTCAGCCATGCCGCGAAGGCTTGCGGCTTGCCGAGCCACGGGCTGATATCGATCAGGGTGAATTGGCCGTTGTGTTTCAGGGCGAAGGTCGGGAAACCCTGGCCGCCGATTTCGGCAAGCAATGCTCGACTGTCCTTGATGTGGCGATCGGTTTCAGCTGCTTTGAAAGCAGCCTGGAATGCTTGAGGTTCCAGACCGATGTCTATCGCGAGTTCTAACAACACAGCTTCATCGGCAATGCGTCGACCTTCTTCGTAGTGAGCACTTTGCAAACGCCCCAGTAACTCCAGTCCGCGACCGGCGATCTGCTCGGCTGCGAGCACCGCGGCAATCGGCGGTGCGGAATCGAACACCGCTGTCTCATCGCGCAGCAACCCTTCGAAATACGCCTCGCCGAACGGCTGACCGGTGTACTCGGCAATGCGCCGGTCATGAGGCATCACGTAGTTGCGCAGTTGTGGCGAGACGGTCTGGCGGTTGGCGCCGGTCATCATGCCGCCGCCGTGGACGATCACTGGCAACACAGCCTGGGCGGCGTGCACCAGCGGTTTTGCGCCGTAGCACCAGCCGCATAACGGGTCGTAAATGTAGTGAAGGATCATGGGAAAAACTCCGACAAAATAAGATGCCGGCAGATTAATCCTCCACCCGTCTCTGAAAAACGCCGGAATGGCTTTCAGTCTGTTTCATGAATCGGTCGAATGGCCTCACCACCCCTCTGTCGTCATCTCGACACAATTAGAAATAATCAAAACACGGTACTTTTCAAGAATAATTAACAGAAGTAAATAGCAAGCATTACCATTCGCACCCTCGAATTACTTCACCCTTTCGGATGCGCTTCAGATGCCTGCCCCCTTTCGCCTCACGCCCGTCACCCTTGGGCTTTCTGCATTTCTCTCTGCCGGTTTTGCCTGCGCCGCCACCACCGTTTTACCCGAGACGTCGATCAGCGCCGAAGCTGAAGCCGATGACCCGCGTGTGAAGGAAACCAGCACCGCGACCCGCACCGCCACGCCGGTGCGCTACGTTCCACAAGCCATCGACTCGATCAAAACCTCGAACATCGTGGATTACGGCACCAACGATCTGGGCACCGCGCTGAGCGGCATTCCCAACGTCAGCAGCGGCGCCGACACTCGCTTCGACAGCCTGCGCATCCGCGGTTTCGACGCCAGCAACGACTTCTACCTCGACGGCATCCGCGACGACAGCCAATACGTACGCGATTTGCACAACATCGAACGCATCGAAGTACTCAAAGGCCCGGCCGCCGTTTTGTATGGCCGTGGCAGTCAGGGCGGGATTGTCAATCGGGTCAGCAAACTGCCCGAATTCGGTCGCCGCTCGACCCTCGAGGCCCAGGGCGGCAGCGATGATTTGCGCAGCCTCTACGCCGATCTCAGCACCGACCCGAGCGAGAACATCAGCCTGCGCCTGAACATGGGCAACATGGATCAAAACAGCTTCCGCGACGGCGTGAGCGGCAATCGCCAGCTGTTCGCTCCGTCGATGAGCTGGCAACTGACGCCGGACCTGAACTGGCTGGTGCAGTACGAATACAGCCGCTACAACCGTACGCCGGATCGCGGTATCCCCGGGGTAAACGGACGCCCGGCGGACGTAGGACGGGATACGACTTACGGCAGCGAACACGATTTCATCGACGACAAGTCGCAATCCCTGCGCTCGAAGCTCAGTTATGAGCTCAGCGACAACTGGCAGCTGCGCCACACATTGGGCGTATTCAAGCTCAACAGCGATTTCGACAACACTTACCTGACCGGTTACACGCCGGCGACCAACAAGGTTACGCGCCAGCACTGGCAACAGGACCTGACCACCCGCAACGTCTACAACAATGTCGAGCTGGAAGGCGGTTTCGACACGTTCGGCCTTGAGCATCGTTTGCTGACCGGCATCGAAATCGGCAGCCAGCGGCGCGACCCTACGTTGTACAACGCAGCCACCGGACGCGGGACTCAGCCTGTACCGGCACTGGACCTGTACAACCCCGACCGCAATTTGCGCCATACCGGGCGGATGCAGGTTTCCAGTAGCTCTCATACCGAAGTCGAAAGCCGTGCGGTATACGTGCAGGATCAACTGCGTCTGAACGATCAATGGCAACTGTTGGCCGGCTTGCGTTACGACACCTTCGACATCGAGTCGACCAATAAGCTGCGGGACATTTCCGAAGATCGTGACAGCCATAGCACCAGCCCGCGTGTAGGACTGGTGTGGACGCCGCTGCAGAATCATTCCTTCTATGCCTCCTGGACCAAGACGTTTTCCCCGGTCGGCGGTGGTTTGATCGGTATCACCCCGGGCGCTGCCGGCAACAGCAACGACTTGAGCCCCGAACTGACCAAGCAAAAGGAAATCGGCGTGAAGAGCGACTGGCTCGATGACCGCCTGAGCACCACGTTGGCGATCTACGAACTGGAACTCTACAACCGCCGCACCAGCGATCCCGACAATCCGACCGTCACCTTGATGACCGGCCTGCAACGTTCTCGGGGGATCGAGCTGACCGCTACCGGCAAGATCGCTGGCAACTGGTATGTACGCGGTGGCGTGGGTGTGCAGGACGCGACGGTCGAGAAGGACAACAACGGCTTTGAAGGCAAACGCATCAGCAACGTGGCCAAGCATAACGGCAGCCTGTTCCTGACCTGGAAACCGGAAATGGGCTGGTACGCCGAAACCGGTCTGACCCTGGTGGGCCAGCGTTATGCCGACAACCTCAACACCACCGTCCTGCCGGGTTACGGTCGTTGGGATGCATTGGCCGGGTTCCGGCAAAAGGATTGGGATTTGCGCGCGGCGCTGAACAACATCAGCGACAAGACCTATTACTCATCGGCCACCAGTGCGGCGCAGATTCAGCCGGGTGAACCGCGCAGCCTGGTCGTGACCGGGACCTACAACTTCTAAACACCGTTGAACCGGTGTGGACCACAAACAACGCGTTCACACCAATCACCTGTGGGAGCGAGCCTGCTCGCGAAGAGGCCGGCACATTCAGCATCACTGTTGACTGTCAGGCCGCCTTCGCGAGCAGGCTCGCTCCCACAATGGGTTGTAGTCCAGCCGCACAAAACCTTCGCCCATAAAAAAGCGCCGCCATCCCGGCAGCGCTTTTACCAATCCGTTGTTTTTCTTCTTATCCTTCCATTACATCCCACAACGCTTCCAGCTCCGCTTCGCTGAATAAACCAGCGGGGTAGCGTTCGATCATCATCCGGCGCGGATCAGGTTCTCTGATCTGACGCGTTCCATTGGACTTCAACCAGTGCGCCAGAACCTGGAGCGATTCGCTGTTTACTGCCAGGGGATGCAACGCCCGCTCGCTCACCACATTCATTTCGGCGTTCATTTCCGCGCTCTCTCCTGGTTTGTGAGCGGCTAACTTATCCAAGGTTTATGACAGAACATCGCAGTTCTCCCCTCCCTGTTTTACACCATGAGAGATACAAGAGCTGTGCCAAGGTCTCGCAACTGTCGACAAGCGGATACAAAAAAGCCCGCGGTCCTGTAGGGCTGCGGGCTTTCTGCCAAACCATGAGTGAAAACGTTTGCCTGAATTATTTTGCAATCAACTCAAGCTGTTACAACTGCACTCACTCTTTGTGCGGTGCTGGCTGTTGTTGGGTAAGGCAGTGGATGTTACCGCCTCCCAGTAACAGTTCGCGGCCCGGCACCATCACCACTTCGTGCTGCGGGAACAGTGCCTGCAAAATCTCTTTTGCCGGGCCATCCAACGGATCGTCAAAGCTTGGCGCGATGATGCCGCCGTTCACGATCAGAAAGTTCACGTAGGAACCGGCCAGACGCACGGTCGGATTACGTTCCTGAGTCCCGTCCACCGGATCAACACCCGCGCACTCTTCTTCGGTCGCATACAGCGGCCCCGGAATCGGCATCTTGTGCACCGTGAATGGGCGACCCTTGGCGTCGGTGCTGCTTTCCAACACTTTCATTGCTGCCTGGCAGCGCGGGTAGTTCGGGTTCTGCGGGTCATCGGTCCAGGCCAGCAACACTTCGCCCGGACGCACGTAGCAGCAGAAGTTATCCACATGGCCGTCGGTTTCGTCGTTGAACAAACCGTCCGGCAGCCAGATGATTTTATCCACAGCCAGATTGGCGCTGAGCACCGCTTCGATCTCTGCACGGTTCATGTGCGGGTTGCGATTGCGGTTAAGCAGGCATTCTTCGGTGGTGATCAGTGTGCCTTCGCCATCGACGTGGATCGAACCGCCTTCAAGCACAAAACCCTCGGTGCGGTAGCGCTGGCTGCGCTCGATCTCGAGGATCTTGCCGCCGACTTGGGAATCGCGATTCCACGGCGAATACAGCCCACCGTCGAAACCGCCCCACGAGTTGAAGTCCCAGTTCACACCACGGACTTCGCCACTGTTATTGATGACAAACGTCGGCCCCGTGTCGCGAACCCAGGCGTCGTCGCTGGACATTTCCACCACACGAATATTCGGCACGTCCAGACGGGCACGGGCGTTTTCGTATTGGCCGGCGGAAACCGCCACGGTCACCGGTTCGAAACGCGCAATGGCTTTAGCTACCGCGACGTGCGCGGCTTGCGCCGGTTTGCCACCCAGGCGCCAGTTGTCCGGGCGCTCGGGCCAGATCATCCAGGTCTGGGTTTGCGGCGCCCATTCGGCCGGCATGTAAAAGCCGTCGGCGCGCGGCGTGCTGTGCAAAGTGGTCATAGCGATCAGGACTCCAGGGATCCGTCGAGGGTCTTTAGTGTGCCATACAGGTTCGGGCGACGATCACGGAACGAACCCCACGCGCTGCGGATGTGCTCCAGTTCATCCAGGTCGAAGCGCTGAACCAGCACACCTTCTTCGGTTTCATTGAGCTCTTGAACCTTCTCGCCGAACTGGTTGGCAATGAACGACGAGCCGTAGAAGGTAATGTCGTAGCCGTCCTGTTCTTCGTTACCGATGCGGTTGCTGGCGATCAGCGGCATCAGGTTGGCGCCGGCATGGCCTTGTTGCACGCGTTGCCAGTGATCGCGGGACGAAATGGTCTTGTCGTGTGGCTCGCTGCCGATCGCGGTCGGGTAGAACAGGATTTCCGCGCCCAGCAACGCCATGCTGCGAGCGCATTCCGGGAACCACTGGTCCCAGCAGATGCCCACGCCGATTTTCGCGTAACGGGTGTTCCAGACTTTGAAACCGGTATCGCCCGGATTGAAGTAGTACTTTTCGTGGTAGCCAGGGCCGTCCGGGATATGGCTTTTACGATAAATCCCGAGGTTGCTGCCGTCGGCATCGATGATCGCGATGCTGTTGAAACGCGCGCGGCCCGCCAGTTCGTAGAAGCTGATCGGCAGAACCACTTGCAGTTCTTTGGCAACTTTCTGGAAGTGCTTGATGGCGACGTTGTCTTCAACGGTCGTGGCCAGCTGCAGATATTCCGGGTTCGGCTTCTGGCAGAAGTACGGAGCCTCGAACAGTTCCTGGATCAGGATAATCTGCGCGCCTTTCGCCGCGGCTTCACGGACCAGCTTCTCAGCGGTCTCGATGTTGGCTTCAAGATCCCAGGAACAGGCCATCTGGGTGGCGGCGACGGTAACGATACGGCTCATGAATCATCTCCGGGGCAATTGCTTTAGGGTCGAGTGTGGCATCGACCAATGACAGAAATGGGAAGCACCGGGCGTGGTGAGGCCACACCGGGGCAGTGGCGACTTTATAACCGATAAAAATCGGCTTTAAAAGCCATCAGCAGACCTTCTGTCATATTTTTTTGCTAAAAAGCCGATATCTATCGAATTAACACCGTACCAATGTGGGAGTGAGCCTGCTCGCGATTGCGGTCGAACATTCAACATAGATGTCGACTGATCCTGCCCAATCGCGAGCAGGCTCACTCCCACAGAGTTATATGTTTACAGACCTTCTGCGAGCACCTTCGACAGCATGTCGACAAAGAAATCCACACTCTGACGCGAGGTCACCATTGGCGGTTTGATCTTGAGGACGTTCAAATAATCCCCCGTCGGCTGCATGAAGATCCCCAGCTCGCGCAATCGATCACACAGCGCCGTGGTTTCTTCGGTTGCCGGTTCCAGGGTTTCGCGATTGCGGATCAACTCGACGCCCAGATAGAAGCCGGAACCATGCACCGCGCCAACCAACGGATGAATATCGATCAGCGCTTCAAGCCGTTCCTTGAAATACCCACCCACGACCTGAGCGTTTTCCCACAGCTTTTCTTCCTCCATCACATCCAGCACTGCCATGCCGATCTGGCAACTGACCGGGCTGCCGCCGGCCGACGAGAAGAAGTAACCCTCGGCCTCCAGCGCTTCGGCGATTTCCCGACGGGTGATCACTGCGCCCAACGGCTGACCGTTGCCCATGCCCTTGGCCATGGTGATGATGTCCGGCACCACGCCTTGCTCTTCGAAGCCCCAGAAAAAGTTGCCCATGCGGCCGTAACCGACCTGCACTTCGTCAGCGATACAAACGCCGCCCTGGGCACGCACCATCGCGTAAACCTGTTTCAAATAGCCCGGCGGCAGCGAGATACCGCCGGCATTGCCGTACACCGGCTCGCAGATGAAACCGGCCAACTGACGCTTCTGCTCGGCGATTTTGGCCAGGTTGTGTTCGACACTACGCACGTAGTCCGGCGCGCTATCCGGGCCACGGAATTCGCCGCGATAGGTGTTCGGCGCGGTAACCGGATGCACCCAGTCCGGACGGCTGCTCAAGGCCTTCGGGTTATCGGCAATCGAAGTTGAGACCGCGTCCGCGCCCACTGTCCAGCCGTGATAGGCCTCGAGCACGCTGAGCATGTCGCGACCGCCGCTGTAGGCCCATGCCAGGCGGATTGCCAAGTCATTGGCCTCGCTGCCGCTGTTGACCAGGAACACTCGATCCATGGAGTCTGGCGACAGTTTCAGCAAACGTTCGGAGAACTCGGCAACCGCTGCGTAGTTGAACCGCGAGTTGGTGTTGAGTAGCGACCACTGACGGCTGGCGACAGCAGCCATGCGCGGATGACCGTGGCCAAGCACCGCGACATTGTTGAGCATGTCGAGGTAGGAGCGGCCCTGCATGTCGATCAGGTGATTGCGCCAGCCACGTTCGATGCGCGGCGGGTCGACGTAATAGTGCTTCTGGGTACGGGCGAAACTGGCGTCACGGCGCGCCAGCAACGTTTGCGAATCGAGTTCTTCTTCAGCGTCACAGGCCAGTCCCAGCAGCACCGCCGGCGACGGGCACAACGCTTGCCAGGCAGCCGCGCGGGACGGCGTGCAAAACAACGGCGAATTGAACGAAGCGCCTCGGCACAACTGCACGATGAGTGGCCCGCTGACCGAACCCAGCACCTGGCCTTTGACCAGCGCTGCGCCCGTGTGCAGCGACGGGGTCACTCCCCACAACCGCACGCTCAGTTGCGGGCCATCCAATTGCAGCACGCCTGCCGCCGGCTGATGCACCACCCCGGCGAACGGCGATTCGACTGCCGTGCCGCGGGGCACTCGCAATTCGACGTGCAATGGGCACGTGTCCGGCTCCGTGGCGCTGTCCGGGCGGGTGCGGGACAAGCGATATTGCCCATAACGACTGGCTGCCAGACCATGAGCCGCGGCAGCTTCGGTCAGCAGACGCTGATCGATCCCCTCCTGCTCCCAGTTACCGGCCTCGAAATGCGGACTGAGCACGCCCAAATCGATCAAGGCAAACTCACGCCCCACCAGACTCGGCAGCAGCGGCGCGAAGCCTTCGCTGCCGATGCTCGGCAGGTTCTGGCCGACCGAGGTCAGGATCGCCGCTTCCATCAACGCCAACGGCACTGATGTAGCAACGCGGAAAATCTCCCACTCGTGGGTGAGGTTGTCGCGACTGTATTCGTTGCCCGGATCAATGTTGACCTGCTGCTCGCCGCTGAGCACCAACACCGCCGCACGGGCGACGATCAGTGGCCAGAGCGCCAACAGTTCTTCATGTTGCAGCGGATTGACGGCGTGATAGGCCTGGACCGCCGGCAAAATATAGAACGGATCGCCATCCGCATGGTGCAGCAGCGCCGCACAGGTCACCGACAGATCAGTGATGCGCCAGGTACGAACCAGGTCGCCGAAATCGATCACACCCTGCAATTGCCACTGGCGTTGAGAATCTCGCTGCCACACCACGTTGTCGTCGGTGATGTCCATGTGAATGGCCTGCACCGGCAGCTTATCCACCAGCGGCTGCAAATGACGCTCGGCCTGTTCAGCCGCATCGGCGATCAGTCGGCGTTGTTGCTCGTCGTTGATGACCGGCAGTAAATGCGCGATCAGCGCGTTGGCGTGGCGGGCGTCCCATTGAAGGGTGCGTTCAAGGCCCGGATGGTCGAAACCGGCCAATGCCAGGTCCATTTCACCGCAGAGCCGACCGAAACCGGCCACCACTGAACGGGGCAGATGATCCAGGTGTGTGAGCGACTGGCCTTCGATGTAATCGAGCAGGCGCACATGCACCGCTTGGCCGCCGACTTCCAGGGAAAGCAGGTCTGTACCGTTTTTGGCGGGAATCACTCGTGGCACATGCACATCGGGGTGTTCACCCAAATGCTTGAGCCCGGCGTGCTGGGCGTGCAGCTCCTGCGCCGAGTAATCGCCACGGCAGATTTTCAGGACAAAACGCCCCTGGTCGCTGTCGACCCGAAAGTTAAGATCCTGCTGGCTTCCGAGGGCCTGCAACCTTCCACTCAGCCCGTAATGTCCCTGCAGCAGCTCAAGCGCTTGCTCCGCAGACACTTGCGGGCCGGGCAAACTGGCGCGATGAATCAACGTGGCGAGTGGCATACAACGACCCCTGAAATTTTATTAGGCGCTTATATCGCCACTGCTTGGGGCGATACGCAACCCTTTCGTCTGCCTGAAACTCTCCTGAAACTCTTTTGAGGCTCGACAAATCAGTTACCGGATCAGGAAAAAAATCACTCCACTCGCCCCCGCCGCCACTTTGCGCAAGAATGACGCCCATCAACGCCTATTGCTGGAGAAACCCCATGAATGTAGTCACCACCGACCTGCCCGGTGTTCTGATCATCGAGCCCGAGGTATTTGGTGACGAACGTGGTTTCTTTTATGAAAGTTTCAATGCCAAGGCTTTCAAAGAAGCGACTGGCCTGGAAACAAACTTCGTTCAAGACAACCACTCCCGCTCGCAAAGAGGCGTATTGCGCGGCCTGCATTACCAACTGGAAAACACTCAGGGCAAACTGGTTCGCGTCACAGCGGGTGAAGTACTCGACGTGGCTGTGGACATTCGCCGCAGCTCGCCACATTTCGGCAAATGGGTGGCCGTGCGTCTGTCCGCCGAGAACTTTCGTCAAATGTGGGTCCCGGAAGGGTTCGCCCACGGTTTCGTGGTGCTGAGCGAGTTTGCCGAATTCCTCTACAAAACCACCGACTACTACACCCCATCCGCCGAGCGCAGCATTCGCTGGGACGATCCGGACCTGGCCATTGATTGGCAACTGGACGAAGCGCCACAACTGTCCGGCAAAGATGAGGTCGCCGCGTTCTTCAAGGACGCTGACGTTTTTTCCTGAAACACCGTCTGAAACTTCGCCGCACAGGCGTGCCTGACCCACGGCGCGCAGACTGCGCCCGCAAGCCTAGGCATAATGCGCCTGTACCCACAGGCGCTCGATGCTCATGACTCCAACTCTCCCCCGCAGACCCCGCTGGCGCAGCCTGGCCCTGCTCGCGCTGTGCCTGGCGCCATTGCTGTGGCCGCTGGAGCATCTGGCCGAGCGTTACTACCGCAGCGAACTGGCCGGGCAGAACCGTCAGACGCTCGATCTTTACGTCGCCAACTTGCTGGGTACCCTGCACCGCTATGAAGTGTTGCCGCAGATCCTCGGCGATCTGCCGGCCCTGCGAGCCGTCCTCGGCGCGCCCGACGATGGCGTCACTCAGGGCAACGCCAATCGCTTGTTGAAAAACATCAGCGCTCAGACCGGCGCCGAAGTCATGTACCTGATGGACACCACGGGCAAGACCCTGGCCGCGTCCAATTGGGACAAACACGACAGTTTCGTCGGGCGTAATTTTTCCTTCCGGCCGTATTTCAGCGAAGCCATGGCCGGGCGGCTCGGGCGCTTTTTCGGTTTGGGCACGACATCGGCCAAGCGCGGCTATTTCTTCGCCGCCGCCGTGCGTAGTGGCGAAAAGATCATCGGCGTGCTGGTGGTCAAGGTCGACCTGGACCACACCGAAAGCCTCTGGGGCAAAACCCCGGAACAACTGCTGCTGACCGACCATAACGGCGTGGTCATTCTCACGTCGCGGCCCGAGTGGCGATTCCGCTCGACCCGCCCGTTGGGCGAAGAAGAACGCAAGGCTATCACCGCGATTCAACCTTATCCGACCCGTGATCCCAAACCATTGCGGCTCAACCCCAACGCCTGGCTGACACAAACCCAGCCCATCGCAGAAACCGGTTGGAACGTCAGCATCCTCGCCCCACGCACTTTGATCGATCGCCCGGTACGCACGGTCGTCGCCATCGGCGGCGCGACATTGTTGGTGTTGATGTTGCTGCTGGGTCTGATGATGCAGCGCCGCCGTCATTACCTTGAACGAATCGCCTTCGAAGCCAAGGCCCGTCGCGAGCTGGAAGGTCGGGTAGCCGAGCGGACCAGCGACCTCGAAGGCCTCAACCGTCGACTGAAACAGGAAGTGCTGGAACGCGAACAGGCCCAGCAAGAGCTGGTGCGCGCTCAGGATGATCTGGTGCAGGCCGGAAAGCTGTCGGCCCTTGGCACCATGTCGGCGAGCATCAGCCACGAATTGAATCAACCGCTGGCGGCGATCCGCAGCTACGCCGAAAACGCCGAAGTGCTGCTCGATCATCAGCGCACCGACGATGCGCGCGGCAACCTCAAGTTGATCAGCGAACTGACCGGGCGCATGGCCTCGATCATCGCCCACCTGCGCGCCTTCGCCCGGCGCGATCGCCACGCCCCGGAAAGCGTCGCTCTGCAACCGGCGCTGGACGATGCGCTGGCGCTGCTGGCCAAGCGTCGACGCAGCATGGAAGTCGAGCTGATCCGCGACTTGCCGGCCGCCACCCTGTGGGTCGAGGCCGGGGAAACACGTCTGCGTCAGGTGCTCGGCAATCTGCTGGCCAACGCCCTGGACGCCCTGACGGAAAAAGGTCCGCCGCGTAAGCTCTGGTTGAGTGCCCAATCCACTGCCGACGGCGTCAATCTGTACATTCGCGACAATGGGCCCGGGTTCTGCCTGGAGGCACTTGGCCGAGCCAGCGAGCCTTTCTACACCACCAAGACCCGCACTCAGGGGCTTGGGTTAGGGCTGGCGATTTGCGAAACCCTGATGCGCGCCTTCGGGGGTGAACTGTCGTTCTCCAACCACAAGGAAGGTGGCGCCCTGATTACCCTGAAGCTGCGTGCAGGCGCACCGGGTGTGAGCCTGCAACCGTCCGAGGACCGAAGTGCATGACCATCGACAACCGCATCCAGGTCGTGCTGATCGACGACGATCCGCACCTGCGTCAAGCCCTGAGCCAGACCCTGGACCTCGCCGGCCTGAAAATCCTGCCGCTCGCTGAAGCCAAGGGCCTGGCCGCACAACTGGAGCGCGACTGGCCCGGCGTGGTGGTCAGTGACATCCGCATGCCAGGCATGGACGGTCTCGAACTGCTGACCGAACTCCACGCCCAGGACCCGGAACTGCCAGTGCTGCTGATCACCGGCCACGGCGATGTGCCGCTGGCGGTGCAGGCCATGCGCGCCGGGGCTTATGACTTTCTGGAAAAACCTTTCGCCAGCGACTCCCTGCTCGACAGCGTGCGTCGCGCCCTGGACTTGCGTCGATTGGTGCTGGACAACCGCAGCCTGCGCCTGGCCCTGAGCGATCGCAACGAACTGAGCGCTCGACTGGTCGGGCACTCGGCGCCGATGCTGCGCCTGCGCGAGCAGATCGGTGCATTGGCGGCGACCAAGGCCGATGTGCTGATCCTTGGCGAAACCGGCGCCGGTAAAGAAGTCGTCGCACGCGCATTGCACGATCTGTCGAGCCGTCGTAATGGTCCGTTCGTGGCGATCAATGCCGGCGCCCTGGCCGAGTCGGTGGTAGAAAGCGAGCTGTTCGGTCACGAGCCCGGCGCCTTTACCGGCGCGCAAAAGCGCCGCATCGGCAAGTTCGAATTCGCCAATGGCGGCACGTTGTTCCTCGATGAAATCGAAAGCATGAGCCTGGATGTGCAGGTGAAATTGCTGCGCATGCTGCAAGAGCGGGTCGTCGAGCGCTTGGGCGGTAATCAGCTGATCCCGTTGGACATCCGCATCATCGCCGCGACCAAGGAAGACTTGCGTCAATCCGCCGATCAGGGCCGCTTCCGTGCCGACTTGTATTATCGCCTGAACGTCGCACCGCTGCGTATTCCACCGCTGCGTGAACGCGGCGAAGATGCGCTGATGCTGTTCCAGTATTTCGCCGACGAAGCCAGCGCCCGCCACGGCCTGCCACCCCACGAGTTGCAACCGGGACAACGCGCCCTGCTGCTGCGCCACACCTGGCCGGGTAACGTGCGGGAATTGCAGAACGCCGCTGAACGCTTTGCCTTGGGCCTGGAACTGGCCCTGGACAATAACGCGGCGGATGGCGCTGTCGGCATGACGGTCGAAGTGGTCAGCGGCGGTCTCAGCGAACAAGTGGAAAACTTCGAGAAGAGCTTGATCGCCGCCGAGCTGTCGCGCTCTCACAGTTCGGTGCGCAGCCTCGCCGAAGCGCTTGGCATCCCACGCAAGACCTTGCACGACAAACTGCGCAAGCACGGGCTGAACTTCGCCGACGGTGGCAGCAGCCACACCGACGAACCCGATTGAGCTACCGTCAAATCATCATCTTCAAACAAGAGATCCGTGCATGAGCCGCGACAGCCGTCATCTGGAATCAGTCCTCCATCGCGACATTCCCCTGACGCGGGACATGGGCCTCAAAGTGCTCGATTGGCACGATCAGCAACTGCGCCTGCACTTGCCGCTGGAGGCCAACGTCAATCATAAAAGCACCATGTTCGGCGGCAGCCTGTATTGCGGCGCGGTGCTGGCCGGTTGGGGTTGGTTGCATTTGCGTTTGCGTGAAGAAGGGGTTGAAGGCGGGCACATCGTGATTCAGGAAGGACAGATCAGCTATCCGCTGCCGGTGATCATGGACGCGACGGCTATTTGCAATGCGCCGAGTGCGGCGGTGTGGAAGAAGTTTTTGGCGATGTATGCGCGGTATGGACGGGCGCGGTTGACACTGCATTCTCGGATCGTAAATACGGACAGTAATGACGATGCCGTGAGGTTTACCGGGCAGTACGTGCTGCATCGGTAGGGCTTAAGAACCACCCCTCACCCTAACCCTCTCCCCAGAGGGTAGAGGGGACTAACCGAGGTGTTCTTTCGAGCTACATCGACCTGGGATACCGAGTCGAACTCAGGTTTGAAAAGCTTGAAGATCGGCCCCCTTTCCCCTCTCCCCTCTGGGGAGAGGGCTGGGGTGAGGGGTGGCCTTTGAATCCGAACGATCAGCTTCGGGCCAACGCCAACAACTTTTCCCGCCACGCAGCCTTCGCCGGCAACGCCAGGAAAAACGCATTCAACAACGACTCCCGCGCCGGATAACTGAACGGCGCACCGCTCAAATCCAGCACCTCACCGCCAGCCCCTTCCAGCACGCCTTGCGCCGCCGCCGTGTCCCACTGCGAAGTCGGCGCCAACCGCGGATAACAATCCGCCGCCCCTTCGGCCAACAAGCAGAACTTCAGCGAACTGCCGATATTGGCCAGTTGCAGCTCACCCAAACTGTCGCTCAACCCGGCCAGCAGGCGTTCCTGCTCAGGACTCGAATGCCGACGACTGGCGACCACGGTAAACGCTTCACCCTCAGCAGGAACCTCGCGAACCTGAATCGGCGAAGGCGACGCGTCTTTATCGCCACGCCACGCGCCCAGCCCCGCACCACCGACGTAGAAGCGCCCGTTGGGCGGCATCGACACCACGCCAAACACCACTCGTCCTTGCTCGATCAGCGCGATGTTGACGGTGAATTCTTCGCTACCGGAGATGAATTCCTTGGTTCCGTCCAGCGGGTCCACCAGCCACCAACGCTGCCACCCGGCGCGCACGCTCAGGGGAATGTTGGCGTCTTCTTCGGACAGCACCGGGATGCTCGGGTCCAGCGCCGTCAGCCCGGCCAGGATCACATGGTGAGCGGCCATGTCGGCGGCGGTCACCGGGGAATCATCGGATTTTGCAGTTACGGCGACGTTGGCACGCCAGAACGGCAGAATCGCTTCACCGGCTTTCAGCGCCAGTTCAACAACAGGCGCCATCAACGGATGGGGGAAAATCATGGCTGGAACACTCCACGCTGAGTCAGCAGGTCACGGGCCAGATACAGTGCTGCCAAGGCGCGGCCCTCAGTGAATCGCGGGTTCTGGGCCAGGGCCGACAATTCACGCAGGTTGATTTTGTCCACGCCCATCGGCTCGGGCTCATCGCCTTCAAGGCGTTCTTCGTACAGATCGGTGGCCAACACCACCTGGATTTTCTGGCTCATGTAACCGGGCGACAATGACAACTCCGTCAGATGCTCCAGTTGCCGCGCGCCATACCCGGCCTCTTCCTTGAGCTCCCGCTCGGCCGCCGCCAGCACGTCCTCGCCCGGCTCGACCAAGCCTTTGGGCAAGGACAGCTCGTATTCATCGGTGCCGCCGCAATATTCTTCAACCAGCACCGCATGGTCCGCATCCAGCATCGCCACGATCATCACCGCGCCATAACCGGTGCCCTTGCCCACCAATCGCTCATACGTGCGCTCCACGCCATTGGAAAAGCGCAACTTCAGCTCTTCGACGCAGAACAAACGGCTGGTGGCGACGATCTCGCGGGCGAGGATGGTGGGTTTCTGGCGCATGAGCGGCTCCTTGGCGATAGCGCGTTACTATACCCGGCCTATCCTGATTGTTTACGTCGGATATCTTTTTTACCGCTGGAGAAGTTTTTATGTCCCTGCTGCCCTGGCGCGACATCGACACCGTTCTGCTGGATATGGACGGCACGCTGCTGGACCTGCACTACGACAACCATTTCTGGATGGAGCACCTGCCCCAGCGTTACGCCGAGTTGCACGGGGTGAGCCGGGCCATGGCCGAGATGGAGTTGCAGCCGTTGTTCGAACGCAACGCCGGCCAGTTGCAGTGGTATTGCCTGGATTTCTGGAGCGCCGAGCTCAAACTGCCGGTGCGTGAACTGAAACTGGAAACCGCGCATTTGATTGCCCTGCGCCCGGATGCGGACACCTTTCTGGCTGCCATCAAACAGGCGGGCAAGCGCGTGGTGCTGATCACCAATGCACACCGCGATTCGCTGTCATTGAAACTGGAAAGAATCGAACTGGCGCCATATTTCGAGCGGTTGATCAGCTCGCATGATTACGGTTTCGCCAAGGAAAACCCGCAATTCTGGGATGCCCTGCAGGCGGACATCGGTTTCGATCCGGCGCGCAGTCTGTTTATCGACGACACCTTGCCGATCCTGCGCAGCGCGCGGAATTTTGGGGTGGCGCATCTGTTGGCCGTGCGTGAGCCGGACAGCCGTAAAGGGCCGAAGGACACGGCCGAGTTTGCGGCGGTGGGGGATTATCGGGAGTTGATTGCCGGGCTCTAAGACCGCGTCGCCTGCATCGCGGGCAAGCCTTGCTCCTACGGGTGTGTGTCGTACGCGAATTTTGCATACATCCTGTAGGAGCAAGGCTTGCCCGCGATGGCCATCACACGGTCGTGAGGGTTACTCAGGAATCCGCAACGATTGCCCCGGATAGATCTTGTCCGGGTGAGACAGCATCGGCTTGTTGGCCTCGAAGATTTTGTTGTACTTGTTGGCGTCGCCGTACTCAGCCTTGGCAATCGCGCTGAGGGTGTCGCCCTTTTTCACGGTGACAAACCGCGCTGCCTGAGCAACCGGACCCGTTACGGTGATCTGGTCATCCACGCTACCGACACCGGCAATATTGCCCACCGCCAGCAGGATTTTTTCCTTCTCTTCCTGACTGCCGACTTCGCCGGTCACGGTGACTTTGTCGCCTTCCACCGTCGCCTGCACATTCGGGTTACCCAGGCCGACCTTGCTGATGTGTTCCTTCAACTGCTCGCTGGCATTGGCGTTACCTGGCGTCAGCAGATCGATAAGTTTTTCGCCTGCTTCTTTCACAAAGCTAAAAATACTCATGGTGCGCTCTCCTTGGGTTTTGGGTTCCAGATGCAAAAGCCTAGACCAAGGCTGTCACTTGCGGTTCCAACCCGACCAATGACGCCGCGTCCCCCCAAGCGCTAGAATCCGAACCTTCCCGCGCCCTGGAGCGAAGATGGACATCAAGCAACTGAAATTCCTCATCGCCCTCGACGAAACCCGGCATTTCGGCCAGGCCGCTGCGCGTTGTCACATCACCCAGCCGACCCTGTCCATGCGCCTGCGCAGCCTCGAAGAAGAACTCGAGTTGCCGCTGGTCAATCGCGGGCAGCGCTTCGAAGGTTTCACCGCACCGGGTGAACGGGTGCTGGCGTGGGCGCGCACCGTGCTGGCGGCCTACGACGGTTTGCAGGCCGAAGCGGCTGCCTGTCGCGGCAGCCTGGTCGGTACGTTGCGTCTGGGCGTAGTGCCGCTGTCGAGCTTCGATCCGCTGCCGCTGATGCAACGCCTGCACGCCCAACACCCGAACCTGCGCTTCGAACTCTCGGCCCTGAGTTCTGAACAAATCCTGGAACAACTGGCAAACAATCGCCTGGACCTCGGCGTTTCGTACCTGGAGCGACTGGACGGCGAACGCTTCGATTCCCTGGCGTTCAGCGAAACCCGCATGGGCCTGCTCTACGATCAGCGCTTCTTCAGTTTCGGCGAGGCGCCGCTGAGTTGGGAGTCGCTGATCGAACTGCCGCTGGGCATGCTCACCAGCGGCATGCATTTTCGGCAATCCATTGACCACAACTTCCACAGCCGCGGCCTCACCCCGCAGCCGTTGCTGCAAACCGATGCCGTCCACCAATTGTTACAAGCGGTGCACGGCGGATTCTGCTGCGCCGTGATGCCGCTGGACGGAGGCCTGGAGAAACTCACCGATCATTTGCGCCTGCACCCCATCGGAAACGCTCAAACCCTCGCCCGGCTGGGGCTGATCATGCGTCGCAGTGCCCCACGTTCGGCGCTCGCGGAGGCGTGTTTTGCGATTCTTCAGCAATCGCTGCCGAGCTCTTGATCGACGCCATCTATCGGTGGATCAGTATTAGCGATTAGACGCGACAAGTTGACGCGCCTAGGCTTAAAGCAGCCTAAACCGTCGGTGATAACCCCATGAACGCCAAGCGCCCTGCCTGCGCGGCGCCAGCCCTCGAAACGCCAGCGTCCGCCGCAAGCCAGACTTACAGGTACTGCGACCTTCAAGACACCGAATCAGCCAGCACAGCGCTGGCCGAAGAAGTCGCGTTGGCGATTGCTTACAACGGCATCAGCCAGGCGGTGATGCTGGTGACGCCGACGGACCTCGAAGACTTCATCGTCGGCTTCAGCCTTGGCAGCGGCATCATCGAAGACGCCTCTGATATCTATGACCTGCAACTCAGCGGCTCGGGTTCAGCGCAATACGCGCAAGTGACCATCGCCAACCGCGCCTTCTGGAACCTCAAGCAACAACGTCGGCAAATGGCTGGCACCAGCGGTTGCGGGCTCTGCGGTGTGGAAGCGGTGGAGCAAGCGTTGCCAGACCTCAAGGTGTTGCCCGGCGCACCCTTGCCGCCCGCCGAATGGCTCGATGGTTTGCGTCAGCGCATCGGTGCATTCCAGCCTCTTGGCCAGTACTCCGGCGCGGTGCACGCGGCCGTGTTCATGAACAGTCAGGGCCAATTGCTGATGGGCCGCGAAGACATCGGCCGACACAACGCCCTCGACAAGCTGATTGGCGGACTGATCCGTCAGAAGATCCCGACCACCGGCGGGCTGGTGATTGTCACCAGCCGTTGCAGTCTCGAATTGATCCAGAAAGTGTTGCGCGCAGGTATCCAGACCCTGGTCAGCCTGTCGTCGCCCACGGGCCTTGCCGTGCAATGGGCCCGACGCCACAACCTCAATCTCATCCACCTGCCGCAGAAAAATGCGCCGCGGGTCTACAGCCCTGCGACGGAGAACCAAGCGTGAGTCAACATCGTCAAGCCGACCAGAAACCCGTTCCGCGTTATAAGCCCTACAAAGGCCCGGCCGGTGGCTGGGGCGCGCTGGCCAGCGTTGCCCGGGCCTGGTTGACCAGCGACAACGCGCTGAAAAACTTGCGCATGATGCTCAAGACCAACAAGAACGGCGGGTTCGACTGCCCCGGCTGCGCCTGGGGCGATTCCAATGAAGCCGGCATGGTGGCGTTCTGCGAGAACGGCGCCAAAGCGGTGAACTGGGAAGCGACCAAACGCCGTGTCGACGGTGCGTTCTTTGCCAAACACAGCGTCAGTTCGTTGCTGGAACAGAGCGACTACTGGCTTGAATATCAGGGCCGCCTGACTGAGCCAATGAGCTACGACGCCGAGACCGATCGCTACAAGCCGATCAGCTGGGACGCTGCGTTCTCCTTGATCGCCAAACATTTGCAGGGCCTGTCGAGCCCGGATCAGGCCGAGTTCTACACCTCGGGCCGCGCCAGCAACGAAGCGGCGTACCTGTATCAATTGTTCGTGCGTGCCTACGGCACCAATAACTTCCCCGATTGCTCGAACATGTGCCACGAGGCCAGCGGTGTGGCCATGGCGCAAAGTGTCGGCGTCGGCAAAGGCACCGTCACCTTCGACGACTTCGAACACGCCGACGCTATTTTTGTCTGGGGTCAGAACCCTGGCACCAACCACCCACGGATGCTCGAACCGCTGCGCGAAGCGGTGAAACGCGGCGCTCAGGTGGTCTGCATCAACCCGTTGAAGGAGCGCGGCCTGGAACGCTTCCAGCACCCGCAGCACCCGATCGAAATGCTCACCAACGGCGACAAGCCGACCAACACCGCGTATTTCCGTCCGGCATTGGGCGGCGACATGGCGATCATGCGCGGCATGGCCAAGTTCCTGCTGCAGTGGGAGCGTGACGCACAGAAGGCGGGCGAGCCTGCCGTATTCGACCATGACTTCCTCAATGAACACAGTGTCAACGTGCTGGAATACCTGGGCATCGTCGACGACACCTCGTGGGAGCAGATCGTCGAACAATCCGGACTGACGCTGGTTGAAATCGAGCAAGCGGCCCGGATGTACGCCAAAGGCAAGCACGTGATCATGTGCTGGGCGATGGGCATCACCCAGCATCGCCATTCGGTGGCGACCATTCAGGAAATCGCCAACCTGATGTTGCTGCGCGGCAACATCGGCCGGCCCGGCGCCGGTCTGTGCCCGGTGCGCGGCCACAGTAACGTGCAGGGCGACCGGACCATGGGCATCAACGAGCGTCCGCCGGTGGCGTTCCTCGATTCCCTGGAGCGTCGCTTCAAGTTCAAGGTGCCGCGTGAAAACGGTCACAACGTGGTCGAGGCGATCCATGCCATGGCCGACGGCCGCGCGAAAGTCTTTATCGGTCTGGGTGGTAACTTTGCCCAAGCCACCCCGGACAGCTCACGGACCTTCCAGGCCCTGAGCAACTGCGACCTGACCGTGCAAATCAGCACCAAGCTCAACCGCAGCCATTTGGCGCACGGTAAAGACGCGTTGATCCTGCCGTGCCTGGGTCGCACCGACATCGACATCCAGACCGAAGGCCCGCAAGCGGTGACCGTCGAAGACTCGTTCAGCATGGTTCACGCCTCCAACGGCCAATTGCAGCCGCTGTCGAACCAGATGCGCTCTGAGCCGTCGATCATAGCCGGCATCGCCGCCGCAACCCTGGGCAGCAAACCGGTGGACTGGAACTGGCTGGTGGCCGATTACCGGCGCATCCGCGACCTGATCGCCGACACCATTGTGGGTTTCAAGGACTTCAACGAGAAAATCCAGAACCCGGGCGGGTTCTACCTCGGCAACAGCGCCGGTGCGCGCCGCTGGAATACTGCGTCGGGGCGCGCCAATTTCCGTCCGAACATCCTGCCTAAGGACCTGGTGCACGAACGCACTCGCGCCACCGGCGTGTTGCCGGACCTGATCATGCAGTCGATGCGTTCCCACGATCAGTACAACACCACGATTTATGGGCTTGATGACCGCTATCGCGGCGTGAAAGGTCAGCGTGATGTGTTGTTCGTCAACGAAGCCGACATTATTCGCCTGGGGTTCAAGCCGGGGCAGAAGGCTGACATCGTTTCGATCTGGGATGATGGCCGTGAGCGTCGGGTGAAGGGCTTTACGCTGCTGGCGTTTGATATCCCTGCCGGGCAAGCGGCGGCTTATTATCCGGAAGTGAATCCGCTGGTGCCGCTGGAAAGCACCGGGGATGGCAGCCATACGCCGACGTCGAAGTTTGTGGCGATCCGGCTGGAAGCGGCGAGTGAGACCCAGCTCATCATGGCCAAGTCGGCTTGACGCGGCGTCTGAGCTGACGCCATCGCGAGCAGGCTCGCTCCCACAGTGGAGTTGTGTTCAACGCAGATCAAATGTGGGAGCGAGCCTGCTCGCGATTGCGGGTGGGACATTTAACGAATCTTCCGGATCAGTCACTTTCCAAACGCCCACAAAAAAGGCCGTTTTGCATGAAAACGGCCTATCCGAAGTAGCTAAAGACCGGCGAAAAACACTTAAGTTCCGTCTAAAAAACAGTAACTTATAGAAATGTGCTCAAGTCGTGTTACTCGTCGGATTTCGATTGTCACGACCATGACACAGCCTCAGGATCGCGCCGTCATCCCCTTGAGGTTCCTCTATGAAGTTCTCCTCGATTCTCTTGTTGTCCCTTGGCCTGGTCAGTGGCTTCGCTTCTGCTGGCGGCACCACCGAAGCAGGTGTGGGCGGCGCATTGGGCGGGGTTCTGGGCTCAGTCGTCGGTCAGTCATTAGGCGGCAGTACAGGTTCCACCATTGGTGCGGCCCTGGGCGGCGCGGGTGGTAGCGCAGTTGGCGCAGACAAACGCAGCCGTGGCGAAGCAGCCATTGGCGGTGCGTTGGGCGCAGCAGGCGGTAACGTGGTCGGTCGCAGCATGGGCGGCACCACCGGCAGCCTGATCGGCTCCGCAGCAGGCGGCGGCGCCGGTGGCGCGCTGGGTAACTACATGGGCAACAAGAGCGATGACGACGATGATCGTCGCTCCTATCGTCGTGGTCATGATGATCGTCGCTACTACCGTGACGGACATCCGGGCCGTGGTCATGCCTATGGGCATCGCAAGCACAAACATCGCTATCGCGACTGAGGTTGAATCACCTCGTTTACCGGTAGATCAAAAAAATCGCAGCCCTAGGGCTGCGATTTTTTTTGCCCGTCAAACCACCAACCGCTCCAGCGCTGCACGCATCCCGGCAGGAATCGACACCGGCTGATTCGACGCCCGGTCTACAAACACATGCACAAAGCGCCCCGCTGCGCAGGCTTCGTCTTCCCCGGCCTTGAACACTGCCAGCTCGTATTGCACCGAACTGTTGCCCAACTTGCCCACCCGCAAACCGATTTCGATCCGGTCAGGAAAGGCGATGGAGGCGAAGTAATCGCAGGCCGAACTCACCACAAAGCCCACCACCTCGCCGTCATGGATATCCAGGCCGCCGACTTCGATCAGGTAGGTGTTCACTGCCGTGTCGAAGAAGCTGTAGTAGGTGACGTTGTTGACATGACCATAGGCGTCGTTGTCATGCCAGCGGGTGGTGATGGGCTGGAAGTGGGGATAGTCGGTGCGTTGAGTCATGGGTTCTCGCCTTGAGGATCGTTCGAACAGGTGAAGTCTACCGATCCGCAAACCCTTTACCCACCGCCGCCAACTCTCCGATCAACCGCGCCGGGTTCCACTGATCACCCTGCTTCGTCTCAAGCGCCAGCAACCGCTGGTGAATATCCGCCAGCCCTTGCTTGTCCGCCCAAGCCATCGGCCCGCCCTTGTCTGCCGGGAAGCCATAACCGTTGAGGTACACCAGATCGATGTCGTGCGCCGATTCGGCAATCCCTTCCTGAAGAATTTTCGCACCCTCGTTGACCAGTGCCAGCAAGCAGCGCTCCAGAATCTCCTCAGGACCGATCTCGCGACGCTGGAAGCCCAACCCTTCGCTGACCTTCAGCACCAGCGCATCGACTTCAACATCGTGCTCAGCCTGGCGACTGCCCGGCTCATAGTGGTAATAGCCATTGCCACTCTTTTGGCCGAAACGACCCAATTCGCACAGACGATTGTCCACCTGAACCTCAGGCGCATCCTGCCCTTTACCGGCCAACTGCCGAGCGCGCCACTCCAGATCGATGCCAACCACGTCGTACATGCGGAACGGCCCCATGGCAAAGCCAAAACCTTGCAGTGCCGCATCGACCTGATAGGGATAAGCGCCTTCGAGCAGCATTTTGCGCGCTTCGAGCCCATACGGATGCAGCATGCGGTTGCCGATGAAACCATGGCAGTTGCCCGACACCACGCTGACTTTGTCCATGCGCTTGCCCAGTGCCAGGGCTGCCTCAAGCACCGCCGGTAAAGTCTGGGCACCACGAACGACTTCCAGCAGTTTCATGATGTGCGCCGGGCTGAAGAAGTGCAGGCCCAGGACCTGTTGCGGACGGCGAGTAGCCGCAGCAATGGCGTCGATATCCAGCGCCGAGGTATTGCTGGCCAAAATCGCTTCAGGTTTGAGCAGACTGTCCAGTTCACGGAAGATTTTCTGCTTGAGTTCGAGGTTTTCGTACACCGCTTCGATCACCAGATCGACATCTCGGACCGCCGCATAGTCAGCAGCCGCCGTTACCCGCGCTATACGAGCGTCCGCTTCGGCCTGATCGATCCGTCCTTGACGCACGTTGTGGGCGTAGGTGTCCGCCACGGTAGCCAGTGCCTGTTCAAGCATCTGTGGATTGTTATCGACCCACTGCACCGGGACGCCAGCGTTGGCCAGGCACATGACAATGCCACGGCCCATCGTGCCGGCGCCAATGACGGCGGCGCGCTGAATATTGAACGGTGTCTGGCTCATGGTTGTTCTCTTGTTGGCGATCCAAAAACAGCCTTCACCATAGTCAGCCACCGCGCTTTTTTGAAATTTATTCCTGTGATGAGCAACATTCAGCGGATGGATGTACCCCCAGGATCACTAGAAATCCCTGTGGGAGCGAGCCAGCTCCGGGCGGCGTTCCGACGAAAGCGGTCGATCAGCCAACATCCATGTTGAATCAGACACCGTCATCGTCGGAACGCCGCCCGGAGCCGGCTCGCTCCCACAGGGGTCACAGTTCAGCCTGAGAGATGGTCTTCAGTCCACGTCCGGACTTCGGCATACGGATAATCCTCCAGCGCCGCAAACCCCGGAATCGACCGTGCCTTGAGCTTGGTGAACAGCGGCACGCCGATGCCGCACAAAAACCGCGTCACGCGTTCCGCCGACGGAACGTTGCCGGTGTGCTGTTCATGCCTGTGGATAAAGTCACCGCACAACGCCTCGAAGTTTTTATCCACAAGCGCCGGCAATTCCGGTGGCGCCGGCAATCGCGCCACATCGCCGTGACACACCGAACAATGCCCGCACTGCTGCGGCGCGTTTTCGTCGCCGAAGTACTCGGCCAGGCGATAACCCAGGCAATGGTCCGTGGCGAACAGATCCAGCATGGCGTGAATCCGCGCGATCTCGGTGCGCTCGTGCCGAGTGAAGTAGGCGTGCAACTCTTCGCTCAGGGCTTGGGCATCAAAGTCCGTTTGCAGCAGGCTGTAGACCTCGGTCATCTGCTTGCTTTCGAGTTCGACCCAGCCCTTCTCCTGGAAATAATCCAGCGCCTTCACCACGCGATTACGCTCGGCCTGATGCTGCTCATACAGCGCGTCAAAATTCACCGTGGCCCAGGTCCGTGCGCGGCTCGAGGTCTGGATGATCGCCGCGACGAAGTCCTTGCGTTCACCCTCGAAACGGGCCAGCAAGGCCTCGGGCTCCTGTAAGTACTTGAAGCGGTATTCGGCGTAATAGGCGTAACGCGGCGCGATGATTCCGCGCAGCTCAAGCTGCACCAGCAAAGTCTTGAGCGGCAGCTGACGGATGTTGCTCTGGTCGGCCAGCGGCCCCAACAGAAACTCCCACTGGCCCTCGGGCGCGGCGGCTTGCAACTCGTCAAGCACGTAGCGGATGCCATCCAGCTCTGGCGTATCGCCGTAGACGAAGTTTTCCAGCACGTTGAGGCTGTCGCGGTTGGCCAATACCAGGCAGTCGGATGGCTGCCCGTCACGCCCGGCGCGGCCGATTTCCTGGCTGTAGTTTTCGATGGATTTGGGCAGATCGAAATGCACTACGTTGCGGATGTCGCTCTTGTCGATGCCCATGCCGAACGCGATGGTGGCAACAATGCAATTGGACTGCCCGCCCATGAACCGTTTCTGGATGGCTTCGCGTTGTTCGTGGGGCAGACCGGCGTGATAGGCCTCCGCCTGAATACCGTTGCGGGCCAGATGTTCGGCAATGTGCTCGGCGGTTTTCTGCAGGGTGACGTAGACGATGCTTGGCTGGTCGGGACGCTGACTCATCCATTCGACAAGGCGTCGGCGCTTGTCCTGACCGCGCACCGGCTCGACCAACAGATTGAGATTCGGCCGATAGAAACCGGTGGTCACCACATCGTCGGGGGCGATGGCGAATTTGGCCTCCATGTCGGCGATCACTTTGGGTGTCGCAGTGGCGGTCAGCAGCAACGCCTGAGGGATGTTGAACTGGCGCTGATAATCCGGAAGCTTGAGGTAGTCGGGGCGAAAGTTGTGGCCCCACTCGGAAATGCAGTGCGCCTCGTCCACCACCAACAGCGAGATCGGCACCTGCTGCAAGAAATTGCGGAAACGCTCGTTCTTCAGGCGCTCCACGGAGATCATCAAAATCTTCAGCTCGCCAGACTTGGCCCGAGCCATCACGTCGCTGGCGTCATCGCGGCTCTGGGCCGAATCGATACTGCCCGCCGCAATACCGTGGCGCTGCAGGAATGCCAACTGATCCTGCATCAACGCCAGCAGCGGCGAGACCACCAATGTCAGGTGCGGCAGCAGCAAGGCTGGTAATTGATAACACAGGGACTTGCCCGAGCCGGTTGGGAAAATCGCCGCCGCCGAACGCCCGGCCAATACCGCGCTGACCGCCGCTTCCTGGCCGGGCCGAAACTGTGAAAAACCGAAAACCTGTTCCAGGGTGTTGTGCATAAGCTGTCACTCCGTTGACCGCTGCGAAGCCCAAAGCCTAGCCGGCAAACGCAGCGAGTCGAGAAAAGGTCGGGGACCAAAACGATACGGGATGATACAGCTTCGAACGATCGTCAACAGACGATGAGGCTACGGCACCCACACCACCACGCGCAGTTGCTCATTAAGCGCCTGCTCATGGAACACCTGGCTCTTGCTCGCCCAAACGGCATGGGCCGGGCTGATTTCGCCGGTGAATGCCGCCGCCAACTGACGCAAATCAGCGACGCTTCGCACGCGGGGACAGAAGGGCTCGCCGTCGCAGTTCTGGCTGGCGCTGCGGTAGGTGGTCAGCAGCCGGTCCCACAGCCCGTCACGCACCTGCCTGACCGACTTGAGCCTCACATCCTGCACGCCCAGTCGTTGTTTCAGGCTCTGTTCATCCAGTGCTTCGCTGGCCAGCAATGCCTTGCCGAACATCAGCACTTCAGCACGGAAAGCAGTGTCCATGTTCGCCTGACTGGTCAGCGCATCCGGCCAACCGGTGCGGTCCATATTGGCCAGGACCATCGAGTTACCGGCGTCAGCAGCACCTGCTGCGCGACAAACCCCGGCCCATAGCAACAAAATCGAGGCCATACGTAGCCATTGCATACTTAATTCCCTTTAAGCGTTGGACGGACGTTTCGAAACGTCCTACTGATTCTGGCGCGCACCATACAGAGGTTTGACGCGTTGCGCCTGACAAACCCGTAGGAAATTTGCCGTCTAAGGGTTTAGGCGTAAAAACCCTCGGGAAACGCGTAGGTTCGGTTTGAAAAGGCAGGTAAAACCCCTACAAACCCTGTCCATCGAAGCCGTATTGCTGCGCGGCGCCGCGCCCTTCTATAGTCTGCGGCGCGGCTGAAAACAGTGACTCGGCCTGCCGGGAGCCACTTCCCGATTTCGCACAGGACGAACCTCGATGTTTACAGAACGCTATCGCCCGCTCAAATCCCGCTACAGCGACACCCCCGTGCTGGTCATCGATACAGAAGCCGACCCTCACGAAATCCTCGACGCCGCCCGCCAACGCATCCGCGCCGCCAGCGAACTGCTCGAAACCCTGTATTGCCTGTGCTTCAAACAGGCGGATGCGAGTGATATTCCCAACATCGTCAACGCGCTGTATCTGCTGACTCAGGATGGTAATGAATTGCTTGAAGTTGCACGGCAACACCTACCGAAACTCACCACTGATTGAGCCCCACCACAATCCCCTGTGGGAGTGAGCCTGCTCGCGATGAACGATAACTCGGTGTGCCTGATGAAAAACGAATCGCCCGACACTCAACACCAACTCGACAAAGCAACCTACGACGCATGGTTCAGAGCTCAAGTACAAGCCAGTCTCGACGACCCTCGCCCAAGCATTCCAAATGAAAAAGCCAAACACCTGATGGCAATCAAACGCGAGAAATTGCGGAAGGCATAAGTCCGTAGGCAACGCCCTATCAAAGCTTCATCCCGGTCCTACAACAGAAGGCACCTTGTCGCCTATCGCCGACCGGCGACTCGCACCTATAGTCGGACTGTCGCTGCCAATTCAGCGACTCGGGCTTGGTCACTCGATGGAATACATAAACGCGTCCGTTGTATGCTGCCGGCACCTCAAGTGTCTGCACGCTATATGGTGGCTGTGTTTGGGACGCCTTATGGCGTGCCGGTCTTATGTATTCCTCCGGCTGACCAACCCGAACACAGTCCGCCTCCATCGCTTGGTCACGATGGTGGTGGTTTCATCTGATGCATTTGAGAATACATAAAATGAATAAATTGAATCCGTTCCCCGATCGCTACCGCCCCCTCCAAACCAACCTCACCGATTCCCCGCCCCTGATCATCGACACAGAGGCCAATCCGCAAGACATCCTCGAAGCCGCCCTCCAGCGCATCCGCGCTTCCAGCGACCTACTCAAAACCCTACATTGCCAATGCTTCAAAAACGGTGACGTGGAAGACATCCCGCATATCACCCACGCCATCTACCTATTGACTCAGGACGGCTGCGACCTACTGAAAGTCGCCCAACAACGCATGATGGGCTGGAAAGCACCAACCTGACGCCGAGCGAAGATCTTTCCCACGCTCGCGTGGGAATGCCTCAAGGGACGCTCCGCGTTCCAGCTCTAGAAAGGGACGCAGAGCGTCCCGGGCTGCATTCCCACGCAGAGCGTCGGAACGATCAAAACCCGGGGATAACCTTGAGCAAATTTTTTGATGAGCTGATGGAAAGCGTGCAACAGATGGACGAGATCGTACGGGGTGAGCGTCGGCCTTCCCGCGAATTCCATGTTGATGCGTTGCAAGTCAAAGAAATTCGTAAGGCTACCGGTCTGACTCAGGCTAAGTTCGCAGCCTTGATAGACGTCCAACTGGGTACTCTTCGCAACTGGGAACAGGGTCGCCGCGAACCGACAGGGCCGGCCAAAGCCCTGCTGAAAGCCATCCATAATGACCCTGTCCATGTGCTGAATGCATTAGCCGGTTGAACAGCGCAACACAGCCCACCTCCCCCCGCGCTTGGTCCTGGAACATGGACAGTCGCCAAGTGCTTCAAAGCTGAAAGTCAAGACAGCAGACCCACGGCATTAGGCGAACACTCGTACCCGAGACAACCACGATGAGTGAATCCACGTTCCAACGTAAACAGGATTACTACGAAAAGGTCCGCCGCTCAAATTACCTGGCCAGCCTGTATCTCGCCGGTTTCGACACATCACCGGCAGACCTCAACAAACCACTTCCTACGCGAGACGAAGTGCTCGCCAAATACCAACAAGACAAACCGCCGCAATGCTCTCCCGTCCTTCCCCACAAGCCTGACGACCAATAAGATCCATCCAAGCCCAACCGGACACCCCGCAATGAACCTCGCCCCCAACTTCCCCGACGACCACACCATGCACCTGCTCATGCAGTTGCTGCACGAAGAACTCGGTCTACCTGAACGCAAAACCATCAGCCTCACCACCTCGATTAACTTCGACCTGAGTTGCGACGGTGCTGATGCGCGAAACCTGATGGAAGCCTTGGAAGAACAGTTCGCCATCGACTTCATCGACTACGACGCCTATCGCTACTTTCAGCCGGAAGGGTTTGATGTGTTTCTCAAGCGCAGAGCCAAGGGGCGTGGTGACAAGGTCCCGCTGACTATCGGAATGATTTACCAAGCGATCAAGTTGCAACGGTGGGATACACAGGAATTGGAAGCCATCTAGCCGAATGCGTAAGTGCCATTATTCTGGTCGTTTAGCGCCTTTTCAGCTGGAATAATGGCAGTTACGGTTTCCCTGGCAGCCTGAATAGCACATCGAGTAGGAGGCGGCTTCACAGCCGCCGTCCTCTCACACCACCGTACGTACGGTTCCGTATACGGCGGTTCAGGTTATGCGGCTAAGCCGGTTTATCGTATCCAGTATCGAGACCAACCCGAGTCGATCCCACAGCTTCTTCGGTAGCGCCTGATTCATATGCGACGCTCCCGAGTTCCACCATGGGCCTCGGCCATTGGTCGCCGATTTCCACGCCCGCGCCTCGTCGAGTCCCAAACGTATCAAGTTGCGCGCCCTCGTAGAGGGCCGCTTCCATTGACGCCAGATGACACAACGAAGTTTGTGACGCACCCATCCGTCCAGTTCCTCAAGTGGCCGCTTGCTCTGAGTCAGCTTGAAGTAGCCAGCCCAACCACGCAGTACGGGCGTTACTTGCTCGACGATATACCTCATTGAGCGAGCCCGTATCCGACGCAAGATTTCCCTGAGTCGATCGCGTAGGCGGTGCAGGCTTATGCTCGCTACCCTCAGCTTTGGCTGTTTATGCCAGCTCATCCCATAGCCCAAGTAGTCGCAGACCCAAGGCCGTGCTACGCAGCTCTTTTCCCGATTCAGCGTCAGTTTCAGACGCTGATTCAGGTAGCGCTCAACCCCAGCCAACACTCGCTCACCCGCACGACGACTGCGCACATAAATGTTGGCGTCGTCGGCATAACGCACGAAGCGATGGCCTCGCCGTTCCAGTTCGCGATCGAGTTCGTTGAGCAGGATGTTCGACAGCAACGGCGAGAGCGGGCCGCCTTGCGGCGTCCCTTCCTGCCGTCGGCTGACGAGTCCGCCCGACATCGTTCCCGCTTCGAGGTAACGACGGATCAGCGCGAGCACCCGCTTATCTTCGATTTGACGCGTCACGTAAGCCATCAGGACATCGTGGTTGACCCGATCAAAGAACTTCTCGAGATCAAGTTCCACGCACCAGCGGTGACCCGCTGCCACATGGTCCCGAGCGGTTTCGAGGGCTTGGTGGGCGCTTCTGCCCGGACGAAAACCGTAGCTGTAGTCCGAGAACAGCGGGTCGAAGATCGGCGTGAGCTGTTGCAGCAGAGCCTGCTGGATCAGGCGATCCACGACGCTGGGGATACCCAGCTGTCTTGTGCCGCCTTTGGGTTTGGGGATGTCGACGGCGCATACACCTTGCGGGTGGTACTCACCGGCCAGCAACCGATCCTTGAGGGTCGGCCAATACTGTTTTACGTAGCCCGCCAAGTCATCGACCGTCATGCCATCGGCACCCGGTGCGCCCTTGTTGCTGACCACGCGGTGATACGCACGCTTGAGGTTCGCCGGTGCAAGCACCCGCGCCATCAGCGTGTCCGGCTCCGCGTTCGTCCACGCCACAGACGCCGTCGATACCTCTGCCCTGTCAGCCGTCATCCTCGGATACTGTCCGGGACTCGGGGTAACAGTCTTCTCTGGGAGAAATTTCTGCATTTCGATACTCGACGAGACTCTGACGCCTACTGGCGGCATAACCTGTTCGGCCCTTGGTGACGTGGTTATTCGTCACTTACTACGGCCTCGGCTGACTTCTGCACGTTCATCCCGTCGCCTCTCGACGCTCGGTAGCACAGTGGCAAACGTGCAGATCTCCCAGGGTAATTCGCGCGACCTTCCTGCTTATGCCTGTCGGATTTACGTCACAGCGTTCCGTGCAAGTATTGGGCTTTGACGATTTGGGCCGTCTTACCCCGCTGCGCCGCCTCTATCCGCTTCCTGTTCGTCAGGCCAGCATTTTGCCTCGGGCTTCCTTCAGATTCGCAGTCACCCGCGACACCCTTGCCTCTGGCTAACACTTCCCCTTGCCGGGTGTGTAGAGGACTCTCACCTCCAAGTCACCAGCGTGGCCACCACAGCCAAACTGGTTGCGCTTACGCGCAACGCGCCATGCCTGGCGCACCCACAAAAAAGCCGCCCCTAGAGGCGGCTTTCTCATTACATCAAACCAAATCTTACAACTTAGGCCCAGCAGCCTTGATCGCGTCGCTCACTTCAAACTTCTTGAAGTTCTCAACAAACAACCCAGCCAGTGCTTTAGCGGCTTCATCGTAAGCAGCCTTGTCAGCCCAGGTGTTACGTGGGTTCAACAGGCCAGTCTCAACGCCCGGTACGGCCAGTGGCACGTCGAGGTTGATGGTGTCGAGGTGTTCGGTTTCAGCACCGATCAACGCGCCGCTCTGGATCGCTGCGATCACGCCGCGAGTGGTCGGGATGTTGAAGCGTTTGCCGACGCCGTAGCCGCCGCCGGTCCAGCCGGTGTTGACCAGGTAGACCTTGGAGCCGAAACCGCGGATGCGCTTGATCAGCAGTTCTGCGTATTCGCCGGCCGGACGCGGGAAGAACGGTGCGCCGAAGCAGGTGGAGAAGGTCGACTTGATGCCGCTGCCGGAACCCATTTCGGTCGAGCCCACCAGTGCGGTGTAGCCGGACAGGAAGTGGTAGGCCGCTTGTTCTTCGCTGAGGATCGACACTGGCGGCAGTACGCCGGTCAGGTCGCAGGTCAGGAAGATCACAGCGTTTGGCTCGCCTCCGAGGTTTTTCTCGGAACGCTTGGCAACGTGCTCCAGCGGGTAGGCGGCACGGCTGTTCTGGGTCAGGCTGACATCAGCGTAATCGGCGTGCTTGGCGTCATCGATAACGACGTTTTCCAGGACTGCGCCGTGCTTGATGGCTTTCCAGATGACCGGCTCGTTCTTCTCGGACAGGTCGATGCACTTGGCGTAGCAGCCGCCTTCGATGTTGAAGACAACGCCTTCACCCCAGCCGTGCTCGTCGTCACCGATCAGGTAACGGCTTTCATCGGCGGACAGGGTGGTTTTGCCGGTGCCGGACAGACCGAAGAACAGGGTCACGTCGCCCGCTTCGCCGATGTTGGCGGCGCAGTGCATTGGCAGTACGTCGGCAGCCGGCAGCAGGAAGTTCTGCACCGAGAACATGGCTTTTTTCATTTCACCGGCGTAACGCATGCCGGCGATCAGTACTTTCTTCTGAGCGAAGTTGAGGATCACGCAACCGTCGGAGTTGGTGCCGTCACGCTCTGGCACGCATTCGAAGTTGGCAACGTTGAGCACTTGCCACTCATCACGGCCAGCCGGGTTGTACTTTTCCGGGTTGATGAACAGGCAACGGCCGAACAGGTTCTGCCAGGCAGTCTGGGTGGTCATCTTCACGGCCAGGTAGTGGTCTTCAGCCGCACCTACATGCACGTGGGAAACGAAATGTTCTTGCGCGTTGTTGAACGCTTCAACGCGGTCCCACAGGGCATCGAACTTGTCGGCCGGGAACTTGCGGTTGATCGGGCCCCAGGCGATGGAAGCCGAAGTGGACGGCTCGTCAACGATGAAACGATCGACTGGCGAGCGGCCGGTGCGGTGACCGGTGCGAACTACCAGCGCGCCGGTATCGGCAAGCTCGCCTTCACCGCGACTCAGAGCTTCTTTTACCAGATCATCAACACTCAGATCGGTGTACACGGCGTTATTGGCTTGCGTCATGAGATTCCCCGTCGGCCAGTGGCCGAGTGTGCTCCAAACGTTTTGTAGTAGAAAGTCGTGCACTACTACCGCGACAAAAAGTGGGCCGGATTATGCCAGAAAAGCCCAAAAATAGTAGGGCCCTCCCGTCGTAACGGCGTTATTCCGGCACTAACCAGTGAATTTACCTGCGCTGAACCGTTTTAGTGACGGGTATCTGACGGCGTATCGACACCCGCACCAGCGAACAATTGAGCGATATCGGCGGCGTCGAACAGGTAACGCTCGTTGCAAAACTGACAGTCAATTTCAATATTGCCGCCGTGTTCGATCACGAGCGACTGGGCATCTTCCAGACCCAAACTGACCAGCGCATTGGCAGAACGTTCGCGCGAGCAGCTGCAACGGAACCGCAACTTCTGCACATCGAACAGGCGAACCTGCTCTTCGTGGTAGAGACGATGGAGGACCGTTTCGTTGTCCAGGCTCAGCAATTCATCGGCGGTCAGGGTGCTGCCCAGCGCGGTGATGTGCTGCCAGCTGGCGGCGCGTTCTTCTTCGTCTTTCAATCGATCAGCAGGCAGTTGCTGCAACAACAGGCCACGGGCGCGACGGCCATCGGCGTACAACCAGAAACGCGTACCGACTTGTTGGGACATCACGAAGTAATTAGTGAAGCACTCCGACAGGGTTTCGCCATCGAGGTCGACGATGCCCTGGTAACGCTGGCCCTGGGTCGGGTCGACGGTCAGCGCCAATACGCCGTTGGGCATCAGGTCGGCGAGGGTCGCATCCGGTGCGATCTGGTCGGCTTCGTATCGAGCCAGACCACGGATTTCGCGCTCGCTGGAGCACTCGATCATCAGCAGCGGGATCGGACCTTCGGAACGGGCCTGGAGAATCAGCAAGCCATCGAACTTCAAAGTGCCGACCAACAACGATGCCGCCGCCATCAGTTCGCCGAGCAGTTGTGCAACCGGCTCCGGGTACGGGTGTTTAGCGAGGACTTCGGCGTAGCTACGCTCCAACGCAACCAGCTCGCCGCGGGTGTCGCTGTCATCGAAGATGAAGCGTTGGGTGTAGTCGGTATCCGGTAAATCGGTCATAGGTCTGGGTATCTGAAGTAATGACAAAATGATTTCAAACAGTGAGGATTGCGCCTCTGCGGCACCCTTTGGGTGCGCGATGTTCAGCCGTGAGCGGCATTTTATGAACAATCCGGGTTTGTTCCAAGCAAGGTGGAACCTCCGCAGGTTGGCTTTATGCAATTTTTTGCCTCTGGTACTGCTGGCCTTTTGGTTATGGCCTACAGATCAGAGGCTGTGTGTGGTTTTCGACGAGTGGCGCTTTCATCCATCCAACGCGCTGCTGGCGGTTAGGCAACTGACTACTCGTCGTTACTGCTTCCACGAAACTTGAACAAATCCCGTCGCTGCTTCTTGCTCGGTTTGCCATCGGTGCTCACACCCAGCGAACCGGCCTTACGCATGGCCGCAGCCGCCTCGCGTTTGGCGATGCTGGCGTCGGTTTCGGCGTAGAGCGCCTGAGCCTCTGGCGCGCCACGGCGTACGATCGACAGCGCCTGAACCACCACCGTGCGTTCCTCGAACCCTGCGCGAATCTGAAACTCGTCGCCGATCCTCGGCTCCTTGCCCGGTTTGCAACGCTCGCCCCGGCAATGCACCTTGCCGCTTTCAATCGCCGCCTTGGCCAAGGCGCGTGTTTTATAAAAACGCGCGGCCCACAACCACTTATCGAGACGGACCTTGTCGTCCTCTTCCTGTTTTTGTGCCACTTGAATTCCTCTTTCAGCCAATAATCGGAACTGTACTACCGTTTCTGTCGGGCGCAATAACTCGGACCTCCAGCTAGAATGCGAACTTGGCCGGATCACCGGCATGGAGTGATCGAGTGACTACATTTCCGTCATCATTGACCTCGCCTCAGGGCGGATGTCAGGGTTGTCAGCAAAGCGAGCCACTGGGCTTCGATTTTGCCTTCGCCTACCAACCGATCGTTGATTTGCGAGACCAGTCGATTTTTGCCAACGAAGCGTTGGTACGCGGCCTGGCCGGTGAAGGTGCGCTGTCGGTGCTCAACCAGATCACCGAGGACAACCGCTACCGTTTCGACCAGCTCTGCCGGACGCGAGCCATTGAAGGGGCGGCGAATCTAGGGATGCAGACACTCCTGTCGATCAACTTCATGCCCAACGCCGTGTACCGCCCGGAACTGTGTATTCGCAGCACGCTGGAAGCAGCGAAAAAACACAACTTCCCGATTGACCATCTGATTTTCGAAACTTTGGAAAGTCAGCACGTAGATAACTATCGCCATTTGACCAATATTCTGCGTGAATACCGCGAATTCGGCTTCAAGACCGCCATCGACGATTTCGGCGCGGGCTACTCGGGGCTCAATCTGCTGGCTGATTTCCAACCGGACCTGATCAAACTCGACATGGCACTGATCCGCGATGTCGACCGTGATCGTGCCCGTCAGGCTATCGTTCGAGGGGTTGTCACAATGTGTGCGGAGTTGAACGTTACAGTCATCGCCGAAGGCATTGAAAGCGCTGGAGAACGGGATTTCCTGGCGGACTGTGGAATTTTTCTGATGCAGGGTTACTGGTTCGCCAAACCTGCATTCAAAGCGTTGGCCCAGGTGACACCTGGGGCCTGGACGCGTTAATCGCCGGTTTTTCCTATTGAAGACATTTGACCATTTGACCGTTGTCGGTCTGCGCGAGTGGGTGGCGCTCCCGGATTTGGGAGTTGCGGGCTTGCGCGCAAAAATCGACACCGGCGCCAGCACCTCCAGCCTGCATGCCACCGATATCGAACCGTTCGAGCGCGACGGGGAACAGTGGGTGCGCTTTACTGCTCACTTGGGAACCGTGGTGCAACTGCGACACCGGCGCTGCGAAGCACTGCTGGTGACGATGAAAACCATTAAAAGCTCCAACGGCCACGCGCAGAAGCGTTACGTGGTCAGCACCACCCTGGCCCTCGGTGATCGGGTCTGGCGGGTCGAGTTCACTCTCGCCTGCCGCAAGTCCATGCGTTATCGCCTGTTACTCGGTTCCAAAGCCTTGATCGATGGCCAGTTGGTGGTCAATCCAGGCATTAAATACGTACAAGACAAGCCGGTGTTCCCGGTATCTACCTTCTCCACAGGTGTTGCATGAAGATCGCTGTGCTGTCGCGGAACCCGCGTCTGTATTCCACCCGTCGTCTGGTCGAAGCCGGTACCGAGCGTGGCCATGAAATGGTGGTGATCGATACCCTGCGCGCCTACATGAACATCGCCAGCCACAAGCCGCAGATCCACTACCGCGGTAAGCCGCTGGAGGGTTTCGATGCGGTGATCCCGCGGATCGGCGCGTCGGTGACGTTTTATGGCTGCGCGGTGTTGCGTCAGTTCGAAATGATGGGGGTTTTTCCTCTCAACGAATCCGTGGCCATCGCCCGCTCGCGGGACAAACTGCGGTCCCTGCAATTGCTGTCACGCCGGGGAATCGGTTTGCCGGTCACCGGTTTTGCGCACTCCCCGGATGACATTCCCGACTTGATCGAGATGGTCAACGGTGCGCCGCTGGTGATCAAGGTGCTGGAAGGCACTCAGGGCATCGGCGTGGTGCTGTGTGAAACAGCGACGGCGGCGGAGTCGGTGATCGAGGCGTTCATGGGCCTGAAGCAGAACATCATGGTTCAGGAATACATCAAGGAAGCCGGCGGGGCGGACATTCGCTGCTTCGTGGTGGGCGACAAGGTGATCGCGGCGATGAAACGCCAGGCCAAGCCTGGGGAGTTTCGCTCCAACCTGCATCGCGGTGGCAGTGCCAGCCTGATCAAGATCACACCGGAAGAACGCATGACGGCGTTGCGCGCGGCGAAGGTCATGGGGTTGGCGGTGGCAGGTGTGGATATCCTGCGCTCCAATCACGGGCCGTTGGTGATGGAAGTGAATTCGTCGCCGGGGCTTGAAGGGATTGAAACCACCACCAGCAAGGACGTGGCGGGGATCATCATTGAGCACCTTGAGAAGAATGGTGGGCCGAATATGACGCGCACCAAAGGCAAGGGCTAATCCAGACTTTTATGGGCGGCCACGAGGCCGCCTTCGCGAGCAGGCTCGCTCCCACAGTTGACCGCGTACTTATTCAGCAACTCGGTCTAAATGTGGGAGCGAGCCTGCTCGCGATGAGGCCCTTAGCCCCAACCCAAGATGTCAGCTGTTAAACCGCATCCCGAGGTAACATAAGCCCCAACGGCAACCGCACCCGCGCTTCCAGCCCGCCACCAGAACGGTTACGCAACTCAACATTCCCGCCATGCATCGAAGCAATTCGCTTCACGATCGCCAAGCCCAACCCGGTCCCCTTTCCGCCCCGGGCTCGATCACCCCGAGTAAACGGGTTGAAAATCGCCTCCAGCTCAGACGGATCGATCCCCGCCCCACGGTCCATGACACTCAGCACCACATACGGCGCGCTGGTATCGCCGGACACATAGGCCGCCACTTCGACACCGCTGCCGGCGTGATGCAAGGCGTTGCCAATCAGGTTGTTCAGCAGCCGCTTCATCGACACCCGACGCAACGGAAACGGCTGAATCGGCTCCAGACGCAGGCGCACTTTTTCTTCATTCTGGTTGTACGGCGCCGCGACTTCGCGCACCAGATCGCTCAGGTCCACCTCTTCCACCGACTCGTCACGACCATCGCGTATGAACGCCAGGAACTGGTCGAGAATCGCGTCCATGTCTTCGATGTCGCGCACCATGTCGTCCGTCAGGTCACTGTGGTCGCCCATCAGTTCCAGAGACAACCGCAAACGGGTCAGCGGCGTGCGCAAGTCGTGGGACACCCCGGCCAGCATCAATTCGCGCTCGCGGCCGGCCTGTTCGACGTCTTCGGCCATCTGGTTGAAGGCACGATAGACCTCGGTCATTTCACTCGGCGTGTCGCTGATCGGCAGGCGCACACTGCGACCCTGGCCGAGTTGCCTCGCGGCATAGACCAGACGTTTCAATGGCTGATTGAGCTGGCTGACGAAGATCCACGCCGAGGCGGTGGACAGCAGACCGATAGCGAGGAACCAGCCGAGCACGTTCCAGATTTTCTGGCCGCGCAACGGATGCGGGTAAAGCGGCACTTTCAGCCAGCCATCACCCAGGCTTGGCGCCCGAACCCACAGGGCTGGCGGCGAGTGCATGCGTAATCGGACTTCGGTGTCGGCACCCAGCTCCGATTGCATCTGCCGCTGATAGATCTCGCTGTAAGGCCAGTGTTGCTCACCTTCCGGCACACCAGCGCCCACTACCCGGATCAGGGTCGCGGCATCGGCAATCTTCGTGCGGTTTTCTTCATCGGCCGCCCAATAAGCACGTAGCGTCAGGGCGACGCCGTGGCTGTATTGGCGGTCCACCAGCACGTCTTCGTTCATCAACAGATAAACCAGGGTCAGCGCCTTGGAGAACAGCACGACGATCAGCACCAGCCATAGGGTGCGGGAGAAGAAACTCTGGGGGAACCAAACGGGGGTTTTCATGGATAACCGCTACACACTTGCAGGAGCGAGCGATGCTCGCATATTGCGGATCGCGAGTCTGCGAGCAAGGTCATCTGACCCGTTGCCCGCAAGACCCGCTCCTACAAATCACCGATCACTTGGTGGCGGCGCCATCCGGAACGAACAC
Organism: Pseudomonas sp. LS2P72; assembly: GCF_054897865.1. NCBI lineage: Bacteria > Pseudomonadati > Pseudomonadota > Gammaproteobacteria > Pseudomonadales > Pseudomonadaceae > Pseudomonas > Pseudomonas sp. LS2P72. The sequence goes on from NZ_CM142708.1 coordinate 281,581, forward strand.
GTAACCCACGCCCCAGACTGTCTGGATGTAACGCGGCTTGGACGGATCGGGCTCGATCATCCGGCGCAGACGGGAAATCTGCACGTCGATGGAACGCTCCAGGGCATCCCATTCACGACCACGGGCCAGGTTCATCAGCTTGTCGCGAGTCAGTGGCTGACGGGCGTTCATGACCAACGCCTTGAGCACCGCAAACTCACCGGTGGTGAGCATGTGCACTTCGTCGCCGCGCTTGAGTTCGCGAGTGGCCAGGGACAGTTCGTAGTCACCGAAGGTCACGCTTTCGTCTTCGCTGCCCGGTGCGCCCGGCACTGGGGCCGACTGACGACGCAGGACTGCTTTGACACGCGCCATCAGCTCGTCCGGGTTGAACGGCTTGGCCAGGTAATCGTCGGCGCCCAGTTCGAGGCCCTTGATGCGGCTCAGCTCATCGCCCTTGGCGGTCAGCATGATGATCGGGATCTGGTTGTTCGCGGTGCGCAGGCGGCGGCAAGCGGTCAAGCCGTCTTCGCCGGGCAGCATCAAGTCGAGGACGACCAGGTTGAACACTTCACGCGCCAGCAGGCGATCCATTTGTTCCGTGTTCGGTACGGCGCGGGCGCGGTAGCCCTTGCTGACGAAAAACCGTTCCAGCAGGCTGCTCAGCCCTGGATCGTCGTCAACAATAAGAATTTTTTCGCCTTCAGCAATGTTTGCAGTGCTGCTCATTAGATGCTCCTTTGATCTCGGCGCGCATTATGGCGTAGCTGCCGTTATACGCACCGTGTGCATTGTTAGCAGATTTTTCCTCGATCGCCAGAAATCCGGCCTTTATGCCTACAGCCTGTGATGCCCCCGAATGACAGAACGCTGGTTATAATGCGCGGCCTTTTGTGTCAGGCAACGTCTGATCATTACTGTAGGTGGCCGTTTTTTATTTTCATGGCGCCGGCAGTAATTGTTCGATTTCACGGGTCAACGGGATACCTGTTGATCCAGGTAGCGGCGCAGGCCAGGCCGCTCAACCAGACTCGCCGAGCCCTTATCTCTGCGCCTGCGAGCCTGCTTTCACAATTTGTCAGGTGGTTTTATGGACAGCATCAACAGCCGCATCGCCGAGGAACTCGGTGTACGCCCACAACAGGTCGAAGCGGCCGTCGCGCTACTCGATGAAGGCTCTACCGTTCCCTTCATCGCCCGCTACCGGAAAGAAGTGACCGGCAGCCTCGATGACATCCAGTTGCGTCATCTGGAAGAGCGTCTGCGCTACCTGCGAGAACTCGACGAACGGCGTATCAGCATCCTTGCCAGCATCCAGGAACAAGGCAAGCTGACCCCGCAACTTGAACGCGACATCAAGCTCGCCGACACCAAAACCCGCCTCGAAGACTTGTACCTGCCGTACAAGCAAAAGCGCCGCACCAAGGGCCAGATCGCCCTGGAAGCCGGCCTCGGGGCGCTGGCCGACGGCCTGTTCAACGACCCGACCCTGACGCCAGACGCTGAAGCCGCGCGCTTCATCGATGCCGAAAAAGGCGTCGCCGATGTGAAGGCAGCCCTTGAAGGCGCCAAATACATCCTGATGGAACGCTTCGCCGAAGACGCCGGCCTGCTGGACAAGCTGCGCAGCTACCTCAAGCAGGAAGCCACCCTCAGCGCCCGCGTCATCGCTGGCAAAGAAGAGGAAGGCTCCAAGTTCCGCGACTACTTCGAACACGATGAACCGCTGAAAAGCATGCCGTCGCACCGCGCGCTGGCGATTTTCCGTGGCCGCAACGAAGGCATTCTGAGTTCGGCACTGAAAGTCGGCGACGAACTGCCGGGCGCCATGCACCCGTGCGAAGGCATGATCGGCCAGCAATTCGGCATCCAGAACCAGAACCGCGCCGCCGACAAGTGGCTGGGCGAAGTGGTGCGCTGGACCTGGAAGGTCAAGCTCTACACCCACCTCGAAACCGACCTGCTGGGCGAACTGCGCGACGGCGCAGAAACCGAAGCGATCAACGTGTTCGCGCATAACCTGCACGACTTGCTGCTGTCGGCGCCGGCTGGTCCGCGTGCCACATTGGGCCTCGACCCGGGCCTGCGCACCGGTTGCAAGGTGGCCGTGGTCGATTCCACCGGCAAGCTGTTGGATCACGCCACGGTTTACCCGCACGTGCCGCACAACAAATGGGACCAGACCATCGCGATTCTGGCTGCCCTGTGCGCCAAGCATGCAGTGGACCTGATCGCCATCGGCAACGGCACCGCCAGCCGCGAAACCGACAAGCTGGCCGCTGAACTGATCAAAAAATACCCAGCCATGAAGATGACCAAAGTCATGGTCTCCGAGGCCGGCGCATCGGTTTACTCGGCGTCGGAATTGGCTTCGAAAGAATTCCCGGACCTCGACGTGTCGATCCGTGGCGCGGTGTCGATTGCCCGTCGCCTGCAGGATCCACTGGCCGAACTGGTGAAGATCGATCCGAAATCCATCGGCGTCGGCCAGTACCAGCACGACGTGTCGCAGCTGAAACTGGCGCGCGGCCTGGACGCTGTGGTCGAAGACTGCGTGAACGCCGTGGGCGTCGACGTGAACACCGCCTCCGTGGCGCTGCTGGCCCGCATCTCCGGCCTCAACGCGACCCTGGCGCAGAACATCGTCAGCCACCGCGACGAACACGGCGCGTTCAAAACCCGTGCGGCGTTGAAGAAAGTCGCTCGTCTGGGCGAGAAAACCTTCGAACAGGCCGCGGGCTTCCTGCGCGTCATGAACGGCGACAACCCGCTGGATTCGTCTGCGGTTCACCCGGAAGCCTATCCGCTGGTCCAGCGCATCGCTGCTGAGACCGACCGCGACATTCGCTCGCTGATCGGCGACGCCAGCTTCCTCAAGCGTCTTGATCCGAAAAAGTACACCGACGAAACCTTCGGTCTGCCAACGGTTACCGACATCCTGCAAGAGCTGGAAAAACCTGGCCGCGATCCACGCCCCGAGTTCAAGACCGCCGAGTTCCAGGAAGGCGTCGAAGACCTCAAGGACTTGCAGCTAGGGATGATCCTCGAAGGTGTGGTGACCAACGTGACCAACTTCGGTGCGTTCGTCGACATCGGCGTGCATCAGGACGGTTTGGTGCATATCTCTGCGCTTTCGGAGAAGTTCATCAAGGATCCGCGTGAAGCGGTGAAGGCCGGTGACGTGGTGAAAGTGAAGGTCATGGAAGTCGACATCCCGCGCAAACGCGTGGGCCTGTCGATGCGCATGAGCGACACACCGGGCGAGAAAATTGATGGTGCCCGTGGCGCACGTCCGGGTTCGGCGCCACGCCAGTCCCAGAACACCGCGCCGCGTAAAGAAACCACGGCGGCGGCCCCGGCCAACAACGCCATGGCTTCGCTGTTCGCCAACGCCAAGCAGTTGAAGAAACGCTGATGGACATCCCGGCCGGGCTGACCGAAAGCGCTTTTTTCAAGTTGCTGGGGTGTCGCTTGCACAATCTGGAGACCGGGGTGGCACAAGTCGCCCTCGGGCTTGCACCAGAACTGCGCAATCGCGGCGGCAAGCTGCACGGCGGGGCCTTGTTCAGTCTGGTGGACATTGCCATGGGGCTGGCCTGTTCCAGCACCCACGGCTTCGACCAGCAGAGTGCGACCATCGAATGCAAGATCAACTACATTCGCGCCGTCGCCGACGGTGAAGTGATGTGCACGGCGCGGGTGATCCACCCGGGCCGGCGCACGCTGGTGGTCGAAGCTGACGTGATGCAAGGCGACAAACTCGTCGCAAAAGCACAAGGCACGTTCGCTGTCCTGTAGATGAATGCCATCATTTTGAGTTAATTTCAGCGCAACGAAACCTGTGGGAGCGAGCCTGCTCGCGATGAGGGAGTGTCAGTCAACGTATGCGTCGTCTGACACACCGCCATCGCCGGCAAGCCGGTCTCGCTCCCACAGGGATTGCGCAGTTCTTACCGACTGGCATGAGGTCTGTGCTGCTCAAAAACCAGGCGACAACGCCAGTTTCAACTTCACCCTTGTAGACCGTCTTGCCCACCCCCATATTGGGGCGACTGACGCGTGAAGGAATCCAACTTGAGCGAACTTCTCAACCGCCGCCTGGCTCTGCTCGGCGAGCGCGCTAACCTCTCTCTGCTCGAACAGTGCCTTCACGGCATCGAACGTGAATGCCTGCGCGTGACTGGCGAAGGTCGCCTGGCGCAAACGCCGCACCCGGAAGAATTGGGTTCCGCGCTGACCAACGAACAAATCACCACCGACTATTCCGAGTCGCTGCTGGAGTTCATCACGCCCGCCCTGCCCGACCCGGCGGATACGCTGGCGAGCCTGGACAAGATTCACCGTTTTGCCTACAGCAAGCTCGGCAACGAGTACCTGTGGAGTCCATCGATGCCGTGCCCGTTGCCGGCCGAGGAAGACATCCCGATTGCCTATTACGGCACCTCCAACATCGGTCAGCTCAAGTACGTCTACCGCAAGGGCCTGGCCCTGCGCTACGGCAAGACCATGCAGTGCATCGCCGGAATCCACTACAACTTTTCCCTGCCGGAAAAGCTCTGGCCGCTGCTTAAAGAGGCTGAAGGCTTTGTCGGCACCGACCGCGACTATCAATCGTCGGCCTACATCGCTCTGATCCGTAACTTCCGTCGCTACAGCTGGCTGCTGATGTACCTGTTCGGTGCTTCACCTGCGCTGGACGCCGGTTTCCTGCGCGGCCGTTCGCATCAGTTGGAACAACTGGACCCGGACACTTTGTATCTGCCGTACGCCACCAGCCTGCGCATGAGTGACCTGGGTTACCAAAGCAACGCCCAGGCCGGTCTGACCCCGTGCTACAACGATCTGGCCAGCTACACCGACAGCCTGCGCAAAGCGGTCGCAACGCCTTACGCGCCGTACGTCGAAATCGGCACGCATCAGGACGGTGAGTGGGTTCAGCTCAACACCAACATCCTGCAGATCGAAAACGAGTACTACTCCAACATCCGCCCGAAACGCGTGACCTACACCGGCGAACGGCCAATCCAGGCGCTGGTGGCTCGCGGCATTCAGTACGTTGAAGTGCGCTGCCTGGACATCAATCCGTTCCTGCCGATGGGCATCGATCTGCCGGAATCGCGGTTCCTCGACGCATTCCTGCTGTATTGCGCGCTGAACGACAGCCCGCTGCTGACCAACACCTCGTGCGGCAACGCGACCTCGAACTTCCTCAGCGTGGTCAAGGAAGGTCGCCGTCCGGGCCTGCAACTGCAACGCGACGGTCATCCGGTGGACCTGAAAGAATGGGCCAGCGAGTTGCTGGAGATGATTGCACCCCTGGCGGCGATGCTGGATCAGAGCCATGGCGGCGATGCGCATAGCAAGGCATTGGATGCGCAACTGGCCAAGGTCAAGGATCCATCGCTGACGCCATCGGCCCAAGTGCTGGCGGCGATGGCTGAGCACAAGGAGAGCTTTGCTCAGTTCTCCCTGCGTCAGAGCCAGGCACATGCGGAGTTTTTCCGTAGCGAACCGCTATCAAGCGAAAATCAGGCGAAATTTGAAGAGCGGGCGCGTTCGTCGCTGGCTGAGCAAGTGGAGCTGGAGCAGAACGAAGTCGGCGATTTCGATGTGTTTGTCGGGTCGTATCAGGCGAGTATTCTGGCGATCAGTAACTAGGCTCAAGGTCCACCCCTCACCCTAACCCTCCCGAAGCGTCGGACCGCCCCAGGGGGTAGAGGGGACTGACCGAGGTTTTCTTGGAGCTACATCGACCTGAAAAATCGAGTCGAACTCAGGATTTGAAAACGATGGAGATCGGCCCCCTTTCCCCTCTCCCCCATGGGGAGAGGGCTGGGGTGAGGGGTCGATCCACCTGACTGCACACAATCGCAAAATCTACTACCCTCTCACCCGTCCCTTAGAATTTTCCGCTCATAAGCTCATTCGAAAAAGTTATTTATTTTCGGATTCTTATATCATTTAGTCTCCTTTTCACGCCGACTCTCGGTCGCCTGACAAGGAGCTTCTCAATGAAACTGATTTCCCCCCTTCGCCTCCTGGCGGCCGCGTCTCTGGCTGCGATAAGTTTCTTTGCCCAGGCGGCTGACGTCACCGTCGCCTACCAGACCACCGTAGATCCGGCGAAAGTCGCCCAGGCCGATGGCGCGTACGAAAAAGCCACCAACGCCAAGATTGACTGGCGCAAATTCGACAACGGCGCCGACATCATCGCCGCCATCGCTTCCGGCGACGTGCAGATCGGTTACCTCGGTTCCAGCCCCCTGACGGCGGCCATCACTCGCAAAGTCCCGGTAGAAACGTTCCTCATCGCCACGCAGATCGGCGCCGCCGAAGCCCTGGTGGCTCGCGACGGTTCCGGGATCAAAACTCCGCAGGACCTGATCGGCAAGAAAATCGCCGTGCCGTTCGTTTCCACTGGCCACTACAGCCTGCTGGCGGCGTTGAAGCACTGGAACATCGACCCGTCGAAAGTCACCGTGCTCAACCTTGCCCCGCCAGCCATCATTGCCGCGTGGAAGCGCGGTGACATCGACGCCACTTACGTGTGGGACCCAGCCCTCGGCGTGGCCAAGGAAAACGGCAAAGTGCTGATCACCTCCGGTGAGCTGGCCAAGTTCGGCGCGCCGACCTTTGATGCGTGGATCGTGCGTAAAGACTTCGCCGAGAAGCACCCGGAAATCGTCACCGCGTTCGCCAAAGTGACCCTCGATGCCTACGCCGATTACCGCAAAGACCCGAAAGCCTGGCTCGCCAACCAATCCAATGTCGACAAGCTGGTGAAACTCTCCGGCGCCAAGGCCAGCGACATTCCATTGCTGCTGCAAGGCAACGTCTTCCCGCTGGCGGCTGACCAGGTGATCACCCTCGGCGCGCCGACCACCAAGGCCATCACCGACACCGCCGCGTTCCTGAAAGAACAAGGCAAGGTCGAGGCCGTGCTGCCGGACTACGCTCCCTACGTCAGCGCCAAATACATCACCAACTGATCGGAGTTAACCGCAATGGCTTTGCTTCAGCTGGAGCGCATCAGCGCACAGTACCCCGGCGCCGCCGAACCGGTACTGGCGGAAATTTCTCTGAGCCTTGGGCCCCAGCAATTGCTGGTCGCCCTCGGCCCGTCCGGCAGTGGCAAGACCTCGCTGTTGAACCTGATTGCCGGTTTCGTCGAGCCCAGCGCCGGGCGCATCACCCTCGATGGCGTGCCGGTCAAAGGCCCGAGCGCCGAACGCGGCGTGGTGTTCCAGGACGACGCCCTGCTGCCTTGGCAGGACGTGCTGGCCAACGTTGGCTTCGGTCTGGAACTGGCCGGCATTGCGCGGGAAAAACGTGAACTGCGCGCCCGGGAAATGCTCGCTTTGGTGGACCTTTCTGGCTTCGAAAGTCGCCGAATCTGGCAACTCTCGGGCGGTCAGAAACAACGTGTCGGTCTGGCCCGCGCCCTCGCTGCTAATCCTCGGGTTTTGCTGATGGACGAACCCTTCGGCGCCCTTGACGCCTTCACCCGCGAACAGATGCAGGAGTTGCTGCTGCAAGTCTGGCAGCGCACCGCAAAACCGGTATTTCTGATTACTCACGACATCGAAGAAGCGGTGTTTCTCGCCACAGACCTGATTCTGCTGGCGCCGAACCCTGGGCAAATCGTTGAGCGCCTGAGCCTGGATTTCGGTCAGCGTTACGCCGCCGGGGAGTCGGCTCGATCGATCAAATCCGACCCGCGCTTTATCGAAACCCGCGAACACGTGCTCGCCAAAGTGTTCTCCCAACGCAGCGCCGTCCAGCGGCAGGAGCACGCATGAGCACCTATGAGATTCCCGCCGCGACGGTGAAGTCGAGTTCGACGGTAACTGGGCTACGTCGCAGTTTGAACACGCGCTGGATCAGCGTACTGACGCTGGTCGCTCTCGTTGCTATCTGGTGGGCCGTCACTGCCACTGGAATGATCGAACCGCTATTCCTGCCGCCACCGTCCGCGGTGCTGCAAAAAGGCTGGCTGCTGGTGACCACCGGCTACATGGATTCGACCTTGTGGCAGCACTTGGGCGCGAGCCTCAACCGAATCGGTCTGGGCCTGGGCTTCGCTGTTTTGACCGCTGTGCCGGTCGGCATCGCCATCGGCCACAACCGTATCGCTCGCGGCATTCTCGATCCGCTGATCGAGTTCTACCGCCCTATTCCACCGCTGGCTTATCTGCCGTTGATCGTGATCTGGTGCGGCATCGGTGAGCTGTCGAAAGTCTTGCTGATCTACCTCGCGATCTTTGCCCCGATCGCCATCGCTACCGCGACCGGCGTGCGTACCGTCGACCCGGCCAAATTGCGCGCGGCGCAGTCCTTGGGCGCGACCCGGGCGCAGTTGATTCGTCATGTGATTCTGCCAAGCGCGTTGCCGGACATTTTGACCGGTGTGCGAATTGGCCTGGGTGTGGGTTGGTCGACGCTGGTTGCCGCCGAATTGATCGCCGCCACCAGTGGTTTGGGTTTCATGGTGCAGTCGGCCGCGCAGTTCCTGGTCACCGATGTGGTGGTGCTGGGGATTTTGGTGATCGCATTGATCGCCTTCGCGATGGAAATGGGCTTGCGCGCCCTGCAACGCAAACTGGTGCCGTGGCATGGCCAGGCTCACTAATTATTTTTGGATCTTAATGTGGGAGCGAGCCTGCTCGCGATGGCGGTGTATCAGCCACAGCCATGTCGCCTGAAACTCCGCTATCCCACAAAAAGCTCGGCGCCCCGGATTGAAGAGAACACCATGAGTAACCTGACAATCGTCCCCCTAAGCTCGGCCCTCGGCGCACACATCAGCGGCGTTGACATCAGCCAGCCACTGAACCTGGAACAGCGCGACGCCATCGAGCAGGCGCTGCTCAAACATCAAGTGTTGTTCTTCCGCGACCAGCCGATCACACCGCAACAGCAGGCACGTTTCGCCGCCAATTTCGGCGACCTGCACATTCACCCGATCTACCCGAATGTGCCGGAACAACCCGAAGTGCTGATCCTCGACACCGCCGTCACCGACGTGCGCGACAACGCGATTTGGCACACCGACGTAACCTTCCTGCCGACGCCAGCCATGGGCGCGGTGCTCAGCGCCAAGTTGTTGCCGGAGTTTGGTGGCGACACGCTGTGGGCCAGCGGTATCGCGGCGTATGAAGCGCTTTCGGCGCCGATGAAAACCTTGCTCGAAGGGCTGACCGCCACCCACGATTTCACTCGTTCGTTCCCGCTGGAGCGCTATGGCAACACGCCGCAAGCCTTGGCCCAGTGGGAAGAAGCGCGCAGGAAAAACCCGCCGCTGTCACACCCAGTGATTCGCACTCATCCGGTGAGCGGACGCCGGTCGTTGTTCGTCAATGAAGGCTTCACGTCGAAGATCAATGAACTGTCGGAAACCGAAAGTGAGGTAATTCTGAAGTTTCTGTTTGCCCACGCCACGCGGCCGGAATTTACCATTCGCTGGCGTTGGCAAAAGGACGACGTGGCGTTTTGGGATAACCGCGTGACACAGCATTACGCCGTGGATGATTACCGGCCGGCACGGAGGGTGATGCAGCGGGCGACGGTGTTGGGGGATGTGCCGTTTTTTCGGTAAACCTCGGGATTTTTGATTGATTTTGATGGCCCCATCGCGAGCAGGCTCGCTCCCACAGGGTTATCGGTTGACCACAGAATTTGTGGTCACGCAGGTCCACTGTGGGAGTGAGCCTGCTCGCGATGGGGCCAGAACGGACGCCAGAATATCCGGCGCCGAACACTTATTCAGCCGTCGAAGGCTTCTCCCAGAGATTGACCCCGCCCTCTTGGGCAAACCGGTCAATTTCCGCCAGCTCTTCGGCACTAAAGCTCAAATTCTTCAAAGCCCCGACGTTCTCGATAATCTGCTCTGGCCGGCTCGCACCGATCAGCGCCGACGTCACGCGCGGATCGCGCAAAGTCCACGCCAATGCCAGCTGTGCCAGGCTCTGGCCGCGACGCTTGGCGATCTCATTCAGCGCACGCACATGAGCGATGTTGGCTTCGGACAGGTGCGCCGCCTGCAACGAACCACCCCCTGGACGATTGACCCGCGCGTCCGCCGGCACGCCATTCAGATATTTGTCAGTCAACAACCCCTGAGCCAGCGGCGTGAACGCAATCACACCCGTACCGAGTTCGTCCGTGGTATCCAGCAGGTCTTTTTCCACCCATCGATTGAGCAGGTTGTAAGCCGGTTGGTGAATCAGCAACGGGACTTTCCACTCTTTCAGCAGCGCGGCCATTTCACGGGTTTTAACCCCCGAGTACGAGGAGATGCCGATGTACAACGCCTTGCCCTGTTGCACCGCGGTAGCCAGTGCGCTGGCGGTTTCTTCCAGCGGCGTGTCTGGGTCGAAGCGGTGGGAATAGAAGATGTCCACGTAATCCAGGCCCAGGCGCTGCAGACTCTGATCGAGGCTGGCCAGCACGTATTTGCGCGATCCGCCACCCTGACCATAAGGCCCGGCCCACATGTCCCAACCGGCCTTGCTCGAGATAATCAGCTCATCGCGATACTGCTTGAAGTCTTCGCGCAATAAACGACCGAAGTTGATCTCGGCGCTGCCATACGGCGGGCCGTAGTTGTTGGCCAGGTCGAAATGATTGATGCCGAGATCAAACGCGGTACGCAGCAACGCGCGCTGGGTGTCGATCGGCGTGCTGTCGCCGAAGTTGTGCCACAGCCCCAGCGACAGCGCCGGCAGCACCAGACCGCTGCGACCCACGCGGCGGTAAGGGATGGAGTCGTAGCGGTTTTCGGCAGCGGTGTAGGTCATCGAATCCTCTCTTGTCTGTCTTGAAGTTGGTATCGACTGCTTCGCAAGTTGCCCAGCATACGCCCAGACAAACGCCGATAAACCTCGGACTCGAGAAAATGCTGAAACGTTTCACATATCAACATTTACGTCGACAACTCACGCAGGGCGGCGGCAGCCAAAAAGCCAGACCGTGAGCTGTACCGCTGATCCCGCCTGACTGTTTGATCGATACGCTCAAGCAACTGCTCAGGCAACGTGGCATTGAAGCGCACCGACTTTCCGAAGTAAGGCGTGATATCGAATTCAACCACCCCCCACACGCCGCCCGCGTAATCAGGGTTATCAAGATGAGCGTCGATCTCATGCACCTGCGGCAGCGGATCGCCATCGGCCACCAAGCCTTCGTAGTGCAACGACAGCGCTTCCTTCACGTTTTCAAATGCCTGCGCCACAGTACCGCCTGCGGAGAAACAACCCGGCACGTCCGGGATAATTACTCCGTATTCTGAGTCGGCATCCTTGTGCAGAACGACCGGGAATTTCATTTCGGTAAGTCCTTCCTGTGATGTGGCCCGCTCGGGGCTTTCGTATCCGGTGTCGGGGCTCATTTCAATCCCGCCTGTTTCAATATGCTGTTGATCGTTCCTTTTGGAAGATCCGAATCCGGGTGCTTTATCGTCACCCTCCCTGGCTTGCATGGATGCTTGTATTGATGATGGCTGCCTTTCACGGCCACCAGATACCAACCATCCTCCTCGATCATCCTGATCATTTCCCGACTTCGCATCACCTTCGTCCTTGTGGGCAGCACCTGCTGCGCACACTACGCGACGAAGCTTCATGTCAATACACACCATACACACTCTGATAAATAATAGCCTATCGAGACCAGCGGCTACTGTGCCCCCGCAAACACTTCCCCCAGCCAATCCACAAACACCCGAACCCGTGGCGACATGTGTCGGTTGTGCGGATACAACACCGAAACCGGCATTGGTGGCGGTGGCGTGTCGATCAGGACTTCCTGCACCAAGCCCTGGGAAATCTGCGTTTCCATTCGGTAATGTGGGCACTGGATCAGGCCGAACCCGGCAATCGCCGATGCCGCATAAATTTCCGCGCCGAACACTGAAAGCGCGCCATCGATAGTCACTTCCTTCAGTTCGCCATCCACCATGAATTCGAAGGGAAATAACTTGGCAGTCGTGCGCGAGACGTAGTTCACGGCACGATGATGATTCAGGTCGTCGAGGCTTTTCGGTTCGCCATATTTACGCAGATACGCGGGACTGGCGCAGGTGATTTGGCGCAGGTTGGCGACGCGGCGGCCGATCAACGCGGAGTCGCCCAAGGTGCCGGCACGCAGCACGCAGTCGACGCCTTCAGCGATCAGGTCGACAAAGCGGTCGGCCTCGCTGATGGACAGTTCGATATCCGGATAGCGCGCCATGAACTGCGGCAACGCCGGGATCACAAAGTGTTTGGCCAACGTGCCATGCAAATCCACGCGCAACCGGCCCTTCGGTGCGACGCCACGGAATGCCAGTTCGGCTTCTTCCAGTTCCGCCAGCAGCTGCACGCATCGCAGGTAGTACGCCTCGCCGTCCAGCGTAGGCCGCACTTTGCGAGTGCTTCGCTCCAGTAAACGCGTACCGAGCCAGGCTTCGAATTGGTTCAGCGTGTGGGTCAGCGTCGCCCGCGGCAGGTTCAGGTCGTCGGCAGCCAGCGTGAAGCTGCTGCGCTCGTAGATCCGCACGAAAACCTTCATCGCTTTGACTTGATCCACGCGGGTCTCCTGGCGGTAGATTGTTGGCAATTATTGAACAGTCAAGGCAACTCTCGTGCATTTATCAGCCTGAGTAAACATGTGAATCTGGCTTCACACCGAGCAAACAACTCACGACTTACAAGGAATCACCGCCATGACTACTCAAACTTCGAAAGTTGCCATCGTGACCGGCGCCTCCCGCGGCATCGGCGCGGTGATCGCCAAACAACTGGCCAAACAAGGTTTCGCCGTCGCCATCAACTACGCCAGCAGTGCCACCGAAGCTTCAAAGCTGGTGGTCGAATTGCGTCAGGCCGGCCACCAGGCCATAGCGATCAAGGCGGATGTAGCGAACGCCGACGACGTACGCCGGATGTTCGACGAGACCGAAACACAGCTGGGCAAGGTCGATGTGCTGGTGAACAACGCTGGCATCCTCAAAGTCCTGCCGCTGGCGCAACACACGGATGAGCTGTTCGACCAGAACTTCAATATCCACGCTCGCGGCACGTTCAACACCCTGCGTGAAGCCGCCACTCGCCTGAACGCTGGCGGGCGGATCATCAACTTCTCCAGCAGCACCGTCGGCATGAACCTGCCGGGCTACGCGGTGTACATCGCCAGCAAAGCGGCAGTGGAATCCCTGACCCAGGTGTTCGCCAAGGAGATGCGCGGTCGCAACATCACCGTAAACGCGGTCGCGCCTGGTCCAGTGGCGACTGAGCTGTTTTTGCACGGCAAGAGCGAGGAGCAAATCCAGGCCTTCGCCAAGATGCCTCCGCTGGAACGGCTGGCTCAGCCGGAAGACATCTCCCGTGTCGTGTCTTTCCTGGTGGGCCCTGATTCGGCCTGGGTCAACGGCCAGATCCTGCGCGTCAACGGCGGCCTCGTTTGAGCAGCCCCACCCAACATTGATAGGAGTGATGATCATGAACCAGCCAGCAAACACCTCGACCCGCACCGGGCAATCGAAACTTATGTTCACGCTGTTTACCGCAGTGGCGGCTGCCACCGCCGCATTGGCCGCAGGCTCCAGTGTGATGCTGACCCTGCCGGTCTGGGCGATGTTTGTAGGATGGGTTGCGTTCTTCAGCCGCGGCCTGACCTTGCGCGATGGCCTGGTCAACCTCGGTTGCGTGCTGATGGGCATAGCCTTCGGTATCGGCGCGGCGCTGAGCATCGGCGCACTGACACCCAGCCTCGGAATGTTCGCCTTACCCGTCGTGGTGTTTGTGGTGGCGATGGTTGTGGTGTCGCTTCGAGCCTTGAGGGTGATGAACAACATCGTCGCCTACTTCCTCGGCCTGATCGCTTACTTCGCTGCGCATCTGGAACCGTCGCTGGAAAGCTTCGTTGAACTTGGCAGTGCGGGCGGCCTCGGCTCCCTCGCAGGCTGGTTGTCCCACGCCGCGCAACAACGCCTTCCTCGTCGTGCCTGAAGCCGAAAGTTATCAAATTACTCAAGAGGTTAATGCTATGAGATCAGTCATTCTCATCACCGGCGCCGGCACCGGCATCGGAAAACTCGCCGCAGAAGCCCTCGCCCAGGCCGGGCACATCGTTTACGCGAGCATGCGTGACGTGAACGGTCGCAACGCCGCACGGGCGGAGGGCATCCGCCTCTGGGCCAAAGAGCAGAGGGTTGAATTGCATCCGCTGGAGCTGGACGTGTTGTCGCAAGATTCGGCAAACACAGCGGTCGCGACCATCGTGGCCGAACAAGGACGCCTGGACGCGGTGATGCAGAACGCCGGGCACCTGGTGATCGGCCCGACGGAGGCCTTCACCGCCGAAGAAATCATGAAAGTGTTCGACACCAATTTCTATGGCGTCCAACGGGTCAGCCGTGCGGTGTTGCCGCAGATGCGGGCCCAGAGCTCGGGGCTGGTGTTGTGGATCAGCAGCACCACGACCAAGGGCGGTTTTCCACCGTTCATGGGGCCTTACGCGGCGGCGAAAGCGGCGATGGATTCCCTGGCAGTGAGCATGTCCTACGAGTTGACGCGGTTCGGTATCGAAACCTCGATTGTGGTGCCTGGCGCGTTCACTCGCGGCACCGATCATTTTCCGAGTGCAGGCAAACCGGCGGACGTAGCGCGCAGTGACGCCTATGCTCGATATGACGGGGTGATGGATAAGGTCGGCGAGCGACTGAGCGCGTTGACCCCGGAGGATGCCGACCCGCAAGCGGTGGCGGATGACATTGTGCGGATCGTCGGCTTGCCGCAGGGATCACGGCCGGCGCGGTCGGTGATCGATTTCGTCGGGGATGGCGCGGTTGAGGTGCTGGAGGTTTCGGAGCGGGTTCGGATCGACTTTGCAAAGCGCATTGGTATTGAGGACTTGCTCGAACTGACACCGCAGTGACTCCTTCGGCGGCTTTACAGGCAACACACATCTAAAGGAATACACCATGCACACCACAATCATCATCACCTTCGGCCTCGTCCTTCTCGCGCTGATGCTGTTCATCGGCGAGAAAATCGGTTTCAGCCGCCAGACCCTGGCCTATAGCTTTGTCGTGCTGTGGTTCGCGCTGACGTTGATCAACGGTGCAGTCGGCATGGTTAACGCAGGCCAGCCCCTGAGCACGGAACTGGTGGTCGGCAGCGCCGTATTCGGCGTGCCGGTGGCGGCGATGGTGCTGTTCATGGTGTTGAGCGCCGAGACCTGAAAAGGGCCCGGCGCCACCAGTTCTCGATCAACGCACCAAATGCAAGAACTGCAGGTGCCGCTCGTACTGATCAAGGATGTCGTTGATGATCTGCTCCTTGGTGTAACCCACCAGATCGTAATCCTGACTGCCCTCGCTCAAATGCACTTCGGCCCGGTAATAACGACGGTTGTTGAGTTCCTTGGAACCCATGCCGCCACGGGCGAAGGACGGCGTGAAGTAGCCGCGCATCTGCACCTGATAGATGAACGGATGCTCCTCGCCGTGACCGATTTCCAGGCTGACGTTGTCGTTGGTCGGGTCCGGCTGAGTGACCACGTTCAAGCCCTTCTCGACGAACACCGCCGAGACTTCTTCAATCGCCGGGCGCACCGTCGTATCGAGGAAGCGATAGACCTCATCCCGTGACGGGAAATGCACGGCCTGACTCAGGCGCTGACGCCAGCCGCCACGCCGCGATCCGGATACCGGTGCCAGCGAATGCAGTTGCGCGATCTGCTTCTGCGACTCCAGGTAGAACGCCTTGTGGAGCCCCCACATCATCAGCAGCAAGATCATCGAGAACGGCAACGAGGTCAGCACCACCGCTGACTTCAGCGCATCGATGCTGCCGGAGAACAGCAGCGCACTGGTCACCAACGCGGTCATCGCGCCCCAGAACACCCGCAGCCATTTCGGCCCGTCTTCGTCGGGATTGCCGCCCTTGGCGGACAGTGTCGACAGCACCACGGTGCCGGAATCGGCAGACGTCACGAAGAACACGAAGCTGATGAACACCGTGACCGCGATGACGGTTTTGCTCCAGGGATAGGTTTCCAGCAGCAGGTAAAGGGTCATCGATGGGTTATCGATGGCCGACATACCGAGCGCGCTCATGCCATGGTTGAGGACTTGATCGATGGCGCTGTTGCCGAAGATCGACATCCACGCCAGGGTGAAACCGAGCGGGATCAGCAGCACGCCGAAGACGAATTCGCGGATGGTCCGGCCACGGGAAATCCGTGCGATGAACAGGCCCACGAACGGCGACCATGCAATCCACCACGCCCAATAGAACACCGTCCAACCGCCCAGCCAGTCGCTGGGTTTGTCATAGGCGTAGAGGTCGAAACTCTTCATCGGCAAGGCGCCGAGGTAGTCGCCGATGTTCTGGATCAGGGTGTTGAGCAGGTGCTGAGTCGGGCCGGCGAACAATACAAACAGCAGCAGCGCGCAGGCCAGCAGCATGTTGATGTCGGACATCACCCGCACGCCTTTATCGACGCCAGACACCGCAACGATGATCGCCGCGCCCATCATCAGCGTGATCAGGCCGACCTGAATCCACTGGGTGTGAGCGATGCCGAACAGGTAGTCCAGACCCGAGTTGAGGTGCAACACGCCAAAGCCCATGTCGGCACCGAGGCCGAACACCGTGGCGATGATGCCGAAGCCGTCCACCGCGTAACCGATCGGGCCGTTGATGCGTTTGCCGATCAGCGGATAGAGCGCCGAACGCAGGGCCAGCGGCAGGTTATGTCGATAAGCGAAGTAGGCCAGCGCCATACCGACAAACGCGAATACGCCCCAACCGTGCAAGCCCCAGTGCAGAAACAGAATCTGCATCGCCTGACGCGCCGCATCCGCCGTGCCCGCTTCGCCTTGCGGCGGTTGCGCCAAATGGGTCAGCGGTTCGGACACGCAAAAGAAAAACAGCGTGATGCTGATCCCGGCGGCGAACAACATGCCGGCCCAGGACAGATAACTGAATTCGGGTTCGTCGTGGTCGGCACCGAGCTTGATCTTGCCGTAGCCGGACAAGGCGGTGACCACCACGAAGACCAGATACAGGGTCATCGCGAGCATGTAGTACCAGCCGACCGTGTTGGCCGCCCAGTTTTGCGCTTCCAGAAGCCAGGCGCCGGCCTGTTCAGGCATGACGATGACAATGATGCCGAACAGCAAAATGAACGTCGCCGAGAAGTAAAATACCGGCGGATTCATGCGGACCTGACCGCTGGCGGGGGTGGGCGATGCACTCATGAAAGATGCACCTCAAGGGAGTGGAACAGGGTAATCAATAACGGACTCGGCAAAGGCAAGCCTCCTGTTGTGAGCGGGCAGCAAACCGGCGGTTTAACTTGAATGAGCGTTCAAGTTAAACATGAATAGGGTGCTAAGGACTAATCGCAAGGCTCGGCGGTACAGTTCGTACGCTAGCTCAAGGATGGGTATGACGTGGGGTTTGGGGGATTTATTCAGTGAGAAATTAGCGGAATGCCAACATCTTGGTTCGCCTTGAAACCAATCGCGAGCAGGCTCACTCCTACAGTGGATTTGTGTCAGTCCACACCATTGTGAACACCATAAAAACCCTGTGGGAGCGAGCCTGCTCGCGATGAGGCCGGATCAGTCAGTCGAGATTCCGGATCTACTTCTGCGTCCCATCATCATGCTGCAGATTCGCCTGAGTCAGGTTGCTCCCCGCTGGCACGCTACGCGTCAGCCAGACATTACCGCCAATGGTCGAGCCCTTGCCGATGGTGATCCGCCCCAGAATCGTCGCACCGGCATAGATCACCACGTCATCCTCGACAATCGGATGACGCGGTTGCCCCTTCTGCAACTGACCGTCTTCATCCGCCGGGAAGCGCTTGGCACCCAACGTCACGGCCTGATAAATCCGCACACGCTCGCCGATGATGGCGGTCTCGCCGATCACCACACCCGTCCCGTGATCGATGAAGAAGCTGCGACCAATCTGCGCGCCAGGGTGAATGTCGATGCCGGTGGCCGAGTGCGCGATTTCCGCGCTGATGCGTGCCAGCAGCGGCAATCCAGACCTGTACAAATGATGGGCCAGGCGATGGTGAATCACCGCCAGAATCCCCGGATAGCACAGCAACACTTCATCGACACTGCGAGCCGCCGGATCGCCGTGATAGGCCGCCAGTACGTCGGTGTCGAGCAGGCTGCGCAGCCCCGGCAATGCGAGGGCGAAGTCCTGAATGATCTGAATGGTCTTGGCCTCGACTTCAGTGTCGGCCTGGGCACTGTGGCGAGCGGCGTAGCGCAGTTCGAGTCGTGCCTGATCCAGCAACGCGTTCAACGCAACGTCCAGCGTGTGGCCGACGTAGAAGTCTTCACTCTCCTCGCGCAAATCCACCGGGCCGAGGCGCATCGGGAACAACGCGCCGCAGAGGGCTTCGAGAATCTCTGCCATGGCCGCTCGGGAAGGCAACTCGCGACCGCCCTGTTCGGTGCTGGCGCGGCCATTTTGTACGCGCCACTGATCACGCGCCGTGCGCAGTTGGCTGACGATGGTCTGCAGTTGCCAATGACTGGAACGCTCGCTCACGGTAAAAACTCCTCACGGGCGGCCGGACTGTCTGGCCGCGTTAACCGCGATTACTTTACGGCATGGTCTGGAAGCCGAATTAAGAACCGATTGTGCTGTGCTCAGCACTTTTTGGCATAAGGCCGATTGACAGTTGCCCCGCTAAATAGGCGTGCCTATAGTCCTGTCATCTCCCTCCGCCAGTACGGACCCCATGATCAAACAACAGCTTGCCCGCTTTAACCGTCTCGACCTGCTCGGTCACCCTACCGCCCTGGAAAAACTCGAACGCCTGTCGACCTGGCTGGGCCGCGATCTGTACGTCAAGCGTGATGACCTGACGCCGCTGGCGATGGGCGGCAACAAGCTGCGCAAACTCGAATACCTGGCGGCCGATGCGCTGGCACAAGGCGCGGACACCTTGATTACCGCTGGCGCGCTTCAGTCCAACCACGTGCGCCAGACTGCCGCCATTGCGGCCAAGCTTGGCCTGGGCTGCGTAGCCTTGCTGGAAAACCCTCTCGGCACCGACGACGCTAACTATGTCGGCAATGGCAATCGGCTGTTGCTGGACCTGTTCGATGCCAAGGTCGAGTTGGTGGAAAACCTCGACAACGCCGACGAACAATTGCAATCCCTGGCCGAGCGCCTTCGCAACAACGGCAAGAAGCCGTATCTGGTGCCGATTGGTGGCTCCAATGCGTTGGGTGCTTTGGGTTATGTGCGTGCCGGGCTGGAGTTGGCCGAGCAGATCAAGGACACCGGGCTGACATTCGCCGCCGTGGTTCTGGCTTCGGGCAGCGCCGGGACCCATAGCGGTCTGGCGTTGGCGTTGAGTGAAGCACTGCCGGATTTGCCAGTGATTGGTGTCACGGTTTCTCGCAGCGACGAAGACCAGCGCCCGAAAGTCCAAGGCCTCGCCGAACGCACTGCAGAGCTGTTGGGCGTGAGCCTGCCAGCGAGTTTCAAGGTCGAGTTGTGGGACGAGTATTTCGGCCCGCGCTACGGCGAACCGAATGCCGGGACGTTGGCCGCCGTGAAGCTGGTGGCGAGTCAGGAAGGTTTGCTGCTGGACCCGGTTTACACCGGCAAGGCCATGGCGGGTTTGCTCGATGGCATCGGCCGCCAGCGCTTCAATGATGGCCCGATCCTCTTCCTGCACACCGGCGGGGCGCCGGCGTTGTTTGCCTACAAAGACTTTCTTTAATTGATCTCGATCTCCGGATTTATATTCAATAAAAGCATATCAAACTGATTATTCATTATTTTCCAATCTAAAGGCGCCATCATATAGTCACGCCGCAGGCGAATTTGCAGCGAGACGCATACGATGCTTTAGGGCAGGATATTGCAGTCGTTCAAATCCCGAATTTGCCAACATTCCTAAAAGCGTCTTCATAAGAAAACACAGGGGCTTGTCATGAATTTTTCCGCACTACGACGAAATCTGCTGGTTGGTTCGCTGGGCCTGGCGCTGAGCGCCGGTCTGCTGGGGCAAGCGGTTGCCGGTGAGCAACTGCAAAAAATCAAAGACGCTGGCGTGATCAACGTTGGCCTGGAAGGCACTTACCCACCGTTCAGTTTTGTCGACGCCGACGGCAAGCTGGCCGGCTTCGAAGTCGAGTTCTCCGAAGCCCTGGCCAAAGAGTTGGGCGTGAAGGTCAAACTGCAACCAACCAAATGGGAAGGCATCCTCGCAGCCCTGGAATCCAAGCGTCTGGACGCGGTGATCAACCAGGTGACCATCACCGAAGAGCGCAAGAAGAAGTACGACTTCTCCACGCCGTACACCGTTTCCGGGATTCAGGCGCTGACCCTGACCAAGAACAAAGACACCATCAAGACCGCCGCTGATCTGGCCGGCAAGAAAGTCGGCGTAGGACTGGGCACCAACTACGAGCAGTGGGTGAAAGAGAATGTGCCTAAGGCTGACATCCGCACCTACGAAGATGACCCGACCAAGTTCCAGGATCTGCGCGTCGGCCGCATCGACGCCATTCTGATCGACCGCCTCGCCGCGCTGGAATACGCCAGGAAGGCCAAGGATACTTCCGCCGCCGGCGAAGCGTTCTCCCGTCAGGAAGCCGGTATCGCCCTGCGCAAAGGCGAGCCTGAATTGCTGGCAGCAGTGAACAAGGCCATCGACAAGCTGCGTGCCGACGGTACGCTGAAAAAGCTGTCGGAAAAATACTTCAGCGCTGACGTCACTCAATAATGGGAGAAGCTTTCCAACTCGCGCTGGATTCCGCGCCCTTCCTGCTGAAGGGCGCGTACTACACGGTGATCTTGAGCCTGGGCGGGATGTTCTTCGGCCTGGTGATGGGCTTTGGCCTGGCATTGATGCGCCTGTCGCGCTTCAAACTGGTGAGCTGGATCGCGCGCATTTACGTGTCGTTCTTTCGCGGCACGCCGTTGCTGGTGCAACTGTTCGTGATCTATTACGGCTTGCCGCAATTGGGCATCGAACTTGATCCGCTGCCGGCGGCCCTGATCGGCTTCTCGCTGAACATGGCGGCCTATGCCTGCGAAATCCTCCGCGCCGCGATCAGCTCCATCGAGCGCGGCCAGTGGGAAGCCGCCGCGAGTATCGGTATGACCCGCGCGCAGACCCTGCGCCGGGCCATCCTGCCGCAAGCGATGCGCACGGCTCTGCCACCGTTGGGCAACAGCTTCATTTCGCTGGTGAAGGACACCGCGCTGGCAGCCACTATTCAGGTGCCGGAACTGTTCCGTCAGGCGCAGTTGATTACCGCCCGTACCTTTGAAATTTTCACCATGTACCTTGCCGCCGCGCTGATCTACTGGATTCTGGCCACGGTGCTTTCGCACCTGCAGAACCAGTTGGAAGCACGGGTCAATCGGCACGACCTGGAGTCCTGACCCAATGATTGTCGTGGAAAAACTGACAAAGCAGTTCAAGGGTCAAGTGGTGCTCAACGGCATCGATCTGGAAGTGAAGGAAGGCGAGGTGGTGGCGATCATCGGGCCTAGCGGCTCGGGTAAAACCACGTTCCTGCGTTGCCTGAATTTCCTGGAAGAACCCACCAGCGGCCGGATCAAGGTCGGTGACATCGAGATCGATGGCAGCCGTCCGCTGAACCAGCAACAAGGCCTGGTGCGGCGTTTGCGCCAGCACGTGGGTTTCGTGTTCCAGAACTTCAACCTGTTCCCTCATCGCACCGCCCTGGAAAACGTTATCGAAGGCCCGATCATCGTAAAGAAGATCCCGCATGCCGAAGCCGTTGCCCTGGGTAAAAAACTGATGGCCAGGGTCGGTCTGGCGGGCAAGGAAGACGCGTACCCGCGTCGCCTTTCCGGTGGTCAGCAACAGCGTGTGGCGATTGCCCGTGCGCTGGCGATGGAGCCAGAAGTGATTCTGTTCGACGAACCCACCTCAGCCCTCGACCCGGAGCTGGTGGGTGAAGTGCTGGCGACCATCCGCAGCCTTGCCGAAGAGCGACGCACCATGGTCATCGTCACCCACGAAATGGGCTTTGCCCGGGACGTGGCGAACCGCGTGGTGTTTTTCGACAAGGGGGTGATCGTCGAACAAGGCGAAGCCAAGGCGCTGTTTGCCAATCCGAAAGAAGAGCGGACGAAGCAGTTTCTCAGCAAGTTCCTGAATAACGCTCACGCCTGAAACATCGCCTCACTACTTGTTAACTTCCATGGAAGGAAGTGACAACTACGCCTACTAACAAAATCTCTCGCTACGTTCTCTTCGTTAACTCCATTCATTTGAACAATAGATAATTTTTTAGAGCAGCGTGCGGTACATATATATGTTCTGCAACAGAATAACCTCGCCTGAAATGCACCAAACCCAGCGCCCTCACCGAACCGGCCTTCCCCGTCAGCAACGCGCTTAAAGCCCATAAAACAAGGTCAAATTCGACAAAGCGGTGCAGCTTATTAACTTCAATGCGTAGGATTTTTCTGAATAACACTGGATTCAACACTTAACTAGCCAACTCTATTGACACCTATTCAAGCGCACTCTTATCTAGTCTCCAGCAGGCGTTAAACCTCAACTCATTCATTATTTAACCTCACAAATAGCGAATAACTTTGTTGCTCGGTAATTCACGCCTTTTGAACTTTCAGAAACGGACTTTCGCTGCAAGGCGTCAAGGAGAATCCCCATGACAAGCACTTCGAACAAACCCGAACTTGCGGCCCCGACCCTGGCGCAATCTCACAAGACCTGCATCAACATCACCTCGGCGGCGCACCTGCTGATCGATGTGGCGCCCTACTCCGGCATGGACGAAGGCGACCTGATCGAATTGTTCTGGGACAACTGCTACGTGGCCTCCAGAGTGCTGACGGCCAACGATGTCGGCCGACCGGTGCAACTGCGTGTGCCCGAGAGCTTCATCGCCAATGGCACCTCGCGCGTTCACTACCGGATCATGCAGATCGGGCAAGGGCCAACTCTGTCCGCCGCCAGACGGGTGCAGATCAAACTCGACTGCCCCGGCGGCCAACCGTCTGCGCTGTGCGGTGATGAAAACCAGAGTCTGGAGCCCGTGAACATCCCCGAGACCATTCGCCGTCAGGGGGTCAATCCGAACCAGATCAAGCGCGGCGTTCCGTTGACCATCGAGCCTTACCTGAACATGGCCGCCGACGACGAAATCACCCTGCGCTGGGGCGATGTGCGTATGGATCTGCCACGACTCAAGGCTGGCGATGTCGGCCAGCCGATCCAGGTCTGGGTGCCGCCGGCGATCATTCTCGAAGCCGGCGAAGACCTGCGGCTGGAAGTGACTTACTGCATCCTCGACCGGGTGGGTAACAACTCCCGCTGGGCGCCACCGCGCAGGTTGAAGATCGGTTGCGCCAATCCCTATTTGAAGGTCCGGCCGAAAGAAATGCTCATGGCCGCCGAACCCCGCAAACACTGAAATCCCTGCGTTCGACTGTAGGAGCGAAGCTTGCTCGCGAAGAACGATAACGCGGTGCGTCAGAACTGACGCCTTCGCGGGCAAGTCGGATCGCCGCACCGCTCGCTCCTACGGAAGCCGGACGCAGGCTTCGCCAGCTGCTACACGAATCTGTAACACCCCTTCTATGCATATTCCTAAAAGTTAGTTTATTTAATTTTTATACGCGCTTAGGGTATATGCACCGGACCACCGGACATTCTTGTTTTCGTTCGTCGCAACCATCGCGACGTTTCCATGAGATGTGAGGTAGGTATGGTCCGGAACACAATCACCCCAGTGCAGATCGCCAGGGCATTGCGTGCAGCCAAGGAGCGGCGCTGATGTCCAGTCTGGCAGATGCAATCGTCCAGAGTGATCTGGACATCGCCCCGTTGTTGTTGCCCGCGCAAGTCTTGCGCAATGACGCACAAGCCATCAAGGCCGCCCATGAGCTGGCGCAAGTCGCCCGTCTGCAAGCGGCCAAACGCGACCAGCAGCGCAAGCTGCCGTGGTCGGAAATCGAACAGTTCACCCGCAGCGGCCTGGGCAGCATTGCCATCCCGCGCGAGTACGGTGGCCCGCAGGTTTCGTTCGTCACCGTTGCCGAAGTCTTCGCGATCATTTCCGCGGCCGATCCGGCATTGGGACAGATCCCGCAAAACCAGTTCGGCATTCTCAACCTGGTGCTCGGCAGCGCCACTGAATCGCAAAAAAAACAGCTGTTCAAAAGCGTGCTCGACGGATGGCGAATCGGTAACGCGGGACCTGAGCGCGGCACCAAAAATACCCTCGAACTCAAGGCACGAATCACCGCCAGCGGTGACGGCTTCATCCTCAATGGGCAGAAGTTCTATTCCACCGGCGCCCTGTTCGCTCACTGGGTCGCCGTCAAGGCGCTGAACGACGACGGCAAGCAGGTTTTGGCCTTCGTTCGTCGCGGTACACCGGGCCTGCGCATCGTGGATGACTGGTCAGGCTTCGGCCAACGCACCACCGCCAGCGGCACCATTTTGCTCAACAACGTGCAGGTCGACGCCGAGCTGGTGGTGGACAACTGGAAGATCAATGACAACCCGAACATTCAGGGTGCCGTGTCGCAGCTGATTCAAGCAGCCATTGACGCCGGCATCGCACGGGGCGCCATCGACGACGCCATCTCGTTCGTGAAAACCCGTGCACGGCCGTGGATCGACGCCAAGGTCGAACGGGCCAGCGACGACCTCTATGTGATCGCCGACATCGGCAAGCTGAAAATCGAACTGCACGCCGCCGAAGCACTGCTGCGCAAGGCCGGACAAGTGCTCGATCAGGTCAACGCCGCGCCGCTCACTGCCGAGTCTGCCGCCCGCGCTTCGATTGCCGTGGCCGAAGCCAAAGTGCTGACCACCGAGATCTCGTTGCTGGCCAGCGAAAAGCTTTTCGAACTGGCCGGCAGCCGCGCCACCCTCGCCGAATTCAACCTCGACCGTCATTGGCGCAACGCCCGCGTGCACACGCTGCACGACCCGGTGCGCTGGAAGTATCACGCCGTTGGCACTTATCACTTGAACGGCACGCTTCCCGCTCGCCACTCCTGGATTTAACGACCAGATCTCTGGAGAAACACATGACTCTTTCTCACCACGTCGCGGTCATAACCAGCGATGAGCACGCCCTGATCGTCGCCAGTGATCTGGCCGAAGATTTCAAACGCGACAGCGCCTTGCGCGACCGCGAATGCCGTTTGCCACACCCGGAACTGGAAGTGTTTTCCCGCTCGGGTCTTTGGGGCATCAGCGTGCCAAAAGAATATGGCGGCGCCGGGGTTTCCAACGTCACCCTGGCCAAGGTGATCGCGCTGATCGCCCAGGCTGACGGTTCCCTCGGCCAGATCCCGCAGAACCATTTCTACGCGCTCGAAGTGTTGCGGGTGAATGGCAGCGAAGAGCAGAAAGAACGCCTGTACGCGGAAGTGCTGGCCGGCCAACGCTTCGGCAATGCTCTCGCGGAACTCGGCACCAAAACTGCCCATGACCGCGTCACCAGTCTGACCCCTGATCTGCATGGAGAACGTGACGGCTATCGCATCAACGGCCGCAAGTTCTACGCCACCGGGGCGATTTATGCCCAGCGCATTCCGACGTCAGTCGTGGATGAAAACGGCGTTCAGCAACTCGCTTTCGTCCCTCGTAACGCCAAGGGCCTGACGGTGATCGACGACTGGAGCGGCTTCGGCCAGCGCACCACCGGCAGCGGTTCGGTGGTGTTTGAAGATGTCTACGTCGCCGCCGAAGACGTGATCCCGTTTCAAAGTGCGTTCGAGCGCCCGACCACCGTCGGCCCGCTGGCGCAGATTCTTCATGCCGCTATCGACACCGGTATCGCCCGCGCCGCCTATGAAGATGCGCTGCATTTCGTGCGCACCAAGACCCGGCCGTGGATCGATTCCGGCAACGACAAAGCCACCGAAGACCCGCTGACCATCAAGAGCTTCGGCCACTTGAGCATTCGTCTGCACGCCGCCGAAGCCTTGCTGGAACGCTCCGGCGAATTCCTCGACAAGGCTCAGGCCACGACCAGCGCCGAGACCGTCGCCGCCGCATCGATAGCCGTCGCCGAAGCCCGTGCCATCAGCACCGAGATCTCCCTCGCCGCTGGCAGCACGCTGTTTGAACTGGCCGGCAGCCAGGCAACCTTGATTGAACACGGCCTGGACCGCCACTGGCGCAACGCTCGGGTACACACGCTGCACGACCCGGTGCGCTGGAAGTATCACGCCGTTGGCAATTACTACCTCAACGATGAAAACCCGCCACTGCGGGGGACCATCTGATGGTCGATGCCAAAAAGAAGATCCTGCTCAACGCGTTCAACATGAACTGCATCGGGCACATCAATCATGGTTTGTGGACGCATCCACGGGACAACTCCACTCAGTACAAAACCATCGAATACTGGACCGAACTGTCGCAATTGCTGGAACGCGGGCTATTCGACGGTCTGTTCATTGCCGATATCGTCGGCGTGTACGACGTCTACCAAAACTCGGTGGACGTGCCGCTCAAAGAGTCAATTCAGTTACCGGTCAACGACCCGCTGCTATTGGTCTCGGCCATGGCCGCGGTCACCAAAAACCTTGGCTTCGGTCTCACTGCCAACCTGACTTACGAACCGCCGTATCTGTTCGCCCGACGCATGTCCACGCTCGACCATCTCAGTCGTGGCCGGGTCGGCTGGAACATCGTCACCGGCTACCTCGACAGCGCCGCCAAGGCCATGGGGCTGAGCGAACAGGTGGAACACGACCGTCGTTACGACCAGGCCGATGAATACTTGCAAGTGCTCTACAAACTCTGGGAAGGCAGTTGGGAAAACGGCGCGGTGCTTAACGATCCGCAACAGCGGATCTACGCGCAACCGGAAAAAGTGCACAAGGTCGAGCACAAGGGCGAGTTCTATCAGGTGGAGGGTTATCACCTCTGCGAACCGTCGCCGCAGCGCACACCCGTGCTGTTCCAGGCCGGCAGTTCGGATCGCGGTTTGCTGTTCGCCGGGCGACATGCCGAGTGCGTGTTCATCAGCGGCCAGAACAAACCGTCGACCAAGGTTCAAGTGGACAAGGTGCGCGCCAGTGCCGTCGAGGCCGGGCGTAACCCTGAGGACATCAAGGTGTTCATGGGGCTGAACGTGATTGTCGGCGCCACTGAAGAGCTGGCCTGGGCCAAGCACGCCGAGTACTTGAGCTACGCCAGTGCCGAGGCCGGCGTGGCGCATTTCTCAGCGTCCACCGGGATCGATTTTTCCGAATACGCCATCGACGAACCGATCCAGTACGTGAAGAGCAATGCGATCCAGTCCGCCACCAAGAACCTGCAAAACAACGACTGGACCCGCCGCAAATTACTCGAGCAACACGCGCTGGGTGGTCGCTACATCACCGTGGTCGGTTCGCCCGAGCAAGTCGCCGATGAGCTGGAGTCATGGATCGCCGAGACAGGGCTGGATGGCTTCAACCTGACGCGAATAGTCACGCCAGAAAGCTATGTGGATTTCATCGATTTGGTGATTCCAGAGTTGCAACGCCGAGGGTCGTACAAGACCGCTTACGACAGCGGCAGCCTGCGAGAAAAACTGTTTCACGGCGAGGCGCATTTGCCTGAGCAACATACGGGCTCGGCATTCCGACGCTAAAAGCATCGCGGGCAAGCCTTGCTCCTACAGTGGATCTCCGGTGTCCACAGAACCCCTGTAGGAGCAAGGCTTGCCCGCGATGAGGCCCGACCAAACACCACACATTTAATGCACTGACTGGAAAACTCATCATGACCAAGACCTACTTCTCGCACCCAGTCAAAGCACTGGCCCTGGCCCTCGGCCTTTTCAGCTCCATCACCTTCGCCGCCGACGCGCCGCTGAAAGTCGGCACCACCGCCGCTTTCGCCATTCCCCTGGAAGCCGCCGTCGAAGAAGCCAAGAAACAAGGCCTGCAAGTCGACCTGGTGGAGTTCAGCGACTGGATCGCGCCCAACGTCAGCCTCGCTTCCGGCGACATCGACGTGAACTACTTCCAGCACGTCCCGTTCCTGGAAAA
Source organism: Pseudomonas sp. LS2P72 (assembly GCF_054897865.1). Taxonomy (NCBI): domain Bacteria; kingdom Pseudomonadati; phylum Pseudomonadota; class Gammaproteobacteria; order Pseudomonadales; family Pseudomonadaceae; genus Pseudomonas; species Pseudomonas sp. LS2P72. Next base: position 309,594 of record NZ_CM142708.1, read on the forward strand.
CGCCAAGGCCGCCGCCGGTTTTGACCTGGTGCCGTTCGCGCCGGGAATCATCAACAACGTCGGCCTCTACTCGAAGAAATACAAAAGCTTCGACGAGCTGCCGGAAGGCGCCAGCGTGGCGATTGCCAACGACCCAATCAACAGCGGTCGTGGCTTGCAACTGCTGGCCAAGGCGGGCCTGATCACCCTCAAACCGGGTGTCGGCTACAAAGCCACCGAAGAAGACATCATCGCCAATCCGAAAAAAATCAAAATCCTGCAGGTCGAAGCCGTGCAACTGGTACGCGCCTACGACGACGCCGATCTGGTCCAGGGCTACCCGGCCTACATCCGCTTGTCGAAGACCTTCGATGCCGGCTCTGCCCTGCTGTTCGACGGCCTCGATCACAAGGAATACGTGATCCAGTTCGTGATCCAGCCGAAAAGCAAAACCGATCCGCGGCTGATCAAATTCGTCGACATCTACCAGCATTCGCCGGCCGTTCGTGCCGCGCTGGATAAGGCCCACGGCAAGCTGTATCAAGCCGGTTGGGAAAGCTGAAAATGACGGCCGCTATCCAACGGCGACTGGATATTCCAGAGTCCCACAACGCTATACACACCGAATTGCACCCAGACCTGAACCGCGCTCACGTACGCTTCATCGGTCTGGGCAAAACCTACACCGGCCAGCAAGGTCCGGTAGCGGCACTGCACGGCATCGACCTGGCGATCCAGCGCGGTGAAGTGTTCGGCATCATCGGCCGCAGCGGCGCCGGCAAGTCGTCGCTGATCCGCACCATCAACCGCCTGGAACAACCGAGCACGGGCCGCGTGCTGATCGATCAGGTCGACATCGGCGAGTTCGATGAAGACCGCCTGGTGGCGCTGCGTCGGCGCATCGGCATGATCTTCCAGCACTTCAACCTGATGTCGGCCAAGACGGTTTGGCAGAACGTCGAATTGCCGCTGAAAGTCGCCGGTGTGCCGAAGGAAAAACGCGAGCAGAAAGTCCGCGAATTGCTGGAACTGGTGGGCCTGCAAGAGAAACACAAGGCCTACCCGGCGCAGCTTTCCGGCGGTCAGAAACAGCGCGTCGGCATCGCCCGTGCCTTGGTGCATGACCCGGCAATTCTGCTGTGCGACGAAGCCACTTCGGCGCTGGACCCGGAAACCACGCAATCCATCCTCGGCCTGCTGCGCGAGATCAATCAGCGCCTGGGCCTGACCATCGTGCTGATCACCCATGAGATGGCGGTGATCCGCGATATCTGCGACCGAGTCGTGGTGCTGGAACACGGACGAATCGTCGAACAAGGGCCGGTCTGGGAAGTCTTTGGCAACCCCCAGCACGAGGTCAGCAAAACCTTGCTGGCGCCGTTGCAGCACGGTTTGCCGGAAGAACTGCAAAGCCGCTTGCAGGCACATCCACAATCCTCGGACGCCGCTGTTGTGCTGCGTTTGCAGTTCACCGGCAGCGCCAGCGACGAGCCCGACCTGGCCGCGTTGTTCAGTGCCCTCGGCGGTCGCGTGCGCTTGCTGCAAGGCGGTGTGGAACGGATTCAGGGCCATGCCCTCGGGCAATTGCTGCTGGCGGTGACCGGTTCGTCCCTCGGCGCAGAGGAATTGCGTCAACGCGCTGGCAACTGGGCGCAACAGGTCGAGGTGCTGGGTTATGTGGTTTGATCGCTTGCTGCAAGGCTTCATCGACACCTTCCTGATGGTCGGCGTGTCGTCATTGATCGCGCTGCTGGCGGGCATTCCGCTGGCGGTGATTCTGGTCACCAGCTCCAAGGGCGGCATCTACGAAGCACCGACGCTGAACCGCGCATTGGGTGCGTTCGTGAACCTGTTCCGCTCGATTCCGTTTCTTATTTTGATGGTGGCGCTGATTCCGTTTACGCGGCTGATCGTCGGCACCACGTACGGCGTTTGGGCGGCCGTGGTACCGCTGACCATCGCCGCCACGCCGTTCTTTGCGCGCATCGCCGAAGTCAGTTTGCGTGAGGTTGATCACGGGTTGATAGAAGCGGCGCAGGCGATGGGTTGCCGACGCCGGCACATCGTTTGGCATGTGTTGTTGCCTGAGGCGTTACCGGGGATTGTCGGCGGTTTCACCATCACCCTGGTGACCATGATCAACTCATCGGCCATGGCGGGGGCGATCGGTGCCGGTGGACTGGGGGACATCGCCTATCGGTACGGGTATCAGCGGTTTGATAGCCAGATCATGTTGACGGTGATTGTGTTGCTGGTGGTGTTGGTGGCGGTGATTCAGTTGGGTGGGGATCGGTTGGCCCGGGGGTTGAATAAGCGTTGATCTGCGTTGAACCTGAGTGGGCGTGCCCACTCCCGTTCAGATAGACCCGGTGAACGTCCGCTCAAACACACCGATTGATCTCATACGCTGACGTTCAAGAAAACCAACTTTTAACGGTGTTGGACAGTCGTTGAGAAAAACCGGGGGACTTCTGGTAGTAGGCTATGAAATTTCCAACGGCTCTATCTGGCGCACCAGGATAAGACCGCGTCATGAGAGATTGACCTTCGGCGCCGACAACCCCCAAGACAGTCGAATAACCTCCATCAAGATTCACTGATTGCCCTCCAGAACCGTTCAATCTGTCGAGCCTGGCCATAACCATGGACCATTCGGGCATCGTGTAACCGGGAGATTCATTGGTTCGCCCCTCGGTAGTCCCCATTGCCAGCCGTGTACGCTGCCCAACTGCGCCTGAGCTGGGAAGGCTGATGCCGGAACGAGCATTGGGCGCGCTCGCATGACCCAGCTTGCCCGGCGTGCTGGTTTGGTCGGTAAACTGAAACCGCGGCTGACTCAGCATTTGCTGAGGGAAGGTAGCCTTGCCGTCGTCTGAAAGCACAGGCCCGGAATGAATCATCGAAAGGTCATCCATCCGGATCTTCACATAACTTGAGCGATAGTCTTGAGGAATATTGGCATATTCCCTCCGGCGACCATCAATGACGTTGGGGCCAACGGATGCATAACCAGGGGCATCCTTACTCGCCCCTCCCCCCATGTTGAAAAAGCCGCCGTTTATAAAAGCCATCGCACCGGCGTTTTTTTTCCCAGCCTCAGACTTGATAGCTGCCCCCGACAAACTTTTGAGATGAACCGGGCGAACACCTCCCGCAACTTTTCCTTTCAGAGAGGCATCAATGGACAAATACGAAAGCCTTCTGTCGCTGTTGACGTCACGTGTGAGCCCAACGCCCATGCGATTGAAGAGTTCATTTCCTCCGACTACATCAACAGCGATTATTCCCGGCACAACGGTTCGAACCCGAACCCCCGAGTTAGTGGCCGCCACCGCATCATAGGCTGCTCTCCATCTCTTACTCGCCGCCTCTTTTGTCAAACCGTCGGGGTCAAAAAAATTCGGAGGACTGTTCCCGACCATCTCGAATACATTGAGCCCATCCCACGCCGGATCCGGACTTATCCAACGTTGCAACCAGGGTGCGTAATAACGAAACCCATAGCAGTAAAGCCCTGTCGCGTCCCGCTCTTTCCCCGAATACCGAATAGTTTTGTACTTAGCGACTAATTCACTTTTAGCAGCCCAGCATGCTGTGCCACCAAAGGGGTAATAGTGTTCCTGCGTCAGTACACCCGCCTCATCGTCCAGTTCCAAAGTGCTGGAACCGAGGTGATCGCTGAAGCTATAGCGCAGTTGATCGTCATGCGTACCCTCGGGCCAATGCAACGCTCGAACGCTGCTACGTCCTGCGTCGACGCTGATGACATGGCGCTCTTCCCCATCGGCCTGTCGATGGACTTCCAGACCGGGGAGATAACGGACTTCAGCACGCAGGGTCAGGCGCTTGCTCAGGCTGAAATGCACCTTGCGTAACCGATGACCGGGGCGGTCGTAGACATAACATTCGTAATCGCCGGGTTCACCCTCACGCTTGACCAAGGTCACCCGGCTCAACTGGTTGCGAATATCCCAAACCATGGCTTGTCCGCGTTGCAGCTCCAGCTGGTTGCCGCAGGCATCGAAACCTGAGGTGATTTCAGGTTCACCCGGCAATGCACCATCCTCCCGCTGAGCCAGGCTTCGGTTACTGCCCGCAGAGGTAAACATCGAGAAACCGGGCGCACCGCTGTGGCGGCGAGAGATCAGATTGCCCGCTGGGTTGTAATCGAATTGCTGTGTGTAATTGCGCCGCTGATTGGGGTCCAGCGGTGTGGGCAGTAATTGCGGTAACGCGGGTCCATGGCTTGGATTGGAGACTTCCCAGCCCTTGGCCTCGACCAATTGATACAGGCTGTCATAGCGGTAGCGGTTGATCGGTTCGATACGCTGGTTGTTGAAATGCGTCACGGATTGGGACTTGTCTTCCATCTCGACAATGTTGCCTATCGGATCGTAGAGGTAGTTCAGGTCCTGCAACGGCTTTTGATTCCCGACCGCCGCTACCAGCCTTGTCAAACGACCGTTCTCGGCGTCGTACTCAGCGCGCGTTTCAACGCCATTGCCCGCCGTTTCGCTTTCGATCTGGTCATTGGCGTTGTGGCGAATGTTACTGACCAGACATTGCGGTTGTTTGCCATCCCCAGTCAGTAGCAGCCAGACTTCACTGAGTTTGCCCGCCACGTCATAGCCAAAGGTTCGGGCATTGCCCATGGCATCGATCTGACGTTGGATCTCACCTGTAGGGAGGAAGGCGTAGCGGGTGACGAACGACTGTTCTTCCAGCAACTCCTCTCGGGCCTCCTCCTCGTCAGGCCAGTCGGGTGTTTCAAGTTCGGTGAGGAATCGTCGGCTTTCCATCAACACTGAACCCGTCAGACCGTAGTCGCCGACGCGTTGAGAGCCTGCAGTGCTGTCATGACGGATCAGTCGCCCGCACTGGTTGTGTTCGGCGAACACTGGACCGGCGCCGCCATAGGTCAACCGCTCCACCACCTGCGGCAGATCTCCTGCCGTCTGTTCCGTGACGGTTATCGGTCGTTGTTGATCGTCATAGTCGATGTGCCGCTGGTTGCCTCGACCGTCCCAGAACGAACGCAGCGAACCTGCCTGATCCGAAAGGCTCAACTGCCACCCGGCATCGACGCTGTCCGTCAGCAAAGAATCGCCGTTCAAGTCGAAGATTGTGGCCTGGTTCGGCTTCGGCGCCGTTCCCCACAGACGCGGGTCCCACGATTCAATCATCCGCCCTGCTGCGTCGAATATTTGCCGGGTGATGCGCGACTCGATGGCTGGTTTGTCCGGGTGACGGCAGTAGCCCACGCTGCGAATCACCAAGGCACGCGGATCCTTGACCGACAAGGTCGGTGTGGCAGTGTCATGGTGAACATTCATGGCATAACGATCCTTCGTGCGTGCTGAGGAAAGACTGAGCCTTTTATCACCTGACGGATACTGTAAAAAGTAACAGGGGGACGCAGATTGGCTGCACAGCAGCCCCCCACCGCATGGCGTATATTCGGCAAATCCCAATTGCCTGCGCAGCCGACCATGAAACAGACTCCCACTGACCTCGAGCAGATCACCTCCACCACCCTGGGTCATTACAACTCGGTGGCTGAAAGTTTTCGCGAAGGGACTCGCGATCATGATGTCAGCCAGAACATTGATGCGCTGCTGCGGCATATTCAGGGGGAGGCACCGTTCGACATTCTCGACTTTGGCTGTGGGCCGGGTCGTGATTTGCAAACCTTCACGCGCATGGGCCACACCGCTGTCGGGCTTGATGGCTCGGAGAAGTTTGCGCAGATGGCGCGTGAAGACAGTGGTTGTGAGGTCTGGCAGCAGGATTTTCTGAAGCTGGATTTGCCGGCTGAGCGCTTTGACGGGATCTTCGCCAATGCGGTGCTGTTTCATATTCCGCGTCAGGAATTGCCTCGGGTGTTGAAAGAATTGCGCGGGGCTTTGAAGCCGGGTGGGGTGTTGTTCAGTTCCAATCCGCGTGGCGAGAATCAGGAAGGGTGGAATGGGCCGCGTTATGGGGCGTACCACGATCTTGAGACGTGGCAGCAATTGCTGACGGCGGCGGGATTTGTGGAGCTGGAGCATTACTATCGGCCGGCGGGGCTGCCGCGAGAGCAGCAGCCTTGGTTGGCGAGTGTTTGGCGTAAGCCGGCGTAGCCTGTCAGGACGCAATCGCGAGCAAGCTCGCGAAGGTTTTCTAACGTTGCACAGCGACTTGATAGGTTGCCACTCCCCCATTCTCGTCAAACGCGGTGATGCTTCGATCGGCCAGCTGTCGCCCATCAATCTCACGTTCGCGTAAATCAAAATTCGCCACCAGTCTGGTGCCATCGGCGAACGTTGTCTGCTGTACCTGACGATCCTCAGTCAACCAACGGAAATCTGTCATCGCCTGAGTCGCCAGACGCTCATGCAGCGGGCGGAAGAAAACATCCTGACGAGCAATCACCGGTAACCGCTGCTTCAGCGTCGCCGCACTCAGGTGATACAGCGGCGGCACGTTGTAGAGCAATTGAGTCAACTCATTCTCGGCGCGCACATTGCTCAACTTAAGGCTGTCGAACAGCCAATGATGGGTGGTGATCACCGAGCCATGGAACACCGCCTGATAAAGCGGCAAGCGCGTTTGCGGAGCAAAGTGAACCGTGCGGTAGGGTTCCTTGAGGGGCACGGTTTTGAAGAAAACCTGCGGCTGTTCATCAGGAAACCAGCGGCCCAGGTAATAGGGCGACTTCGGATTCTTGCTCATATCCGAATCCCCCCAGCCGATCACCGGTGTCTGCATCCCATGGGCAAACAGTACACCTTGGGCCGTGGTGGCGTTGCCATCCTCGGAGCCGGTCGGTAGCTTCAACGTCTCGTTGACCCAGCGCGAGGCGTCGATGTTGCCCTCGGCATTTTGCACCTGAGTCATAGTCGCTCCCACACGGTAGCTATCAAACAGCATGCCGGTGGCGTAGGCATCCAGAAACCAGCTATTGAACCCGGCCTTGCTATGTACAGCCCTGATGCGCGCCTCAAGCAATGGCCGAACACAACGCGGATCGGTGTAATGTCCCGATTGCTGAAACCCGCTTTTGAACGTCCCGGATTCCAACATGATCGCGCATTCCTGATTGGCTCTGGAGCCCAGATGCGCAGTGGCCCAGTCCGGGTTTTCAGTGATGGTCAGCGCCGTCTCATAGGAATCATAAGGCGCCACCAGGTAGCCTGCGGCAACGCCTTGACGCACCGTTTCAGGGTGCCAGAGACCACCTTCCCAACCCTCGCCAAGGCCTAACCATAATCGCGACAAGCCCGCAGCTTTCAGTTGTTCGATAGTCGTTGGTGACAAGGTATTGCCCCAGCGTTCTGGTGTTGCCGTCACAGCATCGGAGAACGCCACTGCCAGCTCTGCACGTAATAAGCCGTAGCCGTCAGCCAATTTTTGCATGTCCGGTTCGACGACAGACTGCCAGCCGCTGCGTGCCTTCTTGTTGAGCGCAGCATTGAGGCTGCGTAGCAACGTGACTTGCTGGTAACGCTCAAGCGGTGGCTCAGCCCGGGCCAGTAACTGCGTACTTTCAGCGTCAAAACTGGTACGTAACTCGCTGGCCAGTACACCGTTACCGCGCAACCCTTTCAGCAAAGCTGGCCAGCTTCGAACATCGTCCGGTCCGAGCAGGTCGTTACCCCACAGATAAACATGACTGGCTCCCAGGAGCTTTTTGGCTTCGGGAATCTTCAGCAGTTTGTCGCTCAAGGTTTCGTATTGCCCGCTGTCGACCAACCACTTCCGATAGCGCTTGGCACCCGCCAACAGATCGACATCACCCAACGACAGCTTGAAAGTTAGCGGTGCATTGGGCTCAAGGGAGGTGAATTGATGATGGACAGTCAGAGCAAGGGTGTTGTTGTTTTCGGCGCTGAAGATCAGGCGATTGTTGTAAGGGTTGGTCATCAGCCAGTTCAGCGTGAAGCCACCGTGATCAACGCCCCACAGCGGCAAACTCAGGTCTTGGGTGGTATTGAACTCCCCCTGATCGAGCAGAAAGGTTTGCCACAACGGATCACCGGCAGGCACGTAACGCCCCTCGGCCAGCGGCAAGATCAGTCCTTTGCCCATAGAACTGCCGGGCTGTTTCAGAAAGCTCAGCTCACCGGGATCACGGGCCGTGATGGACAGGGACAGGTCACGCTGATCGAGAGCGGCACTCAGCGTCCAGGCGCCGTCATCCCACTGCCAGTCCATGCGATTGGCGCTTTGCTTGAGGTTGCTGACCTTATACCCAGTAACGCCCGACGAGGCTTGCACTGGCGAATGTTGTGCGGGGATGACGCGGATCGCCAGCGTGGCGGGATCGAGTTCGACGCGCCACAGCGAATTTTCCAGCACACTGCCGGCCAGCGTCGGGGGTGAAAACAACAGAGCGCCGAGCAACAGCACATAGCGCAGACAATAGGTCATCGGTGACATCGAAGTCCCTCCTCCATTTGGAAAGGGACCGTACAGCAACGCACCGCCCATGTAAGTAGGATCGTTCCCAAGCGTCACTCGGGAACGATCAACGCATCAATTACTGCGCTTCTTTCTTCGGTTCGCGAATCTTGTACCAAGCCACATAAAGCGCCGGCAAAAACAGCAATGTCAGCAACGTCGCAATAATAATCCCGCCAATCATCGCGTAAGCCATTGGCCCCCAGAACACTTCCCGGGCGATCGGGATCATCCCCAGGCTCGCCGCCGCGGCCGTCAGCAGAATCGGTCGGCGACGATGCTCCGTGGCTTGCACCACGGCATCCCACGGTGCATGACCGTCCTTCTCCAGCGCGTCGATCTGCGTCACCAGAATCACCGAGTTGCGGATGATGATGCCGATCAGCGCCAGAATCCCCAGAATCGCCACAAAGCCCATCGGCGTACCCGTCGGAATGAGCGCCAGCACCACGCCGATCAAACCGAGCGGCGCGACGCTGGCCACCAGGAACAGCTTCTGTACGCTGTGCAACTGGATCATCAGGAAGGTCGCCATCAAAAACAGCATCAACGGAACGACCTTGGCAATCGGCCCCTGGGCCTTGCCGCTTTCCTCGACGGTGCCGCCGGTGGCGACCTTGTAGCCCACCGGCAAACCGGCGGCGAATTTATCGATGTCGGGTTGGAGTTGTTTCACCAGGTCGGTCGGCTGAATTTCGTCGCGCACTGCCGCCTTGATGGTGATGGTCGGTTTGCGGTCGCGGCGCCAGACCAGCGGTTGCTCAAGTTCATAGCGCACGGAAGCGAACGCCAGCAGCGGAATCGACGTGCCGCCCGGCGTGACGATCTGCAAATTCTGCAGGGTTTCCGGGGTGCCGCGTTCGGCGTCTTCCGCACGACCCACCACGTTGATCAGGTAGATATCGTCATCGACCTGAGTCACTGGCACACCGACCACGATGCTGTTCATCAGGTTGGCCACGTCTTCCGACGACAGCCCCAATTGCCGCGCCTTGTCCTGGGCGATGTCGATGCGCAGGACTTTGCCCGGTTCGTTCCAGTCGTAAATGATCTCGCCAATGTGCGAGTTTTTATCCAGTTCGGTGGCCAGGGCGATGGCGTGCTTGCGCACCTGATCGATGTCCTTGCCGCTGACCCGGTACTGAATCGGCCGCCCCACCGGCGGGCCCATTTCCAGCGCCTGGACGTAGCTGCCGATACCGACAAAATCCTTGCGCAGGCGCTCGCGCAAGCGCTGGCTAAGCGCATTACGCGATTCCAGCCCTTTGCTGACGATCACCAGTTGCGCGTAGTACGGATTCTGCAATTGCTGGTCGAGTGGCAGGTAGAAACGGATCGCCCCTTCGCCGATGTAAGTGCTCCAGCGCACGATGTCCGGGTCGTCCTTGAACGTCGCCTCGAGCTTGTCCACAGCCTTGCGGGTTTCGGCGATCGAAGCGTTTTGCGGCAGGTTCAGGTCGACGAGGATTTCCGGACGGTCCGAGGACGGGAAGAACTGGTTCTGCACGAACTGCATGGAAAACACCGACGCCACAAACAGTGCAACGGTAATGCCGATCGCCCACCAGCGATTGCGCATGGCCCAGAGCATGCCGTAATTGAACGCCCGACCGATGCGCCCCGGTTCCGCGTCGTGAGGTTTCACGTTGGCACTGAGGATGTGCACGCCGATCACCGGGGCGAACAGCACCGCGACAATCCACGACACGATCATGGCCACCGCGATCACTGCGAACAGCGTGAAGGTGTATTCGCCGGCCGAGCTGGCGTTCAGGCCGATGGGCACGAAACCGGCCACCGTCACCAACGTACCGGTGAGCATCGGGAACGCAGTCGAGGTGTAGGCGAACGTGGCCGCTTGCTCCTTGGTCTCGCCCATTTCCAGGCGCGTGACCATCATCTCGACGGTGATCATCGCGTCATCCACCAGCAGCCCGAGCGCAATGATCAGCGCGCCGAGGGAAATCCGCTGCATGGTGATGCCGCTGTATTCCATGAAGACGAAGACCATCGCCAGCACCAGCGGAATCGAGCACGCCACCACCAGTCCGGCGCGCACGCCGAGGCTGATGAAGCTGACGATCAGCACGATCACCACCGCTTCGAACAATGCGCTGGTGAAGCCGCCGACGGCTTTTTCCACCACTTCAGCCTGGTCGGAAACGTTGTGCACGCCGACGCCCACCGGCAGGTCGGCGGTCAGGTCGTTCATGCGCTGGTGCAGCGCTGCGCCGAACTCCTGAATGTTGCCGCCCTTCTTCATCGCAATGGCGAGGCCGATGGCTGGACGGCCGTTAAAGCGGAATTCCGGCGTCGCCGGGTCAACGTAGCCACGGCTGATTTCGGCGACGTCGGCCAAGCGATAGAAGCGATCATTGAGTCGCAGGTTGACGTTTTCCAGGTCTTTCTCCGAGGCAAATTGCCCCGTCGTACGCACGGAAATCCGCTCGGGACCGGCCTCGATCACCCCGGCCGGGGTCACCGCGTTTTGCGATTGCAGGCTCTGCACCACCTGACGCTGATCGATGCCCAGCGCCGCCAGTTTGCGAGTGGAGAAGTTCAGATAGAGCACTTCATTCTGCTCGCCAACCATCTCGACCTTGCCCAGCCCCGGCACTTCGCGGATCTCGGCGCGGGCTTGCTCGACGTAATCGCGTAATTGACGCATCGACAAACCGTCGGCGGTAAAGGCGTACACAGAACCAAACACATCACCGAACTCATCGTTGAACCCCGGCCCTTGCAGGCCTTGGGGGAAGTCGCCGCGAATGTCGTTGATCTTCTTGCGCACCTGGTACCAGATTTCCGGAATGTCCTTGGCGCTGGTGGTATCGCGCAAGTTAACGAAGACCGTCGACTCGCCGGGGCGGGTGTAGCTTTTCACGTAGTCGAGGGAGTCGAGCTCTTCGAGTTTTTTCTCGATCCGGTCAGTGACCTGCTTGAGGGTTTCCTCCTGCGTCGCGCCCGGCCAGCGGGTCTGGATCACCATGGTTTTGATGGTGAACGACGGGTCTTCCTCGCGGCCAAGGTTCATGTAAGAGAACACGCCCATCAGCAGCGCGACGAACATCAAATACCAGACAAACGACTGATGCTTGAGGGCCCATTCGGATAAGTTGAAACTCCCTTTCATTGCGGGCTGTCCTCATCGATTTTTACTTTTTGCCCCGGTTTCAGGCTGTGCACGCCGGCACTGACCACTCGCTCGCCGGACTTCACCCCGTTGGCCAGGACCATCGTTGAATCAGTGCGGCTGATCAGGCTGACGTCTCGTGGGGAAACGGTTTGGGTCTGCGGGTCGATGACCCAGATCCGCGGTTTGCCATCGACCTCCTGGAGCGCGGTCAGGGGCAGTTCGATACGCGGTTTGATCGCGGAGCTAAGGCTCACGCTGATCGCCGTGCCCAGGCGAAAACCCGGCGGCGTGTCGGTCAGTGTCAGGCGGGCGCGACGGGTGCGGGTCGCACTTTGCGCCTGAGGTTCGATTTCGCGAACGATGGCAGTGGTGGTGATGCTCGGGTCGAGTTGGACGGCAACCTGAAACACCACGTCTTCCGGCAACTGGTCGACCAGCGTGTCGGGCAGGTCGATCACCGCTTCCTTGATGTCCGGCTGCGCCAGGGTCACCACTTGCTGGCCGGCGCTGACGACTTGCCCGGCTTCGGCGCTCCACGCGGTGACGATGGCCTTGTGGTCGGCGCGCAGTTCGACGTAATTGAGCTGGTCCTTGGCCTGATCGACCGCAGCCTTCGCTTGATCGAGGGAGGCCTGGGTGGTTTTGAGGTCGGTCTGCGCGATGTCGAGTTGTGCCTGGGCGCCCACGCCACGATCGAACAACTCTTGCTGACGCCGGGCGTTGGCCTGAGCGTTGATGAGTTGCGCCTGGACGCTGGCCAGATCACCCTGAGCGGAACGCAACTGGTTCTGCTGATCGGTGGGGTCGAGTGTGGCGAGCAACGCGCCCTGAACGACTTCGGCACCGACATCGACATTACGGCTGGCGATGCGTCCCGGCACCCGGAAGCCGACATTGCTTTCATAACGGGCCTGGATGCTTCCGGCGAAGCGGCCCAGGCTTTCTTCGTCCAGGGAATGGACCTTGATCGATAGCACCGGGCGCACTGGCTCCGGCGGCGGTTCTTCTTTCGAGCAGGCCACCAGCATCACACCGGCGCAAACCAGTAACAGACGCTTCATGGCTGGGCTCCTTCGGCTAAATCCTTATAGGTGTTTTCGGCGATTTCCACCTTTACGCCGGGGTGCAGCAACTGACCGCCGGCGATGACAACTTTTTCGCCACCCTTCAGGCCGGCGCTGATGATCACTTTGCCAGTCAGGTAGCGGCCGACCGTGACGGTGTGCAGTTGCGCCTTTCCCTCACCATCCACCAGCCACACGGCCGGGTCGCTGAGATTTTTCGTCAGTGCCGACCAGGGCAGTTCGATCGCCGACTTGCCCGGCGTCTTGGCCGTGGCACTCACCACCGAGCCGAGCTGCATGCCTTCCGGTAGTCCGTTGAGAGTGACTTTGACCTGCACCGTACCCGTCTGCGCGGAGACGGCCGGGGTGATTTCCCGAACGGTGCCAGTGGTTTTGATCTCAGGTTTGTCGAGCAGGCTGACGTCTACCGTTTTGCCCTCTGGTGGCTCTGTCAGCAGCGATTCGTAGACGTTGAACACTGCGTCGCGCTCGCCGTCCCGGGCCAGGCTGAAAATCGGCACGGTGGCCTGCACCACTTGGCCGACCTCGGCCTGACGCGCGGTAATCACCCCCGGCGCGTCGGCGACCAACGCGGTGTAGCCCAGTTGTTCACGGGCGTTGGCCAGTTGCGCCTGGGCCGCCGTCAGGGCGCTTTGGCTGCTGCGCAAGGCAGCCTGGGCGGAATCGTATTCGCTTTGGCTGGTGTAGCCCTTGGGCAAGAGTTTTTGCTGACGAACGAAAGCGGCGGCGGTCTGTTTGACTCGAGCCTGTTCGGCAACAACCTGCGCCTGAGCCGAGTTGACATTGGTTTGCAGGTCCTTTGGATCGAGTTTTGCCAGAACCTGTTTGGCCGAAACCCGATCACCGACATCGACTGTACGCTGGATGATCTTGCCGGCAACGCGGAACGACAGATCGGTCTGGACCCGCGCCTGAACATCACCGGTCAGGGTCACCGTCGCCGCGTAATCCGCGGGTTTTACCTCTTGTACGAATACCCGAGGGCGGTCCTTCTCGACCGTTTTTTTCTCGCCGCAGGCGCTCAGCAGGACAAGGAGGCTCAGGCCAACCACTGTTTTCAATCCGGGACCTACCATGCAGACTCCTTTGCGTTGTACGTTCGTGCCAATGGCGATACGACTGTGAGCTTAGAACAGGGTTCCCAGGGTGCGCATCACGGTTTGAAATAAAGCCTGGCGCACGATGACGTCGACAATAGGGCAGAATCACGCACCACGCAGCAGGAAGCTTCCCATGCTCAAAACCCTCGCGGTGGCCAATTACCGCTCGATCAGTAAATTGGTGATTCCGCTGGGCCGGTTGAACCTGATCACCGGTCCCAACGGCAGCGGCAAATCCAACCTCTACCGCGCGTTACGCCTGCTGGCGGAAACCGCTCAGGGCGGAGTGGTCAATGCGTTGGCCCGCGAGGGTGGGCTGGATTCGACTTTCTGGGCCGGGCCGGAAAACATCAGCCGACGCATGCGAAACGGCGAAGTGCCGATCGAACCGACCGTGCGCCACGGCGTCAAACGCCTGCGCCTGGGCTTTGCCGGGGAGGATTTCAGCTATTCGATCGCCTTGGGCCTACCGGAACCGACGCGCTCGTACTTTGCCCTCGACCCGGAAATCAAAAAAGAATGCATCTGGTCCGGACCGTTCTACCGCTCCGCCAGCCTGTTGGTGGACCGCGACGGCCCGATGATCCGCGCTCGCGAAGGTCGCAGCTGGGAAGTACTGACCCAGCACACGCCGAATTTCGACAGCCTGTTCGATCAGGTCGGCAGCTTGCGCACCTCACCGGAAGTCCTGCAACTGCGTGAATTCATCCGCCGCTGGCGCTTCTACGATCACTTTCGCAGCGACGCCGACGCGCCGGCGCGCCAACCTCAATTGGGCACCCGCACGCCGGTATTGCATCACGACGGCCGCGACCTCGCCGCCGCGCTGCAAACCATCCGCGAAATCGGCGATCCGGAGGCTTTGCAGACCGCAATCAGCGACGCGTTCCCCGGGGCGCGCTTGAATATCGAGCAGTTGCAGGGCGGCCGTTTTGCCATCGAGTTTTACCAGGAAGGGTTGTTGCGGCCCTTATCGGCAGCCGAGCTGTCGGACGGGACGTTGCGCTATTTGTTGCTGGTGGCGGCGTTACTGACGCCTCGGCCACCGACGTTGATGGTGCTGAACGAGCCGGAAACCAGTTTGCACCCGGACCTGTTGCCCGCGTTGGCGCGGTTGATTATCCGCGCGTCCGAGCAGTGTCAGGTGTGGGTGGTTTCTCATGCACGGCGGTTGATTTCGGCGTTGCAGGAGGACCCGGAGTGCAATTGCATTGTGCTGGAGAAGACATTGGGCCAGACCGGGATTGTGGGGCAGCGGATGCTGGATGAGCCGGCGTGGTATTGGCCGGACTAATCAGCGCCTGTTAAACCGAATCGCGAGCAGGCTCGCTCCCACAGTTGACCGAGTTGTCTCGGCGGACGCGGTCTAAATGTGGGAGCGAGCCTGCTCGCGAAGGTGGCCGAAAGATCACTACAAAGGTTGAAGAATCACCCCTGCCACTTCCCACCCTCGACAATCACGCTCTCAGGCTTGGTGTCATCGCTCAGCTCTTTACGCACATACTGGTCATACAGTTTGAGCAAAAACTTCTCTTCACCCAGCTTCGCCAACTCGACATTCACCCAATCACGCAGCTCGATATTGCCCTTCTTCACCGCCGGCGCAATCGGTGCTTCAGCGCCCAAGGTCTGGGTCAGCACGCGATAGCCAGGGTTCTGCTTCGCCCAACTGAACAGCACCAGATTGTCCTGCGCATACGCATCGCCGCGTCCATTGGCCAGCGCTTGCAGAGATTCGGAATTTTTCTCGAACTTGAGCAGTTTCCAGTCCGGGTGGTTCTTGGTCAGCCAGATATCGGCCGTAGTGCCGGTGGTGACGATGGTGGTGCGAGTCGCCAGGTCATCAAGGTTTTTCACCGAACTTGCCTGTGGCACCAGCGCCTGCACGGCAACTTTGAGGTTCGGGTTGGTGAATTCCACCGCTTCCTTACGCTCGGGGGTAACGGTCATGTTGGCCAGGATCAAATCGACCTTGTCGCTTTGCAGGAACGGAATCCGGCTCGCCGGTTCTACCGCGACGAACTCGACCTTGTTCTCATCGCCCAACAGGTCTTTGGCAAATTGACGGCCGATGTCGGTATCGAAACCGACGTAACGCCCGGCTTCATTGACGAAACCAAACGGCGGTTTGTCGGTGAAGACACCGACGATCAGCTTGTCCCGTGCTTTGATTTTTTCCAGATAACTGACACTGGTGGCCGCCGGTTTGGAGGGCTCTTCGGTTTTGTTGCAACCGGCCAGCAACGCGAGGCCGAGCAGCGGGAGTAGCAGCAGTGAAGTCTTGGCAGTTTTCATAGCAGTTCCAGTTCCTTTGTTTGAGTCGTTTTGGGTAGTGCGGCGACGTAGGAGAACTTCTCCAGGAACTGCTGCGCTCGTGCGGTCTGCGGGTTCGTAAAGAAAATCTCGGGAGGGTTTTGCTCAAGGATTCGCCCCGCATCCATGAACACAATGCGGTCAGCCACGGCGCGAGCGAAGGCCATTTCGTGGGTGACGATCAACAGGGTCATGCCCTCGCGGGCCAGGCCCTGGATGACTTCCAGCACTTCCTTGACCATTTCCGGGTCGAGGGCGGCGGTGACTTCATCGAACAACATGACCTTCGGGTTCATGCACAGCGAACGGACGATGGCGATGCGTTGCTGCTGGCCACCGGAGAGCTGACGCGGGAAGGCATCGCGCTTGTCCGAAAGGCCCACGCGTTCGAGCAAGGCTTCGGCTTGGGCACGGGCCTCGCGGCGGTCGCGCTTCTGCACTTTGACCGGGCCGAGCAGCAGGTTGTCGAGCACGCTCATGTGCGGGAACAGGTGATAACTCTGGAACACCATGCCGATCTGCTGCCGTACTTCGCGCCAGTCGGTGCCCTTGTCCAGCAACTCGCAGCCGGCAAAATTCAAGCTGCCGCTGTGGGCGACTTCAAGACCATTGAGGCAGCGCAGCAAGGTGCTTTTACCGCAGCCGCTGGGACCGAGGATGACGATCACTTCGCCTGACTTCACTTGCAGGTCGATCTCTTTGAGCACCTGCTGCTCGCCGAAAAACTTGTTGAAACCCTTGAACTCGATCAATGCGCTCATGCTTGCGTCCAGCGCCGCTCCAGCACGCGCGAGGCGGCCGAGAGCGGGTAGCAGATGAAAAAGAAAAACAGGAACAGTGCGCCGTAGATCAGCACCGATTCGTAGGTGCGCTCGATGATCTGCTGGCCGACCTTGATCACGTCCACCACACCAATCAGCACCGCCAGGGAACTGGTCTTGATGATCCGCGTGTAAACGTTGATGGTCGGTGGCGTCATGCGTTTCAGCGCTTGTGGCAGCAGCACGTAGCCGTAGAGTTGCGGGCCGTCCAGGCCTATCGATAACCCCGCTTCACGCTGGCCGCGAGGCAACGAACGCAACGCACCGCGCACCACTTCGCCGACTTCACTGGCGCCCCACAACGACAACACCAGCACTGCGCACCAGAAGCTCGGAATGCTCACGCCGAAGAAAATCGGCAGACCAAAAAACAGCAAATACAACCAGACCAGCACCGGGATCGCTCGGAACAGTTCCAGATAAACGCGCAGGATTGCGTTCAGCCATTTCGAGTTCAGCGTGCGCAAAACGCCGTAGAGCACGCCGCCAACGGTGCTGATGGCGATGCTCAGGAAAGAGATCGACAAGGTTTGCGCAGCGCCCTTGCCCAGTTGCGGCAATGACACCCAGAGCAACTCAAGACCCGAACTGGCCATGCTGGAGCCTCCTTTCCAGACGGCTGAGCAATAGCGACAGCGGTAGAAACAGCAGCACGCAAATCAGCGTCAGCACGGCGAGCATTTCGTAGGTTTTGTAGTAGAGCGCGATGTAGCTCTTGGTGGTGTAGAGAATTTCCGGCACTGCCACTGCCGAGACCACGGTGGTTTCCTTGAGCAGGAAAATGAAATTGGCGAACAGCGACGGCAGGCTGAGGATGCCGGCTTGCGGCAGGATCACGTAGCGCAGCAATTGCCCGTGGGACAGGCCGATGGAGCGGCCGGACTCGAGCTGCGCCTGTGGCACCGCGTCGACGCCGGCACGCAGCACTTCGGTGAGGTAGGCGCCGCCGAGGAAGGTCATGGTGATGATCGCCGCCGCAAAGCCCGAGACCTTGATGCCCAGTGCCGGCAAGGCGAAGTAGACGAAGAACAGTTGAATCAACAGCGGGGTGTTGCGCGCCAGTTCCACATACAACCCGACCAGCCGCTGCAAGTAAGGCGTGCGGAACACCAGAATCGTCGCGTTGATCAGTGCCACCAGCAACGACGTACCAATAGCGATAAAGCCAACCTGCAGCGTCACGCCCACGGCCTTGAGAAACGCCGGCAAGGTGCTGAGGATAAATGCGTAATCGAAGTTCATTGAACATCCTGGACGCCGCAGGGTAAGCGACGGTGGTGCAGTCCATGGGTGGTGGATAACCATCCGGCAGGCACCGACTTTAAAGGTATAAAAAGAAGAATTTAAATACCGTTAAAGCATATTGATATCACGCAAAAAACTATCCTCCGGATTTGCCGAGGCGGCGGAAGACGACTATTTTTCTTTGCGCTGTAGGAAGGATCTTTTTTTCAGAATCCCCCTCCAAGGATGCACAGCTTTTGGCCAGACTCCCCGGCCGAACCATCACAAGGAAGAGAAAATGGCTGACGTAAAAGTGCCACAGCGGCTGGATCCGCAGGACATCGTGAAGTTATTGATGGCGTTGCGCAGGGCGTTGAAGGCACGGGGGTAGCCAAAAACACCCCCTCACCCTAACCCTCTCCCAAGGGGCGAGGGGACTGACCGATGTGCTTGTTCGAAATTCTGCGACCTGCAAATCCGAGTCGAGCTCAGGCTTTGAAAAGCACAAAGATCTGCTCCCTCTCCCCCTCTCCCCCGTGGGGAGAGGGCTGGGGTGAGGGGTGGTTCTAAAGCCAGACCAATGCTCGAAAATTTCCGTCCTCAAACAAAAAAACGCCGACGCTATTACCAGCCGTCGGCGTTTGAAACCTTGAAGGGGTTTGCCTCGCGAATCAGAACGCCGGCAATACCGCGCCGCTGTACTTCTTCTCGATGAAGGCTTTCACTTCAGGACTGGTCAAGGCCTTGGCCAGTTTCTGGATGGCAACGCTGTCCTTGTTGTCCGGACGAGCCACCAGGAAGTTCACGTAAGGCGAATCTGCACCTTCGATCACCAGCGCGTCTTTAGCCGGGTTCAGACCTGCTTCCAGCGCGTAGTTGGTGTTGATCATGTCCAGGTCGACCTGGTCCAGAACACGCGGCAGCATGGCCGATTCCAGTTCCTTGAACTTGAAGTTGTGCGGGTTCTTGGCGATGTCTTTCGGGGTGGCCAAGGCGTTTTTCGGGTCTTTCAACTCGATCAGGCCAGCCTTTTGCAGCAGGATCAGGGCGCGGCCGCTGTTGCTGCCTTCGTTCGGGATGGCGATGGTTGCGCCGTCTTTCAGCTCAGCCAGGCTTTTGACTTTCTTCGAGTAGCCGCCGAATGGTTCGACGTGTACGCCGATCACGGTCACCAGGTTAGTGCCTTTGCCGTCGTTGAAGCTTTTCAGGTACGGCAGGGTCTGGAAGTAGTTGGCGTCCAGACGCTTCTGGTCAACCTGCACGTTCGGCTGAACGTAGTCGGTGAAGACTTTGATTTCCAGGTCCACGCCTTCTTTGGCGAGGGTTGGCTTGATCAGTTCCAGAATCTCGGCATGTGGAACCGGGGTCGCCGCAACCACCAGTTTCTCGCCAGCCTGGGCCAGGCCCGCGGTCAGGGCAGCCGCCAATGCGGTGAACAACAGAACCTTTTTCATGCAGTGTCCTTATCGAAAATCACGGTCGTCATCGACGACGGCTTTTAGTACGAGTGCCAGTGAAGTGCTATCGCTGGCGTGACGCGGACAATACCGGGATTTTTTATTCCCGAACAATATCTTTTATTCACCTTCATATTCCATTTTGTTCATACGGCTCTAGTTCGCACATCGACCCCGTAGGAGCAAAGCTTGCTCGCGATCCTGGCAACGCGGTCTGTCTGTCAAACGCCATCGCGGGCAAGCCTTGCTCCTACAAGAGCGCGGTGTTTTTGAGGAGTTGTTTCAGGGCTTCTTTCTCAGCGATGGAACCATTGCCGAGGATTTGCTTCAGTTGCCGATCAATCTGCACCAATGACGGCGGCGCTTCAGGCAGATTCAAATGCCCGGGCAAAATCTCATCGCCGGTGCTGACCAGCAACGCGAAGTGAATGACGTTTTCCAGCTCCCGGGTATTACCCGGCCAACTGTGTTGCTCCAACAGATGCTGCGCGGCTTCGCTGATCAGTGGCACTGGCAAGTCCAGGCGTTGGCTATAGATACCGAGGAAATATTCGGACAGCGACAGAATATCGCCCACCCGTTCACGCAAGGCTGGCAGTTCGAGCTGGCCTTCGCTGAGGTAATGGTAGAGCCGCTCATTGAATTTTCCGGCGGCCACCGCTTGGGCCAGGTCGATGCTGGTCGCGGCGACCAGGCGCACGTCCACCGGGCTTGGTTGATGAGCGCCGACACGGGTGACTTCGTGGTTTTCCAGCGCCGCGAGCAATTTGATCTGGATCGGTAGCGGCAGGTCGCCGATCTCATCCAGATAAAGCGTCCCGCCGTTGGCAGAACCGAACCAACCCGCACGGCTGCTGGCCGAACCGCTGTAACTGCCGGCGGCATAACCGAACAATTCAGCATCGGCGTAAGTCGGACTGATCGCGCCGCAATTGACTGAGACGAACAACCCGCCGCGATCACTCGCACGATGAATGTGGCGCGCGAGCAATTCCTTGCCGCTGCCGGTTTCGCCACGGATCAACACCGAGATCGAGCGCGGTGCCAATAGCTCCAGCTCCTGGCGTAACTGACGCGAACGTGGATCGACAAACACCAGCGCCTTGGCGCGAATGCTCAGGGGGCTTTTTTCAGCATCAGGGAAGGTCAGCAGCGGCTGACCGAAGGCTTCAATACTCATGGCAGACTCCCGCCCTGAACCGCCGGGAGACGGGGGGCGTTTTTAAAAAACAAAAGCAAAAAAGAAAAGGTTCAAGCGCGGCGCAGGGCGTGGTGTTCCATTCGGTTTTGCAGGCGATAGAGATAAGCAAAACCCTGCTCCCAGCGCTGGTGACCGGACTTCACGTTGATGTGTCCGGCACCCGACAAAATCCCCGCCTCGGCGCCCCAGTGACGAGCCAGTTCCAATGCACGCGGTGTGCTCACGGCGCTGTCGTTGTCGGAGCTGACAACCTGACTCGGGAACGGCAACAGACTTGTCGGAATCGGTGCGAAGTTGCGCAGGGCCGGTGCGCAGGCCGGACGTTCGACGTCCGCGGGGGCGACCAGCAAGGCGCCGCGAACCTGACGCAAAAACTGCACGGGCGCAGTGGCCGCCCAATGCGCGACGGTGATGCAACCCAGGCTATGGGCGATCAGGATCACCGGTGTGCTGTCGGCGGCAATCGCCTCGGCCAGTGCCGCCACCCAGTCTTCACGACGCGGCGTCAGCCAGTCGGCCTGCTCCACTCGCGCGCTGTTCGGCAGGCTGTTCTGCCAATGGCTTTGCCAATGATTTTCTGGCGATCCTTGCCAGCCCGGCACAATCAGGTAGCGAATTGATTCGTTGCGCATGGGGGAACTCTCCTGCTGCGTGTCTGTTCCTGAGCAAGTATAGGGAGGAGAGTTATATCCGTTAAGGAATAAGAAGCTATTTATTAAGATCTAAATAGAATATTAAACCGATCACCTGTGGGAGCGAGCCTGCTCGCGATAGCGGTAGATCAGTCACCATCCATGTTGGATGTAGCGACGCCATCGCGAGCAGGCTCGCTCCCACAGGGTTTGGTGTTTGTCCGGAAAAAAAAGGGACCGCACCCTGCCAAGGAGACGGCCCCGGAAACTCAAAATCTGTTAGCGCGATCAACATCACTGGACGGGATGATTGGCTGAAACGGTTATCTAATAAAGGAATATTTAATTACTTTGTTAGATTAAAAACACATATACCAATCACACCACAGTGACCGCTGAGCACCACTGCTCGCGTCATAACGTAGCGACCTTTTGGGTCAGATTGATGACAGGCGTCTTTGCCGTTTTGAGTTTCCGGGCACATCAAATCAAGCCTGAGCGGCACGAACCTCCTGCGTCTCTGGCGCTTCCTTTCGCACAAACCGGTTCGCCCGTCCAAACGTCCCGAAATCATTGAACCGTACGCCCATCTCGCGCATTACCTTATGCGCCACCGGCACGGTCATTTGACGGATGTAAAACGGTTCCTTCACCACAAAGTGATGGATGCCGTGAGTGCTGCCGAAGTTGAAGCAGAACGCCTGCAACGGCCACATCCACCAAGGGTTCAGCACCTGAGTCTGCTGAATCACATTGCCCGGCTCCACGTCACCGTAGTAGTGCATGTTCGAGCTGACGAAATGCAGGCAAAAGGTGCGCAACACGTTCGGCCCGATGATCACCACGGCAGCGATGTCGATGACCTGCATCACCGACATAGTAGTCGTCGACCATTCAATCGACGCTCCCATCAGATAGGCGATGCCATTGGCCGCATGGAAGCCCAGGAACATGTACCAAGCGCCCCAATGCACCAGCGCCAATGGCGCGTAGACCTTCAGGGTGCGCTTGATGATGCTGATTTTGTGAGCCCAGGTCTTGGCCCGCAGCATACGAATGAACGCTGACATCACGTTGTCGCCGACCATCAACAGCCGCGCGAAACCCCAGGGTTCGCCGTTGGTGATGGCGCGCTCTTCCAGGTCGGATTCTGTGCCGGAGACCTTGTGGTGATTAAGGTGCAGATGCCGACGAATCCACGGATTGATCGTGCTCGGCCGCGCCAGCCACACCAGCCCCATCATCAGGTTGTGCGGCACGCGCTGTTTGCGAAAGTACATGCTATGAATCAGGTCGTGTTCCAGCTCGTGAGTCAGCGAGGCAAAAAATGCGTTGAACAACAGGCATGCCCACCACGCCATGTGCCCGGTCATGTAGAGCGTCGCCGAGCCAATCATGCTGACCAGCGCGAAAGCCAGAATACCCGCGCCCAGGGCGTCCTGATGGTTGAGAATCGGGTAGCGCTGACGCAGTTCGACGCCCTTGGCCAGCACCACTTGGCGAATATGCGCTGATCGCTGAGTTGCATTCAGTCGCTGGGGACTTGCAGAAGTACCGTCCATGCTTCCATCCTCTGGTTATTGATGTTCGCATCCTGCCCTGTGATGCTTTACAGAGCGGTAGCCGTGAACGCCAACCTGTTGACCGGACGCGCCAATCAGCATGACAGAACCGACTTCCCTCGCCAGCTGGACCCGCGCTTTGCGCAAGCAGCTCGATGCACTGGGCCTCGACAGCACCGCCCTGTGTCAACAGGCGGGGCTCGACCCGCAACTGATGGACGACCCGAACGCCCGTTACCCGTTGTCCGGCACAACGCGCCTATGGGAAATCGCGGTGCAAGTCAGCGGCGATCCGGCGATTGGTTTGCGCGTATCGCGCTTCGTCAGCCCCACCACGTTTCACGCGCTCGGTTATGCGCTGGTGGCCAGCGGCAGTCTGCGAGAAGTGTTCGAGCGCATCGTGCGTTATCACCAGGTGGTCAGCGATGCCCTGGATCTGGAACTGACCCGCACCGAGGACCGCTACCGCTTCCGCCTGAAAATCCCGCCTGGCAATCCGTCCCCGGCCTTTGAAGCCATCGACGCCTTCACGGCGATTTACGTACGCACCTGCCGCAATCGTCTGGGCCGCGATTACGCCCCGCTGGCGGTGTACCTGCGCCGTCCGGAACCGGCGGACCCGCATCAATGGCACAAAGTCTTCCGCTCACCGGTGTACTTCGCCGCCGATGAAGACCGACTGGAATTCGCCGTCGCGGACTTCGACAGCCACCTGGACGACGCCAACCCGGAACTGGCCGAGCACAACGAAGCCGTGCTCAAACGCACCCTCGCCCAACTCAAACCCCTGACCTGGGAACGCAAGGTTCGCGACGCCATTGAGGAGCAATTGCCGGAAGGCGAGCCCAGCGCCGAACACATTGCCCACGCCCTGCACCTGAGTTTGCGCAGCCTGCAACGGCACTTGGCGGATGAAGGTTGTCGGTTCGATACGCTGCTCAACGAGAGTCGCGAGAACCTGGCGCTGCTGCATCTGCGCGATCCGCAATGCTCATTGAGCGAGATCAGCTATCTGCTGGGATTTGCGGACACGAGCAGCTTCAGCCGCGCGTTCAAGCGCTGGACCGGGATGACACCGGGGCAGTTTCGGGATGGGTTGCGGTAATCAGCTTTTGACCAAGCTGCGCGCTACACCTGATTTCCAATGTTCGATCATCGCTTCGCCCACCATGGCAAAGGCGCCATTTTTCCTGATGTAATCAACCATTTCCGCCATCGCTACATTCATGCCATGAACGACTTGCTGCAGCAATTCATTGCACCGCCCCTCGCTCAGGTTGCAAGCCGACCGACCAAAACGCATCAGCATTTTGTATTTGGGCCACGCCTTTGATCCACCTAACAGCAACGCCATGCTGTCTGTCTTGATGTAGACCGAAGTCGTGACGATGTCGTAGGCCGGAGCCAGTCTGATTTGCGCATCAACACCACAATGTTCGTACAGCACACCGAAGTTCTTGAGGTGAGCATCGCCATTCTTCAGAGCAGATGACAACGCCACTATTTTGAAAAACGACTCAAGGGCTTCGTTGAGCAATGGCGGGGAGACAAACTCCTTGATCTGCCTCGCGGCGCCTTCGTACGAACCATCGTATTTTGCCTTCGAAGGCCAGGCATTGAGCACGCAGAAATCCTCAAAGCCCAGATAACCTCTTTCATTCAGATCGAAACGTTCGACGACCAGAAATTTACCGTGATCGCTCAGTTCGAAAACCGGCACTTCAAGACCCGAATGCAGCGCAGCCCTCATGCAGAAGTATTCGTTGGCAGCGAGTTCCGGGTATTCCTCAGGCCGAAACGATTTGACCAGGTGCGTTGCCCCGCGATGGGTCAATCGGTCGACCGTTGTCGCACTGTCACGAATAAGCACCTTCGGCTGCACACCGGAAACGCCCGAATATTGGCCATAGGTGTGCAGCAGATCTTCGAACAAACCTTGCGCACCGTCATGAACCAGCAGATCCGCGAGACTGGTTTCAGGCAGCCGGTCACTTGCCTCTTGCGCGTTTTTAATCCCCACTCGCCCAAGCTGGTGCGGGCCGACGATTGCCAGCATCGCGAAGTCGTCAAACCCTCGAATCGCTTTGCTGAAACGGCGAGTCAATTCATCGCGCAGAGCGCCTTCCGGTAGATTCATTTCAAAAACCGGCGGGACACCTCGCTCCCACGTGTAGCTCTCGAGACGAGCGGGCATGGTCAACGAGACGGCGTTTTCTTCTAGCGCGTCTTCGGCATAGGTAAACACTGAATCAATGCGAGACTGACCACGGCCGAGGGTTCCGACCGTTGTGCCGGAAACACTGATGTGCAGCCGGTCCTTTTCCTGCTGCTCACCCATGGAAGTTCACCTTTTTGAGGGTGTCCAGTGTCGGACGCGTCGACCGCCGCGGCACGGCCGTCAGTTCGTACCCGAAGCCATTGAGGATCGCTTCAACCTTGCGCAGGCCAATTTCGGAAATGGTGTTGTTCTCGATACCCGAAATCGTGGAACGGCTCATGCCGTACTGCTTTGCCAGGTCTTGTTGAGACATCTTTCGTTCTTTGCGCAACAACCTGATCAGTTCGCCGAGGTTTTCCATTCCGCCCACCTGCATCATATACAGTGCAAATTTACTGAAAAAAACAGATTTGCATTGTATTTAATGCATAACCAAATTGAAGTCTAGCTCATTGATTGATCGGCCCCGGTCTCAGCGCCCCCGATCCCGCCGCAACAACTTGCGCACTCTCCTCACCAACTCGCTCACAGCAAATGGCTTGAGCAGGTAATCATCCTCGTGCAACTCCAGATCGCGCAGGCGATCCTCGATGCCGTCCCTGGTGGTCAGAAACAGCACCGGCGTTTCGCCGAGCTTGCGGATCTGCTGCAGCAACTGCCAGCCATTGAGCCCGGGCAGCATGACGTCGAGGATGATCAGCTCGTATTCGCCGGACTCGATGAAACGACGGCCGTCCATTCCGTTGACCGCCACATCGACTGAGTAACTTGCTTCGCTCAGACCTTTAGCCAGGAGTTTGGCGGTCTCAGGTTCGTCTTCCACTAACAGCACACGCATGGCACACCTCGATTGTCGTCATCACAGGCTAGGCGCCTTCGCGTCCAAAGCCCACCACTAACGCCAGGTTTTAGATAATCGCCAACATCCGCAATCGTTGCGCATCCAGAATCTCGATCTCGCCGTACTTGAGATTCACAATCCCCTGCCCCTGCAAGTCCTTCAGAAGCTGATTGGTGGTCTGGCGCGACAGCGACAGCATCGACGCCAATTGTTCCTGGGGCAGTTGCAACACCCGTCGCGGCGGGTCGATCTCGCCGTAACCCTCGGCGATCATCAGCAAGCGATGAGCCAGTCGAGCAGCGGTTGGCATAAGGCTCAGTTGTTCGAGATTGATGAACGTCAGGCGCAGTTTCTGGCTCATCAGCAATGCCAGTTGCCGCCAGTACCCCGGTTGTTCATCAAGCAATGTCAGCAGCGCTGTCTGCGGGATGTGCAGCAGGGTGCAATGGCCCAGACCGAACGCATCGTGAGTGCGCGGCTGACCATCGAACAGACAGATTTCGCCGAACCAGTGGGGCGGCTCGACCAGGCTCAGCAATGCCTCCTTGCCCTGCTCGCTCACTGCGCCAATGCGCACCGAACCTTCGAGCACCGCGTACAGCCCGCACGGTGGATCGCCGCGCTTGAACAGCCGCTGGCCTGGCGACAACCGCCGCACCCTGGCGGCGGCCAGCAGACTATCCTTTAAGGGAACAGGTAAATGGCTGAACCACTGCCCTTTATCCAGCCGCGAACGCCAAACCTGCATGTCCATGAAAACTCCTGGAGATTGTCGCCTGCCTGACAGAGCGAAATGTGGACCCGGGGCATGATCCATCACCCAACAGGAGGAACAACAATGAAAAGCCTCGTCGACCATCTCAGTCAATACGCCGCCTACCACCGTGACCCGCGCAATATTGCCAGCCACTTTATCGGTATTCCGCTCATTGTGGTGGCCGTTGCGGTGTTGCTGTCGCGGCCGCAATGGGTTGCAGGTTGGGTTTCGCCGGCGGTGCTGGTGGCGCTGGCCTCAGCGTGGTTTTACCTGCGCCTGGAGATGCGGCTCGGGGTGTTGATGACGGTGCTTCTGGGGCTGTGCGTCTGGGCGGGCCAGGTTCTCGCGCAGCAAAGTACGCTGGTGTGGCTCTCGAGCGGCATCGGGATGTTTGTGGTGGGGTGGGCGATTCAGTTTGTCGGTCATCATTACGAAGGACGCAAACCGGCGTTTGTCGATGATGTGACGGGGTTGATTGTCGGGCCGTTGTTTGTGGTGGTTGAGTTGGCGTTTTTGCTGGGGTTGCGGCATGACCTGAAAAAGCAGATCGAGGCGCGGGTGGGGGTGGTGCGTCTTCGTCAGAAAAACGCTGCGGCGTAGGACGCCATCGCGAGCAGGCTCGCTCCCACATTGGATCTATGGTGTGCATAGAACCCCTGTGGGAGCGAGCCGGCTCCGAGCGGCGTTCCGACGATGCTTTTGCTTTAGATGTTGGCGAGCTTCTGCCAGACCTTGGGTTTGAAGAACAAGGTTTCGCCCTTCGCCAACCCGATCAGGCTGTCGTGATCCTTCACCACTTCAGCTTCGATCAATTCGCTCTGGCCTTCGACCTTCAGCGTCACCCGTGTCGTCGCGCCCAATGGACGAATATCCCGCACCTCGGCCGCGTGGTGATCTTCCAGTTCATGGCGCGACAGCGACACTTCGTGCGGACGGAACAGCACATGGTTGTCTTCACCCAGATGCAGCCGGTTCGAGTCACCCAGGAAGTGATAAACGAAATCGCTGGCCGGGTTTTCGTAGACGTCGCCCGGTGAGCCGATCTGCTCGATCACGCCCTTGTTCATCACCACGATGCGGTCGGCGACTTCCATCGCTTCTTCCTGGTCGTGGGTCACGAACACCGAGGTCAGGTTGATGTCTTCGTGCAGCCGCGCCAGCCAGCGACGCAGTTCTTTACGGACCTTGGCGTCGAGGGCGCCGAAGGGTTCGTCGAGCAGCAGGACTTTCGGTTCAACCGCCAAGGCACGAGCCAAAGCAATACGTTGACGCTGACCGCCGGAGAGTTGTTCCGGGTAGCGATCCGACAGCCAATCCAGTTGCACCATGTTCAGCAATTCGTGGACTTTGACCGCGATCTGGCTTTCGCTCGGGCGCTGGTTTTTCGGCTTCATGCGCAGGCCGAACGCGACGTTGTCGAACACGGTCATGTGGCGGAACAGCGCGTAGTGCTGGAACACGAAACCGACGTTGCGATCACGCACGTCATGGCCGGAAACGTCTTCACCGTGGAACACGATGTTGCCCTTATCCGGGGTTTCCAGACCGGCGATGATCCGCAGCAAGGTGGTCTTGCCGCAACCGGACGGGCCCAGCAGCGCCACGAGCTCGCCGCTTTGAATGTCCAGGCTGATGTTGTCCAGCGCCTTGAACGCGTGAAAATTCTTGCTGACGTTACGCACTTCGATCGACATGATTTATTCCTCCGCGGCGCTGGCGCGCAGGCGGTTAATACGGTTTTCGCTCCACTGCTTGAGCAGCAGGATGAAGAGCGCCAGGATCAGCAACAGGCTCGCCACGGCGAACGCGGCCACGTGGTTGTATTCGTTGTAGAGGATCTCGACGTGCAGCGGCAGGGTGTTGGTCACCCCGCGAATGTGCCCGGAAACCACCGACACCGCACCAAACTCACCCATGGCCCGCGCCGTACACAGCACCACGCCGTAGATCAGGCCCCATTTGATGTTGGGAACGGTGACGTGCCAGAACATCTGCCAGCCATTGGCCCCGAGCAGACGCGCGGCTTCTTCTTCCTGCGTGCCTTGTTCCTGCATCAGCGGGATCAGCTCGCGCGCCACGAACGGCACGGTGACGAAAATCGTCGCCAGCACGATGCCCGGCAAGGCGAAGACGATCTGGATGTCATGGTCCTGCAGCCACGGACCAAACAGGCCCTGAGCGCCGAACATCAGCACGTAGACCAGACCGGCAATGACCGGCGACACCGAGAAAGGCAGGTCGATCAGCGTGACCAACATACTCTTGCCGCGGAACGAGTATTTGCTCACGCACCACGCGGCGCTGACACCGAACACCAGGTTCAGCGGCACCGAAATCAGCACGGCGATTACCGTGAGTTTCAGGGCCGACAAAGCGTCGGGTTCGAAGATCGCGGTGAAGAACGCACCGATGCCGAGCTTCAGGCCCTGAGACACCACGATCACCAGCGGCAGCAACAGGAACAGGGCGAACACCAGCCAGCCAAGGCCGATCAGGATTCGCCGCGATGAAGCACTGCCACGGCGGGCGGCGTTCGAGGAAGCAGCAGCAATAGACGATTGGGACATTTTTGCGCCTCCTTATGGGGTTTCGATGCGTCGTTGCAGCAAGTTGATCAGCAGCAACAGAACGAAGGAAACCACCAGCATCAGTACACCAATGGACGTGGCGCCGGTGTAATCGTACTGGTCGAGTTTGACCATGATCAGCAGCGGCAGAATCTCGGTTTTCATCGGCATGTTGCCGGCGATGAAAATCACCGAACCGTACTCACCGACCCCGCGGGCAAAGGCCAAGGCGAAACCGGTCAACCACGCTGGCAACAGCGCGGGCACCAGAATATGGCGAAAAACCTGAAGCGGTTTTGCACCGAGGCACGCTGCTGCTTCTTCCACTTCCCGAGGAATATCGGCCAATACTGGCTGTACGGTACGTACTACGAATGGAAGTGTCACAAAAGTGAGGGCAAGGGTGATGCCGAGGGGGGTGTACGCGATCTTGAAACCCAGGTCCGCTGCAAACTGACCGACCCAACCATTGGGCGCATATAGCGCAGTCAGCGCGATACCGGCCACGGCGGTGGGCAATGCGAAGGGCAAGTCGATCATCGCATCGATGACTTTGCGTCCAGGGAAGGTATAGCGCACCAGCACCCAGGCCAGCAGCGTGCCGATGATGCCGTTGATGATCGCGGCATAGAGCGCGGTGCCGAAGCTCAGCTTCAACGCCGCCAGCACCCGTGGCGCCGAGATAATCGCCCAGAACTGGTCCCAGGTAAGTTGAGCGGCATGCACGAACATCGCCGCCAGTGGAATGAGCACAATCAGGCTGAGGTACACCAAGGTGTAGCCCAGCGTCAGCCCGAAGCCGGGTATGACGGGGGAGATACGACGCGACATAAAAGTCCTTGGTTGAAAACGCGCTAAGCCCCGACAACAAGATCGGGGCCGTTGGCTTTTGCCTGGCAGTTAAGGACTGAACACTGCAACCCCTGTGGGAGCGAGCCTGCTCGCGATAGCGCCTGGTCAGCCAACATTGATGTTGAATGTACCGCCGTCATCGCGAGCAGGCTCGCTCCCACAAGTTGTTCCCCCTAACTGACCATTGGCAATCTATTTCAGGTTATTGCGCCTGATAAATCTGGTCGAACACGCCACCGTCGCTGAAGAATTTCGGTTGAGCGGTTTTCCAGCCGCCGAAGTCCTTGTCGATGGTCACCAGGTCCAGTGTCGGGAACTGTTTGGCGTACTTGGCGGCAACATCCTTGTCACGTGGACGATAGAAGTTTTTTGCCGCGATTTCCTGGCCGGCCGGGCTGTACAGGTACTTGAGGTACGCTTCGGCGATCTCGGTGTTGCCCTTTTTCTCGGCGTTCTTGTCGACCACGGCTACCGGAGGTTCGGCGAGGATCGACAGCGAAGGCACGACGATGTCGAACTTGTCAGCGCCGCCGTCTTCTTTCAGGGCCAGGAAGGCTTCGTTTTCCCAGGCCAGCAACACGTCGCCCTGACCGTTGTTGACGAAGGTAATAGTCGAACCGCGAGCACCGGTGTCCAGCACAGGAACGTGTTTGAACAGGGTTTGCACGTATTCCTTGGCCTTGGCTTCGTCACCGCCGTTGGCTTTCAGGCCATAGGCCCACGCCGCGAGGAAGTTCCAGCGTGCGCCACCGGAGGTTTTCGGGTTCGGGGTGATGACTTCCACGCCGTTCTTGGTCAGGTCGCCCCAGTCCTTGATGCCTTTAGGGTTGCCCTTGCGCACCAGGAACACGATGGTCGAGGTGTAAGGCGTGCTCGCTTCCGGCAGACGCTTCTGCCAATCCGCTGGCAGGGTCTTGCCGAGTTTGGCGATTTCATCGATGTCACCGGCCAGGGCCAGGGTCACCACGTCGGCACGCAGACCGTCGATCACCGCCCGGCCCTGCTTGCCCGAACCACCGTGGGACTGCTGGATTTTCACGCTGTCGCCGGCATGGTCTTTCTGCCAGAACTTGACGAATTCGGCGTTATAGTCCTGATACAGCTCGCGAGTCGGGTCGTACGACACGTTGAGCAGTTCGTAATCCTTGGCAACCGCGGAACCAGCAAAAAGGGTACTGGCCAGGGCGGCCAAAGCGAAATGACGAATCGACGACATGGTGAAAGCTCCTGGAATTCTGTTTGTAATGGCTTTTATGGTCTGGAGTCGGGGTTGCCTGCCAAAGATCGCCGCCTTCGGCAGCTGCTACACAAAGCTCCCCGCAGGAGCTGGCGCAGGCTGCGATCTTTTGATCTTTGTTTCAGCTCGGTTTGTTGCTCGGGTTCTGCAACCGGAATTTCTCTTTGCGTTCAATCTGGACCACCTGGGCGTTGTGCACGGTGATTTCCACTGCGCCAAAACGCAGATCGCGCAAGGCGCTCTGGATCTCTCGCAGAATGGTTGCTTCGTCCTGACCGTCAACGCTACGTAGGGATGCGCTCATGGTGCTGCTCCTTCAACTAGAGGTTGCCTGGCAGTGGCGAGACTGCTTGCGGCGTGAGACCAATAGTAGATAAGCGCGGATATTCTTAAAAAGACTATTTAAGAATGTTTATATAACCAAATAAATAATCCGGTAGAGCAAGTGGTTGTGCAGGGAGATATGATTTTTCCTAACCACACAAATCCCTTGTGGCGAGGGGACTTGTCCCCGTTCGGCTGCGCAGCAGACGCAAAAAAAATGGGGCCGCTGGGCGTAATGCCAATCAGTTAAGCAATTTCAGCTGCGACGCATTTTCGTGTAGCAGCTGCCGAAGGCTGCGTTCGGCTGCGCAGCAGTCGTGAATCCGGCTAACGCGGTCCGCCTGACGCACCGCAGTTGCTGATTTTACGACTGCTGCGCAGCCGAACGCAGGCTTCGCCAGCTGCTCCGGATCGCGTTTTGGCTTAACTGATCGGCATTAGCCGCTGCGCGACCCAACGGGGACAAGTCCCCTCGCCACAAGGCACAAGGTGCACTCAGCCAATCACCGGTGCACACATCCAATCCAGTTTCTCAGCCGGCACCGGCCGCCCAAACCAGTAGCCCTGCCCCAGATCGCAGCCGTGTTCTAGCAAAAAGCCCGCCTGCTCGACCTGCTCGATCCCCTCGGCATGAACCTGCATCCCCATGCTCTGGGCCAGCGCAATGATCACCCGCACAATCGCCGCGTCATCCTCATCCCACGGCAACCCTGCAACGAAGCCCTGATCGATCTTGAGTTTCTGTACCGGCATCCGCTTGAGGCGCAGCAACGACGAATAGCCTGTACCGAAGTCATCGATGGCCAGCCGCACGCCCAACTCGCGCAATCGGTGCATCTGCTCCAGCGCGACTTCCGGGTCATCCATCACAGCGCTCTCGGTGATTTCCAGCTCCAGAAAAGCAGGATCCAGCCCTGTTTCGTGCAGCACCTTCGCCACCTGCCCGAACAGCTCACGGCGGGCGAACAGTCGAGAAGAAACATTCACCGCGACAAACGACAACACCACCCCGGCCTGCTGCCACTGGCACATCTGCTCACACGCCTGGCGCATCACCCAGGCATCAATTTCGGCGATCAGACCGGTGCGCTCGGCAATGGGAATGAATTCTGCCGGCGACACCAATCCTCGCTGCGGATGCTCCCAGCGCACCAATGCCTCGACGCCGATCAGGCGACTGGTCTTGAGGTCGTGAACCGGCTGGTAATAAACCCGCAACTCCTGCTGCTCCAGCGCACGGCGCAATTCGAATGCAGTCTCGACCCGTTGCTGGGCATGGGCGGTCAACTCTTCGGTATAGAGGGCGTAGCCGTTGCGGCCGGCACTCTTGGCCTTGAACAGCGCCGAGTCGGAGTTGCGCAACAGCTGCTCGACGCTCAAGGCGTCGCTGGGGAACAGGCTGATGCCGACGCTGATATTGACGAACAACTGATGCCCGTCGATCTGGAACGGCTCTTTGAGGCCATCAATGATCCGCTGAGCCAGCGCCGCCGCGTGCACCATTTGCGGACAGCTTTCAGCCAGCACGGCGAACTCGTCACCGCCAAGGCGCGCCAGGGTGATTCCCGGGCCGACCATCGCTTTCAAACGCTCGGCCACGCCCTTGAGCAACTGGTCGCCAATGCTATGCCCGAGGCTGTCGTTGATCATCTTGAAGTGGTCAAGATCGATCATCAGTAACGTGCAGCCGCGCTTGTGGATCTGCGCCGAAGCCAGAACCTGCTCGGTGCGATCGGTGAACAGCAAGCGGTTGGGCAGATCGGTCAGCGGATCGTAGTGAGCCAGGTGTGTCAGCTCATGTTCGGAGTTCTTGATGGCGCTAATGTCGGAAAACACCGCCACGTAATGGCTGCGCCGCCCGCTCTCGTCGTCAATGATGCGGATGGTCTGCCATTGCGGGTAAATTTCACCGCTTTTGCGACGGTTCCAGATTTCCCCGCTCCACTCACCGGTGCTGTTGAGTGTCGCGAACATCGCCTGGTAGAAAGCCGGCGGGTGATGACCGGACTTGAACAGACTGGGGCGCTGGCCGAGCACCTCCTCGCTCTGATAGCCGGTAATTGCCATGAAGGCCCGGTTCACATGAACGATCAACCCGTGGTTGTCGGTGACGAGCACCCCTTCACGCGTGCAATCGAACACTGCGGCCGCCTGACGCAAACGCTCGTGGTCTTCAGTGCGTTCACGCAATTTGGCGCCGATCCCCAGGCAGCGAAACAATCGCGCCCGGGCGAGAAAAATCAAACCGGCGCTGAATACCACCCAAGCGTAACCGTTGATCAGTTGCCATCGCATTAGCTCAGCAGAGCTATCGAAGAACCTGTTCAATAAATAGCCGCTGAACAGCAGCCAACCTACAGAAACCAGAAGATAAAGCAGCGCTGCACGCAAAGCATCGCGATAGGTGGCAGACATTCGGCCGTCCATGTCCCTTCAAAAAGGATGGAATTATAGTTAAAAGACACATCCAGCCACTCTTATCTGAAAGGGCGACTGGTTTTATCTGTGAGCTTAGTGATAATGCAACGGCTGTTATTTTCTTTATCGAGGGCCCAATAGCCTATGTGGTACGAAGGTTTTCTCGGCTTGTCGCCCTGGTCACTGGTGGCAGTCACCCTGCTGATGACCCACGTTACGATTATCGGCGTCACGGTCTATCTGCATCGTTATTCAGCCCATCGCTCCCTCGAGCTCAATGCTGGCCTGAAACATTTCTTCCGCTTCTGGCTGTGGTTGACCACGGCGCAGAACACCCGCGAGTGGACCGCCATCCACCGCAAGCATCACGCCAAATGCGAAACCGTCGATGACCCGCACAGCCCGGTCATCAAAGGCCTGTCCACCGTTCTGCGCAAAGGCGCCGAGCTGTACCGCGCCGAAGCGGAAAACCCCGAGACCCTGCGCATCTACGGCAAGAACTGCCCCGAAGACTGGATCGAACGCAACCTGTACAGCCGTTTTCCTCTGCTGGGCGTGGCGATCATGGGCGTCATCGACCTGCTGCTGTTCGGCACCATCGGCATCACCATCTGGGCGATCCAGATGATGTGGATCCCGGTCTGGGCCGCCGGCGTGGTCAATGGCCTGGGCCATGCCATCGGCTACCGCAACTTCGAATGCCGCGATGCGGCGACCAATCTGGTGCCGTGGGGCATCCTGATCGGCGGCGAAGAACTGCATAACAACCATCACACCTACCCTAATTCGGCAAAACTGTCGGTGAAGAAGTGGGAATTCGATCTCGGCTGGGCCTGGATCCAGGTCTTCAGCTTCCTGCGTCTGGCCAAGGTTCAGCGGGTCGCGCCCATCGCCCATCGGGTCGAAGGCAAAGGCAACCTGGACATGGACACCGCCATGGCGATCCTCAACAACCGCTTCCAGATCATGGCCCAGTACCGCAAATTGGTGATCGCACCGCTGGTCAAACAAGAGCTGGAAAAGGTCGATCACTCGGTCCGTCACCAGTTCCACCGCGCCAAGCGCCTGCTCTCGCGGGAAACCAGCCTGCTGGATGACAAACACCACATTCGCATCCAGACCATGCTCGAGCACAGTCAGGCGCTGAAGGTAATTTACGAGAAACGCCTGGCCTTGCAGCAGATCTGGGTCAAGACCAGCTCAAATGGTCACGACATGCTGGCCGCCATCAAGGATTGGGTACACGAAGCCGAAGCCAGCGGGATTCAATCCCTGCGCGACTTCGCCGATCAGTTGAAAACCTACTCCCTGCGCCCCGCCGCTGTCTGACGCCGTTGATCGGTGCGCCCCGTTCGTGGGCGCACCCTTCGGAACTAAGCTCCAAATCCCCTATCTCAAAGACACTTCGCCATCCAGGCGGGCTCTGGTATTGGCCGCTTTCGAACCTCGAGCGGCACACGCCCTTTGAGATTTTGTGTCAATGGTCAATAAAAGCCTACAAGACTCATCCCTCCCGCAGTGGCCCGAGGCCGCGCAAACCCTGCTGGCGCTGATGCATGCACAAGGCGAAGTGGCGCGACTGAGCGAACGCGAACAGCTGTTCAGCGCTCTGCTGGTGAGCGTCAACGCGGTGCTTTGGGCCTTCGACTGGGAATCCCGACGGGTGCTCTATGTCAGCCCTGCGTATGAACGGATTTTCGGCCGCTCCGCAGGGTTGTTGCTGTCCGACTACAACCAATGGCGCGACAGCATTTACCCCGACGATCTGGACTATGCCGAACGCAGCCTGGCCGAAGTACTGGTCAAAGGCACCGATGAAGACCGCGAATACCGAATCATTGCCGCCGACGGCCAGGTCCGCTGGATCAGCGACAAGTGCTTCATCAACCGTCAGGCCGAGCCGGGGCAACCGGTGATCATCGTCGGCATTGCCGAAGACATTACTGACAAGAAGCAGATGGAAACCGAGCTACACCGACTGGCTACCACCGACGTGCTGACCCAAAGCAGCAACCGCCGACACTTCTTCGACTGCGCCCACCGTGAACTCGAACAGGCACGACACCAAGGCACGCCACTGGCCTTCCTGCTGCTGGACATCGATGACTTCAAAGTAATCAACGATACCTACGGCCACCAGGAAGGTGACAACGTGCTGCAACGAATCGCCGAGAGCGGTCGCGCGACGTTGCGTCGAGGTGATGTGTTCGGACGAGTTGGCGGTGAGGAATTCGCAGCGGTGTTTCCCGGCTGTGCGCCAGACATGGCCATGCAGGTGGCCGAGCGCCTGCAACGGGAGATTCAGCGCTTGAGTTTCAGCCATGGCGACCAGACGTTCGGCATCACCGTCAGCCAGGGCCTGACCAGCCTCACCGCCGAGGACGAAAGCGTCGACAGCCTGTTTGCCCGCGCGGATGCGGCAATGTACCAAGCCAAACATCAGGGCAAGAACCGGATTGTCGTGGGCTGATAGGCCAACACCCAATCCCCCTGTGGGAACGAGCCTGCTCGCGATGAGGGACTGACATTCAGCATTGATATTGGCCGATAGACCGCTATCGTGAGCAGGCTCGCTCCCACAGGGTTTGGCGGTGATTTTATTTCTTGCGCAGGCGCATCAGCTCCGGCAACCCGATCTTGAGCAACCGCGCCGTCCGGCTCTTCGCCAGGTCCTCAATGCCCTCATGCTCGGTCAGTCGCGCCAATTGCGCAGCCATGTTCATCACCAGCGCTTCGCGGGAGTAAACCCCGCCACCGAACTGGTAGACCGCCGCAATCAGCTCTCGCAGCTCCAGCGGCAGGCGCCAGCGAGTGCGAAGCGCCGAACCATAGGCCGCGCCGAATTCGGCCAGCGCCTCGCCAACCTCCTCCCATTCATCCAGCTCACCACCGGCCTGCTTCCACTCCTGCAAACACCGCAACAACGCAAGGTCGCCGAGGCGATGCAGCATGCCGGCGCAATAACAACGCTCCTGATCCAGATCCAGCAAGCGCGCCAGGGTCCGGCCATACTCGGCAGTGCGCAGCGACAACTCCCAATAGCGCTCGGCATAGTCGGCCAGAAACGGATCGCTGAGTCGGGCACTGCGCTTGAGGGCCAGCCCCAGAATCAGGTTCATGCTTTGCCCGGTGCCGAGGCGGTGCAGCGCCTGGGACAGGGTTTGCACGGCGGCGCCATGGTGCTGGGCCGCGCTATTGGCGGCGGCGATCAGCACAGCGGTGATTTGCGGATCGGTACGGATCTCGTCATGCAGCAGTGTCAGATCGAGGCCATTGGGATTGAGGCTGCGCTTGACCGCCAACTGCACGTCAGTCATCAGCGGCGCACCGTCGGCAATCTCACGACGACGCTCCAGGTAAACCGCCAACGTCATGCCTGGCGACAGCGAAGGCGTTTCGCAAGACAGCTCTTCACCGGCGTTCAGCAGCAAGTCCTGCAAGCGGTGGGTCAGGCTTTCCATGTTCAGGGGTTTGGTCAGGTACGCCGCAGGCGCCAAGGGCAAGACTTCGCGAACGCTGGCGCTGTCGTTGCGGCTGCTCATCAGAATGAATGGCAGAGGTGGATTACGTTTACGTTGGCGGACATTGCGCAAGACATTCAAACCATCGACGCCGGGCAGTTCCCAGTCGACGATCACCAGGTCGTAAGGATTTTCCGCCAACAGGTGCAGCGCTTCCTGACCATCGGCACACAGATCCAGCCGTGCGTCGCAGCGCACATTCAACAACACCTGCTTGAGCAGGTCGCGGGACCAGGGGTCGGCCTCGGCAATCAGCACACGCGGTGCAGCGGGTAACACCACAGCAGTCATTTACACACTCCAAAGTAGTGCCTGCACCTTAGTCAATGCTGGCCATTCGATACAGCGCATTTGCCATCGATGGGTTCCAGAGACACAAAAAAACCCGCCGAAGCGGGTTTTTTGTCGATCAGTTCACAAATCGATCAGAGCCTGGAGATCACAGCTCGGAGAAGCACTCTTCGATGATCGCCAGACCTTTGTCCAGTTGCTCGTCCGGTGAAGTCAGCGGTACCAGGACGCGCAGAACGTTGCCGTATGTGCCGCAGGACAGCAGGATCAGACCCTTGTCGCGAGCCTTGGCCACAACAGCGGCTACCGCTGGAGCGTTCGGCTTGTGGCTGTCGCCATCAACGAACAGCTCTACCGCGATCATCGCACCCAGGGCACGGACTTCGCCGATCACCGGGTACTTGGCCTGAATGGCTTTCAAACCAGTGACCAGACGCTCGCCGACAGCTTTGCAGCGATCCAGCAGGTGCTCTTCTTCGAACACTTCCATCACGGCCAAGGCCGCGGCGCAAGCGATCGGGCTACCGGCGTAAGTGCCGCCCAGGCCGCCTGGAGCAATGGCGTCCATGTATTCGGCCTTGCCGCAAACACCGGCCAATGGGAAGCCGCCAGCGATGGATTTGGCAAAGGTGGTCAGGTCGGCAGCAACGCCCATCTGTTCCATGGCGAAGAAGGTGCCGGTACGACCAGCGCCAGTTTGTACTTCGTCAGCGATCAGCAGGATGCCGTGCTGGTCGCACAGCGCGCGCAGACGCTTCATGAACTCTTTAGGCGCGACGTAGAAACCACCTTCGCCCTGAACCGGCTCGATGATGATTGCAGCGATGTCACGCGGCTCGGCGTCGTTCTTGAAGATGCGTTCGATGCTGGCGATCGAATCGTCGATGCTCACACCGTGCAGTTCGTTCGGGTACAGCGCGCGGAAGATGCCGCCTGGCATCAGGCCCATGCCGGCCGAGTAAGGCACGACTTTACCGGTCAGGCCCAGGGTCATCATGGTGCGACCGTGGTAGGCGCCGGTGAACGCGATCACGCCAGCACGACCAGTGGCGGCACGGGCGATCTTGATGGAGTTTTCCACGGCTTCGGAGCCGGTGGTCACCAGCAGGGTTTTCTTGGCGAAATCACCCGGCACCTTGGCGTTGATTTTTTCGCACACTTCGACGTACGGCTCGTAAGCCAGCACCTGGAAGCAGGTGTGGGTCAGCTTGTTCAGCTGTTCGGTCACGGCGGCGATGATTTTCGGGTGTACGTGGCCGGTGTTCAGCACGGCGATACCGCCGGCGAAGTCGATGAACTCGCGACCTTCAACGTCGGTCACGGTGGCGTTCTTCGCGGACTCTGCGAAGATCGGGTGAATCTGGCCAACACCGCGTGGTACAGCGGCTTCGCGGCGTTTCATCAGGGATGCGTTCGTCTTGCTCATAAAGTCCTCATTCACCGCTCATCGGGCGGCGTGGTTCAAGGAAAATGCGGCGGGGAGGCAACTACGGCAGCATGCGATGATCGACTGCCACAGCGTTCCCGGCCACAGAGAAAATTCCGTTTGAAGCGCGCAAAGGGACAGCGCTCTCGTGCCCTTTGCGTTTGAAGCAATGCCTTGCCGGGCTTATCCCTTCGAGCTTAGATGCCCAGGCAGAGGTATTTGATTTCCAGGTAATCTTCGATGCCGTATTTGGAGCCTTCACGGCCCAGGCCCGACGCCTTGATGCCGCCGAACGGCGCGACTTCGTTGGAGATCAACCCGGTGTTGACGCCGACCATGCCGTATTCCAGGGCTTCAGCCACACGGAACACACGACCCAGGTCGCGAGCATAGAAGTACGAGGCCAGTCCGAACTCGGTGTCGTTGGACATCGCGATCACTTCGGCTTCATCTTTGAAGCGGAACAGCGGAGCCAATGGACCGAAGGTTTCTTCCTTGGCCACGGCAGCGTTTTTCGGGACGTTGGTCAGGATGGTCGGCTCGAAGAAGTTGCCTTCCATGACCTTGCCACCCGCCAGAACGGTTGCGCCTTTGCTGATCGCGTCAGCAATGTGCTCTTGAACCTTGGCCACGGCTTTTTCGTCGATCAGCGGGCCAGTGGTGGTGCCTTCTTCCAGACCGTTACCGATCTTGAGTTTGGCGACTGCCACTTTCAGCTTCTCGGCGAATGCGTCGTAGACCGAATCCTGAATGTACAGACGGTTGGCGCAGACGCAGGTCTGGCCGTTGTTGCGGTACTTGGAAATGATCGCGCCTTCGACGGCCTTATCCAGATCCGCGTCGTCAAACACGATGAACGGCGCGTTGCCGCCCAGTTCCAGGGATACTTTCTTGATGTCCTTGGCGCATTCAGCCATCAGCTGACGACCGATTTCGGTCGAGCCGGTGAAGGACAGTTTGCGCACGATCGGGTTGCTGGTCAGCTCGCTGCCGATGTCGCCGGCGCTGCCAGTCACCACGCTGAACACACCGGCAGGAATACCGGCACGCTGGGCCAGTTCAGCCAAAGCGAATGCGGAAAACGGAGTTTGCGAAG
This sequence comes from Pseudomonas sp. LS2P72, assembly GCF_054897865.1. Classification (NCBI taxonomy): domain Bacteria; kingdom Pseudomonadati; phylum Pseudomonadota; class Gammaproteobacteria; order Pseudomonadales; family Pseudomonadaceae; genus Pseudomonas; species Pseudomonas sp. LS2P72. The sequence goes on from NZ_CM142708.1 coordinate 350,091, forward strand.
CAGGCTTGAGCACCATGGTGCAACCGGCGGCCAGAGCCGGGCCGGCTTTACGGGTGATCATCGCGGCCGGGAAGTTCCACGGGGTGATTGCAGCGGTCACGCCGATTGGCTGCTTGATCACGATCAGGCGCTTGTCTGGCTGGTGGCCCGGAATCACATCACCGTAGACGCGCTTGGCTTCTTCGGCGAACCACTCGATAAAGGAAGCGGCGTAAACGATTTCGCCCTTGGCTTCGGCCAATGGCTTGCCTTGTTCGAGGGTCATCAGGCGAGCCAGGTCGTCCTGGTTCTCGATGATCAGCTCGAACCAGCGACGCAGCTTGTTCGCACGGTCCTTGGCGGTCAGTGCACGCCAGGCCGGCAGCGCTTTGTCAGCGGCTTCGATTGCACGGCGGGTTTCGGCAGCACCCATTTTCGGCACGGTGCCCAGAATTTCGCCCGTTGCCGGGTTGTTGACCTTGATCGTCTGACCATTGTCCGCATCAACCCAAGCGCCATCGATAAAGGCTTGCTGGCGGAACAACTGGGTGTCTTTAAGCTGCATGTCGGCTTTCCTTAACAGCACCGCGGCAAGCGCGGAGCGAATTATGATTGTAGAAAGGCGCCTTATAGGCTGCCGTCAGGGAAATCATTCACCGGGCTGAAGCACATAAATAGCGCACTGATTGAAACTCGTGCGGTTCAGCACCCAGACAAGAGCGTTTGAAATCTCAAACGAATCCTAGGATCAAAGGGGGTAAAGGACAATAGCCTGTTCGAAAAAAAGAACGAAAACGCCGCATTTGCCTAATTTTTCTGATCAACGTAGCAACCGCAGGTTACGCTTTGGAAAAACGCAGGCGATTCAGCAGCATGGACGCCCGCAGCGCATATGAGTATCATGGCGCCCGCATTGCACCAGTAGCTCAGCTGGATAGAGTACTGCCCTCCGAAGGCAGTGGTCGTGGGTTCGAATCCCGCCTGGTGCACCAGATGTAGAAACGAGAAAGCCTCAGATCTTAGGGTCTGGGGCTTTTTTGTGGGTCTCGTTACAGCCTCAGGACAGGCGCTGGATGCAGTTGTTCGGTTTAACCGAACAACTGAGTCTGAAAAAAAAACCGCCGAAGCGGTTTTTTTATTCAGTCGTCCAATCGAACTCGTCGTATTCATCATCCTCTTCGTCCTCAACCACCTCATCATCAAGAACGTCTTCCTCAAACGCTTCCTCTGCCTGCTTCGCCAGCAGAAACTCCTTACGACTCTCAGTAACAGCTCGCCGTAATTCCTGCCCCTTCACCGGGCAGTTGAGCATTTGGGCGATGCGGTCGATTTTTTTCGCCATGGCTTCCTCCAACGCATCGGCTATGGGCCGATAGTGCGCGCTTTCGGGTGTCGATGCCAAATTGGCGACCGTTGCGTCCTTCAGTTTTTCTGCAACGCCTTGAGTCGGGCCGGGAGGTTTTCGTCAGGGAAGCGCTTGTGCAATGTCTTCAACAGCGCATCGGCGGCTTGCGTCTGACCGGCTTTTTGCAGGCGTACCACTTCATACAATTGCTCATCCAGGGTTTTCGTCGGCGCTACTGCACGTTTGCTGACCTTTGCTTCATCGGCCATTTCGGCATTGATCGATTCGTTCTGCGCGGGCGCGGCAAAATCGGCCATTGGCGCCGCAGGTGCGGGGGCCGCCAGCGAGCGCGCAACCGAAGGTGATGCCTCTGCGGCTTCTTTTTTCGCGACCGGTGCAGACGCTTTGGGTGCAGGCGCGAAGTCATAACTCGGCGGTTGCTCCTCCGTGCGTTGCACCAGTGCAAGCATCAGGGCCACACCGACGAGGCTGGCAAATGCGACTTGCCAACGGGGTTTCTGGCAGGCCTGGACCCAGCGTTTCCACAGACCTGGCTTCTGCACAGGGACTTCACGGTGTGCGGCAGCCAGGAGGAACGCGTCGAGATGGGCCGGCGGTTCGCCGGTCGCGTGTTCACGATAGTGCTTCAACACTTCGTCTTCTGGCGTAGGACGGGCGTCAGTCATGTCAGTACCTCCTCGGCCAGCAGCCGACGCAGTTTTTGCTGGGCGTAGCGCAAGCGGCTTTTGACGGTTTCCAGCGGTGTTTCGGTGAGGGTGGCGATCTGCGGCAGGTCGAGATCGCCATGAGCGCGCAGCAGGAACACTTCGCGCTGGTCCGCAGGCAGGTTTTGCAGGGCTGCTTCGAGGCGCTGATTGTCGCGGCTCAGGCTCAGCAGTTGTTCGGGATCAGCAGCGTCATCGCTCAGCGCGTGGATCTGTTCGTCATAGCTGTCGAGCAAGGGGTTGTGGATTCCGTGTTTGCGCCAGTGATCGATCAGGCGGTTGCGGGCAATCTGGTAGAGCCAGGTACGAAAATTCGCCCGGCCTTGTGGCTGACTGGTGCTGCGGATCAGGCTCAACCAGGTGTCCTGGTAAACCTCTTCGGCCAGCTCGGGCTTGCCGCTCAGGCCGAGCAGGAATCGGTAGAGCCCTTGACGGTGACGGGCGTACAAAATCTCGAACGCCGGCCCGTCACCCGCGCGATAACGGGCCAGCAGCGATTCGTCGCTCGGTTCAGGCGCTGCCATTTCAGTTGTAGCCTCCTTTAAGCGGCTCACTGTTTGATGCGGTGGTGGTACGCAGACTTTGCGCCAACCCCACCAATTGCACGAACTCTGCACGCAGACCAAATCGATCTTCGCCCCGCGCACCGCGCGCCAACGCCTCGGTGTCCTTCAGGCTGAAATCACCGGTGTAACGTCCATCCTTGAGCTGCTGGGAAAACGCCGCGACGGCCGCTGCAAATCGCAGGTCACCACTGGCTGGCGCAGCACTGTCAGTGATCGGCCGCTCGATCAAGCGACTATTCCCACCCTCAGGCGACTGATAGCGCACACGCAACATCGCCAATTCCCCAGTCTTTTCGGAAGCAGCGGCCCCAGGATTGCCATACCGCAACGGCTCCAGCCAGCCCTTCTCGCCCTTGGGCACAATTTCGTACAACGCCGTCACCGTATGTCCTGCGCCGATCTCACCGGCATCGACCTTGTCGTTACTGAAATCCTCACGCTTCAACGCGCGATTTTCATACCCCAACAGCCGATATTCACTGACCTGCGCCGGGTTGAACTCCACTTGCAGTTTCACGTTCTTCGCCACAACCGCGAGGGTCGAACCGAGCTGATCCACCAGCACCTTGCGCGCCTCCCGCAAGTTGTCGATGTAGGCATAGTTGCCGTCGCCGGCATCGGCCAACTGTTCCATCAGGTGTTCATTGTAGTTATCCACACCAAAACCCAACGTGGTCAGGGAAACGCCGGTCTTGCGTTTATCCACAGCCATTTGCTTGAGGCTGTCGAAGTCGCTGATGCCGACGTTGAAGTCACCGTCGGTGGCCAGCAGGATGCGGTTGATGCCCTTGGGAATAAACGCCTGCTGCGCCATCTGATAGGCCAGTTCGATACCGGACGCCCCAGCGGTTGAACCGCCGGCGGCCAGTTGCTCGATAGCTGTACGAATTTTCGCTTTGTCGCGTCCGGAGGTCGGCTCCAGCACCACACGCGAATCGCCGGCATAGACGACCAATGAAACCCGGTCCTGCTCGCGCAATTGATCGACCAGCAATTTCAGGGTGCTTTTGACCAGCGGCAACCCCTCGCGTCGGTCCATCGAGCCGGACACGTCCACCAGAAACACCAGATTCGCCGGAGCCAGTTCCGCCACCGCGCGGTCCGAGGCCTTGATGCCGATGCGCAGCAATCGGGTATGCGGGTTCCACGGTGAGGGCGCCAATTCTGTGGTCACGCCGAAGGGCGAGCCATCGGTGGGCAATGCGTAATCGTAGGGAAAGTAATTGACCATCTCCTCCAGTCGCACCGCACCTTCCGGTGGCAGGCGCCCTTGATTGAGCAAGCGGCGGACGTTGGCGTAAGCACCGGTGTCAACGTCGGCGCTGAAGGTCGAGACGGGCGCTTCGGCCACGCTGTGAATCGGGTTATCCGCCAGCGCTTGATACTGCTCCCGCTGCTCATCCCGATATCCCTGCGGATACGCCTCGCCCGCCGGCATCGGCGCATAGCTTGCCGTCGGTGCCGGGTGAACGCTGCGCTTGGTCATCGAAGTGTCTGCCATGACAGCCTCGCTGCGCACCACTTCAGCCGGCAGCGCACCTTGAACCGGTGGCGCAACCGAGGCGGAATCAGGCTTGGATGAAACGCCGCAACCGGCAATGGCCAGCAGCAACCCGGCGGCGAAACCCTGGGCGGCCGGGCGGAGGAAATGCAGAGGGAGGGACATGGGGGCTGACCTCAGGAGGAAATTGATCCATTCATCCTCTGAGACGGACAGCCCCGTCGATTCGGGTTAGGACCGCTGATAAAAACTTCAGCGGTGATAGCGCCGCACCACACTGCTGTTTTTCAGCACGTGGCCTTTGATTTTTTCCAGTAGCTGCGCGCGCGTCAGGCCGGCGGGTAAAGCTTCCGGCGCCAGGTCCAGGGCATAGAGCTGGATGATGTAGTGGTGGGAACTGTCGCCAACGGGCGGGCAAGGGCCGACATAACCGGTGGTGCCTTTGCTGTTGGTGCCACCGACGCCTTCAAGGGCAGATTTTGCGCCGACGCCGGCGGCAATCTGATGCGTCGTGGCTTTGATGCCGTAATGCACCCAGTGATCGACGCCTTGGCCTTTCTGGCCGTCAGGATCGTGCATGGCGATGGCATAGCTCAACGTACCTGCCGGCCCGGCGTTCCAGTTCAGTGCCGGTGACGCGTTATGCCCGCCACAACCCGGGGCATCGCTGGCGGCCGCTACCGTGAACAGTCGGTCATCCGACACACCTGGGATGTTCAGGGTAAAACGCTCCTGGGCCTGCGCCGGAAACTGCACGCAAAGGGCGACTGCAACGGCCGCCAGCCAAGGGTTCAAACAGGTCAATCGGGGCATACCGGAGCACCTTGTGCGGGTGGGGCCGTCGTCGGCGTGCAAACTATAGCCGGACCGTTCATGCGGTGGCAGCGGGATTTGGCTGAACCTCCCGATAAGCGCCAAACTCTTAAGTGAAACGCTTGCCAGGAGAGTGGTCATGGCACTGCACCGCATCGCCCGTTTCGCCGATGTGTCCGAAAACCGGGGCCTTGAAGTCCAGATCGCGGACACCAAAATTGTGCTGCTGCGGGTAGGCGATCATCTGCGCGCCTTTCAGGGCGAATGCCCCCATGCCGGGGCTCCACTGGCTGAAGGCGCTCTGTGCCACGGACGTTTGATTTGCCCGTGGCACAAATCTGCGTTCCGTATCGAGGACGGTGCGCTGTGCGAACCGCCGGCCCTGGACAGCCTCAAGCGCTATCCGCTGGAAGTGCGCGATGACGAGGTCTGGGTCGACGATCAGCCGATGTCCGACGCTCACACCCCACCGGCGGATGACGAGCGAACGTTTGTGATCATCGGTGCCGGTGCGGCAGGCACGGCGTGCGCGGCGGCGTTGCGCGAAAAGGGTTTCGGTGGCCGGGTGCTGTTGATCGACCGTGAAACCGACGCCGGTTACGACCGCACGGTCTTGAGCAAATTCGTGATTGCCGGGGAGATGCCGCCGGAAGAGGTCCCGCCGCTGCGTGATGAACACTTTTACCGCGAACAGCGCATTGAGCGAATAAACGCTGAAGTGACGAGTCTGGACGCCGCGAACAAAACGTTGCGCCTGTCTGATGGTCAATCGCTGAGCTACGACGCTGCCCTGCTCGCTACCGGCGGCACACCCAATCCACTGACGCTGCCTGGCGCCGACCTGCCGCAAGTGTTCGTGCTGCGCTCGAAGGACCAGGCGCAGCGGATTCTGGGCTCGGCAAAACCAGGCCAACGAGCGGTGATCATCGGCGACAGTTTTATTGCCATGGAATCCGCGTCCTCCCTGCGTCAATACGGCCTGGACGTCACCGTTCTGGCCCGCCACGCCGTGCCTTTTGCCAAACAGTTTGGCGATGCCGTCGGCAAATCGATTCGTGCCCTGCACGAGGCCAACGGCGTGGTGTTTCATACGGATGGCAACGCAACGCACATCGAAGGAACGACCAAGGTCGAAGCGGTGCGCCTGGACAACGGTCAACGTTTACCGGCAGATCTGGTGTTGGTCGGCATTGGCGTCAGCCCGGCAACCGGCGCATTTACCGGTCTTCCCCTGGAAAAAGACCAATCGCTGAAGGTCGACGGCGGGATGCGCGTGACCGATGGGCTTTGGGCCGCCGGCGATATCGCGACCTTCCCGCTCAACGGCCACCCCCAGCGGATCGAACATTGGCGCCTGGCACAGCAACAGGCACGAATCGCGGCGATGAACATGCTCGGCGGCGACGAGCATTACCTCGACGTCCCCTATTTCTGGACCTGGCACTTCGGTAAAAACTACGACTACATCGGCCACGCCGCGACCTGGGATGAGGTCGAGTTCAAAGGCGACCCTGACCATCCACCCTTTATCGGCCTGTTCGGGAAGGACGGATTGGTGGTCGCCGCGGTGGCTTGCGATGAAGAACGTGCGATAGCGCTGCTCGCCGAACGGATGAAACAGCCGCTGCCGGTGGATGAGGCGTGGCGGTTGATTCGGGATGTTGGCTAAATGTGGCCCAACGGCTCCCTGTTGGTGTCATCTTCGGCTGGCAGGCGAATGACCCGCGGATGCTCCAGCGGCGCCAGAGGGGCCGGTTTCAGGTCCGCGGTGATTGGGAAGAAGTGAGTGACCACATGAGTGATATCGCCCTCCTGATCGTTGTGAATGGTCATGGAACCTGGGGTTCGCAGTTTCTTAAACCGATCATCGCTCAGCTTGAAGCTTTTGCTCAGCCCCTGATCGTCCACCACCGGTGCCGGCAGGCGACGCTGGGCGAAGCTCTTGCTTTTGCGCTGTTGATAACGCGCCCAGGAGATCAGGATCGCCGCGTTCAATAGCGCTACCCACAGATAAATCTGCAACGTGCCGAGCGCGTCGAACACCGACGCATCGATACGGGGCCCGTCGCGGGTATCGACCAGCGGCCAAAGCCCCTTGACCAGCAAATAGAGCAGACCGATCCAGGCCAGCACCGTGAAAAAGGCATCGATCACGACCAGAAAAGGACGCTGCCGGGTTCTGATGATTTTCATCTGATGACTTCCTCTTCAGCGTCGTCCAACGGTTTGATGCCCCGGTCCGGACTGACCCAGCGCGCACGTTTCTGATGTTGGCCGAACAGCACTTTGGGAAAGCTGACCAAGGTGGTGAGCAGGCTGATAAGCCAGAACACCAGCGGATACCAGACCACCCAGAACATGGTTTTCCACAGCCCTTTTTCGTAACGGCGGTCGATCAGGATGCTGATCGCGAACTGCATCAGGCAGACCAGTGCCAGCAACAACCCGGTAAAGGCCGGCGGCATCAGGTCATGGACGGCGATGGCCTCAGGCATTTCGACGAACTTGCCCACACCCCAGAACATCACCGACAACAGGAATGTGAAGGCCCAGCCCGTGGACAGGCAATATTCGAACAGCAGCGGCCAGAGATAGCGATGGCGGTACTGCCAGATGCCGCGAATGTTCTTGAACAGGACTTCGGCGCCGCCCTGAGCCCAGCGCAGACGCTGTTTCCACAGTCCGCCGAGGGTTTCCGGCATCAGGATCCAGCACAACGCACGGGGTTCGTAGAAGATGCTCCAGTGATCCAGTTGCAGCTTCCAGCTGATGTCGATGTCTTCGGTGATCATGTCCGGGCTCCAGTAGCCGACCCGGTTCAGCGCCGTGCGACGGAACGCGACGATCACCCCGGAGACGGTAAAGATCCGCCCGAAGACGCGCTGGGTGCGTTTGATCAGCCCGATGATCGACGAGAACTCGCCGACCTGTACCCGGCCTACCAACGTCGATCGGGTGCGAATCCGCGGGTTGCCGGTCACGGCGCCGAGGCGCGCATTGTCGAGCATCGGCGCGACCAGATAAGCCGCGGTGTTCGGCGCCAGCAGCGCATCACCGTCGATGCACACCAGATACTCGCTACGCGCCGCGATGGCGCCCATGCGCAGGGCCACCGCCTTGCCCTGGTTTTCCGCCAGGTGCAGCACCCGCAGACGTGGATCATGCGCCGCCAAGGCGTCGAGCACGGCGGCCGTGTTGTCTTTGGAGCCGTCGTTGATCGCAATCACTTCGATGTTCGGGTAATGCTGCGCCAACGCCGCGTGGATGGTATCCGCGACGTTGTCACCTTCGTTGAAGCAAGGGATGAGGATCGAGATCATCGGCTCGCCTTTCAGCGCGGGCGGCAGCGTGTCCTCTTTCCACGGCCAGTGACGTTCCCAGTGCAGCCAGAAATACAGGCCGCCGGCGATCCACAGTCCCGACATGAACAGTGGATAGAAGAACACGAAGTCCATCAGGAATTGCCCGGTGACCAGGAAGATCAGCCCAAGGGGAACCCCGAGGACAATCGCCAGAACCAGCAGGGCCAGAAGTCTATCCAGCATGTTATGGATTCCACTTGTTGGAGAGCTCGGGCCGCACGGCTTTCAAGTCCGGCAGGTTCTCGAGGAAGTTGTCGGGGTAGTAGCCGAAGCTCGTCGCGCCCTGACGCTTGAGGAGGCTCATCCAGTCGGCCAGTTGCTGGCCATCGATGTCGGCGTCGGTCTGTTTCGTCCAGTCACGGGCCTGCAATTCGAACACCGTGCGGTTGAGCGCGCCGGGGCGAGCCTTGACCGTGGCGACCAGTCTTTCAAGCCAGGGGCCTGATTGCTGTCGGCTCTGTTTTTCCATGAACGGCATGGCCATCGGCGCCGTCCAGTTGTAAGCACCGAGGAAGTCGTCGAGGTTCTGGGCGTACCAGGCTTCGCTGTCGGGGTTGAGCATCGGTTCGGCAAAAATATTGCGCGCCGTCTGCACCTGCGGACCGCGAATGGCGCGGACTTTGGCGGTGAGTTCGTGGGTGAAATCGATCAGGTAACGGCTCTTGAAACGCGTCCAGCGCAGCATCGTGGCCGGATCATCGCGCAGCGCGGCAATCGAGCCCGGCAGTCCGTTGGCGGCGTATACCTTCAGCGCTTCGGGGCTGGCGTCTTCGAAGTCCGACAGCACCGCGTCATCGTGATAGAGGATGCCGTCAACCGACGTCAGGCGCGCCACGTCTTCGTAGATCTCACCGATGATGCGTCGCACGTTCGGATCGAACGGCGACAGACGTTTGTACTGGTCCGGGTCAACCGACGTGGTGCCGGTTTTCGGGTCCCAGCGAGTCACCCGTGGCAGCTTCGAATCCAGGGCAAAACTCAGCACCGGCATCCAGGCATACACCTTGACGTGGGCCCGGGTGCGCAACTGCCAGGCCACGCGGTCAAAGATGTCAGCGGCCATCGGCAGGTGACGGTTGGGGAAATACAGCGAGTGCACCAGGCCATCGCCCTTCGGGTCGGCGAACGCTTGCAGGAACACCGTATTGGCGCCCATGTCGGCCATGCGCTGGATCAGTTTGCCGAGGTTGATTTCCTGTTGGGCCGGGTCCGCGTCGTAGACGTTATCCAGGTCCACATGCACCACGCGCATCGGCGATTCGGACTGCACCGAAACGATGCTGTTGGCGAAATGCTCACCGTCCGGGTCAGAGGCCACCAGGAAACGCGGGCTGCTCATCAGGTTGTCGAGGGTGTCGAGGCCGTCGTCCAGGGTCAGCGCCATCTGGTAACCCTGGCTGCCGACGACGTGCAATGCAGTGCCATCAGCGGCGCCGTATGGCCAGACCCAAACCCGCGGACTCTTACCTGTGACTTTGCGGATTTTCTCCGAGATCGCCGCGACGTCAGTGCGCAGACGAGCCTGAAATTCAGCTTCGGTTTCGTACCGGCCAGTGACCGTATCGTAACGACGGGTGGCGGCGGCCGGCTGCAGGTTGCCCTGAGGGTTGGCCAGTACACCTTTGTGATTGGCATCGGTGTGAGCAGCGATTTCCACCAGCCCGGACTTGGAGATTTCCCGCACCTGATCCCAGGTCAGGAAGTCCGAGCGCTTGCGCGGCGTACCGGCGAAATCCACCGGCTGGTTCAGCGGCGTGTCGACCCAGCTCCCGACCGGCGCCAACAGTGCGTGCCAGTTATAGGCGCGCAACACCGGCAGGACGCGGGTGTAGAAGCTCGAATAGCCATCGTCGAAACTCAGCAGAACCGCCTTGGGCGGCAGCTCGGGACCGCCGTTGCGAGCGGCCATGATCTGGTCGACGGTGACCGGTTTGTAGTTGTTCTCCCTCAACCAGGCAAGCTGCTCGATCATGCGCTCGGTGCGCACGGCCACCACCGCCTGATCGGGGTCGCGGTCTTCGACATCGTGGTAGGCGATGCCCAGCACATGGTTTTTCGGCCACGGGGTTTCGTTGGCTGGCACCGGGCGCTCGGACGGTGGCGCAAAGGCCGGTGCCTGCTGGGCGCAGGCGCTGACTAACAGCACTCCCAGCAGGAGGATGAAACGCGAAATAAAAGGCATCTTCAAACTCTTCTAGAAGCGGTAAGTGAGGTCGACGAGCAAGCGCAGATCGGTTTCCCGATCGCCGTCAAAAGGCCGGTTGATCACGCTCACCAAACCGCCCACCTCGAACACGTCGTTCCAGCTGTAGCGCTGACCGTAGCCCAGCAAGCCGATGCCCCCGGTTCCGTGGTCGCGCTGGCTGTAGGTGCCCGCACCAGCCTGGAATTGTTGGCTCCAGGAGGTTTCGTAGCGGTGGTAGAGCACGTGATTGACGTTCACCGTCGGCAAGACGCTGAAGTCGGATTTGGGGTTGAAGTACGGCACATCGTCAGACTTGGAGTTGTGGCTGGTGCCCACTTCCAGGCCCAGGTCGACTTGCACGCCCGGTGCGCTGTAGACACCTTCGCGCCCGGTAAGCACGGCTTCGACGCGGTTGCTGCCATCGCTGAAACGGGACGGGCTGACGGCCAGTTTCCACTCGCGACTTTCGTTGGCACGCCAGCGGATGAAGCCACTGCCGCCGTTGGCGGTGATGTCGCTGTTCAAGGCCCGCAACGGTGTTTGTGCCGACAGGTACTCGAGGCTACCGCCGTACTGCCAGTGATCGTTGATGTCACGGGCAATGGCCAGGCGCGCGCCCTGTTTGTCACCGAAGCCATAGGAGTGGTTGGAGATCTCTGCTTCGAGGGTCATGTCGCGGGTCCGGCGCTCCACGCCGACTCGTTGCCAACGATGGTGCCCGGTGCCTTCCTGGAAATCTCCCGTGGCATAACCGGCACCGGCAAACACCCGCCAGTCTTCGTCGATCGGCGGGCTGTACAGGGTGGTTTCGATACCGAAATCACGGCTGCCATTGACCGCCCCGGCGTCGCCATCGTCACCGCCATAACTTTTGCCGCCGTAGGCTTCGACGCGCAGCTCGGCCATGTCATGGACTTCACGCTGGCGCGCTAAACGCTGCACCTGACGGTTGTCCGGGAAACGCGCGACGACATCGTCAGTCAGCGCATCCATCTGCCGCCACTCCTGCAGATCCATAGCGGTGTGAGCCTGTGCGACTTCAAGCCCGGCGTCCCGCGGCGACATGCTTTCGGTTTCCTTGAGCTGGTTCTCGGCGCGACGCGGCCAGTCACGCGCCAGGTACAAATCGGCCTGGGCCAGACGCAGGCCAATGTTGCCCGGCGCCTGGTCCACTAACGCCTGCAAACGCTCTTCGCCGTGGGGCAAATCGGAACCGTAGGTTCCGGCCTGGGCGGCGAGTTGCTGGGCATCCATCCATTCATCATTGGGGTTGCCCACCGGCAAGCCCTTGAGTTCGATCCGCGGCCTCTGGGTTTTGGCCAGGTCTTCGGCCACGTTGCGCGCCTCGTCTGCCTTATCGCTTTCGAGCAAGGCGTAGTACAGCGCGGTGCTGTCTTCCAGACGATCACCGGCATCGGCGTTCGGCGCGACCAGCACCTGGCGATACAGCTCGGTCGCGAGTTCCGGCTCACGCTGGTCCAGATAGGACGACGCCACCCAACGCAGGGCATAGGTCGGAATCTTCACGCCTTCGGCGAGCAGTTTCTGGTATTCGGTGATCACATCGGCGGTTCGGGCCCGGGCCTTGAGGGCGCCCATGCGGTCGATGCGCCAGCGCACGACGTCGTCGTGGGCCTGTGGATCCGCAGACCAGGTGGCAATCAAGGTGTCGTAATCGGCCAAGGCCCGATCCGCGATCACGTAGCGTTCTTTTTCGCTGCGGGTGGCCAGTTCGGCCAGGCGCACACGCTCGGCGGCCAGGTCACCTTCGATGCGGCGCAACGTGACCGGATCAATCAGCCCCGGCCGCTGACGGGCCAGGCGCAGGGCCGGCTCCGGCAGGCGCGCACGTTGTAGCGCAACCACGTATTCGCGGGCGACTTCGGGTTTGTTGCCGGCACGGATGAAGGCCTGGTCGTATTCGAACAGCGCGTCGTAATGGTTACCGGCGCGGGTCAAGGCATAGGCCAGGACCAGGCGACGGGAAGAGTCATCCGGCTTGGCAGCCACCAGCGCCTTGGCACGAGCCACTGCGTCGTCAGGTTTACCGGCGTCGGCCTGGGTCAGCGCCAGACCCAACTGAAGGTCAGGATTTTCGGGCTCAAGCGCCAGGGCCTTGTCGTACACCTGGGTCGCCGAATCCCAGCGCTTGAGATTGCGATAGGCCCGCGCAGTGGCGGTCAGCGCCAGGACCGGCAGCGCCCGAGCGCGCCCCTGGGTCTCATAGACCTTGACCACTTCGGCGTCCAGGCCGGCCCAACCAGCGATCTGCAAATGATCGCTGATCTGCCCGGTGGTGGCCTGATCCGCAGGCACCTGACGCAGCACGTTCAGTGCGGGGGTGTAGTTTCCGGCCCGGGCATCAAGCACTAATTGGTCGTAAGGGGTATTGGCAAACGCCAGCGCCGGCCAGAGTAACTGGCTGCACAGCGCAACGCGATACAAGGGGCGTAACCCACGATGTAAAAAGGCACCATCAATACGCGGCATTCGTCAGCATCCTTACGTGGCCAGCCGGGTCGTGATGCCCTCCTTGCCCACTCGTAACGGCAAGCCGGGTTCAGGTGACCCAGCCAAACTTGATCGGGGCGCAGTCTTGCACGCGAGTGCGGGGCGCTATTGCAAGCGCAATAATTGTTCAGATTCGTGTCGCTGCGGGCGCCGTTCCATGTCCCGCTTCAAACACCAGACAGCAAAACGCCCGGCGTCTGCGTTGCGCAGAGGCCGGGCGTCGGTGTGTAAGCTCTGGTTTTACTCGACGGCGACATTACCGCCGAATTTGCTCATGACAAACCCGACAAACTCTTCGACGGTCATCTTCTGGCCGTTGAAATCCACCTGATTATTGGCGTAGTGCAGTTTGGCGACGATGTCGTTGCCTTCCAGTTTTGCCAACTGCGTGCCGACTGCCATGCCGCCAAACATGTCGGCGGTGGCGGTGGCCTGATCGGCGATGAGCTTGGCGTCGGTCTGACCATCGATTTGCGACTGCACGCTCAGCAGGTCAACGAGCATTGGCTTGGAGACTTTCACGTTGACGTCCAGTAGCGCGATCAGTTGTTGGGTCAACTGGTCTGGCGGCAGGTCCATGGATTGAGGTTTGGCCAGGTCGAGCACCATGTTGGCGCGGCTTTCGCCATTGGCGGTGTTGAACGACAGATTCTCCAGGGCCACCTGCGGGCCGGCGGCCAGCAGTTTCTCCAGGCCGGCCTTGACCTGCGCCTCTTCGGCCGGGGTCAGGACCAGCTCTGGCGCCGGTTCACCCGCAGCCACGGCCTGAGCGGCGGCCCTCTCGTACGGTTGCAGTTTGGTCTGGTAAATCTGCATCAATGACATTGTTGCCGGGATGTCGAGATTCTTCAGGCTCATGGCCATCTGCGCAGAGCCGATAACCTTGCCGTTCAGGGTCACCTCACCCACCTTGTAATCGGCACGCCCCGAAGCACTGGTGCCGGATTCCTCGGTCCGGTTCTTCATTTCAAATTTCTTGACACCCAAGACCGACTGTTTGGCGCCGAAGGTGGTCTTGCTGTCGGTCAGCTCGACGGTGTTCTCGCCGGTGTAATAGCCGTAGGTACTTTTTGTCAGGTTGCTGGCCAGGGTCAGGCCGTTCAGTTCTACCTTCACTGGCGTCTGATCTTCAGCGATCGTGCTCAGGGTCAGGCTGTCCATGTAACCGTCGGCCTTGACCTTCTGCGCTTGAGCGCTGGCGGCGACATCGAGGTTCAGCCCGGAGAATTTCAGGCTGGACTTGTCATCCAGCGCCACGTCCAGCGGCAGCAAATGAAGAGTGCCGTTGGTGGCATTGTCGTAACCGATGTTGACCACGCCCGTGAATGGCGATTTGTCCTTGGCGGCGGCGAACCATTTCTCGGTGGTCGGCGTTCTTTCCAGTTCGTAGTGACTGGTGGCCAGGACCGGCAGCCACTTCAGCGACACCAGGCGCGAAAACGGCAGCGGGCCGTGTTCGATGCGATCGACGAACAGCAGCTCCACCGGTGCCTCACCGAACATCTCGCCTTCGCCCTTGAGGCGGTAGTGCGCGGTGCTGCTGAACACATGGCGTTCCAGCGACACCAATTCCAGCGACGCCTTGCCGTTGGAACCGACCAGCGCGGCTTGTAGCTCTTTGTTGGCGTCGGCGATCGAAGTGTTCAGCACACCTTCGAGCTTGGTGCCGGTGTACCAGGCACCGCCGGCGCTGATTGCACCGATGGCAACGACAATTCCAAGAAGCACGCCTGCTGATTTATTCATGAATGACCCGATCAATGTCCGTTGTTTGAAGGTGTGGTCGTCTTCCCTGAACCCATGACGGGTTGTGGTCACGACTGCGTTAAAAGAGCGATGGAGATTAGCATCAGGCGCACGGGGCGGCCCAATGATTAAAGGTTAAAGAGTGTCTATGGACCGTGCGCGGGGGTTGAGAGTTTCGGCGGATATGAAATCGCCATCGCGAGCAAGCTCGGCTCCTACAAGGTCCTGTGATCGACACATAACCCTGTAGGAACCGAGCTTGCTCGCGATGGCGTCAGTCCTGCAAACACAAATCAGGAATACTGCGTTTCGATCTCATCCAGCTGATGATCAAAGCTCTTCAGCCGTGCGGTCCATGTATAGACCAGCACTTCGAAGTCGCGATTGATCACCGCCGTGCCGCTGGGGGATTCCGAGCGCGGGTCGCAGAAGTCCAGTTGATAACGTTCGCGGGCCATGGCGGTGGCGACATCGGAGAGTTCACGGGCGTTACTGAGCCAGTGCCAGCCGTCCTCGGACACTTGCTTGTCCAGCGCCTGGCATTGTTTTTTCAGGGTTTCGAGGCTTTTTTCCAGCGGTGTGCCGGTGAGTTCGCCCATGACTTCCTGGAACGTACGCCCCGGTTGCCAGTAACTGCCCCAGAAATACCGATCGAACACCGTTTCGACACGGCGCAGCGCGACCTTGGTGTCCCAGATCAGCACCAGGGTCTTGCCTTGTTCGAGCTGTCTTTTCTTGATGCGCTGACCCTGGACCGACGCCCAGGCCACCACCACGATTGCCATTACGGCAATCAATGCCGCGGCGCTGTCGAGGAACACCAGTGCCTTGTCGATCTGGTGGGCCAGCATGATGCCGTAGAAATAAGTGGCCGATAGCAACACCAATGCCGCAATAGCGCACCAGAAGCCGGGAGCATAAGGGTTTTTCATTATTGGAATCCCCATGACCAACGCGAGCCTTGATTGATGAGTTCGACGCGCGACCTCATCAACTCAAAGCATAGCAACGGCCTCAGGGTTTGCCGGAGTTCGTGCCTTGCGTTCGTCCGCTTTCCCAGCCGCCACCCAAGGCCAGGAACAAATCGATCTGGCTCATGGCAACCTGCGTGCTGGCGGAAGCCAGTTGCGCCCGCACGTCGGTGTAGGTGCGGGTCGCTTGCAAGTCCGCGAGGAACGACGCGCGGCCGGCCTGGAAGAAGCGATGAGTCTGGTCTGTCGCCAGTTGCGCCGATTGTTCGGCGTCGGCTAGCGCGTCGCGCCGCTGCAGCAACGCGGAGTACTGGGCCAGGCCGGTCTGGGTCTCGCGGATGGCGTTGAGCACCACGCCATCGAAATGTGCCAGCGCGCCTTGGGTGGCGGCTTCGGCTTCGCGGATTCGCGCCCGGGAGCCGTTGGACGGCACGGTCCAGGTCAGCAACGGCCCGAAGCCCCAGCGATTGGTCGCCGGTTTGCCGAGGTTTTCCAGGATGCCGACGGTACCGACGGTCGCGCCGATGCTGATGTCCGGGTACAACTCGCCGGTGGCGATGCCGATGCCGGCGGTCGACGCAGCCAATCGTCGCTCGGCCTGCCGCACATCGGGACGGCGTTTGAGCAAGGTGGCGCCGTCACCCACCGGTAACAATTGCGCAATCTTTGGCAGCTCCGCGCAGCGGTCGGTGCCGGCTGGCAGTTGATCCACAGGTTTGGCCAACAGCATCGACAACCGGAACAACCCGGCCTGACGTGCCGCCTCATAACGCGGCATGTCGGCGCGCAAGGATTTGAATTGGGTTTGCGAGCGGGTGACCTGGGTTTCATCGCCACGCCCGGCGTCGCGAAGACGCTGGATCAGCGTGGTGCTCTGGGCTTGCAAGTCGAGGGAATGCTGGGCGATTTCCTGCTCTTCATTGGCCGCGCAGACTTGTGTGTAGGCGCGAACCACATCGGCCACCAAGGTAATCCGCGCAGTATCCGCCGCCGCTTGAGTCGCATCAGCATTGGCCTTGGCCGCTTCGATGCCGCGCTGCAACGTGCCGAACAAATCGAACTGATACGAGGTGGTAATGCCAATATCGCCGACGTTGGCCACTGGCACTTTCTCCGGCAGCAGGAATGCTTCGCCGGACTCCTGCAAACGCTGGGCGCCCATCTTCACCCCGCCGCTCCAGCCACCGGCCGCTTGAGCTTCATCGACCTGCGCGCGCGCCCGGGAGAGGTTCGCCGCCGCCACGCGCAAATCGGTGTTGGAGGCCATGGCCTGCTGGACCAATTGATCGAGGCGCGGATCCTGATACAAGCGCCACCAATCGCTGGGCACCGGTGCCGAGACGACGTTTTTGCCGTTTACCGCCAAGTCGCCCTGCAAGTCTTCACGGTGTACGGCGGCCTCGTCCGGCACGTGATAATCCGGCCCGACCACCTGACAGGCCGACAGCAACAGGCCTAACCCGGCGATAGCCAAACCCGAGGCCCTGCTCATTTCGCGGGCTCCTGGGTTTGATCGTCAATGATCGACACCGTGGCGGTACGCCCGGCGATCATGCGGAAATCCGCCGGCACGTCGTCGAAGGCGATCCGCACCGGAATCCGCTGGGCCAGTCGCACCCAACTGAACGCCGGGTTGACGTTGGGCAGCAAGTTGCTGCCGCTGCTGCGGTCGCGGTCTTCGATGCCGGCGACGATGCTTTCCACATGCCCGCGCAAGCGAGCGCGGTCGCCGACCACCCGAATATCGACGCTCTGGCCGACATGAATGCCGTCCAGTTTGGTTTCTTCAAAATAACCGTCGATGTGGAATGAATTGCTGTCCACCACCGACAACACCGGACGCCCGGCGGTGACGAATTCCTGGTTACGCGGCGCACGGTCGTTGACGTAGCCATCCACCGGGCTGCGGATGGTCGAGCGGTCAAGGTTGAGCTGAGCGCTGTCCACCGCCACCTGAGCGTCCATCAGCGCCACTTCGGCGCGGGCCACCCGGGACTGGCTCTCTTCCAGTTGCTCGCCCGGCACCAGATTGCCGAGGCCACGGTTACGCTTGGCTTCGCGTTGCGCCTGAGCCAGGGTTTCCTGACGGTCGGCGACCGCCGCCTTGGCCTGGCGCAGGGCCAGTTTGAAACGGTCCTGATCAATGCTGAACAACACCTGGCCGCGCTTCACTAATTGGTTGTCCCGCACGTCGACTCGCTGGATCAGCCCGGACACGTCCGGCGCGATCTGCACGATGTCGGCACGGATGTGGCCGTCCCGGGTCCAGGGCGCGAACATGTAATACATCACCATGCGCCAGACCACGACAACGGCGAAGGTCACGATCAGCAGGGTCAGCACCACGCGACCGAGGGTCAAAAAAGGTTTTTTCATGTCATCAGGTATCGACTGAGTGAGTCCACGGCGCCGAGCAGCACAGCGTAGAGAGCCACGTTAAACAATGCCCGGTGCCAGACCAGACGGTAAAAGTGCAGACGCGTCAGCAACCCGTGCACCAGCAGGAACAACACGTACGTAATGCCCATCAGCACCAGCAGCGTGGGCAGAAACACCCCGCTGATGTCCAGGTCACCGATCATAAAGGCGCTCCATCGATGCCATGGGGGAGCGGTTCTTCGAGTTCGCCATTGCCGACGAATTCCACCCCTGGCAGCAGCGACAGACGCAGACCGCTCAAGGCATGCAGCAGATGCAGACGCGCACCTTCATCGCACTCCGTGTTGAGGGCACGGCGGGTGCGGTCCAGGGTCATCAACAATGGACTCGGCGCCGGCAAACGTTCGCCAGCCTTGAGGCAGGCTTTGAAGTACTCGCCGACCTCGGCCACCACCTGGTGCAGCAGCACTTGCGGTGCGCCGAGGACTCGCGGTGTATAGGCGAGCAAATCCAGCAGGTTCAGCGCCACGCGCACTTCCCGCAGGGCGATGCCGGTGTCCTGGCCGGTCATGGCCAGGCGCGGCAAATGTTGCATCAGACGATCGAGCATCTGCACACCCAAGTGCCGGTGCTCAGACAACGTCGCCGGTTCGGTCAGGCTGACAATGTCGCGCCAGCTGAAACGAGTCAGGCGCTTGGCCGCCAGTTCGGAGCCGAACGGCCGGGCGATCAGGGTCCAGACGAAGGCGAACAACAAGCCCACGGGGCCGGCCAGGTTGGAGTTGGCGAAACTGAGGAAATCCGCGTCGTAGGCGCCTTGAATGCTGATGAAGGACGAGGTGTTGACGAGGGTCAGCAGCATGCCCAGATAGAACTGCGGCTTGACCGTCAGGGTGCCGATGCAAATGAACGGCACGGCAAACGCCAGCACCAGCATCGGGAAGTCATGCAGGTTGGGCAGAACCAGAAACAGATAAAGACTGGCGAACAACACCGACATCGCCGTCCAGAAAAAGAACCGGTAGATCTGCGGTGCCGGGTCGTCCATCGAGGCGAAAAAGCTGCACGCCACCGCTGCCAGAATCACCGCGGCGCCACCGTCGGTCCAGCCGAGCAGAATCCACAGCACCGAAGCGACAATGATGGCCGTGACCGTGGACGCCGCCGAATAGAGCATCAGCCCACGGTCGAGAAACGGCGACAGCCGACCCAGCCGCCAGTGCCGATACACCGCGCGCCAGCTGTCCTGGCTTTCGCACTGAATGGCGTACTGCAGGCTGCGACAGTCCTGCCACAGATCGATCCACTCGCCGAGGCGATACAGGGCATTGGAGAACAGCAGCTGCTTGCGATCATCCAGCGCTTCGGCGGACGGTTGCAGCGCTTCCAGTTGGTCTTTCAGCGCTTGCCAGCGCTCGAGGTCGGCGTCTTTGTGGCCGAGCCATTCGGTGGTCGCGACCAGCAGCGGCGTGAACTTATCCACAAGCTCGGGCGTGCGCCGCTCAAGGGCATGCAGCGCGTCATCGAGGGCATCAATCACCGGCAGCAAATGAATCATTCGCCCGCGCAATTCCTTGGTGTTGCGCACCGTTTGCGGCCGCGCGCCTTCGTGGGGCAACTGACCGATCATCAATTCCAGCGTGTTGAAGGTCGCGACCATCGAGGAGCGCAGCGCGCTGACTTCGTCGGGCTGCACGTTGCGGCTGAGGAAACGCAGGCTGTAAGTCGAGGCATCGGCAAACCATTTGTTCACTGAATCGCTGAACACCGGCGCCAGCCGCCGGGGCCAGAACATGGCGCCGACCACCGCCGCCACGGCGATGCCGAGGAAGATTTCTTCCGTCCGCGCTTCGGCCACGTCCCACACCCCCAACGGGTTATCCACCACCGGCAGAGCGATCAGCGGCAAGGTGTACCCGGCGAGCATCAGGGCGTAACTGTTGGCCGTGCGCAGGTGCAGCGACAGAAACAACAGAATCCCGGTCCACAGCGCGATGACCACCACCAGCACGTAGGGGCTCTGGACAAACATCGGCACGAAAAAAACCGCAGCGGCGGCACCGAGAAGGGTGCCGACAGCGCGGTACAGCGCCTTGGAACTGGTAGGGCCGACAAACGGACTGGAAACGATGTAGACCGTGGCCATCGCCCAATACGGCCGGGGCATTTGCATGAGCATGGCGATGTACAGCGCGATCATCGACGCCGCAAACGTCCGCATTCCGTAGAACCAGTCCCGCGCCGGGGGCATACCGGTAAAAAATCCGCTCAAGGGTTTATCACCGGTAGATGATTGGCTGATTCAAAAGCCCTCAGTACCCGCAACGCCGCTTCCAGATCACTCTGATCGATCCCTTCGAGCACTTCATGGCGCAAGCGCACCAGCTCGACTTCGACGGCTTGCACCAACTCACGACCCGTCTCAGTCAGGCTCAGGCATTTGGCGCGCCGGTCATGGGCGTCTTCGGTACGGCAGACGTAACCGGCATGACACAACTGATCCAGCAGACGCACCAGGGACGGGCTCTCCATCCCGGCCGCCTGCGCCACCGTCACCTGCCGCACACCCTCGCCCAAACGCCCGATCATCAACAACGGAACGGCGCAGGCTTCGGAGATTCCATAGTTGACCAGCGTGGTCTGGCAGATCTTCCGCCAATGCCTGGCGGCCACCACCATGGAGCTGCTGATGTTCATCTGGAGAGCGTCGAGGTTTTTCGGCACGAGGGGAAACACACACTGTTAGTTTGCTAACTATCAATATGGCATTGGAGGGGAAAGTTGGTCAAGTTTTGTAACAATTCAATGATCAGACGAATGCTTGCCCCTTAGACATCACTCAACAATCTTCCCGCTTCTCCCTCAATAAAATCTAAAACCTCCTCCGGCACGCTGTACTGAAACTGCTTGCGTCGGTGCTTCGAGACCTTGCCGTCGTTGTCCAGGCACATCATCACCAGCTTCGACAAATCGCTGCCGCGAACATCGAAACGCTGATTTACCGCTTTGACTACACGGTCGTAACGATCCAGAAATTCCGTTTCCTCACGCAGTTCGATCTCTAGCGCACGTCGCGCCATCTGCAATGTGAATTCGACGCAGCGGGTAGCGTCCCAGAACCGATAAATGGACGGGTTGCCGATGAACTCGAAAACCATCTGATCAGCGTCCAGCCAAGTGACATTCCAAAAATCACGAGCAGGCTTTGAGTAGTCCTTCAGCGCTTCCAGGTAGTTCGCTTCTTCGTGTTTCATGGCCACCGAGACGGGCAGGAGCAACCCATTTTCCAAGGCTCCGGAGTGGCAAAGGGTCTGATGAATCAAGAAACGTGAAAGTCTGCCATTGCCATCCGTGAACGGGTGAAGGAAGACAAATCCGAAAGCAGTCACAGCAGCCGCCACCAGTGGGTCGACTTGCCTTGAAGACTGATTGGCGAAGTTCATCAACTCTTCCATCAGTTCACGACACAGGTCCGGTGCAGGCGGGACATAGCTGACGCCAGCGGCGCCACGCAAACCGTTATGCAGATGATTCTGTTCGTGGCGAAACAGGACAGCTTTGTCGAAAGGATTGGAAACCGTGCTGTTCTGCAATTCGACCAGATAGTCTTCACTCAACTCGCGCCCTTCATGGGCCTGGCGCAGCAGTTGAACAAAGCGGCGAGATTTTTCTTCGCTGGGTTCTTCTTTCTCGATGGCGAAGGAATCACGGGTTTCGTGCAGGTAAGCCCAGTTGATGGCGCGGTCCATCATTTCGGGCGGTAATGTCGCCATAAAGGCTTTAGCCCGGCCGAGAATGTCGAGACTGAGCAAGGCTTCGAGTTCAGGAGTTCGTTCTACGGTGGCGCAGTAGTGCATCGAACCCAAGCCGTTAAAATCAACGCGCCAGCGGCTATTGCGCAGGGCTGGGCCGGTTACATAGCGTTTGGGATCAAATAGTGGAACAACACTCCCCCGAACCGGCATCGAATACTCAAGTTGTTGCCCGGTGAAGCTCTCCCACAAGAAGCAGGCTTTGCGGATGAACACGCCATTCGGGGATTTGGCCAACTCCTCCAGCAGTTGCTCAGCAGAAACAGCTTCAAGCGCCTGGGCAAGGATGCAGAGGTTGACGCCTTCGTGCTTGAGGGCAAAGAGAATATGCTCAAGCATCAAGCCCTGAGCAGGTGCGACTGACTGGGGAACGGCCAAGCAATCACCGATCAATGTGATACGAGTGACTGGCTTGATCATCGCAGCGCGTTTGGGTACGAAAGCTTTAAGGCGAAGCGCATCACGGAGGTAGGCGTATCCAACAACAGGCATGGCGAGCGTCCACAGAAAAAATTCACTTGGGCGATTAAAGCCCAGATTTTTTTACCGCTCACCAGTTTTTTTTACATTTCGCCATTTTCACTCAGATTTTTTTACACCCCCCGCCCTTTCCGCAGCAGCACATCCAGCTGATCCACTACCTCCGCCCAATCGGCGTCATCCAGAATTTCCTCACGCAGTAGCTCCGCCTGGCTCTTGCTCCAGAAGAACGCATCCGCCAGGTGCAATTCGGGTTTGAGCGGTGAATGGGTGGCGATGAATTTATCGATGCTTTCGGCGTCGTCAGGCAGGCCGAGTTGTTTGAACAGGTTGGGGAGGCTGTGGGTTGGGGATTCCATGTCGGGCTCCTTTGTAATGCTTGAAATGGAGGGTGACTGCTTCGCAGTCAATCGCGGGCAAGCCTTGCTCCTACAGGGGTCCGCGTAATCCTGTAGGAGCAAGGCTTGCCCGCGATGACGGCGCCACTGACGCCGCAAAAACTACTGACTCAACTCGCACACTTCAGCATGCGGCACCATTTTCAGGAATTCCGGCACGCTCATGTGCACCAGGTTGTTGTGGTTACCAGCCTCCAGGTAGATGTCTTTTTGCCGGGTCAGCAGTGGGTCGATGACCATGTCCATGCCATAGGATTCGCCCAACGCAGGCACCGCGCCGCGTTCGCAATCCTGAAACAGATGCGCCAGGGTGCTTTCCCGGGTGATCTGCCATTCGCCACTGCCGCGTACTTTGCTCAGGTCCAGGTGACGACTCGCCGGCAGCACAGCCATCAGGAAATGACCGTGGTGGTCGTCGAGGATCACCGATTTGGCCACCCGTTCGGCAGGAATGCCCGCGACCCGCGCCGTTTCAAGGCTGCTGGCCGAGTGCGGATGGGTGACGACGTCAAATTCGCAGTGAGCCTTATTGAGGCTTTCCTGCACAGTTCTTGCCATACGCATGATGCACCTCGGAGTCCGCAATAGCGTTTCGCGGACAATGGTTAAACCTTTTCTCTCCACTAAAAGTCTAGGCCCGCTGGCGTAATCGCGCGGGAAATCTGCCCGCCGGAACAACGTCAACAACTGATCAAAATTCGTACAATTCAGAGCTCGGCTAGACTGTAAGTAACGCGGATCGCCTGAATCGGCACGGTGCTCTCAGGTTCTTCGCGAGCAGGCTCGCTCCTACAGGGAGGGTCACGTGAACACTCGTTGTTGTGCAGTTGCGCTGCTGTTGGCCTTGAGCGGATCGGTATTCGCGGCGGACTCCGTCGTCCTGCTGGTGCCCAACCCCATCGGGATCTGGTTGATCACGTTTGGCATTGCGTTTCTGATCGCTGAGGCGGCCTTGCCCAATTACGGCGTGATCGGTCTGGGCGGCATTGTGATGTTCGTGATCGGTGCGGTGATTCTGACCAACACCGAGGTGCCGGTTCCGTTGATGATCGGCCTGGGACTGATCAGTGCCCTGTTGCTGATTTTCCTGCTGATCCACGCCCTGAAAACCCGACCGCGCGAAAACGTCAGTGGCGATGCGGGACTGGTGGGCAGCGTGACCCAGGTGATGTCGCTGACCGGCAATGCCTACAACGGTTGGGTGCACCTGCAAGGAGAAAAGTGGCAAGTGCTCAGCGCCACGCCGCTGCAACCCGGGCAAAGGGTGCGGGTGGTGGCACGCAAGGGATTATTGCTGGAAGTGGCCGCGGCTGACGCGGCGCCGGGTGGAGAATAACCATGGGCTTGCAACTGGGTTTTGCCGCGCTGCTGTTACTGCTGATTGCACTGGCGGGGTCGACCTTTCGCATCCTGCGTGAATACGAGCGCGGGGTGGTGTTCCAGCTCGGGCGTTTCTGGCAGGTCAAAGGCCCTGGCCTGATCCTGCTGATTCCGGTGGTGCAGCAAATGGTTCGCGTCGACTTGCGCACCGTGGTCCTCGACGTGCCGCCACAAGACGTGATCACCCGCGACAACGTTTCGGTCAAGGTCAACGCGGTGCTGTATTTCCGCGTCCTCGATCCGCAGAAAGCGATTATTCAGGTTGAAGACTTTCTCATGGCCACCAGCCAATTGGCGCAGACCACGTTGCGGGCGGTGCTCGGTAAACATGAACTCGATGAGCTGCTGGCCGAGCGTGAGCGGTTGAACATCGACATCCAGCAAGTGCTCGACGCCCAGACCGATGCGTGGGGGATCAAGGTCGCCAACGTCGAGATCAAGCACGTGGACCTCAACGAGTCGATGATCCGCGCCATCGCCAAACAGGCTGAAGCCGAACGGGAACGGCGGGCCAAGGTGATTCACGCCGAAGGCGAATTGCAGGCTTCGGAAAAACTCATGCAGGCCGCAGAGATGCTCGGGCGCCAGCCTGGGGCCATGCAGCTGCGGTATATGCAGACGTTGAGTTCGATTGCCGGGGACAAGAGTTCGACCATTGTCTTTCCGCTGCCGATCGAGTTGCTCAAGGGGATGGCGGATTTGTCGTCCAAGCCCTGACCTTTCCTACAGACACCAACGTCCGGTAATCCCATCGGAGATTTCCTTCAAGTTGTAGCGGTGTTGGTGAACTTGTTCCGGTCCGAACCCAGGTCTAGTCTGGCTTTGTCACTGAATAAACGGTGACACGGACGTGCAAGTCCGGGTAAAAGCACTTCCCAACACTGCTTCTGGCTAGTCATCAGGCATCTCTATGCCTGCTGTAATCGCTTTATGGCGGCTGTGTGCGGGAGACCTTCGGGTCTGCCGAGGTTTTTTGGGATTAGGCTTTACTCGGTCTTGCACCCCGCACATAGCTGCCACCCTAATTTTCGCGTGCAAGCGAACATCAGGTCAGCCTCATTGCAATCAAAAGCGAGTATCCCATGTTCAAAATAACGCCTAATCCTCCAGAGAACTCTGGAACCGATTCCCAAGATTCTCTCGAAACCGAAAAACTCAAAGAAGCCGCCGACCGCGCCTTCGCCCACTACTTCCCCCCGACCTCCGAAAAGCCGCCCAGGCACCGCAAAGGCAACCTCTTCACCGTCGCCCCCGAGGTCAACACCGAAACCCTTCTGGCCAACGCCTCCGAAGACCTGCTGTCCATCAGCGCCATCGCTGCCAATCTGGCAGACGATGTGGACGGGACACGGCGCTCGGTAGCCCTGGCGCTCAGCCGCATGGCCGATGGCGTGCAGTTGCTTGTAGAGCGAGCGCTGGACCATTGGGAGGAGTCGGAGATCATGCAGGCTCGGGTCAAGGTTTAGCCGGTAGGTTTGTGGTGAATTGACTACCGCCATCGCGAGCAGGCTCGCTCCCACATTTGGATATCAGTCGTACACATATCTTGTGTTCACCGAAGATCAACTGTGGGAGCGAGCCTGCTCGCGATGGCGGCAGTGCCGTCGATACATGACTCAGCAACTAGCGCGTCATAAGGCGCTCGCGCCCAACACTCCACCCGTTCACGCAACAGCACCGAGGCTTCGCTGTCCCCGACAAACACGTCAGAAGGCCGTTTGGCATGCTGCCCCACCGCCGCAAACACTTGCTCACGCTGCACGTCATCCAACCCAAAAAAAATCAGCCAACCGCTTGGCCATAGCCTTGGGCAATTCGCTGTAATTCACCGCCAACCCGCCAAACGCCCGGCATTGCGCCAACCCTGCTTGCAGCAACCGCCCCAACCGCCGTGCGATGAAGTCCTCTCGGCCAGCAAACGGCAAGTCGTCATCCAGCACACTCGCGCCGATCATCCCCGGCACCATGTGCATGCCCGGACGGCGTAGATGTGAAACGGCAATTTCCAGCGGGTCGCGATAAAGAAACAGCCACGGTGTTTCGACAAAACACTCACGCAGCAACGGCAGTTCACCGATGTTCCAGGCATCGAGTTTGATCACCAAACGTTGCTCGGCACCGAGCCGACGCTGTCCGTAGGCCGACAGCAACCCTTCGATGGCCGCGCGACGCTCGACGGCGGGCAAGTCGCTGCGCAATAGCACATCCAGCGGCGGTGCTTCGCTGATCACGATGTGGTTATCGAGTTGCGCAAGCATTTGGCTGATGGGGGTCGAGCCGCAACGAGACGCGTGAAAAATGAACGCGCTTGGGGCCAAACCGGGACTGCACATTTGCCAGTCAACAAGGGTCGACAATGGCGTTTCCCGGCGAAACGCCTGATTGAACGGCAATCGCAGCGCCTCTTCCACGGCATCGCGAAAAATGGCTGATGCAACCGGGTGTCACCTAACCAGCACCAATCGACGCGCCATTGCACGACTCACCCTCACTGAACGGCAACTCGACAATACGCCCGGACAACTCACTCGCCAGCACCGCTTGATCCCGGGCACGCAGCACGCCACGGGCCTCACTGCTGGCATTTGCACTGCCGCTGCTGTCCAGCAGTGGTTCATCGGGCGCAGACGTTTGCGCCTGTACAACACACGATACAAAGGTCAATCCAATAACCCACACACGAACAAGTCGCATAACCGTATCTCCCTGACGGATGAGCGGAGTCTATGACAGCGTGGGTGGGCGTCAAGCAGATAGATGTCCTTGGATAGAAATCCGGCGCTGGAGTGCATGCCGTCGTGCAGCTCCTGGTCAATCGGTGGTTGACGTGCGTGGCGAGCACGACTTAGGATTGCTCCAACTCAACCCCGTACGCAGAGATTCAGTTCTCTGGCAGTTGGGGTGAAGAAACCGGCCTAGGCCGGTT
Source organism: Pseudomonas sp. LS2P72 (assembly GCF_054897865.1). Classification (NCBI taxonomy): domain Bacteria; kingdom Pseudomonadati; phylum Pseudomonadota; class Gammaproteobacteria; order Pseudomonadales; family Pseudomonadaceae; genus Pseudomonas; species Pseudomonas sp. LS2P72. The sequence continues at coordinate 377,170 of NZ_CM142708.1, forward strand.
TTTTCGTTTTTGAGGATTAAGTTAGTGCGCACCGCTTTTTTTGTTGATGGCTACAATCTGTTTTACGGGTTGCTCGCGGGCACTCCCTATAAGTGGCTCAACCTCACATCGCGATCAGCATGTACCGCACTGCTACCAAGCAAGCCGCTCTTGAAGTGCATGACCGTATTGAACAACTCGTACTGGTTTCCAGCGACACAGACATGACTCCAGCCCTTAAAGCTATTCGCGAAGATTTTCCTGACATAACTATCGGGGTCATTCTTCCTCATCGAGCTGAATTGAACTGTCCTTCACCAGGTTCGCTAAAGGAACATTCCCATTGGATGCGTCGAGTCATCTCCGCAGAAGAGTTGCAGTCACACCAGTTCCCGGAACGCGTGCCTACCCGTAAAACGCCTGCCATCAAACCGGATTACTGGTAACGACGCTAGCCAACGGATACACCGACTCCCATCCCCCACCCAGCGCCTTATACAAACCAACCATCGCCAACGAAACCCCGGTCGAACTCTCCACAAACTGCTCCTGAGTCGCCAGCAACGCGCCTTGCACGGTCAGCACGTTGACGAAATCCACCACCCCTTCCACGTATTGCTGTTGCGCCGTGCGCAGGGCGATCTGGTTCTGCCTGACGGCTTCGGCAAGGCTGTCGCGACGCAGTTGGCTGGCGTTGTAGGCCGTCAGTTGATCGTCGATTTCATGCCAGGCGCGCAGCACGGTTTGCTGGTAGGCGATGCCGGCTTCCTGTTGTTGGGCTTCGCGCAAGTGCAGCACGCCGCGCAAGCGTCCGCCGTCAAACAGCGGAAGGCTGAATTGCGGGCCGATACCGAACGAGCGCGAGCCCCAGGAGCCGAAGTCGCTGAGCTGCATGGCTTGCGATCCAATGTTGCCCGACAGGGTGATCCGCGGATAGAAATCGCCCTTGGCCACACCGATGCTCGCGGTTGCGGCATGCAGGCGGGCTTCGGCCTGACGGATGTCCGGGCGGCGTTCGGCCAGTTGCGACGGCAGGCCGATAGCGACCTGACGCGGGGTTTGCGGCACCGGGGCGTCTGTGGATAACTCGGCAGACAGCGCTTGCGGCGGCTCGCCCATCAACAGGCTCAAGGCGTTGATCAGTTGCGAGTGGCGCTGCTCCAGCGCGGGCAGACGCGATTCGATGGCCGCTACCTGGGCGGCGGCTTCGGCGACATCCAGGTCGGTGGCGACACCGTCGGCCAGGCGCAGTTGCGAGAGTTTCAGGCTGTGGCGGGCGACGTCGAGGTTCTCCTCGGTGACGGCGCGCGTACTTTGCACACCGCGCAGCTGAATGTAGTCGTGGGAGGTTTCGGCGAGCACCGACAGCAGCACGCCGCGTCGGTCGTTTTCAGCGACTTCCAGGGTGGCGTCGGCGGCTTCGGTTTCACGGCGCACACGGCCCCAGAAATCCAGTTCCCAGGACGCGGAGAAGCCTGCATCCCACAGGTTGTACGCCGAGTCACCGTTGTGTCCTGACGGATCGTTCAGGCCTTCGCCGCTGTTGCGTTTTCGCCCGTAACTGCCAGTGACGGCGGTATTCGGGTAACGGTCTGCGGTCATCACTTGACGCACAGCGCGGCTTTGCTGCAAACGGCTGCTGGCGAGTTTCAGGTCGAGGTTGTCGGTCAGTGCCCGTTGAGTCAGGGTCGAGAGTTTCGGGTCGTGGAACACCTCCCACCAGCGTTCGTCCATGGTTTCGGCGACGGCTTGGCTGGCGGCGGATCTGGATGGTGTCGACCACTCAGCGATTTGCGGTGCCTGAGGCTTTTGAAAGTCTGGGCCGACGGTGCAGGCTGAGAGGCTCATGATCAGCAAGGCGCAAAAGGTCAGTTGAGGCTGACGGCCTCTTCGCGAGCAGGCTCGCTCCCACAGGGGATCTTTTTCTGCTCCATGAATCTGTGCATTGCCTAGATCCAATGTGGGAGCGAGCCTGCTCGCGAAGGCGTCAGCATAATCGACAAAAATCTTCATCGTTGCGCGACCTCATGCTCATCGGCGCTGGCGCTTGCAGTATCAATACTCGCCTCAACCGACATCCCCACGCGCAACCGCTCGGCCAACGGCTGGCCCGGATCAAGCACGATTTTCACCGGAATCCGTTGCACCACCTTGGTGAAGTTGCCAGTGGCGTTGTCCGGCTTGACCGAGGCGAACGTCACACCCGTGGCCGGTGCGATGCTCTCGACGCGACCGCTCAGGGCCTCGCCGCCGAGGCTGTCGACACGCACTTGCACGTCCTGCCCCGGCTGCACGTCGGTCAGTTGGGTCTCCTGAAAATTGGCGACCACATAGGCCTGCGCAAGCGGCACCACCGCGAGGATTTTGCTCCCCGGCGTGACATAGGCACCGACCCGAACGGCGCGCTCGCCGACCATTCCGTCCTGAGGTGCAACGATGCGGGTGTAGGACAGCTCGTAGCTGGCCATTTCCAGCGCCGCTTGCGCCCGTTTCAGCCCGCCTTCAGCCGCGTCACGCTGAGCGGTGAGGATTTCCACCTGCTTGCGCTCCGCCGCCAGCATCGCCGTCACGTTAGCCAGCCGCGCGGTGGCCTGATCGATGCGGGTCCGCGCTTGTTGGGCGTTCTGCACCGTGCCGGCGCCCACTCCGGCGAGATGGTTGTAGCGATTCAGCTCATGCTCGGCGAAGGCCATTTCAGCCTTGGCCGACACGACCGTGGCCTGTGCCTGAGCGATCACCGAAGCCTGACGTTCAAGGGTCGCACGGGCATTTTGCAGTTGCGCCCTGGCCACCAGGGTTTCAGCGTCTGCCGCTTGGGCGGCGGCGCGCAAATCCCGGTCATCAATCAACGCCAGCAACTGCCCGGCCTTGACCTGCTGGTTGTCCTCCACCAGCACTTCCTTGATGAACCCGGCCACGCGTGGCACCACCAGCGTGAAGTCCGCCGAGACAAAGGCGTCATTGGTGTTCTGCTGCGTGCGCTTGCCGAACAGGCCGGGCGCCAGCCAATACACCAGCACACCGAGCGCCATCACCGCGGCGACGCCAACGGCTACTTTTTGCTTTGATTGAGTCGTCATAAAAACCTTCTGTTTCAGTGAAGCATTCAAGTCGGCGCGCGCGGCGGATAGATCCGCGTCGGCAGCCAGAAGATCAGCAGGATCAGCGCCAGCGCGACGCCAGCCATGCACAAATAAAGGTCCGATGCCGTCAGCACCACGGCCTGCTCATGCAGTCGGTGGGCAAGGCCCGCGCTGTCGCTGTCGATCAGGGGTGAGTTGCCGAGGCTGTCCACCAGCATCATCGAGTGGAAATGCAGCCTTGAGGTGGTCAACGCCTCCAGCACACCGGTGCCGATCACCGCCGCCAGGCCTTTTACGGTGTTGAACCAGGCCGAAGCGAAGGGCCCGTCCATCGGGCTGATGCTGCCGGTGGAGAGCATCAACAACGGCAACACCGCCATCGGCTGACCGAAGATTTGCAGCCATTGCAGCACGTAGAAGTCGTCGCGAATCCACACCGACGTCAGCTGCGACCCACCGATGCAGGACAGCGCCAGCATGCTCAGGCCGATCCCCAGCACCCAGCGGCAATCGACCCAACGCAGGTTGCACAACGCCGCCACCAACGGCAGCGCGATCAACTGCGGCAACGCTGCCAGCAACATGATCGGCGCGGTCTGAACCGGGCGATAACCCTGCACCTGCGCCAGGTAGCTGGACGGAATAATGATCACCGCCAACAACACCACCAGCACCCCGGCCAGGGTCAGCAAGGCGAACGACAGGTTGCGGATGCCGAGCATCTGCATCTTGAAAAACGGAATCGGTTGCGACCATTCGTTGATCAGGAACAACACCAACAGCAGCGACCCACCACCGAGCAATCCGCAGATCAGGCTCGACTCGAACCAGTCCAGCCGATTGCCTTGCAAAATGCCGATCACCAGCATGCAGATCGCCGGAAACCCCAGCAGAAAGCCGCGCCAATTGAATTGCTTGAAGCGCTCGAGGCGCAACGGGTCCTGGGGCAAGCCATACGCCACCGCGACCATGGCGATCAGGCACGGTGCGATGATTTGCCAGAAGGTCCACTGCCATCCTACGTGTTCGGTCCACAACCCGGCCAGTGGCGTGCCGAGGCCTGGGCCGAACGTCGCGGTCAGGGCATAACCGGCCAGACCATAAAGCTTCACGTTGGCCGGCAAAAAGCGCAGCGCGACGGTCATCAGCATCGGCGGCAACGCGCCGCCCGCCAAGCCTTGCAAGGTGCGCATGACCAGCAGGCTTTCGTAGTTTGGCGCGAACGGGCACAACACGCCCAACAGGGTGAATGCGCTGATGGCGCAGAGGATGAACCGTCGCAGCGAGAACGTCACCGAGCACCACGGCGCAAAAGCCATGGCCGCCACCGAGGTCGCGGTGTAACTGGCGACCAGCCAGGTGCCTTCGTCGTACCCGATGGCCAATGCGCCGCGGATGTCGGCGAGGGCAACCTTGGTCACCATCTCGTTCAGGCCCGACACCAGCACCGCCAACAACACACCCACCAGGCCGATGATGATCCGCGGACCAAAGACCGGTGGCGTGACGGCAGCCGGGCTGGCCGCGGCGAGAGGTGCCGTGACCGTGAGGGAAGTCATGACTGCAAGCTCCGGGGTTTGAATACCGAAGCATTTTAAGAAGCGCGGGACCTTACGAAAATTGACTTATTGGCAGCTTATAAGTGCGCTGGACGCAGCAATGCAACCCCCCTGTGGGAGCGAGCCTGCTTGCGATAGCGGTGGATCAGTCAACATCTATGTTGAATGTGATGGCCCTATCGCGAGCAGGCTCGCTCCCACAGGGGACAGCGTTCAAATTCAGATCGGTTGTGCGGCCAGCCACGTTTCGTCGCAGCAGGTTTTGAGGGTTTCGCGCAGCCAGCGGTGCGCTGGGTCTTTGTCGAAACGTGGGTGCCAGGACTGGGTCAGCATAAGGGTCGGCAGCGGAATCGGCAGGGTGAAGGAACGCAGCTTCAGACCCAGGCGCTGGACGCTCAGCAATGCCTCCTTGGGCACCGGCAGAATCAAATCGGAATCAGGCAAGGCAAACATCGCCGCGTGGAAGCTTGGTGCAATCACCGCCACCCGCCGCTCCAGCCCCAAGGCGTTTAGCGCAGTATCGATCGGGCCACGGGCGATGCCACGACGCGACATGCTGATATGGGAAAACCCAGCGAAACGCTCGGCCGTGATCTCTTCGTCGAACAGCGGATGGTCTTCGCGAACCAGCCCCACAAAGTGGGTAGAGAACAGATTCTGAATCTTCACCTCCGGGGTCAACGGCCGGGTATTGCTGATGCTCAGGTCGATCCGCCCTTCGCGCAGCGCCTCATCATCGCCATCGCCTTCCGGCACATAACGCAGTTCGCAGTGCGGCGCCTGACGGTCCAGGGTGTCGAACAGCTTTCCGCCGTAAACACCGACGAAAAAGTCATTGGCGCGAATGCTGAACCGACGGCGCAACGTGCCCAGCTCCACCGCATCGGCCGAACGAAACAACAGCGCGGCCTGCTCCACTACGTCACGCACCTGCTCGCGCAACGCCAGCGCCTTGGGTGTCGGCACCAAACCGCGACCGGCGCGCACCAGGATCGGATCGCCGAGGGCCTCGCGAATGCGCGTCAGCGTCCGGCTCATCGCCGCCGGGCTGAGGTTCATGCGCCGCGCGGCGCCCACCACACTGCCCTCGTCGAGCAAAGCGTCGAGGGCGACCAACAAGTTCATGTCCGGTAGTTGCATGTTGAGCACTCGTGCCTGATCTGGATTGATTCAGACGCAATGCTAGCAAACATCCCCGAACCATACGGTGGCAGGTCTGGCCCCATCGCGAGCAGGCTCGCTCCCACAGGGTTATGTGTCGAATACAGGGTCTGCATCCACTGAAGATCACTGTGGGAGTGAGCCTGCTCGCGATGGGGCCAGACCTGTCACCACAAATCTTACCGCTGCATCCCCCACCGCTTCACCGTGACCCGCTCCAGCGTGCTGAACACCAGGTTTTCCACCAGCAAGCCGATCAGGATCACTACCGCCAACCCGGCAAACACCTTGTCGGTGTACAGCTCATTGCGGTTCTGGAAGATGTACCAGCCCAAGCCGCCCTTGCCACTGGTGGCGCCGAACACCAATTCAGCGGCGATCAGCGTGCGCCAGGCGAAGGCCCAGCCGATTTTCAGCCCGGCGAGAATCGATGGCAGTGCTGCCGGGATCAGGATGAACAGCACGAAGCGCATGCCTTTGAGGCCGTAATTGCGCCCGGCCATGCGCAGGGTTTCCGAGACACCGAGGAACCCGGCATAGGTGTTCAAGGCCAGCGCCCAGAGCACCGAATGCACCAACACAAAAATGAGGCTGTTCTGCCCCAGACCGAACCACAGCAGCGCCAACGGCAACAGCGCGATGGCCGGTAGAGGGTTGAACATCGAGGTCAACGTACTCAACAGGTCGCGGCCAAACTGCGTCGACACCGCCAGCGTGGTCAGGGCAAACGCCAGAACGATGCCGATCAGGTAACCCTTGAGCAACACCACCAGGGAAATCCATACCTTGCCCAGCAACTCGCCACTGAGCAGACCGTCGTACAGCGCGCTCCCGGTTTGCAGAAAACTCGGCAGCAGCAGGTCGTTGTTCTGAACACGGGCAACCACCTCCCACAGGACCGCGAGCAAAATCAGGATCAGGCTTTTGCGTAACCAGCCTTGTTGCCACAGGCGCTGACCGAGCGGTAATTCACGCTCCAGCGGCACACTCGTCAGCGGTTGCAACACCGTTTCAAATTCTTCACGCGGGGATGATAAAAGGCTCATCGGGCACTCCTCTCAATGGCTCAATAAGCGATGCGGATGTCGGAGAAATCCAGCTCACGCTCGGTTTGCGCGGACTGACCTTCATCGAACAACAACCGATGAATGCGCCGCGCCGACTCCTGAAAAGCCACGCCGCCGAGGCTGTGCAAGTCGTATTGATGGCTGTGAACTTCCGCCCGCACTCGCCCCGGATGCGGCGACAGCAGCAGGATTCGATTGCCCACCACCAGCGCTTCTTCGATGGAGTGCGTGACGAACAGCAGCGTGAAGCGCACCTCTTCCCAGAGCAGCAGCAATTCTTCCTGCATCTTGCGGCGAGTCAGCGCGTCGAGGGCGGCGAAGGGTTCGTCCATCAAGAGGATTTTCGGCTGCATGGCCAACGCCCGAGCAATCGCCACCCGTGCTTTCATGCCGCCGGACAAGGTATGCGGGTAGGCATCGGCAAACGCCGCCAGACCAACCTTGTCCAGATAGTGCAGCGCTCGTTCCTCGGCTTCTTTGCGCTTCAGGGTTTTCGAGGCAAGCAGCGGAAACATCACGTTTTGTTTGACGGTTTTCCACGGCGGCAGTTGATCGAATTCCTGGAACACCACGATCCGGTCCGGCCCCGGGGCATGAACGGTTTGCCCCTGAAGACGAATCTCGCCTTCACACGGCTGAATGAACCCGGCAACCGCCTTGAGCAACGTTGATTTGCCACAACCGGACGGACCAAGCAGCACAAAGCGGTCCGCCGGATCGATTTCAAAACTGACCTGATGCGTCGCTCGAACCACCCGCTGAGGCGTGCGGTATTCGAGACTGACGTTGTCGACCGACAGCAGCGCTTGGGCTGCCGCGATCGGTTTGCTGACCGTGTGGCCTTGCAAAGGGGCGTTCATCTCGGTCAGCTCCCTTGCAGCGGTTTGGCGTCCTGGAAGAAGTAGTCCTTCCACGAGTCCGGTTTGTTTTTGATCGCGCCGACGCGGTAGAGGAATTCGGCCAGCGGGTAAGTATTTTTCGGCGTGACGCTGAATTCGAACTGCGGGTTATCGATGATTTTCAGCAGCGCGGCACGGTCGATTTTGGCCTTGGTGACACGGATGTACGTGTCCGCCGCCGCGCCTTTATCGTTCTGGGCAAACTCGGCCGCCTCAGTCAGTGCCTGGACGAACGCCTTATAGGTTTTCGGGTTCTCGTCGCGGAATTTTTCGGTGGCAAACAGCACCGTCGGCGAGTTCGGGCCGAGCACGTCATTGGAATTCAGCACAACGTGAACGTTAGGGTTGGCCAGCTCTTGATCCTGGAACGGCGGGTTGGAAAAGTGCCCGGTCAACTCGGTGCCGCCGGCAATCAGCGCCGCTGTGGCGTCGGGATGCGGAACGGCGATGGTGTACTTGTCGAGGCGATTGAATTCCTTGTCGCCCCACTGCTTGGCGGCCGCGTATTGCAGGATGCGTGACTGCACCGACACCCCGACCGCCGGCACCGCGATGCGGTCTTTCTCGGTGAAGTCAGCGATGGTTTTGACCTTGGGATTGTTGCTCACCAGGTAGTACGGGAAGTTGCCGAGGGAGGCGACGGCTTTGACGTTCTGCTTGCCGCGGGTGCGGTCCCAGATGGTCAGCAGCGGACCGACGCCCGCACCGGCAATATCAATGGAACCGGAGAGCAACGCATCGTTGACTGCCGCCCCGCCGGAGAGCTGAGTCCAGTCGACCTTGATGTCGATGCCTTCCTGCTTGCCGTACTTCTCGATCAGGTTTTGATCGCGCACCACATTGAGCAACAGATAAACGATGCCGAACTGCTCGGCGATACGGATTTCACCTTCGGCGTGGGCCACGGTCGGCGCCACCAGGCTGCCGGCGATCAGGCTGAAACCCAGGCCGATGGCCGCGGCCAGCGGTGCAAATGGAAGACGTTTGGACATGAGAGATTCTCCGACAAATCAGAAAGGCGCGTCGCCCTGGATGGTGGTGCGATACAACTTGCGGCGCAGGTAGCTTGGGCATCCGGCGGCGAGATGAATCAGCGAACGGTTGTCCCAGAACACCAGGTCGTGGGCCTGCCATTGATGGCGGTAGATGTTTTGCGGCAGCACGCTGCGGGCGTAGAGCTCGTCGAGCAGTTGCTTGCTTTCGTCTTCCGGCAAACCAACGATGCGCGTGGTGAATCCCTCACTGACGAACAACGCCTTGCGGCCGTTTTCCGGGTGGGTACGAACAATCGGGTGAACCACTTCAGCGACCTGCGCCAGTTGCTCGGGCGTCAGCGTCGGGCGCCAGTTGCCTTCGAATTTGGTCTCGCTGTAGCGCGCGGTGTAGGAGTGCGCGGCCGAGCGGCCTTCGACGGCTTTGCGCAGCGCTTCGGGCAGGTTGTCCCAGGCTTTGTGCATGTCGGCGAAGAGCGTGTCGCCGCCTTCGGACGGCAACTCCTGGGCGTGCAGCATCGAGCCCAGGCTCGGCAGTTCTTTATAGGAAAGGTCGGAATGCCAGAACTTGCCGGCGTCGCCGAGGCCGATGGATTGGCCGTTTTCGATGATGTTGGAAACGATGAGAATTTCCGGATGCCCGGCCAGCAGGAATTGCTTGAGCACGTGGATCTGCAACACGCCGAAACGGCGGCTGAATGCGATGTGCTGCTCGGGGGTAATACGCTGGTCGCGGAACACCACAACGTGATGATCCAGGTGCGCGCGGTGAATGCGGGCGAAGTCCTGATCATTGATCGGGCGGGACAGGTCGAGGCCGATGATTTCGGCACCGACAGCGCCACTGAACGGGCGGATGTCGAAGGTTTGCGACGCGATGTTCGCGGCGCTTGGGGAAGCCATTGCTGCAGACATAAATCACTCCCACGCACGGCACGCTCAAGGGCGCGCGCGTCGATCAAGAAACTCACGGAGGTCCCGTGTTGGTTCGTGTCGTGCGGCGCGCCGATTGGTCGGCAGGTACGCAGGGGAATGACTTTATAGATATAAGAACTGAAATTTAAATACCGTTAGCGAATAACGATATGGCTTTTGAGTTGCAGTGATTTTGATGCCGCCATCGCGAGCAAGCTCGGCTCCTACAGGGATTTTGTCGGCCACGCGATCTCCTGTAGGAGCCGAGCTTGCTCGCGATGAGGCCATCAGCCGCGCAGGAGAACTACCGCTCGTGCAAAGCTTCGGCGCGGGCGCGAATAATCGGCTTGAGCAGGTAGCTGAGAACGGTCTTCTTGCCCGTGATGATGTCCACCGAAGCCACCATCCCCGGGATGATCAGCAACGGCTTTTCATCCGTCCCCAGGTGACTGCGATCAGTGCGCAGCTTGATGATGTAGTAAGTGGTTTTCTTGTCTTCATCGGTAATGGTGTCAGCACCGATCTGCTCAAGCCTGGCCTTCAGCCCACCATAAATGGTGTAGTCATACGCCGTGAACTTCACCGTCGCTTCCTGCCCCGGATGCAGGAAGGCGATGTCTTGCGGGCGAACTTTCGCCTCAACCAGCAAGGTGTCGTCCAGCGGTACGATTTCCACCAGGTCGCTACCCGGCTGGATCACGCCGCCAATGGTGTTCACCAGCAACTTGTTGACGATGCCGCGCACCGGCGAGGTCACCAGCGTCCGGCTGACCCGGTCTTCCAGCGCCTTGCCGGTGGCCTGGGCCTTGTTCAGATCAGTGCGTGCTTCATTGAGTTGAGTCAGTGCTTCGCTGCGGAATTTGCCGCGAGTCTCGTCGATCTTGCGTTGCACTTCCTTGATCGCCGATTGGGCGCGAGGAATGGCCAGGGTGGTCGCGTCCAGCTGTCCGCGGGTTTCAACCTCGGCGCGCTTGAGTCGCAGCACTTCAACCGGTGATACCGCGCCCTGGGCCACCAACGGCTCGGACATGTTGATTTCCTGGCGTTGCAGCGACAACGCGTTGCGGTACTGAGACTGTTTGGAGGTGAACTCGCGCAGCTCTTGCTGACGCTGGATCAACTGCTCCTCCAAACCGCCAATTTCATCGTGCAGCTGCTGACGACGGCTGATGTACAGCGACTCTTCGCTGGCGGCCTGGGTGGGAACAGCCTTGAGCACGTCAGCCGGGAAGTTCAGCGGACGGTCGTCGACTTCCGCGCTCAAGCGTTCGACTCGCAGCAGCATCGACAGCCGATCAGCCTCGGTTTCGCCGACGTTGGAGGCAAATCGCGTGTCGTCCAGGCGAATCAGCGGCGCGCCGGCCTCAACGATCTGCCCTTCGGTCACGTACAACTCGGAGACGATGCCGCCCTCAAGGTTCTGGATTTTCTGGATCTTGGACGACGGAATCGCCTTGCCGTCGCCCTTGGTGACTTCGTCGATCACGGCGAAGTTGGCCCAGAGCATCAGGAACACGAAGAAACCGATGATCGCCCAGATGGTCAGCCGCACCACGCGTGGGGCGTCCTCGATCAGCGCTTTGTTGACCTCGGGAAGTGGCTGGCCATGCAGCGAATCGGAGCCTTTGAAATAACGGCCGATCGAATTCTTGAAACCCGACTTAAGCAACACTGATCTGCCCCTTCTTCAACGCTTCCATCACGGCGGCTTTCGGGCCGTCGGCGAGAATCTGCCCACGGTCGATGACGATCAGACGATCCACCAGCGACAACAGCGAAGCCCGGTGCGTTACCAGCACCACGGTCTTGTTTTCAACCACCGCCGCGAGGCGTTGCTTGAGGCGTTCTTCGCCGGTGTTGTCCATGGCGCTGGTCGGTTCGTCGAGCAGCAGGATCGGCGGGTTGAGCAACAACGCACGGGCCAGGGCAACGTTCTGGCGCTGACCGCCAGACAGGTTCTGCCCGCGCTCGCCGACTTGCAGCTCATAACCTTGCGGGTGCAGACGGGCGAATTCGTGGACGCCGGCCAGTTCGGCCGCTTGCAGCACCATTTCGTCTTCGACATAGCGCGCGCCCGACACGAGGTTGTCGCGCAGGGTCCCGGCCAGCAGCTGAATGTCCTGGGCCACGTAACCAATGTTGTGGCGCAATTCGCTGACGTCGATCTGACGGATATCGACGCCATCCACCAACAGGGCGCCATCGTCCGGCTGGTAGAGGCCTACGAGCAGTTTGGCCAGGGAACTTTTCCCCGAGCCGCTGCGCCCGATGATGCCGATCTTCTCGCCAGGCTTGATGATCAGGTTGATGTTCTTCAGCGCCGCGTTCTGTTGGTTCGGGTAGGTGAAGTTCATCTGCCGGCATTCGATGGCGCCTTGCAGCACTTTGCGGCTCAGTGGGCGCTCCTCGAAGTTGCGCTCTTGCGGCAGTTCCATCATCTGGTCGACCGAGGTCATGGTTACCCGCGCTTGCTGGTAACGGGTCAGCAGGCCAGACAGCGAGGCCAGCGGGCTGAGCGCGCGACCGCTGAGCATGTAGCAGGCAATCAAACCGCCCATGCTCAGGTTACCGTCGATAATCTGGTACACGCCGAAGACGATCATGATCACCCCGGCCAGTTGCTGGATCAGCAAGGTGATGTTCATCGCCAGACCGGAGAGCATTTTCACCCGCAACTCGAGGCGGCTGAGGGTGCCGATGGTCTGCTCCCACTGGTACTGGCGTTCGCTTTCGGCGTTGTTGACCTTCACTGCATCGAGGCCGGCGAGGGTTTCGATCAGGCTCGACTGACGCTCGGCGCCCAGCGCCATGGTTCGTTCCATGGTCGCCACCAGCGGCTTCTGCAAGGCATAGCCGATCAGCAGGGCGATCGGGAACGCCAGCACCGGGATCCACACCAGATGCCCGCCGAGAATCGCGATGACCATGAAGATCAGCAGCGTAAACGGCAGGTCGATCAGACTGGTCAGGGTCAGCGAGGCGAGGAAGTCGCGCAGGCTCTGAAACTCATGGATGTTCTGCGCGAAGCTGCCGACCCGCGCCGGGCGGTACTTCATGGCCATGCCGACAATGCGCTCGAACAACGTGGCCGAGATGATCAGGTCGGTTTTCTTCCCGGCCAGGTCCAGGCACAGGCTGCGCAGGCTCTTGAGGATCAGGTCGAACAGGTACGCCCCGGTGATGCCGATGGCCAGCACCCACAGCGTCGATTCTGCCTGGTTCGGCACGACGCGGTCGTAGACGTTCATCACGAACAGCGGCGCGGCCATGGCAATGATGTTGATCAGGAAACTGGCGGCGATGGCGTCGGCGTACAGCCAGCGCGAACGCTTGAGGGTGTCGCGGAACCACGAGCGCGCGCGCGGGATCAGCGTGCCGTGATTGACGTCGAATTTGTGCTGGGGTTGGGCGAAGAACACTTTGCCGATGTAGTCATCGGCCAGCAGCTCGCGGCTGACGACACTTTCGCCGCCATCGCTTTCGCTGAGCAGCAGGCGCGCCTGGTCTTCACCTTGCCAGCCAAGCAGGACGGCACTGCGACCATCCTTGAGCAGCAGCAGCGCCGGCAGGGCAATCGCCGGGATCTGCTCCAGTTTGCGCACCAGCACCCGCCCTTGCAGGCCGGCGCGAGCGGCCGCGCGGGGCAGCAGTTCAACGCTCAGGCGCTGCTTGGGCAACGGCAGGCCGGTGGTCAACATCGCGGCGCTGGCCGGTTTCTGATGCAGGATGCAAAGAGCCAGCAAGCCGTCCAGTAACGGATCGTCGTGCAGCGCGCGTGGATCATGAATGAGTTGAACTCGACTGACTTCTGATTCCACGCTCGGCACACTCTTGGCTAACAATTGAACAATGAAGGTTCTGCTCAATTCATACCGGGCAGTTGAACCTTAGGCTTCACGTCGTTTTGCACGACGGATGCCAACGGTGCGACCACTCCCTGGCTCTTGAGCAACTCGCCCATGGTCGCCTTGATTCGGTACTGAGTAAATAACTGAATGTTCTTGATCTCCGCCAGGCGACGAGAAGCCGAGAACAGCTCGTTTTCACTGTCGAGCAAGTCGAGCAAGGTGCGCTCGCCGAGACCGAACTGCTTCTGATAGGCGGTGCGCACGCGGGTGCTGTGATCGACATATTGCTGGGCGATCGGCACTTGGGCGTTGGCGTTGTTCAAGGCATTCCAGGCCAGACCCAACTCTTCGTTCAACACGCGCAAGGCGTTGTTGCGGATATCCAGTGCCTGGTTGGACTGGTAGGACTTGGATTCCAGCTCAGCCTTGTGGCTGCCACCGGCATACAGATTGAAGCGCATGCGCAACATGGCCTGCCATTCATTGCTGTGACCGTTCTGGCCGTCGAGATCGTTGTCGGCGGTGCGACCCAATTCGGCATCGAAGCGCGGATAGAAGCTCGACTTGGCGGCTTCGTATTGTTTCTCGGCAGCGGCGATGTCGGATTCGGCGGAACGCAGGATCGGGCTGTTTTCCAGCATCTGCGTCCGGGCTTCATTCAGGTTGGCCGGCAACAGCGCCATGAAATCGGAAGGACGCTCCAGCTGATCGGGCATCTGGCCGACGGCGCTGAGGAAGTTGGTCTCGGCGTCCGCCAGGTTGGTCTGCTCGGTGATCAGGTTGTTGCGGGCCTGGGCCATGCGCGCTTCGGCCTGATCGAGGTCGGCACCGCTGCCCACGCCGCGTTGGGTGCGCAGTTTGATCTGGTCGAAAATCCGTTCGTGGCTCTTCAGGTTCTCGGTTGCCAGGCGCACGAATTCGCGGCGGGTCAACACGTCGAGATACACCTGAGCGACGGTGAGCGCGGTGCGCTCGGACGTTCCCAGCAAGGAGTAAGCGCGGGAATTAACGGTGGCTTGTTGACGCCCCACTTCACTGGAAGTCGCAAAACCGTCAAAAACCATTTGCGACAACCGCACGCTCGACTCGCTGCGATTCAGGGTTTCCCAGTGATTGTTGTTGCCGGCGCCACGTGTGGTGACGTTGTCAGTACCTTCGCGGCCATAACCACCCAGCAGATCGACCCGTGGGAGGTATCCCCCTTTGGCTGCCTTTAACTGATAATCCGCGGCCAATCGACTATTAACGCCTGCCTGGATTTCCGGATGGACATCCAGTGCCTGTTGCATGGCTTCCGGAAGGGACTGTGCCTGAACAAAACTGGCGGCGAGGGCGAAGGGTAAAGCCGTGAGCAGGTGCAAACGCATTGTTGAAATTTCCCGGAATTGCTTGTCTTGAATCACTGCAGAACGTGCCGCTGCATCGGATGATGACAACCGGAATGACCGTGTGTCGGAAAGTTGGTTTTTTGATCTGCATCACACTCGCGGAGCAGGCTGGCACCGAAATATCAATGTGACATTACCGAGGCGAGTGTTTAGGATGACAGGCAGAAGGTCAATAGATTGGCATAAAGTTTATAGCGAAAAAATATAGTCAATTTATTGACGAATAACCATGTCAAAATTGCGCCTCTAATACCTTGAAAGTACGTCCAGACTGTTTGGCAAACACGCCGCCAGGTTCATGGAAGTCAATTGAATGCGACACCCGGAGAGTCTTCAATGAGCAGTGTTGTGGCCATCGTCAAAAGCATTGTCGGTCAGGTTTTCGCTGTGTCCCCAGAGGGCGTGCGTCGCGTACTCGTTGAAGGCGATCGGTTGTTTGTCGGCGATCAGGTAGACACCGGCGCGGCGGGCGCCGTTACGCTTGAACTGGCTGACGGCCGGACCCTGGACCTGGGTCGCGACACTCAGTGGAGCGGCAGCGATCCGGACTCCAGCACCGATCTTGCACAAGCCACTGCACAAGCCGCGCCATCGGTTGAAGAGCTGCAGCAAGCCATCGTTGCCGGTGCCGACCCGACCACCGATCTTGAAGCCACCGCGGCCGGCCCGACAGCTGCCGGCACAGGCGGCGCGGCAGGTGGCGGCCACAGCTTCGTGGCTCTGGAGGCAACCGCTGGCCGGGTCGACCCGACCATTGGTTTCCCAACCGACGGTCTTGATTCCACTGCCACAACCACCACGCTCGATATCGGCAATCAGAACACCACGGCCACCAACGCTCCGGGCGTACTGATCGCTGATACCGGCACACAGGCCGAAGACAGCGTCGCCACCGGCAACGTGCTGGGCAATGACAGCGATGCCGACACGCCTCTCAGCGTCGCCAACTTCACCGTCACCGGCATGGCCGGTAGTTTCACCGCAGGCCAGACGGCGACCATCGTCGGCGTTGGTACGGTGACTATTGCCGCCAACGGCAACTACACCTTTACTCCGGACGCCAACTACAACGGCGCCGTGCCGCAAATCACGTACACCACCAACACTGGCGCCACCAGCACACTGGATCTCACCGTAACGGCGGTTGATGATCCGAGCGTTTTGACTGCCGATGCCCAAACCATTGCAGAAGACAGCCCTGCAGTTGGCAACGTGCTGGGAAATGACAGCGACGTCGATAACACCTTGAGTGTGGCGACCTTTACTGTCGCTGGTGTGACGGGTTCCTTTACTGCCGGTCAAGTTGCAACGATCGCTGGCGTTGGCACGCTGACCATTGCCGCCAATGGCGACTACAGCTTCACCCCGGTCACCAACTACAACGGCGCGGTGCCGCCAGTCAGCTACACCACCAACACTGGCTCGACCAGCACGCTGGACCTCAATGTCACCCCGGTCGATGACGCGAGCGTGCTGACCGCCGATGCCCAAACCATCGCCGAAGACAGCGTCGCCACCGGCAACGTGCTGAGCAATGACAGCGATGTCGATAACACCCTGAGTGTCGCGACCTTCACCGTACAAGGCGTGACGGGTTCCTTCACCGCCGGTCAAGTTGCAACGATCGCTGGCGTTGGCACGGTGACCATTGCCGCCAACGGCGACTACAGTTTCACCCCGACGGCGAACTGGAATGGCACTGCTCCGCAAGTCAGTTACACCACCAACACCGGCGCGACCAGCACCCTGGACCTGAGCGTTACCCCGGTCGATGACGCGAGCGTGCTGACCGCCGATGCCAACACCATCGCCGAAGACGCCACAGCCACCGGCAACGTGCTGACTAATGACAGCGATGTCGATAACACCCTGAGTGTCGCGACCTTCACCGTACAAGGCGTAACTGGCAGCTTCACCGCCGGCCAGACCGCGACCATTGAAAATGTCGGTACGCTGACTATCGGTACCAATGGCGACTACAGTTTCACCCCGGTCACCAACTACAACGGCGCCGTGCCGCAAGTCAGCTACACCACCAACACCGGCGCCACCAGCACCCTGGACCTGAGCGTCACTCCGGTCGATGACGCAAGCCTGCTGACGGCGGATAGCAACACCATCGCCGAAGACGCCACAGCCACCGGCAACGTGCTGACTAATGACAGCGATGTCGATAACACCCTGAGTGTCGCGACCTTCACCGTCGCCGGTGTCACCGGTTCCTTTACTGCCGGCCAGACCGCGACCATTGAAAATGTCGGCACAGTGTCTATCGCCACCAACGGCGACTACAGCTTCACCCCGGTCACCAACTACAACGGCACCGCTCCGCAGATCAGCTACACCACCAACACCGGCGCCACCAGCACCCTGGACCTGAGCGTCACCCCGGTCGACGACGCGAGCGCCCTGACCGCCGATGCCCAAACCATCGCCGAAGACAGCGTCGCCACCGGCAACGTGCTGAGCAATGACAGCGATGTCGATAACACCCTGAGTGTGGCGACCTTTACCGTCGCCGGTGTCACCGGTTCCTTTACTGCCGGCCAGACTGCGACCATTGAAAATGTCGGTACGCTGACTATCGGTACCAACGGCAATTACAGTTTCACCCCGACGGCGAACTGGAATGGCACCGCTCCGCAGATCAGCTACACCACCAACACCGGCGCCACCAGCACCCTGGACCTGAGCGTCACCCCGGTCGACGACGCGAGCGTCCTGACCGCTGATAGCAACACCATCGCCGAAGACGCTACAGCGACCGGCAACGTGCTGAGCAACGACAGCGATGTCGATAACACCTTGAGTGTCGCGACCTTCACCGTACAAGGCGTAACTGGCAGCTTCACCGCCGGTCAAGTCGCAACGATCGCTGGCGTTGGCACAGTGACCATTGCCGCCAACGGCGACTACAGTTTCACCCCGACGGCGAACTGGAATGGCACCGCTCCGCAGATCAGCTACACCACCAACACCGGCGCCACCAGCACCCTGGACCTGAGCGTCACCCCGGTCGATGACGCGAGCGTGCTGACGGCTGATAGCAACACCGTCGCCGAAGACGCCACAGCCACCGGTAACGTGCTGACTAATGACAGCGATGTCGACAACACCCTGAGTGTGACGACCTTCACCGTCGCTGGCGTGACGGGTTCCTTCACCGCCGGTCAAGTCGCAACGATCGCTGGCGTTGGCACGCTGACCATCGCCACTAATGGCGACTACAGCTTCACCCCGGTCACCAACTACAACGGCGCCGTCCCGCCAGTCAGCTACACCACCAACACCGGCGCCACCAGCACCCTGGACCTGAGCGTCACCCCGGTCGACGACGCGAGCGTACTGACGGCTGATAGCAACACCGTCGCCGAAGACACCGTTGCCACCGGCAACGTGCTGAGCAATGACAGTGATGTCGATAACACCCTGAGTGTCGCGACCTTCACCGTACAAGGCGTGACGGGTTTCTTTACTGCCGGTCAAGTCGCAACGATCGCCGGCGTCGGCACAGTGACCATTGCCGCCAACGGCGACTACAGCTTCACCCCCAACACCAACTACAACGGCGCGGTGCCACAAGTCAGCTACACCACCAACACCGGCGCCACCAGCACCCTGGACCTGAGCGTCACCCCGGTCGACGACGCGAGCGTGCTGACGGCGGATAGCAACACCGTCGCCGAAGACGTTACAGCGACCGGCAACGTGCTGACTAATGACAGCGATGTCGACAACACCCTGAGTGTGACCGGCTTCACCGTCGCTGGTGTGACCGGTAGCTTCACCGCCGGCCAGACCGCGACCATTGAAAATGTCGGTACGCTGACTATCGGAACCAACGGCAACTACAGCTTCACCCCGGTCACCAACTACAACGGTGCCGTGCCGCAAGTCAGCTACACCACCAACACCGGCGCCGCCAGCACCCTGGACCTGAGCGTTACCCCGGTCGATGACGCGAGCGTGCTTACGGCTGATAGCAACACCGTCGCCGAAGACAGCGTCGCCACCGGCAATGTGCTGAGCAACGACAGCGATGTCGACAACACCCTGAGTGTGGCGACCTTCACCGTACAAGGCGTGACGGGTTCCTTCACCGCCGGTCAAGTTGCAACGATCGCTGGCGTCGGCACGATGACTATCGCCGCCAACGGCGACTACAGCTTCACCCCGGTTGAGAACTACAACGGTGCCGTGCCGCAAGTCAGCTACACCACCAACACCGGCGCCACCAGCACCCTGGACCTGAGCGTCACACCGGTCGATGACGCGAGCGTGCTGACCGCTGATGCCAACACCGTCGCCGAAGACGCTACAGCGACCGGCAACGTGCTGAGCAACGACAGCGATGTCGATAACACCCTGAGCGTGACCGGCTTCACCGTCGCCGGTGTCACCGGCTCCTTCACCGCCGGTCAAGTCGCAACGATCGCTGGCGTTGGCACAGTGACCATCGCCGCCAACGGCGACTACAGTTTCACCCCGACGGCGAACTGGAATGGCACCGCTCCGCAGATCAGCTACACCACCAACACCGGCGCCACCAGCACCCTGGACCTGAGCGTCACCCCGGTCGATGACGCGAGCGTGCTGACTGCTGATAGCAACACCGTCGCCGAAGACGCCACAGCCACCGGCAACGTGCTGACTAATGACAGCGACGTCGATAACACCCTGAGTGTCGCGACCTTCACCGTACAAGGCGTGACTGGCAGCTTCACCGCCGGTCAAGTCGCAACGATCGCCGGCGTCGGCACAGTGACCATTGCCGCCAACGGCGACTACAGCTTCACCCCCGTCACCAACTACAACGGCGCGGTGCCGCAAGTCAGCTACACCACCGACACTGGCTCGACCAGTACCCTGGACCTCAGCGTTACCCCGGTCGATGACGCAAGCGTGCTGACGGCTGATAGCAACACCGCCGCCGAAGACAGCGTCGCCACCGGCAATGTGCTGAGCAACGACAGCGATGTCGACAACACCCTGAGTGTGACGACCTTCACCGTACAAGGCGTAACTGGCAGCTTCACCGCCGGCCAGACCGCGACCATTGAAAATGTCGGCACTGTGACTATCGCCACCAACGGCGACTACAGCTTCACCCCGAACACCAACTACAACGGCGCCGTGCCGCAAGTCAGTTACACCACCAACACTGGCGCCACCAGCACCCTGGACCTGAGCGTCACCCCGGTCGACGACGCGAGCGTGCTGACCGCCGATGCCAACACCATCGCCGAAGACAGCATCGCCACCGGCAACGTGCTGAGCAATGACAGCGATGTGGATAACACCCTGAGCGTGGCAACCTTCACCGTCGCTGGCGTGACGGCTTCCTTCACCGCCGGTCAAGTCGCAACGATCGCTGGCGTTGGCACAGTGACCATTGCCGCCAACGGCGACTACAGTTTCACCCCGACGGCGAACTGGAATGGCACTGCTCCGCAAGTCAGTTACACCACCAACACCGGCGCCACCAGCACCCTGGACCTGAGCGTCACTCCGGTCGATGACGCAAGCGTCCTGACGGCTGATAGCAACACCGCCGCCGAAGACAGCATCGCCACCGGTAATGTGCTGAGCAACGACAGCGATGTCGACAACACCCTGAGTGTCGCGACCTTTACTGTCGCTGGCGTGACGGGTTCCTTCACCGCCGGTCAAGTCGCAACGATCGCCGGCGTTGGCACGGTGACCATTGCCGCCAACGGCGACTACAGCTTCACCCCCAACACCAACTACAACGGCGCGGTGCCGCAAGTCAGCTACATCACCAACACCGGCGCCACCAGCACCCTGGACCTGAGCGTCACCCCGGTCGATGACGCAAGCCTGCTGACCGCTGATGCCCAAACCATCGCCGAAGACAGCGTCGCCACCGGCAACGTGCTGAGCAACGACAGCGATGTCGATAACACCCTGAGCGTGGCAACCTTCACCGTCGCCGGTGTCACCGGTTCCTTTACTGCCGGCCAGACCGCGACCATTGAAAATGTCGGTACGTTGACTATCGGTACCAATGGCGACTACAGCTTCACCCCGAACACCAACTACAACGGCGCCGTGCCGCAAGTCAGCTACACCACCAACACCGGCGCCACCAGCACCCTGGACCTGAGCGTTACCCCGGTCGATGACGCGAGCGTGCTGACCGCCGATGCCCAAACCATCGCCGAAGACAGCATCGCCACCGGCAACGTGCTGAGCAATGACAGCGATGTCGACGACACCCTGAGCGTGGCAACCTTCACCGTCGCTGGCGTGACGGGTTCCTTCACCGCCGGTCAAGTCGCAACGATCGCTGGCGTTGGCACGGTGACCATTGGCACCAATGGCGACTACAGCTTTACCCCGGTCACCAACTACAACGGCGCGGTGCCGCAAGTCAGCTACACCACCAACACTGGCTCGACCAGCACCTTGGACCTGAGCGTCACCCCGGTCGATGACGCGAGCGTGCTGACCGTTGATAGCAACACCGTCGCCGAAGACGCCACAGCCACCGGCAACGTGCTGACTAATGACAGCGATGTCGATAACACCCTGAGTGTCGCGACCTTCACCGTCGCTGGCGTGACGGGCTCCTTCACCGCCGGGCAAGTCGCAACGATCGCTGGCGTTGGCACAGTGACCATTGCCGCCAATGGCGACTACAGTTTCACCCCAGTCACCAACTACAACGGCGCGGTGCCGCAAGTCAGCTACACCACCGACACTGGCGCCACCAGTACCCTGGACCTGAGCGTTACCCCGGTCGATGACGCAAGCGTGCTGACGGCTGATAGCAACACCGTCGCCGAAGACACCGTTGCCACCGGCAACGTGCTGGGCAATGACAGCGATGTGGATAACACCCTGAGTGTGGCGACCTTTACCGTCGTCGGTGTCACCGGTTCCTTTACTGCCGGCCAGACTGCGACCATTGAAAATGTCGGTACGCTGACTATCGGTACCAACGGCAATTACAGTTTCACCCCGACGGCGAACTGGAATGGCACTGCTCCGCAAGTCAGTTACACCACCAACACCGGCGCCACCAGCACCCTGGACCTGAGCGTCACCCCGGTCGACGACGCGAGCGTGCTGACCGCCGATGCCAACACCGTCGCCGAAGACACCGTTGCCACCGGCAACGTGCTGACTAATGACAGCGATGTCGACAACACCCTGAGTGTCGCGACCTTCACCGTACAAGGCGTGACGGGCAGCTTCACCGCCGGCCAGACCGCGACCATTGAAAATGTCGGTACGTTGACTATCGGTACCAATGGCGACTACAGCTTCACCCCGGTCACCAACTACAACGGCGCCGTACCGCAAGTCAGCTACATCACCAACACCGGCGCCACCAGCACCCTGGACCTGAGCGTCACCCCGGTCGACGACGTGAGCGTCCTGACCGCCGATGCCCAAACCATCGCCGAAGACAGCGTCGCCACCGGCAACGTGCTGAGCAATGACAGCGATGTGGATAACCCCCTGAGTGTGGCGACCTTCACCGTACAAGGCGTGACTGGCAGCTTCACCGCCGGCCAGACGGCGACCATCGTCGGCATTGGCACGCTGACCATTGCCACCAACGGCGACTACAGTTTCACCCCGACGGCGAACTGGAATGGCACCGCTCCGCAGATCAGCTACACCACCAACACCGGCGCCACCAGCACCCTGGACCTGAGCGTCACCCCGGTCGATGACGCGAGCGTGCTGACCGCTGATAGCAACACCATCGCCGAAGACGCTACAGCGACCGGCAACGTGCTGAGCAACGACAGCGATGTCGATAACACCTTGAGTGTTGCGACCTTTACTGTCGCTGGTGTGACGGGTTCCTTTACTGCCGGTCAAGTTGCAACGATCGCTGGCGTCGGCACAGTGACTATCGCCACCAACGGCGACTACAGCTTCACCCCGGTCACCAACTACAACGGCGCCGTGCCGCAAGTCAGCTACACCACCAATACCGGCGCGACCAGCACGCTGGACCTGAGCGTCACCCCGGTCGATGACGCGAGCGTGCTGACCGCCGATGCCCAAACCGTCGCCGAAGACAGCGTCGCGACCGGCAACGTGCTGACTAATGACAGCGACGTCGATAACACCCTGAGCGTGACCGGCTTCACTGTCGCCGGTGTGAACGGCTCCTTCACCGCCGGTCAAGTCGCAACGATCGCCGGCGTAGGCACTGTGACCATCGCCGCCAACGGCGACTACAGCTTCACCCCGGTCACCAACTACAACGGCGCGGTGCCGCCAGTCAGTTACACCACCAACACCAACTCCACCAGCACGCTGAACATCACGGTCAACCCGGTCAACGACGCTCCGACCGTCAGTACTACCTCGGTCACTGGTAATGAAGATCAATTGATTGCTGTGCAGCTCGGCGGCAATGACGTCGACGGCAGCGTCGGCCATTTCAGCCTGACCAGCCTGCCGGCCAATGGTGTGTTTTACGCTGACGCCGCCGGGACCATCGCGTTGACCACCAGCAGCGTGATCTCCGCAACCGCCAACGGGGCAACGGTTTACTTCAAGCCCACCGGCGACTGGAGTGGCACCACCAACTTCACTTACAACTCGACCGACAACCAGGGCATGCCCTCCGCGTCTTCGGCAACCGGCACCATTGTCGTCGCGCCAGTAACCGATACCCCAAGCCTGTCACTGACCGGTGGCGGCAGGGTCGTCTCGACCGATTTCCAGGAAGTCGCTCTGAACAGCGGTCATGGCGACGTCAATGTCAGCAAGCTCGGCAACGGCGTATGGCACACCGACAACAGCGGTGGCATGGTCGAAATCGGCAAGGCCAGCGTCTATGGTGCGGGCGCCAATAACCAGGTCATTGAACTGGAGCGCAACGCCGGCGATGCGAGCAACCTCTACACCACAATCGATGCCAAGGCCGGCAGCACCTATAACGTGTCGTTCGACTATGCGCCGCGTGCGGGTGTGGATAATTCGCTGATCAATGTGTATTGGGGCGGCCAACTCATTGGCACCCTGAACACTTCCACCCCCGGCATGCAGCACTACAGCTTTGACATTCCGGTCACCGCCGATGGCAGCCAGAAGCTCGAGTTCCGCGCCGGCGACAGCAACAGCCTGGGCGGCCTGCTGGATAACATCAATGTCAGTCAGGTGCTCAACTCGGGCCTTGAAGACCACGCGATCCTGTTGTCGACCATCCAGGCCCACACCAATGACGTCGATGGTTCGGAAACACTCACTCTCACACTGAACGGCTTGCCGGCGGGTTCCAGACTTACCGACGGCACCCACACCTTCAATGCTGCCGACGGCTCGACATCGGTGGACATTACTGGATGGAACCTGTCCACGCTCAAGCTGACACCGCCGACGAACTTCAATGGCGACATTCCCCTGACCGTCACGGCCACCGCCAAAGACGGCGATGCCGCAAGTGCCAGCACCTCGCTGCCGTTGGTGGTGCACGTCGGTGCCGTCAATGACGCCAGCGTGCTGCAGGCGGACAAAATCACCGTCGACGAAGACCACAACGCGACCGGCAACGTGCTGGGCAACGACAGCGATGTCGATAACGTCCTTAGCGTTACCAGCTTCAACGTGACCGGGGTCAACGGCAGCTTCACGGCGGGCCAGACCGCGACCATTAACGGTGTCGGAACGCTGATCATCGCCAGCAATGGCGATTACACCTTCAAGCCGGCTGCCGATTGGAATGGCAACGTTCCACAGGTGACATACACCACCAACACCGGCTCGAGCAGTACGCTGAACATCAGCGTTACCCCGGTTGCTGACCCGATCGTGATGACTGCTGACCTCAACACAGTTCGCGAGGACAAGATTGCCACCGGTAACGTACTGACTAACGACCGCGATGTGGATAACGCCCTCAGCGTGGCCAAGTTCACGGTGGGTGGTACCGAGTACATAGCAGGCGCCACGGCGACCATCGCCAACATGGGCACCTTGGTACTTGCGGCGAACGGGGCTTACACCTTCACTCCGGCCAGCAATTGGAGCGGCAAGGTTCCGACCGTGACCTACACCACCAACACCGGTTCAAGCACCACCCTGGATATCAGTGTGACCGCGGTCGCAGATGCACCGATCGTGACCGCCACCACTTCTCAGGTGGCCGAGAACAGCAGCATTGCGTTGGGCTTGAAGGTAACGTCGCCGGACACTGATGGTTCTGAAACCAAGACCATCACCACGATCGGCGGCATCCCGCCAGGTGCGACCCTGACCGACGGCACGCACACCTTTACCGGCACGACCGGTAACGCTGTCGCCAACCTCAGCGGCTGGGATGTGAGCAAGTTGAGCTACACCCCGGCACCGTACGCCACCGGTACCAACACGCTGACAGTTACGGCAGTCTCGACCGAAAGCCAGGGTGATTCGGCCAGCAGTTCGATTCAGATTCCGATCACGATTAATCCGGCGGTCTATAACCCGATCACTGGTACCGCAGGAAACGACAATGTCGGTGGCACCGATGGCAATGACATCGTAGTGGCAGATATCGGCGGCCTGACGGTCATACCGGGCCAGAATTACAACATCGCGTTCATGGTCGACAGCTCGGGCAGCATGAGCGCTTCCTCCGTAACGTCGGCGAAGAATTCCCTGATAGCGGTGTTCACCTCGCTGATCGCCAGCGCCACCTCGCAAAACTCGAGCGCTGGCACAGTGAAAGTATTCCTCGTGGACTTCGATACACAGGTCAACAAATCGATTTCGATCGATCTGTCGAAAGCGGGCGCTCTGGACCTATTGAAGGGGGTCCTCAACAGCATGCAGTCTGGTGGTTACACCAACTACGAAGACGTGTTTAAAACCACCGCGAACTGGTTCAAAGGGCCTGACGCGCTGAGCAACCCCAATGCGATCAACCTCACCTACTTCATCACCGATGGTGAGCCGACCGCTTATACGCAAGAAGAACAAACCAATCCGGTGGTCGTCGAGTTCAACTCCAATAGCGTTAAGGACCTCTACCTCGACGACGTGTTGAAGCAAGGCTCCTACACGCCAGGGACCGAGTTCAGGATGGTTATCGGTGGTGAGAGTCGCGTGGTAGTTGATTCCTCGGGGGCTTTGTACAAATGGAGCGAAAAATCGAACGGCAACTGGTCGTCGGACAAGTACAGCGCCAAGGGCTACAGCCTGCAAGTTCACGCCCAAGGTGACGGCACCTATGAACTGTCGGATTACGCAGGCAACGGCTCTGTCGACAGCACCAGTGCGAGTAATGCGGCAACCGCGTTCGCGTTGTTTGCTGCCGCAAACTCCAAGGTACAAGCCATTGGCGTGAACAGGGATGTCTCGGTAAGCGACCTCGCACCGTATAACACCACCGATGGAAAACCGCTGGCCAATATCAACCCGGAAGATTTGGCCAACGCAATTCTCGGCCACAGCGAAGCGACCCTTCCAGGCAAGGACACTATCAACGGCGGCGATGGCAACGACATCATCTTCGGCGATCTGGTGAGCTTCACTGGCGTGACGGGTGAGGGCTACACCGCGCTGCAGGCTTTTGTCGGTAAGGAAACCGGCATCGAAACCAACAAAGTCACCTCAAGTAACGTGCACCAGTACGTCACCGAGCACTACTCCACGTTCGATGTGTCTGGCGCCCACGATGGTGACGATACGCTGTTGGGTGGTGCTGGTAACGACATCATCTTCGGGCAGGGCGGTAACGACAAACTCTACGGCGGCAACGGCAACGACATCCTGCTCGGTGGCACTGGCAACGATTTGCTGAACGGTGAGGCCGGCGATGACTTCCTCATCGGTGGCACTGGCACAGATGCGCTGGACGGTGGTGCCGGCAATGACACCCTCCTCGGTGGCACTGGCAACGACACGCTGATCGGCGGCTTGGGTGGCGACACCTTCGTCTGGAAAGCTGGCGACACTGGCAGCGACGTGATCAAGGACTTCAAGGCCAGTGAAGGTGATCGCATCGACCTGCGCGATCTGCTGCAGGGTGAAACCGGCAGCACCATCGACAACTTCCTGAAGATCACCACCGTGGATGGCGTTTCGTCCCTGCAAGTCAGCTCCGCCGGCAAGTTCAACGGTGCCGACGCCGCAGCGGCGCAACCCGATGTGACGATCAAGCTGGAAGGCAACAACTGGTCCAGCGCCAACATCAACTCGTTGATTGCCGGCAGTGACCCGACCATCAAAATCGATCACAACAACAGCTGATCCAACGAAAAACGGCCGCCCTTAAGGGGCGGCCGTCACGTTTGCTCCCAACACCCCGGTGACGATTTCGTCGCCGCACCGCATACTCGCGTCCAGTTGGCCTATGCTGCTGAAAGCATGACGCGGGTCCATTTCCGAGGGATGTTCAATGTTCTACGTGCAACGCGATGCGCAAGGTCAGTTAGTGCGCGTGGAAGCCACGGCCTACGCCGAGGCCACGGAAACACTGCCGGCCGACCACCATGAAATCCAGGCCTGGTATGCCAATGAAGTAGTGGAAACCAGCCTCAAACAACTCAAGCAGAGCGACCTGGAAATGATCCGGGTACTCGACGACTTGATCCAGGTGTTGACCAGCAAAGGCGTGATCCGCGTCACCGACCTGCCGCCGGCCGCACAAGCCAAGCTGATGGACCGCAACCAGGCCCGTGAAGCGTTGGGCGGGTTGAGTCAATTGATCGATGATGATGAGACGGGGTTGATCTAAGGCCCCGTCATTGTTGTTGTCTGTACCGACGCCATCGCGAGCAGGCTCGCTCCCACATTGGTTATGCGTCGTACCGCAATTGTGCGTACAACCGAATCCCCTGTGGGAGCGAGCCTGCTCGCGATGGCGGCATCACCGACGACGCATTACTTCCAAGGCTTCGGCTCACCAAACAACTGCCCCTGAACCCCATACAACCCCATCTCACGAATCACCATCAACTCCCCTTCCGTCTCGACCCGCTCGGCAATCAGCGGCAAATCGATGCTGTGCGCCGCACGCTGAATCGCCTCGATGAACAGGCGCTTGTCGCTCTCCTGATCAATCGCCCGGATGTAACTGCCGTCGATCTTCAGATACGCCAACCCAAGCCGCGCCAGGTTGCCGATCATGCTGAAGCGCCCGCCAAAGCGTTGCAGGCTCAGGGAGAACCCGAGTTCGTGCAGACGTCGCGTCAGTTCTTCCAGTATGGCTTGCTCCGGCAACTGCTCCTCACCGATTTCCAGGGTCAATCGCTCCCCGAGATCCGAATGCTGACGCAGGATGTCGAAGACTTTATTCAATGCCTGTGGATCGGCCAGCGTCGCTGAAGACAGGTTCAGCGCCAGCGACTCTGTATGGTCGGCCATCTGCTCAAGTACCCGCTCCAACATCAGCCGGTCCAACCGCGCGGTCCAGCCAAAGCGCTCGAGCCACGGCAGGAAGCGCCCGGCGGGAATGGTCTGGCCCTCGTCGTCGATCAAACGCGACAGCACCTTGTAATGCAGCACCAACTGCGTGTCCTGGGCGGCCACCACCGGCTGGAAATACAGCTCGAAACGCTGCTCGTTCAACGCCTGTTCCAGTAAGTTGTGCCAGGCATGATGGTCGTCGCCGACGCTGGCCGACGCGCTGTGATCCAGGCAAACCCAGCTCGAATCGCCCTGGGTTTCCGCCTGAGCCAACGCCTGATCGCCCAGCCCCAGCACCGCTTGCGGGGAGTCGCCATAAACAAACGGCGCCAGCCCGATCGAGGCCACCGAGGCCACGTCGGTGGCGCCCGTCGCGTGCAGGCTCGCCAAGCCACTGTCGAGGTTCTGCGCCAGTTGCAGCGCTTCTTCGCGCACCAGCCCCGGCGCCAGCACGGCGAACTCACCGCCGCGAATCCGCGTCACGAGGTTCAGGGTTTCCGGGTATTTGGCGCACTCTCGGGACAACTGCTCGCCCACCGCTTTCAACAACTGGTCAGTACGTTGACCGCCCAACCGCTGGTTCAACCCGGCCAGGTCCCTGACCCGCAATAGCAGCAAATAACCGGAACTCGCCTGCTCCGGATTGCTCACTCGGGCGTTCAGTTGCATTTCGAAATAACGACGGTTGGCCAGCCCCGTCAGGTTGTCCTGATAGGACTCGGCCCGCAGCTTTTCACTGCGCTCGGCCTGTTCCTGGAACAGTGCTTTAAGCTTCTCGACCATCTGATTCATGGCCTGCACCACGCGGCGCAGTTCCGGCGTGCGCGGCAGTTGCGGCAGGCTGAGGAATTCGCGACGAGCGATGGCGTGGGATTGCTTGACCATGTAATCCAGCGGTTTCAGTTGCCGGCGCAACAACAGCGCACCCAGCACCGCGCTCACCGCACCGCATATCAGCAACCAGCCAAGACTGCCCAGCGCGCTCTGCCAAAGTTTCGCCAACGCGAACATCGGATGGCTGACCACCTCGACCCGCGCCGCTTGCTCCCAGCCACGGCTGACAAGGGCATCACCACCGGCCGCTTCCAGCCCGATCATTTTGACGAACCAGTCCGGCACGTCGTTCACCGCGGGAATTCCGCTGCGCTCGACGATGGCCTGATCGGTCTTGAGGTCGACCACGCGGATGCTCGCGTAATAACCGCTGTCGAAGATCGAACTGACCAGCAACTCGACCATCGCCGGGTCGTCGATGTTCGGTGTCAGGGACAGCGCCAATGCGGTCGCGGCATCCTGGGCGTGGGAGCGCAACTGGTTGACGTATTGGGTGCGTGAGCTTTCCAGGCTGACCACGAAGCTACCGGTGAAGGCGATCACCAGGAACAGACAGATAGCGATCAACAGCTGTTTGAACAAGGACATCTGAGCGCGTGCTCCTAGTTAGTCGTCTCGACCGGGAAACCTTCGGCCTGCATTTTCTTCAACACATCCTGCCAACGAGACAGGCGTTTGGTGTCACCGACTTTCTTATTGCCCTTGGCGCCCGGCAACCACAACCCTTCGGCATTGAAAGAGTACACCGGCAGCAAATCGGTTCGTTGGCTGGCCGGTTTGATCGCATCGATCAGGCTGTCGAGTACCAGCGGCATGGCCTCGGGGCTTGAGTAGTAGGTCAATACCATGTGCGCCCGATTCAGGCGCAAGGCCTTGACGTAAGTGATGCGTAACTTGTCACTGGCGACGCCAAGATGACGCAGGCTGAAATACTTGGCGATCGCGTAATCTTCGCAATCGCCGGCGCCCTTCCACAGGGCCTCGATGGGTGTTTCCCAATAATCGACCTCGTGCCACAGGTCGACGTCTTCCTCGTAACGCATCTGTTTGTTGAAGAACTGATTGACCACTTTCAGCTGTTCCAGCTCGCCGACCTGCTTTTGCGTGACCAATAAGTGCTGCCAGGCATCAATGCGTGGCTGCCCTTCGCCCAATGGCCCGTACAATGCCTGCGCGCGACGGCTGATCAGCGAAAAATCCCAATCGGCATGCAGCCCGCCCAGCATAACGCCGGCCAGCAGCAACGCGCAGCACAGCCAGCGCAAAGTCCGAGGGATCGCGAAACATACCGCCAATGCGAGGCATCCAGGTCAGGCAGGTGGAAAGCGGTCGATGGTGCAGGTTAGCCCGGTAAAAGACAATGGCACGATGAGATCACTGCTGGCGCGCTAAACTTTGTATGGCAGGTGTCATTAAAAACATCGCGGCCACGTCAGGGCGACCTTTTGTCCGTTTGACAACCTGTCAGGCAGTCACTAGTGTCCCCTTGGATCCAAATTTATTTCAGTCAAACAGGGTGCGTAGTTGTGACACAGAAGCCCAATCCTCTGAACAGCATCAAGGTCAACGGGCCAATTCCCGCTCATCTGGCACGCTCGGTGATCGAAGAAACCCTGCGTTCGGCCATTCTCGACGGTCGCATACCCTGCGGCACCGCCCTGCGCCAGCAAGATTTGGCTGATCTTTTCGGTGTCAGCCGCATGCCGGTGCGCGAAGCCTTGCGCCAGCTCGAAGCTCAGGCGCTGCTCAACGTCATCGCCCATAAAGGGGCAGTGGTTGCACCGCTGGTTCAGGGCGATGCCGTGGAAACCTACTCGCTGCGGATCCTGCTGGAATCCGAAGCGCTACGCCTGTCGATCCCGTTACTGGTTAATGAGGATCTCGAACAGGCTGCCCGCTACATCGACGAACTGGAAACGCAAAACAACTACACCGAAATCGGCCGGCTCAATCGGCTTTTCCACATGGCGCTGTACTGCAAGGCGCCGAACCAACGGCTATTGAGGCTGGTGGAAGACGGACTGAACGAAGAGGAGCGTTTCCTGCGCTTCAACCTGGAAGCCATGGGCCTGGGCAAACTGTCCCAGGAAGACCACCGGGCGCTGTTGCTGGCCGTCGAAGACCGGGACGTCGAGCGCGCGGTGAAGTTGCTCGAACAACACCTCAACCGGGGCGTTGAGGTCATCACACGCTACCTCAACAGCCCCGAAGCGCGGAACAAGAAAACCTCTAAGTAAACCGCGCCGGCAAGCCTGAGCGAGCAGATCGAACTGCTCGTTCTCGCTTGCCGCGCGGCGCTGTGCCCCTCTCAAAAGCCCTGCCTTCGATTGACCCCTCTCAAACCAAGTAATGACTGCGAATCGATGACGCGCCGGTGATAGCGGCTGTCGTGATTTACGCTCACTCTTGGGCTGCCAACAAATAATGAACGGGCGACGCACCGCACGAGCGGAGCAGTCCCCGCACCAAGAACCTACGGAAGGAGTCTTGCCACGGGAAAGGAAGAACCGGCGTTGATCCCAGCCAACTTCCACCCCCTCAATTCACTTCAACGACTCAATTAGAAAGTTGCTTCGAGTGAGGCATTCACTCTTCATTTTAATTCTGACTTATATAAGCCGGAAGGAGTAACTACATCCAAATAAAACTCAAATTAAAAGTTTTATTGGAACTTGTCGCGCACAAGAAAGTTAAACTTTAAAATAAGTTAAAAATAACTTGCCCGACACTTTATTCATGTATTAGTTTTTCTCCGCCGCCTTGAATGCTGGCGCCAGACCGTCACTTAACGACGTATTGCAACTTACCCATATCAATTCGCTTGAGGCCTCTGCTCGCCAGCAGAAAGCGTTAACTAACGATCGCTTATTCATTCAAACCCAACGGTATATCCAATTCACTTATAGGCTCGCCCATGAAAACGACTAAAGACCGTCTCACCCAGAAGAAAGCAGAACTTAGTGCTCATCCGATCTTTTCTGAAATCAACTCAATGTCGGTATTGCAACGTTTCATGGAAACCCATGTGTTTGCGGTATGGGATTTCATGTCACTGACCAAACGCCTGCAACAGGAACTGACCTGCGTCCAGCTGCCCTGGCTGCCACCGCGAGATCCGCAGGCGGCGCGTTTGATCAACGAGATCGTGCTGGGTGAGGAGTCCGATGATCGTCCGGCTCACGGTCACTACAGCCATTTCGAGTTGTACCTGGATGCCATGCGCGAAGTTGGCGCCAGCACGGCGGTGGTCGAACGCTTCGTCGCGCTGCAAAAAGAAGGCGTGAGTTACGACGTGGCACTGCAAAGCGTGGACGTCGATCCGGCGGCAGCGCAGTTCGTGCGCAACACATTGCATACCGCGTTGCATGCGCCGGGGCACAGCGTTGCGGCGGCATTTCTGCATGGTCGCGAGAGCGTCATCCCGCAGATGTTCCAGCGAATCCTTGATGACTGGGGCATCGGCATCGAACAGGCGCCGACCTTCCGTTACTACCTCGAACGGCACATCGAAGTCGATTCCGAAGACCACGGCCCCGCCGCTGAAAAACTCCTTGCCCGACTGGTCAATGGCGATCCGCAACGCGAGGAAGACGTCTACGCCAGCGCCATCGCCGCCGTTGAAAGTCGCATCGCCTTGTGGGACGGCCTGCGCCTGAGCATGAGCGAACCTATGCCTGAGGTGAGCGCATGAACGCCGCTGACTACCAATCCTTCGCCGACGCCTGGGAAAGTCGCGCGACCATCCGCACCCGCCCCCGGCGCGTGCTGGAGAACGACGACAAACTGATCTATCCGTTGAGCCGCCAACCGTTGGTGCTGAGCGAAACCTTCCTGCGCGAATGCCCGGAGCAACGCGACTTTGCGCTGGTGCAGACGCTCTACAAATTCATCAATGACGTGGTGATTTTCGAAACCGAAATCGTCGACAAGACCGCCCGCAGCATCGCCAAGAATCGCTTCGCCGTGGCCTTTCCGTTCGCCTGCCGCTACGACGCCATGACCGTGGTGGTGGACGAGGATTACCACGCACTCGTGGCGATGGACTTCATGCAACAGACCGTCGCCATGACCGGCATCACGCCCATCGAACTGCCGGATGAAATCGAACTCAGCCGAGCCATTCCAGCGGCCGTGGCGCTCGCGCCGGAACACCTGCGCAGCGCCGTGGAATTGATCTGCGTGGCCATCGCCGAGAACACCGTGACCGGCGATGTCGCGGCGTTCGCCAAGGACGACACGGTCAAGCAGTCGATCAAGGGCCTGATGGCCGACCACCTGCTCGACGAAGGTCGCCACTCCGGATTCTGGGCGCGGCTGGTGCGCATCTACTGGCACACCGCGAGCGAAGACGACCGCCGCTGCATCGCGCACATCCTGCCGGTGTTCATCGGCCATTACCTGACCAACGACATCCAGAAGTCCTTCGACTTCCGGCTGATCGAATCCTTGCAGATCAGCGATGACGCACGCCGCGCACTCAAGAGCGAAGTGTCGGGGCTGGCCTTCCCGATCAATCGCCATCACCCGCTGGTCGCCAACATCGTGCGGTTTTTCCGCAGCAGTTCGCTGCTCGATTCGCCGTGCGTGCAAGACGCCCTCAGCGATTACCTGGTTTAACGAGGAGCCCATCATGAGACGTCTCGACATTCTGCTCATTGGACACAGCCAGGCCTTGACCGACCTGGCGCTGGAACTTGAACAACACGGTCATTCTCTGATGCGCCTGACAGCCGTCGACGAGCAGCCGTTGGGTAACGCTGATTTGCTGATCGACGACGCCAGCCTGCCTGTTCGAGACAT
This sequence comes from Pseudomonas sp. LS2P72, assembly GCF_054897865.1. Classification (NCBI taxonomy): domain Bacteria; kingdom Pseudomonadati; phylum Pseudomonadota; class Gammaproteobacteria; order Pseudomonadales; family Pseudomonadaceae; genus Pseudomonas; species Pseudomonas sp. LS2P72. The sequence continues at coordinate 411,072 of NZ_CM142708.1, forward strand.
CGGCGAAGCACCGCGACTGACGCTGCAACTGGGTATCGGCGTGCCTGGGGTTTCTGGCCTGCCGCCGCTGGACCTGTTGTGCACGTACGGTTCAACGCTGTTCACTCGCGTGCCGATCATCGATGAACCTTCGGGCAACGGTCAGGCATTGCGCCTGCAGGTTGTGGCGGAACTGGTCGAGCATGTGGCGCTGCTGGTCAGCCGTTTCTCTCGCGATGCCGACTATTTTTTGCTGGCCGAGCCTGCGGCTCCCGCTTGCTTCAAGCACGTGGAAAATCTGCTCTATTTGGAGAGCCTCGCGTTTTTCCATCGGCTCAACCTCACGGCGGCACCCGCGCTGCTGGCGCTCAGCCAAATCCCGATGATCGAGCGCCTTGAGCGGCGCTTCATCCAATGTGCCGAACGACCCGCGCTGAACATTGCCGGCACGTCCCTGAGCTATCGGCATTTGTACGCCCACAGCCGCGCCATCCAGCAGCGTTTGCAGCCATTGCTTGCTCAGCATCACGGGCCGTTGGTGATCGGGATCTGCCTGCCAAAATGCAGCGCATTGTATGCGGGGATTCTGGCGATTCTTGGCAGTGGCGCGGTGTACCTGCCGCTGGAACCGAGCCATCCCTTGCAACGTCAGCAGTACATTCTGGAAAACGCCGGAGCAGTGTTGTTGCTGCATGACGGTGAGCATCCACTCGCTGCCCATATGCCGGGACTCGACATCAGCCGCATCGACATCGGTGACGTGGATCTCGATCAACCCTTGATGCGCCAACGACCCGATCCAGAGGCGCCGTGCATGGCGCTCTACACCTCGGGCACCACCGGCCATCCCAAAGGCGTATTGCTCAGCCAGGCCAACCTCGCGCACTTCACCGCGTGGTATGCCGACTATGTGCAACTGACCGAACAGAGCCGGGTGCTGCAGTTTTCGTCGTTGAGTTTCGACTCATCGCTGATCGATATCTTCCCGACCCTGCTCCAGGGCGCCGAGCTGATCGTGCCCGGCGACGATCAGCGCCGCGATCCGTTGCAACTGGTCGAGCTGATCCGCCATCAACAACTGAGCCACGCCTTTTTGCCGCCGGCGTTGTTAAGCATCCTGCCGCTGGATCAATTGCAATGCCTCGATCACGTGATGACCGGCGGCGATGTCTGCGAACCCTATGTCATCGAGCAGCTCACCCGTCAGGGCAACCTCTACAACCTCTATGGACCGACCGAAGCGACGGTGTTGATCACCGCGCGGCAACTGCGCACCGGCGACAGCAACCGCACCCTCGGCGCGCCTATCGCCAACAGTCAGGTGCTGATTCTCGATGAGGATTTTCAACCAGTGGCCGAACAGACTGTCGGTGAGTTGTACATCGTCGGGCCTGGGGTGTGCCTGGGCTACCTGAACAACCCGCAGCAGACCGCCGAACGTTATCTGAACCTGAGCCTGCCGAGTGGCCAGAGCCTGCGCGCCTACCGCACCGGTGACATGGCGAAGTGGACCTGCGACGGCATTGAGCTGTGCGGGCGACGCGACAATCAGGTGAAGATTCGCGGCTTCCGGGTCGAGCCGGAAGAGATCGAACGCTGCCTGCGCGACAGTCAGTTGTACCGCCAGGTGGCAGTGGTTATCGACAGCCAGCGCCGGATTCTGGCTTTCCTCGCGCAGCCTCAGGAGGATCAACCCGGCACCGCTCGCGAAGCGCTGAAAGCTCACTCAATGCAGTTTCTGCCGGATTACATGCAGCCCACAGCATGGACCGAACTGCCGAGCATGCCGTTCGCCAGCAACGGCAAGGTCGATCGCAAGGCGCTGTTGGCGATGCCCGTGAATGTCTCCGAAAGCACGCTGCGACGCTTACCCGTCAGTGCCGATGAGGCGCTGTTGCTGGATATCTGGGCCGAGTTGCTGGAGCTTCCGGCCAGCGATATTTCCACCGATGAAAGCTTCTTCAATCTGGGCGGTCACTCGATCCTGCTGTCGCGCATGCTGTTGCGTTTGCGTGAGGAGTTCGGTCGCAGCATTTCGATCAACCGCTTCATCGAATTGCCGACCATCGCCAAGTTGGCGACCTTGGTGCGCGGCACCGGCACCGAAGAGGTATTGAGCGAAAAAGCCTTGGCCGATGCTTTCCGTGAGCTGGATATCCAGCCGTTGCCAATCAACCGCATGGGCGATGTACACAAGGTGATCGTCACCGGCGCCAACAGCTTTGTCGGCGTGCACATCGTCGAAGCGTTGCTCGCCTGGGGCGCCAGCGAAGTCGCCTGCCTGGTGCGCGATGGCGGTGGGCAATCGGCGGCCGAGCGGTTTGCCCATGCGTTGCGGGAAAACCGTCTGGAGCATCTGGACCTGAGTCGGGTGCGGGTTTATGCGGCGGACATCACGCGTCCGTCATTGGGGCTCGAAGCAGATGTTTACGAGCGACTGGATCGGCAGTTCGGCGCGTTGGTGCACAACGCCGCCAACGTCAATCACGTACTCGATTACGAGTCGCTGGCGCGGGACAACGTCGAGCCGATTTTCGAGTGCCTTCGGCTGTGCGAAGGACGCAGCAAAAAGATTTTCAACTTCGTCTCGACACTCTCGGCTTCCAGCACGATTGCCGCCGATGGCCGGGTACTGGAATTGCCCGCCGCGCAAACCCCGCCGATCTACATCAAGAACGGCTACAACCTGTCCAAATGGGTCGGTGAGCGGATCCTCGAACGCGCTCGCGAACGTGGCGTACGGGTCAATCTTTATCGCCCCGGCAACATCAGTTTCAACAGCCTCACCGGTGTCTGCCAGCCGCACAAGAATCGCTTGATGCTGATGCTCAAAGGTTCGATCCAGCTCGGTCAGGTACCGGAATTCGCGCTGAATTTCGACCTGATGCCGGTGGACTTTCTCGCTCGGTTCATCGCCTTCCATGCCAGCCGTTATTCATCCGAAAAAGCGGTGTTCAACCTGCACAACCCCGAGCCTCTGAGCTGGGACAACTACGTCGCGTCATTCCGTGAGGCGGGGCGGGAGTTTTCCATGGTCAGCGTCGCCGACTGGCAGCAGCAACTGGGCCGGGTCGACAGCGACAACGCGTTGTTCGGCGTGCTCGGTTTCTACCTCAACGGCTTCGAGGAAGACATCGGCGACATCTCAATGATCGGCCACGCCAACGCCCAGGCGGGCGTGCGGCAGATGGGCGCGCATTACCCGGAAAAATCCCCGGCACTGCTGCGGCGCGGCTGCGACTACCTGAAAGAAATCAACTTCATCTGATTCAACCCAACCCCAAGAATGGAGCAAGACCATGAGCACTCTGCAACCCGATACCCTGATCAAAAATCCTCAAGGCTGCCACGTGGTGTCCTCGGTGGAAGTGCCGGCCGATGCCAGGAAGGTCTGGGCAGTGGTCGGTAACTTTGCCGGCTTCGATCAATTCATTCCGGCGCTGTCGCACATCGAGATGACCGGCGAAGGCGTGTCATCCCTGCGCAAGAAATTCTTCAAGGACGGCAACCTGGTGGTCGAGCAACTCAACTCCCGGGATGACCAGGCGCTGAACATGACCTGGACCACGATTTACAACACCTTGGGCGTGGCCAATTTGTGGGCGGCGATGAGTGTCGAACCGCTGGGCGCGGGCAAATCCCGAGCGACCTGGACCATCATCGCCGAACCCGCGCAGGGCGGCGTGGAGGCGTTGCCGGGGTTCACGGATTTCGTTCAGGGCTTTGCCGATGACTCGATGAGCAATGTGCTGAAGCTGTTTGCGTAAGGCTTTGGTTCAGCGGTGACTAATCCACCGCTATCGCGAGCAGGCTCACTCCCACAGGGGTTTTCAGTCGCTCACAAATGTTGTGATCACAGAAAATCCCATGTGGGAGCGACGGTGCGACGATTCGACCTGCTCCCGATTGAACGATAACGCGGTCCAACTGACCGGAATCAGATTTTGAAGCTGTCGACCAACTGCTTCAACCGGTTCGCCTGCAGGGACAACGCATCGCAATCCTTCAACGTTTCATTGAGGTTGGCCACGCTCTGCTGGTTCAGCAGGTTGATCTGGTTAACGTCGACGTTGAGGGTTTCCACGACTGCCGTCTGCTCTTCGGTCGCCGCGGCCACCGACTGGTTCATGCCGTCGATTTCGCCGATGCGCTGGGTCACGCTGACCAGTCGCAGACCGGCCTGGTTCGCCACTTCGACGCTCTGTTCGCTGGAGACCTGACTGGCGTTCATGGTCGTCACCGCTTCACGAGAACCGATCTGCAGCGAGGTGATCATTTTGTGGATCTCCTCCGCCGATTCCTGAGTACGATGGGCGAGGTTACGCACCTCGTCCGCCACCACCGCAAAACCACGACCGGCTTCACCAGCACGGGCCGCTTCGATGGCCGCGTTGAGCGCGAGCAAGTTGGTCTGCTGGGAGATGCCTTTGATCACATCCAGAATGTGCCCGATGTTGTCGGTGCTGGCGTTCAGGGTTTCGATCTGCGTGCAGGACAGGCTGATTTTCTGCGACAACTCGGTCATCGCCAGAATGGTTTTCTCCACCACCTGACGACCGTCATCAGCCTGCTCGCTCGCGCCGCTGGCGTGCTGGGAAGCATCGGCGGCGTTGCGGGCGATTTCCTGGGTGGCGGCGCCCAACTGGTTGATCGCCGCGGCCACACTGTTGGTGCGGGCGCTTTGCTCGTCGGAACCGACGATCGAGGCGTTGGACGAAGCCATCACCCTCTGCGACAGGTCGTGAACCTGGCGGGTGGCCGACGACACTTCGGAAATCGACGCGTGAATTCGCTCCACGAACTGATTGAAAGAACCGCCCAGCTCACCGAACTCGTCTTTGCTTTCCACAGCCAGACGTCGGGTCAGGTCGCCCTCGCCTTGAGCGATGTCCTGCATCGCACGGCTCATGGTGGTCAGCGGGCGCATCAGCACGTTGATCAGCAGGCTCAGCAGCACGGCAATGGCCGTCACGGCGATGAACATCGCGATCAGCGCAGAAGTGCGGAACTGGCTGAGGGGTGCGTAGGCCTTGTCCTTGTCGATCGACAGACCGATGTACCACTCGGCATTCGGCAAACCACTGACCGGCGTGAACGAAAGGATACGGTCCTGCTTGTTCAGGGTGACTTCCTGATTGCCCTTCTCGATGCGCACACCGGCGTTCGGGTAGATGTCTTTCAGGTTTTTCATCACCTGGTCTTTGTCCGGGCTGACGATCACCTGACCGTCGGCGCTGACCAGGAATGCGTGGCCGATGCCACCGAAGTCCACCGAATTGATGATCTTCACCAGGGTTTCCAGGCTCAGGTCGCCGCCGACCACGCCGAGCAACTCGCCGTTCTTTTTCACCGGCAGGGCGATGGTCACCACCAGCCCGCCGACGGCAGCCATGTAAGGCGGGGTCAGCATGGTCTTGTCGGCAGCCACGGCCTGTTTGTACCAGGGACGCTGACGCGGATCGTAGCCATCAGGCATCTTCGCGTCCGGGCGCTGAGTGAATACACCGTTGGCCTGGCCCACGTAGGTGAACTGGAAGTTCGAGGTCAGGGCCGGTTGACTGACCAACCCAGGGAGGTCGGCATTGGCGCCTTGATGGGCGACGTTTTGCGCGAGGTTTTCCAGCACCAGCACGCGACCGCTCATCCAGTTCAGCACGCTGCTGGCGGTCAGATCGCCGGCCTGCTGGACGCTCGATTCAAGGTTTTGACGGATGGTGTTTCGCTGCAGATAGTCGTTGTACAAAGTGAACAACGCAAATGCCAGCACCACGACGCCGGAGGCGGCCAGAAGGATTTTATGACTGAATTTGAGATTCATTTCATGGGACTTCTTATGCAAAAAGTGGGGATGCGTTCCGGGTTGCAACATTCCATGTAACAGCGCAGGCAGGGCTCTGTGGCCGCTCTACTTTGGTGCACGCATGTCTCATCAGGCTGTCGGCACAAACCGGAGAAAACTTAGGCGTTTGTACGAAATGGTCGACATTCCTGTCAGATACCCGCCGAACGGTGTGCCAGAGCGCCTGCTCAGTCTTTGTGTGATGACGGTTATGTGCGTCTGCTGCACAGAACCGAACGCCTGCAACTCAAGGCTCCCCGCGCCTTTCTGCGAACGCCCGTGGGTCCTATGTGGCCTCATGTGCCAGTCTGAATTTCTGCTAGTTGGGCGAAGAACACAATGTCGCCGCGACGGTAAGCTACCAGTACTAATCCCTCGTCATTCCAACAAAGCAGCGCCTGAATCCGGGGGCTGGCTTTGTCGTCTCCGTGGGAACATACAACTGACGTTCCTGAGCGTTTAGCGAGCCCAGAACGACAAAACCCCTGTCTGCGTTAGCAGACAGGGGTTTCGGAATTTAATCTTGACGATGACCTACTCTCACATGGGGAAACCCCACACTACCATCGGCGATGCATCGTTTCACTGCTGAGTTCGGGATGGGATCAGGTGGTTCCAATGCTCTATGGTCGTCAAGAAATTCTGTGACCAGCCCGTTACAGCGTAACGTGCCAGCAAAATGGGTGACTTCTACTAAAACAAAACCCCTACCTGCATACGCAGATAGGGGTTTCGGAATTTAATCTTGACGATGACCTACTCTCACATGGGGAAACCCCACACTACCATCGGCGATGCATCGTTTCACTGCTGAGTTCGGGATGGGATCAGGTGGTTCCAATGCTCTATGGTCGTCAAGAAATTCGGGTACCGAGTCGTGGCCAGCTGGCCTCGCTTCAGCAAATCGGGTATGTGACAGCGGGTGTTTTGTGAATCTCTCGAACTTTCGGTCGTTTCGTCTTCACACACCGCAATCTGGCCTTTCGACGCAAATTGCTTGGGTGTTATATGGTCAAGCCTCACGGGCAATTAGTATTGGTTAGCTCAACGCCTCACAGCGCTTACACACCCAACCTATCAACGTCGTAGTCTTCGACGGCCCTTCAGGGGACTCAAGGTCCCAGTGAGATCTCATCTTGAGGCTAGTTTCCCGCTTAGATGCTTTCAGCGGTTATCTATTCCGAACATAGCTACCCGGCAATGCCACTGGCGTGACAACCGGAACACCAGAGGTTCGTCCACTCCGGTCCTCTCGTACTAGGAGCAGCCCCTCTCAAATCTCAAACGTCCACGGCAGATAGGGACCGAACTGTCTCACGACGTTCTAAACCCAGCTCGCGTACCACTTTAAATGGCGAACAGCCATACCCTTGGGACCGGCTTCAGCCCCAGGATGTGATGAGCCGACATCGAGGTGCCAAACACCGCCGTCGATATGAACTCTTGGGCGGTATCAGCCTGTTATCCCCGGAGTACCTTTTATCCGTTGAGCGATGGCCCTTCCATACAGAACCACCGGATCACTAAGACCTACTTTCGTACCTGCTCGACGTGTCTGTCTCGCAGTCAAGCGCGCTTTTGCCTTTATACTCTACGACCGATTTCCGACCGGTCTGAGCGCACCTTCGTACTCCTCCGTTACTCTTTAGGAGGAGACCGCCCCAGTCAAACTACCCACCATACACTGTCCTCGATCCGGATAACGGACCTGAGTTAGAACCTCAAAGTTGCCAGGGTGGTATTTCAAGGTTGGCTCCACGCGAACTGGCGTCCACGCTTCAAAGCCTCCCACCTATCCTACACAAGCAAATTCAAAGTCCAGTGCAAAGCTATAGTAAAGGTTCACGGGGTCTTTCCGTCTAGCCGCGGATACACTGCATCTTCACAGCGATTTCAATTTCACTGAGTCTCGGGTGGAGACAGCGCCGCCATCGTTACGCCATTCGTGCAGGTCGGAACTTACCCGACAAGGAATTTCGCTACCTTAGGACCGTTATAGTTACGGCCGCCGTTTACCGGGGCTTCGATCAAGAGCTTCGCGTTAGCTAACCCCATCAATTAACCTTCCGGCACCGGGCAGGCGTCACACCCTATACGTCCACTTTCGTGTTTGCAGAGTGCTGTGTTTTTAATAAACAGTCGCAGCGGCCTGGTATCTTCGACCGGCATGGGCTTACGCAGTAAATGCTTCACCCTCACCGGCGCACCTTCTCCCGAAGTTACGGTGCCATTTTGCCTAGTTCCTTCACCCGAGTTCTCTCAAGCGCCTTGGTATTCTCTACCCAACCACCTGTGTCGGTTTGGGGTACGGTTCCTGGTTACCTGAAGCTTAGAAGCTTTTCTTGGAAGCATGGCATCAACCACTTCGTCACCCAAAGGGTAACTCGTCATCAGCTCTCGGCCTTAGAATCCCGGATTTACCTAAGATTCCAGCCTACCACCTTAAACTTGGACAACCAACGCCAAGCTGGCCTAGCCTTCTCCGTCCCTCCATCGCAATAACCAGAAGTACAGGAATATTAACCTGTTTTCCATCGACTACGCTTTTCAGCCTCGCCTTAGGGACCGACTAACCCTGCGTCGATTAACGTTGCGCAGGAAACCTTGGTCTTTCGGCGTGGGTGTTTTTCACACCCATTGTCGTTACTCATGTCAGCATTCGCACTTCTGATACCTCCAGCAAGCTTCTCAACTCACCTTCACAGGCTTACAGAACGCTCCTCTACCGCATCACCTAAGTGATACCCGTAGCTTCGGTGTATGGTTTGAGCCCCGTTACATCTTCCGCGCAGGCCGACTCGACTAGTGAGCTATTACGCTTTCTTTAAAGGGTGGCTGCTTCTAAGCCAACCTCCTAGCTGTCTAAGCCTTCCCACATCGTTTCCCACTTAACCATAACTTTGGGACCTTAGCTGACGGTCTGGGTTGTTTCCCTTTTCACGACGGACGTTAGCACCCGCCGTGTGTCTCCCATGCTCGGCACTTGTAGGTATTCGGAGTTTGCATCGGTTTGGTAAGTCGGGATGACCCCCTAGCCGAAACAGTGCTCTACCCCCTACAGTGATACATGAGGCGCTACCTAAATAGCTTTCGAGGAGAACCAGCTATCTCCGAGCTTGATTAGCCTTTCACTCCGATCCACAGGTCATCCGCTAACTTTTCAACGGTAGTCGGTTCGGTCCTCCAGTTAGTGTTACCCAACCTTCAACCTGCCCATGGATAGATCGCCCGGTTTCGGGTCTATTCCCAGCGACTAGACGCCCTATTAAGACTCGCTTTCGCTACGCCTCCCCTATTCGGTTAAGCTCGCCACTGAAAATAAGTCGCTGACCCATTATACAAAAGGTACGCAGTCACCCAACAAAGTGGGCTCCCACTGCTTGTACGCATACGGTTTCAGGATCTATTTCACTCCCCTCTCCGGGGTTCTTTTCGCCTTTCCCTCACGGTACTAGTTCACTATCGGTCAGTCAGTAGTATTTAGCCTTGGAGGATGGTCCCCCCATATTCAGACAAAGTTTCTCGTGCTCCGTCCTACTCGATTTCATGACCAAGAGATTTTCGCGTACAGGGCTATCACCCACTATGGCCGCACTTTCCAGAGCGTTCCGCTAATCTCAAAGCCACTTAAGGGCTAGTCCCCGTTCGCTCGCCACTACTAAGGGAATCTCGGTTGATTTCTTTTCCTCAGGGTACTTAGATGTTTCAGTTCCCCTGGTTCGCCTCTTAAGCCTATGTATTCAGCTTAAGATAACCATCTTATGATGGCTGGGTTCCCCCATTCAGACATCTCCGGATCAAAGTCTGTTTGCCGACTCCCCGAAGCTTTTCGCAGGCTACCACGTCTTTCATCGCCTCTGACTGCCAAGGCATCCACCGTATGCGCTTCTTCACTTGACCATATAACCCCAAGCAATCTGGTTATACTGTGAAGACGACATTCGCCGAAAATTCGATTCTTGCTCATACAGAGCAACTCACAAATTTTACCTTAGCCTGATCCGTTACCAGTGAAAGTAACGTTCAGTCTATCTTTCTATCACATACCCAAATTTTTAAAGAACGATCTAGCCAAAGACTAGAAATCAACATTCACCATCATCACGATGGAATGCTCATTTCTAAGCTTTCAACAAACAGAAGCAGTAGTGGTGGAGCCAAACGGGATCGAACCGTTGACCTCCTGCGTGCAAGGCAGGCGCTCTCCCAGCTGAGCTATGGCCCCGTATTGCTACAGGTTCCCACACAAAATTGGTGGGTCTGGGCAGATTCGAACTGCCGACCTCACCCTTATCAGGGGTGCGCTCTAACCAACTGAGCTACAGACCCAATTTCGGGCTGCTTCTTTTATCGTCTTCTTCAATGAATCAAGCAATTCGTGTGGGAGCTTATGGAGCAGCTGATGTCGTCGATTAAGGAGGTGATCCAGCCGCAGGTTCCCCTACGGCTACCTTGTTACGACTTCACCCCAGTCATGAATCACACCGTGGTAACCGTCCTCCCGAAGGTTAGACTAGCTACTTCTGGTGCAACCCACTCCCATGGTGTGACGGGCGGTGTGTACAAGGCCCGGGAACGTATTCACCGCGACATTCTGATTCGCGATTACTAGCGATTCCGACTTCACGCAGTCGAGTTGCAGACTGCGATCCGGACTACGATCGGTTTTCTGGGATTAGCTCCACCTCGCGGCTTGGCAACCCTCTGTACCGACCATTGTAGCACGTGTGTAGCCCAGGCCGTAAGGGCCATGATGACTTGACGTCATCCCCACCTTCCTCCGGTTTGTCACCGGCAGTCTCCTTAGAGTGCCCACCATTACGTGCTGGTAACTAAGGACAAGGGTTGCGCTCGTTACGGGACTTAACCCAACATCTCACGACACGAGCTGACGACAGCCATGCAGCACCTGTCTCAATGTTCCCGAAGGCACTCCGCTATCTCTAGCAGATTCATTGGATGTCAAGGCCTGGTAAGGTTCTTCGCGTTGCTTCGAATTAAACCACATGCTCCACCGCTTGTGCGGGCCCCCGTCAATTCATTTGAGTTTTAACCTTGCGGCCGTACTCCCCAGGCGGTCAACTTAATGCGTTAGCTGCGCCACTAAGAGCTCAAGGCTCCCAACGGCTAGTTGACATCGTTTACGGCGTGGACTACCAGGGTATCTAATCCTGTTTGCTCCCCACGCTTTCGCACCTCAGTGTCAGTATCAGTCCAGGTGGTCGCCTTCGCCACTGGTGTTCCTTCCTATATCTACGCATTTCACCGCTACACAGGAAATTCCACCACCCTCTACCATACTCTAGCTTGTCAGTTTTGAATGCAGTTCCCAGGTTGAGCCCGGGGATTTCACATCCAACTTAACAAACCACCTACGCGCGCTTTACGCCCAGTAATTCCGATTAACGCTTGCACCCTCTGTATTACCGCGGCTGCTGGCACAGAGTTAGCCGGTGCTTATTCTGTCGGTAACGTCAAAACACTAACGTATTAGGTTAATGCCCTTCCTCCCAACTTAAAGTGCTTTACAATCCGAAGACCTTCTTCACACACGCGGCATGGCTGGATCAGGCTTTCGCCCATTGTCCAATATTCCCCACTGCTGCCTCCCGTAGGAGTCTGGACCGTGTCTCAGTTCCAGTGTGACTGATCATCCTCTCAGACCAGTTACGGATCGTCGCCTTGGTGAGCCATTACCTCACCAACTAGCTAATCCGACCTAGGCTCATCTGATAGCGCAAGGCCCGAAGGTCCCCTGCTTTCTCCCGTAGGACGTATGCGGTATTAGCGTCCGTTTCCGAGCGTTATCCCCCACTACCAGGCAGATTCCTAGGCATTACTCACCCGTCCGCCGCTCGCCACCAGGTACAAGTACCCGTGCTGCCGCTCGACTTGCATGTGTTAGGCCTGCCGCCAGCGTTCAATCTGAGCCATGATCAAACTCTTCAGTTCAAACATCTTTGGGTTTTTAAGAAACCCTAAACTTGGCTCAGCAATCGTTGGTTACATCTTTGATTTCTCGCGGAGTAACTTGTGATGCTGATAATCTTGTTGACTATCAGTCTGACCCCACAAGCACCCACACGAATTGCTTGATTCAGTTGTTAAAGAGCGGTTGGTTAAGATCTTTCGTCTCAACCGAGGCGCGCATTCTACAGCAGCCTCTGTTGCTGTCAAGCGGTTATTTTTCGAAGTTTTCAAAGTTTCCTTTGCAACTTCAACCACTTGCGCTTGCGATCTCTCGTTAGCGGGAGGCGAATTCTACAGCGTTACTCGCTGCTGTCAACACCTCTTTTGTTCCGCTTTCGACCGAGAAGATCGAATCATCAAAAGAGCCAAACAACCTCGCTCAATCAACTCCTTCTGGACTTCGATGACCTGAAGCAACTCGCTGTCGAAAACTGCGTAACTCATTGTTTACCAAGGAGTTTTCCGTTTCGACTGCGCCGGAAGTGGGGCGAATTATAGACTTCCAGCATTTGCCGTCAACCTTTAATTGCGCTTTTCTATCAATCAATTGCAGAACGCCGAAAACAGCCCGTTTCCTTTCTATATAGGAGAGTAAAACCACTCCCTCTATATAGAAGAAACCCTCAGAGCACCCCAGCCTCTTTGAATGCAGCCACAACGCCCGCATCCAGACCCAGCACCCGCTGCAGAACCTCCAGCGTATGCTCCCCTAATAGAGGAGGCGCATTGCGATACTCCACAGGAGTTTCGGACAGTCGAATCGGACTCGCCACCTGCGGCACCATCCCGGCCAGCACATGGGGCAGCTCGATCGCCAACCCGCGCGCCTTAACCTGAGGATCCGCAAACATCTGAGCCAGATCATTGATCGGCCCGCACGGCACACCTGCTTGCTCCAGCTGCAGCACCCACTCAGCAGTCGTCTTGAACACAGTCGCCTGGCGAATGAGCGGAATCAGCACCGCACGATTCGCCACCCGCAACTTGTTGGTCGCAAAACGTGGATCATCTGCCCACTGCGGCTGACCAGCCACTTCAGCAAACTTGCGGAACTGCCCGTCATTACCTACGGTTAGGATGAAGTCTCCATCCGCCGTAGGAAAGTCCTGATAAGGCACGATATTCGGATGAGCATTACCCAGGCGCTTCGGAGCATTGCCCGTAGTCAGGTAATTCATTGCCTGGTTAGCCAGACAAGCCACCTGAACATCCAGCAGCGCCATATCAATATGCTGACCGCCACCGTCATGCTCCCGATGCGCAAGCGCTGCCAGGATCGCCACGGTCGAATAGAGACCGGTCAAAATGTCCGTCAGCGCCACGCCGACTTTCACCGGCCCGGCACCCTCATCCCCTTCGGGCCGCCCCGTCAGACTCATCAGGCCGCCCAGCCCCTGGATCATGAAGTCATAACCCGCGCGCTTGGCGTAAGGACCAGTCTGGCCAAACCCGGTAATCGAGCAATAGATCAGATTCGGATTGATCGCCTTTAGAGACTCATAGTCCAAACCATATGCCGCCAGCCCACCGACCTTGAAATTCTCGATCAGGATGTCCGACTTCGCCGCCAGATCACGCACCAGCTTCTGCCCTTCAGGCCGGGTGAAGTCGATGGTGACCGATTGCTTGTTGCGATTGGCCGACAAATAATAGGCGGCCTCGCTGGTGTTCTCGCCATAAGCGTCTTTTAGGAAGGGAGGCCCCCAGGCGCGGGTGTCATCGCCATTACCGGGGCGCTCAACCTTGATCACTTCGGCGCCAAGGTCAGCAAGGATCTGCCCCGCCCAAGGCCCGGCCAGCACCCGCGATAAATCCAGTACCCGTAGATGCGAAAGCGCGCCCATGGCCGTTCTCCTATTAATAGAACGCCTGGATGCCAGTCTGCGCACGACCGAGGATCAGAGCGTGGACGTCATGCGTACCTTCGTAGGTATTCACCACTTCCAGGTTGACCAAGTGGCGAGCAACACCGAACTCATCGGAAATACCATTACCGCCCAGCATGTCACGCGCCATGCGAGCAATGTCCAGGGACTTGCCGCAGGAGTTGCGCTTCATCATCGAAGTGATCTCGACGGCCGCAGTACCTTCATCTTTCATACGACCCAGACGCAGGCAACCTTGCAGCGCCAGGGTGATTTCAGTCTGCATGTCGGCCAGCTTCTTCTGGATCAGCTGAGTGGCGGCCAATGGACGGCCGAACTGCTGGCGATCCAGGGTGTATTGGCGAGCGGTGTGCCAGCAAAATTCGGCCGCGCCCAGCGCGCCCCAGGAAATACCGTAACGTGCCGAGTTGAGGCAAGTAAAAGGGCCTTTCAAGCCACGGACATCCGGGAAGATGTTCTCTTCAGGGACAAACACGTTGTCCATGACGATTTCGCCGGTGATGGATGCACGCAGGCCAACCTTGCCGTGAATTGCAGGAGCACTCAGGCCTTTCCAGCCCTTCTCCAGAACGAAGCCACGGATGTCGCCGGCATCGTCCTTGCCCCAGACCACGAACACATCGGCGATCGGGCTGTTGGTGATCCACATCTTGTTGCCGGTCAGGCTGTAGCCGCCTTCGACTTTGCGTGCACGAGTAATCATCGCGCCCGGGTCGGAACCGTGGTTAGGCTCGGTCAGACCGAAACAACCAATCCACTCACCCGACGCCAGTTTCGGCAGGTACTTCTGCTTCTGGGCTTCGGTACCGAATTCATTGATCGGCACCATCACCAGCGAGGATTGCACGCTCATCATCGAGCGGTAGCCGGAGTCGACGCGCTCGACTTCACGGGCTATCAGGCCGTAACTGACGTAGTTCAGGCCGCTGCCACCATATTGCTCGGGGATGGTCGCGCCCAACAGGCCGATTTCACCCATCTCGCGGAAGATTGCCGGATCGGTCTTTTCATGGCGGAAAGCTTCGAGAACACGCGGTGCGAGCTTCTGCTGAGCGAATTGCTCAGCGGTGTCGCGAATCATGCGCTCTTCTTCGGTGAGCTGTTGATCCAGCAGCAGGGAATCGATCCAGTTGAAGCTAGCTTTGCCGCCCATGAGTGTGTCCTCTCGAATCGGGTCAAATAACGTGGGCTGATCCTAGGCCGGGTTCGGCGTTACGGCAAACGAGGATTTTGCATACTGTTGTGCTAATTTCTCACTCCGAAACATCGCAAAATAGCTTTTATGCGATGCATTAGTGAGGTTGACGTACATGCGCAGGAAAATCCCCAGCACAACGGCGCTGATCAGCTTTGAAGCGGCAGCTCGCCATGAAAGTTTTACCAAGGCAGCTCAGGAGCTTTCGCTCACTCAGGGCGCCATTTGCCGACAGATCGCCAGCCTTGAGGAGTTCCTCAGCGTAGAACTGTTCCGACGCTCGCGACGTGGGGTCAAGCTGACGGAGGCCGGCCTTTCCTACAGCCGCCGGGTGGCCACCCAACTTGATGCGGTTGAGCGCGACACCTTGTCAGTGATGGGTCAGCAAGGCGCCAACGTGATTGAGCTGGCGGTGGTTCCAACCTTCGGCACTCAATGGCTGTTGCCACGACTCAAGGACTTCCAGCAAAAACACCCGGAAGTGACGGTCAACCTCACCAACCGAACGCGCCCCTTCCTGTTTGCCGACACCGATTTCGATGCCGCGATCTATTTTGGCGACGCGGACTGGTCGGGTACCGAATCCCACAGGCTGATGGGCGAAAATCCGATGCCGGTGTGCAGCCCCAACCTCATGGGGAAAAAGACAAACCTGTCTCCCGGCGACATCGCCGAATTGCCCCTGTTGCAGCAAACCACCCGCCCTTATGCATGGCGTCAGTGGTTCAACTCCCAAAACCTTAATATCCCTCGCGACATGACAGGGCCGCGCTACGAGCTATTCTCCATGCTTGCCCAAGCGGCCATGCACGATATGGGAATCGCGCTGATTCCACCGTTCCTGATTCAACGTGAACTGGCCGAGAAGCGCCTGGTCATTGCCAACGCCCAAGCGTTATCAAGCATCAAGGCGTATTACTTGATGATTCCCGAGCGAAAGGTCGAATCGGCCTCTTTAAGGGCATTTCGCGATTGGTTGATCAATCAGGCACAGAGCTACAGCCTAGAAGGATAAAGGCTTTGCGCCATTAGCTGACCACGTAGTCAGCAAAACAAAAGCACTACAGATATAAGTATTTGTCGCATATTCGAATACTGTACCGGCAAGCAGTACAAACGTCCCACAAGGGCCTGAAAACGTGGCCTTGAGCCTCTATTGCGGAGCAATAACGACTCATTCACCTGACCGATGCGTAAATTCTTCAATTTTTACAAGAATCCTTACAAGGCACGGCCTGCAAGGGATTGAACCGGTCAGTTGCGACATTCGGTCACGGGGTGACTTGTAGTTAATTTTCCGTCACCCGTCATAAACCCTTGAAGGGCACTAAGTTCGCCTGCAAAATGCCGCGCCCCGCCCTGATTTGGCGGGATCGTGCTGATCGGCCGCCCCCAGCCGCACCATCCGAAGTGCCTGGGTTTACTCAATAAGATCACGCAGGAGATTTGACGTGCACATTGGTGTTCCTCTCGAAACCCAGACCGGTGAAACACGGGTTGCTGCAACCCCGGAAACCATCAAGAAGCTGATCGGCCAGGGTCATAAGGTCACTGTGCAAAGCGGCGCCGGCATTAATGCCAGCGTTGTCGACAGTGCCTATGAAGCGGCAGGCGCAATAATTGGCAGCGCCAACGATGCGTTGGGTGCCGAGCTGATTCTCAAGGTGGTCGCCCCCAGCGACAGCGAACTGACGCTGATTAAAAGCGGCACCGTTGTGGTGGGCATGCTCAACCCGTTCAGCAATGAAACCATTGCCAAGCTGGCTGAGTGCGGCATTACCGCTTTCGCACTGGAGGCCGCACCACGCACCTCCCGCGCTCAGAGCCTGGATGTGCTGTCCTCCCAAGCCAACATCGCCGGCTATAAAGCCGTGTTGCTGGCCGCTCACCACTATCCTCGCTTCATCCCGATGTTGATGACCGCGGCGGGTACCGTGAAAGCGGCGCGCGTGCTGATTCTCGGCGCGGGTGTAGCCGGTTTGCAGGCCATCGCCACGGCGAAACGTCTGGGTGCGGTGATCGAAGCCTCTGACGTGCGTCCTGCGGTGAAGGAGCAGATCGAATCCCTCGGCGCCAAGTTCGTCGACGTACCTTACGAAACCGATGAAGAGCGCGAATGCGCCGTTGGTGTCGGCGGTTACGCCCGCCCGATGCCGGCCAGCTGGATGCAGCGTCAGGCTGCGGCCGTGCACGAGCGCGCCAAGCAGGCTGACATCGTGATCACCACCGCACTGATCCCGGGCCGCAAGGCGCCGACGCTGTTGAGCGCGGAAACCGTGGCGCAGATGAAGCCGGGCTCGGTGGTCATCGACCTCGCGGCAGCCCAGGGCGGCAACTGCCCGCTGACTGTGGCCGATCAGGTGGTGGTCGAGAATGGCGTGATCATTTGCGGCCCGACCAACCTGGCCGGCGCCGTCGCGGCAGACGCTTCGGCCCTGTACGCGCGCAACTTGCTGGACTTCCTGAAGCTGGTCTTCAACAAGGAAGGCCAGTTCGAGATCAACCTCGAAGACGACATCGTCGCCGCGTGCCTGATGTGCCGCGACGGCCAAGTCATCCGCAAAAACGCCTAAGCAGGGATTCAGACGATGGAAGAGCTTATCTCCCCCGGTATCTACAACCTGATCATCTTCGTGCTGGCGATTTATGTCGGTTATCACGTGGTCTGGAACGTTACACCTGCGCTGCACACGCCTTTGATGGCGGTGACCAACGCGATCTCGGCGATCGTGATCGTCGGCGCCATGCTGGCCGCGGCGTTGACCGTCACACCTCTGGGCAAAACCATGGGCACCCTGGCGGTGGCTCTGGCAGCGGTGAACGTATTTGGTGGCTTCCTGGTTACCCGCAGGATGCTTGAGATGTTCAAGAAAAAAGCCCCGAAAGCAATAAAAGAAGAGGCGCCTAAGTAATGAGCATGAATCTCGTCACGACGCTCTACTTGATCGCGTCGATCTGTTTCATCCAGGCCCTCAAAGGCCTGTCGCACCCGACCACGTCGCGGCGCGGCAACCTGTTCGGCATGCTTGGCATGGCGCTGGCCATCCTGACCACCGTGGGCCTCATCTATAAGCTCGGCGCAGAGCTTGCCACCGCCGGGATCGGCTACGTGATCGTCGGCTTGCTGGTCGGCGGCACGGCCGGTTCGATCATGGCCAAACGCGTTGAAATGACCAAGATGCCGGAACTGGTCGCCTTCATGCACAGCATGATCGGTCTGGCCGCGGTGTTTATTGCGATTGCTGCTGTTGTTGAGCCGCAGTCGCTGGGCATCGTCAAGCAACTGGGTGATTCGATTCCGGCCGGTAACCGCATGGAGCTGTTCCTTGGCGCAGCGATTGGTGCCATCACCTTCTCCGGTTCGGTGATCGCCTTCGGCAAGCTGTCGGGCAAGTACAAGTTCCGTCTGTTTCAGGGCGCACCGGTACAGTTCAGCGGTCAACACAAGTTGAACCTGGTGTTGGGCCTGGCGACGCTCGGCCTGGGCATCACTTTCATGCTGACCGGCAACCTCGGCGCCTTCGCCCTGATGCTGGCCCTGGCCTTCGTGATGGGCGTGCTGATCATCATCCCGATCGGCGGTGCCGATATGCCGGTGGTGGTGTCGATGCTCAACAGCTATTCCGGTTGGGCAGCCGCGGGTATCGGCTTCTCGCTGAACAACTCGATGCTGATCATCGCCGGTTCGCTGGTGGGCTCGTCCGGTGCAATCCTCTCGTACATCATGTGCAAAGCGATGAACCGCTCGTTCTTCAACGTCCTGCTCGGCGGTTTCGGCGGTGCAACGGAAGCCGCAGGCCCCGCTGGCGCCAAGGAAGCGCGTCCGGTGAAGTCCGGCTCGTCCGATGACGCCGCGTTCCTGCTGACCAACGCCGACACCGTGATCATCGTGCCGGGCTATGGCCTGGCGGTGGCACGGGCCCAGCACTCGCTGATGGAACTGGCGGAGAAGCTGACTCACCGTGGTGTCACGGTGAAGTTTGCGATCCACCCGGTCGCCGGGCGGATGCCTGGCCACATGAACGTCCTGCTGGCCGAGGCCGAAGTGCCTTACGAGCAAGTGTTCGAGATGGAAGACATCAACTCCGAGTTCGGTCAGACCGACGTGGTGCTGGTACTTGGCGCCAACGATGTGGTCAACCCGGCGGCGAAGAACGATCCGAAATCGCCGATTGCCGGCATGCCGATCCTCGAGGCTTACAAAGCCAAGACCGTGATCGTCAACAAGCGCTCGATGGCCAGCGGCTATGCCGGCCTGGACAACGAACTGTTCTACCTCGACAAAACCATGATGGTCTTCGGCGACGCGAAGAAGGTCATCGAAGACATGGTCAAAGCCGTCGAGTAAAACCTGCTCCAGCGCAATACTCAAAACCTCAGCCTTTAGTAGGCTGGGGTTTTTTATTGCCCGCTAAAAACCGACCGAAGGCTCTAAATCGGGGCTCTGCATTCGACCATGGTAGCGGGAGAAATTTTTTTGAAGTCACTAGACTGCACACCTTGCTTTCGTTGCCCGAGATAACAATCCATGTACCGTGATCGTATTCGCTTGCCTTCGTTGTTGGATAAAGTGATGAGCGCCGCTGACGCTGCCGCTCTGATTGAGGACGGCATGACCGTCGGCATGAGTGGTTTCACTCGCGCCGGCGAAGCCAAAGCCGTGCCCCACGCATTGGCCGAGCGCGCCAAAATCACCCCGCTGAAAATCACGCTGATGACCGGCGCCAGCCTGGGCAACGACCTCGATAAACAGCTCACCGAAGCTGGCGTATTGTCACGACGCATGCCCTTCCAGGTCGACAGCACTCTGCGCAAAGCCATTAACGCCGGCGAAGTAATGTTCATTGACCAGCATCTGTCGGAAACCGTGGAGTCGCTGCGCAATCAGCAACTCAAGCTGCCGGACATCGCGGTGATTGAAGCCGTGGCGATCACCGAGCAGGGCCATATCGTGCCGACCACGTCGGTGGGCAACTCGGCCAGCTTCGCGATTTTCGCCAAACAGGTGATCGTCGAGATCAACCTGGCGCACAACCCGAATCTCGAAGGCCTGCACGACATCTATATCCCGACCTATCGGCCGACCCGCACACCGATTCCACTGGTAAAGGTCGACGATCGCATTGGCAGCACGGCCATCCCGATCCCGCCGGAAAAGATCGTCGCTATCGTGATCACCAATCAATCCGACTCACCGTCCACCGTACTGCCGCCGGACGTTGATACCCAAGTCATTGCCGACCACCTGATCGACTTCTTCAAGCAGGAAGTGGCTGCCGGGCGCATGACCAACAAGCTCGGCCCGCTGCAAGCCGGGATTGGCAACATCGCCAACTCGGTGATGTGCGGGTTGATCGACTCGCCGTTCGAAGACCTGACGATGTATTCCGAAGTGCTTCAGGACTCGACCTTCGACCTGATCGACGCCGGCAAGCTGAGCTTTGCTTCGGGCAGCTCGATCACCTTGTCGAGCCGTCGCAACACCGATGTTTTCGGCAACCTTGAGCGCTACAAGGACAAACTGGTCCTGCGCCCGCAAGAAATCTCCAACCACCCGGAAGTGGTGCGCCGGCTCGGCATCATCGGCATCAACACGGCGCTTGAGTTCGACTTGTACGGCAACGTCAACTCCACCCACATCTGCGGCACGCGGATGATGAACGGCATCGGCGGCTCGGGCGACTTTGCGCGCAATGCGCATTTGGCGATCTTCGTAACCAAGTCGATCGCCAAGGGCGGCGCGATCTCCAGCGTGGTGCCGATGGTCAGCCACGTTGATCACACTGAGCATGACGTCGACATCCTCGTCACCGAGATCGGTCTGGCGGACTTGCGTGGCCTGGCGCCGCGAGAACGCGCTCGGGTCATCATCGACAACTGCGTGCACCCGGACTATCGCCAGGCCCTGGATGACTACTTCACAGCCGCTTGTGCACTCGGCGGGCACACGCCGCATATCCTGCGTGACGCCCTGAGCTGGCACATAAACCTGGAAGAAACCGGGCGGATGCTCGCGGTGTAATTGGTACAGATAGCAGCTGACGCAAACACAGTTTCGTCAGCTTGCTATTGCCAGCCCAAATCCTGAATAAAACTGTACTGCTGTACCGGTCTTTTCCTACCGTAACTGCCTACCTTTTCAAGTCAATCAAGCAAAAACGCACGATTTTAGTGCATACAAGTACAGTTGCCTCAATTTTGACCAGTACACCACCCTTTAACAGTTAACTGGTCCCTCACAATACAAGTGAACTGTATCTAGAGAGACTGGCCAAACGAGAGGATCATTGGCATCAGTTAAACCACTACCTAATCCCGCCATAAGCGGAAGGATGTCAACCATGGAACGTACACTCAGTTCCGAGCTGTTTTTCGAAGACAACGCTGTAAAAACCCAGGCTTCCACGCCTCTTCGCGTTCTCGCCAACCTGATGCTGTGGCAGCGCCGCATCTCCAGCCGCCATCAACTGGCTCGTCTGGATTCGCGTCTGCTGGCTGACGCAGGGATTAGCGAAGCACAACGCTACGAAGAGCTGAGCAAGCCGTTCTGGCGCTAAGTTAGCGTCGCTGGCTCTGACCCACCGGGTCCACCGCCAGCACTCCAAATTGAAAAAACAAAGCCCGTCGTGGGAAACCCCGACGGGTTTTGTCGTTTTGGACCCTTAAAAATGGGTCATACAGTAGAGCTCTCGCTTAACAGGTACAGTTTTACTATCTAAACAACTGAACCAGTACAATTTCAGTGCAGTGTGTCTGTTGAGGAAGAAAGGACGGGATCACCATGAAATCCCGAACTGCCAGCAAAAGGACCGCGCCATGAATCACTTACTGCATGTTTCCGTTTCCATTCCTCAATCAACGCCTCGTTTCCTTTGGTTTCGTAGATTGCTGAGAGGCCTCGCCCACAGCCTTGAAAGGGCTCGAACCCGGCGTTTACTGGGCCAACTTGATGACCGGCAACTCTCAGACCTGAACATCAGCCAGGCGGATCGTCTCAACGAATTGGACACACCATTCTGGCGTTAGCTTCCTGCTTGAACAGACGGGACTGTGCGAACCGATACTCATAGGCCTATATTCAGATGGAACGTGGCGAACGCTGCACGACTGGCGTCTGAATCAACAGACACTGCGCCATCTCTCAATCGGTTTTCCCAAAGGAGTTTCACCATGTCCCGTCTTCGTCTGCTCAGCGCTGCAGCCCTGCTTGCCGTGGCCGCCAATTCCCACGCCACGAGCTTTATCGTGACCACCGACGCCGTCGTCGGCGCGCTCAAGGCCACGTCCGATGCGACCTCAGATATCACCTCTTCCTTTCGCGATGACAAAATCGTGCGCGCCGCCCGTGACGATGCTGCCAGCTTCGTGGCCAGCGAAGGCGCCATTCGTGGCGTGAAACTGGAAAGCGCACTCGACCATATTCGCCACCAGGCACCTCAGCTGAACGCGACTGACGCACAACTGGCGCAAGCCATACTGACTATCTAAGCGTCATCACTGACGTGGGACACGCCCGCCGTGTCCCAATGTTTCGGCGCTGGCTCTAGACCGGGCGTTGCGCTAGCCTTGCGACTCGTCTTCAGCTATCGAGTCTCATGCGTTTTCTTTCAAATCTGTTGATCTTTCCGCTTTTCGTGGCCATCTGCTGGGTGGGCTCCGCCCATGCCTATGACGCCTTCAATCTCTCTACACAAGGCATCGTGGCTACCGGCTACGCCTCAAGCATGGTGACCTCCGCCCCCTTCGACCGTAAGCTGCTAGTCGCGGCACACGATGACGCTGCGGCGTTCATCGCCAGTGACGGTCAACTGCGAGGAGCACAACTGGAGTCCGCCCTGATTTATCTGCGCCGGACCCAGCCAAAACTTCATGCCAGCGACCTTGAACTGGCGCAGGCAATTCTCGTCCAATAGTTATCCTTGTTCTTGCGGAGTCGTTCCATGCGTAGCCCTCTGATTGTTGCCGCCCTTGGCCTTCTGTTGTTGGCCGATGTGGCCCAGGCGCACACTCTGGTCGCCACCAGTAATATCCTCATCAATGCCACCCAACGCACGCTTGATTTCACTTCCGATACCACGACGTCCATCCGTGACTCGAAGATCGTTCGTGAAGCCCACGACGATGCGGCCAGTTTCGTCGCCAGCGATGGCGAGATTCGTGGCGCGCACCTGGAAGCGGCCTTCAACACGCTGCGCACCCGCGTACCGGAAGCCCGCGACGCCAGTGACCAGGTTCTCGCCGAAGCCATCCTCGCACTGTGAGGTCGCCAGGCGCCTGGCTGTTGGCAGGGGTCATGTTGCTGCTCGGCAACACGGCCCAGGCTGACTTGCAATTAAGGCTTAAAACCGAAGGCCTCAGCCCCGCTCAACAACAGGCCAGTCAGGCGTTGCTCGATGAAGCCATGCAGGCGCTGCCGCCGCGGTTCATCGAGCAGCTCGACCGACGCATCGACGTCGGCTGGACCGATGACATGCCGAGCAACGCTTACGGCCAGGCGTCGCTGGTGTCCGAGCTCGATCTGAACCGCAACCTGCTTGCCAGCCTCACTGACGGCAGCGCCGCGACCAAAAAGACTTATCGTCCCCATGGCACCGTGCGCCGCGAAATGCTTGCCACGGTGCTGCACGAACTCACCCACATCTATGACCGCTCGCGCCTGTGGCCAGACGCGGAGCGCACGCTGATTCAGCGCTGCACCCGGCGCAACAGCAGCTCAGGGCTGATTGGCATTCCGGATGAATGCCGCGGCCAGGTCGACCGACGCTTTACCCTCAGTGATGACCCGCGTCTGCTCGACCTCGCTGGCTGGCCACAGTATGTCGGCCGTCGTGGCGAGCGCGAACAGCACAACCGGCAAATTGCCCGCAGCCCGGACATTTACGAAACGAGCAGCCCCAAGGAGTTCGTCGCGGTCAACATGGAATATTTCCTTCTCGATCCGGCCTACGCCTGTCGCCGTCCTGCGCTGTATCGCTACTACAAAGAACATTTCGGCTGGGCGCCCGCCGCTAAAGACACCTGCGGCAAATCCTTCTCCTTCCTCAATGCCGGCAATGATTTTGCCAAAACACCACTGGGCCAGGTCGATCCGGAACGGGTCTACGCCGTCGACTATCTGCTGGCTGAAGCCAACCAGAATTGGGTCAGCCGCTGGGGTCACAGCATGTTGCGGTTGGTGATCTGTGCTCCCGGCCGACCACGTGGGCCGGATTGTCGACTCGATCTGGATCAGCACCTGGTGTTGTCCTACCGCGCCTTCGTCGGTGACGTGCAGTTGTCGAGTTGGGACGGATTGGTGGGCAAATACCCGTCGCGCCTGTTTGTCCTGCCGCTGGCACAGGTGATCGACGAATACACCAAGACCGAACTGCGCAGTCTGGCTTCGGTGCCGCTGAACCTGTCGCGCAACGAGATCGAAGACGTGGTGGAGCACGCCGCCGAAATGCACTGGAGTTACGACGGCAACTACTTCTTCCTGTCCAACAACTGCGCTGTAGAGGGCCTGAAGTTACTGCGTAGCAGCACCAACAATACAAAACTGGTCGGGTTGGACAGCATCATGCCCAACGGTTTGCTGGAGGTGCTCAAGGGCCGCGGACTGGCGGACACCAGCGTGCTGGATGATCCTCGTGAGGCGCTGCGTCTGGGCTATCGATTCGACTCCTTCCGCGATCGTTATCAAGCGATGTTCGAAGTGCTGAAGAAGCACTTGCCGATCAAGCAGGAAAAGGTCGAAGACTGGCTCGCATTGAAAGCTGAAGAGCGCCGGCAATGGATCGACCAAGCCGATTTGCGCACCAGCGCAGCATTACTGTTACTGGAGCAGGCAGCCTTCCGCCAACAATTGGTGCTGGCCCAGGACGAAGTAAAGCAGCGCTATCTGGGCGCTCGGGAACTGAAGAACGGCGGCATGGACAAGGCTAACGCGACCTTGCAGCAAATTCTTGCCAATAGCGGCTTCCTCAGCCGTCCGGCAGAGCTGCTTGGCACCGGTGGCTATGGATTGCCGCAGCCAAGTGAGTGGCAGCGTCTGGAATCGGAAAGCAGCCTGCGGCAGAAACAGCTTCAGGCGCTGACAGGCGATCTGGACAAGGAAGTGAGAGCGCTGCTCGATCCGAGCCGTGCAGCCGAGATGGCCGCCAATGAAGCCAACATGAAGCAGGTTGGCGAGCATCTGAGAAAGTTGCACAAGGCTGCGGGCGGGTTGGAGTTGCCATGATAGAAACACCGCAGGACTTGTAGCAGCTGCCGAAGGCTGCGTTCGGTTCGGCATTTTCATCAGGCCTTTCCTCACTGCACATACAGCA
Organism: Pseudomonas sp. LS2P72; assembly: GCF_054897865.1. Taxonomy (NCBI): domain Bacteria; kingdom Pseudomonadati; phylum Pseudomonadota; class Gammaproteobacteria; order Pseudomonadales; family Pseudomonadaceae; genus Pseudomonas; species Pseudomonas sp. LS2P72. Next base: position 436,248 of record NZ_CM142708.1, read on the forward strand.
AAAAAGGGCTTCAGAACGTAGTCCTGAAGCCCTCGGTCTTGCTGTTTAGTCTGTGCCGCGAGGCTCTAATTCGTCTGTATCAGGAACTTTACCTTCAGCTGACGCGGGCTTTACGCACGCCGTCTGCCAGCGCCGAGCAAAGGCTCAACACACCATCAACTGCCTGATCCGGAGTCGACGCATTGGCGATGTGATCGATCAACGCCGAACCCACCACCACGCCATCAGCCAGACGCGCGATGGACGCCGCTTGATCCGGTGTACGAATACCGAAACCGATGCTGATCGGCAGATCGGTATGGCGACGCAGACGCGCAACCGCTTCTTCTACATGCTCCAGCGTCGCCGCGCCCGCACCGGTCACACCGGCGACAGACACGTAATAGACGAAGCCTGAGCTGCCGTTCAGGACAGTCGGCAGGCGCACATCATCAGTCGTCGGGGTGGTCAGACGGATGAAGTCCAGGCCGGCAGCCTGGGCCGGGTCGCACAGTTCGCCGTTATGCTCCGGCGGCAAGTCGACCACGATCAAACCGTCAACGCCGGCCTCTTTGGCGTCGGCAATGAAGCGCGGCACGCCGTACATGTGGATCGGGTTGAAGTAACCCATCAGCACCAGCGGCGTCTCGGTATTGCCTTCACGGAACTCGCGAACCATTTGCAGGGTTTTCGCCAGGTTCTGCTTGGCGCCGAGGGCGCGGATGTTGGCCAACTGAATTGCCGGGCCATCGGCCATCGGATCGGTGAAGGGCATGCCCAACTCGATCACGTCGGCACCGGCGCCAGGCAGGCCTTTGAGGATCGCCAGCGAGGTGTCATAGCTCGGGTCGCCAGCGGTCACGAAGGTCACCAGGGCGGCACGATTCTGTTCCTTGAGTTCGGCAAAACGCGTTTGCAGGCGGCTCATCAGTGTTTCTCCTGCTTGGATTGCTCTTGCTGAGAGTGTTCCATATGGTGCATCACGGTTTGCATGTCTTTGTCGCCACGACCGGACAGGTTGACCACCATCAGGTGATTTTTTGGCAGGCTCGGTGCGCGTTTGAACACTTCGGCCAGTGCATGGGCGCTTTCCAGTGCAGGAATAATCCCTTCCAGGCGGCAGCATTTGTGGAACGCGTCGAGGGCTTCGTCGTCGGTTACCGAGGTGTACTGGACGCGGCCGATGTCATGCAACCAGGCGTGTTCCGGGCCGATGCCTGGATAGTCGAGACCGGCAGAGATCGAGTGAGCGTCGATGATCTGGCCATCGTCGTCCTGCAGCAGGAAGGTACGGTTGCCGTGCAGTACGCCCGGTACGCCGCCGTTCAGGCTGGCCGCGTGCTTGCCGGTTTCAATACCGTAGCCGGCAGCTTCAACGCCGATGATCTCGACGCTTTTGTCGTCGAGGAACGGGTGGAACAGGCCCATAGCGTTGGAGCCGCCACCGATGCACGCCACCAGGCTATCCGGCAGACGACCTTCCTGGTCTTGCAGTTGAGTACGGGTTTCTTTGCCGATAACGGCCTGAAAGTCGCGAACCATCGCAGGATAAGGGTGCGGACCGGCCACAGTGCCGATCAGGTAGAAGGTGCTGTCGACGTTGGTCACCCAGTCACGCAGGGCTTCGTTCATCGCATCTTTCAGGGTGCCGGTACCGGCCACGACCGGGATCACTTCGGCGCCCAGCAGCTTCATGCGAAATACGTTGGCCTGCTGACGCTCGATGTCAGTGGTGCCCATGTAAATCACGCAATCGAGGCCAAAACGTGCAGCCACGGTGGCGGTCGCCACGCCGTGCATGCCAGCGCCGGTCTCGGCGATGATGCGTTTCTTGCCCATGCGCCGCGCCAGCAGAATCTGGCCGATGCAGTTGTTGATCTTGTGCGCGCCGGTGTGGTTCAGCTCTTCGCGCTTGAGGTAAATCTTCGCGCCGCCGCAAAACTCTGTCAGACGTTCGGCAAAGTACAGTGGACTTGGACGACCCACGTAGTCGCGCTGGAAGTAGGCCAATTCTTCTTTGAATGCAGGATCATCCTTGGCCAATTCGTATTCACGGGCCAGATCGAGAATCAACGGCATCAGGGTTTCGGCGACGTAACGGCCGCCGAACGCGCCAAACAGGCCGTTGGCGTCGGGGCCGTTGCGCAGATTAGTCTGGGTCATGGGTCGCTCCAGTGGAATGCGTGGGTTGATGCTTTTGAAGAGAGAGTGGGCTTCACTCTACCCCTGACGCCTCAGGCTGAAAACCGATAAGATCGCTGCAACCTGTCAGGAAACCTCACAGATCTCATGAGCCATGACCTTCCCCCCCTGAATGCCCTTCGGGCCTTCGAAGCGACTGCCCGCCTGAACAGCGTCAGCAAGGCGGCTGAACAGCTGCACGTCACCCATGGCGCGGTCAGTCGGCAACTCAAGGTGCTTGAAGAACACCTGGGCTTGAGCCTGTTCATCAAGGAAGGCCGCGGCCTTAAACTCACAGATGCCGGCATTCGTTTGCGCGATGCCAGCGGCGAGGCGTTCGAGCGCTTGCGGACTGTTTGTGCAGAGCTGACCCAAAGCACCGCCGATGCACCGTTCGTACTGGGTTGCTCGGGCAGCTTGTTGGCACGCTGGTTTATTCCGAGGTTGGGACGGCTGAATACCGACCTGCCGGACCTGCGCCTGCACCTGTCGGCTGGCGAGGGTGATCTCGATCCACGCCGCCCGGGACTGGACGCCTTGCTGGTGTTTGCCGAACCACCGTGGCCAGCGGACATGCAAGTCTATGAGTTGGCGAGCGAACGGATCGGCCCGGTCATGAGCCCGCGATTCGCCGGCTTCGAACGACTGCAAAACGCACCGCCCGCAGCGCTGCTGAACGAGCCATTGCTGCACACCACCTCACGCCCTCAGGCTTGGCCAAGCTGGGCACAGCAAAGCGACCTCGACGCCAAAGCGCTGAAGTACGGACAGGGTTTCGAGCATTTGTATTATTTGCTGGAGGCTGCAGTAGCCGGCCTGGGAGTGGCGATTGCGCCCGAGCCGCTGGTGGCCGAGGATTTGAAGGCCGGTCGCCTGGTTGCGCCATGGGGCTTCAGTGAAACCCCGGCGCAACTGGCGTTGTGGCTACCCAAGCGCGCCGCGGACGGCCGCGCTCGGCAACTGGCGCAGTGGCTCAAAAACGAGCTGCGCCAGACGGATTAGTCACCGCGTTTGAACAGCAGATAAGCCGCGAGCAGACCCAATGCACCGACGGCCACACCCGCTGTCGTCCAAGGGTGTTCCTGGGCGTAGTCCCGCGTGGCAATCCCGGTTTCACGGGTTTTGACTTTGACTTCTTCGTACGCATCGCTGAGCAGATGGCGCGAATGCTTCAGCGCGTTCTCGGCGTTGCTTTTCAAGACTTTAAGGGTTTTACGCGACTCGTCCGAGGCGTCGTCCTTCAGGTTTTCCAAAGACTTCAGCAGACTCTCGATCTCGGCTTCCATGCTTTGCAATGAGGCTTTACGTAAAGAGGTGTTGGCCATGGTGGCTCTCCTGCATTGATTGAGTTGCGTGTGTTGGTTGGGACTTCAGGGGTTCGAGAAAGTGCAGTAAATCTGAACTTCCACTTCGGATTGGCCGACAGAAGTAATACGAAAAATCACTGCTAGGCTGTATTTCACACCCTGAGGAGAACGCCATGACTGACCATCACACCTACAAGAAAGTCGAACTCGTCGGTTCGTCCACCAGCAGCATTGAAGACGCCATCAACAACGCACTGGCCGAGGCCAGCAAAAGCCTAAAATATATGGAATGGTTTGAAGTGACCGAAACCCGCGGGCACATCAAGGACGGTAAGGCAGCGCACTTTCAGGTGACGCTCAAAGTCGGGTTCCGGATTGCCAGTAGCTGAGTTTGAGCTAATCTTCGGAAATTGCGCGCTGGCCGAGCGCCATAGGGAATGGCAAAGCGCTACACATTTACACCCGGCTGATTGCTGGGTGCCCCTATTGACCCGACCAGGGAATGCGACCGATGAAGAATTTTATTTTGGCGGTAGGTTTGTTGAGCCTTGCGGGAACAGCTCTGGCCCAGGGCAAGTCGTGCGAAGTGCTAAAAGCCGAAATCGCCGCGAAACTGGATGCCAAAGGCATTGCTGGTTATACACTTGAAATCGTTGATAAAGGCACCGCTGCTGGCGGGAAAGTCGTCGGCACCTGTGAAAAAGGCTCCAAGGTAATCGTCTATACGAAGTAGGCTGATTCCTGCGCATATGAAACAGCCGACGCAATGACGTCGGCTTTTTTACGCTCGCTATTTGAGCGTCAGCCCTTCATGACCTGGGCCAGCAGCTCATAGGAATGCACGCGATCGGCATGTTCATACAGGTCGCAGGTAAAAATCAGCTCGTCCGCCTGGGTCTGCTCGATCAGCACTTCCAGTTTGGCGCGGATTTTCTGCGGACTGCCGACCATCGCCAGACCAAGGAAATCGCCGACCGCCTCTTTCTCATGAGGCAGCCACAGGCCGTCCATGGTTTTTACCGGCGGACGTTGCACCAGGCTCTGGCCACGCATCAACGCCAGGATGCGCTGATAGACCGAGGTCGCCAGATAATCGGCCTGCTCGTCGGTGTCGGCAGCCACCAAGGGCACACCGAGCATTACGTAGGGCTTATCCAATATTGCTGAAGGCTTGAAGTGATTGCGGTAGACGCGAATGGCCTCATGCATGAAGCGCGGTGCGAAATGTGAAGCGAAGGCGTAGGGCAAACCGCGTTCACCCGCCAGTTGTGCACTGAAAAGGCTGGAGCCCAGCAGCCAGACCGGGACGTTAGTGCCGGTGCCTGGCATTGCGATGATCCGCTGGTCCGGGGTGCGCGGGCCGAGGTAGCGCATCAGCTCCGCCACGTCTTCCGGGAAATCGTCGGCGCTGCCGGAGCGTTCACGACGCAAAGCGCGGGCGGTCATCTGGTCGGAGCCGGGTGCACGGCCCAGGCCCAGGTCGATCCGGCCCGGGTACAGGCTTTCGAGCGTGCCGAACTGCTCGGCGATCACCAGCGGCGCGTGGTTTGGCAGCATCACACCGCCCGAGCCAACACGAATGGTCGAGGTGCCGCCAGCCAGGTAGCCAAGCAGTACCGAAGTCGCCGAACTCGCAATGCCATCCATGTTGTGGTGTTCGGCAACCCAGAAACGGTTGTAGCCGAATTTTTCGACGTGCTGCGCCAGGTCCAGGGAATTGCGCAGCGACTGGGCCGCGCTGCCGTTCTCCCGCACGGGCACCAGATCGAGGGTCGAGAACTTGATATCGGACAGTCGTTTCATAAGCCTGCTTCTCCAATTGAGGGCGCAGGTTTTTTCTTACAAACGAAAACCTGCCGAATCTATAAGCGTGATTCATGCAATGAGGGCATATACCCGAGTTTCAATGGCAGAGCCAAAATTCCTACGAAATAAGAGGACCGATCAGATGAGGTGAACTTTGCACCACGGTCTGTCCTCAGAACCCTAGCAACCGAAAACCACTAAGGCGCGACGCTTCGCGCCGGATCTTGAGGAGGCAGACATGGCTATTACGAAGAAAGCATCGGCTCATTGGGAAGGTGACCTGAAAACCGGCATCGGCTCGATTTCCACGGAAACCGGTGTCCTTAGAGACGCGCCGTACGGCTTCAAGGCCCGTTTCGAAGGCGGCAAGGGCACCAATCCGGAAGAGCTGATCGGCGCAGCGCACGCGGGCTGCTTCTCCATGGCGTTTTCGATGATTCTCGGCGATGCCGGTCTCAAGGCTGACAGCATCGATACCAATGCCGAAGTCACCCTGGACCAGGTGGACGGCGGATTCGCGATCACGGCAGTGAAATTGATCCTCAAAGCGAAGATTCCTGGGGCGACTCAGGCTCAATTTGAGGAATTGAGCAATAAAGCCAAAGAAGGCTGCCCGGTTTCCAAAGTGCTGAATGCGAAAATCAGTCTGGATGCAACGTTGCTCGGCTGATAGCGGGTTATCGCGATCCCCGATAAAAGATCGCAGCCTCGGCGGGCTGCGTTCTTTTTTGCGCTGAAACAACACCTGGCTGGCGAGATTGTGGTCGAATAACTGACAGCAGCTAAAGCGCATTACCGTGCGCGCTGCCTCAAAGGAGCCTCAACCATGAAACGTTTTGCCTTGGCGGTTATCTGTTGCGCGCTGGCCACATCGGCCCTGGCGGCACCGAAATCCTGTGAAGAACTCAAGGCCGAGATTGAAGCCAAGATTCAGGCCAATAACGTCTCGTCCTACACGCTGGAAATCGTCACCAACGACGAAGTACACGATCAGAATATGGTCGTTGGCTCGTGCGAAGGCGGCACGAAGAAAATCATCTACCAGAAGAACGACCGCTGATTCACCTCACATGAGGCAATAGGACTCTCGATCTTCCGCGACGATTTCACGCTTGGCGTTGTACAACCGGGCGCCGGGGGTGAACGCTATCGAACGACCTTCGAGCACATAACGCTGGCCGGCTTCGAAATGATCGTAGTTGATGGTCAGGTAGCACAAGCGTTCCGAGGGGCCGTTCATTATGCCCAGGCCCCCACCACCAGGCACTTCAAAGTCGAATCGAACAATCAGCTCATGGCTACCGGGGGTGACCTGGAAAAAACGCCCGTCGCGCAACCGCTGATCGTCCAGGCGTTCGGCCATCAGCAATTTATCGTTGGGGAATGGCGTAGAAAACTCGACCCAGGCCATCTGCGGATTAACCGCTGGCAACGGACTCTGGCAGCCAGCAACAATGCTTGCAGCAAGTAACAGCGTAAACCTGCGCATGATGATTTTCTCAAGGACCAGTCCCTTAGAATAACGCCGATCAGGTGCGTTGGCAGCCTGCCGGTACACCCTGGCCAATCACTTTTCGCTGCTGATCATAGAGCTTTGCCCACGGCCGAAAACCAATATTCCCCGCTTTCAGCTGATACCGCTCGCCGGCATTGAAGTCGTTGAATTTCACGTTTAGCTGGCAGTCACGCCATAGCGGCTCGGCGTCTGGGCCGATGTTGGTGGGTGCGACCGGGAATTGGTAACGAACCGTCAACTCATGGCTACCGGGCTGAACCTCGAAATAGCGCTTGTCGGTGGCGGCCTTGTCGTCGACTTCCAGCGCTTGCAGCGCGGTGTCTTCCTGCTTCGAATCCAGGTCGATCCACGCTTGAGACGGATCATGGGGGGGTAATCCGAATCCAGCACAACCTGTCAGCATCAACAGGCTTCCTGTCAGCATCAACGTGCGCATAGCGGAGCTCCAGTCAGGCGGGATAGTCTTGCGGGCAGACTCTCCAAGGATGATTCATTTTGATCAGGCCGCTTCCAAGCCTTGGGTTACTTGATCGCGTTTTACGCATTTTGTTTCCGGGTGTGCTGTTTTTGTTTCTTAACGGTTGCGCCGGCGTCAGCTATTACGGCCAATTGGCCAGTGGTCAGCTGCAATTGCTGCGGGCACGCGAGCCGGTTTCCAGAGTGATTGCCGACCCCGGTCGCGATCCGCTATTGCGTGCGCACCTGACTCAATCGCAAAAGGCCCGCACGTTCGCCAGCCAGCAACTGCAGCTGCCGGATAACCAGAGTTACCGTATGTACGCCGACATTGGCCGGCCGTTCGTAGTCTGGAACGTGTTTGCCACGCCGGAATTTTCCCTGACACCCCACAACCATTGCTTCCCGATCGCCGGTTGCGTTGCCTATCGCGGTTACTACAGTCAGAACGCGGCCCGTGGTGAAGCTGCGCTGCAACGATTGCAAGGTATGGACGTGTCGATCGGCGGCGTCGAGGCTTATTCGACGCTCGGCTGGTTCAACGATCCGATTATCAGTTCGATGATGGCCTGGGGTGACGAACGATTGGCCACGCTGATCTTCCATGAACTGGCGCATCAACGTGTTTATGTGAAGGACGACACCGAGTTCAATGAGTCTTTCGCCACCTTCGTCGAGCAGGAAGGCACCCGCCAATGGCGTGCATTCCGCGGCCTGGCGCCAAGCAGCGGCGCGCAGTTGCAGCAACGGGACCAGTTCATTCAATTGGTTCTGGATACCCGCACGCGACTTGAACGGCTGTACACCCTGCCCCTGCCCGACGACCAGATGCGCCAGCGCAAAGCCGACGAGTTCGAACGATTGCGGGGTGAATACCGGCAACTGCGCGACAGCCAATGGGCTGGGGACAAACGCTATGACGCGTGGATCAATGCGCCGATGAACAATGCCCGCCTGTTGCCATTTGGGCTGTACGACCAATGGGTGCCGGCGTTTGCGGCATTGTTCAGGCAGGTGGGCGGGGATTGGGTGAAGTTTTATGCATCGGTCGAGAAGCTCGGCGCGTTGCCGGTTGTGGAGCGCAAGGCGGCGTTGAAAGCACTAGTAGATAAGATCTCCGTCGACTGAACTGCCGCCATCGCGGGCAAGTCGGATCGCCGCACCGCTTGCTCCTACAGGAAATACGCGGTTCCTGTAGGAGCAAGGCTTGCCCGCGATGGCGTCCGCAAGTAGTCGCTAGCGTTGGCTCACAACCAAATAGCATCCCATAGCGGATAATCCCCTACCTTCTCGACCAAGCCCGCGCGTAATGGATTGGCGACGATGTATCGCGCAACCGCCTGTAGATCTTCTACTTTGCGAATGGCGCGATCGTGGAATCCCGGCTGCCAAATCGGACCTTCTCTCTGAAGCGCCCGATTTAATGTGACCGTTGTGCGTGATTTCGTGCGGGCCATCAGTGTCGGCAAGGGAATGTTTTGAAGTTCGATAAGCCAATGGAAATGATCAGGCATGACAACCCAGGCCAATGAGGTGGCGAATTGCTCTTGTTGCGCCTTTTGAAATGCATCGACTACTAATCGACCCGTTTGAAAACTGGAAAAAACAGGCTGACGGTTTCGGACGACGGCTGTCAGCAAATAGATTTGCCCCTCCTCTGAGTAACGTCCGGAGCGTAGTCGGTGGGCATGATGCTGGCTTGGCATTGATGATCCTCCTTGATCGTGGCCTGAGTCAGAGAGGCTAGAACGGCAAAAGAGAATGGGTGGTAAAACAGTTGCTCAGGATGTGTCGGCAAAGGCGCCATCGCGGGCAAGCCTTGCTCCTACAGATTCTCGTCAAGTCGCAATGGTGGGCACGACGCGCCCCCGTAGGAGCAAAGCTCGCTCGCGATGGCGGTTTAATTAGCGCTGCAAAAACGCCTGATGCAGCTCTTCCAGCGTCTCGAAGTGATAAGCCGGGGCTTCTGCACTCAACTCTTCCAGACTGCCAAAACCGTAACCCACCGCCGCCGCATCCAGTCCGTTACTGCGCGCGCCGATCAGATCGTGTTTACGATCGCCGATCATCAGGGTGTTGGCCGGGTCCAGGCCTTCTTCGGCCATCAAGTGGGCGATCAGCTCGACTTTGTTGGTCCGGGTTCCATCCAGCTCGCTGCCGTAGATCACTTTGAAGTGCTTGGCGAAGTCGAAGTGCCGGGCAATTTCCCGGGCAAAAATCCACGGCTTTGACGTCGCGATGTACAGCTGTCGCCCTTGCCCGCCGAGGGTTTCCAGCAATGGTGTGACGCCGTCGAATACGCGGTTCTCGTACAGGCCGGTGACCTTGAAGCGTTCGCGATAGTAGCTCACCGCTTCCCAGGCCTTGGGCTCGTCGAAGTCGTAGAACTGCATGAACGCCTGCAACAACGGCGGGCCGATAAAGTGTTCAAGTTTGGTCAGGTCAGGTTCATCGATGCCCAGTTTGCTCAAGGCGAACTGGATCGAACGGGTGATGCCCTCGCGTGGATCGGTCAGGGTGCCATCGAGGTCGAACAATACGGTTTGGTAATGCATGTTGAATCCTGAATAAGGGCGCAGGGTCAGAGCTGGTCGTAGCCTTCGGCCAGATGCAAATTCTTGAGCTTCACGTAGTTCGCCGCGCTGTAGGTGAAAAAGGCTTTTTCCTTGTCAGTCAGTGGCCGAACCTGCTTCACCGGGCTGCCCACATAAAGGAAGCCGCTTTCCAGGCGTTTACCCGGGGGCACCAGGCTGCCAGCCCCGATAATCACGTCGTCCTCGACCACCGCACCGTCCATGACGATGCTACCCATGCCGATCAGAATCCGATTGCCCACAGTGCAGCCGTGGAGCATGACTTTATGCGCGATGGTCACATCGTCGCCAATCAGCAACGGAAAGCCATCGGGATTGAACGGCCCGGCATGGGTGATGTGCAGCACACAGCCGTCCTGCACGCTGGTACGCGCGCCGATACGGATGCGGTGCATGTCGCCACGAATCACCGTCAGAGGCCAGACCGAGCTGTCTTCGCCGATTTCAACGTCGCCGATCACCACCGCCGAACCGTCGACAAAGGCGCCTTTGCCCAGTAGCGGCGTGTGGTTTTGATACTTGCGAAGGGTCACGATAGGCTCTCTCTCTTTTGCTGATAGCTGCGGTGAGCGTCGATTGTAATTAAGATGGCGCAATGTTTCTTCCAGCCAAGGTGCCAACCGTGAGCGTGAACAACCCTCTTTTGCAGTCCTACGACCTGCCGCCGTTCTCGGCGATCCGTGCCGAACACGTGCAACCGGCCATCGAACAAATCCTGGCTGACAACCGCGCCGCCATTATCGAGATCCTCAAAACCCAGGGCAAACAACCGACCTGGGCCGGCCTGGTGTTGGCGATGGACGAGCTGAATGATCGACTGGGCGCGGCCTGGAGCCCGGTCAGCCACCTGAATGCCGTGTGCAACAGCGCCGAATTGCGCGAAGCCTACGAGTCCTGCCTGCCGGCCTTGAGCGCCTACTCCACCGAACTGGGCCAGAACCGCGAGTTGTTCGAGGCGTTCGAAGCGCTGGCTAACAGTCCCGAAGCTGCCGGTTTCGAGGTGGCGCAGAAAACTATCCTGGAACACTCCCTGCGTGACTTCCGTCTGTCGGGTATCGACCTGCCGGAAGCCGAACAAAAACGATACGCCGAAGTGCAGAGCAAATTGTCGGAGCTGGGCAGCCGCTTCTCCAACCAACTGCTCGACGCCACTCAGGCCTGGACCAAGCACGTCACTGACGAAGCTTCACTCGCCGGCCTGACCGATTCGGCCAAGGCGCAAATGGCCGCGGCGGCACAGGCCAAAGGCCTGGAAGGCTTCCTGATCACCCTGGAATTCCCGAGCTACTACGCGGTGATGACCTACGCCCACGACCGCGCTCTGCGCGAAGAAGTCTACGCCGCCTACTGCACCCGTGCGTCGGACCAAGGCCCGAATGCCGGTCAGAACGATAACGGCCCGGTCATGGAAGAAATCCTCGACCTGCGTCAGGAACTTGCAAAACTCTTGGGCTTCGCCAGCTTCTCGGAGCTGAGCCTGGCCACCAAAATGGCCGAATCCAGCGATCAGGTGCTGAGTTTCCTGCGCGATCTGGCCAAGCGCAGCAAGCCGTTTGCCGCCCTGGATCTGGAACAGCTCAAGGCCTACGCCGCCGAACAAGGCTGCCCTGACCTGCAAAGCTGGGACAGCGGTTTTTACGGTGAAAAACTTCGCGAACAGCGCTACAGCGTCGCCCAGGAAACCCTTCGCGCTTACTTCCCGATCGACAAAGTGCTGGGCGGTCTGTTTGCTATCGTCCAGCGTCTGTACGGCATCGAAATCGCCGAGCAGAAAGGCTTCGACACCTGGCACCCAGATGTTCGCCTGTTCGAAATCAAGGAAAACGGCCAGCACGTCGGCCGCTTCTTCTTCGACCTCTACGCCCGCGCCAACAAGCGTGGCGGTGCCTGGATGGACGGTGCCCGTGACCGTCGCCGCACGATCAGCGGCGTATTGCAAAGTCCGGTGGCGAACCTGGTGTGCAACTTCACCCCGGCCGACAGCGGCAAACCAGCCCTGCTGACCCACGATGAAGTGACCACCCTGTTCCACGAATTCGGCCACGGCCTGCACCACCTGTTGACCCGCGTTGAACACGCCGGCGTATCCGGCATCAACGGCGTGGCCTGGGATGCGGTCGAGCTGCCAAGCCAGTTCATGGAGAACTGGTGCTGGGAGCCGGAAGGTCTGGCGCTGATTTCCGGTCACTACGAAACCGGCGAACCACTGCCTCAGGACCTGCTGGAGAAAATGCTCGCGGCGAAGAACTTCCAGTCCGGCCTGATGATGGTCCGTCAGCTGGAGTTCTCGCTGTTCGACTTTGACCTGCACGCCACTCACGGTGACGGCCGTAGCGTGGCGCAGGTACTTGAAGGTGTGCGCGACGAGGTCTCGGTCATGCGTCCACCCGCCTACAACCGTTTCCCGAACAGCTTTGCGCACATCTTCGCCGGCGGTTATGCGGCGGGCTACTACAGCTACAAATGGGCGGAAGTGCTGTCGGCGGATGCCTTCTCAAAATTCGAAGAAGAAGGCGTGCTCAACGCCGAGACCGGCCGCGCCTTCCGCGAAGCGATCCTGGCACGCGGTGGCTCCCAGGAACCGATGGTGCTGTTCGTCGACTTCCGCGGACGCCCGCCGTCGATTGACGCACTCTTGCGCCACAGCGGCCTGAGTGAGGTCGCGGCAGCATGAGCGAGGGGCCTGTGAAGACGAAAAAACGCTTTATCGCCGGGGCGGTCTGCCCGGCGTGCAGCGAACCGGACAAATTGATGATGTGGAGCGAAGACGACGTCCCGCACCGCGAGTGCGTGGCCTGCGGTTATTCGGACACGCTGAATGAACAAGGCCTGTCCGTGCCCAAGGAATTAGGCACGCGGGTCAACATTTCGGCGCTGAAGGCGCCCGACGCCAAGGTTCAGGCCGTGCAGTTTTTCCCGAACCCGAAGCTGAAGAAAAAGCCTGACGAGCAACATTGAGTCACTGCCACCTCCACACCTGGCGGTGTGGAGGTGGTAACTATCTAACGCCTTTCCCCTGCGCTTCCTTTATAGGCTGACCGAATTCAGCCTCTACTCAAGGAAGACGCCATGCCCGATACCAATCCGCTTTTACAGGCCTGGGACCTGCCGCCCTGGTCGGAGGTCCGCACCGAACACCTCGTGCCGGCAATCACAGCCATCATTACCGACAACCGGCAGGTCATTGCCGAAACCATCACCAGCCAATCCGTATTCCCCAATTGGGATGACCTGGTTCTGGCCATCGATGAAATCGATGCGCGCCTGGGCGAGGCTTTGGGCATCATCCAGATCCTGTCGATGGCGAAACACAACGATACCGCCTGGAGCACGGCAACTGCCGCATGCAACGACGCTGGGGCGCAGTACCGATCCGAAAGAATGCGCAATCGTCCGTTGTTTGATGCATACCAGCGGTTGGCGAACAGTTCGATCGCCCTCAACTTCGATGAACCGCGCAAGGCCGCACTGGCCAAGATTCTGCGCAAATTTCAATTGTCGGGAATCGACTTGCCACTGGCACAACGGGAACAGTTGGCCCGGTTGAACCTCGACATCGATCGGCTCGAAGAGCTGTTTCTCATCCATCTGAAAAGCGCCAACGCTGCATGGACCAAGCACGTCGATGACGTTGCGGTACTGGAAGGTTTATACCCCACCGTAAAAGATCGTCTGATGCGCCTGGCCAAAGGGGCAGGACATGACGGCTGGCTGATTCCCCTGGACCACAACACCTACCAGCAAATCATGAGGCATGCCGAAAATCGGGCATTGCGAGAGGAGTATTTCGTGGCGTACTCCACGCGCGCGTCCGATCAAGGCCCGCATGCCGACGAGTTCGATAATGATCCTGTACTGACGTTGCTGCTTTCGCTGCGCCACCAGAAAGCCGAACTGCTAGGTTTCGATAATTTCGCGCAACTGCGTCTGGCCACCGCAGCGGCCGAGTCCACCCATCAAGTTCGTAGTTTCCTGCGTCGGCAAGTGGCATTGAACACACCGCCCCTTGCACGGGATTCAAAGGAGCTGCAAGAGTTTGCGCTCGAACGGGGCATCTCTGAAGTACACGCCTGGGACCACGAATTTCTCGCTGAACAACTGCGCCACCATCATTTCCCTGATGCCCTGAAGAATCTGCGCGACTATTTTCCCCTGGACGGCACCTTGCGACGACTCTGCTTGTTCTGCGAACGCCTGTTCGGGATCCGGATCCTCGAGCAAGCTGAATTCAGTCGCTGGCATAACGACGTGCGCCTGCTTGAGATCAGCGAGCATGGTCAGACCATCGGGCATATCTATCTTGACCCGTTCCACCGCAAAGAAGCTCCGGATTACGCCTGGACCGGCACACTGCGAAACCGACGAATAACCGCCGAAGGCCGCGTAGCGCTGCCGATTGCCGATCTGCACTGCAACTTCACGCCTGGGGTCGACGGCCATCCGTGCCTGCTTGAGCACGAGGATCTGCGGGTGCTTTTTCATGAGTTCGGTCATTGTCTGCAACACGTGCTGACGAGTTCGCCGCATCACAACCTTTCCGGCATTTCCCAACTGGGGCGCGATACGGTGGAGTTCGCCGGGCAAGTATTCGAGCAGTGGTGCCTGTCACGGGAGTTTCTATTATGGCTGGGTGCCCACCACCAAAGCGGTGAACGTTTGACCGAGGCGCGGGTAGACGCAGCACTGGCAGCCCTCGAAACCCAGACCAGCCGACAAACCGCACTCTTGCTGACGGGTGCAATGTTCGATTTCGACGCGCACCACAGCCAAGGCGATGGTCGTAGCACCCAGCAAATATTCGAAGACGTTCAGCGGGAGGTTCCCCACGTGCAACTGCCGTCTTATTGTCGGTTCGCAAACAGCTTTGACTACATGGTGACCGGTTACGCAGCCTCCGTTTACGCCTACACCTGGTCAGGCGTATTGGCCATCGAAGCCTTCAAGCGATTCCGTCAGGATTGGGTCTTCAATGCGCAAACAGGGCGAGCCTTTCGCGAGGCGTCTTTTTCTCCGGGCGATTCGCGCTCCTTGCTGACCGCCCTGGAAGCGTTTCTTGAACGGCCGATCGCCGAAGATCTGTTCGCGCTTTCGTCAGAGGCCGTTGCCCGCTGAGGCAACGGTTATTCGACATGGGCCGATTTGAACCAGCTCTTCATCGAACAACTGGCGAACGGGCTCGTGCTGCAATCACCGTTGGCCAGCGCGGTGCGGAGCTTGTCGACATCGACCTGCATCATGTAGCGGACGCCTTCCTTGAAATGAGTGCTGTCACCAAAGCCGCCCTGGGTCATTTCGTTCAGGGCGTCTTCCTTGCTCCAGCCTTGCAACACGACCCGGTACATGGCCGCCATCAAGCCCGTGCGGTCCGAACCATGTTTGCAGTGCATCAGCACCGGCCCCTTGGCTTCGGCAGTCTGGATAGTACGAAGGACTTTGAGTACATCCGCGTCATCCACATGGTTGGTGCGATAGGGCAGCTGTACCTGTGCGATCCCTGGCGTCGACAACCAACTGGAGTCCGACTCGGGCAGAAACGTGATAACCGTCCCGACCTTGAGCTTTTCCAGTAACGGCACCGCACCGCTGTCGGGCAATGCACTGCGATAGAGCGTCGGGGACATATTGAAAAGGTTGTATTGCACCTCGACTGATTGAGCCCACTCCGCAGGTCGGGGCAACGCACTGTCGTCGGCAAAGGCCAGCGTCAGGTTCAAAAGTGCGGCCAGCGACAGGCAAATCGCTGGGATACAACGCGGTAGAGACATGCTCGGGGTGACCATTCAGAAAGAATCGGGAAGATGACGCTCAGCTTCAACCACGAGCAGTCAAAGGCCTGTGACCCGTCTGTCAAAGAATCGTGAATCGACCGACCGCCTCGTGGCAAAACCGAGGTTTTTTAGCTGAATCGGTTCATCTTTATGCTTAGCCTGCTACCATTTGTTTCTTCATATTACCGATGCGCCCTCTTGCTCCCCACTTGGTGGCGATCTGCATCGGTACCAAAACGAAAAGTCGTCCTGCGAGACGGCTGAAAAACCGCTATGCCTGATGAGGTGCCACCCTATGTCCGATCAAGATCGAGACAACCCGCGGCGTGAGTTTTTGCGCAAATCCCTGACCTTGATCCCGGTGGTCACCATTGCCAGCACCGGTCTGGGCAGCACGGTCCTGATGGCCGCGCCCGAAGCAGCTCCGGCCAATGCCGGCAAAGCGCCGGTCATCACCAGCACCTATGAACCCAGCTACTTCACCGCCGAAGAATGGACGTTCATCCAGGCGGCTGTCGCCCAGCTGATTCCGAGCGATGCCCAAGGGCCAGGCGCCCTGGAAGCCGGTGTGCCCGAATACATCGACCGCCAGATGAACACGCCTTACGCGGCCGGTGCGCTGTGGTTCATGCAGGGACCGTTCAACGCAGACGCTGCTCCGGAAATGGGCTGGCAGAGCAAACTGGTGCCCAAAGAGATTTATCGCCTGGGCATCGCCGCCACGGATGCTTGGTCGAAAGCATTCAACGGTAAAGTATTTGCTGAGCAAGACAGCGCTACCCGAGACGATTTGCTCAAGCAACTCGAGGCCGGAAAACCTCAGTTCGACAGTGTCCCAGCGAAGATTTTCTTCAACCTGATGCTGCAAAACACCAAAGAAGGGTTCTTCTGCGACCCGATTCACGGTGGCAACAAAGGTATGGTCGGCTGGACCATGATCGGCTTCCCCGGCGCCCGCGCCGATTTCATGGATTGGGTGGAACGCAACGAGCAATACCCCTTCCCGGCAGTTTCGATTCGCGGCGAGAGGGCGTAAGCATGGCAACGGTAATGAAGAAGGTCGATGCAGTGATCGTCGGTTTTGGCTGGACGGGCGCGATCATGGCCAAGGAGCTGACAGAGGCCGGCCTGAATGTGCTGGCGCTGGAGCGCGGGCCGATGCAGGACACTTACCCCGACGGCAACTATCCCCAGGTGATCGACGAACTCACCTACAGCGTGCGGAAAAAACTCTTCCAGGACATTTCCAAAGAGACCGTGACCATTCGCCATAGCGTGAATGACATCGCGCTGCCGAACCGCCAACTGGGCGCCTTCCTGCCCGGCAATGGAGTCGGCGGCGCCGGTTTGCACTGGTCCGGCGTGCACTTTCGGGTCGACCCGATCGAGTTGCGCATGCGCAGCCACTACGAAGAACGCTACGGCAAAAGCTTCATCCCCAAGGACATGACCATCCAGGACTTCGGTGTCAGCTATGAAGAGCTGGAACCGTTTTTCGATTACGCCGAGAAAGTCTTCGGCACGTCGGGGCAGGCGTGGACGGTGAAGGGTCAGCTGGTCGGCGAAGGCAAGGGCGGTAACCCGTACGCGCCGGACCGTTCGAATCATTTCCCGCTGGAATCGCAGAAGAACACTGTTTCCGCACAGCTGTTTCAGAAAGCGGCCACCGCAGTGGGTTACAACCCCTACAACCTGCCCTCGGCCAATACGTCAGGCCCCTACACCAACCCTTACGGCGCACAGATGGGCCCGTGCAACTTCTGCGGTTTTTGCAGCGGCTATGTCTGCTACATGTATTCCAAGGCATCGCCGAACGTAAACATTCTGCCAGCGCTCAAACCGCTGCCCAATTTCGAGTTGCGGCCCAACTCCCACGTACTGCGGGTCAATCTCGACAGCACCAAGAGCAAGGCGACAGGCGTGACCTACATCGACGGCCAGGGCCGGGAAATCGAGCAGCCGGCAGATCTGGTGATCCTCGGTGCCTTCCAGTTCCACAATGTGCGACTGATGTTGCTTTCGGGTATCGGCAAGCCGTACGACCCGATCAGCGGCGAAGGCGTGGTCGGCAAGAACTTCGCCTACCAGAACATGGCCACCATCAAGGCCTACTTCGACAAAGACACCCACACCAATAACTTTATTGGTGCCGGCGGTAACGGCGTGGCGGTGGATGACTTTAACGCCGACAACTTCGATCACGGGCCCCATGGCTTCGTCGGCGGCTCGCCGATGTGGGTCAACCAGGCAGGCAGCCGACCGATCGCAGGCACCTCCAACCCGCCGGGCACCCCGGCCTGGGGCAGTGCCTGGAAACGTGCCACCGCCGATTACTACACCCATCAAGTGTCGATGGATGCCCACGGCGCGCATCAATCCTACCGCGGTAATTACCTCGATCTGGACCCGGTGTACCGCGATGCCTACGGCTTGCCACTGTTGCGGATGACCTTCGACTGGCAGGAAAACGACATCAAGATGAACCGCTTCATGGTCGAGAAAATGGGCAAGATCGCCGAAGCGATGAGCCCCAAGGCCATCGCCGTGCTGGGCAAGAAGGTTGGCGATCACTTCAACACCGCGTCTTACCAGACCACCCACCTTAACGGTGGCGCGATCATGGGCACCGACCCGAAAACCAGCGCTCTGAACCGTTACTTGCAGAGCTGGGACGTACACAACGTTTTCGTCCCGGGAGCGTCAGCTTTCCCACAAGGCCTGGGCTACAACCCTACCGGCCTGGTGGCAGCGTTGACCTACTGGTCTGCCCGGGCGATCCGCGAGCAGTACCTGAAAAACCCCGGCCCGCTGGTTCAGGCTTAAGGAGCGATAACCATGAAAGCACTTGTTATCGCGACCCTGGCGCTGCTCGGTTGCGGCTCGATCAACGCCGCTGAAATCGATCAAAACCTGATCAAACAAGGCGAGTACCTCGCCCGCGCGGGTGACTGCGTGGCCTGCCACACCGCCAAGGACGGCAAGCCGTTCGCCGGTGGTTTGCCGATGGAAACGCCGATCGGGACGATCTATTCCACCAATATCACGCCGGATAAAACCGGGCTGGGCGACTACAGCTTTGAGGATTTCGACAAAGCAGTCCGGCATGGCGTCGCCAAAAACGGTAGTACGTTGTACCCGGCCATGCCGTATCCGTCCTACGCCAGTGTCAACGGGGCCGACATGAACGCCTTGTACGCGTACTTCATGCACGGCGTGGCGCCTGTCGCTCAGGAGAACAAGGCCAGCGATATTCCCTGGCCATTGAGCATGCGCTGGCCGCTTGCGGGCTGGCGCTTGATGTTCGCCCCGGCCGTGGCGGACTACAAAGCGGCACCCGGTGAAGATGCGGTGGTCAGTCGTGGGGCTTATCTGGTGGAAGGACTCGGACATTGCGGCGCGTGCCACACGCCACGTGCCCTGACCATGCAGGAAAAAGCCCTGAGTGCCGGTGAAGGCAGTGCATTTCTGTCAGGCAGTGCGCCGCTTGAAGGCTGGATCGCGAAAAGTCTGCGCGGCGATCACAAAGACGGCCTCGGCAGCTGGAACGAAGAACAACTGGTGCAGTTCCTCAAGACCGGTCGCAGTGATCGCAGCGCGGTGTTTGGTGGCATGAGTGATGTGGTGACACACAGCATGCAATACATGACCGACAACGATCTGACCGCGATTGCCCGTTACCTCAAGTCCTTGCCGGCGAATGATCCCGACGATCAGCCGCACCAGTACGACAAACAGGTCGCACAGGCGCTGTGGAACGGGGACGACAGCAAGCCCGGCGCTTCGGTGTACATCGACAACTGCGCGGCCTGTCACCGTACCGATGGCCATGGCTACACCAAAGTGTTCCCGGCACTGGCGGGCAACCCGGTGTTGCAGTCGGAGGATCCGACATCGCTGATTCACATCGTACTCAAGGGCGGTACGCTGCCTGCGACTCACACGGCCCCTTCGACCTTTACCATGCCGGGATTCGCCTGGCGCTTGTCGGATCAGGAAGTAGCGGATGTGGTGAGTTTCATTGCCACTAGTTGGGGGAATGAAGGGGCCACTGTTAAAGCCAATGATGTAATGGCGTTAAGGGAAGACGATATGAAAACGACTTCAAATGATGACATCGGCCAAGCGACGACTCATTAAATAAATAAAAAAGCGGCATGGAAACTCCATACCGCTTTTTAGGTTTAGTTACAACTTACCGTGTATTTAATAGTTACCGACCGCATGCATTCAATCGAGATTACGGATTGACGATCTTCGAATAGGCACTCGCCAAGGCCAGCAGGACGGCCTTGTCTTGTGCGTCGATGTCACCATCACCGTCCACATCAGCACGGGCGGCCCCCATGGTGAACGTCATGCCGCCATCGTTCGATACGGCCTCGCGGGTGCTCGTATCCAGCAGAGCGTAAGTGACCGCACGGTTTTCCGGATCGTAACCCTCTTCCTCTAGTGCAAACTGCATGGAAACCCGGACTTCTTTTGGACTAACAACAGACGCTCGCATCAGTTGCAAAAAAACACCACGCTGATTGTAATTCGACATTGATTAATTCCATTTAATAGTTGAACACGACAACTTCGTGTGCAACGGATATTACTGATATCTCACAACCCCGCTACTCGTTATATGTATCTCATAGTGACGAATATTCAACCTGACCGTAAAACAAACAGCGAAGTTGTTCTACGAATGATCAAGCGCCGAACGGCACTGGTCGATTCCGCCGAGCCCCTGTACTGTATGAATATACAGCTAAAGGACCTTCTCGATGCCTACTCCCTTGCCACCTCGCGGTCGCGGCACCGCAACCAACCCGCACAACCGTTTCGCGCCGAATCGCTCGGTGGCCGAGGATGACGGCTGGTATCAGGAAGCGCCGATCACCCAAGGCACCGAGGTGCGCATCGAAACGGCGAAAACCATCATCACTCGCAACAACTCGCCGGACTTGCCCTTTGATCGTTCGATCAATCCCTATCGCGGCTGCGAGCACGGCTGCATCTATTGCTACGCGCGTCCCAGCCACGCTTATTGGGACATGTCGCCTGGGTTGGACTTCGAAACCAAACTGATCGCCAAGACTAACGCCGCCGATGTGCTGGAAGAACAACTGTCCAAGCGCGGCTATCAATGTGCGCCGATCAATCTGGGTTCCAATACGGACCCTTATCAACCGATCGAACGCGAACACAAAATTACCCGCAAAACCCTCGAAGTGCTGCTGCGCTATCGCCATCCCGTGACCATTATTACCAAGGGCTCGCTGATTCTTCGGGATCTGGACCTGCTGGTCGAACTCGCCGAGCAAAGGCTCGTGGCGGTGATGGTCAGCCTCACCACCCTGGACGACGAGCTCAAACGCATCCTCGAACCGCGCGCTGCTGCACCCAAGGCTCGGTTGCGGGCGATCCGCGTGATGCGTGAAGCGGGAATTCCGGTGGGCGTTCTGTGCTCGCCGATGATTCCGATGATCAACGACAGCGAACTCGAAAGCCTGCTCACCGAAGCGCATGCCGCGGGGGCGCAAAGTGCGGCCTACATGATGCTGCGCTTGCCACTGGAAGTTGCACCGCTGTTCGGAGAATGGCTGGCGGCCCACTATCCTCAGCGTGCCGCTCATGTGTTGAGCCTGATTCGTCAGAGCCGTGGTGGCGAGCTCTACGACAGTCGCTTCGGTGCCAGGATGCGTGGCGAAGGGCCGTTTGCCGATCTGCTGGCGCAACGTTTTACCAAAACCATCAAACGCCTGGGGCTCAATCGTCGGGAAGGTTTCAATCTGGACTGCGAAGCCTTCTGTCCGCCGGGTCGCCAGATGTCGTTGATTTGAAGACAATTGGCCTATGGTTGAGTAAGGTGAAATGCACTTTGCCACTACGCCGGTCACACTTTTTGTGACCTGTAACACACGTTCTAGAGCCTTTTATTCAGTTTGAGTTAAGTTTCGGCCGCTACCTTGTTCATCGAGTGACTGATAGGTCGAGATTCTCGGCCTGGATGTTTTTTAAACAGCCACTGGCTTCACACCGGACAAAACGGGAAAATTCCCTGACTCCGCCAAAGAGGATGAATCATGAGTGACAAGGATAAACAGCCGTTGGCTGCGTCGGCTTCAGCCCAACCGGAGGCGGAAACCGCCGATGCAGCGCTGCAGCATATCGTTGACGGTTTTTTGCATTTTCATCACGAGGTTTTTCCACAGCAGGAAGAACTCTTCAAAAAACTCGCCACGGCCCAGAGCCCCAGAGCGATGTTCATCGCCTGCGCCGATTCGCGCATCGTTCCTGAGCTGATCACCCAAAGCGCCCCCGGCGACCTGTTCGTCACCCGTAACGTCGGCAACGTTGTGCCGCCTTATGGGCAAATGAACGGCGGTGTTTCCACGGCAATCGAATACGCCGTTCTGGCCCTCGGCGTGCAACACATCATCATCTGTGGGCACTCTGACTGTGGCGCGATGCGCGCAGTGCTCAACCCGCAAAGCCTGGAAAAAATGCCAACGGTCAAAGCCTGGTTGCGTCATGCCGAAGTGGCAAAAACCATGGTCCAGGACAACTGCCATTGCGCTGACGAAAACGAAAGCATGCACGTCCTCACCGAGGAGAATGTGATCGCCCAGCTGCAACATTTGCGCACGCACCCGTCGGTTGCCTCGCGCATGGCCAACGGTCAGTTGTTTATCCATGGTTGGATCTACAACATCGAAACCAGCGAAATCAGAGCTTACGACGCGGACAAGGGTTGTTTCCTGCCGCTCGATGGCAGCCATCCGATCCCGGTGGCGACGCCCAAAGCGCGCTTCTAAATCCTAGTGTCCTGTCTCACAAATACGTTCTTTTTTGACGAGTGACTGTTGTCGTCAGGCAAGGCGCCGCGACGAGTCATAGCCCGCTATGGCGAGGAGCGGCAACGCAGCATGACGGCAACAGGCGCCGTCAAAAATGAACAGTATTTGCGAGACAGGACACCCGATCATTGTGTGGTTTAGCCGAGGCTGCTGATCAAGCAGCCCGGCTTCGCCACGCCTGAAGAAAACTTCGGGAGAGTCACCATGCGTGCTGCTCAACTTAAAGCTGTTCTGCCACGGGAGTTGCTGGCCTCCGTGGTTGTGTTTCTCGTCGCCCTGCCCTTGTGCATGGGCATCGCCATCGCCTCGGGGCTGCCGCCGTCCAAAGGCTTGATCACCGGGATCATCGGTGGCCTGGTGGTGGGCTGGCTTGCCGGTTCGCCATTGCAAGTCAGCGGCCCGGCGGCCGGTTTGGCTGTTCTGGTGTTCGAACTGGTACGCCAACACGGCATCGACATGCTCGGGCCTATCCTGCTGCTGGCCGGTTTTCTGCAACTGGTGGCCGGGCGTTTGAAGCTGGGCTGCTGGTTTCGGGTCACGGCGCCGGCCGTGGTGTACGGCATGCTCGCCGGGATTGGCGTGCTGATCGTGTTGTCACAGGTGCATGTGATGCTCGACGCCGTGCCCAAGCCTTCCGGGCTGGATAACCTGGCAGCCTTCCCGGCTGCCGTCGTGCAGGCCTTGCCGTCCTTGGGTTGGCAAGCCGGTTTGCTCGGGTTGTCGACGATTGCTGTGATGTGGTTGTGGGAGAAATTCCGCCCCCATTCCCTGCGCTTCATTCCTGGCGCACTGCTGGGTGTAGGCCTGACGACCGTTGCCAGTCTGGTGCTCGCCTTGCAGGTCAAACGAGTGGAAGTCCCGGCCAACCTGGCGGAAGCCATCGACTGGCTGAAACCCGCAGATTTGCTCAACCTGGCTGACCCGACCCTGCTCATTGCCGCATTTGCCGTGGCGTTTATCGCCAGCGCCGAAACCCTGCTCTCGGCCGCCGCGGTCGACCGCATGCACAGTGGCCAGCGCTCGGACTTCGACCGGGAATTGTCGGCTCAAGGCGTCGGCAACATGCTCTGCGGTTTACTTGGCGCGCTGCCGATGACCGGCGTGA
Organism: Pseudomonas sp. LS2P72; assembly: GCF_054897865.1. NCBI lineage: Bacteria > Pseudomonadati > Pseudomonadota > Gammaproteobacteria > Pseudomonadales > Pseudomonadaceae > Pseudomonas > Pseudomonas sp. LS2P72. The sequence continues at coordinate 459,805 of NZ_CM142708.1, forward strand.
TCGTGCGCAGTTCGGCCAACGTCCAGGCCGGCGCCACCACGCGACTGTCGTCGATCTTCCATGGCCTGTGGCTGCTGGCTTTCGTGTTGCTGCTGTCCAGCGTGCTGCAAAGCATCCCGGTGGCGAGCCTGGCGGGCGTTCTGGTTTACACCGGCTTCAAACTGGTCGACCTCAAGGCCTTCCGTGGTCTGGGCCGTTATGGCCGAATGCCGATGTTCACCTACGCGGCGACCGCCCTGGCAATCATCTTCACCGACCTGCTGACCGGCGTGCTGATCGGCTTCGGCCTGACCCTGGCCAAACTGGCCTGGAAGGCTTCGCGACTGAAAATCAGCCTGATCGATCTGCCCCAGGACGGCGAAATGGAGCTGCGATTGATAGGTGCAGCAACCTTTCTCAAAGTGCCGGCGCTGACCCAGGTGCTGGGGACCATTCCAGCAGGCGCGACGGTACATGTGCCGCTCAATAACCTGAGCTACATCGATCACTCGTGTCTGGAATTGCTGGAGGAATGGGGACGGGCCAATGCGGCCAAGGGATCAAAACTGTTGATTGAAGCGCGGGGGTTGAAACGCAGGCTGGAAGGACGATTGCGGACCACAAGCGGAGTAGGTTCGGCTGCATAGAAAACATTGTGGGAGCGAGCCTGCTCGCGATAGCGGTGTGTCAATCAACATCAATGTTGAATGAACAATTGCCATCGCGAGCAGGCTCGCTCCTACAGGGGAATTGTGTTGATCAATGGATCAAGCCGCTGGCTGATCCAGCTCCAGGCCTACGCCCAGCTGGCGTGACAGGCACGGCCAGCGCTTCCACGCAGCGCCGGTGTCCGGGCTGTTGAGTTTCTCGCGGTAGGCCTCAACGGACTCCAGCGCGAAACTGTCTTCATTGAGCATCTCGTCCACGGCGTGATGCACCGCCTCATCCAGTTGATTGGCGAACTCCTCGCCGATCAGTTGGTGGGCAATCAGGTTGGCAACAGTCATGTCCAAGGGGATCAATGGCTGGCCAAAATGCTTGATGTACAGGTCATTGACCTCTTCGACCAGGCGGTGCGCCAGATAGGCTTCGTCCAGCAGACTGTCCAGACCAACGTGACCGGCCATGATCGCCGGCGGCTGGAGAAAGAACTGCTCGGCGATTTTCAGCACCGGTTTGATCTGTGATTCGATACCCGCTTCCCTGGCGACTTCATTGGCTGCGTCCAGCAGGTCCGGCACTTGCTCTATATACGCGGCCACAAAACGCGTCATCACGCCGTTGGCGTCGACCTCCGGCAATTGGATGGCGGAGTGAAGGTGTGGCAGTTGTGTTTCCAACTGACGAGTCAGCAAGCCGGTCTCGGCTTCGTGTTGTTGGGCTTTTTGGATCTGCTCGCGCAATGCGGCGGTGTTCATGAAAACTCCAGGGAACAAAGGCAATGAAATAGGGAAGACATAACTTAGCTGGCATACGAAAAATGCTAAGACGCATTTGTCATAATTATTTCATCCTTGAGACATCAAAGTTATATCGGTTTGCCACCACTCGCCTGCATCCTTCTCCATTCGTGCCCTGGAACGCAAGTCCCACCTGTTTCAGATGATTTACGCCCTCACATTGCGAGGTGGCAGTCGCTGTCTATACTCGGGTGGGAATGGAGTTAGCTGATGACGCCCGACTGCACACGCAGCAAGGCTCGGCGATTCAAGTTCGTAGTCTGAAAAAGCCGCTCCCTTGCCGCAGGTGAAAGCCGGCGGGATAAAAAGAACGATAAGGGGAACCCGCAATGATGCGACATCCACACGTCTGGATGGGCCTCCTGTTGTGGTCGATTTTCAGTCCGGCACACGCCGAATGGGCTGTGAATATGGCGCCGGGAGCGACTGAAATCAGTCACGCAGTATTTGACCTGCACATGACCATTTTCTGGATCTGTGTAGTGATCGGCATCATCGTCTTCGGCGCCATGTTCTGGTCGATGATTCTCCACCGCCGCTCGACCGGGCAGGTGGCCGCAAAATTTCATGAAAGCACCACCGTTGAAATCCTCTGGACCATCGTGCCCTTCCTGATCCTGGTGGCCATGGCGGTCCCTGCGACTGCAACCCTGATCAAGATGTACGACGCCAGTGAGCCGGATATCGATATCCAGGTCACCGGCTATCAGTGGAAGTGGCACTACAAATACCTGGGCCAGGACGTTGAGTTCTTCAGCAACCTGACCACGCCCGCCGATCAGATCAACAACAAGGAAGCGAAGACCGAGCACTACTTGCTTGAGGTCGATAAACCTTTGGTGCTGCCGATCGGCGCCAAGGTGCGCTTCCTGGTGACCTCCGCCGACGTCATCCACTCCTGGTGGGTGCCGGCCTTTGCGGTCAAGCGCGATGCGATCCCGGGGTTCGTCAACGAAGCCTGGACCCGCGTCGACAAGCCGGGCATTTACCGTGGCCAGTGTGCCGAGTTGTGCGGCAAGGATCACGGCTTCATGCCGATCGTGGTCGAGGTCAAGGAAAAGGCCGATTACGAAAAATGGCTGGCCGAGCGCAAGGCTGAAGCCCTGCAGCTCAAAGAGCTGAGCAGCAAGGAATGGACCCTCGACGAACTCAAGGAGCGCGGCGACAAGGTCTATCAAACCACCTGCGTGGCCTGTCACCAGGCCGAAGGTCAGGGCTTGCCGCCGATGTTCCCGGCACTCAAGGGTTCGAAAATCGCCACCGGCCCGATCAAGGATCACCTGAACATCGTCTTCCACGGCAAGCCTGGCACCTCAATGGCGGCATTCGGCAAGCAGCTCTCGGAAGTCGATATCGCAGCGGTCGTGACCTACGAACGTAACGCCTGGGGCAACAACAAGGGCGACATGGTCACCCCTAAAGAAGTGCTGGAGCTGAAACAGGCGGAAAGCAAATGACCCGGTCTATTGCGCACGTAAGGAACCCGTCGGGGCATCGCGCCCCGGCCTGCCCAGCCCATCTGTTTGCAGGAGACAGGACATGACTGCTGTCGTCGATGACCATGTTCATACCGGCACCGCCCACGCCCACGGCCCCGCCAAAGGCCTGATGCGCTGGGTGCTGACCACCAACCACAAGGATATCGGCACGCTGTACCTGTGGTTCGCGTTCTCCATGTTCTTGCTCGGCGGCTCGTTTGCGATGGTGATTCGTGCCGAGCTGTTCCAGCCGGGACTGCAAATCGTCCAGCCGGAGTTCTTCAACCAGATGACCACCATGCACGGTCTGGTGATGGTGTTCGGTGCGGTGATGCCGGCGTTCGTCGGCCTCGCCAACTGGATGATCCCGTTGATGATCGGCGCGCCGGACATGGCCTTGCCACGGATGAACAACTTCAGCTTCTGGCTATTGCCGGCGGCGTTCATTCTGCTGGTATCGACCCTGTTCACCCCCGGCGGTGGACCGAACTTCGGCTGGACGTTCTACGCCCCGCTGTCGACGACTTACGCGCCGGAAAGCGTGACGTTCTTCATCTTCGCCATCCACTTGATGGGGATCAGTTCGATCATGGGCGCGATCAACGTGATCGCCACCATCCTCAACCTGCGCGCCCCCGGCATGACGCTGATGAAAATGCCACTGTTCGTCTGGACCTGGCTGATTACCGCGTTCCTTCTGATCGCGGTGATGCCGGTACTGGCCGGCTGCGTGACGATGATGCTGATGGACATCCACTTCGGCACCAGCTTCTTCAGTGCCGCCGGTGGCGGTGACCCGGTGTTGTTCCAGCACGTGTTCTGGTTCTTCGGTCACCCCGAGGTGTACATCATGATCCTGCCGGCCTTCGGTGCCGTCAGCTCGATCATTCCGGCCTTCTCACGCAAGCCGCTGTTCGGCTACACCTCGATGGTCTATGCGACGGCGAGTATCGCGTTCCTGTCGTTCATCGTCTGGGCGCACCACATGTTCGTGGTCGGCATTCCGTTGGTGGGCGAGTTGTTCTTCATGTACGCCACGTTGCTGATCGCGGTGCCGACCGGAGTGAAGGTGTTCAACTGGGCCAGCACCATGTGGCAAGGCTCGCTGACTTTCGAGACACCGATGCTGTTTGCGGTGGCGTTCGTGATCCTGTTTTCCATCGGCGGGTTCTCCGGGTTGATGCTGGCCATCGCCCCGGCGGACTTCCAGTACCAGGACACCTACTTTGTGGTCGCGCACTTCCACTACGTACTGGTACCGGGGGCGATCTTCGGGATCTTCGCCTCGGCCTACTACTGGCTGCCGAAATGGACCGGCCACATGTACGACGAAACCCTCGGCAAGCTGCACTTCTGGCTCTCGTTCATCGGCATGAACATGGCGTTCTTCCCGATGCACTTCGTGGGGCTGGCGGGCATGCCGCGGCGGATTCCCGACTACAGCCTGCAATTCGCCGACTTCAACATGGTGTCGTCGATCGGCGCGTTCATGTTCGGCGCCACGCAGATCTTCTTCCTGTTCATCGTGATCAAGACCATCCGCGGCGGCGAGCCAGCACCGGCCAAACCGTGGGATGGGGCTGAGGGTCTGGAATGGAGCATCCCGTCACCGGCGCCGTATCACACCTTCACTACGCCGCCGGAAGTGAAATGAAACGCCTGGCCTTTGTGGGAGTGAGCCTGCTCGCGATGGGTTCGATGCGGTGTGTCAGACACACCGCCATCGCGAGCAGGCTCACTCCCACAGGTTTTTGTGTGGAGGGCTTGCACCGTGGCTGACTCAATTTCGTTGAAGAAGCTGGTCACGCGTCTGCTGTTGGTGGTGGTGGCGATGTTTGTCTTCGGGTTTGCCCTGGTGCCGATCTACGACGTGATGTGCAAGGCGTTCGGCATCAACGGCAAGACCGGCGGGCAGTACGAGGGCGAACAAACGGTCGACACCTCGCGGCAGGTCCGCGTGCAGTTTCTGTCGACCAATTCCGCCGACATGTCCTGGGATTTCTACCCCAAGAGCGATGAGCTGACGGCGAATCCGGGGGCGGTGAACGAGATGATTTTCATCGCCCATAACCCGACCGATCGCCCGATGAGTGCCCAGGCGGTTCCGAGCATCGCGCCCAGCGCGGCGGCGGCGTACTTCCACAAGACCGAATGTTTCTGCTTTACCCAGCAAGTGCTGCAGCCCGGTCAACGGATCGAGATGCCGGTACGTTTCATCGTTGACCGTGACATGCCCAAGGATGTGAAGCACCTGACGCTGTCTTACACGCTGTTCGATATCACCGCCCGACATCCACCGGTGGCTGTAAATACTGGCGGCTGAGCGTGCCCGATAAGGAGAACAATAAATGGCAACTCATGAACATTATTACGTTCCGGCCCAGAGCAAATGGCCGATCATTGCCACGGTCGGCATGTTCGTCACCGTGCTCGGTCTGGCCACCTGGTTCAACGACCTGAAGGCGGCGCGGCCGGAATCCCACGGCCCGCTGATCTTTTTCGTCGGCAGCCTGCTGCTGGCCTACATGCTGTTCGGCTGGTTCGGTACGGTGATCAAGGAAAGCCGCCAGGGGTTGTACAGCGCACAGATGGATCGCTCGTTCCGCTGGGGCATGAGCTGGTTCATCTTCTCGGAGGTGATGTTCTTCATCGCGTTCTTCGGCGCGCTGTTTTATGTGAGAACCATTTCCGGCCCGGCGCTCGGGGGTGAAGGGGCCAAAGGCCTCGCCCACATGCTCTGGCCGACGTTCGAATTCACCTGGCCGTTGCTGAATAACCCGGACCCGAAACTCTTTCCCGCCCCCAAGGATGTCATCAGCCCGTGGGGCCTGCCGCTGCTCAATACCGTGCTGCTGGTGAGTTCCAGCGTCACCGTGACCATCGCCCACCACGCCTTGAAAAAGGGCCATCGCGGCGCACTGAAAATCTGGCTGGCGCTGACCGTATTGCTCGGTTGCGCGTTCCTCGGCTTCCAGGCCGAAGAGTACATCCACGCTTACAAGGAACTGGGCCTGACCCTGGGTTCCGGGATCTACGGCGCGACCTTCTTCATGCTCACCGGCTTCCACGGCGCCCACGTGACCATGGGCACCATCATCCTGTTTGTAATGCTGATGCGGGTCATGCGCGGGCATTTCGATGCCGATCACCAATTCGGATTTGAGGCCGCGAGTTGGTACTGGCACTTCGTGGACGTGGTGTGGATCGGGCTATTCGTTTTCGTCTACGTGCTCTGAGGCTCTGACTTAAAGAGCTACCAGGGCACGTGCGACACCAACTGGCCGCTGAAAAATCCCCAGGCAATCAAGCCGACGGTAATGGCGGCCAGCGCAACACGAACACTCAAGGCAATGACGAGGCGGTTTGAGCTGCTGTCGTCCTTGACCAGAAAAAACAGGCCGCTGAACAGGCTGACAACCGTGGCAATCAGCATCAGGACGATGGCTGCTTTGAGCATGGTGAGACTCCGGGGGGAAAGGCGATGCACTTGAGTATAGCTATCGCGACTAGCGACTTTCTGGCGACGCCATGAAGCGTTTCCGGCCGGGCATCGTGCCGACCCTGGTGGTCGCGATGTTGTTGCCCATGCTGGTGTCACTCGGGTTCTGGCAATTGAGCCGGGGCGCAGAGAAAAGCGCGCTGCTGCAAAGCTACACCGAGCGCCGTGCCGCTGAGCCGATGGCCAGCACCGAGCTGCAACACACCGCAGATCCGGCCTTCCGCCGGGTTCACCTGCACGGCCAGTTCGATGCCGCACACAGCCTGTTGCTGGATAACCGTCAGCGCGACGGCAAGGTTGGCGTCGAACTGCTGCAACCATTTCAGGATCAGGCGACCGGGCTCTGGCTGCTGGTCAATCGCGGCTGGCTGCCGTGGCCGGATCGCCGCACCCCACCGCAATTCACCACACCGGCTCAGGCCTTGAGCCTCGTTGCCTGGGTCTACGTCTCCCCCGGCGCCACTTTCCAGTTGCACGCCGACCCGAACACCACGACCTGGCCGCAACTGATCACCGCGGTCGAACCGGCCAGGCTCTGGACGACGCTGGATCGCGAAGGTTTTGCCTACGAATTACGCGCAGAAAGCGGTCCCGCGACTTACCAGGCTGACTGGCCGGTAGTCGCCATGGGACCGGAAAAACACCTGGCTTATGCCGTGCAGTGGTTCGCCATGTCGATCGCCCTGTTCGGCCTCTATCTCTATCTCGGCTGGCACAACGCAAAGGAGAAACACCATGGGAGCGGCCATGAATCCACCCAGCATGTCTGAGGCGAAAACGCCCGCGAGTCGGCGCAAGGGTCGCTTGCAGTTGCTGCTGATCCTGCTTGGGGTGATCGGTCCGATGATCCTCGCCACCGGCATGTACAAATTGCAGTTCTGGGTGCCGGAAGGTCGCAGCTATCACGGCGAACTGATCGGCAACGGCCAGACCCGCGCCGACCTCGGCGTGCAGGCGCAGGAGGATCGTTGGCAGATACTGGTGACCGCGCCCAAGGATTGCTCGGTGGACTGCCAGCAACTGGTGTACCTGGCGCGGCAGATCCAGATCGGCCTCGGCCGTGATGCCGGGCGCGCCAGTCATGCCTTGGCCGCGGCACAACCGCTGAGCAGCGAATACGACGCCAAGCTGACGCGCGAGTATCCTCAATTGCAGCATTATCCACTGAATTTGACCGACTTCCATAAGACCGCCGGCGACCAGTCAGTGCCACAGCTGTGGATCATCGATCCGCATGGCAATCTGGTGCTGCGCTACGACCCGACGGTGAAGGGTAAGGATCTGCTCAACGACCTGCGCCATTTGCTGAAACTGTCGAACATCGGATAAGGGCATCGTCATGGCCAAACCTGGATTTCGCCTCGCGCTGTTTGCCACCTTGCTGGCACTGATTGTGGTGTTGCTCGGCGCCTACACCCGCCTGACTCACGCCGGGCTCGGTTGCCCGGACTGGCCGGGTTGCTATGGCTTTATCAGCGTGCCGCAAAGCGAAGTTCAATTGGCCCATGCCGAACTGCATTTTCCCGACGCTCCCGTCGAAGCCCATAAGGGCTGGAACGAGATGGTTCACCGCTACTTCGCCGGCGCGCTGGGGCTGCTGATCTCGGTATTGGCCGGCCGCGCATGGGTTCATCGTCGTCACCCGGGGCAGCCAGTGAAGTTGCCGTTGTTTTTGCTGGCAGTGGTGATTGCCCAAGCGGCATTTGGCATGTGGACGGTGACGCTCAAGCTCTGGCCGCAAGTGGTCACCGGGCATTTGCTCGGCGGCTTTGCGACGTTGAGCCTGCTGTTTTTGCTGACGTTGCGATTGTCCGGCGTGTTGCCGGCGCTGACCGTACCACGGCGTTTGCAGTACTGGGCGACCGCCGGGTTGCTGCTGGTGATTCTGCAAATTGCCTTGGGTGGTTGGGTCAGTTCCAACTACGCGGCGGTGGCCTGTATCGACTTCCCGACCTGTCATGGGCAATGGCTGCCGCCCGCGGACTTCGCCAACGGCTTTCACCTGACCCAACACATCGGCCCCAATTACCTCGGCGGGCAACTGGACAGCGATGCCCGTACCGCGATTCATCTGACTCACCGCATCGGCGCTTTGCTGGTGACCCTGGTACTGCTCGGGTTGGCGTGGCAACTGAAAGTCGTCGGCATGACGCGCCTGGCCGGGATGGTGCTGATCGCACTCGCCGCGCAAATCACCCTCGGCATCAGCAATGTGCTGTTTCACCTGCCACTGCCAGTGGCCGTCGCGCATAACGCGGGCGGCGCAGCACTGTTGCTGACGATGGTGCTGGTCAATTATCACGCGCGAACCAGTCTGGTTCGGGTCAAGCAGCAACCCCCTGCACGCTGGCGGTTCAGCCCGCGTAAACACTCAGCCGGGCCCATAACAATAAAAGGAGAGATGCCATGGCGACTCTGATCGGCGCACGTCACAGTCAGGCGATCTGGCGTGACTACCTGGAGCTGACCAAGCCGAAAGTGGTGGTGCTGATGCTCATCACCTCGCTGGTCGGCATGTTCCTCGCGACCCGCGCCGGGGTGCCGTGGACGGTGCTGGTGTTCGGCAATCTGGGGATCGCCTTGTGTGCCGGTGGTGCGGCAGCCGTTAATCATGTGGTGGACCGACGCATCGATGCGGTGATGGCCCGCACGCACAAACGTCCCTTGGCCGAAGGCCGAGTATCGCCAGCGGCCGCGCTGACATTTGCCTTGGTATTGGCGGTGCTTGGGCAAGCCATACTGCTGGCCTTCACCAATCCGCTGACCGCATGGCTGACCCTGGCCTCGCTGCTCGGCTATGCGCTGGTCTACACCGGTTTCCTGAAACGCGCGACGCCGCAAAATATCGTCATCGGCGGACTGGCCGGCGCCGCCCCGCCGCTGCTCGGCTGGACCGCCGCCACCGGCCACGTCAGCGCCGAACCACTGTTGCTGGTGCTGATCATCTTCGCCTGGACCCCGCCGCACTTCTGGGCGCTGGCCATTCACCGCAAAGAGGAATACGCCAAGGCTGACATCCCGATGCTGCCGGTGACCCATGGCGAGCACTACACCAAAGTTCATATCCTGCTTTATACCTTCGCGCTGCTGGCCGTGAGCCTGATGCCGTACGTGATCCACATGAGCGGCGTGCTCTACCTGATTTGCGCGCTGGGACTTGGCGCGAGGTTTCTGCAATGGGCCATCGTGCTGTACCGTGGCACTCGGCCGCACGCGGCGATCAACACGTTCAAGTACTCTATTTATTACTTGTTCCTGCTGTTTATCGCGCTGCTCGTAGACCACTACTTACTGTTGAACCTATGACTCGAACCCAGAAAACCATCTTCATCCTCGTTGCCCTGATCGCGCTGGTCCTGGGCCTGACCATCAACAAAGTGCTGTCCGGAAAAGGCCAGGGAGACCCGACCGCTCTGATCGATGCCGGGATCATTCTGCTACCGCAAAGTCGCAACCTGCCGGCCGTGACAATGACCGACCAGGACGGCAAACCAGTGGCGGTCAACGAGCTGAAAGACAAATGGTCGCTGCTGTTCTTCGGCTACACCTTCTGCCCGGACATCTGCCCGACCACCCTCGCCCAGTTGCGCCAGATCAAAAGCGAACTGCCGCCAGAGGCTGTGGCCAAGTTGCAGATCATTCTGGTCAGCGTCGACCCGAATCGCGACACGCCCCAACAGCTCAAGCAGTACCTGGGCTACTTCGATCCGCAGTTCCAAGGGCTGACGGCTTCGTCGGTGGAAGACATTCAGAAACTGGCTAACGCGGTGAGTATTCCGTTCATTCCGGCGGACACCAGCAAGCCGAACTACACCGTCGACCACAGCGGCAACCTGGCGGTGATCGGACCGGACGGTACGCAGCGAGGGTTCATTCGGGCGCCATTGAACAACGTGAAACTGGTGGCACAGTTGCCGGTGATGCTCAAGCGCGAATAAGTAAACACCGCATAACCCTTGTGGGAGCGAGCCTGCTCGCGATGGGGCCATCACACCTGACATCTAAGTTGACTGACCCACCGCAATCGCGAGCAGGCTCGCTCCCACAGTGGTCCGTATTCCAGGCATAAAAAAACGGGGACGCAATCAATGCGTCCCCGTTTTTTTTATTGCTGTCAGATCAGAACGCCGGCAATACCGCGCCTTTGTACTTCTCGAGGATGAAGGCTTTCACTTCCGGGCTGTGCAGGGCAGCAATCAGCTTCTTCATCGCTTCGGTGTCCTTGTCGTCTGGACGGGCAACGAGGATGTTCACGTAAGGCGAGTCGTTGCCTTCGATGACCAGCGCGTCCTTGGACGGATCAAGCTTGGCTTCCAGCGCGTAGTTGGTGTTGATCAGCGCCAGGTCGACCTGGGTCAGCACGCGCGGGATGGTCGCGGCTTCCAGTTCACGGAACTTCAGGTCCTTGGTGTTCTCGGTGATGTCCTTGATGGTCGCGAGGATGTTGTTCGAATCCTTCAACTTGATCAGGCCAGCCTTCGCCAGCAGCAACAGCGCACGGCCGCCGTTGGTGGCGTCGTTCGGGATAACCACGTTGGCGCCGCCGGGCAACTCGGTCAGTGCTTTGTACTTGCTGGAGTAAGCGCCCAGCGGTTCCAGGTGCACACCGGCAACGGCCACCAGGTTAGTGCCCTTGGCCTTGTTGAATTCATCGAGGTACGGTTGGTGCTGGAAGAAGTTGGCGTCCAGACGTTTCTCGGCCACCTGCACGTTCGGCTGGATGTAGTCGGTGAAGACTTTGACCTTCAGGTCCACGCCTTCTTTGGCCAGGGCCGGCTTCACGAATTCGAGGATTTCTGCGTGAGGAACCGGGGTGGCCGCGACGGTCAGGGTTTCATTGGCCTGAGCAGAGAACGCTGCAACGGCTGCGAACGCGACGAGTAGTTTTTTCATTCAGCTAACTCCTTGTGCGGCGCCGGTCTCCGGCGCCTGCCAGCGAATGGCCGGCTCATGACTTATTGACGTGAACGCTTTATTTTCTGGAAAAATGCACAACCAACTTGTCGCCAACGGTTTGCAGAACCTGAACGATCACCAGCAGCAACATCACCGTCACGACCATCACATCAGGCTGGAAACGCTGGTAACCGAAACGGATCGCCAGGTCGCCCAAACCACCCGCGCCGACCACACCCGCCATCGCCGTGTAGGACACCAGTGTAATGGCTGTCACTGTAATCGCCGCGAAGATGCCCGGGCGGGCTTCCGGCAGCAAGGCATTGGTGATGATCTGCCGTGTCGTCGCGCCCATGGCCTGGGTCGCCTCGATGATGCCGCGATCCACTTCACGCAGGGCGGTTTCCACCAGTCGCGCGAAGAATGGCGTAGCACCCACCACCAGCGGCGGAATCGCACCGGCGACACCGAGGGATGTACCGGTGATCAACACGGTGAACGGAATCATCACAATCAGCAGAATGATGAACGGCAGCGAACGCAGGATGTTCACCATCAGCGACAGCATCGCGTAGACGCCTTTGGCTTCCAGCAACTGACGCGGGCTGCAGAGAAACAACAGCACGCCCAGGGGCAGGCCGAGCAAAACGGTGAACAACAGCGAACCGAAGAGCATCAGAAAGGTATCGCCGGTGGCCAGCCAGATTTCGTACCAGTCGATATTGACGAAGAAACTTGCCAGGACTTCCATTAGCGCAGGACCTCCATGTGAACGTCAGCTGCGGTGAAGCGGGCGAACGCCGCTTCCATGTCGCCACCGGTAACGGCAAGGGTCAACTGCCCGTAGGGCACGTCTTTAATGCGGTCGATACGACCGGCCAGGATGCTGTAGTCCACACCCGTTTCGCGAGCGACGGTGCCCAGTAGCGGTGCGTAGGTCGCTTCGCCCTGGAAGGTCAGACGCACGATGCGGCCGGGCACATGAGCGAAGTCGTCGCGCTGTTCGCTTTCGTCGATCTGCTCGTCTTCTTGCACGAAGCGCTTGGTGGTCGGGTGCTTCGGATGCAGGAACACCTCGGCCACCGAACCTTGCTCGACGATCATGCCAGCGTCCATCACCGCGACCTGATCGCAAACCCGGCGGATCACGTCCATCTCGTGGGTGATCAAGACGATGGTCAGCTTCAGCTCGCGATTGATCTCGGCCAGCAATTGCAGGACCGACGCGGTGGTCTGCGGGTCCAGCGCGCTGGTGGCTTCGTCGCACAGCAGGATTTTCGGCTTGGTCGCCAGGGCGCGGGCAATGCCGACGCGCTGTTTCTGGCCACCGGACAACTGTGCCGGGTACTTCTTGGCGTGGTCGGACAGGCCGACCCGCTTGAGCAATTCGGCCACACGTCGGTCGATCTCGCTGCGCGACAGTTCACCGGCCAGGGTCAGTGGCAGCGCGACGTTGTCGGCCACGGTCTTGGAGGCCAGCAAGTTGAAGTGCTGGAAAATCATCCCGACTTGCTGACGGAAGCGCCGCAGGCTGTTGGCGTCGAGCGCGGTGACTTCTTCGCCGTCGACGAATATCTTGCCGCCACTGGACTCTTCCAGGCGATTGATCAGACGCAGCAGGGTACTTTTTCCCGCACCGGAATGGCCGATCAGACCGAAGACCTGACCGTTCTCAATCGTCAGACTGGTCGGATGCAGCGCGGGAACATCCTTACCGGCGACGCGGTAAGTTTTGTGGACGTTTTGAAACTCGATCACGTAGCGAACCTTGTGGGGCGCGTTGGAAAAGGATCAGCGGTTAGCCGGGCGCGCATTTTAGCCTGTCCGTATAGAGGTTATTAGCATTTATTCCGCATTCAACCTTCCATTTGGCAATAACGCGATCAAAGGTTAGAAAAAAGGAACGGCGCAAATCGTCATCAGTCACTAATTAGGCAACTCGAAAACGCCCTCGGCCCTTGCCAAGGGTATTGCTCAAGAGTCCTGGCTACGGCGGGAATCGCAACGAGGAGTTTTGTCTGATGAGTACTAAAAAGCCTGCCGCAACCAAAAGCGCACTGGCCGGAACCGATACCCCGGACCGCGGTAACACCAATACCAAGCTCGACAGCCTGGAGCAATTTCGCTCCGACGCCACAGAACAGGCCCTGCGTACCAACCAGGGCGTGAAAGTCTCGGACAACCAGAACACGTTGAAAGCCGGCGCCCGCGGGCCATCGTTGCTGGAAGATTTCATCATGCGTGAAAAGATCACGCACTTTGACCATGAACGCATTCCTGAGCGCATCGTCCACGCCCGCGGCACTGGTGCTCACGGCTACTTTCAGAGCTATGAAACCCATTCCGTGCTGACCAAGGCCGGATTCCTGCAAGACCCAAGCAAAAAAACCCCGGTCTTCGTCCGCTTCTCCACGGTGCAGGGCCCTCGCGGGTCGGGCGATACCGTGCGGGACGTACGAGGTTTCGCGGTGAAGTTTTTCACCGACGAAGGCAACTTCGACCTGGTGGGCAACAACATGCCGGTGTTCTTCATTCAGGATGCGATCAAGTTCCCCGACTTCGTGCATGCGGTAAAACCCGAACCGCACAATGAGATACCGACTGGCGGTTCGGCCCATGACACGTTCTGGGACTTCGTCTCCCTGCAACCCGAATCAGCGCACATGGTTATCTGGGCGATGTCCGACCGGGCGATCCCGAAAAGCCTGCGCAGCATGCAAGGCTTCGGCGTACACACTTTCCGCCTGATCAACGCCGAAGGTAAATCGCGCTTCGTCAAGTTCCACTGGCGCCCCACGGCCGGGACCTGTTCGCTGGTGTGGGATGAAGCGCAGAAACTCGCCGGTAAAGACACGGATTTCCACCGTCGCGATCTCTGGGAATCGATCGAAATGGGCGACTACCCGGAGTGGGAACTGGGGGTACAGATCATCGAGGAGGAGAACGAACATAAATTCGACTTCGACATCCTCGACCCGACCAAGCTGATCCCGGAAGAACTGGTGCCGATCACCCCGTTGGGCAAAATGACCCTCAACCGCAACCCCGACAACTTCTTCGCCGAAACCGAACAAGTCGCCTTCTGCCCTGGGCATATCGTGCCGGGGATCGACTTTTCCAACGATCCATTGCTACAAGGTCGACTGTTTTCCTACACCGATACGCAGCTCAGCCGACTTGGCGGGCCGAACTTTCACGAGATCCCGATCAACCGCCCGGTGGCACCGTTCCATAATGGTCAACGGGATGCGCTGCATCGCACCACCATCGACAAGGGTCGCGCGTCCTACGAGCCGAACTCCATTGATAGCGGCTGGCCGAAAGAAACGCCGCCGGCAGCCCAGGATGGTGGCTTTGAAAGTTATCCAGAGCGCATTGACGCCAACAAGATCCGTCAGCGCAGCGAATCCTTCAGCGACCACTTTTCCCAGGCGCGACTGTTTTTCCACAGCATGAGCAAGCACGAGCAGGAGCACATCATCTCGGCTTACAGTTTCGAGCTGGGCAAGGTTGAGCGGGAGTTTATCCGCGCCCGCCAGGTGAATGAGATTCTGGCCAACATCGATCTGGAACTGGCTAAACGCGTGGCGCAGAACCTGGGGTTGCCAGCACCCATAGCCGGGACGGTCGAAGTACCCAATACCACTCCGGACCGCTCGCCGGCCTTGAGTCAGGCCAATTTGCTGCCGGCGAATATCAAAACCCGCAAAGTAGCAATCCTGGCAGCCAATGGCGTCGATGGCGCAGCGATTGATGCCATGAAGACCGCGCTAAAGGCCGAAGGTGCGCACGCCAAACTGCTCGGCCCGACGTCTGCTCCAGTGACCACCGTCGATGGCAAGACGCTGCCGGTCGATGCATCAATGGAAGGCTTGCCTTCGGTGGCGTTCGATGCGGTGTTTGTGCCCGGTGGCGCGGCGTCGATCAATGCGTTGAGCACCGACGGTGTGGCGCTGCATTACCTGTTGGAGGCGTACAAGCACTTGAAGGCAATTGCGCTGCAGGGCGAGGCCAAACAGTTGCTGGATGTGTTGAAACTGGAGGCTGATGCAGGGTTGATCGTGGGGGCGGATGCGGGTGTGATCAAACCGTTTTTTGCCGCGATCGGGCAGCATCGGGTGTGGGACAGGGAGCCTAAGGCCAAGGCGATTCCGGCTTAAGGTTTTGTGTAGATAGAGAGGACGCCATCGCGGGCAAGCCATGCTCCTACAGGTTTTAAGTCGTTCACATAATCAATGAACGTCACCGACCCTGTAGGAGCATGGCTTGCCCGCGATGCTTTTTAAGGCTTGCGAGGGCTCAAAACCATCTGCGCAGGCACGTTGCGCAGAATCTGCTTCTCCAGATTTAGATCAAAATCCGCATCGAGTTTCTTCACCCGCTTTGTCAGCAACGTGGTCAACCAAGGGAAGTCCTGGGTGCGTGGCGCCTGAATGCTCACGTCGCACTGGTAATTCACCACATCGGCGGCGATCGCATCCAGTTGACGACGAAGCTTGGACATATCAGTCAGGTTCAACGCAACCGTGGTGCTTTCAGCCGTCGGATCAATGACCTTGGCCTGTGGCTTGGCTTCAGCAGCCATGAGCGCAGCTTCGGCTCTATCCAGTTCAGCTTTGCGAGCATCAACGATGGCGTTGTTGACCCCACCGGTCAGCGCCGGAGCCTTGGGCATCAACGCCCGGGCGCGGCTCAGCGCAGTCGCAGCGGCATTCACATCGCCTTTTTGCAACACGATCTGGCTGCGGCGCAGATAGGCTTCGGCCAGTTGCCGCTGGTATTGCTCAAGGGATTGATCGTTGGGCGACTCGGCCTGCAAGGCAGCCAGTTGATCTTCGGCAGTCGCCAGTTCGCTGCTGGCCAGGCTTTGTTGCAGCTGTGCGATGGCCGTGGCCCGTGCACCGGTAGCCTCGGTGGCCGGCGGTGGCGTGCTTTGACAAGCGCCCAGTAGCAGCGAAAATGCGACAAGGAGCAGATAACGTGAGGGGAACGGCTTCATTCCTGCGACTCTCTATTTGCGCAAAAAACGAGCAAGTCTACACCCCTCGACGGGGCAGGACAAAACTCAGCAAAAACAGTGCGGCGGCCGTCACAACAATCGATGGGCCCGCCGGGGTGTCCTTGAACCACGACAGCGCCAGCCCGCCACAGACCGCGAGCATACCCAGCAGGCTCGCGCCCAGTGCCATCTGCTCCGGTGAGCGGGCGTGACGTTGTGCCGCAGCCGCCGGGATGATCAGCAAAGACGTAATCAGCAACACACCGACGATTTTCATCGCCACCGCGATCACCACAGCGATCAGCAACATCAGGGTCAAGCGCAACGCCGCCACCGGCAGCCCTTCAACCCTTGCCAACTCTTCATGCACCGTGATTGCCAGCATTGGCCGCCACAACGCCACCAACAAAGCCAGAACGGCCGCGCTGCCGCCGAGTATCCAGGCCAGATCGGTCGGGCTGATCGCCAGCAAGTCGCCGAACAGATAAGCCATCAGGTCGATC
Organism: Pseudomonas sp. LS2P72; assembly: GCF_054897865.1. Taxonomy (NCBI): domain Bacteria; kingdom Pseudomonadati; phylum Pseudomonadota; class Gammaproteobacteria; order Pseudomonadales; family Pseudomonadaceae; genus Pseudomonas; species Pseudomonas sp. LS2P72. The sequence continues at coordinate 476,619 of NZ_CM142708.1, forward strand.
CGCACTTCGTGCATGAAGCTTAGTACGACCAGACCCAAAGAGAGCGTGCTCGGTGCGAGAATTCCCAACAGCGTGTCGGACGCCAGCGGTTGGCGCTGTTGCAAGGTCACCAGCAACACCGCCAACAGCAGGCAGCCGACGGTGACCGCAACGGTCGGGCTGACATCCAGCAAAAAACCCAGCGCCACGCCGAGCAGCGCGGCATGCGAAAGGGTGTCGCCGAAATAGGCCATGCGTCGCCAGACCACGAACGAACCCAGCGGGCCCGCGACCAATGCCAGGGCCAGACCTGCAAGCAGGGCGTAGAGCAGAAAATCAGCCATGCTTGCAGCCATCTCCGTGAACGTGGGTAGGGGCCGACGGGGCCGCGCTGACCACCGAGCCATGCAAGTCATGGGCGTGGTCATGATGGTGGTGATAAATCGCCAGGCTTTGTGCGTTCTTTCCGAACAGCTCGACGAAAGCCGGATCACCGCTGACCTGCTCAGGGTGCCCGGAGCAGCAGACGTGACGGTTGAGGCAGACCACCTGGTCGGTGGTGCTCATCACCAGATGCAGGTCGTGGGACACCATCAGCACGCCGCAACCGTGGCGGTCGCGCAATCGTGTGATCAGGCTGTAGAGTTCGGCTTGACCGGCCACATCGACGCCTTGCACAGGTTCGTCGAGCACCAGCAGTTCCGGTTCACGCAGCAATGCCCGGGCCAGCAGCACCCGCTGCATTTCGCCACCGGAAACACTTTGCACCGGGCTGTCGATCACCTGTTCGGCGCCGACTTCCTTGAGTGCCGCCAAGGCCATGGCGCGGTCCACGCCCGGCACCAGACGCAAGAAGCGCAGCACCGACAGCGGCAGCGTCGGATCGACGTGAAGTTTTTGCGGCATGTAACCAACCCGCAGTTTCGGCTTGCGCCACACGCTGCCGCTGTCCGGTTTCAACAGACCGAGTACAGCGCGCACCAGCGTGGTCTTACCGGCGCCGTTAGGGCCGATCAGGGTGACGATCTGCCCCGGTTCGACACTCAGCTCGATGTTATCCAGCACGTTTTGCCCGGCAAAGGTGACGGCAACCTGCTCGAGGCGAATCAGCGCGTTGCTCATCAAACCCCCTGGCAACCCGAGCAGAGGCCGACCACTTCAACGGTCTGGCCCTCGACGACAAATCCGACGTCCTTGGCGCTATTGATGATCGCGTCACTGATGGATTTCTGTTCGAGCTCGATGGCGGCGTGGCATTCGCGGCAAATCAGGAACTGGCCTTGGTGCGCGTGCTCCGGGTGATTACAGCCGACGAAGGCGTTCAAAGAGGAGATGCGGTGCACCAGGCCGTTTTCCAGCAGGAAATCCAGCGCACGGTACACGGTCGGCGGCGCCGCACGGCGGCCGTCCTGCTCGCTGAGCACCGCGAGAATGTCGTAGGCACCCAACGGTTTGTGGCTTTGCCATACCAGTTCCAGCACCCGCCGGCGCAAGGCGGTCAGGCGCAGGCCTTGACGTGCGCACAAGGCATCAGCCTCTGACAATGCGCTATGAACGCAATGAGAGTGGTCGTGGGGACGGCTGGCAATCGGTGTTTTAGGCATGAGCGCGACGAGTTTTGTGAGAGACGTTATTATGTTACCCGTTCTCGCCTCTTCGAGTGGTCATCGTGTCCCGACTTTTTTCTATCTTTGTCGCATTTGTCGCAAGTTTTCTACTGATCAGTTCAGCTCACGCCGAAGTCAAAGTCCTCACCAGTATCAAGCCTCTGCAGCTGATCGCCGCTGCGGTGCAGGACGGCGTGGCGATTCCGGAAGTCTTGCTGCCGCCCGGGGCCTCGCCTCATAACTATGCCTTGCGCCCCTCCGACGTACGGAAGGTGCAATCGGTGGATCTGGTGTACTGGATCGGTCCGAGCATGGAAGGCTTCCTGCCTCGCGTGCTCAATGGGCGTACGCTGCCCAGCGTTGCGGTGCAGGATTTGCCGGGGCTGAAACTGCGCCATTTCGCCGAAGATAGCTCCTCTCACACTGAAGAAGCCGACGAACATGATCACGATCACCGCCCCGGTAGCGTGGACGCGCACTTGTGGCTTTCGCCGGTCAACGCCCGCGTCATCGCCACAAAAATGGCCGCAGACCTGAGCGCAGCCGATCCAGCCAATGCCGCGCGTTATCAGAGCAACCTCAAGGCGTTCGATGAGCGTCTGGATGCCATGGATCTTCGCTTGAAGGCGCGTCTGGCCGGCATCGCGGGCAAACCGTACTTCGTGTTCCACGAGGCCTTCGACTACTTTGAAGACGCCTACGGCCTCAAGCACGCCGGCGTATTCAGCGTCGCCGCCGAGGTCCAGCCCGGCGCCCAGCACGTCGCGGCGATGCGCACTCGCTTGCAGGAAGTCGGCAAAACCTGCGTATTCAGCGAACCGCCGCTGCGTCCGCGCCTGGCGGAAACCCTGGTAGCCGGTCTGCCGGTGAAGCTGGCGGAACTGGACGCACTAGGCGGGTACACACCAGCGACCGCTCAGGGGTATGAGCAGGTGCTGGAGAAGTTGGGGAATGATTTGGCGGGATGCCTGGAGTCGTTGTAACCCGGACATTTGTGTCGCTCCATTCGCGAGCAGGCTCGCTCCCACATTGATCAATGCGAACACAGATTTGTGTCCACTAAAGATCCCCTGTGGGAGCGAGCCTGCTCGCGAAGCTTTTAGAGCGCGAAAGGCAAATGAGTACTGACGTGTTGCCGCTGCGCCAGACGCTGCTGAAACTCCATCGGATCGTGAATCAGCACGTCCTGCCCGGCAAACGACTCGGCGGCGATCAACCGCGACAACCAGAACCGCACACACGCCACCCGCAACATGGTCGGCCACAACTCCGCCTCGGCCGCTGTGAACGGTCGCAGCGCTGCATAAGCGCCAAGCAACGCCCTCGCCCGCGGCCCGTCGATCAACCCGCTCTCGTCCGAACACCAGTCGTTCAAGGCAATCGCCACGTCGTAGAGCATCGGCCCCGAACACGCGTTGTAGAAGTCGATCAACCCGGTCAGGTGCGTGCCTTCGAACATCGCGTTATCGCGGAACAGGTCGGCGTGGATATTGGCTCGTGGCAGCGCCAGAATTTTCGTCTTCTGCTGTGTGATTTCGTCCAGCGCCCGTTGCAGCAGATCGCTTTGTTCGGCATTGAGGTGCGACAGCAACTGCGTGCCCTCTTCCAGCATCCAGTCCAGGCCGCGATCGGTCTTGCGCTTGATCATGTTGGCCTGGGTCGCAAGGTGCAGATGACCGAGCAACTCGCCCACCTGAGCGCAATGCTGCGCATTGGCTTCCTTGATGTGCTTGCCGGCCAGACGTGGCTGCAACAGCGCAGGTTTGCCGGCCAGTTCGCGCAAGGCGACGCCGTCGGTGGTGCGCAAGGCATAAGGCACTGGCAGGTCAGCGTCGTGTAGCACGTCGAGCAGTTCTATGAAGAACGGCATTTCCTGAACCGGGCCACGCTCAATCAGGGTCAGGACAAATTCGCCCTGCTCCAGGCTGATGAAGAAATTGGTGTTTTCGCTACCAGCGGCAATCCCCTGGAAATCAAGCAGGCGGCCGAGCCCGTAAGGGGCGAGAAAGGTTTCCAGCTCGGGCCGAGCCAGCGGGGTGAACACAGACATGTTTGAACTGCCAGTACGGGCGCCGCTGCTTGAGCCAGCGCCGATTGAAATTAAGAAACTACTTCCACTCAAAGATCTTCCACGACGGAATCAGCATATCCGGCTGATCCGAGCGGATGAAGTTTGCATCGGTCCCGTCCGCGCGCACCAGAAAATACGGCGGGGCGCCCTTCGGTGTGACCTTGATCGCATACAGGAAACCGTTTTGACGGTACTCCTGGATGGTTTTATCCCCTTCCGTGCGAATGGTGACGTCCGGGTCTGACGACGGTGCATCGTCCGCCGCCATGACGGCTATTGGAGCGATTGCAAACAGGCCAGCCAGCAGCAAGCGATTTAGTGTGCGCATGATAACCTTGTCCCTTTGTCGTCAACGGTCCCGCTATTCTAGCGCCGGACCCGCCGAAAAGGTTGATCCTGCTCATGAGCCAAGCCCCCCTCGTCCTGGTGGACGGTTCTTCTTACCTGTACCGCGCCTTTCACGCCCTTCCGCCGCTGACCACCTCCAAAGGTCTGCCGACCGGTGCGGTCAAAGGCGTGCTGAACATGCTCAAGAGTCTGCGCAAGCAGTACCCGGACAGTCCGTTCGCCGTGGTGTTCGACGCCAAGGGCGGGACATTCCGGGACGAAATGTTTGCCGAATACAAGGCCAACCGCCCGAGCATGCCCGACGACATGCGTGTTCAGATCGAGCCGCTGCACCAGAGCGTGATCGCCCTGGGCTTCCCGCTCCTGTGCGTCGAAGGCGTCGAAGCCGATGACGTGATCGGCACCCTGGCCCGCAGCAGTGCGGCGGCCGACCGTCCGGTGGTGATCTCCACCGGCGACAAGGACATGGCGCAGCTGGTCGACGGCCACATTACCTTGGTCAACACCATGACCGGTAGCGCGCTGGACGTGGAGGGCGTGAAGGAGAAATTCGGCGTCGCTCCCGAGCAGATCATCGATTACCTGGCACTCATGGGCGATTCTTCCGACAACATTCCGGGCGTTCCGGGCATTGGTCCGAAGACCGCTTCCGGCCTGTTGGTCGGCGTCAACGGTGGCCTGACCGAGCTCTATGCGCAGCTCGACATCGTCCCGACCCTGCCGATTCGCGGGGCCAAAACCCTGCCGGCCAAGCTCGAAGAGCACAAGGAGATGGCGTTTCTCTCCTATCAATTGGCAACCATCAAGATCGACGTGCCACTGGATATCGGCCTCGACGACCTGCAAATGGGCAAGCCGGATCACGACAAACTCGCCGAGCTCTATACCCTGCTGGAGTTCAAGAGCTGGTTCGAAGAGAACCAGCGCGACGCCAAGCGTTCGGGTCAGGAAGTCGTCGCTCCGGTGGCTGAAGAAGCGGCTGTCGACACCGAACTCAAGTACACCACCATCCTCACCCAGGCTGATTTCGACCTGTGGCTGAAGAAGCTCAGAGACGCCAAGCTAATTGCCTTCGATACCGAAACCACTGGCATCGATGCGCAGCAGGCGCAACTGGTGGGCCTGTCTTTTGCTGTACAAGCCAACGAAGCGGCCTACATCCCGCTGACCCATTCCTACATGGGCGTGCCGGATCAACTCGATCGCGACACCGTGCTGCGCGCGTTGAAGCCCATCCTGGAAGACCCGAGCAAACTCAAGGTTGGCCAGCACGCCAAGTTCGACATGAACATTCTGGCCAACTGCGCCATCGGTGGCGATCAGAGCTGCGGCATCACCGTCCAAGGCGTCGCCTTCGACACGATGCTCGAATCCTACGTGCTGGACTCCACCGCAACCCGTCACGACATGGACAGCCTGGCGCTCAAGTACCTGAACCACACCACTACCAGTTTTCAGGACATCGCCGGCAAGGGTGCCAAACAGCTGACATTTGACCAGATCTCCCTGGAACTGGCCGGGCCTTACGCCGCCGAAGACGCCGACGTGACGCTGCGCCTGCATCAAACCCTGCTGGAAAAGCTCGATGCCATCCCGAGCCTGAGCAAGGTCCTGAGCGAAATCGAAATGCCGCTGGTGCCGGTTCTGGCACGGATCGAACGCCAAGGCGCGCTGGTCGATGCCAACCTGCTGGGCATTCAGAGCGTTGAGCTGGGCGAGAAAATGGTCGCCCTCGAGCGTGAGGCGTTCGCCATCGCCGGAGAAGAATTCAACCTCGGCTCGCCGAAGCAATTGGGCGTGATCCTGTACGAAAAACTCGGCCTGCCGATCCTCAGCAAAACCGCCAAGGGCCAGGCGTCCACCGCCGAAGCCGTGCTGGCCGAACTGGCTGAACAGGACTTCCCGCTGCCAAAAGTGCTGATGCAGTACCGCTCGATGAGCAAGCTGAAAAGCACCTACACCGATCGCCTGCCAGAGCAGATCAACCCGCGCACCGGGCGAATTCATACCTCTTATCATCAGGCTGTCGCGGCGACCGGGCGTTTGTCGTCCAGTGATCCAAACCTGCAGAACATTCCGATCCGCACCGCTGAAGGGCGTCGGATTCGTCAGGCATTCGTCGCGCCAAAAGGCTACAAGTTGCTGGCAGCGGACTACTCGCAAATCGAACTGCGGATCATGGCTCACCTGGCCAAGGACGAAGGGTTGCTGCACGCGTTCCGCAACGATCTGGACGTGCACAAAGCCACCGCTGCCGAAGTCTTCGGGGTTGAACTGGCAGACGTCACCACTGACCAACGGCGCAGTGCCAAGGCGATCAACTTCGGTTTGATCTACGGCATGAGCGCGTTTGGCCTGGCCAAACAGATTGGTGTTGATCGCAAGCAATCCCAGGCCTACATCGACCGTTACTTCGCCCGTTACCCAGGCGTGCTGGAATACATGGAGCGCACCCGCGCCCAGGCCGCTGAACAAGGTTTCGTCGAAACCATCTTCGGTCGTCGCCTGTACCTGCCGGAAATCAACGCGAAAAACCCGGCCCTGCGCAAAGGTGCCGAACGCACGGCGATCAACGCCCCGATGCAAGGCACCGCGGCGGACATCATCAAGAAAGCCATGATTGCCGTGGATAGCTGGCTGACAGCCTCAGGCCTCGACGCCAAAGTCATCCTGCAGGTGCACGATGAACTGGTTCTGGAAGTGCGTGAGGATTTGGTCGACCAGGTCCGCGATGAAATTCGCGCGCATATGAGCGACGCAGCGAAGCTTGATGTGCCGCTGTTGGTCGAGGTTGGTGTAGGAAATAACTGGGATGAGGCTCACTGAGCCGTCTGAAAAGGCGTTTTCTGCTGCGGCATAGTGCCGCGGCAGAAAGACCGAAGGGCTCTATAGTTCGGAAAATCCGAAGGCCTATTCCAAAGGCTTTTTAAAAAATTCTGAACTAATCGCCTGAATCGCCACTCAGAGTTACTGAATGGGTGGTGAAGCCCTTCGATGCTCCTAATGTTGTGTTAAGTGTTGGCAGATATCTGGACCCCGCCCTAGCGGTCCGGAACTTGAACCCCGGAACTTCCCCCTCCCCATAAGAAGTCCGGGGTTTTTTTTGCCCGCAGTTTGTGTAAATGAGCTTACTCCGCGAGCTCGGCGCCCTTGTCCGCCAGTTCCATCCAGCCCGCCAGTACAGTGTAGGCGTCTTCCAGGCCCATGCGTTTTGGCGCCGAAAACAGCTGGATGCTGATCGCATCTCCCCAACCCTTGCGGATGTCTGCCTGAACCTTGAGCAGGACGTTTTTCGCCGCGCCGTAGGTCAGCTTGTCGGCTTTGGTCAGCAAAATGTGCATCGGCATGCCGCTGGCGACAGCCCAGTCGAGCATCAGCAGGTCGAAGTCGGTCATTGGATGACGGATGTCCATCATCAAAATCAGCCCCTTCAAACTCTCCCGACCACCCAGATAGGCTTCCAGGTGACGCTGCCAGTGCAGCTTCAACGGGATAGGCACTTTCGCGTAACCGTACCCCGGCAGGTCGACCAGACGACGATCATCGTCTAGCTTGAAGAAGTTCAAGAGCTGTGTGCGACCCGGAGTTTTCGAGGTCCGCGCAAGGCTGGCGTGCGTCAGGGTGTTCAGCGCACTGGACTTGCCGGCGTTGGAACGCCCGGCGAAAGCCACTTCAAAGCCTTCGTCGTCGGGACATTGATCGACTTTGGCAGCGCTGAGCATGAAGGTGGACTGTTGGCACAGGCCGAGGATGGGGTTCTTGAGTTGCATGGGATTTCCGATGTGGGCGGCGCCGGGAATGGACGCGGCGAGCAGTGTCGTTTCCGTTTCAGTGACGCCAGTATATAATGCCGCAGATTTTGTGTGCGCTTTGTCCCAGCGTAGGATGAAGTTCACGAGAGCGATTGACCTTGATTGCGCACTAGAACGCAGAACGCTCTCAACCCTGAAAAGGTCGTTTTATGACGAAATGGCTGCTAGCTGCCGGTGTCTTGATGCCGCTTTACAGCGCTCAGGCTACACAGGATCCGGAAGCTGTGTACAACCGTGTTTGTGGTGCCTGTCATTCCGGCCAACTACCCATGGCGCCCAAAAAGGGCGATCAGGAAGCTTGGACGCCGAGGTTGGCGAAAGGTATGGAGACGCTGGTGCAACACGTGACCCAGGGTTTCAAGGCGATGCCGCCGCGTGGTTTGTGCATGGACTGCAGTGCCGAGGATTACCAAGCAATCATCCAGTGGATGAGCGAGTGATCCCGGTCCATAACTCTTTAACCCTTAGCCGTAGTTGGATTAGCTGATGAACAAATTGATCGTGAGTCTGCTGTTGACCGTGGGGATCTCCGGCATTGCCCATGCTGCAGGTGATGCGACTGCTGGTCAGGCGAAAGCCGCAGTATGTGGCGCCTGTCATGGCCCGGATGGCAACAGTATGGCGCCTAACTTTCCGAAACTGGCAGGCCAGGGCGAGCGTTATCTGAACAAGCAGCTACACGACATCAAGTCCGGCAAACGCACGGTACTGGAAATGACCGGCCTGCTGACCAACCTGAGCGATCAGGACCTGGCCGATATCTCCGCCTACTTCGCCAGCCAGAAAGGCAGCGTTGGCGCCGCCGACCCGAAAGTCGTTTCTCGCGGTGAAGCACTGTTCCGCGGCGGCGATCTGGCCAAAGGCCTGCCAGCCTGCACCGGTTGCCACTCTCCAGACGGCAAGGGCAACGCTGCTGCCGGCTTCCCGCACCTTGGCGGCCAACACGCTCAATACATCGCCAAGCAACTGACCGACTTCCGCAAGGAAGAAGCCGGCCGCACCAACGATGGCGACACCAAGCCGATGCAGAGCATCTCCAAAAAGCTGAGCGACGAAGATATCGCAGCGGTGTCCAGCTACATTCAAGGTCTGCACTAAGACCGACGAATCGGGCGTTGCGCGAGGTGTAGACCTCCCGCAATGTTAACGCTCGATTAATCCGTCGATGCAAGCATAAAAAGGGTGGCTTTGGCCGCCCTTTTTTGTGGCCGCTGCCGTTACACTACAGAACTCAAGCCCGCCAGGACCTGTCTAAAAACAGGTCGCGCGAGGCGACCAAAATTGTCCAGGAGTAAAGCATGCGTAATCTGATCATCAGCGCCGCACTCGTCGCTGCCAGCCTGTTCGGCGTGACCGCCCAAGCTGCCGAAACACCCGCAGCGCCTTATGTCGAACTGACCAATCCCGTCCCGGTAGCTGTGCCTGGCAAGATCGAAGTGGTGGAGCTGTTCTGGTACGGCTGCCCGCACTGCTACTCTTTCGAGCCCGTGATCAATCCATGGGTTGAGAAACTACCTTCCGATGTAAATTTCGTGCGTATTCCGGCCATGTTTGGTGGCGCTTGGGACCTTCACGGTCAGATGTTTCTGACCCTTGAAGCCATGGGCGTCGAAAACAAGGTTCACTCGGCGGTGTTCGAAGCGATCCAGGTCGAAAAAAAGCGCCTGACCACGCCTGAAGAGATGGCCGAGTTCGTCGCCACCCAGGGCATCGACAAGGACAAGTTCCTGGCCACCTACAACTCCTTCGCAATCAAGGGCCAAATCAACAAAGCCCGCGAACTGGCCAAGAAGTATGAAATCTCCGGCGTTCCAACCATGGTCGTCAACGGCAAGTATCGCTTCGACGTGGGCTCTGCCGGCGGCGCCGAGCAAGCATTGCAACTGGCCGACAAGCTGATCGACAAAGAGCGAGCGGCTAACAAGGCTGCTGCCAACTAAGCGCGGCGACTGCCATGCGCCGCTGGGGCACTGAACGCGTCGTTGGCCTGCATGATCCGCGGGTCAACGAACATCATCTGGAATCGACGGGCCTGCCCGCAGACAGTCGTCTGCGCTTGCTCAGTTTCAATATCCAGGTCGGCATCAGTACCGCGCGCTATCACCACTACCTGACCCGGGGCTGGCAGCATCTGTTGCCGCACACCGGGCGTGCCGACAATCTGCAAAAGATCGGCAATCTGCTGGGCGACTTCGATCTGGTCGCCTTGCAGGAAGCCGATGGCGGCAGCTTGCGATCAGGCTACGTCAACCAGGTCGAACACCTGGCCCAGCTCGGCGCATTCCCCTACTGGTATCAACAACTCAATCGCAATCTCGGACGCCTCGGCCAGCACAGCAATGGTGTGCTCAGCCGCCTGCGCCCATGGGCGATTGAAGATCATCCGCTACCGGGGCCCAAGGGTCGCGGAGCTATTCTGGTGCGCTTTGGCGAAGGTCCTGAGGCGCTGGTGGTGGTCATGATGCACCTGGCGCTGGGCGCTCGCGCCCGCAGCATGCAACTGGCTTACATCCGCGAGTTGATCGGTGGCTATAAACACCAGGTGCTGATGGGGGACATGAATACCCATGCCAGTGATTTGCTGCAAAACTCCCCGTTGCGTGACCTCGGCCTGCTCGCGCCGCAACTGGAAGCGACGTTCCCTAGCTGGCGCCCGCAGCGCTGTCTGGACCATATTCTGCTGAGCCCCACCCTGACCCTTGAAAAGGTCGAGGTGCTGGCACAACCCATTTCCGATCACCTGCCGGTCGCGGTAGAGATTCGTCTGCCGGGTTCGCTCACGGCCGATGCATTGCCCGCGTTGAGTCCTGCCCCTCGCGGATCCCATGAATGAGCGACGAAGCACAGCGCTGGAAAGAGAAATACCTCAAAAGCATCGAACAACAGGAAAAGCTCGAACGTCGATGGGACGCCCGGCTCGACCTGCTGCGTCGTGGCCTGGTGCGCAGCACGCTGGCCGCCGAGGGCACCGACCGCGTCGTTGACCAATGCATGAAGGAAATGCGTGAAGTCGTACGCACCGACGACATGGACGCCGGCCTGGCCGCCCTGCTTCCGCGGCTGGAAAAAGCCGTGCTCGACTCCGAACAACGCCGGGAAACCCGGGTCAATCAGACCAGCGCTGCATTGACCGCGCTGGTCTCGCAGCTGCAAACATTACCGCTGCCCCGCGAAGTCAGCCGGCCGCTGAAAAACTTCGCCAAGCATCTGGATGCAAGGGTCGGGCAGGCGCGCGAAATTCCGTTGTTGCTCAGTGAACTGAGCGGTCTGCAAGGCAAAGCCCTGAATCAGCTAGAAAACCCGGCAGAACCCGGCCGCCCAGGTTTGCTGCAGCGACTGTTTGGTAGCCGTGAAGCGGATGAAGCGGCATCACAGGCTGCCTCCGGCGCTGTCCCGACGCCCACCCTGCAGCATGCCGAAGCGATTGTTGTGCCTCATGCCGAGACATCACAGATAACCGTCGATCTCGCGCCAAAAATCATTAAGTCACAAGTGGCGGCCGCACACGTTACCGCGCCAGCGACTGCTTCCGAACCACCGACAATCAAGGCTCCGCCCGCAGCAGCGTCTTCTCCTGCAGTTGTAGCGTTTGTCCCGCAGGTGCTTGAGCCGGAGCGAGCACGCACCCAGACTCCAGAGACGCAACCGCAGCCAGACATAGAACATCCAGAAGAACCCACTCCATCAATCTTCAAGCCAGAAATACAGGCTCAACCGGCAATCAATCCCGACGAACTGACCCCGATGGTCTATCTCGACAGCCTGCCGTTGCCCCCGGCCATGGCCGAGGTGTTGGCCGCCTTAGACACTGAACAATCCCAGCCGGATGTTCTCTACTCCCTGCCGGACTCACCCGAGCCGTCCTACAGCTCGGTGGCCAAGCACATCGAAGACACGTTACTGGGCCTGCTCGACGACCTGACGCTGCCCGAGCGTCATCGTCCGCAAGCCGAAGCGATGCGTGATCGCCTGCAAAACGGTTTGAATTGGTACGAACTGCTGCCAATCCTCGACGATCTGGCAACCTTGATGCTGGCAATCACCGACAGTGGCCAGCATGAATTCGAAGCCTACTTGCAACAGCTGAATGAACGCCTCGAGTCGTTCCAAAGCAACTTGCAAGCCGCCAGCGAAGGCCACGCCGACAACCGTTCCGCCGCACGCGAGATGGACACGCAGATCCGCGAGCAGGTCGACGGCTTGCAGAGCAGCATGCAGGAAGCCGCCGACCTGGACGATCTCAAGCACGTCCTGGAAAACCATCTGGAAGGCCTGCTCGGCACCATGGACCAGCACCAGAAGCAGCGTAACGAGCGTGAACAGGAAGTCGCAGCACGCCTTCATGGTCTGGCCGAACGCGTTGCGCACATGGAGCAGGAAGCCCTGGGCTACCGCGAGCATCTTGAAGAACAGCGTCAGAAAGCCTTGATCGACCCGCTCACCGGCCTGCCTAACCGGGCAGCCTGGAGCGAACGGCTGGATCACGAAATCAACCAATGGCAACAACACGGCAACACCCTGTTGCTGGCAATGCTTGACCTCGACCATTTCAAACGCATCAACGATAACTATGGTCACCTGGCGGGCGACAAAGTACTGAAAATCATCGCCAGCGTGTTATGCAAGCGCCTGCGCGGGACTGATTTCATTGCCCGGTTCGGCGGTGAGGAGTTTGTCCTGTTGATGCCAGACACAGTGCCATCTGCTGGTGCGAAACTGCTGGAAAAGCTGCGCGCCTCGATCGAAGCCTGCCCTTTCCACTTCAAGGGCGAGCCAGTCACCATCACCATTTCCATGGGCCTGACCGCATTCAAACCCGGCGAACATAGCGATCTGGTCCTTAAAAGAGCCGATCAGGCGCTATATCGCGCGAAACATGCGGGCCGTAACCAAGTAGTATTGGGCTGACGGTCAATTGTTCCATTTTGTTTAAAACTTCGCATGGGCCGTCTGAGCGCAAGGCAGTACGTTACACTGTTGCATTACTGTCTTGCGTGTATTGCCCTGCCATGAAATATCTATCTTTCATCGTCTCGCTGATTCTGTTGGCCGGTTGTGCCAGCGGTCCCCGGTTCGATACCCGTCATCCTTCAGCCAATTACGACAGCCGCATTCAGTTCGTGGTGGTGCATTACACCTCCGCGTCACTGGAGCGCTCGCTGCAACTGCTGACCCATGGCGACGTCAGCAGCCATTACCTGATTGGCGACGACAAGGGCGCCACCATCTATAAGTTGATGGATGAAAACCTTCGAGCCTGGCATGCCGGGGAAAGCGAATGGCAAGGCCGGACCTGGTTGAACTCCAGCTCCATTGGCATTGAAATCGTCAATCCGGGGTTTATAGACACCCCGACCGGGCGCCTTTGGTACCCCTATAGCGAAGATCAGGTCCAATCCCTGATCGTCCTGCTCAAGGACATCGGTAAGCGTTACGCCATCAACCCCCGCAATATCATCGGCCACAGCGACATCGCCCCGATGCGCAAGCTTGATCCGGGACCGCTGTTCCCCTGGAAGCGTCTGGCTGCCGAAGGCCTGGGAATCTGGCCGAACGAGCAGGCCGTAACGCGCCAGCAAGCACAGTTCGAATTACAACTGCCAACCATCAGCTGGTTTCAGGCACAGCTGGCCCGCGCGGGTTATCCCACCCCGCAAACCGGCGAACTGGATGTTGCGACACGTCATGTGATTGCGGCCTTCCAGCTGCATTTCCGACCGACACGTTTCGATGGCACACCGGATGCGCAAACCGCGGCGCTTCTACAAGTCCTGAACCAGACAAAATAATGACGCCCGCCCGACGGTCAGGGCTTTTTTCCAATCAGCAGCTATAACTCATTGGTAATTCTTCGGATATTCCTATGACTGTTGCTCGAGAGACACTTCGTAGTTGGTTCTTTCGCCCTTGGTTTTTGGCGATGCTGGCTGCTGCCTTGAGCGCGACACTTCTAATGGCCGGCAGCCTGTTCGTGGCCATGCATCAGGTCGAGCAAAGCGAAAGCAAAGAAATGAATGCTCAGGGCGAGCGCTTCCTTGCTCGTCTGGAGCAACTTTTTGGACAGTTGCGTGAAAGTCTCGACGACCTGGAAGCCCAGCCGTTACGCGGCTGCGATGACGAAATGATCGCGACCTTGCAACAGGTCAGCTTCAATTACCGTTTCGTTTACGAAGCCGCTTATATGGACGCCTCGCGGATCTGTTCCAACCGCCCCCGCCAGGAAGGGCTGTCGATGATAAGGCCGCCAGACATCGAGGGGCCGACCTACAGTTACTGGCTGAACACCACCACCGAACCCGATGAAAACCGCGCCGCGCTGATGCTCGGACGCGGCAATTTTCGTGTCGCGACGTCTCGCGGGCATTTGACCGACATGGTCGACTTGCCACCGGGAAGCAGCCTGCTGGTGGTGCTCGACCACGGTACCCGCGCGATTCCGGTACTGGGTGTCTCGCAGGCCTGGCCACCCACCGAACCCTGGCCCCCGAAAAGCCTCGACGCGCTACAAGTGACGCATTCCCGCTTGATTTACCGCATGCCCACCAACAATCCGGAATACCAATTGGTGCTGATCAGCCCGCGAACCGGTATGCATGTGCCCGCAGTCTGGTGGTGGTTGCTGCCGGCCAGCCTGGCACTCGCCTTATGCGTGGGTTTTCTGGTGCTTTTACTGGTGCGCCAGCGACAGTCGCTGGACGCCGAACTGAGTGGCGCCATACGACGAGGCGAATTGCAGGTGCTGTATCAACCGATCTTTGACCTCGACAGCCGCAACTGTGTCGGGGCAGAAGCCTTGCTGCGCTGGCGACGGCCGGACGGCACCCTGACCAGCCCCGACCTGTTTATTCCGATGGCAGAGAACACCGGCCAGATCCGCCAGATGACCGACTTCGTCCTGCAACGCCTGCTTGAGCAGTTGGGTCAGTTGTTACGGGCCAATCCGCAACTGTACATCTCGGTCAATCTGGCGGCCTGCGACGTCATGGTGCCGCGTATCGGTCAGGTAATGGCCCGACTGCTGACCTTGCACCGGGTCGCAGCAAAGCAAATTGCCTTTGAAGTCACCGAGCGGGGATTGATTGATGTCGTGGTAGCCCGGGAAAACCTGCAAGCCTTGCGAGATGTCGGGCATCAAGTGCTGATTGATGACTTTGGCACCGGCTATTGCAGCCTCGCCTATCTGCAAACCCTGCCAGTCGATTGCCTGAAAATCGACAAGGCGTTTATCGATGCACTGGGTCATGACGCGGCAAGTAGCGGTGTCGCCCCGCACATCATTCACATGGCCCAGGCCCTGCAACTCAAGGTGATTGCCGAGGGCATCGAACTTGAATCCCAGGCGGCGCTTCTGAGCAGTGAAGGCGTGAAGTTCGGTCAGGGTTGGCTATTCGCCCGTGCGTTGAGTGCGGTGCAGTTCATCGAGCTGATTACCCGCGGTCGCCGATTGGCTGCCCGACGCCTCGATGACGAAGCCTGAAGCTGTTGCGGCTTAAACCGACAGCGCCATATAAAACTGAGTACCTTGCCCCGGCCGCGAATAAACACCCATCCGACCGCCGTGCAACTGCACGATTTCCTTGCACAGTGCCAGACCGAGTCCGGCACCGCCCTTCTTGCGACCGACCTGTACAAAGGGTTCGAAAATCCGCCCCTGCTGGCCATAGGCAATACCTTCGCCGTTGTCCTCGACGCTGATAATCACTCGCTCCCCATGGCGTCGAGCCTGCAAACGTATTTGCCCGCCGGAAGCGGTGTGGCGCAACGCGTTGTCGATCAGGTTATCGAGCACCCGGTCCAGCTGCGGCTGATCGGCCTGCAATCGCGGCAATGGCCCTTGCACTTCCACTTGCAGGTCGATGCCCTGCTCTTCTGCTGGCCCGGTAAAACGTGCCCGGGCCTGCTCCAGCAAATCCTCGATGGAGCACGGCGCCAATGTGAGTTTCTGCAATCCGTTCTGGTAGCGGGAGAAGTTCAGCAGGTCGTTGATCAACTGCATCAAGCGCTGCATCTCTTCATTCACCGTGTCCAGCAGATCTGCTTCACGCGAGTCCTTGGCAAAGTGCGCGCGCTCGCGAAACAGGCCGAATGCCATATGCATTCCGGTAACCGGCGTTCGCAATTCATGGGAGGCGCGCAGCACGAACTCGCTACGCACCCGCTCGAACGCCCGCTGTTCGGTGACGTCATGCAGCACCATCACGGCGCCGAGAATATGACCCTGTGTATGGCTGACCGGCGTCAGACTGAAGGTCAGCAACCGCGACTCACCGTCGACCTCGATACTCAGGTCCTCAGGCGCCCGCTCCAGGGTGCCGCCGCGCAGCACCAGTTGCAGTTGATCGTCGAGTTCGGGACGCTCAAGCGCCGTACCCAGACCTTGACCGAGACGATCGCTGTCCCACCCCAACTGACGCTGCGCCACCGGGTTGAGGTGTTCCAAACGGCCATCGCGATCAATCATCAACAGCCCATCGTCGATGCTGTCGAGCACGGCCTGCAAACGCTGCTGGCCTGCGAGCAGTTCATCGATATTGGTGGCCTGATGCTCACGCAGCGCCTCCGCCATGATCCCGAAGCGCTTGGTCAGTTGGTTCATTTCCACGGCCGAGGAAATCGGTAGCGTCACTTCGAAATTGCCTTGGCCGATATTGTCCGCCGCTTGGACCAGGGCCTCGATCGGCTCACCAAAACGCCGAGCGATAGCGTGGGCGGTGATGAAGCCGATGATCAGCACCGACAGCCCCACCAACCCGAGCAGGCCGGCAACCAGCAGCGCCCTCTCCCGAACCTGCCGTTCGGTGGCATTGATGTTATCCAGAGCACGCTGTTGCTCGACGATCAAACCTTTGAGTAGCACATTGAATTTTTCGGTGAGTTCTTTGTTGCCACTCAACACCTGTGTCGAGTCACCTGACAAGTCGTACGCCTGCAGAAAACTCAGGTAGTCAGTCTTGGCCTTTTCGAAACCGAACTGGCGCTCATCGCCAGCCCGGGCATGGACAATGCCGTCGTCAAGCAACTGGAAATAATGCTGCTTGGACGCCTCGAACGCTGCAGGATCCGGCTTCTCGCTGAGCATGATCATCAGCTGATCGCCCAAGGTCTGACGCAATTTCAGTCCCAGGTCGAGCGTGACGAAATTGTTGCGAATCAGCGCTTCCTGGCTACTCGCCATCTGCATCACGCTGACCAGCCCGAGCAACAGCCCAAGCAACGCCACGGTGATCAGTGCAGAAATGCTCAGAAACAGCCGCGTGCGCAACTTCATCGCCAGTCTCATCGGAGACAGCTCACAAGTTGTACTGCTTGCGTTTTCGGTACAACGTCGAGGCATCGATGCCCAAGGTCTTGGCAGCCTGGTCCAGCGTATCTGCAGTGGCGAGGACCGCTCCGATGTGGGCTTTTTCCAATTCATCAAGGCTCAGCGCAGCGCCGATGCGAGGCGCGTTGTTGACCGGGGTTTCAGCCATGCCCAGGTGACTGATCTCGACCCGCTCCTGTGGACAAATGATGCTTGCCCGCTCCACAACGTTGCGCAGTTCACGAATGTTCCCCGGCCAGCGGTAGCTGAGCAGCGCTTCACGTGCTTCGTCACTGAAGCCTCGAGCCGGACGCGCGTATTCCTTGACAAAACGGGCCAGAAAGCGATCGGCCAGGGTCAGAATGTCCTCCCTGCGCTCGCGCAGTGGTGGCAGGTGCAAGGTGATCACGTTCAGGCGGTAGAGCAAATCTTCGCGGAAACGGCCATCGCGGACCATGTCTTCGAGGTTCTGGTTAGTGGCCGCGAGGATGCGCACATCGGCGCGGCGGGTGACCGGGTCGCCCACCCGTTCGTATTCTTTATCCTGGATGAAACGCAGCAGTTTAGGTTGCAAAACCAACGGAAAATCGCCGATCTCGTCAAGAAACAGGGTCCCTCCGTCAGCCTGATTGACCCGACCCAGGGTACTTTCGCTGGCCCCGGTGAACGCGCCACGGCTATGGCCGAAGAGTTCGCTTTCCATGAGTTCGGCCGTCAGGGACGGGCAGTTGATCGTGATGCAGGATTTCTTTGCGCGCTTACTCCAGCCGTGGATGGCTTGGGACAGTTCGCCTTTACCGGTACCGGACTCGCCGAGAATCAAAATATTGGCATCGGTGCTGGCCACCTGGCGGGCGGTTTCGAGCACGACTTTCATCGCCGGGCTGTGAGAGTCCAGGCCATCCTTGGGTTTGCGCACTTCGCCTTCAAGGGCTTCCAGACGTGCCGACAGTTGCCGCACTTCCAGCTGCTTGGCGGTGGCCAGGCGCAATTGGTCGGGGCTGCAAGGTTTGACCAGATAGTCGGCGGCACCGGCCTGAATGGCATCGACCGCCGTGTCCACGGCGGAATGAGCGGTGACGATCACCACCCTCATCCACGGCGCCTGAATGCGCATTTGGGCCAGCACATCGAGGCCATTGTCTTCACCCAGGCGCAAGTCGAGAAAGCACAGGTCGAAGACTTGACGCTGGAGCAGTGCATCAGCCTGGGCGGCACTGTTGGCGGTAGCGACGGTATAGCCTTCGTCTTCGAGGCAATAACGGAAAGTACGCAGGATGGCGGACTCATCGTCCACCAGCAGAATGCGGCCTTGATGCTTAGTGGCTGACTCCATTTTCCTACGCTCCTTAAAGAATGATCTTGGTTAGTCCCGGAATAATCGGGCAAGTTGCATGGTTTATTCTGGTCGATTCCAGCTACAGCAGCGTAGCTCTCTCTTCACCCTACGGCTAATCGCCTGATTTTGTTGTTTTTTTATCAGATAGCCGGTTCGAAGGCGCTCGCCAGTGTCCCCTTGTGACATCCACGCCCTCCTCGCAATTCAAAAATATTGAAAGTTCCTACAAATCCATCGTGCATTACGCACGACTTCAAAACGACCATCGTGCAGGATGCGTCCGAAACGATTTCTACAGCATCAATAACCAATTGATTTTATTGGATATTTTTATCATTAAAAGCTGGCATGCAGGCTGCAATGGTCTGATTAACCGGGGCATTCAAGCATGTTGCCTCTGACCAGATCACCACAGAGTGGGAGGAGCTTCAGGATGAGTCGCCAACGTGCCGCCCAGTTGCGTATCTCGCCACTGCATATCCAGCAAGGTCTGTTTGCTGTTCTGGCGCTATTGATCACCTTGATCGCCGGCCAGCAGTTTCAGCGTTGGGAGCAGAACCTGCAGCAAGAAGCACCACGCTTGTCGATTCAACACCCGACCCAAACCCATTTCAGCGCGGCCAGCAGTAACCAGGCTGACAGCCCCCCATTGCGAATGGTGGACGTCGATCAGGCTCAGCCTGCGGATGAGATGCCTCGCCAGGAACGTTGGGTGTTCTAAACACATGAACTTGGCGCGTTCGAGGCGCCGGGAAAAGAAGCAACATCTCTAAATAGAAGCGTAAGGAGAATCACCATGTTGAGCTGGGCAATCACATTCTTGATCATTGCCATCATTGCTGCAGTACTGGGCTTCGGTGGTATCGCGGGCACCGCCACGGGTATCGCCAAGATTCTCTTTGTCGTGTTCCTGGTGATGTTCATTGCTTCCTTCTTCTTTAGCCGTCGCGGCCGAGGGTGAACATGAGCGTTTTGTTAAAACACTGGCAGCCGCCCTGCTTCCGGGCGGCAGTGCCATGCAAGAATGATCCACACTGATACTGAATTCGTAACATGAAAGAAGCAGCATGGCTTCTTTCCACTGCGCTACCGGAGGACGGTAGACGCATGATCAAGGGGCCGGGACGTTCTGCCTGTTTCAGGGGCGGAGTGACCTACGGGTACAGGGAGTACCTGCGCAAGGGCCAGGTCAGGCAGAAGCTGCGCAAGTTCGTCGGTCGCTCATGGATCGGCGGACTTGCGAAGTGCTCCTCAGCGCAAAGCGTTGTCTTAGAGCGTTCTGCTCGCCGTTTCCATTAATTCCTCGCAAAACCATTTCGCGGTGTTTCTTTGGTGACCGTATATCGAGAAAACGGCGGCTCCAAGACCGAGAATTTTCGCGCTTAAACGTAGGCTTTTTCCCAAGTTTTAGCCCATATCCCCTTGCTCAAAAAACAACCAACCTCCTCTGCGATGGCCGGTTCACGGCACTTATGCCTGCCGAAATGTCGTATTCGAACCGTTTGGGACGCGAGTTTCAGTTAAAAAAGCTCATGCCGATTCGGCATAGGGTAGGCGTTTACGGCATTAGACGTCGCTTCCTTGCATCTGAATAGTTGCGCCTTTTTTCGCCTGCCAGAGAGCCGATAACAAGCGCTCCGGGGCACCTTATACGGGGGTAGAGGCACAAGACTTTTTCGCCACAAGCGTTCCAGTTCTTGCATGCATCTGCCTGAGTCAAACGCAAGTAAGGGTAAAGATATGAAGAAGGCAAAGCTTAGCCTCGCCTGGCAGATCCTCATCGGTCTGGTATTGGGGATTGCAATCGGTGCGCTGCTCAACCATTTCAGTGCCGAAAAAGCCTGGTGGATCAGCAACGTCCTGCAACCAGCAGGCGATATCTTTATCCGTCTGATCAAGATGATTGTGATTCCGATCGTGATCTCCTCCTTGATCGTCGGTATTGCAGGCGTCGGCGACGCGAAGAAGCTCGGGCGTATCGGGCTGAAGACCATCATCTACTTCGAGATCGTCACCACCATCGCCATCGTGGTCGGTCTGATGCTGGCCAACGTGTTCCATCCGGGCACCGGCATCGACATGAGCACCCTGGGTACCGTGGATATTTCCAAGTACCAGGCCACTGCCGCCGAGGTTCAGCATGAACATGCGTTCATCGAAACCATCCTCAACCTGATCCCGTCGAACATCTTCGCGGCCATGGCCCGCGGCGAGATGCTGCCGATCATCTTCTTCTCCGTATTGTTCGGCCTCGGTCTGTCGAGCCTGCAATCGGACCTGCGCGAGCCGCTGGTGAAGATGTTCCAGGGCGTGTCGGAAAGCATGTTCAAAGTCACTCACATGATCATGAACTACGCCCCGATCGGCGTTTTCGCACTGATCGCGGTGACCGTAGCCAACTTCGGCTTCGCCTCTCTGATACCGCTGGCCAAACTGGTGATCCTGGTTTACGTCGCCATCGCCTTCTTCGCCTTCGTGGTGCTGGGCCTGATCGCTCGCCTGTTCGGCTTCTCGGTGATCAAGCTGATGCGCATCTTCAAGGATGAGCTGGTGCTGGCCTACTCCACCGCCAGTTCCGAAACCGTGCTGCCGCGCGTGATCGAGAAGATGGAAGCCTACGGCGCGCCGAAAGCCATTTGCAGCTTCGTGGTACCGACCGGCTACTCGTTCAACCTCGACGGTTCGACCCTGTACCAGAGCATCGCGGCGATCTTTATTGCCCAGCTCTACGGCATCGACCTGTCGATCAGCCAGCAATTGCTGCTGGTGCTGACCCTGATGGTCACCTCCAAAGGCATCGCCGGCGTACCGGGTGTGTCCTTTGTGGTGCTGCTGGCCACCTTGGGCAGCGTGGGTATTCCGCTCGAAGGACTGGCGTTCATCGCCGGTGTCGACCGCATCATGGACATGGCCCGTACCGCACTGAACGTGATCGGCAATGCCTTGGCCGTGCTGGTCATCTCCCGCTGGGAAGGCATGTACGACGACGCCAAGGGCCAGCGCTACTGGAACTCCCTGCCGCACTGGCGCAGCAAGGAAAAATTGCCGGTGAGTGAAGCTTCCAGCAACTAATGCAAAACCCTGGCCTGGCTCCCACAGTGACCCGAGCAAGCCACACAAACAAACCCCGGAGAAATCCGGGGTTTGTCGTTTCTGGCTACCCCGCTATCATTCGCCGCATTCTTTGGGGGATTTAACTGATGCTCAACGGCCTGTGGCTAAGCTTCTTCATCGTGGCTGCCGTTTCGGCACTGGCGCAATGGCTGATCGGCGGTAACGCCGGGATCTTCGCGGCGATGGTCGAAAGTATTTTCGCCATGGCCAAGTTGTCGGTCGAAGTCATGGTCCTGTTGTTCGGCACCCTGACGCTCTGGCTGGGCTTTCTGCGGATTGCCGAGAAAGCCGGGATCGTCGAGTGGCTGGCCAGAGCGCTGGGCCCGTTGTTCCTGCGGCTGATGCCGGGAGTGCCGGCCGGGCACCCAGCCATCGGCCTGATCACGCTGAACTTCGCCGCCAACGGTCTGGGCCTGGACAACGCCGCCACGCCGATCGGCCTTAAAGCCATGAAGGCGCTGCAAGAGCTCAACCCCAGCGACACCATCGCCAGCAACGCGCAGATCCTCTTTCTGGTGCTCAACGCCTCTTCCCTGACCCTGCTGCCGGTGACGATCTTCATGTACCGCGCCCAGCAAGGTGCGCCCGATCCGACCCTGGTGTTCCTGCCAATCCTGCTCGCCACCAGTTGCTCGACATTGGTCGGCCTGCTGTCGGTGGCGTTCATGCAGCGTCTGCGCCTGTGGGACCCGGTGGTGCTCGCGTACCTGATTCCCGGTGCCCTCGCCCTCGGTGCGTTCATGGCGCTGCTGGCGACGCTCTCAGCGACCGCTCTGGCCGGTCTGTCATCGATCCTCGGCAACGTGACGCTGTTCGGGCTGATCATGTTGTTTCTGGTGATCGGCGCGCTGCGTAAGGTGAAGGTGTACGAAGCGTTCGTCGAAGGCGCCAAAGAAGGCTTCGACGTGGCCAAGAACCTGCTGCCGTATCTGGTGGCGATGCTGTGTGCCGTCGGCGTGCTGCGGGCATCCGGAGCGCTGGACTTTGGCCTGGACGGGATTCGGCATCTGGTGGAATGGGCCGGTTGGGACACGCGCTTCGTCGATGCGCTGCCGACCGCCATGGTCAAGCCGTTCTCCGGCAGTGCCGCCCGGGCGATGCTGATTGAAACCATGAAAACGTCCGGCGTGGACAGCTTCCCGGCACTGGTGGCGGCGACGATTCAGGGCAGTACCGAAACGACGTTCTATGTATTGGCAGTGTACTTCGGCGCGGTGGGGATCCAGCGGGCGCGGCATGCGGTGGGTTGCGCATTGCTGGCGGAGCTTGCGGGCGTTCTCGGCGCGATCGGCGTTTGTTACTGGTTCTTCGGCTAACCAAAAACCCTGTGGGAGCGAGCCTGCTCGCGATGAGGTCGGCACATTCAACAATTCTGTTGGCTGTTAAACCGCCATCGCGAGCAGGCTCGCTCCCGCATTGGGTTTGTGTAGGTCTTCAAGGCCTCAGTGGCGGTGACTTTGCGGCAGCCGCCGGCTTGTTGTCCTTTACCACGAAGCGCAACACACCGATGACCTGGCCATCTTCGGTCAGCACCCGAACCTGCCACTTACCCGCGGGGTTACCGGGGAAATTCTGCTTGTGGGTCCAGGCCCGATAGCCTTCCTTGCGCCCCCCGTTGATATCCAGCGGGATACGGTCGACTTCTTTACCGTTGAACATCCAGACGTGATAAATCCGTTCGGCCAGACCTCGCGGGGCATTGATCGCGGTGTACGCGTACAGCCCACCTCCGCGAATCTGCTCGGCGCTAACTTCTTCCAGACTCTTGCCAGGTGTGCGGTCCTGCATTTGCGTGCTGATCGCCACGTCGGTCATCCACAGGGTCGCCGGCGGCACCCAGGATCGCAGCACCCAACCGAGCGCGCCGATGCCCAGCGTAATACTGAGAATCGCCAGCGCGTTGCGCACGGTACGAATCGGGAAGATCGACGCCAGACTCGGGAACGACAGCACGACGGCGGTGCCCAGGGCCAGTTTGAAACTCTGAGCGGTGGTCAGGTGCAGGATGACGGGCAGGGCAGTCAGCAGTGCAGCGAACAGCGTCAGTGTGTGCAGTGCCAGGAACGCCCAGCGCCGGGGGGCCAGCCATTTGTAGTAGAGCGGGTCGATGATGGAAATCAGTGCGGCAATGCCCAATAGCCCGGTGAAGAACAGCTGGCCGCTGTTCCAGGTGGTGGTGATAAAAAAGAACGGCAAGACGAAGAACAGACTTTCCTGGTGGATCATCTGCGTGGCGTAGCGCAGCAGAGGTTTGGGGATTTCGCGTTTGAAGATTCTGGCGAACAGCTTGGTGAGGCTGTTTTCCAGCATCAGCCAGATCCAGCTGATCAGCATGATGGTGGTGATCCAGGTCGCCAGACCTTGCTGGCGATCCACCAGAATGAAGCTGCCGACCCCGGAAATGAAACCGCCGAGCGCAATGACCCCTGGGTAGCGCTTCATCAAATCCAGGATGCGCTGAACGTATAGGGTCAGAGTCGGCATTCGGCGGTTCGCAATAGTCGTGGGAAAAATCCTCGACAGGGTAACCGCCGAGAGGTCGGCGTGGCGAGGGTGCCGGTCACTTTGGCCAAACACAAAACCCGGATTGGAAATCTTACTGTGGTGAGGGGATTTCTGTGGCGAGGGGATTTATCCCCGTTGGGCTGCGAAGCGGCCCCAAAAATGGGCGACCCTGTTTTTTCTGGCACACCGCATCGACTGGTTTTGCGACTGCTGCGCAGCCGAACGGGGATAAATCCCCTCACCACAAAAGCTCCCTCGCCATAGGGACAACTCACTTTCGGCGATGGACGCGCCAAGCCAACAGGCTGAGTACAAGCAACCCGAACACCCCGGCAATCGCCCACATCAACTGATCATCACTGATCAACGGCTGTTCGATCCGCAGGTAGCCCGGCTGCATCAGCAATTCACGCATCGCCTTGTTTGCTTCCTCCAGCGTCACCCCTTGCAGTTCCTTGGTCGGGTTGGCGAAACGGCCTTCCTCGTAGTCCCCAAGGGCGCTCCAGTAATAATCGGCCAACGCGCTGTTGCCTTGCACGGCCCAGGCCTGGCGAGCGATGGCAACCTGCTTGAGACGGTTGAAGGTGTCGGCATTGAGACCGTCCTTGAGCAACCCGGCCTTCAGATCATCCAGCACCTGCTCGGCCTCGGGCACGTCGTCGCGCTCAAGGTCTGCGTTCAGACTCATGAAGCCCACGCCGCCAAACACCTCGCGCTCGGCCGAAGGCCCGTAGGACAAGCCATGGGCCAGGCGCAATTGGCGGTAGAGCGCCCAGTCCAGATAGTCCTTTAGCAAGTCGAAGGTTTCGTCGTGCTGATCTTCAAGCACCGGCTCTGGCACCAGCCAATGCAACTTGGCACTGCCGCCAACAAAATCGTGACTCAGGGTGCGCTCATGCGCAGCACTGGCCTGGATCGCCGGCAGGGGCAGGTGATCGGTCGGGTCAACCGCTTCAAGCGCGCCATAAGACCGTTCCAGATAGGCCGGCAGCAAGCGGTCGAGGTCGCCGACGACGATCAGGGTCATGTTATTGGGCGCGTACCAGGCCTTGCGTACCGTCTCCACTTGTTCGCGGGTCAGGTGATCGACCTCAGGCCGCTCGGGGCATTTGAGGCCCAGCTCCACCGCCAGCTGATTACTCGCCGTGTGGCCAAGATCCTGGCGATCCAGCCAGCGTTGCAGGTGCGAGTAATGGCCGCCATCTTCGCGCTCGACCACTTGTTTGGCGGCGTTGATGGCGTTGTCGTCGATTCGGGTCTGGGTCAGCAGCGCCAGCAGCAGCTCGAGGACCTTGCGCTGGTTTTTCGCCGGTGCTTCGATGACGAACGTGGTGTCGGCATTGCTGGTGTAAGCGTTCCACTCGCCACCCAGGGCCTGCATGCGTTCTTCCAGCCCGCCCTCGCCAGTGGCGTCGATGCCGCTGAACAGCAAGTGCTCAAGCAGGTGCGGCAGCTCCTTGTCGGCGCAACTGAAATCATCGATGCCGACGCCGACCACCAGACGAATCGCCACATGCCCGCGCTCGGTGCCGGGTTTGAGCAGCAATTGCAGGCCATTGGGCAGCGTATAGCCCTCAATCTGAAAGCGATCCAGGGCAAATGAAGGGAATGAGCCAAACAACAGACAAGCGAACAACAAACAACGCATAGCAAGCTTCCAGGCAACCAATCGGAGATCCGTGTCGTCAGCCAGGCCGCCTTCGCGAGCAGGCTCGCTCCCACAGGTGATCTGAGTCGGACACCATTTCCGATTACACCGAAGATCCACTGTGGGAGGGAGCCTGCTCGCGAAGGCGGCGTTCATGCTGAATCAATGTTACTGACTGACCACTCTGCCAGACGTTCAAGGTGAATGTGTGATGTCAGCGAATTCGTCGACCGCCAGCGCGCCGGTGTCGGAAGTTTCCAGCACCACATAGGCGCTGCTGCAAAACAGCGAATTCAGACGCTTCATGTCGGCAATCAACTCAAGGTGTAACGAGCTGGTCTCGATACTCTGCACGATCTTACGTTGCAATCGGCTGACGTGAGCATGGGCCAGGCGCCGTTCCTGTGCGCGGAAGCGACGTTTCTCACGCAGTAACTGGCGGGCACTTTCCTTGTCGGCACTGAGGAACACTGACAACCCGAGGCGCAGGTTGGAAATCAACTGACTGTGCAGCCCCGCCAACTCTTCCAGGCCGACCTCGGAAAAAGACCGGCGCTGCGAGGTTTTCTGCTGCTGGACTTTGCGCAGCATGCGTTCGATAAGGTCGCTGGCGAGCTTGAGGTTGATCGCCAGCTCGATGATTTCCGCCCAGCGCCGACTGTCCTGCTCACTGAGGTCTTCGCGGGGCATTTGCGCCAGATACAGCTTGATCGCACCGTAGAGCGATTCCACATCATCGGTCAGACGCCGCATTTCCTGGGTAACGGCGGTTTGATTGCCGTTCAGCACGTCGAGCATGGCCTCGAGCATGTTGTCGATCAGGTCGCCGATGCGCAGGGTTTCCCGGGCGGCATTGGCCAGCGCCAGGCTGGGCGTGACCAGCGCTGTTGGATCAAGATGCCGCGGTTTTGCAGTGCCGTTGAGTTGCGGGCGCTCCGGCAGCACCCACGCACAGAACCTGGCCATCGGTCCGACACTTGGCAGCAAGATCAGGCAGCGCGCGGTGTTGTAGAGCAAGTGAAAGCCGATGACCATTTCCTGAGGGCTGAAGTCCAGACTGTCGATCCAATGCACCAACGGGTCGAGTACCGGGATGATCAGCAACAGGCCGATCAACTTGTACAGCAAGCTGCCCAACGCCACCTGGCGGCCGGCGGCGTTCTGCATGCTGGTGCTGAGGAAGGCGAGGATGCCGCTGCCGATGTTGGCGCCGATCACCAGGCCGATGGCCACGGGCAGGCTGATGACTGCGGCACCGGCCAGGGTCGCGGTCAGCAGGACGGCGGCCAGGCTGGAGTAGGAAACCATTGCGAACAACGCGCCGACCAAGGCATCCAGCAGGATGTCGCCGGTCAGCGAGGCGAAAATCACTTTCACACCTTGTGCCTGAGTAATCGGCGCGGCGGATTCGACGATCAGTTGCAGCGCCAGAATGATCAGCCCCAGTCCGATACTGACCCGGCCCATCTGTCCGACCCGGGTCTGTTTGCGCGACAGGAAGAAAATCACCCCAAGAAAGATCAGCAGAGGCGACAGCCACGACAAGTCGAGGGTCAGCACCCGCGCCATCAGCGCGGTACCGACGTCGGCCCCGAGCATGGTCGCCAGGGCCGGGGTCAGCGCCATCAGACCCTGACCGACAAAGGAGGTGACGAGCATGGCGGTGGCGTTGCTGCTCTGGACCATCGCCGTCACGACGATCCCCGAGACGAACGCCAGCCAGCGCTTGGACATGTTCCGGCCAATCACATGGCGCAGGTTGGAACCGTAGACCCGCAGAATGCCGGTTCGGACGATGTGCGTGCCCCAAATCAACAAGGCCACGGCAGATAACAAATTGAGCAGGGTGAGCATGCAGGCCCCCTGTGGTGGTAGCGCCCCAAAGGGGCAAGTTGACGGTGCCGCGCGTTCTTCTACGTTCTGTACTTAAGCTGTAGTTGGCTAACGGTCTGCGCGCCAGCATCGCACAGCTAAAGAAGCGATTGAAACAAAACTGTCATGAAAACAGGTTGATGCGTCGAGGAAAAAGGGGCTCGCAAGCCCTAATGCCGATCAGTTAAACCATTTCAGCCGCAACGCAAACCTTGTAGCAGCTGGCGAAGCCTGCGTTCGGCTGCGAAGCAGTCGTAAAATCGGAGTTTGCGGTCTTCCTGAAACACCGCATCGTCTGATTTCACGACCCCGAGCGGCGGCGAGACCGTTGAAAAAGACATCGGGTGAGCCGCTGGCAATCGGGTTGGTGCCGTGACCGGGGAGAGGGCAGGTGGTCGGGAACCCTGTGCGTCAACCTTTGGAAAGAACTGTCGGCTAATTCTTCAATTGCGTTGGTGTGATTCACGCGCTTTGCGACACATGTTTAATGACACCCAGAGTTACTTCTCGGAGGCTACAACGCCTTGCGCCGTTGCCTACGGTTACGCCAGAATCCGCCGGCTTGTGCGCCTAGAGGCTCGTCGGTAACTTGGCTCCCGTCACTGCCCATCAGTGATCGGGTTTAGTAGTCCGGCCAGTCATCTCGGTTGTACAAGCGTCATCCAGTCAGGTATCCGCCTGCGCTTGATGGTGGCTGTGCATAGGGCGCCCTCGGGCGCGCCGGGTGTTTTAGGTGACTTTGCCGGTCTACTAACCTGTGCACAGCTGCCACCCTTTCGTATTAGTAGCGAACGGGTTGCGGCCATACTGGAGAAAGTCCCTATGTTCAAAGTCACACCCAACCCACCGCGAAAACCCAGCACCATCTTCCTCATCAACCCCAAGGTCGACAACGAAACCCTGCTCGCTCACGCCTGCGAATCGTTGGCGTCAGCCAGTGTCATGGCCAGTGATTTTGCCGGTTTTCTGGAAGGTTCTCAGCGCAACACCCTGCTGGGGATTCAGCAAAGCATCATGTTGGGGGAATTGGCGGTGAATCGAGTGCTGGATAACCTCGATCCGCCAGGGTAATCACAGAGCAAAAAAAATGTGGGAGCGAGCCTGCTCGCGATGGGGCCGTCACATTCAACATTGATGCTGACTGACAGGCCGCTATCGCGAGCAGGCTCGCTCCCACAGGTTTTGTGCACTGGCTGACACCAGCCAGTGCACAGCTTCGGGTTACTGACCCGGAACGTCCTTGCGCAGTTTCACTGGGTCTTGCTGCTTCTTCTTTTTCATCATTGCGGTGCGCATCTTGATGTTGATCGCTTCCACCGCCAGCGAGAACGCCATGGCGAAGTACACGTAGCCTTTTGGCAAATGCACTTCGAAGGACTCGGCAATCAACACGGTACCGACCAGCAACAGGAACGACAGCGCCAGCATTTTCAGCGACGGGTGCTTGTCGATGAATTCGCTGATGGTGCCAGCCGCCAGCATCATCACCAGTACGGCGACGATGATCGCAGCGACCATGACCGGCACATGGGAAACCATACCCACGGCGGTGATCACCGAGTCCAGGGAGAACACGATGTCGATAATCGCAATCTGGATGATGGTGTACAGGAAGCTGCCACCCTTGGCGGTCGGTTCCTCGTGGGTCTCATCTTCGCCTTCCAGCGCGTGGTACATCTCTTGCGAGCTCTTCCACAGCAGGAACAGACCACCGAAGAACAGGATCAGGTCACGCCCGGAAATACCCTGGCCGAACACTTCGAACAGGTCGGCGGTAAGGCGCATGACCCAGGTGATCGACAGCAGCAACAGGATCCGCGTGATCATGGCCAGCGCCAGGCCGAAAATCCGGGTGCGCTGTTGCATGTGCTTGGGCATGCGGCTGACCAGGATCGAAATCATGATGATGTTATCGATACCCAGGACGATTTCCAGGGCGGTCAGGGTGAAGAAGGCAACCCAGATTTCAGGGTTGGTCAGCCATTCCATGTGTATTCCTTTGTGCGAGTGTTAAACCACGAAGGGCCCGGGCTTCAAACAACAAAGCCTGGACCCGTCATGGTAAGTCTTGGGCTTATAGAGTGCTGAACAGCGGAAAAATCCCCATCAGCAAGGCGGCGACCAGTATGCACATGCAAACCAGCACTGCCCACTTCAGGGTGAAACGCTGGTGATCACCGAAGTCGATACCGGCCAGGGCCACCAACAGATAGGTCGATGGTACCAGCGGGCTCAGCAAGTGGACGGGCTGACCGACGATCGAGGCACGTGCCATTTCAACCGCGGTTATACCGTAATGGCTGGCAGCTTCCGCAAGTACCGGTAACACGCCGTAATAAAATGCATCGTTCGACATGAAAAATGTGAACGGCATGCTCACCAATGCAGTGATCACCGCCAGGTACGGGCCGAGGAAGTCCGGGATGACCGCCAACAGGCTTTTCGACATCGCATCGACCATGCCGGTGCCGGTCAGGATACCGGTGAAGATGCCGGCCGCAAAGATCAAACCGACCACCGCCAGCACGCTACCGGCGTGGGCCGCGACGCGGTCCTTCTGCTGTTGCAGGCACGGGTAGTTGACGATCATCGCAATACTGAACGCCACCATGAACAGCACCGGCAGCGGCAACAGACCGGCGACCAGGGTGCACATCAGGCCCAGGGTCAGGGCGCCGTTGAACCAGATCAACTTCGGACGACGGGCATCCGGGAATTGCGAAACGCTGATTTCGCTGTGATCGATTTCATCGCCCACCAGGTGCAGTTCACCCAGACGCGCACGCTCACGCTTGCCGTAGAAGTAGGCGATAACCAGGATCGCCACCACGCCGGCGGCCATGGCCGGGATCATCGGCACGAAGATGTCGGACGGGTCCACATGCAGCGCACTGGCGGCACGAGCGGTGGGGCCGCCCCATGGCGTCATGTTCATCACGCCACCGGCGAGGATGATCAGGCCGGCCATGATTCGCGGGCTCATGCCGATACGGGCGTAGAGCGGCAGCATGGCGGCCACGCAGATCATGTAAGTGGTCGCGCCGTCACCATCGAGGGAGACGACGAGCGCCAGTACGGCGGTGCCGACCGAAACTTTCAACGGGTCGCCCTTGACCAGTTTGAGGATCTTGCGCACGGCCGGGTCGAACAGGCCGGAGTCGATCATCAGGGCGAAGTACAGAATGGCGAACATCAGCATCACACCGGTCGGTGCGAGCTTGGTGATGCCTTCGAGCATCATCGGGCCGATCTTCGGCGCAAAACCACCGAACAGCGCGAACAGGATCGGGATGATGATCAGAGCGATCAGCGCGGAAAGGCGCTTGGTCATGATCAGGAACATGAACGTGATGACCATGGCAAAGCCAAGGAAAGTCAGCATGGGAATACTCCAGGCATAGCGCGGCTAGGGAATGGGCGAACCGGGTGGGTCAGCGCAGAACGGGAAGCACGAGACGTATGGGCGGAGTGACAGCGAAGCGGCGGGTAGAAGAGGACATCAGGATCACCATTGTTGTTGTTAAATGGGCTGTGCGAGCGATAAAACACTGGCATTGGCCGACCGGTCTGTTGCCGGAAGTGGGGCGATCCTAATCGGGGAAGCTTTCACCCAGCTTTCGCGGATGAAAGCATTGACCAGATGTGCAACCGGTCGTCGGACGGGTTCAAAGCCCCTGAATACAGGGCAGGAGGACAAAACATGGCCGAAATTCACACGGGCGGCTGCCATTGCGGACATCTGCGCTATCAATTCAGCGGGCCTTTGCACGACATCGCCCACTGTCATTGTTCGATTTGCCGACGGGTCAGCGGCGGAATCGTGACCACCTGGATCACCGTGCTCGCGTCAGCCTTTGAATGGGTGAAAGGGACGCCGGCGCAGTACGACTCTTCAACAACCTGCATGCGGTATTTCTGTTCAAACTGTGGGGCGCAACTGGCGCTGGTCACGCACCTGAGCCCGGACAGCATCGACGTGACCATCGCCACCCTCGATCATCCCGAGCACGCACCCGCCGAAAGGCATATCTGGACTGACAACCGGCTGCCTTGGCTGCATCTGGACGAACATTTGCCGGGCGAAGCCGAGGAACACTTGTGAGCTGATCAAAAAATAGACAGATCCAGTGGCCGAATCGCGCCCATCCAGATGGCATGCTCGGTGTGGTCGAGCAGGTCATTGCCAGTGTCCGGGTGCAGGAATACCACCAAACCCTTGCGGTTGAGCGCAAGCCAGGGCAGTACGTCGCCGATGTATTGCGGCTCGAAAGCCAACTGGCAGCTCCAGTCCGGGTGCGGTCCCACCGGGCGTTCATGGACGCGGCCCATCTTCACTGGAAACAATTGCGCCGCCTGCTCACACAAGGCTCGCGCCTGGGGAAGGGTGTTGGCGTCGAAGTAGACATGGGCGTGATAGCCCTTGATCCGCTGCATTTGAAACCCTCTGAACCGAATCGAACCGGCGCCGTTTCCCACAGGTCACACGCCATAGAGATAGGAAGAACGGAGCACGGCCATGAAAAATGCCGAAACCCCGGTGGTGAAAGTGGTGCTTTATGGTGCCATGAGTAGCCTGGGCAGTGCGCTGATGGCTGAAATGCTACGGCGCCAACATGAAGTGATCGCGATTCTCGATGACCTGACGGCCCTCGCGCCGCGCCCGGGATTGCGGACCAAGGCCGGCGATTTGTTCGACGCCAAGCGGGTCAAGCAGAGCGTCGCCGGGTGTTCGGCGGTGATTTGTCTGCTGGATGCACCCGGGTTGCCGATGAACAGCGAGCATGTGGAAAAATCCATCGTGCCCGGCCCGGTGGAGCAAGTGTTGGCGGTGGATGCGCTGATCGATGGTATGCAGGACTCGGGGATTGCCCGGCTGTTTCTGGTCGGAGATTTCGAGGCACTGGACGATCCGGAGATAGAAGATCAACTGCAACGCCACGCCGCCGAAGAAATCCGCGAGGCCCTGCAAAGCAGCACTTTGCACTGGACGCTGGTGAATGCGCCGCGCGGGGTGCCCGGGCTGACCATCGAGCATTTCAGCCACGTCAGCAGTAGCCTGGAGCCAGGCCTCGCCGAACCGCTTGAACGGTTGAGCCGGGTGGCGGTCGGAATCGCCGATGAGTTGCGGTTGAACCTGCATGTCGGTGAGCACGTGACCTTCGTCGCGACCGACGCTACACCGCGATAGACGGCAGCGGCAGGCCATTCAACGATTGCGCACTGCTGGCCTGCTCAGCCATCAACCAGTCCACAAACTGCTGAATCAGCGCACCACGCCGTTTTCGCTGGGGCAGGACCACGTAATAGCCGAGCCTGGAAATCACCGTTTGCGCAATCGGTCGGCACAACAAACCTTGCGCCAGCAAGTTATCCACAAGGTGCCGCCAGCCAATCGCCACGCCCTGGCCGCCAATCGCCGCTTGAATCAACAGCGTGTAATTGTCGAAGCGCAATTGCCCGGGCGCAGGTGCCGAAGCGATCCCCAACTCCCGAAACACGCCGCTCCAGTCGAACCAGTTGCTGCTGTTTTCGCCTCGAAGGTGCAGCAGCGGGAACTCGAGCAGTGATTGGGCCGGCAAGGGCAGGGGACGATCCTTCAACAGCAGCGGGCTGCACACCGGAAAGACTTCTTCGCTGAACAGCCAATGGCTTTCGCCCTGTTTGAATCGGCCATCACCAAACAACACCGCCACATCAATATCGGTGCGCAGCATGTTGAGGCTGCGTTCGCTGGTGACCAGGCTGACGTCCACTTGGGGATTGGCAGCATGAAAGCGGTGCAGGCGCGGCATCAGCCAATACGCGGCAAAAGCGAAATCGGTGGCGACCTGCAACACCTCGTGCTGGTGCTGTGCGCTGATAGCGCTCAATCCTGCATCGATGTTCTGCAATCCGAGCTGAACCTGCTCAAACAGGATCGTCCCGGCCTCGGTCAGTTCGATGCCGCGATAGATCCGGTCGAACAGCCGCGTCCCGAGTTGTTCTTCCAACCGTTTGATCTGCTGGCTGATGGCCGGTTGCGTGGTGCCAAGCTCCACCGCGGCCGCCGTAAAGCTGCGCTGACGGGCCGCCGCTTCAAAGGCGCGAAGCAAATCCAGAGACAAATCACCAAGGGCGTCATACATAAGCTGTGCTTATCCTAGTCATTGCCGCGCATGGGCTTTACCACAAATTGCATGGGCTACATGCTCGATCGCAGCACTCTCGCATAAATATTCACTATGGAATGCCGCGATCACATGAAGCGCAAGAATATTCTTTTCATCATGGCCGATCAGATGGCTGCGCCAATGTTGCCGTTCTACGGCCCTTCGCCCATCAAACTGCCGAATCTCAGCCGCCTCGCCGCCGATGGCGTGGTGTTCGACGCCGCGTACTGCAACAGCCCACTGTGCGCGCCGTCGCGTTTTACCCTGGTCAGCGGTCAGTTGCCGAGCAAGATCGGCGCCTACGACAACGCGGCCGATTTCCCCGCCGATGTACCGACTTATGCCCACTACCTGCGTCGACTCGGCTACCGCACCGCACTGTCGGGCAAGATGCATTTCTGCGGCCCGGATCAACTGCACGGCTATGAAGAACGCCTGACCAGCGACATCTACCCGGCCGATTACGGCTGGTCTGTGAACTGGGACGAGCCAGACGTGCGTCCAACCTGGTTTCACAACATGTCTTCAGTGCTGCAAGCCGGGCCGTGCGTGCGCACCAATCAGCTGGATTTCGACGAAGAGGTGGTGTTCAAGGCCCAGCAGTACTTGTTCGATCACATCCGTGAGGACGGCGACCAGCCGTTCTGCCTCACCGTTTCGATGACTCACCCACACGACCCGTACACCATTCCCAAGGCTTTCTGGGATATGTACGACGACGCCGACATCCCGTTGCCTAAAACCCCGGCGCAGACCGAACTTGATCCGCATTCCCAGCGTTTGCTCAAGGTTTACGACCTATGGGACAAACCGTTGCCTGTGGATAAGATTCGCGATGCGCGCCGGGCGTACTTCGGTGCGTGCAGCTATATCGACAGCAACGTCGGCAAACTCCTGCAAACACTCGAGGAAACCGGTCTGATCGATGACACCATCATCGTTTTCTCCGGCGACCACGGCGACATGCTCGGCGAGCGTGGGCTCTGGTACAAAATGCACTGGTACGAAATGGCCGCCCGCGTGCCGTTGTTGATCAGTGCGCCGGGGCAATTCGGGGCAGGCCGGGTCAGCGCGGCGGTCTCGACTGCCGATCTGTTGCCAACCTTCGTCGAACTGGCCGGCGGGTCACTGGAGCCTGGATTGCCGCTGGATGGCCGCTCACTGGTCTCGCACCTGCAAGGGCAGGGCGGTCATGACGAGGTCTTCGGCGAGTACATGGCTGAAGGCACCATCAGCCCGCTGATGATGATTCGTCGCGGCGCCTACAAATTCATCTACAGCGAAGACGACCCTTGCCTACTCTTCGATGTAAACAACGACCCACGCGAACTGGAAGAACTCAGCCAATCGCCACAACATCGGCCGCTTTTCGATGAATTTCTCGCTGAAGCCCGGACCAAATGGGATATCCCGGCGATTCATCAACAAGTGCTCGCCAGCCAACGGCGCCGACGTTTTGTCGCCGAGGCGTTAACCCTCGGCAAGCTGAAGAGTTGGGATCACCAGCCCCTGGTGGACGCCAGTCAGCAATACATGCGCAACCACATCGACCTCGACGATCTGGAGCGTAAAGCACGTTATCCACAACCCTGCCAAAACCAATAATGTTAAGGGGAATGCCATGCGTAGGTTATCCACAGTAATGACGGTCGGGCTTCTGGCTCTGGGCAGTGCATCGGCGTATGCCGATCAGAGTTGCGAGACGGTGAAAATGGCCGACCCTGGCTGGAGCGACATCGCCGCGACCAACGCCATCACCGGGTTTCTGCTGGACGGCATGGGCTACAAGGCCAAGATCGACACCCTGGCGGTGCCGATCACCTTTGGCGGCTTGAAAGATGGCCAGGTCGACGTGTTTCTCGGTAACTGGATGCCGGCGCAACAGGGCTTCTACGACAAGTTCGTGGCCACCGGCGATGTCACGCAACTGGCGAAGAACCTCGACGGCACAGAATTCACCCTCGCGGTCCCCGATTATGTCTGGGACGCGGGTGTGCATAACTTTTCCGACCTGAACAAATACGCCGACAAGTTCGACAAAAAGATCTACGGCATCGGCTCCGGTGCTCCCGCCAACCTCTCCTTGCAGGAAATCATCAAGAAGAACGACTTCGACATGGGCCAGTGGAAACTGGTCGAGTCCAGCGAACAGGCCATGCTGGCCGAAGTGTCTCGCGCGGTGAAAAAACAGAAGTTCGTGACCTTCCTCGGCTGGACCCCACATCCGATGAACGTGCAACTGAAAATGCATTACCTCAAGGGCGGCGAGAAGTACTTCGGCGACACCGGTAGCGTTTACACCCTGACCCGCAAAGGTTATGCACAGGCCTGCCCGAACGTCGGCAAACTGCTGACCAACCTGAGTTTCACCCAGGACATGGAGAACAGCATCATGGCCGAGGTGGTGAACAAGAAGGTCAGCAATGCTGAGGCGGCCAAGGCGTGGATCAAGGCTAATCCGGCGGTGCTGGATAAGTGGCTGGATGGGGTGAAGACAGTGGATGGGAAGGATGCGTTGGGGGCGGTGAAGGCGAAGCTTTGATCGAGTAGTGCTGGATTCTCTGTCTGGCTCAGGATCGACCCCTCACCCCAACCCTCTCCCCATAGGGGAGAGGGGGAAAGGGAGCAGATCTCCGGTGTTTTTCAGACCTGAGTTCGACTCGATATTTCAGGTCGATGTAGCTCGAAAAAACACCTCGGTCAGTCCCCTCTACCCCTTGGGGAGAGGGTTAGGGTGAGGGGTGGATTCATCTGACACCCCTCACACCCTGCTACCCTTGCGCAAAATCTCACCCGAGAGGACCCATGGCCTTCCCAAGCCGCCATTCGCTCTTCCCCTTCCTCAGCTGGATGCCCCGGCAGACCCGCGCCAGCGTCGGGCGTGACCTGATCGTCGGCCTCAGCGGCGCGATTCTCGCGTTGCCGCAATCCATTGCCTACGCGCTGATCGCCGGTCTCCCACCTGAATACGGTCTGTATGCGGCGATTATCCCGGTGCTGATCGCCTGTCTGTGGGGTTCTTCGTGGCACTTGATCTGCGGTCCTACGGCGGCGATTTCTATTGTCTTGTACGCCAGCGTCAGTCCTCTGGCCGTTCCGGCGTCAGAGGACTACGTCACCCTGATCCTGTTGCTGACACTGCTTGCCGGGATTTTTCAGTGGCTGCTCGGTTTGCTGCGCTTCGGCGCCTTGGTGAATTTCGTCTCGCACTCGGTGGTGCTGGGTTTCACCCTCGGCGCGGCGGTGGTGATCGCCATCGGCCAACTGCCAAATCTATTGGGGCTGGACGTGCCCAACCAGGCAACAGCGCTGAACAGCTTGATGATGCTGTTCAGTCATCTTGGCGAAGTGGATAAACCGTCGTTCATGCTGGGCCTGGCGACGGTCGTGGTGGGCGTGATCCTGAAATTGCTCCTGCCGCGCTGGCCGACGCTATTGATCACCCTGGTGCTGAGCGGATTGCTGGTCTGGCTCTGGCCATCGATGTTCGGTCATGTGAAGTTGGTCAGCGCGTTTGTCGGGCGGCTGCCGCCCTTCAGTCCGTTGCCGCTGGATCTGGACCTGATTCTGCGTTTGTTACCCAGCGCGGTGGCGGTGGGCATGCTCGGGCTGGTCACCAGTCTGTCGATTGCCCGATCCTTGTCGGCCCGCTCACAACAGTTACTCGACGCCAACCAAGAGGTCCGTGCCCAGGGTTTATCGAACATGGTCGGCGCGTTTTTTTCCGGATCGCTGTCAGCCGGTTCCTTCACCCGCTCGGGCCTGAGCTACGAAGCGGGTGCCTGCTCGCCGATGGCTGGCGTTTTTTCGGCGGTATGGGTGGCGCTGTTCGCCATCTTCGGCGCGAATTTGATCGCGCACATTCCGATCCCGGCCATGGCCGGCAGCATTCTGTTGATTGCCTGGGGGCTGGTGGATCATCGCGGCATTCGCGCGTTGTTGCGGGTCAGCCGCGCCGAGTTCCTGGTCATGGCGCTGACCTGTGTCGCCACGCTGCTGCTGGAATTGCAGACCGCGATCTACGCCGGGGTGCTGGCTTCGCTGTTCTTCTACCTCAAACGCACTTCGCAACCGCGAGTCCAGCATTGGCAGGATGGGGATGAAGACATTCTGCGGGTTGGCGGTTCGATCTTTTTTGGCGCCAGCCATTACCTGCAAGTACGCCTGCAACGGATGCACGGCGCGCGCGTGGTGATCGAAGCGCAGCAGATCAACTTCATCGACTATTCAGGCGTGGAGATGCTGCACCAGGAAGCGCGACGGCTGCTGCGCCAGGATCGAAGCCTGACCCTGCGGCGCGCGCGGCCGCAGGTCGTGGAAGAATTGAGGAAGCTGGAAGGGGCGGAGAAATGCCCGATCCGGTTTGAGGACTGAACACACACCCTGTAGGAGCATGGCTTGCCCGCGATTGAGGCGCCGCGGCGTATCAGGCACACCGCGTAATCGTTTATCGCGGGCAAGTCGGGTCGCCGCACCGCTTGCTCCTACAGGGCCAATTGGCGGCGAAGTTCGGCCAGCACCGGCGCGGTGTCCGGCCGCACACCGCGCCACAGGAAGAAGGCTTCTGCCGCTTGTTCGGCGAGCATCCCCAAGCCATCCATCGACACCGCCGCGCCCTGTTCACTGGCCCAACGGCAGAACGAGGTCGGCTCCTTGCCGTACATCATGTCGTAGCAAACCGTCTTGCCCGGCTCGATCAAACTGCTGGCAATCGGCGGTACATCCCCTGACAGACTGGCGGACGTCGCGTTGATGATCAGGTCAACCGACTCCTTCAGCCAATCAAAACCACTGGCCGACACGGGTCCCAGGTCCGCGAACAATTCCGCCAACAGTTCGGCTTTTTCCACCGTGCGGTTGGCGATGACCACCGAGGCGGGTTGCTCGGCCAGCAACGGCTCCAGCGCACCGCGCACTGCGCCGCCAGCACCGAGCAGCAGGATGCGTTTGCCCTTGAGGCTGAAACCGGCGTTGACCGTCAGGTCCCGCACCAGTCCGGCGCCATCGGTGTTGTCGCCCAGCAGGCTGCCATCAGCGAGTTTGCTCAGGGTGTTCACCGCACCAGCCCGCTGCGCCCGCGCCGTCAGACTGTTCGCCAGACGATAGGCCTCTTCCTTGAACGGCACCGTCACATTCGCCCCGCGACCTTCGAGGAAAAACGTCCGGGCGCAGGTGGAAAAATCGTCGAGGGGCGCCAGCAACGTGCTGTAGTCCAGCTTCTGAGCCGTCTGCTCGGCGAACAGACGGTGGATCAGCGGCGACTTGCTGTGGCCAATCGGGTTACCGAATACGACATAACGGTCCATCAGGATTCCTCGTTCAGGCCTTGGCCAACCAATCGCGGTCTTGCAGGAAGTACTCGGTCAGCCGTGCTTCTTCGCTGCCCGGCTCGGCTTTCCAGTCGTAGCTCCAGCGTACTTGCGGTGGCAGGGACATCAGGATCGACTCGGTACGCCCGCCCGATTGCAGACCGAACAGCGTGCCGCGGTCGTAGACCAGATTGAATTCAACGTAGCGCCCACGGCGGAATTCCTGGAACTCACGCTGTTTGGCGGTAAACGCATCGTTTTTGCGGCGCTGCACGATCGGCAGGTAGGCGTCGATGAACGCGTCACCGATGGCGCGCATGAAAGCGAAGCTGGTGTCGAAGTCCCACTCGTTCAAATCATCGAAGAACAGACCGCCAATGCCGCGCGGCTCGTGGCGATGCTTGATGTGGAAATAGCTGTCGCACCAAGCCTTGTAGCGCGGGTAAACATCCGGACCGAACGGCGCGCAGGCCTGCTCGGCGACGCGGTGCCAATGCACGCAGTCTTCTTCATTGCCGTAATAAGGCGTCAGGTCAAAGCCACCGCCAAACCACCAGACCGGTTCTTCGCCTTCTTTTTCAGCGATGAAAAAGCGCACGTTGGCGTGGGACGTCGGCACATGCGGGTTGTGCGGGTGAATAACCAGAGAGACGCCCAGCGCTTCGAAGCCACGGCCGGCCAGTTCTGGCCGATGGGCGCTGGCGGAGGGTGGAAGACCGCTGCCGAAGACGTGGGAAAAGTTGACGCCGCCCTTTTCAATGACCGTGCCATTTTCGATCACCCGGGTGCGACCGCCACCACCGGCGGGCCGGGTCCAGGCGTCTTCGACGAACTGCGTGCCGCCGTCTTCAGCTTCGAGGGCCGCGCAAATGCGGTCTTGCAGGTCGAGCAGGTAGGCTTTCACGGCCTCGGTGCGGGTTGTCATGTCATCACCTTGAATCGGGCAAAGCTACGCGGCGCTTAATGGCCGGCGGCAAATTGCTGCGTAGGATAACACTGCACCTTGCCCCGTCGCAGTTGACGAAGATCAAGCATGGGAGTTCGATAGGGAGCTTCGCGCTACAAATCCAGTAGCCAAGACCTAAGGAGAGTTCTGATGGCTAAGCGTATCCAGTTCCGCGCCCATGGCGGCCCCGAAGTGCTCGAGTATGTCGATTACCAACCCGCCGAGCCCGGCCCGCAACAGGTTCGCGTGACCAACAAGGCCATCGGCCTGAACTTCATCGACACCTATTACCGCAGCGGTCTCTATGCGCCGCCAGCCCTGCCATCGGGCCTGGGCTCGGAAGGCGCGGGC
This sequence comes from Pseudomonas sp. LS2P72, assembly GCF_054897865.1. NCBI lineage: Bacteria > Pseudomonadati > Pseudomonadota > Gammaproteobacteria > Pseudomonadales > Pseudomonadaceae > Pseudomonas > Pseudomonas sp. LS2P72. The sequence goes on from NZ_CM142708.1 coordinate 516,970, forward strand.
GTGGTCGAGGCGGTGGGCAGTGACGTCACCCGGTTCAAAGTGGGTGATCGCGTGGCGTACGGCAGCGGTCCGTTGGGCGCCTACAGCGACGTTCACGTGTTGCCGGAGGCCAATCTGGTGCATCTGCCGGACGCGATCAGCTTCGAACAGGCTGCCGGCGTAATGCTCAAGGGCCTGACCGTTCAATACCTGCTGCGTCAGACCTATGAACTCAAGGGTGGCGAAACCATCCTCTTTCACGCTGCGGCCGGTGGCGTCGGCTCCCTGGCCTGCCAGTGGGCCAAGGCCTTGGGCGTGAAGTTGATCGGCACGGTCAGCTCACCGGAGAAAGCCGCACTGGCCAAGGCCAACGGTGCTTGGGCGACCATCGATTACAGCCATGAAAACGTCGCACAGCGCGTACTGGAATTGACTGAGGGGAAAAAAGTCCCGGTGGTGTATGACGGCGTGGGCAAGGACACCTGGCTGACTTCGCTTGATAGCGTGGCGCCTCGCGGTCTGGTGGTGAGCTTTGGCAATGCATCAGGTGCGGTAGACGGGGTGAACCTGGGAATTCTCTCGGCGAAGGGTTCGCTGTACGTGACCCGGCCGACCCTGGCGACCTACGCCAATAACGCCGAGAACCTGCAGCGTATGGCGGATGAGCTGTTCGAGATGATCATCAGCGGCAAGCTGAAAGTGGACATCAGCCAGAAATATCCATTGGCCGAAGCGGCGAAGGCGCAGACCGAGTTGTCGGCTCGGCGTACGACTGGCTCGACTGTTTTGTTGCCTTGAGGACGCCATCGCGGGCAAGCCTTGCTCCTACAGGTCTGAGTCGTGCACGCGTTATGTGTACGGCGCGGACCTGTAGGAGCAAGGCTTGCCCGCGATGAACGATGACGCGGTCCTAATCCGGGCGCACAACGTGGCCGGTCGCGAGATCCCGGATAACGCTCGGATTCTTGCGCCCACCCAGATTCCCGCCCAACACGTAATCCACCTGCCCACGGAAATATTGCTCCACGCGAATCCGTGTGCGAGCCGCCGGCCGGCCCTGTGGATTGGCCGAGGTCGACACCAGCGGCCCGACCAACGCGCACAAATCCCGCACCAGCGGATGATCGCTAACCCGCAGCGCCACCGTTTCATGCACGCCGGTAATCCACTGCGGCAACAAATTCTGATGCGGCACCAACCAGGTGTTCGGCCCCGGCCAGGTGCTGGCCATGCGATCCATCCACAGTTCCGGGAAGTCTTCGAACAGGAAGTCGAACTGACGAATGTTGTCTGCGACCAGAATCAGGCCCTTTTCAGCAGACCGGCCCTTGATCGTCAACAGACGATAAACCGCCTCTTCGTCCCACGGATCGCAACCCAGGCCCCAGACCGCTTCGGTTGGATAGGCAATCACTGCCCCTGCGCGAACGGCTTGTGCGGCTTGTTGCACACGCCAATTGTTGACCATGAAAAACTCTCCGGAATAAGGCTCTGCGCAGTTTACCGATCTTCCTTATAAAACCTAGCTCACCCGCGCAAACCAGCGCCCGCTTTCGCAGACCGCCCGGCCGTCCATTTCCAGCTCTGTCAGCGCTGCCAGCACTTTTGGCAAGGCCCAGCCGCTGGTGACGGACAACGCTTCACTGGTGTGCGGCGCGGCATGCAGCAGCATGAGCAACGGATGTGTCACCGCTGGTGTCTCTGTGGATAACGGCAACCGTTGCCAGCCACGCAAGGCTTCGAAGATATGCTCGATGGTTTCTACCAGCACCGCGCCGTCGCGGATCAGTTGATGACAACCCTTTGCGCCCGGGTGGTGGATCGACCCTGGAATCGCATATACCTCACGGCCCTGTTCCGCCGCCAGCCTCGCGGTGATCAACGAACCGCTGGCGACGCTCGCCTCGACCACCAGCACGCCCAGGGATAAACCGCTGATGATTCGATTGCGCCGGGGGAAGTTGCTGGCGGTCGGCCCGGCGTCCAGCGGGAACTCCGAAAGCACCGCGCTGCCCGAGGCGATCATGGCGTCTGCCAGCCGTCGATTGCGCTGTGGATAAAACTTTTCAAGTCCCGTGCCAAGTACACCAACCGTTCGCCCGCCCACGTCCAGAGCGGCTTGATGCGCGGCGGCATCAATGCCCAGCGCCAAACCGCTGGTAATGACAAAACCGGCGCCGGCCAGACTGCGGGAAAAAGCAGCGGCGGTGTCCATGCCCGGCCGCGAAGCGCGACGGCTGCCGACCATCGCCAACTGCGGTTTTTCCAGAATGCCTGGATCGCCCGCCACGAATAACAGCGGCGGCGCATCACTGATTTCCGCCAGCAGTGCCGGGTAGTCAGGTTGGTCCCACATCAGTAAATGCTGGCCCGGACGCTCTAACCAGGCCAATGCATGGCTCGCGCCATCACGGATTTCACTGGAGCGCCTGGCCTCCGCGCAAGCGAGGGGCAAACCCAACGAACGCCAGGCACTTGCCGGCGCGCTGATAGCCTTGGACGCTGAGCCGAAGGCCTCAAGCAATTTCTTGAACCGCGCAGGGCCGAGTTCCGGCAGGCGATGCAAACGTAAACGAGCTTCCAGTTCCGCAGGGGAAACCGGTGCAAAAGCAGACAGCGACATGGATCATCCTTGATCGTTATGAGCCCCGTTCAAACGGGAATAAGCTGTGGATAACTCTGTTGGTAACTTGTGGAGCCTGTTAAGGATTTCGCACCTTGTCCAGCACCGCCAGGGAGCGTGATGCATAGAGCACCAGCCCGTAGCTGAGCTTGTCGTAAGTGCGGAAAACCATCAGTAAACCGGCGCGCTCATCCGGGATTTTCAGTGGCTGGCCAGTGATCCGGTCACGCACGGTTTCGCCGGTTTTCATCACCACCAACACGTTGCCTTCGGCCAGGCCATCGCGCTTCCCCTTGTTCAGCGTGACCACATCCAGCGCGCCAATTTGGGTAACCCCGCGCGGCACGTCGATGATCAACCCGTTGATCTCGGTTTTTGGCGCACTGGGCATGAAGGTCGAGTTGATCGAGCGCTCTTCACCGCTGAACAAGCGGTCGCCGAGGCGGACTTCCTGAGTGGTGCGTTGCAGCGCCAGGGTGGCGACGTCGCCTTCGGTGGCCACAATCTCGCCGCCGCCGATGTCGTCGGCATTGATCCCCAAAAATTCTTTACTGACAGGATCGGTGTAGACCTTGCCCTGACGGAAGATGCCGTAAACCGGCTGAGCCGGGTCGAAGTGGCCGCGAGCGAAGATTCGGTCACCGGTGCCACTGAGCACGCGTTCGGCATCACCGGCGACGATATAAGGCGCCTTGTCGAAGTCCTCGACCTTGTCGATGATGCGGTTGCTCAGCAAAAAGCTGTTGATCGATTGCAGCGGAATGCTCGGGATAGCATCGGCAACCGGGCTGCTGCGGATGCGTGGCGACAGCTTGATGGTGCCCCTGGAAGCGCCGCGGTTGAGGGTCAGGCGTGGCTGCCCGTTGACGTAGACCAGCGACAGCGAGTCGCCGGGGTAGATGAGATTGGGGTTTTCGATCTGTGGATTGGCCTGCCAGAGCTCCGGCCATTTCCACGGTTCACGAAGGTATTTCCCCGATATGTCCCAAAGTGTGTCACCGGATACCACGGTGTATTGCTGTGGAAAACCTTCCTTGAGTTGCACTTGCCCGTGCGCCAAACCGGCCGAGGCCAGAAGGAGCAAGGCGAGTAGTGATTTCCTCATGCGGTGAATCCCTTTATTATGTGCATTCGCGTAGAACGCCAGAGCCCTCGTGGCTCGCTCCCGACTCTTTACCAAAAAGAACAGGAAGCTACGTTTTACAACGGTAGCCTGCATCTTCGGACCCGCCAGGCCATCGACCCGACATTACCTCACATGTGCAGCAATTGAGCTTATGGCCATTTTAGACATCCTCGAATTTCCCGACTCGCGCCTGCGCACTATCGCCAAACCAGTGGCCGTAGTGGACGACGAAGTGCGTCAGTTGGTCGATGACATGTTTGAAACAATGTATGAAGCGCCAGGCATCGGCCTCGCCGCGACCCAGGTCAACGTGCACAAACGTATCGTCGTGATGGACCTCTCCGAAGACCGCAGCGAACCACGGGTGTTCATCAACCCCGAGTTCGAAACCCTGACCGACGAGATGGAGCAATATCAGGAAGGCTGCCTCTCGGTACCGGGCTTCTACGAAAACGTCGATCGCCCACAGAAGGTCAAGATCAAGGCCCTGGACCGCGACGGCCAGCCTTACGAACTGATCGCCGAAGGCCTGCTCGCCGTGTGCATCCAGCATGAATGCGACCACCTGAATGGCAAATTGTTCGTTGACTACCTGTCCAGTCTCAAACGCGACCGAATCAAGAAGAAACTGGAAAAGCTCCATCGCCAGAACGCTTGATGCCCTCCTTTCAAAGGCTTGCTGCGGCAAGCCTTTTTCTTTTGCGAGACCTTTTGAATGACTGAGCCACTGCGCATCGTCTTTGCCGGCACCCCGGAATTCGCCGCCGAACACCTCAAGGCCCTGCTCGACAGCCCTTACGAGATCGTCGCGGTCTACACCCAACCGGACCGTCCGGCGGGTCGCGGGCAAAAACTGATGCCAAGCCCGGTCAAGCAGCTGGCTCTGGAAAACAACATTCCTGTGTTGCAACCGCCAACCCTGCGCAACGAAGACGCTCAGGCTGAACTGGCCGCGCTCAAGCCGGACTTGCTGGTGGTGGTCGCCTACGGCCTGATCCTGCCGCAAGTGGTGCTGGATATTCCACGCCTGGGCTGCATCAACAGCCACGCCTCCTTGCTGCCACGCTGGCGCGGTGCGGCGCCGATCCAGCGTGCCGTTGAAGCGGGCGACAGCGAAAGCGGCGTCACCGTCATGCGCATGGAGCTGGGCCTCGACACCGGGCCGATGCTGCTGAAAGTCACTACGCCGATCACCGGTGAAGACACCGGTGGCAGCCTCCACGACCGTCTGGCGGAAATGGGCCCGCCAGCGGTGATTCAGGCGATTGCCGGCCTCGCCGCCGGCACGCTGGAAGGCGAAGTGCAGGACGACAGCCTCGCCACTTATGCTCACAAATTGAACAAGGACGAAGCGCGCATCGACTGGAGCCGTCCGGCGGTTGAGTTGGAACGGCTGGTCCGCGCCTTCAATCCATGGCCTATCTGCCACAGCACGCTGAACGGCGAAGCGCTGAAAGTCCTGGCCGCGAGCCTCGCCGAAGGGCAGGGCGCACCGGGGGAAATCCTCAGCGCCAGCAAGGACGGTTTGATCGTCGCCTCCGGTGGGCAAGCCTTGTGTCTGACTCGTCTGCAATTGCCCGGCGGCAAGGCGCTGAACTTCAGTGACTTGTTCAACAGCCGTCGTGAGAAATTCGCCGTCGGCACCGTCCTCGGTCAAGCGGCGGACGCTCAATGAATCCACGTCTGGCCGCCGCCAAGGCACTCGCCGCTGTTCTTAACGGAAAAGCCTCACTCAACAGCTCCCTGCCGACGCAAATGGACAAGGTCGAAGACCGCGACCGCGGCTTCACCCAAGACCTGGCGTTCGGCACCGCGCGCTGGCAGCCGCGTTTGTCGGCGCTGGCGGCCAAGTTGCTGCAGAAACCGTTCAAGGCAGCCGACGCCGATGTCGAAGCGCTGTTGCTGGTCGGTCTCTACCAGTTGCTCTACACCCGGGTTCCGGCCCATGCCGCCATCGGTGAAACCGTGGGTTGCGCCGACAAGCTGAAAAAGCCTTGGGCCAAGGCCTTGCTCAACGCCGTGTTGCGCCGCGCCCAGCGTGAAAGCGAAGCGCTGCTGGCCGAGCTGGAACACGATCCGGTGGTGCGCACCGCTCACCCGCGTTGGCTGCAAAAATCCCTGAAAGCCTTCTGGCCTGAACAATGGGAATCCATCTGTGCGGCAAACAACGCGCATCCGCCGATGATCTTGCGGGTCAACCGTCTTCATCACAGCCGCGATGCTTACCTCGGGTTGCTGACCGACGCCGGCATTGCCGCCACGCCATGTGTTTACAGTCAGGATGGCATTATTCTCGACGCCGCCGCCGACGTGCGCAGCCTGCCGGGTTTCGCCGAAGGCTGGATCAGCGTGCAGGACGAAGCCGCGCAACTGGCCGCCAATCTGCTCGACCTGGCCCCGGGCCAACGGGTGCTGGACGCCTGCTGCGCACCGGGCGGCAAGACTTGCCACATCCTTGAAGCCGAGCCGGCACTTGCCGGCGTGGTGGCAGTGGACCTGGAAGCCAAGCGTCTGGTGCGAGTGCGGGAAAACCTCGCACGCCTGGGCCTGAGCGCCGAACTGATCGCCGCCGACGGCCGCGACACCGCGACTTGGTGGGATGGCAAGCCGTTCCAGCGCATTCTGCTGGACGCGCCATGCTCGGCCACCGGTGTGATTCGTCGTCACCCGGACATCAAGCTGACTCGCCAACCCGATGACATCGCCGCACTCGCGGTTCTCCAGGGCGAACTGCTCGATGCCATGTGGATAACTTTGGAGGTCGGCGGCATCCTGCTTTACGCCACCTGCTCGACGCTGCCGACCGAGAACACTGAAGTGATCGAAGCCTTCCTCGCTCGCACGCCGGGCGCCCGTGAACTGGACCTCGCCACTCAAGCAGGTATCAAGCAACCTCACGGTCGCCAATTGCTGGTCCAGGAAGGCGGCCATGACGGGTTCTACTACGCCAAGCTGATCAAGATCGCCGCCGCGCGCGGTTAACCGGTTTTAAAGGAGTGACTGGATGAAAATCATCATCCTCGGCGCAGGGCAAGTCGGCGGCTCGCTGGCAGAACACTTGGCCAGCGAGGCCAACGACATCACCGTGGTCGACACCGACAGCGAACGCCTGCGTGACCTCGGCGATCGGCTGGACATCCGCACCGTGCAAGGCCGCGGCTCACTGCCGACGGTGCTGCGTCAGGCCGGCGCGGACGACGCCGACATGCTGGTGGCGGTGACCAACAGCGACGAAACCAACATGGTGGCCTGCCAGGTTGCCCACACCCTGTTCCACACGCCGACCAAAATCGCCCGGGTTCGCGAAGCCGCCTACCTGACTCGCTCCGAGCTGTTCGACAACGAAGCGATTCCGGTGGACGTGCTGATCAGCCCGGAGCAAGTGGTCACCAATTACATCAAGCGCCTGATCCAGCACCCGGGCGCGTTGCAGGTGATCGACTTCGCCGAAGGCAAAGCGCAATTGGTGGCGGTCAAGGCGTACTACGGCGGCCCGCTGGTGGGTCAGCAACTGCGACAGTTGCGTGAGCACATGCCGAATGTCGAAACCCGTGTCGCGGCGATTTTCCGTCGTGATCGGCCGATCCTGCCGCAGGGCGATACGGTGATCGAGGCGGACGACGAAGTCTTTTTCATCGCCGCCAAGGCGAATATTCGCGCCGTGATGAGCGAAATGCGCCGTCTCGATGAAAGCTACAAGCGCATCGTCATCGCGGGCGGCGGGCAGATCGGTGAACGTCTGGCCGAGGCCATCGAAAGCCGCTATCAGGTGAAGATCATCGAGATGAACCCGGCGCGCTGCCGTCATCTCTCGGACACCCTCGACAGCACCGTGGTGTTGCAGGGCAGTGCCTCCGACCGCGACTTGCTGATGGAAGAGAACATCGCCGACGCTGACCTTTTCCTGGCACTGACCAACGACGACGAAGCCAACATCATGTCGTCGCTGCTGGCCAAGCGCCTGGGCGCGAAGAAGGTGATGACCATCATCAATAACCCGGCCTATGTCGACCTGATCCAGGGCGGCGACATCGACATCGCCATCAGCCCGCAATTGGCAACCATCGGCACCTTGCTGGCGCATGTGCGTCGCGGCGATATCGTCAGCGTGCATTCATTGCGCCGAGGCGCAGCCGAAGCCATCGAGGCGATCGCCCACGGTGATGAGAGGTCGAGTAAGGTCATCGGCAAGTCCATTGAGAACATCGGCTTGCCGCCGGGCACCACCATCGGCGCAATCATCCGTGACGAAGAGGTGATCATTGCCCACGACAACACGGTGATCGCGGCGGGTGACCATGTGATTCTGTTCCTTGTGGATAAGAAGCATATTCGGGATGTGGAAAAGCTGTTCCATGTGGGACTCAGTTTCTTCTGATCCAGGTCCTGTTGTGACGCGGAAGGCCTCATCGCGGACAAGCCTTGCTCCTACAGGATTTTTTGTCGTTCGGATGTTATGTGTACGGCGCGGCCCCGTAGGAGCAAGGCTTGCCCGCGATGGCGATCTGGAAACCACCCATCACTCACAGGAAATACCGATGCTCGAATCCCTGGAAAAAATGCTCGCCAAGGGTGTGGATAACTCATTGCTGCGCTTCGGCCTGGGCAAGGGTTATCTGGATCTTGGGGAATACGCCAAGGCCGCCGAACATTTCCAGCGTTGCGTCGAATTTGATCCGAAGTATTCAGCCGCCTGGAAGCTATTGGGCAAGGCCCATCTGGGGCTGAAGGATTTCGCATCCGCACGTCAGGCGTGGGAACAGGGCCTGGAAGCCGCTCGCGCCCATGGCGACAAGCAGGCCGAAAAGGAAATGACGGTATTTCTGAAGAAGCTTGAGCGTCAGATCTGACACAAAACACTGTGGGAGCGAGCCTGCTCGCGATAGCGGCGGGTCAGCCAATATTGATGTTGAATGTACCGCCCTCATCGCGAGCAGGCTCGCTCCCACAAGGGACCAAAGCGTTAGATCATCCTGTGTCTCAGTACCAGCGTTCTTCACCCGGCGGACGCTTCTTGAAGCGCTTCATGCTCCACATATACTGGCTCGGATACGCCCGCACATAGCGCTCGACCACTTGGCTCATGGCTGCGCAGGACGTTTCGGTATCGGTGCTGTACATGGCCTCTGGCGCGGCTTCGAGGATCACTTTGTAACCCGAACCGTCCGGCAGACGTAGCGCATGCAGGAACACGCCGACCGCTTTGCCGCCAGCGAGCATGTTCGGTACAAATTTGCTGGTCAGGGCCTGGGTGGCGAAGAACGGCACGAAGATTCCGGCGGATTCGGACGGTTCCGGGTCGGCGGGAATGCCCACTGCACCCCCTTTGCGCACTTCCTTGATGACGCTGAGGATGCCTTCCTTGGTGGAAGCAGCTACCCGATTGCCCAATTGCACCCGTTGCTTGCGCAGCAAATCATCCACAGCCTTCAACTTCGGCGGGCGATAGAAAATGATCGGTTTGCACTGGTTGCAATAGAAGTGGTTCAACACTTCCCAATTGCCCAGGTGACTGGTGATGCCGACGACACCTTTGCCGGAGGCGAGGGCGTCCTTTAATACGTCGAGACCTTCGACTTCACGCACCAGATCGATGGAGCGCTGGGCCGGCCAGATCCAGGCGCAGGCGCTTTCGGTCAGGGACTTGCCGATGTCTTTGAGGCTCTGGCCTACCAGACGCTCACGCTCAGCCGGGTCCATGTCCGGGAAACACTTGGCGAGGTTGATCCGCACCACATCGCGGGAACGGTTGGGGGTTTTCCACATGACCCAGCCGATGGCCGAGCCCACTGCCTGCACTGCCCGCCACGGAAGCAGGGCAAACAACCGCAGAGCGCCTACCAGCAAGGCGCCTTTAAACTTATCCACAGGTCACTCCTGATCTTGTGCTGTGCGCGAGGCGGCTATTCTAACCGCCGTTCGCCAGTGTCGCGTAGCGATCGCAATTCTGGGTGTGGTCCATGACCATGCCCGAGGCCTGCATCAGCGCGTAACAAATGGTCGGGCCGACGAACGTGAAGCCGGCCTTTTTCAGGCCTTTGCTCATCTCCACGGCGGTCGGCGTCACGGCCGGGACTTCACTGCGATCCTTGAAATGATTGATCACAGGCTTGCCGTCGACGAAGGACCAGAGAAACTCCACCGGATCCTCCAGCGCCAGCCAGGCCTGGGCATTGCGCCGGGCCGCATTGAGCTTCAGGCGATTGCGAATGATGCCCGGATCGAGCATCAATTCTTCGATTTCGGCGTCGCTCATTTGCGCCACGCGTTGTACGTCGAAGCCGAACATTACCTGACGATAGTGCTCACGCTTACGCAGCACAGTGATCCAGGAAAGGCCGGCCTGGAACCCTTCGAGCAAAAGCAACTCGAACAAACCCTGCGCATCGCGTAGCGGCGTGCCCCACTCCTGATCGTGATAAGCCATGTACAGCGGATCTTCGGAACACCAAAAGCAGCGTGGCATAAGGCTCCAGGGGGCGTGCGCAGGACCGAATCGGGTATACTCCCGCTCTTTAAATCGCAGCCCAAGAAACAGGTGAATTTCGTGAGCCAGCCTACGCCAGCCGTGCGTACCTTCCAAGACTTGATCCTCGCCCTCCAGCAATACTGGGCCGAGCAAGGTTGTGTGGTACTTCAGCCCTACGATATGGAAGTAGGCGCCGGGACTTTCCACACTGCCACGTTTCTGCGCGCCATTGGCCCGGAAACCTGGAACGCCGCTTATGTGCAGCCCAGTCGTCGCCCGACTGACGGCCGCTACGGCGAAAACCCGAACCGTCTGCAGCACTACTACCAGTTCCAGGTAGTCCTGAAGCCGAACCCGGACAACTTCCAGGAACTGTACCTGGGCTCCCTCAAGCATGTCGGCCTGGACCCATTGGTCCACGACATTCGCTTCGTTGAAGACAACTGGGAATCGCCAACGCTGGGCGCCTGGGGTCTGGGCTGGGAAGTCTGGCTCAACGGCATGGAAGTGACGCAGTTCACTTACTTCCAGCAAGCGGGCGGCATCGAGTGCTACCCGGTGACCGGCGAGATCACTTACGGTCTTGAGCGCTTGGCCATGTACCTGCAAGGCGTGGACTCGGTCTACGACCTGGTCTGGGCTGACGGCGCGTTCGGCAAAGTGACTTACGGCGATGTGTTCCACCAGAACGAAGTGGAGCAGTCGACCTATAACTTCGAACACGCCAACGTCGAGAAGCTGTTCGAACTGTTCGATTTCTACGAAAGCGAAGCCAAGCGCCTGATCGAACTCGACCAGCCGCTGCCGTTGCCAAGCTACGAAATGGTGTTGAAGGCCTCCCATACCTTCAACCTGCTGGATGCGCGCCGGGCGATCTCGGTGACCGCGCGTCAGCAATACATTCTGCGTGTCCGCACCCTGGCGCGATCCGTTGCGCAAGCCTATCTGCTGGCTCGCGCCAAGCTGGGCTTCCCGATGGCGACCCCGGACCTGCGTGATGAAGTACTGGCCAAGCTGGAGGCTGCACAATGAGTGCTCAAGATTTTCTGGTTGAACTGGGCACCGAAGAACTGCCACCCAAAGCCCTGAACACCTTGGCCGACGCGTTCCTGGCCGGTATCGACAAAGGCCTGCAAGCCGCTGGCCTGAACTACGAGACCAAAACCGTCTACGCCGCGCCACGTCGTCTGGCTGTGCTGATCACCGATCTGGCGACTCAGCAGCCGGATCGCAGCATTAACCTCGATGGTCCGCCACGTCAGGCCGCGTTCGATGCCGAAGGCAACCCGACTCAAGCGGCCCTGGGCTTCGCCAAGAAGTGCGGCGTCGACCTGAGTGAAATCGATCAGAGCGGCCCGAAACTGCGCTACAGCCAAAGCATCGCCGGCAAGCCAACCGCGAGCCTGCTGCCGACCATCGTCGAAGATTCCCTGAACGACCTGCCGATTCCCAAGCGCATGCGCTGGGGTGCTCGCAAGGAAGAGTTCGTTCGCCCGACTCAATGGCTGGTGATGCTGCTCGGTGACCAGGTCATCGACTGCACCATCCTCGCCCAAAAGGCGGGTCGCGATTCCCGTGGTCACCGCTTCCATCATCCGGAAAGCGTGCGCATCACCTCGCCGGCCAACTACTTGACCGACTTGCGTGCCGCTTACGTATTGGCCGATGCCAATGAGCGTCGCGAGTTGATCAGCAAGCGCGTCGAAGAGCTGGCGACGATGCAGGAAGGGACGGCGATCGTGCCGCCTGCGCTGCTCGACGAAGTGACCGCGCTGGTTGAATGGCCGGTGCCGCTGGTGTGCTCGTTCGAAGAACGTTTCCTCGACGTGCCGCAAGAAGCCCTGATCACCACCATGCAGGACAACCAGAAGTACTTCTGCCTGCTGGATGCCGACGGCAAGTTGCTGCCACGTTTCATTACCGTGGCCAACATCGAAAGCAAAGACCCGCAGCAGATCATCGCCGGTAACGAGAAAGTGGTTCGCCCACGCCTGACCGACGCCGAGTTCTTCTTCAAGCAAGACAAGAAACAGAAACTCGAAGATTTCAATCTGCGTCTGCAGAACGTGGTGTTCCAGGAAAAACTCGGCAGCGTCTACGACAAGGCCGAGCGCGTATCCAAACTCGCTGCGTTCATCGCCCAACGCATTGGCGGCAACGCCGCGTGGGCTTCCCGTGCCGGCCTGCTGTCCAAGTGCGACCTGTCGACCGAGATGGTCGGTGAGTTCCCGGAGATGCAAGGTGTCGCCGGTTACTACTACGCCCTCAACGACGGCGAGCCGGAAGAAGTTGCACTGGCACTGAACGAGCAGTACATGCCGCGCGGTGCTGGCGCTGAACTGCCGACCACCCTGACCGGTGCGGCCGTGGCCATCGCCGACAAGCTCGACACGCTGGTGGGTATTTTCGGTATCGGCATGCTGCCTACCGGGAGCAAAGACCCGTATGCCCTGCGCCGTGCTGCTCTGGGTGTATTGCGCATCCTGATCGACAAGAAGCTCGATCTGGACCTGAACGATGCCGTGGCGTTTGCCGTGAATGCGTTCGGTACCAAGATCAAGGCTGCTGGCCTCAACGATTCGGTGCTGGAGTTCATCTTCGACCGTCTGCGTGCCCGTTACGAAGACGAAGGCGTGGATGTCGGGACTTACCTGTCGGTGCGTGCCCTGAAACCGGGTTCGGCGCTGGACTTCGATCAGCGCGTCCAAGCGGTAGAGGCGTTCCGCAAATTGCCGGAAGCCGCTGCCCTGGCCGCGGTGAACAAGCGTGTTTCGAACTTGCTGAGCAAGGTCGAAGGCTCTGTTCCTTCGGTCGTTGAAGCCAAGTACTTCGACAACGCCAACGAGTTCTCCCTGTACTCGGCGATCCAGCAAGCTGACCAGGCTATCCAGCCGATGGCGGCGGCGCGTCAGTACAGCGAATCGCTGGCACGTCTGGCTGCCTTGCGCGAGCCGGTGGATGCGTTCTTCGAAGCCGTAATGGTCAATGCGGAAGATGCCAAGGTCCGCGCCAACCGTTATGCGTTGCTGGCGCGTCTGCGTGGGCTGTTCCTCGGCGTCGCCGACATTTCGCTGCTGGGCTAAGGGGCTGCTGTTGAAACTGCTGATTCTCGATCGGGACGGGGTGATCAATTACGACTCCGACGCTTACATCAAGTCGGTGGAGGAGTGGATTCCGCTCCCGGGTTCGATCGAAGCCATCGCGCAGTTGAGCAAGGCCGGCTGGACGGTAGCGGTGGCTACCAACCAGTCGGGCATCGCTCGCGGCTATTACGACATCGCCACCCTGGACGCCATGCACGAGCGCTTGCGCTCGTTGGTAGCGGAGCAGGGCGGTGAAGTCGGGCTGATCGTCTATTGCCCGCACGGGCCGGACGATGGCTGCGATTGCCGCAAACCAAAACCCGGGATGTTGAAAACCATCGCCGCGCATTACAACGTATCGCTGACCAATCTTTGGTTCGTCGGCGATACCCTTGGTGACCTGAATGCCGCCAAAGCCGTCGATTCTCAGCCAGTTTTGGTAAAGACCGGGAAAGGCGAAAAGACTTTGGGCAAGACCCTACCGGCAGGCACCTTGATTTTTGACGATCTGGCGGCGATTGCCGCAGAACTTATCCACAATTAGAGCGTTTCGAGATTCCTGACCAAGGATTGATCGGGATTGCGCTTTATATAGACGGGCAGAGCCCGCACGGTAAACGTCACCATGTCGATACTGCAGGCCATCAGAACGTTCCTCTTTTATCTGTTGCTGGGCAGCAGCTCTTTGCTTTGGTGCAGCCTGAGCTTTTTTATCGCGCCTTTTCTGCCGTTCAAGGCGCGCTATCGCTTCATCAATGTGTACTGGTGCCGCTGCGCCTTGTGGCTGAGCAAAGTCTTTCTGGGCATCAGCTACGAAGTGAAGGGCGCCGAGAACGTGCCCGACCAGCCCTGCGTGATTCAGTCGAACCACCAGAGCACGTGGGAGACGTTCTTTCTATCCGCCTACTTTGAGCCATTGAGCCAGGTACTTAAGCGCGAACTGCTCTTCGTTCCGTTTTTTGGCTGGGCCATGGCCATGCTGCGACCGATTGCCATCGACCGCGACAATCCGAAAGCGGCGCTCAAGCATGTGGCGAAGAAGGGCGATGAACTGCTGAAGGATGGTGTCTGGGTTCTGATATTCCCAGAGGGAACGCGCGTTCCGTACGGCACTATCGGAAAATTCTCTCGGGGTGGTACCGCGTTAGCCGTCAACGCCGCACTTCCCGTGCTGCCAATTGCGCACAATGCTGGCAAGTTCTGGCCGAAAACCGGTTGGGCGAAGAAGCAGGGCGTTATTACCGTGATCATCGGCGTGCCCATGTATGCCGAGGGTAGCGGACCACGCGCGGTTGCCGAGCTGAATGATCGGGTCCAGGCCTGGAACGAGCAGATGCAACGTGAAATGGGTTCGCTGCCACCCGCCCCGCAAGCTCCGGCTGCTACTGACCCAGTGGCTGTCTGAGATTTTGTGGATAACCTGTGTACCGTTTACTTGAAATGCGTCGGATTTAGTTCGTAGGTTTATGATTTACATACATATTTTATAAACTCATAAAAAGCCGAAAAAGGTGCATAAGTTTTTTTCGGACGTAAAAAAACCGGCTGATATAGCCGGTTTTTTTATGCCTGTTGGAAAGCGTCTGATCACTCGCTCATTAGCGGTAACTGGACACTGAATGTCGTGCCTTGCCCCACTACGCTATGACAGGAAATTCTCCCGCCATGACGGTCGACTACCGCCTTGACCATGGACAAACCCAGCCCCAGGCCGTCGCTGCCGTGAGCCGAGGTAAAACGCCGATACTGACTGAACAACTCGGGAAGTTCATCCATAGCAATCCCTCGGCCCTGATCGGCGATTTCGCACAGTAACCAACCCTCGGCACAACTCACCCGCACTGAGATTCGCGAGCCCGCCGGACTGTACTTGATGGCGTTTTCCAGCAGGTTGAACAGTGCCCGTGCCAGAAGCGATTGATCAGCCAGGACCAGCGCTTCCGCGTCTTCGTCGAGGTCATGCAGCAACTGAATGTTCTTCATATGCGCGATGCTCGAGGCCTGGTCGAAGGTATCGAGCAACAACATGGCGAACAGGCTCGGCTGAAACTGATAGGCCTCGGATTCGGCTTTTGCCAACTGCACAAAAGCCTCGGTCAGGTTCAGTGCTTTGCGCACTTGTAACTCGATCTGGCTGAACACTTGAATGTCGCCGGACACCTCATGCCGCTGAACATCGAGCAAGGCCAGAATCGCCGAGTGGGGGGCTCTGAGGTCATGGGACAAAAAGCGCAACAACACGGCTCGTTGTTCCTCGGCGTCGCGCTCGACGCTCAAGTCAGTGAGGCTCAGTAGCCAGCCAATCACCGAATCGCCCTCGGCTGGCAACAGGGGTGCCAGGTCCAGACGCAGACTACGTGCCTGAGTGTCACGAAACTCCAGCGGCTCCAGGGTCGACAACGCAGATGGCATTCCGTTGGACGGCACCGGGTAACCCAGGTCGCTCAGTTGCTCGAGCATGTCCTCGCCCACCAGGCTACGACTAAACACCTCTCGAGCCTTGCGATTGGCCAGCAGAATGCGCCCTTGCGGATCGCTGATCAGCGTCGCCACCGGCAGGTATTCAAGTCCATCGGCAATGAAACGTCGGGTATCGCGGGTCCGGCTCATGGCCTGCTCCAGCGCCACGATTTGCCCTTGCAGCACATCACCGGCCGGGGCCTGGGCGCGACGACGCTCGGGAAAGACTTTTGGCTCGCTGTCCAGGCGCGCCAGTTCCCAGCCGAAATAGGCGAGCACTGCGTTCAGCCTTCGCCAATTCCAGATCAGGTAGCCCAGCATCATCCCTAGCAGGCTCGCAGCCGGTGACCACCACCAGCCAAGCCGCATCAGTACACCCGAACCCAGTAAAGCGGCCGTCATTGCACCCAAAGTCAGCCATAGGGCGCGGCGCGGACGCACCAACAGCAGGCCCAGTAACTCACCGACAATCACCACCGATAGCAACGCCGCCAAGCGCTGATCGAGAGCCACGATGTTGCGCTGTTGCAGTAGCCCGTTGAGGATATTCGCCTGAATCTCGATGCCCGGAGTGGTGCCGAGGCTGGCCGATTGCGGTGTCACGTAGCGGTCGCCCAGGCCTGGAGCGGTCGAGCCGATCAGAATCAGGCGATCACGCAGCAACTCGGGCGGGACTTCGCCGCGCAATACGCTGACGTAGGGCACGCTGGGAAAGCCCGCGTCGGAACGGATGAAAGGAATCCGTATTTCGTGGGCTCGCTGCCAGCCTTGCGCCGATGGCAGAGCCGGGGTACCAGGCATCGGTACATTTCCCTTATCGGCAAGGGTTTCTTCGTACAGCAGCCAGGCCAGTTGCGGACGGGGGTTTTGCGTCGGTCCTTCGCTTAGATACACGCTGCGTACAATTCCGTCGGCATCCGCTTCGGCATTGATGTGCCCGATGCCTTTGGCGCAATGGCTCAGCGCAGCCACCGGTTCAATTTCCCCCAAGGGTTGCCCATAACGTGCGACGCCTTCGCGCAATAGCGGCACGAAAACATTCCCGGCCCGACAAGCCGCCTGAGCCAACAGCTGATCGTTGTCGGGATGGCTATCGGGCTCGCTGAAGATAACGTCGAACAGCACGCCTTTAACGTTCGCGGCGCTGAGCCGATCCAGCAATTGCGCGTGCATGGCCCGCGACCACGGCCATTGGCCAAGCTGCTGCAAGCTGTAGTCGTCGATCGTGACGATGAGTATTCGCGGGTCCACCTGCAGCGGACTCAGCCGGCGCAGGTTGTCATACAGCAGATTGCTCAGGGTCAGGCCCTGAGTCGTGGACAGCATAGCCGTCAGCGGCAACAGAATCAGACAGACCCACAGCCACTCGCGGACCATTCGCCGAAATAGCCGCTGAGCCTGGGTCGGCTCGCGGTCATCCTTCTTTGGCCGGTTCTTCATCGGTCGTCGGCCAGGGCGCTATTGGACACGAGGGGTCCTGGGGTAATAGAAAATGTCATACACCCCGGTCTCTCCCTCTAACCCCTGAGCGTCATAGGCCGACAGGCGAACATGGTAGAAAAACGCTTTCAGCCCGCTGAATTTGACCTCTGGTGTACTGGAAAACTGCTCTTGCCTGATGTCCATAAAGGCTGTGTCGGTAGCCACTTGCGCCCGATAACGCGTGGCCCCTTCGATGGGTTTCATGATCAATTGCCAGACCGGCACATTACCCGTCTGACCGGCTTGCCCCAACAAACGCGGGGCGGGTAACAAGTCAATTGGCGTCAGCGTGCCCTGTTTCTGAATACGCAAACCTTGACGGGCCATGACCTGGACCTCGTCAGCTTCAGAGCTCTGAGTCCGTTTGGCAACCGACCGGGGAGGGCGGGAGCCCGAGGTTTGCTCATCACGGTTGACCGCCACGTGTCCATTCAGAACCTCCAGCAGCGCCTCGCCACTGTCATCGTTGCGCACCCGAAAGTGCGTGCCCCGCACGCCCAGTACACCGACCGGCGTGACGATCTGAAAGCGATCATGGTCGCTGGCACGTTTGATCACATACGACTCAACCTGGCCCTGCTCAAGAATGACCTGAGGGATCGAATGTTCTTCATTGAGGTGCAGGGTGATCTGGGAACTGGAGGGCAACACCACCCGCGAGCCATCCCCCAAGGACAGGCTGACAAACGCCGAGGGCGAGGTCTTGACCCCTTCCTGCTCGTCGATCGACATGCCTTCCTGCAGTGGCGTCTGCTTGCCCTTGGCGTCCAGCTTCCAGGCTTCGCCGGTCAGATGCTCGACAGTCGCCGGCAGCGGTTGTCCACGACATTGTTGGTTTTCATCGATATAAGGCAGACGTTTTGTCGAAGCGACAGCGGCTGATGCACCCTGGGTGAACAATCCCATCAGGCCGGCAACCACTAAAAGACAGACACCAGAACGGCGTGGGAGCAATAAGGTCATGGGGTTCATGGATTGCTTTTTATGCTCTTGTAGAAATCATGCCGGGAACGCACGCGCTTGACGCACGATACCTGACCGGACGCTCTGGCAGATAGCCATGGGAGCAAAGGATATGAGATGACACATCCCTGTGTCGGAACCGAGCAGGCACTCCGTGTGTTTTCCCCTGAACTGGGGACCGTCGAAAACCGGCGATCGACGGTCCTGCCAGGTTGGCTTGACGCTCCCTGCGTCGGAGCACATCCCAATGCCCCTGTGCCGCTCAGCGACGACGAATTTACCGGCATAAGTAACCTTGCGAGCCGATTCTCCATATTTGTTCAGAATTGATCCAAGGCTAAAACACCCAACGTTGTTGTGTTGAAGGGATGTCGAGCTGTACGGATTCCATCTGAGAGGAATGCATCGGGGCATAGCCTGGCGAGTCTCCCATCACTGTGTTTGTCTCCGTTGGGCCGAAGTAACGCGCTAAAGCCCCTTGGTCGACTTTTGGAATCGACTGAACCGTGGTGCATCCCAGTCCGAGGCCAGCCGCCAACATCAACGCTGCCAATCTTGTGAATCCATTAGAGAGCATTTTTAGACGCATCTTTCCCACAGTCCCCGGCGAAGTGACACCAGCGTACCCATACTTGGGGCCTTCGCAGCCATTCGCCACAATTGTTCAGATTCAATCAATCAGCCTAAACTCCCGTAGGAATTTTTACTTTGCACTTACGAGATGAAGGAAACACTCGGCATGCGTGTCGCAATACTGGATGACGAGCCCGCCGAACTCCGCCGGGTGGAACAGACACTGCGACAGATCCCCGTCACGGGAGAGCAGGCGTGGACGCTGCATTGTTTCGAGCGGGGAGAGGACTTACTCCGGCAACTCCGGCGGGAAACCTTCGATCTACTGATCCTCGATTGGCAGCTGCCTGATATCAGTGGCCTGGCATTGTTGCGCTGGACCCGTGAACACATGGACGTGCCACCGGCGGCGATCATGCTCACCAGTCGCGATACCGAAAGCGATATCGTCCAGGCATTGAACGCCGGGGCCGACGATTACGTGAGCAAACCGTTTCGTCCCAACGAGCTGATGGCTCGGGTCAGCGCAGTGCTTCGTCGACATGGACTGCAACGCGCGGCCGCCACCGAAATACTGACCTTCAATGACCTCGAGTTCGACGACGCCGAACTCACCGTCACCCGCGCCTCCACCCCCATCAGCCTGACCGAACGGGAATACCGTCTCGCTCGCTGCCTGTTCGCCAATCTGGGCCGACCTTTGTCCCGTGAATACTTGTATGAACGCTTTTGGACCCATGAAGAAATAGTCTCCTCACGCCCGCTAGACACTCATATTTATCGCCTGCGCAACAAGTTAGGCCTGACGGCTGATCGCGGTTGGCAACTGCTGACGATTTACGGGTATGGGTATCGGCTTGAGAGCGTGGCCACTGCTAGCGAATAACGACATTTCGATGATCAATAAAAAAGGCCAACGCTAAGCGTTGGCCTTTTTTGTTTTAGCGGTCCTGCCGGATCAGAAGTCCAGGTTGGAAACCGCCAGGGCGTTGCTTTCGATGAAGTCACGACGAGGCTCGACCGCATCACCCATCAGGGTGTTGAAGATCTGGTCCGCGCCAATGGCGTCTTCGATGGTCACTTTGAGCATCCGGCGCTGGCTTGGGTCCATGGTGGTTTCCCACAGCTGATCCGGGTTCATTTCGCCCAGACCTTTGTATCGCTGGATGGTGTGACGCTTGGTGCTTTCGGCCATCAGCCATTCAAGGGCTTCCTTGAACTCGGTGACCGGCTTCTTGCGCTCGCCACGCTGGATATACGCGCCGTCGTCCAGCAAGGTGCTCAGTTGAGCGCCCAGAGAAACAACAGTCTTGTAATCGTTGCTGCCGAAGAAGTCGCGGTTGAAGGTGACGTAGTTCGACAAGCCGTGGGAGATCAGTTCGACCTCAGGCAGCCAGACGTTACGTTCACGGTCTTCACGCAGGCTGGCTTTGTAAACCAGGCCGGACTTCTCCACGGTGCGCAGGCGAACTTCGTACTGGGCCATCCAATCCTGCATCGCTGCGTGATCGGACAATTGCTCCAGGCTAACGGCTGGCAGGTAGATGAAGTGCTCGGTCAGCTCCTGTGGATACAGGCGCGACAGACGTTTGAGCGTTTTCATTACCAGACGGAAATCATTCACCAGACGCTCGAGGGCGGGGCCGGAAATACCCGGGGCTTCCTCGTTCAGGTGCAGGCTCGCATCTTCCAGGGCCGACTGCGTCATGTACTCTTCCATGGCGTCGTCGTCTTTGATGTATTGCTCTTGCTTGCCTTTCTTGACCTTGTACAGTGGCGGCTGGGCGATGTAGATGTAGCCGCGCTCGATCAGCTCCGGCAACTGACGGAAGAAGAAGGTCAGCAACAGGGTACGGATGTGCGAACCGTCGACGTCAGCATCGGTCATGATGATGATGTTGTGGTAACGCAGCTTCGCGATGTTGTACTCATCGCGGCCAATGCCGCAGCCCAGCGCGGTGATCAAGGTGCCCACTTCTTGCGAAGAGATCATCTTGTCGAAGCGCGCTTTCTCGACGTTCAGGATCTTGCCCTTGAGAGGCAGGATGGCTTGGGTCCGACGGTTGCGTCCCTGCTTGGCGGAGCCGCCAGCAGAGTCACCTTCCACGAGGTACAGTTCGGAAAGGGCAGGGTCTTTTTCCTGGCAGTCAGCCAGTTTGCCCGGCAGGCCGGCGATATCCAGCGCGCCTTTACGACGGGTCATCTCACGGGCTTTACGCGCCGCTTCACGAGCGCGAGCCGCATCGATCATCTTGCCGACGACCAGTTTGGCTTCGTTCGGGTTTTCCAGCAGGAAGTCGGAGAAGTACTTGCCCATTTCCTGTTCGACCGCGGTCTTCACTTCGGAAGAAACCAGCTTGTCTTTGGTCTGGGAGCTGAACTTCGGATCCGGCACTTTTACCGAGATAATCGCGGTCAGGCCTTCACGGGCATCGTCACCGGTGGTCGCGACTTTGTGCTTCTTCGCCAGACCTTCGGCTTCGATGTAGGTGTTCAGGTTACGCGTCAGTGCGGAACGGAAACCCACCAGGTGAGTACCGCCATCTCGCTGTGGAATGTTGTTGGTGAAGCACAACAGGTTCTCGTTGAAGCTGTCGTTCCACTGCAGGGCGATTTCCACGCCGATGCCGTCTTCACGCTGGATGTTGAAGTGGAACACCTGGTTGACCGGGGTCTTGTTGGTGTTCAGGTATTCAACGAATGCACGCAGGCCACCTTCGTACTTGAACAGTTCTTCCTTACCACTGCGCTCATCCTTGAGGACGATGCCGACACCGGAGTTGAGGAAGGACAGTTCACGAATCCGCTTGGCCAGGATGTCCCAGCTGAAGTGGATGTTCTTGAACGTCAGGTCGGACGGTTTGAAGTGAATCTGGGTGCCGGTGGTTTCGCTTTCACCGACGATTTTCATCGGTTCTTTTGGAACACCATGAATGTAGGTCTGTTCCCAGATCTTGCCGCTGCGGCGAACGGTCAGGACCAGCTCTTCAGACAGGGCGTTCACAACCGACACACCTACACCGTGCAGGCCGCCGGATACTTTATAGGAGTTGTCGTCGAACTTACCGCCCGCGTGCAGCACGGTCATGATGACTTCAGCTGCCGAGACGCCTTCTTCTTTGTGCACATCTACCGGGATGCCACGACCGTTGTCGCGAACGGTGATGGATTCGTCCGGGTGGATGATGATGCTGATGTCGTCGCAGTGGCCGGCGAGAGCTTCGTCGATCGAGTTATCGACCACTTCGAACACCATGTGGTGGAGACCGCTGCCATCGTCGGTGTCACCAATGTACATACCGGGACGTTTGCGTACGGCATCCAGGCCTTTCAGCACTTTAATGCTCGTTGAGTCGTACGTATTTTCTTCGCTCAATGCCTTCACTCCCGATGGTCGTGGGTCTGGGTGATACGGCCCTGTTCCACGTGGAACAGAGCGACTGGCGTTTCCGTCTGCCAGCCTTCCCTCAATAATTCGTGATCTACACAGGTGATAAACACCTGGCAGCGTAAGTCTTCCAGCAAGCGGCAAAGCGCGCGGCGGTGGTGCTCGTCCAGTTCGGACGGCAGGTCATCCACCAGATAAATACACTGGCCGCGTCGGGCCTGGCTGACCAAGTGCCCTTGGGCAATCCGCAATGCACAGACCACCAGCTTCTGCTGACCGCGAGACAAGATGTCCGCGGCGTTATGTGTGCCCAATCTAAGACGCAAATCAGCACGCTGTGGTCCGGCTTGGGTATGACCCATTTGCTGATCCCGCTGAAGGGACCCGGCGAGCACTGCACTCAGCTCGCGGTCTTTGTCCCAACCTCGGTAATAGCTGAGCGTTAAGCCCTCGAGCTCAACCAGTTCGCTCAAGGTCTGTTCAAAGACTGGTTTCAAGGCTTTGATATAAGCGCGGCGGTATTCATCAATTTCAGCGCTGGCCTGGCACAGTTCCCTGTCCCAAACCGCTTGCGAAACGGCGTCAAGTGTACCATGCCGCAGCCAAGAGTTTCTCTGGCGCAGGGCCTTCTGCAAGCGCTGCCAGGTGGACATGAATCGTGGTTCCACGTGGAACACACCCCAGTCGAGAAACTGCCGGCGAATCTTCGGTGCGCCTTCCAGCAAGCGGAAGCTATCAGGGTTGATCAGTTGCAGCGGCAGGATTTCCGCCAGTTGCGCCGCGCTACGGGCATTCTGCCCGTCGATGCGAATCTGGAACTCGCCTTGACGGTCGCGGGAGATTCCCAAAGCGCTGTGCCCCCCCTCGGCCAACTCCACCTGACCAAATACCGTACAGGCTATCTGATCGTACTGGATGACCGGTAACAGGCGGGCGCTACGAAAGGAACGGGCAAGCCCCAGCAGATGAATGGCTTCCAGAACACTGGTTTTGCCGCTGCCGTTGGCGCCGTAAAGAATATTGATTCGGGGGGAGGGGGAGAAGGTCACCGGGTGCAGATTGCGCACCGCGGTGACCGAGACGCGACTTAAGGACATCTAGCTTCTGCTGAGCATGATTACAGACGCATCGGCATGACAACGTAAGCCGAGTCGTCGTTGTCAGACTCTTGCACCAACGCACTGCTGTTGGAGTCGGACAGGATCAAACGAACCTGCTCAGTCGTCATGACGCCCAGTACGTCGAGCAGATAGCTCACGTTGAAACCGATTTCCAGATTGCCGCCGTTGTACTCGACGCCCACTTCTTCTTCCGCTTCTTCCTGTTCCGGGTTGTTCGCCTGGATCTTCAGCTGACCGTTGGCCAGTTGCAGACGGATGCCGCGGTACTTCTCGTTGGACAGAATCGCGGTGCGGCTGAACGCTTCACGCAGGGCCTGTCGATCGCCGAGTACCAGCTTGTCGCCACCTTTGGGCAGAACACGCTCGTAGTCCGGGAATTTGCCGTCGACCAGTTTTGAGGTGAAAGTGAACTCGCCAGTGGTCGCACGAATGTGGTGCTGACCCAGTACGATACTGACGATGCCGTCCGGCTCAGTCAGGAGGCGGGCCAGCTCAAGGATGCCTTTACGTGGCACGATGACCTGGTGGCGATCCGGCTGACCGATATCGGCCTTCATCGAGCACATGGCCAGACGGTGACCGTCGGTGGCCACGGCGCGGATGATGCCTTCGGAAACTTCCAGCAGCATGCCGTTGAGGTAGTAACGCACGTCCTGCTGGGCCATGGCGAAGCTGGTGCGTTCGATCAAACGGCGCAGTTTGCTTTGCTCAAGGCTGCACGTCAGCGAGCCGGGGCCTTCTTCCACAGTCGGGAAGTCATTGGCCGGCAGGGTCGACAGGGTGAAGCGGCTACGGCCGGCCTTCACCACGAGCTTCTGCTCGTCGACCTTGATGTCGATCAGCGCATCGTTCGGCAAGCTTTTGCAGATGTCCATCAGCTTGCGCGCAGGCACAGTGATGGAACCTGGATCGGCAGGCTCTTCGAGTTGTACACGACCGACCAGCTCGACTTCCAGGTCGGTACCGGTCAGCGACAATTGCTGGCCTTCGACAACCAGCAGCACGTTGGAGAGCACCGGCAAGGTCTGTCGGCGCTCGACGACGCCTGCGACCAGTTGCAGGGGTTTCAACAGGGCTTCGCGTTGAATGGTGAAATGCATGGTCTAGTCCCTTGCCTTAATAAGCTGCGCTGGTGTTCATCAAGTGGTCAGTGTACGCAGCAGGTTCTTGTAGTCCTCGCGGATGTCCGCGTCGGATTCCTTAAGTTCGTTGATCTTGCGGCAGGCGTGCAAAACAGTCGTGTGGTCCCGGCCGCCAAACACATCGCCGATTTCCGGCAGGCTGTGGTTAGTCAACTCTTTGGACAATGCCATTGCAACCTGACGCGGACGTGCGACCGAGCGTGAACGACGCTTGGACAGCAGGTCGGAGATCTTGATCTTGTAGTACTCGGCGACCGTGCGCTGAATGTTATCCACAGAGACCAATTTGTCTTGCAGCGCCAACAAGTCTTTCAGGGATTCGCGAATCAGCTCGATGGTGATGTCGCGGCCCATGAAGTGCGAGTGGGCGATCACGCGTTTGAGCGCGCCTTCCAGCTCACGGACGTTGGAGCGTATACGCTGGGCAATGAAGAACGCCGCGTCATGGGGCAGATCGACTTTGGCCTGGTCGGCCTTTTTCATCAAGATCGCCACGCGGGTTTCCAGCTCCGGCGGCTCGACGGCTACCGTCAGGCCCCAGCCGAAGCGGGATTTCAGGCGCTCTTCAAGGCCTTCGATTTCTTTCGGGTAGCGGTCACTGGTGAGAATGACCTGCTGACCACCTTCAAGCAGGGCGTTGAAGGTGTGGAAAAACTCTTCCTGGGAACGTTCTTTGCGAGCGAAGAACTGAATGTCATCGATCAGCAACGCATCCACCGAACGGTAGAAGCGCTTGAACTCGTTGATGGCGTTCAGCTGCAGGGCCTTGACCATATCGGCCACGAACCGCTCGGAATGCAGGTACACAACCTTGGCATTCGGATTCTTCTTTAATAGGTGGTTACCCACCGCGTGCATCAAGTGGGTTTTACCCAAGCCGACGCCACCATAAAGGAAGAGCGGGTTGTAACCGTGCTTGGGATTGTCCGCCACTTGCCAGGCCGCAGCCCGGGCCAGTTGGTTGGACTTGCCCTCGACGAAGTTTTCGAAGGTGAAGGTGCGGTTCAGGTAGCTGGTGTGCTTGAGCGCACCTTCGACCTGCACCGTACGCTGTTCGGCGCGAATTGGTGCCTGTTGCGAACTGGCCCCGGCCATCGGGTCGAAGCTGTCGCGCGATGGCTCTTCATTAACCTCGGTAACTTTTTGCGTCGCTCGCTTGGTCGGAGCGGCTACCTGAGCTGGCGCCATGGCGCTGACAGGTGCTTGAGCGGCCTGAGCCTGTGAAGCAGCGGCGGCCAACGGAGCATTCGGGGCGGCACGCGGTACCGAACTGCGTTTGCTGCCTATTAATAAGGACAGCGCCGGCGCCATGCCATTGCCATGCTCATCCAGCAGTTCAAGGACGCGGCCCAGGTACTTTTCGTTGACCCAGTCGAGAACAAAACGATTCGGTGCGTAGACACGCAACTCGTCGCCTTCGGCTTCGACCTGTAGTGGACGGATCCAAGTGTTGAATTGTTGGGCAGGCAGCTCATCGCGCAAAAGCTCCACGCACTGCTGCCAAAGTTCCACTGACACGGATATCCCCTAAGTTGAAAGCCGGTGAGGCAAAAACAAGCCGCCATTGTAGCCGACCAAGCCCCGACTTATCCACACGAAGGTTGTGCACCGCCCATGAAGAATCAGTGATTTATACGAAAAAAAGACGACCAACGGTCTGTGCATAAGCTCTGTGGATAACCAGGTCTAAGGTCTTTGTACAAGTGGGGGGGAAACTCGGTGGATAACCACCCTGTGGATAAGTACCCCTTTCACACACAGCTTATCCGACAGCGCAGCACAGGGTTACCACCGTTTTCCACCGTAGTTGTCATTCTCTGTACATCACGACTTTAAAGGGCTTATGGCAGTTATCCACAGATGATCGTGCCCCTAGCTTTTATAAGCTTTACAGAAAAGCTTTAAATACTTTCTTTCTTAATTTCTATATCTAGCCAGGGAGCTCGACAGGAAAAACGCCAGGAGATCTATTTATAAGGAAACGCTGGTTGGAAATTGACCTAGAGGCTTGCTTTCTCTAGAATCCCCGGTCTCTTAAAACGGGGGCCATTCCGGCCCGTTGTGGACGAACCAGGTAACACGACAATGAAACGTACTTTCCAACCAAGCACTATCAAACGCGCTCGTACCCACGGTTTCCGTGCTCGCATGGCTACCAAGAACGGTCGTGCCGTCCTGTCGCGTCGTCGCGCCAAAGGTCGTGCGCGTCTGGCAGTTTGATAATCCGGCACTGGAGGTGAGTCAGGACTTCAGTCGGGAAAAGCGTCTGCTTACTCCCCGGCATTTCAAGGCAGTCTTTGACTCCCCTACCGGCAAGGTTCCGGGGAAAAATCTCCTGCTCCTTGCGCGCAACAACGATCTCGATCACCCCCGTCTCGGGCTGGTTATCGGGAAAAAGAGCGTAAAGCTCTCCGTCGAGCGCAATCGCCTCAAACGTCTGATGCGCGAATCGTTCCGTCTGAACCAGGACTCACTGGCCGGCTGGGACATCGTTATCGTCGCGCGCAAAGGTTTGGGTGACGTAGAAAACCCCGAATTGATTCAGCATTTCGGCAAACTCTGGAAGCGTCTGGCACGCAGCACGCCGGTACCAGCAGTCAAAACCGAAACTGTAGGGGTAGACAGTCCCGATGCGTAAACTGGCACTCGTTCCGATCCAGTTTTATCGCTATGCCATTAGTCCTCTGATGGCCAGTCACTGTCGTTTCTACCCCAGTTGTTCCTGCTACGCGTATGAAGCCATAGAAAATCATGGCCTTCTGCGCGGTGGCTGGCTGGCCTTTCGTCGTTTAGGTCGCTGTCATCCGTGGAATCCCGGTGGTTATGACCCGGTTCCATCTATCCCTACCTCCCGTTCTTCTTCGATGGCCGAGTAATCATGGATATCAAACGCACGATCCTGATCGTCGCCCTGGCAATCGTGTCCTACGTTATGGTTCTTAAATGGAACCAGGACTATGGCCAGGCTGCCCTGCCGACTCAGAATGTTGCTTCCAGTACTACCGCACCGGGCCTACCGGATACGGCGACTGGCAATAATGCTTCTGTCAGTGACGACATTCCACGCGCCGCAAGCGATACCAGTGCAACTGCACCTGCTGAAACACCAGTAGCTGCAAGCAAAGACCTCATCCAGATCAAAACGGATGTGCTCAACCTGGCAATCGATCCACAAGGTGGTGATGTTGCGCAGTTGACGCTGCCGCTGTATCCACGTCGCCAGGACCATCCGGAAATTCCATTCCAGCTGTTCGATAACGGCAACGAGCGGACTTATCTGGCTCAGAGTGGCCTGATCGGCACCAACGGCCCGGACGCAAGTCCTGCCGGTCGTCCGGTTTACTCCTCGGAGAAGAAAATTTATCAACTGGCTGACGGTCAAGACCAATTGGTTGCGGACCTGAAGTTCAGCAAGGACGGCGTCAACTACATCAAGCGTTTCACATTGAAACGTGGCCTGTATAACGTAACCGTTTCCTACCTGATCGATAACCAGAGCGCTCAGCCCTGGTCCGGGGCAATGTTCGCGCAACTGAAGCGCGATGCCAGCTCCGATCCTTCTTCCAGCACCGCCACCGGCACCGCGACTTACCTGGGCGCCGCCCTGTGGACAAGTAACGAGCCGTACAAGAAAGTGTCGATGAGCGACATGGACAAGGCTCAGCTGAAAGAAACCGTTAACGGTGGTTGGGTTGCATGGTTGCAGCACTACTTCGTGACCGCGTGGATTCCGGCGAAAGGCGAGAACAACCTCGTCCAGACCCGTAAAGACAGCAAAGGCAACTACATCATCGGCTACACCGCACCGGCAATGACTGTCGCGCCAGGTGCAAAAGCCGAGACCAGCGCTGTTCTCTACGCCGGTCCGAAAAGTCAGGCTGTGCTGAAAGAGTTGTCCCCAGGTCTGGAACTGACCGTCGACTACGGCATTCTGTGGTTCATTGCCCAGCCAATCTTCTGGCTGCTGCAACACATCCACGCGCTGGTCGGTAACTGGGGCTGGTCGATCATCTTCCTGACCATGCTGATCAAAGGGATCTTCTTCCCGCTGTCGGCTGCCAGCTACAAATCCATGGCGCGTATG
Organism: Pseudomonas sp. LS2P72; assembly: GCF_054897865.1. Classification (NCBI taxonomy): domain Bacteria; kingdom Pseudomonadati; phylum Pseudomonadota; class Gammaproteobacteria; order Pseudomonadales; family Pseudomonadaceae; genus Pseudomonas; species Pseudomonas sp. LS2P72. The sequence goes on from NZ_CM142708.1 coordinate 545,463, forward strand.
CGTGCAGTGGCACCGAAACTGGCTGCGCTGAAAGAGCAACATGGTGATGACCGGCAGAAAATGTCGCAATCCATGATGGAGCTGTACAAGAAAGAGAAGATCAATCCGCTGGGTGGTTGCTTGCCAATCCTCGTGCAGATGCCGGTTTTCCTTTCGCTGTACTGGGTTCTGCTGGAAAGCGTTGAAATGCGCCAAGCGCCGTTCATGCTGTGGATTACTGACCTGTCGATCAAGGATCCGTTCTTCATTCTGCCGATCATCATGGGCGTAACCATGTTCATCCAGCAGCAGTTGAACCCGACTCCTCCGGATCCGATGCAGGCGAAGGTCATGAAAATGATGCCAATCATCTTCACCTTCTTCTTCTTGTGGTTCCCAGCAGGTCTGGTGCTGTACTGGGTAGTGAACAACGTGTTGTCCATCGCCCAACAGTGGTACATCACGCGTAAGATCGAAGCAGCTACCAAAGCAGCTGCCTGATTTACACTGTGAATAACCACTCAAAACGCCCCCTAGTGGGGCGTTTTGCTATCTGTCACTTTTGTCTGGATATCGGTTTATGAGCGTTCCTCGTGAAACCATCGCCGCCGTCGCCACCGCTCAAGGTCGCGGGGGAGTGGGCATCGTCCGTATTTCCGGGCCACTGGCAAGTGTTGCGGCCAAGGCCTTCAGCGGTCGTGAACTCAAGCCAAGGTTTGCCCACTACGGTCCATTCCTCAGTGAAAACGATGAGGTGCTGGATCAAGGCATTGCCCTGTATTTTCCGGGCCCGAACTCGTTCACCGGCGAAGATGTGCTGGAGCTCCAGGGCCACGGCGGTCCGATAGTTCTGGATATGCTACTCAAGCGTTGCCTGGAACTGGGCTGTCGGTTGGCCCGGCCGGGTGAATTCAGCGAGCGCGCGTTCCTCAACGATAAACTCGACCTGGCTCAGGCCGAGGCGATTGCCGACTTGATCGAGGCAAGTTCTGCACAGGCTGCACGAAATGCCCTGCGTTCCTTGCAGGGCGCATTTTCCGAGCGTGTGCATAACCTCACCGAGCAATTGATTGGCCTGCGCATCTATGTCGAAGCGGCGATCGACTTCCCTGAAGAAGAAATCGATTTCCTCGCCGATGGTCATGTACTGAGCATGCTCGACAAAGTACGTGACGAGTTATCCACCGTACTACGTGAAGCCGGGCAGGGTGCTTTGCTGCGTGACGGGATGACCGTGGTGATCGCCGGTCGGCCAAATGCCGGTAAATCCAGTCTGTTGAATGCATTGGCCGGTCGTGAGGCCGCGATCGTCACCGAGATCGCCGGCACCACCCGGGACATTCTTCGTGAACATATCCACATCGATGGTATGCCGCTGCACGTGGTCGACACCGCTGGCCTGCGAGATACCGACGACCAGGTAGAAAAAATCGGTGTCGAACGGGCGCTGAAAGCAATTGGCGAGGCTGATCGAGTCCTGTTGGTGGTCGATGCAACCGCTCCTGAGGCACATGATCCGTTCGCGTTATGGCCAGAATTTCTGGAAATCCGTCCCGATCCGGCGAAAGTCACACTGATCCGAAACAAGGCAGACCTCACGGGCGAAGCCATTGCCCTGGAAATTAGCGAGGATGGCCACGTCACCATCAGCCTGAGCGCCAAATCTGCAGGTGAAGGGCTGGAATTGCTGCGTGACCATCTCAAGGCCTGCATGGGCTACGAACAGACCTCGGAAAGCAGCTTCAGTGCTCGCAGGCGTCACCTTGAAGCGTTGCGTCACGCCAGTGCTTTCCTTGAGCACGGCCGAGCACAGCTGACCCTGGCGGGTGCCGGTGAACTACTAGCCGAGGATTTGCGACAAGCCCAGCACTCTTTGGGTGAAATCACCGGTGCATTCAGCTCCGATGACTTGTTGGGACGGATCTTTTCCAGCTTCTGTATCGGTAAATAATCTTCCCCGTTGTCCACAGACAGGCCATTCGTGCCTGTCTGTTCCCTCCTTTTCCTGGATTCTCTTCCAGTGCTGAGCAGATTCTTTCTGCTTGAGCGGATTTCCCGTTCTCTGGATTTGCTTATTCAGCCGTTTTCTGTGGATTAAGCCCTGTGAATAACTGCCTCTAAGGGCAGTTGATAACAGGGCCTCAAAACTGAAGATAACCGCCCCTGTGGATAAGCACCCCTTTCATCCACAGGCTTAAACCGGTTATCCAAGGGCCTCCTTGGCACATGACCACAGGGTTTTGAATCTCTGTACATATTGAATATAAAGGCCTGTAGAGATCTATCCACAGAAATGTGGCTCAGTAGAAATAAACATAAAAACAAAGATTTAATAAATTTCTTTCTTTTTAATTTCTATAACCGCGACTTCTCCACAGCTGGTTAAATTTTGTGCAAAGGGTTCTTTAGGAAGGGCGAAGTCCCTATACTTGCCGCCCAGGTCCAAAACCTGAGCTCAAACTATTCCTGATTACCTAACTGAAGCAGGCACGAGGTGCGTGGTGGATTTCCCTTCCCGTTTTGAAGTGATCGTCATCGGCGGCGGTCATGCCGGTACCGAGGCAGCACTGGCCTCAGCACGCATGGGTGCAAAAACCCTGTTGCTGACGCATAACGTGGAAACCCTCGGTGCCATGAGTTGCAACCCCGCTATCGGTGGGATCGGCAAAAGCCATCTGGTCAAGGAAATCGATGCCCTCGGCGGCACGATGGCCATGGCCACCGATAAGGGTGGTATCCAGTTTCGCGTGTTGAACAGCCGCAAAGGCCCCGCCGTGCGTGCAACCCGCGCTCAGGCAGACCGGGTTCTGTACAAGGCCGCTGTCCGCGAAGCCCTGGAAAACCAACCGAACCTGTGGATATTTCAACAAGCCGCTGACGACCTGATCGTCGAGCAGGAGCAAGTGCGTGGTGTTGTCACCCAAATGGGCCTGCGTTTCTTGGCGGATTCCGTGGTGTTGACCACTGGCACCTTCCTCGGTGGACTTATCCACATCGGAATGCAGAATTTTTCCGGTGGCCGCGCCGGTGATCCGCCGTCGATTGCCCTGGCTCACCGTTTACGCGAATTGCCATTGCGCGTCGGACGCCTGAAAACCGGTACGCCACCGCGAATCGACGGTCGTTCTGTGGATTTCTCGGTGATGACCGAGCAAGCAGGCGATACACCGATCCCGGTGATGTCGTTCATGGGTTCCAAAGAGCAGCATCCGAAACAGGTCAGCTGCTGGATTACCCACACCAACGCCCGTACCCACGAAATCATTGCCGCGAACCTTGATCGTTCGCCGATGTATTCCGATGCAGGTTTGATCGAAGGGATCGGCCCGCGTTACTGCCCGTCGATCGAAGACAAGATCCATCGCTTTGCCGACAAGGAAAGTCATCAGGTCTTCATCGAACCGGAAGGCCTGACCACCAACGAGCTGTACCCGAACGGGATATCCACATCCCTGCCGTTCGACGTGCAACTGCAGATCGTGCAATCGATTCGCGGCATGGAAAACGCGCATATCGTTCGTCCGGGTTACGCCATCGAATACGACTACTTCGACCCGCGTGACCTGAAGTACAACCTGGAAACCAAAGTCATCGCCGGTCTGTTCTTCGCCGGGCAAATCAACGGCACCACCGGTTACGAAGAAGCCGGCGCCCAGGGTTTGCTGGCCGGGGCCAACGCCGCACTGCGTGCTCAGGGCAAAGATGCCTGGTGCCCGCGTCGCGACGAGGCGTACATCGGAGTGTTGGTCGATGACCTGATTACTTTGGGTACCCAGGAACCGTATCGGATGTTCACGTCCCGCGCCGAATACCGCCTGATCCTGCGCGAAGACAACGCCGACCTGCGCTTGACCGAAAAAGGTCGCGAACTGGGTCTGGTGGATGACGCGCGTTGGGCTGCGTTCTGCACCAAACGCGAGAGCATCACGCTGGAAGAGCAACGCCTGAAAAGTACTTGGGTTCGCCCGGGCACCGAGCAAGGCGATGCGATTTCCGAGAAGTTCGGCACGCCGCTGACCCACGAGTACAACTTGCTCAACCTGCTGAGCCGTCCGGAAATCGACTACGCTGGTCTGATCGCCGTGACCGGTGGTGGCGCAGAAGATCCACAAGTCGCCGAGCAGGTCGAAATCAAGACCAAATACGCCGGCTACATCGATCGCCAGCAGGATGAAATCGCACGGCTGCGGGCCAGCGAAGACACAAAACTGCCTGTGGATATCGATTACACGAATATTTCCGGTCTCTCCAAAGAGATCCAGAGCAAACTCGGTGCGACTCGTCCAGAGACTTTGGGCCAGGCGTCGCGTATCCCGGGTGTGACGCCGGCAGCGATTTCGCTGTTGATGATTCATTTGAAAAAACGCGGCGCGGGCCGTCAGTTGGAGCAAAGCGCTTGAGTTCGTTGGTCACCTCACAACACGCAGAAGAGTTATCCACAGGTGCTCGCCAGCTTGGTGTCACGCTGACAGAAACCCAGCATGCCCAGCTGCTGGGTTATCTGGCCCTGTTGATAAAATGGAACAAGGCTTACAACCTGACTGCCGTACGCGATCCGGATGAAATGGTTTCCCGTCATTTGCTCGATAGTTTGAGCGTGATGTCGTTCGTCGAAAACGGTCGCTGGCTGGACGTCGGCAGCGGTGGTGGCATGCCGGGTATTCCGTTGGCCATCCTGTTTCCAGAGTCCCAAGTCACTTGCCTCGACAGCAACGGCAAGAAAACCCGCTTCCTGACCCAGGTCAAACTCGAACTCAAACTGGATAACCTGCAAGTTATCCACAGTCGCGTCGAAGCTTTTCAGCCTGCTCAGCCATTCAACGGGATCATCTCCCGGGCGTTCAGCAGCATGGAGAACTTCAGCAACTGGACTCGCCACCTCGGCGACACCGAAACACGTTGGCTGGCAATGAAGGGCGTTCATCCCGCCGATGAGCTGGTAGCATTGCCGGCAGACTTCCACCTCGATAGCGAACACGCCCTGGCCGTACCCGGTTGCCAAGGCCAACGCCATCTGCTGATACTGCGCCGCACGGCATGATTGGGAACACAAGCAAGAATGGCTAAGGTATTCGCGATAGCGAACCAAAAGGGTGGTGTGGGCAAGACCACCACCTGCATCAACCTCGCAGCTTCCCTGGTCGCTACCAAGCGTCGGGTGCTGTTGATCGATCTCGATCCACAAGGCAACGCCACCATGGGTAGCGGTGTGGATAAGCACGGCCTGGAAAACTCGGTCTACGACCTGCTGATCGGCGAATGCGACCTGGCCCAGGCCATGCACTATTCCGAGCACGGTGGTTACCAGCTGCTGCCGGCCAACCGCGACCTGACCGCGGCCGAAGTGGTTCTGCTGGAAATGCAGATGAAGGAAAGCCGCCTGCGCAGTGCGTTGGCGCCGATCCGTGAAAACTACGATTACATTTTGATCGACTGTCCGCCGTCGTTGTCGATGCTCACGCTGAACGCTTTGGTCGCCGCCGACGGGGTGATTATCCCCATGCAGTGCGAGTACTTCGCGCTCGAAGGTTTGAGCGACCTTGTGGATAACATCAAGCGCATCGCTGAGTTGCTGAACCCGAACCTGAAAGTCGAAGGCCTGTTGCGGACCATGTATGACCCGCGCCTGAGCCTGATGAACGATGTTTCGGCGCAGCTCAAGGAACACTTCGGCGAGCAGCTCTATGACACGGTGATTCCGCGCAACATCCGCCTGGCCGAAGCACCAAGCTATGGCATGCCGGCGCTGGCGTATGACAAATCATCGCGGGGCGCCATTGCCTATCTGGCATTGGCGGGCGAGATGGTTCGTCGTCAACGCAAAAACTCACGCACTGCCGCTGCTCAGGCAACTTAAGGAATCCCCATGGCCGTCAAGAAACGAGGTCTCGGACGTGGACTGGATGCACTGCTGAGTGGTCCGACTGTCAGCTCGCTGGAAGAACAGGCGGTGCAGGCTGATCAGCGTGAGCTGCAGCACCTGCCCCTGGACCTGATCCAGCGCGGCAAGTATCAGCCGCGTCGGGACATGGACCCTCAGGCGCTGGAAGAGCTGGCGCAGTCGATCAAGGCTCAGGGCGTGATGCAGCCGATCGTGGTTCGTCCGATTGGCAGCGGTCGCTTCGAAATCATCGCCGGTGAACGCCGCTGGCGCGCCAGCCAGCAGGCCGGCCAGGAAACCATCCCGGCGATGGTTCGCGATGTACCGGATGAAACCGCGATCGCCATGGCGCTGATCGAGAACATCCAGCGCGAAGACCTCAATCCGATCGAAGAAGCGGTGGCTTTGCAGCGTTTGCAGCAGGAATTCCAGCTGACGCAGCAACAAGTGGCAGAAGCGGTGGGCAAATCCCGCGTGACCGTGGCCAACCTGCTACGCTTGATCGCGTTGCCGGAAGTCATCAAAACCATGTTGTCCCACGGCGACCTGGAAATGGGTCATGCCCGTGCTTTGCTCGGTTTACCGGAAAATCAACAGGTTGAAGGGGCGCGACATGTTGTCGCACGGGGGCTGACTGTACGCCAGACTGAAGCACTGGTTCGCCAGTGGTTGAGTGGTAAACAGGAACCTGCTGAACCGGTAAAGCCGGACCCGGATATTGCTCGACTCGAACAGCGTCTGGCTGAGCGCCTAGGCTCTGCGGTGCAGATCCGCCACGGTAAAAAGGGGAAGGGGCAGTTGGTGATCGGTTACAACTCCCTGGATGAGCTTCAAGGTGTACTTGCACACATCCGCTGAAACATTTCCTCATGTAGCGTGCAGTCGGAAATCACTACCTGACAGTTGAATAGGGGCAGAACCGCCCCTATACTCTGCGCGCATTTTGTCGGCACAAATTATGCCAAGTTATTGAATTCTGGCAGCCGATCATTGGGGAGCAAAACGATGGAAAGCCGCACGCCAAACCGCTTGCCGTTCCATCGCCTGGCAGTTTTTCCGGTCCTACTGGCTCAATTTGTCGTTTTGGTACTGGCCGCTTTGGCGCTTTGGTACTGGCATGGAGTCGTAGCCGGGTACTCAGGACTCTGCGGAGGCCTGATAGCCTTGCTACCCAATGTTTATTTCGCTCACAGGGCATTTCGGTTTTCCGGCGCCCGAGCAGCTCAAGCCATCGTCCGGTCTTTTTATGCCGGTGAGGCGGGCAAGTTAATTTTGACGGCAGTGCTCTTTGCATTGACGTTTGCAGGTGTGAAGCCATTGGCGCCGCTAGCTGTATTCGGCGTCTTCGTGTTGACCCAACTGGTCAGCTGGTTCGCGCCCCTGCTGATGAAAACAAGACTTTCGAGACCTTAGGGCGTTTGAGGCAACCATGGCAGAGACAACCGCTTCGGGCTATATCCAGCACCACTTGCAGAACCTGACCTTCGGTCAGCACCCAACTGGCGGGTGGGGTTTTGCCCACACCGCAGCAGAAGCCAAAGAAATGGGCTTCTGGGCTTTCCACGTCGATACTCTCGGCTGGTCGGTCGCGTTGGGTCTGATCTTCGTTCTTCTTTTCCGCATGGCGGCAAAGAAGGCGACTTCCGGTCAGCCTGGTGCTTTGCAGAACTTCGTTGAAGTATTGGTCGAATTCGTCGATGGCAGCGTGAAAGACAGCTTCCATGGCCGTAGCCCGGTGATTGCACCGCTGGCACTGACCATCTTCGTCTGGGTCTTCCTGATGAACGCCGTCGACCTGATCCCGGTCGACTGGATTCCTCAGTTGGCCATCCTGATCACTGGCGATTCGCACATTCCGTTCCGTGCCGTATCGACCACTGACCCGAACGCTACCCTGGGCATGGCCCTGTCGGTGTTCGCGTTGATCATTTTCTACAGCATCAAGGTCAAGGGCATCGGCGGCTTCATCGGCGAACTGACCCTGCACCCTTTCGGCAGCAAGAACATCTTTCTTCAAGCCCTGCTGATCCCGGTGAACTTCCTGCTGGAGTTCGTGACACTGATCGCCAAGCCAATCTCTCTGGCACTGCGTCTGTTCGGCAACATGTACGCCGGCGAACTGGTCTTCATTCTGATCGCTGTGATGTTCGGCAGTGGTCTGCTCTGGCTTAGCGGCCTGGGCGTAGTTCTGCAGTGGGCGTGGGCTGTGTTCCACATCCTGATCATCACCCTGCAGGCGTTTATCTTCATGATGCTGACCATCGTTTACCTGTCGATGGCGCACGAAGAGAACCATTAAGACCAGTCTCGACTGGTCTGATGTCCCACTCGGTCAAACGAGTGGGTGCCCGAACAGGGCTATGAAACGATTTGTTTTACCGCTTTAAAATCTAAAAAACCTAAACCATACGACGTAAAAGTCGGGAGGAAAGATGGAAACTGTAGTTGGTCTAACCGCTATCGCTGTTGCACTGTTGATCGGCCTGGGCGCACTGGGTACCGCAATTGGTTTCGGCCTGTTGGGTGGCAAGTTCCTGGAAGGCGCAGCGCGTCAGCCAGAGATGGTTCCAATGCTGCAAGTCAAAATGTTCATCGTTGCCGGTCTGCTCGACGCCGTAACCATGATCGGTGTTGGTATCGCTCTGTTCTTCACCTTCGCGAACCCATTCGTTGGTCAACTCGCTGGCTAATTACTCGAACCTTCGAGTAATTGGTGTGATGTGCAACGAACGAGCGAGGTGTTGGCGTGAACATTAATGCAACCCTGATTGGCCAGTCCGTTGCGTTCTTCATTTTTGTACTGTTTTGCATGAAGTTCGTGTGGCCTCCGGTCATCGCGGCTTTGCACGAACGTCAGAAGAAGATCGCGGATGGACTGGACGCTGCCGCCCGAGCAGCTCGCGACCTGGAGTTGGCCCAAGATAAAGCGGGTCAACAACTGCGCGAAGCTAAGGCTCAGGCAGCCGAAATCATTGAGCAAGCCAAGAAACGCGGTAACCAGATCGTCGAAGAGGCTGTTGAAAAAGCCCGTATCGACGCTGACCGTGTGAAGGTTCAGGCTCAGGCCGAGATCGAGCAGGAACTGAACAGTGTCAAAGACGCGCTGCGTGCCCAATTGGGTGCTCTGGCCGTTGGCGGCGCCGAGAAGATCCTGGGTGCCACAATCGATCAAAACGCGCACGCGGAGCTGGTAAACAAACTGGCTGCTGAAATTTAAGCGAGGGCGATCATGGCAGAATTGACCACGTTGGCCCGACCTTACGCTAAGGCAGCCTTCGAGCACGCCCAGGCCCACCAGCAACTGGCCTCTTGGTCAGCCATGCTCGGCCTGGCTGCAGCAGTGTCGCAAGACGACACCATGCAGCGCGTGCTCAAGGCCCCGCGACTGACGAGCGCAGACAAGGCCGCCACGTTTATTGACGTGTGCGGCGACAAGTTTGATGTGAAGGCACAGAACTTCATTAACGTCGTTGCCGAAAACGACCGTCTCCCGCTGTTGCCGGAGATTGCCGCTCTGTTTGACCTGTACAAGGCCGAACAAGAGAAATCGGTAGACGTTGAAGTCACCAGTGCTTTTGCATTGAACCAAGAACAGCAAGACAAACTCGCCAAGGTTCTCAGTGCACGACTCAACCGGGAAGTGCGCCTGCAAGTCGAGGAAGACAAATCCCTTATTGGGGGCATTGTCATCCGCGCCGGCGACCTGGTAATCGATGGCTCGGTTCGCGGCAAACTCGCGAACCTTGCCGAAGCATTGAAATCTTGAGTTTGAAGGGGCAGCAGAGCAATGCAGCAACTCAATCCTTCCGAAATAAGTGAAATTATCAAGGGCCGCATCGACAAGCTCGATGTGACCTCCCAAGCCCGTAACGAAGGCACTGTCGTCAGCGTATCTGACGGTATCGTGCGGATTCACGGTCTGGCCGACGTAATGTACGGCGAGATGATCGAGTTTCCGGGCGGCGTCTTCGGTATGGCTCTCAACCTGGAGCAAGACTCCGTAGGTGCCGTTGTATTGGGCTCTTATCAGTCTCTGGCTGAAGGCATGAGCGCCAAGTGCACTGGCCGCATCCTCGAAGTTCCGGTTGGTAAGGAACTGCTGGGTCGCGTAGTCGACGCACTGGGTAACCCAGTTGACGGCAAAGGTCCGCTGAACAACACCGAGACCGATGCGGTCGAGAAAGTTGCTCCAGGCGTGATCTGGCGTAAGTCGGTAGACCAGCCTGTACAGACTGGCTACAAGGCTGTCGATGCCATGATTCCTGTCGGCCGTGGCCAGCGTGAGCTGATCATCGGTGACCGTCAGATCGGTAAAACCGCTCTGGCGATCGACGCGATCATCAACCAGAAAAACAGCGGTATTTTCTGCGTCTACGTAGCTATCGGTCAGAAACAATCGACCATCGCTAACGTGGTTCGCAAGCTGGAAGAAAACGGCGCACTGGCTAACACCATCGTCGTTGCCGCGAGCGCTTCGGAATCTGCAGCACTGCAGTTCCTGGCACCGTACTCCGGTTGCACCATGGGTGAATTCTTCCGCGACCGCGGTGAAGACGCGCTGATCGTTTATGACGATCTGTCCAAGCAAGCAGTGGCTTACCGCCAGATTTCCCTGCTGCTGCGCCGTCCACCAGGCCGCGAAGCTTACCCAGGCGACGTGTTCTATCTCCACTCCCGTCTGCTGGAGCGCGCATCCCGCGTTTCGGAAGAGTACGTAGAGAAGTTCACCAACGGCGCAGTGACCGGCAAAACCGGTTCCCTGACCGCACTGCCGATCATCGAAACCCAGGCTGGCGACGTTTCCGCGTTCGTTCCGACCAACGTGATTTCCATCACCGACGGTCAGATCTTCCTGGAATCGGCCATGTTCAACTCCGGGATCCGTCCTGCTGTGAACGCCGGTGTTTCGGTATCCCGTGTGGGTGGTGCCGCTCAGACCAAGATCATCAAGAAGCTCTCCGGTGGTATCCGTACCGCTCTGGCTCAGTACCGTGAACTGGCGGCATTCGCCCAGTTCGCTTCTGACCTGGACGAAGCGACCCGTAAGCAACTTGAGCATGGTCAGCGCGTTACCGAGCTGATGAAGCAGAAGCAATACGCACCAATGTCGATCGCTGACATGGCGCTGTCGCTGTATGCCGCTGAGCGTGGGTTCCTGACTGACGTTGAAATCGCCAAGATCGGCAGCTTCGAACAAGCGCTGATTGCTTTCTTCAACCGCGATCACGCCGAATTGATGGCGAAGATCAACGTGAAGGGTGACTTCAATGACGAAATCGACGCTGGCATGAAAGCCGGTATCGAGAAGTTCAAGGCCACCCAAACCTGGTAAGCCGCAGCGGGAGCCGCAAGGCTCCCGCTTGCTAACCTGATAGGTGTTACATGGCAGGCGCAAAAGAGATTCGCAGTAAGATTGCGAGCATCAAAAGCACGCAAAAGATTACCAGCGCCATGGAAAAAGTGGCGGTCAGTAAAATGCGCAAGGCACAAATGCGCATGGCTGCTAGCCGTCCTTACGCGGAGCGCATCCGCCAGGTTATTGGTCATTTGGCCAACGCCAACCCGGAATATCGCCACCCCTTCATGATCGAGCGTGAAATCAAGCGCGTCGGTTATGTCGTAGTGAGCAGTGACCGTGGTCTGTGTGGTGGCTTGAACACCAACCTGTTCAAGGCCCTGGTCAAGGACATGGCGGTAAACCGCGAAAACGGCGTCGAGATCGATCTGTGTGTTGTTGGTAGCAAGGGTGCGGCTTTCTTCCGCAACTTCGGCGGTAACGTCGTTGCAGCTATCAGTCACCTGGGTGAAGAGCCGTCGATCAATGATCTGATTGGCAGCGTCAAGGTGATGCTGGATGCCTACCTGGACGGCCGTATTGATCGCCTGTCCGTGGTGTCCAACAAGTTCGTCAACACCATGACGCAATTGCCTACCGTGGAGCAGTTGATTCCACTGGTGGCAACCGCAGATCAAGAACTCAAGCACCACTGGGACTATCTCTACGAACCGGATGCCAAAGAGCTGCTTGACGGCTTGATGGTCCGCTACGTCGAGTCGCAGGTCTACCAGGCGGTGGTCGAGAACAACGCGGCTGAACAAGCTGCGCGGATGATCGCGATGAAGAACGCTACCGACAACGCCGGTGATTTGATCAGCGATTTGCAGCTGGTCTACAACAAGGCGCGTCAGGCTGCGATCACCCAAGAGATCTCGGAAATCGTCGGCGGCGCTGCCGCGGTTTAACGGTTCAAATATTCAGAGGATCCAGCTATGAGTAGCGGACGTATCGTTCAAATCATCGGCGCCGTTATCGACGTGGAATTTCCACGCGACAGCGTACCGAGCATCTACAACGCACTGTTGGTACAAAGCGCGGCAGGGACCACTCTGGAAGTTCAGCAACAGCTGGGCGACGGCGTGGTTCGTACCATTGCGATGGGTTCCACCGAAGGCTTGAAGCGCGGTCTGGAAGTCAACGACTCTGGCGCAGCCATCTCCGTACCGGTCGGTAAAGCGACCCTGGGCCGGATCATGGACGTACTGGGCAACCCGATCGACGAAGCTGGCCCGATTGACACCGAAGAGCGCTGGGGCATTCACCGTCCTGCGCCAACCTTCGCTGAACAAGCTGGCGGCAACGACCTGCTGGAAACCGGCATCAAGGTTATCGACCTGGTTTGCCCGTTCGCCAAGGGTGGTAAAGTCGGTCTGTTCGGTGGTGCCGGTGTAGGCAAAACCGTAAACATGATGGAACTGATCCGTAACATCGCCATCGAGCACAGCGGTTATTCCGTGTTCGCCGGTGTGGGTGAGCGTACTCGTGAGGGTAACGACTTCTACCACGAGATGAAGGATTCCAACGTTCTGGACAAAGTGGCACTGGTTTACGGTCAGATGAACGAGCCGCCGGGTAACCGTCTGCGCGTAGCACTGACCGGCCTGACCATGGCCGAGAAGTTCCGTGACGAAGGTAACGACGTTCTGCTGTTCGTCGACAACATCTATCGTTACACCCTGGCCGGTACTGAAGTATCCGCACTGCTGGGCCGTATGCCTTCCGCAGTAGGTTACCAGCCGACCCTGGCCGAAGAGATGGGTACTCTGCAAGAGCGTATCACTTCGACCAAAAACGGCTCGATCACCTCGATCCAAGCGGTATACGTACCTGCGGATGACTTGACTGACCCGTCGCCAGCGACCACTTTCGCCCACTTGGACGCCACCGTCGTTCTGTCCCGTGACATCGCTTCCCTGGGTATCTACCCAGCGGTCGATCCACTCGACTCGACTTCGCGCCAGCTGGACCCGAACGTAATCGGCCAGGACCACTACGACACCGCTCGCGGCGTACAGTATGTTCTGCAGCGTTACAAAGAACTGAAGGACATCATTGCGATCCTGGGTATGGACGAGCTGTCGGAAGCCGACAAGCAGTTGGTAAACCGTGCTCGTAAGATCCAGCGTTTCTTGTCGCAGCCGTTCTTCGTGGCTGAAGTCTTCACCGGTGCTTCGGGTAAATACGTTTCCCTGAAAGACACCATTGCTGGCTTCAAAGGCATCCTCAACGGTGACTACGACCACCTGCCAGAACAAGCGTTCTACATGGTCGGCGGCATCGAAGAAGCGATCGAGAAAGCCAAGAAACTGTAATCCCGGCGCCCGGCAACGGGCGCTAATTTAGGTTGAGGCAATCAGATGGCTATGACAGTCCATTGCGATATCGTCAGCGCGGAAGGGGAAATCTTCTCCGGCCTGGTCGAGATGGTGGTTGCGCACGGTGCACTGGGTGATCTTGGTATCGCCCTGGGTCACGCGCCGCTGATCACTAATCTCAAGCCGGGCCCGATCCGCCTGATCAAGCAGGGCGGGGAAGAGGAGGTGTATTACATCTCCGGCGGTTTCCTCGAGGTTCAGCCGAACATGGTCAAGGTACTTGCCGACACTGTGCAACGTGCTGCCGACCTGGACGAAGCCTCCGCTCAGGAAGCCGTCAAGGCTGCCGAGAAGGCCTTGCATGACCGTGGTGCAGAATTCGATTACGGTTCTGCCGCCGCACGTCTGGCCGAGGCTACAGCTCAGCTGCGCACCGTCCAGCAGATCCGCAAGAAGTTCGGCCACTAATAGGCCACTACTTGTTGTGCGATTGATTAAAAAGGGTAGCCTCGGCTACCCTTTTTTCTTTTTAGATATTCATAACCTGGTCGCAGCCGCTGACCACCCAGGATTGGTAGCCAGTCATGTCTTTAGAAATCGTTATCCTCGCTGCTGGTCAAGGCACTCGCATGCGTTCGGCACTGCCGAAAGTACTGCACCCGATTGCCGGCAACTCGATGCTCGGCCATGTTATCCACAGCGCCCGGCAACTTGATCCAAAGCGCATCCACGTAGTGATTGGCCATGGCGCCGATGCAGTGCGTGAGCGTCTGGCGGCTGATGATCTTAATTTCGTCCTGCAGGACAAACAGCTTGGGACTGGCCACGCGGTAGCTCAAGCGGTTCCTTTTATTGAGTCCGACACCGTCCTGATTCTTTATGGTGACGTGCCATTGATCGAAGTCGAGACCCTGCAGCGTCTGCTCAAGCAAGTAGCGCCGCAGCAACTTGGTTTGCTGACAGTCGAACTGGACGACCCAACCGGCTATGGCCGCATCGTCCGCAACGCTGACGGCAAAGTGACTGCCATCGTCGAGCAGAAAGACGCCAACGAAGCCGAACGTGCGATCACTGAAGGCAACACCGGCATTCTGGCGCTGCCGTTCGCGCAGTTGGCTGGCTGGATGAGCCGTCTCTCGAACAACAACGCCCAAGGCGAGTACTACCTGACCGACGTGATCGCCATGGCGGTGAGCGACGGTCTGGTGGTGGCCACCGAGCAACCGCATGACGCCATGGAAGTGCAGGGCGCTAACGATCGCAAGCAGCTTTCCGAGCTTGAGCGTCACTATCAGCTGCGCGCCGGCCGTCGTTTGATGGCTCAAGGCGTGACCCTGCGTGACCCGGCTCGTTTTGATGTGCGCGGTGAAATCACCGTCGGCCGCGACGTGCTGATCGACATCAACGTGATCCTCGAAGGCAAGGTCGTTATCGAGGATGACGTGGTAATCGGCCCGAACTGTGTGATCAAGGACAGTACCTTGCGCAAAGGTGTGGTGATCAAGGCTAACAGCCACATCGAAGGCGCAGTTCTCGGCGAAGGCAGCGATGCCGGCCCGTTCGCTCGTTTGCGTCCAGGTACTGTGCTGGAAGCACGCGCCCATGTGGGTAACTTTGTTGAGTTGAAAAACGCTCACTTGGGCGAAGGCGCCAAGGCCGGTCATTTGACCTATCTGGGTGATGCCGAGATTGGCGCGCGTACCAACATCGGCGCGGGCACCATTACCTGCAACTACGATGGCGCCAATAAGTGGAAAACCGTGCTGGGTGAAGATGTGTTCATCGGCTCCAATAACTCGTTGGTAGCGCCTGTGGATATCTCTTCCGGTGCAACCACTGCTGCTGGTTCGACCATTACGCAGAATGTGGATAACGCGCAGTTGGCCGTGGGCCGTGCGCGGCAGAAGAATATCGATGGCTGGAAGCGGCCTGAGAAAATCAAGAAGAGCTGAGTTATCCACAAGCTCATGCGGCGGTCTTGAGATCGCCTTCGCGGGCAAGCCATGCTCCTACAGGTCAGCGTCGTTCACACATTTATGTGAACAACCTAAAACTAGGAGCAAGGCTTGCCCGCGATGCTTTTATCCACAGGTCTTTTTATCGCCCCACCCTTGACGAAGTTTCGTCGATAGGTTTTGATTGCTTCCGCTATCTTTCGAATCGAAACTTAACAGCCATGTCGAAACGCAATACACCTCAACGCCGTCACAACATCCTCGCCTTGCTCAATGAGCAGGGCGAAGTCAGTGTGGATGAGCTCGCAAAGCGCTTCGAAACGTCGGAAGTTACGATCCGCAAGGATCTCGCGGCGCTAGAGAGCAACGGTTTGCTGTTGCGCCGCTATGGCGGAGCGATCACCCTGCCTCAAGAGCTGGTGGCCGACCTTGGTCAGCCGGTGTCCAAATACAAACAGGCCATCGCTCGCGCCGCCGTTGAGCGGATTCGCGAGCATGCGCGAATCATCATCGACAGTGGCAGCACCACGGCGGCGATGATTCCGGAACTCGGCCAGCAACCGGGCCTAGTCGTGATGACCAACTCCTTGCATGTCGCCAATGCCTTGAGCGAACTTGAGCATGAGCCGGTGCTGTTGATGACCGGCGGTACCTGGGACCCGAATTCCGAGTCCTTTCAGGGGCAGGTGGCCGAGCAGGTCCTGCGCTCTTACGATTTCGACCAGTTGTTCATCGGTGCCGACGGCATCGACCTGGTTCGCGGTACCACCACCTTCAACGAACTGTTGGGGCTGAGCCGAGTCATGGCTGAAGTCGCCCGGGAAGTGGTTGTCATGGTGGAGGCCGACAAGATCGGCCGCAAGATCCCCAACCTGGAGCTGCCCTGGAGCAGCTTCCATACCCTTATTACCGATGATCGCTTGCCGCTCGAGGCACGGGATCAGATTCAGGCCCGCGGAATCAACTTGATTCTCGCGGCTGTCAATCAGGAGAAATAGCATGTGTGGAATTGTCGGCGCAGTCGCAGAACGTAATATCACCGCCATCTTGCTCGAAGGCCTGAAACGCCTGGAATACCGTGGCTATGACAGTGCAGGTGTAGCGGTCTATACCCATGACCAAAAGCTTGAGCGCCTGCGTCGCCCGGGCAAGGTCAGTGAATTGGAAATGGCGTTGGCCGAAGAACCGCTGGTCGGCCGCCTGGGTATTGCCCACACCCGCTGGGCCACTCACGGTGCGCCGTGCGAGCGCAACGCTCACCCGCATTTTTCGGGTGATCTGGCGGTGGTGCACAACGGCATCATCGAGAATCACGAAGCCCTGCGCGAGCAACTGAAAGCCTTGGGTCACGTGTTCACCTCGGACACCGACACTGAAGTCATCGCGCATTTGCTGCATGAGAAACTCAAGCTGCAACCCGACCTGACAGTAGCCCTGAAAGCGACCGTGCAAGAGCTGCATGGTGCTTACGGTCTGGCGGTCATCAATGCTCAGCAACCGGATCGTCTGGTTGCCGCCCGCAGCGGCAGCCCGCTGGTCATTGGTCTGGGCATGGGTGAAAACTTCCTGGCTTCCGATCAGTTGGCCCTGCGCCAGGTCACTGACCGTTTCATGTACCTGGAAGAAGGGGATATCGCCGAAATTCGCCGCGACAGCGTGCAGATCTGGGACGTTAGCGGCCAGGTGGTTGAACGTGAGTCGGTGCAGTACCGCGATGGTGCCGAAGCCGCCGACAAGGGCGAATACCGCCACTACATGCTCAAGGAAATTCACGAGCAACCGGCCGTGGTGCAGCGCACCCTGGAAGGTCGCATTAGCCAGAATCAAGTGCTGGTGCAAGCGTTCGGTCCACAGGCGGCCGAGCTGTTCGCCAAAGTGCGTAACGTGCAGATTGTCGCGTGCGGCACCAGTTACCACGCCGGCATGGTTGCCCGTTACTGGCTCGAAGAACTGGCCGGCATCCCTTGCCAGGTCGAAGTTGCCAGCGAATTCCGCTACCGCAAGGTGGTGGTGCAGGCCGACACCCTGTTCGTGACCATCTCCCAGTCCGGCGAAACCGCCGACACCCTGGCTGCCCTGCGTAACGCCAAAGAGTTGGGTTACCTCGCCAGCCTGGCGATTTGCAACGTCGGCATCAGCTCCTTGGTGCGTGAATCCGATCTGACACTGCTGACCCAGGCCGGTCGCGAAATCGGCGTGGCCTCGACCAAAGCCTTTACCACACAGCTGGTCGGTCTGCTGTTGTTGACCCTGTCCTTGGGTCAGGTTCAAGGCACGTTGGCCAACGGCGTCGAAGCCACATTGGTTGAAGAACTGCGTCGTCTGCCAGCCCGCCTCGGCGAAGCCCTGGCCATGGACGGCACCGTCGAAAAAATCGCCGAACTGTTCGCCGAGAAAAACCACACGCTGTTCCTCGGTCGTGGCGCGCAATTCCCGGTGGCGATGGAAGGGGCGCTCAAGCTCAAGGAAATCTCCTACATCCACGCCGAAGCCTATCCGGCCGGCGAGCTGAAACACGGTCCGTTGGCGCTTGTGGATAACGACATGCCAGTGGTCACCGTGGCACCGAACAACGAACTGCTGGAGAAGTTGAAATCCAACCTCCAGGAAGTCCGCGCCCGTGGCGGCGAGCTGATCGTCTTCGCAGACGAGCAGGCCGGCATGACCAATGGCGAAGGCACGCACGTTGTGCAAATGCCACACATCCACAACATCCTGTCGCCGATTCTCTACACCATTCCGCTGCAGTTGCTTTCGTATTACGTTGCCGTGTTGAAAGGCACCGACGTTGACCAGCCACGGAATCTGGCGAAGTCGGTGACGGTGGAATAAGTTATCCACAGGTGATGGAACATTTGTCTGCAATAAATAAAGGTTGTCACGGTTGCGGTCGCTTCCCTACGTCGGGGAAGCAACCGCAATCGTCAATGAGGTTCACAATCTTTTTGTGAGGTTGTGATTCTTAATACCCTGTGCTGCGACTCGGCAGCGTGGGATCCCTCCTCTCTATCAGCAATGCTCCTCCCGGGGCACTGCCACGTCATTTAGGTAGTCCGGTTAGCCAGATGAGCCAGGTTCAATCGTCACCTCGCAAGCCAATGCGCTCGAAGGTAGTTACAAGCCAGAAGGGGACCAGAACGGGCCTCGCCTGCCCACTGTCGGCTCCTTGTCGGAAGCAGCACTGGACAAGGCTGGTAGGGCATGTTTCATTCTTGCCTTTGATTTGGGAAATTTCCTACAGCGCGGGTCGACTCTGATGAGGCGCTTCAGGATTAAAGCGCCTCCGCCAGATCGCTAGCCTCCGTCGTTGTCACTTATCAGGGATGATATTCATGCGAAGCGATAGTCCAACCAATAACAACGCGCCCATGCAATCCGTCGACGTGCACCAATTGCTCGATGCCGAGCTGAGCAGACGTGGCCTTGGGCATTTCGAGGTTTATCAGTGTGGGCCGACGCTGGATGAAGCGGAAATCATCACCAATTATCCCGATGCGCTGGACCGCGGTGACTCTGCGGATGACTTCTACCAACGCGGTCAATTACTGTCTTTGTCCAAGCGCCGCATAAAACCGTTTTTCTGGAGCGATGAAAACATTCTCGCGCCCGCAGCAGAAGCGGTCCCGGTGCCGGGGCCCTGTGCACCCGTCGGTGAGGGAGCCAGTTTTATCGTGCATGGCAATCGGGGTTTTTATTCCATCCTCAACCTGTGCAGCTTCGGCGAACACCAGCAGTTTCGCGAGAGAGTGCTGGCTAACAAAAGTGAGCTGCAGATGCTGCTGGTCTCGGTCTACGACGAGGCCTTGGAAAGCGACGTAGCCGTGCGCGCCCCAGTTTTACAGGAAACTGTACTCACGCCTCGGGAAACGGAGGTGTTGTCCTGGACCAGCCTGGGCAAGACCTATAACGAAATAGCGCTCTTGGTTTCAATGAGCCCGCGCACCGTCAAGTTCCATATGAAGAATATCTTCAGCAAGTTGGATGTCACCAACGGAAAGTCCGCAATTCGCAAAGCCTTGCAACTGGGCTACATCCGCGAACAGGCCTGATCAGCAGGCACTCCCATCTGCCAATGCCACGCCAGCCGGTGAATTTTTACCGGCTGGCGTGCGTGCGCGCGTGATTTGGCCCTACCTGTCTAAAAGGGCAGCTTGTTCGCGATCAAGCGGTGCTTTAGTTTTTTTGCAGCCGATGAGTCTAGCTCAGGCAAAAAAACAATAGCCGCAACACCTGAAAAAACCTTAGCCCAGCAATGAGCCTGGTGTTGCAGCGTGCCGCTTAATTATGGAGTGATTATGCTGGTCGATAAAAACAAAGGGCCTGTTGGCGAATACGCTGCGGGTATTTCCCGTGAAACCTTCGGAATGCTCAAGCATCTGTGCAAGAAGGATAACTATCACTGGGCCATAGCGCTGGGTAAGGACTACGCAATCATCGTCTTTGCCATCTACCTGTCCCTGGGTGTCAGCTACTGGTTCTATCCGCTTTCGCTATTTCTGATCGGTACCACCCAACGTGCCCTGACGAACGTGCTACACGAGTCAACCCACAAGGTCTTGGCGAAAAACCGTGCGATTAACTGGTTCGCCGGTACATTTCTCTCGGGCTACATGGTTTTCCACCTGTATCAGTCCTACAGCACATCGCACATCAAGAACCATCATGTGCACTTGGGGCATCCGGAAAAAGACCCTGACTACAATTTTCATCTCAAATGCGGCCTATACGACTTGCAACAGAGCGAGCATGAGTTTTTCTTGAAAAACGTGGTGATGGCGCTGTCCGGCTACAGGACCCTTCAGTACATCAAGTACGTGGTCAAGGACCGGGTCCAGGGCCAGGACCCCCGCATCCGCAATGAACGCAGGGTGATGTGGGCCTACTGGGCGGTGATTCTGGCGGTGGCCGTCTGGTTTGGCGTGGTCGCTGAACTGGTGCTGTTCTGGCTGGTACCGCTATTCACCACCGCCGTCGCCGTAGGCTGGATCATCGAACTCGCCGAGCATTATCCGCTGCCTGCCGTAGAGACCGATAAGCTCTTGCTGACCCGTAACCGTAAAGGCAACGTGCTGGAAAACTTCTTTTTTGGTCGCCATGACGATAACTATCACCTTGTGCACCACCTGCACCCGTCGATACCCCATTGGAATATGCGCAAGGCACACAAGCTGCTGATGTCACACCCTGAGTACGCGCGCTGGGACAACATGTGGGCCGGTATTTTTACTCGCGACCGGCATAGCCGCCATAAAGAGACCCTGCTCAGTTACGCGGCCAAGTTCCGTGCCCACAAGATTGTCAATCAAGGCGACGATTCGAGTTTCGCACGTCGCATGCTCAACCAGGCTTCCGGGGTTTAACGCCATGAACACTACTGATAACAGCTTGCTGGCTACCCTGGCCCTGAAGAAACTGGCGGCGAACAAGACCTATCGTGACTTGTTCCTGGCCAGCGAGACGCTGCGTGATTTCCTGCGTCCTGCAGCCCTTCGCTACATCATTTCCGAAGACCGCCTGGAGATGCTCGACAAGCTGGCTGCCCTGTTGGGAAAAGGCTATCGCACGGGTGTCGAGTTCGTCGGCGAGGAAGCGACTACGTTGGCCGAAGTGACCACTGCAACCGACGAATACCTGAAGCTGATCGACTTGATCGTGCAGCATCCCAAGCTCGGCGAACCACCTCAACTGGGGTTCGACCTGTCTAACGTCGGCACTATCATTTCCCGGGAACTGGCGATCGAGAACTGCTCGAAGATCCTGACCCATGCGGCCGACAAGAATGTGGGTGTGATCATCAGTATGGAGCGCTCCCAATGGACGGATTCGATCCTCGATATCTTCCTGCAACTGAGCGGGCGCTTCCCCAACGTGGGGATCACCCTGCAGGCGCAGTTGAACCGAACCCCGGATGACCTGGGGGCGGTCCTGGAAACCGGCTGCAAAGTGCGCCTGGTCAAAGGCGTCTATGCTGAGCCTGCCGCGATTGCTTTGCCCCGTGGTCAGGCCCTCAACGAGCGTTACCTGGGGCTGTTGGACCGGATCAATGGCGGCCGTGGGCAGTTTGCTTTCGCGACCCAGGACCCGTTGCTGATTGAAGAAATCCTCACCAGCCACATCGCCAACCGCGGCGAGCTGGAGATGCTCCACGGCGTGCGCCCTGAACTGATCAAGGCGGTAAAAGACCAAGGCCAGGTCAGGGCCCGGGTATCGGCAGTGTATGGCACCAACTGGTACTTGCATCTGCTGCACCGTGTGGCTGAGTTTCCGCAGAACATTTTCCTGGCGCTGGATGACGTGGCTTCGCCACGGGCCTCTGAAACCGCCACTCATTACTGAAAAGGACATTCTTATGAAGCAGTACGTCGCGTTGGTGGATGTCTACTCGAGCGGTAATTTCCTGCCGCAATATTTCCGGGATGCCGGTTTCAGCCTGATCCATGTACAGAGCACCCCCGAGTTGATGCCGAGCATGCTCGGGCCGAACCTGTCGGAGTTCGAGCACAATTTGGCATACAACGACAATGCCGAAGAAATCGTGCGACGTCTGCGTGAATTCAACGTAGTCGCCGTCATTGCCGGCCAGGAGCCTGGCGTGCCATTTGCCGACTACTTGAGTGAACAGTTGCAATTGTCCACCTCCAACGGCAGCGCTGGCTCACGCGCTCGCCGCGACAAGTTTGAAATGATCAAAAAAGTCGCCGCCGCGGGCCTGTTGACGGCACGCCAGATCAAATCGTCGGACCCCGCCGAGCTGCTGGCCTGGGTAGAGGCCGGCCAAGTGTTTCCCTGCGTGATCAAGCCGCTGAGCTCGGCCTCGACCGACGGGGTTTCGATCTGCCACAACGCCGAAGACGTCAAGCGTGCTTGTGAGGAAGTGGTGTCCAACCTGGATATCTTCGGCCTGGCCAATACCGAGATTCTTTGCCAGTCCTACCTCAAAGGCCCGGAGTACATCGTCGATACCGTCAGCCGTGATGGGCAGGCCTACGTCTGTGGGATCTGGCGCTACGTGAAGCGCGAAATCAGCGGCGGCAAGAACATTTACGACCGCGACGTGCTGATTGCCCCGGACAGTGCCGAGGCCAACGTGCTGGTGGACTATATCGTGCAGGTGCTCAAGGCGTTGGGTATCAATAACGGCCCGGCCCATTCGGAAGTGATCCTCACCGAAGCCGGCCCCGCGCTGGTGGAAGTCGGTGCTCGCTTGAACGGCAACATGGAACCCAAGTTCCATGACATCAGCCTGGGCGGCAACCAGGCACAGCTTACCTACCTGGCGTACTGCGACGGTGAGGCGTTCAAGGCAAACTACGCTGGCAAGCGCTACCACAAGCTCAAGGAAGCTTGCGTCATCAACACCGACACCACGCTGCAAGGTGAGGTTACCGGCTTCAATGAAGAGGCCATCCACCTGATCGAGGGGCTGCCCTCGGTGCATAAGCTGAGCGTCAAATACAAGGCCGGCAAACTGATGAAAAGGACCGTGGACCTGCTCAGCAGCCCGCTGCGGGTGTTCCTGGTATCGGAGAGCCAGCGCGATATCGACCAGGATTACGAGCTGATCCGCCAGAACAAAGACAACGTCTACGTGATCCGCTGATGATGGGCACTTATCGCGCATTGCGCGGGCTCAGCGCTCGCTTGCAGTTGCTGTTCCTGATCACCCTGGTGTTCCGCATGGGCACCATGGCGTTCCCTTTCTATGCGGCGTACCTGATTCATCAGCACGCCGTATCGGCGGGCACCGCAGGTTTGCTGGTGGGCGTTTATGGCGCGGGTGCATTGTTTGTGGACTTGATCATCGGCGGGGTGATCAAGCGGTGTTCCGCCAATCGGGTGATCCTCGGTTCGTTGTTGCTCAACGCGCTGCTGCTGCTGATCATCCCGTCGGTGGATAACACCGCGGTGCTGTTTGTGCTGTCGTTTCTATGGGGGGGGTGCTACGAGGCATTTACTCCCGCGACGTTCTCCGAAACAGTCAGCCACAGCAGTAGTGAGTCGCGCAAAGTGGCGTTCTCTTGCAACCGCCTGGCGATCAACATCGGCATGGCGATCGGGCCACTGCTGGGCAGCCTGATTTTCCTGAGTAACGCCGACGCGGTATTTTACATCAACGCGGCGTTGTCCCTGGTGGCCTTCGTCGCCTGCCTGCAGTTCGGGCGTGCGGTGCCGGCGACTCAAGGGGCTGCGGTCGTCAGCAAGGGCAATGGGTTGCCGGAGAGCACATTGCATGAGCGTTCGCGCTTGCTGGTGATTTTGCTGGCGGCATTGCCGGTGCACATTGCCTATGCGCTGCCGCCGACTTTTCTGTCGGCCTACATCATCAATTACACCGAATTGCCGGCGTACTACGTCGGTATCATCTTTTTCATCAATGCACTGTTGGTGATTCTATTCGAAGTGCCGATCAACCAGCGGATGTCGCACCTGTCGAGCACCCGGTCGCTGGTGGCCGGTTTCCTGGTGGCCGGCGTGGGGTTCTTCCTGATGGGCTTCAGCCATATCGGCGCATTGTTGCTGGTGGCCACCGTGTTCTGGAGTCTGGGGGAGATGATCGTGTTTCCAGGCATCACCCACTACGTCAGCAGTATCTCCAGCCGTCATACCGTGGACCGCAACCTCGGCTATTACTCGGCGGGAGTCAATATCGGCGTGATGCTCACGCCGTCGCTGGCGTTCATGCTGGTGTCACAGCCATCCCTGCCTTCGCCGTGGCTGCTGGCGGGCACGGTATTGCTGTTGTTCGCGGTGGCGGTGGGGGTAATGAAAGGGTCGACTGTCTTGTGGAACAAGGAAGTGTGAAATGAATGTGGTGCATCTGAACACTGCCGGTGCGGGCCTTATGTCGTCGGCCACTCTGAATGCGATCCAGCGTTTTACCGCCATTGAAGCGCAAATGGGCAGCTATGAGACCGAACTGGCCTACGAAGAATTGCTCAACGTCGACCTGTATCGGGTGACGGCCGGGCTGTTGAATGCACAGCCTTCGCAGATTGGCTTTTTCAGCAGTGCCACCGAAGCCTGGACCAGCATTCTCAGCAAGCTGCAATTCCCCCGAGGTAAGCGGGTTTGGGTGTCGACCTCGGAATACGCGGCGAACCTGATCTTCTTTAACTACCTCAAGCTATCGCGTGAGATCCGCGTCGAAGTGATCCCGACCACGGCCACCAGCCCGCTGGACCTGGAATGGGTGCAGCGGCATTTGGACGAGGACGTGTTTCTCGTCAGCGTTTCGCACCTGCCCTCGTGCTGTGGGGTGATCAATCCAGTGGAAGCGCTGGGTGGGCTGCTCAAAGGCTCGAACGCGCTGTATGTGGTGGATGCGTGCCAGTCGTTGGGGCAGTTGCCGCTGGATGTGCGCGACATCCGCTGTGATCTATTGACGGGCGCGGGCCGCAAGTTTCTCTGCGGGCCCCGTGGCAGTGGGATTGCCTACGTGTCGCCCCGCCTGCTTGGCCAGTTGCAGCTGAATTTTGCCGATTTGCACGCCGCCAGCACGGATGGCCAGGTCAACCGGGTGGACATGTCCGGGGCGCGGGTGCTGGAGATCGCTGAAAAGAGCTTTTCGGCGCTGGTGGGGTTGCACACAGCGTTGCAGGAGTACGTGCAGGTGGGCGGCGGGCAGGTGAGCACGGAGCCCTATGCGCTGTTGGTGCAGGAGTTGCGGCGTCTGCCGCAGTTAACGCTTATGTGTGACCAGTTCGAACAGACCGGGATTGCCTCTTTCGTGCCGCACAACATGCCGGCCCAGGCATTTGTCCGCCAGGCCCGCGAGCTGGGGCTCAACCTATGGGCGGGCACTGCCGCCCATACCCCTTTGCTGCTCAAGGACCTGGGCGTCACGCACTTTGTGCGTGCCTCAGTGAGCCGGCACATCACCCTCGCCCAGATTGAACAGGCTCTGGTGATCCTGCGGAGTCTTTAGCTGCGGCCACTCAATGGGCGGCGATGGTGTAGCCGTCAAAAGCGCTTTGCTGTTGCAGCGCGGTCACGATGCTCTTGCGCGTGACCGGCTGCTCCGCGCCGCTGTTGCCCGAACCACCACGGTACGACCCACGCCGCGCAATGCGTTGAGCGAGAGCGAACGACTAGCGATCCTGACGCTGTGCAATCGTTGGGGCATTGCTTAGTTTGTTGCGACTATCTAAAGAGATAGTGCTGATCGATCCTTACTTTTGGTTTATCAGCGCGAGTATCACGCCTTGAATGGCAGGGGAATCTGTCATGTGAAGAGTTCGCCACCCTGTGTCGTAACACGCACGCCACCATGGACCATACCATCAAGGTCCCCTGACGGTGCTCGGGCGCTCGTAACCCCGAAGGCCTTGTGACAATCTTTATTGTTTGCAGCGGAGCCATTTTTTGGAGATTTGGAGTTTTGTGACAAACTTTATTTTCAAAGAGCTAGCCCTGTGGTGTCCTACAGGCCCCGGAATACGTAGGGTGCTGTGACAATCTTTATTGTTTCGTCACAACATTAAAAATCGCAGCCTACGGTTGCGATTTTTTTTATCTGAATTGAGGACACACCCATGGACCGATTCCAGGAAATGCAGGTCTTCGCTGCTGTCGCCCAAGACCAAGGATTCTCGGCGGCGGCGCGGCGTCTGGGCTTGTCGGCAGCCAGTGTCACTCGCGCCGTGGCGGCGCTGGAGAAACGCATCGGCACACTGCTGCTGACGCGCACTACCCGCAGCGTGCATTTGAGCGAGGCGGGTCAGCGTTACCTGGAAGACTGTCGGAGGATTCTCGCCGAGGTGCAGGAAGCCGAGGACTCGGCGGCGGGCAGCCATACCCAACCGCGTGGGCAGCTGACGATTACTGCGCCGGTGTTGTTCGGTGAGCTGTTTGTCACGCCAGTAATGGTGAATTATCTGACGCAGTTTCCTGAAGTCAGCATTAATGGGTTGCTGGTCGATCGAGTGGTGAGCATGGTCGAGGAGGGCATTGATGTCGCCGTGCGGATCGGTGAGTTGCCCGACAGTAATCAGCACGCGATTCGCGTGGGTGAGGTTCGGCGGGTGATATGTGGATCGCCGGAATTCCTGACGGCCCGTGGTCGACCTCGACATCCTCAGGACCTGGCTCAGGCGCCGGTTATTGCGACGTCCTCTATCGGTCAGTCGAGAGCCTGGCCGTTCCTCGAAGGGGGAGAGCCGCTGAGTGTTCGACCAGCGCCGCGCCTGGTGGTGACGGCGAATCAGGCGGCCATTACGGCGGCATGCCTGGGTTTGGGGTTGACCCGGGTTCTGTCTTATCAGGTCGCGAGCAAAGTCGCCTCCGGTGAGCTGGAAATCGTTCTGGCGGACTTCGAACTGCCGCCCTTGCCTATCCATGTGGTCTATCAGGGCGGGCGCAAGGCCCCTGCGCGGATTCGCAGTTTTGTGGATTTTGCGGTGAGCGTGCTGCGTGAGCATCCGTCCTTGCAGGCGTGATGGTTTATTTCACCTAGTGAAATAATGGATTGCGTTGGCTGGTTATTCTGTTGTTTTGGTTGCGGGTGGAAGATAGCGCCCCATCGGTGCTGAACACTGTCAACAGCGCCACCACCCAGCGGAGTCGACCATGCAAGCGATCAAACTCTACAACTTCCCACGTTCCGGCCACGCTCATCGTGTAGAGCTGATGCTGTCCCTGCTGCATCTGCCGACCGAGCTGATCTTTGTCGATTTGCCGAAGGGCGCGCACAAACAGCCGGATTTCCTCGCGCTCAACGCTTTTGGTCAGGTTCCGGTCATCGATGATCAAGGCGTGGTGCTGGCCGACTCCAACGCGATTCTGGTTTACCTGGCGCAAAAGTATGGCAACGGCCGTTGGTTGCCAGCCGATCCCGTGGGGGCGGCCAAGGTTCAGCGCTGGTTGTCGATTGCCGCTGGGCCAATTGCCTTTGGCCCCGCCAGAGCGAGGCTGATCACGGTGTTTGGGGCGGGTTACAACGCTGGAGAGGTGATCGCTTACTCCCACACCGTGCTCAAAGTGATCGATCAGGAACTGGCCGCAACGCCGTATCTGGCGGGTGCCGAGCCGACCATTGCCGACGTTTCGGCCTACAGCTACATCGCCCATGCGCCAGAAGGCAATGTGTCGCTGGAAGACTACGCCAACATCCGGGTCTGGCTGGCGCGGATCGAAGCGTTGCCAGGGTTTGTCGGCATGCCGCGCACCGTTGCCGGTCTGCAAAAAACTGCCTGATGCTTACGACCCGACACTCTCGGGTCGTTCACACTGCGCCGATGGCGCAGGGGAGAAGTCGTTGTGGACCGTTCACCCTGGCACGCCGGCGAGAAACAGTTGCAGGCTCATGTGGGCATTGCCGAACGAATGGAGGTACTCGGTCGTAAGGTAATTCGCAGTGAAATGCCGGATCAGCACCGCACGTTCTATGAGCAACTGCCGTTCATGCTGTACGGCGCGGTGGATGCCGACGGTAATCCTTGGGCCAGTATTCTTGAAGGGCCACCGGGTTTCGCTCACTCGCCCACGCCGGGTGCGCTGCAATTTCGCAGCCTGCCGGGCGCTGATGATCCGGCGCAATTGACGGAGGGCGCGGCGATCGGCCTGTTGGGGATCGAACTGCACACCCGTCGCCGCAACCGCCTCAACGGCCGAGTCGGCGTGATGACGGCAAGCGGCTTCGAGGTGGCGGTCGAGCAGTCCTTCGGCAATTGCCCGCAATACATTCAATTGCGCCAGTTTCGCTCGGTGCCGTTGGCGGATCCGTCGACTCGCCTCGCGCAACACCTCAACGGGCTGGATGAGGCGGCCAAAGCCCTGATCGCGGGAGCCGATACGTTCTTTGTCGCCAGCTACGTGGACGTCGATGGCCAACGTTCGGTGGACGTTTCTCACCGCGGCGGCCAGGCCGGTTTCGTACAGGTAGAAGGCAATCGCCTGACTATTCCGGATTTCGCCGGCAACCTGTTTTTCAACACCTTGGGCAACCTGCTGCTCAATCCCCGGGCCGGTTTGCTGTTTATCGATTTCAATTCGGGAGATCTGCTACACCTCAGCGGTCGCACCGAAGTCATTCTTGAAGGCCCACAGGTCGAGGCGTTTCAAGGGGCCGAGCGCTTGTGGACATTTGAGGTGGAACGCGTGGTGCGTCGGCCCGGCGCGCTTGCTCTGCGCTGGCGCTTCGACGGCGTGTCTCCCACCAGTTTGCTGACCGGCACTTGGGCGCAGGCCAACGCCCGTCTGCAAGCCCAGGCTTTGGGCGATCGTTGGCGGCCGCTGCGGGTGGCGCGCATCAAAGAGGAAAGCCACAACATCCGCTCGATCTATCTGGAGCCTGCCGATGGCGCGGGATTGCCAGTGTTTCAGGCCGGGCAGCATTTGCCGCTGCGCTTCAACATTGCCGGCGAGGTACACATCCGCACTTACAGCCTGTCGAGTGCGCCGTCCGATGATTTTTTCCGCATCAGCGTGAAGCGTGAAGGTTTGGTGTCTTCGCACCTGCATGAACAGGTGCGCGTCGGTGATCTGTTGGAGGCCCGTGCGCCTCAAGGGCATTTCACTGTGGCACCCAATGAACGTCGGCCGCTGGTGCTGCTGGCTGCCGGTGTCGGCATCACGCCGCTGCTGTCGATGCTGCGCGAAGTGGTTTATCAAGGCCTGCGCACCCGCCGCATCCGGCCGACCTGGTTTTTCCAGAGTTCGCGCACGCTGGCCGATCAAGTGTTTCGTCCTGAGCTGGATCGCTTGCTCGATGACGCAGGTGATGCGGTCAGGGTGCTGCGGCTGGTGAGTCAGCCGGAAGCCGGGGCCTTGGAGGGTGAGGATTTCGACCTGACGGGGCGGATCGACACCGCGCTGCTCAAGACCCTCCTTGAAGTGGAGGGCTACGATCAGCTGGATTTTGTCCTCTGCGGTCCGGGCAGTTTTACCCAAGGGCTGTACGACGGCCTGCGGGAACTGAACATCCGTGACGCAAGGATTCACGCCGAAACCTTCGGTCCATCGACCTTGCGCCGGGTGCCGGACCCCGACGCGGTGGTCATCGAGCAACCGCCCGCTGCTACGACCTCGGTGCCGGTGGTGTTTCAGCGCTCGGCAAAAGAGGCTCGTTGGCAACCCGACGGTGGCAGTTTGCTGGAGTTGGCGGAAAGTCGAGGGTTGCGCCCGGAATTCAGTTGCCGCGGCGGCTCCTGCGGGACCTGCAAGACTCGCTTGATCAGCGGGCAGGTGAATTATCCACAGCCGCCGGCCGAAGTGCCGGACGACGGACAGGTGCTGATTTGTTGTGCGATTCCGGCGCAGGGGTCGCAGCCTTTGGTCCTCGACCTGTAGCATCTGCCGAACGCAGCTTCTGACCGCTGCGATAAGGGATCAGATTCGGTTATGTATTTTTTCGCTCGTCTGTCGGCGTTGATTGTCGCGGTGGCATTGCTCAACGGTTGCGAACGACAGGACGCGCCACCGCTCGATCAGCAACTCTACGTCTGGCAACGGCAATGGACACCGGCCCACGAAGCGGCGCTGAGGGACAGCCGCGCTGACTTTTCCACCCTGCGGGTGCTGGCCTTGCAGGCATTCCCTGGGGCGGGTTGGAGTCGGGCTCGGATTGATCCGGCGCTGCTCAAAGGTGATGGTCGGCCGCTGATCGCGGTGATTCGTCTCGATGGCCAGCTCAAATCGCTGGATCGGGACGCAGTCACCGCGCAGATCTTGCAGGTGCTCGGCGATTGGCAACGGCAGGGGTTGAATCTCTCCGGCGTGGAAATCGACCACGATGCCGGTAATGCTCGGCTACCGGCCTACGGCGAATTTCTTACTCAGCTGCGCGCAGTTCTGCCGGCCACTATTGCGCTGAGCATCACCGCGTTGCCGGCCTGGCTCGACAGTCCCGAATTACCGGCGTTGTTATCCACAGTCGACAGCAGCGTGTTGCAGGTGCACGCGGTGAGCGATCCGCGTCTTGGTTTGTTCGACCCGGATCAGGCCCGAAAGTGGACCAAGGCCTGGAGCCGCATCACTTCGAAACCCTTCTATCTGGCGCTGCCGGCCTACGGTGTAGCGTTGTTGCCGGGAGACGGCGGTGCGCCGGTAGTGGAAAGCGAAGTGCCGATCGAACAGGGCGGCAAACGCCGGGAATTGCTCGCCGATCCGCAGCAACTGAGCCGGCTCGGTACCGAGTTGCGCAACGATCCACCAGCAAATCTGGCGGGCCTGATCTGGTTTCGCCTGCCGCTGACCAACGACCGCCGGGCCTGGAGCCTGACAACCCTGAGCGCCGTTGCGCGTGGCGATGCACTCGACAGTCGCCTGGCGTTGAAACTCTCGGTGCAAAACGACCTCTATGACATCAGCCTCAGCAATCAGGGCAACCTCGACAGCGCCTGGCCCGAACGCCTGACACTCGCGGTGCAGGGCTGTGACGGTGCCGATGCACTGGCCGGTTATGCGTTGCAACAGCGCCCGGATCTGCTTACCTTCACCCGCCTGCGCGACGGTCGAATACCGGCCGGCGGGCAGCGCGCCATTGGTTGGGCTCGTTGCGCACATATTGATCAAGGAGGTTCGAATGTTGACCCGTAACTGGCCCCGCCATTTGCTTTGCCTGAGCCTCAGCCTGCCGCTGGGTTCGGCGCTGGCCTGCGGGCCGGACTTTCCGATGCGTCTGCTGGACAACCGCGGCCAGTCGCTGGCGGAGTTGCCGGAAGGTAACTTCAGATTTGAAATCAGTCGCCTCGGGCATGCGGTCGCCGGGCTGAAGAACGTCACCGAACCCGCCTACAACATGGATGCGCCCGACTCCGCAGAACAGCGGGATAAGGCTGAGCAATCCGGTTTGACGGCTGAGCAGCGGGTGCTGGTGAAACAGTTACGCAGCCTGACTGATGCGCATGAGGTCGAGATTCAGGGCGCGAGCCTGCCGGCCGAGCTCAAGCTTTATCTGGCCGGCGCTGTGGCATTCAATGCCGGTGATCATGGACTGGCAGCCGAGTACTTCCAGAAGGTGCTGGCATTGCCGGCGGATCAACGGGTGTTGCGCAGCACCTGGGCGGCTTACTCGTTAGGACGGGCGCTGTTTGCCATGAGCTCCGAAGCGGACGCTGGCCCTGATCTTTTGGCTCAATCTCGAAAGGCTTTCGAGCAGACCCGCCAGCTGAGCATCGACGGCTTCAGTGACCCTCTGGAACTGGGCGTGGCCAGCCTCGGCGAAGAGGCCCGCGTGGCCCGCACCGCCGGCGACTGGAACCGCGCCATCGAACTGTACGCCACGCAAAACCTTCAGGGTTCAGCGGTGGGTTACACCTCTTTGAAACTGTTGGTAGCCGACCTCGCGGCGATGCCTGACGATCAACTGGCTGTGTTGCTCAAGGGTAAACCGGTGCAGCAACTGGTGACGGCGTCGTTGATCAGCCGACTGGGCTGGTCATTCGGCGATCAACCGCCGAACGAATTGAAGCTGATCAAACTGCTGCAAAACAGCACCCGAGGTAGCCTCGATAACGCTGATCGCCTGGCGGCGGTGAATTATCAACAGGGTGATTACGCCAGCGCCAAGGCGTTCCTCGAACACGCCGGTGATGGCGGACTGGCGTGGTGGCTGCGGGCCAAACTGGCCGTGCGCGATGGCGATAAATACGCGGCGGCTGCTGCGTATGCCAAGGCTGCCCAGGCCTTCCCGCAGAATGAATCCTGGGGTGAGCGACGCACGCCGGACTGGGACTTCGAAACGCTTCAGCCCAAATGCCGGGTCGAGGGTGAAAGCGCGATCCTGGCGTTGCAACGCGGGGATTACCTGCAAGCGTTCGATCAGCTTTATCGCAGTAAAGATATCTACTGGTTCGACGCCGCCACAGTCGCCGAGCGGGTGTTGACCATCGATGAGCTCAAGCAATACGTCGACACTCAGGTGCCGGTGCCACCACCGTTGACTCAGCAGGATCGCGACAACTATGTGCAGTTGCCGGTGGCGGCGAAACTGCGCAATTTGCTCGGGCGGCGCTTGTTGCGCGAAGAGCGGTACGACGAAGCGCCAGCGTACTTCGACAGTGTCGAGTTGCAGAATAAGGCCAAGGCTTACGGCCAATTGCGTCAGGAGGCCGAGTCTGCATGGTGGCCGACCCGTCGCTCGGGGGCTTTGTTCAACGCTGGCTGGATGGCTCGCCAGTGGGGGATGGAAATCCTCGGCTACGAAATGGCGCCGGACTACGCCACGTTCGGCGGGAATTACAGCCTCGAGAGCAGTGAGCTCAAGGTCGGTCCGTTATTGGCTGAGGATGAAGTCAAGCGCCAGCAGGTCAACGCAGCCCAGCCCGATCAGCGCTACCACTACCGTTTTGTCGCCACCGCATTGGCCAGTCGTGCCGCCGACAATTTGCCCCACACCAGCCACGCCTTTGCTGCGGTGCTGTGTTCGGCGGCGGGTTGGAACACCAGCCTGGAAGAAGAAAGCGCCTTCTACCAACGCTATGTTAAAGATGGACCGTACGTGGATTGGGCAGTGAACTTCGGTCACCAATGTCCTTACCCGGATTTCCAAAACGCTGACAAACGTTACGTAACCCAGGCATTGGACCCTGTTCGCTCGGCCTTGCGACCTTACAAAAAATGGCTGCAAGTGGGCGTCGTCGTGGTGTTTACAGCGGTAGTGCTGGTGCTGATCAATCGCCGCAAGCGCAAGGCGCTGACGTAATCAAGCCTGCTGCACAAAGGTCAGCCGCACGGCGAAGCCGATCAACAGGCTGCCAAACAGCCACTGCTGCAGGCGCTGGGCCGAAGGACTGCGTTGCAGCCAACGGCCCAGCGCTGCGCCGGTCAGTGCGTAAGCGCTGTCGAACAACAACCCAACGCCAACCAACACCACGCCCAAGGTCGCAAATTGTGCGAACACCGGCCCGGCGTGTGGATCGATGAACTGCGGCAGCAGCACCGAGCAGAACAGCAATGCCTTGGGGTTGAGCAGGTTGGTCAGCAAACCGCGCTGGATCGCTGCACGCCAGCGAGGTTTCTCGGTGGTGGTGTCTGCTCCGTTCAAGTTCGGCAGCATGGTGGTTCGCAGGCATTGAATGCCGATCCATAGCAGATACGCGGCCCCGGCCAGACGTACCACGTCGAACGTCCAGGGCGCAGCCTTGAACAGTGCCGCCAACCCCAACGCTGCCAACGCCACATGGCATCCCCGGGCCACACCCAGACCCACCGCAGTCGCCAGCGCTGCGCCTTTGCCCTGACGGGCGCCGGTCTGCAACAACAGGATCATGTCCGGGCCCGGCAACAGATAGACCACCGCCAGCGCCATGAAAAACACCCAGAGTCCTGCCACGTTGCACCCCATTCGTTGTCGATTCGGTACGGCCAGTCTAGGGCTGAAGGGCAGGGCAGGTGGTTGCGTAGTTCGCTTCTAAAACACTTCCGGTTGGCATAACCTGCCACTCAATTGCAGGTAAACCATCAGGATCTGCCAAATCATGAAACTCGACGCTTACGACCGCAAGATTCTCGCCGCACTGCAACGGGACGGTCGCCTGAGCAATGTGCAACTGGCTGACGAGATCGGCTTGTCCGCCTCGCCTTGTTTGCGCCGGGTTCGAATGCTCGAAGACGCCGGGGTGATACGCGGTTACCAGGCCAATCTGGATCGCGACGAAGTAGGACTTGGGCTGACGGTATTTGTCGGGGTCAAGGTCGAACGGCACAACGATGAGCAGGCCGAATCCTTTCGTTTGGCCGTGACCGCGTTGCCTGAGGTGATTTCGGCCTTTCTGGTGTCAGGGGAATCGGATTTTCTGCTGCAAGTGGTGGTGCCGGACCTGCGCGCCTATGATCGTTTCCTCACGGGGCGTTTGCTGAAGTTGCCGGGTGTAAGCGACATACGCAGCAACTTTGCGATTCATACGGTGAAGACGCCGGGGGCTTTACCGCTGGAACATTTACCACTTTAGACCGAGTCGACCCAATCGCGAGCAGGCTCACTCCCACTGTTGATCTGTGGCGTTCACAAAACCAATGTGGGAGCGAGCCTGCTCGCGATAGCGGTAGACCAGCCGCCGCCAATCTCCAGCCCTACATCTGCGTCGCCATCCCCTCCACATTCATCGCCGCCTGACGCAAGGCCTCGGAGCGGGTCGGGTGTGGGTGACAAGTCAGGGCAATGTCTTCGGCGGAGGCGCTGAATTCCATGGCCACGCAATATTCGCCAATCATTTCACTGACGCTTGGTCCCACAAGGTGCACGCCGAGAACCTCGTCGGTGCGCTCATCGGCCAGCACTTTGGCGAAGCCTTCGGTTTCGTGATTGATCTTTGCCCGGCTGTTGGCGGTGAAGGGAAACTTGCCGACCTTGTAGGCACGACCTTCGGCCTTGAGCTGCTCTTCGGTCTTGCCGACGCTGGCCAGTTCGGGTTTGGTGTAGATCACGTTGGGGATCAGGTCGTAGTTGACCTCGGCAGCCTTGCCGACAATCTGCTCGATGCAGACCATGGCCTCGTCTTCGGCCTTGTGGGCGAGCATTGGCCCGGACGTGACGTCGCCGATCACCCAGATGCCAGCGGCTTCGGTGCGATGGCCCTTGTTGGCAAGCATGCCGCGCTTGTCCGTGGCCAGGCCGACGTTTTCCAGCCCCAGGCCTTGTGTGTAAGGCCGGCGTCCGATGGATACCAGCACGTAATCCGCTTCAATCGTTTCGGCCGTGCCACCGGCGGCGGGTTCGACGCTGAGCTGAACGCCGGTCGCCGAGGTTGTGGCGCTGGTGACTTTGGAACTCAATTTGAAGTTGATGCCCTGTTTACTCAACGAGCGTTGCAGGGTTTTGCCGGCTTCACCATCTACACCGGGGCAGATCCGGTCGAGAAACTCGATCACCGTCACCTGAGCGCCCAAACGCCGCCACACCGAACCCAGCTCCAGGCCGATCACCCCGGCGCCAATCACCACCAGATGCTTGGGCACTTCGGTCAGCGACAACGCGCCCGTCGAATCGAGGATGCGCTTGTTGTCGATGTCCACACCGGGCAGGGGAGTGGGCTCGGAACCGGTGGCGATGATGATGTCCTTGGCGTTCAGTTCGGTCTTGCCGCCCTGGCTGTCGGTCACCGTCACTTTGCCGGGCCCGTCGATGTGGCCCCAGCCCCTGAGCCAATGAACTTTGTTTTTGCGAAACAGAAACTCGATGCCCTTGGTCAATCCGGCAACGCTTTCATCCTTTTGCTTCATCATTTGCGCGAGGTTGAGTGTGGGTTTGACTTCAATCCCCAGGTTGGCGAATTCCGCGCCCATGGCGGCGTCGTAGAGTTCGGAGGCGTGCAGCAACGCTTTTGATGGCATGCAACCGACGTTCAGGCAGGTGCCACCGAGCGTGGCCCGTCCTTCTATGCAAGCCGCTCTCAGGCCCAACTGCCCGGCGCGGATCGCCGCGTTATAACCACCGGGGCCTCCGCCCAGAATCACGACGTCATAGTTGCTCATGGTGTACTCCGGGAGTGAATCGGATCGGAATGGGTAAACGTAGTTCTTGAGTAAAATTACGAGCGTAATATGTGCGTTCCGCAGCATTTCGGTCAAGGTTTCAGTCAAGCGACAGGTTGAGCGTTTTTAGATACAGCATTTAAGAACGGAAATTTCACGACTTTCGTTATATCGTAACGAATTGCGAAATGAGCAACGATAAACACTGGGGTGGTATGCAAGTCGATCTCGATGTCGATGGGACGCAAGTAGCCGGGCTGCCGCGTTTCCAACAGGCGGTTTTTCAAGGGCGACGATTGCGTCAGTTCGCAATCGGTCTGGGCGCTCTGGCGGCGGCAGGCTGGTTGCTGGCGTTTTTTGTTGGGCTGTTTGCGCCGCAGTCGCTTTGGCCCGCGTTGCTGGTCAATCAAAGTGCCGGTTTGCTGGTGCTAGTCGCCGGTTTGCAATCGGCGTGGTGGGTGACGCAATGGCGCGCGCGGGCGTTGAACCCGGTCGTGCAGGTCGTCGTGGCTGACGAAGTCGTTGCCCCGGTGGGCTGGTACGAACAGCTGCTGGATCGACTCAGCCAGCGATGGCTGCGAATGCTGGTGCAGATCGGCGCCCCGACGCTGTGGCTCGCGGGTTGGTCGCTGTTGACGTTATTGAGCATCGAACACGTCTGGAACCTGGCACTGCCGCCCGCCGCACTGGGATTGTCGGCCAGTGTCGGTGCGGCGCTGTCGTTGTTGCTGGCCTTTGGTTTGCTGGTGCTGGAGCGACAACTGGCGCAGGAAAACGTCGCGCAATGGCCCGAAGCAGCGTCTTTGGCGCAGCTGACACGGGTGGCGATTATTTGTCTGGTGCTCAGCGCTTTGTGTTTGTTGTTGGGTAGCGAAACCTCGGTATGGCCGGCGCGTCTGGCGGTACTGATCGGCCTGCTGCCGGGGTTGGTCGCCGCCGAATTGCTGTTGCGCGCCCTGCTGTCGTTGTTCAGTCCGCAGCGTGAGCAACTCGAACCTGCCTTGCTGGCGCGAAGCTTCGTCGC
Source organism: Pseudomonas sp. LS2P72 (assembly GCF_054897865.1). Classification (NCBI taxonomy): domain Bacteria; kingdom Pseudomonadati; phylum Pseudomonadota; class Gammaproteobacteria; order Pseudomonadales; family Pseudomonadaceae; genus Pseudomonas; species Pseudomonas sp. LS2P72. The sequence goes on from NZ_CM142708.1 coordinate 582,367, forward strand.
CGACATGCTGCGCTGGCCGCCGCAACCCTTGCTGGCGTTGCAGCACGAATTGCACAACCGCTTCGGCATCGACCTGCGACAGATCTGGGCCTTCACCTACATGCGTCGGGCATTTTTGCCGGTGCTGGCCGTGGTCTCGATAGTGGGTTGGTCACTCACCGGCATTCACGAAATCCCAATGCAAGGGCGGGGCATCTACGAGCGATTCGGCAAACCGGTGGAGGTCTTCGGTCCTGGTTTGCACGCGGGTTTGCCCTGGCCGCTCGGCCGAGTGTTGAGCGTCGAGAACGGTGTGGTCCACGAGTTGGCCACCAGTGTTGGCGACACACCGACGCCGGTCGTGGCCGAACCCGCCGAGGGTCCAGCGCCCGCGATTGCCAATCGCTTGTGGGATGCCAGCCATGTGAACGACAAATCCCAAGTTATCGCGAGCAGCCGAGCCGACAAGCAGAGCTTCCAGATCGTCAACATGGACGTGCGTTTTGTCTATCGCATCGGCCTGAGCGATCAAGCGGCATTGGCCGCGACCTACAACAGCGCCGACGTCCCGACACTGATCCGCAGCACCGCCAGCCGAATTCTGGTCCACGATTTCGCCTCGCGAACCCTTGACGGTTTGCTCGGTGAAGACAGGGTAGGGCTTGCCGAAGAGATTGGTCGGGCGGTGCAGGCTGACTTGCAGAAACTCGACAGCGGCGTGGAAATTCTCGCCACCGTGGTCGAGGCGATTCATCCGCCGGCCGGTGCCGCCAATGCCTATCACGGCGTTCAGGCTGCGCAGATTGGCGCCCAGGCATTGATTTCCCGCGAGCGCGGTGCGGCGGCGGAAGCTACCAACCAGGCGCAATTGCAGGCCAGCATCGCTCGCGATCAAGCGACGGCCAGCGCTCGAGAAATCAATGCCACCGCCCAAGCGGCTGACTTGAGATTCAGCGCCGAGCAAAAGGCCTACGCCAGCGCCGGCCAGGCCTTCGTGCTGGAACAATACTTCAGCCAACTGTCCCAGGGCCTGGCCAATGCCAGTTTGCTGGTGCTCGATCATCGTCTGGGCGGCAGCAGTAACGCGCCGACCATCGACCTCCGTACATTCACGCTGCCGGCTGACCCTGCGCCAGCGCGTAATACCGCTCAGCCAGGAGCTGCCAATTGAGCCAGTCGCACACTCACGATCACGATGACCACACTGGCCACGATCACGGCCATGGCGGGCATCACCACGGCCATCATCACCACGGTGATCCGCAAGAAGCTGGCCCGTTCCCATGGCGGCGAATGGGCTGGGCGGCGTTGCTGGTAGCGTTCGCCATCGCGGCAGCGAGCCTGGTGCAGGTGCGTTCGGGGGAGGCCACGGTGATCACGCGTTTCGGTAATCCGTCGCGGGTATTGCTGGAACCAGGTCTTGGCTGGCGTTGGCCTGCTCCTTTTGAAGCGGCGATTCCTGTCGATCTGCGACTGCGCACAACCTCAAGTGGTTTGCAGGATGTGGGGACGCGGGACGGTTTGCGCATCATCGTTCAGGCTTACGTGGCCTGGCAGGTTCAGGGCGATCCGGACAACGTGCAACGCTTCATGCGCGCCGTACAGAATCAGCCGGACGAAGCAGCGCGGCAGATTCGTACGTTTGTGGGTTCGGCGCTGGAAACCACGGCCAGCAGTTTTGATCTGGCTAACCTGGTGAACACCGACGCCAATCAAGTTCACATCGCCGATTTTGAAGCGCAGTTGCGTCAGCAAATCGATCAGCAGCTGCTCACGACTTATGGTGTGCGGGTGGTGCAAGTCGGTATCGAGCGTCTGACTTTGCCGTCGGTAACCCTCACCGCCACGGTCGATCGCATGCGTGCCGAGCGTGAAACAATCGCCACCGAACGCACGGCCATCGGCAAGCGCGAAGCGGCGCAAATCCGTTCCGCTGCCGAACGTGATGCGCGCATCGTGCAGGCCGACGCCACGGTAAAAGCAGCGGACATCGAAGCACAATCGCGCGTTGAAGCCGCGCAAATTTATGGCCGCGCCTACGCCGGGTCGCCACAGCTCTACAACCTGCTGCGCTCCCTCGACACACTAGGCACGATCGTCACGCCCGGCACCAAACTGATTCTGCGCACCGACGCCGCGCCGTTCCGGGTGTTGGTTGACGGTCCGCCGACCCTTGATACCAAGTCCGGGTCGCAGCCATGAAATTAGTTCCACGTGGAACAAATGAGTTAAGTAGTCCCTGGATTCAGGCGGGGCGATTGGCTTTTTTGGCGCTCTACGCCGTGACAGTACTGGCCGCTTTGGTGTGGGCATTTTCCAATGTGCGGCAGATCGATCCGCAAAATCGCGCGGTGGTTTTGCACTTCGGCGCGCTGGATCGCATCCAGAATGCTGGCCTGCTATTGGCCTGGCCCCGTCCGTTTGAGCAGGTGATTTTGTTGCCCGCGGCGGACCGGGTGATTGAGCGTCGGGTGGAAAACCTGCTGCGCACCGATGCTGCGTTGCAGGCTGACCGAGTGGCGAGTTTCGCTACACCGATCAGCGATGCACTCGCCGGTTCCGGTTACTTGCTCACCGGTGACGCGGGCGTGGTGCAACTGGATGTGCGGGTTTTCTACAAAGTCACCGAGCCGTACGCCTTCGTTCTTCAAGGCGAACATGTGTTGCCGGCATTAGATCGATTGGTGACTCGCAGCGCGGTGGCCCTCACTGCCGCACGAGATCTGGACACCATTCTAGTGGCGCGACCGGAGCTTATCGGCGCCGATAAACAGGCTGCCGAAAGACGCGAACGTCTACGCGGTGATCTGGTGCAAGGCATCAATCAGCGCCTGGCTGAACTGACCGCGACCGGGCAGGGATTAGGAATAGAAGTGGCGCGGGTCGACGTGCAATCGAGTCTGCCCGGCCCGGCGGTCAATGCCTTCAACGCTGTTCTGACCGCCAGTCAACAAGCCGATAAAGCTGTGGCCAATGCTCGCACTGAAGCCGAGAAACTGACTCAGACCGCCAACGAACAAGCCGATCGCACGCTGCAAGTCGCTCACGCGCAAGCGAGTGAACGGCTGGCCAAAGCCTCGGCTGACACGGCCACGGTATTGAGCCTGGCCAAGGCGCAACAACAAGGAACTGACCCGCAAATGCTGCTGCGCATCTACCGCGAGCGGATGCCGAAGATTCTCGGTCAGGCCGGCTCGGTGACCACGGTCAATCCGAAAGACGATTCCCGCCTGATCATTCAGGGAGCCACACAATGACCACCCAAACCGCCGCCGCACCGAGCATGTTGTCCTCGGCTGAACAACGCAGCGCCGCCCGGCAATTGACCCTGGCGATGCTCGCATTGGGCCTGCTCGCACTCGGTCTGACCTGGCGCTGGTTGTCGCCGGAGCAGACGGGCGTCAGTCAATTGCTGCTGGGCTTTGCTTCGTTATTGGTGGCCGTGCCGGTGATGCGTTCAGCCTGGTACAGCCTGCGCTATCCGAGCCTGCACGGGATCACTGATCAATTGATCGCCCTGGCCATGCTCGGGGCGTGGGCCACGGGTGATCTGCTGACCGCGGCGTTGCTGCCGATCATCATGATCTTCGGCCACGTGTTGGAAGAGCGCAGTGTGATCGGCTCGCAGGAGGCGATTCGCGCCCTCGGCAAACTGACGCGCAGCCACGCGCGCAAGGTTCAGGCCGATGGCACCATTGTCGAAGTCGATAACGGCACACTCAAGGCCGGTGACCTCGTCGAGGTGCGCGCGGGTGATCGGGTGCCGGCGGATGGTCGGGTGTTGTGCGGTCAGGCGAGCCTGGACACCGCTTCGATTACTGGCGAATCGGTACCGATGGAGGCGGGCGTCGGCATGCAAGTCTTCGGCGGCGCGATCAACCTCGACGGTCTGTTGCGCATTGAAGTGACCCGCACCGGCAATGAGTCGACCCTCGGCAAAGTCATTGCGCTGATGCAAAGTGCCGAACGTTCCAAACCACCGATCACGCGTTTGCTGGAACGCTACGCCGGTAGCTACATGGTGCTGGTGTTGCTGCTGGCCGCTGTGACCTGGTTCGTCACTAACGATGCTCAGGCCATGCTCGCGGTGTTGGTGGCGGCCTGTCCTTGTGCGCTGGTGTTGTCGGCTCCGGCCACGGCGATTGCCGGCGTGGCGGTGGCGGCTCGTCACGGGATTCTGATTCGCAGCTCCGCGTTCCTCGAAGAGTTGGCAGACCTGACTTCACTGGTGGTCGACAAGACCGGGACCCTGACCTTTGGCACCTTGCGTTTGCAATCCATCGACAGTCCGCTCGAGGATCGCAGTCACGTCCTCAAGCTCGCTGCCAGCCTCGGGTCCGCCAGCAGTCATCCGGTCAGCCGCGCGCTCGCCGGGTTGGTCACGCAGGAACATTTTCTGCTGCTCTCCGACATCCACGAGCGTCAGGGGCTGGGCGTGGTGGCGATGACGGAGCAGGGCGAGGCGGCGCTCGGTCGTCCGGAGCTGTTCGCGCAATTGGGCATCGCCACTTCAAGTGTCCCCGACCACGATGGCCCGATTGCCGGGCTGGCGCTCAACGGTGAGTTCCTCGCCTGGCTGCTGCTGGCCGACAGCGTCAAACCCGAAGCTCGATTTGCGTTGAGCGAGCTACGTGAGTTGGGGTTGGGCAGGCAGTTGCTGCTGACAGGTGATCGGCAAAGCGTCGCGCACACTTTGGCGCGTGATGTCGGGATCAGCGACGTTGAAGCTCAAGCCTTGCCCGAGGACAAACTCAATCGCGTGCTGAAGGAAATCGGCAGCGGCTTCCGGCCGATGGTCGTGGGAGATGGGATCAACGATTCGCTGGCGCTCAAGGCCGGTGTGGTCGGCGTTGCCATGGGCGCGGGCGGGGCGGACATCGCGCTGGCCTCGGCCGACATCGTTCTGATCGGCAGCGACCTGCGTCGACTCGGCACATGTGTGCGCTTGAGTCGCCAATGCCGGCACACGTTGCAAGTTAACGTGATCATCGGCCTGGGCTGGACGCTGGCGATTGTAGCCTTCGCCGCCTTCGGCTGGCTCGGTGCTGCGGGCGCGATGATTGCTGCGCTGTTGCACAACTTCAGCACTTTGCTGGTATTGGGGAACGCCGGGCGTTTACTGCGTTTTCAGGAGCCATTGCTCAAGCTGAAGGATGAGGATTGAGTACGCCGGGTGAATGCTCTAAATAGCGCGATCACAGGCGATTTCAAGTTGTCAGAACTGTCCGACGAATTCGTAGTCATTTAGGTGAGGGCAATCACTTTTGTGAATTCGCGACGGTTGGTCCGAACGCTACGAATCATAAAAATGCGCTATTAATTCCATAGCCAGCTATTTTTCAAGGATGGTCTACCCTCACATCAGACGTCTGAAACTAGAGGGTCTATCCATGCTCGCGCACCTTCCTCCGGCCTTACAGAATCTGCAGTTACCGTTACGCCTGCGACTCTGGGACGGCCATGAATTCAATCTGGGGCCGACGCCCAGCGTCACAATTGTGGTCAAGGACCCACAAATGGTTACCCAGTTCACTCACCCAAGCCTGGACACGCTTGGAGCGGCGTTTGTCGAAGGTAAACTTGAGCTGGAAGGCTCCATGAGCGACGTTATCCGCGTCTGCGATGAATGGAGCCAGGCGTTATTGAGCGAGGACGACGACAGTCAGCCTGTGCGCACTGTCCACGACAAGGAAACCGACGCCAAGGCGATTTCCTACCACTACGACCTTTCCAACGCGTTTTATCAGCTGTGGCTCGACAGTGACATGGCGTATTCCTGCGCCTATTTCGAGACCGGCAGCGAAACGCTGGAGCAAGCCCAGCAAGCCAAATTCCGCCACTTGTGCCGCAAGCTGCGGCTGCAACCAGGGGAATACCTGCTGGATGTCGGTTGTGGTTGGGGCGGACTGGCACGGTATGCGGCTCGGGAGTTTGGCGCGAAGGTGTTCGGGATCACACTCAGTAAAGAGCAACTGGCACTTGCCCGTGAACGGGTGACTGCCGAAGGCCTGGACGATCTGGTCGAACTGCAACTGCTCGACTACCGCGACCTGCCTCAGGACGGTCGCTTCGACAAAGTGGTCAGCGTCGGCATGTTCGAACACGTAGGCCACGCCAATCTGGCCGAGTACTGCAAAACCTTGTTCGGTGCGGTGAAAGAGGGCGGCCTGGTGATGAACCACGGGATCACCGCCAAGCACATCGATGGCCGTCCAGTGGGGCGCGGTTTCGGTGAATTCATCGAGAAGTATGTGTTCCCCAATGGCGAGCTGCCGCATTTGTCGATGATCTCTGCCGAGATCAGCGAAGCAGGGCTGGAGATCGTCGACGTCGAGAGTCTGCGCCTGCATTACGCGCGTACGCTGGACCACTGGAGCGAACGCCTGGAGGACAATCTGGAAGCGGCTTCCAGGCTGGTGCCAGAGCAGGCCTTACGGATCTGGCGGCTGTACCTGGCGGGATGCGCTTATGCGTTCGCCAAGGGCTGGATCAATCTGCACCAGATTCTCGCGGTGAAAGCCCACCCTGATGGCAGCCATGAACTGCCATGGACGCGAGACGATATCTACAACCCTTAAAGTATCGGTGAAATAAGCCGGGCGACCCGCATGCCGACCTGTTGCAGGCGGCGGGTCTCCCGGCTTTCTTCTTTGGCGATCTCGTGGGCCTGGGCGAAATCATCGTTGAGCATATGTTCTACTTCGGCGGCAAACGCGCTGTCGACGGTCAACAACATCACTTCAAAATTCAGCCGGAACGAGCGGTTGTCCAGATTGGCACTGCCAATGGCGCTGATTTCGCTGTCGATCAACACCACTTTCTGATGCATGAATCCCGGCTCGTAGCGGAACACCCGCACGCCGGCGCGCACGGCTTCGAAGGCATAAAGGCTGGAGGCGGCGTAGACGATTCGGTGGTCCGCTCGAGAGGGCAGCAGCAGCCGCACATCCACGCCTCGCAGGACTGCCAGCCTTAACGCAGCGAACACGGCTTCGTCGGGGATGAAATACGGGCTGGTGATCCACACCCGCTCGGTGGCCGCATGGATGGCTTCGACGAAGAATAACGAACAGGTTTCGTAGGAATCCGCCGGACCGCTGGCGAGTAATTGGCAGAGCACGCCGTCGTCCGGGTAAACGTCCGGCAGGATCAACGGCGGCAATGAGCGGGCAGCCCAAAACCAGTCTTCAGCAAACGATTCCTGCATGCAGGCAACCACCGGCCCACGTACTTGCACATGGGTATCGCGCCACGGGGCGAGGGGTGGCTTCTCGCCCATGTACTCGTCGCCGACGTTGTGCCCACCGACGAAACCCAATACGCCATCGACCACCACAATCTTGCGGTGGTTGCGGAAGTTGACCTGGAAGCGGTTGAGCCAACCGCTGCGGGTGGCGAAGGCTTTCACCTCGACGCCGGCATCGCGAAGCGGCTGCACGTAACTGTGAGGCAGGGAATGGCTGCCGATGCGGTCGTACAGTAAATAAACCGCCACGCCTTGGGCGGCTTTCTGCAGCAGCAAGCTGTGCAGGCGTTGGCCGAGACGATCGTCGTGGATAATGAAAAACTGAATCAGCACCGCTTCCTTCGCGTTGCTGATGGCGTCAAAAATGGCGTTGAAGGTGGCTTGGCCGTCGATCAGCAAACGCACTTCGTTGTTCGCCAGGCACGGCATGCGTCCCAGTTTCGGCATGGCCCTCAAGGACGCGTAAGCATTGGAGGCACGAGCGGTCAGCGCCTCTTCCACCCAAGGGCGCCAGTTCAGTTCGGAGATTGCCTTGCGCATTTCTTCGTTGGCCTGGCGTCGAGCGTTGATGTAGCCATCGAAGGTACTGCGGCCGAAGACCAGATAGGGGATGAGCGTGAGGTAGGGAATAAACACCAACGACAGGGCCCAGGCGATCGAGCCCTGGGCGGTCCGGACGGTGAGTACGGCGTGGATGGCGGCGATCGAGCCCAGCGTGTGAAGCAGTGCAATCATGTAGCCGAAAATATGCGGTCCAAAGTAATCCATGGGGCAGCCTTGCTCCTGAAGATTCAATGCTTAACAGACCATGTTCCGTGCAGAATGTCGCTATTTAATTGGCCCATGAACCGAAGCCGCTGGCTGACGTCTAACGGCCACTACTGATCAGGAGTTACTCGATGAACGTTCGTCTTCTGGGTTTGGCCATGGCTGTTGGTTTGTCACTTCCTGTGGCCGCTCAGGCGCAGATGTTGCAGCCCGGTTTGTGGGAAATGACCACTAGCAACATGAAGGTCGATGACCAGAATCTCCCGGATTTGCAGCTGATCCTTGGCCAGATACAGAGCCAGATGACCCCTCAGCAGCGCGCGCAGCTCGAAAAGCAGGGCATCACCATGGGCGGCAAAGGGATTCGGGCTTGTCTGACTCCGGAGCAGGTGAAGACAGACAATATTCCGCTGACCGATCCGCAGTCGGGCTGCAAACAGGAAATCACCGACCGCACCGGGAATCAGTGGAAATTCCGCTTCAGCTGTCCGAAGGCGCAGGGCACCGGTGTCGCCACTTTCCTCAGTGATCGTGAATTCACCACCAAGGTTAATGGCACGTTCAACGCCACCGGTATTCAACAGAAGGGCAGCCTCGATAGCCGCGCCGTGTGGTTGGGGCAGGACTGCGGCACCGTCAAGCCAAGAGCTTAAGCCCGCCAGCAGGCCCGCGCCCTACATGACTGTGTGGGAGCGGGCCTGATTCAACCATTCACACACCGTCTCAACACCCATTCTCCCGAAGTCTTCACCTGTGCGGCTACGCACACTGACAAACCCGCCTGCTTTTTCTTTCTCCCCGATCACCACCAGATAGGGCACGTGCTGACTGTGCTCGCGAATCTTTTGGCGGACTTTCTCGTGGCGCAAATCCGCCCGTGCACGCACGCCACTTCTGCGCAATGCCTCGGTTACAGACTGCGCATAATCCGCCTGACGTTCGTCCATGCTGACGATCATGACGTGCGGCGGTGTGCGCCAATTATCAAGCTCCTGTTGGCAGGACCAGCACGTACCGTAAATTCGTTGCGGCAATGTATCGCTGATGTGGTCGAGGGTGAACGCTTGCAGCACTCTGGTTGCGGGAACATGCGGGCCAGCGGTCGTCGATTCGAAGTTCCCCAGGCGGTACAGCGATGTCTTTCCTTGACGGCGAATTGAATGGTTGGTCGCTGCCAGTGCCTGCATGCGGGCTTCGATCAATGGCAAGTCTGTCTGCGTTAAGGATCGCTCGGCAGAAAACTCATGAAAGAACCCGTCGCCCAGCGCCGTTCCGGCGTGCAGCTGCACTTGTGGATGGAGTTGCTTAACGGCCATGGCCAGCATCAGTACACAGGAGCGACGCAGGATCTCCAGCCCATCGGGCTCTTGAGGCGTGACGATGCTGACCCGGGCGTCGGCTTCGATCATGAATTCACAGTCCACCAGGATGCCGTCCACTCGGCCGGCCACCGCTGCTTTTGCCAACTCGGGTCCGATACTCGCGGCGAATTCGTACACCGACAGTGGCTGGTCGTATTCACGCAATGAACCATCGCTCAGGGTGATGTGAATCATGTCGGTGCCCTCGAGTGCTAGCGCATAAACCGTAGGGGCAAACCCAGGCAGTTGTCATTAAGACGTTGGTCGTGCCAGGCAATTTGCCCCGACACAATCGTGGTACTGACGCTGTGGCGAAAACGCTGTCGGGCAAAAGGTGTCCAGCCGCATTGCGACAGGATCGGCTGCTGGGAAACGGCGACGCCGTCGGGTTCGGGCTTGATCAGAACGAGGTCGGCCCAATAGCCTTCGCGCAGATAACCGCGGTCTGGGATGGCGAACAGATCGGCGACCCGGTGACTGGTTTTTGCGACGAGCGTAGTGATCGGCAACACGGCATCCGCGACCAGTTCCAGCAGCGCGGGCAGGGCGTGTTGCACCAACGGCAAACCGGAAGGCGCCTGGCTGTACGGACGCTGTTTTTCGGCCCAGGTGTGTGGCGCGTGATCGCTGCCGATCACGTCGAGCCGGTGGCTCAGCAATGCTTCGCGCAAGGCATCGCGGTCGGTCTGGGTTTTGATCGCCGGGTTGCACTTGATCAGGTTGCCGAGGCTCGGGTAATCCCGGTCATCGAACAGCAAGTGATGCAGGCAGACTTCGGCGGTGATGCGTTTCTGGGCCAGCGGCTTGTCTTCGAATAACGCCAGTTCGCGGGCGGTGGTCAGGTGCAGAACATGCAGTCGGGTGCCGTGACGCCTGGCGAGGTCCACGGCCATAGAGGAGGAGCGAAAGCAGGCCTCGGCGTTGCGGATCAGCGGGTGGGCCGCCGCCGGAATATGTTCGCCGAACAAGTCACGCAGGTTCGCGGCGTTGGCGTCGATGCTGGGCGTGTGTTCGCAGTGGGCCAACAGAATGGTCGGCACCTCGGCGAATAACCGCTCCAGAATCTGTGGGTCATCGACCAGCATATTGCCGGTCGAGGCGCCCATGAACACTTTGACGCCGGCTACTTCACAGGGGTTGAGCCTGGCGACGGTGTCGAGATTGTCGTTGCTCACGCCGAAATGAAAGCCGTAATTGGCGACGGAGCTGATCGCCGCTCGACGCTTTTTGTCGGCCAATGCGCTGAGGGTCAGGGTCGCCGGATGGGTGTTGGGCATGTCCATGAAGCTGGTGATGCCACCGGCCACCGCAGCCCGGGATTCGGTGTAGAAGCTGCCCTTGTCTGGCGAGCCTGGATCGCGGAAGTGTACTTGGTCGTCGATCATTCCGGGCAGCAGCCATTGCCCTTGTGCATCGATTTCCACGTCGGCATTTTCACCGTGGATGCTGCTGGCGATCTTCACGATTCGCCCGTTGCTCACCAACAAGTCACCTTCAAACTCCCGACCTTCGTTCACCAGTCGGGCATTGCGAATCAGCACGCTGCTCATGGTCAGAACTCGTTCTGCAGGGCTTTGTAGCCGCGTACCAGGTCGACGTTGGTGCGCGCCACGTCCTCGGAAAACTCCGAGGCGCTGACGCTCACCGGGGGGAACTGCGACAGATCTGTCTTCGGGCCGATGCGGGTGGTGGAAGGCACATAGAAGTCTTCGGGCAAGTCGCGGCCATCGACCACCGAGTTGTGCCGAACCACGCAACCGTCACCGACGACGCAGTTGAACAGCACGCTGTTGAACCCGATAAACACCCGGTCGCCAACCTTGCACGGACCATGAACGATCGAGCGGTGGGCGATGGAACTGAACTCGCCGATGGTCACTGCTGCCCCGGACTTGGAGTGGATCACCACGCCATCCTGGATGTTCGAGTTGGCGCCGATGGTGATTGGCTCCATCTCGCCTGAGGCATCAACCTCGTCGGCACGAATCACCGCGTAAGGACCGACGAAGACGTTTTCGCCGATCACCACTTTGCCGCAGATGATGGCGGTTTTATCGACGTAGGCAGATTCGGCTATCACCGGCAAATCACCGGAAGGATTCTTGCGGATCATGGCTTGCTCAACGCGTTGTACAGGGTGTTGAGGTTGTACTCGAACAACCCGACGAAGGTGCTGGCCGGCCCGGTCGCCGCGAGCGCATCGGAGTACAACGTGCCACCGATGTGCGCGTCGCTTTCATCGGCAATTTGCTTGAGCAGGCGTGCATCCTTGATGTTTTCCATGAACACGGCTTTGACCTTGGCCTGGCGTATCTGGGTGATCAATGCCGCGACTTCAGCGGCTGACGGTTCGCGCTCGGTCGACAGACCTTGAGGCGCCATGAAGTCGATGCCATAAGCCTGGCCGAGATAACCGAAGGCATCATGGGACGTCACGATTTTGCGATTGCCCGGTGGCAGCGAACCGAGTTTGACCTTGGCTTCGGCCAGCAACGCGTAGATCTGTTTCAGGTAGGCCTGACTGTTGCGTTCGTAGTCGGCTTTGTTCGTCGGGTCGGCGGCGATCAGCGCCTTGGTGATGTTGCTGACATACAGCTCAGCGTTCGCCAGATTGTGCCAGGCGTGCGGGTCGGGAATCGTCTCGCCATCTTCATCCAGGGAGCGCGGGATGATGCCGTGGCTCGCGCTGATCACTGGCGCTTTGGTCTCGGTGCTGGTCACCAGACGGTCCAGCCAAGGCTCGAAACCCAAGCCGTTTTTAATGATGAGTTTGGCTTTGAGCAACGCCTTGGCATCGTCAGGTGTCGGCTCGTACGTGTGAGCATCGGCATCCGGGCCGACCATGTTGGTGATCTGGATATGGTCGCCGCCGACTTGATGGGTCATGTCGGCGAGGATGCTGAAACTGGTGACTACCTGGAGTTTTTCCGCAGCAGACAGCGACATCGACAGCAGCAAACTGAACAGCACGAGTAGAACGCGCATCGGGTAACACCTCATTGGGATGTGAGCAAAGGTGGGCGGCGCAGCAAACCGTGCACCGGTCCGAACACCACGGACAGCAGATACAAACCACCGGCCACCAGCACAATCGCCGGGCCACTGGGCAGCGAGAAGTAGAACGACAGCAACAGTCCGAGCCACACCGAGAGGCAGCCGAGCAGGGCGGCGATGGCAATCAACGTCGGCAAGCGACGACTCCAGAAGCGCGAGGCGGCGGCGGGCAACATCATCAAACCGACGACCATCAGCGCGCCGATGGCTTGAAAACCGATCACCAGATTCAGCACCACCAGGGTTAGAAAGACGCCGTGAGCCAAGGGGCCGAGTCGGCTGACGGTTTGCAGAAAGAGTGGGTCGAGGGTGTCCAGCAACAGCGGTTTGTAGATGAACGCCATGGCGATCAGGCTGAATGCCGAGACCCAAAGCATGCCCGTCAACGTCGGGCCATCAACCGCCAGTGCCGAGCCAAACAACAGGTGCAACAGGTCCAGACGTTTGCCGGCGATGCCGAGGATCAGCACACCGCAGGCCAGGGAGATCGGGTAGATCGCGGCGAGGCTGGCGTCTTCGCGCAGGCCGGTGCGACGGGTGATCCAGGCGGCGAGTCCGGCCATGCCGAGACCGGCACCGAGGCCGCCGATGGTCAGCGCCGGCAGACTCAATCCGGCGAACCAGAAGCCCAATGCAGCCCCCGGCAGAATGCCGTGAGCCACCGCGTCGCCGATCAGGCTCATACGTCGCAGGATCAAAAACACACCCAGCGGTGCAGTGCTGCATGCCAGAACCAACCCGCCGAGAAGTGCTCGGCGCATGAACACGAACTCGTGGAACGGTTGCCAAAGATGAGCGGCCGCGAGCATCAGGCCACCCGCGTTTGTGGTTGCTGATGGATCAGATCAACGCTCGACCCGAGGACGCAGCCAGTGCTTTTGATCAGCAACGTTTGAGGAATCTGTTGGCGGACGGCGGCCAGGTCATGGCACACGATCAGCTGGGTTCGGCCTTCGGCATGCCAGGCGTGAATGTGTTTCCAGAGCAGCGCTTGGCCGAGCTCGTCGAGGGCAGCGTGGGGCTCGTCGAGCAACAGCAGTGGCGAATCCGCGAGGCTCAAACGGGCGAGCAGGGCACGCTGTAATTCACCTCCGGACAAGGCCATCAACGGGCGCTGTTCCAGTCCGCTCAGACACCAGTTTTCCAGCACGGCTTTGAGGCGTTGTCTGCGTATCTCGGGAGGCAGCGTGCTACCCCAGAAACCGGCGGCCACTAACTCTTGCAAGCTGATGGGGAATTGGCGATCCAGATGTTGTTGCTGGGGCAGGAACGAGAGCTTGCCCTTGCGTGGAACATCCAGGATGACTTTGCCGGTCAGCGGTTTTTGCAAACCCGCGATCACTTTCAGCAGGCTGCTTTTACCCGAACCGTTCGCACCGATTACGGCGGTGAGACTTCCCTTAGTCAGTTCGAAATCCACGGGTGGAGTCAGTGGCTGGCCGGGTGCACCCCATCGCAAGGTTTGGCAATGAATCATGCGGCCTCCCAATTCCAGCGGCTTTCGGCGACCGCGTCGTGTGCGTGGAGGCTTTCCGCGTGGATGACTCGTAGGTGAAAGGCGTTGATGCCGAGGGAGCGTTTCAGGGTCAGGTTCAAACGCCGGGCGGCATCTTCGCAGAACATCAGATTCTGCCCATTGGCCAGCGCGAAGGCTTGTTCGTCGGCGCGTTTTACGGCGGTTTGTACGGCGGTGCCGAGGGCCGCTTCAGCGTCGTTGATGATCGCGATCAGCGGCAAGTCATCCAGAAAGTCGTCCAGTCGAAGCCGCAAATTCGCAGTGCTCCGTTGGCTGTGCGGCGTTGCGACGATGCCTTTTGTAGAACCGAGCCAAGCCAAAACATCGGCGTGTTGCAGCGGTTTATTGGCGAAGTCATCGACGAATTGCTGCTGTATTAGCTGCCGGGAAAGGGCAGCTGAACACGGGCAGGTCGAGGAATAAGGCACGTCGATTTTTAGTTCCACGTGGAACATCGCGTTTTTCAAACGTGCCTCGATGCTTACTGGATAGGTTTTCCAGCCGGCCAATGGACTGACCAGCGCCGGTCTTTTTAACAGTAAATCGGTGTGGATTTTTAGGTACGCGCTGTTGGACAGACCTTCATGAGTCTTGAGGAAACTTTGCAAAACTCGCCGCAACAAGGCGGGCGTCAGGTTTTCTTGCTCGAGCATTTCAAGCGCCAAGTACAGCCGCGACATATGAATCCCGCGCGCCTCTCCATCATCGAGGCTAACGCCGGCGTCGGCTTTCGCACTTAGCCGTTGACCATCGAATAAAACAGGAAGAGCAATGCCGCACATGCCCACCCAATCAAGTGGCAGGGCTTGGCGTGAGGCCTGCGCGGCGATATCCGGCAGAGTCAGCGCATTCATGAGCAGGTCCATCGTGGGAGTCGATTCTGCATGTTATGTTATTACATTAAAATCGACCATGCCTTTTTCATGAACAGGCTTTCATCATGCACAGTTGGCGCTCAGCAACACCGTGATTGGCTCTATCCGCTCTGGACAATTTGGCGTTGGTGATACGCGGATCGTCCTCGACCTCAGCGGCCCGCTCGCCAGTTTTTTGCTGCCGCCACAGGACGGTCAGGGGCATCCGGGAGCGGTCGGCGCAGAAAGAGCGTTTCATGGCCCCGCGCGCCACCAGCAGGCCGTAGCCGATGGCTTGTTCGAAGGATTACAGCGCTACTTCCAGAAAAATCCGCCGCTAAACAGTTACATCGCTTGGCAGCAAGAGCAGAAGAAATCCCTAGGCCTAACATCCTGAAAGTCGGCTACAGGTGAACTTGCCACTGCTGCCACCGGAACTGGAAAACCGATTGATCGTGGTCCAGCCGACGCGACGGTTGTAGCCGACCCAGGCCTCGCCATCGGACGCGAGCCCAGTGAAGAACGTGAGTTGTCCGTAGCGACTGTTGGTCTGTGCCCAATGGCGTTTTCCGGCCGCTTCGAAGCCTCGCAGATAGATCGTGTTTCCGACGGTGTTGACGCTGTAGGCGTTGCCGTCGCCATCCACGCAGGCCAGCAGATTGGCGCTTCGGGTGCATTTGGCCAGGCTCGGAATTTGCGCCCAGGCATCGACAGCGACCAGCAGCGAAAAGCTCATCAGCGCTATTTTCAGGGCTACACGCATAGGATTTCTCACGGACCGAACGGGCTTGAGCATCCTGCCATTTGTCATCGTGGGCAAGAGGAGAGTGGCCTGATTGTGTTGTTATAATATAACATCTAGCTAAGCCCGACACTGCGACCGGGCATCTCTGTGAGGAATACCTGATGCCCAATCGTCTCCCTGTCACCGTCCTCTCTGGCTTTCTCGGCGCTGGCAAAAGCACGCTGCTCAACTACGTGCTGCGCAATCGCGACAACCTGCGCGTCGCCGTGATCGTCAATGATATGAGTGAAATCAACATCGATGGCGGCGAAGTCCAGCGCGATGTGAGCCTGAACCGCGCGGAAGAAAAACTGGTGGAGATGAGCAATGGCTGCATCTGCTGCACCTTGCGCGAAGACTTGCTGGAAGAGGTGAGCAAACTCGCCAAGGAGGGTCGCTTTGATTATTTATTGATCGAGTCCACCGGCATTTCCGAGCCACTGCCCGTGGCGGAAACCTTCACCTTCCGCGATGAAGAAGGGCAGAGTCTGGCCGACATCGCCCGGCTCGACACCATGGTCACCGTAGTCGACGGCATGAACTTCCTGCTCGACTATCAGGCCGCCGAAAGCCTCGCCTCCCGTGGTGAAACCTTGGGCGAGGAAGACGAACGCTCGATCACCGACCTGTTGATCGAGCAGATCGAATTCGCCGACGTGATTTTGATCAGCAAGATCGACTTGATCAGCAGCAGCGAACGCCAGGAGCTGATCGCGATCCTTGAGCGGCTAAACGCCCAGGCGGAAATCATCCCGATGGTCATGGGCGAAATCCCCTTGGAGAAGATCCTCAATACCGGCCGTTTCGACTTCGAGAAGGCCGCTCAGGCGCCGGGCTGGTTACAGGAACTGCGTGGCGAGCACGTGCCCGAAACCGACGAATACGGCATCGCCTCGACAGCCTACCGAGCACGCCGACCGTTTCATCCGCAGCGCTTTTTCAGCTTCATCGATCGCCCGTGGGTGAACGGCAAACTGCTGCGCTCCAAGGGCTTCTTCTGGCTGGCCAGTAAACACATGGACGCCGGTAGCTGGTCCCAGGCCGGCGGATTGATGCGCCATGGTTTCGCCGGACGCTGGTGGCGTTTCGTGCCGAAAATCCAGTGGCCGCAGGACGAAGAAAGCACCGCCGGTATCATGGAAAACTGGACCGCAACCAGCGGCGATTGCCGTCAGGAACTGGTGTTCATCGGCCAGAACATCGACTTCTCGCAACTCACCGCCGAACTCGACAATTGCCTGCTGACCGACGATGAAATGGCGTTAGGCATCGAGGGCTGGCGACTACTGCCAGATCCATTTGGCCCGTGGCATGAAGAGGTGGCAGCCTGATGTTGGCGCCCAGTCTGAAACTGCGGCCGATCATTTATCAGGTTCAAGGTGAGACGCCGCAAGCGCTGACCCGAATACTGGATGACGGCGTGAACCTTGCCGTTTGGAAGCGCCAATTGCCGGCGCACATCGCTGATTTCGGGAGTTTGTTGCTGTCCCTGAACGAGCCGTTGGCCGAGTCACTGGTCCTGGAGTTGCCCTGCGATGACAGCGAACCCAATCTTCGCGGATTGGCCTCAGGTTTCAGCGATCTCGAAGGTTATGAAGGTTTCATCGCCGACGTCTCCTGGCTGGTCAGTGCTTTCGCCTGTTTGCTGGGCGCCAAGCGTGTCGGCCTGCGCCTGCGGGTTTTGGACAAGGCCATGTGCCCGCGTTTCCACGTCGATCATGTGCCGGTGCGGCTGATCACCACGTATTCCGGGATCGGCAGCCAGTGGCTGAAGGAAGGTGCGATGGATCGTCGACAACTGGGCAACGCCGACACCGAACCCCAGGACGGTCCGCTGATCGAGCAGATCGCCAGCGGCGAAGTCGCGTTACTCAAAGGCGAGAAATGGCATGGCAACGAAGGTTTCGGCCTTATTCATCGCTCGCCACAGCTTGCGTCCGGTGAGCGGCGGCTGATCCTGACGCTCGACTGGCTGAGCTAGCGGCTCACGGTTTGAGCCAGGTTCCCTGGCTCTGGGCTTCGCAAAACGGCTTCAAATACGCCGCATCCGTGGCTACGCCGTAATAGTGAATATCCTGCCGGTAAGGCATATTGGCGACTTGGGCGTTGCTGCACACGCCGAACGCGCCGGTGGGGCATTGGTCGACGTATTGCACTTCGACTTTCTGGCCAGGAAGGTTCGGCTGGCAGAAACCATCGGCGAATAGCTTTTCCGGGATATTGCGGTTCTGCTGGCAGACTTTCACGTCGAGTCGCGCAGCCGTGCTATGTACCACGCAAGCCTGGGCCAGCGCGTCGCCGGACATGAGCGCCAAGAGCACCGACAATCCCATCAACCGCATCCTTTACCTCCTCAGAAAACCTCGACTATGTTGCAGAACATACCCACGCACGTCATTGCTGGCCCCTTGGGCGCCGGCAAGACCAGCCTGATCAAGCACCTGCTGGCGCAGCGGCCGGCGGATGAACGCTGGGCGGTACTGATCAACGAGTTCGGGCAGATCGGCCTCGACGCTGCGTTGCTGACCCGGGACGCCGATGGTATCGCACTGGGTGAAGTGGCCGGGGGCTGTTTGTGTTGCGTGAATGGTGCGCCGTTTCAGATCGGCCTCGGGCGTTTACTGCGCAAGGCGCGGCCGGATCGACTGTTTATCGAGCCCTCCGGGCTGGGGCATCCGGCGCAATTGCTCAGCCAGTTGAGTGAGGCGCCGTGGCAAGGCGTGTTGGCTGTTCAACCCTGCGTGCTGGTGCTGGACGCCCAGGCACTTGTTGCCGGCAAACCGCTGCCGGTGCCGCAACAGGAAGCGCTCAAGAGCGCCGGGTTGTTGCTGATGAATAAAGCCGAAAACATCGACGACGCTGATCGTCAGCGAATCGCCGCACAGTTGCCGGCGCGTCCGTTGTACTGGACGCAGCAAGCCGCGTTGCCATTGAGTGAGTTACCAGGGCTTGGGGTTCAGGCTGTAGCGGGTGTGGATAACTTCGTTGCGCCCAAAGGATTGGCGCAGTTGCCGGCCATCTGGACCGATCCCGCGCTGCCAATTTGCTTGAGCCAGGAGCAGGAGGGCGGCTGGAGTGTGGGGTGGCGCTGGCATCCGAGTCAGGCTTTCGATGCGACGCTCGTTGGCCGTTGGCTTGAAAGCCTTGCCTGGCGGCGGGCGAAGCTGGTTATCCACAGCGTCAACGGGTGGGTTTCGGCGAATGCGCTGGAAAACTCGGCGCTGGACTGGCAGCCCAGCGAATGGCGGCGTGATTCTCGCATCGAGCTGATTTTCAGTGAGCCGCAGGATGTTGATTCATTGCAAAGAGAGCTGGCCGACTGCCGGTCGAGCCCGACTTGAATCAAGGACGCCATTTAGTGTGTTCTTGCCGCCACTGGCTCATCTCGATGACCTCCGCGCGCGGTTTCACTACATCGGACACCGCAGCTGTGTCGTCGAACGGCATCGGGTAGGGCGCCAGCTCAATCTGCGCACTGTGGGCGCCGAACTGGGTGATGGTGCCGTTGTGACGGCTTTCACCGGTCACGGTGAATTCGAAGTTATACACACGGGCGAGGCGCCGCCGGCCGTTGGCGTCTTTAATGAATGCGATCTTCTTCAAGGCCACGTTGCCGTCCAGCAGCTCGACTCCGAGCTTTGCGCAATGCAGCATGACCCGCTCCAGCGCACGCTCGCGCAAGCCATGGTTGTGCCACAACCACGCGCCACCGGTGGCAAGCAGCATCAGGACGAAGATATTTCCAAGGGTCAGCATCAACACGTTGCTCCAACAAGATAGTGTCAGCTTAACTGCGTCGCCGGTCTGTCGTACAGGCTGCGTTTAGTCGCATACTGCGCGGCTTGAATTTCAATCGTTTGACGGAAAACTCACCGCATGAAACGTACGCCCCATCTGCTCGCCATCCAGTCCCACGTGGTGTTCGGCCACGCTGGCAACAGCGCCGCGGTTTTCCCGATGCAGCGGGTCGGGGTGAATGTCTGGCCGCTCAATACGGTGCAGTTCTCCAACCACACCCAGTACGGCCAATGGGCCGGTGAAGTGCTGGCGCCGCATCAGATTCCCGATCTGGTCGAAGGCATCGCGGCGATTGGCGAGCTGGGCAACTGCGACGCCGTATTGTCTGGCTATCTCGGCAGTGCTGCCCAGGGCCGGGCGATCCTGACGGGGGTGGCGCGGATCAAGTCGATGAATCCCAAGGCTCTGTATCTGTGTGACCCGGTAATGGGCCATCCGGAAAAAGGTTGCAGCGTGCCCGCGGAAGTCAGCGATTTCCTGCTGGAGGAGGCGGCTGCCGTGGCGGACTTCATGTGCCCGAACCAGCTGGAGCTGGACAGCTTTTCGGGGCGCAAGCCGCAATCGTTGTTCGATTGCCTGGCCATGGCGCGAGCGCTGCTGGTGCGCGGTCCGAAGGCTGTGCTGGTCAAGCATCTGGACTATCCCGGTAAACCGGCGGATGTTTTCGAGATGTTGCTGGTGACGGCCGAAGACAGCTGGCATTTGCGCCGTCCGCTGCTGGCATTCCCGCGTCAGCCGGTGGGCGTCGGTGACCTGACGTCCGGACTGTTTCTGGCTCGCGTACTGTTGGGCGATAGCCTGGTGGCGGCTTTCGAATTCGCCGCGTCGGCGGTGCATGAAGTGCTGCTGGAAACCCAGGCTTGCTCCAGCTATGAGCTGGAACTGGTGCGGGCTCAGGACCGGATTGCCCACCCGCGAGTGCGGTTCGAGGCGACGGCGATCAGTTTGTAACAACATTCGCGGAAAAAAATCGCAGCCTTTGCGCTGGCTGCGACTTTGTCGATATCAGGCGTCGCCCTTGATGTCCTGATAGCGCTTTTCCAGCTCCTGACGAATCTGCCGACGCTGCTGGGCCTGCATGAAGCGGCGTTTGTCTTCGCTGTTCTGCGGTTGCAGTGGCGGGACAGCAGCCGGTTTGCGGTCGTCATCCACGGCGACCATGGTGAAGAAGCAGCTGTTGGTGTGGCGCACCGAGCGCTCGCGGATGTTTTCGGTCACCACCTTGATGCCCACCTCCATGGAGGTGTTGCCGGTGAAATTGACCGAGGCCAGAAAGGTCACCAGTTCGCCGACATGGATCGGCTCGCGGAAAATCACCTGGTCCACCGATAGGGTCACCACGTAGCGGCCGGCATAACGACTGGCGCACGCATAGGCCACTTCGTCGAGGTATTTGAGCAAGGTGCCGCCGTGGACATTGCCAGAGAAATTGGCCATGTCGGGGGTCATCAATACCGTCATCGACAGTTGTGCGTTTCCGGGTTCCATAGCGTTCTCACGGTTCAAGGCAGAATTTCGGGAGGGCGGCACCTCTGCGGGGGCCTCGTCAGCTTTTTCAAACCAACAGTTATCGGGACGCCAGGCAAGTGGCTGCCGTCACGCCCGGATCGATCTGTTTCCATATATTGCACCGCCTTTGCTGCGGAAGTCGTGGTGTTAACCTCCAAAAGTCCCCCTTAAGGAGCCCCACACCATGCACGCCATCAGCTTCATTCAAGATCTGGCAGTGATCATGTTGATTGCGGGTGTGGTGACAGTACTGTTTCATCGCTTCAAACAACCGGTGGTGCTCGGTTACATCGTCGCCGGCTTCATCATCGGCCCGCACACCCCGCCGTTCAGCTTGATCCACGATGAAGAAACCATCAAAACCCTCGCCGAACTCGGGGTGATTTTCCTGATGTTCTGCCTGGGCCTGGAGTTCAGCCTGCGCAAACTGTTCAAGGTCGGCGCCACGGCGTTCATTGCGGCGTTCCTGGAAATCGTGCTGATGATCTGGATCGGCTACGAGATTGGTCGCTGGTTCGACTGGAACACTATGGACTCGCTGTTCCTCGGCGCGATTCTGGCGATTTCGTCCACCACCATCATCGTCAAGGCGCTCAACGATCTGAAGATGAAGAACGAGCGCTTTGCGCAGCTGATTTTCGGCGTGCTGATCGTGGAAGACATCCTTGGTATCGGCATCATCGCCTTGCTGTCGAGCATCGCGGTCAGCGGCACGGTCAGTTCCGGCGAAGTGTTTTCGACTGTCGGCAAGCTCTCGCTGTTCATGATCGTCGCACTGGTCATCGGCATCCTGCTGGTGCCGCGATTGCTGGCTTACGTGGCGAAGTTCGAAAGCAATGAAATGCTGCTGATCACTGTATTAGGCCTGTGTTTCGGCTTCTGTTTGCTGGTGGTCAAACTTGAATACAGCATGGTGCTCGGTGCCTTCCTGATTGGCGCGATCATGGCTGAATCCCGGCAGTTGCTGAAAATCGAGCGTTTGATCGAACCGGTTCGCGACCTGTTCAGTGCGATCTTCTTTGTCGCCATTGGGCTGATGCTCGATCCGATGATCCTGCTGCAATACGCGTGGCCGATTGCGGTGATCACTGTGGCCGTGGTGCTGGGCAAGATGTTTTCTTGCGGTCTTGGCGCCTTTATCGCTGGCAATGATGGACGCACCTCACTTCGCGTCGGGATGGGGCTTTCGCAGATTGGCGAATTTTCTTTCATCATCGCGGCGCTGGGCATGACGTTGCAGGTCACCAGCAACTTCCTTTACCCGGTCGCCGTAGCCGTCTCGGTGATCACCACGTTGCTGACGCCTTACCTGATCCGCGCGGCTGATCCGTTGTCGATCAAGCTTGCCGCGGTGATGCCGAAGCGACTGGGCAGGGTATTGGGGATGTACGGCGAATGGCTGCGCAGCATCCAGCCTCAGGGCGAGGGCGCGCTGTTGGCGTCGATGATTCGGCGGATTCTGTTGCAGGTGGGCATCAATCTGGCGCTGGTGATTGCGATCTTCTTCTCGGGCGCTTATTTCGCCGAGCGCATGTCCGCTTACCTGCAAGACTGGATCAGCGACCCGAGCTGGCAGAAAGCGTTGATCTGGGGCGGGGCGTTGCTGTTGTCGCTGCCGTTTCTGATCGCCGCCTATCGCAAGCTCAAGGCGCTCTCGATGCTATTGGCGGAGATGGGCGTGAAACCGGAGATGGCCGGCCGTCACACGCAGCGCGTGCGTCGGGTGATCGCCGAAATGATCCCGATCCTCTCGCTGCTGGTGATTTTCCTGCTGCTGGCAGCCTTGTCGGCCAGTATTCTGCCGACCAACAAGTTGCTGGTGCTGATCGTCGTCGTCGCGGCCGCTGTAGCGGCGCTGCTCTGGCGCTGGTTCATCCGCGTGCACACGCGGATGCAGGTGGCGTTGCTCGAAACATTGGACAACCACAAGGATTCGTCCGGCCACTGACATCGCACCTGTAATTGAATGGACTCGCCCACGCCGAGGCGTCAATGCGCCACGGTGGCAGTCTAAACAGCCAACGACAGCGAGGGCGAGTCCATGAAAAAGCATACTTCGATTGATCAATCCTTGTCTTCTGCCGATTTATCGGCCTGCACTACCGTGGCGGTCGACCTGGCCAAGCATGTGTTCCAGCTCGCCGGCGAAGACGCCCTCGGCAAGGTGCATTATGAGCAGCGGATCAAGTCGCGCGAGGCGTTCTACGAGTTTCTCCGCCAGCTGCCGCCTCATGTCGTGGTCCTGATGGAGACCGGCCCAGGCGCTCAAGCTTGGGCCCGGCAGCTGCAGGATCAAGGCAACCTGGCGCGGATTCTGCCTGCCGGTCTGGTGGCCAAGCATCGCAGCGGCCCTAAAAATGATCGTAACGATGCGCTGGCCATCCTGCGTGCCGGTCGCGACGAAAAGATCTGCGCAGTGCCGGTCAAAAGTGTCGCAGCGCTGGCCATGCAGGCACTGCATCGCGCTCGTCAAGGTTACGTGCGTCGCCGCACCGCCGTGAGTAATCAGATGCGCGGCCTGCTGCTTGAGCACGGGATTGCGCTGGCACAGGGCGACGTCGCGATCAGCCAGAGAATCCCGCGGATATTGGAGGATGCCACCCAGCCGGTGCCTGCCCTGTTGCGCGAGCTGATCGACGAACTGTTGGCCGAGTGGCGCCATTTGGGCGAGCGCATCAACGTCCTGACGGGACGTTTGGAAGTGGCCGCGAACGCCGACAAGACAGCCAAACGGTTGATGACGGTGCGCGGTATCGGCCCAATCACCGCTACGGCGCTGGTGGCCAAGGAAACCAAGCCTGAGCGTTTTCTCAATGCTCGCATGTTCGCCGCGTACTTCGGCATGGTCCCTGATCAGCACAGCAGCGGGAAGACGATTCAACTGGGGGACATGACCAAGCGAGGCGATAGCTATTTGCGCAGCCTGATGATCCAGGGTGCCCACGCGGTATTGCAGCAGTTGCGACCTGATTCCCAACAGCCCGACGACCGCCGTTTGTTGCGCTGGATGAGCCGATTGGGCCGCAAGGACGCAGCGGTCAGGTTGGCCAATCGCAACCTGCGCATCGTCTGGGTGCTTTTACAGAATGACCAGACTTATCGTCGCCAGCCCGCCGACGGCCAGCAAGCGACGATGAGCCACTGATCCACCGAGTTCTGCCACCGAGGTACCTACTGACCAACCTGTTGCTGAAAAAACATTGACCCCTGGTAAGACCGGCGTGGAGTGATGCCTAAGCTGCTAGTGGCCTTCGAGGCCTGACTGTAATCGGCATGCCACGAGCTCTTCCAATTTTGGCCAGAAGCCGACGACGGCTTCCTCGAACAGGCCTAATACATAGATGCAACGGGGCGGCAGTTTTTTTAAAAGCGGGTAGACAGTGGGGGCGAGTCCATACATAGCAGCTGCCGAAGGCTGCGTCCGGCTGCGCAGCAGTCGCAAAATCGGGCAATGAGATTTCCAGGTAAACCGAGTCTTCAGGGTTTACGACTGCTGCGCAGTCGAACGGGGATAAACCCCCTCGCCACAACGCCAGTTGCTACAAAGTCGAGGCGTCTCAGCTTTCCAGCCAGACGTCCCGCGCCCAGTGCCATACCGATTCCCAGGTTTCTTCGGCGATCAGCTCTTCTTCGGCCAACCACAGCACCACGGTGCCGTCTTCTTCGACCAGGTAGTAGTTGTCACCGTCCTGGCAGATCGGAATCATGCTGCGATCAACACCCGCATCCCAGGCGTTGGCGGCAACGTCCGGCAGGTAGGTGTGGGATTGCGGGTCGGTAACGGTTACCGGCTCCAGGCTGCCGTAGACGACGTCGCTGACGGTCAGCAAAAATTCTCTGAAGACAAATGGAATATCGATGAACAGCTGTTCTTCGATTTCCACCAGTTGATCTTCGTCGGGTAACTCCAAGGGGACCGGTACCGGTTCGTTGGCTTCACGCAGTTGTTCGATGATTTCTTCCACGTCCGGGATCCTCTTGCTTGATGGCGCGGTTTAGTTGGGGCGGTTTATACAGTAGCTCGCTATAGATGCAACCGCGAAATAGAAAAACCCCGGCCAGGCCGGGGTTTTATTACAACAGGTGAAACGCGGGAAGTGATCAGCCGTTCTGGCGGATACCGGCGACCAGCCAAGGCTGGTTCTCGCCCTGCGGACGTTCCATGTTCCAGCTTTCGCTGAACACTTCGCCCTGGTCGAAACGCGAGGACTTCGACACACCGCTGAAGGTCAGGGTGGCGATAGTCTTGTCCGCACGGTCATCAACGCCGTCCAGTTGTACCTGGAGGTTATCGATGTAGGTCGACTGGAAGGCGTCGCCCAGATCAGCACGTTCGCGCTTGAGGAACTCCAGCAGTTGCGGAGTCACGAACTCGGCGATCTTGTCCATTTCGTTGGCGTCCCAGTGCTGCTGCAGGGACTGGAAGTGGTTGCGGGCCGCTTCAATGAAGTTGTTTTCATTGAACCAGGCCGGGGCGTTGATCACCGGACGAGCGGCAACCGGTGCTGCCGAGCCGCCGAAGATCGAACCCATGGCCGCTGGCTTCTGCTCGAACACTTCACGCTGCATCGGTGCGCCAGCTGGAGCCATGTGCCCTTGCTGCTTGCGACGACGAGCGGCGATGAAACGGAAGACCAGAAAGGCGATGACGGCCATGATCAGGATGTCGAAGATCTGCATGCCCTGGAAGCCGTCGCCCATGAACATGGAGGCCAGCAAGCCAC
Source organism: Pseudomonas sp. LS2P72 (assembly GCF_054897865.1). NCBI lineage: Bacteria > Pseudomonadati > Pseudomonadota > Gammaproteobacteria > Pseudomonadales > Pseudomonadaceae > Pseudomonas > Pseudomonas sp. LS2P72. Next base: position 607,960 of record NZ_CM142708.1, read on the forward strand.
CGGCAGCGATACCGGCCAGAGGGCCGAGCCAGCGCGAAGCACCGCCGGCCTTGGCGGCAGCGCCCGCGGCACCGGCCGCGCCCGCAGTGGCAGCAGCGCCGCCTGCAGCAGAAGAAGGAGCCATTTGGCTGGTCTGGTGAGTCGGCGCAGCGCCGGAGCTCTTGCCGCCACCAAAGCGCTTGGCAGCATTGGCGTCGAGGCTCATCGTCAGGCCAATGCACAACGCCATGGCGATGCTAAGAAAACGTTTCATATAGGGAATTCCCATTTGTGGAAGGCACGCGCGCCATGTTGCACAGCTGAAGTGTTACTGGCTAGCGGCAGAGTGTTTCGGGCTTTTGCCTGACAGGTTGCGTTCAGCTTCAGTCAGCGCAATAAGGCCTGTTAACTTTGGTCTGTAAGACGAGTGGATAAGTTCTGTAAGAAAGGCGATCAGTGCCACTGCGCGATCAAACTGTGGGAGCGAGCCTGCTCGCGATAGTCGCACCGCGGAATAGCAGAAACACCGCGTCATCGTTCATCGCGAGCAGGCTCGCTCCCACAGAAATGCTCCCTGACGATCGCCTTTATACCGCTTCCAGCTTCGCGTAACCCAACATCAGCCACTTGCTGCCTTCGCTGAAGTTCACCTGCACCCGAGCCTGAGCCCCGGCACCTTCGAAGTTCAGGATCACACCGTCGCCAAACACCGAATGCCGTACGGCCTGGCCGAGGCTGAACCCGGTGTCGGGGATCTCGCTACCGCCAAACAGGCTGCTGGAATTCTGCTGCTGGCCACCACCGAACGGACGGCTGACGCTGTTGGACAGCCGCACTTCCTGGATCAGGCCTTTCGGCACTTCACGTACGAAACGCGACACCTTGTTGTAAGTCTCGCTGCCATACAGGCGCCGGGTTTCAGCATAGGTCATCACCAGGTTCTGCATCGCCCGAGTGATACCGACGTAGGCCAAACGGCGCTCCTCTTCAAGACGACCCGGTTCTTCAAGGCTCATCTTGTGCGGGAACAAGCCTTCTTCCATGCCCACCAGGAACACGTAAGGGAATTCCAGACCCTTGGCGCTGTGCAAGGTCATCAACTGAATGCTGTCTTCGTGCTCGTCGGCCTGAGTATCCCCGGCCTCCAGTGACGCGTGACCGAGAAACGCTGCCAATGGCGTCAGGTCTTCGTCTTCTTCAGCGTTTTCGAAGTTGCGCGCGGCGCTGACCAGTTCCTCAAGGTTTTCTACCCGGGCCTGGCCTTTCTCGCCTTTTTCCGCTTCGTGATAGGCGATCAGCCCGGACTGCTCGATGACGGTCTGGGTCATCAGGTGAAGCGGCATATCCATGCACTTGGCAGAGAGGTTCTCGATCAACTCGATAAACGCCCCAAGAGCGCCGGCAGCACGGCCGGTCAGGCCTTTATTGGCGACCAGCAGACGCATGGCTTCCCACATCGACACATCGCTATGACGGGCATGGTCGCGAATCGCTTCAACGGTTTTCTCCCCGATACCACGGGCCGGGACGTTGATCACCCGCTCCAGCGCTGCATCGTTGCCGCGACCTTCCAGCAAGCGCAGGTAGGCCATGGCGTTTTTGATTTCTGCCCGTTCGAAGAAGCGCTGACCGCCATAGATGCGGTACGGAATGCGCTCACGCAACAAAGCTTCTTCCAAAACGCGCGATTGGGCGTTGGAGCGGTACAAAATCGCGATATCGCTGCGGGCCAAGCCGGTTTTCAGCGCGCTTTCGATGGTTTCCACCACGTAACGTGCTTCATCGTGTTCGTTGAACGCGGCGTACAGATTGATCGCTTCGCCTTCGCCGCCGTCGGTCCACAGCTCTTTGCCCATGCGTCCGGTGTTATTGGCGATCAGGGCGTTGGCCGCTTTGAGGATGCCGGCGGTGGAGCGGTAGTTCTGCTCCAGACGAATGGTTTCGGCATCTGGAAAATCGTCGGAATACTGATAGATGTTTTCGATTTTCGCGCCGCGCCAGCCGTAGATCGACTGATCGTCGTCGCCGACCACCATCAGGCTGTCGCCGCCCTTGGCCAGCAGTCGCAACCAGGCGTACTGCACGGCGTTGGTGTCCTGGAATTCGTCTACCAGGATGTGGCGGAAGCGTTGCTGATAATGCGCCAGCAAGCCTGGATGATCGCGCCACAAGTCGAGGGCGCGCAGCAGCAATTCGGAGAAGTCGATCACGCCAGCGCGCAGGCATGCAGCCTCATAGGCTTCATAAATGCTGCGCATGGTTGCCAGGAACAGGTCGCCGCTGGCTTGAATGTGTTGCGGACGCAGACCTTCGTCTTTCTGTCCGTTGATGAACCACTGGGCCTGACGGGCCGGCCAGCGTTGCTCGTCCAGGCCCAGCTCGCGGATCACCCGCTTGACCAGCCGTTGCTGGTCGTCGCTGTCGAGAATCTGGAAAGTCTGGCTCAGGCCGGCTTCCTGCCAGTGCGCCCGCAGCAAGCGGTGCGCCAGGCCGTGGAAGGTGCCGACCCACATGCCGGCCGGGTTGATACCCATCAGCTGCTCGATGCGATGACGCATCTCGGCAGCGGCCTTATTGGTGAAGGTCACCGACAGGATGGAGTGGGGCGAAGCGTTTTCGACCTGGATCAACCAGGCGATACGGTGCACCAGCACTCGGGTTTTACCGGAACCAGCACCGGCCAGGACCAACTGACGACCCACGCGGGCAGCTACGGCCTGGCGTTGGGCATCGTTGAGGGAGTTCAGCAGAAGGGAGAGATCATCGCGCATCGGGGCATTCTAGGGTGCGCCGTCACACCGGGCAAACCGAGCTTTGCATTAGCCGATGAAAGAAGCACGGATGACGACCGGTCGGTCACTGGCTGCAGGCGTTGGCGGGGCTCGCTCCGAAGCTTTTCAGCGGGTATGGAGGGCTCCGTTTTTTGTCGATTTTATGATCTGGAGCAGTTTGGTCCGGGCATTTGCTTGTGTATGCTCCGTCGACGTTTCGGGCTCATGCTCACCATTATAAGAACAAGAACATTGCCTATGACCCTCAGCACCGACCTGTCGGGCCCCGTTGTGGAGCCTCGGGTTATTCGCAAACAGTACGCCATGGAAATGGCGGTCGAACGCACGCGTCTGCTTTATCAGGGCTCGTTGCTGCCCACATTATTCATGTTGATCAATGGTCTGGTCTGCGCTGGCTTGCTTTGGAGTCCGCAGCGCTACTTCCTGGTCAGCGTCTGGCTGGTATGGCTGTTGTCGCTGGTGGCGTTGCGGGTGATTCAAGTCGCGGCCTTCGATTCGGCAATACCCAACCGTCAGGTCCATCCGATCTGGCGCCGCATGTTTTTACTGGGTTCGGCCATGACCGGCCTGACCCTGGCCGGCGCCGGCATTGCGCTGGTACCCGCCGATAACTTCGTTGAACAAGCCTGGGTGTTCGGCCTGATCGGCGCCGCAGCGCTTTCGGCCAGCGTTGCCTACGCGGTCAGCCTGCCGGCGTTCCTGTCCTTTACCTTGCCCTGTCTGTTGCCGGCCATCGGCTATCTGTTCTGGGGCGGCGATGAACAAAGTCAGGGCTGGGGCTGGTTCGGGCTGATTTTACTGGGCGCGTTGAGTGTGGTCGCCTGGCAGGTCAATCGGCTCATCGATAGCGGACTGTTACGGCGCTTCCAGAATCAGGCATTGATCGAACACTTGCAGCAGGCCCAAAGCTGCAGCGACCAGCTCAATCAAACGCTGGCCAAGGAAATCGACCAGCGCCGTCGTGCCGAAGACGAGCTGCGGCAAATTCAGATCGAGCTGGAAAGCCGTGTTGCCCAGCGCAGCCTGGAGCTGGACGCTGCCAACCAGGCCCTGAGCAAGAGTGAAGCGCGACTCGCCCTGGCATTGAAGGCAAGTGAGCTCGGGTTGTGGGACTGGAACCTGCAAACCGACGAAGTCCACCACACCCATCTTCAAGAATTGTTCGGCCTGGAGCCGGAATTCGTGACGGCGATGCTTCGCCACCTCAAGCCGCGCTTGCACCCTGATGACTTGCCGTCGCTCAAGCGCGCCCTGGTCGAGCATTTGAAGGGCCGCAGCGAGGATTACCAGATCGAGTACCGCGTGCGCCACGGCGATGGCCATTGGGTCTGGATCGAGGACCGAGGTCGAGCGGTTGAGCGCGGCGAAAATGGCCGGGTGATCCGCATGGTCGGCACCCGTCGCGACATCAGCGACAGCAAAGCTCTGGAAGAGCAACGGCAACTGGCCGCGACGGTGTTCGAAGCCGCCAGCGAAGGCATCGTGATTTTCGATCCGGATTACGCACTGATCGCGGTCAACCAGGCCTTCAGCCGAGTCACTGGCTATGACATTGAAGACATGATCGGACGCAACGTGGTCGAGTTGCCGTGCAGCCGGGATGCCCGCCGACACTACGGGGCGATTCATCAGGCGCTGGAGCAGCACGGCAGTTGGCAGGGCGAGCTGGTAGAAACCCGCAAGAATGGCGAGTTGTATCCGCAATGGTTGCAACTGAACGCTGTGCGCGATGCTCGGGGAAATGTGAGCCATATTGTAGGTTTCTTCGCCGATCTATCGGCTCGGCGTGAATCCGAAGAACGCATGCGTTACCTGACGCATTACGACGAATTAACGGGTCTGGCCAACCGTTCTCTGTTCCGCGAACGGCTAAGCGAAGCTCATCAGCGGGTGCGTCAGGGCGGCCACCGCAGTCTGGCGTTGCTGCACATCAATCTGGATCGTTTCAAGCTGCTCAACGACAGCCTTGGCCATGAAATCGCCGACCAACTCTTGCAGAAAATGGCTCGGCGGCTGGTCAATGCGTTGCCCGAAGCAGACACCATCGCTCGCTTGTCCGGCGATGAGTTTGCCGTGTTGTTCAATGCCTACGGCAACCTGTCGAGCCTGGCGCGGGTGGCGACCCGACTGTCGACCAAGCTGCGTTTGCCGATCACTGTCGAGGGCCATGAACTGGTGGTCAGCGCGTCCATGGGCATCAGTATGTTGCCGGACAACGCGCGAGAAATTTCCGCGCTGGTCCATCAGTCAAATATGGCCATGCAGCACGCCAAGCACCTGGGCGGAAATAACTTCCAGTTCTACACCGACAGCCTGCAAGCCAGCACGCTGGAGCGCTTGCAGCTGGAAAATCAGCTGCGTAAGGCCATCGAAGAGAAGCAACTGAAGGTGTTTTACCAACCGAAACTGTGCCTCGCCACGGGCCGGTTGAATGCCGCCGAGGCGCTGGTGCGTTGGGATCACCCGACCATGGGCCGCGTGCCGCCGGGGGACTTCATCGGCCTGGCCGAGGAAACCGGGTTGATCGGCGCGATCGGCGAGTTCGTGTTGCGTCAGGCTTGCTGGCAAGCCTGTGAGTGGCAGCGTCAGGGGCTTTCGCCGATACGGGTGTCGGTCAATCTGTCGGTGCATCAATTGCGTCAGGGCAAACTGGTCAGCCTGGTGCGTCAGGTGCTGGAAGAAACCGGTCTGGCGCCGCACTACCTGGAGCTGGAGCTCACCGAAAGTCAGTTGCTGGACAGCGTCGAGCACATCATCGCGACCTTCCAGCAATTGCGCGATCTGGGCGTGAAACTGGCGATCGACGATTTCGGCACCGGTTATTCGTCCTTGAGTTACCTCAAGCGCATCCCGGTGGATTACGTGAAGATCGATCAGGCATTTATCCGCGGTCTGGGGGAGAGCAGTGAGGATGCTGCGATTACCCGGGCGATCATTGCCATGGCGCACGGCCTGTCGCTCAAAGTGGTGGCCGAGGGTGTGGAGCGGGAAGAGCAGTTGGCGTTTTTGAAAGCCGAGCACTGCGATGAAGTGCAGGGTTATTTGATTAGCCGTCCTGTCGAGGCCGATGGCCTGGCTGCACTTTTACGTCAGGACACAAATTCCCTGTAATTGAATGGACTCGCCCACGCCGAGGCGTCAATGCGCCACGGTGGCAGTCTAAACAGCCAACGACAGCGAGGGCGAGTCCATGAAAAAGCATACTTCGATTGATCAATCCTTGTCTTCTGCCGATTTATCGGCCTGCACTACCGTGGCGGTCGACCTGGCCAAGCATGTGTTCCAGCTCGCCGGCGAAGACGCCCTCGGCAAGGTGCATTATGAGCAGCGGATCAAGTCGCGCGAGGCGTTCTACGAGTTTCTCCGCCAGCTGCCGCCTCATGTCGTGGTCCTGATGGAGACCGGCCCAGGCGCTCAAGCTTGGGCCCGGCAGCTGCAGGATCAAGGCAACCTGGCGCGGATTCTGCCTGCCGGTCTGGTGGCCAAGCATCGCAGCGGCCCTAAAAATGATCGTAACGATGCGCTGGCCATCCTGCGTGCCGGTCGCGACGAAAAGATCTGCGCAGTGCCGGTCAAAAGTGTCGCAGCGCTGGCCATGCAGGCACTGCATCGCGCTCGTCAAGGTTACGTGCGTCGCCGCACCGCCGTGAGTAATCAGATGCGCGGCCTGCTGCTTGAGCACGGGATTGCGCTGGCACAGGGCGACGTCGCGATCAGCCAGAGAATCCCGCGGATATTGGAGGATGCCACCCAGCCGGTGCCTGCCCTGTTGCGCGAGCTGATCGACGAACTGTTGGCCGAGTGGCGCCATTTGGGCGAGCGCATCAACGTCCTGACGGGACGTTTGGAAGTGGCCGCGAACGCCGACAAGACAGCCAAACGGTTGATGACGGTGCGCGGTATCGGCCCAATCACCGCTACGGCGCTGGTGGCCAAGGAAACCAAGCCTGAGCGTTTTCTCAATGCTCGCATGTTCGCCGCGTACTTCGGCATGGTCCCTGATCAGCACAGCAGCGGGAAGACGATTCAACTGGGGGACATGACCAAGCGAGGCGATAGCTATTTGCGCAGCCTGATGATCCAGGGTGCCCACGCGGTATTGCAGCAGTTGCGACCTGATTCCCAACAGCCCGACGACCGCCGTTTGTTGCGCTGGATGAGCCGATTGGGCCGCAAGGACGCAGCGGTCAGGTTGGCCAATCGCAACCTGCGCATCGTCTGGGTGCTTTTACAGAATGACCAGACTTATCGTCGCCAGCCCGCCGACGGCCAGCAAGCGACGATGAGCCACTGATCCACCGAGTTCTGCCACCGAGGTACCTACTGACCAACCTGTTGCTGAAAAAACATTGACCCCTGGTAAGACCGGCGTGGAGTGATGCCTAAGCTGCTAGTGGCCTTCGAGGCCTGACTGTAATCGGCATGCCACGAGCTCTTCCAATTTTGGCCAGAAGCCGACGACGGCTTCCTCGAACAGGCCTAATACATAGATGCAACGGGGCGGCAGTTTTTTTAAAAGCGGGTAGACAGTGGGGGCGAGTCCATACATAGCAGCTGCCGAAGGCTGCGTTCGGCGGCGCAGCCGTCGTGAAGGGGCGTTACGCGGTTACCGGATAATCCGGTTCTCAGGTTTTACGACGGCTGCGCCGCCGAACGCAGCCTTCGGCAGCTGCTACAGGGTCTCGGGGGCTACATGGAGCGCATGTGGCGTGAAATGGGGGCATCGAGTTACGCATTGAGCAGGCAAAAAGCCGATTCATGTAGTATAACTACAAGCTTGCTACATCCCCGGCACCTGCCAATAACAAAGAGTCCAGCCCTTTGAATCTGCTGCAACACATCGCCCAGTCACGCCACCTCTTACGCAAGTCGGAGCTCAAGGTCGCCGACCACGTGCTGCTTGATCCTGCGGCGGTGATGCACAGCTCCATGGCCGACCTGGCCCACAACGTGGGCATCAGTGAACCGACCATCGTGCGCTTCTGTCGCGCCATCGGTTGCTCTGGTTTCCAGGACTTGAAGCTGAAGCTGGCGCAGAGCCTGGCTGCCGGCGCGAGCTTCGGACAATTCGCGATTCATGAAGACGATTCGGTCGCTGACTACAGCCTGAAAATCTTCGACACCACCCTGCACACGCTGATGGAGGTTCGCGAGAAGCTTGATCCGGTGGAGTTGCAGCGGGCTGTGTCGCTCATGTCGCAGGCCCAGCGGGTCGAGTTCTATGGCTTTGGCGCGTCGGGCGCAGTGGCGGCCGATGCCCAGCACAAGTTCTTCCGTTTATTGCTGACGGCGGCGGCGTATTCCGACCCACACATGCAGGCGATGTCGGCGGTCACGTTGAAACCGACCGACGTGGCGATCTGTATTTCCCAGTCCGGGCGTTCCAAAGATTTGTTGATCACCGCCAATCTGGTGCGCGAGAGCGGCGCTTCGCTGATTACCTTGTGCCCGAGCCAGACACCGTTGGCCGAACTGTCGACCGTCAACCTGGCGATTGATGTGCACGAAGACACCGAGATCTATACGCCGCTGACCTCGCGCATCGCCCACCTGGTGGTGATCGACGTGTTGGCGATGGGCGTGGCCATGGCGCGCGGGCCGAGCCTGGTCAATCACCTCAAGAGCGTCAAGCGCAGTCTGCGCAGCTTGCGGCTGTCACCCAAGTCGGTAAAAGCGCTGGACGACTGACGTCGTCGTAAGGTCGTTCCGACCTTAATCGCGAGCAGGCTCGCTCCCACAGGGGGAGCGCGTCCGTCAGGACAACTCGATCAAATGTGGGAGCAAGCCTGCTCGCGATGGCGTCCTCAAAAACGCCAAAGATTCACATCCCTGTAACCCGCCCGCCGCCAAACCGTCATCCTTCGCGCCTATCTTGAAACTCCCGTAATCGCCTTGGGAGACTCGAAATGGCCCAGCCCTACGAAGAACGCAACAGCGCCACCAGAACCCGTCGTCAGCAGGAAGACCAGCGCCGCATGGAGTTTCGCCGCGCTATCGAAGATCGCTGCGAACGTCGCCAACTGCTGGCCGAGATCGGTGATTTCCCTGATCTGGCGCTCAACTACTGGCAGGCGGCACCGGCAACTTCCCGTCGAAACGCTCAACCAGCGCGCTGATCTGCACCCGCTCGCTGCGAATAAACGCAAGGAACGCGTGTGCCACCGGTGACAGCCGTTTCGCCTTGGCTTGCACCAGGCACCAGCTGCGGTACAGCGGCAGCTCTTCGACCGGCAGCTCTATGAGTGCGCCGGTCGCCAACTCAAGGTTCAGGGCGTGGCGGGTCAACAGCGCCAGGCCCAGACCCGCCCGTACGCATTCACGCTGGGCTTCGGCCGACGCCACCTCTTGGATCTGCGTGAAGTGCACGCGCTTCTCCTTGAAATATTCCTCGCAAGCCAATCGCGTACCGGAGCCCGGTTCGCGCAACAGCAGTGTGTAAGGTTCCAGATCCTGCAAGCGCAGCGGCCCCATATGGGACAGCGGATGGTCCGGCGGCGCCACGGCCACGATTGGATTGTTGAGAAACGGCAGAAATTCCAGCCCCATGTCTTGCGGCACCATCGACATGATCACCAAATCATCGCGGTTGTCCGACAGGCGTCGAATCACCTGTCCGCGGTTAACCACCGTCAGGTGCAGGTTCACTTCCGGATGCTGGCGCTTGAACGCGGCAAACAGGTGCGGCACGAAATACTTGGCGCTGGATTCCACCGCCAGTTTCAGCTGCCCTTGCAGCGATCCCTGCATGTCTGAAAGCTGCATGTCGAGGTTTTCCAGACGCCCGAAAATGTCCCGGCTGGCGCGTTGAAGGGCTTCAGCTGCCTCGGTCATGTAGAGCTTTTTGCCGACGTAATCGAACAATGGCTGACCAATCAGCTCTTCAAGTTGACGAATCTGTAGGCTCACGGCAGGTTGTGTGAGAGACATTTCATCGGCTGCGCGGCTGTAGGATCGCAAATCACAGACCTCATTGAAGATCTGTAATTGACGTAATGTCATACGCATCAAGGACTTACGCATTTTATAGGCGCTCTCACCGCAGGCTGATGCGTCAACTATAAGTCTTTACTTATGGCTGACCCAATAATTAATCATTTTTGTTAATCCCTTGTGGGGGCTAGTGTGGGGCTGCGACTGAATCGAAACATTTGGTCACGCGTCGACCTGGTCTAGCAGGTCGTGGGTACCACCGGCTCAAGGGAACCTCCAAGTGATAAAAAAGATCCTGATCGCCAACCGTGGTGAGATTGCCGTACGAATCGTGCGTGCCTGCGCCGAGATGGGCATTCGCTCGGTCGCGATCTATTCCGACGCCGACCGCCATGCGCTGCATGTGAAGCGTGCGGACGAGGCCCACAGCATTGGTGCCGAGCCACTGGCCGGGTACCTGAATGCGCGCAAGCTGGTGAATCTGGCGGTAGAAACCGGTTGCGATGCGCTGCACCCCGGCTACGGTTTCCTCTCGGAAAACGCTGAACTGGCAGATATCTGCGCCGAGCGCGGCATCAAGTTCATCGGTCCATCGGCTGAAGTGATTCGCCGCATGGGCGACAAGACCGAAGCCCGTCGCAGCATGATCAAGGCTGGCGTACCCGTCACCCCGGGGACCGAAGGCAACGTCGCGGATATCGCGGAAGCCTTGATCGAAGGCGACCGCATCGGTTATCCGGTGATGCTCAAGGCGACTTCCGGTGGCGGTGGCCGTGGTATCCGTCGCTGCGACAGCCGGGAAGAACTTGAACAAGCATTCCCTCGGGTCATTTCCGAAGCCACCAAGGCTTTTGGTTCGGCGGAAGTGTTCCTGGAAAAATGCATCGTCAATCCAAAACACATCGAAGCGCAGATCCTCGGCGACAGCTTTGGCAACGTGGTGCACCTGTTCGAGCGTGATTGCTCGATCCAGCGTCGCAACCAGAAGCTCATCGAGATCGCCCCGAGCCCGCAACTGACCCCTGAACAGCGCGCCTACATTGGCGACCTGTCGGTGCGCGCAGCCAAGGCCGTGGGTTACGAGAACGCCGGCACCGTGGAGTTTCTGCTCGCCGAGGGCGAGGTGTACTTCATGGAGATGAACACCCGGGTGCAGGTGGAACACACCATCACTGAAGAAATCACCGGCATCGACATCGTGCGTGAGCAGATCCGCATCGCCTCCGGCCTGCCGCTTTCGGTGAAACAGGAAGACATCCAGCACCGCGGTTTCGCGCTGCAATTCCGGATCAACGCCGAAGACCCGAAAAACAACTTCCTGCCGAGCTTTGGCAAGATCACCCGTTACTACGCGCCCGGCGGCCCCGGCGTGCGCACCGACACGGCGATCTATACCGGCTACACGATTCCGCCGTTCTACGACTCCATGTGCCTGAAACTGGTGGTCTGGGCGCTGACGTGGGAAGAGGCGATGGACCGTGGCCTGCGCGCCTTGGACGACATGCGTCTGCAAGGGGTCAAGACCACCGCCGCGTACTACCAGGAAATCCTGCGTAACCCGGAATTCCGTAGCGGCCAGTTCAATACCAGCTTCGTTGAAAGCCATCCTGAACTGACCAACTACTCGATCAAGCGCAAACCCGAAGAGCTGGCCCTGGCCATCGCCGCCGCCATCGCCGCCCACGCAGGCCTGTGAGGAATATTCCAATGACTAACTCTTTACCTACAAAGCGTATCCACGTTACCGACACAATCCTGCGCGACGCCCACCAATCGCTGCTCGCAACCCGCATGCGCACCGAAGACATGCTGCCGATCTGCGACAAGCTCGACAAAGTCGGCTACTGGTCGCTGGAGTGCTGGGGCGGCGCGACCTTCGACGCCTGCGTCCGCTTCCTGAAAGAAGACCCGTGGGAGCGTCTGCGCCAACTGCGTGCGGCGCTGCCTAACACGCGTCTGCAAATGCTCCTGCGTGGCCAGAACCTGCTGGGCTACCGCCATTACAGCGACGACGTGGTCAAAGCCTTCGTCGCCAAGGCTGCGGTCAACGGCATCGACGTGTTCCGCATCTTCGACGCCATGAACGACGTACGTAACCTGCGAGTCGCCATCGAAGCGGTGAAAGCTGCCGGCAAACACGCTCAAGGCACTATCGCTTACACCACAAGCCCAGTGCACACCATTGATGCATTCGTGGCGCAAGCTCGGCAAATGGAAGCCATGGGATGTGATTCCGTGGCGATCAAGGACATGGCCGGCCTGCTGACCCCGTACGCCACTGGCGAACTGGTCAAGGCATTGAAATCCGAGCAGTCGCTGCCCGTGTTCATTCACTCGCACGATACCTCTGGCATGGCCACCATGTGCCAGCTCAAAGCTATCGAAAACGGCGCCGACCACATCGACACCGCGATCTCCAGCTTCGCATCCGGCACCAGCCACCCGGGCACCGAATCGATGGTCGCTGCCCTTAAAGGCACCGAATTCGATACAGGCCTGAACCTGGAACTGCTGCAAGAGATCGGTCTGTACTTCTACGCCGTGCGCAAGAAGTACCACCAGTTCGAAAGCGAGTTCACCGCCGTCGACACGCGCGTTCAAGTCAACCAGGTACCGGGCGGGATGATTTCCAACCTGGCCAACCAGTTGAAAGAGCAGGGCGCCCTGAATCGCATGAGCGAAGTGCTGGCCGAAATCCCGCGCGTTCGTGAAGACCTCGGCTTCCCGCCGCTGGTGACGCCGACCTCGCAAATCGTCGGCACCCAGGCGTTCTTCAACGTGCTGGCCGGCGAGCGCTACAAAACCATCACCAACGAAGTGAAGCTTTACCTGCAGGGCGGCTACGGCAAAGCGCCGGGCACCGTGAACGAAAAACTGCGTCGCCAGGCGATCGGCAGCGAAGAAGTGATCGACGTGCGTCCGGCCGACCTGCTCAAGCCGGAGATGACCAAACTGCGTGCCGAAATCGGCACCGTGGCCAAGTCTGAAGAAGACGTGCTGACCTACGCCATGTTCCCGGACATCGGTCGCAAGTTCCTCGAAGAACGCGCGGCCGGCACCCTGACTCCAGAAGTGTTGCTGCCGATTCCTGAAGCCGGCGGTGTGACCTCGGCCGGTGGCGAAGGCGTGCCGACCGAGTTCGTCATCGACGTCCACGGCGAAACCTACCGCGTCGACATCACCGGTGTCGGCGTCAAGGCTGAAGGCAAGCGTCACTTCTACCTGTCGATCGACGGCATGCCGGAAGAAGTGGTGTTCGAGCCGCTCAACGAATTCGTCAGCGGCGGCAGCAGCAAGCGCAAGCAAGCCACAGCGCCGGGCCACGTCAGCACCACCATGCCGGGCAACATCGTCGACGTGCTGGTCAAGGAAGGCGATACCGTGAAAGCCGGCCAGGCCGTACTGATCACCGAAGCGATGAAGATGGAAACCGAAGTGCAGGCGGCCATCGCCGGCAAAGTCTCCGCCATTCACGTGGCCAAGGGCGACCGGGTGAACCCGGGCGAGATCCTGATCGAGATCGAAGGCTGAGTTAACAGCCTCGATACACCGCTTTAAACCTCGGGGGGGCATGTGCTCCCCTTTTTTTTCGCCCGGGATTTGTGGGTATTAGAAACTCATTCGCCACTGACCCGTGACGCCGTGGTTTCGGCTGTCGGTGCCGATCTCGCCAGTGAGGCCGACGCCCAGGGTGTGTTTTGCTGACAATCCAAGGTCCAGCCCTGCATCGACCAGCAGGCTGTCACGATCCAGCTGCGCGCCGGTAACGGTGAAGTTTTTTCCGCCCGTCACCAATCGTTGGCGGGTATCGCTGTAGACGTCCCCGTAAGTGTGTTTCCAGCCGGCACTGAATCGCGGCGTCAGTTGCATGCCGTTATCCAGCGTGTTGAGCTTCGCAAGTCGCAGGCCGAATGTGCTGTTCAAATTGTTCTGCGTTTGACCGTGTACCTTCAGTGCCGCTGCGCCACCTTTTTCCGTGTAGGTGTCGCGCTGATAGCGTTGGTAGCCGAGGCTGGCAAACGGTTCGATGCTGACGTTCGCCCGGCCCAGGTTGTAACCCAATTCCGCAAAGGCCTGCTGGGTGTTGGCATCGTAACGGCCTTCGGGGCGGTCGCTGAAACCTTTGAAGGCAACCCGACGTTTAGTGCTGCCATCGTGGCTGCTATAGGTCGCGCCCAGGCGCAGGGACATTGGTCCGTTTTGACGCAGGGCATAAGCTCCCAAATGCCAGCTGTCGAGATCACCGTCGAGTCCGCGGCTATCCAGGCGCGTTTCGGATTTGCCGCTCATCACCCCGATGCGCCATTCCTCATTGATGCCCCAATCCGCTCCCAGCACCAGACCGTGGGTTGTGTGTTTCAGAGCGTCGTAGTCGCGATCCAGCGTCCCGCCGTGACCCAATGCTTGAAGCCAGACTCGGCCATTGTCCTCGCTACCGGCGGCCAGGCGTGGTGCATTGCGCCTGGTGGATTTGCTGTAGCTACTGGCGCTGTCCAGCTGACGCATGGCAGAGAGCATGGTCGCGCTGATTGGGCTGTCACTGTTGAGGGTCGCTTTCGCAAGGTTGGCGTTCTGGCTGCCGTCCAGTTGGTCGATGGCCTGGGAGGCTGTTTCGGTGGTGGAGGCGAGCAGGGCCGTGACAGCGGTGTTCGCGGTATTGGGAGGTGTCTGCGCCGTCGGACTGGCTTTGGGCTCTTCAATACTGCGGGCGAGTTCCCGACCGTTTTCGTTGGTCGCGAGATTCTCGAAAAGCACTTCGTTGCGAGCGTAGGTCAGGCGAACGGCCTGTTTGTCGCTGTAGTCCGGGGTAGCCTTCATGAACGCCAGATTGCTGTCGACTCGCTTGAATGTTCCTTCGACCCGTTCTGCGGAAAGTATTGTGTGATTAGTGGTTTGTGCGTAGTCACCTGGCAGAGCGGTAACCAGTAAAGACGCGCCACCAAGCTTGGCGATTCCCTCGACGTAAATAGTCTCTGAAGTATCAGCCTTATCCGTTACTTCGTAGGCGAGTGTGGCGCTTTCGCTAAGCGTAAGATCCCCTCTAATGGAAGGAGCCCCCAAATTTTTACTGACCAGCAACTGACCGTCCACATGCAAGCCGCCTACTTTACCGTAGCCGCCGTAGGTGCCTCCGTTATCAACGTACACAGTGCCTTTTATAGCGCCTAGGTTAAATAGCGTAGCGTCTTTCCTTACTTCGGCACCTTCATGGAAGTCGTTGCTGCCATTTAATGTCCATGCGCCTTTCGCGACCCGCAGGGCAGCAAAATTGGTTGTGTCTCCTACTGTGCCACCGTCTGCGGAGTTAAGGAGCAGACCGTTGACTCCGTTGCCGCCATCAAGTTTTCCATCCCATCGGGCGCCTCTGTTGATGACCAGAAGGTCATCCGCGTCGCCCAACACCAGCGAGACGCCGTCGATGGTTTGGAGTGGCTTTGAAATGAGCGTGTGTTGAGTGGTGTAGTCGTTCTGGAACCGAACGAACGGGTCTACCTCCGCAGGAGCGGATGCTACTTCGGAAGCGGTGGGTTCGGGAAAGCTAAGAGACTCATAGAAGGCGTCATCGAAGTCGACTGCAACGGTGGCAAGCGGTTCAGTTGTTACTGGCCGAACTGTCTGCCCGTCACCCGACCCGTTTGTGGCCCGGGCAGCATTTTCACGTGGACCGATGAACTCCTTGATCGCGAAAAGATCATCGAAGCGCTCATTGGGCTTGGCGGTTTTTTTACGAGGTTTGGTGGTCGGCGCTTCGGAATTGACTTGAGGCTCCGGTTGCTGCGCCATGGAGACTTCTATGCAACCCACTGCAAGCGCAACGGCCAGCGCCAGATTTTTTGGTCGGTATTTGTGTTGAACGGGCATCGAGTACGGCCTCTTTTGAAAGGAGGCCAACTCTAAGAGAGAGACTATAGGTACCGATGTCAGCTGCTTCCCGCAGGCTTGCGGGGGTTGTCAGAAGGTTGTGTAGAAAATTGCCAGCCTCCTGAGGAAGGCTGTTTTTACCCGTACGGACTGACGCTTTTTCTTACAACAAATCGAGACATGGTCGGCTATCGCAACTCGGAAACTCATCGTCCTTTCGCTAACTACGGCTCAAATACGCCTTCCCATAATGCCGCTCCATCCGCGCCTGAATCAGCTCCAGCCCAATCGACATCACCCAATAAATCACTGCCGCCGTCGTCAGCATCTCGATGTAGCGATAGCTCGAACGCCCATACGATTGCGCCAGAAACATCACCTCCCAAACCCCCATCACCGAGATCAGCGAGGAGTCTTTGAGCATCGAGATGAATTGGTTAGTGGTCGGCGGGATGATGGTGCGCATGGCCTGGGGCAGGGTGACGCGCCAGAAGATCACGGTTTCGCTCATACCCAAGGCCAGGGACGCTTCGCGTTGGCCGTGGGCGACGCCGAGGATGCCGGCGCGGAAGATCTCGCTCAGGTATGCGCCGTAGTTCAGCGACAGGGCGATGATGCCGGCGGCGATGGCGCCCGGGACGATGCCGAGTTGTGGCAGGCCGAGGTAGATCAGCAAGATCTGGATCAGCAGCGGCGTGCCACGAAAGAACGAGGCATAGAAGCTCGCGATCCCGAAGGCCACGGCGCTTTTCGACAGCCGCGCCAGGGCGGTGATGAAGCCCAACAGCGAGGAGGTCACGATCGAGCACAGGCACAAGAACAACGTCAGCGCCGCGCCCTGCAAAAAGCCGTTGGGCGCCAGGTGCAGGCCGATCAGGTTCGGCAGTTTGTCGAGGATGATCGAGAACTTCAGGTCGAAGCTCAGGAAGAAGCTGGCGAACAACCCGAACATCACTGCCCAGGTCAGGTACAGCCGCGTGCGGAAACCGAAGATCCGTTGCAATAGCGACTCAGCCACCGGTTGTGGCGGCTGAGGAGTTTTGGGGAAAGAAGTCATTTGCTGATGTCGGCGCCGATCCATTTCTGCGAGAGCTTGCTCAGGGTGCCGTCCTGTTTCAGCTGAGCGAAGACGTCACGCACTTTGGCGTCCCATTGGGCGTCGCCTTTTTCAATGGCCACCGAGTTTGGCTCCGAGTACAGCGGCTCGCCGGCGAGCTTGAAGCGTTTGTCTTCGGTCAGGCGCGGTTGCGCGGTGACAAGGTTGGTGAGGATCGCGTCCAGTCGCACGCCAGCACCCAGGCCGAGGTCCTGAAATGCCACGTTGTCAGTGTCATACGGGGCGATTTGCACGTCCTCGAACGGGTACTGCAATTGGGTGTCTTCGGCGCCTTCGATCACCAGGTTCTTGTTCAGGTAGCTTTCGTAGCTGGAGGCGCTGGTGAGGCCGACTTTCTTGCCGCTCAGATCCTTGGCGTTGTGGATGCTGTCGTCCTTGGCGTTGACCACGATCACCGCTGGCGAGGCGTAATACTCGACCGGGAAGTCGAAGACCTCGGCGCGGGCCTTGCTCGGGGTCATGGAGCAGATGCAGATGTCGTAGCGCCCACTCCAGCGGCCGGCGGCGATCACGTCCCAGGACGGGGTTTCGAGGCGCAGTTTGACGCCCAGTTTGTCTGCCACGGCCTTGGCCACGTCGACGTCGAATCCATCGAGCTGGTTCTGATCATTGAGGAACGAGAAGGGTGGATAGCTTTCCATCAACACGCCCACCAGTTCTTTCTTTTTTTCGACGCGGTCCAGCGTGGCGCCGCCAAAGGCTTGTGTGGAGGCAGCCAGAATCGTCAGGCCCAGGGCCAGGAGTGGTTGGAATTTCACAGTCGATCCCTGAGAAAAAAGAGGTTGTTATTAACCGAATGGTGCGTATTAAATAGTTATAAGAACGACTCCGATAGTGAGTTATTTTCATAAGCTTATGAGTGAAAAGCATATGGGCGCAGCAAGCACAGTAATTCTGGATGGCGGCATGGGTCGCGAGCTGCAACGCCGAGGCGCACCGTTCAGACAGCCCGAGTGGTCGGCGCTGGCCTTGAGCGAAGCGCCGCAAGCGGTAGAGGCGGTGCACTCGGCTTATATCGAAAGCGGTGCGAACGTGATCACCAGCAACAGTTACGCGGTGGTGCCGTTTCACATTGGCGAAGAGCGTTTTGCAGCCGAAGGGCAGGCGCTCGCGGCGTTGGCCGGTGAGCTGGCTCGGCGCGCGGTAGAGGCTTCGGGCAAAGCGGTGCGTGTGGCCGGTTCATTGCCGCCGCTGTTTGGGTCCTATCGTCCGGACCTTTTCGACGCTGCTCGGGTGACTGAATTGTTGGCGCCGCTGGTGAAGGGGCTGGCACCTCATGTCGATCTGTGGCTGGCAGAAACCCAGAGTTCAATCGTTGAAGCGCGAGCGATCCATGCTGGTCTGCCGAAGGACGGCAAGCCGTTCTGGCTGTCGTTTACCTTGAAGGATGAGGACACGGACGAAGTGCCGCGCCTGCGTTCGGGTGAGCCGGTGGCTGACGCCGCAGCAGTGGCGGTTGAGCTGGGTGTCGAGACGTTGCTGTTCAACTGCAGCCAGCCGGAAGTGATCGGTGCCGCGATCGATGCCGCGCGGGAAACCTTCGAGCAGTTGGGTGTGAAGATTCACATTGGCGCTTACGCCAATGCCTTCCCGCCGCAACCGAAAGAGGCCACGGCCAATGACGGTCTGGACCCGTTGCGTGAAGACCTTGATCCGCCGGGTTATTTGCAGTGGGCGGCGGATTGGAAAGAACGCGGCGCCAGTCATTTGGGTGGTTGCTGCGGGATCGGGCCGGAGCATATCGCCGTGTTGGCGCAGAAACTCGCCTAAAAGCATCGCGGACAAGCCATGCTCCTACAGATTTGGTGGCGTCCACAGATCGTGTGTCCGGCCCAAATCCCGTAGGAGCAAAGCTTGCTCCGGGCGGCGTTCCGACGAAGGCGTCCGTCCAGGCGCCGATGTTTTACCCGCGGCACTCCGCCAACGTTTTCACCTGCCCCGAATCCGTCTGGTTCTCATCGGACAACCACCGCTCAAACCCCGCCCCGATCGCCGGCCATTCCGAGTCCAGAATCGAATACCACGCCGTATCCCGGTTCTGACCCTTGACCACCATGTGCTGGCGAAACACGCCCTCAAAACTGAACCCCAGCCGTTCGGCCGCGTATTTGGAGCGGGCATTGCCGTTGTTGCACTTCCACTCCAGACGGCGATAACCCAGCGCAAAGGATTCCTTGGCCAGCAAATAAACCGCCTCGGTACTTTTCGGCGAACGCTGCATCGGCGCACCGAACGTGACATGCCCAATCTCGATCCGACCTTGTGAAGGAACAATCGACATCAAACTGAGAATGCCTTGCACATCGCCGCTGGCACGGTCGATCACGCTGAAGAAATACAGGTCGCTATTGGCCGCGTGATTGTTCAGCCAACCGTTGAACGCGCTGCGCTCCGGGAAAGGCCCATAAGGTAAATAGTCCCAGAGTTTCGGGTCGGAACCCGGGCCTTGCAGGGCTTTCCACAAACCGTCGGCGTGACGCGCCGGGTCGAGTTTTTCCAGGCGGATGAAACGCCCTTCAATGGTTTGAACCGACGGCGCCGGGACGCCTTTCCAGTCGGCGAGTGAAGTCGACATGCTGTTCTCCTTGAACCTTAAATGGCTTTGCGAAACTGGATGAAACCGGGGCGTTCGGCGATGCGCTCATAGAGCTGAATCGCCGTGGCATTGGTTTCGTGGGTCAGCCAGTGGACCTTGCAGCGACCGTCCTCTTTGGCTGTCGCGTAAACGAATTCGATCAACTGTCGGCCGACGCCAGTGCCGCGGGTCTCAGGCGTTACCAACAAGTCTTGCAGGTAGCAGGAGTTTTCGATGCTCCAGTTCGAACGATGGTAGATGAAATGCACCATGCCCACCGCTTTGCCGTCGGCCCAGGCCAGTGCGGCATGGGTCGGTTCGCTCGGGTCGAGCAGGCGCTGCCAAGTGCTTTGGGTGACGGCCTCAGGCAGTTCGGTGTTGTAGAAACGCAGGTACGCTTGCCACAAGGGCAACCAGGCGGCGTGGTCGTCGGCGGTGACCTGGCGGATGTCGATCTGACTCATGTTCGTTCCTTAACGCATCAAGTGGGCGAGGGCCTGGTCGTACACATCAGGGCTGGCGGCAAGCCCCTCGCGCACACCGGCGATGTCTGCAGCGTTGCGGTTCTGGTTGAGCTTGCGTTTGCCTTCCAGGCGCTGGATCGGCAAGGCAAAACCGACGATGGCCTTGAGCATCCCGTCAATGTAGTCGGCGGGGGCATCGGCGACTTTCCATGGACTGGCTCGACCCGCTTCATGACGATCAGTCAGCGCGCTGACCAGCGTGCGCAGGCGATCGGCGTCGGTGAACACTTCGGCCGTGCCGTACGCATGCACGGCGACGTAGTTCCAGGTCGGCACCACTTTGCCGTGCTCGGCTTTGCTCGGGTAAAACCCCGGGCTGACGTAAGCGTCGGCACCGGCAAAAATCACCAGGGCTTCGGCGCCGTTCTGCAGTTCCTTCCATTGCGGATTGGCCTTGGCGAAGTGTCCGTAAAGGGTGCCATTCGGGCCCTGGTCTGAACTCAACAGCAGCGGCAAATGGCTGGCTTGCAGACCTTGTTCCCCGTGTGTGACCAACACAGCGAGGCGGGTGCCGAGTATCTGCTGGTGCAGTTCATGCAAGTCATCTATGGCAAAGCTGCTTGGCGTGTACATGGAGATTTTCCTTGGCGAATGCCTGCATCCTAGGCAGGCTAATGGTCTGTTGTAAGAGCCATTAACGACCAATTTCATAGGTCCATTGCCATGACCAGCGAGCCACTGTCCTTGTCATTCAACCCGGCGGGTATCGAACTCGATCGCCGCCAGGGTTTGAGTCGTCAGCTCTATCAAGCCTTGCGGGTGCGAGTGCTCGACGGTCGTCTGGCCAGCGGTACGCGATTACCCGCCAGTCGCGATCTGGCGGCGGCGTTGTCGATTTCCCGAAACAGCGTGGTCCGGGCCTACGATCAGCTCTACGCCGAGGGCTTTATTGAGGGGCGTGTGGGGGACGGGACGTATGTCGCGCAATTGCCTCAATCTGTGCTGCCGGTGAAAAAATTATCCACAAAAGTATCCACAGGGTTGTCAACAGGGTTACCCACAGCCTTATCCACAAATTGGCTGGATTTACCTGTGGTTTCATCCAGCAAAGTTATCCACAGCGGCGCATTGGGGCGGGTTGAAAGGAACCATTTGGCCCTGCCTCCCGTCGGTCCACCCCGTGCATTTCGCGTGGGTGTTCCGGCGTTCGACCTGTTCCCTTTCGAGGTCTGGGCCAAGCTGAACGCGGCTTTCTGGCGTAAACCGGATCTCCAGCAGTTGTGTTACGGCGATCCAGCGGGCGATGCGCGATTACGCGGCCTGATTGCCGCGTATTTGCGCAGCTCCCGGGGGATGCAGTGCTCGGCTGAGCAAATAGTGATCACCAGTGGCGCGCAGCAGGGGATTAGCCTTTGTGCACAGCTGCTGGTAGAGCCGGGCGATGGTGTGGCGATCGAGAATCCGGGGTATCGGGCGGCGGGTCATGCGTTCGCCGTGGCCGGTGCGCGATTGCACGGGGTGGCGGTGGACAGCGAGGGCATCGACTGCAGCGAATTGAATGGGCTCAACGATTGTCGACTGGCCTATGTCACGCCGTCGCATCAGTACCCGACCGGGGTGGTGATGAGTCTGGCGCGGCGGCTGGAGTTGTTGGCCTGGGCCGAGCGAACCGAGGGCTGGATCGTCGAGGATGATTACGACGGCGAATATCGTTACAGCGGCGCGCCACTGGCACCGCTGGCTGCGCTTGATCGTCACGGGCGGGTGCTTTACGTCGGCACGTTCGGCAAAGTGGCTTTCCCGGCATTGCGCCTGGGTTATCTGGTGCTGCCACCGGCATTGGTAGACGCTTTCGCCCAACGTCGCGCGGTCGATGTGCGCCATTCCGAGGTGAGCACCCAGGCCGTCATGGCCGAGTTCATGGCGGCCGGGCATTTTCAGCGGCATATCCGCCGTATGCGCCGCGCTGCGTTGAGTCGCCGCAATACGCTTCTGGCCAACTGGCCCTCGGATATCCCAGGGGTGGGCAGCCTGCCGAGCGTGGCGGCAGGGCTGCACTTGACGGTGGCGGTCGACACTCAGGCCCGCGAACGCGAACTGATTGAAGCCGCCGCCAGTGTCGATGTCGAGATCAATGGCCTGAGCAGTTATTGGCTACCGGATTCAAGAACCACTGTGGATCAACGCGCCGGGCTGGTGCTGGGCTTTGCGGCGGTGCCCGAGGCGGCGATCATCGCAGCGCTCGGGCGATTGCAGAAGGCCTGGCGTCCCTGAGGACGAGGACTTCCGTCAGGTTTCAGGTCCCGGATTTGATCTTGGTCCAGGCCCGGGTCCGTGCCCGTTCGGCATCGCGGGGCAGCGGTTGCAGGGTGTAAAGCGTGCTCATCGCCGTTTCGGTCGGGTACAGGTTCGGGTTGTTGCGGATCGCCGGGTCGACCAATTCTGTGGCGTCCTTGTTCGGGTTCGGGTAGCCGACGAAGTCGCTGACCGGTGCAATCACCTGCGGCTGCAACAAGTAGTTGATGAAGGTGTAGGCGTCTTCCGGATTCTTCGCGCCTTTGGGGATCGAGAGCATGTCGAACCAGATCGGCGCGCCTTCTTTCGGCAGGCGCATGTCGACGATCACGCCGTTCTTGGCTTCCTTGGCGCGGTTCGCTGCCTGGGAGAAGCTGCCGGAGTAACCGACCGCGACGCAGATGTCACCGTTGGCGATGTCGGCCATGTACTTCGAGGAATGGAAGTAGGTGACGTACGGGCGGATCTTCATCAGCAACGCTTCAGCCTTTTCGTAGTCCGCCGGTTTCTTGCTGTTGGGGTCCAGACCCAAGTGTTGCAGGGCCAGCGGAAGGATCTCCGACGGCGAGTCGAGTAGTGCGACACCGCACTGCTTGAGCTTGCTGATGTTTTCTTCCTTGAAGATCAGGTCCCAGCTGTCCACCGGTGCGTTGTCACCCAGCGCAGCCTTGATCTTGTCCGGGTTGAAGCCGATCAGGATGGTGCCGTACATGTACGGCACGGCAAATTTGTTGCCCGGATCGTTGGCTTCGATCAGCTTCATCAGCTTGGGATCGAGGTGGTTCCAGTTCGGCAGTTTGCTGCGATCCAGCGGCTGGAAAACGCCGGCCTCGATCTGCTTGGCGAGGAACACGTTGGACGGCACGACTACGTCGTAGCCGGAGTTGCCGGTCAGCAGCTTGGCCTCCAGCGCTTCGTTGGTGTCGAAGATGTCGTAGACCAGTTTGGTCTGGGTGTTCTGGGCCTTGAAGTCTTCCAGCGCCTTGGGGGTGATGTAGTCGAACCAGTTGTAGACGCGCAACGTTCGCTCTTCAGCGTGAGCGGCGCCACTGAGCACCGAGGCACACAGCGCGGGCGCGATAAGAAGCTTGAGACTTTTCATTGTTCTAATTCCTCATTGGGCGCTTTCAAAACCTTCGAGAACGTTCACGGCATTGATGCCGATTTCTTCTACCGCGTAGCCGCCTTCCATCACGAACAGCGTCGGCTTGCCGAGGCTGGCGATGCGTGCGCCCATGGCCAGGTAATCCGGGCTGTCGAGCTTGAACTGGGAGATCGGATCGTCCTTGAACGTATCGACGCCCAGGGAGACGACGACGATATCGGCGCCGTACTTTTCGATCTCTTTGCAGGCTTGTTCCAGCGCGGCGCTCCAACTGTCCCAGCCGCTGCCCGCCGGCAAAGGGTAGTTGAAGTTGAAGCCTTCGCCGGCTCCTTCACCCAGCTCATCTTCATAGCCGAGGAAGAACGGGAACTCGGCTTCCGGGTGACCGTGGATCGAGGTGAACAGCACGTCACTGCGCTCGTAGAAAATCGATTGAGTGCCGTTGCCGTGGTGGTAGTCGACGTCGAGAATCGCGACCTTTTTATGGCCCTGATCGAGGAACGCCTGCGCAGCGATGGCGGCATTGTTGAGGTAGCAATAACCACCCATCAAATCACTGGCGGCGTGGTGTCCCGGTGGACGGCATAAAGCGAAAGCACTGCGGGCGCCGCGTTGAATGACGGCTTGAGCAGTCAACGCGACTTGCGCCGCGCTGTATGCCGCTTGCCAGGTGCCGGCGGTAATCGGCGCGCCACCGTCGAAGCTGTAATAGCCGAGCTGGCCGTGCAGGCTGGTGGGGATGATCCGGCGCAGGGTGCGGGCCGGCCAGGTGTAGGGCAGCAAGTCGCCGTCGGTACCGAATTCGGTCCAGCGTGCCCAGGCACCTTTGAAGAAGTCGAGATATTCGCGGCTGTGGACGCGCGCGATCGGGTCGAGGCCGAAATCTTGCGGCGCTTCCACGGGACCGAGGTCGCGGTACTGCACGCGCTGTAGAACATGGTCGGCCCGCGAGGGCATTTCGAAGCAGGGCATCAGTTGCCCGTCCATCAATTCACAACGGCCATGGTGCAGGTGGTGATCGTCCGAGTAGATCGTCAGCATTTCTTGTTCTCCGCAGGCTGATTCGGTTGAACACAGTCTTGCGGCGCGCGGCGTTTGAGAGAACGGCAGGAAAGGCCAAAAGGGGATCGATATGGCCAAAAGAATTGACCGGAATTCGCCCCTTTTTGGCGCGGCTGCCCCAGCGTTGGGCGCCAGACCTCGTAGGAGCAAAGCTTGCTCGCGATGGCATCACCGCGTTTTTGCAGATACACCGCGTTGTCCGCATCGCGAGCAAGCTTTGCTCCTACAGGGGGGGGGGCGTACTCAGGGTCTGAACTGGCTTGGCGCCACGCCGCTCCAGCGCACGAACGCATGACGGAAACTCGCAGTCTCGCTGAAACCCAATGCCTCGGCGATTTGATAGATCGGCAGTTGGTCCTCGCAAAGCATGCGTTTGGCCTGCTCGAACCGCAGTTCATCAAGCAGTTCCTGATAGCTGCAACCCAGGTCATTCAGGTGCCGACGCAAGGTGCGCGCCGAGCAATTCATCTGTTCGGCCAAACCTTCGAGGCCGGGCGCCGCATTCAACTGCGCGCTGAGTAGCTGGCGGATTCGTCCCAGCCACACCTGGCGACCCGTGAACTCGGTGTTCTGTTTGCGGCAGCGTTCGGCCATGGCCTGATGGGTGATGGCGTCGGCCAGAGGCAGGGGTTGCTCCAGCCAGGCTTTGTCGAAGGCAAAGGCGTTGGACGCAGCGTCGAACTGCAAGGGGCAATCGAAACGTTCGGTGTAGCGTGCCTGATAGTCCGGTGCCGGGTATTCGAAGCGGGCGCCAAGCAGCGGCAACGGTTGACCAAGCAGGTCTTCGCAAGTGACCTTCATCGAAACCAGGCAAAACTCGACATTGAATGGCGCCAGCGCAGGGTTTTCCCGATAGTCGCCAGCGGTGAGCCAGATGCGCTCGTTATCCTCTTCCAGGCTCAACTCGAACAGTGTTCCTAATAGCGCCGGATAGTGCAGTGCCAGCCGCAAGGCGTCACCTAAAGTGGCGCTGGTGAGTAAGGCGTACCCGAGCATGCCGTAGGACGAAACATGCATTCGCCGGCCCAGTTCCAGGCCGATGTCACGCTTGAGCGCGACGGCGTTGGCGCAGACCTGCATCTCCTGATTGGTGGTGATGCGCGTGTCCGCCCGGCTCAGATCCGCCGCGCTGATGCCGCTGCCGGCCAGCAGCGCATCGCTGGACAAGCCTTCGGCCTTGAAGGTGTTGAGCACCAGGGAGACGGCGTTGAGGGTGGTGAGGTGGGAGTGGAGCATGGGGTATTCCAGCCTTGGGATGCTGGAACGCAGCAAGTTGTATGCCTGATGGAGATCCTGTGGGAGCGAGCCGGCTCCGGGCGGCGCTCCGACGATGGCGGTGTGTCAGTCAGCATCATTGTTGGATGGACGATCGCTATCGCGAGCAGGCTCGCTCCCACAGGGTTTTGGGGGGGGTCAGCTGAGTTCGCCGCAGAGGTCGAGTTCTACAAGGCGTCGTATTTCAGTGGTGTCGAGCCCGGCACCGAGCAACCCATGCAACTTGCCGAAAGCCGCTTCACGGGTCATGCCACCACCCGACAGCACGCCCACGCCACGCAGACGACTGCCGGCCTCATAGACATCCAGTTCGACGCCACCTTCATGGCATTGGGTGATGGCTACAACCACAACATTCTTGTCCCGCGCCCGTTCCAGGCTGGCGAGGAACTCTGGGTTGTCGCTCGGCCCGGTGCCGCTGCCGTAGCACTCCAGCACCAGGCCCTGAATGCCGCTGGTCAGCACGCCATCAAGCAGCTCGGCGCCGATGCCGGGGAACAATGGCAACACTGCGACTTTCGCCAATTCCTTGGGCTGGTTGTAGGTCAGCGATGCCGGTATTGAAGAAGCCTTCTCACCGCCTCCTTGACGCTCAAGACGCTTGAACGGATGACGACCGAAACTACGAACCTTCGCGCATCGGGTCGGGTCCAGCAGTTCGCCGTGGAAGTACAGATGAACGCCCGGCGCAAGGCCGTGACCCAAAGCAACCAGCGCGCCACTGAGGTTTTCCCAGGCATCGCTGTCGGTCACACCGGCCGGCAGCATGGAACCGGTGAACACCACGCGGGCCTGCAGACCGAGCAACTGAAAGCTCATGGCCGCAGCGCTGTAGGCGAGGGTGTCGGTGCCATGCAGGATCAGCACGCTGTCGCAGCCCTGGACATCGACGGCGTCGACCACCGCTTCACGTAGTTGCTGCCAGTAAGCCGGGCTCATGTTGGCGCTGTCGATCAGCGGCGACATCTCGCGAAAGCGCCACTGCGGTACGGCAAGGTCAGGCTGGCTGTGCAGATACTCGAGCATCCGTGCTTCGAAACCGGACGCCGGGGCCAGGCCATGAGCGCTGGCTTGCATACCGATGGTGCCGCCGGTGTAGAGCACCATGACGCGCTGGGCGGCAGGGTAGGAATTGGGAACCATGGGGAAGTCTCCGCAAGAGATGACATGTGGGAGCGAGCCTGCTCGCGATAGCGGTATGTTAGACACTAATGCGTCCACTGACAGTCCGTCATCGCCAGCAGGCTGGCTCCCACAGGTTGTGCACCCGTCGTTTACCGATCAGCGTTGCGCTGCGGGTACACCTTGCAGCTCAGCTTCAGCCTTGGTGGCGGCGGCTGGCGGATTGGCTGGCCAGGCTTTCAGGTCCAGGTCCAGGTCCGGGAATTTGCTCGAATCGAACACGGGCGTCTTGATGCCGGCCGCGCGCTGGTCATCGTAGTCACGCAGGATACGCATGCCGACTTTGAACAGCAGGAACAGCGCGATCAGGTTCACGAATGCCAGCATCGTCATGGTGATGTCGGCGAAGGCGAACACGGTACCCAGGTTCTCGATAGCGCCCCAGAAAATCAACACCAGTACCAGCGCGCGGTAGCCGATCAGCGCCTTGCGGTTTTCACCGATCAGGAAGCGCAGGTTGCTCTCGCCCAGGTAGTAGTTGTAGAGGATCGAGGTGAACACGAACAACGACAGGGCCACGGAGATGAAACTCCGGCCCCAGTCACCCACCACGGCGGCCAGGGAGTTCTGGGTCAGGGCAATGCCGTCGCCTTCGAAGCCCGGGGTGTAGAAGCCCGAGAGCAGGATCAGCAACGCGGTGCAGGTGCAGATCACGAAAGTGTCGAGGAACACGCTGAACGCCTGAACCACACCTTGTGACACCGGGTGCTCGACCGACGCGACTGCGGCCACGTTCGGCGCACTGCCCAGGCCTGCTTCGTTGGCGAACACGCCGCGCTTCACGCCCATGACAATGGCGCTGCCGATCAGGCCGCCGAAGGCCTGGTCGAGACCGAAGGCGCTTTTGACGATGGTCATCAGCATTGCCGGAACGTGGTCGAATTGCAGCACGATCACGTAGATGGTCACGCCGATGTACACCAGGGTTTTCACCGGCACCAACAGGTCAGCGACCTTGGCGATACGCTTGATCCCACCGATGAACACCAGACCCAGCAACACTGCCAGCGCCAGGCCGGTATAAGTGGTGTCGAGGCCAAACGCGTTGTTCAGCGAGTGGGTCACGGCGTGGGATTGCAGACCGTTGAAGGCGAAGCCGAAGGTGATCAGCAGCAGGAACGCCATGATCATGCCCAGCCAGCGTTTCTGCAGGCCATGCTGGATGTAATAGGACGGGCCGCCACGGTATGTGCCGTCGGAGTCGCAGCGCTTGTAGAGCTGGCCGA
This sequence comes from Pseudomonas sp. LS2P72, assembly GCF_054897865.1. Classification (NCBI taxonomy): domain Bacteria; kingdom Pseudomonadati; phylum Pseudomonadota; class Gammaproteobacteria; order Pseudomonadales; family Pseudomonadaceae; genus Pseudomonas; species Pseudomonas sp. LS2P72. Next base: position 635,824 of record NZ_CM142708.1, read on the forward strand.
GGGAACATTCGAAGAAGCTGCTGGACATGCCGACCAGCGCGGTCACCCACATCCAGAACACCGCACCCGGGCCACCCAGGGTTACGGCGATACCGACACCGGCGATGTTACCCGCACCGACGCGGCCGGCGAGGCTGAGCATCAGGGCCTGGAACGAACTGAGTTGGCCGGCGCTGCTTTTCAGGCTGTCGCGGAACACCGCGAACATGTGGAAGAAGTGGCGCAATTGAACGAAACGCGAGCGGATCGTGAAGTAGCTACCGAGCCCGACAATGAGCACGATCAGTACTTTCCCTGAGAGGAAGTCGTTAATGACTTCGAGCATGGATTTTTCCTCGCTATTTTTTGTGTAGGCAAATGCTGGAGGGTCAGAAACATCGCGTTACACCGGCTTGTGCGTGGCACAACAGGTGAGGCGAAGATTCGTCCCGGTTCCATATCGCGGGTTGTTATTAGTTCGGGTTTCGCATGGGTTTGGGCCTCGTTACCGACGACCGCTCACGCGAAGAGGGGCGGCACTATACCTATGAGTGTGCCGTCCGTCTGCACGATTGTGGTGCAAGCATCGAAACGAGGTCCCTTTCTCTTGTAGGAGCATGGCTTGCCAGCGATGGCGATCTTGAGGGCGCCATCGCCGGCAAGCCGTGCTCCTACAGAAGTCGAGCCAGGCATGACCTATACGGTCGGGCCTGCAAATAATTAAAAAAAAGGGCTTGGGGAATAAATCCCCAAGCCCTCAAAAGGTGAGAGGTGTCTAGTCCCTCGACCTGGTGAGCGGTGCTACAAGTAACGCGTCGGATCAGGCTTTAAGCGGAACCAGACGCGGAGCAATCATGTTTTCCGGGCGCAGGATGTCGGCGAGCATTTCGTCGTCGAGCAAGCCTTCTTCGCGCACCAGTTCCAGCACGCCGCGGCCGCTTTCGAGGGCGATACGCGCGATGCGGGTGGCGTTTTCATAGCCGATGTACGGGTTCAGCGCGGTGACCAGACCGATCGAGTGCTCGACCAGTTCGCGGCAGCGCTCTTCGTTGGCGGTGATGCCGACGATGCAGTGCTCGCGCAGCATGTCCATGGCGCGTTGCAGCAGGCGGATCGAGTCGAAGATCTTGAACGCGATCAGCGGCTCCATCACGTTCAGTTGCAACTGGCCGCCTTCGGCCGCGATGGTCAGGGCCAGGTCGTTGCCGATGATCTGGAACGCCACCTGGTTAACCGCTTCCGGGATAACCGGGTTGACCTTGCCGGGCATGATCGAGCTGCCTGGCTGACGCGCTGGCAGGTTGATTTCGTTGATGCCGGTGCGTGGGCCGCTGGACAGCAGACGCAGGTCGTTGCAAATCTTCGACAGCTTGACCGCGGTGCGCTTGAGCATGCCGGAGAACAGTACGAAGGCGCCCATGTCGGAGGTGGCTTCGATCAGGTCGGCGGCTGGAACCAGCGGTTGACCGCTGATCAGCGCCAGACGCTGAACGGCCAGGAGCTGGTAACGCGGGTCGGCGTTGATGCCGGTACCGATCGCGGTGCCGCCCAGGTTCACTTCGGTCAGCAGTTCAGGTGCCAGTGTTTTCAGACGTGCCAGGTCTTCGCCCAATGTGGTGGCGAAGGCACGGAATTCCTGGCCGAGGGTCATCGGCACGGCGTCTTGCAGCTGGGTACGGCCCATCTTCAATACGTGGCTGAACTCGACGCCCTTGGCAGCGAACGCCTGAATCAGGCTGTCGAGGCTGGCCAGCAGCGCGTCGTGACCCAGCAGCAGACCCAGACGGATCGCGGTCGGGTAGGCGTCGTTGGTCGACTGCGCCATGTTCACGTCGTTGTTCGGGTGCAGGTATTGGTATTCGCCCTTCTGGTGACCCATGGCCTCCAGCGCGATGTTGGCGATGACTTCGTTGGCATTCATGTTGGTTGAAGTGCCAGCGCCGCCTTGAATCATGTCCACCACGAACTCTTCGTGGAAATCGCCGCGGATCAAACGTGCACAGGCTTCGCTGATGGCGGCGTGCTTGGCTTCGCTCAGGTGACCCAGCTCGCGGTTGGCGTCAGCGGCGGCTTGTTTAACCATCGCCAGGCCGACAACCAGCTTCGGGTAATGCGAAATCGGAACGCCGGAGAGGCGGAAGTTGTTCACCGCTCGCAGGGTCTGGATGCCGTAATACGCTTGAGCAGGTACTTCGAGTACGCCAAGCAGGTCTTTTTCTGTGCGGAAAGATGCAGCGGAGGACATGATAGAAATCATCTCGATATGGACCCGGTCTGTGCCGGAACACTGCAAATGCTAGGCGTGTGGAGAATTTTGGGCCAATGCTGTTAAACACTAGCCTATGCACATTCGGCATAATGCCCGTGTGACGCCGCGCGTGCGGCGAGCGTGTGACCTAAATTGGTGCGTGTCCGGGAGGCCCTGATGAACCTTGAAAGTAAATGGCTGGAGGACTTTAGTGCTCTGGCCGCCACCCGCAGCTTCTCCCAGGCTGCCGAACGACGCTTCGTGACTCAGCCGGCATTCAGTCGACGGATCCGCAGCCTTGAAGCCGCGCTGGGGCTGACTTTGGTCAATCGCTCGCGCACGCCGATCGAGCTGACGGCGGCGGGGCAACTGTTTCTGGTCACCGCGCGGACGGTGGTCGAGCAGCTCGGCGAAGTGTTGCGTCACCTTCATCACCTGGAAGGCGGGCAGGGCGAGGTAATGCAAGTCGCCGCCGCTCACTCCCTGGCGCTGGGTTTCTTCCCGCGCTGGATCGCGCAGTTGCGTAATGAGGGCCTGAACATCGCGACGCGCCTGGTGGCAACCAACGTTGGTGATGCCGTGCACGCGCTGCGCGAAGGCGGTTGCGATCTGATGCTGGCGTTCTACGACCCGGATGCCGCGATGCAGATGGACCCGGAAATCTTCCCGTCGCTGCACCTTGGCGACACCGAAATGCTCCCGGTCTGTGCAGCTGATGCCGAGGGCAAGCCGCTGTTCGATCTGGAAGGCGAAGGCAGTGTGCCGTTGCTCGCGTACAGCGCCGGGGCATTTCTCGGGCGCTCGGTGAACATGCTGCTGCGCCAGCGTGCGTTGCGCTTCACCACTATCTATGAGACGGCGATGGCCGACAGCCTTAAAAGCATGGCGCTGGAAGGATTGGGCATTGCCTGGGTGCCGCGGCTCAGCGTGCGCGCCGAACTGGCGCGTGGTGAACTGGTGGTTTGCGGTGGCCCGCAATGGCATGTGCCGCTGGAGATTCGCCTGTACCGCTGCGCTTTGGTGCGCAAGGCGAATGTGCGGTTGCTGTGGCGCAAGCTCGAGGGCGGCGCAGCGAGCGGGAATCAGTAACCTGGTGAAGGCAGAGGCATGCTTTTTTGCGCCCCTGCCCATATCAGAGTTGGAGCATCAAGCTCTGCGAGTCAGATGATCTCTTATGTTTTGTCGGTTGGTCGGGCTGAAGTTATAGCAAATAGATCGGAGTGCATTTCGCTGTGGTGTCATATACGTTTCGCACCACCAGCCATTGTATTGAACCTCCGAGTCTTCATGTTTGGCACCTAATAAATGGCCGATCTCATGACCCACTGTTATGAAGCTGGTCGTTGATGCTATTGCAAAGGTGCCGTCCTGAAATGGGGGCCAGAGAAGTGCAGCACCTCCAGCCTTGTCATTCAAATGATCTTTAGTGACCAAAATAACCTTGGTCAAGGAGTTTGGCTGGAAACCTTCTTTTCTAGCTTCGTCCAGAAATTTATAACCCAGGACCTCCCAGCGCCTCAGGGTCTGCAACTCGTCATCACCCTTGTAATTGAAGTTGCTGTAGGGCGAGCCGCCAACAAAGACAATGTTGACCTTCAGGTCAGTGAAGCTTTCCAGCTCTTTTACAAAAGGGTGGAAATGATCGGCATAAATCGTCTCTTTCGTTGAAGCGGGTACGTCTTCGTGAATCATAGCGAAAATCGTAAGATTTATTTGTGACCGCTTGGTAGTTGGAGTCATCCTTGAATCCTTATTAATAAACGTCTCGGCTCTGATTAGGTTCGAGCGGTTTTTTGCTGTGTTTGTTAGTTGTATTGGTTAGTGGTAGCGATAGTTAAACTAACTAGAGGGTGGCGCTTTTGCGAGTTAATCTATATGTCACTTTATTGCAATAGGACTAGTCGCTATCAATAACCTTAGTTGTAATTCATGGAATAAATGTTGTGCGTTGGGGTATCTTAACAAGCCTATGGGGGCAGGCTGAATCGACTGACTTTTGAGTCAATAAACTTGCCGCATTGCATCAATTGACAGATGGTCGCTATGGGGGCTGTTTATCTGCTTCATTGAGGTATACTGCGCGGCCTTCGGCCGGTTCGTCCGGCCATAATTCGTACAATCAAGCCACGCATTTTGCGTGGTTTGTTGTTTTTTGACGCGCCTGCGGGCGCCCAGAGAGAAGAGGCACGACGATGAGTGCACTGGTTGGCGTGATCATGGGCTCCAAGTCCGATTGGTCCACCCTTAGCCACACCGCCGATATGCTGGAAAAGCTCGGCATTCCTTACGAGGTGAAAGTGGTTTCTGCCCACCGCACCCCGGACCTGCTCTTCCAGTACGCCGAAGAGGCTGAGGCGCGTGGCATCGAGGTGATTATCGCCGGTGCCGGCGGCGCGGCTCACTTGCCAGGCATGTGTGCGGCCAAAACCCACCTGCCGGTGCTGGGCGTGCCGGTGCAATCGTCGATGCTCTCGGGCGTCGATTCGCTGCTGTCTATCGTGCAGATGCCCGCGGGCATTCCGGTCGCCACCCTGGCCATCGGCAAGGCTGGCGCGATCAACGCAGCGCTGCTCTCGGCGAGCATCCTCGGCGCCAAGCGCCCGCAGTTCCATGCGGTGCTGAAAAAATTCCGCGCTGAGCAGACAGACAGCGTCCTGGAAAATCCAGACCCACGCATCGCCTGAGGTTGTTGACGATGAAGATCGGTGTAATCGGTGGCGGCCAGTTGGGTCGCATGTTGGCGCTGGCGGGCACTCCGCTGGGCATGAACTTCGCTTTCCTGGACCCCGCGCCGGATGCTTGCGCAGCCGCGTTGGGCGAACACCTGCGGGCCGATTACGGCGATCAGGATCACCTGCGTCAGCTGGCCGATGAAGTCGATCTGGTGACTTTCGAGTTCGAAAGCGTTCCGGCCGAAACCGTCGCTTTCCTGTCGCAATTCGTCCCGGTCTACCCGAGCGCCGAAGCCCTGCGCATCGCCCGTGATCGCTGGTTCGAGAAGAGCATGTTCAAGGACCTGGGGATTCCCACCCCGGCGTTCGCCGACATTCAATCGCAAGCCGATCTGGACGCTGCCGTGGCTTCCATCGGTCTGCCGGCCGTGCTGAAAACCCGCACCCTGGGTTACGACGGCAAGGGCCAGAAGGTCCTGCGCAAGCCTGAAGACGTGGTCGGTACGTTCGCCGAACTGGGCAGCGTGGCCTGCCTGCTGGAAGGTTTCGTGCCGTTCACCGGTGAAGTCTCGTTGATCGCCGTGCGCGCTCGCGATGGTGAGACCAAATTTTATCCGCTGGTTCACAACACCCACGACAGCGGCATCCTCAAGTTGTCCGTGGCCAGCACCGACCACCCGCTGCAAGCCTTGGCGGAAGACTATTCCAGCCGTGTGCTCAAGCAGCTGAATTATGTCGGCGTGATGGCGTTCGAGTTCTTTGAAGTCGACGGTGGCCTCAAGGCCAACGAGATCGCACCGCGTGTGCATAACTCGGGTCATTGGACCACTGAAGGTGCCGAGTGCAGCCAATTCGAAAACCACCTGCGGGCCGTTGCCGGCCTGCCGCTGGGTTCGACGGCCAAGGTCGGCGAGAGCGCGATGCTCAACTTCATCGGTGTTGTACCACCGGTAGAGAAAGTCATCGCGATTGCTGATTGCCACCTGCATCACTATGGCAAGGCGTTCAAGGTCGGCCGCAAGGTCGGTCACGCCAATCTGCGTTGTGCAGACCGTGATACGTTGGCTGCGCAGATCCTCAAGGTCGAAGCGCTCATCGCCGAATAGTTTCATGTGGCGGCGGCGGAACCTTCAGGAGTCGCCGTTCTCTGATGGCAGGATGCCAAAGTCTGACTAGGCTTTGGGCTAGGTGTCTTGTCTCACCAATACTGTTCCTTTTTGACAGCGTCTGTTGCCGTCATGCTGCGTTGCCGCTCCTCGCCATAGCGCGCTATGACTCGTCGCGGCGCCTTGCCTGACGACAACAGCCACTCGTCAAAAGAGGAACGTATTGGTGAGACAGGACACACCAAACCAATCAGAGGGAAATGCCATGGGAATTATCGGAACCATCTTTATCGGCTTGATCGTTGGCCTGCTGGCTCGGTTCTTGAAGCCGGGCGACGACGCCATGGGCTGGATCATGACCATCCTGCTCGGTATCGGCGGTTCGCTGGCGGCCACATACGGCGGCCAGGCCCTGGGCATTTACCGCGCTGGCGAAGGCGCAGGTTTTATCGGTGCGCTGGTGGGCGCGGTGGTATTGCTGGTGATCTACGGCCTGATCAAAAAAAGGACCTGATTGAAGTGACAAAGTCCTCTCTGCGCCATCGCCGGAGAGGGCTAGAATGCTCGGCGTTGCCATCGTCACATTGCCCTATTCTTTGCCGAGCACTTTCATGCGCCGTCTTCTGTTGACTCTTCTCTTCCTGGGCAGTGGTTTGGCCCATGCCGGCGAACTGCCGGAAACCGATTGGCTCGAATTGATGCCAAAGTCGGACCAGAAAGCCCTCGAGGCCATGCCCGAAATCGACCACAACTCGCCCGAAGCCAATGGCACCTTTACCGAAAAGGGTGGCATGAAGCAGAGCAAGGGCTTGCCGGCGGTGATGTATTCGACCAAAACCGTGCCGTCGATGAACGACAAGAACATCCGCATCGGTGGTTATCCGGTGCCGCTGGAATCCGACGCCCAGGGGCGCAGCACGCTGTTCTTCCTCGTGCCGTATCCGGGCGCCTGCATCCACGTGCCGCCGCCACCCCCTAATCAATTGGTGTTGGTGCGTTATCCGAAAGGTTTGAAGCTGAATGACATCTACACGCCGCTGTGGGTGACCGGCACGCTGAAGGTCGAGAAGGTCAACAATGACCTGGCTGATGCGGCGTATGCGCTGGATGCGGCGAAAGTGCGGGTGGTGAAGGAATCAGATCTGTAGGTGATCAAAATGTGGGAGTGAGCCTGCTCGCGATGGCGGTGTAACAGTCAACATTGAAGTTGGATGTTATGGCCCTATCGCGAGCAGGCTCGCTCCCACATTGGGTATCTGGTGTTAGAGGGGTTTGCTGGTGATGCTCACGCCCAGGGTATGACTCGCACCTGGCGCCAGCGTCACCACATCATCCATCACATTCGCCGTTTCAATGCACAACATCCGCTGCCAGCCATCGTCGGCCATGTCGCTGAACGCCGCAGCGCGTTCAATCCACGGATTCCAGATCACCGCCGAGCGTGAACCGCTGCTGGTCAGCTCGATGCGCCGTTCCCAGGCCGGATCGACAATGCTCAGCTTTGCCGGAGTATTGAGATAGATACGATCGGTCTCGCCGGCAAAATGCAGATCGCCGGTCTGAGTGACGGTTTTCCAGTCGTCCAGGGTTTCGATGTAACTCAAGCCATCCAGCCCTTCGACCTGCACTTCGCGTACATCGCTGATCGCGAAATAGCTGTGCAACGCCTGGCTGATGGTGACTTTGTCAGTGCCTTGGTTGTGGCTGGTCAGGTTGATGTGCAGTTGCTCATCCAGACGAATGCTCAGCTTCAAATCCACCTGATGCGGCCAGCCTGGCAAGCCGCCTTCAGGGTAAGGCAGAACAAACTCCACCTTCAGGCTTTCACCTTCGGCTTCGATGCCGCCCAGTTCCCAGTCCATCGCCCTTACCAGCCCGTGGGCGGTCGGCGCTTCGTTGCTGACGCGCATCGCCTGAACGCTCTGCGGGTTGCGCGGCAGATTGCCGAACCACGGCCAGCACACCGGAACCCCAGCGCGGATGCTCTTGCCAGGCTTGAACACTGCCTCGTCGTTGAGCCAGATCAGCGGCGGTTCCCCGGCCACTTGATAACTGAGGATGTGCGCGCCCTGCTGGGCAACCAGCAGTTCGGCCTGACCGTGGCGGATGCGCCAGCAGTTCAGTTCATCCAGTTTCACGGCTTCAACGTTGGGCGTGCTCATGGGGCAACTCTCGATCAGGAACAATGACTGCAATGGACCGCAGAAAGGTCGCAGCGTTTAACGAGCTCTAGGCGGAACCGAACGGGTGCGACCGCTGCCGTCGATGGCAACGAACACAAACACGGCTTCAGTCACTTTACGCCATTCGCTGGACAGCGGATCGTCACTCCAGACTTCGACCATCATCTGAATCGAGCTGCGGCCGATTTCGAGCGCCTGGGTATAGAAGGAGAGCTGAGCGCCCACCGCTACCGGAACCAGAAACGCCATGCGATCGATCGCAACCGTGGCCACGCGGCCACCCGCGACCTTGCTGGCCATTGCGGTGCCGGCCAAATCCATCTGCGACACCAGCCAACCGCCGAAAATATCGCCAAAGCCGTTGGTTTCGCGAGGGAGCGCGGTAATTTGCAGGGCAAGGTCGCCTTGCGGGATTGGATCTTCTTGTTCGAGCTCTATCATGCCGGGGGTGCCTCTGACCCGTGACTCTTCATAGGTGTAGCGGGTGAATAGCCGTCTTGGAAAAACGATTCAGCCCCGAACATACTACGTTCGTCACGTTTTTCGTAAGGCGCCTAAAGGGAAACTCTGCGAAATCGGCTGACGGGTGCCAACGACGTTTTCGCACAGCAACCCCTTACAAGCAGGTGCAGGATTGCGAGTATATCGGTCGGTAGACTCCGAGACGACCGTCCGGTTCTCATTTCGACCGTCAATTACGCACCTCTATGTGCTTTTTCGAACAATTTGTTATCGTGCCGGACCTGCCCAAGCCTCAGCCAGCGTTGTTGGGGTTGCAGATCCGACTATAAGAGAAGCCTTGCCATGACCACAGCGCCTTCGAGCATCGCGCAGCCAACCCAGTCCGCACGTCCGCTGACTCGCAACGACTACAAGACGTTATCGCTGTCTGCCTTGGGCGGCGCGTTGGAGTTTTACGACTTCATCATTTTCGTGTTCTTCGCCACGGTGGTCGGCAAGCTGTTCTTCCCGGCCGACATGCCCGAGTGGCTGCGCTTGATGCAGACCTTCGGGATCTTTGCCGCCGGCTACCTGGCGCGGCCACTGGGCGGCATCGTCATGGCGCACTTCGGCGACCTGCTGGGACGCAAGAAGATGTTCACCCTGAGCATTTTCATGATGGCGGTGCCGACCCTGATCATGGGTTTGCTGCCGACTTACGCGCAGATCGGCATGTGGGCGCCGATCCTGTTGCTGCTGATGCGAGTGATTCAGGGCGCTGCGATTGGCGGTGAAGTGCCGGGCGCGTGGGTATTCGTTTCCGAACACGTGCCGCAGCGGCACATCGGCTACGCCTGCGGCACCCTGACCTGCGGCCTGACGGCCGGTATCCTGCTGGGCTCGCTGGTCGCCACTGCGATCAACAGCATTTACACCCCGGTCGAAGTTTCGGATTACGCCTGGCGGATTCCGTTCCTGTTGGGCGGCGTATTCGGACTGTTCTCGGTTTACCTGCGCCGCTGGTTGCACGAGACGCCGGTATTCGCCGAGCTGCAACTGCGCAAGGCCCTGGCAGAAGAAGTGCCGCTGCGCGCCGTGTTGCGCGACCATCGCGGAGCGATCCTGATTTCCATGCTGCTGACCTGGCTGCTGTCCGCCGGCATCATCGTGATCATCCTGATGACCCCGACCGTGCTGCAGACTGTCTACCACTTCTCGCCAACCACCGCGTTGCAAGCCAACAGCCTGGCGATCGTGTTCCTGAGTCTGGGCTGCGTGGCGTCCGGTGCCTTGGCTGACCGCTTCGGTGCGGGTCGTGTCTTCGTGTTCGGCAGTGCCGCGTTGCTGATCAGTTCGTGGACCTTCTACCACAGCCTGTTCAACCACCCGGACTGGCTGTTCCCGATGTACGCCTTGACCGGCTTGCTGGTTGGCACCATCGGGGCAGTGCCGTATGTGATGGTCAAAGCCTTCCCGGCGGTGGTGCGCTTCAGCGGGCTGTCGTTCTCCTACAACCTGGCCTACGCCATCTTCGGCGGCCTGACCCCGATGGTTGTCACCCTGCTGCTGAAGGAAAGCCCGATGGGGCCGGCCTATTACGTAGCGATCATTTGCGGTGTCGGGATTCTGGTGGGCGCGTACCTCTGGAAGAAGGGTCGCTAGACTGGCCCTTTGTATCGACTGCACTGGCCCCATCGCGAGCAGGCTCGCTCCCACATTGGTTCTGTGTTCACCGCAGATCCGCTGTGGGAGCGAGCCTGCTCGCGATGAAGGCGACGCGAATCATCCTGTAAAAACCCGAATGCTGGCCTTTCATCTAATTGTCATATTTCAGCCATAGAGTGTTCACACGGCCTGCTGATACTTGGCCCCGACTTAACACACCTATCTGCTAGGAGTAAGGCATGAAACTGAAGCGTTTGATGGCGGCAATGACTTTTGTCGCTGCTGGCGTTGCGACTGCCAACGCGGTTGCCGCTGTTGACCCTGCTATCCCGAGCTACACCAAGACCACTGGTGTGTCGGGCAACCTGTCCAGCGTCGGCTCCGATACCCTGGCCAACCTCATGACCCTGTGGGCCGAGAACTACAAAAAAGAATACCCGAACGTAAACATCCAGATTCAGGCTGCCGGTTCTTCTACCGCGCCACCTGCGCTGACTGAAGGCACCGCTAACCTGGGCCCGATGAGCCGCAAGATGAAGGACAACGAGCTGCAAGCCTTCGAAACCAAATACGGCTACAAGCCAACCGCTATCCCGGTCGCCGTGGATGCCCTGGCTGTGTTTGTACACAAAGACAACCCGATCCAGCACCTGACTATGGAACAAGTCGACGCGATCTTCTCCTCGACTCGTCTGTGCGGCGCCAAAGCTGACGTGAAAACCTGGGGCGACCTGGGTGTGACCGGCGACCTGGCCAACAAGCCAGTGCAACTGTTCGGTCGTAACTCGGTATCCGGCACTTATGGCTACTTCAAAGAAGAAGCCCTGTGCAAAGGCGACTACAAGCCAAACGTCAACGAACAACCAGGCTCGGCTTCGGTCGTGCAATCGATCAGCTCCTCGCTGAACGGCGTTGGTTACTCGGGCATTGGCTACAAAACCGCTAGCGTGAAAACGGTAGCTCTGGCCAAGAAAGGCAGCACCGAGTTCGTCGAAGACACCGAAGAAAACGCCCTGAACGGCAAGTACCCGCTGTCGCGCTTCCTCTACGTTTACGTCAACAAAGCCCCGAACAAGCCTCTGGCCCCGCTGGAAGCCGAGTTCGTGAAACTGATCCTGTCCAAACAGGGTCAGGAAGTTGTGGTGAAAGACGGCTACATCCCGCTGCCAGCCAAGGTTGCTGCAAAAGCACTGGCTGACCTGGGTCTGCAAGAAGGTAGCAACGTAGCAAAAAAGTAAAACCGTAGGAGCCGAGCTTGCTCGCGATGGGGGCGCCGCGTTTCACCTTTGAAACCGTGGCGCTACCATCGCGGGCAAGCCTCGCTCCTACAACGGCTCAGGGTTACCACGCAGGTAACCCGGCCTCCCCAAATTTTCGGTCCACTGCCAGTTTCCACGGGCGGCGGATTTGTTGCGTCACTGCATTGTCATCTTTCTGTCATACAGGATCGCTAGGGTGTGCGCATGAATGATCTGGCCAATTCCACCATGACTAATAATCCCCCCAAGCGAATTGACTTCAATACGCCTGAGCTGCAACGCAAGCGCCGCATCCGCGCGCTCAAAGATCGCCTGACCCGCTGGTACGTCCTTGTGGGCGGCCTCGCCGTCCTCGGCGCGATCACGTTGATCTTCTTCTTCCTCGCCTACATCGTCTTGCCCCTGTTTCAGGGCGCCGACCTGACCGCCAAGGACGCCATCACACCCTCCTGGATGCAAGACGCCGGCAAGCCGTTGATGATCTCTCTCGAAGAGCAGAACCAGGTTGCCATGCGGGTTTCCGACAAGGGCCAGGCGTTGTTCTTCGATATCGACAGTGGCGCCGAACTCAAACGCGTCGATCTGAAGATTCCGGTCGGCGTCAGCGTGACTTCTATCGGCGAAGACCAGCCAGGCCATCCATTGGTAGCGGTGGGCCTGTCCAACGGTCAGGCACTGGTGTTCCGTCATACCTATAAAGTCAGCTACCCGGACGGCAAGAAGACCATTACGCCAGCTGTCGAGTATCCGTATGGCGAAACGCCGATCGCTCTGAACGAGACGGGCGGCGCGCTGGAGCACGTCAGCCTTAACGCGACCGATTCGACCCTGATGCTGGTCGGTTCCAGCGGTTCGCAACTCAATGTTTTGTCGCTGACCAGCGAAGAAAACATGATGACCGGTGAGATCACCAACGAGCAGAAGCGCATCGATCTGCCGCAGATGACCGAGCCGGTGAGGAACATCTTCGTCGACCCGCGTCAGCAATGGCTGTACGTGATTAACGGTCGTGCCCAGGCCGACGTGTTCAGTCTGCGCGACAAGAGCCTCAACGGTCGCTACAAACTTCTTGAAAACGGCGATGCCGAGATTACTGCCAGCACCCAGCTGGTGGGCGGCATCTCGCTGATCCTCGGTGACTCCAAAGGTGGTCTGGCCCAGTGGTTCATGGCGCGCGATCCCGATGGCGAACAGCGCCTGAAGCAGATTCGTACCTTCCAGATGGGCACCGCGCCGATTGTTGAGATCAGCGCCGAAGAACGTCGCAAAGGCTTCCTTGCCCTCGATGCGTCCGGCAAGCTCGGCGTCTTCCACAGTACCGCTCACCGCACGTTGCTGGTCGATCAGGTGGTGGAAGGCCAAGGCATTTTCGGTCTGTCGCCGCGTGCCAACCGCATCATCGTCGAGGCCAACGGTAAGGTTCAGCCACTGTTGCTGGAGAACCCGCACCCGGAAGTATCGTGGAGCGCGTTGTGGAGCAAGGTCTGGTACGAGAACTACGACGAGCCTAAATACGTCTGGCAATCGACCGCGGCCAACACCGACTTCGAACCGAAAATGAGCTTGTCTCCGCTGACCTTCGGTACCTTGAAGGCCGCGTTCTACGCCATGCTGTTGGCCGCGCCGCTGGCCGTCGCTGCAGCGATCTACACCGCCTACTTCATGGCCCCAAGCTTGCGCCGCAAGGTCAAGCCGGTGATCGAGCTGATGGAAGCGATGCCGACGGTGATCCTCGGCTTCTTCGCCGGCTTGTTCCTGGCACCGTATGTGGAAGGGCATTTGCCGGGGATTTTCAGCCTGCTGCTGTTGATGCCGATCGGCATCCTGGTCGCCGGTTTCACCTTCAGTCGCCTGCCTGAATCGATCCGCCTGAAAGTGCCGGAAGGCTGGGAAAGCGCGATCCTGATCCCGGTGATCCTGTTCGTGGGCTGGCTGTCGCTGTACATGAGCCCGTACATGGAAACCTGGTTCTTCGGCGGCGACATGCGCATGTGGATCTCCCACGACCTGGGCATCACCTACGACCAGCGCAACGCTCTGGTGGTCGGTCTGGCCATGGGCTTCGCGGTGATCCCGAACATCTACTCTATCGCCGAAGACGCCGTGTTCAGCGTGCCACGTGGCTTGACCCTCGGCTCCCTGGCCCTCGGTGCCACGCCATGGCAGACCATGACTCGCGTGGTGATCCTCACCGCCAGCCCGGGCATTTTCTCGGCGCTGATGATCGGCATGGGCCGCGCGGTCGGTGAAACCATGATCGTGCTGATGGCTACCGGTAACACCCCGGTCATGGAAATGAACCTGTTCGAAGGCCTGCGCACCCTGGCCGCCAACGTTGCGGTGGAAATGCCCGAATCGGAAGTCGGCGGCAGCCACTACCGCGTGCTGTTCCTCTCGGCGCTGGTGCTGCTGTTGTTCACCTTCGTCATGAACACCCTCGCGGAACTGATTCGTCAGCGTCTGCGCAAGAAATACTCGTCGCTTTAAGAAAGGTAGAAGTCTGTGAAACAGAACTCCCTGAAAGGATGGTTCAAGAGCGGCGCCCCCGGCGTCTGGATCAGCGGTGGCGCGGTGTCCATCGCGGTCATCATGACCATTGGCTTGCTGGCAGTGATCGCCGTGCGCGGTCTGGGCCACTTCTGGCCGGCGGACCTGGTGCACGCCAGTTACGACGTGCCAGGCCAAGCCAATCACCTGGTCATCGGTGAAGTGGTGCAGAAAGAAGAAGTGCCGCGCGAGCGCCTGAAAAGCGCTGGCTTGCCGGTGCCCGATCAGGGCCCGGAGTTTATGACCCGCGAGCTGATCAAGGTCGGCAACCGTGATTTGAACGGCAACGACTTCACCTGGATCGTCGGCGAGTGGCTGACTAACCAGAAGACGCCGCCAGAGCTGATGGCCATCGAGCGTCGTGAGTGGGGCAACTTCTACGGCTACCTGGTCAACGTCAAACAGGACGGCAAGATCATCGCCGAAGGTGAAGCCGCCTGGCCTGAGTTGCAGGCGCGTGTGGAACGCGTCAACAAGCTCGCCGCGCAGCTCAAGACCCTTGAAAAGGTCGACATCGGCGCGATCAACGCAGGGCTGGAGCGTGTGCGTCTGCACGGCCGCAAACTGGAGTTGGCAGGCAAGCTCGACGCTGCTGCACAAGCGGACATGGAATCCGAGCGCGCTGAGCTCAATGCGCGCTATCAGGACATCGAAGCACGCCTGAACGACCTGCACGCCCAATTCAACCGCGACAGCCTCACGGCCCGCGATGCGAACGGCAAAGAAATCGAAATCAGCATCGGTAAAGTGGTACACGCCTACCAGCCGAACGCGATGGGCACCGTTACCAAGATCAGCTTCTACTTCAGCAAGGTGTGGGAATTCCTCAGTGATGACCCGCGTGAAGCGAACACCGAAGGCGGGATCTTCCCGGCGATTTTCGGCACCGTGATGATGACGTTGATCATGGCGATGATCGTGACCCCGTTCGGGGTGCTGGCGGCGGTTTACCTGCGTGAATACGCCAAGCAGAACACGCTTACGCGGATTATCCGCATCGCCGTGAACAACCTGGCCGGTGTTCCAGCCATCGTTTACGGCGTGTTCGGCCTGGGCTTCTTCGTCTACGTATTGGGCGGCTCGGTTGACCGGTTGTTCTTCCCTGAAGCACTGCCGGCACCGACATTCGGTACGCCGGGTCTGCTCTGGGCCTCGCTGACCCTGGCGCTGCTGGCGGTACCGGTGGTGATCGTGGCCACGGAAGAAGGCCTGGCGCGGATTCCTCGCACCGTGCGCGAAGGCTCGTTGGCCCTCGGCGCAACCAAGGCTGAAACCTTGTGGAAGATCGTGTTGCCGATGGCCAGCCCGGCGATGATGACCGGCATGATCCTCGCCGTAGCTCGCGCTGCCGGTGAAGTGGCGCCGCTGATGCTGGTAGGTGTGGTGAAACTGGCGCCGTCGCTGCCGCTGGACGGCAACTACCCGTACCTTCACCTGGACCAGAAGATCATGCACCTGGGCTTCCACATCTATGACGTCGGCTTCCAGAGCCCGAACGTCGAAGCCGCTCGACCGCTGGTGTACGCCACGGCGCTGCTGCTGGTGCTGGTGATCGCCACGCTTAACCTGTCGGCCGTCTATATCCGTAACCATCTGCGCGAAAAATACAAAGCGCTGGATAGCTAATACCGCCGCTCCCTGTAGGAGCACAGCTTGCTGGCGATGGCGATCTTGAAGACGCCATCGCGGGCAAGCCTTGCTCCTACAAGACGGCAACACCGCTGGCCCATTTTGTGAGGCCAGCGGCCAACCGAACCGAATTTGTTAGCACAGGGAGCCTCCCATGCAGCACGAAGCACATACCCACGGCATCAACATGTCGGCGCTGGGTCGCGATAAACAGAGCTTGAGCCTCGAGCAGGAAACCGTCGCGATCGAAGTACCAGGCCTGAACCTGTTCTACGGCGACAAACAAGCGCTGTACGACGTCAGCCTGAACATCCCGAAACAGCGCGTGACCGCCTTCATCGGCCCGTCCGGTTGCGGCAAGTCCACGCTGCTGCGCACCTTCAACCGCATGAACGACCTGGTGGATGGCTGCCGTGTCGAAGGCGAGATCAACCTCTACGGCAACAACATTTACCGTAAGGGCGAAGACGTCGCCGAGCTGCGTCGTCGTGTGGGCATGGTGTTCCAGAAGCCGAACCCGTTCCCGAAAACCATCTACGAGAACGTGGTTTACGGCCTGCGCATCCAGGGCATCAACAAAAAACGCGTACTCGACGAAGCCGTCGAGTGGGCGTTGAAGGGCGCGGCACTGTGGGACGAAGTCAAAGACCGTCTGCACGAGTCGGCACTGGGCTTGTCCGGTGGTCAGCAACAACGTCTGGTGATTGCTCGCACCATCGCCGTGGAGCCGGAAGTGCTGCTGCTCGACGAGCCGTGCTCGGCACTCGATCCGATCTCCACGCTGAAAGTCGAAGAGCTGATCTACGAACTGAAATCCAAGTTCACCATCGTCATCGTGACCCACAACATGCAACAGGCCGCGCGGGTTTCCGATTACACGGCGTTCATGTACATGGGCAAACTGGTGGAATTCGGCGACACCGATACCCTGTTTACCAATCCGGCGAAGAAGCAGACCGAAGACTACATCACGGGTCGCTACGGCTAGGAAGCTGTTGTTGCTCACTGAACTGACGCTGCGGTCCACCGCACCTTACCGGACGCTCCAAGGACGCCAACATGATTAGTAAAGAAGGCCTTACCCATCACATCTCCGCGCAGTTCAACGCTGAGCTCGAGGAAGTGCGCAGCCACCTCCTGGCCATGGGCGGGCTGGTCGAGAAGCAGGTCAACGACGCGGTGACCGCGCTGATCGAGGCCGACTCCGGCCTGGCCCAGCAGGTGCGCGAGATCGACGACCAGATCAACCAGATGGAACGCAACATCGACGAAGAATGCCTGCGCATTCTGGCTCGCCGTCAGCCGGCGGCGTCGGACCTGCGTTTGATCATCAGCATCTCCAAGTCGGTCATCGACCTGGAGCGCATCGGCGACGAAGCGACCAAGATCGCCCGTCGCGCCATCCAGTTGTGTGAAGAAGGCGAAGCGCCGCGCGGTTACGTCGAGGTTCGCCACATCGGCGACCAGGTCCGCAACATGGTTCGCGATGCACTGGACGCCTTTGCCCGCTTCGACGCCGACCTGGCGTTGTCGGTGGCCCAGTACGACAAGATCATCGACCGCGAATACAAAACCGCGCTGCGCGAGCTCGCCACCTACATGATGGAAGACCCGCGCTCTATCTCGCGGGTCTTGAGCATCATTTGGGTGCTGCGTTCGCTGGAACGGATCGGCGACCACGCGCGCAATATCTCGGAGCTGGTGATTTACCTGGTGCGCGGCACCGACGTGCGGCACCTGGGCCTCAAACGCATGAAAGAAGAAGTTGAAGGCACAAGTGGCGAAACCGCTAATGTTCCGGGCAAAGCTGACGATAAGTAAGATTGCCTGAGAAAAGCGCCCGGCCTTTTGGCCGGGCGTTTTTGTTTGTGGTTTGTGAATTCGAAAGCAGCACCCGCGAACGAAAAGTCCCGGCGTGACTGAAGGTTTTTGGCAATGTGCCATCAGCAAAGCGGTATGCTTGCCGGGATTTTTTAAAGGGGTGATGGATGAGTAAGGTCAGTGTGTTGGTCGTGGACGACGCGTCGTTCATTCGTGACCTGGTGAAGAAGTGCTTGCGCAATTACTTCCCGGGGATCCGGATCGAAGACGCGGTCAACGGCAAGAAGGCTCAGGCCTTGCTGGCTCGGGAAGCGTTCGACCTGGTCCTGTGCGACTGGGAAATGCCGGAAATGTCCGGCCTGGAGCTGCTGACCTGGTGCCGCGAGCAGGACAACCTCAAGACCATGCCGTTCGTGATGGTGACCAGCCGGGGCGATAAAGAGAACGTCGTCCAGGCGATCCAGGCCGGTGTTTCCGGCTACGTCAGCAAGCCGTTCACCAACGAGCAACTGCTGACCAAGGTCAAGCAGGCCCTGAACAAGGTGGGCAAGCTCGACACCTTGATGAACAGCGCGCCGACCAAAATGAACTCGGCGTTCGGCAACGACTCCCTGAGCGCATTGACCGGTGGCAAGGCTGCTGTGGTCGCACCCGCCGCGGCGCCGGTCAACCCGTTCGCCAAACCTGTCGCCGCCGCGCCAGCGCCAGCGCCGGCGGCGGCTGCTGCTCCGTCTCGCGGTCTGCTCAACAGCCCGCCGATCAAGCCTCCAGCGTCCTCCGCAGCGCCAACGGGCGGTCGTGGTCAGGGCCAACTGCGCCTGCCGAACGGCATTCAGCAATGTGTGATCAAGGCCTTGAGTCTCAAGGAAGCACTGCTGGTGGTGAAACGCACCGACACCCTGCCGCAAGTGCTCGACAGCGCCGTGCTCGACCTGGAGCAGGGCGACAACGCCGAAACCGCCCGTCTGAACGGCTACCTGCACGCCATCGTCGCCCACGAGCAGAAACCCGACAGCGACTGGTTGCAGCTGACCTTCCGCTTCGTCGACCAGGATGCGCAGAAGCTCGATTACATCTCCCGGTTGATAGCGCGTGGTACGGCGCAGAAGCATTTCATACCCGGCGCTTAATCTTCGTCGCCTGACAGGCCGCCTTCGCGAGCAGGTCGAATCGTCGCACCGTCGCCCCCACAGTTGAAATGTATTCCCCTGTGGGAGCGAGCCTGCTCGCGATGGGGCCTTCGAATTCACCGCACATCCGCTGAACGGCCCATTTTGAAACATCTGCCGACTACCCGGGTCCATTGCAGCTGCTAGGCTCCTACCCAGGCCTTACTCGACAGAATTTTGCCCATGCTCGCGCGCCTGCTGTTTCTCTGCGGTCTTTTCATGGCATCCGCCTCGGCGATGGCCATGACGATCTACAAGTCCACCGACGCCAATGGCGTGGTCTCCTACAGCGACCGCCCCACGACGGGTTCCAAGGTGTTCGTTTTTCGGGATCGCATGGTCGAGAATCTTGAGCGTCAGGTGTACGTCGTCATCACGAAGAAGAAGGGCGTCGACAGCGTTTACGTGCGCAATGACCTGTATGCGCCGGTAGAAATCGAGTTGAGCTTCGGCGGGCTGAAGAACGTCAGTGGCTCGCCAAGCCAACCGATCCGGCGGGTGATGCCGGCGCGCAGCAGTATTCGTCTGGCGCTGCTCACGGCCACGAAGCCCGGAAGGCCGCTCGCGTACACCCCAAAATTTGCATACTCCCTGGGCGACCCCTCAGGGGCCGCCATGGCCTATCGGTACCCGCTGCCGTGGCGTGGCGGGCCGTTTCGGCTGAGTCAGGGCGCCAACGGTCAATACAGCCACTTTGGTCCAAAGAACCGCTACGCCATGGACATCGCCATGCCCGTAGGCACGCCGATCATCGCGGCGCGTGGCGGTGTGGTGGTGAAAACCGAGAATGCCCAGACCGGGCGCGGCACCGATCCGTCGGGTAATTTCGTGCGGGTGTTGCACAATGACGGGACGATGGGCGTGTACCTGCACCTCAAACAAGGTTCGGTGAGCGTTCGTGAGGGGCAGCGGGTGTCGGTAGGAAGTCCGCTGGCCTTGTCGGGCAATACCGGCAACAGCAGCGGGCCGCACCTGCATTTCGTGGTGCAGCGCAATACCGGGCTGGGGCTGGTGTCGATCCCGTACCAGTTCAATCAACCGGTGGGCGCGTTGCCCAACTTCGCGTTGGGCAAGCAGTGAAAGATTGAACACCGCAATCCCTGTAGGAGCCGAGCTTGGTCCGGGCGGCGTTCCGACGATGACGGCGGCACATTCAGCATCATCGCGACTGACACACCGCTATCGTCGGAACGCCGCCCGGACCAAGCTCAGCTCCTACAGGTTGATGCCTTAATCCAGCATCAACACCTTGGCCAGAATGATCTTCGGCCCTTTCATCTTCTTGATGATGATCCGCAAGCCTTCGACTTCCAGCACTTCTTCCTCTTCCGGCACCCGTTTCAGGGTTTCGTAGACCAGCCCGGCGAGGGTTTCGGCTTCGATGTGGTCCAGATCGATGCCCAGCAGGCGCTCGACCTTGAACAACGGCGTGTCGCCGCGCACCAGCAACTTGCCCGGCTGGTACGCGAGGATCCCGCGCTCAGCCTTGCGGTGTTCGTCCTGAATGTCGCCGACCAATACTTCCAGCACGTCTTCCATGGTCAGGTAGCCGATGATATTGCCGTCGGCCTCTTCAACCACGGCGAAGTGCGAACCGCCCTTGCGGAACTGTTCCAGCAACTGCGACAGCGGCATATGGCGTGAAACACGCTCCAGCGGCCGGGTCAGTTCGGCGAGGTTGAACGACTCGGGAATATGGTCAAGGGCTGCCAGTTCCAGCAGCAAATCCTTGATGTGCAGCAGGCCGACGAACTCCTGACGATCGCTGTCGTATACCGGATAACGGCTGAACTTGTGGCGACGGAACATCGCCAGGATTTCCTTCAGTGGTGCGTTGAACTCCAGCGTCACCAGGTCTTCCCGGGAATTGGCCCAGTCGACCACTTCCAGCTCGCCCATTTCCACCGCCGAGGCCAAAACACGCATGCCTTGGTCACTCGGATCCTGGCCACGGCTGGAGTGCAGGATCAGTTTCAGTTCTTCACGGCTGTAATGGTGCTCGTGATGAGGGCCGGGTTCACCTTGGCCGGCGATCCGCAGGATCGTGTTGGCGCTGGCGTTGAGCAGGTAAATGGCCGGGTACATGGCCCAGTAGAACAGGTACAGCGGCACGGCGGTCCAAAGCGACAGCAGCTCGGGTTTGCGGATGGCCCAGGATTTGGGAGCCAGTTCACCGACCACAATGTGCAGGTACGAAATGATGAAGAACGCCGTGAAGAACGACACGCCTTTGACCACTTCGGCGGACTCTACGCCAACGGCGCTCAGCACCGGCTCGAGGATGTGCGCGAACGCCGGCTCACCGACCCAGCCGAGGCCGAGGGAGGCGAGGGTGATACCCAATTGGCACGCCGAGAGGTACGCATCGAGCTGACTGTGAACGGTGCGCAGGATATGTCCGCGCCAGCCGTTTTTTTCAGCGATGGCCTCGACCCGGGTCGAGCGCAATTTGACCATGGCAAATTCCGCCGCAACGAAAAAACCGTTGAGCAAAACCAGGATCAGAGCAAAAAGAATCATGCCGAAATCGGCGAAGAGTGTCGCGAGGGTCAAGCCAGGGGAAGGGTCCATGATGGAGTTTTGCGGGTTCCGTGTATTCGAAAGGAAAGAAAAAAGTGCGCCTGAAGGGCAGGCACAAGTCAGCCAATGTAGCGGCTGACCAGGTGATTGACTAGTGGCGAGTGCTGGCCGGTATCAGTCGGCGGCGCTGATGACCCGGGATTTGGTGACCTGGGCCGGCGCAAAATGGCAGGTAAACGTGCTGCCATGCCCCGGCACACTGCTGATTTCCATCCGCGCGCGGTGGCGCAGCAGCACGTGTTTGACGATCGCCAGGCCGAGCCCCGTGCCGCCGGTGTTGGAGTTGCGACTGGAATCGACGCGGTAGAAGCGTTCAGTCAGGCGCGGCAAGTGTTTGCTGTCGATGCCGATGCCGGAATCTTGCACGCTCAGGTGTGCGCCTTGCTCATCACCCCACCAGCGAATGCGGATATTGCCCTCGGCCGGGGTGTATTTCACGGCGTTGAACACCAGATTGGAAAACGCGCTGCGCAACTCGGCTTCGCTGCCCTTGAGCAGAATCGTCGGGTCGGCTTCCAGGGTGATTTTCTGATTGCGCTGGGCGGACAGTTGCTGAGCGTCGCTCTTGATCGATTGCAGCAAGCCGTCGATGGCCACTGGTTGGTTGTCCGACGGGTAATCGGTGGCTTCCAGCTTGGCCAGCAGCAGCAAATCGTTGAGCAAGGTCTGCATGCGCCCACCTTGCTGCTGCATCTGTTGCAGGGCACGGGACCAGCGCGGGTTCACGTCCTCGACGTTGTCGAGCAGGGTTTCCAGATAACCGCAGATCACCGTCAGCGGCGTGCGCAGTTCATGAGAGACGTTGGCGATGAAGTCTTTGCGCATTTGCTCCAACTGATGGATACGCGTCACGTCGCGCACCAGCATCAAATGTTCGTTGTTGCCGTAGCGGGTGATGTACAGCTGAATGCGCAGACGGTCGTTGATCGGTGACGGGATTTCCAACGGCTCGGCGTAGCTGTCCTGCTCGAAGTATTCCTTGAAGCGGGGATGGCGCACCAGGTTGGTTACCGGCTGGCCGCTGTCTTGCGGGGTCTTGAGGCCGAGCAGGGTTTCAGCGGCGCGGTTCCACCATTCGAGGTTGCCGTCGCTGTCGAGCATGATCACTGCGTCTTTCAGCGCGGCGGTGGATTCCTGGACCCGGTCGATCACCGCTTGCAGCCGCCCGCGCACACGTTGGTCGCGACGTTGCAGGTGGTAGATGCTGTCGAACACTTCGCCCCACAGGCCATAGCCATCGGGCGGTGCTTCATCGGGTTTGTGCAGGCGCAGCCATTCGTGCAGACGCAGCAGTTGCTTGAGGGTCCAGGCCAGGTAAAGGCCCAGGCCCGCGGCGAGGCTCCAGCCGTAGTAGCCGGTAATCAGGCCGATCACCAGGCAGGCGGTGACCAGCAGCAGCATGTGGCGAATCAGGGTGCCATGCCAGTTTTGGTTCACTTGAGCGTGCGTCCTTGTCAGCTTGTCGGGCGGGAAAGGTCCGGGTCAGGCCTTGGTGGAGAACCGGTAGCCAGTGCCGCGCACGGTTTGTACCAGATTTTCGTAAGCATCGCCCAGCGCTTTGCGCAGGCGGCGGATGTGTACGTCGACGGTGCGCTCTTCGACATAAACGTTGCCGCCCCAGACCTGATCCAGCAACTGGCCACGGGTGTAGGCGCGTTCCTGGTGGGTCATGAAGAATTGCAGCAGGCGGTATTCGGTCGGGCCCATCTCGGCGGGTTTGCCGTCGATGGTCACACGGTGGCTGATCGGGTCCAGCAGCAGGCCGCCGACTTCGATCGGCGTCTCGCCATCGGTAGGACCGGCACGGCGCAGCACGGCCTTCAGGCGCGCGACCAATTCACGTGGTGAAAAGGGTTTGGTGATGTAGTCATCGGCGCCGACTTCCAGGCCCTGGATCTTGTTGTCCTCTTCACCCTTGGCGGTGAGCATGATGATCGGGATGTCCCCGGTCAGCTCATCGCGCTTGAGGCGTCGGGCCAGCTCGATACCGGACGTGCCGGGCAGCATCCAGTCGAGCAGGATCAGGTCCGGCTTGCGGTCGACGATGATGGCGTGGGCCTGCTGGGAGTTCTCAGCCTCCATGCAGTCATAGCCGGCCATTTCCAACGCAACGGCGATCATCTCGCGAATGGGCGCTTCGTCGTCGACGATCAGAATGCTCCTGCCAACCATGCGTTAATCCTCTTGTCATTTAACTGTCTTGCGCCGCATTAGATAACGGAATTATTGCAGTCGTGTGACAGTATTTTAGTCGCCCTGCGATTGTTGTGATCCTGAACTAAGCTCTAATTCCGAATCCTGACAACCACAAAAGGAAGGTTTCCATGAAGCAATACTCGCAATCCTTCAAGGCTCTGATGCTGGCGGCGGCCCTGGCGTTGCCATCGATGGCCTTCGCGGCTGAGCCAGCAATGATGAAAGACGGGATGATGGTCGATCATAAGGGTATGACGGTGTACACGTTCGACAAGGATGCTGGCGGCAAGTCAATGTGTAACGATGATTGTGCCAAGAACTGGCCGCCAATGATGGCTCCGGCGGGTGCCAAGGCCGAGGGCAAATGGAGCGTTATTAAGCGTGATGACGGCATGATGCAATACGCTTACGACGGCAAGCCGCTGTACACCTTTGTGAAGGACGAAAAGCCTGGAGAAATGAAAGGTGACGGCATGAAAGATGTCTGGCACGTCATCACCAATACCGGACCGAAGAAGTAAGCGAGTCCAGAAACCACAAACCTGCCCCCATGCCGGGGGCAGATTTGATTCAACGCAACCCGTAATCCAGCACAATCCCCACGAAAATCGCCAGCCCGGCCCAATGGTTGTGCAGAAACGCCTTGAAGCAGCGCATCCGGTCCTTGCCGCGGGTGTACCAGAACTCCCACGCAAAACAGCCCGCCGCCGCCAGCAATCCGAGGTGGAACCAGCCACCGAGCTCGAATTTCGACCCGGCCAGCAGCAAGCAACCCAGCGCCAACCCTTGCAGCGTCAGGATGATCACCCGATCCGCCTCGCCAAACAGAATCGCCGTGGATTTCACGCCGATCGTCAAGTCGTCGTCGCGATCAGTCATCGCGTAATAAGTGTCGTAGCCCACCGTCCACAGCAAGTTAGCGATCCACAGCAACCAAGCCGCTGCCGGCAGTTCACCGGTCTCGGCGGTGAACGCCATTGGCATCCCCCAGGAGAACGCCGCGCCCAACACCACTTGCGGGTAATAGGTGTAGCGCTTCATGAACGGGTAAGTGAAGGCCAGCGCCAAGCCACCGAACGACAGCCAGACCGTTGCCGCATTGGTACACAACACCAGCAGGAAACTCACGCCCATCAGCAACGCGAAGAACACCAGCGCTTCTTTGGAACTGATCTTGCCGCTCACCAATGGCCGCTGTTCGGTGCGTTTCACGTAGCCGTCGACCTTGCGGTCCGCCCAGTCGTTAATTACGCAGCCGCCAGCGCGGGTCAGTACTACACCGAGGACGAAAATCACCACGTTGGCCAATGACGGTGAACCTTTGCCGGCAATCCACAGTGCCCACAGCGTCGGCCACAACAGCAGGTAAATGCCGATCGGTTTGTCCATGCGGGTCAGCTGAATGAAATCCCAGGCCCGTGGATTCAAGCGATTCAGGGACTTGAGCAGGCTCTGGTACATCAGCAATTCTCCGGATGGGCGCGGGTAGCGTTCCACAAGGTCGGCAAGAAAATTTCGGCCACCAGCACGCTCAAGGCCCCGCGGTCGAAACGCGAACGGCGGCCCCACAGTTCAGGTGCCCGGGACTCCATCGGCAGCCATTCCTGAGGATAGTGACAAACCTCAATGGCGCGGCGCTGGAACGCCTGATCGCAAAACAGCAATTCGCCCAGGGAGCGGCTGCCCAACTCGTCCATGTGCAGACCGTCGCCCTGCAACGCACTGCGCGCCGCCACGCTGCGCGCAAATACCCAGGCTTCGCCGTGGCCGCGCAGATACACCTCGCGAACCCAGCCTTCGCTGCCTTCGGCCAGGTCCAGCGCGGTACATTCGTCGGCGCGCAGCGGTTGCCAGCCTTCGAAGAGTGGAGTGATGCTGAAACCGTCATTTGACAAACGGATCAGCCGTCGGGTCAAAGAGCCTTCGTCGAACAGCCAGTCGAGCGTAGACGTGTCGGGGAGGGGCGTCAGTTGGCTTCGAGGGAGCCAAAGGGTGGTCGCGGCAGGGGATTTTGAGTGCGGCACAGTGGGTCATTATTGGCAGCAAATGAGGCGGCGAGCTTACCATGTCAGCCTGCGATTTTGATTGATCCGGCCGGCCATTGCGTCGAACAGGCTTGCATCTGCCGGGCCTGATCAGTACAAAACGCGCTGAGCCGGACGGCAGCGCTCCAACCATCGACCGTTCGCGCCGGCAAAAGCCTGAATCCTGAGGATGAATCAAATGAAAAAGTGGCAATGTGTGGTCTGTGGCCTGATCTATAACGAAGCCGAAGGCTGGCCGGACGACGGCATTGCGCCGGGCACACTGTGGCAAGACGTGCCGGAAGACTGGCTGTGTCCGGACTGCGGCGTGGGCAAAATGGATTTCGAAATGATCGAAATCGCTGCTTAAAACAATTAGAGGAGTAAGGAATGAACGCACCTGTCGTGATCGTCGGCACCGGGCTGGCGGGCTACAACCTGGCCCGGGAGTTTCGCAAACTCGATGGCGAAACCCCGCTGCTGCTGATTACTGCAGATGACGGGCGCTCCTACTCCAAGCCGATGCTCTCCACTGGCTTCGGCAAAAACAAAGACGCTGACGGCCTGAGCATGGCCGAACCCGGCACCATGGCCGAGCAGTTGAAGGCCGAAGTACGTACGCACACGCGCATCAGCGGCATCGACCCAGGCCACAAGCGATTGTGGATCGGTGAGGAAGCGGTGTTTTACCGTGACCTGATCCTTGCCTGGGGCGCGGAAACCGTGCGAGTGCCGATCGAAGGCGACGCGGCTGACGCAGTTTTCCCGATCAACGATCTGGAAGATTACGCACGTTTTCGCGCAGCGGCGGCCGGCAAACGTCGGGTGTTGCTGCTCGGCGCCGGCCTGATCGGCTGCGAGTTCGCCAACGACCTGATCCTTGGCGGCTACGAGGTGCAACTGGTTGCACCGTGCGAGCAGGTGATGCCGACGTTGCTTCACCCGGCGGCAGCCGCTGCGGTCCAGGCCGGGCTGGAAAGCCTGGGCGCACGCTTCCACCTCGGGCCGGTGCTCAATCGCTTGCAGCGCGTTGCTGACGGACTGGAAGCGCATCTGTCCGATGGCCAGGTGATCCCTTGCGATGTGGTGGTGTCAGCCATTGGTCTGCGTCCGCGCATCGACCTGGCGGCGGCGGCCGGTGTGCAGGTCAATCGCGGCGTGGTGGTCGATCGACACCTGAAAACTTCCCACGCCAATATCTATGCCTTGGGCGACTGCGCCGAAGTCGATGGGCTGAATCTGTTGTACGTGATGCCCCTCATGAGCTGTGCGAGAGCGCTGGCCCAGACCCTCGCCGGAAACCCGACGGCGGTCAGTTATGGCCCGATGCCCATCACCGTTAAAACGCCGGTCTGCCCCTTGGTGGTTTCACCGCCGCCACGGGGTTTGGAGGGCGTCTGGACAGTCGAAGGGCAGGGCGCGGACATCAAGGTATTGTGCCGCGATGCCAGCGGCAAACTGCTGGGTTATGCCCTGACAGGCGCGGCGGTGATGGAAAAACTGGCCCTGAACAAAGAGCTTCCGGCGCTGCTGGCGTAAATACCGGTCGTTCTGTCGGAATCACCCCTCTTTTGCCCTTACAAAGGTCGCGCCGAGACTGGCGCGGCTCTTCGCTGCGTGCCATCCTCACTCCCGTCTGCCGCAGAGTAGAGCACCTGCGGCGCTTTGGGCGCTGTTCCAACGAGAACAGCACGGACATAACAACAAAAAACCGTCAAAGGGGCTTCACTAATGCGTAAACCAGAACTCGCCGCTGCAATTGCTGAAAAAGCAGACCTCACCAAAGAGCAGGCCAACCGCGTTCTCAACGCCGTTCTCGAAGAAATCACCGGCGCTCTGCACCGCAAGGACAGCGTCACGCTGGTGGGCTTCGGTACCTTCCTGCAACGCCACCGCGGTGCCCGCACCGGCAAAAACCCGCAAACCGGTGAGCCCGTCAAAATCAAGGCCAGCAACACTGTTGCGTTCAAGCCAGGCAAATCGTTGAAAGACAGCGTTAATCCGTAACACGCACCGACTTCCCGCGTAGCGGGTGAGCGGGATAAAAAATGGGCACGCCAACGAGGTTGGGTGCCCATTTTTTTGTGGGTGGCGGATTAGGTGACGCGGGTTTGTTGCTTGGCGAAAATCGCCGCCATCTCGGGTTCATCCAGATGATCCAGCGTTCGCTCCACCAACAAATGCACGCCGTCAGCCATGCGGCTGAGCGCCAAGGCTACGGAGCGACGGGAACCGTCCACATCGTCGGCGAGGTTGGCGGCGATGGCGCTGATGGACAGCAGATCTTCCGAGGCATTGGCGAGCAGGGTTTCAGGGTGGATGCCCGAGCAGACGCTGAAGAGCTGGCCGTTGCGTTTTGGTGGTTTGGGGTCGGCTGGCGGGAAGTGATGGTCGAGTGCGCGCTCGGCGGCTTCGTTGAGTTTGTTTGAATCGGGGCTTTCGTAGGGAGAGACCGGATCGGTGTCTGGCGGGTTGGGTGTGACCTTGAACATATTCAATTCTCCAACAACGTGGAGCCGTCACCGAATCGCTGCTAAACGCAGGGTGGCAGCTGTGCGCAGGTTAGCAGACCGGTGGAGACGAATCCGGCGCGCCCGAGGGCGCCCTGCGCACAGCTACCATAAAGTGCAGGCATGAAATGACCTGACTGTCTGGATGCAGATGCGCTTCGTCAAAACGGGCTGCTAAACCCGATCACTGATGGGCAGTGACAGGAACCAAGTTACCGACCGCCCCCAAGGCGCACAAGCCGGCGGATTCTGGCGTAGCCGTAGGCAACGGCGCAAGGTGTTGTAGCTTGCAGGAAGTAACCTTGAGGCGTTTTAAACAAACGCCGTCGAGCGTTGTTCAACCATCGGAAATGTTGGCACTCCTTAAAACCCGATATGAAATTTCCGCGATACCGAAACTTCCAAAGTAGAACTTTGTTCTGTGTATGGAGTGCCATCACTATAGTGGCACCCTTCATGCGGGCTGTTGTCGCTCCAATTTATTGAAAGATGACAGTGCCTTTCGGAATCATCCTACATTTAATAATTTTTGTTTTTGTCATGATTCAGATGCGTCGCAGCGATTCAATCGACAGCGCCCGCGGGTGAGTGACGGTGATGGCTCTAAGTCGGTGCTTTCCGATCGATACGTCAGGTGAGAAAACATTAAGCTGATATCAGGGAATCCCTTGCGATATATAAGGAATTCACCTACGTGCAATAGAGACGCTTCGTCTTGTTGTTTAACCAGATGCTTGCTAGTGGCCATCATCGTGAGTACGATGCGCGCACTTGAAAGAGCACGAACTCAATTGGATGAGACTCATCGCAGCTCTTTGATTCTGTCTCGCGTCGTTGGAATTCCAATAGACGTATGACTGCAATCCTAATTAAAGGCCATGGATGTCCTACTCAAGCAAACTTTCCGCTCATTACCTCGAACTCGCAAAAGCCTCTGTTTCCAAAGAGAATTTCGCGGGCGAGGACGTTCGCTTTTCGAGCGAATATGAGGCACTGGAAAGCGAGCTGGGCAAAGCCCAATCCATGCACGAAAGCGGTCAGATCGACTGGCTGAAAATCCGCGAAAACAGTGAAAACCTGCTGCGCACCCAATCCAAGGATTTGCGCGTCGGCGCCTGGCTGACCTGGGCTTTGTACCAGCGCGAATCCTTTCAAGGCCTGCTCGCCGGCCTCGGTTTGCTGCACTACCTGTGCGAAAGCCACTGGGCCGAAGTCCACCCGAACAAGGCCCGTACCCGCTCCGCTGCGATCAGTTGGCTGGTGCCGCGTCTCGAGCAGGTGCTGACCGAAAACGTCGCGATCAAAGAGCAGTTGCCGATGTTCCGGCGGTTGGTCGAACACCTTGAAGGTCTCGATGCCGCTTGCACCGAGCACTTGGGCGACGATGCGCCGTTGCTGCTGCCGATCTCCCGCCGCTTGAAAAACATGGTTCAGCGCGCCGCCGACAATCAGCCGGAACCTGGCGTCGTCGGCGCGGCGGTGGCTCAGGTCAAACAAGCCGCCACGCAACTGTTCACCCCTGGCGCACCGATCGATAACGAGAAAGAAGCCCATAAAGCCCTGCGCGCCCAGCAGGAAAACGCCCGTCCGCTGTGTGCCTGGTGGCTCAAGCAGAAAGCCACCGACCTGCGCGCCTTGCGCCTCAATCGCACACTGTTGTGGTTGCCCATCGACGCGGTGCCCGAGCGCAACGCCGAGCAGATCACCGTGCTGCGCGGGTTGCCAGCCGACAAGCTCAAGACCTATCAGGACCGTTACGACCAGGCCAAATACGCTGACCTGCTGGTGGAACTGGAGGCGAGCCTGGCGAAGGCGCCGTTCTGGTTCGATGGCCAGCGAATGGTTTGGGAGTGCCTCCAGGGGCTCAACGCCGAGATGGCTATGCGCGAAGTGGAAATCCACTTCGCGCTTTTGATTCAGCGCCTGCCCGGCATCATCGAATTGCGTTTCCATGACGGCGCCCCGTTTGCCGATCCGGCGACCCGCGCCTGGGTCAGCGCCCACGTCATGCCGCACCTGCAAAGCGCCAGTGCGCCGCGCAAGGTCGAAGCCGCCGACAGCCAGCCGGCCTGGGAAGTGGCCCTGGAAGAAGTCTTGCCGATCCTGCGCAAGGATGGCCTCAAGGCCGCCGTGCAGATCCTCAAGCAAGGCCTGCAAAGCGCCCACGGCGGACGCGTCCGATTCTTCTGGCAGTTCGCCCTCGCGCGGCTGTGCTTCATGGCCAAGAAATACGAACTGGCCAAGACCCAACTCGAAACTCTGGACCAAACATTACAGGACTCAGGCCTGAACGCCTGGGAGCCCGATCTTGCGCTGGAAGTGCTGCATTTACTGCATAGCTGCTGCGAGTTGTTACCGCAGAACCATGCCGTACGTGAACGCAAGGAAGAGATTTATCGCAGGCTGTGCCACCTCGATCTCGAAGTGGTACTCGAATAGGCCCCAGGGCCACAACCGCAAGGAGAATAGCCATGGCCAAAGAAGGCTCGGTAGCCCCCAAGGAACGCATCAACGTCACTTTCAAACCTGCCACCGGTGGTGCTCAGGAAGAGATCGAACTGCCGTTGAAACTACTGGCAATCGGTGATTACACCCACCGCAAGGACGAACGTAAAGTCGAAGATCGCAAGCCGATCAGCATCGACAAGATGACCTTCGACGAAGTGCTGGCCAAGCAAGAGCTGCAGCTGACGTTGAGCGTACCGAACCGTCTTCAGGAAGAAGGCGACACTGAAGAATTGGCCGTGAAACTGCGCGTCAACTCGATGAAGGACTTCAACCCGGCCAGCCTGGTCGAGCAAGTGCCTGAGCTGAAAAAACTGATGGAACTGCGCGACGCGCTGGTGGCCCTCAAAGGCCCGCTGGGTAACGCGCCTGCGTTCCGCAAAGCCATCGAAGGCGTGCTCGCCGACGACGAATCCCGCGGTCGCGTACTGGGTGAGTTGGGCTTGAACGCCGCAGCCCAGGACGCCTGAGTCTCCATCAGCCAAGGAAGCCAACACAATGAGCACTAGCGCAGCACAGCAAAAGAGCAAAGAGAACGGCGAATACAGCATTCTCGACAGCATCATCGCCGAAACCCGCCTGACGCCGGACGACGAAGCCTACGACATCGCCAAACGCGGTGTGTCGGCCTTCATCGAAGAGCTGCTCAAGCCGCAGAACAACGGTGAACCAGTCAAGAAGGCCATGGTTGACCGCATGATCGCCGAGATCGATGCCAAGCTCAGCCGCCAGATGGACGAAATCCTGCACCACCCGGCCTTCCAGTCCCTGGAATCGTCGTGGCGTGGCCTGCAGTTGCTGGTCGACCGCACCAACTTCCGCGAAAACATCAAGATCGAAATCCTCAACGTCTCCAAAGAAGACCTGCTGGACGATTTCGAAGATTCGCCGGAAGTGATGCAGGCTGGCCTGTACAAGCACATCTACACCGCTGAATACGGTCAGTTCGGTGGTCAGCCGGTTGGCGCGATCATCGCCAACTACTTCATGTCCCCAAGCTCGCCGGACGTGAAACTGATGCAGTACGTGTCCAGCGTTGCCTGCATGTCGCACGCACCGTTCATTGCAGCAGCCGGCCCGAAATTCTTCGGCCTGGAAAGCTTCACCGGCCTGCCGGACCTGAAGGATCTGAAAGATCACTTCGAAGGCCCGCAATTCGCCAAATGGCAGAGCTTCCGCCAGTCGGAAGACTCCCGTTACGTTGGCCTGACCGTGCCGCGTTTCCTGCTGCGTAACCCGTACGACCCGGAAGAAAACCCGGTCAAATCGTTCGTGTACAAAGAAACCGTCGCCAACAGCCACGAGCACTACCTGTGGGGCAACACTGCCTACGCGTTCGGTACCAAGCTGACCGACAGCTTCGCCAAATTCCGCTGGTGCCCGAACATCATCGGCCCGCAGAGCGGTGGCGCGGTTGAAGACCTGCCGTTGCACCACTTCGAAAGCATGGGCGAAATCGAAACCAAGATTCCTACCGAGGTTCTGGTTAGCGACCGTCGTGAATACGAACTGGCCGAGGAAGGCTTCATCTCCCTGACCATGCGTAAAGGCTCCGACAACGCGGCGTTCTTCTCCGCAAGCTCGGTGCAGAAGCCGAAGTTCTTCGGCATCAGCGCAGAAGGCAAGGCAGCAGAGCTGAACTACAAGCTCGGCACCCAACTGCCGTACATGATGATCGTCAACCGCCTGGCTCACTACTTGAAAGTGCTGCAGCGCGAGCAACTTGGTTCGTGGAAAGAACGCACCGACCTCGAGCTGGAACTGAACAAGTGGATCCGCCAGTACGTGGCCGACCAGGAAAACCCAAGCGCCGAAGTACGTGGCCGTCGTCCACTGCGCGCTGCCCAGATCATCGTCAGCGATGTTGAAGGCGAGCCTGGCTGGTACCGCGTCAGCCTGAACGTGCGCCCACACTTCAAGTACATGGGTGCCGATTTCACCCTGTCGCTGGTTGGCAAGCTGGACAAAGAGTAAGCGGAGCTAACTCATGACTGGATACGGCAGCCTTTTCGAACGCCTGGGTGGCGACGCGGACAAACGCGTCGGCTGGAGCCGCGAGGTCTCCGCCATGGCGTCCGTGGCTGCCCATCTGGCCAAGATGCTCAGCACCCGTGCGGGCAGCGTGCAAACGCTGTCCGATTACGGGCTACCCGATCTCAATGACATGCGTCTGAGCCTGCACGACTCCCTGAGTCAGGCCCGTTTGGCCATCGAAAATTTCATCGAAGCCTACGAGCCACGCCTGAGCAATGTGCGTGTCATTTCCCTGCCGCGTGACCACGATCAGCTTCGCCTGTCCTTCAGCATCGAAGGCTTGCTGGAAGTTGATGGTTTCAAGCGTCAGGTCAGTTTCGCCGCGCGCCTGGATGGCAGCGGTCAAGTCAAGGTCAACTAAGGAGATTCGTATGTCCGGCAAACCCGCAGCACGCGTCACCGACCCCACCGCTTGCCCGCTCCCCGGCCACGGCACCAACCCGATCGCCGCCGGCTCCGGCGACGTCTTCTTCGACGGCCTCGCGGCCGCCCGCCAAGGCGATGCCTCGGCGTGTGGTGGTGCGATGTCGGGCGGGTTGGCGACGACGGTTTTGATTAACGGGAAACCGGCGGCAACGGTGGATTCCGTCGGGACTCATGGCAACAAGGTTACGGCCGGGTCCGGGACGGTGATTATCGGGAATTCGCATTCGCCGGTGCCGTTTGTGCCTCCTGTTCCAATGCCAGGTTACTTCAACGATTTTTTTGTGTTGCGGGATGAAGAGGGGAATCCAGTTGCAAATTATGGCTACCGATTAGAAACCGAGTCGGGTGAAGTCTATGAAGGGGTAACAGACGCCAACGGCCATACCAAAGCTGTCAGTACTGGCAAAGCTTCTCAGATACTTAAAGTCTCTCTTCTCACTCCAGCAGGTGTTGCGAATGTCTAATGCGACGCCTTTGGCTCAAGCTTCCTCAACCCCTTCGACTAATCGTGACGGACAAGTCGCGACCGTAAAACTAGCGAAGCTATCAACGTATGAGTTCAACGTCAGGTCGTTTCATCCGGGGAAAACATTTGGCTGGAGCGGCTTTAATTTTGAAGGGGATGCGCGCGGCTTTTCGTTAAAGCCCAGCGGGCTGTCTGGTGTTCAGGGAACGCTAATAACTTCACGTGTATGGCATAAGTTTTTTGTAAAGCTGGCAACGAACGAAGTTACTGATACGCAAACGGAGTCGAATGACTCCGGAAAAGCGGGTGCTGAGCATACTCACTATGATGCAGAGTTGAAGCCGAAAGGTGGAAGCTGGCCGTCAATTAAAACTGAGAAGGGTGCGGTTACTACGGTGTGGGTAGACGGTGGTTACGCGGGTGAAAACCACGCATTTCCGTTTTCTGCAGAAACTAAGAAACTCACAGGTATGACATTCGTGCCGAGTCTAGATGTCAGTTACAAAATTATAATGACACTCGATCGAGTCGCTAAGCATTTGGATGTCGTAACGTATATCACCGGTGATGGCTTTCCTAATTGTGAGGCGTTTATTTCTGATTCGTCTGGAAAGTCTATCTTTCTCGGCGTGCATGTTCGAAAGGCTGCGGCCCTTGTTGCCTTGTTTGGTGATAAGAAGTATCCAATGATTTCTTCGGCTATTCGCATTGAGGTTGATGATGAGGGCAACTTCAAAGAGAAGCTGGGAAATGAGATGAGAAGGCGGAAGCTAAAAAAGGAACAGCTGGAAATGCGGCCGATTGAGGAGTGGAACGACTTTTTCATCAAACTAAGCCCCAACGATGGCCGTTGGATGGGCATTTGGGAGGAGCCTATGCCGGACTTCAACACCGAGTCGACGTTGAAATGACGTATACGAGTTATTTCAAAGTGGCTATCTGGGCGCCGGCGATTTTGCTGCCGATTCTGCTGATGCTTGATGCTTTCTACTTTTCCAAACCGCTACAAGGTGGGTTGGAGCAGTTCATACTTCTTTATGTGCTCGGTTTTGGACTGGCAGCATATGTTTTGTTTGCAATTTTTTCTTCACGGGTGATTTCTAAAAAAACCGAGCTGGAAGTTTTGCGTCTCGCGAGGTGGGCCCCAGTAATTTTTATTCCGTTTTATGGTGTTCCCTGGATTTTGTACGGCGTTGGATGTTTGATATTTGGCAGGCTTGCTGGTTTGGGAATGATGTTTTTGTGGTTGGCTTATACCCCTTATGTTTTAGTTGTTGGAATATTCTTTTCGGTTGTTACTATTTTTCTTTTTAAGGTGGTGCGCAAACTTTCTCTGTTTTCCGAGAGGCACTGAAGATGTTTTTAGTCGCACCTGCAGTTTGGCGAGCGGGACACCTGTGGATCGAACAGTTTCTCATTTTTAAAAAAATGGGGCTGTCTCATTTTTTGATTTGAAGAATTTTGACTTGTTCCGTTGGAATATTCTTGAATTTAACGGCATGTGCGGGAAACCAATGTGATGCGGTGGCCTTTCACAGATAAGGATGAGTGATATGGACTTTGATGTTTACCTTGGAGTTGTTGCTGATAGTCTGTTTTTCGGCTGTCTGGCATTGTTATGTTTGCTACTGGCGATCAGTGGGCTCTCATCAAGAATTCGCAATAACTGGATGCACAGGGTGTTGACATTTATTTGTTTGATGTCGATTCCGGTAATCGAGTTGGTAGGGAGTTATTACGCCAATTTGCCGCCAGCTTAACCGTGGCTGATTAAGTTTTAGCACTTGATTGTTTAACTGAAGTTTTAAGGCTGGGTCTGGGCAATACATTATGAATTCAGAGTTGGAAATGTATCTAGCGGGCTTGGCCGATAGCGACTTATTTGGAAGCTTTGCCTTATTGGCTTTGATTCTTGCTCTGATAGGCCTGTTTCCGAGAAGCTGGAATTCGAAGGCATATCGCATGCTGGTGTTCATTACGTTGATGGGCTTCGTGATGATGCATGGCGTCGGCAGTTACTTCCTCAATCAATCGCCTGCATGAACATGAACACTGCACGAAAGTACATCCCGCACTCATTCGAACCTCAAGCCAGGCACTCCCTCCATGTCGTTTAACCACTACTACCAAAGTGAACTCACCGCACTTCGACAGTTAGGTCGTCGATTCGCCGAGCGTAGCCCGGCGCTGGCGCCTTTCCTGGGTCAGGCCGGGCGAGATCCTGACGTGGAGCGGTTGTTGGAGGGCTTTGCGTTCCTTACCGGCCGCCTGCGTCAGAAGCTCGACGACGAATTACCCGAGCTCAGCCACTCGCTGATGCATCTGCTGTGGCCCAACTACATGCGCCCGCTGCCGGCGTTCAGCATTTTGCAGTTCGATCCGTTGAAGCGCTCGGGGCCTGCGTTGATGGTCGAGCGCGACACGCCGGTCGAGAGTGTGCCGATCGATGACGTGCGTTGCCGTTTCCGTACCTGCTACCCGACCGAAGTTTTGCCGCTGGATCTGGCTGCACTGACGTATTCGGTGAAAGGCGATGGTTCGCTGTTGAGCCTGCGCCTGGAGATGAGCGCTGACGGTCACCTCGGTGAACTGGAACTGAGCCGTCTGCGTCTGCACTTCGCCGGTGAGCGCTACATCAGCCAGATGCTTTACCTGAGCCTGTTGCGCAACCTGGAAGGCATCGAGCTGATCCCGCTGGACGGCGCCGGCAAACCCATTAATGGCGTCAACGGCATGCCGATGGCGTTCAAGATGCCGGGCGACCGTGTGCAACCGGTGGGGTTTGCCGAAGAAGAGGCGTTGATCCCGTATCCGCTGAACACCTTCCGTGGCTACCGCTACTTGCAGGAATATTTCGCCTTCCAGGACAAATTCCTGTTCGTCGATGTCAACGGTCTGGACCTGCTCAAAGCCCTGCCGGAAGACACGCTGAAGCAGATGCGCGGCCTCGAGTTGCGCTTCGATATTCGCAAGAGCGGCATCATGCGGATGCGTCCGACGCTGGACAACGTGAAGCTCTACTGCACGCCCATCGTCAACCTGTTCAAGCACGATGCGTTGCCGATCCGCCTCGATGGAAAACAGGACGAATACCTGCTGCTGCCCGCCGAATACGACCTGGAAAACTGCGGTGTGTTTTCGGTGGAAACCGTCACCGGCTGGAAGCCCGGCGGCCTCGGTTATCAGGAGTACGTGCCGTTCGAATCGTTCGAGCACGATCCAAGTTTCGACGTGCCCAACAGCCGTCCGCACTACAGCATTCGCCAGCGTTCGTCCTCGTTGCACGACGGCCTCGACACGTATCTGAGCTTCGGCATCCGCCACACCGAAGCCCATGAAACCCTGTCGATCGAGCTGATGTGCA
Organism: Pseudomonas sp. LS2P72; assembly: GCF_054897865.1. Classification (NCBI taxonomy): domain Bacteria; kingdom Pseudomonadati; phylum Pseudomonadota; class Gammaproteobacteria; order Pseudomonadales; family Pseudomonadaceae; genus Pseudomonas; species Pseudomonas sp. LS2P72. The sequence continues at coordinate 672,648 of NZ_CM142708.1, forward strand.
CCAACCAGAACCTGCCGCGCAAGCTCAAGCTCGGCGACATCTGCATGGCCTGCGAAGAGACGCCGGAGTTTCTCAGTTTCCGCAACATCACCCCGGCCACGCCCAGTTATGCGCCGCCGCTGAACCGTGACTTCCTCTGGAAGCTGATCAGCAACATGTCGCTTAACTATCTGTCGCTGGCGGACGTCAATGCGTTGAAGGTAATTCTCGAAACCTACGACTTGCCGCGCTACTACGACCAACACGCTGAAAAAGTCAGCAAGCGCCTGCTGGGCGGGCTCAAGTCGATCAAACACCAACACGTCGACCGCTTGCACCGAGGGTTGCCGGTACGCGGGTTGCGCACCGAGCTGACCATCGACCCGGAAGGGTATATCGGTGAGGGCGACCTGTTCGTTTTCGCTTCAGTTCTTAACGAGTTTTTCGCGCTTTACGCCAGTCTCAATTCGTACCACGAGCTGCGGGTAAAAAGCACACAGGGAGAGGTGTACCAATGGACACCACGTATGGGTCTGCAACCCCTGCTTTAAGCGGGCTGACCCGGGTAATACGCGAGTACTCGCTGTTTCAGGCCGTGCTGCTGGTGGTTGACCGGCTGCGCGAGGCGCACCCGTACCTGAGCGAAGACGATCTGTATGACCAGCTGGAATTCCAGGCCAATCCGAGCCTGGGTTTCCCCGGCAGTGACGTCGATCGCGTGGAGTTTTTTGAAGAACACGGACAGATGCGCGCGCGTCTGCGTTTCAACCTGATCGGCCTGGTCGGTTCCGGATCGCCGCTGCCGGCGTTCTACGGCGAACAGGCCCTGGGCGACAGCGAAGACGGCAACCCGACCCGCAACTTCCTCGACCTGTTTCACCATCGCCTGCAACGGCTGATGCTGCCGATCTGGAAAAAATACCGCTACCGCGCAAGCTTCCAGAGCGGCGCCCTCGACCCGTTTTCTTCGCAGCTGTTTGCGTTGATCGGCCTCGGTGGCGAAGAGATCCGCCGAGCCCAGGAACTGAACTGGAAACGCCTGCTGCCGTACCTCGGCTTGCTCAGCTTGCGGGCGCACTCGGCGGCGCTGATCGAAGCGGTGCTGCGTTACTACTTCAAACACGCCGAACTGACCATCGAGCAGTGCATCGAGCGTCGCGTCGAAATCCTCGACGAGCAGCGCAATCGCTTGGGCCGCGCCAACAGCCTGCTCGGCGAAGACCTGGTGCTGGGCGAACACGTGCGCGACCGCAGCGGCAAGTTCCGCATTCACATCCGCGAGCTCGACTGGCAACGCTTCCACGAATTCCTGCCAATCGGTTTCGGCTACCAGCCGCTCTGCGCGCTGGTGCGGTTCACCCTGCGTGACCCACTCGATTACGACATTCGCCTGGTGCTGCGCCAGGAAGAAATCCGCGAACTGCGCATCGGTGAGCAAAACGCCTGTCGCCTGGGATGGACCAGTTGGCTCGGCCGCGAAAAAGCGGACGGCGTGGTGACCCTGGGCAGCAAAACTCATTAAGGACAGATGACCAATGATCAACGTAGACCTGCAACAACTTATCCAGGCGCTGGACGCCGAAACCCGTCGTGACCTGGAAAGTTCGGCCGAACGCTGCGTCGCCCGTGGCGGCAGCAAGATCCTCGTCGAAGACTTGCTGCTGGGCTTGCTGGAGCGCCCGCAAGGCTTGCTCGCACGCGCGCTGCAAGACGCCGAAGTGGATGCCGGTGAGCTGAGCGCCGCGTTGCAATCGCGGGTCGAGCACAGCGCTTCGCGCAACCCGGTGTTCGCCCCGGAACTGGTGCAGTGGCTGCAAGACGCGTTGCTGGTGGCCAACCTTGAACTGGGCCAGAGCCAGGTCGAGCAAGCCGCGTTGATCCTCGCACTGTTGCGCAACCCGATGCGCTACGCCGGCAGCCGCTACCAATCATTGCTGGCCAAACTGAACATCGAGCGCCTGAAAGAATTCGCCCTGTCGCAGAAAGAACAACCGGCCACCGGTAAACCCGCCGTGCCGGGCGAATCGCTGCTGCAGCGCTTCACCCACAACCTGACTCAACAGGCCCGCGACGGCAAACTCGACCCGGTGCTGTGCCGCGATGGCGCGATCCGGCAGATGGTCGACATCCTCGCCCGTCGCCGCAAGAACAATCCGATCGTGGTCGGTGAAGCCGGCGTCGGTAAAACCGCCATCGTCGAAGGCTTGGCCTCACGCATCGCGGCCGGTGAAGTGCCGCAAGTGTTGAAAGGCGTTGAATTGCTGTCGCTGGACATGGGCCTGTTGCAGGCCGGCGCCAGCGTCAAAGGTGAATTCGAACGTCGACTCAAAGGTGTGATCGACGAAGTCAAAGCCTCGCCGAAACCGATCATCCTGTTCATCGACGAAGCTCATACACTGATCGGCGCGGGCGGCAATGCCGGTGGTTCCGACGCGGCCAACCTGCTCAAGCCCGCTTTGGCCCGTGGCGAGTTGCGCACCATCGCCGCCACCACCTGGGCGGAGTACAAGAAGTACTTCGAAAAAGACCCGGCCCTGGCCCGTCGTTTCCAACCGGTGCAACTGCACGAACCGACCGTCAGCGAAGCGGTGACCATCTTGCGTGGCCTGGCCCAGGTCTACGAGAAGAGCCACGGCATCTACTTGCGCGATGACGCGGTGGTTGCGGCGGCCGAGTTGTCCGCCCGTTACCTGGCCGGTCGTCAACTGCCGGACAAAGCGGTTGATGTGCTCGACACCGCGTGCGCCCGCGTACGCATCAGCCTCGCCGCGGCCCCGGAAAGCCTCGAACGCCTGCGTGGCGAACTGGCTGAAGGTGGCCGTCAGCGTCAGGCGTTGCGCCGTGATGCCGAGGCCGGTCTGCTGATCGATCACGAAGCGCTGGACGCTTTGGAAGATCGTCTGGCCGAAGCCGAAGATGAAATGGTCACCCTCGAAGCGCTGTGGACTGAACAGAAAGAACTGGCCGAGCGCCTGCTGGACCTGCGTCAGCAACTGGCCAAGGCCCGCGAAGCTGCCGCAGTCGAGCCCACTGTCACGGTTGAAGAAGATGCCGAAGGCACCGTGATCGAAACGCTGCCGGTGAACGAAGCGCAAAGCGTCGAAACGCTGGAAAGCGCACTCAACGAAACACACAAAGCGCTGACCGAACTTCAGACTAAAGAACGTCTGGTGAGTTTCGAAGTCTGCCCGCGTCTGGTGGCCGAAGTGATCAGCGCCTGGACCGGCGTGCCATTGGCGCAACTGGCCCGCGAACACAACGCCAAGGTCGCGAGCTTCGCCACCGACTTGCGCACGCGCATCCGTGGTCAGGAACAAGCCGTTCACGCACTGGATCGATCGATGCGCGCCACCGCTGCCGGCCTGAACAAACCTGATGCACCGGTCGGCGTGTTCCTGCTGGTCGGCCCGAGTGGCGTCGGCAAGACCGAAACTGCGCTGGCCCTGGCGGACTTGCTGTACGGCGGTGATCGTTTCATCACCACCATCAACATGTCCGAGTTCCAGGAAAAACACACCGTCTCGCGCCTGATCGGTGCGCCGCCGGGCTACGTCGGTTACGGCGAGGGCGGCATGCTTACCGAAGCCGTGCGGCAGAAACCGTACTCGGTGGTGCTGCTCGATGAAGTCGAGAAAGCCGACCCGGACGTGCTGAACCTGTTCTACCAAATCTTCGACAAAGGCGTGGCCAACGATGGGGAAGGGCGCGAGATCGACTTCCGCAACACGCTGATCCTGATGACTTCGAACCTGGGCAGTGACCGCATCGCCGAGCTCTGTGAAAACGGCGCGCGACCGTCGGCCGAAGTACTCGAAGAAACCATCCGCCCAGTGCTGAGCAAACACTTCAAACCGGCGCTGCTGGCGCGCATGCGTGTGGTGCCTTACTACCCGGTCGGTGGCCCGGTGCTGCGCGAACTGATCGAAATCAAACTCGGCCGTCTGGGCGAGCGCCTGAACCGTCGTCAGCTGGATTTCACTTACTGCCAAAACCTCGTCGATCACCTGGCCGAACGTTGCACCCAAAGCGACAGCGGCGCGCGCCTCATTGACCATTTGCTCGACCTGCACGTGCTGCCGCTGGTGGCCGATCGCTTGCTCGATGCGATGGCCACGGGCGAAAGCCTCAAGCGTGTCCACGCGACACTCGACGGCAACGCCAGTGTGACGTGCGAGTTCGTCTGAGGTGGGTGTGATGTTCACTCAAGTGCCGCAACCACTGGTCTATGCCGAAGCCTTGCTGGCGCAATTCGCCAGCTTGTCGCGCGCGGCGGACGGTGCTGCGCTGCTGGGTGACTTCGTGCGCGGGTTGGCCGAGCTCAGCGGTTGCGAGTTGACGCAGTTGTACCTGCTGGACGCGACTCACACGTGCCTGGGGATGAACGCCGAATGCCTCAACGGCATCCTGCAACCCCGGGAAGCGGCGAGCCTGCCGGCGGATTACAACGGTGAACAACTGCTGCAATTCGCCCTGTGCCAGAACCGTGTGGTGTGTCTCAGCGAGCTGAGCGGCAGCCTGCACGAAACCAGTTTCCTGCCGCCTCAGGCCATGCCTTGGCAGTCGCTGTTGTGTGTGCCGCTGGTCAATCAGCAGAAAGCCGTCGAAGGCTTGCTGCTGTGCGCCAGTCGCCGGCACATCGACCTGCAAGGCTTCGCCGATTCCCTCGGGCAACTGGGTTCGTTCGTGCTCGGTCAGCTGCATTTGCTGCAACGTTTGCGCCAGCCAACCGGTGATGCACGACCGGCGAAGGTCAGCGTCCCAAGCGCCAGCGGTTACGGTTTGATCGGCAAAAGTTCGGCCATGCGCCAGACCTATTCGCTGATCAGCAAAGTCCTGCACAGCCCGTATACCGTGCTGCTGCGCGGCGAAACCGGCACTGGCAAGGAAGTGGTGGCACGGGCGATTCACGATTGCGGCCCGCGCCGTTCCCAGGCGTTCATCGTGCAGAACTGCGCGGCGTTCCCCGAGAACCTGCTGGAAAGCGAACTGTTCGGCTATCGCAAGGGTGCCTTCACCGGTGCTGATCGCGACCGTGCCGGGCTGTTCGACGCGGCCAACGGCGGCACCTTGCTGCTCGATGAAATCGGCGACATGCCGTTGTCCCTGCAAGCCAAGCTGTTGCGGGTTCTACAGGAAGGCGAGATCCGCCCGTTGGGCTCCAACGACACCCACAAGATCGACGTGCGCATCATCGCCGCGACGCACCGGGATTTGTCGGTGCTGGTCAGCGAAGGGAAATTTCGCGAGGATTTGTACTACCGCCTCGCGCAATTCCCGATCGAGTTGCCGGCCTTGCGTCAGCGCGAAGGCGACATCCTTGACCTGGCCCGGCACTTCGCCGACAAGGCCTGCTCGTTCTTGCAACGGGACGCCGTGAGTTGGTCCGATGCGGCGCTGGATCACCTGTCCGGTTATGCCTTCCCCGGCAACGTGCGTGAACTCAAAGGCCTGGTCGAACGCGCGGTGCTGCTGTGCGAGGGCGGTGAGTTGCTGGCCGAACATTTCTCTCTGCGCATGGAAGCCATGCCGGAAGACAGCAGCGGCCTGAACCTGCGCGAACGCATGGAGCAGGTCGAACGCAGTCTGTTGCTCGATTGCCTGCGCAAAAACGACGGCAACCAGACCCTCGCCGCCCGCGAACTCGGACTGCCACGCCGCACGCTGCTGTACCGCCTCGGACGCCTGAATATCAATTTGGGTGATTTCGATGGTTGAGCCCAATTTCTGCAACCCAACCACCCTGGTTGGAAAGCCCCCTGTGGCGAGGGGATTCAGCGAAACGTCGCACCGCCCCGTTCGGCTGCGCAGCAGTCGCAGTCCGGTAAATGCGGTTTGCCTGAATAAACTCGATAGTCAATTTTGGGGCCGCTTCGCGACCCAACGGGGACAAGTCCCCTCGCCACAGGTGTTCGGCTCAAAGTCCCTGCCTAGAGCCTCGAAACTTACCTCATCCGCTTCTAACAGCGCCGCCCAAACGGGTCGGCGCTTTGTACTTTGTCTACCCCTGGAGACCCTCTGATGCCTGTTCGTCACTGGCAAGCCGTCCTGCTGACCCTCGTCGTTCTATGCGGCCTCGGCGGCTGTAGCGGCAATTACAAATACAACGACAACACCTATCGCCCATTGGGTGATCCGCAGGCGGTCAATCGCGGCAAGTGACCGCAAGGAGTATCACCATGGAACTGGTTTTCGAAATGCTCAACACCAAGCAGTTCGTGCCCACGGATTTGTGCCAGAAGACCTTCAAACAGGCCGGTGGCGTGATCGGTCGGGGCGAGGATTGCGACTGGATCATCCCGGACCGCAAGCGTCACCTGTCCAACCATCACGCGTTGATCAGCTACCGCGAAGGCACGTTTTTCCTGACCGATACCAGCAGCAACGGTATCCAGGACAGCGAAAGCGGCGCGCGCCTGCGCAAGGGCGAAGCGATGCGCATCGAGCACGGCAGTGTCTACGTGCTGGGTGACTTCGAGATTCGTGCGCGGCTGGTGCGCGACCCGGCGACCTTCGACGTTGAAGTCGGCCGTCCGCAAGCAGCGGGCAGCATCATTCCGGACGATGCGTTTCTCGATCTCGACCCGCTCAACGCCCTCGATCAGCAAGAGCGCGTGTATTCGGAAATCGACGAGCTGATCTCCCCGAGCACGACGATCGAGGACACCCGTCAGCGCGCCGACTATGCGCGCATCGACATGGAAAGCCTGATGGTGCCGGAGCTGATCAACGCCCCGGCAGAGCCAGCACCCGCGCCACCACCGAAAGCGGTCGAGCGTCAGAGTGAAGGTTTCTGGGAGCACTTCGGTGCGGCGCTGGGCGTGGACCTCAAAGGTCTCGACCACGATGCCCGCGAAGCCCTGGCGCTGAACGCTGCACGCCTGCTCAAGCAAAGCGTCGGCGGTTTGCAGCAGAGCCTGCGCACCCGCAGCGAACTGAAAAACGAACTGCGTCTGGCCCAGACCACCGTGCAAGGCACGAACAAAAACCCACTGAAATTTGCCGTCGATGCCGGTGAAGCGCTGGGCATTTTGTTGCAGGGTAACAAGCCGGGCCAGTTGCCGGCCGAGCAGGCGATCTCCCGTGCGTTCCGCGATTTGCAGGCGCATCAGGTGGCCTTGCTGACGGCCAGCCGCGCCGCTGTTCGCGGCACCCTGGAACACTTTTCGCCACAGCAATTGACCCTGCGTTTCGAGCGCGACAACAAGCCGTTGCTCGCCACGTCCGGCAGTCGCTGGAGAGCCTACGGTCGTTATCACCAGGCCCTGCGTCAGGACGATGACTGGAGCGAGCGCCTGCTGGCCCGCGACTTCGCTCAGGCCTACGAAGAGCAGATCCGCCTGATTTCCACCCTTCACACCGACCACCAAGGATGATGCGCATGTCTCGCTGCTCGACCGCTTTTTTCAAGACGCTGACAGCGCTCGCGGCCCTGGTGCTGCTGGCCGGCTGCTCGTCGCTGTCGCCGTATTCCCACGTCACCAAACTCAACCTGAAGCTGACCGCCAGCGATCAGCTGAACCCGGACCTCAACGGGCGTCCATCGCCGATCGTTGTGCGTCTGTTCGAACTCAAGCATCCGGTGACGTTCGAGAACGCTGACTTCTTCAGCCTGTACGAGCGCGCCAAGGAATCCCTGGCCCCGGACCTGGTGGCCAGCGAAGAAATCGAGCTGCGCCCAGGTGAAACCGTGGAGATGAAACTCAGCGTGGAGGAGGGCAGTCGCTACGTCGGCATCCTCGCCGCCTACCGTGACCTGCCGGAAACCAAATGGCGCTACACGGTGCAAGTCACCCCGGTGGAAGTCACCGACGCTGATCTGACCCTCGACCAGGCCGGTATTCGCAACAGCAACGAAACGCTCGCCAAGGCGGATGACTGATCATGAATTCCCATAAAGTGATTTGGCAGGAAGGCATGCTGCTGCGCCCGCAGCACTTCCAGCACAACGATCGCTACTACGACCACCAGATGAAGACCCGCACGCAGTTACTGGGCAGCTACACCTGGGGCTTCCTGAACCTGGACATCGACTTGCAGTTCCTCAACATGGGCAAACTGGTGATCAGCCAGGCCTCGGGGATTCTGCCGGACGGCAGCCTGTTCGAACTCGGTGGCAACACCGAACCGTTGGCCCTCGACGTGCCACCGAACACCGGTCACACGCCGATCTACCTGGCGCTGCCGCTGGTCACCGGTAACCACATCGAGTCGCGTCGTCCGGAGCAATCCGACGTGCTGGCGCGCTACACCGCGTACGAAGCGGAAGTCGCCGACTCCAACGCCGGCGACGATTCCGCCAGCCAGGTCAGCTGCGGCCGACCGGACTTCAAACTGTTGCTCGGCGAGCAGCAGAGCGACCAGGCTTACGTGAAACTGAAGATCTGCGAAGTGCTCGACACCACGCCCGACGGCGTGATCAGCCTCGACCCGGATTTCGTCCCGACCTACCTTCAGGCGCATTCGTCCAGCTACCTGCTGTCGTGTCTGAAAGAAGTGATCAGCATGCTCGGCCACCGGGGCGACACCATCGCTGAACGCATCCGCTCCAACGGCAAAGTCGGTGGCGCGGAAGTCGGCGACTTCATGATGCTGCAACTGATCAACCGCACCGAACTGCTGCTGCGTCACTACCTCGGCCTGGAGCAGGTTCACCCGGAAGAGTTGTACCGCACGCTGCTGACCATGCTCGGCGATCTGGCGACCTTCTCCAGCGACAGCAAACGCCCGCGTCTGGACAGCCGTTACCAGCACAGCGACCAGGGCGCGAGTTTCCGCAAACTGATGGAAGCGATTCGTCAGGTACTGTCGATGGTGCTCGAACAGCACGCCATCGAACTGGTCCTGCAAGCACGCCAGTACGGGATCATCGTCTCGCCGTTGCACGACCACAAACTGCTGGGCTCGGCCTCGTTCGTGCTCGCCGCCAGTGCCAACTGCGACTCCGAAGAACTGCGCCATCGCTTGCCAGCGCACCTCAAGGTCGGCCCAGTGGAGCGCATCCGCCAACTGGTCAACCTGCACCTGCCTGGCATCAAGGTCAAACCGTTGCCGGTGGCCCCGCGGCAGATCGCGTTCCACTCCAACAAAACCTATTTCATTCTCGAACTCAGTTCCGAAGACCTGGCACAACTCGAGCGCTCCGGCGGCTTCGCGTTCCACGTGTCCGGCGAATTCGCCGAGCTTGAACTGAAATTCTGGGCCATCAGGAACTGACCGACATGATCAAGGACATGGAACATACCCAGGACGATAAAACCGTCCTGCTCGACCGCCAGGGCCACGGCCCGGCGCAGAGTCCGCTGACCGATTTCGCCGCTCCGCCGCGTTTTGAACAGCTGGAAGAACGGATGATTTATGCCGCGCGCCTGCGCCCGGCCGAAGCGTTCAACATCAGCCTCAATTCGCTGGTGGCTGCTGCCTCCGACCTGTTGTCGGAAGTGGTGCGACTCAAGCACAGCGACACCCGCGAAGACATGTACGCGCTCAACGAGCGCCTGACCGCCGGACTGAAACTGTTTGAAGTGCGGGCGCTGCACAACGGCGCCGAAAGCAGCCAGGTGATGGCCGCGCGTTACGTGCTCTGCACCGTGGTCGACGAAGCCGTCGTGACCACGCCGTGGGGCAACGAAAGCGAGTGGTCGCAGATGAGTCTGCTTAGCAGCTTCCACAACGAAACCTTCGGCGGCGAGAAGTTCTTCCAGCTGCTGGATCGCCTGTCGAAAAACCCGGTCAAGCACCTGCCGATGCTGGAGCTGATGTACCTGTGCCTATCGCTGGGCTTCGAAGGCAAGTACCGCGTGCAAGCCCGCGGCATGCTTGAGCTCGAAGGCATCCGCGACGCCTTGTATCGTCAGATTCGTCAGTTGCGCGGCGACGTGCCACGTGAGCTGTCGCCGCACTGGGAAGGCTTGAACGATCAGCGCCGCAGCCTGGTGCGCATCGTGCCGGCGTGGATGGTGGTGTTGTTCACCGTGGTTTGCCTGGTGGTGATGTATTCGGGCTTCGCCTGGGTATTGGGCGAGCAACGCGAAACCGTTCTGCAACCTTATCAGCAGCTAGATCCGGCCGCGGTCCAGCCGCAGTCGCAGCCGTAAACAGGGACGTGTGATGAAAAAGTTTTTCAAGAAAGTCGGCGCATTCTTGCGTCAGACCTGGGTCTGGACCTTGCTGCTGGTGCTGTTCGTCGCGCTGCTGGTGTGGTTCGTCGGGCCGCTGCTGGCGGTCAATGACTACAAGTTCTGGGAAGGTTCGACCTCCCGCCTGCTGACCATCAGTGTGCTGTTCCTGATCTGGGGCCTGACCATGGTCTTCGTCAGCTGGCGCGCTGGCGTACGCAAGAAAGCCATCGAAGACACCGAAGACGGCCAGGATCGTATCCGCCGTGAAGAGCTGATCGACGAAGAGCAGAAAGAACTTCGCGTACGCTTCAAGGACGCGTTGAAAACCCTGAAGACCTCGAGCCTCTATCGCGGTCGCAGCGAACGCTGGCGCAGCGATTTGCCGTGGTACTTGCTGATCGGCCCTCAGGGCAGCGGCAAGACCAGCCTGCTGGACTTCTCGGGCCTTGAGTTTCCGATCAACAAGATCGACCGCAAACTGACCCGCGACACCCTCGGCACCCGTCATTGCGACTGGTATTTCGCCGACCACGGTGTGCTGATCGACACCGCCGGGCGTTACCTGACCCAGCCGGATGCCGAAGTCGATGGCAGCGCCTGGAGCACCTTGCTCGACCTGCTGCGCAAGCGTCGCCGCAACCGTCCGTTGAACGGCGTGCTGGTGACCATTCCGGTGGAAACCCTGCTGGGCGGCAGCGAGCAGGATCTCGACACCCTGGCTCGCCAGGTACGTGCCCGTCTGCAAGACGTGCATCAGAAACTGCACGTCGATGTGCCGATTTATCTGGTGCTGAGCAAGGCTGACAAGCTGCTCGGTTTCGACGAGTTCTTCGATCAACTGACCCGCGAAGAAAGCGATCAGGTGCTCGGCACCAGCTTCCGCAAAGAGCAGAGCGGCACCGACGTCGCCGTCCTGCGCGCCGAGTTCGAAGAACTGCTGCGGCGCCTGAACAGTCAAGTGATCATGCGCATGCACCAGGAGCGCGACACCCAGCGCCGTGGTCGCATCCTCGACTTCCCGCATCAACTGGGGCAGATCGGCGAGCGCCTGTGCCTGTTCGTCGACATGGCGTTCACCGGCAACCGCTACCAGCGTGTCAGCCAGTTGCGCGGTTTCTACCTGACCAGCGCACCGCACCTGACTCAAGAAATGGACCAGACCACCGCCGGCATCGGCGCCAATCTGGGCCTCAACGCCGGCGTGCTGCCGACCTTGCGCAGCGGCCGTTCGCGCTTCATTCACCATTTGCTGAGCCGCGTTATCTTCCCGGAAGCCGATCTGGCCGGTCTGGACAAGCGCGAACGCAGCCGCATCCATTGGGGGCAACGTGCCCTGTACGTAGGCGCTTTGGCGGCACTGGCACTGTTTGGCATGCTGTGGGCGGGCGGATTTTCGGCCAACTACGAGCGTCTGGAAAACCTGCGTAACCTGGCGACCAACTGGACTCAACAGCGCTCGGCCCTGACCGCGCGTGATGATTCCATGGCAGTGCTCAAGCCCCTCGACACCAGCTACGCCGCGACTCAGGTCTTCCCGAAAAAAGGTGACGTGTCGTACCACGAGCGAGGCGGCCTGTACCAAGGCGAAGAGGTCAATCCGGTGGTCAAGGAGGCCTACGAGCGTGAGCTTGAAGCGCAACTGCTGCCGAAGGTTGCGACTCTGCTGGAAGGGCAGATCCGCGCCAACATGAAGGACCGCGAACGCCTGCTGAACAGTCTGCGTGCGTACCTGATGTTGAACATGAAAGACCGTCGCGACGGCCCGTGGCTCAAGGATTGGGTGGCCACTGAATGGTCCCAGCGTTACGCCGGCAACACCGCCGTGCAGAACGGTTTGAACACGCACTTCGAGCGTTTGCTGAAGCAGCCGTTTATCTACCCGCTGAACGATCAACTGGTGGCGCAGGCGCGTCAGGTGTTGCGCAGCGAGTCGCTGGCCAACGTGGTTTACCGGATGCTGCGCGAGCAGGCCCGCAATCTGCCGGAATATCGACTCAGCCAACACTTGGGCCCACAAGGTGCGCTGTTTGTCGGCACCGAATACGTGATCCCGGGGTTCTACACCCAACAGGGTTATCAGCAGTACTTCTCGGTTCAGGGCTCTGCGCTGGTCACCGATATCCTGCGTGACAACTGGGTGCTGGGCGAAGGCTCGGGCATCAGCGGCATGGACTTGCGTCGCCTGATGGTCGAACTGGAGCAACTGTACTTCCGCGACTACGCCAACTTCTGGAGCGAAGCGGTCGGCCAGGTGGCCTTGCCACCGATCAACGATGCGGGCGAGGGCGCCGAGCAACTGGCGGGCCTGACTTCTGCCAATTCACCGGTGCTGCAACTGCTGGTGGAAGTGCGCGAGAACACCCGTTTCCCGGCAGAAGCCGAGCCGGTTGATCAAGCCGCTGATGCCGCTGCAGCGCTGGGAGAGCAAAAAGGCAAGCTGGGCAAGCTGGGCAAACTGGCTTCTGCCGCAGCAGACCAGGCTTCGGACATGGCAGCGATGAAAAACCTGCCGGACACCGCGAAGAAATCCCTGCAACGCCGCTTCGAACCGCTGCACCGTTTGCTGGATGACAACAACGGCCCGGCCGCTGATTTGACCCCGGCCCTGACGGCGCTCAACGACCTGCAACTGCAACTGGCGAGCCTGGCGCGTGCCAGTGCGCCGGAACAGGCTGCGTTCGAGATGGCCAAGACCCGCATGAGCGGCCAGCGTGATGCGCTGAGCAACTTGCGCAATGCCTCCAACCGTCTGCCGCGTCCGGTCAGCGTGTGGTTCAACGTGCTGGCTGAAGACACCTGGCGTCTGGTGCTGAACGATTCCTACCAGTACCTGAACCAGCGTTATCAGAGCGAGCTGTACAGCTTCTATGGCAAGGCGATCAACAAGCGTTACCCGTTCAGCGCCCACAGCACCAGCGACGTTGCGATCAGCGACTTCCGCGAGTTCTTCAAGGCGCAGGGCATCAACGATCGCTTCTTTGATACCTACATGCGTCCGTTCGTGAGTGGCGATCCAGGCAACTACCGTCTACGCAGCATCGACGGTCACAGCATGCCGATCTCCAAGGTCTACCTCGACCAGATGGCCGCGGCACAAGTGATTCGCCAGAGCTTCTTCTCGATCAATCCGGCCGAGCCACAAGTGCAGTTCAAACTGGAGCCGTACACCCTCGACCCGGCCGTCAGCCGTTCCGAGTTCAAGTTTGGCGACAAGACCATCGAATACCGCCACGGCCCAATCGTGCCGGTGTCGTTCAAATGGCCGACCGATGCTGAAGACGGTCGCACCAGCCTGGTCCTCGACAAAATGGCCGGCCGCCCGATCGGCATCGAGAAGAACACCGGCCCATGGTCGCTGTTCCGTCTGTTCGACCTGATGCAGACCGAGTACCTGAGCGGTCGCGATGTGCTGGTACTCAAAGCTGACGTAGGCGGCCTGCGCGCCAATTACCTGCTTAGCAGCCAGCGCACACCGAACCCGTTCGACATGGGCGTGCTGCGCACCTTCCGTATGCCGGTGCAGCTCTGATGCTGGTTGCCAGTCCCTGGCGCAGCGCTGCGCGTACCGATCCGGGCAAGGTTCGGGCGCGCAACGAAGATGCTTTCCTGGACTGCCCACAGCAGGGGCTGTGGGTGGTCGCGGATGGCATGGGCGGTCATCAGGGTGGCGACGTCGCCAGCCAGTTGATCGTCGCCAGCCTGGCGGAATTGCCGGTGCAGGACGACTTCGACGAACGACTCAAAGGCATACGCCAGTGCCTGCACTGGCTCAACCGTCGCTTGGGTCAGGAGTTGACCGTCACGGCCGGGCGCCACGACAGCATCATGGGCAGCACCGTGGTGGCGCTGCTGGTGGAAGGTAATCGCGCGGCCTGCATCTGGGCCGGCGACAGCCGTTGCTACCTGTGGCGTGGCCAGCGTTTGTATCAGCTGTCCAAGGACCATTCGCTGCAGCAACAACTCATCGACGAGCAACAGATGAGCATCGAGGACGCCCGTGCGCATCCTTCGGCCCATGCCCTGACCCGTGCGGTCGGGGCAGCCGATGTGCTGACGCTGGACGTGCTCGAACTCGAGGTTTACCCCGGTGATACGTTTCTGTTGTGCAGCGACGGTTTGTACCAGGGGCTGAGCACCGATGCCTTGGGCAACGCCCTGAGCCTGACCGCGCCGCACGTTGCGCTGGAGCGTCTGTTCGACGGCGCTCTGCGTGGCTCGGCCCGGGACAACTTGACTGCTGTGGTGATTCGAAAATGACTGAACTCATGCCGCCGCTCGACGACCTGCTGGTGACCGAGGAAGAAGCCAATAACCTGACTTACTTTGCGTTCGCCAAATCACACAAGGCTGAACCCGCGCTGGCGCCGACCAAGGCCAGCGTCGGCGAAATGCCGGACGTACTCGCAGGCCGTTACCGCATCGAACGCCTGCTCGGTGCCGGCGGCATGGGCGCGGTTTACCGCGCACGGGATCTGCTGAGCGAACAGTTCGGCGATCCCGACCCTTACATCGCGCTGAAAATCCTCAGCGAAGAATTTGCCGAATCGCCGGACGCCAGTGCCTTGCTCTACAGCGAGTTTGCCCTGACCCGACGCCTGCGCCACGACAACGTGCTGCGTTTGCACAGCTTTGAAGTGGACACCGACTGCCAGCGCGCCTTCATCACCATGGAACTCATGCGTGGGCTGACCCTGGACAAATTACTCTGCGAGCGGCCGCTGGGCCTGCCGTGGAAAGAACTGCGCGACATCGCGCTGCCGCTGCTCGACGCGCTGGCCTTCGCCCACGCTTGCGGCGTGCTGCACGGTGACATGAAGCCGAGCAACGTCATGCTCAGCGAAGAAGGCGTGCGCCTGTTCGACTTCGGTCTGGGCCAGGCCGAGGAGGGCATCTTGCCCGGCCTGCCACACCTGAGCCGCAACCGCTTCAACGCCTGGACCCCCGGCTACGCCGCCCCCGAACTGCTCGAAGGCCAGCCGCTGTCGGCCAGTGCGGATGTCTACGGCGTGGCCTGCGTGCTCTACGAATTGGCCGGCGGCAAACACCCGTTCCGCCGCCTACCCTCGACCGAGGCCCGTGACGGCCACCTCGAACGCGAGTTGCACGCCCCCAGGAATCTCCCGAAACACTGCTGGCCAGCCCTGCGAACGGCGCTGGCATTCAATGCGGCAGATCGAACGATCACTGCCGCCCAACTGCGTGACGCTATGGGCGCCACATCGACTTGGCTGCAACGTCTGCGACGTCGGGCGTAACGGATGACTACCGAACAGGGAGCAAACAATGTTTAACCCTTCCAACGAAACGCATTTCAGCCTGACCGTCGAAGACTACGTCGGCGACCTGCAAGTGCTGTCGTTCACCGGCACCGAAGGCATCAGCCAGCCGTATCGCTTCGACCTGGAACTGGTCAGCGAAAACCCCGATCTGGACCTGGAAAAGCTCCTGCACAAGCAGGCCTTTTTGGCGTTCGATCCACAAGGTAGCGGCATCCACGGCCAGATCTACCGCGTTGCCCAAGGCGATGCCGGCAAACGCCTGACCCGCTACAAAATCTCCCTGGTGCCGCAACTGCAATACCTGCACCACCGCACCAACCAACGCATTTACCAGCAGATGTCGGCGCCGAAAATCATCGCACTGATCCTCGACGAGCATGGCATCAAGGGCAACGTCTACAACTTCCAGCTGAGCACACCCTGCCCGGACCGCGACTACTGCGTGCAGTACGACGAAACCGACCTGCACTTCGTCCAGCGCCTGTGCGAAGAAGAAGGCATTCACTACCACTTCCAGCACAGCTCCAAAGGTCATCTTTTGGTATTCGGCGATGACCAGACCGTGTTCCCCAAACTCGGCCAGCCCACCGCTTACGTCCAAGGCAGCGGCATGGTCGCCGACGAGCCGGTAATCAAAGGTTTCAAGCTGCGCCTGGAAACCCGCACCGGCCGCGTCACCCGCCGCGACTACGACTTCGAAAAACCGCGTCTGCAACTCGAATCCGCCTACAAACCCGAGGCGCAAAGCGACGCGCCGGACCTCGAAGACTACGACTACCCCGGCCGCTTCATCGACCGCGCGCGCGGCAAATTCCTCAGCCAACGCG
Source organism: Pseudomonas sp. LS2P72 (assembly GCF_054897865.1). Taxonomy (NCBI): domain Bacteria; kingdom Pseudomonadati; phylum Pseudomonadota; class Gammaproteobacteria; order Pseudomonadales; family Pseudomonadaceae; genus Pseudomonas; species Pseudomonas sp. LS2P72. The sequence goes on from NZ_CM142708.1 coordinate 688,851, forward strand.
CCCTCGAACGCCACCGCGCCGACTACCGCCAGGCCGAAGGCCACGGCGATCAGACCCGCCTGATCAGCGGCCACTTCCTGGAAATGTCCGACCACCCGCGCACCGAGTGGAACGACCTGTGGCTGCTCACCGAAATCTTCCACGAAGGCAAACAACCGCAAGTCCTCGAAGAGTCCGTGACCAGCGACACCAGCGACACCACCGACGACAAGGACGACTTCCACCAGGGCTACCGCAACCGCTTCCTCGCCACGCCGTGGGACGTGTTCTACCGTCCGGCGCTGGAACATCCAAAGCCGCGTGTGCTCGGCAGCCAGACCGCTATGGTCACCGGGCCTAAAGGCGAAGAGATTCACTGCGACCAGTACGGCCGCATCAAGGTGCAATTCCACTGGGACCGCGAAGGGTTGGCTGATGATAAAACCAGCTGCTGGATGCGTGTATCGAGCAGTTGGGCCGGCGATCGTTATGGCGCCATCGCCATCCCGCGCATTGGTATGGAAGTGCTGGTGACCTTCCTCGAAGGCGATCCCGATCAGCCGCTGGTGACTGGGTGCCTGTATCACAAGGAAAACCAGGTTCCGTACGATTTGCCGGCGAACAAAACCCGAACCGTGTTCAAAACCCTCAGCTCACCGGGGGGCGGTGGGTTCAATGAACTGCGGATTGAAGACAAGAAAGGGGCCGAGCAGATCTTTATTCATGCCCAGCGGGATTGGGATGAAAACATTGAGCATGATCAGAAGATTCGGGTGGGGAATGAACGCCACGACACGGTGGTGAAGAACACGTACACCGAGTTGAAGGCGGAAGAGCATCGGACCACGATTGCGGATCGCAAGACTGAAGCGCGGATGGATGATCACCTGACGATTGGGCAGAACCAGCATGTGAAGTTGGGGACTGCGCAGCTGACTAGCGTTGGGAAAGAGATTCATCTTAAGGCTGGGGACAAGATTGTCATCGAAGCTGGGATGGAGCTCACCGTGAAGGCGGGTGGGAGCTTTATTAAACTCGACGCTGGTGGGATTACTGTTGTTGGGCCGGTGGTGAAAATTAATGCCGGTGGGTCGGCGGGGAGTGGGACAGGGATTGGGATTAAACCGCCGGTGCTGCCGGGGGCGGCGGATAAGGATAAGGCGGGGAGTTTGATGGATCAGGCGTTATTGAATGCGCCGCCTGAGAAAGTTAAGCCGAAGGCTTTTTTTGTGTTTTCTGAGTGATGAAATTCGTGATTAGAACAAACAAAAATGTAAGGCAATTGAAGTGGTTCTCCCTCGTACTGCTGACCTTAGGTATGCACACCGGTGCCTTTGGCTCGTCGTCCATTGATGCTCAATGTCCGAGCGACGACTTTGCAGAGTTCGTTAAAGTTTTCGCCTCCCAGCCTGAGATACAGAAGGCCTTTATCGCCTCTCCCGTTGAAGAGATTCGAGTGGTTTTCGATGGCGACAAGCCGAAGGTAGTCAAACGTAAACTCAAAACCCTGGACGCTACTGAATTGAGCGTTCTCATTCCAGAAAAAGCTGGTGAGTCAGATCTCACCATTAAGGTCGAATTACCTAACAAGGTGATCGTTCGTGACGAGACGGGCGGATTTCTGAAAATTTTCGTCTTCAAAAAAGACAACTGCTGGGTTCTGAGCCGTGTCGAAGATTGGTCGCTTGAAAACGTTTTAGAGGGTGTGGCTGGAACGGAAAAACTATCGCCCGGTGAGCGAGAGCTGAAGAAAGGTGTGTGGTTTGACCGGTTGGCTAATCATGCTTCGCCCGAATCCGGTGTTTACCTGTACGCCGCAGCACTGGATAGCTATTTAGCCGGAGCTCAACAAGGTTCGCCGCAGGCTGCATTGTCTGCTGCGGGAATCAGTCTTTCTGGACAAGCCCCACGCCTGGATAACACCAGAATTCTGGATCTTTTGGTCACTGCTTCAAAAAGCATTCCCGACGCAGGTGTGACGCTTGCAAACTTTTACTGCGATGAGGGTGAATACGACGACAAGCACGTCTGTATTAATCCGCAACAGTCAATGGCCGCATTGGCAAGCGCCGCGCGCCGAGGCTCAGTTGATGCACTTATCCAACTAGGGGAGGCGTATGAAGTCGGCACTGTCGTCCCTGCTGATCTGCCCAGAGCAATGGCTTGTTATCTGGAGGTCCAGAAAATGGACAGTGAGGTCGGTACGCGAGGTGTTGACCACTTGGCTGCCCAGGGCGTCGTGGCTGATAACTCAACTCAATGTCTTAAAGCAGGAAGCTTCCGATGAGTACCGGACTACTCGAACAGCGGGCTAACTACCCACATAGCCAATATGAATACGGCCCTGCGAAAGGGTACGCCGACGCCGATGCCGACGGTCGCAAGGAAATCGATTGCTCAGGTCTGTTGTACCGAATGTTGAAGGATGCGGGATATTCAATCCCATACCGGACTACGGGGCAGTTAAATGTTGATGTAACCCATTTTGACGTCATCCCGCTCGCGAGCGTCGAGCCCGGCGATATTGCACTCTGGATCAATTTCCATGGGCATACGGGGGTAGTCGAGGACATCAACGCAGTACGGACCGCGGGGAATTTTTTCGGCTCGCAATCTTCCTCGGGACCAAAATCCGCTAAGTACGGACACCTGAGCGGTTACTGGCCGATGCCAGAAAAGTTTTTGCGTCCGAAAGCCCAATACAGGACGGGAGCGCAACCGGCGCCAGCGGCTGCTCCTGCACCTGCACCGGCGGGGCCTGCGCCATTGATGAACTTCCAATATCCGTTCAGAAAAGCTGATGGCAAGCAGTTCGCCAACGCGGAAGAAGTTTACGCTGCACTCGAAGGTGAAACCTCGGGTCACTACCTGCTCGGCAGTAACAAGTTCTGGCACGGCGGCATCCACATCACCAATGCAAGCGCCCCGCAATGCGTACTGAATGAGCCGATACGCTGTATGGCCGATGGCGAAGTCCTTGCTTATCGTCTTAACGAAGATTATCTAGAGTCGACTTTCGGCGACAACGAGAAAAAACTGAAGTACTCCAACTCCTTCTGCCTGGTGCGTCACGAATACAAATCGGCACCGAACGCGGAAGAAGGACCTAACAAGGGCAAGCAAAACAAGCTGAATTTCTACAGCCTCTACATGCACTTGTTACCTCATGCTCGTTACCCGCTGGCCCCTGAAGAAACGCCCGCCAAGAAAGTCACCATGAAAGTCGGTGACTTCAATGCCTATCCAACTGCGCCCCCGCCCGGTGTCGTCTCGCAGGCCGACGGAAAACTGGTTAATGGCACTCGACTGGAAATTCTCGAAACGGCCGACAGCGGCGAGCTGACTTATGCCAAAGGTAAAATTCTTTCCGGAAGCGTGAAAAAAGGCTCGACCAAAACCCGTGGTGTTGGAGATGCAGTCTGGTTCGCTTACCTGAAAAATGGAGAGCCCTACAAAAACACCGCAAATACTCAAATCTGGAAGGAAGAGTTGCTGCCCGAGCGTCTTCGGCCGAACTATTGGCAGGGCAAGGTTAAAGCGAAGTTGGTGAAGCGCTTGCCGCTGTACGACGCGCCTGCAACCCCTACTAATGGACAGCCAGCCGGTAGTCCGAAAGGGACGCTGCAGCTGAACGTTGGCAGCGTCATCGAGTTCGACAGTAAAGCGGTGTTAAACCTTTCCGTCGGCAATCAAACGCTGCGCATGGCCGCTTGCACATTAGTGAGTGGTTCGCTTTGGGGGAATGGTGTTATGCCGCCGACGTTCTGGGCCTGTGTGGAGAACGTACCGCCGAATAAATACGTAAGTTGGGAGACCGTCACGCCCAGCGAATTCGATAGTGTTGTAGCCACCAGCACCGGCATCAAGGCGGGTGACCCGATCGGCTACTTGGGGCAGACGGAAAATCTCACCAGCGAGCAAGGCGCGTCGGACAGCAAGTTTCAGGTTCACGTCGAAATATTCACCGCCGAAGCGGAAGTGAAAGATTTCCTCAAAAACCTCGCTGGCCTTAAAACAGGTAAGCAGTACCTTCAATTGCCGACCGGAACGGAGCTTAAGAAAGTAGCCCCGGCGACTGGCACGACACCGCTAAAGCTCGACCACGCTGTCGACCTCGGCAAGGCCCCTGTGGTCAAAGTCGGCCCGGAAGACTGGTACAACGTTAGCATCACCGACGACGGTCAACCGGTTAGCGGACTGGTAAAAAAAGCAGGCGCGAAAATCATCACCCAGCACGACTGGGAAAAACTGGGGTTCCAGATTGTTGAAGAAACAAACGCTACGGCGGATGGTTTCCTTGATCCCGAAGACATGCCGCAGTTCTTTAAAGACTTGTTCGCAAAAATTGACACAAACCACGACGGCCAAGTCGAACCAGCTGAGCTCGCGAATGCGTTAAAAAATGCTGAAACACGTTCACGGTGGTCGAAGTTGATCGCTCATCATCCGACCGAATGGAAGGACAAAGCGGACTCTGCAAAGTGGAGTAAATTAGATCAGTTATTAGAAACCTCCCCCAAAACGTTGAAGCATGAGAAAGAGCGTATTGATAAGTATGTTTTTTGGGATGAGCTCGCGGGAAAGGCGGCTATCAGTTCTAGTTTGATTTGGCATTTTCACCCGATAGCGTTGCTTGATAATTTCATGAGTCAATCCGTATACATAGATGTAGAGCGATTTGTTGCTATGTATGCCGAACAGCACGCATCATTCCAAGCGGAATCTCCCGCACTTTCAGCGAAGTCGAAAGAAAATCTACGGGAAATCGTAAAAAACATAAATATCTACGTCGATAAAAATAGAGAAATGCTGACGATATATGAATTGTCGTATATGTTCGCAACGGCGAGGCATGAGGCATACAACTACACAATCGCAGAATATTTTAGTGCCGCGCCGGAGATTGGGTCGGTTAGTTATTTCTACAAGTATGATCCTGTTCTTGCAGCGAGTGCTGCGCATAGGGAGAGAGCGATAGGTAACGGAAACACCGTCCAAGGTGACGGTTTTAAATACCGCGGGCGTGGTTTGGTGCACTTGACATGGAAAAACAACTATCAGAAAGCCAAAGATTATTTCGGGATAGATTTTGTTGGAAGTCCTGAAGAGGCTGCTGGATTTAAAAATTCAGTTCCCATTATGATTTGGGGTATGAAAGAGGGTATTTTTACCAATCAAAAATTGGGCACCTATGTAAATAACACCACCAAGGACTATCAAGGCGCCCGTAAAGTTATCAACGGTTCTGATCAGAAGGTTCTGATCGCGAGTTATGCCACTAAATTTGAAGCTATTTTGAGAGCTACATCCGTAGCGCCGGAGACTCGATAAGAATGAAAAAGAAAAACCTGTTTGTCTTGTTGTTCATTGGCCTCTCGTTTACCGTATCTGCTGCTGAAAAAGCAACGGTCTCTACGGGCGATGTTTATGAAGTAGATGAAGCGACTCAGAGCCTGAAAGTTAGCTGGTCGGGCGGAAGCAAAATTGTTGAAGGTGTCATTGGCGATAAAGGAGAAGTTACGAGAGACTTCGTTGACTTCAATGGCACTAAAGCGTTGCACTATGAAAACCTGGCATCGAGCACTCCGTTTGAAGCGTACTTTACGCTGAGTAGGCAAGGAGGCAATGTCGTTGTCGATTGCATATATGCAAATATACGTAATGACAGAAATGGTATTCTCATCAACAAGGCTGTTTGTGATCTTAACAGACAGCTCGTCGAGGATTATGAGGAGTCGATCTATGAGTTTTCTGACGAGTGGAAGAACATAGCGGGAAGAATCTCAATAGAGTCTTTGAACAGGACTCCGTCGGTAGCTTTGAATGTAGATGAGGCTCAGTACAAGGACATCCATTTGGTGAGAACTTATAAATCTCAGGACGATTTGGTATCTAAATCGCCGTCGGGTGCTGTTAAGCAAGGCAGCACCCAACATCAGTTCAACTCTGACGTAATCTTCTCTGTATATAAGGCCAGTGACTTGAAGTCTCCTCAGTATTTGGAAGTGGCGGAAAAAGGTATCGAAAAAACCTTTACACGCTATGATTATGAAAGTTTGAAAGCGTTGTTGAAGTAAACTTAATATTGAGCGAATTGGGGCGGATTGTTTTTTAACGTAAATAAATCCGCTCTATTTTGAACAGCCCAAAGGGGACGGGTTTATTTGTGATGATATGGTCGCCAATAAATAAATTCGTCCCCTTTTCTTTGGGTTCTTTTCTCAGTTTTCGGAACTTGGAGAGGGTAAAGGCAAGACCTACGGAGATTGGTATGGTCGGGGGATTATTCAGGTAACGCATAAAGATAATTACATCAAGTACTTTAAGCATCGCGGTCGGCAAGTAAACAATGAAACTCAGAACGTAGCTTGGAGAAATGCGGTTGGATCAGAATCTTATGACCAAGCTGAAAGCGCTGGTTTTTGGTGGGCGAAAAATAAGGCCAATAAAACAAGCGATCCTGTCGCTATGAATGTTGCGTGGCGGGTGGACGTGTGTGAGGACTTTAACTGGAAGACACACCAGTGTAGCGTTTCTCTCAGCGCGGAGAGTAGACTGAGCAATCCAACACTGGATCTAGTTGGGCGTCATGTGAATACAGGTAAGCCGACTACGACGATACGTATGAATGGATTGCCTGAACGAAGAGATGCATTTACCAATGTACAAGCGATATTGTCGGATCTGTTATATCCAAGCCCAGGGCCTGGAGAGTTGCCAGCACCAATTCCGTCGTTCATTAAGAGGCAAAAACAGTGATTAAGATCGTAGCTTTTTATTTGCTTTCCTCATTCTTTCTGGCACACGCTGGCGAAAATCTAATTGTTGAAACCGATGGTTGTGGAATGAAAGCAAGCAATTCCTCGGGCTTTTCATCTGAGGATACAAGTGAAGGTGAGACCATTATTAAATACAAATATAAAGACGGCAGGGTGCGGAATATCAAAATCAGTTGCGAAGATATGACTTTGGCGGATGCAATATCTGGAGATTATGTTCAAGAGAAGGATGGCTTGAAAGTTGGAACTGGTTCGCATCCTTTGGCAAAGGCAAGGACATATTCTGGTAGCAATTGGTCTGGTGTAGAGGGCGTTTATTTTTTGGGTGCGGTTTGCTTTACCACGTCATTTGAAGCAGGAAAAAGCCACGTGTTTTTTATAGATACATGCGGTGAGGAAAAGGACACGAATGAGGTAAGGAAGAGTTTCTTGTCGCTCCTTAAACGCGCTAAAACTTATTACGTCGAGCCTGGTGTGAAGTAAATGTTAGTCGTATAAATGGGGGGGGCAGAATTACTTAAGGTAGGTTAGCTATAGAAAAGGGGACAGATTTATTAAAGGCAGGTGTCTCCTTCTCCGACTTCCCCAAAGATTTGTAATTGCAGCTTTTTAAGGATGATTGGATGAATCGATTTTTCAATCGATCAGTACTGAGCGCTCTTTTGATTTTGCCTCTCGCTAATGCCATTCCCGCACTGGGTTCGACCGTTTCGCAGATTGCCACTTTTGAGCCACTAGAAAAGGTTGAAGCTGTCGTGACACAAGACGGATCAACCTTTACCGTCAGCGTAAAAAGTGATGTCCTGGCTATAACCAAGACAATTACTTTCGAAGCGCTAAACGACCTGCATGTACAGATTGATGACTTCAACTTCGATGGCATGAAAGACTTTGCGGTCTGGCATGTCGATGACGGGATGGGCACCTACACCGTTCACAGGATTTTTGTTTACCAGCCTGAAGCAGGTTTCTTCAAGGAACTGACTCCAGCTTGTGGCGACGATTTCGCCAATCTGCGCCTAGAGCGCGACAAGAGAACTCTGCTCAGCACCTTCTGGGAAATGAATGAGCCAAAGCTCTGTGTCACCAGTTTTTCCCCAGATTAGGTTGCCTGGATTTCATCTGAATAGATCAAGGACAGAGGACAGTGAAACGCTTTTTTTTAGGGATTCTTTGTACGCTGACATGCCAAGCCGTTTTGCCGGTTTCAACGGTGCTTGCTCAGGATCAGTGCAACGAGATCACCAAAAGCCAACAAATTGATAAGTGCTCTGCGGCATCGAAGGCCACTGCTGATTCACGTTTGAATACGAGTTATCACCAACTGCTGGCGCGGCTCGAAACCCAGTATCAAGCCAATCCCGAATTGCGGGCAGCGTATGTGGTGAAGGTGAAAGAGTCGCAGCGTGCGTGGATTAAGCTGCGTGATGCGAATTGCCATCTTGAGGCGTTTGAGATTGAGCCCGGCAAGCCTGCTTATGTCACGACAGTGAACAGTTGCATCACGGGAATGAGCCGAGAGCGTTCGGTTTATCTGGACAAGATTGCACCTGACATTTCGGCTGGTTCAGCCGCTCAAACTGCTGACGTTGCCTGCCCATCCGCTGACTTCAACACTTTCCTCGCTTCCTTCTCTGAGAGTGCGGCTATTCAAAAGGTCTTCGTCCAACGCCCCCTTAGTTTTATGGTGACGGTGGATGCTGAGCCCGAGCTGCAACAGGAAAAGCGTTCGCTGAGTGACGATCAGATCAAGTTTCCACTTGTGCCTGAGCGTGCGAAGCGAGAGGCTGAAGAGCTGACGTTAACCGTCAAAGAGCAGAGAGGGGATAAGGCGACGGCCATTTTGCAAAAGCCTGATACGGACTACGTGGTTGAGTATCGCTTCGTGCGTGGGCAATGCTGGATGCTCAGTGAAGTCTCGGATTTCGCACTGTAGAAATTTTTGGGAGCGCGCCATGCAGGCGCGCTCCTTGTTTCTGCTTACACCTTCGCTCGATGCTCCGCCGGATCCGGCGAATCAATATGATCCAGCGCTCGCTCCACTAACAGATGCACACCGACCGCCATTCTGCTGAGTGCCAGTGCAACGGAGCGGCGTGAGCCTTCTACGCTGTCGGCCAGGTCGGCGGCGATGGCCCCGATGGATAGCAGGTCTTCTGAGGCGTTGGCCAGAAGGGTTTCGGTGTGGAGGTCGGGAGCGACGATGAAGAGGTCGCCATTGCGACGTTTAGGTTTTTTATCCGCAGGTGTGCCGAGGTGAAGATCTAGGGCGCGCTCGGCGGCTTCGTGGAGCTTTTTGGAATCGAAGGATTCGTAGGGGGATGTGTCTTCGTGTTCTGGAGGATTGGGTGTTGGCTTGATCATTGGTATGTCCCGATATGTGTTTTGGATGTGGCTGTGTCCTCTTCGCTTGCATTCGAATAAGGGTGGCAGCCATGCGCAGGTGTGCAAGACCGGGCATATCGGACCCCGGCAGACCCCAAAGGGACCTCCCACGCACAGCCGCCATAAATCATTTACAGCGAGCATGAAAACGCTCGATGTTCGGATTGGCGATTGTGCGGCGATATGTACCGGACTTGCACGTCCGTGTCACCGTTTTTGCGGTAACGAACAAAGACTATCGGTGAAACCTAAGGCTGCCTAGTTCACGAACAGCACCGCGTGTTGAAGGAAATATCCGATGGACTCGAGCGTAGAAAGATCAAAATATCTTCGCTTTTAAACAGTTGGTTTCGTCAATGACTTGGTAGTCATCAGCGTCAAAAAGACCTGCATCTTCTTCTAACGCAACCAGACAGTGGCGTTCTTGCTTGAAGCCGCTACACTGCGCCGGCCGTTCATTTTCCTTTTGAGGCTGTGCGCATGAAATTTCGTTTTCTTCTGTGGATGCTGGGTTTGTTGATGGGTAAGGCCAGTCGGACTAATCCTGCGTTTCAGCAGCAGTTGGGTGACAAGGAGCTTGTATTCCAATTACAGACCCTGGACGGGAAAGTGGCGCGGCATTTCTTTGTGAAGGATCAGCGAATTACCAGTAAGTCCGGCGTGTATGCCGAGCCGGCGTTTGCGATTGCCTTTAAAGATGCGGCGTATGGCTTTGCCACGATGCAGGCGAAGAACAAGCAGTTGGCGTTTATGACGGGGATTCAGGACAAGTCGATTCAGATCAAGGGCAACCCGGCGCTGGTGATCTGGTTTCAGGGGTTGACCAAGTATTTGAAGCCGCGGAAGGCGAAGGTAAAAGCCAAGGCTTGAGGTCGATGATTAACCCTGTGGCGAGGGGATTTATCCCCGTTGGGCTGCGAAGCGGCCCTCAAACCTGAGACTGGGTTGTATCAGGCGTACCGTGTTGGCTGGGTTTGCGACTGCTGCGCAGCCGAACGGGGATAAATCCCCTCACCACAGGGGGTGTGGTGATTCAGGTTGATCGGCGGGGGATTCATCGCGGGCAAGCCCGCTCCCACAGGGATCGCGTAAATCCTGTGGGAGTGGGCCTGCCCGTAGTGCTTTAGGCCTGGGTGAATTGCGAAGCCAGTTCACGCAGCAGCACTTCAGCCTCAAGCACTTTGCTGACCACATCGTTGGCCTTGTCGCGCGTCAGGCCCACACGTTCCAGCAAGGCGTCCGGAATGTCTTCATCTGGCCCGGAGCCGACGCCACGGCTACGCAGCAAACGCACCGCCAGGCACACTAGATTCGGGTACTCGGCGTAATCGCCGTCGTAGCTTGGGTCGTGCTGGAAGCGCAGCGCTGTGGCCAGTTCTTCGGGCATGTCCCAGTAGCGCATCAGCCACGAGCCGATCTGTTCACGGCTGATGCCCAGCAAGTGTTGCTCGACGTAGCTGTGGCACAGGTGCGGGTTGACCTCCAGGTGGCGGCAGATCAGCGAGAAGTGTGGCGGGAAGACGTGGGCCAGTAGCAAGTAGCCGAAGTTGTGCAGCAGGCCGGCGAGGTAGGTCAGGCCGGCTTCCGGGCGTTGGGCGCGGGGCATGGCGCGGGTCAGGCCTTCGATGACGGCGGCGGTGTAGATCGATTGCTGCCAGTACGGCGTGGTGTGTTGCGGATGGTCCTTGGGCAGGCTCAGGGTTTTGCCCAGAGCCAGGCCCAGCGCCAGGTTGATCACCAGGTCGAAGCCCAGCACCCGCACGATGGCGTCTTCTACTGAGCGAATCTTGCCCGGCGAGGCGTAGTACGGCGACGCCGCCCAGCTCACAACCTGTGCGGCCAGCGCCGGGTCGGTTTCGACGACGCCAGTGATGTCGTCAATGGTGGCGTTGGGGTCGACGCGCAGTTTGATGATTTTCTGCGCGGTCTCGGCCAGCGGCGGAATCTCGATGGTCTCTTCCAGGCGTTGCTGGATGCGCCGTGCGGTGAACGCTTGAACAGCCTGGGTGATTTCCTCGCGGTCATCGTGAGGGCGGTCGAGGTTCGGGCGAATGCTGATCAGCGCTTCGCCGAAGTTGGCGGCGCTGGCCTTGGTCAGCATGGTCTTGAAGTCTTCGCTGGTGATCTCCAGCAACACGCCCGGCTCGCCTGAGTTGATCAGCAACTTCGGCTCGCGCAGCAGGCTTTCTTCATACAGGCACGGTGAACTGGTGAGCGCCGGCATGCCGGGCAGCAGGCTCAGGTTGTGTTTGCCGAGCATTTTTACCAGGCGTTCGGTGGACACGGCGGTGAGGCGGCGGCCGGTCAGTTCGGCGAGGCGATTGAGGTCCAGCAATTGGCTCTGCGGGAACAGCACCATGAGCGTGCCCACGGCGTCATCAAGCAGAACAGCCTGCACTTTGCGTGCGGCGTTCAGGCCGTGATGGTCGAGGACTTCTTCGTAGGCGATACCCAGTTTGCCCAGCATCAGCCGAATAACCGACGGAGCGTGCGGGGTGGCGGGTGCGAGGGCAACTTCGGTCATGGTCTGTATCCGTTTTAAAACAATGGCAGGAGTATAACCAGCTTGCTCAGAACGGTGGTTCAGAAACTGCGACGGTGCTCACACTTGGCCGTATTGCTGCCCATGACGTAGCCAGCGGTCGAGCAGCGGGCTGACGTGATCCGGCCAGCGTTCCATCAGCGCCTGGGCGGCGTCGCGCACGGCGGGCAGCAGATCGGCGTCGCGCATCAGGTCGGCGACCTTGAATTGCAGCAGGCCGGTTTGACGCGTGCCGAGCATTTCGCCGGGGCCGCGCAGCTCGAGGTCTTTTTCGGCGATGACAAACCCGTCGTTGGTTTCGCGCATGATGCCCAAACGCTGACGACCGATCTGTGACAGCGGTGGATGGTAGAGCAGCACGCAATGGCTGGCGGCGCTGCCCCGACCCACACGACCGCGCAACTGGTGCAATTGCGCAAGCCCGAGGCGTTCTGGGTTTTCGATGATCATCAGGCTGGCGTTGGGCACGTCGACGCCGACTTCAATCACCGTGGTGGCGACCAGCAGTTGCAGGTTGCCGGCCTTGAATTCGGCCATGACGGCGGCTTTCTCGACGGGCTTCATGCGGCCGTGGATCAGCCCGACCTTCAGCTCGCCGAGGGCGGCGGTGAGGTCTTCGTAAGTCGTTTCCGCCGCTTGGCAGGTCAGCTCTTCCGACTCTTCAATCAGCGTGCACACCCAATAGGCCTGACGCCCTTCGGCACACGCGCCGCGTACCCGCTCGATGACTTCGATGCGCCGGGTGTCGGTGACCAGCACCGTATTCACCGGGGTTCGGCCGGGCGGCAGTTCGTCGAGGATCGAGGTGTCGAGGTCGGCGTAGGCGCTCATGGCCAGCGTCCGGGGAATCGGTGTGGCGGTCATGATCAGCTGATGCGGACACATCCGCCCGCCGACGCCTTTCTGCCGCAACGCCAGCCGTTGCTGCACGCCGAAGCGATGCTGTTCGTCGATGATCGCCAGTGCGAGATTTTTGAACTGCACTTCGTCCTGGAACAGCGCGTGGGTGCCGACCACCATCGGTGCGCCGTTGGCAATCTGCTCCAGTGCGGCCGCGCGGTTCTTGCCTTTGAGCTTGCCGGCCAGCCATGCGACTTCAATGCCCAGCGGTTCGAGCCAGCGCTTGAAGGTGATGAAGTGCTGCTCGGCGAGGATTTCGGTGGGCGCCATCAGCGCGACTTGATATCCGGCCTCCAGCGCTTGCAGTGCGGCGAGGGCAGCGACCACGGTTTTACCCGCGCCGACGTCGCCCTGAATCAACCGCAACATGGGCTCATGCTGACTAAGGTCGTAGGCGATTTCGTTGCCGACCCGTTGCTGAGCGCCGGTCGGAGTGAAGCCGAGGTTGGCCAGATATTGAGCCGGCAGCTTGCTGGCTTTCGGCATCGCCGGGGCGCGCAGGGAGCGCATGCTCTCGCGCAGACGCTGCTGGGACAGTTGATGGGTCAGCAGTTCTTCGAAGGCCAGCCGGTGCTGCGCCCAGTGATGACCGAGGGCGAGTTCGTCGACATCGGCATCGGCGGGTGGGTGGTGCAGGTAGCGGATCGCATCGGCCAGCGGCGCCAGTTGATAATCCCGCGCCAGTTCGGTCGGCAACCAATCGGGCAGGCTGGTGGGGCCGAGCATCGTCAGGGTCTGCATGCACAACTGGCGCAAGCGCTGTTGGGTCAGGCCTTCGGTGAGTGGGTAAACCGGGGTCAGGGTTTCGTCCACCGGCGGCGGCTCGTCGCCGGTGATGGCGCGGTATTCCGGGTGGTAGATTTCCAGCCCCGACGCACCGGGCCGTGCTTCGCCGTAGCAGCGAATCCGCGTACCGCGTTTGAGGCCTTCTTTCTGGGCGTTGCTGAAGTGGTAGAAACGCAGGCTGAGCCCGCCGGTGCCGTCCTGCAGGCGCACCACCAGGCTGCGGCGACGGCCCATGACCACATCGGCGCCGCTGACGGTGCCTTCGATCACGGCGTCTTGCCCGGGTCGCAAATGGCCGATCGGGACCACGCGAGTGCGGTCCTGATAGCGCAGCGGCAGGTGAAAAAGCACGTCCTGGAGATTCTCCAGGCCGACTTTGGCCAACTTCTCGGCCATGGCTTCGCCGACACCCTTGAGTGCCGTCACCGACACTTGCGACAACTCGGTCATGGCAGCGACTTAGGCCGCAACCACCGGTGCTTGTGGCTTGGCCACCGAGCACAGGCGAATGGAGTCAGCGAGGATTTCAATCGCCTTCGGCCGCGGGAAGCTCGCGCGCCAGGCGATGGCCACGGTGCGGAACGGCACCGGAGGCGTCAGTGGGCGCACTTCGATCACGCCGGGGGCGTAGTGATGGCTGTCGACCGCCGACAGCGGCAGGATCGAGATGCCGAGGCCGGACGCAACCATGTGGCGGATGGTTTCCAGGGAACTGGATTCCACCGTGGTGTGCTTGGCGCCGTCGTTGCCTTTGGCCAGGGTCGGGCAGGCTTCCAGCACTTGATCGCGGAAGCAGTGGCCTTCGCCGAGCAGCAGCAGGCTCTTGTCGTTGAGCAGGGCGGCGTCGATGGATTCTTTTTGGGTCCACGGGTGCTGGGCCGGCATCAGGACGTAGAACGGCTCGTCGTAGAGCTGCAAGGTCAGCACGTCGGCTTCGTTGAACGGCAGGGCGATGATGATCGCGTCGAGCTCGCCGTTGCGCAGTTTGTCGCGCAGCACGTGGGTGAAGTTTTCTTCGATGTACAACGGCATCTGCGGGGCAACCCGGTGCAGTTGTGGGATCAGGTGCGGAAACAGGTACGGGCCGACGGTGTAGATGGCGCCGACTTTCAGCGGGGCGGTCAGCTGGTTCTTGCCGGCCTGGGCCAGTTCGCGGATGCCTTGGGCCTGCTCCAGCACTTTCTGCGCCTGGGCGACAATGCCTTCACCGACCGGGGTCAGGCGCACGGCACTCTTGCTGCGCTCGAAAATCAGCACACCGAGTTCGTCTTCAAGCTTTTTCACGCCCACCGACAGGGTCGGCTGGCTGACATGGCAACGCTCGGCCGCGTGGCCGAAGTGCTGCTCTTGGGCGAGGGTAACGATGTAGCGTAATTCTGTAAGAGTCATAGCAAGCGTCCATGAAGTTGCGGGCCAAGCATACCGGCTGCAATCGATAGACGCACGTTATCAGACTGAGTGCGTTGAGTGACACAGGGCAAAGCAGGTTTGCCGCTGGCGGATATGCAAAAGGCACCTTTTCGGGTGCCTGATCGCGGACTTTCCTGCTGGAAGAAATCCTTGTAGGAGTGAGCCTGCTCGCGATAGCGGTATCCCATTCACCGAAGAGGTTGAATGTGATGGCCTCATCGCGAGCAGGCTCACTCCTACAATGGTACGGCGGTGTTTTAGCGCCGGCGTTTTTCCAGTGAGTAAACAAACGGTGCAACGATTTCGATGGCGCCATTGGTCAACATGTCGGCCGGTGGCTTGGGCAGCGGTTGGGCGCGGCGGATCATTTCCAGAGTGGCCCGGTCCAGATCAGCAGTGCCGGAAGCGCCGACCAGTTCGAACGACAACACGTTACCTTCACCATCCACCACGAAGCGCAGACGGTTCATGCCTTCCTTGCCCCGCGCCTGTGCACTGGCCGGGTACTTCTTGTACTTGGCCAAGTGAGCGAGCAGGGTGCCTTGCCAGCTGGCCTTGGCCGCTTGCTGGGCCGGTGATGGGCCCGGTGCCGGCTGAGCGGATTTCTCCGTTGGCGCCTGGGTCGGTTGCGCGTCGCTCGGTTTTTCCTCGGACGGCTTCTCTTTAGGCGGTTCCGGTTTTTTTTCCACAGGCTTGGGCGGTTGAGGCTTTGGCTTGGGTTTGACCGGTTTCGGCACGGCGATCTCGGCCTTCGGCACTTCAGCCAGCTTCGGTATCGGCAGTTCTTCCACCGGGGCGGGTGGCTGTGGCGGCGTTATGACCTTCGGCGGTGCCGGCGGTGGCGGGGCGGGAACCGGCGCCAACTCGACCATCATCGCCTGTGGCGGCAGTTCGATCGGTGGGCGCGACGTCCAGTTCAGCGCCAGCGCAATGGCCAGCGCATGGACGCCCAGCACCACGGCCAGACTCCCGCTGTAACGCGTCAGCTTTTGGCGCGTTGTGATCATTTTTTGACTGCCGTCTCGAGTCCGACCAGACCCACCTTCAGGTAACCGGCAGAGCGCAGGTTATCCATCACGCTCATCAGGTCGCCGTAATCCACGCCTTTATCGGCCTGGAAGAAGATCGTCGTGTCTTTCTTGCCTTTGGTCCTGGCGTCGAGGGTGGCGCCGAGTGCTTCGGCCTTCACTTCGTCTTCGCCGAGGAACAGGCGTTGGTCCGCCTTGACGCTGAGGAACACTGGTTTCTCTGGCCGTGGAGCCGGTTTGGCGCTGGAGGCTGGCAGGTCGACCTTGATGTCCACGGTGGCGAGCGGGGCCGCCACCATGAAGATGATCAACAGCACCAGCATCACGTCGATAAACGGCGTGACGTTGATTTCGTGGTTCTCGGCCAGATCGTCGTCTGCGCCTTCTTTCAAATGCAAGCCCATGGCGGATTACCCTACTTTGACCATGTGCGGTTGCGTGGTGCGCTCGGCGGTCGGCAGGTGATCGAGGTCACGGCTGACCAGCAGCAGGACTTCAGCCGAAGCGTCGGACACTTGGGCCTTGTAACCCGCGATAGAGCGGGCAAAGACGTTGTAGATCACAACGGCCGGAATCGCTGCAACCAGACCCAACGCGGTTGCCAGCAGGGCTTCGGCGATGCCGGGAGCCACGACGGCGAGGTTGGTGGTCTGGGTTTTGGCGATGCCGATGAAGCTGTTCATGATGCCCCACACGGTACCGAACAGGCCGACGAACGGCGCGGTGGAACCGATGGTGGCGAGCACGCCGGTGCCGCTGCTCATATTGCGACCGCAGGCTGCAACCAGACGCTCGAGGCGGAAGGCGACGCGTTCCTTGATGCCTTCTTTCTCGCGGCTGTTGACCGACAAGCGCATCTCTTCCAGGGCGTCATGCACCAGCAAATTGGCGAGGGTGCCTTGCTTGGTGGCGGTCACACTGGCTTCTTTCAGGGTGGTGGCTTTTTTCAGGTGGACGATTTCGCTGCGCAGACGACGCTTGGCGCCCATCAGCTCGAAGCCTTTGGCGATCCAGATGGTCCAGGTGATGATCGAGGCGATGGCCAGACCGATCATCACGATTTTCACGATGATGTCGGCGTTCTGGTACATGCCCCACGGCGACAGGTCGTGGGCCATGCCCAGGGTGTTGTCGGCTTCGAGGACTTGCGGAACGTCTTCGGCAGTGGTGTCTACAGCTTGGGCCGGGTCGGTCGCAGCCGGGGTAACATGCTCAGCTGGAGTTGGGGCTGGAGCAGCAGTGGCTGCCGGAGCGGCTGGTGCTTGTGCGTCAGCGAAAGCGGCGGTCGGCGCCAGCATCAGGCTGAGCAGCAGGGCGGCCACCGCGCTCCAGGCGCGAGGTCGTTTGGTTGGCGAAGCGGGGAATTGATTGCGTGTCATGCTGGCCGGACCTGAGAGAAAAAGACGGTAAATGTTCTTCCAGGCCTCGTGAGGCCGAGAACAAAAGTGGCCGGCATTATTGCAAGTAATTCTTGTTAACAAAAGTAATAGAGTATCTTTTTTTCCTTCATTGCTAGCCGCTCGTCCATTGCCAGCGCTAGTCTGTGCCTTTCTGATGGGAGTTTTCTGATGTCCGCGCCCTCTGTTTTGATCGCTGGCTGTGGTGATGTTGGTAGTCGACTGGCCACGCAATTGTTGGCTGGCGGATGGGAGGTTCACGGCTTGCGGCGTGATGTCTCGCGTCTGCCAAAGGGCGTGATCGGCGTTGCCGGTGACTTGTTCAATGAAGACTGTCCCGCGACCTGGCCAGTCGGTGCGGTGGATTACCTGGTGTATTGCGCGGCCGCCACCGATCACGATGAAGCCGGTTATCGCGCCGCTTATGTTCAGGGCTTGAAGCATGTGCTGGAGTGGCTGGACGATTATGGGCAGATGCCCGACCGTCTGCTGTTTGTATCCAGCAGCAGTGTGTATGGCCAGCAGGATGGCGAGTGGGTCGATGAGACTTCGCCGACCATTGCAACAGGCTATTCGGGTCGATTGATGCTGGAGGCGGAGCAAGTGGCGCTCGATAGCGGTATCCCGGCCAGCATCGTACGTTTGACCGGCATTTACGGACCGGGGCGCGAACGGTTGGTGACGCAGGTGCGTGGGGGTTATCGCGTGGCCATCGATCCGCCGCTGTATGGCAATCGCATTCACGCCGATGACGCGGCAGGGCTGATGGCGTTTCTGCTTGAGGCTGATCGACGCGGTGTGGCACTGGATGACGTCTACATCGGTGTGGACGATGCGCCTGCGCCGCTGGCCGAAGTGGTGGGCTGGTTGCGTGAGTATCTGGGCGTGACCGAATGGGCCGAAGACGCGAGTGTGCGGCGCACTGGCAGTAAGCAATGCAGCAATGCTCGGGCGAAAGCCTTGGGCTGGACACCGAAGTACCCAAGCTATCGGGAAGGTTACGCCGCGATCCTTGAAGGGCGCAGCTGATCCACAAACACACCGAACAACTGTAGGAGCGAGGCTTGCCCGCGAAGGCGTCATAACGTCCAACATCAATGTTGGCTGTTACATCGCCTTCGCGGGCAAGCCTCGCTCCTACAATTGGATTTTTGTTGGCCTTTAAGGCCGGGTTACTGCTTCTCGAGCAACCACTTGCGATCACCCTGGGTGAACTGCGGCATTTCATCCGCCTGTGCGGTGTTCACTGCCTGGAGGATTTCCAGTTCCTTGCCCTTGCGCGCAAAGATCCAGGTGTTGCCCTGGCCGTTGAGTTGCAGCCACATGTTGTCGTTGCCGCCACTCATCGACGCGCAATCACCGGCCAGGCACAGGGCATAGCGATCCGCCCCTGGCAGGCCGGCAACCTGGCCGTCAGCCTGGAATTGCACGGTATTGCCTTCACCGGGACCGCTGACGACTTTCCAGCTGCCGCCCATATAGGCCGAATACAGTGCGCGTTCGAAACTGGCACCCATCGGTGCGCCGTCCGGCACCGTAACCTGCGCGCGGTCGAATACTTGTTCCGGCTCATTGTCGCTGGCGACCTGGCTCAGTTGTTTGCCGTCACGCTTCAGCTCACTGGCGGAGCTGCCATAAAAGTCGACTTTCCAGGCGCCAGACTCTTCGCCCAGCAGCTTGCCGTCGACGTTTTCAAAACCATTGGTGTAGCGGGCCTGACCAGCCTTGGTGTTGACGTCCCATTCCAGGTTTGGACCATAGGCCTGGAGCGCTTCGCGCAGGGGGCCGCCTTTGGCTGCAGCATCGATCGCCACCTGATTGATCCAGGTGCCGCTGATGTCACGGTCGGCAGGGTTGCTGGCACAACCGCCCAAGAGTAGGGCGACCAGCGAGAGAGCTAGCGCTTGGCGCATGGTGGAATCCTTTCAGAACGAAGACGGCGCAGCCCATGGGCTGCGCCGGACGCATTACTCGATGACCAGAATGGCATCCATTTCAACCTGCGAACCCTTTGGCAGGGCCGCTACGCCGATGGCGGCGCGGGCAGGGTAAGGCTGGTCAAAGTACTTGCCCATGATCTCGTTGACCTTGGCGAAGTGGCTCAGGTCGGTGAGGAAGATGTTCAGTTTGACGATGTCCTTGAACGAACCGCCAGCGGCTTCAGCCACGGCTTTGAGGTTCTCGAACACCTGGACGGTCTGGGCTTCGAAGCCTTCAACCAGTTCCATGGTTTTTGGGTCCAGAGGAATTTGACCCGACATGTAAACGGTGTTGCCGGCCTTGATCGCCTGGGAATAAGTGCCGATGGCGGCCGGGGCCTTGTCGCTGGTGATAACTGTTTTGGTCATGAATGACTCCTTGTAATGAGTGGCTTACGCACGCATGCGAGTGATGCGAATCACCCCGGTCAGGGCGCGCAGTTTCTTGATCACGCGAGCCAGGTGCACGCGGTCGTGCACGCTGACCACCAGTTGGACCACGCTGATGCGACCATCGCGTTCGTCCATGCTGATTTTTTCGATATTGCCGTCGGCCGCGTTGACGCTGCTGGCCAGCAGAGCGATCAGGCCACGCTGGTGTTCCAGCTCGACGCGCAGTTCGACATTGAATTCGCCGGTGACATCCTTGGCCCACGAGAGCTGGATGCATTTTTCCGGGTTGTGGCGGATTTCGCTGATGTTGCGGCAGTTGTCCAGGTGCACGACCATGCCTTTGCCCGCAGACAGGTGGCCGACAATCGGGTCGCCCGGGATCGGCGTGCAGCACTTGGCGTAACTGAGCACCAGGCCTTCGGTTCCGCGAATCGCCAGCGGGCCTTCCGCACTTGGCAGCTGTTCGCCTTCGCCAAGCAGTCGGCGGGCGACCACGTAAGCCATGCGATTGCCCAGGCCGATGTCTTCGAGCAGGTCTTCGATCAGTTCCAGGCGGTATTCGGTGAGCATCGCCTTGACGCGCTCGGCTGCGACTTTCTCCAGCGAGCTGTCGAAACCGTTGAGAACCTTGTTCAGCAGGCGTTCGCCGAGGCTGATGGATTCGGAGCGGCGTTGCAGTTTCAGCGCATGGCGGATGTGAGTCCGCGCTTTGCCGGTGACCACGAAGTTTAGCCATGCCGGATTCGGCCGCGCCCCGGGGGCGCTGACGATCTCGACCGTGGAGCCGCTTTGCAGCGGTTCGGACAGCGGTGCGAGACGACGATTGATCCGGCAGGCAATGCAGCTGTTGCCCACGTCGGTGTGCACCGCGTAAGCGAAATCGACCGCCGTGGAGCCTTTGGGCAGCTCCATGATCCGGCCTTTGGGCGTGAACACGTAGACCTCGTCCGGGAACAGGTCGATCTTCACGCTCTCGATGAATTCCAGCGAGTTACCGGCCCGTTGCTGCATCTCCAGCACACCTTTGACCCACTGGCGGGCGCGGGCATGAGTACCTTTTGGCTGCTCATCGCCGCTGGATTTGTACAGCCAATGGGCGGCGATGCCGTTGTTGGCCATCTCTTCCATTTCACGGGTGCGGATCTGAATCTCGATCGGAACTCCGTGCATGCCGAACAGCGTGGTGTGCAGCGACTGGTAGCCGTTGGCCTTGGGGATCGCGATGTAATCCTTGAAGCGCCCCGGCAACGGTTTGTACAAATTATGCACAGCGCCCAGCACGCGGTAGCAGGTATCGACCTTGTCGACGATGATCCGGAACGCGTAGACGTCCATGATCTCGTTGAAGGCCCGACGCTTGCCGCGCATTTTCTTGTAGATGCCGTAGAGGTGTTTCTGACGACCGCTGACCTCGCCCTGAATGCCGTCGATGGCCAGGCAGTGGCTGAGGGATTCTTCGATCTTGTTGACGATCTCCTTGCGGTTGCCCCGGGCGCGTTTGACCGCCTGGTTGATCCGTGCGGAACGCATCGGGTGCATCGCCTTGAAGCCGAGGTCTTCGAATTCTATGCGGATGGCGTGCATGCCCAGTCGGTTGGCGATGGGCGCATAGATTTCCAGGGTTTCCTTGGCGATCCGTCGGCGTTTTTCGCCGGAGAGGACTTCCAGGGTCCGCATGTTGTGCAGGCGGTCGGCCAGTTTGACCAGGATCACGCGAATGTCGCGAGCCATGGCCATGGCCATCTTCTGGAAGTTTTCGGCCTGGGCTTCGGCTTTGGTCTCGAAGTTCATCTGGGTCAGTTTGCTGACCCCGTCGACCAGTTCGGCCACGGTTTCGCCGAACTGCGCTTGCAGCGCTTCCTTGGCAATACCGGTGTCTTCGATCACGTCATGCAGCATCGCAGCCATCAGGCTCTGATGGTCCATGTGCATGTCGGCAAGAATATTCGCAACTGCGAGTGGGTGCGTGACGTACGCCTCACCGCTACGGCGGCGTTGGCCGTCGTGGGCTTGTTCGGCGTAGAAGTACGCTCGGCGGACCAGGTTGACCTGGTCCTTGCCGAGGTAGGTCGATAAGCGATCGGCGAGGGCGTCTATGCTCGGCATGATGAAACCTGCCGTTCGCTGTGACCCCGCGCCGTGCTACGTCGACCAGGCATGGCTTAGACTGCCTCGTTGGACTCGTCCTCGAACGCTGCGAACAGCGGTTCGTCTTCGACGATTTCAGCGTTGGCGATGAACTCGTAGCTCATCAGGCCTTCAGCGATTTCACGCAAGGCTACAACGGTAGGCTTGTCGTTTTCCCACTGAACCAGTGGCTCTTTGCCGCCGGTGGCCAGTTGACGGGCACGCTTGGTAGACAGCATGACCAGCTCAAAGCGGTTTTCCACGTGGTTTAGGCAATCTTCAACGGTTACGCGGGCCATGGTATTCCTCGGAGCGAATGCAATATGCGCGCTGCCCGGTTGGGCGAGCGGACTCGACAGTTTAAAAAATCACCAGCGATTAGGGAAGCGCTGATTTTTTGACCAAGCCCTTCAACGCGCTGCAAGTGCCAATGTAAAGCCCTTGCAACGGTTTTGGGAAGAGCTGTTTAACCGAGCAATTCGGCCAAAAGTTTTCCGTTACGCTGCTGCTGACGCTTCTGATGCAGCTGATTGGCACGGAAAATCGCCTGCAAATCGCGCAGTGCGTGGGCGAAATCGTCGTTGATGATCAGGTAATCGTAGTCGACGTAGTGACTCATTTCGCTGACGGCTTCGCGCATCCGGCCTTCGATGATCTCGTCGCTGTCCTGGCCGCGATTGGTCAGGCGCTGGTGCAACGCCTGCAGGGACGGCGGCAGAATGAAGATCGAACGGGCCTGGGGCATCAACCTGCGCACTTGCTCGGCACCCTGCCAGTCGATTTCCAGAATCAGGTCGTGGCCTTCGTCCAGGGTCTGCTGCAAATGGCTTTGCGAGGTGCCGTAGAGATTGCCGAACACTTCGGCGCGCTCGAGGAAATCCCCATGCTCGATCATCTTCACGAACTCGCTGCGTTCGACGAAGTGATAGTTCACGCCGTTCACTTCACCGGGGCGCATGGCGCGGGTGGTGTGGGAGACGGAGACGCGGATCTCCTGATCAGCGTCGGTCAGGGCCTTGACCAGGCTGCTCTTGCCCGCGCCCGAAGGTGCGGAAATGATGTACAGGGTGCCGGTGCTGTGGGTCATGTCAGGGTTGCCTTACTCAATATTCTGCACTTGTTCGCGCATCTGCTCGATCAACACTTTGAGGTTGACCGCCGCCTGAGTGCTGCGCGGGTCGAAGGCTTTGGAGCCCAGTGTGTTGGCTTCGCGGTTGAGCTCTTGCATCAGGAAGTCCAGGCGCCGACCGGCAGCGCCACCGGATTTGAGCACCCGGCGAACTTCGATGATGTGAGTGCTCAGGCGATCCAGTTCTTCGGCGACGTCGCTCTTTTGCGCGAGCATGACCATTTCCTGCTCCAGCCGCTGCGGGTCCATCTCGGCCTTCATGTCGGCGAAGCGGTCGAGGACCTTCTGGCGCTGGGTCGCAAGCATCTGCGGGACCAGTTCACGCAGGGTCACCACGTCTTCTTCAATGGAGGTCAGGCGATCGTTGATCAACCGCGCCAGCTCCGCGCCTTCGCGCTCGCGGCCGGCCTTGAGTTCTTTCAGGCCTTCGTTGAACAGCGCCAGGGCTTCGGCATTCAGGGCTTGCGGGTCGGTCGCATCGCCCACCAGCACGCCGGGCCAGGCCAGCACTTCCAGCGGGTTCAGCGCGGCCGGGTTTTTGATCAGGCTGGCGATGGTCTCGGCGGCGGCGACCAATTGCGCGGCGCGCTCGCGGTCCACTTGCAGTGGTTTGTCGGTATTTTCTTCGGTGAAGCGCAGGGTGCATTCGAGCTTGCCCCGGGAGATTCCCTGGCGCAGTGCTTCGCGGACCGCGCCTTCGAGGTCGCGAAAGGACTCCGGCAGACGCAGGTGCGGCTCCAGGTAGCGACTGTTGACCGAGCGCAGTTCCCAGCTCAGGGTGCCTTGGGCGCCGGCTTTTTCGACGCGGGCAAAGGCGGTCATGCTGTGCACCATGGAGGTACCTCGCAATGCAGGTTCATGCGTTACCAAAGGTTTCGCAGACCTGATCTATATGAATTTAAGCCCAGAGGCAGCAAAGGCGCAGGATTGTAGCGCAGTGGGGCGAATGCGCCCAAACACACGGTGTGACAAAAGGGCTGCAGGTCGTCGGCAAAGCGCTGTTCAGGGCCTTCAGTCGTCGGGGGATTTTTTAGAAGTGCCCACTCGTGGCCCTGCGGCTCTATAATGCTCGGCAGTTTTCCGTCCCCCGTACAGGTATTCCCTATGAAACGTCCAAGTGGTCGCGCTGCCGATCAGCTCCGCTCGATCCGCATTACCCGCAACTACACCAAACACGCCGAGGGATCTGTACTGGTCGAGTTCGGCGATACCAAAGTCATCTGCACCGTCAGCGTCGAGAACGGCGTGCCGCGTTTCCTCAAAGGTCAGGGCCAGGGCTGGTTGACCGCCGAGTACGGCATGCTGCCGCGCGCCACTGGCGAGCGTAACCAGCGTGAAGCGAGCCGCGGCAAGCAAGGCGGTCGCACCCTGGAAATCCAGCGTCTGATCGGTCGTTCCCTGCGCGCTTCGCTGGACATGTCCAAGCTGGGCGACGTCACCCTGTACGTCGACTGCGACGTGATCCAGGCTGACGGCGGCACCCG
Organism: Pseudomonas sp. LS2P72; assembly: GCF_054897865.1. Classification (NCBI taxonomy): domain Bacteria; kingdom Pseudomonadati; phylum Pseudomonadota; class Gammaproteobacteria; order Pseudomonadales; family Pseudomonadaceae; genus Pseudomonas; species Pseudomonas sp. LS2P72. The sequence continues at coordinate 713,169 of NZ_CM142708.1, forward strand.
CACCGCGTCCATCACCGGCGCCATGGTTGCACTGGTCGATGCCTTGAAAGTGATCAAAAAGCGCGGCGGCCTGAAAGGCGGCGATCCGCTGAAGCAAATGATCGCTGCCGTATCGGTGGGCATGTATCAGGGTGAGCCGGTACTCGACCTTGACTACCTGGAAGACTCGGCCGCCGAGACCGACCTGAATGTGGTGATGACCAGCACGGGTGGCTTCATCGAAGTCCAGGGCACTGCCGAAGGCGCGCCGTTCCAGCCGGAAGAACTGAACGCTATGCTTGAGTTGGCGAAGAAAGGCATGACCGAAATCTTCGACCTGCAAAAGGCTGCACTGGCCGACTGATCGGACTGTTCCACGCAAGGAGGACGCCATGAGTGACGAGCAACAGCTGCTTCCCACACCGAGCAAAGAGGTTCGGCAGTGGGCAATGTTTTGTCACCTGTCCGCCTTGCTGGGGATCTGGATTCCGTTCGGCACGCTGATCGGTCCGCTGATTCTCTGGCAGATGAAGCGCGAGATGGACCCGTTTGTTGATGCTCAAGGCAAGGAGGCGCTGAACTTTCAGATCACCGTCGCCATTGCCTCCGCCATCTGCTTCCTGCTGATGGTGGTGATCGTCGGGTTCTTCCTGTTTGGCCTGGTGGCGATTGGCGCATTGGTGCTGACGATCATTGCTGGCGTGAAAGCTAATGAGGGCGTGCCGTACCGGTATCCGTTCACTTTGCGGTTGATCAAATAACGATCAGCGCTGGATTCCCTTGTGGGAACGACAGCTGTGTAACATGCAGTTCGCCACGCTTTAAAGCAAAATGCCCTGACTTGTCGGGGCATTTGCTTTTTTGAAGCTGGATTAACTTCCCAGGCGTTGCCATCAGCAATATTCCGCTGCCGCAGATATTACTGTGCACTATCGCTCTACACTTCTAGTCACAACTGCTTAGCCTCAGTGCCGCCTATGTGCTTGGCAATGGGACTTCGCGGTTGATAAAGTTGCCACAAGTCATATTCCTCTAGAAATATTTCGATATATTCAGACCATTGAAGGTCTTTGAATCTAAAGCAAGTCAGTGTTGAGAAGATCAACCTGTTCAAGAGGCGTGTCCAGGTAAAAAGTTCGCCTCTGAATATATATCAAAGAATAATCCCAATGGTTCAACTCGATTTTTATGGAACACTTGTGGCCGCCTCTTTAGTGCTGTTACTGGGCCGCGGACTGGTCACTCGTATTGGTTTTTTACGCAGCTACAATATTCCTGAGCCTGTAGCAGGTGGCCTGGTGGTTGCTCTGCTACTCCTGGCTTTGCGGGCAGTTGATATTGACGTCCGATCTGACACCTCACTGCAAACTCCGCTGATGTTGGCTTTTTTTGCCACCATCGGCTTGAGTGCAGACTTTGCCAGCCTGAAGAAAGGTGGGCGTGTAGTGGCGATCTTTCTGCTGGCGGTCATCGGGCTTCTGGTGGTCCAGAATGCCATGGGCATTGGCCTCGCAAAGGCCTTGGGGCTCGATCCCCTGATGGGCTTGTTGACGGGCTCGATTACGTTGTCTGGCGGTCACGGGACCGGCGCTGCGTGGGGGGCGACGTTCAGCGAGAAGTTCGGTCTGGCTTCAGCCTCTGAACTCGCGATGGCCTCTGCTACGTTTGGCTTGGTGCTGGGTGGTTTGATTGGTGGTCCTGTCGCCCGCCTGCTCATCAAGCGTGTCCAGACACCCGGTTGCGAGCAAGATAAGCCGCGTCTGCCGAAGGGCTTTGAGCAGCCAAACAAAGAGCGATCGATCACGCCATTTTCGTTTATCGAGACGCTCGCCCTGATCGCCGTCAGTCTGATGGCTGGCTCCCTCTTGAATGGCCTGCTCCACGGAACTGCCTTTGAGTTGCCAACGTTCGTATGTGTTTTGTTCGTGGGTGTGGTCTTGCGCAACGGCCTTTCCGCACTTGGCTTGTATCAGGTGTTTGAGCGTGAAGTTTCCGTGTTGGGGAATGTCAGCTTATCGCTGTTTCTGGCAATCGCTCTGATGTCGCTCAAACTGTGGGATCTGGCAGCACTGGCGTTGCCGATCTTTATCATCCTGGCTGCGCAAGCGCTGGTCATGGCACTGTTTGCGATTTTCGTGACATTCAGAATGATGGGCAGCAATTACGATGCGGCAGTTCTGGCGGCAGGGCACTGCGGTTTCGGACTGGGAGCAACGCCAACTGCCATCGCTAACATGCAAGCGGTGACACAACGTTATGGACCTTCGCAGATAGCGTTTCTAGTAGTGCCAATGGTGGGGAGGGTGTCCTAGATTTTGTGTAAACGGGATTTTTATTAAACCGTTAACAGCCGATCTTCGAACTGGATACTGAAGCGATTCAAGGCCGCTTTCCAGTCCCGGATCGGCATCGTCCACTTCTTGCTGATGTTGTTCAGCGCCAGATAAAACAGTTTCATCACCGCGTCATCGGTCGGAAATGAGGCGCGCGTTTTGATCACTTTGCGCAGGCTCATGTTGATCGATTCGATGGCATTGGTGGTGTAAATCACCTTGCGAATTTCGGCTGGATAGTCAAAAAACGGGATCACCCGAGCCCAGTTTCGCCGCCATGACAGGCTGATCGACTGGTACTCGGCATCCCATTTGGCTTCAAATTCGCAGAGTCGTTGTTCGGCCAATTCGGCGGTTGCCGAGGTGTAAATCAGTTTGAGATCAGCCGCCACCTCTCGCTGCTTTTTCCACGACACGAAGTTCAAGCTGTTGCGCACCATGTGCACGATGCACAGCTGAACGACGGCTTTTGGGTAGACGGCTTCAATGGCTTCAGGGAAACCTTTGAGACCGTCCACGCAGGCGATGAAGATGTCCTGCACGCCCCGATTCTTGAGTTCGGTCACCACTTGCAGCCAGAACTTCGCGCCTTCGGTTTGAGCGATCCACAGACCCAGCACTTCCTTGTGACCGGCCATATTGACGCCGATAGCCAGGTAAACCGCCTTGTTGCGCACGGCGCCAGCGTCACGCACTTTGACGTGAATGCAGTCCAGATAGAGGATCGGGTACAGCGCGTCCAGTGGTCTGGCTTGCCACAGCTTGACCTCGTCACTCACCGCGTCGGTAATCGCCGAGATCAGGCTGGGAGAGACCTCTGTGCCGTACATTTCCTGTAAGTGAGCCTGGATTTCTCTGACACTCAAACCGCGAGCGTAGAGAGAGATGACTTTGTCATCGAAGCCCGTCCAGCGGGTTTGATGCTTGGCCACCAACTGCGGCTCGAAGGACGCCTGCCGGTCGCGAGGGATGTCGAGCGGCAGTTCGCCGAAGTCGCCCTTCAGGGTTTTACCGCTGTGACCGTTGCGCGCATTGGCGGCGGTGTTGGTGATCGCTGCGCTTTTGTCGTGCCCCAAGTGTTCGGTCATCTCGGTTTCAAGGGCCCGCTCCACCAGCATCTTGGTGAGCTGTTTGAGCAGGCCGTTTTCGCCGATCAGATCTTCGGGCTTTTTGTAGTTGGCCAGCAGACTGTCGGCCAGTTTAACCAGTTCAGGATCAGGCTTGACTCGTTTGGCGCGCTTGGGTTTTGGCTCGGTCATTGGATTTCCTTGGGGTAGGCAGTCTCCTGCCAAATGACCGTTTACACAAAACTAATTACACCCTCATGGTGGGGGCTTTCTTCATCGATATCATTAATGTCATCGTGATCAAGTTGTACCTTGCGCTGCCGTTTTTTGCTGCTGCTTGAAGTTCTGGTCACTGCTAAAGATTCATAAAAAATGCCCGTATCTTGCGATACGGGCATTTTTCTTTAACCGACCAGCACAAATTAAATGGTCAGCGTCCAGTCGTAGTCCACGATCAGCGGTGCATGCTGCGAGAACCGTGGCTGACGTGGCAAGCGTGCGCTACGTACGAAGCGACGCAGGCCCGGAGTCAGCAACTGATAGTCGAAACGCCAACCGAGGTTGAGCATTTCAGCCTGTTCGTTATCCGGCCACCAGCTGTACTGGTCACCTTCACGGCTGACTTCACGCAGGGCATCGACATAGCCCATGTTGCCGACAATCTCGTCCATCCAGGCACGTTCAGGTGCCAGGAATCCCGGGGATTGCTGGCTGTCACGCCAGTTCTTGATATCCAGCTTCTGTTGCGCCACGTACAGCGAGCCACAGTAAATGTACTCGCGACGTTTGCGTCGCTGTTTGTCCAGATAACGGGCGAAATCGTCCATTAGCTTGAACTTCTGGTTCAAGTCTTCATCGCCGTTCTGCCCCGAAGGGAGCAGTAAGGTCGCGATGCTGACCTTGTCGAAATCGGCTTGCAGGTAGCGCCCGTAGCGGTCGGCCGTCTCGAAGCCGAGACCGCTGATGACTGCCTTCGGTTGCAGCCGCGAATACAAAGCCACGCCACCTTGGGCGGGAACTTCGGCTTCGCAGGCATAAAGGAAGTAGCCATCCAGTTGGAAGGCTGGATCGTCCAGTTCAAAGGCGGAGGCGCGGGTGTCCTGCAGGCAGATGACGTCGGCATTCTGTGCTTGCAGCCAACTGAGCAACCCTCGCTCCACTGCAGCCTGAATACCATTGACGTTCACACTGATGATCCGCATAAATGGCCCCAAAAATCGCGTGCGTGTATGATACACGGCGTCAACCTAATTAGCTAAATCCGTGGTATTTGGGGTTTTTTTCATGCAAGCGTATCAGCGCGATTTCATTCGTTTTGCCATCGATCGCGGCGTTTTGCGCTTCGGCGAGTTCACCCTGAAGTCCGGACGCACCAGTCCTTACTTCTTCAATGCCGGCCTGTTTAACTCGGGTTCGGCCCTTGCGCAGCTGGGTCGTTTCTATGCAGCGGCCATCGTCGAGAGCGGCATTTCGTTCGATGTACTGTTTGGCCCGGCATACAAAGGAATCCCTTTGGCGGCGACCACCGCAGTGGCCCTGGCCGAACATCATGGCCGTGATCTGCCGTGGTGCTTCAACCGCAAGGAAGCCAAGGCTCACGGCGAAGGCGGCAGCCTGGTCGGCGCACCGTTGACCGGCGACGTGCTGATCATCGATGACGTGATCACCGCTGGCACTGCCATCCGCGAGGTGATGCAGATCATCGCTTCCCAGGACGGCGCCAAAGCAGCGGGCGTGCTCATCGCCCTGAACCGTCAGGAGCGTGGCAACGGCGAGTTGTCGGCCATCCAGGAAGTGGAGCGCGACTTCGGCATCCCGGTGATCAGCATTGTTTCGCTGAATCAGGTGCTCGAATTTTTGGCGGACGATCCACAGCTCAAGCAACACCTGCCGGCGGTTGAAGCCTACCGCGCGCAGTTCGGCGTCTGACCATAATCCGACAGGGTTGTGTAGGCCAAAAAGACCCCGCTCAGTCGTCCTGAGCGGGGTCTTTTTTTGCCGTCAGCGAAGCCTTCGCCATTTCCCTATCAGCTTTAGCGCCACCCCGAGGTTGAACAACGCAAACACCATCAGTGCAAACACAACCATCACGTAAAGTGTGCGATCCACGTCGAAATTCCACAGATCCAGCGTGCTGCTGCCCATGATTTTCACAGCGGCAGGTAAGTTGACGTAAAACAGCGCCAGGAAGGCGCTGGTCAGAGGGAGGGCGAAGGCGAACAAAACGTTCGTTACCTTTTTTCGGCTACGTTTTCTGGCGAGCGGGCCAGATTGGCTTTCATCCAGCTCCAGTGCTTCATGCAGCCTCGGCCACGCCAGGTTGAACATGAAGGTGGTCAAGGTCAGCAGCAATCCACTGACCGCGACGATGTCACTGAACGGCATTCAGACCCAGCGTCCTGCACAGCAAGTCGTGGGAATCCTCACTGATCTCGAACTGCCCGGCGCTGCCTTTACGTTTTGTGATGGGTTTGAAGGTTGGTTCGTTCTGTGTGATCAACATGTTCAGCTCATCACGAATGACGTCCGAACTGATCACCACCAGGTACACCGTCTGCGCATGGTCTGCGGTTTCGATCACGGCCCGCATGCTGTTGTGCAGGATGTCGTCGAGTTGGTTACGAAACCGCGAGACGGTGTTCTTCAGGAGCGTTTTGCTTTGGCTCTGGGTCAATTGAAAGATCGTTGATATCTGCGATTCGGTCGGCAGCGTTTGCCCGAAGTAGCTTTGAATCAGATACAGCAATCGATCCTGCTTGGCCTCATCAGCTCTGCTGGGCATGCCGCCTTCAACTAGCATTTTCAAGTATTCGGTCAGACTCGCTTTGGCTATTCGCTGTAGCGCGTGGGCAATTTCGTTGTCGGAAATCCTCAACGTCTTTTTGACCGGTTCCTTTTGCTCGAGGTCGAAGGCCTGGGCGTCGATCGTGAACGAGATCTGCATGGCTGAGTCCCCCTAAGGTTATTTTTTGCTGGCGGGGCTGGATGTCTCGGCCTTTTTGATCTCGACGGGTTTGTCGGTTTTCTTCGGGTAGGGATCATTCACGGCGTCACCCTGGCCGGTAAGCACCTTCCAGCCTTTGCGCGTATGAGTGTCTTCTTCGAAATAAGGGCAGGGCGGCATCGACTTCTTTGACGAGCCCGAATATTCATGGCCGCAGTCTGCGCAAGCGTAACGGCCTGCTGAAATGTCGCTGCCGTAAGGAACGTTATCTTTTTGCATGGGGTCGTTCTCCTGTGGATACAGGGAAGATCCTATGCGGACTTGTGCTGGCGGGATGTCGGACGTTTCTCTGAGTCAGGTCGGACGTTTCCTATAGGCGTAAAAAAGATCGCAGACTTCGTCAGCTCCTACGGAATATTCGTACATCCATAGGTGCCGCTGAAGGGTGCGATCTTTTGACGTTCTTGAATCAGTGGCGCTTGCGATTGCTGATCAAGGTACCCACACCGGTGTCGGTGAAGATCTCCAGAAGAATCGCATTCGGCACCCGACCATCGATGATCAACGAGCTGCCCACGCCACCTTGCACGGCTTCCAGCGCGCAACGGATCTTCGGCAGCATGCCGCCGTAGATGGTGCCGTCGGCGATCAGGTCGTCGACCTGTTGAGTCGTCAGGCCGGTCAGCACTGTGCCCGACTTGTCCATCAGGCCGGCGATGTTGGTCAGCAACATCAGCTTTTCAGCTTTCAGCGCTTCGGCGACTTTACCGGCCACCAGGTCAGCGTTGATGTTGTACGACTCGCCGTTGGCGCCGACACCGATTGGCGCGATCACCGGAATAAAGTCGCCTTTCACCAGCAGGTTCAGCAAGTCGGTGTTGATCCCGACCACTTCACCGACCTGGCCGATGTCGATGATTTCCGGTTGGGTCATCTCCGGCGTCTGGCGGGTCACGGTGAGTTTCTTCGCACGAATCAGCTCGGCGTCTTTACCGGTCAGGCCGATGGCGCTGCCGCCATGACGGTTGATCAGGTTGACGATGTCCTTGTTCACCTGGCCGCCGAGGACCATTTCCACCACGTCCATGGTTTGCGCGTCTGTCACGCGCATGCCATCGATGAAGTGGCTCTCGATCGACAGACGCTTGAGCAGATCGCCGATTTGCGGGCCGCCACCGTGAACCACCACCGGGTTAATGCCGACGGCCTTCATCAGCACGATGTCGCGGGCGAAGCCGGTTTTCAGCTCCTCGCTTTCCATCGCGTTGCCGCCGTATTTGATCACCAGCGTCTTGCCGACATAGCGGCGAATGTAAGGCAGCGCTTCGGACAGGACCTTGGCGGTGTTGGCGGCGGCTTCGCGTTCGAGGGTCATTCAGGGCTCCGGGTGCTTCAGAAGATCAAAACGGTAATTGGAGATCAGGTGCAACACGCTTCAACTGGACTTTGAATACGTCCTTGATGCGCTGCAATTCAGCCTCGTCATCGGCCTCGAAGCGCAGCACCAGCACCGGTGTGGTGTTGGACGCGCGCACCAGGCCCCAGCCTTTGGCGTAGTCGACTCGCACGCCGTCAATGGTGGTCAGGTCGGCGCCTTCGCCCCACTTCGCATCGTGCAATGCATCAATGATGCTGAATTTGCTCTCTTCGGTCACATGGATATTGATTTCCGGCGTAGAAATATCGTTCGGGAAGGTCGCAAACAGCTCTTCCGCGGTGGATTTTTCTTTGCTGAGGATCTCCAGCAGACGAGCGGCGCTGTAAATGCCGTCGTCGAAACCGAACCAGCGCTCCTTGAAGAAGATGTGTCCGCTCATTTCACCGGCCAACAGGGCGCCGGTTTGTTTCATTTTCTTTTTGATCAACGAGTGACCGGTCTTCCACATTAGCGGACGGCCGCCGTATTCCTTGATCAGCGGCGTCAGGCGACGGGTGCATTTGACGTCGAAGATGATTTCCGCATCAGCATTGCGCGCCAGCACGTCGCGGGCGAACAGCATCAGCAGGCGGTCCGGGTAGACGATGCTGCCGGTGTTGGTCACCACGCCGACGCGGTCGCCGTCGCCGTCGAAGGCCAGGCCCAGGTCAGCGTTGGTTTCCTTGACCTTGGCGATCAGGTCCACGAGGTTTTCAGGCTTGCCCGGGTCCGGGTGGTGATTCGGGAAGTTGCCGTCGACTTCGCAGAACAGCGGGATGACTTCGCAGTTCAGGGCTTCGATCAGTTGCGGGGCGATCACACCGGCCGCGCCGTTTCCGCAGTCGACCACGACTTTGAGGCGGCGAGCCAGTTTGATGTCCTGGACGATTTCGGTGTTGTAGCGGTCGAGGATCTCGACCTTGGTGATGCTGCCCTTGCCGCTGCTCAGGTTGTTGGTCTTGAGGCGTTCGTGCAAGGCCTGGATCTGTTCGTTGGCCAGCGTGTCACCGGCAATGACGATCTTGAAACCGTTGTAATTCGACGGGTTGTGGCTGCCGGTGAGCATCACGCCGGATTTGCCGGCCAGTACGTTGGCGGCGTAGTACAGCGCAGGGGTTGGCACCAGGCCGACGTCGCTGACGTGGCAACCGCTGTCGGAGAGGCCTTTGATCAGTTGCTCGACCAGTTCTGGACCGGACAGGCGACCGTCGCGTCCGACGGACACATTGGGTTCGTCCTGGGCCAGGCTCTGGGAGCCGATGGCGCGACCGAGCCAATAAGCAGTTTCAGCGTTCAAGAATTCCGGGACGGTGCCGCGAATGTCGTAGGCGCGGAAGATGCTGTCGGGGAACTTGGGTGCGACTTGGGCTGGGGTGCTCATCTGTAGGAATGCTCCATCTCGAAAGTGGCTGGACCTGCCGGCGAAAAACTCGTCGGCAGGCTCAAACTGAAGGGTATGACGGCGTTTTCCACTGAGAGTTCGTGGTGTGTAAAGGCCATGACCCCGACATCAGCGTGTAATGGAACGGCCAATGCCTTGATTTTCAGTGATAAACCTTCCAGATGACGTCTGTGCAATTCAGTGCAAAACCTGTGGGAGCGAGCCTGCTCGCGATAGCGGACTCGCAGGCGACATCTTTGTCGAATGTGCAACCGTCATCGTCGGAGCGCCGCCCGGAGCCGGCTCGCTCCCACAAGGAAATTATCAGTGGCTGCCGGAATGCCCGAAACCGCCCGTACCGCGCTGAGTTTCGACGAACTCTTCGACCATCTCGAAATGCGCTTGAACCACCGGTACCAGCACCAACTGGGCCAAACGTTCGCCAACGACCATGGTGAATTCGGTCTGGCCACGGTTCCAGCACGACACCATCAGCGGGCCCTGGTAATCGGAGTCGATCAGGCCGACCAGGTTGCCCAGCACGATGCCGTGCTTATGGCCCAGGCCGGAGCGCGGGAGAATCAGCGCCGCCAAGCCCGGATCGCCGATGTAGACGGACAGGCCGGTAGGAATCAGCAGGGTTTCGCCTGGCTTGATGACAGTGTCTTTTTCCAGCATGGCGCGCAGGTCGAGGCCGGCGGAGCCTGGCGTGGCGTACTGTGGCAGCGGGAAATCGGTACCGATGCGAGGGTCGAGGATCTTGGCTTGCAAAGCGTGCATGTAAATTAAACCTGGTTCAGACGTTCGGCGATAAAAGTGATCAGCTGGCGAGCAATCTTGCTCTTGCTGGTCTGGGCGAAAAGTGTGGCGTGTAGCTGGCGGTCGATCACGCTGCAGGCGTTTTCTTCGCTGTTGAAACCAATGCTCGGGTTGGCGACGTCGTTGGCGACGATCAAATCGAGGTTCTTGTCTTTCAACTTGCGTGCCGCGTAATCGAGCAGGTGTTCGGTTTCGGCGGCGAAACCGACACTGAACGGACGGTCAGAGCGAGTGGCGATGGTGGCCAGGATGTCCGGATTACGCACCATCTGTAGCAACAAGCCGTCGCCGTTCGTAGGGTCTTTCTTGAGTTTCTGTGGGGCGACGACTTCCGGGCGGTAATCCGCGACCGCTGCCGAGGCGATGAACAGGTCGCAAGGGATCGCGGCTTCGCAGGCGGCAAGCATGTCACGAGCACTGACCACGTCGATGCGCGTGACGCGATCCGGGGTCGGCAGGTGCACCGGGCCGGTGATCAGCGTTACGCGGGCGCCGGCTTCCACCGCGGCTTCGGCCAGGGCAAAGCCCATTTTTCCGGAGCTGTGGTTGGTGATGTAGCGCACCGGGTCGATGTTTTCCTGGGTCGGGCCGGCGGTGATCAGCACGTGTTTACCGGTCAGCGCCTGACGCTGGAAGCAGTCCGCCGCGAGCTGGGCGAGGTCGGTGGCTTCGAGCATGCGCCCCATGCCGACGTCGCCACAGGCCTGGCTGCCGGAAGCTGGGCCAAAGGTTTTCAGGCCACGGCTTTCGAGGGTTTGCAGGTTGGCCTGGGTGGCCGGGTCGCGCCACATGGCCTGGTTCATCGCCGGGGCAACGGCGACCACGGCGTCGGTGGCCAGCACCAGCGTGGTCAGCAAGTCGTCGGCAATGCCTTGGGCCAGTCGGGCAATGAGGTCCGCGGTGGCGGGGGCGATCAGCACCAGGTCGGCCCATTTGGCCAGTTCGATGTGGCCCATGGCGGCTTCGGCCGCGGGGTCCAGCAGGTCGAGGTGGACCGGATGCCCGGACAAGGCCTGCATGGTCAGCGGCGTGATGAACTCGCTGCCGCCACGGGTCATGACCACGCGCACTTCGGCGCCCTGGTCGATCAGTCGGCGAACCAGGTCGGCGCTCTTGTAGGCAGCAATGCCGCCGCCGACGCCCAGAACGATGCGTTTCCGATACAGCCGCTGCATAGGTCTGCCTTTCATTTCGTTGATGACTGCATGGCGATACCCCCTCCCCAGGAGTGAAATCGCCCGCAAAAAAGATGGGCTACGATATCACAGCGACCGCTACGGAACAGCGGCGCCCACAGACCAGGGAGGTGCTATGAGTATTCGTGATTGGCCGGCGGCGGAACGGCCGCGGGAGAGGTTGCTTGAGTTGGGCTCGGGGAGCCTTTCGGACGCCGAACTGCTGGCGATTTTTTTACGAACGGGTGTTTCGGGTAAAAGCGCGGTAGATCTGGCGCGACACCTGTTGAGTCAGTTTGGCAGTCTGCGCTCACTGCTCGAGGCCGATCAGGCAGCATTCAGCCAGCAGTTGGGGCTCGGGCCGGCGAAATTCGCTCAGTTGCAAGCGGTCCAGGAAATGAGCCGGCGGCATTTGGCTGAACGTGCGCGCCAAAAATCGGCGCTGGAAAATCCGCAGGCGGTTCGTGATTACCTGAAGTCAATGTTGCGTCATGAGCCTCACGAGGTGTTCGGCTGTCTGTTTCTGGATTCCAGGCATCAAGTGCTGACCTTTGAAGTGCTGTTTCGCGGATCCATCGACAGCACCAGCGTCTATCCGAGACAAGTGGTTAAACGCGCGTTGGCCCACAACGCCGCAGCGCTGATCCTCTGCCATAACCATCCGTCGGGTAATACCAACCCCAGTCAGGCAGACCGAACGCTGACCAAGCGCCTGCAAGAGGCGCTGGACCTGATTGATGTGCGGGTGCTCGACCATTTCATCATCGGGGACGGCGATCCGCTGTCCATGGCTGAGTACGGGTGGATGTAGCTCTGGAGGGAGAATACAAACCCACTGTAGGAGCGAGCCTGCTCGCGATGGCGTCGTGTCAGTCACCTCGTCCGGTAACTGAAAGATTGCAATCGCGAGCAGGCTCACTCCTACAGGGGTTTTGTGTATGGCGGGTTATTTGAGGTTGACCTTGGAGTAGTCCTGCCGGCCGAACGGGCTCACCGAATAGCCCTCGACATCCTTGCGCGTCAGCGCGAAGGCCGTCGGGTGGGCCAGCGGCAGCCACAGCGCCTGCTGCTGGATCTGTGCCTGGGCCTGTTCGTAGAGCTTGGTACGCACACCTTGCTCGCCGGTGGTCTTGCCGGCGCTGATCAGCTTGTCCAGGTCCTGGTTGCAGTAGCGGGCGAAGTTGGTGCCGGATTTGACCGCGGCGCAGGAAAACTGCGGCGTGAGGAAGTTGTCCGGGTCTCCGTTGTCACCGGCCCAGCCCATGAACAACAGGTCGTGTTCACCGGCCTTGGCGCGGCGAATCAGCTCGCCCCATTCGATCACCCGAATCTCGGCCTGGATGCCGATTTCCGCGAGGTCCGATTGCAGCATTTGCGCGCTGAGGCTTGGGTTCGGGTTGAGCAGACTGCCAGAAGGTCGGGTCCAGATGGTGGTCTGGAAACCGTCCTTGAGCCCGGCCTTCGCCATGAGTGCTTTGGCTTTTTCAACGTCATGCGAATAACCCGGCAGGCCTCTGGCATAGCTCCAGGTGTTCGGCGGGTATGGACCGTTGGCAGGTTCGGCGGTGTCTTCGAACACGGCTTTGACGTAGTTGGCCTTGTCGAACGCGAGGTTGATCGCCTGGCGCACTTCAGGCTTGTCCAGCGGCGGATGCTGGCTGTTGATGCCGACGAATGCGGTCATGAAGGCGTCAGTCTTTTCCACTTTCAGGGTCGGTTCTTTCAGCGCCGCCTGTACGTCCAGAGGCTTGGGCGACAGGGCGATCTGGCACTCGTTGCGGCGCAATTTCTGCAAACGCACATTGGCGTCCGGCGTGATGGCAAAAATCAGCGGATCCACCGAAGGCTTGCCGCGGAAGTAGTCCGGGTTGGCCTTGTAGCGAATCGAGGCATCTTTCTGGAAGCGCGTGAAAATGAACGGCCCGCTGCCGATTGGCTGGCTGTTGAGTTTTTCCGGGGTGCCGGCCTTCAGCAGTTTGTCGGCGTATTCGGCGGAATAGATCGAGGCGAAGCCCATGCTCAGTGTCGGTAGGAAGGTCGAGTCCGGGTGGTCAAGGGTGAATCGTATGGTCAGCGGGTCCAGCGCGTCGATCTTCTTGATCAGCGCTGGCAACTGCATCGACTGGGCGTGTGGGAAGCCGCTTTGGGCGACTTTGTGCCAAGGGTTTGCCGGGTCGAGCATGCGGTCGAAGCTGAACTTCACGTCTTCGGCGGTCAGATCACGCGTCGGGCTGAAGTATTCGGTGCGGTGGAATTTCACCTGCGGGTGCAATTTGAAGACATAGGTCAGGCCGTCGGGCGTGACTTCCCAACTGTCGGCGAGGCTGGCGACCACTTTGCCGCTGGTGGTATCGAAGTCCACCAGGCGGTTCATCAGCACGTCGGCCGAGGCGTTGGTGGTGGTCAGCGAGTTGTATTGCACCACGTCGAACCCTTCCGGGCTTGCCTCAGTGCAGACGCTAAGCGCCGCAGCATGGGCCAATGGGCTCAGCAGAAGAGGGGCGAGCAACAGCGGTAGGGCAGCGAGGCGCATGGTCGGATTCCTTTACAGATCGAAGGCCCATCTGCAAGTGCAGTCTGGAAAAGGCTTACCCTAGTGGGCTCTTTTGTAAATGACTATCCCCTTTTTCATTTTAAGGGGACTATAGGCGATTGTTTTCGGTGAGTACCGGTTGAGCAAAACCCTGGATTGGCCTGTTGGCCGATTCTCTGCGACGAGCGGTCTTCATCGAGGATAGCCTTTATCCAAGGCGCTCAGAGCCAGAAAAACGGGGTTTTTGTTAAGTCTGTGCACACGGAATGTTGTTGCTCTCCAGTCTTTCTGGTATAAAGCAGCGCTCTTTTCTAGGGGCCCGGTTCCTTCACTGTAGGTGTAGCCGGTAAGACCTCTAAAGAAACGCGGCGCCTGGCGCCAAATGACTGAGAGATTAAGCGGCCAACCCATGCCGGGTTGGGCATGTGGTTTTAGAGGGCTGAGGCATGTCGAGAGTATGTCAAGTTACCGGTAAGGGTCCGGTGACTGGGAATAACATTTCCCACGCAAACAACAAAACCCGTCGTCGTTTCCTGCCGAACCTGCAGCATCACCGCTTCTGGGTTGAAGAAGAGAAACGTTTTGTGCGTCTGCGCGTATCTGCCAAAGGCATGCGTATCATCGACAAGCGTGGCATCACTGTCGTGCTGGCCGAAATCCGCAAAGCTGGCAAGATCTAAGGGAGCTAATCATGCGTGAATTGATTCGAATGATTTCTAGCGCCGGTACTGGTCACTTCTACACTACCGACAAGAACAAGCGTACTACTCCGGACAAGCTCGAAAAGCGCATGTTCGATCCGCGCGTTCGCAAGCACGTGATGTACAAAGAAGGCAAAATCAAGTAATTGATTTTTCCCTCTTACAAAAAAGGCCCGTATCGCGAGATACGGGCCTTTTTTGTTGCGTCTAAAAAGACTTCAGGTTTTAGCCACACTGGATACTGACGATGATTTTGTCAGTATTGGTCAGCAGGCTGATACGACGTGGGACCCGTTTGCGGTCGGATGCAAATCTTGGCCCGGTGACCCGGACCGGTGCACCATTGGCCATCAGGCGAACTTCTTCGAGCAATTCGGGGGTGTACATCTTGCCAATGGTGTATTGAGCGACCGCGATGTCGCATGGATTTGGATTGTCAGACATGGTGCTTCCTTGCGGTTTAAAAAGTTGAGGTGAGTACGGGCCAAAACCTGACAACACATCCGGTGTTGCCATCGCTTTGGCGCTGAAGAAGCTTCGCTCAACCGAACCACTCTTGTCCTGCCTGGATCGTGACCACCTGTGTCGGATCAGGCCTTCTGTTCAAACACCACGTATATTTTGCGGCACGCCTCCAGTACCTCCCAGGTGCCGCGAAAGCCCGCCGGGATCACGAAGCGATCGCCCACGCGCAGGGTTTTGCCGTTGCCTTCGTTGTCGCGCAGCACTGAAACACCTTGAACGATTTCGCAGTATTCATGCTCGGTGTAGTTCACATGCCACTGACCGACTTCGCCTTCCCACACGCCTGCACTCATCTGGCCGCAAGGGCTGTTGTAGTGGTTGTACACTGCTTGTTCTGGGTCGCCCTTGAGGACTTTCGCCGGGTCTGGTCGATAGCGGTCGGGCTGGGTGGTGGCCTGGCTGAAGTCGACGATGTCCTGGATGCTCATTGTTGTTATCCCCCGCAATTGCGGCGCAAGTGACTGGAAAGTCCAAAGTCTATGTTTATTAAAATGAACACCGCAAGGCCGTTTGCCGACATTGTGTCAAATATATTGAAACAACCCCGGCCACTGGTTTAGGGTGGCAGTTGCCTTGGGCCGAAAATGCAGGCTGGCCGGGCAGAATTCCTGACAGCGCCCGCGAAGACCGTGGAGCGTCGTATTCAATAAGAGGAGGACACTCGTATGACCACCCTGACTCGTGCCGATTGGGAACAACGGGCTCGCGATCTGAAGATCGAAGGCCGCGCCTATATCAATGGCGAATACACCGATGCTGTCTCCGCCGAGACCTTCGAGTGCATCAGCCCGGTCGATGGCCGCCTGCTGGGCAAGATTGCCAGCTGTGACGCCGCCGACGCCCAGCGCGCTGTTGAAAACGCTCGCGCCACCTTCAATTCCGGCGTCTGGTCGCGCCTGGCGCCGACCAAACGCAAAGCCACCATGATTCGTTTTGCCGGCCTGCTGAAACAGCACGCCGAAGAGCTGGCCCTGCTTGAAACCCTGGACATGGGCAAGCCAATCAGCGATTCCCTGTACATCGACGTTCCAGGCGCGGCGCAAGCCCTGAGCTGGAGCGGTGAAGCCATCGACAAGATTTACGACGAAGTGGCCGCGACGCCCCATGACCAGCTGGGTCTGGTGACCCGCGAACCGGTCGGTGTCGTCGGCGCGATCGTGCCGTGGAACTTCCCGCTGATGATGGCGTGCTGGAAACTCGGCCCTGCGCTGTCCACCGGTAACTCGGTGATCCTCAAGCCATCCGAAAAATCCCCGCTGACCGCCATCCGCATCGCTGCGCTGGCCGTTGAGGCCGGTATCCCGAAAGGCGTGTTGAACGTCCTGCCAGGTTACGGTCACACCGTCGGCAAGGCCCTCGCCCTGCACAATGATGTGGACACCCTGGTGTTCACCGGTTCGACCAAAATCGCCAAGCAACTGCTGATCTACTCCGGCGAATCGAACATGAAACGCGTCTGGCTCGAAGCCGGCGGCAAGAGCCCGAACATCGTGTTCGCCGATGCGCCGGACCTGCAAGCTGCCGCTGAATCGGCTGCCGGCGCCATCGCTTTCAACCAGGGCGAAGTCTGCACCGCTGGCTCGCGCTTGCTGGTGGAGCGTTCGATCAAGGATAAATTCCTGCCGCTGGTGATCGAGGCCCTCAAAACCTGGAAGCCGGGCAACCCGCTGGACCCGGCAACCAACGTCGGCGCGCTGGTGGATACCCAGCAGATGAATACCGTGCTGTCCTACATCGAATCCGGCCACACCGACGGCGCCAAACTGGTGGCAGGCGGCAAGCGCATTCTTCAGGAAACCGGTGGCACCTACGTTGAGCCAACCATTTTCGACGGCGTCAGCAACGCGATGAAAATCGCTCAGGAAGAAATCTTCGGCCCAGTGCTGTCGGTGATTACTTTCGATACCGCCGAAGAAGCCATTGCGATTGCCAACGACACCCCTTACGGCTTGGCTGCAGCGGTATGGACCAAGGATATTTCCAAGGCCCACCTGACTGCCAAGGCTTTGCGCGCCGGTAGCGTGTGGGTCAACCAGTATGACGGCGGCGACATGACGGCCCCGTTCGGAGGCTTCAAGCAATCCGGCAACGGTCGCGACAAGTCGCTGCACGCGTTCGACAAGTACACCGAGCTGAAGGCGACCTGGATCAAGTTGTAAGCCGGTTTTCTTAACGACGTAGATCCCTTGTGGGAGCGAGCCTGCTCGCGAAGACGGTGTAACAGTCAACATTGATGTTGAATGTGCTGGCCTCTTCGCGAGCAGGCTCGCTCCCACATTGCTTTGTGCAGCGGTTAAAAAATAACAATCCACAGGAGCGTGGGAAATGCGTTGGGCGACTTATTTCGCCGTGTTGGCGTCTGTCTTGAGTGTCGGCCTGGCGCTGGGCGTCAGCATGCCGTTGGTGTCGTTTCGCCTGGAAGGCTGGGGTTACGGCTCGTTCGCCATCGGCGTGATGGCAGCGATGCCTGCCATTGGCGTATTGCTGGGGGCAAAGATCTCCAGCCATCTGGCCGCGCGTCTGGGGACGGCCAATCTGATGCGTTTGTGCCTGTGGGCCGGGGCGTTGTCCATCGGTTTGCTGGCGCTGTTGCCGAGCTATCCGATTTGGCTGGTATTGCGGCTGATGATCGGGGTAATTCTGACCCTCGTCTTCATCCTCGGCGAAAGCTGGATCAACCAGCTTGTGCTGGAGGAGTGGCGCGGTCGATTGGTGGCGCTGTATGGCAGCAGCTATGCGCTAAGTCAGCTGGCCGGGCCGTTGCTGCTTGGCGTTGTGGGCACCGAACACGATTACGGATTTTGGGTCGGCGTCGGGTTGCTGACGGCGGCGCCGTTCCTGTTGTTGGGACGCAGCGGCGCGCCGAGCAGTGAAGCCAGCAGCGTGACCTTCAGTGACTTGCTGGGCTTCTGCCGTGGCCTGCCGGCGATTGCCTGGGCGGTGTCGCTGTTCGCGGCGTTCGAAGCGATGATCCTGACTTTGTTGCCGGTCTATTGCCTGCGTCAGGGCTTCACGACGGATATTGCGTTGGCGATGGTCAGCACGGTGGTGGTGGGTGATGCCTTGCTGCAATTGCCGATTGGCGCACTGGCTGATCGCTTGTCGCGACGTACGTTATTCACCGGGTGTGCGGTGATTCTGTTGATATCGAGCCTGGCCATTCCGTTGTTGATCGACACGTTGCTGATCTGGCCGTTGTGGGTGTTGTTTGGTGCCAGTGCCGGTGGCTTGTTCACTTTGTCGCTGATCCTGATCGGCGAGCGCTATCGCGACGATGCACTGGTGCGCGCCAATGCGCATATCGCGCAGCTGTGGGGGATCGGTTGCCTGGTCGGACCGCTGGCAGCCGGTGCCGGCAGTCAGTGGATCAGCGGGCATGCGCTGCCGCTGCTGATGGCGGCCGGTGCGCTGGGATTGGTGATTCTGCTGTCACGGCGAGGCGCGTTTGGGATAGTTGCCGAACCGGCCTGATCGCCACAATTCATCACCAGCCTTCTGGCTACAACATCCGCTCCAGGCCGACCATGTTGCTGAGCCATGAATTGAAATGCTGCCACCAGGTTCCCGGTTCTTTGGTCAACGTGTGCAGCTTGCCGTCATCTTCGGTGACCCAGACGATCTGACCCTTTTCCAGTCGGGCCTGATAGCTGAGGGGCGGCGCCATACCCTCCAGTGCCAATTCGCGTACCCGTCCGGCGAGCTGCGGGTTGTCCACCAGGACCCCGACTTCGGTGTTCCACAGTATTGAGCGCGGGTCGAAATTGAACGACCCGATGAAGGCTTTCTGTCGGTCGAAAATCATCGCCTTGCTGTGCAGGCTGGAGTCGGAACTACGGGAGGTGTTGCTTGCGCTGTAAAACTGGCTTGGCTCGCTGCCGTTGTCACCGTTGTCGCCGGGCTGACGACGCAATTCGAACAATTGCACGCCGTGTTCCAGCAAGGCTTTGCGATAGGGTGCGTAACCACCGTGCGTGGCCGGTACGTCGGTGGCTTCCAGTGAATTGGTCAGCAAACTCACCGACACGCCGGCATCGGCGCGACCGGTCAGATACACCTGACCCGGTTGGGTGGGTACGATGTAGGGCGAGACCATGATCAGCTCCTTGCTGACCCCGTTGAGCTCGGGCGCCAACTGGGTGGTCAGCAGCAAGTGCGGCTCCGGCTCGCCCTTGGACAAGACCTTGCTCGGTGCGTCCCACAGCGCCTGGTTCCAGGCCCAGATAAGCTCCCGACGCCAGGCATCCAGGCGCGGGTGAGTGGTGTAGGCCATCAACTGCTGATAAAGCGCGTGGTTCTGTTTACGCGTTTCCTCCAGGGATTCGTCCAGTCGAGTCCGGGTGTTTCTCAGATCCCTGGCTGTCGGCTTGCTCGAGAGAAACTGTTCGATCGGCTTGCTCAGGGCGCTGTTCCAGTACTGGTCGAAGCTATGCCCCAACTGCTCTGCAACCGGGCCGACACTGAGCATGTCGATGTCGGTGAAATTGATGTTGGACTTGGCATCGAAATACTCGTCCCCCAGGTTGCGCCCGCCAACGATCGCCGCGCTGTTGTCCGCCACCCACAGTTTGTTGTGCATGCGCCGGTGTTGCAGCGACAGGTTGAAGAACCGGCCCATGGTTCGCGTAACGACCGTGCTGCGGCCCAGATGTAGCGGGTTGAACACGCGGATCTGAATCTTCGGATGTGCGGCAAGGCTCGCAATGATCTTGTCCAGGCCATCGCTGGTGGTGTCGTCGAGCAGAATCCGCACTCGCACGCCACGGTCGGCGGCGTTGAGCAGCTCGCTCACCAGTATTCGTGTGCTGATGCCGTCATGGACGATGTAGTACTGCAGATCGAGGCTGCTTTGGGCGTTGCGAATCAGCTCGGCACGGGCGGTGAAGGCCTCGGCGCTATCAGAGAGCAAGCGAAAGCCCGAGCGGCCCTGATGGGGGGCGGCCTGTGCCTGGATCGAGCGACCGAAGCTGGACTGGGTCGCCGGCAGTGCCTGGCTAGGGGTTTTTTGTGCATCGTACGTGGCGCAACCGCTCAAGCACACGCTGAGCAACAGGAGAAAAGCCAGGGTTGGTCGGTAGCTCAAGTCGGATGTCTCGCATCACGGCAAAGCCTAAGTATGGCACGGCTTTCCGAAGTGAGGCGTCAACGGGGCGAACAGAACGAGGCGTGGCTTGAATTTGTAACTTTACGTCAGGGTTAAAGTTGAAATGATCGCAAGTGAGTTTAGGCGGGATGTAATAGTTTCGGGTTTAAAGATTGCGATTTTAGTTGGGTGTTGTTTTAAATTTTTTGAATTGATTTCAATGGAGTCAGTGATAGAGGGTACCAGGCTTTAGCCGGAGGATATCCTCGCGGTCGAGTATTTAGAGGGTGGCGCGAAAGTCACATAGAGTTCGACGAAGATGCTTCCAGTTTTTTCGGATAACTCCTTGCAAACCTTGACCCAAAAAGCTACGAGCTTTTGAGACTAACCCTCTGGCTATTAACGAGTATTCCTACAGATAAAGCTTACGCTCCTCCGCGATGATCGCTTGGCTTGATTTGCTATCGGACTTTTTTCGTATGCAAAGCCTGTGATTGATATCTGTCTAACAAGGAATTTAATAATGAAAAAGCTGTTTTTAGTCGCGGCGATGGCTGTTGCTGTTTCTCCCGTAATGGCATCGGCGGCCAGTGTCGGTTTGACCGTTACAGGCAATATTGTTCCAACTTCCTGTACGCCAAGTTTCGCTGGCGGTACTAACGTTGACTTGGGCCAGATCACTTTAAGTTCGCTGAGTCCTACGGCTCAAAACAACCTGCCAGAACATGATATTTCCCTGAATATCCGCTGCGATGCCCCGGCCGCCGTTGAGTTCGGTGTGAAAGACAACCGTGCCGCGACTAAGGCTCCGAACCTGGTCTTCAGCCCTACAGGGTTTATCGGTGAAAATCTTTACTACGGCTTGGGTAACGCCGGCAGCTCTGGCGTGGGTCTCGGTGGGTTTGGCCTGCGGGTTGGCAAGGCCACGACGGACAATCATGAGCGGACGTTCCTGGTTCGCACTCCAGACAACCTGAGCTGGCGCGTGCCTGGCAGCCGCATGGTCTCGAACTTCCCGACCACTTACTCCTGGGGCCTGAATTCGGCTTCCGGTCCAGCCGCAGCGCTGGTACATACTTTTGAAATGAAAGTGGCCGCCGCCATCCGGCCCACCCGTCAACTGCCGGCGGCCACCACCTCGTTCAAGGTCGATGGTTCGGTGATTTTCGACGTGTTCTACCTCTAAGACAGATTTTTCAGGACGGCGACGGCTGATTTCCTGAACACAACCTGGTTTCAAACCGGGCGATAGAGATGGCTGCTGCCAGCGCAGAAGCAAGGGCGCTGCAATAGCCCGCTGAATCTCTATCGCCACGTCCCCTCGTCAAAAGAGCACAGCCTCGACGCACGTTCCAAACCGGATCGCTGCGTTGATACGCCTGGAAATCATCATGTATTCATTGAAAAAGCAGATCGAGCTTGGTGCGTTGATAGCAATTGGTTTGTCGATTTCGTCGGGCGCAATGGGCGTTGGCATGGTGCCGGAAGTGCCGGTACTGCTGGTGGAAGAGTCCCTCGGCGAAGCCACGATCAACGTCAAGAACACCGATGATCAACCCGCGCTGTTGTATACCGTTATCGAGAACACGCCCGAGGACGAAGAAAGTCTGTTGGTACTGAGTCCGCCTGTGGCGCGGGTCGAAGCCGGTGGAGCACAGCAGGTCCGGTTCATACTGCAAAGCAGCAAACCGCTCGAAACCGAGCGCCTCAAGCGTGTCATCTTCGAAGGCATCCTGCCGAAAACCTCAAAGAGTGATGCTCAGATAGCCCTGGGTGTGCGGCAGAACATTCCGGTGATCTTGCGTCCGGCCAATCTGCCGGTCGAGGCTGAACCCTGGAAGCGTTTGAACTGGTCGCTGCACGGCGCTCAGCTAAAGGTCAAAAACCCCAGCCCTTATGTCGTTCGACTGTCCAAATCCGTCAGCGTCATGCCATCTGGCGTGATGCTGGATTTGCCGCGAACCTATGTTTTGCCGGGTGAAGAGCTTGTGCTGGCGGGCGCCGCATTATTGGCCTCAAGCACGACGGTACGTCTGTCCCCCGCAACGACCTACGGTTTCGCGGTGGGCACTTATGACGCGCCGCTGGTCGTCAAGTAATGTTCGGCACTCGTGGGGCGAGGGTGGCGCTTGTCGCCGGAATGACCTACGGCGTGACGGTTTGTGATCGAGCCCTTGCCGACGAGCGTGTGGCGTTCGACGCCGAAGTGCTGAAAGACCGAGGGATTGACCCGAAACTGGCGCAGTACTTCAGTTTGGCACCGCGATTCGAGCAAGGTCTGCGGCGAATAGCGCTGGAAGTCAACGGCGTGGCAAAGGGGCGTGCGCTCGGCAGGTTTTATGAAAACGGTGACCTGTGTGTCGACATCGGGTTGCTGGCAGGTGGTGGCATTCGTGTTCCCGATCGCCTCTCGCAGGAATCGGGCAAGGGCGCTTGCGTGCTGTTCAGTACAGCGTTTCCGGATGGGATTGCCCGGCTCGACCCGGGCAAGGAACAGGTCAGTCTGCTGGTGCCCACGCACTTGTTGGCGTCTTCGGGGCCGGGCCAGCGCAGTTTCTCCAATGGTGGCGTCGCGGGCCTGTTCAACTATGACGCGTTGGCGGTCAGCAGTCAGTTCAATGGCCAGTCGAGTCAGTATCACAGCCTCAACTCCGA
This sequence comes from Pseudomonas sp. LS2P72, assembly GCF_054897865.1. NCBI lineage: Bacteria > Pseudomonadati > Pseudomonadota > Gammaproteobacteria > Pseudomonadales > Pseudomonadaceae > Pseudomonas > Pseudomonas sp. LS2P72. The sequence continues at coordinate 735,778 of NZ_CM142708.1, forward strand.
AGTCGGCCTGAATGCCGGGGATTGGATTTTTCGGAGCCGCCAATCGTACGCTTCGTTTCAGGGAGTTACTCGCTTTGAGCATCTGAATGCCTATGCCGAACGGACCCTGGAAAGCTACAAAACCCAGATGCAGTTGGGTCAACTCACCCTGGCCACGCCACTGTTCGCTGGAGGGACGTATACCGGGGTTCAGTTTCTGCCTGAATCTGCGCTCGCATTGGAGAACGAAGGGTTTGGTGCCGGGTCTGCCGTCGAAGGCATTGCTTACTCGCCGGCTCGAGTGGAGGTGCGGCAAAACGGCGCAATGATCTACACCACCGTCGTCCCCGCTGGACCTTTCACCCTCAGGGACCTGCCACTGTTGAGCTACAACCTTGATCTTGACGTGACGGTGAATGAGGAAAATGGTTCGCGGCGACGATTCACCGTGCCTTCTGGGAGCTTGCGCAGAGGGACTGGCAGTTCGAGTGCCAGTTATTCATTGGCTTTCGGTCAGGTTCGCCGAACAACTGGCGATAATCGCGAAGCCCCGACATTTGCCACGCTCAGCAATGACTGGCAATGGCGGCCAGGTACGCAGTTGGGTGTCGGAGTAATGGGGGCCAGCGACTATCAATCGATCGGTTGGGGGATCCATCAAGCGCTGACTGATCAAACCACGGTCAGTGCTCAGCAGGTGGTCTCTGGCGTGCTGACCTCGAAAACGCGTGGCGCTCAGTTTCAAGCAGCGCTCAGTACCGTTTTCACCCCCTCATTGTCTGCAAGCCTGACGGCCTCGCAGCAATCCGAAGGTTTTCGCACGTTGTCGGACACTGCCTGGGATCAAACGCTTGATCGGCCCGAGTCTCGCGCCAGCCAGCAGTTGGGGGCTTCGTTGAGCGGTACTACCACACAGTCAGGAGCGTTTGGCGCTGTATTGTCACGCAATGCCACGGTCAACGGTGAGGCGCAATCACGCCTGGGCCTTTCCTGGTCGCGCGCGTTCGGGGAGGTGAGCCTTTCAGCCAATATGGAACGCAGCTTCGGTGGCCAGACAAACAATGCATCAGGCACGGGCGCTTACCTCTCGCTGAGCATGCCGCTGGGTGCTCAGCGTAGCTTGAGCACTTATGCACGGCGCGATGACCGCGCCGGATTGAGCAGTGGGGCGCAGTTGAGTGAGCAAGTCAGCGACACACTGGCCTATAGCATTGCTGCCGACCGTGACGAAAACGGCGCCACAGGCATCAATGGGCGCGTCAACCTGTTGCCGCGCTACACCCGTGCAGCTCTGGGTTACTCACACAGTGGCTCCGGGTCCAAGACCTATGACGTCGCCTTGCGTGGCGGTTTGGCGGTCCACGCGGATGGAGTCACACCGTCGCCCTATCCCCTGCGCGACACGTTCGGACTGGTGAAGGTAGGGGAATCGGCGGGTGTCAAAATACGCACTTCACAGGGGCCGGTCTGGACAGACGGTGCCGGGCGTGCCATGGCGGCCAGTCTGCCGGCCTACCGCAACACCAAAGTAGAGATCGAAACGGCCAGCCTGCCGCGTAGCGTCGACGTGCTCAATGGCTATCAGGAGGTCGAGGCCGGACGTGGTTCGGTCCAGGTATTTGATTTCGCGCTCGTCAGCGCCCGGCGCGTATTGCTCGTAGTGCATACGGTGCAAGGCCAGCCAGTGGCCAAGGGTGTGGCGGTCTACGCCGGTGAAAAATACCTGACGACAGTGGTCGACGCCGGAAAGATTTTTCTGCTCGATGCGCAGAGCGAGATGCAATTGCAGCTGGCGTTGACCGAGGGCGACACGTGCAACGTGACCCTGAAACTTGCCCAGACGCCCTCTGAGTCCTCAGCACTTTTCGAGACAGCTGAAGCGGTTTGCGAGGTGGGGTGATGTCTATAGTTCGATTAAAGGAGCGCCCATGAAATCAGCGGTATTCAGTTATTTTCCCGGCATCTTGCGTGCGGGCTCCCGCACCTTGGCGCTTGGCGTTTTGCTTTCATCTCCCTTCGTTCAGGTACAGGCCGCCGACCGTTGCACGGCTGCGCTGTTGCCGGCACTGCTGGACTTTGGGTCGACCACTCGCGGGGCCTTGCTGGAACAGTCGACGGGCAGTGCTTCAGCAAGCTTTGGCAGCCGGCGCACCAGTCTTCAGGTGCAGTGCGCAGAAGCGATGCCGATGACGCTTATGCTGGAGGCATCGGCGGCGAATGCCCAGCTCTATCGATTCTCGGAGGGGACATTACAGGTACGGATCCTCCGTGCTCAACTGGACGGCCTGACGGTGGATTGGGTCCGCAAGGGTGAAGAGGGCACGCCCAACCCCTGACACGTTAAGGCCTGGCGACCGAATGATGCCGTGGCGCAACGGTACGGTGGCGGCAGGTCAGCGACTGGTTCTGGAGCTTGAGCTTGAGGCGCGAGTCAGCCAAGAGGCGACGCAGGTTCGCGACGTGACCCGGTTTGAAAGTCGCGGCAGTTTTGTGGTCAATTGATGTGACAGCAGGGTCAGTCGCTCACACCGTCGATGTCTGCCAACAGCCTGATTGCTGCCGCGCCGACCTTGCGTACAGCATCCTCGATCTGCGGCGTTGGCTTGGCGGCGTAGTTCATCCGCAGGCAATTGCGGTATTTGCCGGAGGCGGAAAAAATACTTCCGACGGCAATCTGTACGCCTTGATCGTGCAGTGCGCGATTCAGTTTCAGGGTATCGAAGCCCTCCGGCAGTTCGACCCAAAGCATGAAACTGCCCTGAGGACGGCTGGCGCGGGTACCGGCCGGAAAATAACGGCTGACCCAATCGATCATCACGTCGCGATTGCGTTGGTATTGGGTGCGCATCCGCCGCAAATGCGGTTCGAAGTGCCCGGACTTGAGGAATTCGGCAATTGCGATCTGCGGTTGCGGCGCGGTAGAGCCGGTGCTGATGTATTTCATGTGCAGCACCCGTTCCAGATACCGTCCCGGCGCCACCCAGCCAATGCGCAGCCCCGGCGCCAGGGTCTTGGAAAAGGAACTGCACAGCAGGACGCGGCCGTCTTCGTCGAAGGATTTGATCGTGCGCGGGCGCGGGTACGTGTAGGCCAGTTCGCCATACACATCGTCCTCGATGATCGCTACGTCGAAACGCTGTGCGAGTGTCAACAACGCGCGTTTGCGCGATTCGGGCATGATGTAGCCCAGCGGGTTGTTGCAGTTGGGGGTCAACTGTATGGCCTTGATCGGCCATTGTTCCAAGGCCAGTTCGAGGGCATCGAGGCTGATCCCGGTGAGCGGGTCGGTGGGGATTTCCAGGGCTTTCATGCCCAGACCCTTGAGGGTTTGCATGGCGCCGTGAAAGCTTGGCGAATCCACGGCGACAATGTCGCCCGGCTCGCAGATAGCACGGATGCTGGTGGACAGCGCTTCATGGCAACCCGTGGTGACCACCAGGTCGCTGGCGCTCAACTGGCAGCCGGAATCCAGCATCAGGCGGGCGATCTGTTCGCGCAGTTCGAGGGTGCCGTAGATATTGTCGTAATACAGACCGGGCATGTCCTGCCGCCGGCTGATTCGCGCCAGGTTGCGCAGCAGCGGTTTCATGGTCGGCGAGGTGATGTCCGGCATGCCGCGACCCAGTTGCACGACATCTTTGCGCGGGACAGCGCGAATGAGTTCCAGCACCTGATCCCACTGGGAAATATCCACCGGGCGCTGCGCCGGGCGGCCAATGGCCGGCAGCTCCGGCAGCTCGCGACCCACCGGAACGAAGTAGCCGGATTTGGGTTTCGGTGTCGCCATGCCGCTGTCTTCCAGCACGCGATAGGCCTGTTGCACCGTGCTCAGACTGACGCCGTGTTCAACACTCAGCGCACGCACTGACGGCAGCCGGTCTCCGGGGCGATAGAAGCCCTGTTCGATACGCGTGCCGAGCAGTTCGGCGAGGTTGACGTATAGGGTCATGGCGCAGTCTCGGTGTGGGTGATTTGGTGAACCAGTACAGATAAGTTGAAAATATTGGATTCAGACGCTGAAACGCAAAATCTGTATGGAGTTAATACAGTCCCGTTGAATCTGTAATGCTTTTTGCCGTCCGCGCATCATGAAAGCTCTGGCTACCCAAGTAAACAGGAGCAATCAAAATGAACGGCTTGAGCGATGTGCGGCTGACGTTACGCAGTCAGGAACTGGCGGCAGGGCAAATCAACGGTGCACGCGAGGCGGTCATGCGCAACGCACCGTCCGGCCTGAGTCGCTGGGGTCTGTTCTGGCATCGTCTGCACACGCGCAAGGTGTTGCTGGAGCTCACGACTGAGCAGCTTGAGGACGTCGGGTTGAGTCGGGAGCAGGCGCGAGAGGAGGGGCTTAAACCCTTCTGGCGGATCTGAGTCTTGTGGTGTCCTTGCGGCCGCCATCGCGGGCAAGCCTTGCTCCTACAGGTCATGCGTCATTCTTGAGATCAACACCAACCTGTAGGAGCAAGGCTTGCCCGCGATGGCGTCGCTACAGGCGCTGAAAACTTTTCAGACCAACTCTTTAAGCCGATGCCACAACATTCCCAACGCCAACAACGGCGAGCGCAAATGCCTACCGCCAGGGAACGTGATATGCGGCACCTTGGCAAACAGATCAAACCCGCCACCCTGCTGACCACTGATAGCCTCAGCCAACAACTTCCCCGCGAGGTGCGTGGCATTCACGCCATGACCGGAATAAGCCTGGGCGTAATACACATTCGGCTGATCCTTTAACCGCCCGATCTGCGGCAGACGGTTGGCGCCAATGCCGATCATCCCGCCCCATTGATAGTCGATTTTCACCCCGGCCAGCTGCGGGAAAACCTCCAGCATCTTCGGCCGCATGTACGCGGCGATGTCCTTCGGGTCGCGACCTGAGTAATGGCACGCGCCGCCAAACAGCAAGCGTCGGTCCGCCGAGAGCCGGTAGTAATCCAGCGCCACCCGTTGATCGCAGACCGCCATGTTCTGCGGCAGCAGCGAGTGAGCCAGCGTTTCACTCAACGGTTCGGTGGCGATGATGTAGCTGCCGGCGGGCAGCACCTTGCCGCCAAGTTCGGGATTGAGTTCATTGAGGTAGGCGTTGCAGCCCAGCACCAGCGTCTTGGCGCGAACCGAGCCCTGAGCGGTATGGACCTTGACCTCGGGGCCGTAATCGATGCGAGTGACTGCCGATTGTTCGAACAACTTCACTCCCAACTGTTGCGCGGCCGCCGCTTCACCCAGCGCCAGGTTGAGCGGATGAAGGTGCCCCGATCCCATGTCGATCAAGCCGCCGACGTAGCGGTCGGATCCTACGACTGAGTGCATTTCGCTGGCTTGCAGCAGCCGGGTTTCGTAACGGTAACCGAGACTGCGCAGCTCCTCGGCGTCTTCGGTGAAACCTTCGAGGTCTCGGGGCTTGTTCGCCAGATCGCAATAGCCCCAAGTCAGATCGCAAGGAATCTGAAAACGCTCGACGCGCTGTCGGACGATTTCCACTGCTTCCAGGCCCATGAGTTTCATCTGACGCACACCGTCCGCACCGACCACGTTAGTGAACTGATCGAGGCCGTGGCCGACGCCTCGAATCAACTGCCCACCATTGCGTCCGCTGGCGCCCCAACCGATTTTGTGGGCTTCGAGCAGGATCACACTGAAGCCGCGTTCGGCCAGTTCGAGCGCCGTGTTCAACCCGGAGAACCCGCCACCGACCACGCACACGTCAGCCACCAGGTCGCCTGTGAGCACCGGATGATCGGGCTGCGGCAGGCTGCTGGTGGCGTAGTAAGAAGCAGGGTGCTGGTGGTTCGGGGCCGGTTGCTGAGCACGGGCATTCATGTGCGTGTTCCTGATTCTTGTGTTTAGAAAATTTGACGGAGCATAAGCCGGACCTTCGGATGCGGGCAACACTGGTCGGTTGGTGCTGTCTGGATCGGGGCTTTTGCGTCAGAATCCCGCTCTATTTCGCTTTTGGTTCCCGCTTCGATGAGCTGCAACAGTCAGAAAATTCGCACGCTACGGCAGCAGATTCCCTCGTTCGAGTGCGTGCCCGGCTGCCATGACTGCTGTGGGCCGGTGACCACCTCACCGGAAGAAATGTCCCGCCTGCCGCGCAAGACCCGGGCCGAGCAGGATGCGGCGATGGATGAGCTCAACTGTGTGCACCTCGGGCCCAACGGCTGCACCGTGTATGACGAGCGGCCGCTGATCTGTCGACTGTTCGGCACCACCAAGACCTTGCCGTGCCCGAATGGGCGGGGACCGGTGGAACTGATTCATCCGCGGGTGGAGAAGCAGATTCACGAGTACATGGCTTCAACGCGGCAGGTCCTCGTCTAAGAGAAGACCGAGTCGCCTGTAATCGCTAGCAGGCTAGCTCCCACACTGGATCTGTATCATGCACAGAATGTGTGTCCGCTGCAGATTAACTGTGGGAGCGAGCCTGCTCGCGATGAGGCCTGAACAGACGCCACAAGTCTCAATCCGGAATCGGCAGGCTCAAGCTCTCTTTCACCTCTTCCATCACGATGTAGCTCTTGGATTCGCGCACATGCGGCAGCTTGAGCAGGATGTCGCCCAGCAGTTTGCGGTACGAGGCCATCTCGGAAATCCGCGCCTTCACCAGATAGTCGAAATCCCCTGACACCAAATGGCACTCCAACACATGGGGAAGCTTCAGGACCGCGCGTCGGAACTCTTCGAAAGTATCGCCGGATTTGTAGTCGAGACTGATCTCGACGAATACCAGAAGACTACCCTTGAGGTGCTGCGGATTCAGCCGGGCGTTGTAGCCCATGATGATCCCTTCGCGCTCCAGCCGCCGGACCCGCTCGGTACACGGCGTGGTCGAGAGCCCGACCTTTTCCCCCAGCTCGGTGAAGGAGATGCGCCCGTCCGCTTGCAGAATCCGCAGGATGTTGCGGTCGATCTTGTCCAGCTCACGTTTGGTCTGAGTGTTGGTACGCATAGGGGATGCGCCTCCGTGAAAAGCGTTTTTGCCGAGAATTCTCGCCAAATATAGGCACTTATATAGTGAAAAGCACTGCCTAATCTTTTTTACACTGCGCACATCAATGCTCGACAACTACGAACGTCAGCGGCAAGCCGCGATGAGGGATATGAAAATGCGCGTTATGGTCTTGGGTAGCGGCGTCATCGGTACCACCAGTGCTTACTATCTGGCGCGTGCCGGGTTTGAAGTGGTGGTCGTGGACCGTCAGCCGGCCGCTGCCATGGAGACCAGTTTCGCCAACGCCGGGCAGGTCTCGCCGGGTTATGCCTCGCCGTGGGCCGCGCCGGGTGTGCCGCTCAAGGCCATCAAATGGCTGCTGCAGCGCCACGCACCGCTGGCGATCAAGGCCACCGCCGACATCGACCAGTACCTGTGGATGGCGCAGATGCTGCGCAACTGCACCGCCAGCCGTTATGCGGTGAACAAGGAGCGCATGGTCCGTCTGTCCGAGTACAGCCGTGACTGCCTCGACGAACTGCGCGCCGAAACCGGCATTGCCTACGAAGGCCGTAGCCTCGGGACTACCCAATTGTTCCGCACCCAGGCTCAACTCGACGGCGCCTGGAAAGACATCGCCGTGCTGAAAGAGTCCGGCGTGCCGTTCGAACTGCTCGACCGCGCCGGCATTGCCCGTGTCGAGCCGGCGCTGGCCAGCGTCACCGACATCCTCGCCGGTGCGCTGCGCCTGCCGAATGACCAGACTGGCGACTGCCAGATGTTCACCACCCGCCTGGTCGAAATGGCTACCAAACTGGGTGTGGAATTCCGCTTCGACCAGGACATTCAGCGCCTCGACTACGCCGGCGACCGCATCAATGGTGTCTGGATCGACGGCAAGCTGGAAACCGCTGATCGCTACGTGCTGGCGCTGGGCAGCTACTCGCCGCAACTGCTCAAGCCGCTGGGCATCAAGGCGCCGGTGTATCCACTCAAGGGTTACTCCCTGACTGTGCCGATCACCAACCCGGCGATGGCCCCGACTTCGACTATCCTCGATGAGACCTACAAGGTCGCGATCACCCGTTTCGACAACCGCATCCGCGTCGGTGGCATGGCTGAAATAGCCGGTTTTGACCTGTCGCTGAACCCCCGTCGGCGTGAAACCCTGGAGATGATCGTCAACGACCTCTATCCTCAGGGCGGCGATCTGGCCCAGGCGAGTTTCTGGACCGGTCTGCGTCCGACCACTCCGGACGGCACGCCGATCGTGGGTGCTACGCCGTTCAGCAATCTGTTTTTGAACACGGGTCACGGCACGCTTGGTTGGACCATGGCGTGCGGTTCCGGTCGCTTGCTGGCCGATCTGATGGCGAAGAAAACGCCGCAAATCAGCGCCGAAGGCCTCGATATTTCCCGTTATGGAAAAAAACTTCAGGAGTCTGCAAAACATGTCAATCCAGCGCCAGCTCACCAATGAGCGCATGAGCCAGATCGTAGTCCACAGCGGTACCGTGTATCTGGCAGGGCAGGTCGGCGACGATATGAACGCCGGGATTGAACAGCAGACCCGTGAAACGCTCGCCAACATCGAGCGTTTGCTGGATCTGGCCGGGACCGACAAGAGCCGTTTGCTGTCGGTGACGATTTACTTGAAAGACATTGATGCACACTTTGAAGGCATGAACGCGGTCTGGGACAAGTGGCTGCCAAAAGGCGTCGCCCCGGCCCGTGCCACTGTTGAATCGAAGCTGTGCGAACCGGAAATCCTGGTTGAGCTGTCGGTTGTCGCCGCTCTGCCATAAACGTCTGAAAAATCCCTCTCCCGGTGCTACTGGCGGTTCACGCCGTCAGCCAGCGCCGGTTTTTCTTCACATGACCGCCTAGAAGTCTGCCGCCATGCGTCCAGCCCGTGCCCTGATCGACCTTCAAGCCCTGCGTCACAACTACCAAATCGCCCGTGAAGTCACGGGGGTCAAGGCCCTCGCGGTGATCAAGGCCGATGCCTACGGTCATGGCGCGGTGCGTTGCGCCCAGGCGCTGGAAGCCGAGGCGGACGGGTTTGCCGTGGCTTGCATCGAAGAAGCATTGGAGCTGCGAGCCGCGGGCATTCGTGCGCCGGTGTTGCTGCTGGAAGGTTTTTTCGAGGCCGATGAGCTGTCGTTGATTGCCGAGCATGACTTCTGGTGCGTGGTGCATTCGCTGTGGCAGCTCGAAGCCATCGAGAACGCTGCACTGAGCAAGCCGATCACGGTCTGGCTCAAGCTCGATTCGGGCATGCATCGGGTGGGCTTGCATCCAAAGGATTATCAGGCGGCCTATCAACGGCTGCTGGCGTGCGGCAAGGTGGCGAAGATTGTTCTGATGAGCCACTTCGCCCGGGCCGATGAGCTGCACAGTCAGGCCAGTGCCGAGCAGGTCGCGGTGTTCGAAGCGGCGCGTCAGGGCTTGTCGGCCGAGGTCAGCCTGCGCAACTCGCCGGCAGTGCTCGGTTGGCCGCAGATTCCAAGTGATTGGGTTCGCCCGGGCATCATGCTCTACGGCGCGACTCCGTTTGAAGAAGCCAATGCCGTGGCGTCCCGCCTGCAACCGGTGATGACCCTCGAATCGAAAGTGATTTGCGTGCGTGAACTGCCGGCTGGCGAGCCGATCGGTTACGGCGCCACATTCATCACCCAGAAACCGATGCGCGTGGGCGTGGTGGCCATGGGTTACGCCGATGGCTACCCACGTCAGGCACCTACCGGTACCCCCGTGATGGTTGCCGGACAGCGCAGCCAGTTGATTGGCCGGGTGTCGATGGACATGCTTTGTGTCGACCTGACCGATATCCCGCAAGCCGGCCTGGGCTCGACTGTCGAGTTGTGGGGCAAAAACATTCTCGCCAGTGACGTGGCGGCGGCTGCGGGCACGATTCCGTACCAGATCTTCTGCAACCTGCGCCGGGTGCCAATGCTCTATTCCGGGGCTTAGGCCAAAGCGTCCCGACCGGAAGTCGCTTCACCGAACAGGATTCAGGTCCAAGTGTTGTAAATACTGAACGCTGTCGCCATGATATCGCTCAATATTCAAACAACCTGAATCCCTGGAGGCTCCAGCATTGGACGTCGGTGAACGACTGCAATCCATCCGTAAGCTCAAAGGACTTTCCCAGCGTGAACTCGCCAAACGCGCGGGCGTCACCAACAGCACCATTTCGATGATCGAGAAGAACAGTGTCAGCCCCTCGATCAGTTCGCTGAGGAAGGTACTGGGCGGGATTCCCATGTCCATGGTCGAGTTCTTTTCCGAAGAGATCCTGCAGGAAAAACCGACTCAGATCGTCTACAAAGCCAACGAGCTGATCGATATTTCCGATGGTGCAGTGACCATGAAGCTGGTCGGCAGGGCTCATCCGAGCCGGGCCATCGCGTTCCTCAACGAAATCTACCCGCCAGGCGCCGACACCGGTGACGAAATGCTCACCCATGAGGGCGAGGAAACCGGGATTTTGCTCGAAGGTCGACTTGAACTGGTGGTGGGGCTTGAAACTTTTGTGCTCGAAGCCGGCGACAGCTACTACTTTGAAAGTACTAAACCGCACCGTTTTCGTAATCCGTTCGATGCGCCAGCGCGACTAATCAGCGCAGCTACCCCGGCGAATTTCTAAGAAAAGAGGCGTCCCGCGAGTATTGCGGAGGTGCCCGAGTTGTTTTTCCGCCACGCATAAGACCCCTTCGACTTTAGGGTTGTTTCAGTGTGGCGGGCTTACCGTTATACTTGCGCCCGCCTGCGAACCGTGGCCGTGGGCGTGACTAGCCACCATTGAGGGTGAACGCGTGAATCTAATTATGAAAATGCTGGCCGTACCAGCAACCGTATTGGCCCTTTGGGCAGTCAACGCACAAGCTGCAACGAACGACGATATTGCTAAACGCCTTGAGCCAGTCGGCCAGGTTTGCGTTCAGGGTAAAGAGTGCAAGGGGATGGAAGTCGCTGCTTCTGCGGGCGGTGGAGATGCCAAGACCCCTGACTCAGTGATTGCAAAACATTGCAACGCTTGCCACGGCACCGGCCTGTTGGGCGCACCGAAAGTCGGTGATGCCGCAGCCTGGGGCGAGCGCGCCAAGAAAGAAGGCGGCCTTGACGGCTTGCTGGCGAAAGCGATCTCCGGCGTCAACGCGATGCCACCAAAAGGCACCTGCGCCGATTGCTCTGATGGCGATCTCAAGGGCGCCATCCAGAAGATGTCCGGCCTGAAGTAAGCCTTCATCTTCAACAAAAAACCGCTTTCGAGCGGTTTTTTTGTGTCTGCGATTTACGCCTGAGACTGTTCATTGCAGCAAAGACCCGGCAAGCTCGGTCCAACCCCAATTCACGGAATGTAAGGGAGGATCAGATGGTGCAGCTGTGTTCTATCGAGCAAGCGGTCGATGATGTCCTGGCGCGGTTGCCGGCGCATATCCACATGGGCCTGCCCCTTGGTCTGGGCAAGCCCAACCATTTCGTCAACGCGCTGTTTCAGCGCATCGCGCAGTTGCCCGAGCGGCAGCTGACGATCTACACCGCCCTCTGCCTGGGCCGTCCTTCCTTGGGCGACGGTTTGCAAAAGCGCTTTCTTGAGCCCTTCATCGAGCGGGTTTTCGGCGACTATCCTGAACTGGATTTCCTGGCCGACCTGCATCGCGACAGCCTGCCGTCCAACATCCATGTTCAGCAATTTTTCATGCAGCCCGGCAGCCTGATCCATAGCGCACAGGCCCAGCAAGACTACGTCAGCAGCAATTACAGCCACGCCGCTCGAGACATCAACGCCGCCGGATTGAACCTGGTGGCGCAATTGGTGGCCAGCCACAGCGAACATCCCGACCGCCTGAGCCTGAGCTGCAACCCGGACATCACCCTCGACCTGTTCCCCATGATCGCCAAGCGTCGGGCGGCGGGGGAGACGATCCTGCTGGTGGGCCAGGTGCACAACGATTTGCCGTACATGCCCGGCGATGCCGAAATCGGTATCGACACGTTCGACCTGCTGATCGACGAGAAGGACAGCACCACGCTGTTCTCCACACCGAACATGCCGGTGGGTTTCCAGGATCACTTCATCGGGCTGCACGCCAGCACGCTGGTGCGCGACGGCGGCACCTTGCAGATCGGCATCGGTGCCATGGGCGATGCGCTGACCGCGGCGCTGCTGGCGCGGCAGGCCGACAATGACGGTTACAAGGCGTTGCTGGCGGACGTGAATCTCAGCCAGTGGGCGCAACTCATCGACCGCGAAGGCGGCGTCGAACCTTTCGCCAAAGGCCTTTACGGTTGCAGCGAAATGTTCGTCAACGGCTTGCTGGTGCTGGCCGACGCCGGGATCATTCGGCGCAAAGTCTACCCGGACGTGCCGACCCAGCAGCAGGCCAATGCCGGCACCCTCGACGAAGCCGCACAAACCGACGGCATTAGCGTGCATGGTGGGTTTTTCCTCGGCCCGCGCAGTTTCTATGAGCGCCTGCGCGAGCTGCCGCAAAGCAAGCGGCTCGAATTCAACATGACCCGCATCAGCTACATCAACGAGCTCTACGGTCAGGAAGAACTCAAACGCTTGCAGCGCCTCGATGCGCGCTTCATCAACACCTCCTTCACAATGACCCTGCTTGGCGCAGCCGTATCCGATCAGCTCGAAGACGGGCGGGTGCTGAGCGGTGTCGGCGGGCAATACAACTTCGTCGTCCAGGGCCATGCGCTGGAAGGCGCGCGTTCAGTGTTGCTTCTGCGCAGCTGGCGCGAATCGGGCGGTGAGGTCAGTTCGAACATCGTCTGGGAGTACGGCCATTGCACGATCCCGCGACACCTGCGAGACATCGTGGTCACCGAGTACGGCATCGCCGATCTGCGGGGCAAGACCGATGCGGCGGTGATCGAGGCGTTGCTGAACATCAGCGATTCACGTTTCCAGTTGGGGCTGATCGAGCAGGCTCAGGCCGTCGGCAAGTTACCGAAGAGTTTCCGTATTGATCCACGGTTCGCCGACAACAGTCCGCAGCGCTTGCAGGCCATTCAGGCACGGCATCCGCAGTTGTTTCCGGAGTATCCGTTGGGCTGTGATTTCACCGCTGAGGAGCGGGACTTGCTGCGGGCGCTGAACTGGTTGAAGAGCAAGTTCAAGCTCTCGGAGATTCTGGAACTGGGCAAGGCTGCGTTGGATGCGCCAGAACCTTCATCGTTTCCCGAACATCTGGAACGGATGCAGCTGGCCAAGCCGGAAGGGCTGAAAGAGGATTTGTTTCAGCGGCTATTGCTCACCGGCCTGAAAGCCACCGCGCAGTAACAGCCGACACAAAACCCTGTAGGAGCCGAGCTTGCTCGCGATGAGGCCATAACATTCAACATCAATATTGACTGTCCGGCCGCCATCGCGAGCAAGCTCAGCTCCTACAGGTTCGGTGGTGGGGCGTTATTCGATGAAGGTCACAACGCCGCCAGCCAGCGACTGCACGCGAGCCAACGATTCAACGCGATAACCCTGAGCATCCAGTTCCGCACGGCCGCCCTGGAACGACTTCTCGATCACGATACCCAGACCCGCGACGGTAGCGCCGGCCTGTTTGATGATCGAGATCAGCGCTTGCGACGCCTTACCGTTGGCCAAAAAGTCATCGATGATCAGCACGCGGTCGCTGCTGGTCAGGTGGCGCGGGGAGATCGCCACGGTGCTTTCGGTCTGCTTGGTGAACGAGTAAACGGTCGCCGACAGCAGGTTTTCGGTCAGGGTCAGGGACTGATGCTTGCGTGCAAAAATCACCGGCACGCCGAGGTTCAGACCGGTCATGATCGCCGGAGCAATGCCCGAGGCTTCGATGGTGACGATCTTGGTGATGCCCGAATCCTTGAACAGCGTGGCGAATTCGTCGCCGATCAGCTTCATCAGGGCCGGGTCGATCTGGTGGTTCAGAAAGGCGTCGACTTTCAGGACCTGATCGGAAAGCACGATGCCTTCTTCGCGAATTTTCTTGTGCAGTGCTTCCATGAAGCGTTCCTCTAAGGACGGCTATGCGTCTAAGGCTGGTTAAAAAGTAGTCGATTCTAGCGCTTTAACATCGCGCGTATGTCCGCCAATGCGGTATTGCCGCGAACAGCTTTGACTTCAACGGGTGTGTCGTCGGTGCCTTCCCAGGCCAGGTCGTCCGGCGGCAGTTCATCGAGGAAGCGGCTCGGTGCGCAGTCGATGATCTCGCCGTATTGCTTACGCTTGGCGGCGAAGGTGAAGGCCAGCGTCTGACGCGCGCGGGTAATTCCGACGTAGGCCAAGCGACGTTCTTCTTCGATGGTGTCGGCTTCGATGCTGGAACGGTGCGGGAGGATTTCCTCTTCCATGCCCATGATGAACACGTAAGGAAATTCCAGGCCCTTGGAGGCGTGCAGGGTCATCATCTGCACACCTTCGGCACCGTCTTCCTCTTCCTGCTGGCGCTCCAGCATGTCGCGCAGGACGAGTTTGCCGATGGCGTCTTCGACGGTCATCTCGCCTTCTTCGTCTTTTTCGAGGGTGTTCTTCAACGCCTCGATCAAGAACCAGACGTTACCCATGCGGTAATCAGCGGCCTTGTCGCTGGAGCTGTTGGTGCGCAGCCAGTTCTCGTAGTCGATGTCCATGACCATGCTGCGCAGCGCCGAGATCGGGTCTTCGCCGGCGCACTGCTCGCGGACCTTGTCCATGAAGCGCTTGAAGCGCGACAGTCGATCGGTAAAGCGCGCATCCAGATGTTCGCCCAGGCCGATTTCGTCGGTGGCGGCGTACATCGAGATTTTGCGTTCGGTGGCGTAGTTGCCAAGCTTTTCCAGCGTGGTCGAACCGATCTCCCGGCGTGGGACGTTGATCACTCGCAGGAAGGCGTTGTCGTCGTCCGGGTTCACGATCAGGCGGAAGTAGGCCATCAGGTCTTTCACTTCCTGACGTCCGAAAAAGCTGTTGCCGCCGGACAGGCGATACGGAATCTGGTGGTGTTGCAGCTTTAGCTCGATCAGCTTGGCCTGGTAGTTACCGCGGTACAGAATCGCGAAATCGCTGTAAGGCCGATCCGTGCGCAAGTGCAGGGTCAGCAGTTCCACGGCCACGCGCTCGGCTTCGGCGTCTTCGTTGCGACAGCGGATCACGCGGATTTCATCGCCGTGGCCCATCTCGCTCCACAGCTGCTTTTCGAATTCGTGCGGGTTGTTCGAGATCAGCACGTTGGCGCATCGCAGGATGCGGCTGGTGGAGCGATAGTTTTGCTCCAGCATCACCACTTTCAGCGACGGGTAATCGTCCTTGAGCAGCATCAGGTTTTCTGGGCGGGCGCCGCGCCAGGCATAGATCGACTGGTCGTCGTCGCCGACCACGGTGAACTGGTTGCGTATGCCAATGAGCAGCTTCACCAGCAAATACTGGCTGGCGTTGGTGTCCTGGTATTCGTCCACCAGCAGGTAGCGGACTTTGTTCTGCCATTTTTCGAGGATGTCGGCGTGTTCCTGGAACAGCTTCACCGGCAACAGGATCAGGTCGTCGAAGTCCACCGCGTTGAACGCCTTTAGCGTGCGCTGATAGTGGGTGTAGACGATGGCGGCGGTCTGTTCCTTGGGGTTGCGCGCGTTTTCCAGGGCTTCGGGCGGCAGGATCAGGTCGTTTTTCCACGAGCCGATCATGTTCTTGATCTCGTCGACGCCGTCGTCGCCCGAATATTCCTTCTGCATGATGTCGGTCATCAAGGCTTTGACATCGGTCTCGTCGAAGATCGAGAAACCTGGCTTGTAGCCCAGTCGCACGTGTTCCTTGCGGATGATGTTCAGGCCCAGATTGTGGAAGGTGCAGACGGTCAGGCCGCGGCCTTCGCCGCCCTTGAGCAGGGTGCCGACCCGTTCCTTCATCTCGCGCGCGGCCTTGTTGGTAAAGGTCATGGCGACGATGTACTGGGCGCGAATGCCGCAGTTCTGGATCAAGTGGGCGATCTTGCGCGTGATCACGCTGGTCTTGCCGGAGCCAGCACCGGCGAGCACCAATAGAGGGCCGCCGACGTAGTTCACGGCTTCTTGCTGCCGGGGATTGAGTCGGGACATACGAAATCAGGGAGTCGTTTGCGAAATGGGCCGGCATTTTAACAGGCTCAGCGAATTGTGCTGCTCTCTCCGACTTGTGACGCAGCACGCTATCTATATTTGCCGGTTTTGATACTTTCACGCAGGATGCGCGGTGAGTTTGCGTCTAATGTTCGTAATTCCGGATACAAAGCCGCGTTCGTTAACTGGTGTCATTTGGTCATTGGTTATCGGCGCTGCATAATGCCGCCGCCTACATCTTTGCAGAGTCTAGGGAGCTAGCTTGTCTACGCCTGTCGAACCCTTGCGTTTGCTGCTACTGGCCGAAGAGCCAGCGTGGGCAGCGTTGTTGCGCGAGTGTCTGGCTCCGATGGGGAGCTCGACCGTGCTGATCAGCGCGCCGAGCTGGGAGTCGGTCAGCAGTCTGTTCGATGACAACCGCGGTGCGGTGTTGTTGACGATTCCAGCGCTTCAACCTCTACCTGGCCGTTGCAGCCTGCCGACGGTATTGCTGCTTGAGCACGAACCACTGCTGCCGCCCGATGGGGTGAGCGACTGGTTGGTACGCGATCACCTTGATCCCGGCATGTTGCGCCGGTGCCTGCGGCATGTGCGCGAGCGTGGGGTGCTGGAAAACACCTTACAGCGCTTGGCCGAGCAAGACCCGCTCACCGGCATCGCCAACCGCCAGGGTTTCCAGACCTTGCTGGCGGCGCGCCTGGCGGAAAACGACGGCCGCGGGCTAGCCCTCGGTCATCTCGACCTCGACAACTTCCGTCACGCCAACGATGCCCTTGGCCACCAGGCCGGTGACCGGTTGATCCTGCAAGTGGTCGCGCGGCTGAAGAGCCAGCTCGAGGCCAGCGATCAGTTGGCCCGACTGGGCAGTGATGAGTTCGCCCTGCTGATCGACACCCGCCGCGCGCCTCAGCGCGCCGAATGGATGGCCGAACGGATCACCGAAGCGCTGGCCGAGCCTTACTGGGTCGACGGCGAAAGCCTGTTGATCGGTTCCAGCCTGGGCATCGCCCACGCCCGGGCCCAGGCCGGCGCCGACCCGCTGATGTGGCACGCACACATCGCCATGCAGCAGGCCAAAAGCACTCAAGGCTGCACTTTTCACATCTTCAACGAACGCATCAATCGCAATGCCCGCAGCATGGCCGACCTCGAAAGCGAGCTGCGCCGGGCGTTGCGCCGGGATGAACTGGAACTGCATTACCAGCCACGCTTGAACCTCGAGGATGGGCAGATTGTCGGCCTCGAAGCCTTGGTGCGGTGGCGTCATGGCGAGCGCGGCTTGCTGCCACCCAGCGAATTCGTGCCGCTGGCCGAGCAAAGCGGCTTGATTGTGCCGCTTGGTTACTGGGTGATTTCCCGCGCCCTGCGTGACATGCAAGCGTTGCGCGAACGGGGTTTGCCGGCGTTGCACATGGCAATCAACCTGTCGTTCCGGCAGTTTCAGGACAGTCAGTTACTCTCGACGCTAAGTCGGCTGATTGCCGAGCGTGGCGTCGAGGCTCAATGGCTGGAATTCGAACTGACTGAAACCGCGGTGATGCGCCGCAGCGATCTGGTGAAACAGACCATGGATGCGTTGGGGCGTTTGGGTGTGCGCTTCTCCCTCGACGACTTCGGCACCGGTTTCTCTTCGTTTGTGCACCTCAACAGCCTGCCGATTACCTTGCTGAAGATCGACAAGAGCTTTGTCGGCGGCATGGAACAGCGCGAAGAGAATCGCAAACTGGTCCACGCGATGATCAATCTGGCGCACAACCTCAATCTTGAAGTGGTCGCCGAAGGCGTAGAAACGCCGGAGCAACTGGATCTGTTGCGCGGGTTTGGCTGCGATCAGGTGCAAGGGTATTTGATCAGCAAGCCGTTGCCGTTGGCGGAGTTGGTTGAGTACCTGACCTTTGGCAGCAGTCAGCAGCCATCACTGGAAGTCGTGAGTTAACGCCGATCCTGTAGGAGCAAGGCTTGCCCGCGATGCAGGCGACACGGTCTTGCAGGCACACCGCGTTATCGTTCATCGCGGGCAAGCCATGCTCCTACAGGGATCTCAGTCTGGCTGAGCGATTTGGAAACTTGCCCCTGACGACGGTTCCTGACGAATCATCTTTTTCATCTTCCACTCAAACGCCCACGTCAAACTCACCGCGGCGCACGCCAGCCCCAGCGCCAATCCCCACCAGACACCCGTCGGCCCCCAATTCAAATGGAAGGCCATCCACCAGGCGGCTGGCGCGCCAATCAGCCAATAGCAGCCCAAACCCACCAGGAACGTGGTCTTGGCATCCTTGAGCCCGCGAATGCAACCCATGGCGATGGTTTGCGTGCCGTCGAACAGCTCGAACCACGCGGCGACCGCCAACAGGCTCACGGCCAGGTTGATGACGTCGCGAAACGCCGGGTCGTTGTGGTCCAGGAACAAACCGATCAACTGATTCGGCAGCAACCAGAAGACCATGGCGAAGGCAAGCATCGCCGCCGCGCCAAAAGCGATGCCGACCCGTCCGGCCAGCCGTGCATTCAGCAGCTGCCCGGCGCCGTAGTGCTGCCCGATGCGCATGGTGATCGCATAGGAAATCCCCGCCGGAACCATGAACGCCACCGAGACGATTTGCAGGGCGATCTGGTGTGCGCCCATTTGCGTACTGCCCATGGTGCCCATGCACAGCGCGGCGAATGCAAACAGTCCGACTTCCACCGCGTAGGTGCCGCCAATCGGCAGGCCCAGGCGCCACAGTTCCTTGAGGTATTGACGGTTAGGTCGCGACAGGCCCTGACGCAAGGGATAAGCGTCGTAGGCCGGATGCCGACGGATGTGCCAGGCCAGCGCCAGCGCCATGCAGTTGGCGACAACAGCGGTAACCAGCCCGATGCCCATCAACCCCAGTTTTGGCAGACCGAACATGCCGGTAATCAATGCGTAATTGAGCAGGAAGTTAGCCACGGTGCCGCCGAGGCTGATGACCATCACTGGCGTCGCCCGGCCAATGGCGCTGGTGAAGCCGCGCAGGGCCATGAAGCTCAGGTAGCCGGGCAGGGCGAACGGCAGGATCAGCAGGAACTGCCCGGCTGCGTGGACGTTGGTTTCGGTCTGGCCGAACAGCAGCAACACCGGTTTGAGGTTCCATAGCAGCAGCCCGGCCACCAACGCCATCAACCACGCCAGCCATAACCCGGCCTGGGTCAGCCTGGTGGCGCCGACGATGTCGCCGGCACCCTGACGAATCGCCACGAGGGTGCCGACCGCGGCGATCACGCCAATGCAGAAGATCGACACGAACGAGTATGTCGCTGCGCCCAGGCCGCCACCGGCCAGCGCTTCGGGACTCAGGCGCGCCATCATCAAGGTGTCGGTGAGGACCATCAGCATGTGCGCCAACTGCGAGGCAATCAACGGCCCCGCCAGCCGCAGGATGGCCCAGAGTTCGGTACGTGCTGGATGCTGCATGGTCATCACGCTCCGCTCTTAAAGAGAAAAGGAAAGTTAAAGAGGGACAGGAAAGCGTCGATTCTCGGCGCTCTACGGGGTTTGCACAAAGGGATAAAAAGGATGGGTTGCATGATTCAAACTCATGCTGGAGAGTTTCTGCTAGGGTGGCCGAATCCCGCTATAGGAGCTTTCCGAATGTCCCGTCGTCTTCCTCCCTTGTATGCCCTGCGCGCATTCGAAGCGGCGGCGCGGCACAGTTCGTTTACCCGTGCGGCCGAAGAATTATCGATCACCCAAAGCGCGGTCAGCCGGCACATTCGTACGCTCGAAGAGCATTTTGCCTGTCGGCTGTTTCACCGCAGTGGGCGCAATCTGCAACTGACCGAGTCGGCGCGGTTGATCCTGCCCGGCATTCGCGAAGGCTTCACCGCCCTGGAGCGGGCCTGCAATACCCTACGTGCCGAAGATGACATCCTGCGCATGAAAGCACCGTCGACCCTGACCATGCGTTGGCTGCTGGCACGGCTCAGCCGCTTTCGGCACCTGCAACCGGGCAACGAAGTGCAATTGACCAGCGCCTGGATGGACGTCGACTCGGTGGACTTCAACCATGAACCGTTCGACTGCGCCGTCATCCTCAGCAACGGGCATTTTCCGCCGGACTGGGAGGCGAGTTTCCTGTTCCCGGAAGAGCTGATTCCAGTCGGCGCGCCGAATCTTCTGCAGGATCAACCGTGGGATGTCGCCCGGCTGGCCAATGCCGAACTGCTGCACCCCACGCCGGATCGTCGCGACTGGCGCAGTTGGCTGGAACGGATGGGGCTGGCGGATCAGGTGTCGCTGAAGGGCGGGCAGGTGTTCGACACGCTGGAACTGGGCATGATCGCCGCCGCCCGAGGTTATGGCGTGTCCATGGGCGATCTGCTGATGGTGGCGGAAGATGTGGCTCAGGGACGTTTGAGCTTGCCGTGGCCGACGGCCGTCGCCAGCGGTGAGAAGTATTACCTGGTCTGGCCGAAAACTCGCCCCGGTGGTGAACGTTTGCGCAGGCTCAGCGACTTCCTGCAAGGCGAGGCCCGCGCAATGGAATTGCCCGACGTTCAACACTTGGGCTGAATCGATAGAGCCGTCGTAATGGCGGCCTTGTGCCATTCCCGGTCTAATTACTCAAGTATTCAGATTTCCCGCCGAGAATGCAGGTGGAACCTTCGTGCAGGTTCGACGCAATTCCCATTATTAGAATTTTGCTGAGTGTGCAGCCAGATCAAGGAGGATCCGGTCGCTCGGCCAGGAGCTGTCATGTCTCAACCTCGTGCCCGGATCGCCTCACAGCTTGGTCTTGCGCTTGCCGTGATACTGGCGATTGTCATCAGCGGCAGTACCGTGTTCGCCCTGCGTTCACTGGACACCGCCAACCTTGCCACCCGCGAAGAGCATCTGGCCAGTGAAGCCCGGTTGCTGGCCGATCAGTTGAGTACCTTTCACGGCACGTTGCGTGAAAGCACCCAGCGCTTGGCCGGTTTGTTCGAAAAACGCTTCAGCGCCGGGTTGAGCGTGCACCCGGACCAACCGGTGGCCGTGGCGGGCACTCAGACCCCGGGCCTGCACCTGGGCAGCGAAGTGCTGAACAACAATTTCAAGGAAGTGGACGAGTTCAAGCAAATGACCGCCGGCGTTGCGACGGTATTCGTGCGTAGCGGTGATGAGTTCATCCGGGTCAGCACGAACGTCAGCAAACAAGACGGCAGCCGTGCCATAGGCACCTTGCTTGATCACGCGAACCCGGCTTACGCCCGCTTGATGGCTGGGCAGAACTACGTGGGTCGAGCCCTGCTTTTCGAGCGCTTCTACATGTCGCAGTACACCCCCGTACGCGACAGCAGCGGTAAGGTCATTGCCGTGTTGTACGTAGGATTCGACTACACCGACGCGCAGAACGCGCAGTTCGCCAACCTCAAGCGCTTCCGTATCGGCCAGACCGGTTCCCTGGCGCTGCTGGATGAGCAGGGCAAATGGCTGGTGCCGATCGCGGGCGTACAAGCGCTGGATCAGGCGGCTCCGACCATCGTTGGCCTGGCGAAGACACCGGGCAAGGGCGAGTTCTGGAGCGACAAGTCAGAAGATTTCTACAGCATTGCCGTACCGTTTGAAGGCGGCCCATGGTCGGTCGTGGCGAGCATGCCGAAAACCGAAATCCGTGCCGTGACCTGGAGTGTCGGCATTCAATTGGCGATTGGCAGTCTGCTGGCGATGTTGATCGCTGTCGGGGCGGCGGTCTGGTTGCTGCGCAGCAAACTCGCGCCTCTGGGTGATCTGGTGCGTCAGGCGGAAGCCTTGGGCGCCGGTGATTTGAGCGTGCGGCTGAACGTATCGAGCAATGACGAAATCGGTCAGCTAGCCCGCGCGTTCAACCAGATGAGCCAGGCGCTGTCGACCATGGTCGAGCACATCCGCAAGGCCTCGCAAGAGGTCAACAGCCGCGCCCAGGCCTTGTCCGGTCTTTCTGGTGGCGCCTATGAAGGGATGGAGCAGCAGTCGGGCGAAATCACCAGCATGGCCGGCGCCGTGGAAGAGTTCAGCGCAACGTCCCTGAACATTGCCGACAACATGGGCAGCACTCAGCGTCTGGCCCAGGAAAACGCACAGCAAACCCAGATCGGTCGTACGTCGATGGACGAAGCGTCCTCGTCCCTGGAACAAATCGCTGGCGCGCTGAACAGCACGGCGACGGTGATCAATACCTTGGGTCAGCGCTCCCAGGAAATCGGCGGCATTGTCGGTGTGATTACCTCGATTGCCGATCAAACCAACCTGCTGGCGCTCAACGCCGCCATCGAAGCCGCTCGTGCCGGTGAGCAGGGTCGTGGTTTTGCGGTCGTGGCCGATGAAGTTCGCAACCTGGCGTCACGTACTCGCCAGGCGACGGACGAGATTTCCGGGATGATCCAGAGCATTCAGCTGGAAACCGGTAACGCCATCAGCACCATGGAACAGGGCAATCTGTTGATGCAGGAAGGCCTGTCGCGCAACGCCAACGTCGCCAGTGCCCTGGCACGGATCGATGAGCAAAGCCGTTCTGCCGGTCAGCAATTCGCGGCGATTACCACCGCCACTCAAGAACAGAGCAGTACCGCCACCTTGCTCAGCAGCAACCTGCAAAGCATTGCTCTGGCGAACAGTGAGCAGCGTGAAGTGGTGTCCAATCTGGCAATCACCGCCAAAGAGTTGGAGAAGCTCGCGGCGGACTTGCGGCATGAGGTTGACCGGTTTCGTTGAGGCGCCGCCGCATTCTTTCTCTGCCATGAGCTGGGTTGTGTCGTTTTTAAGCTTGATGAATCGTTTCAGCAAGACTATAAAAACGACACAACTCCAAGAAAGGCTCCTGTCATGACTCCGCTCAAACTCATCATCGCTCTCGGCGCGCTGTCGGCTACCTCCCACGCCATGGCCTGGGATTACGTGTTGCTCGACACCGACAAAGCGGCCCAGAACTGGCAGATCACTAGTCAACAGCTCGGCATCAAAACCGACAAACCCTTCTCGGTCACCCTGCGCACCTTGCACGGTGGCCGGCAGGAGGGCGTCAGCATCGTCGACATCGATAACGGCAACATGAAACTCTCGGTGGTGCCGACCCGCGGGATGAACGTCCTGCAGGCGTCGGTCGGCAATGTGCGTATGGGTTGGGATTCGCCGGTCAAGGACGTGGTCAATCCGTCCTTCATCGAACTCAACGGTCGCGGCGGGCTGGGCTGGCTGGAAGGTTTCAATGAACTGGTCACCCGCTGTGGCTACGAATGGGTCGGCCACCCCGGCATGGACAATGGTGAATTGCTGACCCTGCACGGCCGCGCCGCTAACATCCCTGCGAACAAAGTCACCCTGCACATCGATGAAAAACCGCCGTACGCCATCACCCTGCGCGGCGAGCTGAAAGAGCAGGCGTTCAAGAAAGTGGACTTCTCGGTGCTGACCGAACTGGTTACCGAACCCGGTAGTGTAGCGTTCGCCCTCAACGACACCCTCACCAACAACGGCGATTATCCGAAGGAATACCAGGCGCTGTACCACAGCAATTTCAGCACCCCATTCCTGGAGCAGGGCGCACGCTTTGTTGCACCGGTGAAACAAGTCTCGCCGTTCAACGACAAGGCCAAGGGCGATCTGCCGGACTGGCAAACCTACCGTGCGCCGACCAAGGACTACGACGAGACGGTTTACAACGTCGTGCCGTATGCCGACGCCAAGGGCGATACGCTGACGGTGCTGCATAACAAGGCAGGCAGCCTCGGGGTTTCGGTGGGTTTCAATACTCAACAGTTGCCGGTGTTCTCTCTGTGGAAAAACACCGACACCCAAGGGCAGGGCTATGTCACAGGTCTCGAGCCAGGAACGAGCTTTTCCTACAACCGCCGGTATCAGCGGCCACTGAATCTGGTGCCGACGATTGCGGCCAAGGAGCAGAAGCAGTTCCAGATCAGCTACAGCTTGCTGGCGGACAAGGGGGCTGTGGATAACGCGTTGAAGCAGGTGAACGAGATTCAGGGTGGGCGGGAGACTGAAGTGCGGCAGGCGCCGTTGGTGGATCTCACCAAGGAATAATCCCCGCTAATTTGTGCTCGGCCGATATTGCAGCGCTTCGGCCAAGTGCTCGCGGGTGATGCCATCGACTTGCTCAAGGTCCGCCAGGGTGCGCGCCACTTTGAGCAGTCGATGGGCTGACCTTAGCGACAAGGTCAGTCGTTCACACGCTGTTTCCAGCCAGGTTTCGTCGGTTGTGGATAACTTGCAGTGTTGGCGCAGGCCCGGTAGATCAAGGAAAGCGTTCGCGCAGCCTTGGCGTTTATGTTGCCGCTCCCGGGCGTTGGCAACCAGCACGGCAGCAGTGGCGGTGTCATCACCGGGTTTGAGCGTAGGATTCAAAGCCGTGGCTTCCCGCGCGACGGTCAGGTGCAGGTCGATCCGATCCAGCAGCGGTCCCGACAGCTTGTTGCGGTAGCGTTGGACCATGTCAGGTGTACAACTGCATTTGCCGCTGGGTTCGCCAAGATACCCACAGGGGCACGGGTTCATCGCCGCCACTAATTGAAAGCGAGCCGGAAATCTCACGCGATCCTTGGCGCGGGAAATCACGATGTGACCGGATTCCAGGGGCTCCCTTAAGACTTCCAACACCTTGCGATCGAATTCCGGGAGTTCATCAAGGAACAGAACGCCATGGTGGGCGAGGGTGATTTCACCGGGTTGCGGCTTTGAACCACCGCCCACCAACGCCGGGCCGGAGGCCGAGTGATGGGGCTGGCGGAATGGTCTTTGCGGCCAGTGGCTCAAGGGCACGCAACTGGTGACGGATTGAATGGCTGCGACTTCCAGCGCCTCGTTTTCGGCCAAAGGAGGAAGCAGCCCCGGCAAACGACTCGCCAACAGCGTTTTCCCGGTCCCGGGTGGTCCGCTGAACAGAAGGTTATGAGCGCCCGCCGCCGCAATCAGCAATGCGCGTTTGGCCGACAGTTGTCCCTGGACTTCATTCAGGTCCGGATAGGGTTTGCTGGCGTAGAGCAACCCGTTGGAAACGTAGGGTTCGACCGGCGTATGTCCATTGAAGTGCGCAACGGCTTCCAGCAGGTGATCCACGGCAAACACCTTCAGCCCCGACGCCAGGCACGCTTCCTCAGCATTCGCCCGCGGCACCATCAGCGAGCGCCCGGCCTTGCGTGCGGCCAGCGCAGCGGGCAACACACCTCTCACGGCACGTACCGCGCCTGACAGCGCCAACTCTCCCAGGCATTCAATGTCATCCAGCGTCAACGTCGGCACCTGAACACTGGCGGACAGAATCCCCAGGGCAATCGCCAGATCAAACCGTCCGCCATCCTTAGGTAAGTCCGCAGGCGCGAGATTCAGCGTGATGCGCCGCGCCGGAAATTGCAGGCCTGAATTGATGATCGCGCTGCGTACCCGGTCCTTGCTTTCCTTCACCGCCGCTTCGGGCAAACCGACCATCGTCAACGATGGCAAGCCGTTGGCCAGATGGACTTCGACGGTGACAGCGGGCGCATCCACGCCAATCTGGGCGCGGCTGTGGACGATGGAGAGGGACATGGTCGTTCCTTGAGCTAAACGAGGGGCCGCTTCCTGCGGGTTTTTTAAGGGTAGACGGGGAGAGAGAATTGGTGGGGTGGTTGCGCGGGCAAACCTTCGCGGGATGTTACGTACGAACAAGGCATCGGCGAGGTAAAAAACCGCCAATACACAGTTTCTTTCTCAAAAAAAATTCAGCTTCGTCCACCGGCCAACCAACCGCCTGGCTCAAGTTCTTTGCCATGCGCGATGGCGACTTCAATAAAGCGTCGTTGATTGGCCGATAAACTTCCAGCCAAGCGACGTGCTTCGGCGTGAAACTCGGCAATTTGTAACAGCTTCGCCTTTCGCTTTTTTGGGCTCATGTGCAGCTCCTGGGATTGGATGTTTGTTTGGCGAAAAGCGTAGAGGAACGGGTGCGAACTATTAAATCAGGCTGGAGAGCTGCTTTTTGTAGGACCGTGCCTAAAAAGTTGAAGGACGACGGTGAAAGAGCGTGGATGGTCTTGCGATAGGAAGGTTGCTACTTATGATCTCGCTGAAACATCCATAGGAGACGCGAATGAAAAGGAATGGAATGCGCCCGATTCATCCTGGTGAAATTCTCAGCGAAGAGTTTTTGAAGCCGCTGGATACTGCAACCGAGGCTTTGGCTCGATTGCTGAACGAGCCAGAGGCGGTAATAGGCGATGTTGTGAGTCAGCAGGTCGGTGTCAGTGCAAGTCTGGCGAAGAAGCTATCCATCCACCTGAACACCACGCCCGAGTTCTGGCTGAACCTGCAGTTGACTTACGATCTGCATAAAGCCGAAATCGAGCGTGGTCGCGCTTTGGCCACTAAAGCGATTGCAACATCCGCGAAGCACGCTTCCACCAAGGCGCATTGACCGTACGTTGCGTCCGTTCACCATCCGCAAGCATGTGCGGAACATCCTGCAACCGAATCCACGGTTGATTATTCCAGTGCAACAGGCTCAGTGACATCTCAGGCCAGCTCAGCAGGCTCAGAATCGGGCGTTCGGTTGAGGTGGGTTGTTGGGCGTCTCTGAGGGCGGGGACGACGTCGTGGGTTAGCCATTCGCGCAGCGCCCGGTATTCGGGGCATTAGTGGTAGACGAGTAGGGCGTAGGCGCCGGACTCGCTGATCAGCAGGGTGTTTTCGATGGTGCCGTGGATGACGACTCGCGCGGATTGATGTTGATCGGGATCGAGTTTGCGGACGGCGCGTTCGTCGAGGAAAAGACGAAGCAGACGGCCTAAGTCTCGGGCGCTGAACCAAGGCTGGTTTTCGATCAAAAGCGCGTGAAGGTGGAGTTTGTGGCGGATGAAGACGTGAGGGATTAGATAGTTTTCTTCCATGGTGCAGCTCCCGGATGCGAATGAAGGAAACTGCCTCTGATCGTCGCCAAACGAAAAGGGTGGCAGCTATACGCGGGTTGGCGAACCGGTGCATCCGGAAACCGGCAGACCCGAAGGTCTCCCACGCATAGCCGCCATAATTCGAGATGGGGATAATTCCCTGGTTCGAACGTGGTCGCGATGCGTTTAGATGCTATCCGGGTCGCCAAACCCAGTGCTGAACATTCAGCAGAAGGTGAGCTTGGGAATCGCGGCCTTACGACGCAATCGGACGGCGGTGGTTTTGTTGTAGGAAGGTGCCTGGATTTTTGAGCGCTTAAAGATCAAAAGATCGCAGCCTTCGGCAGCTCCTACGGTTGAATCTGAAGGTCGTTCCGACCTTATCGCGAGCAGGCTCGCTCCCACAGTGGATTGGGTTTCACCGTGGGATCTGCGGTGTTACTCGACTGGTGGATTCAGCTTCGCTTCAAGCTCCGCCACTTTCGCTTCAAGACTCTCCAGCCGTGCACGGGTCCGTGCAAGCACGACCATCTGGCTATCAAACTCTTCCCGGCTCACCAGATCCAGCTTGCTGAAGCCGCTCTGCAACAGCGCCTTGAACTGGCTTTCGATTTCGCTTTTCGGCAGTGGGGTGTCGCCGCTGAAGAGGCGGGAGGCGGTGCCGCTCAGGGCGTCGAGGAAGTCTTTGGGCGCGAGCATGGGAAATGTCCTGTCAACAATGGCGGGCAGTGTATCACGCAGCGTCTATAGTCAATCTCGCCGTCAGGGGTGCACGCTTTTCGCGCATGGGGACGGACGGCTGCGCACTGTTGTTGTGCGTATCCGTCGGGCCATGTGCGCGAAGCCGCTTGCAGCAGCGGCCAAAGGCTTGAAATCAGTGGGTTTTGGCGAGATGGCAAGCTTTCTGCTTAGTCGGTAGTGACCCATGCACTGATGCAGTCGCTGTGACGAATGCAGTGCGCCAAGCGGAACGGGGGAAGTGTTTCGTGCGGAGTGGTTAGCAGGCGTCGGACGGGCAGGTAAGGCCGACGATGCGTTACAAAGCCAGGCACTGCGCTTAGACTTGAGTCGGGTTTGTTTTCCTGGGGCAAGTCCACCAATTCGGGAGAGAGTTTTCATGAAGCTAGTCACTGCCATCATCAAGCCGTTCAAACTGGACGACGTACGCGAGTCGCTGTCCGAGATCGGCGTGCAGGGCATTACCGTTACTGAAGTCAAAGGCTTCGGTCGGCAGAAGGGTCACACCGAGCTGTACCGCGGCGCGGAATACGTGGTCGATTTCCTGCCAAAGGTGAAGATTGATGTCGCCATTGACGACAAGGATCTTGACCGGGTTATCGAGGCGATAACCAAGGCTGCCAACACCGGCAAGATCGGGGACGGCAAGATCTTCGTGGTCAATCTGGAACAGGCGATTCGCATCCGTACCGGCGAAACCGATACCGACGCAATCTAAGCCGCCACAAACCCAACGCCCCAGGAGAAAACAATATGACTCTGCGTAAATTCGCAGGGCTAGGAGCCCTGTTGTCCCTCGTAATACCCAGCCTGGCCATGGCGGCAGACGAAGTGGCGGCCCCAGTCCTCAATTCCGGCGACACTGCCTGGATGATGACCTCGACAGCCCTCGTGCTGTTCATGACCATTCCCGGCCTCGCGCTGTTCTACGGCGGCATGGTTCGCTCCAAAAACATTCTGTCCGTGATGATGCAGTGCTTCGCCATTACCGGTCTGATCAGCATCCTGTGGGTCATTTATGGCTACAGCATCGCGTTCGACACCACCGGCATGGAGCAGGGCGTCGTCAACTTCAACTCATTCTTCGGCGGCATGGGCAAGGCTTTCCTCGCCGGTGTCACGCCCTCGAGCCTGACCGGTCCCGCGGCGCTGTTCCCTGAGGCGG
This sequence comes from Pseudomonas sp. LS2P72, assembly GCF_054897865.1. Classification (NCBI taxonomy): domain Bacteria; kingdom Pseudomonadati; phylum Pseudomonadota; class Gammaproteobacteria; order Pseudomonadales; family Pseudomonadaceae; genus Pseudomonas; species Pseudomonas sp. LS2P72. Next base: position 764,520 of record NZ_CM142708.1, read on the forward strand.
TGTTCATCACCTTCCAGATGACCTTCGCCATCATCACCCCTGCGCTGATCGTCGGTGCCTTCGCCGAGCGGATGAAGTTCTCCGCGATGCTGATCTTCATGGGTATCTGGTTCACCCTGGTTTATGCACCCATTGCGCACATGGTCTGGTCCGGCAACGGCGGCCTGATGTGGGACTGGGGCGTGCTGGACTTCGCTGGCGGCACCGTGGTGCATATCAACGCCGGTGTGGCCGGTCTGATTGCCTGCCTGGTGCTGGGCAAGCGTAAAGGCTTCCCGACCACCCCGATGGCGCCGCACAACCTCGGTTACACCCTGATGGGCGCCGCCATGCTGTGGGTTGGCTGGTTCGGCTTCAACGCCGGTTCCGCCGCAGCCGCCAACGGCACGGCCGGCATGGCGATGCTGGTGACCCAGATCGCAACTGCCGCCGCTGCACTGGGCTGGATGTTCGCCGAGTGGATTACTCACGGCAAACCAAGTGCCCTGGGTATCGCTTCGGGTGTTGTGGCCGGTCTGGTTGCAATCACCCCAGCCGCTGGCACTGTGGGGCCGATGGGCGCTCTGGTCATCGGTCTGGCAGCCGGCGTGGTGTGCTTCTTCTGCGCCACCACGCTGAAACGCAAACTCGGCTATGACGATTCCCTGGACGCCTTCGGTGTGCACGGCATCGGCGGTATCCTCGGCGCGATTCTGACCGGTGTGTTCGCTGCACCGGCCCTGGGCGGCTTCGGCACTGTCACCGACATCGGTGCACAAGTCTGGATTCAACTGAAAGGCGTAGGCTTCACGGTGATCTACACCGCGATCGTCACCTACATCATCCTTAAGGTGCTGGACGCTGTCATGGGTCTGCGTATCACTGAGGAAGAAGAGGCGGTCGGCATCGATCTGGCACTTCACAACGAACGCGGCTACAACTTGTAAGTACGCGCACAAAAAAACTTGCCCGGCTTGCCGGGCATTTTTTTGTCTGGAGTTTGTCAGTGAAGGAACTGCTGAAAGGTTTTTTCGTACACGTTTAGTGGCGTTTACGACGGACGTTTTTCTGCGGCCAATGGCTTACATGATTGAAGGAATATTAGGGCCTTTGTTTTTTCCCAGAGCGCGCTAGAATGCGCCCCGAACGTGCGGAGAACTGTATGTGGCAACAGACTCTGATTACCCTGCGGGCGAGGCCCCGGGGCTTTCATCTGGTAACGGACGAGTTACTCGCCGGCCTGCCTGAACTCAAGGCATGTCGGGTCGGTCTGTTGCATTTGTGGCTGCAGCATACCTCGGCGTCGTTGACCATCAACGAGAACGCCGATCCGGCGGTCCGTCGCGACTTCGAACGATTTTTCAATCGTCTGATCCCACAAGGAACAGACGGCTATGAGCATAACGACGAAGGCCTGGACGACCTCCCGGCGCACTTCAAGGCCAGCGTGCTTGGCTGTCAGCTCAGTTTGCCGATTTCGGCAGGCCGACTGGCGCTGGGGACCTGGCAAGGCGTTTATCTGGGCGAGCACCGTGATTTTGGCGGTGCCCGTAAAGTCCTCGCCACCGTGCACGGTGAAGAGGCATAAACCGCTGGTTGCCAGCGGTTGTAGAATTTTTTCCAGCGGCCTTCGACAGACGGCGAAGCTGGGCTATAACTAATCTGCTTTTCGCAAGTCATGAGGTAGAACATGAGCGACGATGATCTGGAAAACGACGACCTCGAAGTAGGCGACGACGACGAAACCGAAGAAGGTCTGGAAACAGCAGCGGAAGACGTTGCTGACGACGATGGCGGTGAAGCGCCCGTTCCGACCGCCAAAGGCAAAGCCAAGGCAGCGGTATCGGTCGATGAGCTGCCGAGCGTCGAAGCAAAAAACAAGGAGCGTGATGCTCTGGCGCGGGCCATGGAAGAGTTCCTGGCCAAGGGCGGCAAGGTGCAGGAAGTGGAGGCCAACGTGGTCGCCGATCCGCCCAAGAAGCCTGACAACAAGTACGGCAGCCGGCCTATCTGAGCCTGCTACTTGCCTGCTGAAAAGGCCCGCCGTCGCTGCGGGCTTTTTCATGGGTGAAACAAAACTCTTGAACTCGACACAACCCTGTAGGAGCCGAGCTTGCTCGCGATAGCGGCGTTACATTCAAAGTTTTTATCGACTGATACACCGCTATCGCGAGCAAGCTCAGCTCCTACAGGGGCAGCGTGATTTCCGGGTTAGTGTTGGGCATTCCAGAGGGCCAACAACGCCGGCAACTCGCTCAAGCTGCGGATCTCGGCATCCGGTGCCTTCTCGGCTTCCCAAACCTTGCCCGCCGGGTTAAACCAGATCGCCCGCAATCCCGCCTGCTGGGCGCCGGCAATGTCGTCACCCGGATGATCGCCGATATGCACGGCCGTCTCGGCCGTCGCACCACCCCGTTGCAACGCCTCATGAAACAGTCGCGCATCGGGTTTACCGATGCCGATGTCTTCGGCGCACAACGCAAACTTGAAGTAATCCGCCAGCCCTAACCGACGCACATCGGCGTTGCCATTGGTGACCACGCCGAGGGCATAGTGATTGGCCAGCGTCTCGAGGGTCGGTTGCACCTCCGGGAAGATTTCCAGCTGATGCCGCGCATGCAGAAACACTTCAAAACTCTGATCGGACAGGTCTGAGGCCTGACCCTGGTCGTAACCGGCCTCTTCCAGCGCATGGAACAAGACTCGGCGGCGCAAGGCGCTGATGCGGTGCTTCAGGCCCGGCTCACTGCTCAGGATCCGTTCGCGAATCGCCCACAAATGCTCCACCGACACGGCGCCCAGATTCGGTGCATGCTCGGTCAGCCATTCACGCAATATGGCTTCGGCGCTGACGATCACCGGGGCGGTATCCCACAGGGTGTCGTCGAGGTCGAAGGTGATCAATTGAATTCTCATGACTCATCGCCTTTGATGCGTTTGGCCCGTGGATGGGCGCTGTCGTAAACCGTCGCCAGGTGCTGGAAGTCCAGGTGGGTGTAGATCTGGGTGGTTTTGATGTCCGAGTGGCCGAGCAATTCCTGCACCGCACGCAGGTCCTGGGAAGACTCCAGCAAATGGCTGGCGAAGGAGTGTCGCAGCATGTGCGGATGTAGGTTCTGTCCCAGCTCGCGCTCGCCAGCGGCTTTAACCCGCACCTGAATCGCCCGGGGGCCGAGGCGCCGGCCTTGCTGGCTGACAAACACCGCATCGTCCGCCGGGTTGGTCATGGCCCGGAGCGGCAGCCACAGCTCCAGCGCTTCGCGGGCTTTTTTGCCGACCGGCAGCAGTCGGGTCTTGCTGCCCTTGCCGAGCACTTGAACCATGCCGTCGGCCAGGTCCAGCTGATCCAGATTGAGCCCGGTGAGTTCCGAAAGGCGCAAACCCGAGGAATAGAACAACTCCAGAATCGCCTGGTCCCGACGCGCCAGAAAATCATCCTCCACCGCGCCCTCAAGCAGCTGCAGCGCACGGTCGGTGTCGAGGGTTTTTGGCAGCCGACGTTCGCCCTTGGGTGGCGCCAGGCCGTTGGCCGGGTCGTGGTCGCAGAGGCCTTCGCGGTTCAGATAGTGATAGAGCCCGCGCACCGCCGACAGCAGCCGCGCCAGGCTGCGCGACGATTGGCCCTGTGAATGCAGGCGAGCGATCAGGCTGCGCAGACGCTGGATGTCCAGGGCCGCCCAACTGCTGATGTTCTGTTTGACGCACCAGCCCAGCACTTTGTCGAGGTCGCGGCGGTAGGCGTACAGCGTGTGGGGCGACACCTGCCGCTCACTGCGCAGGTGTTCGCAGTAAGCGTCCAGTTGCCGTTCCACGGTCAGCGTACCGAGCGCAGGGAGGTGTTGACCCGTGGCAGGACGCGGCCCATGACTTCGGCGATGTAACTCAGAAACAATGTGCCCACCGAACTCTTGTAGTGCTGCGGGTCACGGCTGGCGATGGCCAGGACTCCGTGGATTCCTTGGTAGCTGATGGCGACAACGGCGGTGGAGCCGATCTGTTTGCGCTGTTCTTCGCCAAACAGGAAGTCCAGTTCGTGTTCACGCAGGCTGCCGCTGACGCTTTTGTCTTCCGAGAGCAAGCCGCCGATGGCTATTTGCGCGTCGGCATGCGTGACCCAGCGGCCCACCGGCATCGGGTTGTCACCCAGCAGGATCAGGCTGACGAAGGGCACCTGGAAATCCTGGCGCAGGCTGTCTTCGACGCTGATCACCACGTCTTCCAGGCTGGTGGCGTCCATCAGCGCGAGAATCAGGCGGCGGGTCTTGTCGAAAAGGCGATCGTTGTCGCGGGCCACGTCCATCAAATGCGAGAGGCGATGACGCAACTCGATGTTGCGGTCGCGCAGGATGGTCATCTGGCGTTCGACCAGTGAAATGGTGTCGCCGCGCTGGTGCGGAATGCGCAAGGTTGCGAGCAAGTCTTCATGCTCGACGAAGAAATCCGGATGAGCCTCCAGGTACGCGGCAATCGCCGCCGCCTCAAGGCTTTCGGAAGGGGATTCGTCGGGCTGTAGGGCGGGAACCTGGGGCTTATCTTTCATGGATTCGACTCTCTCAAAGACGCACTTGTCCTTCATAAACGCGCACTGCCGGGCCGGTCATCATGACCGGTTGGCCAGGGCCTGCCCATTCAATGGACAAACGCCCGCCGGGCAGGTCGATCAAAAGCGGCGAATCCATCCACCCCTGGCTGATCGCGGCCACTGCGGCAGCGCAAGCGCCGGTTCCGCAAGCCTGGGTTTCCCCGGTCCCGCGTTCCCAGACGCGCAGCTGCGCGCGGCTCCGGTCGATGACCTGAAGAAAACCGACATTGACCCGCGCCGGGAAGCGCGGATGGTTTTCGATTTTCGGCCCCAGTTCACGTACCGGTGCATTGTTGATGTCGCTGACCCGTAGCACGGCATGGGGGTTGCCCATGGACACGGCGGCCAGTTCGACCGTAGTGCCATCGACGTCAACCTGATAGCTCTTGGCCTGTTCCGGCGCGTCGAACGGAATATCGGCCGGCACCAGGCGTGGTGCGCCCATGTTGACTCCGATTTGCCCGTCGCTGCGGATATCCAGTTCGATGATGCCGCTTTTGGTCTCGACGCGGATCTGCCGCTTCGCGGTCAGGCGCTTGTCGAGCACAAAGCGAGCGAAACAGCGCGCACCGTTGCCGCACTGTTCCACTTCGGAGCCGTCGGCGTTGAAGATCCGGTAGCGGAAATCCACGTCCGGGTTGCTGGGCGCTTCGACGATCAGCAACTGGTCGAAACCGATACCGGTATGCCGATCGCCCCATTGCTTGGCGTGTTTGGGCAGGATGTGCGCATGCTGGCTGACCAGGTCGAGGACCATGAAGTCATTGCCCAGGCCGTGCATCTTGGTAAAACGCAGCAGCATGGTTTTACTCCGGCAGCAGGCTTTCGCCAGCAAACAACTCGGCTACCGTCTCACGGCGACGCACTTCAAATGCCTGATCACCATCCACCAACACTTCAGCGGCACGGCCGCGGGTGTTGTAGTTGGAACTCATGACAAACCCGTAGGCACCGGCCGAATGCACGGCCAGCAGGTCGCCTTCTTCCAGGGCCAACTCACGATCCTTGGCCAGGAAGTCGCCGGTCTCGCAGATCGGCCCGACGATGTCGTAGGCACGGGCAGCGGAAGTGCGCGGGCGCACGGCGGTGACGTCCATCCAGGCTTGATACAGCGCCGGGCGGATCAGGTCGTTCATGGCCGCGTCGACGATGGCGAAGTCTTTGTGTTCGGTGTGCTTGAGGTACTCGACCTGGGTCAGCAGAACGCCGGCGTTGGCGACGATAAAGCGGCCCGGCTCGAACACCAGCGCCAGGTCACGACCGTCGAGACGCTCGCGCACGGCTTTGATGTAGTCGGCAGCCAATGGCGGCTCTTCATCGCGATAACGCACGCCCAAACCACCACCGAGATCGATGTGGCGCAGGTAAATGCCGCAATCGCCGAGGCGATCGACCAGGCCCAGCAGGCGATCCAGGGCGTCGATGAACGGCGGCAGGGTGGTCAGTTGCGAACCGATGTGGCAATCGACACCGACCACTTCCAGGTTTGGCAGTTGGGCGGCGCGGATGTACACGTCTTCGGCGTCGGCGATGGCGATGCCGAACTTGTTTTCTTTAAGACCGGTGGAAATGTACGGGTGGGTGCCGGCGTCGACATCCGGGTTCACGCGCAGCGAGATCGGCGCGCGAACACCCAGCTCGGCGGCGACCACTTGCAGGCGTTCCAGCTCATCGGTGGATTCGACGTTGAAGCAATGCACGCCGACTTCCAGGGCGCGACGCATGTCGTCACGGGTCTTGCCGACACCGGAGAAGACGATCTTGTCGGCGCTGCCGCCAGCGGCCAGTACGCGTTCCAGCTCGCCACGGGAGACGATGTCGAAACCGGCGCCCAGACGTGCCAGGACATTCAGTACACCCAGGTTGGAGTTGGCCTTGACCGCAAAGCAGACCAGGTGCGGCATGCCGGCCAGCGCATCGGCGTAAGCCAGGTACTGGGCTTCGATGTGCGCACGGGAGTAGACGTAGGTCGGTGTGCCAAAGCGTTCGGCGATGGCGGACAGGGCAACACCTTCCGCGAACAGCTCGCCGTCTCGGTAGTTAAAAGCGTCCATAGCGTTCCCTTAGTAGACGTCGTGCTTGTGTGCTTTCGACGGAGTCTGCTGCGACGATTTGGCTTGCTCTACAGGATCCTGATTTTCATCAGGCAGGTACAGCGGGCCTTTTTGACCACAGGCTGACACAAGGCAGGCAACCGCGAGGAGCGCAGCAAGGGAAGAGATCAGGCGCTTCATGGCGAAATCCTTGAAAATGCATTAATTGCGCCGGAGTATACCGGCCACCCCGCAGCTTGCCTATGCGATGCGCCTCCCGTCCGGCGGGGCTGTGGTGAGGGGATTTATCCCCGTTCGGCTGCGAAGCAGTCGCAAAACCGGTGAATGCGGTTTCTCTGATGCACACCGTAGTCCCAAAATCAGGGCCGCTTCGCGCCCCAACGGGGCGGTGCGACGTTTCGATAAATCCCCTCGCCACAGGCTCGCATAGGTATAGCGCTCCCATATCGATATCGACGCTTGGTCGTTATCCTTTGCAATCACCGGGGCTCGCCCGTATCTTGCGGCGCTTGAGCGTGAGTAGACACTTTTTGAGGTTCCCGCAATGAGTTTGACTGAAGCCCGTTTCCACGATCTGGTCGATGCCACCCAGCAGACGCTGGAGGATATTTTTGACGAGTGTGACCTGGATATCGATCTGGAGAGTTCGGCCGGTGTGCTCACCGTCAAGTTCGAAAACGGCAGCCAGTTGATCTTCAGCCGTCAGGAACCGCTGCGCCAGCTGTGGCTGGCGGCCGTGTCCGGTGGTTTCCACTTCGATTACGACGAAGAGAGCGAGCGCTGGATGTGCGACAAGAGCGAAGAGCAGCTGGGCGAGATGCTCGAGCGCATCGTCAAGCAGCAAGCTGACGCCGAGCTCGATTTCGAAGGTCTGTGAGATCGTGACCCAGCCTGTGCCCGTTCGTCCGCCCAAACCGCTCTACAGCAATGTCAGCCCGGCGGTGGCTTCGCCGTGCAGCGGTGTGTGTCGGCTGGATGAGCAGAAGGTCTGCCTTGGGTGTTTTCGCCATGTCGAAGACATCCGCGAATGGCGCTCGGCGGATGATGATCGGCGCCGGGTTATCTGCGCCCAGGCCACCGAACGCAAGTCATCTATTTGACGGCTAATTGTGGCGAGGGGATTTATCCCCGTTGGGTCGCGGAGCGATCCTGAAATCTGCAACTATGGAGTGCCAGACACACCCCGTTCTCTTTTTTTGCGACTGCTTCGCAGCCGAACGGGGATAAATCCCCTCGCCACAGAGGTTCTCTATAAATGTCTCAAGGGTGGTGGTCGCCCCTCACTTGTATATTTATTGAGCTGTGATAGTGTCGAGAAACGCCTCAACCCATCGAGGCTCGTGAAAACCCCGCCTTTTTCTGGCGGGGTTTTGCTTTTTCTGTGCAGAAGAAAGGAGTCTGCCCAAATCATGACCGCACCTTCAATTACCCTTACCCGTCTGGACGTGCAACGTCTGGAGCGCCTGATCGACAGCCTGGATGACACGCTGCCGGGCGTTATCGCGCTGCAAACCGAACTGGACCGCGCCGATACCCTGGTCGGTCACGATGAAGTACCCGCCGATGTCGTGACCATGAATTCCCGTGTGCATTGCCGCGAAGAAGGCAGCGGCAAGGATTATCACCTGACGCTGGTTTATCCGAAGGATGCCAATGCCGACGAAGGCAAGATTTCCATTCTGGCGCCAGTGGGCAGCGCGTTGCTCGGCTTGAAGGTTGGTCAGCACATCGACTGGCCGGCTCCGGGCGGCAAGACACTGAAACTGACCCTGCTGGAAGTCGAATCACAGCCGGCCGAGGGCGGCCACTTTCCGGAATAAACCCTCAGACCTGCTCGAGCGCCTCGTTCAATGCGCGCTCCAGGTCGGCCTTGTAGCGCAAATACAAAATGCTTGAGCTCTGACCATCACCGAGCAGGCCCGACAGGTCCAGGTCGGTGATGTAGCAGCGATAGCGTTCGATTTCACGGCGCTGCTCGACGATTTCCCGGGCGACCACGCTGAACAATCGGTCGCCATGTTCCAGCTCTGAAAATTCCCGCTGATTGCAATACAACGTGACCTGCACCTGTCCCGGTGCGGCTTTGCCGACAATCGCCTGCACGTCGTAGAAGGGTTTGTTGACCGGGGTTTGCGGCGCTGGCCGAGCTTCGACCCGACGCGCCCGCACGGGGCCGGAGGGCAGCAGTTGGTAATACAAGGTGTCCAGGCTCAGCGGCTGGGCGACGTCCATCGGCAGCAAGGCGTCGCGCCGGTACTGGATCGATTGCAGGAACCGTTGCAGCGGCACCAGCAGGCTTTGCTCGTCGTGGTAGGGCAAGCGCTGCTGCCACAGGGCATTGAATTCATCCAGTACGTACAGGTCGGCGCGGTACTCGTTGATCCGGAAGAACACCTGAATGCAGTCGGGTTGACCCATCGGCAGGACCAGCGCCAGGTCGTGGTCTTCCAGTGCCATCGGGTCCAGGTGCAGCGGGCTGTAGCTTGCCCGTTCTTCGCCCAGGTAATCGACCAGCGCCGGCAGCGTGGCGAGGGCGACATGATTGACCTGGCCGGGCACCAGCTCCAGCACGTGGTAATGCTGCTGGACCTGAATCAGGTAACGATGATTGAGTTTGCTCAACAGCAGGTTCTGCGCGGTATCGAGGATCTCTTCGACCCGCCGGGCGATGAACTGTGCGCGGTTGTGGCAGAAGCACCGAACCCGCAACGTGGGTTGTTGTAGCCCGTCGGGCAGGTTGTTGAGGTAATCGCGCACGCAGTCGAGCAGCGCATAAGGGCCGTCGAAGCGGTTGACCAGCACTTCGTTCCAACTGTTGAGCGTGACCTGATCCAGGGTCAGCACCAGGTTTTCCCGGACGCCGGCGTAACTGAGGGAATCGGTGCGCTCGGTGGTCATCAGGATGTTCAGGTCGCGGTGGTGCTTGAGTGGATCGACGCCGACGTTCACCAGAATCAGCACTTCGCTCGGCACGCTGGCGCGCAGTAACGGTTCTTCGGCGACGGTCGTCAGCGGCAGGGCGATGCTCTGTTGCAGGCTGCCGAGCAGATTGAACAGTTCGAACTCGCTCAGGTCGCTGCTGCCGGGATGCAAGGCCAGGCGAGTGCTGCTGTCGATCACGCCGTTGCGGTGGCACCAGGTCAGCAGTTCCAGCAATTGGCGGCTGCGCTTGATCGGTGCGAAATGCTCCCATTCGAGGGCCGTCAGGCTGCCGTTGTACAAACCCCACTGAGTTTGACCCGCTTCTTTTTTGTTCGGCGCATGCACCAGCGTGAGGGTGTCTTCGGCCAGGTCCGGGGCGATGCCGGGGTTGATGAACTCGACCTTGTCGGCCTTACGCTCGAAGGCCGCGTACAGCCGTCGACCCAGCACGTTGAGGTCGCGCTTGTTGATCAGGCTGACGGTCTGTTCGTTGCGGGCGAACTGGGTCAGGAAGCGGTAGCTGTAATTGAGCTCGTTGACCAAGGCCCTTCGTTCAGATCCGACTTGGCGGACTTTCCACTGGCTGCGGCTATCGAGCAGGGCCAGTTGACGATGGTCCCATTGCCATTCGTGGGCCAGGCGTTTGAGCAACGAACGCTGCCAGCTCTCAGTGCGGCTATTACTGCCGGTGAGTTTGCGATTGACCTTCAGGTACAACGCCCGGCGTACCAGCTCCAGGCGTTCCGGCTCGCCACGGGCGGTCAGGTATTCCTCGATGCGCCGGTAGACCACGACGTACGGATCCAGCTCATCAAGGTCGAGCCGATTGGCAAACACCGCTTGCTTGAAGCGCAGGCTCAGGCAATGAACCTGGGGGTGTTCGCTGGCATAGACCTCCGTCAGCAGCAGCTTGAGTACCGATTTGTACGGCGACTCGATGCCCTTGAACAACTGCCAGAGCCCAGCGCCGATGTATTCGCCAGGCGGGATATAGGCCAGATGCCCCAGGTCCAGGGTTTCGTCGGCACGGATGAAGCGCTTGGACATCAGCGTGTGGGTATAACGGTCGTAGCTCGCTTCTTCGTATACCGGCACCAGCCACCAGATGGGTGTGCGTCCGGCCAGCCAGATCGCGGTGCGATAAAACTCGTCCAGCAACAGATAGTGCTGGGTGGTGCCGCAGTCTTCCGAGCTGAGTTGCGCATCACGTTCGCCGCGTACGAAACGGGTCGGGTCGATCAGGAAAAAATGCGCCTCGGCGCCCTGACTGGCAGCCCAGATTTCGAGGAGCTGGCATTTTTTGCGCAGCTCGGCGAGCTCGCTTTCGCTCAAGTCCGGCCCATGACAAACCCACACGTCCATGTCGCTCTGGTCGGCCTGAGCGAGGGTGCCGAGGCTGCCCATCAGGAACAGGCCGTGAATCGGTCGCGGCGGATTGCTGCCGTGGCGAGGCTTATAGGAAAACGAGCGGGCCAAGCGTTGGGCTTCGGCGAGCGCGTTGGCGTCGGGTTCGTAATTCGACAGCCCGGCGGGCGTGCTGCCCGAAACGTACCCTGGCAACAGCGGATGATTGACGTGGAAAAACAGCGGTAACAGGGTCAGCACCGCTTGCTGGCGGGTCGATAACCCTTCCATGGCGCGGGCCATACGGCCTTCGTTGAGCTTCAGAAAACGTGCGCGCAGCTGGCTGAGAACCTTGCGGTCGATTCCCTCGTCCAGATCGGGGCGGATTTCATGGTGGCGGGTCATGTCAGCTCAAACCGGCTCGCGGGGCTCAGACGTGGATGTCTGCGGATGAGGGGCAGTTTAGCGCCTCGGCTCCAGGACTTTTAAGCTGATTTTGTTTTTTCTGGCGTCAGATTTTTATCGAGAGGCGACGGCAGGCAACAGGGCAGGTAACGAAATGTGCCCGCGGAAATCCCGTAGCAGGGGTTTCCGTGGGCGCTACGGTAATGCTCAGGCAGTTTCCCGGACATTGAGAATGGTCAGAACGGTTTGCACATTTTGCGCGGCGTCACGGCCCAGGCTGGTCAGATAACCACCATCTGGCTGGCTGATCAGTTCTTTGTCGAACAGTCTTTGGGCGGCGGCAATGGCTTTCGGGGCAGCGGTCTGATGAATTTTCAAACCTTCCTGGGAACTGTCCAGGTTGAAGAGTGCGAGGATTTCCAGTTCGGCAACCAACTCAGGGGTAAGCGACATAAGGACTCCAGACTTTCTAGGAATTGGACGACAGCGTTCCTAAGGTGATCCCACTCGGGCGGCATGTCCAGTGCTCGCGACACGGTTTTTTCGCCTTGGGAAGCATTCCCCGGTGGGTGGTGCGGCAGCGGGGTGTTTCCAGTGTAGACAGGGTCTGGAGAAAGGCAGGAAGGATGGGTGACAAATTGTGTGGGCGCGGGCTTGAGTGGGGAGGGAGCTTGCCTGTGGCGAGGGGATTTAGCGAAGCGTCGCACCGCCCCGTTCGGCTGCGAAGCAGTCGTAAAACCATTGCACACGGTATACCTGATACACCGAGCGCTATGGTTTTGGGGCGGCTTCGCCACCCAACGGGGCGGTGCGACGCTTCGCTAAATCCCCTCGCCACAGGGGGCTGCGGAGTTATTTCTTTTCGGGCGGCAACTCTGGCAATGCACGCAACGCAGCTTCGTACCATTCGGTGTTGAACGCGCGGTCTTCTTCCAGGATCGCGTCGATTTCCACCGCCAGAACGTGAGCCATCAGATTGAGGATTTCCTCACGCTCGTAACCCACCAATGTCAGCTTGTTGAAGGTCGCCTTGGCGGCTGGCGGGTTGTCGCTTTCGATTTGGTTTTCGATGGCTTCGACCAGGGTGTTTTCGGCGAATTCTTCTTCGTCGATGTCATCGTTGTTGATGCCGGGGGTTGGCTCGCTCATGGCAGGCTCCTCAAGTTAAGGCGGCCAGTTTACCTGCATTCAGCGCTGTGATGCTGCTGGCAAGAAACGTCGCGACGTTCTATAAAAGGCATCTGCCAACCCCGCACGGCCTGGAGGCTAAGTGATGCTCAAGCTTTATGGATTCTCCGTCAGCAACTACTACAACATGGTCAAGCTGGCGCTGCTCGAGAAGGGACTGCCGTTTGAAGAGGTACTGTTTTACCCGGGGCCGAGCGCCGAGGCATTGGCCATCAGCCCGCGCGGGAAGGTACCGGTGCTGGGCGTCGAACAGGGTTTCGTCAACGAAACCAGTGTGATTCTCGAATACCTCGAACACAGCCAGAAAGGCACGCCACTGTTGCCGAGCGATCCCTTTCAGCGGGCGCAGGTCCTGGCGTTGGCCAAGGAAATCGAGCTGTACATCGAATTGCCGGGACGTGCCTGCTACGCCGAAGCTTTTTTCGGCATGACGGTGCCGGATGCGATCAAGGACAAGACCAAAGCCGAGTTGCTGCTGGGGTTTGCCTCGCTGGGCAGGCACGGCAAGTTCGCCCCTTATGTGGCAGGTGACAGCCTGAGCATTGCGGATTTGTATTTTTTCTACAGCGTGCCGCTGGCCTGTGCGGTGGCGCAGAAGCTGTTTGACCTGGATTTGCTGGCTGAGATGCCGGCGGCCAAGGCGCTGCTGGAGCGTCTGGGGCAAAATCCGAATGTGCAGCGGATCGCAAAGGACAAGGAGGCGGCGATGCCAGCGTTTTTGGCGATGGTCGCCGGCAAGAAGTAGGTTTTTGTAGCGTCTTCAAGACCGCTTTCGCGAGCAGGCTCGCTCCCACAGGGGAACGCATTCCAAATGTGGGAGCGAGCCGGCTCCGGGCGGCGTTCCGACGATGCTTTTTGACTGCTTAGCGGCTGGCGAGCAATGCCTGGCCGCGAGCCACAGCCTTCTTGACCTGTGCCGGCGCAGTTCCGCCGATGTGGTCACGGGCATTCACCGAGCCTTCCAGGGTCAGCACGGCAAACACGTCCTGATCGATCTGGTCGCTGAACTTGCGCAGCTCTTCCAGGCTCATTTCCGCCAGGTCTTTACCGCTTTCCACGCCGTACTTCACGGCATGGCCAACGATTTCGTGGCAGTCACGGAACGGCAGACCACGACGTACGAGGTAGTCGGCAAGGTCGGTGGCGGTGGAGAAACCGCGCAGGGCTGCTTCGCGCATCATCGCGTGCTTGGGTTTGATCGCCGGGATCATGTCGGCAAAGGCCCGTAGCGAGTCGCGCAATGTGTCGGCGGCGTCGAACAGCGGCTCTTTGTCTTCCTGGTTATCCTTGTTGTAGGCCAGTGGCTGGCCTTTCATCAGGGTCAGCAGGCCCATCAGCGCACCGAATACGCGACCGGTCTTGCCACGCACCAGCTCTGGAACGTCCGGGTTTTTCTTTTGCGGCATGATCGAGCTGCCGGTACAGAAGCGGTCCGGCAGATCGATGAACTGGAACTGCGCGCTGGTCCACAGCACCAGCTCTTCGGAGAAGCGCGACAGGTGCATCATCGCGATGCTCGCGGCCGAGCAGAACTCGATGGCGAAGTCACGATCGGACACGTTGTCCAGCGAGTTGCCGCCCACGGCGTCGAAGCCCAGCAGTTGGGCGGTGAATTCGCGGTCGATCGGGTAGGTGGTACCGGCCAGTGCGGCACTGCCCAGCGGCATGCGGTTGGTACGCTTGCGGCAGTCGACCAGGCGCTCGTAGTCGCGGCTGAGCATTTCGAACCAGGCCAGCATGTGGTGCCCGAAGGTCACCGGCTGCGCGGTTTGCAGGTGAGTGAAGCCCGGCATGATGCTGCCGGCTTCGCGCTCGGCCTGCTCCAGCAGGCCTTTTTGCAGGCGGGTGATTTCGCTCAGGATCAGGTCGATCTCGTCGCGCAGCCACAGGCGGATGTCGGTGGCGACCTGGTCGTTACGGCTGCGACCGGTGTGCAGCTTTTTACCGGTGACGCCGATGCGGTCGGTCAGACGCGCCTCGATGTTCATGTGCACGTCTTCGAGGTCGATGCGCCAGTCGAACTGGCCGGCCTCGATTTCACTCTGGATGGTCTTCAGGCCATCGGTGATGCTGTCGCGCTCGGCATCGGTCAGCACGCCGACCTTGGCCAGCATCGTGGCGTGAGCGATCGAGCCCATGATGTCGTGGCGATACAGGCGCTGGTCGAAAGTGACGGAGGCGGTGAAGCGGGCGACGAAGGCGTCGACGGGTTCACTGAAGCGGCCGCCCCAGGACTGATTGGTCTTGTCAGTGCTCATGAATTCGCTCGTGTCGGCTGAAGAAAGATGGCGTAGAAAGCTGTCGCGGATAATAACAGGGTTGCCAATCCTGTCGTTGGCACTGGTCGATAGGTTTTTTTCTCAGGCGGCGGTCCATACTCGGATCAACGCCGAGGGGATTTGCGCAACGATATTTTTCAATTGAGCAATATCGTGCCGGCAACCGTCTACAGTTGGACAGTAGGATCAGCGCACTTCCAGACGCTGCAGCTGACTATAAGAAGAGGGGGTGTTCATATTGTGTATCAACAAACCCTACGGCGATGCCTCGCCAACGCGGGCTTGGGCCGCCAAACGCACGACGGATGAAAATTTAGCCGTCGGACGGGCGGCACTTTTTGGCCCCCGCGCTAGTCTTAGCGTGGATCGCGGTGACGGACGTCACTTCACCTGTCTACGCTATCCTTGTGCGAGACTCACGCAGGAATCCAGCGCAATATGAATGTCCTGATCGTTGATGACGAACCCCTTGCCCGCGAGCGCCTGAGCCGAATGGTTGGCGAACTCGAGGGATACAGTGTCCTGGAGCCTAGCGCCACGAACGGCGATGAGGCGTTGGCACTGATCGACAGCCACAAACCGGATATCGTGCTGCTCGATATCGGCATGCCAGGCCTCGATGGCCTGCAAGTGGCTGCACGATTGTGCGAACGCGAAACCCCGCCCGCCGTGGTGTTTTGCACAGGGCCCGATGAATTTGCCGTGGAAGCCTTACAGGCCAGCGCCGTAGGCTATCTGGTGAAACCTGTGCGTACAGAACAATTGCATGACGCGTTGAAAAAAGCCGAGCGGCCCAATCGTGTCCAGCTCGCGGCCTTGACCCGTCCCGCCGCCGAAAGTGGCAGCGGCCCGCGCAGCCACATCAGCGCCCGTACCCGTAAAGGTATCGAACTGATCCCGTTGGGTCAGGTGGTCTACTTCATTGCGGATCACAAATACGTGACTTTGCGCCACGAAGGCGGCGAAGTACTGCTGGATGAGCCGCTCAAGGCCCTTGAAGATGAATTTGGCGACCGCTTCGTGCGAATCCACCGCAACGCACTGGTCGCCCGCGAACGCATCGAACGCCTGCAGCGCACACCTCTGGGGCATTTCCAGCTGTTCCTCAAAGGCTTGAACGGCGACGCCCTGATCGTCAGCCGACGGCATGTGGCCGGCGTGCGCAAGATGATGCAACAGCTTTAATCCGCCATTTACGGACGGGTTTCATCCCGATTGCTGGATGTCTGAGGCCAGGGAGGCCACGCGTTTTCTGATACAAGTCAAAGTGGATTTGGCTGAGCTGTTATTATCCGCCGTATCTATTCAGTACGGATTGATCCATGTCCTCTCGCGAAATCCGCATCGCCACCCGTAAAAGTGCACTCGCCCTGTGGCAGGCCGAATACGTCAAAGCTCGTCTGGAAGAGGCCCATCCGGGTCTGCTCGTGACGTTGGTGCCCATGGTCAGTCGCGGCGATAAGTTGCTCGACTCGCCACTGTCGAAAATCGGCGGCAAGGGCCTGTTTGTCAAAGAACTGGAAACCGCGCTGCTGGAAAACGAAGCCGACATCGCCGTGCACTCGATGAAGGACGTGCCGATGGACTTCCCTGAAGGCCTCGGTCTGTTTTGCATCTGCGAGCGAGAAGACCCGCGTGATGCCTTCGTTTCCAACACCTACGCCAGCCTGGACGAATTGCCGCAAGGCAGCATCGTCGGCACCTCCAGCCTGCGTCGTCAGGCCCAGTTGCTGACCCGTCGTCCGGACCTGGAAATTCGCTTCCTGCGCGGCAACGTCAACACGCGCCTGGCCAAGCTCGATGCCGGCGAATACGACGCCATTATCCTCGCCGCCGCCGGCCTGATTCGTCTCGGCTTTGAAGATCGCATCACCTCGGCCATCAGCGTCGACGACAGTCTGCCGGCCGGTGGCCAAGGCGCGGTGGGCATCGAATGCCGCAGCGTCGACAGCGAAATTCAGGCGCTGTTGGCACCGCTGCACCATCAGGACACCGCCACCCGCGTGACCGCTGAACGTGCTCTCAACAAACATTTGAATGGCGGCTGCCAAGTGCCGATCGCCTGCTACGCCGTGCTTGAAGGCGAGCAGATCTGGTTGCGTGGTCTTGTCGGTGATCCGAACGGCGGTCTGCTGCTCAGCGCCGAGGCGCGTGCCCCACGCAGCGACGCCGAAGCCTTGGGCGTGCAAGTGGCTGAAGACCTGCTGAGTCAAGGCGCCAACGACATTCTGAAAGCAGTCTACGGCGAGGCAGGTCACGAGTGACGGGCTGGCGCCTGCTGCTGACGCGTCCCGCGGATGAGTCGGCGGCGCTGAGCAGTCTTTTGGCCGAAAAGGGGATTTTCAGCAGCAGTTTGCCGCTTTTGGAGATCGAACCGATTCCTGCCTCTGACACAATGCGCGAGGTGATTCAGGGGCTGGATCGCTATTGCGCGGTGATCGTGGTCAGCAAACCGGCCGCCAGAATTGTTGTGGAACTGCTCGACCGGTATTGGCCGCAACCCCCTCGTTTGAAGTGGTTCAGCGTGGGCGCCGCCACCGCGCAGATCCTCGAGGATCGCGGATTGGACATCAGCTTTCCGGTGGATGGCGATGACAGCGAAGCCTTGCTTGAACTTCCTCAGTTGCGCGAGGCAATCGCTCGGCCCGGTCCGCGCGTGCTGATCATGCGCGGGGAGGGCGGGCGCGAGTTGCTGGCTGAGCGTTTGCGCGAGCTTGGTGCTAGTGTCGAGTATCTGGAGTTGTACCGCCGCGACCTGCCGCACTACCCGCTGGCAGCGCTGCCTGACCTGATCGAAGCGGAACGCTTGAACGGGCTGGTGGTCAGCAGTGGGCAGGGTTTTGAGCACCTGCATCAATTGGCCGGCGATGCCTGGCCGCAGTTGGCGCGGTTGCCGTTGTTTGTTCCAAGCCCCAGGGTCGCCGAGCTGGCACGTGCCGCCGGGGCCCAAACAGTTGTGGATTGTCGTGGCGCCAGTGCCGCGGCTTTGCTGACGGCGTTACGGGAGCATCCCGAACCCGTTCTCTAATGCAAAGGATGGATACGTGAGCGAAACAGCCTTGCCTAAAGATGACGTCCAGCCAGTGCTTGATGCACCGGTTGAAGCACCGGTTGAAACCGGGCCACCTGCTGCAGTGCAGCGCCGAGGCAATGGGCTGGCAATCGTCGCGCTGCTGCTGGGCGCTGCCGGTGTCGCCGTGGGCGGTTGGGGAGTCTGGCAGGTGCGTCACCTGCAAGCCAATACTCAACAGCAGTTGAGTCAGGTCCAGGCATTGAGCGATCAGGCGCAGGACTTGAAGCTCAATGAACAACGCCTGACTGCTCGCCTGGAACAAATGCCTGCCGCGGCCGAGCTCGACGCGCGCAGCCGTTTGGTTACTCAACTTCAAGGTGATCAGCAACGCTTGAATCAACGTCTGGAAACGGTTCTCGGCGCCAGTCGCAAGGATTGGCGCCTGGCCGAGGCCGAGCACCTGCTGCGTCTGGCCAGCCTGCGTCTTTCCGCGTTGCAGGACATCAGCAGTGCCCAGGCTTTGGTGCAGGGCGCCGATGAAATTCTGCGCGAACAGAACGACCCGGGCTCTTTTGCCGCTCGCGAGCAAGTGGCCAGAACGCTGGTGGCATTGCGTAGCACCCAACAGCCGGATCGCACCGGTCTGTTCCTGCGACTGGGAGCGCTGCGCGATCAGGTGATCAGCCTCACCGAGCTGGCGCCCGAGTACAAGGACCGTGGTGAATCCCTGTTGGGTCTCACCGCCGATGGCGACGGCGCCAGTCGCTGGGCGCAATGGTGGGATCAGGTCTCGCGCTATATCCGCATCGACTTCAACGCCGACAAGAATGTGCGTCCGTTGCTGGCCGGGCAGAGCCTGAGCCAGGTGCGCCTGGCCCTGAGCCTGGCGCTGGAGCAGGCGCAATGGGCTGCGCTCAATGGCCAGGCCGCGGTTTATACCCAGGCGCTGGCCGAAGCGCGGGACGTGCTCAAGGGCAATTTCAACCCGGACAACCCTCAGAGCAAAGTGATGCTTGAGCAAGTTGGCGAGTTGAGCAAGCAACCGGTCACCGTCGTCACGCCAGACCTGACCGGCACGCTGAGTGCGGTTCAGGGGTATCTGGAGCGGCGTAATGTCAACGCCGAGGACTCGATCAAACCGATGGCGAAACCTGCCGCGGACACCGCTCAGGAGGCGACGCCATGAAACGCCTCTATGTGATCGTGTTCCTGGTGATCGCTGCGGCTGCCGCGCTCGGGCTGGCGATTGCCGAGCATTCCGGCTACGTGCTGATCGCCTACAAAAGCTTCCGCTATGAATCGAGCCTGTGGGCAACCCTGGCGGTGGTCGCTGTGCTCTGGCTGGTGTTCTGGGGCATCAAGGCGTTGATCGAATTGGTGACGACCTCCAGCGGCGTGGTCAATCCATGGTCGCGGCGCAATCGCAGTCGCCGGGTGCAGGTGGCGATTGAACACGGTCAGCTGGATCTGGCCGAAGGTCGCTGGGCCAGTGCGCAGCGCCATCTGCACCGGGCTGCGGAAGCCGAGCGCCAGCCTTTGCTTTACTACCTCGGTGCTGCCCGGGCTGCGAACGAACAAGGTCAATACGAGGAAAGCGACAACCTGCTGGAGCGCGCTCTGGAGCGACAACCCCAGGCAGAACTGGCGATTGCCCTGAGCCACGCGCAATTACAGACCGACCGCGGCGATACCGAAGGCGCCCTGGTGACCCTGCAAGCCATGCACGAGCGTCATCCTCATAACGTCCAGACCTTGCGCCAGTTGCAGCGCTTGCACCAGCAGCGGGGCGACTGGTCGGCCGTGATTCGTCTGCTGCCGGAGCTGCGCAAGGACAAGGTCCTGCCACCGGCCGAGCTGGCCGAGCTGGAACGCCGGGCCTGGGGTGAGAACCTGTCCCTGGCGGCGCATCAGGAAGAAGACGGGACGGTCGGCTTGCAATCGCTCAATCGCGCCTGGCAGCAGCTGACCTCAGCTCAGCGTCAGGAGCCGCAACTGGTGCTCGCTTATGCCGAGCAACTTCGGCAACTGGGTGCTCAGGTCGAGGCCGAAGAGATCCTGCGAACGGCGCTCAAGCGCAACTACGACAGTCATCTGGCGCGCCTCTACGGACTCGTTCGCGGCAGCGATCCAGCACGTCAACTGCACACCGCCGAGGGCTGGCTCAAGGACCATCCGGCCGATCCAAGCCTGTTGCTGACCCTTGGGCGCTTGTGTCTGCAAAGCAGCCTTTGGGGCAAGGCCCGGGACTATCTGGAGAGCAGTCTGCGAGTGCAGCGCAACCCCGAAGCCTGCGCGGAGCTGGCGCGGCTGCTGGCGCAGCTGGGTGACACAGAACGCAGCAATCAATTGTTCCAGGAGGGCTTGGGCTTGTTGGACGAGCGCTTGTTGGCGGCACCGTTGCCGGTTCCTGTTCACGCTTGAAGAGTGGATGACGGGTCGCTCGAAGGAGCGATCCCGTCGCCTGCAAACTGCCGGAATTTTACCTTTGTAGTCCGTAAGCGGCAGAGTCCTACAGAGGACTACACCTAATCCTCTCGTTCCTGTCGGGAATTCCCTACACTTCTGTTGAAGTGTCCCCGCTGGCCTGCCTTGAAAGGCTGCAGCGCTTTCCTCTACCGTAACCGCCTGTCTCTACTGTTACGGAAATGCCATGTCTTTGGCCTGCTCACGCTCTTTGTTTTTCATGGCTTTCATTACAGGTGCCCTGGCCCTGGGCGTGTCCTATTACCTGGAATATGCGGTCGGCCTCAAGCCTTGCGGGTTGTGCCTGTTGCAGCGCTTTTGCCTCGCGTTGTTCACAGGTATCTGCCTGGTTGCTTCGGTGCATGGGCCGGGCCGCTTCGGGTCTTTCCTGTATTGGATGCTTGGGCTGTTTTGCAGCCTGGCGGGTACGGTCACGGCGTGGCGGCAGGTATTGCTGCAGAGCGATCCCATGCATCAGCTGTTGACGTGTTCGCCCAATCTGGCAGTTCAGTACGAGGATATGCCTTGGTTATGTCAGGCCACGCAGATGTTTAAAGGGGAGGCCGAGTGCGCGGAAATTTCCTGGACACTGTTCGACCTGAGCATTCCTGAATGGAGTCTGCTGTTTTTCATGGCGATGACAATTCTGGGGATTTATCAGCTGCTGCGCGTTGTCTGGAAAGCCTGTCTGCGACCGCTCAGCGGCGGTTCGTCGCACCGGGCACTGACGGGTGATTAAACACTTGTATGAACTTTATCTCCTGCGTACCTTGAAGCCATTGTCGCGCGGGCATAATCTGGCCCGCACGTGTCATTGGAATTATGTTGCTCGAATGACGCTCTGCCTGGCCGATACTTGACCTTCAAGTGTGGCGACGGGTGTAGGGCAGCATGACCCACAAGGGAAGAGAGATCACCATGCTCGAAAGTTGTCAGAATGCTCAGGAACGTTGGGGTGGAGTGCATCTGCTGATCGATCGCTGGTTGCAGGAGCGTCACGAACTGGTTCGGGCCTATGATGCTCTCGGCGCCAAGCCTGAGGCACTGGGTGAGAACCGCAAGCTGTTGCAGGAATTCTGCGGCGTGCTGGTCGATTATGTGTCTGCCGGGCACTTCGAGATCTACGAACAGCTGACCGGCGAAGCCAAGGCGTTTGGTGATACTCGCGGGCTCGAGTTGGCCGAGACCATCTACCCTCGCATCGACGTCATCACCGAGAAGCTGCTAGCGTTCAATGACCTGTGTGATGCAGGTCAATGCGTGGCAGAGAAATTCAAAGAGCTGGGTGGCCTGTTGCACGAACGCTTCGAACTGGAAGACTGCCTGATCGAAGTGCTGCATACCGCTCACAAGGAAGAGGACTCGGTTCAGGCTTGAACCCTTTTCCTGCAATACCTCGAAAAACGGTGCGCTATGCGCGCCGTTTTTCGTTTCCGGTATTCAGCTTGTGGCACCGCGCAATTCGACTTCGAATACCAGCGGTGTGAACGGCGCAATCAGGTCGCCGGCACCCTCGGCGCCATAGGCTTCGGCCGATGGAATCACCAGGCGCCATTTCGCGCCGACCGGCATTAGCTGCAGCGCACTGCGCCATCCGCTGATCACGCTGTCGAGGCTGAACCACTGCGGCTGACTGTTCCGATCGAACACCGTGCCGTCGGGAAGGCGACCGATGTACAGCACCTGGACTTTGCCGTTGGGGCCGGCTTTGGCGCCAGTGCCCGGTGCCAACTCCGTCAGCAATACTCCATCGGCCAGTTCACGAACGCCCGGTCTGGCTTTTTCCTCGGCGAGAAAGGCCTGCTCTTTTTCGAGGGCGACTTCACTTTGCGGCGTGGGCGGTTGCAAGGCGACCTGGGCTTCGTGCTCGGCAAGAATCTGTTCGATCTGCTCATCTTTCAGCGCCAGGGGTTTGCCTTGATAGGCTTGTTGCAAACCTTGGATCAGCGCCTGAAGTTGCAGATCGGGAACCTCTTGGCGCAGACGTTCACCGAGGCTTGCGCCCAGGCTGTAAGAGAGATCATGAGTGTCATTTTCTTTGGTTTTTTCGGCGGCCTGAGCCACGGAAAAAAACACGCACAGTGATAAAAAAAGGTAGCGCGACATGGGCACTCTCCAACCTGAGATGCCGGGGATTATGCCAGTGTGAATGTGCTCTACGGTGAACTGGTTTTGCGCAAGCGCAGAAGAATTTCAATCCATTGCAACGCAGCGCTTTGGATACTGTCAACATGCCCTAGCGGCGGTAGCAGCAGAGGTCTAGTATGAGCCGCACCCACGTCAGCCAGGAGGTAAACCATGTCGGCCATCAAGAAGCCTGTAAATACTCCGTTGCACTTACTCCAACAACTCTCGGGCAGCTTGCTCGAGCATCTGGAAAATGCTTGTTCACAAGCCTTGGCTGATGCTGAAAAACTGCTCGCCAAACTGGAAAAACAACGCGGAAAAGCGCAAGAAAAACTGCACAAGTCCCGTACCAAATTGCAGGACGCTGCGGCGGCCGGCAAGGCCAAGGCACAAGCCAAAGCCAAGGGCGCAGTGAAGGAACTTGAGGACCTGCTTGATGCCCTCAAGGATCGTCAATCCGAAACGCGCAGCTACATTCTGCAACTCAAGCGCGATGCTCAAGAAAGCCTGAAACTGGCCCAGGGCATCGGTCGTGTACAAGAGGCTGTCGGCAAGGCGTTGTCCCTGCGTTCGGCCAAGCCTGCTGCGGCTCCTTCCAAGAAAGCCGCTGCCAAACCGGCTGCTGCAAAAGCACCGGCCAAGTCTGCTGCGTCGCCTGTTAAAAAAGCCGCCGCCAAAGCACCGGTGAAAGCCGCAGCAAAACCTGCCGCTAAACCTGCAGCGAGAAAAACAGTTGCTGCTAGCGCGGCAAAACCGGCTGCAAAAACAGCCGCCGCCAAACCTGCCGCCAAACCAGCCGCTGCCAAAACAGCTGCCGCTAAACCGGCTGCAAGAACCGCTGCTGCCAAACCGGCGGTGGCGAAAACTGCAGCGGCGAAAGCAGCTGCCAAACCGGCCGCAAAACCAGCTGCAAAAACTGCCGCTGCGAAACCTGCTGCCAAGCCTGCCGCGAAATCAGTCGCGACTAAAACTGCTGCCAAGCCAGCTGCAAAAACTGCAGCCAAACCGGCTGCCAAAACTGCTGCTGCAAAACCTGCTGCAGCCAAACCGGCAGCCAAACCTGCCGCTGCCAGACCGGCTGCAAAACCGGCCGCCAAGCCAGCTGCAAAACCAGCCGTGAAAAAACCGGTTGCCGCCAAGCCGGCCGCCGCGCCAGTTGCCAAGCCAGCCAACCCGGCTCCAGCAGCAACGTCTGCTTTAGCAGCAGCCACCTCGACAGCCACGCCAGCGCCAACGCCGGCCGCCGCATCGATCGCAGCAACCACCCCAACCAGCGCTTCCTAAGTGCCGGTTACCGCGACGCGCAGCTGATGCAGCGCGTCGCGGTCCAGGTGGGCGGCGCCTGCCGTTACACCTTCCAGCCAGGCCGATAGATCGGTCGCCTCACCCTGCGGCCAACTCAGGGCCGATCGTTCCAGTCGCACCAACAGATGTCGCTCGGCTTCCAGCTCGAGTGCCTTCACTTGCTTGCGCAAAGCATTCAGTTCGCCATCGTCGGCGGCTACTACTTTCCAATTCACCCGCAAGGCTCGCAGCGGTCGCACCACGTCTGCGTCCCACGGCTCGGCCACGCTACGCAGTTGCTGCAATCGGTGTTCGTTAAAGGCGACGCCACGTTCTGCCAGCCACAACCCGCACAGCAGCAGGCACACGATCACACCCGCCGACTGCAATTGCAGGCATGCGGGTTCAACGCCGGGACGGGCGTAAGTACTAAGGGAAAAGCTCCACAGGTCAGAGGACATAGTGCTACTCGCGCCAGTTGCGAGCGAAGCTGGTAGACTCCGCCGCCATTATGATTCGACTTCAGAACCTGACTTTACAGCGTGGCCCTCAACGTCTGCTAGAAGACGCTGAGCTGACCCTGCACGCCGGCCACAAAGCCGGCCTCATCGGTGCCAACGGCGCCGGCAAATCGAGCCTGTTCGCCTTGCTTCTGGGTGACCTGCACCCGGACTCGGGTGATTGCTTTTTGCCGGCGGACTGGCGCATCGCCCACATGCGCCAGGAGATCGACACCCTCGATCGCGTGGCGGTCGACTATGTGCTCGATGGCGACCTGCGCCTGCGCGAGGTGCAACGCGACCTCGCGGCAGCCGAAGCGGCCCATGACGGTACCGCTCAGGCCCGCCTGCACTCGGAACTCGACAGCGCCGACGGTTACACCGCCGATGCCCGGGCCCGAAAGCTGCTGGCCGGCCTTGGGTTCACCAATGAACAGATGGATCGCCAGGTAGGAGATTTCTCTGGTGGTTGGCGGATGCGTCTGAACCTGGCGCAGGCTTTGATGTGCCCCTCGGACTTGTTGCTGCTCGACGAACCGACCAACCACTTGGACCTCGACGCCATCATCTGGCTCGAAGAATGGCTCAAAAGCTATCCCGGCACCTTGATGCTGATTTCCCACGACCGGGACTTCCTCGATGCCGTGGTCGATCACGTGGCTCACGTCGATCAGCGCAAGATCACCCTGTATCGCGGTGGTTACAGCGCCTTCGAACGCGCCCGTGCTGAACGTCTGGCCCAGCAACAGCAGGCCTACGAGAAGCAGCAGGCGCAACGTGCGCACATGGAAAGCTACATCGCCCGCTTCAAGGCCCAGGCCACCAAGGCCCGTCAGGCCCAGAGCCGGATAAAGGCGCTGGAGCGGATGGAAGAGCTGTCCGCCGCCCACGTCGATTCGCCATTCGATTTCGTTTTCCGCGAATCAGTGAAAATCTCTAGCCCGTTGATTGATCTCTCCGACGCCCAACTGGGTTACGGCGAACGAGCCGTGCTGGAAAAGGTCAAGCTGCAACTGACCCCCGGTGCGCGGATCGGTTTGCTCGGCCCGAACGGGGCCGGTAAATCGACTCTGATCAAAAACCTTGCCGGTGAACTCGAGCCGTTGTCCGGCCGCCTGACCCGTGGCGAGAACACCGTCGTCGGCTACTTCGCCCAGCATCAACTGGACTCGCTTGACTCCAAGGCCAGCCCGTTGCTGCACATGCAGCGCCTGGCGCCGACCGAGCGCGAGCAGACGCTGCGCGACTTCCTCGGTGGTTTTGACTTCCGCGGTGCGCGGATCGATGAGCCGGTGCTGAATTTCTCCGGTGGCGAAAAGGCCCGTCTGGCGCTGGCGTTGATCGCCTGGGGTCGGCCGAATCTGCTGCTGCTCGACGAACCGACCAACCACCTGGACCTGGAAATGCGCCTGGCGCTGACCATGGCCCTTCAGGAATTCAGCGGCGCGGTACTGGTGGTCTCCCACGATCGTCATTTGCTCAAAAGCACCACCGACAATTTCTATCTGGTCGCGGACGGCAAGGTCGAGGAGTTCGACGGCGACCTGGAAGACTACACCCGTTGGCTGGTGGACTACCGTCAGCGCAACGCCCCGGTCAGCAATACGCCGGTCAAACCGGACAAGACCGACAAGAAGGCCCAGCGCCAGGCGGCGGCCGCGTTGCGTCAGCAACTGGCACCGCACAAGCGCGAGGCTGACAAGCTCGAAGCCGAGCTGGGCAAGCTGCACGAGAAACTGGCGAAGATCGATACCAGCCTCGGCGACAGCGATATTTACGAGCCTGCGCGCAAGAACGACTTGCGTGATCTGCTGGCCGAACAGGCCAAGTTGAAGGTGCGTGAAGCCGAGCTGGAAGAAGCCTGGATGGAAGCGCTGGAACTGCTTGAAAGCATGCAGGCGGAGCTGGAGGCGCTGTCTTGATGGAAGCCTTCACACTGCCATTGCCTGCCGTGTGGATCGAGCCGATCTGGCTGGTCGTGCAAATCTTGCTGATCCTGCTGGCCGGTTATATCGCCCAGCGTGTTGTCGCTAGATGCCTGACTCGATTGGGCGAGCGCTATCCGTTTCCACCGCAGTTTTTCATGCCGCTACGCGGTGGCCTGCGCTGGCTGATCATGGGCAGCGCGCTGATCTTCGTGCTGGAACGTCTTGGGGTGTCGGCGACGGTGCTCTGGACCGCGTTGTCCGGGTTTGTCGCGGTAGCGGCAGTGGCGTTTTTCGCCATGTGGAGTGTGCTGTCCAACCTGTTGTGCGCGATCCTGATCTTCACCGTCGGTCCATTCCGCATCGGTGACGTGGTCGAATTGGTGGACACCACCGACAAGCCTGGCGTCAAAGGCCGGGTCGTTGCGATCAATCTGCTCTACACCACGCTGATCGAAGCCGAAGAGCTCGGTACCGGCAGTGCCATGGTGCAAGTGCCCAACAGCCTGTTCTTCCAGCGCTCGGTTCGACGCTGGCGCGGCACCGATGTATTCCCTTCCAACGGTTTCGAAAAGTAAGCCTTCTGTTGCCTGACATATCGCTTTCGCGAGCAGGCTCGCTCCCACAGTAGATCAGTGGCGCTCACAAATTCCATGTGGGAGCGAGCCTGCTCGCGAAAGGGCCCTCCAGCTGTAAACGCTGGTCGGCTTCAACTCTGTCCTGCAAAAAATCGGTAGTCATCGGCCCAAAGCCGCATTAGCTTAGACGTCTGTCACGAGTCTGAGTCGAGGTGTGCGATGGTGCTTCAAACATGGCTGGCGTTTTTTGCCGCCTGCTGGGTGATCAGTCTGTCTCCCGGTGCCGGCGCCATTGCGTCGATGTCCAGCGGTCTGCGATACGGTTTCTGGCGCGGTTATTGGAACGCCCTGGGCCTGCAACTGGGCCTGGCGCTACAGATTGCGATTGTCGCTGCCGGTGTTGGTGCAATCCTCGCAGCGTCGGCCACCGCTTTCTATGCGATCAAATGGTTTGGCGTGGCCTATCTGGTTTACCTGGCGGTCAAGCAATGGCGCGCGCTGCCCAATGACATGAGCGACGACGCGGCCGTCCGGCAAATCGGCAAGCCGATGGCGCTGGTGTTCCGGGGTTTCCTGGTGAACATCAGCAATCCCAAGGCGTTGGTGTTCATGCTCGCGGTGCTGCCGCAATTCATTGATCCGCATGCACCTCTGGTGGCGCAGTACCTCATCCTCGGTGTGACCATGATCTGCGTCGACCTGATTGTCATGGCCGGTTACACAGGGCTCGCTGCCAAGGTGTTGCGCCTGTTGCGCACGCCCAAGCAGCAAAAACGCATGAACCGCACCTTTGCCGGGCTGTTCATTGGTGCGGCGGCGTTCATGGCGACCCTTCGCAAAGCGGCAGTTTAAAAACCTTCAGGCACAAAAAAGGCGACCCTTGGGGTCGCCTTTTCAGTTTCAGGGTTCAGTGCAGAATCACCGGCGCTATGTCCGCTGGCAGGTTATTGCGCCGCGGGGCTTGGCCCTGCTGCTCGTAACCGCCGCCACCGAGCTGTTGGCTCAGTTGCCCCGCCACGTCTTCACCCAAGGACTTGGACACGTCACGCACCACCCGCGGGCGGTTCAGCGAGACACGGATGTCCCGATGGTTCATCAGTTTGGTGTCCTGACCTTCGCCCATCGCCGTGAAGGCCGAGGTGATTTCGAAGGTCTTGGTGTTGATCAGGCTGAAATCCGCCACCAGGGTCAACGCCAGCACCGCCGAATAGCTGTCGGTGTTGGCGAGCTCGTTGATGTCGTTGTTGAAGTCGATGTCCGACACGGTGCCGAACAACACATAGTCGGCGCCTTTGAAGTTGCCGGCCTTGATTCGCTTGATCACGTCATAGACGTCACCCTTGGACGCCGATGTATAAGGCGTGCCCTGGACCAGCTGGAACATGCCGGTACGAAGAATCTCGCCCTTGATGTCGCCGGTGAATTTGCGCAATTCACCTTGTTCGATGTAGCTGGTGGTGGCTTCGATTTCGTTGTAACTCGAAGACCCGCTTGCGCCGTAGTAACTCTGGCTGTGATTGCTCTGTGCCGAAACGATGTGGATGTACTGCTCCACTCGCTCCTGGTACGCGAGGTCCGTCACCGCGACTTTCGGGGCCGCTTGCACGCTGAACGCGCAAGCCAGGGCCATCATGCCAATCCATGCGCGCATTGATTAGCGCTCCGTGGTCTTGCGGATCTCTTTCTCGTCCATCCACTCGGCCAGGCCGCTTTCAACGTCAATCAATTGCAGGCTGAACTTGTAAAAGACGTCCTTGTAGTCGCTGCTGCGCTTGACGATCGAGCTGATCGAACCTTCGATACGGTATTTCGCGGCGATCATGTTGCCGGTCTTGGCCACCGTGTTCTTCTTGTACAGACCGCTCTGGTTTTGCAGCTTGAGCTGGTCGACCTGGCTCTGCATAGCGGTGTTGTCGCTAGCGAAGCGGGCCGTGCCGGTCTTCATCAGCTGAGTCTTGATGCTGGTGGTGATTTCACGCGTATCGATGTACTCGCTGGTCTTGTTCTTCACGTCGTAAACCTGAACCACCGGGCGGTTTTGCAGAATGCCGGACTGGGCCAGTGAGCGGGTCATGGATTCAGCGATCATCTGCAGGTCGGTGGAACCGAACTCGTTGGTCACGGTTTCCACAGCCTTGGTGTCGCCGTAGCTGATGCTTTTGCTGCCCAGCGATGGCGAAGTGTTGGCGCAACCGCTGGCCAGAAGGGCGATAACGGCAATGAACGAAAAGCGTGCAAACATGGGAAGGCTCTCTAGAACTGAACGAATAGGGTGTCGGGCTTAAGGCGTTTTGATTTCGAGACGGAAATCCACGGCTTTGGCGGTTGGTGCGATCGCCTGAATGAAGCTGGTCTGCTCGCCGTACATCATCTGGCTTTTCCAGGTTTCTTCTTCGGCGACGGGGAAACCTTCCGGGCCGAGCCAGGCAAAACGGTAGTAGAAGGTCTTGTTGTTGAAGCTGGTGTTGCTCAGCTGCGCATTGACCGTCATGAAGCCGTTTTCCCGGGCGACGCGCATGGCGCCGACCACGATGTTCTTGAGCTTGCCCATGGCCACGACCTTGCTGGCGGCGCTGCCAGGTTCCGGTGGTGGCGGGGTGGCGCACCCGGCCAGCAAGGCCAGGGCGACAACAGCGATGAGTTTGAAGCGCATGCAAAGACTCCGTTCTTAAGGTTTGAGGCTGGCTACGGCGGTAGCGTTGGCACTCGGGATCACGTGCGCGGCCACGCCGCTGGCGAACACCTGATTGCCCACGGCGCGCAAGGTGATGACCTGGTAACGCTGATCGACGGTGACCTTGACCACCGAACCGCCCACGGCGCTCGGCAGGGTGACTTGATGCTCACCTTTCTTCAGGCGCAGACGCACCACTTGCGTGTAGTCCGGCAGGGTGCGCCACGTACGGGTATCGGCACCTTCGAGCACGGCTGAAGAGATACCGACCGCCAGGCCCGCCAGTGGGTTGGTTTCATTGATCTGCTTCTGCGCCACGCCTTTGGTCACGGCACGCACGGTGGTGCGCAAAATGATGCCCGGCATATCGTCACGCAGTGCGCGACGGGACATGGCGGTGGTGCTGTTGAGTTGCGTCAAGTTCAGTTGCTGACCGTCAACACCGATCTGTGTGAGCGTGGCGGTGGAGGTGTCCGCCTTGATGATCGGGAACGACAGTGGCGTGATCACCAACTGGTTGCTGATCGGCAAGGGCAATGGGATGCGGATCGAATCGCGCGACGGCGCCAGACCACTTTGCACGACGATCAGGATGTCGCTGCCCTCGTCCTTGCCACTTGGCTTGTCGAGATTGACCAGCGCCTGCTCAAGCAGCGGGGTGTTCGGGCGCAGTTCGGCGGCTTTGCGGTAGCCCGGTGCAGCCAGGTCTTTTTCACCCAGGGCTTCGTAGACGAAGCCGGCCAGGTAGTGGCTGAACGCACTCTGGTAGCTGTTTTTCAGGCTGACCACTTCCGGTGCGTCGAGGCTGGCGACCGGGTAACCCTGCAAATCCTTGTACTGGGTTTTGACGCCTTCTTTCTCGGCTTCCTCTTCGCTCTTGAGGTATTCCTTGTCGCGCAAGTCGGCGATCACTGCTTCGCGTTCATGGGTCTTTTTGATCGACATGCGCGCGCCGTCAAAGTCGTTTACCGCCAGCAGGTTGAGGGCCATCTGCGTGGTCAGCATGACTTTTTCGTAGTCGTAGCCTTCGTAGCGACGGACCTTGTCGTTTACCACGAAACTGCCGAACTGGGCGAGGTATTTGCCGGTATCAAGCTTGACCGAGTCTTCCCACTTGCCCACCACCTGATCGGCGCTGGTCCAGGCGTTCTGGCTGCCGGACAGGTCACCTTTGGCGCGCAACAATTCACCCTTCTCGAAGTAATAGAGCAGGTCTTTGTCCGCGCTGGTGTTGTTCTTTTCCAGCAGGGTCAACGCGGCATCGACATTGCCGGCGGCCAGTTGCTGGTTGGTTTGGGCCAGTTCCGAATCGTAGTTACGAAACGCCGAGCAGCCGGAAAGCAAGGTGACGGCGCTGAGCGCGATCGATGTAAGGGCGCGGGATGCCATTGGGTACTTCTTCCCTGAATATAAGCAGCCGCAAATGCTGGTCGGGCTGATAGGACCTACTGGCGGGAATGTTGGCATCCTGCCAATTCCTCATAAAAAGAGGAGCTTAAATACCGTTTCGCAATAACGAAGGCGCGGCATTATAGGCAAGGATGCTGGCTATGTAATGGCTTTTTAATTTCGCATTTTAACGATGTGCCATCATGACTCGAAGCGCGAACCCAATGCGTCGGCCTCCCAGCCGTGCCGCATACTCATAACAAAGCTTGAGTGAAAGTCATTGGAAGTGAACAATGTGTTACTTCGTATTTCCAATTGAGATTCATTCATGACCGCCCCGTCCCGTTTCCTGACCTGGCTGATGTTGCCGTTGTTTGCACTGTGCAGTTTCAACCTGCTGGCCGACACCGTGGAAGGCGCGCCACAAGCGCTGCATTTGCTCGATTACATCGGTGCGGATTACCCGGAAACGGTGCAGGCGGGCAAGGTCATCAATGAGTCCGAATACCAAGAGCAGCTGGAATTTATCAAGGTGCTGCAAGGCTTGATCGCTGCGATGCCGGCCAAACCGGAAAAAGCCGGGCTGGAGCAGGGCGTCAGCACGCTGCGCAACGCGATCACTGCGCGTCAGGACGGCGCGGGCGTCAGCCGCCAGGCTCGGCAACTCGGCGCGAAGCTGGCGGTGACCTATGAAGTCAGCCAGGCACCGATCATTACGCCGGATCCGACCCGTGGTGCGCCGTTGTACGCTCAGCATTGTTCGGTGTGCCACGGCGACGCAGGTGCCGGGGATGGCCCGGCGGGTGTCGGTCTGACGCCAGCGCCGTCCAATCTGCGTAATGCGGCGCGACTGGATCACGTGAGCCTCTACGCGATCTACAACACCCTGGGCCTCGGTGTCGAAGGCACCGACATGCCGGCCTTCGCCGATCAGCTGGACGATCGTCAGCGTTGGGACCTGGCGACCTACATCGCCAGCTTCAGCGCCGATCCGGCTGCTGCAAAATCTGAAAAGACCTACGACATCGCCGACCTGGCCCGTCAGACCCCCGCAGAAGTGCAGGCTGCCGAGGGGCCGCAAGCGGCGGCGACCTTCCGTGCGCAGCGGGCGCAACCGCCGCAGGTCAAGCGTGGTCCGGCGCAGTTGCTCGACTACACCGCCGCGACCCTGGACAAGAGCATCGCCGCCTACCGTGCCGGTGATCACGATCAGGCTTATGACCTGTCGGTGGCGGCTTATCTGGAGGGTTTCGAACTGGTCGAAAGCTCTCTGGATAACGTCGACGCCAATGCGCGTAAAGACACTGAAAAATCGCTGATGGCTTACCGTCAGTCGTTGCAGGATGGTTTGCCGGTGGCTCAAGTCCAGCAGCGTCTGGACGCAGCCAAGGCCAAGTTGAAGGAATCCGCCGGCCTGCTGGGCAGCGATGGCTTGAGTTGGTCTTTGAGCTACATCTCCGGTTTGTTGATTCTGTTGCGCGAAGGCCTGGAAGCGATTCTGGTGCTGGCGGCGATTCTCGCGTTCCTGCGCAATACCGGCCAGCAGTCGGCGGTGCGTAGCGTCAACGTCGGCTGGGGGCTGGCGCTGCTGGCGGGTCTGGCGACCTGGGCGCTGGCGGCGTACGTGATCGATGTCAGCGGCTCGCAACGCGAATTGCTGGAAGGTGCGACGGCATTGTTCGCCGCCGTCATGGTGCTTTGGCTCGGTGTGTGGATGCACGATCGTCGTCACGCGGCGGCCTGGCAGGATTACATCAAGAGCAGCCTGGTGGGCGGCGGTGGTCGTTTCGGGTTTGCGACGCTGGCGTTCTTCTCGGTGTATCGCGAGCTGTTTGAAGTGATTCTGTTCTACGAGACCCTGTGGCTGCAGGCAGGTCCGGCGGGCCATAACGCGGTGCTCGCTGGCGGTGCGACGGCGTTGGTGTTGTTGGTGGGTCTGGCTTGGGTGATTCTGCGTGGCTCGGCGAAGCTGCCGCTGTCGCTGTTCTTCAGTATCAACGCCGGTCTGTTGTGCGCGTTGTCGGTGGTGTTTGCCGGGCATGGCGTGAAGGCGTTGCAGGAAGCCGGGATTTTCGGCACCCGGCCGGTGCCGTTCTTTGACTTCGACTGGCTGGGGATCCACGCTGATGCGTATTCGCTGAGTGCGCAGGCGCTGGCGATTATCGCGATCATCGTGCTGTATAGCCGTAGTCGGCTGGCTGAGAAGCGGCGGGTGCCGGTTTCTTAAAAGCATTCGATGCGCTCACAATCGCGGGCAAGCCTTGCTCCTACAGGTTGTACGCGGCCGCAAGAGGCGCGTGATCCTGTAGGAGCAAGGCTTGCCCGCGATGCTTTTAACGGAGGAAAAACTATGCGTGTGTGGATCGATGCCGACGCCTGCCCTCGGGCGGCCAAGGATCTGGTGGTGAAGTTCGCCCTCAAGCGCCAGTTCGAAGTGGTGTTGGTGGCCGGACAGCCGCAGGTCAAACCGGGTTTGGCCCTGGTCAAGTTGATCGTGGTGCCAAGCGGTCCGGATGCCGCCGACGACTACCTGGTGGAACACGCGGTCCCCGGCGAATTGGTGATCTGCAGCGATGTGCCGCTGGCCGACCGTCTGGTGAAAAAGGGCGTTGCGGCGCTGGATCCACGGGGCAAAGAGTTCGATGCGCAGAACATGGGCGATCGGTTGGCGGTGCGTAACCTGTTCACCGATTTGCGTGAACAGGGGCAGATGAGCGGCGGACCGGCACCGTTTGGCGAGCGTGAGAAGCAAGCGTTTGCCAATGCGCTGGACCGGATCCTCACGCGACTTTCCCGCAAGTCTTAAGCATGACGGTGATCTCTGTGGGAGCGAGCCTGCTCGCGATGGGGTCGGCACATTCAACATTGATGTCGACGGTTAGACCGCTATCGCGAGCAGGCTCGCTCCCACATTTTGAACAGTGTCAGGCGTCGTTTTCGTGGGTGAGTTCGAGGACGCGGTCGACCAGTTTGTTGATGCCGGAAGCGGCCTCGCTGATCGATTGCGCCAGCATGTACGCCGGAGTGCTCACCAGCTTGCGCGCCTTGTCTTCAACGATGTCAGTTACCGCGCAGTCGGCGTGTGTAGCGCCCATCTTGTTCATCGCGGCGGCGGTATCGGCATCGTTGCCGATGGTGCAGGTCACACCGGGGCCGTAGATTTTGGCGGCCAAGGCCGGCGAGATGCAGATCAGCCCCACCGGTTTGCCGGCTTCGGCGAACGCTTCGGTCAATGCCAGGACGTCAGGCTGAACGCTGCAACCAGCGCCTTCGATGGCAAAGTTCGACAGGTTCTTGGCTGATCCAAATCCGCCTGGAACGATCAGCGCATCGAAGTCTTCGACGCTGGCTTCGCGGATGTCCTTGATGTTACCTCGGGCGATCCGCGCCGATTCCACCAGTACGTTGCGCGACTCGGGCATTTCTTCGCCGGTCAGGTGATTGATCACATGCAACTGCGCAATGTTCGGTGCGAAACACTGCACCTGGGCGCCGCGCTGGTCCAGCCGCAGCAGGGTGATCACGCTTTCGTGGATCTCGGCGCCGTCGTACACGCCGCAGCCGGAAAGGATCACTGCAATTTTTTTGCTCATGGGCTTTTCTCCAGATTCATGGCGTTAAATGTCCACTAATTTGTCACTCGTTGCCATAGGGTTAATTCGCGGCTACACCTAGGATCTGTCCTCAAGATTCCGATCAGGGCGCGTCATGGACTTCATTCTGTATGCGGTGCCGTTTTTCTTTGTGCTGATTGCCGTCGAACTGCTGGCCGACCGTTGGCGTGGAGTGAGCAATTATCGCGTGGCGGACGCGATCAACAGCCTGAGCACCGGCGTGCTGTCGACCACCACCGGCCTGTTGACCAAAGGCGTCGGCCTGGTGACGTATGCGTTTGCCCTCAAGCACCTGGCGCTGTTCGAACTCTCGGCTGGCAGCGTTTGGGTCTGGGTGTTCGCCTTCGTCCTCTACGACTTCTGCTACTACTGGCTGCATCGCATGGGCCACGAACGCAACATCCTCTGGGCGGCGCATTCGGTGCATCACCAAAGCGAGGACTACAACCTTTCCACGGCGCTGCGCCAGACCAGTACCGGCTTCCTGTTGAGCTGGATTTTCTACCTGCCGATGGCCGTGTTCGGCGTGCCGCTGTTGATGTTCATCAGCGTTGCCTCGCTGAACTTGCTGTACCAGTTCTGGGTGCATACCAAACACATTCCCAAGCTCGGCTGGTTCGAGTGGTTCTTTGTCACGCCGTCCAATCATCGGGCTCACCATGCACAGAACGCTCTCTACATGGATCGCAACTACGGCGGGGTGTTCATTATTTGGGACCGTCTATTTGGCTCGTTCCAGGAAGAGGACGACAACGAACCGGTGATTTTCGGTGTCACCACGCCGCTGGCGAGCTGGAATCCGTTGTGGGCGAACGTGCAGTTCTACGCGCAGCTGTGGGATGACGCGCGGCGTGCGCAAAGCAAATGGGACAAGCTGCGCATCTGGTTCATGCGCACCGGTTGGCGGCCGGCGGACGTGGCGGCCAAGTACCCGATGAACAAGCCAGACCTGAGTCAGTTCCGTAAATTCGAGGTGCCGCTGGACGGGCGTCAGCAGCTTTACGTCGTGTTGCAGTTCTGCGTCTACATCGCGCTGGGCAGCTACTTGATGAACCTGGAGCAGAGTTTGCCAACCGCCGCGCTGGTACTCGGCTGGAGTGCAGTGGCGCTGGGTTTGTTTACCTTGGGCGTGGCCCTGGAGAATCGCCCGTGGGCGCTGAAGCTGGAGCTGCTGCGCCTGGCGTCGAATGTGCCGCTGGTGTGGCTGGCGCCGGTCGTTGGGCTGTGGCCGGCCAGCGCGGTGGGCTGGGTCGGCCTGCTGAGTTACAGCCTGCTCAGCGGTATCGGTCTCTACTGTTGCAGAAACCGTTTCACTCGGTTGGCGTCTTAGTCTCGGCAGATTTGGCCAGTTCGGCCTGCTCGTCGGCGTAGATCTTCTTCGCCAGACGGGCGTTCTTGAGGCGTCGGCGTAACCACAGACAAAAGCCCAGTATCAGCAGGGCGCCAAGCACCCATAGCTCGTACTTCTTGACGCTGCCAAGCATGCCTTCGAGCACCGCACCGAAGTGATACGCGGCAGCAGCCAGCGCCGCGGCCCAGATCGCGGCACCAATCCCGTTGAGCAGCAGATAACGTCCTGGCGGATAGCCCGACAGGCCGATCGCCACCGGCATCACCGTGCGCAGGCCATAGACAAAGCGGAAGCTCAGTACCCAGATGTCCGGGTGCCTGCGGATGTGTTCCAGCGCCCGGTCACCCATCAATTGCCAGCGCGGTTTGCGTGCCAGCAACTTGCGGCCGTGCTTGCGCCCCAGGAAATACCACAGCTGATCACCGGCATAACTGCCGAGGAACGCCACGATCATGACCAATTTGAGGTCCATGTATCCGCGGAACGCGAGGAAGCCTGCGAGCACCAGAATGGTTTCGCCTTCGAAAAACGTGCCGAGAAAGAGGGCGAAGTAGCCGAATTCCTGAAGAAATTGTTGGAGCATTGTCTGGATGCTGGCGAAATGAACGCGCAGCCTAACCCTTCGGGAACATTCATGAAAGTGTCCAAATGTGTCTCGACGTGAACATTTCCTACAAGGACAATGGAATGCGGCTACGTGACGCAGGGATGCACACAACTGTCATACGTTGGTCATAATGGCCGCTTATAACTGTCACGCTCGCCCGCCAGTGCGGGCTCAGGAGTCTGCCGTGAGCTTTACCCCCGCCAACCGTTTGTTTCCAGCAACCCGCCTGCGTCGCAACCGTCGTGATGATTTCTCGCGTCGACTGGTTCGTGAAAACGTTCTGACCGTCGATGACCTGATCCTGCCGGTGTTCGTGCTGGACGGTGAAAACCGTCGCGAAGCGGTGGCGTCGATGCCAGGCGTCGAGCGCCTGACCATCGATCTGTTGCTTGAAGAAGCGGCCAAGTGGGTCGAGCTGGGGATTCCAGCCTTGGCGTTGTTCCCGGTGACGCCGCCGGAGCTCAAGTCTCTGGACGCCGCCGAAGCCTGGAACCCGAACGGCATTGCCCAGCGCGCCACTCGTGCATTGCGGGCGCAGTTCCCTGAGCTGGGCGTGATCACCGACGTTGCGCTGGACCCGTTCACCACCCACGGCCAGGACGGTATCCTCGACGAAGAAGGCTACGTGCAGAACGACATCACCGTCGACGCACTGGTCAAGCAGGCGCTGTCCCATGCCGAAGCCGGCGCTCAGGTGGTGGCCCCGTCGGACATGATGGACGGTCGCATCCAGGCGATTCGCGAAGCGCTGGAACTGGCCGATCACGTCAATGTGCGGATCATGGCCTACTCGGCGAAGTACGCCAGCGCCTATTACGGCCCGTTCCGCGATGCGGTCGGTTCGGCGCTGAACCTGGGCAAGGCCAACAAGGCCTCCTATCAGATGGACCCGGCCAACAGCAACGAAGCCCTGCACGAAGTGGCGGCGGACTTGTCAGAAGGCGCGGACATGGTCATGGTCAAGCCAGGCATGCCGTATCTGGACATCCTCTACCGGGTCAAGGAAGAATTTAAAGTGCCGACCTTTGTTTATCAGGTCAGCGGTGAATATGCCATGCACATGGCGGCGATCCAGAATGGCTGGTTGAGCGAAGGGGTTATCCTCGAATCCCTGACCGCTTTTAAACGTGCAGGCGCTGATGGCATCCTGACTTACTTTGCCGTCCGTGCTGCTCAATTGTTACGAGAGCAAAAATAGCCCTCCCAGGAACATTCGATGAATACCGAAGTACTCACTGAAGTTGCCGTAAAAGACGCTCAACCTGTGGTGGAGCAAATCGCTGAAACCCCGCCGGAGCTGGAGCCTGCTCCACCCGCGGTGGTGGCCGAGCCCGTTGTTGCGGCGCCAGCGATTGCCATTCCCGGCCTGGATGACAGCAGCCTGTACATCCATCGCGAGCTCTCGCAACTGCAGTTCAACATCCGCGTGCTGGAGCAGGCGCTGGATGAGTCCTACCCGTTGCTGGAGCGGCTGAAGTTTCTGCTGATCTTCTCCAGCAACCTGGACGAGTTCTTCGAGATTCGTGTGGCCGGCCTGAAGAAACAGATCACCTTCGCCCGTGAACAGGCCGGCGCCGATGGCCTGCAACCGCACCAGGCCCTGGCGCGCATCAGCGAACTGGTACACGGTCACGTCGACCGCCAGTACGCGATCCTCAACGACATTCTGTTGCCGGAACTGGAAAAGCATCAGGTCCGCTTCATCCGCCGGCGTCACTGGACCACCAAGATCAAAACCTGGGTGCGCCGCTATTTCCGCGACGAGATCGCGCCGATCATTACCCCGATCGGCCTCGACCCGACGCACCCGTTCCCGTTGCTGGTGAACAAGAGCCTGAACTTCATCGTCGAGCTTGAAGGTATCGACGCCTTCGGCCGCGATTCCGGTCTGGCGATCATCCCGGCGCCACGTCTGCTGCCGCGCGTCATCAAGTTGCCGGAAGAAGTGGGCGGCTCGGGCGACAACTACGTGTTCCTGTCGTCGATGATCCACGCGCATGCCGATGACCTGTTCCAGGGCATGAAGGTCAAGGGCTGCTACCAGTTCCGTCTGACCCGAAACGCCGACCTCGCCGTCGACACCGAAGATGTAGAAGACCTGGCCCGCGCCCTGCGCGGCGAGTTGTTCTCGCGTCGCTACGGTGATGCGGTGCGTCTGGAAGTCGCCGACACGTGCCCGAAACACCTGTCCGACTACTTGCTCAAGCAGTTCAACCTGCACGAGACCGAGCTGTATCAGGTCAACGGTCCGGTCAACCTGACCCGCCTGTTCAGCATCACCGGTCTGGACAGCCAGCGCGCGCTGCAATACATGCCGTTCACCCCGCAGATCCCCAAACTGCTGCAGAACAGCGAGAACATCTTCAGCGTGATCAGCAAGCAGGACATCCTGTTGCTGCACCCGTTCGAGTCCTTCACGCCGGTGGTCGACCTGCTGCGCCAGGCGGCCAAGGACCCGCATGTACTGGCGGTCCGTCAGACCCTGTACCGCTCCGGCGCCAACTCGGAAATCGTCGATGCGCTGGTCGATGCGGCGCGTAACGGCAAGGAAGTCACTGCGGTGATCGAGTTGCGTGCGCGGTTCGACGAAGAGTCCAACCTGCAACTGGCCAGCCGTCTGCAAGCGGCCGGTGCAGTGGTGATTTACGGCGTGGTCGGCTTCAAGACCCACGCGAAGATGATGCTGATTTTGCGTCGCGAGGCCGGCGAGATTGTCCGTTACGCCCACTTGGGGACCGGCAACTACCACGCGGCCAACGCCCGTCTGTACACCGACTACAGCTTGCTGACTTCGGATGACGCCTTGTGCGAAGACGTCGGCAAACTCTTCAGTCAGCTGATCGGCATGGGTAAAACCCTGCGCATGAAGAAGCTGCTGCACGCGCCGTTCACGTTGAAGAAGGGCATGCTCGACATGATTGCCCGCGAAACCCAGTTCGCACTCGACGGCAAACCGGCGCACATCATCGCCAAGTTCAACTCGCTGACCGATCCGAAGATCATCCGTGCGTTGTACAAGGCCAGTCAGTCCGGGGTGCGTATCGATCTGGTGGTGCGCGGCATGTGCTGCCTGCGTCCGGGCATCGCCGGGGTTTCGCACAACATCCACGTGCGCTCGATCATCGGGCGTTTCCTGGAGCACACCCGGGTCTTCTACTTCCTCAATGGCGGCGAAGAGCAGATGTTCCTGTCCAGCGCGGACTGGATGGAGCGCAACCTCGACAAGCGCGTCGAGACTTGCTTCCCGGTCGAGGGCAAGAAGCTGATCTTGCGGGTCAAGAAAGAGCTGGAGCTGTATCTCACCGATAACACCCACAGCTGGAGCTTGCAGGCGGACGGTCGTTACATCCGCAACACGCCGACCGGCAACCAGAACCCGCGCAGCGCGCAGGCAACACTGCTGGAACGTTTGGGCAGCCCGATTCTGGCTGTGCGTTAACGCACAAGTCGGGTAATAAAAAATGGCGATCCCTGCGGATCGCCATTTTTGTATTCACCGCCGTCCCCTGTAGGAGCACAGCTTGCTGGCGATGGCGTCAGCGAGATCGCCATCGCCAGCAAGCTGTGCTCCTACAGCGATGGCGTCCGTGAGATCGCCATCGCCGGCAAGCCGTGCTCCTACAGCGATGGCGTCCGCGAGATCGCCATCGCCAGCAAGCCGTGCTCCTACAGCGATGGCGTCCGCGAGATCGCCATCGCCAGCAAGCTGT
Organism: Pseudomonas sp. LS2P72; assembly: GCF_054897865.1. Taxonomy (NCBI): domain Bacteria; kingdom Pseudomonadati; phylum Pseudomonadota; class Gammaproteobacteria; order Pseudomonadales; family Pseudomonadaceae; genus Pseudomonas; species Pseudomonas sp. LS2P72. Next base: position 804,508 of record NZ_CM142708.1, read on the forward strand.
GCTCCTACAGCGATGGCGTCCGTGAGATCGCCATCGCCGGCAAGCCGTGCTCCTACAGGACCGTGTTTCAGCGAACGTTAAGCACAAAGCCCACCCGGGTCAGCCATTCCGCTTCCAGACCGAAGTCGGCCTGGGTCAGCTGGTTTTCGTCCAGCCAGTTTTCCGGGAACAACACGTCCAGGCTGTCGCCATTGGCCTGCAGCACAACCTGGGGCATTTCCTGGGTGCCGCGGATGTGATGAAACAGAATCGCAAAGCGCAGCAGCACGCACAGGCGAATCAGCTTGATGCCTTCATTGCCGAAGTCGGCAAACTTGTCCCGGGGAATATTGCGTCGGTGGCCACGCACCAGTAGCGCGAGCATCAGTTGGTCTTCGCGGGAGAACCCGGCCAGGTCCGAATGCTCGATCAAGTAAGCGCCGTGCTTGTGGTAGTGATAGTGGGCGATGTCCAGGCCCACTTCATGGACCTTGGCCGCCCAGCCCAGCAGTTCGCGCCAGACGCCGTCATCCAGATCCCAATCCTCAGCCACTTGATCGAAGGCATGCAACGCCTTGCGCTCAACCCGCGCCGCTTGTTCCAGGTCGACGTGATAACGCTCCATCAACGAGCTGAGGGTGCGCTCACGGACGTCTTCGTGATGATGACGGCCCAACAGATCATAGAGCACGCCTTCACGCAGGGCGCCTTCACAGTGGTCCATGCGTTGCAGCTCAAGCGCGTCGAAGATCGCTTCGAGAATCGCCAGGCCCGCCGGGAAGATCGCCCGGCGGTCAGGCTTGATGCCTTCGAAGTCGATCTTCTCGACGTCGCCGAGCTTGATCAGCTTGCGCTTGAGCCAGGCCAGGCCTTGGGCGTTGACCTCGCCAGTGCCATGACCGCCGGCCTTCAGCGCCAGGCCGATGGCGCGAATGGTGCCCGAGGAGCCGATGGCTTCATCCCAGGTCAGGCGATGCAGGGCGTGTTCGATGCTCATGATCTCCAGGCGCGCCGCCGTGTACGCCTGGGCGTAGCGGGCCGGGGTGATCTTGCCGTCCTTGAAATAGCGCTGGGTGTAGCTGACGCAGCCCATTTGCAGGCTTTCGCGCAGCAGTGGTTCAAAGCGCTGGCCGATGATGAATTCGGTACTGCCGCCGCCGATGTCGGCCACCAGGCGTTTGCCAGGAGTGTCGGCGAGGGTGTGGGAAACGCCGAGGTAGATCAGACGCGCTTCTTCACGGCCGGAGATGACTTCCACCGGGTGGCCGAGAATTTCTTCGGCGCGGTGGATAAATTCGGCGCGGTTGCGCGCTTCACGCAGGGCGTTGGTGCCGACGATCCGCACGGCGCCGGTCGGCATACCGCTGATCAGTTGGGCGAAACGCTTCAGGCAATCGAGCCCGCGTTGCATGGATTCTTCACTGAGCTGGCGCTCATCGTCGATGCCGGCGGCCAGCTGAACCTTCTCCCCGAGTCGTTCGAGAATACGGATTTCGCCGTTCTGGGCCTTGGCCACGACCATGTGAAAGCTGTTGGAGCCCAGGTCGATTGCGGCGATCAGGGACAGATTCTTGGCTTGAGATTGCGGCATGGTCAGGGGGTCTCGGTCGATAACCTCGACATCGTGCCACGATCAAACGCTGCCGCCAACGCGCAGTGTTCAAAGCCTTGATCCAGCGCAGTCATGCAGGTGACCGCTGCGCGGTCAATCGCGAGCAGGCTCGCTCCCACAGGGTTTTGCGTTGCCGCCCATCCTGCGCACGACACAGAACTAATGTGGGAGCGAGCCTGCTCGCGATGGCGTCCTTCAGCCCGCCGCTTCAACTGTGCCAATGAAATTCGCCAACTCCGCGGTCTGCGGATTGGCAAACAACACTTTCGGATCCCCGACCTCATGCACCTTGCCCTGATGCATGAACACCAACTTATCCCCAACCTCCCGGGCAAAACGCATCTCGTGGGTGACCATAATCAACGTCATCCCTTCCTTGGCCAGTTGCCGGACCACGCTCAGCACTTCATTGACCAATTCCGGGTCCAGCGCCGAGGTAATCTCATCGCACAGCAAGACTTTCGGCGACATTGCCAGCGCCCGGGCAATCGCCACCCGCTGTTGCTGCCCGCCAGACAACCGATCCGGGAAGGCATCGAATTTCTCCCCCAGCCCGACCCGCTCCAACATCTCCCGCGCCAGTTCGGCCGCTTTGGCTTTCGGCGCTTTCTGCACCACTTGCGGCGCGAGCATCACGTTCTCGCCGACCGTCAGGTGCGGGAACAGGTTGAACTGCTGAAACACCATCCCGACTTTCTGTCGCAGGCTGCGCAGATCGGCACGAGCGGCGTCGAGGTATTCGCCGTCGACTTCAATCACGCCGTCGTTGATCGATTCCAGACCATTGAGGGTGCGCAACAAGGTGGATTTGCCCGAGCCGCTGCGGCCGATGATCGCCACCACCTGGCCTTCCTCGACGCTGAGGTCGATGCCTTTGAGCACGTGGTGTTCGCCGTAATATTTATGCAGGGCCGAGATTCTAAGCAGAGGCATGCAGTCTCCTTTCCAGGTAGCGGGCACTGAGGGACAAGGGGTAGCAGAGCAGGAAATAACCGAGGGCCACGAGGCCGTAGACCATGAACGGTTCGAAGGTCGCGTTGGCGAGCATGCCGCCGGTCTTGGTCAATTCGGTGAAGCCGATGATCGAGGTGACAGCGGTGCCTTTGACCACTTGCACCGAGAAGCCCACGGTCGGTGCCACGGCGATCCGCAGGGCTTGCGGCAGGATCACGTAACGCAGTTGCTCCAGAGGATTGAGCGCCAGGCTTGATGAAGCTTCCCACTGACCGTTGGGAATCGATTCGACGCAACCGCGCCAGATCTCCGCCAGGTAGGCGCTGGTGAACAGCGTCAGGGCAATCGCCGCCGCCATCCACGGCGAAATCTCCACCCCGGCCAACGCCACGCCGAAGAACACTAGAAACAGCTGCATCAACAGCGGCGTGCCCTGGAACAATTCGATGTAAGTACGGGCGAAGCTGCGCGGCAGGGGTTTTTTCGAGATGCGCATGACCATGATCAGCAAGCCGATCAGTCCGCCACCGATAAACGCCACCAGCGACAGCGCCAGGGTCCATTGCAGGCCTGTGAGCAGGTTGCGCAGGATGTCCCAGAAGGTGAAATCGCTCATTGGCTGCTCCTTGCGACAAAACGGCGGCCAATCCAGTTCAGCAACTGACGGATCATTAGCGCCATGCACAGGTAGAGCAATGTGGTCAGGGCATAAGTTTCAAAGGCGCGGAAGTTGCGCGACTGAATGAAGTTGGCGGCGAAGCTCAGCTCTTCGGTGGCGATCTGCGAGCAGACCGCCGAACCCAGCATCACGATGATGATCTGGCTGCTTAATGCCGGCCAAACCTTGCCCAGCGCCGGCAGCAGCACCACGTGGCGAAAGGCTTCGAAACGCGTCATCGCCAACGCGGCGGCAGCTTCCAGCTGTCCTCGAGGGATTGCTTGAATGCCGGCGCGGATGATCTCGGTGGAATAGGCGCCCAGGTTGATCACCATCGCCAGCACCGCGGCCTGCCATTCCGAGATCTGCACACCCAGTGACGGCAGGCCGAAGAAGATGAAAAACAACTGCACCAGAAACGGCGTGTTGCGGATCAACTCGACGTAGACGCCAAAGATGCCGGCGAACGGACGGATGTTCCACGCCCGCACCAGCGCCCCGACGATGCCCAGACCCACCCCGAGCACTGCGCCGATGGCCGTCAGTTCAAGGGTGAACAGCGCACCGCGCAGCAGTAGGTCGGTGTTCTGCACCACTGGTATGAAATCGAACTGGTAAGCCATGTTCAGGCTCCTTGTTTAAACGGCGTCGCACGACAATCAGAGATCGGCTGGCAGCGGCTCTTTGAGCCAGGTCCGGGAGTTCTTCTCCAGCGCGCCGTCAGTCTTGGCGGTGGCGAGGATCTGGTTGACCTTGTCCAGCAACGCCGGCTCGTTTTTGTTCACGCCGACATAGACCGGCGAATCCTTGAGCTTCACTTTCAGCGCCGGAATGCGTTTCGGGTTGCGCTCGCTGATGGTCACCATCACCACGTTGCCGCTGGCGATCAGGTCAACTTGCCCGGCGAGGTAAGCGGCGATGGTCGAGTTGTTGTCTTCGAAACGCTTGATGGTCACACCTTCGGGCGCGACTTTGGTCAGCTCGATGTCTTCGATGGCGCCACGGGTGACGCTGATGGTTTTGCCCTTGAGGTCGTCCAGGCTTTTGATGCTGGCGTCTGGCGGACCGAATACGGCGAGGTAGAACGGCGCGTAGGCACTGGAGAAGTCGATGACCTTCTCGCGCTCGGGGTTCTTGCCGAGGCTGGAGATCACCAGATCGACCTTGCCGGTGGTCAGGAACGGGATGCGGTTGGTGCTGTTGACCGGCGTCAGTTCGAGTTTGACCTTGAGTTGATCGGCCAGCAGCTTGGCGGTGTCGATATCGAGGCCGCGCGGTTTCATGTCCGGGCCGACCGAGCCGAACGGCGGGAAGTCCTGAGGCACGGCCACCTTGAGGATGCCGCGCTTGACCACATCCTCCAGACCGTCGGCGTGGGCGGGCGCCTGGCTCAGCATCAGGCTGGCAAACAGGGCTGCGAGGAGGGCGCTGTAACGCTGGGTCATGGGCAAATCTCCGGATCGGCGAGAAGTGAATTCTGCGGATCGACAGAGCATGGGGCGTGCCAACATCGGGTTTTGCGGGTGCAAAGCCGCGGTTTTGCTGGTGTCGCTCGGTCTTACTGGTCTGAACAGTCGTGCGCGGTTTCGCCCTCCGATAGCGCATCGCCGGAATTCGCCGAACCCCCACGGGGCACGACTTGCCGGGCGTCGCGAATAGCTTTACAACTAGCCGCTCATTGGCCTGGTTCGTCTGAAAAACCATGAACTCGATCTCCCGCGCCGTACCTGAAGTGGCGCTGCAAGCCATCCGTAAACTCATCACCGAACAGGGCTTCGGGCCTGGGGATGCCTTGCCCTCGCAACGGGATTTGGCGGTGCAATTGAGGGTCAGTCGGGCGTCACTGCGTGAAGCGTTGTCGTCATTGAGCGCGTTGGGGGTGATCAGCATCCAGCCGGGTAAAGGCGTGTTCGTGCAGTCACCGGTTGATTTGCCGCGGGGTGATGCGGGGCTGAGTTGGCCGTTCGCGGCCCAGGCCTCGCCGCTGGACATCTTCCAGTTGCGCTATGCGCTGGAAGGCTTTGCGGCCGGTTTGGCCGCGGTGACCCTGAGTACTCACGAGCTCGATGCCCTGGAAGATAACGTCGCCGCGATGCGCATCGAATTGAAGGCCGGCGACTTCGAGGCAGCGGCGCGACTGGATTTCGAGTTTCACCGACGCATCCTGCTGGCGAGCGGCAATCAGGCGATGCTCAGCATCCTCACGGCCAGCGCCGACATCTTTCTAGAGAGCCAGAAGCTACCGTTCATCCGGGCAGAGCGGGCCATGGAAACCTGGCAGGAACACCGCAAAATCCTCCGCGCACTGGCCCGGCGGGCGTCCGGCGCGGCGCAGAAAGCGATGCAGGAACATGTGCGCAATGCAGCCCTGCGCACCGGAATTGCCTTCGTCGCTCCCGCGAGCTCGTGACTTGGTCTATACCCAAACTCATGCGGCACCATAGCGAGACTCAATCATCTGCACCTTCCTGAACGAGGGAAGGGCGGCTATGATGGGCCACGTTTTTTTGCTTACAACCTGGAGACTTCCATGAGCAGCGATCTTATTAAACACGTCACCGACGCTAGCTTCGAAGCCGACGTCCTGAAGGCCGAAGGCGCTGTACTGGTCGACTACTGGGCTGAATGGTGCGGCCCTTGCAAAATGATCGCTCCTGTTCTGGACGAAATTGCTGAAACCTACAAAGGCAAACTGACCGTTGCCAAACTGAACATCGACGAAAACCAGGAAACCCCGGCCAAGCATGGCGTGCGTGGTATCCCGACTCTGATGCTGTTCAAGAACGGCAACGTTGAAGCGACCAAGGTCGGCGCACTGTCGAAGTCGCAACTGGCTGCTTTCCTCGACGCCAACATCTAAGCGTCGTTTAAAGCGTCATCAAAAAGGCCCTGCACATCGCGGGGCCTTTTCGTTATTGAGGGCTAGACGCTCCGAAACTCAGGTGGTACATTCGGCCCCGCACTGGTTTCTCCACTGCCCCTACTAGCCGTCGCCGACGCACTCCTTTTCGAATAAGTACGCGATCCTGTCGCCTTCTCTGCGGCGCGGCCTCATTAAGCCAAAAGCTTAATTTCCCCCCCTCCATAAATGATTACGTCATTCCTATATGAATCTGACTGAACTCAAGCAAAAGCCGATTACCGAATTGCTCGAATTGGCCGAACAGATGGGCATAGAAAATATGGCCCGTTCGCGCAAGCAGGACGTGATTTTCTCCCTGCTCAAAAAGCACGCTAAAAGCGGCGAGGAAATCTCCGGTGATGGCGTGCTGGAGATTCTCCAGGACGGCTTCGGCTTCCTTCGCTCCGCTGACGCTTCCTATCTTGCCGGCCCAGACGATATCTACGTCTCGCCGAGTCAGATCCGTCGCTTCAACTTGCGCACCGGTGACACCATCGTTGGCAAGATCCGTCCTCCAAAGGAAGGCGAGCGTTATTTCGCGCTGCTCAAGGTCGACACGATCAATTACGATCGTCCCGAGAACGCGAAAAACAAGATTCTCTTCGAGAACCTGACCCCGCTGTTCCCGACCGTGCGCATGAAGATGGAAGCCGGCAACGGTTCCACCGAAGACTTGACCGGTCGTGTCATCGACCTGTGCGCCCCGATCGGCAAAGGCCAGCGCGGTCTGATCGTTGCACCGCCGAAAGCCGGTAAAACCATCATGCTGCAGAACATCGCGGCCAACATCGCGCGTAACAATCCTGAAGTTCACCTGATCGTATTGCTGATCGACGAACGTCCGGAAGAAGTGACCGAAATGCAGCGCACCGTGCGCGGCGAAGTGGTTGCCTCGACGTTCGATGAGCCGCCAACCCGCCACGTGCAGGTTGCCGAAATGGTGATCGAGAAGGCCAAGCGCCTGGTCGAACACAAGAAAGACGTGGTGATCCTGCTCGACTCCATCACCCGTCTGGCTCGCGCCTACAACACCGTGATCCCGAGCTCCGGCAAAGTACTCACCGGTGGTGTCGATGCCCACGCCCTGGAGAAACCGAAACGTTTCTTCGGCGCCGCGCGGAACATCGAAGAAGGCGGTTCGCTGACCATCATCGCCACCGCGCTGGTTGAAACCGGCTCGAAGATGGACGAAGTGATCTACGAAGAATTCAAAGGCACGGGCAACATGGAACTGCCGCTGGATCGTCGTATCGCCGAAAAACGCGTCTTCCCGGCCATCAACATCAACCGTTCCGGCACCCGCCGCGAAGAGTTGCTGACAGCCGACGACGAGTTGCAGCGCATGTGGATCCTTCGCAAGCTGCTGCACCCGATGGACGAAATCGCTGCCATCGAGTTCCTGGTCGACAAGCTGAAAACGACCAAGACCAACGATGAGTTCTTCCTGTCGATGAAACGCAAGTAAATCGCAGAAAGTCTGCAAGAGCCGGGGAAACCCGGCTTTTTGCTATCTGATTTTTGATGAACCGGCAGTTCGTGGTTCTGAATAGAGGGGTTCGGCGCTAAACTGCCACCCCCGAACGGCACGGCCAACACGAGGCTCACGCATGCAGTATCGCGACTTGCGCGACTTTATCAGCGGCCTGGAAAAACGCGGCGAACTCAAGCGCATCCAGGTTCCGGTGTCCCCAGTGCTCGAAATGACCGAGGTCTGTGACCGCACCCTGCGTGCCAAAGGTCCGGCCCTGCTTTTCGAAAAGCCCACGGGTTATGACATTCCGGTGCTCGGCAACCTGTTCGGCACCCCTGAGCGCGTGGCGCTGGGCATGGGCGCAGAAGCGGTCAGCGAATTGCGCGAGATCGGCAAGCTGCTGGCGTTCCTCAAGGAGCCCGAGCCGCCGAAAGGCTTGAAAGATGCCTGGTCCAAGCTGCCGATCTTCCGCAAGATCATCGCCATGGCACCGAAAGTCGTCAAAGACGCGGTGTGCCAGGAAGTGGTCATCGAAGGCGACGACGTCGACCTCGCGATGCTGCCAGTGCAGACCTGCTGGCCGGGCGACGTCGGCCCGCTGATCACTTGGGGCCTGACCGTCACCAAAGGCCCGAACAAGGATCGCCAGAACCTCGGCATCTACCGTCAGCAAGTGATTGGCCGCAACAAGGTCATCATGCGCTGGCTCAGCCACCGTGGCGGCGCGCTGGATTACCGCGAGTGGTGCGAGAAGCATCCTGGCCAGCCGTTCCCGGTGTCCGTGGCACTGGGCGCTGACCCTGCGACCATTCTCGGCGCGGTGACGCCTGTGCCGGACAGCCTTTCCGAATACGCATTCGCCGGCCTGCTGCGCGGCAACCGCACCGAGTTGGTGAAGTGCCGTGGCAACGACCTGCAGGTTCCGGCGACCGCCGAGATCATCCTTGAGGGCGTGATCCATCCGGGCGAAATGGCCGACGAAGGTCCATACGGCGACCACACCGGTTACTACAACGAAGTCGACAGCTTCCCGGTGTTCACTGTCGAACGCATCACCCACCGGATCAAACCGATTTACCACAGCACCTACACCGGCCGTCCACCGGATGAGCCGGCTATTCTTGGTGTGGCACTCAACGAAGTGTTCGTGCCGATCCTGCAGAAGCAGTTTCCGGAGATCACCGACTTCTACCTGCCACCCGAAGGCTGCTCGTACCGCATGGCCATCGTGACCATGAAGAAGTCGTATCCCGGCCATGCCAAGCGGGTAATGCTCGGTGTCTGGTCGTTTTTGCGACAGTTCATGTACACCAAGTTCGTTATCGTCTGTGATGACGATATCAATGCACGCGACTGGAACGACGTGATCTGGGCCATCACCACGCGCATGGACCCCAAGCGCGACACGGTGATGATCGACAACACGCCGATCGACTACCTGGACTTCGCCTCGCCGGTTTCCGGCCTGGGTTCGAAGATGGGGCTCGATGCCACGCATAAATGGCCGGGCGAAACTACTCGCGAGTGGGGCCGGGTGATCGTCAAGGACGAAGCCGTTACCCAGCGGATCGATGCCATCTGGAATCAGTTAGGAATAGATTGATGCGTGTAACTTTGCAGCCCTCCGGAGCAGTGCTACAGATTCTGCCCGGCGAGCGGATTCTCGATGGCGCGCGGCGTCTGGGCTATGAATGCCCGCAAAGCTGTCGAAACGGCAATTGCCACGTGTGCGCCGCACTGCTGGTGGAAGGGCGGGTCGAACAGGACGGCGGTGTGCGCGACCATGGCGAGTTCTACACTTGCATTGCAGAGCCGCTGGAAGACTGCATCGTACTGTGGGATGGCGTGCTCGCGCTGGGAGAATTGCCGGTGCGCAGCTTGTCGTGTCAGGTCATTGAATGCAGGGACGTCGGCGGCGATACCTGGCGTGTGCGTCTGCGAGCACCGGCCGGCAAGCCGCCGCGTTATCACGCCGGTCAGTACCTGATGATCGAGCGCGAGAACGGTGAGAAATCCGCGTTCTCCCTGGCCTCGGCGCCACATGGCGGGCGTGATCTGGAAATCCATGTGCTGGCGCGCGAAAGCAGTGCGCTGAGCCTGATCGACCAGTTGCAACGCAACCCGATGGTGCGGATCGAAATGCCGTTCGGCGACACCCATCTGGCGGAACTACCGGAGGGTCCTCTGGTGCTGATTGCCGCAGGCACCGGCATGGGCCAGATCCATAGCCTGATCGAACATTGCCGCGCCACGGGCTTCAAACATCCGGTGCATCTGTATTGGGGCGTGCGTCGTCCTGAAGATTTTTATGCCATCGAACATTGGGATGAATGGCTGAAACTGCCTAATCTGTTCCTGCACAAAGTCGTCAGCGATCAATGCAGTTGGCAGGGGCGCTGCGGGATGTTGCATGAGGCGGTGTGTGAGGACTTCCCGGATCTGAAACCCTTGCATGTCTACGCCAGCGGCTCTCCGGCCATGGTCTACGGCACGCTGGATGCTTTGGTCGAAGCGGGGATGGACGCTCATCAAATGCGCGCGGATGTATTTGCGTACGCGCCGCGCTCTTGATCCGCGCTCTTGAGCCTCGATCTTGATCCCGCTCTAATCGTTATAACTTCCTATATAGCCGATCGGTATTTATAAATTTATATAAATGCCGGTAGGTTATATGTCATTCAGGCAAATATTTAAGAACTGTGCCATGGCACTTAAATTGCCCTGAAACATATGTGCCTTATTGTTACAGCGGTGCGTTCTATTAAGTAATTCTTCACCCGCGGGGAGCTGAACGCTAATCGCCATGAGCGCCATTGAATCTGCTTTCTTGAATCTGGCTTACCCTCCGCTGCTCGATCTGGGGCCGCAGCTCACGCACGAACAATTGCTCAACTCAATGCAGTCGACGATGGCGCGCCACAAGGGCGGGCCGGTGTGGCTGTTCGCTTACGGTTCGCTGATCTGGCGTCCCGAATGTGCAGCGGTGGAACGAGTGCGTGGTCGTGTGCATGGCTACCATCGCGGTTTGTATTTGTGGTCCCACGAACATCGCGGCACACCCGAAGTGCCTGGGCTGGTATTCGGCCTGGATCGCGGTGGTTCTTGCAGCGGCTTCGCCTATCGCCTGCCTGAAGAACAGCTTGAAGCATCCCTTTACGCACTTTGGCAGCGCGAAATGCCATTCCCGTCCTATCGCCCGCACTGGCTCAACTGCCGTCTTGAAGACGGAAGTCAGGTTCAGGCGTTGGGGTTTGTATTGGAGCGGCATCTGCCCAGCTATGCGGGCAACTTGCCGGATCACGTGCTGAGCCACGTGTTCGAAAACGCTTGCGGGCGTTACGGCACGACTCGCGATTATGTCGAGCAGACCGCACACGCCCTGCGTAGCCACGCCATGCCAGACCGAAATCTGGAGGCGCGGCTCAAGCGCTGCAAATCAAAGGCCGATCAGGCGATTGCTTCACGACTCTGACTGGCGACTTGTTTGTGCCACAGCGTCGGCGCAAGGAAGGCCATCGCGAGTATGCATGCGCCAATCAGCAGCACGAAACCGCCGTCCCAGCCGAAGTGGTCCACGGTGTAGCCCATCGCTGCACTGGCCGCGACCGACCCCCCCAGATAACCGAACAGACCCGTGAAGCCCGCTGCCGTACCGGCGGCTTTCTTCGGCGCCAGTTCCAGCGCTTGCAGGCCGATCAGCATCACCGGGCCGTAAATCAGGAAGCCGATCGAGACGAGCGCGATCATGTCGACAGTCGGGTTGCCGGCCGGGTTGAGCCAGTAAACCAATGTCGCGACGGTCACCAATGCCATGAACACCATGCCGGTCAGGCCACGGTTGCCACGGAAGATCTTGTCCGACATCCAGCCACATAGCAGCGTGCCCGGAATACCTGCCCATTCGTAGAAGAAGTAGGCCCACGAGGTTTTATCCACGGTGAAGCCCTTGGCTTCCTTGAGGTAGGTCGGTGCCCAGTCCAGCACGCCGTAGCGCAACAGGTAGACGAAGACGTTGGCCAGGGCGATGTACCAGAGCATTTTGTTGCGCAGCACGTATTTGACGAAGATTTCCTTGGCGCTGAATTCTTCTTCGTGGCTGGCGTCGTAGCCTTCCGGGTAGTCGTTCTTGTACTTCTCGATGGGCGGCAGGCCCACCGATTGCGGGGTGTCGCGCATGGTGACGAAGGCAAACACCGCCACCGCCATGGCGACCGCCGCCGGCACGTAAAACGCTGCGTGCCAGTCATTGAACAGGCCCATGCCGAGCAGGAACAGCGGGCCGATCAGGCCGCCACCGACGTTATGCGCCACGTTCCACAAGGACACTACGCCGCCGCGTTCCTTCTGCGACCACCAGTGCACCATCGTCCGTCCACTCGGCGGCCAGCCCATGCCCTGGGCCCAGCCATTGATAAAGAGCAGGATGAACATGATGGTCACGCTGGACGTCGCCCAGGGCGCGAAGCCGAAAATGAACATCACACCGGCCGATACCAACAGGCCAAAAGGCAGGAAGAAACGCGGATTGGAACGGTCGGACACGATGCCCATCAGGAACTTGGACAGGCCGTAGGAAATGGCAATGGCCGACAGCGCCAGGCCCAGCTCACCGCGGGTATAGCCCTCTTCGATCAGATAGGGCATGGCCAGGGAAAAGTTTTTGCGCAGCAGGTAATAGCCGGCGTAACCGATAAAAATCCCGGCGAAGATCTGCCAGCGAAGGCGTCGGTAGGTGTCGTCTATTTTTTCTTCAGGCAATGGAGCCTGATGTGCGGCAGGACGAAAGAAAGCAAACATTCAAGAGCTCCAGATTTCTTGTTTTGACTGCGGATGCGAATGTTACAGTTTCGTTACCGAAAATAGCACCGGTTCGCATCGGCCAAATAGCGGAAATGCTGGAGATTGCATGTTCTTTTATGAACATGTCGCTCAGGTATAAATGTAGGGCGTTGTGGGAATCGTTACTGGCAGGTCTACATGCCGCATTTCGGTCCAGGGTAGGACAAGGCTTTGGGAAATGTCCTGCGTATGAAGGGGAAGTCGTGGCGTTCTATTGCAGATCGTCGAGCTTTAACCTTTGTGCTGGTGCCGGATCTGGCATTTCAGTTGCGGGTTACTTTAGTTCCGGACAATAAAAAGCGGTCTGAACAACTTCAAGTCCAGACCGCTGCATTGGGCTCAGCGAACCTGAACCACCACCTTCCCAACCGCTTTGCGCTGGCCAAGATCATTGATCGCCTGCGCCGCATTGCTCAATGGATACACCTGCGACACCAGCGGCTTCAACTTGCCCTCGGCAAACCAGCCAAACAATTGCTGGAAGTTTGCCGCGTTGTCTTGTGGCTGGCGCTGGGCAAACGAGCCCCAGAACACGCCGACCACGGCTGCGCCTTTCAACAGCGCAAGATTGACCGGCAATTCAGGGATGCGACCGCTGGCAAAGCCCACCACCAGCAGGCGGCCGTTCCACGCAATGGCGCGGATGGCCTGGTCGAACAGGTCGCCACCGACCGGGTCGTAGATAACGTCGGCACCCTGGCCATCGGTCAGGCGCTTGATTTCGTCCTTGAGGCTGGTTTCGCTGTAGTTGATCAGCTCATCGGCACCGGCAGCTTTGGCGACTGCGAGTTTTTCGGCGCTGCTGGCGGCGGCGATCACGCGGGCGCCCATGGCTTTGCCGATTTCCACGGCGGCCAGACCGACACCGCCGGAAGCGCCGAGTACCAGCAAGGTTTCACCCGGTTGCAGGTTGCCCCGTTGCTTGAGCGCGTGCATCGAAGTGCCGTAGGTCATGCTGAACGCGGCGGCGGTGTTGAAGTCCATCGATGGGGGGATGGGCAGCACGTTATAGCCCGGCACTGCGACCTGTTCGGCGAAACTGCCCCAGCCGGTCAGCGCCATGACCCGGTCGCCGACTTTGAGGTGGCTGACCTTTTCGCCTACTTCGCTGACCACGCCAGCCGCTTCGCCGCCCGGGGAAAACGGGAAGGGCGGCTTGAACTGATACTTGCCCTCGATGATCAGCGTGTCCGGGAAATTCACCCCGGCGGCGTGCACGTCCAGCAGGATTTCATTCTTCTTCGCGACAGGACTGGCGACGTCTTCCAGCACCAGCGATTCGGCAGGGCCGAAGGCTTTGCACAGCACGGCTTTCATCAGGGCTATTCCTTTGGGAGTGATGGCCGATAAGTGTAGGTGTGTGAGTCGATGGGTCAACGAGCATGCCCGGCCCTGATAGTCAGCCATAAGCTTGTGCTTGAGCGGCGGGTCGTTATGCTAGGCCGCAAACCGGATAAGGAGCGAATTGTGAAAGCGTGGATCATGTTGTTGCTGGCCCTGTCTCTGCCTGTGGCAGCGATGGCCGAAGAAGCCAAAGAAGGTGCAGCTCCGAAGGTCAATTACATCACCCTGAGCCCGCCGTTCGTGGGCAACTACGGGCTGGACGGCACGCCGAAACTCAAGGTCTACAAGGCCGATGTGGCGTTGCGGGTGACCGGTGATGAGGCGACCAAACTGGTGAAAGCCAACGAGCCGTTGATTCGTAATCAACTGGTGGCGTTGTTTGCTCAGCAGACCACTGAAGCGATGAACAACGTCGAGGCCAAGGAAAAGCTGCGCCAGGAAGCCCTGAAACAGACCCAGCAAATCATGAACGACGAAACCGGCAAACCGGTGGTTGAGGATCTGTTGTTCAACAACCTCATTATTCAGTAATGCTGGATCCTGTAGGAGCAAAGCTTGCTCGCGATAGCGCCCACAAGACCGCCATCGCCGGCAAGCCGTGCTCCTACAAAAGCGCACCAGCAAACCGCGCCCATTCAAAAAACATTTCAACGTAGCGCATTCACCGCCGCCCACTGCTCGGCCGTCACCGGCATCACCGAAAGCCGCGATCCCTTCTGCACCAGCGGCATCTCGGCCAGCGCCGCCTGCTGTTTCAGGTAATCCAGCTTAAGCACTTTGGGAAACGTCTCGACATGCGCGACATCGATCGCGCTCCAGGCGTTTTTCTCTGCCGTGGCCTTCGGATCGTAGTAATGACCCTCCGGCTCCAGCGCCGTCGGGTCCGGATACGCGGCTTCGACGATTTTTCCGATCCCGGCGATTCCCGGTTCGGGGCAGCTGGAGTGATAGAAGAAAAACTCGTCGCCCACGGCCATGGCCCGCAGAAAATTACGTGCCTGGTAGTTGCGAACCCCGTCCCAGCGCGCTTTGCCAAGCGTCTCCAGGCCCTTGATCGAGAGTTCGTCGGGCTCGGATTTCATCAGCCAATAAGCCATGGTTTTTGCTCCTTGCGAGGTGAGTGGGCAAGTTGTCGGGGAATTTTATGACAAACCGACGGTCGGTTGACGCCAGCGTTTGCGTGTCGGTTCACGTTGTCGCAGAATGCCGGCCTTCTAAGCTTGACGCTGCTGCACGGCCTACACCTACAACGGAAACCGCTGCTGTCATCGTGTTGATGTGCCTTTGGGGGGCAATCGATGAAACGCAAACCGGATTTACTATGGATTTTGGTTATTTTGTTCGGCCTCGGCGTCGTGACCACTGGCTATGCCCAAAGCCTGTGGAGCAACAAGACCGACGCTCCAATCGAAATCGCGCAGCAACAACAGCCGTCCGCCTTCAAACGCTGAACCTGTCTTTCGACGCCGCACCCGTAGGAGCAAAGCTTGCTCGCGATGACGGCGTCACATTCAACATCAAAGTGCCTGAAAGACCGCTATTGCGAGCAAGCTTTGCTCCTACAGTGCGACGCCGGCGAAATACCGCGCCTTGTCTGTCACCGTTCCCTGTAACGGCACATCCCAGCTCGCTTGAGCCAATCGCTCGACCTTCTGACATTCATGGGCCAGCCCCAATAGCGTCGGCTTGCGCCAGTTTTTACGTCGTGCCAGGTACGCCAGGCTTCGATCATAGAAGCCACCGCCCATGCCCAGGCGTCCGCCGACATCGTCAAACCCCACCAATGGCAACAACACCAGATCCAGTGCCCAGACTTTGCGTTGTCGGGCGAGGTTGTGCCGGGGTTCGAGAATACGGAAGCGGTTGGGTTTCAGTTTTTCACCGGGGTGAATTCGCTGGAACACCATTTTGGTTCGTGGCCAGCCGCTGAGCACCGGCAGATAAGTCGCCTTGCCTCGACGCTGAGCGGCACGCAGCAAAACGCGCGGATCGATTTCACCGTCGGAGGGTAGATAAAGGGAGATATGTTTTGCGCGGCGAAACAGCGGGTGCTGGGCCAATTGCTTGTACAGCCCACGAGCGGCCTGGCGTTGCTGACTGGGTGTCAGTGCGCGGCGGGCCTTGCGCAGCATGCGTCGAAGTTGCGGGCGGGGCAGCAGCGCAGGTTCGGTCATGAATTCGGGCTTCGGCAGTGCGGGTACATAAAGCGTACCCGTAAAAAAGCCGATGCCGGTATTTAAACCGGCATCGGACTGAAATCAGGCTCCCCGGATGGACCGCTGTCGACTTAGCCCTTGAACCCGAAAGTTCAAGGTGGAAGATGCAGTAGGCTTTAAGGCTTTCCGTCTAGCGGACATGCACACCAGCCCAACGTGCAACCTCCAGGGTATAGCAAATCGGCTCAGGGACATCGCCAACTGGCAAGCACCCCAGGGAGTGAGGCGAGTATACCCCAAGCGGTTTCGCGTTTCAGCCCTTGGTGACGTCCGGATCGGTGGCGAGCACCAGATCGACGCGATCCAGCAAGTCGCGAACCTGCTCACGGGTCGATCCGCTAGCCTGTACATCCGGGCGTTCTTCCTTGTGCAGAAGATCGTGGGTGATGTTCAGGGCGGCCATCACGGCGATGCGATCGGCGCCGATGACTTTGCCGCTGCTGCGGATTTCGCGCATCTTGCCGTCCAGGTAACGGGCGGCGCTCACCAGGTTGCTGCGCTCTTCCTGCGGGCAGATGATCGAATACTCTTTATCGAGGATCTGCACGGTAACGCTATTGCTTGAACTCATGAGTCTTGCTCCAGGGCCTTGAGGCGCGAAATCATTGATTCGACCTTACGCCGGGCGATTTCGTTCTTTTCAATGAGGTGAGCGCGTTCCTCGCGCCAGGTCTTTTCCTGAGCTAATAGGAGTCCGTTTTGACTCTTTAGTTGCTCGACTCGGCTAATTAGCAGCTCAAGTCTGGCCATCAGCGCTTGCAGGTCGGTGTCTTCCATTATGTCCACTGAAAATGTGTCTGATGGGCGGCAGGCTCTGCACGAAACTGCCTGCGCGTCGATCATGCTGCGTTAAAAACAGGCTCGCAATGCTCATGTAGGGTCCTACACTCCGCTTGCTCGCCTGTTTTTGCCTTGCCTGATCGCCGCTCGGCGAGTTTCGTACAGACCCTGGCTGGCGGACAGCCTTTAATAGTCTTGGCGAGTCTGTCGATGTAGGATACAAGGCCTTCATTCTAGACATAGCGCCGTCTGGCGCCTAGCTGCCCATGCCCATTCAGAATTCCCCGTACCAAGCCTTCGCCACACTGCTGACTTCCAGCGGTCATAATGTCTCGCCTGCCGAACTGCATGGCCTGCTGCTCGGCCGCAGTTGCGCCGGTGCCGGTTTCGATGCCGAAGGCTGGCTGGTCGATGCCGCCGAGCTGCTCGAAAGCGAGCCGCAGGATAATGTCCGCAACGCCTTGATCGGCTTGCAGGAGATGGTCAAGGGCGAGCTCACCGGCGACGACGTGACCGTTGTTCTGCTGCTGCCGACCGATGACGAGCCGCTGGCCGACCGCGCCGCCGCACTGGGCCAATGGTGCCAGGGTTTCCTCAGCGGTTTCGGCCTGAACTGCCGTGACAGCAGCATGCTGAGCACCGAGGCCACCGAAGTGCTTCAGGACCTGGCGGCTATTTCACAGGTGCAAGACGCCCTGGAAGAGTCCGACGATGGCGAAAGCGATTACATGGAAGTGATGGAGTACCTGCGCGTCGCGCCGCTGCTGCTGTTCACCGAAAACAAAAAGCCGGACGCGCCGGCTGCCGCCAAACCGTCGTTGCATTAACCGCGTGCCAGGGAAAGCCATCTGCCCATGATTCATATCCCGAAATCGGAATACAGCCGTCGCCGCAAGGCCCTGATGGCGCAGATGGAACCCAACAGCATCGCCATCCTGCCCGCCGCCGCCGTTGCGATACGCAACCGCGACGTCGAGCACGTCTACCGTCAAGACAGTGACTTCCAGTACCTCAGCGGTTTTCCCGAGCCTCAAGCGGTCATCGTTTTGATGCCCGGGCGTTTACATGGCGAATACATACTGTTCTGCCGTGAACGCAATGCTGAGCGTGAGTTGTGGGACGGCCTGCGCGCCGGGCAGGAAGGCGCGATTCGCGACTTTGGCGCCGACGACGCTTTCCCCATCACCGACATCGACGACATCCTGCCGGGCCTGATCGAAGGTCGCGACCGGGTGTATTCGGCCATGGGCAGCAACCCGGAATTCGACCGGCACCTGATGGACTGGATCAACGTGATCCGCTCTAAAGCGCACCTCGGCGCCCAGCCGCCGAACGAATTCGTTGCCCTGGATCACCTGCTTCACGACATGCGCCTGTATAAATCGGCGGCAGAAGTGAAGGTGATGCGCGAAGCCGCACGGATTTCCGCCCAGGCACACATCCGCGCGATGCAGGCCTGCCGGGCCGGGTTGCATGAGTTCAGCCTCGAAGCCGAGCTCGACTACGAATTCCGCAAGGGCGGGGCGAAAATGCCGGCCTACGGTTCGATCGTCGCCGCTGGGCGCAACAGCTGCATCCTGCATTACCAGCAGAATGACGCGGTGCTCAAGGACGGCGATCTGGTATTGATCGATGCCGGTTGCGAGATCGACTGCTACGCCAGCGACATCACCCGCACCTGGCCGGTCAACGGCAAGTATTCAGCGGAACAGAAGGCGATCTACGAGTTGGTGCTGGCGTCGCAAGAAGCTGCGTTTGCGGAAATCGCCCCGGACAAACACTGGAATCAGGCCCACGAAGCCACGGTCCGGGTGATTACCTCCGGTCTGGTGAAGTTGGGCCTGTTGCAGGGCGACGTTGACGAATTGATCGCCAGCGAAGCCTATAAAGCGTTTTACATGCACCGCGCCGGCCACTGGCTGGGCATGGATGTGCATGATGTCGGCGAATACAAGGTCGGCGGCGAATGGCGCGTGCTGGAAGTCGGCATGGCGCTGACCGTGGAACCGGGCATCTACATTGCCCCGGGCAACCAGAACGTGGCGAAGAAATGGCGCGGCATTGGCGTGCGCATCGAGGACGACGTAGTGGTCACCAAAACCGGCTGTGAAATCCTGACCAAAGGCGTACCGAAAACGGTCGCCGAGATCGAGGCCTTGATGGCCGCCGCGCGGACACAAGCGGCATGAGTCGAGTCAATCTGGCAATCATCGGTGGTGGTCTGGTCGGCGCCAGCCTGGCGTTGGCACTGCAGGCCGGAGCCAAGGCTCGTGGCTGGAAGATCGTGCTGATCGAACCGTTCGCCCCCGGCGATACTTATCAACCGAGCTACGATGCCCGTTCTTCGGCGTTGTCCTACGGTGCCAAGCAGATTTATCAACGGTTGGGCGTGTGGCAGGAAATCTCCCGCCGCGCCGAGCCGATCAAGCAAATTCATGTGTCCGACCGTGGGCGCTTCTCCACCGCGCGATTGTCGGCGATGGAAGAGGGCGTTCCGGCGCTGGGCTATGTGGTGGAAAACGCCTGGCTCGGCCAATGCCTCTGGCAAGGTCTGGACAAGGACGTGATCAGCTGGCGTTGCCCGGCAGAAGTCACGCGCATGGAGCCGCTGATCGATGGCTATCGCCTGACCCTCAATGACGAAACCACTCTGGAATGCGACCTTGCGGTGCTGGCGGATGGCGGCCGTTCCGGTCTGCGCGAGCAACTGGGGATCGGCATCAAAAAGCGCCCGTACAACCAGAGCGCGTTGATTGCCAACATCACGCCGAGCGAAGCGCACAACGGCATGGCCTTCGAGCGTTTCACCGATGACGGGCCGATGGCCTTGTTGCCGTTGCCGGAAAACCGCTGCGCACTGGTCTGGACTCGATTGGGGATGGACGCGCAACGGCTGGCGGCCCTCGATGAAAAGAGCTTCCTCAGCGAGTTGCAAGGCGTGTTCGGTTATCGCCTCGGCACTTTGAAGCAGGTTGGCGCGCGGCATTTGTACCCGCTGACATTGATCGAGGCCGAAGAGCAGGTGCGTCCGCATCTGGCGATTCTGGGCAATGCTGCCCACAGCCTGCACCCGATTGCAGGGCAAGGTTTCAACTTGTCCTTGCGTGATGCTCAAGCGTTGGCCGATGCGTTGTTGACCAGCGAAACATCTCCCGGCGACTTTGCGACCTTGCAGGCTTACCGCGAGCGTCAGCGTCTGGATCAGAACCTGACCGTGGGTTTCTCCGATCAGGTCACCCGTTTGTTCGGCAGCACTCAACCGTTGGTTTCCCTGGGCCGCAACATCGGTCTGCTCGGGCTGGACCTGTTGCCGCCGGCCAAACGCTGGTTCGCGCGGCAGGCCATGGGTTTGGGTGCGCGTCCCGATGCTTGAGTGGCGGTCGGAAAATCCCTTTAATAGGCGGCTAAAGCCGCCAGCGAGACAGGCTTAAAGCATGGAAATGCGCGCAGATCTGCTGATTGTCGGGGCCGGAATGGTCGGCAGCGCCCTGGCGCTGGCGTTGCAGAACAGCGGGCTGGAAGTCCTGCTGCTGGACGGCAGCCCCCTGAGCGTCAAACCCTTCGATGCCCAGGCTTCGTTCGAACCGCGAGTGAGCGCCTTATCGACTGCCAGCCAGCGGATTCTTGAACGTCTGGGCGTCTGGGACGGCATCGCCAATCGGCGCAGCAGCCCTTACACCGATATGCACGTTTGGGACGGCAGCGGCACCGGGCAAATCCATTTTTCGGCAGCCAGTGTGCATGCCGATGTGCTGGGGCATATCGTCGAGAACCGCGTGGTTCAGGACGCCTTGCTCGACCGTTTGCACGACTGTGACCTCGGAATGCTGGCCAATGCGCGTCTGGAACAGATGCGTCGCTCTGGCGACGACTGGCTGTTGACCCTGGCCGATGGCCGCACCTTGCGTGCACCTTTGGTGATCGCTGCAGATGGCGCCAACTCGGCAGTGCGACGTCTGACTGGCGTTGCGACGCGCGAGTGGGACTATATGCACCACGCGATTGTCACCAGCGTGCGCAGCGCCAAACCTCATCAACTGACCGCGTGGCAGCGCTTCACCGACAACGGTCCGCTGGCGTTTCTGCCGCTGGAGCGTGACGGTCAGCAGGATTGGTGTTCGATCGTCTGGTCGACCACGCCGAGCGAAGCCGAACGCCTGATGGCGTTGGGTGACGACGGTTTCTGTAAGGAGCTGGAGCGGGCCTTCGAAGGCCGACTGGGCACAGTGATCAGCGCAGACCCGCGTCTGTGCGTGCCGTTGCGGCAGCGTCATGCCAAGCGTTATGTGGCTGAAGGATTGGCGTTGATCGGTGATGCGGCCCACACCATTCACCCATTGGCCGGGCAGGGCGTGAACCTTGGTTTTCTCGATGCCGCCGTGCTGGCCGAAGTGCTGTTGCAAGCGGTCACGCGTGGTGAGCGTCTGGCGGATGTGAAAGTGCTCAGCCGTTACGAACGTCGGCGCATGCCCCACAACCTGGCGTTGATGGCGGCGATGGAGGGTTTCGAGCGCCTGTTCCAGGCTGATCCGTTGCCGGTGCGCTGGTTGCGCAATGCCGGGTTGAAGATGGTCGACCAAATGCCCGAGGCCAAGGCGCTGTTCGTGCGCGAAGCGCTTGGGTTGATCGGGGATCTGCCGGCGTTGGCCAAGGCTTGAGCTATTCATTGACGCTGATGGCCTCATCGTCGGAACGCCGCCCGGAGCAGGCTCGCTCTCACATTGATTATGTGAACGCTGCAAATCCCCTGTGGGAGCGAGCCTGCTCGCGATGGGGTCGGAACATTCGCCGCAAATTTCCATCGTGCAACATCCAGTAACGCCTCTACTCACTGTTCGATTGAGAAGCGAAATGTGAGTCCTTATCATTTGGCCTCACTTTTTCAATCGAGAGATCGCTCCCATGCTGGTACCGAAGCGTCTACTGACCGCACTCGCCCTGACCCTGATTGGCAGCGCCGCAGCCCAGGCCGCTGACGAGGTGGTGGTTTACTCCTCGCGTATCGACGAGCTGATCAAACCGGTCTTCGATGCCTACACCGCGAAAACCGGCGTGCAGGTGAAATTCATCACCGACAAGGAAGCGCCGCTGATGCAGCGGATCAAGGCCGAGGGCGAAAACGCCACCGCGGACCTGCTGCTGACCGTCGATGCCGGCAACCTCTGGCAGGCCGAGCAAATGGGCATCCTGCAACCGTTCACTTCCAAGGTGATCGACGCCAACATCCCGCTGCAATACCGCTCATCCGCCCATGCCTGGACTGGCCTGAGCCTGCGGGCACGGACCATCGCCTACTCCACCGACCGGGTGAAACCCGGTGAGTTGACCACCTACGAAAGTCTGGCCGACAAGAACTGGGAAGGCCGCCTGTGCCTGCGCACAGCGAAAAAGGTCTACAACCAGTCCCTGACCGCCACCATGATCGAAGTCCACGGTGCCGACAAAACCGAGAAGATTCTCAAGGGCTGGGTGAGTAACCTGTCCACCGACGTGTTCTCGGATGACATCGCGGTGCTGGAAGCCATCAACGCGGGTCAATGCGACGTTGGCATCGTCAACACGTACTATTACGGTCGCCTGCACAAGCAGAAGCCTGATCTGGCGGTGAAGTTGTTCTGGCCGAACCAGGGCGACCGTGGCGTGCACGTGAACCTGTCGGGCATCGGCCTGACCAAACATGCTCCGCACCCGGAAGCAGCCAAGGCCCTGGTGGAATGGATGACCACACCTGAAGCACAGAAAATCTTTGCTGACGTGAACCAGGAATTCCCGGCCAACCCTGCGGTTCAGCCTTCTGCGGAAGTGGCGAGCTGGGGCAAGTTTGTAGCTGATACGTTGCCGGTGGAAATTGCGGGCAAGCGTCAGGCTGAAGCGATTCGGATGATGGATCGGGCGGGTTGGAACTGAGCCTGCTGTTTATTACGTTGTGACTTCAAGATCGACCCCTCATCGGAACGCCGCCCGCCCATCCCTCTCCCCATAGGGGAGAGGGGAAAGGGAGCAGATCCCGGTTGTTTCCAAAACCTGAGTTCGACTTTGAAATTTCCGGTCGCAGCATTTCAAATAAACGCCGCGGTCAGTCCCCTCGCCCCTTGGGGAGAGGGTTAGGGTGAGGGGGCGATCTTGAACCCAGACACCAAACTCACCATCTCAGAGACCTTAACGTGGCCCACCCCGCCCAACGCCGCTGGTATCCACTGGTCTTCGCCATCGCTGCGCTGGTCCTGCTGCCACTTAGCGTTCTGCTGTTGTCATGGCAAACCATCGATCATCAAATCTGGTCCCATCTCTGGGATACCCAGATGCCACGCCTGCTGGGCAATACCCTGACCCTGGTGCTCGGCGTCGGCATCGGCGTAACGCTTTTGGGCGTGAGCCTCGCCTGGCTCACCAGCCTTTGCGAATTCCCCGGTCGGCGTTGGCTGGACTGGGCGCTGATGCTGCCATTCGCCATTCCCGCCTACGTGCTGGCTTTCGTCTTCGTCGGCTTGCTGGATTTTGCCGGCCCCGTGCAAACCCTGTTGCGCGAATGGTTCGGCACGGGCTTGAGGTTGCCGCGCGTGCGCTCCACCGGCGGTGTGATTCTGGTTCTGGTGCTGGTCTTCTACCCCTACGTTTACCTGTTGGCGCGAACCGCGTTCCTGGCGCAGGGCAAAGGCTTGATGGAAGCGGCGCGCGTCCTGGGGCAATCCCCGTGGCAAGCGTTCTGGCGAGTCGCGCTGCCCATGGCGCGCCCGGCCATCGGGGCTGGCGTGGCGCTGGCGCTGATGGAAACCCTGGCGGATTTCGGTGCGGTGTCGGTGTTCAACTTCGACACGTTCACGACCGCCATCTACAAGACCTGGTACGGATTTTTCAGTCTCTCCACCGCCGCGCAACTGGCCAGCCTGTTGCTGCTGGTGGTGATGGTCGTGCTGTACGGCGAGCGCCGCGCTCGCGGGGCCAACCGGGCGAGTAACGAACGACCTCGGGTCAAGGCGCTGTATCACCTGCGCGGTTTCAAGGCGCTGGCGGCCATGAGTTGGTGCGGTCTGGTGTTCGCCTGCGCTTTCGTCATTCCAGTGCTTCAACTGGTGGTGTGGTTCTGGCAGCGCGGGCGCTTCGACCTGGATGAGCGTTACGCGGGGCTGATCGTCCATACCCTGTACCTGGGCGGCATGGCGGCGCTGATTACCGTCAGTGTTGCTTTAGTGCTGGTGTTTGCCCGACGTCTGGCCCCGACCCGAGCGATCCGCTCCGGCATCAGCCTGGCTAACCTCGGTTACGCCTTGCCGGGTTCGGTGCTGGCGGTGTCGATCATGCTGGCGTTCAGTTACCTGGACCGCGAACTGGTGATCCCGTTATCGGGCTGGTTGGGCGGCGCCGGCAAGCCATTGTTGCTGGGCAGCCTCTCGGCGTTGTTGCTGGCCTATCTGGTGCGTTTCATCGCGGTGGCTTATGGACCGCTGGAAAGCAGTCTGGCGCGAATACGGCCATCTTTGCCCGAAGCGGCACGTAGCCTTGGCGTCAGTGGGCCACGACTGTTTTTCAAAGTGTATCTGCCGTTATTGCTGCCAGGAACGTTGAGCGCTGCGTTGCTGGTGTTCGTCGATGTGCTCAAGGAAATGCCCGCGACCCTGCTGATGCGCCCGTTTGGCTGGGATACGCTGGCGGTACGCATCTTCGAAATGACCAGCGAAGGCGAATGGGCGAGGGCCTCTTTGCCGGCCTTGACTCTGGTTTTGGTTGGCCTGCTACCGGTCATCGGATTGATTCGACGTTCGGCGCATCGAAACGCCTAGGTGCCAGTCCTACACCTTGAGGCTACAATGCGCGGCATTCGGTGCGGTCCGTCCTACGGACCAGGTAGCTGAAATCGGCTGGAAGCCTTCTATTTCAAGGCTTTCACGCCGTGCAGCACCGGCCCGCACCTTCGCCACGCCCGGAAGGAGAAACCCATGGGACAGCGCACGCCTCTGTATGACCTTCATCTCGCCCTCGGCGCGAAGATGGTCGATTTTGGCGGTTGGGATATGCCTTTGCATTACGGCTCGCAGGTCGAGGAACACCATCAGGTGCGTCGCGATTGCGGGGTTTTCGATGTATCCCACATGACCGTGATCGATGTCAGCGGCCCTCAGGCCAAGGCCTGGCTCCAGCATTTGCTGGCCAATGACGTCGAACGTCTGCACAGCCCTGGCCGTGCCTTGTACAGCACCATGCTCAACGAGCGCGGCGGCATCGTCGACGACATGATCGTCTACCGTCTCGACGAAGGTTATCGGTTGGTGGTCAACGCCTCCACCCGTAATCAGGACCTCGCCTGGATGCAGGCTCACCTCGATGGCTTCAAGGTGCAGCTCAACGAGCGCTCCGAGTTGGCGATGCTGGCTATTCAAGGCCCACAGGCCCGGCACAAAATCTCCGAACTGGTGACCCAGTCCCGCGGCAACCTGATTCAGATGCTCAAGCCCTTCGAAGGCCAGGCCGATGGCGACTGGTTCATCGCGCGCACCGGTTACACCGGTGAAGATGGCCTGGAAATCGTTCTGCCGGCCAATCAAGCGCCAGGATTCTTCAACGACCTGGTGGGCGCGGGCATCTCGCCGATCGGCCTCGGGGCGCGCGATACTCTGCGGGTCGAAGCCGGCATGAACCTCTATGGTCAGGACATTCACCAAGACGTTTCACCACTGGCCTCCAACATGGCCTGGAGCATTGCCTGGGAACCGGCCACTCGCCAGTTCATCGGTCGCAGCGCGCTAGAAGCCGAGCGAGCGGGTGGCGTGCAGCACAAACTGGTCGGTCTGGTCCTTGAGGAGCGTGGGGTTTTGCGCGCTCATCAAGTGGTCCGCATCGCCAATGTTGGCGAAGGGGAGATCACCAGTGGTAGTTTCTCTCCTACGCTTAGCAAGTCGATTGCACTGGCGCGCGTGCCGATGGCGACAGCCGACCGCGCAGAAGTGGAAATCCGTGGCAAGTGGTACCCGGTCCGAGTGGTCAAACCGACCTTCGTACGCCATGGCAAAACCTTGATCTAACCTTTTTTGGCGGGCAATGACCGCTGACATTTTTCTTGAGGACACAGAACATGAGCGAAATCCCTGTCGACCTGCGTTTTGCCGAAAGTCACGAATGGGCCCGTCTAGACCATGATGGCGGCGTGAAAGTGGGTATTTCAGACCATGCTCAGGAAGCCTTGGGTGACGTAGTGTTCGTTGAACTGCCGGAAATCGGCAAAGTGTTCGCTGCCGGTGAGGCTGCGGGTGTCGTCGAGTCGGTCAAGGCCGCGTCGGATATCTACTCGCCAGTTTCCGGTACAGTCATTGCCGTTAACGAAGAATTGGCCAGCAACCCGGAACTGCTCAACAGCGCGCCTTATGACAGCTGGATATTCAAACTTGAGCCAAGCGATACGTCTGAGCTGGACAACCTGCTCGACCCGGATGCCTACAAGACCGCCATCGGCGAGTAAGCCTTAAGCGTCATCCCCAAAGCCCCGACTTGTCGGGGCTTTTCAGTTTTTGTCGCTTCGCGCCAAAAAATCGCGGGCAAGCCTTGCTCTTACAGAATTACGGTGACCTCGGGTTTTGTGACCGCCGCACAACCTGTAGGAGCAAGGCTTGCCCGCGAAGAACGATAACGCGCGGGCACTTGATTAACGCCTGATTTTCGAGAGGTTCGCATCGACTGCTATGCTGGTTTGACCGTGTTGCATCGACGTTGAGCGCCAGTCAAGAGAGAGCCCGTCATGTCCCAGTTGCCGTCCTTGAGCCAGTTACGCGACCCCAATGCCTTCCTTCGCCGCCACCTCGGGCCCGATGCCGCCGAGCAACAGGCGATGCTCGACAGCCTCGGTCTCGGCAGCCGGGTCGAGTTGATCGAGCAGACGGTGCCGCCGGGAATCCGCCTGAACAGGCCGCTCGACCTGCCACCCGCGCTCGACGAAGAAGCCGCGCTGGCCAAACTGCGGGGTTACGCCGAGCAAAACCAGGTCTGGACCAGCCTGATCGGCATGGGCTACCACGGCACCCTTACGCCGACTGTCATTGTGCGCAACGTGCTGGAAAATCCCGGTTGGTACACCGCGTACACGCCGTATCAACCAGAGATCGCCCAGGGCCGGCTCGAAGCGCTGCTGAATTTCCAGCAATTGACCATCGACCTCACCGGCCTGGAACTGGCCAACGCCTCGCTGCTGGACGAAGCCACGGCGGCGGCGGAAGCCATGGCACTGGCCAAGCGTGTCGCCAAGTCCAGGAGCAATCTGTTCTTCGTCGACGAAAACTGTCATCCGCAGACCATTTCCGTGGTCCAGACCCGAGCCGAAGGGTTCGGCTTCGAGCTGATCATCGACACTGTGGATAACTTGAAACAGCACGAGGTGTTCGGCGCGCTCCTGCAATATCCCGACACCCACGGCGAGATCCGCGATCTTCGTCC
Source organism: Pseudomonas sp. LS2P72 (assembly GCF_054897865.1). Taxonomy (NCBI): domain Bacteria; kingdom Pseudomonadati; phylum Pseudomonadota; class Gammaproteobacteria; order Pseudomonadales; family Pseudomonadaceae; genus Pseudomonas; species Pseudomonas sp. LS2P72. Next base: position 831,685 of record NZ_CM142708.1, read on the forward strand.
CTTGATCGATCATCTGCATGCGCAGCAAGCCTTGGCGTGTGTCGCAACGGATCTGCTGAGTCTGCTGTTACTGACGCCGCCGGGGGAGTTGGGCGCCGATGTGGTGTTCGGTTCATCCCAGCGTTTCGGCGTACCCATGGGTTACGGCGGCCCTCACGCGGCGTTTTTTGCCAGTCGCGATGAGTACAAACGGGCGATCCCCGGGCGGATCATCGGTGTGTCGAAGGACGCTCGCGGCAACGTCGCCCTGCGCATGGCCCTGCAAACCCGCGAGCAACATATCCGTCGGGAGAAAGCCAACTCGAACATTTGCACCGCTCAGGTGCTGCTGGCCAACATTGCCAGTTTCTATGCGGTCTACCACGGTCCTGAAGGGCTCAAACGCATCGCCCAGCGCGTCCATCGGCTGACCAGCATCCTCGCCGCCGGCCTGGAGCGCCGCGGCATCAGCCGTCTCAACAGACACTTTTTCGACACGCTGACGCTGGAGGTCGGTGGTACTCAGACGGCAATCATCGAAAGTGCCCAGGCCGCGCAGATCAATTTGCGCATCCTCGGGCGCGGGCAGTTGGGGCTGAGCCTCGACGAAACCTCCGACGAATCCACTGTCGCGAAGTTGTTTGATGTGTTCCTCGGTTCCGATCATGGGCTGAACGTCGACGAACTGGACGCTGAAACCCTTGCTTCCGGCATTCCCGCAGGTCTGCTGCGTACCTCGCCGTATTTGCGCCACCCGGTGTTTAGCGCCCATCACAGCGAAACCGAAATGCTGCGCTACCTCAAGCAACTGGAGAACAAGGACCTGGCGCTCAATCAATCGATGATCCCGCTGGGCTCTTGCACCATGAAGCTCAACGCTACCAGCGAGATGATCCCGATCACATGGCCGCAGTTCGCCAACCTGCACCCGTTTGTGCCGAAAGAGCAGGCGGTCGGTTATTCGCTGATGATCGAGGAGCTGGAGCGCTGGCTCTGCGCGATTACCGGTTTCGATGCGATCTGTATGCAACCCAACTCCGGGGCCCAAGGCGAGTACGCCGGGTTGCTGGCGATTCGTAAATATCACGAAAGTCGTCATGAGGGCGCGCGGGATATCTGCCTGATCCCGTCCTCGGCCCACGGCACCAACCCGGCGTCGGCGCAGATGGCCGGCATGCGCGTGGTGATCGTCGAGTGCGACGAGGCGGGCAACGTTGATCTGGATGACCTCAAAGGCAAAGCCGCAGAGGCCGGAGATAAACTCGCCTGCCTGATGGCGACGTACCCTTCGACCCACGGTGTATACGAGGAAGGCATCAGCGAAATCTGCGAAGTTATCCACAGCCACGGCGGCCAGGTTTACATGGATGGCGCCAACCTCAACGCTCAGGTCGGACTGGCGCGCCCGGCGGACATCGGCGCCGACGTGTCCCACATGAACCTGCACAAGACTTTCTGTATTCCCCACGGGGGCGGCGGGCCGGGCATGGGGCCGATTGGTGTGCGGGCGCATCTGGCGCCGTTCGTGGCCAATCACCCGGTGGTGCCGATTGACGGGCCGCTGGCGCAAAACGGCGCAGTCAGCGCAGCGCCCTGGGGCAGCGCGAGCATCCTGCCGATCAGTTGGATGTACATCGCGATGATGGGGCCGCAATTGGCGGATGCCAGTGAGGTGGCGATCCTCGCCGCGAATTACCTGGCGCAGCACTTGTCCGGGGCGTTTCCGGTGCTTTACACCGGGCGCAACGAGCGGGTGGCGCACGAATGCATTCTTGACCTGCGGCCACTCAAGGCGCTGACCGGGATCAGCGAGGAGGACGTCGCCAAGCGGCTGATGGACTATGGATTCCATGCGCCGACCATGTCGTTTCCGGTGCCGGGGACCTTGATGGTGGAACCCACCGAAAGTGAATCGAAGGCAGAGCTAGACCGCTTTATCGGGGCGATGCTGAGTATCCGCGCGGAAATCACCGAGGTGCAGAACGGCAACTGGCCGGCCGATGACAACCCGCTGAATCGTTCGCCGCATACCTTGGCGGATATCACCGGGGTTTGGGAGCGGCCCTACAGCATCGAGCAGGCAGTGACGCCGGATGCTCACACCAAGGCGCATAAGTACTGGCCGGTGGTGAATCGGGTGGACAACGTCTACGGCGATCGGAACCTGTTTTGCGCTTGCGTCCCGGTGGATGATTACCGCTGACACACCGTTTTGTATTCGGGCAAAAAAATGCCGCTCATGGAGAGCGGCATTTTTTTGAGTCATGAATCAGAACGACAACCGAGCTTCAACGTAAAGATTCTGCTCTCGAAGCTTGCCCTTTAGTTGTTCGTCCCGCGCATTGATGCGGTTGGCGAAGGTGTTATAGCCGGTTTCAACCTTACCCATGTCGACATAGCGGTAGCCGGTGCCGACAGTAATTTGCCGGGTCAGTTTGAGGTCTGCACCGACGCCCAGGGTGTAGGCGAAATTGTTTTGGGTATTGTTGGCAAATCGACGTGAAGGGTTGGACTGATAGCCTTCGGAATTGATATGGGCCACGCCTGCGCCGGCCATGGCGTACAGCGATAGGCTTTGGGTCAAGGGGAAGTCCTTATAGGCATTGAGCATCAGGCGCTTGGATGAGACCTGCATGTTGTTAACGTTGGCGTTGAATGGCGCCCAGTAACTCTTGAACTCCGAGTCCTGCTTGATGGTGTACTCGCTTTCCAGGCGCCAGCCACCTATGAACTCATAGCCGAGCGCAACGGAGCCTCCGACATCTTTGTTGCGCTCCGGACTGACGATACGGTTGTTCACCCTGGGACTTGTGAGCAGGGCGCCGGCAAGGTCTTGCTGGACACTCTGGATTTTTAACGAGCCGTACAGGCCTTCCGCGTGGGAAACGTGACTGTAGGCGGCCAGCAGAAGTAAAGATAAGACTGGTTTTTTCATGTGAGTCGATTCGCTTGTGGGGTAATCCGAATCGACAAAGTTTGAGTTCGCACGTCTGGTGCTCATATCAGAGCTTTCATCAGTAGGTCGGTGAAAACTCGTCTGTATGTCGGTGTTTTGGCGTTAGCCTACGTAGGAAATAGCTGCGCAATTTCTCTGGTTCAAAAAAAATGCCGCTCATTGAGAGCGGCATTTTTGTTCAGCAGTAAATCTTAATTCGACGCGACGGCATTCTTCGCCAGGATCGCGTTCGCCAGTTCCATGTCCGTGGCCTGCAGGCCAGGGTTGTCGGCGCGGACTTTCTGCATCGCGGCCTCCAGGTATGGACCGCGAATGCCGCCGTCACTGGCGACAAAGCTGCCGGCATCGTCCTGGGCGGCAACGATCAGCTTGTGATCCTTGAAGGTCAGGTAGGTCGAACCGGTAGTCGCACCGGATGAGATGACGTTACGCCAAAAGCTATCGGCCATCGCCGAACCGACAGGAAGGGACAACAAGGCGATGGTAGCGATAGCAAGTTTGAAACGCATATAGGGTGACTCCACTGGGTTAACTACGGCGTTGGATTGCCAATTCCCCAATCGAGTTCCATAACGGCCGCGCCTACTTTTGTTCGCTCTGTGGCGTCACCCGCAATACCTCCTCAATGGTCGTGAAACCCGCTGCGACTTTTTGCGCCCCTGACAATCGCAAACTGCGCATGCCTTCCTTGAACGCCTGACGCCGCACCGCCAGCAAATCGGTGTCGGGGCTGATCAGCGCTTTGACGCCGTCCGTCAGCTGCATGATTTCGTAAACCCCGGCGCGGCCGCGGTAACCGGTATCGCGGCATTCAAGGCAACCGATGGCGCGATGTGCGTTGTTCGGCAACGGTGCCTGCCAGGGCCGGGTCAAGGTTTGCCAGTCTTCTTCACCCAGCATCAGCGGCGCCTTGCAATGCGAGCACAAGGTGCGGACCAGGCGCTGGGCCATGACGCCGAGCACCGTGGCTTTGATCAGGTAATGCGGCACGCCCAGCTCCAGTAAGCGGCTGATCGCGCTCGGCGCATCGTTGGTGTGCAGCGTCGACAGCACCAAGTGGCCCGTGAGCGCAGCCTGGATTGCCATTTCAGCGGTTTCCAGATCACGGATCTCACCGATCATGATGATGTCCGGATCCTGTCGCATCAGCGCGCGCACACCGGCGGCAAAGGTCAGGTCGATGTTGTGTTGGACCTGCATCTGGTTGAAGGCTGGCTCGACCATTTCGATCGGGTCTTCGATGGTGCAGAGGTTGACCTCCGGCGTCGCCAGTTTTTTCAGGGTGGTGTAGAGCGTGGTGGTCTTGCCGGAACCGGTCGGGCCGGTGACCAGAATGATGCCGTTGGGCTGGCTCGTCATGTCTTGCCAGCGGCGCAGGTCATCGGCGGAGAAGCCCAACTGATCAAAGTTCTTGAGCAGTACTTCCGGATCGAAGATCCGCATGACCATTTTTTCGCCAAATGCAGTAGGCAATGTCGACAGCCGCAACTCGACTTCGCCACCGTCCGGGGTCTTGGTTTTCACCCGGCCGTCCTGGGGTTTGCGTTTTTCCGCGACGTTCATCCGCCCGAGGCTTTTCAGGCGGCTGACGATCGCCATGGTCACTTGCGGCGGGAATTGATAGACGTTGTGCAGCACGCCGTCGATGCGAAAGCGCACTGTGCCTTGTTCACGCCGCGGTTCGATGTGGATATCGCTGGCGCGCTGCTGGAACGCGTACTGGAACAACCAGTCGACGATGTTGACAATGTGCGCGTCGTTGGCGTCCGGTTCCTGGTCGCTGGCGCCGAGGTTGAGCAACTGTTCGAAATTGCCCAGGGTGTTCAGTTGCTGATCGGCATTGGTCGCGCCGCTGACCGATTTGGCCAGACGGAAGAACTCCACGCTGAAGCGCTGGATGTCGACCGGGTTGGCCACCACACGCTTGATCGGCAGTTTCAGCACGTGGGTCAGGTCGGCTTCCCAGCCGGTGACGTAGGGCTGGGCGCTGGCCACGGTGACTGCGTCGCGGTCGATGGACACCGCAAGAATCTTGTGACGCTGGGCGAAGGCGTAGGACATCAGCGGCGTAATCGCCGCCACGTTGATTTTCAGCGGGTCGATACGCAGATAAGGCTGGCCGGCCTGCTGTGACAGCCAAAGCGTCAGGCTTTCCAGATCGAGGTGTTTGCCGGGACGGCTGAGATCGTCCAGGAGTTGGCTGGCGATGAATTCCAGCGGGTGCATCTGGCCATTGGCGGCGTGACGGCGTCGAGCATTGAGCGCGTGTTCGGCCGAGTCCTGGCTGATGAAACCTTGGGCGACCAGTTCACGCAGCAAATCATTGAGATCCAGCCAGCGGTCCTGAATGGCAAGTTGAACGGACATGCGGGCTCCTCATGAACAACAGTTCGCAAAGGATAGTCGCGGAGCCGAAGACCGTTGGGCCACTACCCGACGAAGCCGTGTCGAGTTTTTTCAGCCCGCCGCCTGAGCCGGTTCATCCCACGCGCAATCAGCCGCTTGCAGCTCAACCGAACAGACGCTGATCAGGTTACGTAATTTTTCCGCGATCACCTGGGCGCGGTGCCAGCTCAGGCCGTCCATCACGATGTCGATCGATAGTAGATCGTCCATCCGCTGCACGTTGACCTGTTGCGGCGTCAGAAACTGCAAAGCGAACAGGTTGAGCGCCCGGCACAGCAGATCCGGTTCGGCCTCGGCCAGCATTTGATAGTGAACGCGGCAGTGGGCGTTGCTGACGTTCCAGACATCGGCGCGGGTGCGCGGGGTGTTGACGGCTTCTAGATGCGGCATGGTCGGTCTCCAAAATCAGTGGAGGAATTTTTACATTCGGTGCCGGGCATTTCTTATCTATGATTGGGCTTATTGGCGATTGTTTGAATTGCTTGATTCGGTAAGTTATCAATTAAAGGTTTTTTTATGCATAGCGAGCTGGATGGCTACGACCGCAAGATTCTCGCGTTGCTGCAAGAGGACGCTTCGCTTTCCAGTGCGCAGATTGCGGAACAGGTGGGGTTGTCGCAGTCGCCGTGCTGGCGGCGGATTCAGCGAATGAAGGAGGAGGGGATCATTCGTGGACAGGTAACCTTGCTCGACCGGAAGAAAATCGGGCTGAACACGCAGATCTTTGCCGAAATCAAACTCAACGCTCACGGGCGTTCGAACTTCACCGAATTCACCGAGGCGATTCGCGGCTTTCCCGAAGTGCTGGAATGTTATGTGCTGATGGGGTCGGTGGATTTCTTGCTGAGGATTGTGACGGCGGACATCGAGGCGTATGAGCGGTTTTTCTTCGAGAAGCTGTCGATGGTGCCGGGGATTCAGGAGGTGAACTCGATCGTGGCGTTGTCGGAAATCAAATCCACGACGAGTTTGCCGGTCTGAAGCTTTGCGGTGAATGGGCTGGCCTCATCGCGGGCAAGCCTTGCTCCTACAGGATTTGAGTCGGTCTCCCAATTGGGTTTGACGAAAAACCTGTAGGAGCAAGGCTTGCCCGCGATGGCGTCCTTACATACGCAGCAGCATCTTCCACGCACGATTCTGATACACCGCAATCGCCTGCTGCTTGCGCGCATCCAGCGATTCATCGGTGATCGGCTCGTTCGCCAATTGAGCAAGCTGTTTCAGCTCACCGTACAGGCGATCCATTTCCGGGATGTCCAGCACGCTGCGGGCGTGGTGCAGCCAGGCCTGGATGCGCTCGATGCGCGGCAGTTGCTCGGCCAGGTCTTCTGGTTGTTGCTGGTAACGCTGCAGTTGCAGGGAAGTCGCTTCCTCACCCAGCAAACGCGGCAACCAGCTGCCCAATTGCGCAGCGCCCTGGCGATTGCCACGGACGTTGCGATCAGCCGCCCAAGTGCGGGCCAGCAACCAGCGCGAAGTGTTCAGCGAGAACAAGCCCCAACGCGGATCTTCCAGTTCTTCGAGGAACTGCTCCGGCGCGGCTTTGCGCACGTCTTCGTCGTCGACACCGGCTTGCACCAGCGGACGCCAGTCTTCGAGCAAGGCATCCAGCGCGACGCGCAGATCGTGCGTCGATTGACGTGGCGCGGCTTGGCCCAGGCTACTCAGCAGCGCGCGCAATTCAGCCAGGTTTTCGACCCAGTCCTGCAACAGGCGCCAGTGACCGTTGAAACGATACTGCTCGGCCAGACGCTGGCTGCTGCTCAGCAAGTGCCAGCTCAGCGCGGCGAAAGCGTCGTCCAGCGGCATTTCGGCGGTGATCTGTGGCGCTGGCAGGCTCAATGAATAGCTGTTGGCGTCGTACAAGCGATAACCGCGCTCGGCCTTGCTGATGTCACACGGCATCAGGGCGAGAGTCGCGGCCAGTTCGGCGGCCAGTTCCAGCAGAGCGGCCGGCTCGCCTTCGCGAAGTTCCAGTTCCAGTTCGCAGATTTCTTCTTTCTGCTTGCCGACCACCACGTGGCCGAGGTCCAGCGCAGCTTCGATGACCACTTTGGTCTTGCCACGGCCCCAGGCGATTTCAGCGCGTTCGCGGACGAAATCGGTGGTGAAGATCGGCTTCAGGGTTTTCTTGTCCAGCTCGGCCAACTCTTCAGGCCAGCATTCGCCGTCGAGTTTCTTCACGTCGAGCTTGGCTTTGGGCAGGTTCCAGTCGTATTCGTTACGCTCGGACAAACCGGCAACGCTCTGGCCGCGGGTCTTGAGGGTCTGAATCACTTCTTCGCCATCGCGGCGCAGGCGCAGGGCAACCTTGGCGCGGGCCAGGTCGCGCTCAGGCGTGTCGAAGTACTGATTCATCAACTCACGGCGTTCCCAGCCACTTTTGTTGCGTTTTTTCAGGAGCGGGTGCTCGCGCAGGGCAGCGAGAGTTTCTCGGCTGACGCGGAGTTTGATTTCGGTTTCTTTCTGCATGGCCGGAAAATCCAGGATCGGGAGCGCAGCCGGGGGAATGTGTGGCTGCCAAGGTCGTGCAGTGTACAGGACTCTCCGTCCTACGCGCCGCGACGGTTTATTCCTGTCGCCGGATGGTTCTATGATGGAGTTCAAATAGGGAGTTGGGAGTCAGCGATGCCTTTGCCGTCCATGAAAGATCAGTTCGCTGCGCTGATCGCTGCGCCGTCCGTCAGCTGTACGCAGGCCAGACTCGATCAAAGCAACCGTCCGGTGATTGATTTGCTGGCGACGTGGCTCGGCGATCTGGGTTTTGCCTGTGATATCCAGCAGGTCAGCCCCGGCAAATTCAATCTGCTGGCCAGTTTTGGTTCCGGCCCCGGTGGCCTGGTGCTGGCCGGTCACAGTGACACGGTGCCGTTCGATGGTGCGTTGTGGCAGACCGATCCGCTGAAGCTGACCGAAGTCGATGGCCGTTGGGTGGGTCTGGGCAGTTGCGACATGAAGGGCTTTTTCGCCCTGGCCATCGAAGCCGTCATTCCTCTGCTCGATCAGCCGTTCAAGCAACCGCTGTTGATCCTTGCCACCTGTGATGAAGAAAGCTCGATGTCCGGCGCTCGTGCCTTGGCCGAAGCCGGGCGTCCGCTCGGTCGTGCGGCGGTGATCGGCGAGCCGACCGGGCTCAAGCCGATCCGCATGCACAAAGGCATCATGATGGAGCGCATCGACATCCTCGGTCAGAGCGGCCACTCCTCGGATCCGCGCCTCGGCCACAGCGCCCTCGAAGCCATGCACGACGCCATCGGTGAGCTGCGCGGTTTGCGGTTGGCGTGGCAGCGTGAGTTCCGTAATCCACAGTTCAGCGTGCCGACGCCGACCCTGAATTTCGGCTGTATTCATGGCGGCGATAACCCCAACCGCATTTGCGGCCAGTGTTCGCTGGAGTTTGATCTGCGTCCGTTGCCGGGCATGGACCCCAATGCCCTGCGCGCGGAGATTCTGCAGAAGCTCAAGCCCATTGCCGAGTGGCATAAGGTAAAGATTGATTACGCGCCGCTGTTCCCCGAAGTGCCGCCGTTCGAGCAGGCCGAGGACGCAGAATTGGTCCGGGTCGCGGAAAAGCTCACCGGTCATCGTGCCGAAGCAGTGGCGTTCGGCACCGAAGCACCTTATCTTCAGAGCCTTGGCTGCGAAACCCTGGTGCTCGGCCCTGGCGACATCGCCTGTGCGCACCAACCGGGGGAATACCTCGAAATGTCACGTTTGCAGCCTACGGTGCATCTATTACGTCAACTGATTCAACATTACTGTCTGACACCGGCCGCAATGCAATCCTTGTAGGAGCTGAGCTTGGTCCGGGCGGCGTTCCGACGATGACGGCATTACATTCAACATTAATGTTGGCTGGCCCACCGCTATCGTCGGAACGCCGCCCGGACCAAGCTCGGCTCCTACAGGGTTTGTGCATTATAAATTGCCAATGTCCAAACCCGTATTCATGAGGAGAGCGCGCGTGTCGCCAAGCCTGTTCCGACGATAACCATCAGCCCGCTGTGCGTTTTTCTGTTTCGCCCATTTTTTGGCTGCTATTTATTACAGGCCCAGGTTCATGCCCGAATACGTTAATTGGCTTCGTCACGCTTCGCCTTACATCAATGCCCACCGTGATTGCACCTTCGTCGTCATGCTGCCCGGCGACGGCGTGGAGCACCCGAACTTCGGCAATATCGTCCACGACCTGGTGCTGTTGCACAGTCTGGGCGTGCGATTGGTGCTGGTTCACGGTTCCCGTCCGCAAATTGAAACCCGCCTGGCTACGCGCGGCCTGACCCCGCATTACCACCACGGCATGCGCATCACCGATGCCGCGACGCTGGAGTGTGTGATCGATGCGGTGGGCCAGCTGCGTATCGCCATCGAAGCGCGGCTGTCGATGGACATGGCTTCATCGCCAATGCAGGGCTCGCGTCTGCGGGTTGCCAGCGGCAACCTGGTCACGGCGCGGCCGATCGGCGTGCTCGAAGGCGTCGACTATCACCACACCGGCGAAGTGCGTCGGGTGGACCGCAAGGGCATCAATCGCCTGCTGGATGAGCGTTCCATCGTGCTGTTGTCGCCACTGGGTTACTCGCCGACCGGTGAGATTTTCAACCTCGCCTGCGAAGACGTCGCCACTCGCGCGGCCATCGATCTGGGGGCGGACAAGCTGCTGTTGTTTGGCGCCGACCTGGGTTTGATCGATGAAAACGGTCGCCTGGTTCGTGAGTTGCGTCCGCAACAAGTGCCGGCGCATTTGCAGCGTCTGGGCAGCAACTATCAGGCAGAGCTGTTGGATGCGGCGGCTGAGGCCTGTCGCGGCGGTGTGGCTCGCAGTCATATCGTCAGCTACGCCGAAGACGGCGCGCTGCTGACCGAACTGTTCACCCGCGACGGTGGCGGTACGCTGGTGGCCCAGGAGCAATTCGAGGTTGTGCGCGAAGCGGCGATCGAAGACGTCGGTGGTTTGCTGGATTTGATCAGCCCGCTGGAAGAGCAGGGCATTCTGGTGCGGCGTTCCCGCGAGGTGCTGGAGCGTGAGATCGAGCAGTTCAGTGTGGTCGAGCGCGAAGGCATGATCATCGCGTGTGCGGCGCTGTATCAGATTGCTGATTCGGATGCGGGGGAGTTGGCGTGTCTGGCGGTGAACCCGGAGTATCGCCATGGCGGTCGTGGTGATGAACTGCTGGAGCGCATCGAAACCCGCGCCCGGGCGCAGGGGCTGAAAACCTTGTTCGTACTGACGACCCGGACCGCTCACTGGTTTCGCGAGCGTGGGTTTGTGCCGAGCAGTGTTGAGCGTCTGCCGTCGGCGCGGGCGTCGCTGTACAACTATCAGCGTAATTCGAAGATCTTCGAAAAAACCCTCTAATACGGCTATGCCCTCCGTAGGAGCGAGGCTTGCCCGCGAAGGCGTCATCAAGGACAACCTATAAATCGTGTCGTCTGCTTCGCGGGCAAGTCGGATCGCCGCACCGCTCGCTCCTACAGGGGCGGGGCGTTATTCAGTGACGTACTTCGCGCTGACATACGGTGAATAGTCCGGCAGCACCGTTTCAACCTTCCCTTGTTCCTTCAAGAACTTCGCCGTTTCACCAATCGCCTTGGCCGTGCCGCCGTCCAGCAGCGCGGTGGTCTGTTGGGCTTTCGCATCCGGGAACGTGGAACCGGCGAGCAACTCCGGCACATCGATGGCATTGGCACCGGTCAGTTTGGCGATTTTTTGTACCGGTACCGAGTCAGCAGTCCAGCTGTCCTTATGCGCGGCATAGTCGGCGAACGAGTCCAGCGTGACCTTGGCGAATTTGGCCACAACCTCTGGGTGCTTCTCGGCGTAATCCTTGCGCGCGACCCAGACTTCGAAGGTCGGCGCACCCCATTGGCCGACCTGTGCAGCGTCGGTCAAAGTCTTGCCAGTCTTGCGAATTTCCCCCAGCGCGGGTGACCAGACAAACGCACCGTCAATATCACCCCGCTTCCACGCCGCTGCGATTTCTGCCGGTTGCAAGTTCACCACTTTGACTTTCGATGCATCCAGGCCCCAGTGCTTCAGCGCACCCAGCAAACTGTAGTGTGAGGTTGAAACGAAAGGTGTGGCGATGGTCTTGCCGATCAGATCTTCCGGTTTATCAATGCCACTGCCGTTGCGTACCACGAGGGCTTCAGCGGCGTTGATCTGGGCGGAAACAATGAACGCAACGATGGGCAGATTGCGCGAAGCAGCGGCTGCCAGCGGACTGGAGCCGAGATTGCCAATCTGTACATCGCCAGAAGCAATGGCAGTAACCACTTCCGGGCCGCTATTGAAACGACGCCAGTCAATTTTCTGGCCTAGGGTTTTCTCGTACAGTCCGTCTGCCTGGGGGACTTTGCTGGGGTCGATGCCGGTTTGATAACCGATCGTGAGGTTCGCCGCGTGAGCGCTAAAGGAAATTATTAGCGACACACAAACTGTAACAATTGGGCCGGATAGTGCGCGTTTCGTCGTCATGGCGCTGCCTTTCGATAGGGATTGATCGTGAATTGCATCAAAGCTAATCGATCTAAAAAAAGGCTAATAAATACCCTTTAGGAATTAGCTTATGAGCCGGCGCCCGTGTCCCGGCTCAAGGAGTGGTGCGGCGCTAAATTCCTAAACGGCATGAAAAAGAATTGGGTGATTCTTTTTGGGTTTATGGCCCGGTAAGGAAGGAATTTGTTGGGGGTTAGACCATGGTCGTAGACACACATAGTTACGATTGACTTGTGAGTCACGGTCTGGCGCTAATCGCGGATCTTAGGAGCCCGGGCATATGACCCAGGACCAGGAACACAAGAATTAGAAACGAGAGGAGTGAACAATGAACAAGTCCACCTTGGCTCTGGGCGTGGCTGTGGCCGTCGGAGTTTTGGCGCAGCAGGCAGGCGCCGCCGGTTTCATTGAAGACAGCAAAGCTTCCGTCAGTTCTCGCACCATGTATTACAACGACGATAACCGCGATGCCGGTGGCTCGGATCAGAGAGAGACCGCTGAAGGCCTCAAGTTCGATTACCTGTCCGGTTTCACCCAAGGTACGGTCGGCTTCGGTATCGACGCCCAGGCTCTCGTGGGTATCCATCTGGACGGCGGCAAAGGTCACCATCCAGCCAACAACAACACGTTCTTCCCAAGTGACACCGATGGTTCGGCTGTGCACGAGTGGAGCCGTGCGGCGGCTAACGTAAAGGCCCGCTTCTCGAAGACCGAGGCCCACCTGGGCGGTGCTCTGCAACCGAACATGCCGATTCTGGTAGCAAACGACAGCCGCCTGCTGCCACAGACCTTTGACGGTGGCACCGTCACCTCGAAGGAAATCGACAACGTGACCCTCAACGTGGGTCAGTTGGAGCACTCGGCGGGTCGCGCCTCTTCAAACTCCACCGGCCTGGCCGTGGCTGGCGGTACTCAGGACAGCAACCAGTTCCGTTACGCCGGTGCTGACTGGAAGGTCACCAAGGACCTGACCCTGCAGTACTACCACTCGAATCTGAAGGATTACTACAAGCAGGATTTCCTTGGCTTGATTCACGTTTACCCGATCGACGCCAAACAGTCCTTCAAGACAGACCTGCGCTATTTTGACAGCAGCTCCGATGGCAAGAACGGCGACCCCGGTTACCGCTTCAACAACAACGGTGGTTTCGCCAAGACTCCGGGCGAGGTCGATAACAAGACCTGGAGCGCCATGTTCACCTACACCCTGGGTGGCAATGCCTTCTTGCTCGGTCACCAGCGCGTCAGCGATGACGGCGGTTTCGTCTACCTGAACCAGGGCAACGTGGTTGATGGCAATGGTCGTCCGGAAGCGAACGGAGGCGCGAGCTTCTATCTGTTCACCGATGCCATGATCAACGGTTTTGTCCGTGCCGGTGAAAACACCACCTTCGGTCAATACTCCTACGATTTCGCCGCTGCGGGTGTGCCGGGTCTGAAAGCGTCCGTGGCTTACTTGAAGGGCGAAAACATCAAATCCGCAACCGGTGGCAGCGATGCGTCCGAGTGGGAACGCGACATGCGGGTGGACTACACCATTCAGCAAGGCGCGCTCAAAGGCTTGGGTGCAACGGTGCGTCATGGCGTTTACCGTGGCGACGCAGCCGGCATTGCCGACAAGGACCAGACCCGTCTGATCCTCAATTACACCTACAGCTTCCTGTAAAAACCATTAGAAAAAGTCTCGCCCGCTAGCGAGGCTTTTTTTTGTGATTTACATATTCCAAATAGAGCTTGCTTAGTAATTTTTTATTCTTTTTAGCTTTTAGGCCAAACACCTAAAGTGGTTGGCTTATGAGCCGATACCTTGTGTCCCGACTCAGCGTAATAGCGCGAAGCTATATTCCTGAATGGCATGAAAAATAATGAAATAATTCTTTTTGTGTTTATTATGCGGGCCAAAATCACAGGGGCAGGCCATCGCTGTAGTCACACGGTCTGGCACTCACCGAGCATTTTCAGGATCCAGGGCATTCGACCCAGGACCTAAAGAATTAGAAACGATAGGAGCGAAACAAATGAACAAGTCCACCTTGGCCCTGGCTGTGGCCGTAGGGGTTATGGCGCAGCAGGCAGGCGCCGCCGGTTTCATCGAAGACAGCAAAGCTACTTTGGGGCTGCGTAACTTCTACATCAACACCGATAACCGTAGCGGTGCTGCCGATCCAAGCAGAAACGAAGAATGGGGCCAAGGCTTCGACCTGCGCTTCATCTCCGGCTACACCCAAGGCACCGTCGGCTTCGGTATCGATGCTATCGGCCTGCTGGGTGTACGTCTGGATTCGGGCGGCGGCACTAATGGCAACGTTAACGCCAATGGCAGCCCTGGTAGCGCTTATGGCGGCACCGTTTTCCCAAGCGAATCCAACGGCGAAGCGGTTGATAACTTCTCCAGCCTGGGCCTGACTGCCAAAGCCAAGATTTCCCAGACTGAACTGAAGCTGGGTACCCTGCAGCCAAAACTGCCGGTTATCGTGACCAACGACGGTCGTCTGCTGCCACAAACCTTCCAGGGCGGTCAGATCACTTCGGGCGAAATCAAGGACCTGACTTTGATCGGCGGTCAGATCGAGCACGTCAAAGGTCGTAACTCCAGCAACAATGAACAAATGTCTATCGGCGGCGCTTCCGCGCGTACCGCCAACAGCAACAAGTTCATCTACGCCGGTGGCGACTACAAGATCACCAAAGACCTGACTGCCCAGTACTACTACGGCAATCTGGAAGACTTCTACAAGCAGCACTTCCTGGGTCTGGTGCACAACTGGTCGATCGGTCCGGGCGTGTTGAAGTCTGACCTGCGTTATTTCAACAGCTCCGATGACGGTCTGAATAGCAACACTCCGGCCTATTACAGCAACGGTAACTACAACAGCACCGGCAACGGTAAAGGTAAGGTCGACAACAACCTGTATAGCGGCCTGTTTCTATATACCGTTGCCGGCCACACCTTCGGCGGCGGCTATCAGGTCAGCAACGGCAGCAGCGACTTCCCTTGGTTGAACCAGGGTGACGGCTCGTCGGCTTACCTGACTACCGACAGCCAGATCGCCAAGTTTGCCCGTGCCGGTGAACGTACCTGGCAGGCACGCTACTCGTATGACTTCGCCAAGGTTGGCGTGCCTGGCTTGACCGCCGGTATGGTTTACTTGCATGGCGACAACATCGATACCCGTTCCCCAGCGAGCACTGATAGCTCCGAATGGGAACGCGATCTGACTGTTGGTTACGTTGTACCGGAAGGCCCGTTGAAAAACGTTGG
This sequence comes from Pseudomonas sp. LS2P72, assembly GCF_054897865.1. Lineage (NCBI taxonomy): Bacteria > Pseudomonadati > Pseudomonadota > Gammaproteobacteria > Pseudomonadales > Pseudomonadaceae > Pseudomonas > Pseudomonas sp. LS2P72. The sequence goes on from NZ_CM142708.1 coordinate 846,787, forward strand.
CCTGATGTGGAAAAACGCTACATGGCGCACCAACATCCCGGGCCAACGCGACCAGGACGAAAACCGCCTGATCGTCAGCTACTCGATCCCGCTGCTGTAATAGCGCTCGCGTAACCGCTGAAAAAAAAGCCCCGCCCGGCATCTCGCCGGGCGGGGCTTTTGCGTTTTCAAGTCAGGCTCACCCCCGTAAACCCTCCTCGACATTTCCCTCTTTGTGCAGCAACTCAAGGCCTTCTCGAACCTTGTGGGTGATAGTCGTCCTGACCGTTGCGGAGGTCCAGTGAACACATTTTTAATATTCATTTACGATCTAAACAAATCGATATTTATTCTTTTTAATGAATAAGAAATGCAGGCACAGTTGACCTCAACAAGCACTCACCAGGAGCAGCACCATGAGCCTCAGACTGGGCGATATCGCCCCCGACTTCGAACAGGATTCCAGCGCCGGCACCCTCCGTTTCCACGAATGGCTGGGCGATAGCTGGGGCGTGCTGTTTTCCCATCCGGCGGACTTCACCCCGGTGTGCACCACCGAGTTGGGCTTCACTGCCAAGCTCAAGGACGAGTTTGCGCAGCGCGGTGTGAAAGCTATTGCCCTGTCGGTTGATCCGGTGGATTCGCACCACAAGTGGATCGAAGACATCAACGAAACCCAGAACACCTTGGTCAACTTCCCGATCCTGGCCGACGCCGACCGCAAGGTTTCGGACCTCTACGACCTGATCCATCCAAATGCCAACGACACCCTGACCGTGCGATCGCTGTTCGTGATCGACCCGAACAAAAAGGTTCGGCTGACCATCACCTACCCGGCGAGCACCGGCCGTAACTTCCATGAAATTCTGCGAGTGATCGACTCGCTGCAACTCACCGACAACTACAAGGTGGCCACCCCGGCCAACTGGCAGGACGGTGATGAAGTGGTGATCGTGCCGTCACTCAAGGACGAAGACGAAATCAACAAACGCTTTCCCAAGGGCTATCGCGCGGTGAAACCGTACCTGCGTCTGACACCACAGCCGAATCGTTGATTTGAGATAACCATCCCTGTAGGAGCAAGGCTTGCCCGCGATGAGAACGACTCGGTATTTCTGGCGTCAGGGATGACGCCATCGCGGGCAAGCCTTGCTCCTACAAGGGCGGGGAACCGTATACATAAAGCAGGGGATTTCAGGCCGTTTTTACGGCCTTTTTTTTGACCGGAAAAAGCCATTTCATATAGAACTTTAACGAATAACCAAATGAATAAATATGATTTATGGATATAACAATCACCTGTTAAGGTCACTTCCATCAAAGCGAGATCGCAAGCCGCGAATCGCCAACACCGTTCAAGGAATCGTCTGAATGCTGGTCGTCTCACTCGGTGGCAGTCCCAGCCAACGCTCCCGTTCCGGGGTGCTGCTGGAGCGCTCCCAACGCTGGTTGCAGGAGCAAGGTGTGGAAGTGGTGAGTTACCAGGTGCGGGACTTCCCGGCCGAAGACTTGCTGCATGCACGCTTCGACAGCCCGAAGGTGATCGACCTGCTGCAACAGATTGAAAACGCCGACGGCCTGCTGATCGCAACGCCGGTCTACAAAGCTTCATTCTCCGGCGCATTGAAAACCGTGCTGGACCTGCTGCCCGAACGCGCCCTGGCCCACAAAGTGGTGTTGCCAATGGCCACCGGTGGCAGCATCGCCCACATGCTGGCGGTTGATTACGCGCTCAAGCCGGTATTGTCGGCGTTGAAAGCCCAGGAAATGCTCCACGGGATTTTTGCCGTAGACAGCCAGATCGCTTACGGCGAGGGCAGCGTCCAGGCGCAGTTGGCACCGGAGCTGGAAGAACGACTGAATGAATCGCTGGAGCTGTTTTTCAGCGCCATGGCCCGACGGCCCAAGCCGATCGATCCGAACCTGTTGAACGAACGTTTGTTGAGTGCTCGCTGGAGCATTTAAGCCTTACCCCCAATTTGAAGTACTCACCTTACTCAGCCGCCAACGGCCAAGCAGGTGCAGCCAAAACCCAACTGCAAAAAGGAGAGCGCCATGCGCACTGTCATTTTGCGTCGTGGTCTGGTCGCTCTGTTTGCTGCGGCTGTAACCTTCGGCGCCATTACTCAAGCTCAAGCCGAGACGCTTCGGATCGGTTATCAAAAATACGGCACGCTGGTGCTGCTCAAAGCCAAAGGCACACTCGAAAAACGCCTCGCCGCCCAAGGCGTGGACGTGCGATGGACTGAATTCCCCGGCGGCCCGCAACTGCTCGAAGGCCTGAACGTCGGCTCCATCGACTTTGGCGTTACGGGTGAAACGCCACCGGTATTCGCTCAAGCCGCCGGCGCCGATCTGCTCTATGTCGCCTACGAACCGCCAGCGCCGCACAGCGAAGCGATCCTGGTGCCGAAGGACTCGCCGATCAAATCGGTGCAGGAGCTCAAGGGCAAGAAAGTCGTCCTGAACAAAGGCTCCAACGTTCACTACCTGCTGGTCCGCGCACTGGAAGATGCCGGCCTCAAATACACCGACATTCAGACCGTATTCCTGCCGCCGGCCGATGCCCGCGCTGCGTTCGAACGTGGCAGCGTCGATGCCTGGGTGATCTGGGACCCGTACCAGGCCGCCGCCGAACAACAGTTGCAGGCACGCACTCTGCGTGATGGCCAAGGCATCGTCGACAACCATCAGTTCTACCTCGCGACCAAGCCTTATGCGCAGAAAAATCCTGAGGTGATCAAGACCCTCGTGGAAGAAGTGCGCGCCGTGGGCGAATGGTCCAAGGCCAACCCCGAAGACGTGACCAAACAAGTCTCGCCACTGCTCGGCCTGCCGGCGGACATCACCCTGACGTCGGTGAAACGCCAAGGCTACGGCGCGCTGTTCCTCACGCCTGAGGTGGTCGCCGCGCAACAGAAAATCGCCGACAGCTTCTACCAGCTCAAGCTGATCCCGAAACAGTTGAGCATCAAAGACGTGATCTGGACGCCTCCTGCGGCCGTTGCCAAAGCTCAGTAATTCGAATCCCTAAGGAGACCACTCCATGAGCCTCAATATCTTCTGGTTCCTGCCTACCCACGGTGACGGCCATTACCTTGGCACCACCGAAGGCGCTCGCGCCGTCGACCACGGTTATCTGCAACAAGTCGCGCAAGCGGCGGATCGTCTGGGCTTCGGCGGGGTGCTGATTCCTACGGGTCGCTCTTGCGAAGATTCGTGGCTGGTGGCCGCGTCGCTGATCCCAGTGACCCAGCGTTTGAAATTCCTCGTCGCCCTGCGCCCCGGGATCATTTCCCCGACGGTGGCAGCGCGTCAGGCTGCGACGCTGGATCGCCTGTCCGGCGGTCGTGCGCTGTTCAACCTGGTCACCGGCGGTGATCCGGAGGAATTGGCCGGCGACGGTTTGTTCCTGACTCATGAAGAACGCTATCAAGCCTCGGTGGAATTCACCCGTATCTGGCGCCGCGTGCTGGAAGGCGAGACCGTCGATTACGACGGTCAGCACATCAGCGTGAAGGGCGCCAAACTGCTCTACCCGCCGATCCAGCAACCGCGTCCGCCGCTGTACTTCGGCGGTTCTTCGGAAGCGGCGCTAGACCTCGCGGCAGAGCAGGTCGAAATGGTCCTGACCTGGGGCGAACCGCCGGCCGCCGTTGCCGAGAAGATCGAGCAAGTGCGCGCCAAAGCCGCGAAGCTCGGTCGCACCGTGCGCTTCGGGATTCGTCTGCATGTGATCGTTCGTGAAACCAATGCCGAAGCCTGGCAAGCGGCGGATCGGCTGATCTCTCACCTGGACGACGACACCATCGCTCGCGCCCAGGCTTCTCTGGCGCGCTTCGACTCGGTCGGTCAGCAACGCATGGCGGCGCTGCATGGCGGCAGCCGTGACAACCTGGAAGTCAGCCCCAACCTGTGGGCCGGTGTCGGTCTGGTGCGTGGCGGTGCTGGTACAGCATTGGTGGGCGACGGTCCGACCGTGGCCGCTCGCGTGAAGGAATACGCGGACCTGGGCATCGACACGTTCATCTTCTCCGGTTACCCACACCTGGAAGAGTCTTACCGCGTCGCCGAATTGCTGTTCCCGCACCTCGATATCGAGCGTCCGGAACTGCCGAAAAGCGCCGGTTATGTCAGCCCGTTTGGTGAGATGGTCGCCAACGACATCCTCCCCAAAGCCGCGTCGCAGAGCTGAGGCGCGTCATGAAGAAACTTATCCATAGCCTCGCGCCTTGGGCGTTGCCTGTTTTGCTGCTGGCGGTGTGGCAGTTGTCGGTGTCGGCGGGCTGGTTGTCGACACGGATTCTGCCGGCGCCAATCGCCGTCATCGAAGCCGGCGTCAGCCTGGTGCGCAGCGGCGAAATCTGGACGCACCTGGCGATCAGCGGCTGGCGCGCAGCGTTGGGCTTCGCCATCGGCGGCAGCATCGGCCTGACCCTGGGCTTCATCACCGGCTTGTCGAAATGGGGCGAACGCCTGCTCGACAGTTCGGTGCAGATGATCCGCAACGTGCCGCACCTGGCGCTGATTCCACTGGTGATCCTGTGGTTCGGCATCGATGAGTCGGCGAAGATTTTCCTGGTGGCGCTGGGCACGTTGTTCCCGATATACCTCAACACCTATCACGGCATCCGCAACGTCGATCCGGCGCTGGTGGAAATGTCCCGCAGTTATGGCTTGTCCGGTTTCAGCCTGTTCCGTCAGGTGATTCTGCCGGGCGCGCTGCCTTCGATTCTGGTCGGTGTGCGGTTCGCGCTGGGCTTCATGTGGCTGACGTTGATCGTCGCGGAAACCATTTCCGCCAGCTCCGGCATCGGCTACCTGGCAATGAATGCCCGGGAGTTCTTGCAGACCGACGTAGTGGTATTGGCAATTCTGATGTACGCGGTACTCGGCAAACTCGCCGACCTCGCGGCCCGTGGACTTGAACGCGTGTGGTTGCGCTGGCACCCGGCCTATCAGGTTGTTAAAGGAGGTGCGGCATGACGGCTCAACAACCTCCACGCCTGCTGCGCGGGATTCCGCTGGCAGTGCGCAAGCTGCAAAAAACCTTCGGCGCGCGGCAAGTGCTGCGCGAGATCGACCTGCACATCCCGGCCGGTCAGTTTGTCGCCGTGGTCGGTCGTAGCGGTTGCGGCAAAAGTACCTTGCTGCGCTTGCTCGCCGGTCTCGACAAACCCACGGGCGGTGAACTGCTCGCCGGCTCCGCACCGCTGAGTGAGGCGCGGGAAGACACCCGATTGATGTTCCAGGAAGCACGCCTGCTGCCATGGAAAAAGGTCATCGACAACGTCGGTCTCGGGCTCAAGGGCAATTGGCGGCCACAAGCGCTGGAAGCCTTGGAGTCGGTCGGTCTGGCCGACCGCGCCAATGAATGGCCGGCCGCCTTGTCCGGCGGACAAAAGCAGCGTGTGGCCCTGGCCCGCGCGCTGATCCATCAACCGCGTTTGCTGTTGCTGGACGAACCGCTGGGCGCGCTGGATGCACTGACCCGAATTGAAATGCAGCAGCTGATCGAACGGCTCTGGCAGAAGCACGGTTTCACCGTGTTGCTGGTCACCCACGATGTCAGTGAAGCGGTGGCGATTGCCGATCGGGTGATCCTGATCGAAGAGGGCGAAGTCGGCCTCGACCTGCACGATGAGCTGCCGCGCCCCCGGGTTCGTGGCTCCCATCGGCTGGCGGCGCTGGAAACCGAAGTCCTCAATCGCGTGCTGGCGTTGCCCGGCGAACCGCCGGCACCGGAACCTGTTTCACCATTGCCTACGCAATTGCGTTGGGCTCAATAACTCAAGCCTTATCCAACGACAGGAATCAACATCATGACGATCAAAGCCATCAACGTTCGCAACCAGTTCAAAGGCTCCATCAAGGAAATCGTACTCGGCGACGTGCTGTCCGAAATCGACGTGCAGACCGCTTCCGGCATCGTCACCTCGGTGATCACCACTCGCTCGGTGAAAGAGTTGGAACTGGTGGTCGGCAGCGAAGTGATCGCGTTTGTGAAATCCACCGAGGTGTCGATCGCCAAGTTGTAAGCGCGTGCATTGCACACAACCCCGAAGGGTTTGAACCCTTCGGGGTTTTTTGTGCGCGGGTGTTCAGGGCTCGGGTGCGCAGCGCCAACCGGCGGCGGGCGCGCAGGTGCCGAGTGAAGACAGCAGGCGTGGGTCGCTGAATAACTCACTGGCGTTTGGATCGATGTCTGCCGGCAACAGTGGCTGGCCGACCTGCATCGGCAGTGTGGAATAGTCGATGTGCCACGGGGTTTGTCCGGCGTGGTGACGGCCAAAGGAAAGTTCGCAGGCGAGCCGTTCCTGTGCGGTGGCCAAGTCGATGTGTTCGCGCAGATGTCCACCAGGTGGCAGCGCAACGGCGCGGCTGGCGGCGAACAGAAAGTAGTCACCGGCCAGCACCAGGCAGGCAACGCGCGCCGGATCATCGATCGCCTGCAACCACTGACCGCGACAGGTGCCGCGAGAGTCCGGCAGCCGCTCCCAGATCTCGTAGTAGCTGTCGTCCAGTGCGGTTTCGATCAGGCGTTCGCTGGTTTCAAAATGCATGCGCCCGATGTCTTCTTCAGTGCTGACGGGCTGGTAGTCGAGTTTGCGGTGCCACTGGCAAATGTCGCCGTTGACCTCGGTTACGCCGGCGAAGCCTTTTTGCTCGCTCAGGGTCAGCAAATCAGCGTGATTCAGCTGTTCCAGTGGCAAGGCTGGAAGCGGGGCAGGCGGAATGCGCAGGTCGGCAAACAAACGCGGGGTTTGCAGCCAGTACACGGCCGTTTCACTGTCGACGCGCCCCGACTGGAACTTGATCAGGCGTCGCTGCCACACGCCATGGTAGTTGTCTGGAACGTTCGCCATGAATACCTCGTTGCGTTATGCGTCGCGCTTGGACAGGTAGGGCGGCAAATACAGGCCCAGGTAGGCGTCGAATACCCGCATCCCTTCCTCAGCCATGCGTGGGGTGATCTGTCCGTGTTGTTGCACCGAGCGCGCATAGACGCGGTCGCCGAGCTCCATGGCCAGCGCGAACACATCGACATCGGTCGGAAGCTTCGGCAACTCGAAGTGATGATCGAAGAGTTTATGCATCAGGTCGCCGAGTTCGATGTCGTGCTGACGGTCGGCCTGGGTGACTTCGGTCAGCCCATGCTGGGCAAGAATGAGCTGGCGGGCGGCGGCGTCTTCGCTGTAGATCGCGAGCATGCGTTGTTCCACCAGTCGCGACAGATCGCGCCAGCCGTTGAGGGCTTCATGGTCGATGGGCGCTTGCAGACAGGCACGGAACGCAGCGTGGACGTCGGCCGTCAGGGCTTCGAGCAGCGCCGGGACGCTGGCAAAGAAGTGGTAGACGGAGGAGGGCGGGATCTCCGCGCGTTCGGCGACGCTATAGATCGACAGACTGGCCACGCCCTCGGCGGCCAGCAGCGTGCGGGCGGCATCGAGTATTGAATCGATCCGGGCCTGGCTGCGAGCGCGGGGTTTGCGTGGGGTGGCGAGTCGGGTCATCGAAGTCTCCTGCGGGGCAGCGGGCATTGTACGAGCAGGGGTGTGTGTTGTCTGCCAGGACGCCATCGCGAGCAGGCTCGCTCCCACAGTTGATCTGCAGTGAACATACATTCTGCTTACACAGAAAGTCCCCCTGTGGGAGCGAGCCTGCTCGCGATGAATCCAACTCGGTCAACTTTATGAACCCATAAAAAAACGCCGCAAGCTGTAAGGCCGGCGGCGTTGTTTTACTGCAACCGCTTACACGGTATGCAGGTACCAGTTGTACTCGAGGTCGGAGATGGAGTGTTCGAACTCCTCCAGCTCGCTCTCTTTACACGCGACGAAGATATCGATGTATTTCGGATCGATGTACTTGGCCATGACTTCGCTGTCGTCCAGCTCGCGCAATGCATCGCGCAGGTTGTTCGGCAGGCTTTGCTCGTTCTGCTCGTAGGAGTTGCCTTCCACGGGTGCGCCCGGCTCGATCTTGTTGGTCAGGCCGTGGTGCACGCCTGCCAGAACCGAAGCCATCAGCAGGTACGGGTTGGCATCGGCGCCGGCAACACGGTGTTCCAGACGGACCGCGTCGGCGGAACCGGTCGGCACACGGACCGCAACAGTACGGTTGTCCAGGCCCCAGCACGGAGCATTCGGCACGTAGAACTGTGCGCCGAAACGACGGTAGGAGTTGACGTTCGGGCAGAGGAAAGCCATCTGCGCCGGTAGGGTCTCGAGCACACCGCCGATCGCGTGACGCAGTGCGGCGTTCTGCTCGGGATCCTCACTGGCAAAAATGTTTTTGCCATCTTTATCGAGAATCGAGATGTGGACATGCAGACCGTTGCCCGCCTGGCCCGGGTAAGGCTTGGCCATGAACGTGGTGTCCATTTCATGGTCGTAGGCGATGTTTTTGATCAGGCGTTTTAGCAGGACCGCGTAGTCGCAGGCCTTGATCGGGTCGGCCACGTGGTGCAGGTTCACTTCGAACTGCGCCGGGGCACTTTCCTTGACGATCGCGTCGGCAGGGATGCCTTGCTCTTTCGCACCTTCCAGAATGTCCTGGAGGCAGTCGACGTATTCGTCGAGGTCGTCGATCAGGTAAACCTGTGTCGAATGCGGGCGTTTGCCGGAGATCGGCGAGCGAGGCGGTTGTGGGCGACCGTTCACGTTCTCCTGGTCAATCAGGTAGAACTCCAGTTCGAACGCGGCGCAGATGGTCAGGCCCATCTCGTCGAACTTGGCAACAACTTGTCGCAGAACTTCACGGGGATCCGCGAAGAAAGGTTCACCTTCAAGTTCGTGCATGGTCATTAACAGTTGCGCGGTAGGGCGCTTCTGCCAAGGCTCGTTGCACAGGGTGTCAGGGATTGGATAGCAGATTCGGTCAGCATCGCCGATGTCCAGGCCCAGGCCGGTGCTTTCCACCGTCGAGCCATTGATATCCAGAGCAAATAGAGAGGCCGGCAGGTTGATGCCTTTCTCGTAAACCTTATGGAGGCTGGTGCGTTCAATGCGCTTGCCGCGCACCACACCATTCATATCCGCAATCAGAAGGTCAACGTACAGAACCTCAGGATGTTCCTTAAGGAACGCGTTCGCTTCGTTAAGCTGAACGGCACGCGGGGGTACCGACATGATGCAACACCTTTGTTGTTAAAAATATCAATCATTGATCTCTTCGGATTCCAGTCAACCCGAACGGCATGCCGAAGTCAAGCGAGGCCTTTTTTGCCCTAAAAAAGCACCCTTGGGGCTTTTTTGAGGCACTTTGGGGCGTTTTTATGCCTTTGAGCCATTTAGCGCCTGCGGGCTTGAGCGGGCCGTGTTGTATTTTTTACGGGGGTGTTGTGTAAAAAAATGAACAAGGCTAAGCTCGATTCAAACCCATAACACCAATAATACCGGGGTGCTTCATGTCTCGCCTGCCGTTAATCGGCGTCACCGCCTGCTCTAAGCAGATCGGTCTGCATGCTTATCACATCAGTGGCGACAAGTACGTCCGCGCCGTGGCTTCAGCGGCCAAAGGCCTGCCGGTGATTCTTCCGTCCCTGGCCGATTTGCTGGCACCGTCCGATATTCTGGACGGTCTGGATGGCATCCTCTTTACAGGCTCTCCTTCCAATATAGAACCGTTTCACTATAGCGGCCCAGCCAGCGCGCCGGGCACTGCTCATGATTCTGCACGCGATGCCAACACCCTCCCGTTGATCCGCGCCGCCGTCGAGGCCGGTATTCCCGTACTCGGTATTTGCCGCGGCTTCCAGGAAATGAATGTGGCGTTCGGCGGTAGCCTGCATCAAAAAGTTCACAAAGCCGGTCCCTTCATGGATCACCGTGAAGACGATAGCCTACCGCTTGAAGGACAGTATGCGCCAAGTCACCCTGTGCACATTCAACCGGGTGGTGTGCTCGCAGGCCTGGGCCTGGCGAGCGAGATACAGGTCAATTCGATTCATGGTCAGGGCGTTGAACGTCTGGCGCCGGGCCTTTGCGTCGAGGCCTTGGCGCCTGACGGGTTGATCGAGGCTGTCTCGGTCCCGCAGGGCAAGGGTTTTGCTTTAGGAGTGCAATGGCATCCCGAATGGCAGGTAAGCTCAAACCCGGATTACCTTGCGATCTTCCAGGCATTTGGCGATGCCTGCCGTAAGCACGCATTACAACGCGACGCCGATGCGTCAAACAACGCCTGACTTATAAGAGTCAGGAAACCAAGCCTAAGAGGCATTTATGAGTAACAACCTCGACCAGCTCACCGATTGGTTGAAAGACCACAAGATCACAGAAGTCGAATGCATGATCGCCGACTTGACCGGGATCACCCGGGGCAAGATTTCGCCGACCAACAAGTTCATTGCCGAGAAAGGCATGCGCCTGCCCGAGAGCGTTCTGTTGCAGACCGTGACCGGCGACTATGTCGAAGACGACATCTATTACGAACTGCTCGACCCGGCCGACATCGACATGATCTGCCGTCCCGACCAGAACGCGGTATTCCTGGTGCCTTGGGCCATCGAGCCCACCGCTCAGGTGATCCACGACACCTACGACAAGCAAGGCAACCCGATCGAGCTGTCGCCGCGCAACGTGCTCAAAAAGGTGCTGAAACTCTATTCCGACAAGGGCTGGCAGCCGATCGTGGCGCCAGAAATGGAGTTCTACCTGACCAAGCGCTGCGAAGACCCGGACTTCCCGCTGCAACCGCCGGTTGGCCGCTCCGGTCGCCCGGAAACCGGTCGCCAGTCGTTCTCGATTGAAGCAGCGAACGAATTCGATCCGTTGTTCGAAGACGTTTACGACTGGTGCGAATTGCAGGAGCTGGACCTCGACACGCTGATCCACGAGGACGGCACGGCGCAGATGGAGATCAACTTCCGTCACGGCGATGCCCTGTCCCTGGCCGACCAGATCCTGGTGTTCAAACGGACCATGCGCGAAGCCGCGCTCAAGCACAACGTGGCGGCGACGTTCATGGCCAAGCCGATGACCGGCGAGCCGGGCAGCGCGATGCACTTGCATCAGAGCATCATCGACATCGAGACCGGTAAGAACGTCTTCTCCAACGAAGACGGGAGCATGAGCCAGCTGTTCCTGCACCACATCGGTGGATTGCAGAAACTGATCCCCGAGCTGTTGCCGCTGTTCGCCCCGAACGTCAACTCGTTCCGCCGCTTCCTGCCGGACACCTCGGCACCGGTGAACGTGGAGTGGGGCGAAGAGAACCGCACCGTGGGCCTGCGGGTTCCGGATGCCGGGCCGCAAAACCGTCGGGTGGAAAACCGCCTGCCGGGCGCCGACGCCAACCCGTACCTGGCGATTGCCGCGAGCCTGCTCTGCGGTTACATCGGCATGGTCGAAGGCTTGAACCCGAGTGCGCCGGTGGTGGGGCGTGGCTATGAACGCCGCAACCTGCGCCTGCCACTGACCATCGAAGACGCGCTGGAACGTATGGAACACAGCGCGACCATCGAGAAATACCTGGGCAAGAAATTCATCACTGGCTACGTCGCGGTCAAGCGGGCCGAGCATGAAAACTTCAAGCGCGTGATCAGTTCGTGGGAGCGGGAATTCCTGCTCTTCGCCGTCTGATGCGCCGGGCGCCGCTGATGTTGGCGACGCTCTCACTGAAATCTTAGGAGAATTCGCATGACCAGCAACAACCCGCAAACCCGTGAATGGCAAACCCTGAGCAACGATCACCACCTGGCCCCGTTCAGCGACTTCAAACAGCTGAAAGAGAAAGGCCCGCGGATCATCACCAACGCCAAGGGCGTTTACCTCTGGGACAGCGAAGGCAACAAGATCCTCGACGGCATGGCCGGCCTGTGGTGCGTAGCCATCGGCTACGGTCGCGATGAACTGGCCGATGCCGCCAGCAAACAAATGCGCGAACTGCCTTACTACAACCTGTTCTTCCAGACGGCTCACCCGCCGGTGCTGGAACTGGCCAAGGCCATCTCCGACATCGCGCCGCAAGGCATGAACCACGTGTTCTTCACCGGTTCCGGCTCCGAAGGCAACGACACCATGCTGCGCATGGTTCGTCACTACTGGGCGATCAAAGGCCAGCCGAAGAAGAAAGTCATCATCAGCCGCAAGAACGGTTATCACGGTTCAACCGTGGCCGGCGCGAGCCTGGGTGGCATGACGTACATGCACGAACAAGGCGACTTGCCGATTCCGGGCATCGTCCACATCGCGCAGCCGTACTGGTTCGCTGAAGGCGGCGAGATGACGCCGGAAGAGTTCGGTATCCGGGCGGCCAATCAGCTGGAAGAGAAGATTCTGGAAGTCGGCGTGGACAACGTCGGTGCGTTTATTGCCGAGCCGATCCAGGGTGCTGGCGGCGTGATCATTCCGCCAGACACCTACTGGCCGCGCATCAAGGAAATCCTTGCCAAGTACGACATCCTCTTCGTTGCAGACGAAGTGATCTGTGGTTTCGGCCGTACCGGTGAGTGGTTCGGTAGCGATTTCTACGACCTCAAACCCGACATGATGACCATCGCCAAAGGCCTGACATCCGGCTACATCCCTATGGGTGGCCTGATCGTGCGTGACGAAGTGGTGGCGGTGCTCAACGAAGGCGGCGATTTCAACCACGGTTTCACCTATTCCGGGCACCCGGTGGCTGCTGCGGTGGCACTGGAGAACATCCGCATCCTGCGCGAAGAAAAAATTATCGAGCGCGTCCATGCAGAAACGGCACCCTATTTGCAAAAGCGTCTTCGGGAACTGAACGATCACCCGTTGGTGGGTGAAGTGCGTGGGGTGGGCCTGCTGGGGGCGATCGAGCTGGTGCAGGACAAGGCCACTCGCAAGCGTTTCGAAGGCAAGGGCGCCGGCATGATTTGCCGCACGTTCTGCTTCGAAAACGGCCTGATCATGCGCGCCGTCGGCGACACCATGATCATCGCTCCGCCACTGGTGATTACACCGGCTGAAATCGATGAGTTGGTGACCAAGGCACGCAAGTGTCTGGACCTGACCCTGAGTGCATTGCAGGGCTAAGTGCTAGGCTCTGAGCGGGGTGCGAAGTTCGCATTTCGCTCAGCGCAAACAAAGGATTGGTCTTTCCTTGAAAGCCTGCCTTGGATCTTGCCAGACTACCGGTTGTTTTAGTTGCCCAGGAATAGGCCGCTGGCTCTTGGTTAACAAGAACGTGGTTAAAAAGAATAATTGGAGCATTACCCATGAAGGCATTAGGTATGAAGATAGCTGGCAAGACCCTCCTCGCCATGTCCCTGATGGGCGTGATGGCGGGCGCAGTTCAGGCGGACGACAAGGTTCTTCACGTGTACAACTGGTCCGATTACATCGCACCGGATACCGTCAAGAAGTTCGAAGCCGAGTCGGGGATCAAGGTTGTCTACGACGTATTCGACAGTAACGAAACCCTGGAAGCCAAGCTGCTGGCAGGCAAGTCCGGCTACGACATCGTCGTACCGTCGAACAACTTCCTGGCCAAGCAGATCAAGGCCGGCGTTTACCAGAAGCTCGACAAGTCCAAGCTGCCTAACTGGAAGAACCTGAACCCTGACCTGCTTAAAGCTGTATCGGTGAGTGACCCGGGCAACGAACACGCTTTCCCGTACATGTGGGGTTCGATCGGTATCGGCTTCAATGCCGAGAAGGTCAAGGCTGCACTGGGTGCCGATGCGCCAACGAATTCCTGGGACCTGCTGTTCAAACCTGAAAACGCCGCCAAGTTGAAGTCGTGCGGTATCAGTTTCCTCGATTCGCCAACCGAGATGATTCCGGTGGCGTTGCACTACCTGGGCTATCCAACCGACAGCCAGGACAAAAAACAACTGGCCGAAGCCGAAGCACTGTTCCTGAAGATTCGTCCTTCGGTGGGCTACTTCCACTCGTCCAAGTACATCTCTGACCTGGCCAACGGCAACATCTGCGTAGCCGTGGGTTACTCGGGTGACATCTACCAGGCCAAGTCCCGCGCGGCTGAAGCCGGTGACAAGGTGAAAGTCAGCTACAACATTCCGAAAGAAGGTGCGGGCAGCTTCTACGACATGGTCGCCATCCCTAAAGATGCCGAAAACGTCGAAGGCGCCTACAAGTTCATGACCTTCCTGCAGAAGCCGGAAATCATGGCTGAAATCACCAACGCCGTACGCTTCCCGAACGGTAACGCGGCCGCCACCGCATTGGTCGATAAAGAAATCACCGCTGACCCAGGCATCTATCCGCCAGCGGACGTGCTGGCCAAGCTGTACGCGATTGCCGACTTGCCGGCCGCGACCCAGCGGATCATGACTCGCAGCTGGACCAAGATCAAATCCGGTAAGTAAGTAATTAACCTGTAGGAGCGAGCCTGCTCGCGATGAACCTGAGAGCGCCGCTGGGTGTCAGGCACCCATCGTTATCGTTGACGACCATCGCGAGCAGGCTCGCTCCCACAGGTGCAACTGCATAAAAGTTTTGCTGGAACGGTTTTTCGAGGGTAAGTTGCGCGCCGGTTTTGTTGCCAGGCAGCCATGGTTGTCATGTAACGCGGGGCAACTTGGGCCCAACTAATTTTAGAGGACCTCCACGTGCCTATTTTTTCTTTGTTACGCAATGCATTGCTGGTCGGCGCCGGACTGACGCTTGCCGTTAGTGTCCAGGCTGCTGGCACTGTGCATATTTATAACTGGTCGGATTACATCGGCGAGACCACCCTGGCCGACTTCCAGAAAGAGACCGGCATCAAACCCGTGTATGACGTCTTCGACTCTAACGAAACCCTGGAAGGCAAGTTGCTGGCCGGGCGTACCGGTTATGACGTGGTCGTGCCGTCCAACCACTTCCTTGGCAAGCAGATCAAGGCCGGTGCGTTCCAGAAACTCGACAAGTCGAAGTTGCCGAACTACTCGAACCTCGACCCCGTATTGCTCAAGCGCCTGGAGCAAAACGATCCGGGCAACCTGTACGCCGTGCCGTACCTGTGGGGCACCAACGGCATTGGCTACAACGTCGACAAAGTGAAGGCTGTACTGGGCCTCGACAAGATCGATTCCTGGGATGTGGTGTTCGAGCCGCAAAACATCAAGAAACTGCACAGCTGCGGCGTAGCGTTCCTCGACTCCGCTGATGAAATGATGCCCACGGTCCTCAACTACATGGGCCTGAACGCCAACAGCACCAACCCCGAAGACTACAAAAAGGCCGAAGCAAAGTTGATCGCGGTGCGGCCTTACGTGACCTATTTCCACTCGTCCAAATACATCGCGGACCTGGCCAACGGCGACATCTGCGTGGCGATCGGTTTTTCCGGCGACATGTTCCAGGCCAAGGCCCGCGCGGCTGAAGCCGGCAAAGGCATGAACATCGCCTACTCGATTCCGAAAGAGGGCGGCGCGCTCTGGTTCGACATGCTGGCGATCCCCAAGGATGCGGCCAACGTCAAGGAAGCCCATGCCTTCATCAACTATTTGCTGAAACCCGAGGTGATCGCCCAGGTCAGTGATTACGTGGGCTACGCCAACCCTAACCCAGGGTCGGACACACTGATGGAACAGTCCATTCGCACCGACGAATCGGTTTATCCACCGCAAGCCGTCCTCGACAAGACTTACGTGTCTATCGAGTTACCACCAAACATTCAACGTTTGATGACCCGCAGCTGGACCAAGGTCAAGTCGGGTAAATAGCTACAAAGGCTCAAATTATCCAAGGTTGGCTCACCTTGAGCGAACTGCACTCTTTTTTTCTGGGAGTTTCGTAAATGGCAGTTGCCTCCGGCGCCTATAAGAAAGCCCTCGAGGGCGACCAAACACCTAAACAGGTGTTGGTCAAAATCGACCGGGTCACGAAGAAGTTCGACGAGACGATTGCCGTGGACGATGTGTCCCTGGAAATCAAGAAAGGCGAGATTTTCGCCCTGCTCGGCGGTTCGGGATCGGGCAAATCCACGTTGCTGCGCATGCTCGCAGGTTTTGAACGGCCCACGGAGGGGCGCATTTTCCTCGATGGCGTAGACATCACCGACATGCCGCCGTACGAGCGGCCGATCAACATGATGTTCCAGTCCTACGCCTTGTTCCCGCACATGACCGTGGCGCAGAACATCGCGTTCGGCCTCAAGCAGGACAAAATCCCCGCAGCTGAAGTCGATGCTCGCGTAGCCGACATGCTTAAGCTGGTTCAGATGACGCAATACGCCAAGCGCAAACCGCATCAGTTGTCCGGTGGCCAACGTCAGCGTGTGGCCCTGGCGCGTTCTTTGGCCAAGCGACCGAAGCTGTTGCTGCTCGACGAACCGATGGGGGCTCTGGACAAGAAGCTGCGTTCGCAAATGCAGCTTGAGCTTGTCGAGATCATCGAGCGGGTCGGCGTAACCTGCGTCATGGTGACCCACGACCAGGAAGAGGCCATGACCATGGCCGAGCGCATCGCGATCATGCACCTGGGCTGGATCGCCCAGATCGGCAGCCCGATCGACATCTACGAAACCCCGACCAGCCGCCTGGTCTGCGAGTTCATCGGCAACGTCAACATCTTCGACGGCGAAGTGATCGACGATGCCGAAGGCCACGCGATCATCACCTGCAAGGACCTGGACCGCCAGATTTACGTGGGCCACGGCATCAGCACCTCGGTGCAGGACAAGTCCGTGACCTACGCGATCCGTCCGGAAAAACTGCTGGTGACGCCGACCATGCCGACCTGCGAATACAACTGGTCCAGCGGCAAGGTGCACGACATCGCCTACCTCGGCGGTCACTCGGTGTTCTACGTCGAACTGCCGAGCGGCAAGATCGTCCAGTCTTTCGTCGCCAACGCCGAGCGCCGCGGCCAGCGTCCAACCTGGGGTGACCAGGTTTACGTGTATTGGGAAGACGACAGCGGCGTGGTACTTCGCTCATGAACATGCGCAAATTCAAACGCCGCCTCAATCGAATAATTCCCGGTGGCCGCCAGTTGGTCATCGGGGTTCCTTTCATTTGGTTGTTCCTGTTCTTCATGTTGCCGTTCTTCATCGTCCTGAAGATCAGCTTCGCCGAAGCCGACGTGGCCATTCCGCCGTACACCGAGATCTACAGCTTCATCGACCAGAAGCTCCAGGTGCTGCTTAACCTGGGCAACTACGCGATGCTGGCCGGCGACGAGTTGTACATCGCTGCCTACCTCGGCTCGTTGAAGATGGCGCTGATCAGCACCGTCCTCTGTTTGCTGATCGGCTACCCGATGGCCTACGCCATCGCCAGTGCCCGCAAAGAGATGCAAACGGTGCTGGTGCTGCTGATCATGATGCCGACCTGGACCGCGATCCTGATCCGCGTTTACGCGTGGATGGGCATCCTCAGCAACAACGGTTTGCTCAACGGTTTCCTGATGACCATGGGCTGGATCGACGAACCGCTGCAGATCCTCAACACCAACCTCGCGGTGTACATCGGCGTCGTTTACTCGTACCTGCCGTTCATGATCCTGCCGCTCTACGCCAACCTGGTGAAGCACGACAACAGTCTGCTGGAAGCCGCGTCCGACCTGGGTTCGAGCACGTTCAACAGCTTCTGGAAGATCACCATTCCGCTGTCCAAGAACGGCATCGTCGCGGGCTGCATGCTGGTGTTCATTCCGGTGGTGGGCGAGTTCGTGATCCCGGAACTGCTCGGCGGTCCGGAAACCCTGATGATCGGTAAAGTGCTCTGGCAAGAGTTCTTCAACAACCGTGACTGGCCGGTGGCGTCTGCCCTGGCGGTGGTGATGCTGGCGATCCTGATTGTGCCGATCATCCTGTTCAACCGCAGTCAGGCCAAAGAAATGGAGGGTAAAGAATGAAGCGCTTCCGTTTCTCAAGTTTCATGCTGGTTGCGGGTTTGCTGTTCATCTACGCGCCGATGCTGATCCTGGTGATCTACTCGTTCAACGCCTCGAAACTGGTGACGGTGTGGGGCGGTTGGTCGATCAAGTGGTACGTCGGCTTGATGGACAACACCCAACTGATGGGCTCGGTGGTGCGCTCGCTGGAAATCGCCTGCTACACGGCGGTGGCGGCGGTAGCGCTGGGGACGTTGGCGGCATTCGTGCTGACCCGTATCACCCACTTCAAGGGGCGCACGCTGTTCGGTGGCTTGGTCACCGCGCCGCTGGTGATGCCTGAAGTGATCACCGGTCTGTCGCTGTTGCTGCTGTTCGTGGCCATGGCGCAGATGATCGGTTGGCCGCAGGAACGCGGGATCATCACCATCTGGATCGCCCACACCACGTTCTGTGCGGCGTATGTAGCGGTGGTGGTGTCGGCGCGTTTGCGTGAGCTGGACCTGTCCATCGAAGAAGCGGCCATGGACCTTGGCGCGCGGCCGTGGAAGGTGTTTTTCCTGATCACCATCCCGATGATCGCGCCATCGCTGGGTGCCGGCGGCATGATGTCGTTTGCCCTGTCCCTGGATGACCTGGTATTGGCGAGCTTCGTGTCCGGTCCGGGTTCGACGACCCTGCCGATGGAAGTGTTCTCGGCGGTGCGTCTGGGGGTCAAACCGGAGATCAACGCCGTGGCCAGTCTGATTCTGCTGGCGGTATCGCTGATGACCTTCCTGGTCTGGTTCTTCAGCCGTCGTGCCGAAGAAAGTCGCAAGCGTGCGATTCAGCAGGCGATCGAAGAAAGCGCTGCAGACTCCTGGAAACAACCGGACGCGCGTCGCGCTCAGGCGCCAGAAGCGGCTTGATCCTGATGCCGGGTTGACCACCGCTGCGCGGCCAACCCTAATCCCTGTGGGAGCGAGCCTGCTCGCGATAGCATCACCTCGGTATCTTGGTTGCACCGAGTTGCCTGCATCGCGAGCAGGCTCGCTCCCACAAAGGGTCAAGCCACCCAAGGGGATTTGCGGATGATCTCGACGAAGTTCATCGGCTTGAACCCCGGCTCGCTGTCGATCAGCACATCCGCGTTCACGGTGCCGAACGTGGTGTTCGGCTTGTGTTTGAAGCCATTGGCGAACGCACACAGAATGCATTCCTTGAACCCTTCGCCACGCGGGTGGGCATGCACCACTTCTTCGCGTTGCGCGCTGGGGAACGCCGCGTAATCGATGCCCAACACATCCATTTCGACCCCGGCCGTGACCAGCGCCACATTAGGCCGCAGATGTTGCGGCACGCCCGGTGTGGTGTGCAGGGCAATCGATAGCCACACTTGCTCGATATCGTCGTCGGACAAACCGTAGGGCTTGAGGAACGCTTTGGCAGCGTTGGCACTATCGACCTCGAAGCGTTCATCGTCAGTGCGATGACCTTCAACCAGACCCAAGTCATGGAACATTGCGCCGACGTACAACAGTTCCGGGTTGTAGGCCAGTTGCTTGCGTTCACCGCTCAAGGCACCGAACAGAAACACCCGGCGTGAGTGGTGATACAGCAGGTCTGATTCGACATCGCGAATGTATTCCGTGGTGGCCTTGGCCAACGCGCTGTCGGGGATTTTGATACCGGCGATGATGCTGCTCATGGTGCTGTCCTCATGGGGAACGCCGTGGCGGCGCTAATGGGTTCAGTCTGTCCGCGCCGCCGAAACCGGACAATCGATCCATGGCTGTGATCCTTGCCAATGAGCATGCATATCGCGCCAACCTCGCTTGTTACGCGCGGATTGGCTAAGTTTGGTCTCGGCGAATAAGCTTTTGTGGTGAGGGGATTTAGCGAAACGTCGCACCGCCCCGTTGGGCTGCGTAGCGGCCCCAAAAAGTCTGGGAGCGCTGCGCACTCCAACGGGGATAAATCCCCTCGCCACAGGTAAGTGTGATCCATAGAGGCAATTGAGCCATGAGTAAAACCGTTGCCATCGTGGTCTTCGCCGGTGTCCAGTCCCTGGACGTCACCGGTCCCATGGATGTGTTTTGCGAAGCGAATCGTTTCCTTGAGCCGGCAGATCACTATCGACTGGAGGTGATCGGCGTCGAGCGCGGGGTGATGGCGTGTTCCAACGGTTTGTCACTCAATGCCCATCGGCATTTCAGTGAAGCGCTGGAGGCTTATGACTTGCTGCTGGTGGCCGGTGGACCGCAGTTGCCGTTCATGGATTTCGGTGCGGCATTTGATGCCTGGCTGCGCGATGCCTGCGCGCAGGCGCAACGCTTTGGTTCGATCTGCAACGGCGCGTTCATGCTCGCCCGGGCCGGATTGCTGGAAGGACGAACGGTGACCACCCACTGGGACGACGCCGCCGCGCTGGCGCAGTTGTGCCCGTCGACTCAGGTCGAGGCGGATCGTCTTTACGTGGAGGACGGCGAGCTCTACACCTCGGCGGGTGTCACGGCGGGGATTGATCTGTCGTTGTACTTGCTGGCCAGGGATCACGGACCGGACGTAGCGCTGAGTGTGGCAAAGCGACTGGTGGTGTTTACTCAGCGCTCGGGCGGGCAGTCACAGTTCAGCCCATTCCTCACGCCACACGCCGAGCCCACTTCGGCGGTGGCGTTGGTGCAGCTTTACGTGTTGGCCAACCTGACGGGCGACCTGGCAATTGCCGACCTGGCCAACGCCGCCAACATGAGCGCCCGCAACTTTTCACGGGTGTTTGCCAAAGAGGCGAAAGTCACCCCGGCGGAATTCGTCGAACGGGCCAGGGTGGACGCGGCGCGGGTGTTGCTTGAAAGCACCCATTCGCCGCTGAAGACCGTGGCCTATCAGTGCGGATTTCGCGATGCCCAGCACATGCGCAGTGTGTTCAACCGCAGGCTGGGCGTGACGCCGCAGCAATTCAGGCTGAACTTTGCGGCGATGGTTTGACCTGACATTTTTGTCGCTTGTCAGGGCCTCATCGTCGGAACGCCGCCCGGAGCCGGCTCGCTCCCACAGGAGAATGCATTCCAATGTGGGAGCGAGCCTGCTCGCGAAGGCGCCAGCCCGGCCAACAAAAATCTATTGCGCAGTACGCGCCGGCAACAGCTTCAACGTACTGCGCGTATTGGCGGTGACTTCTTCGTCGTTGAGATGCGCCTGGTAGTAGATCCCTTCGATATACGCTTCAGCCTGATCGTCATAGTGGCTGTCGAACGGCACGCCACTCTGGCCGACCGGGTTGACGGTCAGGCTGTGGGTCGGGTCGGCGAAGTCGATCAGGCGACGGGTCGAGGGACCATAAGTTACTGGCCACGGCGCCGGGCCGATTTTGGCCGAGAGGTTGTTCGGTACTTCGTGAGTGCCAGGTGCCGCGAACGGGCCGACGTTGAAGATCCGGTCCAGCGGCTTTTGCTGCCCCAGCGGATGACCATGGGTCAGCGTGTGCGCCTTGCCCCACTGCCATTGCGCGAAATCGGCGCCGAGGGTGGTCTTGAGGTGAGCAATGCTCGCCTGCCAGGCAATCTTGACCGTATCGGCGCGGGTTTCCTTGCCGAGGCTGTTGCGGTTGTCCCACCACGGTGAATCGGCCGTCGCGGCCAGGCGAGGCAGAGCGGAATCAATCACCCGAGTCGACAGCAGAGTCTCGAAGAAATCATTGCCCAGTTCATCGTGCATCGTCGCGTCAGCCAGGTTGAACAGGAACTGGTTGAACAGCGTGGCGCTGGTGGAATCGAGCGGGTAGTCGCCTTTCCACTGGGCCAGTTGCTCAACCAGTTTGAGCTCGGCGGGATCACTTACCACCTCACGCAGTACCGGCAACAACGGCGCCAGCAAGCGCGGGCCGTAAGCGGTGGTGGTGCCCAGTTGCAGCTTCTGGCTGGCGTCCAGATCCCACTTGATGGTTTTGTCGCTGAGCTGGCGATTGAGCTGCTGACCTCGATCGGCCAGGTTGTAGTAACCGGGAATCTCCATGCCGGTCGGCGACACTGGCTGGAAGTTGGCCGAGACGATGTAACCGCGTGCCGGGTTCTCTTCCTGCGGGTTGGCGCTGAACGGGTAAAAACCCTCCTTGTCCGCCTCGGCAGTGCTGCCGTCGAGAATGAACCCCGGACGCACACCCGCCGGACGTTTTGGCAGTTGCGCCGCTGCCCACCAGCCGATGTCGCCCTTGGCGTTGGCCCAGACGATGTTCAGACCCGGCGCCTGAACCTTTGCGGAGGCACTGCGCGCCTTGGCCAGGGTGTCGGCGCGGTTGAGCTGGTAGAAGCCCTCAAGGATCGGATTCTGGCTTTCGAGAAAACCCCACCACATGGCGATCGGGGTTTTACCGACGCTGCTGCCCAGCGCATCGTTGACGATCGGCCCGTGGGGCGACTGGCGCAGCACCAGTGTCACCGGCGCCTGGCCCTTGACCGCGATCTGCTGTTCGCTGGTCAGCATGTCCACCCATTTGCCGCGATACCAGACCTGATTGGGGTTGTCCGGGTTGACCTTCTCGGCGATCAGGTCGAGGTCGTCGTTCTGGAACATGGTGATGCTCCAGCCGAAGTCGCGGTTCATCCCGAGGGAGGCGAACGGCATCAATGCCTGATAGTGACCATAGAGCTCAAAACCCGGCGCCGAGAGCTGCGCTTCATACCACACCGACGGCGCGGAAAAACGGATATGCGGGTCGCCGGCCAACAGCGGTTTGCCGCTTTTGGTACGACTGCCGGAGACGGCCCAGGCATTGCTGCCCTCGAACTGCGGCAAGCCGTTGTCGGCCAGTGCCTGTTCGCTGAGGCGGGCGAGGGCGTTGAGGTCTTTCCAGTCGGTACTGGCGAAGGGTGGCATGGCACCGCTGCGGTTTTTCGCCAGCACGCCCTTGGGCTGCCAGTCGAGATCGAAGACGTTCAGGTAGTTGGCGCCCAACTGATCGCGCACGTAGGTCAGCAACGGTTCGGTGCGAAACGCGGCGGCAAAACTGTAGGCCATGTAACCGGTGATGCTGATGGTGTCCTGGGCAGTGAACGGGCGTTTGGGAATGCCCAGTACATCAAACTCCGCGGGTTTTGGATGGCTGTCCTGATACTGGTTGATGCCGTCCAGATAGGCTTGCATGGCGATAAAGGCTGGCGACTGTTTGTCCATGTTCGCCAGGTAGGTGTCGGCGCGTTCGCAAATGCGCAAGCTGCGCATCAGCTTGTCGGTGTCGAGCAGTTTCGGGCCCAGCACCTCGGCCAGCTCGCCGCGGGCGAGGCGGCGCAGGGCTTCCATCTGAAACAGCCGATCCTGGGCATGCACGTACCCGAGCGCGCGGTACAGGTCGGTTTCGTTCTCGGCGCGGATGTGCGGGATGCCGCGCTCGTCGTAGCGCACGGTAACCGAACCTTGCAGGTGTTGCAGTTCCACCATGCCCTGGCGTGTCGGCTGCTTGCTGTAGACGTACCAACCTGCACCTGCGGCGAGCGCAACAATCAGCAGGGCTAGGGCGGTTAGGCTACGTTTCATGGGGGTTCCTTGTTGTTATGAGTGGCTGCAGTTCCCTGGCGCCACTGTTTAACACAGCTTGTCGAATTGGCCCATCGCCCGTAGGAGGGATTCGTATTTCAACGTCTTTGCTACTTCGTGGGGTCGACTGGCCAAGGTCCGTAATATCCCCTGCGCATAATTAGTACGACTCCCACGTAAAGGCTGGTTTCTGGTTCGTACTGCGAATATATAAAAGAGTTGAGTCAAAAGTGTGCGGATAAATTAGCAAGTTGTAGGCGGAAGAATATGATCTATAGCTTCGAGGCCGCTGGTCTAGGAATAATGAAGCGGCAGCATATTCCTGGGTGAGTAGCGGATTAATGTGGTTGAGGTGATGTGGTTATAGGAGATTTCCTTCGTTAATTAGCGAATCGTACTACAAAAATAGCATTGCGAGTTATTGCTAAGCTGACTATAAAGTGGCTTTGATATCGGAGTTTCCATTAGATGTAGGTGCGTCGAAAGCAGATATTTTTATTGAAGAAAACTCGAAGTGTCCGGAAGCGGCAGGTATTTAATATGATAGATATAAAACAGCTGCAGGAAAACTATCAGTCGATGAAATCCAATTTGTCGGCAAGAAATATAAGAATCGATTTGGACCGTATTATTTCTCTCTATGAGGACGTTAAATCGCAAAAGCGAGAACTTGAGGATATGCAAGGTCAGTTAAATGCTCTTTCGAAAGGGCCCAGAGATAGTGCCTTGACAGCGGAAATTCCACCGTCCGTCGCGATGAGTGCGATGACATTAAAAGGTGCCATTATAAAGGCTAAGGAGAGGTTTAATTTACTTGATGCGGAATTTTCATCGTGTATCCGCCAGTTACCAAATTGGACTTCGTCAGATGTGCCAATTGGCCTCAGCGATGAAGACAACTTAACTGTCCGAGTAAGTGGGGAAATTCCAAAATTCTCCTTTCCCAGTAAGGATCATCTTGAATTGGGGCGTGATCTTGACTTGCTTGATTTTGACTCGGGTGCAAAAGTCGCAGGTTCAAAGTTTTATTTTCTTAAAAATCAAGCAGTGTTCCTCCAGCACGCGCTGAAGAGCTATATTTTCAACAAGGCATTAAAGGCCGGCTTCACACCTTTGCAGACGCCGGACATATCTTACAATCATATAATGGAAGGCGTAGGGTTTTCTCCCAAGGGGGACGAAAGTAATACATACGAGTTGGGTGGCTTAGACAAAAGTCTTATCGCTACAGCCGAAATATGTATTGCCGGTATGCATTCTGATGAGGTAATTGATTTTGCTCGACTCCCACTGCTTTATATTGCCGAAAGCCATTGTTTCAGGCGAGAAGCTGGGGCTTCCGGTAAGTCTAGCAAAGGCCTTTACAGGGTCCATCAATTTGAAAAATTAGAATTATTTGTATTGTGCCTGCCCGAGGATAGCGCTGAATATCATGAGAAAATTCTTGCATTGCAGGAAGAGATTTATACCGAGCTAGGTATTCCGTATAGAGTCGTACTAAATTGCACTGGCGACTTGGGGGCACCGGCGTATAGAAAATATGATATCGAGGCCTGGATGCCGGGTAAAGGCACTGCCGGGGAATATGGTGAAATAACGTCAGCAAGTAATTGTACTGACTATCAATCGCGGCGCCTTAATATTAAATATAAGGATCCTCTTCTGAAGAAAAATCAGTATGTTCATACTCTCAATGGAACCGCTTCAGCACTAGGAAGAACGATGATCGCGATTTTGGAAAACTTTCAAAAAGCTGATGGCTCTGTAGAGATTCCTGAACCATTAAGACGTTATTTGGATTTTAAAAATATTGTCTAATACCTATCATAGATCTTCGTAGAGCAATTTTGCCCATCCTGACTTAAGGTGGGCATATTGCATTAGTTATCTATTATTGTTTTGTTTGGCCACGGGCAGTAACAACCCACTGCCAGTGTGTGAGTAGCATTCACCGCGCGCCCTTCGTTCAGCGCTTGCAGAATCGGTTCGATAAAGCTGTTGTTCGAATTGCAGGTCAGGCCTTCGCTGTACGGGCCGAAATACGCCAGTTTGCCGTTGCGATCCCAGATCGCCACGGCCGGGCTCGCGGGGATCTGTTCGGAGCCTGGCAGGACGGCGATGCTTTTCAGGCTGCTCAAGGTGCTCGGTAACTGCCCGTGGCTGCCAGGCTTTTGTACCGCATAAAACTCCACGCCTTGCGGTACATAATGCTCAACCAGTTCGCTCAGGTGTTGTTGGTTACCGACGTTGCACGGGCAGGCCGGGTCCCAGAAGTGCACGAGGCGGATGGCGCCGGGGCCGGCGAGATGATCGGGCAGGCGCAGCGGGTCACCGGAGAACACCGCGGTGTGCTCGCTGAATGCTCGCAGGTAGCGGCCCTGAAACCAGTCGTAGGCAGCCCACAGCACGCCGGCACACACGAGGGCGAGCAGGCTGGCAAGCAGTGTGGCGCGGAAGGGCGAGCGCATGGATTTCAGTCCTCGAAGGTGCGCTAGCTTGCCATGCTTGCCCCGACAGATGAATATCGCAGGCCCATAAAGTCCGTTTCGCGTTCTGGAATTGCTCATGCCTGCCACTTTCGACTCCGATCATCTGCGTGCCAGCCTGCAACCGCTGGCCGACTGGCAGCCGCTGTCGGTGGAAGCGCTGGCTTACCAGCGTTTCTACGGGCTGGATTTTGCGGGTCGCAACGTGCGCAGTGGCCTTGGGCGTTTCGCGGTCGATGGTTATGACGTGGTCAGCCATGTCTGGTGGCCCGAGCGGGCGAAGGCGACGCTGTTTTTGTTCCACGGTTTTTACGATCACACCGGGCTTTACCGGCATGTGATCGAATGGGCGCTGGATCAGAATTTCGCGGTGATTGCCTGCGACTTGCCGGGGCACGGGTTGTCCAGTGGCGAACGGGCCAGCATCAAGGATTTCACCGAGTATCAGGACACGCTGCAAGGGTTGTTTACCGAAGCGCAATCCCTGGATCTGCCGCAGCCGTGGCACCTGTGCGGGCAAAGCACTGGCGGCGCGATCGTGATCGATCATGTGCTCAATCAGGGCGCCAGTAGTCCGGCCCAGGGCCAGGTCATTCTGTTGTCGCCGTTGGTAAGGCCGCGGGCCTGGGGCTGGTCGCAACTCAGCTATTACCTGCTCAAGCCTTTCGTCAAAGCCATCGCCCGGCGCTTCAGCGAGAACTCCAACGACCCGGATTTTCTGCCCTTTCTGCAAGCCGATCCATTGCAGCCGCTACGTTTGCCGACCGCCTGGGTCGGTGCGCTGGCGCGCTGGATCAAACGCATCGAAGCCGCACCGTACAGCATGCGGCGACCGCTGATTGTGCAGGGGCAGGCGGACATGACCGTGGACTGGGAACATAACCTTGAAGTATTGCGGGGCAAGTTCGATCGGCCACAGGTGCTGATGTTGCCTGAGGCACGGCATCACCTGGCGAATGAGACGCTGGCGTTGCGGCGGGAGTATTTCGGGTTTTTGACGAAGCGGATCAAGGGCAGGAATCTTTAGGCGTCTGTGATGGCCTCATCGCGAGCAGGCTCGCTCCCACATTAGACCGAGTACGTCTGAACAACTCGCTCACTGTGGGAGCGAGCCTGCTCGCGATAGCGATCTGTCAGGCACCGAAGATTATTGGGTGAGGCCCGGCGTATCCTGCCCCACCGCCAGCCCCGCGCGAATCGCCGCCAACGCGGCCTGATAATAAGCCTTGCCCTCGGCAGACTCGGCGAAGGTCGCGAACTCTTCCAGTTCTTCATCCGACAGGTCGCGATAGACATACAACAGCGTGTTGTTCAGGTCGCTGCCGATCTGGTCCATCAAGCGCTGACGCTGACCGTTCAACATGCCTTGAGCCTGACCACCGCCAAGCAGGCCGGGGATCATCGAACTGAGGCTGTCGGCCGCAACGCCGGCAATCGCCAGGCTGACTTCAGCGCCAGCCTCGCGAGCGGGCAAGGCCTGGGCCAGATGGCCGATGATCAGCATGCGGCTGTCGCTGGCCTGGATCTTGGGCAAACCCTTGGCGTTTTTTGCCAGCTGATCGCGACGGGTCGCGAGCAATTCGGCGGCCACGATTTTCTTGCCCAAGGGTGACTGAAAGAATGTCAGCGCAGGTTTCGGATCGGCGAGGGTCTTGCGCAATTGCGCTTCGGCGCGTTGGTCGACGGCCTGGGGGGCAAAGCGCTGATTGCTGTTATTCACCAGCGCCTGGAACACTGCCGGCGGCAGGCTGTTCTGGTACCGCTGCTGAGCGGCCGAGAGAGCGTCGTTGAAATGCGCGCGTTGTTCTGGCCAACCGGCGACCTTGTACAACTGGTCGTGGCCGTCTGCCCAAGCGGGCAATACACAGAACATCAACAGTGAAAAAAGCAAACGGCGCATAGGGACTCCTGTCAGCAGGCGACTATTCTCCGTGTGGCATTCGTCCTTGTCGAGAATTCGTATCAACCCGCTGCGCGGCTCTGTCGGATTTTCAGGCACAGGAATACTATGCGCGGCATGCGAATACCCTCTGATCACCCGCTGCTGTTACGTATCGTCGACGACCTGGCCGAACATGGCTGGTCGCAGCAGAATATTTTCCTTCCTCTGGGTCTGACCCAGGAACTGGCGGCCGAGTGCCATAAACGTGCTGCCGAGGGCGAATTGGCCCCGGCCGCGGTGGGTCGAGGGGCAACATCCGAGATTCGCGAGGGGATTCGCGGCGACCATATCCAGTGGATCGAGCCCGGCCAGGCGTTGGCGTGCGACAGCTATCTGGATTTGATGGACAGCCTGCGCGAGGCGATGAATCGCGGTTTGTTTCTGGGCCTGGAAGATTTCGAAAGCCATTTCGCGCTGTACCCGCCCGGCGCGTTCTACCTCAAACATGTCGACCGTTTCCGCGACGACGACCGGCGCATGGTGTCGGCGGTGGTCTATCTCAATGACGCCTGGCTGCCCGAGCATGGCGGTCAGTTGCGTATGTACCTGGGTGAAGGCGTCGAACATGAAGTGGTGCCCACCGGCGGATGCCTGGTGGTGTTTCTGTCGGGTGAAGTGCCCCATGAAGTCCTGCCCGCGACCCGGGATCGCCTGTCGTTGACCGGCTGGTTCCGGCGGCGTGGCAACGAGCCGTTCTGATCATGCAAAAAATTCTGGTAAGCCGCTGTCTGCTGGGCCACCGCGTACGTTACGACGGCGGGGCGAGTGGGCCGTTCGATCAGCTTCAGCAGTGGCTTGATGAAGGTCGGGTGGTGCCGTTGTGTCCGGAGGTTGCTGGCGGGTTGCCGACGCCGAGAGCCGCGGCGGAAATTCCGGGTGGGCAGGGTGCTGAAGTGCTTGATGGCCACGCCTCAGTGATCACCACCGAGGGCGAGGACGTCAGCGCCGAGTTTCTCTCGGGGGCTTATCAGGCGTTGGAACTGGTGCAAAAGCACGGCATCCGCATTGCCGTGCTCAAGGCCAACAGCCCGTCTTGCGGGAATCTGTTGACCTATGACGGGACGTTCAGTGGTGTGAAGGTGAGTGGTGAAGGTGTGACTGCGGCGTTGCTCAGGCGCCATGGCGTGCAAGTCTTCAGTGAGCTGGAGTTGCCGCAAGCGGCGGCAGTCCTGGCAACCCTGAACTAACGCCCTACACAAAACCATTGTAGGAGCTGAGCTTGCTCGCGATGAGGCCATACCAGTCAACATCAATGTTGAATGTTCGACCGCCATCGCGAGCAAGCTCAGCTCCTACAGGTTCCAGCGATTTCAGGGTTTCGGCGCCACACTCGTATCCGCCCCCAACCACTTCTGTTCCAGTGCCTCCAATCGCCCATCCGCCTTGATCCGCTGTAGCGCGTTCTCCAGGCTGGCATGAAACGCCGGGTTACCCTTCTGAAACGGAATCGCCAGGCTAACCGGCGAGCTGTCTTTTGGCTTTTCTTCGGTCAGCGATTGCACCAGCAGAATCGAACGTGGCTCTTCCTTCTGCGCGATCAATTGCGCATCAGTGTGAATGTAAGGTTCGCTGAAGTCGAAACGATCCTCGAGGTCCGGGGTCACTGCTATGTGGTTGATGGCGACGTCGTACTTGCCGGTTTCAACACCTTGCAACAGATCGCTGGAATCGGTAACGACGAAGTCGGCCCGCACATCCAGTTCGTTGGCCAGCATTTGCCCCAGTTCGACTTCGAACCCGGTGAGTTTGCCGTCTTCCTTGAAATTGAAGGGCGGTGTATTAGCCTCAAGGGCAATACGCAATTCGCCTCGGTCGTTTACATCGTCAATCAGTTCGGCATGAGCCAAAGGGCTCATAAGGGGTAGCAGGCAGATCAGGCCAGGCAGAAAACGCATGGTCACTCCTTTGAATTCATTATCGCGACGCTTTGTTCAGGCTCGCTTTGCTATGGTTGTCGAGTGCCTTCGACAACGATTGGCCGTGAAGTTGTCATGGCCACACGGATTTTACGGAAAAACTGGAGAAGAGAATGAAAACCTTTATGTCACGAGCAGCATTGGCTGGCCTGTTGATGGGAGCTTCGATGCTGGCAACGGCTGCTACACCGGCTCCCAAAGGTGCAGAAGTGTCCATCGTTACTCCTGCGGACGGTGCCACGGTTCCGCAAACCGTCGTCGTCAAGTTCGCGGTCGAGAACATTGCGCTTGCGCCAGCCGGCGATGTGACCAAGAACACCGGCCATCACCACTTGCTGATCGATGTCGATGAACTGCCGGCCGCCGGTGTGCCGATCCCCAACGATGCCAACCACCTGCATTTCGGCAAGGCGCAGACCCAGGCTGAAGTAAAGCTGACACCGGGCAAACACACCTTGCAGCTGGAACTGGGCGATAGCGGCCACATGCCGTTCGATCCGCCGATCGTGTCGGAGAAAATCACCGTGAATGTGAAGTAACTTTTCCACCGGCATGAAAAAGGGAGACCCGAGGGTCTCCCTTTTTGTCGCTCAAGTCACTATCAGAACAACACGCGGCAACGAATGGTGCCGTTGATGTGCTGCAGCTTCTCTTGGGCAATTTCCGAGTAATCGGCGTCGACGTCGATCACGACGTAGCCGACTTTCTCGTTGGTCTGCAGGAACTGACCGGAAATGTTGATACCGTTTTCGGCGAAGACCTTGTTGATCTCGCTCATCACACCCGGAATGTTCTCGTGGATGTGCAGCAGACGGTGTTTGCCAGGGTGAGCCGGCAGGGCCACTTCCGGGAAGTTCACCGACGATACCGAGGTACCGTTGTCGCTGTACTTGACCAGTTTTTCAGCCACTTCCAGACCGATGTTGGCTTGCGCTTCAGCGGTGGAACCGCCGATGTGCGGGGTCAGGATCACGTTGTCCAGGCCACGCAGCGGGCTTTCGAACTCTTCTTCGTTGGAGCGCGGCTCCACCGGGAATACGTCGATGGCCGCGCCGATCAGGTGCTTGTCCTTGATCGCGTCCGCCAGCGCTTGCAGTTCAACTACAGTGCCGCGAGCCGCGTTGATCAGAATGCCGCCTTTCTTGATCGCACGGATTTCTTTCTCGCCGATCATCCACTGGGTCGCAGCGGTTTCCGGAACGTGCAGGGTGACGATGTCGGACATGCCCAGCAACTCGGTCAGGTTACCGACCTGAGTCGCGTTGCCCAATGGCAGCTTGGTCACGGTGTCGTAGAAGTACACCTGCATGCCCAGGCCTTCAGCCAGGACCGACAGTTGCGTACCGATCGAGCCGTAACCGACGATGCCGAGCTTCTTGCCACGGATTTCGAAGGAGTTGGCTGCGCTCTTGATCCAGCCGCCACGGTGGCAGGAAGCGTTCTTCTCAGGGATGCCGCGCAGCAACAGGATCGCTTCGGCCAGCACCAGCTCGGCAACGGAGCGAGTGTTGGAGTACGGAGCGTTGAACACTGCGATGCCGCGTTCGCGGGCAGCATTGAGGTCAACCTGGTTGGTGCCGATGCAGAAACAGCCGACAGCGACCAGTTTCTTCGCCTGATCGAAGATCTCTTCGGTCAGTTGAGTGCGGGAGCGAATGCCGATGAAGTGCGCATCAGCGATCTTTTCCTTCAGCTGGGCTTCCGGCAGAGAACCTGTGAGGTACTCGATGCTGGTGTAGCCCGCCGACTTGAGGACGTCGACAGCCGATTGGTGGACGCCTTCGAGAAGAAGGAACTTGATCTTGCTCTTATCGAGAGAAGTCTTGCTCATCTGCGTAAACCTGTATCCCGGAGAAAAATGGCAGGGAAGTAGCCAGCAGACGCTGACCCGAGCGGCATGACAGCCGTCGCCGCAGAACAGCCTTTGGGCACTATCCTGCGGGGTCGGTATGCTAGCATATGCACCCCGCTAAACACTCATTCCTGCGACGTGAAGCGTTCTCAGGATGACCATGAATTGTTCGAGAGTTCTGTCGATGACCAATCCTGCGCTGATTGATGAGCTGAAGACCTTGGTTGAGCCTGGCAAGGTACTGACCGACGCCGACTCCCTGAATGCTTACGGTAAGGATTGGACCAAGCATTTCGCCCCGGCCCCGACCGCCATCGTGTTCCCCAAGACCACCGAACAGGTCCAGGCCATTGTCCGTTGGGCCAATGAACACAAAATTGCGCTGGTGCCGTCTGGTGGTCGCACCGGGCTGTCCGCCGCTGCCGTGGCTGCCAATGGCGAAGTCGTTGTGTCCTTCGACTACATGAACCAGATCCTCGACGTGAACATGACCGACCGCACCGCGGTCTGCCAGCCGGGCGTGGTCACCGAACACCTGCAGAACGTCGCCGAAGAAAAAGGCCTGTACTACCCGGTGGACTTCGCCTCGGCAGGTTCGAGCCAGATTGGTGGCAATATCGGCACCAATGCCGGCGGGATCAAGGTGATCCGCTACGGCATGACCCGCAACTGGGTGGCGGGCATGAAAGTCGTCACCGGCAAAGGCGATTTGCTGGAACTGAACAAAGACCTGATCAAGAACGCCACCGGCTACGACCTGCGTCAGCTGTTTATTGGCGCTGAAGGCACCCTCGGTTTTGTGGTCGAGGCCACCATGCGTCTGGACCGTGCCCCGAAAAACCTCACCGCCATGGTCCTCGGCACGGCCGATTTCGACTCGATCATGCCGGTATTGCACGCGTTCCAGAGCAAGCTCGACCTGACCGCTTTCGAATTCTTCTCCGATAAAGCCTTGGCCAAGGTCATGGGCCGGGGCGATGTACCCGCGCCATTTGAAACAGATTGCCCGTTTTACGCGCTGCTGGAATTCGAAGCGACCACCGAAGAAGTGGCCAACCACGCCCTGGAAACCTTCGAGCACTGCGTCGAGCAGGGCTGGGTGCTGGACGGCGTGATGAGCCAAAGCGAAACCCAGTTGCAAAACCTCTGGAAGCTGCGCGAATACATCTCCGAAACCATTTCCCACTGGACGCCGTACAAGAACGACATTTCGGTCACTGTGTCGAAAGTCCCGGCGTTCCTGAAGGAAATCGACGCGATCGTCGGCGAACACTACCCGGATTTCGAAATCGTCTGGTTCGGCCACATCGGCGACGGCAACTTGCACTTGAACATCCTCAAGCCGGAAAACCTGAGCAAGGACGAGTTTTTCGCCAAGTGCGCGACCGTCAATAAGTGGGTGTTCGAAACCGTCGAGAAGTACAACGGTTCGATTTCCGCCGAACATGGCGTGGGCATGACCAAGCGTGATTACTTGACCTACAGCCGCTCGCCGGTCGAGATCGAGTACATGAAAGCCGTCAAAGCGGTGTTCGACCCGAACGGCATCATGAACCCGGGCAAAATTTTCGCTGTTTGATTCTTCGAACTTAAAGAGCACGGAACAGGAGTCGGTAATGAGCTATCAGCACCAGTATGTCGACGGTACGCGTATTCACTTCCCGCTGGGGAAAGTGGTGTGCATCGGCCGTAACTACGCCGAACACGCCAAGGAACTGGACAACCCGGTGCCTTCAGAGCCGCTACTGTTCATTAAACCGGGCAGTTGCGTAGTGCCGCTGGAAGGTGGTTTCAGCATTCCGACCGAACGCGGTTCAGTGCATTACGAAGCGGAAATCGCGGTGTTGATCGGCAAGCCTTTGTCGACCAAACCAAGCGTTGAAGAAGTGCTCGATGCTATCTCCGGCTTCGCTCCGGCCCTGGACCTGACCCTGCGCGACAAGCAGGCCGAGCTGAAAGCCAAGGGCCTGCCGTGGGAAATCGCCAAGTCCTTCGACGGTGCAGCGGTGATTGCACCGTTCGTGTCCGGCAGCACGTTTGCTGACCTGACCGACATCGGCATCCGCCTGACCATCAACGGCGTAGTGCGCCAGGACGGCAACAGCAGCGCGATGCTCAACCCGATCGTGCCGATGATCCAGCACATGGCCGGCTGCTTCTCGCTGCAGGCCGGTGACGTGATCCTGACGGGCACGCCGGTGGGCGTTGGTCCGCTGAATGTCGGTGACGAACTGGTGATTGAATTGCCAGGCGCCAGCAGCTTCACCAGCAGCGTCCGCTGATCCAGAAGCGCTGATTCCCTTGTAGGAGCATGGCTTGCCCGCGATGGCGGTGTATCTGACACAACGAGTCATCGTTCATCGCGAGCAAGCTTTGCTCCTACAGGTCAGGGTGCCCGCACAAGGCTTTCCCGCCATTTCCCGTTTTTTTCACATCTTGTCCGGATAATTCCGGGACTTGCGGCGTCTTAGCCGGTCCCAATTGTGCTATTACCCTTAGCCTGAATTTCTGGAACGCATCCCTCGATGGTCACCCAACCACTGTCCAAGCTTAAAACTGCCCGCCGCTCACGCTTTGTCATGCGTTGGTATTCCTGGCTTTTGCTGGTGGCCGCCGCCGCGTATGGCCTCGCGTTTGCGATGCATTGGGATGACCGAGGCATGCTCTGGGTGCTGGAACGTTTCGAAAGCCCCGCCGAACGCCAGGAGAGCATCTGGCTTCCGGATTACCGGGCAGTGATCGATGCCAAAGTGCTGCCGGGCATGGAGAAGGACGAAGCGTCGGACCTGGCCTACGACCCGCAGTCCAAAACCCTGTTTTCAGTCATGGGCAATAAACCGTTCCTGGTCGAACTGACATTGCAGGGTGACGTGCTGCGCAAGATGCCGCTGGTGGGCTGGAGCAACCCGGAAGGGGTGACTGTAATGGGCAACGGTCTGCTGGCCATCGTCGATGAGCGCGAACACATGCTCTCCATCGTCAAGGTCGATGCCGATACCCGCGAGCTGAACTTCGCCGACTTCCCGAAATACGACCTCGGCCCTTCGAAGGACCAGAACAAGGCGTTCGAAGCCATCGTCTGGGATTCGCGCAATCAGCAAATGTTGCTGGGTGAAGAGCGTCCACCGGCGTTGTTCACCTGGAAAAGCAACGATGGCCAGACACTCACTGGCGACAAGCAAAAACTCACCAGTGATGAACTGGACATCCGCAACCTCTCGGCGCTGGCTATCGACCCGCGCACTGGCCACACCCTGGTGCTGTCTGCCGACTCCCATTTGTTGCTGGAACTGGACGAGAAGGGTGAACAGGTCAGCTTCATGACGTTGCTGGGCGGCTTCAATGGTTTGAAGAAGACCATTCCTCGCGCCGAAGGCGTGACCATGGACGATGCGGGCACGCTGTATCTGGTGAGCGAGCCGAACCTGTTCTACCGCTTCGAAAAGCAGAAATAAGCCCGCCGTGAGGGTGGCGCGCGGTCCCCTGTTGGGGTACACCTGCGGGACCGCGGCCAGTGGCCATTAAGCTTCAATTCAGACTGTCGTGGTATTTCATCCCCCCGTCCTGATTCCGAGCTTGCCCGAATGCGCCGACTTGCCCGCCCCAAACCCCTGATTCTGATCCTGTCGGTCATTGCGTTGATCGCACTGGTTGCGGCCGGCCAGTACCTGCGCCTGTTCGAGCGCGGCTGGTTCAACCTGCACACTCTTTGGCAGCCAGTGAACGGTCAGTCCATCGCGCTGGATCAGTACCAGGTGGCGATTGAGGCGCGAGTCATTGTCGGGCTGGACGACGATGTTTCGGCGTTGACCTTCGATCCGGTGCGCAAAAGCCTGTTCACCGTCACCAACAAAAACTCAGAGCTGATCGAACTGTCGCTGGACGGCCAGATTGTTCGACGCATTGCGCTGGTCGGGTTTGGCGATCCTGAAGCCGTGGAATTCATCAGCGCCGACACTTACGTGATCACTGACGAGCGTCAGCAGCGGTTGATCAAGATTCATCTGGAGAACGACACAACGTTCCTCGACGCCGCGGATGCCGAGCAGATGACCCTTGGTGTGCACATGAGCGGCAACAAGGGCTTCGAAGGCCTGGCTTACGACTCGGTGGGCAAGCGGTTGTTTGTCGCCAAGGAACGCGACCCGATGCTGATCTACGAAGTGCATGGCTTTCCGCATTACAATCCGGAAAAATCCTACGCGGTGCACGTAATAAACAACCCCAAGCGCGATGCCGGGATGTTTGTACGCGACCTGTCCAGCCTGCAATACGACGAGCGCAGCGGCCATTTGCTGGCGTTGTCGGATGAGTCGCGACTGATTCTGGAACTCGATGTGGACGGGCGACCGCTGAGCACCATGTCATTGAGCAAGGGGCGTCAGGGGTTGCAGAAGACGGTGCCACAAGCGGAAGGGATCGCCATGGATGACGACGGTACGATGTACCTGGTGAGCGAGCCGAACCTGTTCTACGTCTTCAAAAAACCAGCACAACCCTGACCAACACCCTAAAACCAATGCGGGAGCGAGCCTGCTCGCGATAGCGGTCTTTCAGTCAACATCTCTATCGACTGACACGGCCTCATCGCGAGCAGGCTCGCTCCCACAGGTTTATCTGCGTGTCTGATTATTGGGCGCGCAGGGTTTTCACGCCTTCGCTAGTGCCCAGCAGCAGCAAGTCCGCCGGACGTGCCGCGAACAAACCGTTGGTGACCACGCCGACGATGGCGTTGATCTGCGTCTCCAGCTCCACCGGGTTGGTGATCTGCATGTTGAACACGTCGAGGATGATGTTGCCGTTGTCGGTCAGCACGCCTTCACGATAGACCGGGTCGCCACCGAGCTTCACCAGTTCGCGGGCGACGTGGCTGCGGGCCATCGGGATCACTTCCACCGGCAGCGGGAATGCGCCGAGCACCGGCACCAGTTTGCTGGCGTCGGCGATGCAGATGAAGGTCTTGGCCACGGCCGCCACAATCTTCTCGCGGGTCAGGGCTGCGCCGCCGCCCTTGATCAGGTTCAGGTGCTCGTCGCTTTCATCGGCGCCATCGATGTAGAACTCCAGGTCGCTGACGGTGTTCAGTTCATACACCGGAATGCCGTGGCCCTTGAGGCGGGCAGCGGTGGCTTCGGAACTGGCGACCGCGCCGTCGAACGCACCCTTGTGCTTGGCCAGTGCATCAATAAAGCAGTTGGCGGTGGAGCCGGTGCCGACCCCGACGATGCTCTTGTCGTCGAGTTTCGGGAGGATGAAGTCGACGGCGGCCTGAGCCACTGCCTGTTTGAGTTGATCCTGGGTCATGCGGGCTCCGAAGCGGGCAAGGGGAGAACGGAAAGGCCGGCATTATAGCCCCATGCCGGGCTAAAACCTCCTGTGGCGAGGGGATTTATCCCCGTTGGAGTGCGAAGCACTCCCCAGCATTCCTTTGGGCTCTACCGTATTCTCTGGTCTTGCGACGGCTGCGCCGCCGGACGGGGATAAATCCCCTCGCCACAATGTATATCCTCTTCCTGAATCGGTCTAAAACCACCTGTTTAGTGTGGTCGCCCGGCCGAAAGCCGGGTTAGACTCCTTGGCCCTGCCCAACCCGCTCAGTGATGCTTTCCGATGCTCGAACAGTACGTCAAAAAGATCCTCACCTCGCGCGTTTATGACGTTGCCGTAGAAACCCCATTGCAGACTGCCCGCCAGCTCTCCGAGCGGCTGGGCAACAGTATTTTGCTTAAGCGCGAAGACTTGCAGCCGGTGTTCTCGTTCAAGATTCGCGGCGCCTACAACAAGCTCACGCAGCTTTCCGATGAAGAGCGCGCTCGCGGTGTCGTCACTGCTTCCGCGGGCAACCACGCGCAAGGCCTGGCCCTGGCGGCGAAAGTATTGGGTGTGAAAGCGACCATCGTGATGCCCAAGACCACCCCGGAAATCAAAGTCGAAGGCGTGCGTTCCCGTGGCGGCAAAGTGGTGCTGCACGGGGATTCGTTCCCGGAAGCCCTGGCCTACTCGCTGAAACTGGTCGACGAAAAAGGCTACGTCTACATCCACCCTTACGACGATCCCCACACCATTGCCGGGCAGGGCACGGTGGCAATGGAGATTCTGCGCCAGCACCCTGGCCGTCTGGACGCGATCTTCGTCCCGGTGGGCGGTGGCGGATTGATCGCCGGGATCGCGGCGTACGTGAAGTACTTACGACCTGAAATCAAAATCATCGGCGTCGAGCCGGACGATTCCAATTGCCTGCAAGCCGCCATGGCGGCTGGCGAGCGTGTGATCCTGCCGACCGTGGGCCTCTTCGCCGACGGCGTCGCTGTGGCGCAGATTGGTCAGCACACCTTTGATATCTGCAAAGACTATGTCGATGAAGTGATCACCGTCAGCACCGATGAAATCTGCGCGGCGATCAAGGACATCTACGACGATACCCGCTCGATCACCGAACCTGCCGGCGCCTTGGGCGTGGCCGGGATCAAGAAGTACGTCGAGCAGCGCGGCGTCACCGGTCACACCTTTGTGGCCATCGACTCCGGCGCCAACGTCAACTTCGACCGCCTGCGCCATGTCGCCGAGCGCGCTGAACTGGGCGAGGGTCGCGAAGCCATCATTGCCGTGACCATCCCCGAGAAGCCGGGCAGCTTCAAGGCGTTCTGTGAAGCCATCGGCAAGCGCCAGATCACTGAATTCAACTACCGCTACAACACCGGCAGCGAGGCGCACATCTTTGTTGGCGTGCAAACGCACCCGGAAAACGATCCGCGCAGCGCGCTGCTGTCCAGCCTGACCGAGCAGGGTTTCCCGGTGCTCGACCTGACCGACAACGAGTTGGCCAAGTTGCACATCCGCCACATGGTCGGCGGCCGCGCGGCTCATGTGGTGGATGAAGTGATTCTGCGCTTCGAATTCCCGGAGCGTCCGGGTGCGCTGTTCAACTTCCTCAACAAGCTCGGCGGGCGCTGGAACATCTCGATGTTCCACTACCGCAACCATGGCGCGGCGGATGGTCGTGTGGTCGCGGGCCTGCAAGTGCCTCACGATGAACGCCACCTGGTGCCCGCAGCGCTGGAAGAAATCGGCTACCCGTACTGGGACGAAAGTGACAACCCAGCCTATCAACTGTTTCTCGGCTGAGCGGCTACGCTGATGGCCAGACCATAAGGAAATCGAACAATGGAAACGTTAACCGCCCTGAAAGTCGCTCATATGGTGGCGACGGTGTTGCTGCTGGTCAGCGCACTGGGTCTGGCGATCTGGGTCTGGCGCACGCGACGCAACGGTGACGCAACGGCTCACGCGCGCACGTTGCAACGTCCGCGGGTGTTTATCTGGCTGCTGATGGGCCTGGCATTGCTGAGCATGCCATTCACGGGATGGTGGATGGTGCATCTGGTGGGCTGGCCGTTGGGGCAGACGTGGTTGCTGGCGTCCAGTGTGCTTTACACCGTGGCGGCGTTGGGCTGGTTCTGGTTGCTGGTGCGGCTTAACAAACTGCGCAAGGCACCGACAGCGGGCAATGGGAAATTTACCTTTGCCTTGGCGTTGTTCAGTTTTGTCTGCTTTATCGCCATTGCGGGGTTGATGGGTGCCAAGCCTGTTTAAGGCTTGAAACCGGGTTGACCCCATCGCGGGCAAGCCTTGCTCCTACAGGACCGTGTCGGTCGTCGAGTTTCGGCACGACACCAAACCTGTAGGAGCAAGGCTTGCCCGCGATGGCGATGTCAGTCGCGCAGAGTAATGACCGGCCAGCCACGCTTCTCGGCTTCAGCACGCAGATTCGGGTCCGGATCGACCGCAACCGGATGCGTCACCTGCTGCAGCAGCGGAAAATCATTCATCGAGTCGCTATAGAAATAGCTGCCCTCCAACGAATACCCGGTCTCTTCCAGCCAACGATTCAACCGCGTCACCTTGCCTTCACGGAAGCACGGGACGTCGGTGCTGCGCCCGGTGTAGCGGCCATCAACCATTTCACATTCCGTGGCGATCAGGGTTTCGACGCCCAGACGCTGGGCAATCGGCCCGGTAACAAAACGGTTGGTGGCGGTGATGATCACCAGTTTGTCACCCGCCTCGCGGTGCTTGGCCAGCAGTTCGATAGCCTTGGGCAACATAATCGGCTCAATGCAATCGCGCATGTAATCCAGATGCCATTGATCCAGTGTAGCCATCTCGGTGCGGCCGAGCACTTCCAGGCAGAAATTCAGGTAAGCGTCGTTATCCAGCTTGCCGGCCAGGTAATCCTGATAGAACTCATCGTTGCGCGCCTTGTAGGCGACGGCGTCGAGGAAGCCGCGTTCGCACAGGTAATCGCCCCAGGCGTGGTCACTGTCACCGCCCAAGAGCGTGTTGTCCAAGTCGAATAAAGCCAGCCGCATTGCAGTTACTCGCTGAAAAGTCTGTAGAAAGGCGTCCAGAATACGGACTTTTCACAAGAGTGCACATAAGGTAGACCGGCTCGTTGCTGCTTTCACAACCTTTGTGGAACAATGCGGCGACATGCGTTTGCGAGGTTGTTGCCGTGATCGACCCCGATGGTTTCCGCCCCAATGTCGGGATCATTCTCACGAATGATGCCGGACAGGTGCTATGGGCTCGCCGTATCAATCAAGATGCCTGGCAGTTTCCACAGGGCGGGATCAACCCCCAGGAGACGCCGGAAGACGCCTTGTACCGCGAGTTGAACGAAGAAGTGGGCCTGGAGCGCGAAGATGTTGAAATTCTCGCCTGCACCCGGGGCTGGTTGCGCTATCGTTTGCCGCAACGTCTGGTCAGGACGCACAGCCAACCGCTGTGCATCGGCCAGAAACAGAAATGGTTTCTCCTGCGCCTGGTCTCCAACGAGCAGCGGGTGCGGATGGATTTGACCGGTAAACCGGAATTCGATGGCTGGCGCTGGGTCAGTTATTGGTATCCGTTGGGCCAGGTGGTGACATTCAAGCGCGAAGTGTATCGACGCGCTCTCAAAGAGCTTGCCCCGCGCCTTTTATCGCGCGACTGACGACGGAGTTCGACCCCGAGCCATGCTCAATACGCTGCGCAAGATCGTCCAGGAAGTTAACTCCGCCAAGGATCTCAAGGCGGCGTTGGGGATTATTGTGTTGCGCGTCAAAGAGGCCATGGGCAGCCAGGTCTGCTCGGTCTATCTGCTTGACCCTGAGACCAACCGCTTCGTGCTGATGGCCACCGAGGGCTTGAACAAGCGCTCGATCGGCAAAGTCAGCATGGCACCCAACGAAGGTCTGGTCGGCCTGGTCGGCACGCGTGAAGAACCCCTGAACCTCGAAAACGCCGCGGATCACCCGCGCTACCGCTACTTCGCCGAGACCGGTGAAGAGCGCTACGCCTCATTCCTCGGGGCGCCGATCATTCACCACCGCCGCGTCGTCGGCGTGTTGGTCATTCAGCAAAAAGAACGTCGCCAGTTCGACGAAGGTGAAGAAGCCTTCCTCGTGACCATGAGCGCGCAGCTCGCCGGCGTTATCGCCCACGCCGAAGCCACCGGTTCGATCCGGGGCCTGGGCCGTCAGGGCAAAGGCATTCAGGAAGCCAAGTTCATCGGCGTACCGGGTTCGCCGGGTGCGGCGGTCGGTACCGCGGTGGTCATGCTGCCGCCGGCCGATCTGGACGTGGTGCCCGACAAAACCATCACCGACATCACCGCCGAGCTCGGGCTGTTCAAGACCGCCATCGAAGGCGTGCGCGCCGACATGCGCGCCTTGTCCGCCAAGCTCGCGAACCAGTTGCGTCCGGAAGAGCGCGCGCTGTTCGATGTCTATTTGATGATGCTCGACGATGCCTCGCTTGGCAGTGAAATCACCACCGTGATCAAGACCGGTCAGTGGGCCCAGGGCGCGTTGCGTCAGGTGGTCACCGAGCACGTCAACCGCTTCGAATTGATGGACGACGCCTACCTGCGTGAGCGCGCCTCCGACGTCAAAGACCTTGGTCGGCGCTTGCTGGCTTATCTGCAGGAAGAGCGTCAGCAGACCCTGGTCTACCCCGACAACACCATCCTGATCAGCGAAGAACTGACGCCGGCAATGCTCGGCGAGGTGCCGGAAGGCAAGCTGGTCGGTCTGGTCTCGGTACTCGGTTCCGGCAACTCCCACGTGGCGATCCTGGCGCGAGCCATGGGTATCCCGACGGTGATGGGCCTGGTCGACTTGCCGTATTCCAAGGTCGACGGCATCCAGATGATCGTCGATGGCTACCACGGCGAGGTCTATACCAACCCCAGCGAAGTGCTGCGCAAGCAGTTCGCCGAAGTGGTCGAGGAAGAGAAACAACTGGCCCTCGGGCTGGACGCACTGCGGGACTTGCCGTGCGTGACCCTCGATGGCCACCGCATGCCGCTGTGGGTCAACACCGGCCTGCTGGCGGACGTGGCGCGAGCGCAGAAGCGTGGCGCTGAAGGCGTCGGTCTGTACCGCACCGAAGTGCCGTTCATGATCAACCAGAGGTTCCCGAGCGAAAAGGAGCAGTTGGCGATCTACCGCGAGCAACTCGCCGCGTTCCACCCGCAACCGGTGACCATGCGCAGCCTGGACATCGGCGGCGACAAGTCGCTGTCGTACTTCCCGATCAAGGAAGACAACCCGTTCCTAGGCTGGCGCGGCATTCGCGTCACGCTCGACCACCCGGAAATTTTCCTGGTGCAGACCCGCGCCATGCTCAAGGCCAGCGAAGGCTTGAACAACCTGCGGATCCTGCTGCCGATGATCTCCGGCACTCACGAACTGGAAGAGGCCCTGCACCTGATTCACCGGGCCTGGGGCGAAGTCCGCGACGAAGGCTGCGACGTGCCTATGCCGCCGATCGGCGTGATGATCGAAATTCCGGCGGCGGTTTATCAGACCAAGGAACTGGCGCGGCAAGTGGACTTCCTGTCGGTCGGCTCCAACGACCTGACCCAGTACTTGTTGGCGGTGGATCGAAACAACCCGCGGGTAGCCGACCTTTACGACTACCTGCACCCAGCGGTGCTGCAAGCCCTTCAGAGTGTGGTGCGTGACGCTCATGCCGAAGGCAAGCCAGTGAGCATCTGCGGTGAGATGGCCGGTGACCCGGCGGCGGCGGTGCTGTTGATGGCGATGGGTTTCGACAGCCTGTCGATGAACGCCACCAACTTGCCGAAAGTGAAGTGGATGCTGCGTCAGATCAACCTGAGCAAGGCCAAGGAATTGCTCGCCGAGTTGATGACCATCGATAACCCGCAAGTTATCCACAGCTCGCTGCAACTGGCGCTGAAGAACCTTGGGTTGGCGCGGATGATTAATCCGGCTTCGGCGAAGACTCTCTAAAAGGCTGATGGCCTCATCGCGAGCAGGCTCGCTCCCACATTTGATTTGTGATCGACGCAAATCCCCTGTGGGAGCGAGCCTGCTCGCGATGGGGCCGGCCCTGACAACACCAATCTAAACCCTGATCTCTACCTCCCCCAAATGCCCGCCATACGGCCCAAAACTCCGCTCAACCATCCACCGCGTCCCATCCGCCTGAACAATCAGCGCCGTACTCGCTCGCGTCCCATAAGTCGGACTGGCAATAAACACACTCGACAGCAATGTCTCGGTGGCCAACCCGACCCCGGTATCCGGCAATTCGGCAAATGGCGCCACCTGCGGATCATTCAGCAACGCCAATAAAGCCTGGGGCTGCGGATCGTCCAGCACTTCCTCCAGCGCTGCCCGTGCCTTGAGCAGTTTCGGCCACGGCGTATCCAGCCCCGCGTTCGACAACCCATAAACCCCCGGTGGCAGCATCACCGCCTCAGTCTCCCGGGCATTGAAGTGCCACAGTTCGTTGGCATTGCCGATCAGCAGGTTAAATCCGGCGTATTCCAGCGAACGTGCAACAACATCGCTCAAATAGTCATCTATCGGCATATCCCCGCTAAGGAATCGCGCCACCAGCTCCCCTCGTGACTTGCGTGCGGGCGGCTGATGCGGGTCGCGGATATTGGTCAGTGCGGCGAAGCGTCCATTGGCGCCAACCCCGAGCCAGGTGCCCCCAGCCTCCAGATCGCGACCGGCATGCACGTGCGGTGCTTCGGGCCATTGCGCCAGGGGCAGGCTGGGCCGGGCGTAGAATTCGTCGCGGTTGGCCGCCACGATCAGCGGCAGGGCGTGACCCGGTCGCCAGGCGAAAACAATCAGGCACATAAGGTAGTCCTTGTGTGTTTTTTACTCACTCTACGCAGACATCGTTCATCGATCCATCGCCATCCACAGTGGAGCCCGAGGCCATGCATCCGTTACCATGCCGCTCCTGAATCGGGATGCTTGGGGATGTGGCCATGGAATTTCTGCTCTATCTGGCGCTGGGCGCCTGTGCGGGCGTGCTGGCCGGGCTGTTCGGGGTAGGCGGCGGGATCATCATTGTCCCGGTGCTGGTGTTCAGTTTCACCTTGCAGGGATTTGATGCCTCGATCCTGACGCATCTGGCAGTCGGCACCTCGCTGGCGACGATCATCTTTACGTCGGTCAATGCGATTCGCGAGCACCATCGCCGCGGCGCCGTACGTTGGCCGATTTTTGCCTGGATGACCCTCGGTATTCTCATCGGTGCCGGTTTCGGCGCGCTGACGGCTGAAGCGATCTCCGGGCCCAACCTGCAGAAAATCATTGGCGTCTTCGCGCTGGTTATCGCTGCGCAGCTGGCGCTGGACGTCAAACCCAAGGCCAGCCGAACGGTGCCGGGTAAAGTCGGTCTGACCGTGGCCGGCACTGTGATTGGCTGGGCCTCGGCGATTTTCGGGATTGGCGGCGGCTCGCTGACGGTGCCGTTCCTGACCTGGCGCAGCGTACCGATGCAGCAAGCCGTGGCGACTTCATCCGCCTGTGGCCTGCCGATTGCCTTGTCCAGCGCATTATTTTTCATGATTCTGGGCTGGCACGATCCATTGCTGCCGGCCCATAGTCTCGGTTTTATTTATTTGCCGGCGTTGCTGGGGATCGCCCTGACCAGCATGTTCTTCGCCCGACTCGGCGCACGACTGGCCCACAGCCTGTCGCCGAAGGTCCTGAAAAGACTGTTCGCCGCTTTGCTGTTCTGCGTGGGTTTGAATTTTCTACTCTGACTTGCAACGCAATCCTGGCTTAATCCTGAGGTGACAGCGTCGCCCGGGAATTTTGAAAGTTTCAACTCTAACGAGGAGTCGCAATGCTGCCTTACCCGCAGATCGACCCGGTGGCATTGGCCATCGGTCCGCTGAAAATCCACTGGTACGGCTTGATGTACCTGATCGGCATCGGCGGCGCCTGGCTGCTGGCATCGCGCAGACTGAACCGCTTCGACCCGACCTGGAGCAAAGAGA
The DNA here is from genome assembly GCF_054897865.1 of Pseudomonas sp. LS2P72. Taxonomy (NCBI): domain Bacteria; kingdom Pseudomonadati; phylum Pseudomonadota; class Gammaproteobacteria; order Pseudomonadales; family Pseudomonadaceae; genus Pseudomonas; species Pseudomonas sp. LS2P72. The sequence continues at coordinate 891,535 of NZ_CM142708.1, forward strand.
AGCTCTCTGACATGGTGTTCTGGATGTCGATGGGGGTCATTCTCGGCGGCCGCTTGGGCTATGTGCTGTTCTACGATCTGCACGCTTACCTCGCCAACCCGCTGCTGATTTTTGAAGTATGGAAGGGCGGCATGTCGTTCCACGGCGGGTTCATCGGCGTGATGTTGGCCGCGTTGTGGTTCGGTAAAAAGAACGGCAAGTCGTTCTTCCAGCTGATGGACTTCGTCGCACCGATGGTGCCGATCGGTCTGGGCGCCGGACGTATCGGCAACTTCATCAACGCCGAGTTGTGGGGCAAGGCCACCGATGTGCCTTGGGCGATGGTCTTTCCGACCGATCCAGAGCAACTGGCGCGTCACCCGTCGCAGCTGTACCAGTTCGCGCTCGAAGGCGTGGCGCTGTTCGCTATTCTCTGGTTGTTCTCGCGCAAGCCGCGGCCAACCATGGCGGTGTCCGGGATGTTCGCGCTGTTCTATGGCATCTTCCGTTTCATCGTCGAATTCGTCCGCGTACCGGACGCGCAACTGGGCTATCTGGCCTGGAACTGGCTGACCATGGGTCAGGTACTGTGCGTACCGATGATCCTCGGCGGTCTGTTCCTGATCTGGTTGGCGTATCGCCGTGCACCGGCGGCTCCAGCGGCGGCTGTATAAATTCGAACCCCGGGGCGACGGCCCCGGGTTCAAGGACACAGGTAACTCATGAAGCAATATCTCGAACTGGTCGCCCACGTCATCAAGAACGGCACCAAGCAGGCCAACCGCACTGGTGTGAACACCATCAGCTTCCCTGGCGCGATGCTGCGTTATGACCTGAAGGAAGGTTTCCCGGCGATCACCACCCGCAAAATGGCCTTCAAATCGGCCATCGGCGAGATGTGTGGTTTTCTGCGCGGGGTGAACAACGCCGCCGAGTTCCGTGCGCTGGGCTGCAAGGTCTGGGACCAGAACGCCAACGAAAACGCCCAGTGGCTGGCCAACCCGTTCCGTCAGGGCGAAGACGACCTCGGCGAGATCTACGGCGTGCAATGGCGCAAATGGCCGGCGTACAAGCAGATCCCGGTCAGCAATCAAGCCGCCATCGAACAGACCCTGAGCCAAGGTTATCGCCAGATCGCCGAAGGCGAAGAGGACGGTCAGGCCTACGTGGTGCTGTACAAGGCGATCGACCAGATCCGCCAGTGCGTCGACACCATCATCAAAGACCCGGGCAGCCGCCGCATTCTGTTCCACGGCTGGAACGTTGCCCAACTTGATGAAATGGCTTTGCCGCCGTGCCATTTGTTGTACCAGTTCCACCCGAATGTGGAGACCAAAGAGATCTCTTTGACTCTGTACATCCGCTCCAATGATTTGGGTCTGGGCACGCCGTTCAACCTCACCGAAGGCGCCGCGCTGCTGAGCCTGATCGGTCGCCTGACCGGCTACACACCGCGCTGGTTCACCTATTTCATCGGTGATGCCCACGTCTATGAAAACCACTTGGACATGCTGAACGAACAGCTCAAGCGTGAGCCGTTCCCGATGCCGAAACTGGTGATCAGTGATCGTGTGCCGGAATTTGCCAAGACCGGTGTGTATCAGCCGGAATGGCTGGAGTTGATCGAGCCGAGCGATTTCTCGCTGGAAGGCTACGAGCACCACGCCCCAATGACCGCGCCGATGGCGGTCTAAAGAACTACCGCTGACCCTGTAGGAGCCGAGCTTGCTCGCGATAGCGGTTTGTCAGACACATCAATGTTGAATGTGCTGCCGCCATCGCGAGCAAGCTCGGCTCCTACAGGGTTTTGTGGTGTTTTCAGTGGCCGTGACTGCGGCCAACATGGGAATGCGCAACCTCCGTCGCCACAACCCCGCCACTCACCTCCAACCGCTGCAAAATCCCGCACTGATCGATATCCGGCCCTTCGCTGCAACGTTGGCGCAGGTTGAGCAGTTGTGTCTGCAACGCCATCAACCCATCAATCCGCGCCTTGACGTGATGAATGTGTTCGTCGATCAGCGCATTCACGCTTTCACACTGATCCTGCGGGCTGTCGCGCAGGGCCAGCAGGCTGCGGATTTCTTCCAGGGTCATGTCGAGGGTGCGGCAGTTGCGGATGAAAGTCAGACGCTCGGCATGGGCCTGGGTGTAGACGCGGTAGTTGCCGTCGCTGCGGGCCGGTTCCGGCAACAGGTTTTCGCGCTCGTAGTAGCGAATGGTTTCCACGGCGCAGTCGGTGAGTTTGGCCAGTTCTCCGATCTTCATGACGGCAATCTCCAAAAGGGTGCTTGACCCTATAGTGGCTACAGGGTCTTTACTTGGCAACAGGCACCTTTATGGACGCGACCCAATGAGCGATTCCCTTCACACGCACAAACCCGAAGACGGGCATGATCACGATCACAAGCTGCAGCCTGTGCAGAAGAAGCATGACCACGGCGGCCACGGGGAATCCTGCTGTTCGTCCAAAGTGGCGGCACCTTCGCTGATCAAACTCAGCGAAACCCCAACGGCTGGCGCGCGGCTGAGCAGTTTTCGCATCGACGCCATGGATTGCCCGACCGAGCAGACGCTGATCGAGAACAAACTCGGCAAACTCGTCGGCGTGCAGCAACTGGAATTCAACCTGATCAACCGCGTGTTGGGCGTCACCCATGACCTGCCGAACACCGCGCCGATCATCGACGCGATCAAGTCCCTCGGCATGCAGGCCGAGCCGCTGGAGCAGGGCGCTGAACCGCCAGCGCCGGCCCCCGAGAAAAAGCCCTGGTGGCCCCTGGCGCTGTCCGGTGTTGGCGCACTGGTCGCCGAAGTGATCCACTTCACCAACGCTGCGCCGAACTGGGTTGTAGCAGTCATCGCGTTGATTTCGATCCTCAGCGGCGGCCTCGGCACCTATAAAAAGGGCTGGATCGCACTTAAAAACCTCAACCTGAACATCAACGCACTGATGAGCATCGCGGTGACCGGCGCGATCCTGATCGGTCAGTGGCCGGAAGCAGCGATGGTGATGTTCCTGTTCACCGTGGCCGAGTTGATCGAGGCCAAATCCCTGGACCGGGCGCGCAACGCTATCGGCGGCCTGATGCAGATGACCCCGGAACAGGCCACGGTGCAGCAGGCCGACGGCAGTTGGATCGAGCTGGACGTTAAAACCATCGAGTTGGGCGCACGTGTTCGAGTGCGTCCGGGTGAGCGGATCGGTCTGGACGGTGAAGTGGTGTCGGGCAGTTCGACCATCGATCAGGCGCCGATCACCGGTGAAAGCCTGCCAGTGGAGAAGACCATCGGCGATAAAGTTTTCGCCGGCACCATCAACCAGGCCGGTTCCCTGGAATACACGGTAACCGCAGCGGCCAACAACTCGACCCTGGCACGAATCATCCACGCCGTGGAACAGGCCCAGGGCGCGCGGGCACCGACCCAGCGTTTTGTCGACAGCTTCTCGAAAATCTATACGCCCGCAGTGTTCATTCTGGCGCTCGCGGTGGCGGTGATTCCGCCACTGTTTATGGGTGCGCTGTGGTTCGACTGGATCTACCGGGCGTTGGTGTTGTTAGTGGTTGCGTGCCCATGCGCGCTGGTGATTTCCACCCCGGTGACCATCGTCAGCGGCCTCGCGGCGGCGGCGCGCAAAGGTATTCTGGTGAAGGGCGGCGTCTATCTGGAGGGTGGTTACAAGCTCGATTACCTGGCCTTGGACAAGACCGGCACGATCACACACGGCAAACCGGTGCAGACCGATTACCTGTCGCTTGATCCGACCGCGGACGAATCAGCCCCGGCGATTGCAGTAGCGCTGGCCGGTCGCTCCGATCACCCGGTGTCCTTGGCCATTGCCAACGCGGCTGTGGATAAACAACTCGCACCGCTGATTGTGGATAACTTTGAGGCGCTGGCCGGTCGCGGTGTGCGCGGCGAAATCAATGGTCAGGTTTACCACTTGGGCAACCACCGGTTAGTGGAAGAACTGAACCTGTGCTCGCCCGAACTGGAAGAAAAGCTGTTCGCACTGGAGAAACAGGGCAAGTCCGTGGTGCTGCTGCTCGACAAATCCGGCCCATTGGCGCTGTTCGCCGTGGCCGACACCGTGAAAGAGTCCAGCCGCGAGGCGATCCAGCAACTACACGATCTGGGCATCAAGACCCTGATGCTGACCGGCGACAACGTCCACACCGCTCAGGCGATTGCCGCGCAAGTCGGCATCGACGAGGCCAAGGGCGATTTGCTGCCGACTGACAAGCTGCAAGCCATCGACGCCCTTTATGCACAGGGCCATAACGTCGGCATGGTCGGCGACGGCATCAACGATGCTCCGGCGCTGGCGCGAGCCGAGATCGGTTTTGCCATGGCAGCGGCCGGTACCGATACCGCCATCGAAACCGCTGATGTCGCCCTGATGGACGACGATCTGCGCAAGATCCCGGCCTTCATCCGGCTGTCCCGGCAAACCGCACGCATCCTCAAACAGAACATTGCCCTGGCATTGGTCATCAAAGCGATCTTTCTTGGGGTAACCTTCGCCGGGATCGCCACCATGTGGATGGCGGTGTTCGCCGACATGGGCGTGAGCCTGTTGGTGGTGTTTAACGGTTTGCGCCTGCTGCGCAAATAAGCGATGAGGAAAGGGTGTGCTGAGTGCCGAGCTAAAGGCGTTTTACATGGTTGCCCGCCTGGGCAGCATTACCCTGGCGGCGAAAAAACTCGGCCTGAGCCAACCCACCGTGACCACGCAGATTCGCAATCTGGAAAGTCAGTATTCGGTTGAGCTGTTCTACCGTGGCGGTCGCCGCCTCAGCGTCAGCGATGAAGGCGCGCGGTTGCTGCCGATGGTCAAGACGCTGTTGCAGCAGGAAGCCGACATCGAGTTTTTCCTGCGTAACAGCGGCCAGGTCCAAGGCACGTTGCGCATTGCGGCCACGGCGCCTTACTACATCCTCGATCTGGTGAAGACCTTTCGCGAGCGCTTGCCGCAAGTTGAAGTGTCGGTGGAAATCGGCAACTCCCAGCAGGTGCTTGAAGCGCTGGAGGATTACCGGGTGGATGTCGCGGCGTCTTCGCAATTACTGGAGGATGCGCGGCTGATTCGCCGGGTGCTCGGCAGCGATCCGCTGGTGCTGGCGGTGCATCGCAATCATCCGCTGGCGGTTCACGACCATGTACCGCTCAGTGCATTGGCCGGGCATACGTTGTTGATGCGCGAGTCGGGTTCGACCACTCGACGCCTGACCGAGGAATTGCTGGCCAGCGCCGGGGTGAGTTTCGGTCCGCTGCTGGAGATTGGCAGCCGTGAGTCGATCCGTGAGGCGGTGTTGCGCAACATCGGCATCAGCATCATTGCCCGACAGGAAGTACCGCATGATCCGCAACTGCGCGTGCTGACCATCGAGAATGCGCCGCAGATTCCCGAGTATTTGTACTGCCTCAAAGAGCGAAAAGGCGCGCGGCTGCCAGCGGCGTTTCTGGGGTTGGCGCAGGAAATGGCCCCGGCCTGATATCTCTATTGCTTGTGCTGGCTTCATCGCGAGCAGGCTCGCTCCCACAGGGGAATGCGGTCAACTGTAGGAGCAAGGCTTGCCCGCGATGGCGTCAGTTCAGGCACCGCATGACTTCAACCAAAATCCCTGAATACCACTATCAGCCGTTTTTGCCTCACTGCCACATGACGGACGCATTACAAGTCCAGGATGGCCTTCATCTGCTTGATGAGGCCTGTCCATGAACCACTCGATCGCAACTGCCCTGACCAACCCCGGCGCCCCGATGAAAGTGCGCGGCGTGCAGAAACGCTTCGGCGCCTTTACCGCGCTGGATAACGTTTCCCTCGACGTGGCGGCCGGTGAACTGGTGTGTTTGCTGGGTCCGTCGGGTTGTGGCAAAACCACCTTGCTGCGCTGTATCGCCGGTCTTGAGAAACAGGACAGCGGCGAGTTGTACCTCGGTGATCGCGATGTTTCCAACCTGGCGCCCCAGGCTCGGGACTACGGCATTCTGTTCCAGTCCTACGCGCTGTTTCCCAATCTCACCGTCGAAGCGAACATCGCCTACGGCCTCGCCGGCAGTGGTCGCGATGAAGTGCGCAAGCGTGTCGGTCAGATGCTGGAGCTTGTCGGCCTGATCGGCAGTGAGAAAAAGTACCCCGGCCAATTGTCCGGCGGCCAACAGCAGCGCGTCGCACTGGCTCGGGCCCTGGCGCCGGCGCCTTCGTTGCTGCTGCTGGACGAACCGATGTCGGCCCTCGACGCCCGGGTTCGCGAGCATCTGTGCACCGAACTGCGCCAACTGCAGCGCAACCTCGGCATCACCACCCTGATGGTCACCCACAATCAGGACGAAGCCATGCTGATGGCCGACCGCATCGCCGTGATGAACAACGGCAAGGTCGAGCAATACGCCACGCCACAGGAGATCTACGACCGCCCGGCGACACCGTTTGTGGCGGAGTTCGTCGGCCAGGGAAACTGGCTGCCATTCCAGCGCAGCAGCGACAGCCATGCTCAAGTTGGCGGGATGAACATGCGCCTGGCCGACGGCAGCGCCAAAACCGCGTCCGGACGTTTGTTCTGCCGCCCGGAAGCGATCAACGTCAATCCGCCCGTGCATGAAGAAAACCTGTTCCCGGCCAAGGTTCGTGAAATCACCTTCCTCGGCAACCGTTGCCGCATGAGCTTCGAACTCGATCAACTGCCAGGCCACGCATTGCTCGCGGAACTGGCACCGGAAGCCATGCCGCGCCTCGGCGCCCAGCAGATCATGGTCGCCTTGCCGCCGCGCAGCCTGCAGGTGTTTGCCTGATGAGCGCGAACCTCGCGCTGCCGATACCGCACAAGCAGGTTCGGCAGACCTCCCGTGCCGAAATCGGCGACCGGGTGTTCGTGGTCGGCGGCAAGGTCCTGTTGCTGGTGTTGCTCGGCGTCGCGGTACTGATGCCGTTGCTGGCGATCTTCTGGCGCGGTTTCAGCTCGGAAGCCGGGCAGGGCGGCGGTCTGGTGGCCGCCCGTGAATTGGTGACCAGTGCCAATTTCCACTGGTTGCTCGGCAACAGCCTGAAGGTTTCCCTCAGCGTCGCAGCGATTGTCGTACCGCTGGCCTACCTGTTTGCCTACGCCCTGCAACGCACATTGATTCCAGGCAAAGGCATCTGGCGCGGCATGTCGCTGTTGCCACTGATGGCGCCATCAATGTTGCCGGGTATTGCGCTGGTTTATCTGTTCGGCAACCAAGGCATGCTGCGCGGTTTGCTCTCGGACAATATCTACGGCTTCTGGGGGATTGTTCTCGGTGAGGTCATCTACACCTTCCCACACGCCTTGATGATTCTGCTGTCGGCGCTGTCCCTGGCGGATGCGCGACTGTTCGATGCGGCCTCCAGCATGGGCGCGAGTCCGGCGAAGGCCTTTCGCAGCATCACTTGGCCGGCAACCCGTCAGGCTGTGTTCGCGGCGTTCTGTCTGGTGTTCACTTTGACCATCACCGACTTCGGCGTGCCCGTGGTGGTCGGTGGCGATTATCAAGTGCTGGCGCTGGAAGCCTACAAAGCCGTGGTTGGCCAGCAACAATTCGGTCGCGGCGCGTTGATCGGCATGGTCCTGCTGCTGCCAGCGCTGTTCAGCTTCGGTGTCGACGCTTGGCTGCGTCGGCGTCAAGGCGACTCCATGAGCGGTCGGGCGCAAGTGTTTCAACCGGTGCCGTCGAAATTGCGAGACGGCTGCTACCTGGCGATCGTGCTGCTGATCTGCGCGGTGTTGCTGCTGGTGTTCGGCATGGCGGTGTATTCGTCATTAGTGAAGTTCTGGCCGTACAACCTGTCGCTCTCGCTCAACCATTACCAGTTCAACGACACGGCGGGCGGCGGCTGGCTGGCCTATGGCAACAGCGTGAAGATGGCGTTGTGCACGGCGTTGATCGGCAGCGTGCTGATCTTCACCGGCGCGTACCTGATGGAAAAAACCAAGGGCCAGCGCGGGCTGAATCTGACACTGCGCATGCTCAGTTTCGTACCGATGGCGGTGCCGGGTCTGGTGCTGGGCCTGGGTTACGTCTTCTTCTTCAACCTCACCGGCAACCCGCTGCATGTGCTCTACGGGACCATGACCCTGCTGGTGGTCTGCACCATTGCTCACTATTTGACCACCGCGCAAATGACCGCGACCACCGCACTGCGGCAACTCGACGCCGAGTTCGAAGCCGCCGCGCTGTCGCTCAAGGCGCCGCTGTATCGGCATTACCTGCGCGTCACCGTGCCGATCTGCCTGCCGGCGCTGCTGGACATCGTGCGCTACCTGTTCGTCTCGGCCATGACCACCGTTTCGGCGGCGATCTTCCTCTACAGCCCCGACACCATCCTCGCGGCGGTGGCAGTGCTGAACATGGACGACGCCGGCAACGTCGGCGGCGCGGCAGCGATGTCGACCCTGATTCTGTTCACCTCGGCGGGCGTGTCCCTGCTGCTGGCCTGGGCCTCGCGCGGTTTGCTGCGTCGCTCCCAGGCCTGGCGGCAGACCGCGCCTGGCAATTGATTCGCTGCTCCTAAAACCGAAAGCCCCTCAACTCAAAACAGGAAAAGATCATGTTCAAGCCCCTGGCCCTGGCCGCTGCTGTCCTCACCGCTTTCAGCCTGAACGCCTTCGCGGCGAAAACCGAGTTGATGGTGTACACCGCCCTCGAAGCCGAACAACTCAAGACCTATAAAGAAGCCTTCGAAAAGGCCAACCCGGACGTCGAGATCAAGTGGGTGCGCGATTCCACCGGCATCATCACCGCCAAACTGCTGGCCGAAAAAGCCCGCCCGCAGGCTGATGCGGTCTGGGGTCTGGCGGCCTCGAGCCTGGCAATTCTTGATCAGCAAGGCATGCTGCAAAGCTACGCGCCGAAGGACCTGGGCAAGATCGGCGGCAACTACCGCGACGCCGCTAACCCGCCAGCCTGGGTCGGCATGGACGTCTGGGCCGCGACCATTTGCTTCAACACCGTCGAAGCCGAAAAGCAGGGCCTGAGCAAGCCCGTGAGCTGGCAGGACCTGACCAAGCCTGAGTACAAAGGCAAGATCGTCATGCCCAACCCGGCCTCGTCCGGCACCGGTTTCCTCGACGTCAGCGCCTGGCTGCAAACCTTCGGCGAGAAGCAGGGCTGGCAGTACATGGACGACCTGCACCAAAACATCGGCCAGTACGTTCACTCCGGTTCCAAGCCGTGCAAATTGGCGGCGGCCGGCGAATTCCCGATCGGCATTTCCTTTGAATACCCGGCCGTTCAGTTGAAACGCCAGGGCGCGCCGCTGGACATCATCTTGCCGAAAGAAGGCCTGGGCTGGGAGATCGAAGCGACGGCTGTGATCAAGGGCACGCCGCACGAAGAGGCCGCGAAGAAACTGGCTGACTTCTCCGCCAGCCCGGCGGCGATGGAGCTTTATAAAGAGAACTTCGCCGTGCTCGCGCAACCGGGTATCGCCAAGCCGCAGACTGAATTGCCGGCAGATTATGAGCAGCGTTTGATCAAGAACGACTTCGCCTGGGCATCGAAGAATCGCGATGAAATCCTGACCGAGTGGCGCAAGCGCTATGACGGCAAGTCCGAGAAAGTGGCCGCCAAGTAACTGACTCACACCTTGTGGCGAGGGGATTTATCCCCGTTCGGCTGCGAAGCAGTCGCAAAACCGTTGTCTTCGGTGTACCTGATACACCTCGGTTGCAGGTTTTGGGGCCGCTTCGCAGCCCAACGGGGATAAATCCCCTCGCCACAGAGTTCAGGACAAAACTCAATGACACACCACAACGACATGCTGATCGTCGGCGCCGGCATCCTCGGCCTGTCCCACGCTTATGCCGCCGCCAAGCGCGGTCTGAAAGTCACCGTTTTCGAGCGCAGCGAAACGCCCTTAGGCGCATCGGTACGCAACTTCGGTCAGGCATTGGTCACCGGCCAACCACCGGGCCCGATGCTCGAACTGGCCAAAGCCAGTCGCGAAATATGGGGCCAATGGGCACAACTCGCCGGCCTGCAACTCAAGCGCAACGGCTCGTACCTGTTTGCCCGCACCGAAGCCGAAGAACAGCTGCTGGAAGCCTTCTGCGCCGGTCGCGCCGTGGAACACGGTTACCGCGTCGACCTGCTACGCGGCGCTGCATTGCGCGATTTGTACCGCGGCCAATTCAGCCATCACCGCGCCGCGTTGCACGGCATGGACGATCAGCAGCTGTATTCCCGCGAAGCGATTCCGGCGTTGATCGACTACCTGCGCCGCGAGCTCGGCGTCGCGTTTCACTTCTCCACACTCGTGCGCGACATCGAGCCTGGCCGCTTGCACAGCACCGCGGGATCCTTCAGTGCCGGGCAGATCATGGTCTGTTCCGGTCACGACTATCAGACCTTGCTGGCCGAGCCGATTGCCGAACTCAACCCGCAAATCTGCCGCCTGCAAATGCTCCGCGCTCGACCGCAAATCAACCTCAACCTGCAACACGCGTTGCTCACCGGTTTGAGCTGCGTGCACTACGGCGCGTTCTCCGATCTGCCGGAAGCCGCGGCGGTGCAGGCGCAGATTCTGCTTGATGAACCTCATCTGCACGAAAACGGCATTCACCTGCTGATCAGCCCAACGCCTCACGGTGAATTGATCATCGGCGACTCACACCATTACGGCCGCGACCCGTCGCCGTTCAATGCCGAGCAAGTGGACAACTGGATGATTGAACTGGCCGAGCAGACGTTGGGCTGCAAGGTGCAAGTGGTCGAACGCTGGCAGGGCGTCTATGGTTCACGGGGACCGGCGCCGTTCTCGTTCCTGCGTCCGATGCCGGGTGTGAGCGTGGCACTGATGCACACCGGTGTCGGCATGAGCGTCGGGCCGGCGATGGCTGAACGCAACGTGGCGACGTTGTTGGGAGAGCGTTGATGGACCGCACTGAGCAAGTGATCGCCGAGGTGTTCGGTCTGTACGAGCGCTTTGGCGACAGCGATTACATCGGCGAACCGGTGTCGCAAATCGAGCACATGTCCCAGGCCGCCGAACTGGCCATGGCCGAGGGCTTCGATGACGAAGTGGTGCTGGCCGCGTTCTTCCATGACATCGGACATATCTGTGCAGAGAGCGCCGAGAACATGGGCGGCTTCGGCGTGGTCAGTCACGAGCGGTTGGGCGCCGACTATTTGCGGTGCGCAGGTTTCAGCGAACGCATGGCGCGGCTGGTGGAATATCACGTTCAGGCCAAGCGCTACCTGACGCTGAAAGAGCCTGGGTACTACGAGCGCTTGAGTGAAGCCAGTCGCCGCACTCTGGAGTATCAGGGCGGGGTGATGACCGCAGCCGAGGCTGAAGCCTTCGAGAAGGATCCGTTGTGTGCGGTCAGTTTGCGGATGCGCCAGTGGGATGAGCAGGCGAAGGACATGTGGGTGCCGGTGATCGACCTTCAAGTGTTGAAGGCAAAAGCATCGACGGTGTTGGCCAAGAGCAAGTCTCCTGCAACGGAGACGTCTTTTGCGACGGATGCTTAGCGAAATTCCTTACTCGTCACGGCGAAGTCGAGCCATGGCTACGAGGTTTTCGAGCCGCTAGTGTTTGAGCTTCTTTAATTGCCAAGGAATGCTCATGCGCTATTTGAAAGTTACCGTTCAGGATCGGGTCGGCAACGGTCGGCCGGATTCTGTTTTGCTGCAGTTCTATGAATCTGCTTGTACGCCTGGCGAAGATGTCCTGGTCAACAAAGCCTTTGCACTGGATTTCGACGCCGATGGCAACGTCGATTACAAAATGGGCGATGTCACCAATGACGGCAGGGAAAACAGTGTGGACCAGCGTCTGCTGAAAACCTTCGCCAATGCCTGTCTCAAACTCAACTGGTTCAATCCCGGTGCTTCCACAAAACGCTATCTGAAGATCTTCGCCGAGGATTTTGCCGAAGATGGCAGCCCGGATACCGTGCGTCTGCACTTTCACGAAGGCAATGGGAAACCGACTGACAAGACGCTGGCTTACACCGCGTCTGCCTACGACACGGATAACAACGGCACTCTGGACTGGTCGATCCACTTTGATGTGGATAACGATGGCGATATTGATGCACTGGACCGTGGTTTGGTGTCGTTGCTGAGCGCCACTTACCTGAAGTTCAAATGGAAGTGAGCGCGAGGACGCGTTACTTGAACGTGATCGCCCAAGCGCCGATCGGTCCAGGGCAGGACGGAATCGTGCGTTACCGGTTTTCTGAAGGTGATCATTTACAGCGTGAGGCAACGGACGCTGAACTTCGGTGGCTCAAGATCTTCGGCAAGACGTATTTGAAGTGTGCCTGGTACAACGAGGGGCAAGGCGAGGAGCGCCACTTACGGATCTTCTCGGAAAATCCAGGCGGTGATGGCACGCCGGAAACGGTGCGACTGCATTTTCATGAAGGGCAGACGATTGCCTATAAAGCAGCTGCCCGTGATCTTGATAACGATGGGGATTTCGAGCTGATATTGAGTTCGGATGTGGACAACGACGGGCGTGCTGATCGCACGGATCGGCGACGAGTCGCGTCGCTGGTGCGAGAATTTTTGAAGCTCGGCTTTTGATCGTTCCCACGCGGGAGAGTGGGAACAATCAGGTTCAGAGCTGCTGCGCCAACACCTCAACCTGCTCCTGCCGTTCCGCCTGATTCAACTTCGGATGCGGATTAAGCGACGACCACTGCGGATGCGCCCGAGCCTTGTTCAGTGCCTCGGGCAGTTTGCCTTCGCGCCAGGATTTGTCCTGGGGTGTGGCGACCTGAATGCTGTCCATCGCCGCATGTCCACGCGCATTGAGCGCTTGCAGCAGTTGCCGCTGACGCAATGCCAATAGCCGCAGCACGCTGTCATCGACGGTCAGCTCTCGCTGGCCTTTGATCTTGCCCAGCAAGCGGCTGCCATAACTGCGCGCGGTTTGCAGGGCGCCGCCGGCAATTGCGCCGGCGAGCGCCGCAGCGCCAAGGGTCAGCCCGCCCACCAACAAGTCGACCCCGGCCCCGGCTGCCGCACCGGCCGCGATACCGCCACCGACTCGCACGCCGAGCTGTTTCAGGGTTTCCGGGTTGAACAGGTCGTCACCCCAGCGGCCATCGAGCAGCGGCAGATCACTGGCCGCCGCGTCCTGTGGACGGAAGGCATAGAGCTTGAGCAGCGCTTCGACGCAGCGTTGTTCCCGTTGTCGAACCGCTTTGCGCAGTTCGTTGATGGCTTGCTGTTCTTGCTCGGCTTCGCTGACCACGCTGCGTCGGCACGCGGCGCAGTCGATCAATAATTCGGCAATCAGCCGCGCCGCACTCTGTTGCCGGGCCTGGCGTTGGGCTTGCTGATCGGCGATCAGGCGTTCCAGTTGCGGGCGGGCGTTTTCCAGCAGCAGCGCGAGGCTCTCATAGAGTCGCCGTTCGCCATCTTCCGGCGGCGCGACGCTGTCGAAGCGCACCAGCGCATGCAAACCCAGACGTGCCAACGCTTCGCGCCAATCCGGCTCGCGGTGGTTGGCGCTGCTGACGAAATTCAGCACCGGCAGCAGCGGTTTGCCGCAGCTGGCCAACACTTCCAGTTCGTCGCGGTACTTGGCCAGCACCGGTTCCCGGGCGTCGATCACATAGAGACCGGCGTCGCAGGTCAGCAGTTGCCGCAGCACCTTGGCTTCCTGTTCGAAACGCTGCCGGGCTTCGCTGCCCTCAAGAAAGCGCGCCAGACGCGCCGGACCGTCAAGGCGTTCGCCGGGGCGTTCCAGACGCTCGAGGTAGTCGAGCAGGGCGATCGCGTCTTCCAGACCGGGGGTGTCGTAGAGATCGAGCAACGGCTCGCCGTCCACCGACAACCGTGCGCCTTCGACGTGTCGTGTGGTGCTGGGGCGATGGGACACCTCACCGAAACCGACATCGCGGGTCAGCGTTCGCAGCAACGAGGTTTTGCCGACGTTGGTGTGGCCGACTACCGCGAGCTTCAACGGCGCTTTCCAGGAATTAGTCATGACCGCTCTCCAGCCAGTTCAATGGCGCGCAATCGGCGAACGGCAGGTCCAGCTGTTGCAGCGCCACGTGCCAGTCGCCCAGCCTTTCGGCATCCAGCGCTTCACCCGGCGGAGCTTGCAGCAGCCACACGCGGGTGGCGCTGGCGTTGCGCGCCAGTTCGGCGATCAGTGCCAGACTGCCGCGGTCCGGCGAACGTCGCGGATCGCAAGCGATGGCCAGTCGGGCCGGGGGGAAACGGCTCAGCTGTTCGAGGAGTTTGTGCCGCGATTCGCGACTGTCGAGGATCCCGGCGTTGCCCACGGTTTTCGGTAATTGCGGCGGCCAGGGGCGTTGATCGTCCAGCTCGATGGCGACCAACAACGCGCCATCGCTTTGCAGGTCGCTGACACCGCTTTCAATACGATGCAATTGCTCTGGCGCCGCGTCGCTGATGCCCAGGCGTTCACTGGTCGGCATCAGCCGTTCGCGCAGTTGAGCGTAACCGGGCAGGTTCAAATCCAGACGCAATGCCGCTTGCCCGGTTTTCCAGCGCCACAGGCAAAACAGCGCCAGCAACAGTCGCGGCAACACGCCGTAGACCACCAGCACGCCGACCAGCCATGTAGCCCAGGCCTGACGGGCGCTTTCGATGTTGAGCGCGGCATCGCCGCTGGCGCGGATCATTTCCACGGTCGGAACGTTGAAACCCAGCATGGCCGGCAGGGCGCCGAGGGCCTGGGTCATGGCGACGAAGGTATCGCCGCCCAGGAGTGTGGTTTCCCAGACGAAGCCGTAACGCCGGGTCGCCATCAGTATCAAGAGCATCACCAGAGCGCTGAGCATCGCCAGCAACCACAAACCGTTGACCAGTACGCCGACCGCCCAGCGATTGAGTTTCTGTCGTTGCAGCAAAAGCAGCAGGGCTGGGGCCAGTTGTGCGGCTTTGGCATCGCGAGCGAGTTTTTCGCTGAGCCATAACCATAAGCGGCCGAGGGTGGTGCCGTGTTCACCGGCAAACACCAGGCCCAGCGCCCAACTCAGCAGCAGAATCAGGTTCAACCCGAGCAGACTGCCCAAGGCCCAGAACACATTCACCGGGGTTTGTCCGTCGCCCATTGCGGCGATCGCCAGGCCGGCGCCGCTGGCGACGGCGAGAACAGCCAGCACCAACAGCGCCAGCCGCGCACCTTGCAGCCAATGTTTGAGGGCGCTGGTCAGCCCGTCGCGCTCGGCCAGCCACAGAGCACGGCGTTGAATGCGTGTCGGCAGATCACCACCGGCGCTGCGGGCCAGTCGGTTGGCTTCCAGATCATCCAGGGGGCCGGCGTGTTCTTCACGCAGGCGCACCGTCTCGGTCAGCCAGAGGTTTTGCAGTGGAGTCAGTTCAGTCACGCGGCATCCCGTCGCTCAATTGAACGGTGAGCATAACCGCTGTGGCGCTTATCGGGGTACGGGAGGCTCTGGTATCCTCGCCGGCATGACTAAATCACTCCCCCTCAGCCTGATTGCAGCCCTCGGTGAAAACCGTGTGATCGGCGTCGACAACAGCATGCCCTGGCACTTGCCGGGGGACTTCAAATACTTCAAGGCCACCACCCTCGGCAAGCCGATCATCATGGGTCGCAAGACCTGGGATTCCCTCGGTCGCCCGTTGCCGGGCCGCTTGAACATCGTGGTCAGCCGTCAGACGGATCTGCTGTTGGAAGGTGCGGAGGTTTATCCGTCGCTGGAGGCTGCCATTGTTCGCGCTGAAGAGTGGGCGCGGGAACAGGGCGTCGATGAGCTGATGCTGATTGGCGGCGCGCAATTGTATGCGCAGGGGATGGCGCAGGCTGATCGGCTGTATTTGACGCGCGTGGCGCTGAGCCCGGAAGGGGATGCGTGGTTTCCGGAGTTTGATTTGAAAGAGTGGACGTTGGTGTCGAACGTGCCGAATCCGGCGGAAGGCGACAAACCAGCGTACAACTTTGAAGTTTGGGAAAAGGCCTAAAAGCATCGCCAGCAGGCTGGCTCCCACAGTTTGAGGTGAAACACGGATTGTGTGAACACGCAAAACCCCTGTAGGAGCCAGCCTGCTGGCGATGAGGCCAGATCAGACGCTAAAAAATTTAAGCATGAGCCAACTCCGCATGTTCGTCCGCATCCAGCCGTTCTTTATCGGTCTGCTGCATGATCTGGCTGGTGATCGCACCGGCCGTTATCGAACCACTCACGTTCAACGCCGTACGGCCCATATCAATCAGCGGCTCAACCGAAATCAGCAACGCCACCAGTGACACCGGCAAGCCCATCGCCGGCAACACGATCAACGCAGCAAACGTCGCGCCACCGCCCACGCCAGCCACACCGGCCGAACTCAGCGTCACAATCGCCACCAGCGTCGCGATCCACAAAGGGTCCAGCGGGTTGATGCCGACAGTCGGCGCAACCATCACCGCCAACATCGCCGGGTACAGACCGGCACAGCCATTCTGGCCAATCGTCGCGCCGAACGAGGCGGCGAAACTGGCGATGGACTGCGGAATACCCAAACGGCTGGTCTGGGCTTCGATGCTCAGCGGAATGGTCGCCGCGCTGGAACGGCTGGTGAAGGCAAACGTCAGCACCGGCCAGATCTTGCGGAAGAAGCGCAGCGGATTAATCCCGGCCGCCGACACCAGCAGGCCATGGATCACGAACATCAGGCCCAGCCCGATGTAGGAAACCACCACGAAACTGCCGAGTTTGATGATGTCCTGCAGGTTGGAGCCGGCGACCACTTTGGTCATCAGCGCCAATACACCGTACGGGGTCAGCTTCATCACCAGACGCACCAGACGCATCACCCAGGCTTGCAGGGTGTCGATGGCGTTGATCACTTTCTGACCTTTTTCGACATCATCTTTCAGCAGTTGCAGCGCTGCGACTCCAAGGAATGCAGCAAAAATCACCACGCTGATGATCGAGGTCGGCTTCGCGCGAGCGAGGTCGGCGAACGGGTTTTGCGGAATGAACGACAGCAACAGCTGCGGCACATTCAGGTCGGCAACCTTGCCCGCGTAGTCGGTCTGGATGGTTTGCAGACGGGCCATTTCCTGAGTGCCGGCCACCAGGCCTTCGGCGGTCAGACCAAACAGGTTGGTCAAACCGATACCGATCAGCGCCGCGATGGCGGTGGTGAACAACAGCGTGCCGATGGTCAGGAAGCTGATTTTGCCCAGCGACGAGGCGTTGTGCAGACGGGCCACGGCGCTGAGGATCGAGGCGAACACCAGCGGGATCACGATCATTTGCAGCAACTGCACGTAACCGTTGCCCACCAGATCGAACCAGCCGATCGAGGCTTTCAGTACCGGGTTGCCGGCACCGTAAACGGTGTGCAGAGCCACACCGAAGACCACGCCCAGCACCAACGCGAGCAGAACTTTTTTCGCCAGGCTCCACGTGGTGTGACGGGTTTGCGCCAGGCCAAAGAGCAGGGCGAGGAACACCAGCAGATTGAGGATCAGCGGCAGATTCATAAAGACTCCAATAAGACTTGTGCTGGCTGCCTTCCTGGGCAGCTGCGAGCCGGGAATCCTAACAGCTTGATATTTAATGAATTAATACCGAAAACAGCGGTGGACTGTCGTTTTTGGAATAAGGCAGCGTCGCTGACGGGGATGCAGCTGGCGCAATAGGTACGGTAGCGGTCGCTGACAGACGAGGAGCGTCACACTTATTTGTTAGCGTCGATGTCCTTCACATCCAGGGTCTTTTAACAAGGAAGCATGCCGATGAAGCTCGCACCGAAATTTCTGGTCGCTGCACTCTGCCTGGGCCTCGCCGGCCAGGTATTCGCTACGGATTTAAAGCATTGGCCAGCCGATCAGGCCAAGGCGCTGGACGCAATGATTGCCGCCAACGCCAACAAAGGTAACTACGCGGTGTTCGACATGGACAACACCAGTTACCGCTACGACCTTGAAGAGTCGTTGCTGCCGTTCATGGAAAACAAGGGCCTGATCACCCGCGAGAAACTCGACCCCTCCCTGAAACTGATGCCGTTCAAAGACACTGCCGACCACAAGGAAAGCCTGTTCAGCTACTACTATCGCCTCTGCGAACTCGACGACATGGTCTGCTATCCATGGGTCGCGCAAGTGTTCTCCGGCTTCACCCTCCAGGAACTCAAAGGCCACGTCGATGAGCTGATGGCGTCCGGTAAACCGGTGCCGGCGACGTATTACGAAGGCGACGTGGTCAAGAAACTCGATGTCAATCCGCCAAAAATCTTCACCGGCCAGAAAGAGCTCTACAACAAGCTGATGGAGAACGGCATCGAGGTCTACGTGATGACCGCCGCCTCCGAAGAACTGGTGCGAATGGTCGCTGCCGACCCTAAGTACGGCTACAACGTCAAACCGCAGAACGTGATCGGCGTGAGCTTGTTGCTCAAGGATCCGAAGACCGGCGAGCTGACCACGGCGCGCAAGCAGATCACCGCGGGCAAGTATGACGAGAAGGCTAACCTCGGCCTCGAACTGACCCCGTACCTGTGGACCCCGGCGACCTGGATGTCCGGCAAGCACGCGGCGATCCTGACCTACATCGACGAGTGGAAAAAACCGGTACTGGTGGGCGGCGATACCCCGACCAGCGACGGTTACATGCTGTTCCACGATGTCGACGTGGCCAAGGGCGGCATCCACTTGTGGGTCAACCGCAAAGACAAATACATGACCCAGATTAACGGCATGATGGCCAAGCACGCGGCGGCTCAGGCCAAGGAAGGGCTACAGGTCACGGCGGACAAGAACTGGGTGATCGTCAAGCCAGAAGAGATCCAGTAAGCACCAAAAATCCAGTGTAGGAGTGAGCCTGCTCGCGATAGCGAAGTGTCAGGCGACATCAATGGTGACAGACACACTGCCATCGCGAGCAGGCTCACTCCCACAGTTGATCTCCAGTGTTGGGGGGATCGTGGTCAAAAAAATGCCCCGCACTTGGCGGGGCATTTTTGTTTCTGCAACTGACGCTTACAACCCGTCGAGCATTGCCTTGTTACGCACTGCACCCTTGTCGGCGCTGGTCGCCAACAGAGCGTAGGCCTTCAGTGCGGTGGTCACCTTGCGTGGACGTTTTTCCACAGGCTTCCAGCCTTTCTGATCCTGTTCGGCACGGCGACCGGCCATTTCTTCGTCGCTGATCAACAGGTTGATCGAGCGGTTCGGAATGTCGATCAGCACTTTGTCGCCATCCTGCACCAGACCAATCGCGCCGCCCGCTGCCGCTTCTGGGGAAGCGTGGCCGATGGACAGGCCCGAGGTGCCGCCGGAGAAACGGCCATCGGTGAGCAGGGCGCAAGCTTTGCCCAGGCCTTTGGATTTCAGGTACGACGTCGGGTACAGCATTTCCTGCATGCCCGGGCCGCCTTTCGGGCCTTCGTAACGAATGATCACGATGTCGCCAGCCTTTACTTCATCCGCGAGGATGCCGCGTACGGCGCTGTCCTGGCTTTCGAAGATCTTCGCGTTGCCTTCGAAGACGTGGATCGACTCGTCGACGCCGGCGGTTTTGACCACGCAGCCATCCAGCGCGATGTTGCCGTAGAGAACGGCCAGGCCGCCTTCTTTCGAATAGGCGTGTTCGACACTGCGGATGCAGCCGTTTTCACGGTCGTCGTCCAGGGTTTCCCAACGGGTCGACTGGCTGAACGCGGTTTGCGTCGGGATGCCCCCAGGGCCGGCCTTGAAGAAGTGATGCACCGCTTCGTCGCTGGTCTGGGTGATGTCCCACTTGGCGATGCCCTCGGCCAGGGTTTTGCTGTGCACGGTCGGCAGGTCGGTGTGCAGCAAACCGCCACGGGCCAGCGAGCCGAGGATGCTGAAGATCCCGCCGGCGCGGTGCACGTCTTCCATGTGGTACTTCTGGATGTTCGGCGCGACTTTGCACAGTTGCGGCACGTGACGGGAGAGACGGTCGATGTCGCGCAGGTCGAAATCGATCTCGGCTTCCTGGGCCGCGGCCAGCAAGTGCAGGATGGTGTTGGTGGAACCGCCCATGGCGATGTCCAGGGTCATGGCGTTTTCGAACGCCTTGAAGTTGGCAATGTTGCGCGGCAATACCGACTCATCGTTGTCGTGGTAGTAACGCTTGCACAGCTCGACGATGGTGCGGCCGGCCTGCAGGAACAGCTGTTCGCGATCGCTGTGGGTCGCGAGGGTCGAACCGTTGCCCGGCAATGCCAGGCCCAGGGCTTCAACCAGGCAGTTCATCGAGTTGGCGGTGAACATGCCGGAGCACGAACCGCAGGTCGGGCAGGCGCTGCGCTCGTACTCAGCGACTTTCTCGTCAGAAGCGCTGGAGTCGGCGGCGATCACCATGGCGTCGACGAGGTCGAGACCGTGGCTGGCCAGTTTGGTCTTGCCGGCTTCCATCGGGCCGCCGGAAACGAAGATCACCGGGATGTTCAGGCGCAGGGCAGCCATCAACATGCCTGGGGTGATCTTGTCGCAGTTGGAGATGCAGACGATGGCGTCGGCGCAGTGAGCGTTGACCATGTACTCGACGGAGTCGGCGATGATCTCGCGGCTCGGCAGCGAATACAGCATGCCGTCGTGGCCCATGGCGATGCCGTCATCCACGGCGATGGTGTTGAATTCTTTGGCTACACCGCCGGCGCGTTCGATTTCACGGGCGACCAGTTGGCCCAGGTCCTTGAGGTGGACGTGGCCCGGTACGAACTGGGTGAAGGAGTTGGATATGGCGATGATCGGCTTTTTGAAGTCGTCATCTTTCATCCCCGTGGCGCGCCACAGTGCGCGGGCGCCGGCCATGTTGCGGCCATGGGTGGATGTTTTCGAGCGGTAATCAGGCATGAAGCACTCCGGGCGGCTAATCAGGTATCAAAAGGGAAGTGAGCTTCTATTGACGTCTGGAACACTCAGAAATGGCCGTGTGTCCGGAAGTTGCCGATAACTTTGCGGGATCGCCGCGCGCTTCAGCTTGAGCTCATAAACCCGCCGGGGGATGACTGGCGATGAATGTCGCGATTCTACACGGCTGGCGTCAGGAGGGAATGCCGGAAAAGGGGGATCCAGCGCCGACGGAACGTGTGGGATGACGACCGGCAGGAATCACCCGCTATTC
The DNA here is from genome assembly GCF_054897865.1 of Pseudomonas sp. LS2P72. Classification (NCBI taxonomy): domain Bacteria; kingdom Pseudomonadati; phylum Pseudomonadota; class Gammaproteobacteria; order Pseudomonadales; family Pseudomonadaceae; genus Pseudomonas; species Pseudomonas sp. LS2P72. The sequence continues at coordinate 912,570 of NZ_CM142708.1, forward strand.
AGCGAGAGCTGCCGACGTGTGATCAGTGCATTGAAGGAAACGCCGACGGTGCTCAAGGCGAGGAAACTCAATGCGAGAGTCGTTTGCAGATGGGCTCCACTCAGATTGATCAGGGCGCTGATCACCCCGCCAAAGATGAAGACCAGCGTGTTCCCGGCCGACGCCGATGTACCGGCATTGTCCGGGAACACTTCCATGGCTTTGGAGGTGGCGACAGGGCGGACGATGGTCGTGCCGGCAGTGCAGATGATCATAGGGATCAGCACGGTCAGGGCTGAAAGCCCCAGCAGATTTGAGAGCAAGAGCATTACCAGCCCCGAAAAGAAGATCAGGCTCAAACCAACAATGATCTGTGTATTGGGTGCGATCCGCCCTGCGAGGACTCGAGCGACAATGCCGCCGATGATGTAGGCCACGCCATACAGCAGCAGTGTCAGGGAAAACTCGTAGGCCGAAAGCTGCAACTGCTCCATGAAGATCAGGGGCGAAATGACAATGAAGGAAAAGTGGCAGGTGAAGGCGATTGCGGCGATCAGCCAATAGCCGAGGAAACCCGCATCGCGACAGACGCGCCGGTAGGACTGAAGAATGCTTCGGCGCGGGGTTGTGGCGGTGTGCCGGTTTTCAAGAAAGAAGCAGGCCTTCAGGAACACGGCGGCGGCGAGGGCAATAAAGACAATGAAGCTTGCGGGCCAGTCCAGTGCCTGTTGCAACAGGGTGCCAGCCAGTGGCGAGACGGAAATGAAGATCTCGCTGGCGGTGACCATCAGAATCCGCAGTTGATCCCGCTCCTTGCCGTCGAACAGGTCCTGGACCAGCGCCTGCGAGAGTACGAAGCAACCGCAGCCGATGGCCTGCACTACCCGGAACATCAGGAACCAGGCGTAGTCGGTGGACAGCACGCAACCCGTCGCGCCGACAATCGAGACCGCCATTCCCGCCAGCAGCAGACTTTTGCGCCCAATGACATCCGAAAGCGGCCCGACCAGTAGTTGGGAAAGTGCGATCCCGATGGCAAACAGGCTGATGGAAAACGCGATATCGCCTGGCGTGGTCCGGAAGTGTTCGGCCAGCGCCGGGAACGATGGCAGCAGAACATCCAGAGGGAAGACCCCGAGCATCACCATGGTCATTAACAGGGTGATCGCAGAGCGGCGGTGTTTGACACTGGCCGCAGACTTTTCTTCATCCATCGACAAGTCCGGCCTGTGCGAAGAGTTGCTGGTTGAAAGGCAGGTCAAAAAACCCAGCCTTTTCCATTGCCTGTAGCGTCGCGCCTGCACCTGATCGGGCGCGCTGAAGGCAGGCTTGCGGACCGGTCAGGTCACTGAGGATTTCTGCGACGCAATTCTCCCTGAGGCCCACGCTGTTCAGGCTTTCCTTCAGCCATCGCTCATCGACCTCAAAGAACATCAGGAGAATGTCTACCAGCAGCTTCGCGGCGAACGTGCGTTGGCTGCTGTTCAGGGTCAGCCACAGATAATGGAACACTTCGCAAAAGTAACGACTGTGTCGGGCCTCGTCAGTGAGGTGGTCCCTGAGCATTTCCTGGACGCTGGACACCAGCTCGTTGCGGCAAACCTCTAGCAGTTCCCTGGCGATGATGGTCTCGGACACGAAGCCGACGAGAAACCAGGCCAGCGCTTTATGCCTGTCAGGTGCGTGGTCAAGCAGGGCGTTCAGTCGGGTAATGCGGTGCGGCATCACCGGGCGTTGGGTCATGCCGTAGAGGTCGGCTATCTGCTCGGCGAGACTATTGGAGAACAGCGCGTGATAGCCCTCATCGGTATAGAGCTGGAGGGCGGCCGTTTTCATCCGTCGGGGGATGGACGCACCGAGCTCATCGTGGACGATGGTTTCCACGGAGCGGTTGACGATCCGATGTTCGAGCCGGGTGGTGTAGTCGAGGAAATACACCAGATGGTTGGCCGATAGTCGATGAGTGATCGCGCTGCCGGCTGCTTCGATCACCGGATGATTCAGGTAGGGCAAGAAGGCGGGCGGGAACCAGTGTCGTGTTTCCAGTTGCCGTTCCAGATCTGATGGCAATTGATAGGTGTGCTCGCTGGTTCGTACCGAGGCCCGGGTGTTCCAGTCGCCGAGCGTGAAGCGCTGTGCCCAGGCGTCGGGCAGCGACAGGTCGTTTGTGCGGGGCTCGGTCATTGTTGTGAGCCTCGGTTGCTTAGCAGTGCTTTCAATTCCTTGCACATCACTTGCCCGTCACTCTGGCCGCAACCCACAAAAAACAACGGTTGTTCGGCGCTGTTTTCGATCCCCAGCAACGTTTCGACCTGATCGTCGGCCAACGCACCGGTCAGCCAGGTGCTTAAGCCAAGTGCGGTGGCCACCAGTTGAAAGGTCTGGGAAATATGACCTGCCTCGACGTAAGCCATTCGGTAGGCCCGCGAGTGTTCATATTTCCACCACAGTTTGTCGAAGCGTGCGGTGAGGAACAGGCCGACTGGCAGGTTGTTGATGAAATGCTGCCCACACAACAACTGGCCCAAGGGCGAGTCAGGCACCGGATTGACGAAGCTCAACGCATGTTCGTCGGGGTGATAGGCGTAGAGCCCGGGATTCAGGCCGCTGACGTTCAGAACATGAAGAAAACCTTCGCAGGCATTCAGCCCGCCACCGGATGGACTACTGCGCCGGGCGCCGAGACCTTCAGCGATGGTTTCGTCGATGTCGTTGTCGCGCTCACGCAGATAGCCAAGGGACAAATACAAAAGAGTGCCCACATCGTCGAGAGAAACCCCTTCACCCGTGAAGGAGCGACAGGTCTTTCGCTCGATCAACGTCTTTGCAAGAGCGCTTTGCGGCAGACAGGAAGGTTGGGGCAGGGCAATCCGCTCGCTTGTCGGGCGTTCTGTGAGTCTGACCTGCGGGGCAGGAGTGGCCAATACTTCGGCGCAATGGTCCAGATAGAGTCTCGACCATTCATTAATATCTTGGGGGACATATTCACAAGGAATGTTCTTGGTGCCGATATGAAATATCTTCGACAGTTCATCCCAGCCCCATTCAAGGGGGGCTTGTATTGAAGTTGTGAGTATTCCAGCGTTCAGGAGTTGCGTGTCTATTATATTGTTGTCATCAAACTTTTCAGGGTTGTCGATAAGGTGAGTGAGGCGGGTTGAATATTCAAGATTCAATTCGAACTGTTTGTGGTTCTTGTAATCCCAGACTATTTGGTTGGGCGTGCGAGGAAGTATGAATATATAAGGGTTTATCTGCATGATTGGTGACTCACTCTGGTCCGTGCCATAGAAAACGCTGGGTAGCCGGCACTCCCCAGCGTTTCATTTACTTAGCGGGCTTTTGGAGCAACCAGAAAAGACAGGTTGGCGATTTTGTTAGCTTCCAGAGTAATTGCTTTCATGTTTTGAACTCCTTGTAGTTGATGAAGAGTGTCACTCCTTTGTGACGGCTTAATCATAGTTTGTAATGAGTTCTTATCAAGGGGAGATTAGGTAGGAATGTTCCAGTAATTTTGTCGGATCGATCTGAGGGCTGGACGAATCTTGTAAGTTATGTCCGCTAAAATAAAAGACACAGCGAAACGTCCTGCAAGTCATTACGACTGCTGGAGTAGGAAGTTGGAGAATTCAATAACAGAAAACAGAACGGAGAGCCGGCTGGCTCCCCGTCAAACCGGCGAAATCAGCTGTTTGGCAGCAGACGGCAGGTGATGCTCTTGATATAGCGGGTTTCGGCGATGGCCGGGTGAACCGGGTGATCCGGGCCCTGACCGCCGCGTTCCAGCATCTGGATGTTGCGGTCCAGGTGACGGGCGCTGGTCAGCAGGATGTTCTGCAGGTCGTCTTCCGGCAGGTGCATCGAGCACGAAGCGCTGACCAGGATGCCGTCCTTGCTGAGCAGGCGCATGGCTTGCTCGTTCAGGCGACGGTAGGCGCCTTCACCGTTCTTCATGTCTTTCTTGCGTTTGATGAACGCCGGAGGATCGGCAACGATCACGTCGAAACGCTCTTCGCTGGCTTTCAGCTCTTTCAGGGCTTCGAACACGTCACCTTCAATGCAGGTCATCTTGTCGGCGAAACCGTTCAGCGCGGCGTTGCGCTCGACGCCGTCGAGGGCGAAGGCCGAAGCGTCGACGCAGAACACTTCACTGGCGCCGAACGCAGCCGCTTGCACGCCCCAGCCACCGATGTAGCTGTACAGGTCGAGGACGCGCTTGCCTTTGGCATAAGGTGCCAGGCGTGCGCGGTTCATGCGGTGGTCGTAGAACCAGCCGGTTTTCTGTCCCTGGATGACCGGTGCTTCGAATTTCACGCCGTTTTCTTCCAGGGCAACCCACTCCGGCACCAGGCCGAACACGGTTTCGACGTAGCGGTTGAGGCCTTCGGCATCACGGGCAGCGGAGTCGTTCTTGAACAGAATGCCGCTAGGCTTGATCACTTGGGTCAGCGCAGCGATCACGTCTTCTTTATGGGCTTCCATAGTTGCCGAAGCGATCTGTACCACCAGGATGTCGCCGAAACGGTCGACTACCAGACCTGGCAGCAGGTCGGAGTCGCCATAGACCAGGCGATAGAACGGCTTGTCGAACAGGCGATCGCGCAGGGACAGCGCGACGTTCAGGCGATGCACCAGCAGCGACTTGTCCAGCGGCAACTTGATGTCGCGCGACAACAGGCGGGCGCAGATCAGGTTGTTCGGGCTCATGGCAACGATGCCCAGCGGCTTGCCGCTGGCGGCTTCGAGGATCGCCTGATCGCCGGCCTTGAAACCGTGCAAAGGAGTAGCGGCTACATCGATTTCGTTGCTGTAGACCCACAAGTGGCCATTTCGCAGGCGACGGTCGGCGTTGGCTTTGAGGCGCAGGCTAGGCAGGGACATGACGTCGCTCCGGAAAAAAGAGCGGGAGTATAGCGTGTTGAGTGTGGCGACGGGTTTGAAGGCGATGAAACACTGATGGCCTCTTCGCGAGCAGGCTCGCTCCCACATTTGGAATGCATTCCCCTGTGGAAGCGAGCCGGCTCCGGGCGGCGTTCCGACGAAGCGATTTTGAATGCAGCACCGACATGAAACTTTGTTCAAAAGGCCGGCCGGTGTGTCGGATCCAACTTTATAAGGGTTAGAATCGCCGCCTGTCCCAGAGTGTGTACTTATGTCCCCAGAGCTGACTTCCGAACAGATTCAACAGTCCCTGCAAGGCATCAGCGTGCCGGCCCAGCCGCAAATCATGGTGGATTTGCAGATGGAACAGTACATGCCCGATCCGGATCTGGAGGTGATCGCGAAGCTGATCTCCCAAGACCCGGGCCTCTCTGGCGCCTTGTTGAAAATCGTCAACTCGCCGTATTACGGCTTGAGCAACAAGATCGCCTCGATTCAGCGTGCGGTGAATTTGCTGGGCAGCCGCTCGATCATCAACCTGATCAACGCACAGTCGATCAAGGGCGAGATGAACGACGACACCATCGTCACCTTGAATCGTTTCTGGGATACCGCTCAGGACGTGGCGATGACCTGCCTGACCCTGGCCAAGCGCATTGGCACCCAGGCCGGCGATGAAGCGTACGCGTTGGGCCTGTTCCACGACTGCGGCGTGCCGCTGATGCTCCAGCGCTTCCCCAACTACATGACGGTTCTGGAAGAGGCCTACGCCAGCGCCAGCGCCGAATGTCGGGTGGTGGACACTGAGAATCGGGTGTTCAATACCAATCATGCGGTGGTGGGTTATTACACCGCCAAATCCTGGCGCCTGCCGGAGCATGTGACCGCCGCCATCGCCAATCACCACAATGCGTTGGCGATCTTCAGCGATGAGTCGTCGCGCAACAGTCAGCTGAAAAACCTGCTGGCGATCCTGAAAATGGCCGAGCACATTTGTGCGTCCTTTCGGGTGCTGGGCAACCAGCGTGATGACCACGAGTGGAACAGCATCGCTCCGCTGGTTCTCGACTATGTCGGTCTCTCGGACTACGACTTCGAGACCCTCAAACAAACGATTCGTGACCTTGGCGCTCACCGCTGAGCGTTGCACAGCCTGATTCGAGAGCACCATGCCGGAACTGCCAGAAGTCGAAACCACTCGCCGCGGGATTGCGCCGCACCTGGAAGGCCAGCGCGTCAGCCGGGTGATCGTGCGTGAGCGGCGCTTGCGCTGGCCCATTCCCGAAGACCTGGATGTGCGGCTGTCCGGCCAGCGCATCGTGCTGGTGGAGCGACGCGCGAAGTACCTGCTGATCAATGCCGAAGTCGGCACGCTGATCAGCCATTTGGGGATGTCGGGGAATCTGCGTCTGGTGGAAGTCGGCGCGCCGGTGGCCAAGCATGAGCATGTGGACATCGAACTGGAATCCGGACTGGCCTTGCGTTACACCGACCCGCGACGGTTTGGCGCGATGCTCTGGAGCCTCGACCCACTCAACCACGAATTGTTGATTCGCCTGGGTCCAGAGCCGTTGACGGAGCTGTTCGACGGCGAGCGCTTGTTCCAGCAATCCCGCGGGCGATTCATGGCGGTCAAACCGTTCATCATGGACAACGCGGTGGTGGTCGGCGTGGGCAATATCTACGCAACCGAAGCGTTGTTCGCGGCCGGTATCGACCCGCGTCGTGAGGCCAAGAGCATCTCCCGGGGGCGTTATCTGAAACTGGCGATCGAGATCAAACGCATCCTGGCGGCCGCTATCGAGCGCGGCGGCACCACACTGCGAGACTTTATCGGCGGTGACGGTCAGCCGGGTTATTTCCAGCAGGAACTGTTCGTGTATGGCCGTGGCGGTGCGCCCTGCAAGGTCTGCGGCACGGAGTTGCGGGAAGTGAAGCTCGGGCAGCGCGCCAGCGTCTTTTGCCCGCGTTGTCAGAGCTGATACGCCTACGGTCTATAGTCAGTGTTCTGACTGCCCAACCCAAGGACCGTGCCATGAACCTGTTTCGAACCGTTGTCGTCGTTTTGCTGCTGAGCGTCGGAGCACCAGCGCTGGCGGCAAACACGGGCAGCGGCGACCCGCGTTACACCATCCAGAATCCCCCGGCGTACGCCATGCTCGGCGATTTGCTGATTGCCCGACCTTTGTTGGTCGTGGCGACGGTGATCGGTGCCGGAGCGTTTGTGGTGTCGTTGCCGTTTACCGCGTTGGGCGGTGGCGTCGGCGATGCGGGGCAGGCGTTGGTGGTCGACCCGGCGAAAGCGGCGTTCGTGCGGTGTCTGGGGTGTATCGGAGAAGGGTTTGAGCAGCGGGAGTGAAGTCAGTTACTTCTTTGGTGTGGCTGATGGCCTCATCGCGAGCAGGCTCGCTCCCACAGTAGATCTTCGGTGCTTGTCCCAACGCAGATCCCCTGTGGGAGCGAGCCTGCTCGCGATGAGGCCCGTACAAACACTACAAAAATCTCTGACTCAAGCCTTACCGGTAATGATCCGGTACTTCTCCATCAACTGCTCTTCAGTCTCCGGATGCGCCTCGTCCAGCGGAATGCAATCCACCGGGCACACTTGCTGGCACTGAGGTTCGTCGTAGTGGCCGACGCACTGGGTGCACAGGTTCGGGTCGATCACGTAGATCTCTTCGCCCTGGGAGATGGCGGCGTTCGGACACTCGGGTTCGCAGACGTCGCAGTTGATGCAATCGTCGGTGATGATCAGGGACATGCTAACTCCAGCCAGGGCGGAAGGCCCGGGCGCAATAAACCAATGCGCACAATTGTGCCGCATTGGCGCCCGCAGTGCACGCGGGCGCCGCTTGAGCGGTTGTTACTTCTTGAAGCGTTCGTTCAGGGCATCCGCCACCGCAGGGTGGACGAACTTGGTGATATCACCGCCCAGGGCTGCAATTTCACGGACCAGCGTCGAGGAAATGTAGGAATAACGCTCGGACGGGGTAAGAAACAGACTTTCCACATTCGGCGCCAGCTGACGGTTCATGTTGGCCAGCTGAAATTCGTATTCGAAGTCCGACACCGCGCGCAAGCCACGCAGGAACACGTTGGCGTTCTTCTCTTTGGCGAAATGCGCCAGCAACGTCGAGAAGCCGACGACTTCAACGTTCGGCAGATGTTTAGTGACCTCGCGGGCCAGCGCCACACGCTGTTCCAGAGGAAACAACGGGTTTTTCTTCGGGCTGGCGGCAACGGCGATGATCACATGATCGAACAGGCGCGCGGCGCGTTCGACCAGATCGCCATGGCCCTTGGTAATAGGGTCGAAGGTACCTGGGTACAACACTCGGTTCATCGCGTCGTCCTGGCGGGAGTCCGTTGGGGAGTCGGATGGTATCGCAGCCTTCCCGGTCGGCCAAGTCGCCTTTTGGGTAAGAAAGCACTATAGACGATTGGAATACTCTCCATTTTCATGGGTTTTTCAAACGTTCGGCCAAAGAAGTTGCCAGCTGCGCCGTCAGCCCGTAGACCGACAATTGCGGGTTTGCGCCAATGCTGGTGGGGAACAGCGAGCCGTCATGAATCGACAGATTGCCTAGCTGATGATGCCGGCCGAGGCTGTCGGTCACGGTGTTGTTCGGGTCTTCACCCATGGCGCAACCGCCCATCACATGGGCGCTGCCCAAGCGTGTGCGATACAGCTCAAGACTCAGTCCGTCGATCAGCGTGCGCGCTTCGGCCAGGGTTTTCACGTAGCGAGCGTCGGCGTGCATTGGCATCACCGCATGGGCACCGCCAGCGAACTGGATCTCGGCCATGCTGTGGAACGCCCGACGCAAACCGTCCCAGGCATACGGTGAAACCTGATAGTCGAGCACCGGCGTGCCGTCACCGCGCAACTCGACGCTGCCGCCGGGGCTGTCCGGGTGGAAGCCGTCCCGCAGCAACGCCAGCATGGCGTGGGTGTGGGGCAGGTTTTCCATGTGTTGGGCGTTTTCCTTGCCGAAACCGCCGAGCAGGGTCGTGGCCAGTGCCGGGTGCAGCGGCGGCACTTCGAGTTTGTAAGACATTTTTCCGGTGGTGCCGTCCTGCCATTGGAAATGGTCGGAATAGATCGACTGCGGTGCGCCATAGAACGGGTTGATCACCTCGTCGAACAGCCCGGCCGACATGTTCACCAAGTGTAGAAAAGTCCGTTTGCCCAGCCGTTTGTGTGGGTCCGGCGCCTCAGAGCGCAAAAGCAGCGCCGGGCTGTTGATCCCGCCACCGGCCAGCACGTAATGCCGCGCCTTGACGGTGATCGTGTGTCCAGTAGGTGCGACGCAACGGTCGTCCATCGCGACGCAGTGCAAGCCTGTGACCTTGTCGCCGGCGATCAAGAGCTTTTCGGCGCGAGCCAGATAGAGCAACTCGCCCCCTTTTTCCAAAGTCGCCGGGATGGTCGTGACCAGCATCGATTGTTTGGCGTTGGTCGGACACCCCATGCCGCAGTAGCCCAGGTTCCAGCAGCCACGCACGTTGCGCGGAATCACATGCCAGGCGTAGCCGAGTTTTTCGCAGCCTTTGCGGATCACGTCGTTGTTGGCGTTGGGCGGGATCATCCACGGGGCGACGCCCAGGCGTTGCTCCATTTTCTCGAACCACGGCGCCATCTCGGCTGGCGTGTGGCCTTTGACGCCGTGTTCCTTGGCCCAGTGCTCGAGGGTCGGATCCGGCGTGCGAAAACTTGAAGTCCAGTTGATCAGCGTGGTGCCGCCCACCGCCCGGCCCTGAAGGATGGTGATTGCACCGTCCTTGCTCATGCGGCCGATACCTTCCTGATAGAGGCTGGTGTAGGCCTGGTCTTCGAGCATCTTGAAGTCGCTGCTGGTCTTGAGCGGGCCTTCCTCGATCAGCAATACCTTGTAGCCCGCGGCGCTGAGGATTTCGGCGGTGGTGCCACCGCCAGCGCCGCTGCCGATAATCGCCACGTCCGCTTCGAGGGTCAGGTCCTGGGTCAGTTGTGAACCGTTATAGGTTTTCCAGCCACGGGCCAGGCCTTCACGGAATGGATCGGGTACGGGCATTTTCAGGTTCTCTTCTTATTTTGGATTCGGTGGTGAGGCAGCAGACGCTATCGCGAGCAGGCTCGCTCCCACATGGATCGCGTAACCCCTGTGGGAGCGAGCCTGCTCGCGATAGGGTCGCCACGATTTCAAACGGTGGGCGGCCCGGGATACCCGCAATGCGCCCACGACTCCGCCCGGCTGTACCACGCCATCATCACCAGTTGCAGCAGCGAGCTGTGGCCCATGCGCAGCAGACTTAACGAGCTGTTTTCCCAGCGGTCCAGAAAGTGCCGGATATCGTCGGCACTGGCGTTTTCCCAACTGCCCCAGATCCCGGTCAGTGGTCCACGCGTGATGCTCATTCCCAGCACATCGAACAACTGCTGGGTCAGCTGGAGCATTTCCGGCGACAGGTGATTCAGGCCGTTATCCAGGCAGCGCAGGGTTTCACCGACGGCCACAGGCATTTTTTCGACGGCCACGGCGCCATCGAGCATCACTGGAAGCAGTGCCCGCAGAAACAGCAAGTCACCGCTGCGCAGAATCGCGAAACCGCTGGCGGGAACGCTTGATGAGCAACCGCTGAGGCTCGCTCCCAATCCGGCGGTGGCGAGAAACGCGCTGGCTCCCAGGCTGAATTTAAGCAAGCCGCGCCGTGACAGCGCGGGTGTATCGGACAGGCTTGGGCTCATTATTGTTATTACCCGAAGGGGATGATCGTTAGCGGATAAACAGCTTCTGAATCAGCTTCTGAATGGATCTTCCGTACGGCGGGTAGATCAATTTCGCTGCATTGAACCGCTGTTTGATCAGCACACCTTTGGCTTTGCTGAAGGTCAGGAAACCTTCGTGGCCATGGTAATGGCCCATGCCCGAGGCGCCGATCCCGCCGAATGGCATATCGTCTTGAGCGACGTGCAGCAGGGTGTCGTTCAGGCACACGCCGCCGGAATGGGTTTCGTGAAGTACGCGGTGTTGCTCACGCTTGTCGTAGCCGAAGTAATACAGGGCCAGCGGACGAGGTCGTTGATTGATGTAGGCAAAGGCCTGATCCAAATCCTTGTACGGAACGATCGGCAACAGTGGACCGAAGATTTCGTCCTGCATCACCATCATGTCGTTGCTGACGTTGAGCAGCAGGCTGTGGCCCATGCGGCGTCCCTGGCCCTTGTCGAACAGCGGAATCAGCAGCGCGCCCTTGCTGGTGGCGTCGCTGATGTAGCCGTTGAGGCGCGCCAGTTGTCGGTCATTGATGATTGCTGTGTAGTCCGGGTTGTCGGTCAAGGTCGGATAAAACCCGCGAACCGCCTGACGATAGGCTTCGACGAAAGCGCCTACGCGATCTTCCGGCACCAGCACATAGTCCGGGGCCACGCAGGTCTGTCCGGCGTTGAGCGTCTTGCCGAAGGCGATGCGTTCAGCAGCGTCCTTGAGCGGCACGTCGTGCGACACAATGGCCGGGGATTTGCCGCCGAGTTCGAGGGTCACCGGGGTCAGGTTCTCGGCCGCCGCACGCATCACGTGTTTGCCGATGCTGGTGGCGCCGGTGAACAGCAGGTGATCGAAGCGCAATCTGGAGAACGCTACGCCGATATCGGCTTCGCCCAGTACCACGCAGACCAGGTCTTGCGGGAAGATTCGGCCCAGCAGTTCCTTGAGCAATAAACCGGTGGCGGGGGTCGACTCGCTGAGTTTGAGCATCACCCGATTGCCTGCCGACAACGCGCCGACCAATGGCCCGATGGCCAGATACAGCGGGTAGTTCCACGGCACGATCACCCCGACCACACCCAAAGGCTGATAAACGACTTTGGCTGCCGCAGGTTGAAAGGCAATCCCGACCTTGCGCTTCGACGCCTTCATCCAGCCTTTGAGGTGCTGACTGGCGTAGTGAATACCGTGCAGGCTGGGCATCAGCTCGGCGAGCAGGGTTTCATCGGCGCTGCGATGGCTGAAATCCTGGCTGATGGCTTCGATCAATGCCTGGCGCTCCTTGCTCAACAGATCGCGCAGGGCTTTCAGCCATTGCTGGCGCTGGGCGGCGGGCGGCATCGGGTTGGCGGCATACGCCGCGCGTTGAGCATCGAACAGGGTCTGAAGCTCTTCCAGAGGCTGCTGCAGGTTCTGTAGGTAGGCGATGTCAGCAGTCATGCTCGGCTCCGGATTTATTGTAATGAGGGTCTTTTTAGAGTCTATGCTCTAGAAAGTCAAATGACATCCTGGCGCAGCTTTGTTTTATCCACTCGCCGATAGGTCGTAAGATGCCGGTCAACGCATTTTGAATTAAAGCCCAAGCCATGGCCCCTCGGATCAAAACCAGCGAGCGCATCGTGCAGAACAGCCTTGAGCTGTTCAATCAGCAGGGTGAGCGCAGCATCAGCACCAACCACATTGCTGCCCATATGGAAATTTCCCCGGGCAACCTGTACTACCACTTCCCCAACAAGCAGGCGATCATCGCCGTGTTGTTCAGTGAGTACGAAAGCCTGGTGGACAGCTTCCTGCGCCCACCCCAGGGTCGTGCCGCCACGGTCGAAGACAAGCGCTTCTACCTCCAGGAATTGCTGGCCGCCATGTGGCGCTACCGGTTTTTGCACCGCGATCTGGAGCACCTGCTCGACAGTGATCCGGAACTGGCCGCCCGTTATCGGCGCTTTTCCCAACGCTGCCTGATCCATGGCACTCACATCTACGCGGGCTTCGTCGAGGCCGGCATCCTGCAAATGGACAAGGTTCAGATCGAATCCCTGACGCTCAATGCCTGGATCATCCTCACGTCCTGGGTGCGTTTTCTGTGCACCACGCGTGAGAACTCCAATCACCTGAGCGAACAAGCCATCAAGCGAGGCGTGTATCAGGTGCTGGTGCTTGAGGCCGGTTTTGTCACGGATCAATCTCGCGCCGCGGTAAACGCGTTGTTCGAGGAGTTTTACGTGCCGCTCGCCCAAGCGCTGGAAGAAGTGCAGTAGGATTCAAAACAGACTTAATCACAGGAGCCCGTTATGCCCATTGCGCAACTGATCAGCCCGCAAGCGTTGGACCTGAAAAAGGAGCAGCCGGGGCTGGTGATTCTGGATTGTCGTTTTGCCCTCGAAGACCCGGATTACGGTCAACGCAGTTATGCCGAAGGGCATATCGCCGGGTCGAGTTTTGCCGATCTTGAGCGTGATTTGAGCGGGGCGGTGATCAAGGGTGTGACCGGGCGTCATCCGTTGCCTGAACCTGAAGACTTGATCGAACGTCTGCAAGCCTGGGGCGTCAACGCCGACAGCGATGTGATTTTGTACGACGACGGTCCGGGTGCCTACGCGGCGCGGGCCTGGTGGTTGCTGGCCTGGCTGGGCAAGCGTGACGGCGTGTTTATTCTGGATGGCGGACTCAAGGCCTGGCACGCGGCCGGTTTGCCCTTGAGTCTTGATGCGCCGCAGATTGAACGGGGCACCTTCACGGGGACGCCGGACACCGCGCTGGTCTTGAGCGCCGAACAGCTCCAGCAACGTCTCGGCCAGCCTGCGCTGACCCTGCTCGATGCCCGCGGCTTGCCGCGTTTCAAGGGCGAAGTAGAACCGATTGACCCGATTGCCGGGCACATCCCTGGCGCGCAATGTGCGACGTTCACCGACAACCTGGGCAGCGATGGGCGTTTTCTGCCGGCGGATCAGCTCAAACAGCGTTTTGCCGCGAAGCTTGGTGATCGTTCGCCGAGCGATCTGGTGGCTTACTGCGGTTCGGGTGTGACGGCTTGTCACAACCTGTTCGCGCTGTGCCTGGCGGGTTATCCGTTGGGCTCGTTGTATGCCGGTTCATGGAGCGAGTGGATCAACGATCCTGCGCGGGGCGTCGCCCTCGGCGAATGAAGATCAAAAGCCGCGCGCTGCGGTAAGCGCCCGGCGCCGTTTGCCAGAATCGGATCGACTCCCCTGATCGACGGCCATGGCCTTACTGACGACCCACGGCGGTCAGCCATTGCGGGATGCGGCGTTCCAGGTAGTAACCCGGTTGCCTGAACGAACCATCGACGAAGCCGACATGCCCACCCTTGGTCTGTAGCTCGAATTGAGTGCAGGCGGACAATTCGTCGGCATGCGGCAGGCTATGAGGAAATATAAATGGGTCATCGGCTGCTTGAATGATCAGGGTTGGCGTACGAATTTCGCCAAGGAAATAGCGACTTGAGGCGCGGTCATAGTAATCCCTGGCATCGACGAAACCGTTCAGCGGCGCAGTGACCCGGCCATCGAAATCCCAGAACGTGCGCATGTTCTCCAGCGAGCCCAGCGCGGCCAATGTCGCCAGTCCTTCCTCGCGTCCGTCATGCTGAAACTGGCGCTGTTTGTTCTTGATGTAGGCCACCATCTCGCGCATGAAATGCGCCTGATAGACCTTCGAGAAACCCTGGCCGATACGGTCGGCGCATTGGTCGAGACGAAATGGCACCGACACCGCCACCGCTCCGACCACGCCGCTATTGCTGCCGGATTCGCCCAAGTGCTTGAGCAACACATTGCCGCCCATGGAATAGCCGACCGCATACAACGGCGCGAGCGGTCGTTGGGCCTTCAGGTGTTTGATGGTTTCGGCCAGGTCTTCACTGGCTCCGGAATGGTAGCTGCGCGGCAGCAGATTCGGCTCGCCCGAACAGCCACGCCAGTTCAGCGCAACGCTGGCCCAGCCTTGGGCGCCCAGTGCTTTCTGCACCCCGGCCACGTAAGGCGAATTTGAAGAGCCGGTCAGGCCGTGCAACACCAGCACCAGTGGCGCATCGACGCTGTGCGGACCGTGCCAGTCGAGATCGAGAAAGTCGCCATCCTCAAGCCACAAGCGTTCGCGCTGGCGTTCGATGTGCGTGGTTTTGCGCCACAGCGGTCCCCACAAGGTTTGCAAGTGCGGGTTGCCAAGGCCGAAGGCGGGGGTGAAGCGTTCTGGCATTTGGAGCACGATGGTTCTCGATGCAGCGGTGCGAGCCTCGCTTGAGGCGCGCACCTTTTTCAGGCCGGTTGGTTAACCGGCAATCTCTGCCATACGTTGCCACAACGCGTAATACACCCGCCCGGATTTCTGCTCCCGGTGCAGGCGCCAGTTGCCTGGTAAGCCAAGGCTCGATGGCGCATTCTCGCTTTCAGTGTAGATCCAGGCTTCATCGGCCAGCCACTGACGCTCTTCAAGTAATGCGCAGACGCCCGGCAACAGGTTCTGGTTGAACGGCGGGTCGAGGAACACCAGGTCGTAAGCGGTCGCTGTCTGGGTTTCCAGGTAGCGCAAGGCATCGGCGGTCTGAATCTGGCCGGTGGTGCAGCGTAGCGTGCCCAGATGTTCCTTGATGCTGGCGACCGCGATGTTACTGGCGTCCAGCGCCTGACCCATGGCCGCGCCACGGGACAAGGCTTCGAGGAACAACGCGCCGCTGCCGGCGAACGGGTCCAGAACCTTGGCGCCAGCGACATAAGGCGCGAGCCAGTTGAACAGGGTTTCACGCACCCGGTCCGGGGTCGGGCGCAGGCCTGGTGCATCCGGGAAACTCAGCTTCCGGCTGCCCCATTCACCGCCGATGATGCGCAGTTGGTTCACGCCGTTGTGGACGTTGTGTACGGGTTTTTTAGGACGAGTGGCCATTAATGCTCCGGAACCCCGAGCGGTTGCTCGGCAGGTTTATCAGTGGGGGCCGGTAACGGCTTTTGCGGCACGGTCGGGCCAGCGCTGACGATGACCATTTTGTCCGTGCTCAAGTGTTTGTTCAGTGCAGTTTTGACCTGCTCGACCGTCAGGCTCTGGGACTCGCGCATAAAGTCATCCAGATAACTCAGCGGCAGGTTGTAGAAACCCATGGCGCCGAGTTGGCCGACGATATCGGCGTTGCTGGCGGTGGACAGCGGAAAGCTGCCGGCCAGTTCACGCTTGGCGTCGTCGAGTTCTTTCTGGGTCGGGCCGGTTTCAAGGTAGTCGGCGAGCACGTCCTGCACCAGTTTCAGCGTGCCTTCGCTCATCTCGGCGCGGGTTTGCAGGTTGATCATGAACGGACCGCGAGCCTGCATCGGGGAGAAGCCCGAATAGACGCCGTAAGCCAGGCCGCGCTTCTCGCGCACTTCGCTCATCAACCGCGTGCCGAAGCCACCGCCGCCAAGGATCTGGTTACCCATGGACAGTGCCGCGTAGTCCGGGTCGTCACGGTCGATGCCCAATTGCGCGAGCATCAGGTTGGTCTGCTTGGACGGAAACTCGATGTGACCGATGCTGGCTTTTGGTTCCTGCGGTTGCGGGATTTTCGCCAGCTCCGGGCCTTTTGGCAGCGCACTGGAGACTTGCGAAGCAATCGCCTCCGCCTCGGTGCGAGACAGGTCGCCCACCAGCGCAATCACCACGTTGCCAGCCGCGTAGGCTTTCTCATGGAACGCCTTCAGTTGAGCCAGTGTGATCGCTGGAACGGTTTTCGCCGTGCCGTCGCTGGCGTGCGCGTACGGGTGATCGCCGTACAGACGGTTCATCAGCTCCAGGCTCGCGAGTTTGCCGGGGTTCTGCTTCTGGTACTCGAAACCGGCGAGCATCTGGTTCTTGATGCGCGCAAAGGAATCGGCCGGGAAGGTCGGTTTGCCGACGACTTCAGAGAACAACTTCAGGGCCGGTTCGCGTTTGTCCGCGGCACTGAGGCTGCGCAGGGAAGCCAGTGCCATGTCTTTAAACGCGCCGTTGCCAAAGTCTGCGCCCAGGCCTTCGAAGCCCTGAGCGATGGCGCCGACATCTTTGCCGGCCACACCTTCGTTGAGCATGGCATTGGTCAGCACGGAGAGGCCAGGTGCGTCGCCGTCCTGGCTGCTGCCGGCGGCGAAGATCAGGCGCATGTCGAACATCGGCAGCTCCCGGGCTTCAACGAACAGAACCTTGGCGCCCTCGGCGGTTTTCCAGGTCTGCACGTCCAGGGTGCGGTGGCTTGGCGCCTTGCCGTCGAGTTCGGCCAGTGATTGCAGCTTCTGGCTGGACTTGGCCTTGTCGAGGGCTTCGCTGGCCGTGGATTCGTCGGTCTTCAAGAAGTAAAACGCGGCAGACCCGATCAATGCGACAGCGATCAGGCCGATCAGGGCCAAACGTGGTTTTTTACGCTCACTCATGAGTCGTCTCCAGTGGCAGTACATGGGCGACGCTGAGACGTTCGCGGGTGAAATACAGCTTGGCGGCTTTCTGGATGTCTTCCGGAGTCACGTTTTCCAGATCGGCGAGTTCGGTGTCCATCAGCTTCCACGACAGGCCGACGGTTTCCAGTTGGCCAATAGCGGTGGCCTGACTGGTGATCGAGTCACGCTCGTAGACCAGGCCGGCGATGACCTGCGCGCGGACGCGTTCCAGTTCTTCAGCGGACGGCGCGGTGGTTTTCAACTGTTCAAGCAGCTTCCACAGGCCCGCTTCGGCCTGAGCCATGGTTTTGTTTTTCTGGGTATTGGGCGTTGCCGACAAAGTGAACAGGCTGTCGCCACGGGTATAGGCGTCGTAGCTCGACGAACCGCCGGACACCAGCTCTTCGCCGCGCTCCAATTGCGTCGGGATACGGCCGCTGTAGCCGCCGTCGAGCAGCGCGGAGATCAGGCGCAAGGCGTTCACCGAGCGTTTGTCTTCAGCGGTGGCGATGCTTGGCACGTTGAAACCCAGCATCAGGCTTGGCAGTTGGGTCTGCACATGCAGGGTGATCTGCCGCTCGCCGGGTTCGGCCAGTTCCAGCGGGATTTTCGCGGACGGCACGTCACGTTTGGCGATCGGGCCGAAGTAGCGCTGGGCCAGGGTTTTGACCTCATCCGGGGTCACGTCACCGACCACCACCAACGTGGCGTTGTTCGGCACGTACCAGGATTGGTACCAGTGGCGCAGCTCTTCGACTTTCATGCGGTCCAGGTCCGCCATCCAGCCGATGGTCGGCGTGTGGTAACCGCTCGCGGGGTAAGCCATGGCCTTGAAGCGTTCGTAAGCCTTGGACATCGGCTTGTCGTCGGTGCGCAGGCGACGTTCTTCTTTAATGACTTCGATCTCGCGGGCGAACTCGTCGGCCGGCAGACGCAGGCTGGCCATGCGGTCAGCTTCCAGCTCGAAGGCCACACCGAGGCGGTCGCGGGCCAGCACCTGGTAATACGCCGTGAAGTCATCGCTGGTGAAAGCGTTCTCTTCGGCGCCGAGGTCGCGCAGGATCAGCGACGCTTCGCCGGGGCCGACTTTCTCGCTGCCTTTGAACATCATGTGTTCCAGGGCGTGGGACAAACCGGTCTGACCCGGGGTCTCGTAGCTGGAGCCGACCTTGTACCAGACTTGGGAAACCACCACCGGCGCACGATGGTCTTCGCGCACGACGACCTTCAAGCCGTTATCGAGGGTGAATTCGTGGGTGGGTTGTGGATCGGCAGCCAGGGCCGAGAGGGGCAGACAAACTGTGCTGAGCAGCAGGCCTGCAGCGCGGCGGGCTAGAGCATTCATTCGTTTTTAAACCTTTGGGGCTGCCCGCTTGGTCTTAGCGTCGGCGGGCGAGAGGGTGCTAGGATACTGATCCGTTTTACTGGCGGCCACGCCTATCAGGCCTTTGATCGGTCAGCAGGTTGTTTGGGTTTGCGGCGGAAGCTTTGAGTTTGTCAGCTAAACTCTGCGTTTTCGCCGACGATGCCGTTCCAGTCCTTCGTATTGGTCGACCTTTGAGGTGCTGTTTGCACCTCGACAAAATGTTGCGCGTGAACAAGCTGGGTCAATCGCAGTCTGTTCTGCATCGAATATTTATTTGCCGAGGCGCCCTTTGGCGCGTCGCTACCGTGAGATAGCCGTCCTCCATGTTTGGTTCCAACGACGACAAGAAAGCCCCAGCTGCGGCTGGTGAGAAGAAAAGCCTGTTCGGATGGCTGCGCAAAAAGCCGCAGGAACCCGTCGTCGAACAGCCACAGCCACTTCCTGAGCCCACGCCTGCGCCGGTAATAGAAGAAGAACTTGCGCCGGTTGTCCTGCCGATTGCTGAGCCGGTGTTGCCGCCAGTCGCCGAGCCGGAGCCTGAGCCTTACGTCGTCGCCGACGTCGTGACCCAGGTGCCCCTCACGCCCGTTGCGGAGCCATGGCTGACGTTGCCCGTGGCGGAAGAGCCGGTGGCATTGGTCGTAGATGAGCTGGCGCCGCACGTTACACCACCCATTCCAGCACCGACTGCCTTTGCTCCTGAGCCCGTTCAAGCGCCAGTGGTTGAGCCGGTTGTCGCGCCAGTGGTGGTGGCCGAGCCTGAACCGGTTGTTCCGGAACCTGTGGTGCCTGCATTTGTTGCTCCGGTTGCTCCGGTTGTTCAAGCGCCGGCACCGGTCGTTGCTCCCGTCGCTCCTGTTGCCGCTACATCTGTCGTTCCCGTCGAAGCGCCTGCCGAGCCTGTGCGTACCGAAGAAACCAAAGCCGGTTTCTTCGCCCGCCTGAAACAAGGTTTGTCCAAGACCAGCGCCAGCATCGGCGAAGGCATGGCCAGCCTGTTCCTGGGCAAGAAGCTCATCGATGACGAGTTGCTCGAAGACATCGAAACCCGCCTGCTGACCGCCGACGTGGGCGTCGAGGCGACTTCGGTGATCATTCAGCGTCTGACTCAGAAGGTCGCTCGCAAAGAACTGGCCGATGCCGACGCGCTGTACAAGTCCCTGCAAGCGGAACTGGCGGCGATGCTCAAACCCGTCGAGCAACCGCTGAAAATCACCTCGCAGAGCAAGCCGTTCGTGATTCTGGTCGTCGGCGTCAACGGCGCCGGCAAGACCACCACCATTGGCAAACTGGCGAAGAAACTGCAGCTCGAAGGCAAGAAAGTCATGCTCGCGGCCGGCGATACCTTCCGCGCCGCCGCCGTCGAGCAATTGCAGGTCTGGGGCGAGCGCAACAAGATCCCGGTCATCGCCCAGCACACCGGCGCTGACTCGGCTTCGGTTATCTTCGACGCCGTGCAAGCCGCCAAGGCCCGTGGTATCGACGTGCTGATCGCCGACACCGCCGGTCGTTTGCACACCAAAGACAACTTGATGGAAGAGCTGAAGAAGGTTCGCCGGGTGATCAGCAAACTCGATGCCGACGCGCCGCACGAGGTGTTGTTGGTGCTCGATGCCGGCACTGGCCAGAACGCGATCAGCCAGGCCAAACAATTCAACCAGACCGTCGAACTGACCGGCCTGGCGCTGACCAAGCTCGATGGCACCGCCAAAGGTGGGGTGATTTTCGCCCTCGCCAAGCAGTTTGGCTTGCCGATTCGCTATATCGGCGTCGGTGAAGGCATTGATGATTTGCGTACTTTTGAAGCAGAACCCTTTGTCCAGGCATTGTTTGCCGAGCGGGAGCGTTCATGATTCGTTTCGAACAGGTCGGTAAGCGCTACCCGAACGGACATGTCGGCTTGCATGAGCTGAGCTTTCGAGTCCGTCGGGGCGAGTTTTTGTTTGTGACCGGCCACTCTGGCGCCGGTAAAAGCACCTTATTGCGCCTGCTGCTGGCGATGGAGCGTCCGACCACCGGCAAATTGCTGTTGGCCGGGCAAGACCTGAGCACCATCAGCAATGCGCAGATCCCGTACTTGCGGCGGCAGATAGGCGTGGTGTTCCAGAATCACCAGCTGTTGTTCGATCGCACCGTGTTCAACAACATCGCGCTGCCCTTGCAGATCCTTGGCCTGTCCAAGGCCGAGATCACCAAGCGCGTGGATTCGGCCCTGGAGCGCGTGGCGCTGTCGGACAAGACCGATTTGTACCCTGGCGACCTGTCCACCGGTCAGCAGCAGCGCGTCGGCATCGCCCGCGCCATCGTTCACCGCCCGGCCTTGCTGCTGGCGGATGAACCGACCGGTAACCTCGACCCGCGTCTGGCGGCCGAGATCATGGGCGTGTTCGAAGACATCAACCGTTTGGGCACCAGCGTGCTGATTGCCAGTCACGACCTGGCACTGATCGCCCGCATGCGCCACCGCATGCTGACCTTGCAACGCGGCCGATTGATCGGCGACGGGGAGGCTGGCGTATGAGTGCGACACGCAGCCCCAAGGTTTCCGAGCGCGTAGCCCCGAAGGCCGCCGATCAGCAACCGCAGAAGAAAAAACGCGACGATGATGACGGCCCGGATTTCGCCACACTGTTTCGTGCCTGGGTCGAGAGTCATCGTGCCAGCCTGCTCGATAGCTTGCGTCGTTTGGGCAAGCAGCCCATCGGTAGTTTCTTTACCTGCATGGTGATGGCGGTTGCCCTGAGCTTGCCGATGGGCCTGTCACTTTTGCTAAGTAACGTCGAGCGTCTCGGCGGTTCCTGGCAGCGTGCGGCGCAGATTTCCCTGTACCTGCAAATCGAGGCCAGCCCCGCTGAAGGCGAGTCGTTGCGCGAGCAGATCAAAGGCATGCCTGGCGTAGCTGATGCTGAGTATGTCGGCCGCGATCAGGCGCTGGAAGAGTTCCAGCAGCAGTCAGGTCTGGGTGAGGCGCTCAAGGAACTGCCGGAAAACCCGTTGCCGGGCGTGGTTTTGGTGACGCCGAACGAGGTCGATAAGCCCGCGCTTGAAGCATTACGACAAAAACTTTCCGAGCTGCCGAAGGTACAACAGGCGCAACTTGATCTAGTCTGGGTCGAGCGTCTGGCAGCCATCCTAAAGTTGGGTGACCGTTTTGTCTTCGGTCTGACCGTGCTTCTGGTTTCTGCATTACTTTTGGTGATAGGCAATACCATTCGTCTTCATATTGAAAACCGCCGCACAGAGATAGAAGTGATTAAACTCGTCGGCGGCACTGACAGCTATGTGCGCAGGCCCTTTCTGTATATGGGTGCGCTTTATGGCTTCGGTGCGGGGATTCTTTCCTGGGGCGTATTGGCGTTCGGCCTTGACTGGCTGAACGACGCGGTGGTTGGGCTGGCCGGTCTGTACGGCAGTGATTTTGCGCTGGCCGGAGTGCCAGTTGCCGACGGTCTGTCTCTCTTGCTTGGCGCGGTGCTGTTGGGGTATATCGGTGCATGGATTGCAGTCGCACGCCACCTGCGGGAGCTTGCGCCAAAGTAATATCATTTTGCTCGTATTGACCTTTCAGCGTTTATGGGAACTTGTCTTTTGGTTTCCGGTCAATTTTCGCAGTGCTGAACTGCACGAGTTATGTAAGTCGGAGGTTTTTTCGTATGACCAATTCTTTGCAACCTGCATATGCTCTGGTCCCGGGTGCGAACCTGGAGGCCTATGTGCACACCGTGAACAGCATTCCATTGCTGACGCCGGAGCAGGAGCGTGAACTGGCCGAGAGTCTCTATTATGAGCAGGATTTGGGGGCGGCTCGGCAGATGGTGCTCGCCCACCTGCGTTTTGTTGTACATATCGCCCGTAGCTATTCCGGCTACGGTCTGGCTCAGGCTGACCTGATCCAGGAAGGCAACGTCGGCCTGATGAAGGCGGTGAAACGCTTCAACCCGGAAATGGGTGTGCGCCTGGTTTCGTTCGCTGTGCACTGGATCAAGGCGGAAATCCACGAGTTCATCCTGCGCAACTGGCGCATTGTGAAAGTCGCGACCACCAAGGCCCAGCGCAAACTGTTCTTCAACCTGCGCAGCCAGAAGAAGCGTCTGGCGTGGCTGAACAACGAGGAAGTCCACCGTGTGGCGGAAAGCCTCGGTGTAGAGCCTCGGGAAGTGCGTGAGATGGAAAGTCGCCTGACCGGCCATGACATGGCCTTCGACCCGGCCGCGGAAGCGGACGACGACAGTGCTTTCCAGTCGCCGGCCAACTATCTGGAAGACCACCGGTACGACCCGGCCCGTCAACTGGAAGATGCTGACTGGAGCGACAACTCCAACCACAACCTGCACGAAGCGCTGGAAGTGCTGGACGACCGCAGCCGTGACATCCTCTACCAGCGCTGGCTGGCGGAAGAAAAAGCCACGCTGCATGACCTGGCGCAGAAGTACAACGTGTCGGCCGAGCGTATTCGTCAGCTCGAGAAGAGCGCGATGAACAAGCTCAAGTTGTCGATCGCCGCCTAACCGCAGCGCCGGCATAAAAAAACGCCCCGATCATTGATCGGGGCGTTTTTGTTTGGTGCGCCCAGCATGGGCGCAATCTTGTGGGTGAAAGTCCCGCCGTAAGCTGACCACAGCGAACGAAGTGAAGCGCAACTGCATGAGGGCGACCGAGTGTGGGGAGGAAGCGTGAATCGAAACCGCGAGCCGATGGACAAGAACCGGATAAAAGGCGGAGCCGATCAGGGCGAGCGAGCCAAAAATCGCGAAGCTCTTGTGGTCAAAGATCAGGTTGCGTAAATCCGGCGGTTGTGCGGGGAAGGATTGCGTTCCTTACCTGGGGAGATCTCGCCTCGTGCCTGAAAGGGCGACGGTGCAAGCCGGAGCGAGAAGTCAGCAGAGGCCGTAGTAGTCTTTTTTTTGACGAAGGGCCGAACGAGAGAAAGTGTTATAGGCCATGTTGATGCGAAAGACCGGAAGTCAGATGCCTGCCAAACGCGGGGCGGACGGAGATAGCGAGCGGTGAATCCGTGAGAAGTCCCGCCAGCGACGAGGTCAATCGCCCGCAAGATGAACCCGATAACGCAGGGCAAGGGCTGCTGGAACGAGCCTTTGCGAGAGAAAACCTGAAGCGGGCGTGGAAACGGGTCAAGGCCAACAAAGGTGCAGCGGGAGTCGACGGTCTGGATATTGAACAGACGGCCGAACATCTGCTGAGCCAATGGGCGGCGATTCGTGAACAGCTTCTTTCGGGTGTCTACCGGCCCAGTCCGGTACGGCGTGTGGTCATTCCCAAACCTGACGGCGGTGAGCGCGAGTTGGGAATTCCGACGGTCACCGACCGCTTGATCCAACAAGCGTTGCTGCAAGTATTGCAGCCATTACTCGATCCGACTTTCAGTGAACACAGCTACGGCTTTCGTCCGGGACGCTGCGCGCAGGACGCCGTTTTGGCGGCCCAGCGCCATGTGTCTTCAGGGCGCAGAGTGGTGGTGGATGTTGATCTGGAGAAGTTCTTCGACCGGGTCGACCACGATATTTTGATTGATCGTTTACGCAAGCGGATTGCGGATCGGGCGGTTATCCGGCTGATTCGGGCGTATCTGGATGCGGGAACGCTGATCAATGGTGTGGTCGAGAAAAGCCGCTGCGGGGCGCCGCAAGGCGGCCCGCTGTCGCCGTTGCTGGCGAATGTGCTGCTGGACGAAGTGGATCGGGAGCTTGAACGTCGAGGCCACTGTTTCGTGCGATATGCCGACGATGCGAATGTGTATGTTCGCAGTCATAAGGCGGGGCAACGGGTGATGGCCTTGCTGAAGCGTCTGTATGGAAAGCTGCACTTGAGCGTCAACGAGAGCAAGAGTGCGGTGGCGAGCGCGTTTGGCCGCAAGTTTCTGGGATACGCTTTCTGGGCATCTCCACAAGGCATCAAAAGAACAGTAGCGGTCAAAGCGCGCAAGCAGTTCAAGCACCGGATACGCGAACTCACCCGTCGCTCAGGCGGTCGCAGCCTGCGACAAGTTGTCGAGAACCTACGCCCTTATCTTTTGGGCTGGAAAACTTACTTTGGGTTGTCACAAACGCCGAAAATCTGGCGAGGGCTGGACGAGTGGATGCGACACCGATTACGAGCGATCCAGCTTAAACAATGGAGGCGCGGCCCGACGATTTACCGCGAGCTGAGAGCGCTAGGAGCCAGCAGCCAATCGGCACGGAAAGTGGCGGCCAACTCATATAGTTGGTGGCGTAACAGCCGCTTTGAGCTCAATCGAGTGCTGGATGTGGCGTGGTTCGACAGGCTGGGTCTGGTGCGACTCTCATAACCTCAATCTCTTGAACCGCCCGGTGCGGACCCGCATGCCGGGTGGTGTGGCAGGGGAGCGGCCTATGAAGGCCGCCCCCTATGCCGATTGTCCAATATATCCGCCATACCACAAACCCCTGTAGGAGCAAGGCTTGCCCGCGAAGGCGGTGTGTCATTCAGCAGTGATGTCGGCTGGCACACCGCCTTCGCGGGCAAGCCTTGCTCCTACAGAGTGCGTCGAGTTAGGGAGCCCAAGGTGCGCGGCGGGAATCATTGATGCCTACAAGGTAGCTGTCGCCACCGAGCTGACTCATCTGTTGCCGAATCCATCCCGCTCGCCGTGCGACGTAGTTAGTCGGATGACTGGCG
Source organism: Pseudomonas sp. LS2P72 (assembly GCF_054897865.1). Classification (NCBI taxonomy): domain Bacteria; kingdom Pseudomonadati; phylum Pseudomonadota; class Gammaproteobacteria; order Pseudomonadales; family Pseudomonadaceae; genus Pseudomonas; species Pseudomonas sp. LS2P72. The sequence continues at coordinate 937,595 of NZ_CM142708.1, forward strand.
CTCCACACCCGCGGGTTAGGCAGCACCGCAGCCAACAAACTGGCCTGCTGCCGGGACAGCGAACGAGCGCCGACGCCAAAGTGATGCCTGGCGGCTGCTTCAGCGCCAAACACACCGTCATCCCACTCGACACTGTTGAGGTACACCTCAAGAATTCGCTGCTTGGGCCAGAGCACTTCGATCAGCCCGGTAAACCAGGCTTCCAGGCCTTTGCGCAACCAGCTGCGGCCGGACCACAGAAACAGATTCTTCGAGACCTGCTGGCTCAGGGTGCTGGCGCCGCGAATCGTTCCGCCGAGTTCGTTGTGGGCCAGTGCGGCCTGGATCGCGCCAAAGTCAAAACCCCAATGCTCCGGGAATTTCTGATCCTCGCCGGCAATCACTGCGACTTTCAGGTCGTCAGAGATTTCATCCCAGGGTTTCCAGGTGCGTTGCAAGTCAATGGGCTCGCCGTCGAACCAGGATTCGACCTTACGCTCGACCATTAACGTCGTTCCCGGTGGCGGTACCACGCGAAAGATCAGCACCAGCAATACGCTGCCACCTGCGAACCAGAGCAGGGCCTTCGTGAATCGTCGCAAAAATATACGCAGCATAGAGATGGCTTGGCCGAACCCGTCGAGCGGGCCATTATACAGACCCTGTGGATCGAGTCTGACTGGAGTTCTTCATGCTGCGTGGCTTTCTGATGCTGGCCGCTTTTTTCGGCTTCACCGGCGTTGCCCTTGGCGCGTTCGCCGCCCATGGCTTGAAAAGCCGCCTGACGCCCGAGTACCTGGCGATTTTCCACACCGGCGTGACCTATCAGTTGGTGCACACATTGGCATTGTTGGGCGTTGCGCTGCTGGCCACGCAGATTCCCGGGCGCCTGATCACCTGGGCGGGCGCGTCGTTTGCCGTTGGCATCCTGCTGTTTTCCGGCAGTCTGTACCTGTTGACCATGACCGGCGTCAGCAAGCTTGGGATCATCACCCCCTTCGGCGGCCTGGCATTTCTGGTCGGCTGGTTGTGCCTGGGGCTTGCCGCCTGGCGGTTGAGCTGACCGGGTGGTCCATTTCATGACGAATGGCTTGGGTCGCCAAGACTGATCGGGCTAGAATGCCAGCCCCTAAAAATGATGGCGGCATTCGGCATGCGCATTCAGTTGAACGGCGAATCCCTTGAACTGCCCGACGGTGAAACCGTTGCGGCCCTGCTGACCCGTCTGGAACTGACCGGGCGCCGGGTAGCGGTCGAACTCAATCTGGATATCGTCCCGCGCAGTCAGCATGCCGACACCACGCTGAACGACGGTGACAGCGTCGAAGTCGTCCACGCCATCGGCGGCGGCTAGTCGTCCGGCCCGCAAGGGCACAGAATTCTGCAAGAACCTCACCCCTACAGAGGATTTCCCATGAGCATCGTTCGTAGCGACAAGCCCTTCGTCCTGGCCGGTCGTACTTACCAGTCGCGTTTGCTGGTAGGCACCGGCAAGTACCGCGACATGGAAGAAACCCGCCTGGCCATCGAAGCCTCGGGTGCCGAGATTGTCACCTTCGCCGTGCGCCGCACCAACCTCGGCCAGAACCCGGGCGAACCGAACCTGCTCGAAGTCCTGTCGCCGGATCGCTACACCTTCCTGCCTAACACCGCCGGTTGCTTCGACGCTACCGAGGCTGTGCGCACCTGCCGCCTGGCCCGTGAGCTGCTCGGTGGTCACAACCTGGTGAAGCTGGAAGTGCTGGCGGATCAGAAAACCCTGTTCCCCAACGTGATCGAAACCCTCAAGGCCGCCGAAGTGCTGGTCAAGGAAGGCTTCGACGTGATGGTCTACACCAGTGATGACCCGATCATCGCCCGTCAATTGGCGGAAATCGGCGTTATCGCGGTGATGCCGCTGGCCGGCCTGATCGGCACGGGCCTGGGGATCTGCAACCCGTACAACCTGCAGATCATCCTCGAAGAAGCCAAGATCCCGGTGTTGGTGGACGCCGGTGTCGGTACCGCCTCCGACGCCACCATCGCCATGGAACTGGGTTGCGAAGCGGTGCTGATGAACTCGGCCATCGCCCACGCCCAGCAGCCGATCATGATGGCTGAAGCCATGAAACACGCCATCGTTGCAGGTCGCTTGGCCTACCTCGCCGGCCGCATGCCGAAAAAACTCTATGCCAGCGCCTCCTCGCCGCTGGATGGTCTGATCAAGTAAGAGCCATTGATGACTGAATCAAACGAAACGCCTATCCAGCCGGAAGAAGGCGAAGAGCGCCAACACCGCCGCATCAAGAGTTTCGTGATGCGCGCCGGGCGCATGACCGAAGGCCAGCAAAAAGGTCTGGAGCAGGGCACGCCGCTGTTCGTGTTGCCTCTGGCCGATGCGCCGGTGGATTTCGATCAGGTGTTCGGTCGTTCGGCACCGCGCTCGCTGGAAATCGGTTTCGGCATGGGTCATTCGCTGCTGGAAATGGCCGCGGCTTCGCCGGAACAGGATTTCATCGGCGTGGAAGTGCACCGTCCGGGTGTTGGTGCGCTGCTCAACGGCGTGCTCACTCAGGGCCTGACCAACCTGCGGGTCTACGATTGTGACGCGATCGAAGTGCTCAACCGTTGCGTGGCCGACAACAGCCTCGATCGCCTGATGCTGTTTTTCCCGGACCCGTGGCACAAGAGCCGCCACCACAAGCGTCGTATCGTTCAGGCATCGTTCGCTGAGCTGGTGCGCAGCAAGTTGAAGGTCGGCGGTGTGTTGCACATGGCCACCGACTGGGAACCGTACGCCGAGTACATGCTGGAAGTGATGAACGTTGCGCCGGGTTACCGCAACCTGGCCGAAGACGGCAAATGCGTCCCGCGCCCGACCGAGCGCCCGATCACCAAGTTCGAACGCCGCGGCGAACGTCTTGGGCATGGCGTGTGGGACCTGAAGTTCGAAAAACAGTCTTAAGTCGTAACGCTACACAAACTGTAGGAGCCGAGCTTGCTCGCGATGAGGCCATAACATTCAACATTTGTGCTGACTGTTAAGCCGCCATCGCGAGCGAGCTCGGCTCCTACAGGTTTTGTGTTGTGGTTGGAATCAGCGGCGGTCGGCGACGACCCCGATGAGCACCAGCACCACCAACAACACCGGCGCCAGGCTGTAGTTGTTGAACTGGCTCAGGCCTTTGATGATCCATGGCGTGGCATCGTTCGCTGAGCTGGTGCGCAGCAAGTTGAAGGTCGGCGGTGTGTTGCACATGGCCACCGATTGGGAACCGTACGCCGAGTACATGCTGGAAGTGATGAACGTCGCGCCGGGCTATCGCAACCTGGCCGAAGACGGCAAATGCGTCCCGCGCCCGACCGAGCGCCCGATCACCAAGTTCGAACGCCGCGGCGAACGTCTTGGGCATGGTGTGTGGGACCTGAAGTTCGAAAAACAGTCTTAAGTCGTAACGCTACACAAACTGTAGGAGCCGAGCTTGCTCGCGATGAGGCCATAACATTCAACATTTGTGCTGACTGTTAAGCCGCCATCGCGAGCGAGCTCGGCTCCTACAGGTTTTGTGTTGTGGTTGGAATCAGCGGCGGTCGGCGACGACCCCGATGAGCACCAGCACCACCAACAACACCGGCGCCAGGCTGTAGTTGTTGAATTGGCTCAGGCCTTTGATGATCCATGGCGTGGCGTAAATCAGCGCGACGCCGCTGCCGATCATGCACAGCAGGGCCATCAGCGGGACGCGCAAGGCGCCGGCGATGCTGCCCAGGCGTTGGTCGACCCAGCCTTTGATGTCGGCGCCAAACAACACCAGCAGGCAGCCCACCAGTGCCAGAGCGATTTCAGACAGGTTGCTACGGCTCCAGCGGGACGCGGTGGCGAGCAGGTCGAGTATCAAATCCATTCGTTTTCCCTTAAGGCTGAAATCAGCTCAGAAATGTCTGCAGCAAGTCATTGAGGAAGAGTTGTCCGCGCTCGGTGGCCGCCAGACGTGACGGTTCGACCTGCAACAAGCCACTTTGTTCGGCTTCGCGCCGGCGTTCGGCGAGGCTTTCCAGGCTCAGCCCGGTGCGTTCCGGATACAGTCGCGATTCCACACCCTCGGTCAGGCGCAAGGCGTTCATCAGGAAATCGAACGGCAGCTCTTCATTGGTCAGGGCTTTCTCCCCAGCCTTGAAGCTTTTGGCCGGGTTGAGGTAGTCCTTCGGCAGACGGGTTTTCCAGGTACGGACGATGCGCCCGTCCGGGTGACTAAGCTTGCCGTGAGCCCCGGCGCCGATGCCGATGAAGTCGCCGAAACTCCAGTAATTGAGGTTATGCCGCGCCGGACGACCGGGTTGGGCGTACGCCGAGACTTCGTATTGCGCGTAACCGTGCTCGGCCAACAGCGCCTGACCGGCCTCCTGAATGTCCCACAGCGTGTCGTCTTCCGGCAGCGTCGGCGGCTGGTTCCAGAACACCGTGTTCGGCTCCAGGGTCAGCTGATACCAGGACACGTGGGTCGGCTTCAGGGCGATGGCCTGGCGCAGGTCGCTCAGCGCGTCGTCCAGGGACTGATCGGGTAAACCGTGCATCAAGTCCAGATTGAAGTTGTCGAATCCGGCCTGACGGGCCATGCCGGCGGCACGTACCGCTTCGTCACCGTTGTGAATCCGCCCCAACGCCTTGAGTTTCTCTTCCTGAAAGCTCTGGATGCCGATCGACAGGCGATTGATGCCCAGCGCCCGGTAGGCAACGAACTTCTCTTGTTCAAACGTCCCGGGATTCGCTTCCAGGGTAATTTCGATGTCGCTGGCAAACGGAATGCGCTGCTCGACGCCTTTAAGCAAACGGCCCAGGGCTTCAGCGCTGAACAGGCTCGGCGTGCCGCCACCAAAGAAGATCGAACTCAGCTCACGGCCGTAAACCGCATGCAGGTCCTGATCGAGGTCGGCCAGCAGCGCGTCCACATATTCTTCTTCCGGCAACACCGGGCTGGCGGTGTGGGAATTGAAGTCGCAATAAGGGCATTTGCGCACACACCACGGGATGTGGATGTACAGCGCCAGGGGCGGCAGTACAGGCAGGGCGGCCCGAGGCGATTGGGCATCACCGCCGAAGATCAGCGGCGATGCGGATGAGTCATGGATCATTTCAGGCCCAGACGCTGGCGCAGCAGATCCATTGCACGGGCGCGGTGGCTGATGAGGTTCTTGTCGCTCGGGCTCAACTCGGCACTGGAGCAATCGTGCTCCGGCACCCAGAACAGCGGATCGTAACCAAAACCGTGTTCGCCGCTGGCCGCTGGCAGGATTCGTCCGTGCCACAGGCCTTCGCAGAGGATCGGCAACGGATCGTCGGCATGACGCACCAGCGCCAGCACGCAAACGAATTGCGCACCGCGCTCGGCTTGCGGCACGTCTTTCAATACGTCGAGCAGCTTGGCGTTGTTCGCCGCATCGCCCTGACCGTCGGCATAACGAGCCGAGTAGATACCCGGCGCACCGCCGAGGAAATCGACTGCCAACCCCGAATCGTCGGCCAGCGCCGGCAGGCCGGAGATGCGCGCGGCATTGCGGGCCTTGAGGATGGCGTTTTCGACGAACGACAGACCGGTTTCTTCAGGTTCGACGCTGCTGAACTCACCGATCGAGCGCAATTGCACCGATTCGCCAAGCATGGCCTGAAGTTCCTTGAGTTTGCCGGCGTTATGGCTGGCCAGTACGAGTTGCGTGAAATTGATCATTCGCCTGGGAAAAGCTCTTGGTTGAAATTGATGGTGTTGGTTTTATCGCCGTTCTTCACGTTGATCTGGAAGGTACGGGTTTCCTGCTGATCGACCGGGTATTGCGCGATGTAGTAGATAGCGCCCTGTTCGGTGACCTGTTTGAACTTCAACGAAACGCTTTGGCTGGTGAGGTCTTTGACCGTGCCGTTGACTTCAGCGGTCATTGGCTTGCCATCCTTGAGCACTGAGACGTTTATCACACCCTGGTTCTTGCTTCGTGTCAGCCCGGCTGCTTTGGCAATGTCCGGTGTCAGGAAGGTGGAGTTGAAGGTGTTGTAATGCACCGTTACATCGCCAAAGGTTTCCTTGCGCTCGCCTTTGATGACGTCGGCGGCCATAGCAGTGACGCTCAGGCAGGCAGTGAGTAAAAACAGCGCTAGACGACCCATGTTCGTTCTCCTTGGAATTTCGTGGTTCAGACAGCGACCTTGTGGTCTTGCAGCCCTGGGCTGCTGACGCGGTAAATACCGATCTCACCTAACAGATTAGGCCATAGCTTACTGGCCCACCCGTGCCGATGCTGTTGATCCACGGCAAGCCGATCAATGACCCTGGCTTCACGTTCGCGACACAACGCTTCAAAGTCTTCGAAGGTGCAAAAGTGAATGTTCGGCGTGTTGTACCAGGTGTACGGCAGAAAATCGGACACCGGCATCCGGCCCTTGCTCGCCAGGTACCAGCGGCAGCGCCAGTGACCGAAGTTGGGGAAGGTGATGATGCACTGGCGACCGACGCGCAGCATTTCGTCGAGGATTCTGTCCGGGTAGTGCACGGCTTGCAGCGCCTGGGTCATGACCACGACGTCGAAGCTGTTGCTGGCAAAGTTGCCCAGGCCCTTGTCCAGGTCCTGCTCGATCACGTTGATGCCCTTGGCCACGCACTCGGCGATGTTGTCCGGGTCGTTTTCCAGGCCATAGCCGGTGACTTGCTTGTTTTCGCGCAGCCAGGTCAGCAATTCGCCGTCACCACAACCGAGGTCGAGCACGCGGCTGCCGGCGGGGATCCATTCCTGGATGATTTCCAGATCTGCTCTCATGGCTTTCTCACAACGTAATGCGGTTCATGTAATTGCTGAACGCCTGCAAGTAGCGCGGGATCGGAATCAGGAAGGCGTCGTGGCCTTGCGGAGCGTCGATCTCGAGGTAGCAGACGTCTTTCCTGGCCGCCATCAGCGCGTCCACCAGTTCCCGCGAGCGGGCAGGGGAGAAGCGCCAGTCGGTAGTGAAGGACATCACGCAGAACTTGGCTTGGGCGTTGGCGAAGGTTTTCGCCAGGTCATCATCGAAGTTCGCCGCCGGATCGAAGTAGTCCAGCGCCTTGGTCATCAGCAGGTAGGTGTTGGCGTCGAAGCGCCCGGAGAACTCTTCGCCCTGATAACGCAGGTAGCTTTCGACCTGGAACTCGACGCTGTGGAAATCGTAGTTGAGCTTCTCGCTCTTCAGGCCCCGGCCGAATTTCTCGCCCATGGAGTCGTCGGACAAGTACGTGATGTGCCCGACCATCCGCGCCAGCATCAAGCCACGCTTGGGGATCACGCCCGCTTCCTGGAACGAACCGCCGTGGAATTCGGGGTCGGTCAGGATCGCCTGGCGCGCCACTTCGTTGAAGGCAATGTTCTGCGCCGACAGCTTGGGGGCCGAGGCGATGGCCAGGCAGTGGCGAATGCGCTCCGGGTAGGTGATGCTCCACTGCATCGCCTGCATACCACCGAGACTGCCGCCAATCACGGCGGCCCATTGGCCGATGCCGAGCAGGTCAGCCAGACGCGCCTGGCTGTGAACCCAGTCTTCCACGGTCAGCACCGGGAAGTCGGCACCGAACGGCTTGCCGGTTTCCGGGTTGGTGCTGCTCGGGCCGGTGGAGCCGTTGCAGCCGCCGAGGTTGTTCAGGCTGACCACGAAGAATTTGTGGGTGTCGATCGGTTTGCCAGGCCCGATGCAGCTGTCCCACCAACCGGGTTTGCGATCGTCGGTGCTATGGAAACCGGCAGCGTGATGGTGACCCGACAAGGCGTGGCAGATCAGCACGGCGTTGCTCGCCGCGGCGTTCAGCGTGCCGTAGGTTTCGTAGATCAGGTCATAAGCTGGGAGCGAACGCCCGCAGGCCAAGGCCAGGGGTTCACTGAAGTGCGCCACTTGCGGCGTCACCAGACCAACAGAATCGGGGGGGAAGGCAGCTGGCATCGACCCTGCTCTCGTTGAAATGAGGCGTAAGTCTAAAGACCGCTGCCTTTAGCAGCAAGCTAAGGCCGAGGTGTTTGGGAAATGGGGGCTCGGCGTTGGATCGACCCCTCACCCTAACCCTCTCCCCAGAGGGTAGAGGGGACTGACCGAGGTGCTCATTCGAGTTACATCGACCTGAAATATCGAGTCGAACTCAGGATTGAAATCAACCGAGATCGGCTCCCTTTCCCCCCTCTCCCCACTGGGGAGAGGGCTGGGGTGAGGGGTGGCTTTATGAAGCGACACCCAATCAAAGCGAACGCAGCACCAAGCCCGGCAAATCCGGCAACTTCTTCGGCGAGCAAATCCGCACGCGCTTCTGCCGGTTCAGCTCCCCACTAATCAAACTGACCTGACTCTTGGACACGCCAAACGCCTTGGCCAGAAACGCCATCAAATACACATTGGCCTTGCCTTCAACCGGCGGCGCCGTCAGGCGGATCTTCAATCGATCACCATGCAGCCCGCAGAAATCATCACTGCGGGCCGCCGGTTGCAGGTGACACTCCAGAATCAAGTCGTCACCGTCCCAGCGAAAGTAGCTCACCGGGTCAGATCAGCAGACGCAGGATTTCCGGCATCATCGTCATGGCGGCGAGGTTGTTGATCACCAGCATGTCGATCAGCTTGAGCACGATGAACGCCAGGATCGGTGAGATATCCAGGCCGCCAAGGTTTGGCAGGATCTTGCGGAACGGCGCCAGGGCCGGTTCGCAGATCTGGTTCACCAGCTCGGCGCCAGGGTTATGGCTGCCCGGTGCGACCCACGACAGGATCACGCTGATGATCAGGGCAAAGAAGAAAATCTTCAGGAACAGCGCGGTCACGCCGATCAGCGACCAGATCAGCAATTGCAGCGGGTTGCCGATGGTGCCGTAAGTCAGCAGCAGGGTCAGGGCCATCAGCGCCAGTTGCACGAGGATCGCCAGCACCAGCGAGGACATGTCCAGGCCGAACATGCTCGGGATGATCCGGCGCAATGGCTTGAGCAGCGGCTGAGTAGCTTTCACAGCGAACTGGCAGAGCGGGTTGTAGAAGTTTGCGCGTACCAGTTGCAGTACGAAGCGCAGCAGCACGATCAGCAGGTACAGGCTGCCGAGGGTTTGCAGCACGTAGACCGCTGCAGTGTTCAATCCAATCATGTAAGGCTCCTTATTGACCCAATTGTTCGGCCATCTCGGCCGAGCGGTGCGCAGCGGCGCCGAGTGCTTTTTCTACCAGGGCTTCGAAGCCGCCGGCCTGGAACGACTTGATCGCCGCTTCCGTCGTGCCCGCAGGCGATGTCACGCGGCGACGCAGTTCCGCAGCGTCGACGTCACTGGCCACGGCCATGTGAGCAGCGCCCAAAGCGGTTTGCAGGGTCAGTTGTGCGGCGATGTCTGCTGGCAGACCGAGCTTCACGCCAGCGGCGGTCATGGCTTCGATCAGCAGGAAGAAGTACGCAGGGCCCGAGCCGGAGACGGCGGTGACCGCGTCCAGTTGTTGCTCTTCATCCAGCCACAGTGCGATGCCGACGGCGGACAGCAATTCTTGCGCCTGTTTGCGCTGCTCGGTGCTCACTTCAGCCGTAGCGAACAAACCACTCACGCCCTGACGCAGCAGCGCCGGGGTGTTGGGCATGCAACGCACGATCGGTTGGGCGCCAAGCCAGTTGTTCATGCTGGCGCAGGTGATACCGGCCGCAATCGAGACCACCAGTTGATTCGGCTTGAGGCTTGGGCGAAGCGCTTCGCAGACGGCTTTCATCGCTTGGGGTTTGACCGCCAGCACGATCACGTCCACGCCCTGAATGGCGTCGGCATTGTCGGCGAACACCTCGATACCGTGTTCAGCGTTCACGCGAGTGCGGGTTTCAGCGCCCGGATCGCTGGCGCGGATCTGCGCAGCGTCCAGACCTTTGGCGCGCAGGCCGCCGATCAGGCTGGCCGCCATGTTGCCGGCACCGATAAAGGCAATACGAGTCTTGCTCATGTCAGGTCCTTATAGAGAGGTGAGTCAGCCACGGTGAGGCTGACTGTAATCACGGGCGCCAAACAGGGCCGTACCGATACGGACCCAAGTGGCGCCCTGGGCGATGGCCGACTCGAGGTCGTGGCTCATACCCATGGAAAGTGTGTCGAGCGGCAGGTTCAGGCTGGCTTGCAGGCGCTGCACGGCAGCAAAAGCGGCATCCTGAGCGGCGCGATCTTCAGTCGGCTCGGGGATTGCCATCAACCCACGTAGCTTGATGCGTGGCAGTTCGCTGATGGCATTGGCCAAGGCCGGCAGGTCGGCCGGGGAGCAGCCGGACTTGCTGGCTTCACCGCTGACGTTGACCTGGATGCAGATGTTCAGAGGCGGCAAATCGGCGGGACGTTGTTCGGACAGGCGTTGTGCGATTTTCAAACGATCCACGGAATGCACCCAGGCGAAGTGCTCGGCGATAGCGCGAGTCTTGTTCGATTGAATGGGGCCGATGAAGTGCCAGATCAAGGGCAGGTCGGCCAATTCGAGCTGTTTGCCCAGGGCTTCCTGCAGGTAGTTCTCGCCAAAGTCGCGCAGCCCGGCGGCATACGCTTCGCGCAGGGCTTCGGCGGGCTTGGTCTTGCTCACAGCCAGCAGCTGGACGCTGTCTTCATCGCGTTTTGCGGCGACGGCAGCGGCGTGGATGCGTGAACTAACCTGAGCCATGTTGTCTGCTATCGTGGACATCAAATCCTGCCTGAAAAGTGCCTGCACTCGATCATGCGGCGTTAAAAGTCGACTCAAAATGCTCATTGACTGACGTCAACTCCGCTTCTTCGCCGACTTTTGCCTTGCCTGATCATCGCTCGGCGACTTTATCAGGCGAGGATTAGGCGCCGGCGGCTGAAGGTTCGCGGCATTCTACTGGAATTGAGGAACGCTATGGATATCACTGAGCTGCTGGCTTTCAGCGCGAAACAGGGCGCGTCCGACTTGCATCTGTCTGCCGGCCTGCCACCGATGATTCGGGTCGACGGCGATGTGCGGCGCATCAACCTGCCGGCCCTGGACCACAAGCAGGTGCAGGCGCTGATCTACGACATCATGAACGACACGCAGCGGGTGGACTTCGAGAAGCACCTGGAAACCGACTTCTCCTTCGACGTGCCCGGCGTGGCGCGTTTTCGGGTTAACGCGTTCAACCACAATCGCGGGGCTGGCGCGGTGTTCCGGACCATTCCGTCCAAGGTCCTGAGCATGGACGACCTCGGCATGGGGGAAGTGTTTCGCAAGATTACCGAGGCGCCGCGGGGGCTGGTGCTGGTGACCGGTCCGACCGGTTCCGGCAAATCCACCACCCTGGCAGCGATGATCGATCACCTGAACACCCATCGCCATCAGCACATCCTCACCATCGAAGACCCCATCGAGTTCGTCCACGAGTCACGCAAATGCTTGATCAACCAGCGTGAAGTCCATCGTGATACGCGCAGCTTCGCCACGGCTCTGCGCTCGGCCCTGCGGGAGGACCCGGACGTAATTCTGGTGGGGGAGATGCGGGATCTCGAGACCATTCGCCTGGCGTTGACCGCCGCCGAAACCGGTCACCTGGTGTTTGGCACGCTGCACACGACCTCGGCGGCGAAAACCATCGACCGGGTGGTGGACGTGTTTCCGGGGGACGAGAAATCGATGGTTCGTTCGATGCTGTCCGAGTCGTTGCTGGCGGTGGTGTCGCAGACGTTGGTCAAGAAGATCGGCGGCGGGCGGATCGCGGCACACGAAATCATGCTCGGTACGTCAGCGATCCGTAACCTGATCCGCGAAGACAAAGTGGCGCAGATGTACTCGTCGATTCAGACCGGGGGAAACCTGGGGATGCAGACGCTGGATATGTGCTTGAAGGAGCTGGTGAGCAAGGGCTTGATCAGCCGCGAGCATGCGCGGGAGAAGGCACGCACGCCGGATGGTTTTTGATCGGTCCAGAAACGCCTTCGCGGGCAAGTCGGATCACCGCCCGCGAAGGGGGCCGCATGATCAAAGTAAATCCCGGGTCAGCCCCAGGATTTCATATCAGCGCTGAACAACCTGCAGGGTGTTCTTCTCTTTCGGCATAACCCGCTTGGCAACCACGTAGTGGCTTTCCCAGTAGGGTTTCTTCAGCGTGTCGATGGTCACCGACTTGCCACGACGTGGTGCGTGGATAAAGCGGTCGTTGCCCAGGTAGATGGCAACGTGATTGACCCGACGACTCTTGATGTTGAAGAAAATCAGGTCGCCAGGCTTCAGATCCTTGCGATCGACTTTCTCACCATGACCGCTGGCCATGGCATTGGAAGTGCGCGGCAGGTCAAACGTGGCGTCATTGAACGCGTATTTCACCAGGCCACTGCAGTCGAACCCTTTACTTGGGCTGCTGCCGCCCCAACGGTACGGTGTACCGAGGACGTTGACGGCGCGGCTCAGCACGTCGCTGCTTTCCTTGCTCGCCATTGGCGGAACCAGGCTGCTTTTGCTGCTCAGCTTGGGAGCGCGTTTTACGGTCTGTTTGTTTTTGCTCGAAGGAGCAGAAACATGGGATTTTTGGGTGTAACCATTAACGTCAGGAAGACGTTGCTCACGATTGGTGGCGTGGGCGGCCAGTGGCATCAAAAGGCAAATGGTTAGCCATGTCTTGAAAAATGGACGCATTAGGCAAGGCTCATATAAGTTAGCGCGCAACTTTATAACAGCTTTTTTGGCCCTTCCGAGGCCGTTGGTCGATTCAACCTTGGGGTCAACGGAACCAAATAAGCTGAAAATAGACGCGATTGTCGAACACAACGCTTGTGCTACAAGGCTTTGACGGGACACAAGGTAGCATTTGCCATACGTCGGCCACCTGTAAAAAAGTCACAAAGATTTAAAGAATATTTATCTATCGTGTGAAACGAGGACCTACATGAACACCTATCAACCGCCCGTTCCGCAACAAGACACGCACAGCAAAGTGATCGGTTACCTGCTGTGGATTTTGGGTTTTACCGGCGCTCACCGCTTCTATTACGGCAAGCCGGTGACGGGGACGATCTGGTTCTTCACCCTCGGTTTGTTGGGTATCGGTTGGCTGATCGACCTGTTTTTGATCCCGGCCATGGATCGTGAAGCGGACCTGCGTTTTACCGCCGGGCCTATCGAGTACAACGTGGCGTGGATTCTGCTGACGTTTCTGGGGGTATTCGGCGTACACCGGATGTATCAGGGGAAGTGGATCAGCGGATTGCTGTACCTGGTGACGGGCGGGTTGTTCTTTCTGGGGGTGCTGTATGACTTCTGGACGCTGAACGACCAGGTGTCGATTCGCAACGCCCAGAACCGAGGTGCCTTCCAGTAAGCCATCGCTGGCAAGCCATGCTCCTACAGGGAGGTCATACACAATCCCGTAGGAGCAAAGCTTGCTCGCGATTGCAGCGACGCGGTCTTACGCCTGGTGGCTAATACGCCCATCCACCAAGGTGTAACGCACCACGCCTGGCAGGCTGTGCCCAATGAACGGGCAGTTTTCGCCTTTGGACAGCCAGGTCTCACCGGCCACGGTCGACGCCGCCGGATCGAACAGCACGATATCCGCCGGTCCACCTACCGCCAGTTTGCCAGCCGGCAGGCGCAACGCCTCGGCAGGTCCGGTGCTCAAGCGCGCCAACAGCGTCGGCAGGTCCAGTAAACCGTCTTCCACCAGCGTCATCGCCAACGGCAGCAGCAGTTCAACGCTGCTGATACCCGGTTCGGTGGCCCCGAACGGCGCCAGTTTGGCGTCCCGCTCGTGGGGTTGGTGATGGCTGGAAATGGCCGAGACCACACCCGATTTCACCGCTTCACGCAGGCCATCGCGGTCGGCGCGGGTGCGCAGCGGCGGCTGGACGTGATAGAGGCTGCTGAAGTCGATCAGCGCTTCGTCGGTCAGGATCAGCTGATACAGGGCGACATCGGCCGTGACCGGCAGGCCGCGAGCCTGGGCCTGAGCGATCAGGGCCACGCCACGGGCGCTGGTGAGCTGGCTGAAGTGCGCGCGCACGCCACTTTGCTCGACCAGCAGCAGATCCCGCGCAAGAGCCACGGTTTCGGCGGTTTCGGGAATGCCCGGCAAACCGAGGAAACTCGCAGTCGGGCCTTCGTGGGCCAGGCCACCTTCGGCCAAGTCATGGTCCTGAGAGTTGAAAATCACCGTCAGGTCGAATGTTGCGGCGTATTCCAGCGCCCGGCACAGCGTGCGGGTGTTGCGAAAGCTGTCCAGGCCGTTGCCGAAGGCCACGCAACCGGCATCGCGCAAGGCGACCAGTTCGGCCAGCTGTTCGCCGTCCAGGCCTTTGCTCAGGGCGCCGATAGGGAACACTTTGGTGTTGCCGGCCTCGCGGGCGCGGTCGAGGATCAATTCGGCCACGGCCGAGGTGTCCAGCACCGGTTTGGTTTTCGGCGGGCAGCACAGGCTGGTGACGCCACCGGCCGCGGCGGCGCGGGTTTCGCTGACGATTGAGCCTTTACGGCTGTAGCCCGGCTCGCGCAGGGCGACGTTCAGGTCAACCAGCCCAGGGGCGGCGACCAGGCCTTTGGCGTCGAGGGTGTCGACGGCGACGAAACCGGCTGGCGCGGCGCCAAGGGCAATGATCTTGCAGGCTTCAATATGGATATCGGTAACTTGATCCAGGCCGCTGGCCGGATCGATGACGCGGGCGCCGAGAATGCTGAGCTTCACTGGGCGTTCTCCTGCTCGAATTGACGTTGCGCAGTCTGCCCGCTCATGGCCATGGACAGCACGGCCATACGAATCGCGATGCCATAAGTGACTTGGTTGAGGATCACCGAGTGCGGGCCGTCGGCCACTGCCGACTCAATTTCCACCCCACGGTTGATCGGCCCCGGGTGCATGACGATGCAATCCGGTTTGGCCCCGGCCAGGCGCGCGGTGGTCAGGCCGAACAGACGGTAGAACTCACCTTCGCTCGGCAGCAGGCCACCGGTCATGCGCTCACGCTGCAGGCGCAGCATGATCACCACGTCGACGTCTTTCAGGCCTTCGGTCATGTCGGTGTAAACCTTCACGCCGTATTGCTCGATGCCGATCGGCAGCAGGGTTTTCGGCGCGATCACGCGGATGTCCGGGCAGCCGAGGGTTTTCAGCGCGAGCATGTTCGAGCGTGCCACCCGCGAATGCAGGATGTCGCCGACGATAGCCACCGAAAGGTTTTCGAAGCCGCCCTTGTGCCGGCGGATGGTGAGCATGTCGAGCATGCCCTGGGTCGGGTGGGCGTGACGGCCGTCGCCGCCGTTGATGATCGCCACTTGCGGGCAGACATGTTCGGCGATGAAGTGCGCCGCGCCGGAATCACCGTGGCGCACGACGAACATGTCGGCGGCCATGGCTTCCAGGTTGCGCAGGGTGTCGAGCAGGGTTTCGCCCTTGCTCGCCGACGACGTGGACACGTTCAGGGTGATCACGTCCGCCGACAGCCGCTGGGCCGCCAGTTCGAAGGTGGTGCGGGTGCGGGTGGAGTTCTCGAAAAACACGTTGCACACGGTCTTGCCGCGCAGCAACGGGACTTTCTTCACCGCCCGGGCGCCGACTTCGAGGAACGAGTCGGCGGTGTCGAGGATTTCCGTCAGCAGCTCGCGGCGCAAACCGTCGAGCGAGAGGAAGTGGCGCAGCTGGCCCTGATCATTGAGCTGCAGCGGGCGCTTGGTTTCTAGAGGCGTCATCGCGAGGGGGACTCTCAATAGGGCGAATTAAAGGGCGAGGTCTTGCAGTTCGAGCTTGAGTTCCGGGCCGGACAGTTTCACCCGTTCGTGGGCGGACAGCGACAGAGTCGCGCCAACCACATTCGGGCGGATCGGCAGTTCGCCGGCGTCCAGGTCCAGCAGGCACACCAATGTCACGCTGGCCGGGCGGCCGTAGTCGAACAGCTCATTGAGGGCGGCGCGGATGGTCCGGCCGCTCATCAATACGTCGTCGATCAGCACCAGGTGCTGGCCTTCGATCTCGAACGGCAGCGCCGAAGGGCGCACTTGTGGGTGCAGGCCGTTCTGGCTGAAGTCGTCGCGGTAGAAGGAGACGTCCAAGGTGCCGAGGGGCGAGTCGCTGCCCAGTTCGTCGAGCAACGCCTGGGCGACCCAGACGCCACCGGTACGAATGCCGATGTAGCGCGGTTCACTGATGCCACGGTGTTCCAGGTGCGCCTCGAGACGGGTCGCCATCTGGCTGATCAGTTCGGCGGGATTGGGCAGGCTCATGGTTGCTCCTTCTTGGGCCCGAGCCGGGTTCTGCTGGAGAGGTGGCTCGGGTTGTCGCTACGTAGAGACGCTTGTTGCGGCTCTTTAGAATTAGATGCAGTCAGGACTCGAACAGTGCGGTGTTTTCGTCGAGCCAGCCTTGCAGCAGCAGGGCGGCGGCGATGGCGTCCACCGGGTTGTCGCGGTAGCTGCCCTTTTGTCCGCCACGATCACGCCGTTCACCCTTGGCTTCGAAGGTGGTCAGGCGTTCATCGTGGGTATAGAAGGGCAGGTTGTAGCGGCCGTTGAGACGGCGGGCGAATTTCTCGGCGCGCAGGCACATGTCGCTCGGCGTGCCGTCCATGTTCAAGGGCAGGCCAACCACCACGGCATCGGGTTTCCACTCTTTAATCAGAGCTTCGACCTGATTCCAGTCGGGAATACCGTTTTGTGCCTTCAAGGTGCACAGCTCGCGGGCCTGGCCGGTAATCACCTGGCCGACCGCAACGCCGATCTGTTTGGTGCCGTAGTCGAAACCCAAAATCAGGCGCAGGGCCATCAGGCGTGTCCCGCCTGGCTGGTCAGCAGGCTGAGGTTGACGCCCAGGTGCTTGGCCGCTGCTTCCAGGCGCAATTCACTGCTGGTGTTGAACAAAATATCGGCATCGAACGGGCAGGTCAGCCAGGCGTTCTGGGCCAGTTCGGCTTCCAGCTGCCCGGCTTCCCAGCCAGCGTATCCAAGGACGATCAGGCTTTTCGCCGGACCGACGCCGTCGGCGATGGCGAACAGCACGTCCTGGGAGGTCGACAGGGCCAGTTTCTCATCAAGTTCGACGGTGGCCTGATAACTCTGCCCCGAGGGGTGCAGGACAAAACCGCGATCGGTCTGCACCGGGCCGCCGATGAAGATCGGCACATGCTGGCAGAGCACCGGCGGTTCGATGTCGGGGCGCAGTTGTTCGAGGATATCGGCCAGGTTGAGGTCTTGCGGACGATTGACCACCAGGCCCATGGCACCATTGGCCGTGTGCTCGACGATGTAGGTCAAGGTGTGCGCAAAGTTCGGGTCGACCATGTGAGGCATGGCGATCAGGAAGTGATGCTTGAGGTAGCTGGGGCTGACGTTCTTCATGAGCGCTAGTGTGGCGTTGGAGGGGCGAACTGACAAGCTGAGGATGGCGCAATTTGGCAGTCGACACAGGTCAAGTGTGGGAGCGAGCCTTTGTGGTGAGGGGATTTAGCGAAACGTCGCACCGCCCCGTTCGGCTGCGCAGCAGTCGTATGCGGTGTGTCAGACACAACGGGGTTGCAAGCTTGGGGCCGCTTCGCGACCCAACGGGGATAAATCCCCTCACCACAAAGGCTCGCTCCCACAGGGATTTGTGGGGTGTCAGTTACTGGAGAGTCGGTCCCCGCGGGCAAACTTCCAGGTCCGGATGATTTCCAGACGATCGATATCCGACAGATCCCCGGTAAACGGTGAAAACGGCGCCGCCAGCCGCACGATGCGCTGCGCTGCCTGATCCAGCAGCGGTTGGCCGGACGACTCCAGCACCAGCACTTCAAAGAGCGAGCCATCGCGGTTGATCGAAACCATCAGGCGCAAATTGCCGTAGATCTGCTTGCGTCGGGCTTCGTCGGGGTAATTCAGATTACCGATGCGCTCGACTTTCTTGCGCCACTCGTCCTTATACCAGGCGCCCTTGTCGCGCATGGTCGACGCGGCGCTCAGGCGATGGATACGCGGGCGTTTGGCATACAGTTGTTGTTCGTTGGCCAGTTCCGCTTCCAGGCTGGCGATGTCGCTGGACAGCTGTTCACTGTCGAACGTTGGCGCGGCGACTGCGGGTTTGGTGACGGGCTTGGGTTCTTCGGTTTTGGCCGGGGCCTTTTTCGGCTTCGGTGCAACGGTCGTCACGGCTGCCTTCGGTGCGGCTTCCTTCACTTCAGGCTTGGCCGCCGGCGGTGGCGTGACCTTCTGCACCTTGTTGTCCTGGAAAGGCGCGACCTCGGTGGTCTTGGGGATCGCCTTTTTATCCAGGGTGCCGCTGCCTTGCTGATTCTCTTGAGCGAGGAAATCGGCTTTCTCAGGCTTCTTTTCGCTTTTAAAGGTAGCGAGGGTGATTTCCAGGGTTTTGCTGATTTGCTTGGGTTCGACCATCGTAAAACCGACGCCCAACAGCAAAGCCAGGTGAATCAGCGCCGCGAGAAACAGGGTAAAACCGAGGCGATCAGCCGGGCGCACGCCACGATGGGCGAGTTCAGCGGGCAGATCGGACGGAAGTGTCATGACAAAAAAACCAACATCGCGTTTTTCACAGGCCGCGGATGATAACGCAATGTTGGTCGTTTCTTGGCTGTTCTATATCAACGGGCCTTGAGCTTCTGATCGATGGCATCCATCAGCAGGCCACCGATGTCGGTGCCAAACGCGTTATCAATCTCACGAATGCAGGTCGGGCTGGTGACGTTGATTTCCGTCAGATGCTCCCCAATCACGTCCAGACCGACGAACAACAGGCCTTTTTCGCGCAGGGTCGGGCCGACCTGTGCGGCGATCCAGCGATCTTTCTCGGTGAGCGGTCGAGCTTCGCCACGGCCACCGGCGGCGAGGTTGCCACGGGTTTCACCGGCGGCAGGAATTCGCGCCAGGCAGTAATCCACCGGCTCGCCATCGATCATCAGGATGCGTTTGTCACCGTCAACGATTTCCGGGAGGTAGCCCTGAATCATGATCTGCTGTTTGCCGTGCAGGGTCAGGGTTTCGAGGATCACCGACAGGTTCGGGTGGCCAGCGGTGTGGCGGAAGATCGAAGAACCGCCCATGCCGTCCAGCGGCTTGAGGATCACGTCGCCGTGGTGATCGGCGAATTCACGCAGTACGTCCGGGCGACGGCTGACGATGGTCGGCGGCGTGCACTGCGGGAACAGCGTGGCGAACAGCTTTTCGTTGCAGTCACGCAGGCTTTGCGGCTTGTTGACCACCAGCACGCCAGCGCGTTCTGCTTGCTCCAGCAGGTAAGTGGAGTAGACGAATTCCATGTCGAACGGCGGATCCTTGCGCATCAGGATCACGTCCAGATCGCTCAGCAGCGCGTCGGTCTCGGCGTCGAGTTCGAACCATTTTTCCGGGTTGGCGAAGACTTTCAACGGACGCATCCGCGCCCGCGCTTCGCCTTCGGCCTGGTACAAATCGCCCTGTTCCATATAGAACAGTTCCCAGCCGCGCTTCTGTGCGGCCAGCAGCATGGCCAGCGAGCTATCCTTTTTATAGGAGATGCTGGCAATAGGATCCATGACAATCCCGACGCGAACGCTCATGGGTTTTTCCTCGAAATTTGGGTGGCCGGTGCGGCACGAAAAAGTGGCGTCAGATTGGCGCTCACAGTGTTCCCGGTCAAGGAAAAACCACTGTGCCAGTCCCCCGATAGATTGGTTTTGGAGACTGTGCTAAAAAGGCTGCCATATCGCGCTGGCCCTTGAACATCAAGGGTTTCGAGCCTCCGGTTATCGGAAATGGACAATTTGATTCGCAAAGGCGACGGCAGAGCATTTATGGAACAGCATTCCAGCGCCTTGAAGGTCATGGTGATCGATGATTCGAAAACGATTCGTCGCACCGCCGAAACGCTGTTGAAAAATGTGGGCTGTGAAGTGATCACCGCCATCGATGGTTTCGATGCCCTGGCCAAGATTGCCGACAATCACCCCGGCATCATTTTTGTCGACATCATGATGCCGCGTCTGGATGGTTATCAGACCTGCGCTTTAATCAAGAACAACAGTGCGTTCAAGTCCACGCCAGTGATTATGCTGTCGTCCAAGGATGGGCTGTTCGACAAGGCCAAGGGGCGCATCGTCGGCTCCGACCAGTTTTTGACCAAGCCTTTCAGCAAGGAAGAACTGCTGAACGCGATCCAGGCCCATGTACCGGGCTTCGCCGCCGTTTTGCCGCAGTAGGACACGCACAGTGACGCTCGGCCAGCGGGCCCGGCGTCGACAAGAATGGGGAAGACCATGGCACGTATTCTGATCGTCGATGATTCGCCGACCGAAATGTACAAACTGACCGGCATGCTGGAAAAGCACGGTCATGAAGTGTTGAAAGCCGAAAACGGCGCCGACGGCGTGGCCCTGGCCCGTCAGGAAAAACCCGACGCGGTGCTGATGGATATCGTCATGCCTGGCCTCAATGGTTTCCAGGCGACCCGTCAGCTGACCAAAGACCCGGAAACCGGGCACATCCCGGTGATCATCATCACCACCAAGGATCAGGAAACCGACAAAGTCTGGGGCACGCGCCAGGGCGCCAAGGATTACCTGACCAAACCGGTCGACGAAGAAACCCTGATCAAAACCCTGAACAACGTGCTGGCCGGTTGATCGTCCGGCCATGACCGAGTCGCTGACGGCTTTCGAACTGCTGCTGCAGATCGACCAGCGTTGTCGTCTGCTGGCGGCGGACTTGCCGTCCCAGCCGACCCGGCAAGACAGTTGGAGCGGCATCGGTTTTCGTCTGGGCGAGCACTGGTATGTCGCGCCGATGGGTGAAGTCAGCGAAGTGTTGCACGAGCCGAGGTGTACCCAGCTGCCGGGGGTCAGACCCTGGGTCAAGGGCGTGGCCAACCTGCGCGGGCGTCTGTTGCCGATCATCGACTTGTGCGGCTTCTTCGGACATGAACTGTCAGTCGTGCGCAAGCAGCGCCGGGTATTGGTGGTCGAGCATAACGAGGTGTTTGCCGGGTTGATGGTCGATGAAGTCTTCGGCCTCCAGCACTTTGCCCAGGACAGTCTGGAACCGGCAGATGGCTTGAGCGGCGCGATTGCACCATTCATCCAGGGCCAGTTTCAGCGCGAGCAGAGTTGGCATGTGTTCAGCCCGTTTGCGTTGGTGCAGTCGCAAAGCTTCATGCACGTCGCGCTGTAATCCTTGTAGGAGCAAGGCTTGCCCGCGATGCAGGCGACGCGGTCTTGCAGGCACACCGCGTTTTCGTTCATCGCGGGCAAGCCTTGCTCCTACAGGTACTCATTCAGCTGTTCAGGCGAGGACCGATGATAAAAGCAAAAACAGGCAAGCCAGAAGGGTCGCGCAGCCGGTCGCAGATCATCGCGCTGTTCATTGCGCTGATCGTCTTCATCATGCTGCTGTTCGCCAACTTCGCGTACCTCAACACCCAGGCCACGTACGACAAACAGTACATCGGCCACGCCGGAGAGCTGCGCGTGCTGTCCCAGCGCATTGCCAAGAACGCCACCGAAGCCGCTGCCGGCAAGGCGGCGGCGTTCAAGCTGCTGAGCGATGCGCGCAACGACTTTGCCCAACGCTGGGGCTATCTGAAGAAAGGCGATCCCGCCACCGGCCTGCCGCCGGCGCCGTCCACCGTGCGCCCGGAAATGCGTGCCGTGCAACTGGACTGGGAACGCTTGCTGAAAAACACCGACGCGATCCTCTCCAGCGAACAGACCGTGCTGTCGCTGCATCAAGTCGCCGCGACGCTGGCCGAAACCGTGCCGCAGTTGCAGGTCGAGTACGAAAAAGTCGTCGAAACCCTCCTCCAGCGCGGTGCCCCGGCGGCGCAGGTGGCCATGGCCCAGCGCCAGTCGCTATTGGCTGAGCGGATTCTCGGTGCGGTGAACACCGTGCTGTCCGGTGATGAAAATTCGCAGCAGGCCGCCGACGCCTTCGGTCGTGATGCGGCGCGATTCGGCCAGGTGCTCAACGGCATGCTCCAGGGCAATCCGTCACTGAAAGTCAGCCAGGTTGAAGACCGCGATGCGCGCGCGCGGTTGATCGAGATTTCCGAGCTGTTCGAATTCGTCTCGGGTTCGGTGGATGAAATCCTCGAAACCTCGCCGGAGCTGTTCAAGGTCCGCGAGTCGGCCACCCAAATTTTCACCCTGTCGCAGACCCTGCTCGAAGAAGCCTCGCACCTGGCCAGCGGTTTCGAAAACCTGGCCGGCGGACGCAACACCGACACCATTGGCGGCTACGTGCTGGGGCTGTTGGCGCTGATGTCGATCATCCTCATCGGTCTGGTGATGGTCCGTGAAACCAACCGTCAGCTGCGCGAAACGGCCGAGAAGAACGAGCGTAACCAGAACGCGATCATGCGCCTGCTCGACGAGATCGAAGACCTGGCGGACGGCGACCTGACCGTGACCGCCTCGGTGACCGAAGACTTCACCGGGACCATCGCCGACTCGATCAACTACTCCGTGGACCAACTGCGCGATCTGGTGGCGACCATCAACCTCACCGCTGGCCAGGTCGCTGCTGCCGTGCAGGAAACCCAGGCCACCGCCATGCACCTGGCCCAGGCTTCCGAGCATCAGGCGCAGCAGATTGCCGAAGCCTCCACTGCGATCAACGACATGGCCCAGTCTATCGATCAGGTCTCGGCCAACGCCGCCGAATCGTCGGCGGTGGCCGAACGCTCGGTGGAAATCGCCAACAAGGGCAATGAGGTGGTGCACAACACCATCCACGGCATGGACAATATTCGCGAGCAAATTCAGGACACCGCCAAGCGCATCAAACGCCTCGGCGAGTCTTCTCAGGAAATCGGCGACATTGTCAGCCTGATCGATGACATTGCCGATCAGACCAACATCCTTGCGCTCAACGCGGCGATCCAGGCCTCCATGGCCGGTGATGCCGGGCGCGGTTTTGCGGTGGTCGCCGATGAAGTCCAGCGGCTGGCCGAGCGCTCGTCCGCCGCCACCCGGCAGATCGAAACCTTGGTGCGGGCGATTCAGACCGACACCAACGAAGCCGTGATTTCCATGGAACAGACCACCACCGAAGTGGTGCGCGGCGCGCGTCTGGCGCAGGATGCCGGAGTGGCCCTGGAAGAAATCGAAGGCGTGTCGAAGACCCTCGCCGCGTTGATCCAGAGTATTTCCAACGCAGCGCAGCAACAGACGTCTTCGGCCGGTCAGATTTCCCTGACGATGAACGTGATCCAGCAGATCACCACGCAGACCTCCTCCGGCTCCACCGCCACCGCCGAGAGCATTGGCAACCTGGCGAAAATGGCCAGTCAGCTGCGGCGTTCGGTATCCGGTTTCACCTTGCCGGCCGCCAAGGCGCAGGCTGCGGATAAAGTGTGATGCGCCTTGAGGCGCGCGAATTATGAGTGGAGTGGTTATGGGTGATCGGCACGACTATGTGGCCCTCGAGTGGGTCAAAGGCGAGATTGCCGAAACGCTGAAAGTGGCTCACCAGGCGATTGAAACGTTGCTTGATGACCCGCAGGCGACGCACGCCCTCAGTGAATGCCTGGCGTGCATCCATCAGGTTCACGGCAGTTTGCAGATGGTCGAGTTCTACGGCGCGGCGCTGCTCGCCGAAGAGATGGAACATCTGACCACGGCTTTGCAACAGAACCGCGTCAGTCATCGCGATGAGACGCTCCACCTGTTGCTGCAAGCCCTTGGGCAACTGCCGATTTACCTCGACCGGGTGCAAGGTGCGCGCCGCGACCTGCCGCTGGTCGTGTTGCCACTGATCAACGATCTGCGCAGCGCCCGTGGCGAAAGCCTGTTGTCGGAAACCAGCCTGTTCAGCCCGCAATTGCCGGACCTGCCGCCACTGGACGAAGAGTCGCTGGCGCTGCTGGAACCGGCGGATTTACCGAATGTGCTGCGCAAGTTGCGGCAGATGTTGCAGATGGCCCTGGTCGGATTGCTGCGTGAGCAGGACGGCGAAACCAATCTC
Source organism: Pseudomonas sp. LS2P72 (assembly GCF_054897865.1). Classification (NCBI taxonomy): domain Bacteria; kingdom Pseudomonadati; phylum Pseudomonadota; class Gammaproteobacteria; order Pseudomonadales; family Pseudomonadaceae; genus Pseudomonas; species Pseudomonas sp. LS2P72. The sequence continues at coordinate 961,446 of NZ_CM142708.1, forward strand.
GGTTACCTGACCAAAGTTTTTGCGCGCCTCGAAGGGCTGTGCGGCAACGCACCCCTGAGTCCGTTGTGGCAAGTCGCCTCGGCGCTGGTCGAAGGCATGCGCGACGGTTCGATCGCCAACAGTCCGGCGTTGCGCAGTCTGTTCAAGGAGGCCGATAAAGAACTGAAGCGCCTGCTCGAACAGGGCATACCCGGAATCAATCAGCCGGCGCCGCTGGAGTTGCTCAAGAGTTTGCTGTTCTACATTGCCAAGGCCGAACATCCCACCGGGCAGATGCTGACCATGAAAGATCGCTACTCACTTGACGACGCGCTGCCTGACAGCGCGATGGTCGACGAAGAACGAGCACGGCTGGCCGGTCCCGACCGCGATGCCATGCGTTCGGTGTTGGCCGCTTTGTGTGAAGAGCTGGTGCGGGTCAAGGAGCGCCTGGACCTGTTCGTGCGCAGCGACCGCCAGCACACCTCGGACCTCGAAAGCCTGCTGGCGCCCCTGCGGCAAATCGCTGACACCCTGGCGGTGCTCGGTTTCGGCCAGCCACGCAAGGTCATCATCGACCAACTGGCGGTGGTGCTGAGCCTCGTCCAGGGCCAGCGTGAGCCCAACGACGCGATCCTGATGGACGTCGCCGGTGCCTTGCTCTACGTCGAAGCAAACCTCGCCGGCATGGTCGGCACCGTCGAGCCGGAAAGCCAGGAAGACAGCCGCCTGCCGACCACCGACCTGACCCAGATCCATCAGATCGTGATCAAGGAAGCGCGCATCTGCCTGCAACAGGCCAAGGACATGATCGTCGACTACATCGACGCCGACTGGGATCGCCAGCACTTGCAGCCACTGCCGGCCTTGCTGACCCAAGTGCGCGGTGCGCTGGCGATGATTCCGTTGAGCCGTGCGGCGAGCCTGATCGAAACCTGCAACCACTTCATCCGCGAGCACCTGCTGCTGGATCCGGATCATCCCGGCTGGCAGGAACTGGACAGCCTGGCCGACGTCATCACCAGCATCGAGTATTACCTGGAGCGCCTCAGCGACGACCCCGAAGCGCCGGGCGAAAAGTTGCTCGACGTCGCGGAAAAAAGCCTGGCCTCACTCGGCTTTTTCCCCATCGAGCAACAGGTGCCGGTGCTTGAAGATGTGCTCAGCCCGAGTGAAGCGCAGGTCATGCAGGATCTGCAGGAACTGGACGACCCTGATATCCAGTCACTGGCCGATGTATTGGCCAGCCCCGTGTCCTCCGTCAATCCGCCCGCCCTGACCACCCCGGGAAGCCTGTTGCCGCCGCCCACCGGTGAAGAACCGGTGGACGATGAGCTGCGGGAAGTGTTCCTCGAAGAAACCGATGAAGTCCTGGAAATCCTCCGCGAGTACCTGCCGCGCTGGTCGGCCGATCCCGAGAGTAAATCGGCCCTGAGCGAACTGCGCCGGGCGTTCCATACGCTCAAGGGCAGTGGCCGGATGGTCCGCGCGCTGGTGCTGGGCGAATTGGCCTGGTCCGTGGAAAACCTGCTCAACCGTGTGCTGGAACACAGCGTTCCGCCGGGGCCGGCGGTGCAACAACTGCTGGGCGATGCGCTGAATCTGCTGCCGGAACTGGTGGCCGAGTTTGCCAACCATGCCCAGCGCCAGCGCAACGATGTCGACCAATTGGCCGCACGCGCCCACGCCTTGGCCAAGGGCAACGAGCCGATACTCGACGAGGACGCACAAGACGTCGCCGCCCTCGATCCGCTGCTGCTTGAGATCTTCCGCAACGAAGCCGAAACCCATTTGGGCAGCCTCAACCGTTTCCTCGATCAAGCCGCCGAGCACGTGCCATTGCAGGCCAGCGACGAGTTGCAACGGGCGCTGCACACCCTCAAGGGCAGCGCCTCCATGGCTGGCGTATTGCCGATTGCCGAACTGGCGAAGCCACTGGATCATTTGACCCGGGAGTACAAGGCGCACCTGCTCGCCCTCGACCTGGACGAAGTCGAACTGTTACTCGAAGCCGAAGGACTGTTCCGTCTCGGGTTGCGACAGCTCAAAACCGACCCGATGGCCGAGATTCCCGGCGCCCGCTCATTGATCGAGCGAACCCAGGCGTTGCTGGCCGAGCGTCTGGAAACGCTCCTGAGTTCACCGAACACCGGGTTGCGCATCAAGCGTGATCCGCAACTGATCAACAACTTCCTCGCGCAAGGCATGGACATCCTGCTCGACGCCGAAAGCCTGTTGCAACGCTGGCAGCAACATCCCGGCGAGCGTCAGGAACTCAGCGCATTGCTGGATGAATTGACCACCCTCGGCGAAGGCGCGCACCTGGCTGATCTGCATCCGGTGGATGAACTCTGCGAAGCCTTGCTCGACCTCTATGGTGCGGTGGAAGAAAGCAGTCTGGCGGTCAGCGAGGCGTTTTTCCATGAGGCGCAAAGTGCCCATGAAGCGCTGATCAACATGCTCGACGAACTGGCCGCCGGCCAGGAAGTCAGCCCGCAACCGGAACGCATCCGGGCCTTGCGCGGGTTGCTCGATGAGAGCCTGGATCCGTCGGCGATGGGGCTGATTCGCAGTGACGGCAGCCGTACCCTGAGCATCCGGGAACTGGGCAGTGCCACTGCCGAACTGGAACAGACCGCGACCCAGGTTGAGCTGGACGATGAGATCGTTTCGATCTTCCTCGAAGAGGCGGTGGATATCCTCGAAAGCGCCGGCCAGGCCTTGCAGCGCTGGCTGAGCGACCCGGACAACGCCGCGCCGCTGTTGTCATTGCAGCGTGATTTACACACCCTCAAGGGCGGCGCGCGGATGGCCGAGGTCGAGCCGGTCGGTGATCTGGCTCATGAGCTGGAAAGCCTTTACGAAGGTCTGGTGGACCGCCGTTACGCCTACAGCGAAGCCTTGGCGCACCTGCTGCAACACAGTCATGACCGGCTCGCGCAGCTGCTTGACCAGTTGCAGAACCAGCGGCCATTGGGCGATCCGGGTGAGGTGATCGAGGCCATTCGCGAGTTTCGCCAAGGCAATGCCAGCACTGTTGAAACGGTCGAACCGGCGCGGAACGGGGATTCACCGGGCCATGATCCGGAGCTGCTGGAGATCTTCCTCGAGGAAGGTTTCGACATCATCGAAAACTCCGGCGCGGCGCTGGTGCGCTGGCAGGCCGAGCCGTCGAATCGTCAGGAAGTGGAAACCCTGCTGCGTGACCTGCACACCCTCAAGGGTGGCGCGCGGATGGTGGAAATCGCGCCGATCGGCGACCTCGCCCATGAGCTGGAATTTCTCTACGAAGGCCTCTCGGCTGGCGTACTGCAACCCACCGCCGCATTGTTCGGCTTGTTGCAAAGCAGCCACGACCGACTGGCGCAGATGCTCGACGCGACCCGTGCCGGTCAGCCTTTGCCGCCCGCCGATCAACTGATCGACGCGATCAAGAACTTCAGTCATCCGGCGGTGCCCGCAGCACCGGCACCGGCCGTGGTCTCCGTAACGTCGAAAATCGAGACGCCCGCAGCGCAATCGGATGCCGGCGCGGACATGGTCAAGGTCTCGGCAGAATTACTCGATGATCTGGTGAACCTGGCCGGCGAAACGTCGATCTTCCGTGGCCGGATCGAACAACAGGTCAATGATGCACGCGTGACCCTGAGCGAGATGGAAACCACCATCGAGCGCATGCGCGACCAATTGCGCCGGCTCGATACTGAAACCCAGGGGCGGATTCTCAGCCGTCAACAAGTCGATGCCGAACGCCTGGGCTACGAAGAATTCGATCCGCTGGAAATGGACCGCCACTCACAGTTGCAGCAACTGTCGCGCGCGCTGTTCGAATCCGCCTCCGACTTGCTCGACCTCAAGGAAACCCTCGACCGACGCAATCAGGACGCGGAAAACCTGCTGCAACAACAAGGCCGCATCAACACCGAATTGCAGGAAGGCCTGATGCGTACGCGCATGGTGCCGTTCGAACGGATGCTGCCGCGCTTGAAGCGGATCGTCCGTCAGGTCTCCGGCGAGCTGGGCAAGGACGTGGAGTTTATCGTCGGCAATGCTGAAGGCGAGATGGACCGCAACGTCCTCGAACGCATGGCCGCACCGTTGGAACACATGCTGCGCAACGCCGTGGATCATGGCCTGGAATCGGCCGAGGTGCGTACCGCGGCGGGTAAACCGGCGCAGGGTCGTATCACCCTCGACCTGTCGCGCGAGGGCGGCGACATCATTTTCGACATCCGCGACGACGGTGCCGGCGTGCCGCTGGACGCGGTGCGGCGCAAGGCGATCAAGCGCGGGTTGCTGGCCCCGGACAGCGACATCAGCGACCGCGATGTCCTGCAATTCATCCTGCAACCGGGGTTCTCCACCGCCGAGAAAATCACCCAGATTTCCGGGCGCGGCGTCGGCATGGACGTGGTGCATGAAGAGGTCCGGCAACTCGGCGGCAGCATGAGCATCGACTCTGTGCCGGGGCAGGGCGTGCACTTCCGGATTCGCCTGCCGTTTACCGTGTCGGTCAATCGGGCGCTGATGGTGCAGTGCTTTGATGATCAGTACGCGATCCCGTTGAACACCATCGACGGCATCGTTCGCGTGCTGCCCAACGAGCTTGAAGGGCATTACCGGCTCGATCCGCCGACCTACAAATACGCCGGGCAACACTATGAACTGTGTTACCTCGGTGAACTGCTGAAAACCAGCCACCGTCCGAAACTGCTGGGACAGAGCCTGCCGTTGCCGGTGTTGCTGGTGCAGTGCAACGAGCGGCACATCGCGGTGCAAGTCGACTCCATGGCCGGCACTCGCGAGATCGTGGTCAAAAGCCTCGGCCCGCAGTTTGCAGCGGTGCAGGGTTTGTCCGGGGCCACGATTCTCGGCGATGGGCGGGTGGTGCTGATTCTCGATTTGCTGGCACCGATCCGTGCGATGCAGGCCCGTGTGCCGCAACAGCCAGTGACTCAGGAGGCGGAGGTCGAGCCGCACAAGCCACTGCTGGTGTTGGTGGTCGACGATTCGGTCACGGTGCGCAAAGTCACCAGCCGCCTGCTGGAACGCCACGGCATGAACGTGCTGACCGCCAAGGACGGTGTCGACGCCATGCTGCTGCTTGAAGAACACATGCCCGACCTGATGCTGCTGGACATCGAAATGCCGCGCATGGACGGCTTCGAAGTCGCCACCCAGGTCCGCGCCGACGAACGTCTGCAACACCTGCCGATCATCATGATCACCTCCCGCACCGGCCAGAAACACCGCGACCGCGCCATGGCCATCGGCGTCAACGACTACCTTGGCAAGCCGTACCAGGAATCGGTGCTGCTCGAAAGCATCACCCTGTGGAGCAAAACCCATGCTTGAGCATCGCACCAGCAACCTGACCGGGCTGTTGTTGCCCTTGGCTGACCGCAACCTGATTTTGCCCAACGTCGCGGTTGCGGAGCTTATTGATTACCAACCCAGCGCCTTCGACCTCGACACGCCGCCGTGGTACCTCGGGCGGGTCATGTGGCGGAACCGGCAGATTCCGTTGCTGAGTTTTGAGTCGGCGTGTGGGCAGAAAATCGTCATCGGTGAGCGGGCGCGGATTGTCATTCTCAATGCGCTCGGTGGGCGGCCCGATTTGAAATTCATTGCGTTGCTGGTGCAGGGGATTCCGCGGTCTTACAAGCTTGATAGTCAGTTGAGCTATGTGGATGTGCCGTTGTGTGCGCTGGAGCAGGCGGCGGTGCAGGTGGGGGAGCAAGTGGCGAAGGTGCCGAACTTGTTGGCGTTGGAGGAGTTGCTGGTGAATGCCGGGTTGACCTGACTGGCCCCATCGTCGGAACGCCGCCCGGAGCAAGCTCGCTCCCACAGGTTTTGTGTACGCCGCAGATCCAATGTGGGAGCGAGCTTGCTCCGGGCGGCGTTCCGACGATGGCGGCCGTCAATTCACCTCAAACCTGACGGCTAAACCCTGGCCTGAGCCGCCATCTGCGCCGTCTCATGATGATCCAGCGCCCGCTCCACCAACAACTGCACCCCATCCGCCATGCGGCTGAGCGCCAAGGCTACAGAGCGGCGTGAGCCTTCCACATCGTCCGCCAGATCGGCAGCAATGGCGCTGATGGACAGCAGGTCTTCGGAGGCATTGGTCAGAAGGGCTTCGGTGTCGATATTGGGGGAGACGCTAAAGAGGTGATGTTTGCGGCGCTTGCCCGGTTTTTCATGGGGTGGGAAGTAGTAGGAAAAGACGCGGTCAGCGGCTTCCTTGAGTTTTTCGGCTTCGAGGGATGCTTGGGAATCGGTGTCAGTGTTATCTGCTGAGTTGGGCGTTACCTTGGACATAATGAGTTTCCGCTTACAGATTGGAATTGGCCCATTCGTTATGAATGGCGCTTTTGCGCCCTTTTTTTTGGGGTTTCCAGTCCCAGTCACTGGATGTGCAGCGACCCCCAAACGATAAAGATCAACGCAAAACCGCACCAGTCGGCGGGTTCCGGCATTGCTGTAGGCAGCGACGCCAGACTGCGTAGCCTCTCACCCGTCCTGCGGAGAAACTTTTAAACACAAATCCCCATTCGGCTCGCGACAGGTTGAAGATTCCCAAAAAGGGACCTATCGTTCCCTTTTTGGGACTCATCGGTTGCCACTGTGAAAAACCTTTCCCTCAGCGAAGCCCTGTTCACGACGACTCAGCAAAAAGTGCTGGGCTTGTTGTTCGGCAAACCCGACCGAAGTTTTTACGCCAACGAGATCGCCCGCTGGGCTCAAGTGGGTAAAGGCAGCCTCATGCGCGAGCTGGATCGGTTGCAGCAGGCGGGCGTGTTGACCCTCAGCCGTCAGGGTAACCAGACCCACTATCAAGCCAATCCCGACTGCCCGATCTATGCGGAACTGTTGGGCATCGCCCGCAAAACCTTTGGAATTGCCGAGCCTCTGCGTCAGGCGCTCCAACCCTTTGCCGAACAGATCACTTGGGCATTTGTGTACGGTTCAATCGCCAAGGATTCGGCAAACGCATCCAGTGACATTGATCTCATGCTGATCGGCGAAAGCCTCCACTACAGTGAAGTGATGGAGCGGCTCATGCCTCTGGAGGAACAACTGGGCCGCGTCCTCAACCCGACGCTCTACACCCCCGACGACTGGGCCGCGAAACTGGCCGCTGAAAATAGCTTCGTCGTGCGGGTAGCGCAGCAGGACAAGATCAATCTGATGGGGGGAAACCCTTTGGAGTCCAAGGATGGGCAGCAACGAGAACCTGGAGAATCTGTTACGTAGCGGTGGACTGAAAGCTGAGCCGCCGGATCGCAAGGAATGCGAAGGGCTCATGCGTTCGGCTGTGGATCGATTGAAAGACGCGCAAACGTCTTCGCTTTCCTTCGCGAGTCGTTTCGACCTGGCTTACAACGCTGCCCATGCCCTTGCACTGACGGCTCTTCGCTTGTGCGGCTACCGTTCAGACAAGCGATATCTGGTGTTCCAATGCCTGGGTCATACCGCTGATATTGGCAAAGTACAGGTTCGGCTATTCGCCCTGTGTCATGAGCGACGAAACCTGGCGGAGTACGAAGGCTATATGGATGAAGATCCGGCGTTGTTGGCGCAGCTGTTGGAAAGTGCTGAACAGCTTCTGATTCGCGTACAGCAGCAGATGACCGGACTGTAATGCTCCGTCATTGAAAACAGTGGGGATTGTTCTGGCCCCATCGCGAGCAAGCTCGCTCCCACAGGGGTTTTGTGTAAGACGGAGATCCATTGTGGGAGCGAGCTTGCTCGCGATGGCGTCCGCCCAGTCAACCATTACCCTAAGCGTAACGATCCGTCTCTCTGCTTGATAGATGCCCCCCACGACAGCTCTTACAGGGGGGCATTGTGTTCTGAAACATTGCGCTTTTAGTCTCAAGGCCTGAGCCTTGCGCGATGCGGCAACGAATTTTGAGGTGAGCAACACATGTATCACGGGGAAAGATTGAACGCCTGGACGCATCTGGTCGGGGCAGTGGCGGCATTTGTCGGGGTGGTGTGGATGCTGGTGATCGCCAGCATGGACGGCAGCCCGTGGAAGATCGTCAGCGTGGCGATTTACGGGTTTACCTTGCTGGTGCTTTACAGCGCGTCGACCGTTTACCACAGCGTGCGTGGGCGCAAGAAAGCGATCATGCAGAAGGTCGATCACTTTTCGATCTACCTGCTGATTGCCGGCAGCTACACACCATTCTGCCTGGTGACCCTGCGCGGGCCGTGGGGCTGGACGTTGTTCGGGATTGTCTGGGGATTGGCGCTGATCGGCATCCTGCAAGAGATCAAACCGCGTTCGGAGGCGCGGATTCTGTCGATCGTGATCTACGCGGTGATGGGCTGGATCGTGCTGGTGGCGGTCAAGCCGTTACTGGCGGCGTTGGGCAGTACGGGTTTCGCCTGGCTTGCGTCGGGCGGCGTGCTGTACACCGTGGGCATTGTCTTTTTTGCGCTGGACAGTCGTTTGCGCCATGCCCACGGGATCTGGCACCTGTTCGTGATCGCCGGGAGTTTGCTGCACTTCGTGGCGATTCTGTTTTACGTCTTGTAGATCCCTGTAGGAGCGAGGCTTGCCCGCGAACAAGGCCCCGCGGCATATCAGGTACACCGCGTCATCGTTCTTCGCGGGCAAGTCGGATCGCCGCACCGCTCGCTCCTACAGGGGATCGCGAGCAGGCTCGCTCCTACAAGGGACACAGGCGATCCAGTTGCGCCTGCGCCCGTCGGCTGAACACCTGCAACAAGTCGCTCAAGGTATGGGGCGGCGGTTCGTCGGGGCGCGGGTCACCGCGTACAGGGTGATCGGTAGTGCTGGCGCCAGCGGTCGAATCGCCGTGGTGGCGGGGGATGCGCCGAGCGCGGTAAACGGATCGATCACCGCCAGCCCGGCACCGGATTCAACCATCGCGCGCGCCAGCGAATAGGTCTGCACGGCGATGCGTACCCGTGGCGGCGGATCGACCGCCTCAAGGTAGCTGTCGAGTCTGGCCGCCAGCGGGTCGGCGCTGGACAGGCCGATCAGCGGCGCACCGGCCAGTTCGCTCAATGGCAACGGTTGGCTCAAGGCGTCGTCAGTCCAATAGCCCAACGGCGCGAGCGCTACCAAAACTCCGCAAGCCAAGACTTGCGCCTTCAACCCCGGATGATCCGGCGGCTGCAAGGTCAGCGCCACATCCACTTCGCGCATCAGCAAGTTCTGCATCAGCTCACGGCTGTGGGCGCTGGACAGTTCGCAGACGATGTCCGGGTAACGTTGCGTCCACTCGTTGATGGCCGGCGGCAGCAGTGACAAGGCCAGCGCCGGGATCGCGCCGATCCGTACGCTGTGCCCCGGCTCGCGACGCAGGCTCTGGGCCAGGCGTCGCACGCCTTGCAGGCTTTCGGTGACCTTGTCGACCTCGCGCTCAAGCTCCAGCGCTTCGGGCGTAGCCTGCAATTTACCGCGCACCCGCAGGAATAACGGGAAGCCCAGTTGCTGCTCGGCGTGTTGCAGCACTTTGCTCACCGCCGGTTGCGATACGTGCAGCAACTGCGCGGCGCCACTGACCGAACCGGTCTGGCGAATGGCCTGGAAAATCTCGATGTGTCGCAGTCGCATGGCAAGTCCATAACCTTTGTTTATGGGGCAGGCATCTTTATGCATTGTTCAAGGTCTGTCACCTGGTCCTAACCTGAAGCCTGTTTCAACAACGGTTAAGGACAGACATGGCTCAGCGGGTTTGCATCATCGGTGGTGGCGTCATCGGGCTGACGACAGCTTACGCACTGGTTCGCGACGGCATCGACGTGACGCTGATCGAGGCCCGGGATTCGCTGGGCAGCGAGACCAGTTTCGCCAACGGCGGCCAGTTGTCCTACCGCTACGTCGCGCCACTGGCCGATGCCGGCGTCCCATTGCAGGCGCTTGGCTGGATGCTGCGCGGTGACTCGCCGTTGAAGCTGCGCCCGCGCCTGGACCCGGCGCAATGGCGCTGGATGGCGTCCTTCCTGGCAGCCTGCCGTCGTTCGGTGAATCAGCGCAACGGCGCGCACCTGCTGCGTCTGGCGCTGCTGAGCCAGTCCACGCTGCAAGGCTGGCGCGACGAAGATCGCCTCGACGGTTTCGACTGGCGGCGCAACGGCAAACTGGTGACGTTTCGTGAAACCGCGAGTTTTGAGCATGCGCGCCATGGCCTGGCCGATCCGCAACAGCAGCACGTGCTGTCGCGGGCCGAATGCGCACAGCTGGAGCCTGCGCTCGCCGAGGCGCCGTTTGTGGGCGCGATTTACACCCCTGACGAGGAGGTCGCCGATTGCCATGCTTTCTGTCAGCAGATGCAGGCTCGACTCCAGGCGTCGGGGCGTTGCGAGTTTTTGCTCGGGCGCAAGGTCACCGGCATTCGCCACGCGGACGGCGCGGTGCAGGCCGTCGAAATGGGTTCGCAGGTTTTGCCGGTCGAGCAACTGGTGATCGCTGCCGGTCATCGCAGTCCTGCGCTGGCATTGCCCGGCGTTAACCTGCCGCTGTATCCGCTCAAGGGCTACAGCCTGACCTTGCCGATCCGCGCCGAACATCGCGCGCCGGAGCTGAGCATCACCGATTACAACCGCAAGATTGTTTACGCCCGCATTGGTGATCAACTGCGCGTGGCGGCGATGGTCGACATTGTCGGTTTCGACCCGGCGCTCGACCCCAAACGCCTGGCGCTGATCAAGCGCCAGGCGCAGGAAACCTTGCCGAATGCCGGCGATTACGCCGCCGCCATCGAATGGGCCGGCATGCGCCCGGCCACCCCCAGCGGCGTGCCGTTGATCGGCGCCACGGCGTATCGCAACCTGTGGCTCAATCTCGGACATGGTGCCCTGGGTTTTACCCTGGCCTGTGGCAGCGCCCGGGTACTCAGCGAGTTGATCGCCCGGCGCACACCTTCAATCGAAATGCAGGGCCTCGCCCCCCGCGTCGCCTGACTTGAAAAGGAAAAAACCGATGAGCATCAACCGAATCAACAGCAACAGCCGCCTCTCTGGCGCGGTGACCTTTGGCGATCTGGTGTTTCTCTCGGGACAGGTTCCGGGTGACAGCACCGACGTCACCGGCCAAACCGCCGAAGTGCTGGCGAAGATCGACGCATTGCTGGCCGAGGCTGGCAGCGACAAGGATCATCTGCTCAGCGCGACCATTTACCTGAACGACATTGACCGCGATTTCGCTGCCATGAACGAAGTCTGGTCGCAGTGGCTGTCACCGGGCAAAGCGCCGACCCGCACCACCTTACAAGCGCAGCTGGCCCGTCCAGAGGTGCTGGTGGAAATCACCGTGATCGCCGCCCGCCGCTAATCGCCTTACCCACAACGGAGAATAACAATGCAAAAAATCACGTTGATCGGCTGCACCCTCGGCCTGCTGTTCGCCAGCCAGGTCCAGGCCAACGAAGCGCCACTGACCGGCACGCTGAACAAGGTCGCCAATGCCAAGAGCATCACGCTGGGCTATCGCGACGCGTCGGTGCCGTTCTCCTACGTGGGTGATCACACGGGGCAGCCGATGGGCTATTCGGTGGACCTGGCGAGCAAGATTGTCGAGCGCATCAAGCAAAAACTCGATCAGCCGGATCTGCAGGTGAAGTACAACCTGGTGACCTCGCAAACGCGCATCCCGCTGGTGCAGAACGGCACGGTCGACCTTGAGTGCGGCTCCACCGGCGTGACCGCCGAGCGCATGCAGCAAGTGGCGTTTTCCTACGGGTTTATCTACGTGAAGGGTCAGTTGCTCACGGCGAAAGACAGCGGCATCAAGCGCTTCGCCGATCTGCGCGGCAAGAACGTCGTGACCACCGCCGGCACCACCAACGAACGGTTTCTGAAGAGCTACAACATCGATCACAAGATCGACATGTTCGTGATCAGCGCCAAGGATCACGGCGAAGCCTTCCAGATGCTGCAGTCGGGTCGGGCGGCGGCGTTCTATATGGATGACGCGCTGCTTTATGGCGAACGCGCCAAGGCCCGTGATCCGCATAACTGGGTGGTGGTGGGCGAGGAGCAGTCACGGGAAATCTACAGCTGCATGGTGCGCAAGGATGATCCGCAGTTTCTTGCGTTGGTGAACTCGACCCTCGCGGATTTGTACAGTTCGGGTGAGATCAACGGCATCTACCAGCGCTGGTTCCAGCAACCGATTCCACCTAAAGGCCTGAACCTGGAATTCCCGATGACCAGCGAGCTGAAAGCAATCATCGCCAAGCCGGTGAGTGATCCGGTGCAATAGTTTCTGAACGATCAGATTCTGTTTTGTGTCTTGTAGACCCGTGGCGAGGGGATTTATCCCCGTTGGACTGCGTAGCGGTCCCAAAAATGGGACTGCTGCGCAGTCCAACGGGGATAAATCCCCTCGCCACAGGGCCCTAGAAGTCACCCCAAAGCTGCTGGGCTACCGCCAACGCCACCACCGGCGCGGTTTCGGTGCGCAGCACGCGAGGGCCGAGGCGGGCGGCGTGAAAACCGCCAGCCTTGGCCTGCTCGATTTCAGCGTCGGACAACCCGCCTTCCGGGCCGATCAAAAACGCCAGCGTCGCCGGTTTCGCATGGCTCACCAATGGCTCGGCCACCGGATGCAGTACCAGTTTCAATTCTGCCTCCGTCTGCTTCAACCAATCCGCCAACAGCAGCGGCGGATGAATCACCGGCACCTGTGAACGCCCGCATTGCTCGCAAGCGCTGATCGCCACCTGGCGCCAGTGCATCAGGCGTTTGTCGGCGCGTTCATCCTTCAGCCGGACTTCACAGCGGTCGCTGAAGATCGGAGTAATTTCAGTCACGCCCAGTTCAGTGGCTTTCTGAATCGCCCAATCCATCCGCTCGCCACGGGACAAGCCCTGGCCGAGATGGATCGACAATGGCGACTCGACTTGCCCGGCGAAGCTTTCATCGATCTGCACGACGACGCGCTTCTTGCCGACCTCCACCAGCGTGGCGCGAAACTCATGGCCCGAACCGTCGAACAGTTGCAGCGCGTCACCCTCGGCCATGCGCAATACGCGGCTGATGTAATGGGCCTGGGCCTCGGGCAACTCGTGTTCGCCGGTGCTCAAGGGGGCGTCGATAAAGAAGCGGGACAGTCTCATCTTGGGTCTCTGAAAAGGGTGTTAATCATCTGAATCATTGTCGGCTTCTGTGCGCGAACCTTTGTGGGAGTGAGCCTGCTCGCGATAGCGGGGTGTCAGTCGACATCAATTTTGACTGTTACACCGCAATCGCGAGCAGGCTCACTCCCACATGGACCGCATCGTTCGATGCATCAGCCCGGATCTCGGAAGCCCGGATGAAAGTCTTTCGGCACCGAAACACTAACGCTGTCACGAGTCGCAATGTCGATGCCTTCGCTGGCCACTTCGGCCAGAAAGTCGATCTGTTCAGGCGTGATCACGTACGGCGGCAGGAAGTACACCACGCTGCCCAACGGTCGAAGTAAAGCACCACGCTCCAACGCATGCTGGAACACTTTCAAGCCGCGGCGTTCCTGCCACGGATACGCTTCCTTGGTGGCCTTGTCCTTGACCATCTCGATGGCCAGCACCATGCCGGTCTGGCGCACTTCCGAAACGTTCGGGTGATCGGCCAGATGCGCGGTGGCGCTGGCCATGCGCTGAGCCAGCGCCTTGTTGTTCTCGATGACGTTGTCTTCTTCGAAGATATCCAACGTCGCCAAGGCTGCCGCGCACGCCAGCGGATTGCCGGTGTAGCTGTGGGAGTGCAGGAAGGCGCGCAGAGTCGGGTAGTCGTCGTAGAACGCGCTGTAGACATCTTCGGTGGTGACGCAAGCCGCCAACGGCAGGTAACCGCCGGTCAGGGCCTTGGACAGGCAGAGGAAGTCCGGGCGGATGCCGGCCTGTTCACAGGCGAACATCGTCCCGGTGCGGCCGAAGCCGACGGCGATTTCGTCATGGATCAGGTGCACGCCATAGCGGTCGCAGGCTTCGCGCAGCAGTTTCAGGTACACCGGGTGGTACATGCGCATGCCGCCGGCGCCCTGGATCAGCGGCTCGACGATCACTGCGGCGACGGTGTCGTGGTTCTCGGCCAGGGTCTGTTCCATGGCAGCGAACATATTGCGCGAATGTTCTTCCCAGCTCATGCCTTCCGGACGCAGGTAGCAATCGGGGCTCGGCACCTTGATGGTGTCCAGCAGCAGGGCCTTGTAGGTTTCGGTGAACAGCGGCACGTCGCCCACCGACATCGCCGCCATGGTTTCGCCGTGGTAGCTGTTGGTCAGGGTGACGAAGCGCTTCTTGTTCGGCTGGCCGCGGTTGAGCCAGTAGTGAAAGCTCATTTTCAGCGCGACTTCGATGCAGGACGAACCGTTATCGGCGTAGAAGCACCGGGTCAGGCCTTCCGGCGTCATTTTCACCAGGCGCTCGGACAACTCGATCACCGGCTGATGACTGAAACCAGCGAGGATTACGTGCTCCAGCTGATCGACCTGATCCTTGATGCGCTGGTTGATCCGCGGGTTGGCGTGACCAAACACGTTGACCCACCAGGAGCTGACGGCGTCGAGGTAGCGTTTGCCTTCAAAGTCTTCCAGCCAGACGCCTTCACCGCGTTTGATCGGGATCAGTGGCAGCTGTTCGTGGTCTTTCATCTGGGTGCAGGGATGCCACAACACCGCGAGATCGCGTTGCATCCACTGATTATTCAGGCCCATTTTCAGTCTCCTCGAGGCGGCTCGCGACGTGCGCGGGCAAACAATCGCGCAAGCCTATGCAATGCGTGACGTGGGAACAACCCATTGTGTGGATTGAGCTACTTTGTATAGGTGGATAGACGTCGCTGGCGGCCTTTTGATGGCTGACGTATTCTTCGCGGTTCTTTGAGTCGTCTGACTCGCAAAACCGCTATTTCCTACGTGTATTTCCGGAGTTCGCTGAATGTCTGCTGGTTGGCTGCGCGCCTGTGCGCTGGTGATGTTGGGGCTGTTCAGCGTGTCTGCGCTGGCCAAGGATAAAACGGCGATCGTGATCGGCGGAGGGTTGTCTGGCCTCACCGCGGCTTACGAACTGCAAAACAAGGGCTGGCAGGTCACCCTGCTGGAAGCCAAGCCGAGCTTGGGCGGTCGCTCTGGTATGGCCACCAGTGAGTGGATCGGCAACGACAAGACCCAACCGGTTCTGAACAAGTACGTATCGACCTTCAAGCTGAGCACCACGCCGGCCCCAGAGTTCGTGCGGACCCCGGGCTACCTGATTGACGGTGAGTATTTCACTGCCGCCGATCTGGCCACCAAGCAACCGGCCACCAGCGACGCGCTCAAGCGCTACGAAAAGACCCTGGACGATCTGGCGCGCTCGATCGAAGACCCGCAGAACCCGGCGGCCAACAGCACACTGTTCGCCCTGGACCAGATCAACGTGTCCAACTGGCTCGACCGTCTGAATCTGCCGCCCACGGCGCGTCAGTTGGTGAATCAGCAAATTCGTACCCGTTATGACGAACCGTCGCGCCTGTCGCTGCTGTACTTCGCACAGCAAAGCCGCGTTTACCGTGGCGTTGCCGACCGTGATCTGCGTGCTTCGCGCCTGCTCGGCGGTAGCCCGGTGCTGGCACAGGCATTCGTCAAACAACTGAAAACCATCAAGACCAGCTCCCCGGTCTCGGCGATCACCCAGGAAAAGGACGGCGTGACCGTCAAAGTCGGCAGCGTTGGCTATCAGGCTGACTACGTCGTTGTGGCCGTGCCATTGCGCGCCCTGAACAAGATCCAGATGACGCCGTCGCTGGATGCCCAGCACATGGGCGCGATCAAGGGCACCAACTACGGCTGGCGCGACCAGATCATGCTGAAGTTCAAGACGCCAGTGTGGGAAAGCAAGGCGCGGATGACCGGCGAGATCTACAGCAACACCGGCCTGGGCATGTTGTGGGTTGAGCCGGCACTGAAGGGCGGCGCCAATGTGGTGATCAACCTGTCCGGCGACAACGCGCGCGTGATGCAGGCCTTCGGCGACAAGCAGATCGCCGATCAGGTGCTGATCCGTCTGCACGCCTTTTATCCACAGGCACGCGGTTCGTTCACCGGTTATGAGATCCGCCGTTACAGCAACGACCCATCGATGGGCGGCGCTTACCTGGCCTTCGGCCCTGGCCAGATCAGCAAGTACTGGCGTCTGTGGGAGCGTCCGATTCAGCGTGTAGCCTTTGCCGGCGAACACACTGACACCTTGTACCCGGGCACGCTGGAAGGCGCATTGCGCACCGGTCAGCGGGCAGCCAGTCAGGTAGAAGACCTGGCGGCCGGCAAGTCGTTTGAACCGGCTAAGGTTGTTCCGGCAGCGACGGCTGTTGCGGCCGGCGCGGTGGCGGCGAAGAAAGGCAACTTCTTCACCAACCTGTTCGGTGGTTCCGACGACAAACCGGCACCGGTCAAAGCGCCAGAGCCTGTGGCTCCGGTTGCTCCTGCACCGGCTCCAACACCTGCGCCGGCCCCAGCGCCAGCTCCGGTCGAAGCGCCGAAACCAGCGGCACCGGTGAAAGCCGAACCCGCCAAAAAAGCCCCGGCCAAGGCTGCGGTGAAAAAACCTGCGGCCAAAACCGAGGCTAAAAAGGCCCCGGCGAAGAAAGTTGAACCGGCGAAGAAAGTAGCGGCCAAGCCCGCTGCGACTCCGGCGACGGATACCAAAGTGCAGTAAGCTTTGGGACTGAAAAAAACGCGGCAGAAATGCCGCGTTTTTTTATACCCGTAGAAAACCACTATCAAGAATCGAATAAATCCTGAGGCGCTGGTGTTCTTTAGTTGGACTTCATTTTTGCTTACACATGGGTCTTTAATCTTTCCTTAACTCACCTATTTCAGACTCTTCATCGTATTTCTCGATATTTCAAAGCAAAATTTTCCGCTTTAACTCGATAGATAACTCGATAGTCTTGGTCGCAGTTCTCACAGGATTTGGGCAATGCAGCTACGTAATTCTTCTTCGCGCTACGGTTGGGTCAGCATCTTCATGCACTGGGGCGTGGCGTTGGCGGTCTTCGGTCTGTTTGCGTTGGGCTTGTGGATGGTCGGTCTCGACTACTACAGCACCTGGCGCAAAGACGCGCCCGACTTGCACAAGAGCATTGGCCTGGTGTTGTTAGTCGTCATGGTTCTACGGGTACTGTGGCGTTTCATCAGCCCGCCGCCGCCAGTACTGGAAAGCTATAACCGCATGACGCGCATTGGCGCCAAGTTCGGTCATTCGTTCCTGTATCTCAGTCTGTTCGCTGTGATGATTGCCGGTTACCTGATTTCCACCGCAGACGGTGTCGGGATTCCGGTGTTTGGCCTGTTTGAAGTTCCTGCACTGATATCCGGACTACCGGATCAGGCAGACACAGCCGGTGTGATTCATTTGTACCTGGCCTGGGCGCTGGTAATTTTTTCCGGTCTCCATGCGTTGGCAGCACTGAAACACCACTTTATTGATCGTGATGCGACCCTGACGCGAATGCTGGGGCGCAAAGCCTGATGTTCAACCTCGACTCCAAAGGAATAGAAAGCATGTTGAAAAAGACACTCGCCGCTCTGGCAATCGGTTCTGCCCTGTTGTCCGCCAACGTGATGGCAGCTGACTACGTTGTCGACAAGGAAGGCCAGCACGCCTTCGTTGACTTCAAGATCAGCCACCTGGGCTACAGCTTCATCACCGGTACTTTCAAGGACATCGACGGCAAGTTCAGCTTCGACGCTGCCAAGCCTGAAGCCAGCAAGATCGAGTTCAACGTGAACACCGCCAGCGTGTTCACCAACCATGCCGAGCGCGATAAGCACATCGCCAGCGGTGATTTCCTGAATGTGAGCAAGTTCGCCAAAGCCACTTTCGTTTCCACCAGCGTCAAATCCACCGGCAAAAACGCCGCGGGTAAAGACACTGCGGACGTGACCGGTGACCTGACCCTGCTGGGCGTGACCAAGCCAGTGGTGGTCAAGGCCACTTTCCTGGGTGAAGGCAAGGATCCATGGGGCGGCTACCGTGCCGGCTTCGAGGGCACCACCAGCATCAAGCGTTCCGATTTCGGCAAGCAGAAAGACCTGGGCCCACAGTCCGACGCGGTTGAGTTGTACGTAACGTTTGAAGGTGTGAAAGCGAACTAACTTTCACCGCTAAAACAAAAACGCCCCCGATCTCATGATCGGGGGCGTTTTTTATTGCCTGGCGCAATCCTCAACAACGACACGGAACCCTGTAGGAGCAAAGCTTGCTCGCGATGGCGTCATCAGCCACACCACACACCGAGGTGAACCAATCGCGAGCAAGCTTTGCTCCTACAGGTTTTTGGTGATGCATAAAAAAATGCCCCGAATCTCGCGATACGGGACATTTTTTATGGCTGCGTTAAATCAGCGGTTGCGGGTCAGCAAGGCTGGTTTCTCGCCGCGCGGACGGCCTGGCAGTTGATCAAGTTGCTCAGGAGTCGGGAAACGATCGGTTTTCGACTCCTTGTGAATGATCTTCGGTGCCGGGCCGCGCGGGTTTTGCACGGCCGGTTCCGAACGCGGCTGGTCGTCGGTACGAGCCGGGCGGCGGGTGCGGGATTCTTCGCGACGGGCCTGGCCGTCACGTGGAGCGCCGTTGCGTGGGCCGCTGCGCTTGGCCGGCGGCGTGCCGGTGGTGGCGCCATCGCTGCTGCGTGGGCCGCTTTGACGACCCTGAGGCTTGGCGCCGCCGGTGCGCGGAGCACCTGCGCCAGCGCCGGCTGCCGTGCCTTGTGCCGGAGCACCCGGACGGCGGCCACGGCCCTGAGCCGGTTTGGCTTGAGGAACGTAGTCGACGCGGTTACCGAAGTTATCGATATCGTCGTCCAGGAACTCGTCCGGAGCACGGTCTGCAGCAGCAGCGCGTGGCGCTGGACGCTGTTGCTCGCGAGCCGGAGTGCCTTCGCGTGGCTTGTGCTCACGCGCCGGGCGATCACCACGGCCAGTGGCTGCAGGTTTTTCCTTGCCGCCCTTGTCCTTGCCTTTGTCTTTACGACCGCCGCCACCGCCGGTGCCGTTCGGACCGTCGCCGCGCGGGCCACGTGGGTTGCGCGGGTTACGCACATCCGGACGCTCGCGAACTTCAGGTTTCTCGGCTTCTACAGCGCTGGAATCGAAGCCCATCAGGTTGCCGTCGGCAATCTTCTGTTTGGTCATGCGTTCGATGCTTTTCAGCAGCTTTTCTTCATCCGGAGCGACCAGCGAGATCGCTTCGCCTGAACGACCGGCACGGCCGGTACGACCGATACGGTGAACGTAATCTTCGTCGACGTTTGGCAGTTCGAAGTTGACCACGTGTGGCAGTTGGTCGATATCGAGGCCGCGAGCGGCGATGTCGGTGGCGACCAGGATGCGCACTTCGCCGGCCTTGAAGTCGGCCAGGGCTTTGGTGCGAGCGTTCTGGCTCTTGTTACCGTGGATCGCTACGGCGCTGAGGCCGTGTTTGTCCAGGTACTCGGCCAGACGGTTGGCGCCGTGCTTGGTGCGGGTGAACACCAGCACCTGTTCCCAGGCGCCAGCGGTGATCAAGTGCGCCAGCAACGAACGTTTGTGGCTGGCGGCCAGGCGGAATACGCGCTGTTCGATACGCTCGACCGTGGTGTTTGGCGGCGTGACTTCGATGCGTTCCGGGTTGTGCAGCAGCTTGCCGGCGAGATCGGTGATGTCTTTGGAGAAAGTCGCCGAGAACAGCAGGTTCTGGCGTTTGCTCGGCAGACGGGCGAGGACCTTTTTCACGTCATGGACAAAGCCCATGTCGAGCATGCGGTCGGCTTCGTCCAGCACGAGGATTTCCACGTGGGACAAATCGACGCTGCCTTGGCCGGCGAGGTCGAGCAGGCGGCCGGGGCAGGCCACCAGCACGTCAACACCGCGGGACATGGCCTGAACCTGTGGGTTCATGCCGACGCCGCCGAAGATGCAGGCGCTGACGAACTTCAGGTCACGGGCATAGACCTTGAAGCTCTCGTGTACTTGAGCCGCGAGTTCGCGAGTAGGGGTCAGGACCAGTACGCGCGGTTGGCGCGGGCCGTGACGCTGGGATTTGTCCGGGTGACCGTTGGGGAACAACCGCTCCAGAATCGGAAGGGCGAAGCCGCCGGTTTTGCCAGTACCTGTCTGAGCCGCGACCATCAGGTCGCGACCTTGCAACACGGCGGGAATGGCCCGCTGTTGCACCGGAGTAGGCTCGGTATAGCCCGCTGCCTCGATGGCGCGGACTAAAGCCTCGGAGAGACCGAGGGAAGCAAAGGACATGAGTAATCCTGTTTTAGTTAGGGCTTGGCCCAATGGGAGTCTTGCCTGGCGCGAATGGCGTTTAAGAGGAACGCAATCCCGTCCGGTCCTGCTGGGCCAAGAAGGCTCATCTGGAGTGCTCGCGCGGGCTGAAAAGCTGCGCTGTAGCGGGGTCGAGATGCCTTGAACAAGTCCGAGCGTCCGGGCGTGAGCCTGGCGGGAAGGCCGGAGTATAACAGAGCAATCACTGCGCGCCGCTTTCCTGCTGCTCAACGGTTTTTCCGCTGGCGGCGGTAGCTCTGGTGGCTTTGACCTCGGCAGCCGGATCGGCGCCATAACGGGCGCTCAGTTCAGCGTACGCAGGCTCGCGCTTGAAGCGTTTGAGTTCGGCGCCGAAGCGCTGCACCAACAAGTCCATGCCGGCATTGCGGCGTACTGCCAGGAATTGGCTCTGGTGGCTGATGACGGTCGGGTTCTCGGTAATCTTGTCGCGGATGCCCAATTCGTCGAGCAAGTGCTGACCGACCCGGCGATCAGTGATCAGCAGGTCGATCCGCCCGCGCACCAGTTTGCCGAAGTTGGCTTCATGGGTTGGCGCCGGTTCGTGAGTGAACAGGGTCGATTCACGAAAGTCCTGGCTGTACAGATAGCCCGGGGAGGTGCCGATGGTCAGCCCTTTCAGGTCGGCCAAGGTGCGAAAAGGGTGGGGCCGTTCATTGGCGTAGAACATCACGAACTCCACTTCCGAGAGCGGCTCGCCGGGGTAAAGCAGGGTGGCGTCGCGCTCTTCGCTGTGGAAGATGTCCAGCGCGCCGTCTGCCTGGCCCGTTTCGAGCATCGACAGGCAGCGTTTCCACGGCAGGAATTGCCATTCCACTTCGATGCCCAGGCGTTTGAAGACGATGGCGGTGGTTTCGTAGTCCAGGCCCATGGATTTGCCGTTTTCCTCATACACGTACGGCGCCCAGGGTTCGGTGACAATGCGCAGCTTCTCGCCCCGAGCGGCGAAGCTCAGGCAAGTAAAAAGAAACAGGGTCAGTAACTGCGCGATCAAAGGCATGGCTTGAGATTACGACGAGAAACCGGAAAGAGCCAGAAACGGGATTCAGAAGCTCTAACTCAGAGTGTTGCTGCACAATAAAAGGGCGTTAAAAGCAAAAGATCGCAGCCTGCGGCAGCGCCTACAGGGATTAACCGTACCCGATGTAGGCGCTGTCGAAGGCTGCGATCTTTTGATCTTGCTGGTAACGACTATTAACGCGGCAACTTCAGGTTGTTCCACACCGCCAGGCTCGGTTCGGCCTGGTTCAGCGTGTAGAAGTGCAGCCCTGGAGCGCCACCCTGCAGCAGGCGTTCGCACATCTCGGTGATGACTTGCTCACCAAAGCCTTGAATGCTTTGGGTGTCGTCGCCGTAGGCTTCCAGTTGCTTGCGGATCCAGCGCGGGATTTCCGCACCACAGGCATCGGAGAAGCGCGCCAGTTTGCTGTAGTTGGTGATCGGCATGATCCCCGGAACGATCGGAATGTTCACGCCCATCGCCCGTACACGCTCGACGAAGTAGAAGTAGCTGTCGGCGTTGAAGAAGTACTGGGTGATCGCACTGTTGGCGCCAGCGTTGGCCTTGCGCACGAAGTTGTTCAAATCGTCTTCGAAATTGCGCGCTTGCGGGTGCATTTCCGGGTAGGCGGCGACTTCGATGTGGAAATGTTCGCCGGTTTCTTCACGAATGAATTCAACCAGGTCATTGGCATGGCGCATTTCGCCACTGGCCATGCCCATGCCGGAAGGCAGGTCACCGCGAAGCGCAACGATACGCTTGATGCCGGCTGCTTTGTACTGGCTCAGCAGGCCACGAATATCGTCCTTGCTGTCGCCAACGCAGGACAAATGCGGGGCGGCAGGGACTTTGACTTCGCTTTCGAGCTGCAACACGGTGTTGAGGGTGCGATCACGGGTCGAACCACCAGCGCCGTAGGTGCAGGAGAAGAAGTCAGGATTGTAGGTCGCCAGATGACGGGCAGTGGCGATCAGTTTTTCATGCCCAGCATCGGTCTTCGTAGGGAAGAACTCGAAGCTGTAGCGACGTTCTTGGGACATGGTCGTATCCTTGGAAACACGAGAACCCGCTGTAGGAGCAAAGCTTGCTCGCGATGCAGGCACCGCGGTTTTTCAAATGCACCGCGGTGATGCTATCGCGAGCAAGCTCTGCTCCTACAGGTCAGCGTAGTTTCTGCCTGAGTGGCAGGAACCGATCAGTAGCGGTAAGCGTGCGGCTTGAACGGACCTTCAACGGTCACGCCGATGTAGTCGGCCTGGGTCTTGGTCAGTTGAGTCACAACGCCGCCGAAACCGCGGACCATTTCCAGGGCCACTTCTTCGTCGAGTTTCTTCGGCAGTACTTCAACGGTCAGGCGCTCGGCTTTCTGGGCTGGCGACAGGTCGGCGTACTTCTGGCCGAACAGGAAGATCTGGGCCAGAACCTGGTTGGCGAACGAACCGTCCATGATGCGGCTTGGGTGACCGGTGGCGTTACCCAGGTTAACCAGACGGCCTTCAGCCAGCAGGATCAGGTAGTCGTCGTTCTGTGCGTCGAATGCGCCAGGGCCGGTACGGTGGATTTTGTGAACCTGTGGCTTCACTTCTTCCCATGCCCAGTTCTTGCGCATGAAAGCAGTGTCGATTTCGTTGTCGAAGTGGCCGATGTTGCAGACAACAGCGCGCTTCTTCAGGGCTTTGAGCATGTTCGCGTCGCAAACATTGACGTTACCGGTGGTGGTCACGATCAGGTCGATCTTGCCCAGCAGCGCTTTGTCGATGCTTGCTTCAGTGCCGTTGTTGATACCGTCGATGAACGGCGAAACCAGCTCGTAACCGTCCATGCAGGCTTGCATGGCGCAGATCGGGTCGACTTCGGAGACTTTAACGATCATGCCTTCCTGACGCAGGGACTGAGCGGAGCCCTTGCCCACGTCACCGTAACCGATGACCAGCGCTTGCTTGCCGGACAACAGGTGGTCGGTACCGCGCTTGATCGCGTCGTTCAGGCTGTGACGGCAGCCGTACTTGTTGTCGTTCTTGCTCTTGGTCACCGAGTCGTTGACGTTGATGGCCGGGATTTTCAGCTCGCCCTTGGCCAGCATGTCCAGCAGGCGGTGAACGCCGGTGGTGGTTTCTTCGGTGACGCCGTGGACGCGGTCCAGGATCGCCGGGTATTTCTTGTGCAGCAGCTCGGTCAGGTCGCCGCCGTCGTCGAGGATCATGTTGGCATCCCAAGGCGCGCCATCTTTGAGGATGGTTTGCTCCAGGCACCACTCGTACTCTTCTTCGGTCTCGCCTTTCCAGGCGTAAACCGCGATGCCGGCAGCGGCGATGGCAGCAGCGGCCTGGTCCTGAGTCGAGAAAATGTTGCAGGACGACCAGCGTACTTCGGCACCCAGGGCAACCAGGGTTTCGATCAGCACGGCAGTCTGAATGGTCATGTGGATGCAGCCGAGGATCTTCGCGCCTTTGAGCGGCTGCTCACCGGCGTATTTGCGGCGAAGACCCATCAGGGCTGGCATTTCGGATTCGGCGATGATGGTTTCGCGACGGCCCCAGGCAGCCAGGGACATGTCGGCGACTTTGTAATCGGTAAAATCTGCAGGCGTGATAACAGCGCTCATGATGAGCCTCCATTCGTAATGTATGCGAATGGGCGCCGTTGTGCGTTTAGTGTCTGACCGATGACGGTCAAGCAACGCCCCATCCGAGCCTGACAGGTCGAACCTGCTGCAGCGCCCCTCGGACAGGTGGCGGGAAAACGGTAGCAATGGAACGTTACCGTTTTGAAACGGTGGCGATTATAGCCGTGTGAGCGATACTTCCAAAGCGTTTCTGTTGGTCAATGTCTGAACGGTAATCGAGACCATAGTCGATGCTTGATAGAGCTCCAGGTCGGGCTCTGCCATGATGCCCACCATCATTCGGCAAGACGCTCAGGAGTGAATATGAATTTCCACACCCGCAAATGGGTAAAACCCGAAGACCTCAACCCCAACGGCACGCTGTTCGGCGGCAGCCTGTTGCGCTGGCTCGACGAAGAAGCGGCGATTTACGCCATCGTCCAATTGGGCAATCAGCGTGTGGTCACCAAGTACATTTCCGAAATCAACTTCGTCAGTGCCTCGCGCCAGGGCGACATCATCGAACTGGGCATCACCGCCACCGAGTTCGGCCGCACCTCCATCACCCTGAAGTGCGAAGTACGTAACAAGATCACCCGCAAAAGCATCCTGACGGTGGAGAAGATTGTCTTTGTCAATCTGGGTGAAGACGGCTTGCCCGCGCCGCACGGTCGGACCGAGATCACGTACGTCAAAGACCAGTTCAAGGATGACATCGCCCCGTAGGAGCAAAGCTTGCTCGCGATGGCGTCATTTGCATCCCCGCCGAAACCGAGGTGAACCCATCGCGGGCAAGCCATGCTCCTACAGGATTGGTTTCGTTTGTGCGAGCAGTGAACAGCTCCGAACCCTGCGTGTCGTACCTACATCACACACCACGGGTTCCGGAGTTTTATGAACGCGCCAAAAGACGGAAAAACCCCGAACCTCTCGGCTGAAGAGCAGCACGACGTCGACAAGAGCCAGCCCCCGCGGGCGGCGGTGCTGCATGAAATCATCCGCACCCAGGGCGATCAGGAACTCGAGCGCAGCGTCGCCGCCTTGTGGTGGTCGGCGCTGGCCGCCGGCCTGACCATGGGCCTGTCGCTGATGGCCATGGGGCTGCTCAATTCCCGTCTGCCGGACGGCGAAGGCTTCAAGGTGATCGCCAGTTTCGGTTACTGCGCAGGCTTTCTCGCGGTGATCCTCGCCCGTCAGCAGTTGTTCACCGAGAACACCCTGACGGCGGTGCTGCCGATCATGACCAAACCCACACTGAACAATTTCGGTCGATTGCTACGCCTGTGGTCGGTGGTGTTGGTGGGCAACCTTTGCGGCACGTTGCTGGTGGCGTATGTGATGCTGAATCTGCCGATTTTCGACAGCAAGACCGACCTGGCCTTCCTCGATATCGGGCGCAAAATCATGGAGAACGACGCCAGCCAGATGTTCGCCAAAGGCATTGTGTCGGGCTGGATGATTGCCACCATGGTCTGGATGATTCCGTCCATGGAGAGCGCGAAGATGTGGATCATCATCCTTATCACCTACCTCATGGCGCTGGGGGATTTCACCCACATCGTGGTTGGGTCCGCCGAGGTCTCGTATCTGGTGTTTGCCGGTAAGTTGCCGTGGAAGGATTTCTGGCTGGTGTTCGCCGGGCCGACGCTGGCGGGGAACATCATCGGCGGCAGCTTCATCTTCGCGCTGATCAGCCATGCGCAGATTCGCAGCGAGAGCGGGCCGCCGAAGAAGTCTACGGATCAAGGCCTGGAGCCTGATCCGCAGAAGACCAAAAAGTAGTCAGTGATGCTCGGCCTGTGCCGCTGGCGCAGGCTCATCCTTGGTCACGTGCTTGACCAGTTTGCCAATGCTCAAACCCTGCAACAGGATCGACGACAGCACCACGATGTAGGCGATGCTCAGCAGCAAGTCACGCTCCGGACCCAGCGGCAAGGCCAGGGCCAGGGCCACCGAAACACCACCGCGCAAACCACCCCAGGTCAGAATCCGGATCGTCCCGCGCGGCACTGTGCGCCAGCGCCGCAGCAGGGATTCAGGAGGGGCAGTCACACCGCGTCAACTTCTTCGCGAGCAGGCTCGCTCCCACACTGGATCTCAGTCGTTTAAAAATTTTGTATTCACTGAAGATCAACTGTGGGAGCGAGCCTGCTCGCGATCGGTTTCAGCAACGATTCAATCTTTCAGCCGGACACATTGACCGCAGCAACACCGCGACGTTGCAGATAGATGTAGAAAAGCGCCGTCAGCACCGTCAAGCCACTGACCAGCGCGCCGGTCCACGGCAAGTCCGCCAGATCCGCACCACTGGCGACGACCAATCCACCAATCCACGCACCGGCTGCGTTGCCGAGGTTGAACGCGCTCTGGTTCAACGTTGAACCCAGATTCGGCGCTTCATGGGCCTGATCGATGATCAGCAATTGCAAAATCGGACACAGGGCAAACGCGAAGATGCCCCACAACACCAGCGTGATCGCTGCCGGGATCACCGAGTGACTGGTCTGTGTGAACGCGGCCAGCACGACCAGCACGGCCAGCGCCATGCCCACCAGCGACGGCAGCAATCGACTGTCAGCCAGGCGACCGCCGAGCATGCTACCCGCCGTCAGTCCGACCCCGAATAGCAGCAACATGATGGTCACGCCATGCGGGCTGACGCCGGTGATGTCTTGCAGGATGGGGGCAATGTAAGTGAAGACGCTGAACAGGCTGGTCGACGCCAGCACACTCATGCCCAGCGCCAGCAACACGTTGACCTTGCCCAGTACTTTGAACTCGCTGGCGAGGTTGGCCTTGTCCATGGCGATGTCCTTCGGTAACCAGACCCACTGCGCGATCGCGGCTATCACGCCGATCACCGACACCGCCCAGAACGTCGAGCGCCAGCCGGCGTATTGCCCGAGCGCGGTGCCTAAAGGCACGCCCAGCACGTTGGCCAGGGTCAGGCCGGTGAACATCAGCGCAATCGCCTGGGCGCGCTTGTTCGGTGCCACCAAACCGGCGGCGACCACCGAACCGATGCCGAAGAACGCGCCGTGGCAGAGCGCGGTGACCACTCGTGCGGCCATCAGCGTGGCGTAGTTCGGCGCCAATGCGCAAAGAATGTTGCCGAGGATGAACATCAGCGTCATGCCCAGTAGCGTGGCTTTGCGCGGCATGTTGGCGGTGCCGATCGCGAGGATCGGCGCACCGAAGACCACGCCGAGGGCGTAGCCGGTGATCAGCAGGCCCGCGTGGGGAATGCTCACGGCGAGGTCGCGGGCGACATCGGGCAGCAAGCCCATGATGACGAATTCAGTGGTGCCGATGCCGAACGCGGCAACAGCGAGGGCAAACAAGGCGAGTGGCATGCGCAAGGTCTCTGTCGGTAGTCTTGACGCTCTGATCAGGCATACGCATGCCGACGCCCGTTCTCGACGAGAGCGGGCGGTGGCAAAAATTTATTGGAATTAGTCTGTGCGCAACTGAGTGCGGCGTGGTCGCTTGCAGTATAAACAGCTGCTGACATATGGCGAATCAATTATCTCCCCCCGCTTTCTGCAGGAGCACGGCTTGCCGGCGATGGCGATCTCAAGAACGCCATCGCCGGCAAGCCGTGCTCCTACAGGGGAGGGGGCGGTCAACTGAAGGAGTATGCCGTGCTTGCAACAGCACTGGTGTTAGTAGCGGCGCTGTTGCACGCGGCGTGGAATACCCTGATCAAATTCAGTGCGGAACGGCTGCTGGTGGTGGCCTGCATGGACAGCGTTGCGATGCTGTTTGTCGCGCTGATGTTGCCGTTCGTGGCGTTGCCACCCCTGGACATCTGGCCGTGGATTCTGGCGTCGGCGGCGTTTGAATTGCTCTATCGCTATTTGCTGATTCAGGCCTATCGGGTCGGTGATCTCGGGCTGGTCTATCCGCTGATGCGTGGCTTGTCGCCGCTGGTGGTGCTGGCACTGACGCTGATTTTTGCCGGGGAAGTGCTGACGAACCAGCAGATCTTCGGGATTCTGCTGATCCCGTTCGGCATGCTGTGCCTGCTCTGGCAGGGTGGAGGCGGTGCGCGTTTGCCGTGGTCGATGCTGCCGGTGGTGGCGTTGATCGGCCTGTGCATCGGCTGCTACACCTTCATCGATGGCCAGGCGTTGCGGCGCTGGTCACATCCGCTGGATTACCTGGTGTGGGTCACGTTGCTCAGCGCCTGGCCGTTCCCATTACTGGCGCTGGTGCGTAAGCGCCCGGCCTTCATGTTGTTCTGGCGTGAGCAGTGGCGACTGGGATTGGCGGTCGGATTTTGCGTGTTGTTCAGCTACGCTCTGGTGCTGTGGGCCATGCAGCTGGGTTCGATTGCCGAAGCGGCAGCATTGCGCGAAATCAGCGTGATTCTGGTGGTGCTGTTCGGCATGCGTTACCTGAAAGAACCTTTCGGCAGGCCACGGCTCTTAGCCTGTGGGCTGGTGCTGATCGGCATACTGGTGATGAAGTTTTGACTGGAGCTCGACTCTTGAAATTTGAAGAAGGGATTGCGTTATGACGGTTGCTCTGTGGTGCGTTTTGATCGCGATTTTGCTGCCCTATGTCTGCGCAGGCATCGCCAGGGCCAGCGGCGGGTTCAGGCCGAAAGATAATCATGACCCCCGTGACTTTCTTGAGTCACTGAATGGTTTTGGCCGACGCGCGTATGCGGCGCATCTGAACAGTCTTGAAGTGATTCCCGCGTTCGCGGCGGCGGTGATCGTTGCGCACCTGGCCGGTAATGCCGAGCTGGTGACGATCAATGTGCTGGCGGTGTTGTTCATCACCAGTCGGCTGCTGTACACCATTTGCTACTTGGCGGACTGGGCGATTTTGCGGTCGCTGGTGTGGTTGGTGGGGATGGGGTTGATCGTCAGTTTTTTTGTGGTTTCTGTCTGAAAATACGTTGGTGTTTGTGAGGGCCTCATCGCGAGCAGGCTCGCTCCCACATTGAATCTCGGTCGTACACGTATGCTGTGTTCACTGGAGATCCAAATGTGGGAGCGAGCCTGCTCGCGATTGCTATTTAACCGCCGATACAGATATCAGAGGCTGGTCTTCGCCGCATCAGCCACCTGCGGCACTTGAGGCAGGGCTGCGCCTTTAGGCCAGAGCATCCAGATTTGCCCCTGCTGTTTCATGTCGCCAGCCAATTGCCCGGCCGCATCACCCGTACCCCAGAACAGGTCCGCACGGACTTCGCCGGCAATTGCGCCGCCGGTATCCTGAGCGGCAACCGGGCGTACCAGTGCGGTACCGTCCGGTTTAGTGGTCGATAACCACAACAGACTGCCCAGCGGAATCACTTTGCGATCCACCGCCGCGCTGTAGCCGGCGGTCAGCGGTACGTTCAACGAGCCGCGAGGCCCTTCGTTGCTGTCCGGGTTGCGGGTGAAGAATACGTAACTGGGGTTGCTGCCCAGCAGTTCCGGAATGCGCGTCGGATTGGCCTTGGCCCAATTGCTGATGGCGCCCATGGTCACTTCTTCTTTTTTCAGCTCGCCTTGATCAACCAGCCAGCGGCCGATCGGTCGATACGGATGACCGTTCTGGTCGGCATACGCAATGCGCAACTGGCGGCCGTCGTCGAGCTGGATACGACCCGAACCCTGGATTTGCAGGAATTGCAGGTTCATCGGATCGGTCAGCCAGGCAACAACCGGGGCCTTGACCCCTTTGGTTTCAATCGCTGCCGCATCGTCGTAAGGCTTGAGCACGCGACCTTCGAGTCGTCCACGCAGGCGTTTGCCTTTGAGTTCCGGATAAATGCTGTCCAGAGAGACGATGATCATGTCCTCGGGCACACCGTACACCGGGATGTTTGCCACTTCGGTCTGGGTCAGGCTGCCGGGGTAGACCGGCTCGTAATAGCCAGTGATCAAGCCGTTGGGATTGTCATTGGCGGCGCGCAGGCCGTAGACGTCGAGATTCTGCTTGAGGAAGCTGCGAATGTCGCTGGCGGTTTGCGGCACGTTGGCGGCAGCCGCACACGTCGAGCCCCACACCGGGTCGGCTTTGAGTCGGGTGCAGGCGCTGCGCCACGAACCGAAGCCGGCGACCAGGTCGTTGTCGGACACCGTCGGAAGTGCTTCCCACGTGGCGCTGGAGTAGGTCGCCAGGGCGTGGGTTTTCGGTTTGTTATTGTCGCCACCGGTGCAGCCCGCAAGCACGGCCACCATCGGAAGGGTCCAGGCGAGGTTGTGACGCCATGCCTTGAAACGGCTGATCATGGAGTAATTCCTTTGTCGGTTGCCTGAGTGCTCCATGCGCTCAAACAACCCGGATTGATAATAGGGCTATTGGTCTTTGCCGATGACGCGAGGATACTGGCCGCCGTTTCCCGTGACCTGAAGCCACCATGACTCTTAAAAGACTTACTGTTGTATTGCTGGCCTGCCTGACGTTGTCTGCCTGTGGTGGTGTCGACCCCAACTCGCCGCTGGGTCAGCGCAAGGCGATCTTCAAGCAAATGCTCAAGATCGGCGAAGACCTGGGTGGCATGTTGCGTGGTCGCATCCCGTTTGACGGTCCGAAATTCGCTGACGGTGCCGTGAAACTCGATGCGTTGTCCCGTGAACCCTGGAAACATTTTCCGCAGGTGCGCGAAGAAGACCACACCAGCGCCAAGAGCGATGTCTGGCAGAAACAGGAGCATTTCCAAGGCATGGCCCGCACCCTTGAAGCCGCCACCGGTGAATTGGTGACTGCCAGCAAGGTCCAGCCCTACAAGGCCAGTAACCTTGGGCCGGCGGTGCAGAAGGTCGAAGATGCCTGCAGTGCCTGCCATAAAGAGTTCCGGGATCATTGAGTCCTGAACTGATCCTTACTTATCCAGTTCATCGAGTGCGTTCTGCAATTCCTTGCGGGACTCGGCGAGTTTGTCTTTGCGCCTGTTGATCTTCTCGGCGTCGCCTTTCTTCATGGCCTTGTCGAGGTCAGCCTGACGCTTGCTGACTTCGTGCTTGGCGTCGAGCACCTTGTTCTCCCGTTCTTTCTTCAGGGAAGCATCGGTGCAATGAGCGGTGACTTCGCTCAGGGCCGTTTCAAGGCCTGCCTGCTGATCGGCATTACCATGAGACTTGGCCAGTTCAATCTGATTGATGATGCCCTGCTTCTTTGCGGCGCAGCCGGTCAGGCCCGGAGCTTCTTCGGCGGCCATCAGTGGAGCGGCCAGCACACTGCAAAGGGTCAACAGGGCGAGCGGTGAAAGAAGTTTCATAAAAGCTCCATGTGAAAAAGCGGTCGGGTCGATGTGACGATGGGGTGTTTGAGCCCGGCGGCACCATTGGGTTCCCGGGTTGGCGGCATCGCCGGCCGCTAAAAACCGTCAATCCCCGCAAGACGTAATGTTTCACTCAAGGCCAGGACCTGCGGGTCGCGGAAAAATGCGCTCAACTGCGCTGCGCGTCCCGGGCCGATGCCGGCTTCTGCCTGCCATTGTTCGATATTTCGTTGTGCCAGTTCCTGCCATGAGTCGGCAAGCCGCGCCTGGCCGGTCGGCGGTAAACCCAGGGCTTTGAGCCAGCGAGCGAAAGGGCGTTGTCGGGCACTGTTGAAGCTGTTCAAAAGACGAGCGCTGCTGCGTTCGCCGAAGCCGTCAATGTTAGCAAGCTCTTGAGCATCGAGGGTCAACCAATCCAGCAGGCCATTCAGACGGCCTGTTTCGAAAAGTTTCTCCCAAGTGCCAGGGCCGACATGGGGCAGGGCCAGTCCCTGCTTGCCGCTGAGCCAGGTCAGTCGGGCGAGGAATTGGCTTTCGCACCCCGGTGTCGGCTGCCAGCAACTCAAATGATGAAAGTCCTCCGCCAGCGGTACGCTCAATTCAGCGCGTTGGGTGCTGCGCAGCATGACACCGTCAAGCCGGGGAATGGTCAGGCCTGCCAGGCTGATGGCGACCTGATCTCCGGGCCGGATATCCAGTGTTTCCCAGCGTTGCAGTGAGCTTACGCTGACTCGCTTGATCTGCCGGTCATCGAGCATCACCGGTGTCAATTCCAGTACCGGGGTGATTCGTCCGGTCCGTCCAATCTTGAAATGGACCTTGCGCACCTCGGCCAAGGCCTGGGCAAAAGGGTATTTCCAGGCGACGCTCCAATAAGGCGGTTTAGCCTGCCAGCGCTCGGCGGATGGGCGCTGATCCTGGCGCAGGACGATGCCATCACTGGTGAAGGGCAGGGGCGAGCGATACCAGTGATCGCGCCAGCGTTCAGCGTCGGCAAATTCCTTGATCGAGTGACTGTAAGGTGCGGTGCTCGGGAAACCCAACTCATCCAGGACTGCGATGCGGGCAGGCAAACTGGCCGGGCCTTGGGGCCAGTCCCAGACAAACAGGCCGATCCCGGCGGCTTGCTCAGTGCTTAACTTTTTGCGGGCCATCAAACCGGCCACTGTGGCGCGTGCATTGAGGCTGCCGGCGCGGGCCTGTACGTGGTCGGTCAGGCGCCAATAGAGTTCACCTTGCAGTAACAGGTCCAGCGGCTCTGGCAATTGTTGGGGGATGGCGGCGATCTGGCGTGCCGAAGCCGTCCAGTCCTGGCCATTTATTCCGTCACCGCGGCTGATTGCCTGAGTCAGCTGGCCTTTGCGGTAGATCAGCGTCACCGCTACGCCGTCGATCTTGGGCTGAATCCAGACATCGCTCCGTCCTTTTAGCCAGGCTTCGACGGCGCGACCATCGCGGAGTTTTTCCAGGCCCGTGTGGGCGATGGGATGAGGCATCGTGCCGCCCGCGATACGTAGCGGTTCCGCGGATGGGGGCAGGTCGAAACACGCGCGCCATTCGGTCAATCGCGCACGGGACTGATCATAGAGTTCATCGGCGACCAATGAACGGCCGTCCCGATGATAGCTGTCGTCCCAGAGGTCGATTTGTTTCTGCAGTGACGTGATTTCGTCCAGGGCGCGTGCGGGTGGCCAGTCGGGGCACTCGGCAGCGTTTGAACTCAGGCAAAGAAAGGTCAGGAAAAAACAGAAAAACAGGCGCAGAAGCATCATGAGCGTCCTTGCTCAGGGAGAATGCTTTCAAGGTTAGTCAGCTTTCGGGTGTGGGTAGCGAGGATGTTTTTCGGTGTGTTTCGAGAGGCAGGAAGATCATGAGATTTCCGCGCAATAAAAAGCCCCGCACGGCGAACCGTGCAGGGCTTTTGGTACCGCCGGGGAAGTCTTACAGGCCGGCAGCAGCGCGCAAGGAATCGGCGCGGTCGGTCTTTTCCCAGGTGAAGGTGGTGAAAGTGTCATCGCCCACAGTCTTGGTTGCCGGGGTACGACCGAAGTGGCCGTACGCAGCGGTTTCCTGGTACATCGGGTGCAGCAGGTCGAGCATGGTGGTGATTGCGTAGGGACGCAGGTCGAACACTTCGCGAACCAGTTTGACGATTTTGTCGTCGCTGATTTTGCCGGTGCCGAAGGTGTTCAGCGAGATCGACGTAGGCTGAGCAACACCGATCGCGTAGGAAACCTGAATCTCGCAACGCTCGGCCAGGCCGGCTGCCACGATGTTCTTGGCCACGTAACGACCGGCGTAGGCGGCCGAACGGTCAACTTTCGATGGATCCTTGCCAGAGAACGCGCCGCCGCCGTGACGGGCCATGCCGCCGTAGCTGTCAACGATGATCTTGCGACCGGTCAGGCCGCAGTCGCCAACCGGGCCACCGATGATGAACTGGCCAGTCGGGTTGATGTGGAACTGGGTGTCCTTGGACAGCAGCTCGGCAGGCAGTACGTGCTTGACGATCAGCTCCATCACGCCTTCGCGCAAGTCTTTGTAGGACACCTCAGGGTTGTGCTGGGTCGACAGTACAACGGCGTCGATACCGACAACCTTGCCGCCTTCGTAACGGCAAGTCACTTGCGACTTGGCATCCGGGCGCAGCCAAGGCAGCAGGCCGGATTTGCGGGCATCGGCCTGACGCTGAACCAACTGGTGCGAGAAGGTGATCGGTGCTGGCATCAGCACGTCGGTTTCGTTGCTGGCGTAGCCGAACATCAGGCCCTGGTCGCCGGCGCCTTGATCTTCAGGCTTGGCACGGTCGACACCCTGGTTGATGTCAGGGGACTGCTTGCCGATGATGTTCATCACGCCGCAAGTGGCGCCGTCGAAGCCGACATCGGAGCTGTTGTAGCCGATGTCCAGAATGACGTTACGCACGATCTCTTCCAGGTCGACCCAGGCCGACGTGGTGACTTCACCTGCGATGATTGCAACGCCGGTTTTTACCAGGGTTTCGACCGCTACACGGGCGAACTTGTCTTCAGCAATGATGGCGTCCAGCACAGCATCGGAAATCTGGTCGGCGATTTTGTCCGGATGCCCTTCGGACACGGACTCGGAGGTGAAGAGGGAGTATTCGCTCATCTCGATTTTTTCCTGAATTTACCGATGGTGAGTGTCGCCAGCCGGTCGCTGAAAATGGCGGACCTGGATCTGGAAACCATTACGTAAACCTACATAGAGGCTTTCCCCGGGAACGAGTCCCGCAGCGGTGGCCCAACGGGCCAAATCGTCCTGTTCAAACCCCAACCAGAGATCACCGCAGGCCTCCCTGGCCCAACTCTGGTTGTGGCTACATAACTCTGTCACGAGCAGGCTACCGCCCGGTTGCAGCAAGTCGGCCATGTGCTTGAGTGCTTCGGCCGGCGCGGCGAAATGGTGCAGCACCATGTTCAGTACAACGCAGTCAGCCTTGAGGCGGACACCGTTCAATGCATCAGCCAACTGCAGGCTGACGTTAGCCAGCGTTTCACGTTCGCAAACCTGGCGCGCCAGTTCGAGCATCGCCGGGCTGTTGTCCAGCGCCGTGACCTGGGTGAAGCGGCGCGCCAGTTCCGGCAGAAATGCGCCGTCGCCGGGGCCGACTTCGATGGCCGTGGCGCCTTCGCTGAAACTTAGCTTGTCGAGCAATGCCACCACGCTTTCGCGGTATTGCGGCAGCCCGGCGATCAAGTCTTGCTGGGCGCGAAACTTCTCCGCGACCCGTGAGAAAAAGTCCTGGCTGGCCGCCGCTCGTTGCCCATGGACCTGAGCGATCCGTGACTGCACCTCGGCAGGCAGGGTCAGGTTGTCCACTTCTTCCAACAGTGCGGCATGCAGCTTGCCGCCCAGCAAGTCGGTGTGGGGCAGGGCGCGACGGTAGAAAATCGCGTTGCCTTCACGGCGCGTCGCCACCAGATCGGCCTGGGCCAGTACCTTGAGGTGATGACTCATGCCGGACTGGCCGATGCCAAAGATCTGCGCCAGCTCCAGTACGCCAAACGAGTCGTTGGCCAGCGCGCGCAATACATTCAGCCGCAGAGGGTCGCCGCCGGCCTTGCACAGGGCCGCCAGCTCATCGCAATCGTCATGTCGAATGGAAGGCACACGTAAATTCATAAGGCCAGCAGTCTAGTGACGGTCGGAAAACACCGCAAGAGCAATATCAAAAAGTTTTGATATTGCTCGATAGATGGCACTTCTCGGGGAAAGGGTCACTCTACAAATCGTCAGCGGAAAGGTTTCATCAGGCGAATGCGACTTTATCCACCGGAAAAACGCCTTCAGATGACTATCTGTCATTGCCCCGAGGCGGGTGGGTGAGGGAAAATGCTCGCCTTTTTTCCGATTCGTTTTATTCACTCTCGATTCAATATCCGCAGGAGAACAGCGATGCCCAGCCGTCGTGAGCGTGCCAACGCCATTCGTGCCCTCAGCATGGATGCCGTGCAAAAAGCCAACAGCGGCCATCCCGGTGCCCCTATGGGTATGGCGGATATCGCCGAAGTACTTTGGCGTGACTACCTGAAGCACAACCCGAGCAATCCATCGTTCGCCGACCGTGACCGCTTCGTGCTGTCCAACGGTCACGGCTCGATGTTGATCTACTCGCTGCTGCACCTGACCGGCTACGACCTGTCGAT
Source organism: Pseudomonas sp. LS2P72 (assembly GCF_054897865.1). NCBI lineage: Bacteria > Pseudomonadati > Pseudomonadota > Gammaproteobacteria > Pseudomonadales > Pseudomonadaceae > Pseudomonas > Pseudomonas sp. LS2P72. Next base: position 997,200 of record NZ_CM142708.1, read on the forward strand.
CGATGACCTGAAAAACTTCCGCCAGCTGCACAGCCGCACCCCGGGTCACCCGGAATTCGGCTACACCCCGGGCGTTGAAACCACCACCGGTCCACTGGGCCAAGGCTTGGCCAACGCCGTTGGTTTTGCCCTCGCAGAAAAAGTCCTGGCGGCGCAGTTCAACCGTCCGGGCCACAACGTTGTCGACCACCACACCTACGTGTTCCTGGGTGATGGCTGCATGATGGAAGGCATTTCCCACGAGGTCGGCTCCCTGGCCGGTACTTTGGGCTTGGGCAAACTGATCGCCTTCTACGATGACAACGGCATCTCCATCGACGGCGAAGTCGAAGGCTGGTTCACCGACGACACGCCCAAGCGTTTCGAAGCTTATAACTGGCAGGTGATCCGCAATGTTGACGGTCACGATCCTGAAGAGATCAAGATCGCGATCGAAACTGCGCGCAAAAGCGAACAGCCAACCCTGATCTGCTGCAAGACCACCATCGGTTTCGGTTCGCCGAACAAGCAAGGCAAGGAAGACTGCCACGGCGCCCCACTGGGTGACGCGGAAATCGCGCTGACCCGCGCTGCGCTGAAATGGAACCACGGTCCGTTCGAAATCCCGGCCGATATCTACGCCGAGTGGGACGCCAAGGAAACCGGTCGCGCCGCCGAAGCCGAGTGGGATCAGCGTTTCGCTGACTACTCTGCTGCGTTCCCTGAGTTGGCCAACGAGCTGATTCGTCGTCTGAGCGGCGAACTGCCGGAAGACTTCGCTGAAAAAGCCTCGGCTTATATTGCTGAAGTCGCTGCCAAAGGCGAAACCATCGCCAGCCGTAAAGCCAGCCAGAACGCATTGAATGCCTACGGCCCACTGCTGCCTGAACTGCTGGGCGGCTCCGCTGACCTGGCCGGTTCCAACCTGACCCTGTGGAAAGGTTGCAAAGGTGTTACGGCTGAAGACGCCAGCGGCAACTACATGTACTACGGCGTTCGCGAGTTCGGCATGAGCGCGATCATGAACGGCGTGACCCTGCACGGCGGTCTGGTGCCTTACGGCGCGACCTTCCTGATGTTCATGGAATATGCCCGCAACGCAGTGCGCATGGCCTCGCTGATGAAGCAGCGTGTCGTGTTCGTCTACACCCACGACTCCATCGGTCTGGGCGAAGACGGCCCGACTCACCAGCCGATCGAGCAACTGACCAGCTTGCGCAGCACGCCGAACCTCGACACCTGGCGCCCAGCCGATGCCGTTGAATCGGCGGTGTGCTGGAAAATGGCTCTGGAGCGCAAGGACGGCCCTTCGGCGCTGATCTTCTCGCGTCAGAACCTGCAGCATCAAACCCGCAATGCGTTCCAGATCGCCGACATCGCCCGTGGCGGTTACGTGTTGAAGGACTGCGACGGCGAGCCTGAGCTGATCCTGATCTCCACCGGTTCCGAAGTCGGTCTGGCCGTTCAGGCTTACGACAAGCTGACCGAACAGGGTCGCAAGGTGCGTGTTGTTTCGATGCCTTGCACCAGCGTGTTCGATGCTCAGGACGCCGGCTACAAGCAAGAGGTTCTGCCGCTGCAGGTCAGCGCCCGTATCGCTATCGAAGCCTCGCACGCGGACTACTGGTACAAATACGTGGGCCTGGAAGGCCGCGTGATCGGCATGACCACCTACGGCGAGTCGGCGCCTGCGCCAGCCTTGTTCGAAGAGTTCGGCTTCACCCTGGAAAACATCCTGGGTCAGGCTGAAGAGCTGCTGGAAGACTAAGTCCAGGTAATGTATTGCCTGTTCTGACGCCATCGCGAGCAAGCTCGGCTCCTACAGATCACGTTGACCTGTAGGAGCAAGGCTTGCCCGCGATGACGGTATATCGGTCAACGATGTGTTGATGGATTCCTCAGGTATAGAGAACCCCATGCCTCAACCGCGTCCTTACAAAGTTGCACTCAACGGCTACGGCCGGATTGGTCGTTGCGTCTTGCGTGCGTTGTTTGAGCGAGGCTCGACGGCTGGGTTTGAAATTGTTGCGATCAACGATCTGGCTGACATGGCCAGCATCGAATACCTGACACGCTTCGACTCCACTCACGGGCGTTTTCCCGGGGAAGTGAAGGTCGACGGCGATTGTCTGCATATTAATGGTGACTGCGTGAAGGTTCTGCGCAGTGCCACCCCCGAAGGCATCGATTGGGCGTCGCTGGGCGTCGATCTGGTGCTGGAGTGCTCCGGCGCTTACCACACCCGTGAAGACGGCCAGCGTTTCCTCGACGCTGGCGCGCCGCGGGTGCTGTTTTCCCAGCCGATGGCCAGCGAGGCGGATGTCGACGCCACCATCGTCTACGGCGTGAACCAGGATTGCCTGACCGGTGATGAGTTGCTTGTGTCCAACGCATCCTGTACCACCAACTGCGGCGTGCCGCTGTTGCGCCTGCTGGATCAGGCCATTGGTCTGGAATACGTGTCGATCACCACCATTCACTCGGCGATGAACGATCAGCCGGTGATCGACGCCTACCATCACGAAGACTTGCGCCGCACCCGTTCGGCGTTTCAGTCGGTGATTCCGGTGTCCACTGGTCTGGCGCGCGGCATCGAACGCCTGTTACCGGAACTTGCCGGGAGAATTCAGGCCAAAGCCGTGCGGGTGCCGACGGTTAACGTGTCTTGCCTCGACATTACGATGCAGACCGTGAGCGATACCGACGCCACCGAGGTCAACCGGATTTTGCGCGAGGCCGCCACCAGTGGCCCGCTCAAAGGCCTTCTGGCCTACACCGAGTTGCCTCACGCCAGTTGTGATTTTAATCATGACCCACATTCGGCCATCGTCGATGCCAGTCAGACCCGCGTTTCCGGCCCACGGCTGGTGAACATCCTGGCCTGGTTCGACAACGAATGGGGTTTTGCCAATCGAATGCTGGACGTTGCAGAACACTATTTGCAAACAGCTGCACCACAACCAAAACCTGCTCTCTAAAACAGCTATCCAGGAAATGCGACCCATGACCGTGTTGAAGATGACCGACCTCGATCTGCAAGGTAAGCGCGTACTGATCCGCGAAGACCTCAACGTCCCAGTCAAGGACGGTGTTGTCACCAGCGATGCGCGAATCCTGGCCTCGCTGCCGACCATCAAGCTGGCCCTGGAAAAAGGCGCGGCCGTGATGGTCTGCTCGCACCTTGGCCGTCCGACCGAAGGCGAGTTCTCGGCCGAGAACAGCCTTAAGCCAGTCGCTGACTACCTGAGCAAGGCTCTGGGGCGTGAAGTGCCGCTGGTAGCCGATTACCTGGGCGGCGTTGACGTGAAGGCCGGCGACATCGTGCTGTTCGAAAACGTGCGCTTCAACAAGGGCGAGAAAAAGAACGCTGACGAACTGGCCCAGCAATACGCTGCCCTGTGCGACGTGTTCGTGATGGATGCCTTCGGCACCGCTCACCGCGCCGAGGGTTCGACCCATGGAGTGGCCAAGTTCGCCAAAGTCGCGGCCGCTGGCCCGTTGCTGGCCGCCGAACTGGACGCACTGGGCAAAGCCCTCGGCGCCCCGGCTCAGCCAATGGCTGCCATTGTTGCCGGCTCCAAGGTCTCGACCAAACTCGACGTGCTGAACAGCCTGAGCCAGATCTGCAACCAGCTGATCGTCGGCGGCGGCATTGCCAACACTTTCCTGGCCGCTGCCGGTCACCCGGTCGGCAAGTCCCTGTACGAGCCGGACCTGTTGGACACCGCTCGCGCCATCGCCGCCAAGGTCAGCGTGCCGCTGCCGGTCGACGTCGTGGTGGCCAAGGAATTCGCTGAAAGCGCCACTGCTACCGTCAAGCTGATCGCTGATGTGGCCGCAGACGACATGATTCTGGACATCGGCCCACAGACCGCGGCGAATTTTGCTGAGCTGCTGAAGTCGTCCAAGACCATCCTGTGGAACGGCCCGGTGGGCGTGTTCGAATTCGACCAGTTCGGTAACGGCACCAAAGTCCTGGCCCAGGCCATCGCAGACAGCTCGGCATTCTCCATCGCGGGCGGCGGCGACACCCTGGCCGCCATTGATAAATATGGCGTTGCCGAGCAAATCTCCTACATTTCTACCGGTGGTGGCGCGTTCCTCGAGTTCGTCGAAGGCAAAGTCCTGCCGGCCGTTGAAGTCCTGGAAAGCCGGGCCAAGGCCTGAGGCCGCCCATTTGACCAGGCAAAGGAGTGTTCAGATGGTCAAAACATTAGCGCTGTTGGTTATCGCGGGGTCGCTGGCAGCTTGCGGGAGTAACCCGAAAGCCCCGAAGGTACCCGAGACACCTGAACAGGACAAAGGCTGCTACCAGGCCGACTGGCAGGCCGAAACCAACCCGGTGATCAACAAGCGTTCCGGGCCTGATGGCCTGGACAAATACGAGACACAGACCCCGGCCAAGGAACATGGTTGCCCTTGACGGGTCTGACACTTTACTCAGGGCTGGCGGCATGCGCCGTCAGTCGAGGAACATGGATGAAAGGTTTTATCGCCGTTACGGCACTGGCTCTGCTGGCAGGTTGCGCTAATTTGAACCTGTTCAAGCCTGCCGAATCGACGGACAGCTGGACCACCTGGACCTGCGACAGTCAGGCCAAAGTGCTCTGGCGCTACACCGACGAAAGCCGCAAGGAAGTCGACGTCCGCCTGGGCGGTGCCGATCAGGTCTACCGCTTGAAGCATGAGCCGGGCGCCGAAGGTTCGCTGTACAGCAATGACATGCTGGCGTTTCACGTAAAAGGTGAGGAAGGCCTGGTGTACTGGGTCGCCACCAATGATTTGATCGGCCGCGGTTGCAAAGCGCAGTAACACACGGGGCCGACGCTAAACCTGTAGGAGCTGAGCTTGCTCGCGATGAGGCCAGCACATTCAACACATGTGTTGGCAGTTAAATCGATATCGCGAGCAAGCTCGGCTCCTACAGGAGTTAGCGTCAGTTCTCAGAATTTTTGTCGTACCGAATTCGCAGGCCGGGCTGACCCCCGATCTGCAATAACTTGAATAGCCGCCGCCGCTACGGCAGGCTGGCACGATTAACGACCCTCAACCGGGAGATACACACACAATGGCACTTATCAGCATGCGCCAGATGCTGGACCACGCAGCCGAGTTCGGCTACGGCGTTCCAGCCTTCAACGTCAACAACCTTGAGCAGATGCGCGCCATCATGGAAGCCGCTGACAAGACTGACTCCCCGGTGATCGTCCAGGCTTCGGCCGGTGCTCGCAAATACGCCGGCGCACCGTTCCTGCGTCACCTGATCCTGGCGGCAATCGAAGAATTCCCGCACATCCCGGTGTGCATGCACCAGGACCACGGCACCAGCCCTGACGTCTGCCAGCGCTCCATCCAACTGGGCTTCAGCTCGGTGATGATGGACGGTTCCCTGGGCGAAGACGGCAAGACCCCGACCGACTACGACTACAACATCCGCGTCACCCAACAAACTGTAGCCCTGGCTCACGCCTGCGGCGTATCGGTAGAAGGCGAGCTGGGCTGCCTGGGTTCACTGGAAACCGGCATGGCCGGTGAAGAAGACGGCATCGGCGCCGAAGGCGTTCTGGATCACAGCCAAATGCTGACTGACCCGGAAGAAGCCGCTGACTTCGTCAAACGCACTCAGGTCGACGCCCTGGCCATCGCCATCGGCACCAGCCACGGCGCGTACAAGTTCACCAAGCCGCCTACAGGCGACGTGCTGGCCATCGACCGCATCAAAGAAATCCACAAACGCATCCCGAACACCCACCTGGTGATGCACGGTTCGTCTTCGGTTCCGCAAGACTGGCTGGCGATCATCAACCAGTACGGCGGCGACATCAAAGAAACCTACGGCGTACCGGTTGAAGAAATCGTCGAAGGCATCAAGCACGGCGTGCGCAAGGTCAACATCGACACCGACCTGCGCCTGGCGTCCACCGGTGCGATGCGTCGCCTGATGGCCACCAACCCGAGCGAGTTTGATCCGCGTAAATTCTTCGGCGCAACCGTGACGGCGATGCGTGATGTGTGTATCGCACGTTATGAAGCGTTTGGTACTGCCGGTAATGCTTCGAAGATCAAGCCGATCTCGTTGGAAGCGATGTATCAGCGGTATTTGAAGGGTGAGTTGAACGCTAAGGTTAACTAAGGCTTTAGTGTTTGAGTCGCATTAAAAAACCCGCCGAGAGGCGGGTTTTTTGTATTGTAGTTCAAATGCAATATGCCATTAACGCCCATAAGGCTTGGCGCATACAAAACAGCATGCGTATACCGGAATTACACCTCTACGTCTATTGTGAATTAAGCCGTCCGACCAAGTCCGAAGCCTTGATAGGTCCAGACACCGTTGGGACCTGCGAAATTACGACCTCCACTTAGAGTTCTAAAGTCCGAAGTATTAAATGTCCAGCTTTCAGAATTTTGACCTATGTTTCCATTTAGCATGATTGTCGTCGTAGTCCCGCCGATTACTTGTCTTCCTGTGAGTGTGCCAGTTTGTCCGGTAATGCTGGCAGTTGCATTTACAGCCCCGCCAATGTCGTCACTTTGATGGACGTATAGATAAATTTGGTCTGGGCCGTTAGCGCCAAAATATGTCCCAACGAGAGCACCCATAATCGTATTCCTTTTCAGATGGTTAAAAGACTGATAAGTGTGTGTTTGATAATTCTCAGTGCTGCGTACGGAAGCCTAGGGGGTTTAATGGATTACCGAACCTGTTAAAGTTGACAGTTTTTTATAATTAAAATGCATTATTGTTATAGCTAATAAAAAACGGAAAAGGAAAAGCGGAATAAAAGGGGACAGATCTGGGACAGATCTATTTAATTGTCCCCTAGTACTTCTATTCGAGTTGTTTCGCAGGCCTGCCGCGCGCTCGATGCGATATTCGCAATCCAGTGATTTGTTCAATCTCGTCTATAAATCGAGGATTGCCCGTCAATCGGCCGCGCTGGTGGGCGCCTCTGATCAACTGCATTTTGAGGAAGGAACCGCCTGTTCCATAAATGAGGTATAGCGAGCAAGGCGTTCGGAATGGGTTTACCGAGTTCGTTGAAGCAAAGATCTTCATCCAGCCAATGGTCGTCTGCGGTTTCGTTGAGGCGCAGGTGCAAGCTCGACCGAGGGTAATCTTGCGCATGCTGAACCATTTGCGCTCGCACCGGGTTTAGTTCGATGTATCGACTACAAGCCAGCAAATAGGTGTCTGTTTGAACCACGCTGGATTTGTATCGACTCTCCCACAAGGTGCCGGAGCGTCCCTCCAGCAACGCGTCATGCGGCCCGCCAGGCCTTTCATCAATTGCCCGAGACCCGCAGCGGAGTCTCCCGGTGCTAGCAACAGATGGACATGATTGGTCATCAAGCAGAAGGCATAGACTTTGACGTCGAATAGCGTTTTGAGCTCTCGCAGATCTTCGAGGTAGCGCTTGAAGTCTTCTGGTTCGGCGAACACAGCCTGCCTGTTGTAGCCGCGTTGCACGACATGATGCGGATAATTAGGCAATACAATTCGTCCCATCCTGGGCATATAGCCTCCTACTTCCTTGTAGTGATGGGGGAAGCGTAGCAGCAAATAGACGTGCTCCTGCCGGAAAGCTGTTTCAAGTGTTTTTCTTTAAAGTTATATCTGTTATCGCAAAGGCGTATTAAAAACTGTCATTTATTACAGGTGACTTAATGCTGGCTGCTACCTATTGTTGAAGGCGCAACCCAGAGTTAAGTGGATTAATAAATCTGTCCCCTTTCTCTCTTTATTGTCTTTTGTCCCTTTATAATATTTGGTCTGGAGATTAAGGTGAATTATGAAAAAAATAACTGCAATGTTTTTTGTAGTAATGAGTTTGTCCGTCGCGAGCGGATTGGCTCTTGCTAATGATACAGCTCAGCGCGCATCTTATGACTCCATAGGGCGTTCTTCAAAAACTGTATTTGCTGCTGAATGCACTAAGGAGAATTATAATCCTGAAAAATGTAATAAGAAGTAGTAGGCTAAATTGATCTGCCTCGAGCTGATTATTTTCATCTCAAAATGAACACAAAAAATCAACCACGTGATGGAGTACGCAATTATGAGTACGAAGGATCTAAAGCCAGATGGTAAAAAGCCTGCACCTTACACAATACCTGTACCACCCCTTTTGGGTGAGAGCGAAAACGGCAAAAAACCTGCCCCCTTCACACTTCCGAAAGAATCCAGGTAGAAGTTCGTCCAAAAAACCCGCAGTAAATGCGGGTTTTTTATTGCCTGTCGGCTACTGAACTGTGGGTGTTTCAAACCCGCGCTGTTCAATCACCCGAAACACATCATGCACATCCCGGATCAGGATCAAGGCGATGTTGGTGACGGTGTTGATGTCGTTCTCGGAGTAGTCGGGGAGGCTGGTGCAGGCCATGAGGTTGAGGTATTTGAGGGCGGCGTTGAGGCGTTCGCTGACGCAGTTGTGGAGTTCGCGTAGCGGGGCGTCGCTGTCGATGAGCAGGACGGGGTACTCGGTGGCGAATTGGGACATGGGGGTGAAGCGGCGGGGCGGATTGTTCATTTTCATAAGTAAATCTTCCTCGAATCCAAAAGAAGAGCTACTGCCGTTCGCTGCGAAACGAAATGGGTGGTAGCTGTGAGCGGGTTCGCAGACCAGGGATACGAGGAACCCGGCAGACCCGGAGGTCTCCCACACACAGCCACCATAAAAAAGGAGGACGGGTGCTAGTGCGCCCGTCATTTTCGAGGCGCTAGGTTACTACACGTATCGTTAGGGCTGCGAAACCCTATCGCTAACGATGTCAGCGACAGGCCCACTCTAGGCCGCGATTCGGGTGGCTGCAACCGGGCTGTAGGACGCCTTTCCGGTCATGTGGCTAGACGGTTTGGTCTCGTTCGGTGGGGTAGCGGCAATAATACCGGGCACTGCGGTGTGTCTGAGGAAATTGCGTAGCAGGGTTTGGGTCTGCTTCGCAGCCCAGCGGGAGCAAGCTCCCTCGCCACGATCGGAGGAGTCCTACGAGGTTTTCGGACGCTGGGATTTGTAGCAGCGGTCGAGCTGGCGAGGCTGCGTTCGGCTCACCGGTCGCGTTCGGACGCAGCGGTCGTAAATCTGACACCCCATTTATTCAGGAAGACCGGGTTCATCGGGCTTGCGAGGACTTCGTCCTCGGACGCAGCCTCGCAGGCTCGGCAGCTGCTACAGAGATCAAGTTGTTCTTGGGAGCGTTCCGGAGTGTGGGGGGTTATCTGTCGTGATCAATATCCAGCTTGCTGAACGTCACTTTCCCGCCTTCGCTGGTGTACCCGGTGTTGTCCTGCACATACGCCCCGGCCTTGAAGTACAGCGGCTTGACGCTCCAGGTCTTGCTGATTTCGGTGTCCCACTGGTAGCCCGCCGCACTGATGCCCAGCGCGCCGCCTGGGCTCAGGTGGATGAGGTAGTTGAACTCCCGATCCAGTTTCACCCCGGTAGCAAGGGTGATTGTCCGTGCGTCATCGTCATCAGGGCGCATACGAACCTTGGCGACGATGTTGCCTGACTGCGTGCTGGTCGAGTACTGATACTCGAGCTTCACCATGGGCTTCTGGCTTTCATAGGCGTGGATCTGGCCAATGACGATCTTGCCCGAGGTCGGTACCTGGTTCACCGCCAGGGTGGCACGCAGGGAGTTGTCGGCGTCCGGGTAGCGCCAGTTTTTCAGGGTGCCATTGCTGTAGGTTTCGCGAAGTTCGGTGCGGGGATACTTTGCGTTTTCAGTTGTAGAACCGGTGACCGGGGTCCAGAAAAACAAGGTGCCGGTGTCGGAGTGGAAGTATTTATCCTTGAAGCCATCCACCAGTTTTGACGTTTCAACGGTGTACGGCGGATTGCCGACGGGAACGCTGAGGTTCCAGGTTGCGAGATCGATCATAGACAAAAGCTTCCACGGATTTTTTTGCTGCACGCACGTGCCAGAAGCTCTAGCACGCACCTTGGGGGCAATCCTTATAATCGCAGGAGTTCAATTTGTTAATGCGTAAATGACAAACGGGTGACGTCAAAATCCTGTTAAAAGGCCATCTTTCCCGGTTTCAGGGGCCTGTGGCGTCGACCGTTAGTCGGCAAATGGACGCTTTGGTTAAATGATGGCGTACTGATAGCTTCTGCTTTTGCGGAACCCGGTCTAGAGTGAAGGCTTAGTATTTGTCCGGTTTTCACGAGAAACCGGCCTGACGTCCCGCATAAGAGAAGCAGCATGGAATGCGCGCAACCCACGCCAGCTGAAGGCCCCTCAATTCTTTTAATCGTCGATGATTACCCTGAAAACCTGATCAGCATGCGCGCGTTGTTGCAGCGCCAGGACTGGCAGGTCATGACCGCCGCCTCGGGCTTCGAGGCGCTCAGTCTGTTACTTGAACACGATGTCGACCTGGTGCTGCTGGATGTGCAGATGCCGGGCATGGACGGTTTTGAAGTGGCGCGCCTGATGCGTGGCAGCCAACGAACCCGCCTCACCCCGATCATTTTCCTTACCGCCAACGAACAGTCCCAGGACGCCGTGATCAAGGGCTATGCCAGTGGTGCGGTGGATTACCTGTTCAAACCGTTCGACCCGCAAATTCTCAAACCCAAAGTCCAGGCGCTGCTCGAGCATCAGCGTAATCGCCGTGCGTTGCAGCGCCTGAGCCACGATCTGGAGGTCGCACGCGCGTTTAATGCTTCGGTGCTCGACAATGCCGCCGAAGGCATTCTGGTGGTCGGTGAGGACGGTCTGATCCGCTTTGCCAATCCGGCGATGTCGCGGTTGCTCAATGCCACGTTGCAAGACCTGCAAGGCAAAGAATTCCTGGATTTCCTGCAAAATCCGCACATCCCGATCTGGGGTGACTCCGAGCTGTTCGCCGGTTACAAACGTGGCGAAACCCTGCGACTGCATGATGCATCGCTGCGTACGGCACCCGGCCAGCAGGTGCCCGTGGCGCTGTCTTGCGCACCGTTGCCCAGCGAACAACAGGCGATGGTGGTGACGGTGCTGGATATGTCGGTGGTGCGCCATCTGCATCAGCAACTGGAGTTCCAGGCCGTTACTGATCCATTGACCGGGCTGCTAAATCGTCGCGGCTTTTACCAGACGGCGGAAAACCTGCTGCTGCGTGGCGACCGCTCCGACAGCGCCTGGGTGCTGCTGTATCTGGACCTCGACGGCTTCAAACGGGTCAACGACTCCCTCGGTCACGATGCCGGCGACCGGGTGCTGCGGTGGGTGTCCGAGCAGTTGAAGGCCTGTCTGCGGCCCTTCGATATTCTGGCGCGCATGGGCGGTGATGAGTTCACCGCGTTGCTGGATCTGGAGTTCCCCGAGCAAGCGGCAAAAATTGCCGAGAAGCTGATTGAGCGGGTGTCGATCTGTCAGCAGATCGATGGTCTGGATATCGCGTTGGGCGCCAGTATCGGCATTGCGACGTACCCGGATTGCGGTTCCAATCTTGACGGCTTGCTGCGCGCGTCGGACATCGCCATGTATGAAGCCAAACGCGCCGGTCGTCAGCAATATCGTTACTACGATCACGAAATGAACGGCCGGGCACGCTCGCGACTGATGCTCGAAGAAAGTGTGCGCGCGGCGATCGAGAACCGTGATTTCAATTTGGTGTATCAACCTCAGGTGGCCATTGCCAATGGGCAGATTCGCGGGTTCGAAGCGCTGATTCGCTGGCAGCACCCGAGCGTCGGCGATGTACCGCCGGGGCTGTTTTTGCCATTGCTGGAAGAGGCGCGGTTGATCAGTCGCCTGGGCAGCTGGATCTATCAACAAGGGGCCAGCCAGCGAAAAGCCTGGGAATCCTTGTTTGCCGACGATTTGGTGCTGGGCGTCAGTTTGAGCAGTACGCAGTTCGGCATGCCCAATCTGGTCACTGAGTTGCGCCAGGTGCTGGAGCGCCATGGTTTGCAGGCGCGTCATCTGGAAGTCGAGGTCACCGAAGAGGCCTTGATGCAAAACCCCGAGGAAACCCGTAAACAGCTGCGCCTGCTGCGTAACCTGGGTGTGCGAGTGGCCCTGGATGACTTTGGTTCCGGGCCGTGTTCGTTGTCTCATCTGCGGGATCTGGAGTTGGATACGCTCAAGTTCGACCGGCATTTGATTGGCCGGCTTCTGGAGTCCTCACGCGATGCGGCGCTGGTGCGCAATGTGATCGAGCTGTGCAAGGAGTACGGGATGCTGGTGATTGCCGAAGGGGTGGAAACCGTTGCGCAATATCGGTGGCTGCAAGCCAATGGTTGCGAGTACGTGCAAGGGTTTCTGGTCGCGCGGCCGATGATGGCCGAGGACGTCGGCGACTTTGTGCGGCCGTTCGACTGGAACACGCTGACCGGCTGAATTCGCTACACTGGCGACCTTTTGGTGAATCGTGTTGCCGCCCCAATGACCGCGTTGAAATACCTCCAGGCCTATCCCGCCGCGCTGCAGGACCAAGTGCGCCAGCTGATCGCCGACGGTCGGCTGGGCGATTACCTGAGCCAGCGTTACCCGGAAAAACACCGGGTACAGAGCGACAAGGCGTTGTACACCTATACGCTGGACCTCAAGCAGGAATACCTGCGCAACGCTCCGGCCATCGATAAGGTGCTGTTCGACAACCGCCTCGACCTGACCCACCGCGCCCTCGGATTGCACACCGCGATATCCCGGGTGCAGGGCGGCAAGCTCAAGGCCAAGAAAGAAATTCGGGTTGCGTCATTGTTCAAGGATGCACCTGCCGAGTTTCTGAAAATGATCGTGGTGCATGAACTGGCGCACTTCAAAGAGTCGGATCACAACAAGGCGTTCTACAAGCTTTGCGAACACATGTTGCCGGGGTATCACCAGGTGGAGTTCGATGTGCGGGTGTACCTGACGTGGCGGGATATGCAATAGAGATCAAAATATCGCAACCGGGAGTGTTTAGATGGATGTAAGCAAGACCAAGAGCAGCTTCTATCGTCGGTTGTACGTGGCGTACCTGATTGATAGCGGGTTGGCCAGTAGCGTCCCGGCGTTGACCGAAGTCACCGGCATGCCCCGGCGTACGGCGCAGGACACCATCGCAGCATTGGCGGATCTGGACATTGTTTGCGAGTTTCAGCAGGAAGAGGGTGCGCGCAACCATGCCGGGCGTTATCGGATTCGAGAGTGGGGGGCGATAGATCGGGGATGGATCGAGCGCAATCTTCGGCAGATCAAAGCGGTGCTTGAGTACCCCTGATTGTTGGATTCGCTTTAGATCGCCCCCTCACCCCAGCCCTCTCCCCAATGGGGAGAGGGGGAAAGGGAGCAGATCTTCAAGCCTTTCGAATCCTGAGTTCGACTCGGTAGTTCAAGTCGCCAATTTTCTACATAACACATCGGCCAGTCCCCTCGCCCCTTGGGGAGAGGGTTAGGGTGAGGGGGTGATTCCAGAGCCTGTCGCAAGTCTCAAACCCGGCGCATCCCGATATGCGGAATGTCATCCTCGAGAAATTCCTCGCCCGCCACCACAAATCCGTATTGAGCGTAATACCCTTGCAAATGCGCCTGGGCCGAGAGATAGATCGGTACTTCAGGCCAGCGCTTTTCAGCCTGTTTCAACGCTTGCGCCATCAACTCATGCCCAAGCCCTGTACCGCGCGCTTGAGGCGCAATGATCACCCGCCCGATCACCACGTCGCCACCCTGCAACTCCGGGTCGAGCAACCGCAGGTACGCCACCAGCCGATCCCCGTCCCAAGCCATCAAATGGCAGGTGTCACCTTCCAGATCCTGGCCGTCGATGTCCTGATAGACGCATTTCTGCTCAACGACAAACACCTCTGCACGAAGCTGCAGAATGGCGTACAGCTGCTCTTTGCCCAGATCGCTGTGGTGTTTGCAGACCCAATCGATTGTCATCTTCACACTCCTTGAACATCGTCGCTCCGATACTAAGCGCCCAGGCGAAAGATGTCTGTATGGCAGAGAAATCTGTGACAAAGGCCAAAATGCCATCATTCATTTCGCTCGGCCTTGTCTTGTTTGTGTAATCTGGGATGAAGCGCCGTCGGGCGTCCCGCCCGCTAAGGATTTTCTAGCATGCCGCGATTGCATCGAGCCTTTGCTTTGAGTGGGTTGCTGTTGCTGACTCAAAGCGCGGCAGCGGAAAAGCTGCGATTGGTCGCCGATGCCTGGCCGCCCTTTACCGACGCCACGCTGGTCAACGGTGGGTTGGCCACAGACATCGTCAGCACAGCACTGGCCCGGGCCGGTTATGCCAGTGACTTTGAACAAGTGCCGTGGGCGCGGGCCTTGCTGGGGGTAGGCGAGGGTCGATACGACGTGTTGGTCAACGCCTGGTACACCGAAGATCGTACGAAACTTGGCCAGTTTTCCGGCGAATACCTGCTCAACCGAGTGCGCTTTCTCAAGCGCAAAGACACGCCGATCGAATACAACAACCTGCAACAACTGCATACCTACCCGATTGCGGTGGTGCGCGGTTATGCCTATTCGCCAGAGTTCGATGACGACGTATCGCTGCAGAAAGTCCCGGTGCACAGCTTTTCCATGGCGGTGCGCATGGTCGCCGCCAACCGGGTCAAATTGACGCTGGAAGACGAATACGTCGCGCGTTACTACCTGGCCCGGGAATCAGCCAAGGTGCGCAATGCCGTGGAGTTTTTGCCCAAGCCATTGAGCGAGAACAGCCTGCACATCCTGGTCAGCCTGAAGAACCCCAGGCATGAACAGATCGTCGCCGGTTTCGACCGCGAGATCGCGGCAATGAAAGTGGATGGGAGTTATCAGCGGTTGATGAAGCAACATGGGATGTAAGCTTTGTGGTGTTGCTGATGGCCTCATCGCGAGCAGGCTCGCTCCCACAGGATTTAGGTAATCCCTGTGGGAGCGAGCCTGCTCGCGAAGGGGCCGGCCCCGACACCGCAGATCTCAAACCTCACTCGTTTCCTTGATGAGGTGCGCTGCCAACGTCCGCAATGGCCCAAGCTGACGGCACATCAATGCCAATTGCGTCTGCACCAGCCGTTGGCCTTCATCAAGTTCGTCCGGCATCTGTTCCAGCGTATTGGCCAGTGCCTCTTCCTCATCGCTTTGAATCGCAATCGGCAGTTTGCTCGCCAACCCTTGGGCAATTTCATCGATGCTGGCGGCCAGTTTCACCCCGGCACCGTCGATCAAATGCTCGCGCACGTCGGGCGGTAGCTGGGTTTCCCGGTGTGCGCCCAGTCCGGACAAATAACTGAGCAAGGTGTGCGACAGCACCAGGAAGCGGAACCCGACATCCGCCTCCTTACGGAAATGCCCCGGTTCCATCAGCATGTTGGCGAGCGTCGTCGACAGTGCCGCGTCGGCGTTGTGCGCATTGCGTCGGGCCAGGCGATACGCCAGGTCGTCGCTTTTGCCGGCGGCGTATTGCTGCATGATCTGGCGCAGGTAAATGCTGTTGCAGGTCAGGGTGTTGGCCAGCACTTTGTTCAGGCGTCGGCCCTGCCAGTCCGGCAGGAACAGGAACACCGCCAGCCCGGCGATCAGGCTGCCGAGCAAGGTATCGAACAACCGCGGCAGGAACAGCCCGTAACCATCCCCGACCTGGTTGAAGCAGAAGAGCACCATCAAGGTGATCGCGGCCGTCGCCAAGGTGTAGCGGGTGGTGCGGTTGATAAAGAACACCACGCCGGCGGCGATTGCGAAGCACGATTGGACCAAGGGATTCGGAAACAGATCGAACAGCGCCCAGGCCACGGTCAGGCCGATGGCGGTGCCGATGATCCGCTGGCCGAGTTTGCGGCGGGTGGCGCCGTAGTTTGGCTGGCAGACAAATAGCGTGGTGAGGATGATCCAGTAACCCTGAGACGGATGGATCAAATGCACCATCCCGTAGCCGATGCTCAGGGCCAGGGGCAAACGCAGTGCGTGACGGAACAGCAATGACGTCGGTGTCAGCTGCGTGCGTAACCGAATCCACACGTCCTTGAGGCTGCGGGGCGAACGGTCGAGCAGGCTGCTGTCGGTGGCGTCCGCCAGGGCATCGGGGTTGCTGGCGTCGCTGAGCAAACGATCGAGCGTGCCGAGATTGGCCGCCAATGCCCGCAACGAACGCAGCAATCCGCGCCACGCCGGATTGCTCTGAATGCGTAAGTGTTCGAGGGAGGCGTGCAGATCGCTCAGGGCTTCGGCGAAGCTCGCGTCGTAGATGAACGGCTGGCGCATCTGAATCGACTCGGCCAGCGCCCGGCAGGCCTTGCCTTGTTGGCGCAGCAAGCGCTGGCAGCGGAACATCACATCGCTGTGAAAGAAGGCATCGGCGAGGGCGTTGTAAGGGTAGTGCGAGGAGCTGGCGCGCTCGTGGATGTCCTGAGCGAGGAAGTACAGCTTCAGGTAACGGCTGAGTTTCGAGCCCGGTCGACCATTGCCGACCCGGTGCAGGATGATTTCCTTGGCGGCGTTCAGTGCCGCCACGACACGACCGTTTTGCTGCGCCAGTTCCAGTCGACGCGCTTCCACGTCCATCTGCCGGATCGGCTCGAACAGCGACGATTTCAGCTTCAGGTAAAAACCCAGTTCACGGAACAACCGCGCCAGGCTTTGCTGCACCGGCTGATTGGAAAACATCGCCTGCCACAGCACCGAGAGCAAGCCGTACCAGGCCGCACCGGCCACCAGCAGCACCGGTTCGTGCCAGAAATCGGTGACTGCACCGCCGCGCTGGTCCACGCCGATCATGGTGTAGACCGACAGAATCAACGTCGCCGAGGCAATCGCGCCATAGCGTTCACCCAAGGCGCCGAGCATGGTCAGGCCGAAACTGGCCAGGGCCAGGGCGATGACAAAGACGATGGGATAGGGGAAGAGCAGTTCGACGGAGAGGGCGGCGACGCTGAAGCACACCAGCGTCACGGCCAGTGCGTTAAGGCGGCCTTGCCAACTGTCGTCGGTCTCGGCCAGGGCGCTGGCGATGATCCCGAGGAACAGCGGGATCAGCAGCCCCATTTCATCCTTGTACCAACACAGCGCCATGCTGCCGGTCAGGGCGATGAATACCCGCACGCTGTAGCTGAATTTATCCAGCGCCCAGAGGCGACGCAGAGACTGACTAAAGGGGGTCGATGACATGAAGTGCGAAGGCCTTCCGAGGCAATGACGCTAAATTGAGCCAGTAATGACGCCGACGCAATGGCGCCGATCACATCTGACAGCAAAATCTGTTCCTTCCCTGGCGAGCCTTCCCTAAATGTAGGAGCTGAGCTTGCTCGCGATGACGGATTAACATTCAACAATGATGTTGGCGGTCAGACCGCTATCGCGAGCAAGCTCGGCTCCTACAGGGGGAAAAGATAACGCGGTCGATCAGACGTATTGCGCGGCAGCGTAGCCGGAGGCCCAGGCCCACTGGAAGTTGAAACCGCCCAGATGCCCGGTGACGTCGAGCACTTCACCGATGAAATACAGGCCGGGGCTTTTCAGCGATTCCATGGTCTTGGACGACACCTCGTTGGTATCGACGCCGCCCAATGTCACTTCAGCGGTGCGATAGCCTTCAGTGCCGGCCGGCACCACTTTCCAGCTCGCCAGTTTGTCGGCGATGTCGGCGATTTCCGCGTGGGTGTACTGCTTCATCGGTTTGGAGACGAACCAGTTGTCTGCCAGCAGGTTGGCCATCTTCTTGGTGAAGATTTCCCCCAGCAGGGTTTTCAGCTCGCTGTTCGGACGTTCGGTTTGCTGTTGTTGCAGCCAGCTCGGCACGTCGTGGTCCGGCATCAGATTGATCTCAACCGTGTCGCCGGATTCCCAGAACGAAGAAATCTGCAAAATTGCCGGACCACTGAGGCCGCGGTGAGTGAACAGGATGTTCTCGCGGAAACTCTGGTCATTGCAGCTCACCAGGCAATCCACCGACGTACCGGACAGTTCGGTGCAAAGCTCCTTGAGCTGATCGGTGATGGTGAACGGCACCAGCCCGGCGCGGGTCGGCAGCAAGTCGTGGCCGAACTGTTTGGCCACCTGATAACCGAAACCGGTCGCACCCAGCGTCGGGATCGACAAGCCGCCCGTGGCGATGACCAGGGATTCGCATGTGATCTGATCGAGGGTGGTTTGCAGCAGGTAGCCGCTTTCCATTCTCTCGATGTGCTGGATCGAGGTGTCCAGGTGCAGGCTGACGCCGACCTGATCGCACTCGTTGAGCAGCATTTCAAGGATGTCGCTGGATTTGTTATCGCAGAACAGCTGGCCGAGTTTCTTCTCGTGGTACGGCACGCCGTGTTTGGCGACCATGCCGATGAAATCCCACTGGGTGTAGCGGGCCAGGGCGGATTTGCAGAAGTGCTCGTTCTGCGAGAGGAAATTGCTCGGTTCGGTGTACATGTTGGTGAAATTGCAGCGGCCACCGCCCGACATCAGGATCTTCTTGCCGGCCTTGTTCGCATGGTCGAGCAACATCACCTTGCGCCCGCGCCCGGCGGCGGTCAGCGCACACATCAAACCTGCGGCGCCAGCGCCAATGATCACGACTTCGGTAGAGCGCAAAACGGTGTCCTCTCTGTTTCACCACAAAACTAATGTGGGAGCGAGCCTGCTCGCGAAAGCGGTGTGTCAGTCAGCCTATAGGCCGACTGACAAATTGCATTCGCGAGCAGGCTCGCTCCCACAGGGGGAGTTGCGCTGTTCTTACAGGATACGCACGCGCAGCGAACGGCCTTTGATCTTGCCGTCATTCAGACGCTGCAAGGCTTGCTTGGCGATTCCGCGTTCAACAGCCACATAGGCCTGGAAATCGAAAATCGCGATCTTGCCGACCTGAGCGCCCGGAATACCCGCATCGCCCGTCAGTGCGCCAAGAATGTCGCCCGGACGCACCTTGTCTTTACGGCCAGCGCCGATGACCAATGTGCTCATCACCGGCAGCAGCGGTGCGCCGCCCTGGGATTTGAGGTTGTCCAGCTGATCCCAGCTCAACGGCGAATTCTGCAGTAGCTCGATGGCTTGGGCGCGGTGCGCTTCGGACGGTGCGACCAGGCTGATCGCAATACCTTTCTCACCCGCACGACCGGTACGGCCAACACGGTGGATGTGGATTTCCGAATCACGGGCCAGTTCGACGTTGATCACCATGTCCAGCGCATCGATGTCCAGACCGCGCGCGGCGACGTCGGTAGCCACCAGCACCGAGGTGCTGCGGTTGGCGAACATGGCCAGTACCTGGTCACGGTCACGCTGTTCCAGATCGCCATGCAGGCCGACGGCGGAGATGCCTTTGGAGGTCAGGTGATCAACGGTTTCCTGCACCTGCTGCTTGGTGAAGCAGAATGCCACGGTGGACGCCGGACGATGATGCGCGAGGACTTTGACCACGGCGTCCATGCGCTCTTCCGGGGAAATCTCGTAGAAGCGCTGCTCGATCTGCGTGTCGTCGTGGAACGCCTCGGCCTTCACGATCTGAGGGTTGCGCATGAACTTCGCGGCCAACTGCTTGATGCCCGTCGGGTACGTGGCGGAGAACAGCAGGGTCTGGCGACGTTCCGGGCACTGGGCAATGATTTCTTCGATGGAATCGTAGAAACCCATGTCGAGCATGCGGTCGGCTTCGTCGAGGATCAGCGTGTTCAGACCATGGAGAATCAGCGAACCCTTGCGCAGGTGCTGCTGAAGGCGGCCCGGGGTGCCGACGATGATGTGCGCGCCATGCTCCAGAGAGCCGATCTGCGGGCCGAAGGATACGCCGCCACACAAGGTCAGAATCTTGATGTTGTCTTCGGCTCGGGCCAGACGACGGAGTTCCTTGGCGACCTGGTCAGCCAGCTCACGCGTCGGGCAGATGACCAGCGCCTGGCAACCGAAGAAGCGCGGATTGATCGGGTTCAGCAGGCCGATACCGAAGGCGGCGGTCTTGCCGCTGCCGGTCTTGGCCTGGGCGATCAGGTCCATCCCCTTGAGGATCACCGGCAAGCTTTGCGCCTGGATCGGCGTCATCTCGGCATAACCCAAAGAGTCGAGGTTAGCCAGCATGGCGGCGGACAGCGGCAAAGTATTAAAAGCGGTGGCGATGGTGGTCACGGGACTGGCCTGCAAAACAAAATGTCGCGCAGTGTACCAGCCTCGCTCGCTCTACCTGCAAGTTCTGGACGAGTAGCGTGTAGCAGCTGTCGAGCCCGCGAGGCCGTGGTGAGGGGATTTATCCCCGTTGGGCAGCGAAGCGGCCCCCGAGGGCGGTCCTGCGGACACGCAACGCAGCCTCGTGCCTCGGCAGCTGCTACGGATCAGTGCTCTATATCGTGTTCGCGGCTGACCATCCGTCGGCCATCCTTCGGTGAAAGCTGCGAGAAGATCGTTGCAGCCAGCATCGCCATGATCCCGACCGTTACAAAGGTCAGCTGGAACGCGCCCAAAACCGTGTCCACGCCGTCGTTGCCGATCTCCGCCGTGAAGCCGCCAAGCAAGGCGCCGGCACAGGCAACGCCAAGGCTCAGGGACAATTGCGCGACCACCGACAGCAGGCTGTTGCCGCTGCTGGCGCTGGCGTCGTCGAGGTCGATCAGGGTTACGGTGTTCATTGCGGTGAACTGCAACGAGTTGATCGCCCCCAGAATCGATAGCATCACCAACAGCAGCCAGTACGGCGTTTGCTCGCTCACCAGGCCCATGCTCGCCAGCATCAACCCCAGCGCCAGCGTATTGCCGGTCAGTACGATGCGATAGCCCAGACGTTCGATCAGCGGTCGCGCCACCGACTTGGCGACCATCGCTGCCGCCGCCAGCGGCAACATGCTCATCCCGGCCTGGGACGGCGAATAACCCAGCGCCACTTGCAGCAGCAACGGCACGAGAAACGGCAGGGCGCCGCTGCCCAGTCGGGCGAACAGGTTGCCGAGGATGCCCACGGCAAACGTCCGGGTCTTGAACAGCGACGGTGCGAACAGCGGATTTTCGATGTGTCCGGCCCGCAACCAATACGCCGCCAGACAGGCCATACCGCCGAACAGCAGCAACATCACGCGCAAGTGCGGCAGGTGCAATTCGCCGAGACCTTCCATGGCGATGGTGATCAGCACCATCGCCGCGCCGAACAGTAAAAAGCCCAGGCTATCGAAGCGGGTGCGTTCGGTGCCGCGCAGGTCGGGGATGAATTTCCACACCGCGTAGCAGCCGACGGCGCCGACCGGCAGGTTGATCAGGAAGATCCAGTGCCAGGTCAGGTATTCCACCATCCAGCCGCCCATAGTCGGGCCGAGCAACGGGCCGAGCAATCCGGGGATGGTGATGAAGCCCATGATCCGCACCAGTTCCGAGCGAGGGTAGGCGCGTAGCACCACTAACCGCCCGACCGGCAACATCAGCGCGCCGCCCAGGCCCTGAATCACCCGTGCGCCAATCAGCAGGCTCAGGGTGCTCGACAGTGCGCAGAGCAACGAGCCGAGGCTGAACAGCAGGATCGCGCCGAAGAAGATTTTCCGGGTGCCGAAACGGTCGGCGATCCAGCCCGAGGCAGGGATCAGCAAGGCGACGGTGAGCATGTAGGCGATGATCACGCCCTGCATGCGCAGCGGGTCTTCGGCCAGGTCTCGGGCCATGGCGGGCAGGGCGGTGTTGAGGATGGTCCCGTCGAGGGATTGCATGAAGAACGCGATGGCGACAACCCACGGCACCCAGCGGGTGGTGACAGCGTCGAGAGGCGGGCGGTTGGGCATGGGACCTCTTGTGGGTTGAAATTAATGCAAGGTCAAGGCTGGCACTGACCTCTGTGGGGAGGGGGTTCTGTGGTGAGGGGATTTATCCCCGTTGGGCTGCGCAGCAGCCCCAAAAACTGGCACACGCGGTTTATCAGACAGACCGCATTTGCCGAATTTACGACTGCTTCGCAGCCGAACGGGGATAAATCCCCTCGCCACAGAATCCCCTCACCACAGGATCCCCTGTGTACTGGGGTGATGTGTTTAAAGGGTCAAGGTCAGTTTGCTGATCAGCGCCCCTGGCAACAACGCCGACGCGGTGGCCCGCTGGCTGTAGGTGCTGGCCGACAACATCAGCTCCCGCTCCTCGGTCAACGCTTCCAGCTGCGATCCAAGCAAACTGTAGGCACTGTCATCAAACCTCATCGTACTCACCGGCGCCTGAATCTCGCCGTTCTCGACCCAGAAGGTCGCAAACCGCGTCATGCCGGTCAGGCGTGCCGCCGGCTGATCGGAGTAGTTCAGGTACCACAGGTTGCTGATGTACAAGCCCGTGCCCAGTTGCTTGAGAATCTCTGCATCAGGCAACGTACCGGCCGCCATGTTCACCGCGTTTGGCATTTCACCGCCGCTGGCGCCGTTGGCGGTCAGGCCGTACTCGGCTGCACTGCGTGAACTGACCATCTGCGCGCCGGCCTTGCCGTTGACGATCAACCCCAGATCGTTGCGCGGATAACCTTCGCCGGAGAATGCCGGGCTCAACGAACCGCTGACCTTTTCATCCACCGACACCAACGGGCTGAGCGCACTGTCGCCCGCGTAAAGCTTCTGCAGCGGACTGTTTTTGCTGGCAATCGACTGCGCCGAGAAACCGCCCCAGCCCAGCATGTCCATGATTTCTCCCAAGGCTGCTGGTGCCAGATAGGCGCGATACTGACCCGGCGCCAGGATGTGTTGCGGTCTGCCGAGGAACGCCAACTGCTCGCGTGCCTGCGCAAAGCGCTTGGCAAACCCTTCGCTGCTCCAGTCGTGCCCGGCGTAACTGGCTTTCACCGCTTGGCCGTTGTCATGGACGAGGCTGAAATCAAAGTTGAAGCTGTTGGCCTGATGCCAGCCGAACGCGCCCGAAGAACTGGCGAAACCGCGACTGATCGGGCCGGCGGCGTAGAAACCCACCAGGTCCAGCCCTTCGGCCGCCTGGGTGATTTCAGCGACCACCTGCTCGGTGTCCGGCAGCGGATGATCTTGAACATTCTTGCTCTGCCAACCGTTGTGGTTGAGCAACAGGTACGGATCTTGCGGCAGCAGCGGCAAGGTTTCGCGCAGCTGTTGCAGACCTTCGGCCAGACGCTGAACATCGACTTCAGCATCACCGGAAAGTGTGATGTTCAGGTCGGCATGCCGGCCGTCGTTGATCAGTTTGAAACCGACGCTCGCCTGCTGCACCTGCCCGGCCTGACGGACCTTGGCGTGGTTGAAGCGCACGAAGGCCGACGATTCCGCGGCGTAACTTAGAGTGAATTGCTCCGGCTCGCGAATCGCGTCGCGCAGCCAATTGACCAAGGCCTTGAACGCATCGGCCTGATTTTTTGAAGTGCTCATCAGGCATCTCCCCCAAACACATCCACATTGCTGAATACACAGGCCGGCGAGGCATGGCCGACTCGGATCACCTGGTTCGGCTCGCCTTTGCCGCAGTTCGGTGTGCCCAGGACCTTGACGGAGTTGGCATCGCCAACGGCGCTGAGGTTTTTCCAGAACTGCGCGGAAATCGCCCGGTAGTTGGGGTTCTTGACCACGCCTTTGAGTTCGCCGTTTTCGATCAGTTGGCCCCATTCACAGCCGAACTGGAATTTGTTGCGCGCATCGTCGATGGACCAAGAGCGGTTGGTGCTCATCAAGATGCCGTGCTCGATGTTGCCGATCATCTGCTCCAGCGGTTGATCGCCGGCCTCGATGTTCAGGTTGGCCATGCGGTCGATAGGCGGACGGTTCCAACCGCAGGCGCGGCTGTTGGCGACGCCTTCCATACCGGCACGGAATTGCGACAGCGCGCCGCCCAATGGGCGCAGCAGCAAGCCTTCTTTAATCAGGAATTGTTTGCTCGCGGCAGTACCGTCGTCGTCATGGCCATAGCTGGCTAGCTGCTCGGGGATGTCCGGGTCGAAGGTCACGTTCAGCAGTTTGGAGCCGTATTGCAGGCTGCCGAAGTCTTCTGTCTTGACGAAACTGGTACCGGCGTAATTGCGCTCGTCACCGAGGATGCGGTCCAGTTCCAGCGGGTGACCGATGGACTCGTGGATCTGCAGCATCATCTGGTCCGGCATCAACAGGAGGTCGCGCGGGCCTTGCGGGGTGTTCGGCGCCAGCAGCAACTGCAGCGCCTGATCGGCGATTTTCGGACCGGCGCCGACCAGGCCGCAGCGGCTGATCACATCGAAGCCGCCTTGTTGGCCGAAATTTTCGCGGCCCAAGGTACGGGTCTGGCTGTCATTGCCGTCGTAGGCGGTGACGTCCACGCTCGGGTAGACGAACCGCTGGGCCTGGCGCAGTTCGGCGCCGGCGCTGTTGAGGTAGATCTGCTCGACGTTAGTGATGCCGATGCTCACCTGCCAGTTCACCAGTCGCTCGTCCTTGGGCACGGACGCGGATTCGGCACCGAGCAGTTGGTAGCAATCACTCAGGGACGGGAAGGGCTGGTCGAGGTTCGGCGAAAAGTAATCGGCGCGGTCGCTGGAAACGGCTTGCTCGCGCAGGTCGAGCAGGGCGTGGGGCTTGAGTCGGCGGGCTTGCTGCTCGGCTCGTTCCAGCGCCGCTTGCAGGCCGGATTGCGACAGGTCATTGGTCGCGGCGTAGGCTTCGACGCCGTTGACCCGAACGGTCAGCATCGCGCCTTCGTCACGGCTCAGGCTGGGAGGTTCGGCGACATTCTTGCGCACCGACAGGTACTGGCCGGACTCGCGCACATAACGCAGCGAAAAGAATTCAGCGCCCGTGCGCAAAGCAGCAAAACGCTGCTTGAGCTGGGGGTGGAAATCGAACATTCGGGAACCTCCTTGGTATGGAGTGGCGGTGTATCGATGTTGCGAGGGGGGTGAAACGTTGGCGTGGCGCTAGATTAGGCCTGCGTGGGGGGTAGGATCAAGCTTGGATCGGCGTAGGAAAAAGGAAAGCCGAGAGATGTGTGGTGTTTGTCAGGGCCCCATCGTCGGAACGCCGCCCGGAGCAGGCTCGCTCCCACAGTTGATCTTGGGTGTTCACAAATGCTGTGTTCACTGGAGATCTACTGTGGGAGCGAGCCTGCTCGCGATTGGCCGCGCCTCGGTGTAACGGTTTTACTGAGCGGTAAGGCTCACATCACGCAACGGCTTGCCACGCACCGGAGCATCACCGGCCACGAAGTAGGCGGCCTTGCTACGCGGCAATGGCTTGCGACCACGGATCTTGTCGGCGATTTTCTCGGCGATCATGATCGTCGGCGCGTTCAGGTTGCCGGTGGTGATGATCGGCATGATCGAGGCATCGACCACGCGCAGGCTCTGCATGCCGTGCACACGACCTTCAGCGTCAACCACCGCCATTTCGTCGGTGCCCATCTTGCACGAGCAGGACGGGTGGAACGCGGTTTCGGCGTGTTCGCGGATGAACGTGTCGAGCTGCTCATCGGTTTGCACGTCGATGCCCGGGCTGATTTCGCGGCCACGGAAAGCGTCCAGTGCAGGCTGTTGCATGATTTCACGGGTCAGGCGGATGCCGTCGCGGAATTCCTGCCAGTCCTGCTCGGTGGCCATGTAGTTGAACAGGATGCTCGGGTACTCGCGCGGATCCTTCGACTTGGCCTGAATCCGACCACGGCTTGGCGAACGCATGGAACCCATGTGCGCCTGGAAACCGTGCTCTTTCACACCGTTGCTGCCGTTGTAGTTAATTGCGACCGGCAGGAAGTGGTACTGGATGTTCGGCCAATCGAATTCCGGACGGGTACGGATGAAACCGCCGGCTTCGAACTGGTTGCTGGCGCCGATGCCGGTGCCGTTGAACAGCCACTCGGCGCCGATGGCCGGTTGGTTGTACCAAAGCAGCGACGGGTACAGCGAGACCGGTTGGGTGCAGGCGTATTGCAGGTACAGCTCGAGGTGATCCTGCAGGTTTTCGCCGACGCCTGGCAGGTCGTGGACCACCGGGATGTCGAGCTTGTTCAGCAGTTCGGCCGGGCCGACACCGGAGCGTTGCAGAATCTGCGGCGAAGCGATGGCGCCGGAGCACAGCAGCACTTCTTTGCGGGCGCGGGCTTCAACGCGCTCTTCAGCGGCGCCGATCAGGTAACGCACGCCGACCGCACGCTTGCCTTCGAACAGGATCTTGTCGGTCAGGGCGTGGGTGACGATGGTCAGGGTCGAGCGCTTCTTGGCGATGTCCAGGTAACCGCGAGCGGTGCTGGCGCGGCGGCCGTTCGGCGTCACGGTGCGGTCCATCGGACCGAAACCTTCCTGCTGGTAACCGTTCAGGTCTTCGGTACGCGGGTAACCGGCTTGAACGCCGGCTTCAACCATCGCGTTGAACAGCGGGTTGTTGCCGGCTTTTGGCGTGGTCACGCTGACCGGACCTTCGCCACCGTGATAGTCGTTCGGGCCGATGTCGCGGGTTTCAGCCTTGCGGAAATACGGCAGGCAGTTCAGGTAATCCCAGTCTTCCAGACCTGGCAGTTTGGCCCAGTTGTCGTAGTCCATCGCGTTGCCGCGGATGTAGCACATGCCGTTGATCAGCGAGGAACCACCCAGGCCCTTGCCGCGACCGCATTCCATCCGGCGACCGTCCATGTGTGGTTCTGGATCGGTTTCGTAGCCCCAGTTATAGCGACGACCTTGCAGCGGGAACGCCAAAGCAGCCGGCATTTGCGTGCGGAAGTCCAAACGGTAGTCCGGGCCGCCTGCTTCGAGCAGCAGGACGGTGACGCCTTCGTCTTCAGTCAGACGGGTCGCCAGGGTGTTACCGGCCGAGCCGGCACCGATGATGATGTAATCGAATTCTTGGGACATTGAATGCACCCTCTTTGAAGTTGGTCAGGTCAGGCCTGACGAGTGCTGCGCACTCGATCGCCAGCAGGCTGGCTCCCACATTGGAATGCGTACTCCTGTGGGAGCCAGCCTGCTGGCGATGACGGCCTCGCAGGCGAAGCGGATATCGCCTTAGAAAACCGAGGCGTAATCGCCCAGTTCGACCTGTACCGATTTGATGCGTGTGAAGTTGTTCAGCGAGCTGATGCCGTTCTCACGACCAACACCCGATTGCTTGTAGCCGCCAACCGGCATCTTGGCGTCGGATTCGCCCCAGGCGTTGATCCAGCAGATACCGGCTTCCAGTTGATGAATCACGCGGTGAGCGCGGTTCAAGTCCTTGGTGACAACACCAGCCGCCAAACCGAACTCGGTGTCGTTGGCACGACGGATCACTTCTTCTTCGGTTTCGTAAGTCAGGATGCTCATCACCGGGCCGAAGATTTCTTCGCGAACGATGTTCATCTCGTCGGTGCAGTCGGTGAACACGGTCGGTGCCACGAACGCGCCTTTGGCGAATTCGCCTTCGGTCAGACGGCTGCCGCCGCAGAGAACGCGAGCGCCTTCTTCCTTACCTTTGGCGATGTAACCCAGCACGCTTTCCATGTGGGCGAAGCTGACCAGAGGTCCGAAGTTGGTGTTCTCATCTTCCGGGTTGCCGACGCGGATGCGCGCAACGCGCTCAACGATCTTGGCTTCGAAAGCGGCTTTCAGGTGGCTCGGCACGAACACGCGAGTGCCGTTGGTGCAGACCTGACCGGAGCTGTAGAAGTTGGCCATCATCGCGGTATCGGCGGCGCGATCGAGGTCGGCGTCGTCGAAGATGATCAGCGGGGATTTGCCGCCCAGTTCCATGGTCACGTCTTTCAGCGACGAGGCGGAAGCGCTGGCCATGACCTTCTTGCCGGTGTCGGTGCCGCCGGTGAAGGAGATTTTTTCGATGCGTGGGTGCTCGGTCAACCAGGTACCGACTTCACGGCCGCTGCCGGTCAGCACGTTGAACACGCCAGCCGGAACGCCAGCTTCGGTGTAGATCTCGGCCAGTTTCAGCGTGGTCAGGGAAGTGACTTCGCTTGGCTTGAAGATCATCGCGTTACCGGCCGCCAGGGCAGGTGCGGATTTCCACAGGGCGATCTGGATCGGGTAGTTCCACGCGCCGATACCGGCCACGACGCCCAGCGGCTCGCGACGGGTGTAGACGAACGAAGTGGTGCGCAGCGGAATTTGCTCGCCTTCGATGGCCGGCACCAGACCTGCGTAATACTCCAGCACGTCAGCGCCGGTGACGATGTCGACGTACTTGGTTTCGGAGAACGACTTGCCGGTGTCCAGGGTTTCCAGGGCAGCCAGTTCATCGTTGCGCTCGCGCAGGATGTCGACGGCACGACGCAGGATGCGCGAACGCTCCATGGCGGTCATTGCGGCCCAGATTTTCTGGCCCTTTTCGGCGCTGACTACAGCGCGCTCAACGTCTGACTGGGTCGCACGTTGTACGGTTGCGAGGACTTCACCGTTAGCCGGGTTGATGGCTTCGAAGGTGGCGTCGCTGCTGGCGTCACTGTAGCCGCCATCGATGTAAAGTTTTTGCAGTTCGAAACGGGCCATATAGTCCTCGCAAGAGCATAAGTTGGTTGGCGGTAACCACCGGGCGTGCCTTATAGCTTGGGCAACGCTGGTCAGTGGCAGTTCAGGTGCTGAGCGGTTCTGTGTGCTCTAACTCACCTGCTTGGCCAGTTGGAAATCCATGTATTCGTAAGCGATCTGGTGCGCTTGCCCGGTGTCGAAAGCATCTCCCGACAGCGCGCCGCGCAACCACAAACCGTCGATGAGGGCTGCCAGACCGCGGGCTGCACTGCGCGCGTCTTCGAGCGGCAATACACGGCGGAACTGGCAGCACAGGTTGGAATACAGACGGTGATCGTTGATCCGCTGCAACCTGTGCAAAGACGGGTGGTGCATGCTGGTGGCCCAGAAGGCCAGCCAGGTTTTCATTGCCGGGCCATTGACCTGGCTGGCGTCGAAGTTGCCTTCGATAATCACCTGGAGGTGCGCCCGCGGGCTGCTGTCCTCCAGCGCCTGACGGCGCGCGGTGACGTTCTCGCTGAGGACACTCATCAGATACTGCGCCGTGGCAGCGATCAGGCCGTTCTTGTCCTGAAAATAGTGACTGATGATGCCATTCGAGACACCGGCCAAACGGGCGATCAGCGCAATGCTGGCGTCCCCCATGCCGACCTGATCGACGGCCAGTAATGTGGCTTCGATCAATTGCTGGCGGCGGATGGGTTGCATACCGACCTTGGGCATCTTGCACATCTCCTTAGGCCTTCCGGCGGACGTGAAACGTCTATCGGATTGAAGGCCAGTCTATTTTGTTTTGATTGAACGTTCAATCAACAAAGAATAAGATCTGCGACAATTCGTCGCTGCCTACAGGTTTTTCCTACATGTAGTTGGCGGAAAAACGACATCCGAAAACGCTCGAAACCCACGCGCATTGGCGCTCCCGGGCTTCGGGCTTTTTTCGGGCTGTCTTTATATCACCCGCTGGTCGGCTGCCAACTAAGCGATTGGTCGGGTAACGCGTTGCCTTGTGTTTTTCTCTCGCACTGCCTGGAGCATCTGTGCCATGAGTTCTGCCTCTCTAATAAAGACCCCACCCGAGAAGGTGACGGTCAACGGTTGGGTGTTCTACACCTCTACCGCGTTGATCCTGTTGTTGACCGCCATTCTGATCATCGCCCCGCAAGAGGCCGGCAGATTGCTCGGTATTGCCCAGGCCTGGTTGTCCCGCAGCTTCGGCTGGTACTACATGGTGGTGATCGCCGCTTATCTGGTTTTTGTGGTTGGCCTGGCGTTTTCGTCCTACGGCAAGCTCAAACTGGGCAGCAAGGACGACACCCCGGACTTCAGCTACGGCGCCTGGGCGGGGATGCTGTTCTCGTCGGGTATCGGCATCTCGTTGTTGTACTTCGGTGCTTCCGAGCCGCTGGACCACTACTTCAATCCGCCGGAAGGCGTGGCCGGCAGCAACCTTGCCGCACGTCAGGCTGTACAGCTGACGTTCCTGCACTGGGGCCTGCATGGCTGGGCGATCTACGCATTGGTCGGCCTGGCCGTTGCTTATTTTGCTTACCGTCATAACCAGCCGCTGGCGTTGCGTTCGGCGCTGTATCCGCTGGTCGGCGAGCGTTGGGTCAAAGGCGCGGCCGGTCATGCGGTGGACGGCTTCGGCATGTTCGTGACCCTGCTGGGTCTGGTGACGAACCTGGGGATTGGTTCGCTGCAAGTGTCGTCGGGGCTGGAAAACCTGTTCGGCATGGAACACAACAACACCAACCTGCTGATCGTGATCATCGTGATGAGCACCGTGGCGACCATCGCTGCCGTGTCCGGCGTGGAAAACGGCATTCGCCGTCTGTCCAACCTGAACATTGTGCTGTTCAGTGGTCTGTTGATTTTCGTCCTGCTGTTCGGCCCGACCCTGCACCTGCTTAACGGCTTCGTGCAGAACATCGGTGACTACCTGAACGGCGTGGTGTTGAAGACTTTCGACCTCTATGTGTATGAAGCCGACAACGCCAAATCCGAACGCTGGTTGGGCCTGTGGACCCTGTTCTACTGGGCCTGGTGGATTTCCTGGGCGCCATTCGTAGGTATGTTCATCGCGCGTATTTCCCGTGGTCGCACGGTGCGTGAACTGGTGGCCGGCGTGCTGCTGATTCCGCTGGGCTTCACCCTGGCGTGGCTGTCGATCTTTGGTAACTCGGCCCTGGACCTGGTGATGAACCACGGGGCGGTGGAACTCGGCAAAACGGCGCTGGAACAGCCGTCGATGGCGATCTACCAACTGCTTGAGCACTACCCGGCGTCGAAGATCGTGATCGGCGTGTCGATCTTTGTCGGTTTCGTGCTGTTCCTGACCCCGGCGGATTCCGGCGCGGTGATGATGGCCAACCTTTCGTGCAAGGGCGGTAACGTCGACGAAGACGCCCCGAACTGGCTGCGGATCTTCTGGTCGGCGGTGATCACGCTGGTGACCATCGGCCTGCTGTTCGCCGGTAACTTCGAAGCCATGCAAACCATGGTGGTGCTGGCCGGTCTGCCGTTCTCGGTGGTGCTGGTGTTCTTCATGTTCGGCTTGCACAAGGCGATGCGCCAGGACGTGCAAATCGAACAGGAACAAGCGGAGCTCGCAGCCCGTGGTCGTCGTGGTTTCAGCGAGCGTTTGACGCAGCTGGACTTGCAGCCGAATCAGTCGATTGTTCAGCGTTTCATGGACAAGCAAGTCAGCCCGGCACTGGAAGATGCAGCTGTGCAATTGCGCACTCAGGGTCTGGATGTGCAGACGTTGTTGGGCAAGTCGAAACGCTGCATGGGCGTGCGGATCGAGATGGAAGAGGGCAACCCTTTTGTCTACGAAGTGAGCCTGGACGGTTATCTGGCGGCGGCGAGTGACACGGTGTCTGCTGAAAGCGCTGATGAACCGCGCGCACGTTACTACCGCGCCGAGGTGTACCTGCATAACGGCAGCCAGGACTACGACTTGATGGGCTTCACTCAGGATCAGATCACCCGTGACGTGCTCGATCAGTTTGAAAGCCATCGGCAGCTCCTTGGCCGGGTTTATAGCTGAAAATTGAGGTGATGCGGTGTTTCAGTGACACCGCGTCGCGTTCATCGCGGGCAAGCCTTGCTCCTACAGGAACGGCGCAACACCTGTAGGAGCTGAGCTTGCTCGCGATGGGGCCACCAGGGTCGATACACATTCGACCCGATATCTCGATAAACAAAAACGCCGCGATCATCTCGCGGCGTTTTTGTGTGTGTTGCCTTACCCCAGGTTCTTGCCGAGCAGTGCGTGATACAGCTCGCTGTCACCCAGAATCCCGACAACCTTGTTGTTGTCGTGCAGGACCAGCTTATTACCCGTCTGATATCGAATCTGCAGCGCATCGCGCATGCCGATGTTCGAGTCCACCAGTGTTGGACGACGACCCAAGCCTTCAACCGCTTGCCCGGGAATCCAGTTCTGCAAGTCCAGGCTCGCGCCGTTCTGGCGTGCGCCTTTGATGGTGTTGCCTTCGGCCAGGTCCAGCCAGGAATCACCGCCCGGATCGAGGCATACCGAACCGTTGATGCGTTTGCAGTTGTCCAGGGTGCGCATCAGGCTGCGGCCGCACAGTACGTTCAGCGGATTGGTGTGGGCGACAAAGGTCCGCACGTAATCGTCCGCTGGGTTCAACACGATCTCTTCTGGCTTGCTGTACTGAACAATCCGGCCGTCTTTCATGATCGCGATACGGCTGCCGAGTTTCAGCGCTTCATCGAGGTCGTGGCTCACGAACACGATGGTTTTGTTCAGCTTGCTTTGCAGTTCCAGCAGTTCGTCTTGCAGGCCTTGGCGGATCAGCGGGTCGAGGGCCGAGAACGGTTCGTCCATCAGCAAAATATCGGCATCCATCGCCAGCGCGCGGGCCAGGCCCACACGTTGCTGCATACCACCGGAGAGCTCGTCCGGCTTCTTGTTGCGCCACTGGGTCAGGCCCACCAGCTCAAGTTTTTCATCGACCAGTTTTTTCCGTTCCTTCTCCGGACGACCCTGCATTTCCAGACCGAAGCTGATGTTCTCGCGAACGGTCAGCCAAGGCATCAGGGCGAACTTCTGGAACACCATCGCAATGCGCTGGGTGCGCATCATTTTCAGTTCTGCCGGGGTGCAGGAAGCGATGTCGATCTGCTTGCCTTCGTGCTCGACGAACAACTTGCCGCGGCTAACGGTGTTGAGGCCGTTGATGCAGCGCAGCAAGCTGGACTTGCCGGAGCCGGACAGGCCCATCAGTACGCAGATTTCACCTTTTTCGACATCCAGGCTGGCCTTTTCGACGCCAACAATCTGCCCGGTCTTTTTCAGGATCTGGTCGCGGGTCATGCCCTGGTCGAGGAGTTTCAAGGCCTCGCGCGGGTCTTTGGAGAAGATTACGTCGACGTCTTCGAAGCGAATAATGCTCATGCGTCACCCCCTACTTTGGCTTCGGGTTGTTTGCAGATACGGTCGAGCATGATCGCCAGCAGTACGATCGCCAGGCCCGCTTCGAAGCCCAGGGCGATATCAGCAGTGTTCAGTGCGTTGACCACGGGTTTGCCCAGGCCGTCAGCGCCCACCAGTGCCGCGATCACCACCATCGACAGCGACAGCATGATGCACTGGGTGATACCGGCCGCGATGCTTGGCATGGCGTGGGGCAGTTCAATCCGTGAAAGCAGTTGACGGCGCGAGCAGCCGAAGGCTTTGCCGGCGTCCATCAGTTCCTGCGGAACATCGCGAATACCCAGGTAAGTCAGGCGGATAGGTGCGGCAATCGCGAACACCACCGTAGAAATCAGACCCGGGACCACACCCAGACCGAAGAGGGTCAGGGTAGGAATGAGGTACACGAAGGTCGGCACGGTCTGCATCAGATCGAGCACCGGCCGCATCACTGTGTAGAACATCGGTTTGTGCGCGGCGACGATGCCCAACGGCACGCCGATCAACACGCAGACCAGGGTGGCGAACAACACCTGGGCGAGGGTTTCCATGGTTTCCTGCCAGTACCCCAGATTGAGGATCAGCAGGAAGGAGGCGATGACAAAAACGGTCAGGCCCCACTTTCGTTGAATGAAGTGTGCCAGTAGCGCGATGAGGCCGATCAATGCCAGCGGGTTGAACCAGGTCAGCGCAAAAGTCACGCCGTGGATCATCGTTTCCAGTGACACGGCGATTGCGTCGAAGGTGTTGGCGCCGTTTTGCGTCAACCATTCAACGAAGCCCGCGATGTACTGGCCTAAAGGTATTTTCTGATCAATCAGCATGGTAGTGAACGTCCGCATGCAAGGAAATAAACAGCCCGGGCGAGCGAACTCGCCCGGCGTAAGCGATGCTTCCTAATTCAAGGCTGCGCGAGCTTGGTTTTCACGGCCTCCAGGCCTGGTTTACCGTCAATGGTGGTCACGCCAGCGAGCCAGGTATCGAGCACCTGTGGATTCTTTTTCAGCCAGGCCTTGGCGGCCGCGTCAGGCTTCATTTTGTCGTCCAGGACGTTGCCCATCAGCGTGCTTTCCATGTCGAGGGTGAACACCAGGTTTTTCAGCAACTGTCCTACGTTGCTGCATTCCTGAGCGTAACCCTTGCGGGTGTTGGTGAAGATGGTTGCCTGACCGAAGTTGGGGCCAAAGAAATCGTCGCCGCCGGTCAGGTACTTCATCTTGAAACGCGTGTTCATCGGGTGTGGTTCCCAGCCCAGGAACACCACGGCGGTGTTGCGGCGCTGGGCGCGATCGACTTGCGAGAGCATGCCGGCCTCGCTGGACTCGACCACCTTGAAGCCGGCGTCTTTCAAGCCGAAGGCGTTCTTGTCGATCATGCTCTGGATCAGGCGGTTGCCGTCGTTGCCTGGTTCGATACCGTAGATCTTGCCGTCGAGTTCTTTCTTGAACTTGGCGATATCGGCGAAATCTTTCAGACCTTTGTTATACAACTCTTCGGGCACCGCGAGTGTGTATTTTGCGTTTTCCAGATTGGCGCGCACGGTCTCCACGGTGCCGGCATCGCGGTAGGCCTTGATGTCGTTTTCCATGGTCGGCATCCAGTTACCCAGGAATACGTCCATGTTCTTGCCGTCGGCCAGGGACTTGTAGGTCACCGGTACGGAAATCATCGTGGTTTTGGTCTTGTAGCCGAGGGCATCGAGAACGACGCTGGTGGTGGCGGTAGTGACGGTAATGTCAGTCCAGCCGACATCGGAGAAGTTTACGGTACTGCATTGAGCCGGTTCGGCGGCTTGAGCCAGTAACGGCAGACTCAGCATGGCGGCCAACAACAACGACGGGGAACCTTTCATAAGGGGCGACTCCTTGGTGTTTTTTTTGGCAGTGTTCCGACTGGACCACCGCACTTATAGGTTGCGGTTGGATGGCGTTTTGGAGACATCTCTACCACGGTGCCTTGCAATCGAGTCGATACGATCATGTACCAGTGAAAATCTGACGCCTACAGGGGGCGTCGTAACCAGTACAGGGATGGTCGCATCCAGTGTCGGTGACGTCGTTTACAGATTTTTTCGGCCCTCTTTGCCTCTCTGATCCGCAAAAAAACGGCGAAAACGCGACGTAAAAGACACGCGGCGTTAGTGGGCATGAGTGCGTCGGTGTGAGACGTCGAACGACATGACAAAAGCCTGATGATGCGGCCATCTCGGCGGATTGCAGCTTGAGCGTAGCAGCTCCGTCACTGGGCGCTTTTGCGTCTGGAGTTGGCACATCCAGGAGTTCGGCAGTAATGGCTATCAGTGTTTTCGACCTGTTCAAAATCGGCATCGGCCCTTCCAGTTCGCACACCGTGGGGCCTATGCGCGCCGCGGCGTTGTTCGTGCAAGGTTTGCGTGAGCAGGGTCTTCTGGAGCAAGTACGGCGCGTCGAAGTTCAGCTTTATGGTTCGTTGTCGGCCACCGGCATCGGTCACGGCAGTGACAACGCAGTGATCATGGGCCTGATGGGCGAGTGGCCGGACGCGATCGATCCGTCGCAAATCGGCATTCGCATCGAAACCCTGCGCGAAACCCACACGCTGTTGCTCGACGGTCGTTTGTCGGTCCCGTTCATCTGGGCCCGGGACATGCGCCTGATCGACGAGAACCTACCGTTCCACCCTAACGCCATGACGCTGATCGTCGAAGGCGATGACGGCGAGCTGCATCGCGACACCTACTATTCCATCGGCGGCGGCTTTGTCGTTGATGAGGCACAGGCTTCCAGCGGCGTGGTCGATCTGGATCGCACCGTACTGCCTTACGACTTCTCCAGTGCCGCCGAACTGCTCAACCTCTGCAAGCAGCACAACTTGCGCGTTGCAGAGTTGATGCTGGCCAACGAGAAGGTCTGGCGCAGCGAAGAGGACATCCGCGCCGGCCTGATGACGCTCTGGCATGCCATGCAGGATTGCGTGGAACAAGGCCTCAAGCACGAAGGCATCTTGCCCGGTGGCCTGAACGTGCGTCGTCGCGCGGCCAAACTGCACCGCAGCCTTCAAGAACTGAACAAGCCCAATGTGATCGGCTCGACCTTGAGCGCCATGGAGTGGGTCAACCTGTTCGCCCTGGCGGTCAACGAAGAAAACGCCGCGGGTGGGCGCATGGTGACTGCACCGACCAATGGCGCGGCGGGGATCATTCCGGCGGTGTTGCATTACTTTATGAAGTTCAGCGAGGTGGTGACCGACGCCAACGTGGTCGACTATTTCCTCAGTGCGGCGGCGGTAGGGATTCTGTGCAAGAAGAACGCTTCGATTTCCGGTGCCGAAGTCGGTTGCCAGGGCGAAGTCGGTTCGGCCTGCGCCATGGCGGCGGCCGGGCTGGCGGAGATTCTGGGGGCGACACCGGAGCAGCTGTGTAATGCGGCGGAAATCGGTCTGGAACACAACCTCGGACTGACCTGCGACCCGGTGGGCGGATTGGTGCAAGTGCCGTGCATCGAGCGCAATGCGATTGCGGCGGTGAAGGCGATCAACGCGGCGCAGATGGCGTTGCGGGGCGACGGTCAGCACTTTATCTCGCTGGATCGGGTGATCCGCACGATGCGTGATACTGGCGCCGATATGCATGACAAATATAAAGAGACATCGCGCGGTGGGTTGGCGGTTAGCGCGGTTGAGTGCTGAGACCGGGTTGACCTGTGGCGAGGGGATTTATCCCCGTTCGGCTGCGCAGCAGTCGTAAAGATTTTGGGGCCGCTGCGCGACCCAACGGGGATAAATCCCCTCGCCACAACAGGCCACATAGCACCACACCAGACCAGTCAAAACTGCGCGCAAAGTGAACACCCGGTTCAAAACGCGCCACGTTTTGGCGCGTCGCTTACAGATAAGCGACTTGCCCAAGATCCGGGATCCAAGTTGGCCATTACCGCCTGTCATCTGTGCTTGCGGTGACACTCTTCACCAGGTCGCTGTAGCCCTGTTCCCACAAGTGCTACCGATTTGCTCACGCCCAACGGGGCAGAGCGCTTCCCGCCGATAATGGCAGTTATAACCCCTACTCCCGGCACGGCTTATATAGACGCGGCGCGACGTCGTTTTCAGGAGTTATTGAACGGCCATTCAACTTTAGGCATGGCATTTGCTCTGTCATTACAAAGCCCGTCTCCCACGCGAGAACGATGGCAATAACAAGAGCCTCCGCCTGAGGCCATCACCCGCTTTGTGTGAGGAGATACCGCGATGACGACGTTCAACTCCGGGGCCCAACCCCAGAACCGTGCGCCTCAATCCATCGGCTTTTTGCTGCTGGACAATTTCACGCTTATTTCTTTGGCCTCCGCAGTAGAACCCCTGCGTATGGCCAACCAGTTGTCCGGTCGTGAGCTGTATCGCTGGACCACGATCACAGTCGACGGCGGTCAGGTCTGGGCCAGTGACGGTCTGCAGATCACCCCCGACTGCTCCATGCACAAAGCACCCGCCCTGGACACCATCATTGTCTGCGGCGGTATCGGCATCCAGCGCACTGTTACCCGTGAACACGTTTCGTGGCTGCAAAGCCAGGCGCGTCAGTCCCGTCGTCTCGGTGCGGTCTGCACCGGCAGCTGGGCCCTGGCGTGCGCCGGCCTGCTGGACGGTTTCGATTGCAGCGTGCACTGGGAATGCCTGGCCTCGATGCAGGAAGCTTTCCCGCGTGTGGCCATGAGTACCCGTCTGTTCACCCTTGACCGTAACCGTTTCACCAGCTCCGGTGGCACCGCGCCGCTGGACATGATGCTGCACCTGATCAGCCGCGATCACGGTCGTGAACTGTCGGCCGCGATCTCGGAAATGTTCGTCTACGAGCGCATCCGCAACGAGCAGGATCACCAGCGTGTGCCGCTCAAGCACATGCTCGGCACCAACCAGCCGAAGTTGCAGGAAATCGTCGCGCTGATGGAGGCCAACCTCGAAGAGCCGATCGACCTCGACGAACTGGCGGTGTATGTCGCCGTGTCGCGTCGTCAGCTGGAGCGGCTGTTCCAGAAATACCTGCACTGCTCGCCGTCGCGTTATTACCTGAAACTGCGCTTGATCCGCGCCCGGCAGCTGCTCAAGCAAACGCCGATGTCGATCATCGAAGTGGCGTCTGTTTGTGGTTTCGTGTCCACGCCGCACTTCTCCAAGTGCTACCGCGAATACTTCGGCATTCCGCCGCGTGACGAGCGCGTAGGTTCTAACACCACGCAACAAGTGGCGATGATGCCGCTGCCGCAAGCACTGGTGTTGTCACCGTTGTCCGGGCCGTTGTCGGCGTTGAGTCAGGCGCGGAACGAGTCGACGTTTGCCAGCGTAAGGCTTTAAACCGTGGCGCCTTCATTCGCGAGCAGGCTCGCTCCCACATTAGATCGCGTTCCTCCGAGAGGAGTCGGTCAACTGTGGGAGCGAGCCTGCTCGCGAAAGCGGTTTATCAGGCGCTACGGCTTTGCTGATACTCCGCCAACGCTGGCAGCAATTGCTTGTCGATGGCCTGGCGCACGGCCGGCAGAATGGTCGCGCTGCTGGTGTACATCTGCTTGACCATGGTCCGCAGCGTCATCGCCCGTTCATCGTTCAAGCCTCGCACTGCACATTCGCAAGCCTGCTGTGCTGTAGCGCCACTCGGTACTTGAAAACCCAACGATTTCAGCTGGCCCAACAGGTCTTCCTGGTCAATCAAATCGGCGTGCATCATGACGCAATCCTTCTTCAGGGAACGGTGTCGTGGTTCGATTCTCATAGGGGTACGGAGTGGCGGCAAGGACGATTTGTCGCAATGGCCGCAATACCTATGAACAGGTCGTTTTCGGCTAACTTGTGCAGGAAGAGAGTGGGCACACTGGGATCAGCTGGCTTCACGAAGGTTTGGTCACCCTCGCGCAACGGCTCCTCAACAGTTACCCACCTCTGCCCCGATCCTGTCACGGCTTGATCGGGGTTTTTTTTGCCTGTGAATCAGGAATATATGAGGTGTATGGACTGGCGCCATCGCGGGCAAGCCTTGCTCCTACAGGATATCGGCTCGTACCTCTGTAGGAGCAAGGCTTGCCCGCGATGAACGATGACGCGGTCTAGCGTTGCAGCACCAATATCCGCGACAACAGTTCATCACGGTCGACATAGCAACCCTGAAAATGCCGGGCGCCGGTGGCGGGGTCGAAGGCGTTGCGGGCGTGGAGGGTGCGGCGGTTGTCGAAACACCACATTTCGCCGGGGTTTAACCGCGTCATCACGCGGAATCGTGTTTCCCGGGTCATCGCAATAAAGCGGCGGTAGGCGTGATAGAGAGCGGGCATCTGTTCGACCGACGCATCGAACGGACCGCGCAGAAAGTTCGCCATGCGGATTTCCGAAACCTGCCCCAAGGTATCCAGCGCGATGATCGGCGCGAGACGGCGGTAGTCGCTGTGGCGGTCTTTGTTGCGGAACTCCACAGGGATTTCGCAAAGGCTTTTGAACGCCTCGGGATCTTCATCGCGCAAGGCTTCGGCAATGGCAAAACCGTCGACGAAAATACTCTCGCCACCGTCGGCGTCATTCACCAGGCAATGCAGAAACTGCAGCCCCGGTTGCAACTCCCGGGTCGGCAGGTCGCTGTGCAGCGGCAGGTTGAACGCGGTGTAGGCATTGCTGTCGGCATCGGCCTTGGATTGCACGTTGAACAGCACGCCAAAATTGCTCTCGCGGATGAAGGAAATCCGCTGGGCGATCAACTTCAACGAGCCCGGCTCGGTGGGCACGCCGCGGACCTGAGTCAGGCCGAGATCGCGCACGGCCAGCAGCCATTGCAGCAAGGCGTCGTTGTCGCTCATCAACGCCTGGTATTCGAATACCGGCAGCTTCAGGTTGCTGTTCCAGAGCTGGCTTTTGGGCTTGGCGGCCCGGCGTTCGGCGCGGGACTCATCATCGTAGGCGTGAGCCCGTAACCAGCCAGGATCGAAGCGGCTGAGATGACCGTCCTGCCAATCGACACGCAGGCAGCCTTCGGCATCAATGCTGACGTCCGAGGGCTTCAGGTTTTCGGCGACGTCGACGATTTCCAGCACTTGCTCGCGGGTGACGGTGTAGACGCACAGCGGGCACGGACAGTTGTCCCGCAACCACTGATGATGAAACGGGCTGACACGGTCATCGGCCCACTTCACTTGAACTCGGTCCGTCAGGGTGTGTACGGCGGTCAACGCGCTGATCAACGGGTAGGTACGGAAGTCGGCAAAAGCGGCGGCGGTGTTCAATGGCGATCTCCTTGTTATTTTTTAGGGGGTAATGCGATCACTCGGCCGATGTAGGCGGGGGCGGGCAGGTCGGTTTGCTCGGCGACGATGGCTTGCAGCTTGCTCAAGGTGTCTTCGCTGAACGGTGCGGAGCGCGGCCCGGCGAGGTCGACGTGCAGCAGCATTTGTTCGTTGCCCGCCAGTTCCTTGTCATCGCCGACCTGATGCAGGCTGTGATAGAGGTGCAGGCGTTTACTGTCGTGGCCGATGATTTGGGTGTGTACTTCGACGTCGGCGTCGAGCTTCACTTCGTGCAGGTAATTGAGGTGCAGTTCGAGGGTGAACAGCGAGTTGCCGCTGGCTTCGCGGTTGTTGCTGTCCATGCCCAGGCGATCCATCAGCGCGTCGGTGGCGTAGCTGAAAATCAGCAGGTAGAAGGCATCGCGCAGGTGGCCGTTGTAGTCGACCCAGTCGGGGGTGATTTTGGTTTGGTAGGTGGTCAGGGTGGGCATGATGAGGATCCAGAATGTGGGGTGACTGGGCTGCCCTCATCGCGAGCAGGCTCGCTCCCACAGGTGATTTGAGGTGTGAACTTAAACTGTGTCACCCAGCAAATTCCCTGTGGGAGCGAGCCTGCTCGCGATGGGGCCGATCCTGCTGGCTTATTATTCGCTGAATGCCATCCCATGCTTCTCTTTGGTAGTCTTCACCGCCTCCAGCACCGCCAGCAAGCAATCATCACGATAGCGCTCCAGCGCCGAAATGCTGTGCGTGCCCAACTGATCACTGGTGCCATCCACCACATCATCGATCAACTTGTCGGTCAGTTCCGGTGCTGGCAGATACGTCCACGGCAACTGCAACGCCGGCCCGAATTGCGCCATGAAGTGCCGCATACCCGCATCGCCACCCGCCAGGGTGTACGTCAGGAAAGTGCCCATGAACGACCATCGCAGGCCTGCGCCAAAGCGGATCGCATCGTCGATTTCACCGGTGGTCGCCACGCCGTCGTTAACCAGGTGCAGCGCCTCACGCCACAGCGCTTCGAGCAAGCGGTCGGCGATAAAACCGGGTACTTCCTTGCGCACATGCAGCGGACGCATGCCCAAGGATTCGTAGACTTTCATGGCCGCTTGAACAGCTTCCGGCGCGGTGTTTTTACCGCCAACCACTTCCACCAGCGGCAGCAGATAAACCGGGTTGAACGGGTGCCCGACCACGCAGCGTTCCGGGTGCATTGAACTCTCGTAGAACTCGCTCGGCAACAGGCCGGAAGTACTGGAGCCGATCAAGGCATCGGGCTTGGCCGCTGCGCTGATTTTGCTGTGCAACTCCAGTTTCAGGTCCAGACGCTCAGGGGCGCTTTCCTGAATGAAATCCGCGTCGCGAACGCATTCTTCAATGGTGGCGACAAAGCGCAGCCGATCCTGCGATGCGCCGGGCGCAAGGCCCTGTTTCTCCAACGCGCCCCAGGCATTGGCGACGCGTTTGCGCAGCGCGGCTTCGGCACCGGGCGCCGGGTCCCAGGCCACCACGTCGAGGCCGTGGGCGAGGGCGCGGGACACCCAACCGCTGCCGATGACACCGCTGCCCAGGGCTGCGAAGGTTTTGATTTCAGTGATAAAGCTCATAGCGACGTCCTAAAAGAATTCGGTGATCCCTTGTGGGAGCGAGCCTGCTCGCGATGGCGGTATTCCTGCCGCAGAAAATGCGTTGGATGTACTGACGTCATCGCGAGCAGGCTCGCTCCCACAGTGGAAAGAGGTGAGGTGGGGTCAACCGCGCTTGGTCAGGCCCATTTTTGCCCGGCCTTCCGCCGGGGTCAGAACACGGGCGCCGAGACGGCTGAGGATTTCCGAGGCGCGTTCGACCAGTTGGCCGTTGGTCGCCAGTACGCCCTTGTCCAGCCAGATATTGTCTTCCAGTCCGACCCGCACATTGCCGCCGAGCAACACCGCTTGCGCAGCCATCGGCATTTGCATGCGACCGATGCCGAAACCGGCCCAGACCGCATTGGCGGGCAGGTTGTCGACCATGGCTTTCATGGTGGTGGTGTCGGCCGGCGCGCCCCACGGGATGCCCAGGCAGAGTTGGAATAGCGGGTCGTCGAGCAAGCCTTCCTTGATCATCTGCTTGGCGAACCACAGGTGACCAGTGTCGAAAATTTCCAGCTCGGCCTTCACGCCCAGCTCTTGAATGCGTTTGGCGCCAGCACGTAGCTGCGCCGGGGTGGAAACGTAAATGGTGTCCCCGTCGCCGAAGTTCAGGGTGCCGCAATCGAGGGTGCAGATTTCCGGCAGCAGTTCTTCGACGTGGGCCAGACGGGTCAGCGGGCCGACCAGGTCAGTGTTCGGGCCGAACTCCATCGGGTTCTCGCCCGCGCCGATTTCCAGGTCGCCGCCCATGCCGGCGGTGAGGTTGACGATGATGTCGACGTCCGCCTCGCGGATGCGCTCCATCACTTCGCGATACAGCGCTACATCACGGCTGAATTTGCCGGTTTCGGGGTTACGCACGTGGCAGTGAACGACCGTGGCGCCGGCCTTGGCGGCTTCCACGGCGGCCGCGGCGATTTGTTTCGGGGTGACCGGCACGTGTGGGCTTTTGCTGGTCGTGTCGCCAGCACCGGTGAGTGCGCAGGTGATGATGACGTCGTGGTTCATGAGGCGGGTTCCTTGCAGGCGTGATTAGTCGATTCGCAGCCCGGTCGGGCTGCGAGTCGGTGGCTCAATCGGGTTTATTTGGTGGTCAGTTTCAGGTTGTCAGCCGCCGGTTTGCCATCGAAGGTGGTCACGCCTTCAAGCCAGCGTTGCTTGTCTTGCGGGTGATCTTTCAGCCATTGCCTGGCCGATTCGAAGGCGTCCTTGTGATCCAGCAGCGGCTGCATCATCCGACTCTCGTCTTCGGCGGTGTAGGTCAGGTTGCTCAGTAAACGACCGATGTTCGGGCATTGCTCGGAGTATTTCGGCGCGGTGACGGTCCAGACCGTGGCCATGCCTTCGTTCGGGCCGAGAGCGTCTTCGCTGCCGGTGAGGTAAGTCATTTGCACGTTGACGTTCATCGGGTGCGGCGCCCAGCCGAAGAACACCACGGCCTCTTTGCGTCGCACGGCACGATCCACCGCCGCGAGCATGCCGGCCTCGCTGGACTCGACCAACTGGAACTTGCCGAGGCCGAACTGGTTCTTGGCGATCATCGCCTTGATCTGGGTGTTGGCGCCCGAACCTGGCTCGATGCCGTAGATCTTGCCGCCCAATTCCTTTTCAAACTTGGCGATGTCGGCAAAGGTTTTCAGGCCCTTGTCGGCGAGGTAAGTCGGTACCGCGAGTGTGGCGCGGGCATCTTTCAGGCTTGGCGCCTCAAGAACCTTGACCTGATTGGCCGCGACGAACGGGGTGATGGTCTGGGTCATCAGCGGGTTCCAGTAACCCAGGAACAAGTCCAGGCGCTGGTCGCGGATCCCGGCGAAGATTATTTGCTGGGAAGCGCTGGTTTGTTTGGTGTTGTAGCCGAGGCCATCGAGCAGGACTTGGGTCATGGCACTGGTCGCGATCACGTCGGTCCAGTTCACAACGCCCATGCGCACGTTCTGGCATGAAGCAGGTTCGGCCGCCATGACGCTGGCGCTCAGGAAAGCGGTACCGCTGAGTGCAAGAACACAGCTGCTGATCAGTCGTTTCATCTCAGGTTCCTCGGCAGACGTTATTGTGGGTTCCGGCATCTTTGTGCGCCGGTGATGCCAAGTTACGCAGCTTAAGGCCCGCTAAAGCGCACTGCGGCGACCAGCTCTTGCACTGCAGCGACCTGCGCTCTTGAATGGCGCGTGCAAGTGGCGTATCAACGTCCACACGCTTCCCGCCTTCTCGCTACCTGCCATCGAGT
Source organism: Pseudomonas sp. LS2P72 (assembly GCF_054897865.1). NCBI lineage: Bacteria > Pseudomonadati > Pseudomonadota > Gammaproteobacteria > Pseudomonadales > Pseudomonadaceae > Pseudomonas > Pseudomonas sp. LS2P72. Next base: position 1,040,992 of record NZ_CM142708.1, read on the forward strand.
GCGCTCCATGTCCCAGGATTTCTACTTCTTGTTGATGCCGGGTTTCTCGGCCATCGGTTTCATCTCGGCCATCGAGCCGCTGCGGGTCGCCAATCGCTTTCGTGGCGAGCTCTACCGCTGGCATGTGCTCAGTGCCGACGGCGGCGCGGTATTGGCCAGCAACGGCATGTCGGTCAACGCCGACGCGGCGCTGGAACCACTGAAGAAAGGTGCAACCCTGCTGGTAGTCGCCGGTTTCGAACCGCTGAAATTCGCCACCCCGGCGCTGGAACACTGGCTGCGCCGCCTGGACAACGAAGGCGTGACCCTCGGCGCCATCGACACCGGCAGCTTCATCCTCGCCGAGGCCGGCCTGCTCGACGGCCACCGCTTGACCCTGCACTGGGAAGCCATCGACGCCTTTAAAGAGTCCTATCCGCAACTCAGCGTCACCCAGGAGCTGTTCGAGATCGACCGTCGGCGCATTACCTCTGCCGGCGGCACCGCGTCCATCGACTTGATGCTCGACCTCATCAGCCAGGCCCACGGCCCGGAACTGGCGATCCAGGTCAGCGAGCAATTCGTGCTCGGCCGCATCCGCCCGCGCAAAGACCACCAGCGCATGGAAGTCGCCACGCGTTATGGCATCAGTAACAAGAAACTGGTGCATGTGATTGGGGAGATGGAACAGCACAGCGAACCGCCGCTGAGCACGCTTGAGTTAGCGGAGTCGATCAAAGTCACCCGCCGTCAGCTGGAACGCCTGTTTCGCCTGCACCTGAATGACACTCCAAGCAATTTCTACCTGCGCCTGCGCCTGGAGAAGGCGCGGCAGTTGCTACGCCAGACCGATATGAGCGTGCTGGAGGTAAGCATTGCTTGCGGGTTTGAATCGCCGTCGTATTTCACCCGCAGCTATCGGGCTCGATTTGCGCGGTGTCCGCGGGAAGACCGCCGACGGCTGGGGGATGGGCGGGAGCTGGTCTGAACTTAAGTTTTGACAACACCAGAGAACCCTGTGGGAGCGAGCCTGCTCGCGATGGCGGTCTGTCATTCAAGTTGATGTCGACTGATCCACCGCTATCGCGAGCAGGCTCGCTCCCACAGTTTTGATCTGCTGTGGGCCTTACTTTCTCATCAACGCAGAGCAGGCCGCTTTAAACGCTTCATGCTGATACTTGTTCAGCGTATCCGGCAGTTCGAAGTCGAATTTCTTGTTCTGCGCATTGATGGTCTGTGGCGACAGCAGCGTGACCTCGCAATTTTCCAGCAACTGGAAAACACCCTCGATCTTGAACGTGGTCGGCCCACCGGCGAACTCGCCTTTCTTGCTGCGCTTCTTGATCGCAATCCGATCGATGGAGTTCTCGCGCACAAACGACGCCACCTGAGCAGCAAACACTTTGACGTTCGCGGCTTCGTCGTCATCGTCGAGGGCGATTTTCTTGGTGGCCAGGGCGACATGGCTCAGCGCCTGACCGTCGAGAGAGGCCACGGCGATGATGGCTTCGCTGCCTTTGATTTCGATGCCGCAGATTTTCATGTAAATCCCTTTCCTTGTTGGTGGAGTGCAGCTTACAGCTCGAGTTGATTGGGTTTGATGCCAAAAGCTGCGGCGATTTTTTCGCGAGTCGCTTTGCGGGGCTTGGCAACAGTCTCCTGCTGGGCGAAGGCCGGTTGGGAAATGCCCATACGTTTGGCCACTTCATCCTGTGTAAGGTTCAAGTGTTCACGCCAGGCACGAATAGGCGTCGCGCCGTCGACGATGCGGCTGACCACCTCGTGAGGGATCAAGTCAGGCTCGATTTTTTGCGCCACGTATTGCGCGTATGGAATAACCACGAAGGCGGGGTTTCCATCTGCGTCATTGATGATCTGAACGTCAGTAGGTGCGTTCATCGCGTTTTTTGACCTCTTGAATACTGACCACTTTGATTGCGCCATCCCAGTCGAACATGACCCGATAGTTACCTACTCGTAGCCGATAGACGTAGCCATGACCAGTCAGTGCTTTGACATTGCCCACATCCGGCATTCCAACAAGCACCGTGATGGCATCACGAACCTGGATCTGGTGAGCGGAATGCAATTTCAGAAGCTGCTTAACGGCCTTTCGAGTCCAGTGAATGCTGTTCATGGGAGAATATAAGTCTTTTATAAGAATTTCCAATCTTTACTTATATTTCTCTCTCGGCCAATTAACGAAGCATGTCGGGATGTTGCCTTGACTGACAGGGTCGGCTTCGAGGTGTTGGAATTCTGTAGGTACAGTCAGTCAGGTGTGTAGGAAACAGCATTTTTTCAGTGCCGATGTTTATCTGAGCAATATTTAGTTTTTTATAAAAGTCATTATGTTGTCTTTTAAATAGAAAAAATTAATTTAATAGTTTAAATATTGTCTTTAAAAATCTGTTTTTTTCTAGTGCTGCTACACTTGCTCACATTCCTCTTGAGGTCGACTCGTGGCCCTTACCCATATCCTCTACTCCCCCGGAGAGGTCGCTTTACAGATAGCCGGGAATGCCAAGCGTCTGAGGCTCAGCAAAAACCTTTCGCGGCGCACGCTCGCGCAAAAGTCAGGCGTCCCCGAGTCGAATATCAAGCGCTTTGAAACCACCGGCAAAATCTCTCTGGATGGCTTGTTACTGATAGCGATCTGCCTCGGGGCAGAAGAACCACTGACAAATCTGTTCGTCTCGGTTCAATCGCTGACACTCGAACAACTGAAAAACTTCGAAAGGGCTCGTGGCCGACAATGAAATCCGTTAAGGCACTCAGCGTCATGCTTCAGGAATCAAGGGTCGGCGAATTGGTTGCGATTTCTCGTCAAGGCCTGTTTTTTTCCTATGATCCTGGGTGGCTGGCGAAAGGATTTAACCTCGCTCCGTTTCACATGGATTTCTCTATCACTCCCCAGAAGGCTGCCGATGCGCTGCTGTTTGATGGCCTGCACGGTGCTTTCAGCGATTCGTTGCCCGATGGCTGGGGGTTGTTGCTCATGGATCGATTTTTCCGAAGTCAGCTGGGAATCGAGCGCCACGCAATCGGCCCGCTGGATCGTCTGGCCTATATGGGCAATCGAAGCATGGGCGCGCTTGAATACGTGCCGATGTTCGAAACCGTTGACACAGACGAAGACCTCGATCTGGCCGCGCTCTATGAGGCATCACAAACGATACTTTCAGGCAGTGCTGACGAGGTCATCACATCCCTGCGCCTGGCGGGAGGGTCCCCCGGTGGTGCTCGACCCAAAGCAGTGATTGGCCTGTCGCCGGACAAATACCGCGCTGTTTCGTCATTCGGTGAAATGCCCAAGGGTTATGAGCACTGGTTGATCAAATTTCGCTGCGAAGAAGAGCATCGTGATAGCGGCGCTATTGAGCAGGCCTATGCTCTGATGGCCCATCGGGCAGGGGTGGAAATTTCCGAGTCGAAACTGTTTCAGGTAGAAACCACGAAGGGGGTCGAGCAATTCTTCGCCACGAAACGTTTCGATCGAGAAGCAGGTTCCAAGCGCCACATGCTTACCGCTGCGGCGATTCTATATGCTGACTTCCGTGCGCCAAGCCTCGATTACAGTGATTTACTGCGAGCGACCTGGACAATGACCAAGGATGCGACCGAGGTCGAGAAAATGGCCCGATTGATGGTCTTCAACGCTCTCGCTCATAACCACGACGATCACGCGAAGAACTTCTCGTTTTTTGGCGGCAAGGACGGCTGGAAAATGGCTCCGGCTTACGATCTGACCTTTTCCAGTACCGCAGGACGCGGCAATGAACACACCACTGCATTCGCGGGAAAAGGCATACCCACACGCAAGGCTCTTATTGAGGTGTGCAAAACCTTCAGTTTCCTGGAGCCTGAACGCTACATCGAACAGACGCTGGATGCTTTTTCCGGGTGGGTTATCTGTTGCGATGATCTGGAGATCGATAAAGCGGCGAGCAAAAAAATGCTGACCGCTCTCGAGTCAGTGTGGCAGGCGCTCTGACGCCTCACTCCTGCCCAATCGACTCCAAAAACTCCGACCGCTCATCACTCATCCGCGCCACGCAATCATTCTGCGCAATCGTGAATGCCTTGCTACCGCTCGTCGCCGGAAACGCTTCAACCGCGCAATCCGCATCCCGGGTCTTCAGCCATTGCTGCTGAGCGGCCTTGAGCTTGGTGGTGATGTCGGTCAGTTGCGCCGGGTTCTTGTCGTAGAGCATTTGCATGCGCTCGGTCAGGCTTTGGTAGTTGGCTTTCAGCAGGTCTTCGGCGGTGGTTCTGCTGTAGACCGAGCATTCCAGGGTCTGGACTTCGTTTTCGACTTTGTCGCAGGGGTTGTCGTCGGCCTCTTCAGCCGCGTGTACGCCGGTCGCTATCAGTGCCAATGCCAGGAAGATCGATTTCATTGCGCCGCCGCCCCTTTTTTCAATAAAGCATCCAGTAGTGGCGCGAATTCTGGCCCATGCGCAGGCCCTTGAACAGGTGCCTCATGACGTCCGGCGCCGACCCTTTGTCGCGGATTGACGCTTTCGGCAAACCCCCTGTCGTTTTTGCACCCGGCTGCCCCCTCCCTCAGGCATATGCTGGCCCCAAAGCGCCGGCACACGATTCGGCGCATGAATCGCTAATAGGGGACAGCCTGATGAGCCCAGCCGAATTGCACGCCGACAGCATCGTTATCGACGGTCTGATTATTGCCAAGTGGAACCGTGAGCTGTTCGAAGACATGCGCAAGGGCGGTCTGACTGCGGCCAACTGCACCGTGTCGGTGTGGGAGGGCTTCCAGGCCACCGTCAACAATATCGCCGCCAGCCAGAAGCTGATCCGCGAAAACAGCGACCTGGTGATTCCAGTGCGCACCACCGCCGATATCCGCAAGGCCAAGGAGCAGGGCAAGACCGGCATCCTGTTCGGCTTCCAGAATGCTCACGCCTTTGAGGACCAGATCGGCTACGTCGAGGTCTTCAAGCAGCTGGGCGTCGGTATCGTGCAGATGTGCTACAACACCCAGAACCTGGTCGGCACCGGTTGCTACGAGCGTGATGGCGGCCTGTCGGGTTTCGGTCGCGAAATCGTCGCCGAGATGAACCGCGTCGGCGTCATGTGCGACCTGTCCCACGTCGGTTCGAAAACCTCCGAAGAAGTCATCCTCGAATCCAAGAAACCGGTCTGCTACTCCCATTGCCTGCCGTCGGGTCTGAAAATTCACCCGCGCAACAAATCCGATGAAGAACTGAAGTTCATCGCCGATCACGGCGGTTTCGTCGGTGTGACCATGTTCGCGCCGTTCCTGGCCAAGGGCATCGATTCGACCATCGACGATTACGCCGAAGCCATCGAATACACCATGAACATCGTCGGCGAAGACGCCATCGGTATCGGCACCGACTTCACCCAGGGCCATGGCCAGGACTTCTTTGAATACCTGACCCATGACAAGGGCTACGCCCGCCGCCTGACCAGCTTCGGCAAGATCATCAACCCGCTGGGCATCCGCACCGTCGGCGAGTTCCCGAACCTGACCGAAACCCTGCTCAAGCGCGGCCATTCCGAGCGCGTGGTCCGCAAGATCATGGGCGAGAACTGGGTGAGCGTCCTGAAGGACGTCTGGGGCGAGTGAATAACTCTGGAGCCTACTCCGCTCGCCGATAGCTGCGTCAGGTCCTCGCGCCAAGCTCGCCGTACGTCCCGTACTGTCTCGCTTGTCGCTCCGGTCCTTCCTTGCTCTCGACGTGCTCGCTACGGCTCCAAAGTCATTCACACGGCTTGTTTATAAGAGCAAAGCAAAAGCTTTGCTAAGCACTGACCACGAATTTTTCTGGAGTTAAGTTTCCATGGCCAAGATCGCCCCGCAATTGCCAATCGAAGTCGACAGCGAAACCGGTGTCTGGACCTCCGACGCCCTGCCAATGCTGTACGTACCGCGTCATTTCTTCGTCAACAACCACATGGGCATCGAGGAAGTGCTGGGCGCCGACGCCTACGCTGAAATCCTCTACAAGGCCGGCTACAAATCCGCCTGGCACTGGTGTGAGAAAGAAGCTGAATGCCACGGCCTGGAAGGCGTTGCGGTATTCGAGCACTACATGAAACGCCTGTCGCAACGCGGCTGGGGCCTGTTCAAGATCCAGGACATCGACCTCGACAAAGGCACCGCCAGCGTCAAGCTCGAACACTCGGCGTTCGTCTACGTGTACGGCAAGGTCGGGCGCAAGGTCGACTACATGTTCACTGGCTGGTTTGCCGGTGCCATGGACCAGATTCTGCAAGCCCGTGGCAGCAAGATCCGCACCGTTGCCGAACAGGTTTACGGTGGCTCCGAAGAAGGCCACGACGACGGCCTGTTCACCGTCAAGCCGTTGTAAGTCGAGGAACCCGCCATGGCTTTCGAAGCAATGTTCCAGCCGATCCAGATCGGCAAACTGACCATCCGCAACCGCGTGCTCAGCACCGCGCACGCCGAGGTCTATGCCACCGACGGCGGCATGACCACCGACCGGTACGTCAAGTATTACGAAGAGAAAGCCAAGGGCGGGATCGGCCTGGCGATTTGCGGCGGTTCTTCCAGTGTGGCCATCGACAGCCCGCAAGGCTGGTGGAAGTCGGTCAACCTGGCCGACGACCGGATCATTCCGCACTTCCAGAACCTGGCCGACGCCATGCACAAGCATGGCGCCAAGATCATGATCCAGATTACCCACATGGGTCGTCGTTCCCGTTGGGACGGCGAGCATTGGCCAACCCTGCTGTCGCCGTCGGGCATCCGCGAGCCGGTGCACCGTGCGACCTGCAAAACCATCGAGCCTGAAGAAATCTGGCGGGTAATCGGCAACTACGCCAGCGCCGCCGCGCGGGCCAAGGCCGGTGGCCTGGATGGCGTCGAGCTGTCCGCCGTGCACCAGCACATGATCGACCAGTTCTGGAGCCCGCGGGTCAACAAGCGTACCGACGAATGGGGCGGCAGCTTCGAGAACCGCATGCGTTTCGGCCTGGAAGTGATCAAGGCTGTGCGGGCTGAAGTCGGCCCGGATTTCTGTGTCGGCATTCGTCTGTGCGGTGATGAGTTCCACCCGGATGGCTTGTCCCACGAGGACATGAAACAGATCGCCAAGTACTACGACGACACCGGCATGATCGACTTCATCGGCGTCGTGGGTTCGGGTTGCGACACCCACAACACCCTGGCCAACGTTATCCCGAACATGAGTTATCCACCGGAGCCATTCCTGCACTTGGCCGCCGGTATCAAGGAAGTGGTGAAGGCTCCGATTTTGCACGCGCAGAACATCAAGGATCCGAACCAGGCAACCCGTATTCTGGAAGGCGGTTACGTGGACATGGTCGGCATGACCCGCGCCCACATCGCCGACCCGCACCTGATCGCCAAGATCAAAATGGGTCAGGTCGACCAGATCAAACAATGCGTCGGCGCCAACTACTGCATCGACCGTCAATATCAGGGTCTGGACGTGTTGTGCATCCAGAACGCCGCGACCTCCCGTGAATACATGGGCGTGCCGCACATCATCGAGAAATCGACCGGTGTGAAGCGCAAGGTTGTGGTGGTCGGTGCCGGTCCTGCCGGGATGGAAGCGGCTCGCGTGTCGGCCGAACGTGGCCACGACGTGACCCTGTTCGAGAAGAAAGAATTTATCGGCGGGCAGATCACCACCGCCTCGAAAGCCCCGCAACGTGACCAGATCGCCGGTATCACTCGCTGGTTCCAGCTTGAGTTAGCGAGGTTGAAAGTCGACCTGCGCCTGGGCGTGGCGGCCGATGCGGCAACCATTCTCGACCTGCGTCCGGACGTGGTCGTGCTCGCCGTCGGCGGTCATCCATTCCTGGAGCAGAACGAGCACTGGGGCGCGGCTGAAGGCCTGGTGGTCAGCAGCTGGGACATCCTCGACGGCAAGGTTGCACCAGGCAAGAACGTGCTGGTCTACGACACCATTTGCGAGTTCACCGGGATGTCGACGGCCGACTTCCTCGCCGACAAGGGCAGCCAGGTCGAGATCGTCACCGACGACATCAAACCGGGCGTGGCGATTGGCGGCACCTCGTTCCCGACGTACTACCGCAGCATGTACCCCAAAGAAGTGATCATGACCGGGGACATGATGCTGGAGAAGGTCTACCGCGAAGGCGACAAGCTGGTGGCGGTGCTGGAAAACGAATACACCGGCGCCAAAGAGGAGCGGGTGGTGGATCAGGTCGTCGTCGAAAACGGCGTGCGTCCGGACGAAGAAATCTACTACGCCCTGAAGGAAGGCTCGCGCAACAAAGGCCAGATGGACATCGAAGCCCTGTTCGCGATCAAGCCGCAACCTTCACTGAGCCAGGCGGGCGACGGCTACTTGCTGTTCCGCATCGGCGACTGCGTGGCGCAGCGCAACACCCACGCGGCGATCTACGACGCGTTGCGGTTGTGCAAGGATTTCTAAGAGCTTGTGGATAACCCGTAGGAGCAAGGCTTGCCCGCGATAGCGTTGGAACATCCGATGCATTCCTGGCGGTAGGAATACCGCCATCGCGAGCAAGCTCTGCTCCTACAGGGATTCGAGCAAGGCATCCAGGTCGTCAGGCCTGCAAGACCCCGAGGTCTTTGGGAGCTCCACCATGTTGAACACCCTTCTTCCAATCCTGTTGTTCGTCGCCCTGGGCCTTGCTGTCCTCGGCGCGTTGCGGCGGGTGGCTATGTGGCGCCGAGGCCGGGCTTCGAAAGTCGACCTGATCGGCGGCCTGTTCGCCATGCCTAAACGCTACATGGTCGACTTGCACCATGTGGTCGCGCGAGACAAATACATCGCCAACACTCACGTCGCCACGGCTGGCGGTGCGGTGGCATCGATTGTGCTGGCGATCCTGGTTCACGGTTTCGGCCTGCAGAGTCGCATTCTCGGTGTTGCCCTGTTGATTGCCTCGGCGGTGATGTTCGTCGGTGCGATTTTCATGTTCCTGCGTCGTCGCAACCCACCGGCTCGCCTTTCCAAAGGGCCATGGATGCGTCTGCCGAAAAGCCTGTTGGCGTTCTCTGCGAGTTTCTTCCTGTTGACCCTGCCGGTCGCCGGCATCCTTCCGGAAAACTTCGGCGGTTGGGTGGTGGCGGCGATCCTCGGCGTCGGTGTGCTGTGGGGCGTTAGCGAACTGTTCTTCGGCATGACCTGGGGCGGGCCGATGAAGCACGCCTTCGCCGGTGCTTTGCACCTGGCCTGGCACCGTCGCGCCGAACGCTTTGGTGGCGGCCGTTCCACCGGTTTGAAACCGCTGGACCTGAACGATCCAACCGCGCCACTGGGCGTGGAAAAACCCAAGGATTTCACCTGGAACCAACTGCTTGGTTTCGACGCCTGCGTGCAGTGCGGTAAATGCGAAGCCGCGTGTCCGGCGTTCGCCGCCGGACAGCCGCTGAACCCGAAAAAACTGATTCAAGACATGGTCGTCGGCCTTGCCGGTGGCACCGACGCCAAGTTCGCCGGCAGCCCGTATCCAGGCAAAGCGATTGGCGAACACGCTGGCAACCCGCATCAACCGATCGTCAACGGCTTGGTGGACGCTGAAACCCTGTGGTCCTGCACCACTTGCCGTGCCTGCGTCGAGGAATGCCCGATGATGATCGAGCACGTCGATGCCATCGTCGACATGCGCCGTCACCTGACGCTGGAAAAAGGCGCAACCCCGAACAAGGGCGCCGAAGTCCTGGAAAACCTGATCGCCACCGACAACCCTGGCGGCTTCGCCCCGGGCGGGCGGATGAACTGGGCGGCGGACTTGAACCTCAATCTGATGAGCGAGAAGAAATCCGTCGACGTGCTGTTCTGGGTCGGCGACGGTGCCTTCGACATGCGCAACCAGCGCACCCTGCGCGCCTTCGTCAAAGTGCTGAAAGCGGCCAAGGTCGACTTCGCGGTGCTGGGCCTCGAAGAGCGTGACAGCGGTGACGTGGCCCGACGTCTGGGCGACGAAGCCACCTTCCAGTTGTTGGCCAAACGCAACATCCAGACCCTGGCCAAGTACAGCTTCAACCGCATCGTCACCTGCGACCCGCACAGCTTCCACGTGCTGAAAAACGAGTACGGCGCCTTCGACGGCAACTACCTCGTGCAGCACCACAGCACCTACATGGCGGAAATCATCGACGCTGGCGCTCTGAACCTCGGTCAGCACAAAGGCAGCAGCGTGACTTATCACGATCCGTGCTACCTCGGCCGCTACAACGGCGAATACGAGGCGCCGCGTGAAGTGCTGCGCGCCCTCGGGATTGAAGTGAAAGAGATGCAACGCTCCGGTTTCCGCTCGCGCTGCTGCGGCGGTGGCGGCGGTGCGCCGATCACCGACATCCCGGGCAAGCAACGGATCCCTGACATGCGCATGGAAGACATCCGCGAAACCGGCGCCGAACTGGTGGCCGTGGGTTGTCCACAGTGCACCGCGATGCTCGAAGGCGTGGTCGAACCCCGGCCGCTGATCAAGGACATCGCCGAACTGGTGGCGGACGCGTTGCTCGAAGACGCTGCCCCGAGCAAGCCGACCAAACCGGCCCAACGTGAACCTGCGGAGGCCCACTGATGAGCGACATTATCCGCCGCGACCCACGCGCCGAATGGATCGCCCGCAACCGTCTGCACCCGCTACACGCAGCGATGCAACCGGCGCAACACAGCTGGATGGGGCCTAACGGCGTCATCCGCAAAAATCCCCACGGCATCGGTTTTATCGGTCCCAACGGGATCAAACGGATCGACCGCAGCGGCGCTCAACAGGGTGGGGCGAGCAAACGCTCGGCTGCGGTTGAAGTGCAATTGCCACTGCATCAAGTGCCTGCACCTGCGTTTTACATCAGCGTGGTGCCGGACATGGTCGGCGGCCGCTTGAGCAGCCACGACCGCGATTTGCTGGGTCTGGCTCACCAGTTGGCCGGCAAGGACGGCGCGGTATTGGCCGTGGTCTTCGGCGAACACAAAGAAAACGCCTTCGCCACCGCTGGCGTCGATCGCTTGCTGGTGCTCGACGGTGAAGAATTCAACGGTTATGCACCGGAACAACGGGTTCAGGGCCTGCGGGCTGTGGATAACCAGTTCAGCCCGCGTCACTGGCTGCTGCCGGACAGCCGCAGCGGCGGTGGTGAATTGGGTCGACGCTTTGCCGCCGCGCTGGGCGAACGCCCGGCCACGCGGGTCTGGCAGGTCAAGGATCAGGAGTGCATCGGTCGCGCCGGTGCCGGTTTGCAAGACCTTGCGCGCCCGGTGGCACGCTTGATTCTGGCTGCCGTGGAATGCGCCGAACCGGTCAGCGAAACCCGTCACGAAGCCTTGCCAGTAGAGTTATCCACAGCGGTTGCCCGCAGTCTCTCGCGCATCGAGGATTTGGGCGCGGTGGCGGTCGATCCGGCGGCGATTCCGATGGCCGAAGCCGAGTTCATCTTCTCCGGCGGCAACGGGGTCAAGGACTGGGGACTTTTCCACAGGACCGCCGAAGCGCTGGGTGCTACCGAAGGCGCGTCCCGAGTGGCGGTGGACGATGGCTTTATGGCCCGCGACCGTCAGGTCGGTGCGTCCGGCACCTGGGTCACCGCGCGGGTTTACGTGGCGGTGGGGATTTCCGGGGCGATCCAGCACCTGCAAGGCATCGGTGCCTGCGACAAGGTGGTGGCGATCAACCTCGACCCTGGCTGCGACATGATCAAACGCGCCGACCTGTCGGTGATCGGCGAGAGCGCCGAGATTCTTCAAGCCTTGATCGATGCGGTAGAGGCTTACCGCAACGAAGCCAAGCGCGATGCGGCTTAAGGAAAGGAAAGGGTTATGAGCACGAAAATCATCAGCCTGGTGTCCATCGGCGCCCACCCGACCTCCGGCCGGCCACGTCGCGCGGAGCAGGATGCGCGGGCGGTGGAGCTGGGCCTGCAACTCGCTGGGAATAACCTGCAAGTGCTGCATGCCGGCGACGTCGCGGAGCCGGCGTTGCGTGCGTATCTGGGCATGGGCCTGGAACAGTTGCATGTGCTTGAGCAACCGGAAGGCGCCGATGCACTGCCGGCATTGACCGCGTATTTGCGTGACGCCGGGGCTCAGGTTGTGCTGACCGGTAGCCAGGCGGAAACCGGTGAAGGCTCGGGCATGTTGCCTTTTCTACTGGCGGAAAGTCTGGGCTGGCCGCTGGTCGTCGGGCTGGCTCAAGTTGAATCCATCGACGGTAATTCAGCACTGGTGCTGCAAGCCTTGCCTCGCGGTCAGCGCCGTCGCCTGAAAGTGCGACTGCCGTTTCTCGCGACTGTGGATAACGCCGCACCGAAGCCTCGGCAGAGCGCCTACGGCCCGGCCCGACGCGGCGTGTTGCAGGCTGATGAAGTCGAAGTGATCGACGATCAACTGCTGGCGGTCGCCACGCTGCAACCGGCCAAGCCACGGCCTAAGCGCTTGAAGGTGATCAAGGCCAAGAGCGGCGCGGACCGGATGAAAGCCGCGACGGCCAAGGCCAGTGGCGGTGGCGGGCAGGTACTTAAAGGGTTGAGTGCCGAGGCGGGGGCCGAGGCGATTCTCAGGTTACTGATCGAAGAAGGCGTGGTCCGCTAACAGGTATCAACACAAATCTAATGTGGGAGCGAGCCTGCTCGCGAAAGCGGTGGGTCAGTCAACATCTCCGGCGACTGACCCACCGCTTTCGCGAGCAGGCTCGCTCCCACAGGAAGTTCGTGTTACCGACATTTATGGGGGAACAATGGCTGTTGAATTTCGTTCGGCAGTGCGCGCGGATGCGCGAGAGATTGCGCGTCTGTTTCAAATCACCTCGGAGGGGGCTGCCGATTACATCTGGAGCCAACTGGCCCAGCCCGGGCAGGATCTGCTGGACGTCGGCGCCAGCCGTTACGCCCGCGACGACGTCGATTTTTCTTATCAGAACTGTCTGATCGCCGAGGCCGATGGCAACGTCATCGGCATGATGCACAGCTACGTGATGCGTCACGATCCACTGGCGGAGCCCGTGACCGATCCAGTCCTGGCGCCGTACGCCAAGATGGAAATCCCCGACACCCTCTATATTTCCAGTCTGGCACTGCATGAAGGCTGGCGAAACCAGGGCCTGGGCAAACAATTCCTCGCCTACGCTTACGACCGTGCCAACCAGCTGGGGCTCAATGGCTTGAGCCTGATCGACTACGCCGTGAATACCAGCGCTCGCCGGTTTTACGAGCGACATGGTTTTCGTATCGTCGATACCTGCCAGATCACTCCCCATCCGATGATTCGGGTCACGGGCGAGGCCTATCTGATGTATCGGCCCTAGTGAGCTACATTTCTCCAGGAGCTGCTCAGGGTTGCCGCAGCGCTAGTTCATAAAACTCGTTTTCAAGAATGGGTTGAGCATGAGGGAGGTCAGTCGGCGCAAGACATGTCTGCGACCCAGCGGGCGGTCGGCGATTTTTCGGTGACTAGAGCGAAGCGGCACGAGGTGTTGCTAGGTCAGTACGTGCCTTCGCTTGTTACCCACAATCCCTGTTAGCGCTTCTGTGGATAACATGTTCGCCCTTCGCTACACCCCATACAAATCAAGCCCTGCAATCCTTCGTGCAAAAAACAACCAACCTAACTCGCGGTTTTTTCGGGCTTTTTCCAGAGGATAAGTTTGTACGCGAGCCAATACTTGCCCCCAATCTCTGTTAGCGCATCTGTGGATAAGATGTTCGCTGTCCTCTACAGGCCATGTAAACCGGGCTTATCAGGCGAATGATCAAAAAACGATCAAATCGTCGTTTTAGATCGATGAACGTCGCGAAAACCCTGATTTATCGCGGCTCGCAACGGTTTTCCACAGATCCGCTCAAGTTGCCCCCAAAGTCTGTTGGCGCTTCTGTGGATAAGGTGTTCGCGATCCTCTGCAAGCCACGTATAACGTGCCTTCCAAGCTTTAGATCAAAAAACAACCAATCGTTACTCAAAACCCTGCTTCTGGATAAGTCACGGATTTTATTCAGTTTCTGTGGAGAAAGTTTCCACGAAATCCACACTTGTCCCCATTAGCTGTGGGTGGAGGTGTGGATAACTTGTTTGCTAAAGGCTGGGAGCCACGCGGTGTCTAGGCCTGAACGTAATAGGTCATATTTCGTACAGTTCTGAAAAGGGGGAGGGGGATCAGGGGTGGATGTGTTGTTTGGGAGGGCGCCATCGCGAGCAGGCTCGCTCCCACATGGTCGGGTTTTCACCGATCCATTGTGGGAGCGAGCCTGCTCGCGATGCTTTTGTCTTAGCCTTGAACAGGTACACCTTTAAGGTACGGCGCAGGTTCAGCTCCGAGGTTGTTCAGCAAACGCTCGCTGTACCAATCCACAAAGTTCACCACGCCAAACTCATAAGTCTTGGAGTAAGGGCCTGGCTGGTAAGCCGTGGAGTTGATGCCGCGCTGGTTCTCTTCGGCCAGGCGACGGTCCTGGTCGTTGGTCGCATCCCACACCTGGCGCATGCGCTCCACGTCGTAGTCCACGCCTTCGACGGCGTCCTTGTGGACGATCCACTTGGTGGTGACCATGGTTTCCTGCGCGCTGATCGGCCACACGGTGAAGACGATGATGTGGTCGCCCATGCAGTGGTTCCATGAGTGCGGCAGGTGCAGGATGCGCATCGAGCCCAGCTCCGGGTTTTTGATTCGGCCCATGAGTTTGGCGCAGCCCTGTTTGCCATCCAGGGTCATCGACACGGTGCCTTTGAGCAGCGGCATGCGCACGATGCGGTTACGCAGGCCGAAGCTGGCGTGGGCGTAAGGGATCTTCTCGGCTTCCCAGGCAGCGGCTGAGTCGGCGACGTGGTCCTTGAAGGCCTGGTCGGCACGCGGGTCGGTGACGTCGTCCCATTCCAGCAGGGTTTTCAGCAGTTCCGGGTGCGACGCGTTGCAGTGGTAGCACTCGCGGTTGTTTTCCAGCACCAGTTTCCAGTTGGCTTTTTCGAACAAAGTGGTCTGGATCGCCACCTTGGTGTTCTCCATGTCGTACGGTTCCATGTAATGGTTCAGCGTCGACAGGAAGTCATCAATGGCTGGCGGGTTCTCCGACAGGCTGATGAAGATGTAGCCGCCAGCGGTTTTCACGTTCACCGGTTTGAGGCCGTACTGCTTCATGTCGAAGTCGGCGCCCATTTCGGTGCCGGCGAACAGCAGGCGACCGTCCAGCTCATACGTCCATTGGTGGTAGTGACAGACCAGTTTGGCGACTTTGCCTTTTTCACTGGTGCACAGCCGCGAACCGCGGTGACGGCAGACGTTGTGGAACGCATGGACCACGCCGTCGGCGCCGCGAATCACGATGATCGGGTTCTTGCCGACTTGCAGGGTCAGGTAGTTGCCCTTGGTCGGGATTTCGCAGGTCATGCCGGCGATCAACCACTCTTTCTGGAAGATCTCCTGCATGTCGATATCAAACAGCCGCTCGTCAGAGTAAAACGGTTGCGGCAGCGAGAAAGTGCGCTCGCGCTCTTGCAGCATCTGCGCGGTGGCCTTGCGTGCGGGTTCCAGCGGATCGCCCAGGCTGATTTTTGCGGTGACGTCCATCGATTTGATCCTCAAGGCCATTCTGTGTGGCCGGCGAAAGTGGCTAATCAGGTGTGCTGCTCAGGGTGCTACGCAAGGTGTAAAGATTGTGTATTGGTATGGGGCGAGTGTGGGGCCGGCGCTCGCCAGAACCTTATCCACGAGCGACATGGCCCACTCTGTTCCCGACGCGCAACCCCCGGTAGATGCAGGCTGGTCGCGATAAGTATGTGAATGTCGCAGATAGGTAAATGGGTGGATCGCACGTTACGCAGAATCGCCAACATAAGGCCGACCATCGGCGGTGGAGAACAGCATGTCCAACAGCTTCCTGAATCCGGTAACCACCCAGACCTGGGCCAATGGTCGACACATCGTCCGTTGCGTCAAAGTCATCCAGGAAACCTGGGATGTGCGCACCTTCTGTTTTATGGCCGACCAGCCAATCCTGTTCTTCTTTAAGCCGGGGCAGTTTGTCACCCTGGAGCTGGAAATCGAAGGCGTGCCGATCATGCGCTCCTACACCATTTCCAGCTCGCCATCGGTGCCGTACAGCTTTTCCGTAACGATCAAGCGCGTCCCGGGCGGCAAGGTCTCCAACTGGCTGCACGACACCCTGCACGAAGGCCAGGAGCTGGCGGTGCACGGGCCGGTCGGGCTGTTCAACGCCATGGATTTCACTGCGCCGAAGGTGCTTTACCTCAGCGGCGGCGTGGGCATCACGCCGGTCATGTCGATGGCGCGTTGGTTCTACGACACCAACGGCAACGTCGACATGGTGTTTATCCACAGCGCCCGTTCGCCCAAAGACATCATTTACCACCGCGAGCTGGAACACATGGCGTCGCGGATCGATAACTTCAGCCTGCACCTGATCTGCGAGAAGCATGGTCTGGGCGAACCGTGGGCCGGTTATCGCGGTTACCTGAACCACAAGATGCTGGAGCTGATGGCGCCGGACTTCCTTGAGCGCGAAGTCTTCTGCTGTGGCCCGACGCCGTATATGACTGCGGTCAAGCGCATGCTGGAAGCGGTCGGCTTCGACATGGCGCGTTATCACGAGGAATCCTTCGGTGCTACACCACCGGAAGCCCGTGCCGATGCGGTGGAGCAAGCCGAAATCGCCGCAGACGCACCGGACATCGACGCAGCGGACCTGCACCAGGTGGAATTCACCGCGTCCGGGAAAAGCATTCGTGTGGCGCCGGGGGAAACCGTTCATGCGGCGGCTGCCAAGTTGGGGCTGTTGATTCCGAAGGCTTGCGGGATGGGGATCTGCGGGACGTGCAAGGTTATGAAGCTGGGTGGCGAGGTCGAGATGGACCACAACGGCGGGATCACCGAGGAAGACGAAGCGGAAGGGTTCATTCTTTCGTGCTGCAGCGTGCCGAAGGGTGACGTGCGGATTGAGTTTTGATGTGAGGCTGGAAGGTTAATTAACTTCAAGATCCACCCCTCACCCCAGCCCTCTCCCCAGTGGGGAGAGGGGGAAAGGGGGCAGATCTTCAAGCTTTTCAAACCTGAGTTCGACTCGGAAATTCAGGTCGATGTAACTCCAAGAACAACTCGGTCAGTCCCCTCGCCCCCTTGGGGAGAGGGTTAGGGTGAGGGGCGGATTTTACTGACACCCTAACCCACTCAGTCGACAAACAAATCCGGCATCAGCGGGTCGGTTGTGTCAGGCGCAAACCGATACCGTTCAAAATCTGTCACCCCGTGTTCACCCAGAATTTCCTCATCAATCAGCAGCCGCCCGGTAATGCTGCGACCGCTGCTGCTCAGAATCACATGGGCGGCATCGGCCATGATCGCGGGCGTGCGCGCATGCTTGAACGACTCGCGTGATCCGAGTTGAAATTCGATCGCTGCGGTCGCAATCATAGTCTGCGGCCATAACGAATTGACGCTGATGCCATAGGCCGAAAACTCTTCACTCATGCCCAATGTCAGCATACTCATGCCGTATTTGGTCACCGTGTAAGGGCTGTACTGAGCAAACCACCTGGTCGCCAGATTCAGTGGCGGGGAAAGGCTGAGGATATGTCCGCCGCTTTTCTTCAGATAAGGCAGGGCAGCCTGGCTGCACAGGAGCACGGCGCGGGTGTTGATCTGGTGCATCAGGTCGAAGCGCTTGAGTTCGATGTGTTGAACCCCGGTCAGTTTGATCGCCCCGGCGTTGTTGATCAGCGCATCAATGCCGCCGAAATGCTCGTTGGCCTTGGCCAGTGCCTCGCGCACCGCGACTTCATCACGCACATCCACCTGCAAGGCCAACGCCCTGCCGCCCGCGGCTTCGACTTCCTTGGCCACGCTGAAAATCGTGCCCGGTAGCTTGGGGTGCGGCTCGGCGCTTTTAGCGGCAATCACGATGTTGGCACCATCGCGTGCGGCCCGCAGCGCGATCTCACGACCAATCCCACGGCTGGCGCCGGTGATGAACAGGGTTTTGCCTTTCAGTGACATGCGTACGCTCCTGATTGTTATTGTCTGAGCGGAGGGCTCGACAAACAATGTAGACGATGGAGCAAACGCAGGAGGGTGGGGTGGACGTGAACCTTGTGGCGAGGGGATTTATCCCCGTTGGGCCGCGAAGCGGCCCCAGCGTCCTTTCAGACAGACTAAGTTGTCTGGATTTACGGCTGCTTCGCAGCCGAACGGGGCGGTGCGGCGTTCCGATAAATCCCCTCACCACAGGGGATCGGGTTGCTGCTTAGCGGGACATGACTTCGCGAATATCCGCCGCCAATTCCCGTACGCGTTCTTCTTCGGTGTCCCAGGAGCACATGAAGCGTGCGCCGCCGTTGCCGATGAAGGTGTAGAAGCGCCAGCCCTTGGCCGTCAGTGCAGCGATGGCTGGTTCCGAGAGTTGCAGGAACACGCCGTTGGCCTGCACCGGGAACATCAGTTCCACACCTGGAATGTCGCACACCAGTTCCGCCAGCAGCTGCGCGCAGTGGTTGGCGTGGCGGGCGTATTTGAGCCAGGCGTCGTTTTCGAGAATCCCGACCCACGGCGCCGACAGGAAACGCATTTTCGAGGCCAGTTGCCCGGCCTGTTTGCAGCGGTAGTCGAAGTCTTCGGCCAGCTTGTGATTGAAGAACAGAATCGCTTCACCCACCGCCATGCCGTTTTTCGTGCCGCCGAAGCACAACACGTCGACGCCGGCCTTCCAGGTCAGGTCGGCCGGCGTGCAGCCGAGGAAAGCGCAGGCGTTGGAGAACCGCGCGCCGTCCATGTGCAGGTTCAGGCCCAGCTCTTTGCAGGTGGCGCTGATGGCGCGGATTTCTTCCGGGGTATAGACGCTGCCGACTTCGGTGGCTTGGGTCAGGGTCACGACGCGCGGTTTCGGGTAGTGGATGTCCTGGCGCTTGAGCGCGATTTCGCGGATCGACTCCGGGGTCAGCTTGCCGTTTTCAGTGCGGGCGACGAGCAACTTGGAGCCGTTGGAAAAGAATTCCGGTGCGCCGCATTCGTCAGTTTCGACGTGGGCGGTTTCCGAGCAGATCACGCTGTGGTAACTCTGGCACAGCGACGACAGGGCCAGGGAGTTGGCCGCGGTGCCGTTGAAGGCGAAGAATACTTCGCAGTCGGTTTCGAACAGTTTGCGGAAATCGTCGGACGCGCGTGCGGTCCATTCGTCGTCGCCATAGGCGCGTTGGTGGCCGTGGTTGGCCTGTTCCATGGCGGCCCAGGCTTCAGGGCAGATACCGGAATAGTTGTCGCTGGCGAATTGTTGGCTCTTATCGGTCATGGCCGGCTTCCGTGTTCGGGGGCTCTTATGGTGAAGAGTTCCGTGGTCAATGATGGTGCGCACTTTACCCAAGATTGTCAGGAGCGCACACGGGATGATGCTGTCAGAAAAATACAAAGACGACGGGCGATTATGCACATGACGCAAAGGGATGGGGCACTGGATCTGCTCAAGTGGCTG
Organism: Pseudomonas sp. LS2P72; assembly: GCF_054897865.1. Lineage (NCBI taxonomy): Bacteria > Pseudomonadati > Pseudomonadota > Gammaproteobacteria > Pseudomonadales > Pseudomonadaceae > Pseudomonas > Pseudomonas sp. LS2P72. The sequence goes on from NZ_CM142708.1 coordinate 1,060,412, forward strand.
GCGCTGTTGAGCATGGTGCTCGATCACCTGCGATATGTCGGTTATTCCGTCGATATTCTGTATGTACCGGGTAGGCTGGCCTTCCCGTGGTTCTGTCTGGCGATGGCGGCAAACCTGGCGCGGACTCGCGTCGTGACGATCGACGGCCAGTGGCGTTATCTGGGCTGGTTGCTGCTGTTTAGCGCCATCAGTGAAATTCCGTATCGCATGTTCATTCCTGATCCCGGCACCTTGAACGTGCTGCCCACGTTGGCGCTCGGGTTGCTGGTGGCCCGTGGCTGGCAGAACCGAATCCTGCAAGCGCGACTGTTGGCGGCAGGCGCCTTGCTGCTGGCGGCGCTGTTTTCGGAGCGACTGATGTTCGGCTTCTTCGGCGTGCTGTTGCCGCTGGCGATGTTGCTGGTGATCGGGCAGCCCTGGTATTTCAGCCTGTTGCCGGGATTGGTCTGTCTGGCAGCCAATCAATGGCAAGTGCTGTATTCCTCCGCGCAGTTTCATAACAGTGAAGCCATCCTCGGCATCGCCACTTGTCTGATCGCGCCACTGGCCGGCCTGCTTTTGTTGCGTCACGCCGGCCGGTTCAAACCTCCGCCACCGATGCGTCGCTGGGCGTACGCGCTCTATCCGCTGCATTTTTTACTTCTGCTCGCAGTGCGACAGATCATCGCCTAACCCCTGTGGGAGCGAGCCTGCTCGCGATGAGGAAGTGTCAGGCGATATCAATGTTGCTTGACTCACCGTCATCGCGAGCAGGCTCGCTCCCACAGGGGATCTCTGCTGGTTTGGAGAGTGTGTTCGGCATGCCATTTCCCGCCATGTCGTAAACGCACCTTTGCGTGGCGTCCGTAGGCATTTGGCCTGTCTGCGCCGGTCATACCATCGCATTCAAAGGGCACTGTCGAAACACCAGTGCCTTACCGAGACGAATGGCGCATAGATGCCGCTGGGAGAGACGCGATGTTCAGCAAGCAAGACCAGATCAAGGGTTACGACGATGCACTGCTGGCGGCGATGAATGCCGAGGAGCAACGCCAGGAAGATCACATCGAGCTGATCGCGTCAGAGAACTACACCAGCAAACGCGTCATGGAAGCGCAAGGCAGTGGCCTGACCAACAAATACGCCGAAGGCTATCCGGGCAAGCGCTACTACGGTGGCTGCGAGCACGTCGATAAAGTTGAAGCGCTGGCCATCGAACGCGCCAAGCAGCTGTTCGGTGCTGATTACGCCAACGTGCAGCCGCACTCCGGTTCCTCGGCCAACAGCGCCGTGTACCTGGCTTTGCTGCAAGCCGGCGACACCATTCTGGGCATGAGCCTGGCCCACGGCGGTCACCTGACCCACGGCGCCAAAGTGTCGTCCTCGGGCAAGCTGTACAACGCCGTGCAGTACGGCATCGACACCAAAACCGGCCTGATCGACTACGACGAAGTCGAGCGCCTGGCCGTCGAATGCAAGCCGAAGATGATCGTTGCCGGGTTCTCGGCCTACTCCAAGACCCTCGACTTCCCACGCTTCCGTCAGATTGCCGACAAGGTCGGTGCGCTGTTGTTCGTCGACATGGCCCACGTCGCCGGTCTGGTCGCTGCTGGTTTGTACCCGAACCCGCTGCCGTACGCCGACGTGGTGACCACCACCACCCACAAGACCCTGCGCGGTCCACGTGGCGGCCTGATCTTGTGCAAGGCCAACGAAGAGATCGAGAAAAAGCTCAACGCCGCAGTGTTTCCGGGTGCCCAGGGCGGCCCGTTGATGCACGTGATCGCTGGCAAAGCGGTGTGCTTCAAGGAAGCGCTGGAGCCAGGTTTCAAAGCCTACCAGCAACAAGTGATCGACAACGCCCAGGCCATGGCCGGCGTATTTATCAAACGCGGCTACGATGTAGTGTCCGGCGGTACCGATAACCACCTGTTCCTGGTCAGCCTGATCCGTCAGGGCCTCACCGGCAAAGAGGCGGATGCAGCACTCGGTCGCGCCCACATCACCGTGAACAAGAACGCTGTCCCGAACGATCCACAGTCGCCGTTCGTGACCTCCGGCCTGCGCATCGGCACCCCGGCGGTGACCACTCGCGGCTTCAAGGTTACCCAGTGCGTCACGCTTGCCGGCTGGATCTGCGACATCCTCGACAACCTCGGCGACGCCGATGTCGAGGCCAATGTTGCGCAGCAAGTTTCGGCCCTGTGCGCGGACTTCCCGGTTTATCGCTGAGCGCGGTTTTGGAGTAAATGACTATGCAACGCTACTCGGGCTTCGGCCTCTTCAAACACTCCCTCAGCCATCACGAAAACTGGCAGAAGATGTGGCGCACGCCGACCCCTAAAAAGGTCTATGACGTGGTCATCGTCGGCGGTGGCGGGCATGGTCTGGCGACCGCCTACTACCTCGCCAAAGAGCACGGCATCACTAACGTGGCCGTAGTCGAGAAAGGCTGGCTGGGCGGCGGTAACACCGCGCGCAACACCACCATCGTTCGCTCCAACTACCTGTGGGACGAGTCGGCGCACCTGTACGAACACGCAATGAAATTGTGGGAAGGCCTGTCCCAGGACCTGAACTACAACGTGATGTTCTCCCAGCGCGGCGTTTACAACCTGTGCCACACCCTGCAAGACATCCGTGATTCCGAGCGTCGGGTTAGCGCCAACCGCCTCAACGGCGTCGATGGCGAACTGCTCGATGCCAAACAAGTAGCCGACGAGATTCCGTACCTCGACTGCTCGAAAAACACTCGCTACCCGGTGATGGGCGCTACGGTCCAGCGTCGCGGCGGCGTGGCCCGTCACGATGCCGTGGCGTGGGGTTTTGCCCGTGCCGCTGACGCACTGGGCGTGGACCTGATCCAGCAGACCGAAGTGATCGGCTTCCGCAAGGAAAACGGCGTGTGCATCGGTGTTGAAACCAACAAGGGCTTCATCGGCGCCAAGCGCGTCGGTGTGGTGACCGCCGGTAACTCCGGGCACATGGCCAAACTCGCCGGTTTCCGTCTGCCGATCGAATCGCACCCGCTGCAAGCGCTGGTGTCCGAGCCGATCAAGCCGATTATCGACAGCGTGATCATGTCCAACGCCGTTCACGGTTACATCAGCCAGTCCGACAAGGGCGACCTGGTGATCGGTGCCGGTATCGACGGCTACAACGGCTACGGCCAGCGTGGTTCGTACCCGGTGATCGAGCACACCATTCAGGCCATCGTCGAGATGTTCCCGGTGTTGTCCCGCGTACGCATGAACCGTCAGTGGGGCGGCATCGTCGACACCACGCCGGATGCGTGCCCGATCATCTCGAAAACCCCGGTCCCGAACATGTTCTTCAACTGCGGTTGGGGCACTGGTGGCTTCAAGGCAACACCTGGCTCGGGCAACGTGTTTGCCGCGAGTCTGGCCAAGGGTGAAATGCACCCATTGGCTGCACCTTTCTCCATCGACCGTTTCCACAACGGTGCGTTGATCGATGAACACGGCGCTGCTGCGGTTGCCCACTAACAGGAGAAATCCCCATGTTGCATATCTTCTGTCCTCACTGCGGCGAACTGCGCTCCGAAGAGGAATTCCACGCATCCGGCCAGGCGCACATCCCGCGTCCACTGGATCCGACCAACTGCACCGACGAGGAGTGGGGCGACTACATGTTCTTCCGCGATAACCCTCGCGGTCTGCACCACGAGCTGTGGGATCACGTCGCCGGTTGCCGTCAGTACTTCAATGCCACCCGTGACACCGTGACCTACGAGATTCTCGAAACTTACAAGATCGGCGCCAAGCCGCAGTTCACCGACAAGACCGATAGCCCGAAAGCGGCCGCCACGGCTCTGGGAGAGAAGGTATGAGCCAGATCAATCGCCTGTCCAACGGTGGACGGATCGACCGCAACAAAGTGCTGAACTTCACCTTCAACGGCCAGACGTACAAAGGCTTTGAGGGCGATTCCCTGGCCGCTGCCTTACTGGCCAATGGTGTGGACATCATCGGTCGCAGCTTCAAGTATTCCCGTCCGCGCGGCATCTTTGCTGCCGGTGCCGAAGAACCGAACGCCGTGCTGCAGATCGGCGCGACCGAAGCCACGCAGATCCCGAACGTACGCGCCACGCAACAAGCGCTGTATCAAGGTCTGGTCGCCACCAGCACCAACGGCTGGCCGAGCGTGAACAACGACATGATGGGGATTCTCGGCAAGGTCGGCGGCAAGCTGATGCCGCCGGGCTTCTACTACAAAACCTTCATGTACCCGCAATCGTTCTGGATGACTTACGAGAAGTACATTCGTAAAGCCGCCGGTCTTGGCCGCTCGCCGACCGAGAACGATCCGGACACCTACGACTACATGAACCAGCACTGCGACGTGCTGATCGTCGGCGGTGGCCCTGCTGGCCTGGCCGCTGCACTGGCGGCTGCCCGCAGCGGTGCGCGTGTAATCCTCGCCGATGAACAGGAAGAGTTCGGCGGCAGCCTGCTCGATTCCCGCGAAAGCCTCGACGGCAAACCGGCCGCCGAATGGGTCGCCAGCGTCATCGCCGAGCTCAAGGACACCCCGGACGTGCTGCTGTTGCCGCGCGCCACGGTCAACGGTTACCACGACCATAACTTCCTGACCATTCACGAGCGCCTGACCGATCACCTCGGCGACCGCGCCCCGATTGGCCAGGTGCGTCAGCGCATCCACCGGGTTCGCGCCAAGCGTGTAGTGCTGGCGACCGGTGCTCACGAGCGTCCGCTGGTTTACGGCAACAACGACGTGCCGGGCAACATGCTCGCCGGCGCTGTGTCGACTTACGTGCGTCGTTACGGCGTGGCACCGGGCAAAAAACTGGTGCTGTCGACCAACAACGATCACGCCTACCGCGTGGCGCTGGATTGGCTCGACGCCAGCCTGCAAGTCGTCGCCATCGCCGATGCCCGCAGCAATCCGCGCGGTGCGCTGGTTGAAGAAGCGCGCGCCAAAGGCATCCGCATCCTGACCGGCAGCGCCGTGATCGAGGCGCGTGGCAGCAAGCACGTGACCGCCGCTCGCGTTGCCGCGATCGATGTCAAAGCGCACACCGTGACCAGCCCGGGTGAGTGGCTTGATTGCGACCTGGTTGCCAGTTCCGGCGGTTACAGCCCGGTGGTTCACCTGGCGTCGCACTTGGGTGGCAAGCCGATCTGGCGTGAAGACATTCTCGGTTTCGTACCGGGCGAGGCACCGCAGAAACGCGTGTGCGTCGGTGGCATCAACGGTGTGTACGGTCTCGGCGATTCCCTGGCCGATGGTTTTGAAGGCGGTGCTCGCGCCGCAGCCGAAGCCGGGTTCCAAACGGTCGAAGGCGTACTGCCTAAAGCCCTGAGCCGTCTGGAAGAGCCAACACTGGCGCTGTTCCAGGTGCCGCACGAAAAGAACACCGCACGTGCGCCGAAGCAATTCGTCGACCTGCAAAACGACGTCACCGCGGCCGCCATCGAACTGGCAACTCGCGAAGGCTTCGAGTCGGTCGAGCACGTCAAACGCTACACCGCACTGGGCTTCGGCACTGACCAGGGCAAGCTCGGCAACGTCAATGGTCTGGCCATCGCCGCCCGTTCGCTGAACGTGACCATCCCGCAGATGGGCACCACCATGTTCCGTCCGAACTACACGCCGGTGACTTTCGGTGCTGTAGCCGGCCGTCACTGTGGGCACATCTTCGAGCCGGTGCGTTTCACCGCGCTGCATCACTGGCACGTGAAGAACGGCGCCGAGTTCGAAGACGTCGGTCAGTGGAAGCGTCCTTGGTACTTCCCGAAAAACGGTGAAGACCTGCATACCGCCGTGAAACGCGAATGCAAAGCCGTGCGCGACAGCGTTGGCCTGCTGGATGCTTCGACCCTGGGCAAGATCGACATCCAGGGCCCGGATTCGCGTGAGTTCCTCAACCGCATCTACACCAACGCCTGGACCAAGCTCGACGTGGGCAAGGCCCGTTACGGCCTGATGTGCAAAGAAGACGGCATGGTCTTCGACGACGGCGTAACCGCCTGTCTCGCCGACAACCATTTTGTGATGACCACCACCACCGGCGGCGCTGCACGCGTGCTGCAATGGCTGGAAATCTACCACCAGACCGAATGGCCAGACCTGAAGGTGTACTTCACTTCCGTGACGGATCACTGGGCAACCATGACCCTGTCCGGGCCGAACAGCCGCAAGCTGCTCAGCGAAGTCACCGACATCGACCTGAGCAATGAAGCCTTCCCGTTCATGACCTGGAAAGAAGGCCTGGTCGGCGGTGTGCCAGCGCGGGTGTTCCGGATTTCGTTTACCGGTGAGCTGTCGTACGAAGTCAACGTGCAAGCCGACTACGCCATGGGCGTGCTGGAGAAAATCGTCGAGGCCGGCAAGCAGTACAACCTGACGCCATATGGCACCGAAACCATGCACGTATTGCGTGCAGAGAAGGGCTTCATCATCGTCGGTCAGGACACTGACAGCTCGATGACCCCGGACGACCTGAACATGGGCTGGTGCGTCGGTCGCACCAAACCGTTCTCGTGGATCGGCCAGCGTGGCATGAACCGCGAAGACTGCGTGCGTGATCAACGCAAACAGTTGGTCGGCCTGAAGCCGATCGATCCGACCAAATGGCTGCCGGAAGGTGCGCAACTGGTGTTCAACACCAAGCAGACGATCCCGATGACCATGGTCGGTCACGTCACTTCCAGCTACTTGCACAACTCCCTCGGTTATTCGTTTGCCATGGGTGTGGTCAAGGGCGGCTTGAAGCGCATGGGTGAGCGTGTGTTCGCACCGCTGGCCGATGGCAGCGTGATCGAGGCGGAAATCGTTTCTTCGGTGTTCTTCGATCCAAAGGGTGATCGCCAGAACGTCTAGTGGCCTCGGGTCCTGTGGAGAGTCTGCTACCGCTATCGCTAGCAGGCTAGCTCCCACAGGGGAACGCGGTCGAATGTGGGAGCTAGCCTGCTAGCGATGGCGGCAGTGCAGCCACCACAGGAACCAACAGAATTCAGGAACAGGTGCTTTATGACCGCAGCCAATGTTTACCAACAACGCCCAACCACTGGGGCCAAGGCCGAGTCGTCGTTGCATCACGCCGACCTCGCCAGCCTGGTGGGCAAGGGCCGCAAAAGCGCCGGCGTGATCGTGCGTGAGAAAAAACTCCTCGGCCATCTGACCATTCGTGGAGATGGCCATGATGCTGCGTTCGCTGCCGGGGTGCACAAAGCCCTCGGTATCGAATTGCCGGGTGCGCTGACCGTAATCGTCAAAGGCGAAACCAGCCTGCAATGGATGGGGCCGGATGAATGGCTGCTGATCGTGCCGACCGGTGAAGAATTCGCCGCCGAGAAAAAACTGCGCGAAGCGTTGGGTGATTTGCACATCGCGATCACCAACGTCAGCGGCGGCCAACAGCTCCTCGAACTGAGCGGCCCGAACGTGCGCCAAGTGCTGATGAAGTCCACCAGCTACGACGTGCACCCGAACAGCTTCCCGGTCGGCAAGGCTGTGGGCACCGTGTTTGCGAAGTCGCAACTGGTGATCCGCCACACCGCCGAAGACACTTGGGAACTGCTGATTCGTCGCAGCTTCTCGGATTACTGGTGGTTGTGGTTGCAGGATGCGGCGGCTGAGTATGGGCTTAGTGTTCAGGCTTGAGATCGACCCCTCACCCCAGCCCTCTCCCCAAGGGGGAGAGGGGGAAAGGGAGCCGATCTCTATCGTTTTCAAAACCTGAGTTCACCTTGATGTTTCAGGTCGATGTAGCTCCAAGAACAACTCGGTCAGTCCCCTCTACCTCTGGGAGAGGGCTAGGGTGAGGGGTGGATTTCCCTGACACCCAGCACAATGAACAGGAGTCACCGCACTATGAGCCGCGCCCCAGACACATGGATTCTGACCGCCGACTGCCCAAGCGTTCTCGGCACCGTGGACGCGGTGACCCGCTTTCTGTTCGAGCAGGGCTGCTACGTCACCGAACACCATTCCTTCGATGATCGGCTTTCGGGCCGTTTCTTCATTCGCGTGGAATTCCGTCAGCCCGACGGCTTCGACGAACAAGCCTTCCGCGCTGGCCTCGAAGAACGCGGCCAAGCCTTCGGCATGATCTTCGAACTGACACCGCCGCACCATCGACCAAAAGTGGTGATCATGGTCTCCAAGGCCGATCACTGCCTCAACGATTTGCTCTACCGCCAGCGCATCGGCCAATTGTCGATGGACGTGGCCGCCGTGGTTTCGAACCACCCGGACCTCAAGCCGTTGGCGGACTGGCATCAGATTCCGTATTACCACTTCCCGCTGGACCCGAACGACAAACCGTCCCAGGAGCGTCAGGTCTGGCAGGTGATCGAAGAGTCTGGTGCCGAACTGGTGATCCTTGCCCGCTACATGCAAGTCCTGTCGCCAGAGCTGTGCCGCAAACTCGACGGCAAGGCGATCAATATCCATCACTCCCTGTTGCCCGGTTTCAAGGGCGCCAAGCCCTATCACCAGGCCTACAACAAGGGCGTGAAACTGGTCGGCGCCACGGCGCACTACATCAACAACGACCTGGACGAAGGCCCGATCATCGCCCAGGGCGTAGAGGCTGTGGACCACAGTCATTACCCGGAAGATCTGATCGCCAAGGGGCGGGATATTGAAGGGCTGACGTTGGCGCGGGCGGTGGGTTATCACATTGAACGACGCGTGTTTTTGAACGCCAATCGCACGGTCGTTCTTTAGATTTTGGGGCCGCTTCGCAGCCCATCGCGGGCAAGCCTTGCTCCTACGGGATCGAGGTCGATCGCGGAAATGGAGACAACCTCAATCCTGTAGGAGCAAGGCTTGCCCGCGAAGAGGCCCTCTCAGACAACACAAGACACACAAGCAATAACCCGAGCAATCAACGCGCCGCCGTTCCATGGCGACGCGACCGCTACATAAAAACAACAGCGAGGTGAAAGCATGTCTGGCAATCGTGGTGTGGTGTATCTCGGCAATGGCAAAGTCGAAATACAGAAAATCGACTATCCAAAAATGCAGGACCCGCGCGGCAGGAAGATTAACCACGCTGTCATCCTGCGTGTGGTTTCCACCAACATCTGTGGTTCCGACCAGCACATGGTGCGTGGCCGTACTACCGCTCAAACCGGCCTGGTACTGGGCCACGAGATCACCGGTGAAGTGATCGAGAAGGGCAGCGACGTCGAAAACCTGCAAATCGGCGACCTGGTGTCCGTGCCATTCAACGTGGCTTGCGGGCGCTGCCGTTCCTGCAAGGAAATGCACACCGGTGTTTGCCTCAGCGTTAACCCGGCGCGTCCGGGCGGTGCTTACGGTTATGTCGACATGGGCGACTGGACCGGCGGTCAGGCTGAATACGCGATGGTGCCGTATGCCGACTTCAACCTGCTGAAACTGCCGGATCGCGATCGCGCGATGGAAAAGATCCGCGACCTGACCTGCCTCTCCGACATCCTGCCGACCGGTTACCACGGCGCAGTGACGGCCGGCGTTGGCCCGGGCAGCACCGTGTACATCGCTGGTGCCGGTCCTGTCGGTCTGGCTGCTGCCGCTTCCGCTCGCCTGTTGGGCGCAGCGGTGGTGATCATCGGTGACGTCAACACCGTCCGCCTGGCGCACGCCAAGGCTCAGGGTTTCGAAATCGCCGACCTGTCCCTGGACACCCCGCTGCACGAACAGATCGCTGCACTGCTGGGCGAGCCAGAAGTGGATTGCGCCGTCGACGCCGTGGGCTTCGAAGCGCGCGGTCATGGCCATGACGGCGTGAAACACGAGGCTCCGGCCACAGTGCTCAACTCGCTGATGGGCGTGGTTCGGGTTGCTGGCAAAATCGGTATCCCTGGCCTGTACGTAACTGAAGATCCAGGTGCAGTCGACGCAGCCGCGAAAATGGGCAGCCTGAGCATCCGCTTCGGTCTGGGCTGGGCCAAATCCCACAGCTTCCACACTGGCCAGACGCCAGTCATGAAGTACAACCGCCAGCTGATGCAGGCGATCATGTGGGACCGTATCCACATTGCCGACATCGTTGGTGTCGAGGTGATCAGCCTGGATGACGCGCCACGTGGTTATGGCGAGTTCGATGCGGGCGTGCCGAAGAAGTTTGTGATCGATCCGCACAAACTGTTTAGTGCGGCGTAAGGCTTCAGGCAAAACAAAGGCGACCTTCGGGTCGCCTTTTTTGTGTTTTTGATGTTGGCAGATCGAGATGTTTGTCGTATTCGAAATCCACCCCTCACCCCAGCCCTCTCCCCAGGGGGGAGAGGGGAAAGGGAGCCGATCTCCAGGCCTTTCAAATCCTGAGTTCGACTCGGATTTTCAGGTCGATGTACATCGAAAGAACAACTCGGTCAGTCCCCTCGCCCCTCTGGGGAGAGGGTTAGGGTGAGGGGGCGGTTTTCAACTGATCACAACGCTGCCAACGCCCCTTGATACAACACCGGCCCCGTCGGTTGTCCCGTCGGCGAACCACCCTTCGGTTCAAGACTCACTGCCAACGCAATCGCCTTGCCGATCAACGTCTTCTGCGTATCGCTCAGCTCTACGCGCCCCTTGCCGCCCGCCGGAATCACCCCAAGGGAAATCGGTTTGCCATCCGCCGGAATCGCCCACAACTCCAGACTTCGCCCCGGATCAACCGCCGCCAGCGTCAGCGGCTCAACGTTCAAATAATCCTCATGCGCTTCAACCTTCAGCGCAGGCTGCGCGTCTGCCGTCAGCAACGTGGCGCTGTAACGCGCGTTGTCGCGGTTATAGATCACACCCAACGTCACGGCGATCACCAGCGAGCAAACCGCAGCCGTCACTCGCAACCAGCTCCAGAATGGACGTTTTTCCGGCATGTGCAGCACTTGCGGCTCAATCCGCGCCGTAATGCCCTGCCACACCCGCTCCGGCACCGACTGCTCGGGCAGCGCCTCGGTCAAACTGACCAGGCTTTCCTGCCACTGCGCCAATTCCGCACGAAGCGCCGCGTCTTCCAGCAACAGCTGTTCGAAACGCCGACGAGCGGCAGAAGGCATCAAACCAATGGCGTAATCGGCGGCGAGGGCGCGGCGCAGGGTCGGGGTTTGATAGTTCATGATTCAAGGCACCTGCGCAGTCGCTCCATACCGCGGCGGATCCAGGATTTCACCGAGCCCAGCGGCGCGGCCAGGTGTTCGGCGAGCTCAGAGCAGGACAACCCCTGAAAGTAAGCCACAGTGATCGATTGGCGCTGCATGCCGTCGAGGCTTTCCAGGTAGCGGTTCAAGGCCTTGGCCTCACGAGCACTGCTTAGCTGTTCGTGGGCCGATGGGCTTTCATCCACCAGCGCTTGTTCTTCAAGGTCGCTCAACGGCCGGTCGCGGTGTTTGCGCAACTGGTCGATGGCCTGATGACGGGTGATGTTGATCATCCAGGTTAGCGGCGCCGACAGGTGCGCCTCATAGCGCGAGGCGTTGTTCCAGATGCGCACGAAGGTTTCCTGCAACACTTCTTCAGCCAGATCCGGCCGCCCCATGAAGCGCAGCGCTACGCCATGCAGCCGTGGGCCGACGCTGCGGTAAAGCGTCTCGAAAGCGCGGCGGTCGCCCAGTGAACACTGGGCCAGAAGCTGCCTGAGCTGATCGGCGTCGGCGATGGGAATGGCAGTTCTCCGGGCAATCGAAGTGGGCTGGGTGAGGCAACGGTTGCAGGCAGAGGTTAGTTCACGGTGCGCGGTAGTTCCATTCATGGGCGGCCACCTCGGAAACGCCGACCCTGATGCGCAGGGTCGGCGGCACGCCTCAGCTTTTCGGCATCAGTACTTTGTCGATGACCTGAATCACACCGTTGGACTGGTACACGTCATAGGTGGTGATGTCAGCGACGTCTCCTTTTTCATCCTTGATGGTGATGTTGTGCGGGCCATTCATCATTGCCCACAGCTTGCCGCCTGCGACGGTGGTCAGTTCGGCTTTGCCGCCACCGGCCTTGATCTTCTCGGCCAGGGTCATCATGTCGAGTTTCCCGGCGACCACGTGGTAGGTGAGGACGTGAGTCAGGGTCGCCTTGTTGGCGGGTTTGAGCAAGGTATCGACAGTGCCGGCCGGCAGCGCAGCGAAGGCCGAGTTGACCGGGGCGAACACGGTGAACGGGCCTTTGCCCTTGAGGGTGTCCACTAAACCAGCGGCTTTCACGGCGGCGACCAGGGTGGTGTGGTCGGCGGAGTTCACCGCGTTATCGATGATGTCTTTGCTCGGCAACATGCTTTGGCCGCCGACGATGACCGCCTGGCTCGTGTCTGCCGCTTGCACAGTGTTCAGGACGAATCCGCCGCCAAGGGCCAGGCTCAGCAGGCTGGCAATCAACGGCGTTTTGATCGAAGTGCGTTTCATGGTAATGATCCTCGTGCAGGGAATCGGCCAGGGATGTCTGTCCGTGCTTGATATACGCGGGCGAGGCCAGACTGGATGCAGCGCCGCTCAATTCTTTTTCGACTGTTCGTCGGAGGCTCGCCAAGACTCGGAACAATCCCCCTGCATGCCAGTCCAACACACGGTTTTTCGCCGTCCATTGCCGGGCGGTTTTCATGGCACATGAGGATGTCTGGATGAAGATTTCACGCGGTTTTGCACTGGCTTCGCTGATGTGTCTGGCGGCCAGTCCGGTCTTTGCTCAGTTCAGCCTGTTCGATGCGGCCAATGCCCTCTCCGGCACGCAGGGCGATGACGCCGCCGCGTCCGCGCCGACTGCGACGACCGCGCAGACGGCCGGTCTGCTGAGTGCCCTCAGCCAGTTAAACGTGACGCCAGAACAAGCCATTGGCGGTGCCGGGGCGATGCTCGGTCTGGCGAAGAATCAATTGAGTTCGACCGACTACTCGGAGTTGTCCAAAAGCGTGCCCGGAATCGACTTGTTGTCCGGTGGCGGTGAACTGGGCCTCCTCAGCGGCTTGCTGGGCTCGTCCGGTCAAGCGGCAGGTCTGGGCAACGTCTTGGGCAACGTGAGTAACACCAACGACCTGAACAGTGCCTTCAGCGCATTGGGCATGGACACTGGCATGATCGGCCTGTTTGCCCCCGTGCTTCTGCAATTTTTCGGTCAGCAGGGCGTCGGCGGGTCGCTGCTGACAAACCTGGGCGGGATCTGGGGCGCAGGCACGGGCACCTGATTCAGCGGCGCTCGGCGCGCAACGCGTCGATGCGCAGGTCCTTCTCGATCCAGAGCTGGTTGACCCAGTTCTGGATGGTCTCGCGAAACTGCGGATCGTTTTCGTAATCGCCCTGCCACAGCGCCGGGTCGAGTTCGCGGGTCTTGATGTCGATGATGACTCTCGGCACGTTGCCGCTGAGCAAATCCCAGAACCCCGGAATCGTCTGCTGCGGATACACCACCGTCACATCCAGGACGGCGTCCAGCTGTTCGCCCATTGCCGCCAGAACAAACGCCACGCCGCCAGCCTTGGGCCTGAGCAGGTGGGTAAAGGGTGATGGCTGCCGGGCACGTTTCGCGGCGGTAAAGCGGGTGCCTTCCAGGTAATTGACCACCGTCACCGGCTGACGCTTGTACAACTCGCACGCCGCTTGGGTGATCTCCAGATCTTTGCCCGCCAGCTCAGGGTGCTTCGCCAGGAATGCCTTGGTGTAGCGTTTCATGAACGGGTAATCCAGCGCCCACCACGCCAGCCCGAGGAACGGCACCCAGATAAGCTCTTTCTTTAGGAAGAACTTGAAGAACGGCGTGCGTCGGTTCAGCGTCTGGATCAGCGCCGGGATATCGACCCAGGATTGATGGTTGCTGATCACCAGATACGACGTGTCGACCCGCAGGTCATCGCCGCCACGGATGTCCCATTGCGTGGGGATGCACAGGTGGAAAATCAGCTTGTCGATTTCGGCCCAGGTTTCGGCGATCCCCATCACCGTCCATGAGGCGTAATCACGCAAGCGCCCGGGCAGGACCAGTTTGAGCAAGGCGAACACCATCAGCGGCCCGAACAGGACCAGGGTGTTGAGCAACAGCAGCAGGGTAACGAAACAGCCGGTGAGCAGGCGGCGCATAAATAACTCTTGAAAGCCTTTGGGCGCGCAATGATAAGCAGCTTCGGACGGCAGGCCAAATCGGTGACGACAAATGTTTCACCTTTACGTGGTTATGCTGGTCCTGTCGTGATCATTCCGGCCCCATCGCGAGCAGGCTCGCTCCCACAGGATTTGTGTGTTGAACACATGAACTGTGAACAATAGAGATCCCTGTGGGAGCGTGGCTTGCCCGCGAAGCGATTTCAAGAACGAACGAATTGCTCACTGACGGTCTAAAATCCCGCTGCCCACTCTTCAAGGAAGCCCATTACGTGAAATCCCTCCTTGCACTGCTTTCCCTCATAGCCCTGCCGGTCCTGGCCGCTGAGCCGACCCTGTACGGGCGTTACGAATACATCGCGCTACCGGAAATCGGTGGCGAAGTCCTCAAGGCCAAAATGGACACTGGCGCCCTGACCGCGTCGCTGTCGGCCAAAGACATTGAAACCTTCACCCGCGATGGCGACGAGTGGGTGCGTTTCCGCCTCGCCACCAAAGGCGCGAGCAACAAGGTCTACGAACACAAGGTCGCGCGGATCAGCAAGATCAAGACCCGTACCGAAGAAGACGAGGACGACAGCGAAGCGGTCGAACCCACCAAGCGTCCGGTGGTCGATCTGGAACTGTGCCTGGGCAACGTCAAGCGCACCGTTGAGGTCAACCTCACCGACCGCAGCAGCTTCAACTACCCATTGTTGATCGGTGCCAAAGCCTTGCGTGAGTTCGGCGCGGCGGTGAACCCGGCACGGCGCTTTACCGCGGACAAACCCGATTGCTGATTTCAAGTGGTCTCATTGACGTGACGTGAGCCTTGGGGCACCGTTCGCCCACTTAACTCCTGGGCTCGGACGCCATGCCTCATATCCTGATTGTCGAAGACGAAGCGGCGATTGCCGACACCCTGATTTTCGCCTTGCAGGGCGAGGGCTTCACCACCACCTGGCTGAGCCTTGGCGCCGCTGCGCTTGAGCATCAGCGCCAGACCCCGGCCGACCTGATCATTCTCGACATCGGTCTGCCGGACATCAGCGGCTTTGAGACCTGCAAGCAATTGCGCCGTTTCAGCGAAGTGCCGGTGATCTTCCTCAGCGCCCGTGATGCCGAAATCGATCGCGTCGTGGGCCTGGAAATCGGTGCCGACGATTACGTGGTCAAGCCGTTCAGCCCACGGGAAGTGGCGGCGCGGGTCCGGGCGATTCTCAAACGGATGGCACCGCGAGCGACCGCCGAGGTGGCATCGGCGCTGTTTCGCATTGACAGTGAACGGGTGCAAATCAGCTATCGCGGTCAGCTTCTGACCCTGACCCGCCATGAGTTCCGTCTGCTGCAATGCCTGCTGGACCAACCCGAACGCGTCTTCAGCCGCGAGCAACTACTCGATGCGCTGGGCGTCGCCGCCGATGCCGGGTACGAGCGCAGCATCGACAGCCACATCAAGAGCGTGCGCGCCAAACTGCGCCAGGTGGAAGCCGACGCAGAACCGATCCAGACCCATCGCGGCCTCGGATACAGCTACAGCCCGGGGCGTAGCTGATGCCTCTGGGGATCCGGATATTCCTGGTCTACGTGCTGTTTATCGGCCTGACCGGTTACTTCGTGCTGAACACCGTGATGGAAGAAATTCGTCCCGGCGTGCGCCAGTCCACCGAAGAAACGCTGGTCGACACCGCTAATCTCATGGCCGAAATCCTGCGCGACGACTTCAAGGCCGGCACCCTGAATCAGAACCGCTGGCCCGAGCTGCTCAAGGCTTATGGCGAACGGCAACCGAAGGCGAGCATCTGGGGATTGCCGAAGAACCAGGTCAACCACCGGATCTACGTTACCGATGCCAAGGGCGTTGTGGTGCTGGACTCCAGCGGTGTGGCAGTGGGGCAGGATTACTCGCGCTGGAACGACGTTTTACTGACCCTGCGGGGCGAATACGGCGCTCGTTCCAGCCGCAGCGATCCGAACGATCCGAACTCCTCAGTGATGCACGTCGGCGCCCCGATTCGCGATAACGGCCACATTATCGGCGTGGTTACCGTCGCCAAACCCAACAGCTCGTTGCAGCCATACGTCGATCGCACTGAGCGGCGATTGCTTGCCTGGGGGGCCGGGTTGATCGGCCTCGGTCTACTGTTTGGCGCGTTGCTGTCGTGGTGGCTGAGCGCGGCGTTGCGACGATTGACGGCTTATGCGCAGGCCGTCAGTGAAGGCCGGCGGGTGGAGGTTCCACACTACCGTGGCGGCGAACTGGAACAACTGGCGACGGCGGTGGAGCAGATGCGCACACAGCTCGAAGGCAAAGCCTACGTCGAGCGTTACGTGCACACATTGACCCACGAACTGAAAAGCCCATTGGCGGCGATTCGCGGCGCGGCGGAGTTGCTGCAAGGTGAGATGCCGCTGGCTCAGCAGCAGCGTTTTGTCAGCAACATCGACAGCGAAAGTGCGCGGATGCAGCAGTTGATCGAACGCCTGTTGAACCTGGCCCTGGTCGAGCAACGCCAAGGGCTGGAGGAACGGGTGGCGGTGCCACTGGCGAAGTTGGTCGATGAATTACTGAGCGCTCAGGCGGCGCGCATCGAAGGCAAGCAGTTGCGCGTGGAACAAACCATTGCAGCGGATCTGGTGCTGATCGGTGAACCGTTCCTGTTGCGTCAGGCGCTGGGTAATTTGCTGGAGAATGCGTTGGATTTCACCGCGGCTCAGGGTTTGTTGCGATTCAGTGCCGAACGTATTGGGGAGCAAATAGAGTTCAGGCTGTTCAACCAGGCTGAGGCGATTCCCGACTATGCGTTGCCGCGACTGAGCGAGCGGTTTTACTCATTGCCTCGCCCGGACAGCGGGCGCAAGAGCACGGGGTTGGGGCTTAACTTTGTTGAAGAGGTGGTCAAGTTGCATGGTGGGTCATTGAACATCGGCAATGTTGACGGTGGTGTTCAAGTCAAATTGCGTATACCTGCTTAGAACCACCCCTCACCCCAACCCTCTCCCCAGAGGGGAGAGGGGGAAAGGGAGCCGATCTTCAAGCTTTTCAAAACCTGAGTTCGACGCTATTTCCCCGGTCGCAAAATTTCTCAGGAACACCTCGGTCAGTCCCCTCTACCCCCTGGGGAGAGGGTTAGGGTGAGGGGTGGTATTCCCTGCCGAAAACACTCTCCACAAAGTCTCCACATTCCTCCCACACACCCTCCACATACAAATCCCAGACTCGCCCCATCCAAACAGGGAGAGTCCCATGAACCGCAGCCTGACCCTAAAACTCGGGGCAATTGCCCTTCTGATTCTGTTGTTGCTGATCCCGCTCCTGATGATTAACGGCGTGATCCAGGACCGCCAGCAACTGCGCGACGGCGTCCTCGAAGACATCGCCCGCAGTTCCAGCTACAGCCAACAACTGAGCGGGCCGCTGATGGTGGTGCCCTATCGCAAAGTGGTGCGCACCTGGAAACTCAACGAAAAAACCAACGAGCGTTACCAGGAAGTGGGTGAAGAACGCGGCCGTTTGTATTTCCTCCCGGAGCGCTTCGAACTCGACGGCCAGGTCCAGACTGAACTGCGTTCCCGGGGCATTTATGAGGCGCGTCTGTTTCATGCGGACAACCGCATCAGCGGGCATTTCTCGCTTCCGGCTCAATTGGGTATCAAGGAGGACTTCGCCGATTACCAATTCGACCAACCGTTTTTGGCGGTCGGAATCAGCGACATTCGCGGCATCGAAAACGCCCTGAAACTTGAGCTCAATGGCCAGAAACTCGACTTCGTTCCCGGTAGCCAGGTGGGCTGGTTGGGGGAGGGTGTGCATGTCACCTTGCCGGCCCTCGACGCGAAGCAAGCCACGGAACTGGCCTTTGGTTTCGATCTGCGTCTGCAAGGCACTGGCCAGTTGCAGATTCTTCCGGTGGGCAAAACCAGCAAAGTATCGCTGGCCGCCAATTGGCCGCATCCGAGCTTCATCGGTAACTACCTGCCGGCCCAGCGTGAGGTCAGCGATCAGGGTTTCACCGCCAATTGGCAGACCTCGTTTTTCTCCACCAACCTGCAAGAAGCCTTGAGCAGCTGCGTGTCCGGCGGCGACTGCGACGCCTACACCGGCCGCAGTTTCGGCGTGAGTTTCATCGATCCGGTGGATCAGTACCTGAAGAGCGATCGGGCGATCAAATATGCATTGCTGTTTATCGTCCTGACCTTCGCCGGTTTCTTCCTCTTCGAAGTGCTGAAAAGCCTGGCGGTACACCCGGTGCAATATGCACTGGTGGGCGTGGCCCTGGCGTTTTTCTATCTTCTGTTGCTGTCGCTGTCCGAGCACATCGGCTTTGCCCTGGCGTATCTGTTGTCGGCGGGCGGCTGTGTGTTGTTGATCGGTTTTTATGTCTGCCATGTGCTGCGCAGCGTGCGTCACGGCTTGAGTTTTTCGGCGGGATTGGCGGCGTTGTATGGCTTGCTCTATGGCTTGCTCAGTGCAGAGGATTACGCGTTGTTGATGGGTTCGCTGCTGTTGTTCGGGTTGCTGGGCGTGTTTATGGTGCTGACCCGCAAGCTGGACTGGTATGGGATTGGGCAGAAGTCGGCCAAGCCGTTGGTGTTTGATATGGGGGCGGTGGAATGAGCCGGTCGTTGGGGTTGCGTGAGGATCAGCGGGAGGGAGAGGTGTTGGCGACGCTGATTTACGGGTTGTTTGCGTTAGATCCGGTGTGGTGCCATCGCGAGCAGGCTCGCTCCCACATAGGATCTCCAGTGAACATTAAGTTTGTGCACACCAAAGATCAACTGTGGGAGCGAGCCTGCTCGCGATGAGGCCCGTACAGTCAGCGGAAACCTAGACCTTCGGCATAGTCGCCAGCATCGAAGCCCGCTGACTCACCTCAAAGTACCAGTTCGCCAGCTTCGGATTCACCGTGCGCCATTCCAGATCCGGATGGCGCAAATCGAGGTAGCCCAACGCACAGGCAACACTGATCGCCGCCACATCGAAATGACTGGTCAGCTCGGCAATCGCGTCCACTTCCAGCAATGCCAGGCCGCGACGAATCTTCTCGCGCTGGCCATCGAGCCACGCGTCCCAGTGTTTTTCCGGGGCACGCAGGGCGACTTCATAACGAATCAGCACCGCAGCGTCCATGATCCCGTCGGCCAGGGAGGCCAGGGTCAAGCGCCGCCAGCGGGCCGAGCCATCGCGCGGTATCAGCGGGTTGCCGACGTGCTGGTGGTCGAGGTAATCGAGGATCACCCGGCTGTCATGGATGACGTTGCCATCGGCCAGGCGCAAGGCCGGGATTTTACCCAGCGGATTGTCTTCGTTGAGTATCAAGTCCGGGCTGACCGGCGCGAGCACGCAGTCTTGCAGCGCCACGCGGTCCTGTTGACCGGTTTCGTGCAGCAGCACCATGACTTTGCGAACGAAGGGCGACAACGGGTTGTGGAACAGGGTCATGCTGGGGGCGGACATGGCAGCGTCTCGGAGTGGGGCAGTGCTGGGCAGCATAGCGCGTGGATCACGCAACCTGTAGGAGCAAAGCTTGCTCGCGATGGGACCGACTCGGTCATTCAGTCAGATCGCGGTGATCCCATCGCGAGCAAGCTTTGCTCCTACAGGTTCGGGGTTGTTAGCGGCGTTGCAGCAGGCCGCGCAGGGCGAGGATTGCGGGAACGCCCAGGCCAAGCCAGCTCAAGGCGTCCCACACGCCATCCCCCAGCAGCGCGGCAAACAACCCCGCGGCGCTGAGCAGGGCGATAACGGTGGGGGTGGAAAAGACCTTCCAGAAACTCGACTGCCGCGGCCTCATGCAGGACTCTCCGCGTTCTCGAGCGCCGGTTTCGCCGCCTTGCGCCGCACCACCCACAGGTAAACCCCGCTCCCGAGGACGATGATGGTCAGCCCGTCCAGCGTCGCCCAGAGGATCTTCATCGGCATGCCGCCGTAATCACCGAAGTGCAACGGTTGAGACATGCCCATGGCGTCCATGTACCACGGGCGTTCGGCCACGGCGGTGACTTGCAGGGTACTGGCGTCGATCAGCACCGGTGTCAGCAGGTGCGAGGTCAGGTGGGTGCTGCCTTTCATGAACACCGCGTAATGGTGTTCGCTGGAGAAGCGTGTGCCGGGGAAGGCAATGAAGTCCGGCTGCATGCCCGGTGCGACTTCCTTGGCGATGTCGAGCAAGCGGGTCGCGGGCGCCAGTTGTGTCAGTGGCGGCGCGTCGCGGTACGGCGCGACCATCGCGCTCAGGCTGTCGTTGCGCCACGCGGCGATCAGCAGGTCGGCGCAGGCGCTGATGACGCCGGTGACGCCGACCACCAAGGCCCAGGTCAGTGTCACTACGCCGATCAGGTTATGCAGATCGAGCCAGCGCAGGCGCGTGGATTTGTCCTGGCGCACGGTGGCGAATTTCAAACGCCGCATGAACGGCAGGTACAGCACCGTCCCGGACACGATCGCCACCACGAACAGAATGCCCATGAACGCCAGCAGCAACTTGCCCGGCAGTCCGGCGAACATGTCCACGTGCAGGCGCAACATGATCATCATGAAACCGCCATTGGCCGACGGCATCTCCAGCGCTTCGCCGGTACGGGCGTCGAGCATGAAGGTGTGAGACGAATTCGGTTCAGTGCCGGCGGTGGCCGCCATGATCGTGATCGCGGCGTTGGGCTCGTCTTCGTCGAAGCCGAAATACTGCATGACCTCGCCGGGACGATGCCTTTCAGCCGCCTGCACCAATTGCTGCAAATTCAGATGCGGGGTGTCCGCCGGCATCGCCTTCAATTCAGCGGCATCGCCCAGCAGGTGGTCGATCTCGTGATGGAAGATCAATGGCAGGCCGGTCAGCGCGAGCATCAGCAGGAACACGGTGCAGATCAGGCTGGTCCAGGTGTGGACGAAGGACCAGCGGCGAATTGTTTTGCTTTTCATTTCATAGCCTTCAGAAATACCAAAGCCGTCCATGTCGGACGGCTCGGGTCTTGGGCGTGTCAGGTCAGGCCATTACCACTTGTAAGTGGCACTGGCGACGACGCTGCGTTGGTCGCCGTAGTAGCAGTAGAAGCTGTCGCACGTGGAGATATAGTCCTTGTCGAACAGGTTGGTGGCGTTCAGTGCCAGTGATGCACCTTTCAGACTGTTATCCAGACGACCCAAGTCGTAATGAACCGCCGCGTCGAACACCGTGTAGGCATCAGCCTTGCCCAGCCAGGTGTTGCCCTGGTCGCCATAAGTATTGCCGGTGTAGCGAGCGCCGGCGCCGATGCCGAAACCGTCCAGCACGCCGTTGTGCCAGGTGTAATCGGCCCACAGCGAAGCCTGCTGGTTAGGCATCAGTTGCAGGCGATTGCCTTTGAAATCGCCTTTCTGCACTTCGGATTTGGCCAGGGTGTAAGCGGCGATGACCTTGAGGTTCTCGGTCACATCGGAAACGGCTTCCAGTTCCAGGCCTTTGACTTTCACTTCACCGGTCTGGCTGGTGACCGGAACGTTGTCCGAGTTGGTCGTGGTGACGGAGACGTTTTTCTGGGTCAGGTCGTAGACCGCAGCGGTCAGCAGGGTGCTGCTGCCAGGCGGTTGGTACTTGATGCCCAGTTCCCACTGTTTGCCTTCGGTCGGCTTGAACGAATCGGTCGGCGATGCCGTGGCGTTGCTGGTCGGCTGGAACGACTCGGCGTACGACAGGTACGGCACGATGCCGTTGTCGAACACGTAGCTGATCGCCGCGTTGCCGCTGAAGTTCTTGTCGCGCTCGGTGTTGGTGGCGTCGCCCTTGTTGATGAATTGGGTGCCAGTGTGGACCCAGTCTTCACGACCACCCAACGTCAGGCGCCATTGGTCGAGGGCCATTTGGTCCTGGATGTACAGGCCGGTCTGGTAGGTCTTCTGGTTGTAGTCGTAAAACGCCGCCGAACGTGGCGGACGAACGATGGGCTGGCCATAGATCGGGTTGTTGACGTTGGTGGTCAGACCGTCACCGAAGATCGAGGTGTAGTTGGTGTTGGTGCGCTGGTGATCGAGGCCGATCAACAGGGTGTGACGGATGTCGCCGGTCGCGAAGTCGCCCTGGAAGTTGTTGTCCACGGCGAACTGGCTGATGTCCTCGTCGACGCTGGTGCTCGAGCGGCCAACGTTGCCTTCGGCATCGACCTGGGTGAACGGGTAGGCGCCGGGGGTGAGGGCCTGGAAGGACAGGTCCGATTTGGTGTAGCGCAGGTTCTGCTTGAACTGCCAGACATCGTTCAAACGATGTTCAAAGGCGTAGCCCAGTGCGTAGTAGGTGCGGTCGTAGAATTCCCAGTCCGGGTCGCCGAGGTTCTTGTGATGGGAAATCTTGCCGAGCGGCGAGTGGATCCTGGTGCCTTGCACCGGCAAGAACTGGCTGGTGATCCCGGTATCGTCGCGGGTGAATTGCGTCAGCAGGGTGAATTTTGTGTCTTCGTCGATGTTCCAGGTCAGGCTCGGCGCGATGTTGTAGCGCTTGTTGTCGACGTGGTCGATCTGCGTGCCGCTGTCGCGCACCACACCGCTCAAACCGTAGAGAAACTGGCCTTCGTCATCGATCTTGCCGGTGCTGGCGAAGTTGATCTGGCGATGGTTGTCGCTGCCGTATTGCACTTGGATTTCGCTGCTCGACTCGGCGCTGGGACGACGGCTGACCATATCCAGCAAACCGCCTGGCGGGGTCTGGCCGTAAACCGACGAGGCCGGGCCGCGCAGCAGGGCGAGGCGGTCGAGGTTCCAGGTTTCCTGTTTCGGGTTGGCGTACACGCCTTTTGGCAGTGGCAGGCCGTCGAGGAATTGCGTCGGTTCGAAACCGCGCACACGCAACCAATCGGCACGGGTGTCGCTGCCGTAGCTGCTGGCGGTGATGCCGGGCATGTAGCGCACCGCGTCATCGAGGCTATGCACATTGCGGTCGTCCATTTGCTCGCGGGTGGCGATCGAAATCGAGCGCGGTGCTTCGACCAGCGCGGTATCGGTCTTGGTGCCGGCGGCGGTGCGAGTCGCCAGGTAACCTTGCACAGGTCCCCAGGCACTTTCGGTGTTTTCCACGCCAATGACGGCGGTTTCCGGCAGGGCCATCACGCCCTCGGGCACGGCCACCAGGCTATAAGTGCCAGTGCTGCTTTGTTCCAGTTGCAGACCAGTGCCACGCAAGGCTTCGCGCAGGGCGCCGGCTGCGTCGAACTGGCCTTTGACCGGCGCCGAGGTCTTGCCTGCCGCCAGCGCAGGATTCAACGACAGCGCCAGACCAGCCTGGCTGGCGATCTGGTTCAGGGTGCTGGCCAATGGCGCGGCCGGCAGGTTGTAGGCGCGAACGCTGGACGCCTGTTCAGCGGCCATCAGCTGACTGCTGGCCAGAGGGGCACAAAAGGCAATGGCAATCGCCAGCAAACTGGGGCGCAACAAGGTGTCGAGCGAACGGGACATACAGCGGCTCCTGAATGGAAATATTTCTCAATTGCCTAGGTGCCGAACGAGAATTCAAAAGTGATAGGGCTGATTGAAAATAATTTCGATTCAGTAAACAAGTGGTTATGGATTGTCAGATGTCATCAGGTTTGTGGTGAAGCTGATGACCCCTTCGCGAGCAGGCTCGCTCCCACAAGGGAACGCATTTCAAATGTGGGAGCGAGCCTGCTCGCGAAGGCGTCTTACCTGGCTCAACATCACTTGGCTTCAGCCTTCGTCACCGTCACCCACCACGGCGTGTGCTGTTCGATCTGCACCGGCAGGGTCGGCAGCAGGGCGCTCAGGGCCAGATCGGTGTCATGCAGCGGGAAGCTGCCGGTGATTCGCAGGTCGGCGATTTCTGGCGTAACGCCAAGATGCCCGCGGCGATAACGACCGAGTTCATGGACCAGGTCCTCCAGCCGCGTGTTGTCCACCACCAGCATGCCGCGGGTCCAGGCGTCGGCGCCGAGGTTGAGCGCGACGATCGGCCCGAGGCCATTGCTGCGCATCAGGACTTGCTGGCCTTCACGCAGAATCTGCTCTTCAGGACTCGACTCGGGATGGGCCGCCACCGCCGATTTCAGCACGCTCAGGCGCGTTCCTTCTTCTTCGCGCTTGACCAGGAACCTTGTCCCCAACGCGCGCATGCTGCCTTCGCGGGTTTCGACGATAAACGGCCGGGCGTCGCCATGGCCGGTTTCGACGAGGATTTCCCCTTCCTGGAGAATGATCAGCCGTTGTTTTTCATCGAAACGCACATCCACGGCACTGTGGGTGTTGAGGTTGATCAGCGTACCGTCGGTCAGGCGCAGGGTGCGTTGCTCACCGGTGGCGGTGCGCTGGTCGGCCAGCCAATAGTCGATCGGCAGATAACGATCACCGGCGAACAGCGCCAACCCGATCACCGCGACGATGCTGGCCACGCCGCTGCCGAGTTTGCGCACACGCCGGCGAATGCTTTCGCGCGATTGCAGTAACGCGGTGCGTGCCGGGCCGCTGGCAACGCTGAAGCGCTGGTCGAGCATGCCCAGTTGGCGCCAGGCCCGGGCATGTTCTTCGTGGGCGGCGTGCCATTTGGCGAACTCTTCGCGCTCCACCGGGTTGCCGGAGTCCAGGGACAATTGCCAGGCAATCGCGGCATCCAGCACCTGTGCCGAGACGGGTTTGGAGTTGATAGGACTCACACCGGCTCACCGTACAGCGCGATGTAGCACTGACGAATGCCTTGGGCCAGATACTGACGCACCCGCGGCACCGACACGCCCAGGCGCTCGGCGATTTCGGCGTGGCCGAGGCCGTCGAGACGGTTATAGAGAAACGCCGCACGGGCTTTGCTTGAAAGCTTGCCGAGCAGGCGGTCGATGGCTTTGAGGTCTTCGAGGATCAGTTGCTGTTCCTCCACCGACGGTTGTTCACCTGCGGGGATCAGCATCAGTTCGGTGAGGTAGGCCTGTTCCAGTGCGGCGCGGCGGAAATAGTCGAACAGCAGACCCTTGGCAATCGCCACCAGAAATGCGCGCGGCTCGCGCGGTTCCTTCAGTTCTTCACGGCCCAGCAAACGCACGAAAGTGTCCTGACTCAGGTCTTCGGCCCGTTGCGGACAGGCCACATTGCGTCGCAGCCAGGCCAATAGCCAACCGCGATGGTCGCGATACAACGCACCAACGAGCTCACTTTGAGGGCTTTGGACTGACGACACGTAGCATCACCGATTGGGAAGTATTAACTAACGAGAATTGTTCGCGATTGTGGCAGAGGCGGGGGAGGTAAGCAATTGGCGCTGGTCGGGTTGGTGGTGAGGGCATGGCTCGAAATCGCCCCCTCACCCTAGCCCTCCCGAAACGTCGGACCGCCCCAAAGGGGCGAGGGGACAGACTGTGGGTTTCTTTAGAAAATTTGCGACTTGAGATATCGAGATGAACTCAAGTTTTGAAATGCATGAAGATCGGCTCCCTTTCCCCTCTCCCCTCTGGGGAGAGGGCTGGGGTGAGGGGTGGCTCTTGAATTTGCCACTACTTCAAAACGAAGGCGCTCGCTGTCTGCGTTTCCACTGATTCATCCGCTGCTGCAAATTCAACGGACTATGAATCTGCATCTGCCGCGCCCGGCTGAACAAAATCAACGCCAGTTCAGCGGTGGCCAACGCATCGGCACTGGCATTGTGGCGCTCGAACACTTCCAGTTTGAACCAGTCGATCCACTGATCCAGCCCGGCGTCGCGAATGTGCGCCTGAGGGCAAAGCAGCGGTGCGATATCAGCCACATCCAGAAACGGATGCTGCAACTTGTAGCCCAGATGGTCTTTCAAGGCGCGCCCGAGCATGTGCTGATCGAACGGCGCATGAAACGCCAGCACCGGGCTGTCGCCAACAAACTCCATGAATTCGACCAAGGCCTGCGCCGGATCGCTGCCAGCGGCAATCGCACTCGGCCCCAGGCCATGGATCAGCACGCTGGGAGCCAACTTCATATCGGCACATTGCAACGTGCGTTCGAACTGCTGGCTGAAGTCGATGGCCCCGTCCTCGATCACCACCGCGCCGATGGACAACACCCGATCCTTGTTCAGGTTCAGCCCGGTGGTTTCCAGGTCGAGCACCACCCAGCGCTGTTCGCGCAGGCTGCATTCGCCCAGCTCTGCCGCCGAAGGCAAGCGTTGCAGACGTTGTTGGAGTTCGCCGGGAAGGCTCGGACCTGCCGGGCGCAGCCATGAAAACAGGCTCATAGCTGATACCGCAGGGCCAGGCTGCTTTGCAGGCGTTGTGCCTGGCGCAGGGATTCACGCAGGATCCGTCGATCAAGGTGATTGAGGCTGTCGGGATCGACCCGGTTGGAGTAGGGCAAGTTCTCCCGAGTCTGTAGCTGATGTTGCTGCATGCGGGCTTGCTGGATGAAGTGATAGGCCTCTTCGTACGCCGCACCGTCCAGCCGTTCGATGACTTCTTTGTCCACCAGTTGGCGAAAGCGCTCCAGTGTGTTGTTCGCCTCGATCCCATGGGCCAACGCAAGCAGTCGGGCACCGTCGACAAACGGCGTCAGCCCCTGGATTTTCAAATCCAGGGTGGCTTTCTCGCCATTCTTGCGAGCCAGTACGAACTCACGGAAACGTCCTACGGGCGGACGGTTGCGCAGGGCGTTCTCGGCCATCATCCGTTGGAACAGTCGGTTGTCATTCACCTGATCGAGAATGCCCTTACGCAGCTGCTCGCAGCCTTGCTCGTCGCCCCAGACCACCCGCAAGTCGAAATAAATGCTCGAACCCAGTAGGTTTTCCGGCGTTGCCTCGCGGATAAACGCCGCAAAACGTCGCGACCATTCGGCCCGGGACAGACACAGCTCGGGGTTGCCGGCCATGATGTTGCCTTTGCACAGGGTGAAACCGCAGAGCGCCAGGCTCTGGTTGATCTGTTGGGCGATGGGCAGCAATTTGCCGCGAATCTCGGCGGCGTGGGCCGCGTCCCGGGCTTCGAACAGAATGCCGTTGTCCTGATCGGTGTGCAGCGTCTGTTCGCGGCGGCCTTCGCTACCGAAGCACAGCCAACTGAACGGAATGCCGGGATCGCCTTTCTCGGCGAGGGTCAGTTCGATCACCCGGCACACGGTGTGGTCGTTGAGCAAAGTGATGATGTGCGTGATCTGGGTTGAAGAGGCGCCGTGGGCCAGCATGCGTTCCACCAGTTGGCCGATCTCGCCGCGCATCGCGACCAGATTTTCCACCTTCTGGGCGCTGCGGATAGTCCGCGCCAGATGCACCAGGTCGACCCGTTGCAGGGAAAACAGATCACGTTCCGAGACCACGCCGCACAGGCGATGATCCTTCACCAGACAGACGTGGGCGATGTGCCGCTCGGTCATGGCAATCGCCGCATCGAAGGCGCTGTGGTCCGGTGACAGGTAAAACGGCGCCCGGGTCATGTGGCGTTCGATAGCTTCGTTGAAATCGTTAGTGCCGTCGGCCACCACATGGCGCAGGTCGCGCAGGGTAAAAATCCCCAACGGCGCTTTATGTTCGTCGACCACCACAATGCTGCCGACCTGCTGTTCATGCATCAGGGTCACGGCTTCACGCAGTGGTGTGGCCGGGCTGCAGGTCACCGGGTGGCGCATGGCCAATTCGCCCAGTCGGGTATTGAGCGAGTACTGGGTGCCGAGGGTTTCCACGGCTTTTTGCTGGACTTGCTGGTTGACCTGATCCAGCAGGCTGCTCACGCCGCGTAGGGAAAAGTCGCGAAACGTGTTGGAAAGTGCGAACAGTTTGATGAACGCCAGCTTGTTCAGCTGTAGGCAAAAGGTGTCTTCGGAGGCCAGATGCTCGGTACGAGTCGCGCGCTCACCCAGCAGCGCGGCGAGGGGGAAACACTCGCCGGTGGTGATTTCGAAGGTGGTTTCGGTGCCGCCCTTGGCCGTATGGGGACGTTCACCCACGACCCGGCCTTGCTTGACGATGTAGAAATGCTCAACCGGGCCGTCGGCGGGCTTGAGGATACTCTCGCCGGGCGCATAAAAACGCAGCTGACACTGCTCGACCAGATACGCCAGGTGGGCGTGTTCCATTTGATTGAAGGGCGGGAAGCGCTGAAGGAATTGCAAAGTGCCCTGAATATTCTGCAACACCGCGGTTTTCCCTGCCTGTGTGAAGGCGTCCGCTTTACTCATAACCATTACCGCAGTCTTTTTTGAATTGTTGTTGTCGGATGACTTAGCCATGGTCGGCCCCTGTGCGCAGGGTGCCCATTGGACGTAAGTCTAGGTAGGCAGTGAACCTGTCGGTATTTGGGAAATGTCTGACACAACTGTGGGAAAAACCTCCTACATTGGCTATAGGAAACTTTTCCGACGAAGTGCACATTGAAGGCCTGCTTAGCGATGTCTGACGGATGAGCTAGGGAATAGAAATGAAAACGTAGAGTAAGCCATGTCCGACCACGATATTTTGAGTGACGCCGAGCGTAAGGCGCTGAGCGACGTCATGCTGGAACCTGACCTGCCGCCGCAGCGGGTGCTGATCGTCGACGACGATAAAGATGCGCGCGAGTTGCTGTCTGAGATTCTGGCGCTGGACGGGGTGCGCTGCATGACTGCCGCCAGTGGCGAAACGGCACTCAAGATGTTGGAGACGATGCCATCGATTGGCCTGGTGATTACCGATCTGCGGATGGGAAATGTCGATGGTCTGGACCTGATCCGTCAGGTCCGTGAATCCGTTCGGGCGGCAATGCCGATCATCATCGTTTCCGGTGACGCCGACGTGAAAGATGCGATCGCTGCGATGCACTTGAGCGTGGTCGACTTCCTGCTCAAGCCTGTCGATACCGGCAAGCTGTTGGCGCTGGTCAAGCATGAGTTGGGAATGGATGTGTAGGTTGATCGTTCCCAAATAAAAAAGCCCTGACTTTTCGATCAGGGCTTTTTTTGTCCGGCGTCAGCGCTTAGTTACAGGCCATTGGCAGCCTTGAACTCGCGACGACGACGGTGCAGGACCGGCTCGGTGTAGCCGTTCGGCTGCTTCGTGCCTTCGACCACCAGTTCGACCGCTGCCTGGAAGGCGATGTTGCTGTCGAAGTCAGGTGCCAGCGGACGATACAGCGGGTCATTAGCGTTTTGACGGTCAACCACTGGCGCCATGCGCTTGAGGCTTTCCATGACCTGATCTTCAGTGACGATGCCATGACGCAGCCAGTTGGCGATGTGCTGGCTGGAAATTCGCAGCGTCGCACGGTCTTCCATCAGGCCGATGTCGTTGATGTCCGGCACTTTCGAGCAACCGACGCCCTGGTCGATCCAGCGCACCACATAACCGAGAATGCCCTGGGCGTTGTTGTCCAGTTCGTTCTTGATCTGTTCTGCAGTCCACTGCGGGTTCACCGCCAATGGAATGGTCAGGATGTCATCCACCGAAGCGCGAGCACGTTTGGCCAGTTCGGCCTGACGGGCGAATACATCGACCTTGTGGTAGTGCAGCGCATGCAGCGCAGCAGCGGTCGGCGATGGAACCCAGGCAGTATTGGCACCGGCCATCGGGTGAGCGATTTTCTGTTCGAGCATCGCTGCCATCAAGTCCGGCATCGCCCACATGCCTTTACCGATCTGGGCGCGACCTTGCAGGCCGGTGCTCAAACCGATATCGACGTTCCAGTTCTCGTAGGCGCCGATCCACTTCTCAGCCTTCATGTCCGCCTTGCGCACCATCGGGCCGGCTTCCATGGAGGTGTGGATTTCATCGCCCGTACGGTCTAGGAAACCGGTGTTGATGAACACTACACGCTCGCTGGCCGCCTTGATGCAGGCCTTGAGGTTGACCGTGGTACGACGTTCCTCGTCCATGATCCCGACTTTCAGCGTGTTGCGTGGCAGACCAAGTACTTCTTCGATGCGACCGAACAGCTCGTTGGTGAACGCCGCTTCTTCCGGGCCGTGCATCTTCGGCTTCACGATGTAGACCGAGCCAGTGCGGCTGTTCTTGCGCGAATTGTTGCCGTTGAGGCTGTGGATCGCCGCAAGGCTGGTGACCAGACCGTCGAGGATGCCTTCCGGCACTTCGTTGCCATCCTTATCGAGGATCGCGTCGATGGTCATCAGGTGACCGACGTTGCGCACGAACAGCAGCGAACGACCGTGCAGGCTCAGTTCTTTACCATCGACACCGGTATAAGTGCGGTCGGCGTTCATGGTGCGGGTAAAGGTCTGACCGCCCTTGGAGACTTCTTCCGACAGATCACCCTTCATCAGGCCGAGCCAGTTGCGGTAGATCACCACTTTGTCATCGGCATCGACGGCGGCGACCGAGTCTTCGCAGTCCATGATGGTGGTCAGCGCGGCTTCCATCAGGATGTCTTTGAGGCCGGCAGCGTCGGTCTGGCCGACCGGGGTGCTGGCGTCGACCTGTACTTCGAAGTGAAGGCCGTTGTTTTTCAGCAGGATCGCAGTCGGTGCGGCTGTATCGCCGTGGAAACCGATCAACTGTGCATGGTTGCGCAGGCCCGTATTGCTGCCGCCTTTAAGGGCCACCACCAGTTTGCCGTCAACGATCTTGTAGCCGGTGGAATCGACGTGAGTGCCGGCAGCCAATGGCGCCGCTTCGTCGAGGAAGGCACGGGCGAAGGCGATGACCTTATCGCCGCGAACCTTGTTGTAGCTTTTGCCTTTTTCCGCGCCGTCAGCTTCGCTGATGGCATCGGTGCCGTAGAGCGCGTCATACAGCGAACCCCAACGGGCGTTCGAGGCATTGAGCGCGAAACGGGCGTTCATCACCGGAACCACAAGCTGTGGACCGGCCATGCGGGCGATTTCGTCATCGACGTTTTGCGTCGTTGCCTGGAAATCGGCTGCTTCTGGCAGCAGATAACCGATGTCTTGCAAGAAGGCTTTATAAGCCACGGCGTCGTGCGCCTGGCCGGCACGCGCTTGGTGCCAGCCATCGATACGAGCCTGGAAATCATCGCGTTTGGCGAGTAGGGCTTTGTTCTTCGGCGCCAGGTCATGAATGACCTTGTCGGCACCGGCCCAGAACTTATCGGCGGTGAGGCCGGTACCGGGAATGGCTTCGTTGTTCACGAAGTCGAACAGGACTTTGGCGACCTGCAGGCCACCGACTTGAACGTGTTCAGTCATTGCTTGCCTCACTCTGCTCAGCTATTTCGCTTTTCAGCTCTTCAATTTAACAATGAAGCCTCTCGCATTTAAACCACAAACCTGTCGACCAGTACATGCCATTGCGGGCGGCTGGGTTATGACCAATCAACGGCGTTGAGGCCTTGCTGACGGGGCTTTCAGGGTTGTGGCTGCACCTGCGGCAGACATCGATCCAGAATTATGTAGTGCGCGCTGCGGCATACTACATGATGAATTGCGCTTGTGAAAATTAGACTAATTACGTCGTTCTGCGACGCTATGACGCATTGCGGTCACGTCGGGGAACGGGATGTTCTCAAAAAACTATTGGATTGTTCCAGTTAAATATAAAAACTTGTACACATAATCTTCATTGCGCTGCTATGGGGCTTTGGTTTTCTGAGACGCCGAGCCGATTCCCGGCCCTTGCCTATACTTGGTCTTCTATAACAAAAGTCATGACAAGAGGGCTGCGCCATGGACCACCTCGTACTCACTGTTTTCGCTCCGGACAAGCCTGGGCAGGTCGAGCGCATTGCCCAATGCATCGCCGAGCACGGTGGCAATTGGCTGGAGAGCCGCATGTCGCGCATGGCCGGGCAGTTCGCCGGGATTCTTCGTGTGGGCGTGCCGGCCGAGGCCTACGATGAATTGGTAGATGCCCTACAGGCGTTGTCCGCCCATGGCATTCGCGTGCTGATTGCCGAAAGCGGCATCGAGCAATCCTGCACCTGGAAACCGATAGCCATGGAGTTGGTGGGCAATGACCGCCCGGGGATCGTACGTGACATCACGCGCCTGCTGAGTGAACAGGGGGTGAACCTGGAGAGTCTGGTGACCGAAGTACGTCCGGCGCCGATGAGCAGCGAGCCTTTGTTCCACGCTGAAGCGATTCTCGCCGTGCCGTTGACGTTGTCCCTGGACGTGCTGCAATCGCGCCTGGAAACCCTGGCGGATGATTTGATGGTCGAATTGGTGCTGCGCAGTGAACCCTGAAAAGGTTATCCAAGTAATACGTGCACCTGCCTGTGGATAACCTGTAGAGATAGCCCGCCAGGCCACGTCGGCCGGGGCGTTTCAGGATCTGATCAAAAAACCAGCAGTTTCAGGGACTTGCGCACAAACGCCGGGGATCACGTTGTGGATAACCTTGGGAAAAATCGTTGCAAGCCACGGGAGCTGTGGCTTGCAGAGTTTTGGGTGTTTTTTGATCAGCGGCGGCGGCGCAGACTTATCCACGCGTCGACGCTGTAAACCGCCAGGCCCGCCCAGATAAAGATGAACGCTACCAGTGTGCTCGAAGACAAATGTTCGCCAAACAGCAGAACGGCCTGCAACAGCACCAGCGTCGGCGCCAGGTACTGGAGGAATCCCAGCGTCGTGTAGGGCAAATGCCGTGCAGCGGCGTTGAAACACACCAGCGGTACCAGCGTTACCGGACCGGCGGCCACCAGCCACCAGGCTTCGGATGTGGTCCAGAACTCGGGCTGAGCGCTTGTGGCTGTCTGATTGAAAAGCAGCCAGGCAATGGCAATCGGCACCAACATCCAGGTTTCCACCACCAGACCCGGCAGCGCCTTGACCGGTGCCTGCTTGCGGATCAGTCCGTAGAAACCGAACGTCAGCGCCAGCACCAACGACACCCACGGCAGACTGCCGACTTGCCAGACCTGTTGCGCGACGCCGATCGCCGCAAGGCCAACCGCCAGCCATTGCATGCGCCGCAGTCGTTCGCCAAGGATCAGCATGCCCAGCAGCACATTCACCAGTGGGTTGATGTAGTAACCGAGACTGGCTTCGAGCATGCGCCCGTTGTTCACCGACCAGACGTAGGTCAGCCAGTTGGCCGCGATCAGCGTGCCGCTCAGGGCCAGGATCGCCAGGCGTTTCGGGTTGTCACGCAACTCGCGCCACCAGCCTGGATGTTTCCACACCATCAGCAGCAAGGCGCCGAACAGCGCGGACCAGAGCACTCGGTGGATGATGATCTCCACGGCGGGCACGTTGGCGATGGCTTTGAAGTAGAGCGGGAAAAGTCCCCAGATGATGTAGGCACTCAGACCCAGGATGTACCCGCGACGCGGGTTGGCGGCTTGCATGCAGAATCCTTGCTTAGGCAGCTAACAAAGAAGGGATTGTAAGGAGGTTGTATAGACGTGTCGCGTCGCTTTTTTTTTGTAGGAGCATGCGATGCGGCGATCCGACTTGCCCGCGATGGGATCGATGCGGTCCGTCTGACGGACCGCGTTATCGTTCATCGCGGGCAAGCCATGCTCCTACGGGGATTGCGGTGTTTAGAAGAGTTTCAATGGTTCTTCATTCAGGGCAGCCAGTTGCTCACGCAACGCCAACACTTGGTCCCCCCAATACCGTTCACTGCCAAACCACGGAAAACTGTGCGGGAACGCCGGGTCGTCCCAGCGGCGGGCCAGCCAGGCGCTGTAGTGCATCAGACGCAAGGCGCGCAGCGGTTCGATCAACGCCAGTTCCCGCGGATCGAAGTCGTGGAACTCACTGTAGCCGTCCATCAATTCCGACAACTGACCGAGACACTCCTGACGATCACCCGCCAGCATCATCCAGATGTCCTGCACCGCCGGGCCCATGCGGCAGTCGTCGAGGTCGACGATGTGGAACATCTCGTCGCGGCACATCATGTTGCCGGGGTGGCAGTCGCCGTGCATGCGGATGTTCTTGTGCGGCGTGGCTTTGTAGACCTCTTCCACCCGTTTGAGCAGGTCGCGGGCCACGGACTCGTAGGCCGGCAGAAGACTTTTGGGTACGAAATTGCCTTCGAGCAATGTCGTCAGCGAGTCATGACCGAAGTTCTTCACACCCAGCGCTTCACGGTGCTCGAACGGTTTTGTAGTGCCGACGGCGTGCAGGCGACCGAGCAGTTGCCCCAGGCGATACAGCTGATCGAGATTGCCCGGCTCCGGCGCTCGGCCGCCACGGCGGGGGAACAGGGTGAAACGGAAGCCGTTGTGTTCATGCAGGCTGGCACCGTTGTGAATCATCGGCGCGACCACCGGTACGTCGCATTCGGCGAGTTCGAAGGTGAATTGGTGCTCTTCGAGAATCGCTTCGTTGGTCCAGCGCTGCGGACGGTAGAACTTGGCGATCAGCGGCTCGGAGTCTTCGATACCGACCTGATAGACACGGTTCTCGTAGCTGTTGAGCGCCAGAATGCGCGCGTCGCTGAGAAAGCCGATGCTTTCGACGGCATCGAGCACGAGGTCTGGGGTGAGGGTTGCAAACGGGTGGGCCATGCTGACTCCTGCGCGCAGCAGGCTGCCGCGTCCGGCCAAGCATGGTAGCGCAGACGGGGCTTCTTTAGGGGTTGGGGTTGAGATGGGTGGTGTTGCAATCGCGAGCAGGCTCACTCCTACAGGGGATTTGCGGTATGCCACAGATCCAGTGTGGGAGCGAGCCTGCTCGCGATAGGGCCCTGTCAGGCGCCGACGATTCCGCCATCTTCCCGGGAAATCGCCATCACCGAAGACCGCGGCTTGCCATTGGGCAGATGCTCAGGGAACGTCGATCCACCGTTCTCCCCCGGATGCTGAATGCCGACAAACAAAGTCTTCTGATCCGGCGAGAAGCTGATCCCCGTCACCTCGCAGCCCACTGGCCCGACCATGAAGCGACGGATCTCCCCGGTGACCGGATCAGCGCAGAGCATCTGATTGTTGCCCATGCCCGCGAAATCACCGGCGTTGCTCGAATCGCCATCGGTGAGAATCCACAACCGCCCAGCCTTGTCAAAACCCAAACCGTCCGGGCTGTTGAACATGTTCTGCGGCGTGATGTTCGACGAACCGCCCTTCGGCGTACCGGCATGAACACCGGGGTTGCCCGCGACTACAAACAGGTCCCAGGAAAAGCTTTTGGCCCCGTGATCGTCACGGTCAGTGCGCCAGCGCAGAATCTGTCCGTAGACGTTCTTCTCGCGCGGGTTCGGCCCGCCCACCGGTTGCCCGTCCTCGCCACGTTTGGCGTTGTTGGTCAGCGTGCAATAGACCTGGCCATCCTCGGGGCTGACGACGATCCATTCCGGGCGGTCCATGCGCGTGGCTTTCACCACGCTGGCGGCGAGGCGGACGTTAATCAGCACTTCGGCCTGATCGGCGAAACCGCTGCTGGCGTCGATGCCGTTCTTACCGTGGGTCAGTTCGATCCATTCGCCTTGGCCTTTCGGGTGATCGGCGTTGCCATCGCCCGCGTCGAAACGCGCCACGTACAAGGTGCCGTGGTCTAGCAGGTCGCGGTTGGCCTTGGGATTTTTGTGGTTGATCTTGTCGCGGCTGACAAATTTGTAGATGAACTCGCCGCGCTCATCGTCGCCCATGTACACCACGGCGTGACCGTCACTGGTTTCGGCAAGGGCGGCGTTTTCATGTTTGAAGCGGCCCAGGGCCGTGCGCTTGACCGGGGTCGATTGCGGATCGAACGGGTCGATTTCCACGACCCAACCGTGACGGTTGAGTTCGTTGGGGTTTTTCGCCAGGTCGAAACGCTCATCGTGCGGGTGCCAGTTGATTTCTTTACTGGCCGCTACTGCGCCGTAGCGTTTCTGCGCGGCGTCGAACTTTTGTTCGGCATTGCTGCTGCCGAAGCAGTCGGTGAAGTTTTCTTCGCAGGTCAAATAAGTGCCCCACGGCGTCTTGCCGTTGGCGCAGTTCTGGAAGGTGCCGAGAACATTTTTGCCGTGCGGGTCGGCACTGGTTTTCACCAGCGCGTGGCCGGCGGCCGGGCCGCTCAGGCTGATCGGCGCGTTGCCGTGAATGCGCCGGTTGTAGCGCGAGCCCTGGACGAAATGCCACTGGCCGTTCTTGCGCTGCACTTCGATCACCGACACGCCTTCGCAGGCCAGTGCCTTGCGCACGTCAGCAGCCGACTGCGGCATGCCGCCGTGTGGATAGAGGTAGCGATAGTTGGTGTATTCGTTGTTGATCGCCATCAGCGCCCGGTTGTTGTCACCGGGAAACTCGAACAGGCTCATGCCGTCGTTGTTGTCGCCGAACTGGACTTCCTGATGCTCGGCCGTGCCGTTGCCACTCGGGTCGAATGCCGGGCCGTTCTTCTGCAGGGGTTGGCCCCAACTGATCAATACCGAAGATTTGTAACCTGGCGGCAGGGTGATGGCGTCGCTGGTGGCGGCGGGAATACTGTCAAAACCCAGCAGTTTGCTGGAGCCGGCGCTGACGCTGGCGGCCAGCACGCTGCGGCTCAGCAGGTTGCCGCCCAGGAACATCGCGGCACCGCAAAGGGCGCCGGCGCTGATGAAGCCTCGGCGGCTGAGGCCGACCATTTTCTCGAGGTCGGTGGATTGGTTGTCTTCTAATAGGCTCACATCAGGCTCCCTGCGGGTTTTTGCAGTCACCTTAATGAGCGTTAATGACACTTGTGTTTCAAAGCGGTGTACCGAGTAAAACGTTGGATGGCGCGAACTGCACCCACACCGGTTTATCAGCGGCGAGGCCGAGGGTTCTCAAGTGCAACGGTTCGGCCAGTGCGCAGAGTGTCTGACCATTGGGCAGGCCGATACGCACTTCGCTGGGGCCGTCCTCGGCGTCGAGAATTTCCTCGATGATGCCCTTCAGGCAATTATTGCCGGGTGTTGCCCCTTGATCGATGCCCAGCAACTCCAGCCAACCGGCCTTGATCAGTGCGACCACTTCGGTGCCGGTTTCCAGTTCCAGACGCAGGGTGCTGTCGTGGGTGATCTGCACATCGATGCTCAAGCCTTCGGCCAGTTCAAGGCGAATCCGGTCGTTGTGCCCTTGGTTATCAATCGCCACGACCTTGCCATGCAGTTGA
The DNA here is from genome assembly GCF_054897865.1 of Pseudomonas sp. LS2P72. NCBI lineage: Bacteria > Pseudomonadati > Pseudomonadota > Gammaproteobacteria > Pseudomonadales > Pseudomonadaceae > Pseudomonas > Pseudomonas sp. LS2P72. The sequence goes on from NZ_CM142708.1 coordinate 1,097,288, forward strand.
TTGCGTGCGCTGGTTCTGAGCATCAGTCGGCCGAGCAGGTCGAGATCGCTGGCATCTTCGGCGGCTTCCAGCACCTGAGCCTGCAAGGCTTGCAGCTTTTGATACAGGCGCAATACGCGCTCGCCTTCGCTGGAGAGTCTGGCGCCACCACCGCCCTTGCCGCCGACACTGCGCTCCACCAACGGTTTTTGCGCGAGGTTGTTCAGCTCGTCGATGGCGTCCCAAGCCGCTTTGTAACTCAGCCCCGCGCTTTTCGCGGCGCGGGTGATCGAGCCCTGTTCGGCGATGTGTTGCAGCAACGCGATGCGCTGCGGACGACGGACAATGTGCTGGGACAACAACGTAGGCAAGGACATGGCAAGACGCTTTGGGCTGTGGCGATGGGAAGGACGTTGGCGGCTTGGGGCCCGGGAGTCAAGTCAGGGCGCATCGCCGGGTTTGGGTGTGCGGGCCAGACAATAGACGTCCACCCGAGCGGCGCCGGCGTCCATCAACAGACGAGCCAAGGCTTGGGCCGTGGCGCCGGTGGTCAACACATCGTCCACCAATGCCAAATGACGACCCTTGATGCACGCATCGGGCGTCAGGGCGAAAGCGTTGCGCAGGTTCTTTTTGCGGGCCTCGGCATTCAGGTCCTGTTGGGCGCTGGTGTCCTGAATCCTCAGCAACAGCGTTTCATCGCACGGAATCTCGAGGCGGGTGCCGAGCCAGCGGGCGAGCATCGCAGCCTGGTTGAAACCTCGTTGACGCAGGCGTTTGGTGGCCAGCGGAACCGGGATGAGCGCGTCGGGTCGATTCAGGTCTTCATCGAAGCGATGTTGCAGGAACTGAGCGAGAAGTTCGGCGAGCAGGCGACCATACGGCCACTTCGCAGAGTGTTTGAAGCGTGTGATCAAAGTGTCCACCGGAAAGCTGTAAGTCCAGGGCGTAGCGACCCGTTCAAAGGCTGGCGGCTGTTTCAAACATTGGCCGCAGGTCAGGCCAGCGGTGGGCAACGGCAGAGCGCAGGTTTGGCATTGATCGCCCAGCCAGGGCAACTCCGTTTCACAGGCCATGCAGAGGGGTGTGCATTCATCGGTGGCTTCTGAACAAAGCAAACAGAATTGTTCATTTTTTAACCAGATGTAAACTGGTCCTTCGTATCGTGGTTGACAGCGCATGAGTCTTCCTTAAATATGCCGAACATCCGTGTCGCGTCTGTGGGTATTCCATTCCCCAGCCGCTTGCCAAGCATAAAACAAAGGAAACACCCATGAGCGCCAGCACCACTGCAACCCTGCGTCATGACTGGTCTTTGGCCGAAGTCAAAGCACTCTTCGTTCAGCCATTCAATGACCTGTTGTTTCAGGCGCAGACGGTGCACCGCGCGCATTTCGACGCCAATCGGGTCCAGGTGTCGACGCTGCTGTCGATCAAGACCGGTGCCTGCCCGGAAGATTGCAAATATTGTCCGCAGTCCGGTCACTACAACACCGGCCTGGAAAAAGAAAAGCTGATGGAAGTGCAGAAGGTCCTCGAAGAGGCCGCTCGCGCCAAGGCCATCGGTTCGACCCGTTTCTGCATGGGCGCGGCGTGGAAACATCCGTCGGCCAAAGACATGCCTTATGTGCTGGAAATGGTCAAAGGCGTGAAAGCCATGGGCCTGGAAACCTGCATGACCCTCGGTCGTCTCGATCAGGACCAGACCGTGGCGCTGGCCGACGCCGGCCTCGACTACTACAACCACAACCTCGATACCTCGCCGGAATTCTACGGCAGCATCATCACCACCCGCACCTACAGCGAGCGCCTGCAAACCCTGGCTTACGTGCGTGAATCGGGGATGAAGATCTGCTCCGGCGGCATCCTCGGCATGGGCGAGTCCCTCGACGACCGCGCCAATCTGCTGATCCAGCTGGCCAACCTGCCGGAACACCCGGAATCGGTGCCGATCAACATGCTGGTGAAAGTCGCCGGTACGCCGCTGGAAAATGCTGACGATATCGACCCGTTCGACTTCATCCGCATGCTCGCCGTCGCACGCATCCTGATGCCGCAATCCCACGTGCGCCTGTCCGCCGGCCGCGAAGCGATGAACGAGCAGATGCAGGCCCTGGCGTTCTTCGCCGGTGCCAACTCGATTTTCTACGGCGACAAACTGCTGACTACCGCCAACCCGCAGGCCGACAAGGACATGCAACTGTTCTCGCGTCTGGGCATCCTGCCGGAAGCGCGCGAAGAGCACGCGGACGAAGTGCATCAGGCCGCGATCGAACAAGCGCTGGTTGAGCAGAAGAGCAGTGAGCAGTTCTATAACGCTGCTGTTTAATTCTCCGCCGAACCAGTAGGAGCAAAGCTTGCTCGCGAAGGGATCGCCTCGGTCATTCAGATAGACCGAGGTGCCTTAATCGCGAGCAAGCTTTGCTCCTACAGAGCTGTATCTCCTTCCCACTCGCGAGGTCTGCATGTCTTTCGATCTCAGCGCGCGCCTTGCTGCCCGTCGTGCCGAAAATCTCTACCGCCAACGCCCATTGCTCGAAAGCCCTCAAGGCCCGGAAGTGGTGGTCGATGGTCAGCCGTTGCTGGCGTTCTGTAACAACGACTACCTGGGCCTGGCCAATCATCCGCAAGTAATCGAAGCCTGGCGCGCTGGTGCGGCGCGTTGGGGCGTCGGCGGCGGGGCGTCGCATTTGGTGATCGGCCACAGCGGCCCACATCACGCACTGGAAGAAGCCTTGGCCGATTTCACCGGTCGCCCGCGCGCGCTGTTGTTCACCACCGGTTATATGGCCAACCTCGGCGCGGTCACCGCGCTGGTCGGGCAGGGCGATACGGTGCTGGAAGACCGGCTCAATCACGCGTCCCTGCTGGATGCGGGTCTGTTGTCTGGGGCGCGCTTCAATCGCTATCTGCACAACGACGCGGCGAGTCTGGCCAAGCGTCTCGAGAAGGCGACCGGCAATACCCTGGTGGTTACCGACGGCGTGTTCAGCATGGACGGCGACATCGCCGACCTGCCGGCGCTGGCTCGGGAAGCCAAGGCTAAAGGTGCATGGTTGATGGTGGATGACGCTCACGGCTTTGGTCCGCTGGGCGCCACTGGTGGCGGGATCGTCGAGCACTTCGGCCTGAGCCAGGAAGATGTGCCGGTTCTGGTCGGCACCCTCGGCAAGGCGTTCGGGACCGCCGGCGCTTTTGTGGCGGGCAGCGAAGAGCTGATCGAGAGCCTGATCCAGTTCGCCCGTCCCTACATTTACACCACCAGCCAGCCGCCGGCGCTGGCCTGCGCGACGCTGAAGAGCCTCGAATTGCTGCGCACTGAACACTGGCGTCGTGAGCATCTTAAGACGCTCATTGCCCAGTTCCGCCACGGTGCCGAGCAGATAGGCCTGGAGTTGATGGACAGCTTCACACCCATCCAGCCGATCATGATCGGCGATGCCGGGCGTGCGGTTCGACTGTCGCAGATGCTGCGTGAGCGCGGCCTGATGGTCACTGCGATCCGTCCGCCGACCGTGCCCGCCGGCAGCGCCCGACTGCGAGTGACCCTGACCGCCGCGCACAGCGAGGCGCAGGTACAGCTATTGTTAAATGGACTGGCCGATTGTTTTCAACAACTGGGACCGGAGCCAAGCCATGCGTGATCGTCTGATTCTGCTGCCCGGCTGGGGTCTCGGAATTTCTCCCCTGGAGCCCTTGGCGGCAGCGTTACAAGGACTGGATGAACACTTGCGGGTCGAGATCGAGCCATTGCCGGAACTCGAATCGAGTGATCTTGAGGAGTGGCTCGATGAGCTGGACTCGACGCTGCCTCAGGATGCCTGGCTCGGCGGCTGGTCGCTCGGCGGCATGCTCGCTTCCGAGTTGGCGGCCCGGCGCGGCGATCGTTGCTGCGGCTTGCTGACACTGGCGAGCAATCCTTCGTTTGTCGCCCATGAGCAATGGCCGAGCGCGATGCCTGCCGAAACCTTCGATGCGTTTCTGGCCGGTTGCAAGGCTGATCCGCGCATGACGTTGAAGCGTTTTTCGCTGCTCTGCGCTCAGGGTGCCGAAGACCCGCGCGGGCTGTCTCGGCTGTTGCTCGGTGGCGCGCCACACACTTCGGCAGAGGTGCTGATGAGCGGCCTGGAGTTGCTCGCACAACTGGATACCCGCCAGGCTTTGCAGGCGTTCCGCGGTCCGCAATTGCACTTGTTCGCCGGCCTCGATGGACTGGTTCCAGCCGAAGCGGCGGGTGACCTGCTGACATTGCTGCCGGATGTTGAAATTGGCCTGATCGAGCAGGCCAGTCACGCGTTTCTTCTGGAAGACCCTCACGGTGTGGCGGGGGCGATTCAGGCCTTTTTGCATGAGTCCGGTGATGACTGATTTATCCCTTCCCAACCTGCCCGACGGCTTGCCCGACAAACGCCAGGTGGCGGCATCTTTTTCCCGTGCGGCGGCAAGCTACGACAGCGTGGCCGAATTTCAGCGCGATGTTGGCAGTGAATTGTCGAGTCTTTTGCCGGAGGACTTTGTGCCGGGTGTCTGGCTGGATATGGGCTGCGGCACCGGGCATTTCAGTCGTGCATTGGGCGAGCGATTTCCTGCCAGTCACGGCCTGGCCCTGGACATCGCCGAAGGCATGCTCAATCACGCCCGGCCGCTGGGTGGCGCAACGCATTTCATCGCTGGCGATGCCGAACAGTTGCCGTTGCAGGATTCGACCTGCGATCTGATCTTCTCCAGCCTGGCGGTGCAGTGGTGCGCGGACTTCGCTTCGGTGCTCAGTGAAGCCAATCGCGTATTGAAACCTGGCGGAATTTTTGCGTTTGCTAGTCTGTGCGTAGGCACACTGTTCGAGCTGCGTGACAGCTGGCGTCAGGTGGATGGCATGGTGCACGTCAACCGCTTCCGCGAGTTCGGGGTTTATCAACAGCTTTGCGCGGACAGTGGGTTAAGCGTCGCGAGTCTGGAAACCCGACCGCACGTGTTGCATTACCCGGATGTGCGCAGCCTGACCCATGAGCTGAAGGCGTTGGGTGCACACAATCTGAACCCCGGTCGGCCGGGTGGTTTGACCGGCAGGGCGCGGATCCTCGGTTTGATCGAGGCTTATGAGCGGTTTCGTCAGGCCGAAGGATTGCCGGCGACTTATCAAGTGGTCTACGCCGTGTTGGAGAAACCCCTATGAGCGCAGCCTATTTCATCACCGGCACTGACACCGATGTCGGCAAGACCACCATTGCAGCGGGTTTGTTGCACGCTGCGCGCTCGGCCGGTTTGAGCACGGCGGCGGGCAAACCGGTCGCCTCCGGTTGCGATGTGACGCCCAAGGGCTTGCGCAACGCTGATGCATTGGCGCTGTTGGCGCAGTGCTCAGTGCCTTTGACTTATGCGCAGGTCAACCCAATGGCGTTCGAACCGCCGATCGCGCCGCACTTGGCAGCACGGGAGGCCGGCGTGGCATTGACGGTGCAATCACTGTTGACGCCGATGCGGGAGATTCTCGATATGCAGGCGGATTTCACCTTGATCGAAGGTGCTGGCGGCTGGCGGGTGCCGTTGGCGGATCAGGATAATCTGTCGGACCTGGCGATGGCGCTGGGTCTGCCGGTGATCCTGGTGGTGGGCGTGCGCCTGGGTTGTATCAACCATGCGCTGCTGACGGCCGAGGCGATTGCTCAGGACGGTTTGCAGTTGGCGGGGTGGGTGGCCAATATCATCGATCCAAAGACTTCGCGTCTGGAAGAAAACCTTGCGACACTCGCTGAGCGGATCCCGGCACCGTGCCTTGGGCGAGTGCCGAAACTCAAGGTGGTGACGGCTGAAGCGGTGGCGGAGCATCTGCAACTGGACTTACTGGACTAGGGTTTTAGCTATGACAAGGCACTGTGCCATTAGAGTTTTTGTCGGGCCTTTTGTCAGTGGGTCTGCTTCAATGGCCGCTGTTGATCCTTTGTAGGACGAGTTCTCCCATGGAAATCTCAGGAAACACCGCTTTTTATGCCGGTCTGAGCACTATTCAGACAGGGCAGAACCGTGTCGATCAGGCCTCTGGCCAGATCGCCAATACGACGATCGAACGTTCGGTCACCAGCCAGTCTTCCGAGGCTCAGGTTGATCGTCTGCGCTCAGTGGATCGCAGTCAGCAGTCGGACCTGGCCAGCAATATGGTCGAGATGTCCCAAGGCAAATTTCAAGTTGAACTGGGTGTCAAAGTCGCCAAGGCATCCGACGAAATGCTCGGTACGCTGATTGATACCTACGCTTGAGCCCTCGCTGAATTCGCCCCATCAACGCCGCGACTATTCGCGGCGTTTTTCTGCGTAAGTCCTTCTCGCTCAACTAATCTCTTCTGCACAGCGTATTGCTCAGGCGACGGTGTTGCGTGGCTGTGGGTCTGGTATTTGCGTCGCGTGATGACGAACGGCAAAAGATCGGCGCTTGACAAGATTTAGGCGTAAACGTATGTTTCAAACAACTGTTTGACCGCCACAACAAATCAAAGCGGTCGTTCATTCCCGGTTACATCAGCAGAGGTTTATCGCTATGCCTGACTACAAGGCCCCCTTGCGTGATATTCGCTTCGTTCGTGACGAACTGCTCGGCTACGAAGCGCACTATCAGAGCCTTCCGGCTTGCCAGGACGCAACTCCAGACATGGTTGACGCCATTCTCGAAGAAGGCGCCAAGTTTTGTGAGCAGGTGCTGGCTCCGCTGAACCGCGTGGGTGACACCGAAGGCTGCACCTGGAGCGAGTCCGGCGTTAAAACCCCGACTGGCTTCAAAGAAGCCTACAAACAATTCGTCGAAGGCGGCTGGCCAAGTCTGGCCCATGACGTAGAGCACGGCGGCCAAGGCCTGCCGGAATCTCTGGGTCTGGCCGTCAGCGAAATGGTTGGCGAAGCCAACTGGTCGTGGGGCATGTACCCAGGCCTGTCCCATGGCGCGATGAACACGATTTCCGAGCACGGCACGCCTGAGCAGCAAGAGGCTTACCTGACCAAGCTGGTTTCCGGCGAATGGACCGGCACCATGTGCCTGACCGAACCGCACTGCGGCACCGACCTGGGCATGCTGCGCACCAAGGCTGAACCTCAGGCCGACGGTTCCTACAAAGTCTCTGGCACCAAGATCTTCATCTCGGCCGGTGAACACGACATGGCCGACAACATCGTCCACATCGTGCTGGCACGTCTGCCGGATGCACCGGCTGGCACCAAAGGCATTTCGCTGTTCATCGTTCCCAAGTTCATGCCGAACGAAGACGGTTCGGTCGGCGCACGCAACGCTGTGACCTGTGGTTCCCTGGAACACAAGATGGGCATCCACGGTAACGCCACCTGCGTGATGAACTTCGACGCGGCCACCGGTTTCCTGATCGGCCCGGCGAACAAAGGCTTGAACTGCATGTTCACCTTTATGAACACCGCACGTCTGGGCACCGCGCTGCAAGGTCTGGCCCACGCCGAGATCGGCTTCCAGGGTGGTCTGAAATACGCTCGTGATCGCCTGCAAATGCGCTCCCTGACTGGCCCGAAAGCGCCGGAAAAAGCTGCTGACCCGATCATCGTTCACCCTGACGTACGTCGCATGCTGTTGACCATGAAGGCTTTCGCCGAAGGCAACCGCGCGATGGTTTACTTCACCGCCAAGCAAGTCGACATCGTTAAATACGGCGTGGACGAAGAAGAGAAGAAGAAAGCCGACGCACTGCTGGCCTTCATGACGCCGATCGCCAAAGCCTTCATGACTGAAGTCGGTTTCGAATCCGCTAACCACGGCGTGCAAATCTACGGCGGCCACGGCTTCATCGCCGAGTGGGGCATGGAGCAGAACGTTCGCGACAGCCGCATTTCGATGCTGTACGAAGGCACCACCGGTATCCAGGCACTCGATCTGCTGGGCCGTAAAGTGCTGATGACTCAAGGCGAAGCCCTGAAAAGCTTCACCAAGATCGTCCACAAGTTCTGCCAGACCAACGAAGGCAACGACGCGGTCAAAGAGTTCGTCGAGCCATTGGCTGCGCTGAACAAAGAGTGGGGCGAGCTGACCATGAAGGTCGGTATGGCGGCCATGAAGGATCGCGAAGAGGTCGGCGCGGCGTCGGTGGATTACCTGATGTACTCCGGTTACGCCTGCCTGGCTTACTTCTGGGCGGACATGGCGCGTCTGGCTGCCGAGAAACTGGCTGCCGGCACCACCGAAACGGCGTTCTACACCGCCAAGCTGCAGACTGCGCGCTTCTACTTCCAGCGCATCCTGCCGCGTACCCGCACTCACGTTGTCACCATGCTGTCGGGCGCTAACAACCTGATGGACATGAAAGAAGAAGACTTCGCGCTGGGTTACTAAGCCTCACGCTGTCGCTTCATAAAGCCGCTGCTTCCTCGGGAGCAGCGGCTTTTTTGTGCGCGCCAGACGCGCAACGCTGCAGCGTCCATCAAGGCGTCGGGATAAAAGGCGTGCCATCGCAATAGAAGTTCCCCGGCAAAACACCCCTGACCGGTACGGCCACCGGGGCTGACCGAATCGCTTGCCCCTGCGCATTGAGCGTCGTATAGAAGACGTACATTACCCCTCTGCCGATCAGGCCCATGGTCAATGGATACGGCACGTTCAAGGTCTGACCCAGCGTCGCAGCGTCGGCTGACAGCAGGGCAGAGACGGTGACTGGCGGATTGATCAGCGTCGAGCCATCGTCCTGTCGACTGAGTGAACAGTTCACAGTAACCGTCGCATTGGCCTGCAAGAGCACCGAGGGCGGGATAAATACCTCAATGAAACGGTTGGAATAGGGCAGGTCGCTGGGTTGCGGGGAGTTGCAGGTGAGATTGCCGTTGTTCAGGTTTCTCACCACTGGCGGCAGCAACTGCATGAAGGTCGACAGATTGAAGATCAGATTCCTGGCGACCAGCCCGTCGAAGTTTACCCCGCCACTGGTGATCCTGAACCTGACGGAGGCCGGCGTATCATTGGGGGCTCCCTGAACAGCGGTTTGCACGCGTGCCACAGGGACCACCAACCGCATCGGCAACGGCTGCCCGGCATACACAACAGCCACCGTCGCCAGCGTACCGATGAGCACCGTGATGGAGTTGCCAATCTGCAAACCGTCGACACTGTCCAGCCACACCTCCATCCCGGCTGGGGTGATGTCAGCCAGGGTCACCGTGTTGTCTGGCGCAATAGCTTGCGTCACCCGCGGCACGGGAATATTTGAAGGCGTTATTTGAACCGCGACCCTGACTTCAAGGATCAATGAGTCTCGAGCGCGATTGCCTGCTCGGTCCATAAGGCGGTAGATCAGCTCGCCAGTGCCGCGGGTACGAAAAATTTCCGCCGGGACGGCGATAAATCGATCGGCCGGAGAATCGGGCAAAGTAACAACCGGCGGAACGGCATAAGAAACCTCCCTGTGACTATTAGTGTTTCCGTAGTAGGGCACGTAGCGCAGGCCAATCTGGTTATCGATTTCGGGGTGCGGTGGCATCCGGAACATGACGGGGTCGTTGGCGAGCAGATAAGCCTCGGTGATCAGCGCAGTGTCGAGGTTTTCCGGTAGCCGCGGGGGTGGCGGTGTGATGGTCAGGTGGCCAAAAGGTGCAGTCTTCTGAATCAGCAAGCGGGTGCTGGCGGTGGCGCTCAGTAAATTGTCGCCGTCATCCAGAACGTACGTGAGCCGGTACTCGCCTTCACTGCCTACGTTACGGCGCGGTACAAGCACCTCGAAATCCCCGGCGGGATACGCTGCCATTTGATGGTAGGCAATGATTTCATACTCACCCGGAGACGGTAACTCTACGCATATCCGGATAATGGGGCGCGACCCGGCGGGACCGGGTTGTGGCAATGCCGGGATGCCAATACGCAGGTCACGTGCCGTCGCGGCCAGGGGAATCAAGCCGCCGGAATTGGGTATGGCTTCCACCACGCTCAGCGGTCGCAGCCTGGGTATCGCATCACCAATCGGAGCAGGTGAAGTGGTGCTGACTGCCTCGATAATTAAGTCTTCCATATGTGTCACTCCTGTGAGGTTTGGACGACACTCTCCTATCCCGAAAGTGATGGTCGGGCTCCAGTGAGTGGTACAGGGAATTAAACGCCGTTAAAACACCGGCCGATACTGACAGAACTGACAGTTGCAAATGGCGCGCATGTTGCGTAAGGCGTGGTGTTGCCAAGCACCAAGCTCTGAAGGCTTTCCTGCTCCGGCGATCCAACATCTGTAAAAAAGCCATGGTTGATCGATCTGCTGGCTATCAGCCACTTTTTTCTGAAATACCTGGCAAATCGCTCAGAAAAACCGAATTCCTGCCGTTATAGAGGGTGCGGTGTGATGCAGATCACATTGCGAGTGCTTAACTGCGCCAAGTGAAGGCGCAATGCCATCTTTGATTTGCCCGGGCCGGAGCTCAACCCCTTGCCGCGTTCTTCTGCTGTTCATATCAACCATTTCCTGCCGTCGCTGGTCCTGTTACTGGCGGGGCTTGCCGCGGCCTACGTCAAAGATCTCAACGTATTCTTCACGTCATTGTTCAACGTCCTGCCGACCTTGGTCCTGCTGCTTGGCGGGTCGTACTGTGCGGTTTATCGGCGACAGCGCGAGCTGTTCCTGATGGTCACGGTTTACATCGCCTACTTCCTGCTCGACACCCAGACCGACTATTACCGCGACAACGGCAAGGTTCGTGAAGACGCCGCTGTGGTGTTCCATTTGTGTTGCCTGCTGTTGCCGCTGCTGTTCGGCATCTTCGCCGCGTGGCAGGAACGCACTCATTTGTTTCAAGACATGGTGGCGCGGTTCGCAGTGTTGCTGGCCTTCGGTAGCGTGGCGTTGGGGCTGGAACAAAGTTACCCACAGGCGCTGTTGATGTGGCTGTCGGAGATCCGCTGGCCAGCGTTGCATGGCGCCTGGATGAGCCTGATCCAGTTGTCTTATCCCGTGTTCATCGCCTCGTTTGTGTTACTGGCCTGGCAATACTGGCGCAACCCGAGACCCTTGCATGCCGCCCAATTGGTGGGCTTGCTCGGGTTGTTCTGGATGTTGCCGAAAACCTTCATCCTGCCGTTCACCCTGAACATCATGTGCAGTCAGGTGATGTTGATGATTGCCGCAGCGGTCGCCCATGAGGCCTATCAAATGGCTTTCCGCGACGAGCTTACCGGCCTGCCGGGGCGCCGCGCCTTGAATGAGCGGATGCAGCGGTTGGGGCGCAATTACGTGCTGGCGATGAGCGACGTCGATCACTTCAAGAAATTCAACGACACCCACGGTCACGATGTCGGCGATCAGGTATTGCGACTTGTCGCCAGCAAGCTGTCGAAAATCGGCGGAGGCGGTAGGGCGTATCGCTACGGCGGTGAAGAATTCGCCCTGGTGTTCGCAGGCAAGACCCTCGAAGAGTGCATGCCGCACCTGGAAGTCATCCGCGAGTCCATCGCCACCTACAACATTCAACTGCGCAATCAGGACAGCCGTCCTCAGGACGACCAGCAAGGTCGTCAGCGTCGCGCAGGCTCGGGCGCCACAAGTGTGTCGGTCACCGTCAGCATCGGCGTGGCCGAACGACTGGAGCAGCGCACTCCCGAAAAAGTGCTCAAGTCCGCGGACGAGGCGCTCTACAGTGCCAAAGGTGCCGGGCGAAACTGTGTGGTGGCTTTCGGTCAAAGCCGTCGTGGCGCGGTGCGCATGGACGCCGCTAATGATTGAGTGATGATGGCGCATTCAGCGTCTGGACTGTGATTGTGAGGCCGGGGGCGCGGCAGTAGGTTTGGGGAATCTGCTGCCGGAGAAATGACCATGCCTGAGTACAAAGCTCCCCTGCGCGACATGCGCTTTCTGATCGACCACGTCTTCGATTTTCACAGCAATTACGCCGCGCTGGGCGCCACCGATGCCAGCCCGGACATGATCAATGCGATCCTCGAAGAAGGTGCAAAGTTCTGTGAGAACGTTCTCGCACCGCTGAACCGCAGCGGCGACGAAGAAGGCTGCCATTTCGACAATGGCGTGGTGACTACACCTACAGGCTTCAAGCAGGCCTTCGCACAATACGTTGAAGGTGGCTGGCATGGTCTGGCGGCTGATCCGGTTTACGGTGGTCAAGGTTTGCCGAGCTCACTGGGGCTGGTGATCAGCGAAATGGTCGGCTCCAGCAACACCTCCTGGGGCATGTACCCCGGCCTGACTCACGGTGCAATGTCGGCGATCCACGCCCATGGCACTGAAAAACAGAAACAGACTTACCTGAGCAAACTCACCGCAGGCCAATGGACCGGCACCATGTGCCTGACCGAGGCCCATTGCGGCACTGACCTGGGCATCATCAAGACCCGCGCCGTGCCTGCGGCTGACGGCAGCTATGCGATCTCCGGCAGCAAGATTTTCATCTCTGCCGGCGAGCACGACATGAGTGAAAACATCATTCACCTGGTGCTGGCGAAACTGCCAGACGCGCCAGCCGGGACCAAGGGCATTTCCCTGTTCATCGTTCCTAAATTCCTGCCCAACGACGAAGGTGAGGCGGGCGAGCGCAACGGCGTTTCCTGTGGCTCGATCGAACACAAAATGGGCATCAAGGCCTCGGCTACCTGCGTGTTGAACTTCGACGACGCCAAGGGTTTCTTGATCGGTGAGCCGAACAAGGGCCTGAATTGCATGTTCACCATGATGAACCATGCACGGCTGGGCACCGGCATGCAGGGCTTGTGTCTGGGTGAGGCGAGCTTTCAAGGCGCAATCAAATACGCCAACGACCGACTGCAGATGCGCGCGCTGACCGGCCCGAAAGCGCCGGAAAAACCAGCCGATCCGATCATCGTTCATCCTGACGTGCGCAGGATGTTGCTGACGATGAAAGCCTTCAACGAAGGCAATCGGGCGCTGACTTATTTCACTGCGCAGTTGCTGGACGTGGCACATCTGAGCTCGGATGAAACGACGCGTCAGGATGCCGAAGACCTGCTGGCGTTCCTCACGCCAATCTGCAAAGCCTTCATGACCGATACGGGACTGGAAGTGACCAACCACGGCATGCAGGTGTTCGGTGGTCACGGTTTTATCCGCGAGTGGGGCATGGAGCAGTTGGTACGCGACTGCCGCATCGCTCCGATCTACGAAGGCACCAACGGCATTCAGGCGCTGGACTTGCTTGGTAGAAAAGTCCTCGGCAGCCAAGGGAAATTGCTGCGCGGGTTCACCAAAATCGTTCACAAGTTCTGTGCGGCAAACGCCGGACATCCGCAACTTGCCAGCTACGTGGCGCAACTCAACGACCTGAATCAGCAGTGGGGGGAGGTGACCGCCAAGGTCGGCATGGCCGCGATGAAAAATCCGGATGAAGTCGGCGCGGCTTCGGTGGATTACCTGATGTACAGCGGTTACATCATCCTTGGCTATTTGTGGCTGCGCATGGCACTGGTCGCTCAGGCGCAGCTCGATTCGGGCAGCGGCGATGCCGATTATTGCCAGGCAAAACTGGCAACCAGCGAGTTTTACTTCAAGCGTTTGCTGCCACGCACGGCGGCTCATCGGGCGGCCATCGAGGCGGGCAGCGATTGTCTCATGAACCTGCCTGCGGAGTTATTCGCACTATAGTGTTTCAAGCCGACGTAAAAGAGCCCGCCTGGTTGCGGGCTTCTTTAATGGTTCGCTTTTCAGTGACTAAAAATAACAAAACGGTCATGAGCTGACCCTATGTGTCGTAAAAGTTGTTGGGTTACACTCGAACCCAACGAAAGCACCACTCCTACGAATCACCTGTTTAGATCTTGCGAGGTTTGCCATGGCTGACTACAAAGCGCCCCTGCGCGATATGCGCTTCGTCCTCAATGAAGTGTTCGAGGTCGCCAAACTCTGGGTCGAGCTACCTGCGCTGGCCGAGACTGTCGATGCTGAAACGGTCGAAGCCATTCTCGAAGAAGCCGGCAAGGTCACCAGCAAAAGCATCGCGCCCCTGAGCCGTTCGGCTGACGAAGAAGGTTGCCATTGGGCGGACGGTGCCGTCACCACGCCGGCAGGTTTCCCACAGGCTTATCAGACTTACGCGGAAGGCGGTTGGGTCGGTGTCGGTGGCGATCCGACCTACGGCGGCATGGGCATGCCCAAGGCTGTTTCGGCTCAGGTCGAAGAAATGGTCAACTCCGCCAGCCTGTCGTTCGGTCTGTACCCGATGCTGACCGCGGGCGCCTGTCTGTCGATCAACGCCCACGCCAGCGAAGAGCTGAAAGCCGCGTACCTGCCGAACATGTACGCTGGCGTCTGGGCCGGCTCCATGTGCCTGACCGAGCCTCACGCCGGTACTGACCTCGGGATCATTCGCACCAAGGCAGACCCTCAGGCCGACGGGTCCTACAAAGTCAGCGGCACCAAGATCTTCATCACCGGCGGTGAGCACGACCTGACCGAGAACATCATTCATTTGGTACTGGCCAAACTGCCGGACGCACCGGCGGGTCCGAAAGGTATTTCGTTGTTCCTGGTGCCCAAGGTCATGGTCAATGCCGATGGCAGCCTCGGCGCACGAAACCCGGCGACTTGCGGTTCGATCGAACACAAGATGGGCATCCAGGCGTCCGCGACCTGTGTGATGAACTTCGACGAGGCCGTCGGTTACCTGGTCGGTGAGCCGAACAAAGGCTTGGCGGCGATGTTCACCATGATGAACTACGAGCGTCTGGGCGTCGGCATCCAGGGCCTGGCCTCTGGTGAGCGCTCGTACCAGAACGCCGTCGAATACGCCCGCGACCGTCTGCAAAGCCGTTCGCCGACTGGCGCGCAGAACAAGGACAAGGTCGCTGACCCGATCATCGTCCACCCGGACGTGCGTCGCATGTTGTTGACCATGAAAGCCTCGAACGAAGGCGGTCGTGCCTTCTCGACGTACGTGGCCATGCAACTCGACACCGCCAAGTTCAGCGAAGACGCCATCACCCGCAAGCGCGCGGAAGATTTGGTGGCCTTGCTGACCCCGGTGGCCAAGGCGTTCCTCACCGACCTCGGGTTGGAAACAACGATTCACGGCCAGCAGGTTTTCGGCGGTCACGGTTACATCCGGGAGTGGGGCCAGGAGCAACTGGTGCGCGACGTGCGCATCACCCAGATCTACGAAGGCACCAACGGCATTCAGGCGCTGGACCTGGTCGGACGCAAGATCGTCGGTACTGGCGGGGCGTTCTACAACCTGTTTGCCGACGAGATCCGTCATTTCACCGCGACCGCCAGCGCTGATCTGGCCGAGTTCACCAAGCCGCTGAACGATGCCGTGACCACCCTCGACGAACTGACCATCTGGCTGCTCGATCGGGCGAAAAGCAACCCGAACGAAATCGGGGCTGCCTCGGTCGAGTATTTGCAGGCATTCGGTTACGTGTCGTATGCGTACATGTGGGCACTGATGGCCAAGGCCGCTTTTGGCAAAGAGGCGCAGGACGATTTCTACGCGAGCAAATTGGGCACGGCGCGGTTCTATTTCGCACGCCTGCTGCCGCGTATTCACTCGTTGAGCGCGTCGGTGAAGGCTGGTAGTGAGTCATTGTTCCTGCTGGATGCAGGCCAGTTCTGACATTGTAACGTCATGTAAGTATTCTCTTACATGACGTGCTGCTCTTCTCCCATAGATGAAGATTGGATCCACAGCTAATCTACTTCACATGGACGTCGCGCAGGAAGCGCAAAGCAACAACACGGACACGTAGGATTCTGCCAGGACGGCGGAGTGAAATGGATGTCAGGGAAACAGTCTGCAAAGCCCCGCTTCGGCGGGGTTTTCTTTTGTCTGCAGAAAAGTGCTCAGCTCATTTTCATCCAGTGTTTGCGCGTTATCTGAACACCAGCGCCTCGACGGTTAAACAATGGGAAGCGGGAGACAAGCACCCCAGCGGCATGGCGTTGAAGTTGCTGAGCATCGTTCAGAAACACGGCCTTGAGATACTGGCCTGAAGAACCGCACTGAACCCTGACGAGCGGTAAAGGTCGATTAGCTGTAGGCTCGCACGAGCCAACTTTAATCAGGAGCTGACCCCATGGACTTTATTCGCATCATCATCGCCATTCTGTTGCCGCCACTGGGTGTGTTTCTGCAAGTCGGTTTCGCCGGGGCGTTCTGGCTGAATATTCTGCTGACGCTGTGCGGTTACATCCCCGGGATCGTGCATGCGGTGTATATCATCGCCAAACGCTGAGTTTCGCGGCGCCCGTTAGATGGCTTTCGCGAGCAGGTCGAATCGTCGCACCGTCGCTCCCACAATGGATCTGTGGTGTACAGAAATTCCTGTGGGAGCGAGCCTGCTCGCGAATGGGCGACACAATTCCTGCACGAGCCGCAGACTTCAGCCCGCCAATTCCATCACCCGCCGATAAAACAACCACTCCTGCTCCAGCGCATGGGCCTGATTGCCGGCCTTGCGAAAGCCATGGCGTTCGTCGGCGTAGTAATGCGCTTCAACCAGAATGCCGTTGTGTTGTAGCGCCGTGACCATGTCGCGGGTCTGTTGTGGCACCACCACAGCGTCCAGTTCACCCTGAAAGAAAATCACCGGTACACGGATGTTGCCTGCGTGCAGCAACGGCGTTCGAGCGGCGTAGCGTTCGGCATCCTGCACCGGGTCGCCGATCAGCCAATCCAGATAATCCCCCTCGAACTTGTGAGTCGTCCGGCCTAGCGCCACAGGATCACTGACGCCATACAGGCTGGCGCCGGCGCGGAAGACTGTGTGGAAGGCCAGCGCGCACAGTGTGGTGTAGCCGCCAGCACTGCCGCCGCGAATAAACGCCTTGTCGCTGTCGATCAGTCCGCGTTCGGCAAGATGAGCGACGACAGCGCAGGCATCCTTCACGTCCACTTCGCCCCAGCTCAAATGCAGCGCTTGTCGATAAGCCCGACCATAGCCACTGCTACCGCGGTAGTTGAGGTCGGCCACGGCGAAACCGCGTTGCGCCCAGTACTGGATACGCGGATCGAGCATCGGGTAGCAGGCCGACGTCGGGCCACCGTGGATAAACACCACCAGAGGCGGTTTCGCAACACCGGTCATCGCTGGATAGAAGAAGCCGTGTGCCTCGCCCGAACCGCTCGGGTAGCGCAGGGTTTGCGGGACGCTGATCTGCTCGGCAGGCAACGGTGCGATACCGCCAGCCAGTGTTTTGACCTGCCGGGTCTGGCGGTCGATGGCAATGACTGCCGATGAACTGACTGGCGAAGCGGCGATGCAGTAAATGAACTGCTCATCCAGTGCGAGAGAGCGGAAGCGGCTGTAATTACCGGTGAAATCTTCACGGGTGCTACCGCAAAGCCCCAGTCTGCCAAACCCGTCTTCGGTCCAGCTCGCCAGATAGCGGACTTCGCTCAGCGGCAACCAGGTGCAGCCACCCAGCTGCCACGGCGCTGGCCCATGATCCGCTGCGGCACTCGGCAGCGGGCTCAAGCCGTCTGCCGATTCCACCCAAGGCTGCCAGTAGCCGCCGCGATCAGTCAGGCAAAACAGACGACCGCTGGTATCGAATCTCGGTTGTTGCAGGGATTCCTCAGCGTCTTCGCCTGCCAGGCAACGCGGCGGAGCAAAACGGCCATTGTTCTGGCGTTCGGCAACCATCAGGCGAGTCGCGGTCCATGGCTGATCCGGGCGGCTCCACTCGATCCACGCCAGTCGTTGCGCGTCGGGACTCAAGGTCGGCGCGGCATAGAAGTCGGCGCCTTCGGCCAGCAGATGACGTATTCCGTCAGCCAAATCGATAGCCACCAGACGATGCCGGTCGCGGTTTTCTTCAACCGCCAATACTTGCCCGTCAGCGAACTGCAGATCGCCGTATCGGCATTCGCCTGAGCTCAGCAACTCTGGTGTCTCGCCGGCCAGCGATTGCCGATACAGCTGTTGGTCCGCCTCGTTGACGAAGACTATCCCGTCATCGGTCAGACAGAACGCGCCGCCGCCGTATTCGTATACCCGGCTGCGCACACTGAAACCCGCTGGCGTCAGGCAGTGCGCCAGGCCGTCACGCCAATGCCAGATTCGGCAGGCGGCGTCCTCGGGGCGGTACTCGTTCCAGAACAAGCCATGTGGGCCGACCTGCAACTCGGCGAAGTCGATGCCGGCCGCAACAGCCCTGGCAGCGCTGAAGGGTTCAGCTTTTAGCGATGAGTCGTGAATTTCGTTCATTGCGAAAGGCCAGTTGTTCGATGGTCTGGGTCGCGTGTTCGGCTTCTTCGCGAGCCTTGAGGATCACGCCGTGATGTTCGGACTTGCTGCACACCGGGTCGGCGTTGCTCGCGTCCCCCGTGAGCATGAATGCCTGGCAGCGACAGCCGCCGAAGTCTTTTTCTTTCTCGTCGCAGGAACGGCACGGCTCGGGCATCCAGTCGTAACCGCGAAAGCGGTTGAAGCCGAACGAGTCGTACCAGATGTGCTGCATGCTGTGGTCGCGCACGTTGGGAAACTGTACCGGCATCTGTCGGGCGCCGTGACAAGGCAGGGCGGTTCCGTCCGGTGTGACGGTCAGAAAAATACTGCCCCAGCCATTCATGCAGGCTTTCGGGCGCTCTTCGTAATAATCCGGGGTGACGAAAATCAGCTTGCACGGATGCCCTTCGGCTTCGAGTTTGGCGCGGTATTCGTTGGTGATGCGCTCGGCGCGGACCAGTTGTTCCTTGGTCGGCAACAGACCGACCCGGTTGAGCTGCGCCCAACCGTAGAACTGGCACGTGGCGAGCTCCACAAAGTCCGCCTCAAGGGCGATGCACAGCTCGATGATCCGGTCGATCTTGTCGATGTTGTGCCGATGGGTCACGAAGTTCAGCACCATCGGATAGCCGTGGGCTTTCACTGCGCGGGCCATTTCCAGCTTCTGCGCAAAGGCCTTTTTCGAGCCGGCCAGCAAGTTGTTCACTTGCTCGTCGCTGGCCTGGAAGCTGATCTGAATGTGGTCCAGGCCGGCCTTCTTGAAGTCGCTGATTTTCTGCTCGGTCAGGCCGATACCGGAGGTGATCAGGTTGGTGTAGTAACCCAGCTTGCGCGCCTCGGTGATCAGCTCGGCGAGGTCCTGGCGCACCAGCGGTTCACCGCCGGAAAAGCCCAATTGCGCCGCGCCCATCTCCCGTGCTTCGCGGAACACCTTGATCCACTGCTCAGTGCTGAGTTCTTTGCCTTGCTCGGCGAAGTCCAGCGGATTGGAGCAATACGGACATTGCAGCGGGCAGCGATAGGTCAGCTCGGCCAGCAGCCACAGCGGCAGGCCGATTTCGGGCTTGGGCGGTAACTTGTCTGACGCGCAATCAGGCAAGTTCGATCCAGTGCTGAGCACGGGCGACCTCCATGAATTGCTCGATGTCGTCACCGAGTTCGGGCACGCCGGGGAACTGCGTGTCCAGTTCGGCGATGATTGCCGCGACGTCACGCTCGCCGTCGATCAAACCACCGATCAGTGCGGCGCTTTCGTTGAGTTTGATCATGCCTTCCGGGTAGAGCAGCACATGACCTTTCTGCGCCGGTTCGTACTGGAAGCGGTAGCCGGTACGCCAGGTCGGGGTCTTGCTGCGATCAAAACTCATAAGGTGATTCCTTTATGCCAGACCCGTTGCTCGGTCACGCTGCGATACGGCGGGCGTTTCAGTTCATAGGCCATGCTCATGGCATCGAGCATGCTCCAAAGAATGTCCAGTTTGAACTGGAGAATTTCCAGCATGCGCTCTTGGCCGACCCGCGTCGTGTAGTGCTGCAAAGTGATCGCCAAGCCGTGTTCCACGTCGCGACGTGCCTGACCCAGGCGGGTGCGGAAATACTCGTAACCAGCCGGATCGATCCACGGGTAATGCTGCGGCCAACTGTCCAGGCGCGACTGGTGAATCTGCGGCGCAAACAGTTCGGTCAGCGAGCTGCTGGCGGCTTCCTGCCAACTGGCACGGCGGGCGAAGTTGACGTAGGCATCGACGGCAAAACGTACACCGGGCAGTACCAATTCCTGCGAGCGCAGCTGATCCGGGTCGAGGCCGACGGCCTGGCCCAGGCGCAACCAGGCTTCGATGCCGCCGTCTTCGCCGGGGGCGCCATCATGGTCGAGCAGGCGCTGAATCCACTCACGACGAATCTCGCGGTCCGGGCAGTTGGCGAGGATCGCGGCGTCCTTGAGCGGAATGTTCACCTGATAATAGAAGCGGTTGGCGACCCAGCCCTGGATCTGCTCGCGCGTTGCCCGGCCTTCATACATCGCCACGTGATACGGGTGATAGATGTGGTAATAGGCGCCCTTGGCGCGCAGGGCTGCTTCGAACTCGGCGGGGGACATTGCTGTGTCAGTCATTTCGGTTCTCCGCGAACAACTGTTGAATTCTTTGGTGTTTATTCGGACGTCATCGCGAGCAAGCTCGGCTCCTACAAAAGCGTGCCCTGTAGGAGCTGAGCTTGCTCGCGATGGGGCCATCCGCTACAGCACAATACTCATGCCGTCATACGCCACTTCAACATCACGCCGAGCCAGTTCTGCACGCTCTGGCGAATCCTCATCGAGAATCGGGTTGGTGTTGTTGATGTGGATAAGTACTTTGCGCTGGTTGGGCAACTGTTCCAGCACTTCCAGCATGCCGCCGGGGCCGTTCTGCGCCAGGTGGCCCATTTCCCGACCGGTGCGGGTGCCGACGCCACGGCGCTGCATTTCGTCGTCATCCCACATCGTACCGTCCACCAGCAGGCAATCGCTGCCGGCCATAATCTCCAGCAGCGGTGCGTCGACCTTGCCCAGGCCCGGTGCGTAGAACAGTTTGCCGCCGGTGTTGAGGTCTTCAACGATCAAGCCGATGTTGTCGCCCGGATGCGGGTCGAAACGGTGCGGTGAATACGGCGGAGCAGCGCTGCGCAAGGGCAGAGGGGTGAAGCGCAGGTTCGGGCAGTCCGGGATGGTGAAGCTGCGGTCGAGCTCAATCTGGTTCCAGGTCAGCCCGCCGTTCCAGTGGTTCAGCATGGTGAACAGTGGGAAACCGGTGCTCAGGTCTTCGTGGACCATGTCGGTGCACCAGACCTGGTGCGGGCAACCTTCGCGCAGGCTGAGCAGGCCGGTGGTGTGGTCGATCTGGCTGTCCATCAGGATGATCGCGTTGATGCCGGTATCGCGCAGGGCGCGGCCCGGTTGCATCGGGGCGAAGCTCTGGAGCTGGGCGCGGATGTCCGGCGATGCGTTGCATAACACCCAGTTCACGCCGTTATCGGAAATTGCGATGGACGACTGGGTCCGTGCCTGGGCGTTCAGGCTGCCATCGCGAAAACCGGCGCAGTTCACGCAGTTGCAGTTCCACTGGGGGAAACCACCGCCAGCGGCGGAACCTAGAATCTGGACAAACATGGCCGCTCCATCATACGAAAACTGAAAATAAAAACGCCTCGGCGAGCCGAGGCGTTGCACTGCGCTACAAAAAGATTAGCGGCTGGCGAAGTACATGGTGACTTCAAAGCCGATACGCAGGTCGGTGTAAGCAGGTTTGGACCAGGACATAGGAACGCTCCTTCAGGTGATGGGACAGTTGAGATCTATACATATAGTCCACCTCCAGCCGGAGATGTTCAGATAGTTAGGTGGCTATGTTACTCAAAATTACAGGACGATTGGCCGGGAAACTTTGAGAAAGCTAATTGCAGTACCGGTAATGATCATTTTGCCGCTTGCCAAGGCGAGCCCGGGCAAGGTGCGCTGGCCAGACAGCGCCAACCGCCTTCGGCCTGATTCAGTCGTTGTGCGGCGGCCAGTAACGTTTCGCGGTTGATCATCAGAATTGCCTGAGGCAGTTGAGTCAGATATTCCGACGAGTGGCCGGCCAGTTTGCCCTGCCAGAGCAGTTCGGCGGCCTGCGCATTGGGCAGTGCCGCGCTATCGAATTGATCGGTCAGTGCCTGGCGCTGCTCGATGAAAGTCTGGTCATTGATATCGCCGATCATTCCGGCCAATCCGCTCAGGAAATGTTCGATGTGTTCCAGCAGATCCAGCGGGGCGACGCTGGGTGATTGCACGCCGAACAACAATCCTGTTTGCCCATGGACCTGCCGCAGGGCGCTGAATACCGCATAGCCGAGTTGCAGTTCTACCCGCAGGCGTTGGTAAAACGGCGTCTGGCAGAGGTGAGCCAGCAAGCGCCAGGCGGCTTCGTCAGCGATGTTTGCAGTTGCGGTCGGGCAGAAGAGCAACAAGGCGTGTTCGCTGGACCCGGTATCGACCGCGCTCCACGAATGCTGCGCGTTTATCGGGGTGGGCGGCGTCAGTTGATTGTCCGCAGTGCCGGGCACACGACTCAAGGCAAGGCCCATCGCCGCTTGTGTCTGGGTGGACAGGCCGGTCGCCAGACCATCCCAGCGTGCGCTCGACCAAAGCTGCATCAAATCGTCCGAGTCAGCGGTGCGCTCAATGCAGTGATCGGGCAGCGCTTTAAGCAACTGTCGAATCGGCATCAACGCAATGCTCGGCGGCTCTTCTTGCGAGAAACCGGCATCAGGGTTTGTCAGTTCTTTCAGCGCGTGCTCGAGGATGGTCGGCATCGGTTCCTGTAACCCGATCATTTTCAGCAGCCATTCATTGCCTGATGTGCTGAAGGAAAAATCGACACCCGCCTGACAAGCGTCTTCACGCAACGGCTGAAGGCGGTTTTCCAGGCTCATCTGAACGTTGCTGCGAGGTGCCGAGTCCAGACGCCAGCGCAGGTAAACGGCACCTTCGGCACTGTTATCCGGCAACGCCTGACTGAACTGCATGGGCGAACGTTCACGACGACCGCGTGAGCGATCCTGGGCAAAGGTCCGTAAGCCTCGATGTTTGCTCGTCTGGCCGCGGATCAGTCCGGCGCTCGGGGCCGCAGCCTCGACGCGTAAAAACGGATTAGGTGTTGGCAGTTGCCATTGGCCGGTGAAGTTATCCACAGTGCCGATTTGTTTCAGGACCTCCTTGAGGGCTGCAACGCCCGATTCGGATAACCCGCCTTCACGCTGTTCACTGTCCAGTCGGGCCAGTTGCAGGGCGCTGCTGACTTGCTGCTGACGTTGCAGCAGGGCGGCGTATTCTTCGCGCAACCCGGTCCAGGGTTGCTGTGAGGCAAAGAATCCAAGCCAATCCAGTAGCCGTTCGCGGATCCCGTTGGGCGTCGCGTTGGCAGGCAACGTGAACTCGATGTGCAACAAAGCCTGGCCGGCGAATTGATACAGTGGCGCAGCTTTCAGGCTGTCAGCTAGCTCGCGCTCGCGCAATTGCGCCAGCAGGCCACCGGGTTTCGCGGCGTTCAGCCAATGACTCAGGAACGCCAGCGCCTCAGGCGATGAATCGGGCAACGCGTCGAAGGCAAACAGCAGATCCAGTCGACGTTCTCCAGCCTGTTGATAACTTTTGTCCGAAGAATCCATTAGCGATGTAGGCGCTTGTTGCGGGACCTTTTCCCCTACGGGAATAGCAGCGCTAAAGTGCTGAGCCATCGCCCTCAACTCATCGAGACTCTGCGGCCCGGTCAGGCTCAAGGTCATCTGCCCGGTCTGATAAAACCGCTGATAGAAACCCTGCAAGGCTTGCTGAAACTCAGGTTGCGGTACCGGCAGGCTGTAGCGGTTACCGGCATGAAACGCCCGCAGTGGATGCGCGGCTGAAAGACCGTCGAATAGCGCGAATTGCTGCTGAGCGGTCGTATCCCGCGACCATGCGACAAATTCTGCGTGCAGCACTTCCCGTTCCCGCCGCTGATCGTCCGGATTCATACGCGGATGAGCGAGCATGTCCGACAGGCGCTCCAGTCCCCCGGTAAACGCTTGAGGCGGTAACTCGAAAAAGTAGTCCGTGGTGCGTTCGCTGGTCCGTGCATTCACCTGACCGCCATGACCCTGGACGTAGGCCATCAGTGCTTGGTTCGCAGGGAAACGCTCTGTACCGAGAAACAGCAGGTGTTCGAGAAAGTGCGCCAGTCCGGGCCAGGCCAGCGGCACGTCATGGCTGCCCGCCCCGACGCGCAACGCCGCAGCACTGCGCTTCAAATTGGGAACATGACGCAGCGTCACCCGCAGACCGTTGGCCAGGGTTTCAGTGTGAAGGTGAGGGTGATTCAGCGCAGGCATGAGCACTTCCAGAGCAGAGAAGCGCTAATGCTAGCGGATTACAGAGCCTCAGCGCTTGTTAAGGTCGTCGTAAAGTTCGGGACGGCGATCGAGGAAATAGCGATTGGCGGCGCGGGAATCGACCATCAACTGCCGATCCAGCTCGCCGACTATCAGCGCTTCATCAAGGCCCGCCTGGGCGATGCGATTGCCATCCGGTGCGGCAATGCTGCTCTGGCCGCAATACTGGATCTCGCCTTCGTTGCCGCAATAGTTGGCGTAAGCCACATAGCACTGGTTTTCGAAAGCCCGGGCGCGGACGGTGACGTCGGCAATGAAGTCGTAGGGAATCATGTTCGCCGTCGGCACCAGAATCAGCTCGGCGCCGGCCAAGGCCAAGCGTCGAGCGTTTTCCGGGAACTCCAGGTCGTAGCAGATCAGGAAACCGAGCTTCCAGCCATTGAGTTCAACCAGCGGAAACTCATCCGGCCCGGCGCTGAACATCGAGTGATCGAGGTCGCCGAACAGGTGAGTCTTGCGGTAGTTGCACAGGCGCTCGCCATTGGCGTCGATCAACTGCACGGCGTTGTAGATCTGACCGTCTTCGGTGCGCTCGGGATAGCCATACAAAATGGCGATCCCGGCCGTCTTGGCGATGCGCGCGATCTGCTGCGCCGACTCACCGTTGTACACCTCCGCCAGCACGCTGACCGCGTCGAGGCCGATGTTGTAACCGGTCAAAAACATCTCCGGTAGCACCAGCAAATCCGCGCCCTTGGCTTCCAGCGCCAATTGATGCAGACGTTGCAGATTGCCTGCGACATCCAGGGGCAGCGGTGGACATTGGTAAAGGGCTACGCGCATTTCGGATTCCTCTTACTCGGGCAGGGCGATCGGGCCGATCTCGTTGAACACATCTCCTGGACCCGGGTTCTCGGCGTGAGTTTCACCGCCGAAGTGTTTCATGATGCCCCACACCGCATTGAGCGAGGTCTGCACCGCGCCTTCGACCCACGCTGGCGTCCACGAAACATCGTCGCCGGCGATGAAGATGCCGCGTTGCTCGGCCGGCATGTCGGCCTGCATGAAGTGCGCGTACATACGCTGGTTGTAGCGATAGTGGCCGGGCAAGGCGCCTTTGAAAGCACCGAGGAAGTGCGGGTCGGCCTCCCAGGACACGGTGATCGGATCGCCAATGATTCGCGCGGCGATGTCGACTTTCGGGTAGATCTTCTTCAATGCATCCAGCGCCAGTTTCACGCGCTTTTCCACCGGGTGCGGGAGCATTTTCAGCGCGTCGCTCATCCACGAGTACGACAGGCAAATCACGCCGGGCTTGTCGTCGCCGTTGTCGAACAGGTAAGTGCCGCGGGTCAGGCGATCGGTGAGGGTCATGCTCATCAGGTCGCGGCCGGTTTCCGGATCCTTGTCCTTCCAGAATGGCCGGTCGACCATCACGAAGGTTTTCGACGATTGCATGTAGCGGGTGCGGTCGAGGGCCATCCACATCTTTTGCGAGAACAGGGTTTCGTCGCATTCGATCTGGGTGGTCAGCAGCCAGCTCTGGCAAGTGGTCAACACCGCGGCGTATTCGCGGGTGTCGCCGTAGTTGTCGGTGACCGTAAAACGGCCGTTCGCTGCGTGGGCGATTTTCTTCACACCGGAGCGTGGAGCGCCCCTGTGCAACGAACTAAGGCTGGTGCCCTCGGGCCAGTGTACGCATCGCTCCGGCACATGACGCCAAATGCCCTGCGGCACTTGTTCAACGCCGCCGACCACCAAGTGCTGGTGATCGTCGCAGTTGGTCATGACCACGCGGAAGATTTCCAGCATCGAGTTCGGGAAGTCCGAGTCCCAGCCGCCAGTACCGAAACCGACCTGACCAAACACTTCGCGGTGATGGAACGAGAGTTTGGCGAAGGCTTCGGAAGTGGCCACGAAGTCATAGAACGTGCGGTCGTCCCACAGCGGGACGAGGGTGTTCCACAGCTCTTTGAGGCGCGGTACATCACGGTCGCGGATCGCTTGCTGAATGTCAGAGAACTGCGAACCGGCCTCCAGCGCATCGGCCCAGGCGTCGGCGACTTCCTGGAACAGTGCAGGAAGATCCGCCAGTTTCTGTGCGTAATGAGTCTGACCTTCGAGGTCGATCACCGTGCTGCCCGAGGCAGGTGTCAGCGGGTTCGGGAAAGGTTTGGTTTCAAGGCCGAGCTTGTCGACGTAGTGATAAAACGCGGTGGACGACACCGGGAACCGCATGCCGCCGAGCTCGGCGATGATGCCTTCAGCGCCGTTGAATGCCTGGGAGCGCAGACGACCGCCCATTTTCGAGGCTTCGTAGACGACCGGTTTCAGGCCCAGTTTCATTAATTCGTACGCTGCCACCAGACCCGCGATGCCGGCACCGACAATCGCTACCTCAGCGCCATGGTTGTACGCAGGAATGCTGCCCAAACCGGCCGGGTGCTCGATCCAGTCGTCGAAGGCGAAGGGAAAGTCCGGACCGAAAATGGTGACTGGTTTTTTACCGTCTGCAGGATGGCGATTGTTCTTGTTCATGGCTGACCTTGCTGGCGACCGGACGCGGCATGCGCGTCTGAGTATAGGAAAAGATGGCAGCCATTCTAGAGAGCGTAGAACACGTTAATAAGACGCAATGTGTCGTCGTTTTGCTAATTATTTGATCAGAATGACGATTGATTGCAACATATCGTCAATGTAGGGCCGAGCTTGCTCGCGACGAGGCCCTCCCAGACACCAAAGAGCTATCGGCAAAAACTCAAACCGGCTGCCCCCGATCAATCTTGCTACTCAAGATGATCGACGTAGTCGTCTTCTCCACCCCATCCACACTGCCGATCTGATCCAGCAACTGATCCAGCTGCTCAGGTGAATCGGTGCGCAACCACGCCACGTAATCAAATTCGCCACTGACCGCGCACAACTGCTGCACCTGAGCCATCGCGCTGAGACGTCGCAACACTTCCTTGCCCGAGCGTGGTTGTACCGTGATCCCGACGTACGCCTGCAAGCCGCCATCCACGACACGTTGACCCAAACGCACGCCGTAACCGGTGATCACCTTGGCCTTTTCCAGCCGCGCCAGCCGCGAAGTGACGGTGGTGCGGGCGATGCCCAGTTGGCGGGCGAGCATGGCTACGCTCTCGCGGGCATTGATCTGCAGGGCTGCAATCAATTGACGGTCGATTTCGTCAAGAACGGGTGGGCGAGTGTCAGGCAAAGGTCGTCTCCAGCGGTACAGATCAATGGGTTGGCATGTTACAGGCACATCTCGTATCGCGGATGTTTGATCTCGCCTCAGTACCGTTCATACCGTTTTCTACCTCTCGGGTTTTTCTTTGGCTTGAACAAGGCGCGATCGACAGGATGGACACCAACAGTAAGTCGTAGTCGAATGCGAAATCGAGGGGGATGCGAGGCAATGGAAATGACAAACAAAATGCCGCCCGCTGTGCGGGAACGTGCGTCGCAGATTGCCAATCACGAAATGGCTCATTACGTGATTGCCCGAGCCTTGGGGTTTGAAACGGGTGGCGTGACCCTGACAGTGACCATGGACTTAAGGCATCAAGGCGGGGCGTCCATTAGCTTGGCGCGGTCGATTTCGTCGATGGAAGCCATGAGGGAACATTTGGAAGCGCGGATGATGGTCCTCTTTGCTGGCGCTATGGGGCAGGCATTAGTTTCAAAGCATTCGCCCGATAAACGCGTTGAAAAGTCGAAAGCGACAGCCATCCTCAAAGGAGAGCTTGGGGCGGAACAGGATTACGCAAAAATAAGGGAGTTACGGCACTTGCTGCGCAATATCGCCTACCCCGATACGGATCCGTCGTCTGACCGCATCACGGCCGAGCTGAAAGAGATCACTGATCGTGTGTGGTTTCGGACTCAAACGATCGTAGAGGAATTGGCCGATACGATTACCGAATTGGGACGCGTGCTGGTCGACGGCATGGTCATGGTGGAGCAGTGGGGTAGGGCGGCGGATACGTATGAGGTCGTGTTGACGGGGGAGATGCTTGAACGGCTGCGGCCGGTGCAGGCTATTCCTTCGTTAACTGTTGCTTCTAAAAGTTGAAGGTGATCTGCGCTTATGAGGATTGGAAGCCCCGAACACCCAGATCCAACCAGAAACCACCGTTAACAAATTCATTGGCAACCAAGGTGGTCGCACGGCCATAAAAGCCTAGAGTTATTCCCTTGAGGTCATATTCCTTGGGTGGCATATTGGTATGGGCTGGGAGATTGAATACACCGATGAATTTGAAGGTTGGTGGGAGGGGTTGGATGCAAAGGAGCAAGCCTCGGTTTCAGCCAGCGTCGATCTGCCGGGGTTTTTCGGGCCGGGCCTGCGTTACCCGCATAGCAGCGATATTAAAGGCTCACGACTGGGCAATCTGCGAGAGTTGCGGGTCCAGCATGCGGGTCGGCCTTATCGTGTGCGCTATGCGTTTGATCCACGTCGATGCGCGTTACTTTTAATCGGAGGGGATAAAACCGGTCGAAACCGTTGGTATGACGAGCATGTCCCGCAGGCCGAAACATTGTATGACGACCATTTGGAAACATTGCGTAAAGAGGGCCGCAACGATGGCTAAAAAATTTGCTGAACTTCAAGCTCGCATGACACCGGAGTCTCGCGCTAACGCAGAGCGGTTGTTCCAGCAGCACCTGAAAGAAATGCCTCTGCACGAGCTGCGTAAGGCACAGGAGCTGAGTCAGGAAACGCTGGCCAAGACGCTGCACGTCAACCAGGCAGCGATCTCCAGAATGGAGCGGCGCACAGACATGTATATCAGCACCTTGCGAAACTACATTCGCGCCATGGGCGGCGAACTGGAAATTATCGCGACCTTTCCTGAGGGCCAGATCAGGATCGAGAATTTCGCCAACTGAGTAATGTTTCGGCAGGCGCTCGTCGCGATTGAGTATTCCAACAGACACGAAAAAGCCGCGCATTGCGCGGCTTTCTTGTTTGGTGGGCCCACACGGATTTGAACCGTGGACCAAGGGATTATGAGTCCCCTGCTCTAACCAACTGAGCTATAGGCCCTCAGTAGGCCGCGGATTATAGCGACGGTTTCTCCGCTGTGCTATCCGAAAAGTCTGAAATGGCTATACGAAGAAACGTCGCGGCAAATTCTTCCGGTGGCAAGGGCAGGCTGACGATGTAGCCCTGGATCTGTTCACAGCCTTCGGCCGCGAGGAATTGCTGCTGTGCGAGGGTTTCCACGCCCTCGGCAATGATGGTGAACTGCATGCTGCGGCCCAAGGCAATGATGGCGCGAACAATGGCTGCGTCGTGGGGATCGTCCGGCAGGCCGCGGACGAAAGACTGGTCGATTTTGAGAATGTCCAACGGCAGGCGTTTGAGGTAACTCAGGGACGAATAACCGGTGCCGAAGTCGTCGATCGCCAGTTGCACACCCAGGTGTTTGAGTTGATGCAGCACTGCCAGCGCCTCTTCGGCCTGGCTCATGATGAAGTTTTCAGTGATTTCCAGTTGCAGGAAATCGGGTTTGAGGCGGTTGTCTTTGAGCAATTGTTCGATCCGGCCGAGCAGGTTCGGCTGGCGCAATTGAGCGCCCGCGAGGTTGACCGACAGCGGGCCGACGGGTTCGTAAACCTGATTCCACTCGAACATCTGCCGGCAGGCGGTTTCGAGAACCCAATCGCCGATTTGCAGGATCATGCCGTTTTCTTCGGCCAGCGGAATGAAGTGCTCCGGCGGCACATCGCCGAAGGTCGGGTGACGCCAGCGAATGAGCGCTTCTGCGCCGACCAGGCGATGATCGACCAGGCTGATCTTCGGTTGGTAATGGAGGTGCAATTCGTTGCGCTCGATAGCGCGTCGCAGTTCATGTTCCAGTGCCACTCGTTCACTGGCTTGAGCGGTGAGGTCGCGGGTGTAGCTTTCGACCCGATTGCGACCCTTGGCCTTTGAGCGGTACATCGCGGCATCGGCATTCTTGACCAGCGTGGCGACGTCGCAGCCATCCTTGGGATACAGGCTGGAGCCGATACTGGCGCTGATAAAAAACTCATGCTCGCCAGCCTGGAACGGTGCGCCAAAGCAATTGAGCAATTTGGTCGCGATGTTGTCGGCGTCACTGGCTTGCTGCAGCCCGGGTAGCAGGATGATGAATTCGTCGCCACCCAGGCGCGCAACGGTGTCGATGTCGCGCAACTGCTCCTTGAGGCGCACGGCAATGCCCTTGAGCAGCAGGTCGCCGACCGGATGACCCAGGCTGTCGTTGATGTGTTTAAAACGGTCCAGGTCCAGGAACAGCACCGCGCCCTGGCCGCCGTTTTCCTGTTGGTTGTTGAGCGCGGTCAGCAATCGGCTCTCGAACAGCGTGCGATTTGGCAGGCCGGTCAGCGGATCGTGGTGCGCCTGGTAATCGAGCTTGGCCTGGGCGTGTTTGAGGCTGGAAATGTCCGCGAACACCGCGACAAAGTGGGTGACGAATCTGTCCCGGTTGCGCACCGCACTGATGGTCAGCCAGCTCGGATAGAGCTCGCCATTCTTGCGCCGGTTGGAAATTTCGCCCTGCCAATGGCCTTCGGCAGTCAGTTGATGCCACATGGCAGCATAAAACGCGCTGTCGTGCAGGCCCGAGGCGAGCAGGCGAGGGGTGTGACCCAATGCTTCGCTCTCGCTGTAGCCGGTGATTTCGGTAAACGCACGGTTGACCGCGCTGATGTGCTGTTGAGTGTCGGTGATCAATACACCTTCGGCGGTGCTCTCGAATACCGTGGCGGCCTGTTGCAGTTTCTCCTGCATCAGGTGTCGCTCGGTGATGTCCCGGGCGATGGTCAGCATGCAATCTTCATCGCCTATCGGTAGCGGACGGCTGGACACCTCGCAGAGGCGGATCTGTCCGTCGCTGCGGCGTATATGGCAACTGAAGTCGCGGACGAAACCGTCCCGGTGCAGCAGATCGAGCATCTGTTTGCGTTCGTTGAGATTGACCCAGATTCCCAGCTCGAGGGCGGAGCGATCCACGGACATCGCGCTGTTGAAACCGGTAATGCGACTGAAACCCTCGTTGACCTCAATCAGCAAACCGTCGCTCTGCCGGGACAATAGCAAGCCGTCGGGTGAGGCATGGAATGCCTTGGCGAATTTCTCTTCGGAGGTTTGCAGCTGTTTCTGGGTTTCCTTGAGCTGGCTGATGTCCCGCACGACCACTACCAGCGCAGGGGTTGTATCGAGGTCGAATGGCTCAGCGGAGATCAGGCCGGTAAACACTTGGCCATTGTTGCGGCGAAAGGGCATCTCCAGGTTACGGATGCTGCCGGCCTGCAACCGTTGCAGCAACCCGGGCCCGACGCCGGGTACGCCCCAGATGTTCAGGTCGGTGGCCGTCTGGCCGATGACGTCTTCGGCCTTGAGGCCGATCTGTTCTTCGAATGCCTCATTGACCTCCAGCAGGCAGCCGTCGGAGAGACGCGCGATGACCAGAATGTCCGGGCATTGCTGGAACACCGAGGCGAACTTCTGTTCCGACAGGCGCAACGCTTCTTCGGTGCGCTTGGCGTCGCTGATGTCGATCATCAGCCCGCGCATCAGCGGTTCATGGCCGTGCTCGATCAGGCTGACGATATCGCGCACCCAAATGCAGCGGCCATCGGCGGTGATGACCCGGTAATCGAGGCTGTGATCGCGCCCGGCCAGTACTTCGTGATCGCAAAAGGTCTGGGCGCGGGTCAGGTCGGCCGGGTGGATAATGTTGCGCCAGAAGCCCGGAATCAGCCAATGAGACAAGGGGTAACCAAGCAGATCCTCGGCATGGGGCGACACATAGCTGTAGGTGAAATCGCTGATCCGCGCTTCCCAGGCGATGGCCGAAAGGCTTTCCACCAACCCGCGGTAATGGTATTCGCTGCTGCGCAGTTCTTGTTCCAGGTCGACCCGGCGGGCAATTTCTGAACTCAGCCGGCGGTTGATCCGGATAACCATCGCCAGCACGATGATCAGCAACAGCAATCCCGGCAGACCATAAACCAGCAGATCGTTCCAGAATGTCCGATGATCGAGGACGTTGCCGACCCAGTGCTCCTGAATCTCATTGATTTCGTCCGGGGTCATGTCCGCCAGGACTTTATCCAGAATGCCGACCAGTATCTTGTTGTCCCGAGGCACGCCCATCGCCAATTGATAACGATAGGGGGTTTCACCGCTGACGTAGAGCCCGTCGAGCTTGAGCTGACGCAGGCTCCAGACGCTGGAGGCGAGATCACCGACCACCGCATCCACTTCATCGGTAGCCAGCGCTTGCAGCGCTGAGCTGACGTTGGGCATCGCTACCAGATTGAGATCGGGGTTGTGGGTGCGCAACAGCTCGTGGGGTGCGTAGTTTTCCACCACGGCAACTTTCAGACCGTACAAGTCTTCGAGTTTGCGTGGCTGGGGGCCTCCGACATGGGCCAGGATGACAATCGGAAAGTCCAGATAGGGGCGGGTGAATGACAGGTAAGCCTGGCGCTCCGGGGTCGACATGATGCCGGGCAACAGGTCCAGCCTGGCGTGTTTGGCCTGCTCCAGGACGACGGACCAGCTGACGGGCTCGATGGGCGTGAGCTTGATGGCCAGGCGTTGACGGATCAGGTCGATATAGTCTGCCGCAAGACCCTGATAGCGCCCCTGATCGTCGCGAAACTCGAAGGGTGGCCATGACGCATCGACACCCAGGCGCAGGTCCGGATGAGCCGTCAGCCAGCGTCGTTCTTCGTCGGTCAGAGTCAGCGCGCCAGCCGTTGCGGTCCAGGTCAACAGCGACAGCAAAAAAAGCACGGTCGGCAGTCTGGGCATAACGGTCTCGTTATGGCTCGGGGAATGTTTCGAGTGTAGACGGGCAATTCGGAGGGGGGGAGGTGCGGGGGATTTAATCTGTATAAAAGCAAAACCCCCGGCCTGGGCCGGGGGTTTTGTTATTACTCGTCGAGGAAGGAGCGCAAATGCTCGCTTCTCGTCGGGTGGCGCAGCTTGCGCAGCGCCTTGGCTTCGATCTGACGAATCCGTTCACGGGTCACGTCGAACTGCTTACCAACCTCCTCGAGGGTGTGGTCGGTATTCATGTCGATACCGAAGCGCATGCGCAGAACCTTGGCTTCACGTGCAGTGAGGCCGGACAGAACTTCGCGAGTCGCTTCTTTAAGGCTCTCAACAGTGGCGACATCGATTGGCGACTGCATGGTCGAGTCTTCGATGAAGTCACCCAAATGGGAGTCTTCGTCATCACCGATCGGGGTTTCCATGGAGATCGGCTCTTTAGCGATCTTCAATACCTTGCGGATCTTGTCCTCAGGCATTTCCATGCGTTCGCCCAGCTCTTCCGGAGTCGGTTCGCGACCCATTTCCTGCAACATCTGGCGGGAAATGCGGTTGAGCTTGTTGATCGTCTCGATCATGTGCACCGGAATACGGATGGTGCGGGCCTGGTCGGCGATCGAGCGAGTGATCGCCTGACGGATCCACCAGGTGGCATAAGTCGAGAACTTGTAGCCGCGGCGGTATTCGAATTTGTCTACCGCTTTCATCAAGCCGATGTTGCCTTCCTGGATCAGATCGAGGAATTGCAGACCACGGTTGGTGTACTTCTTGGCGATGGAGATCACCAGACGCAAGTTCGCTTCGACCATCTCTTTCTTCGCGCGGCGGGCCTTGGCCTCACCGATCGACATGCGACGGTTGATGTCCTTGATCTCGGCGATCGTCAAACCGGTTTCGGTTTGCAGCGCGGTCAGCTTCTGCTGGCAACGAATGATGTCCGGTTGCAGGCGACCAATGGCTTCAGCGTATTTGCTTTTGCCTTTGGCCAGTGCGTCGGTCCAGCTTTCGTCAACTTCGTTGCCCGGGAACTGGCGCAGGAAGTCGGCACGCGGCATGCGGGCATCACGAACGCAAAGTTGCATGATCGCGCGCTCTTGCTGACGCAGACGATCCAGGGCACTGCGAACACGCTCGACCAGGCCTTCGAATTGCTTCGGAACCAGTTTGATCGGCATGAACAGCTCAGCCAGAAGCACCAGCTCGGCAATTGCCAGCTTGTTGCCACGACCGTGCTTTTTCAGCGCCTTGCGGGTGATTTCCATCTGATCGGAGACAGCGCCAAAGCGCTGAGCTGCGATGACCGGATCCGGACCGCTTTCGGCTTCTTCTTCGTCGTCGGTGCTGGCTTCAGCCTCGTCGTCGTCGGTTTCGTCGTCCGCTTTCGCGGCTTTCGGGTCGACAGGCGGCGGCACTTCTGCAGCAGGCGGCGCAATGCCGTCGTCCGGGTCGATATAACCGCTCAGGACGTCGGACAGGCGGCCACCTTCGGTGGTGACGCGAGTGTATTCGGACAGAATGTGGTCAACCGTGCCAGGGAAGTGCGCAATTGCGCCCATCACTTCGCGGATGCCCTCTTCAATACGCTTGGCGATTTCAATTTCGCCTTCACGTGTGAGGAGCTCTACCGTACCCATTTCACGCATGTACATGCGCACTGGGTCGGTAGTGCGACCAATGTCGGTCTCGACCGCTGCCAACGCTGCTGCTGCCTCTTCGGCTGCGGCTTCGTCGGTATCGGCGTCGGCCAGCATAAGGGAATCCTTATCTGGCGCAACCTCGAATACGTTGATCCCCATGTCATTGATCATGCGGATGATGTCTTCCACCTGTTCCGGATCTGAAATATCCTCCGGCAGGTGGTCGTTGACCTCCGCGTAAGTCAGGTAGCCCTGCTCACGACCAAGTGTGATCAACTCTTTGATACGAGACTGCTGTTGCGCTTTTCCGGACATAACACCCTATCCACTGAAGGTCTTGGCGGGCAAAAAACAAGCCGAGGATTATACCTGAGCTATGACCTCACGCGCCAGTTGAGGTCGGGCTTGATGCGGAAACATTGCGACTTAATAGGTCGCGCAGTTGATTTTTCTCTTCGGCACTCAGTTCACTTTGACGTGCTTTCCTGAGAAGTTGTTCCAGGTTTCGCTCGCGTTGGCGGGCTGACAAGCTAGTAATGGTGTCGAAAAACTGTTGTTCAAGGTTATCTCCGTCAATCAGCCATTCCTTTTCCGCCAGCGCCTTGAGCAAACGTCCTTGCTCCGTACCGTGCCAGCGTGCAATCAACTGAAATGAGTTTAGCTTGGGATTCTTCTGTACGGCTTCGAGAAGGGCCACCAGTAATTGCGTGTTGGTGTGATCCTCGGCAGCAAAGTGCCCGGCATCCTCGACTTTCTCGGCCAATTGCGGGTGATGCAATAGTGTGCGCAAGGCAGCCAGAGTCGGCGGCTCTACAGCGGCGGGCACCCGTGGCGCGCGGGGTTGATCGTGATCACCGCTGCGTTTGCCGTTTTTGTCCCACGGTTTTTTGTCCCATTTTTTGCCGCCGGCGCCGGGTTTCTTCGGCGTCCATTCCTGCTGCGGCGCATACATCTCTTGTGCCTGCGGCTGATGGTAGTCGCTGTAATCCGGCATGGCGTCGTAATCGATGCCCGGGTCGTACGCCGGCGGCGCTTCCTGGGGTGCGCTTTGCACCAGTTGGCTCACGGCCTCACCGCTAAGCCCGGTAATTTCGGTCAGGCGCTGACGCATCAGGATGCGCAGGTTCGCCCCGGGGACTTTATCGATCAGCGGCGCGGCGAGGGTGGCCATGTGGGCTTTGCCTTCGAGCGAGCGCGGGTCCGATTCCTCGGTCAGCTGTTGAAAAAAATAATCCGCCAATGGTTGGGCATGCTGGTTGATCCGTGCGCGGAAAGCATCAGTGCCTTCGGAGCGGACCAGCGTGTCCGGGTCTTCGCCTTCGGGGAGGAACAGAAAGCGTGCGCGTCGCCCGTCCTGCAGGCTCGGCAGTGCTGCCTCCAGTGCCCGCCAGGCGGCATTTCGACCTGCCTGGTCGCCGTCGAAACAGAACAGTACGTTGGGCACGACGCGAAACAGGCGCTTCAAGTGCTCTTCGCTGGTGGCGGTGCCCAGGGTCGCGACAGCATTGCGCAGGCCTTGCTGGGCGAGGGCGATAACATCCATGTAGCCTTCGACGACGATGATTTCGTCGAGGTTGCGGTTGTTCTTGCGTGCTTCATAAAGGCCGTAGAGTTCCTGGCCCTTATGGAATACCGGGGTTTCCGGTGAGTTCAGGTATTTCGGCTTGTCGTCGCCCAATACCCGGCCACCGAAAGCGATGATTCGCCCGCGACTGTCGCGGATCGGGAACATCACGCGATCGCGGAAGCGGTCATAGCGTTTGCCGGTTTCGGCGTTCTCGATCAGCAGGCCGGCATCGATCATGGCTTTCTGTTGCAGGGTGTCGCTGCTCAAATGCTTGAACAGATTGTCCCAGCCGGGCGGGGCAAAGCCGAGGCCGAAGTCTCGGGCGATTTCGCCGGTCAGTCCGCGACCTTTCAAGTAATCCACAGCTGCTTTTCGCGATGGATGGCTTTTCAGTGCCTGGCGGTAAAAGTCGGCAGCGGCGGTGAGTAGCGGGTAGAGCGGCGAATCGGTCGGCTGCCGCGGTTTGTGCGGCCGTCCGCTTTCTTCGCGGGGGATTTCCATGCCGGCGGCTTTGGCCAGTTCTTCGACAGCCTGGACGAAATCCAGATTGTCGTGGTCCATCATGAAGCCGAGGGCGTTGCCGCCAGCGCCGCAGCCAAAGCAATAATAGAACTGCTTGTCGGGGCTGACGCTGAAGGAAGGGGTTTTCTCTTTGTGGAACGGGCAGCAGGCGGTGTAATTCTTGCCGGCCTTTTTCATTTGCAGGCGCGAGCTGACCACATCGACGATGTCGGTGCGGTTCAGAAGGTCGTCAATGAAGCTCTGGGGAATTAGCCCGGCCATGGCGTTCTCGTCATCTGCGCTGCAATGAATCCGAAACGAAGAGCAACTGAGCGCGGGTCGTTGTTTGAGGCGCGCAAAATGTGCGGCTCGACCAGGGTCGTCTGCGTAATCGCTGTCGGGAAGTGTATCTGCCGAAAATCCACTGACGTTAGTACCAATCAGTATTCGACTATTTGAAAGTGTTGCGCTGAATCCGGCTGCGGCCAGTCGATGGCCTCGGATAGCTCATAAGCTGGCACGCAAGAAGGTGCCTTGGGCTGATCGTCGTGAGAGGAATCAGTGGGTGTGCTCGTCAGTAGCCTTGGAAGGCTCGTCAGAAAAGACGTGCACCGCTGGCAAAAGAGCCAGGTCTGACGCTGTGAAGCAGATTTGTCTCGGTCGCGTGTGCGGCTTCGACGGTGAAGCATCAAGCGTTGTCCGCAAATGCCATTAGCCCGGCTGAGGGCCGGGCTTGGCAGAAGCTTGCTACGAACGTCTGTGTATTAGTACAGACGAACCGCGCGGCGCTGTTCGCGCTGAACTTTCTTGGCGTGACGCTTAACAGCGGCTGCTGCTTTACGCTTACGCTCAGAAGTAGGCTTCTCGTAGAATTCGCGGCTACGAACTTCAGCCAGTACACCGGCTTTTTCGCAGGAGCGCTTGAAACGACGCAGAGCTACGTCGAAGGGTTCGTTCTCTTTTACTTTGACGGCTGGCATCCAGAGCTACCTTCATTCATTACCGGGGTCAACATCCTCGTGGCAAAAGAGCACTTGAAGACGTCGGTTTTTAAGGGTTGCGGATGTTAACTCCTCATCGACCGGAATGCAAAGCCTCTGATCGAAAACCGCTAGTCGGGGCATCCCATGGCGACTATTATGCGCGCCTTCGAATTCAGCCTAAACAAGGCGCAAACCCATGCTAGTACTGGGATTAGAAACCTCCTGCGACGAAACCGGTGTCGCATTATATGACAGTGAACGCGGCCTGCTGGCCGACGCGCTGTTCAGCCAGATCGACCTGCACCGCGCTTATGGCGGGGTCGTGCCGGAGCTGGCCTCGCGTGACCACGTCAAACGCATGCTGCCCTTGATTCGTCAGGTGTTGGCCGAAGCTGACTGTGTGCCGACCGAGATCGACGCCATCGCTTATACCGCGGGTCCTGGCCTGGTCGGTGCCTTGCTGGTGGGCGCCTCCTGCGCTCAGGCGCTGGCCTTCGCCTGGGGTATTCCGGCGCTGGGTGTGCACCACATGGAAGGTCACCTGCTGGCGCCGATGCTGGAGTCGCAACCACCGGAATTCCCGTTCGTCGCTTTGTTGGTGTCTGGTGGTCATACGCAACTGGTTCAGGTTGACGGGATCGGTCAATACACGCTCTTGGGTGAGACCCTCGACGATGCCGCCGGTGAAGCTTTTGACAAGACCGCGAAGATGATGGGGCTCAATTATCCGGGTGGCCCGGAAATCGCTCGGCTGGCGGAGCAAGGGGTTGCAGGGCGCTTCACTTTCCCGCGTCCGATGTGCGACCGTCCGGGCCTGGCTTTCAGCTTCAGTGGCTTGAAAACCTTCGCCCTGAACACCTGGCAGCAGAGCGTCAGCGCCGGGGACGACAGCGAGCAAGCCCGTTGCGACATCTCGCTGGCGTTCCAGCAGGCCGTGGTGGAGACTTTGACCATCAAGTGCAAGCGGGCCCTGAAACAGGCCGGTATGAAGCGTCTGGTGATCGCTGGCGGCGTCAGCGCCAACAAGGCACTACGTACTTCACTGGAGAAGATGCTCGGCGACATGAAGGGCGATGTTTTTTATGCCCGTCCGGAGTTTTGCACCGACAACGGCGCGATGATTGCCTTTGCCGGCTGCCAGCGTTTGCAGGCCGGTCAGCACGAAAGCCTGGCGATCAGCGTGCAGGCGCGTTGGCCGATGGAGCAATTGTCGGCGCTATGACGATGTGCGGTATGAGCCGCTCATGCCCGGTATTTAAAAATGCCGTTCGCGCCCGGCAAACAGGTCGCGTAGATTGCCCCGATGGCGCCAGACGATCAGTCCCGTGAGTGCGCTCATGGGCAGCAGTGCCGCCGGCTCCTGCCAGGCCAGCAGCGGCAAAGTCAGCGGTGTGGCGATCAAGGCTGCCAGTGAGCTGGTGCGAGTCAGGTAGAACGTCAGCAGCCAGGCGCAGACCGCCAGCAGTGCAGCGGGTGGGTAAAGCCCCAGCAGCATGCCGGCAGAGGTGGCGACACCCTTGCCGCCGCGGAAGCGAAAGTACAGCGGGAACAGGTGACCGATGACGGCAGAGACGCCGATCCAGGCCTGTTCTTGCAGCGAAAGGCCTGCAACGCCGGCGATCAGTACGGGTAGCAGGCCTTTTAAGAGGTCCCCGATCAAAGTCAGGACGGCGAGCTTTTTGCCGGCCAGGCGCAACATGTTGGTGGCACCGGCATTGCCTGAGCCACTCATTCGCGGATCGGGGTTACCGGTCAGGCGGCTGAGCAAAATGGCGAAGGACAGAGAGCCGAGCAGGTAGGCGAGGGTCGCCAGTAACCAAAACATGCTAACTATTCCGGGCGAGGACGCCCTGATTCTAACGGCGCATTGCGCCCTTGTCGTGCAGCGGAGAAAAGTGCTTGGACAGAGTGTTTATCGAGGGCCTGGAAGTCGACACCGTGATTGGTGCCTACGACTGGGAGCGAGGCATCCGACAGTGCTTGCGTCTTGATCTGAGCTTCGCCTGGGATAATCGCCCGGCCGCCGCCGGTGATGACCTGACGCTGGCGCTCGATTACGCCAGTGTGTCGTCGCGCATCCAGGCCTTTGCCGAGCAGGCGCAATTCCAGCTGGTCGAGACCTTCGCCGAGCGTCTGGCTGAAGTCCTGATGAGCGAATTCAACATCACCTGGATGCGCCTCAAGCTGACCAAGCCAGGCGCCATCCCGGCTGCCACGGGTGGTGTGGGCGTGGAGATCGAGCGCGGATGTCGCTGACTCAGGTGTTTCTCGGGCTCGGTAGTAATATCGAGCGCGAATCCCATTTGCAGGCTGGCCTGGAAGCCTTGGCAGGTTTTCTGGTGGATATACGCTGCTCGGCGGTGTTCGAAAGCCAGCCGGTGGGGATCAAGAGCGGGCCATTCTTCAATTTTGTGGTGTCGGCGTATACCGATCTGCCGCTGATCGAACTGGATCGCCGGCTGAAATTCATCGAGGCAGACAATGGCCGTTATGCGCCGGACCGCAAGGGTTTGCCGCTGGATATCGACGTGCTGCTGTTCGGCGATCTGGTGGGTAACTTCGATGGCTTGATCCTGCCGCGGGCAGAAATTCTGAAAAATGCCTTCGTGCTATGGCCGTTGTCGCTGATTGCGCCCGATCGCGTGCATCCGGGTGTAGGCAAGACCTTTGCGACGTTGTGGCGTGAGGCGCAGATTGATCAGGTGTTGGCGCCGGTGGCGTTTGAATGGCGCGGTGAGCAGTTGACGCCTTCAGATTTGTCGTGATCTTGCGAGCGCATCGCGAGCAAGCTTTGCTCCTACAGGATCTACGCTGACCCGTAGGAACAAGGCTTCCCCGCGTGCTTTCAGGCAGGCGCCGCCTCTTTGTAAGCCTTCAGCGCCTTGAGCCGTTCGCGCTTGATCGCCTCGCCCAGCTCCGGCCCCTTGAACCCCTTCTCCAGCAACGGCTGAGCCGCCACGCTCCGGGCAGCATTCGCCGCTCCCCGCAAATATTCCGCCTGTGGATAACTTCGCTGTTCCAGGCCTTTGCGTCCGCGCGCGTCCATCTCGCACGCCGCGATAAATTCCTCGAACCGCTGCGGCCGACGGTAAACGTCAAAACTCTGCAGCAACTCCAGCAAAGTCGACGGCTTCAGCTCCAGGGCGCGATGGCCGTGGGTGTGATATTTGCCCACCAGTAATGCCAGCTCCTGACAGTCCTTCGGCGCCTTGAAGCGTTCGTTGACCGCTTTGATCAGCTTCAAGCCCTTGTGCTCATGAGCAATGTGTCGCGGCCATTCCTCCTCAGGTGTCAGTCCCTTTCCGAGGTCGTGCAGTAGGCAGGCCCAGCGCACGGTGAGTGGTTGTTTGTGTCGCGCCGCTTGCTCCAGCACGCTCAAGGTGTGCACGCCCGTGTCGATTTCCGGGTGGTGGGCTTCCGGTTGCGGTACGCCGAACAGGGCATCGACTTCTGGCATCAATACCTTGAGCGCGCCACACTCACGAAGCACCTCGATGAATACCTGTGGCTGATCTTCCATCAGGGCGCGGGAAATTTCCTTCCAGCTGCGTTCAGCTGTCAACACTTCCAGTTCGCCTGATTCGCTGAGTTGGCGCATCAGTTCCAGTGTCTCCGGCGCGACGGTGAAACCGAGCCCCGAATAACGAGCAGCGAAGCGAGCAACACGCAGAACCCTGAGCGGATCTTCGGCGAACGCGGGGGAAACGTGACGAAGCAAGCGCGCCTCAAGATCGCGCTGGCCGTGGTATGGGTCGGTCAGGTTCTGCTGATCGTCTTCGGCCATGGCATTGATGGTCAAGTCACGGCGAATCAGGTCTTCTTCGAGGGTAACTTCCGGGCTGGCGTGAAAAGTAAAGCCGCCGTAACCGCGTCCGCTTTTGCGCTCGGTCCGGGCGAGGGCGTATTCCTCACCGCTTTTGGGGTGAAGAAATACCGGGAAATCCGCACCCACCGGGCGAAAGCCCTTGGCGAGCATTTCTTCAGTGGTGGCGCCAACCACAACCCAGTCGATGTCGGTGACAGGCTTGCCCAGCAGGCGATCACGTACCGCGCCGCCGACTTTATAAATCTGCATAAAAAACCTCCGTTAGCCCGACAGAATAACCTTTGCGTCGAACCTTCGGAGGCACAAACAGGATCAAAGATGGATGACAGCCAGGTCCAGCCGGCCGTAATCCCCTTCGCTGTGTTCACCTCTGGGCGGAACATGATGGGTTTTCATCACCTGGTCGCCTTGCAGGGTTTCCAGATGAATGTCGAAGCCCCAGAGGCGATGCAGGTGTTTGAGCACTTCCTCGGTGGACTCGCCTAGCGGTTTGCGGTCGTGTTGCTGGTGACGCAAGGTCAGCGAGCGGTCACCACGCCGGTCGATGCTGTAGATCTGCACGTTGG
The DNA here is from genome assembly GCF_054897865.1 of Pseudomonas sp. LS2P72. NCBI lineage: Bacteria > Pseudomonadati > Pseudomonadota > Gammaproteobacteria > Pseudomonadales > Pseudomonadaceae > Pseudomonas > Pseudomonas sp. LS2P72. Next base: position 1,139,234 of record NZ_CM142708.1, read on the forward strand.
GTTCGCGATTGCCGAGGTTGTACTGCGCCGCCAGGGTTTCACGGATGATGCGGTAGCCACCTTCGTCATGAATGGCCGGGACCAGCAGATCCTCCTTCTGGTCGTCATCAAGGATGCTGAATAACTTCAGGTCGCGGATCACCTGGGGTGACAGATATTGCAGGATGAAGCTTTCATCCTTGAAGCTGCTCATGGCGAACTTGATGCTCGACAGCCAGTCGGTACCGGCAATCTCAGGGAACCAGCGGTAGTCCTCTTCGGTCGGGTGTTCACACATGCGGCGAATGTCCCGGTACATGGCAAAGCCCAGGGTGTAGGGGTTGATGCCGTTGTAGTAGGGACTGTCGAAGCCGGGTTGGTAGACCACGCTGGTGTGGGACGTCAAAAACTCCATCATGAAGCCGTCGGTCACCAGCCCTTCGTCATACAGGTCGTTCATCAAGGTGTAATGCCAGAACGTGGCCCAACCCTCGTTCATCACCTGAGTCTGACGTTGCGGGTAGAAATACTGAGCGATCTTGCGCACGATCCGCACGATTTCCCGCTGCCATGGCTCCAGCAACGGTGCGTGTTTTTCGATGAAGTAGAGGATATTTTCCTGAGGTTCGGCGGGGAAGCGCGCGTTGTCCTTGTCGCTGTACTTGTCAGCACCTTTTGGAATGGTCCGCCACAGGTCGTTGATCTGTTTCTGCAAATGCTCTTCCCGATCCTTTTGCCGGCGACGTTCTTCTTCGGCGGAAATCGGATACGGGCGTTTGTAGCGATCGACCCCATAGTTCATCAGGGCGTGGCAGGAATCCAGCAGGTCCTCGACTGCGTCGATACCGTGGCGCTCTTCGCACTGCATGATGTATTGCTTGGCGAAAACCAGGTAATCGATGATCGAACTGGCGTCAGTCCAGGTGCGGAACAGGTAGTTGCCTTTGAAAAAACTGTTATGCCCGTAGCAGGCATGGGCGACGACCAACGCTTGCATGCAGATGGTGTTTTCTTCCATCAAGTAGGCGATGCACGGGTCCGAGTTGATCACGATCTCGTACGCCAGCCCCATCTGGCCGCGAGAGTAGGATTTTTCGGTGCTGAGGAAGTGTTTGCCGTAGGACCAATGGTGATAGCCCAACGGCATGCCGACGGAGGCGTAGGCGTCCATCATCTGCTCGGCGGTGATCACTTCGATCTGGTTAGGGTAAGTATCGAGCGCGTAGCGAGCCGCCAGACGACTGATTTCTTTGTCGTAGGCCTGAATCAGCTCGAACGTCCATTCGGAGCCGGTGGAAATGGGTTGGCGCTTCTGCTCTTTGGCGGTCATGTCACTAACCTGCGCTGGAAGAGTTCACGGAAGACCGGATAGATATCGCCGGCCGAGACCAGTTGTTGCTGGGCAAAAGTGTCAGAGAAGGCTTCGGCGATGCGTTCGTACTCGAACCACAGGGCCTGATGTTCGCGCGGGGTAATCTCAACGTAAGTGTAGTACTGCACGAACGGCATGATCTGGTTGATCAGTATGTCGCGGCAGATCGGTGAGTCGTCGTTCCAGTTATCGCCGTCGGAGGCCTGGGCGGCATAGATGTTCCATTCATTGCTCGGATAGCGTTCGGCCATGATTTCCTGCATCAGTTTCAAGGCGCTGGAAACGATGGTGCCGCCGGTTTCGCGAGAATAGAAAAACTCTTCCTCATCCACTTCCCGGGCGCTGGTGTGGTGGCGGATGAATACAACGTCGATCTTGTCGTAGTTACGCTTGAGAAACAGGTACAGCAGGATGAAGAAACGCTTGGCGATGTCTTTGGTCGCTTGGGTCATGGAGCCGGACACGTCCATCAGGCAGAACATCACCGCTTTGGAACTGGGGTTGGGTTGCTTGATGAGCAGGTTGTACTTGAGGTCAAAGGTATCGAGGAACGGTACGCGATGAATGCGTGCACTGAGTTTTTCGATTTCTGCTTCGATTTTCTGAATATCGCCGAAGTTGTCCGGTTCATCCCGCTTCAATCGCAGCAGTTCTTCCTTGGCTTCGCGTAATTTTGCCCGGCTGCTGCCTGACAGGGCGATTCGTCGTGCATGGGCCGAACGCAAGGTGCGGATGATGTTGATCCGCGACGGATTGCCCTCGTTACTGATCCCGGCACGAACGGTCTTGAACGTGTCAGTGCCGGTCAGGTTGCGCTTGACCAGGTTCGGCAGTTCAAGATCCTCGAACATGAACTCTAGGAATTCCTCCTGGGTGATCTGGAAGACGAATTCGTCCATCCCTTCGCCCGAGTTGCCGGCCTTGCCGGGGCCTCTGCCACCGCCACCTCCGGGCGGGCGGGCAATGTGCTCGCCGCTGGTGAATTCCTTGTTGCCCGGGTGCACGACAGTCTGTTTGCCGCCGCGGCCGTGGTGAAGCACCGGCTCGTCAATGTCGCGACCGGGGATGCTGATCTGTTCGCCGTGCTCCATATCGGTAATGGAGCGCCGGCTGACCGCCTCTTCGACAGCCTTTTTGATGTGATCACGGTAACGCCGCAGAAACCGCTGACGGTTCACCGTGCTCTTGTTCTTGCCATTGAGACGTCGGTCGATCACATAGCTCATGACTGCTCCTTAGAAGCTGTCCTGAAAGGGGCGAGCGGTTATGCAGCATCGACCGAGCCAAGGGATGTTCACGCTCCCCCAAGCGCTTTTGGACGCTGCCTGAACCTCGCTACCGACTTTCGAACACCTTCCAGAGGTCTGTGTAACAGAAAATGCGTACACAGGCCTCTGGCTGACGACAACCGGTCTGACCGGCAGCGGGTTATTGTGATTTTCTGACCCGCAGGTACCACTCGGACAGCAGTCGTACCTGTTTGTCGGTGTAGCCCCGCTCGACCATCCGTGTGACGAAGTCGTTGTGCTTCTGCTGGTCCTCTTTGCTGGCCTTGGCGTTGAAGCTGATGACTGGCAGGAGGTCCTCGGTGTTGGAGAACATTTTCTTCTCGATGACCACCCGCAGTTTTTCGTAGCTGAGCCAGGTCGGGTTCTTGCCGTTGTTGTTGGCCCGGGCGCGCAGTACGAAGTTGACGATTTCGTTGCGGAAATCCTTCGGATTGCTGATGCCGGCCGGTTTTTCGATTTTCTCCAGTTCTTCGTTCAGGGCTACGCGGTTGAGGATCTCGCCGGTTTCCGGGTCGCGGTATTCCTGGTCCTGGATCCAGAAGTCGGCGTACAGCACATATCGATCGAAGATGTTCTGGCCATACTCGCTGTAAGACTCGAGGTAGGCGGTCTGGATTTCCTTGCCGATGAACTCGATATAGCGCGGTGCCAGGTACTCCTTGAGGAAGCGCAGATAGCGTTCGCGGGTTTCCGCCTGGAATTGTTCCTGCTCGATCTGTTGTTCCAGCACGTAGAGCAAGTGCACCGGGTTGGCGGCGATTTCGTGCGGATCGAAGTTGAACACTTTCGACAGGATCTTGAACGCGAAGCGGGTCGACAGGCCGTTCATGCCTTCGTCGACACCCGCGTTGTCGCGGTATTCCTGGATCGACTTGGCCTTCGGATCGGTGTCCTTGAGGTTTTCGCCGTCATAAACGCGCATCTTGGAGTAGATATTGGAGTTTTCCGGCTCCTTGAGGCGCGAGAGTACGGTGAACTGGGCAAGCATTTTCAGGGTGTCTGGCGCGCAGTGAGCCTTGGCCAGGGAGCTGTTGAACAAGAGCTTGTCGTAGATCTTCACTTCGTCGCTGACCCGCAGGCAGTACGGCACTTTGACGATATAGATCCGGTCGATGAAGGCTTCGTTGTTCTTGTTGTTGCGGAAGGTGTGCCATTCCGATTCGTTGGAGTGGGCCAGCAGGATCCCGGTAAACGGAATCGCCCCCAGACCTTCGGTACTGTTGTAGTTGCCTTCCTGAGTGGCGGTCAGCAGTGGGTGCAGCACCTTGATTGGTGCCTTGAACATTTCGACGAATTCCATCAGGCCCTGGTTGGCCCGGCACAGTGCGCCCGAGTAGCTATAGGCGTCGGCGTCGTTCTGCGGGAATTCTTCGAGTTTGCGGATATCGACCTTGCCCACCAGCGCCGAGATGTCCTGGTTGTTTTCATCTCCCGGCTCGGTTTTGGCCACGGCGATCTGGTTGAGGATCGACGGATACAGCTTCACCACACGGAACTGGCTGATATCGCCGCCGAATTCGGCGAGGCGTTTGGTAGCCCATGGCGACATGATGGTATTGAGGTAGCGCCGTGGAATGCCGAAGTCTTCCTCGAGGATCGCGCCATCTTCGGTGGCGTTGAACAGACCCAGAGGTGACTCGAATACCGGCGAGCCCTTGATCGCGTAGAAGGGCACTTTTTCGATCAGCTGTTTCAGCTTCTCGGCCAGGGACGATTTACCGCCACCCACAGGGCCGAGCAAATAGAGAATCTGTTTCTTCTCTTCCAGGCCCTGAGCGGCATGGCGGAAATACGACACGATCTGGTCGATGCATTCTTCCATCCCGTGGAAGTCTTCAAAGGCCGGATAGCGGCGGATCACCTTATTGGAAAAAATTCGCGACAGCCTCGAGTTGGCCGAGGTGTCGAGCAGCTCCGGCTCCCCGATGGCCAGCAACAGACGCTCGGCGGCGGAGGCGTAGGCGCTGCGGTCGCTTTTGCACAGCTCAAGATACTCTTGCAGCGAGAGTTCTTCCTGGCGTGTGGACTCGAAGCGTTGTTGGAAGTGGCTAAAGATACTCATGACGTCACCTCGCTCGATACGTGGAGCCGACGCCGGATCATTCAGTCGATGCTGGCAGCGACCGAATATGCAGTCGCTGTTTACCCCCCAGAACTCTTTCGAAGCTGACTACCCCGAAAGCTACTCCCGATGACCCGCGCGCCGGTGTACCGGCTCTCCCCTGTTTTGGATGGCCTGCGCTTAAGGATAGTTGGGAATTCGGGAGGTAAAGGCGAGATACGTAATTAGTTGTGGCAGACCGTTCGTCTGCCACCGCGCGAGCCCGCGGGGACCGGGGCTTGCGCGTTACAAAAAAATTATTCGGAAGTGCCTTGCGCCGTTTCCGAAGGATAGGTCGTACGCCACAGCTCAAAACCGCCATCCATGCTGTAGACGTCGGAGAAGCCTTGACTAATGAGGTACGCAGCAGCGCTCTGGCTGGAGTTGCCGTGGTAGCAGACCACCACTGTCGGTGCGTCGAGGTCGGCAGCGCGGATGAAATCCGAGATGGAAACGTTGTCCAGATGCTTGGATCCGGCAATGTGCAGCGCAGCAAAGGTCGCTGGGTCGCGAACATCGACCACCACTGCGCCTTGTTCGCGCAGGGCCTGGGCCTGTTCCGGGGGGATACGTTTGAATTCGCTCATGGCGGGCTCCTGTGGCTCGGCTGAAAGCGCAGTTTAGCGCGGGGCGCTTGCTGACGATGGTTCGGGGATGAGTGCGGCGACTGGCGGCAGGGCAAGGCCATGCTCGTCGCATTTGCAAGACAGGCGTTCACCGCTGTCGACATTCATGAGGGTCAGGGCGCCACCCCAGACACAACCGGTGTCGAGGGCTGAGATGCCCGGCTCATTGCATCGGCCTTCCAGAGCGGCCCAGTGGCCGAAGATGATCTTCAGGCCCTTGGTCTTGCGCTCTTTGTGCTGAAACCAGGGCTTGTAGCCCGGTGGCGCATTGTCGAGGCCTTCCTTGCTTTTGAGGTCAAGCTTGCCCTCAGCGGTACAAAACCGCATGCGGGTGAAATAGTTGGTGATCACCCGCAGGCGCGTCACGCCTTTGAGGTCGTTGTCCCATTTCGCCGGATCGTTGCCGTACATGCCATCGAGGTAGGGCGGCAACAGGTTGTCATCGCGCAATGCCGTCTCGACTTCGGCGGCATACTTCAAGGCCTTGCGCAGTGACCACTGCGGCGGAATGCCAGCATGTACCAGGGCGACATCGCGCTGTTCGTCGTAGTGCATGAGCTTTTGCTGACGCAGCCACTCCAGCAGTTCCGCGGAATCGGGCGCTGCGAGAATCTCGAGCAGGGTGTCGGACTTCTTCAGGCGTTCGATGTTTTTCCCGGCAGCCAGCAAGTGCAGGTCGTGGTTGCCGAGCACGCACACCAGCGATTCGCGGATGCTATAGAGGAAGCGCAAGGTGTCCAGCGACTGCGGGCCACGGTTGACCAGATCGCCGACCAGCCACAGACGATCCCGTGTCGGGTCGAAGGCGACCTGTTTGAGCAGGCATTGCAATGCTTGAAGGCAGCCTTGCAGATCGCCGACGGCATACGTTGCCATCAGTGCAGGGCTCCGGGCACCGCCAGACGGAATGGGGCGATGATGGCGTCGAAGTGTTTGCCGTCATCGGCAACCATTTCATAAGTGCCCTGCATCGTGCCGACCTTGGAGGTCATGACGGTGCCGCTGCTGTAGGTGTGGCTCTCGCCCACCTCGATCAACGGTTGCTGGCCAACAACGCCCGCGCCGCGAACCTCTTCGACATGCCCGTCACCGTCGGTGATCACCCAGTGCCGCGACAACAGCTTGGCCGGTAGCTCGCCATTGTTGTGCACGGTGATGGTGTAGGCGAAGGCAAAGCGGTTTTGCTCGGGTTGCGATTGTTCTGCCAGATAGCGGGTGACGACGCTGACGTCGACCTGATAACGAGGATCGGACATGCAAGAGGCCTTAAACGAAGCGGAACGCGGGGCGTAGCTGATGGAGATCAGTCTAGGCCAAGTATCGGGTAGTAAACCAGACATGAAGGCTGGTGTCCTACCCGATAACGCTCATTGCCTGTCAGTCGGCGGCGGGCGTCTGTAGGACTTGTTCGCTGAGCTTGTCGGCCAGGCGCACGAAGGCTGCCAGATCGAGCTGTTCGGGGCGCAGGCTGCCATCAACGCCGGCGGCTTCGATTTCAGCGTTGCTCAGCAGCAGCTTGAGGGTGTTGCGCAGGGTCTTGCGGCGCTGGTTAAAGGCTTCGCGCACGACACGCTCCAACAGCTTGTGATCCTTGGCCGGGTGCGGCAGCACCGCGTGAGGCACCAGGCGCACGATAGCCGAATCGACTTTGGGCGGCGGATTGAACGCGCCCGGGCCAACGTTGAACAGATGCTCAACCCGGCAGTGATACTGAACCATGATCGACAAGCGACCCCAGTCACCACCGCCAGGGCCTGCTGCCAGGCGCTCGACCACTTCTTTTTGCAGCATGAAGTGCATGTCGCGAATCAGGCTGGCGTTATGCAGCAGGTGAAAAATCAGCGGCGTAGAGATGTTGTACGGCAGGTTGCCGACCACCCGAAGGCTGTTCGGCGCTGCGTTCAGGCTGTTGAAGTCGAACTTCAGCGCGTCGCCCTGATGCAGGTTGAAATTGCTTTTGCTGGCAAATTGCTGGTTAAGGATCGGAATCAGATCCTTGTCCAGTTCCACCACGTCCAACTGGGCACCGCTGTTAAGCAGGCCCTCAGTCAGCGCACCCTGGCCTGGGCCGATTTCCAGCAAATGGTCTTCGGGTTTGGCGCGGATGGCGCGCAGGATGCGGTCGATAACGCCGGCATCGTGCAGGAAGTTCTGGCCGAAGCGCTTGCGCGCACGGTGTTGGTAATGCTCGGTCATAAACGGGTCTCGGCCATCTGGTAGGCGGTTTCCAGGGCGACTTGCAGGCTGCCGGTATCGATTTTGCCGCTGCCGGCCAGATCCAGGGCAGTGCCGTGGTCGACCGATGTACGGATGATCGGCAAGCCGAGGGTCACGTTGACTGCCGCGCCGAAGCCTTTGTATTTCAGCACGGGCAGGCCCTGGTCGTGGTACATCGCCAGCACCGCATCGCAGTGCTCCAGATATTTGGGGGTAAACAGAGTGTCGGCGGGCAGGGGGCCACGAAGGTCCATTCCTTCGCCGCGCAGGCGCTCTAATGTAGGTTCGATGATGTCGATTTCTTCATGGCCCAGGTGTCCGCCTTCGCCGGCGTGGGGGTTGAGCCCACAGACAAGGATGCGTGGCTGGGCAATGCCGAATTTTTCTTGTAGATCGGCGTGCAGGATTCGCGTGACCCGTTCCAGACGCTCCGGCGTGATCGCATCGGCAATCTCGCGAAGAGGCAGGTGAGTGGTGACCAGCGCCACGCGCAATCCGCGAGTGGCGAGCATCATCACCACTTGGGTGGTATGGGTCAGGTCGGCGAGAAATTCTGTGTGCCCGGAAAAGGCGATTCCGGATTCATTGATCACGCCCTTGTGCACAGGGGCCGTGATCATCCCGGCAAAATGCCCGTCCAGGCAGCCTTGGCCCGCTCGGGTCAGGGTTTCGAGAACGAAAGCCGCGTTGGCCTTGTCCAGTTGCCCGGCGGTGACCTTGGCGTTGAGCGGCGTATCCCAGACATACAGGCTGTTGGCTGGCGCGGGTACATCCGGCCAGCTGTCCGGGGTGACCGGCAGCAAATCGACAACCACACCCAGCTGCACGGCCCGCTCAAGGAGCAGGTCGCGGCTGGTAATGGCAATCAGGGGATGTGGCTGGGGTTGCGAGGCGAGCAGCAGGCACAGGTCGGGACCTATGCCGGCCGGTTCGCCGGGTGTCAGCGCGAAACGTTTGGGTTTCACTGCGCTGCCTGGTCTGCACCAGGGAGTTTGATCTCTACGTACGCTTCGTCACGGATCTGACGTAGCCAGGTTTGCAGCTCTTCGTCGTATTTGCGGTTACGCAATACGGTCATTGCTTGCTGCTCGCGGGCCTGGGTGGTGCTGTCAGTGGCACGACGGCCAAGGACTTCCAGAACGTGCCAGCCATATTGGGTCTGGAACGGCTTGGACAGCTGACCTTGTGGAGTCTTGGCCATCACTTCGCGGAACTCGGGAACCAGTGCATTCGGGTCGATCCAGTTCAGGTCGCCACCGTTGAGGGCGGAACCCGGATCTTCCGAGAAGCTTTTTGCCAATTCGCCGAAATCTTCGCCCGCTTCGATGCGGGTGTAGAGCGACTCAGCCAGCGCCTTGGTTTTTGCTTCGTCGCGGATCGGGCTAGGTTTGACCAGGATGTGACGTACGTGCACTTCATCACGGACCTGGGTCTCACCGCCACGCTTGTCGAGGATCTTCAGGATGATGAAGCCGCCCGGGGTGCGCATTGGCTGGGTAATGTCGCCGACAGCCATGGTGCTCAGCATGCGATCGAAAGGAGGTGGCAGTTGACCGGCTTTACGCCAGCCCATATCGCCACCTTCCAGTGCGGTTTCGCTGGCGGATTTGGCGATTGCCAGCTGACCGAAGTCAGCGCCTTGCTTGAGCTGCTGGTAAACCGCGTCTGCCTGTTTGGCCGCATTCTGAATAGCGTCGGAGTTGGCGCTTTCCGGCGTAGGAATCAGGATGTTGGCCAGACGGAATTCTTCGGACAGCTGCATTTTGCCAAGGTCGGAAGCGAGGAAGTTCTTCACTTCCTGTTCGGAAACCTGGATACGCTCGGCCACACGACGCTGACGCACACGGCTGATGACCATCTCGCGGCGAATCTGGTCACGGGCGTCGTCGTAAGACAGACCGTCGCGAGTCAGGGCGGCGCGGAATTGATCAATCGACATGTTATTGCGCTGGGCAATGGTGCCGACAGCCTGGTTCAGCTCTTCATCGGTAATGCGGATACCGGAGCGTTCGCCGATCTGCAGTTGCAGGTTTTCGACGATCAGACGTTCAAGTACCTGCTGATCCAGCACGCCGGCCGGCGGTACGGCAGCACCGCGTTTGGCGATGGTTTGCTGAACTTCATGAACGCGTTGGTCCAGTTGGCTCTGCATGACCACGTCGTTGTCGACAATGGCCACCACTTTATCGATGGACTGCACCGCGGCGTTCGCCGCGGTACCCAGGAACAGCGCGCCCAGCATCAGCGGGCGCAGACAATCAGAAAGCTTGGTCTTCACGTTCACGATAACCTTGGATGCCTTTGTCGAGGAAGCTCTCTACTTTGGCGCCGGTGAGGCCGCCGAGTCCCTTCAGAACAATTTGTAGGAAGATGCCGTGGTCGCCTTTTTCGTTTTCCGGGGCGTTCTGACTGAATTCGTCATAGCTGACCCAGTAACGGTTGATCAGGCGCAGTTTCCAGCAGCAGTTGTCGTACTCGAAACCACCGAAAGCTTCCAGGGTACGGTTACGGTTGTAGTCATACTGCCAGCGGCTGATGGCGTTCCATTGCGGCACGATCGGCCAGATCACCGAGAAGTCGTGCTGCTGAATCTTGTAGTAGTCCTTCACGTAGCCAGGTTGGCCCGGGGTGCCGTAGTCGCCACCGCCCACTTGCCATTTACCGGTGTTCTGGTCGTAACGGACCTGGTCATTGCGATAGCGATAGCCGGCGTTGATGACCTTGTTCGGGTTGTCTTCAGGCTGGTAGTGGAACATCGCGCTGCCCGAGCGAGGGCTGCGGCTGTCCGGGTCCCAGTTGTAATCGGCCGTGGTGCGCCAATCGCGGTTCCAGCGATATTCGTATTCCAGCGCATAAGGCGAGACATTAGCCTGCGCATCGTCGCGGGTTTTTGCATCGATACCCGGCAACTGAACTTCACGATCCTTGAAGTACACGGCCTGGCCAACGCTGATGCGTTGACGTTCGAAGCCATTGTCTTCAATCCAGCGGTTGGTGACGCCCAGGGACAGTTTGTTCTCGTCGCCGACGCGGTCGGCGCCGGAGAAGCGGTTGTCACGGAACAGCGACGCGTAGTTGAAGGTGTATTCGCTGGTGTCGAATACCGGAATGTCCTCCTGATCCGTTTCAGGGACGTACAGGTAGAACAGGCGCGGTTCGAGGGTCTGGCGATAGTTCTTGCCGAACCATTGGGTGTTGCGATCGAAGTACAGGCCGCTGTCGATGCTTGCAATCGGCACGCCACGGTTCTGGCTGCTGCTGAAATGACCATTGACGTTTTCAGTCCCGGCTGCAGCTGCGGCTTGATCCTGGGCCTCGATCTGGCTCTTGCCGGTGCCGTCCAGATCCAGTTGGTACTGGGTGTATTGGTACTTGAGCGATGGCTTCACGAAGCCATAAGTCCAGTCCAGCGGCAGGCTGACACCCGGTTTGAGATTCAAACGGTCGCCGTTGGCACGTGCCAGGCCTTGAACGTTTCTATCAAGGCGCGGTTCAGCAGTGCCATCTTCGTTTACGAAGTCACCGTCCTTCAAGTCACGGTCAAACCGTACGACTTCTGTCTCGTAGTCGAAATTCAGACCACCAGGATGAGTCGGCAGCTGACCATTGAACGTGATCTGCGGCAAGCGGTCGTACGGCGTAATGTCCGAAACGGTCGCGAGCTGATAAGCCTGTGCATTCAAGCGAGCGGTGTAGCTGTCGCCACGATAGGTGACAGAACCCTGCTGGTTCACGAAGTCAGCGCTTTTTACCCCGATCTGATCGGTTTCCAGATCCTGGAAGTAATACGGATCGCTGATCTTGGTGTAATCGACTTGTGTCAGAACACGCGAGTCGAGACCGCCCTTGTGCTGCCAGTTATACATGTAGCGGTTTTTCTGGTAATCGGTCTGACCACTGCGATCGGTGTCTTCGTCGTTGAGGTACGCGGCGCCGAACTGACCTTCGCTGGACGGGGTCAGGTAACGGAATTCGCCTTCCATCAACAGCCCGTGCTTGCTCATGTAGCGCGGGTACAACGTGGCATCGTAGTTCGGTGCCAGGTTGAAGTAATACGGTGTGACCAGCATGAAGCCGGTATCGGTGCCGGTGCCGATGGTCGGCGGCAGGAAGCCGGACTGGCGACGGTCGTCGATCGGGAAATAGATGTATGGCGTGTACAGGACCGGAATGTCCTTGACCCGTAGCGTCACGTTGGTCGCGGTACCGAAACCGGTGGCCGGGTTCAAGGTGATGTTGTTGCCCTTGAGCTGCCAGGCGTTGCTGTCCGGTTCGCACGTGGTGTACGTACCATCCTTGAGGCGGATGATTGCGTTCTCGGCACGTTTGGCGTACAGCGCGCTACCGCGAATACGGGATTTGTGCATCACGTATTCAGCGTTGTCGACCTTGGCTTCACCGGTGTCGAGCTGCACGTCGGCGTGGTCGCCCACGATCAGCGCGCCGTTGTCGCGAACACGGACGTTGCCGCTCAGTTCGCCACGGCTTTCGGCCTGGTAGAGGTTCGCTTCGTCGGCTTCGACCTGCATGCTGCCCTGACGCATGACCACGTCACCCGCCAGGGTTGCGATCTGCTCATCCTGCTTATAGCGAGAGGCTTTGGCGCCGAGAAAGGTCGGAGCGTCACTTTTATTCGTCTTGTCATTCATGCCAGGACGAATCGGTTCGATATAGGAACCAGCGCAGTAAGGTCCGGTTTCGGCCAATTGCGCTGCAGTGAGCTTCTCGCGTGGAACCCAATCGAGGTGACTGTAGTCTTCGCTACGCGACTTCAGGCCGCGGCCCTTGGACTCGGTTACCAGCACAGTCTTGGCGCCGGTGTCTTGACTGGAACCGCTGTCGGCCGGAATCTCACCGCTTGTGCTTACCGCCGCACTGCCGTCATGGACGGGGCGAGGTGGCAGCGCAGCTGCTGGAGATTTTGGCGCACAGTTCCAGGCACCCGAAGCAGAGACTGAGCAGTCATACTGTTCCGCGGCGACCACGAACGAAGTGGCTAGAGGTTGCAGGGCCAGCAGACTGCCGGTAACCAACAACGGAAATTTTTTACGAAACGCGGGGGATTTCAATGCCATCTTATTAGTCCGGGCTTCCTGCGTGCCATCTGCCCGCGGTGTGGGCCGCACGCCTCTCGATGGTCTGAAAAAGATGCTGGATAATAAAGCATGACCCGCTTGACGGCTAGCGCCGTCGGAGACCCTTGCAATGCCTGACCAAGATGTACGTTTGCAACACCTGAAAGTTTGGCTCGATGAGCAATTGGCTGTCCTCTTTGCAGAACAGGGTTGGGGCGTCGTACCCCCGGCCACGTTGACCGCGGCCAGTAGCGATGCGAGTTTTCGACGTTATTTTCGCTGGGAAGGCGAGGGCAGAAGCTTCGTCGTGATGGACGCGCCGCCGCCCCAGGAAAACTGTAAACCCTTCGTGGATATCGCTTTTTTGCTGGCGAAATCCGGAATAAATGTTCCGGAAATTTATGCCGAAGACCTCGAACGTGGTTTTCTTTTGCTCAATGACCTGGGCAACAAGACTTACCTGGACGTGATCGACAGCGAAAATGCCGACGTTTTGTTCAAGGATGCCCTGCAAGCGCTGCTGGCTTTTCAGCAGTTGCCGATGGTTGCACCGTTGCCAAGTTATGACGTGGCGCTGCTGCGTCGCGAGCTGGAATTGTTCCCCGAGTGGTACGTGAAGCGCGAGTTGGGTATCGAGTTCGACTCGGCGCAGCAAATGCTCTGGCAGAACGTGACCGAGCTATTGATCGACAGCGCACTGGCCCAGCCCCAAGTGCTGGTGCACCGCGACTACATGCCGCGCAACCTGATGCTCAGCGAGCCCAATCCCGGCGTGCTGGATTTCCAGGACGCCGTTTATGGTCCCGTGACCTACGATGTGACCTGCCTGTTCAAGGATGCGTTCCTCAGTTGGCCCGAGGAGCGTGTGCGCGGTTGGCTGCAAGCGTACTGGCAGCAAGCGGGCGATCTCGGGATCCCGGTTCAGCCCGACTTCGAAGATTTCCTGCGTGCCAGCGACCTGATGGGTGTGCAGCGGCACCTGAAAGTGATCGGCATCTTTGCCCGCATCTGCCACCGCGACGGCAAGCCGCGCTATCTTGGTGATGTACCGCGCTTCTTTGCTTATATAGACGCCGTGATCGCCCGCCGTCCTGAACTGGCCGAGCTGGATGTGTTGCTGCTGAGTCTGCGTGCTGGAGTGAATGCATGAAGGCAATGATTCTGGCGGCAGGGAAAGGCGAGCGCATGCGCCCGCTGACCTTGACCACGCCGAAACCGCTGGTTCGCGCTGGCGGTATTCCGTTGATCGAGTATCACTTGAAAGCCCTGGCGGTGGCAGGGTTTACCGAGGTGGTGATCAACCATGCCTGGCTCGGCCAGCTGATCGAAAACTACCTGGGTGATGGCTCGCAATACGGCGTACGTATTCAGTACTCGCCGGAAGGTGAGCCGCTGGAAACCGGAGGCGGGATATTCCGCGCGCTGCCGTTGCTGGGCGACGAGGCCTTTATGGTCGTCAACGGTGACATCTGGACCGACTACGACTTCAGCGTGTTGCACCAACCCATCACCGGGCTGGCGCATTTGGTGTTGGCGGATAACCCTGCCCATCATCCGACCGGCGATTTCAGTCTGATCGACGGGCAAGTACGCGACGGTCAACCGGACGCTGCAACCCTGACCTATAGCGGCATCGCGGTGCTGCACCCGCAGCTGTTCGACGGTTGCTCCGACGGCGCCTTCAAGCTTGCGCCGCTGCTGCGCAAGGCCATGGCCGATGGACAAGTCACCGGCGAGCACTTGAATGGGCATTGGGTGGATGTTGGCACTCACGAGCGTCTGGCTGAAGTCGAAACCCTGTTAGAAGCGAGACGCTGACATGTTGTGGCCAGGGACTCTGATCGGAGCCGGAGCGGGCTTTTACATCGCCAGCATTCCGGGGGCCATGCTGGGCGCTTTGTTGGGGCAGGTGCTGGATCGGCACTTGCACATACAGGGCTGGGCACACTTGCGAGAAAAGCTCGGTGGCCGCTCGGTGCTGCGCAACGATGAACTGCTGTTTGTGTTGTTGGGACGGTTGGCCAAGTGCGATGGGCGGGTGGTGGAAGGCCACATCCAGCAGGCCCGTCAGGAAATGCGCTTGCTGGACATGACCGAGTCGGCCCAGCTCCGGGCAATTGCCGCGTTCAATCGCGGCAAGTCCGGAGATGACCGGTTGCGCGGTTACCTTCGCCGCTTGAGTCATCAACCTCATGCCGCCGAAGGCGTCTTGCGCGCCTGTTGGCGGATGATCTGGGCGGATGGCCGTGCCGGTAGCGCTGAGCGAGAGCTGATCAGGCAGTGGGGTAAGTGGCTGGGCTGGACGTCGCGGCAGGTGCAGGCGCTGTCGACCGATTACGAGCAGCACAAGTTTGCACAGGCCAGCAGCGCGCTGACCTATCAAGATGCCCTGCGGCTTTTGGGCGTTTCGGCGACCAGTGAGCCGGCGCAGATCAAGCGTGCTTATCGACGCCTGCTGAGTCGCCATCACCCGGACAAGATCGCCGGCAGCGGTGCGACGGCGCTGCAAGTTCGCGAAGCCACTGACAAGACTCGCGAACTGCATAGCGCCTACACATTGATTCGCGAGCGGCGGGATTTTCGGTAGGGCAACAGATTGTGTTGTTTCTGAAGCCGCCATCGCGAGCAGGTCGAATCGTCGCACCGTCGCTCCCACATTGAATCTTCAGTGGACACAGAATGTGTGTACGACCAAGATCAACTGTGGGAGCGACGGTGCGACGATTCGACCTGCTCGCGAATGGGGCGGCGCGGTCTATCAGTTCACCGCGTTCTGTGGACTCAACCAGCCCCGCACCCGACGGAACAGTTGCTCTTGCTCTGCCTTGGAATTACCCGGCAATGCCTTGAGCGAAACCTGACTGAACCCCGAAGTCTTCAAACGTTTGCTGGCCTGCAAGCGTTCCAGCGCCAGGTTGCGGTCCAGCGGCTTGTCCATATAGAAGATGTCTGCGGTGGGCAGCTTCAGGGCCGGTGTCAGTTCGACCAACTCTGGTTTGGCTTTCGCCGGCATCTGAGCGGCGACCATCACAAACTTCTCCACTTGCGAGGGCTGCTTCTCGCTCAGGTAGCGCGCGGCCCAGTAAGCGCCAGTGCCATGTCCCAGCACGACAATGCTGCGAGCGCTTTGCTGTTCGGCGTAGGCAATGGCGGCGTCGATGCGGGCGAAGATTCGTTCGGCGTCGGCTTTGGCCTGTTCCTCGCTGGTTTCGGCGATCGCCTTGTCCGCCACCTCCGCTTCACCGCCCGCCGCCTGTTCGATGGGCGCTGCAGTGGTCGAGTCTTTGCTGCTGGCGTCAGGGGCTTTTGGTGTGCTGGGAGCGACTTCTACGACACGCGGCGCAATGGCATCGCTTTGCAGGTCCGGCAAGGTGATACTCAGGCTGCTCCACTCGGCGTCCGGCAATTTACGTCGCAATGGACCGATTGCTTGCGGCCAGTCAGCGGTTTCGCCGGCGCCCGGGATGATAATCACCGCGCCTTTGGGGTCGCCGGTATTGGCTGGTTTCCACAAGGCCAGAAACGTGTCGCTGCCCGCTTGCAGTTGCTGCTGTTCCTCGGCAGGGATCTGTCGCTCAAGTGCAGAGGCTTCTTCCTGACTACGCTCAAGCAGCGGCTGGCGCTCGACCGGTTTTTCTTCAGCGGGTGTTTCCGTTGCGGCAGGTACCGGGTCGGCGGCCTCGACAGAAAAGGCGCAAGGCAGGATCAGCGACAGGCACAATGCTGGCAGTGCCAGGCGGTAGACAGGGGGCATCGGATATTCCAGGCCAGAAGTTATTCCGGCAGCCTAATGGGTTGGTCAGTATTTGTCAGTGTGTGAGACTTCGATGATGCGTTTTCGCTGCCTGTGGGTTATCGGCTGTTTGTGGTTTCCCTTGATGGGCTGGGCGGCTCCCGCGCCACCAGCGCATGTCGCGCAATTGTCCGCGGGCCAGCAGCAATGGCTGGCGCAACATGGAGAGTTGCGCGTGGGGCTGGTGTTGCAAGTGCCCTACGCCCAATACGATCGCCGCTTGCAGCGTTTGTCCGGGGTCAATGTCGAGCTGATGAAGTGGCTGGCCAAGGCGCTTAAAGTCGAGCTGAGCTGGCGTAACTTTCCCGACCTGGCGCAACTGGAAGCTGCGGCGCGCGAGGGTGAAATCGACATCGCTCCAGGGCTGACCCAAACACCCGGTGGCCTGCGGCTCTGGCAGTTTTCCGACCCGTATATGCGGGTGCCGCAACTGGTGGTCAGCGACCAGAAAAGCACCGGCGTGGTAGAGCTGGAAAAACTCGACAGCCAGACCCGCGTTGCCGTGCGCATGCCCGGCGCCACCGCCGATTACCTGCGCAGCAATTACCCGCACCTGAACCTTCAAGGCGTACCGATCGAGCGCCAGGCACTGCAACTGTTGTTGAGTCAGCAGGCCAGTTACGCCGTGGTCGACGAAGCGCAGCTGGGACGCCTGTCCGCCGAGCCTGAATTCGCCGGGCTGGTGGTGGTCGGTGATATCGGCTTGCCGCAACTATTGCGGGTGGCCACGCGCCGGGATTGGCCGGAACTGGCCGGCATCGTCGAAAGCGCGTTGCGGGCGATCCCGGCCAAGGACCTGGAGCAACTGCACAACCAGTGGCTGCAACCCAAATACCCGAGGCTGACCGAGTCCCCGGGGTTCTGGCAAAACCTCTGCCTGCTGCTGGCGGTATTGATGCTGAGCAGCATGGCCATCGTGTTCTGGCAGCGTCGGCAGCAGCACAGTCTTGAACATCGTTTGCTGGCCGCGCGCGAGGACATTGCCCTGCGTGCCGCCAGCGAAGAAGCGTTGCGCCTCACCCAGTTTTCCATCGATCAGAGCACCGTCGGCATCCTTTGGGTCAACTGGGACAGCCATGTGCGCTACGCCAATCGCGCGGCCGAAACCATGCTGGGTTATCCGGCGGGCGGGATCATTGATCGGCCGTTGATCGACTTCGAGCCCGGCTTGCACATGGACCGCTGGCTGAATTTGTGGAAACGCGCCCGGGCCAGTGAGGATGGCCCGCAAAGTTTCGAAACCAACTGCATACGGGCGGATGGCAGCAATCTGCCGGCGGATGTTTCGCTGAGCTTTTTGCGGTTTCGCGACGGTGAATACCTGGTGGTTTACCTCAACGACGTCACCGAGCGCCGTCGTGCATTGGCCGCGTTGCAGGAAAGCGAGGCGCGTCTGCAAGGGATCGCCGCCAACGTTCCAGGACTGGTATTTCGACTGGAACGGGCGCCGGTGACCGGGCAGATCGATTTTGCTTATATCAGTGAAGGCAGCGAGAGCCTGGTCGGTTACTCACCGGCCACCCTGGCCCATCGCGACAAAGGCCTGCGCAGCCTGGTGCACCCGGACGACAAGGCCAGTTATCACCAAACCCAGGACCATGCGCTGGACACCGACAGTGACTGGTCGTGGCAGGGACGGATTCTCACCCGCTCCGGCGAACAGCGCTGGGCCGAGATCAAGGCCATCACCCGCCGACTCGAAGACGGCGCCTATGTCTGGGACGGGATCGTCTGGGACATCAGCGAGAGCAAACGCATCGAACTGGAACTGGCCAGCTCTCGCGAACAGTTGCGTGAATTGTCCGCGCACCTGGAAAGCGTGCGGGAAGAGGAAAAGGCCCGCATCGCCCGGGAAGTTCACGATGAATTGGGTCAGATGTTGACTGTGCTCAAACTGGAAACATCCATGTGCGAATTGGCCTACGCCCAGCTCGATCCCGGTCTGAACGAACGCTTGAACAGCATGAAGCGACTGATAGCGCAGCTGTTCCAATTGGTGCGCGATGTCGCCACGGCACTGCGGCCACCGATTCTCGACGCCGGGATCGCCTCGGCCATCGAGTGGCAGGCCCGCCGATTCGAGGCGCGCACGCAGATTCCGTGTCTGGTGCAGGTGCCGGAGAACCTGCCGGTGCTCAGTGATGCCAAGGCGATTGGCCTGTTCCGGATCCTTCAAGAAGCGCTGACCAATGTCATGCGCCATGCCCAGGCGCATACTGTCGAACTGACGTTGGCGCTGGAAGGCGACGAGTTGTGTCTGACCGTCAGCGATGATGGCGTAGGATTTGTCCCCGCCGCCGGTAGGTCAACCTCCTTCGGGGTGGTCGGCATGCGCGAGCGAGTGTTGATCATGGGCGGGCAGTTGTCGCTTGAGAGTGAACCGGGTGAAGGCACGACCCTGAGCGTGCGAGTGCCGCTGGATGAGGAGAAGTAAGTGATCCGTGTACTGGTAGCCGAAGACCACACCATCGTCCGCGAAGGCATCAAGCAATTGATCGGCCTGGCCAAGGATTTGCTGGTGGTAGGGGAGGCGAGCAATGGTGAGCAGTTGCTCGAGACCTTGCGTCATGTTCCCTGCGAAGTGGTCTTGCTGGACATCTCCATGCCCGGGGTTAATGGCCTGGAGGCGATTCCGCGGATTCGCGCGCTGAACAATCCGCCGGCGATTCTTGTGTTGTCGATGCACGACGAAGCGCAAATGGCCGCTCGTGCGCTGAAAGTCGGCGCCGCCGGTTATGCGACCAAGGACAGCGATCCTGCGCTGCTGCTGACGGCGATTCGCAAGGTTGCGGCGGGCGGACGCTACATCGACCCGGACCTGGCCGACCGCATGGTCTTCGAAGTCGGCCTGACCGATTCGCGGCCGTTGCACTCGTTGCTGTCCGAGCGCGAGTTCTCGGTGTTCGAGCGCCTGGCCCAGGGCGCCAACGTCAACGACATCGCCCAGCAACTGGCCTTGAGCAGCAAAACCATCAGCACCCACAAGGCGCGGCTGATGCAGAAACTCAACATCACCTCCCTGGCGGAACTGGTGAAGTACGCGATGGAGCACAAACTCCTCTAACACACCAATCTGACGGGTTCACTGCAATTCCCTGTGGGAGCGAGCCTGCTCGCGATAGCGGCGTGTCAGTCGACATGTCTTTGACTGATCCACTGCTATCGCGAGCAGGCTCGCTCCCACCCGATCTGGGTCGCATGTCTATTTGCGACATGTCTATAAAACTGTTGTTGCCGATCTGTAAGGCTCGCAGCTCAACATCTGTCACCCTCCCTCGTCGACATACCCATTCCCGCCATCCTTGTAGGGCAATCCCTACCCCCAACCTTCCATCCTGCTGAGGCCATTCTCTCCTGCGCCCCGATTTGCGTGGTTGGCAGCGTCCACTAGGCTTAGTCCACAGCAGTCATCAATAACAAAGGTGTGGGTATGAGCCAGGTCGATTCAAACGCAGGGGCCAGCGATATTCTGGTCAGCTTTCGTGGAGTACAAAAAAGCTACGACGGCGAGAACCTGATCGTCAAAGACCTCAACCTGGAGATTCGCAAAGGCGAATTCCTCACCTTGCTCGGCCCGTCCGGCTCCGGCAAGACCACCAGCCTGATGATGCTCGCCGGTTTCGAAACACCGACCGCAGGCGAAATCCTGCTGGCCGGGCGTTCCATCAATAACGTGCCGCCGCACAAACGCGACATCGGCATGGTGTTCCAGAACTACGCATTGTTCCCGCACATGACGGTCGCCGAAAACCTGGCGTTCCCGTTGAGCGTGCGCGGCTTGAACAAGAGCGATGTCAGCGACAAGGTCAAAAAAGTCCTGAGCATGGTTCAGCTCGATACCTTCGCCCAGCGTTATCCGGCACAACTGTCCGGCGGTCAGCAGCAGCGTGTGGCCCTGGCCCGTGCGTTGGTGTTTGAACCGCAACTGGTGCTGATGGACGAACCCCTCGGCGCACTCGACAAACAGCTGCGCGAACACATGCAGATGGAAATCAAGCACCTGCACCAACGCCTCGGCGTGACCGTGGTCTACGTGACCCACGACCAGGGCGAAGCCCTGACCATGTCCGATCGCGTGGCCGTGTTCCACCAAGGCGAGATTCAGCAGATCGCGCCACCGCGCACCCTCTACGAAGAGCCGAAAAACACCTTCGTCGCCAACTTCATCGGCGAGAACAACCGCCTCAACGGCCGCTTGCACAGCCATACCGGCGACCGCTGCGTGGTTGAGTTGGGACGCGGTGAAAAGGTTGAAGCCCTGGCGGTCAACGTCGGCAAGACCGGCGAGCCCGTCACGCTGTCGATTCGCCCCGAGCGCATTAGCCTCAACGGCGCAAGCGATCAATGCGTCAACCGCTTCTCGGGGAGGGTGGCGGAATTCATCTACCTGGGCGACCACGTCCGGGTTCGCCTGGAAGTCTGCGGCAAGACCGATTTTTTTGTGAAACAACCGATTGCCGAGCTCGATCCCGCGCTGGCCGTCGGCGACGTGGTACCGCTTGGCTGGCAGGTCGAACACGTTCGCGCGCTCGACCCACTTCTAGAGGCGCATTGATCGCCCCCTGCTTCAACAACACCAACCCTGCACGTGGAGAGAACAATAAATGTTGAGATCCCTGAAATTCACCGCTTTGGTCATGGGCATGATCGGTGCGGCACACGCAATGGCGGCGGGCCCGGACCTGACCGTGGTGTCCTTTGGCGGGGCGAACAAGGCAGCGCAGGTCAAAGCCTTCTACGCACCGTGGGAAGCGGCAGGCAACGGCAAGATCGTGGCGGGCGAGTACAACGGCGAGATGGCCAAGGTCAAAGCCATGGTCGACACCAAGAGCGTGTCCTGGGACCTGGTAGAAGTTGAATCGCCAGAACTGTCCCGTGGTTGCGACGAAGACATGTTCGAGCAACTTGATCCGAAGTTGTTCGGCAAGTCCGAAGACTACGTCAAAGGTGCCATCCAGCCATGCGGCGTGGGCTTCTTCGTGTGGTCGACCGTGTTGGCCTATAACGCCGACAAACTGGCTTCCGCGCCGACCAGTTGGGTGGATTTCTGGGACACCAAGAAATTCCCGGGCAAACGTGGCCTGCGTAAAGGCGCCAAGTACACCTTGGAATTCGCTCTGATGGCCGACGGCGTTGCGCCGAAAGACGTCTACAAAGTGCTGGCCGGCAAGGATGGTCAGGACCGCGCGTTCAAGAAACTCGATGAGCTGAAACCAAGCATCCAGTGGTGGGAAGCCGGCGCACAACCGCCGCAGTACCTCGCTTCCGGCGACGTGGTCATGAGCTCGGCCTACAACGGCCGGATCGCTGCCGTGCAGAAAGAAAGCAACCTGAAAGTCGTGTGGAACGGCGGTATTTACGACTTCGACGCATGGGCCATTCCGAAAGGTCTGGACGCCAAGCGCGCCGAAGCGGCGAAGAAATTCATCGCGTTCTCGGTGGCGCCGCAGCAGCAGAAGACCTACTCGGAAAACATCGCCTACGGCCCGGCCAACATTCAAGCCGTACCGTTGCTGGCCAAGGATGTCCTGAAAGACATGCCGACCACCCCGGAAAACATCGCCAACCAGGTGCAGATCGACGTCAGCTTCTGGGCTGACAACGGCGAGCAACTGGAACAGCGCTTCAATTCCTGGGCTGCAAAATAAGACCACCCCGTGGGCTTATCCACTCCTGTAGGAGTAAGGCTTGCCCGCGATGGCGGCGTGTCAGTCAACATTGAAGTTGAATGTGCCGACGCTTTCGCGGGCAAGCCATGCTCCTACAGGGGCGATGTGTAGCTAACAAGAACAGAGGTGGCCTCCCTTACAGGGAGTGCCACCTCTGTAACGATCAAAGATTTCCGGAGTACGCCATGGCCACCGCCATTCCCCTGAACGCGGGCACCGACCCCACCTTGAAGCAGCGGCTCAAGCACGCCGAGCGGATCAACCGCTGGAAAGCACAAGCCTTGATCGCGCCGTTGGTGCTGTTTCTGTTGCTGGTGTTCCTGGTGCCCATCGTGGCGCTGCTCTACAAAAGCGTTGGTAACCCGGAAGTGGTCGGCGGCATGCCGCGCACCGTGGCGGCTATCGCCAGTTGGGATGGCCGAGGCCTGCCCGCTGAACCGGTTTACAAGGCCGCCAGCGAAGACCTCGCTGAAGCCCGCAAGAATCAGACCTTGGGCGACCTGTCCAAGCGCTTGAACATGGAGTTGGCCGGCTACCGCAGCTTGCTGACCAAAACTGCACGTGCCTTACCGTTCGCCACCGAACCGGCCTCTTATAAAGAAGCGCTGGAAGGTCTCGACGAGCGCTGGGGTGACCCGGCCTACTGGCAAGCCGTGCGCCGCAACACCAGCAACATCACACCTTATTACTTGCTGGCGGCGGTCGATCACCGTATCGATGACCTCGGCGAAATCGCCCCGGCCACGCCCGATCAGGCGATCTACCTCGACATCTTTGCCCGGACGTTCTGGATGGGGCTGATCATCACCGTGATCTGCCTGTTGCTGGCGTATCCATTGGCCTACTTGCTGGCGAACTTGCCATCACGTCAAAGCAACCTGCTGATGATTCTGGTGCTGCTGCCGTTCTGGACCTCGATCCTGGTGCGGGTCGCCGCATGGATCGTGTTGCTGCAATCGGGCGGCTTGATCAACAGCGGCCTGATGGCGATGGGCATCATCGATAAACCGCTGGAGCTGGTGTTCAACCGCACCGGGGTTTACATCTCCATGGTGCACATCCTGCTGCCGTTCATGATTCTGCCGATCTACAGCGTGATGAAAGGCATCTCGCCGACCTACATGCGTGCCGCGATTTCCCTCGGCTGCCACCCGTTCGCCAGTTTCTGGCGGGTGTATTTCCCGCAGACTTACGCCGGTGTCGGCGCCGGTTGCCTGTTGGTGTTCATCCTCGCCATTGGCTACTACATCACCCCGGCGTTGCTGGGCAGCCCGAACGATCAGATGGTCAGTTACTTCGTCGCCTTCTACACCAACACCAGCATCAACTGGGGCATGGCGACCGCACTCGGTGGGCTGCTGCTGTTGGCGACCGTGGTGCTTTATCTGATTTACAGCTGGCTGGTGGGCGCCAGTCGCCTGCGCCTGAGCTAAGGGGAGAACGAAATGCTGAGTCCTTATATGTCGCCCATTGAACGGGTGTGGTTCTACAGCTTGCGGATTCTCTGCGGCTTGATTTTGTTGTTCCTGATTCTGCCGGTGCTGGTGATCATTCCGCTGTCGTTCAACTCCGGGAGTTTTCTGGTGTACCCGCTGCAAGGCTTTTCGCTGCACTGGTACCAGGATTTCTTCGCTTCGGCCGAGTGGATGCGTGCGCTGAAGAACAGCATCATCGTTGCTCCGGCGGCGACGGTGTTGGCGATGATCTTCGGTACGCTGGCGGCAATCGGCCTGACACGGGGCGACTTCCGCGGCAAGGCGCTGGTGATGGCGCTGGTGATTTCGCCGATGGTGGTACCGGTGGTGATCATTGGGGTGGCGAGCTATCTGTTTTTCGCGCCACTGGGGCTGGGTAACAGCTTCTTCTCGCTGATCGTGGTGCATGCGGTGTTGGGCGTGCCGTTTGTGATCATCACGGTATCGGCGACGTTGCAGGGGTTTAACCAAAACCTGGTGCGTGCTGCTGCGAGCCTCGGTGCTTCGCCACTGACGGCGTTCCGTCGGGTGACCTTGCCGCTGATTGCGCCTGGGGTGATCTCCGGTGCGCTGTTTGCCTTCGCGACTTCGTTCGACGAAGTGGTGGTGACGCTGTTCCTCGCCGGCCCAGAGCAAGCGACCCTGCCACGGCAGATGTTCAGCGGCATCCGCGAAAACCTCAGCCCGACAATTGCTGCGGCGGCGACGTTGTTGATTGTCTTCTCGGTAATCCTGCTGCTGACCCTGGAATGGCTGCGTGGGCGTAGCGAGAAACTGCGGACCGCCCAGGTTTAGTGGCAAGCTGGAGAGCCACCCCTCACCCCAACCCTCCCGAAACGTCGGACCGCCCCACAGGGGAGAGGGGGAAAGGGAGCCGATCTCCATCGCTTTCAAAACCTGAGTTCGACTCAGAATTTTCAGGTCGATGTAACTCGAAAGAACGCCTCGGTCAGTCCCCGATACCCCTTGGGGTTAGGGTGAGGGGCTGATCCAACTGACCCACCCCATACTTATCCACCACCGAAAACCTACCAATCATTCACCCCCAAATAGCAGACAAACTCCAATCCCCAGCTACTCTTGTGCCCAGCTCCCCTATCTATAAGAGGCTGCGCACATGAGTCTTTCCTCTTTCAAAATCGCTCACAAACTGATCACCGGCGCCGGTGCCATCGAGCAACTGGCGGCTGAACTGACACGCCTGGACATCGACAACCCGCTGATCGTCACCGATGCCGCACTGGTCAAGTCCGGCACGGTCCAGCTGGCGCTGGCGCAGCTGGGCGACCGAACCTACGAAATTTTCGACCGCGTATTGCCAGACCCGGAAATCGCCATCGTCGAAGACTGCATGCGGGTCTACCGCGAGGGCGGGCACGATGGACTGATCGGCCTGGGCGGCGGCAGTGCCATCGATATCGCTAAAAGTGTCGCGGCCTACGCCGGTTATCACGGGGCGCTGGAGGATCTGTTCGGCATCGATCAGGTGCCACGCAAAGGTCCGCCGCTGATCGCCATTCCGACCACTGCCGGTACCGGCTCGGAAGTCACTAACGTGGCGATCCTCTCCGACAAGGTCGCGCAGCTGAAGAAAGGCATCGTCAGCGACTATCTATTACCGGACGTGGCGCTGGTCAGCCCGCAAATGACCCTGACCTGTCCGCGCAGTGTCACTGCCGCCAGTGGCGTCGATGCACTGGTGCACGCCATCGAATCCTATCTGTCGTTGAACGCCTCACCGATTACCGACGCTCTGGCCATCGGCGCCATCAAACTCATCGCCAAGGCGCTGCCGAAGGCTTACGCCAATCCGTCCAATCTCCAGGCCCGCGAAGACATGGCTACCGCCAGCCTGATGGCCGGTATGGCGTTCGGCAATGCCGGGGTCGGCGCGGTGCACGCGCTGGCGTATCCGCTGGGCGGCCGTTACAACATTGCCCATGGCGTCAGCAACGCCTTGCTGCTGCCGTATGTCATGACCTGGAACAAAATGGCCTGCGTGGAGCGCATGCAAGATATCGCCGAGGCCATGGGGGTGAAGACCGCTCATCTGAGCGCCAACGATGCGGCGGACAAGGCCGTAGAGGCGATGACCGAGTTGTGCGCTGCGGTGGAAATCCCGCCGGGCCTGCACAGCTTCGGCGTTCCGGAAGACGCCATCCCGGCCATGGCGGTGGAGGCGGCGGGAACTGAGCGCCTGATGCGCAACAATCCGCGCAAACTGAGTGCCGTCGATATCGAGAAGATCTACCGAGCGGCCTACTGATTATCGCGTCACGGTGCGCGCTTCAAAGCATGCGGTATACAATGCGCGCCATCGTGATTTTGCTCAAAAAAGGTGCGTCATGCAGCCCTTCGTAATTGCTCCGTCGATTCTCTCCGCCGACTTCGCCCGCCTGGGTGAAGAAGTGGATAACGTCCTGGCCGCTGGCGCCGACTTCGTGCACTTCGATGTCATGGACAACCACTACGTGCCGAACCTGACCATCGGCCCGATGGTGTGTGCCGCGCTGCGCAAGTACGGCGTGACTGCGCCGATCGACGCGCACCTGATGGTCAGCCCGGTGGACCGCATCGTCGGTGACTTCATCGAAGCCGGCGCGACCTACATCACTTTTCACCCGGAAGCCTCGCAGCACGTCGACCGTTCCCTGCAGCTGATCCGCGAAGGTGGCTGCAAGTCGGGCCTGGTGTTCAACCCGGCGACCCCGCTGGACGTGCTCAAGTACGTGATGGACAAGGTCGACATGATCCTGCTGATGAGCGTCAACCCGGGTTTCGGCGGGCAGAAGTTCATCCCCGGCACTCTCGACAAGCTGCGTGAAGCGCGGGCGCTGATCGATGCTTCCGGGCGTGACATTCGCCTGGAAATCGACGGCGGCGTGAACGTGAACAACATTCGTGAAATCGCGGCTGCTGGCGCTGACACCTTCGTCGCCGGCTCGGCGATCTTCAATGCGCCGAATTACCAGGATGTGATTGAAAAGATGCGTTCCGAATTGGCGCTGGCCCGCCCATGAGTGGCTTTGAGCAGCTGTTCCCGGGGTCTCTGCCGCGGCTGGTGATGTTCGATCTGGATGGCACGTTGATCGATTCGGTCCCTGACCTCGCAGCGGCTGTGGATAACATGCTGCTCAAACTCGGGCGTCAACCTGCCGGCATCGAATCGGTGCGTGAGTGGGTGGGCAATGGCGTGCACACGCTGGTGCGCCGGGCCTTGGCCAACCACATCGACGCCGAGGGTGTCGATGAGGTCGAGGCCGAGCATGCCCTGGAGCTGTTCAACGGTTTTTACGAGGACGGTCACGAGCTGACGGTGGTTTACCCCGGCGTGCGCGACACCCTGAAATGGCTGCACAAGCAGGGTGTCGAGATGGCGCTGATCACCAACAAGCCGGAGCGCTTCGTCGCGCCGCTGCTGGATCAGATGAAAATCGGTCGTTATTTCCGCTTGATCATCGGCGGCGACACCCTGCCACAGAAAAAGCCGGACCCGGCAGCGCTGTTTTTCGTGATGAAAATGACCAACATCCCGGCGTCGCAATCCTTGTTCGTCGGCGATTCGCGCAGCGATGTGCTGGCGGCGAAAGCGGCGGGGGTCAAATGCGTGGCGCTCAGTTACGGCTATAACCACGGCCGGCCGATTGCCGAAGAGTCGCCGGCGCTGGTGATCGACGATCTGCGCAAGTTAATTCGCGGTTGCCTGGATCCGGCCGCTGAGATAACGTTGCCCGACGCTGTTCAACCCCCTTCTGGAAACGCCATCGTGGTGGTCACTCGCAAACTCTGGATGAAAGTCATCAAGGCCCTGGCCCGCTGGCGTTGGCGCGCCTGACTTGTTCCTGGCCGGCATACCGGCGCGTTTGCATACCTGACTGTTAGACCCTCAAGCCACGAGGCTACCCCATGATCCGCGAAGAATTCCTGCGTTTGGCCGCTGCCGGCTACAACCGCATCCCGCTTGCCTGCGAAACCCTGGCCGACTTCGACACGCCGCTGTCGATCTACCTGAAACTGGCCGACGAGCCCAACTCCTACCTGCTGGAATCGGTGCAGGGCGGGGAAAAGTGGGGCCGTTACTCGATCATCGGCCTGCCGTGCCGCACCGTGCTGCGGGTTCACGACCATCACGTCAGCGTGACCCACGACGGCATCGAGATCGAAAGCCACGAAGCCGAAGATCCACTGGCGTTCGTAGAAGCATTCAAAGCTCGCTACAACGTGCCAACCATTCCTGGCCTGCCGCGCTTCAATGGCGGTCTGGTGGGTTATTTCGGTTACGACTGCGTGCGCTATGTGGAGAAGCGTCTGGGCAAATGCCCGAACCCGGATCCACTGGGCGTGCCGGACATTCTGCTGATGGTTTCTGACGCGGTAGTGGTATTCGACAACCTCGCCGGCAAGATGCACGCGATTGTCCTGGCCGATCCCTCGCAGGACGATGCTTTCGAGCAAGGTCAGGCGCGTCTGGAGGAGCTGCTGGAAAAACTCCGTCAGCCGATTACCCCGCGCCGTGGCCTGGATTTCAGCAAGCAACAGTCTGCTGATCCGATATTTCGTTCGAGCTTCACCCAGAACGATTATGAAAAAGCCGTCGACACCATCAAGGAATACATCCTGGCCGGTGACTGCATGCAGGTCGTGCCGTCCCAGCGCATGTCGATCGACTTCAAGGCTGCGCCGATCGATCTGTACCGGGCGCTGCGTTGCTTCAACCCGACGCCTTATATGTACTTCTTCAACTTCGGCGACTTCCATGTCGTCGGCAGTTCGCCGGAAGTGCTGGTGCGGGTCGAAGACAACCTGATCACCGTGCGCCCGATCGCCGGCACCCGTCCGCGCGGCGCCAACGAAGAGGCCGACCTGGCACTGGAAAAAGACCTGCTGTCCGACGACAAGGAAATTGCCGAGCACTTGATGCTGATCGACCTGGGTCGTAACGACACCGGTCGGGTCTCGGAAATCGGTTCGGTGAAACTCACCGAAAAAATGGTCATCGAGCGCTATTCCAACGTGATGCACATCGTGTCCAACGTCACCGGTCAATTGAAGGCCGGGCTGACGGCGATGGACGCACTGCGCGCGATTCTGCCGGCGGGCACCTTGTCTGGCGCACCGAAGATTCGCGCGATGGAAATCATCGACGAACTGGAGCCGGTCAAGCGTGGTGTCTACGGCGGCGCCGTCGGCTACTTCGCCTGGAACGGCAACATGGACACCGCAATCGCGATACGCACCGCAGTGATCAAGAACGGCGAACTGCACGTGCAGGCCGGTGGCGGCATCGTTGCCGACTCGGTACCGGCGCTGGAATGGGAAGAAACCCTGAACAAGCGCCGCGCGATGTTCCGTGCAGTGGCCCTGGCTGAACAAACCCCGGCAAGCTGAGTTCACGCAGAACCTGTGGGAGCGAGCCTGCTCGCAATAGCGATATGTCAGGCAACAGAGATGTTGAATGTCAGTCCGTCATCGCGAGCAGGCTCGCTCCCACAAGGGCCTCCCAGCATAAAAAAACGCGGTGCCTGTCAGGGCGCCGCGTTTTTTTATGCCTGCTGTTTGCCGGATCAGAAATCCAGCGCAACCCCAACGGTAAGCCCTTGCTGGGTAAAGTCATCATCCTTGCGGAACGTATATCCGCCACGCAGCGCCAGATCGGCCGTCAACTTGTGGCTGACCCCCAGGCTCACGCGATTCAAGTGGCTTTGCGGTGTATAGCCATCCAGCTTGAAGTCGAGGGACGGCAGGCTGTTGAGCGCGATGTTTACTTTCTGAGTGTCATCCTCGTATTCATGCTCATACGCGTATTCGCCGAACACTTGAGTCTGCGCGGTGATCTGGTACTTACCCTGCAGACCGGCGCCCAGACGTTTTGAATCGCGAGTCTGATCGTCAAAGGTCAGCGCGGTGGAACGAGTGCTGTTTTCCGAGTAGCCGTCGACTTCCACCTTGGCGTAATCGGCGCTGATGAACGGCGACAGGTGCCACTCGCTGCCCGGTTGCGCAATGTCGTAGCCAAGGCGAGTGCTGAAGGCCCAGAGATCGCCATCGGTATCGCCTTTCTCCGCGCCTTCGCCGGCACCCAAATCGAATTTGCGTTTGAGGTTGTCGTAATCCAGCTTGCCGCCGGTCAACGCGGCATCGGCCCACCAGCGATTCTGCTGGAACTGGGCGAAGGCAGTGGCCAGGTAGCTGTTGAGTTTGTAGTCCGAATCGTTGCTGCCTGCCTCCAGATTCTGACGATAGAACCCCGCCGCCACACCGACGCGCCAGGCGTCATTGAGACGATAGCTGCCGCCGACATTCACGTTGTAACCGTCGCCGTCGGCGCTGGCGCCGCTGCTTTGGCTATCGACATCCAGATGCTGACCGCCACCGGCGACAATCGCGCGCCATTGGCCGACCGCCTGCCAGTTCTCCCAGTCCGATTGCCATTGGCTGCGCAGTTCATCCTGGTGCGCACGCAAGGTGGCGTGGGCCATTTCCGGCAACAACGTCAGCTCCCAGGGCGCTGCCAGTAAGGAATAGGCGTAGTCGGAAATCAGTTTCTGCCCGGCTTCGGTCGGATGAACCCCATCGTTGTAAATCAGCTTGCTGGGGTCCGGGGTGGCACTGTTGATGCCATACGTAGGGTTTTCGGTGCAGCTGTTACCGCTGAAACACGTCGCCGTCAGGTTCTGGCCGGTAGCAAAACCGAATCGTGCCGGATCGGCGAAGGTTTCCTGCAACAGCAGCGGAATGTTCAACGGGATGATTTCGGCATCGATCCCCGCCAGTCGAGTGACCAGTTGCCGGTTGAAGGCAGAGCTCAGTAGTGAGGTGGGTGTCTGCTGGGGCGTGCCATTGATGGCGGGCGTCAAACCCAGGTCGGGCAGCAGCCATACCACGATGTATCGGGCACCGGCGGTTTGCAGAACCTGGACGCTGTTGGCCAGTCGATCTGCAGCGGCATTCGCTTGAGCGCCACTTAGGACACGTCCCTGAAGAAAATCGTTACCACCCCCGGAAATGTAATACAGCGCATTCGGATCGGCGCTGAAATTGTTTGTCGGCAGATAGCCCGGGCGTATGCGTTCGCCCGTGGCGGATGCGGTAGTGATCGAGGTGAGGATCTGGTCGGTGCGATATCCGCCAACGGCCCAGTTGTTACCATCCGGCAGGCCCTGGTTCGCGCGTGCGGCCGAGGTTGAAGCGGCCGTCTGGTCCGGTGAAAAGCCGAGCCTTTCACCCAGCAGTTGGGTCGAGTTGGCGGAATAAACTTCGCCGCTGCCGTTCTGGTAAACCGGGCCGGTCCGGTTGGTGAAACGCACGGTCGAGCCGGGAGGACCGCCCGTGTCGGTAAACTGTCCGGCATCGTTGAGGCTATCGCCGAAGACGATGAAATTCGAATAAGGGTTGGGCGCCGCGATCGCCTGGGTGCAGGCCATGGCGAGCAAGCAGCCGGCAAGCGGTACAGCCAATGTCTGTCTGATCATGAGCAAGTCCGTTTGTTATTGTTGTAGTGAGCAAAACGATAGTGCCAAAAACTATAGAGCCTATTGCCGTTCGGCGCGAACCCGCCAATTGTTTCAAGAGCTTCGATCGCCCCATATTGCACGCTCTGCCCAGCTAAGTTACTGTGCCGAGACGTATAAATGAGACCTTCCCCGTGTTGATCGTCAGCAAACTTCTGGATCAAGTCATCAAGGCACACGCCCGTTGGCGTTGGCGCGCCTGAATCCTTCTGCCGGCCCGGCCGGATCTTTACCGCTTTGCCTTCTTTACCCGCAAGACAAACCGCTTTGCATCGCGACTCCAGCGACTGACAAAGTGCAGGACGCTGCGGGTAAATCATTCGAAGGCTGTATTCAAAGTCAGTAAATTCAAGAGGTTCTTAAGCCATGTTGCTGATGATCGATAACTACGACTCTTTTACTTACAACGTTGTGCAATACCTCGGTGAGCTTGGCTCCCAGGTCAAAGTCGTGCGCAACGATGAGCTCACCATTGCCGAAATCGAAGCCCTCAACCCTGAGCGGATCGTCGTTTCACCCGGCCCTTGCACGCCGAACGAAGCCGGCGTGTCGATTGATGTGATCAAACATTTTGGCGGTAAATTGCCAATCCTCGGCGTGTGCCTGGGGCATCAGTCGATCGGCCAGGCCTTTGGTGGCGATGTGGTCCGCGCCCGTCAGGTTATGCACGGCAAAACCAGCCCGGTGTTCCACGAGGACAAAGGCGTTTTCGAAGGCCTGAACCATCCGCTGACGGTCACCCGCTATCATTCACTGATCGTCAAACGCGAAACCCTGCCCGATTGCCTGGAACTGACCGCCTGGACCCAGCTTGAAGACGGCTCGGTTGACGAGATCATGGGCCTGCGCCACAAGACACTGAATATCGAGGGCGTCCAGTTTCACCCTGAGTCGATCCTCACCGAACAGGGCCATGAGCTGTTCGCCAATTTCCTCAAACAAACCGGCGGCACGCGCTAAGGACTTTTCATGAATATCAAGACAGCCCTGAGCCGTATCGTCGAGCAGCTCGACCTCAGCACCGAAGAGATGCGCGATGTCATGCGCGAAATCATGACCGGTCAATGCACGGACGCGCAGATCGGCGCGTTCATGATGGCCATGCGCATGAAGAGTGAAAGCATCGACGAAATCGTCGGCGCCGTGTCGGTCATGCGCGAGCTGGCAGACAAGGTCGAACTCAAGACCCTCGACGGCGTGGTCGATGTGGTGGGCACCGGCGGCGACGGTGCGAACATCTTCAACGTATCGACCGCTTCCTCGTTCGTGGTCGCGGCGGCGGGTTGCACGGTGGCCAAGCACGGTAACCGTGCGGTCTCGGGCAAAAGCGGCAGCGCCGATTTGCTGGAGGCGGCGGGTATCTACCTGAACCTGACGCCGGTTCAGGTAGCACGCTGCATCGACAACGTCGGCATCGGTTTCATGTTCGCCCAGACCCATCACAGCGCGATGAAGCACGCCGCCGGCCCGCGCCGGGAGCTGGGCTTGCGCACGCTGTTCAACATGCTCGGCCCGCTTACGAATCCGGCCGGCGTGAAGCATCAGGTGGTGGGCGTGTTCAATCAGGCGTTGTGCCGGCCGCTGGCCGAAGTCTTGCAGCGTATGGGCAGCAAGCACGTGCTGGTGGTGCACTCGAAGGATGGCCTGGACGAATTCAGTCTGGCAGCACCAACCTTTGTGGCGGAATTGAAGGATGACCAGATCACCGAGTATTGGGTCGAGCCGGAAGACCTCGGCATGAAGAGCCAGAGCCTGCACGGTCTGGCAGTGGATAGCCCGGCGGCCTCGCTGGAGTTGATTCGCGATGCCCTGGGCAAGCGCAAGACCGAGAACGGCCAGAAAGCCGCGGAAATGATTATGCTCAATGCCGGTGCCGCGCTGTACGCCGCCGACCATGCCAGCAGTTTGAAAGAAGGCGTTGCCCTGGCGCACGATGCGCTGCACACAGGCCTCGCTCGGGAAAAACTGGAGGAGTTGGGTGCTTTTACCGCGGTATTCAAAGTGGAGAATGAGGGATGAGTGTACCGACGGTTCTGGAAAACATTCTGGCCCGTAAAGTCCAGGAAGTCGCCGAGCGTAGCGCTCGCGTAAGCCTGGCGGAGCTGGAAAGTCTGGCCAAGGCGGCCGATGCACCCCGTGGTTTTGCCAAGGCATTGTTGGCTCAGGCCAAGCTCAAGCAGCCAGCGGTCATTGCAGAAATCAAAAAAGCTTCACCGAGCAAAGGCGTTATCCGCGAGAACTTCGTTCCCGCCGACATCGCCAAGAGTTACGAGAAGGGCGGCGCGACCTGTCTGTCAGTGCTCACCGATATCGATTACTTCCAGGGCGCCGATGCGTATCTGCAACAGGCGCGGGCAGCGTGCAATCTGCCGGTGATCCGCAAGGACTTCATGATCGATCCGTACCAGATCATTGAAGCCCGAGCGTTGGGCGCCGACTGCGTGCTGTTGATCGTCTCCGCACTGGATGACGTGAAAATGGCCGAGTTGGCTGCCGTGGCCAAAAGCGTCGGCCTCGATGTGCTGGTGGAAGTTCACGATGGCGCCGAGCTGGAGCGGGCCTTGAAAACCCTCGACACTCCGTTGGTCGGCGTGAACAACCGCAACCTGCACACCTTCGAAGTCAATCTGGAAACCACCCTCGATTTGTTGCCGCGTATCCCGCGTGACCGCTTGGTGATCACCGAAAGTGGCATTCTCAACCGGGCCGATGTCGAGCTGATGGAAATCAGCGATGTGTACGCGTTCCTGGTTGGCGAAGCGTTCATGCGCGCCGAAAGCCCGGGCACCGAACTGCAGCGTCTGTTCTTTCCTGAGCGTGGTATCGCAGTAAGCGGTTCTACACTCGACTGAACGTGACCTAATGAAGAAGCCGGCGATGCCGGCTTTTTTATACCCCAAACAAAGGATGTCTACTGCCATGACCCAGCCCATCGCCTTGACCGTCGAAGCCGGCCTGCTCGCCGAACAGGATCTGTTGGCCCATGTTTGCACCGGCGATTCGGAGTTTGGCCTGCTGTTCTGGCAGCCCAGTGATAAGGCGCTGGTCATGCCGCGACGGTTGAATCGTCTGCCTGGGTTCGAGGCCGCGTGCGAAGTGTCGGCGGCGGCAGGTTGGCCGGTGCTGTTGCGCGAAACCGGCGGTGAACCGGTGCCGCAATCGGCCTCAACGATCAACATCGCGCTGGTCTACGCGCCACCGCGTAGCGAGGGTGACCAGAACCGTATCGAAACCGGTTATCGCAGGCTTTGCGATCCGATTTGTCAGTTACTCGATGAACTGGGCGGCGTTTCGTCTTTGGGCGAAATAGAGGGTGCGTTCTGTGATGGGCGTTTCAACGTCAACCTTGATGGGCGCAAGATGGTCGGCACGGCTCAACGCTGGCGCCAGAGCAAGGGCGGTACGCGTCCGGTAGGGTTGGTGCACGGTGCTTTGTTGCTCGATAACGAGCGTGAGTCGATGGTTGCGGCGGTTAACCGTTTCAATGAAGCCTGTGGCCTGGAGCAACGAGTTCGCGCCGAGAGCCACATTGCTCTTCATGAAAAATATGCAGCACCTGATGCGTTGGGGCGACTCGACACGTTGTACCGCCAGTTGCTGGCAGACATGTTCAGGGTTTAGCGCGTACCGAAGACCACCATGGTCTTGCCTTTGACGTCCACCAGGTTGCGTTCTTCCAGATCCTTGAGTACGCGTCCGACCATCTCACGTGAACAACCGACAATCCGCCCGATTTCCTGACGGGTCACCTTGATCTGCATGCCGTCCGGGTGAGTCATCGCATCTGGCTGTTTACACAGTTCCAGCAGGCAGCGTGCGACGCGGCCGGTGACGTCGAAGAACGCCAGGTCACCCACTTTGCGGGTGGTATTGCGCAGGCGCTGTGCGATTTGTCCGCTGAGTACGTAAAGAATCTCTGGATCCTGTTGGGACAGTTCGCGGAATTTCGCGTAACTGATCTCCGCGACTTCGCATTCGATCTTGGCGCGCACCCAGGCGCTGCGTTCCTGTTCCAGGCCGGCCTGTTCGAACAGGCCCAACTCGCCGAAAAAGTCTCCGGTGTTCAGGTAGGCGATGATCATTTCGCGGCCGTCGTCATCCTCGATCAGGATCGTCACCGAACCCTTGATGATAAAGAACAGGGTTTCTGAACGATCGCCGGCACAAATGATGTTGCTTTTGGCCGCATAACGACGGCGCTGGCAGTGCATCAGCAGCTTGTCGAGGTTCTTGATTTTGGGTGTTGGGGTAATAGCAACCATGGTTGTATCCCGAAAAGACTTCACGGTGTGTTTGGTTTTCTTATGAGTCGCTGAGGTTGCTACAAAACTGGCCATGCGCCAGTGAATTGGCGCCAGCTTAACAGACACTTCCTGCAATATTCGAGAATTTACCTACAGCGCAGCGGCATGCGTCGTAGGAAGGCGAGACGCCGTCAATCAAGGCCCCTGTGCTAAGCTGGCGACCCTTTTTTAGACAGTGGAGTCTTGGCGATGAAGGCACGCATCCAATGGGCTGGCGAAGCCATGTTCCTCGGCGAATCCGGCAGCGGTCATGTCGTGGTCATGGACGGTCCGCCCGATGCCGGCGGTCGCAACCTCGGTGTCCGGCCGATGGAAATGCTCCTGCTGGGTGTTGGCGGTTGCAGCAATTTCGACGTGGTCAGCATTCTCAAGAAGTCTCGTCAGGCTGTTGAAAGCTGCGAAGCCTTCCTCGAAGCCGAGCGCGCCACCGAAGATCCGAAGGTTTTCACCAAGATCCACATGCACTTTGTGGTCAAGGGCCGAGGCTTGAAAGAAGCCCAGGTCAAACGCGCCATCGAGCTGTCTGCCGAGAAGTATTGCTCGGCGTCGATCATGCTGGGTGCGGCGGGCGTAGAGATCACACACGACTACGAGATCATCGAGCTCGGTTGAATCGACATTCCCCAGATGACCGTGCTCAGGTGACCGAGCGTGTGAAACACGAAATGCTGGAAATCTTCTACGCGCGCAACATGCCGAACTGATTTTCTGCGAGCAAAAAGAAAGGGCGCTGAAAAAGCGCCTTTTTTGTGCTCAGTGTTTGGGATCAGATCCGATAAGTACTCTTGGTCATGACCTTGGCCATCAGGCTCATGCCGAACTTCACCGGTGCCGGGAAGCGGAATCCCCCAGCCTCCAGCGCGCTTTCGGCGTGGTGTTCTTCATCAATGCGCATCTGCTCGAGGATCGCCCGGGACTTTTCGTCCTCGGCTGGCAGTTGCTCAAGGTGTTCGTTGAGGTGTTTGCACACCTGATGCTCGGTCGCGGCAACGAAACCCAGGCTGACTTTATCGCTGATCAACCCGGCCACCGCGCCAATCCCGAACGACATGCCGTAGAACAGCGGATTGAGAATGCTGGTGTGGCTACCCAACTGTTTTATGCGTTGTTCGCACCAGACCAGGTGGTCGATTTCTTCTTCGGCGGCATGCTCCATGGCGGCGCGCACTTGCGGCAGCTTCGCGGTCAGGGCCTGACCCTGATACAGCGCCTGGGCACAGACTTCGCCAGTATGGTTGATGCGCATCAGACCGGCGACGTGCCGGGTGTCTTCGTCGCTCATTTGTGCATCCGGCTGAACGATAGCGGGTGAAGGACGGTACGGCTGACCACTGAAGGGCAACAAGGTACGCATCGCGGCATCCGCTTGCAGCAGAAGGCGGTCAATCGGCGAGTAGTGACGTTGGGTAGTCATGCTGACCTCCGGGAAGAATCTCGGCGGCCAGTTTAACCCAATCGGCCGGCGAAGGTTTGCGCTGGGTCATTGCGACGCAGGCTTCTTCTGTAGGAGCACAGCTTGCTGGCGATGGCGATTTCAATGACGCCATCGCCAGCAAGCTGTGCTCCTACAACGGAGGGTAATGAATCAGCCCGGCGGCCAATGCATCTGGCGCTGACCCAATACATGCATATGGATGTGATAGACGGTCTGCCCACCCAGTGGATTGCAATTCATGACCACGCGAAAGCCCTCTTCGCAACCCAGTTCCAGGGCCAGACGCTGGGCGGTGAACAGAATATGCCCAGCCAATGCCTTGTCGTCCTCGGTCAGGTCGTTAAGCGTGCGCACCGCTTTTTTCGGGATCACCAGAAAATGCACCGGTGCCTGTGGGGCGATGTCGTGGAAGGCCAGTACCTGGTCGTCCTCGTAAATGATCTTCGCCGGGATTTCCCGGTTGATGATCTTGGTGAACAGAGTATCCACAGCTTTTTCTCCGTTGTTTGGGCTGGCCTGAGTGTAACCATGGGTTATGCCCGAGCCCAGCCTTTTACCTTGAGGGTGCGATCAGCGCGGGCAGTAAGCCTTGTTGACCATGCCGGCGATTGTCCGGGTCAGCCAGCGCGAGCCGATCCGCGGCAGGAAGGCGCGCCAGCGGTTGCGTCGACCCGGAATAATGATGGCGCGATTTTTCTCCAGGGCCCGCACGGTGTAGAGCGCGACTTCCTCGGGGCTCATCAGCATTTTGCTGTCGACCAGTTTGCCGTTGTCCAATTGCGCGGTGCGGAAAAACGCCGTGCGGGTAGGGCCGGGGCAGAGCACCGACACCTTGACCGCGCATTTTTTCAGTTCGACGCGCAACCCTTCGGAAAAGTGCAGCACATAAGCCTTGCTGGCGTAATAAGTACTCATCCACGGGCCTGGATGGAACGCCGCCACCGAGGCGACATTCAAAATTTGCCCGCCGCCCTGCAGCGCCATGCTGTTGCCGATCGCGTGACACAGGCGAGTGAGCGCGAGGATGTTCACTTCGATCAGGTCCTGCTCGGTCATCCAGTCCTGAGCCAGAAAAGGGCCGCAGGTACCGATGCCGGCGCAGTTGACCAGCAAATCAATCTGCCGGTCACCTTCCTCCAGCTCCAGCAGAAAACCGGACAGCCGTAGCGGCTCGCCGAGGTCACAGGCTCGGAACAACACTTCCACGCCAAAACGTTGGGTCAACTCAATAGCAATAGTTTCCAGCTGATCACGCTGACGGGCCACCAGTATCAGGCTGCGGCCGCGTCGGGCCAACGCTTCGGCCATCGCCAGGCCGATGCCGCTGGAAGCGCCAGTGATCAGAGCGTAACGGGTCATGCATTTCTCCATCGCAACAGCTCCGCGCCGGCGACGCAGGTGTCACGGACGGGGAGCGCTGTTCATTCTTTGGCAGAGTCTACAGGGGGCTGGGCTGCTTCGGCTGCTTCGTCGGCCGAATTTGGCGCTGGCTCTGCTTCCACGGCGGTTTGATCTTCGATCTCTTCGGTGGTCACCGAGTCACTTTCATAGCTGTTCCGGGTGGCGCTTTCGTATTCACTCTGAATGGTAGTAAGACCTCCGGTCAGTCCTCCGATGAACAGGATCGCGATAAACACCAGCCACAATGAAGACAGGACCTTTACCGCGGTGCTGTTGGGCGGTGGTGGCGGACCGTATCGATTGGCGGTGTTATTACCTGGCGCGATCATCATCACGAACGGAAAAACGCTGCCCACGAACGGCACGAGAGTCAGCAGCCAGAGCCAGCCAGACCAGCCGATATCGTGCAGGCGCTGGACACTGAACTGAATGCTGACGAACGCGAGCGCCACGACGAGAATAAAGGCCAGCAAGCCACCGAGAATCAGGCCGGCGGTCGTGTCCGTAGTAATGAGGGCCAAGCCGAAAACAGCAAGCACAGCGCCAACGCCAAGGGTCACCAGCGTCAGCGACATCGTCCAGGCGAGATAACGCAAGCGGCCGATCCGACCCTCGAAGCTGAACGGCTTGAGTCTGGAAAATTCAGGCAAGGCTTCGCCAACGGTAGCCCGAGGTGGTGCGTAAGGGGATTCGGGATCTGCCGCGACGCCCGGGGCGTGTTCATGAACGTCGGACAGGTTCAGCTCGATCGAGGGTTCGGATTCAATCCGGGCATCGATACCGGTTTTGGTCAGTGCCTGGAGATAAGTCTGCGCATCGATTTGCGACAGGTCGCGTTTGAGCGCAACCGGCTTGCCACTGAACAGCCGCTCGATGGCAGCCACATCGCTTTTGAACAACTCGGCGAGATTGAGCTTGGCGGTGGTGACGTCAACACCTGGCAGTAGAGCGCCGTCGAACACGATCTTGAAACGGTTTTCGCTCATTGCTAGGCATCCTTGTCGTGTAAAGCCAGCCGGAATGGACTGGCCAAGTTTTCCTGTCAGCGTGGCCAGCGCTTGGGCAGCGCTGCCGCCAGCTCCAGTGCTTTGCGGTACTCGGCATCAAGGCGAGCGACCAATTGATCGACACTTGGCAGGTCATCGATCTCACCGACACCCTGGCCTGCGGACCAGACGGTTTTCCAGGCTTTGGCTTCATCGCTTATTGGCTTGAGTTTGGAGCCGAAGTTCACTTCGCCCTTGCCTTGCAGTGCGGCCATGTCGAAACCCGCAGCCTCAAGGCTTTGACGCATAAAGCTCGCCGGTACTCCCGACACCGCTGGAGTATGGACGATGTCTGCGGCTCTGGAAGTCAGCAGCATCTCTTTATAGGCGTCAGACGCATGACTTTCGGTGGTGCCGATAAATCGCGTGCCGAAGTAGGCCAGATCCGCACCAAGCAATTGTGCCGCGAGAATCTCGTGGCCGTGGTTGAGGCAACCGGCCAGCAGCAGGGTCTTGTCGAAGAATTGGCGGATCTCGGCAATCAGCGAGAACGGGCTCCAGGTTCCGGCGTGTCCACCGGCGCCTGCTGCCACCGCGATCAAACCGTCGACCCCGGCCTCGGCGGCTTTCTCTGCATGACGACGAGTCGTCACGTCATGGAACACCAGACCGCCATAGCTGTGCACTGCATCGACCAGTTCTTTCACGGCGCCGAGGCTGGTGATCACGATCGGCACTTTGTGCTCGATGCAGATCGCCAGGTCCGCTTGCAGTCGCGGGTTGGTGTTGTGGGCGATCAGGTTCACCGCATAAGGCGCTGGATTGTCCAATGTCGCCAATCCTGCTTCGATCTCTTCCAGCCAGGCCTTGAACCCGCTGCTTTCGCGCTGGTTCAGCGCAGGAAAGCTGCCCACCACGCCATTACGGCAGCAGGCGAGCACCAGTTGTGGGTTGGAGATCAGGAACATTGGCGCTGCCACCACAGGCAGACGCAAGCGTTGTTCAAGCAGAGCGGGCAGCGACATTGGAAGTACCCCGGTGAGTTGTGCTTATTGGAGTTAGAACGGCCGAACGACGACCAGAATTACAATAGCCAGCAATATCAGAACCGGCACTTCATTGAACCAGCGATAAAAGACATGGCTGCGGGTGTTCTCGCCACGGGCAAAACGTTTTACCTGGGCGCCGCACATATGGTGGTAGCCGATCAGGATCACCACCAGGGTCAGCTTGGCGTGAATCCACGCACCTTGACTGAATATGCTTGGGTTCAGGCCGATCAGTGCGATGCCGAAAATCAAGGTGGCGATCATCGCCGGCCCCATGATGCCGCGGTACAGCTTGCGCTCCATGATGCTGAAGCGTTCCTTGCTGACGGTGTCTTCGCTTTGGGCGTGATAGACGAACAGGCGCGGCAGGTAGAACAGGCCGGCAAACCAGCAGACCATGCTGACGATGTGAAGCGCTTTGAGCCACAGATAAAGCATTTTTAGTTATTCCCAGGTTCACGGTAGCCCGGATAGTAGAGGCTTGGAGCTCCGCACGTCACCTTGCCGGTTGTCGCAGGACGATACGCACCCTATTATCGACGGCTTTCCAGTGGGTTCGTTGAGGGCAGGTTTATGGTCAAGGTCGGTATCGTCGGCGGCACGGGTTACACCGGTGTCGAACTGCTGCGTCTGTTGGCGCAACATCCGCAAGCTGAAGTGGCAGTCATCACTTCCCGATCCGAGGCCGGTCTGGCCGTGGCTGATATGTATCCGAACCTGCGCGGTCATTACGATGGCCTGGCGTTCAGCGTTCCGGACATCAAGACGCTGGGCGCTTGCGACGTGGTGTTCTTCGCCACGCCTCACGGTGTGGCTCATGCCCTGGCCGGCGAGTTGCTGGCTGCCGGGACCAAAGTCATCGACCTGTCGGCGGACTTCCGTCTGCAAGACGCCGATGAGTGGGCCAAGTGGTACGGTCAGCCACACGGCGCGCCGGAACTGCTGGAAGAGGCGGTCTATGGCTTGCCGGAAGTCAATCGCGAGCAAATCAAGCAGGCCCGTCTGATCGCCGTGCCGGGTTGCTACCCGACTGCTACGCAATTGGGTTTCCTGCCATTGCTGGAAGCAGGTCTGGCCGACACCACGCGTTTGATCGCCGACTGCAAATCCGGCGTCAGTGGCGCCGGTCGTGGCGCGTCTGTAGGTTCGTTGTACTCCGAGACGTCGGAAAGCATGAAGGCTTACGCCGTCAAAGGTCACCGTCACTTGCCGGAAATCCGCCAGGGCCTGCGTCGCGCTGCGGGCAAGGACGTCGG
Organism: Pseudomonas sp. LS2P72; assembly: GCF_054897865.1. Taxonomy (NCBI): domain Bacteria; kingdom Pseudomonadati; phylum Pseudomonadota; class Gammaproteobacteria; order Pseudomonadales; family Pseudomonadaceae; genus Pseudomonas; species Pseudomonas sp. LS2P72. Next base: position 1,180,772 of record NZ_CM142708.1, read on the forward strand.
TTTGACGTTCGTTCCGCACCTGACGCCAATGATTCGAGGCATCCACTCGACGCTCTACGCGACTGTCGTGGATCGCTCCGTGGATCTGCAGGCGCTGTTTGAAAAGCGTTATGCCAACGAACCGTTCGTCGATGTCATGCCCGCTGGCAGCCATCCGGAAACCCGCAGCGTGCGCGGTGCCAACGTTTGCCGTATCGCCGTGCATCGTCCGCAGGATGGTGATCTGGTGGTGGTGTTGTCGGTGATCGACAACCTGGTCAAAGGTGCGTCGGGTCAGGCGGTGCAGAACCTGAACATCCTGTTTGGTCTGGATGAGCGCTTGGGTCTGTCCCATGCAGGCATGCTGCCGTAAGGCTTTATCCTGCTCAGCAAAAAGGCCCGTTCGACGGGCCTTTTTGCATTCCGGGCTTACGATTGGGTTGATTGATATACCGTAACAATAGTTGACCGATTTTCTAGGAGAAGCGGATAATGCGCGTCATCACGCATTATGGCGGCGTAACGCCGGGAGATAGTTAGCATGAGCGTCGAATCCTTCACCCCCACGGCTTTGCAATTCACCCACGGTGCCGCGCACAAGGTGAAGAGCCTGGTCGATGAAGAGGGGAATGATCGCTTGAAGCTGCGCGTATTCGTTACGGGCGGCGGTTGTTCAGGTTTTCAGTACGGCTTCACCTTCGATGAAGAAGTGGCCGATGATGACACCATCGTCGAACGCGAAGGTGTGAGTCTGGTTGTTGATCCGATGAGTTTCCAGTACCTGGCAGGTGCCGAGGTGGATTATCAGGAAGGTCTGGAAGGATCGCGCTTCGTGATCAAGAATCCGAACGCCAGCACCACATGTGGTTGCGGCTCTTCGTTCTCAATCTGATCGCAAGTCACCGCATCACCAAGCGCCGCATGGCCTCAGGGCTCTGCGGCGTTTTGCTGTGCAGATTAAGCGGGGTAAATGGCGCCAAGTACGCGCAGGCCACGGGCGCCGGTGACGCTCGGGCGATTGGCAGCGATGCCTTCAAGGCAGCAATGGGCCAGCCAGGCGAACGCCATGGCTTCGACCCAGTCCGGGTCTACACCGTAAGCCGCGGTGCTGCTGACCTTGGTGTTTGGCAGCAAGCTGGCCAAGCGGTTCATCAGCGTGGCGTTGTGGGCGCCGCCGCCGCAGACCAACAGTTCCTGGGTATCTGATTGAGCGCTTTGCAGTGATTCGACGATGGTCAGGGCGGTCAGTTCGAGCAGGGTGGCCTGTACATCTTCGGCGGCGAAGCTCGGCAGTTTCGATAGATGTTGTGTCAGCCATGGCAGGTTGAACACTTCGCGGCCGGTGCTCTTGGGGCCTTTGGTCACGAAAAATGGATCGCTCAGCAGTTCTTTCAGCAGAACCGGTTCGACTTTGCCGCTGGCAGCCCATTGGCCATCGCGATCAAAGTTGTCTCCGCGTTGCTGGTGAATCCAGGCATCCAGCAGAACGTTTCCTGGACCGCAGTCGAAACCCGCAACAGGTTTGCCGGGTTCAATCAGGCTGAGGTTGCTGAATCCGCCAACGTTCAATACCGCGCGATTGCCTGCGCGCTCTTCAAACAACGCTTCGTGAAAGGCAGGGACCAGTGGGGCGCCTTGTCCGCCAGCCGCAACATCGCGGCTGCGAAAGTCGCTGACCACGGTGATGCCGGTCAATTCGGTCAGAAGGGCAGGGTTGCCAATCTGCACGGTGAAGCCGCGCGCCGGCTCGTGGCGAATGGTCTGGCCGTGGCTGCCAATCGCGCGAATGTCTTCGGGTTTCAGATTTTGTTGGTCGAGGAGGGTATGAATGCCCTTTGCTGCCAGGTTCACCCAGTTCTGCTGGGCGATGGCGGAGCGGGCAATCTCGTCCGGGCCGCTGGCGCACAAGCCAAGCAACTTGGTGCGCAGGGATTCAGGCATTGGGATGTAGTGCGTGGCAATCAGGTTGATCGTCGGAGTCAGCTCGATCAACGCAATGTCCAGGCCATCGAGGCTGGTCCCGGACATCACACCTATATAGAGCGTCATGGCTTAGCGCTTGCTCGAAGCCAGTTGCGTGGATTTTTCTTGATCCATGCGCGCCATCAGCGGTTGGCTCTGCGCGAGGAAACGTGCGCGCTCGGCTTTGGAGATCGGATCGGCCATCGCCACCTTTTGGCCTAGTGGGTCGACGTGCACGCCATTGACCTGGAACTCGTAATGCAAATGCGGTCCGGTGGAAAGTCCGGTGGTGCCGATGTAGCCGATCACCTGGCCTTGTTTGACGCTACTGCCAGTCCGCACGCCTTTGGCAAAGCCCTGCATGTGGCCGTACAGCGTGCGGTAGGTATTGCCGTGCTGGATGATCACGGTATTGCCGTAGCCGCCACGGCGACCGGCCAACAATACTTTACCGTCACCGGCTGCCTTGATTGGAGTGCCGCGCGGTGCTGCATAGTCGACGCCTTTGTGAGCGCGGATCTTGTTCAGGATCGGGTGCTTGCGGCCCATCGAGAATTTCGAGCTGATGCGGGCGAAGTCCACCGGGGTACGGATAAACGCCTTGCGCATGCTGTTGCCGTCAGCAGTGTAGTAGCTGCTGTTGCCTTGTTTATTGGTGTAACGCACGGCGGTGTAGGTCTTGCCGCGGTTAGTGAAGCGAGCGGAAAGGATAGGGCCGTTGCCGACAGCCTTGCCGTTGACGACCTTCTGTTCGTAGATGACATCGAATTGGTCACCCTGGCGAATATCCTGGGCGAAGTCGACGTCATAGCCAAACACGCTGGCCATGTCCATGGTCAGGCTGTGGGACAAACCGGCGCGTGCAGCGGACTGCGACAGCGAGCTGTTGATCACGCCATGAACGTAGGCAGAGCGCACGGTCGGCTTGGCGGTAATGCGGTTGAATGCATAACCCTTGTCATTCTTGGTCAAGGTGATGCTTTCGACGTCGCTGACCTTGCTGTGCAGGTTGGTCAGCTGGCCATCGGGGCTCAGTTCGAATTCGAGTTTCTGGCCATGTTTGAGTTGGCTGAACTGCCTGGCTTGTTTGTCGCTGGCCAGTACCTCATGCATCGAAGCTGCTGGAAGGCCGACTTTTTCAAACAGGGTGGAGAGGGTATCGCCTTTAGAAACGATCACTTCCCTGTGGTTTGGAGACTTTTTTTCTTCGATCACAGGCGCCGGCACTGGCGCGGCCTGAGCGGTTTCCTGGAGTTCTTCGGCGTCGTTTTCGATCTGCGCGAAAGGGGAAGCTGCTGGCTCATTTGTGGCTTGGACCGCTTCGGCAGCGTCTTGATCTTGTGTCAGTTGTTCAGCTGGGCTTTCCAGTTCAAGACTCAGGGTTGTCTTTTTGGCTTCAACATCACTGGAAGGAAATACCAGAAGCGCCAGGCTCAGAAGGGCGGCGATGCCACTTGCTGCGAGCAGGTGGGTCTTCGGGTAAAGCGGCGGCGCTTTAGACGATTCTTTGGTCATAGGTAATTTTTGACTTTGAAAAAGATGAATTGGAAAAGATGAATGACATGATGAAGATGAAATAACTGTATAAAATATAACCAAATCATCTCTGAAGCAAGTCCGCGAACGCTGTGTCCGTGGATTGACGTCCGTGCGCCGGGCAAAACTTGTATTTGACGCGCGATCTTGTATGGTTGGTTCCCTTTGAATTCGAGCCTTGCGGGTCTGTTATGAAGTCGGTTGAAGAACAGCTAGCGCTGATTAAACGTGGTGCGGAAGAACTGTTGGTCGAGTCCGAGCTGATCGAAAAGCTCAAGCGTGGCCAGCCGCTACGTATTAAGGCAGGCTTCGATCCGACCGCGCCGGATTTGCACCTGGGCCATACCGTGCTTATTAATAAGCTGCGCCAGTTCCAGGAACTGGGGCATCAGGTGATCTTCCTTATAGGTGACTTCACCGGGATGATCGGCGATCCGAGTGGCAAGAGTGCGACGCGTCCTCCTCTTACCCGCGAGCAGGTTCTCGAGAATGCCGAGACCTACAAGGCCCAGGTTTTCAAGATTCTTGATCCGGCGAAAACCGAAGTTGCGTTCAACTCCACCTGGATGGATCAGATGGGGCCGGCGGACTTCATTCGCCTGACTTCGCAGTACACCGTAGCTCGCATGCTTGAGCGCGATGACTTCGATAAGCGCTACACAACCAATCAGCCAATTGCCATTCACGAATTCCTCTATCCGCTGGTTCAGGGTTATGACTCGGTCGCCTTGCGCGCGGACGTCGAGCTGGGTGGCACTGATCAGAAATTCAACCTGTTGATGGGGCGCGAACTGCAGCGTGGATATGGTCAAGAGGCTCAGTGCATTCTGACCATGCCGCTGCTCGAAGGTCTGGATGGCGTGAAGAAGATGTCCAAGTCCTTGGGCAACTACGTGGGTATTCAGGAAGCGCCGGGTGTGATGTACGGCAAACTGGTATCCATTCCGGATGCGCTGATGTGGCGCTACTTCGAATTGCTCAGCTTCCGCTCCATGGATGAGATCAATGAGTTCCGTGCTGATGTCGAGGCGGGTGCCAATCCGCGTGATATCAAGATCAAGCTGGCCGAAGAGATCGTTGCGCGTTTCCATGGTGAAGAGGCTGCGGCCAATGCTCACCGTGCGGCGGGTAACCGGATGAAGGAAGGCGAGCTGCCGGACGATCTGCCGGAGATCGAATTGACTGCTACTGAAGACATGCCGATCGCTGCTGTCCTTAATAAGGCAGGCCTGGTCAAGAACTCGGCTGTCGCGCGGGACCTTCTAGGTTCTGGTGGTGTGCGTATAGATGGTGAGGTTGTCGATCGCACCTTTATATACGTACTGGGCGCGACCCATGTTTGCCAGGCCGGGAAGAAGGCATTTGCGCGTATTACGCTCAAATCCGAATAAAGCTCGAATTAGGTGTTGACGGCAGATTCTGGAAGTCTATAATTCGCCCCACTTCCGGCGCAGTCGAAACGGAAAACTCCTTGGTAAACAATGAGTTACGCAGTATTCGACAGTGAGTTGCTTCAGGTCATCGAAGCCCAGAAGGAGTTGATTGAGCGAGGTTGTTTGGCTCTTTTGACGATTCGATCTTCTCGGTCGAAAGCGGAACAAAAGAGGTGTTGACAGCAGCGAGTAACGCTGTAGAATTCGCCTCCCGCTAACGAGAGATCGCAAGCGCAAGTGGTTGAAGTTGCAAAGGAAACTTTGAAAACTTCGAAAAATAACCGCTTGACAGCAACAGAGGCTGCTGTAGAATACGCGCCTCGGTTGAGACGAAAGATCTTAACCAACCGCTCTTTAACAACTGAATCAAGCAATTCGTGTGGGTGCTTGTGGAGTCAGACTGATAGTCAACAAGATTATCAGCATCACAAGTTACTCCGCGAGAAATCAAAGATGTAACCAACGATTGCTGAGCCAAGTTTAGGGTTTCTTAAAAACCCAAAGATGTTTGAACTGAAGAGTTTGATCATGGCTCAGATTGAACGCTGGCGGCAGGCCTAACACATGCAAGTCGAGCGGCAGCACGGGTACTTGTACCTGGTGGCGAGCGGCGGACGGGTGAGTAATGCCTAGGAATCTGCCTGGTAGTGGGGGATAACGCTCGGAAACGGACGCTAATACCGCATACGTCCTACGGGAGAAAGCAGGGGACCTTCGGGCCTTGCGCTATCAGATGAGCCTAGGTCGGATTAGCTAGTTGGTGAGGTAATGGCTCACCAAGGCGACGATCCGTAACTGGTCTGAGAGGATGATCAGTCACACTGGAACTGAGACACGGTCCAGACTCCTACGGGAGGCAGCAGTGGGGAATATTGGACAATGGGCGAAAGCCTGATCCAGCCATGCCGCGTGTGTGAAGAAGGTCTTCGGATTGTAAAGCACTTTAAGTTGGGAGGAAGGGCATTAACCTAATACGTTAGTGTTTTGACGTTACCGACAGAATAAGCACCGGCTAACTCTGTGCCAGCAGCCGCGGTAATACAGAGGGTGCAAGCGTTAATCGGAATTACTGGGCGTAAAGCGCGCGTAGGTGGTTTGTTAAGTTGGATGTGAAATCCCCGGGCTCAACCTGGGAACTGCATTCAAAACTGACAAGCTAGAGTATGGTAGAGGGTGGTGGAATTTCCTGTGTAGCGGTGAAATGCGTAGATATAGGAAGGAACACCAGTGGCGAAGGCGACCACCTGGACTGATACTGACACTGAGGTGCGAAAGCGTGGGGAGCAAACAGGATTAGATACCCTGGTAGTCCACGCCGTAAACGATGTCAACTAGCCGTTGGGAGCCTTGAGCTCTTAGTGGCGCAGCTAACGCATTAAGTTGACCGCCTGGGGAGTACGGCCGCAAGGTTAAAACTCAAATGAATTGACGGGGGCCCGCACAAGCGGTGGAGCATGTGGTTTAATTCGAAGCAACGCGAAGAACCTTACCAGGCCTTGACATCCAATGAATCTGCTAGAGATAGCGGAGTGCCTTCGGGAGCATTGAGACAGGTGCTGCATGGCTGTCGTCAGCTCGTGTCGTGAGATGTTGGGTTAAGTCCCGTAACGAGCGCAACCCTTGTCCTTAGTTACCAGCACGTAATGGTGGGCACTCTAAGGAGACTGCCGGTGACAAACCGGAGGAAGGTGGGGATGACGTCAAGTCATCATGGCCCTTACGGCCTGGGCTACACACGTGCTACAATGGTCGGTACAGAGGGTTGCCAAGCCGCGAGGTGGAGCTAATCCCAGAAAACCGATCGTAGTCCGGATCGCAGTCTGCAACTCGACTGCGTGAAGTCGGAATCGCTAGTAATCGCGAATCAGAATGTCGCGGTGAATACGTTCCCGGGCCTTGTACACACCGCCCGTCACACCATGGGAGTGGGTTGCACCAGAAGTAGCTAGTCTAACCTTCGGGAGGACGGTTACCACGGTGTGATTCATGACTGGGGTGAAGTCGTAACAAGGTAGCCGTAGGGGAACCTGCGGCTGGATCACCTCCTTAATCGACGACATCAGCTGCTCCATAAGCTCCCACACGAATTGCTTGATTCATTGAAGAAGACGATAAGAAGCAGCCCTAACAGGTTGTAGCTTAGTTGGTTGGAACGCACCCCATGCTCTGAGGTAAGGAGCAGGGTGAGGTCGGCCTTAAAGCTCGAAATTGGGTCTGTAGCTCAGTTGGTTAGAGCGCACCCCTGATAAGGGTGAGGTCGGCAGTTCGAATCTGCCCAGACCCACCAATTTTGTGTGGGAACCTGTAGCAATACGGGGCCATAGCTCAGCTGGGAGAGCGCCTGCCTTGCACGCAGGAGGTCAACGGTTCGATCCCGTTTGGCTCCACCACTACTGCTTCTGTTTGTTGAAAGCTTAGAAATGAGCATTCCATCGTAGGATGGTGAATGTTGATTTCTAGTCTTTGGCTAGATCGTTCTTTAAAAATTTGGGTATGTGATAGAAAGATAGACTGAACGTTACTTTCACTGGTAACGGATCAGGCTAAGGTAAAATTTGTGAGTTGCTCTGTATGAGCAAGAATCGAATTTTCGGCGAATGTCGTCTTCACAGTATAACCAGATTGCTTGGGGTTATATGGTCAAGTGAAGAAGCGCATACGGTGGATGCCTTGGCAGTCAGAGGCGATGAAAGACGTGGTAGCCTGCGAAAAGCTTCGGGGAGTCGGCAAACAGACTTTGATCCGGAGATGTCTGAATGGGGGAACCCAGCCATCATAAGATGGTTATCTTAAGCTGAATACATAGGCTTAAGAGGCGAACCAGGGGAACTGAAACATCTAAGTACCCTGAGGAAAAGAAATCAACCGAGATTCCCTTAGTAGTGGCGAGCGAACGGGGACTAGCCCTTAAGTGGCTTTGAGATTAGCGGAACGCTCTGGAAAGTGCGGCCATAGTGGGTGATAGCCCTGTACGCGAAAATCTCTTGGTCATGAAATCGAGTAGGACGGAGCACGAGAAACTTTGTCTGAATATGGGGGGACCATCCTCCAAGGCTAAATACTACTGACTGACCGATAGTGAACTAGTACCGTGAGGGAAAGGCGAAAAGAACCCCGGAGAGGGGAGTGAAATAGATCCTGAAACCGTATGCGTACAAGCAGTGGGAGCCCACTTTGTTGGGTGACTGCGTACCTTTTGTATAATGGGTCAGCGACTTATTTTCAGTGGCGAGCTTAACCGAATAGGGGAGGCGTAGCGAAAGCGAGTCTTAATAGGGCGTCTAGTCGCTGGGAATAGACCCGAAACCGGGCGATCTATCCATGGGCAGGTTGAAGGTTGGGTAACACTAACTGGAGGACCGAACCGACTACCGTTGAAAAGTTAGCGGATGACCTGTGGATCGGAGTGAAAGGCTAATCAAGCTCGGAGATAGCTGGTTCTCCTCGAAAGCTATTTAGGTAGCGCCTCATGTATCACTGTAGGGGGTAGAGCACTGTTTCGGCTAGGGGGTCATCCCGACTTACCAAACCGATGCAAACTCCGAATACCTACAAGTGCCGAGCATGGGAGACACACGGCGGGTGCTAACGTCCGTCGTGAAAAGGGAAACAACCCAGACCGTCAGCTAAGGTCCCAAAGTTATGGTTAAGTGGGAAACGATGTGGGAAGGCTTAGACAGCTAGGAGGTTGGCTTAGAAGCAGCCACCCTTTAAAGAAAGCGTAATAGCTCACTAGTCGAGTCGGCCTGCGCGGAAGATGTAACGGGGCTCAAACCATACACCGAAGCTACGGGTATCACTTAGGTGATGCGGTAGAGGAGCGTTCTGTAAGCCTGTGAAGGTGAGTTGAGAAGCTTGCTGGAGGTATCAGAAGTGCGAATGCTGACATGAGTAACGACAATGGGTGTGAAAAACACCCACGCCGAAAGACCAAGGTTTCCTGCGCAACGTTAATCGACGCAGGGTTAGTCGGTCCCTAAGGCGAGGCTGAAAAGCGTAGTCGATGGAAAACAGGTTAATATTCCTGTACTTCTGGTTATTGCGATGGAGGGACGGAGAAGGCTAGGCCAGCTTGGCGTTGGTTGTCCAAGTTTAAGGTGGTAGGCTGGAATCTTAGGTAAATCCGGGATTCCAAGGCCGAGAGCTGATGACGAGTTACCCTTTGGGTGACGAAGTGGTTGATGCCATGCTTCCAAGAAAAGCTTCTAAGCTTCAGGTAACCAGGAACCGTACCCCAAACCGACACAGGTGGTTGGGTAGAGAATACCAAGGCGCTTGAGAGAACTCGGGTGAAGGAACTAGGCAAAATGGCACCGTAACTTCGGGAGAAGGTGCGCCGGTGAGGGTGAAGCATTTACTGCGTAAGCCCATGCCGGTCGAAGATACCAGGCCGCTGCGACTGTTTATTAAAAACACAGCACTCTGCAAACACGAAAGTGGACGTATAGGGTGTGACGCCTGCCCGGTGCCGGAAGGTTAATTGATGGGGTTAGCTAACGCGAAGCTCTTGATCGAAGCCCCGGTAAACGGCGGCCGTAACTATAACGGTCCTAAGGTAGCGAAATTCCTTGTCGGGTAAGTTCCGACCTGCACGAATGGCGTAACGATGGCGGCGCTGTCTCCACCCGAGACTCAGTGAAATTGAAATCGCTGTGAAGATGCAGTGTATCCGCGGCTAGACGGAAAGACCCCGTGAACCTTTACTATAGCTTTGCACTGGACTTTGAATTTGCTTGTGTAGGATAGGTGGGAGGCTTTGAAGCGTGGACGCCAGTTCGCGTGGAGCCAACCTTGAAATACCACCCTGGCAACTTTGAGGTTCTAACTCAGGTCCGTTATCCGGATCGAGGACAGTGTATGGTGGGTAGTTTGACTGGGGCGGTCTCCTCCTAAAGAGTAACGGAGGAGTACGAAGGTGCGCTCAGACCGGTCGGAAATCGGTCGTAGAGTATAAAGGCAAAAGCGCGCTTGACTGCGAGACAGACACGTCGAGCAGGTACGAAAGTAGGTCTTAGTGATCCGGTGGTTCTGTATGGAAGGGCCATCGCTCAACGGATAAAAGGTACTCCGGGGATAACAGGCTGATACCGCCCAAGAGTTCATATCGACGGCGGTGTTTGGCACCTCGATGTCGGCTCATCACATCCTGGGGCTGAAGCCGGTCCCAAGGGTATGGCTGTTCGCCATTTAAAGTGGTACGCGAGCTGGGTTTAGAACGTCGTGAGACAGTTCGGTCCCTATCTGCCGTGGACGTTTGAGATTTGAGAGGGGCTGCTCCTAGTACGAGAGGACCGGAGTGGACGAACCTCTGGTGTTCCGGTTGTCACGCCAGTGGCATTGCCGGGTAGCTATGTTCGGAATAGATAACCGCTGAAAGCATCTAAGCGGGAAACTAGCCTCAAGATGAGATCTCACTGGGACCTTGAGTCCCCTGAAGGGCCGTCGAAGACTACGACGTTGATAGGTTGGGTGTGTAAGCGCTGTGAGGCGTTGAGCTAACCAATACTAATTGCCCGTGAGGCTTGACCATATAACACCCAAGCAATTTGCGTCGAAAGGCCAGATTGCGGTGTGTGAAGACGCAATGAACCGAAAGTTCGAGAGATTCACAAAACACCCGCTGTCACATACCCGATTTGCTGAAGCGAGGCCGACTGGCCACGACTCGGTACCCGAATTTCTTGACGACCATAGAGCATTGGAACCACCTGATCCCATCCCGAACTCAGCAGTGAAACGATGCATCGCCGATGGTAGTGTGGGGTTTCCCCATGTGAGAGTAGGTCATCGTCAAGATTAAATTCCGAAACCCCTATCTGCGAATGCAGGTAGGGGTTTTGTTTTGCCCGCAGGAAAACTGCCCTGTAGGGTTTCTATGCAATGGCGCGGGGCATGGCTATCATGCGGGCCTCATTGTGAGGCGAGACTTGCATGCTGACATTGTTAAAGCTTCTTAAAGATGGCCGATTCCATTCGGGTCAGGCCTTGGGCGTCGCCTTGGGTGTCAGTCGTAGTGCCATTTGGAAGCAGCTTCAGCATTTAGAAGCTGAGCTGGGGTTATCCATTCATAAGGTGCGGGGTCGCGGCTATCAACTGGCTGCGCCATTGACGCTGCTTGATCCTGACGAGATAAGAGAGCAGGCGCCTTCTTGTGATTGGCCCATCCTGGTTTTCGATTCAATTGACTCCACTAATGCCGAGGCTTTGCGCGCCATAGAGCGGGGGCAGGCGGCACCCTTTCTGGTGCTTGCCGAACGGCAAACTGCAGGGCGCGGGAGGCGTGGACGTAAATGGGCGAGTCCATTCGCGGAAAACATCTATTACAGCCTCGTGTTGCGTATTGAAGGTGGGATGCGTCAGCTGGAAGGCTTGAGTCTTGTTGTTGGGCTTGCCGTCATGCAGGCCCTGCGTGAACTCGGTATTTCGGGGGCTGGATTGAAGTGGCCCAACGATGTTCTGGTTGGTCAGAAGAAGATCGCCGGGATATTGCTCGAGCTGGTGGGAGATCCTGCTGATGTGTGTCACGTTGTGCTGGGTGTGGGAATTAATGTGAACATGCAGATTACCGATGAGGTAGATCAGCAGTGGACGTCCATGCGGCTAGAGTCGGGTAAGGTGTTTGATCGAAATCACTTGGTCGGGGAGTTGGGCGCGATGCTCCAAGCGTATTTGTCTCGTCATCAAGTCGACGGATTTTCAGCTATCCAGGCAGAGTGGGAGCAAAATCATCTCTGGCAGGGGCGGGCCGTGTCGTTGATCGCAGGTGTTAACCATATAGATGGCGAAGTGCTGGGTATTGATAATCAGGGTGCTCTGCGCTTGAAGGTGGGTGGTGTGGAAAAAGTCTTTAGTGGTGGTGAGCTGAGTCTGAGGCTGCGTGATGATTCTTGAGCTCGACTGCGGAAACAGTTTTATCAAGTGGCGTGTGCTAGACGCGGATATTCGGCGGGTGGTTGGCGAGGGCGTCGTTGATTCGGATCTCGCATTGTTGGAGAGCTTGAAAACGCTCAAGGGGCTCGCTCTCAAGTTTTGTCGGTTGGTCAGCGTCAGGACCGCAGAAGAGACCAGTGCATTGATTTCTCTGCTGACAGGGGTTTTTGGTGTGTCGGTGGCATGTGCAGCGCCGTCCCGCGAAATGTCCGGGGTTCGTAATGGTTATGAGGAGTTTGAGCGGTTAGGGCTCGACCGTTGGCTGGCGATGCTTGGGGGGTTCCAGCTGGCTTCGGGTGCGTGCCTTGTGCTTGATTTTGGTACGGCTGTTACTGCGGACTTCATCTCTAGGGATGGAGAGCACCTCGGAGGATTTATATGCCCGGGAATGCCTTTGATGCGAAACCAATTGCGTACCCACACCCGTAGAATTCGTTATGGCGATCTAGCGGCTGAGCGCGCTCTGGAGAGTCTTGTTCCTGGTCGGACAACTGTCGAAGCGGTCGAGCGGGGATGTTCGTTGATGCTGAGAGGCTTCGTCCTGACACAGCTAGAGTTGGCGCGTAGCTATTGGGGGGATGATTTTGCTGTGTTCCTCACTGGGGGAGATGCAGACCTGGTTTCCGAGATCGTACCTGAGGCCAGGGTGGTTCCTGATCTGGTGTTTGTAGGTTTGGCTATGGCGTGTCCCTTGTCGTGAGGTTTTTATGCGTTGGTTGTTTTTGCTGCTGCTTGTTCTCAATGTGTTCTATTACATCTGGCACCAACAAGAGGCTCCTCTGCGTGCGAAGGATGTAACCCCTTTGAATTTGTATAGGGGTTCGCAGCAGGATATTCGCTTGTTGAGTGAAACGACTGACGCGGCTCGTGATAAAGGAAAGCCTACCAAGGCTGACGATGGATGCCTCTATCTTGGCGGTTTTTCTCGTCAGGAGGTGGCTCAGGCGGTTGAGCGGCGATTGAGTGGCATGGAAATCAAGTTTGAGTCCTTACTGAGGCCTCCCGCCGAGTCTGATGGTTACTGGGTGCGTGTGGCACCCGAAAGCCGGCGTTGGCTGGATGATTCGCAGCTGAAAAACCTTTCTAGAGAATTCAATGAGTTAAAACATAAAATAATGCCGTGCGAGGGGGTTGCACCCGCCGATTAGTTTGCATAGAATGGCGCCCGCTTCGCAGTGAAGACCTTTAATGGTTAACACCGCAAAGTGATGTCAACGCAGCTAACCTCAGGTTTTTAATGAGAAAATGCTTGACAGAAGGCTGGCATGATATAGAATGCCGGCTCGCTTAGGAGGGGTTCCCGAGCGGCCAAAGGGATCAGACTGTAAATCTGACGTCTACGACTTCGAAGGTTCGAATCCTTCCCCCTCCACCATTTTTAGCGAGAGCTGCAAGCTCGCGGGTATAGTTTAGTGGTAGAACCTCAGCCTTCCAAGCTGATGATGCGGGTTCGATTCCCGCTACCCGCTCCAAGTTTGCAGATCCTGCATAGTGTTACGCTCTTGTAGCTCAGTTGGTAGAGCACACCCTTGGTAAGGGTGAGGTCAGCGGTTCAAATCCGCTCAAGAGCTCCATATAACAAGGCAGATATGAAAATATCTGCCTTTGTTTTAATGGCTAGTTTGACCTGCTCAATTCTTCTCCTAGGGGTGATTTTGATGGCTAAGGAAAAGTTCGAACGTAATAAGCCGCACGTCAACGTTGGCACCATTGGTCACGTCGACCACGGTAAAACTACTCTGACTGCTGCTTTGACCCGCGTCTGCTCCGAAGTTTTCGGTTCGGCAAAGGTCGACTTCGACAAGATCGATAGCGCCCCTGAAGAAAAAGCTCGTGGTATCACCATCAACACCGCTCATGTTGAGTACGATTCGGCTGTGCGTCACTACGCACACGTTGACTGTCCAGGTCACGCCGACTACGTGAAAAACATGATTACCGGCGCGGCTCAGATGGATGGTGCGATTCTGGTTTGCTCGGCCGCTGATGGTCCGATGCCGCAAACCCGTGAGCACATCCTTCTGTCTCGCCAGGTTGGCGTTCCGTACATCGTTGTCTTCCTGAACAAGGCTGACATGGTTGATGATGCTGAGCTGCTGGAGCTGGTTGAGATGGAAGTGCGCGACCTGCTGAGCACTTATGATTTCCCAGGTGATGACACTCCGATCATCATTGGTTCGGCGCTGATGGCGCTGAATGGTCAAGACGAAAACGAGATGGGCACTACCGCCGTCAAGAAGTTGGTCGAGACACTGGATAGCTACATTCCGCAGCCTGAGCGTGCTATTGATAAGCCGTTCCTGATGCCGATCGAGGATGTTTTCTCGATCTCCGGTCGCGGTACTGTTGTGACTGGTCGTGTTGAGCGTGGCATTGTCCGCATTCAGGAAGAAGTCGAGATTGTTGGTCTTCGTGACACTGTCAAAACTACTTGCACTGGTGTTGAGATGTTCCGCAAGCTGCTCGACGAAGGTCGTGCTGGCGAGAACTGCGGCGTATTGCTGCGTGGTACCAAGCGTGATGATGTTGAGCGTGGCCAGGTTCTGGTCAAGCCGGGCACTGTCAAGCCGCATACCAAGTTCACCGCTGAAGTTTACGTTTTGAGCAAGGAAGAGGGTGGTCGTCATACGCCATTCTTCAAAGGCTACCGTCCACAGTTCTACTTCCGGACCACCGACGTGACCGGTAACTGCGAGCTGCCGGAAGGCGTTGAAATGGTGATGCCAGGTGATAACGTCCAAATGACGGTCACTTTGATCAAAACCATCGCAATGGAAGATGGTCTGCGTTTCGCCATTCGTGAAGGCGGTCGTACCGTCGGCGCTGGTGTCGTTGCTAAGGTTATCGAGTAAATTGTTGTAATGTCTTTTTCGGGCCGGCATAATGGTCGGCCTGATTTTGTTTTAGGTCAGTAGCTCAATTGGCAGAGCGACGGTCTCCAAAACCGTAGGTTGGGGGTTCGATTCCCTCCTGACCTGCCAGATTCACTTGGTGTGTCTGGCTTTCTTTTCACAGGATCTTCATAGATGACTCCTAAAGCTGAAGCTCAAGGCTCTCGCTTCGATCTGCTCAAGTGGCTAGTAGTAGTTGCTTTGGTGGTTGTTGGCGTTGTTGGCAATCAGTATTACTCTGCTTCGCCGATCCTGTACCGTGTACTTGCTTTGCTCGCCATTGCTGCTGTAGCTGCCTTTGTAGGCCTGCAGACGGTCAAGGGCAAGTCTTTCTTTGTACTGGTTAAGGAAGCTCGCACCGAGATTCGTAAAGTCGTATGGCCAACTCGCCAAGAAACCACGCAGACCACGTTGATTGTTGTGGCTGTTGTTCTGGTTATGGCGTTGCTGTTGTGGGGGCTTGATTCCCTGCTCGGCTGGCTTGTTTCCTTGATTGTCGGCTAAGGGTGTCCCGTGGCTAAGCGTTGGTACGTTGTGCATGCTTACTCCGGTTACGAGAAGCATGTCATGCGCTCGTTGGTAGAGCGCGTAAAGCTGGCTGGCATGGAAGATGGCTTCGGCGAAATTCTGGTTCCCACTGAAGAAGTGGTTGAAATGCGTAATGGCCAGAAACGCAAAAGCGAGCGCAAGTTCTTCCCAGGTTATGTGCTGGTTCAGATGGACATGAATGAGGGTACTTGGCACTTGGTCAAGGATACTCCTCGGGTGATGGGTTTTATCGGCGGTACTGCTGATAAGCCTGCACCTATCACAGATAAAGAGGCAGAAGCGATTCTGCGTCGCGTTGCTGATGGTAGCGACAAGCCGAAGCCGAAGACGTTGTTCGAGCCAGGTGAGTCGGTACGTGTCAATGACGGCCCGTTCGCCGACTTTACCGGCACGGTCGAAGAAGTTAATTACGAGAAGAGCCGGATCCAAGTGGCGGTGCTCATTTTCGGTCGCTCTACCCCGGTAGAGCTAGAGTTCAGCCAGGTCGAAAAAGTCTAGCTGAGCAAGCATCCCAACCCCGCAGCCTAGGCTGTGGGGTTTTGTCGTCACTGGGATAAACGCGCAAGTAACCGGGGAGCCTTTCGAGGCGTTCGAACCCGTAATTGGAGTGCCTCATGGCCAAGAAGATTACCGCTTACATCAAGCTGCAAGTGAAGGCCGCTCAGGCTAACCCAAGCCCACCTGTTGGTCCTGCTCTGGGTCAGCACGGCGTGAACATCATGGAGTTCTGCAAGGCTTTCAACGCCCGTACTCAGGGTATTGAACCAGGTCTGCCGACTCCAGTGATCATCACTGTCTACAGCGACCGTAGCTTCACTTTCGAAACCAAATCCACACCTGCTTCGGTTCTGCTGAAGAAAGCTGCTGGCCTGACTAGCGGTTCCGCTCGTCCGAACACAGTTAAGGTTGGCACCGTTACCCGTGCTCAGCTGGAAGAAATCGCGAAAACCAAAAACGCGGATCTGACTGCAGCTGATATGGACGCGGCCGTGCGTACTATCGCCGGTTCTGCTCGTAGCATGGGCCTTAACGTGGAGGGTGTGTAATGGCTAAGTTGACCAAGCGTCAAAAGGCTATCGCCGGCAAAATCGAAGCAGGCAAGTCCTACAACTTTGTAGACGCTGCTGCGCTGCTGGCTGAGCTGTCGACCGTCAAGTTCAGCGAGTCGTTCGACGTTGCTGTAAACCTGGGTGTTGACCCGCGTAAATCCGACCAGGTCGTTCGTAGCGCTACTGTGCTGCCACACGGCACTGGCAAGACCGTTCGCGTTGCTGTGTTCACCCAGGGTCCAGCTGCTGAGGCCGCTTTGGCTGCCGGCGCTGACCGTGTAGGTATGGACGATCTGGCTGCCGAAATGAAAGGCGGCGACCTGAACTATGACGTAGTTATCGCATCCCCGGATGCAATGCGCGTTGTTGGTCAGTTGGGTCAGATCCTGGGCCCACGTGGCCTGATGCCTAACCCTAAAGTCGGCACCGTAACGCCAGACGTAGCTACCGCGGTTAAGAACGCCAAGGCTGGTCAGGTTCGTTATCGCACCGACAAAAACGGCATCATCCACACCTCCGTTGGCAAGGTTGGCTTCGACGCCGTCAAGCTGAAGGAAAACGTTGAAGCCCTGATCGCTGATCTGAAGCGTATCAAACCAGCTTCCTCGAAAGGTATTTACGTCAAGCGCGTTACCCTGAGCACCACCATGGGTCCAGGTCTGGTCATCGACCAAGGCTCGCTCGACGCGTAAGACACAGGTTGGCGCAAGTGATTGCGCCAATTGAAAGATTGGGGTCCCTGCCTGGCGGGGGCTATCCAAGACCGTAGGCGACGCAAGTCTTAAACCACAAGCCTACGCAGATGGTGCTCCCGGTTCCTTACCGAATCAGACACCAAAACGACATCCGGCTCCGGTTGGATGAAACGGTAACAAGCAGGAGTTAAACCCGTGGCAATTAAACTCGAAGACAAGAAGGCCATCGTCGCTGAAGTCAACGAGGCTGCCAAAGTCGCTCTGTCCGCTGTCGTGGTTGATGCCCGTGGCGTAACAGTAGGCGCAATGACCGGACTCCGTAAAGAGGCTCGTGAAGCTGGCGTTTACGTACGTGTTGTACGTAACACCCTGCTCAAGCGCGCTGTTGCTGACACTGAATACAGTGTTCTCAACGACGTGTTCACCGGCCCGACCCTGATTGCATTCTCGAACGAACATCCGGGCGCTGCTGCCCGCATCTTCAAAGAGTTTGCCAAGGGTCAGGACAAGTTCGAGATCAAGGCAGCTGCGTTCGAGGGCAAGTTCCTCGCAGCTAATCAGATCGACGTACTGGCAACTCTGCCGACCCGTGACGAAGCAATTTCCCAGCTGATGAGCGTGATTCAAGGCGCTACCAGCAAATTGGCTCGTACTCTGGCGGCAATTCGCGACCAGAAAGAAGCTGCTGCAGCCTAAGGCTCGTCAACTTCTCGCGTTTTTTGTTTATTTCGATGGTCGCGTAGGCCGTCCCCCAATTCAGGAATTGAGTCATGTCTCTGACTAACGAACAAATCATCGAAGCAATCGGCCAGAAATCCGTAGTGGAAATCGTTGAGCTGATCAAATCGATGGAAGAAACCTTCGGTGTTACCGCTGCTGCTGCATCGGCTGGTCCAGCTGCTGCTGCCGCCGTTGTTGAAGAACAAACTGAATTCAACGTCATGCTGCTGGAAGCTGGCGAGAAGAAAGTTAACGTGATCAAGGCAGTACGTGAACTGACCGGTCTGGGCCTGAAAGAAGCCAAGGCTGTAGTTGACGGCGCTCCTGGCGTTGTTCTGGAAGCTGTTTCGAAAGACGCGGCTGACAAAGCAAAAGCCACTCTGGAAGAAGCAGGCGCTAAAGTCGAGCTGAAGTAAGCATCGACTTTGCGTCTCCAGCCCGAGCGTTAAGCGAAAGGCTGATGGCTGGTGGCTCTTGCCACCGGCCTTTTTCCGTTATTGGCAGCCGACTGGGTCGGTGCTGATAACGAGCTGTAACCACCCGATGCGGTGGCGCAAACCATGGGGTTTGCACGATTTTCTGGCTGCTCCCGTCGGGAGGGGCCAAACAAGCAGGTGACCAAGCTGGGGAACGCTGATGGCTTACTCATATACTGAGAAAAAACGTATCCGCAAGGACTTTAGCAAGTTGCCGGACGTCATGGATGTGCCGTACCTCCTGGCCATCCAGCTGGATTCGTATCGTGAATTCTTGCAAGCGGGAGCGACTAAAGATCAGTTCCGCGACGTGGGCCTGCATGCGGCCTTCAAATCCGTTTTCCCGATCATCAGCTACTCCGGCAATGCTGCGCTGGAGTACGTCGGTTATCGCCTGGGCGAACCGGCATTTGATGTCAAAGAATGCGTATTGCGCGGTGTAACTTACGCCGTACCTTTGCGGGTAAAAGTGCGCCTGATCATTTTCGACAAAGAATCGTCGAACAAAGCGATCAAGGACATCAAAGAGCAAGAAGTCTACATGGGTGAAATCCCCCTGATGACTGAGAACGGTACCTTTGTAATCAACGGTACCGAGCGTGTAATCGTTTCCCAGCTGCACCGTTCCCCGGGCGTGTTCTTCGACCACGACCGTGGCAAGACGCACAGCTCCGGCAAACTGTTGTACTCGGCGCGTATCATTCCTTACCGCGGTTCGTGGCTGGACTTCGAGTTCGACCCGAAAGACTGCGTATTCGTGCGTATCGACCGTCGTCGCAAGCTGCCTGCATCGGTACTGCTGCGCGCGCTCGGCTATACCACTGAAGAAGTGCTCGACGCGTTCTACACCACCAACGTCTTCCACCTGAGCGGCGAAACCCTCAGTCTGGAACTGATTGCTTCGCGTCTGCGTGGTGAAATCGCTGTTCTTGATATTCAGGACGAGAAGGGCAAGGTCATCGTTGAGGCTGGTCGCCGTATTACTGCGCGCCACATCAACCAGATCGAAAAAGCCGGTCTCAAGACCTTGGAAGTGCCTCTGGACTACGTCCTGGGCCGCACTACCGCCAAGGCCATCGTGCATCCGGCAACCGGCGAAATCCTGGCAGAGTGCAACACCGAGCTGAACACCGAGATCCTGGCAAAAATCGCCAAGGCCCAGGTTGTTCGCATCGAAACTCTGTACACCAACGATATCGACTGCGGTCCGTTCGTCTCCGACACTCTGAAGATCGACTCCACCAGCAACCAATTGGAAGCGCTGGTCGAGATCTATCGCATGATGCGTCCAGGCGAGCCGCCAACCAAAGACGCTGCCGAGACTCTGTTCAACAACCTGTTCTTCAGCCCTGAGCGCTATGACCTGTCTGCGGTCGGCCGGATGAAGTTCAACCGTCGTATCGGTCGTACCGAGATCGAAGGTTCGGGCGTGCTGTGCAAAGAAGACATCGTCGCGGTACTGAAGACTCTGGTCGACATCCGTAACGGTAAAGGCATCGTCGATGACATCGACCACTTGGGTAACCGTCGTGTTCGCTGCGTAGGCGAAATGGCTGAGAACCAGTTCCGCGTTGGCCTGGTACGTGTTGAGCGTGCGGTCAAAGAGCGTCTGTCGATGGCTGAAAGCGAAGGCCTGATGCCGCAAGACCTGATCAACGCCAAGCCAGTGGCTGCGGCGGTGAAAGAGTTCTTCGGTTCCAGCCAGCTTTCCCAGTTCATGGACCAGAACAACCCGCTGTCCGAGATCACCCACAAGCGTCGTGTTTCTGCACTCGGCCCTGGCGGTTTGACTCGTGAGCGTGCTGGCTTTGAAGTTCGTGACGTACACCCGACTCACTACGGTCGTGTATGTCCGATTGAAACGCCGGAAGGTCCGAACATCGGTCTGATCAACTCCCTGGCCGCTTATGCGCGCACCAACCAGTACGGCTTCCTTGAGAGCCCGTACCGTGTGGTGAAAGACGCTCTGGTCACCGACGAGATCGTTTTCCTGTCCGCCATCGAAGAAGCTGATCACGTGATCGCTCAGGCTTCGGCCACGATGAACGACAAGAAAATGCTGATCGACGAGCTGGTAGCTGTTCGTCACTTGAACGAGTTCACTGTCAAGGCGCCGGAAGACGTCACCTTGATGGACGTTTCTCCGAAGCAGGTAGTTTCGGTTGCAGCGTCGCTGATCCCGTTCCTCGAGCACGATGACGCCAACCGTGCGTTGATGGGTTCGAACATGCAGCGTCAAGCTGTACCAACCCTGCGCGCTGACAAGCCGCTGGTCGGTACTGGCATGGAGCGTAACGTAGCTCGTGACTCCGGCGTTTGCGTCGTGGCTCGTCGTGGTGGCGTTATCGATTCCGTCGACGCCAGCCGTATCGTGGTTCGTGTTGCTGATGATGAAGTTGAAACCGGTGAAGCTGGTGTCGACATCTACAACCTGACCAAATACACCCGCTCCAACCAGAACACCTGCATCAACCAGCGGCCGCTGGTGCGTAAAGGTGATCGGGTTCAGCGTAGCGACATCATGGCTGACGGCCCGTCCACCGACATGGGTGAACTGGCGCTGGGTCAGAACATGCGCATCGCGTTCATGGCCTGGAACGGTTACAACTTCGAAGACTCCATCTGCCTGTCGGAACGAGTTGTTCAAGAAGACCGCTTTACCACGATCCACATTCAGGAACTGACCTGTGTGGCACGTGACACCAAGCTTGGGCCAGAGGAAATCACTGCAGACATCCCGAACGTGGGTGAGGCTGCACTGAACAAACTGGACGAAGCCGGTATCGTTTACGTAGGTGCTGAAGTTGGCGCAGGCGACATCCTCGTTGGTAAGGTCACTCCGAAAGGCGAGACCCAGCTGACTCCGGAAGAAAAACTGCTGCGTGCCATCTTCGGTGAAAAAGCCAGCGACGTTAAAGACACCTCCCTGCGCGTGCCTACCGGCACCAAGGGTACTGTTATCGACGTACAGGTCTTCACCCGCGACGGCGTTGAGCGTGATGCTCGTGCACTGTCGATCGAGAAGACTCAACTCGACGAGATCCGCAAGGACCTGAACGAAGAGTTCCGTATCGTTGAAGGCGCCACTTTCGAACGTCTGCGTTCCGCTCTGGTCGGCCACAAAGCCGAAGGCGGCGCCGGTCTGAAGAAAGGTCAGGAAATCACCGACGAAATTCTCGACGGTCTTGAGCATGGTCAGTGGTTCAAACTGCGCATGGCTGAAGATGCTCTGAACGAGCAGCTCGAGAAGGCTCAGGCCTACATCGTTGATCGCCGCCGTCTGCTGGACGACAAGTTCGAAGACAAGAAGCGCAAACTGCAGCAGGGCGATGACCTGGCTCCAGGCGTGCTGAAAATCGTCAAGGTTTACCTGGCAATCCGTCGCCGCATCCAGCCGGGCGACAAGATGGCCGGTCGTCACGGTAACAAAGGTGTGGTCTCCGTGATCATGCCGGTTGAAGACATGCCGCACGATGCCAATGGCACCCCGGTCGACGTCGTCCTCAACCCGTTGGGCGTACCTTCGCGTATGAACGTTGGTCAGATCCTTGAAACCCACCTGGGCCTCGCGGCTAAAGGCTTGGGCGAGAAGATCAACCGGATGATCGAAGAACAGCGCAAAGTCGCCGAACTTCGTAAATTCCTCGACGAGATCTACAACCAGATCGGCGGTCGTAACGAAGATCTGGATAGCTTCTCCGACCAGGAAATCCTGGATCTGGCGAAGAACCTGCGTGGCGGCGTTCCAATGGCCACTCCAGTGTTCGACGGCGCCAAGGAAAGCGAAATCAAGGCCATGCTGAAACTGGCAGACCTGCCAGAAAGCGGCCAGATGCAGCTGACCGACGGCCGTACCGGCAACAAGTTCGAGCGCCCGGTTACTGTTGGCTACATGTACATGCTGAAGCTGAACCACTTGGTAGACGACAAGATGCACGCTCGTTCTACCGGTTCGTACAGCCTGGTTACCCAGCAGCCGCTGGGTGGTAAGGCGCAGTTCGGTGGTCAGCGTTTCGGAGAGATGGAGGTCTGGGCACTGGAAGCATACGGTGCCGCTTACACTCTGCAAGAAATGCTCACAGTGAAGTCGGACGATGTGAACGGCCGTACCAAGATGTACAAAAACATCGTGGATGGCGATCACCGTATGGAGCCGGGCATGCCCGAGTCTTTCAACGTGTTGATCAAGGAAATTCGTTCCCTCGGCATCGATATCGATCTGGAAACCGAATAACACGTGACGCGAATCGAGAGCGGGGCAGGATTGCCCGCTCTCTGCTCCGCCAGGAGGAAAGGCCTTGAAAGACCTACTGAATTTGCTGAAAAACCAGGGTCAAGTCGAAGAGTTCGACGCCATCCGTATTGGATTGGCATCGCCTGAGATGATCCGTTCGTGGTCGTTCGGTGAAGTTAAAAAGCCGGAAACCATCAACTACCGTACGTTCAAACCTGAGCGTGACGGCCTGTTCTGCGCCAAGATCTTTGGCCCGGTAAAGGATTACGAGTGCCTGTGCGGTAAGTACAAGCGCTTGAAGCACCGCGGTGTGATCTGCGAGAAGTGCGGCGTTGAAGTCGCGCTGGCCAAAGTTCGTCGTGAGCGCATGGCGCACATCGAACTGGCTTCCCCGGTTGCCCACATCTGGTTCCTGAAATCGCTGCCGTCGCGTATCGGCTTGCTGATGGACATGACCCTGCGTGATATCGAACGCGTTCTCTACTTCGAGAGCTATGTCGTTATCGATCCAGGCATGACCACCCTTGAAAAAGGTCAGCTGCTCAACGATGAGCAGTACTTCGAAGCGCTGGAAGAGTTCGGCGACGATTTCGATGCCCGCATGGGTGCCGAAGCTGTCCGTGAACTGCTGCACGCTATCGACCTGGAACACGAGATTGGCCGACTGCGTGAAGAAATTCCGCAAACCAACTCCGAAACCAAAATCAAGAAGCTGTCCAAGCGTCTGAAGTTGATGGAAGCCTTCCAGGGTTCCGGCAACCTTCCAGAATGGATGGTGCTGACCGTTCTGCCGGTTCTGCCGCCAGATCTGCGTCCACTGGTCCCGCTGGATGGCGGTCGCTTCGCGACTTCCGACCTCAACGATCTGTATCGTCGAGTGATCAACCGTAACAACCGCTTGAAGCGCCTGCTTGATCTGTCCGCTCCGGACATCATCGTGCGCAACGAAAAGCGTATGTTGCAGGAAGCTGTCGACGCACTGCTCGATAACGGTCGTCGTGGCCGCGCTATCACCGGTTCCAACAAGCGTCCTCTGAAATCCCTGGCTGACATGATCAAGGGTAAACAAGGTCGTTTCCGTCAGAACTTGCTCGGTAAGCGTGTTGACTACTCCGGTCGTTCGGTAATTACCGTAGGTCCGACCCTGCGTCTGCACCAGTGCGGTCTGCCGAAGAAGATGGCTCTCGAGCTGTTCAAACCGTTCATTTTCGGCAAGCTGGAAATGCGTGGTCTCGCGACCACCATCAAAGCCGCCAAGAAGATGGTTGAGCGCGAGCTGCCAGAGGTTTGGGACGTTCTGGCTGAAGTGATCCGTGAACACCCGGTTCTCCTCAACCGTGCACCGACCCTTCACCGTCTGGGTATCCAGGCGTTTGAACCGGTACTGATCGAAGGTAAGGCTATCCAGCTGCACCCTCTGGTCTGTGCTGCGTACAACGCCGACTTCGACGGCGACCAAATGGCCGTGCACGTACCGCTGACACTGGAAGCCCAGTTGGAAGCGCGTGCGTTGATGATGTCGACCAACAACATTCTGTCGCCAGCCAACGGTGAGCCAATCATCGTTCCGTCGCAGGACGTTGTATTGGGTCTGTACTACATGACTCGTGAAGCGATCAACGCCAAAGGCGAAGGTCGTGTGTTCGCGGATCTGCAAGAAGTTGACCGTGTGTTCCGTGCTGGCGAAGCCGCACTGCACGCTAAAGTCAAAGTGCGGATCAACGAAACTGTCAACGACCGTGATGGCGGCAGCGTGAGCGGCACTCGTATCGTCGACACCACTGTCGGCCGTGCGCTGTTGTTCCAGGTTGTTCCACCTGGCCTGTCGTACGACGTCGTCAACCAGCCGATGAAGAAAAAGGCGATCTCCAAACTGATCAACCAGTGCTACCGCGTGGTTGGTTTGAAAGAGACCGTGATCTTCGCTGACCAGTTGATGTACACCGGTTTTGCCTATTCGACCATTTCCGGCGTTTCCATCGGTGTTAACGACTTCGTTATCCCGGATGAAAAAGCCCGCATCATCAATGCTGCTACTGATGAAGTGAAAGAGATCGAAAGTCAGTACGCCTCCGGCCTGGTAACCCAGGGCGAGAAGTACAACAAAGTGATCGACCTTTGGTCCAAGGCGAACGACGAAGTTTCCAAGGCGATGATGGCCAACCTCTCGAAAGAGAAAGTCATCGACCGTCATGGCGTCGAAGTCGACCAGGAATCCTTCAACTCGATGTACATGATGGCCGACTCGGGCGCACGGGGTTCTGCTGCGCAGATCCGTCAGCTCGCCGGTATGCGTGGCCTGATGGCCAAGCCGGACGGTTCCATCATCGAAACGCCGATTACTGCGAACTTCCGTGAAGGTTTGAGCGTACTTCAGTACTTCATCTCCACTCACGGTGCTCGTAAAGGTTTGGCGGATACCGCGTTGAAAACCGCGAACTCCGGTTACCTGACTCGGCGTCTGGTAGACGTGGCGCAGGATCTGGTAGTAACCGAGATCGATTGCGGCACCGAGCATGGCCTGGTAATGACTCCGCACATTGAAGGCGGTGACGTTGTTGAGCCGCTGGGTGAGCGCGTATTGGGTCGTGTTATTGCCCGTGACGTGTTCAAGCCAGGTACCGAAGAAATCATCGTTCCTGCCGGCACACTGGTAGACGAGAAGTGGGTCGAGTTCATCGAGCTGAACAGCATCGACGAAGTGATCGTGCGTTCGCCGATCAGCTGCGAAACCCGCTACGGCATTTGCGCCAAGTGCTACGGCCGTGACTTGGCTCGTGGTCACCAGGTGAACATCGGTGAAGCGGTCGGCGTTATCGCTGCCCAGTCCATCGGTGAGCCGGGTACTCAGCTGACCATGCGTACGTTCCACATCGGTGGTGCGGCAAGCCGGACCTCCGCTGCGGACAGCGTCCAGGTGAAGAATGGCGGTACCGTTCGTCTGCACAATTTGAAGCACGTGGAGCGAGTGGATGGTTGCCTGGTTGCTGTGTCCCGTTCCGGTGAGCTGGCAATCGCTGATGATTTCGGTCGTGAGCGCGAGCGTTACAAGCTGCCGTACGGTGCTGTGATTTCGGTTAAAGAAGGTGACAAGGTCGACGCTGGCGCAATCGTGGCCAAGTGGGATCCGCACACTCACCCAATCGTTACCGAAATGAAAGGTACCGTGACCTACGTGGGCATGGAAGAAGGCATCACGATCAAGCGTCAGACTGACGAATTGACCGGTATGACCAACATTGAAGTACTCGACGCCAAAGACCGTCCAGCTGCCGGTAAAGATATCCGTCCTGCTGTGAAGATGGTTGATGACAACGGCAAGGATCTCTTGCTGCCGGGTACCGACGTAATTGCTCAGTACTTCCTGCCTGCTAACGCCCTGGTTGGTGTAGCGGATGGTGCGAAGATTGCGATCGGTGATGTTATCGCTCGTATCCCGCAAGAGACTTCGAAGACCCGTGACATCACCGGTGGTCTGCCACGTGTTGCCGACTTGTTCGAAGCGCGTCGTCCGAAAGAAGCCTCGATTCTGGCTGAAGTCAGCGGCACCATCGCGTTCGGTAAAGAGACCAAAGGCAAGCGCCGTCTGGTCATCACCCCGAACGACGGTACCGATCCGTACGAAGAGCTGATTCCTAAGTGGCGTCACCTGAACGTCTTCGAAGGCGAACAGGTAAACCGCGGCGAAGTTATCTCCGACGGCCCGAGCGATCCACACGACATCCTGCGTTTGCTGGGTGTGAGTGCGCTGGCCAAGTACATCGTGAACGAGATCCAGGACGTTTATCGTTTGCAAGGCGTGAAGATCAACGATAAGCACATCGAGACCATCCTGCGTCAGATGCTGCGTAAAGTTGAAATCGCTGAATCCGGCGACTCGACTTTCATCAAGGGCGACCAGATGGAGTTGACTCACGTTCTGGTAGAGAACGAGCGTTTGGCTGGCGACGAGAAATTCGTTTCCAAGTTCACTCGTGTGCTGCTGGGTATCACCAAGGCGTCGTTGTCCACCGAATCGTTCATCTCGGCGGCTTCCTTCCAGGAAACCACTCGCGTACTGACCGAAGCGGCGGTAACCGGCAAGCGCGATTACCTGCGCGGCCTAAAAGAAAACGTGGTCGTGGGTCGTCTGATCCCGGCGGGTACCGGTCTGGCTTATCACAGCGAGCGCAAGCGCCGCCGTGATGCTGACAAACCGTTGCGCGTAAGCGCCAGTGAAGTGGAAGCTGCACTGACCGAAGCGCTGAACTCGAGCGGTAACTGAGTTCTGCGGTAAATGAGCGTAAGGCCCTGGCCATTCCGTTCATCGAATCGAGACAATTTGTCGAGGTTGGATGCGCGGGGAGGTCGGGGCCTTGCCTTGACTGGGGGCAAGATCCTCTTTAGACTCTTGTACCCCTAAATTTGGCGGGAATTCGTTCCTGCCATTTTGCTTTTCTTGCAAGACAATAGCGTCGCAAGACAACAGTGGAGCTAGTAGATGGCAACTATCAACCAGCTGGTACGTCAGCCGCGTAAGCGTATCGTCGAGAAATCCGACGTGCCTGCGCTGCAGAACTGCCCGCAACGTCGTGGCGTATGCACCCGTGTGTATACCACCACGCCGAAAAAACCTAACTCGGCACTGCGTAAAGTATGCCGTGTGCGTCTGACCAACGGTTTCGAGGTTTCCTCGTACATCGGCGGTGAAGGCCACAACCTGCAAGAGCACAGCGTGGTACTGATCCGCGGCGGTCGTGTAAAAGACTTGCCAGGTGTTCGTTACCACACCGTACGCGGTTCTTTGGATACTTCCGGCGTTAAAGGTCGTAACCAGGGTCGTTCGAAGTACGGTACCAAGAAGCCTAAGTAGTAGTGGCTTTTTGTAAAAACTGATTTTCTATTTTTCTGAGTCGATAAGAGTAAGGTCGGAGGCGTCCCGAAAGGGCACCGATTCCGAGCGAACCTGAAGACCGTTTGAGGGCTTATCCATGCCAAGAAGACGCGTAGCAGCCAAGCGCGAAGTGCTTGACGATCCAAAATACGGCAGCCAGATCCTGGCCAAGTTCATGAACCACGTAATGGAAAGCGGCAAGAAAGCCGTTGCCGAGCGTATCGTTTATGGCGCGCTGGAAAAGGTTAAAGAACGCAAGAACAGCGATCCCCTGGAAATCTTCGAGAAAGCTCTCGACGCCATCGCTCCGCTGGTCGAAGTGAAGTCGCGCCGTGTAGGCGGTGCTACTTACCAGGTTCCGGTCGAAGTTCGTCCGTCCCGTCGTAACGCCTTGGCAATGCGCTGGTTGGTAGACTTCGCCCGTAAGCGCGGCGAGAAGTCTATGGCTCTGCGTTTGGCTGGCGAACTGTTGGACGCTGCCGAAGGCAAAGGTGCTGCAGTTAAGAAGCGTGAAGACGTGCACCGTATGGCTGAAGCCAACAAGGCTTTCTCGCACTACCGCTTCTAATTTTAGCGTCACTAATTTTGCGAGGGCTTTATGGCTCGTACTACACCGATTAACCGCTACCGTAACATTGGTATCGTTGCTCACGTGGATGCTGGTAAAACCACCACCACCGAGCGCGTCCTTTTTTACACTGGCAAAAGTCACAAAATGGGCGAGGTGCATGACGGCGCCGCGACCACAGACTGGATGGTGCAGGAGCAGGAGCGTGGTATTACCATTACTTCTGCTGCCATTACCGCCTTCTGGCAGGGTTCCGAGAAGCAGCATAAAGACCAATACCGCTTCAACGTTATTGATACCCCGGGCCACGTTGACTTCACTATTGAAGTTGAGCGTTCCCTGCGTGTACTCGATGGCGCGGTCGTTGTGTTCTGCGGCACCTCGGGCGTTGAGCCTCAGTCGGAAACCGTATGGCGTCAAGCCAACAAATACGGCGTTCCACGTCTTGTTTACGTAAACAAGATGGACCGTGCTGGTGCGAACTTCCTGCGCGTGATCGGTCAGATCAAGCAGCGTCTGGGTCACACTCCGGTGCCAATCCAATTGGCTATCGGTTCCGAAGACAACTTCCAGGGTCAGATCGATCTGATGGCTATGGAAGCTGTTTACTGGAATGACTCTGACAAAGGCATGGTTCCAGTTCGCAAGCCTATCCCTGCTGAACTGCAGGAATTGGCTGACGAATGGCGCGGCAACATGGTTGAAGCTGCGGCTGAAGCCAGCGAAGAGCTGATGAACAAGTACCTCGAGGGCGAAGAGCTCACCAACGAGGAAATCAAGGCCGCTCTGCGTCAGCGTACTATCGCTGGTGAGATCGTTCTGGCTGTTTGCGGTTCTTCCTTCAAGAACAAGGGTGTTCCCCTGGTTCTCGACGCCGTTATCGACTACCTGCCTGCTCCAAGCGACATTCCTGCCATCAAGGGTACTGACCCAGATGACGAAACCCAGGAAATGGAGCGTCACGCAGACGACAGCGAGCCGTTCTCGGCTCTGGCGTTCAAGATCGCTACCGACCCATTCGTGGGTACCTTGACCTTTGTTCGAGTTTACTCGGGCGTGTTGGCCTCCGGCGACGGCGTGATCAACTCGGTTAAAGGCAAGAAAGAGCGCGTGGGTCGTATGGTGCAAATGCACGCAAACGCCCGTGAAGAAATCAAGGAAGTACGCGCTGGTGACATCGCGGCCTTGATCGGCATGAAGGACGTCACCACTGGTGAAACTTTGTGCAACGCTGACAAGCCAATCATCCTGGTTCGCATGGACTTCCCGGAGCCGGTTATTTCGGTTGCCGTAGAGCCTAAGACCAAGGACGACCAGGAAAAAATGGGTATCGCTCTGGGCAAGCTTGCTCAGGAAGACCCGTCTTTCCGCGTCAAGACTGATGAAGAGACTGGTCAAACGATCATCTCCGGCATGGGCGAGTTGCACCTGGACATCCTGGTTGACCGGATGCGCCGTGAGTTCAACGTCGAAGCCAACATCGGTAAGCCTCAAGTTTCGTACCGTGAGCGCATCACGAAGAGCTGCGAAATTGAAGGCAAGTTCGTTCGCCAATCCGGCGGCCGTGGCCAGTTCGGTCACTGCTGGATTCGTTTTGCTCCTGCTGACGAAGGTCAGGAAGGTCTGCAATTCCTGAACGAAGTAGTGGGTGGTGTGGTTCCTAAGGAATACATCCCGGCTATCCAGAAGGGTATCGAAGAGCAGATGAAGAACGGCGTTGTTGCCGGCTATCCGCTGATCGGCCTGAAGGCTACCGTGTTTGATGGTTCCTACCACGACGTCGACTCCAACGAGATGGCGTTTAAGGTGGCTGCTTCCATGGCGACCAAGCAACTGGCCCAGAAGGGCGGTGGTGAGTTGCTTGAGCCGATCATGGCAGTAGAGGTTGTTACGCCTGAAGACTATATGGGTGACGTGATGGGCGACCTTAACCGTCGCCGCGGCATGATCCTGGGTATGGAAGACACGGTCTCCGGCAAAGTGATTCGCGCCGAAGTTCCGCTGGGTGAGATGTTCGGTTACGCAACCGACGTCCGTTCCATGTCCCAAGGTCGCGCAAGCTACTCTATGGAATTCAAAAAATACAATACGGCTCCGTCGCACATCGTCGAAACCGTTACCAAAAAACAAGGCTGATTCAGCCCCTTTAGGCTAGGAGTTAATTGTCGTGGCTAAAGAAAAATTTGACCGTACCCTCCCGCACGTCAACGTTGGCACCATCGGTCACGTCGACCACGGTAAAACCACGCTGACCGCTGCTCTGACTCGCGTCTGCTCCGAAATTTTCGGTTCGGCCGTTGTTGCTTTCGACAAAATCGACAGCGCTCCGGAAGAAAAGGCTCGTGGTATCACCATCAACACCGCACACGTTGAATACAACTCGCTGATCCGTCACTACGCTCACGTTGACTGCCCAGGTCACGCTGACTATGTGAAGAACATGATCACCGGTGCTGCTCAAATGGACGGCGCTATCCTGGTTTGCTCGGCCGCTGATGGTCCGATGCCACAAACCCGTGAGCACATCCTGCTGTCCCGTCAGGTTGGCGTTCCGTACATCGTTGTCTTCCTGAACAAGGCTGACATGGTTGACGACGCTGAGCTGCTGGAACTGGTTGAGATGGAAGTGCGCGATCTGCTGAGCACTTACGACTTCCCAGGTGACGACACTCCGATCATCATCGGTTCGGCTCTGATGGCTCTGAACGGCCAAGACGACAACGAAATGGGTACCACCGCTGTTAAGCGCCTGGTAGAAACTCTGGACAGCTACATCCCGGATCCAGTTCGTGTTATCGACAAGCCGTTCCTGATGCCAATCGAAGACGTATTCTCGATCTCCGGTCGCGGTACTGTTGTAACTGGCCGTATCGAGCGCGGTATCGTCAAGGTTCAGGATCCACTGGAAATCGTTGGTCTGCGTGACACTACCGTCACCACCTGCACCGGTGTTGAAATGTTCCGTAAGCTGCTCGACGAAGGTCGTGCTGGCGAGAACTGCGGCGTGCTGCTGCGCGGCACCAAGCGTGACGACGTTGAGCGTGGCCAGGTTCTGGTCAAGCCAGGTTCGGTTAAGCCGCACACTACCTTCGAAGCTGAAGTGTACGTGTTGAGCAAAGAAGAAGGCGGTCGCCACACTCCGTTCTTCAAAGGCTACCGTCCACAGTTCTACTTCCGGACCACTGACGTGACCGGTAACTGCGAACTGCCGGAAGGCGTTGAAATGGTAATGCCAGGCGACAACATCAAAATGGTTGTCACCCTGATCAAAACCATCGCAATGGAAGATGGTCTGCGTTTCGCTATTCGTGAAGGCGGTCGTACCGTCGGCGCTGGCGTCGTAGCCAAAATCATCGCTTAATAAGTGATGACTTGAAAAAGCCCCCGCCTAGCGGGGGCTTTTTTATTGGGTTGACACTGTAGTAGCCCGTCTATAGAATTGCGCCTCCTTTTAACGGGCGTATTGCGCTCGCTGGGAATAGCAGCCGGAGTCTGAAATCCAATGCAAAATCAGCAAATCCGTATCAGGTTGAAGGCTTTTGACCATCGCCTGATCGACCAATCCACCCAGGAAATCGTGGAAACCGCGAAACGTACTGGTGCTCAAGTGCGTGGTCCAATTCCACTGCCTACCCGTAAAGAGCGGTTCACCGTTCTGGTCTCCCCGCACGTCAACAAAGACGCGCGTGACCAGTATGAGATCCGTACTCATAAGCGCGTTCTGGACATCGTCCAGCCAACGGATAAAACCGT
Organism: Pseudomonas sp. LS2P72; assembly: GCF_054897865.1. Taxonomy (NCBI): domain Bacteria; kingdom Pseudomonadati; phylum Pseudomonadota; class Gammaproteobacteria; order Pseudomonadales; family Pseudomonadaceae; genus Pseudomonas; species Pseudomonas sp. LS2P72. Next base: position 1,212,420 of record NZ_CM142708.1, read on the forward strand.
TGATGCTCTTATGAAGCTTGATCTTGCGGCCGGTGTGGAAGTGCAGATCAGCCTCGGCTAAGACTCGGTCTTAGTCGTGTAACGCTCTGAAATGGGCGGCCATAGCGGGTGAAAGCCCCGTACACTCATGAGGTTTACAACATGACTATTGGTGTAGTCGGTCGTAAATGCGGTATGACCCGTATTTTCACCGAAGAAGGTGTCTCCATTCCGGTCACGGTCATTGAGATCGAACCGAATCGCGTCACCCAGTTCAAAACTGAAGAGACCGATGGCTATCGTGCAGTGCAAGTCACTGTAGGCGAGCGTCGTGCTTCGCGTGTTACAGCAGCTCAAGCTGGCCACTTCGCTAAAGCGAACGTTGCCGCTGGTCGTACCGTAATGGAATTCCGTCTTGAAGAAGGCGAGTACCAGGCCGGCGATCTGATCAACGCTGAAATCTTCGCCGCTGGTCAACTGGTTGATGTAACCGGTCAGTCCAAAGGTAAAGGCTTCCAGGGTACGATCAAGCGTTGGAATTTCCGCGGGCAAGATAATACCCACGGTAACTCCGTATCCCACCGCGTTCCAGGCTCTATCGGCCAGTGCCAGACTCCTGGTCGTGTATTCAAGGGCAAAAAAATGTCCGGTCATATGGGCGCTGAGCGCGTGACCGTGCAGTCCCTCGAAGTAGTGCGCGTGGACGCTGAACGCAATCTGTTGTTGGTCAAGGGCGCTGTTCCTGGCGCTACTGGCGGCAACTTGGTTGTACGTCCAGCAGCCAAGGCTCGCGGTTAAGGGGAAGCTGACATGCAATTAAATGTAAATGACGCTCAAGCGATCGAAGTTTCCGAACTGACATTTGGCGGCGAATTCAACGAGACGCTGGTTCACCAAGCAGTCGTGGCCTACATGGCCGGCGGCCGTCAAGGTAGCAAGCAGCAAAAGACCCGTTCCGACGTTCGTGGTGGCGGTAAGCGCCCATGGCGTCAGAAAGGTACTGGCCGTGCTCGTGCGGGTACTATCCGTAGCCCAATCTGGCGTGGCGGCGGTACCACTTTCGCAGCTCGTCCTCAGGATCACACCCAGAAGCTGAACAAGAAGATGTATCGCGCAGCAATGCGTTCCATCCTTGCTGAGCTGGTGCGTACTGATCGTCTGGTTGTGGTTCAGGACTTCGCTGTTGATGCACCGAAGACCAAAGATCTGCTGAACAAACTGACCGGCATGGGCCTGACTGACGTCTTGATCGTGTCTGAAGTAGTTGATCAGAACCTGTACCTGGCTGCTCGTAACCTGCCACACGTTGATGTACGTGACGTGCAAGGTTCCGATCCAGTTAGTCTGATCGCATACGACAAGGTGTTGATCACCGTGTCGGCCGTGAAGAAATTCGAGGAGCTGCTGGGATGAACCAGGAACGCGTATTTAAAGTTCTGCTTGGCCCGCACGTTTCCGAGAAGGCTACGGTTCTGGCTGACAAGAAAGGCCAGTTCGTTTTCAAGGTTGCAACTGACGCAACCAAGCTGGAAATCAAGAAGGCCGTCGAAAGCCTGTTCAGCGTGAAAGTAGAGCGTGTTACTACCCTGAATGTTCTGGGTAAGAGCAAGCGCACTGCTCGCGGTCTGGGCAAGCGTAATGACTGGAAGAAGGCAGTTATCTCCCTTCAGCCAGGCCAAGATCTCGATTTCAGCAGCAGTGCTGAGTAAGGAAGGGGTGCATCATGGCAATCGTTAAATGCAAACCGACTTCCCCTGGCCGCCGTTTTGTGGTCAAGGTGGTCAACCAGGAGCTGCATAAAGGCGCTCCTCACGCACCGCTGCTCGAGAAAAAATCGAAGACTGGTGGTCGTAACAACAATGGTCGTATTACCACTCGTCACATCGGTGGTGGCCATAAGCAGCATTATCGTCTGGTCGATTTCCGTCGCAACGACAAAGATGGCATCTCTGCCACTGTCGAGCGTATTGAATACGATCCAAACCGTACTGCTCACATCGCTCTGCTGCTGTACGCAGATGGCGAGCGTCGCTACATCATCGCCCCTAAAGGCGTGAGTGCTGGCGACCAGCTGATCGCAGGTGCTCTGGCACCGATCAAGCCGGGCAACGCTCTGCAACTGCGTAACATTCCAGTTGGTAGCACCGTACACGGCATCGAATTGAAGCCAGGTAAAGGCGCGCAAATCGCTCGTTCCGCTGGTGCTTCGGCTCAGCTGATCGCTCGTGAAGGTGTCTACGTGACCCTGCGTCTGCGTTCTGGTGAGATGCGTAAAGTGCTGGCTGAATGCCGCGCGACCCTGGGTGAAGTCTCGAACTCCGAGCACAGCCTGCGTTCGCTGGGTAAAGCTGGTGCCAAACGCTGGCGTGGCGTTCGCCCAACCGTTCGTGGTGTTGCCATGAACCCGGTTGACCACCCACATGGTGGTGGTGAAGGTCGTACCTCTGGTGGTCGTCATCCGGTATCGCCATGGGGCTTCCCGACTAAGGGCGCGAAGACTCGTGGTAATAAGCGTACCGACAAAATGATCGTCCGTCGTCGCAAGTAAATAGAGGGATACGACAGTGCCACGTTCTCTGAAAAAAGGTCCTTTTATTGATCTTCACCTACTGAAGAAGATCGAAGTGGCGGCGGAAAAGAACGATCGCAAACCAGTTAAAACCTGGTCGCGTCGTTCGATGATCCTGCCACAAATGGTCGGTTTGACCATTGCAGTTCATAACGGTCGTCAACATGTTCCAGTTCTCGTGAACGAAGACATGGTCGGCCACAAACTGGGCGAGTTTGCCGGTACCCGCACATATCGTGGGCACGTGGCAGACAAGAAAGCCAAGCGTTAAGGGGTAAGGAACGATGGAAGTAGCCGCTAAGTTGTCGGGCGCTCGAATCTCCGCCCAGAAAGCCCGCTTGGTCGCCGACCAGATCCGCGGGAAGAAGGTGGGCGAAGCGCTCAACCTGTTGGCTTTCAGCAGTAAGAAAGCCGCCGAGATCATGAAGAAAGTGCTGGAGTCGGCCGTAGCCAACGCCGAGCATAACGAAGGCGCAGACGTTGATGACCTTAAAGTCAGCACCGTTTTCGTCAACGAAGGGCGTTCGCTGAAGCGAATCATGCCACGTGCCAAAGGCCGTGCTGATCGCATCGTCAAGCGGTCTTGCCATATCACTGTCAAGGTTGCTGACAAGTAACGGAGTCGAAGAGATGGGTCAGAAAGTACATCCCATTGGCATTCGCCTGGGAATCGTCAAGGAGCACACCTCCGTCTGGTACGCAGACGGTCGGACTTATGCGGACTATTTGTTCGCTGATCTGAAGGTGCGCGAGTATCTCCAAGACAAACTAAAAAGCGCGTCCGTAAGCCGTATCGATATCCATCGTCCGGCTCAGACTGCACGTATCACCATCCACACCGCTCGTCCAGGTATCGTTATCGGGAAGAAAGGTGAAGATGTTGAGAAACTGCGTCAGGACCTGACCAAGCAAATGGGTGTGCCTGTGCACATCAATATCGAAGAGATCCGCAAGCCGGAACTCGACGGTATGCTGGTTGCGCAGAGCGTAGCTCAGCAGCTGGAGCGTCGTGTAATGTTCCGTCGCGCTATGAAGCGCGCTGTTCAGAACGCCATGCGCATTGGTGCCAAAGGCATCAAAATCCAAGTGAGCGGTCGTCTCGGCGGTGCTGAAATCGCACGTACTGAATGGTATCGCGAAGGTCGTGTGCCACTGCACACCCTGCGTGCCGACATCGACTATGCCAACTACGAAGCTCACACCACTTACGGTGTGATCGGTGTAAAGGTTTGGATCTTCAAAGGCGAAGTAATTGGTGGTCGCCAAGAAGAACTGAAACCACAAGCACCAGCGCCTCGTAAAAAAGCTGCTAAGTAAGGGGTACGCCAAATGTTGCAACCAAAGCGTACGAAGTTCCGCAAGCAGATGACAGGCCACAACCGTGGTCTGGCACAGCGCGGTAGCAAAGTCAGCTTCGGCGAGTTCGCGCTGAAGTCTGTAGCTCGTGGTCGTCTCACCGCTCGTCAGATCGAGTCAGCGCGTCGTGCTCTGACCCGTCACGTTAAACGTGGCGGCAAGATCTGGATCCGTGTATTCCCGGACAAGCCTATTTCCAAAAAGCCACTCGAAGTTCGGATGGGTAAAGGTAAGGGTAGTGTGGAGTACTGGGTTGCCCAGATTCAGCCAGGCAAAGTCCTGTATGAAATCGAGGGTGTTACTGAAGAGCTGGCGCGTGAGGCTTTTGCCTTGGCTGCTGCAAAGCTGCCGCTCGCCACTGCCTTCGTTAAACGGACGGTGATGTGATGAAAGCGAACGAACTTCGTGAAAAAGACGCGCCGCAGCTTAACGAGCAACTGCTCGGCCTGCTGCGCGACCAGTTCAATCTGCGCATGCAGAAGGCAACTGGCCAGTTGGGGCAGTCTCACCTGCTCCGGCAAGTTAAGCGTGACATCGCTCGCGTGAAGACTGTGCTCAAACAGCAGGCAGGTAAGTAATCATGGCTGAAGCCGAAAAAACCGTCCGTACGCTGACTGGCCGTGTTGTCAGCGACAAAATGGACAAGACCATCACCGTTCTGATCGAGCGTCGCGTTAAGCACCCGATCTACGGTAAATACGTTAAGCGTTCGACTAAGCTGCACGCGCACGACGAAACCAATCAGTGCCACATCGGCGACAAAGTCACTATTCGTGAAACTCGTCCTTTGGCCAAGACCAAGTCTTGGGCGCTGGTTGATGTTCTCGAACGCGCTGTGGAAGTCTAAGGACTAGGGGTCGGAGAAATTATATGATTCAGACTCAATCCATGCTCGATGTGGCCGATAACAGCGGCGCTCGCCGTGTTATGTGCATCAAGGTGCTGGGTGGCTCCCATCGTCGTTACGCTGGTATCGGTGACATCATCAAAGTTACCGTGAAGGAAGCAATTCCTCGCGGTAAAGTGAAAAAAGGCCAAGTGATGACTGCTGTTGTAGTCCGCACTCGTCACGGCGTACGCCGTGCTGATGGCTCCATTATCCGCTTTGATGGCAACGCTGCTGTTCTTCTGAACAACAAGCAAGAGCCGATCGGCACCCGTATCTTTGGGCCAGTGACCCGTGAACTTCGTACTGAGAAGTTCATGAAGATCGTCTCGCTCGCCCCAGAAGTGCTGTAAGGAGATCCGACATGCAAAAGATTCGTCGTGACGACGAGATCATCGTGATCGCCGGCAAAGACAAAGGTAAGCGCGGTAAGGTGCTTAAGGTTCTCGCTAATAACCGTCTGGTTATTGGTGGTCTGAACCTGGTTAAGCGTCATACCAAGCCTAACCCGGCGTCGGGCGTACAAGGCGGTATCGTCGAAAAAGAAGCTCCACTGGACGCTTCTAACGTCGCCATTTTCAACGGCGAAACCAACAAGGCTGACCGCGTTGGTTTCAAAGTAGAAGACGGCAAGAAAATTCGTGTCTTCAAGTCGACCCAAAAAGCGGTTGATGCTTGAACACTGCTAGGTAGAAGACCATGGCACGACTAAAAGAGATTTACTGGAAGGAAATCGCACCGAAGCTTAAGGAAGAACTTAAGCTTTCGAACGTGATGGAAGTTCCACGCGTTACAAAAATCACCCTGAACATGGGTTTGGGCGAAGCGGTCGGTGACAAAAAAGTCATCGAGCACGCTGTTGCCGACCTGGAAAAGATCACCGGCCAGAAAGTCGTTGTGACCTACGCTCGGAAATCCATCGCTGGCTTTAAAGTCCGTGAAGGTTGGCCGATCGGCGTCAAAGTGACCCTGCGCCGTGAGCGTATGTACGAGTTCCTGGATCGTCTGCTGTCGATCTCCCTGCCTCGGGTTCGCGACTTCCGCGGCCTGAATGCCAAGTCCTTCGATGGTCGTGGTAACTACAGCATGGGCGTTAAAGAGCAGATCATCTTCCCGGAAATCGACTACGACAAGATCGATGCTCTCCGCGGTCTGGACATTACCCTGACCACCACTGCCAAGAACGATGATGAAGGTCGCGCCCTGTTGCGTGCTTTCAAATTCCCGTTCCGCAACTGATTGGAGTAGGAAAATGGCCAAGATGAGCATGAAAAACCGCGAGCTGAAGCGTCAGCTCACGGTTGCCAAGTACGCCAAAAAGCGTGCAGCACTGAAAGCTATCATCGTTGATCTGAACGCAAGTCCAGAAGCACGTTGGGAAGCTACAGTAGCTCTGCAGAAGCAGCCACGTGACGCAAGCGCCTCGCGCATGCGTAACCGCTGCCGCCTGACCGGTCGTCCACACGGCGTTTACCGCAAGTTCGGCCTTGGCCGTAACAAACTGCGTGAAGCTGCAATGCGTGGTGACGTACCTGGTCTGGTTAAAGCCAGCTGGTAAGCACTATCAAAGTCTCGGTGTTAGGGGTCGCAAGATCCTGACCACCGGTGACCTTGAACTTGAATCAAGCCCCTTTTGGGGCTTGATTCATTTGTGGGGTGTGTCTAGAATACCCGGCTCGCCTGAGCCCGTGCTTTTTCCGCATGGATGAGCTCGGCGACAAGTAGTAGCCGCAAGGCTAATTTTTTTGTATTAGGAGCGTCTAGCCCATGAGTATGCAGGACCCGTTAGCGGACATGCTAACTCGAATCCGTAATGCCCAGATGGCTGAAAAGTCCGTCGTAAGCATGCCATCTTCTACTTTGAAGGTAGCTGTTGCCAAAGTCCTGAAAGACGAAGGTTACATTGCGGGTTATCAGATCAGCAGCGAAATCAAACCACTGCTGTCCATCGAGCTGAAGTACTTCGAAGGCCGTCCGGTCATCGAAGAAGTGAAGCGCGTTAGCCGTCCAGGCCTGCGTCAGTACAAGTCCGTCGATGATCTGCCAAAAGTTCGTGGCGGTCTCGGTGTGTCTATCGTCTCCACCAACAAAGGTGTGATGACGGATCGTGCTGCGCGCGCTGCCGGTGTCGGCGGCGAAGTTCTTTGCACTGTGTTCTAAGGGGGGATAAGCATGTCACGCGTCGCTAAGAACCCCGTTAAGCTGCCAGCCGGTGTCGAAGTCAAATTCGCAGGCCAACAGCTTTCGGTGAAGGGTGCCAAGGGCACTCTCGAACTGAACATCCATTCGTCCGTTGAGATTGTTGAAGAAGCTGGTGAGCTGCGTTTCGCTGCTCGCAATGGCGATCAACAAACTCGCGCAATGGCTGGTACCACTCGTGCGTTGGTAAACAACATGGTCCAAGGCGTAAGCCAAGGCTTCGAGCGTAAGCTCCAGCTGGTCGGTGTTGGTTACAAAGCGCAAGCAAAAGGCACAGTGCTGAACCTGGCTCTTGGCTTCTCGCACCCAGTGGATTATGAACTGCCGGAAGGCATCACCGCTGAGACTCCTAGCCAGACCGATATCCTGATCAAGGGCATCGATAAGCAGCTGGTAGGTCAAGTGGCCGCCGAGATCCGCGACTTCCGTCCACCAGAGCCGTACAAAGGCAAAGGTGTGCGCTACGCGGACGAAGTCGTCCGTCGTAAAGAAGCCAAGAAGAAGTAGGGCATAGCAAATGACCGACAAAAAAGTTACTCGACTGCGTCGCGCTCGCAAAGCACGCCTGAAAATGCACGAACTCGAAGTCGTGCGTCTCTGCGTGTTCCGCTCGTCGCAGCACATCTACGCCCAGGTCATTTCGGCCGACGGCAACAAAGTCCTGGCATCTGCCTCGACTTTGGATAAAGAACTGCGTGATGGCGCCACTGGCAACATCGACGCGGCCACTAAGGTTGGCCAGCTGGTCGCTACGCGTGCTAAAGCCGCTGGCGTCTCGCAGGTGGCTTTCGACCGCTCTGGCTTCAAGTACCACGGCCGCGTCAAGGCGCTGGCTGATGCTGCTCGTGAAGCTGGGCTGGAGTTCTAAGTTATGTCAAATAACGACCAAAAGCGCGACGAAGGCTACATCGAGAAGCTGGTTCAAGTTAACCGCGTAGCCAAAACCGTTAAAGGCGGCCGTATCTTCACTTTCACCGCGTTGACCGTGGTGGGTGATGGTAAAGGGCGTGTTGGCTTCGGCCGTGGCAAGTCGCGTGAAGTGCCTGCTGCGATCCAGAAGGCAATGGAAGCTGCTCGCCGCAACATGATCCAAGTTGACCTGAACGGCACCACTCTGCAGTACGCAATGAAGTCCGGTCACGGCGCTTCGAAGGTGTACATGCAGCCTGCTTCTGAAGGTACCGGTATCATCGCTGGCGGCGCTATGCGTGCTGTCCTCGAAGTTGCTGGCGTTCAGAACGTTCTGGCCAAGTGCTACGGCTCGACTAACCCGGTAAACGTGGTTCACGCCACTTTCAAAGGTTTGAAAGCTATGCAGTCTCCTGAATCCATTGCCGCCAAGCGTGGCAAAAGCGTCAAGGAGATCTTCTGATCATGGCTACCGTAAAAGTTACGCTGATCAAAAGCATGACCGGCCGCATCCCTAACCACAAATTGTGCGTTAAGGGTCTGGGTCTGCGTCGCATCGGTCACACTGTAGAAGTACTTGATACTCCCGAGAATCGCGGGATGATCAACAAGGCTTACTACATGCTGCGTGTCGAGGGTTAATCGATGAAACTCAATGATCTGAGTCCAGCGCCGGGTTCCCGTCGCGAAAAGCATCGTCCGGGCCGTGGTATCGGTAGTGGTTTGGGCAAGACCGGTGGCCGTGGCCACAAAGGTCAGTCCTCCCGCTCCGGTGGCACCATTGCTCCAGGCTTTGAAGGCGGTCAACAGCCGCTGCATCGTCGCCTGCCGAAGTTCGGTTTCGTTTCCCTGAAAGCCATGGACCGCGCAGAAGTGCGTTTGTCCGAGCTGGCTAAAGTGGAAGGCGACATCGTCACCGTGCAGTCCCTGAAAGATGCCAACGTGATCAACGTCAACGTACAGCGTGTGAAAATCATGCTGTCCGGCGAAGTTACTCGCGCTGTTACCATCGGAAAGGGAATCGGCGCCACCAAAGGTGCGCGTGCGGCTATCGAAGCAGCTGGCGGCAAGTTCGAGGAATAAATGGCTAAGCAAGGTGCTCTCTCTGCGCTCGGCAAAGGCGGTATGTCTGAACTCTGGGCTCGTCTGCGTTTTCTATTCTTGGCGATTATCGTCTACCGAATAGGCGCACACATCCCGGTTCCAGGTATCAACCCGGACCGACTCGCGGACCTGTTTCGACAGAATGAGGGGACCATTCTTAGCTTGTTCAACATGTTTTCCGGCGGCGCGCTGGAACGGATGAGCATCTTTGCACTGGGGATCATGCCGTACATTTCGGCATCGATCATCATGCAGCTGATGACCGCCGTCAGCCCGCAGTTGGAACAGTTGAAGAAGGAAGGTGAAGCTGGGCGTCGCAAGATTGCTCAGTACACCCGCTACGGCACTGTCGTCCTCGCTCTCGTTCAGGCAATTGGCATGTCCATTGGTCTGGCGGGGCAGGGCGTTTCGTTCACTGGTGACTTTGGCTTCCATTTCGTCGCGGTATCCACTTTTGTGGCTGGTGCGATGTTCATGATGTGGCTGGGTGAGCAGATTACTGAGCGTGGTGTTGGCAACGGTATCTCGATGTTGATTTTCGCAGGTATCGTCGCCGGTCTTCCGAGAGCGATCGGGCAGTCTTTCGAGTCTGCGCGTCAGGGTGATATCAACATTTTTGCCCTGGTTGCCATCGGTTTGCTGGCAGTAGCGATTATCGGTTTCGTGGTGTTCATTGAGCGTGGTCAGCGTCGTATTGCTGTTCATTACGCCAAGCGTCAGCAGGGCCGTAAGGTCTTTGCTGCGCAGACCAGCCACTTGCCGTTGAAGGTGAACATGGCCGGTGTTATTCCAGCCATTTTCGCGAGCAGCATTTTGCTGTTCCCGGCTTCGTTGGGTACCTGGTTTGGTCAGTCTGAAGGTATGGGCTGGCTGCAGGACATCTCGCAGTCGATCGCTCCTGGTCAGCCGTTGAATATTCTGCTGTTTAGTGCAGGGATTATTTTCTTCTGCTTCTTCTATACGGCGTTGATGTTCAATCCGAAAGACGTAGCGGAAAACCTGAAGAAGTCCGGTGCCTTTATTCCGGGCATCCGTCCAGGTGAGCAGTCTGCGCGCTACATTGATGGCGTTCTGACTCGTTTGACCCTGTTCGGTGCTCTATATATGACGGCCGTGTGCCTGTTGCCCCAGTTCCTGGTGGTTGCAGCAAACGTTCCGTTCTACCTTGGCGGGACCTCGTTGCTGATCGTGGTCGTGGTTGTGATGGACTTCATGTCTCAAGTACAATCGCACCTCGTTTCGCACCAGTACGAATCCCTGATGAAGAAAGCCAACCTGAAGGGTTACGGCAGCGGCATGTTGCGCTGAGTACCCATAAGGTTCGAGGAGTTGGTGATGAAAGTTCGTGCATCGGTGAAAAAGCTGTGCCGTAACTGCAAGATTATTCGCCGCGAAGGTGTTGTTCGAGTAATTTGCAGCGCGGAACCGCGTCACAAACAGCGCCAAGGCTGAGTGTGATTGTGCTTCAAGCCCGGCAGCTAGTGCGCTGCCGGGTTGATTATTTGTTATTACAGCGATATTATCTCGCGCCCTATTTCTTGGCTTCCGGGGCGTAGGTAGCTGTCAATTGGAGTCCCACTGAATGGCCCGTATTGCAGGCGTTAACATTCCAGATAACAAGCATACTGTTATCTCGCTGACCTACATCTATGGTGTTGGTCGCACTACTGCACAGAAGATCTGTGCAGTGACTGGGGTAAACCCAGCCGCAAAGATCAAAGATCTGAGCGACGAGCAGATTGAACAGCTGCGTGGCGAAGTGGCGAAGTTCACCACTGAAGGTGACCTGCGTCGCGAAATCAACATGAAAATCAAGCGTTTGATGGACCTCGGTTGCTATCGCGGTCTGCGTCATCGTCGTGGTCTTCCAGTGCGCGGTCAGCGTACCAAGACTAACGCGCGTACCCGTAAAGGTCCGCGTAAGCCGATCCGCAAGTAATCGCCCCAGCGAATCGACAGGAAATTAATCATGGCTAAACCTGCTGCTCGTCCTCGTAAAAAAGTTAAAAAGACAGTGGTTGATGGCATTGCCCACATCCATGCATCTTTTAACAACACAATCGTGACCATCACCGACCGTCAAGGCAACGCTCTTTCCTGGGCTACCTCCGGTGGTTCGGGTTTCCGCGGTTCCCGCAAGTCCACCCCGTTTGCTGCTCAAGTAGCTGCTGAACGTGCTGGTCAAGCTGCGCTGGAATACGGCCTGAAAAACCTCGACGTTAACGTCAAAGGTCCAGGTCCAGGTCGTGAATCTGCAGTCCGCGCTTTGAACGGCTGTGGCTACAAGATCGCCAGCATCACCGACGTGACGCCAATCCCGCACAACGGGTGCCGTCCGCCGAAGAAGCGCCGCGTGTAATCCAGGAGATTGTAAAGAATGGCTCGTTACATTGGTCCAAAATGCAAACTCGCTCGTCGCGAAGGCACCGATCTCTTCTTGAAGAGCGGCGTGCGCGCGATCGAATCGAAGTGCAACATTGAAGCAGCACCTGGTATCCACGGCCAACGCCGCGGTCGCCAGTCCGATTACGGCACCCAACTGCGTGAAAAGCAGAAGGTCCGTCGTATCTACGGCGTTCTCGAGCGTCAATTCAGCGGCTACTACAAAGAAGCTGCTGGCAAGAAAGGTGCAACTGGCGAAAACCTGTTGCAACTGCTCGAATGCCGTCTGGACAACGTTGTATACCGTATGGGTTTTGGCTCTACTCGTGCCGAATCCCGTCAGCTGGTATCGCACAAATCCGTAAGCGTTAACGGTCAAACCGTAAACGTGCCGTCGTACCAGGTTCGTGCTGGTGACGTGGTCGCGATTCGCGAGAAAGCAAAGAACCAACTTCGCATTGTCCAAGCTCTCGATCTGTGTGCCCAACGTGGCCGCGTAGAATGGGTAGAAGTAGACACTGAGAAGAAGTCGGGCGTTTTCAAGAACGTTCCAGCTCGCAGTGATCTGTCCGCCGACATCAACGAAAGCCTGATTGTCGAGCTCTACTCCAAGTAAGGGCTAGAAAATAGGTGCATCCATGCAGATTTCGGTAAATGAGTTCCTGACACCCCGCCATATTGATGTGCAGGTTGTCAGTCCAACCCGCGCCAAGATCACCCTCGAGCCTCTCGAGCGTGGTTTTGGCCACACCCTGGGCAACGCGCTGCGACGCATCCTGTTGTCCTCAATGCCCGGCTGCGCAGTAGTCGAGGCCGAGATTGACGGTGTGCTCCATGAGTACAGCGCCATCGAAGGTGTACAGGAAGACGTAATTGAAATCCTGTTGAACCTTAAAGGTCTGGCTATCAAGCTGCATGGCCGTGACGAAGTTACGCTGACCTTGTCGAAGAAGGGTTCGGGGGTGGTTACCGCTGCCGATATTCAGCTGGATCATGATGTCGAGATCGTTAACCCCGATCACGTAATCGCTAACCTGGCGTCTAACGGCGCCCTGAACATGAAGCTCACCGTAGCTCGTGGTCGTGGTTATGAACCGGCAGACTCGCGTCAGAGCGATGAAGACGAAAGCCGCAGCATCGGTCGCTTGCAGCTTGACTCTTCGTTCAGCCCGGTTCGCCGTATCGCATACGTGGTGGAAAACGCCCGTGTCGAACAGCGTACTAACCTGGACAAGCTGGTTATTGATCTGGAAACCAACGGTACTCTGGATCCTGAAGAGGCAATTCGCCGCGCTGCAACCATTCTGCAACAGCAGTTGGCTGCGTTCGTCGACCTCAAAGGTGACAGTGAGCCAGTGGTTGTCGAGCAGGAAGACGAGATCGATCCGATCCTGCTTCGCCCGGTTGACGATCTGGAACTGACTGTACGTTCGGCTAACTGCCTTAAGGCGGAAAACATCTACTACATCGGTGACCTGATTCAGCGTACCGAAGTAGAGCTGTTGAAGACTCCGAACCTTGGCAAGAAATCCTTGACTGAAATCAAGGACGTTCTGGCCTCCCGCGGTCTGTCCCTCGGCATGCGCCTCGACAACTGGCCGCCTGCAAGTCTTAAGAAGGACGACAAGGCGACTGCCTGATCGTCGTAATCACCGAACGTTGTGTTTGGTAAGGAATGAACCATGCGTCATCGTAAAAGTGGTCGTCACCTGAGCCGCACTAGCTCGCACCGCAAGGCCATGTTTCAAAACATGGCAGTGTCGCTGTTCGAGCACGAGCTGATCAAAACTACACTGCCGAAAGCTAAAGAACTGCGTCGCGTTGCTGAGCCGCTGATCACTTTGGCCAAGACAGACAGCCTGGCTAACCGCCGTCTGGCTTTCGACCGTACTCGTTCGAAAGCTATCGTTGGTAAGCTCTTCAACGACCTGGGCAAGCGTTACGCTACCCGTGAGGGTGGCTACCTGCGCATCCTCAAGTGCGGTTTCCGCACTGGCGACAACGCGCCTATGGCGTACGTCGAGTTGGTTGATCGTCCTGCCGGTGGTGAAGCTGTATCCGCTGAGTAAGACGTCAGTCTGAAACGAAGAACCGGGCCTAGTGCCCGGTTTTTTGTGCGCGCTCGAAAAAGTATCGAAAAGCCTAGTCGATAAATCCTCATTAGTATTTATCTATCGATTCTCACAATTTAATGAATTTGATGGTGTCATGTTGATGGTCAATACTCCTTTTCAGCCGATTAGCCGGCAGTAGGAAAGACTGACAGAGGAAGACATCGCATGAGCCAAAATAAAACACTTACCACCGCCAGTGGCGCTCCTGTCGCTGATAACCAGAATTCCCGTTCCGCCGGCCCTCGTGGCCCGCTGCTGCTCGATGACTTTCACCTGATCGAGAAGCTTGCCCACTTCAACCGTGAAAACATCCCTGAGCGTCGCGTACATGCCAAAGGTTCTGGTGCTTACGGTACGTTCACCGTAACTCGGGACATCACCGAGTACACCAGCGCCAAGCTGTTCGAATCTGTCGGCAAGCAAACCCCAACCTTCCTGCGGTTTTCCACCGTTGGCGGTGAGCGCGGTTCGGCGGACACCGAGCGCGATCCTCGTGGTTTCGCCCTGAAGTTCTACACCGAAGAAGGTAACTGGGACATCGTCGGCAACAACACGCCAGTGTTCTTCATCCGCGATCCTTTGAAATTCCCCGACTTTATTCACACCCAAAAACGTCTGCCACAAAGCAATCTGAAAAGCGCGCAAATGATGTGGGACTTCTGGTCCCACTCACCTGAGGCGCTGCATCAGGTCACCATTCTGTTCTCGGACCGTGGCATCCCCGATGGCTACCGTCACATGCACGGCTTCGGCAGCCACACCTACAGCCTGATTAACGCCAATGGCGAACGTCACTGGGTGAAATGGCACTACAAAACCAAGCAAGGGATTAAAAACCTGGCGCCAGCAGACGCGGCACGCCTGGCTGGTACCGATCCGGATTACGCACAGCGTGATCTGTTCGGCGCGATCGAGCGCGGTGATTTCCCGAAATGGCGCGTGTGCGTCCAGATCATGACTGAGGCTCAGGCCGCAGCGCACTACGAAAACCCGTTTGACGTGACCAAGACCTGGTCGCAGAAAGAGTTTCCGCTGATCGAAGTGGGCGAATTGGAGCTCAACCGCAACCCGCAGAACTATTTTGCTGAAGTCGAGCAAGCCGCTTTCGGTCCGAGCAACATGGTCCCGGGTGTCGGCTTGTCGCCTGACCGAATGCTGCAAGGTCGAGTGTTCGCTTACGCAGATGCTCACCGCTACCGCATTGGCACCAATCACCAGCAGCTGCCGGTAAACGCGCCTCGCAGTCCGGTGAACAGCTATCAGCGCGACGGTTCGATGGCGTTTGGCAGCAATGGCGGTGCAACACCCAACTACGAGCCGAACAGCTACATCGAATCGCCGAAGCAAGCACCTCGCTATGCAGAGCCAGCACTGGCGCTGAGCGGTGCGGCTGATCGCTACGATCACCGTGAGGATACCGACTACTACAGCCACGCCGGTGCGTTGTTCCGTTTGATGAGCGATGAGCAGAAAGCGCTCTTGGTCAGCAACATTGCAGGCGCAATGGCCGGGGTCTCCAGTGATGTGGTTGATCGCCAATTGCAGCATTTCTACAAAGCCGATCCGGCGTATGGAGAAGCAATCGCAAAGCTGCTCAACGTACAGCTTAACGAAGTCTAAACGAGAAGCAGAACCGCCCTCATTTGGGCGGTTTTTGCGTTATTTAAACCACTTTTCTCAGAATATCTTCGCTTTTATCACGCAAGCAGAGTGACCAAACAGTCTGCGTGGTTCAAACTACAGACTTTCAAGCAGGGAGATGTAGGGCGATGCAAGGCCACCCAGACGTAATCGATTACCTCAACACGTTGCTGACCGGCGAACTGGCGGCGCGTGATCAATATTTCGTCCATTCGCGGATGTATGAGGACTGGGGTTTCACCAAGCTCTACGAACGTATCAACCACGAGATGGAAGAAGAAGCCGGGCACGCTGATGCCCTGATGCGCCGAATTCTGATGCTCGAAGGTACGCCGCGCATGCGCCCGGACGACCTTGATGTCGGCACTACCGTGCCGGACATGCTTGCCGCTGATCTGCGACTTGAATACAAAGTCCGCGCCGCGCTCTGCAAGGGCATAAAGCTCTGCGAACAGCACAAGGATTATGTCAGTCGCGAGATGCTGCGGGTTCAATTGCATGACACCGAAGAAGACCACACCTACTGGCTTGAAAAGCAGATGGGCCTGATCAAGCTGATCGGTCTGGAAAATTACCTGCAATCGCATGCCTGATTGCACCGGATACAAAAAAGCCCCTGTCACCGAGAAAGTGACAGGGGCTTTTTCATGGCCGTGATTCAGGCCTTGTCGCGTGCCAACAGCGGCTTGAGGTAGAAGCCTGTATGAGATTGCTTCATCTCCGACACTTCCTCCGGCGTACCGACTGCAATGATCTGGCCGCCCTTGGAACCGCCTTCCGGCCCGAGGTCCACCAGCCAGTCGGCTGTTTTGATTACATCAAGGTTGTGTTCGATCACTACCACGGTGTTGCCGTGGTCGCGCAATCGATGCAGTACGTCAAGCAGCTGCTGAATATCCGCGAAGTGCAGGCCGGTCGTCGGCTCATCGAGGATATACAGCGTCTTGCCAGTATCGCGCTTGGACAGTTCGCGGGACAGTTTCACCCGTTGGGCTTCACCACCCGACAGCGTGGTCGCTGACTGGCCGAGCTTGATGTACGACAGACCGACATCCATCAGCGTCTGAAGCTTGCGCGCCAGGGCCGGAACCGCGTCGAAGAACACCCGCGCTTCCTCGATCGTCATCTCGAGGGTTTCGTGGATGCTCTTGCCCTTGTACTTGATCTCCAGCGTCTCGCGGTTGTAGCGCTTGCTCTTGCAGACGTCGCACGGGACATAGATGTCCGGCAGAAAGTGCATTTCCACCTTGATCAGGCCATCGCCCTGACACGCTTCGCAACGTCCGCCCTTCACGTTGAAGGAGAAGCGTCCAGGACCATAACCGCGGGAGCGGGACTCCGGCACACCGGCGAACAGTTCGCGAATCGGTGTGAACAACCCGGTGTAGGTCGCCGGGTTGGAGCGCGGCGTTCGACCGATCGGGCTCTGATCGATGTCGACAACTTTATCCAGATGCTCCAGACCTTTGATGCTGTCGTGAGCGGCTGCTTCGAGTGTTGTCGCGCCGTTCAATGCGGTAGCGCTAAGCGGGAACAAGGTGTTGTTGATCAGCGTCGACTTGCCCGAGCCAGACACGCCGGTCACGCAGGTCAGCAAACCGATCGGAATGTCCAGATCGACATCGCGCAAGTTGTTGCCACGAGCGCCCTTGAGGGACAGCGACAGCTTCTTGTTGCGCGGCGTGCGTTTGGCCGGAACGGCGATCTTCACCCGACCCGACAAGTACTTGCCGGTCAACGAGTCTGGATGAGCCATGACCTCAGCCGGCGTACCTTCGGCGACGATATGCCCGCCATGCACGCCCGCACCAGGACCGATATCCACCACGTAGTCAGCCAGGCGAATCGCATCTTCATCGTGCTCGACCACGATCACCGTGTTGCCGATATCCCGCAGGTGCTTGAGGGTGCCGAGCAACCGATCGTTGTCTCGTTGATGCAGGCCAATCGATGGTTCGTCGAGAATGTACAGAACGCCCACCAGGCCGGCGCCGATCTGGCTGGCCAGACGGATACGCTGCGCTTCACCACCGGACAACGTGTCCGCACTGCGATCCAGTGACAAATAGTCCAGGCCAACGTTGACCAGGAACTGCAGTCGCTCGCGAATCTCCTTGAGAATCTTGTCGGCAATTTCGCCACGGCGGCCGGTGAGTTTCAGCACGCCGAAATATTCACAGGCATCGCCAATCGGCAGATTGGTCACCGCCGGCAGCGTCTTCTCGCCCACCCAAACATGCCGCGCCTCACGACGCAGACGAGTACCACGGCAATCCGGGCAAGGCTGGGTGCTGAGGAACTTGGCCAGCTCTTCACGCACAGAAGCCGACTCGGTTTCACGGTAGCGACGTTCCAGATTCGGCACGATGCCTTCGAACGGGTGCGAACGTTTGACGATATCGCCGCGGTCGTTCAGGTATTTGAAGTCGACGTTCTGCGAGCCGCTGCCGTGCAGGATGAACTTCTGCTGATCGGCCGGCAGTTCGTTGAACGGTACTTCCAGACTGAACTTGTAGTGGGATGCCAACGAGCCAAGCATCTGGAAGTAATAGACGTTGCGCCGGTCCCAGCCACGAATCGCGCCTTCCGCGAGCGTCAGTTCACCATTGACCAATCGCTTGATGTCGAAGAACTGCTTGACCCCCAGGCCATCGCACGTCGGGCAAGCGCCGGCCGGGTTGTTGAAGGAGAACAGCTTGGGTTCCAGCTCACTGATGGCATGACCGCAGATTGGGCAGGCGAAGCGTGCGGAGAAGATGATTTCTTCACCGGGCTCGTCGTCCATCGGCGCGACCAGGGCGATGCCGTCCGCGAGCTTCAAAGCGGTCTCGAACGACTCGGCCAGGCGCTGTTGCAGGTCGGCGCGCACCTTGAAGCGGTCGACCACCACATCGATCGAGTGCTTCTTCTGCTTATCCAGCTTCGGCAATTCGTCCAGCTCGCAGAGCCGGCCGTTGACCCGGGCTCGCACAAAACCTTGGGCGCGCAGTTCTTCGAAGACCGAAAGGTGTTCGCCTTTACGCTCGCGAATCACCGGCGCTAACAGCATAAGCTTGCTGCCCTCCGGTTGGGCGAGCACCAAGTCGACCATTTGGCTGACGGTCTGGGCTTCCAGCGGAATGTCGTGATCCGGGCAACGCGGAATACCCACGCGAGCGTAAAGCAGGCGCAGGTAATCGTAGATTTCGGTGATGGTGCCGACCGTCGAACGCGGGTTGTGCGAGGTCGATTTCTGCTCGATGGAAATGGCTGGCGACAAACCTTCGATGGTGTCGACGTCAGGCTTTTCCATCATCGACAAAAATTGCCGCGCGTAGGCCGATAGCGATTCGACGTAGCGGCGCTGACCTTCGGCGTACAGCGTGTCGAATGCCAGGGATGATTTTCCGGAGCCGGACAGGCCGGTGATGACGATCAGTTTGTCCCTGGGCAGGGTCAGGTCGATGTTCTTCAGGTTGTGGGTTCGGGCCCCACGAATCAGGATCTTGTCCAAAGTGGCCTCGCTCGGCGGGCGTCGAAAACGTAGGAGTATACGGCCAAATACTGGATGGATGCACACTATCAAATGAGCGGGTGGCAGCCTTGCATGAAGACTCTGTCAGCAGAGCGCGTCAAAGCGTCGCGATATACCCCGTCAATCGATGGGACTGGTAGAATCGCCGCCGGTTCACATGAGGTTTTTCCATGCACGATCCCCACAGCGAACGCATGAGTGGCAGTGAGACCCGCGCAGCAAGCGGTCTGGCCCTGGTGTTCGCCTTCCGTATGCTTGGCATGTTCATGGTGTTGCCGGTACTGGCGACCTATGGGATGGACCTGGCGGGAGCGACCCCGGCCCTCATCGGGCTGGCGATTGGCGCTTACGGCCTGACCCAGGCGATCTTTCAAATTCCTTTCGGCTTCATTTCCGACCGCATCGGTCGCCGTCCGGTGATTTATCTCGGGCTGATCATCTTTGCCCTCGGTAGCGTACTGGCGGCCAATGCCGATTCGATCTGGGGCGTGATCGCCGGACGAATCCTGCAAGGCGCCGGGGCGATTTCCGCGGCCGTGATGGCATTGCTGTCAGACCTGACCCGCGAACAGCATCGGACCAAAGCCATGGCCATGATCGGCATGACGATTGGTCTGTCGTTCGCTGTCGCGATGGTTGTAGGACCGTTGCTGACCCGCGCCTTTGGCCTGTCCGGGTTGTTCCTCGCCACGGGCGGAATGGCGCTGTTCGGCATCGTGATTGTGATGTTCATGGTGCCGCGCTCTACCGGGCCGTTGCAGCACCGCGAATCCGGCGTTGCGCGCCAGGCGCTGATCCCGACGCTCAAGCATCCAGACTTGCTGCGCCTGGACCTGGGCATTTTTGTGTTGCACGCGATGTTGATGTCGAGCTTCGTTGCGTTGCCGTTGGCGCTGGTCGAAAAAGCCGGACTGCCTAAAGAGCAGCACTGGTGGGTCTACCTGACTGCGCTGCTGATTTCCTTCTTCGCCATGATCCCGTTCATTATCTACGGCGAGAAGAAACGCAAAATGAAACGAGTTTTATTGGGCGCCGTGCTGACGCTGATGCTCACTGAGCTATTCTTCTGGCAGTTCGGCGACAGCTTGCGGGCCCTGGTGATCGGGACGGTGGTGTTCTTCACCGCGTTCAACTTGCTGGAAGCTTCGTTGCCATCGCTGATCAGCAAGGTTTCACCGGCAGGCGGCAAGGGCACGGCGATGGGGGTTTATTCCACCAGCCAGTTCCTCGGTTCGGCACTGGGCGGCATCCTCGGCGGCTGGCTGTTTCAGCATGGCGGTCTGTCGGTTGTGTTCCTTGGATGCGCCGGTCTGGCTGCCCTCTGGCTGGCCTTTGCTGTTACCATGCGCGAACCTCCCTACGTGACGAGCCTGCGCTTGCCGTTGTCGCCCGAGGCGATCCGCGAAGCGGGTCTGGTCGAGCGCCTGAAGGCCGTCGTAGGGGTAACAGATGCAGTGATCGTCGAAGAAGAAGCGGCGATTTACATCAAATTGGACACAGAACTATTGGATCGCACCACCCTTGAACGCCTGGTGAACAACCCGGCCGGGGCAGCGTGCGTAGCCTAGGAGAACGTTATGGCCCGTGGGGTTAACAAAGTCATATTGGTCGGCACTTGCGGCCAGGATCCCGAAGTTCGCTACTTGCCTAACGGTAACGCCGTGACCAACCTGAGTCTGGCGACCAGCGAACAGTGGACCGACAAGCAAACCGGTCAGAAGGTCGAGAAGACCGAATGGCACCGTGTGTCGATGTTCGGCAAGGTTGCCGAAATCGCCGGCGAGTACCTGCGTAAAGGTTCGCAGGTCTACATCGAAGGCAAGCTGCAGACTCGCGAGTGGGAAAAAGACGGTATCAAGCGTTACACCACTGAAATCGTGGTCGACATGCAAGGCACCATGCAACTGCTGGGCGGCCGTCCACAGCAGGGCGACCAACAAGGCGGGGGCAATAACTACCAGCAGTCCGCCCCGGCCCCACGCCAACAGGCTCCGCGTCCGCAGCAGTCGGCAGCACCGCAACAGTCGCGTCAGGCTCCGGCTCCACAGCAGGCTGCTCCGCAACCGGCTCCGGATTTCGACAGCTTTGATGACGATATCCCGTTCTAAAAAGCAGCTATCCAGTCAGTAACAAAAAAGCGAAGCCATCTGGCTTCGCTTTTTTGTTGACGCTATTAACTGGATAACGCTGTCACATTGGCCCGTGCCGAGTGCAGTTTCTTGTAGCTATCGATCAGGCGCAGGTGTCTGTCGAGCCCTTCCAGTTTGATGCTGGTCGGCGTCAGACCATGGAAGCGCACGCTGCCCTCGACCGAGCCGATCACTGCATCCATCCGTTCGTTGCCAAACATCCGGCGGAAATTGGCCTCGTAGTCTTCCAGTTCCAGGTCTTCGTCCAGCTTCATCTCCAGCACCGCGTTGACGGCTTGGTAGAACAAGCCGCGCTCGACCGTGTTGTCGTTGTACTGCAGGAACATCTCCACTGCCTCTTTCGCCTCTTCAAATTGCTGCAAGGCGAGATAAATCAGCAGCTTCAACTCCAGAATCGTCAGCTGACCCCAAGCCGTATTGTCGTCAAATTCGATGCCGATCAAGGAGGTGATGTCGGTGTAGTCATCCAGCTCACTTTCCACCAGGCGCTCAACCAGCGCTTGCAGCTCGTCGTCGTCCAGGCGATGCAGGTTCAGGATATCGGCGCGGAAGAAAAGCGCTTTGTTGGTGTTATCCCAGATCAGATCGTCCACGGGATAGATTTCCGAGTAGTCCGGTACCAGGATGCGGCATGCCGTCGCGCCGATATGCTCGTAGACCGCCATGTACACTTCCTTGCCCATGCCTTCGAGAATGCCGAACAAGGTCGCGGCTTCTTCAGCATTCGAATTTTCACCCTGGCCGGAGAAGTCCCACTCCACGAATTCGTAATCGGACCTGGAGCTGAAGAAACGCCACGAAACCACGCCGCTGGAATCGATGAAGTGCTCGACGAAGTTATTCGGCTCGGTCACCGCATGGCCTTCAAACGTCGGCTGGGGCAAATCGTTGAGGCCTTCGAAGCTGCGGCCCTGGAGCAGTTCGGTCAGGCTGCGCTCCAGCGCCACTTCCAGGCTCGGGTGCGCGCCGAACGAGGCGAACACACCGCCGGTACGCGGGTTCATCAACGTGACGCACATCACCGGGAATTCACCGCCCAGGGATGCATCCTTCACCAATACGGGGAACCCTTGCTCTTCCAGGGCCTGAATACCGGCCAGTATCCCGGGGTATTTCGCCAGCACATCGGCGGGCACATCCGGCAGTGCAAATTCACCTTCGATGATTTCGCGTTTTACCGCACGCTCGAAGATTTCCGACAGGCATTGCACCTGGGCTTCGGCCAGCGTGTTGCCGGCGCTCATGCCGTTGCTCAGGAACAGGTTTTCAATCAGGTTGGACGGGAAATACACCACTTCGCCGTCCGACTGGCGCACGTATGGCAGCGAGCAGATGCCGCGCTCTTCATTGCCCGAGTTGGTGTCGATCAGGTGGGAGCCACGCAACTCTCCGTCGCGGTTGTAAATCTTCAGGCAGTACGCGTCGAGGATTTCGGCCGGCAGTTCATCTTTACGGCCAGGCTTGAACCAGCGTTCGTCCGGGTAATGCACAAACGGCGCGTTGGCGATCTCTTCGCCCCAGAACTGATCGTTGTAGAAGAAGTTGCAGTTGAGTCGCTCGATAAACTCGCCCAACGCCGACGCCAGCGCGCCTTCCTTGGTTGCGCCCTTGCCGTTGGTAAAACACATCGGCGAGTGCGCATCGCGGATATGCAGCGACCACACGTTGGGAACGATATTGCGCCACGAGGCGATTTCAATTTTCATGCCCAGGTCCGCCAGAATGGCCGACATATTGGCGATGGTCTGCTCCAGCGGCAGATCCTTGCCCGCGATATAGGTGTGCGCCTCTGAATTAGACGCAGGCATCAGCAACGCCTGGGCATCGGCGTCGAGGTTTTCCACCTCTTCGATCACAAACTCAGGCCCGGCCTGGACCACTTTTTTCACGGTACACCGGTCGATGGAACGCAGGATGCCCTGGCGGTCCTTGTCGGAAATATCCGCCGGCAACTCGACCTGGATCTTGAAAATCTGGTTGTAGCGGTTTTCCGGATCAACAATGTTGTTCTGCGACAGGCGAATGTTTTCGGTGGGAATACTGCGAGTGTCGCAGTACAGCTTCACGAAATAAGCCGCACACAACGCCGACGAAGCCAGGAAGTAGTCGAACGGGCCCGGTGCCGAGCCATCGCCCTTGTAGCGGATAGGTTGATCGGCCACCACCGTGAAGTCGTCGAACTTGGCTTCAAGTCGAAGGTTGTCGAGAAAGTTGACCTTGATTTCCATGGGGGATTACCAGAATAACGGCTAGACGATTTGGCCGCCATTATCCGGCTTTTCGGCCGTAAGTCTCAGAAAAAAGGCCAGTCATGTGCGCGCGCGACTGGCCTTCTTTGTTGCGGGAGCGTCGGATAGCAGCACCCGAGGCCGAAGCGTTGGTCAGTGATGCGCCGCCAGGAACTCGTCAGTGGACACCACGCTTGCATAGGCGAAGCCCAAAGCCGACATGAAGGCGGCGTGTACTTGGGCTGCCGGGACAGTGACGCCGTTGAACTCCAGATCACGGGTAGCGCAGGCGTCATGAATCACCGTAACGGTGTAGCCAAGATCCGCAGCCGCACGGGTGATACCGTCGACACACATGTGGCTCATGCTGCCGACGATGACCAGTTCCTTGATGCCTTGCTCGTCGAGGATTGACTGTAGTTCGGTGTCGCGGAAGGAGTTGACGAAGTGTTTGAGCACGACCGGTTCGTCGGCGCGGTTGAGGACTTTAGGGTGCAGCTTCGCGCCCTCGGAGCCCGGAGTGAAAAAGGGCGCTTCGTCGGAGGTGAATTCGTGGCGGATGTGTACCACCGAATCACCGGTATCGCGGAAGGCCTTGAGCAGACGAACGGCATTGTCCACGGCGGCGTCGGCGCCGACCAGCGGCCACTTGCCTTGGGGGAAGTAGTCGTTTTGGATATCGACTACGATGAGTGCTTGCTTTGCCATGACTGTTTCCTTGAAGTGCTTGTTGGTGTGGAATGAAGTATTGGGTCTGGCAGGCCGTCCGAGGATTGGCCGCACCGACAATAGAAGGGGGAAAACTGACAATGGACGCAGAAAGGCCAATCGCCGAGTTGGGCGTGCTGATTTATCCCGGTGCGCAGATGGCGGCGGTGCATGGATTGACGGACTTGTTCGGGGTGTCGAACCGGATTGCCACCGAGCATCGGGCGGCGCAGTTGCCGTTGTTGCGGGTCAGCCATTGGCAGGTTGATGGCGATCAGGCGCCCAAGCGGGTCTATGACAGTCATCCCGCTCCGGACGGCGCGTTGGTGGCGGTGCTGATCCCGCCGTCGATTGCCGGATTTTCCGAAGGCCAGGCACCGCAGGCGCTGTTTCGCTGGCTGCGCCAGCAACATGCGAATGGCGCGACACTCGGCGGGGTTTGCGTGGGGTCGATTCTGTTGGCCGAAAGTGGCCTGCTCGACGGTCGTAGCGCCACCACCCACTGGACCTCGGCCAAAGCCTTCGCCGAGCGTTACCCGGCGATCAAACTCAAGGCCGAAACCCCCATCGTAGACGACGGCGACTTGATCACGACTGCCGGGCTGATGGCTTGGTCCGAACTGGGCTTGCGATTGGTCAACCGTCTGCTGGGGCCGAGCATCGCCACCAGTACCGCGCGTTTTCTGGTGGTGGAACACAGCGACAGCGCGAGTGAATGCGGCAGCAATTTTTCGCCCATTCTCAGCCATGGCGATGCTTCGATTCTCAAGGTCCAGCATTGGCTGCAAAGCACCGGAGCGACCGATGTGTCGCTGGCGGCAATGGCCGAGCGGGCAGGGCTGGAAGAGCGCACGTTCCTGCGTCGATTTCGTGCGGCAACCGGCCTTAAACCCACCGAGTACTGCCAGCACCTGCGGGTCGGCAAGGCCCGGGAAATGCTCGAATTCACCAACGGCACCATCGATCACATTGCCTGGACCGTGGGTTATCAGGATCCGAGTGCCTTTCGGGCGACGTTCAAGAAGATTACCGGGTTGGCGCCGAGTGATTACCGGACACGGTTTGGGGTGACGCCGACTGCGGCAACCCGGTAGAAGCATCACTCCAAATCCCCTGTGGGAGCGAGCCTGCTCGCGAAAGCGGCAATATAGCCAACACTGAAGTGACCGACAGGACGCATTCGCGAGCAGGCTCGCTCCCACATTGGGTCGGTGGAAGGCTTGAGTCGTGCAAAATGCCGGAATCTTGAAGGCTGTCGTGCAGAATCAAACAGGCAGGGTGCCATCACGCTTTCCGTAACTTGCTGATTTTAAAAACGTTTATCTTCTGCCCTCCTTGGCCTGATCTCTGCACCCCTTCAACTACATTCATCAAGCGCAGTTGAAGGGGGACGCATGACCCCAGCAAATCGCAAGAAACTGGTGGTCGCCCACTCAGTGCGCCCCGAGGCTCCGATCCACGAAGTAGAAACCAATCGTGCGCTGGCGCGTTGGCTGGCGCAGGTCCTGGGACTTAAATACGGCGGCAGTTACGACCCGAAACTGCATAACGGCCGAGACCTTTATCTGCTGCCAACCCAGACGCTTGTTGGCGTCGATGCCGCCCGGCAATTGGGCGTCAAGGGACCGGAGGATTTGTGGGGCGGTTACGTCGACCATGATTTCATCTGCACCAAAGCCATCAGTCACGGGTTGCGCAACAAAAATGCTCACGCCCCGGAAGGCTGGTCACCGTTGTTTTCCGAACGCGTGCGCAGCGTGGTGCTCGACGGCCTCAGTGTTTTTTCCATGGACGATGCGCGCCCTGCGGCGGAACATCTGCTCTACAGCGGCCCGATCCGCATCAAACCTATTCATGCCTGCGCCGGACGCGGTCAGGAAGTGATCAAAAGCCTCGACCGGTTCGATGCCTTCCTCGCCAGACCCGAGGCCAAAAAGCTGTTCACCGAAGGCGTGGTGCTGGAGCAGGACCTGGACCACGTGATCACCCACAGCGTCGGTCAGAGTTTTATCGGCGACACGGTGCTGAGTTATTGCGGTGATCAATACTTGACCGAAGACGGTCAGGGCGAGCAGGTTTATGGAGGGTCCAACCTGCTGGTGGTGCGGGGTCACTACGACGATTTGCTCGAACTGAAACTGCCGGACGATGTTCAGCTGGCGATCCGTCAGGCGCAAGTGTTCGACCGTGCCGCGGATGAGGCTTATCCCGGTTTCTACGCCTCGCGGCGCAATTACGACATCGCCCAAGGCGTGGACAGTACCGGCAAACAGCGCAGCGGTGTGCTCGAGCAGTCATGGCGGATGGGCGGTGCCAGCAGCGCCGAAGTCGCCGCCTTGCAAAGCTTCGTCAATGACCCCGGGATGCGCGTCATTCGCGTGTCGTCGGTCGAGACCTACATCGACCAGCCGCTGCCGGCGGACGCCATCGAGGTGTATCGCGGACCGGCGCAAAACAGTGACTTTCTCCTCAAGTACGTAACGGTTAAATCCTATGACGGCTAGAAGCGAAACCATTCAAATCGACATCGACAATGAACAGATGATCGGGACTTTTCTCAGTCCAAAATCGAAAGTGCCCGGCGTGCTCTTTGTGCACGGTTGGGGCGGCAGTCAGGAGCGGGACCTGGAGCGGGCCAAAGGCATCGCCGGTCTGGGTTGCGTGTGCCTGACGTTCGACTTGCGCGGGCACACCGGGGGGACCGGTGGCACCGGTATTGCGCTGAGCCGAGTGACGCGCGAAGACAACCTGCGCGACCTGCTGGCGGCGTATGACCGCTTGCTCGCGCACCCGGCGCTCGATACATCGGCGATTGCCGTGGTCGGCACCAGTTATGGTGGTTACCTGGCCTCGATCCTGACGTCATTGCGTCCGGTGCGCTGGCTGGCGCTGCGGGTGCCGGCGCTGTATCGCGATGATCAATGGCACACGCCCAAACGGGACCTGGACAAGCTCGATTTACGTGATTACCGGCGCACGTTAGTGCGCGCCGACAGCAATCGTGCGCTGCATGCCTGTTCGCAATTTACCGGGGATGTGCTGCTGGTCGAATCAGAGACGGACGACTATGTGCCCCACGCCACCATCATGAGTTACCGAGCTGCGTGTCAGCAGACTCATTCGCTGACCCACCGGATCATCGACGGCGCCGATCACGCCTTGAGCGAGCCTGTTTCGCAACAGGCGTACACCTCGATCCTGGTGGACTGGATCACCGAAATGGTGGTGGGCGAGCGGTTGAGCATTATTCAATCCAGTTAATATTTGCGGTGTTCTTGCGGTCATTCGCGAGCAGGTCGAATCGTCGCACCGTCGCTCCCACATTTGATCACGGTCCAATGTGGGAGCGAGCCTGCTCGCGAAGGCGGCATCCGCCTTGCCACCATTCTCAAGAAGGTTTCTTCGCAATCCGCAACGACTTGGCCTTGGCTTCCACGATCAGGTACATCACCAGGGTAATCAGTAGCGGCAGGATGAAATAGATCGCCCGATAGGCCAGCAATCCGGCCACCAGGCTTCCTCGAGACGCTTGATGTTGCAGCAGCGCCACGAACACCGCCTCCAGCACACCAAGCCCGGCAGGAATGTGCGTGATGACGCCAGCAATCGCGCTGATCAACAACACCCCAAGCACCAGTGGGTAATCCAGCTTGTTCGGCAGCAAGGTGAAAATCACCGCCGCCATCAGCGACCAGTTCAGCGCCCCGAGGGCCAGTTGCAGCACTGCCATGCGCAGGGACGGCAGGTTGATTTCCACCCCGCGTATTGCCCATTCCCGCCGCCTGGAAAACTGACACGCCACCAGATACCCCGCGCTCACCAGCAGCAACAACACGCCCACACCTTGCAACGCACCCGTGCTCAGCTTCCAGCCTGGCGGCATTCGCACCAGCCCACTGCTGAACACCGCACCGGCAATCACCATGTAACCGAACCAGTTGGTCGCCAGGCTCAACCCGAGAATTTTCGCGATGTTGCCCTTGCTCACCCCGAGTCGCGAATACAGCCGATAACGCATGGCAACACCGCCGACCCACGCGCTCAGATTGAGGTTGAAGGCATAGCTGATAATTCCCACCGGCAGGATCTGCTTCCACGTCAGGTCCTGGCGAATGTAGGTACGGCCGATCAGGTCGAAGCAGGCGTAGACCAGAAAACTCACCAGGGTCAGGCCGGACGCGATGATCAGTGTGCGCACCTTGAAATCTGCGAGGTTGTCGAACACTTCATCCCATTCAATGCGCTGGGCAAGCATCGTGAACAGCACGATCAGCGCCAGGAAAAACAGCATAGTCAGCGGCCGTTTCCAGCGACTCCAGCGGGATTTGGGCGGGGTGTCGGCGTGGGCCGCCGGTTGTGTTTCAGAGTGGCTCATCAGGTGTCGCTCCCGGCGGAATGGGAAAAAGGTTTCAGGCGCGGTTTATGCGCCGGCAGCCAACCGGCCCAGGCGGGGAAGTGCCGCAGGAAGTGAAACACCAGAAAACCGACGGTCATGTGCCAGACCCGCCCGCGCGGGGACTTGTCTGCGGACATGACCTTGCAATGGTTGTTACTCAGGTCTTCGAGGCGCTCGAACAGGTCGCGGTTGAAGGCGCGATCGCGGATCAACACATTGGCTTCCAGGTTCAAGGACAGGCTCAACGGGTCGAGGTTGCTCGAGCCGACTGTGCTCCAATCCTCATCCACCAGCGCGACCTTGCCGTGCAGCGGACGATCGCAATATTCGTAAATCTGCACGCCGGATTTGAGCAGGTAGTCATAGGTCATGCGCGCGGCAAGTTTGGCCACCAGCATATCGGGCTGACCTTGCAGGATCAGCCGCACATCGACGCCACGGCGCGCTGCGTTGCGGATCTCGCGCAGCAGTCGATAGCCCGGGAAGAAGTAGGCATTGGCGATCACCACTCGACGCTGGGCACTGCGCAGCACCTCCCGGTAAACCTCTTCGATGTCGGTCGGATGCTCGCCGTTGTCGCGGTGCACCAGGCGAACCTGTCCGTCATGATCGGTGAATGCCAGTTCCGAGCGCCGCTGCCTGCGGCGTTGCCACCAGTATTTGGCGCGAGCCGGGCGACCGCTTTGCAGCAAGGCGAAGTGATGGATGTCGGCCACCGCCGGGCCTTGCACTTCAACGGAATAATCCTGCTTGGCCTCAGGGCCGAAGTCAGCCAGATGGTCGGCCGAAAAGTTGATGCCGCCGATGAACGCAATCGTGCCGTCGACCACCACGATCTTGCGGTGCAGGCGGCGGAACCAGTTGGTGCGGATGCCCAGATGTTTGGGCGCAGGGTCGAAAATCTGGATGCGCACGCCGGCCTCACTCAGGGCGGAGAGGTATCCCGTGCTCAGTTCACCGCAGCCAAAGCCATCGAGACTGGCGCTGATCCGCACGCCGCGTTGAGCGGCGGCGATCAGTACTTCCTGCAGCTCATTGCCGACTTTGTCCTCAAACACAATAAAGGTTTCCAGCAGGATTTCAGTCTTCGCCTGACGCATGGCCTCGAACACCCGAGGGAAATACGCTTCGCCGTTTTCCAGCAGCTCTACGCGGTTGTTGCCATGCCAGCCATATTCGACGTCGACCACGCCCGGTTCACGGATCGGCGGGGTTGTGGATAAGTGCTCCACGTTGGTTTTATCCATCGATGGGCTGCTCATAGCTCGATCTCCACCGATAGCGGTGCATGGTCGGAAAGGTGTGACCAGGGCCGCGCGGCTAGCACTTGCGGATGACTGGCCTTGAGGTTGCGCACGTAGATGCGGTCAAGGCGCAGCGCCGGCAATCGCGCTGGATAACTGCGCGCCGGTTTGCCGTGCAGTTCAGCGAAAACTTCCCGTAAACCGCAGGGTGTGAGCAGTGCATCGGCACGCTGGCGCCAGTCGTTGAAGTCACCGGCAACGATCACCGGGGCATCGCGCGGCAGTTCTTCGAGGCGCTGAGCCAGCAACTGGAGTTGCTCGGTCCGGTGGGTTTCGCGAAGTCCCAGATGCACGCAAATGGCATGCACTTCCCGGCCGTCACCGGGCAGGCGCAGCACGCAATGCAGGATGCCGCGGGTCTCGTGACCGCTGATGGAAACGTCGAGGTTGTCGTGGCGAATAATCTGGAATTTCGACAGCAGCGCATTTCCGTGATCGCCCGCCGGATAGACCGCGTTGCGCCCATAGGCGAATTGCGGCCACAGTGTGTCGGCGAGGAACTCGTATTGCGGCATCGCCGGCCAATTGCTGTAGCGCTGGGGATGATGCTCGTGGGTGCCGTGGACTTCCTGCAAAAACACCACGTCGGCGGACACGCTGCGCACCGCTTCGCGCAATTCGGGCAGGATGAAACGCCGATTGAGCGCGGTGAACCCCTTGTGCGTGTTGACCGTCAGCACGGTAAAACGGCGCACGGAGGTGATGATGGTTTGCTGTTCGTCGGTGGTGCCGACCGGTTCGGAAATGCTCATGACAGCACTCCTTCGGCGGCCCGTTCACCGGGACGGGTGGCGAGGTCTTTATCCAGATGAAAGCGCTCCAGCAAGCGGCGGGCATCGAAGGGCGCGCGGACTTTGATGTCGTTGTCGAAGTAGCAAAACACCTCACGGGACTTGCGCGCCTTGGGCTTTTGCCGGGGTGCGATCAGCTGCGGGTCGGGCGGTTGCTGGCCGTGGTACCAGGCCTCGATCCGGTCGCCCCAGCGTTTCAGAGCCTCGGGGGTGTAACCGCTGGCATAGAGTTCTTCGGCACCGTGCAGGCGCAGGTAAACGAAGTCGCTGGTGAGGTCTTCGCGGTACGGCCATTTGCCGGCGGTGTCGGCGATAACCAGCGCAGCATTGTGGCGTTTGAGCAGGCGGATGAAGGCGGGGTCGACGAAGCTCTCGTTTCTGATTTCTACGGCATGGCGCAACGGCTTTTTCCCGTAGGCCTTCAGGCTGGCGTGACCGTTCACGTGCGAATCATGCTGGCGGGCGAGGGCGGCGGCCTCTTCGGTGTTGTGGGGCAACTGCTCCAGAAAGGTTTCGAACAGCTCGGCATCGAATTTGAAATTGGGCGGGAATTGCCAGAGGATCGGGCCAAGTTTTTCTTTGAGTTCCAGCACCCCGGACGCAAAGAAATTCGCCAGGGGTTTATGGATCTCCCGCAGTCGCCTGATGTGGGTGATGAAACGCGGGGCCTTGACGCTGAAAACGAAGCCCCTCGGGGTTTCGGCGTACCACTGGGCATAACGTTCGGGCCGTTGCAGGGCGTAAAACGATCCATTGATTTCGATGCTGTTGACCGCCCGTGAGGCGAATTGCAATTCGCGCTTGTGGGTCAGCCCCTTTGGGTAGAAATCCCCCCGCCAGGGCGTGTAGCGCCAGCCTGAAATACCGATGTGGATCGCCGCCATGTCGCCTCCCGTCTAATGGTCTTCGGACTACCGCTGTCTTTTGATGACTGCGGGGCGAGCGAGAAAGTTTCGACGGGACTACGGACGGTTGAGCGACGGTTAGTGGCCGGCGACCACTCGGGTCGAGGCTTCAGCGGGTTCGGATTGATTGATGGAGCGCAGTGTGGGGGTTTGGGGTGTGTGGAAAAATACAGAGATGGGTATTGGATATTTGCCTTGCGCGCAAAGATCAAAAGCTACCCCCTCACCCCAGCCCTCTCCCCCAGGGGCGAGGGGGAAAGGGAGCAGATTTGTGTTGTTTTCAAACCTGAGTGCGACTCGATATTTCAGGTCGATGTAGCGCCAAGAGCACCTCGGTAGGCTCCCTCTCCCTTGGGGAGAGGGCTGGGGTGAGGGGATAGCCCTTGATTTCACCCCAAAAACAGAACTTGCCTACAATTCCCCGATCAGTTCCTTACAGACCCTTTCGCAGGAGCGCCGCGTTTGTTCAAGTTCAAGACCGCGATACTACTGGGGGCATTGCTGATTCTGGGCAGCAATGAGCTGGAGGC
Organism: Pseudomonas sp. LS2P72; assembly: GCF_054897865.1. Lineage (NCBI taxonomy): Bacteria > Pseudomonadati > Pseudomonadota > Gammaproteobacteria > Pseudomonadales > Pseudomonadaceae > Pseudomonas > Pseudomonas sp. LS2P72. Next base: position 1,244,085 of record NZ_CM142708.1, read on the forward strand.
TGCCGCACTGCCGGGTGTGTCGGCCACCGCCGCGACACCGCTGGCACACCCCGAACCGCTGGTACAAGGTGGTTTGCTGGGTGCGATCAGTTCGAGCATTGAGGAGGTCCAGGGAAAACTCGATCTCAACGAGGACCTGCTGGACGCCTGGCGTCTGCGTGCAGACCGGGCGGCGGTTGAGGTGGATCAACTGGTCAATCATCCGTCGTCCCGCTCGAGCTGGAGCGTGGCGGGGGATTTCCTGCTGTTGTCCGGCGTATGGATTGGCGTTTTCGCGCTGCTCTGGTTGTTTGGCGGGCTGCTCGCCAAACGTCTGTGCCAGAACCGCCTGCTGCTGACTCGCGAGCGCGGTCAGGCCTTGCTGGGTTATGTGTTGCCCTACACGATTCCGGCGCTTATCAGCTTGCCGCTGACGCTGTATGTCAGCCACTTCCTGCAAGTGTCCGCCGGCCGGGCGCTGGCATTGTGTTTCGCCTATGCCACCAGCAGCGGCATTTTCGCCGCGTCGTTGCTGTTGTCGCTGGTGGTGCTGTTCAACGCCGGCCACAAACGCCGGGCGGTGCAGATTATTCGTCAGTACAGCCCACGTCCGCTGTTTTTCATCGGCTTCCTCGTGGCCCTGAGCGACGCCTTGACCAGCCCGCAGATCGCCCGCCTGCTCGGCGGCAATCTCACCAGCAGTGTCGCGGTGTTTACCGGGGTGGCGGCCTCGGTCACCTTTGGCCTTCTGGTGATCAAGATGCGCCGTCCGGTCGCCCATCTGATCCGCATCTTGCCGTTGCCCCAGCGCCTCAGTCAGCCAGCCTTGCGTGAAATGCTGCGGATCTTTTCCGGGCTCTGGTACTGGCCGATTCTGTTGATGGTGCTGGTGTCGGTAATCAACCTGATCGGCATCGGCGATGACAACCAGAAAGTACTGCGCTGTGCGCTGTTTACCACGGTGTTGCTGATTGCGACGGTGTTTCTCAGCACGTCGCTTCATCACCTGTTCAAGTCGCGCAATGAGTTGGCCGTGCGCCGCAGCAGTGCCTACAAAGAGCGCTTTCTCGGCCTTTCGCACGCGTTGCTGCGCATCGCTCTGGCGATTGTGTTCATCGATGTCCTGGGGCGCATCTGGGGTGTGTCGCTGTTTGAGTTTGCGGTGAGCAATTCGGTCGGCCGGGCGATCAGCGATTCCCTGAGCCGTATCGGTTTGATTTTCCTGGTGACCTGGATGGTCTGGGTGGTGTTGGACACGGCGATTCAGGAAGCCCTGAAACCACCCGTCAGCAAACGCTCGGCGCGCCAGCCCAGCACCCGGGTCAAAACCATCCTGCCGCTGCTGCGCAACGCGATCAAAATCATCCTGGTGGTGATCTGCGCGATCACCACCATGGCTAACCTGGGGATCAACGTTGCTCCCTTTCTGGCCGGTGCCGGTGTCGTGGGGCTGGCGATCGGCTTCGGTTCCCAGCAACTGGTGCAGGACGTGATCACCGGGTTGTTCATCATCATCGAAGACACGTTGTCGATTGGCGATTGGGTGGTGCTCGATTCTGGCCACGCCGGCACTGTCGAAGGCCTGACCATCCGCACCTTGCGCCTGCGTGACGGCAAGGGGTTTGTGCACTCGGTGCCGTTCGGTCAGATCAAGGCTGTGACCAATCAATCGCGGCAATTCGCCTATGCGTTCTTTTCGGTGCAATTCACCTACGACACCGATGTCGACAAGGCTATCGAGTTGATCCGCGAGGCTGGTGATTCCATCCGCGAAGACGCGTTCCTCAAGTACAACCTGCAAGGGCCGCTGGATGTGTTTGGTGTCGACAAGATGGACCTCAACGGCGTGGTGCTGACGGCACAGTTCCGCACCGTGTCAGGAGGACAGTACGCAGTGAGTCGGGCGTTCAACCAGCGTTTGAAAAAGCTTGTGGATAACAGCCCATGGGTGCATTTCGCGCAGACTTATCCACAGCAGGTGTTGATGCCCAGACAGGCTGTCGAGTCGATGCAAAACGATGGACTTGCACCGGAGCATTCATCGGTGTTCCTGCCGGATCAGCCGCGCACTCAATGATTTGTGTTGGGGCTGATGGCCTCATCGCGCGCAGGCTCGCTCCCACATTTGATCGCATTCCCCTGTGGGAGCGAGCCTGCTCGCGATGAGGCCAGTGCCGACAACATCAATGCCGGATCAGTTTGTTGTGCAGCTCGGCAGTTGATTGCTGATCCAGCTCCAGCCAAAAAAGCTGCTTGCCGGCAATCTCGGCAGCGGCCGGCAGACCATCGCGATACACCAATCGATTACTCGCTAACGCCGGCACCTTCGCACCGGGTAAAAGCGTCCCGGCGAGGTTCAGCGGATCAACCCCGCACACGGCAATCAAACTTCCGTCATGCGGCCGTCGCCGCACCTCGCGCAGTAATGGAATAGCCTCGGGCAACGCAAACTGTTCACCGGCCAAACCACTGACAAACCGCCCGCCACGAATCTCGCCGCGAGCTTCCAGGCGATGGAAAGTGCGCAGCAATTCCCGCCAGCTCGGCAACCAATCCGCTTCACGTTCCAGCAAGCGCCAGAACACCACGCCGTAGCGCCGGAGCAAGGTCATGGCGATGTGTTCAAGGGTGTCGGTCGGCGTCGGTGCCGGACGTTTATTGTCCACAACCGGAGTTTGCGCGCCGCGTCGCAGCAAGGCCCAGCGCCCGGCATCGTCCATCCCGCCGGCAAACGCTCCGCGCCTGCGTCGGCTGCTGCGATTCTGGCGTTTGCTGGCCGGGGTGATCAGCGCTCGCAGACCAGCGAAGCTGTCGGCATTGACCAACCCGGCGCCGACCAATTCCTGCAAGGCGATTTCCAGTTCCGAGCGCAGCAGATGAGCCTCGTGAGACAGCTCATCGAAAAACAGTGCGCCGTGTTGGCTCAGGGCTTCGTAGACTTTTTGCGTCTTCGGCGACAGTTCGCTGACCGGCGTCTGCTCGGTCAACCCGCTCCACAACCCGACCTGACTGCGCGGCAACAGCAGAATCGGTGTGCTGCGCAGCGCCGTGCTGGCGCTCTTGTTGCGCGCGGTCAGGCGAGTCCACACCAGTTTGCCGCTGCGGCACAGGTCATCCAGCCAACTGGCCGAATAGTCTTTTATTCGCGCCGGCAAAATATCGCTGTCCCAGGCTGAAGCGGCGGCGGGGTAGCCTTCGAACTGACCGACAATCGCGGGCAACACTGCGCTGCCTTGTCCTTGTGTTGCGGCGGACAGGTGCTGCCAGTCGAACAGGAAGCGCATGAAATCCTGCAACGCCACGGGTTCGATTTCCCGCCGCAGCCGCTTGACGGTGTAGCGGTGAATCCGCGCCAGCAGGTGCCGCTCGCACCATTCTTCTTCAGCTGTGCCGGGCGTGAATTGACCGCGCAGCACATAGCCTTCGCGTTCCAGTTGCGCCAACGCCTGGGTGACTTGAGTCGCCGGTAAACCGAGCGGTTCGGCAATCGCGTTCAGCGGCAACGGACCGAACGCACTGAGCCGCGCACGAATCACTTCCAGCACCGCGTCATCCGGCGCCCAGACTTCATCGAACCCGGGCAGCGCCTCCAGCGGTGGCTGCAAAATCGCTTGTGGATAAATCGCCCGCAAACAGGTCAGCCGCTCCAGTGCCAACCACAGCGCGTGCCCGGCATTGACTTGCAAGCGGCTGGCGCGACCGCTGCCGGCCAAGGCGTTCAGCCAGTCGAGCCAGTCTGGATTGGCCTGGGCCTCGGCGTCGGAGATGCACGCAAGGCTCATCAACGCCTCATGCATTTCATCGACGCCCGTCGGCGTTGGCCAGGCTTCCTCGCGCACGGCTTGAATCGCGTCCGCATCCAGCGCACCGAGGTCGTCGGTGGACTGCGGGTCGCTCCAGCGACGGTTGAGTACCGCTTGAGTGCGGCGCTCTTCCAGCGGCGCGTCGTCGAGAAAGGTGTAGGGCCGGGCACTGAGAATTTCCGCTGCCAGCGGCGAGGGCGCTGGTAAATCGCGGCTGATCAGGCGGATGTCGCCACGTTCCATGCGCCGTAACAACGCCAGCCAGCCTTCGCTGTCCATGGCTTCGTGCAGGCAATCGTCGAGGGTCTGTTCCACTAGCGGATGGTCGGGAATTTCGCGCTCGCCGGCGAGGTTTTCCACGCAGGCGATCTGGTCGGGAAACACGCAGGCGATCAGGTCTTCGCTTTTCATCCGCTGGATCTGCGGCGGGACTTTGCGGCCGCCACTGTAGCGCGGCAGCGCCAGCGCGACCCCGGCATTCCAGCGCCAACGCACACCGAACAGCGGCGCATCGAGCACGGCTTGAATCAGGGTGTGCTCGGCGCTGTTGCTGTGCAAATAGCGCCAGACGTCATCGAGTTCAAAACTGTGGCTGGTGGACAGCGACAGGACGATGGCGTCTTCGCTGGCGGCAGCCTGCAGTTCGAAGTTGAAGGTGCGGCAGAAACGCTTGCGCAGGGCCAGGCCCCAGGCGCGGTTGATGCGGCTGCCGAACGGCGTGTGAATGATCAATTGCGTGCCGCCGGACTCGTCGAAAAACCGCTCCATCAGCAGCGTGTCTTGTGACGGCAGGGCGCCCAATGTCAGGCGCGCACGGGCCAGGTAATCGACCAGTTGTTCTGCGCTGGCGAGGTTCAGACCGAGGGTGTCGGTCAGCCAGTCGATTGCAGGCTGCAGGTTGCCGGGCGTGGCGCCGAGCAGCTCATCGAGTTGCGCTTGCAGGCGCGCCACGGCGAACGACAGTTCAGCGCTGCGTCCCGGCGCTTCGCCGAGCCAGAATGGAATGGTCGGCGGTTGGCCCTGCGCGTCTTCGACCCGGACCTTGCCGGTTTCGACCCGCAGAATCCGGTAGGAGGTGTTGCCCAACTGGAAGACATCCCCGGCGATGCTTTCCACCGCAAAGTCTTCGTTGACGCTGCCGATGTTCAGCCCTTGGGGTTCGAGTAAAACGCTGTAGTCGGCGTTGTCCGGGATCGTCCCGCCACTGGTCACGGCCGTCAGTTTGGCGCCCCGGCGACCGCGCAAGGTGCGGGTCACGGCGTCGCGGTGCAGGTAAGCGCTACGGATGCCCAGGCGTCCGTTGTAGCCTTCGGCGAGCATCTGCAGCAGCGCTTGATAGTGTTTGTCGTCGAGTTCGCGGTAGGGCGAGGCGTTGCGGAACATCTCCAGCAGTGCCTGCTCGTGCCATTCCTGGCAACTGACCTCGGCGATGATCTGCTGGGCCAGCACGTCCAGCGGTGCCTTGGGGATCAGCAGCGTGTCGAGTTCGCCGCGACGCACACAGTCGAGCAGGGCGGCGCATTCGATCAGGTCGTCGCGGGTGGTGGCGAACAAACGGCCCTTGGGCGTGCCGCCGACCTGGTGCCCGGAGCGGCCGACCCGTTGCAGGAACCCGGCAATCGAACGCGGCGAAGCAATCTGACAGACCAGGTCGACATCGCCGATATCGATCCCCAGTTCCAGGGACGCCGTGGCAATCAGCACTTGCAGCTCGCCGCGCTTGAGCCGCTGTTCGGCGTCGAGACGAAACTCCTTGGCCAGACTGCCGTGGTGGGCGGCTACCGCCTCCTTGCCGAGGCGTTCGCTCAAGTGACGGCTCAGGCGTTCGGCGAGGCGTCGGGTGTTGACGAAAATCAGCGTGGTGCGGTGTTCGCGGGCGAGGGCGGCGAGGCGGTCGTAGACCAGTTCCCAGATGTCGTTGGCCATCACCGCCGACAACGGCACGGGCGGCACTTCGATGTCCAGATCCCGCGGGCGGGCGTGGCCGATGTCGATGATTTCGCACACGCGACCACGGCCCACCAGAAATTGCGAGACGGCTTCGATGGGTTTTTGTGTGGCCGACAGGCCGATCCGCATCAGCGGTTGCGCGCATAACGCTTGCAGCCGCTCGAGGCTCAGGGCCAGGTGACTGCCGCGCTTGCTGGCGGCGATCGCGTGAATTTCGTCGACGATCACCGTACGGGCAGTGCTGAGCATTTGTCGGCCGGAGTCGGAACCTAACAGCACGTAAAGGGATTCCGGTGTGGTCACCAGGATATGCGGCGAGGTCTTGCGCATCGCCGAGCGGTCTTTTTGCGGGGTATCGCCGGTACGCACGGCGGTGTTGATCTGCAATTGCGGCAGGCCCATCTCGCGTAACTGCTCGGTGATGCCGGCCAGCGGGTTTTGCAGGTTGATTTGTATGTCGTTGGATAAGGCTTTAAGAGGCGAGACGTAGACCACCAGGGTTTCATCCGGCAGATGGCCGCCGTTGGCCATTGCGCGGTGGACCAGGTCGTCGATGACCGCGAGGAACGCGGTGAGGGTCTTGCCGGAGCCCGTGGGTGCGGCGACCAGGGTCGAACGGTGCTGGCGGATCAACGGCCACGCCCGGGCCTGGGCGGCGGTGACCGTCGGGAAGGTGTTGTTGAACCAGGCGCTGACGGCGGGGTGGAAGCCTGCCAGGGCGCTGTCCGTCGGGATTGGCAGATTCATGCAGTAATTTATGCGGGCGGAGGGCTGAAGATGCAAGTACCGCTCAAGCCCTCTGGTGGTCATTCGGGCCCCTTCGCGAGCAAGCTCAGCTCCTACAGTGGATTTGCGTCGTACACAAAATCTGTATCTCACAGAGATTAACTGTAGGAGCCGAGCTTGCTCGCGATAGGGCCGGAACAGGCGCCGCCGTTCTCAGGTATCTACACTTTACGGATGACGGTTGCGCACTAAACCCGCAAAATGCAACGATTCCGGCAACTATCGACGGCATCGCCCGCGAGCGGTGTCGATAAAGCCATTGTTTCAATCAGACTGGGCCTGCTGACTCTATGCGAATGCGCCTTATGTTACTGGGCGGCGGAAATGCCCTTGGGCAGGCGCTGATTCGCCTCGGTGCGGAGGAAGACATCGGCTTCCTCGCCCCCCGCCCACCGCAAGACGGCTGGGACGCCGCGACCCTGACGCAACTGCTCGACGATACCCGTCCGGACGCGTTGATCAACCTCGCCTATTACTTCGACTGGTTTCAGGCGGAGACGGTCAGCGAACAGCGTCTGGCCGGGCAGGAACGGGCGATCGAGCGTCTGGCCGAACTGTGCCAGCATCACAACATTGTGCTGCTGCAACCGTCGAGCTATCGGGTGTTCGATGGCTCCCGGGCGACGGCCTACAGCGAAAAAGACGAACCGGTGCCCTTGGGTCTGCGCGGTCAGGCCTTGTGGCGGATCGAACAAAGCGTGCGCGCCACCTGCCCGCAACACGTGTTGCTGCGATTCGGCTGGCTGCTGGATGACAGCCCCGACGGCACCCTCGGGCGTTTCCTCGGCCGCGCCGAACTGCCTGAAGAATTGCTGATGGCCGACGATCGTCGGGGCAATCCGACGCCGGTGGATGATGCCGCCCGGGTGATCATCTCGGTCCTCAAGCAACTCGATTGCTCGGCGCCGCTGTGGGGCACCTACCATTACGCCGGTCATGAGGCGACCACGCCGCTGGCGCTTGGGCAGGCGATCCTCACCGAAGCACGCGCGCTGCATCCGCTGGCCATCGAAGCGCCGACCGCCCAGGCTCACGCCGCGCGACCGGACGCCGCCGAAGAGCCGCAACACGCGGTGCTGGCCTGCAAGAAAATTCTGCACACTTTCGGGATCAAGCCCCGCGCCTGGCGTGCGGCACTCCCGGGCTTACTGGATAGGTTTTATCGCCATGGCTGACGGCCCTGTTTTAATCACCGGCGGCGCCGGTTTCATCGGCTCGCACCTCACCGATGCCTTGCTCGCCAAGGGCCATTCGGTGCGCATTCTCGATGACCTCTCCACCGGCAAACGCAGCAACTTGCCGCTGGACAAACCCGGCGTCGAACTGATCGTGGGCGATGTCGCCGATGCCGCGCTGGTCGCGCAGGCGATGCTCGGTTGCAGCGCTGTGGCACACCTGGCGGCGGTGGCGTCGGTGCAGGCGTCGGTGGATGATCCGGTGAAGACTCACCAGAGCAATTTCATTGGCTCGCTGAATGTCTGCGAAGCCATGCGCCAGACCGGCGTCAAGCGCGTGCTGTACGCGTCCAGCGCAGCGGTCTATGGCAACAATGGCGAAGGCGAGTCGATCGACGAAGACACACCCAAGGCACCGTTGACGCCCTACGCTTCGGATAAATTGGCGAGCGAGTTTTACTTTGATTTCTACCGTCGCCAGCATGGTCTGGAGCCGGTGATTTTTCGCTTCTTCAATATCTTCGGCCCACGCCAGGACCCGTCCTCGCCGTACTCCGGGGTGATCAGCATTTTCAGCGAGCGTGCGCAGAAGGGCCTGCCGATCACCGTGTTCGGTGACGGTGAGCAGACTCGCGATTTCGTCTACGTCGAAGACCTGGTCGACTTGCTGGTGCAAGCCATCGAGAAACCGCAGGTCGAAGTCGGCGCGGTCAACGTCGGCTGGAACCAGGCCACGACTCTCAAGCAAATGCTTGAAGCCCTTGAAGCAGTGGTCGGTCAATTGCCGCCGGTGAGCTATGTCCCGGCGCGCTCCGGTGACATCCGCCACTCGCGAGCGAACAATCAGCGTTTGCTGGAGCGCTTTACCTACCCGGAGCAGACACCGATGCGTGTCGGCCTGGCGCGGTTGTTGGGGCACTGAGGTTTTCCGCGGCCATGAAAAAGGCGCCTGTCGAGGCGCCTTTTTTATTCCAAATTTTTGTTGTCTGGGCTGACGTCTTCGCGAGCAGGCTCGCTCCCACAAGGAATCACCTAACCCCTGTGGGAGCGAGCCTGCTCGCGAAGGGGCCTTAGAATTTGTAACCCAGGCCAACCATGTAGATGAACGGGTCTACGTCCACATCGACCTTGGCGCGAGTACCCTGTGCCACTGCGTTATTTTGCACGGTCGCGGTGGTGTCGATGTCGATGTAGCGCACCTGGGCGTTGATCATGATGCTGTCGGTCAGCATGTAGTCGGCGCCGACCTGGAACGCCATGCCCCAGGAGTTATCCGCCTTGAAATTGCTGAAACCGTTGGCGCTGGCTTCGCTGCCAACGTGCTCGTCGTAGATCCAGGTGTAGTTGATACCGGCGCCGACATACGGCTGGAACGCAGACTTGGCGTCCAGTGGGTAGTACACAATGCTCAGCGTCGGTGGCAGGTGTTTCAGCGTACCGAGTTTGCCGTTGGCCGCGCCGAGGGCGGTGCCTTTGAGCTTCACGTCATGCTCGAACGGCGAGGCCGCCAGCAGCTCGATCCCCCAGTGGCTGTTGAGCATGTAAGCGAAGTTCAGACCCAGTTGCGTGTCACTGCTCATGGTCGCCTTGCCGCCCAGATCGGCACCCTTCAGCGGACCTTGATCGACCTTGACGCTGGAGCTGTCGGCTTTCGGGTTGACGGTGATTGCACCGGCACGAACGATGATATCGCCGGCTTCGTGGGCGTAGGCTAACGGTGCTGCGAGCGCGAGGGCAAACAGCGAAGCGCTGAGCAAGGACTTGTGCATGGAGGGCTCCAAAGGACGTTTAAAATTTTTGATGTCCAATGGTACGGAGCTGTCTGATACGGTCTTTTGACTCAGCTCAATGAAACAGTGATGGCCCTGATTTTGTTGGCGCCTCTGATGGCCTCATCGCGAGCAGACTCGCACCCACATTGAATCTGTGCATCAACACAAATCCCCTGTGGGAGCGAGCCTGCTCGCGATTGGCGGCCTGACAGCGACACAGAATTGCTGGATTCACTCCGGCAGTTCATACACATAAATCTTGTCAGCCTGCATCTGATACCCGGCATCCGCCAACTCGCTGGTCGACGCTTTAACCTGCAAGGCCCCTTCGATCCAGTACGGCTGATACAACTCGTCGAGCTTCACACCCACCTCGCTTTTGACGTGCACGATCTGGTTCGACGGCGGTGGCGGCACGTGGATGCAGGCGCCGAAATAAGGCACCAGCAGAAACTCGGTGGTGCGACCTTCTTCGCTCACTTCCAGTGGCACGATGTAGCCCGGCAACCGAATGTTCCGGCCGTCGAGGCTTTTCACCACCGGTGCATTGGGCATGTCTTGCTTGGCCGCGGGCGCCGATTCGGCGGCCAACGCGTTGCCCATCTGCGACAGGTCGTGCAGCGGCGTCATGTTCGGCACTTCCGGTGCGGCGTCTGGCGGGATCATTTCCGACCAGGTCAGGTCTTTCGGCTCGGCCGCCCACAGGGGCAAGGCGACCAGCATCAACAGCGCAAGCAAAGCGCGGGGCATATTCAACGTCCTCATAAACGGATCGACAGGCCATCGGCCAAAGATTGGCGATACGCGCGCCAGGCCGGCACGCTGCCCATCAGCAACGCGGCGATCAGGATGCCACCGAGCAGCGCCCATTCATATTCGCTCGGCCAGGCCAGCGGCAGGTACAAACCGTAATTGGCTTGCACATAACCTTGTGCCAAGGCGATGCCCACATACAAAAGACCCACACCGGCAATCACGCCCGACAGCGCCAGGGCAAACGCCTCCAGCACCAGCAACGTTGCGATGTGCCACGGCCGGGCACCCACCGAACGCAGAATCGCCATCTCCCGACGACGTTCGTTGAGGCTGGTGAGGATCGCCGTGAGCATGCCGATCAGCCCGGTCAGCACTACAAACAGCGAGACCACGAACAAGGCTTTTTCCGCCGTGCTCATCAAACTCCACAGCTCTTGCAGCGCCACGCCCGGCAGGATCGCCAGCATCGGTTCACCCCGGAATTCATTGATCTCGCGCTGCAGCGCGAAGGTCGAAATCTTGCTGTTGAGGCCGAGCATGAACGCTGTGATCGCTTGCGGCGTCAGGTCCATGTTGCGCGCCTGATCGGCACTGATCCGACCGTTGCCGCGCGCCGGCACACCGTTGTGCCAGTCGACGTGAATCGCTTCCATGCCGCCGAGGCTGATGTGCAACGTGCGGTCCACCGGGGTGCCGGTGCGTTTGAGAATGCCGACCACGGTGAACGGCTTGTCGTCGTGCTTGACCAGACTGATCACCGCGACGCCGTGGGCCAGCACCAGTTTGTCGCCGAGTTTGTAATGCAGCGCATCGGCCACTTCGGCACCGAGCACCACTTCAAATGGGTCAGTAGCAAAGGCGCGGCCATCGGCCAGTGCCAGATGTTGTTGATGTCCGTACTGGTAATGTTCGAAGTACGCCTCGGTGGTGCCCATCACCCGATAACCGCGATGGGAGTCGCCGAGGGACATTGGGATTGCCCACTTCACTTTCGGGTTGTTGGCGAAGTGTTCGAAGCTGTCCCAACGGATGTTGTTGGTGGCGTTGCCGATGCGGAACACCGAGTACAGCAGCAGGTTCACCGAACCGGAACGTGCGCCGACGATCAGGTCGGTACCGCTGATGGTGCTGGCGAAACTGGCCTTGGCTTCGGTGCGCACCCGTTCCACGGCCAACAGCAGGCAAACCGACAGGGCAATGGCGAACGCGGTGAGGATCGCGGTGAAGCGGCGGTTAGCCAGGCTGGCCATGGCTAGACGAAACAAATACATCTCAGACCTCGGACGGGGTGGCGGCGCGATTGAGATCGGCCAGCGACAGGTGGCGATCAAACAGCGGTGCCAGGCTCTGGTCATGGCTGACGAATAGCAGGCTCGATCCGGCTTCGCGGCATTCGGCGAACAGCAAGCGAAGGAAGTTCTCGCGAGCGTCGTAATCCAGGGCCGAGGTCGGTTCGTCGGCGATCACCAATTCAGGCTGACCGATCAACGCGCGCGCAGCGGCCACCCGTTGCTGCTGGCCGATGGACAGAGAATCGGCGCGACGACTGAGGATGCTCTCATCCTTCAGGCCCAAGTGGGCGAGGAGGGTGGCCGCCGCCTGATCGACGCTGCCGTGGCGCTGTTTCGCCCGTTCGGCACGCAGTTTGGAGAAGTGGCAGGGCAGCTCGACGTTCTCGCGTACCGAAAGAAATGGCAGCAAGTTGAACTGCTGGAAGATGTAGCCAGTGTGATCGACCCGGAAGCGGTCGCGAGCGCCGGCCGAGAGTTCGGTCAGCTCCTGGCCCAGCAATCGGATGCTGCCGCGATCAGGCTTCTGCACACCGCCGAGCAAACCGAGCAGGGTGGTCTTGCCACTGCCGCTGGGGCCTTTGAGGAACAGGGTTTCGCCTGGCATAAGGCGAAACGCCGGGATGTCCAGCAGTGGCGGATGACCGGGCCAACTGAAGCCCAGGTCGGACAGTTCGATGAGTGCTTGGGTCATTTAACCAGTTTCATGAATGTTGATGACCTGTAGGAGCTAGGCTTGCCCGCGATGAACGATGACGCGGTCTTCGCGAAAACCGCAGCGTCTGTATCGCGGGCAAGCCTTGCTCCTACAGGGGCGGTAGTGGATCAGAATTTCAGGGCGGCAGCCTTGGCCGTCACTTCGACCCCTTGCTGTCCGCTCGGGCTGATCAGTTGTACCTGAATTTTCTGGGTTGCCGGGAACGTGTTGAAGATGTTCGCCAGGTCCAGGTTTTTCAGCGCGCCGGGTGCCGAGCAGCTGAATTGATAATGAGCGTGGATTTCGCTGTGGTCGTGGTGATGCTCGTCCTTGCCCGCTTCGTCGTGATCATCATCGGCATCGGGTTTGTCACCGAACAGCGGACTTTCCAGTTCCTGAGTCGCAACCACGCAACCAGCGGCTTTCGGCAGGTTGAACAGCACCAGCGGTTTCTCTAGCTGCGCACGAACGGCGGCGACTTTGGCTTTGTCAGCGTCGGTGGTGGCGGCGTGTTCGAAACCTACCAGGTTCATCGCCGGGCTTTCCAGTTCCAGCTCCAGGGTCTGACCGTCCAGCGCTGCGTTCAGGCGACCGACACCATGTTCGTGGGCGCTGAGGCTGCCGTGCTCATGGTCATGGTCATGTTCATCGGCAGCGTGGACGACGGCCAGCGGCAACAAGGCAAACGGCAAAGCGAGAAGCAGACGGCGCATGGCGGGTCTCCGAAAAGTAAAATGAAGAGTTTGTTATGTAATCTTATAACGTAAGTGCGGAGAGTTTGACCGCCTGCTTGGCGTTGCACAAGTCCCATGGGAGCATGCAAGTCAGAAATGTGCAGGAGCAGACTTATGTTGCGTATACGCGGAAGTATCGGCGACTGGCCGGTGGATTTGACGCTGGAGATGGATGACGGCGACTGGGCACGGCTCGGTGCGCAGTTGCAGGTGGTGAAACCGGAGGCTGGTGCGGCACCGGCAAAACCGATCAATCAGGATGATGCGCTGTGGCAGATCGCCAGGGATTTGCTGCGCAAGGCCGGGCAATTGAGCGGGCCGGATTTGCTGGATCAGTTGGAAGGACTGACTGGCAGCGCGGCGTCGGGCAAGCGGTTGCTGGTGCGCTTGCGCCACTGCTCTGATGTGAAAGTGACGAGCGGCGGGGATACGCCGCTCTACAGCTGGCAAGAGCCAGCGTAGGAGCACAGCTTGCTAGCGATGGCGTCCATGAGATCGCAATCGCCGGCAAGCCGTGCTCCTACAAGGTTACTTAGTACAGCGCAGCAAACAACTTGCGGCGGTACGTGGTCACCAGCGGGTGATCGTTGCCCAGCAGTTCGAACACCTGCAGCAAGGTCTTGTGCGGCAAACCTTCGCTGTAGCTGCGATTGCGGATGAACAGCTTGAGCAACGCATCCAGCGCAGCGTCGTACTGCTGGCGGGCCAGTTGCTGGATCGCCAGCTGATAAACCGCTTCATCGTCCTGCGGATTTTTCGCCAGACGCGCTTTCAGGTCTGCCGCATCCGGCAAATCCTTGGCCTGACCGAGGAACTGGATCTGCGCCTTGGCACCGGCCAGGGCGGCCTTGTGCTCATCGCTCGTGACCGCATCGAGTACGATTTGCGCCTCGCCCAGCTCGCCACGTTCAGTGAGGCAACGGGCGTAGAGAATCAGCGCCTTTGCGTTGGTGTTGTCTTCGCCCAGCAGCACTTTCAGTGTGGCTTCGGCGTCGGCAAAGCGGTTGTCATCAAACAGCGCCTGAGCTTGCTCAAACGGATCGGCAGCAGCCGGTGGCGGCATTTGCACGTGAGGTTCGAGCATGGCGCGTACTGCGGATTCCGGCTGTGCTCCGGCGAAACCATCCACCGGCTGACCGTCCTTGAACAGCACCACCGTCGGCAGGCTGCGAATGCCGAAGCGCGACACGATGTCCGGCTCGACGTCGCAGTTGACCTTGGCCAGCAGCAACTCGCCCTGATAGCTCTCGGCGATGGTTTGCAGCATCGGCATCAACGCCTTGCACGGCGCACACCATTCGGCCCAGAAGTCCACCAGCACCGGTTTGTGGAAAGAGTTCTCGATCACTGACTGCTCGAAATCGGCAGTCGTGGCGTCGAAGATGTACGGCGTTTCCTGACTCATGGGGGATCTCGTAAAAGCGTGAATGGGGCAACTATACGACTTGGCGGGGTGTGGCTGAAAGTGTGGTCAGTCTGACAGATTGCCTTCGCGGGCAAGCCTCGCTCCTACAGGTTTAGCGTCGCGTTCAATATCGGCGCGGACCTGTAGGAGCGAGGCTTGCCCGCGAAGCTTTTAGCCGCGCCGCGCGTGGTAGAGGCTCACATACCGAAACTCTTCGGGCTCGGCCAGATCCGGCAGGGTCATCGCTTCCAGCATCTCGATGCGCTGATACAACGGGTGGCGAAAATCCCTCACGCGTGAATCGGCCACCAGGGCTTGCTGGCCGCGACTCAGGAATTCATCGAGCAACGGCAGATTCGCCCGGTCGTACAGCACGTCGGCCACCAGAATCAGATCAAAGCGATCCGCTTCGGCGAAAAAGTCCGTCGAGTAGTTGAGGTGTACGCCATTGAGTTCGGCATTCGCCCGACACGCAGCGATCGCCAGCGGGTCGAGGTCACAGGCCACCACTTCCAGCGCTCCGGCCCTGACTGCCGCGATCCCCGCCACCCCGGAACCGGCGCCGAAATCCAGCACCCGTTTGCCCTCGACCCAGTGCGGGTTCTGGGCGAGATAGCGGGCGACCGCCAGCCCACTGGCCCAGCAAAAACTCCAATAGGGCGGCTCATGCAGAATCCGCCGGGTTTCTTCCGGGCTGAACGCGCGGTCCATGTTGTCGCCGTCGATCAGCCAAAGCTTCAGGTCGGTGTCCGGTAATTCACAGGCAACCAGTTGTGCGTCACCGAGCAACTCACCCAGCGCCTGTTGCAGGTCGAGCGGTGCAATCATGGCGCTTTGACGAATTGCAGCTGACCCAGCACTTGCGTCGTTGGCTGGCTGATGACTTGCGACGGCAGATGCAAAATCAGCTGCCCGGACTGGCTGGCGCGGCCCCGCAGTTCAACGCGGGCACCGGCCGGGAAGGATTCCGGGTTGAAACGCAGGTGAAACGGCAGAATCTGATTGGTGCCGATCAGGCTGGAACTGGCCAGCAATTGTTGCGGACGGTCCTTGTCGTCGATCACCAGCAGCGCCAGTTCGACTTCGGCGCCGGCCGGCACGCCTTGCAGGGTGCCGCTCAATTCACGCTGATACGCGGGCAGCGGGCCGAGATTGGCCGATTCCCTGGCTTTCTTCTGTGCCTGCTGTGGCGCGGGGCCTGGCGTCGGCGGCTGGGGCTTGGGCGCATCGCTGCTGCAGGCCACCAGCAGGCTGAAAAGACTGAGCAAAACGAGCGGTCTTAGGGACATTTTCGGCTCCAGCAAGGTGAAATCCATGGATCTAGCTCTATAGCCCGACTGTATACCGCAAACCCTATGGCTTGTCTTGCCACGGGGATGCGCTACCATGGCCCTCCCTTTTTTTGTTGCCTGCCACCATGCACTGTCCCTTCTGCGGTGCCAACGACACCAAGGTCATCGACTCGCGTCTGGTCGCCGAGGGCGAACAGGTGCGCCGCCGGCGCGAATGCCTGGCCTGCGGCGAGCGTTTCACGACATTCGAGACGGCCGAACTGGTGTTGCCGCGCCTGATCAAAACCGACGGCAGCCGCCAGCCGTTCGACGAAGAAAAACTCCGCGCCGGCATGCAGCGTGCGCTGGAGAAGCGCCCGGTGAGTGTCGAGCGCCTGGAATCGTCGCTGGTGCATATCAAACACAAACTGCGCGCCACCGGTGAGCGAGAGGTTAAATCCCTTGTCGTCGGTGAACTGGTGATGGCCGAGCTGCAAAAGCTCGACGAAGTCGCTTACATTCGTTTCGCCTCCGTGTATCGACGCTTCCAGGACCTCAACGAGTTCCGCGAAGAGATCGATCGCCTGGCCAGAGAGCCGGTGAAAGAATGACCACCTCTTCCGAACAAGCCATCCTCGACGCCCATTACATGGCCCGTGCTCTGGAACTGGCGCGCAAAGGCCATTACACGACCCACCCCAACCCTCGGGTTGGCTGCGTGATCGTGCGGGACGGGCAGATTGTCGGCGAAGGCTGGCACGTGCGCACCGGCGAACCCCACGCCGAAGTCCACGCCCTGCGCGCCGCCGGCGATAAAGCTCGAGGTGCCACCGCTTACGTGACCCTCGAACCTTGCAGCCACCACGGACGTACGCCGCCTTGTGCAGATGCGCTGGTACATGCGGGTGTGGCTCGGGTAGTCGCGGCGATGCAAGACCCGAATCCGTCGGTTGCCGGTCGCGGCATGCAGCGCCTGGCCCAAGCCGGCATCGCTATCGAAAGCGGCGTGCTGGAAGGCGAAGCGCGCAAGCTTAATGAAGGTTTCCTCAAGCGCATGGAGCACGGCTTGCCGTTCGTGCGGGTCAAGTTGGCCATGAGCCTCGACGGCCGAACAGCGATGGAAAGCGGCGAAAGCCAATGGATTACCGGTCCTGCGGCGCGTTCGGCGGTACAACGTTTGCGCGCCCAGGCCAGCGTAGTGTTGACCGGCGCCGACACGGTGCTGGCAGACAACGCTCGCCTCACCGTGCGTGCCGATGAGCTGGGCCTGGATCCTGAGCAAACGGCCCTGGCCATGAGCCGTCCGCCGCTGCGTGTGCTGATCGACGGCCGCCTGCGGGTGCCGCTGGACGCGCCGTTCTTCAAGGCCGGGCCTGCATTGGTCGCCACGTGCATGGCGATCGAAGAGCAATACGCCAACGGTCCGGAATGCCTGATCGTGGCGGGCGAGGACGGCTTGGTCGACCTGCGCAAACTGCTGGTCGAACTCGCCGCCCGTGGGGTCAATGAAGTGCTGGTTGAAGCGGGGCCGCGTCTCGCCGGGGCTTTCGCTCAGCAAGGGCTGGTCGACGAATTCCAGATTTTCATCGCCGGCAAGTTTTTAGGTTCGTCTGCGCGTCCGTTGCTTGATTGGCCGCTCGCGCAAATGAAGGATGCGCCTGAACTCAAAATCACCGAAATTCGCGCGGTTGGCGATGACTGGCGAGTCATCGCCATTCCTTCGCCAGCGGCGAGCGTATAATTCCGGGCCTGCGCCACGCGACGGCCCTGTTCTCGAGGAGGACTCCATGTTCACCGGCATCATCGAATCCATCGGCAGTATTCGTGCATTGACCCCAAAAGGCGGAGATGTGCGGGTACACGTAGAAACCGGCAAGCTCGACCTGAGCGACGTCAAACTGGGCGACAGCATCGCGGTCAACGGCGTGTGCCTGACCGCGGTTGAGTTGCCAGGCAACGGCTTTGCGGCGGACGTCAGCCGCGAAACCCTCGACTGCACCGCCATGAATGATCTGAAAAGCGGCAGCCCGGTCAACCTGGAAAAAGCCCTGACCCCGACCACTCGCCTCGGCGGGCATCTGGTCAGCGGCCACGTCGATGGCGTGGGCGAAGTGGTTGCCCGTACGGAGAATGCTCGCGCGGTGGAGTTCCGCATCCGCGCTCCCAAAGAGCTGGCCAAGTACATCGCCCATAAAGGCTCGATCACCGTCGACGGCACCAGCCTGACCGTGAACGCGGTCGATGGCGCCGAGTTCCTGCTGACGATCATTCCGCACACCCTGAGCGAAACCATCATGGCGTCTTACCAGCCAGGTCGCCGGGTGAATCTTGAAGTTGACTTGCTGGCACGTTATCTGGAACGCCTGCTTTTAGGCGATAAAGCCGCAGAGCCAACCTCCAGCAACATCACCGAAAGCTTTCTGGCCGCCAACGGCTACCTCAAATCCTGACCCAAGGGGGTGCCTTGTGGCGCTCAATAGCATCGAAGAACTGGTTGAAGACATCCGCCAAGGCAAGATGGTCATCCTCATGGATGACGAAGACCGCGAGAACGAAGGCGACCTGATCATGGCCGCCGAGTGCTGCCAGCCTGAACACATCAACTTCATGGCCAAGCACGCCCGTGGCCTGATTTGCATGCCGATGAGCCGCGAGCGCTGCGAACTGCTGAAGCTGCCCTTGATGGCGCCGCGCAACGGTTCCGGCTTCGGCACCAAGTTCACCGTGTCCATCGAAGCGGCCACCGGCGTGACCACCGGCATTTCTGCCGCCGACCGTGCGCGTACAGTGCAAGCGGCTGCCGCGAAAGACGCCAAGGCTGAAGACATCGTCAGCCCCGGCCACATCTTCCCGCTGATGGCTCAGGCTGGCGGCACCCTCGCTCGTGCCGGCCACACCGAAGCGGCGTGCGACCTGGCGCGCATGGCCGGTTTCGAGCCGAGCGGCGTGATCTGCGAAGTGATGAACGACGACGGCACCATGTCCCGTCGCGCGGAGCTGGAAGCGTTTGCTGCCGAACACAACATCAAGATCGGCACCATCGCCGACCTTATTCACTACCGGATGATCCACGAACGTACCGTTCAGCGGATTGCCGAGCAGCCGCTGGACAGCGAACTGGGCCAATTCAACCTGGTGACCTATCGTGATTCCGTGGAAGGCGACGTGCACATGGCCCTGACCCTGGGCACCGTGTGCGCCGAAGAGCCGACGCTGGTTCGGGTGCACAACATGGACCCGCTGCGCGACCTGTTGATGGTCAAGCAGCCTGGCCGCTGGAGCCTGCGCGCCGCGATGGCGGCGGTTGCCGAGGCCGGCAGCGGCGTCGTGCTGTTGCTCGGACACCCGCTCGATGGCGACGTGTTGCTGGCGCATATCCGCGAAACCGCGGAGCACGTACCGGCGAAAAAACCGACCACCTACAGCATCGTCGGTGCCGGTTCGCAGATCCTCCGGGACCTGGGCGTACGCAAAATGCGCCTGATGAGTGCGCCAATGAAATTTAATGCGATATCCGGTTTCGATCTGGAAGTTGTAGAATACGTGCCCTCCGAATAATGACTGGTTGTTTCCAGTCCTTGATTCGCGGTTAACACATCACTGAGGGACGCGTAGAAAACGCGTCCCGGCTCTTTAAGAGATCTAACGAATGACCCTGAAGACCATCGAAGGTACCTTCATCGCCCCTAAAGGCCGCTACGCTTTGGTAGTTGGCCGTTTCAACAGCTTCGTCGTTGAAAGCCTGGTCAGCGGTGCAGTTGATGCCCTGGTTCGCCACGGCGTGAGCGAAAGCGACATCACCATCATCCGCGCACCTGGCGCCTTCGAAATCCCGCTGGTTGCGCAGAAAGTCGCTCAGAAGGGCGAATACGCGGCAATCATCGCCCTGGGCGCGGTCATTCGTGGCGGTACTCCGCACTTCGAATACGTGGCTGGCGAATGCACCAAGGGCCTGGCCCAGGTGTCCATGGAGTTCGGCGTTCCAGTCGCATTTGGCGTGCTGACCGTTGATTCCATCGAGCAAGCCATCGAACGTTCCGGCACCAAGGCCGGTAACAAAGGTGCTGAAGCTGCCCTGTCCGCTCTGGAAATGGTCAGCCTGCTGGCACAGTTGGAGGCCAAGTGATTAGCGACGAAAGCGATCGTTTCAACCCGCGCGATCCAAAGCCTGCGGATGCCGGCAAGCCATCGAAAAGCGTCAAGCGTCGCGAAGCCCGGCAGCTCGCGACTCAGGCGCTGTACCAATGGCACATGGCCAAGCAATCTTTGAACGAGATCGAAGCGCAGTTCCGGGTCGACAACGATTTCAGCGATGTCGATGCCGCTTACTTTCACGACATCCTGCACGGCGTTCCGGCTCACAAGCCTGAGATCGACGCTGCACTGACGCCGTGCCTGGACATCACCATCGAAGAGCTGGACCCGGTTGAACTGGCCGTTCTGCGCCTGTCGACCTGGGAGCTGCTCAAGCGCGTCGACGTGCCGTACCGCGTTGTGATCAACGAAGGTATCGAGCTGGCGAAAGTCTTCGGTTCCACCGACGGCCACAAGTTCGTCAACGGTGTACTCGACAAGCTGGCCCCGCGTCTGCGTGAAGCTGAAGTGAAGGCGTTCAAGCGCTGATTCGCGCTTGCAGTGTCCTGTCTCGCCGATACGTTCGTTTTTTAGCGAGTGGCTGGTGTTGCCAGACAAGGCGCCGCGACGAGTCATAGCTGGCTATGGCGAGGAGCGGCAACGCAATATGGCGACACCAGACGCCGCTAAAAAATGAACAGTATTGGTGAGACAGGACACCCAATGGGCGAGTTTGAGCTGATCCGTAACTTCTTCGCCGCCGCGCCTTGTGCGCAGGGCGGCGAAGGCGTTGCCCTCGGGATCGGCGATGATTGCGCCTTGCTGGCTGTTCCCCCCGGGGAGCAGTTGGCCATTTCCACCGACACACTGGTTGCCGGTGTGCATTTCGCAGATCCTTGCGACCCGTTTCTGCTCGGTCAGCGTTCGCTGGCCGTGGCCGTCAGCGATCTGGCTGCCATGGGCGCCACGCCCGTTGCCTTTACCCTTGCCCTGACTTTGCCGACGGTGACCGCCGATTGGCTGGACGCCTACGCCCGTGGTTTGAACATCATGGCGCAGCGCTGTGGTGTGGCGCTGGTGGGCGGTGATACCACCCGTGGGCCATTGAGCCTGACGATGACCGTGTTCGGTCGTGTGCCGGCAGGTCAGGCGTTGACCCGCAGCGGTGCGCAGCCAGGCGACTTGCTGTGCGTTGGCGGTGAGCTTGGCAACGCGGCGGGGGCATTGCCGCTGGTGCTCGGTCAGCAGACGGCTGAAGCCGCCATCGCCGATCCGCTGCTGGCACATTACTGGTCGCCGCAGCCGCAGCTTGGGTTGGGAATGGCGCTTCGCGGCAAAGCGACCTCGGCGCTGGACATCTCCGACGGCCTGCTCGCTGACTGCGGGCATATTGCTCTTGCGTCGAAGGTCGGCATTCAGGTTGAACGGGACACGCTGCCATTGTCGAACGCGTTAGTCGCTTTCCTCGGTCAGTCGGGTGCTGAAAAGGCGGCCCTGAGCGGTGGTGATGATTACGTGCTGGCCTTTACCTTACCGCCCGTCGAGTTGCCGCAATTGTTGAGCGACGGCTGGCCGATCCATGTGGTCGGCCGTGTTGTGACGGGGCAGGACGTAGTGCTGCTGGACGCCGACGGTCAAGACATCACCCCGCAAGCCCGGGGCTATCAACATTTTCGGGAGACACCGTGACAGATCATCCCAAACAGGTCCCGGCGGAATTCGTACCGCCGTCGGTCTGGCGCAATCCGTGGCATTTCCTGGCGTTCGGCTTCGGTTCGGGCACCCTGCCAAAAGCACCGGGCACCTGGGGTTCGTTAGTTGCGCTACCTTTTATCCCGCTGTGGCAGATGCTGCCCGACTGGGGCTACTGGCTGATGCTCGGCATCACCATGCTGTTTGGCTTCTGGCTGTGCGGCAAGGTCGCCGACGATTTACGGGTACACGATCACGAAGGCATCGTCTGGGACGAAATGGTCGGGATGTGGATCACCTTGTGGTTGGTGCCAGAAGGTTGGTACTGGCTGCTGGCGGGGTTTCTGATGTTCCGCTTCTTCGACATCCTCAAGCCATGGCCGATTCGCTGGATCGACCGGCATGTGCATGGTGGCGTCGGGATCATGCTCGATGATGTATTGGCCGGGGTGTTTGCGTGGTTGGCGATGCAGGGGCTGGTTTGGATTTTCGCCTGATGGGCGAAGCAGGGGACTCGGATGGCTCGACGCTGGTTGGCGCTGATGATTTTCGCCATGTTTTGCTCGTTCGCTCAGGCGGGGGATACGCCGCCGACCGTGATTCATCTGGCCAGCGAAGAATGGGAAGACTACACCGCCGCTGACGGGCATGGCCTTGGCTGGGACGTGTTGCGGGCTATCTTCGAACCGGCCGGGGTCAAACTGGACATCCGCATCGAACCTTATGTCCGCTCCATGGGCCTGGCCCAGCGCGGCGAAGTGGATGCCTGTGTCGGCTCCTATCTTGATGAGTCCAGCGATCTGCTCTATCCGCGCTGGAACTTCGATACCGATCACATCTATGCCTTGGGGCTGGCCAGCAACCCCGCGCCGACCCCGGAAACCCTGGGCAATTATCGACTGGCCTGGGTCCGCGGCTACGACTTTCAGGATTACCTGCTCAACGTACGCCGCTATAACGAAGTCATGCGGCGTACCGGGATTTTGTCGATGTTGACCCGCAACCGCGCTGACTTTTACATCGATGCGCTGACCGAGGTCGACTATGTCCTCCGGTCGGCCAAGGATCCGTCACAGTTCCGTCGCACCCACATCGCGGAATTGCCGCTGTATCTGTGCTTTGCCAAGACCCCCAAGGCTCGCTCCCTGATGGCGCTGTTCGATCAGCGTATGGAGCAATTGGTGAAAAGCGGCCAGCTGAAACCGATCTTCGAGCGTTGGAAACAACCCTACCCATTCGACTCAAACTAAGCGCGAACCCTGTAGCGCTTGATTCACCCTGTGGGAGTGAGCCTGCTCGCGATGATGGTGTATCAGTCGACATCAATGGTGAAAGACAGACCGCTATCGTCGGAACGCCGCCCGGAGCAGGCTCACTCCCACAGGGGGGCTGTGGTGGCGTGAGATCTAACTTTTTGATTGTTATGCCCCATAAT
Organism: Pseudomonas sp. LS2P72; assembly: GCF_054897865.1. Lineage (NCBI taxonomy): Bacteria > Pseudomonadati > Pseudomonadota > Gammaproteobacteria > Pseudomonadales > Pseudomonadaceae > Pseudomonas > Pseudomonas sp. LS2P72. Next base: position 1,266,903 of record NZ_CM142708.1, read on the forward strand.
TCAGCCTAAGCGTCTGTCGGAACGTGCTGTTACAATGCCGCCTCTGCGAATCTCCAGTACTTATTGATCAGGAGCACACCGGTGCCTGTCGTTTTTGTCGCCGCTTCCAAGCTGCCAACGCCTTTTGCGCAATTCACCATGCACGGCTTTCTCGATGAAGAGAACGGGCGCGAGCACGTTGTGCTGAGCCTGGGTGAGTTCCTCGACGGTGCCCCGGTACTCGGCCGGTTGCATTCCGAATGCCTGACCGGCGATGCCTTGTTCAGCCAGCGTTGCGACTGCGGCTCGCAACTCGAGGCTGCCTTGCAGGCCATCGCCCGTGAAGGTCGTGGCGTGTTGCTGTACTTGCGTCAGGAAGGTCGCGGCATTGGCCTGCTGAACAAGATCCGCGCCTATGAATTGCAGGATGGCGGCGCCGATACCGTTGAAGCCAACGAGCGTCTGGGCTTTGCCGCCGACCAACGTGACTACGCCATGTGCCTGCCGATGCTGGAGCACCTGGGCGTGAAATCCCTGCGTCTGATGACCAACAACCCACGCAAGGTCAAAGCCTTGACCGACATGGGCATCGTGGTCGCCGAGCGCGTGCCGCTGCACACCGGCCACAACCCGCACAACAAACTCTACCTGGCCACCAAGGCGAGCAAGCTCGACCACATGATGGGCAACGAGCATCAGGGTGAGGCTGACCGGGCGTGACCCGTGGTCAGGTTCGGCGGCGACTGTCCGTCAATTGGTGGCAATACCTGGCGCTGGCCTTGGTGCCGCTGTTCGTGATCAACGGCGTATTTGGCCAGAGCGAGGCAATCCTGCCGGTGCTGGCGATGCCGTTGTTCATCGCCGGTGTGGCCTCGATGTTTGTCAGCCTGAAATTCTTTGGCGGCTACAAGCACGCATTGATCGCCACTCAAAAAGCCCTCGATACCCCTGAGGAGCCTGCTGCCTGGGTCGCCCTGGCTGCCAAGCGTCGCGCGGCGTTCCTGGCTGCCGGCCTGCCGGCGTGGATCGGTGCGCTGGCGGTATTCGTCGGCCTCGAGGCGGTACCGTTGATGCTGCTGTCGCTGTCGACCCTGGTGCTGTTCTACCTCTACCGTATTCCGCGTCAACTCGGCTGATGCGACCCGTCTGGCTGGCGGTTTTGCTGCTGGCCGTCAGTGGCCCGGCGGCTGCGGTCGAACGCGTTGTCAGTCTCGCGCCTTCTCTCACTGAAATCGTTGTTGAGCTGGGTTCAGCCGACCTGCTGGTGGGTGTGCTGGATGCCGGTGAGCGTCCTGCCGAGCTCAAAAACCTGCCTTCGGTTGGCCGCTACGGCCAGCTGGACATGGAACAGCTGCTCAGTCTCAAACCCGATCTGTTGTTGCTCTGGCCCGGCAGCGTTGGCCCGGCCCAGCGTGAACAGCTCAAACGGTTGAACCTCCCGACCTACGTTGCAGAACCCCATAACCTCGAACAACTTACGTCGCAGATTGAGGCGATTGCCTCACAGCTCGGCCGTCCGGAGCGTGGCGTTTCATTGGCTGAAAACTTGCGTCAGCGACTGGATTCGCTGCGCCAGCGTTATCGCCGGGATGTGCCATTGCGGGTGTTTTATCAGGTCTGGGATCGACCGCTGTACACCGTTGGCGGCGGGCAGATCATCAGCGATGCGCTAGAGGTGTGCGGGGCGCGCAATGTGTTTGCCGACCTGACGTTGCCGGCGCCGCAGGTCAGTATTGAGGCGGTGTTGCAGCGTAATCCAGAAGTGATTCTGGCCAGTGACCAGGCACAACTCGATGCGTGGAAAGCATGGCCGCAAGTCGCGGCGGTGGCGCAGGGGCAATTGCTGCTGGTGACCGATAAGGGGCTGGAACGGCCGAGTGGGCAGATGATCGAAGCAACGGCCAAGTTGTGCCAGTCGATCGCGCCTGACCGCTGAGACCGAGGTGCTTTCATCGCGGGCAAGCCTTGCTCCTACAGGTTTCGCGTGAACGCCGAAATTGGCGTACGACACAAACTCTGTAGGAGCAAGGCTTGCCCGCGATGGCGTCAGCCTGGACAACAAATATTTTTGGCTATAGCTCCGGCGTCCACGTCACCCCAAACATCCACGCCCGACCTTCCTCGCGATACCCATACTGACTGCCGTCATGGCTGTACAGCGCCCGGCTATAACCCTTATCCAGCAAGTTATCGACTTTCAGCTCAAGCTTGATCTCGCGATTCAATTCCCAACTGCTGCGCAACCCCAGCAACGCATACCCGCCCAACGGCTGCTGATTGTTCTCATCGTCATAGCTGCTGCTCACCGCTTGCCAGCTGGCGCCGAGCCCTAGCCGGTCGAACTGCCGATCCAGATCCAGACTCAAGGTCCGCCGCGCGCGCCGAGCCAGGGTGTGCCCACTGTCACGATCCCGCGGGTCGATGATCGCCGCGCCGAGGTTGCTCTGCCAGCCGAACAGCTCTTGTTTCAAGGCCGCTTCAAAACCATTGATACGTGCCGAGGCGACGTTGGCCGGGCGATTGTTACTGCCGAAAATAATCGCGTCTTCCAGGTCCGTACGGTACAGAGATGCTTCCAGGCGAGCGGTGTCGGTCAGCTGACTGCGCCATTGCAGCTCGTAGCTTTTCGAGGTCTCGGGTTTCAGATCCGGATTACTGAAATCGGGGTAATACAGGTCATTGAACGTCGGGGCGCGGAAGCCTTCGCTGTAGGTCAGCAGCACGTCGTTGTCCGGATTCAGCGGCAGGGTGAAGGTGCCGCTCCAGCTGTTCTGGCCGCCGAACTGCTGGTTCAGATCCCGGCGCAGGCCCAGCTCGGTGGAGAAGCTGTCCGCTTGGTAATGATGCTGAACGAACGCCGCACGGTTCCAGCGGCTGTCCTCGTCGAAGGGCGTGCTGCTGTTGATTCGATCCTCATACCAGTCGCCGCCGAGGATCAGGCTGTTGCGCTCATCGAGGGTCAGGTCGTTCTGCCAGTTCACCGAGTCGCGATACGTGTTGAACACACTGCGCTCATCGCTGAGCTTGTCCAAAGTCTTCTCGCGGTTTTCGCTGTGACCGAACTCGACGCGGGTTTTCCACAGGTTATTGATTCGCGCATCGACGTAACTGCTGACGCTGCTCACCGCGAAGTCGCTGTAGGGCTGTTGCTGGACTGACTCGAACGTGTCCATGTCGAAGCGGCCGAATGGATTGTCGAACTCGCTTTTGCCACGGTTATCCAGCAGATTGGCGCCGATTTCGATGTCATCGGTGAGGGCGTGACTCAGGCTCAAACTCATCGATTTGTTGCGGTATTCGTCATGATCGCCGTCGCTGGAATAGGACTCGCGGGTGCGATTGATGCCGGCAGTTTCATCGAGGCTGGCACCCAGGTTGAATCGGGTCTGCTCGTCGCCGCCGGACAGCCCGAGGCTGCGTTCCCAGTTCTGGTTGCTGCCAAAGCCCACGTGCATTCGCGGTTGCAGGCCGGGTTCACCGCCACGACGAGTGAAGATCTGAATCACCCCGCCAATCGCATCGCTGCCATAAATCACCGAGCGGGAACCGCGCAGCACTTCCACGCGCTCGACCTGTTCGATGTTGATGTGTTGCAGGTTGCTGTCGCCCGAGGTGGCGTTGCCGATGCGCTGGCCGTCGACCAGCACCAGGCTTTGGGCCGACTTGGTGCCGCGAATGTAAATCCCCGGCAGACTGCCGCGCCCGCCGGTTTGCCCGACCTGCACACCCGGCACACGACGCAGCAAGTCAGTGACACTACTCGGTTGCAGGCGATCAATGTCGTCGCGGGTGAACACGGTGTTGGCGGCGCTGCTGTCATTGCGCGCTTCGACCTGACGGTTGGCGCTGATCAGCACGTCGGGAAGCTTCAGGGCCTGGTCGCGTTCGAAGGTGTCGGCCAGCAGTTGGCCGGCCGGCAGCAGGGTCAGCGTCAGGGCGAGGCGGGAGAGTTTCATCGGCAGTCCGTTGGCACTTCAGGGCGAACATAAATTTTGAAAGACACAGAAAACCAATGTGGGAGTGAGCCTGCTCGCGATGACGGTGTGTCAGTCAATGAATAAGTTGACTGTCAGTCCGCTATCGCGAGCAGGCTCGCTCCCACAGGGTTTTGTTTAAGTCTGAGGTTTAGATGTTCAGCAATTGCAAGCGCTCACGAACCGACGCTTCGATCCCGGCCTCATCCAGCCCGCATTCGGCCAGCATTTGCGCAGGCTTGGCGTGCTCGACGTAACTGTCCGGCAAGCCCAGGTGCAGCATCGACTTGAGGATGTTTTCACGGGCGAGAAACTCGCTGACGGCGCCACCGGCACCGCCCATGATCGCGTTCTCTTCGATGGTCACCAGCAATTCATGGCTACCAGCGATATCGCGCACCAGTGCTTCATCGAGCGGTTTGACGAAACGCATGTCGACCACGGTGGCATCCAGCGTCTCGGCGACTTTGAGCGCCTCGGCCAGTTGCACGCCGAACACCAGAAGGGCGACTTTGCTGCCCTGGCGACGAACCACACCCTTGCCGATTTCGATCGGTTCGAGGTCTTTCTCGATCGTCGCGTTCGGGCCAGAGCCGCGCGGATAACGCACCGCCGCCGGGCCGTTGAACAGGTGGCCGGTGGTGAGCATTTTGCGCAGTTCGTTTTCGTCGCTCGGGGTCATCACCAGCATGCCGGGGATGCAGCGCAGGAACGACAGGTCGAAGCTGCCCGCGTGAGTCGGGCCGTCTTCGCCCACCAGACCGGCGCGGTCGATGGCGAACAGCACGTCGAGGTTTTGCACCGCGACGTCATGAATCAATTGATCGTAGCCGCGTTGCAGGAACGTCGAATAAATCGCTACCACCGGCTTCGCGCCTTCGCAGGCCATGCCGGCAGCGAGGGTCACAGCGTGTTGCTCGGCAATCGCCACATCGAAATAGCGCAGCGGGAAACGCTCGCTGAAGGCCACCAGATCGGAGCCTTCCTTCATCGCGGGAGTGATGCCCACCAAACGCGGATCAGACGCGGCCATGTCGCATAACCACTCACCGAACACACCGGAATACTTCGGCCCACCCGCTTTCTTCGGCGCGGCGGCTGGAGCGTCCAGCGGTTCGAGTTTGGTGATCGCGTGGTAACCGATCGGGTCGACTTCCGCCGGGGCGAAGCCTTTGCCTTTCTTGGTGACGACGTGCAGGAACTGCGGGCCTTTCAGATCGCGCATGTTACGCAGGGTGGCGATCAGGGTCGGCAGGTCGTGGCCATCGATCGGGCCGATGTAGTTCCAGCCCAGCTCTTCAAACAGCGTGCCGGGAACCAGCATGCCTTTGGCGTATTCTTCGGTGCGACGGGCGATTTCCCAAGCGCCGGGCAGGCGCGACAGGACCTTTTTGCTGCCTTCGCGCATGCTCGCGTAAGTGCGGCTGGAAAGGATTTTCGCCAGATAGTTCGACAGCCCGCCGACGTTGCGCGAGATCGACATGTCGTTGTCGTTGAGGATCACCAGCATGTTGGCGTTCACTTCCGGCGCATGGTTCAACGCCTCGAAGGCCATGCCGGCGGTCAGTGCGCCATCGCCGATCACGGCGATCGCCTTGCGATCACTGTTTTGCAGGCGGGCGGCAATGGCCATGCCCAGCGCTGCGCTGATCGACGTGCTGGAGTGACCGACGCCAAAGGTGTCGTACTCGCTCTCGGAACGACGCGGGAAGGCTGCGACGCCGTCCTTCTGACGCAGGGTGCCCATGCGCTCGCGACGGCCGGTGAGGATTTTGTGCGGATAGGCCTGATGACCCACGTCCCACACCAGCCGGTCGTCCGGGGTGTCGAAGACGTAATGCAGTGCGATAGTCAGCTCGATGACGCCCAGGCCGGCACCGAAATGCCCGCCGGTCTGACCGACCGTGTAGAGCAATTCCAGGCGCAACTCATCGGCCAGGGTTTCCAGCTCGGCTTCGCCTAACCGGCGCAGGCCGTCCGGCGTGTTGGCACGGTCGAGCAGGGGCGTGGTCGGGCGCTTGCGGGGAATCTCATGAAACGTCGTGGGCATCAGGCGAATCGTTATAGGTATAAAAGATGCGGCAGTTTACCTGATGCATCGCCCCCTGCCCACGCGTTGCTTTTAACTTGGCGGATACGCCGTCAGCTGCGCCGGTCGACGATATAACGGGCCAGGTCGCGCAACGGCTCGGCTGCCGCGTCAAACGGTCGCAGCGCATGCAGGGCCTGATCGCGCAGTTCCAGGGCGTAGGCCTTGGCGGCGTCGAGGCCGAGCAGGGCCGGGTAGGTCGGCTTGTCGCGTGCGATGTCGGCACCCTGGCGTTTGCCGAGGGTTTCGGTATCGCTTTCGACGTCGAGAATGTCGTCCTGCACCTGGAACGCCAGGCCGATGGCCTGTGCATAAGTCTGCAAGGACTTCAGTTCGTCCTTCTCGGCACGACCACTGGCGAGGGCGCCGAGTTTGACGCTGACCTCGATCAACGCGCCGGTCTTGTGCCGGTGCATGTATTCGAGGGCTTTTTGATCGAGCTTCAGACCGACCGAACCGAGGTCAATGGCTTGACCGCCGACCATGCCGGCCGGGCCTGCGGCCAATGCGAGAGCACTGACCATTTGCAGGCGGAGGTGATCGGAGGTGAGAGCAGCGTCAGAGTTGCTCAGGCGAGGGTCGAGCAGGGCGCTGAAGGCCAGGCTCTGCAAGCCGTCACCGGCCAGAATCGCGCAGGCTTCATCGAATTTTTTGTGAGTGGTCGGCTGACCGCGACGCAGATCGTCGTCGTCCATGGCCGGCAAATCGTCATGCACCAGGGAATAAGCGTGAATCAGCTCCACCGCGCACGCCGCGCCGTTGGCTTGCTCAGCCTTGCCGCCCAGCGCTTCACACGCGGCGTAGGCCAGCAGCGGGCGAACCCGTTTGCCGCCATTCATCACGCTGTAGCGCATGGCCTCGTACAGACGCGCGAGCTCAGGGCTCGGCGCGTTGAACAGGGTTTCCAGTGCAGCATTGACGCGGGCCTGGCTGGTCGCCGAATACGCTGCAATCATTCTGGCTGATCCGCGTCGAAGGGTTCCTCGGCCAGCTCGCCATCACGCTCGAGCAGCACCTGAACCTTTTGCTCGGCCTGGGCCAGCGCCGCCTGGCAATCGCGGGTCAGACCGATGCCTTGCTCGAAAGCCGTCAGCGAGTCTTCCAGCGACAATTCGCCGTTCTCCAGACGCTCCACCAGCGTTTGCAGGTCAGCGAGAGATTGTTCGAAATCCAGTGCAGCTTTTTTGCGGGCCATGGCGGCTATTTCCGGTTGACGTTAAACCGGCGCGACACTAGCAGACATGGGGGTTATGGGCAAATGAGGGCCACGTTTCGGCCACTGTTTTCAGCAACGACACACGCTATGTAGCAGCTGGCGAAGCCTGCCTCCGGCTGCGCAGCAGTCGTCAATCCTGCGTGCACGGTATGCCTGATGTACCGCGAGTTCTGGTTCTACGACTGCTGCGCAGCCGGACGCAGGCTTCGCCAGCTGCTACAAATCGAGTTACGGTTTAACGGAGCGGGTTATTCGGCTCATTTCGTGAGCCGAATAAGATCGCTATTCGGCTCACGACCCGAAATGTGCGTGAATCCCACCGCAAAAATAGATGTATCCGATTGTTAAAAAACCGCCGTATGGCTAATCTTCGCGCCTTCTACGACCCGATAGTCATGGGTCTTTCTGACGAAACGCAGTTTTTGGATCTGTAACGCGCCGAGGATCGGCCGCAAGGTTTCGTTATGCATGGCAGGAGGCGTCACATGCGTTCATTTTTTCTATTGCTGATAGGGCTCGTCTGCACGACCGCGGCGTTGGCCGAGCCTTCGGCCGAGGTGTCGGAACCGGTGGGTGGCTGGCGTTTTTCCGGCCTGCTGGACCGCAGTGAACATCCTCAGGTCGCCTATCCCACGCCACCGATTGATCGCGGTGTGCAGCGCAATCGCACCATGATCCAGGGCCAACTCAAGGCTATCGGCACCCAGCGAGGGCCGCACACCCTGGCCGTCAACGGTAATCCGCTAAATCTGTACACCGACGACCAGGGGCGCTTCGCCCGGCCGTATGCGTTTGGCGCCGGCTCCAACAGTGTTGAAGTGCGAAGCGTCGAAGGCAAATCGCTCAAGCGCGTTCAATTCTATGAAGCCAACAACCTGCGCACCCCAGCGCGAATTCGCGTGGTGCTGGGCTGGGATGACCCGAAGGCCGAACTCGATCTGCACATCATTACTCCCGACGGCCAACACGCGTTCTGGGCTCGCCCGGCGATGAGCAACGGCGGCGGTCTGGATCCGGACGGTGTCGATGGTCCCGGTCCGGAAATGTTCACCATGACCGCGCCGATGCATGGCACTTATCTGGTTTACGTGAACTATTGGGGCAACTTCGGCAGTGGCGGCTATAACTTCGATGAGACCAGCAACCAGAACGAGGTGATCACCTCGCAGATCAACCTGGTGCTCAACGAAAACACCGTCGACGAAAAACGCGAGACCTTCATCGTGCCCCTGCGGGCCATCGGTGACCTGCTGCTGGTCAAGACTTTCAACTATTAAGCATCCCGCTCCACGGATGAATTGGGCTTTGTGAACATGAGCGATAACACTGTTTCTCCGGCCGCCGAAACGCCTGCAGCCAAAACTCCTCGCCGCTGGCCGACGCTGCTGGTCGGGCTGGTCCTGGTGGCCGGTGTCGCGGCCGGGTTGGGCTGGTTCATGCACAAACCCAAGGCGCCCCCGGCGGCGTTGGTCAGCGACAAACTGGGCATGAGCCGGCCGGACGGTTTGCTCGAAACCCATTCCTTGAGCCAGTTGCCCAAGGACTTGCTGGCAGTGCCGTTCCTCAAGGAAACCCTGACCGAAGATTTCGTCTTCTATTACGAAGCGCATGCGGATCGTCTCGGTTTGATCGGCAGTCTGCGGCGGATCATTTACGAACATGACCTGAAGTTACAGGACAGTTTGATCGAGCAGCTCTTCGATCAGCCGGCGGATGTGGCGCTGTGGCGTGGGGCGGATGGTCGCCTGAAAGACTTTTTGTTGGTGATGGATCGCGGTGGGCTGGCCAAGGTGCTGGAGCCTTTGGCCAAGGTCGCGCTGGATGATTCGCAGCTGACCAAGCTCGGTGACGTGAAAGTCGGCGCTGACGATGTGGCGCTCTATCAACTCAACTACAACGCCAGCAAAGCCCTGGTGTTCGCCTCCCACGGCGACAAACTGGTGGTGCTGTCGAACCCGACCAAACTCTACGATGCGCAAAGCGGCTCATCGGAAGAGCCAGGCAGCGTTTCGACCAAGGCCATCGCCGCGTTGCTCAATGGCGACAAACTGTTCCCCGAAGCCTTCGGCCTGCCACCCCGCGCGCCAGAGGTGAAACAACGTCTCTCGGTCAATTCCAGCGTCCTGGCCATGGGATATCAGCGCTTCATCCCGAACTTCGCTGGCCTGCGTTTCGACATGGACGACAAGGGCTGGCACAGCTTCCTCGCCATGGACGAACTGGACGACCAGCCAGACTTTGATTTCAAACCGATCTGGCAAGCCATGCCCATGGGCGCCAGCGCCTGCGTAGCCTTGCCGCTCGCCGCCGAACAGCAGAAACCGCTGCTGGTAAAACTCGGCGCCGAAGACTCTGTAGCCCAGGCCCTGACCGAACACATGGCCGGTGCCGCCGGCCTGTGCTGGTACGCCGATTCGCGGTTGTACACGCCGTTGCTGGTGGCCAGCCTGAACGATGATGACAGCGCCAAACTCGACGGCGACTTGGGCAATCTGTTCGGCTCGATGGTCGGCGCCTACGAAGGCAACGTCGAAGAGCACGCGTTCCCGGTGGTCGAGAAACAGGAAGGCCCAACCCGCCAATGGCAGCGCCAGGTCAGCTCCAACTTCGGTCCTTACAAGGCCAAGGATGCCGAGCAACCAGACGCGATCACCGGTAAGGCGTTCATGAAAGTCAGCCTGGCACGCCACGGTTCGACGCTGCTGTTCTCCCTCGATGACAAGCTCGTGGACAAGGCCCTCGGTACTCTCGACAAACGCTTCCCGCCGATGGCCGACGTGGTGCCGAAAGACCTGCTGATGCCGGTCTACTTCGGCCCGGATTCGATGGCGCAACTGATGCAACAGGAAACTCTCGACAGCCTGCCGCAGGACATGGAACCGGTGTTCTACAACGCCGCGCAAACCTACCTGATCCCCAAACTGCGCAAGCTCGGCGGCTACGGCAAATATGCGCTGACGTTGCCGGAAGGCAGCGAGCCCGACGGCCACTGGCAATGGCTGCCGCTGGAATGGAAAGCCCTGTGACCGCACTCATTCGAGGCCTCGGCCTGCTGGTGATGTTGCTGGGCACCCGGGCATTTGCCACTGAGGCGCCGCCGCTGGACGTGCAGCAAGCCCAGGTGTTCCGCGCCTGGTTCGTGCGCATCGCCCAGGAACAACTGACCCAAGGCCCGAGCCCGCGCTGGTATCAGCAGGACTGCGCGGGACTGGTACGTTTCGCCGCCAACGAAGCGCTGAAAGTCCACGACGACAAATGGCTGCGCAGCAATGGCCTGTCCAACCGTTACCTGCCGCCAGAGCTGCAACTGAGCGAGGCCCAACGCGGCCTCGCCCAGCAATGGCAGCAGGGCGGCGGCAAGGTCGGGCCATACGTCAACGCGATCAAACTGATTCAGTTCAACAGCCATCTGGTTGGCCGCGACGTGGCGCAAGCCCGGCCTGGCGACCTGATGTTTTTCGATCAGGGTGACGACCAGCACCTGATGATCTGGATGGGCCGCTACATCGTCTATCACACCGGCTCAACCACTTCCCCCCCACCCCCCCCGACTGACAACGGCATGCGCTCCGCAAGCCTGCAGCAACTCATGACATGGAAGGACACCCGATGGATACCCGACGCAGCCAACCCCAACTTCATCGGCGTCTATCGACTGAACTTTCTCTCCCAATGATCGGTGCCCGCATGTTGCGTTTTCTGCCTCTGCTGTTGGTCTTGGTGCTGCCTTTTTCGGCGGTCAACGCCGAAGATACCGTCGAGCCAAGCGGCTATACGCCGGTGGCCGGTGAAAGCTTTTTCCTGCTGGCCGACAGCAGTTTTGCCAGCGATGAACAGGCGATGGTTCGCCTCGAAGCGCCGGGTCGCGACTACCGTCGGTTCCGCATGGAACCTTACGGCGGCGCCGACATTCGCGTGTACCGCATCGACAAACCGCTGGATTTCCTCAAGCGCCAGAAGAACCTGCACCGCGTGGTCAGCGATGGCCAGTTCAAGGGCGAAGGCCTGTCGAACACCCTCGCGTACCTGTGGAACAACTGGTACCGCAAATCCCGTCGGGTGATGCAGCGAGCGTTCTCCTACGAATCGCGCAAGCAAGTCACCGAAGAAGTGCCGGAACTGAAGATGGGCGCCGCGATGGCCGCGCCAACGCCTTACGACGCTCAGCCGCAATTCGCGCTGATTCCGGGCTTGCCGGTGGTTAGCCAATTCCGTTATCCGCTGTGGCAAGCCAAACCGATCCAGCCGCCGGAAGGCGTGAACCTGGCCGGTTCTTCCAGCGAGTTCGTCAGTGTCTCGCCGGGCAACGTTTACATTCCGCTGGGCAACCTGAAACCGGGCCTGTACCTGGTGGAAGCGCTGATCGGCAAGTACCGTGCGACCACCATGGTCTTCGTCTCCAACACCGTGGCCGTGAGCAAGATTGCCGGTGATGAATTGCTGGTGTGGGCCGCGCGCAAACACCAAGGCAGTTCGGTGCCGAAGGTCAATGTGCTGTGGACCGATGGCCTCGGCGTGATGAGCAGTGGCGCCACCGATACCGATGGATTGCTGCGTCTGAAGCACGTCAGCCCCGAGCGTTCGTTCGTGATTGGCGAGGACGAAGAGGGCGGAGTGTTTGTCTCCGAAAACTTCTATTACGACAGCGAAATCTACGACACCAAACTCTATGCCTTCACCGACCGGCCGCTGTATCGACCGGGGGATTGGGTGTCGCTGAAAATCGTCGGTCGTGAGTTCAAGAATGCCCGCGACTCGGTGTTGCCGACGGCAGCTGACGTGAATGTCACCGTGCTCGATGCCACCGGCACGGCGCTGCAATCGCTGGCGCTGAAACTCGACTCCAAAGCGGGCACTCAAGGTCGTTTCCAGTTGCCGGACAACGCGGTCGCGGGCGGTTATGAGCTGCGTTTCAGCTACAAGGATCAGGCCTACAGCAGCGCCTTCCGCGTCGCCGAATACATCAAGCCGCACTTCGAAATTTCCCTGAACCTGGCCAAGCAGGATTACCGCACCGGCGAACCGGTGAAGGGCAGCCTCGTGCTGCTGTACCCGGACGGCAAACCGGTGGCCAACGCCAAGTTGAGCCTGAGCCTGCGCGCCCAACAACTGTCGATGGTCGACAACGAACTGCAATACCTCGGGCAATTCCCGGTTGAGTTGACCAGCACTGAACTGACCACCGATTCCAAGGGCAACGCGACGCTGGATCTGCCGGCTGCCGAGAAGCCGAGTCGCTACATGCTCACCGTGTTCGCCAGCGACGGCGCGGCGTATCGGGTCAAGACCACCAAGGAAATCCTCATTGACCGTGGCGCGGCGAGTTTCAGCCTGCGAGCGCCGCAGCGTTTTAGCGCGGTGGGCGACAAGGTTGCGTTCAGTTACTTGAATGAAGGCGGCAGCGAGCAAAGCAAAGCGGTCACGCCGAGCAGCTACAGTTGGGTGCGCCTGGAAGACCAGAGCACCGGCGAAGGCAAACTCGCCGCGAAAGACAAAGGTTTCACCTTGGCCTTCGACCGTCCGGGGACTTACAACCTGACGCTGAAGGATGACCATGGCCGCGTGGTGGGTGCCACCGGGCATTCGGTCACGGGCGACGGCGTCAAAGCCGTGCCGGGCACCGTGGAAATCGTCCTCGATAAACCCGAGTACAAGGCCGGCGACGAAGCCCTCGCATTGATCACGTTCCCTGAGCCGATCATCGATGCACTGCTGTCGCTGGAGCGCGACAAGGTCGAGGCCACAGCGCTGCTGTCCAAGGGCGGCGACTGGCTGAAAATGGAAAAACTCAGCGAAACCCAATACCGCGCGCGGATCCCGGTGAAGGACAGTTTTGCGCCGAACCTGACGTTCTCAGTGCTTTACACCAAGGGCGGTCAATACAGTTTCCAGAACGCCGGCATCAAGGTGATCGCGCCGCAAATCGACGTGGCGATTGCCACGGACAAAGAGTCGTATCAGCCGGGCGATACCGTGTCGGTGGACTTGACCACGCAGTTCGCTGGCAAGCCGATCCCGGCACACCTGACGGTCAGCGTGGTCGACGAAATGGTTTACGCGCTGCAACCGGAAGTCGCGCCGACCATCGACCAGTTTTTCTACCACCCGCGCCGCAACAACGTGCGCACCAGCGCCAGTCTGTCGTTCATCAGCTACGACGTGGCATTGCCGGGCAGCCCTGGCGCGCCGGGTAAAGCCAACCGTAGCGAGCGAGGCGTGAAAGTGCTGGAGCGGCCGCGTCGTGAAGACGTCGACACTGCCGCGTGGCAACCGGAATTGATCACCGACGCCAACGGCAAAACCCGTTTCACCTTCAAGATGCCGGACTCGCTGACCCGCTGGCGCATCACCGCCCGGGCCATCGCTGATGACGGTCAGGTCGGACAGAAAAAGCAATTCGTACGCTCGGAAAAACCGCTGTACCTGAAGTGGGGCGGGCCTACCAAGTTCCGCGCTGGCGACAAACCTGATCTGGGTGTGTTTGCTTTCAGCCAGGCCGAGAAACCGGTCAAGGCTGAGCTGGTGATTCATTTCGGCGGTACCGAACAACGCGTCCCCGTGACGCTGAATAACGGCATCAACTACATCGCGCTGCCAGCGTTCGCGCTGGCCAGTGGCGAGTGGACGGCTGAGCTGGTGCAGGACGGTGAAACGGCTGATGCATTGGCTGTGCGGCTGACCGCTACCGGCGAAGGTTGGCAGGTAACCCAGAGCCAAAGCCTGGACGTGGCCAGCGGTGATACGCCGCTGACCCTGCCGGCGGATGCCAGCGATATTCGCCTGCGACTGGATGACAGCCCGCAAGCGCTGTTCCGCTCGGCACTCGACGATCTGTTGAGTTATCCGTACGGCGGCGTCGAACAAACGGCCAGTCGTTTGCTGCCGCTGAGCATTGCGTATCCGACCTTGTCGTCGAACCCACAGATTCGCGATCGCTTGCGCCTGATCATGCAGAACAGCCGTCTGCGCCTGGTGCAAATGGCTGGTCCATCGGCAAGCTTCACCTGGTGGGGCATGGACGGTGAACCGGATGCGTTCCTCACCGCTTACGCCTATTACGCCGACTGGTACGCCAGCAAAGCGTTGGAACTGAGCCTGCCGCCGGAGCATTGGCAGCGGGTGCTGGAGGTCTATTCGAAGCAGGCCAAAAACACGCCGCTGTTGCAACGGGCGCTGATCCTGTCGTTTGCCAAACAGATGCAATTGCCGGTGAACACCTTGCTCAGCGGTTTGATGGATGATCTGGCGAAAGCGGGTGAGGGCAATGCGGCGAACCTGATGGACGATGGCGAAGACAGCATCGTCATGAGCGATCCGGATTCGGCGCTGGGTCTGGCGGCCGCTCGTGCGCTGACGGCCTCGTTGGCTAAGCAATCGAAGGTGACTCTGCCGGACGCATTCAATCGTCAATTGCCAGATGCGCAACAACGATTGGCGGTCAGTTCGCAGCCGTTTGCCGAAGTCTTGAACCTGTCGCTGCAAGCCTTCGATCAGGCTCACGCGCAAGCGTTGTTGCAACGATTGTTGCCACAGCAATCGACTCTGGAACGCGCATTGGCGCTGACCTGGTTGCAACGCAGCATCGAGCAGGCTTCGCCCACTATTGCACTGGCACCGGGTGAAGGCTGGAAGAAAAAATACGGTGATACCGGGGAGACTTATTGGACGTGGCAGGGGGCTGCGCCAGTGCCTGCGGTGTTGTCGCTGACCGGTGCGCAAGAGCGTCCGCTTCGCGCCGCGCTGAGTTATCAGACCAAGCAACCGGCAATCGATCCGATGGCCGTGACCATCACCCGTCGCCTGTCGCGTCTGGTGCCGGGCGACGAAGCCTTCACCTTCAAACTGGAAGCGGTCGGCACCAAGCCGTTGTCCAGCGACAGCCTGTATCTGGACGAAGTGATCATCACCAGCAAAGCCGCCAAACCGCTGCGCTACGGCATGCTCGAAGTGCCGCTGCCACCCGGTGCCGATGTCGAGCGCACCACGTGGGGCATCAAACTCATGGGCAAGGCCGGCACCGAACCGTCCGCGTTGGAGAAAGCGCGTTTCGAGCCGGGGCAGATGGCCTACGCCATTCCGGTCGATGCCTTGAGTGGTGAATTGCGTCTGCGTCATTTGGTGCGCTTCTCGCAGAAAGGTCAGTTCAACCTGCCGCCGGTGCGTTTCACTCAGGTCTACGCGCCACAGCATCAGGCTCAGGAACAGAAACCGGCCCTCGGCCAGGTCACGGTCAACTGACATGACCCGACCTCTGGTCTGGTGGCTGCTGTGCTTGATCCCTGCGCTGGCGACAGCGCAGGAGGAGCCGCTGCGACTGGGCTTTAAAGGTGAGTTGCTGTCGCTGAGCCAGGCTCAGGTGATCGCGCGCGAGCCGTTGCCTGCTGATCTGCAGACTCCGCTGGGCAGTGTGTGGAAGTTATTTGTGTACGGCTGGCTGGTGGATACCAACGCCCATGAGCCGACTTACGAATGTCGCGGTCAGTCGAAAGATGAAGTTTATTGCTGCACGGCGGGCGGCAAGATTGAGCGCGATCAAGCATTGGTGAAGTCGTGCGGTTTGTATTTTGAACCGCAGCGGCTGGGCATTGCTGGCGCTGACTGGCGCTCGTATTGGCAGGCGCGGCAGGCACCGGAGTGGTTGCTGGATTTGGCTTCGTTACAGCCTTCCACGCGAGTTTCAGTCACTGAGTTGCTGCGAATGTTGGCCGTGATGCCGGCGCAGGATCAAGCGCGGCGGGTGTTGCTGGATGTGGTGTTGAATGCGGCTGACGGAAATGTCGTGGGCGAACTCGGTGGCCGGTTGCGGGTGAAAACCTGGAGCTGGTTGGGGGATCAGGACCCTTCGTCGCGTCAGGGCGGGTTTGCTGGGTGGACGGCGGACGGTACGCCGGTTTGGGCTGGTGGGCGTGGGACCAGTCAAATGGTCTTGCGTCACTACGGTGGGGCGTTGGCTTCGGTGTTGCCGGTGAATTGGCCTTTGAATGCGGGACGCTGTGTCGAGGTGGGGCTGTTTTCACGCTATCCCATCGGGCGCGTTCTGGCGGGGGATCGCGTCGTTGCGTCCGGTCCTTTGCAGGGCGATTACCGCGTCGAATTCACCAACGGCAACCAACTCGATATCCACAGCGACGGCGAACTGTTTTTGGTCAAAGACAAACTGATCGCCCGTCTGGACCGCGAAGAATACGTCGCCCGCGTCCTCCAGCGCGAAGCCAGACCCGAACCCGCCGAAGCCGCCAAAGCTCTGGCCGTCGCGATCCGCACGTACCTGCTGCAAAACGCTACCCGCAATGGCGACTGCTTGAGCATCGACGACAGCAGCAGCCGGCAACGCGTCGCCCCACGTCCAGCCACCGCCGAATCACGCCACATCGCCGCCTGGACCAGCGACCTGGTCCTCGCCGGCAGCACCGTCACCTACCACTCCGACCAGCCCGGCCCGGACAAGCTCTCCTGGCAGCAAGCCGTCGAACAAGCCAACGCTGGCCAACGCTACGACGCCATCCTGCTCCACGCCTACCCGCGCGCCAGCCTCAGCCGCTGGGACAATCCAGTCGCTTCCTGCGAAGCGCTCCCCGCCGCGCAAGACTGGCTGCTGAACCAACGCCGCGGCTGGCGTCCGCGGTTGGAAAGCGAGGTTGGCTACAACGAAGTCAGCACCTTCGCCGTCTGCCGCCTGGCCTTCGGCCGCCCCTATGTCGACCGCGAACGCCAGCGCATTTACGTGCGCGGCGTGTTGTCGCTGCAAGACCGCCTCGACCTGACCCACGAATACCTGCACCTGGCCTTCGAAGCACACCCCAATGGCCAGGATGAAACCTACATCGAAGGGCTCGCCCGCCACCTCTTGCTGGAATAGGCCATGAAACTCCGTTATCCACAGGTCTTCCTGTTCCTCTGCTCCTTTTGCGTATGGCCGACGACGTTCGCCGCCGAACTCGACACTCCCGTTGGCGGCTGGCGCACCGGTGCGCCTGAAGGTGAAGGCGAAAGCTTTCGCCAGATCGTTAACTACCCGGCCTCGTCGGTGAACACCCCGGTCGGCCAAGCCAATACCGCCCGCATCACCGGGCAAATCAAAGCCACGCCCAAATCCGGTGACCCCGGCCGGTTGATCGTCAACGGCGTCAGCATGCCGCTGAAGATAGATCCCACTGGCCGATTTGATCGTCCGTTCTCGTTCCCCAATGGCAGCAACAGCGTCGAAGTCCGCAGCCCCGATGGCCAGCAACGGCATCGCACGCAATTCCTGAGCGCCAGCGGCGGCGCGACTCCGGCGAAGTTGCGGGTGCTACTGGCTTGGGACAGTGACGGCACGGACCTCGACTTGCACCTCATCACCCCCGACGGCGCCCACATCTGGTACGGCGACCGCGTTGTTCCCAATGGGGCTGCGCTCGATGTTGACGTGACGACGGGCTACGGCCCGGAAATCTTCGCCATGCCTGCGCCGATCAAAGGCCAATACCTCGTTTATGTGAACTACTTCGGGGGCGGGTATCGCAGCGATGATGAGGGGCAGGAGGAGGCGGTTCAGCCGTTGACGACGGCGCAGGTGACGGTGATTACGGAAGAAGGGACGCCGAACGAGAAGATGGAGACTTTTCTGGTGCCGATGCGGGCGGTGGGGGAGTTGACGTTGGTTAAGGGGTTTAGTTATCCGTGAGGGTGAAATAAAGCGACCGCAGCGTTTTTACGTAGCTGCAGTCCCCGATCCTTGGTTGTCCGATTATTGCGATTCGTCCTCCATGAAGGCGTCATCACTGGCCAGCTCGCGCTCTATCTGTTCGATGCTGGGCAGGCTGGTTTGAAGCTCTGCCGGCAAGGATTCCACCAACTCGTACTCGGCCACGCCGATAGGGCGGGCGTTATCTCGCAGCGCATATTCGGCCACTACCTTGTTCTTGCTCTTGCATAGTAGAAGGCCGATGGTCGGGCCGTCCTGCGGATGTTTGAGTTGCGCATCCACTGCAGTGAGGTAAAAACTCAGTTGCCCCAAATGCTCAGGTTTGAACTTGCCAGCCTTGAGTTCGATCACCACGTAGCAGCGTAGCTTGAGGTGATAAAACAGCAGATCGATGAAGAACTCGTCACCGCCTACATCCAACAGTACTTGCTGGCCGACGAAAGCAAAGCCTGCGCCCAGTTCCAGTAAGAAGTCGGTGACATGCTTAACCAGAGCGTTCTCGATCTCGCGCTCCTGAGCATCAAGGGTCAAGCCGAGGAAGTCGAAACGGTAGGGATCTTTCAGTGATTCGCGGGCAAGGTCGGATTGCGGTTTGGGCAACTGGCTATCGAAGTTGCTGACGGCCTTGCCGCTGCGTTCCAGCAGACGGGTCTCGATCTGCATTACCAAGATGTTGCGCGACCAGTTGTGCTCGATGGCCTGGGCGGCATACCAGCGGCGGTTTTCAGGACTGGACAATTTGTCCAGAAGCGCTATCTGGTGATACCACGGCAATTGTGCAAGCACCTCTTGCACAAATTCCGCGTCCGGCCACGCGCCAGCAAAAGCGCGAAAGTAATTGCGGCGCTGGCCCGACAACCTCTCATTCAGAGTTTCAAAAGACAGGCATGCTTTCTTCCAGACATTAAAAAGCCGGCTTGTGGTTAGCTTTTAATCGATCTATATGTTTGAAAAACAATAAGTTAGATAGTTTGAAAAGCGCTCTGATCCCCCATTTGTTCCCCCACTTTTTTGTGGTTCTTGCACGGCATTTGACCGGCTTATTTTGTGGTTCAGCCTACGGTTTTTTCGTGAGGCTGAACCCGAATAGTGACATCAAACCCGCGGGGCCATCAGTCGTTGCTGTACCCGGCAAGTCGACTCTCAAAGTATTGCGCGGTCTCCTGATCGGTACAGTATAGGTAGCAGCCCTTCATCCCACGAGTCATCAATGTTCGATACGTGTTTTTGATGATCAGGTCTGTCTCCTGCTGCGCCAGAGCAGGTTGCTCCTTCATCAACCTCTTCCAGCCACGAATCGATTTGTCGTGCTTGTCTCGCTCATGCGGCGACGTCACCACCTGCCCATCACGCACGACTAGATCCGGTCCGATGATCACTCCAATATAATCAACTTCCAGCCCTTGGCAGGTGTGGATGCAACCGACCTGTTCAATGGAATTTTCAGCGATGATCCACAAGCTGCCATCCTGATCCAGATTCCATTGGCGTGCGTAGTCATTGCCGATAACGATGTCAGCGGCCTTGGAGTCTTTCTTGCTGAGCCAAGACCAGCAGTAACCCGCGACAACGCGAGCCTTGTTTCCGTAGTTTTTCTGCTCGATAGCCGCATGCATCGCCTGAGGAGAGTCGAACACCTTGAACTCATACTCGCTGGTATCGAGCAGCGGGTTGGCTGTCGCGTGAATCCCCAATACGTCATCCAACCACGCCAGGTAGCCATCAGAACCACTGCAGCGGAACTGGGAAGACAGTATGTATTCCTCCACGGTTGCGCCTTTGGCTTTGGCAAAGGCGCGGATAGCCTGCTTGTTACCAATGTCGTTCAAGGTCACGCGCTGGTCTTCGTCGATGAAGAAAATCGAGCATTTTGCTGATTCGATCAGCTCATTGATCTGGTTTTCACCCAGGTTTCCGTAAAGCCCGCTTTTCTCATTGAGCCTGTGGGCTTCGTCAACGATGAGTGCGTCATACGTATTGGGCTCGGTATCGATGAAGGCTCCCGAACCGGAAAAAAAGTTGGAGAAATGGCTACGTTTGACGGTGCCAACCAACTTGCTCTCGTACACCTTGCGCGGCGCAGCATTTTTTGAGACGTACTTGCTCAACAGCTTCAAGGCGGTGAGCCTCACCAGCAAGTTGATCGCTAATACTGTTTTTCCGGTACCCGGACCGCCTTCGATGATCAGCACCTTCGGCGCTTCAACAGAGGCCTCACTTGCCGCAGCGAGCGCCGACTCGAAGATTGACTTTTGATCATCAATCAATACGAACTCAGGCTTGCCTTTCATTAGCCCGCTCAGCGCCTCCGCCAGTGCTTTGGACGGGCGAATCTTCCCGTTGGCGAGTTCGTAAAGAACCTCCTTGTTGTCGCCATGAATGATGTGTTTCTTGAGGAAACTTCGCAGCTTTGCAAGCTCTTCGGGGCCCTTGAGGAACAAGGGGGCTTTGCTGGTATAGGCTTCGTAGTGAGCAGAGTCGATGACGCCATCACTGACATAGTTATGGAGGTAGGCACAGGGGCGTACTTCGATGCTTTTGTCGTAGACGGCTTCGTTGAAGCCCTCCAGCAGCGCGGCGTACGACCAGACCTGGTAGGACGGATGAATGGTTTCCACAAGACCTCCACCCAGCGTCGTTTTGACAATCGCATCCTTGGTGGTTGCGCTGGCCTTGCTCCATTGCTTCAGTTCGATCAATACCGCATTTTTAGCCTGATTCTCATCGCGGCCTGTCAGCAAAAAGTCGATTCGTTTCGATGACTGAGGGATGTGCAGCTCAATCGCCAGGCCGGCGCTATTGGGTAGGCCGTCGTCTCGAAGCACCTTGGCCATATAAGTCAGTGAACCCTGCCAGGATCTAATCTCCGAAGCTCCTACCTTCTTGCCGGTGGCTTCTTTGAAGTGCCTGAGGATCACATCTTCAATATCGTCGTTATCGCTGTCTTTGAGGAATTGCTGTTTGGTCGCAGCGTAAACGATCACGAGTGGTCCTTAGAGCCCAATGGGTCAGAGTTGGTCGTACTTTTTGCTGGTGCTTTTAGCTTTGTCGACAGGGTATTTCTGCCCGTTCAGGGTGAGCTTGCTTGTCACGGCTTCGTTGAGGTCGACGCCCAGCACACTGGCCAAGCGGACCAAGTACATAAGCACGTCAGCCAGTTCGTCCTTCACAGCTTGAGCGGTTTCGGGACGCTTTGCTGCACCCGTTGAATCGGCCTCGCTCATCCATTGGAAAATTTCGCAGAGTTCACCTACCTCGCCTGTGAGTGCCATGAGGAGGTTCTTGGGTGAGTGAAATTGCTGCCAGTCGCGATCATCCGCAAAGCGTTGCAGCGATGCTTCAAGATTTTTCACGTCGACCAACTGCTCGGGTGTTCCATCTACCTTGCTCACAGACTCGCCTCTTGGTGCCAGCAGTTAAGGTGACCGAACAGCTGGTTCAGAAATCCAGGTCGAGATTGTAAGAGCTTTCCTTTTTTGTGGCAGATTTTTCGCTGATTTTCCTCGACTCGTTCGTTTGCTACGAGGATCTTGCTTGAAGTGACTAACGGCGACGGGCCGCAGTCGACCGGTGCGGTTGATTGCGGCCCGAGCAGTCTGGCTCTCGCCACAGTGAGTTTGAAGAGCGCCCGTGTTCAACACTGCTACGTGAAATCTGAGCCAGTTTTTCTTTACGTCAAGATCAAGTAAATATTTCAAATTCAGACGGGTATTTTTTTGCCGCCGAAACTATCAACGACTGTTTTCAACAGAGCTCACGCCACTCAGAGCAGAGCACGAATAAGATGCGCAGTTTATAAGTGGCTGCTCTCATTGAGGGTGGCATTATGCTATCCTTGGCATGCTTAGAAAATTAATTTCATAAAAGCAGAAATCTGCCTTTGTAAAAAATAAGTTTTAACGTACAGGGAGGTATATGTGAGCATTAAAATTTGTGGCTTTCCACTGAATGCGGAATTGTGGAGCGGATTGAGGGAATGTCAAAAGCGAAGTGTCGAGACAGCTCTCACCTATATTAAGAGGCCGGTGGAGACGCTAGGCTCAAAATCTTGCCTAATCAGCTTGCCAACCGGAGCCGGAAAGTCTGGTGTAATAGCTGTAGTGGCACATACATCACCGCAGCCTAGAGTATTGGTTTTATGTCATCGCAGAGCTGTATGCGACCAGTTGATAAAAGAAATTAGTGGGGGGTTTTTTGAAGCACTAGTTCCTGGTTATGAAGGAGCTAAGAAAGAGGTTTACGAAGATGTCAATGATACAAGCGCTCCTGGAGTTTACGTATCAACTTTTCAAAAGCTCGTAAGTTTTACGCCCGAGCAGCTTGCCAGGCTTAAGAAAGAAATTGACTTGATTATAGTGGATGAAGGTCACTCCGAACCCTCTCCAATCTGGAAAGGTCTAGTTCGTGATGCTGGAGCACATAAGATTGTAATTACAGCTACTCCGTATCGAAATGATTTGTTCCAGTTTGACGTTGATGATAGCTCCAGCTACATCTATACATTTGAAGAGGCGCTGGAACAAAAGATATTGATGGAACCCGTCTTCTGCTTGGCAGAAGGTGACGAGTTAATTAAAAGCATAACGATGTTCTTACAAGACTATCCTAGTGCGAAATGCATAGTAAAGTGTAAAGAGTTCGGGGATATCGAATACTATTACAAACTTTTGAATGAAAAGTTCTCCATTCTAGCGGTGCATGAACAGTATGTTCGCGACCCAAGGCAGAATGTAAAGGTTGATGTGCCTGCAAATCTTCGCGACTCTGAATATCAAGTAATAATACATCAGCGTAAACTCGATGAAGGGGTTGATATTCCTCAGGCAAAGCTGCTGATTCTCACCTATGCAGTAAATTCAGGGCGTGAACTAGTACAAACAGTTGGGCGAATCGTAAGACTTTATCAAGATATTAATCCGATAGTGATTGAATGTAATGTAAACGCTAACGAAAGGATGTGGGTTAACTATAGGTACTTTGATAAGTCACTAAGCACCCCCGCGGCGGCACGTAAATTTATATCTTCTTTAGATGTAAATAAGCTGATTGAGATATATCTTGATTCGTTTCCTGATGCTAGTTATTACGGTAATAGGTTTCTAAAAAAATTTGATATAAATGCTTTCAATCCTGAAAGCTCATTGATAATACCAACCGCATCTATCTGCTTTCTTAATACTCTCGATAATTTTGATATTCAAGCTGCGACCGACCTTCTGTACTGGCGAAGCAACCAAGCGGGGGAGTTAGCTAAGCACTTTGAGGTTGCAGGAGGTATAAATGTAATTATTTCAATAGCCTTTAATAGATCTAGGTTTTTAAAGGATGAGTTTTTCTTTGAGCCGTCGTTCGAGGTTACTCTCCTGAAGAAGCTTCAACCAAGCGTCGTTGCTATCTATGACAGTAGAGGGCGCAGATTTAACTATGATGCGGAAATGTGCATAGGAAGCCCCATAGGACAAGATAAATTATTAAATGTAATGGCTCTAGGGGCTTCGGCCGTAACTAAGGAAGCAAGTAGTAGGTCGGTTGGTACGACCAATAAACGGCCAGAAAGCGTTTCGATGAAAGGCCGTAATCTTGAAAATATAGCTGATCTTCAGCGAAATTCCTCCTATCGTGTCGCGACATTGAAATGTGACAATCTTGATCATTTAGGCGCAAAACAGAGCAGCTATTATATAGGCATCGATTCTGGAAGAATATCCGATCAAAAAGATGGTCAATATATGTTGGATGAGCTAGATCAATGGCTACAAAATATGGAGGCGACCATTTCTGCCGATAAAATTATAAGTAGTAATCTCTTGCATTCATTTGCGAAGCCTATTCCTGTTGATCTTAACCTGAAAATTGAAAGTGTAATTTTTGATTTTAGCGATTTGCCTCAGCCCGTACACATCCTCATCGAGGGGCACAAAGCTGTTATAGATAATAGTTTTGTGTACCTAGAAAATAGCGGTGGAGTGATTTTAGATCCAGCTTTTCCAAAGCTGAAAATAAATATTTCACTTTGCGATCAAAGTCCATTCGTGATCTTTGAATCAGATAGCAATTTTTTGTGCGATGTATACGGAGACGGCCAGCAATATGTAGACCTTTTCCCATTTCTCTTTGAACACTTGCACAAAATTCTTCTAGAGGATGGGGTTAGTTATTCCCAAGGGAAATTCTACGAACTAAAACTTCCAGTTGAAGGTGATTTTCGAATTGCGAGCTCAAGTCTTGAAAATATAGTCATTGGGTTGCCAGAGTTACTCAGTCCGTTGCTCGATGAGAAAGGTTATGTGGAACTCAATAAGGATGAGAAAAAAGTTATTCAAGTAGT
The DNA here is from genome assembly GCF_054897865.1 of Pseudomonas sp. LS2P72. Taxonomy (NCBI): domain Bacteria; kingdom Pseudomonadati; phylum Pseudomonadota; class Gammaproteobacteria; order Pseudomonadales; family Pseudomonadaceae; genus Pseudomonas; species Pseudomonas sp. LS2P72. The sequence goes on from NZ_CM142708.1 coordinate 1,291,176, forward strand.
CAATGAAGAATTTAATGAGGGTTCTTTGTTTCATTTGCTTGATAAGCTAAAAGACAATTCACAACCCAATCCAACTCGATCCCAGCTTGGCCCTTTTCATAAATATATTCCGGATGTCGATCTTGTTTTTTGTACGGATATGGATACCGAGCCAGCAGATTTTATACTTTCATCGGTAAGTAAACTTATTTACGTTCACGTTAAGTGCGGCAGCGCCAAAGTAAAGCCTCACTCCTCAGCCGGTGCATTAGCAGAGGTGGGAGGGCAGGCTATCAAGAACATTGAAATGCTGATAACTCGTAATAAAAACCTCAAAGCTGCTAACTGGAATATTTTGGCATCAAGTTGGCCGACGCGAAACGCTCCACAGCAAATGACGGAACGGATTAGGCTTCTACGTGGTGCGCGCTTTTCAGCTCCTAATCAGGAAGCTCGTGAGCGAGCAGTTGAGCAGGCTTGGGAAATTGTGGCTCAACGGCGCAGATCAAGTCGTGTGCAAAAAGAAGTTTGGATAGTTTCCGCAAATAGCTTTTCGGCTACCCATTTTGAGATCCAGTTGAATAAAGGTCACAATGGTAGTCAGGAATCGCTCCAAGCCTATCAGCTAATCCAGAGTTGGATATCCACAGCAAATAGTAATGATGTTGATTTAAAGATTTTTGTTTCTGTATAGTTCTTTGTGAAAGGCGATATTGAATTAATTTAGTGTCGTGGGTGCTTTAGGGCCTGATCAATGGGTGAGAGTTGCGCAGTAAGAGGGGCTTCAGTGAAGTGGTTGTTTTGCTGATGAAGAGTTTCTTAGAGAATAAAGTTTTCAATTTGGCTTTGGAGTCAGAAATGTCATTTCCCGCAAAAGTTTACAGAGTGTTGATTGGTTCTCCATCCGATGTTGCTGAAGAGCGTAAAGCCATTCCATTGGCACTAAATGAGTGGAATGTTAAAAACTCATTTGATAAGAAAACAGTGTTTTTACCTACCAAATGGGAGACGGATACTGTTCCAATTATGGGGGGGCGTCCTCAGGAACTTATAAATAAACAAATAGTCATAGGGTCAGATATCCTTATCGCGATATTTGGCTTAAGGCTAGGTAGCCCGACTGGAGAGGCCAGGAGTGGCACGGTCGAAGAAATTCAGACTTTTATGCAAATGGGCAAACCTGTCATTGTTTATTTTTCAAACAAGCCTATGACTCCGAATGAATACAAAAAAAATGCAAAGCAGTTCGAAGAGCTTTGCGAGTTCAAAGAGGAGTGTATGAGAAACGGACTAATTGGTGATTATGCATCCGTTGATGAGCTTAATGCGAAAATTAAAGATCACTTGTCTCTCATTATTGGGCAATTTGAGGAGAGCGATATTCCACCGCCGCGTACTAATGCAGGTTCAAATGTTGTCGAGCTACCTAAGGTAACACCGACTTCGGTCGGCGATTTCACCGTTGCTCCAGTAATTATCGATTATAGTGAAAAAGCAATTTTGGTAAAAGGAAATACAACCTCTTATAAGGATAAGTTCGTCGAGCTTGGTGGTAAATGGAATGGTTCGTTAAAGGGCTGGATATTTCCAAAGAAGCGAATAGATAGTGTTAAGGCTGTCCTTGGGATGACTAAATAATTTTTAGTGTAATGTTAAGTATTTGTGCTGTGGCGGCGTGACCAGTCAGCTGCTCGTAACGCTCGCAGGCGTAGGCCGCCCACAGTTCATGAAAGCCTTTCAGTCCTTGGTCATGCAGTATTCCTCGGGCGGGGAGCACGGTCTGTTGCAGGACCGCAGCATAGCTTTCGTCTCGGGCCAGCAAGTTGCGGCTGCCGGTCGGCGACGCATTACGAGCAAACATCAACGCCCCTTCACCTCTTCATTTGCCACGACCCATCAGCGGCGCTGAAGCCCCTGAGCGGCCGCCTTTGGTGCCGTCTTGGATGTTGATGATGCCTAAGTGTTTGGCTTCGCGTAGTAATCGTGGCAGGTCAGCCAGGATCGCGTCGCGCGGGTGAATTCTGGTTGCTCGGGTCAACAGGACAATCGCGGCCACCCAGTCGTTTGTTGTTTGACAAGTCCCTCCACCACTCGCCGCACCAGTTGGCGGTCTTGGCCATCCAGCGCGCGGGTGCGTACCGTCGAGCGCTGCAGTCCTAACGCCTGGCTCGGACTAGCGATCCTGACGTACTGATCATCACGCAGCACAGCAAGGGTGCGGTTGACGCTGCTCAGGCGGTTCTGCGCAGAGGCGATGGCCAGCTCACCTTGTTCAATTTGTTGGCGCAGATGTAGTCCAGCAAGGTCTGCTGATCAATTTGTCGCGCATCGTTAAACCCTGGTCCATCCTCCGACCGACACCAGCGCACAAACGCCTGCCGGCGATCACTGTGCGCTTTGACCGTGCCGTAATGGCCGCCGCCAAACATGTCCCGCAACGCTTGTGGCCGGAATAACTCAATTGCCGGCCGTAGCCAAAGTTGCGCCCATCCCGTTTACCTACCAGTGCCATGATCGAACTGCTCGCGAAACCAAACCGTTGAAGCCTTTCCTCACGTCATCCCGCCACGAATGTTGAGTGTTATCAGGGATCAAGGCCCCTGCGACCTGTGAGGGTTGTCCACTAACGCGGGACTGGCGGCTCTTTACGACCGGGAGCTTGGGCATCTCATGATCTGGCCTCCTGAGCACTTCCGAGGAAGTGGGCGGGTGGAGGCTGCACTGGCTGACGAGAACAGCGCCGCGAGATCCTGAGTCAGGTGAAGGCAGTGAAGCGATGACCGAGGCATGCCTGACTGTCAGTCAGGTGCAGTCCATTCCGTGAGCTGCGGCACCATCATCTGCATCGCTGTTGCTGGTGACTTCGGTGTTTGTCACGCCGATTGTCACGAGGGAGAATGCCGCAAAGCCCTGTACGAGGTGGGCTGCAGCAGCGGTAGGAGCGCCCGTCTCTTTCCTGAAGAAAGAGACGGGCGCAGGTTGGCGCAATGAAACGGCCAAGCGGATAGGTTGCTGCAGGGCAGCTATGAAAGGGAATGAGTTGCCGCAGTGGGCACGCTGGTAAAAGTAGGCATCCATCACATCGCTGTGACCGTGCGAGCCGCCGGACGCTAATCGCACTTTGGGAGAGCCACCACGGTGTGGCGTAGCCTTAAAGGTTCTGGCTACCTGGGGTGCTGTCAACGACAGCGCTTTGCCCGATCTTTTCTACGCCTGTGGATAATTCGGGTCAAGGCTCGAATTTTCGAGAATTCTACGGCTGCGGATGAAATTATCCACCGGTGGAAATCCGTGGTTTTTCACAGACAGATGCGTGGGCTTTAGATTTTTTAAGTGAGGTCCCTTTAAGCAGGGAGGCTACGCATCCCTGCTTAAAGGGACCCGGCTTTTAAAATCGGTAACCAGAGACCTTGTGGTCTTACACCGATGTTGGTTGCGCCGTAGTTACGGGATTGTCGCCTTGATGCATACGCCCGAGGGGCCGACCCAGCGATCGGTCCCTCATCATTCCCCCGATGTTTCGCATTGAGCCTCATCCGGGTGTTCAGGTCTGGATGTAGCGTATATGGCCCACGCGTTCATCAGCTCCCGCCGCTTATCAAAAAAATCTGATCGAGAGTACGCGCTTTCCGTTTCCCCGCGCTCGTCATGGGCCAGCGCGAGTTCGCAGATATCTCTCGGGAAAGGCGTCTTTTCACCTGCCCAGTCTCGGAAGGTTGAACGGAAACCGTGACGAGTGATGTGCTCATAACCCAGTGTATGTAGCAGATTGCGAATGCCATTAGCGTGCATCACGCCGCTTCGGCCGTGGCCGGGGAAAACGTAGGGACTTCTGGTGTTGATTTTCGGAAGGCCCTTCAAAAGTGAAACCACCTCTGGGGCCAGGGGGATCGCGAACGCTTGCCGGGTTTTCATGCGCTCATCAGGCAGAGACCATCGACCGGACTCCAAGTCAAACTCATCCCAGCGTGCGAATCGGACCATATGCGAGCGAGCGCCGGTTAGAATCAGTAACTGAGCCGCGACAGAAACGTGGCTGGGGTCCTTTAGTAAGGCTTCCATGAGCTTCGGCAGGTCCTGCCATTTCAGCGCAGGATGATGCTGGCGTTTGCGAGCTTTCTTCTTCTCATGCCGGCTGAGCAGGTTTTCCAGATGGCCGCGCCAGCGTGCCGGATTCTCTCCAGTCCTGAGACCTCGAGCTCTGGCGGCATCCAGGATCTGTTCGATTTGCCCACGTACTTCGTCAGCCGTCCGAGTTTTGGTTGACCAGAGTGGCTGCAGGGCCTTGATCAGATGTTTGGTATCGATTTGGTCAGCTGACAGCTTCCCTATTGTAGGGAAAGCATAGAGCTCGAGTTTTCTCAACCAGCCCTTGCGCCATTTCTCCGACCAGCTCGATCCATGGGCATCTCGGTAGTCGGTTGCCAATTTCTCGAAGGTAATCAGCTGCGCCAGTTCCCGGCGTGTGGCTTCCCGCTGAGCGGCTTGTTCAGCCTGTCGTTTCGCGAGTGGATCAGTGCCGTTGAGGATATGGACTTTATTTTCATAGGCGGTTGCGCGGGCTTTTTTCAGGTCGAGTTGAGGGTAGCTCCCCAGACCCATCTCCCTGCGTTTGCCATTCAATTGAAAACGGAGTACCCAGGTTTTTCGTCCTGAAGGTTTCACCAAAAGACGAAGCCCATCACCGTCTTCGTACGTCCCAGCCTCAACCAAATTTTTGACTTGATTGGCGGTCAGTTTGCCCATTTTTTCGCCCTCTGTTCCCCCACTTGTTCCCCCACTTACGCGTGGAACGCCTCGGATCAAAACGGAAGTCACAGGAACGAAAATAGGCTGAAACCCTTGATCTAGCAAGGCTCTCGCGGTTTTCAGTAGATGAGAGTGGCTTTCAAAAAGACATTAAAAAGCCGGCTTGTGGCCGGCTTCTCGGGGACTGGCTTGGTTCATTTTTGGTAAACCGCGCCAGCCTTCAAAACGTACACCCGGATCTTGCGTCCGGCTGTGGGACTCGGCGAGAAAATCATCTGCCTTGTCGGTGCGATCTGACGCCGCGAGGCGGGTCGATGCGCAAATGTGGGGCGCAGCATACTGATTTTTTGGGGGAATTCCCAGCATGGTGTGCGACCTAGAGCGATTGCGGCCCGAGCCGAATGCAGGCTTCGCCAGCTGCTACAACGTTATGTGTTTACAGAAAAGGTATGGGTGGCCTGCGTTTATTCAGGGTCGACCACCAGAACACCCATCCCAGAACCCTTATGTTTTGTTCTTCGATTTGCGGAGGTCTGAAGACTTCATCCGGGTATTCGGAGCTGTTGTGGCTGCGCATGCGTATCGCGTTGCCTGGTACCCGACTCAGGTATTTGATGCGCAACATGCCGTCGTGCTCGATTGCATAAATCTCTCCGTCGACAATTTGCGTGAACCCGCGATCGATGGCGACGATGGAACCATCTTCAATTTTTTCGGCCATGCTGTTGCCAACCATGCGGGCGCAGATGGCATCGGCGTGGTTGATTTCCAGGGAGTCAAGATCGCTGCGCCGCAGGCGGATCGATTCGCTGGGGTCTTTGATGACATGGGTTTTGTCGGAGCCGGGGGCAGTGGCCGCTTCTTTATAAAAGGGTAGTTCGATGTCGACTGGGTCGATGACCTGATAGGTGCCTCGGATTGACTGGGCGTCGAAGGTGTTGCCGGACGCGTCGACCAGATGCAATGCCCTGGCGTCTTGCGGTCCTTCGCCGGTTTTCAGCCATTCTGTGTTCACGGACAGTCTTCTGGCGACATCTTCCATGCGGTAGTCAGGAACTCCGCGGGTGTACCAGTTATGGACAGTTTGAGGGTCTGAAATACTCAGGAATTCGGCAAATCTCGTCGTCGTGATTTGTAGCTCTTTCAGGAGCATTCTGAATCGTGGTCCGCAGGTTTTGTTCTTTTTCATAAACACGAGTCTAGCCGTGCGGCATAAGGCTTTGATTCAACAAAACGTTCAAATCTGGCGTGAAATTTAAGTCCTGATGTAAGACGTCTTTTGTAAAAATTAAACAAGCAAAAACCGGTTTCCCGCCCGTTAAATGTGCTGTTGAATGTGATTTTCAAACGCCCACAAAAAACCCCGGATCAACCGGGGTTCTTCGTTATAGCCGTTCGTGAGAGACGACTATCAGCCTTTATAGGCAGCAACCGACTTCATGATCTCGGTGCGAGCGGCTTCTGCGTCGCCCCAACCTTCGATCTTCACCCATTTGCCTTTTTCGAGGTCTTTGTAGTTCTCGAAGAAGTGCTTGATCTGTTCCAGCAGCAGAGGTGGCAGATCGGTGTATTCCTTCACATCGACGTACAGCTGGGACAGCTTGTCGTGTGGGACTGCGATGACTTTGGCATCGCCGCCGCCGTCGTCGGTCATGTGCAGGATGCCGACCGGACGGGCGCGGATGACCGAACCTGGAGCAACCGGGTAAGGGGTCACGACCAGCACGTCGAGGGGGTCACCGTCGTCAGCCAGGGTGTTCGGGATGAAACCGTAGTTGGCCGGGTAGAACATCGGGGTGGCCATGAAACGGTCAACGAACAGGCAATCGCTGTCTTTGTCGATTTCGTATTTGATCGGCGCGTGGTTGGCCGGAATCTCGATCGCGACGTAGATGTCGTTCGGCAGGTCTTTGCCAGCCGGAATCTTGCTGTAGCTCATTGGGCGGTGCCCCCGTTAGTTGACCAAAAACACTTGGCCGGATTGACCAAAAAGTGGCGGCGATTATAGGCATATTCCTTCGTCGACGCCATGTACCAGAGGTCGTAGAGACCTTAGTCGTGTGCCTGATAGACCGGGTTCTCGGCCAGAAGTTGCCGCAGCCGGGTTAGCGGGTCCTGGCGGTAAAACAGCTTCAGCTGCTCATACACCAGAGGATACGCCTCGTGCAGCAAATCCGGGGCGCTGAAGAAGTATTCGCTGGTGACCGCGAAAAATTCGGCCGGGTTTTCCGCAGCGTACGGGTCGATGGCGGTTTCTGCATCCGGATTGCGGTCCAGTTGCCGGTCGAGGTCGTCGTAGGCCTCTTGCATGACCTTGGCCCAGTCGCTGACCCGCATGTCGGCGTGCAGCGGCGGCAGGCCGTTGGCGTCGCCGTTGAGCATGTCGAGTTTATGCGCGAGTTCATGGATCACCAGGTTGTAGCCTTCCCAGCCACCACTGGCCATCACGCCGGGCCATGCGAGGATGATCGGGCCCTGCTGCCAGGCTTCGCCGCTGTGTTCGCCGTCCCATTCGTGCTCGACGCCGCTGGCATCGCGATGGCGTTGGGGGCTGAGGAAGTCGTCGGGGTAAAGGACGATTTCGTGGAAACCCTGGTACCAGTTCAGATCGCCCAGGTGCAGCAGCGGCAATTGCGCCTGGGCGGCAAGCAGCAGGCGTTGCTCCTGATGAAGTTCGACGCCGGGCAGGGCGGTCAGGTGTTTGTCTTCAAGGAATAGCACGCTGGCTTCGCGCAGCCACTGGTCTTCAGCGGCGCTGAGGCCATCGAGAAAACTCAGGTGATGGCGCACCCGCTGCCACATGTCGTCGGCAATCGGGTGTTTGGCCAAGGTGCGTCGTCGACGCCAGGCGCTAAGGGACCACATGATGAATCAGCGCGATTGAGTTTTGGACGCGGCGTTGCCGAAGCGGCTGCGGATGATGCCGATGATCATCGGTACCAACGACAGCAGGATGATGCCCACGACCAGCAGCGACAGGTTTTGCTTGATGAACGGTACGTTGCCGAAGAAGAAACCGAGGGTCACCAGGCCACCCACCCACAGAATAGTGCCGAGGACGCTGAAGGCGAAGAAACGCGGGTAAGGCATTTTGGCGACGCCAGCGACGAACGGTGCAAAGGTGCGGATGATGGGCAGGAAGCGCGCCAGGGTTACCGTTTTGCCGCCGTGTTTGTCGTAGAAGTCGTGGGTTTGCTGCAGGTAGTCGCGGCGGAAGATTTTCGAGTTGGGGTTGCTGAACAAACGCTCCCCCGCCGTTCGTCCGATCACATAGTTGGTGCTGTCGCCAAGGATCGCCGCGAGCATCAGCAGGCCGCCCAGCAGCACCGGGTCCATGCCGCCGCCGGCCGCAACGGCACCCGCGATGAATAACAGCGAATCGCCCGGCAGGAACGGCATGACCACCAGACCGGTTTCGCAGAAGATTACCAGGAACAGAATGGCGTAAATCCATGGCCCGTAGTTGGTTACCAGCAAATCGAGGTAAACATCGAGATGCAGGATAAGGTCGAGCGGGTTGAAATCCATGGAGAGCACCTGAGGTGACGGCCCGACTCGGCAGGCCTGTGCGGATGACTTCGCGAAAGGCTACAGACGGGTGTAGTTTTTCTTACAAGCCGGAAAGGTCGGCATTATACGGGCTGATAGGTGAAAAGCGCGTTGAGTTTGTAGCGGGGGATTACGGAGCGTAGTGAGAGAAGATCGCAGCCTTTGGCCGTACCCCATGGGGCTGCGATCTTTTCGGCTTATAGCTCGTCGCTGATCGGCAATACGTAGTTCTTGAACTCGGTGTCTTCCTTGAACCCGATGGATTCGTAGGTTTTCTGCGCGACTTCGTTGTTGCTGCTGGTGGAAACGCGCATGCGTACAGCGTTGGTTTCCTTGGCCATTTTCTTCGCGGTGCGGATGAGGTTGTCGGCCACCAACTGGCGGCGGGCCTCTTCGGCGACGTAGATGTCGTTGAGGATCCACACGCGCTTCAGCGACAGGGACGAAAAGCTGGGATACAACTGACAAAAACCCATCAGTTTGTTGCTGTCGTCATCGGCCAGGGCCAGGTAGATCACCGACTCCTTGCGGCGCAGGCGTTTTTCAAGGAACGCCCGGGACGAGTCCGGATAAGGCAGGGACCCATAAAACTCGCGATATTTGACGAACAACGGGGTCAACAGGTCCAGGTGGTCGAGGGTCGCTTGAATAATCCGCATGGTAGGTCTCGTCTTCAAGTGGCTGTCTTGCGTGGTGACGGCGACGGGAAACCCTGGCGGCCGTGCATCGATCCTGCCTGAAACTGAATCAGAAACGCAATGCGGAATCGGTTCAGGTATTCGATGAACTCAGTAGGAAATTACCTTTCATGCCTGGTCCAGCGTCCGACTCCAGTGTCAGAACCTGAGCCTCGTCCTTCAGATTGACCCCTGACAACTGCCGCCGACAGGCTTCGCGCATCAAATACAGCAAACGGTGTGCCGCCATGCCGTAACTCAGGCCTTCGAGCCGTACATTCGAGATGCAGTTGCGATAGGCATCCGTCAGCCCGACCTTTGGATTGTAGGTGAAATACAGCCCCAGGCTGTCCGGGGAGCTGAGGCCAGGGCGCTCGCCGATCAGGATCACCACCATTTTTGCACCCAGCAGTTCACCGATTTCGTCGGCTACAGCGACCCGGCCCTGTTCCACCAGAATGACCGGTGAGACGGACCAGCCGTCGCTCACAATCTGATCTTCCATCCGCGCCAGAAACGGCAGGGTATGGCGATGAACGGCCAGCGCCGACAACCCGTCGGCAACGACAATTGCCAGATCGACAGCGCCAGGATTGGCCAATGCGTAATCGCGCAGTGTCTGCGCCGACTCATTACTCAGCTTTCGCCCCAAATCGGGGCGTTGCAAATAACTGTTCCGGTCCGTAGCGGCGCTGTGTAGCAGCAGGCTGGCACGCCCGCGTTCAGCCAGTTGTGAGCTGAGTCCCACATGGTCGAACGGCAAGTGCACCGCATCCCGCGCCTGGGCGTGGGCGTACTGGAAATCCAGTTGCGCGCTGGTCGGCATGCTGGTGCCGGTTCTTCCCAAGGCAATCCGCGCAGGCGTCAGGCGACGCAGTTCCAGCAACGGGTTCTGTGGGTCAACGGGTGGTTTATCCATATCAACACTCATCCCAGTTGCGCCATCGCTTGGCGGAAGGCTGGCGGCAGGCTGTCGCCGAAGTGAATCTTGCCGTCCGCTTGAGTGAAGATGCCCATTCTCGCCAGCCATTGTTCGAATTCCGGCGCCGGTTTCAGGCCCAGCGTCTGGCGGGCGTAAAGGGCGTCGTGGAACGAGGTGGTCTGGTAGTTGAGCATGATGTCGTCGGAGCCGGGGATGCCCATGATGAAGTTGATCCCGGCCACGCCCAACAGGGTCAGCAGGGTGTCCATATCGTCCTGGTCGGCTTCGGCGTGGTTGGTGTAACAGATGTCGCAACCCATGGGCACGCCCAGGAGCTTGCCGCAGAAGTGGTCTTCGAGGCCGGCGCGGATGATCTGTTTACCGTTGTAGAGGTATTCCGGGCCGATGAATCCTACGACGGTGTTCACCAGGAACGGTTTGAAATGGCGCGCCACGGCGTAGGCGCGGGTTTCGCAGGTCTGTTGATCGATGCCATGGTGGGCGTTTGCTGACAGGGCGCTGCCTTGGCCGGTCTCGAAATACATCAGATTCTGGCCCAGCGTGCCGCGATTCAGGCTCAAACCGGCGTCGTAGCCTTCCTGCAGCACGTTCAGGTTGATACCGAAACTGGCGTTGGCCGCCTCGGTGCCGGCGATCGACTGGAACACCAGGTCCAGCGGAACGCCGCGATTGATAGCCTCGATGGACGTGGTGACATGTGTCAGCACGCAGGCCTGGGTCGGAATCTCGTAGCGCTGGATGATCGCGTCGAGCATTTCCAGCATGGCGCAGATCGAGGCGATGCTGTCGGTGGCCGGGTTGATGCCGATCATCGCGTCGCCGTTGCCGTACAGCAGGCCGTCCAAAATGCTCGCGGCGATGCCGGCCGGTTCATCGGTGGGGTGATTGGGTTGCAGGCGTGTGGATAACCGGCCGCGCAAACCCATCGTGCCGCGGAATTTTGTAACGACACGGATTTTCTGCGCCACTAGCACCAGATCCTGCACGCGCATGATCTTCGACACGGCAGCGGCCATTTCCGGGGTCAGACCGGGCGCGAGGGCGCGCAGGCTCTGTTCGTCGGCGGCATCGCTGAGCAGCCAGTCGCGAAAGCCGCCGACGGTGAGGTGGCTGACAGCCGCAAAAGCTTGTTTGTCGTGAGTGTCGATGATCAGTCGGGTGACTTCATCGGCCTCGTAAGGAATGAGTACTTCTTGCAGGAAGTGGCTGAGCGGGATGTCGGCGAGGGCCATCTGAGCGGCCACACGCTCGCCATCGTTGAGGGCGGCGACGCCGGCCAGAAAGTCCCCGGAGCGCGCCGGACTGGCCTTGGCCATGACGTCCTTGATGCTCTCGAAGCGATAGGTCTGGACGCCGACCGTGTGAGCAAAACTTGCCATACAGATTCTCCGTGACGGCGCAGACAGGGCCTGCGCCGTGATTTCTGGCCGTTAGTGCAGGGCTTTTTCAGCGTTCTGAATGGCCGCGAATTCTTCTTCGGGCGTGCCTGCTACCAAGTGATGCCGACTGTAGAAAGCAAAGTAAGCAATTAACACTCCATAGATGATCGCAGCGCCAATCACCACGCGTGGGTCTACCAGAAAACCCGCCACTACGGCGATGCAAGCCAGCACCAGCGCTACACCCGAGGTGAAGATACCGCCCGGCGTGCGGTATGGACGATCCATTTTGGGGCGCCGAATGCGCAGCGTGATGTGCGCCGCCATCATCAGGACGTAGGAAATGGTCGCACCGAACACCGCCACCAGAATCAGCAAGTCACCCTGACCGGTCAGCGACAAGCCGAAACCGATGATGCCGGGAATAATCAGCGCCAGCACGGGGGCCTTGCTTTTGTTGGTCTCGGACAGTTTGCGTGGCAAGTAGCCGGCGCGGGACAGGGCAAAAATCTGCCGCGAGTAGGCGTAGATGATCGAGAAGAAACTGGCAATCAACCCGGCCAGGCCCACCAGATTGACGAAGTGGCCCATCCAGGTCGAGCCGCCATAGGCCTTGCTCAAAGCTTCGACCAACGGATTACCCGAGGTCAGCAGTGCATTGGCGCCGGCACCGCCTGGTCCGATCACCAGAATCAGCAGGGCAAAGCTCACCAGCACCAGCATGGCGCCGATCAGTCCGCGGGGCAGGTCGCGTTTCGGGTTTTTGGTTTCTTCTGCTGCCAACGGCACGCCTTCGACAGCGAGGAAGAACCAGATCGCGTAAGGAATTGCCGCCCACACGCCGACGTAGCCGAAGGGCAGGAAGCTGCTGGCGCCCTTGGCGTCAGTCACCGGGATGTCGAGCAGGTTGGCGACGCTGAAGTGCGGCACCATCGCGATCAGAAATACTGCCAATGCCAGGGCCGCGACGGCGGTGATGACGAACATCAACTTCAGGGCTTCGCCGACACCGAAAATGTGAATGGCGATAAAGATGATGTAGAACGCCAGGTAAATCATCCAGCCGCCGATGCCGAACAATGACTCGCAATAGGCGCCAATAAACACCGCGATCGCTGCCGGGGCGATTGCGTATTCGATCAGGATCGCGGTCCCGGTCAGAAACCCGCCCCACGGCCCGAATGCGCTACGGGCAAAACCGTAGCCGCCACCCGCGGTAGGAATCATGGAAGACAGTTCCGCCAGGGAGAAACACATGCACAGGTACATGGTCGCCATCAGCAACGTGGCGAGAAACATACCGCCCCAGCCACCCTGGGCCAGGCCGAAGTTCCAACCTGCATAATCGCCGGAGATGACGTAGGCCACGCCCAGACCCACCAGCAGGACCCAGCCTGCTGCGCCTTTTTTCAGTTCACGTTGCTGGAAATAGTCGGAGCCGACTTTTTCAAAGTCGACCGAGGAGGTAGCCGGCTGCACGCTGGCTTGATCGCTAGGCATAGGGTTCACCTGTTCTTATTGTTTTTGACCGGCGTGGTTGCCGGGTTGGCGCGAAGGCCTGATGTGCAGGCAAGCTCACTCCCACAAGGAGAGTGGCTTGCCTGCGGCAGACGCTTTTAGAAGAAGCCCAGCGGATTGATGTCGTAGCTCACCAGCAGGTTTTTGGTCTGCTGATAGTGATCGAGCATCATCTTGTGGGTTTCACGACCGACGCCGGATTTCTTGTAACCGCCGAACGCGGCGTGCGCCGGGTACAGGTGGTAGCAGTTGGTCCACACACGACCGGCCTTGATGGCGCGGCCCATGCGATAGGCGCGGTTGATGTCGCGGGTCCAGAGACCGGCACCCAGGCCGAACTCGGTGTCGTTGGCGATGGCCAGGGCTTCGGCTTCGTCCTTGAACGTGGTGATGCTCACCACTGGGCCAAAGATTTCTTCCTGGAACACGCGCATTTTGTTGGTGCCCTTGAGCAGGGTCGGCTGGATGTAATACCCGGTCGCCAGGTTGCCCTCGAGTTTTTCCACCTTGCCGCCGGTCAGCAGCTCGGCGCCTTCGCCCTTGGCGATTTCCAGGTACGAAAGGATTTTGTCGAATTGCTGCTCGGACGCCTGGGCGCCGACCATGGTGTCGGTGTCCAGCGGATCGCCGCGTTTGATCGACAGCACTTTTTTCATCACGACTTTCATGAAGTCGTCGTAGATCGACTCTTGCACCAAGGCACGGGAAGGGCAGGTGCAGACTTCGCCCTGGTTGAAGAACGCCAGCACCAGGCCTTCGGCGGCTTTTTCGATGAAGGATGGTTCGGCCTTCATGATGTCTTCGAAGAAGATGTTCGGCGACTTGCCACCCAGCTCCACGGTGGACGGAATGATGTTTTCGGCGGCGCATTTCATGATGTGCGAGCCGACCGGGGTCGAACCGGTGAAGGCGATCTTGGCGATGCGTTTACTGGTGGCCAGGGCTTCGCCGGCTTCTTTGCCGAAGCCTTGCACCACGTTGAGCACGCCCGGTGGCAGCAGGTCGCCGATCAGCTCCATCAGCACGGTGATGCCCAGCGGTGTTTGCTCGGCAGGCTTGAGCACCACGCAGTTGCCGGCCGCCAGGGCCGGGGCGAGTTTCCAGGCGGCCATCAGGATCGGGAAGTTCCACGGGATGATCTGCCCGACCACGCCCAGCGGTTCATGGATGTGATAGGCCACGGTGTTGCCATCGATCTCGGCGGCGCTGCCTTCTTGAGCGCGGATGCAACCGGCGTAGTAGCGGAAGTGGTCGGCGGCCAACGGGATGTCGGCGTTAAGCGTTTCCCGCACGGCTTTGCCATTGTCCCAGGATTCGGTGATTGCCAGGACTTCCAGGTTCTGTTCGATGCGGTCGGCGATTTTCAGTAGCACCAGCGAGCGAGCCTGGACGGACGTGGCGCCCCAGGCATCGGCGGCCGCGTGGGCAGCGTCCAGGGCCTTTTCGATGTCTTCGGCCGTGGAGCGCGGGAATTCGGCAATCGGTTGGCCATTTACTGGCGAGGTATTGGTGAAGTACTGACCTTTGACAGGCGCGACGAACTCGCCGCCGATGTAGTTACCGTATTTGCTCTTGAACGAAACGATAGCGCCTTCAGTACCGGGGTGAGCGTAACGCATTGTGATTTCTCCTTGGCTTTTGTGCTTATAAGGGAGAGCGCATGTGCGCTTGCTATAAGCGTAGAGCAAAGGTCGGGCCACTGCCTTGCAGGTCAGGTAAATCAAGGTTTTACGCGGTTTTTGTCGGACCGACGGACGCTGTCTGTGACGGTTTCGGTACAGCCTTCGTGACAGTTTGTACCGTCTGTGGCACAAGCTGTGACCGGGCGGTCTCGCCAGCATTGCAATGCACGCCAGGCTGGAGGATGCTCGGAGCCCATATGACTCAGTCATAGCGATCTATGCACCTTTGATGGCTGCTGCATAACCTGTAGGAGCTGAGCTTGCTCGCGATGACGCCTGTACAACCAACATCAACGTTGAATGTCAGGACGTCATCGCGAGCAAGCTCAGCTCCTACAGGGGTGTAACCGCTCGGGGAGAACAATAAGAAATGCACGACAACCATTTGAGTCGCCATGCCCAGCAGGTCCTGACCGTCACTCAGGGCAAATCCCACCTGCACGGTCCCGGCAGCGATCCGTCGATTGCCCGTTCCTGGCTGCGCTGTCTTGAGGATTATCACCTCGACCCGGCCCTGACCATGGCGCCGACGGTGCTGGAACATGGCCGCGTCCTGGAAAGCCGCGAGCGCTTGCAGCAAGTGCTGCACATCGCCGGCAGCGAAATGACCAGCCTTCATCAGCAACTCTCCGGCGCCGGCCATGCGGTCCTGCTGACCGATGCCCGCGGCGTGATCCTCAATTGCGTCACCGCGCCTGCCGAGCGGAAGATTTTCGAACGCGCCGGCCTCTGGCTCGGGGCTGACTGGAGCGAAGCCTGCGAAGGCACCAACGGTATCGGCACCTGTCTGGTAGAGCGTCAGTCCCTGACCATCCATCAGGACGAGCACTTTCGTGGCCGTCACACCGGCCTGACCTGCTCGGCGAGCCCGGTGTTCGACCCGCATGGCGAACTGCTGGCGGTGCTCGACGTGTCCTCGGCGCGACACGAGGTCTCGCGTCAAAGCCAATTCCACACCATGGCGCTGGTCAATCTTTCGGCGAAGATGATCGAGAGCTGCTATTTCCTGCGCTACTTCGACAATCAGTGGTTGCTGCGTTTTCATTTGCAGGCCGAATCCGTCGGGCTGTTCAGCGAAGGGTTGCTGGCGTTTGACGGGGAAGGGCGGATCAGTGCGGTCAACCAGAGTGCGCTGAACCTGCTGGGGCATATTCGCGGCGGGCTGCTGGGCAAACCGGTGGAGGCGTTTTTCGATTGCTCGCTGGATGAATTGCTCGGCCGCGCCAGCGTCAATGCCAGCGCCAGCTGGCCGTTGCGCACGCGCGACGGGCGGAGTCTGTTTGCGCTGTTGCGCGGGCAGCCACGCAGCATTCCGGCACCGGTGGTGCAAAGTACAGTGATCGCCGCGCCTTCGCGCTTGTCGGGTATCTGTCTGGGCGATACAGGGTTGCAGGAGGACTTCCGCAAATCCTTGCGCGTGTTCGAGCGGGACGTACCGCTACTGATCAACGGCGAAACCGGATCCGGCAAGGAAGCGTTTGCCAAAGCCGTCCATCAGGCCAGCCAGCGAGCGGAAAAAGCCTTTGTTGCCCTCAACTGCGCCGCCATCCCCGAAAGCCTGATCGAGAGCGAATTGTTTGGCTATCGCGGCGGCAGCTTCACTGGCGCGCGCAAGGAAGGCATGCGCGGCAAGTTGCAGCAGGCCGATGGCGGCACTCTGTTCCTCGATGAAATCGGCGACATGCCCCTGGCTTTGCAGACCCGGCTATTAAGGGTGCTGGAAGATCGTCAGGTAGTGCCGATCGGCGGCGAGCCGGAGTCGGTCAACGTACGAATCATCAGCGCCACTCACCGTAATTTGCTGGAGCGGGTGCAGGACGGCAGCTTCCGCGAGGATTTGTACTACCGGCTCAATGGGCTGGAAGTTGCGCTGCCGGCGCTGCGTGATCGCAGTGATAAATCCCAACTGCTCGACTTTTTGCTGGCCGAAGAGGCGGGCGGGGAAACCGTATTGATCGACGGTCCGGCACGCCAGGCGTTGCTGGCGTTCGCCTGGCCGGGGAACGTGCGGCAGTTGCGCAATGTGCTGCGCACGTTGGCGGCGTTGTGTGACGGCGGGCGGATCGGGCTGGAGGATTTGCCGTTGATGATTCGTCAGGCTCGGCCGGTTCCGGTTGTTGCCGTTGAAGAGCCGTCGGACTATCCGCTGGATGATGCCGAGCGGCTGGCGTTGTTGAGTGCGCTGGAACAGACGCGTTGGCATATGACTCACACGGCTGAACAACTTGGCGTCAGCCGTAACACCCTTTACAGAAAACTGCGTAAACACGGGATTGAGCGTTAGCCAGTTAGATCCACCCCTCACCCCAACCCTCTCCCCAAAGGGTAGAGGGGGCTGACCGAGGTGTCTGGTCGGAATACGGCGACCTGAAAATTCAGAGTCGAACTCAAGTTTTGAAAACGATATAGATCTGCTCCCTTTCCCCCTCTCCCCGCTGGGGAGAGGGTTGGGGTGAGGGGTGGATCTTAGTCTTCACCTAAAGAGTGCGAATTTTCCCACCCTAAGCTAACCTGCGGCCATGTTTTGCGAGGTCGACTAATGCACATTCACATTCTTGGTATCTGCGGCACTTTCATGGGGTCAATGGCGGTTCTGGCCAAAGAGCTGGGCCATCACGTGACGGGCTCCGATGCCAACGTCTATCCGCCGATGAGCACTCAGCTTGAGGCTCAGGGCATTGAGTTGACCCAAGGCTATGACCCGGCGCAGCTCGATCCGGCCCCGGATCTGGTGGTGATCGGCAATGCCATGTCCCGCGGCAACCCGGCTGTCGAATACGTGCTGAATAAAGGCCTGCCGTACGTCTCCGGCCCGCAATGGCTGGCGGATCACGTGCTGCAAGGTCGCTGGGTGCTGGCCGTCGCCGGTACCCACGGCAAAACCACCACCAGCAGCATGCTCGCCTGGGTGCTGGAACACGCGGGCATGAGCCCGGGTTTCCTGATCGGCGGCGTGCCGCAAAACTTCTCGGTGTCCGCTCGCTTAGGTGGCACACCGTTCTTCGTGATCGAGGCCGATGAATATGACAGCGCGTTCTTCGACAAGCGCTCCAAGTTTGTTCACTACCGCCCGCGCACGGCGATCCTGAACAATCTGGAATACGATCACGCCGACATCTTCCCCGATCTGCCATCCATCGAGCGACAATTCCACCATTTGGTGCGGACCATCCCAAGCGAAGGTCTGGTGATCCACCCGACCACCGAACCTGCGTTGCAGCGAGTGATCGAGATGGGCTGCTGGACCCCGGTGCAAACCACCGGCGCCGGCGGTCAGTGGCAGGTCAAACTGCTGAGCGAAGACGGCTCGAAGTTCGAAGTGATGTTCGAAGGTGTCGCTCAAGGCGTGGTCGAGTGGGACATGACCGGTCAGCACAACGTCGCCAACGCTTTGGCCACGTTGGCTGCGGCGCGCCACGTCGGCGTGGTGCCTTCGATGGGCATCGCTGCTCTGAGCGCATTCAAAAGCGTCAAGCGCCGGATGGAGAAGGTTGCGGAAGTTCGTGGCATTACCATCTACGACGATTTCGCTCACCATCCGACGGCTATTGCAACGACCCTCGACGGTCTGCGCAAGCGCATCGGCGATGCACCGTTGATTGCGATCATCGAGCCGCGCTCCAACTCCATGAAGCTCGGTGCTCACCGCGACGGCTTGCCGGAAAGCGTGGTCGATGCCGATCAAGTGATCTGGTATGCACCGGCCAACCTCGGCTGGGATCTCGGGGCTACGGCTGCGTTGTGCACCGTTCCGTCGATCGTCAGCGATTCGCTGGAAGGCATCATCGAGCGCGTGAAGAGCCAGGCCCAGCCCGGCACTCACGTGGTGATCATGAGCAACGGCGGCTTCGGCGGCCTGCACGGCAAACTCGCCGAGGCGCTGCAATGAACAACGGCCCGGAACGCATCACCCTCGCGATGACCGGCGCTTCGGGCGCCCAATATGGTTTGCGTTTGCTTGACTGCCTGATTCGTGAAGACCGCGAAGTGCACTTCATGATCTCCAAGGCTGCGCAACTGGTGATGGCCACCGAGACGGACGTCACGTTGCCGCCGAAAACCCAGATGATGCAGGCCTTCCTCACTGAATACACCGGCGCTGCCGCCGGACAGATTCGGGTGTACGGCAAGGAAGACTGGATGTCGCCGGTGGCCTCGGGCTCCGGCGCGCCAGCAGCGATGGTGGTGGTGCCGTGTTCCACCGGGACCTTGTCGGCTATTGCGACGGGGGCCTGCAACAACCTGATCGAACGTGCCGCGGATGTGACGTTGAAGGAACGCCGTCAGCTGATTCTGGTGCCGCGTGAGGCGCCGTATTCGAGTATTCATCTGGAGAACATGCTCAAGTTGTCGAACATGGGCGTGACGATTTTGCCGGCATCGCCAGGCTTTTATCATCAGCCGCAAACCATCGACGACTTGATCGATTTTGTCGTGGCGCGAATTCTCAATCTGCTGAACATTCCCCAGGACATGCTGCCGCGTTGGGGCGAACACCATCTGACCAGCGATGAATAAGCTGCTGGCGATTGTGCTGGCGCTGCAATTGGCTGGCTGCGCGACGGCGCGAACGCTTGATGCCGCCAAGCCTGGGGCACCCGTGGTGTACTCAGGGACACGTCTGGATTTGTATGCCCTGAACGGCGGTTGCTGCGCCATGGACCGCTTCGGCGCCGAAGCCCCGAGCTATCCGGGCGTCGACCTGCCGGCCAGTGCGCTGCTCGACACGCTGCTGTTGCCGCTGTCGGTGCTCACGGTGATCGGGGTCAGTTTTCAGGCGACGGGCGGCCTCTAACTGATCGTTCCCACGCGTGGGAACGATCTTTGTAGGGAGTTATTTACCTAACTTACGCAACTCATCCGACTCAACAATCCGCACCCCATCCTGCTCTTCCAGCGCCAGTCGCCACATGGCGCGTGCCAGTTGGCACGCTTCGATGCCGCGGTATTTGCCGGGGATCAAGCGGGACAAGGGCCCAACGAATTGCTCAGCCATACGCGGTTCCATACGCTCGCCCAGTAGCAGCGAAGGGCGGCAAATGGTCAATTGCGGCCAGTCCTGTGCGCGCAATGCATATTCCATCTCGCCTTTGACCCGGTTGTAGAAAATAGGGGACCTGCGATCAGCGCCCAGGGCACTGATCACGATCAGGTGCCGTGCGCCCAGCTCCCGTGCGCGTTTGGCGAACGCCACCACCATGTCCAGGTCCACCGCGCGAAACGCCTGTTCCGAGCCTGCTTTCTTGATGGTGGTGCCCAGGCAGCAGTAGGCGATGTCGACGCGACCGTTCAATTGCGGCAAAAACTCTGCCGGGTCGCCGACCGGATTTTCCAGATGGGGGTGCTCGGCCAATGGCCGGCGTGAGGGCGCCAATACTCGTGAGATCGTGGGCTCATTGAGCAGGCGGTCAAGAAGATGTTCACCGGTCAACCCGGTAGCTCCGGCAAGCAGTACGTGCTGAGGCGTCAAGTACATAGTGTTTCCCCCTTGATACTATTCAGCTTAGTTGCTCTTTGCATCCTTGCTGCTGATGGAGACACTTTGTAGTGCCTTCCGTGCTTGCTGCTTGCGTAACAGCTGCCAGTGAGAGAGAACGGTTTTCGGCGCCCAGATCTGCGGTTCAGAGGCTTCGAAGCTGTCCGCCAGTTCACGCTCGGCGATGGTGGCCTTGGCCAGTTTGAAGGCTTGTTCCAGGTCGTCGGTCTGGTTCAGTGCCTGGGCGAACAGCGCGTCGCCGAAGTAGGTGAAGTTGGCTTCTTCCGAGCAGCCGAAGGACACGCGGTCAGCGCGCGAGGCGGTCATGATCAGGGTGCGTTCATCCTTGAGCGCGGGAATGAAGCCACCGGAGTAACAGGACGAAATCACGATGATCTTGTCGCGGTTTTTCAGCGGCGAGAGCACCGCGGCGAGTTCGTCGGCCGGCAGATCGGACAGTTCCATGCGCGGCTGATCGAGCACCAGTTCGTGTTCGCTGGTGCCGTGGCTGGTCAGGTAGATGAAGATCAAGTCTTCCGGGCCACTGCGTTCGGCCAGGGCGGCGGCGGCGCGGCGCAGGTTTTCTCGGGTGGCCATCGGCCGGTCGACGAGGTGGTCGCGATGGTTCACCAGGCGGATCTGGCCAAACGCACCAAAGCGACTGTTGAGCATGTTGCTGACGTAATCGGATTCGCGCAGGAACACGCTTTGCTTGCCGTCACCACCGAGTGTCAGGGTGTACAACTCGACCGCCGGGGTTGAAGCCGGCACGTTGGACAGTGCATCGTCGAGCAAACGGCCCTGAGCCAGCAAACCGAGTTCCAGGCTGTCGGGCAGCAGCTTGCCATCGGCATCTCGAACACGCTGGCCATTGACCCACGTACCGCTTTGCACCGTGCCATCAGTCAGCACCAGGGTGCCGTGCCCCGAGTAACTGTCACTGTCGAATTGCCCCATGTAGAAGCTGCCGTCGGACAGGTTCAATCGACCTTGGCCGGTGAAGCGCCAGTCACTGAACTGGCCGATGTAATGGCTGCCGTCGGCGCCGATCAACTCGCCCTTGCCGTTCAGCGATCCTTCCTTGAATTGACCGAGCCAGACATCACCGTCGGCGTTCTCGTAGCGGCCCTTGCCGTGCAGTTGGTTGTTCTTGAAGCCGCCGACATAGATATCGCCATCGGCGCTGTTGAAAGTCCCGTTGCCTTCGAGCTGACCGTCGACAAAATGCCCGGTGAACTGATTGCCGCTGGCGTCGCCCCGTTGGCCTTCGCCGTTGGGTTTGCCATGGGCGAACTGGCCCTGATACGAGCTGCCGTCTTCGAGTTCGAGACGACCGAGCCCTGAATATTGATCGGCCTTGAATTCACCGCGGTAGGTCATGCCGTTTTCTTTGAGGGTGCCTTCGCCGTCCCGACGACCGGCTTTGAAACCGCCGGTGAAGCTGCTGCCGCTAGTGGTCAGTGTGCCCTTGCCGTCGAACAGCCCTAGATTGAATCCGCCGCGATAGACTTCGCCGTTACTGCCGTGCCATTCGCCCTGGCCATGCCATTGGCCCTTGTCGAAATCGCCGGCGTACCAGCTGCCGTTCGGGTAATCGACACGGCCCTGGCCTTGCAGCAATCCGTTGACCAGTTCACCGCGATAGCGTCCGCCGTCCGGCAACCGGGCGTCCGGGGGCAGCAGCGATTCGCCGTCGCCGCAAGCGGTGAGCAACAGGGTCAGAGCGAGGAGTGCAAGTGGGCGCATAGCGGGATCCGGGCAATTAGGCGACCGAGTATGCCGCAGCTGTTTGACCTTATATAGCCAGGAAACAGGAGAGGGCGCGAAACAGCATGAGCTGCTTCGCATCCGGGATGGGTTACACGAAGCAGAGCGACAGTGGTTCGGCGATATAGGCCGGTTTGTCCGAGCCTTCGATCTCAAGCGTGGCGGTGGCCTTGAGCAGCCATTGGCCGG
Organism: Pseudomonas sp. LS2P72; assembly: GCF_054897865.1. Classification (NCBI taxonomy): domain Bacteria; kingdom Pseudomonadati; phylum Pseudomonadota; class Gammaproteobacteria; order Pseudomonadales; family Pseudomonadaceae; genus Pseudomonas; species Pseudomonas sp. LS2P72. The sequence continues at coordinate 1,313,084 of NZ_CM142708.1, forward strand.
GCTTTTTCTCGATGACTTCGTTCATGTCGACCTTGAGTCGTACCCTGGAATTGACCTTGACTGGCTGGATGAAACGCACGGTATCCAGACCGTAGTTGACCACCATCTTCGCCCCTTCAGGGAGGATCAGGATGTCTTCCATCAGTTTGGGGATCAGCGACAGCGACAGGAAACCGTGTGCAATGGTGCTGCCAAATGGCGTTTGCGCGGCTTTGACCGGGTCGACGTGGATGAACTGATAGTCCCCTGTGGCTTCGGCGAACAGGTTGATGCGCTCCTGATCGATGGTGAGCCATTCGGAACGTCCGAGTTCCTTGCCGACATAATCTTTGAGCTCTGCAACTGGAACATAGGGCATTGAGACTCTCCTTGGGTTCATCGGTTTTATAGTTTTTGAGGTGGGGGGATTTGACCTCCCGGATTACCACTTTAGATCAACATGGCAAATGGCTCCGGTCAACTGACCATGATTTTGGCGAATGCCGGTCTATAGCGTTGACGTGCTTATAATGCTCGGCCCGCTTGTGCGGGATGATATTGGCGGGAGATGACGGATGTTGTTACGTGGCCTGACCTGGCTGGTGCTGTTCCAATTGCTGGGCACAGCCATCAACCACTTGTTTTTACCGGTGCTGCCGGGGCCGATTGTCGGCTTGCTGTTGCTGCTGGTGTTCCTGATCAGCCGTGGCCAGGTCGGCGAACCGCTGAACCTCGCGGCCAGCAGTCTGCTGCGTTACTTGCCCTTGCTACTGGTGCCGCCAGCCGTAGGTGTGATGGTTTACGCTAAAGACATTGCCGCGGATTTCTGGGCCATCGTCGGCGCGCTGGTGTTGTCTCTGTTGCTGTCCCTGGCCTTCGCTGGCGTGCTGATGCAGCGCATGATCAAGCGTCACGCTCATCGTGAGGACGGCCAATGATCTTCGACTGGCACGGCGCCTGGACGTCGGTGATTCATCATCCGTTGTTCGGCATCGGTATTACGCTGGGGGCTTATCAGTTGGTGCTGGCGGCGTTCGAGAAAACCCGCTGGATCTTTCTGCAACCGGTACTGGTCTCAATGCTGCTGGTGATCGGCGTATTGGTGGGTTGCGGCCTGACCTATGCCGAGTACCGCAAGAGCACCGAGATCCTCAGCATCCTGCTCGGGCCGGCGACCGTCGCGCTGGCTGTGCCGCTGTACCTCAATCTGCGGCGCATTCGGCAGTTGTTCTGGCCGATATTTACTACGCTGGTGATAGGTGGCGTCGTCGCCACCAGCATGGGCGTATTGCTGGGCTGGTCGTTTGGTGCCGAACACATGATCCTGATGACTATGGCGCCGAAGTCGGTGACGTCGCCGATTGCCATGCTGGTGGCGGAGCAGATCGGTGGTGTTGCGGCGCTGGCGGCAGTGTTCGTGTTGATTACCGGGGTGATCGGGGCGATATTCGGGCCGAGTCTTTTGACCCGGCTGGGTGTGCACAGTCCTGAGGCGCGCGGTATGGCACTGGGCATGACGGCGCACGCAGTCGGCACTGCGGTGGCGATGCAGGAAAATGAAGAATGCGGCGCCTTCGCGGCGCTGGCGATGAGTCTGATGGGCGTGGCCACGGCAGTTTTCCTGCCGTTGGCGGTGTCGATGGTGGTGTAAGGGAATGTCTATGAGCTTGCCGCTTTTTCCGCTGAACACGGTGTTGTTTCCTGGCTGCATCCTCGATTTGCAAATATTCGAGGCGCGCTACCTGGACATGATCAGTCGCTGCATGAAACAGGGCGGCGGCTTCGGCGTGGTGTGCATCCTTGACGGCGAAGAAGTCGGCATCGCCCCAGCGGGTTACGCGCTGGTCGGATGCGAGGCGCTGATCACTGATTTCAAACAGCAGGACAATGGCTTGCTGGGCATTCGGGTGCAGGGCGGGCGGCGTTTCCACGTGTTGAGCACCGAGATTCAGCGCGATCAGCTGACCGTCGCCGAGGTCGAATGGCTGGAGGACGAACCTGAGCAACCGCTGCAGGACGAGGACGCCGACCTGGTTGCGCTGCTCAAAGCCTTGGCCGAACACCCGATGGTCGAAGCGTTGAACATGGGTACTGAAGCGACCGGGCAGCAGTCACTGGCCAATCAGTTGGCGTACCTGTTGCCGTTTGCCGAACTGGACAAGATCGACCTGCTGCAACTCGATGATCCGCAGCAGCGACTGGATGCGATTCAGGCGCTGCTGGATGAGTTGCAGGGCGAATTGTTCGCCTGATCCCTGTAGCAGCTGCCGAGCTCGCGAGGCTGCGTTCGGTGCGGGCCGCGTTCGGACGAAGCCGTCGTAAATCCTGCTCGCGAGATTTTCCTGACACCCCGCAGTGGCTGATCTCACGACGGCTGCGTCCGAACGCGGCCCGCACCGAACGCAGCCTCGCAGGCTCGGCAGCTGTTACACGCTGCTAATCGGCATCAATACGCATATCTCAACATCGCATGCGGCAAATGCCGCAAAGCAAAGAACCCGAACAGCGCCACCAGCGCCGGCAATACCAGCCACCAGACCTTCGGTGGCATGGCGTTGAGCGGTGTCGGGCGCTGATTCAGCCACAAACTTGCGGCACACACGCACGCTGCCAGCATCGCGCCGGCCAGCACATCCGTTGGCCAGTGCGCGCCCAGGTACACCCGGGACATGGCAATCGCCAGCGCTGGCAAGCAACCCAGCAGCAGCCAGGTCAGGCGCATGCGCGGTGGTTGTCCGCGGCCGGCCAGCACGGCCAGCGTCAGAAACAGCGCAAAAGAGCCCGAGGCATGGCCGCTGGGCATGCTGTAGCTGGTCAGGGGATCACTCAGCACTTCCGGGCGTACGCGGGCGAAAAAGTGTTTGGTCACGGTGTTGCCCAGCGCGGTGCACAGCAGGGTGCTCCCGGCGAAAATCGCTTGTCGCCATTGCCGGGCGAGCAACAGCAAACCCGTCAGCAGCGCGCTGAACATCAACATATTGCGAAACTCGCCGATCAGCGTGAACGTCACGGCCACTTCATCGAGCATGGGGCTGCGGTGTTCCTGCACCAGAGTCATCAAACCCTGATCAAGGGCAGTCAGGTGCGGATAGCCGATAAACAGTCCCGCCAGAATCAGAAAGCTCATTGCGGTAATCAGCATCGTCGCTTTGCGATGACGCCGCAGACTGCTGGTGGCGCTCAAACCCACCATGACGACGATGCTACCGGCGACAATGCCGGCCTCAGGCCAGAAGCCTTCCGGCAAAGGCAAGCGAATCGCCGCCCCCGTGGCCCAGCCGGGCAGCAGATAGGCAATGGTCCAGCCAGCGGCGGCCAGCAGGCTGACGGCAGCGAAGCGCGGGAAGGGCATGTCGAACATCCCCGCGACCATCGGCAACATCGGCCGTAGCGGGCCGATAAAACGCCCGACCAACAGGCTGGCGATGCCGTAACGCTGGAAATACGCCTCGGCCCCGGCGATCCATTCCGGATGATGGCGCAACCCCGGCAGGCGTCGGATGTTCTGATGGAAATGTCGTCCGAGGAAGTACGAAATGATGTCGCCCAGCACGCCGCCGAGGAACCCCAGCAACAGTGTTTCACCCAGCGACAGCGCACCGCTGCCGGCCAGTACCGCCACGGCAAACAGCAACACCGTCCCGGGTACGATCAGCCCGGCAATCGCCAGGCATTCCACGCAAGCCACTATGAACACCGCGGCAGCCAGCCATTGCGGGTTGACCGTCAACCAACCGGTCACGCTATCGAGCCATTGGCCCATAAAAACAACTCCATCAAATAATCAATCGGTGCCAAGGGACGAACACATCTTCAAAACACTGCCGGCCCCATGTGGGAGCGAGCCTGCTCGCGATAGCGGAGCGTCAGGCGACATCTACTTCGACTGTTAGTCCGCTATCGCGAGCAGGCTCGCTCCCACAGGGGGAAATTTTCATTGTTCAGGTCAGCAAAAAATAATCACGACCTTCGACCTGCCCCCGTCGCAACGGGTTTCTCGTGCAATACGGCGCGTAAGCCGAATCGACGAAGCGGTACATCAAATGCGCATCGCGCCCGTGGGGAATGCCCAGGCGCGTGGTTTGTATGATGTGAACAGGCGCCGGGCCGACATCTTCCACCAGCAGCACTTCATGGTCGAAGCGCTTGGCGTCCCAGACCGGCACCTTCAGGCCCAGCGCCTTGCAGAGCAACGTCTGTCCGGCGCAAAGCTTTTGCGAGGGGCGAGGGCGACCTTGGGCATCGGGATTGTTCAGCAGCATCTGCGCCAGGCTCGCCGGCCCGCTCAAGTCATCGACCCACGGATAGGCGGATTTGATCAGCACAGCATTGCCCGGACCTTGGGCGCTGAAGTTCAGGGAATCGCCGCCCCGGGCGTAATACATATAGATGTGGCCGCCATCCAGAAACAAAGCCTTACGTTTTTCTGTGTAGCCGAGGGAGGCGTGGCTGCCTTTTTCTTCGAAGTAATAGGCCTCGGTCTCGATGATCCGAGCGCTGAGCCACAGGTCGCCGACCCGGTGACGAATGACTTTGCCGAGTAAATCCCGGGCCAGCGTTTGGGCATCTCTGTCGAAAAATGCGTCCGCGAGCCCCTTGGGCAGGCTCGTCGCGGACGTGGGAACAGTCAGGTTAGTCATGATGAACGGCGTTTATCAGGGCTGATTGAGTTGCGATGATAACAATTTGCAGCTTAATCACGGCTGAACGTCGGCAAATTGCCCTCCATTTCGACCATCCGCCCGTCACCGCTGTTAGTCCCGGGACGCGACAGCTATAATCTGCCGCTTTACTCTTTACCAAGACCTTAGCAAAGACCACTCCAGACCATGACTGAGTCCGTTCTTGACTACATGACCCGCCTGGGTCGCGCTGCCCGCGAAGCTTCTCGCGTCATTGGCCGTGCCAGCACCGCGCAGAAAAACCGCGCCTTGCAGGCTGCTGCCAATGCGTTGGACGCTGCTCGCGCCGAGCTGACGGCTGCCAATGAACTGGATTTGGCCGCTGGCCGTGCCAATGGTCTTGAGCCGGCATTGCTTGAGCGTCTGGCGCTGACCCCGGAACGCATCGACGGCATGATCGTCGGTTTGCGTCAGGTGGCGGCTCTGCCGGACCCGATCGGCGCGATCCGCGACATGAGCTTTCGGCCGTCGGGCATTCAGGTCGGCAAGATGCGTGTGCCGTTGGGCGTCATCGGGATCATCTACGAATCCCGGCCGAACGTGACCATCGATGCCGCCAGCCTGTGCCTGAAGTCCGGCAACGCGACCATTCTGCGTGGCGGCTCCGAGGCGATTCATTCCAACCGTGCCATTGCCGCCTGCATCCAGCGCGGTCTGGCCGAAGCCGAACTGCCTGCCGCCGTGGTGCAAGTGGTCGAAACCACTGATCGTGCCGCCGTTGGCGCGCTGATCACCATGCCTGAGTACGTCGACGTTATCGTGCCCCGTGGCGGCCGTGGCCTGATCGAACGGGTCAGTCGCGATGCCCGCGTGCCGGTTATCAAGCACCTGGACGGCATCTGCCACGTTTACGTCAGTGCCCATGCTGATTTGGCGAAAGCCCAGCGCATCGCGTTCAACGCCAAGACTTACCGTTATGGCATCTGCGGAGCCATGGAAACCCTGCTGGTGAACCAATCGGTCGCCAAGGATTTCCTGCCGTCGATGGCTGCACAGTTCCGCGAAAAAGGCGTCGAGCTTCGCGGCTGCGAACGCACCCGGGCGATCATCGAGGCTGTTGCCGCGAGCGAAGAAGACTGGAACACCGAGTACCTGGCGCCGATTCTTTCGATCCGTGTGGTCGACGGGCTGGACCAGGCCATCGAACACATTAACAAGTACGGCTCCCACCACACCGATTCGATCGTCAGCGAAAACCTTGCTGACACCCGGCGTTTCGTCGCGGAAGTCGATTCGTCGTCGGTAATGATCAACACCCCGACGTGCTTCGCCGATGGCTTCGAATACGGATTGGGTGCCGAGATTGGCATTTCTACTGATAAGCTGCACGCCCGCGGCCCGGTGGGCCTCGAAGGTCTGACCTGCGAGAAGTACATCGTGGTCGGTGATGGCCAGTTGCGCGGCCAGGCGTCGGACTGACTTGGGCGACCTCGACCTGTCAGCCCCGGTAACCGCCAGCGAGCCTGCGCCTCGACGCATTGGCATGCTGGGCGGAACCTTCGATCCGGTACACATCGGCCATTTGCGCAGTGCGCTGGAAGTCGCCGAATCGCTGGCGCTCGATGAGCTGCGCTTGACACCCAGTGCCAGACCGCCTCATCGCGGTACGCCGCAGGTGTCGGCGAAAGACCGAATGGCGATGGTCGAGTGCGCGGTGGCCGGTGTGGCGCCGTTGGTGGTGGACGCCCGTGAATTGCAGCGGGACAAACCGTCCTACACTATCGACACCCTGGAGCTGATGCGCGCAGAACTTGCCGCCTCCGACCAGGTTTTTCTACTTTTGGGCTGGGACGCATTTTGCGGCCTGCCCACTTGGCACCGCTGGGAAGAGTTGCTCCAGCATTGCCACATCCTGGTGCTGCAACGCCCGGATGCCGACAGCGAACCGCCGGATGCCTTGCGCAATCTGTTGGCGGCACGCTCGGTGAGCGACCCGCTGGCCCTCAAAGGGCCGAGCGGACAGATTGCATTCGTCTGGCAGACACCGCTCGCGGTATCCGCCACCCAGATCCGTCAACTGCTGGCCAGCGGTAAGTCGGTACGTTTCCTGGTGCCTGACGCGGTCCTGGCCTACATCGATGCGCACGGTCTCTACCGTGCGTCGAACTGAAAAAGGGCGCGCTTCAAAACACGTGAACGCGTGTACCGAAGCGCCCGAACATACGAGCAAAACGAGTTTTATATGACGAACAAAGACGTAACTAAAGTAAAGCGCAAAGGCACATTCAAGAGCGCCCCGCTGCCAGTAGAAGTGCCAACCGGCCCAGAGCTGCGCGGCGAAGAGCTGGTCAAGGTTGCCGTAGCGGCCCTGGAAGACGTGAAAGGCCAGGACATTCAGGTCATCGACGTTCGTGAAAAGCAGAGCATCACTGACTTCATGATCATCGCTACCGGTACGTCCAACCGCCAGATCGGCGCGATGCTGGACAAGGTCCGCGAAGCGGTCAAAGCCCTGGGCGTCAAGCCGCTGGGTGAAGAAGGCAAGGGCGACAGCGACTGGGTCCTGCTGGATATGGATGACGTCATCGTGCACATGATGACCGCTTCGGCTCGTCAGTTTTACGACCTGGAGCGTCTGTGGTCCGGTGCAGAACAGAGCCGTGCGCTGAACGCGGCTCACCACAGCCCGGAAAACACCCATGAGCACTTCGTCAAGCTCAATAAAGACCAGCAATAAGGGACCGCTGTGCGACTGCGACTGATCGCCGTCGGTTCACGCATGCCCAAGTGGGTGGAAGAAGGCTGGCATGAATATGCCAAGCGTCTTCCGTCCGAGCTGGCGCTGGAACTGGTGGAAATACCGCTCAACACCCGTGGCAAGAACGCCGACGTGGCGCGCTTCATCCGTCAGGAAGGCGAAGCCATGCTGGCCAAGGTCGGGCCGAACGAGCGCGTTGTGACCCTCGAAGTCCACGGCAAGCCCTGGAGCACCGAGCAACTGGCGGTCGAGCTCGATCGCTGGCGGCTGGACTCGCGCACGGTGAATTTCATGGTCGGCGGCCCCGAAGGGCTGGCGCCGGAAGTCTGTGCCCGGGCCGATCAGCGCTGGTCGCTCTCACCGTTGACGTTGCCGCACCCGCTGGTGCGGATCCTGATCGGCGAACAGCTGTATCGTGCCTGGACAGTTCTGTCCGGCCACCCTTACCACAAGTAGTTCTGCCCTCATGCCCCAGCCGATCCGCATCAAGGACCACGAAAAAGACGCCCGTCTGGTGCGTGGCCGCGTCGTGTTCGGGGCAATTGCGGTGGTGGTGCTGATCTGTGTGCTGATCGCACGGCTGTATTTCCTCCAGGTGATTCAGTACGAGTACCACTCGACCCTGTCGGAGAACAACCGCGTCCATGTGCAACCGATTCCGCCAACCCGCGGGCTGATTTTCGACCGCAATGGCGTGGTGGTGGCCGATAACCGGCCCAGCTTCAGCCTGAGCATGACCCGCGAGCGCTCCGGCGACTGGCAGCAAGTGCTCGATGTGATTGTCGAAGTGCTGGAGCTGACGCCCGAGGACCGGGTGATCTTCGAGAAGCGCATGCGTCAGGGGCGTCGGCCGTTCGAGCCGGTACCGATCCTGTTCGAGTTGAGCGAAGAACAGATCGCCCGTATCGCGGTGAATCAGTTCCGTCTGCCGGGTGTGGAAGTGGTCGCGCAGCTGGTGCGTCACTATCCGCAGGGCCCGCACTTTGCGCACTCGGTGGGGTACATGGGGCGGATCAACGAGAAAGAGCTGAAGTCTCTCGATCCGGTCAATTACAGCGGTACCCACCACATCGGCAAGACCGGTATCGAGCGTTTCTACGAACCCGAGCTGCACGGTCAGGTGGGTTACGAAGAAGTCGAGACCAACGCTCGAGGCCGCGTATTGCGCGTGCTCAAGCGTACCGATCCGATTCCCGGCAAGGACATCGTCCTGAGCCTGGACATCAAATTGCAGGAAGCGGCCGAAGCTGCACTCGGCGGTCGTCGTGGTGCGGTGGTGGCGCTGGACCCAAAAACCGGCGAAGTGCTGGCGATGGTCAGTGCGCCGAGTTTCGATCCGAACCTGTTCGTCACTGGCATCAGCTTCAAGGCCTATGCCGAGCTGCGCGACTCCATCGACCGGCCACTGTTCAACCGCGTGCTGCGCGGCCTGTACCCGCCGGGCTCGACCATCAAGCCGGCCGTGGCGATTGCCGGCCTGGATGCTGGCGTTGTGACTGCGGCGAGTCGGGTGTATGACCCCGGCTATTACCAGTTGCCCAACTACGATCACAAATACCGTAACTGGAACCGTACCGGTGATGGCTACGTCGATCTGGACACGGCGATCATGCGGTCCAACGACACCTACTTCTATGACCTGGCCCACAAACTGGGAATCGATCGGTTGTCGGCGTACATGAGCAAGTTCGGCATCGGCCAGAAGGTTTCGCTGGACATGTTCGAAGAGTCGCCGGGATTGATGCCGACCCGGGAATGGAAGCGCGCGACCCGTCGTCAAGCCTGGTATCCGGGCGAAACGCTGATTCTCGGGATCGGTCAGGGCTATATGCAGTCCACTCCGTTGCAGTTGGCGCAGGCCACGGCGTTGGTGGCCAACAAGGGTGTCTGGAATCGTCCGCATTTGGCCAAGACCCTCGAAGGTGCGAAGCCGGTGGACGAAAATCCAATGCCGGACATTATCCTGCGCGACCCGTCGGACTGGACCAAGGTCAACCACGGCATGCAGCAGGTGATGCACGGTGCCCGCGGTACCGCGCGCAAGGCCGCGATCGGTTCGCAATACCGCATCGCGGGCAAAAGTGGTACGGCTCAGGTTGTCGCGATCAAGCAGGGCGAGAAATACGACCGCTCCAAGGTTCAGGAGCGCCATCGCGACCACGCCTTGTTCGTTGGCTTCGCGCCGGCAGAAAATCCGAAAATCGTAGTGTCGGTGATGGTCGAGAACGGTGAGTCCGGCTCCGGTGTCGCCGCGCCTGTGGTGCGTCAAGTCATGGACGCCTGGCTCCTGGACCAGGACGGCCGACTGAAAGCCGAATACGCCAGCCCTATCAGTGCGGAGGCTACGGCCCGTGAAGAGTAATTTCGATCGCATCCTCTCCAGCGAGGATGTGATGCGTCGCCGTGCGACGCTGTTGCAACGCATGCACATCGACGGCCCGTTGCTGATCCTGCTGCTGACCCTCGCGGCCGGAAGCCTGTTCGTGCTGTATTCGGCCAGCGGTAAAAGCTGGGATCTGCTGGCCAAGCAAGCGACTTCCTTTGGCATCGGCCTGGTGTCGATGATCGTCATCGCCCAGTTCGAGCCGCGCTTTATGGCCCGCTGGGTGCCCGTCGGTTATGTGATCGGCGTGCTGTTGCTGGTTGTGGTGGATGTCATGGGCCACAACGCCATGGGTGCCACGCGCTGGATCAACATTCCCGGGGTGATCCGCTTCCAGCCCTCGGAGTTCATGAAGATCCTGATGCCGGCAACTATCGCCTGGTACCTGGCCAAGCGCTCCTTGCCGCCACAGCTCAAGCATGTGGGCGTCAGTCTGTTTCTGATCGGGTTGCCATTCATCTTGATCGTGCGCCAGCCCGACCTCGGCACGTCACTGCTTATTCTCGCCGGTGGCGCGTTCGTGCTGTTCATGGGCGGCCTGCGCTGGCGCTGGATTCTCAGCGTGATTGCTGCCGCCGTGCCGGTGTCTGTGGCCATGTGGTACTTCGTGATGCACGATTACCAAAAGCAGCGCGTCCTGACGTTCCTCGACCCGGAGAGCGATCCGCTGGGCACTGGCTGGAACATCATTCAATCGAAAGCCGCCATCGGTTCCGGCGGTGTATTCGGCAAGGGCTGGTTGCTCGGCACCCAGTCGCACCTGGACTTCCTGCCGGAAAGCCACACCGACTTCATTATTGCGGTCATGGGCGAAGAATTCGGCCTGGTGGGTATCTGCGCACTGCTGCTGATTTACCTGCTGTTGATCGGTCGCGGACTGGTGATTACCGCCCAGGCCCAGACATTGTTCGGCAAATTGCTCGCGGGTAGCCTGACCATGACGTTTTTTGTTTACGTTTTCGTCAACATCGGTATGGTCAGTGGCCTGTTGCCGGTTGTAGGGGTGCCGTTGCCGTTCATTAGCTACGGAGGAACTTCGCTGGTGACGCTACTGTCAGCGTTTGGGGTTTTGATGTCGATCCATACCCATCGTAAGTGGATCGCTCAGGTTTGAATAAGGTGAAGATTTCAATGCAAGTAATGCGTGGCTGGGCGACTCGATATGCGCCATGGGTCGGCCTGGTAAGCATCCTTGGCACAGCGCATCAAGCGTTGGCCGGCGATTACGAAGGCTCACCGCAGGTGGCCGAATTCGTCGGTGAAATGACCCGCGACTACGGTTTCGCCGGTGAGCAACTGATGGGCGTGTTCCGCGAAGCCGAGCGCAAGCAGTCGATTCTGGACGCGATCTCGAAACCGGCCGAGCGGGTCAAGCAGTGGAACGAGTATCGCCCGATGTTCATCACCGACGCGCGCATCGCCCGTGGTGTGGACTTCTGGCGTCAGCACGAGGCGGTATTGGCCCGCGCCGAGCAGGAATACGGCGTTCCGGCGCAGGTAATCGTCTCGATCATCGGCGTTGAGACCTTTTTCGGTCGCAATACCGGCAATTTTCGGGTGATCGACGCCTTGTCGACCCTGGGTTTCGACTATCCTCCCCGTGCTGAATTTTTCCGCAAGGAACTGCGTGAGTTCCTGTTGCTGGCCCGGGAAGAGCAGGTCGATCCGCTGACCCTCAAAGGCTCCTACGCTGGCGCCATGGGTTTGCCGCAGTTCATGCCGAGCAGTTTTCGGGCCTATGCGGTGGATTTTGACGGTGACGGCCACATTAATATCTGGACCAATCCGGACGATGCCATTGGCAGCGTCGCCAGTTATTTCAAGCGTCATGGTTGGGTCGCCGGCGAACCGGTGGTCAGCCGCGCGGATGCGCGTGGCGAACATCTAGACGAAGGTTTGACCACGGGCATCGAACCGACTAAAACCGTCGGGGAGTTGCGGGTGCTGGGGTGGTCAAGTCATGATGCGCTGCGTGATGATATGCCGGTCACGGCTTTCCGCCTGGAAGGTGACAATGGCCCCGAATACTGGATGGGCCTGACGAATTTTTACGCAATCACGCGTTATAACCGCAGCGTGATGTACGCCATGGCTGTACATCAACTGTCTGAACAGCTGGTCCAAGCACGGGGCGTCAAGTAATGCGGGCATTGCCTATGAATAAACCCCTGAAGCTGATGGCATTCGCCGCGTTGGCGGTGCTGGTCGCCAGTTGTTCGACCAGCCGCGCGCCGACTCAGAAGTCCCCGACCGCCGTTCGTTCGGCACCAGGCCTGGATATCAACCGGGCTCACAAGGATGGCGCACCCTGGTGGGACGTCGACGTATCGCGCATCCCGGATGCCACGCCGACCCTGCACAGTGGTCCTTATAAAGCCAACCCGTACACCGTGCTCGGCAAGACTTATTTCCCCCAGCAGGAATCCAAGACCTACGTCGCCTCGGGCACGGCCTCCTGGTACGGCACCAAATTCCACGGCCAGAACACCGCCAATGGCGAGGTTTACGACTTGTACGGCATGAGTGCCGCGCACAAGACCTTGCCGCTGCCCAGTTACGTTCGTGTGACCAATCTGGACAACAACAAAACCGTGATCCTGAGGGTCAACGACCGCGGACCGTTCTATTCGGACCGGATCATCGACTTGTCCTACGCTGCCGCCAAAAAGCTTGGCTACGCTGAAACCGGCACGGCGCGGGTCAAGGTCGAAGGCATCGACCCGCAGCAATGGTGGGCAGCCAAAGGCCGTCCGGCGCCCCTGATGCTTAACGAGCCGAAAGTCGCGCAAAATAGCGCCCCGGTAATTACGGCATCGGCCGGCACCGTCGAACAATGGACGCCACCGCCGCAGCAGCACGCCGCGGCCGTTGTGCCCGTGCCGATCGATGCAAAAAAAAACGCTTCTGTACCAGCCTCTGGCCAGTATCTGCAGGTGGGCGCGTTCGCCAACCCGGACGCTGCAGAACTCCTGAGATCGAAGCTCAGCGGGATGGTGAGCGCTCCGGTGTTCATCAGTTCGATCGTGCGCAATCAACAGACGCTGCATCGGGTGCGCCTGGGGCCGATCGGCTCGCCGGGTGAAATCCAGCAAGTGCAGAACAGTGTGCGCCTGGCCAATCTCGGTTCGCCGAGCCTGGTCACTGCCGAATAATACGTAGTACCTGATTGACGGTTCGCTTGCTGTTTGGGGGGTGGACCTGGTTGTTGGCTCGTTGAAGAACAAAAGCCCGGCAAGGGTCTGAGTGAACAACTGAACACGCGATGACCCGTAGGGTTTGTTCGAAAACTCGCCGAGCGGCGATCAGGCAAGGCAAGAACAGGCGAGGAAGCGGAGTGTAGGGGACCTACATGAGTATTCCGAGCCTGTTTTTAACGCAGCATGATCGTCGCGCAGGTAGTTTTCGGGCAAAGCCTGAAGGTTGTCTGATTAGTTTTGCCTTTAGGCAGTTTCCATTAGCGATTTCGAGAGACGGATGAACATCACCACCTTTGCCAAACGCCTGTGCCTGCTAGTCCCGCTGCTCCTCTCGCCTGCCGCTTTCGCGGTCGAGATGATGCCGTCGCCACCGCAACTGGCCGCCAAAGCCTATGTACTCATGGACGCCAGTAGCGGCAACGTGCTGGTGGAGAACAACGGTGACCAGCGTCTGCCGCCGGCCAGCCTGACCAAGCTGATGACCGCGTACATCGCGACCCTGGAAATCCGTCGCGGCCAGATCGGCGAAAACGATCCGGTGACCGTCAGCGAAAACGCCTGGCGTACCGGCGGTTCGCGGATGTTCATCAAGGTCGGCTCGCAGGTCACGGTCAGCGACCTGCTGCACGGCATCATCATTCAGTCGGGTAACGACGCCAGTGTTGCGCTCGCCGAGCACATCGCCGGCAGCGAAGACGCCTTCGCTGACATGATGAACAAAACCGTGGCCGACCTGGGCATGACCAACAGCCACTTCATGAACCCGACCGGTCTGCCGAACCCGGAGCACTACTCGTCGGCTCACGACATGGCGGTGCTGGCTCGCGCGATCATCCACGAAGACCCGGCTCACTACGCGATCTACTCGCAGAAAGAGTTCTTCTGGAACGGCATCAAGCAACCTAACCGTAACCTGCTGCTGTGGCGCGACAAGACGGTCGATGGCCTGAAAACCGGCCACACCGACGAAGCCGGCTATTGCATGGTGTCTTCGGCTGTACGTGATGGCATGCGTTTGATCGCCGTGGTGTTCGGCACCAACAGCGAAGTGGCTCGCGCCTCTGAAACCCAGAAGCTGCTGACCTACGGTTTCCGCTTCTTCGAAACCCAGACGTTCTATCAAAAAGGCGCCGAGCTGGCCCAGGCTCCTGTCTGGAAAGGCACCACCAATCAAATCAAGGCCGGCCTGGCTCAAGACCTGACCATGACCCTGCCAAAAGGCCAGCTGAAAAAGCTCGCCGCCAGCATGACCATGAACCCGCAATTGATCGCGCCGATCGCCAAGGGCGACGTAATCGGTAAAGTTGAAGTGAAGCTGGACGACAAAGTCGTGCATAGCGCTGATCTGATCGCTCTGGACGCGGTCGACGAGGGTGGTATCTTCCGCCGCATGTGGGATAGCATCCGTCTATTCTTCTACGGCTTGTTCAACTGAATTAGTGTGGACCTGCATGGCCCTGTTCCAATCCGGAACGGGGCCATGTCCGTTGCCACGGCTTACGAGGCCGTTACGCCATGACAGACACCGAAGTAAAGGCGCCAAAGATCGAATTCCCGGTGACGGATTATCCGGTCAAGGTAATCAGCGATACCGGCGCGGGTAACAAAGACAAGATCATCGACATCGTCAAGAAACACGCGACCATCAACGATGAGCGCATCGACGAGCGTCAAAGCACCAACGGCAAGTACACCACCATCCAGCTGCACATCATCGCCACCGGTCAAGAACAGCTGTACGACATCAACAGCGAGTTGCGGGCTACCGGTTTCGTGCACATGGTGCTGTGATGTCTGCCGTGCTGGGCTTTCGCGAGCTCGGCCAGATGGCTTACGAGCCGGTCTGGCACGCCATGCAACGCTTCACCAATGAACGCGGCAGCGATGCCGCGGACGAGATCTGGCTGGTCGAGCATCCGCCGGTGTTCACTCAGGGCCAGGCCGGCAAGGCCGAGCACGTGTTGCTCCCGGGAGATATTCCGGTGGTAAAGGTTGATCGCGGTGGTCAGGTGACTTATCACGGTCCCGGCCAATTGGTGGCCTACCTGTTGCTCGATGTGCGCAAGCTGGGTTTCGGCGTGCGTGACCTGGTCAGCCGCATGGAACAATGCCTGATCGAGTTGCTGGCCAGCTACGGCGTGACCGCCGTGGCCAAGCCGGATGCACCGGGTGTCTACGTCAATGGGGCGAAAATCGCTTCTCTGGGTCTGCGGATCCGCCACGGTTGCTCCTTTCATGGCCTGGCCCTGAACGTGGACATGAACCTGGAACCGTTTCGACGGATTAATCCCTGCGGCTACGCCGGGCTGGCGATGACCCAGCTGAGCGATCACGCAGGATCGATTGAATTTGCCGAGGTAAGTGCCCGGCTGCGCGCGCAGCTCGTCAAACACCTCGACTATGCTGAGCAGACGACCCTAACGGGCGGAATCGACTGATATGACTACTGATGCAGTGCAAACCATGATCCCGACGCTGGATGTCACCGAGCGTCCGGCCCCGCGTGCCAAGGTTGAAGCCGGCGTCAAGCTGCGCGGCGCCGAGAAGGTTGCACGTATCCCGGTGAAGATCATTCCGACCACCGAACTGCCGAAGAAACCTGACTGGATTCGCGTGCGTATCCCGGTTTCCCCGGAAGTCGACCGCATCAAGGCCCTGCTGCGCAAACACAAACTGCACAGTGTCTGCGAAGAAGCGTCCTGCCCGAACCTGGGCGAATGTTTCTCCGGCGGCACCGCGACCTTCATGATCATGGGTGACATCTGCACCCGTCGCTGCCCGTTCTGCGACGTCGGCCACGGTCGTCCTAAGCCACTGGACACCAACGAGCCGGAAAGCCTGGCCATCGCCATCGCCGACCTGAAACTCAAGTACGTGGTGATCACCTCGGTTGACCGCGACGACCTGCGTGATGGCGGTGCACAGCACTTTGCCGACTGCATCCGCGAGATCCGCAAGCTGTCGCCGAACGTGCAGCTCGAAACCCTGGTCCCGGATTACCGTGGCCGTATGGACGTTGCGCTGGAAATCACCGCTGCCGAGCCGCCGGATGTGTTCAACCACAACCTGGAAACCGTGCCGCGCCTGTACAAGGCGGCGCGTCCGGGTTCGGATTACCAGTGGTCGCTGACCCTGCTGCAACGCTTCAAGCAGATGATGCCGCACATTCCGACCAAGTCCGGCCTGATGCTGGGTCTGGGCGAGACTGACGAAGAAGTGATCGAAGTCATGAAGCGCATGCGCGAACACGACATCGACATGCTCACCCTGGGCCAGTACCTGCAGCCGTCCCGCAGCCACTTGCCGGTCCAGCGTTTCGTGCACCCGGACGTGTTCGCCTGGTTCGCCGAGGAAGGTTACAAGATGGGCTTCAAGAACGTCGCTTCCGGCCCGCTGGTACGTTCCTCGTATCACGCCGACGAGCAGGCGAAACTGGTTAAAGCCGAGCTGATGTCGTCCTGATCAGCTGCAAGACTTGAAAACGCCCGCAAGGCATTGCGCCTTGCGGGCGTTTTTTTGCCTTGCCCTACGGGTATGACCGTCTTTTCCTGCAACCTGCGGGGCGACTGACCCTCTTCTGTTTGTCCCCGTTCCTGACTACTGTGTGCTTGACGCTTTCACGCAGGGAGATTCATGGATGACCGTTCGACCGACCCACACCCTTTGTCCTCACGCACCCGTTCCGGCTTTACCGTCGCAAGGGCTGATTGGCGTCATCGCGCCCGCCGGTCCCGCTGCGCTGGACACCGATAAGGCCATCGCCTGGATGCGCGCTCGTGGATACTCGCTGCGGGTTTTCCCCGGCGTGTACGAGAAAGACGATTACCTGGCCGGCAGCGACGATGTACGGCTCAATGACCTGCACGCAGCGTTCGCTGACAGTGAGGTCGACACCATCATTTGCATGCGTGGGGGGTACGGTACGCCGCGGTTGCTCGATCGAATCGACTTTGAACTGCTGCGCAACAATGCCAAGCCGTTCATCGGCTACAGCGACATCACCGCGCTGCACTTGGCGATCAGCCGTTATGCAGGCTTCGTGACCTTTCATGGCCCGATGCTCAACGCCGACCTGCTGGGTGACAAGCAAAAACCTACCGAGTCTTCGTTTTTCAACATGCTCAGAGGACAGGTGAAGGCCGGTAGCGTGCTGGCGCACCCGGCGGCTTACCCGTTGACCACAATCGAGCCTGGTATCGCTCACGGGCGTTTGCTTGGGGGCAATCTTTCAATAATCGCCGCGACCATGGGTACGCCATATGAGATGGATGCCGAAGGCGTCATCCTGTTCATCGAGGACATTAACGAGCCGCTGTATCGCATCGACCGGCTGCTGACCCATCTGCGTCTTGCCGGCACGCTGCACAAGCTGCGCGGGGTTCTGGTGGGGGATGTGGCGGGGGTTGATACGGTTTCGTTGGAGCGCTTGCTCAAGCAGACCTTTACGCCTTTGCGGATACCGGTTCTGGCAGGGTGGCGCAGCGGGCATTGCGATCCGAACCTGACGTTGCCGATGGGGGCGCTGGTGAGGCTGGATGCGGGGAACAAGGAGTTAATGTTGGAGCAGGATGTAGTGATTAAGCGGTAGTTCATTAGCGCCTGATAGTCAGTCTTCGCGGGCAAGCCTTGCTCCTACAGGTATCGCGTCGTTCACCCATTTTGTGAACACCACTGAACCTGTAGGAGCAAGGCTTGCCCGCGATGCTTTTAGCGGTTACGCAGGCCTTCGAGCAACTTGTGCGTCGGATACCCATCCGCCGGCCAGCCAAATGACTGCTGGGCGCTGCGGATCGCTTTGCGGGTGTTGGCGCCGATAATGCCGTCGGCGTTGCCCGCGTCATAATTCTGCGCGCTCAACAGACTTTGCAATTCGATCCGCTCGGTACGGCTCAGCGGCAAATCATCTTTCGGCCATGTGCCGTTGATCAGGCCGGCGCCGTTGAAGCGCTCGGACAACAGGCTAACGGCCAAGGCGTAAGACGACGAGTTGTTGTACTTGAGGATCGCGCGGAAGTTGTCGAGGACCAGGAACGCCGGGCCACGGTAACCGGCCGGCAGCAGCAGGGCGGCTGACAGGTGTTCGGAGCCTGGCGGAACCTGGCCGCCATTGGGCAGGGTGACGCCCAGTTGCAGCCATTCAGCGACGCTCTTGCGAATCGTGCCATCGGCCAGGACGTAGTTGAAACTGCCCGGTAGCTGCACTTCAAAGCCCCACGGCTGGCCTTTCTGCCAGCCTGAGCTTTGCAGGTAGTGCGCCGTCGAGGCCAGCGCATCGGCCGGGCTGCCCCAGATGTCGCGGCGGCCGTCGCCATCGAAGTCCACGGCGTGGGTGTTGTAGGTGGTCGGGATGAACTGGGTCTGGCCCATGGCGCCAGCCCAGGAGCCAAGCATTTTCTCAGGCTCGATGTCGCCCTGTTGCAGGATCTGCAGGGCAGCAATCAGTTGCGCGTGGGCAAACCCGGGGCGCCGACCTTCATAGGCCAGGGTCGCCAGGGAATTGATCACCGACTTGTTGCCCTGGAACTGCCCGAAGTTACTTTCCATGCCCCACACCGAAACCAGTACCTGACGATCGACGCCGTAGCGCTGTTCGATGCTTTGCAGGATGTCGGCATATTGGCTGACCAGTGCCTCGCCTTTGCGTACCCGCAGCGGCGAAAGGGCGCCGTCGAGGTATTCCCACACTGGACGGGCAAATTCCGGCTGGCTACGGTCGGCACGGATCACGCTGGTGTCGAGACTGACATTGGCGAAGGCGCGGTCGAACAGATCGGCGCGGATACCGGCGGCCAAAGCGTCCTTGCGGAAACCTGCCTGCCATTCGGCAAAGGTCTGGGTGGGCTGGATGTCGAGGTTTTCACCGGTCGGAACCACGGGCGGAATGATCGCAGGGGCTGTCGCGACGGGGAGGGTCTGAAGCGGCTTGGCGTCGGCGGCGGTCGGTTTTTCCGCGCAGGCGACTAGCAAAACGAGGCTGGAGGCAGCTATCAGTTGGCGCAGGGGCCAACGACGGGAAATACAAAAGGGCATGCACGGGTCCAGGGAGTACGAATCAGGTGCAGACCTTAACATGTTGAGCGATCGCTTGCCTTTCAGGCCGCCAGAAAGTAAGAAGCCTCCCAGCTATTAGACTGGAAGGCTTCGCGGCGGTAGCTGCCTTTGCCCTTGCCGGCGGGTTCCTGACGGCTGCGGAACAGTGGCTGGGCGATGATGGATTTGGCCTTGTTGGGGCCATTTTTGGATGGCTTTTTGCTCATGATCAGATCTCTCGATTGAGTGGGTTTTGCGGTGGGAAATATTCTGCCGAAGTTGGGGTTCTGTCTATAGGGCAAATGGACGTGAGTAGTGTAGGAAACCTCTGTAGCAGCAGGCTTCGCCAGCTGCTATGTATAGGGCTTGTTTACTCGGCAGGCAAGGTCAGCCGCTGGCCGGCCATCAACAACGACAACCGACTGAGGCTCATCCACGGCGAACCGGCGGCCTGGCCTTTGATCTGTGCGTCGATGCGCTGTGCTTCCAGCAATAGCTGCGCCCAGCGTTGCGCCGAGTAGCGTTGCAAGGCTTTGCTCATCAGCGGTTTGCGTTTGTCCCAGATCGGCGGTCGGGCAGAGCTGAAGGCTTTGTCCAGTGGCACGCCCTGGCTGTACTGCAGTGACAGGTTGGCCAGCAGACGCAGCTCCCGGGCCAGCGCCCAGAGAATCACTGGCGGTTCGACGCCCTCACCGCGCAGCCCTTCAAGCATACGCAGTGCATGAGCCGCTTCGCCGTTGAGAATCGCATCGGTCAGGCCAAAGACATCGAAGCGCGCACTGTCGGCCACCGCCGCTTGCACGGTTTCAACGGTGATCTGACCACCTTCGGCCATCAGTTTGAGCTTTTCGATTTCCTGGGCCGCCGCCAGCAGGTTGCCCTCGACCCGTGCGGCGATCAGTTCGACGGCGTCCTGGCTGGCGGAAAGCCCGGCCTGGGACAACCGTTGACGGATCCAGCTCGGCAACTGATTGGCCTCTATCGGCCAGATTTGCACGAACTGGGTCTGCTGACCTTCGACCAGCGCCTTGCCCCACTTGGTTTTCTGCGCACTGCCATCCAGTTTCGGCAGGCTGATCAGCAACACCGTGTCTTCGGCCGGTCGCGAGCAGTACTCGATAAACGCGGCAGCGCCTTTGTCACCGGGTTTGCCGGACGGCAGACGCAGTTCCAGCAGGCGCTTTTCGGCGAACAGCGACATGCTCGCGCCGGCTTGCAGCAACGTTCCCCAGTCGAAACTGGCGTCGGCGGCGAAGACCTGGCGCTCGTCGAACCCCTGTTTCCGGGCGGCGGCACGTATGGCGTCGGCGGCTTCCTGACACAGCAGTGGATCATCGCCACTGATGATGTAGACCGGCGCGAGGGCACCTTGCAGGTGTTTGGCGAGTTGGGCGGGGGCGAGTTTCATAGGAGAGGTCGAACGGGGCGCCTGAGCGCCCCGTAAGTCTTACTGCTGCGGCAGTTCTATTGGCGACTGGCGCGGGGTTTGCGCTTCAGCCTTCTGAGCCGCTTCCAATGCATCGGCTTCAGCCTTGGCTTTGGCGTTGGCGGTCTGTTGCAGCTGATCCAGCTGAGCCGGAGTGAGCTGTTGCAGACGCAGCATCATCCGTTGAACCAGTTCACGACGGGTTTCCTTGCGGGCATCGTTGGCTTCCTGGTCGGAACCCACCAGGTTGCTGCCGTCGTGGATAAAGATTTTTTGCACTTCGAGCTTGTCGCTCAGCAGCGTCAAGTTGCTCTCACCACGGATGTCGTAGTCCAGCACCGTGCTCACCTGATACTCGCCAGTACGACCGGCACCTGCGTAGCTGAGAATGCGCTGGCTTTCCTGCTCATTGGTCAGCACCAGCTTGTAAGGTGCACCGCTGTAGACCTTGACGCCGCTGCTTTCCAGCACCTGACGCAGTTGCGTCACGATTTCGCCGTAAGCGTTGCGGGCACTCAGGTCGAGTTCCTTGATCGCCAGTTCATTGGTGCCGGTGCCGCGCAGCTGGAAACCGCAGGCGCTCAGCAGGACCGCAAGGCCTATCACCAGCAAATTGCGTTTGATCATCTTGTTGCTCCCCTTGAAACCATGTGGGCCGATCTTGCGGCCCGAAAGGTTTTACTCGGCGCCAGGCATGACCTGGCGCCTGATCCAATTAGCTGGCGACGATATTGACCAGTTTCCCGGGCACTACGATCACTTTACGAATGGTCAGACCGTCGACAAAACGCAGCACGTTCTCGTTGGCCCGTGCGGCGCCTTCGACTTCTTCGCGGCTGGCGCTGGCGGGCATTTCGATGTGGCCGCGCAGCTTGCCGTTGACCTGGATGACCAGTTGCAGGCTGTCTTGCACCAACGCGCTTTCGTCCAGCACCGGCCAAGTGGCGTCGATCACCGGATCAGCGTGACCCAGGCGATGCCACAGCTCGTGGCTGATATGCGGAGTGATGGGTGCCAGCAGCAAGACCACGGTTTCCAGGCCTTCGTGAATCAGTGCGCGATCCTGTTCGGTGCCTTGCGGGGCTTTTTCCAGCACGTTCATCAGCGTCATCACCTGAGCGATGGCGGTGTTGAATTTGTGGTTCTGGCCGACGTCGTGGCTGGCCTGCTTGATGGCCTGGTGGATCGAACGGCGAATGACTTTCTGTTCGTCATTCAGGCTGGCGACGTCCAGTTTGCCCGGCAGGCCCTGAGTGACGTGGGCTTGGGCCAGGCGCCAGACGCGCTTGAGGAAACGGTGCGAACCTTCTACTCCGGAGTCGGACCATTCCGCGCTCATGTCGGGTGGCGAGGCGAACATCATGAACAGGCGGCAGGTGTCTGCGCCGAACTGGTCAATCATCGACTGTGGGTCGACGCCGTTGTTCTTCGACTTGGCCATCTTCTCGGTGCCGCCGATTTCCACCGGCAGGCCGTCTGCGATCAGCTTGGCGCTGATGACTTTGGCTTTGCTGTCGCGTTCGAGTTCGACGTCCGCCGGGTTGAACCACGTATAGGCACCGTTGGCTTCGCGACGATAGTAGGTCTCGGCGATCACCATGCCTTGGGTCAGCAGGTTCTTGAACGGCTCGTTGGAGCTCACCAGGCCTTCGTCGCGCATCAGCTTGTGGAAGAAGCGCGCGTACAGCAGGTGAAGAATGGCGTGTTCGATACCGCCGATGTACTGATCAACCGGCAACCAATGGTCGGCCGCCGATTTTTCCACCAGGCCGCCTTCATAGTGCGGCGAGGCGTAACGGGCGTAGTACCACGAGGACTCGACAAAGGTGTCCATGGTGTCGGTTTCACGCTTGGCCGGTGCGCCGCATTTCGGGCAGCTGCACTCGTAGAACTCGGGCATGCGTGCCAGCGGCGAACCCGCGCCATCCGGTACGACGTCTTCCGGCAATATGACGGGCAACTGATCTTCCGGGACTGGCACATCACCGCAGGTGTTGCAGTGGATGATCGGGATCGGGCAGCCCCAGTAGCGCTGGCGGCTGATGCCCCAGTCGCGCAGGCGGAACTGGGTGCGCGAGGCGCCGAGGTTCTTCTTGATCAGCGCGACTTCGATGGCGTCGAAGGCACCTTCGAAGTCGAGGCCGTCGAACTCGCCGGAATTGATCAGCGTGCCGTGTTCGTTGTAAGCGTCCTGCCACGGAGTTGGCGTTTCGTCGCCGGCGCTGGTGCGCACGACCGACTTGATCGGCAGGTTGTATTGGGTGGCGAACTCGAAATCACGTTCGTCGTGCGCCGGGACGGCCATGACCGCGCCATCGCCGTAGTGCATCAGCACGTAGTTGGCGACCCACACGGGGAGTTTCTCACCGGTCAGCGGATGCTCGACGAACAGCGAAGTGCGCAGGCCTTTTTTCTCTTGGGTGGCGACGTCGGCTTCGGCGACGCTGCCGCCCTTGCATTCAGCGATGAACGCTTGCAGCTCAGGGTTGTTCTGCGCGGCCAGGGTCGCCAGAGGGTGTTCGGCGGCTACGGCAACGTAGGTCGCGCCCATCAGGGTGTCCGGACGGGTGGTGAACACTTTCAGAACACCGGCTTCGCCGATGGACGCGACGTCGTACGGGAACTGCACTTCCATGCCGCGGGATTTGCCGATCCAGTTGCGCTGCATGGTCTTGACCTGTTCAGGCCAGCCAGTCAGTTCGTCGAGGCTCTCCAGCAGCTCATCCGCGTAAGCGGTGATCTTGAAGTAGTACATCGGGATTTCGCGCTTTTCGATCAGCGCGCCGGAACGCCAGCCGCGACCGTCGATCACCTGCTCGTTGGCCAGAACGGTCTGGTCGACCGGGTCCCAGTTGACGGTGCCGCTTTTTTTGTAGATCACGCCTTTTTCGAACAGGCGAGTGAACAGCCATTGTTCCCAGCGGTAGTAATCAGGCTTGCAGGTGGTGACTTCGCGGGACCAGTCCACCGCGAGGCCCAGGCTGCGCAGCTGGGTTTTCATGTAGGCGATGTTTTCGTAGGTCCACTTGGCGGGCGCTACGTTGTTCTTCATCGCGGCGTTTTCCGCCGGCATGCCGAAGGCGTCCCAACCCATGGGTTGCAGGACGTTCTTGCCTTGCATGCGCTGGTAGCGGGAGATCACGTCGCCGATGGTGTAGTTGCGCACGTGCCCCATGTGTAGCTTGCCGCTGGGGTAAGGGAACATCGACAGGCAGTAGAAAGTCTCCTTGCCTGGCTGTTCACTGACTTCAAAGGACTTTTGCTCGTCCCAGAACGACTGGGCGGCGGCTTCGATTTCACGGGGCTGATATTGTTCGTGCATGGCTACTTTTGAACTGAATAGGGGTGGCCTAATCCTCTTCAATGCAACGCTGGACGGTGATCACGCCAAATCGGCGTTTCGGTGCCCAGACGAGCTGGAAGTGGAGTTACAGGAAGCGCCGTAGCATACATGACCGCACTCTACCGAGGGAAACCCTGATTGCTGCTGCGGGTCGCCCAAAAACCGCTGCGAGGGCCGTTGGTCGCAGCATTCAGCCGGTTTGTTCACGGAAGCTAAGCTCTAAATGGGGAGTGAGTCTTATCTTCAATGAGGTGATGGATGGTTGAGTCACGGCAAAAAGTCACAAAACCGGAGCTGTACGAAAGATTGATCGATCGTCTGGGAATGGCCCTGGACGCAGCCAAAACCGCTGACCGGTTACGCGATGAGCGACCGCTGGAACTGGAATTGCGTGGCTTGAGCCCCGCAGAGTTTGCACTGGTCAAGGCGTATCTCGATCGCAGTGAACGTGAGACACACGGATGCTTGTCAGAAGCAGTGAAGCAACTCGACGCACCACGTTCGGCCAAGATCATCTGGCTCAAGGACAAGGTTCCCGGCAGGGACGCAGTAAAGGTCCGGTCTTTGCAATTCAAGTAAGGACACTGGAAGCAATGTCTGATGTATTTGTGAAGCATAGCCCTTTCGTATTTGTTGTCGCATTGCGTCAACCCACTTAGGCTTCGGGCATCTTTTTGGAGATGCTCGATGCCTTTTCGATATTTCGTTAAACAACTCCTGTTGCCGCCCGGCATTCTGTTGCTGCTGTTGGTGCTTGCCTGGTGGTTGCGTCGCTCAAGACCGCGCCTTGCCGGGTTGTGCTTTGCGTTGGGCGTGGGTGGCTTCTGGCTGATGAGCCTGCCGGTGGTGGTGCAGTGGGGCGCCAAGGCGCTGGAGCGTGAAGCGCCGCTGGCTCGCGATGAATGGGCGACATTGGCTCAGCACGCTGACGCGATTGTAGTGCTGGGCGCAGGGCGTGAACGTGGCGATCTGGCCTGGGGCGATGACCAGCCGACGGGTGTGGCGCTGCAGCGCGAGCGTTATGCGGCGCGGCTGGCCAAGGCATCGGGCTTGCCGGTCCTGACCAGTGGCGGCCTGCATTACGGCACGCCGCCGACTGAAGCCAGGTTGATGGCCGACTCGTTGCAAGATGATTTCGGCGTGACCGTGCGTTGGCAGGAAGGGCGCAGCCGCACGACCTGGGAGAACGCGCAGTTCAGCGCCGAGGTGTTGTTGCCGCAAGGGATCAAGCGCGTGGTGATCGTCACTCAGGCCTGGCACATGCCACGAGCAGTCTGGAGTTTCGAAAAGGCAGGTTTTGAAGTGGTGCCCGCGCCGATGGGGTTTTTAGGCGTGGACAACGCCCGGCCACTGGGCGGCTGGATGCCGGAATTCAAGTCGATCTGGCAGAGCGGGCAGTTGTTGAATGAGGCGGTAGGGCAGATCGGGTATTCGATGTTTTACCGCTGAAGATCAAAAGATCGCAGCCTCGTTTCACTCGACAGCTCCTACAGGGGATTGCGTACTCTGTAGGAGCTGTCGAGTGAAACGAGGCTGCGATCTTTTTGCAGGCGCCGCGATACCTAAACGGTCTTGGCCATCCGGCTTGCGATCAGTGCCCAGCCAAACAACAGCACGCAAACAATGATCAGCGGCCACGAACGCCATTCAAGATAAGGCGTCAGGTTGTGCATGGGCACCACTTCACCGTACAGAATGCCGCGTTCGAACTGCGGAATCTGCACGGTGATCTGCCCGAACGGGTTGATCAAACCGGTCACGCCGTTGTTGGTGGCGCGGATCATCCAGCGACCGGCCTCCAGTGCGCGCATCTGCGCCATTTGCAAGTGTTGCAGCGGGCCGATGGACGTACCAAACCAGGTGTCGTTGCTGATGGTCAGCAGCAGATCGCTACGCGCCGCAAGGCTGGCGGCGAATTCCGGGTAAACCACTTCGTAGCAGATGAACGGCGCAATCTGATAACCCTTGGCCTGCAGCATCGGCTGATCGGCCGGGCCGCGGGCAAAGTCCGACATCGGCAGGTCGAAGAAAGCGATCAACCCCCGCAACACTTCCTGCAACGGAACATATTCGCCAAACGGCACCAGCTTCTGTTTGAGGTAGGTGCCATCGCCTTCGCCCACGACGGTGATGCCGTTGTAGAAACGCTTCTGGTGATGGACTTCCTCGCGAATCGGTACGCCGGTAATCAGCGCGGACTTACGCTCTGCAGCGAAGCTTCCCATCATGTTCAGGTAGCCCTCGGCGGACTCCTTGAGTACCGGGATGGCCGTCTCCGGCCAGATCAGCAAGTCGACCGGTTTCGAGCTGAAACTCATGTCGCGGTACAGCGCCAACTGCGCGTTGAGCTGCGCCGGGTCCCACTTCATGCTCTGTTCGATGTTGCCCTGAATCGCCGCGACACTTAGCGGAGCACCCGACGGGGTTGTCCAGGCGTGTTCCTTGAGCGCCATGCCGGCGACCCAAGGGCCGACCAGCAGCAACACACCCGCGGCGATGAAACCTTTGCGGCCCGTGCGCATCAGACGCATAGCGTTATAGATCAGCGCGGCCGTCAGGGCCAGGGTGAAGGAAATCAGCCACATTCCGCCGACTGGCGCGAGCCCGGCCAATGGGCCGTCGAGCTGGCTGTAGCCGGAATAAAGCCAGGGGAAACCGGTCAGGAACCAGCCGCGAAAGGCTTCCTGGCCAACCCACAACGCCGCGAACGCCAGGGCGTCGGCCAACGGTGCTTCGTTACGGCGCAGCCAGCGCGCCCAGATCCAGGCGGGCAGGGCGAAGAACCAGGCGATCGCCGCCGTGAAGATCAGCATCAGGAAACCGGCCAATAGCACCGAAGCGCCGCCGAAGTGGTGAATGCTGTAGTAGATCCAACTGGTGCCAGCGCCAAACAGGCCGAAACCGAAACACCAGCCACGGCCCAGGGCCTGACGTGGGTTCAGTTCGCGTAAGCCGGCATAGAAGAAACCGACCGCCAGCAACGCCAACGGCCAGATATCGAACGGCGCCAGGGCCAGGGTAGTGATTGCACCGGCCACCACGGCCAGCAGGTTACCGGGCCAGCCGGGGCGGGTTACGCGGAGCATGTCAATCCTTAACGGGCAATGGGTGTCAGGCGCAGCAGGTGAATCCGACGGCTGTCGGCGTTCAGGATGCGGAAGCGATAGGCGCCGATTTCGGTGATTTCGTTGCGTTTCGGCAGGTGCCCGAACGCGCTCATCACCAGACCGCCGACGGTATCGAATTCGTCATCGGAGAATTGGCTGTCGAAGAACTCGTTGAAGTTCTCGATCGGCGTCAGGGCCTTGATCAGGAAATCACCGCTGGGCAGCGGCTTGATGTAGCTGTCTTCTTCGACGTCATGCTCGTCTTCGATGTCGCCGACGATTTGTTCCAGCACGTCTTCGATGGTCACCAGACCCGCCACGCCGCCGTATTCGTCAATGACGATGGCCATGTGGTTGTGGTTGGCGCGAAACTCGCGCAGCAGCACATTCAGACGCTTGGACTCGGGCACGAAAGTGGCCGGGCGCAGCAAGTCCTTGATGTTGAAGCTGTCGCCGTTCTCCTTGAGGATCAACGGCAGCAAGTCCTTGGCCAGCAACACGCCCATCACGTCATCGTGGCTTTCGCCGATCACCGGGTAGCGGGAGTGGGCCGAGTCGACCACGGCTGGCAGGAACTCGCGGGGTGTCTGGGTCGCCTTGATGCTGATCATCTGCGAGCGCGGGACCATGATGTCCCGTACTTGCAGGTCAGCAACCTGGATGGCGCCTTCGACGATGGCCAGCGCTTCGCTGTCCAGCAACTTGTTTTGGTGTGCATCGCGCAGCAGCTCCAGCAGCTCCTGGCGGTTCTTCGGCTCGTGGGCAAAAGCCTGGGTGAGCTTACCCAGCCATGACTTTTGCCCGTTGCTCGATCGATCTTCGCTCATAGCGATTACTCTGAATCCTTTGTTGTAACGATAGGGGATGTGTCTGTGTCGTCGTCCGCATACGGGTCGGGATAGCCCAACTCTGCAAGCAACGTTCGTTCCAGTGCTTCCATTTCTTCGGCTTCGTCATCATCTATATGGTCGTAACCCAACAGATGCAAGCAGCCGTGAATGACCAGATGAGCCCAATGGGCCTTGAGTGCCTTGCCTTGTTCAGCGGCTTCGCGCTCGACCACCGCCACGCAAATCACCAGATCACCCAGTAGCGGGATATCCAGGAATTCGTCGGGAACGTCTGCGGGGAACGACAGAACGTTAGTGGCGTAGTCCTTTTGCCGCCAGGTGTGATTGAGCTCACGACCTTCGGTTTCATCGACCAGGCGAATGGTCATCTCGGAGTCAGCCGTGCGCTGACGCAGCGCCAGTTCGCACCATTGGCGGAACTCGGCTTCGCTTGGGGCAGGCGCGTCGGTAGCCAGTTGCAGATCAAGCTCAAGCATCGTGGCGGTTGTCCTTGGACGAGAGCTTCGCCGGTTCGTCGGCTACACGATTCTCGAAGCGCTCGTAGGCTTCGACGATGCGCTGCACCAATGGATGGCGCACGACGTCTTTGGGCATGAAATGGGTGAAGCTGATGCCCGGTACGTCCTTGAGCACTTCGATCACATGGTGCAGCCCGGACTTGGTGCCTTTCGGCAGGTCGACCTGGGTGATGTCACCGGTGATGACTGCGGTAGAGCCAAAGCCGATCCGGGTCAGGAACATCTTCATCTGCTCGACGGTGGTGTTCTGGCTTTCGTCGAGGATGATGAAGCTGTTGTTCAAGGTGCGACCGCGCATGTAGGCCAATGGCGCAACTTCGATCACCTGACGCTCGATCAGCTTGGCGACGTGTTCGAAGCCGAGCATTTCGTAGAGTGCGTCGTAGAGCGGGCGCAGGTACGGGTCGATCTTCTGCGACAGGTCGCCGGGCAGGAAGCCAAGCTTTTCGCCCGCTTCAACCGCCGGGCGCACCAGCAGGATGCGACGAATCTGTTCGCGTTCCAGCGCGTCTACCGCACAGGCAACGGCCAGATAAGTCTTGCCGGTACCGGCCGGGCCAATGCCGAAGTTGATGTCGTTACCGAGGATTTCCTTCACATAGCGCAACTGATTCAAGCCGCGAGGGCGAATCATGCCTTTTTTGGTGCGCAGGGCGACGGAAGGTTCGGAGGGGGAGACGTTGTCCAGCTCTTCGATGGCCGATTCCTGCAGGAACAGGTGAACCATGTCCGGCGACAGCTCGGTACCCTTGGTTTCCCGGTACAGACGGCGCAGGAGCTTTTCCGCGGAGGTGGTGTGTTTAGGCTCGCCGATCAGTTCGAACTGGTTTCCGCGGTTGCGGATCTCGATGGTCAGGCGCTGTTCGATCAAGCGCAGATGCTCGTCGAATTGCCCGCACAGATTGGCGAAGCGGCGAGCTTCAAAAGGCTCGAGGATAAAACGATGTGGTTCTATGGGTGCGTTCAAGGTCGTATTTAGCCGCCCTGGGGCAATTAAGATGAAATCAAGGATAACGCCAGTGGCCTGGGTGCGAAAGGTCTTAAATAACCCAACGTCGAACACCGGACCTGTAGGAGCAAAGCTTGCTCGCGAAGAACGATAACGCGATCCGTCAGACAGATAGCGGCGCGACCTTCGCGAGCGAGCATCGCTCCTACAACAACGAGCCCCGCAGCGAGTGCGGCTGAGCGGCGTCGATGTGCACATCGGCGAACTGACCAATCAACGTCGGGTTGTCGCAGCGGAAGTTGACGATGCGGTTATTCTCGGTTCGGCCCTGCAGCTCGCCGGGGTCCTTTTTGGAATAATCAGTTACCAAAATCCGTTGGATCGAACCGACCATTTGTCGGCTGATCTCGAAACCTTGCTGGTTCAGGCGATGTTGCAGGGCGGTCAGGCGTTCTTTTTTCAGCGCTTCCGGCGTTTCGTCGGCCAGATCGGCAGCCGGAGTACCCGGGCGCTGGCTATAAACGAACGAGTAGGAGAAATCGAAACCAACGTCTTCGATCAGCTTCATTGTCTGTTCGAAGTCTTTTTCGGTCTCGCCCGGGAAGCCAACGATGAAGTCCGAACTGATGCAGATCCCCGGTACAGCGGCGCGCAGCTTGCGCAATTTGGATTTGTATTCCAGCGCGGTGTGGTTGCGCTTCATCGCCGAGAGGATCCGGTCCGAGCCCGATTGCACCGGCAAGTGCAGGTGTTTGACCAGTTCCGGCACGTCGGCGTGGGCCTGGATAAGGCTGTCGGAGAACTCCAGCGGGTGTGAGGTGGTGTAGCGGATGCGGTCGATACCATCGACGGCGGCGACGACGCGGATCAGTTCGGCCAGGTCAGCCAGACGACCGTCATGCGTGATGCCGCGATAGCCGTTGACGTTCTGCCCCAGCAGGGTCACTTCACGCACGCCGTTTTCAGCCAGGTGGATGATCTCGGCGATCACGTCATCGAAAGGTCGGCTGACTTCTTCACCACGGGTGTAAGGCACCACGCAGAACGTGCAGTACTTGCTGCAGCCTTCCATGACCGACACGTAGGCGCTTGGGCCATCGACGCGCGGCTCGGGCAAGTGGTCGAACTTTTCGATTTCCGGGAACGAAACGTCGACTTGCGGCAGCTTGGTAGCGCGCGCGGCGTCGATCATCTCCGGCAGGCGGTGCAGAGTTTGCGGGCCGAAGACCACGTCCACGTAAGGGGCGCGATCACGAATTGCAGCGCCTTCCTGGCTGGCCACGCAACCGCCAACGGCGATCACCATGTCCGGGTTAGCCAGTTTCAGTTCGCGCCAGCGCCCGAGCTGCGAATACACCCGGTCCTGGGCGCGTTCGCGGATCGAGCAGGTATTGAGCAGGATCACGTCGGCATCTTCAGCGCGAGCAGTGACTTCCAGGGCCTGATGTTCGCCCAGCAGATCGACCATGCGCGAGCTGTCGTACTCGTTCATCTGGCAACCGTGGGTTTCGATGTAAAGCTTCTTGGCCATGGAAAGAGTCATCACGTGATTCAAAGAACCGCGCATTATAGGGAACATGACCCAAGGTTCCTACCGCTGTGCGTCCGGTGGCTATGCTATAGTTCGCGCCCTCATTTTTATCCCCGATGTGTTGCTCGCCCACCATGACCAAACGTGAAGCTCCAATCTACAAGGTGATTTTCCTCAACCAGGGCCAGGTGTACGAAATGTATGCCAAGCAGATCTATCAAAGTGATCTGTGGGGCTTCCTGGAAGTGGAAGAGTTCGTCTTTGGCGAGCGCACGCAAGTGGTCGTCGATCCGAGCGAAGAGAAGCTCAAGGCTCAGTTCGAAGGCGTTGTGCGCAGCTTTGTGCCAATGCATTCGATCGTGCGGATCGACGAGGTCGAGCGCCTCGGCACGCCGAAAATCAGCGAAGCCCGCGGCGCGGTCGGCAATGTCATGCCGTTTCCGATGCCGATGCCTGAGAAGTAAGCCGCGGAACCGAGTTGCCCCCATCGCGAGCAGGCTCGCTCCCACAGTTAATCTCTGGCGTTTACATATCTTGTATTCACAGAAGATCGAATAGATGTGGGAGCGAGCCTGCTCGCGATGGGGCCAGTCAGATCGAAACAGAAATCAGGGCAGTGGTGAGAACGGCGTACGCCCATCGGCGCTCTGCAATTCCATCAGATATTTTCGGAAGATTTGCCCCAGTACCTGGGTAGCCACTTCAAGTTCTTCGCGGGGCATTTTCTCGGCGACTTCGTCGGCGGTGTCCAATGCTTCTTCAGCGCCATTGACCGCAGCCATTTTCAGCACGATATATGCCTGAACGTTATTGGCCGGTACGCCTTCGCCGTGGAAGAACATGGAGCCGAGTTTGAATTGCGCCTGAGCATGGCCTTGCAACGAGGCCTTTTCGAAGTAGCCCAGGGCTTTTTTGAGGTCGCGCGGCGTATTTTTGCCGTCGTAGTAGAACTCGCCCAACTCGTATTGCGCTTGCGCATCCCCTTCATCCGACGCTTTCTGGCAGGCCGCAAGAGCCTGTGCCAGGTCTTGCGGCTGAGTATTGAGGGTGCAGCGACCCATCGCTGGAATTAACAACGAGTTGCCGCCTGCTTGTGCGAGCGCGAGCAGGGGCTGAAGGAGCAACAGGCAGCCCAATGCAAGGGCGCGGCCGGTGCGGTTCATGGGAATCGACTTACCTCTGAAGGGCGCGCGGACCCGTCGAGGGATCCAATAAGCGCGCATTATGAAATAAGCAGGGCCAACCTTACAAAGTCTTTACTCGTTTTTCTGCTGCGCGGGGAATATATCGCCCGATTTGCTGGGGATTTTGAGCAGAAGCGTAGGAATAAGGGCGCGAATGCAGGTGAAAGCTGACGCTGGCAACCGCCAACGTCAGCGGCACAGCGTTATTTCAATGCAGCAAATGCGCGCTCAGCGGCATCCAGCGTCAGGTTCAGCTCGGTTTCACCGTGGGCGATCGAGGTGAAGCCTGCTTCGAAGGCGCTCGGCGCCAGGTACACGCCGCCTTCGAGCATCAAGTGGAAGAAGCGCCCGAACAGGGCGGCGTCGCTGGCCATCACGTCATCGAAGGTCACGATGTCGTCGGCGCCGCTGAAGTACAGGCCGAACATGCCGCCGGCCTGTGTGGTCACGAACGGAATACCCGCCGCATCGGCGCGTAGCTGCAGACCATCGAGCAGGCGGCTGGTGTAGTCAGTCAACTCGGCGTGGAAACCCGGGCGGCTGATCAGGCGCAGGGTCGTCAGGCCAGCAGCCATGGCCAACGGGTTACCCGACAAGGTGCCCGCCTGATAGACCGGGCCCAATGGTGCGATGTGCGACATGATTTCACGCTTGCCGCCGAAACAGCCCACCGGCATGCCGCCGCCGATGATTTTGCCGAAGGTGGTCAGGTCGGGTTTCACGCCGTAGTGGGCTTGTGCGCCGCCAAGGGCGACACGGAAACCGGTCATTACTTCGTCGAAAATCAGTACCACGCCATGCTTGTCGCACAGGGTGCGCAGGCCTTCGAGGAAACCTGGTGCCGGCGGTACGCAATTCATGTTGCCGGCCACTGGCTCGACAATGATGCACGCCACGTCCTGGCCGACTTCGGCGAGCATGGTTTCGACGGCGTCGATGTCGTTGAACGGCAGGGTCAGGGTGTGTTTGGCGAAGGCCGCCGGCACACCGGCCGAGCTCGGCACGCCTTGAGTCAGGGCGCCGGAGCCGGCCTTGACCAGCAGGCTGTCGGAGTGACCGTGGTAGCAGCCTTCGAACTTGATGATGCTGTCTCGGCCGGTGAAACCACGGGCCAGACGGATAGCACTCATGGTCGCTTCGGTGCCGGAGCTGACCATGCGCACCATTTCCATCGACGGCACGATCGAGCAGACCAGGTCCGCCATCTGGGTTTCCATCTCGGTCGGCGCGCCGTAGGACAGTCCGTGCTCAAGCTGTTTGCGCACGGCGTCCAGCACGTCGGGGTGGCTGTGGCCGAGAATCATCGGTCCCCAGGAACCGACGTAATCCACATAACGCTTGTTGTCTTCGTCGGTGACGTAGGCGCCTTCCGCGTGTTTGAAGAACAATGGCGTGCCGCCAACGCTTTTGAATGCGCGAACAGGCGAGTTCACGCCACCGGGAATGTGTTTTTGGGCATTGGCAAACAGCGTTTCGGAACGAGACATGATCGGGCTCTCAAAAAATCAGGATTTGAACAATTCGTTAAAGGCGCGGGCGCGGCGTGTCACTTCAGCCGTGCTCTCGGCGCCAAACAGGCCATGCACCACCGCCAGCAGATCGACCCCGTGGGCCACCAGTGGCGCGGCGTTTTCCAGGGTGATGCCGCCAATCGCGCAGATCGGCAGGTGCAGTTTGCTGCGGGCCTGGTCGAGCAATTCGAGGCTGCAAGTCGGTGCGCCGGGTTTGGTGTTGGAGTTGAAGAAACGACCGAAGGCGACGTAACTGGCGCCTTCCTTCGCTGCTTGCTCGGCGAGTTCGAGTTGCGCGTGGCAGGTCGAGCCGATGATGGCCTGGCGACCGAGCAGCGCACGGGCCGGGGTCAGCGGGCCATCGGTCTGGCCCAGGTGCACGCCGACGTTCAGGCGTGCGGCGAGTTCGGCATCGTCGTTGATGATCAACGGGGTCTTGTAGCGTTCGCACAGATCGCGCAAGGCTTCGGCCTCGCGTAGGCGGCGGGCTTCGTCGCTGCTCTTGTCGCGGTATTGCAGCAGGGTGACGCCGCCTTCCAGCGCCGCCTCCACGTACGAAAGAAATTTACCTGCCAGCAGTTGGCTATCTGTAATGGCGTACAGGCCACGTAGCTTCATCGGGCAATCCTTTTTGCTTTACGCATGGACAGTTACGAACAGAAATCCAGCGGCAGGCGGCGTGGCACGAACTGGCCTTTGCCCAACTGCTCCGCATCACGCAGGGTGCGCCACGTGTAGTTAAGCGCGGTCTGCACGGCGCTGGCGAGATTTTCACCGAGGGCCAGACGACCGGCCAGCGCACTGGCCAGCGTGCAACCGGAGCCGTGATAACTGCCGGGCAAGCGCTGGCAGGTGAAGGTTTCGCGGTGACCGTCGCGGCTGTACAGGCGATTGTGGATTTCGTGTTCATCGCCATGCCCGCCAGTGATCAGCAGGTGTTTGACGAATGGCAGGAGTTTTTCAGCGCACTCGTCCGCGGTGCCTTCGGGCAGTTCGGCGAGGATGCGGGCTTCGGGAAGGTTAGGTGTGGCGATGATCGACAGAGGCAACAGGCGCTCGCGCATGGCGTAGCCGACTTCGTCCTTGCCCAGTCGTCCGCCGCCGCCGGCGCGCAGCACCGGGTCGCAGACCACCGGCAAATGCGGGTGCGCCTGGAGCAGTTCGACGACAGTGTCGACCATTTCCAGGGACCCGAGCATGCCCAGTTTCACCGCGGCGACTTCGGAGTCGTTGAGCACGGCATTGGCCTGGGCCAACACCCACTCACGGTCGAGGACGCGGAAGTCAGTGACGTTGACCGTGTCTTGCACGGTCAGGGCAGTGACGGCCGGGGCCGCATGACAACCCTGAGCGAGCAGGGCTTCGATATCTGCCTGCAAGCCGGCGCCACCACTTGGGTCGTGGCCGGAGAGACAGAGGACAACGGGGCGAGAGCTGTAGATATTCATGGTGCGCGAGCTTACCACCAAACATCTTTTTTCGGATGCCCCCCCCAATTCATAAGGCGGTCATGTAGCAGCTGCCGAAGGCTGCGTTCGGCTGCGTAGCAGTCGTGAAGTCAGTCGCTGCGGTGTATCAGGCAGACCGCGTGTTCAGGTTTTACGACTGCTTCGCAGCCGAACGCAGGCTTCGCCAGCTGCTACAGGGAATAGGGCGTTGTCACAAACTGACCGGCGAAACAGCTCTAGCCCAATGCATTGAGCTGGAACGCCCGTGCTAGAGCCTTTGTAGGAAAAATTTCAATAGTGTTCAATGGCCATCAACGGCTATGCTAGAGTGGATCCAAACCAATAACAGGTAATGCCGGTTTTACGTCTACTCAAAAGGAATGAGGGGCTTCCTGAGATAACCGGACAGGCCACGCTGGGGCTTAAATGCGCTATTTGCTGATGTTGCTGTTGTGCTTGCCCCTCATGGCGAGTGCCGTCGAATTCGACGAATTCACTCAAAGCCTTCCCTTGGGCCGAACCCTGCAAGTGTTCGAAGACGCGGGCGGTCAGGCGACCATCGCCGATGTCCGTGCACAAGCCGCGGCCGGAAACTTCAAGCCCCACGACAAAGCCACCCTCAACGCCGGTTACTCGCGTTCAGTGTTCTGGTTGAAAATCGACCTGCATTACCGCCCGAACAACCCCGCGGTGCAGCACACCTGGTTGCTGGAACTGGCCTATCCACCCCTCGATCACATTGACCTCTATTTGCCCGATGCGGGCGGTGGCTATCAACTGGCACGTCAGACCGGTGATGCCTTGCCGTTCGACAGCCGCGAGATCCGCCAGAACAACTACCTGTTCGATCTGAACTTCACCCCTGATCAAGCGCAAACCCTGTACCTGCGCCTGCAAAGTGAAGGGTCGATCCAGGCGCCGGTCACGCTCTGGTCGAGCACTGCCTACCTGGAAGAACAACCGATCCGACTGTATGTGCTGGGGCTGATCTACGGCGTATTGCTGGGAATGTTGGTGTACAACCTGTTCATCTATCTCAGCGTGCGCGATACCAGCTACCTCTATTACATCTTCTATATCGCCTCGTTCGGCTTGTATCAGCTGTCAGTGAACGGCGCGGCCGTGGAGTATTTCTGGCCGAACAATCCTTGGTGGGCCAACGCCGCGACGCCGTTTTTCATCGGTTGCTCAGGCCTGTTCGGCAGCCAGTTCGCGCGCAGCTTCTTGCAGACGGCAACCCACAGTCGTTGGCTCGACCGCTTGCTGTTGGCGTTGATCGCGTTTAGCGCAGTGGTGGTCGGGTTGTCGTTGATGACCAGTTACGCCCTGGCCCTGCGCCTGGCGACGGCGCTGGCACTGACCTTCACCGTAGTGATTTTTGCCGCAGGGATTTTTGCCTGGCTGCGTGGCCTGCGAGTGGCGCGTTATTTCATCATTGCCTGGTCGGCGTTTTTACTCGGCGGCATCGTCAACACCCTGATGGTGCTGGGTTACCTGCCAAACGTGTTCCTGACCATGTATTCGAGCCAGATCGGCTCGGCGATTGAAGTCGCGCTGCTGTCCCTGGCGCTGGCCGATCGCATTAACGCCATGCGCGAGCAACAGGCACAGACCCTGTTTGATGCCGGTCAAACACTTGAAGTGCTGAACCAGCAACTGGCTCACAGTAACAAGCTCAAGGACGAATTCCTCGCCACCCTGACCCACGAACTGCGCACGCCCATGAACGGTGTGATCGGCTCGTTGGAGCTGATGCAGACCGTCGAGATGGACCCGGAGCTGGAGCAATATCAGCAAACGGCCGCCGGTTCCGCACGAGACATGATGCGCATGGTCAACGGCATCCTCACCCTGACCGAGTTGCAGGCCGGCAAGCTCAAGCCCTATCCCGCCGTTTTCAGTTTGCGCGGCGTGGTCGAGGCTTTGCGCCTGCAGTTCGAGGGCAACGCGTCGAGCAAGTCGTTGGACTTCAACGTCGAGATCACGTCGGGTCTGCCGGATCGCTTGCACGGCGACAGCGCCAAGTTGGCGCAATGCCTGGAATGCCTGCTGGATAACGCGATCAAGTTCACGCGGATCGGCGGACTGGCGCTGCGGGTGACGGGCAAACCCGTTGCACCCGATCGACTGGCGCTGTCCTTTGCGGTGATCGACACCGGCATCGGCTTCACCGATCTGGGGGAGGCGACACTGTATCAGCGGTTCTTCCAGCTCGACGGCTCGATGACCCGTGAATACGGCGGTCTGGGCGTCGGCCTGGCGATCTGTCGGCAGCTCGTCGAACTGCTCGGTGGAAAACTGACCCACCGCTCCGAGCCTGGTCGTGGCAGCCGCTTCCAGCTCGATGT
The DNA here is from genome assembly GCF_054897865.1 of Pseudomonas sp. LS2P72. Lineage (NCBI taxonomy): Bacteria > Pseudomonadati > Pseudomonadota > Gammaproteobacteria > Pseudomonadales > Pseudomonadaceae > Pseudomonas > Pseudomonas sp. LS2P72. The sequence goes on from NZ_CM142708.1 coordinate 1,350,269, forward strand.
CGAGTTTGAACTGCCCGTAGTAGAACGGCCGTCAGTGCCCTTGATGACCCGGGAATTTCCTCGCCTGCGACTGCCTCAGGACTGCGCGGTATTGCTGGTCGATGACAACAGCATCAATCAGTTGGTGATGCGCGGCATGCTGCTCAAGCTGGGCTTCCGGGTGCGCACCGCCGACAACGGGGCTGGCGCGCTCGATCACTTGCAGCGCGAAACCTTCGATGCGGTATTGCTCGATTGCCAGCTTCCATCTCTGGGTGGCGCGTCCCTCTGTTGCCAGATCCGCGCGTTGCCGGGCTGCGCCGAACTGCCGGTATTCGTGATTGCCTTGAGCATTGATCGGGAACGCTGCCCAACCGGCGCCTTGATCGATTACCTGAGCAAACCGGTGAAATTCGAGGACCTGCAGGCAGCGCTCTATCGCCGGGTGTTATGTCCAAAGCAAGGCGAAAGCGCCGACAGTTAGGCAGATATGACACTTTGTTCAGCCGGGGGGCGGTGCTTAACTGAAGTCCCTTGGCTAACCAAAGGAGCCCCGTCATGAACCTGCATCAGTTCGCCGAAACCCACGAAGTCACCAACCAGCCACCGTCGCTGGACGGCGCCAACCTGTATCGCATCGACCTGCCGTTGCAGGAGTGGTCGCGGCGTTTTGGGGCCGGCTGGGCCGAGTCGCGGATCGACGCTTACGGCGCACTGGCCGGCGGGCCGCTGATGGAAGCGGGATTTCTGGCCAATCAGAACAAGCCGGTTTTCAGCAGTCATGATCGTTACGGCCATCGCATCGACCTGGTGGAGTTTCACCCGGCGTATCACGAGTTGATGCGCACGGCGGTCGAGCACGGTTTGACTTCGTTGCCCTGGGCGCACCCGCAGTCCGGCGCCCACGTCGCCCGCGCCGCCATGACCTACCTGCACAGCCAGGCCGAAGCCGGTAGTGGTTGCCCGCTGACCATGACCTTCGCCAGCGTCCCGGCGATGCGCCTGCAACCGGACCTGGCCGAGCAGTGGCTGCCGAAAATCCTCTCTACCGAATACGATCCGCGCAACGTCGGCATGGCCCACAAGGCCGGGGTCACCATCGGCATGGCGATGACCGAGAAACAGGGCGGCACCGACGTGCGGGCCAACACCACCAAGGCTTTTCCGGTCGGCGCCAGTGGTCCGGGCCAGGCGTATGAGCTGGTGGGCCACAAATGGTTTTGTTCGGCACCGATGTGCGATGCCTTCCTCACCCTGGCCCAGACTGACAAGGGGTTGACCTGTTTCCTGCTGCCGCGCCATCGCCCGGACGACACGCGCAATCAGTTCTACATACAGCGTCTGAAGAACAAACTCGGCAATTGCTCCAACGCATCCAGCGAAGTGGAGTTCCGTGGTGCGCTGGCATGGATGGTTGGCGAAGAGGGCCGGGGCGTTCCGACCATCATCGAAATGGTCGCCATGACCCGCTTCGATTGCATGGTCGGTTCCAGTTCGCTGATGCGCCAGGCCTTGACCCAGGCCAGCCATCACTGCGCTCACCGCAAGGTCGGCGGCAAGTTGCTCAGCGAACAACCTTTGATGCAGAACGTACTGGCCGACCTGGCCCTGGAAAGCGAAGCCGCCCTGGCCTTGAGCCTGCGCATGGGCCGGGCGCTGGATCATCTGGATGATGAGCATGAAGCCAAATTCGCTCGGCTGGTCACGGCGGTGGGCAAGTACTGGATCTGCAAACGCGCGCCCGGAATGATCAACGAAGCTGCCGAATGCATGGGTGGCGCCGGTTATGTCGAAGACAGCATCCTGCCGCGGTTGTACCGTGAGGCACCGGTCAATTCGACGTGGGAAGGTTCCGGCAACGTGCAATGCCTTGACGTGCTGCGAGCGTTGTCCAAGGAGCCGGGTGTGCTCGACGTACTGTTCAGCGAACTGGGTGATGGTCATGGCGACAAACGCCTGGCCGCACACATCACTCAATTGCAGACAGCGTTCAAGGACACCAGCGACATTCAGTACCGCGCCCGCCAGCTCACCGAAGACATCGCCTTGGGCCTTCAGGCCAAACTGTTGCTGGAAGCGGGCAACGGCGCTGTCAGTGATGCCTTCATCGCCAGCCGCCTGGGTTCGGCCGGTCGGGTGTATGGCGCGTTGCCACGTGGGCTGGATTTGGAAGCGATTGTCGCCCGCTCAACCCCGTTTGTGTGAACAACACCGTATCCCTGTGGGAGCGAGCCTGCTCGCGAAAGCGATTTAACATTCGACATTGATGTCGGCTGACAGTCCGCTATCGCGAGCAGGCTCGCTCCCACATTGGATCTGGGGTGTGCAGAGTAGTTGTGCATCAGCACGCCACTGTTCCCGTTAGACGACGATGCAGGCAAGATGAAGGCCTGCAAGTCAGAACACAGGATGCTGATCGTGACCGAAGCTTTTATTGTCGTTCAAACCGCCGAGCAAGCCGTGGACCGGCTTGCGCTCTTGCACAACCGTGCAACCACCGCGCTGAACCAGGCGCTCAAGCGTTACCTCAAGGATCGAGTCGAACCGGACGCCGAACAGCGTGCGATGTTTCGTTATCCCGAGCTGCGTCTGACCTACCTTTGCCAGGGCGAAGTCCCACAGACCACGCGCGCCTATGCCAAGGTTCAATTGCCGGGGACCTACAGCGTCACCGTCACCCATCCCGCCGCCTTCCGTAAATACCTGCTGGAACAGTTGGTGCCGTTGATGCACGACTTCACCGTGACGGTGGAAGTCGGTATCAGCCAGCAAAACATTCCTTATCCGTACGTGGTTGAGCAGGGCGATGAACTGGCCGGCTCCGGCGTCACCGCAGCGACGCTGGCGCGGGTGTTCCCGAGTACCGACCTGTCGGCCGCGACCGATGGCATCGCCGACGGTTTGTACGATTGGGAAAATACCGACCCGCTGCCGCTGGCCCTGTTCGACGCCGCCCGGGTGGATTTCTCCCTGCGCCGTCTGGTGCATTACACCGGCAGCGACTGGCGTCATGTGCAACCGTGGATTCTGCTGACCAACTACCACCGCTACGTTGACCAGTTCATCGTCCATGGCCTGGAACAGTTGCGCAGCGATCCGCGTTTCGTGCGCATGGTCTTGCCGGGCAACGTGATCATCGAAAAGAGCATGGACCACGGCGAAGCCTCGGCGATTGCCGCCGGTGTGGTTTGGCACCGCTATCAGATGCCGGCCTATCACCTGATCGCCACCGACGGCCATGGCGTGACCCTGGTGAACATCGGCGTCGGCCCGTCCAACGCCAAGAACATCACTGACCACCTGGCGGTGCTGCGTCCGCATTGCTGGCTGATGATCGGCCACTGTGGCGGTTTGCGTCAGTCGCAGACGATTGGCGATTACGTGCTGGCGCACGCTTACATGCGCCGCGACGGGATTCTCGATCGGGTCGTGCCGCCGAATATTCCGATTCCGGCCCTGGCCGAAGTGCAGATGGCGTTGCAGCAAGCGGCGGCCAATATCACTGGCGAGAAGGGCGACGAGCTGAAAAAACGCCTGCGCACCGGCACCGTGCTGACCTACGACGACCGTAACTGGGAATTGCGCTGGGCTCAGGAGCGTCCGCTGATCAACCTGTCTCGCGCCGTGGCGGTGGACATGGAAAGCGGCACCATCGCGGCGCAAGGTTATCGCTTGCGGGTCCCGTACGGCACATTGCTCTGTGTCTCGGACAAACCGTTGCACAGCGAAATCAAATTGCCGGGTTCGGCCAACGCCTTTTATGAGCGTGCGGTCAGCCAGCATTTGAAGATCGGCATCGAGGCGGTGGATCTGTTGCGCACCGAACTCAACTCGCTGCACTCGCGCAAACTGCGCAGCTTCGACGAGCCGCCGTTCCGCTGATTGTTCTCATGGTCATTTAGCGGTCAGGGCACTAGCATTAGCAGCCCTGACCGTTAGATGTTCCTTTTCCCATGTCTCGTCCTCAACGTCCCGTTTCCCGCCACCCTGGCGTGAAGCCTGCGCCATCGTCCTCAGCCCCGCGCCGTGTCGCCAAAGCGCCGCCGGCCGAGCCGAAGCTGATTCTGTTCAACAAACCGTTCGATGTGCTGACGCAATTCAGCGACGGAGAAGGGCGGGCGACGCTCAAGGACTACATCGAGATCCCCGGGATTTACCCGGCAGGACGGCTGGATCGCGACAGCGAAGGTTTACTGCTGCTGACCAATGACGGTCAGCTTCAGGCGCGGATCGCCGACCCGAAACACAAACTGGCGAAGACCTATTGGGTGCAGGTGGAAGGCGAGCCGAGCGCCCAGCAATTGCAACGTCTGCGCGATGGCGTGGAGCTGAACGATGGCATGACGCTACCGGCTGAAGCGCGGCAGCTTGAAGAACCTGAACTGTGGCCTCGCAACCCGCCGGTGCGCTTTCGCAAAAGTGTGCCGACCAGTTGGCTGGAGCTGGTGATTCGTGAAGGGCGCAACCGTCAGGTGCGGCGCATGACTGCAGCGGTCGGCTTGCCGACGTTGCGTCTGGTGCGGGTCAAAATCGGCGACTGGTCGATCGAAGGGCTCGATCAGGGCCAGTGGAAGGAAGTGCCGGCGCGTTTATAACGTGCCGGATTCGATCAGGCCGATGACCACACTTTTGATCACGAACGCGCCCACGCCGAGGCCCAGCACAAAGAACAGAATGAAAGAGCCGAAGCGTCCGGCCTTGGATTTCTTCGCCAGATCCCAGACGATGAAACCCATGAAAATGATCAGAATGCTGACCAGTCCGGTCATCATCCACTCTTCGAATACTGCAGGATCCATCGAACATCTCCAGCGCGAGCGGGGCTAAAAGGCGCTGGAGTATACGGCATGGGGGATTGGCGAAGTATTGACCTGCGGCAGCGTGTCGCAGCTATTCGTCGCCTGTGCCGGCCCCTTCGCGGGCAAGCCTGTAGTGGTTCAGTTTTTTTAAACCATCGCGTAGGAGTATTAAGCCGCCTGTTGCTCGAACAGCGCAGGCGGCAAGTGGTTCGAGGCGGAGTGGCAACGGCGATGGTTGTAATGCGAGATGAATTCCATCACATCCTTCTCCGCTTCGAAATGATTCTGGTAGCCGTTTTCCGGCATCCAATCGTGCTTCAACGTCCTGAAATAGCGCTCCACTACCGCATTATCCCAGCAGTTGCCTCGACGGCTCATACTCTGAACGATCCGGGTTTCTGCCAAACAGGCAACAAATCGATCAGCGGTGTACTGACAGCCTTGGTCTGAGTGAAATAGCAGCTCAGGCATCGGGCGCCGTATAGACACTGCCAACCTCAGTGCTTTTACAGACAGCTCAGCATCGGCCGTTCGTGAGCACGCCCAACCCACAATCCTGCGTGAAAACAGATCCATCACTACCGCCAGGTAAAGCCAGCTATTGCCAACTCTGATGTAGGTAATATCGCCTGCCCAAAGCGTATCTGGCCGGCTTGGATTAAAGCGACGATCAAGTATGTTCGGGGCTACGATCGCCGGCTTCGTGGCGCGGCGATAGTGGGCATAACGTGGCCTGCGTCGGTGCAGGCCAAAGGCATTGATCAAGGTACGCATTCGATAGCGGCCAATGAACCCCCCCTCTTTTCTTAGCTCTTTGCAAAGCCCACGAGTACCTAACGCCTCACGATGTTCTTTATGCAATGCACGAAGTTTGCGTCTCAGCCAACGCAGGCCAGGCTTCAGACGCTTGGATTTTCGCTTTATGTAATAACTGCTTCGGGCAATGCCAAGCACAGCGCACATGCGCCGAATCGACATTGCACCTTTAACGCCATCAATCATTTGGTTCGAGAGAACAGAACCTTTAGATGAGAGGGCAATTGCTTTTTTAGGACTTGGTTCTCGGCTTCAAGTAGCGTCAGTTTTGCCTGTAGCGACTCGATCAGCTCCTGATCCTGCAGTCGTGGAGGCTGCGCTATTCCGTCCTGCTCCCGACGCCAACGTAAAACCCAGCGACGCAGGGCTGTAGGGCCTACCCCAGTAGCTTCACAGGCTTTAGGTACGGAGTAATGCATCTCCACAACCAAGCGAATGGCTTCTGCTTTTTCCTCTGACGTTACAACCCGATAACCCATGATGCTTCCTTAGATCGACGCTCCTACATCATGGTCTAAAAACATTCGACCACAACAGCCTCGCTCCTACAGAGTTTGTGCAAGACCTGTAGGAGCGAGGCTTGCCCGCGAAGGCGTCCTCAGCTACGCAGATGAGTCAGCGGCAACTCGGTACTGTTGAGCACCTGATTCAACACAAAACTCGACCGCACGCTCGTCACCCCTTCAATCCGGGTGAGGTGTCCCAGCAGCAATTTTTGGTAATGGTCCATGTCCGGCACGACGACTTTAAGCTGATAGTCCGCATCCATCCCGGTCACCAAACTGCATTCCAGCACCTGCGGCAACGTACGAATCGCCGCTTCGAAGTTCTCGAAGCGCTCCGGTGTATGCCGGTCCATGCCGATCAACACGTAAGCCGTCAGGCTCAGGCCGAGCATCTTGCGGTCCAGCAGGGCCACCTGCCGGGAGATGTAACCATCATCTTCCAGCTGCTTGACCCGCCGCGAGCATGGCGAAGGCGACAGGCCGATGCGTTCGGCCAGCTCCTGGTTGGAGATGCGCGCGTCACGCTGCAATTCCGCCAAAATGCTCAGGTCGTATCGGTCGAGTTTGCTCATCAATCAGGCCTTTGTCATAACTATTGCGGTGGATTATCTATCCAGGGTTAAAAATTGCGCAAGTGATGTTTATTTGAGCAATCTTCGCAATCCTCTGCCGGCGCCGCGAGCCTATTCTTATCACCAGAATCACTGCTCGGACAAACAGTCCAGTGCGGCTCGCCCAATCAGGCCAGCTGCGGTCGCCACCCCCACCGGGGATGTGCCGGCCCCCGAGCTACACACTGTCCAGAAGACGGCGTGAGGTGAGCCGACGTCATAAGCGTCGAGCACGGACGAAGTTCTCAAAGGGAGGCCGACGGGTCTCCCTTTTCTTTTGCGTGCAATTTGACGACGGCGCTCAATAAATAAGTTTCGCGACTGATAACCTGTTGCAGAACCGGCCTGTGCTTTCCAGTCTTACGTACAGGCCCTGACCCGCAGTGAGGAAAAGCATGAAGTCGCGCATCTGGCGTTTGGCCGGTGTTGGTTTGTTGTGTATCAGTGTCACTGCGCAATCGCTGGCCGATGAACCGCAAAACCGTGGCCCCGATGGCGGGCAACGCGGCTCGGATGGCCACCAGGGAAACAATCAGGGTCAAGGCGACAACAACCAGCCGCGGCCGCTGCACGACTACAACAATCCGGTTCAACCACCGCCACCGGCCAATGATCTGCCGATTCAGGGCCGGCCCGACACCGTGCGCCAGACCCAGCAGCCGCAGCGTGGTTACTATCAGGACGTGCCGCGGCGCTACGATAACAACCCGCAATGGCAGAACAACGGTCCGCGTCCCGATGACCATCGCTGGGCCGGTCGCCCGGATGGGCATGGCAATGGCTGGGGCCCCGGCCCGCAGTACCGTCCCGGTCATGTGATTGATCGCTTCCCCGACCGTGATTACCGTGTGCCATACCGTGGTCAGGATTACTTCTACTCCGGCGGCTACTGGTATCGCCCACAAGGCCCGCGTTATGTGGTGGTGAAGCCGCCACGCGGGATTCGCGTCAGCTACTTGCCCGATTACGCGCGTGAAGTGTGGATCGACGGTGCGCTGTTGTTCCTGGCGGCCGGTTCTTACTACGCCTATCAGGAAAGCACTCAGGATTACGTCGTGCTCGAGCCGCCCGTGCAACCGCAGCCGCAACCGGTCAGCAATGGTTATGACGTGGTGGCGTATCCGGCCAACGGTCAGTCGCCAGAACAGGTCAACCAGGACGGTTACGAGTGCTATCAATACGCGGTGCAGCAGAGCGGCTTAGATCCACGAACGGCCACCTACCAGCCAGACCCGTCGGTGGTTCAAGTCTACCGACAGGCCCAGGGCAACTGCCTGAGCTGTCGCGGCTATCAGGTTTCTTTCTGAGCCCTGCTTGCCAGCACCACTTCCTGCGGGTCGGCGTGCACCAGCACTTCGGCTCGTGGATAAGCCGCGTGAATCGCATCGGCGGCTTGGTCGCTGATGCCGTGAGCGACTGACAGGGTCAAATCCCCCGGCAATTCCAGGTGCAACTGCACGAACCACAGGTTGCCGGAAACCCGAGTACGCAGGTCATGCGCGCCCAATACTCCCGGTACGCTGCAGGCCAGTTCGAGCATGTGCTGGCTGACGTCCGATGGCAGTTCCTCATCCATCAGCACGGTAAAACTTTCGCGGCCGATCTGAATCGCGCTCCAGAGAATGTAGGCGGCAATCCCCAATCCGAACCAAGGGTCGACCTGATGCCAACCGAACCCGGCGAGCACCAGCGCCACCAGAATGCTGCCGTTGAGCAGCATGTCCGAACGGTAATGCAGGGAGTCGGCGCGCACCGCGCTGGAGCCGGTCGCCTTGACCACCCGATGTTGCAACATCAGCAGTGCCAAGGTCAGCGCCAGGGAAAACACAATCACCCCGATGCTGATCCACGGCGCCCCCACCGGTTCCGGGTGTTTCAGTCGATCAATCGCCTGTAAAGCAATCAGCACCGCACTGCCGCCAATGAACAACGCCTGAGCCATGCCTGCCAGCGATTCGGCCTTACCGTGCCCGTAACGGTGATCATCGTCGGCCGGGCGCAAGGCGTAATGCACCGCGAGCAGGTTGAGCAGCGAGGTGACGCCGTCGAGGGCCGAGTCGGTCAGCCCGGCGAGCATGCTCACCGAACCGCTCAACCACCAGGCGATGGCTTTGGCGACGATCAGCGTGCACGCCACCGCCACCGAGGCACGGGTCGCCAGCCGCAGCAGGCGGGCGTGTTCGGAGCTGGAAATCATAAGTGCGACTATTCCTTCAAGTGCACGGTTTATGCGGCAGGTTGCAGGCCTAACATGGCCAATTGCTGGGCGCTGCCCTTGTGCTGGATCAGGCGCGGGTCATCCAGCGGGAAGCTGCGGCCCAGTTCGGTTTCGAGAATAGTCTGCAACTTGTGGTTATCGACCTTGCCGTCGGCGCCGATGGCTTCCTTGAGTTTTTCCGGGGCCACCTGTGCGGTCTCGCCGGGCGCGTAGTAAATGGCGCCGGTGGCGAAGTCCACGGCAAACGCGATCAGTCCGGGAATGATGTAGAACAGCAGACCCACGGCATCCAGCGCGGCGATGGCCGGGTCGATCTTGCCGTCAATCTGACCGCGACGGTCAGGGTAGAAAATCGATCCGCAAGCGGTCACCTGGGTCAGCAACGTCGCGACCAATACACCGCCAATCAAGCGAAAGGGAACACGCATATGAAATCTCCTGAGTCATCTGGAAAACGAAGCGTCGTCGATATGAATTAGGACAGCAACGAGCGACAAGCAGTTCGCCGTTATACTCGGCCCTCTGTTTGGGAGCCAGCATGATTTCTTTGCCGATTGATGAAGTTTTACCCACCCTGCGTGAAGCCTTGGCGACACGCCACGAGGCCGTGCTCGAAGCACCGCCCGGCGCCGGTAAAACCACCCGCGTGCCGTTGGCCTTGCTCAACGAGTCCTGGTTGGCCGGGCAGACCATTCTGATGCTCGAACCGCGGCGGTTGGCCGCGCGGGCAGCAGCGGAGCGTCTGGCCAGTGAGTTGGGCGAGAAGGTCGGCGAAACCGTCGGTTATCGCATTCGTCTCGACAGCAAAGTCGGCCCCAAAACCCGTATCGAAGTGGTCACCGAAGGGATTCTGACCCGACGCTTGCAGGACGACCCGGCGCTCGAAGGCGTTGGCCTGCTGATCTTCGACGAATTCCACGAGCGCAGCCTCGACGCCGATCTGGCGTTGGCCCTGAGCCTGAATGGCCGCGAGCTGTTTCGTGACGATCAACCGCTGAAAATCCTGTTGATGTCGGCCACGCTGGAAGGCGAACGCCTGGCCGGGTTGCTCGATGACGCGCCGATCCTGCGCAGCGAAGGCCGCATGTACCCGGTGGCGATGCGCTGGGGGCGGCCGTTTCAACCGGGTGAATTCATCGAGCCGCGTTTGGTGCAGACCATCCTCGAAGCCTTGAATGATGAAACCGGCAGCGTGCTGGTGTTCCTGCCGGGGCAAGCGGAAATCCGTCGCGTGCATCAGCAACTCGCCGATGCGCTGGGCGAGAGCACACAGGTTCTGCTCTGCCCGTTGCACGGTGAATTGGATCTGTCCGCGCAACGCGCGGCGATCGATCCGGCCCCCGCCGGCAAACGCAAAGTGGTGCTGGCGACCAACATTGCCGAGACCAGCCTGACCATTGATGGCGTGCGCGTGGTGATCGACGCGGGGTTGGCGCGGGTACCGCGTTTCGACCCCGGCAGCGGCATGGCCCGCCTCGATACTCAGCGTATTTCCAAAGCCAGCGCCACTCAGCGCGCGGGCCGGGCAGGGCGGTTGGAACCGGGCGTGTGTTATCGCTTGTGGTCGCAGGATCAGCACGAACAATTGGCGGCCTACGCCAGCGCGGAAATCCTCTCGGCAGACCTTGCCGGATTAGCGTTGCAACTCGGCCGCTGGGGCGTGACGCCGGGGCAATTGGTGTGGCTCGACGTGCCGCCCGCGGCGGCTTATGCGCAGGCTCAGGACTTGCTTGAACGCCTGGGCGCATTGGACGGCGAAGCGTTGACCCGCCACGGTCAGGCGATGGCCGAACTGCCGGCGCATCCGCGTATCGCGCATTTGCTGTTGCGCGGTCAGGCGCTCGGCTTGGCCGACATGGCCTGCGATGTCGCGGCCTTGCTCGGCGAGCGAGATATTTTGCGTGGCGCCGGGGCGGATCTGCACAGCCGATTGGTGGTGTTGTCCGGCGAAGAACGCGCCGCACGCGGCGCTCAGGGTGGCGTGCAACGTGCCCGGCAACTGGCGCGGCAGTATCGCGGTTACCTGCGAGGCAAGGCGTCGGAACCGGTCAGCGATCCGGATCATCCGCGCTGGCTCGGCGCGCTGTTGGCGTTGGCCTATCCCGATCGAGTTGCCCAACAGCGGCGGGCCGGTGGCGCGGAGTATCGCCTGGCCAACGGTCGCGCAGCACTGTTCGCCGAAGCTGACAGTTTGATGAAGCAGCCGTGGCTGGTGGTCGCCGATCTCGGCAGTCGTCAGGGCCAGCGTGAAGAACGGATTTATCTGGCGGCGGATTTCGATCCGGCGCTGTTCGACTCAGTGTTGGCCGAACAGGTGCGCTGCGTCGATCAACTGGATTGGGACGAGCGTGAAGGCGTATTGCGCGCGGAGCGTCAGCGTAAGGTCGGTGAGTTGATCCTCAGCCGTGAACCCCTGACCGGACTCGATGAGACTGCTCGCAGCCAGGCGCTGGTGAATCTGGTACGACGTAAAGGTCTGGAGCTGTTGCCGTGGACTCCGGAGCTGCGTCAGTGGCAGGCGCGAGTGGCGTTGCTGCGACAGCTGGACCTCAGCAGTAAAGATCAGAGTGAATGGCCGGATGTCAGCGATGCTGCATTGCTCAAAAGCCTCGAACATTGGCTGATGCCGTATCTGGGCAAAGTCTCGCGGCTCAGTCACTTCGCCAATCTGGACCTCTCGAGCATCGTCCACAACCTGTTGCCATGGCCGCTGCCGCAAAGGCTCGATGAGTTGGCGCCGCATCATTTGAGCGTGCCGTCCGGTTCGTCGATTCGTCTGGATTACAGCGAGCAACCGCCGATTTTGGCGGTGCGGTTGCAGGAGTTGTTCGGTCTGGCCGAGACCCCACGGATTGCCGGTGGCCGGCAAGTGGTCAAACTGCATTTGCTGTCCCCGGCGCGCCGGCCGGTGCAGGTGACCCAGGATCTGGCCAACTTCTGGCGCAGCACGTATGCCGAGGTGAAGAAGGATTTAAAGGGGCGGTATCCGAAGCACTACTGGCCGGATGATCCGCTGGTGGCCGAGGCGACGGCGCGTATCAAGCCGCGTAAAAGCTGAAGATCTTTTGACGTTGATGTTCAAGAGGCTGCCTTCGCGGTGAGCTGCTCCCGACAATAGTCGGCAAACAACTGCGCCGGTTTGGTCAACTGTCCGCGCTTGAGCCACGCCGCCACCAGCCCTGAGCCGGTGACGTCTTCGACGATGTCCACGCACACCACTTTCTGGCCGTCATAGGTGCATTCCGAATGCGGCCGGGTGACCAGGATCGAGAAGCCGAACCCTTGCCCGACCATGCCCCGGACCATCTCGATCGACGGTGAGCTGAAGGCAATGTTCGGCGTCAGTCCCAACTCTTCGAACAGGCTGACGAAGTAGGTCCGGCTCGGTTGCACGTCCAGCAGAATCATTGGCTCCAGGCACAGATCGCGCAGCGACACTTGCTTGAGCTGAGCAAAGCGATGATCCGCCGGCAACAACGCATAAGGTCGCTGCGCCGGCATCAGGGGTTCGGTCTGGATGGTGGCGTCGAGGTCGTGCTCATACAGGATCGCCAGGTCGAAGGTGCCCGAGGTCAGGCCTTGCACCAACTCTTGTTGCTCGCCGTCGCGGATGCGGATTTTCACCCCCGGGTACAGCGCCGAGAACCCGGCAATCAACTGCGGCAGGTACAGCGGCGCGACCGTTTCGAAGCAACCAATATCGATTTGCCCGGCCACCACATCGTTGTCGGCGAGGGCGTTCTGTTCGAACTCCTTGGCCATGCGCAGCAGTTCCTGGGCCTTGCGGTAGAAGCGTGCGCCGCTGGGCGTCAAGGACACGCCCTGGGCGTGATGACGGATCAGCAGTTGCACGCCGAAGCTGTCTTCCAGGCCTTTGATCGCCGTGGAAATCGCCGGCTGGGCGATGTACAGCTTGCGCGACGCCTCGGCGACGCTGCCGCATTCGACGGTGGTGATGAAGTACTTCAATTGACGCAGGTTGTAGGCAGCCACGGCAAACCTCGGGGTGGATGATTTCGACATCCAGGCAATTTTCGCGCCGACTGCATCCGTTCTGACGACGGTGTTGTTGTGCCTGAACAATAACCACATACCGCGCCACCGGGGAGATCGACTGCCCAGTTTTTTCATGGTCTGCGAAGACATTTTTACTATTTTTCCTGGACACAGGCCTGGGCCACCATCCAATCCACAAGAAAGCCCATGGAGCATCTGAACGTGTTCGAGCTTACATTCTGGCAAAACAAAGCCGCTACGCTGCGGTTTCCCGATCAAGCCGTGATCGACGGCAAACCCCTTGCGGCGCAGTCGGGGCAGACCTTCGCGGCGATCAACCCCGCCACCGGCCAGTGCCTGGCCAACGTGGCCGCGTGCGGCGATGAAGACGTGGACGCCGCGGTGCGCAATGCGCGGCAAGTGTTCGAGGCCGGCACCTGGTCGGCGCGTTCGCCGAATGAGCGCAAGCAAGTGCTGTTGCGCCTGGCCGATCTGATCATGACCCATCGCGAAGAACTGGCGCTGCTCGATTCGCTGAACATGGGCAAACCGGTGATGGACGCCTACAACATCGACGTGCCGGGCGCCGCCGGGGTGTTTCGCTGGTACGCCGAAAGCCTCGATAAACTCTACGACCAGATCGCCCCCAGCGCGCAGAACGTATTGGCGACGATCACCCGCGAAGCGTTGGGCGTAGTTGCTGCCGTGGTGCCCTGGAATTTCCCGCTGGACATGGCTGCCTGGAAACTCGCACCCGCGCTGGCGGCGGGCAATTCGGTGATCCTCAAACCCGCCGAGCAGTCACCGTTTTCCGCCCTGCGTCTGGCCGAGCTGGCGCTGGAAGCCGGCCTGCCAGCAGGCGTGTTGAACGTGCTGCCGGGGCTCGGCGAGCAGACCGGCAAAGCCCTCGGTCTGCACCCTGACGTCGATTGCCTGGTGTTCACCGGGTCCACCGAAGTCGGCAAATATTTCATGCAGTACTCGGCGCAATCGAACCTGAAACAGGTGTGGCTGGAGTGCGGCGGCAAGAGCGCCAATCTGGTGTTTGCGGATTGTCAGGACCTGGATCTGGCCGCCGAGAAAGCCGCGTTCGGGATCTTCTTCAATCAGGGTGAAGTCTGCTCGGCCAACTCGCGGTTGCTGGTGCAGCGTTCGATTCATGACGAGTTCGTCGAGCGCCTCAAGGCGCACGCTGAATGCTGGCAACCGGGCGATCCGGTGGACCCGTCGAGCCGCGCCGGGGCGATTGTCGACAGCCGCCAGACCGCGCGCATCATGACGTTCATCCAGCAGGCAGAACGCCAAGGCGCAACGAAACTTTGTGGTGGTCGACAGTCGATTTTCAACGGCTCCGACAACTTCATTCAGCCGACGATTTTCACCGGCGTGACGCCGGACATGCCGCTGTTTCGCGATGAAGTGTTCGGCCCGGTGTTGGCGGTCACGGCGTTCGATGACGAGGCCCACGCCTTGCAATTGGCCAACGACAGCGTCTACGGTTTGGCCGCGTCGCTGTGGACCGACGACCTCAATCGCGCCCACCGCGTGGCGCGGCAATTGCGGGCGGGCACGGTGTCGGTCAACAGCGTCGATGCGCTGGACGTGACCGTGCCTTTCGGGGGCGGCAAGCAATCCGGTTTCGGCCGCGACCTGTCGCTGCATTCATTCGATAAATACACCCAGTTGAAGACCACCTGGTTTCAGCTGCGCTCATAACAGCCGCTAATAACAAAACGGAGAACTGGCGATGACCACACCACGTGAAACCCGCGACTACCAGGCCGCCGATGCTGCGCACCACATCCACGCATTCGTCGATCAGAAAGCGCTCAACGATGAAGGACCTCGGGTGATGGTTCGTGGCGAGCGCCTGCACCTGTGGGACAGCGATGGTCGGCGTTACCTCGACGGCATGTCCGGGCTGTGGTGCACCAACCTCGGTTACGGGCGCAAGGACCTGGCCGCTGCCGCGACTCGGCAGCTGGAGCAATTGCCGTACTACAACATGTTTTTCCACACCACCCACCCGCAGGTGATCGAGCTGTCAGAGCTGCTGTTCAGCCTGTTGCCGGGGCACTACAGCCACGCGATCTACACCAACTCCGGCTCCGAGGCCAACGAGGTGCTGATCCGCACCGTGCGCCGTTACTGGACGATCCTTGGCAAGCCCGAGAAGAAAGTCATGATCGGTCGCTGGAACGGTTATCACGGCTCGACTCTGGCAGCGACGGCGCTCGGTGGCATGAAGTTCATGCACGAAATGGGCGGCATGATTCCGGACATCGAACACATCGATGAACCGTACTTTTTCGCCCACGAGGGCAACCTGACCCCGGCAGAATTTGGCCTGCGGGCGGCGCAGCAACTCGAAGCGAAGATTCTCGAACTGGGCGCGGACAAGGTCGCCGGGTTTATCGCCGAGCCGTTCCAGGGCGCTGGCGGGATGATCTTTCCACCTGAGAGTTACTGGCCGGAAATTCAGCGGATCTGCCGCAAGTACGATGTGCTGTTGTGCGCTGACGAAGTGATCGGCGGCTTCGGTCGCACCGGCGAATGGTTCGCCCACGAGCACTTCGGTTTCGAGCCGGACACGTTGTCCATCGCCAAGGGTTTGACCTCGGGTTACATCCCCATGGGCGGCCTGATTCTGTCGAAGAAAATGGCTCAGGTGCTGGTGGAGCAGGGCGGGGTGTTTGCCCACGGCTTGACCTACTCCGGGCACCCGGTGGCAGCGGCGGTGGCCATCGCCAACCTCACGGCATTGCGTGATGAAGGGGTGGTGACGCGGGTCAAGGATGACATCGGGCCGTACCTGCAACAGTGCTTGCGCGAGGTGTTCGGCAAGCACCCGTTGGTGGGCGATATTCAGGGTGTCGGCATGGTGGCGGCGCTGCAATTGGCTGAAGACAAAACCAGTCGCAAGCGCTTTGCCAATGAGAACGACATTGCCTGGCGCTGCCGCACGATTGGCTTTGAAGAGGGAGTGATTATTCGCTCGACACTGGGGCGGATGATCATGGCGCCGGCGTTGATTGCCAGCCGTGAAGAGGTGGATGAACTGGTCGGCAAAACCCTGAAAGCTATCGATCGTACGGCGCAGGAATACGGCCGGCTCTGAGATTGTCTGAAGGTCCTGCGGACCTTATCGCGGGCAAGCCTTGCTCCTACAGGTGATGTGTTGAACGCAAATTTTGCGGTCGACACAACACCTGTAGGAGCAAGGCTTGCCCGCGATTGCGTTAGCCCATTCAACACACTTCTAACCTTTTGCACCCATCCCGTGCGTCCCCGTCAACCCCGCCCTTTCGCAGCGCGCACTACCCAGTTTTTTCATCACTCCCATCGACATATTTCCTATTTTTCCTAATCCCCGCCTTGGGCCAACATCGACCTCGCCAGTCAGCCAAACGCTGCTCGCCGAAAGGTCCATCAGAGACCTCAGGTGGCAGCACTTCTCCAAGGCGGCTGGCCGTACTGCCCATGACAAAACTAAATCAACAGCTTTGGGAGTGCTCCATGATCAAGTCCTTGCTGAACTGCATCACTCATCCACTGGCGGTCACCGCCATCGCCGCGACGGTCGCCACCAGCGCCCAGGCCGGCACCCTCTCTATCGGCCACACCACGTGGGTCGGTTACGGCACGCTCTACCTGGCTCGGGACCTGGGCTATTTCAAGGAAAACGGTTTGACCGTCGAATTGCCCGTCGTCGAAGAAGCTTCGATGTACATGGCCGCGCAAGCCTCGGGTGAATTGTCGGGCTCGGCGTCGACCATCGACGAAGTGCTCAAGTACCGCCCGCAATTCTGCTTCAAGGCTGTAGCTGCACTGGACGACAGCCATGGTGGCGACGGTGTTCTGGTCGGCAAGGACGTCAAGAGTCTGCAGGAGCTAAAAGGCAAAGCCGTGGCGGTGAACGAAGGTTCGACCTCGCAGTTCTGGCTGTCTTACCTGCTGAAAAAACACGGTATGAAAATGAGCGACATCACCGTGCAGAACATGACGGCCGACGATGCCGCCACTGCGTTCATCGCCGGTCGCGTGCCAGCCGCGGTGACCTGGGAGCCGCATCTGTCGATGGTTCGCAACAAGCAACAAGGCAAGGTGCTGATCGACAGCAGCAGTACACCGGGAGTGATTGTCGACGTGGTCGCGCTCAACTGCACGGTCATCGACAAGCAACCGGAAGACGTCAAGGCATTGGTGGCCGGTCTGTACAAAGCGGTTCAGTACACCAAGGACCATCCAGAAGAAGCCTACAAAATCATGGCCAAAGGCGTCGGCGGTTACCTCGCCGATCCGAAGGAACTGGCCGCAGCTGCGCAAGGCGTGCGCTTCTACGATCAGGCCATGAGCGAAAAACTCCTCGGCTCGCCGGGCAAACCGGGCGACAGCGAACGGCTGATCAAACTGGCCAACGAGACCGCCAGTGAATTGCAGGGCAAACCCTACAACGTCAGCAATGACGACCTGATCGACAACCGCTTCGTCAGCCCGCTCTAGGAGGTTTGCATGTTCAAGCGCAATTCATGGCTGAGCCGCTGCATCACGCCCAAGACCGGTTTGCCGGTGTCGGTGATCTGGAGCGCGAGCGGTCTGGCCTGGGTGTTGTTGGTCGGCCTATGGGCCGGGTTGTCTTATGGCGGCGTGGTGCCGGGCATGTTCTTGCCGACACCGGGCGCGGTGGTTGAGGCCGCCGTCCGCCTGAGCCGCGATGGCACGCTCGGCCTGCACGTGTGGGCCAGCCTCGAAGTGGTGATGGTCGGTTTCATCGTGTCGTCGCTGGTGGCGGTGCCGCTGGGGTTGCTGATGGGCAGCTTCCGTATCGTTCAGGCGTTCCTTGAACCGATGGTCAATTTCATCCGCTACCTGCCGGTAACTTCGTTCGTGCCGCTGTTCATTCTGTGGATCGGCATCGGTCTGGAGCAGCGGGTCTCGGTGATCATCTTCGGCGTGTTCTTCCAGCAACTGGTGATGATCGCTGACGTGTCCAAAGGCATCTCCAAAGACCTGATCAACGCCTCTTACACGTTGGGTTCGAACCGTCGCGATGCGGTGCTGCATGTGATCGCCCCGGCGTCGTTGCCGGGTGTGCTCGACACCTTGCGCGTGACCATGGGCTGGGCCTGGACTTACCTGGTGGTTGCCGAGTTGGTCGCGGCTTCCAGTGGTCTGGGTTACTTGAGCCTTAAAGCCATGCGCGGCTTTCAGGTGGATGTGATTTTCCTGGCCATCGCGATCATCGGCCTGCTGGGCCTGGTCACCGATCAACTGTTCCGTTTTCTCCGTCTGAGGATCGCCGCATGGGCTCAGTAAGCGCCGTCAACCCTCGTTTCGTCACGCCACAAGCAGTCCCGGTGCATGCCGCGCCAAGACTGCAAGTGGACAAGGTCAGCCTTCGCTATCAAAAGCCCGACGGTGGTGTGTTCACCGCGCTGGATAAGGTGTCGTTTGAAGTGCCGGATCAGCAATTCGCCGTGCTGGTGGGGCCGTCGGGCTGTGGCAAGTCGAGTTTGCTGTACCTCACCGCCGGATTGAACGAGCCCACCGAAGGCGAGATCTACGTCGGTGGCCAGCAAGTTCAAGGGCCGGGTGCGGATCGCGGCATGGTGTTCCAGAGCTACACGCTGTTCCCGTGGCTGACCGTGCGGCAGAACGTCGAGTTCGGCCTCAAACGTCGCGGCATGGCGGCCGCTCAGCGCAAGGAAATCGTCGATTACTACGTCAATGAAGTCGGCCTGACCGGGTTTGCCGACAACTACGCCAAGCAGCTGTCCGGCGGCATGATGCAGCGTGTGGCCATTGCTCGGGCGCTGGCCAACGATCCGCAAATCCTGCTGATGGACGAGCCCTTCGGCGCGCTCGACAGCCAGACGCGTCTGCAAATGCAGCAACTGTTGTTGCGGGTCTGGGGTAACAGCAAGAAGACCGTGTTGTTCGTGACCCACGATATCGACGAGGCGATTCTGCTGGGCGACCGGGTCTACGTGATGGGCGCGCGGCCGGGTCGGATCAAGCAGATTCTGGACGTGCCGATCGAACGCCCACGGACCCTGGACATGGTCATGGAGCGCTCGTTCATCGACATGAAGCGCAAGATCTTCGGGCTATTGCACGACGAGCTGGAGGAAGAGCATTGAGATGCACCCAATACCTGTAGGAGCCGAGCTTGCTCGCGATGAGGCCGGGACATTCAGCATTGATGTTGGCTGACACACCGCTATCGTCGGAGCGCCGCCCGGAGCAAGCTCGGCTCCTACAGGTTCCAGTTGTTAAGGAGTTGCAGGCAGCAGGAAACGGGCAATCACCGGCAAGTGATCGGAGATTCGCAAGGTGTCGTCCTGTCTCACCGTTGCCTCGACCCGTTTGATCCGCGGACTGTAGAACAGGTAGTCGACAGTTCGGTCCGGGCCGTTCAAGCCCGGATCATTCGGGTAATGGGTCAACCACCGCGCCCGGTCGATGCCGCTGGCTTCGTTGTTGGTCGGGATCATCGGGTATTTGTCCCACAGCACATGCAGCGCGCTGTCGGCGGAGTAGGGCGTACGTTGCTGGTCGGGCAGGCGTCGATATTGCCCGAGCGGCAACAGGTTGAAGTCCCCTCCGATCAACCACGGCGTGCCGCGGCTTTCGAACTTGTCGAGGACTTTGACCATGGCTGTCACCTGAGATTGCAGCGTTTCGTCTGTCGAAGTAACGCGGTCCAGATGGGTGTTGAGCACCGCAATCTGACCGCCGCCGCTCAACGGCAGATACGAGACCAACAAGGCGTTTTTCGGTTTGAACTGGCGGGAGATGAAATTGGCCGGTCCGACCGGTAATTGCAGGCGTTCGGCATGTTCGATCTGGTAGCGGCTGAGGGTGGCCAGCTGCCGGCCGACGCTGCCAAAGATGTGCGGCTCAGGCACAAAATCGGCTTTCCAGTCGAAGGCGTGAGCGCTGCACGGATACAAGTCCGCGACTCGCTCCTGAAGCAGCTTGAACTGGTTTTGGTAATCGCTGGCCTTGGCGCCTTCATCGAGCTCCTGCAACAGCACGACATCCGGTTGCTCGTCGCGGATCACCCGCGCCACTTCATCGAGGCTGAAGGCCATGTCTTCGGGCGTAGGTTTTTCGTCATTGCCGCCCGCCAGGTCATTCCAGAACACGTAGCGTTTTCCCGCCAGGTACTGGACGTTCCAGGTCATCACCTTCAGCGCCTGACCGGGCACCAGCGTCGGTGCCTGGGCGTTGCAACTGACCGGTAAGGCTTCCTTGGCTTCGGGGCGCCAGGTCAGGTTGTAGATCAGGGCAATCAGGCCGGTCACGGTCAACAGGCCCAGCAGGGTGTAGCGCAGTAGACGGGTCATGGCTCGGCTTATAGCGTTACAAAAGTTGACCCCGAGCATAACCGAGCGTCGGGTTTAATCCCAAGAGTGAAACGGCCTGCACATCAATTGGCCGAAACGAGTTCCCTTTGTAGCAGCAGGCTTCGCCAGCTGCTACAAGTTGCGCGTCGTCTAGTCAGAGCGGGCCGTCAATTTTCTCGGGCACATCGTCGATCAGCATGAACAAGCGGAACAGCACCACGCTGACGAACAGTTGCAGGAAGCTCTGAGCGCTGTCGATCAGCAGGGAAATCACCGGGTTCTGCGGTTCGGGATAGACCGCAAGGGTCGCGCCCTTAAGCACCCACAACGGGCCCATCACACAGAGAATGCACACCAGAATGCGCAGGAAGTTGCCGCGGGTCAGGCGCAGGCTTTCCTTCATTGCCGCCAATGGTGAGAAGCCCCGCAACACCAGCAGGTACTCGCCAAACGCCAGGGTCACCATCAGCCAGATGCCCGGCAGGAAATACAGCGACAGGCCGATCAGAATCAGCAGGGTGTTGAGGGCGGTGAGCAAAGCGAAGCGCGGCCACAGGTAGGCGGCCCTCGCCAGCAGGTCGCGATTGCGCGGCGTTTCGCCACGACTGCGGGCATCGAGAAACAGGATCAGCGCGGCGGTGTACAGCGGATAAACCAGCAAACCGACCATCACGCTGATACCGGGAAAGCTGTCCGGCTCGGTGGAGTGATCGACCATTTGTTGCACCAGCGCTTCGAAGATCACCAGCGGCAGGCACAGCCGCACGATCTGGCCCAGATTGCGCTTGAAGAAATATAGAGAGTCACGCAGCACATCTAACGAATTCATCAGTCGGTATCGCAGGTTGAAAGCAGTGGCCCACTTTAACCGATGAAGCGCTTTGGGGCGCAAACGTAAACGTTCGGTAAAGACCATTGAAACATCCTGTATCAGCCTCCATTACGGATGAGCACCTTATCCACAGTGGACAAGGGCGACGATATTCCCGGCAATCTACGAGGTCGCCATGAACAGCGAAGAACAAACCCTGATCGATGGACTGTTTTCCCGGCTGCAACAGGCCGAAACGGACTCAGCCCCGCGCGACGCCCAGGCCGAGGTGCGGATCAAGGAACACCTGACTCGCCAGCCTGCGGCGGGCTATTTCATGACCCAGGCGATTCTGGTGCAAGAGGCAGCCATCAAGAGCCTCGACGAACAGAACAAACAGCTCGCCCAACAAGTCCAGCAATTGCAGGCCGAACTGCAATCGGCCAAGGCTCAGCCGGCTGCTGCGGCGCCGAGCAGCGGTGGCTTCTTGTCGAGCATCTTTGGTGGCGGTTCCCGTGATCCGCAGCCAGCGCCGACCCAAAGCGCACCGGCATCGAGCGGTGGCGGCTGGCGTGAACCGGCGCGGTCGTCGTTCAACTCGCAGCCACCTCAGCAAAACTTCGGTGCAGCGCCGCCTCAGCAGAATTACGCGCCGCAACAGCCTGTCGGCGGCAGCTTCCTCGGTGGTGCGCTGAAAACCGCCGCTGGTGTGGCCGGTGGCGTGATGCTGGCGCAAGGCATCAGCAGCCTGTTCCATCAAAATCAGCAGCCGGAAGTAGCTGAAGTGATCAAGGAAGAACCGGCTCAGGTCAACGATCAGAGCGGTGACAACGGCTCGGGCGAAGATCTGCGCGTGGCTGACAACTCCAATGACCAGGGCGGTTTTACCGACGCCGACTACAGCGATGACAGCTCATCGTTCTTCGGCGGCGACGACGATTCCTTCGTCTGATACGCCATTCGTCCGGAGCGCTGCGGCGCTTCGGGCCGATTATTCGCGGAACAATCCTTCAGGCTGGCATACTGGGCAACTTTTCGGGCCTGGTGCCTGATCCTGCCCGCGCTCCGGCGCGCCAACGAGGATGACCGGTGAAAAAAATCGCAGTGTTCGCCGATGTCCAGAACCTCTATTACACCGTGCGTCAGGCCTATGGTTGCCATTTCAACTATGCCGCGCTGTGGGCTGATATCAGCAAGCAGGGCGATATCGTCGAGGCCTATGCCTACGCCATCGATCGCGGCGACAGCAAACAGCAGCAATTCCAGCAGATCCTGCGCAACCTCGGCTTCGTCGTGAAGCTCAAGCCCTACATCCAGCGCAGCGATGGCTCGGCCAAGGGCGACTGGGACGTGGGCATCACCCTCGACATCATGGACGCCGCCGATCATGTCGACGAAGTGGTGCTGGCCTCCGGTGACGGTGATTTCGACATGTTGCTGGAGCGCATCATCACCAAGCACGGGGTGCAAGCCGTGGCCTACGGCGTGCCGGGCCTGACGGCCAACTCGCTGATCCGCGCCGCCAGCCGCTACGTGCCGATCGAAGGCGCGTTGCTGCTCAAGAATTGATTTTTACGGAGTTGAAACAGGTTTGGAACGCATAGCAGTCATCGACTTTGAAACCACCGGGATCTCCCCGAGCAGCAGCTGCCGGGCCACGGAAATTGCCGTGGTGATCCTTGAACAGGGGCGCATTGTCGAGCGTTACCA
Organism: Pseudomonas sp. LS2P72; assembly: GCF_054897865.1. Taxonomy (NCBI): domain Bacteria; kingdom Pseudomonadati; phylum Pseudomonadota; class Gammaproteobacteria; order Pseudomonadales; family Pseudomonadaceae; genus Pseudomonas; species Pseudomonas sp. LS2P72. The sequence goes on from NZ_CM142708.1 coordinate 1,373,064, forward strand.
AAGCCTGATGAATGCCGGCGTGCGCGTCCCGGCCTTTATCGAACAACTCACCGGCATCAGCAACGCCATGCTGCGCACCGCGCCATCGGCCGAGCAGGTGATGAACGAAGTCAACGAATTCGTCGGCATCACACCGCTGCTGGCCCACAACGCCGCGTTCGACCAGAAGTTCTGGGACTTTGAGCTGGGGCGTATCAAACGCACACGCTTGCAGAACTTTGCCTGCTCGCTGCTACTCGCCCGCCGTTTGATGCCCGCTGCGCCGAACCACAAGCTCGGCACGCTTACCACGTACGCCAAATTGCCTCACACCGGTCAGGCTCACCGGGCCATGGCCGATGCGGAAATGGCCGCCAACCTGACGGCGCATTTGGCCCAGGAACTGCGGCAAAAGCACGGGTTGCGGGAGTTGTCCCATGATCTGCTGGTCAGCTTGCAGAAAGTGCCGGCGGCGAAAGTAGGCGAACATCTCAAACGCTATCGCGGGTTCTAAGACCCACCACAAATCCCCTGTAGGAGCTGAGCTTGCTCGCGATGACGGTTTAACAGTCAACATTGATGGTGACTGACACGCCGCCATCGCGAGCAAGCTCAGCTCCTACAGGAGAACTATTTGCCATTCCCCTCCAGCTGTCCCAGCGGCACGCGCTTCTCGATGGCGCTCGACAGCACAATCGACGTCTTGCTGAACCCGAACTTGGCGATCCGGTTGATCAACTCTTCCAGCTCCGGCATCGAACCCACCGCAGCCTGCATGATCACGCACGGATCACCCGTCACCCGATGGCACTCGGTCAGTTGTGGGATTTTGATCAGGTCGTCGTAGGCCTTCTGATTACCGTGCTGGTTCAGGCGCAGTTCGATGACGCACTGGATCGGCAATCCAAGCTTGGCCATGTCGACTTTCGCCTGATAACCCGTGATGACCCCGCAGGCTTCCAGTTTGGCGACGCGCTCGGCCACGGCCGGAGCGGACAGGTTCACTTTGCGCGCTAGGTCGGCGTAGGACGCACGACCGTTTTCCAACAGGGCGCTGAGGAGCATGCGGTCGTATTTATCCATCGTCGGATTCCTGAAAAATGACTGACTTTCGAAAACACGGTTTATAGCGGTGATCTCCGTGTTTTGAAAAGTGTACCGGCGCTATAAACAGGTTTTGTAACTTATTTTACGCCGCTGGCCTTTCTAGAATAGCTGTTCACTTGTCTTGCCTACGAGCTACCCCATGCCTGGCTTACGTCGTTTTCCCTTACCGTTGATCGCTGCCTTTTTCGCCTTGTACGTGATTTGGGGCTCGACTTACCTGGTGATTCGCATCGGCGTTGAGTACTGGCCGCCGTTGCTGCTCGCCGGTATCCGCTTCGTGATCGCCGGGACGTTGATGTACGCGTTCCTGCGTTGGCGCGGGGCTCCGGCACCGACCTGGGCGCAGTGGAAAGCCGCCGGGATCATCGGGGTTTTGCTGCTGGCGTGCGGTAACGGCGGGGTGAGCGTGGCCGAACACATGGGTGTCGCCTCGGGTGTGGCTGCGTTGGCGGTGGCGACGGTGCCGCTGTTTACCTTGCTCTGCGGATACTTCTGGGGCGCGCGTAATACCCGTCTCGAATGGGCCGGGATTGTGCTCGGGCTGATCGGCATTGCCATGCTCAACCTCGGTTCCAACTTGCAATCGAGCCCGTTGGGTGCCGCGTTGCTGATATTCGCCGCCGCTTCCTGGGCATTCGGTTCGGTGTGGAGCAAACACTTGCCGCTGCCTCAGGGCGCGATGGCCAGCGCTGTGGAAATGCTCATGGGCGGCGTGGTCCTGTTGATCGGCAGTGCATTGAGCGGTGAGCATCTGGAGGCCATGCCGCCGATCGAAGGTTGGGCGGCCCTGGCCTATCTGACTTTCTTTGGTTCGATCATCGCTTTCAACGCCTACATGTATCTGTTGAAAAACGTGCGGCCGGCGGCGGCCACCAGCTATGCCTACGTCAACCCTGCGGTGGCGGTGTTGCTGGGGATCGTGTTTGTCGGCGAGACCATCGGGATCGAAGAAGCGCTGGCCATGTTGGTGATCATCAGCGCCGTGGTGTTGATCGGTTTGCCGCAGTGGCGCCGGGCTCCGGTACGACCTGCTGCCGTGGTGCAGACAGAATCGAGCGTGAATTAGGGTAAACTGCGCGCCATTGCATCTTGTTTTGCACACTTGTTTTGAAAAACCCGCGCTGAATTTTCCTACGGTAATCCCATGACTTTCGCCTCCCTTGGCCTGATCGAACCCTTGCTGCGCTCTCTCGAGACGCTCGGCTACCAGACCCCGACGCCGGTTCAGGCGCAAGCCATTCCGGCGGTGCTGGCCGGTCGCGACCTGATGGCCGCCGCCCAGACCGGGACGGGCAAGACCGCCGGCTTCGCGCTGCCGCTCCTGCAATTGCTGGCCATGGAAGGGCCGAAAGTGGTGTCTAACTCGGTGCGCGCACTGATCCTGGTGCCGACCCGCGAACTGGCCGAACAGGTTCACGAAGCCGTGCGTCAGTACGCCGAGAACCTGCCGTTGAGCACTTACGCGGTGTACGGCGGCGTCAGCATCAACCCGCAAATGATGAAGCTGCGCAAGGGGGTTGACGTGCTGGTGGCGACGCCGGGTCGTTTGCTCGACCTGTATCGCCAGAAGGCCCTCAAGTTCAATCAGTTGCAAACCCTGATTCTGGACGAAGCCGATCGCATGCTTGATCTGGGTTTCTCCGAGGAACTGGGGAATATCTACCGCGTGCTGCCCAAGCAACGTCAGACGCTATTGTTCTCCGCGACGTTCTCCGACGCGATCCGCTTGCTGGCCGGGCAAATGCTCAACGATCCACTGAGCATTGAAGTCAGCCCGCGCAACGTGGCTGCCAACACCGTCAAGCAATGGGTGGTGACGGTCGACAAGAAGCGCAAGCCGGAGCTGTTCATCCATTTGCTGCGCAAGGGCAAGTGGAAGCAGGTGCTGGTGTTCGCCAAGACCCGTAATGGCGTGGACGCGCTGGTGGAAAAACTCCAGGGCCTTGGCGTCAATGCCGATGGCATCCACGGCGACAAACCTCAAGCAACCCGTCAGCGTGCGCTGGACCGTTTCAAGGCCAGTGAAGTGCAGATTCTTGTGGCCACCGACGTTGCGGCCCGTGGTCTGGATATCGAAGATTTGCCACTGGTGGTCAATTTCGACCTGCCGATCGTGGCGGAGGACTACATCCACCGGATCGGTCGTACCGGTCGCGCGGGAGCAACCGGGCAGGCGATTTCGCTAGTCTGCGCTGATGAAGTGAATCTGCTGTCGGCCATCGAGACGTTGACCCGTCAGACATTGCCTCGCCAGATGGAGCATGATTTCGAGCCTGAGCACCGGGTGCCGGATACCGATGCCAGCGGTCAGGTGGTCAAGAAGCCGAAAAAACCGAAGAAGCCGAAGACTTCCGGTGGCGGTAAACGCAACCTGGGTAAATGGGTCGAGAGTGGGGATGCTTCGGCGCCGGAGCCTTCGATCAAGCCTGTGCGGAAGGTGCCGGTGTTTAATACTGGACCGCGTAAGAAGAAGCCTTGATGGTGTGATCGGCTTGAGATCCAGCCCCTCACCCTAACCCTCTCCCCAAGGGGCGAGGGGACTGACCCAGTTGTTCTTTCGAGCTACATCGACCTGAGAAATCGAGTCGAACTCAGGTTTGAAAAGCATGGGGATCTGCTCCCTTTCCCCCTCTCCCCACTGGGGCGGTCCGACGTTTCGGGAGGGATGGGCGGGCGGCGCTCCGATGAGGGGTGGATATTGAAGGCTGTAGAAGTACGTGTGGCCAACAAATCACGCCATTCGCTTCAACCACTCCACCATCCCCAACCCTGCCGCTCGCCCACTGGCGAAACAAGCCGTCAGCAGATAGCCGCCCGTCGGCGCTTCCCAATCCAGCATTTCCCCCGCGCAAAACACGCCAGGCAGTTGCTTGAGCATCAAACGCTCATCCATCGACTCGAACATCACGCCACCCGCAGTGCTGATGGCCTCGTCCAGTGGACGGGTTTTCACCAGTGTCAGTGGCAGCGCTTTGATCGCTTTGGCCAGCAGCGCCGGATCAGTGAAGCATTCCGCCGGAGTGAGTTCGCGCAGCAACGCCGCTTTCACACCATCGACCCCGAGCTGGCTGTGCAGGTGTTTAGCCATGGAGCGTGAACCGCGCGGTTTGCTCAGCGCTGCCTGAACTTTATCCACAGGCTTACCCGGCAACAGGTCGAGATGAATGCTCGCCGAGCCGTGCAGGTTGATAGCTTCGCGGATCGGCGCCGACAAGGCGTAGATCAAACTGCCTTCAATCCCGGTTGCCGTGATCACACATTCCCCGAGCCGCGGCACGTCGTCATTGAGGCCGATGGCGATGTTTTTCAGCGGTGCGCCAGCGAATTTGCTGACCATCAACTCGCTCCAGGCCTGCACCTCAAAGCCGCAATTACTCGGTTGCAGCGGCGCGAGTCCTACGCCGCGTTGTTCCAGTGGCAGCATCCAGGCGCCGTCCGAGCCGAGCCGCGACCAGCTGCCGCCACCCAGGGCCAGCAAGGTTGCGTCAGGCTTGACGGTTTTTTCGCCTTCGGGGCTGTCGATACGCAATCCACCGCTGTCATCCCAGCCGAGCCAGCGGTGACGGGTGTGGATAACAACGCCGCTGTCTCGCAGACGTTTGAGCCAGGCGCGCAACAGAGGGGCGGCTTTCATGTCTGTAGGAAAGACTCGGCCGGAACTGCCGACAAAGGTTTCGATGCCCAGGTCATGAATCCATTGGCACAGCGCATCAGCGCCAAATGACCGCAATAGCGGCGCAATCTGCGGCGCGCGTTCGGCGTAGCGTGAGAGAAATGCCGGGTAGGCTTCGGAATGGGTGATGTTCATGCCTCCCACACCGGCCAGCAGGAATTTTCGCCCCACCGAAGGCATGCCGTCGTACAGATCGACCTTGATCCCCGCCTGGCTCAGCACTTCGGCCGCCATCAAACCGGCGGGGCCGCCGCCGATGATGGCAACGTGAGAAGAGGAAGTTGTCGAAGGCTGAGTCATGGAGTGCGCTGCGGTTTGGTGGAATAAGCCGGGCATTCTACCAGCCCAGTCCGCTGTGGGAGCGAGCCTGCTCGCGAAAGCGGCGGGTCAGTCGACATCAATGTTGATTGTTAAATCGCTATCGTCGGAACGCCGCCCGGAGCAGGCTCGCTCCCACAGGGATGATTGATGCTTTTGAATGTGGTTAAAAAATAACCACCGAGTTGTAACCTATGCCCCTCATGGTCTGTAGGACCTTTCACTCAGGTTATCCACAGGCAGTTCCACAGGCATTGTGGGTAAAGACTCACACCTCAATGACAACCTGATGACTGCCAGACCCGTTGCGCGCTGTGATGCAGGATCCCATGACGGCGCGCCAGCGCCTGGCGGTCCTTGCTGTAGCCGCCGCCGATCACCCCGACCACTGGAATATCCCGGCCCAGGCAATGGCGCATAACACTTTCATCCCTGGCGGCGACGCCTTCGTCTGTCAGCTTCAGGTAGCCGAGCGCGTCATCTTTATGCACATCGACGCCAGCGTCGTACAACACCAGGTCAGGTTGGTAGAGCGGCAGCAAATAATTCAGCGCATCGTCCACCACCTTCAGGTAATCGGCGTCGCCCATGCCTTTGGGCAGTGGAATGTCCCAGTCACTTTCGGCTTTGCGTGCAGGAAAGTTCTTTTCGCAATGCAGGGAAACGGTCACCGCTTCCGGGGTGTTGTGCAGGATCCGTGCAGTCCCGTCGCCCTGATGCACATCGCAGTCGAAGATCAGCACCCGATTCACACGACCGCTTTCCAGCAGGAAATGGCTGATCACGGCCAGGTCATTGAAGATGCAGAACCCGGCGGGATGGTCGTAATGCGCGTGATGAGTGCCGCCGGCCAAGTGACAGGCCAAACCATGTTCCAGCGCCTGTTCGGCGGCCAGCAGCGAGCCGCCAACCGCACGTACTGTGCGTCGGGCCAGGGCTTCGCTCCACGGCAGGCCGAGGCGTCGCTGGTCTTCGCGGGACAACTCGCCGCTCATGTAGCGTTCGATATACGCAGGGTCATGTGCGAGGGCGAGAATCTCTGGCGGGCAGAGGTCGGGGCGCAGCAGGTCGGCGTCGCGGGTCAGTCCGCTGTCCACCAGGTGATCGCGCAGCAGGCGAAACTTGTCCATGGGGAAGCGGTGATCCGCCGGGAACTCGGGACTGTAGTCTTCGTGGTAGATCAAGGGCAGGGGCATGGCTGATTTATACAGGACGGTCGGCAGGAATGAGTGAAGGATCCTACCAGCGATGTAGACTTGCGGCATGGGAACGGGGGGCATGATGGAACCGATACTGGAACTCGAGAGCGCGCGACTGCTGTTGCGGCAGTGGCGCGATGACGATTTGCCGGAGTTTGCGGCGATGTGCGCCGATCCACAGGTGATGCGATATTTCCCGGCGCCCTTGAGTCGGCTGGAAAGTGCCTCGCTGATCGGACGGATTCGTGGCCATTTTGCCGAGCATGGTTTCGGTCTCTGGGCGCTGGAACGCAAGGACACCGGGGCATTTATCGGTTTTACCGGACTCGCAGAGGTCGGCTTCGACGCGCGTTTTACCCCGGCCACCGAAATCGGCTGGCGCCTGGCCCGCGAGCACTGGGGCCTTGGCTACGCCAGTGAAGCGGCGTGGACCGCTCTGCGCTGCGGGTTTGACCGGTTGGCGCTGAAAGAGGTCGTGTCCTTCACCACCGAAACCAACACGCCGTCGCAGAAAGTCATGCAGGCAATCGGCATGCACCATGATTCAGCCGATGATTTCGACCACCCGATGCTCGCGGACGATCATCCCCTGCGTCACCATGCGCTGTACCGCATCACCCGTGAACAATGGCTGCAAACCTTGCATGGATAAGCCGGCACGGACGTTTACAATGGCTCCCGTGGGCCCTGGCCAGAAATTGAATCGACCGTCGCAGCCAAGACTGCGCGGCATGCGTTGTGTGAGGAGAGTCTGAATGAGCCAAGTGTTGGATGATCTGGTTGACCTGCTGACCCTGGAACCAATCGAAGAAAACCTGTTCCGTGGCCGCAGCCAGGACCTGGGTTTTCGTCAGCTGTTCGGTGGTCAGGTGATTGGTCAGTCCCTGTCGGCGGCCAGTCAGACGGTCGAAGAAGCGCGCCACGTGCATTCGATGCACGGCTATTTCCTGCGTCCCGGCGATTCCGCGTTGCCTGTGGTTTATCAGGTTGATCGGGTGCGCGACGGTGGCAGTTTCAGCACGCGTCGAGTGACGGCGATCCAGAAGGGCAACCCGATTTTCACCTGCAGTGCGTCGTTCCAGTACGACGAAGAAGGCTTCCAGCATCAGGCCGAGATGCCGGTTGTGGTCGGCCCGGAGAACCTGCCGTCGGAGCTGGAACTCACTCAGCAGCGCGCACACCTGATCCCCGAGCACATGCGCGAAAAATTTCTGTGCCCGAAACCGATCGAGTTCCGCCCGATCACTGAGAAAGATCCGTACAACCCGCAGCCGTCCGATCCGATCAAATACGTCTGGTTTCGCGCCGACGGTGCCTTGGCCGACTCCCCGGCGCTGCATAAATACCTGCTGGCCTACGCCTCGGATTTCGGCCTGCTGACCACGTCGATGCAGCCCCATGGCAAATCGGTCTGGCAGAAAGACATGCAGGTCGCCAGCCTCGATCACGCGCTGTGGTTCCATCAGGATCTACGTGCCGATGACTGGTTGCTCTACGCGATGGACAGCCCTTGGGCGGGCAACTCGCGCGGTTTCTCCCGTGGCAGCGTGTTCAACCGCGCCGGGCAACTGGTGGCGTCGGTCACTCAGGAAGGTTTGATTCGTCACCGCAAGGATTGGGCATGAGCCTGGCTGAGGTGCGGCACTGGGTGTTCGACATGGACGGCACCCTGACGGTGGCCGTGCATGACTTCGCGGCGATCCGCGTGGCGTTGGCGATTCCTGCCGAACACGACATCCTGACCCACCTCGCCGCGCTGCCGGCCGATGAAGCCGCCGCCAAACATGCGTGGTTGCTGGAACACGAACGAGACCTGGCGCTCGGTTCGAAAGCGGCGCCGGGCGCGGTAGAACTGGTGCGTGAGCTGGCCGGGCGCGGTTATCGCCTGGGCATTCTCACGCGCAATGCTCGCGAACTGGCGCACGTCACGCTGGAGGCGATCGGCCTGGCCGACTGCTTCGCGGTGGAGGATGTGCTGGGCCGCGATGAAGCACCGCCAAAACCGCATCCCGGTGGTTTGTTGAAGTTGGCCCAGGCGTGGAATGTCCCCGCCAGTGAGATGGTGATGGTCGGTGACTACCGCTTTGATCTGGATTGCGGTCGGGCGGCAGGGGCGCGGACGGTGTTGGTGAACCTGCCGGATAATCCCTGGCCGGAATTGACCGATTGGCATGCCGCGGATTGCGTGGTGTTGCGGGAAATGTTGTCGGCTTGAGGGCCCCTTCGCGGGCAAGCCTTGCTCCTACGGGATTGTAGTGTGCACGCGATTGCACTTACACCGCGGACCCGTAGGAGCAAGGCTTGCCCGCGATGGCGTCAGGTCAGACGCCTCACAACTCACTGACCGAACAACGCCTTCTGCCCCTGCGGCGAGTTAAACATCCCATCCCCGTCATGCCCGACCCCGGGCACTTCAATCAGTTGCTGATTCAAACCTTGAGGCTGCAGCCGCTTCAGATAAGCAAAATAATAGCGCCCTCGAGCCAATCGATTGGTTCCCTGTGCTTGGGCCTCACAGCTTTTATCCAGCGCCGGCTGCTTCGGGTCGTTGTCCTGCTGCCCGAGTAGGTAAACGACATCGCGTCTGACGTAGTTTTCCTTCAACTGCTTGGCGGTTTGCCCTTCGGCATAGGCGGGCAAATTCGCCAGTCCATATTTCCAGCGATTGAAATTCGGGCAACCGGCGTGGCTGAACGCCACTGGCCGTCGTTCATCGAAGTACGCATAAGACGACGGGTTGGCAATGACGTAACGCACCTGAATGTCGGCGGCCTTGAGCGCTGGCTGATCGTGGCCCAGCAACGCGTATCGCTGCACCACCTGAGCGCCACCGGAATGGCCGGCGATGACAATCTGCTTCACATCCGGAAACTGTTTTCGATCGCCGATTCGGGTGATGATTTCGTCGAGCGCCGCGTAGGAGCTCATGGAAAACGGAGCGGTGGATAAACCGCCCGCCATCCAGTCATTGCCCTGCCAGCGCAATACGCTGTCAGCCACGGGATGGGCCGCGACGTCGGTTTCATTGAGAAATTGTGGGGCGAGCACCAAGGTGCTCGCGCTTTGCCCGGCCTGTTCGGCCGCGTGCATGGCGCTCTGGCGATAGGTGTCGGCATTGCGCAATCGACCATGGATGATGATCAGCACGCGTTCGATTTTTTTCGGCGCCGGACCGATGCCCACCGCGATTTCACCTGCGGTCAGCAGCAGGCGTCCGGGGCTGACTTCCTTGACCGCATGCTCGGCAGCCTGGGCGCTTGCGCAGGTAATCAGTAGAGCTAACAGCCACTTGTTCATTTATAGGTTTTTCGCTGCAAAGGTATCGCACTGGCCGACCTGGCCTTGCGCGAATCCGATTTTGAACCAGCGCACCCTTTGCGCCGACGTACCATGAGTAAACGAGTCCGGCACCACGCGTCCCTGACCCTGCTGTTGCAAGCGGTCATCGCCGATGGCATTGGCGGCGTTCAAGGCTTCTTCGATGTCACCGGGTTCCAGCCAGTTCAGCCGTTTCTGCGCATTGTTGGCCCAGACTCCGGCCAGGCAATCGGCCTGCAGTTCCTGGCGTACCAGCAAACCACTGTCGCCTTCCATCTGACGGCCCTGTTGGCGGGCGGTCTGAATCTTCGCCGAAACACCGAGCAAGGTCTGCACATGGTGTCCGATTTCGTGAGCGATCACGTAGGCCTGAGCGAAGTCGCCTGCGGCGGAAAAACGTTGGGACATTTCCTGGAAGAAACTCATGTCCAGGTAGACCTTCTGGTCCGCCGGGCAATAGAACGGACCGGTCGCCGATGTCGCCAGGCCGCAAGCCGAATTGACGCGGTTGCTGAACAGCACCAGGGTCGGGTCCTTATATTGACGACTGGCCTGCTGGAAAATCTGACGCCAGGTGTCTTCGGTATCGCCGAGGATCGAGCGCACGAACTCGGCTCCTTCATCAGTGGCCGGCGGTGCCTTGCGAGTTTGAGTCGGTGCCGGTGCCGTCTGCTCGCTCATCTGACCGGTCAGTTGCCCGAGGATTTGCAGCGGGTCCTGGCCGGTGATCCAGCCGATCCCGACGATCAAGATAATCGCCGTCAGGCTCAGGCCCTTGCCGCCACCAAAGCGCATTCCGCCACCGCCGCCGACACTATCACCACGGGCATCGACCACGTTGTCGCTGCGTCGGCCTTTTTTCCATAGCATGTGGGAATCCTCTGATTGTCCGTGGGGATGAGTGTTGCTGCTGAGTGGGAGCGGCGCCAGTCCGGTCGTCCATCTTTTGTTACGCACAGCAGCCTTCCCGGCAACCTGTGGTGGCCGGCCGGGAGTCTTCCTGACTCGTATTGAACACGGACAACCCATCTAATTCCTTCAGGCGACGGGTTTTTATCGAACAGGCGACGGCCTGCTTCGAGGGAATCACCGGTCGAACGCATCCCACACTGGCGCAAAGTCTGGATTGACCTGGCGCTCGCGCTTGGGCAAACCGGCGATCAGCGTTCTCACTTCGACCGTTCGGGTTTACGGCTGGAAGCTCTGGCCAGAGTTGCCCCGTCACGGTTACGGTATGTCCAGCTGTGCGACGTTGCCGGGCCTCGACCGATGGACATGGCCGCGATTCTGCGCCAGGCCCGTAACGAGCGACGTAGTAGTTGATGCAAAACACAAGGGATATCAAATGACCGTCAGCACTCCGCTCTCCGGCGTAAACCAACCCTTCAAAGGGATTCTGCTGATCGTCGTTGCGACCTTTCTGTTTTCCAGTCACGACGCCTTGTCGAAATACCTCTCTGGCTTCTACCCGATCGTCATGGTGGTCTGGGCTCGGTATGTGGTTCATACCTTACTGATGGCCGGGATTTTTCTGCCGCAATCCGGGCTGGGTGTCCTACGAACCAAACGGCCGTTACTTCAGCTGCTGCGGGCGTTGTGTCTGTTGGGCACCAGTCTGTTTTTCACCACTGGCTTGCAGTACATCCCCTTGGCCGAAGCCACGGCGGTCAACTTTCTCGCGCCGGTTCTGGTGACTGCGCTGTCGGTGCCACTGCTGCGCGAGCACGTCACGCGTGGCCAGTGGATTGCGGTGATTTGCGGATTCATCGGGGTGTTGACCATCGTCCATCCCGGGGGGGAGCTCTTTACCCCAGCAGTGTTGCTGCCGCTCTGCTCGGCGCTGTTTTTCTGCTTCTATCAGTTGCTCACCCGCAAGCTCAGCAACATCGACAGCCCGACCACCAGCAACTTCTTCGCCGGCCTGTGCAACACGTTGGTGATGAGTGCGCTGGTGCCTTTCTTCTGGCAAGTCCCCAGCCTGGGCCATGGATTCATGATGGTGGCGCTGGGTGCCTGCGGGATGACGGCTCACCTGTTTCTGACGCAAGCCTTCCGCCACGCCGCCCCCGCGTTGTTGGCGCCGTTCGGTTATTGCCAGATTGTCTTTGCCGGTTTGCTGGGCTGGTTGCTGTTTTCTCACACGCCGACCCTGACCACGGTGGTCGGGATCGCGGTGATTTGTTGCAGCGGGTTGGCAGCCGCCTGGCAGCAGAGTCGTCGGTGAGAGCAGCAGGGCAGGCCTGGAATCAGGCCTGCCGGGGGAGGGGGGTTACGGGGTGACGGTCGGAATCTTGCGCGGTGCCATGAAGTACATCCAGATCAACGCGATGAAGTACATCGCCGGAATCATGGTGAACAGCACGGTGTAGTTGTTATTGGTGATCGTCAGAATGTGGCCGACCAACTGGGTCATGAACATCCCGCCGATGGCCGCGCACATGCCACCGAAGCCAAACACCGTACTCATCATGTGTTTAGGCGTGTAGTCCATCACCAGGCTCCAGATGTTCGCGGTCCAGGCCTGGTGCGCACCGATGGCCAGGGAGATGGCGAACACGGCGACCCACAGGTTGCTTGATCCGGCAGCCATGATCACGCCGATGATGCAGCAGGCGAACAGGAACATGGACATCAGCCGCGCCTTGATCGGGTTGACCCCGCGGCCGATCAGGAACGAGGACAGGATCCCGCCGCCGACGCTGCCGAAATCGGCTGTGAGGTAGATGATGATCAGCGGGATACCCATCTGGGTCACGTTGATTCCAAGGTTGTATTGCTGATTGAGGAACGGCGGCAGCCAGTAGAGGTAGAACCAGAACACCGGCGCGGTGATCGAGTAAGCCAGGGCGAAGGCCCAGGTGCCACGCATGCGCAGGATTTTAAAGAACGGTACGCGGGATTGTTCCGGCTCTACTTCCTGCTGGATGTAATCCAGTTCCGATTGTTTAACGCTCGGGTGATCTTCCGGGTTGAAGTACTTCAAACCCCAGAACAGCAACCAGATCCCGCCCAGTGACGCCATGCACAGGAACGCGGCCTGCCAGCCCCAGACATGCAGGATCAGCGGCAACAACATAGGGGTGAACATCGCACCGACGTTGGTCCCGGCGTTGAAGATCCCGGTGGCCACGGCGCGTTCGCCGGCCGGGAACCACAACCGGGTGGTCTTCACGCATGCCGGGTAGTTGGCGGCTTCCGTCAGCCCCAGAATGAATCGGCAGACCATGAAGCCGACGGCCGAAGTGGCCAGGCCATGGGCGCCGGTCGCCAGGCTCCAGAGCAGCACGGCGAAGAAGAACACGCGCTTGACGCCGACCCGGTCGATCAACCGGCCTTGCAGCACGAAACCGATGGCGTAGCCGACCTGGAACCAGAAGTTGATGTTGGCGTAGTCCATCGCCGTCCAGCTCATTTCCTTGGCGAGGATAGGCTGCATCACGCCCAGTGCGGCGCGGTCGATGTAGTTCAGGGTGGTGGCGAAGAACACCAGCGCCAGCATGCCCCAACGGGTTTTGCCGACCGCCATCGCGCCGCGGATCTTGTCGCCGATGCCGCCAGTGGCAGGAGTCATGGAGGAGCGCTCCACGGGAGAGCTTTGAGAAGGAGTCATGTAGGCCACCGATTATTTTTATGTGGTGTTCTGGGTCTTTGGTAACCGAGGCCCGTGGTTGATGACGGGACCCAATGTGGTGTCGATGTTGCGCAGTGGACGAAAAATCGTCAATTCGCCAAGGGCCATTGTGTTCGATAATCGCACGCAAAACTAACCGGATAGTACACTTTGGATTGCTGTGCGGGATCTTGCAGCCAATAATTCACTTCAACAAAAACGCGGTCCCTGTAGGAGCACGGCTTGCCGGCGATGGCGCCCTCGAGATCGCCATCGCCGGCAAGCCGTGCTCCTACACGAAGCGTGCGATGTCGATAACAAGATTGTCTCCACCACCGGGAGTCGAAATATGCAGCGTTCCATTGCCACCGTTTCCTTGAGCGGTACCCTGCCGGAAAAACTTGAAGCCATCGCCGCCGCCGGTTTCGACGGGGTGGAGATTTTCGAGAATGACCTTCTCTACTACGACGGCAGTCCGCGGGAAATCAAACAGATGTGCGCCGATCTCGGGATCGCGATCACGCTGTTTCAACCCTTCCGTGATTTTGAGGGCTGCCGCCGCGACCGCCTGCCGCGCAACCTGGAGCGGGCCGAGCGCAAGTTCGACCTGATGCAGGAACTGGGCACGAACCTGGTGCTGGTGTGCAGCAACGCCTCGGCCGACGCCATCGGTGACGAACAGATTCTGATCGACGACTTGCGCCTGCTGGCCGAACACGCCGGTACCCGTGGTTTGCGGATCGGCTATGAAGCGCTGGCCTGGGGCCGCCACGTGAACACTTATCAACAGGTATGGAACATCGTCCGTCAGGCCGATCACCCCAACCTCGGCGTGTTGCTGGACAGCTTCCACACGCTGTCCCTCAAGGGTGATCCGAGCGCGATTGCCGAGATTCCCGGCGACAAGATTTTCTTCGTGCAAATGGCCGACGCGCCGATCCTGGCCATGGACGTGCTGGAGTGGAGCCGGCATTTCCGCTGTTTCCCGGGCCAGGGCGAATTCGATCTGCCGGGTTTCCTCGCGCCGATCATCAAGAGCGGTTACACCGGGCCGTTGTCGCTGGAGATCTTCAACGACGGCTTCCGCGCCGCGCCGCCACGGGCCAATGCCGCCGACGGTTTGCGCTCGTTGCTGTACCTGGAAGAGAAAACCCGCGAGCGTCTGGCGCAAGAAGCCACGCCACCGGCCACTGTCGACATTCTGTTCGAGACGCCCCCGGCCAGCGAGTACAACGGCATTGAATTTCTCGAGTTCGCCGTGGACGAGAGCCTTGGCGCCAAGCTGTCGCATTGGCTGGAGCGGCTGGGTTTCGTCAAAGCAGGACAACATCGTTCCAAGAGCGTCAGCCTGCTGCGGCAGGGTGATATCAACCTGATCCTCAACTCCGAGCCTTACTCGTTCGCCCACAGTTTTTTCGAAGCTCACGGCCCCTCGCTGTGCGCCACCGCCGTGCGGGTCAAGGACAGCGCCAGTGCGCTGGCCCGGGCCGTGGCCTATAAAGGTCAGCCGTATCGCGGGCTGGTCGGCCCCAATGAGCTGGAGCTCGCTGCCGTGCGCGCGCCGGATGGCAGTCTGATTTATCTGGTGGACCAGGACGCCGACGTCTACGGCACCGACTTCAATCTGCAACCCGCCGCCGCGGCCAGCGGCGGCCTCAAGCGCATCGACCACATGGCCATGGCGCTGCCGGCCGACAGCCTCGACAGTTGGGTGCTGTTCTATAAAAGCCTGCTGGATTTCGAAGCCGACGATGAAGTGGTGCTGCCTGACCCGTACGGTCTGGTAAAGAGTCGGGCGCTGCGCAGCCGGGACAGTTCGATCCGCTTGCCGCTGAACATTTCCGAGAACCGCAACACCGCGATCTCACATGCATTGTCGAGTTATCGCGGTTCCGGCGTGCATCACATCGCCTTTGATTGCGACGACATCTTTGCCGAAGTCAGCCGGGCCAAAGAGGCGGGCGTACCGCTGCTGGATATCCCGCTCAATTACTACGATGACCTCGCCGCGCGGTTCGATTTCGACGACGAGTTCCTCAGTGAACTGGCCTATTACAACGTGCTCTACGACCGTGATGCCCAGGGTGGCGAGCTGTTTCACGTGTACACCGAGCCGTTTGAAGGGCGGTTCTTCTTTGAAATTATCCAGCGCAAGAACGGTTACGCAGGTTACGGCGCCGCCAACGTCGCGGTGCGACTGGCGGCCATGGCCAAGTCTCGAAGCGGCGCCGTACGTCAGGCAAAGTTGTAGGAAAATCGTAAACACGGGTACAAACCGCCGCCGCGCGGCTTCCTTCACTGTGCGGCGCGGCCCATAATCGCCAACCTGTGCAGTGATGGCCGTGAGCCCGCAATGACGATAACTTCAGATCTCTCCGCAGCGCCCGACGAGCCGATTGTCGAGCCGCGCAAGAGTCGCAAGAACAACCCGGAAAAGACCCGCGAGAATATCCTTCAAGAGGCGATAGTCGAGTTCGTCCAGCAGGGGCTTTCGGGCGCTCGCGTCGATGCGATTGCCGAGCGCATCCACACCTCAAAACGCATGATCTATTACTACTTCGGCAGTAAGGAACAGCTCTATGTCGAGGTGCTGGAGAAACTCTACGGCGATATCCGCAGCACCGAAAACCGTCTGCATCTGACTGAGCTGGCACCGGTGGAAGCGATTCGGCGGCTGGTGGAATTCACTTTCGACCACCATGATCACAATGTCGACTTTGTGCGGATTGTCAGCATCGAGAACATTCACAACGCTGAATACGTGAAGCGCTCCGGTGCGATCAAGGCGATGAACAACACCATCCTCGATTCACTGGGCGAGATTTTGCGTCGCGGTGCTGAGGAGGGCGTGTTCCGCGCGGGGCTCGAGCCATTGGATGTGCATCTGTTAATTAGTTCGTTCTGCTTCTATCGCGTGTCGAACCGCCATACCCTCGGTGAGATCTTTCAGGTCGACTTGCCGAGCGATAGCATCAAGCAGCGTCATCGCGAGATGATTTGCGAGTCGGTTTTGCGATATCTGCAGGCCTGATTCAATCTTTTGATGTTTAACCATTCATGCTCTGAAAATGCTCGAGCATCCGCTGCGCATCAGGCACCACGCCGCTGAACAATTCAAACGCCTTCACCGCCTGAAACACAGCCATGTTGCCGCCATCCAGCGTTCGGCAACCCAACGCGCGGGCATTGCGCAGCAGTTCGGTTTCCAGCGGGAAGTAAACGATCTCCGCCACCCACAATTCACCTCTCAGCAGCTCCACCGGCACTGGCATGCCCGGCAGTTTTTTCATGCCCATCGGAGTGGTGTTTACCAGACCGTCAGCCTGGGCCAGGGTGCTCGGCAAGTCATGGCCCGCCACAGCCCGGCCGACGCCGAAATGTTGATTGAGATTGTCCGCCAGGCTCTGGGCGCGGCTGATTTCCACATCGAAAATGCTCAGTTGGTGTACGCCTTCACTCAATAGGGCATGGGCCACTGCCGCGCCAGCGCCACCAGCGCCCATTTGTACGACGCGCTCAAGGGCAACGCCCTTCAAGCCACGACGAAAGCCCTCAGCGAAACCCAGGCAATCGGTGTTGTGGCCGATGCGTTTGCCGTCCTTCAGCACGACCGTGTTCACCGCCCCAATGCCTCGGGATTCTGGTGACAACTCGTCGAGCAGCGGGATGATCGTCTGCTTGCACGGAAAGGTGATATTCAGTCCGGTGAAGTTCATCCGCTCGGCGGCCATCAACAGGTCGGGCAGGGCGTCGCTGTCGAGTTTCAACGGGTCCAGATCGATCAGACGATAGAGGTAGCGCAAACCCTGTGCATCGCCTTCATGCTCGTGCAAGGCCGGGGTGCGAGAAGCCTGGATGCCGGCACCGATCAGCCCTGCCAGTACAGCTTTGGTCTGAGTCACGGTGTTCACCCCTTCAAACGTTGGCTGAAATGCTCCAGTGCCAGGCGATAGCCGTGGCTGCCGAATCCGGCCATCACCGCCGTGGCAATGGCCGACACAAAAGAGTGGTGGCGGAAGGGCTCGCGGGCATGAACGTTGGACAGGTGGACTTCGATCACCGGCAATTCGCTGGCGACCAACGCATCGCGGATCGCGACCGAGGTGTGGGTCCAGGCGGCCGGGTTGATGACGATCCCGGCGCAACGGCCGCGCGCGGCGTGAATCCAGTCGAGCAGTTCGCCTTCATGGTTGGTCTGGCGAAACTCAACCGCCAGGCCGAACTCTTCGGCGGCACGACCGCACATCGCTGAGATGTCGGCCAGGGTTTCGTGGCCGTAAGTCGCCGGTTCACGGGTGCCGAGCAGGTTCAGATTCGGGCCGTTGAGCACCAGAACGATAGGGGGCATCGGAGTTTCTCCACTTTTTGTTTTTGGCATTGGCCGAGGGTTTCAGCCGGTGGAGATAAATTGTACTAGCTGGTTAATTTGGTCAATTGAAGAGGCGGTTCTCAGGGTTAATGTGTGCGGTGATCGGACAGTTTCGGCTTTTCAGCGAGGCAGATGCTCCACCAGAAAATCGATGAATGCCCTTAATCGCAGCGGCATATGGCGAGTTTGCGGGTAGAGCAGGGTGAACGGTCGCGAGCGTCCGCCATAAGGCTTGAGCACTTCCACCAGCGAGCCATCGGCCAGTTCGTTTTCGACGATGAAGCGATAGGTCTGAAACAGTCCCGCCCCGTGTTTGGCCAGGGTCACGCCGCCCAGCACGTCGTCGGAACAACTGAGATTGCCCTCGGCCAGAATCTCCCGATGCTCGCCATTGTCGTTGAACAGCCAGGCAATCCGCCGACCGCTGCTGGGCAATTCGTACTGGATGCACTCGTGCTGTTTGAGATCATCGAGCGTCTGTGGAATGCCCGCATGCTTGAGGTAGTCAGGACTGGCAATCATCACCAGCGCGGCGTCTTCCAAGTGTCGGGCGATCAGGCCGGAATCCGGAATCGCCCGCACGCGGATCGCCATGTCATAGCCTTCGCCGACGAAATCGATGTTGCGATTGCTGATGTGCGACTCGACCTTCACCGCCGGAAAGCGAGCCCGAAATGCCGGCAACAACGGCAGAATCCGGTGATGGGCATAGGTGGTGGGAATGCTGATGCGCAAGGTGCCGGACGGCTGTTGCTGCTGGCCCATAACCTCTCGCTGGGCCTCGACCAGTTGCGCCAGCGCCTGGCGACATTCCTCGTAATACCGCCGACCACTGTCGGTCAGTTTGACGCTGCGGGTGGTGCGGGCGAACAACCGCACGCCCAGGCGTTCCTCCATGCGCGACACCGAGCGACTCACGGCTGCCGGCGTCACGCCAGCCACCAGCGCGGCGGCGGTAAAGCTGCCAGCTTCGGCTGCCAGACAAAACAGTTCGATGCTGCCCAGTTGAAGATCGTCGAATTGTCGCTGCATGATTGATGACACCGGGGATCAAATGAAGTGTGTGAGTCGTATTTATCAGATGCATGCACACAGATACAGTGAGTTCGTGATGAGCAGCGGCAAGCACTAAACCTTTCTTAACCAGCAAGCAGGAGAACCAGCATGCCTTTCGTCAGCGTACGTATTACTCGCGATGGTGTAACCCGGGAGCAGAAGGCCCAGGTCATCGCCGAAATCACCGACACCTTGAAGCGCGTCCTCGGTAAGCCTCCGGAGCTGACCCACATTGTGATCGAGGAAGTCGACACGGATAACTGGGGGTATGCGGGCATCACCACCACCGAGTATCGAAAAAACCAGTCGGGTTGATTTCCTGACAAGCCAGGACAGCCGTCCTCGGGACGGCTTTTTTTTAGACGCGAGGAAAGGATTGCTTACCATTTTGCGGTGTTATCCGCCGGCCCGAGCTGAACCTTGGCGCTAGTCTCAAAAGTCGCAGTGATAATTCACAGCGCCAGTTATCGGATTTTCCAGGGAATGTCGGGTCTTCGGGCTCATTAACCTAACGGATGGGTTAGCATGAGATTATTCAGCTACAAAGGGTTTTCAATGGTGATCATGTTGCGCGATGAGCACTGCCCGCCGCATGCACATGTGGATGCCGGAACCTGGAGTGCGCGCTTCAAATTCAGCTTCTGGCACAACAGTGTCGAGCTGTGGGACGTGGTTCCTCATTCTCGCAGGCCACCTGTGGCGGAGCTGGAAGGGTTGCGTCACGCGCTCGGACAACCCGCTCATTTGCGCCGCGCTCGGTGTATCTGGTGGGACAAGCTGCACACGGTCTGCCTCGATCATCAGATATGGGACTGGCAAACCAGCGAAGTCGTGGTGGTAAAAAGGGTCGCCAGTACGAGCTGCATGATTGGCTCGGCTTGCTATGAGCCCGAGACGAACAAGACCCTACTGGCGCTGATGGGCGTTCCGGAGGGCGTGGAGATCGAACTATGAAAACGATAACAGCAAAAATGTTGGTGGATCGGCCCGTAACCGAAGCCGCGCTGGATGAAGCCATCCAACGTGGCCAAGTGCGCCACAAAGGTGGTTTGCGGGCGACTTCGGTGACCTTTGTGGAACCGTGCCTGGCGGTCAATTTCATTGATGGCAGTGGCGTGCTGTTGCCCGTGCAGCACTATCCGGAGTTCGATGATTTCGACGTCGAGGATTTCGCAGACCTGAAAGTCGGCTTTTCCGGGACAGCCCTTTGCCACGAGGGCAAGGATCTGCAGGTCTCCATCGCCGGGATGGTTTCGGCCAGCAAGCCGCTGATGGATATGGCCGCGTCGGTCATCGCCTCGCGTAATGGTCGCCAAAGCAGCGCCGCCAAAGCAGAGGCTGCGCGGGCGAATGGCCGTAAGGGCGGGCGTCCGCGCAAGACAGATATCACCGTTTAAGCACGCACAAAAAAGCCGTCGTGATGACGGCTGATTTGTATCTGGCGTCGGCAATTACCGGCGGGTCAACAACACCCCGGATTCCATGTGGTGGGTCCACGGGAACTGGTCGAACATTGCGCATCGGGTGATGCGGTGGGTGTCGTGCAACTGGGCGATGTTGGCCGCCAGGGTTTCCGGGTTGCAGGAGATATAGAGGATGTTGTCGAAGCGACGGGTCAGCTCGCAGGTATCCGGATCCATGCCAGCACGAGGCGGATCGACGAAGACGCTACCGAACTCGTAGCTCTTCAGATCGATACCGTGCAGACGACGGAAAGGACGAACTTCGTTCAGGGCTTCGGTCAGCTCCTCGGCGGACAAGCGCACCAGGGTGACGTTATCCACCGCATTTTCGCTGAGGTTGCTCAGCGCGGCGTTGACCGACGCCTTGCTGATTTCGGTGGCCAGCACTTTGCGCACGCGCGTCGCGAGCGGCAAGGTGAAGTTGCCGTTGCCGCAATACAGCTCCAGCAAATCGTCGGAGCGATCGCCGAGTGAGTCGTAAGCCCAGTTGAGCATCTTCTGGTTCACGGTGCCGTTGGGCTGGGTGAACGCGCCTTCCGGCTGGCGATAGCTGAAGGTGCGACCGCCGACGTCCATCTGCTCGACCACGTAATCGAGGCCGATCACTTCGCGTTTGCCCTTGGAGCGGCCGATGACGCTGACGTTCAGGTCAGCTGCCAGTTTCGACGCCGCCACGTGCCAGTGCTCGTCCAGCGGGCGGTGATAGCACAGCGTGATCATCGCATCGCCGGCCAGGGTGGTCAGGAACTCCACCTGGAACAGCTTGTGGCTCAGGGCCGCACTGGCTTGCCATGCCGCTTTCAGCTGCGGCATCAACTCGTTGATGCGCAGGCTGGCAATCGGGAATTCTTCGATCAGGATCGGCGTGCGTTTGTCTTCCTGGGAAAACATCGCGTAGTGACGCTCACCGGCTTCGCGCCAAAGGCGGAACTCGGCGCGCAGGCGGAAGTTTTTCAGCGGCGAGTCGAATACCGCAGGTTCTGGCGCACCGAACGGGGCCAACAGGTCACGCAGGCGCGTGACCTTCTCTTCGAGCTGAACGGCGTAAGCCTGGGAATCAAAAGTCATGCGTTGAACCAACCCAACTTGATCACAAACAGAATCGACAGAATCACCAGTGCCGAGTTCAGCTCACGGCCGCGGCCGGACAGCAACTTGATTGCGGTCCAGGAGATGAAACCGAAGGCGATGCCGTTGGCGATGGAATAAGTGAACGGCATGGCCAGAGCAGTGACCACGACCGGTGCGGCGACGGTGATGTCGTCCCAGTCTATTTCGGCCAGGCCGGATGTCATTAATACCGCGACGAACAGCAGTGCAGGTGCGGTAGCGAAGGCTGGAACACTGGCCGCCAATGGCGAGAAAAACAGCGCCAACAGGAACAGAATCGCTACGACAACGGCGGTCAGGCCGGTGCGGCCACCGGCACTCACGCCAGCTGCGGATTCGATGTAGCTGGTGGTGGTCGAGGTGCCCAGCAGCGAACCGGCCATGGCCGCGGTACTGTCGGCGATCAGGGCGCGGCCCATTTTCGGCATGTGGCCGTCCTTGCCCATCAGGCCGGCGCGCTTGGCGACGCCGATCAGGGTGCCGGAGTTGTCGAACAGGTCGACGAACAGGAAAGCGAAGATCACGCTGACCAGACCGATGTCCAGGGCGCCCATAATGTCCAGTTGCAGGAAGGTCGGGGCCAGGGACGGTGGCATCGACATTACGCCGGCGAAGGGGGTGAAGCCCATCACGATCGAAGCGATGGTCACGGCCAGAATGCCGATCAGTACCGCGCCGCGCACTTTAAGCGCTTCGAGCGCCACAATCAGGGCAAAGCCGAGGGTCGCGAGGATCGGGGCGGGTTGTTTCAAATCGCCGAGACCGACCATGGTTGCCGGGTTGCTCACCACGATGCCGGCGTTGTGCAGGGCAATCAGGGCCAGGAACAGGCCGATACCGGCGGCAATCGCCGAGCGCAGCGCCAGCGGAATGCTGTTGATGATCCATTCGCGGATGCGGAAGATCGACAACAGAAAAAACATCACCGCCGAGATGAACACCGCACCCAGTGCTACTTGCCAGGTGTGGCCCATGTGCAGGACCACGGTGTAGGTAAAGAAGGCATTCAAGCCCATGCCCGGCGCGAGAGCGATCGGGTAGTTGGCGATCAGGCCCATTACCGTGGAGCCGATGGCAGCTGCCAGACACGTGGCGACAAACACCGCGCCCTTGTCCATGCCGGTCTCGCCGAGGATGCTCGGGTTGACGAACAGAATGTAGGCCATGGCCAAAAAGGTCGTGAAGCCCGCCAGAATCTCGGTCCGCACGTTGGTGTTATGTGCCTTGAGTTGAAACAGCCTTTCCAGCATGTCTGCTCCCCGTGGCGCGCCAGGCGCCGTGAATGTATCGACCTCAACAGCAAAGCACAGACCGCTGCAGGCGCCTGGTAATTTCTGTAGGTCGGAAAAAGCCGCGCATCATACCAGCAGCGTGGGGCTATGGCTGCTTATGGCTGCGATCGTCGTCGATGTTTTGCGGTAAAGCCAAGTGCGCCATACTGCGCGCTGGTTTTGGGGGGTACTTATGTATTGCATGAATAAACGCCTGATTGCCGTATTCGCAATGGCGATCGCCTTGTTCCTGGGGGCACACACCGCTTCGGCTGCATCGGCGGCGCCGTTGAGTCAGGTGAAGGTACTCAAGGTCGAATCGCCGGGCTGTGGTTTTGAAGATATTGCCGAGGGGCAGGCGCAGACCCGCTGCAATCACAGCGGACCGAACATCAAGGTCTACGTGCTGGAAGTCGGTTACGGTCGTAGCGCGCATGTCGGGCTGGATGGTTTTGAGGTGAACGGCACTCGGACCCCGGTCTGTGCTTTTGATAATGGCAACCTGACTGAGTGCACAGTCGGGAAAAAAACCGTCGGCTATCTGTATGTCTTCGATCTGACGGGTAAACAGGAAGGCACGTTCACCTTCAGTAACACCTCGATCAACGCGCCCGGCAATACGCTGTCGACGCAGCTTTACATCAAGTAACGGCCGGTTCGAACAAGGCGCAGGAAAGCTGACTACGCTTTAAAGATCATCCTGTGGACTGCGCCCATGACCTTTAGAGCTCTGATTACCCTCGCCGAGGGCATCGATGACCTGCAAGCAATGACCCTGATCGATGTGCTGCGCCGTGCCAAGGTTGAAGTGGTGGTGGCCAGCATCGAAGGGCGGCGCATGCTCACCTGCGCGCGCGGCACCCGAGTGACGTCCGATGCGATGCTGGTAGACGTGCTGGCCCAGCCGTTCGATCTGATCGTCCTGCCCGGTGGTGACGTAGGGGCGCAACATCTGGCTGCGCATCAACCCCTGCAACAATTGATCAAGGACCAGGTGGCGGCCGGGCGCCTGTTCGCCGGCATCGCCGAGGCCCCGGCGCTGGCGCTGCAAGCCTTTGGCGTACTGCGTCAGCGACGCATGACTTGCCTGCCCTCGGCCAGCCATCAACTGTTGGGGTGCAACTTCGTCGATCAACCGGTGGTGGTCGATGGCAACTGCATCACCGCGCAGGGTTCCGGGGCGGCGTTGCAATTCGCCCTGACACTGGTGGAACAACTCTGCGGCAAAGCCACGCGAGCGGCGGTGGCGGGGGAGATGGTGGTCTAGAGAGTGTCAGGCGTGGACGGCAATGGGTTCGATGACCGGTTGCTCTCGCTGCTCTGCTTGCC
Source organism: Pseudomonas sp. LS2P72 (assembly GCF_054897865.1). Lineage (NCBI taxonomy): Bacteria > Pseudomonadati > Pseudomonadota > Gammaproteobacteria > Pseudomonadales > Pseudomonadaceae > Pseudomonas > Pseudomonas sp. LS2P72. The sequence goes on from NZ_CM142708.1 coordinate 1,396,866, forward strand.
AGAGATCGTAGTCAGTCTGAACACCTAGCCACATTCTGGCCTTGCCAATTCCGGCCCGCTCCAGGCGCACCGCCAAATCAGGACTGATCGGCGCGTGGCCATGCAGCACTCGCGATAGATGCGGGCGCGCAAATCGCAGGTGCCGGGCCAGCTCTGTGACGCTGATACCAAGTTCAGGCAATACATCCATCAAAAGGGTTTCGCCAGGGTGTGGCGGGTTGTGCATGGGCATGTCCTGCCTCCTGTCAGTGGTAGTCCAGATAGTCGACCAGTTCGATGTCTGAACCGATGAAACGAAAAATAACTCGCCAGTTCCCCGAAACGCTCAGTGACCAATATTTGCTCATCTCTCCCTTGAGTGGGTGTAATCGCCATCCCGGAAGGTCCAGATCGCCAGGTAGCGTTGCGCGGTCCATGAACTGAAGCATTCGAGACAGACGCTTCGCATGGTCTGCGCGGATCCCACGAGTCGAACCTGTTTCATAGAAGCCACGAAGGCCTTTGTGCTGAAAGGATTTGATCATGGGATAAGTGTAAGGCGATACATTACACCAGCTGCACTATCTATGTATTGCACCCGCTCGGCAAAAGTGTGATTGGCAACTGCTCTATACCTTCACTTCTTCCACCGGCACATGCATGCGGTCGCGGTTAGCCAGGGTCGGGAACAGTTTGATCCACGCTCCGGTCACCACCAACGTACCAATACCGCCCATGACCACCGCTGGCACGGTGCCGAACCAATGGGCGGTCAAGCCTGATTCAAACTCGCCCAACTGGTTCGAAGCGCCGATGAACAGACCGTTCACGGCACTGACCCGGCCGCGCATTTCATCCGGGGTTTCCAGTTGCACGAAGGAGGCGCGGATCACCATGCTGATCATGTCCGCCGCGCCCAACACCACCAACACCGCCAGGGAAAACCAGAACGAGGTCGACAGGCCGAACGCAATGGTCGCGACGCCGAAGACACCCACCGCGGTGAACATGACCCGTCCGACTTTGCGCTCTACGGCAAATCTCGCCAGGTACAGCGACATCAGCAGCGCACCGACTGCCGGCGCTGAACGGAGCAGGCCAAGGCCCCAAGGGCCGGTCAGCAGAATGTCCTTGGCGAACACCGGCAGCAACGCCGTCGCGCCACCGAGCAGTACCGCAAACAGATCCAGAGAAATCGCCCCGAGAATGTCCGGACGACTGCGAATGAAACGGATGCCCGCCAGCAGCGAATCCAGGGTTGCCTTGCCCTTGCTCAGCGGTGTCTGCCGTGCAGGCAGGTTGAGCATCAGCACGCAGGCGATGATGTAGAGGATCACCGTCGGGCCGTAGACCCAGACGCTGCCGAAGGCGTAAAGCAACCCACCGAGGGCCGGGGCAACGATAGTCGCCGATTGCTGTGCGGATTGGGCGGCGGCGACGGCGCGGGGAAACAGCGCGCTGGGCACGATGCTCGGCAACAGGGCCTGAGTGGTCGGCATCTCGAAGGAGCGGGCGGCACCGAGCAGGAACGCGAGGATGAAGATCATCTCCCGGGTGACATTGTCGGTCGCGCTGCCGATGGCCAGCGACAGGGCAATCAATGCTTGCAGGGACTGACAAATAGCCGCGACCTTGCGCCGGTCATAGCGGTCCGCGACATGCCCGGTGTGCAGCATGAACAGCACCCGCGGGGCGAACTCCACCAGACCGACCAAACCCAGATCGAGCACATTGCCGGTCAGTTGGTAGAGGTTCCAGCCAATGGCCACCGTGAGCATCTGGAAACCGCTGGCGGTAAACACCCGAGCCAGCCAAAACGCGATAAATGGGCGGTGATGACGTAACAGCAAGGGCGCTTGGCTGGGCATCTGAGGGCCGGTCTTGAGCGAGGGGTGGGGCGAGATTATCACCAAGCTGTAACCAAAAGTTGCAGGGCTGGGAAATTTCGTTAGCTAGACACCGATCGGGGCTCATAAGCCTTGTAGCAGCTGCCGAAGGCTGCGTTCGGCTGCGCAGCAGTCGTGAAATCAGGCGCGGTGGGTGTATCAGTTAATTCGAGCCAGCCGGGTTTGCGACTGCTGCGTCCGAACGCGGCCCGAACCGAACGCAGCCTTCGGCAGCTGCTATGTATGGACTCGCCCCCACTGTCTACCCGCTTTTAAAAAAACTGCCGCCCCGTTGCATCTATGTATTAGGCCTACTCGAGGAAGCCGTCGTCGGCTTCTGGCCAAAATTGGAAGAGCTCGTGGCATGCCGATTACAGTCAGGCCTCGAAGGCCACTAGCAGCTTAGGCATCTATCCACGCCGGTCTTACCAGGGGTCAATGTTTTTTCAGCAACAGGTTGGTCAGTAGGTACCTCGGTGGCAGAACTCGGTGGATCAGTGGCTCATCGTCGCTTGCTGGCCGTCGGCGGGCTGGCGACGATAAGTCTGGTCATTCTGTAACAGCACCCAGACGATGCGCAGGTTGCGATTGGCCAACCTGACCGCCGCGTCCTTGCGGCCCAATCGGCTCATCCAGCGCAACAAACGGCGGTCGTCGGGCTGTTGGGAATCAGGTCGCAACTGCTGCAATACCGCGTGGGCACCCTGGATCATCAGGCTGCGCAAATAGCTATCGCCTCGCTTGGTCATGTCCCCCAGTTGAATCGTCTTCCCGCTGCTGTGCTGATCAGGGACCATGCCGAAGTACGCGGCGAACATGCGAGCATCGGCAAAGCGCTCCGGCTTGGTTTCCTTGGCCACCAGCGCCGTAGCGGTGATGGGGCCGATACCGCGCACGGTCATCAACCGTTTGGCTGTATTGTCGGCGTTCGCGGCCACTTCCAGGCGTCCCGTCAGGACGTTGATGCGCTCGCCCAAATGGCGCCACTCGGCCAGCAGTTCGTCGATCAGCTCGCGCAACAGGGCAGGCACCGGCTGGGTGGCATCCTCCAATATCCGCGGGATTCTCTGGCTGATCGCGACGTCGCCCTGTGCCAGCGCAATCCCGTGCTCCAGCAGCAGGCCGCGCATCTGATTACTCACGGCGGTGCGGCGACGCACGTAACCTTGACGAGCGCGATGCAGTGCCTGCATGGCCAGCGCTGCGACACTTTTGACCGGCACTGCGCAGATCTTTTCGTCGCGACCGGCACGCAGGATTGCCAGCGCATCGTTACGATCATTTTTAGGGCCGCTGCGATGCTTGGCCACCAGACCGGCAGGAAGGATCCGCGCCAGGTTGCCTTGATCCTGCAGCTGCCGGGCCCAAGCTTGAGCGCCCGGGCCGGTCTCCATCAGGACCACGACATGAGGCGGCAGCTGGCGGAGAAACTCATAGAACGCCTCGCGCGACTTGATCCGCTGCTCATAATGCACCTTGCCGAGGGCGTCTTCGCCGGCGAGCTGGAAAACATGCTTGGCCAGGTCGACCGCCACGGTAGTGCAGGCCGATAAATCGGCAGAAGACAAGGATTGATCAATCGAAGTATGCTTTTTCATGGACTCGCCCTCGCTGTCGTTGGCTGTTTAGACTGCCACCGTGGCGCATTGACGCCTCGGCGTGGGCGAGTCCATTCAATTACAGGGCTGTCGGCGACGGTATGAGGCAACCTGTCACGCGGCAAAAGACCACACCGTCCATCGTCAAAAATGGGACTACTCTTTTAGCGTTGCTTGATCCAGATCAAGACCGCTCGTGGAATTGATCCGGCGGCCAGATGGCCAGACTCCCTACGTTGTGATGTTTGTAAAAAAAGAACGAATTCAAATTCGCCACACTCCATATCCGTGGGGGCAGTGGGTGTAGGCCACAAGCCTTCAGCCGGTATTACCTGACAGAGGAAGACTTATGTTCGGTTTGGAGGCACTTGATCTCGCCCGGATTCAGTTCGCGTTCACCATTTCGTTTCACATTCTATTTCCCGCCATCACCATTGGCCTGGCGAGTTACCTGGCGGTGCTCGAAGGTCTGTGGCTGAAAACCCATAACGACACGTACCGCGACCTGTACCACTTCTGGTCGAAGATCTTTGCGGTCAACTTCGGCATGGGCGTGGTCTCCGGGCTGGTCATGGCCTATCAGTTCGGCACCAACTGGAGCCGCTTCTCGGACTTCGCCGGCTCCGTGACCGGGCCGCTGCTGACATACGAAGTACTCACCGCTTTCTTCCTCGAAGCCGGCTTCCTCGGGGTCATGCTGTTCGGCTGGAACAAGGTCGGGCGCAATCTGCACTTCTTTTCCACGGTCATGGTCGCCATCGGCACATTGATATCGACCTTCTGGATTCTCGCTTCCAACAGCTGGATGCAAACACCGCAAGGCTACGAAATCGTCAATGGCCAGGTGATTCCGGTGGACTGGCTGGCGGTGATTTTCAACCCGTCGTTCCCTTACCGTCTGTTACACATGTCGACGGCGGCGTTTGTCGCAACTGCCTTCTTTGTCGGTTCTTCGGCGGCCTGGCATTTGCTGCGCGGCAAGGACAATCCGGCGATCCGCACCATGCTCTCGATGGCCATGTGGATGGCCTTGATCGTGGCGCCGATTCAGGCGGTCATCGGTGACTTCCACGGCCTCAACACGCTCAAGCATCAGCCGGCGAAAATCGCCGCGATCGAAGGTCACTGGGAAAACCACGGCGATGAGCCGACCCCGCTGATCCTGTTCGGCTGGCCGGACATGAAAGAAGAACGGACCAAATTCGCGGTAGAGATCCCGTATCTGGGCAGCCTGATCCTCACGCACTCGTTGGACAAACAGGTCCCGGCGCTCAAGGAATTCCCGCCTGAAGACCGACCGAATTCGACCATCGTGTTCTGGTCGTTCCGGATCATGGTCGGGCTCGGCTTCCTGATGATCTTCACCGGTTTGTGGAGCCTGTGGCTGCGCAAACGCGACAAGCTGTATACCTCGCGACCGTTTCTGTATCTGGCGTTGTGGATGGGGCCGTCCGGTCTGATCGCGATCCTCGCGGGTTGGTTCACCACTGAAATCGGCCGTCAGCCGTGGGTGATCTACGGCCTGATGCGCACGGCAGACGCGTCCTCCAATCACAGCTTCATGCAGATGAGCATCACGCTGGTCCTGTTCGTCGTGGTGTATTTCGCGCTGTTCGGTGCCGGTCTGGGCTACATGATGCGCCTGGTGCGTAAAGGGCCGAAGATCGACGAAGGCAAGGAAACCAACGAGGGTGGGCCTGGCCAGAAACGCACGCCGGCCCGTCCGCTGTCCGCCGCCGATGACAACGGTGACAGCGACCACAGCCCCAGCCTGACCAAGGAGATTTGACTCATGGGTATTGATCTTCCGCTGATCTGGGCCGTGATCATCATCTTCGGCATCATGATGTACGTGGTCATGGACGGTTTCGACCTGGGGATCGGGATTCTCTTCCCGTTCATTCCGGGCAAGACCGATCGTGACGTGATGATGAACACCGTCGCACCGGTCTGGGACGGTAACGAAACCTGGCTGGTGCTGGGGGGCGCGGCGTTGTTCGGCGCCTTCCCGCTGGCTTATTCGGTGGTGCTTTCGGCGTTGTACCTGCCGTTGATTTTTATGCTGATCGGGTTGATCTTCCGTGGCGTGGCCTTCGAGTTCCGCTTCAAGGCCAAGGACGACAAGCGCCATCTCTGGGACAAGGCATTCATCGGTGGCTCGATCGCCGCCACCTTTTTCCAGGGCGTTGCGTTGGGTGCGTTCATTGATGGGTTGCCGGTGGTCAATCGCCAATTTGCCGGTGGCTCACTGGACTGGTTGACGCCGTTCACCCTGTTCTGCGGCGCAGCGTTGGTGGTGGCTTATGCGCTGCTCGGTTGCACGTGGCTGATCATGAAGACCGAAGGCAAGTTGCAAGAACAGATGCATGACCTGGCTCGACCGCTGGCTTTCGTGGTGTTGGCCGTGATCGGTATTGTCAGCATCTGGACCCCGCTGGCCCATGCCGAGATTGCCGCCCGCTGGTTCACCCTGCCAAACCTGTTCTGGTTCCTGCCGGTGCCGATTCTGGTGCTGGTGACCATGTACGGTCTGATCCGCGCGGTGGCTCGCAATGCGAACTACACGCCATTCCTGCTGACCCTGGTGCTGATCTTCCTCGGCTATAGCGGTTTGGGCATCAGCCTGTGGCCGAACATCGTGCCGCCGTCGATCTCGATCTGGGACGCCGCCGCACCGCCGCAAAGCCAGGGCTTCATGCTGGTGGGCACGCTGTTCATCATCCCGTTCATCCTGGGTTACACCTTCTGGAGCTACTACGTGTTCCGCGGCAAGGTCACCCACGAAGATGGCTATCACTAGAACGCGCGACAGTGGCGCAGGGCTGATACCTGCGTCATTTCTTCAGAGGAGATTGCGATGAAGACGGGTAAACATTCCTTGCAGGAAATCGAAGCAGCAGAGAAAAAGCCGCTCTGGCAGCGACTCGGCTGGTTGGTGATGATCTGGACCGGCAGCGTTGTGGCGCTGTTCATCGTGGCCAGCCTGATGCGCATGTTCATGAATGCCGCGGGCCTGACGACCCACTGATTTTTTGCGCCTGATCCCATCCCGTTGCCTTGCGGCACGGATTTACAACCCTCCTGTGCTGGAGGTTTTTTTTGTCTGGGATTATTTTCGGGCTTTAAGGATCACGAACTTGGGTGTGGCCGCCACTTGCTCGACGCCGCGAAACAACCGCGCAAGCTTGCTGTGATAACCCAGATGACGGTTGCCGACGATGTACAGCGCACCGCCGACGACCAGAGCCTCTCGGGCCTGCTGGAACATGCGCCAGGCCAGGAAGTCGCCAACGACTTGTTGTTGGTGAAACGGTGGGTTGCACAACACCACGTCCAGAGACTGAGGTTCCTGACCTGCCAAACCATCGTCAGCCCGTACGATCACTTCCCGATCACCGAGCGCCGCGCGCCAGTTTTCGGCCGCCGATTGCACGGCCATGAACGACTCGTCCACGAGCGTGTAGTGGGCCTCGGGATTTTGCAGGGCGCTGGCGATGGCCAAAACCCCGTTGCCACATCCCAGATCGGTAACCCGCGCGGAGCCGAGGTTCTTTGGCAGGTGCGGCAAAAACGCTCGCGTGCCGATATCCAGGCCTTCGCGGCAGAACACATTGGCGTGATTCAGCAGTTCGATCTCAGGGGTGTCGAGTTGATAGCGGGTCGGGTAGGGGGACACAACGGGCGCTTTGACTTCAGCGGTCGCGATCAATAGCCGAGCCTTCTTCACCGCTAACGACGCTTGCACCGGGCCGATATAGCGTTCCAGCAGATCGCCCGCGGCTCGGGGCAAATGCTTGATCATCGCTGCAGCAATCACCTGAGCCCCCGGCGCCAGTTGACCCTGCAAACGAATCAATTGCTCTTCCAGCAAGGCGAGGGTTTTCGGGACCCGGATCAGTACCCGGTCAAAGGGGCCTGAAAAAACCTCACTGGCAGGTACGCTTGGCACCGCATCAAACGCCTGGCCATTACGGATCAGATTTTTTTCCAGTCCCTGAAAGGCCAGGAACGAGTCACCGCTGCTGATCACTTGAACCTTGCCGACCAGGCTGGCGGCCAATGCGCCAAAGCTGTCGTTGAGCACCAGAACCCGAGTGTCGGCCGAGGGCTGTTGGTCAGCCAGATGGGTGAGCAGGTATTCGTCTGCGGCATCAAATGCCTGCAGCGGTTCGTTCTGCTGTTCGGGCTGACGGATCAGGTCGAGTCGGGCGAAGGGTGTTTCGAGCAAGGGCATGAGGCGGGGCTCTGGGTAATCAACGGGGTCATCAACAGGTGTCCCGCGGCCCAAGGGCGTTGTAGCGGGCGAGACCGTCCGAGTGCACTGCGTCGTGAAGGTTCTCACGTCAACACTCAAGAAGGACCGCAAATGGTACGTTTTTTTCTTTTGGATTACTTGCAGGTTTTTTGGGTCAGCGTATCGCACTGCTGTTGAGAATTCCGTCCTTGGTGGCGGCGATGACTGCCGAAATCTTGTTATTGATCCCCAGTTTCAGAATTGCGCTTTGCACATGGAAATTGACCGTGCGTGCGCTGAGGTTGAGGATCATGGCACTCTCATACGCCGTCTTGCCATCAGCCGCCAGTTTTAATACATCGATTTCGCGGGGGGACAAATGCGGCACGGATGGCTTGGTCGATTTCCTGGGCAGTGTCTGTGCGATCAACGCATGCAGGTGGCGCCCTATGAACACTGAAAAACCGAGATTTTCATACAGCTCAAACGCAGTGATCGGGCAATGGCTTCTGGCCAGGCTCAGAATGCTGCAAACACCACTGTCCTCGTCATGGACCGATTGTGACCAGCCGTGCTGCAATCCTTGTTTCTCAAGCGCATCCCACAAGCACGGGGTCTTGGAAAAAAGTTCTTCGCTCCAAAGGACAGGCAATCTGGAGTGATTGCAGTGAGCCACTACCGGGTCTATTGCGCTGAAATTTTTTTGTTCATATTCAATGTTCCAGTCCGTAGGGTAGTTGTTGAGCTGGACTGTATTAAAGTGGTCAGTTTTTATTGGGTATGTTGTTGAAAAGGCGAAAAATTTAAAGCCTATATTTTTTGCGAAACCCAGTGATATCCGGTAGGCAATATCAATCTCCGTTGTTCGCGATAATTGGTTGAGTTGTGATTCCTTCCACCTCTCCATTGTGTCTCTCCAGGTGTGACGTTACTTGGGTGCTTTTTTGGATCCAATGATCTGGCACGAGCCGAGTGTAGGATGTTTCCTGTGTTCGTGTGAGAATTTTTGGCTTTGTTTGCGATTTTTAAGCAAGTATCTGGTTCTAACGTCAGGGAGTACTGGCGTAGATAACGACATATCGGGTTTATTACAATCAGGCTTGGATTTGTGTGTTAACTGGGTGGTTAATGTTAAGTCGTACTGTGAAGTTAATGCGAATGAGGCCCTGGCTAAAACCACTACAAATCAACGGTGTTTAAGCCCTCCAGTTTGCGGGACACTGTGGCTATCTGTTGAATGGAGCACCCCATGACCGCCAGTGCAGAAAAATTCACTCGCCAGACCTTGCTCGACGTCCAATCGCTGACCCCCAGTCTGTTCACCCTGCGGACCACCCGGGATCCGGGTTTTCGTTTTCGCGCAGGTCAATTCGCCCGGCTGGGCGTTACCAAGGCTGACGGCAGCACCGTATGGCGGGCCTATTCCATGGTGTCGTCGCCCTATGACGAGTTCCTCGAATTCTTCTCCATTGTGGTGCCGGGGGGGGAGTTCACCAGTGAGCTCAGTCGGCTGGGAGTCGGCGATACGCTGCTGGTCGAGCGTCAGGCCTTTGGTTACCTGACGCTGGATCGCTTTGTCGACGGCCGTGATCTCTGGTTGTTATCCACAGGCACCGGCCTGGCGCCGTTTCTGTCGATCCTGCAGGACTTCGAGGTCTGGGAGAAATTCGAACGAATCATCCTGGTCTACAGTGTGCGCGAAGCCCGGGAACTGGCTTATCAGGACCTCGTCAGCGGGTTGGCCCAGCGCGACTATTTAGCGGAGTTTGCGCACAAGCTGCAGTTCATCACCACGGTCACGCGCGAGCAGCATCATGGCGCTCTGAGCGGCCGGATCACTACGCTGATCGAAAATGGCGAACTGGAGCGGGCGGCAGGCCTGGCGCTGACGGCCGAGTATTCAAGAGTCATGCTCTGCGGCAATCCGCAGATGATCGATGACACGCGCAAATTACTCAAACAGCGCCACATGCACTTGAGCCTCAGTCGCCGACCCGGGCAAGTGGCGGTGGAAAACTACTGGTAAAAAAACGGCGCCTCAAGGGCGCCGTTTCTTATTTCACTAACGCGTTCAAGGCCGATTGTTCTGAGCCTTTAGCAGATCGCGGATCTCTTCCAGCAGCTCTTCTTCCTTGGTCGGAACCGGCGGCAGCGTTGGCGCAACGGCCTCTTCGCGTTTCAGGCGGTTGATGGCTTTGACGCCCATGAAGATCGCGAAGGCGACGATGATGAAGTCAATCAGGCTCTGGATGAATTTACCGTACGCCAGCATTACCGCCGGGATATCGCCGTTGGCTGCTTTGAGCGTGACGGCCAGGTCACTGAAGTCCACCCCCCCGATCAGCAGGCCAATGGGTGGCATCACCACGTCGCCGACAAACGATGAAACGATCTTGCCGAAGGCGGCGCCGATGATGATACCGACGGCCATGTCGACCACGTTACCTTTGACCGCGAAGGCCTTGAACTCAGTTATCACGCCCATAGGTTATTTCCTTGTTACAGATGAGGTTGGTGCGCGCAGTGTAAATCAGCATGATGCATCGCGCTCGAAACAACTGCTTACAGAGCTTGCCTGCTACCGACCTTCTCAGCGGTAAAAAGTTTGAGAATGCTATCACTCTTGCTCGGGGTGGCCGCTTTAACGTAGGGCCTCCAGCGTGCCCGCAGGACATTTTACCCATCGATCGCTTATCTCTGCTGAGTGGAGGGAGGTGCAGGATAAAAAACATAGAAAGTAGGGGCTTTAGCACCACTGGGTTGATGCAGGGCAATGTGCCGTATATGAAGTTTTATGTTAATGGTTTACAGGGTGTACGGACTCGCACTCAAACAAACTCCTTGTGTTCGATGTGGAGAATGCCATTACATTGCAATTAGCTTGGTTGTTCGTATTGTAAAATTGGCTTAACAGTTGGATTGTACGTTCAAGTTCTAAGTGATAAGGGTTTGTACAGGTTTCGATTTTTGTTTCATTGGGCAAGAACAGTATTTGGTTGGGTATGTTGGGGTGATAAGTTGTACAAGTTTTTATGATTGGTAGTGCGGTGGATATATTCCAGGGACTGAACAAGTTGCTACCGAAGATCCGCTGGGTAACTTCGCCGCGCTGATCCGCACCAGCTGAGCTATCATCGCGGTTTTTGTCGGGAGTTCAGATGGCCAAGGCCAAGCGCATGTACGGCTGCACCGAGTGCGGCTCAACCTTCCCCAAGTGGGCTGGCCAGTGCGGTGAGTGCGGGGCCTGGAACACCCTGACCGAAACCATGGTGGAGAGCGGTGGCGCCGCAGCCCCCAGCGGTCGCACCGGCTGGACCGGCCAACAGGCACAGATCAAGACCCTGGCCGAAGTCAGCGTCGAAGAAATCCCGCGTTTTTCCACAGCGTCCAGCGAGCTGGATCGGGTGTTGGGTGGCGGCCTGGTGGACGGCTCGGTGGTGTTGATCGGCGGTGATCCGGGCATCGGCAAATCGACCATTCTGCTGCAAACCTTGTGCAACCTCGCCAAAGTCATGCCGGCACTGTACGTCACCGGCGAAGAATCCCAGCAGCAAGTGGCCATGCGCGCTCGCCGTCTCGGCTTGCCCCAGGATCAACTGCGGGTGATGACCGAAACCTGCATCGAGACCATCATCGCCACGGCCCGGCAGGAAAAACCCAAGGTGATGGTGATCGACTCGATCCAGACGATCTTCACCGAGCAACTGCAATCGGCACCGGGCGGCGTGTCCCAGGTCAGGGAAAGCGCGGCGTTGCTGGTGCGCTATGCGAAGCAGAGCGGCACGGCTATTTTCCTGGTCGGTCACGTGACGAAAGAAGGTGCATTGGCGGGGCCACGAGTGCTGGAGCACATGGTCGACACGGTGCTGTATTTCGAAGGCGAATCCGATGGGCGTTTGCGTTTGCTGCGAGCGGTGAAAAACCGTTTCGGCGCCGTCAACGAACTGGGCGTATTCGGTATGACCGACAAGGGGCTGAAAGAAGTCTCCAACCCTTCGGCGATTTTTCTCACCCGTGCGCAGGAAGAAGTGCCGGGCAGTGTGGTCATGGCGACGTGGGAAGGGACGCGGCCGATGCTGGTGGAAGTCCAGGCACTGGTGGATGACAGCCATCTGGCCAATCCACGTCGGGTAACGCTGGGGCTGGACCAGAATCGACTGGCGATGTTGTTGGCGGTGCTGCACCGTCACGGCGGCATTCCGACCCACGATCAGGATGTGTTTCTCAACGTGGTTGGCGGGGTGAAAGTGCTGGAAACGGCCTCCGATCTGGCGCTGATGGCGGCGGTCATGTCCAGTTTGCGCAACCGGCCACTGCCCCACGATCTGCTGGTGTTCGGCGAAGTCGGGCTTTCCGGCGAAGTACGCCCGGTGCCGAGTGGCCAGGAGCGCTTGAAAGAAGCCGCCAAGCACGGCTTCAAGCGCGCCATCGTGCCCAAGGGCAATGCGCCTAAAGAAGCGCCGCCGGGGTTGCAGATTATTGCCGTAACGCGTCTGGAACAGGCGCTGGATGCCCTCTTCGAGTAACTTTCAGGTCGATACAAAACCTGTGGGAGCGAGCCTGCTCGCGATAGCAGTATGTCAGTCGACTTAAATGTTGAATGTCAGATCGCATTCGCGAGCAGGCTCGCTCCCACATGGGTACGGGGATTGGCCTTCAGATTTCGATCAGCGCCCCCAGCTCCCGTTCGAGCTCTTGCGGGTCGCCAAGGTTGAGTTCAACCAATCGCCGCAAGCGTTCGATGGATTCCAGGCTGATATGTCGGCAGACGAACCCAAGCTGACCATGATCATCGTGGGTCAGTTGCACATCCATCTTGATGGCGACGTCCTCGTTGAGATGAATATCGACCAGGAAATGCCACTCCCGATTTCCCAGCCACGGTTCGGGCTTTTCGATCAACAGTCCCTTGAGGGACAGGTCGATCAACTTCACCGGCCAGATGAATTCCCCTTGGCTCAGCTCGGTTCGGGCATCGAACGCAATACGTTTGAAGCGGCGGCGATCGGCAGGGTGCTCGCTCATGGCGCAATCCTCGTAAATGTTCGCTGACTATAGACCCGCATTGTCAAAGGCTGCCAGCAAAGTGATGGCTCAACCCATGTCGGGGATGGCCTTTGCGGCCGTTAGCGCTAAACTCGGGATGGCTGTCTTTCTTGTCCACCCTGGCTGGAATCATAAAATGAAAAATAATAATAGCCTGCTACGCCACCTACCCTGGCTGCTGCTGGCAATCGTAGGGGCGTGCGCCCTTGGTGTAGTGGCATTGCGCCGAGGCGAGGCGATCAACGCCTTGTGGATTGTGGTCGCCGCTGTGGCCATCTATCTGGTTGCGTATCGTTACTACAGTCTGTTCATCGCTAATAACGTGATGCAACTCGACCCGCGACGGGCCACCCCCGCCGTGCTCAATAATGACGGTCTGGACTACGTCCCCACCAACAAACACATCCTCTTCGGTCACCACTTCGCGGCCATCGCTGGCGCGGGGCCGCTGGTCGGCCCGGTCCTGGCGGCGCAGATGGGTTACCTGCCTGGCACGCTGTGGCTGATTGCCGGCGTGGTGCTGGCGGGTGCCGTTCAGGACTTCATGGTCCTGTTCATGTCCACCCGCCGCAACGGCCGTTCCCTCGGCGACATGGTCCGTGAGGAAATGGGCCGCATCCCCGGCACCATCGCGCTGTTTGGCTGCTTCCTGATCATGATCATCATCCTCGCGGTGCTGGCGCTGATCGTGGTCAAGGCCCTGGCCGAGAGCCCGTGGGGGATTTTCACGGTGATGGCGACTATCCCGATCGCGATGTTCATGGGCATTTACATGCGCTACATCCGCCCGGGCCGCATCGGTGAAATCTCCGTTGTCGGCGTGCTGTTGCTGCTGGGTTCGATCTGGCTTGGCGGGCAGATTGCCGCTGATCCGGTCTGGGCCAAGGCGTTCAGCTTCACTGGCGTGCAGATTACGTGGATGCTGGTCGGTTACGGTTTCGTGGCCGCCTCGTTACCGGTCTGGCTGATTCTGGCGCCGCGTGACTACCTGTCGACCTTCCTGAAAATCGGCACCATCGTGGCGTTGGCGATCGGCATCCTGATCACCATGCCTGAGCTGAAAATGCCGGCACTCACCCAGTTTATCGACGGCACGGGGCCGGTGTGGAAGGGCGGTCTGTTCCCGTTCCTGTTCATCACCATCGCCTGTGGCGCGGTCTCCGGTTTCCACGCGCTGATCTCCTCCGGCACCACGCCGAAACTGCTGGATAACGAAGTCAACGCCCGTTACATCGGTTACGGCGGCATGCTGATGGAATCCTTCGTCGCCATCATGGCGATGGTGGCGGCTTCGGTGATCGAACCAGGCGTGTACTTCGCCATGAACAGCCCGGCGGCAGTCGTCGGCAGTGACGTGGTGGCTGTGGCTCAAACCGTCAGCAGCTGGGGCTTTGCAATTACCCCGGAAGCGTTGCAAGCGGTGGCCAAGGACATCGGTGAAACCACCATCCTGGCCCGTGCCGGCGGTGCGCCGACCCTGGCGGTCGGTATTGCACAGATCCTGCACAGTGTCTTGCCGGGTGAAAACACCATGGCGTTCTGGTACCACTTCGCGATTCTGTTCGAAGCGCTGTTCATCCTGACCGCCGTCGACGCCGGTACCCGTGCCGGGCGTTTCATGCTGCAGGACTTGCTCGGTTCCTTCGTGCCAGCGCTGAAACGCACTGAATCCTGGACCGCCAACCTGATCGCAACCGCCGGTTGCGTGGCGATGTGGGGTTGGTTGCTGTACCAGGGCGTGATCGATCCGCTGGGCGGCATTAACACCTTGTGGCCGCTGTTCGGTATCTCCAACCAGATGCTGGCCGGTATCGCGCTGATGCTGGCGACCGTTGTGCTGATCAAAATGAAACGCCAGCGCTACGTCTGGGTGACCATGCTGCCCGCCGTTTGGCTGCTGATCTGCACCACCACCGCCGGCTTCATCAAGCTGTTCGACGCCAACCCGGCGATCGGCTTCCTGTCGCTGGCCAAGAAATACAGCGATGCGCTGGCCAACGGTCAGATCCTCGCCCCGGCCAAGGACATTACGCAAATGCAGCACGTGATCTTCAACGCCTACACCAACGCAACGCTGACCGCGCTGTTCCTGTTCGTGGTATTCAGTATCCTGTTCTATGCACTCAAGGTCGGTATCTCCGCCTGGGGCAGCAAGGAACGTACGGATAAAGAAGCGCCATTCCAGGCTCTGCCGGATGCGTAATCGAGGATTGCAGCATGTTCAATGACCTGAGTCGCCTCGGTAAATACCTCGGTCAGGCCGCGCGCCTGATGGTCGGGATGCCCGACTACGACAATTACGTCGAGCATATGCAAACCAAACACCCGGACAAACCGGTGATGACTTACGAGATGTTCTTCCGGGAACGCCAAGAGGCTCGTTACGGTGGCAAGGGTGGGCCGAAGTGCTGTTGAAGCACGAGGCTTAGGTAACACACCACTGTAGGAGCACGGCTTGCCGGCGATAGCGATCTTGAAGACGCCATCGCTGGCAAGCCAGGCTCCTACAGTTTTTTCAGTGTATGGGAGACCTTCTTTTGCTACCCCCTATCCCGGTAACAATCCTCAGCGGCTTCCTCGGCGCCGGCAAGACCACGCTGTTGCGCCACCTGCTAAAAGCCGAACACGGCCTGAAAATCGCCGTGATCGAGAACGAATTCAGCGACGCCGGTATCGACACCCAGCTGTTGGGCGACGAACCGGTGCAAGTGATGACGCTGTCCAACGGCTGCGTCTGCTGCACCATCCACACCGACCTGACCAAGGCTTTGTACCTGCTGCTCGAACGGCTGGACAACGGCGAAATCGCCTTCGACCGTCTGGTGATCGAATGCACCGGCCTGGCCGACCCGGCACCTGTGGCCCAAACCTTTTTCATCGATGAAGAGCTGCGCGATCGCTACATCCTCGACGGCATCATTACCCTGGTCGATGCGGCGCACGCCGACACTCACCTGACTCAAACCATTGCCCAGGCGCAGATCGGTTTCGCTGACCGCTTGCTGGTGAGCAAGCGCGATCTGGTGGATGAGGCGACCTTTACCGCGCTGAGCGAGCGCCTGACCCGCATCAACCGTCGCGCACCGATCCGTGTGGTCGAGCACGGCAAGATCGACTTGGCCGAATTGCTCGACGTGCGCGGTTTCAATCTCAATGCCGACCTGGGTGGCGGCGTCAGCCTGCGCCCGGTGAGCAAAGCACCGTCCATCGACCGCATTTCCAGCCTGGTGCTGCGCACCGACAAGCCGCTGGATATCGACAAACTCAGCGAGTTCATGAACGAACTGCTGGAAGACCATGGCAAGCAATTGCTGCGCTACAAAGGCGTGTTGAACATCCTTGGCGAGCCGCGGCGCATGGTGTTTCAGGGGGTGTTGAAGTTGTACGGATTCGATTGGGACACGGAATGGGCAGACGATGAAACGCGCGAAAGCGTGATCGTGTTCATTGCCGACGATTTGCCGGAAGAGAAAATCCGTGAGGGGTTTGCGCGGGTGGCTGCAACCTGAAGCATTGGCGGCGTCTGTTATGGCCCCATCGCGAGCAGGCTCGCTCCCACATTGGATCTCCTGTGGACACAGAGTATGTGCACGCCGCGGATCAACTGTGGGAGCGAGCCTGCTCGCGATGGCGATTTAACCGGCAACACGATTTTGGCTAGAAACCGAAACAGTGTTTAGCAATGTTTCCTCCAGCAGATCCAAATGCCGGCTCAGTAGCGTCTCGGCCTTCCGAGCATCCCCACGCTCAACTGCATCGAGAAGCCCCTCATGCGCCTGCCACACGCAATAACCCTCCGCCTGCGCATCGAACTGCGCAATCGCCAATGACGTCAGCGGCACCAGACTGCCAAGAAAATGCGCCAAAGGTGCATTCCCCGCCATTTCGGCCAACTGCAAATGAAACTCCCCGGACAACCGAATCGCTGGGCCACGCTGATCGCGCTCCAGACACCGGCGCTCGCTATCGATCAAGTCGCGCAGACGATTGAAGTCTTGCGGGCGAGGCTGCTGACAGGCCAGCCGTACCAGCGTGAGCTCGGTCAGTCGCCGGGCGTGAAGCGTCTGCCGAGTCTGCTCGACATCTGCCGCGGCGACCCGGGGACGATGGTGGGTCCGAAGGATAATGATCTGCTGATGGGACAGCTGCGTTAGCGCGCTACGAATGTCACTGCGTCGAGCGCTGAACATCTGCGCCAGGCTGTCTTCAGTAAAGCGACTGGCTGCATGGATGCGCTGTTCGAGAATGGCATCGAATATCCGTGAGTAGAGATCATCCGCCGACGGCTTCCCGGTGTTCGCTCGCGGGAAGGGCAGGGCAGTGAGGGTTTGCGGTGAGGCGAAGCTGTTCATGGCTTGTCTCCAGTGCGAAGCGGACTCAACTGGCGAGGTTGTCGTCCGGAATGTTCAATTCGATGCCCATCCGCTGGCCTTCCCGAAGGATGTGCCGACGCATCTCGGCGCTGGCCTGGGCGCTGTTTTTGCTGCGAATAGCGCGCACCACGGCTTCGTTCTCCTCAAGGCGCTCAGCCAAATGCTCCGGGGAGTTGCGCAGCACGTCGGCGCTTTGCTTGAGGGCGTTGCTGGTCTGTTGCACCACACTCTGGAAGATCGGGTTCGAGGTCAGCGTGAACAGCTCTTCGTGGAACGCGATGTAGGCGTTCACGCCGGCTTCGCTGTCGTTGGCTTCCAGCGCTTCACGCATGTCCATCAGGGTCAGGCGCAGTTGCCCGACTTCCTTGCTGCTGATCGACTGCGCCACCAGGCCGACAATGAACGGTTCCAGCGTGTAGCGCAGTTGCAGCACGTCTTCCAGGCTCGCACCGGCGACTGCGCTGTCGTGGCTTTGGCTGTCGCTGAGATTGGCCTCCAGCACCACCACGCCTTTACCCGGCATGGAGCGCACCAGCCCGAGGGTTTCCAGGACGATGACGGCTTCGCGCAGGCTCGGGCGGCTGATGCCCAGTTGTTCGGCCAGCTCACGCTGCCCCGGCAGCATTTCGCCGGAGCGCCACTGACCACGGGCCAAAGCGGCCCGGAGTTTCTCTACGACTGAATTGACGACGGTTGACGAGGTGATCACTGTTCGCTCCATGAGCATCCAAAATGATTGATGACCGTGCCTGCCCGTGGGCAGACACGGCGATTATTCAGAATTCCTGCTGATGTGCAGGGCCGACAGGCTTTCTCGGCTGGAAGGTATAACCCACCTGGCCAGAAAGTACTTTGTTCGCCCGTTGAATATCGATGTCCTTTTCCCAGCGCGCGATGGCCACGGTGGCGACGCAGTTGCCAATCAGGTTGGTCAGCGCCCGGCCGATGCCCATGAACCAGTCCACTGCCAACACCAGCACCAGGCCGACCACCGGAATCGCCGGGATCGCCGTCAGTGTCGCCGCGAGAATCACCAGCGCCGAGCCGGGAATCCCGTGGGCACCTTTGGAGGTGATCAACGACACCAGCAGAATGGTCAGCAGGTCGGTCATGGCCAGCGGCGTGCCGGTGGCATTGGCGATGAACACGATGGCGAGGGTCAGGTAGATCGAGAAACCGTCCAGGTTGAACGAGTAACCGGTAGGAATGACCAGCCCGACTGTCGAACTGCCGATGCCCAGATGCTCAAGCTTGCGCATGATTTGCGGCAGCACGGCGTCGGAGGAGGCGGTGCCCATGACGATCAGCAGTTCTTCGCGCAGGTACTTGAGCAACGGCCACATCTTCAGGCCCGAAAGGCGCATCACCAGGCCGAGAATCAATGTTACAAACGCCACGCAGGTCAGGTAAAACAGGCCAACCAGGCTGCCCAGGTGCTGCAGCGAATCCAGGCCATATTTGCTGGTAGTGAAAGCGATGGCGCCGAACACGCCGATCGGCGCCAGACGCACGATCATGCCCATGATGCGGAAGATCACGTGGCTCAGCTCATTGATCAGCCGGGAAATACCCGACGCTGCTTCGCCCACCAGGTTCAGCGCACTGCCGAACAGCACTGAAAACAGCAGCACTTGCAGAATGTTGTTCTCCGCGAAGGCGCCGATCACCGAGGTCGGGATCAGGTTCATCAGGAACTGGGAGGTGGTTTGCATGTGCTGACCGCGCTGGGCGATGTCGCCCATGTCGGCAGCGGAAAGCTGATCCAGATGAATGTTCGCGCCGCTGCCGATGCCGGTGGTGAAAGCGAACACCAGACCAATCACCAAGGCGATGGTGGTCAGGATTTCGAAGTAGATCACCGATTTCAGGCCGATGCGTCCGACCTTCTTCAGGTCGCCGGCACCGCTGATGCCGCTGACCACTACGCAGAACACGATCAGACCGATGAGCATCTTGATCAGTTTGATGAAGCCATCGCCGAGCGGTTTGAGCTGGGCGGAGTATTCAGGAAGGGTCAGCCCACAGACGATACCGAGCACCAGTCCGAGAACCACTTGGAGGAAGATTGAACGCGAGCACCATCTGAGCATGGGAGGAATCCTGGTCGGTGTCCTGGCTGCCGTGCGCTTCGCGCATCAGATTCAGGACTTAATTATTGTGGTCTTACCGGTATGTCCAGTGCAGGCGCAGTCTAGGCGCTGTTTTTGGGTGATCGCAAGTGTATTTTGAAAAATTGGCATGTCCGGTCTTACCAGTTGGACGCAACCCCCCGACCTTGAGCCTTTTCGCGGTTTGAAAAAATTGCGGACGAAAAAAAACCGGCCATCACTGGCCGGTTTTTCATTGCTGCGGTTTAGCGGGCTGATTAAGCGCCGTATACCGGCAGCTTCTTGCAGATGGCCTTGACCTTCTCACGAACGGCGTCGATCACCGCTTCGTTGGAAAGGTCCGCCAGGATGTCGCAGATCCAGCCGGCCAGTTCTTTGCACTCTGCTTCCTTGAAACCACGAGTGGTCACAGCCGGAGTACCGAAGCGCAGGCCGGAGGTGACGAACGGGGAGCGTGGATCGTTTGGCACGGAGTTCTTGTTCACGGTGATGAACGCTTTGCCCAGAGCGGCGTCAGCGTCTTTACCGGAGATTTCCTGCTTGATCAGCGACAGCAGGAACAGGTGGTTCTGAGTACCGCCCGACACCACGTCGTAACCGCGCTCGATGAACACGCCGGCCATGGCCTGGGCGTTTTTCACCACTTGTTGCTGGTAGGTCTTGAACTCAGGTTGCAGCGCTTCCTTGAAGCAGATCGCTTTAGCGGCGATCACGTGCTCCAGCGGGCCACCCTGGGCACCCGGGAATACTGCGGAGTTCAGTTTCTTCTCGATGTCGGCGTTGGCGCGAGCCAGGATCAGGCCGCCACGTGGACCGCGCAGGGTCTTGTGCGTGGTGGTGGTCACGACGTCAGCGAAAGGCACCGGGTTCGGGTAGACGCCAGCGGCGACCAGACCGGCCACGTGGGCCATGTCAACGAACAGGTAAGCGCCAACCTTGTCAGCGATTTCGCGGAAACGCGGGAAGTCGAGGATCTGCGAGTAGGCAGAGAAACCGGCCACGATCATTTTCGGCTTGTGTTCAACCGCCAGACGCTCGACTTCGTCGTAGTCGATCAGGCCGTTGCCGTCGATACCGTACTGAACGGCGTTGTACAGCTTGCCAGAGGAGGAAACGCTGGCACCGTGGGTCAGGTGACCGCCGTGCGCCAGGCTCATGCCCAGGATGGTGTCGCCCGCTTGCAGCAGAGCCAGGTAAACGGCGCTGTTGGCTTGCGAACCGGCGTGCGGTTGAACGTTGGCGTAATCAGCGCCGAACAGTTCTTTTGCACGGTCGATGGCCAGTTGCTCGACCACGTCGACGAACTCGCAACCACCGTAGTAGCGCTTGCCCGGGTAGCCTTCGGCGTACTTGTTGGTCAGTACCGAGCCTTGAGCTTCCATGACCGCAGGGCTGGTGTAGTTTTCCGAAGCGATCAGCTCGATGTGTTCTTCCTGGCGCTGAGCTTCTTGCTCCATGGCGGCAAAGAGATCGGCGTCGTACTTGGCAATAGTCAAATCACGGCTGAACATGGCGGTCCTCAAGGATCGGGGCAGAAAAGGGGGGCATTCTAACCCAATGGGTTTTAGATGGCATATGAAAGGACATCATGTCGCAGACAAGTGGGCTTCATGACGGGATCAGCGGTGATCGTGCTGGCCCAATCGCCAGCAGGCTGGCTCCCACAGTAATTGCGATAGCCTGCAAATTCCCTGACCGACATAAAATCTTGTGGGAGCCAGCCTGCTGGCGATGGCCTCCCCACAAAATCTCAGTCGAACATGAAGAGCGCATCATTGCTGAACTGCGCTTCAAACCGGTTCGCCGGCATCGGCCGACCGAACAGATACCCCTGAACCTCGTCGCAACCATGCTCACGCAGGAAGTCGAGTTGCTCGTGGGTCTCCACGCCCTCGGCGATAACGGCCAGATTGAGGCTGTGGGCCATGGCGATGATCGCGCGGGCGATCTGCGCATCCTGCTCACCCGACGGCAGGCCGTCGACGAAGGTGCGGTCGATTTTCAGCACGTCGATCGGGAACTGCTTGAGGTAGTTGAGCGATGAGTAACCGGTGCCGAAGTCGTCGACCGCAATGCTCAGGCCGAGATTTTTCAGCCCGGCGAGAATCTGCATCGCTTCGCTGACTTCGCGCATCAGAATACTTTCGGTCAGTTCCAGCTCCAGGCATGCCGGCGGCAGGCCGGTTTCCCTGAGGATGGTGGCGATCCGCGTCCCGAGTTGGCCGTCGGAGAATTGCCGGGCCGAAATGTTCACCGACACCTTCGGCACCCGGACCTTGGCCTGATGCCAGGTCTTGAGTTGACGGCAGGCCTCGCTGATCACCCAGTCGCCGACATCCACCACCAGGCCGAGCTCTTCGAGCACCGGAATGAAATCTCCCGGCGGCACCAGACCGCGTCGCGGATGGCGCCAGCGCAACAAGGCTTCAGCGCCGGTCAGGCGTTTGCCGTCGCCGCTGAACTGCGGTTGGTAATACAGCACAAATTCGTCTTGCTCCAAGGCATGACGCAAGTCGCTTTCCAGCTCCAGACGCTCCAGGGCACTGGCGTTCATGTCGGCCTGATAGAACTGGAAGTTGTTCTTGCCACGCTCCTTGGCGTGATACATCGCGGTGTCGGCGTTTTTCATCAGTTGGCTGAGTTCGTTACCGTCCTGAGGGCTCAGGGCGATGCCGATACTGGCGGTGACGAAGAACTCGCGGCCTTCAAGCACGAACGGTTTCACCAGGCTGGCGAGAATCTGTTCGGCCACATGAATCGCCCGGTTCAAGGCAATTTCACGGTTGGCGCGCGGTTGCAGCAGCAAGGTGAACTCATCGCCGCCCATGCGCGCCACGGTGTCGTCATCATCGACACAGCCGAGCAGGCGCGTGGCCATCTCCTTGAGCATGCGATCGCCGGCGGCGTGGCCCAGGGAATCGTTGATTGGTTTGAATCGGTCCAGGTCGAGGAACATCAGCACCACCCAGGACTTCTGCCGTTCAGCCGATTGCAGCGCCGTGTGCAGGCGATCCTGGAACAGCGTGCGGTTGGGCAAGTGGGTCAGGGCGTCGTAATAGGCGAGGCGGTGAATCCGCTGCTCACTGGCCTTGCGTTCGCTGATGTCGCTGAAGAAGCACACGTAGCTGGCCAGATCGCCTTCGTCATCCAGCACTGCCGTGATCCCGACCCAGGCCGGGTAATGCTCGCCATTGCGTCGTTTGAGCCAGACTTCGCCTTCCCATGTGCTGTGCTGATGCAATTGCTTGAGCACGTAACGCAAATGCGCTTCCTGCTGTTCGTCGACGGTCAGCATGTTCGGCAACTGGTCGAGCACCTGCTCCACCGCATAACCGCTGACACGGCTGAAGGCTTCGTTGGCCTGAACGATATAGCCGGCAGGGTCGGTGATCAGGATCGCCGAGGTCGAGTGCTCAAATACGGTCGCGGCCATGCGCAGGTCTTTTTCGGCCCGGCGTTGCTGGCTGATGTCGCGACCGACGCCCAGCACGCCCTCGAATGCACCGTGTTCGTCCCAAACCAGCACCAGCCGCAGTTCGATAGGAATCTTGCGCCCGTCGGCCCGCAGGCAATCGAACAAAAACAGTTGGGTCTGCACTTGGCTGCGCAATTGCGCCAGTTGCTCGGGTTTGTTCAGCGCTTTGCTGACCCGGTCCATCAGGCTGTAAATGCCGGCTAGCTGTTGCGGGTTGGCGATGGTCGATTGCCAGCCGTTCTGGAAAATCCAGTCGGCGTCGTAGCCCAGCACGGCTTGCACCGACGGGCTGACGTAGTTGAGGGCCATCTTGCTGTCGGTCGAGAAAATCACGTCGCTGATGCTTTCGGCGAGCATCCGGTAGCGTTGCTCGCTGTCGCGCAGGGACTCACTGGCTTCAATCTGATCAGTGATGTCCTTGGCCACGCCGATGATTCGCGTCACCTGATCGTGCTTGTCCCGCGCCAGCGCCTGTTCGCGGATGTCGAAACGCCGCCATTTACCGTCCCGGTGGCGGAAGCGCAGCTGGCATTGCATCAATTGTCTGTAACCGGCCTGGCGCTGGGTTTGGCGTGAGCGGTGGTAGAAATCGGCATCTTCGGGGTTCAGCAGAATTTCCCAGAAGTACTCGCCCATCTGGTGCAGTTCGGTACGGTTGTAACCGAGCGTCTGGCCCAGGTGGTGGTTGCTGAAAATCATTCGCTGGCTGATCACGTCTTGCACGTAAAGATGATCCGGCACGGTGCGCACCACGTCAGACCAGAATCCTTCACGCTCCAATAGCGACAGTTCGACAAGCTTGCGACTGGTGATATCGGTGATGCTCAGGATCACCGCTTTATAGTCGTCCTGGTCTTCCGGCAGACGCAGGACCAGCCACACGTGCTGGTCGCGACCATTGGCGTCTTGCAGTTTGATTTCCAGTTCCAGCTGTTTCTGCTGGTTGAGCACCGCGTCGAGCACTTGATCGCCGATTGCGGTGCCGTCCTGCGGGTTACCGTCGATCAGCAGTTTCCAGGCTTGCTCGCAGGTGTTGACGTTGAGCAATTGCAGGGCGACCAGGTTGACCTCGGTGATGCGCAGTTCCTGCAGCAGGTGCTGGCGTTGTTGCGGTGTATCCAGCCAGGCCTTCAGGTGTTCGCTGCTGTGCAGTTGAGCCTTGTCGAAGACGCTTTTGAGCCCGGACACATCGAGTACACACAAGGCGACGCCGGTGCCTTCGAAAATGTCCTGGTAGCGTCGACGGCCTTCGTGCACCTGGCGCTGGCGGCGGCGCATGTTCAGCAGCGCGATGAACGGCAGCAACGAGAAGGCCAGGCCCAGAAGGCATTTGCCGATGAACGCCGGCAGTAGCTGTTCGATCACCTGTTGTCGGTCGAACAACCCGCGCAGTTGCCAGTCGCTGCTGCTCAGGGGCACGGTCAGCACGCTGTTGGCCAGCTCATCCGCGGTCAACACCGTCGGAGTGGCTGAGGGCTGCGCATCGTCGCGGCTGATGATCTGGTGATTGACGCGGTTTTCCACCACCCACAGCGGGCGAATAGCGGTTTCGTTTGGTTTGGTCAGCGACGAGGAAAATGTCGGCGTCAGGCGCAGAACCCAGTAGCCGCGGGTGCTGCCGCTGGCTTGATGCAGCAGCAGATGCACCACCGAACCGTCATTGGCGTTGCTGAAATAATGGGCCTGGGCGTGACTGCGACGGACCAGTTCGCTCAGGTAGTCGGCGTCATCGCTGTTGTCGGCGCTGTCGGTGAGGACTTTCCCGGAAGGGCTGAGCAACGCGAGGCTGCGCACGTCGGGCAAGGATTTTTGCAGTTTGCGCAGCAGCGCCTGCTGTTCGTCGGCGCTTTGCGGTTGTTCGACGATCGGTAGCAGGTTGAGGGCGATCTGGGCGTTGAGCGCCATGTTCAGGCTGACTTGCGAGGCCAGATCGGCGGTGTAGTCGATGGTGTACTGACGCTGGTGTTGTTGGGCATCGCGAAGCTGATCCAGCAACTGCCAGAACAGCAGCGCGAGCAACAACAGGGCGAGCGCCGCCAGCGTGCCCTTCAAGGACCCACGCAGGGGTGAGCCGGTCGCAGGATTGAGTGCGCTCACGGAAGATGAGGGAGTGACATTAGACAAACTGTAATCCTGCGGTTTGGCTGGACTGGCGCGACGTGCACTATAAGCCGGACGCCCGGAGGGCGGCTAGCATGCCCTGAGTTGTGGCAAAGTGCCAGTCCCGCTCGGCTGGACTGCCTTCCGTCAATCAGGTAGCTTTGCCGGTTACGCGGGAGCGTTCCAGCTCCTAGAATCAGGCTTTTTCAGCGCGCACGTATTGATAGCTATCAATCGGACGACGCGCACGGCCTGGCCGGGCATCGCCCGCGCCCCAATCATTCATCGTTCACTGACCCTAGGTTCTCCATGGCTCAATACGTATTCACCATGCATCGGCTGGGTAAAGTTGTTCCGCCGAAGCGGGAAATCCTGAAAAACATTTCGCTGTCGTTCTTCCCGGGCGCCAAGATTGGCGTACTCGGCCTCAACGGTTCGGGTAAGTCCACGCTGTTGAAAATCATGGCCGGCGTCGACACCGAGTTCGAGGGTGAAGCCCGTCCGATGCCGGAGCTGAACATCGGCTACCTGCCGCAAGAACCGATCCTGGACCCGACCAAGACCGTGCGTGAAGTGGTCGAGGAGGCGGTCAGCGTGATCAAGAACGCCCAGGCGCGCCTGGACGAGGTCTACGCGGCTTACGCTGATGAAGATGCCGACTTCGACAAACTGGCCGCTGAACAGGCCAAGCTCGAAGCCATCCTGCAGGCCAGCGACGGTCACAACCTGGATCGCCAACTGGAAGTCGCCGCCGATGCGCTGCGTCTGCCGGCCTGGGATGCCAAAGTCGAATTCCTGTCCGGTGGTGAGAAGCGTCGTGTGGCCCTGTGCCGCCTGCTGCTGTCCGCACCCGACATGCTGCTGCTCGACGAACCGACCAACCACCTGGACGCCGATTCCGTCGCCTGGCTGGAGCACTTCCTGCACGATTTCCCGGGCACCGTGGTCGCGATCACGCACGACCGTTACTTCCTGGACAACGTTGCCGGCTGGATCCTCGAACTCGACCGCGGCGCCGGTATCCCGTACGAGGGCAACTATTCGGGTTGGCTTGAAGCCAAGTCCGATCGTCTGGCTGCCGAATCCAAGCAGCAGTCGGCCCACGAAAAAGCCATGAAGGAAGAACTGGAGTGGGTGCGCAAAGGCGCCAAGGCCCGTCAGTCCAAATCCAAGGCTCGTCTGCAACGCTTCGAAGAAATGCAATCGCAGGAATTCCAGAAGCGCAGCGAAACCAACGAGATCTACATCCCGGCCGGTCCACGGCTGGGCGACAAGGTCATCGAATTCAAGAACGTTTCCAAGGGCTATGGCGATCGCGTGCTGATCGACAACCTGTCGTTCTCCATGCCTAAAGGCGCCATCGTTGGCGTGATCGGCGGTAACGGCGCGGGTAAATCGACCCTGTTCCGCATGCTGATGGGCAAGGAAACACCGGATTCGGGCAGCATCGAAGTCGGCGAAACCGTGCAACTGGCGTGCGTCGATCAGAGCCGCGACGACCTGGACGGCAGCAAGACTGTGTTCCAGCAAATCTCCGACGGTTCGGATCAGATCCGCATCGGCAACTACGAGATCCCGTCGCGCACCTACGTCGGTCGTTTCAACTTCAAGGGTGGCGATCAGCAGAAGTTCGTCAAGGACTTGTCCGGTGGTGAGCGCGGTCGCTTGCACCTGGCACTGACCTTGAAAGAGGGCGGCAACGTCCTGCTGCTCGACGAACCGTCCAACGACCTCGACGTTGAAACCCTGCGTTCCCTGGAAGAAGCCCTGCTGGACTTCCCGGGCGCCGCCATTGTGATCTCTCACGATCGGTGGTTCCTTGACCGCGTCGCGACTCACATCCTGGCGTACGAAGACGACTCGCAAGCGGTGTTCTTCGAAGGCAACTACACAGAGTACGAAGCCGATCGCCGCAAACGCCTCGGCGAAGCGGCTGCTCAGCCGCACCGTGTACGGCACAAGAAACTGGCCTGATTTCAGGTGGGTTGCATGAAAGAACGGAGCCTTCGGGCTCCGTTTTTTATGGGGTTTCAGATAGGCCGTAGCGCGGCCTTCGCGAGCAGGCTCACTCCCACAGGGGGGCAGTGTCAGCAGGTAAAACCCGGTCTATTGTGGGAGCGAGCCTGCTCGCGATGGCGGTTTACCTTGTGGTGCAAGACTCCAGATACAAATCCCTGTTCGGGTGCAAAAAACTCGCAAAAAGCCGATGAATTTATATCCAGCGCACCATTTATTTTCATAAGTGCGACATTTTGCGCTGTCGTGGTGCGCAATCAGTTTGCTAAAGTCCGGCCCAATCTCTTCCAACGACAATAAATTTGCCGAGACTTTTCCATGATCGAATCCGTTGAATCCTTCCTTGCCCGCCTGAAAAAACGTGACCCTGACCAGCCTGAATTCCATCAGGCCGTGGAGGAAGTCCTGCGTAGCCTGTGGCCGTTTCTTGAAGCCAATCCGCACTACCTGACTTCGGGCATTCTGGAGCGGATTTGCGAGCCGGAGCGTGCGATCGTTTTCAGGGTTTCCTGGGTCGACGATCAAGGCAAAGTGCAGGTCAATCGCGGATTCCGCATCCAGATGAACAGCGCCATCGGTCCGTACAAGGGTGGGCTGCGTTTCCATCCTTCGGTGAACCTTGGCGTGTTGAAGTTCCTTGCCTTCGAGCAGACCTTCAAAAACTCGCTGACTTCGTTGCCGATGGGCGGTGGCAAGGGCGGTTCGGATTTCGATCCAAAAGGCAAAAGCGATGCTGAAGTCATGCGGTTCTGCCAGGCCTTCATGAGCGAGTTGTATCGTCACATCGGTGCCGACGTTGATGTTCCGGCCGGTGATATCGGCGTCGGTGCCCGCGAGATCGGTTTCCTGTTCGGCCAATACAAGCGCCTGAGCAACCAGTTCACCAGCGTGTTGACCGGCAAGGGCCCGAGCTATGGCGGCAGCCTGATTCGCCCGGAAGCTACCGGTTTCGGCTGTGTGTACTTCGCTGAAGAAATGCTCAAGCGCAGCGGTGAAACCGTCGAAGGCAAACGCGTGGCCATCTCCGGTTCCGGCAACGTGGCGCAATACGCGGCGCGCAAGGTCATGGACCTGGGTGGCAAAGTGATTTCCTTGTCCGACTCCGAAGGCACGCTGTACTGCGAAAGCGGTTTGAGCGAAGAACAGTGGCTGGCGGTGCTGGAGCTGAAAAACGTCCAGCGCGGGCGCATCAGTGAACTGGCCGGCCGTTTTGGCCTGGAGTTCAAGGCTGGCCAGCACCCGTGGGCGCTGAGTTGCGACATCGCGCTGCCCTGCGCGACACAAAACGAACTGGATGCCGAGGCGGCCCGCACGTTACTGCGCAACGGCTGCATCTGCGTGGCGGAAGGCGCGAACATGCCGACCACCCTTGAAGCTGTAGACCTTTTTATCGAGGCGGGGATTCTGTTCGCGCCGGGCAAGGCGTCTAACGCGGGCGGGGTCGCGGTGAGCGGGTTGGAGATGTCGCAGAACGCCATGCGCCTGCTGTGGACCGGTGGTGAAGTGGACAGCAAACTCCACGCGATCATGCAGTCGATCCACCACGCTTGCGTGCATTACGGCGAAGAGAATGGCCGGATCAACTACGTCAAAGGCGCGAACATCGCCGGCTTCGTCAAGGTTGCCGACGCGATGCTCGCCCAAGGCGTTGTTTAACCCGGTTCGATACGGATGATCTCGATCAGATGATCGCCAGCCGGACGTTGCCACAGCACCTCGTCGCCGAGTTGCGCCCCGAGTAGCGCCCGGCCCAGCGGTGAACCCCAATTGATCAGGCCCGCAGAAGCGTCGGCCTGATCTTCACCGACCAGTTGCACGGTTTGCTCGGTGCTGTGTTCGTCGGCGAAGGTCACACGGCTGCCGATCTGCACTTTTTGCGTTGAGGTGGCGGCGGTCACGACCTGAGCGCTTTGCAGGCGTTGCTTGAAATACCGCAAATCCCGTTCAAGGTCGGCCAGGCGCTGCTTGTCGGCGTGCTCTCCTTTGGCCGATTGCTCGCTGTGCAGGTGTTGCAATTCGGCGACTTTCACCTGCAACTGGGTCAGTCCCGTGGGCGTGACGTAATTGGGCTGCGCACTGACCTGCCGTTCGACAGGCTGATCGGCTTGCGCGGCGGCGTTATCTTCATTGACGAAGGCGCGACTCATGGTTTTCTCCCGTTATAGGGTTTGGGCCATGGTCGCAGGCTTTTAGTTTCCACAGATGTCTGTGGGCGACTGATTGCGAGCGAAAAGCAGGTCGTCTACCACCCCGCGATCAACATCAGCAAACCCACCACACCCACGCAACGCCACATCTCAGACTCCCGACCGTCAACGGCCTATGGGAGAAGTCTAGGAGTGGAGTCGTGAGCGGGATGTGAAAGAAAGATCAAAAGATCGCAGCCCTGTAGGAGCACAGCTCGCTGGCGATGGCATCACCTCGTTCTATCCGAATAACCGCGTCGATACCATCGCCAGCAAGCTGTGCTCCTACAGGTGAAGCGGGGCGGTTAGTAGTGATACCACTTCAGCTCAAGCATCACTTCGTTTTCGGGCGACGCCAGGTGGCTGAATTCGCGCTGGGCACTCAGGCGTAAACCCAGGTTGCGCGACAATTCCCACTGCTGATTCAGACTCACGCTACGGCGCACTTCGCCGTTGGTGAAGAAGTCGCCCTTGGCTTCCAGGCTGAAGTTGCCCAGCGGGTTTTTCCACAGCATGCCGCTGTTGAAGCCTGCCGCCGGCGCGATGAAGCCGGCAAAGTCGTTGTTGTGTTCAACGCGCACGGTGCCCAAAGCAAAGCCGAGCATGTCGTCGCCCAGTTGCCAGGTTCCGCCGCCACCGCCATTGACGTGACTGACCAGGGTTTCGTCGTCATGCTTGCCCGGCACGCGCTCCAGGCCGCCGGTGACTTGCCACGAGAGCGGTTGCAGCAACTCATTGCGCGGGGTCAGGGAGCGGATGGTCGCCAGGTCAAATTGCTGCAACTGCCAGTGATTGCCTTCGTACTGGCGCAGTTTCATTTGCAGGATTTCAATTTGCGCACCGAGGGGAAAGCTCTCGGCGTTGTCGTTGAGGTCGTGATACGCCATGCGCAGGCCATATTCGCCAAAGGCCTTGTCGCCCCGAGTGCCGATGCCGGCCTGCCAAGTGCGCGATTCATGGCCGTCCTCGGGCAAGCCGGGTTGCGGGATGTCCAGCTCCGGCGCGGGATTCTGGTTGATCGCCCGCAGCAATTCGAAGCTGCGCTGCGCCCGTTGCGGGTCGCGTTCCTGGCCGTTGGCGCGGTAGCGCTCCAGGCGATAGGCCGCGTCGATGATCAGCGCCTGACGCTCCTTGGGCTGAGCCTTGAACGCCGGTTCCTGCAATTGCTTCTGGTCGGCGCTGACTTTCAGCACCCACTCCTGTTCTTCATGGGTCAACGGCTCGGCGCGGCTCAGCAATTCACGTTCGCGAGACGGTCGATACTGAATGGACTCCACCAGTCCGGCTTCTTTCACTGCTTTGACAGTGTCGGTAGGAATCGCGGTCAGCGGGAACTGTTCGGTCAATCGCAGGCTCGGGCGGGCGACTTGCAGCAGTTCCAACAGACGATAAGAGCAGTTTTCGTCGAAGAAAAAATAGTCGAACTGGATCTGCTTGAGCTCCCAGACGTGCTCGACCATGCGTTCGGTTTCTGCCTGAGTCAGGTTCAGGCGGTATTCCCACAGATCGCGGTTCTCGAGACTGCGGTACTCCGAGAGTTTTTCCTGATAAGGCACCAGCGCAAACAAACCGGGATAGCCGCCCATCAAGCCTTTCCAGGCATACAGGATGCTGTTGTCCGAGCCTTCGATGTACGCGCCGAAGTTGATCGCATAACTGAGCAGGGCAGTTTGATCGCTTTGTACATTGGCCTGGTCGATGCGCAGCAATGTGTGGCCGAACATCGATGACGGACTGTTCAGATACGCCGCCGGGAAAATCATCACCGCACTGTGGGGCGAAACATCCTTGAACCATTGCTTGAATTCAGTGCAGGGAAGCGTCGGCAGATCGCTCAGGTTGAGCTGTGCTTTGAGCCAGCGAGTGCGGGCCGGGTAGACGCATTGCGCATGCTTTTCGCCAGCACTGGCCGGGGCGTACAGCGCTTGCACGGTCGCCCCCAGTTCACGGTCAGGATGTTCATTGCCGTCGGCGGCGAGGAAGAATTTCCTGTCGCTGACATAGCTGCGCCAGCCGCCGAGTTTGGCGGTTTCGTAGTGACCCAGGGAAATCCAGAAGGGGTCATTGGCCAATTGCTGCAAACGTTGATTGTCGATTTTGGGCGTGGCAGACAGCGGGGCGCAGACACAGAGCGCCAGCCAGACAAGGCGTTTGAGCATAGTGAGCAACTTAAGTCGAAAGA
Organism: Pseudomonas sp. LS2P72; assembly: GCF_054897865.1. Lineage (NCBI taxonomy): Bacteria > Pseudomonadati > Pseudomonadota > Gammaproteobacteria > Pseudomonadales > Pseudomonadaceae > Pseudomonas > Pseudomonas sp. LS2P72. Next base: position 1,428,049 of record NZ_CM142708.1, read on the forward strand.
AACAAAGACCCAAAGAGGGACAGGTCCAAAAAATAAAACCCGCTCCCCAAGAGGAGCGGGCGGGTCGAGCTTAAGCTTGAGTAACGTACTTGGCCAGACGAGGATCGCTCTTCAGAACGGCCAGGGTGTTGGTATGCACATCGTCAGCGGTCACGTCAGCCTTGCTGAAGATCTGCTGGAAGTGCTGATGAGTGACGGCGGCGAAATGCGCACGGTCTTCCGGCGCCACGCCCAGTACCACGGCGTAAGTGGTCAGCGCTTCGCCCTGACCTTTAGCCATGTCTTCAGAGAGCTCGTTCATCATGCCATTCATGGCAATCCAGGATTTGCCGCCATAGGTCAGCGACGCATTGGTGGAGCAACCGTTGGTACCCGAGGTCATACCGAACGTTGCGTTGCCGGAAGTGCCGTTTGTGGTGGATGCCAGGAAGTGAGCCGGGGTGCCACGCTGACCTTCGAACAGCATGTTGCCCCAACCGCAATCCGGGCCGCCTGGCGCCTGTGCCATGGCGTTGATGGATACAGCGGTGAAGAGAGTACCGAGAAGAATCCGTTTCATAGCTTTGTTCTCTTTAAGTGCATACCAATGGACAGGGGTCTGGCCCGATCTGGCGCCAGTGGGCCGGTTATTGTTCCAGCCGCGCAGTTTGGAGTTTAGGCATGTTCCTGGGGTTTCGTAATCTTTTGCGAAACATTCCTTGAAAACACTGATTTTGACCCTCTCGGCCCGGGGCTGACGCTTTGTCTGAACTTTGGCTAGAGGCGCGCCTTGCAAGTGAGGTATGGGCAGCGCCAGAATGCCGCTATCTGCCCCGCCTGATGTAAGGAAGCCCGATGCCTGATCCTGTTGCTGCCAGCTTGCGTCTAGCGCCCGAAGCGCTGACCCGTCCGTTTTCCGCTGAACAGTTCAGCTTCTCTACCACCAATGATTTGGAGCCCTTCCGCGGTGTGCTTGGCCAGGAACGTGCGGTCGAAGCCTTGCAGTTCGGTGTGGCAATGCCACGCCCCGGTTACAACGTCTTCGTCATGGGCGAGCCCGGCACCGGCCGGTTTTCGTTCGTCAAACGCTACCTGAAAGCCGAAGGCAAACGCCTGCAGACCCCGGCGGACTGGGTCTACGTCAACAATTTCGAGGATCCTCGCGAACCTCGTGCACTGGAGTTGCCGTCGGGCACCGCCGGCGCCTTTATCGATGCCATCAACGGTTTGATCGACAACCTGCTGGCGACTTTTCCGGCCGTGTTCGAGCACCCGTCCTACCAGCAGAAGAAAAGCGCCATCGACCGCGCCTTCAACCAGCGTTACGACAAGGCGCTGGATGTGATCGAGCGCCTGGCGCTGGAGAAGGACGTTGCGCTGTACCGCGACAGCACCAATATCGCCTTCACGCCGATGAGCGAAGGCAAGGCTGTGGACGAAGCCGAATTTGCCCAGTTGCCGGAAGTCGATCGCGAGCGTTTTCACGAGGATATTTCGTGGCTGGAAGAGCGGCTGAACGAAGAGCTCGCCAGCCTGCCGCAATGGAAGCGTGAGTCGAGCAATCAACTGCGCCAGCTCAACGAAGAAACCATCACCCTGGCCTTGCAACCCTTGCTCGCGCCGCTGTCGGAAAAGTACGCGGAAAACGCCGGTGTTTGCGGTTACCTGCAAGCGATGCAGGTGTATCTGCTCAAGACCGTGGTCGAGCAACTGGTGGACGACAGCAAGGCAGACGCCATCGCCCGCAAGCTGCTGGAAGAGCAATACGCGCCGAGCCTGGTGGTCGGTCATCCATTCAGCGGCGGTGCGCCAGTGGTCTTTGAGCCGCACCCGACTTACGAAAACCTGTTCGGCCGCATTGAGTACACCACCGATCAGGGCGCGCTCTACACCACGTATCGACAGTTGCGTCCGGGTGCGCTGCACCGCGCCAACGGCGGCTTCCTGATTCTTGAAGCGGAAAAAATGCTCAGCGAGCCGTTCGTGTGGGATGCGCTCAAACGCGCGCTGCAATCGCGCAAGTTGAAAATGGAATCGCCGCTGGGCGAGATGGGCCGTTTCGCCACGGTGACCCTGACACCGCAACACATTCCGTTGCAGGTCAAAGTCGTCATCATCGGCGCCAGGCAGCTCTACTACACGCTGCAGGACCTCGATCCGGACTTCCAGGAGATGTTCCGCGTCCTGGTGGACTTCGACGAAGACATCCCGATGGTCGACGAAAGCCTGGAGCAGTTCGCCCAGTTGCTCAAGACCCGCACCTCCGAGGAAGGCATGGCGCCATTGACCGCTGATGCGGTGGCGCGTCTGGCGACTTACAGTGCTCGCCTGGCTGAGCACCAGGGGCGTTTGTCGGCGCGGATCGGTGATCTGTTCCAGTTGGTCAGCGAGGCGGATTTCATTCGCCAACTGGCCAGTGACGAAATGACCGACGCCGGGCACATCGAACGTGCGCTCAAGGCCAAGGCCACGCGTACCGGGCGCGTCTCGGCGCGGATTCTCGATGACATGCTGGCCGGGATCATCCTGATCGACACGGACGGCGCGGCGGTGGGCAAATGCAACGGGCTGACAGTGCTGGAGGTCGGCGACTCGGCATTCGGTGTGCCGGCGCGGATTTCCGCCACGGTTTATCCGGGCGGTAGCGGCATCGTCGACATCGAGCGCGAGGTCAACCTCGGTCAGCCGATTCACTCCAAAGGCGTGATGATCCTCACGGGGTATCTGGGCAGCCGATACGCCCAGGAATTCCCGCTGGCGATTTCCGCGAGTATCGCCCTGGAGCAGTCCTACGGTTACGTCGATGGTGATAGTGCATCGTTGGGCGAGGCTTGCACGCTGATTTCGGCGCTGTCGAAAACCCCGCTCAAGCAGTGTTTTGCGATCACCGGTTCGATCAACCAGTTCGGTGAAGTGCAGGCGGTGGGTGGGGTCAACGAGAAGATCGAAGGCTTCTTCCGGCTCTGCGAAGCCCGCGGGTTGACCGGGGAGCAGGGCGCAATCATTCCCCACGCCAACGTTGCCACGCTGATGCTCGACGAGAAAGTGCTGACGGCGGTGCGCGCGGGGCAGTTCCACGTCTACGCTGTGCGCCAGGCTGATGAAGCCCTGAGCCTGTTGGTCGGCGAGCCGGCCGGTGCGCCGGACGCCGATGGCCAGTTCCCTGAAGGCAGCGTTAACGCGCGGGTGGTGGAGCGCTTGCGGGTCATCGCAGAAATGATCAGCGAAGAAGACCTCAAGGAAGCCGAGAAAGAGATGGCGCAGGAAGCCTTGGTGGAAACCAAGCCTGCCTGATACAGAAACAATTTGAGGATCACATAGATCCACTGTGGGAGCGAGCTTGCTCGCGAAGAGGGAGTGTCAGTTGACATCAATGTCGCCAGACACACTGCTTTCGCGAGCAGGCTCGCTCCCACATTTGTATCCGGTGCACTCCGAAAAAGTGCCATCAGTCTGGCGTCAATATTCACACAGTGACCATTCGGCGCCTTCTGGTCTCACTTGACGTGCTAGTCAGACTTTTCTTCTATTCTCAGGTCAAGGATATCGACAGTAATCACTGGATCGAGACAGCCCTCCCGTGGGGGCTGAACACCGGATCTACCGAGGGTCGCCGCCATGTCGCGCAACCTCTGCCTCACCCGTCAATGCCTGGGCCTTGTGACCCGTATCGAGTGTGCCATCCGCCCATTGGCGGGGGATACGGGCATGTGGACCTTACTCTTCGCCGCTGGAATGGCCGGCGAACAACCTTCTGCCATCAAAGCCCAGGGCCCGTTCCATGGTCCCTTTGTGGCTGAGTCGATCCTCGACACCATCGTTGAAAGTCTCACCCTGCACGGCTATGAGCTGGCCGATGATCCGCAAATCTGGTGCCTGCACCTGCAAGCTCAGCTGCGGGAAATCAATGGTGGCCGCTGCCGCAACCCTGGAGGTTTCGAGTTTCGGCCCGAGCACTGAACAGGCTATTGAACAAGGTTGGACGTGTCCGCCTTGTCGAGTTTGACCTCGAAGCCATATTGCACGGTGGAGAGGTCGGTTCGTTGATAGGTTTCCAGACGGGTTGGCTGCCCGTAGAAGTAATGCACCCCCAATAATGCCGGGCCTTCTGCGCTCGCATCGTGGCTGACCGAAACAATCTCCTTCAGATAATTGCCGCTGTCGTCCTTGGCGAAGAAACGCCAGTCCTGGGCGGGAAACTGCTTCAGATCAACCACCAGCGCATTGCCTTTGAGTACCAGCCCTTTGGGCAACTGGTGGGCGTCGATGGTTTTCTTTTCGACGGTGGCGAGAAACAGCGGCATGGAGCCCACCGCGTAAGCCGGGGTTTCTGGAAACAGGTTCAAGTCGTAGGTGATGGTGCCGCGCAGGGGGTCGACCTGGTAAGCCTCTGGCGGCAATTCGATCGGCTCATCGCGTTTGCCGTTACCGTCCTCGGTAAAGAAGCTGACCGGGCTTTCACCAGGGTTGAAGGAGGTGCCGAGCAGTTCATCATTGAAGCTTTTCAGGTGATCGAACTCGATACGCGCGGCACTGGGGTCTTCGACCGACTGACTGATGCGGACTGTCTTTTTCAGTTGTCCCTCGCCAAGCGTTGCGCCTTTGAGCCATGCCGGGGCCTGGTCGTCATACACCACCACCGGCAACGTCAGTGGCTGGATGGTTTTTTCCGTGGTGTGTGGGTCGAAGCGACGGACTGGCAAGTTCAGGTCTTTGCGGGTCACCGTGGCGGTTGAAAAGTCCAGTACGCTGACCTCAAGCGTTTCGATCGGCCCGTTGAAGTACACCTTGGAATAATGGTGGCTCTGTTGCTTCTCGAAGGCGCGCTGCTCTTCCTCGAACTGTTTTTCGAAACTCTCGCTCCAGGCTTTCTGCTGTTGCATTTTCGCCAGTTGCTTTTGATAGAAGGCTATTTGTGCGGCGTTTTCGTTGATCGAGCCTGCGCGCGAGAGAAATTGCCCGGTGCTGTCCTTGGCCTGGACGATCAGCGGGTTCAGCGGTGTTTCGCCGACTTCGGGGGCGGGTGGCGCGCTGTTGTTGAACTCGATTTCGGCGTAGTTGTTTGCAAGGTTCAGCAGGGTGACGCTGAGGTTGTCGTTGATGCGAGTCTGGCCGACATCTTTTTTCGTCAGGTCGAAGCTGTAGAGCCGGCCTGGCGCGATCACTTCCACCTTGCCTTGCAGGCTCACCGGTTGTGGCTGGTTCATGTTTTCGACCCCCAGGCCATCGATGAAGGGGTAGGTCACCGTCAGGTCGTCGGGGTTGGTCAGGTTTGAGCTCGATGGGCTCAGTTGAATTCCAGGATCGGTTTCTGACCATTCCGGCTGAAACGGGATGACGCGTTTGTTGCTCAAAGTCACCGATTGCCATTCAAGACTATGGGGGAAGAGAAACGCGATCGGGATGTTGAAGTTGAAGGGGAACACCGGTTGCAGATCGGTCAGATAGTCGGAACTGGAATCCTTGTGCAGCACGAACAGACCGTTGATGTACGTGTCGACCAAAGCCTGGGGCGTCGGATAGTGCTTGAGGACGGCGAGGGCGTCTTCGCCATATTCTGTTTCCACCGGTTTGCTGTCGAGCTTGAGTTGCGCACGCTCGAGCAACAACAGTGAGCCGCCGAGTTCAGCCACGGCATCCTTGAGTTTTGGGTCCTGAATCGCATCCAGGGACTTCTCGAACTGTGCAGTCTTTTCCTCGAGGCTGACCTGGCGCTTCTCATCGCTGGGTGAGCAGGCGCTCATCAGCAAAGCCAGGCAAATGCCGGCGCTCGTTAAAGGCAATCGCACATCCATTTCCCGTCTTCCTGTCCGATGTCGCTGAGCTTTTGATGCTTTGGACACTAGCAGAAAAACCTTGTCACACACACGCAGGTTGCGGATTTCCCGACGGTTTCTGGCTGCTTCTGGGTACAGACAGGCGGCTGGTATACTCGCAGCCATTTTCAACCCCACGTGTGAGAGTCAATGGAACGCTTTATCGAAAATGCAATGTACGCCAGCCGCTGGCTGCTGGCGCCGATCTACTTCGGTCTGTCCCTCGGGCTGCTGGCCCTGGCGCTGAAATTCTTCCAGGAAGTCTTCCACGTCATCCCTAACGTGTTCTCGATGGCAGAGTCGGATCTGATTTTGGTGCTGCTGTCGCTGATCGACATGGCGCTGGTGGGCGGCCTGCTGGTGATGGTGATGATCTCCGGGTACGAGAACTTCGTTTCCCAACTGGATATCGACGAAGGCAAGGAGAAGCTCAACTGGTTGGGCACCATGGATTCCTCTTCATTGAAGATGAAGGTGGCCGCTTCCATCGTGGCGATTTCGTCCATCCACCTGCTGCGGGTTTTCATGGACGCCAAGAACATCGATCCCGAGCATTTGAAGTGGTACGTGATCATCCACATGACCTTCGTGATTTCGGCGTTTGCCATGGGTTATCTGGATAAGCTGACCAAGCACTGATTCGCACAACCCCTGTGGGAGCAAAGCTTGCTCGCGATGGCATCACTGCGGTTTGTAGGTAACCGCGGTGATGTCATCGCGAGCAAGCTTTGCTCCTACAGTCGGGTGGTAAACAGACGGGCGGTGTCGTTTGTGGCTTGTACTTTGATGCGCCGAGGCTTATGCCTGTAAGGATCTTGGCTCGCCACTGTGTGAGGTGTGTTCATGAACCTGCAAGAGTTGAATGCCTATGCCATCGCCGGGAAGATCGATGAGCTCAACCTGATCTCGATGGAAGGCGGGATCTACCTGCTGGAAGCACGGATGCACGGCGCGGCGTATCCGCTGAGTGATACCCACGGCCAGACGTTTCATCTGCGATCGATCGAGCATGCGCGTGAATTGCTTCATTCCTTCCCCAACTTGCCATTCAACCTTGTGCACACCTCGGTTCATGATGAAATGTGCGGGTTGGGGGGGAGCACCGAAGAGAGTCTGAAGGTCCCGATCGGGTGTCAACACTGACGCCCCTCATCACACAATGGCATCTGTGCTAGTCTGCTGGCCCTTTTGGTTCCGGGCGCTCCGGGGCGCGCTGTGTACGCACGGCAAGTTCCAGGGCCGTCCGCACAGCGGAGCAGTGTCATGTCCGAAGTAAATCTGTCCACCGACGAAACCCGCGTCAGCTACGGTATTGGCCGTCAGCTGGGCGACCAACTGCGCGACAACCCGCCACCGGGCGTTAGCCTGGACGCAATCCTGGCAGGTCTGACCGACGCTTTCGCCGGCAAGGAAAGCCGTGTGGGTCAGGAAGAAATGTCCGCGAGCTTCAAGGTCATTCGCGAAATCATGCAAGCTGAAGCGGCTGCCAAAGCTGAAGCCGCTGCTGGCGAAGGCCTGGCATTCCTGGCTGAAAACGCCAAGCGTGACGGCATCACCACCCTGGCTTCCGGCCTGCAATTCGAAGTGCTGACTCAAGGTGAAGGCGCCAAGCCAACCCGTGAAGATCAAGTGCGCACCCACTACCACGGCACTCTGATCGACGGCACTGTGTTCGACAGCTCCTACGATCGTGGTCAACCTGCAGAATTCCCGGTTGGCGGCGTGATCGCTGGCTGGACCGAAGCCCTGCAACTGATGAACGCCGGCAGCAAATGGCGCCTGTACGTGCCGAGCGAACTGGCTTACGGCGCTCAAGGCGTTGGCAGCATTCCGCCGCACAGCGTACTGGTATTCGACGTCGAACTGCTCGACGTTCTGTAAGACCCCGATATCACATCGGGCTAATGTGGGAGCGAGCCTGCTCGCGATAGCGGCGTGTCAGTCAGCAGCAATGTTGGCTGTCAGATCGCAATCGCCAGCAGGCTAGCTCCCACAGTTTTTTGCGCTGATTTTCATATTTCGATCTTGTGGTGCAGTTCGCTCGTCGGGCGCAATGCCCGGGCATAGCAGAACAGAAACAGATTACGCACCAGTTCCTTGAGCACCACCGGCTCGCTGGAACTTAAGCCGTTGACGTCCAGATCACCCTGATCCTGCAGCTCGTTCAAGGCTTCTTCTTCAAGCACCGCACAGACTTCCCCGGTTTCCCGATGCAGGATCCTGAGGTAAGGGTGTGGGCGGTCCAGCCAGGCGTCGATCAAATAAGTCATGGGTCTCATCTCCATTGAAGGGTTCAATGAGAATAATTCTTATTCATCAAATAGCAAGGACCTATTGGCGGTTTGTGCTTTTTTAAGGGTAAAGGTTGCATAAGGTCAAAACGGCTGGCGTTTGGCTATTGCGAGGGATTGTTGGGCGAAGCGGGGGAGGGTGAAGCACCCTCCCACGCAGGACGCGGGATGGAATACAGCAGGCTCAGACTTTTCTGACAAACTCGGATTTGAGCTTCATCGGGCCGATGCCGTCGATCTTGCAGTCGATGTCATGATCGCCATCGCACAGGCGGATGTTCTTGACCTTGGTGCCGACCTTGACCACCAGCGACGTGCCTTTGACCTTGAGATCCTTGATCACGGTGATGGTGTCGCCGTCCTGCAGGACGTTGCCGACCGAATCCTTTTTCACGGTGTCATCGGACACTGCTTCGGCTTCGCCGCTGGCGGACCACTCGTGGGCGCACTCAGGGCAGATCAGTTGGGCGCCGTCTTCGTAGGTGTATTCGGAATTGCATTTTGGGCAGGGTGGCAACGTGCTCACTAAAGCTCCTTGGATTGAGGACCGCTAAAAGTCGCACATTATATAGGGTTTTAGGCGGGCGAGGGGCGACGCATGATTTGTAGGAGCGAGCGGTGCGGCGTCCCGACTTGCCCGCGAAGGCGATCTATCAGTCAGATGGGTGTCGACTGGTAGATCGCCTTCGCGAGCAAGCTCTGCTCCTACAGGGGGCGTGTTAGTGCGTACGGGCGACCGCAAATTCGCTCAATTCGACCAGAGCATCGCGGTATTCGCTGGCGGGCAGCGCGTCGAGGCACTTGATCGCGCGGGCCACGTAGTCACGGGCCAGTTTCGCGGTGTAATCCAGCGAACCAGACGCTTCCACGGCTTCGCGGATGCTTTCCAGGTCTTCGATACCGCCTTTCTGGATCGCCTTGCGCACCAGTGCAGCCTGCTCCGGCGTGCCTTCGCGCATGGTGTAGATCAGCGGCAGGGTCGGTTTGCCTTCAGCCAGATCGTCACCGACGTTCTTGCCCAGGGTTTCGGCGTCGCCTTTGTAATCCAGCAGGTCGTCGACCAATTGGAACGCCACGCCCAGATGATCGCCGAATGTACGCAGGGCTTCTGACTGTTCCGATGTCGCTTCGCAGAGCGCTGCAGCACTGTGTGTCGAGGCTTCGAAGAGCATCGCGGTCTTGCCGCGGATGACTTCCATGTAGGTTTCTTCAGTGGTGCTGGCGTCACGAACCTTGGACAGCTGCAACACTTCGCCTTCGGCGATGATGCGCGTGGCTTGCGAAAGGATTTTCATCACCGGCATGGAGCCCAGTTCGACCATCATTTCGAAGGACCGCGAATACAGGAAGTCGCCCACCAGCACGCTAGGGGCGTTGCCCCACATGGCGTTGGCCGTCGAGCGGCCACGGCGCATGCCGGACATGTCGACCACGTCGTCATGCAGCAAGGTGGCGGTGTGCAGGAACTCGATGGTCGCGGCCAGCAGGCGCAGGTCATCGCCTTCGCGACCCAGAGCCTTGCCACACAGCAACACTAATAGAGGGCGCAGGCGTTTACCGCCAGCCGAGGTAATGTAATCGCCGATTTTCGATACCAACGGCACTCGGGAAGTCAGTTGCTTCTTGATGATGCCGTCGACGGCGCTAAAATCGTCCGCCACCGCGCGGTAGAAAGCTTGGGGTTGCATCAGCGACAGTTGCTCCAGAAGGGTTGCGCGGCATGCTAGGACCCACGTCGGCGGGTGTCAAGGTACGATGGACGGCCTCTTGCATCGCCCCGGCAGCTTGCGTACAATCGCGCACCCTGAACTTCCTGGGCAGCACCTGCCTTACGCAATTGCAAACAGGCCTTCCAGCCCAATGCAGCCATGCCAGCCAATACCTCTTCTTATAAAGAGCTGGGTGAGCAGGATTATCGGAGAAATACCATGTCGTACGCAGTAATTGTTACTGGTGGCAAGCAATACAAGGTCGCCCCAGGTGAATACCTGAAGATCGAAAAACTGGAAATCGCTACCGGCGAATCCGTTACTTTTGATCGCGTTCTGTTGGTCGCCAATGGCGATGACGTGAACATCGGCGCTCCAGTTGTTGCCGGCGCTACCGTTGTGGCTGAAGTGATCTCCCAAGGTCGTCACGATAAAGTCCGCATCATCAAGTTCCGTCGTCGTAAGCACCACATGAAGCGTATGGGCCACCGCCAGTGGTACACCGAGATCAAAATCACCGGTATTCAGGCTTAATTTCAGCCTAATTCCTCACTAGGAGAATTGACTCATGGCACACAAAAAAGCTGGTGGTAGTACCCGTAACGGTCGCGACTCAGAAGCCAAACGCCTTGGCGTGAAGATGTATGGCGGCCAGGTTATCATTCCGGGCAACATCATCGTGCGTCAGCGCGGCACCCAATTCCACGCCGGTTACGGTGTTGGCATGGGTAAAGATCACACTCTGTTCGCTAAAATCGACGGCGTGATCAAGTTTGAAGTAAAAGGCGCTTTCAACCGCCGTTACGTAAGCATTGTCCCGAAGACTGAAGTCGTCGCGGCATAATTACGTAGTTGCTGGAAAAGCCCTGTCTCGCGACGGGGCTTTTTCGTTTGTGGGGTGAGTCTCTTGCAAAGCTGTTTGTGATGGGCGAAAGCAGCTGGAATTGCGGTAGTTGCTTGAGGTCGCTACGCTCATTTTTGCAAGAGTCTTATGTCTTAGTGTTTTTCGGCTCGTCCGTATGACGAGAGGCGTTTTGTTATGAAGTTTGTTGATGAAGTATCTATTCGAGTAAAGGCCGGCGACGGCGGCAACGGTTGCATGAGCTTCCGTCGCGAAAAATTCATTGAAAACGGCGGCCCGAACGGCGGTGACGGTGGTGATGGCGGCTCGGTCTACATGATCGCCGACGAAAACCTCAACACTTTGGTGGATTACCGTTACACCCGGCACTTTGATGCCGAGCGTGGTTCCAACGGCGGCAGCACCGACTGCACCGGCAAGAAAGGTGAGGAGCTGGTCCTGCGTGTTCCGGTCGGCACTACGGTTATCGACTCCGCGACTCAGGAAGTGATTGGCGACCTGACCAAGGCTGGCCAGAAACTGCTGGTGGCTCACGGCGGCTGGCACGGTCTGGGTAACACCCGATTCAAGTCCAGTACCAACCGTGCTCCGCGTCAGACCACTCCGGGCAAGCCGGGTGAGGCGCGTGATCTGAAGCTGGAAATGAAGGTGTTGGCTGATGTCGGCCTGCTGGGCTTGCCGAACGCTGGCAAAAGTACCTTCATTCGTTCGGTGTCGGCCGCCAAGCCGAAAGTCGCCGACTACCCGTTCACCACGCTGGTGCCGAACCTGGGTGTGGTCAGTGTCGATCGCTGGAAAAGCTTCGTGGTCGCGGACATTCCGGGTCTGATCGAAGGTGCTTCCGATGGCGCGGGCCTGGGGATTCGTTTCCTCAAGCACTTGTCGCGTACGCGTCTGCTGTTGCACCTCGTGGACATGGCGCCGCTCGATGACGCCAGCGCCCCGGATGCTGCGGAAGTGATCGTCAGCGAGCTGACCAAGTTCAGCCCGTCCCTGGCTGAGCGTGATCGTTGGTTGGTGCTGAACAAGTGCGACCAGATCCTTGAGGAAGAGCACGATGCTCGCGTCAAGGAAATCGTTGATCGCCTGGAATGGACCGGTCCGGTCTACGTGATCTCGGCCATCTCCAAGCTGGGCACCGAGCGTCTTTGCCACGACATCATGCGTTACATGGAAGACCGCGCTGATCGCCTGGCTAACGACCCGGTTTACAAAGAAGAATTGGCCGAACTCGATCAGCGCATCGAAGACGAAGCCCGTGCTCAGTTGCAAGCCCTGGATGACCAGCGTGCCCTGCGCCGTAGCGGCGTGAAGTCGGTCCACGACATCGGCGACGATGATTGGGACGAAGAAGATGTGGATGACGAAGACGGTCCGGAAATCATTTACGTGCGTGACTGATTCGTTGCAGTAAACTTAAACGCCGCTCAATCGAGCGGCGTTTTGGTATCTGGAAATCGGTAGTTGGTCACGAATAACCACGAATAACGTTACGGGCAGTGCCAGGTCGCGCTGTCCTCAAGCTAAGGTTGAAGATGATGCGGAGCAAGGTGACAGGTGCGCAGCGTTGGGTCGTGAAGATCGGCAGCGCTTTGCTGACGGCGGACGGCAAGGGCCTCGATCGCGCGGCAATGGGTGTTTGGGTCGAGCAAATGGTGGCTTTGCATGAGGCTGGCGTCGAGTTGGTGCTGGTGTCCTCCGGGGCAGTGGCGGCCGGCATGAGCCGCTTGGGCTGGACCGTACGACCCAGTGCGATGCACGAGTTGCAAGCTGCTGCCGCCATCGGTCAGATGGGGTTGGTGCAGGCCTGGGAGTCGAGCTTTGCCGAGCATGGCCGGCATACCGCACAGATTCTCCTGACCCACGACGACTTGTCCGACCGCAAGCGCTACCTGAACGCCCGTAGCACCTTGCGCGCGTTGGTTGAGTTGAACGTTATTCCGGTGATCAACGAAAACGACACCGTGGTCACTGATGAAATTCGTTTCGGTGACAACGACACGCTCGCGGCGCTGGTGGCCAACCTGGTCGAAGCTGACTTGCTGGTAATCCTTACCGATCGCGATGGCATGTTCGACGCCGATCCGCGCAACAACCCTGACGCCAACCTGATTTACGAAGCGCGCGCCGATGATCCGGCGCTGGATGCGGTGGCGGGCGGTACGGGTGGTGCGCTGGGTCGTGGCGGCATGCAGACCAAATTGCGTGCTGCGCGGCTGGCGGCTCGTTCCGGTGCGCATACCATCATCGTTGGCGGGCGTATTGACCGTGTGCTGGATCGCCTCAAGGCGGGCGAGCGCATCGGCACTTTGCTGTCGCCTGAGCGCGGCTTGTTGGCAGCGCGCAAGCAATGGCTGGCCGGGCACCTGCAAACCCGCGGCACGCTTGTGCTGGATGCCGGTGCGGTGACGGCGCTGTCCAAAGGCAACAAAAGTTTGCTGCCTGTGGGTGTCAAGCTGGTCCAGGGCAGCTTCCGTCGTGGTGAGATGGTGGTTTGCGTGGCGCCGGACGGTCGTGAAATCGCCCGGGGCCTGGCCAATTACAGCGCGCTGGAAGCACAAAAAATCATCGGTCAGTCGTCTGAGGCGATTGTCGGTCTGTTGGGTTACATGGCGGAGCCGGAACTGGTTCACCGCGATAACCTGATCCTGGTCTGAAGGAATACCTGAATGCGCGTGGCAAAAGGATTGTTGGGTCTGCTGTTGGCGATGCCGCTGCTGGCCTCGGCCGAGGAGATTGGTCAGGTGTCGACGGTGTTCAAGTTTGTCGGTCCGAACGACCGCATCGTCGTCGAAGCGTTTGATGATCCAAAGGTTGAGGGTGTGACCTGCTACCTGTCGCGGGCCAAGACGGGTGGCGTAAAGGGTAGTTTGGGGTTGGCTGAAGATCGCGCAGAAGCGTCTATCGCTTGTCGTCAGGTCGGGCCGATCAGCTTCAAAGGCGAGTTGAAGGATGGCGACGAGGTGTTCAAGGAGCGCACGTCGTTGGTATTCAAGACCATGCAGGTGGTGCGATTCCTCGACAAGAAGCGCAATACGCTGGTGTACCTGGTCTATAGCGATCGTGTGATCGAGGGTAGTCCGCAGAATGCGGTGACGGCGATTCCGATTTTGCCGTGGGCGCAGGCTCAGTGATCTAAAGAAGATCAAAGGTGTGGGAAGGGGCTGCCCCTTCCCATTTTTTTTGCGCTGGATTTACTGAATCGCAGGCAATAAAAAACCGACCCTAGGGTCGGTTTTTTAACAAGCTTATCGCTTATGCGGCAACAGCAAGGTTCAGAGCCTTGACGTGACCGTTCAGGCGGCTCTTATGACGAGCAGCCTTGTTCTTGTGGATGATGCCTTTATCGGCCATACGGTCGATAACTGGCACGGCCAGAACGTAAGCAGCTTGAGCTTTTTCAGCGTCTTTTGCGTCGATGGCTTTAACTACATTCTTGATGTAGGTACGAACCATGGAACGCAGGCTGGCGTTGTGGCTGCGACGCTTCTCAGCCTGTTTTGCACGTTTTTTGGCGGAAGGTGTGTTGGCCACCGTCGAGCTCCTCGAAAGACTTTTTAGGAAATAGCAAACAAAATAGGCCGCGAATCATGCCGATGAGTTGATGTCTTGTCAAGGGCGGTTGAGACGTTCCGCTAAGTGGTAGGTATAAAGAGGCGGGATATTTATTTCCGGCGCTTGACCTGTAAACTCGCGAGCTTTGGCTCTGTGCTGCTGCGGCGCGGAGTATCGCATAAGTAGGCGCTTTGTTCGCCTGCTGTTTATCGACAGGCACAAACTCTTTCAATGAATCTGCTCAAATCGTTGGCCGCCGTCAGCTCTATCACGATGCTTTCCCGGATTCTGGGGTTCGTTCGTGACACTCTCATTGCGCGCACATTTGGCGCCGGGATGGCGACTGACGCCTTCTTTATCGCCTTCAAATTGCCCAATCTGCTGCGGCGGATCTTTGCCGAGGGGGCTTTTTCCCAGGCATTCGTGCCGATTCTTGCTGAATACAAAAACCAGAAGGGCGAGGAGGCGACGCGAACCTTCATTGCCTACGTCTCGGGCCTGCTGACGCTGGTGCTGGCGTTGGTCACCGCTTTGGGCATGATCGCTGCGCCGTGGGTCATCTGGGCGACCGCGCCGGGTTTCACCGATACGCCGGAAAAATTCGAGCTGACGGCCAGCCTGTTGCGCGTAACCTTTCCTTATATATTGCTGATCTCCCTGTCTTCATTGGCCGGGGCGATCCTCAATACCTATAACCGCTTTTCGGTTCCGGCCTTCGTGCCTACCCTGCTCAACGTCAGCATGATCATCTTTTCGGTGTTCCTGACGCCGTACTTCGATCCGCCGGTCATGGCGCTGGGCTGGGCAGTGCTGGTGGGTGGTCTGGCGCAATTGCTCTATCAGCTGCCGCACCTGAAAAAGATCGGCCTGCTGGTGTTGCCGCGACTGAACCTGCGTGACAGCGGCGTCTGGAGGGTCATGAAACAAATGCTGCCGGCGATTCTCGGTGTGTCCGTGAGCCAGATTTCGCTGATCATCAACACCATTTTCGCCTCGTTTCTGGTCGCGGGTTCCGTGTCATGGATGTACTACGCCGACCGTTTGATGGAATTACCGTCCGGTGTTCTGGGTGTGGCGCTGGGTACGATTCTCCTGCCGACCCTGGCCAAGACCTACGCCAGCAAGGATCGCCAGGAATACTCGCGGATCCTCGATTGGGGGCTGCGCCTGTGTTTCATGCTGGTGTTGCCGTGCTCCCTGGCGTTGGGGATTCTCGCCGAGCCGTTGACGGTTTCTTTGTTTCAGTACGGCCAGTTCAGCGCGTTTGACGCCTCCATGACCCAGCGGGCGCTGATCGCTTATTCGGTCGGTTTGCTCGGGATTATCGTGATCAAAGTGCTGGCGCCGGGCTTTTATGCGCAACAGAACATACGTACGCCGGTAAAAATCGCGATTTTCACCCTGATCGTTACCCAATTGTTCAACCTGGTGTTGATCGGCCCGCTGGCCCACGCCGGTCTGGCGCTGGCCATCAGCATCGGCGCGTGCATTAACGCCGGCCTGCTGTTCTATCAGCTGCGCAAGCAGCAGATGTATGAGCCGCAACCGGGTTGGGCGAAGTTCGGTTTCAAGCTAGTGATTGCAGTGTTGGTGATGTCTGCTGTGTTGCTGGTCGGAATGCATTTCATGCCAGCCTGGGATCAGGGGCATATGCTGGAGCGGTTCCTGCGTCTGGGCGCATTGGTCATTGCCGGTGTGGTGGCTTATTTCGGCATGTTGCTGTTGATGGGCTTCCGTTTGCGAGACTTCAATCGCAAAGCGCTGAGCTGAGGTCATGACCTCGATAAACACGGGCGAATCGACGGTTTTGTCGGCTCGATCACTTTGGGTTACGGTGTTGCCTGTCGTCGGCCGCCGGGTGTGGTTATAATCGACCACTTTATGAGCAAGAAGCGCGTTATGCAGCTGGTTCGAGGCCTCCACAACTTGCGCCCCCAGCATCGGGGCTGTGTCGCCACTATTGGCAACTTTGACGGTGTTCACCGTGGCCACCAGGCTATCCTGGCGAGGCTCCGTGAGCGTGCGCTCGAGTTGGGCGTGCCCAGCTGCGTGGTGATTTTTGAGCCGCAGCCGCGAGAGTTCTTCGCGCCGGACACGGCACCGGCCCGTCTGGCCCGGCTGCGGGATAAACTGCAGCTGCTGGCCGAGGAAGGTGTCGACCGGGTCCTGTGCCTGGCCTTCAACCAGCGCTTGAGCAAGCTCAGTGCCGCCGAATTCGTCGACACCATTCTGGTGGACGGCCTCGGTGTACAACACCTTGAGGTCGGTGACGATTTCCGTTTCGGCTGCGACCGGGTAGGGGATTTCGATTTCCTGCAACAGGCCGGCGTCCTGCAAGGCTTTACCGTCGAAGCGGCGCAAACCGTCGAGCTGGATGGTATTCGCGTCAGCAGTACGCAGGTTCGCAATGCCCTGGCCGCTGCCGATTTTGCCCTGGCCGAGCGACTGCTCGGGCGTCCGTTCCGGATTGCCGGGCGGGTCCTGCATGGCCAGAAGCTGGCACGCCAGTTGGGTACGCCCACGGCCAACATACAGCTCAAGCGTCGTCGCGTGCCGCTGACCGGGGTTTACCTGGTCAACGTCGATATCGACGGCAAGACCTGGCCAGGCGTCGCCAACATTGGCGTGCGGCCAACCGTTCAAGGTGATGGCAAAGCCCACCTCGAAGTGCATCTTTTAGATTTTGCCGGCGATCTGTATGACCGGCGTTTGACGGTGGTTTTCCACCACAAGCTGCGTGAAGAGCAGCGTTTCGCCTCTCTGGAGGCGCTTAAGACGGCGATCAATGCGGATGTTGCCGCCGCCCGTGCCCTGTCGCACCTAGCGCCAATCGCTAATGAAGAGCCTTAAATGACCGACTATAAAGCCACGCTAAACCTTCCGGACACCGCCTTCCCAATGAAGGCCGGCCTGCCTCAGCGCGAACCGCAGATTCTGCAGCGCTGGGACAGCATTGGCCTGTACGGTAAGTTGCGCGAGATTGGCAAGGATCGTCCGAAGTTCGTACTTCACGACGGTCCTCCGTACGCCAACGGCACGATTCACATCGGTCATGCGCTGAACAAGATTCTCAAGGACATGATTATCCGTTCGAAAACCCTGTCGGGTTTCGACGCGCCTTATGTTCCGGGCTGGGACTGCCACGGTCTGCCGATCGAGCACAAAGTCGAAGTGACCCACGGTAAAAACCTGGGCGCGGACAAGACCCGCGAACTGTGCCGTGCCTACGCCACCGAGCAGATCGAAGGCCAGAAGTCCGAATTCATCCGTCTGGGCGTGTTGGGCGATTTCGCCAACCCGTACAAAACCATGGATTTCAAAAACGAGGCCGGTGAAATCCGTGCCTTGGCAGAAATCGTCAAGGGCGGTTTCGTGTTCAAGGGCCTGAAGCCTGTGAACTGGTGCTTCGACTGCGGTTCGGCCCTGGCTGAAGCAGAAGTCGAGTACGAGAACAAAAAGTCTTCGACCATCGACGTAGCGTTCCCGATTGCCGACGAAGCCAAGCTGGCGGCCGCTTTCGGCCTGCCGTCGCTGGGCAAACCTGCCTCGATCGTGATCTGGACCACCACCCCGTGGACCATCCCGGCCAACCAGGCGTTGAACGTTCACCCGGAATTCAACTACGCCCTGGTCGACGTCGGCGACAAACTGCTGGTGCTGGCTGAAGAGCTGGTCGAGTCGTGCCTGGCCCGTTACAGCCTGGAAGGCTCGGTCATTGCGACCACCACAGGTAAAGAGCTGGAGCTGATCACCTTCCGTCACCCGTTCTACGACCGTCTGTCGCCGGTTTACCTCGCTGAGTACGTTGAACTGGGCGCTGGCACCGGCGTGGTTCACTCCTCGCCAGCCTATGGCGTAGACGACTTCGTGACCTGCAAGAAGTACGGCATGGTCAACGACGACATCCTCAACCCGGTACAGAGCAACGGCGTTTACGCGACGTCGCTGGAGTTCTTTGGCGGCCAGTTCATCTGGAAAGCCAACCCGGCCATCGTCGACAAGTTGACCGAAGTGGGTGCGCTGCTGCATACCAGCATCATCGAACACAGCTACATGCACTGCTGGCGTCACAAGACCCCGCTGATCTACCGTGCGACCGCGCAGTGGTTCATCGGCATGGACAAAGAACCTGTGACCGGCGACACCCTGCGCAAGCGGGCGATCAAAGCCATCGAAGAGACCAGGTTCGTTCCGGCCTGGGGCCAGGCGCGCCTGCACTCGATGATTGCCAACCGTCCGGACTGGTGCATCTCCCGTCAGCGCAACTGGGGCGTGCCGATCCCGTTCTTCCTGAACAAGGAAAGCGGCGAGCTGCACCCACGTACCGCTGAATTGATGGAAGAAGTCGCCAAGCGCGTCGAAGTCGAAGGCATCGAAGCCTGGTTCAAGATGGACGCCGCCGAGTTGCTCGGTGACGAAGCGCCGCAATACGACAAGATCAGCGACACCCTGGACGTCTGGTTCGATTCGGGCACCACGCACTGGCACGTTCTGCGCGGTTCGCACCCGATGGGCCACGAAACCGGTCCCCGTGCCGACCTGTACCTGGAAGGTTCGGACCAGCACCGTGGCTGGTTCCACTCGTCGTTGCTGACCGGTTGCGCCATCGACAATCACGCGCCATACCGCGAGCTGCTGACTCACGGCTTCACCGTCGACGAGTCCGGTCGCAAGATGTCCAAGTCCCTGGGCAACGTGATCGCGCCGCAAAAGGTCAACGACACCCTGGGCGCCGACATCATGCGTCTGTGGGTCGCTTCCACCGATTACTCGGGTGAAATGGCGGTTTCCGAGCAGATCCTGCAGCGCAGTGCGGACGCCTACCGGCGTATCCGTAACACCGCGCGTTTCCTGCTCTCCAACCTGACCGGCTTCAACCCGGCCACCGACATCCTGCCGGCCGAAGAAATGCTGGCGCTTGACCGTTGGGCGGTGGACCGTACCCTGCTGCTGCAACGCGAGCTGCAAGAACACTACAGTGAATACCGCTTCTGGAACGTCTACTCCAAGATCCACAACTTCTGCGTGCAGGAATTGGGCGGTTTCTACCTCGACATCATCAAGGACCGTCAGTACACCACTGGCGCCAACAGCAAGGCCCGCCGTTCGGCGCAAACTGCGCTGTACCACATCTCCGAAGCGCTGGTGCGCTGGATCGCGCCGATCCTCGCGTTCACCGCTGACGAACTGTGGGAATACCTGCCGGGCGAGCGTAACGAGTCGGTAATGCTCAACACCTGGTACGAAGGCCTGACCGAGCTGCCGGAAAACGTCGAGCTGGACCGCGCCTATTGGGAGCGGATCATGGCGGTGAAGGTTGCGGTCAACAAGGAAATGGAAATCCAGCGCGCGGCCAAGGCCGTGGGTGGCAACCTGCAAGCCGAAGTGACGCTGTTCGCCGAAGACGCGCTGAGCGCCGATCTGGCGAAGCTGAGCAACGAACTGCGCTTCGTACTGATCACCTCGACCGCTACCGTTGCACCGTTCGTTCAGGCACCGGCGGATGCGGTAGTCACCGAAGTCACCGGTTTGAAACTGCAAGTGGTCAAGTCGAGTCATGCCAAGTGCGCCCGTTGCTGGCACTGCCGTGAAGACGTCGGCGTGAACCCGGAGCATCCGGAAATCTGCGGTCGTTGCGTCGACAACATCAGCGGCGCTGGCGAGGTTCGTCACTATGCCTAACGCGGCTGGCCGTTTCGGACGGCTGAGCTGGCTCTGGTTGAGTTTGCTGGTCCTGGTCATCGACCAGGCCAGCAAGTTCTACTTCGAAGGCAAGCTCGAGATGTACCAGCAAATCGTGGTGATCCCCGATTTGTTCAGCTGGACCCTGGCCTACAACACGGGCGCGGCGTTCAGCTTCCTGGCCGACAGCTCCGGCTGGCAACGCTGGTTGTTTGCCCTGATCGCGGTCGGGGTCAGTGCGGTGCTGGTGGTGTGGCTCAAGCGTCTGGGGCGCAACGAAACCTGGCTGGCCGTCGCTTTGGCGCTGGTGTTGGGTGGCGCGCTGGGCAATCTGTATGACCGCATTGCCCTGGGCCATGTGATCGATTTTATTCTGGTGCATTGGCAGAACCGCTGGTATTTCCCGGCGTTCAACATTGCCGACAGTGCGATCACTGTCGGTGCCGTAATGCTTGCGCTGGACATGTTCAAAAGTAAAAAGACCGGAGAAGCCGTTCATGACTGAACAGGTATTGGCTGAGCAACGCATCCGCCAGAACACGGAAGTCACTTTGCACTTTGCACTGCGCCTGGAGAACGGCGACACCGTCGACAGCACCTTCGACAAAGCTCCGGCGACCTTCAAGGTCGGTGACGGCAACCTGTTGCCAGGGTTCGAAGCAGCGCTGTTCGGCTTCAAGGCTGGCGACAAGCGTACGCTGACGATTCAGCCGGAAAACGCTTTTGGCCAACCCAACCCGCAGAACGTACAGATCATCCCGCGCTCGCAATTCAAGGACATGGAACTGTCGCCGGGCTTGCTGGTGATCTTTAACGATGCGGCCAATACTGAGTTGCCCGGTGTGGTGAAGGTATTCGATGACGAGCAAGTGACCATCGACTTCAACCACCCACTGGCCGGCAAGACATTGACCTTTGACGTCGAGATCATCAACGTCAAATCGCTGTAACTTGTAGGAGCTGAGCTTGCTCGCGATGGCGTCATCACATCAACATCAATGTTGACTGACGCACCGCTTTCGCGAGCAGGCTCGCTCCCACAATAGGTTTTTCACTGTTTTCGCTATTTCTTGCGCGCAAGACACGAGGCACAGCATGCAAATCAAACTCGCCAACCCCCGTGGCTTCTGCGCCGGTGTGGACCGGGCGATCGAAATCGTCAACCGCGCCCTGGAAGTTTTCGGGCCGCCGATCTACGTGCGCCACGAAGTGGTCCACAACAAATTTGTCGTCGAAGACCTGCGTGCTCGCGGGGCGATTTTCGTCGAAGAACTGGATCAGGTGCCGGACGACGTCATTGTGATCTTCAGCGCCCACGGAGTTTCCCAGGCCGTGCGCACCGAAGCTGCCGGTCGTGGCCTGAAGGTGTTCGACGCTACCTGTCCGCTGGTGACCAAGGTACACATCGAAGTGGCACGCTACAGCCGCGACGGCCGTGAATGCATCCTCATTGGCCACGCCGGTCACCCGGAAGTCGAAGGCACCATGGGCCAGTACGATGGCAGCAATGGTGGCGCGATTTATCTGGTCGAAGACGAGAAAGACGTCGCCGCCTTGCAGGTGAACAACCCTGAAAAACTGGCGTTCGTGACCCAGACCACCCTGTCCATGGACGATACCAGCCGCGTCATCGACGCCCTGCGTACGCGCTTCCCGGCGATCGGTGGCCCGCGCAAGGACGACATCTGCTACGCCACGCAAAACCGTCAGGACGCGGTCAAGCAACTCGCCGACGAATGCGACGTGGTTTTGGTGGTCGGCAGCCCGAACAGCTCCAACTCCAATCGCCTGCGTGAACTGGCCGAACGCATGGCCACCCCGGCCTACCTGATCGACGGCGCCGAAGACCTGCAAAAGAGCTGGTTTGACGGTGTCGAGCGAATCGGCATCACCGCTGGCGCCTCCGCACCGGAAGTGCTGGTGCGTGGCGTGATCCAGCAGCTGCAGGCGTGGGGCGCTACCGGCGCCGATGAACTGGCCGGTCGCGAGGAGAACATCACCTTCTCCATGCCTAAAGAGTTGCGCGTGCGTTCACTGCTTTAACGCTTTTGCCCCCAGGGCACAGCGCCTGCTCAGCCTTATGGCTGCGCAGGCTGACGCGGCCGGTCGCGGCCAGCACCACCTGGAGCTGAGTGACCGGTTCGCGGGCTGCGCAAATGTGCAATGTCCCGGCTTGAAAGGCCCGTCCGGGCATCTGTGGCTCGCCAATACTGTTGAAACGTATGTATCGCCTGACCGGCCCGTTGCCGACAATCGGCACCCGAGTGCCACTCGCGCGCTCAACCAGTAGCGGATTGCTGTTGTCCTCCGCGCCTTTGCCACTGATATCCAGAATGATTCGCCAGCCCTGACTCCAGTCGTCGTTGATTCCGTGAATCACAACGCTCTGGTTGCGTGTGATGGCAACGGTTCTGGCGTTACGTATCCCACTGATCAGCGATTGCGCGGCCTCCTCGCGATGGTTCGATTCGGTGAGTGCCGCGAACGCCGGACTGACCAACAGCAGAACAATCCCGACAATTGTCAGTCCCATAAGCAGTTCGATCAGGCTGAAACCTCGCTGATGCATGTCATCTCCCTCCCTGGAGTGCTGCGGCCCACGCGATCCCTGCGCGAGTAATGGCAAAACAACCGAACACCTGACGGTCGAATGTTCTAGCGTGTAGAAGCAGGTATAGCCGACGGCAACGGAGGGCACCGATGGATCATCGTACAAAAGGTTTCACGCTGATCGAGTTGCTGATCGCGCTCGCGGTGTTTCTGGCCCTGATCACTCTGGCCGTACCGGCGTTTACCCGTTCGGTGCAAATCACCAAGGCCGACACCGAAATCGGCGATCTGCAACGCGGACTCAATTTCGCCCGACTGGAGGCCATCGACCGTGGTGTCACCACCCGGCTGCGCCCGACGGCCGGCGGCAGCGTATGGAACGGAGAATTAACGGTCTTTGACGGTACTGGCAATCCGGCCAATGTATTGCGGGTTGTTCCAGCGATGAGCAGCGGCGCGACTCTGACGCTAACCTCAGGAGTGACCGCCATCGATTTCAACAACCTTGGCGGGTTGTCGGCACCGTCCACGGCGGTGGTGATCAGCTACGTACGGGGAGCGCAAAGCAGAACGCTGAATGTGTGTTTGAACGGACGAATTCTATTGGGTGGAAGTTGCGGATGAGGGGATGGACCAAGCGTGCACAGGAGGGCATGACGCTGATCGAAGTCTTGGTTGCGTTATTGATTCTGACGGTGGGGCTGTTGGGGGCTGCGGCGATTCAGCTCAATGCGCTGAAGTACACTGACAGCGCGCGGATGACCAGCCAGGCGAGTTTTATTGCCTACGACATGATGGACCGCATTCGCGCCAACTCCGGTGCCGACTACACCGTCACGCCTCCGACCTCAGGCAACCTGAGCGTCGCCCGGGATCAGGACCTCTACGACTTCACCACCAACATTGTCAATTTCGGCGGCGCCACGGCTACTGGCAGCGTTACGCTCAATCAGCGGGTGTACACCATCACCATCACCTGGGATGACTCGCGAGCTGCAAACATCGCCAATTCGCGGCGCAGTTTCGTCCTGACCAGTCGCGCCACCGTTGATCCGGTGTCGACGCCATGAACCAGGCCAACAGAGGTTTCGGCCTGATCGAGTTACTGATCGCCCTGGCATTGAGTCTGGTCGTGGTGCTGGGCGTGGCGCAGATTTTCATCGCGGCCAAGAACACCTATGTCAGCCAGAACATCGCTGCCGCCATGCAGGAAGATGCGCGTTTCGTGCTGAGCAAGATGATTCAGGAAATCCGCATGGTTGGCATGTTCGGATGTTTGGGGACGATCACCGATTCGAGCTCGACGGTGGACTTCAATGCCAGCCAGACAACGCCCATCAGTTGGGACAACGAAAACCAAAAACTGACTCTGGTGACTGCGGATGTCGGCGGCAGTGGCGGAGTACCGACCTGGACGGTGGTTTCCGATTGTCGGAACAATGCAACGGCCCACATGGGCGTCCGAGTTCCGGCGTCGGGCGAGCTGGCGTTTCCGATCCGGCGCTTGATCTACAGTTTCAGCAACGATCAACTGAAAATGGGTGTCGGCACCGGCACGCCGGCTCAGGCGGTGCTGGTGAACAACGTCGGTGCCTTCAACGTGAGCTTCGGCCTCGCCAGTTCGGCCACTGATGTGGCCGCCTCCAGTTACAGCAGCAACCCCTCTGATCCGGCGCGCATCCGTAGTGTTCGCCTGACGTTGACCCTCACCGACCCGAACAACCGGGTAGGCAATCAAACCTTCAACGTGGTTGCCGCTCTGCGCAACCGCTTGCAATGAGGGGATGGCCGATGAGTATTTCTCCCGTGAGCCCTCATGCGCAGCGTGGCATGGCGCTGCTGGTTAGCCTGGTGTTTCTTCTGTTGTTGACACTGATCGGTCTTTCATCGATGCAAAACGCCACCCTGCAGGAAAAAATGGCTGCCAGCGTGACCTTGCGCAATCAGTCGTTCCAGGGCGCCGAGTCGGCGTTGCGCGTAGGTGAAAGCGCGGTGCAACTGGAGACCTTTTCGTTGCCGGTTTGCAGCGGCACCGCCCAATGCGCGCCACCCGCCGAGTCGTCGACAGTCACCGGCGCCGGCTTCCATTCCACCTCGGGGGTAACCTGGATCGCCTCCGGCAGCGGTTTTTACGGGGTGCAGAACATCGGCACCACCTTGACCGCCGTGAATGTGCCGAGCAACACCTCGACAACGCTGTACCGGGTGACCGCAGTCGGCATCGCGGGCAACTCGCGCAGTGTGGTGGAGAGTATCTATGCGAAGTACTGAGACCCGCACAGGCTGGCACCGTTGGTTGTTGCAGTTGTTCTGCGGCGCGGCGTTGAGCCTTTATCTGGCAGCGCCGACTTACGCCTTCACGCCCTCGGATTCGCCGCTGTTGAACGCCGCCGCCGTGGCCCCCAATGTGATGTTGTTACTCGATGACTCGGGGAGTATGAACAACATTATCTGGGCGGCAGGCTTCGACCCGACGATCGCGCGTACTCCGGTGACTATTTGCCTCTCCAATGGTACGTGCAAGAAAGGCCGCGAGCTTAATATGACCGACACCAATATTGCGTTGTCGAGTTTGACTCGAGGAACATGCTTGAAAGATTGGTACGGTTTTTATAACAACAGTTCTTCCGATCTGGATTCGCTTTGCCTCAAGCTTCCCGATCCGGTGGGGGGCGAGGACACGCGATATACAGCGAAATATTTGTCGTATCTGATAAGCCTGGCCAACCATTCCGACCGGGATTACACCGATGGCTCGATCCCCAATGATTACCGGATGAATGTGGCGCGCAACGTTTCCAAGATGTTGGTGGCCAGCAACCGCGCGTTGCGCATCGGCCTGTCGACGTTCAATCTGGCGGTCGGCAACCACAAGAATGACGGCGGTTACATTGCCCGTTCGGTCAGTGATATGTCGGCGGTCAGCGGCACCGTGACCCAGGCTCAGGCCAATACCAACTACAACGCACTGATCGACGCGATCAATGAACTGAGCGCGAAAGCCAATACACCGCTGGCAGAAGCCTATTACGAAATCACCCGCTATTTCCGTGGCATGGCGCCCTACAACAACTCGACGCCCACCACCTATACCAGTCCGATTCAGTACCGTTGCCAGAAAAATTACGGGGTGGTGATTACCGATGGTCTGCCGACCTACGACCGAACCTTTCCGGCCAACGATCCGCTGGGTGGCAGCCGGTTACCGAACTGGGACGGGATCAGCAGCAACGATGGCGCCAAACTCTCCGGCGACGATGAGGGCGACACCCTGTACCTGGATGACATCGCCAAGTTCGCCTTCGACATCGACATGCGCACGACCGGCACTGATGCTGCGGGCAAAAACTGGGACGCAGTGGATTTTCCCAAACAGAACATGAACACCTACACCGTGGGGTTCGCCGTTGCGAACCAGATGTTGTCGGACGCGGCGACTTACGGGCAGGGCAAGTATTATCAGGCGACCGACAGTGCAGGCCTCAACAGTGCACTCTCGTCCGCCCTGAGCGATATCACCTCCAAGGCCGGCTCCGGTGGCAGTGGCGTCACCAGCGGGACCACTCTGACCAGCGGTTCGAGTTACTTTCAGACCAGTTTCGATCCCAAGGATTGGCGCGGCACGATCAAGTCCTACGGATTTACCTCCAGTGGTGCGGTCAACACCGCCTCGGTGTTATGGACAACCGATACCGCCATCGTGCCCGGTGCCACGGCGCCGACCTATCAATCCTGGAACACACTCACCAATGCGGCCGTGACGCTGGCCTACGCCAATTTTTCCCCTGCCCAGCAAACATCCCTCAGCCAAAGTTTACCCACCGGCATCACCGGCAGCGATCTGGTGGAGTGGAGCAAGGGCGCCAACAAGGCCGGCCTGAAGGTGCGCAGTGTGCTGCTTGGCGACATCATCAATTCGCCGTTGGCCCTGGCATCGCCCACGGATAAAACCGCCTCCGATCTGTCAGGCGACACCACTTACAGCACCTATCTGGCAACCAAAGCGGCAAGCATGAACGCCAGCCTCGTGGTGAACGCCAACGACGGCTTTGTAAATGTCATCAGCACGGCCAACGGCACACGACGTTACGCTTTTATGCCGTCCAGCGTGTTGCCGTCACTGCGCTACATCGCCGACCCCACTTACATAAACGGGGTGAGCCACAAGTTTCTGGTGGATGGCCAGGTGGGCGTGTTCGATGCCCAGCTCAACAGCGCCTGGAAAACCCTTGTATTGGGCGGGACAGGGGCGGGAGGGCGGACCTTCTATGCGCTGCAACTGTTCGACGCATCGGCCGGTAACGTAACGAAGGCCTTGTGGGAGATCAGCGCTCCGGCCACAGCAAACACGGCGAACGTTTTCAATGATCTGGGTTATGCCTATGCGCGCCCGGAAGTGGCACGCTTGGCCGACGGTCGATGGGCGGCATTCATCTCTAACGGTTATGGCAGCAACTCCGGGGTGGCAGCGTTGTACGTGGTCGACATTCGCGACGGCACGCTGATCAAGAAAATCGTGGTCGACGGCACCGAGACGACCAACGGCCTGTCGTCGGTAAAACTTCGGGTCAACTCGCAGAATGTGGTGCAGGCCGCTTACGGCGGTGATTTGAAGGGGAGGCTGTGGAAGTTTGATTTGAGCGCCACCGCCCCGGAGTCGTGGGATCTGGCGTTTTCCCGCAATCCGCTGTTTACCACCGCAGGTGGCATCACCCAGCCGATTACCGCGCAACCATTGCTGGCGGACAATTCGTTGGGAGGGAAGGAGGTGTTTTTCGGTACCGGTAAATTCAATGAGACGGCCGACAAGACCAACAAAGACCTTCAGGCTTTCTATGCCGTGTGGGATGCGGAAGGTGGCTCAGGACGAATCACAACATCCAGTTTGCAGGCACAGTCGGTGACTGGGGTGTTCTCGGGTAGCAGTGGGCAATTCATCACCACCAGCCAGAACGACGTGACCTATCCGGCGAAAAAAGGCTGGTACCTGCCGCTGGTATACAACAACGTGTTAACCGGTGAGCGGGTGATTAACCAGGCGGCGCTGGTGCTGGGGCGAATCGTATTTACCACGGCCGTTGTGGATACCACGGATCCTTGCGCCAGTTTCGGCACTGGCAAACTGGTCGAACTGGATGCGTTCAGCGGTAAGATGCTCAACTACGCGGTGCTCGATACCACGAGCGATGGCCTGATCGATAGCAAGGACTCTATTTCCAGTGGTGTGATCATGACGGGTGGAATTCCGATTTTGAACGCCATCGTCGACGGTGGAACCAAAAAGTTCGTGGGCGATACCAGTGGCGCGGTGACCAAACTGGACGAAAAGGGCGGTGGCGGCAGCCGTCGCATCATGTGGCGACAAATACAGTAAGTGAGAGTTGAGGAATGCGCAGATCCAACCGAGGTTTTACCCTGATCGAAATCATGATCGTGATTGCGATCATCGGGATCGTAATCACCATTGGCTACCCGAGCCTCACCGAGTATGTGAATAAGGGCCGCCGCACTGAAGTCGCCGGCCTGCTCTCCGAGCAGGCGCAGATCCTCGAACGTTTTTATTCGCAGAAAAATGTTTACACCGGCGTTGCTGGCCTGAGCCCAGGCAATGACTTCTACACCATTACCCAGACACTGACCGATCAGACCTTCCTGCTGACGGCGGTGCGCAAGCCCGGCAAGGCCATGGCGGCTGACAAGTGCGGTGATTTCACCATCACCAACACTGGCGTCAGAAGCATGGTCAATGCAACGGCCACGACCAAGGATTGCTGGGGTCGCTGAGTTCCTTTTTCGGGCGCCTTTTGCGTCCTCTGGCTATTTAACGGTTGGATCAGAACATGACCAGGCAACAGCAAGTGGTGATTGTCGGCGGCGGGGTGATTGGCCTGCTGACGGCGTTCAATCTCGCGTCAGAAGTGCAAAGCGTTGTGCTGCTGGATCGTTCGAACGTCGGTCAGGAGTCGTCCTGGGCAGGTGGCGGCATTGTTTCGCCGCTCTACCCGTGGCGCTACAGCCCGGCAGTCACCGCGTTGGCGCATTGGTCACAGGATTTTTATCCACAGCTGGGTGAGCGACTGTTTGCCGCCACCGGTGTCGATCCCGAGGTGCATACCACCGGGTTGTACTGGCTGGACCTGGATGATGAGGCCGAAGCGCTGGCCTGGGCTGAGCGGGAAAACCGTCCGTTGCGGGCTGTGGATATCTCGGCGGCTCACGACGCGGTGCCGGTTTTGGGGAGCGGTTTTTCCCGGGCGATCTACATGGCCGATGTGGCCAATGTGCGAAATCCGCGGCTGGTGAAGTCCCTCAAGGCTGCATTGCTGGCGCTGCCGAACGTGACGATTCATGAGCAGTGTGAAGTCAACGGGTTTATCCGTGAAGGCGTTACGGTGGTCGGGGTGCAGACCTCGGCGGGAGCGATTCATAGCGATCAGGTGGTGCTGACCGCGGGCGCCTGGAGCGGTGATTTACTCAGAAGCCTGGGCCTGGACCTGCCGGTCGAGCCGGTGAAAGGGCAGATGATTCTCTACAAATGCGCAGCGGATTTCCTGCCGAGCATGGTCCTGGCCAAGGGGCGTTATGCGATTCCTCGGCGCGATGGGCACATTTTGATCGGCAGTACGCTGGAGCATCAAGGCTTCGACAAGACGCCGACCGCATCTGCCCTGGAGAGCCTGAAGGCGTCGGCGGTGGAGTTGATTCCTGCACTGGCGGATGCCGAGGTCGTGGGGCACTGGGCCGGGTTGCGACCGGGCTCACCGGAAGGCATTCCCTACATCGGTCGGGTGCCAGGGTTCGAAGGACTTTGGCTCAATTGCGGGCATTACCGTAATGGTTTGGTGCTGGCGCCGGCGTCGTGTCAGTTGTTTGCGGATGTGATGCTGGGGCGTGAGCCGATCATTGATCCGGCGCCGTATGCACCGGCTGGACGGATCTGAGACTCAATCGAGTCCCAATTTCTTGAGCCTGTAGCGCATCGACCGGAATGAAAGATTCAACCGCTGAGCCGCCGCCGTGCGGTTCCAGCGGGTTTCTTCCAAGGCCTGGAGGATAAGGTTGCGTTCGACGTTTTCCAGGTAGTCTTCCAGGTTGTCGATCTGCGTCAGGTCCGGCACACCGCCTTCCGGGTTGCAGTTGCCTTCGGCCAGTCGCAGGTCGCTGGCTTCAATTTGTTTGTTTTCGCACAACGTGTGCGCCCGTTCGAGCACATTCTCCAGTTCCCGCACATTGCCGGGGAAGCGATAGCTTTTCAGCGCGTCGAGGGCTTGAGGGTGGAGTTTTGCAGCGGGCTGGCCAGTGCTGATGGCCAGGCGTTTGAGCACGTGGCTGGCGAGGGATTCGATGTCGTCACGGCGTTCGCGCAAGGGCGGCACCCGTAGTTCGATCACGTTCAACCGGTAGTACAAATCCTGGCGAAAACGTTCGGCGGAGACTTCGGCGTCGAGGTCTTTGTGGGTGGCGCAAAGGATACGCACATCGACCACGGTCTCCTGTTGCTCGCCGACACCGCGAACGGCTTTTTCCTGTATTGCCCGAAGCAGTTTGACCTGCATCGCCAGCGGCAAATCAGCCACTTCGTCGAGGAACAGGGTGCCGCCATGGGCCGCCTGGAACAGTCCGGGTTTGTCTTCGATAGCACCGCTGAAGCTGCCTTTGCG
The DNA here is from genome assembly GCF_054897865.1 of Pseudomonas sp. LS2P72. Lineage (NCBI taxonomy): Bacteria > Pseudomonadati > Pseudomonadota > Gammaproteobacteria > Pseudomonadales > Pseudomonadaceae > Pseudomonas > Pseudomonas sp. LS2P72. The sequence continues at coordinate 1,458,154 of NZ_CM142708.1, forward strand.
ATGCCCGAAAAATTCGCTCTCCATCAATTCAGACGGAATCGCCCCGCAATTGACCGGGATAAACGGTTGGCTGGCGCGCGGTCCTTGCTCATGGATCAGTCGCGCGACCAATTCCTTGCCGCTGCCGGATTCGCCGCTGATGTACACCGGCGCCTGGCTGCGGGCCAGTTTGTCGATGTGTTTGCGCAAGGCGCGCATGGGTGGCGAATCACCCAGCAGCCGGCGATCGATGGCGATGCCGGTGCCGCCCGGCGCAGGCAACCGAAGCGCGCTGCTGACCAGTTCCCGCAGGCGAGTGAGGTCCACCGGTTTGGTCAGGAAATCGAAGGCGCCGGCCTTGAGGGCGTTGATCGCCGTTTCCAGGCTGCCATAAGCGGTGATCATCGCCACCGGTACGTTCGGGTAGCGTTGCTGGATGTGTTGCACCAGCTCAAGGCCGGTGCCGTCCGGCAAGCGCATGTCGGTCAGGCACAGGTCGAACGTCTCTCGCGAGAGCATGGCCTGGGCTTCGCCGAGGTTGCGGGCACTGAAGGTGTCGAGTTTCATCCGTCCCAGGGTGATTTCCAGGAGTTCGCGGATATCCGGTTCGTCGTCGACGATCAGGACTTTTTGCCGTGGGCTCATGTTCAACTTTGTTTCCGTCCGTGAGCAAAAGTGATACGAAAGCAGCCGCCGCCTTGGCGTGGTTTGAAGTCTAGGCGGGCCTGGTTGCTTTCGCACAGCTCACGGGACAGATAAAGCCCCAGGCCGGTGCCTTGGGGGCTAGTGGTGAAGAACGGTTCGAACAAATGCACGTGATGCTCCGGTGCCACACCAGGGCCATCGTCGAGGATATCGAGTACTGGCAGCTGGCTGTCCGGGTCGACGAACAACTCAAGCCAGACCTGCGCCAAGTCGTGATTCAAGGCGCTATGGCGCCAGGCATTGCGCAACAGATTGTCGAGGATCTGGGTCAGCTGAACTGGGTCCATCAGGGTTTTGAAGTCTCCTGAACCGATGCGCAAATGAATCTGCTGATGCTCGGTCGCCCCCTCGCGGGTTTCGTTGACGAACCGTTCCAGCCACGGCTTCAGATCAAGCCGTTGCGCTACGGTTTGCTGGCGGCGTGACAGTTGCAGGACGTTTTCGATTACCCGATTCATTCGCTGAGAGTGGTCTTGAATAATCTGTGTCAGACGTCGATCCGCGCGGTTCAGTTCCTCTGATTCCTGCAATAGCTGCGCGGCATGACTAACGGCGCCCAGTGGATTGCGGATTTCATGGGCGATACCGGCGGTCAGGCGACCGAGGGCGGCGAGCTTCAATTGCTGGGCTTGTTGAGCGATTTGCGCGAGGTCTTCGAGAAAGACCAGGGTCTGGTGGTGAGGGCTTTGGTCCAGGGCAATGAAGCTCGGTTGCAGCTCCAGACCGCTACTGGCGACTTTCAGGCTCTGGGGGCGCAGCGTCGGATTGTTGAGCCACAGTTGCAGGCGTTCGACCAGGCTGGGCAGGTAGTCGTCGATCAGCTGGCCTGCAAGATCTTCCCTGCCTAACAGGTTCAAGGCGCTGTGGTTGGCCAGTTGAACCTGCCGCTTGTCGTCGAGTACCAGGATGCCGGTACGCATGCGTTGCAGGATCAGGGCGTTGAGGGCTTCCAGGCCGACGACTTCGCTGGCCCGTTGTTCGGCGAGGGTTTCGCTGACCTCCAGGCGTCGGCTCAGCCCTTGCACCAGCAATGCCGCAGCAAAACACAGGGCGCCGAGCGTGCCGACTTGCAGATAGTCGTTGGGGGTGGCGGGATGGCTGAAACTCAGGAGGAAGCTCAGCCCGACGATGCCAAGCGCGCCAACGGCGGCAATCAGCAGGCCGATGCGCCCTCGCAACAAGGTGTTACTGATGGCTACCGATACGATCAGCAAGTTGCCGATGGCGCTGGCCACACCGCCGGCGGCGTAGAACAGACCGCACAGCAGCAGGACGTCGGTCAGCGCCAGGCTGAACAGTTGCGCCGGGCGCCGGGTGTTCCCGAGAAATACCACCAGCAGGATATTCAGCACCAGGTAAAACCAGCTGCCACTGCGCAGCAGGTCCTCATTGCTGAACGTCAGCAACTGGTTGTCCATGTTGCTGGAGATCAACAGCACCAGGGTGATGCCGATGCTCAAACGGTAAAGGTGATAGAGGCGCAGCAGTCGCTGGGCCTGTTTGCTGCCGGGACGGGAGGTCTCAGCGATCACTGGAACCCGGGCCTTGCTCAAGATGAGCCTGGCTGCAATACCACTGTTGTTGAAGGCTCAGCGCGCGGTCGCGTGGCAGGTGTACGCCGCAATGGGCGCAGCGGACCATGGGGGCCGCTTCTAGCTCGGCAGAAGACTTGGGCACGGAAGCCTGGCCCTTGAACTTGCGCCAGAACCATACCGCAGCGGCAATCAGGGCGATCCAGAACAGTAAACGAAGCATGATGAGCAGCTATTCGACGAGTGATGAGCCAGTTTAGCCAAGGACATGACCAGCGCACAGCGTAATAATCGAGCCCACAAAAAAGGAGCCTCGAAAGGCTCCTTTTTGTACAACCCGATGTGTCAATCAAACACGCCGAAGGTCATGTAGCTGAACCACGAGCGGTCGCTGTTATTGGCTTCGGACTCGTGTTCCTCTTCTTCGATCACGTCACCATTTTCATCTTTAGGCTTGAGATCGTTCGGAATCGCGTCCTTGGCGTCCCGGAACTGCCTCTGCACGTCCTGGTTGGCGCGGGTTTCGCCCGGCGGCAGCGGTGGACGGGATTCGATCAGGCCCAAGGTGGCTTTGCTCAACCACGAACGGTTGTCAGCTTCGGCCACCGAAGGCTTGAACTGACCGTCTTCAAGGCTTGGATGGTTCGGGTAGTTGAGCTTCAGGGTTTCGAGGCTGGTGGCTGCCAGGTCGTCCAGGTGCAGACGCTGGTAAGCCTCTGTCATCACCGCCAGGCCATCACCGACCGAAGGGGTTTCCTGGAAGTTTTCCACAACGTAGCGACCACGGTTCGCGGCGGCGACATAGGCCTGACGGGTCAGGTAGTAGTCGGCAACGTGAATCTCGTAGGCCGCCAGCAGGTTGCGCAGGTAGATCATGCGCTGCTTGGCGTCCGGCGAGTAGCGGCTGTTGGGGAAGCGGCTGGTCAGCTGGGCGAACTCGTTGTAGGAGTCGCGAGCGGCGCCCGGGTCACGCTTGGTCATGTCCAACGGCAGGAAGCGCGATAACAGGCCGACGTCCTGGTCGAAAGAAGTCAGACCCTTGAGGTAATACGCGTAATCCACGTTCGGGTGCTGCGGGTGCAGGCGAATGAAGCGCTCGGCGGCGGACTTCGCAGCTTCAGGCTCGGTATTTTTGTAGTTGGCATAGATGAGCTCGAGTTGAGCCTGATCGGCGTAGCGACCGAACGGATAACGCGACTCCAGCGCCTTCAGCTTGGCTGTGGCGGCGGTGTAGCTATTGTTGTCCAGATCGTGCTGAGCCTGCTGGTACAGCTCGACCTCGCTCAGGTTTTCGTCTACGACTTCCTTCGATGAGCAAGCAGCGGTCAATGCGAGGATGGCGATCAGCAGCAGGTGTTTCACTTGCATGGCGGCTTGCGTCCCTATGACGGCCGCTGTCTTGGGCGGGGCCGTCCTGTTATGATGAGCGCCCCGTTGAATAGCCTCGGGGCAAAAGACGCCGTATTTAACCACAAGCGCGCAGCCGAAACCAAAGGCTGTGCCGACGCCTAGTCTGAGCATGTCCGATAAAATTGAACTTCGCGCAGAGGTGCCGTCCGAATTGGGCGGCCAACGCCTCGATCAAGTCGCCGCACAATTATTCGCTGAGCACTCGCGCTCGCGCCTTTCCGCCTGGATCAAAGACGGCCGCCTGACTGTGGATGGGGCGGTTATCCGCCCGCGAGACATTGTTCACGGTGGTGCCATTCTTGAACTCACTGCCGAGCAGGAAGCTCAGGGCGAATGGATCGCTCAAGACATCGAGCTGGACATCGTCTATGAAGACGACGACATCCTGGTGATCAACAAACCCGCGGGTCTGGTGGTGCATCCTGCCGCCGGTCACGCTGATGGCACCTTGCTCAACGCCTTGCTGCACCACGTGCCGGACATCATCAATGTGCCCCGCGCCGGTATCGTGCATCGCCTGGACAAAGACACCACCGGTCTGATGGTGGTGGCCAAGACCATTCAGGCGCAGACACAGCTTGTCACGCAATTGCAGAGCCGCAGCGTAAGCCGGATCTACGAGTGCATCGTGATCGGTGTGGTGACTGCCGGCGGCAAGATCAACGCGCCGATCGGTCGTCACGGTCAGCAACGCCAGCGCATGGCCGTGATGGAAGGTGGCAAGCAAGCCGTCAGCCATTACCGCGTGCTCGAGCGTTTCCGCTCCCACACCCACGTGCGGGTGAAGCTGGAAACCGGTCGTACGCACCAGATTCGTGTGCATATGGCTCACATCAACTTCCCGTTGGTCGGAGATCCTGCCTACGGCGGTCGTTTCCGTATTCCGCCGGCAGCCAGTGTGACCATGATCGAATCGTTGAAGGCGTTTCCACGTCAGGCGTTGCATGCGCGGTTCCTGGAGCTGGATCACCCGACGACCGGTAAACGCATGAGCTGGGAATCGCCACTGCCGGACGATTTCGTCTGGTTGCTGACGCTGCTCAAGCAAGACCGCGAGGCGTTCATCGGATGAGTGACTGGCTGATTCCCGACTGGCCTGCGCCTGCCGGGGTGAAAGCCTGTGTGACCACCCGTGCGGGCGGCGTCAGTCTGGCGCCGTTCGACAGCCTCAACCTCGGCGATCACGTCGATGACAGCCCCGAAGCTGTTGCCGAAAACCGCCGTCGCCTCACCGATCATTTTTCTATTCAGCCGGCCTGGTTAAAGCAGGTTCACGGCATTGCTGTGGCCCACGCAGACCCAAGCCTGACGGCCACTGCCGATGCCAGCTGGACGGCAACGCCCGGTATCGCCTGCACGGCGATGACCGCGGATTGCCTGCCGGCATTGTTTTGCGACCGTGCCGGCACTCGCGTCGCGGCAGCCCATGCCGGTTGGCGCGGGTTGGCGGCGGGTGTGCTGGAAGCGACTCTAGACACGCTGGCCGTGCCATCAGACGAAGTGCTGGTCTGGCTCGGTCCGGCCATTGGCCCACATGCCTTTGAAGTCGGTCCGGAAGTGCGCGAAACCTTCGTCGAGCAATTGCCCGAAGCCGCCAAAGCCTTTGTGCCCAGTGCCAATGCTGGCAGATTCATGGCCGACATTTACGAGCTGGCGCGCTTGCGTCTGGCGGCTCGAGATGTCACCGCTGTTTATGGTGGCGGTTTCTGCACCGTGACCGATCCTCGCTTCTTTTCTTACCGCCGCAGCCCACGCACCGGCCGGTTTGCCTCCCTGATCTGGCTGTAGTGCCCGGTCTCACGAATACTGTTCCTTTTTGACGGCATCTGTTGCCGTCATGCTGCGTTGCCGCTCCTCGCCATAGCGAGCTATGACTCGTCGCGGCGCCTTGCCTGACGACAACAGCCACTCGTCAAAAGAGGAACGTATTCGTGAGACCGGGCACGAACGCTAGACTTCGCTGATCTGCATCAACTGTCTGACGCTTGAATCTTCCAGAATCGACCGCATCTATAACGGTATCTGGCAGGTTTCTTCATTCAGGATGTTTTATAGGTCCGGCCTGCTCAAAAGGAAGGTGACCCATGCGTATAGACCGTTTAACCAGCAAGTTGCAGTTAGCCTTGTCCGACGCCCAATCCCTGGCCGTCGGCCTCGATCATCCGGGCATTGAACCGGCGCACTTGATGCAAGCCATGCTTGAACAGCAGGGTGGTTCGATCAAACCCCTGTTGATGCAGGTGGGCTTCGACGTCAACAGCCTGCGCAAAGAGCTGACCAAAGAGCTCGACCAACTACCAAAGATCCAGAACCCGACCGGCGACGTCAACATGTCGCAGGATCTGGCGCGCCTTCTCAATCAGGCCGATCGCCTGGCCCAGCAGAAGGGCGACCAGTTCATCTCCAGCGAGCTGGTGTTGCTCGCCGCCATGGACGAGAACAGCAAGCTCGGCAAATTGTTGCTCGGCCAGGGTGTGAGCAAAAAAGCCCTGGAAAACGCGATCAACAACCTGCGCGGTGGTGAGGCCGTCAATGACGCCAACCACGAAGAGTCGCGCCAGGCACTGGATAAATACACCGTCGACCTGACCAAGCGTGCCGAAGAAGGCAAGCTCGATCCGGTGATCGGCCGTGATGACGAAATTCGCCGGACCATTCAGGTCCTGCAGCGCCGCACCAAGAACAACCCGGTGCTGATCGGTGAGCCTGGCGTGGGTAAGACCGCCATCGCCGAAGGACTGGCCCAGCGCATCATCAACGGCGAAGTACCGGATGGACTGAAAGGCAAACGCCTGCTGTCCCTGGACATGGGATCGCTGATTGCCGGTGCCAAGTACCGTGGCGAGTTCGAAGAACGCCTCAAATCCCTGCTCAACGAACTGTCGAAGCAGGAAGGGCAGATCATTCTGTTCATCGACGAACTGCACACCATGGTCGGCGCCGGTAAGGGCGAAGGCTCGATGGACGCGGGCAACATGCTCAAGCCGGCGTTGGCGCGCGGTGAGTTGCACTGCGTCGGCGCGACCACGCTCAACGAGTACCGCCAATATATAGAGAAGGATGCCGCCCTCGAACGGCGCTTCCAGAAAGTGCTGGTGGACGAGCCGAGCGAAGAAGACACCATCGCGATTCTGCGTGGCCTGAAAGAGCGCTACGAGGTTCACCACAAGGTGGCGATCACCGACGGCGCGATCATCGCAGCGGCCAAGCTCAGTCATCGCTACATCACGGACCGTCAGCTGCCGGACAAAGCCATCGACCTGATCGACGAAGCGGCCAGCCGCATCCGCATGGAGATCGACTCCAAGCCGGAAGTGCTCGATCGTCTGGAGCGTCGTCTGATTCAGTTGAAGGTGGAATCCCAGGCGCTGAAGAAAGAAAGCGACGAAGCCGCGATAAAACGTCTGGAAAAACTCCAGGAAGAAATCGTCCGCCTCGAACGTGAGTACTCGGACCTCGAAGAAATCTGGAGCGCGGAAAAAGCCGAAGTACAGGGCTCTGCGCAGATCCAGCAGAAAATCGAACAGTCCCGTCAGGAACTGGAAGCCGCGCGCCGCAAAGGCGACTTGAACCGCATGGCCGAGTTGCAGTACGGGATCATCCCGGACCTGGAGCGCAGCCTGCAAATGGTCGACCAGCACGGCAAAACTGAAAACCAGTTGCTGCGCAGCAAGGTGACTGAAGAAGAGATCGCTGAAGTCGTGTCCAAGTGGACCGGCATTCCGGTGTCGAAAATGCTCGAAGGCGAGCGCGACAAGCTGATGAAGATGGAAAGCCTGTTGCACCAACGTGTGATCGGCCAGGACGAAGCGGTGATTGCCGTTTCCAATGCCGTGCGGCGTTCCCGTGCCGGGTTGTCCGATCCGAATCGCCCGAGCGGCTCGTTCATGTTCCTCGGCCCGACCGGTGTCGGTAAAACCGAGCTGTGCAAGGCGCTGGCCGAGTTCCTCTTTGATACGGAAGAGGCGATGGTGCGGATCGACATGTCCGAGTTCATGGAAAAACATTCCGTGGCTCGTCTGATCGGGGCGCCACCAGGCTACGTAGGCTATGAAGAGGGCGGTTACCTGACCGAGGCGGTGCGTCGCAAGCCGTATTCGGTGATCCTCCTGGACGAGGTCGAGAAGGCCCACCCGGACGTCTTCAACATCTTGCTGCAAGTGCTGGAAGATGGCCGACTGACCGACAGTCATGGCCGCACGGTGGATTTCAAGAACACCGTGATTGTCATGACCTCCAACCTGGGTTCGGTGCAGATCCAGGAACTGGTCGGTGATCGCGAGGCGCAGCGTGCGGCGGTAATGGATGCGATTTCCACGCACTTCCGGCCGGAGTTCATCAACCGGGTCGACGAAGTGGTGATCTTCGAGCCGTTGGCTAGGGATCAGATCGCGGGCATTACCGAGATCCAGTTGGGTCGCCTGCGCAGTCGCCTGACCGAGCGCGAGTTGAAGCTTGATCTCAGTCCTGAGGCCATGGATAAGCTGATCGCGGTGGGTTACGACCCGGTTTACGGCGCACGGCCGCTCAAACGAGCGATCCAGCGCTGGATCGAGAACCCGCTGGCGCAGCTGATTCTGTCCGGTCGTTTCATGCCGGGCGATACCGCCAAGGGCACCGTGGAAAACGACGAAATCGTTTTCGTCTGACGCTCGGCGGCAGTGCAATAAAAGAAGGCCTCGCATTGCGAGGCCTTTTTTTCGCCAGGCTGTTGAACTGAAAGGAAAAGGCTTGTAAAGTGCGCCCCGCAGTAAGTCGCCCTGAAGGGTTCCAGCTCCCCAAGCAGGAATCTGAAATAAGTTGCAAATCATTAACTTGAAAGCAATTTAGGGGGTTGACAGAGGTGCTTAAGATTGTAGAATAGCGCGCCTCAGACACACGAACGCAGCGATGCGAACGAGTCGAAGAGAACGCAGTAAAGCTTCATCGTTGTAAATTGAAATATGTAGTTCCGTGATAGCTCAGTCGGTAGAGCAAATGACTGTTAATCATTGGGTCCCAGGTTCGAGTCCTGGTCACGGAGCCAATTTCAAGCCGGGGTATAGCGCAGTCCGGTAGCGCGCCTGCTTTGGGAGCAGGATGTCAGGAGTTCGAATCCCCTTACCCCGACCATTTTTGGGTCGTTAGCTCAGTTGGTAGAGCAGTTGGCTTTTAACCAATTGGTCGTAGGTTCGAATCCCACACGACCCACCATTTTTGAAACCAGTTCACGCTGGGATCAGATCTTAAGATCAGAGGCCAAAAGCACTGATCGAAGAAGGCGACTTTTTAAAAGTCGCCTTTTTATTACCGGGGTATAGCGCAGTCCGGTAGCGCGCCTGCTTTGGGAGCAGGATGTCAGGAGTTCGAATCCCCTTACCCCGACCATATTAAAAATCCTCGTATCGAAAGATACGGGGATTTTTTTTGTCTTCGAGAAATCTTGCCGATAACGAGGCGACGGGCTGGCGAAATAAAAAAAGCCCCGCTTCTCGATGAAGAAGCAGGGCCTGGACTACAGCAACTTAGCTATTGTCTTTCAGGTGCTCGAACAAGCCCTTCGGCATTTTTTTGCCATTGCTTTCGTAGTTGGCTTTCACGTTATCAAAAGCCTCTTGTTCGTCAATTTGGCCGTCATGGTTGGTGTCGATCTTGTCGAAGTTGGCCTTGGGCGCCACTTTCAGGAATTCCGCACGGGAGACCTTGCCGTCGTCATCGGTGTCGGTTTTAGCCATCGACGCATCGCCACACTTGCCTTCGCCACATTTACCTTCAGGCGTCTTCACGACCTGTTCGGCCGAGGCCAACAGATAGCCCTGAGTCAGAGGTTGCGCGGCGAACACAGAGCCGGACAACATCATGCCACCGGCCAAAACAGCGCCGAGCAAACCGATAGTGTTTTTGGTGGTACGGGACATTTCAATACTCCTGGGTTGCACGACACAACCGTTCGATAAAGGACGCCACGTAAGTGCGGCGACAACCGTAGCGGGCGGGGTGCCTTGCTCGGGTGTGGCCATTTAGCGGGCGTGGTGTATCGCTACTGTGTCGCGCAAGGGGGAGTTTGTAAGCGAAGGGGATGAAACGGCGGGGGAGATACAGTGAGACACAGATCTCCAAATCAATGGAGATCAACTGTGGGAGTGAGCCTGCTCGCGATTGGCACTAACATTCAACACATACGCTGAATGTCATGCCGCTATCGCGAGCAGGCTCGCTCCCACAGGGGATTGGGTGTTAGTGAAGCTTCAGTCGCGGCTCAGTCCCGCGCCCGATCTTGCTCCCCAACATCAACATCGCCGTACGGAACGCGCCATACAGTGCCATCTGGTGCATGCGATACAGCGACACGTAAAACATCCGCGCCAGCCAGCCTTCAAGCATCACGCTGCCGGTGAGGTTGCCCATCAAGTTACCCACAGCCGAAAAACGCGAGAGCGAGATCAGCGAGCCGTAGTCGGTGTATTTGTACGCAGGCAGAGGTTTGCCTTCGATCCGCAGTTTCAGCGATTTGGCCAGCAACGAAGCCTGCTGATGAGCCGCCTGCGCGCGCGGCGGCACATTGCGATCGGTGCCCGGCTGCGGGCAGGCCGCGCAGTCACCGAAGGCGAAGATGTTCTCGTCGCGGGTGGTTTGCAGGGTCGGCAGCACTTGCAATTGATTGATCCGGTTGGTCTCCAGGCCATCGATGTCCTTGAGGAAACCCGGTGCACGAATCCCGGCGGCCCAGACTTTCAGGCTGGCGTTGATGACTTTGCCATCGGCGGTAATCAGGCTGTCGGCCGTCACTTCACTGACGGCGGCATTGGTCATGACGTTGACCCCGAGTTTCTCCAGGGTTTTATGCACAGGCCCGCCGATACGTTCCGGCAGGGCGGGCAGCACCCGTGGCCCGGCTTCGATCAGCGTGATGTGCATGTTTTCCGGTTTGATCCGGTCAAGACCATAAGCGGCCAATTCATGCGCGGCGTTGTGCAGTTCTGCGGCCAGCTCGACCCCGGTAGCACCCGCGCCGACGATCGCCACGCTGATCTGTTCGACTTTGTCGGTCTGCCCGGCATGGGCGCGCAGGTAGTGGTTGAGCAATTGCTGGTGGAAGCGCTCAGCCTGTTTGCGGGTGTCGAGGAACAGGCAGTGTTGCGCCGCGCCCTGTGTGCCGAAATCGTTGGTGGTGCTGCCGACCGCGATCACCAGCGAGTCGTAACCGACTTCGCGCGCCGGGACCAATTCAATGCCCGCTTCGTCGTAGGTGGCGGCCAGCTGGATTTTTTTCTGTGCGCGATCAAGCCCGCTCATGCGCCCCAGCTGGAACTCGAAGTGGTTCCATTTTGCCTGGGCAACATAGTTGAGTTCGTCTTCGGAAGAGTTCAGGGAACCTGCCGCCACTTCATGCAACAGCGGTTTCCAGATGTGGGTCAGGTTCGCGTCGACCAGCATCACACTGGCCGTGCCGCGCTTGCCCAGAGTCTTACCCAGACGGGTAGCCAACTCCAGACCGCCGGCGCCGCCGCCAACGATGACAATACGATGAGTCATGGGGATATCTCGCAAGGCTAAAAGAAATCGGTGCAATTACCCGAGCGAGCGCGATGCAGCTCATAGCGTCAGGTAACTGATAAATCGGCTCAACAGGCCTAAACCAATGGTCACTGCCAACACCACCACCAGGAGCATCCACGGCCGAAAAGGCCGGCGCTCGACTTGGTGCTGGGACAGTTGCAGGTACTCTTCGACATGCTTTTGGTCGTCGGGGTTCAGGCGGCTGGTCATATTGGGCCTCGTCAGGGGTAGACGTTGCTAAATGTGTAGAAGCTACAAGCAGGCTGCTGTGCAACACGTTAGCCCACATTGAACGGAGCATAGCCGCTGGCAGGAATGGGCTCGACGCTCACCGTATCGTCCAGGCGAATGATTCCACTTTGTAACACCCGGGCAGTGATTCCGCCATGTCCGCGAACGGCCTGAAAGGTCCCGGGGCCGAGGTTGTTCTCGAGGCGGGCGCAGGGTTGGCACCAGCCGGTGGTTTCGAAAATCGCCTGGCCAATCCTGAAGCGACGGCCCTTGAGGCTGAACAGGTTGATACCGCTGATAACGAGGTTGCGTCGCAAATCATTAGGCAATACCGGTTTATCTTCCGGCCGGCCCATCAGTGAATTGATCACCGCCAGATGCTCCCATTGAATCAGCGTGACCTGCCGCGCGTTGCGTATGCCGGGACGCGCGTGATCGCCGGTCAAACCGGCTTCAAGCCTCGCCTCCACGGCATCGAGTTCGATCATTTGAGAACGTGACTGTGGCCGCACGCCGATCCAGCGAACGCGACCGGTTTGCGGCACTTCGGCAATCAGCTCCTGCAATGGACTCACAGGCTGATCCCGACGTCGAAAACAATGCTGCGACCCAGGTTGCTGCGCAGGAAATCCGGTGCGTCCGGGTGCGCGAACAGCACACGGGCGAAGGTCGGACCGACCAGCGACAACGAGCGCCAGCCCTGACGCAGGTATTCGGTCGGCGGCGGGAAGTGGCTGTTGAGGTCCAGCACTTCGCGCTTGAGACTGGCGAAGGCGATGATGTCCAGTTCGCCCAGGTCCATGCCGCGTTCTTTGTAGTTGTGGGCTTTTTTGCGCAAAGTCGGTGCCAGCCTCATCAAGAATTCATTGGCAGGAATGCGCCGGGGCTTGGCCTCGCGGCGCACCAGCGAACTCAGGGAAAACGCGCTGCGCCGGCGTTGCAGTTCATCGCGCCATTCGTCGTTGAGGCGCCGGCCTTCATCTAGCACGAAAAACACTTCGAAACTGGCGTCACGAAACAGCACGTCCGGCGGCTCCCCGGCCGGGGCGAATTCGTCGGCGCGATAGGGAATGTTCAGGCCTTGCAGCAGGCGCTGGCAGACCCAACGCTCACGCTCCCATTTGCGGGCATTGGACAGGAACGCGTTGGCTTGCTCGGCCGCGATGGTCAGCAGGCGTAAATAATCTGAGTCATCCATAAGCCCAAGCTTAGCGTTCAAATGCGGTCGCAAAGAAGACAGTTTTATCGGAGAGGGTCAGACCTGCCGGATCTGCGGTCTGCCATCCCCGCAACACTCCTCATCCCACGCCCGGTTCAGGGCATTGCACAAAACGGATAGCGATCTGCGCAAAGCGGATATTGCCCCGTGCCTGTCGCCTTTACCCTCGGCTGTACGGACGTTAGCCGTGTTGCCGACGCTCTTAAAAAATAACAACAAGAGATAAATGCCATGCGCAAGATCGACGTACATGAGGTTATCGACAACGCACGATTCAACCGCTTTCACTGGATGGTGCTGTTCTGGTGTGCCCTGATCATCATTTTCGACGGTTACGATTTGGTGATCTACGGCGTGGTGCTGCCGATGCTGATGAAAGAGTGGGGGCTCAGTCCCCTGCAAGCGGGCGCACTGGGCAGTTATGCACTGTTCGGAATGATGTTCGGCGCGCTGTTTTTCGGCCCGCTGTCGGACAGGATCGGCCGCAAAAAAGCCATCACGATCTGCGTGATGCTGTTCAGCGGTTTTACCGTGCTCAATGGTTTTGCCCGCAACCCCACCGAGTTTGGTCTGTGCCGGTTCATTGCCGGGCTTGGCATTGGCGGGGTGATGCCCAACGTCGTGGCGCTGATGAACGAGTACGCGCCCAAGAAAATCCGCAGCACGCTGGTGGCGATCATGTTCAGCGGCTACTCGGTGGGCGGCATGCTCTCGGCGGGGCTCGGTATCGTGCTGATCCCGAGCTTTGGCTGGCAGTCGGTGTTTTACGTGGCGGTGCTGCCGTTGCTGTTGCTGCCGCTGATCATGTACTTCCTGCCCGAGTCGGTGGGTTTCATGCTGCGTCAGGGGCGCAATGTAGAGGCGCGCAACATCCTGCAGCGGGTTGACCCGGCTTACGTCGCGCAAACCGGCGATCAGCTGCACATGAGCGAGGTGAAGGGCACCGGCACCCCGGTGTTGCAACTGTTTCGCGAAGGTCGTGCGCTGCGCACGCTGATGTTGTGGCTGGCGTTTTTCTGCTGCTTGCTGATGGTCTACGCCTTGAGTTCCTGGCTGCCGAAACTGATGGCCAACGCCGGTTACAGCCTGGGCTCGAGTCTGTCGTTCCTGCTGGTGCTCAACTTCGGCGCCATTTTCGGTGCGGTTGGCGGCGGGGTGCTGGGAGACAAACTCAACCTGCCACGGGTGTTGGCGGTGTTCTTCGCCGTGGCTGCGGTGTCGATCACCTTGCTGGGTTTCAACAGCCCGATGCCGCTGTTGTACTTGCTGATCGCCATTGCCGGCGCCACCACCATCGGCTCGCAGATCCTGTTGTACGCCTGCGCCGCGCAGTTCTACTCCATGACCATTCGCTCCACCGGTTTGGGTTGGGCCTCGGGTATCGGGCGCAACGGTGCCATCGTCGGACCGCTGCTGGGCGGTGCGTTGCTCGGGATCAGCCTGCCGCTGCAACTGAACTTCATGGCCTTTGCCTTGCCCGGTGCGGTGGCCGCCATCGCCATGACCGTGTTCGCCATCAGCAGTCGGCGCAATGCTAAACAAGCGCTGTCGGGCCTGCGCCACGGTTCGCTCGACGGGTCTGTTGGCGACGTTTCATGAGAGCGTTCGTCCGGGACTTTTCCCTGTCTGCGGCAGTCGCCGGATTTATCGCCACGGTGATTTCCTACGCAGGCCCGTTGGTGATCATCTTTCAGGCCGCCGAGGCCGCACACCTCTCGCGGGAGGTGCTGTCTTCCTGGGTCTGGGCGATTTCCATCGGCAGTGCCGTGCTCGGCATTGGTCTGAGCCTGCGTTACCGCGTCCCGGTGATCATCGCGTGGTCAGCACCAGGCTCGGCGTTGCTGGTGGCGCTGTTGCCGGGAATCTCCATGCCGGAAGCGGTCGGCGCGTATCTGGTCAGCAGCCTGATTATCTTTCTGGTCGGCGTGTCGGGGGCGTTTGACCGGATCATCGGAAAACTGCCGGCGGCGATTGCGGCAGCGATGCTGGCGGGGATTCTGTTCAGCTTCGGTACCGGGTTATTCGTCTCGTTGCAGGGCAAGCCGCTGCTGGTGCTGGCGATGTTCGCCACGTACCTGATCTGCAAGCGGGTGATGCCGCGGTATGCGGTGTTGATGGTGCTGCTGGTGGGCTGCTCGATGGCTTTTCTCGCCGGTGATTTGCACCGCGAGGCGTTGGTGATCGGGTTGGCCACGCCGGTGTGGATCACGCCCGCGTTCAGCCTGAGCGCGACCCTGAATATCGCCTTGCCGCTGGTGATGGTGGCGCTGACCGGCCAGTTCGTTCCCGGCATGGCAGTGCTGCGCGCCAGCGGTTACGCAACACCGGCCGGCCCGATCATCGCCAGCAGTGCGGTGGGCACGGCGCTGTTGGCGCCGTTCGGTTGCCATGGACTGAATCTGGCCGCCATCACCGCGGCGATTTGTACCGGGCGCGAGGCCCATGAAGACCCCGGCAAACGCTATGTGGCCGGGGTTGTGGGCGGGCTGTGTTACCTGGTGCTGGGGATCTTCGGCGCCACCCTGGTTTCACTGTTTTCGGCGTTCCCCAAAGAACTGATCGCGGCCTTGGCCGGGCTGGCGCTGTTTGCTGCGATTGCCGGGGCGTTGGCTGGCGCAATGGCCGTGCCGAATGATCGCGAAGCCGCGTTGGTGACTTTTCTGACCACCGCGTCGGGCATGTCGTTGCTGGGTTTGTCCGCTGCTTTTTGGGGGCTGATTTTCGGCATGGTCACGCACGTGTTGTTAAACGCCCGTCGTCCCGTTCCCCGCCGCGAATCCGCTGTGGCTGAAGCACTTCAACCTGTCGATCAATAAAAATAAGAGATAAAACGATGAAACAGATTCTTCCAACAACCGGTTCAGTGTTGTCCATGGCTGTCGTCTCGAGTTTCTCCGCCGGTGCGATGGCGGCCGAGAGTGGCTTCATCGAAGGCACCACCGCCACCTTGCAAGCGCGCAATTACTACTTCAGCCGGGACTTTTCCGACATCGTCGGGGCCAACCAACAATCGAAGGCTGAAGAGTGGGCGCAGGGCTTCATTCTCAACGTCAAATCCGGTTACACCCAGGGTCCCATCGGTTTTGGTGTGGATGTCATTGGCCTGCTCGGCCTCAAACTCGACAGCAGCCCGGACCGGGTCAATACCGGTTTGCTTCCGGTGCAGGATGACGGGCGCGCGGCGAATGATTACAGCCGACTGGAAGGCGCGTTGAAGGTGCGTTTCTCCAAAACCGAATTGAAGGTGGGTGAGCTGCAACCCAACCTGCCGGTGCTGGCCTTCAGCGATATCCGTTTGCTGCCGCCCAGCTATCAGGGCGCGAGCATCAGCTCGAACGAGATCAATGGCCTGACGTTGCAAGGTGGTCACTTGAATTCGACCAGCCTGCGCAACGAGGCTGGCGACGAAAAGATGCAAGCCATGCTCGGTCATGTACCGCAGCGTCAGGTCAGCAGCGATGGCTTCAACTTTGCCGGCGCCGATTACGCTTTCAACGATAAACGCAGCTCGGTCAGCGCCTGGTTCGGGCAACTGGAAAATATTTACAACCAGCGATTTCTCGGCCTCAAGCACAGCGAGCCACTCGGTAACTGGATTCTGGGCGCCAACCTTGGGTATTACGATTCGCGCGAAGACGGTAAAAAACTGCTGGGCAACATCGACAACCAGGCGTTCTTCTCCTTGCTGTCGGCCAAGCGCGGCGGTCACACGTTCTATGTCGGCTATCAGGGCATGTTCGGCGACAGCGCCTTCCCGCGAGTGTTTGCCAACATCAGCCCACTGGGTAACGAGGTGCCGACCTACGAGTTCGCCTTCACCGATGAGCGCTCTTGGCAGGCGCGTTACGACTACGATTTTGCGGCCCTCGGCGTGCCGGGGCTGACCAGCACCGTGCGCTACATCACCGGCAACAATGTCGATACCGGCAAAGGGTTCGAGGGCAAGGACCGCGAGCGTGATCTGGACATCGGCTATGTGCTGCAGAGCGGCAGCCTCAAAGGCCTCGGGATCCGCGTGCGCAACGCGATGGCTCGCTCCAACTACCGCAGTGATATCGACGAGAACCGCTTGATCCTCAGCTACACATGGACGCTGCTATGAACCCTGAAAAAAAACAGGCGAAACGAATGATCGTGTGAGTCCTGCAGCGTGCCAGTGATTAGGGATCTGCTCAATAACTTGCGGGTGTTCGGCTTACCGGGCTCGACGCACCCAGCGCAAGTGCGCAAACGCGGTGGACAAGCGGAGTCCAGGCAATGAATCACCATTGGTCGTTGGGACTAGTATTTCCAGAAAACCGGGATGAACAGCACCAGAACGGTGAGGATCTCCAGTCTTCCCAGCAGCATGCCAATGGTCAGCAGCCATTTGGCGGCATCGGGCAGTGTCGAGAAGTTACCTGCCGGGCCAATGATCGAGCCAACGCCAGGTCCCACGTTACAGACGGCGGTGGCCGCGCCACTCAATGCCGTGGTCCAGTCCAGGCCGATGAGCGCCAAGCCCATGGCGATCGCCCCGATGGTGATGGTGAAAAAGAAAGAAAACGTCAGGAGCGAACGGGCGATATCTTCGTCGATGGGGTGGTTGTTGTATTTTTTCTGGATGACGGCGCGAGGATGAATCAATTGTTTCAGGCTGCCCATGAGCAGGGCGCCCGCCACTTGAAAACGGAAGATTTTAAGACCGCCAGCGGTGGAGCCGGAGCAGCCGCCGACAAAGGTCAGATAAAAAAACAGCAACACGGAAAAACTGCCCCATAACGTGTAATCCCCCAGCGCCACACCGGTCGTCGTGACCACCGAAGTCACGTTGACCGCCACGATCCGAAACGCCTCCCACCAGCCGTACTGGCTGTGCAAGCACAACCAGGTGCCGACCAGCAGCGAGGTAATGAGCAAAAAGCCAATGAACCCGCGTACCTGGTGATCGTTGAGCAAGGCCCGTTTATTCCCGCGCAACGTGCTCACATACAGCGTAAAAGGCAGGCTGCCGAGAATCATGACAACCACCGCCACCCAATGAATGGCCGGTTGTGGCCAGTGGGCCAGAGAAGCATCGGAGGTCGAAAAACCTCCCGTGGAAATCAATGACATTGCATGGTTAACGGCTTCGAACGGCGTCATCCCGGCTATCCACAGGGCCAGCGTGGAGAGACCGGTAAGCCCGATATACAGCCCAAGAATATATTTGGCGGCGACGTGGGAGCGTGGTGTGACCTTCTCTGACCAATCGGATGATTCGGTCTGAAACAGCCGCATGCCCCCGACCCGCAATAGCGGCAGGATGGCCACGGCCATGCCGATGAAGCCGATCCCGCCCAGCCAATGCAGCATTGAACGCCAGATCAGCAATCCGGGAGAGGCGGTATCCAGGCCGGTCAGGATGGTCGATCCGGTGGTGGTGATGCCGGACATCGTTTCAAAAAACGCGTCGGTGTAGCTGATGTGCTGGATCAGGACCATGGGCAATGCGGCGAACATGCAGACGACTACCCAACTGGCGGTCGTCAGCATGTACATATCGCGGGGGCGCAACTGAGCGTCCTCAGGACGTCCCTTGTTAATCAACAGCAGTCCGGACACCGCCGTGATCAGACTCGACCACAGAAAGGCCGACATATCATCGTTGCGTTCATAGATCACCAGCGTGAGCATGGGTATCGCCATGCTCACTGCCAATGTGATCAAAAAAATACCCAGGATGAAACCGATAAGCCGCAGTACCGCAAAGGACATAAACAACGCCTGTCTTGTTAGCGCCGCGCAGTATCGATCGGCTTGTCATTTTGTCTCGTAAAGTTTGCGTAACTTTTTTCGTTCCCTCGGGTTCTCTATTCGCCGGGGTAGACGCGCGACGCAGCCAGTCAGAGACGCCGGTATAGACTGAGAGCTATCACCACGGGAGACACGCGTGAAATATAGAACAGTGTTGCTGTGTAGTCTTGCGCTTATATGGGCCCTGGCGCCGAAGAAGGCACGGCCATGATTGGCGCCGAACTGCTGTCACCTGAAACCCTCACGGCGGGGTGGTTGATCTATGTGCCGGTGCTGATCTGGGCCGTTGCGCGAGCACCGTGGGTCGAATTGTTCAGCGACAGTCGCCGCCAGCATCTGTTGTTCGGCACGGTGTTCGCGCTGTTCATGCTCTGGCTGGTGCGACAAGACTTCGACACCGGCGTGTCCTACCACTTTATCGGCATGACCGCGGTGACCCTGCTGCTCGACTGGCCGCTGGCGATTGTCGGCGGGTTGGTCGCGCAAGTGGGACTCGTGCTGCTCGGGCGGCAGGATCTGGCGGCGATGGGGGTCAACGGCGCGCTGCTGATTCTGCTGCCGGTGCTGGTCACCGAGTGTTGCGCGATCCTGGTGGAGCGAGCGCAACCGCGTAATCCCTTTGTGTATATCTTCGTGTCCGGATTTTTTGCAGCGGCGCTGTCGGCGTTGTTGTGTCTGCTGCTGGCGCTGTGGTTGCTGTGGTTCAACGAACGTTTTGCCATGCCCTATTGGCTGGAAGATTTTGTCGGATATCTGTGGCTGCTGATTTTCCCCGAAGCGTTCATCAACGGCATGGTGGTCAGTGCGCTGGTGGTGTTTTGCCCCGAGTGGCTGGAGACGTTCAATCGCACGCGCTACCTTTCGGCACCCTGGAAAGACGACGATCCCAAATCTTGATCCACATCAAAGGCAAAAATCGCTCACGAATTCATGCTCTGGAAAATCTTCAGGAGCATCGAAATGAGTGTCTACGAATGGGCAAGGCAGGAGTTGCGTCAAAGTCTGAATGGGGCGCAGGAAGTGGGCTTTGATCCGGGATTGAGCCTGCGCGCCTTGCTCAGTGCAGTGGTGCAACAGAGCAAGGCAGTGCGCAGCGCCGAAGACCTGGCCGATGAGTTGCGTTTTCTTGCGGAAAACCTCGATGACGACCAGGACTACGGTTTTATGCGGCCTTGAAGATCAGTGACGCGGCTCGAAGTCTTCGCTGAACAGGTCGTCTTCGGCATCCGGGCTGACTGGAATCTTGTGTTCTTCCGAGGCCCAGGCGCCCAGGTCAATCAGCTTGCAACGGTCCGAACAGAATGGCCGGAATCTGCTTTCCGGGCTCCATTCAACAGGGGCGCCGCAGGTTGGGCAATCGACGGTCGGGATTTGGCTCATGACTGGCCTCCACGCAAAGTAAGGTAAAAGTGATGCAGGCGTTCGACCTCGCTGTGCAGCCAGGCGAGGTCGCGGTCGTTGACCACCACATCGTCGGCATGGCTCACGCGGTCCTGTCGGCTGGACTGGGCCTTGAGGATCGCCTGGACCTGTTGCTCGCTGGTCTGATCACGCTGCAGGGTGCGCTCAATCTGTAGTTGTTCCGGGGCATCGATCACCAGAACCCGTTGGGTCATGGCGTACTGCCCGGACTCGATCAGCAGCGGCGAAACCAGAATCGCGTAAGGCGATTGTGCCTTGGCCAGATGATCGGCGATTTCCTTGGCGATCAGCGGATGCAGCAACGCTTCGAGCCAGCGGCGTTCGTCTGGCACTTCGAAGATCAGTTTGCGCAGCGCCGCGCGATCCAGCTGTCCGTCGGCTTGCAATACGCCGGGGCCGAAGTGTTCGGCTATTTTGGCCAGCGCCGGACGCCCCGGCTCCACCACCCAACGTGCCGCATGGTCGGCGTCCACCACGTGCACGCCCAGGTCGATGAAGTGCTGGGCAGCCGCGCTTTTGCCGCTGCCGATGCCGCCGGTCAGGCCGAGAATCCAGGGTTTTTCCACAGGGGTATTCATTTCAAACCGACAGACTGCCAATAGAAGTCGGTTATTTGACCACCCCAGAGCAAGGCAATCCAGCCGGCAATTGCCAGAAAGGGTCCGAAGGGGATCGGCGTGGAGGTTTTCGCATTGCGCAAACGCAGCAAAATCACGCCGACAACGGCGCCCACCATCGACGATAACAGGAGGGTCATTGGCAATATCTGCCAGCCACCCCAGGCGCCGAACATCGCTAACAGCTTGAAATCACCGTGGCCCATGCCGTCCTTGCCGGTGATCAGCTTGAACAGCCAGAACACTGACCACAACGCCATATAACCGGCCACCGCGCCCCACAACGCGTCATGCAAGGACACGAAGAGCCCGGAACTGTTGACGATCAGCCCCAGCCATATCAGCGGCAGCACCAGCACATCCGGCAGCAGTTGGTGCTCGGCGTCGATCAGGCTCATCGTCAGCAACCCCCAACTCAGGAGCAGCGCCATGCAGGCTTGCCAGCCGAAACCGAAATGCCAGGCGATAAACGCCGAGAGCAGACCACAGGCCAGTTCGGTCAGCGGGTAGCGTTTGCTGATGGCTGCCGTGCAGTTCGAGCATCGACCCCGCAAAAACAGATAACTGAGCAGCGGAATGTTTTCCCAGGCGCGGATTCGATGGCCGCAATGTGGGCACTGGGAATGGGGCCGCATCAGGTTGAAGGTCGGCAGCGGTGTTTCGCCTGGCAAGCCCAACACTTCACGGGCCTCCTCATGCCATTCGCGGTCAAGCATTTTTGGCAGGCGCCAGACCACCACGTTGAGAAAGCTGCCAATCAGCAGGCCGACTAACAGGGCGGCGATCACGAAGGCCAACGGGTGGAGGGTAAGAATGTCGTTCAAGGGCATGTCAGATCGCTGTGCCGAGTTGGAAGATGGGCAGGTACATCGCAACCACCAGGCCACCGACGATAACACCCAGCACCACCATGATGAACGGCTCCATCAGGCTGGTGAGGTTATCGACCATGTTGTCCACTTCGTCCTCGTAGAAGCTCGCGACCTTGTCGAGCATATCGTCCAGCGCGCCGGACTCTTCACCGATGGCGGTCATCTGAATTGCCATGTTCGGAAAAATGCCGGAGGCACGCATGGAAAAATTCAGCTGCATGCCAGTGGATACGTCCTGTTTGATGCGCAGCACCGCGCGCTTGAACACGATGTTGCCGGTAGCGCCGGCCACCGAATCCAGGGCTTCCACCAGCGGCACACCTGCCGCAAAGGTAGTCGACAGCGTGCGGGCGTAACGGGCCACGGCGGACTTGTACATCAGCGTGCCAATCAGCGGCAGTTTCAGCAGCCAGGTGTCCGTTCGGTCCCGAAAGCCTTGCGACCTTTTAAACGCATGGCGCACACCGAAGATGGCCGCGATCAGCACGCCGAGCATCGCCCACCACCAATCCTGCATGAACTCCGAAAGACCGATGACCATCACTGTGAAGGCTGGCAATTCGGCACCAAACCCTTTGAACACCGATTCGAACTGCGGCACCACTTTGACCAGCAGAATCCCCGTCACAATGATTGCGACGAACACCACTGCCAGTGGGTAGGTCATGGCTTTCTTGATCTTGGCCTTGAGGCTTTCGCTTTTTTCCTTATAGGTCGCCACTCTCTCCAGCAGGGTATCGAGGGCACCGGCCTGCTCGCCGGCATCGACCAGGTTGCAGTAGAGCTCATCGAAATACTGAGGTTTTTTGCGCAGGGAGGCGGCGAAGCTGTTACCCGCCGCGACTTCCTGTTTCACCTCGTCAACCAGTGTGCGCATGGCCGGGTTATCGAAGCCTTCACCGATGATGTCGAAGGACTGCAGCAGCGGTACGCCGGCCTTCATCATGGTCGCCATCTGTCGGGTGAACAGAGCGATGTCCTGGGCCTTGATGCGCTTGCCGAGGTTGAAAATCGAGGTGGATTTCTTGCGTACCTTGCCGGGGTTGATGCCCTGCTTGCGCAATTGGGCCTTGATCAACGCCGGATTCTGGCCGCTCAACTCGCCGGTCATTCTGGTGCCTTTGCGGTCTGTGCCTTCCCAGGCATAGACGCTGATTTTTGCTGCTTTGACCGCCATATTCAGTCCTTGGTGACCCGGTTGATTTCTTCAAGGCTGGTGATGCCTTGCATGGCCTTGAGCAGGCCTGACGTGCGCAGGTCGTTGAAGCCGTCTTTACGCATCTGACTGTCGATTTCCAGTGAATTGCCTTCGGCCATGATCAACCGTTGCAGGTCCTGTGTGTTTTTCACCACTTCATAAATCCCGACTCGCCCTTTGTAACCGCCGTTGCACTGATCGCAACCGACAGGCTCATAGATCGTGAATGAGCCGATGCGTTCCTCGGGAAAGCCTTCCTTCAGCAGCGCCTCCCGGGGAATCTCGATGGGTTTCTTGCAATGGCTGCACAGTTTGCGCGCCAGGCGCTGGGCGATGATCAGGCTGACCGAGGTGGCAATGTTGAACCCCGCAATGCCCATGTTGTGCAGGCGAGTCAGGGTTTCGGCGGCGCTGTTGGTGTGCAGGGTCGACAGCACCAGGTGTCCGGTCTGGGCTGCTTTAATGGCGATTTCGGCGGTTTCGAGGTCGCGGATCTCGCCGACCATGATCACGTCCGGATCCTGACGCAGAAATGAGCGTAGCGCTTGGGCGAAGTCCATTCCCTGTTTGGGATTGACGTTGACCTGGTTGATGCCTTCCATGTTGATCTCCACCGGGTCTTCGGCGGTGGAGATGTTGATGTCCACGGTGTTGAGAATGTTCAGCCCGGTGTAGAGCGACACGGTCTTGCCCGAGCCGGTCGGCCCGGTTACCAGAATCATCCCCTGTGGCTGCTTGAGGGCGGCCATGTACAGGTCTTTCTGATCGGGCTCATAGCCGAGAGCGTCGATGCCCATTTGAGCGCTGGACGGGTCGAGGATCCGGATCACCACTTTCTCGCCCCACAGGGTCGGCAGGGTATTGACCCGAAAGTCGATGGATTTGCTCTTGGACAGGCGCATCTTGATCCGCCCGTCCTGGGGCCGACGCCGTTCGGAGATGTCGAGACTGGCCATGACTTTCAGCCGCGCGGCGATGCGATTGGCCAAGTGAATCGGTGGCTTGGCGACCTCACGCAAAATACCGTCGGTGCGCATCCTCACGCGGTAGGTTTTTTCGTAGGGCTCGAAATGCAGGTCGGAAGAGCCGCTTTTGATCGCGTCCAGCAGCATCTTGTGGACGAAGCGCACCACGGGCGCGTCATCGGCATCCTGTCCGGCGATGGCGTCCTGTTTATTGTCATCGATCGACTCGATGTCCACGCCATCGAGGTCAACGTCGGCCATGTCTTCCATGCCGGTGCCTTGGGTATCGAAGAATTTTTCGATGGCGTCGCTGAGCTTGTCGTCCTCCACCAGAATGGCTTCGGTATTCAGCCCGGTGCTGAACTGGATATCATTGATGGCTTGCTGATTACTCGGGTCGGAAACGCCCACAAACAACTTGTTGCCGCGCCGCCAGAGGGGCAGCACGTGGTGCTGGCGAATCAGCTTCTCGCTGACCAGCCCCCTGGGTTGGGTTTCTTTTTCCAGACAGTTGAGGTCGAGCAAGGCCATGCCGAAGTGTTCTGAAGCGATCTCGGCGATCTGGCGACTCTTCACCAGTTTGTTCTGCACCAGAAAACTGACCAGGGAGATTTTGTTGCGTTGGGCTTGCTGATACGCCTGTTGCGCGCTTTTGTCAGTGAGCAGCTCGGCCAGGACCAGTTGCTTGGCCAGACCGCTAAGGACGATGTCATTCATTGGGATACCGGACGCAGACAGTTCATGACTTATAGCCTAGTCAAGCGGAGGAACCAAACCAGCGGCGTTCAGGTGACAAAAAGTGTCAGATAGTGCGGATTCCGGGGGTAGGAAAGGGCGTTGCACTCGCCTCGCGTCCCGCCAACAGGGGGCGCGGCGCTTGGCATGGGCTGTGCTGCGGCTAATTCAGATCATGAGATTTCGACTCATGCATGGAGCTTGTCTATGAAGACTCAAAAAGGTTTTACCCTGATCGAGCTGCTGATCGTGGTGGCGATCATCGGGATTCTGGCGACGTTTGCGTTGCCGCAGTACTCCAAGTATCAGGCCCGGGCCAAAGTGACGGCGGGTATTGCCGAAGTCTCGGCGCTGAAAGTGCCTTATGAAGATGTCATTAATGCAGGGTCCGCCGATCCGACCCTTGCCAACGTCAATGCGACAGTTGCTGCTACTCAGAACTGCAACCTTGCAGTGACGGGGACTGTTGCCGCTGGTACCGGAACCATCGTATGTACGCTGATCAATGCCCCGGCGCCTGTACTGGGCAAGACCATTACCATTTCTCGTAGCGCGACTGCCGGTTGGACTTGCGCAACTACTGCCGCCAAGGACTATTCGACTCCTAGCTGCCCAGGCGTTTGAGTTAGCGCCTGCTGCACCTACCCCGCCTAAATGGCGGGGTATTTTTTGTCTGAAATTCAATGGTCATCACGCCGGCAAGAAAATCCCGACAATTCATGGCCTTAGGCCTGCGGCAAAACCCGCAACTTGCATGTCGATAATTTCCAACTCATGCAATTTGCATGATTCCGAAAATTGATCATTTTTATAAGTTAATGATTTATAACGATTTATTGTCGATTTCAAAGTTGGCACAGCGTTCGCAATATCTCCAGTAACCCTGCTGACAAGACACGCAGCAGACTTTATGAAAAACAGGAGTTACTCGTATGAAGAAGTTCGCTATCGCTGCCGCTACTGCTACCGCGCTGACCCTGACCATGGCCAACACTGCATTTGCTCAGACCCAAGCCACTCAAGCACCTATGATGCTGGCCGCTGGTGAGGTTACTGAAGCGAAAGAGGATGTTTCCGATACCTGGATCACCACCAAAGTCAAAACAGACCTGGTGACTGAAAAAGGCATTCCTGGTACCGATATCAAAGTCGAAACCAACAAAGGCGTTGTGTCCCTGTCGTCCACCGTTGCGGTGACCGACGCTCAGAAAACTACTGCGGTGGCCATTGCCAAGAAAATCAAAGGCGTCAAAGCGGTGTCCGCTGACGGCCTGAAAGCCGAGTAAGGCAAGACTTCTCGCCTGGACTGGGAGAAGGCGCGACAGGCGGGCCGAGCAATACGCCTGCCGCCTCAGGAGAGTTCATGCGAAAGGCCATAAGGATGTGGCCATTACAGGCCCCGGCATTCGTGTCGGGGCCTGTTCTATTGTGGGCGACCTAAAACAACTGTGGGAGCGAGCCTGCTCGCGAAAGCGGACTTTCAGCCAACAGATGTGTTGAACGTTAATCCGCCTTCGCGAGCAGGCTCGCTCCCACATTGAGTTGTGGTGGGTTCAGTTGCCGCGCTTGCTGGTGATCTGCTTCAAACGATTACCTTCAAAACGCAGGTACTGGTACATCCCGCCGTTGGGCCCGTAGGTCCATTCCTCGACTTGAAATTCCTCTCGTCGGTTGGCGCTGCGCTTGTAGCCCAACAGATCGCGGCTGACCGGTTCACCACATTTGTGCAGCACTTCGCTGGACCTGTCGCCGACACTGACCAATTGACTGCCACAGCGCAGGGTATCGGCTGCCGAGGCCTGGCTGGCGGCTATCGCCAGAGCCAGGCTTATCAGCCATTTCGCGCCTGTCACTCGGCGTCCAGATGCAGCGGCGTAACCACCCGACCGTCACTTTCCGCTTCGCCGAGGTTAGCGTCGATGAAGTACACGCGGTCATCGGCCAACTGACCCTTGTCGACCAGATAATCCTTGATGCTGCTGGCGCGCTCCTGACCCAACTGACGCAACAGCACGTCGCTGGAACTCCAGAACTTGATCACGCCTTCGCGCATTTTTACCGTGCGTTCTTCCTTGCCAAGATCCTTCCACTCGGCGGGCGGCTGAGTCTTCAGACGCGTGCGATAGATCCCTTCCAGCAGCGGACCTTTCTCGTTATCGGGTACTTGCAGCAGTGAAGCCTGAGCCGGCACCTTGTCACCGCGACGCTGGAGCATCTTGTAGTAGTTGTACTGGTATTCCCGCTCCAGACGTTGTTCGGCGATCAGTGGGCCATCGCTGCTTGCAGCAGCCGTGCCTTCGATTTCCAGGCGCAGGGCCGGACGTTCCTTGAGCGCCTGGGACAGTTTGACCAGCGAACCCTCGGCCTCCTTGCTCAGGTCGCTTGAACCCGGGGCAAACGACACAGTGCCCAAATCTTCCGAACCACCGCCACTGATCAGTCCGCCAATCATTTTGAAGGGCGCCGCGGCGGCTTTGACGATCAGGTTGCGCAAGGTCTGCCAGACAATCGGCATGACACTGAATTGCGGGTTGTTCAGGTCGCCGCTCACTGGCAGCTCGATGGAAATCTTGCCGTCGACATCCTTGAGCAACGCGATCGCCAGCTTCAGCGGCAAGCTCACGGCGTCTGGGCTGTCGACCTTTTCACCCAGTTGCAGCTGCTCGACCACCACTTTGTTTTCGGCCAGGAGTCGGCCATTGGTGATCTTGTAATGCAGGTCGAGATTGAGCCGGCCCTTGCGGATGCGGTAACCGGCGAACTTGCCGGAGTAGGGCGTGAGCGTGGTCAGTTCAACACGTTTGAAACTGGTGGCGATGTCCAGGCTGGCCATCGGATCGAACGGGTTGACCGAGCCCTTGATGGTGACCGGGGCATAGCGGTCGACCTTGCCTTTGATATCGACGCTGGCCGGTTTCGACTGACGGTTGTCGATGGTGCCAATTTGCCCATTGAGTTGTTGAACGGCCGTGGCGAAATTCGGCGTCAGGCTGAAGTCGGCGAAGTTGGCCGAGCCGTCATTGATGGCAATGCCGCCAATGTGGATGCCCAGCGGTTTTTCCTTGCTGGCAGGTTTGGCTGCAGTTGTTTTAGCGCCTGAGTCGGCCGGTTGCGGAATCAGCAAGTCATCGATGTTGGTGGTGCGGTCATCGTTGATCATGAAGCGCGCATAAGGCTGGAACAGGTTGACCTTGTTGATCGACAGGCTGTCGCCGTGCTGATAGCTCAGGCCTTCGAGCACCAACTGCTGCCACTTGAGGAAGTCGCGGGTTTTGAGGGTGTCGAGGGTATGCAGTTGATCGACCTGAACACGACCGGTGACGTTGAATGCCAGCGGCTCGGTGCTTTTCAGATCGACTGCCAGATCACTGCCGAGCATGCCGCTGCGCAGTTCCAGGCGAATGAACGGGTTGATATAGGACTGGGCGACGCGCAGGTCGATGTCCTTGGTTTGTACGTTTAACCTGGCGCTGACCGGGGCGAGATTGACGATACCGTCTGCGGTGATCTTGCCTTGCTTGCCCACGCCCGTATCGAGCTTGAGGTTAAAAGGCGAGCCATTGAGGCTGTCGAAATTCTGCAGGTCCAGGTTCAACGGACCGACATCCAACGCTACGGCGGGTTGCGCCTTGCGGTCAGCCAGATGCACCTGGTAATTGCGCAATTGCACGTCTTTGAGCAGCACTTGCCATGGCTTGCTGGGTGGCGCCGGGTCGGGTTTCGGTGAATCGGCGGCTGCCGGGGCGCTGGCCGGTTCGGCCTTGGCTTTGACGGCTGCTTTGGACGGTTGGCTGGCGAACAGTTTCTGCCAATCGAGTTGCCCGTCGGCTTCGAGGGCGGCCCAGGTTTCCAGTTTCTGGCTGCGGATCTTGCCGACAACCACTTGCTGTTTGGCCAGGTCCACAGTGGTTTCGCTGATGTCCAGACGCTCGAGTTTCGCCAGCGGTCGGCCGTCTGGTGCCTTGATCGCGAACGGCGCGATGCTGACGGCGACGTTGCTCAACAGCAGTTCGGTTTCCTTGGACAGGTTCAGTTTGTAGTCAGTGCTGAGGCTCATGACGCCGTCTTCGAGTACCAGTGGCACCGAGTCACGCACGTAGGGCCAAAAGGATTTCATCTTGCCATCGGTGATTTTCAGCTTACCTTCGGAGGCAATCGGGATCAGGCTGAAATTGCCGGTCCAGTCGACCTGTCCACCTCCCGGGCCAACGGCCATCAAGGTCATGTCGGCACTGTCTTCCGGCAGGGTGCTGAGGTTCTTCAACTCGAAATCGAGTTTGTCGTAGAGGAACTCAATGGGCTCGCTGGGCCGCGCATCCTGGAAGTGCACAAAACCACTGGCAAGTTTGATCCGCTCGATGCGCAACGGGAACGGTTTGGCGTTCGGGTCGGCCGGCGTCGGTTCACTGGCGGGGATTTTGAACAGGCCAAGCAGATTGAGCTTGCCGTCCTTGCCGAAGAGGATTTCGGTCTTGGGTTTGTCTATTTCGATATCGGACAGGTGCAGCGCCTTGGTCCAGAGGCTGTCGATCTGCAAGTTTGCATACAGTCGCTCGAAGCCGACCTGTTCCTTGCCCGGCTCGCCGATGATCAGGCCCCACAGGGTCACTTCAAGGCTGAACGGGTTGAGTTCGATCCGCTGGATCGTCGCGGGCGTCGTTGCGTAACTGGCCAATTGTTGATTGGCCACCCGTAACGCGATGCCCGGCAAAATCAGAAACCCCAGCAGGCTGTAGAGGGCTAGAACGGTCAACAGAGCGCCAATAGCGCGGATCAATCCTTTGGGCATGTGTGGCTTCATCTGTCTGAATCGGAGTGCGTTGGAGTATGGCACGCGTTTCCGGTTCCGAAGCGATCCTGCTTTATAGGAATTATCTGATTTTCCGGACGAATCTCAGAGTTGCAGAATCAGGGTTTTCAGCGGCGGCTGCTCATCCATCGACGGAAAATCGCCGCCCGGCTTCATCACTGTCCACTCGCGCACCGGCCGGCCGGCTTTCTCTGCACAACGCAAAACTTGCTCGCGCCAGTCGTCCATGCTGACCTTTGCCAGGTTGTTGCAGCAGATCAACACGCCATTGTCGGCGGTGGTCAGCAGTGCCGGCTTCAGCAGGCTCTGATAGTCGCGCAGCAGGTCGACGGTGCCGAAAGCGCTCTTGGCCCAGGCTGGCGGATCCAGCAGCACCAGATCGTACTGACGCTGTTCCAGACGCTGATAGCTCGGCAGTTTCTGCCCGCGGCGCTGGCTGATCGGCAGGCCGGCCAACTGGCGGATGGCCGGGAAGTAGTCGGACTGGATGAATTCCATGGTCGGCAACTGCGGATTGAGCAGGCCGTTCTCACGGCCAACGGCCAGGTTGCCCTCGGCGAAATCTAGGTTGCAGACTTCGCTCGCGCCACCGGCCGCTGCACTCAGGCCAACGCCACAGGTGTAGGCGAACAGGTTCAGCACGCTTTTGTTTTTACTGTGCTGCTTCACCCAACCGCGCGTGTTGCGCAGGTCGAGGAACAGCAGTGGATCCTGGCCGGCGTGGCGGCCGCGAACCCGGTAATTCAGGCCCCATTCGTGACCGATCAAGTCTTGCAGGGCGGCCTCGTCGGCGCGGTAGACAGTGTCTTCACGGTCGATGCGCGAGTTGCCACGGGAGCGATCGTTGTAAACCAGCAGCGTTTCGAGTCCCAGGTGCTGATTGATGGTGTCGTGCAATTGCAGCAGCGCATCGCGTTCCAGCGACTGGTGAAAGCTTTGCACCAGCAATTGCGGGCCGTAGCGGTCGATCGTCAGGCCGCCGGCGCCTTCCTGGCTGCCGTGGAACAGGCGATAGCAATCGGTGCCTTGCTGATGCAGTTCGGCCAGCAAGTCCTGACGACGATCTAGGGCGGCGCGCAGCGCCTGATTCAAGGAAGACATGCCGGGCGCCTTGCAGAAGGGAATTTGGCGCGGGAGTTTAACAGCTTGGCGCGGGACCGAGGTGCTGCCATCGCGAGCAGGCTCGCTCCCACAAGGGATCACTATTGTTTGAAAATTTATGTCCGATACAAAACCACTGTGGGAGCGAGCCTGCTCGCGATGCTTTTAGGGGCGATCAGGTCAGCAAACCCATCCGTCGTTTGGCCCGGTGCACCGAGCCGTTACGCACCGCCCAGCGCATCATCGGCACGCTGCGATTGACGCTGGCGCGGATCAGCTTGCGTTGCAGCGGGCTCTGGCTGACGCCCAGCATGTCACTGGCCCAGTCCGGCAGCAGGTCGATCCCGGCCTTCATCATCAAACCGCCGAAAGGTCTGGCCAAACGGCTGGGGGACGGAGCGTTCAACAACAGCCGTAACACCTCTCGACTGCGCTCGTCGCACAGCAGTTGTGGGCGAATGCGCTCAAGGTAATCGGCAATTTCCTGCCGCGAACGCGGCACGTCACGGGCGCCGAGCCGTTCGGCGACCAGCGCGATTTCCGCGTAGTAACGGTCCTGGTCGGCCAGGGACAGGTTCGGATTGCGGTAACGCAAATGGGCCGCGAGGAAGTTGCTGACTTCGGCCACGTGTACCCAGGTCAACAGATCGGGATCGCTGGCGGCGTAGGGCCGGCCATCCGGTGCCGTGCCGGTCACTTGCAGGTGGATGGTGCGGACTTTCTCGATCAGCCAGTCGGCGTCCTTTCGCGAACCGAAGGTGGTGCCGGAAATGAACTGCCCGGTGCGGCGCAGTCGGCCGATCATGTCCTCGCGGAAATTCGAATGGTCCCAGACCCCGGCCAGGGCCAGTGGATGCAGGGCTTGCAGCATCAGGGCGCTGATGCCGCCGATCAGCATGCTGCTGAAGTCGCCATGCACTTGCCAGCTCACCGAATCGGGGCCGAACAGGCCGGGATCACCCTTGGGGTTTTCCAGGTCGAGCTTGCCCAGCGACAGACCGGTCAGGCTCATGATCTGGGTTTCGATGCGGGTTCGAATGAATTCCATGGCGACTCAGTGGCGGAAAAGGAGGCGCGGCCATTAACAGCCGCGCAGGCTTTTGAAACAAGCGATTATTGGTTCAGGCGATTATCAACCAACTCCTGGACCACGCTCGGGTCAGCCAGGGTCGAGGTGTCGCCCAGGCTGTCCAGTTCGTTGCAGGCGATCTTGCGCAAAATGCGCCGCATGATCTTGCCCGAACGGGTTTTCGGCAAGGCCGGCGCCCACTGGATCAGGTCCGGTTTGGCGAAGCTGCCGATTTCCTCGCTGACGTGAGCGAGCAGTGCTTTCTTCAGTTCGTCACTGGGTTCGGTGCCGTTCATGGGAGTGACGAAGGCGTAGATGCCCTGACCCTTGACGTCGTGCGGGTAACCCACCACCGCCGCTTCCGCGATGCTGTCGTGCAGCACCAATGCGCTTTCCACTTCCGCGGTGCCGATGCGGTGCCCGGAGACGTTGATCACGTCGTCGATGCGGCCGGTGATCCAGTAATCACCATCCTCATCGCGCCGTGCGCCGTCGCCGGTGAAGTAGTAACCGGGGTAGGGCTTGAAGTAGGTATCGACCATTCGTTGCGGGTCGCCGTAGACGCTGCGGATCTGCGCCGGCCAGCTGGACTTGATCGCCAGCACGCCGCTGCCGGCGCCTTTGATTTCCTTGCCCACTTCATCGAGCAGCACCGGTTGCACGCCGAACATCGGTTGCGTGGCGCAGCCGGGTTTGATTCGTTGGGCGCTGACCAGAGGGCTGAGCATGATGCCGCCGGTTTCGGTCTGCCACCAGGTATCGACGATCGGACAACGCTGTTCGCCGACGGCATTGAAGTACCATTCCCACGCTTCCGGGTTGATGGGCTCACCGACAGTGCCGAGTAATCTGAGACTCGCGCGGGAAGTTTCCTTCAACGGTTCGGGGCCTTCTCGCATCAGGGAGCGCAGGGCGGTCGGGGCGGTATAGAAAATGTTCACATGGTGCTTGTCGATCACCTGCCAGAAGCGCGAGCTGCTCGGGTAGCTCGGCACGCCTTCAAAGATCAGCGTGGTCGCGCCGTTGGCCAGCGGACCGTAGACGATGTAGCTGTGGCCGGTGACCCAGCCGACATCGGCGGTGCACCAGAAGACTTCGTCGTCGCGGTAGTCGAGCACGTACTTGAAGGTCATCGCCGCTTGCAGCAGGTAGCCGCCGGTGGTGTGCAGCACGCCTTTGGGTTTGCCGGTGCTGCCGGAGGTGTAGAGGATAAACAGCGGGTCTTCGGCGCCCATCGGCTCAGGCGGGCAATCGTCGCTGACGTCACGCAGCGCCTGGTGATACCAGATGTCCCGGCCGTCAACCCAGTCCACTTCGCCCTGAGTGCGCTCGACCACGATGACGGTGCTGACGTTTGGACAACTTTGCAGCGCCTTGTCGACCTTCTGCTTGAGCGGCACGACTTTACCGCCGCGCACGCCTTCATCGGCGGTGATCACGGTGCGGCAGTCGGCATCGAGAATCCGGTCACGCACAGAGTCCGGAGAGAAACCACCGAACACCACCGAATGCACCGCACCAATGCGGGTGCAGGCGAGCATGGCGTAGGCGGCTTCGGGGATCATCGGCATGTAGATGCACACGCGGTCGCCTTTCTTCACGCCACGGCTTTTGAGCACGTTGGCCAGGCGGCAGACGTTGTGATGAAGTTTTTTGTAGCTGATCTGCGCGGATTCGGCAGGGTCGTCGCCTTCCCAGATGATCGCGATTTGGTCGCCGCGCTTTTCCAGGTGACGGTCGATGCAGTTGTAACTGACATTCAACTTTCCGCCGGCGAACCAGCTCGCTTCACCGGTTTTCAGGTTGTAGCGCTGGACGGTGTCCCACGGCTTACTCCAGTCGAGAAAGCGTGTGGCCTGTTCGGCCCAGAAGGTGCTGGGATGGTCGATGGACTGGCGGTACAGGCGCTTGTAGTCGTCTTGACTTAATTGTGCAGCCCGGCGGACGGCATCGGCTTGGGGGAACGTGCTGATATCGAACATGACGGTTCCTTATTCTTGTTTTGCGACAAGTAATCAAGATGCGCCGAGTGGGGAGAGGGTTCAAGACCCGAAAACAAACACAACCCTGTAGGAGCCGAGCTTGCTCGCGATGCAGACGCAGCGGTGTATCAGGTACACCGCGTTATCGTTCATCGCGAGCAAGCTCGGCTCCTACGGGAGCGAGGGGTTAGCCGCGGTGACGACCGCGGAAGTAGTTGATCAGGCCCTGAGTCGAAGCATCGTCAGCCGGGGTTTCTTCGCTGCCGACCAGGCGGTTGTAGACGCCTTTGCCCAGCTCTTTACCCAGCTCCACGCCCCACTGGTCGAAGGCGTTGATGCCCCAGATCACGCTTTGCACGAAGACTTTGTGTTCGTACATCGCCACCAATGCGCCGAGGCGACGCGGGCTGATGCGCTCGACCACCAACGTATTGCTCGGACGGTTGCCCGGGATCACCTTGTGAGGCGCGAGTTTTTGCACCTCTTCTTCGCTCATGCCTTTGTCGCGCAACTCGGCTTCGGCCTCGGCAAGGGTCTTGCCCAGCATCAGCGCCTGGCTTTGTGACAGGCAGTTGGCGTACAGCCACTGGTGGTGGTCGGACACCGGGTTGAAGCTGACGATCGGCACGATGAAGTCGGCCGGGATCAGTTGGGTGCCCTGGTGCAGCAACTGGTGATACGCATGCTGACCATTGCAGCCCACGCCACCCCAGATCACCGGGCCGGTGTCGGTGGAGACCGGAGTGCCGTCCTGGCGCACACTCTTGCCGTTGGATTCCATGTCCAGCTGTTGCAAGTGCTTGGTGATGTTGCGCAGGTAGTGGTCGTACGGCAGGATCGCGTGGCTTTGCGCGCCCCAGAAGTTGCCGTACCACACGCCGAGCAACGCCAGCAGTACCGGCATGTTCTGTTCGAAAGGCGCGCTCTGGAAATGCTGGTCCATGGTGTAGGCACCGGACAGCAGTTCTTTGAAGTTCGACATGCCGATGGCCAGGGCGATCGGCAAACCGATGGCCGACCACAGCGAATAACGCCCGCCAACCCAGTCCCACATCGGGAAAATGTTTTCTTCGCGGATGCCGAATGCCACAGCCGCTGCATTGTTGCTGGAGACGGCGATGAAGTGACGATACAGCTCGGCTTCCGAACCACCCTGAGCCAGGTACCAAGCGCGTGCAGCCTGGGCATTTTTCAGGGTTTCGAGGGTGTTGAAGGATTTCGACGAAACGATGAACAGTGTGGTTTCGGCACGCAGCTTCATGGTCAGTTCGTGGAACTCACTGCCGTCGATGTTCGCCAGGTAATGGCAGCGCACGCCTTTCTGGGCGTAGGACAGCAGCGCTTCGGAGACCAGTTCCGGGCCGAGGAACGAGCCACCGATGCCGATGTTCACCACGTCAGTGATCGGCTTCTCGGAGTAACCGCGCCACAAACCGTCGTGGATACGGCCCACGAGGTCGGTGATCTGGTTCAGGACCTTGTGCACTTCCGGCATCACGTTGACGCCGTTGACCTTCAGCTTGTCGCCGACCGGACGGCGTAGCGCGGTGTGCAGGGCCGGACGACCTTCGGAGGAGTTGACGATTTCGCCTTCGAACAGCGCTTTGATCGCGCCCTGAAGGTCGACTTCGTTGGCCAGGCCCACCAGCAGATCGCGGGTCTGGGCGTTGATCAGGTTCTTCGAGTAGTCGAGAAACAGGCCGCAGCTGCTGAGGGTGAATTGGGTAAAGCGCTGCGGATCGGCATTAAAGGCTTCGCGCATGCTGAAATCCTGCATGGCTTGGCGGTGGTCATTCAACGCTTGCCAGGCGGGCAGAGCGGTAACGTCTTGAGGGGTGCGGTAATACGCCATCGCTGCGGGTTTCCTTTTTACTTGAACGGCCTTTTGAACACTAAAAATACCGGAGCGCTGTGGGTGGGCGTCCGGTCAACTGCGTCGACACGATTTCATGACACAGGGCGAATACAGTAAACCTCGCGCTGCGATCTGTCTTGACTTTGTCTGACCCGTTCCCGGTACTTTTTTATACATCAAGCAGGGAACGGTCCGACAAACGGAAGGGGGGAGGGGCTAAGACGGGATCAGGCGACCTGAACCGGAATGGCATTGCTGGTGTGGCTCAGTTCATTACCCGGCGCCATGTAGAGCATGCGTGGCTTGAAGTTGAGCAGCTCGGCTTCGCTGTAGTGGGCGTATGCGCAGATGATCACGCGGTCACCCACCTTGGCCTTGTGTGCGGCGGCACCGTTGACCGAGATCATGCGCGAGCCTTCTTCGCCACGAATCGCGTAGGTGGTGAAGCGTTCACCGTTGTCGATGTTGTAAATCTGGATCTGTTCGTACTCACGGATGCCGGACAGGTCCAGCCATTCGCCGTCGATGGCGCAAGAACCTTCGTAATCGAGTACAGCGTGGGTGACTTCGGCGCGATGCAGCTTGGCCTTGAGCATGATGGCGTGCATGAGTGTTTCCCCAGGTCGGAATCGAACGGCGGGCATTGTGCCCAAAGGCTTGAGGGCCAGCAATACGGTGTGAGAACCCACACAGAACGCTGTAGGAGCCGAGCTTGCTCGCGATGGCGGACTGTCAGCCAACATTGATGTTGAATCTGACGGCCCCATCGCGAGCAAGCTCGGCTCCTACAGGGGGATTGTGGTGTTCAGGCAGTAGCGTCGAGGTTCAGATGCAGGTTATCGATCAACCGCGTAGTGCCCAGGAACGCTGCCACCAGAATCACCAGGTCCCGATCCTCCGGGGTCGCCGGACGCAAGGTCAGCGCATGACGAATCTCCAGATAGTCAGGACGCAAACCCGCCGCTTCAAGCTGCTTGATCTGCGCACCGATCAACGCCGGGAAATCCCGTTCACCCTGTTTGATTGCGTCGGCAATCTGGCTCAAACCGCGATACACAACCGGCGCAACGGCCCGCTGTTCTTCGCTGAGGAAACCATTGCGCGACGACAGCGCCAGGCCATCGGCTGCACGTACCGTCGGTTCGCCGATGATCTGGATCGGCATGTTCAGGTCATGCACCAGGGCGCGGATCACCGCCAGTTGCTGGAAGTCTTTCTGGCCGAAGATCGCCAGGTCCGGCTGGACCATGTTGAATAGCTTGGTGACCACCGTCGCCACACCTTCGAAATGCCCGGGACGGCTGGCGCCGCAGAGGCCTTCGGAGAGTTGCGGAACGCTGACGCGGGTCTGGCCGACCATGCCGTCGGGGTACATTTCTTCAACGGTTGGCGCGAACAGTAAGTGGCAACCGGCCTGGAGCAGCTTCTCCTGATCGGCTGCGAGGGTGCGCGGGTACTTGTCGAGGTCTTCGCCGGCGCCGAACTGCAACGGGTTGACGAAAATGCTCGCGATCACGAAATCCACCCGTTGGGTGGCTTTGGTCACCAGTGCAACATGACCGCTGTGCAGGTTGCCCATGGTCGGCACGAAGCCGATTCGCTTGCCTTCGCCACGGGCACGGGCCACGGCGGCCCGCAATTCGCGTACGGTTTTTACGGTGTTCATGCAGAGAATCCGTGTTCGATACCTGGGAAAGTCGCCGCTTTGACTTCAGTGACGTAAGCGCCAATCGCCGCTTGAATGTTTTGTTGCCCGGCCATGAAGTTCTTCACGAACTTCGGCACACGGCCAGTGATCGACAGGCCGAGCATGTCGTGCAGAACCAATACCTGGCCATCGGTGCCGCTGCCGGCGCCGATGCCGATTACCGGAATGCCCACAGCCTGGGTGATTTCCTGAGCCAGT
Organism: Pseudomonas sp. LS2P72; assembly: GCF_054897865.1. Lineage (NCBI taxonomy): Bacteria > Pseudomonadati > Pseudomonadota > Gammaproteobacteria > Pseudomonadales > Pseudomonadaceae > Pseudomonas > Pseudomonas sp. LS2P72. The sequence goes on from NZ_CM142708.1 coordinate 1,495,076, forward strand.
TCGCTCGGTACGCATTCGAGCAGCAACATGGATGCACCGGCCTGCTCCAGTGCGATGGCGTCGGCACGCATTTGCCGCGCCTGGTTCTCGCTGCGACCCTGGACTTTGTAACCGCCTAGAATGTTCACCGATTGCGGTGTCAGCCCCATGTGCGCGCACACCGGGATACCGCGCTCGGCCAGCAAACGGATCGAGTCCGCCAGCCACAACGCACCTTCAACCTTGACCATGTGCGCACCCGCCTGCATCAACAGGGCACTGTTGGTCATGGCTTGTTCGGTGGTGGCGTAGGCCATGAAGGGCAGGTCGGCGAGGATCAACGCATCGGTGTTACCGCGTTTGACGGACGCCACGTGGTAAGCCATTTCCGTGGTGGTGACCGGCAGGGTGCTGTCGTGACCTTGCAAAACCATGCCAAGGGAGTCGCCCACCAGCAGCACTTCGACACCAGCCTCATTGCAGGCGTGGGCGAAGGTCGCGTCATAGCAGGTCAGCATGGTGATCTTTTCACCTTTTTGCTTGAGACCTTGCAGAGTGGTCAGGGTGATGGCTGGCATGAAAAGTTCCTCATTCAGGCGCTGTGGAAACTACTGCGAGTAACGCGCGTGATTCTTCGTTAAATACAGGCGCACGGTCTGTTGTCGTGCTTTTAAGGCCTGGATTGCGCCCTTCAACGCCGTGTTGGCGGTAGCGGGACGCCTATAGTCGTGAGGAGAACTCGGGAAGTCAATTGCGTGTGTTACCGCATTGTTACGTGTGGGGTGTTACCGGGGTAACTGATGCGATTCAGCAGCAGATTTTGTGTTCAACACAAAAACCAATGTGGGAGTGAGCCTGCTCGCGATGGCGTCCTGACAGTCAACATCTTCGGTGAATGTTAAGTCGCTATCGCGAGCAGGCTCGCTCCCACAGGGGATTTTTGTCAATTTTGGGAGACGCGTTCCAACCCGACGAACGGGCAGGCAGCGAGCAAATCACTCAGGCTGCGGCCATCGGCCAGACGCAAATCCGCCGGCGCCAGTTCGGCCAGTGGATACAGAACGAAGGCTCGTTCCTGCAGATGGTAGTGAGGCACCTTGAGGCGAGGTTCATCGATCAGCCGATCACCGAACAGTACGATGTCGAGATCCAGCGTACGCGGGCCCCAGCGTTCAAGGCGCTCGCGACCCTGTCCGTTTTCGATGGCTTGCAGCGCATCAAGCAGCTCCAGCGGCGGGAGTGTGCTGTCGAGGGCGGCAACCGCGTTGGTATAACGCGGTTGGCCGGGTAACAGCGAGTCGCTCTGATAGAACGCGGAAACCCCGATCAATTCGGTTTGCGGCAACTGTGCCAGCGCCTCGACGGCGCTGCGCAATTGTTCGGCGGGGTCAGCCAGATTGCTGCCCATGCCGATGTAGATGCGTTCCATGGATTACTCGCCCGTGGCGCTCGGTGCGCCTGCGGTACGTTTGCGCTTGGCGCCACCGCTGCGGCGACGTTTGCGTGGAGCGCCAGTGCCGTCGTCCTTGCCGCTGAGGTCGCGAATCATGTCGCGACGTTCGCTGTCGTTGGCGTCCTGATAGTCCGTCCACCACTCGCCCAGGCCATCAGTCTGCTCGCCGGCGCTTTCGCGCAGCAGCAGGAAGTCGTAGCCGGCTCGGAACCGTGGGTTGTCCAGCAACAGGTCGGCGCGCTTGCCGCTGCGGCGTGGCAGACGCTCTTGCATGTCCCAGATTTCGCGGATCGGCATGGTGAAGCGTTTCGGAATCGCGATGCGCTGGCACTGTTCGGCGATCAGTTCATGAGCCGCTTCCTGCATCGCCGGAATCGGCGGCATGCCACGTTCTTGCAGGCGCAATACACGGGCCGGCAGGGCAGGCCAAAGCAGCGCCGCAAACAGGAACGCCGGGGTCACCGGTTTGTTCTGTTTGATCCGCAGATCGGTGTTGATCAACGCTTCACTGATCAGCGTGTGGGTGTACGTCGGGTTGTATTCCAGCGCCTCGGCACTGGCCGGGAACAGCGGATCGAACAGCTGCAGGTCGACCAGCATCTCGAAGGTGTCCGCTGCATGGCCGGAGAGGAACAGCTTGAGCACTTCTTCGAACAGGCGCGCCGATGGGATCTCGCGCAGCATCGGCGCCAGTTCACGGATTGGCGCGGCGCTGTGTTTTTCGATGCCGAAATTCAGCTTGGCGGCGAAACGCACGGCTCGCAGCATCCGTACCGGGTCTTCCTGGTAGCGTTGCTTCGGGTCGCCGATCAGGCGGATCAGGTGATTGCGGATGTCGTGTACGCCGTTGGCGTAGTCGAGGATGCGCTCGCTGACCGGATCGTAATACAAGGCGTTGATGGTGAAGTCGCGGCGTTGCGCGTCTTCTTCCAGCGTGCCATAGACGTTATCGCGCAGGATGCGCCCGCTTTCGTTGCGGGAAGACTGGTTGCTGTCTTCCTCTTCATCGTTTTGCGGGTGATTGGCGCGGAAGGTCGCGACTTCAATGATTTCGCGGCCAAAGTGGATGTGCACCAGCTTGAAGCGGCGACCGATGATCCGCGCGTTGCGGAATTCGGCTCGCACCTGTTCAGGTGTGGCACTGGTGGCGACGTCGAAATCTTTTGGCGTGATGCCGAGCAGCATGTCACGCACACAGCCGCCGACCAGGTAAGCCTGATAACCGGCGTTCTGCAGGCGTTCGACGATGTTCACCGCGTAGCGACTGAATTGGGCCTTTTGCAGCGAATGTTGGCCGCTGTTGAGCACTTCAGGCGTACTGCGAATGTGTTGCGTATGACGCTTGGGAGAACGGAATGACTGGAACAGCTTCTTCAGCATGGGATGCACTGTTTGAAGGAATGTTCGGCCAAAACGAAGAATGACCGCATGATGGGCGGGGATTCTAGCATTTAGTCGGGGGATGGTGTAGGAAGCTGCGCAAGCGCTTGAAGGGAGGGGCTTGTTGGTGCGGATGGGCTCTAGCAGCTGCCGAGCAATGCGCTGTGGCGAGGGGATTTATCCCCGTTCGGCTGCGAAGCAGTCGTGAATTCAGATAACGCGGTGCTTCAGATAGACCATGCGTTCAGGTTTTACGGCTGCTTTGCAGCCGAACGGGGATAAATCCCCTCGCCACAAACGCAGTTGCTACAAAGTCTAAACGCCAGAAACTACAAGGGGAGCCGAAGCTCCCCAAGAAAGTAGTTGCATGCTCTATTTTTATTTTTGATTCGGGCTTTTTGTTTTTGTTAAGTGCCCTCGCCATGAAGTTTTTCCTTCATGACCCTCCCAATCGGGAGCCAAGAGCAAACGGATTGCTTTGGTCGCTGTGTTGCAGTGATCTTGCGATCCAACCAGTTCAGGCTCTGTCTTGTGACAGTTTTTGTTGTTCTCGGCCTGGTCGTGGGGCAAGCCCCAAATACAACGCCTCTCCAAAAGAATCAGTTAGCTGCGCCTCTCGCCGTCTTGTTTTTATTGTGCGTGAGTCGATACGTCTTATTTTTATTGTCTTGTGCATTGCTTGTTATTGTTCTTGTATCAAACATATAGCAGGGTGCGTGCCAACTTTTGCGAAACCCAGTAAAACAAGGGGTTAGGTAGGTTGGTGAGGTTTTCGGAGGCCAAAAAAAGCCGGGGCTTCGTTACCGTAAGCCCCGGCTTCTGTTACGTGAAAAACCTGAGGTAACAGTTTTTTCACAGTGTCACGTGTTACCCGCGTATCAGACAGGCGAGGTTCAGCTCTCGCTGGCCACCCCGGTCTTGCGCCGCGGAATGCCCAGGCGCTGACGGCGTTCCCACAGGCATTTGCGACTGACACCGAGTTTGCGCGCCAACTCGGTTTCGGTCATGTGGTCCTGATGCTCGAGAACGAAGTGCTGGAAGTAGTCTTCCAGTGACAGGTCTTCGGTCGGTTCATGGCTGTTGTTACCGGCGGCGCTGCCCTGTTGTGGAGGCAGGCCGATGAAATCGTCATCGTCCAGATCGCTCAGTTCGATGTCGATCCCCAGCAGCTCGGCGGAAATCTCCGGGCTCTCGCACAGGATGACGGCACGTTCTACGGCGTTTTCCAGCTCTCGAACGTTACCCGGCCAGGCGTAATGACGAATCGCCTGCTCGGCATCCGGGGCGAACTTCAGGTCGGTGCGGTTGACTCGCGCGCTCTGCCGCGCCAGGAACGCGTTGGCGATTTCGTTGACATCCGCGCCGCGCTCGCGCAGGGCCGGCAGTTTCAGGGCGATCACGTGAAGGCGGTAATACAAGTCTTCACGGAACTGGCCGATCTTCGCCAGGCTCTTGAGGTCCCGGTGAGTCGCAGCAATCAGGCGCACATCGACTTTCTGGGATTGCACCGAACCCACACGACGAATTTCACCTTCCTGCAGCACGCGCAGCAGGCGGGCCTGGGCTTCCAGTGGCAGTTCGCCGATTTCGTCGAGGAACAAGGTGCCGCCGTCGGCCGCTTCGACCAGGCCGGCACGCCCGGCGCTGGCGCCAGTGAACGCGCCTTTTTCGTGGCCGAACAGTTCGGACTCGATCAGGCTTTCCGGAATGGCCGCGCAGTTCACCGAAATCATCGGCGCCTTGGCACGTTTGGACAGGTTGTGCAGAGCGCGCGCCACCAGTTCTTTACCGGTGCCGGATTCGCCCTGAATCAATACATTGGAGTCGGTTGGCGCGACTTTGCGGATCTTGCTGTACAGATCCTGCATAGGCGGGCAGGAGCCGATGATGCCGATTTCGCCGTTGTTGTTGCTGGCGCCCGGTTTCGCGGCGCCATTGCCGGCTTTGCCGACGGCAGGTTCGCCGCTGGTTTGCACAGCTTGACGGTCACGCAGGATTCGCGCGACGGCCTGGAGCATTTCGTCATGATCGAAAGGCTTGGCGATGTAATCCACCGCGCCCATCTTCATCGAGTCGACCGCCGAACGCAGACTGGCGTAGCTGGTCATGATCAGCACCGGAGTGCCCTGGCCGAGTTTGATCAACTCGGTGCCAGGCGCGCCAGGCAGACGCAGGTCGCTGACGATCAGGTCGAACGTGGGAATGGTGAAGCGTTCTTGTGCTTCCTGCACTGAACCGGCTTCGCTGACCTGGTACTGGTTACGTTCCAGCAGGCGGCGCAAGGCGGAGCGGATAATTGTTTCGTCTTCGACGATCAAAATGTGCGGCATTGATTCGATACTCTCGACGGTCTCAGTTCACAGCGGACGTCGCTTCGACATGACGCGGCAAGGTCACCCGGATACGGGTGCCGCGTTGGCTTTGAACATCAGCCGGGCTGTCGATGGTGATTTGTCCATAATGCTCTTCAACGATGGAATAGACCAGTGCAAGGCCCAGACCGGTGCCTTCGCCAGGATCCTTGGTGGTGAAGAAAGGTTCGAACAATCTATCCATGATGTTCTTCGGAATACCGCTGCCTTCGTCTTCCACGATCAAGTCGACCGTGTGTTCGCCGGCTTCGCTTTTGACCCGCACCGCACTGCCGGGAGGCGAGGCGTCACGGGCGTTTGAGAGCAGGTTGATCAGTACTTGTGCAAGCCGCTGCGGATCGCCTTCGACCCAGTGATCGGGATCGCACAGGTTGTAGAACTGAACTTCGAAATTGCGTCGGTTCAGGGCCAGCAAACCGATGGCATCCTGGGCCACTTCGGCCAGACAGACGGGCTCGTCGCTGTGCTGATGGCTGCCAGCGTGGGCGAAGCTCATCAGCGACTGAACGATGCGCGACACGCGTTTGGTCTGCTCCAGGATCTGCCCGCTGATTTCTTTCAGTTCGCTGTCTTCTTCGCGCTCTTCGCGCAGGTTTTGCGCCAGACAGGCAATGCCGGTGATCGGGTTGCCGATTTCATGGGCCACGCCGGCGGCGAGTCGGCCGATGCTGGCCAGACGCTCGGAGTGCACCAGTTTATCTTCGAGCATCTGGGTTTCGGTCAGGTCTTCCACCAGCAATACAAGGCCACTGTTGCCGGGTGCAAGCGGTTCATCGATCGCCGCTTTGTGCAGGTTCAGCCAACGAGTCTGGCCGTCGAGGGCCAGGTGCTGTTTGTGCAAATGCTCGTCCGGCAGATTGATGAAGCCTTGCAGCAGCTCTTTCCATGGATCGGCGATGGTGCTCAGGCGCGAACCGACCACACGCTGTGCGGCAATCCCGGTCAGCTCCTCCATGGCTTTGTTCCACATGAGGATTTCCTGATCCTTGGCCAGCGAGCAGACGCCCATCGGCAACTCCTGCAAGGTCTGTCGGTGATAGCGGCGCAGGGCATCGAGTTCGGCGGCAAGCCCGGTCAGGCGCGAGTGGTAATCCTCGAGGCGACTTTCGATGAAGTGGATGTCTTCGGTGACGTAGTTTTCGCCGCCGGCCTTATAAGGCAGGAATGTCTCGACCATGTCCTGAGCCACGCTCGGCCCCATCAGGCCGGAGAGGTTGGCTTCGATACGGTCGCGCAAGCGGCGCAAGGCGTAAGGCCGACGCTCATCGAAAGGCAGATAGAGGTCACGCAGTGCCTGTTCGACTTCTTTCTGTGCTGCCTTGGCGCCCAAAGGTTTTGCCAGCTGTGTGGCGAATTCCTGGGGTGAGGCGGCGTGCAGTTCGCGGCGTTGCGGCCGGCGCACGTTGTCCACGGCGCAGGCTTCGGCGGCGCTGGCCTCTTCGCTGCTGGCGTTGGTGAACAGCGAAATCAGGGTGAACATCAGCACGTTGGCCGCCAGCGAGGCGATCGCCGCCATGTGCCAACTGGTGTCGTCCAGCACGTAGATCATGTTCAGCAGCGGTATGTAGAAGCCTTGCAGATTGCCGACCAGCGGCAGCAGCATGGTCACCAGCCACACCAGAATCCCTGCGAGCAAACCGGCAATGAAACCGCGGCGGTTGGCGGTCGGCCAATACAGTACCGACAGCACGCCCGGCAGGAACTGCAGGGTGGCGACGAAGGCGACGATGCCCAGATTCGCCAGATCCTGTTCCGCGCCCAGCAGCAGGTAGAAACCGTAACCGGCCATGATGATCGCGACGATCAGCCCCCGGCGGGTCCATTTCAGCCAGCGGTAGATATTGCCTTCGGCCGGCGGCTGATAGAGCGGCAGCACCAAATGGTTCAGCGCCATCCCGGACAAGGCCAGGGTGGTGACAATGATTAAACCGCTGGCCGCCGACAATCCACCGATGTAGGCCAATAGCGCCAATGCCTTGCTGTTGGCTGCGATACCAATGCCGAGCGTGAAGTATTCCGGATTGGTGGTCGCGCCGAGTTTCAGTCCGGCCCAGAGAATCAGCGGTACCGCCAGACTCATCAACAGCAGGAACAGCGGCAAGCCCCAGCTCGCACTGACCAGCGAGCGCGGGTTGAGGTTTTCGGTAAACGTCATGTGGTACATGTGCGGCATCACGATCGCCGAGGCGAAGAACACCAACAGCAACGTGCGCCATGGGCCTTCCTGCAATGGCGTGTGCAATGCGGCGAGCGCGGTCTGGTTTTGCAGCAACCAAAGCTCAAGCTGTTGCGGGCCATCGAACACGCCGTACAGCGCATAGAGGCCAACGCCGCCGATGGCGATCAGTTTGATCACCGACTCGAAAGCAATCGCGAACACCAGGCCTTCGTGTTTCTCGCGGGTGGCGATGTGGCGCGATCCAAAGAAAATCGTGAACAGCGTAATCAGTGCGCAGAAGCTCAGGGCCACGCGATGTTGCACCGGCTCGCGGGTGAGGATGCCGATGGAGTCGGCCACCGCCTGAATCTGCAACGCCAGCAACGGCAGCACGCCGATCAGCATGAAGATCGTCGTCAGCGCGCCGGCCCAGGTGCTGCGGAAGCGGAAGGCGAACAGATCGGCCAGCGACGACAGTTGGTACGTGCGGGTGATTTTCAGGATCGGGTACAAAAGCACCGGCGCCAGCAGAAACGCGCCGGAGACGCCTAGATAGCTGGACAAAAATCCGTAGCCGTATTGATAGGCCAGGCCCACCGTGCCGTAAAACGCCCACGCACTGGCATAAACGCCCAGCGACAGGGTGTACGTCAGCGGGTGGCGAATGATCGCCCGGGGGATCATGCCCCGTTCGCTGACCCAGGCTACGCCGAACAGCACCGCCAGGTACGCGGCGCTGATCAGGATCATCTGGGTCAGGCTAAAGCTCATCGGCATCTTTTTGGCTCTGCAGGATGAAGGTCACGACGATCAGAATCAGCCAGAGCAGATAAGGGCGATACCAGGCGCCAGTGGCGTCGATCCACCAATCCATGATGGCCGGGGAAAATAGATAAATCCCCACTACCAGGAGCAGGACCAAGCGATAGATGTACATCCCGGCCTCTCTTTTTTATGCGCGTGCCCGAAAACGTGCGGCGATGGTAACGGATGGGCGCGCCACTGCAAGTGTGATCACTGTAGTTGCGCTTCGGGCAGGCTGAGTGTGCGCGGGATCAACAACGCATCCCAGTGGGCGATGCCCCAGTTCAACACTTCCCTTGGGGTGGCATAAGCCAGTTCGGCACCGGGATTCTGCCCCAATGCGCGTAATGCACGCAGCAATAAGGGGGTTGCCTGATCTTCGGTCAGCGGCGGCGAACGATAGGACTTGCCGAGCTTGTTGCCATCGGGCTGGGTGATCAGCGGGATATGCAGATAGCGCGGTTGCGGCAGGCCAAGCAGTTCTTGCAGGTAGAGCTGGCGCGGTGTTGAGTCGAGCAGGTCGGCGCCGCGGACGATATCGGTGATGCCTTGCCAGGCGTCGTCCAGCACCACCGCCAGTTGATAGGCGTAGAGCCCGTCCCGGCGACGAATCACGAAATCGCCGACTTCCCGGCCCAGGTGTTGGCGGTATTCGCCTTGCACCCGGTCGACGAAGTGATATTCCAGCTCGGGGACACGCAGGCGAATCGCAGCATCTTTGGTGTCGTGGCCCGCGTTGCGGCACAGCCCTGGATAAATCCCGTGATAGGGCGCAAGTGTTTTGCGTGAACAGGTGCACGCGTAGGCCAGGCCGTGATTGAACAGGCGATTGAGGACTTCGGCGTAGGCATCGTGCCGGTCACTCTGTCGGACCATTTCGCCATCCCACTCGAAGCCGTAGCTTTCCAGCGCCTTAAGAATGGCCGCTTGAGCGCCGGGCTCTTCCCGTGGCGGATCGAGATCTTCCATGCGCATCAGCCAGCGGCCCCCCACCGAGCGCGCGTCAAGGTACGAGGCCAGCGCTGCGACCAGCGAACCGAAGTGCAGATGTCCACTGGGCGTGGGGGCGAAGCGCCCGATGTAGGTGGGGGAGGTGATGGCAGTCATGAGGGCGGTTACGTTGTCTGGTCGTATTGAGCATGGCTTGAAGCCGCCATCGCGAGCAAGCTCGGCTCCTACAGGAAGTCGCGCCAGCCTTTGTAGGAGCCGAGCTTGCTCGCGATGGCGATCTTAAAGTCACAGCAGGTATCAGCGAATGCCGGAAACAAAAACGGAGCGTTCGCACGCTCCGTTTTTCGTTCAAGTCGAGATTACTTGCCGACTTGCTTTTCCTTGATTTCCGCCAGGGTCTTGCAGTCAACGCACATGTCGGCGGTAGGGCGGGCTTCCAGTCGCTTGACGCCGATTTCGACGCCGCAGGACTCGCACCAGCCATATTCTTCGTCTTCGATCAGTTGCAGCGTCTTGTCGATCTTCTTGATCAACTTGCGCTCGCGGTCGCGGGCACGCAGCTCCAGGCTGAATTCTTCTTCCTGGCTGGCACGGTCTGCCGGGTCCGGGAAGTTGGCCGCTTCGTCCTTCATGTGATCAACCGTACGGTCGACTTCCTGCATCAAGTCCTGTTTCCACTTATTCAGGATCTTGGTGAAGTGAGCGCGCATGGGCTTGCCCATGTATTCCTCGCCCTTTACTTCTTTGTAGGGTTCGAAACCGCTGATCGACTGATTTTGCTGCTTTGCTTGGGTGGGCATGAAATGGACCGCCTCTACTCTTGTAATCCATTGCGCAGGATTGCTCCATCACCGACACCTGCCGGCCCTGCGGCTGCAAGCGGGCGAACTTACCAGATCAAATCGGACCGCGCTACTCCCGGATGTCGAGGTAGTGGCCCGCAGTGCTTGCAAATGATTGCAAAGCCTTGTCTGGCGGTGCTGGAGACCTGATCAAATATTGATTTTAGTCAAACCTGAGACACTCGCTTGAGTCGTTTGAGACCAGCGTTATAACGGTCTGACCGCTTTAGGTTCTCGCTCGTTCCTGCGCTTGGGTAGAATTGGTTTTTTTTCCCGTTGAAGGAAGGCTAATGGTTCAGTCCTACAGTGCCCGCAGTCGCGCGATCGAACCTTTCCATGTCATGGCGCTGCTGGCGCGGGCCAATGAACTGCAAGCCGCTGGCCACGACGTGATCCACCTGGAAATCGGCGAACCCGACTTCACCACCGCCGAGCCGATCATTCAGGCCGGTCAGGCCGCATTGACGGCGGGAAAGACCCGTTACACCGCCGCGCGCGGCATTCCCGAGTTGCGTGAGGCCATTTCCGGCTTCTATCAGCAACGTTACGGTTTGAACATCGACCCGCAGCGAATCCTCATCACGCCTGGTGGTTCCGGTGCATTGCTGCTGGCCAGCGCCTTGTTGGTGGATCCGGGCAAGCACTGGCTGCTGGCGGACCCGGGATACCCGTGCAATCGGCACTTTTTGCGGCTGGTGGAAGGCGCAGCGCAGCTTGTTCCTGTAGGTCCGGACGTGCGCTATCAACTGACGCCGGACCTGATTGCCCGCCATTGGGACCACGACAGCGTCGGCGCCCTGGTGGCGTCGCCCGCCAACCCGACCGGGACGATCCTGACCCGCGACGAGCTGGCGGGCCTGTCTGCCGCGATCAAGGAGCGCCACGGTCATCTGGTGGTGGACGAGATCTATCACGGACTGACTTACGGCACTGATGCGGCCAGCGTGCTGGAAGTCGATGACAGTGCCTTTGTACTGAATAGTTTTTCCAAGTATTTCGGCATGACGGGATGGCGACTTGGTTGGCTGGTGGCGCCTGAAGCGGCGGTCGGTGAGCTGGAAAAACTCGCGCAGAACCTCTACATCAGCGCCCCGAGCATGGCTCAGCACGCCGCTCTGGCCTGCTTCGAACCGGCCACGATCAGCATTCTGGAAGAACGTCGCGCCGAATTCGGCCGTCGTCGGGATTTCCTGCTGCCAGCCCTGCGAGAGCTGGGCTTTGGTATCGCCGTTGAGCCTGAAGGCGCGTTCTATTTGTATGCCGATATCAGCAAGTTCGGCGGTGATGCCTTCGCGTTCTGCCGACATTTCCTCGAAACCGAACACGTGGCGATTACTCCGGGTCTGGACTTCGGTCGTTATCAGGCTGGCCACCACGTGCGGTTTGCCTACACCCAAAGTCTTCCGCGCCTACAGGAAGCGGTCGAGCGGATTGCACGCGGCTTGAAGAGCTGGCAAGGCTGATGCGTTTTCATCCTCCCCTCGAAGAAGGCCGTTTGATTCGTCGATACAAGCGTTTTCTCGCCGATATCGAAACCGTTAGCGGCGAGTTGCTGACCATTCACTGCCCGAACACCGGCTCGATGCTTAATTGTCAGGTCGAAGGTGGGCAGGTCTGGTTCAGCCGTTCCAACGACCCCAAGCGCAAGTTGCCCGGTACTTGGGAAGTCGGCGAAACCCCGCAGGGACGCTTGTTTTGTGTGAACACCGGGCGGGCCAACGGCTTGATCGAAGAGGCGCTGCGAGCCGGTGTCATCACCGAACTGAACGGTTTTACCGAACTGAAACGTGAAGTGGCCTACGGTCAGGAGAGCAGTCGCATCGATTTTCGCCTCGATTACCCGAGCGGGCCGGCCTATGTGGAAGTCAAAAGTGTCACTTTGGGCTTCGATGGCTCTTCGGTGGCAGCGTTTCCCGATGCCGTGACCCAGCGCGGGGCCAAGCATTTGCGCGAATTGGCGCATTTGGCCCGGGACGGAATTCGTGCGGTGCAGTTGTATTGCGTCAATCTCACCGGCATCGACGCCGTGCGTCCTGCAGAAGAAATCGATTCGGCCTACGCCGCAGCCTTGCGTGAGGCGGTGTCGTGCGGGGTCGAGGTGCTGGCCTACGGCGTGCGTTTGACCCACGAAGAAATGCTGGTCGATCGGCGTCTGGACATGTTGCTCAACGGTTAAAGACTGACCCAGATCCCTTGCTCGTCTTCGCGGCAAACGACGGTGGTCAGGGACTGCCCGGCGCAAGGACCGGCGACGCATTCGCCGTCCTCGATCAGAAACAGTGCGCCGTGGGTCGCGCACTGGATCAGGCTGTTGCTGGGGTCGAGAAACTGGTCGGGCTTCCATTCCAGTCCGACGCCACGGTGCGGGCAGCGATTGATGTAGACGTAAACCTGGCCGCCACGGCGCACGGCAAAGAGCTTCTGGCCGTCGATGTCGAAGCCGCGGCTGCTGGCATCGGCCAGCTCAACGCCTGCACAAAGAAACTTCATGTCTATCCTCAAGTCCGGCGGCTCGTGACTGGATATGTCCGAGCTTGACGTTCAAATGCAAACAATTATCAAATGGCTGCCTTGCCTGTCGGGTTCAGGTGCCAGATGCCGAGGATACTTGGCCTGTCATCTCGATGCCCGGGAAAACCCTTAAAGGAAGCTGTTTATGCGCCTGAGTACCCGCGTTGCTGCGCTCTGTGTCGGACTCCTCGTCAGCCACCACGCCGCAGCGGCCGAGTTGCCACAACGTTGGGTCAGTGCCGGTGGAGCTTTATCGGAGTGGATCAGCGCACTGGGCGGTGAATCGAAACTGGTCGGTGTCGACACCACCAGTCAACACCCGGAATTGCTCAAGGCATTGCCCAGCATCGGGTATCAGCGGCAATTGTCGGCGGAGGGCATCTTGAGCTTACGCCCGCAGATACTGGTAGGAACCGAGGAAATGGGACCGCCACCGGTGCTTTCGCAGGTTCGCAGTGCGGGCGTGCAGGTCGAGCTGTTCTCGGCCCAGCCGGATCTGCCGACGTTGCAGGGCAATTTGCAGCATCTGGGCAAGTTGCTTGGCGCTGAAGATCAGGCTTCGCAGGTGTTTCAAACTTATCAACAGCAACTCGATCAACAAAAGATCCGGGTCACTCGGGCGCAGTTGAAGGAAAAATCGCCGGGCGTGCTGTTGTTGCTTGGCCACGCGGGCGGCAAACCGCTCATCGCCGGCAAGGACACCGCCGCCGATTGGTTGCTGCAACAGGCCGGCGGGCACAATCTGGCCACGCATACCGGCTATAAACCCTTTTCTGTCGAATCCCTGGTCAGCCTGGATCCCGAGGTGCTGGTGTTTGCTGATCGTGCACTGACCGGCGATGCAGCCCGTGCGGCGTTGTTCAAGGAGAACCCGATCCTGTCGTCGACCCGCGCGGCCAAGGATGGGCGAGTCATGGAGCTTGATCCGACTTTATTGGTAGGGGGCTTGGGGCCGCGGCTACCCGCTGCGTTGAAAAACCTGTCTGACGCCTTTTACCCCGGTTCGGCCGGCCAATGACCATCCTGGTTAAACCCCGCGCTTTATTCATTGGTCTGATCCTGCTGTGTTTGCTGGCCATCTGGCTGTCGTTGGCGCTTGGGCCGGTAAGCTTGCCGTTGTTCGACACCTTGCGTGCAGCCCTGCGGCTGGTGGGTGTACCGATCGCGCCCGACGGGCTGGAGCAGGCCGAGCTGATCCTCGGGCAGATTCGCTTGCCGCGAACTTTGTTGGGTTTGGCCGTGGGAGGGGTGTTGGCACTGTCCGGCGTGGCGATGCAGGGGTTGTTTCGTAATCCTCTGGCCGATCCGGGGCTGGTCGGCGTCTCCAGCGGTGCGGCATTGGGCGCGGCGATCGCGATTGTCGGTGGCTCGGTATTCGGCGGACTGCCCGAATCCTTCGGGCCTTATCTGTTATCGCTGTGCGCGTTTCTCGGCGGGTTGGGCGTGACCGCGTTGGTGTATCGATTGGGCCGGCGCAACGGGCAGACCAATGTCGCGACCATGCTGCTGGCCGGTATTGCGTTGACGGCACTGGCCGGCTCCGCCGTGGGGCTGTTCACCTATCTGGCGGATGACGCGACGCTGCGCACCCTGACGTTCTGGAACCTGGGCAGCCTCAATGGCGCCAGCTATTCGCGGCTCTGGCCGTTGCTGTTGATCAGTGCCGGCGTGGCGTTGTGGCTGCCGCGCCGGGCCAAAGCCTTGAATGCGTTGTTGCTGGGTGAGTCGGAGGCCGGTCATCTGGGTATCGACGTCGAAAGGCTCAAGCGCGAATTGGTGTTTTGCACGGCGTTGGGTGTCGGTGCTGCGGTGGCCGCGGCGGGGATGATCGGGTTTGTGGGTCTGGTGGTGCCGCATCTGGTGCGATTGCTGGCGGGCCCCGATCATCGTGTGCTGTTGCCAGCGTCAGTATTGGCGGGTGCCAGTCTTTTGTTGTTTGCCGATCTGGTGGCGCGACTGGCCCTGGCGCCGGCTGAATTGCCGATCGGGATCGTCACGGCTTTCATCGGTGCGCCGTTCTTTCTGTATTTATTGCTCAGAGGGCGTGCCTGATGTTGCGAACGCAAAATCTTCAAATCCGTCGAGGCCGAAAGATTGTCCTGACGGACATCACGCTTGAACTCAAACCGGGCGAAGTCCTCGGTGTGCTGGGACCTAACGGGGCTGGTAAAAGCACCTTGCTCGGCGCCTTGTGCGGCGAGTTGCATGCCGATCACGGCAGTGTCTGGCTCGACGAGCGTGAGTTGAGCGATTGGGCGGGGACGGCGCGAGCGCAGCGTTTGGCGGTATTGCCGCAGGTGTCGACCCTGGACTTCGCCTTTCGTGTCGAAGAAGTGGTCGGCATGGGCCGCTTGCCGCATCAAAGCGGCCGGGTTCGCGATGACGAGATCGTCGCCGCCGCATTGCAGGCTGCCGATGCCGGGCATTTGAGTGGCCGCAGCTATCTGGCCTTGTCCGGTGGCGAACGTCAGCGGGTGCATCTGGCGCGGGTTCTGGCGCAGCTCTGGCCGGGCGAAGCAGGGCAAACGTTGTTGCTCGATGAGCCAACGTCGATGCTCGACCCGCTTCATCAGCACACCACGTTGCAAGCCGTGCGCGAGTTTGCCAATCGCGGCGCGGCGGTGCTGGTGATCCTGCATGATCTGAACCTGGCAGCGCGCTATTGTGATCGCCTGTTACTGCTCGAAGGCGGGCGTCCTGTGGCGCTCGATACACCGGAGCAGGTGTTGCGCCCGGAACCACTCAAGGCTGTTTTCGGGCTGGAAGTGCTGGTGCAGCAGCACCCGGAGCGTGGGCATCCGCTGATCATCGCCCGCTGAGTTTTTTATGGAGTGAAAACATGCGTGGGATTTTGATGCTGGCCTTGCTGATGCTGAGTGCCTGTCAGCATGTTTCGACTCCGCCACCGGTTGTCGGCGAGATTCGGGACTTGCGCAGCGGTCAGACCCTCACGGCAGAGGAACTGGTTGCGCGGTTGGAGACGCCTTCACGGCTTATCGTGGGCGAACAGCATGACAATCGCGATCACCATGCACTGCAATTGTGGTTATTGCAGTCACTGGGTGAACGGCGAGCTCAAGGCAGTCTGCTGCTGGAAATGCTCACGCCGGATCAACAGCCGCGCGTCGATGATGTTCGTCATGCCCCGACACTACCGGCGGATTTGCCCGGCGCATTGGCCTGGCAGTCGGGTTGGGACTGGAATCTGTACGGGCCGATCGTTCGCTTCGCGCTGCCCCAACCATACCCGCTGCTGGCAGCCAATCTGGACACGCTCGAAGTCCGTGCCGTTTACGCCAATCCTCCGACATTGAGTGGTTCGCGCTCCAACGCAGCTTCAGTCAAAGATGAGTTGCTGAAGCAAGTCAGCGATTCCCACTGTGGCTTGCTGCCAAAGTCGCAGATGCCGGCGATGCTGGCGGTCCAGCAGCAACGTGACCGACGGATGGCCGAGCGCCTGCTGGCGGCACCCACGCCTTCACTGCTGTTTGCCGGTGCTTACCATGCGCGCAAGGATGTCGGCGTGCCGATTCATGTGCTTGATCTGGGAGAACCCCAGGCGCCTATGGTGTTGATGCTGGCAGAGCAGGGCAGCGAGGTCACACCGGCCATGGCTGATTACGTCTGGTACACACCTGCCACGCCGCCGCAGGATTACTGTGCGCAAATGCGTAAGCAATTTGGCAAGTGATCCAACGAGTTTTCTCCAGGCAAAAAAAGACCCGGCAAGAGCCGGGTCAAATAACCGTGATTAGCCTGATGAGGAGATATCTGAGAGTCCGAACCAAGGGCTTTTCAAATATCGACCAGTCTCGCGACCAGTTGTGATAATCATAGCGATTCTCATTACCAAGTCAACCGCTGATTTTTCAATTATTTGAAATGCGCAGTCCGCTGGCTGGAAACGCCCGTAATCATTGGGTTTCAGCCTGTGCGGTTGAGCGAACTCATCAGAGTGATCTGTTTATTCAGCAAGTCGATATGTCGGGCCATGCTCGCAATCAGGCTATGGGCGATCTTCGGATTGCTTTGGGTCAGGCTGAGAAACTGGTCCTTGGGGATCAGCATGACAGTGCTGGGTTCGCTGGTGATCACGCTGGCGTTACGCTTCTCGCCAGTGAACACCGCCATGGCACCAAAAATCTCGTCCTTGGGTATATCGCCGACTTTATGCCCGTCGACAAAGGCTTCGGCGTGACCATCAATGATGACGAATACCTGATCCGGTTCATCGCCCTGACGGATCAACACTTCGCCACTGGCCACGCGCTGAAAACCATTGGTGCTTCGAAATTCGGGTTGTTTCAGGCGCGCGACGGCGTCGGACAGCAGGGCGGACTGACCGGCCATGTATTGAAGGAACAGCTCCGAACGCTCCGGGTCGGCATAGATATGCTGAAAAACCTCGGCGCGCAGGTAAGGGGTCAATGCCAGCGGGCTGTCGCTGCGAAAGCGGCAACGCGGCAGGTCCGTGCCCTGGCGCAAGCCAATCAGATCTCCCTCGTGCAGATAGAACAATGCCCGATCGTCGATGCATCCATGCAGCAGGCCGTTGTCCAGCACAAACAATTGATCGCCGGGTAACAGGACGGCCAGATCATCGACGGCTGAAAATTCCAGGCTCGGTCCGCAGGGCATCAAACCTTCCAGCAGCCGGCCGGGAATATGTTGCAGTCGATTGATCAGCGCGTCGGCGTAAGCCGGTTGTTCCCCAAGTAGGTACATGGCTGCTGCGTCCGTTCAGTTCTTGTGACGTGACGAGATAGCTTCCAGCTGTTTGTTCAAGGCGTCCTTGCGCTCGGCGGGAATGTCATTCCAGTGCACATCCATCAGGGCACCTTCGATGGCATACAACAACACCTTGGACGCCCGAAACCCGCGCGTGCGCACGGCCCGATAAGCATCCACCGCCCCCAGGCGACGCAAGTCCGAGGCGCTGTGGATGCCCACGGCATGCAGCCATTGCGCCGACGTCTTGCCAAGATTCTTCAGGTGCTGCAGTTCATCATTCATCAAGCCTCCTTGCGACGGCCGAACGGTGCGTGGGCGAGCTTCTCAGGAGTGTAGCCATCAGTAGGAAAAGCGTGATTGTTTGGTTGGTTTCGACGCAAAAGCTTCTAAGAAGCGAATTCTCGAGGCTGTGCGAAAGTCCGCGAGTGCGGTAGGAGGAAAGGGCGGTGGAATCAGGTTTCCGGGCAAGCCATGCCCAGCGTTCAGCGCAAAGCGGGGGCGCCGAACGGGTCAGCTAAAGGTCGCATTTAGCGGGTGCGATAACGCAGGCGTGTACCGAAATTCATCGACATCAGGATCTCGTCAGCACTCAGCTCTGGCGGGAAGTAGGCGCCGGAGATCTGTGCGTGAGCAAGGCTTGCACCTTCCAGGGAAGCGTTGCGAAAGTCGATGCCGCGCAAGTCGGCGGAGCGGAAATAGGCATCGGTGAAGTCGATGCCGTCGGCGTTCAGTTCACGCAGGTCCAGCCCCCGGAAATCGCCACCGACCATGTCGATAGGTCCATCTTTTGGGCGCTCGTTGTTGAAACCTGTGATGTCGTCTTTGTGCAGCAACGCATAAAGCGGGGTGTCGAGAAGTTTCGGCTGGCTCATGTCACATCACCTGTTGGTTTTATGACGCCAGTATAGTGCCACTATTTGGCAGCCGTGAAGCCGGCGAAGGCTTCACGGCTGAAATAGTTTCTTACAGACCTGGCAGGCGCTGGCGAATCTGTGCAACGACTGTGTCGAGGGTTCCGCTTTCATTGGTCTGCACGCGTTTGCTGCAGAGAATCTCTTCGGGCGTCAGGGCCTCACGAGTGGCTTGCTGGGCTTCGATTACGGCCAGGTTAGCGTCGGACGGGTCCTTTTTGTCTGCCTGGCGCAGTGCCAGCCAGCTCTCGATCACTGCTTGCGGCGCATTGCAATCGAGGATCAGGAATGGCGCGCCGGTGGCTTCGGCGATTTTCGCTGCGCCGTCACGCTGGTCGCGCTTGAGGTAAGTTGCATCGATCACCACCGGGAAACCAGCATGCAGAATCACCGCGGCAATTTCATGCAGGTGGGTGTAAGTGGCGGCGCTGGCGTCGGCGCTATAGATGCCGGCCTGAGGGTCGTTTGGCACGGTTTGCTCGCCGAACAGACGTTTGCGCTCTACATCGGAACGCAAGCGAATGGCGCCCAACGCTTCCACCAGGCGCATGGCCACGTGGCTCTTGCCGACAGCAGAAACACCGTGGGTAATGGCCATGAAGCGCGAAGGAATGGTGCTGTAGCTTTCCGCCAGGTTGGCGTAATTGCGGTACTGACGCAGGGTGGTGGCTCGCTGCACCGGGTCGGCCTCGGCCGGCATGCTGAACAGACTGACCTTGGCGCGAACCAATGCGCGATAGGCTTTATAGAAGTTCAGCAACTCAAGGCCCTGGTAATCGCCGGTCAGTTCCAGGTACTGGCTGATGAAGCGGCGCGCCAGGCTCTTCAGGCCACGGTCTTCCAGGTCCATCGCCAGGAATCCGGTGTCGGCATAAACGTCGGTGAAGCGGAACGGTTCGTTGAACTCGATGCAGTCGAAGATCACGACCTTGCCGTCGATCACGGTGGCGTTGCCCAGGTGGATATCACCGTGGCATTCGCGAATCAAACCTTCGGCCTTGCGCTGGGCGAACAGTGGCTTGAGGCGTTCGAAGCTGCTTTCGGCCCAGGCTTGCAGCGCATCCAGTTGCAGCAGATCAGCCTTGTCGCTAAGGAACGGGCGGATCTGTTCGAAGTTCTGGCGTACCGGCGCCATTACGCTGTCCGGCGTGCCAGCTTCGTGTTCGGCAGGCACTTTCGGTGCGCTGAGATGGAATTGGGCGATCTGCGCGGCCATCTCGTCGATGTGCGCGGTGGTCAATTCACCATTGGCTTGTAGGGTGCTGAGTAACCCACTCTGTGGGAATTGACGCATTTTCAGTGCGTAATCGACGACCGGACCCTCGCCACTCAGTTGTGGGGCTTCGGCGCTGCCGGTGATTGGCAACACTTCAAGATACAAATCGTTGGTCAGGCGCTGGTTAAGACGCAGTTCTTCCCCGCAAAAATGCTTGCGGGCGTCGAGGTTGGTGAAATCCAGGAAGCCGAAATTCACTGGCTTCTTCACTTTATAAGCAAAGGGGCCGGTGAGGATTACCCAGGAAATATGGGTTTCGATGACCTGGAACCCGTCTATGGGATGCGGGTAGAGGGCCGGGTTTTGCAGGGCGGCGATCAGGGACTGGCTCACAGGCGATCCTTCAGAGTCTGGGGAAAATTCACGGCCGTCATTATGGCCGCAAGTCCGTCTGACGCAAACCTCGGAGGGCTTCTGTTGAGTATGAATAAAGTGCGTATAATCCGCCGCCATGACTCGTACTCGATCCCCCCGTACCCCCAAAAAACCACCTTCCAAGGGCCTGCGCCCCTGGCTGGGCTGGGCCCTTAAACTCAGTCTGGTCGGCCTTGTGGTGCTGGCCGGGTTCGCGGTTTACCTCGACGCGATCGTCCAGGAGAAATTCTCCGGCAAGCGCTGGACCATTCCGGCCAAGGTGTACGCGCGCCCGCTGGAGTTGTTCGTCGGACAAAAGCTCAGCAAGGACGATTTTCTGACCGAGCTCGATGCCTTGGGCTATCGACGCGAAAGCGTGGCCAACGGCCCCGGTGCCGCCGCGGTCAGCGGCAATACCGTCAATTTGAATACCCGTGGTTTTCAGTTCTATGAAGGCATGGAACAAGCACAACCCGTGCGAGTTCGCTTCTCTGGCGACTACGTGGCCGAACTGTCGGCAACCAATGGTTCGAAGCTTTCGGTCGTGCGCCTTGAACCACTGCTGATCGGTGGCCTGTACCCGAAAAACCTCGAAGACCGGATCCTGATCAAGATCGATCAGGTGCCGCCTTATCTGCTCGAGACCTTGGTGGCTGTTGAAGACCGCGACTTCTATCACCATTTTGGCGTCTCGCCGAAGTCGATCGCTCGGGCCATCTGGGTCAACGGCTCCTCCGGCCGCATGCGCCAGGGTGGTAGTACGCTGACTCAACAGTTGGTCAAAAACTTCTACCTGACTAACGAACGCAGCCTGAGCCGCAAGCTCACCGAAGCCATGATGGCGCTGCTGCTTGAGTTGCATTACGACAAACCGGAAATCCTTGAGGCTTACCTCAACGAAGTGTTTGTCGGTCAGGACGGTCAGCGTGCGGTGCACGGTTTCGGTCTGGCCAGCCAGTTCTTTTTCAGCCAGCCGCTGGCCGAACTGAAGCTGCATCAAGTGGCGTTGCTGGTGGGCATGGTCAAAGGGCCGTCTTCCTACAACCCGCGTCGTTATCCGGAACGTGCCCTTGAGCGGCGTAACCTGGTACTCGACGTGTTGCAGGAGCAGGGCGTCGCCACTGCCGAGCAAGTCGAAGCTGCGAAGAAGATGCCGTTGGGCGTGACCAAGCGCGGCAGTCTGGCGGACAGCTCGTTCCCCGGCTTCCTCGACCTGGTCAAACGTCAGCTGCGCGAAGACTATCGCGACGAAGACTTGACCGAAGAAGGTCTGCGGATCTTCACCAGTTTCGACCCGATCCTGCAGATGAAAGCCGAGGCGTCGGTCAACGACACCTTCAAGAGACTCTCCGGGCGCAAGGGTTCCGATGAGGTTGAAGCGGCCATGGTCGTGACCAATCCGGAAACCGGTGAAGTCCAGGCCATGATCGGCAGTCGTCAGGCAGGTTTTGCCGGCTTCAACCGTGCGCTGGATGCTGTGCGACCGATCGGTTCTTTGATCAAGCCGGCGGTTTATCTGACAGCCCTTGAGAAGCCGAGCCAGTACACCTTGACCAGTTGGCTGTCGGACGATTCCTTCTCGGTCAAAGGCGCGGACGGTCAAGTCTGGAAACCGCAGAACTACGATCGCCGCTCCCATGGCACTGTATTTCTGTATCAGGGCCTGGCGCATTCCTACAACCTGTCGACCGCGCGTCTCGGGTTGGCGGTGGGCGTGCCGAATGTCCTGAAGACCCTGGCGCGTCTTGGTGTGAGTCGCGAATTCCCGGCGTTCCCGTCGATGCTGCTGGGCGCTGGCGGTCTGACCCCGATCGAAGTGGCGACTATGTACCAGACCCTGGCCAACGGTGGTTTCAATACGCCGATGCGCGGGATCCGTAGCGTATTGACCGCTGACGGCGAACCGCTCAAGCGTTATCCGTTCCAGATTCAGCAGCGTTTCGATCCGGCCTCCATTTACCTGGTCCAGAGCGCCATGCAGCGGGTGATGCGTGAAGGTACCGGCAGTTCGGTTTACAACGTGTTGCCGAAAACCCTGACCCTGGCTGGCAAGACCGGCACCAGTAACGATTCACGGGATAGCTGGTTTGCCGGTTTCAGTCAGGACCTGCTGGCAGTGGTCTGGCTGGGTCGCGATGACAACGGCAAGACACCGTTCACCGGTGCCACCGGTGCGCTGCAGGTCTGGACCAGTTTCATGCGCAAGGCCGATCCGTTGCCGCTGGACATGCCGCAGCCAGACAACATTGTTCAGGCCTGGGTCGATTCGCGTACCGGGCAAGGCTCTGATGCCAACTGCCCAGGTGCCGTGCAGATGCCGTATATTCGCGGCAGCGAACCGCCTCCCGGTGCCGCTTGCGGTGGCGAAAGCCCTGTTAACGGCGAAACGGTGATGGATTGGGTCAAGGGCTGGATGAATTAAGCAAAGAGGGTTTCAAGTGAACAAGTGGTTGATTCCAGCGGTTACCGCCGTGGCTTTGCTCAGCGGTTGCTCCTCCGTACAGCGCGGTTCGATTCCGGTTGTGGATTCCGGTAGCGCCGTTTCGAACAGTGAACGGGTTTCGGCGAATGGCGGTTTCCGCAAGACGACGACTAAACGTCCTGCGCAAGCCCAGACTCAGGCGATTCCACAAGGTGATACCGGCGTCGTCGTAATGGTGCCAGGTGGTGGCGCAGTGACGTCGGCACCGATCAGCACTGCGCCGATCACGCCAGGCCCGATTACCCCGGGGCCAATCGATACCGCGCCAGTCCAGTCGGCACCGGTCAATCAAGGCAGCTACAGTATGCCGTCGACGCCGAGCGGGATTCCTTCGGCGAGCTCCGGTGGCTTGTCTGCCGACGAGCAATTGGACGGTCCGGTTCTGGCCTTGCTGACCACCGCTCAGCAACAACAGGCGAGCGGTGATCTCAATGGCGCTTCTTCCAGCCTCGAGCGCGCCCAGCGTGTTGCGCCGCGTGAGCCGCAAGTGCTTTATCGTCTGGCTCAGGTGCGCATGGCTCAAGGCGATGCGCCACAAGCCGAGCAGTTTGCTCGTCGTGGCCTGACCTTCGCTAACGGTCGTCCGGCGCTTCAGGCCAGCCTGTGGGAGTTGATCGCTCAGGCGCGTGAGAAGCAGGGTGATTCCTCTGGCGCAGCATTGGCCCGTCAAAAGGCAAAGGTTTCGCTGTGATGGACGCGCGTTTTCCGAAGATTGCCGAACAGTTGCTATTGATCGAGCGCGAGCTGCGGGTTCAGGGTTGGTGGGACGAGGTCTCGCCCTCCGCCGACGCACTTTCCAGTGTCGAACCCTTCTCGGTCGACACGCTGGATTTCGAGCAGTGGCTGCAATGGGTCTTCCTTCCGCGGATGAAGACGATCCTCGAGCAGGATCTGCCCTTGCCAAACGCTTCGGGAATTCAGGAGATGGCCGAAATGGTCTTCGCCGCCCGTAATGTTCAGGGCAAGGACAGGCAGTTGCAGGTGCTGCTCAAAGAGTTCGACCTGTTGATTACCGCCTCCCGCTGAATCTGATCCTGTGTAGGAGCCGAGCTTGCTCGCGATTGCAGGCGCCGCGGTGTACCAGGTACACCGCGTCATCGTTCATCGCGAGCAAGCTCGGCTCCTACAGTCGTCTACTGGCAGTTATCCGCAATCTGTTTCTGTGCTTCGCTAATGCGCTCCTGACGTTGCTGGTCGGTCAGGCGGCGCATCTCACCTTCGACATCCTCCCGTATTCGTGGATTATTCTGCAGTTGAGCCAGGTTCGTTCGCGCCTGTTCGCAGAATGCATTCAGCTGGGCTTGCTGCTCGGCGACCTGCTTTTTCACTTTATTGTCGATGGCCTGTTGATCGCCAATGGCTCCGCTGCGTGGCTGCGGTGGCTGGTTGCTAGCCGGCGAGGAGGGCGTGACCACGGTGGTGGCTTCCTGGCCTTGCGGCGGCTGTGCGTCAAAGTGGGTTACACCCTGGGCGTCGACCCATTTGTAGATCTGAGCGGCCATGCACAAAGGGCTGATGCCAATCAGCAGGCTGACGGTCAGGAAAAACGTTCGCATGCCATTTCCTTGTATTGGGTTGCGCAATTGAAGCTAACACAGTTGCTGTTTAGCGGTTTTTTCTTGCTTTCTCATGTGCTTAGTTCAATAAAGCACATAGACGACTTGACTTGGAGAGGACGAAACAGAAGAATCCAAAGTCCGCTGTAGAGGGACTGCCAGAAGCAGGCCCGCTCAGCAGATCATGAGGCGCACATCCGCGCCGACCTGTTACACCCGCAACGCGTTACCTCGCGCTGGGTGGGAAAGGCCCGCAACACTTGGGACGATCCCAATACTTGCTCAGTCAGTGCTGACGTAGTCGGCGACCACCGTCGCTCATGCTCTGCTGAGAAGTAAACCTATTAAGACCCGTCCTCTTTTATGTGGGCGGTATTCTGGCGTTTTAGAGGTGAACAACGTGGAGCTTTTATCTGGCGGTGAGATGCTCGTCCGCTTTTTGCGTGACGAAGGCGTCAAATATATCTACGGGTACCCGGGTGGTGCTCTTCTTCATGTCTACGATGCCCTGTTCAAAGAACCGGAAGTGACCCACATCCTGGTTCGTCACGAACAAGCGGCTACCCATATGGCTGACGGCTATGCCCGTGCCACCGGTAAAGCCGGCGTGGTACTGGTGACTTCCGGTCCTGGCGCAACCAATGCCATCACCGGTATTGCCACCGCCTACATGGACTCCATTCCGATGGTGGTCATTTCCGGCCAGGTACCTAGCAACATGGTGGGCACCGATGCATTCCAGGAAACCGACATGATCGGTATCTCCCGGCCGATCGTGAAGCACAGCTTCATGATCAAGCACGCGTCGGAAATCCCGGAAGTCATGAAGAAAGCGTTCTACCTGGCGCAATCCGGTCGTCCGGGCCCGGTCGTTGTCGATATCCCGAAAGACATGACCAACCCTGCCGAGAAGTTCGAATACATCTTCCCGAAAAAAGCCAAGCTGCGTTCCTACAGCCCGGCCGTTCGCGGTCACTCCGGGCAGATCCGCAAGGCGGCAGAAATGCTCCTGGCGGCCAAGCGTCCTGTGATGTACGCAGGCGGCGGCGTGATTCTCGGTGGCGGTTCCGCGCCGCTGACCGAATTGGCGAAGATGCTCAACCTGCCAGTGACCAATACCCTGATGGGACTGGGTGCCTACCCTGGCACCGACCGTCAGTTCATCGGCATGCTCGGCATGCACGGCAGCTACACCGCTAACCTGGCGATGCACCATGCCGACGTGATCCTTGCAGTCGGCGCTCGTTTCGACGACCGCGTGATCAACGGCCCGGCCAAGTTCTGCCCGAATGCCAAGATCATTCACATCGACATCGACCCGGCTTCGATTTCCAAGACCATCAAGGCGGACGTGCCTATCGTCGGTCCGGTCGAGAGTGTCCTGACCGAGATGGTCGCGATCCTCAAGGAAATCGGCGAGACCCCGAACAAGGAGTCCGTTGCCAGCTGGTGGAAACAAGTTGATGAGTGGCGCGGTGACCGCGGCCTGTTCCCTTACGACAAGGGCGACGGCAGCGTCATCAAGCCGCAGACCGTGATCGAAACCCTGTGCGAAGTCACCAAGGGCGATGCCTTTGTGGCCTCCGACGTGGGTCAGCATCAAATGTTTGCGGCGCAGTACTACACGTTCAACAAACCGAACCGCTGGATCAACTCCGGTGGCTTGGGCACCATGGGCTTCGGTTTTCCGGCGGCCATGGGCATCAAGCTGAGCTTCCCGGATGACGACGTCGTCTGCGTGACGGGCGAGGGCAGTATCCAGATGAACATTCAGGAACTGTCCACCTGTCTGCAATATGGCTTGCCGGTGAAAATCGTCATCCTGAACAACGGCGTTTTGGGTATGGTTCGCCAGTGGCAAGACATGAGTTACGGAAGCCGTCACTCGCACTCCTACATGGAGTCGTTGCCTGATTTCGTCAAGTTGGCGGAGGCCTATGGTCACGTCGGCGTTCGCATCACCGAATCGAAAGATTTGAAGGCGAAGATGGAAGAGGCGTTCGCCATGAAAGATCGTCTGGTGATCATTGATGTTTCGGTCGACACCAGCGAGCACGTCTACCCGATGCAGATCAAAGACGGCTCCATGCGCGATATGTGGCTGAGCAAGACGGAGCGTACATAATCATGCGGCACATTATTTCCTTGCTTCTGGAAAACGAACCGGGCGCTCTGTCTCGTGTAGTCGGCCTGTTCTCGCAGCGCAACTACAACATCGAAAGCCTGACCGTGGCACCTACCGAAGACCCGACCCTGTCGCGTCTGACGCTGACCACGGTTGGCCACGATGAAGTTATCGAGCAGATCACCAAGAACCTGAACAAGCTGATCGAAGTGGTCAAGCTGGTCGACCTGTCGGAGAGTGCTCACATCGAGCGTGAACTGATGCTGGTCAAGGTCAAGGCCACCGGTGCCCAGCGCGCCGAGATCAAACGCACTACCGATATTTATCGTGGGCAGATCGTTGATGTCAGCGCTAGCGTGTATACCGTTCAATTGACCGGTACCAGCGACAAGCTCGACAGCTTCATTCAGTCCATTGGCACCGCCTCGATTCTGGAAACCGTCCGCAGCGGCGTAACCGGCATTGCCCGCGGCGACAAAGTACTCAGCATCTAAACCAAATTAGCGAATGGCCTGAACGGCCTGGATATATAGGGGAATTTCATGAAAGTTTATTACGAAAAAGACTGCGACCTGTCGATCATCCAGGGCAAGAAAGTTGCCATCATCGGTTACGGTTCCCAGGGCCACGCACAAGCGTGCAACCTGAAAGACTCCGGCGTTGACGTTACTGTTGGCCTGCGTAAAGGTTCGGCGACTGTTGCCAAAGCCGAAGCTCACGGCCTGAAAGTGACCGACGTTGCGTCCGCTGTTGCGGCTGCCGACCTGGTCATGATCCTGACCCCGGACGAGTTCCAGTCCGCTCTGTACAAAAACGAAATCGAGCCGAACATCAAGAAAGGCGCCACCCTGGCCTTCTCCCACGGCTTCGCGATCCACTACAACCAGGTTGTTCCGCGCGCTGACCTCGACGTGATCATGATCGCGCCGAAAGCTCCGGGCCACACCGTGCGTTCCGAGTTTGTCAAAGGCGGCGGTATCCCTGATCTGATCGCTATCTATCAGGATGCTTCCGGCAACGCCAAAAACGTTGCACTGTCCTACGCTGCTGGCGTTGGTGGCGGTCGTACCGGCATCATCGAAACCACCTTCAAGGACGAGACTGAAACCGACCTGTTCGGCGAACAAGCCGTTCTGTGCGGCGGTACCGTTGAGCTGGTCAAAGCCGGTTTCGAAACCCTGGTTGAAGCTGGCTACGCGCCGGAAATGGCCTACTTCGAATGCCTGCACGAACTGAAGCTGATCGTTGACCTCATGTACGAAGGCGGTATCGCCAACATGAACTACTCGATCTCCAACAACGCTGAATACGGCGAGTACGTGACCGGTCCGGAAGTGATCAACGCCGAATCCCGTCAGGCCATGCGCAACGCCCTGAAACGTATTCAGGACGGCGAATACGCCAAGATGTTCATCAGCGAAGGCGCTACCGGCTATCCTTCGATGACCGCCAAGCGTCGTAACAACGCCGCTCACGGTATCGAAATCATCGGCGAGCAACTGCGCTCTATGATGCCGTGGATCGGTGCCAACAAGATCGTCGACAAAGCTAAAAACTAAGTCGCGCACTTGTACGAAAAACGCGGCCTAGGCCGCGTTTTTTCGTTTGGGGGGCTGGTTCTGGTATAAAGCTGCATCGTTTGCGGCCGAACCGTCGTCCCAGACACCTGTCAAAACTTTCCACCCCGTTGCAAGGTAATGTCCATGAGCGAACGTCCCGAAGAGCCAAACAAGGCTTCTGACGCCGAAAGCCTGCTGCCCATCGATGAACACATCGAGGAAGGGCATGACGCTGAAGGTCGTAAAGTCCGGCATCGTGGTATCTATCTTCTGCCGAATCTGTTTACCACCGCGAATCTGTTTGCAGGTTTTTATTCCATCATCAACTCGATGAGCGCCCAGAGCGCCCTGAGTGCTGGTGATTCGATTGGTGCGAGCAAGTATTTTGCTTTTGCAGCGATCGCGATTTTTGTTGCAATGGTGCTCGACGGCCTCGATGGTCGCGTTGCCCGTATGACCAATACCCAGAGCGCCTTCGGTGCCGAGTACGACTCGCTGTCCGACATGGTCGCCTTTGGTGTTGCGCCGGCATTGTTGGCATTCGGTTGGGCCTTGGGCGACATGGGTAAGGTCGGCTGGATGGTTGCCTTCATTTATGTAGCCGGTGCTGCGTTACGTCTGGCGCGTTTCAATACCCAGGTCGGCACTGCCGACAAGCGCTACTTCATCGGTCTTGCCAGTCCTGCGGCTGCTGGTGTGGTCGCAGGCATTGTCTGGGCGTTCAGTGATTACGGCATTCAGGGTTCGAAGATGTCCTTCCTGGTTGCACTGATGGTAGCTGCCGCCGGCATGCTGATGGTCAGCAACATCAAGTACAACAGCTTCAAGGAGCTGGACTTGAAAGGGCGTGTGCCTTTCGTGGCGATTCTCGCCGTGGTGTTGGTGTTTGCCGTAGTGTTCAGTGATCCGCCGCGCATCCTGCTGCTGGTTTTCCTCGCTTATGCAGCCTCTGGCCCGGTTCAATATCTGTTACGTCTTCGTCGGCACAAAAACGCTTAACTTCCCTCATACTCCGCAGTCTATTGGTGCATCTGTTCTCCAATGCTGCGGAGTTGCCATGCTGATCAAAGTCTCCAAAGCGTCTGACTGTCTTGAGTCGGATGTCACGCCTGAATCCCTTTACCTATCTCGCCGCAACGTGCTGGGTGCCGCCGTAGCCGGTTTGGCTGTTAGCGGCTTGCCGCGTTGGGTTAGTGCTGCCGATGCTGCGCGTTATGCGGATGTCGAGCCAGGCAAGGCGCCTTCCTGGTTTGCCGAAAAACTACCTGCTACCAAATGGGGGGCGGTCAACGTCAAGGATGAGGCGATCACGCCATTCAAGGATGCGACCCATTACAACAACTTCTACGAGTTCGGCACCGATAAAGGTGATCCAGCCGCCAATGCCGGCGCGCTGAAAACCGAACCTTGGAGTGTGGTGGTGGACGGGGAGGTGGGCAAGCCGGGACGGTACGCACTGGAAGACTTCATGAGGCCTTATCAGTTGGAGGAACGCATCTACCGTCTCCGCTGTGTAGAGGCCTGGTCGATGGTCATTCCATGGATCGGATTTCCCATCTCGGCCCTGCTCAAGGAAGTCGAGCCGACGTCCAAAGCCAAATTCATTCGCTTCGAAACCCTGGAAGATCCCAAGAGCATGCCCGGGCAGCGTTCCGGTTTTTCCTTGATTGACTGGCCGTATGTAGAAGGGCTGCGCCTGGATGAGGCGATGAACCCATTAGCGATTCTTGCCGTGGGTATGTACGGGCGGGAGTTGCCGAATCAGAACGGCGCGCCTCTGCGTTTGGTAGTCCCGTGGAAGTACGGCTTCAAGAGCATCAAATCCATCGTGCGGATCAGTCTGGTGAGTGAGCAACCGAAAACCACCTGGCAGAGCATTGCCTCGGACGAGTATGGTTTTTATGCGAACGTGAATCCTGCGGTCGACCATCCGCGTTGGACTCAGGCGCGTGAGCGGCGTTTGCCGAGTGGGCTGTTCAAGCCCAATGTGCGGGACACGCAGATGTTCAATGGCTACTCGGATGAAGTCGCCTCTCTATATACAGGGCTCGATTTGCGGAAGAACTACTGATGCGATTTCCGTTTTGGCGAATTGGCGTCTTTATAGCTGCAGCGGTCTGGCCGCTGCTTTGGTTGTATCAGGCCTCGGAGGATGTGCTGGGGCCTGATCCTGGCAAGGTGCTGGTTGATCGGCTGGGGCTGGGGACGCTTGTCCTGCTGCTCATTACGTTAAGCATGACACCTGTGCAGAAGCTTACCGGTTGGGCAGGGTGGATTGCTGTCCGGCGGCAACTGGGTTTGTGGTGCTTCGCTTATGTGGTTTTGCATTTGAGTGGGTATACGGCGTTCATCCTCGGCTTTGATTGGTCGCAGTTGGGTGGTGAGTTGCGCAAGCGGCCGTACATTATTGTCGGGGCGCTGGGGTTTCTGGGTTTATTGGCCTTGGCGGTGACCTCAAATCGCTATAGTCAGCGGCGTTTGGGGTCTCGCTGGAAGACATTGCATCGTCTTGCCTATGTGGTTCTCGGGCTTGGATTGCTGCATATGTTGTGGATCGTGCGCGCTGATCTTAAGGAGTGGGCGGTTTACGCCTCTATAGGTGCATTGCTATTAGTGTTGCGGCTACCCCCTGTAACCCGGCGAATCCCACGTTTAATAGCCAAAAAAACACCTTCTGTACGAAAAGCGTAATTAGGGGTTGACGGCAGATTCTGTAAGTCTATAATTCGCCCCACTTCCGGCGCAGTCGAAACGGAAAACTCCTTGGTAAACAATGAGTTACGCAGTTTTCGGCAGCGAGTTGCTTCAGGTCATCGAAGCCCAGAAGGAGTTGGTCAGGCCGGATGTTTAGCTTGATTGACGCTTCGATCTTCTCGGTCGAAAGCGGTGTAAAAGAGGTGTTGACAGCAGCGAGTAACGCTGTAGAATTCGCCTCCCGCTAACGAGAGATCGCAAGCGCAAGTGGTTGAAGTTGCAAAGGAAACTTTGAAAACTTCGAAAAATAACCGCTTGACAGCAACAGGGGCTGCTGTAGAATGCGCGCCTCGGTTGAGACGAAAGATCTTAACCAACCGCTCTTTAACAACTGAATCAAGCAATTCGTGTGGGTGCTTGTGGAGTCAGACTGATAGTCAACAAGATTATCAGCATCACAAGTTACTCCGCGAGAAATCAAAGATGTAACCAACGATTGCTGAGCCAAGTTTAGGGTTTCTTAAAAACCCAAAGATGTTTGAACTGAAGAGTTTGATCATGGCTCAGATTGAACGCTGGCGGCAGGCCTAACACATGCAAGTCGAGCGGCAGCACGGGTACTTGTACCTGGTGGCGAGCGGCGGACGGGTGAGTAATGCCTAGGAATCTGCCTGGTAGTGGGGGATAACGCTCGGAAACGGACGCTAATACCGCATACGTCCTACGGGAGAAAGCAGGGGACCTTCGGGCCTTGCGCTATCAGATGAGCCTAGGTCGGATTAGCTAGTTGGTGAGGTAATGGCTCACCAAGGCGACGATCCGTAACTGGTCTGAGAGGATGATCAGTCACACTGGAACTGAGACACGGTCCAGACTCCTACGGGAGGCAGCAGTGGGGAATATTGGACAATGGGCGAAAGCCTGATCCAGCCATGCCGCGTGTGTGAAGAAGGTCTTCGGATTGTAAAGCACTTTAAGTTGGGAGGAAGGGCATTAACCTAATACGTTAGTGTTTTGACGTTACCGACAGAATAAGCACCGGCTAACTCTGTGCCAGCAGCCGCGGTAATACAGAGGGTGCAAGCGTTAATCGGAATTACTGGGCGTAAAGCGCGCGTAGGTGGTTTGTTAAGTTGGATGTGAAATCCCCGGGCTCAACCTGGGAACTGCATTCAAAACTGACAAGCTAGAGTATGGTAGAGGGTGGTGGAATTTCCTGTGTAGCGGTGAAATGCGTAGATATAGGAAGGAACACCAGTGGCGAAGGCGACCACCTGGACTGATACTGACACTGAGGTGCGAAAGCGTGGGGAGCAAACAGGATTAGATACCCTGGTAGTCCACGCCGTAAACGATGTCAACTAGCCGTTGGGAGCCTTGAGCTCTTAGTGGCGCAGCTAACGCATTAAGTTGACCGCCTGGGGAGTACGGCCGCAAGGTTAAAACTCAAATGAATTGACGGGGGCCCGCACAAGCGGTGGAGCATGTGGTTTAATTCGAAGCAACGCGAAGAACCTTACCAGGCCTTGACATCCAATGAATCTGCTAGAGATAGCGGAGTGCCTTCGGGAGCATTGAGACAGGTGCTGCATGGCTGTCGTCAGCTCGTGTCGTGAGATGTTGGGTTAAGTCCCGTAACGAGCGCAACCCTTGTCCTTAGTTACCAGCACGTAATGGTGGGCACTCTAAGGAGACTGCCGGTGACAAACCGGAGGAAGGTGGGGATGACGTCAAGTCATCATGGCCCTTACGGCCTGGGCTACACACGTGCTACAATGGTCGGTACAGAGGGTTGCCAAGCCGCGAGGTGGAGCTAATCCCAGAAAACCGATCGTAGTCCGGATCGCAGTCTGCAACTCGACTGCGTGAAGTCGGAATCGCTAGTAATCGCGAATCAGAATGTCGCGGTGAATACGTTCCCGGGCCTTGTACACACCGCCCGTCACACCATGGGAGTGGGTTGCACCAGAAGTAGCTAGTCTAACCTTCGGGAGGACGGTTACCACGGTGTGATTCATGACTGGGGTGAAGTCGTAACAAGGTAGCCGTAGGGGAACCTGCGGCTGGATCACCTCCTTAATCGACGACATCAGCTGCTCCATAAGCTCCCACACGAATTGCTTGATTCATTGAAGAAGACGATAAGAAGCAGCCCTAACAGGTTGTAGCTTAGTTGGTTGGAACGCACCCCATGCTCTGAGGTAAGGAGCAGGGTGAGGTCGGCCTTAAAGCTCGAAATTGGGTCTGTAGCTCAGTTGGTTAGAGCGCACCCCTGATAAGGGTGAGGTCGGCAGTTCGAATCTGCCCAGACCCACCAATTTTGTGTGGGAACCTGTAGCAATACGGGGCCATAGCTCAGCTGGGAGAGCGCCTGCCTTGCACGCAGGAGGTCAACGGTTCGATCCCGTTTGGCTCCACCACTACTGCTTCTGTTTGTTGAAAGCTTAGAAATGAGCATTCCATCGTAGGATGGTGAATGTTGATTTCTAGTCTTTGGCTAGATCGTTCTTTAAAAATTTGGGTATGTGATAGAAAGATAGACTGAACGTTACTTTCACTGGTAACGGATCAGGCTAAGGTAAAATTTGTGAGTTGCTCTGTATGAGCAAGAATCGAATTTTCGGCGAATGTCGTCTTCACAGTATAACCAGATTGCTTGGGGTTATATGGTCAAGTGAAGAAGCGCATACGGTGGATGCCTTGGCAGTCAGAGGCGATGAAAGACGTGGTAGCCTGCGAAAAGCTTCGGGGAGTCGGCAAACAGACTTTGATCCGGAGATGTCTGAATGGGGGAACCCAGCCATCATAAGATGGTTATCTTAAGCTGAATACATAGGCTTAAGAGGCGAACCAGGGGAACTGAAACATCTAAGTACCCTGAGGAAAAGAAATCAACCGAGATTCCCTTAGTAGTGGCGAGCGAACGGGGACTAGCCCTTAAGTGGCTTTGAGATTAGCGGAACGCTCTGGAAAGTGCGGCCATAGTGGGTGATAGCCCTGTACGCGAAAATCTCTTGGTCATGAAATCGAGTAGGACGGAGCACGAGAAACTTTGTCTGAATATGGGGGGACCATCCTCCAAGGCTAAATACTACTGACTGACCGATAGTGAACTAGTACCGTGAGGGAAAGGCGAAAAGAACCCCGGAGAGGGGAGTGAAATAGATCCTGAAACCGTATGCGTACAAGCAGTGGGAGCCCACTTTGTTGGGTGACTGCGTACCTTTTGTATAATGGGTCAGCGACTTATTTTCAGTGGCGAGCTTAACCGAATAGGGGAGGCGTAGCGAAAGCGAGTCTTAATAGGGCGTCTAGTCGCTGGGAATAGACCCGAAACCGGGCGATCTATCCATGGGCAGGTTGAAGGTTGGGTAACACTAACTGGAGGACCGAACCGACTACCGTTGAAAAGTTAGCGGATGACCTGTGGATCGGAGTGAAAGGCTAATCAAGCTCGGAGATAGCTGGTTCTCCTCGAAAGCTATTTAGGTAGCGCCTCATGTATCACTGTAGGGGGTAGAGCACTGTTTCGGCTAGGGGGTCATCCCGACTTACCAAACCGATGCAAACTCCGAATACCTACAAGTGCCGAGCATGGGAGACACACGGCGGGTGCTAACGTCCGTCGTGAAAAGGGAAACAACCCAGACCGTCAGCTAAGGTCCCAAAGTTATGGTTAAGTGGGAAACGATGTGGGAAGGCTTAGACAGCTAGGAGGTTGGCTTAGAAGCAGCCACCCTTTAAAGAAAGCGTAATAGCTCACTAGTCGAGTCGGCCTGCGCGGAAGATGTAACGGGGCTCAAACCATACACCGAAGCTACGGGTATCACTTAGGTGATGCGGTAGAGGAGCGTTCTGTAAGCCTGTGAAGGTGAGTTGAGAAGCTTGCTGGAGGTATCAGAAGTGCGAATGCTGACATGAGTAACGACAATGGGTGTGAAAAACACCCACGCCGAAAGACCAAGGTTTCCTGCGCAACGTTAATCGACGCAGGGTTAGTCGGTCCCTAAGGCGAGGCTGAAAAGCGTAGTCGATGGAAAACAGGTTAATATTCCTGTACTTCTGGTTATTGCGATGGAGGGACGGAGAAGGCTAGGCCAGCTTGGCGTTGGTTGTCCAAGTTTAAGGTGGTAGGCTGGAATCTTAGGTAAATCCGGGATTCCAAGGCCGAGAGCTGATGACGAGTTACCCTTTGGGTGACGAAGTGGTTGATGCCATGCTTCCAAGAAAAGCTTCTAAGCTTCAGGTAACCAGGAACCGTACCCCAAACCGACACAGGTGGTTGGGTAGAGAATACCAAGGCGCTTGAGAGAACTCGGGTGAAGGAACTAGGCAAAATGGCACCGTAACTTCGGGAGAAGGTGCGCCGGTGAGGGTGAAGCATTTACTGCGTAAGCCCATGCCGGTCGAAGATACCAGGCCGCTGCGACTGTTTATTAAAAACACAGCACTCTGCAAACACGAAAGTGGACGTATAGGGTGTGACGCCTGCCCGGTGCCGGAAGGTTAATTGATGGGGTTAGCTAACGCGAAGCTCTTGATCGAAGCCCCGGTAAACGGCGGCCGTAACTATAACGGTCCTAAGGTAGCGAAATTCCTTGTCGGGTAAGTTCCGACCTGCACGAATGGCGTAACGATGGCGGCGCTGTCTCCACCCGAGACTCAGTGAAATTGAAATCGCTGTGAAGATGCAGTGTATCCGCGGCTAGACGGAAAGACCCCGTGAACCTTTACTATAGCTTTGCACTGGACTTTGAATTTGCTTGTGTAGGATAGGTGGGAGGCTTTGAAGCGTGGACGCCAGTTCGCGTGGAGCCAACCTTGAAATACCACCCTGGCAACTTTGAGGTTCTAACTCAGGTCCGTTATCCGGATCGAGGACAGTGTATGGTGGGTAGTTTGACTGGGGCGGTCTCCTCCTAAAGAGTAACGGAGGAGTACGAAGGTGCGCTCAGACCGGTCGGAAATCGGTCGTAGAGTATAAAGGCAAAAGCGCGCTTGACTGCGAGACAGACACGTCGAGCAGGTACGAAAGTAGGTCTTAGTGATCCGGTGGTTCTGTATGGAAGGGCCATCGCTCAACGGATAAAAGGTACTCCGGGGATAACAGGCTGATACCGCCCAAGAGTTCATATCGACGGCGGTGTTTGGCACCTCGATGTCGGCTCATCACATCCTGGGGCTGAAGCCGGTCCCAAGGGTATGGCTGTTCGCCATTTAAAGTGGTACGCGAGCTGGGTTTAGAACGTCGTGAGACAGTTCGGTCCCTATCTGCCGTGGACGTTTGAGATTTGAGAGGGGCTGCTCCTAGTACGAGAGGACCGGAGTGGACGAACCTCTGGTGTTCCGGTTGTCACGCCAGTGGCATTGCCGGGTAGCTATGTTCGGAATAGATAACCGCTGAAAGCATCTAAGCGGGAAACTAGCCTCAAGATGAGATCTCACTGGGACCTTGAGTCCCCTGAAGGGCCGTCGAAGACTACGACGTTGATAGGTTGGGTGTGTAAGCGCTGTGAGGCGTTGAGCTAACCAATACTAATTGCCCGTGAGGCTTGACCATATAACACCCAAGCAATTTGCGTCGAAAGGCCAGATTGCGGTGTGTGAAGACGCAACGAACCGAAAGTTCGAGAGATTCACAAAACACCCGCTGTCACATACCCGATTTGCTGAAGCGAGGCCAGCTGGCCACGACTCGGTACCCGAATTTCTTGACGACCATAGAGCATTGGAACCACCTGATCCCATCCCGAACTCAGCAGTGAAACGATGCATCGCCGATGGTAGTGTGGGGTTTCCCCATGTGAGAGTAGGTCATCGTCAAGATTAAATTCCGAAACCCCTATCTGCGTATGCAGGTAGGGGTTTTGTTTTGCCCGCAGGAAAGTGGCTTTCAGTTAAAGCACAAATTTGCACAGTTATTTTCGATCCATGACACTAGAATAGATCCATCTTTTTCGGAGCCAGAGCCTTTATGCCAGATCCGGTTGACACCCCAGGGCTGTCAGAATTACCGCTGGACGACTTGGTAGCATGTCATGAGTGCGACTTGCTGATGCGCAAGCCCGAACTTGCCCATGGCGAGAAAGCACTCTGTCCGCGCTGCGGTTACGAGCTCTACGCCCATCGGCATAACGTCGTACAGCGCAGTCTCGCGTTGGTTATCGCCGCTCTGTTGTTGTATATCCCGGCGAACTTTTTACCCATCATGCAGCTCCATCTACTCGGGCAGTCATCGCACGACACCGTCTGGAGCTGCGTTGTCGGCCTGTTCGATACCGGAATGCAGGGCGTTGCAGTCGTGGTATTTCTCTGCAGCATGGGAATCCCGCTGCTCAAGTTGCTTTGCCAACTGGTTGTACTGCTGAGTATTCGTTTTGATATCGGACGCAGTTACGGCCTGTTGCTCTACCGCATTTATCACCATTTACGCGATTGGGGGATGCTCGAGGTCTACCTGATGGGCGTACTGGTCGCGATCGTCAAACTGGCAGATATGGCAGCAATTACCGTCGGGATTGGCTTGGCGTGCTTTATCGGTTTGTTGTTGGTTCAGGTCTGGTTGGAGGTTGTGATGTCGCCCCATCAGATCTGGCAGGCTTTATCAGGAGAGGATGCCCATGCGGGCGATTGATGCAGGCATTCTGATTTGCACCGAATGCCATGAATTGAACAAGCAGGAAGCGGACACCGACGAGCAGGTCTGCACCCGCTGCGGTGCGCTGGTTCACGCCCGTCGCCCGAACAGTGTGATGCGTACCTGGGCGTTGCTGGTTACCGCTGCAGTTCTCTACATCCCGGCTAACGTGCTGCCGATCATGACCGTCAGTTCACTGGGGCAGGGCGATCCCAGCACCATCATGTCCGGTGTGATTCAACTGGTTCAACACGGCATGATTCCAATCGCCGCCGTGGTTTTTATCGCCAGTATTCTGGTACCGACGTTCAAATTGGTGGGTATCGCACTGCTGCTGTTTTCCGTGCAGCGCCGTCAGCCACTGTCGGCTCGCCAGCGCATTTGGATGTACCGCTTTATTGAGTTCATTGGCCGCTGGTCAATGCTCGATATTTTTGTGATCGCCATCCTGGTGGCGGTTGTGAATTTCGGACGGCTTGCCAGCGTCGAAGCCAATCTTGGCGCCATCGCTTTCGCCAGTGTGGTGATTCTGACGATGCTTGCCGCAGTAACTTTCGATCCCCGACTGATTTGGGATAACACGGAGTCGGACGACGACCATGACTGATTTGCCTACAGCAAAAACCCGACCGGCCTCGAACTGGTCAGCTATTTGGGTGCTGCCCTTGATCG
The DNA here is from genome assembly GCF_054897865.1 of Pseudomonas sp. LS2P72. Taxonomy (NCBI): domain Bacteria; kingdom Pseudomonadati; phylum Pseudomonadota; class Gammaproteobacteria; order Pseudomonadales; family Pseudomonadaceae; genus Pseudomonas; species Pseudomonas sp. LS2P72. The sequence goes on from NZ_CM142708.1 coordinate 1,532,523, forward strand.
CCCTGATCATCGGTGGCTGGCTCGGCTGGCGTGCCTACAACGAGACCGGCATCGAGATTCAAGTGCGTTTCGAAAGTGGTGAAGGCATTCAAGCCAACAAGACCGAAGTCGTCTACAAAGGCATGTCGGTGGGTAAGGTAAAGACCCTCAAACTTGATGACGAAGGCAACTCCAAAGGTGTGATCGCCACCGTCGAAATGAACAAGGACGTGGAGCCATACCTGCGGACCAGCACCCGTTTCTGGCTGATCAAGCCGAGCGTGACGCTGGCCGGCATCACTGGCCTGGAGACACTGGTCTCGGGTAACTACGTCGCGATAAGCCCGGGCGAGGGCGAGCCGACGCGCAAGTTCAAAGCCCTGGCCGAAGAGCCGCCGCTGTCGGACGCCCAGCCCGGTTTGCACCTGACCATCAAGGCTGATCGCCTTGGCTCGCTGAATCGCGGCAGTCCGGTGTTCTACAAGCAGATCAAGGTTGGGCAGATCAAAAGCTATTTGCTCTCCGAAGACCAAAGCACCATTGAACTCAAAGTGTTCATCGAGCCCACCTACGCCAAACTGGTACGCAAACACACGCGCTTCTGGAACGCCAGCGGCATCAGCATCGACGCCAACCTGTCGGGTGTGAAAGTGCGTAGCGAGTCGCTGGCGAGCATTGTCGCCGGCGGTATCGCGTTCGCCACGCCGGAGAACCGCAAGGACAGTCCGCCCACCGATCCGAGTCTGCCATTCCGTCTCTACGAAGATTTCGATGCAGCCGCCGCCGGTATTCGGGTCAAGGTCAAACTCAGCGACTTCGAAGGAATGCAGGCTGGTCGTACGCCAGTTATGTACAAAGGCATCCAGGTCGGCAATCTGAAAGCGCTCAAGATCGATCCAGATCTATCCAGTGCCACCGCCGAATTGACCCTCGATCCTCTGGCTGAAGATTACCTGGTCGAAGGCACCCAGTTCTGGGTGGTTAAACCGTCGATCTCGCTTGCCGGTATCACCGGTCTCGAAGCGTTGGTCAAAGGTAACTACATCGCCGTGCGTCCCGGAGACAAAGGCGCCGCACCGCAACGCGAGTTTGTGGCACGGCCGAAGGCACCGCCGCTCGACTTGCGTGCGCCAGGATTGCACCTGGTGCTGTTCACCGAAAACCTCGGTTCACTGGAGGTCGGCAGCCCGATTCTCTACAAGCAGGTCAAGGTCGGTTCGGTCCAGAGCTATCAGTTCTCACGCAAAAAAAAGCAGTTGGTGATTGGTGTACACATCGAGAAGGAATACGAAGGTCTGGTCAACGCCTCGACACGGTTCTGGAATGCCAGCGGCATCACGCTGACGGGTGGACTGACCGGTGGAATCCAGGTCAAAAGTGAGTCGCTGCAAAGCCTGATGGCTGGCGGCATTGCTTTCGAAACTCCGGAAGCCAAGGCACCGTTGCAGAAGCGAATTCCGCGTTTCCGTTTATTCGCCAGTCATGATGAGGCGACGCAAAAGGGCGCCGTGGTAACCATCAGGGTTGATCGCGCCGATGGTTTGCGCAGCGGCACGCCGATTCGCTTCAAAGGCCTGGATGTCGGCAAGATCGAAGACGTCGACCTCAGCGATGATCTGCAATCGGTGTTGCTGACTGCACGAATCACCGAAGTGCCGGAGCGTATCGCTCGGGTCGGGAGTCAGTTCTGGGTGGTCAAACCTGAACTGGGTCTGATCAAGACATCCAACCTCGAAACGCTGGTCACTGGCCAATACATCGAAGTGCAACCGGCCGCGAAAAACCTCGGCCCACAGAAGAACTTCGTGGCCCTGACCAATCCGCCGGAAACCGCTAAACAAGAAGCCGGTTTGAGTCTGGTGTTGAGCGCTGCCCGCCGTGGTTCGCTCAAAACAGGTGTGCCGGTCACTTATCGCGAAATCACCGTGGGCAAGGTGACAGGCTATGAACTCGGCCAGACGGCGGACCGTGTACTGGTGCATATCCTGATCGAGCCGAAGTACGCGCCGTTGGTGCGCAGCGGCACGCGGTTCTGGAACTCCAGTGGTTTTGGCTTTGATTACGGCTTGTTCAAAGGGGCGACGATGCGTACCGAATCGCTGGAGACGCTGATTCAGGGCGGCATCGCTTTCGCCACGCCGGACGGCGAGCGCATGGGCAGTCCGGCGCTAGCTGAGCAAACGTTCCCGCTGTTCGATAAGTTCGAAGACGAATGGCTGACCTGGGCGCCGAAGATTTCAATCGGCAAGTAGCCCCAAGCAGCAGGCATGAAAAGGCCGCGATCCATTGGATCGCGGCCTTTTTTTATTGCTGTCGATTAATGCAAATCAGACCGCATCCAGCTCCGGTTCATCCGCTTCAACGGTAGCGGCAGCCTTCACCTCATCGTGACGACGGATGTACTTCCAGTCCGCCTCGTCGATGTAGATCCCGTTCGGGCCGCTCCCGCCTTCCAGGTCGATGGCGACACTGGCGCAGACCTGCGGCTTCACACTCGCCAGGATCGGTACGAAGCCCAGTTGCAGACTGGTTTCCAGCAACGCTGCCTGGTTCTTCTCGTCGATGTCCGCTGCCTCGTCGAGGTAGTACGGCAGGCGCACGCGACCGGCCTGGTCGCGGTCCATCAAGTGCAGCAACAAGTACATGTTGGTCAGCGCCTTGATGGTCATGGTCGTACCGTTGGAAGCGGCACCATCGATGTCAGTGTGGATAACCGGCTGACCGTTGACCTTGGTGATCTCGAACGCCAACTCGAACAAATCCTTGAGGCCGAGCTGGTTGTGGTTCGCCGCCACCAGGCGCGCCAGGTATTCCTTGGCTTCTTCGTTCTTGTTGTCCTGATCGGCGCTTTGGCTCAGGTCGAAGACGGAGAGGGTTTCGCCTTCTTCGTACTGGCCGGCGCTGTGGATGATCTGGTCGATGTGCTTGAGCGCTTCCTTGTTCGGGGCCAGAACGATGCGGAAGCTTTGTAGGTTGGAGACCTGACGCTTGTTGATCTCGCGGTTGAACAACGCCAGTTGATGCTCGAGGCTGTCGTAGTCGCTGCGGATGTTGCGCAGGGTCCGGGCAATGTCGGTAACGGCCGCGCGACGCGCCTTGCCAAGGGTCAGGGCTTCGTCGGTGCGGTGCGCGTAAGCGTTGATCAGCAGTTGCAGGCGACGCTCCATATCGTCTTCGCTGTCGAACTTGGCGACGCCCTTGAGACGCACCTGCGCATACAGCGCCTCGATCTGACCATCGCTGCGCTGCAAACCCTGCCAGCTGTCTTGATAGTCATTGAGCAACGGCAGCAGGTTGTCCATGGAATCGTCGATCGGGTCCATGAACGGCGTACCGAACGGCAGGTCTGCGGGCAGCAGCTGACGGCGGCGCAGGGCGTCGTCGAGGGTGCGTTGCTTGGCTTCCATGTCGCCGATCTGCCGGCCGACCAGTTGCAGTTTGGCCGACAGTTGCTGGACCCGTTCGGTAAAGGCGTCGCTGGAACGCTTCAATTCGTCCTGCGCCGCTTCCATCTGCGCCAGCTGTTCCAGCTTGTCGCCTTCCTCAGCGCTCAAGGTTTGCGCGCGGCGGAAATCTTCCAGCGCTTTCTGCGCATCCAGCACTTGTTGGTACAGCGCTTCAGTCTGGGTCTTGCTCGCGGCGCGGTCGGCGGCCACGGCCTGTTGGGTCTTGAGTTGCTTGAGCTCTTTGTCCAGACGCTCTTTCTGATCGCGCAACGCGGCGCGGTCGGCCAAGGCTTGGAGTGCTGGCGGTTCGATGTGCGAGATGTCGATGGACAGGCCCGGCACTTCGAAGCGCTCGCCCTTGAAGCCGTCGAGAATCAGCTCCATGGATTTGACCCACTGACCTTCCTCGTCCAGCGTAATACCGTGCTCACCCAGCGGCAGGCTGAATAGCGCGCTGTTGAACAGGCGCATCAGACGCTCGACGTCCTGTTGCGAGAACTCTTCGCGCAGACGGGCGTAGCTGTTGTTGTCGGCGTGATCGAGTTGCTGCTTGACCGACTTCAGGCGTTTTTCCAGGTCCCGCAGACGCTCTTCCAGATCCTCGGCGCTGAACTGCCGCGACTGCGCCAGCGCACCGGCCAGTTCATCGTGCGCGTCCTTCGCCGCGAGCAGTTGCTGCTCAAGCACTTTGACGTCATCGACCAGTGCGAAGCGATGCTTGAGCACCGACAGCTCGCCAAGCCAGCGCTGGATGCCGGTGATTTCCCGCTCCAGACGCATCAGCTCTTGAGTGCCGCCGCGTTGATCGTTTTGCAGCGCGTCTTGTTCGTTGCGGTAGTGCTCGGCCTGAATCGTCAGCTCTTCCTTGCGCGCACTGGCGTAGTCCGACCAGGTGCCGAGCAGGGAATCGAGCAGCGGCGAGATCCGGTGCAGTTTGCCGCGCAGGATATTGCGCTGGGTCACGCCTGCCGCAAGGGCTTCGACCAATGGGCCGGCAGTGACCAGCGAGTTGTAGTCCTGCTCCATACGTCGTACATCGCGGAACGCTTCTTCGCACGCGGCGATGTAGTCGACGCTGCCGGAACGCAGGCTGTGTTCGAACGCATCGAGAAACAGCTGCTTGAGCTTGGCCGCGGTGATTTCGCGCATGTGCAGCAGGTTGATGAACAGTGCGCGGAAGGTCTTCAGGCTCTGCTCGCTGGTGGAGCGCAGCGGGATCAGCGTCAGGTCCAGCGGAATCGAGGTGTGACCGCCGACCAGCAAGCGACGCAGTTCATCAGGCTTCAACTCGTAGGCTTTCAGGCCTTCGCGCTCAAGGTTGGTGAACAATTCTTTCTGACGCAGGCAAGTGTCGTTTTTCTGGTAATGGGCCAGATCCAGCTTGCCGGCGTAGGCAAAGAACTGGTGACCGAAACCACCGCCCGGGCCGCGACCGACCACGCCGATCACGTGTGGACCGTGAGGCAGCGAGACCTCGACCAGGATGTAGCTGGTGTCCGAGGCGAAGTAGAAACGCCGGGATTGTTCCAGGCTGTACTTGCCGAAACTCATGTCCGACATGCGCGCCAGGATCGGGAACTGCAAGGCGTTGATCGAGGCGGATTTGCCGAGGTTGTTCGCGCCGTAAACCGACAACGGTTCTTCTAGCGGGAACAGGCCGAGGCTGTAGCCGGCGGTGTTCAAAAGGGCAAAGCGGCGAATGCCGTAGCGTTCCTTGCTCATGCGTCGGTCTCCTGTTCTTCGGCAATGGCGCGGGCCATGGCGTCTTCTTCGCTTTCTTCAGCGAAGTCGCTCAGATCGAGTGGGTCATCGGTTTCCAGAAGTTTTTCGTCGCTGTCGTCATCGATCAGCACAGGGACCGGCAATGGCAACACACTGTGCAGACTGGCCGCCAGGTCGCGATCCTGCTGGACCGACAGGCAGACATCGAGGAAGCGGTGCATCGGCGGCAGGAAACGGTAGATGCCGTTTTCTTCGCCGGCAAAACCGAGCTGAGTCATGCGCCGCATGATTTTTTCTTCGAGCTCTTCGACGGTCTGCACTTCGGCCTGGATAAACAGGTCGCGGTACTTTTCCAGCAACGATGGCAACTCGTCGCGGCCGAGGCTGCCACCGTCGAGCACGGCGACCGGGTCACGGCCCTGATCGGCCAGGTGCTCGACGAGAATGAAGGTGAACAGCGCCAGACGTTGCGCGGTCTTGTTCACCGCCGCCGCAGCGAGGTCCGGCACGAAGTAGTAGAAGCCCCGGGTGTCGCAGACCAACTCAAAGCCCAACGCCTTGAACAGCGTGCGGTACTGATCCTGGAAGTTCGACAATTGCGCGTACAGCTCCGGGTCGCGGCGGCTGACGTGGTAGCCCTTGAACAGCTCGCGAAAAATCGGCGCCAGCTGGGACAGTTCGTTTAGATCAAGATGCATGTGGGATGCTCGCAGAATCCTCGGCGGCGGTGTCGCCGGCCGAGAGCAGGGCGAAGGAGCGCAGGCTGACCTGATGCTCGTGAGTGTGGTAGTCGCGGCGTTCCAGACGTTCGCGTGTAAAGCGCTTTTCCCGCGACAGGCGCGAGAACCAATAAAGTAATTCGTCGGTAGCGCCGTCCGGCTCTTGCTCCAGCAACCAGGTCATCAGGTCCGGCATCGGCAGGGCGTCTTCGCAGCGTTCGAGCATTTCCCGAACCGTGCGTGGCGCGCGCGGCGCTTCGCCTTTCTGAGTCTTGTGGGCCTTGGGGAAGCGTGCCGGTTTCGGCTCGAAGCGGGCCAACGCGTAAACGTAGGCTTCGACCTGACTGGCACTGCCGAGGAAAGTGCTTTGCGGTCGGGTAAACATTGGCATCGCCGCTTGTGGCACCGCATCGATACCTTTGCGACGAATGGCCGACAAGGCCAGCGCCGCGCCACGGGTCACGGCGTTGTGCCGACGGGCTTCTTCACGCAGCGGCAGCAACAGCTCGCGGGCGTGACGCAGCGTCAGCTGGGCGCTGGTCTGCATTTCGAGGATGCGCGCGTGGGTGCGCAGCAGCATGTCGTCGTCGACCAGATGGCCGAGGCGCTGCTGCTCGGTGAGCATCTTCAACAGCACGTTCTCGACCTTGCGCACGCCTTGTTCGAAGGCGCCGTCGGCGTTCACCAGCTGAATCATCGGCTCTACGTATTCGTCCCAGGTCGCCAGTACTTCAGCGTAACGCTGACGCAGGGGAATCTGCCGGTCGCTGGTCTTGGCGCGCTCGGCGACGGCCACCAGGGCCTGTTCGTCGTTGGCGAGCTTTTTCAATACGTCCCGTACGCGCATGTCGAGCAGGCGCAACTGGCGCGCCAGGTCGTGGCCGTCGCGGATGTCGAAGGCGTCCTGGATATAACCGGCCAGACGCTCGAGGTGGCGCAGATAGGCTTCGATCTCCAGGCACAGGCCCAGACGGTGCTCACGGCGCAGGTAGGCGAGGAAGTCGTGGATCTGCGCATTAAGCTCGAAACGGTTCGGGCTTTTCGCCACGGGAACCAGAATGTCGAGGCGGATCCACACATCCAGCAGGCTGGTGATGTCCTGCGGCGTACTGTCCAGTTGCTGGGCGGCCAACTGTGAACGCAATTCGTTGAGGCTCAAGGTGCCTTGGTCGAAGTGCTCGCACAGCGGCTCCAGAAGTGCCCAGTGTTCAGCGAGGGCGCGCAAGACGCGCTTGGGTTCGATCATCGGAATGGCCGGCTGGTTGACGAATAAAAGCAGCGATTGTACTGCATCACGCCCGTTGCGATTCACTCTCGGGACGGACAGTTGGCTTTCTATCGATCAAGCGTGGGCGATCTTGAGCGAAGGGCGGTAGAATCACCGCACTTTAGTTATCCACAAGTGGCCGACCTTTGCTTATCGAGTCCCGTCGCCGCGCTTATTTGACCGCCATGCAGGTGGTCAACTGGCTGCCGCGCACCGAATTGCCCTTTGCTGCGCCCTCGCGCCCTGAGTTGCTGGAGATGCCCGAGCCGTTGGTCGTCGCGCCGGTTGCTCCGGTTGCGCCCGTGCCTGTGGCTGATTCGCCCGTGGAACCGCTGGTTAAACCGGCCGAGCGGGTGAAAATCGAGGTGCCACGGCCATCGCTGGCCAGCACGCGCACGAATGCCAAGGTTGAAGAAGAGGCCGCTCCGGTTGTGGCCAAGGCGCCCGTCGTGCCGCCACCGCGTTTCGCCCTGCAATTGCTGCGGGCCGGGCGTTGCCTGCTGCTGGTGGAGTTACCCACAGGCGAATCGTTCCAGACCCGCGACCCTGCCTATCTATTGCTCAAGGACATGCTGCGCGCCGCCGGTCTGCCGGACAGCCCGCAAATCGTCGGCGAGCCGGTGCGTTGGCCGCTGTTGTCTCGGGGCACCATGGATCAAGGTCCGGAAGCGGCTCGCGACTTCGTGCAAGGTTTTCTCTCGGCCCGGCTGGAAGACGCACCGTGTGTCTGCGTGTGGCTGATCGGCCTGCCGGCAGTGCGATTCGCCGGTGAGGCGAACGCCGAATCCTTCAACCGTGAACTCCAGGTCGAAGGCCTGGGCTCGGTCTGGGCCCTGCCGGGTCTGGAATTATTAATGGAAGAGCCACAGCGTAAGGCTGATGTCTGGCAAGCCATGCGTCGGCTGATGGCGCGCTGGAAAGAATCGAATGAGTGACGCTGTATCGTTCCGCCCGATGACCGAGGCGGACCTGGACGCTGTACTGAAAATCGAATACGCGGCTTACAGCCATCCCTGGACTCGCGGGATTTTTCTCGATGGGCTGGGTAAATATCAGATATGGCTGATGTTTGAAGGCCAGCAACAGGTTGGCCACGGGGTGGTGCAGATCATCCTTGATGAAGCGCATCTGCTGAACATCACCGTCAAACCGGAGAACCAGGGCCGTGGCCTGGGCTTGACGTTGCTGGAGCATTTGATGTCCCGGGCGTATGACGCCAAGGCGCGGGAGTGTTTTCTGGAAGTGCGCGACAGCAACCGTGGCGCGTTCAAGTTGTATGAGCGTTATGGGTTTAACGAGATTGGTCGTCGACGCGATTACTACCCGGCGGTAAGTGGGCGTGAAGATGCTGTCGTCATGGCCTGCACTTTGGTGGATTGAGCCGTAAAAGCATCGCGGGCAAGTCGGATCGCCGCATCGCATGCTCCTACAGGTTTAGTGGCGCTCACACATTTTGTGTTCGGCGCCAAACCTGTAGGAGCATGCGATGCGGCGATCCGACTTGCCCGCGATGGCGTACTGTCAGACGCTAGAGAATCAACGATTACCGTCCATCGGATCCCGCCGCGCCAGTTCCTCTTCATCCAGCCCATTGCCCCCGCCGATGTCGTCTTCATCGACGATGCTCAAATCCCAATCGGCCTGGTCACCTTCACCCGCTTCGTGGGCGTCCCGTGCGCCGTCTTCTCGGATCAGGTTTTCCGGGCTCATGTCATCGTCGGTGGGCTCATGGTCATCGGTCGAGGCCCCGGTCATGCCGGCTTCACGTACGCGTTCCCGAGGCATCAGGCGTTCACGCTCCGTTTGCGGCAGCTCGTCGCCGATTTTGGCGCTGGGTTCTTCCTCGTCGAAATCCAGCTCATGCATCGAGCCCATGCGGTCTTCGTTGTCATCGATGGGCTCGGGTTGCACCGCATCGTACGGACGTCGTGATTCAGTCATGGTAATTCCTCATACTGTAGGCCTTACTAGGGTGGACCCCCTGGGCTGCTGAGAATTCCTCCGGCATGGAAAACCGGGTATCTGCATCTGGCGCGTGACCCCGACAGAGGGTTGTCTGTCATAGAAGCGCACCATTCTCGAGGCTTCATCGCATGAACGAACTACAAGATCTGATTGATAACAACGAGCGCTGGGCTGACGCGATCACCAAAGAAGATCCTGATTTCTTTGCCAAGCTGGCTCGTCAGCAAACCCCGGAGTACCTGTGGATCGGTTGCTCCGACGCCCGGGTGCCGGCGAACGAGATCGTCGGCATGCTGCCCGGCGATCTGTTTGTACACCGCAACGTGGCCAACGTGGTGCTGCACACCGACCTCAACTGCCTGTCGGTGATTCAGTACGCGGTCGACGTGCTGAAGGTCAAACACATCCTCGTTACCGGCCACTATGGCTGCGGCGGTGTGCGCGCCTCTATGCAGGACCGTCAGTTGGGCCTGATCGACGGCTGGCTGCGCTCGATTCGCGATCTCTATTATGAAAAACGCGAAGAACTCGCCAAATTGCCCACTGAAGAAGAGCAGGTCGACCGCCTCTGCGAATACAACGTGATCCAGCAAGTGGCCAACGTCGGGCACACCAGCATTGTGCAAAATGCCTGGCACCGCGGGCAGAGCCTGTCGATTCACGGCTGCATCTATGGCATCAAGGACGGTCGCTGGAAAAGCCTGAACGCCACCATCAGCGGTTTCGAGCAATTGCCGCCGCAATACCGTCTGCGCCCGGTCGAGGCGTTGTAACGCCCCTCAGCAGAGACTTCGCCGGCGCCAGTGCTGCAGAAACAACTGGCCGTCGGCGTTTGGCGATTCATCGTAGCCGGTGATCCAGCCTCGGCAGTCGAACGAGCCGCACTGGCAGGCGAACTGACGCAAGAGTTTGTCTTCGGTGGAAGCGTAGTCCATCGTCAGTCGGTCGCCTTTTTTGATGTCCTTCAGCGCCCACAACCACAGCTCACTCATGTCGAGAAATACGTTTGGGTCGCAGGAGTGTCGCAGCAGCCCGCAGAAGCTCGGGTCGTAGACATGGATGCCACGGGCCAGTTGCCGGGTATGCCGACACCGATAAGGCAGCAGATGCCCCGAAGCCCGACAAATTCGGCTGATGCGTGGAAAATCCCGAAGTACTGCGACGGCTGCCGCCGATCCGTTGGTATTGTCGATAATCTCGAAGTCGACCCTGGAGGGGAATCCCAAGCGAACGGGCAGCTCCGCAAATGGATAAATCCCATCGGGAGGTTTTGCAAGCGTCTCGTGCAGAGCGTGGGTTTTCATAAACGATCCTTGTCGGCTGGGTGCTGCGACCTCCATCAGCTGACGATCCTGTCAGCTCTGCAACACATGGGTACGACTCAAGCGTCTCGCAAATGAAACGGCGGGTCTACTGTCACTTATGACAGTAGACCCGCCGTTCATCGTTTTTACAGAGACGGGACAGGGATCGCAGGCGCGGGTACCGGAGCTTTCAGCTGTTTGAGCTGAGATTTGATCGGTGCCGTCGCGCACTTGGCCACGGCTTTTTCGGGCGTCAGGTTGCGGATCGAGGTATAGAACAGCTCGCAGGTTTTTTCTGACTGGGCCACTTGCCAGGTTTGGGTGCAACTTCTCAGTTCAATGTCGGGATTACTGTCCGGTTGGCGGCCCATGGCGGCCTGCCAGCACGCGGCACTCAAATCCTGGCCCATGACTTTAAGGCCGGCGGCGTCGGCCTTGGCCTGGGCATCGCTGCCGGTATAGCTTTCCGGGTCGGCGGCGTACCAAATGTAGCTTGGGTGGTTGGAACCCAGCACTGGCACTTTCACCCCTTCGCTCGGACTGATGCTGACCAGGCCCAGCACGTTCACGGTCGGCCCGTATTGCTGCTTGATCCAGTTACGCACCGGGGCGCCGAAGGCGACCATCGGCAACGCCGCACCACTGGCGTTCTGGCTGAGTTGCTTGACCATCGTGGTCTGGTAGTCCTTGAAGTAGTCGTAGACGCCTTCCAGGTCCTTGCCGGCGTTGGACGGTGCGGCAATCGGTGCGATGTCGATGATGGTCTGGTAGCCCGGCGTCTGGTCGGCCGGGATTCCGTTGACTGTCAGCAGTGTGGCCCAGCGATCGGTGGTGGCGGATCGCAAGTAATCCTGAGCCTGGGTCAACGAATAGTCGGGTGGGAAGTGCAACAGTTCAATGCTTTTGCGGTTTTCCAGGGCCATGCCCAGTGGCAGGAACAGATACCAGCTGTAAGCCCACTTGCCGTCGGCATTCAGCTTGCTGGCGCCGGTATAGGCCAGATCACCGGTATCGAGCAACGCCGTCAACGGTTTTTCATAGCCACGGGGTACGCCGCTGATTTCGGCATAGAGCTGATTGTTATCGGTTTTGACCAGCACTTTCGCCGCGCTGTAACCATCGCGCTGCACGCTTTGGGTCAGGTAATGCTCGACCGTTTGCTCCAGCGTCCAGTTGCGAAAACAGATCACGTTGCAGTTGTTGGGGTAAGCGAACAGGCGGGTGACGCGTTCGGTACTGCCCAGCTTCAGGCCGACATCGGCATGGGCGGCGGCACTCAAGGTGAGGGCCGCGAGGGTGAATCCTGCGAATTTGAACATGCTCAGATCCTTTTCAGCGTGGTCCCGTTGATTGGGGTTCGCGCCATACTGGATCAGCGGCGTTACGCAGAAAAGTGTTTGCGTGTAGTTTTTTGCGTAGAGCCTGCGGTGTGTATGCCAGGAACGCTCGGTTATGGCGTCCGGCCCGGGCTTTATGTCTATGGGCCGAACGGAGGTTGAAGCGTTACAACAGCTTTAGTGCCAAATGAGTACCGGCGCGCAAGTACTCGACCTGTGCAAATACGGCATCCTTGACGATGGCCTCTCCTGTATCGGTCAGTTTGGCTTTTTTGGCATCAATGATGGACGTTTGCGTTAATTGCATGACCACATCCATCGCTTTTTGAAGGGCGGTCAAATTGTTGTGCTGGCCGAACTCGCGGACGACAGCGTCCATACGGCGATCTGCATCATCACGCAGCTTTTGATATTCAACGACTGAAACCCTACCGTCCTGGTAAATCTCGTTAATCATCTCTTCCAGCGTTTTCGAAATTAAAGACATGTGTTGTTCATCCTTGGTCAGTGCTGTCTTGATTTAAAAAGTTGTGAGCTGTCGGAGTTTACTCGGCGAATTTTAGGTTGGAGATAAGAACTCTCCGGGTTTCATGTCAGGCGCAATCGAGCCGGTTTGTAGGATAAATCCAGGCGTTTGTTTCATGCCCAAGCAGGTGAAATTGCACCTGCCCGCAGCAGGTGCAATCGCTTACGTATTACGGCATCACCGGCGCCGTATACGTCAGCGTCGTTCCCAACGCCCACAGCAGAAACAGTACCAGTGGCGTGTGTACCAGCAGTTGCACGAACGAAAACCCGATCAAGTCCCGTGCCTTCAACCCGAGCACACCCAGCAGCGGCAGCATGTAGAACGGGTTGATCAGGTTCGGCAAGGCTTCGGCGGCGTTGTAGATCTGCACGGCCCAGCCCAGGTGGTAGTTCAGGTCGGTGGCCACTTGCATGACGTACGGCGCTTCGATGATCCATTTGCCCCCGCCGGACGGGATGAAGAAACCGAGGATCGCCGAGTACACGCCCATCAGCAGCGCGTAGGTGTCGTGGGACGCGATTTGTACGAAAAAGGTCGAGATGTGGTGAGCCAGCGACTGAGCGTCAGTCCCTTTGACGGTGGTCATCAGCGCGGCGATCGAGCCGTACAACGGGAACTGGATCAGTACGCCCGTGGTGGTCGGCACCGCACGGCTCACCGCGTCAAGGAAGCTGCGCGGGCGCCAGTGCAGCAGGGCACCGAGCATGATGAACAGGAAGTTGTAGGTGTTTAGCCCGGAAATCGCACTGATCGCCGGTTTGGTCGAGAACTCGTGGAACAGCCATCCGGCCGCCAGCAGCACCAGCAAAATCGTCAGCAGCGGGCTGTGCTCCAGCCATTCGCCGGGGCGGGTGCGCGGTTGCAACGGCGGCAGGTTGAAGCTCGGATCGATGCCGCAGGCTTTGGCATCACGGGCCGAGTTCGGGCCGGGTGCAGTGGCGTAGGCAATGATCAGCGAGATCACGATCAGTGCCAGCAACATCACACCGGACTGCCAGAGAAAGATCGTTTGCGTGAAAGGAATCACCCCAGTGATCGACAGAATCGACGGCGGCAGGCTGGCCGGGTTGGCCTGCAATTGCGCGGCGGACGAGGACAGGCCCAAGGCCCACACCGCGCCGAGACCCAGATAGGCGGCGGCACCGGCGGCACGGTAGTCCATTTTCAGATCGGTACGGCGGGCGAGGGCGCGCACCAGCAAACCGCCAAACACCAGCGACAGCCCCCAGTTCAGCAGCGAAGCGACCATGGAGATCAACGCAACCCAGGCCACGGCCGAGCGGCCGTTTTTCGGGATCCGCGCCAGCCGGTCGATCAGTTTCACCGCCGGTGGCGAGCTGGCAACCACATAACCGCCGATCACCACGAAAGCCATCTGCATGGTGAACGGGATCAGGCTCCAGAAGCCGTCACCGAAGGCCATGGCGGCGTCGGTGGGTTTGGCACCCATGAACAGGGTCGCCACGGCAACGATAATCACCGCCAGTGCGGCAAACACCCAGGAGTCGGGGAACCAGCGTTCGGCAAAACTTGAGCAGCGCAGGGCAAAGCGGGCAGAGCGGGTATCTTCGATATCAGCGGCCACGGGTATACCTCGAATTTTTATGTTTGTTGTGGTCTTCCGGGCCGCAAAAGGCCCGTCTAGACAGCTGTCAACAGTAAAACAATCGGTTCTTTTTTGTGACGAAGTTTTACGCATCTAGGACTTTGGTCTAACGGGTTGTCCGTTGGCGCGTTTGCGTAGACCATGGGCGCCTTGGTTTTTTGCCTATGCCAGAGTTCTTTTCATGACCGCCAACACCCACTCGCACCCGGCGCCATTCACCCGCTCGGACTACAAGACCCTCGGCCTTGCGGCCCTTGGCGGCGCGCTGGAAATCTACGATTTCATCATTTTCGTGTTTTTTGCCCTGACCCTCAGCCAGCTGTTCTTCCCACCGGAAATGCCGGAGTGGCTGCGGCTGCTGCAAAGCTTCGGGATCTTCGCTACCGGTTATCTGGCGCGGCCGTTGGGCGGGATTCTGATGGCGCATTTCGCCGACCGACTGGGCCGCAAGAAGGTCTTCAGCCTGAGCATCCTGATGATGGCGCTGCCCTGTCTGCTGATCGGCATCATGCCGACCTACGCGCAGATCGGTTATTTCGCACCGCTGTTGCTGTTGGCGCTGCGAATCCTCCAGGGCGCGGCGGTGGGTGGCGAAGTGCCGAGCGCCTGGGTGTTCGTCGCCGAGCATGCACCGGCCGGGCATCGCGGTTATGCCCTGGGTTTTCTGCAGGCCGGGCTGACGTTTGGTTACCTGATCGGTGCACTGACGGCGACGTTTCTGGCACAGGCGTTCACTCCGGCGGAAATCCTTGATTACGCCTGGCGTTACCCGTTTCTGCTGGGCGGTGTGTTCGGTGTAATCGGTGTCTGGCTACGCCGCTGGCTCAGCGAAACCCCGGTGTTCATGGCCATGCAGGCCCAGCGGGATGCAGCTGTCGAACTGCCGCTGCGCACGGTCTTGCGTGAACATCGCCTGGCCATGCTGCCAGCGATGATCCTCACCTGCGTACTGACCTCGGCGGTGGTGGTGTTCGTGGTGATCACCCCGACCATGATGCAGAAAACATTCGGCATGACCGCCAGCCACACCTTTGCCTTGAGTGCCTTGGGCATTGTCTTTCTGAATATCGGCTGTGTACTCGCCGGACTGCTGGTCGACCGCATTGGCGCCTGGCGCACGGTGATGCTTTATAGCCTGCTGCTGCCATTGGGCATCGGCGTGCTCTATACCTGCCTGATCATCGGTGGCAGCTGGATCGGCCTGGCGTATGCGGTGGCCGGCCTTGGTTGTGGGGTGGTCGGCGCGGTGCCGTCGGTGATGGTCAGCCTGTTCCCGGCGCGGATTCGTGTCTCGGGGATTTCCTTCACCTACAACATTGCCTACGCCGTCTGGGCGAGTATCACACCGTTGTTGCTGATCGGTCTGATGCCGTGGAGCCCATGGATCTGCGTGATCTTCTGCGCGGTGATGGGGGTTGTGGGTGTGAGCAGTGCCGCGTATTTCGGCGCGCGCATGCCCAATGTCGGGAGCCGCAGCGTGACTCCCTGCGCTCAGTGACAGTCGGCGTATTTCGGCGTAGCGGGGGAGCGGAAAAAAGAATGGGCACGCCAACCAGGTTGGGTGCCCATTTTTTTGTGGGTGACGGATTAGGTGAAGCGGGTTTGTTGCCTGGCGAAAATCGCCGCCATCTCGGGGTCATCCAAATGATCCAGCATTCGTTCCACCAACAAATGCACGCCGTCAGCCATGCGGCTGAGCGCCAGGGCTACGGAGCGGCGTGAGCCGTCCACATCATCGGCGAGGTTGGCGGCGATGGCGCTGATGGACAGCAAATCTTCCGAGGCATTGGCGAGCAGGGTTTCAGGGTTGATACCCGGGCAGACGCTGAAGAGCTGGCCGTTGCGCTTGGGTGGTTTGGGGTCGGCTGGCGGGAAGTGATGGTCGAGGGCGCGCTCGGCGGCTTCGTTGAGTTTGTTTGAGTCGGGGCTTTCGTAGGGGGAGACCGGATCGGTGTCGGGTGGGTTGGGTGTGACCTTGAACATGGTAACTTTCCTATAGTAGGGCCGTGACCATCTCGCGACTAAACGAAAAGGAGGCGGCTGTGCGCAAGTTAGTCGACCGGTAAAGCCACCAAAACCCGGCGCGCCCGAAAGCGCCATGCGCACAGCCACCATCAAGTGCAGGCGAACCTGACTGGATAACACTTGTGCAACCGTTGATGACTAGCCGGGCGACTAAACCCGATCACTGATGGGCAGTGACAGGAACCAAGTTACCGACCACCCCCAAGGCGCACAAGCCGGCAGATTCTGGCGTAGCTGTAGGCAACGACGCAAGGTGTTGTAGCTTGCAGGAAGTAACCTTGAGCCGTTTTCAACAAGTGCTGTCGAGCGGTGTTTAATTTGCGGAAATGTTGGGAAGAAACGATGTTCGACAACCATTCGGCTTCTGACGACAAGACGCGCATCAAGTTGCCTAACTATTTTTGTAGGACAACCCTGAAACACTCTTCAGAAAATATCCCTGAGGCCGATGGTTAGGCTGCATGCCGCTTTCTATCCCTGTCCATCGGTGTATCCCATGTTCAACAAACGCTTGAAGCAGGAGCTGTCGGCTCTTCGCGAAGAACTCTCCAGCCTCCAGCAAGTGAAGGAAAGTCTGGAAAGCGAGATGCTGGTCTTGACCCTCGATACCGATGGGCGGATTCAATCGGTCAACCAGAACTTCATCGGCGAGATGCTCTACAAAAGCAGCGACCTGCTAGGGCGACACATCGAAGACATCGTTCCGGCCCATGTGAAGTCGGACGAATTTCACCAGCGCTTCAAGGTCGCGTTGACCCGTGGCGAGCACTTTGCCGGCACGGTGCGTTTGTTGCGCGGCAATGGCCAGGAAGCCTGGCTGCGCTCGATCGTGCAGCCGGTCCGGTCCGCGGACGGCCGGATCAAACACTTCTCGATTTATTCCAGTGACCTGACCCGCACCATCGAAGCGTCACGTGAACATGAGAACCTGATCGGCGCGCTCGTGCGTTCCACGGCGGTGATCGAGTTCGATCTCAATGGCAATGTGTTGGCAGCCAACGAACGGTTCCTCAGCGGCATGGGTTACAGCCTGGCGCAAATCAAGGGCAAACATCACCGCATGTTCTGCGAGCCCGAGGAATACAACAGCGCCGGGTATCAGGACTTCTGGCGCCGCTTGAATGCAGGCGAGTTCATTGCCGCCCGTTTCAAGCGCTTCGACAGCAACGGTCGCGTGGTCTGGCTGGAGGCTTCCTACAACCCGGTGGTCGATGCCAACAACAAGCTCTACAAAGTGGTGAAGTTCGCCACGGTCATTACCGATCAAGTCAATCAGGAGCAAGCCGTCGCCGAAGCGGCCAACATTGCCTACAGCACCTCGCAACAAACCGACAGCAGCGCGCAGCGGGGTAACGCTGTGGTGACTCAGGCGGTCAACGTGATGCGTGACCTTGCCACGCACATGCAGACCGCCGGTGAAGGCATCGAAGCGCTGAACGAGCAGTCGCTGGTAATCGGCACCATTGTCAAAACCATCAGCGGGATTGCCGAACAGACCAACCTGCTGGCGCTCAACGCGGCCATCGAAGCGGCTCGGGCCGGGGAACAGGGGCGTGGTTTTGCGGTGGTGGCAGATGAGGTCCGGCAATTGGCTTCGCGCACCAGCCAGGCAACCGATGAGATTGTCGGCGTAGTACGTCGGAATCAGGACATGGCGCGCAACGCCGTGGCGCTGATGACCGAGGGCAAACTCCAGGCTGAACAGGGACTGGCGCTGGCGGCAGAGGCGGGGACGGTGATTGTCGAGATTCAGGACGGCGCACAGAAAGTAGTAAACGCGGTCGGGCAGTTTGCCAATCAGTTAGCGACTTGATGCCTGCCATCGTGGCGTAAATCGCTACAATCGGCCTTTTCCCCAGGAGCAGCCATCATGAGCGTTTCTCACCGCCGTCCGGTCCCCTTGGCCAAGGCGTATCGTCTGCTCAATCACGGCCCGACCGTGCTGGTCAGCGCGGCTCATGATGGCCAGCGCAACATCATGGCGGCGGCCTGGGCCATGCCGCTGGATTTCGAGCCACCGAAAATTGCCGTGGTGCTGGACAAGTCCACCTGGACACGGCAACTGCTGGAGGCTTCGGGCACGTTTGTGCTGAACGTTCCCTGCGCCGTCCAGGCCGATATCGTCCAGACCGTGGGTTCGACGTCCGGCCTGGAATTGACTCGGGACCAGGGCCGGGACAAGTTCCAGGTCTATGGCTTGCCGACCTTCAGCGCTGAATTGATCGATGCGCCGATGCTCGAAGGCTGCGTCGCCTGGCTGGAATGCCGACTGCTGCCGGAGCCCGGCAATCACCAGCAGTACGATCTGTTCCTGGCCGAAGTGATTGCCGCTCAGGCAGACGAGCGGGTGTTCAGTGACGGTCGCTGGCATTTCGAAGGGCAAGACGCGCTGCGCACCTTGCATCATGTGGCGGGCGGGCATTTCCTGAAAATCGGCGATCCAGTGGACGGCAAAACCTTGCAGCCATAAGCAGCCGGCCTTTCACACCCAGACGTCATTCTGCGCAGTGCGCTCGCCACCTTCGTTGCCGGTGTTCAGCACACCCTTGGGCTCGATCAGCAGGAGTTTCACCTCCTGCTCGGCGAACGGTTTGTGTTCGACACCTTTTGACACCACATACATTTCGCCAGCGTTCACCAGCACGTGGCCATCGCGAAAGTCGATACGCAATTGCCCTTCGAGCACGATGAAGGTTTCGTCGGTATCAAGGTGATCGTGCCAGATGAAGTCCCCCAGCAGTTTCACTACCTTGAACTGGTAGTCGTTCATTTCGGCGATGACCCTGGGCGTCCAGTACGGGTCGATCCTGGCGATTTTTTCAGCGAAGTTCAGGCTTTCGTAAGCTTTCATGAAGCAGCTCTCGTGGTTGATCGTAAATCCACGATAGCCGGCGCATCGGCGTACTTCTTGAATGATTGTGCGTGGCTCAGCGGCGGTGCATTTTCATCCAGCGGGCCGGCGACAGGCCGTAGGTTTTGCTGAACTGCCGGGTCATGTGGCTCTGATCGGTGAAGCCGGCGATCAGCGCAGCGCTGACCAATGGCTGGCCCTGAATCAGCAGCGAGCGGACCAGGTCGAGGCGGCGCATGGTCAGGTATCGATAAGGGCTGGTGCCGAACAACAGGCGAAAATCCCGTGACAGGCTCCAGCGATCGCGACCGCTGTGTTGCGCCAGTTCTTCCAGCGTCACGGTGCGATCCAGTGCGCTGTGGATAAATTCCCGCGCGCGTTCGGCGGCCACGTAGTCGAAGCTCTGGCGGGTGGCAGGCACTCCGCAAACGCTGTTCAAGGCTTGGGCCAGATCGAACAGCGCATCCTGCTCTTCCAGAGACTCGAGGGGACAATCGAGGCTTCGCAGCAGCACGGCGGTCGCGGCGAACAAACGTGGATCGTTCGACAGGCCGGTCTTGATAAATGGCAACGGCTGCCCGCCGAGCATCTGCTGGATCAGTGCCGGCTCGATGTACATCATTCGGTACTGGAACCCGGTCTCGGTGCCGGCTTCGCCATCGTGAACTTCGTCCGGGTGCAGCACCATGGTCCCGCCCGGCAGACTGTGGCGCCAGCCACCGCGGTACTGAAAACTCTGCACACCGGCCAGTGTGTGGCCGATGGCGTAGGTGTCGTGGCGGTGAAGGTCGTAGCCGTGGCCTGCAAAAAATGCTTCGAAACGCTGAAGCCCGCCGACGTCGGGCGCGCGGTGGAACCAGTCGATGGGGGGCGTGTGCTTGGCCATGGTGGTGTTGCCTTGAACTCGATGCTGAACACGTTACCCCACTGACCAACCGCCTGTCTGCTGCCTATCGAATCTCCCGGCTGGTGGAAAATCCCGGACTAATGTTGCAAGGTGTTGCATATTTTTTAAGCCACGAAGGCGCCTCACATCATGGAAGTATCCCACCTGAGCTACGCCGCTCCGTTGTTGTCGTTGGCGCTGTTGTGGACGGTTGCGGTGGTGACGCCGGGGCCGAATTTCTTCAACACCGCGCAACTGGCTGCCAGTTGCTCCCGGCGCCACGGGGTTGTCGCCGCACTCGGCGTGGCCACGGGCACGGTGCTGTGGGGGTTGGCGGGTGGCCTGGGCATCAAATCGCTGTTCAGCGCTGCGCCGACGCTCTACCTGAGCTTCAAGATTGCCGGCGGTTGTTACCTGATTTATCTGGGCTTGAAGCAGTTCAAGCGCAAACCACCGAGTGTACGGGGCGATAGCGGATCGCTGAATGGCGCAGGTCGCACGCTGCTATCGGCGTATGGCCGGGGCTTTGTGGGCAACATGACCAATCCCAAGGCAGCGCTATTCGTTGCAACGATTTTCGCTACGGCCATGCCAGCCTCGCCGCCACCGATGTTGCTGGCGCTGGCCGTGCTGACCATGGCGACCTTGTCATTCAGTTGGTATTGCAGCGTGGCGCTGCTGTTCGCCAGCCGGCGGGTCGCGGGTGCTTATGATCGTTCGCGTAAATGGCTGGATCGCTTCGCCGGTAGTTGCTATCTGTTGTTCGGCGCACATCTGGTGGCCAATCGTTAAGGAGTTCTGAATGAGCAAACTGCGGGTAGGCATTATTTTTGGCGGCCGTTCGGCTGAACACGAAGTGTCGCTGCAATCGGCGAAAAACATCGTCGATGCGCTGGATCGTTCGCGCTTCGAACCGGTGCTGATCGGCATCGATAAACAAGGCCACTGGCACCTTAACGACCCTTCGAACTTCCTGCTCAACCAGGAAAACCCGGCGCTGATCGCCCTCAACCAGTCGAACCGTGAACTGGCCGTCGTGCCGGGCAAGGTCAGTCAGCAATTGGTGGAAACCTCCAGTCAGGAACTGCTGGGCCACGTCGACGTGATCTTCCCGATCGTCCACGGCACCCTGGGTGAAGACGGTTGCCTGCAAGGGTTGCTGCGCATGGCTGATCTGCCGTTTGTCGGCTCCGACGTGCTCGGTTCCGCCGTCTGCATGGACAAGGACATCAGCAAGCGCCTGCTGCGTGACGCCGGGTTGGCGGTCACGCCGTTCGTCACCCTGACCCGCGCCACCGCGGCGCGTACCGGATTCGCCGAGGTGCAAGGCAAACTCGGCCTGCCGCTGTTCGTCAAACCGGCAAACCAGGGGTCTTCCGTGGGCGTGAGCAAGGTGAATGACGAAGCCGAGTACGCGTCGGCAATAGAACTGGCCCTGGGTTTTGATGAGAAAGTCTTGATCGAGTCCGCCGTCAGCGGTCGTGAGATTGAATGCGCAGTGCTCGGCAACGAAAACGCCATCGCCAGCGGTTGTGGCGAGATCGTGGTACGCAGCGGGTTCTATTCCTACGACAGCAAATACATCGACGCTCAAGCGGCGGAAGTGGTGGTGCCGGCTGACATCAGCATCGAAGCCAGTGAACGCATCCGTGCCCTGGCCGTCGAGGCGTTTCAGGTGTTGGGCTGTTCCGGGCTGGCGCGGGTCGACGTGTTCCTGACCGACAGCGGCGAAGTGCTGATCAATGAGATCAACTCGTTGCCCGGCTTCACCCGCATCAGCATGTACCCCAAGCTATGGCAGGCCGCCGGTATGACTTACAGCGAGCTGGTCAGCCGTTTGATCGAGCTTGCGCTGGAGAAGCATCAGGCGAGACAGGGGCTGAAGATCTCTCGCTAGGCTGAGTACAACAATAATTATTCGAGAAGATACGTCATGAAAGTCAGCGCACGTAACGTCTTCAAAGGCACCATCAGTTAATTGCAGCCCGGCGCGGTCAACGCCGAAGTCTCACTGAAACTGTCGGGCGGCAATGAACTGGTGGCCGTGGTGACCATGGAAAGCGTGAAGAACCTCGGCCTGGCGGTCGGCAAGGACGCGGTCGCGCTGGTGAAGGCGCCGTGGGTCATGTTGATGACCGAATCCAGCGACATTCGCCTGTCGGCGCGCAACTGCCTGGAAGGCAAGATCACCAGTGTCATCAATGGCGCCGTGAACTCCGAAGTGGTCATCCAGCTCGACGGCGGCACCGAAGTCTATTCGATCGTGACACGCCAGGCTGTGGCAGAACTGGGCCTGGCACCGGGTGTGAGTGCGACTGCGGTGATCAAGGCGTCGCATATCATTTTGGGTGTGCCGGCCTGATACGCCTTCAAGGATTTTCCAGCGGCTCGGGGATAAAACCTTGCTCTCTAAGCCCCTTGATGACACCTCGGATCAGGTAGTTATTAGAAAATCCAATGGTGTACTGCCTTGCTCCTTCGTTGATTGGAAGGAGCATTCCTTGGCTCACCAGTTTTTTAATCAAGTAGGTGCGTTGGCTAGCTGATAGGTCTGGTAGTGCATGGGCGAGATCTGCAGACTTAACAACGCCTTCATTGATCGCTATATCCAGCACAGCTTCTTCTGTTTTGGTAATCCACTCGCGCTGACGAGCGAATGTAACGGCAGGCATGAGAATTGAGTGTTTGAGGTAGGCGTAGTCGGTAAGTCGATCAACCTTGGCAATCTCATCCTTCACACCTTCCAGCACATAGACACACCACGCTTCGAGACTTGCTTTCGTGCCGGTGTCAGCCACACCTAGCATTGCGTAATAGCGCTCGCGATCGTTACAGAAAACGGCTGTGGGATTCAGCACTCTCCCGCCTGTGTTTACGTTGAACCCATATTTCATCAAGAGTGCGTAAGTGAGTAGTCTCACTACGCGGCCGTTACCGTTTCCAAAAGGATGAATCCATCCGAATCGATGGTGCGCCAAGGCGACTTTCATCAGGTCGTATTTTGGCAGGTCATCATGGTTCACGAAGGCAACCAGCTCTTGCATGTACCCTGGTATCTGAACTGCTTCTGGCGGAAGATGCTCCGACTGTGCGATACGTACTGGCGTTTGACGATAGGCGCCCGGAGTTCGGTCGCCTTCACGCTCAAGTTGCTGGACGGTCATCGCATGTATTTCGCGAATGGTCCGTTCGGTCAAAGGTTCACCTGGCTGCATGATTTCTTCGATATAGCTCATGGCCTTTTCGATGTTGGCAACTTCACGCAGTTGGTCGCTATCCGTTGCCTTACCCTCGATTTTGTTGTCCAGGTAGTCGGCCAAGGTTGTGTGGTTACCCTCAATCCGTGCTGACCCCAGGCTTTCCAATGTGTGGAAAATTGCCTTGAGCTGAAAAAATACCGGGGCTGGAGTATCGCCTTCAAGTCGGAGCCGTCGTAGGTGTTCCAGCTCACTCAACACGTCCACCAACGGGGAGTCGAAAGTTGGATTCAGGAGCTGAAGTTCATGATGGGCAAATTCGGGCATATGGAATTTATCTCTGGCGTTGAGGGGAGTTATCTCTAATGAGGCCCTCAACAGGCCCTATTTATAGGGCTATTTTTGATGCGGGTGTAAAAATTATCTCTAATCGTTCTCTATGTGAAGTCGAAAGCTGTAACGAGATAAGTGAAAAGGGCGTGCTTGGAAAAGCGGTTGGTGGCCTCACGTTCTTTACTCAATCAATAGTAAACAAACATAAAAAAAAGGCCTACCTCCCGGTAAGCCCTTGCTCATTCCCACGTAGGACTCAATCCCCCAACGCCGCTCCCTCACGTCGCGGATCAGCCCCACCCGCCAACGACGTTTTCCCCTGCGCATCCTTCACTCGAACAATCGCCTGAGTCCCGCTGGTCATGTCGATCTCGTTCACACTGTGGCCTTTGTCCTTCAGCGCCTGAATCAGTGTCGGGCTGAACTGCCCCTGTTCCAGCTCCGTCGGGCCATTGCGGCTGCCGAAGTTGGGCAGGCTGATGGCGGCTTGTGGGTCGAGGTTCCAGTCGAGCAGGCCGATGGTGGATTTGGCGACGTATTCGATGATCTGCGAGCCACCGGGGGAGCCGATGGTGGCGAGGAATTCGCCGCTCTGGCGGTCGAAGATCAGCGTCGGTGCCATGGACGAGCGTGGGCGTTTGCCGGGTTCGACGCGGTTGGCAACCTTCTGGCCATTCTCTTCGGGGATGAACGAGAAGTCGGTCATCTGGTTGTTCAGCAGGAAACCCTGAACCATCAGGTGCGAGCCGAACGCGGATTCCACGGTGGTGGTCATGGACACGGCGCCGCCTTCGTCATCCACTGCCACCACTTGCGAGGTGGAGATGCGCAGCGGCGAACGGTCCGGTGCGTAGGCGACCTGAATACCCGGCGGGGTACCGGGTTTGGCTGTGCCCATGCTGCGATCGCCGATCAGGGCCGCGCGGTCGGCCAGATACGCAGGGTCCACCAGTCCTTTGACGGGAACGGGCACGAAGTCTGCGTCGGCCACGTACAGCGCGCGGTCGGCGTAGGCCAGGCGTTCGGCTTCGGAGATCAGGTGTACGGCTTCAGGCGCCGGCTCAACGCCCGCAGGTTGGCTGGTCTTGACCGGTTTGAGCGGCGCCAGGGCAAATCGCGGGTCACGGGTTTCCAGAGCCTGCAAGGTGCCGAGGATCTGCGCCACGGCGATCCCGCCTGACGACGGCGGCGGCATGCCGCAGACCTGCCAGCGTTTGTAGTCGGTGCACAGCGGCGCGCGTTCCTTGGCGCTGTAGCCTTTGAGGTCGTTCAGCGACAGGCTGCCCGAATTGGCGTGGCCCTGAACCTTGGCGACGATCTCTTGTGCGATAGGGCCTTTGTACAATGCATCCGGTCCTTCCTTGGCGATGCGTTTGAACACCGCGGCCAGTGCCGGGTTTTTCAGTTGCGTGCCTGCGGCTTTCGGGCTGCCATCGACGTTCAGGAAGTAGGCCGCCATGTCCGGCGAGCGTCGAATGGACGAGTCCGAGGCGACCAACCGGTGAAGGCGTGGCGAGATGGCGAAGCCTTGCTCCGCGAGTTTGATCGCCGGTTCGAACAGCTGCGCCCACGGCAGATGACCGTGTTTCTGATGGGCCAACTCAAGCGCTCGCAAAACGCCCGGTGTCCCCACCGAACGCCCGCCAATCTGCGCCTGGGTGAACGGCATCGGTTTGCCGTCGGCTTGCAGGAACAGCTTCTCGGTGGCGCCGGCGGGAGCGGTTTCGCGACCGTCATAAGTGCGCACAGCCTTGCCATCCCACAACACGATCAGTGCGCCACCGCCAATGCCCGAGGATTGCGGCTCGACCAGGGTCAGCACGGCTTGCATCGCAATCGCGGCATCGATTGCCGAACCGCCCCGGCGCAACATCTCCCGCCCGGCCTCGGCTGCGAGCGGATTGGCCGCGGCCGCCATGTGTTTTGAGGCGTGTCGGGTTTGCAGGTCAGTGCGATAGCCCGACGCGACTTCCGGCGCAATAGGTAGCGTCGAAGAGGTCGGGACGCTACAGGCTGCGAGGGTTAAAGCGGCAGCGATCAGCGAAAATGCTGACAGGCGATAGCGGCTCAAGTGCAAGGCTGATAACACGTGGGGGCACTCCGTCCGTGGGAAAGATCAGGGGACTTTATCGGCCGAAAGGATGTGACGCAAACCTAGGCCTACAGCAAAGATGCTTTTGCCCTTCATGACTCCAAGGATTTTCTGTAGGGTCTAGGGCAACAGACTGGCCAGAAGATCAACAAGAGGCAGACATGCAGACCGAGTTCCCCACCCAGCCAAGTTACCGCACCCAGCGTGATCAATTCCTGGTCGCTGCGACCGCGGCCGGTGCGACGCTGACCGAGTACCCGCATCCGCTCAAAGGGCCGTTCGGTGAGCCGTTGAGCACCGATGTGGCCGTGCTGGGTGATCCGCGCGCCAAGCGTTTGCTGATTGCGCTGAGTGGCACTCATGGCGTCGAAGGCTTCTACGGTTCGGGATGTCAGATCAAGTGGTTGCGGGAGTTGGGCAAGCGTTCTTTGCCGGCCGATGTCGCGGTGGTGATGATCCACCTGATCAATCCGTGGGGCACTGCGTGGCTGCGTCGGGTCAACGAAGACAACATCGACCTGAACCGCAATCACCTGAACTTCGACCACGCATTGCCAGATAATCAGGCCTACGCAGCGCTGCATGAAATCTATGCCTGCACGCAGTTGCAGGGCCCGGAGCGTGATCGCGCCGATGCCTTGCTCGAGGCGCAGATCAACGAACACGGCTGGCCCGCGGTGATGTCGATTGTGGAGGGCGGCCAGCACCGTCATCCCGACGGTTTGTTTTACGGAGGATTGTCCCCGAGCTGGTCGAATCGCACGTTGCATCAGATCATCCAAAAGCATGTTTCGCATGCCGAAGTGGCGATGTGTTTCGACTTGCACACCGGCGCCGGGGAGTACGGTCATCCGATGTTGCTGACCATCACCGAAGCGGCGTATCCAGCGCTAGCAGATGCGCAGGCCATTTATGGTCCCTGGCTCTATACCTTGCACACGGGCGCCGACACGCTGAGCGAAACCGGCGTTGCGGCCACCGCCACCGGCTACACCTCGCAGGCGTTGATCAATGCGTTGCCGAACGTGCGGTTGATGCCGTTTGTGATCGAGTGCGGGACGTATCCCGGCGCCGAGGTTCATCGTCATCTGCGCGATGATCACTGGCTGCATCTGCACGGCAATCCGAGTGATGCCGTGGGGCGCGGGATCAAACTGAATCTGCTTGAGCAGTTCTATCCCGCCGACAGCGACTGGCAGGCGATGGTCTGGCTGCGCACCTGGCAGATTTGGGAACGGGCGTTGTCAGCATTGCCGGCAATTCGTTCCTGACGTGATTTACGGGGAAGTGGCCTCTGGTTGCCCGAACTCATGCGGTTCAAATCTTCCTGCAACCGCAGCATGCTTTCTTCGCCGACGCGGATGAAGCCGCTGCGGGGCTGATCCAGGTCGAGGATGACGGTGAAGACCATGGCAATCAGGATCGCGAAGACGGCCGTCGAACCGTGCCGTCGACGGTGGCCCAGGCCATAGCTGTAAGCGATCAAACCCAGCGCACCGATGGCCACGACGAACAGCAGATTGATGACGGTTGCCGGGACATGATTGTCCTGCGCGGCGCGGCGCTTTTCATTGACGTTGTAGACGTCGGTCAACGACTGGATCACCAGGTTCATGGCGGCTGTCGCTTCGCCCTGGGCCTCGGCGGTGGCAGCCAGATTCCATAACTGGTCCTCGATCGTCCGGGACGATTCGCTGGCCGCCTTCAACAGTATCTCGTCCGTGCCGGCGCGCATGAATTCAATCCGCGCCGAGACGTAATCCTTGAGCAGCGCCGACATCTTCCCGCGCAGATCAGACGGCAGTAGCTTCGCCCGCAAATAGGTCGAGCCGATCACCGTGACTTCATCTTGAATCAGTGTTTTGCGCGCTTCGAAACGTGAGGTGGCCATGGCGAAGTTGAAACCCAGCAACAACGCGAGCAGACCGAGGAGGGCGGTTTGCAAAACGGTGAGGTGGGATCGGTTCGAATCACTGCTGTGGGTTCGGTGATGACGGCCGAGACGAAAAGCGAGTTCCAGCACCACGCAGAAGATGGCGACCACGATGAAAAACAGAATGATCTCGTCCAGGCCCCAGTGCATAGGGTGGTCTCTCTGCGTTTAAGCTTTGGCATTAACTGTAGGAGAGAACCGCGAAGAGCGGGCATTAACCGCTCTGTGGGCCGGGAGCACTTTTCTCGAGGCATAAAAAAACGGCCTACCTTTCGGTAAGCCGTTTTTAGTACTTGGTGGCTACACAGGGACTTGAACCCCGGACCCCAGCATTATGAATGCTATGCTCTAACCAACTGAGCTATGTAGCCAAGTGGCGCGCATTATTGGCTCGTAACTGAGATGTGTCAAGCGTAAATCTAAAATATTTCTCTACGCTTTCAACCGCTTATCCACCTGACCCGAAAAAACGGGCCAGGGGAGGGCGTCAACTGAGCTGAAATCTCCCGGTATTGGCACTCAAGGCCTTGCTGCCCTGGCTCAAAGTGTCCGCCGCCAGATTCACCGCCCGCGCGCCTTCGAGCAAGCGTACCGCCGCCTGATCGACTTGCTGGATGTTGCCGCTGACCTCGTCGGCGGTGGTCGCTTGCTCGTCGACCGCTGTGGCGATCTGCGCCAGGGTGTCGGTGACACTTTGCACAGCACTGGCAATTTCCCCCAAGCGTTCGCCGAGGCCAGTGACGGCCTGGGCGTCGGACTGAGCCTGGCCGCAAGCGGCTTCCATCAGGCTCACCGCTTCGTTCACGGTACTGCGCAGGCTGTCGACAGTGCCGGCAATCTGTGCGGTGGAGGATTGGGTGCGTTGCGACAGGCTGCGTACTTCATCGGCCACCACCGCAAAGCCACGACCTTGCTCACCCGCGCGAGCGGCCTCGATGGCGGCGTTAAGTGCCAACAGGTTGGTCTGCTCGGCCACCCCGCGAATGGTGTCCACCACCAACTGAATCTGCTGCCCTTGCTCACTGACCCGGCCCAGTGCCGCAGCGGTGTCATTCAAGCGTTGATTGAGTTGCTGAATGCTCGCCGTCGTGCGCTGGCTGTCACGGCTGCTGTCGGCGGCGATGCGCTGGGTGTGCTGAGCGCTGCCAGAAGCCTGTTCGCAACTCTGGGCGACCCCTTGCGAGGTCGCGGCCAATTGCGTGGCCGCCGCCGCGATCTGGCTGATCTGCAACTGCTGAGCTTCGACTTCCCCAAGGGCGCCGCTGGAGTGATGGTTGAGGGTGCGCACCGCGTTGCTCAGTTGCAAGGTTTCATGATCGACCCCCAGTAAGCTGTTACGCAGTTGCACCACCGCGACGTTGAGGGCGGTGCTGATGGCGGCCAGTTCGTCGCGGCCCTCCACCGGTACTTGCAGACTCAGATTGCCGTCGCGCAAGGCTTCGGCCAGCAGGGTAATGCCGCTGGTGCTACGGCGAATCGAGGCTTGCAAGCAGATGAACAGATACAGCGCGGCCAGCAGCAGGCAGCCGAAAATGGTCGCTACCAGGATGAACTGGCGGATGGCAGAACCGTGGTAATAGTCCAGACGTTGATCCAGTGACACCAACGACTGCTGACGCAACGAAGCGAGGTCGGAGAGGAGGCCGTCGAGACTTCGTTCAAATTCTTCCGGCTTGAGCTTGATACTGCCGCCGAACACGCCGTCATCGAGGACTTTCAATTCGGCGTCCAGGTGCTTGAGGCTGTCATGGTATTGCCCGGCCCAGGCTTGCAACGCGCTGGGCAGTCGCGCTTCCAGCAGGCTGGCGGTTTTGACCAGCTGCTCCCGGGCATCACCGATGCGGCTGCGTAAGTCGCGCAATTGCAGGCGGCTTTGCAGGGTGAACTGCCCGGACACTACAGAGGCCTGGCCGACGCTGGCGAGACGGCCGACTCGCTCAATCAGGTCTGGCGCGTGTTGCGTGGAGATTTGCGTCAGCAGATAGGTTTCCAGCCACGGCGCCAGCGTCAGGCGATTGTCCATGGCGATCTGCTCGCGCAAGGCTTGCAGCGCACTCAAGGCATTGGTGAAACGATCGTAACCGTCCGGCCACCAACCGACGCTGCTCAAGCTTTTCGAGTCGAGGCCGTTGAGGGCGGTTTGCAGGGCTTGATAACGGGCCAGGGTTTCGCCCTCGGCGCCTTCGGTTTGCAGTGCGTTGCCGAGGTCCGAGGTGGCTTGGGCGACGGCTGGCTGAACCGTATCGAAAGCAGCCATCGCCGCGATCGTCGCGGGTGTCGGCTGACGATTGGTTTCCGTGGCGCGCCAGCGAGCCGCGCGGTCACGCTGGGCGGCGAGCAGATTATCCAGTGCATCGAGGGCGAGCAGTTGCCGAACCCCGGCACGTTCGCCGGAGATCAGGTTCAGTTTGTCGCGATAGTCCTGACCGATCATCCACAGACTGCCCGCCAGCGGCAGGATAAACAGTAGAAATAACAGCTGAAATTTGCGTGCGAAGCCAAAACGCCCCAGTAACCCGATCCCCGGTGATAAAAAAGCCTGCATGCCCCATGACTCCTCTGGACACCACGCGCCATTGGCGTGCGTCGAGACCGTTGCGGCCGCGACCTGTGCCCTTTTAAAAGGCCTCGAAAGTTCACCCTCGCCAGCTCTGTAGGCCGGCTCTGTAGCGAAACTTCCCATTCTCGGTCCCCTTTGTAAGGGGCCGCGTTGAAGCGGATTACCAAGGCAAGATTCAGACCATGGCGTTGCGCTATCACCTTTTCAGTGATGAAAGTCGAAGTCGTTAGCAGGCTAAGGGGATGGCGCTGCTGCACCGAAAAATGGCACATTGACGCACCTGCCTGTGTGCACCCATCTGTTGTACGGAAACTCTTATGGCTATCAGCAATGTCCAGACCGGCGCGCAGCCGGCATCCGCGACTTCACAAAGCAGCCCTTTGGTCATGCGCATCATCGGCGCCGTGGCGCTGGCGCATTTGATCAACGACTTGATCCAGTCGGTGCTGCCGTCGATCTATCCGATGCTCAAGGCCAACTATGGCCTGACTTTCACCCAGGTTGGCTTGATCACTTTGACGTTCCAGCTAACGGCTTCGCTGTTGCAGCCGTGGGTCGGTTACTACACCGATCGGCACCCCAAACCCTGGCTGCTACCGGCCGGGACGGTTTGCACATTGATCGGCATTTTGATGATGTCGGTGGTCGGCAGTTTTCCGATGATTTTGCTGGCGGCAGGATTGATCGGTATCGGCTCCTCGACCTTTCACCCGGAAGCTTCTCGCGTGGCGCGATTAGCGTCTGGCGGGCGGTTTGGTTTGGCGCAGTCGACGTTTCAGGTCGGCGGCAATGCAGGCTCAGCCTTCGGTCCGTTGCTGGCTGCGGCGATCATCATTCCTTTCGGTCAGGGCCATGTGGCCTGGTTCGGATTGTTCGCGGTGTTTGCGCTGTTCGTGCTCTATCGGATCAGCCGCTGGTACGCCAATCACTTGAGCCTGTTCAAACTCAAGCAAGGACAGGCGGCGACGCATGGCTTGTCGAAGAACCGCGTGATCAGTGCGCTGGTGGTGCTCGGGTTGCTGGTGTTTTCCAAGTATTTCTACATGTCCAGCCTCACCAGCTACTTCACGTTCTACCTGATCGAGAAGTTCGACCTGTCGGTGGCGAGTTCACAGTTGCATCTGTTCCTGTTTCTCGGAGCGGTAGCGGCGGGGACCTTCTTCGGTGGGCCGATCGGCGACAAGATCGGGCGTAAGGCGGTGATCTGGTTCTCGATCCTCGGCGTCGCGCCGTTCACCCTGATCCTGCCTCACGTCGACCTGTTCTGGACCAGCATCCTCAGCGTCGTGATCGGCTTCATCCTGGCGTCAGCATTCTCGGCGATCGTGGTGTATGCGCAGGAACTGGTGCCGGGCAATGTCGGGATGATTGCCGGGGTGTTCTTCGGATTGATGTTCGGCTTTGGCGGGATTGGTGCGGCGTTGCTTGGGCATCTGGCGGACATACACGGCATCGAATACGTGTACTTGCTGTGTTCGTTCCTGCCGTTGTTGGGTGTGCTGGCGATCTTTCTGCCAAGAACTAAAAAAGCCTGAAAACACGCGGTCCCGTAGGAGCAAGGCTTGCCCGCGATGAACGATGACGCGGTGCATAAGGCAAATCGCGTAACGGCCATCGCGAGCAAGCTTTGCTCCTACAGGAATTTCAGGCACAAAAAAGCCGCGTTTAAACGCGGCTTTTTCTTGGGGTGCGCCAGGCATGGCGCGTTGCGCGTAAGCGCAACCAGTTTGGCTGTGGTGGCCACGCTGGTGACTTGGAGGTGAGAGTCCTCTACACACCCGGCAAGGGGAAGTGTTAGCCAGAGGCAAGGGTGTCGCGGGTGACTGCGAATCTGAAGGAAGCCCGAGGCAAAATGCTGGCCTGACGAACAGGAAGCGGATAGAGGCGGCGCAGCGGGGTAAGACGGCCCAAATCGTCAAAGCCCAATACTTGCACGGAACGCTGTGACGTAAATCCGACAGGCATAAGCAGGAAGGTCGCGCGAATTACCCTGGGAGATCTGCACGTTTGCCACTGTGCTACCGAGCGTCGAGAGGCGACGGGATGAACGTGCAGAAGTCAGCCGAGGCCGTAGTAAGTGACGAATAACCACGTCACCAAGGGCCGAACAGGTTATGCCGCCAGTAGGCGTCAGAGTCTCGTCGAGTATCGAAATGCAGAAATTTCTCCCAGAGAAGACTGTTACCCCGAGTCCCGGACAGTATCCGAGGATGACGGCTGACAGGGCAGAGGTATCGACGGCGTCTGTGGCGTGGACGAACGCGGAGCCGGACACGCTGATGGCGCGGGTGCTTGCACCGGCGAACCTCAAGCGTGCGTATCACCGCGTGGTCAGCAACAAGGGCGCACCGGGTGCCGATGGCATGACGGTCGATGACTTGGCGGGCTACGTAAAACAGTATTGGCCGACCCTCAAGGATCGGTTGCTGGCCGGTGAGTACCACCCGCAAGGTGTATGCGCCGTCGACATCCCCAAACCCAAAGGCGGCACAAGACAGCTGGGTATCCCCAGCGTCGTGGATCGCCTGATCCAGCAGGCTCTGCTGCAACAGCTCACGCCGATCTTCGACCCGCTGTTCTCGGACTACAGCTACGGTTTTCGTCCGGGCAGAAGCGCCCACCAAGCCCTCGAAACCGCTCGGGACCATGTGGCAGCGGGTCACCGCTGGTGCGTGGAACTTGATCTCGAGAAGTTCTTTGATCGGGTCAACCACGATGTCCTGATGGCTTACGTGACGCGTCAAATCGAAGATAAGCGGGTGCTCGCGCTGATCCGTCGTTACCTCGAAGCGGGAACGATGTCGGGCGGACTCGTCAGCCGACGGCAGGAAGGGACGCCGCAAGGCGGCCCGCTCTCGCCGTTGCTGTCGAACATCCTGCTCAACGAACTCGATCGCGAACTGGAACGGCGAGGCCATCGCTTCGTGCGTTATGCCGACGACGCCAACATTTATGTGCGCAGTCGTCGTGCGGGTGAGCGAGTGTTGGCTGGGGTTGAGCGCTACCTGAATCAGCGTCTGAAACTGACGCTGAATCGGGAAAAGAGCTGCGTAGCACGGCCTTGGGTCTGCGACTACTTGGGCTATGGGATGAGCTGGCATAAACAGCCAAAGCTGAGGGTAGCGAGCATAAGCCTGCACCGCCTACGCGATCGACTCAGGGAAATCTTGCGTCGGATACGGGCTCGCTCAATGAGGTATATCGTCGAGCAAGTAACGCCCGTACTGCGTGGTTGGGCTGGCTACTTCAAGCTGACTCAGAGCAAGCGGCCACTTGAGGAACTGGACGGATGGGTGCGTCACAAACTTCGTTGTGTCATCTGGCGTCAATGGAAGCGGCCCTCTACGAGGGCGCGCAACTTGATACGTTTGGGACTCGACGAGGCGCGGGCGTGGAAATCGGCGACCAATGGCCGAGGCCCATGGTGGAACTCGGGAGCGTCGCATATGAATCAGGCGCTACCGAAGAAGCTGTGGGATCGACTCGGGTTGGTCTCGATACTGGATACGATAAACCGGCTTAGCCGCATAACCTGAACCGCCGTATACGGAACCGTACGTACGGTGGTGTGAGAGGACGGCGGCTGTGAAGCCGCCTCCTACTCGATCGGGTGCTTCGTCCTGAATAACTTAGACGTTGAAACGGAAGTGCATCACGTCGCCGTCTTTAACGATGTAATCCTTGCCTTCCAGACGCCATTTGCCAGCTTCTTTGGTGCCGGCTTCGCCCTTGTACTGGATGAAGTCGTCGTAGGCGATGACTTCGGCGCGGATGAAGCCTTTTTCGAAGTCGGTGTGGATCACGCCAGCAGCTTGTGGTGCGGTGGCACCGACGCGGACGGTCCAGGCGCGGACTTCTTCGACACCGGCGGTGAAGTAGGTTTGCAGATGCAGCATTTCGTAGCCGGCGCGGATTACGCGGTTCAGGCCAGGCTCTTCGAGGCCCAGGGCTTCGAGGAACATGTCTTTCTCTTCGCCGTCGTCCAGTTCGGCGATTTCAGCTTCGATCTTGTTGCAGACCGGAACCACCATAGCGCCTTCTTCTTCGGCGATGGCTTTGACGATGTCCAGCAGCGGGTTGTTCTCGAAACCGTCTTCAGCGACGTTGGCGATGTACATGACCGGCTTGGTGGTCAGCAGATGGAAACCACGAATCACCGCTTTGTCGTCGGCGCCCATGGTCTTCATCAGCGTACGCGCAGGCTTGCCGAGGGTGAAGTGAGCGATCAGTTGCTCCAGCAGGCCTTTCTGGACCACGGCGTCCTTGTCACCACCCTTGGCGTTGCGGGCGACTTTCTGCAGTTGCTTCTCGCAGCTGTCGAGGTCGGCGAAGATCAGTTCCAGGTCGATGATTTCGATGTCGCGTTTCGGGTCGACGCTGTTGGAGACGTGAATCACGTTCTCGTCTTCGAAGCAGCGGACTACGTGCGCGATGGCATCGGTTTCACGGATGTTGGCGAGGAACTTGTTGCCCAGGCCTTCACCTTTCGAGGCGCCGGCCACCAGGCCTGCGATGTCGACGAATTCCATGGTGGTCGGCAGGATACGCTTGGGATTGACGATGGCCGCCAGGGCTTCCAGACGCGGATCCGGCATCGGCACGATACCGGTGTTCGGTTCGATGGTGCAGAAGGGGAAGTTCTCGGCCGCGATCCCGGATTTGGTCAGGGCGTTGAACAGGGTGGACTTGCCGACGTTAGGCAGGCCGACGATGCCGCAATTGAATCCCATGGTGTTTTCCCCGAGGAGTAGAGTCAGGCCTTCTGGCTGTGCAGGTTTTTCATCGCGCGGTTCCATTCACCGGCGAGGATATCCGGCAGCACGCCGAGGGCAAAGTCGATGCTGGCATCGAGTTTTTCCTGTTCGGCGCGTGGCGCACGACCCAGGACGAAATTTGAAACCATACTGGCAACGCCCGGGTGGCCAATGCCAAGCCGCAAGCGGTGAAAGGTATTCTGATTGCCCAGTTGCGCGATGATGTCGCGCAACCCGTTGTGACCGCCATGGCCGCCGCCCTGTTTGAGCTTGGCTACACCCGGTGGCAGGTCGAGTTCGTCATGCGCCACCAAAATTTCTTCAGGCGTAATGCGGAAGAAGCCGGCAAGTGCCGCGACGGCCTGGCCGCTGCGGTTCATGTAGGTGGTGGGAATCAGCAGACGAACATCCTGACCCTGATGCGAATAGCGCCCGGTCAGGCCGAAATATTTGCGATCCGCAACAAGGTTTACGCCTTGTGCGTTCGCGATGCGCTCAACAAAAAAGGCCCCTGCGTTATGCCGGGTCTGTTCGTATTCAGCGCCTGGATTTCCCAGGCCAACGATCAGTTTGATGGCAGTCACGATAGGGGCCCTTCCTTGGAGTGGTGGATAACATCGCCGCGACAGTTGTGTGCGGCGAAAGTGGACGACAAGTGCTCATTTACCATTATGTAAACTCCGCGTTCTCGCCCGCTTTCTCGCTACGCTCTAGTCCGCGATGTTTCCGGTCACTCCGGCGAACAGAGTGAAATTACTCTGCTGCGCCTTCAGTAGTAGCTTCTGGAGCAACACGTGGAGCGTGGACGTTGGCAACAGCCTTGTCATCACCGTGTGCCAGAGCAACAAACTCAACGCCTTTAGGGGCTTTGAGGTCAGACAGGTGAATGATCGAACCGATTTCGGCGTTAGCCAGGTCGACTTCGATGAATTCAGGCAGGTCTTTCGGCAGGCACGAAACTTCGATTTCAGCAACAACGTGCGAAACTTCGCCGCCTTTCTTGATCGGCGCTTCTTCACCAACAAAGTGTACAGGCACGATAGCGGTCAGTTTCTGGCCAGCTACAACGCGTACGAAGTCGGCGTGCAGCACGTGGCCTTTGGCCGGGTGACGCTGCAGAGCTTTGATGATTACGTTTTGCTTGGTGCCGCCAACGTTCAGCTCGATGATGTGGCTGTAAGCCGCTTCGTTTTCGAGCAGTTTGGCAACTTCTTTAGCCAGCATGCTGATGGATTCAGGGGCTTTTTCGCCACCGTAAACTACAGCAGGTACCAGGCTTGCGAGACGACGCAGGCGGCGGCTCGCACCTTTCCCCAGGTCGGAACGCACTTCAGCATTCAGAGTAAAATCGTTCATGTTGTATCTCCAAAATAACCACATTCGCCCCAGCGTTTGCGACCAGCGCTAAAGGCGATATGGGCAAAAAAGCCCCGCCCCGACAGGAATGCCGGGGCGGGGCGCTTTTCGTCAACGAGATATCCGAGAAGGGCAGGGCCCTTAACGGAACATCGCGCTGATCGATTCTTCGTTGCTGATGCGGCGAACCGCTTCGGCAACTACCGGCGCGATATCCAGTTGACGGATACGCGAGCAGGCTTGAGCAGCGGCGGACAACGGGATGGTGTTAGTCACCACCAGTTCGTCCAGCATTGAATTTTCGATGTTTTCGATCGCCCGACCGGACAGCACAGGGTGTGTGCAGTAGGCGAAAACCTTGGCAGCGCCATGCTCTTTCAGGGCCTTGGCCGCGTGGCACAGAGTGCCGGCGGTATCGACCATGTCATCGACCAGAATACAGGTACGCCCTTCGACATCACCGATGATATGCATCACTTCAGAGTGATTGGCTTTCTCACGGCGTTTGTCGATGATCCCGAGATCCACGCCCAGGGATTTGGCAACAGCTCGTGCACGCACGACGCCGCCAATGTCCGGGGACACGATCATCAGGTTTTCGAAGCGCTGATCTTCAATGTCATCCACCAATACTGGGGAGCCGTAGATGTTATCTACCGGAATATCAAAGAAACCCTGGATTTGGTCAGCATGCAGATCAACCGTGAGAACACGGTCGATGCCGACTACGGTAAGCATGTCAGCAACGACTTTCGCGCTGATAGCCACACGTGCGGAACGCGGACGGCGATCCTGACGGGCATAACCAAAGTAAGGAATAACAGCAGTGATACGAGTAGCCGAGGAGCGGCGGAAGGCATCAGCCATCACTACCAGTTCCATCAGGTTATCGTTGGTCGGAGCGCAAGTCGGCTGAATAATGAAGACATCTTTACCGCGGACGTTTTCATTGATCTCGGCAGTAATTTCGCCGTCGGAGAACTTACCGACAGAGATGTCACCGAGAGGGATATGCAGCTGACGTACAACACGCCGAGCCAGATCGGGGTTAGCGTTCCCCGTAAAGACCATCATCTTGGACACGCGCAGTACCTAGAGGCTGAGGGTAACCTGGATGAGTATAGAAAATGGCAGGGGCGGCTGGATTCGAACCAACGCATGGCAGGATCAAAACCTGCTGCCTTACCGCTTGGCGACGCCCCTGTATCTGTTGCAACGAGTACCCAGTACTCGGTTCCTTTTAGAGCAGACTTTGCAGCTTGCGATGCAACATCGAAACGTTGCTTCCCTTTGCTACAAACCCTGTAAGGGTCTCTGTAAGAAGGGCCGAGACTTTATCAGCTTCAGCTTTGCTTGGGAAGCCCCCAAACACACAACTTCCAGTTCCGGTGAGTTTTGCTTCGGTAAATTTACCTAACAAATTCAATGCGTTACGTACATCTGGGTAACGCCTTGCTACCACCGGTAAGCAGTCATTTCGACTGTTTCCCTTGGGAACGGGGCGCACTTTAATGGGAGAAGAGTTACGTGTCAACAACGGATCTGAAAAAATTTCTGCTGTACTTACAGAGACTTGCGGCACAAGCACGAGATACCACGGTTCTTCGGGGTCTACAGGGGTCAGTTTCTCCCCCACGCCTTCGGCAAAAGCCGCGTGCCCACGCACGAAAACCGGGACGTCCGCGCCAAGCGTCAGGCCCAGCACGGCCAGTCGATCCTCATCCCAACCCAGTTGCCAGAGATGATTGAGGCCGAGCAAAGTCGTCGCGGCATTTGAACTGCCGCCACCGATACCACCGCCCATGGGTAGAATTTTTTCGATCCAGATGTCGATACCGAGCGAACAACCGGATTGCTCCTGAAGTTTTTTTGCCGCTCGAACAATCAGATTGCTGTCGTGAGGAACGCCATCGAATTCGGTGTGCAGTCGAATCACACCGTCATCTCGAACGGCGAACGTGATTTCATCGCCGTAATCGAGAAACTGAAAAATAGTCTGCAACTCGTGATAACCGTCTTCACGGCGACCGAGGATGTGCAGCATCAGATTGAGTTTGGCCGGGGAGGGCAGCGTCAAGCGCGGAGCGGTCATGTTCACTGCCCCAATTTGCGTGGTTGCCATTCCTTGATCACCAGCGTGACGTCAAGGTCGGTGCCGTGCAGTTTGATCCGCTCGGGTAGCCAGAAGCCGTTTTGCTCGGCATAGCTGAGGTATTCGACTTGCCAGCCATCCTGCTCAAGATGGGCCAGGCGGCTGTCGGCATCCAGCGTCAGACGGCTTTTACTATCCGGGGCCGGGAGCCCGCGAACCCACCAGGCCAAATTGGACACCGGTAGCTTCCAGCCCAGTTGTTCTTCGACCAACACTTCAGGCGTCGGCGCTTCATAGCGGCCCTGGTTGGCGACTTCCAGCGAGACCTTGCCGGGGCGACCGGTCAGGCGTGCTGCGCCGCGACCCAGGGGGCCGGAGAGGCGAATGTCGTAGTAATCCTGTCGCTGCAGCCAGAACAACGTGCCGCTGCCTGAGTCTTTCGGGGCGCGAATGCCGATCTTGCCGTTGATCTGCCAACCGTCGAGGCTGGTCAGTTGCTGTTTGTACTCGCGCCATTGGGCTGTGTTGCCTTTACCCTGGACTGATTCGCGGGCACCGAAGCCCGCGCAACCGGCGAGCAGGGCGATGAAACTGAAAACAATGAGGTGGCGCAAAAACATAATCTTAAAGAGTCTCTGATCCGGTCAGGCGCTTGATGGTGCTGCGCAGGATGGGGCTGTCGGGCTGCTCCTTGAGGAACTTGCTCCAGATTTGCTTGGCTTCCCGTTGCTTGCCATTGGCCCACAGGACTTCGCCCAGGTGCGCGGCGACCTCCTGATCGGGGAAGCGCTCCAGCGCCTGGCGCAGCAGGCGTTCGGCTTCGTCGAAATTGCCCAAACGGAAATTCACCCAGCCAAGACTGTCGAGTACCGCCGGGTCTTCTGGATTGATCTTGTGCGCCTGTTCGATCAAGGCCTTGGCTTCAGCGTAGCGCGTCGTACGGTCGGACAAGGTGTAACCGAGGGCGTTCAATGCCATCGCGTTGTCCGGGTCGCGCTTGATGATCAGGCGCAGGTCTTTTTCCATCTGCGCCAGGTCATTGCGTTTTTCCGCTTGCATGGCGCGGGTGTACAGCAGATTCAGATCGTCCGGGTATTGCTGCAAGGCTTGCTTCAATACATTCCAGGCCTTGTCGGGCTGTTTATTGGCAGACAAGGTTTCGGCTTCGATCAAATACAACTGGATCGCGTAATCGGGCTGTTCATCGCGCTCCGCAGCCAGACGGCTTTGGGCTTCGGCGGTCTTGCCATTGCTCATCAGGATATCGGCCTGACGCAATTGCGCCGGCAGGTAATCGTTGCCCGGGCCGACCTGGGCGTACTCGATCAGCGCGCCTTGAGGGTCGTTGCGCTCTTCTGCGATACGACCGAGATTCAGGTGCGCCGAATCGACGTGGCTTTCCCGGGCAATAAGCTCTTCCAGATAGCCCTTGGCCTCATCCCAGGCCTTGGCTTCCAGGCAGACCAACGCCAGGGAGTAACGTAATTCGTCGTCTTCGGGGTACTGCTGAACCAGGCTCGAGAACTCGGCTTTGGCGTCGTCCATGCGGTCCTGTTCGACCAGCATGCGCGCATAAGTCAGGCGCAGGCGTTTGTCGTCCGGGTATTTCTTGATGCTTTTTTGCAGCAGCGGCAGCGCTTCATCGCCACGATTGAGGGTTTGCAGCAGGCGTGCGCGCAGCAGAATCGGTGCTATTTCGCCTTCGTCCGGTGGATTGTCTTCCAGCAGGCCCAACGCACCCTTGGCGTCACCGTCCTGTTGCAGGAGCAAGGCTTTGCCGAAAATCAGCTGACTGTTGTTCGGGTGGCGCTGCAATAAACGGTCAAAACTTTTCATCAAGCCGTTGCGCGTGTCCTGGTCGGTATCGGCCGCAGACAGGGCTAGAAAGTCGAAATGCGTGTCGCCCTTGCCTTGCAGGACTTTCTCCATATAGACCATGGAGTCGTCATAACGCCCCGCACGAGCCAGTTGCACGGCAGCGGCCCGTTGCGCCTCAAGGTCTTCCGGGGCGTTTTTCGCCCAGATCAACGCGGTGTCCAGGGCAGCCTGGTCGGCGCCCAGGTACTCGGCGATACGGAATGCCCGCTCGGAGATGCCCGGATCCTGAGTATTGATCGCCTGGGTCACGTAGTTGTCCAGGGCAATGTCGAAACGATTGCGCTGGCCAGCCAGTTCGGCGCTCAACAGACTGAAGACGGTTTCTTCACTGAATGAGCTGTAAACCTTGGGCTTTTCAGGGGCCGGAGTGCTGTCTTCGACCGGCGGCGTACCGTCCGACGAAACGGGTGCCAAGGACTGGCAGCCGCTGAGGAAGACAAAAGCGAGGAGCAACGCGGAAGATCTATTCATATAGGAAGAGGACGACTAACCTGCGGTCGGATCATCATGACACAAGCCTTCAGCCAAACATAACCGAGTCTCAAGGGTGTCTTTATAGAGGCAGGTCATTGGGACAATAGTCAGCGGTAGTTGTTCTGGCTCTGTCGAAGTAGGACAATTGCCGGCTTCACGTCACCATCAGCGACTTTGAATGGCCTTCCTTGCACTCGGTATCAACCACAAGACTGCTTCAGTAGACGTCCGCGAGCGCGTGGCCTTTACCCCTGAGCAGCTGGTGGAGGCCTTGCAGCAGCTCTGCCGACTCACCGACAGCCGCGAAGCTGCGATCCTCTCCACCTGCAATCGCAGTGAACTCTATATAGAACAGGATCACCTTTCGGCTGACATCATATTGCGCTGGCTGGCCGATTATCACCATTTGAGCCTCGAAGAGCTGCGCGCGTGTGCTTATGTGCACGAAGATGATGCGGCAGTTCGTCACATGATGCGGGTGGCCTCCGGGCTCGATTCGCTGGTGTTGGGCGAACCGCAGATTCTCGGTCAGATGAAATCGGCCTACGCCGTGGCCCGCGAGGCCGGCACCATCGGTCCGTTGCTCGGGCGGCTGTTCCAGGCGACGTTCAATGCGGCCAAACAGGTGCGCACTGACACTGCCATTGGCGAGAACCCGGTGTCCGTGGCGTTTGCCGCGGTCAGTCTGGCGAAACAGATTTTCAGCGACCTGCAACGCAGCCAGGCCTTGCTGATCGGCGCCGGCGAGACCATCACCCTGGTCGCCCGTCATCTGCACGAATTGGGTGTGAAGCGCATCGTCGTCGCCAACCGCACGCTGGAGCGCGCGAGCATTCTGGCCGAGCAGTTCGGCGCCCACGCGGTGTTGCTCTCGGACATCCCGGCGGAACTGGTGCGCAGCGACATCGTCATCAGCTCTACCGCCAGCCAGTTGCCGATCCTGGGCAAGGGCGCGGTGGAAAGCGCCTTGAAACTGCGCAAGCACAAGCCGATCTTCATGGTAGACATCGCCGTTCCCCGGGATATCGAGCCGGAAGTCGGCGAACTGGACGACGTTTACCTTTATAGCGTCGACGACCTCCACGAAGTGGTCGCCGAGAACCTCAAGAGTCGCCAGGGTGCAGCCCAGGCGGCGGAAGAGATGGTCTCGGTCGGTGCCGAAGATTTCATGGTCCGCCTGCGTGAACTGGCGGCGGTGGATGTGCTCAAGGCCTATCGCCAACAAAGCGAACGCCTGCGCGACGAAGAATTGCAGAAGGCCCAGCGTATGCTGGCCAACGGCAGCAGCGCCGAAGACGTGCTGGTGCAACTGGCGCGTGGCCTGACCAACAAACTCTTGCACGCACCGAGCGTGCAGTTGAAAAAGCTCTCTGCCGAAGGCCGCCTCGATGCGCTGGCCATGGCCCAGGAACTCTTTGCCCTGAATGAGGGCTCATCGGATAGCTTTTCGGATAAAAAACCGCAATGAAAGCGTCACTGCTCAATAAGCTGGACATCCTCCAGGACCGTTTCGAGGAATTGACCGCCTTGCTTGGCGACGGCGAAGTCATTTCCGATCAGACCAAATTCCGCACCTATTCCAAGGAATACGCGGAAGTCGAACCGATTGTCGAAACCTATAAACAGTTGCTCAAAGTACAAAGCGATCTCGAGGGTGCCCAGGCGCTGCTCAAGGACAGCGACCCGGACATGCGCGAAATGGCCGTGGAAGAAGTCCGCGAAGCCAAAGAGCAACTGATCGACATCGAAGCCAGCCTGCAACGCATGTTGCTGCCCAAGGATCCGAACGATGGGCGTAACGTGTTCCTCGAAATCCGCGCCGGCACCGGCGGTGACGAGGCGGCGATTTTCTCTGGTGACCTGTTCCGCATGTATTCGCGTTACGCCGAGCGTCGTGGCTGGCGGGTGGAAATCCTCTCGGAGAACATCGGTGAACACGGCGGCTTTAAAGAAGTCATCGCCCGCGTTGAAGGCGACAGCGTCTACGGCAAGCTGAAATTCGAATCCGGTGCCCACCGCGTACAACGGGTTCCGGCCACCGAATCCCAGGGTCGCATCCACACTTCGGCCTGCACCGTAGCCGTGTTGCCCGAGCCGGACGAGCAGGAAGCGATCGAGATCAACCCTTCGGATTTGCGCATCGATACCTACAAGTCCTCCGGTGCCGGTGGTCAGCACGTCAACAAGACGGACTCGGCGATCCGCATCACGCACTTGCCGTCCGGTATCGTCGTCGAGTGCCAGGAAGAACGTTCCCAGCACAAGAACCGCGCCCGGGCGATGTCCTGGCTGTCGGCCAAGCTCAACGATCAGCAGACCAGCGCCGCCGCGAACGCTATCGCCAGCGAGCGTAAATTGCTGGTCGGTTCGGGCGATCGCTCGGAGCGGATCCGCACGTATAACTTTGCCCAAGGGCGGGTCACCGACCATCGGGTCAACCTGACGCTGTATTCCCTCGACGAAATCCTCGCGGGTGGCGTCGATGCGGTAATCGAGCCGTTGCTGGCCGAATACCAGGCAGACCAATTGGCAGCGATAGGTGAGTAAATGACGATCATTGCCAGTTTGTTACGCGCCGCCGACCTGCCAGATTCGCCCACCGCGCGCCTGGATGCCGAATTGTTGCTGGCCGCCGCGTTGGGCAAGTCCCGCAGTTTTCTGCACACCTGGCCCGAGCGCATCGTTCCGAGCGAAGCGGCGCTGAAGTTTGCCGAGTATTTGCAGCGCCGCCGTGGCGGCGAGCCAGTGGCCTACATCCTCGGTCAGCAAGGTTTCTGGAAGCTTGATCTGGAAGTGGCGCCGCATACGCTGATCCCGCGCCCGGACACCGAACTGTTGGTAGAAGCGGCGCTTGAACTCCTGCCAGCCACACCTGCCAAGGTCCTCGATCTCGGCACCGGCAGCGGCGCCATTGCGTTGGCCCTGGCCAGCGAGCGTCCGGCCTGGAAGGTGACCGCCGTGGATCGCGTGCTCGAAGCCGTGGCCCTGGCCGAGCGCAATCGTCAGCGACTTCACCTGAATAACGCCACCGTGCTGAGCAGTCATTGGTTCAGTGCGCTGGAAGGTCAGCGTTTTCAGCTGATCATCAGCAACCCGCCTTACATCGCC
The DNA here is from genome assembly GCF_054897865.1 of Pseudomonas sp. LS2P72. Lineage (NCBI taxonomy): Bacteria > Pseudomonadati > Pseudomonadota > Gammaproteobacteria > Pseudomonadales > Pseudomonadaceae > Pseudomonas > Pseudomonas sp. LS2P72. The sequence continues at coordinate 1,575,936 of NZ_CM142708.1, forward strand.
TCAGCCGATCCGCATTTGGTGGAAGGCGATGTGCGCTTCGAACCGGCCAGTGCCTTGGTGGCCGGCATCGACGGGCTCGACGATCTGCGTCTGATCGTCGCCCAGGCGCCGGATTATCTGGAGGCGGGCGGTTGGTTGATGCTTGAACACGGTTACGATCAAGCCACTGCGGTACGCGATTTGCTGCTGACCCACGGCTTTGAAGAAGTCCACAGCCGCACCGATCTGGGCGGTCACGAACGTATCAGCCTGGGGCGCCTGCCGTGCTGAATGATCAGGAACTGTTGCGCTACAGTCGGCAGATTCTGTTGCAACACGTCGACATCGACGGCCAGTTGCGACTGAAAGAAAGCCGCGTATTGATCGTCGGTCTCGGCGGCCTCGGCTCGCCGGTTGCGCTGTATCTGGCAGCCGCCGGCGTCGGTGAGTTGCATCTGGCAGATTTCGACACCGTCGACCTGACCAACCTGCAACGCCAGATCGTTCACGACACCGACAGCGTCGGCCTGAGCAAGGTCGATTCGGCTATACGCCGACTGACTGCAATCAATCCCGAGATTCAGTTGATCGCCCACCGCACCGCGCTGGACGAAGATTCCCTGGCCGCCGCCGTGGCCGCGGTGGATCTGGTGCTGGACTGTTCCGACAATTTCTCCACCCGCGAAGCGGTCAACGCGGCGTGTGTCGCCGCCTGCAAACCCTTGGTCAGTGGCGCTGCGATTCGACTGGAAGGTCAGTTGTCAGTGTTTGACCCGCGCCGTCCGGAAAGCCCGTGCTACCACTGTTTGTATGGTCACGGCAGCGAGGCTGAACTGACGTGCAGCGAAGCCGGCGTCATAGGGCCTTTGGTTGGCCTGGTGGGCAGCCTTCAGGCGCTGGAAGCCATGAAGTTGCTGGTGGGATTTGGCGAACCGCTGGTGGGACGCTTGTTGTTGATCGATGCCTTGGGCTCGCGCTTTCGCGAACTGCGGGTCAAGCGTGATCCGGGCTGCAGCGTCTGTGGTTCGATGCATGCGTGAAGCGCCGATTGGCGTGTTCGACTCCGGTGTCGGTGGGCTTTCGGTGCTGGCCGAGATCCAGCGTTTGCTGCCCAACGAGTCACTGTTGTATGTCGCCGATTGCGGGAATATTCCCTACGGCGAGAAAACCCCGGAATTCATCCGTCATCGCTGTAGCGTGATGGCCGGTTTTTTTCAGCAGCAGGGCGCCAAGGCCTTGGTGCTGGCCTGTAACACGGCGACGGTCGCTGGGGTAGCAGACTTGCGGCGCGATTATCCCGAGTGGCCCATCGTCGGTATGGAACCGGCGGTCAAACCGGCCGCTGCCGCCACCCGCAGCGGTGTGGTCGGTGTACTCGCCACCACCGGCACCTTGCAGAGTGCCAAGTTCGCCGCGTTGCTCGACCGATTCGCCACCGATGTGCGAGTCATCACTCAGCCGTGCCCCGGCCTGGTGGAACTGATTGAAAACGGAGATCTGCACAGCGAGGCATTGCGCGAGTTGCTGGCCAGGTATGTCGAACCGCTGCTCGGCGCCGGGTGTGACACGATAATACTTGGCTGCACGCATTACCCCTTTCTAAAGCCGTTGCTGAAGCAGATGATCCCCGATGACATCAGCTTGATTGATACCGGCGCCGCTGTAGCGCGGCAACTACAGCGATTGTTGGCCGAGCGGGAGTTGCTCGCCGAGGAGCCGGCTCGTGCTGCACAGTTCTGGACAAGTGCCGATCCGGCACATTTCAGAAATATCTTGCCGATATTGTGGAATACCGCTGGGGTTGTGCGAAGCTTCAAGGAGTAAACAAAACTCGGGGACAAGCGAGTAATTGGGGTGAACTTCTGATTAATTGTCGACTTCTAGAGCGTTGAGCAACAAAAAAACCATACGAAATCGTTCGGGAAAGGATGTTTCTAATGAAGCGACTATTCTGCTTGGCCGCGATTGCGGCCGCACTGATGGGGCACAGTTTTACCGCACAGGCGGCAGGCGTGGAGTTCGCGGTCGGCCAGACTGACGAATCGACCATGACCTATCGACTGGGCATGCAATTCGATTGGGACAAGAGCTGGTTGCAGAGTGATATCGGTCGTTTGACGGGTTACTGGAGCGGTGCCTACACCTATTGGGAAGGCGACAAGACCTCCAGTAACCACAGCCTGTCGTTCTCGCCGGTACTGGTTTACGAGTTTGCCGGACAGAACGTCAAACCTTATGTCGAGTTGGGGGTTGGCGTCGCAGTATTTGCCAATACCGAAGTCGAAAACAACCAACTCGGCAGTGCCTTTCAGTTCGAAGACCGGTTCGGTTTTGGGCTGCGCTTTGCGGGCGGACATGAAGTCGGGATTCGTGCGACGCACTATTCAAATGCCGGGCTAAGCAGCCCGAACGATGGTGTAGAAAGCTACGCGCTGCATTACACGATGCCGTTGTAAGCGCTTTTAATGTGGGAGCGAGCCTGCTCGCGAAAGCGGGCTGTCAGTCAACATCAGTGTTGAATGTTAAATCGCCTTCGCGAGCAGGCTCGCTTCCACATTAGATCTGCGGTGTTTTCTCGATCACCGATACGCCGTGGTAATTCCTTGGCGTTCGTCGATGCATTCCGGTGCGCCCATCTCGAACTCCCGGCAGATCAGCGGGCGTTTTTCGTAGATGGTGCACATCATCGTGTTGCGATCCAGCGCAGCACACCAACCGTCATCCAGACGCAACATGACTTCCCCACCCCAGTCATCAGTATCGATAAAACGTTCGGGCACGCCCGTGTCGGTGATCAGCATGACTTCGAGCTGGCAGCAGCAAGCTGCGCAGGTCGAGCAAGTGACCACCGGTTCGGCGATTTGTGTGTGGGGAATGGTTTTCATGGCTCGCAGTGTAAGGCAGTGAGCCGGGGCTGTGTGAAAGGCCTGACGGACGCTCAGCTGTGCGTATCGGACGCCAGCCGCTGAGCCATGAAATGCAGCGTGGGAAACAGCAGCGCCCACAGTAATCCGATGCCGATCAGTGTCGGCCATTGTCCATAGGGAAATTGCACCCCGGCCAATTGTCCTCCCGCGTAATACGACAACGGTCCACCGACGGCGCCTAGTAGGCTGCCGAGCCACCAGGGATTGGCGGTCCATTGCAGGCAATGTCGCAAGGTGGTTGCCAGCAACGCCCACAACAGCATCAGCCACATCGGAATCAGCGGCGCGACATCGTTGAAGTCGAACACCCCCAGCCAGCGCAACGAACTGTCGACCATCGTTCCCAGCAGCACCACGCTGAGGATCAGTCGGCCTTCATCAGCCCAGCGACTTATCCACAACAGATGAATCACCAGCACCGCCAACGCCACCAGCAACCACGGACCACTGCCTCCGATCACGCAGGCAAACCAGCCGACCTGAAACAGCGCGGCATTTACCCATCGTTCAAGCATTGAATCGGCCTAGCAGCGGCCTCGGCATCGCGGCGGGTTTGGCCAGCAGCAATTGCGCCGTGCCGATGGTGCGTTCCAGGAAACCACCTTCGCAGTAGCACAGATAAAACTCCCACAGCCGGAGGAAATAGTCGTCGTAGCCCATTTCGCTCAAGCGACCGTGGGCGCGGCGAAAATTCTCATGCCACAGGCGCAAGGTTCGCGCGTAGTGCAGGCCGAAATCCTCCATGTGCAGTAGGTTCATGTCGGTGTCACGGCTGACAATCTCCAGCATTTTCTGCACGCAGGGCAGGGCGCCGCCGGGGAAGATGTAATGCTGAATGAAATCGACATTGCTCTTGGCTTGTTCGTAGCGCTGCTCGCGGATGGTGATCGCTTGCAAAAGCATCAAGCCGTTACTCTTTAGCAGCTGCGCGCATTGCTTGAAGTAGGTCGGCAGGAAGCGATGACCAACCGCTTCGATCATCTCGATCGACACCAGTTTGTCGTACTGCCCGGTCAGGTCGCGATAATCGGACAGCAGCAGTGTGACCTGGTCTTGCAAACCCAGGGCTTCGATCCGTTGCGCGGTAAAGGCGTACTGCTCTTTCGACAGCGTGGTGGTGGTGACTTTGCAGCCGTAATTCTGGGCGGCGTAAAGCGCCATGCTGCCCCAGCCGGTGCCGATTTCCAGCAGGTGATCGCTGGGTTGCAGCGCGAGTTTCTGGCAGATACGTTCGAGCTTGTTCAGTTGCGCCTGTTCCAGGGTGTCTTCAGGGGTGAGGAACTGCGCGGCGGAATACATCATGGTCGGGTCGAGAAACTGCTCGAACAAGTCATTGCCGAGGTCGTAATGTGCCGCGATGTTTTTCTGCGAGCCCTTGCGTGTGTTGCGATTGAGCCAGTGCAGGCTCTGCACGAACGGGCGGCTCAGTTTTGCCAGTCCACCTTCCAGTGCATCCAGCACGTCAAGGTTGCTGACGAAGACACGCACCACTGCCGTCAAATCCGGCGAACTCCAGTAGCCGTGGATAAACGCTTCGCCCGCGCCAATCGAGCCGTTACTCGCCACCAGTCCCCAGGCCGCGGCGTCGAGAATATGGATTTCGCCCACCGGATGGCTGCCGGCGGTACCGAAGGCGTGCCGTTCGCCGTCCTCGAAGACCACCAGTTGCCCGTGTTTGAGCTGCGCCATCTGCCGCAACACACCACGGCGCAGCAACGATCCGGTCAGGCCGTTGGTACTTAACAGGTTGGTTTTGGCCGAGACGCTAGAGGATTTCATGGCGGCGATCCTTGGGGGGAACAATGGTGGTCTGAAATCTGCCATCGGCAGCCGGATGAGCAAATATCGGTGCGCGTTTCAGTAGCAAGCGCACGGCCTGCCAATAAATCGCCAGACAGGTTTTCGCGGTCATCCACGGAAAGCGCCGCAAGTAACGGTGCAGGCTGGCGCGGGTGAGGGCTTCGCGGTGCAGGTTGAGTGTGGCGTCGAACAGTTTCAGTTCGCCTTGCCAATCCGCCATGTGCACGCCGAGTTTTTGCGCTGCGGGGCTGAAGCTCATGCGGTATTCAATATCGCGCGGCAGAAACGGCGAGACATGAAACGCCTTTGCCACGGCGAAATGCTGGTGGAAGTCCTGCACGTTCGTCGGTGCCTTGGCCGGTAACACGTAGTGGTAACGCTCGCGCCACGGCGTATTGGTGACTTCGCAGAGAATCGCCGCCAGTTGGCCGTCGGCCTCATGGCAGTAGAAAAAACTCACCGGGTTGAACGACAGGCCCCAACTGCGGGCTTGGGTCAGGAGGCAGATCGAGCCGTTTGGCACATGGCCGATTACTTCGGCGACCTGCTGACGTACCGCGTCGATCAAGCGCATGCCACTGTCAGTGAAGGCTTTCAAGTAATCGGTTTCGCGAAACGAGAACGGCGCGAAACGGCTGGTGCCCGACAGCGGCGACAAGCCAAGCACCGCGTCCTGTTCGTCGAGGTCCAGGTACAGCAGACCGATCCGGTAACGGAATTCATGGCGCCGCGGGGCAAACCGCCGATGGGCGATCCAGCCGCTGTAAAGGGCGCTGTTCACAACTCTTCTCCCAGTGAGCGAGCAACCCGCAGCGCACTGACCACACCGTCTTCATGGAAACCACTGGCCCAATAAGCGCCGCAAAACCAAGTGTGCTGCGCGCCGTCCAATTCATCCCAGCGTGCCTGCGCGGCGACGGCAGCCAAGCTGTATTGCGGATGGGCATAGGTGAATTTGGCGAGCACTTTGTTCGGGCTGATGCCTGCACTCTGATTGAGGCTGACGCAAAACGTGGTGTCGCTCTGGATGCCTTGCAAAATGTTCATGTCGTAAGTGACGGCGGCCAGCGTGTGACCGGGACCACCGAGGCGATAATTCCAACTGGCCCAGGCAAGCTTTCGCACCGGCAGCAAGCGCGTGTCGGTGTGCAACACCACTTCGTTGTCGGCGTAGGGCAGGGCGCCAAGGATCGACTGTTCGGCGCTGCTCGGTTTGGCCAGCAGTTTGAGGGCCTGATCGCTGTGGCAGGCGAACACCACTTTGTCGAAACGCTCGCTGCCGGCGGCGCTGTGGATAACGACGCCGTCTTCATCGCGTTCAACGCGGGTCACCGGGCAATTGAGGCGGATCTTGTCTTTAAAAGACGCGGTCAGAGGTGCGACATAAGCGCTTGAACCACCCTCGATCACACTCCATTGCGGACGATTGCTGACGGACAGCAAGCCGTGATTCTTGAAAAACCGGATGAAGAACTGCAACGGGAAACCGAGCATGTCGGCCATGGACATCGACCAGATCGCCGCGCCCATCGGCACGATGTAATGCAGGATAAAGCGCTCGCCGTAGCCGCCGGCCTTGAGGTATTGATCGAGGGTAGTGTCGGCGGCGATCCGTTGTTCTTCGAGATCGCGCTGGGCTTCTTTGTTGAACCGCAGGATGTCGCGCAACATGCCCCAGAACCCTGGCGACATCAGGTTGCGACGTTGGGCGAACAGGCTGTTGAGGTTGTTGCCGTTGTACTCGAGGCCCGAATCCGGGTCGGTGACCGAGAAACTCATCTCGGTGGGTTTGAAGCCCACGCCGAGCTGGCCCAGTAGGCGAATGAAATTGGGGTAGGTCCAGTCGTTGAACACAATAAAACCGGTGTCCACTGCATAGCGCTGGCCATCGACAGTCACGTCCACCGTGTGGGTGTGACCACCGACCCAGTCGCTGACTTCGAACAGGGTGATCTCGTGCCTGCGATTGAGCAGGTAGGCGCTGGTCAGCCCCGAGATCCCGCTGCCGATGATGGCGATGTTCAAGGGACATCCTTGATCGGCGGACTGCTACGCACCATGCGCTTGCCGATGGCCAGTTTCACGCTGTTGGGCATTTTAGACAGCGGCCAGAGCGCGGCCATGAACAGGCCGGGAAACGCGATCTCCAGTGGGCGGTTTTTGAGTTTGGCGAAAATGTGCTTCGCAGCTTTATCCACAGGCCAACTGAGCGGCATCGGGAAATCGTTCTTCGCCGTCAACGGTGTCTCGACAAACCCCGGGCTGACCACGGTGACTTCAATGCCTTCCGGCGCCAGATCAATGCGCAACGATTCGAACAAGTAGCGCAGCCCGGCCTTTGACGCGCCATAGGCTTCGGCGCGGGGTAGCGGCAAGTACGTCACCGAACTGGCGACGCCCACCAAGTGTGGCGCGGTACCCTTGCGCAGCAACGGTAAGGCCGCCTCGATGCAGTACGCGCTGGCGAGCAAATTGGTGCGCACCACATGCTCGACAATCGAGGAATCGAATTGGTGAACGTCAACATATTCGCAGGTGCCTGCGTTGAGAATCACCGTGTCCAGGGATCCCCAGTCTTCGGCAATTTGCGCGCCGATTTCGCGGACTGTCTGGCTGTTGGTCAAGTCACCGGGCACCACCAGCACTTGCCCCGGATAACGTAGCGACAAGACTTTCAGCACCGCCGCCGAGCGCGAACTGACGGCGACGTGGGCGCCGGTTTTCAGTATTTCTTCGGCCAGCGAGGCGCCAATGCCGCTGCTGGCGCCGGTTAACCAATATCGCCGTGGAGGTGTAAAACTCATCCCATTCTCCTTTTCAGCCAGGCAATCGCCCGACCTAATACGGGTACATGTTCGTAAAGCAGCGCCCCGGCATCGAAGTAATCCCGGTGGCGATAAACCTTATCGCGCCAGAGCAGGTGCGAGCAGCCATCGACCCGAATCAACTGACCGCTGGCCAGGCGCGGATGGCGATAACTCATGACCCAGCGCAAATAGCCCTCGCCTTCACTGATCTGGTCGAAGCCATGAAAGTCGAAGTGCAGATCGCTGACGTTGGCGTAGAGCTCATTGAAGTAGCTGCGCATTTGCACCAGGCCCTGAACTTCGTGCAGAGGATCGGTGAAGTGCACGTCGTGGGTGTAGAGCTGATTGAGGTGTTGCAGGCAGTCCTTGTCCAAGGCTGCAAACTGTTGGGCAAAACGGCGCAGGAAATCACTCATCGTGTCCTCCGGCCTGTTGTCGTGTTGGCAGGTTCTTGAACGCGGCCAGTGCCCGTTGGCGCGAGGTGCTTAGGTTGACGATTGGCGACGGATAATCTGCCACGCCGAACAATCCACCAAGGTTGGCCGGGTTGTGCACTTCCTTTTTGTTCAGCCCGGCCAGTTCCGGCAGCCAGTGCTTGATGAATACGCCTTCGCTGTCGAATTTTTCAGACTGGCTCAACGGATTGAAAATCCGGAAGTAGGGCGCCGAGTCGGTGCCGGTGGACGAGCTCCATTGCCATCCGCCGTTGTTCGCCGCGAGATCGCCGTCGATCAGGTGCCGCATGAAAAAGCGCTCGCCTTCACGCCAGTCAATCAGCAGGTTTTTGGTCAGGAACATCGCCACGACCATGCGCAGTCGGTTGTGCATCCAACCGGTTTCGAGCAATTGGCGCATGGCCGCGTCGATGATCGGTAGGCCGGTGCGGGCTTCTTGCCACGCCAGCAGTTCTTCCGGGGCGTCGCGCCAGGCCAGGGCTTCAGTTTCCGGGCGGAAAGCACGGTGACGCGAGACCCGTGGGTAGCCCACCAGAATGTGTTTGTAAAACTCGCGCCACAGCAGTTCGTTAATCCAGGTCACCGCGCCGACCTTACCGCTTTCGAATTCCCCTTGATTGCTTTGCAGGGCGGCGTGCAGGCATTGGCGAGGGGAAATCACCCCGGCGGCGAGATAAGCCGAGAGCTGACTGGTGCCCGGTTTGGCCGGGAAGTCTCGCTCGTTTTTGTAATAGTCGATCTGGGCGTCGGTGAAGGTGTTGAGACGGCGCCGGGCTTCGGCTTCACCGGCCGGCCAGAGTGTGCGCAAACTGTGGCGCGGCGTTTTGAAACCTTCAACGCTTGATGGGATTTTGTCGCTGCGCATAGCAAGTGGCACCTGAACCGCGGGTGCGACGACCAGCCCTGGTAACGACGCACGCAGACGGTCGTAGCAGACTTTGCGGAACTGGCTGAAGACTTGAAAGTAAGTGCCGGTCTTGGTCAGCACGCTGCCCGGTTTGAACAGCAGTTGATCGAGGTAGCTATAGAAATCGATGCCATGGGCCTTGAGCGACTCGGCCACGGCGTCATCACGACGGCTTTCATGAACGCCGTACTCTTCGTTGAGGTGCACCGCGCCAATCTTCAATAGCTGACACAGTTCGAGCAGCACCTTCGGCGCTTCATCCCAGCGTGATGCCGTGCGGATCAGCAAAGGAATATTCAGTTCGCCCAGCGTACGGCTCAACTCGCCAAGATTGCGCAACCAGAAATCCACTTTGCACGGCGCGTCATCGTGCTCCAGCCATTGCTCCGGGCTCAGCAGATACACCGCCACAGTCGGGCCGCGAGCAGCGGCGGCCGAAAGGGCGGTGTTGTCATGTAGGCGCAAGTCGTTGCGCAACCAGATCAATTGCATGGTGGTGTCCGTACGTTTCATTAAATTAGTCCACGCTGAATCAGGCCCTGATGCGCCGCTAACGGATCTTCAGCCAGGAACAAATCAGTAATCTTGAACGTTCGTGCGGACAACTCGGCGTGGTGGATGCAAACCGTGGGGCCGGCAATCATTTTTGGGCAACTGACACCATTCAAAAGTTTCGGCAGCTGCGAAAGGTTCATGGCTTTGCTGGAATACAGCAGTATGCCGCGGGCTTGCAGATGATCGACCGCCAGCGCGAGTTCGCCGGCGGGGAGTGGCCAGTCGAACACCTCCACCGGGCAATCGGCGCTGCTGATCAGCCAGGCGGTCAGCCACAGGTGAGGTTCCAGTGGCAGGTCCGATTGATTGATCAACAACAGTGGCGCGGTGCGTAACTGACGGTTGTTATGGTAGATGCGTGCGCCAAATTTGCTGCGTAGCCAGGAGTAAAAAAACACCCGCTCCATCTGCGCGCCGAACTGGCCTTGCCAGCGTTGCTCCAGTTCAGCCAGCAATGGCATCAGCAGTTGTGCGCACAAGGTTCGTGGTGGATACAACGCCATGGCCTGATTGACGGTGTCATCGAGGGTGCGTTCGTTCAGTTGAGTGACCGCTTGCAGCAGCGTATGACGCATCACTTGCCAATCGTTTTCGACGGATTCGGTAAAGGCCTGCGGGGTGTCGAGCAGTTGCTTGACCTGGCTGACGGCCACGCCACGGTTGAGCCAGGTGAGAATCGTCAGGATGCGTTGAACGTGTTCGGCAGAGAACAGCCGATGCCCCTTGGGCGTGCGTTGCGGCACGATCAAGCCATAACGCCGCTCCCAGGCTCGCAAGGTGACGGCGTTGACGCCGGTCTGCCGCGCGACCTCACGGATCGGCAGCCAGCCTTCGTCGAGGGCTTTCTTGAAGTCGGCGCCGAGGTCTTCGCTGGCGCTGGTGTCGAGTGGGCTTTTCATTGGATTGTCATTAGATCGCGTTGCGCAGGCTGAGATTTTCCGGATGCGGTTGCAGGTAAACCTGTTGCGCAATGTAGGGATCCGGGTGTTGACGGAAGTAGTGTTTGAGCAGCGTCAACGGCACCACCAACGGCACGATACCGTGGCGGTATTGGCCGATGACGTGCTGCACTTCCAGTTTGTCTTCAGGGCTGATTGTCTGTTTGAGATAGCCACTGATGTGTTGCAGGACGTTGGTGTGGGTGCGGCGTGTGGCGCATTTTTTCAAGGCCGCCATCAGCTCGCTGAAATAGCGTGGACCGAGCTCGTTCGGGTCGGTCTGGCCCATGTTTCCCAGCAGGTTGCCCAGAGTTTTGTATTGCACGGGGTTGTGGGCCATCAGCAGGTATTTGTAGCGCGAGTGAAAGTCCGTGAGGCCACGGCGTGTCAGGCCATCGCGCAGCAATTGCTGCCAGGCGCTATAGGCGAATACGCGGGTGAGGAAGTTTTCGCGCAGCACCGGGTCGTTGAGTCGGCCGTCTTCTTCCACCGGTAAATCCGGATGCCGCGCGCAGAATGCCTGGGCGTAGATGCCACGGCCACCACCGTCCACCGGGGTACCGTTGGCGTGGTAGACCTTGACCCGATCGAGGCCGCATGACGGGGATTTCTGCATGAAGATGTAGCCACAGATGTCACCCAGTTCCGCGGCCATCTTCTGACCGTACTCGGCCAGCGTCCGGGTGACATTGAGCGTTGGGTTAACGGTACCGATGGCTTCTGGATGTTGTGGATCGCCCACCAGGCGGATCGGTTCACGGGGGATGCCGAGACCGATGGCGACTTCCGGACAGACCGGGATGAAATCGAAATAATCAGTGAGGGTGCGACTGCACAGCCGCGACGCCTTGTGCCCGCCGTTGTAACGCACTTCTGCGCCCATCAGGCAGGCGCTGATGGCGATCTTCGGTTTCATGGTGACGTGGGGCATCGGAGCACCTCGAATCTAAACCTGTACAGACGGCTCGGTCTGTACAACATAACTTCATCATAGATTCAAAGGTGTACAAGTCAAATTGTTTGTATAGGTTTTTACTGTCGGCCTCCTACCGGATCGATACGGATCACTGCAGATGCGCATGCAAGCGGCGGGCGGCTTCCTGACCGCTGAGCCAGGCGCCTTCGACACGACCGGACAAGCACCAGTCGCCACACACATAGAGGCCCAGATCGGCATCGGCCAAGGCTCCCCATTCGTGGCTGCTGGCGGGCCGGGCGTAGAGCCAGCGGTGGGCGAGGCTGAAGGTCGGGGCGGGCATGGCGTCGTGCAGCAGCTCGGCAAACGCGCCGTGCAATTGCTCGATCACCGCTTCCTTGGACAGGTCGATATGTTGCCGGCTCCAGGCACTGGTCGCATGCAGCACCCAGGTATCGAGGGTGTTATCGCGCCCGGGTTTGCTGCGGTTGCGAGCCAGCCAGTCGAGCGGGCTGTCCTGTACAAAGCAGCCTTCCATGGGCGTATCCAACGGTGTCTCGAACGCCAGCGCGACAGCCCAGGTCGGGTCCATTTTCACCCCGGCGGCGGCACCGGCGAGTTTCGGCGCGGAGGCCAGCAGAGCAGTCGCCTGAGGCGCCGGCGTGGCGATAATCACATGACTGAACGGGCCGTGGGTGAAGCCTTCGGCGTCCTGCAGATGCCAGTGCTCCTCGCCGCGATAGACCTCGGTGATGCGGCAGGCGAAATGCACTTCCAGGTCGCCGAGCAGGCCACGGGTGATGGCGCTCATGCGCGGCGTGCCGACCCAGCGCGTCTGTTCGTCCGGCGACAGGCTGAGCTGGCCACCGTGGAAGGTGTAGAGCTGCGGCATCCATTCGGCAACCCAGCCGTTGCCTTGCCAGCGCTGGACTTCAGTGACGAAGCGACGGTCGCGGGCAGTGAAATATTGCGCGCCCAAGTCCAGAGCACCCGCATCACTGCGCTTGCTCGACATGCGTCCGCCACTGCCGCGGCTTTTATCGAAAAGTTGAACGACATGCCCGACCTCTGTCAGGGCCTGGGCGGCGGAGAGTCCGGCGATGCCGGTGCCGATGATTGCGATAGGTACAGTCATAGGGGCCTCGTTTACCTTTCTGTACAGACTACGCCGTGGTTGAAACCTGTACAATATTGTTTTTTGGTATAACTTTTAGCGTTCTCGTTCTGACAGCTTGGCCTATTGTTAAACACAGAGCCTGCCCGATACCAAAGATCCCTGCTTATAAAAATAGACTAGTGATCAAGGTAAAACGCCACGCGAGGAAGAAGTCATGCACATATTGCTGACCGGCGGTACTGGTTTGATAGGACGTCAACTCTGCCGACACTGGTTGAGTCAGGGACATCGTTTGACTGTCTTGAGCCGCACACCTGAAAAGGTCGCAAAAATCTGCGGTGCGCAGGTGCGGGGAATTGCACTGTTCGAAGACCTTGGACAAGAAACGGTTGATGCCATTATCAATCTGGCGGGCGCACCGATTGCCGACCGGCCATGGACCTCCAAACGCAAAGCGCTGCTCTGGAGCAGCCGGATCACGCTGACCGAAACCCTGCTGGCCTGGCTCGAAAGCCGCGCGCAAAAACCTCAGGTATTAATCTCGGGCTCTGCCATTGGTTGGTACGGCGACGGGGGCGAGCGGGAGCTGACTGAAGAATCTCCGCCCGTCATCGATGATTTCGCCAGCCAGTTGTGCATTGCCTGGGAGGAAACGGCCCAGCGTGCCGAGGCATTGGGCATTCGTGTCATTCTCATCCGCACCGGGCTGGTATTGTCGGCCGAGGGCGGCTTTTTGTCGCGGCTGTTGCTGCCGTTCAAAGTGGGGCTGGGCGGGCCTATCGGCAATGGCCGGCAGTGGATGCCGTGGATCCATATCAACGATCAAATCGCCCTGATTGATTTTCTTCTGCGTCAGGAAGACGCCAGTGGTCCTTATAATGCTTGCGCGCCCAAGCCGGTGCGCAACCGCGAGTTTGCCAAGACGTTAGGCAGCGTGCTGCACCGCCCGACGTTCATGCCCATGCCGGCCCTTGCGTTGAAGGTGTGTCTGGGCGAATTGTCATTGCTGTTGCTGGGCGGCCAGAAGGCTGTGCCGGCTCGCTTGCTGGAAGCGGGTTTCACTTTCCAGTTCACTGATTTGCGCGCGGCACTGGACGACTTTTCCAGCCGCCTTTGAAATAGGACGTTGCATGACTGATCACGCATTGCTTCTGGTCAATCTGGGCTCACCGGCCTCCACCTCCGTGGCGGATGTGCGCAGTTACCTCAATCAATTTCTGATGGACCCGTATGTGATCGACCTGCCATGGCCGGTGCGACGTTTGCTGGTGTCGCTGATTCTATTCAAGCGCCCGGAGCAGTCTGCTCACGCCTACGCCTCGATCTGGTGGGAGGAGGGCTCGCCGTTGGTGGTGCTCAGCCGTCGCCTGCAACAGGCCATGACTGCCCAGTGGACCCACGGTCCGGTGGAACTGGCGATGCGTTACGGTGAGCCGTCGATTGAATCGACGTTGGTGCGCCTGGCGGCTCAGGGTCACAAGAGGATCACGATCGCGCCGCTCTATCCACAATTCGCCGACAGCACCGTGACCACCGTGATCGAGGAGGCCAAGCGGGTGGTGCGCGATAAGCAGCTGGATGTGCAGTTTTCGATTCTCCAGCCGTTCTACGATCAACCGGAATACCTCGATGCGCTGGTGGCCAGTGCCAAGCCGCATTTGCAGCAGGATTACGATCACTTGCTGCTGAGCTTTCACGGATTGCCCGAGCGGCACCTGACAAAGATCGACCCTACCGGTCACCATTGCTTCAAAAGCGATAATTGCTGCCGGAACGCTTCGCCAGAAGTATTGGCGACCTGCTACCGCGCCCAATGCCTGCGCACTGCCTCCGAATTTGCCAAGCGACTGGGGCTGCGGGACGGTAAGTGGTCGGTGTCGTTCCAGTCGCGTTTGGGGCGAGCGAAATGGATCGAACCCTACACCGAAGCGCGCCTTGATGAGTTGGCGGGGATGGGCGTGAAGAAAGTGCTGGTGATGTGCCCGGCGTTCGTTGCCGATTGCATCGAGACGCTGGAAGAGATCGGGGATCGCGGCAAAGAGCTGTTCCGCGAAGCGGGAGGGGAGGAGTTGGTGCTGGTGCCGTGCCTCAACGACGATCCACAGTGGGCGCGGGCGTTGAATGCCTTGTGCGAAAGAGCGCCATTGTCGCTTTAAAAGCATCGCGAGCAGGCTCGCTCCCACAGTAGATATTCGGTGAACACAGACTTTGTGTTCGACACCGATCAAATGTGGGAGCGAGCCTGCTCGCGATAGCTATTGCACTGACAACAAAGAGCTTAAACCCTTACAACACCGGCTCATCCGCCTTCTTGTGCTTCCAGCTGTCATTACCCGGCAGCAGCAGGTTCAGCGCAATCGCCGTCACCGCGCACAGCGCGATGCCTTTGAGGCCGAAGTCGTCCGGCCCAGTGCCGGTGCCGACCAGTACGCCGCCAATCCCGAACACCAGGGTCACCGAGACAATCACCAGATTGCGCGCTTCGCCCAGGTCGATCTTGTGGCGAATCAGCGTGTTCATGCCCACCGCCGCGATCGAACCGAACAACAGGCACAGAATCCCGCCCATCACCGGTACCGGAATGCTTTGCAGCAGCGCGCCGAACTTGCCGACGAACGCCAGGCTGATGGCGAAAATCGCCGCCCAGGTCATGATCTTCGGGTTGTAGTTCTTGGTCAGCATCACCGCGCCCGTCACTTCGGCATAGGTGGTGTTGGGTGGGCCGCCAAACAGGCCGGCGGCGGTGGTGGCAATGCCATCGCCGAGCAGGGTGCGGTGCAGGCCGGGTTTCTTCAGGTAATCGCGACCGGTCACGCTACCGACCGCGATCACGCCGCCGATGTGCTCGATGGCTGGAGCCAGGGCCACCGGAACGATGAACAGAATCGCCTGCCAGTTGAATTCCGGCGCGGTGAAGTGCGGGATCGCAAACCACGGTGCAGCGGCAATTTTCGCGGTATCAACGACGCCGAAATAGAACGCCATCGCAAAACCCACCAGCACGCCGGAGATAATCGGCACCAGGCGGAAAATGCCCTTACCGAACACCGCGACGATCAGGGTGGTCAGCAGCGCTGGCATCGAGATCAGCATCGCCGTCTGATAATGAATCAGCTCGGTGCCGTCACCAGCCTTGCCCATCGCCATGTTGGCGGCGATTGGCGCCATGGCCAGGCCGATGGAGATGATCACCGGGCCAATCACCACCGGCGGCAGCAGACGGTCAATGAAACCGGTGCCTTTGATCTTCACGGCGAGGCCGAGGAAGGTGTAGACGAAACCCGCCGCCATCACGCCGCCCATGGTCGCCGCGAGGCCGAACTGGCCTTTGGCGAGAATGATCGGGGTGATGAAGGCAAAGCTCGATGCCAGGAACACCGGCACCTGACGCCTGGTGACGATCTGGAACAGAATCGTCCCCAGGCCAGCAGTGAACAGCGCCACGTTCGGGTCGAGGCCGGTAATCAGCGGCATCAACACCAGGGCGCCGAAGGCCACGAACAGCATCTGCGCACCCGACAACACCGTGCGCCAGAGCGGATCGTTGCACTCTTGCTGCATGCTCAAGCGTCCTTCTGCTTGGTACCGAAGATCTTGTCACCGGCATCGCCCAGGCCTGGAATGATGTAACCGTGTTCGTTGAGTTTCTCGTCAATGGACGCGGTGTAGATGGTCACGTCCGGGTGAGCCTTTTCTACGGCGGCGATGCCTTCAGGGGCAGCCACCAGCACCATCGCGCGGATATCCCGGCAACCGGCCTTTTTCAGCAGGTCGATGGTCGCGACCATGGAACTGCCGGTGGCGAGCATCGGGTCGATGATCATCGCCAGGCGTTCGTTGATTTCCGGAACCAGTTTTTCCAGGTAGGTGTGGGCCTGCAGGGTCTGTTCGTTGCGGGCCACGCCGACGGCGCTGACTTTGGCGCCCGGGATCAGGCTCAGCACGCCTTCGAGCATGCCGATACCGGCGCGCAGGATCGGGACTACAGTTATTTTTTTGCCGGCGATTTTTTCGACCGACACCGTGCCGCACCAGCCTTCGATGTCGTAGCTTTCCAGCGGCAGGTCTTTGGTGGCTTCATAGGTCAGCAGGGCACCGACTTCCTGAGCGAGCTCACGGAAATTCTTCGTGCTGATGTCGGCGCGGCGCATAAGGCCGAGTTTATGGCGGATCAGCGGATGGCGGATCTCGAGGATGGGCATGGGAAAGGCTCCGGCGGCGGGCAAAAAAACCGGCCTAGATTAATCTATCCGAGGGTGTTGTCCTATAGACATGAAGTACGTTAGTCCACAAACGCTTGATCTGGCCTCGCTTGATGCGTACCTTTGCCCGCTTTTCCTGAACAGCCACCCCCTGGAGAGCGCCATGTCCGCTGATCTCGAGCATATCCGTCAAATCATGCGAGAGGCTGACTGCCTGTACACCGAAGCTGAAGTCGAGGCGGCCATCGCCCGCGTCGGTGCACAAATCAACGACCAGCTGGCTGAAAGCAATCCGGTGGTGTTCTGCGTGATGAACGGTGGGCTGATTTTCTCCGGCAAGCTGCTGACCTATCTGAACTTCCCGCTGGAAGCGTCCTACCTGCACGCCACCCGTTATCGCAACGAAACCAGCGGCGGCGATCTGTTCTGGAAAGCCAAGCCGGAAGTGTCGTTCCTCGACCGTGACGTGCTGATCATCGACGACATCCTCGACGAAGGTCACACCCTGGGCGCGATCATCGACTACTGCAAACACGCTGGCGCCCGCGCTGTGCACACCGCCGTGCTGATCGACAAGGACCACGACCGCAAGGCTCGCCCGGACCTGAAAGCCGACTTCGTCGGCCTGCCATGCATCGACCGTTACATCTTCGGTTACGGCATGGACTACAAAGGCTACTGGCGTAACGCCAACGGGATTTTTGCTGTTAAAGGCATGTAAAAAAATCAGTCAAATCCCCTGTGGGAGCGAGCCTGCTCGCGATAGCGGTCTATCTGACAACGTTATGTTGGATGTGCCGACGCTATCGCGAGCAGGCTCGCTCCCACAATGGTTCTGTGTTCACAGATCCGTTTTGTGCGCCCATGCTAGAGTGCTCGGCCCCGCCCTCCGGAGCCTGTCATGAGCCTTTTGATCCGCAGCTGCGCCGCCCTGTTGCTGACCGTCAGCCTGCCTCTGGCGGCCGCCCCTGCGCCGATGCACGCGCAGTTCCTGCCCCCGGATGACCTGGCCCTGCGTAACGCGGAGCCCGAGCAGCAACAGCTGTTGCAGGTCACCGAGTACTCGGTGGTGGTCGGCAGTCAACGCCAGTCAAACCAGCAGCCGATTCCGGTGACCTCACCGTTGCTGATCCGTCTCAAGGGCAAATCCTTGAACAAGGGCGCGACCATCAACCAGGTGCTGGTCAATTTCGATGGCGAAAGCAAAAGCCTGAAAAAGCCGATCTACGACGACAAGAACAAAACCCTGACGCTGTTTTACCCGATGGCTCAGTACCGGGTGGTGATCGACTTGTTGCGCAATGACACGGTGTATTGCCAGTTCCTCAGCTACGCCAACGGCCATGTCTGGGCCGATCTGCACACGGGCGCTGTTCGTCCGCGTTGAGCCCGGTGGCAAGGGAGGGGTAAACTGCCCGCCCCGTGAAATGTCTGCGAGCTGGAGTCGGCAATGCGTAAAGATAAGAAGCAAGTGATTGGTGACGAGATCGGCGATGAGCAGATCAAGCTGTTCCTCGATTTCGAACCGGTCGACGCCACGTCGCCGTCGCTGCACAAACTGATCAAGGCCTATCGCGGCCTGCGCATCGATGACTTCGGGCGCTTTCTGACGTTCTTCGTCGAAGCCGGTCTGGATCTGGACGGAAAGGATGAGCACGGCAATGACTTCGTTGCCCTGATCAAGGATCAGCGCAACGCGGCCGAGTACATCGAGCTGATCGAAAAGGCTCGCGGTTAACCCAAACCTGTAGGAGCAAAGCTTGCTCGCGATAGCGATCTCAAGGACGCCATCGCCGGCAAGTCGGATCGCCGCACCGCGTGCTCCTACAGAAACGCACAAAAAAACGCCCCGCTCTCAATGAGAACGGGGCGTTTTTTATGCGGCCGAATCAAGCGTAGCTTTCGGTCTCGTTGCTGGCTTCAACCAGTTCCAGCGCGACGTTGTTCTGCACATTGATCTTGCGATACAGCGCAGCGTCGGTTTCCAGAACCTTTTCCCGGGCCGGGAAGATTTCCGCGAGCTTGGCGGCCCATTCGCCAGAAGTTTTGTTCGGGAAGCACTTCTCGATCAGCTCAAGCATGATCGAAACAGTCACCGATGCACCTGGCGAAGCGCCGAGCAGGGCAGCAAGCGTACCGTCCTTGGCCGCGACCAGTTCGGTACCGAACTGCAGAATGCCGCCCTTTTTCGGGTCTTTCTTGATGATCTGCACCCGTTGGCCGGCCACTTCCAGGCGCCAGTCTTCGGCTTTCGCTTCAGGGTAGAAGCGACGCAGGGAATCCAGGCGCTGCTCCATCGACTGCATCACTTCGCTGACCAGGTACTTGGTCAGGTCCATGTTGTTTTTCGCCACGGCCAGCATCGGGCCGATGTTGCCGGCGCGAACCGACATCGGCAGGTCCATGAAGGAGCCGTGCTTGAGGAACTTGGTGGTGAAACCGGCGTAAGGTCCGAACAGCAGGGACTTCTTGCCATCGACTACACGGGTGTCCAGGTGCGGCACCGACATCGGTGGCGAACCCACCGCCGCCTGGCTGTAAACCTTGGCCTGGTGGTGCTTGACCACTTCCGGGTTGTCGCAACGCAGCCATTGGCCGCTGATCGGGAAGCCGCCAAAACCTTTGCTTTCTTCGATGCCCGAAGCTTGCAGCAGCGGCAGTGCTGCGCCGCCAGCTCCGAGGAACACGAATTTCGCGTCGACGTCACGGGAATTGCCGCTGTTGACGTCCTTGATGCTGACGGTCCAGCCGCTGCCGTTACGCTTGAGGCCGGTCACGCGCTTGCAGTACTTGACCTGGGCATCGGGTGCGCTGGTCAGGTGCTTGAGCAGTTGATTGGTCAGGGCGCCGAAGTTGACGTCGGTGCCGTTCATGACGCGGGTGGCGGCGACGACTTCGTCGGCCGGCCGGCCAGGCATCATCAGCGGCATCCATTCGGCCATGGTGGCCTTGTCTTCGGTGTATTCCATATCCGAGAAGGCGTGGTGCTTGCTCAGCGTCTTGAAGCGTTCCTTCAGGAAGGAAACGCCATCGTCACTCTGGACGAAGCTCAGGTGCGGCACCGGGCTGATGAACGTCTTGCACGAGCCGAAGGTGTTTTTCCGGGTCAGGTAGGACCAGAACTGCTTCGACACCTCGAACTGGGTGTTGATGTGCACGGCTTTCTTGATGTCGACGGTGCCGTCGGTGGCCTGCGGCGTGTAGTTGAGCTCACACAGCCCGGCGTGACCGGTACCGGCGTTGTTCCACGGGTTCGAACTCTCCGCGGCACCGGAATCCATCAGCTCGACGACTTCCAGCTTGATCGCGGGGTCGAGCTCTTTGAGCAGTACAGCGAGGGTGGCACTCATGATGCCGGCCCCAACCAGTACTACGTCGACTGCTTCGTTATGCGCCATTTAACGCGTCTCCAAAATCTGCAGCACCAAATTGTCGGCATGGCTGCCAGGTGTTCAGGGGCGTGTCAGTGATGCCCCAAGTACCCATGGCAGTAACGCCATGTCCGAATCTTCGCAATTTTTCGCAACTTCGACGGACGCTACCGGCCGGGTCTAAAAGAGTTACATGAACTCACTTCAACGCGCGGCTGGCAATTCGACTTATGGTCGATACATCCGTTTGTGCAACCAAATCCGTAGAGGACAGGCTTCAGGATCCGGTATTCGAGGCGTACTCGGTCCTGTGTCGTTGGGCTGTTTCAGACGCTAATGGTGCATATTCAGACGCAAAACTATTCATTTGCTCGCCACACTCTTGTGAAGTTGTGAAAACCCGTTTTTTCACGCTCTTTTGAAGACGTGAACCTCAAAAAAGGGCTGCCCCAGCCTGGCACCGTGCCCGGATGGATTGCCGCCATGGGATACATGACAGGCAAAACGGGCAAACAGCTCAGTAACCGAGCGTAATGACAGCTCTGCAGATTCGCGAAAAGTGGGGGTTTTGCTCAAGGAACAGCAAGCGCGCCAGCTTCACTCGATCTGTGTGGGCGGCTCTCTGCAGGGCGGTGCGGGGTGTCAATACAAGCGCATTGACGATGCTGCGAGGCCCGATCAGGAGACGTCCTTATAATCGGGGGGAGATTGTAGCGAAGAAACGCAGGGAAATGGTCGTGTTTAATGACTTTTATTAGGTGTTCGGTCAGGTGGTCAACAAGTGTTGAGCCCGCGCACGTGGCTGGCGCTGGCTGACACGGGCGCTGGGCGGCAGGGGATGGTGTAACCAGTTGAGACGGATTTCTTCGATTTCGACCCAGCCATCGCCCATGGGCTGCAGGCTGCACTGTTTGAAAGCCTGGCAATGGCCGTTGCGGTCGAGCAGGGCGAAGCTGCGGTGAAGCGGGCGTGGCGCGAACAGCGAGATGAGATAACGCATGGCGAAGTACCTTGTGGGTGACCTGCTGTGAAGGTTGCCAGCGAGCCGTGACGTGCAAGTGTATGGGCGATGACAGATCTGTGACAGGAACCGGCTTCCCAAGGGTTTGTCAGACATTTCAGTATTCACTGTGAGGTGCTAGTTACCCACAGTGGCCCACCGCTATACTGCGGGCCTGTTTGTGCCTGATTCTGGAGAGAAGAGCATGTTGCAACGCCTGTTGTTCGGTTTGATCACTGTGACCAGTTTGACCCTCGTCGGCTGCGCCCACAGCCCGCAACAACTGAACCCTGAACCCAAGTTGACGACTCAGCTGGCACCGGTCGGTCATGGTCAACCGGTGGTGGTGCGTGTGGTGGACGGTCGTCCGTCGCCGACCTTGGGCACCCGTGGTGGCCTGTACCCTGAGACCAGCGCGATCACCGTGCAGGGCGCGCAGATTCTGCCGAAGTTGCAGGCTCAAGCCGAAGCGGCCGTGCGGTTGCTGGGTTTTACGCCAACCAACAATGCACCGAATGCACCGCAAATAACCGTGACCCTGGCCGAGCTGAAATATCAGTCGCCTAAAGAAGGCATGTACGTGACCGAAGCGACCATCGGCGCGACATTCCGCTCCGATGTGCAGAATGCCAATCGTCGTTACAGCGGTCGTTACGGTGCGTCCCTGGATCAGCGTTTTGGTATGGCGCCGAATCAGGAAACCAACACCAAACTGGTCAGCGATGTGCTGAGCGATGCGTTGACGCGTCTGTTCAAGGATCCGACGATTGGTCAGGTTCTCGGCGAGTAAACATTCGCTGGATTCAAAAAAAGCCCGGTGCCAGCAATGGCCCCGGGCTTTTTCATTCAGGTGTACACCACCGAACAACTGTGGGAGCGAGCCTGCTCGCGAAAGCGGAGTGTCAGTCAAAGTAAATGTCGACTGACACGACGCCTTCGCGAGCAGGCTCGCTCCCACAGGGAATGTGTTGTGTCAGGCCGCTTGCGAATAGAAATCCAGAACACTCACGCCCGTCAGCAAATCCGTCTCCGGCAAATCCGCATGCTGATGCCCACCCAATGCGCAATACACCAGCCAGTGGCGGTCCTGGACGTTGAAGGCGAGGCTGCCAACGAGGTTTTGTTGTTCGTCGGTTTGGGCGATGAGGTAGAGGCGATCCTGGTTTTCGGCGTGCAGCATGACGGTTTCCGTGTCGGTTTCGAGGGGCGCCAGACTGTCGTACTCAGATGACGGCGCCGTGACACAGGACAGGAATCGGTCAAATGGTTCGTTAATTGTCGGAAAGCAAGGGCAGGAGGCGAGGCTTTCGGTAGAATTCGCGCCGCGGTCGTCGGCTCGGCGTCTGCCACACCTGTTTTGCTGAGGTTCGTGATGTCGTTGCATTTGATTTCGCTGTTTACCAACCATCCCGCCAAGTTGATCAACCTGTTGGCCTTGTTGTTGGCCTTTCCGGGCGGCTGGATGCTGCATGCCACTCGCCGCCGCGAACAGCGCGCGTTGGCCATTCTCCAAGCGCAAAGCCAGAACCGTCGTATCGATGAACCGACGTTGATGCTGGATGGCGCGACCTTGCGCATCAACCGGTTTTTCTATCGATTCGGTTTTGCCTGCCTGGGATTGGCACTGCTGGTGTCGTGGATCAGCACACGGGTCTGACTGTGGCGAGGGGATTTATCCCCGTTGGACTGCGCAGCAGTCCCTAACGTATGTCACTCACACCGCGCAAACTGAATTTGCGACTGCTGCGCAGCCGAACGGGGATGAATCCCCTCGCCACAGAAAATGTTGTGTCAGACAAATAGAAACGGCGCCCGAAGGCGCCGTTGTCGGGTTTAAAGCGGCAACCCCGCCTTGACCCGGTACTGATTGCGCACCGGCGTCGCGTATTGCAGAACCATGAACGGACGATGCTCCTCAGGGCACGCGTCCAGACGCTGTTGCCATTGCTCCTGAGCCTTGGCCAGTTCGTCGGCGGCAAACACCTCGGCGGCTTTCGGCACCTGCAATTGCGGGTCGGCATCTTTCCACTGGGCATAGGCCAGGTAGTGCACCGGGAACAGGCGGTAGCCGCCGAGGATCTGCCGGTCCATCTCGATCGCCAATTGCTTGGTGTCGTCGAACAGCTCGGTGATCGGCGAAGCGAAGTTCACATGCACGCGGCCCTTGTAGCCGGTGATGCCCTTGGCAATGCTCACATCGTCCTCGCCCGGCACTTTGGTGTAGCTGCCGGTGGTGGCGCGGATGAACAGCTCGCGAGCCTTGGCTTGATCGCACGGGTCGTATTCGTAGCTGATCGACACCGGGGTGAGGTTCAACGACTGAATGACTTCGCCGAACGGCTCGTCCTTGCGACTCATGTGGAACATCTTGAGGATGGCCGACTCGGTGCGGTCGTCGCCGTCCTTGGCCCGGCCTTCGGCCTGGGCGATCCAGATCGACGCGCAATCCTTGCGGATCGAGTGATTGATGTAGGCCGACAGCAGCTGATACGCCGCCATCTTCTCGCGTCGACCGGCGATCGAACGGTGCACGATGAAGCTCTTGTTCAGGCGCATCAGATCGCTGACGAAGGGCTTTTGCAGCAGGTTGTCGCCGATCGCGATGCGCGGCGTCGGCAGGCCGGCGTGGTACACGGCGTAGTTGACGAAGGCCGGGTCCATTACGATGTCGCGATGGTTGGCGATGAACAGGTAGGCGCTGCCGGACCTGAACTGCTCGACGCCGGTGTACGTCACACCGTCAGTGGCTCGCTCGATGGTGTGATCGACGTACATCTCGACTTTGTCCTGCAACGTGGCCACCGATGTAACGCCGGCGAACTCACGGCGCAGCCGATGAGCTATAAGAGGTTTGAGCATCCAGCCGAAAGCACCGGCAAAACGCGGGAAGCGGAAGTGGATGAGGATATCTAGAAACGCCTTGTCACCGAGCAGCCGGTCCAGCACTGCCGGGACTTCGCTGTCATTGTAAGGTCGGATGGCATCGAATTCGCCCATCATGCTCTCTTGTTAGAAACGGCTAGGGTAAGTAAAGGTTTTGATCGAAATCCAACGGGGTACGGTCTGAAAAGTCAGCCAGACAAAAATAGCCCTGCAAATAGACCGGCGATTATACGCACAAGTCACCTGGGAGACCGCGATGCTGGAATCTGCGCTGTATGAATGTCCGTATTGTGGTGAGGAGGTTGAGACGTCTGTGGATCTGTCCGGGGGCGATCAGACCTATATTGAAGACTGCCAGGTGTGCTGCCGGCCAATAACATTTGTTTTGCAGGTTCACGGTGAGGAATGGCATCTCGAAGTTTTCAGCGAAAACGAATGAAAGGGGCATCCCATGCAGCGAATCTACGAGCCGGAAAACCTCATGGAAGGTGAGTTGCTGCAAAGCATGTTGGCCAGCGAGGGCGTCGAAGCGCATCTGGTGGGCCGCGATTTGATCGGCGGGACCGGCGAATTGCCAATCTTCGGCCTGCTGGGTTTATCGGTCGATAACGACCAGGCCGATTACGCCCGGGAGTTGATCACCGCGTACAATGCCGCGCTGCCGATGCCCGGTGATGAACCGGAGAGTTTTCCCGGCACGCTGGTCTGTTAGGCTGACGTTCGTTTTATCTAGAGTCGTGTTGCCCCATGTGTGGACGTTATGCCCTGTTTCGCTGGAACCCCGCCTTCGCGGCCCTGCCTGGCTTCCCCGCCGATCAGCAGGCCCAGTGGAATATTTCTCCCAATGATTCGGTGTTGATGCTGCGTGCAGGTGTCGATGGCCAGCGTGAGTTGGCCCGCGCGCGTTGGGGGTTGACGCCGCCATGGCTGACCGATTTGTCCCGCACACCAGCCCATGCCCGGGCCGAAACCGTTGCCGAGCAACCGATGTTTCGCCAGGCCCTGCGCGAACGTCGTTGCCTGCTGCCGGCCAACGGTTTTTACGAATGGCGCGGCACGACCCGCAAGCGACCGTATTGGCTGACGCCGGGGGAGGGTTCGACGCTGTTCTTTGCGGCGATCTGGGAAGCGTATCCGGTGCAGGAACAGGTGTGGTTGAGTACAGCGGTGATCACGCAGCCAGCGGCGAGTCAGCGTCGGCCATTGATTCTCGATGCGGCAGGGCAGGAGGCCTGGCTCAATCCCGCGACTCCATTGCATGCCTTGCAGGCATTGCTCGCCAGTGAACCCGCGGCGTTGCGCGAGCGGGTGTTGGCGAATCTGGTGAATGATCCGAAGCTTAATGGGCCGGAGTGTCTTACCCCGGGTTGATGATCCGCCAGTGTCTTCAAATATGTGTCAGGTTCAAAATCGACCCCTCACCCCAGCCCTCCCGAAACGTCGGACCGCCCCACAGGGGAGAGGGGGAAAGGGTGCCGATCTTCATGCATTTCAAACCTGCGTTCGGCGCGACGTTTAAGGTCGCAAAATTTCTATTAAGCACATCGGTCAGTCCCCTCTCCCTGCGGGCGGTCCGACGTTTCGGGAGGGTTAGGGTGAGGGCTCTTCAGACCTTGAACTGATTAATCAACCGTCGCTGCTGCTCAGCCAGCTTGGTCAGGTCCGCACTCGCCGCACTCGACTCATCCGCTCCGCCCGCCACTTCATTGGCTACTTGCCCGATGTTGATCACGTTACGGTTGATGTCGTCAGCCACCGCACTCTGTTCCTCAGCCGCACTGGCAATCTGGGTGTTCATGTCGTTGATCACCGACACTGCCTGAGTAATCGTCTCCAGCGCCTCGGCCGCTTTAGCCGCGTGCTGCACGCTTTCGTCGGTACGGTTCTGACTGTCCTCCATCACCCGCACCACATCGCGCGTGCCTTGTTGCAGTTGCTGAATCATGGTCTGAATTTCTTCAGTGGCTTTCTGAGTCTTCTGCGCCAGGTTGCGCACTTCATCGGCTACCACCGCAAAACCGCGTCCCTGTTCGCCAGCGCGGGCCGCTTCGATGGCGGCGTTCAAGGCCAGCAGATTGGTCTGCTCAGCGATCCCGCGAATGGCGGTGAGGATGGCGTTGATGTTCTCGCTGTCCTTGGCCAATGTTTGCACCACACCGACAGCCTTGCCGATTTCTATCGCCAGCACGCCAATCGAGTTCGACGTATCGCGCACGATTTGCATACCCTGCGCCGCAGCCTGATCGGCATGGCTGGCGGCTTGCGCAGCCTGGGTCGCGTTGCGCGCCACGTCCTGGGCGGTGGCGGTCATTTCATGCACCGCCGTGGCGACTTGATCAATCTCGGCCATTTGCTTGTGCACGCCGATGTTGGTGCGGATGGCGATGTCGGCGGTGTGTTCCGACGAATCACTGACGCTCTGCACCGAAGTCACCACCTGGGTGATCATCACCTGCAACTTGGCCAGGAAGGTATTGAAGCCTTTGGCGATAGAGCCCAGTTCGTCGGCGCGGTCGCTGGTCAGACGGCGAGTCAGGTCACCTTCGCCCTGAGCGATGTCGTCGAGCATCGTAACCATCTGCTTCAGTGGCCGGGCAATGCCGTGGCCCACCAGCCAGATCACCAGCAAGCCGATACCGGCAATCAACAAACCGACCATGGCCATGCCGAAGGTGTCGGACTTGCGCTGGGCGTCCAGATCGCCCTGAAGTTTTTGCAGATCGGCCATCACCGCGTTCAACGGCAGTTGCAGCATGAGGGTCCAGCGAGCGTCGGTCTGGCCGATGCCGAACGGCAGGTACAACTCGATCCGGCCCTGTGCCTTGTCGACGGTGTAGGTGACTTCGCCGCGCTTGAGATTGGCCATGTTGGCGATCTGCTGGCTGTCGAGGATGTCGCTGACCTTCTCGCCGAATTTGCTCGGGTCCTTGGTGTAGGCAACGATCCGGCCGTTGCCGCCAATCAGGGCCATTTCACCCGCGCCGCTGTACAACTGCTGATTCGCGCCGAGGAGCATTTCCTGGATGAAGTTCACCGACAGGTCGGCGCCGACGATGCCCTGGAAGGCCCCGTTGAGCATGATCGGCTCTATAAAGGAGGCGAGCATGACGATCTTGTCGCCGACCTTGTAGGGCGCCGGATCGATCACGCAGGATTTTTTGGTTTCTTTCGAGCACAGGTAGTACTCGCTGGCGCGTACGCCGGTGGACAGGGTTTTCTGGTCGTCGACGTCCACCAGTTTGTCCAGGCCCAGGCTGCCGTCTTCGTTGCGGAACCACCACGGCAGGAAACGGCCGTTGCTGGCGTCGATGCCGACAACCTGTGTGTCGACGTAGGCCGCATCGTTGTGATCAAGGGCGTTTTTTTCCCAACCGATGTAGGTGCCGAGAATTTTCGGGTTCTTGGCGACGTTTTCCTTGATCAGGCTGATCAATTGCTCACGGCTCAGGTTCAACTGTGGCTGGCCATCGGCGCCCGGTGTGCCGATCAATGCGTTGACTCGCACCAGTCCGCCGGCAATCAGCAGTGGCGCTTCGAGCTCGCGCTGGATCTGGCTGACCTGGGTTTGCGCCAGTGACGTCAGGCGTTGTTCGATGACTTGCTCGAATTGTGCCTGGGTCCGCTGCTGGACCATGTCTTGGGTCCGTGCGCCGGAAAACAACGCGTACAGCACCAAGGCTGCCACGACACTAAGAACGATGGCGCCGGCGAGCGCCGCCACGGAAAACTGGATTGACTTGAATTTCATGGGTGCTCCGCACGCAAGAGGACGTCTGCGGTGCTGTATCGGCAGGGGTGTCGATGGCCATGAGCGGAGGTTGACGAAATGGCTGTTTTGGAGGGATTGATGTCGCAAACGAATCACTGCGGGCCGTTATCGACCACGGTGGGCACCGTTATGTGAATTTTTTCCTACGTCCATGAGAGCTTTATCTGAAATATGCGTCTACACCTCTGTTGTATCTGGCGTCGATACAATTCCACGCCTAGGATACGCGGCATGTTTTCAGGGAGTTTTTTGATGAACAAGACATTGGTTGTGTGTGCACTGAGCGCAGGTTTGCTGCTCGGCGGTTGTCAGTCGGTCAACACCACCAGCGGTGGCGCGGTGGGCGTTGAGCGTAAACAGTACATGTTCAGCATGCTGTCGACCGACGAGGTCAACCAGATGTATGCCCAGTCCTATCAAAAGACTATCGGCGAGGCGAACACCAAAGGCGTGCTGGACAAGACCAGTAACGAGGCCAAACGTGTCCAGATCATTTCCGACCGCCTGATTGCCCAGGCGCCGATTTTCCGTCCGGATTCGGCCCAGTGGAGATGGGAAGTCAACCTGATCAAGAGCGACGAGCTGAATGCCTCCTGCGGGCCTGGCGGCAAGATCATTTTCTACAGCGGATTGATCGACACCCTGCAACTCTCCGATGACGAAATCGCCGCCATCATCGGCCATGAAATCGCTCACGCCTTGCGTGAGCACGGTCGTGAAGCGATGTCCAAGGCTTACGGCATCGAAATGGCCAAGCAAGGCGCCGGTGCCTTGTTCGGTCTGGGGCAGGGCGGCCTGGCGCTGGCGGACACCGTGGCGAAATACGGCATGACCTTGCCCAACAGTCGCGGCAATGAAAACGAGGCAGACCTGATCGGTCTCGAACTGGCGGCCCGCGCCGGTTACAACCCGAACGCGGCGATCACCCTGTGGAACAAGATGAGCAAAGCCTCGAATGGCGCACCGCCAGAATTCTTGAGCACTCACCCGGCGTCGGCCAGTCGTATTGCTGCCTTGCAGGCGGCGATTCCGAAGGTGATGCCGTTGTACGAGAAAGCCAAGAAGTCCTGACGTGTATTGAGGCTTCCGGCCTCATCGCGAGCAGGCTCGCTCCCACAGGGGTCATTGTCGATCACAAAACCAATGTGGGAGCGAGCCGGCTCCGGGCGGCGTTCCGACGATGAACGATAACGCGGTCTATCGACCTAAACCGTCAAACCCAACCGCTGCTCTGCATCGCCTTGTACACCGCGACAATGGCGAGGATGAAGAACGCCGACGCCGCCAGGCGACGAATCAAAGTCAGTGGCAGTTTGTCCGCCGCAAAATTACCCGCCAAAACCACTGGCACGTTGGCAATCAGCATCCCGACGGTGGTGCCGATGATCACCAGCCACAACTCCGGGTATTGCGCCGCGAGCATCACCGTGGCGACTTGAGTCTTGTCGCCCATCTCCGCAAGGAAAAACGCGATCAGCGTGGTCAGGAACGGTCCGAATTTGCGGGCAGTGCTGGCTTCGTCGTCATCCATCTTGTCCGGCACCAGGGTCCACAATGCGGTCGCGGCGAAGCTCGCGGCGAGGATCCAGTGCAGCGTCGCATTCGAGAAGAAACTACCGACCCAGGCACCTACCGCGCCGGCTGCAGCGTGGTTGGCCAGGGTTGCAGCGACGATACCGGCGATGATCGGCCAGGGTTTGCGAAAGCGAGCGGCGAGAATGAGCGCGAGCAGTTGCGTCTTGTCGCCGATTTCGGCCAAGGCAACAATTGCGGTGGGAACGAGAAGTGAATCCAGCATCAGGGTTTTCCTAAGGGGCGGGTCGACACGGCTATGACACGTACAGCCTTCCCGCCCCGGGTAAGGTGTTCGTGTCATAGGTCTTGTCAAACCCTGCGAACCGTCTGATGCGGACGCTTGGGTCGCATACGCCATGGTCTGTTGACCAAGTATGTTGACGTATGCCGGACGAGCATGGCGCTCGTGGGAGACTACTCCCCTAGGACGGAGCGGATTCTGCCTAGGCAAAATCCGTTAGGCAAGCACTTATTGATCAGCCGCGTTTGGCCCGATAGATTCTGAAACCCTGTCCCTCGGCCTTGATTGCGCACACGCCGAGGTGCTCTTCGATAAGCGGTTGGTACTTCAGGAAGCTGTTCGCCACCAAGCGCAGTTCGCCACCGTTTTTCAGATGTTTGGCGGCTTTTCGCAGCAAGTTCTCGGTAGCGAAGTAATCGGTGTGTACGCCGACATGGAACGGTGGGTTGCTTAAAATCGCACTCAAACCCATGGGTGCTGCGTCGATGCCGTCACCGGTAATCACATCAGCTTCCAGACCGTTGGCAGCCAATGTCAGGCGACTGCTGGCGGCGGCAAACGCATCCACATCAAGCAAGGTGACCTGGTTGTGTGGATAGCGACGTTTCACCGCTGCTCCCAACACACCGGCGCCGCAACCGAAGTCCAGCAAATGGCCGCTCGGCAATTTGTCCAGATGCTCCAGCAACAGCGCGCTGCCGCGATCCAGCCGACCGTGGCTGAACACGCCCGGCAGACTGATGACTTTTAGCGGACCTTCGGCCAGCGGCAGCTCATACGTCTGGGCCAGGCTTTCCAGCGACCTGGCTTCTGGCGCTGTGGCCACGGTAACCAGCCAGAGTTGGCAATGCCGTGCGCTGTCGAGCTTGCGCGGTTTGCCGAAGGGGTTCAGTTGCTTGGCCGCGCCTTCGATGCCGCTGCGTTTTTCCCCCACCAGGTACAACTCGCGACCGGCCAGCCGGGAGGCGAGGGCGTTGAGGATGTAGTCGGTCAGGTCCTTGGACTTGGGCAGAAACACCACGGCGGTGTCGAACGTGCGCTCCGGCGCATTCACACCGAAATGGCTGCGCTCGGCGAAGCGGGCCTCCAGCGCTGCTTGATCGCCGGCATGCCAGCACCAGCCATGAGCGTCGGGCAGACGGCCCAGCAGGTCATCGGCGGGCAAACCGGCCAGCAGCACCGAACCCTGGAATAACTCGGCCTGACGAAGCAGTACTTCACTGCGCGGATCCATACTCTGCTCCTGTAAAAAAAGTGCCGCAGTCTATCAACTGACGACCCGCAGTGCTTTACCGCTGAAGTATCCCTGCGCGTTTTCGGTCAACTGGCCCACGATCCGCTGGCGCGCCTCGCGACTGCCCCAGGCGTTGTGCGGGGTGACAATCAACCGTGGAATGTCGTGGGCCAGCAGCGGATTGCCAGCGGTCGGTGGCTCGACGCTCAACACGTCGGTGGCCGCACCACCCAAGTGACCGTTGCGCAAGGCATCGGCCAGGGCCTGTTCGTCGATCAGGCCACCGCGCGCGGTGTTGACCACGAACGCACCGGGTTTCATCGAGGCCAGTTCACGGGCTCCGATGAAGTGACGGGTGTGTTCATTGAGCGGACAGTGCAGGGTCAGCGCGTCGATCTGCGGCAGCAGTTCTTCCAGTAGCAAACGATCCGGTCGGGCAGGTCGCCCGGGAATCTGACCGAGCAGTACGCGCATACCAAAGGCTTCGGCCAGTCGTGCGACTGCGCCGCCCAGTTCGCCGTGACCGAGCAGGCCGAGGGTTTTGCCTTCCAGTTCGACAATCGGGTAATCCAGCAGGCAGAACTGTTTCGCCTGCTGCCAGCGACCGTCGCCAACAGCCTTTTGATAATCGGCCAAGCGCGTTGCCAGATTGAGCAGCAACATGATTGTGTGCTGCGCCACCGACGGCGTACCGTAACCCTGGCAATTGCAGACGGTAATCCCGTGGGCGCGGGCGGCGGCGAGGTCAACGTTGTTGGTGCCGGTGGCGGTGATCAGGATCAGCTTCAGCTCTGGGCTGGCGGCGATGGCGGCGGCGTCGATCAGGATTTTGTTGCTGATGGCAACGGTGGCGCCGTTGAGGCGTTCGATCACCTGGTCCGGCGTGGTCTGGGCGAAAAGCTGTAAGTCGCTGAAACACTCTTGCAACGGGCTGAGGTCGAGGTCGCCCAGGTCCAGGGACGGATGGTCGAGGAAAACGGCGCGGTGAGTGTTCGTCATCAACTGTACCTTTTGTGCAATGAACTGAAGGCGTAATCTGCCGAGCCTATCAGATGAAACACCTGTGGCGAGGGAGCAAGCTCCCGCCACAGATTTGATAGTTGGCACAGAAGTGAAGTCGACCTAAGAGTTTTTTATTGATCGCCCTGCCCAAAAAGGATCCCCCATGTACTGGACAGAGTTTTTGACCGTTGCCCTGATTCACCTGCTGGCCGTGGCCAGCCCCGGCCCGGACTTTGCCGTGGTGGTGCGTGAGAGCGTGACCCATGGTCGGCGCGCTGGCACCTGGACGGCGCTGGGTGTCGGCACGGCGATTTTCCTGCACGTCGGCTATTCGCTGCTGGGCATTGGCCTGATCGTGTCCCAGTCGATCGTGTTGTTCAATGCCCTGAAATGGGCGGCCGCGGCGTACCTGCTGTACATCGGCTTCAAGGCCCTGCGAGCACAACCGGCCCAACCTGCGGCTGACGATCTGCACAAGGAAGCGGGCGAGCGCACTGGTCGCGGCGCCTTCACTTCGGGTTTCGTGACCAACGGTCTGAACCCGAAAGCGACGCTGTTCTTCCTTTCGCTGTTCACCGTGGTGATCAATCCGCACACGCCGCTGGCGGTACAGGCGGGCTACGGTATCTACCTCGCGGTGGCCACCGCGGTATGGTTCTGCCTGGTGGCGATGCTGTTCAGCCAGCAGCGCGTGCGCGCAGGTTTTGCCCGGATGGGCCACTGGTTCGATCGGACCATGGGCGCGGTACTGATCGCCATTGGTGTGAAACTCGCATTTACCGAGATGCACTGAGGCCCGGTGAGGCGGCTAGCGATGTAATACCAGCC
Source organism: Pseudomonas sp. LS2P72 (assembly GCF_054897865.1). NCBI lineage: Bacteria > Pseudomonadati > Pseudomonadota > Gammaproteobacteria > Pseudomonadales > Pseudomonadaceae > Pseudomonas > Pseudomonas sp. LS2P72. Next base: position 1,608,442 of record NZ_CM142708.1, read on the forward strand.
GCTTGAAGCGTTTGAAGCTGGTTCTATTGAGGTGCCGCCAGGGAATCGAGCGCAACAGTTGCCAGGCTTCTTTCTTGTCTTCGACCACGGCATATTTGAGGGCCTTGTTCACCAGTTTGGTGCGGGCGCTCTGATAGCCGGGGTGGTTCACGTACGGCGCGATCGCCTCAAGGTCCGCCTGGAGCAATATCCGGTATTTTCTCGACAGGTTGTTGGCATGGCGGCGATAGCGGGTCATGCAGATCGGCAATTCATGGATCTCATAACCCAGCCGGGCAATCCGCAACGTCATCTGAAAGTCCTGAACCCGCAGTTTCGGCGCGTAGAAGTCGGCACTTCGCATCGCTTTCATGCGATATAGCGCAACAGGGGCGCCGATCACGACGGCTCCTCTGAGGACCTGATCGAAGTTGTAGGTGTGGATCTTGTCGCGCTGTTGCTGCTTGATGGTGTTGCCATCGCTGTCCATGTAGCTGATCAGCGCACCCACGCAGCCGACGTTCGGGTGCTGGTCCAGGTATTCGGCGCGAATGCGCAATGACCCCGGCAACATGATGTCATCCAGGTCCGGCGTCGTCACATAGACGCCTTTGGCGTATCGCAAGCCGTGGTTGAGCGCTGCGCTCACACCCTGGTTCGGTTGCGAATACAGCTGGAAGTCATAGGTTTGTTGCAATCGCTTGAGTGTGGCGAGGCTGTCGTCGCTGGACCCGTCATTCACGATGATGACTTCGAAGTTCGGGTAGTCCTGGGCGAAGATGCTCTTGATGGCCTCTTCCAGAAATTTTTGCATGTTGAAGCAGGACGCCACGATGGAAACCAGAGGCGCTTGTGACGATGGGGAGTTCTCGGGGGTGGTTAATTCAATAGTCATTGTTATATGCAATACCGATGGCGTTTGACCAGACAGGTCTAGTGGGCAAGATCCTTCTCTTGAAGATGAGGTTGAGGTCGGGTGACCTGGGGCAACTGTTGGGCTGCCAACCGATCGGCTCATCGTGTCCGTATGGTACGTATGCTCACAGACAAGTGTTACGTACATGCGTTGCAACATTTTACAGCGCAAATCCCGAATTCCTGTCGAAACATGCCGGATGGTGGCGCAAAGCTAGCATTTTGCCCGGTTCTGCAAATCATTCCTTTGGCTGATTTGGCTGACGTCCAAGGGCACTAAAGTGCTTGCTTTCAGCCACGACTGTGCAGTCAGAAAAGGGACTCTTATGTTGCAGACTCGCGTTATCCCTCCAGCCGAAGGCGCTTACCAGTATCCGCTGCTGATCAAACGGCTGCTGATGTCCGGCGCTCGTTATGAAAAAACCCGCGAGATCATTTACCGCGACCAGTTGCGCTACAGCTATCCGACCCTGATCGAACGGGTCGCCAAGCTGGCCAACGTGCTGACGGCGGCCGGCGTCAAGGCCGGGGATACCGTGGCGGTAATGGACTGGGACAGCCATCGTTATCTGGAATGCATGTTCGCTATCCCGATGATCGGCGCGGTGATCCACACCATCAACGTGCGCCTGTCACCGGAACAGATCCTCTACACCATGAACCACGCCGAGGACCGCTTTGTGCTGGTCAACAGCGAGTTCGTCGGATTGTATCAGGCCATTGCCGGGCACTTGACCACGGTAGAGAAAACCCTGCTGCTGACCGACCTGCCGCAGAAAACCGCCGACTTGCCGAACCTCATCGGCGAGTACGAGCAGTTGCTGGCGGCGGCGAGCCCGCAGTACGACTTCCAGGACTTCGACGAAAACTCGGTCGCGACCACGTTCTACACCACTGGCACCACCGGTAATCCCAAAGGTGTGTACTTCACCCATCGGCAACTGGTGCTGCACACCATGGGTGTGTCGACCATCATGGGCGCCATCGACAGCGTGCGGTTGCTGGGCACCAACGATGTGTACATGCCAATCACCCCGATGTTCCATGTGCACGCCTGGGGCCTGCCGTATGTGGCGACCATGCTCGGGCTCAAGCAGGTCTATCCCGGTCGCTATGACCCTGAGTACCTGGTAGAGCTGTGGCGCAAGGAGAAGGTCACCTTTTCCCATTGCGTGCCAACCATTCTGCAAATGCTCCTTAATTCCAAGGCCGCGCAAGGTACCGACTTTGGTGGCTGGAAAATTGTGATCGGCGGCAGTGCGTTGAACCGCACGTTGTACGAAGCCGCCAAGGCCAATGGCATTCAGCTGACCGCCGCTTACGGCATGTCGGAAACCGGACCGCTGATCTCGTGCGCGCACCTCAACGACGAGCTGATGGCCGGCACCGAAGACGAACGCACCACGTACCGGATCAAGGCCGGTGTGCCGGGGCCATTGGTGGAGGCGGCGATCGTCGACACCGACGGCAACTTCCTGCCCGCCGATGGCGAGACCCAAGGCGAACTGGTGCTGCGTGCACCATGGCTCACCGAGGGCTATTTCAACGAACCGCAAAAGGGCGCCGAGCTCTGGGCCGGGGGCTGGCTGCACACCGGTGACGTAGCGACTCTGGATAGCATGGGTGTGATCGACATTCGCGACCGGATCAAGGATGTGATCAAGACCGGCGGCGAGTGGATCTCCTCCCTGGACCTTGAAGACTTGATCAGCCGCCACCCTGCGGTACGCGAAGTAGCAGTTGTGGGCATCGCCGATCCGCAGTGGGGCGAACGTCCGTTCGCACTGCTGGTGGTCCGCGAAGGCCATGAGATCGGGGCCAAAGAACTGAAAGAACACCTCAAGCCGTTCGTGGAACTGGGGCACCTGAGCAAGTGGGCCATCCCGAGCCAGATCGCCCTTGTTACTGAAATTCCCAAGACCAGTGTCGGCAAACTCGACAAGAAGCGTATTCGCGTCGACATCACCGAGTGGCAAGCCAACAACAGCACCTTCCTCTCGACGCTTTAAGCGTGACCTGGCGTGCTCAAAAGGGCACGCCAGCCCCACCAAGCAAGCGCTTGGCTTGTCAAATCTGAAATTTCAGCCATCCTTGGCGTGCCGACGGGTGTCGGCTTGGCAAAGGACTGTTCCAGAGTGGTTGGCAGCTGCAAATCACACTTTAGAGGGATCAAGCAGTACTACCTGCTGGCTATAGTCCGCTCAAGGATTTTTAAGAACGGAGCAAACGCACAAAACGGGGCGATGCAACTTTGGCATGACTTAGGGATACCTTGGCTTCCAGTCATCCACAGCGTTTTTAGAAGTGCTCACTGCCATAACAATAATGCACATGGAGTAGCGTCGATGACATCAGTAAACCAGTTCTGGCGCCGGGCAAAACTGCCCCTGGCGGTCAGTCTTGCCTCTACGCTCGCCGGGCCAGCATTCGGCGTCAGTTTCAACGTTGGTGAAATCGAAGGTCAGTTCGACTCGTCCCTGTCGGTCGGTGCCAGTTGGTCGACTGAAAGTGCCAACAAGAACCTCATCGGCGTCAACAACGGCGGCCGTGGCCTGTCCCAGACATCCGACGACGGTCACCTGAACTTCAAGAGCGGCGAAACGTTCTCCAAGATCTTCAAGGGCATCCATGACCTTGAATTGAAATATGGCGACACCGGCGTTTTCGTCCGTGGCAAATACTGGTACGACTTTGAACTCAAGGATGAAGATCGTCCGTTCAAGGACATCAGCGACAGTAACCGCAAGGAAGGCGCCAAGTCCTCCGGCGGCCAGATCCTCGACGCCTTCGTCTACCACAACTACTCCGTTGCCGATCAGCCGGGCTCCGTGCGTCTGGGCAAGCAAGTAGTGAGTTGGGGTGAAAGTACCTTCATCGGCGGTGGTATCAACTCGATCAACCCGATCGACGTGTCCGCGTTCCGTCGTCCTGGTGCCGAGATCAAGGAAGGCCTGATCCCGGTCAACATGTTCTACGTGTCCCAGAGCCTCACCGAGAACCTCTCGACCGAAGCCTTCTACCAGCTCGAATGGGACCAGACCGTAACCGACAACTGCGGCACCTTCTTCTCGCAACCGGACGTGATTTCGGATGGCTGCGACAACAACCTGGCCGTACTGCGCACCCGTAACGGGCTTAACAGTGCACTGACGGCTGCGGGGCTGCCGGCTTCGTTGCGTAACGCCAGCATCAACACCCTGGCTGCCAGGGGCGTGAACTGGGGTGATCCGGATGAAGGCGTCATCGTTCGTCGCGGTCCGGATCGCGATGCCCGCGACAGTGGTCAATTTGGCGTGTCCTTCAAATACATGTTCGATCCGCTGGACACCGAGTTCGGCGCCTACTTCATGAACTACCACAGCCGTGCGCCGATTTTCAGCGGTCAAGGTGCTCCGGCGAGCGCTTACAGCGCGGCGGGCCTGGTGGGCTCGCTGGTGGCCAGGGGTGTTCCTCTCGCTGTCGCGCGTAACCTGGCACCGACCTTGTTGCCATTGAATGTGGCCGGTAACTCCAGCTACTACGTCGAGTACCCTGAAGATATTCGCCTGTATGGCTTGAGCTTCTCTACTACGTTACCGACAGGTACCGCGTGGAGTGGTGAAGTCAGCTACCGGCCGAATGCTCCGGTTCAGCTCAACACCACCGACATTCTCTTTTCCGGTCTGACACCGCTGAACCCTAACGTTTCCGTGCTCCAGGGTACGCCAGGAGCGGATCAAAAAGGCTATCGCCGCAAGGAAGTGACCCAGCTCCAGACGACCCTTACTCACTTCTTCGACCAGGTGATGGGTGCTGAGCGACTGACTCTGGTGGGCGAGGTCGGCTTTACCCACGTTGGCGGTCTGGAAAGCACTGACAAAGCGCGTTACGGCCGTGACCCGAGCTACGGCCCTGGTCCATTGCCGGGTGGTCAGTGCCAGACATTGAACACCGGCACCCTGGCCGGCGGACCGCAAAACAACGTGAGTCGCTACTGCGAAAACGACGGGTTCACCACTGCAAACTCCTGGGGTTATCGCGGTCGTGCCATCTGGGAATACAACAGCGTATTCGCCGGCGTGAACCTCAAGCCGAACGTGGCCTGGTCTCATGACGTGGAAGGCTACTCGCCTGGCCCTGGCGGCAACTTCGAGGAAGGTCGCAAAGCGGTAAGCCTGGGCGTCGATGCCGAGTACCAGAACACCTACACCGCGAGCCTGGCTTACACCAACTTCTTTGATGGCAAGTACACCACCGTCGATGACCGCGACTTCGTTGCGCTCAGCTTCGGCGTGAACTTCTAAGCACTGCATTATCAGGACGAACACACCTATGAAAATAACAAAGAGTCTGTTCCACGTCGGTGTTCTGGGGCTTTCGCTGCTGGCGACCGGCGTCATGGCAGCGGTCCCTGCGGCCGAAGCGGACAAACTGGGCAAGAGCCTGACCCCGATGGGCGCCGAGATGGCGGGCAACGCTGACGGATCGATCCCGGCCTGGAAGCCGATGGCGAAAAACGCCGGTAGCGTGGACAGCAAGGGTTTTCTGTCTGATCCGTTCGCGAGTGAAAAACCGCAGTTCACCATCACCGCGCAGAACGTCGACCAGTACAAGGACAAGCTCGCGCCGGGCCAGTACGCGATGTTCAAGCGCTACCCGGAATCCTTCAAGATGCCGGTCTACCCGTCCCATCGCGGTGCCACCGTGCCGGATGACGTGTTCGCCTCCATCAAGAAAAACGCCACCAACACTAAACTGGTGTCCGGCGGCAACGGTCTGGAAAACTTCGAAACCGCGATCCCGTTCCCGATTCCGAAAAGTGGCGTTGAAGTCATCTGGAACCATATCACCCGTTATCGCGGCGGCAGTGTGACCCGTCTGATAACCCAGGCCACGCCGCAGCCGAACGGCTCGTATAGCCTGGTGTACTTCCAGGACCAGTTCGTGTTCCGCGACAAGATGAAGGATTACGATCCGGCGAACCCGGGCAACATCCTGTTCTACTTCAAGCAGAAAGTGACCGCGCCGGCACGTCTGGCCGGTGGTGTGCTGCTGGTACACGAAACCCTCGACCAGGTGAAAGAGCCGCGATCGGCGTGGGTCTACAACGCCGGTCAGCGCCGTGTGCGTCGCGCACCACAAGTGTCCTATGACGGGCCGGGTACCGCTGCCGATGGCCTGCGTACCTCCGACAACCTGGACATGTACAACGGTGCGCCGGATCGCTATGACTGGAAGCTCGAAGGCAAAAAAGAGATGTACATCGCCTCCGACAGCTACAAGCTCGATTCGCCACAACTGAAGTACGCCGACATCATCAAGGCCGGCCACATCAACCAGGACCTGGCTCGCTATGAACTGCGTCGGGTCTGGCATGTGGTCGCGACCCTGAAGGAAGGTCAGCGTCACATCTACGCCAAACGTGACTTCTACATCGACGAAGACACCTGGCAGGCGGCGGTGGTCGACCACTACGACGGTCGCGGGCAACTGTGGCGTGTCGCCGAGGCTCACTCCGAGAACTACTACGACAAGCAAGTGCCGTGGTACGCCCTCGAAACCTTGTACGACCTGCAATCGGGCCGTTACCTGGCCCTGGGCATGAAGAACGAAGAGAAGTCTGCCTATGACTTCGGCTTCACCGCCACCACCAGCGACTTCACTCCGGCCGCTCTGCGCCAGGAAGGCGTTCGCTAAGCTGCCCTGAACAGAGGCCGCATCCTCGAGAAACGCCCCGACTGGTTCGGGGCGTTTTTTTTGTGGGAGCCGAGCTTGCTCGCGATGGCGTCCGTATCACCACCGCATGATTGTCGATACACCGCGTCAACCCAATCGCGGGCAAGCCATGCTCCTACGGTCTTTTTGTAGCCATTTGTAGCAATAACCTTCATTCCCTCTTCGTTTACCGCTAGGCTGCGGACATCTGCAACGCCGCCAACCGTCATTCAAACAAGAGCCGGCCATGACTGATCTGTCCCCACACCCGGGCCCTGCAAGCGTTGCCGTCGCGGCACTGGACGGGCGTTTTTTTCGGCCTCCGTTGCCTGACGGCCATGTGCTGCGGCCTCGCCTATGCGAGCGCCTGAGTGCGGGCCTCGGTGGCAGGCTGTTGCTGGTCAGCGCACCGGCGGGGTTTGGCAAGAGTTCGTTGGCGGTGGAGTTCTGTCAGGGCTTGCCGGCTCACTGGCAAAGTCTGTGGTTGGGGTTGAGTCCGCGAGACAGCGATCCCGGACGTTTTCTCGAGCGGTTGCTCGAAGGCCTGCAGGACTTTTTTCCGCAACTGGGCAGCAAGTCACTGGGACTGCTGAAAATGCGCCAGCGGCACCAGCCGTTTGCCTTTGAAGAATGGCTGGACGGTTTGCTCGATGAGTTGGCCGTGCACCTGTCTACGAGCACGCCCCTGCTGTTGGTGCTGGATGACTACCATCTGGCGCAGGGCCCGGTGCTCGATCGCTGCCTGCAATTTTTCCTCAATCACCTGCCTGACGGCTTGCTGGTCATGGTCACCAGTCGGCAGCGGCCGGACTGGCATCTGGCGCGCCTGCGCCTGTCGCGGCAACTGCTGGAGTTGAATGAACAGGACTTGCGCCTGACTCACGATGAGGCTTTGACCCTGCTTGATCGGCACAGCAGTTCCTTGCGCGGCGAAGCGCTGGAGAGTCTCATCCAGCGCAGCGAAGGTTGGGTCGCCGGACTGCGTTTCTGGCTGCTGGCAGCGTCTGAGGCGGGCTCCCAGGGTGCCTTGCCGCAGACGCTGCATGGCGGGGAAGGGCTGATCCGCGATTATCTGCTCGAAGAAGTCATCGATTGTCTGCCCGCCGAGGTGCAGTCATTCCTTTACGACACCGCACCTCAGGAACGCTTTTGCAGCGAACTGTGCGACGCCGTTCGCGAAGCCCATGACAGTGCCGAGATCCTGCGATTTCTGCTGGCCCATCAGGTGTTCCTGGTGCCACTGGATGAAAACGGTCACTGGTATCGCTACCACCATTTGTTTTCCGACCTGTTGCGTACCCGGCCTACCGCGCAAGCGATGGTACCGGCGGCCAGCCTGCACCTGCGCGCCTGTCGCTGGTTCAATGCCCAGGGGCTGCTCGACGAGGCGGTGGAGCAGGCATTGCGCGCCGGGCACCTGGACGTCGCGGCGAACCTGGTGCAGAACCTCTCCGAAGAACAACTGTTGGCCGAACAGAACGTCGGCATGTTGCTGCGCTGGAAAATGGACTTGCCCGACAGCCTGCTGGTCAGCACACCACGGCTGATCGTGCTGTACAGCTGGGCGTTGGGGCTGGCCTGTCAGCTGGACGCCGCCGAGGAGCTGGCCAGTCATTTGAGTCGCTTCCTGCCGGCCCCGTCGGCCACTGCGCAGAAATCCATGCTGGCGCAATGGCTGGCCCTGAGCGGGATCATCGCCCGCGGGCGCGGCAATCGCGAGCTGACGCTGCTCTACTGCACCGAAGCGCAGGAGAGCCTGCCCGCCAAACGCTACGGGCAACGCTTGATGTGCCTCTCGACCCTGTCCAACCTGGCCATTGCCGACGGCGACTTGTGGCGTGCCCGCGGGTTGAACCGTGAATCTCTCGAGTTGGCGCAACGGGTCGGCAACCCGCTGTTCGAAGCGCTGGCCCATTACGACCGCGCTCGCGTGCTGCAAGCGCGAGGGGAAATCCTTCGTGCGCTGGATGAAGTGCGCCAGGGCCTGCAACGCCTGCAAGGGTTATCCCCGCAACGGCTGTATGCCGTCCGCGCCCGACTGACGTTGTACGAAGGCTTTTTGTTAGCCCTGCGATTGCAGCCCCAAGCTGCGCGGGCACGCTTGCAAACCGGTTTGAATGAAGCACGCGCCTGTCGCGATATCAGCGTATTGATCGGCCACTGCGTAATCGCCAGGCTTGAAGGCATCAGCGGTGAATTCGCCAAAGCCTTCGCCGAACTCGCCGAAGCCGAGCGCCTGATGCACATCTGGGACGTGCCACCGATCTACTACCTGGCGATGATCACCCTGGTGAAATGCGAACTCTGGCTGGCTCAGGGGCGTACCGATCTGGCCGAAGCCTGGCTCGCTCGCTTGGGCCAGACCTACAACGGCGAACACGCGGCAGCCCCTCCGGAGTTTCATCCGCAACTGCCGCTGCATATCGAGTTGCAGCAAGCCTTGCTGGAGGTCATTCAGGGACAGCCGATGCTGGCCGAAGGACGATTGAACGCGTTGCTTGAGCATGGGCAGCAAACCGGCAGGCAGCTGCTCAGCGTGATGGCACTGACTCAGAAAGTGACGTTATTGCTGGGGGGCGGGCGCGAACCCGAGGCCCGCAAGGCCCTTAGTCAGGCGCTGGAAGCGGCGGCCGGGGGAGTGCTGCAACCGTTTGACAGGTTGTTGGCTGAACATCCGGACTGGCTGCGTGGACAACTTCAACTCGGTGCACCGACGCCCGTGTCACAGAGCCTTGCAGAAAAACTTCCAGCAGTGACAGCCCGTCCCGCAGTGGAGTCATCCGCCACCGCGGAACAACTCAGTACGCGGGAAATGGCTGTTCTGCGACTGATCGCCCAGGGCTGTTCAAATCAGGAGATCAGCGATCAGCTGTTTATCTCGCTGCACACCGTAAAAACTCACGCCAGCCATATCAACAGCAAGCTTGGGGTGGAGCGGCGAACGCAAGCGGTCGCCAGGGCGAAAGACTTGGGTGTATTGCAGTAATCGCTGTTTGAAGACCTTTGAAACACGTTGGGCCTTGCGATCAGAGGTTTTCGGTCATCTCTCCTCTGAGGCAGTCACTCCGGATGTCTGCACCACGTCGATGGAGCGCTTCAGGATCGACAGTAAGCCTATGGAGCAGTCATCTTCGGTTTTACTGGCAATGGACTGTTGCAAGTGGTCACCCAACACTTCCCTTACTTTTTTTCTGGGCAGCGCTGCATTCCACTCCAGCAGCTTTTGGAGCGCCGGGGCGGGGACGCCGCTGGATTTGTCATAGAGACTTTGCGCGGTGCCGTCGCTCATGAGCGCGAAGCCAGTCGTGGCTTCGATTTGCCCACGGTACAACCTGAGTCGCGACGCCGCTTTATGGTCAGTCAGCAACGGGGCGGTATTGGCCGACTCGCCATTTTCTGGATGAGAAAGGGCCTGAAGTTGTCCGTCCGCGTCAACGCTTGCGATGACGCCATCGCCCAGGTGACCTGCGAGGTAGCGGCCTTGTGAGTAAGCGACAAACGACAAGGTACAGGCCAGGTCGTTGATATCGCCGCTGAGCTTTGCAGCTTTGCGTCTGAACGCGTCCAGGCAGCGATTAACCAGGCGCTGGGCGGCCTTCGCGTTGTGTTTGTCCATGTTTTGCCAAAGGCTTTCAAAGTTTTTGCAGACAAAGGCCAGGGTTGCGGTGACCGCTACCTGGGCGCCGATGTCGGATCTGGAGCCAGCCCCTACGGCCAATGAAATGCAGGTCACCTCGTTGGACTCTCTGGCCGCGACATAGTCCTGACAAGGCGTTTGAGTGCTGAGGTGTTCGCGTCCTGCCACAAACGCGCAGGCCGTTTTACAGCTGAAGTCTTCCGGAATCTCAGGCATGGTTCAGGCCTGTGTCCAGGCTTCGATACCTTTAATGTCCTGACGAAGGAGATAGTCTTCTTGCATGGGATTATCCTTTTTGGGCTGAGCGTTACAAAAAAGCGCTTCAAGAGTCGTTTGAGCCAGGCATTGGCTTCCTGCCGTCCTGTTTCAAATAGGCGCGGCGCGAGGATAACCTATCAATTTTGCGGATCATAACCGCAGTACCCAGCCTTGGCACCAGGATTAAACCCATGCAAACCCCGAATACAGCCCTCATCCGCGAAACCTTCCCGGTCGGCCCGTTGCAGTGCAACTGCACGATCATCGGCGACCCGATCACCAAAAAGGCCATCGTGGTCGATCCGGGCGGTAATCACGAACTGATCCTGGCGCGGCTCGACGCACTGGGCTTGAAGGTGGTCAGCATCATTCACACCCATGCGCACCTCGATCACTTCCTGGCTTCCGGTCAGTTGAAGGAAAAAACCGGCGCAACCCTGCACCTGCATAAAGAAGATCAATTCCTCTGGGACAACCTGGAGATGCAATGCCAGATGTTCGGTGTGCCCTACACGCCGGTGCCGCCGCCGGATCGCTGGTTGGCCGATGATGAAGAACTGGCCTGCGGCTGCGGCGTGGCGTTGCATACGCCGGGTCATACGCCGGGTTCCATGAGCTTTTGGTTTTCAGAGGCTAAGCTGCTGATTGCCGGTGACACGTTGTTTCGTCGCGGGGTAGGGCGCACGGATTTGTGGGGTGGCGATCAGGCGACCATCGTGCGGTCGATCAAGCAGCGGCTGTACACCCTCGACGAAGAGGCGACGGTGGTGACCGGGCATGGTCCGGACACCCGTCTGGGCGATGAAATGCGCGAGAACCCTTTTGTGCGGGCGTGATATCTAATGTTGTGAAGGGCGTGGCGGAATTATTTTCATCCGCCATGATCCAACGCCCGCAAAGGTTTAATGCCTTGGTCCGTTGCACCACAGAATGCAAAAAGTAGGAGCTCTACATGTTCACCAAGCAGCGTTTGATTATTGTCGCTACGGCTGTGGCCTTGTTGTCTGGCTGCGCCTCGCCTAACCCTTACGACAACCAGGGCCAGGCCGATGGTGGTTCCACGGGCATGAGCAAAACCGCTAAATACGGTGGCCTCGGCGCTCTGGCCGGTGCTCTGGCCGGTGCCGCCATCGGTCACGATAACCGTGGCAAGGGCGCGCTGATTGGCGCTGCGGTGGTGGGTGCTTCCGCCGCCGGTTACGGTTATTACGCCGACCAGCAAGAGAAAAAGCTGCGCGCCAGCATGGCCAACACCGGGGTGGAAGTGCAGCGCCAGGGTGATCAGATCAAACTGATCATGCCGGGTAACATCACCTTCGCCACCGATTCGGCGAACATCGCGTCGGGTTTCTACCAGCCACTGAACAATCTGGCGGGCTCGCTCAAGGAGTTCAGCCAGAACCAGATCGAGATCGTCGGCTACACCGACAGCACCGGCAGCCGTCAGCACAACATGGACCTGTCCCAGCGTCGCGCCCAGAGCGTGGCGACTTACCTGACGTCTCAAGGTGTGAGCGGCGCCAACCTGTCAGCTCGCGGTGCCGGCCCGGATAACCCGATTGCCAGCAACGGTGACGTCAATGGCCGGGCGCAGAACCGTCGGGTCGAGGTCAACCTGAAGGCGATTCCGGGTCAGCAGTATGGTGGCCAGCAACAACCAGGTACGGTTCAGCAGTACCCATAAGGGGCTGATGTCTCCCTGATACTAAATGCCCGATCCTTAAGTGATCGGGCATTTTTTTGTGTCGCCAGAACTGGCCCCTGCGCGAGCAGGCTTGCTCCCACAGGGGAACGCATTCCAAATGTGGGAGCGAGCCTGCTCGCGATAGGGCCCGAATGGGCGCTAGAGATATTGGATCAGCAATAAAAAAGCCCTCGGACAATCACTCATCCGGAGGCTTTTTGTATCGCGCTAAACCTGATTACTTCTTCAGGCCGTAATGCTCATCGAGCATGCCCGGCGCGTTCGGGGCTTTGGGAGCGTAGTCGCGAGGCGGCTCCTGATTGCGCGGCGGCGTCAGGCGTTCCCGTGGGGCGGCTGCCGCATCGGCGTGCAGCGAGGCCAGCAGGCGTTGGCGGGTTTGCTCGTCCAGGGCCAGGCGGTTGGCACCCTCGGCGAGATGATCCTGCACGTCCTGATAGCTCTGACTCAGCTTCTTGACCAGTGTTGCAGTGCTGTTGAAGTGGGTGACCACCTCATTCTGATAACTATCGAAGCGTTCCTGAATGTCATCCAGCTGACGTTGTGTGCTGCTAGGCGCAGCATTCGGCACCAGGCGAGCGATCAGGAAACCAATGGCGACACCCACAACCAGGGCAAGAGTCGGCAACAACCAAACTAAGAGCGAGTGTTCCACGAGTCCTTCCTCTATAAACGGCTTTGCTTTACGTTAACGGCTCGAACCTGCGCTGTATACCGCGATTCACTCGCAATAGATTGGCACAGACAATTTGCTAGACGAGTCGACCCGATTCGAGGTCACGGAGTTCCTTCCTTGCTTATGCGCGAAACCCCTGTAGTGATTGATGGCCCGGTCGGTCAATTAGAGAGCTTGTATCTGGACAGCGAGCAGCCACGCGGCATTGCGCTGATCTGCCACCCGAACCCGGTGCAGGGCGGCACCATGCTCAACAAAGTCGTCTCGACCTTGCAGCGCACAGCGCGCGACGCCGGTTTGATTACTTTGCGTTTCAACTACCGTGGCGTGGGTGCCAGTGAAGGCGCGCACGACATGGGCACCGGCGAAGTCGACGATGCCCAGGCCGTTGCCGAATGGCTACGAGCCAAACACCCTGAGTTGCCGCTGACGCTGTTCGGTTTCTCCTTCGGCGGTTTTGTTGCCGCCAGTCTCGGCGGACGGCTGGAAGCGAAGGGCGAACAGCTGAAACATTTGTTCATGGTCGCGCCCGCTGTCATGCGTCTCAGCGATCAGGATCAACTGCCGCAACACGGCGAGCTGACACTGATCCAGCCGGAAACCGACGAAGTCATCGATCCGCAAGCCGTCTACGACTGGTCCTCGAAACTCGAGCGCCCCCATGAGCTGCTGAAAGTGGCAGAATGCGGACACTTTTTTCATGGCAAGCTGACCGATCTCAAGGATCTGATCCTGCCGCGTCTTTCGAATTGATTGCAGTCTGACAAGCGATTACCCATGACGACTCGTACCCGCATCCTCACCGGCATCACCACCACCGGCACGCCGCACCTGGGCAACTACGCCGGCGCCATCCGTCCGGCGATCATCGCCAGCCGTGACAGCAATGCCGATTCGTTCTACTTCCTGGCCGACTACCACGCCCTGATCAAATGCGATGACCCGCTGCGCATCCAGCGCTCGCGTCTGGAAATCGCCGCGACCTGGCTGGCCGGTGGCCTGGACGTTGACCGCGTGACGTTCTACCGTCAGTCCGACATCCCGGAGATCCCTGAGCTGACCTGGCTGCTGACCTGCGTCGCCGCCAAGGGCTTGCTCAACCGTGCCCACGCCTACAAGGCTTCGGTGGACAAGAACGTCGAAACCGGTGAAGACCCGGACGCCGGCATCACCATGGGCTTGTACAGCTACCCGGTGCTGATGGCCGCGGACATTCTGATGTTTAACGCCCACAAGGTGCCGGTCGGTCGTGACCAGATCCAGCACGTGGAAATGGCCCGTGACATCGGCCAGCGCTTCAACCATCTGTTCGGTCAGGGCAAAGAATTCTTCACCATGCCCGAGGCGCTGATCGAAGAAAGCGTCGCCACGCTGCCAGGCCTCGACGGTCGCAAGATGTCGAAGAGCTACGACAACACCATTCCCTTGTTCAGCAGCGCCAAGGAAATGAAGGACGCGATTTCGCGGATCGTTACCGACTCCCGTGCGCCGGGCGAGGCGAAAGATCCGGACAACTCGCACCTGTTCACCTTGTTCCAGGCCTTCGCCACCCCGGCGCAGTCCGACGAATTCCGCAGCGAATTGTTGCAGGGCCTGGGTTGGGGCGAGGCGAAGAATCGTCTGTTCCAGCTGCTCGACAGCGAGCTGGGCGAGTCCCGCGAGCGTTATCACCAGCTGATCGAACGTCCGGCAGACCTGGAAGACATGCTGCAGATCGGCGCCAAAAAGGCTCGTTCGGTGGCGACACCGTTCCTCCACGAACTGCGTGAAGCGGTGGGCCTGCGCTCTTTTGTCGCTCAGACTCAAGTCGCTGCCACCACCAAGAAAAAAGCCGCGAAAGCCGCGCGTTTCGTCAGCTTCCGTGAAGACGACGGCAGTTTCCGCTTCCGTCTGCTGGCGGCCGATGGCGAACAACTGCTGTTGTCGCGCAACTTCGCCGACGGTAAAACCGCAGGCCAGGTGACCAAGCAACTGCAATCGGGTCAGCCATTGGACGTGCGCAATGAAGACCTGAGCTTCAGCGTCTGGCTCGAAGGCGAGTGCGTTGCCGACAGCCCGGCCTTTGCTGACAGCGCCGCTCGCGATGCTGCCATCGAGACCCTGCGGGTTGCTCTGACGCCGGTTCAGGAATAAATCAACGGCTCGGCCCGACCAAGGGCCGATTGCCATTCCCACGGGCCGTCGCTACAGTGACGGCCCGTTTTTGTTGCCTTGCTAACGAATTATGACGCCCCTAGAACGATATCAAGCTGATCTGAAACGCCCGGAATTCTTCCATGACGCCGCGCAGGAAACTGCGGTGCGCCATTTGCAGCGCCTGTACGACGATCTGGTCGCGGCCTCGCATAGCAAACCGGGTCTGTTCGGCAAACTGTTTGGCAAGAAAGACGCGGCACCGGTCAAGGGTCTGTACTTCTGGGGCGGCGTCGGCCGTGGCAAGACCTATCTGGTCGACACCTTCTTCGAAGCGCTGCCGTTCAAGGAAAAGGTCCGCACTCACTTCCACCGTTTCATGAAGCGCGTGCACGAAGAGATGAAGACCCTCGGCGGCGAGAAAAACCCGCTGACCATCATCGCCAAACGCTTCTCCGACGAAGCCCGGGTGATTTGTTTCGATGAGTTCTTCGTGTCCGACATCACCGACGCGATGATCCTCGGCACGCTGATGGAAGAGCTGTTCAAGAACGGCGTGACCCTGGTCGCGACTTCGAACATCGTGCCGGACGGTCTGTACAAGGACGGCCTGCAACGTGCGCGCTTCCTGCCGGCCATTGCGCTGATCAAGCAGAACACCGAGATCGTCAACGTCGACAGCGGCGTCGATTATCGTCTGCGTCACCTGGAGCAAGCGGAGCTGTTCCACTTTCCGCTGGATGATGCGTCCCACGAAAGCCTGCGCAAGAGCTTCCGCGCCCTGACGCCGGAATGCACGGCAGCCATCGAGAACGATGTGTTGATGATCGAGAACCGCGAAATCCGTGCCTTGCGTACCTGCGATGACGTGGCCTGGTTCGACTTCCGCGAACTCTGCGACGGCCCGCGCAGCCAGAACGACTACATCGAACTGGGCAAGATCTTCCATGCCGTGTTGCTCAGCGGTGTCGAGCAGATGAGCGTCACCACCGACGACATCGCCCGACGCTTTATCAACATGGTCGACGAGTTCTACGACCGCAACGTGAAGCTGATCATTTCCGCTGAAGTCGAGCTCAAAGACCTCTACACCGGCGGTCGCCTGAACTTCGAGTTCCAGCGCACCCTCAGCCGTCTGCTGGAAATGCAGTCTCATGAATTCCTGTCCCGGGCGCACAAACCGTAGGATTTCGGAAAGTGAAAAAGGCCTGCATTGCAGGCCTTTTTTGTGCGCCAGTCGCGACGTTCGTTAGCTGACTACCAGCAGTCCAATAACCGGAATGATCAGCAACGTGCTGATGGCCATGGACAGGACATTACCGATGTAGGCATGCATGTAGGCCGGCACCCGCTTGGCAATCGCGCAGGCCAGTGGTGGCGCAATCAATGCCCCCAGCAGTGCGCTTGAGGTGATGACCTGCCAGCTGCCGCCGTACGTCAGAACGGCCGCCGGTACGACTGACACCAACGGAACGTAGGTGGGATACCAGCCGCGCAATATCCATTGCTGACGCCAGATCACTACGCCTAACGCCGAGGTCAACGCTTGCGCGGCGATCAGTTGGGGCAGCAAGCCCGTGCCATACGCCGGGCTTGTGGGGTTCAAGGTGTAAGCCATCAACGCGCCCGCGATCAACCCGAGACTGGCCCATTCGTTGCCAAAGAACGGCGCTTCCGAAAAGTCGGCCAACACCCGGCGCAGGCTCCACACGACACCATAATCGGGCGTTTTGGTGATGGCGGGTACGGGCACAGGGGGAGACGGCTTCTTGGATGGCTCGGACTTCACCAGGCTCGGCAGGTAACGACATACCAGAAAAGCGCCGACGCTGGCGACAGCCATGCCCGTGACATTGCCGATCACCGCCGGCAATCCGAGGGGGTTGCAGACGTAATTGACGATCAACAAGCACATCGGAGTGACGAACACGGCACCCATGATTGCGCCATTGATCGTGACCTTCCAGCCTCTGCCGAACATCAGCACCATCGCCGCCGGCAGTGAAACAAACGCCGCAAACGTCGGTTGCCAACTGGTGGCCGTGACCGTCCAGCCCCACAGCAGATTACTCAGCAACAGCCCAAGCAACGAACTGGTCACCAGCCACGGCCATAATCGCGTCCCATAGGAGATGGCAAAACCTTGCCAGGCTTTTCCCGTTCGATTCGCCCAATAAGCCAGATAGGCGCCGGCCAACAGCCCGATAGAAGCGAACTCGTGTTTGTAGAACGCAACCTCGCTGATGTCGCCCAGTACCCAGCGCAACCAGGCGCCGGGTTCAGGGAGACTCGAGACCATGTCACTGTAACTTGGCCAATGCGCTTCCCAGGCGGAACGGTAGGTGAATGAAAGCCAGACAATCAGCAGTGTCGTGCCGATCATCAGCAGGATGATCGCAAGATCCAGCGGCGACCTGCCGGCAAGACGGTTTCTTTCGGTTGTGGTTTCCATCAGGCATGTCCCCTTATCAGCGCGGCAGACAAGGGTGCTGGGTGTAACCGAGCATTTGATCGTAGAGATCGGTGCGACGATCGCGATGCAGATCGTTCAGGTTGTTCCAGATCGGCGCACTGCGGGAGCTGGTCAGGTCGATATCGGCAAACAGGATTTCTTCCTTGTCCGCTGACGCCACCGCGCCAATCGGCCAACCATTGGTGCCGGCAATCAGTGAACAACCCAGGTAACGAGCTCCACGCTCTTCGCCGATCCGGCTAGCGGCGGCGATAAACACGTTGTTCACGTGTGCGGCCGTCATGGTCAGGTATGACGCCATGCACTTGCCGGCGTCATCGAACAGCGGCGGAGGCGTCCACACCCAGTTGTTCAGGCTGCAAATGATGTCTGCGCCTTGCTGACTGAGGATTCGCGGCACTTCCGGGAACCAGATATCCCAGCAGATCAACAATCCGATACGGCCAATAGGCGTGTCGAAAACCGGAAAGCCCAAATCTCCAGGGGTGAACCAAAGCTTTTCCAGGTTCCACAAATGGGCTTTGCGATACTTGCCGATAAAGCCGTCAGGCCCGACCAGAACGCCGGTGTTGAACAGCTGCATGCCATCGCGCTCAGTCAAGCCAGCCACCAGGTAAACCTTGTGTTGACGAGCGAAGTCCACCCAGATTTTCACACTTGGCCCGTCGGGAATCACCTCCGAATGGTCGAACGCGTCTTGCCGATTGCTGAAGAAATAACCTGTGCTGCAAAGCTCGGGCAGCACGATGAGATTCGCGCCGCCGTTTACCGCCTCCAGGGCCAACTCCAGACCATGACGCAAATTACCTGCACGTTTCTCTTTGCCGACTTGTGGGTCGAATTGCACGACTGCTACACGAACAGGACTTGTTGGCTCGCTCATTCTCGATAACCTCTTTTTATTGTTATTCACGCTGTTTAACTGCGTGTTTATAAGAGTTGAAATGGCGTTTTTGCGTAAGTCAGCGGCTTCCGTTTGAGCTGTAGTCCGTGTCCGAAGATCGCGCAGGGCAGGGCGCCCGAATGCTTCTGCCGGGGCGCAGGATGGCGTAATAGAGCGGTTGCGCAGAAACAGAACCAACGCGCAGGGCGCATTGGTTCCGAGAGGGAGCCGGGTGTCAGTTGCGGACGCGGTAGTGCGGGTAGTCGCTCATGCAGAATCCGCCGTTGAACACCGCTGCGGTTTTATTGCAGATATGAATCACGGCATCGACGGCGCCGCGAAAACAGGGCTCTGTCCAGCCGGCATCGACTGAAAACGATTCGCCGGAAAAATACAGACCGGAAACATGCGAGAAATCCCGGTTGTACTTCATCAGGCTCACCGCGTCGTAATAAGTGCCTGGCCTGTATAACTTTGCACAGCCCAAAGCGTTTCTGTCCGTCATCCAGCGTTGGACCACGGCATGTTCGGTTTTAATGTAGGGAGAAATCTTCTGCTGGATATTGGCGGAATTCATCAGTATCCGGTCGAGTTCCTCTACACACTTCGCCACCAGTTCCTGGTCGTTGAACAACACCAGTTTGGTGGCGTCATCCTCCCATGTGTAACTTAATAATATGCAGTCGTATGGATAATTCTCGTTGTAGCGATAGCTGTATACGTCATGAATGAAACTGTCGGTCACAATGGCGTGAGGGATTCGGGTTTGGCTTGAAAGGAATGATTTGTTCAAGGGGGCGTACACTTTGCAACTTGTCTCCCAGTGCGCTGTTTTGTAAGCGTTGATCATCGCGAATGGCAGCATCTGTTGATTGAAGTTTTCGAGCCGGATACCTGTTTCAATCAACCATGAAGGCAAGGTCATGATGACGGCGTCAAAGTCATCGAACAGTTCCTGCGATTGGCAGGGCTGGCTGAATTTCCATGTGTAGTAGACGCGTACTTTTTGATCGTCCAGCTTCTGCAGTTTGTTGACGGATGAATCGGTGAAAAAACCGTCGCCTCTTTCAAGACAATGCTCGTAGAACGACATGTACGCGCTGTCGGTGTTCATGAACAGCAGGCATTCGTCCAGCGCCGCGAGGCCGATGTAGCGCGGGCTGTCGAAAGGCAGGCCCTTCGCATCGAGAACAGCGTCGCTGTGCAAGTAAGGCGCGGGAAGCGGTTCGCCGCACGAATCGACCCGACCGTGAACCAGTTGCAGGCGACTGCTGAATCCGAAAATGGCGGTGCGCAGCGGGTAGAGCGCGCACACGTCATAAAAAGCGCCCCAGCTACCATCGCCGATGCCGATCGAATAGAACAAGGTGGATTCGTGCGAGGTCATTCCGACTCCGCCGAAATCTCCGGGTTTGTCCTTGTTCCAGGATTCCAGCACCGGCATGCAGACCAGATCGCGAAACGAAATACGCTCGTACCTTTCGACGATGGCCGCCCAAACGGCTTCCCACTCCTGCGTGGCGTAGATCAGCGCAATCTGGCGAGTCATCCTGGCGGCAAAGGCTTTCCACTTGGCATAAACCGTTTGCAGCGCCTCGTCGGGTGGAGGCGTCAGGCCGTCTTCATTCTTCCAGATCAACATGTGCGGATCCGCGCGACCACCCAGACTGCCTTCCTGAAGATAAATGCCTGTCGAACTCACCCATTGACTTCCCGGATTGGGGAAGTCCGATAGCGCCAGGTCAAATGCCTTGGCGTAGTAAGCCATCAACGATCGACCCTCTTTGGGTGGCTCGTTTTCTCTATTGAAAAATGGCAGACGCATAGCGCCCATCTCGAAAGGTGTATGACTTTCTTTTATTGGATGGCTGCCATGGACGGTCAGGTGCCGGCCGCCAATGCGTGTCGATTGTTCTATTACTGTCACGTCGGTAAAACCGCAACGATAAAGTTCTCGGGCGGCAGTGAGTCCGGTAACGCCTGCGCCAATGATGCATATTTTATGAGTGGGGTCAGTTGCCTTTGCTACGCCGTGTTCCTGCTCAATTAACGCTCGGTAGTCAAAGCATAAGTCCGGCGGATTTGGGAATCGGCCGGACCATTTATTTTTAGCCTGGAGATTTTCGGTCTTGTCGTTAAATGAGAGAAGCCGGGAACTTGTTTCTGTGGTCATTGTTGATCTTCCCTGAAGTGCAGTTCAGCGGGCGGGAAGAATATAGTGGGGTTCTCAGTCAGCGGCCCGCAAGCGTACAAAGGACTTGCTCGGTACTCTGCATTCCGTTTTTCACGTAAGGGAAATAATCACGCGATCGTTATCTTTAAACACTCTTGGTGTTTGCAGTTTAATTCTGAAACAGGCGCCGCTTGGCGGCGCCTAAACCAACAGTTATGCAGCCTGTTGAAACTGCTGCCGATACTGGTTCGGCGACAGCTCGGTGTGCTGGCGGAACAACCGCGCGAAGAAGCTCGCATCGTCGTAACCGACTTCATAGCTGATGGTCTTGATGCTCTTGCGGCTGCCGGACAGCAAGCCCTTGGCGGTTTCGATGCGCAGTCGTTGCAAGTAATGCAGCGGCTTGTCGCCGGTAGCGGTCTGGAAGCGCCGCATGAAATTACGGATGCTCATGCCGTGTTCGCGGGCCACGTCTTCGAAGCGGAATTTGTCGGCGAAATGCTCTTCGAGCCAGTGCTGGATCTGCAGGATGATCACATCCTGGTGCAGCTTCTGACCGCCGAAACCGATTCGTCCTGGCGAGTAGCTGCGCTGCACTTCATAAAGAATGTCCCGCGCCACGGCCTGGGACACGTTGGCGCCGCAGAAGCGTTCGATCAGGTAGATGTAAAGGTCGCAGGCCGAAGTAGTGCCGCCCGCGCAATACAGGTTGTCGGCATCGGTCAGGTGCTTGTCCTGATTGAGCTGAACCCGTGGGAAGCGCTCGGCAAACGCATTGAAGAAGCGCCAGTAAGTGGTCGCTTCCTTGCCGTCGAGCAGCCCGGCCTCGGCCAGCCAGAACACCCCGGTGGCTTCGCCGCAGAGTACTGCGCCGCGAGCATGTTGCTGACGCAGCCAGGGCAGGACCTGTGGATAACGTTGGCAAAGGGTGTCGAAATCGTCCCAGAAGGCTGGAAGGACAATGATGTCGGCGTTTTCCAGGCCGCCGTCCACCGGCATGATCACATCGCTGAAGCTGTTCACCGGTTTGCCGTCGGGGCTGACCAGGCGGGTTTCGAACGCCGGAGTCAGGCCTTGGCCCAGTTGTTTGCCGTAACGCAGGCTGGCCAGGTGGAAGAAATCCTTGGCTTGCATGAGGGTGGAAGCGAAAACCCGGTCGATAGCCAGGATGCTGACGCGCCGCAAGGGCGTGGAGACTTGGTTAGACATAATTCAACTTTATTCTTATAGGGGAAAGTGGTCACCAGACGGCTGGATCGTCTTATTTTTTGTCTGATGTGTCCAGTGTCCTGTATCGGATGCGGGGCATAGTCTCTGAGGGTCAATTCCGGCTAACAATAACGACAGGTGCCGCATGATCCCCAGAACCTTGTTCAGTTCCGAGCACGAACTTTTTCGCGACAGCGTGCGAACGTTCCTCGAAAAAGAGGCCGTACCGTTCCATGCGCAATGGGAAAAACAAGGCTATATCGACCGCAAACTCTGGAACAAGGCAGGGGAGGCGGGGATGCTCTGTTCGCATCTGCCGGAAGAATATGGCGGGCTGGGGGCGGACTTTCTCTACAGCGCGGTGGTGATCGAAGAGGTCGGCCGTCTCGGCCTGACCGGGATCGGTTTTTCCCTGCATTCGGACATTGTCGCGCCGTACATCCTGCATTACGGCAGTGAAGCGCTGAAACACAAATACCTGCCGAAACTGGTGTCTGGCGAGATGGTCACGGCGATTGCCATGACCGAGCCGGGTGCCGGTTCCGACCTGCAAGGGGTGAAAACCACCGCGGTGCTTGATGGCGACGAGTATGTGATCAACGGTTCGAAGACGTTCATCACCAACGGCTTTCTCGCTGACCTGGTGATTGTCGTGGCCAAGACCGATCCGAAGGCCGGCGCGAAAGGCACCAGCCTGTTTCTGGTGGAAGCCAGCACCCCAGGATTCGCCAAGGGCAAGCGCCTGGAAAAAGTCGGCATGAAGGCTCAGGACACCTCGGAACTGTTTTTCCAGGACGTGCGTGTGCCCAAGGAAAATCTGCTGGGGCAGGCCGGAATGGGCTTCGCGTACCTGATGCAGGAATTGCCCCAAGAGCGTCTTACCGTTGCCATCGGCGGGCTGGCTTCGGCTGAAGCTGCGCTGCAATGGACGCTGGATTACACCCGTGAGCGCAAGGCATTCGGCAAGGCGATCGCCGACTTCCAGAACACCCGCTTCAAACTGGCGGAGATGGCGACCGAGATTCAGATCGGTCGGGTCTTCGTCGATCGCTGCCTGGAACTGCACCTGCAAGGCAAACTCGACGTGCCGACCGCGGCGATGGCCAAGTACTGGGGCACGGACTTGCAATGCAAGGTGCTCGACGAATGCGTGCAGCTGCATGGCGGTTACGGTTTTATGTGGGAATACCCGATCGCCCGGGCGTGGGCGGATGCGCGGGTGCAACGGATTTATGCGGGGACCAATGAAATCATGAAGGAGATTATTGCGCGGTCGCTTTGATGCGGCAGTGATTGTAAGACCGCTATCGCGAGCAGGCTTGCTCCCACAGGTGACGGTGATCCCCCTGTGGGAGCGAGCCTGCTCGCGAATGGATCTAGAAATCAATCAAGGTGCCGGATTCGGATGATCCTTGTGAATCGCCTCGATCCCTTCCAGTACCTCTTCCGACAATTTCAGATCAAAACTGGCGATGTTGCTTTCAAGCTGCTCCATCGTCGTCGCGCCAATGATGTTGCTGGTCACAAACGGCTGCTGCGTAACGAACGCCAGCGCCATTTGTGCCGGGTCCAGGCCGTGTTCACGCGCCAGTGCCACATAACGGCTGCACGCTGCTTCCGACTGCGGGTTGAAATAGCGGCTGAAGCGGCTGTAGAGGCTCAAGCGGCCTTTAGGCGGGCGCGCGCCACCTTCGTACTTGCCCGACAGGAAACCGAACGCCAGCGGCGAATAGGCGAGCAGGCCGCACTGTTCGCGGATGGCGATTTCCGCCAGACCGATTTCGAAGCTGCGGTTGAGCAGGTTGTACGGGTTCTGGATCGACACCGCGCGCGGCCAGCCACGGGCTTCCGCCAGGGCGAGGAAACGCATGGTGCCCCATGGCGTTTCGTTGGACAGGCCGATGTGGCGGATCTTGCCGGCCTTGACCTGTTCGTCCAGCGCTTCGAGGGTGTCCTCCAGCGGCGTGAGGTTGGCTTCGGTCTGGTGTTTGTAACCGAGCTGGCCGAAGAAATTGGTGCTGCGCTCCGGCCAATGCAACTGGTAGAGGTCGATGTAGTCGGTCTGCAAGCGCTTGAGGCTGGCGTCCACGGCTTCGGTGATGTGCTGGCGGTTGTGTCGCAGGTTTTTGTCGCGGATGTAATCGATGGTGTTACCGGGGCCGGCGATCTTGCTGGCCAGGATCCAGTCGGCGCGATCACCGCGGCTTTTGAAGTAATTGCCGATGTAGCGCTCGGTGGTGGCGTAGGTTTCGGCCTTGGGCGGCACCGGGTACATCTCGGCGGTATCGATGAAATTAATCCCGGCGCTCTTGGCCCGTTCAATCTGGGCGAAGGCTTCAGCCTCGCTGTTTTGCTCGCCCCAGGTCATGGTTCCGAGGCAGATGGCGCTCACGTTCAGATTGGTTCGGCCTAGCTGTCGATAGTCCATCGGGTGCTCCTTGGGCAAAACAATCATAAAAGCAGGTTGAATTATTTTTCGCAATCTGCATAATTGCGCACCTCTTTCTGCAGTGGAAGTGATGCGCCGCCGCCGAAGAATCTTGCCGTTGAACGGACGCGCCGACCCGAGCCCCCGAAAGCGTCTGTATCCGGCTGCCTTTGACTTGTCAAAGTACGCACTATTCAGTAAGATCCGCCGTCTAATTTACAGGGCGGCCCCTGAGGCTATAAAGAATGAAAACTTTTACTGCTAAACCGGAAACAGTACAGCGCGACTGGTTTGTCGTCGACGCTGCAGGTCAGACCCTGGGTCGTCTGGCCACCGAAATCGCGAGCCGTCTGCGTGGCAAGCATAAAGCTGAGTACACTCCTCACGTTGACACCGGCGATTACATCGTCGTTATCAATGCCGAGCAGATTCGTGTAACCGGTGCTAAAACCACCGACAAAATCTACTACTCCCACTCCGGTTTCCCGGGCGGCATCAAGTCGATCAACTTCGAAAAGCTGATTGCTAAAGCCCCTGAGCGCGTGATCGAGACCGCGGTCAAAGGCATGCTGCCTAAGAACCCGCTGGGTCGCGACATGTATCGTAAGCTGAAAGTCTATGCGGGCGCTGTACACCCTCATACTGCTCAGCAGCCCCAAGAACTGAAGTTTTAACGGAATAGTTCATTATGTCGGCGACTCAAAATTACGGCACTGGCCGTCGCAAGACCGCAACCGCACGCGTTTTCCTGCGTCCGGGTACTGGTAACATCTCCATCAACAACCGCACCCTGGAAAATTTCTTCGGCCGCGAAACTGCCCGCATGGTAGTTCGTCAGCCGCTGGAACTGACTGAGACTGTCGAGAAATTCGACATCTACGTCACCGTGATCGGTGGTGGTGTAAGTGGTCAAGCTGGCGCAATCCGCCACGGTATCACTCGCGCACTGATGCAGTACGACGAAACCCTGCGTGGCGCTCTGCGCAAAGCTGGCTTCGTTACTCGCGATGCACGTGAAGTTGAACGTAAGAAAGTTGGTCTGCGTAAAGCGCGTAAGCGTCCGCAGTACTCGAAGCGTTAATTCGCTTTTACGTTCAAAAAGAACGCCCAGTTTCCTCGCGAAGCTGGGCGTTTTTTTATGGGCGCGATTTATCGAAGAATTGCTCTGTGACAACTTGCCACAGCCGTAGAAGCCCTATACTGCAAGGCTTGGCAGTTGAGCCCCTCGGTAATTACCTTGTCAGAATTGGGGCTTTTCATTACCATTCGGCAAAATTTTTATAAGTTCAGATTTTTACTTAGTAGACGCCTGATTTAACAGGCCACAAAGCTGATGGGAGAGGACTGAATGAGCAATGACGGCGTGAATGCAGGCCGGCGTCGCTTCTTGGTAGCAGCCACATCCGTGGTGGGTGCTGCAGGAGCGGTGGGGGCTGCGGTCCCGTTCGTGGGGTCATGGTTTCCCAGTGCCAAGGCGAAAGCCGCAGGTGCACCGGTGAAGGTGAATGTCAGCAAAATCGAGCCAGGCCAGCAGATGATTGCTGAGTGGCGCGGTCAGCCGGTGTTCATTGTCCGCCGTACCGAGGAAATCCTGGGCAATCTGAAAAAGATCGAGGGCCAGCTCGCTGACCCGGCCTCCAAGAACTCGACACAACCGACTTATGTCGACCCGGAAACGCGTTCGATCAAGCCAGAGGTTCTGCTGCTGATCGGTATCTGCACGCACCTGGGTTGCTCGCCGACCTTCCGTCCAGAAGTGGCACCTGCGGATCTGGGCAAGGACTGGGTAGGTGGTTATTTCTGCCCTTGCCACGGTTCCCACTACGATCTGGCTGGCCGCGTCTACAAGTCGCAACCTGCGCCTTTGAACCTGCCAGTTCCCCCGCATTCCTATGAGACCGATGACCTCATTGTCATTGGCGTCGATACGGAGAAAGCGTGATGAGCAAGTTCATGGATTGGGTTGATGCGCGCTTTCCCGCGACCAAAATGTGGGAAGACCATCTCAGCAAGTACTACGCCCCGAAGAACTTCAACTTCTTCTATTTCTTTGGTTCCCTCGCGCTGCTCGTTCTGGTCAACCAGATCGTTACCGGTGTCTGGCTGACCATGAGCTACACCCCGTCGGCGGAAGAGGCGTTTGCTTCCGTCGAATACATCATGCGCGACGTCGAGTACGGCTCGATCCTGCGTATGCTGCACGCAGTCGGTGCTTCGATGTTCTTCATCGTCGTTTACCTGCATATGTTCCGCGGCCTGCTTTACGGTTCGTATCAGAAGCCGCGTGAGCTGGTGTGGGTCTTCGGCATGCTGATCTATCTGGCGCTGATGGCTGAAGCCTTCATGGGTTACCTGCTGCCGTGGGGTCAGATGTCCTACTGGGGTGCCCAGGTGATCATCTCGCTGTTCGGTGCGATCCCGGTCATCGGCAACGATCTGACTCAGTGGATCCGTGGTGACTACCTGATTTCCGGTATCACCCTGAACCGCTTCTTCGCCCTGCACGTTGTGGCCTTGCCGATCGTGATCCTCGGTCTGGTGGTGCTGCACGTTCTGGCGCTGCACGAAGTCGGGTCGAACAACCCGGACGGCGTGGACATCAAGAAATACAAAGACGAAAACGGCGTACCGCTGGATGGCATTGCCTTCCACCCGTATTACACCGTGAAAGATATCGTCGGCGTGGTGGTGTTCCTGTTTATCTTCTGCTCGATCGTGTTCTTCTTCCCGGAAATGGGCGGCTACTTCCTCGAGAAGCCGAACTTTGAAGTGGCGAACGCCTTCAAGACGCCAGAGCACATCGCTCCGGTCTGGTACTTCACCCCGTTCTACGCGATTCTGCGGGCGGTTCCGGACAAGCTGCTGGGCGTTATCGCCATGGGCGCGGCCATCGCTGTGCTGTTCGTCCTGCCATGGCTGGATCGCAGCCCGGTCAAGTCGATGCGCTACAAAGGCTGGATGAGCAAGATCTGGCTCTGGGTGTTCTGCATCTCGTTCGTGATCCTGGGTGTGTTGGGTGTTCTGGCTCCAACGCCAGGCCGTACGTTGCTGTCGCAGGTATGTACCTTCCTGTACTTCGCCTACTTCATTCTGATGCCTTTCTACACCAGGCTCGAGAAGACCAAACCGGTTCCGGAAAGGGTGACTGGCTGATGAAAAAGCTATTTGCTGTACTGATTCTTGCGGCGATGCCTGTGTTCTCGTTCGCCTCGACAGCTGGCGCTCCCGAGTTGGAAAAGGTCGATATCGACGTCTCCGACAAAGCGGCCATGCAGGACGGCGCGCGTACGTTCGCCAACTATTGCATGGGCTGCCACAGTGCCAAGTTTCAGCGCTACGAGCGTGTGGCCGATGATCTGGGCATTCCTCATGAGCTGATGCTTGAGAAGCTGGTGTTCACCGGCGCCAAGATCGGCGACCACATGAGCATCGGCATGCAGCCGGCTGACGCCAAGACCTGGTTCGGTGCGGCGCCGCCCGACCTGACCCTGGTCGCCCGCGTTCGTGGCACTGACTGGCTCTACGGTTACCTGAAATCTTTCTACGAAGACCCATCGCGTCCTTGGGGCGTGAACAACAAGGTATTCCCGAACGTCGGCATGCCTAACGTTCTGGTCGGCCTGCAGGGTCGTCAGGTGGTAGGCTGTAAACAAGTTCAAATCGTCGAAGGCGACAAGAAGCAATACGATCCATTGACCGGCACCGCTTTGACGCATGAAGCCTGCGATCAACTGACTGTATTGCCGAAAACCGGCACGCTGAACGAAGAGCAGTTCGACGAGAAGGTCAAGAATCTGGTGACCTTCCTGGCCTACTCGGCCAACCCGGTGAAGCTGCAGCATCAGCGCATCGGTACCTATGTGTTGCTGTACCTGGCGTTCTTCTTCGTATTCGCATACTTGCTCAAGCGTGAATACTGGAAAGACGTCCATTGATATTGCTGTAAAATTGCTGTCAATCGCGCGCGCCCAAGGGCGTCTCTGAAGGTGTAACGAGCCTGGTGATCCAGGCGTTACAGGAGGCGCCCTCTGGGCGCGCGCGTTTTTCCGTTTCCGATAATTTCAACAAGCGAGGAGGACCGCCATGGGCGTGACCAATCGGTTGGCCTGTTACTCCGACCCCGCCGACCACTATTCCCACCGAGTGCGTATCGTACTTGCAGAGAAGGGTGTCAGCGCCGAGATCATTTACGTGGAAGCTGGTCGCCAGCCGCCTAAACTGATTGAAGTGAACCCTTACGGCAGCCTGCCCACCCTGGTCGATCGTGACCTGGCGTTGTGGGAGTCGACCGTGGTGATGGAATATCTGGATGAGCGTTACCCGCACCCGCCTTTACTGCCGGTTTATCCAGTGGCGCGTGCCAACAGCCGTCTGCTGATTCATCGTATTCAGCGTGACTGGTGTGGTCTGGTGGATCTGATCCTGGATTCCCGGTCCAAGGAAGCAGCCCGTGTCGTGGCTCGTAAAGAGCTGCGCGAAAGCCTGACCGGCGTGTCGCCGTTGTTCGCCGACAAGCCGTTTTTCCTCAGTGAGGAACAAAGCCTGGTGGATTGCTGCCTATTGCCAATACTCTGGCGATTGCCGATTCTGGGTATAGAACTGCCGCGGCCTGCCAAGCCGCTGCTTGATTACATGGAGCGCTCGTTTGCGCGTGAGGCTTTCCAGGCGAGTCTGTCTGGTGTCGAACGCGATATGCGCTAAGGCTTAAGGAGCCGCTATGAACTCCAGTCGACCTTATCTGGTCCGCGCGCTCTACGAGTGGATTGTGGACAACGATTGCACCCCGCACATGCTGGTCAATTCCGAGTATCCGTCGGTGCAGGTGCCGCAGGGTTTTGCCAGTGACGGACAGATTGTCCTGAACGTATCGCCGGCAGCCGTGCGTCATCTGCACATGGACAACGAAGCGGTCAGCTTCGAAGGGCGTTTCGGTGGCGTGCCGCACACCCTGTACGTGCCTATCGCATCGATCCTGGGCATTTACGCCCGGGAGAACGGTCAGGGCATGGTGTTTGATCTGGAATCGCCTATGGAAGACGAGGAAGAGATCGAGCCGGATGACGATGTTCCGCCACCCGACAGCGAGCCGCCGCGTCCCAGCGGTCGACCCAGTTTGAAGGTGGTGAAGTAATAAAAAAGGCGATCCGCAAGGATCGCCTTTTTTATTACGTGTAGAAGCACGGCTTGCCGGCGATGGCGATCTTGAAGGCGCTATCGCCAGCAAGCTGTGCTCCTACAGGTCAATGGCGATCTCAAGAATGCCATCGCCGGTAAGCAAGTGTCAGTCGATGTACTCAAACAGTTTCACAATCTTCTGCACGCCGGAAACGCCCTGCACCAAATTGGTGGCCTGGGCTGCTTCCTGCTTGGTCAGCAGACCCAGCAGGTAGACGATGCCGTTCTCGGTGACCACCTTGATGCGTGAGCCCGGGATGTTCGGGTCGGTGAGCATCTGGGTCTTGATCTTGGAGGTCAGCCAGGTGTCGTTCTGGCGGGCAAGGAAGCCGGAAGGTGGCAGGACTTGCAGTTCGTTGTGGACTGTCTTCACCCGCTGAACAGCCGCAGCGGCCTGTTCGGCCTTGGCCTTGAGGTCGGCACGCGGGGTTTGCCCGGCGAGCAGCACGACACCGTTGAAACTGGTGACGACGATGTGCGAGTCGTTGTCCAGGGCTGGATCGGCCTTGGCGATGTTCACGCCGACCTTGGTGTCGATCAGAGAGTCGTCGATCTTGCTGCCGAAGGTGCGGGTGCCGCGGTCATCTTCAATCGGTGCTTCACGGCTGGCGTTAACCACCGAGGTGCAGCCGCTGATGCCGAGGCACAGGGTCAAGGCCAGAAGGCCTAGGCGATTAGGGGTCATTCTTCACTCCCGAACAGTTGGCTGTCGATCAAATCGCAAAGGCAATGGATCGCCAGCAGGTGGACTTCCTGAATACGTGCGGTGACGTTGGCCGGTACGCGAATCTCGACGTCCTCGGGCAATAGCAGCGATGCCATGCCGCCGCCATCGCGACCGGTCAATGCTACGACAATCATTTCGCGATCATGTGCGGCCTGGATCGCTTGAATAATGTTTGCCGAGTTGCCGCTGGTGGAAATCGCCAGCAATACGTCACCCGGCTGGCCGAGGGCGCGGATCTGTTTGGAGAAGATTTCGTTGTAGCTGTAGTCGTTGGCGATCGAGGTGATCGTCGAGCTGTCGGTAGTCAGCGCAATCGCTGGCAGGCTCGGACGCTCGCGCTCGAAACGGTTGAGCAGCTCGGACGAGAAGTGCTGGGCATCACCGGCAGAGCCGCCGTTGCCGCAGGACAGCATTTTGCCTTCGTTGAGCAGGGCGTTGACCATCACTTGGCTGGCTTGCTCGATGTGCGGTGCAAGTACGTCCATCGCCATTTGCTTGGTATCGATACTGGCCTGAAAAAGCTGGCGAATTCGGGATTGCATGTCCATCTGTGTGACCTTAATTAGCGCGGCTACTCGGCACATGAATGTGCAGCCCGCAAAGCAAAGAGCAAAAGTGTTGGGTGAAAGTGTCCGGTTCGGGGTGCTCGCGATCAGCTTTCGAAGGCATTCTGCAACCAATTCAACTGATCGAGGTTGCTGTCGATGGCAACCACGTCGAAACGGCAAGGGGAATTGGCCCAACGCGACTCGCGCTGAAGAAAATACTGCGCGGCAAATATCAGCTTCTGCTGTTTGCGCCCATCAATGCTATCGAGCGCGCCACCCCATTGAGTGTTTTTTCTGTAGCGGACTTCAACGAATACTACTGTATCGCCATCAAGCATGACCAGATCAAGCTCACCGCGTTTACACAACCAGTTCTGCGCCAGCAGGCGCAGACCTTGTTGTTGGAGATGCTCGAGCGCATGGCGCTCGGCATCTTTACCGCTTTGCTGGCGTGATCTGTCGGGCATCAGCGCGGGGTGTCCGGCAGGCGTTGAACCTGGCCGCTGACGAACTGTGCCCACGGCAACTGGCGGACCACACGTTGGTTCTGAGTCATGCCCAGGCTGCCCGATTGGCCTTCGATGCGGCTGTCCGGCAGAGCCTTGAGTTGACCCAGGCGTGGTGCCAGGCGATAGGCGTCAACGCCCATCGCGTACAGACGACCCAGGCTGCCAGCAGCTTGTGGCCATTGTGCAGTGACCTGTTTGCGCAGTGGATCATTGGCCTCCAGCAACCATGGGGTTTCGCAGAAGCGAATGCCGTTCATGTCGTTGTACTGGTTCACATCGCCGCTGGCGCTGAACACGTGGGAGGTGGCATAAACCGGCACGTCGCCGGCGTACTGGAAGTTCAGGGTCGGCTTGATCTGCTGGGCTTGCTGAGGCGTTGCAGCCAGGAAGATGAACTCGATGTCCTGGCGACGCGAAGGCTGGGCGGCTACCTGCCCGCCAACGGTGCTTTGCAGGCTCTTGGCACGACCTTCGCTCTGACGCAGCTGGAACATGTCGGCAATTTGCTGGGCCAGTTGAACCGGTTGGTCGACGCGTTCGGTAGCGACGATGCTGCCACCATTAGCCTGCCAATCCTGGCTGAACGCTTTCAAGACGCGGTCGCCCCATTCGCCTTTCGGCACCATGATGGCTGCGCGATGCAGGCCATCGGCGCGAGCACGACGGGACACTTCGCGGGCTTCGTCTTCAGCCGCAAGACCGAACTGGAACAACTGCGCGGGACCTTGTGCGCCTTCGCTGTAATTCAACGCCAGGGTGGTGATTGGCAGTTGCGGGCGAGCGCTGAGCTGTTTGACCAGCGGTTTCTCCAGCGGGCCGACCACCAGTTGCACGCCGTCGGCCTGAGCCTTGCGATAGAACTCGTCGAGGGACGTCAGGCGCGAGCTGTCATAGAACTCGATGGCTGGCGGCTTCTGCCCGGCTTGTTGGGCCTGGTAGTGAGCAGCCATGAAACCTTCGCGCAGTGCTTTGCCGACCGACGCCAGCGGGCCGTCTTGTGGCAGCAGCAGGGCGATTTTGCTCAGAGGCTGGCTGGCCAGTTCCTTGAGCTTGGTCAATGGCAGCGGCAACTGAATGGCGGCCGGGTGCTTTGGATTCTGTGCGCGCCAGTTGTCGATCGCAGCTTGCTGCTGTTCCAGGGTGCCGGCAGTTTTCACCGCCTGCGCCAGGCTCATCCAGCCGCCGAGGTCGTCGGTGGTGGTTGGCTGCAACTGGTCGGTCGGCAACGAGGCGATCAGGGTCCAGATCGCTTCGTGGTTTTTGCTCGCAGCTTCACCTTCAAGCATCGGCGCGATGAAGATGCGCTCCCGTGCGGCGGCCAGCGTCTGGCCATCGGCTTCAAGGGCGCGGGCATGGACGGTGCCGGTGCGAACCTGTTGCTCAACCGGCAGTTCGCTCAGGCGTTGCAGGCTCGGATGACTCAAGGCAGTCAGCGCCGCTTTGGGCTGATTGCGAACCATGGCCAGTTCAGCCGCCAGGGTACTGGCGAAAACCTGTTGGCCAGGCTTGAGTGTTTCGACGGGGACTTGTTGCAGGATTTGCGCGGACTGGCCGGCATTCCCCTGACGATAGGCCAGGTCTGCCGCGCTCAGGCGCAACAGGGAGGCTTTTTCCGGGTCTTTGCTTTGAGCGGCCTGTGCGAGCAATTGCTCGATACTGGCATCCGGGGTCCGTGGAAGTTCGCCAAGGCTGGAGGAGGGCGAGCTGGCGCAAGCCGCCAGCAAGGCAGCGAGGCAGAGGGCAGTGAGCAGCCGCAGGCAAGCGATCATGTAAGTGTTCCTGATACTCGATCAAATTAGCGTGGAATTGTACCCAAGCACTGGCCGGGGCGCGATGTTACTGGTGTGAATCGATCAATTTAGCTCGTGCAAATGTTGCGGCACTGCACAAAAGGCTGCAAAACCGAGGGTTGCTTGCGCGTATCGCGAACGTCGCGACGCGCTACAATGGCGGCTTTTACAGATCATGAGGTGTGCGCTTTGACTGCTCCAGGTGCTTTGAATTCCGCTGCTGGCTCGCTTTATGTGGTGGCGACGCCCATCGGCAACCTGGACGACATCAGCGCGCGTGCGCTGAAAATCCTGCGCGAGGTCGCCCTGATTGCGGCCGAAGATACCCGCCACTCTCAGCGATTGATGCAACATTTCGGCATTCCTACACCGCTGGCAGCCTGTCATGAACACAATGAGCGGGATGAAGGTAGCCGCTTTATCACCCGTTTGCTCGCCGGCGACGATGTGGCGCTGATTTCAGATGCCGGCACGCCGTTGATTTCCGATCCGGGTTATCACCTGGTGCGTCAGGCGCGTGCTGCGGGTATCAATGTGGTGCCGGTTCCGGGCGCCTGCGCGTTGATTGCAGCGTTGTCGGCGGCGGGGTTGCCGTCGGACCGTTTCATCTTCGAAGGCTTTCTGCCGGCCAAGGCTGTCGGTCGACGCGCCCGTCTTGAGTTGGTAAAGGAAGAACCGCGCACGCTGATTTTTTATGAAGCCCCGCACCGGATCCTTGAGTGCCTTCAAGACATGGAGTTGGTGTTTGGTGGGGAGCGCCCGGCTTTGCTGGCCCGTGAAATCACTAAAACCTTTGAAACCCTTAAGGGCTTGCCGCTGGCCGAGTTGCGCGAGTTCGTCGAGTCAGACAGTAATCAGCAGCGCGGTGAATGCGTGGTGTTGGTGGCGGGTTGGTCTGCCCCCGAGACCGAGGACGCCGTCAGCAGTGAAGCGATGCGCATTCTGAATCTGTTGCTTGAAGAGATGCCGCTCAAGCGAGCCGCGGCGTTGGCGGCGCAAATTACCGGCGAGCGCAAGAATGTGCTCTATCAGGTCGCGCTGGACAAACAGAAGGGCGAGTAAAAACCGACGTGCAGGCGTAGCCCGAGGCGTTTAGCGCTTGTCCTTCGGCTGCTCTGCCGTTAATCTTCGCGGCGGAGAGTCGATCGGACAGTCGCTGCCCTCTATGAAAATTAGGGGGGGGAGGAAAGTCCGGGCTCCATAGGGCGAAGTGCCAGGTAATGCCTGGGAGGCGTGAGCCTACGGAAAGTGCCACAGAAAATAACCGCCTAAGCGCTTCGGCGCCGGTAAGGGTGAAAAGGTGCGGTAAGAGCGCACCGCGCGACTGGCAACAGTTCGTGGCTAGGTAAACCCCACTTGGAGCAAGACCAAATAGGGTCCCAAGGCGTGGCCCGCGCTGGGACCGGGTAGGTTGCTAAAGATGTCCAGTGATGGCCATCGTAGACGAATGACTGTTCAAGACAGAACCCGGCTTACAGATCGACTCTCCACCTTTTTCCCCTCCCTGCTTTAATCAATTGAGCAGGGCGCCTGTAGTAGCAATTCCCCTCCTTACAGAATCAACAGCAGAAGCACTTTCGTAATACCAAAAAAATCTTACTCTTAATAAATTACTTTAACTTTCGAGCGCAGCCTTCAGTGCTGGTTCAAGTTGTTGAGCAGGATGACACCTCAGATTCTCGCTACCCCTCCTTTTGCGCTCCTAAATCTCAGTTCTGTAAGGCTTTTCCTTTAATCCGCGCCTTGACGGTGCGGTGGCCGCATTCCTATAGTGTGCGCAAGTGGCGGAAAGTGGCATGAAGTGGGTTTTTTGAGCTCAAAACGCTAATATTTGGAGAAACGCTGACGTGTTTCGCGGAGCTAACGCTATCAGTCTCGATGCAAAGGGCCGTCTCGCTATGCCGAGCCGGTACCGTGACGAGCTCGTTTCGCGTAGTTCTGGTCAGTTAATCGTCACAATTGATGCCGTTGATCCGTGTTTGTGTGTTTACCCCCTCGATGAGTGGGAAATTATTGAAACCAAACTGCGCGCACTGCCTTCGCTTCGCGAAGAGAACCGCCGCCTGCAACGTTTACTGATTGGTAATGCCGTCGACCTCGAGCTCGATGGTAGTGGTCGTTTTCTGGTTCCGCCGCGTCTTCGTGAATATGCCAGGTTGGATAAGCGCGCGATGTTGGTAGGCCAACTGAACAAGTTCCAATTGTGGGACGAGGATGCCTGGGATGCGGTTTCTGCCGCTGATCTGGCTGCCATTCAACAACCGGGCGCCATGCCTGATGAACTGCGTGATTTGATCCTGTGACTATTGATAGCGGCTTTAACCACATCACCGTACTGCTTGACGAAGCCGTGGAGGCTCTCGCCGTACGTCCTGATGGCTGCTATCTGGACGGTACGTTCGGGCGCGGCGGACACAGCCGGTTGATCCTCAGCCAACTCGGCCCCGATGGCCGGGTACTCGGATTCGATAAAGATCCTCAAGCGATTGCCACCGGGCAAACGCTAGCGGCCGAAGACGGCCGCTTTGTCGTTGTACAGCGCAGCTTTGCCGAGCTCGGTTCGGAAGTCGCCGAACGTGGTCTGGACGGCAAGGTCAGCGGCGTTTTGCTCGACCTCGGCGTGTCCTCGCCGCAGCTCGACGACCCTGAGCGCGGCTTCAGTTTCCTCAATGATGGCCCGCTGGACATGCGCATGGACCCGTCCCGCGGGATCAGCGCGGCCGAATTCGTCAACACCGCCCCGGTGGAAGAAATCGCCCGGGTGTTCAAGCAATACGGCGAAGAACGTTTCTCCGGCCGCATGGCCCGTGCCGTGGCCGAGCGTCGCGACATAAAGCCGTTCGAGCGCACTGCCGATCTGGCTGAAGTCCTGAAAGTCGCCAACCCTGCATGGGAAAAGGGCAAAAACCCGGCGACCCGTGCGTTCCAGGGCTTGCGTATTCACGTCAACAACGAACTGGGTGATCTGGAAGCCGGCCTCGAAGCCGCTCTGGAATGCCTGGAAGTCGGCGGCCGTCTGGTCGTCATCAGCTTCCACTCGCTGGAAGACCGCATCGTCAAACTGTTCATGCGCAAACTGGTGAAAGGTGAAGCCGACAACTTGCCGCGCAACCTGCCGGTACGTCACGTCGCCTTCGAACCCATCATCAAAATCCATGGCAAAGCGCAGTCCGCCTCCGAGGCCGAACTCAAAGCCAACCCACGCTCCCGTAGCGCCGTCATGCGCGTCGCGGAGAAGCTGCGGTGAGCAAGCTTTTCGCCAAGCCACTTCCCGGCGGAAGCTTTTTCATGTTTCTGCTGTTTATTGGTGTGCTCGTGTCGGCCATCGGCGTTTCCTACAGCGCCCACTGGAACCGGCAGCTGCTGAATTCGCTGTACAACGAGTTGAGCGTGCGCGACAAGGCGCAAGCGGAGTGGGGCCGTTTGATTCTCGAACAGAGCACCTGGACCGCCCACAGCCGTATCGAAGTCCTGGCCACCGAGCAACTGAAGATGCGCATTCCTGGCGCAGCTGAAGTGCAGATGGTGGCGCCATGATGAAACTCGAGGGCGCACTCTTTCCTTGGCGGTTCCGCCTGGTGGTGGGTTTGCTCGGCGTCATGGTCGCGGCGATTGCCTGGCGCATTATCGATCTGCAAGTAGTCGACCGTGCCTTTCTTAAAGGTCAGGGCGATGCGCGCAGTGTTCGTCATATTCCTATTCCGGCTCACCGTGGTCTGATCACCGACCGTAACGGCGAGCCTTTGGCCGTGAGTACCCCAGTCACCACCCTTTGGGCCAATGCCAAGGAAATGCAAACGGCCAAAGAAAAGTGGCCTGCACTGGCGGCCGCCTTGGGGCAGGACCCGAAAGCCCTGGCTGAACGTCTCGAGGCCCAGGCCAACAAAGAATTCATTTACCTGGTGCGCGGGCTGACCCCCGAACAAGGCCAGTCCGTGCTCGATCTGAAAGTGCCGGGCGTTTATGGCATCGAAGAATTCCGGCGTTTCTACCCGGCCGGTGAAGTCACGGCCCATATGGTCGGTTTTACTGACATCGATGACCACGGTCGCGAAGGCGTCGAGCTGGCCTACGACGAATGGCTGGCCGGTGTCCCTGGCAAGCGACAAGTGATCAAGGATCGGCGTGGCCGACTTATCAAGGATGTTCAGGTCACCAAAAACGCCAAGGCCGGAAAGCCCTTGGCGTTGTCCATTGACCTGCGTCTGCAATACCTGGCCAACCGTGAACTGCGTAACGCGATCATCGAGAACGGCGCCAAGGCCGGCAGCCTGGTGATCATGGACGTGAAGAGCGGCGAGATCCTCGCCATGGTCAACCAGCCGACCTACAACCCGAACAACCGTCGCAACCTGCAACCGGCGATGATGCGTAACCGCGCGATGATCGACGTGTTCGAACCGGGTTCGACGATGAAAGCGATCTCGATGAGCGCCGCGATTGAAACCGGGCGCTGGAAGCCGACCGATACCGTCGAGGTGTACCCGGGCACCTTGCAGATTGGTAAATACACCATCAAGGACGTATCCAAGAGCGAAGGGCCGGTGCTCGACCTGACCGGCATCCTGATCAACTCCAGTAACGTCGGCATGAGTAAGGTCGCCTTCGATATCGGCGGCGAAACGATTTTCCGCCTGGCGCAAAAAGTCGGCCTCGGCCAGGACACCGGCCTGGGCTTCCCGGGCGAGCGCGTCGGCAACCTGCCGAACTACCGCGAATGGCGCAAGGCTGAAACCGCCACGCTGTCTTACGGCTACGGTATTTCCGTGACTGCGATCCAGTTGGTCCACGCCTTCTCGGCCCTGGCCAACAATGGTCGCCTCGCGCCGCTGACCCTGATCAAAACCGACAAGGCGCCGCAAACCACACAGGTATTGCCGGAAGCTGTCGCGAAAACCATGCAAACCATGCTGCAGCAAGTGATCGAAGCCCCGCGCGGTGTATTCCGTGCGCAAGTGCCGGCTTATCACGTGGGCGGCAAGTCGGGTACCGCGCGCAAAACGTCGGTCGGTACCAAAGGCTACGCCGAGAATTCCTACCGCTCGCTGTTCGCCGGCTTCGGCCCGATGAGCGATCCGCGCTACGCCATCGTGGTGGTGATCGATGAACCGACCAAGGCCGGCTACTACGGTGGTCTGGTATCGGCGCCGGTGTTCAGCAAAGTGATGTCCGGGACCTTGCGTCTGATGAATATCACCCCGGACAACCTGCCACCTACTCAACAAGCGAACGCAGTACCGGTCGTTCCGCTGAAAGCCAATGGAGGGCGAGGCTGATGTCTCTGAGTCTGAACAAGATTTTCGCCCACGCCGGCCGCGATCTGTTGATCCGCGAACTGACCCTGGACAGCCGCAACGTGCGGGCTGGCGATCTGTTTCTCGCCGTCCCTGGCGGCAAATTCGACGGTCGCGCGCACATTGCCGACGCCTTGCAACGCGGCGCTGCCGCTGTGGCGTATGAAGTCGAAGGCGCCACTGTATTGCCGATTACCGATGTACCGCTGATTCCGGTCAAAGGACTGGCGGCGCAGCTCTCGGACATCGCCGGGCGTTTTTACGGTGACCCTAGTCGTCACCTGAACCTGATCGGCGTGACCGGCACCAACGGCAAAACCAGCGTGACGCAGTTGGTTGCGCAAGCCTTGGATTTGCTCGGCCAACATTGCGGCATCGTCGGCACGTTGGGCACCGGTTTCTACGGCGCGCTCGAAAGCGGCTTGCACACCACGCCGAACCCGATCGCCGTGCAGGCAACCCTCGCCGACCTGAAAAAGGCCGGTGCCAAAGCCGTTGCCATGGAAGTTTCTTCCCACGGTCTGGATCAAGGGCGCGTGACCGCACTGGCGTTCGATGTGGCGGTGATGACCAACCTGTCCCGCGATCACCTGGATTACCACGGCACCATGCAAGCCTACGGCGAAGCCAAGGCCAAGCTGTTTGCCTGGAATGATTTGAAGTGCCGGGTGGTTAACCTCGACGACGAATTCGGCCGCGAACTGGCAGCCGATAAACGCGAGTCGCGCTTGATCACCTACAGCCTGGAAGACTCCAGTGCCTACCTTTATTGCCGTGAAGCGCAGTTCGACGACGAAGGCGTGCGCGCCACGCTGGTCACGCCGCAGGGTGAGCATCATCTGCGCAGCACCTTGCTCGGTCGCTTCAACCTGAGCAACGTGCTGGCCGCGGTCGGTGCCTTGCTCGGTTTGGACTACGCGCTGGACGAAATCCTCAACGTGCTGCCGAAACTCGAAGGCCCGGCCGGTCGCATGCAGCGCCTCGGCGGCGGTACTCAGCCGCTGGTGGTGGTCGATTACGCCCACACACCGGATGCGCTGGAAAAAGTCTTGATGGCCCTGCGCCCTCACGCCAAAGGCCGTTTGCTGTGCCTGTTCGGTTGCGGTGGTGATCGCGATCGCGGCAAGCGTCCGCTCATGGCTGAAGTGGTCGAGCGTCTGGCTGACGGCGTGCTGGTGACCGATGACAACCCGCGTACCGAAGACCCGGCAGTGATCTTCGACGACATCCGTGCCGGTTTTACCGCTGTGGATAAAGTTACCTTCGTCGCTGGCCGTGGCCAGGCGATTGCCCAGTTGATCGCCAGCGCTTCGGCGGATGACGTGATTGTGCTGGCCGGCAAAGGTCACGAGGACTATCAGGAAATCAACGGCCAGCGTCACGCTTTCTCCGATCTGGTCGAGGCCGATCACGCCTTGACCGCGTGGGAGGTGGCCCATGCTTAAAGCCTTGAAACTGAGTGAACTGACCAGCGCGCTGAATGCCCGCCTGGTCACTGCCGATGCCAGCTTCGACGGTGTCAGCATCGACAGCCGCGCGATCAAACCAGGCCAGCTCTTTATCGCCCTGACCGGCCCGCGCTTCGATGGTCATGACTATCTCAATGACGTCGCCGCAAAAGGCGCCGTAGCAGCATTGGTCGAGCGCGAAGTCGCCGACAGCACACTGCCGCAATTGTTGGTGAAAGATTCTCGTCAGGCGCTGGGGCAACTCGGCGCGTTGAACCGTGCGGCTTACACCAACCCTGTCGCAGCGATCACCGGTTCCAGCGGCAAGACCACGGTCAAGGAAATGCTCGCCAGCATCCTGCGCACGCGCGGTCCGGTGTTGGCGACCCGCGGCAACCTGAACAACGATCTCGGCGTTCCGCTGACCCTGCTCGAGCTCGCACCGGAACACGCCGCTGCGGTGATCGAACTGGGTGCTTCGCGTCTCGGCGAAATTGCCTACACCGTCGGCATGACCAAGCCTCATGTGGCTGTGCTCAACAACGCCGGGACCGCCCACGTCGGCGAGTTCGGCGGGCCGGAAAAAATCGTTGAAGCCAAGGGCGAGATTATTGAAGGGCTGGATGCCGATGGCGTCGCCGTTCTCAATCTTGACGACAAGGCATTCGACATCTGGAAGACCCGCGCTGCCGGTCGCAAAGTGCTGACCTTCGCCCTGAGCAATGTCAGCGCCGATTTCTACGCCAGCGATCTGGACCGCGACGCTCGCGGTTGCCCGGCGTTCAACCTGCACACTCCTGAAGGTATGGAGCGCGTTCAACTGAACCTGCTCGGCACCCATAACGTCGCCAATGCCCTGGCCGCCGCCGCAGCCGCCCATGCGCTGGGCGTGTCGCTGTTCGGCATCGCCACCGGCCTCGGCGCGGTGCAACCGGTCAAGGGCCGCACCGTCGCGCAACTGGCCAGCAATGGCATCCGCGTAATCGATGACACGTACAACGCGAACCCCACCTCTATGTGCGCCGCCGTTGATATACTCGCCGGCTTTTCCGGCCGCACCGTTCTGGTGCTCGGGGATATCGGCGAGTTGGGCGATTGGGCGGAGCAGGGGCACCGCGATGTGGGTGAGTACGCCCGCGGCAAGGTTTCCGCGCTTTACGCTGTCGGGCCAATGATGGCTCACGCCGTGAACGCTTTCGGTCCACAGGCCTTTCACTTCAGCACTCAGGCTGAACTGATCAAGGCTCTCGGCGCCGAGCAAGACACTAACACCACCATTTTGATCAAGGGCTCGCGTAGCGCTGCGATGGAAAACATCGTCGCCGCTTTGTGCGGGACCAGCCTGGAGAAACATTAATGCTGCTGCTGCTAGCGGAGTATCTGCAACAGTTCTACAAAGGCTTCGCTGTCTTTCAGTACCTGACCCTGCGCGGGATTCTCGGTGTGCTGACCGCGTTGGTTTTGTCGCTGTGCTTTGGCCCGTGGATGATCCGCACTTTGCAGAACCGTCAGATCGGTCAATCCGTTCGTAACGACGGTCCACAATCGCACCTGTCCAAATCGGGCACCCCGACCATGGGCGGCGCACTGATTCTGTCATCCATCGGCGTCAGTACTTTGCTGTGGGCTGACCTGAGCAACCGTTATGTCTGGACCGTGTTGCTGGTGACCTTGTTGTTCGGCGCGATCGGCTGGGTCGACGACTACCGCAAAGTGATCGAGAAGAACTCCCGTGGCTTGCCGAGTCGCTGGAAGTACTTCTGGCAATCGGTGTTCGGCCTGGGCGCGGCGATCTTCCTTTATATGACCGCAGCGACACCGGTG
This sequence comes from Pseudomonas sp. LS2P72, assembly GCF_054897865.1. Taxonomy (NCBI): domain Bacteria; kingdom Pseudomonadati; phylum Pseudomonadota; class Gammaproteobacteria; order Pseudomonadales; family Pseudomonadaceae; genus Pseudomonas; species Pseudomonas sp. LS2P72. Next base: position 1,649,917 of record NZ_CM142708.1, read on the forward strand.
GAAACCACCCTGATCCTGCCGATGCTCAAGGACCACAGCATTCCGCTGGGCATAGGCTTCGTCGTCCTGACCTACTTCGTGATCGTCGGCTCGAGCAACGCGGTCAACCTGACCGACGGCCTCGACGGTCTGGCGATCATGCCCACCGTCATGGTCGGCGGCGGGTTGGGCATTTTCTGCTACCTGTCGGGTAACGTGAAGTTTGCTGAATACCTGCTGATTCCGTATGTGCCGGGCGCAGGTGAGTTGATCGTGTTCTGCGGCGCCTTGATCGGCGCGGGCCTCGGGTTCCTCTGGTTCAACACCTATCCGGCTCAGGTGTTCATGGGCGACGTCGGCGCACTGGCGCTGGGCGCGGCACTGGGCACCATCGCGGTGATCGTCCGTCAGGAAATCGTCCTGTTCATCATGGGCGGCGTGTTCGTGATGGAGACCCTGTCCGTCGTCATCCAGGTTGCTTCCTTTAAGCTCACCGGTCGCCGTGTGTTCCGCATGGCACCGATTCACCACCACTTTGAACTCAAGGGCTGGCCCGAGCCACGCGTGATCGTCCGCTTCTGGATCATCACCGTGATTCTCGTGCTGGTTGGCCTTGCCACCCTGAAGCTGAGGTAGAACGAGTGTCTCTGATCGCTTCTGACCACTTCCGCATCGTTGTCGGCCTCGGCAAGAGCGGCATGTCCCTGGTTCGCTTCCTGGCGAACCGGGGCACGTCGTTTGCTGTCGCCGATACGCGGGAAAATCCACCGGAACTGGCCACGCTCAAGCGTGACTATCCGCACGTGGAAGTGCGTTGTGGCGAGCTGGACGTCGAATTCTTGTGCCGCGCCGACGAGCTCTACGTGAGTCCCGGCCTGGCGCTGGCGACCCCGGCCCTGCAGGCTGCCGCCGCCCGTGGCGTGAAATTGTCCGGCGACATCGAGCTGTTCGCGCGTAATGCGAAGGCGCCGATTGTTGCCATCAGCGGTTCCAACGCGAAAAGCACCGTCACCACATTGGTGGGCGAGATGGCCGCAGCGGCCGGCAAGCGTGTCGCCGTCGGTGGCAACCTCGGCACGCCGGCGCTGGACCTGCTCAGCGACGACGTCGAGCTGTACGTGATGGAACTGTCGAGCTTCCAACTCGAAACCACCGATCAGCTCAACGCCGAAGTGGCGACCGTGCTCAACGTCAGCGAAGACCACATGGACCGCTACAGCGGTCTGCCGGCCTATCACCTGGCCAAGCACCGGATCTTCCGGGGTGCGAAGCAGTTTGTGGTCAACCGTCAGGATGCCCTGAGCCGTCCGCTGATGGGCGAAGGCCAGCCATGCTGGACCTTCGGTTTGAGCAAGCCCGATTTCAAGGCGTTCGGTATCCGCGAAGAGGACGGCGAGAAGTACCTGGCCTTCGAATTCCAGAACCTGATGCCGGTGCGCGAGTTGAAAATTCGCGGCGCCCACAACCAGTCCAACGCCCTGGCGGCATTGGCCCTGGGCCACGCCGTCGGTTTGCCGTTCGACGCCATGCTGTCGAGCCTGCGTACTTTTGCCGGGCTTGAGCATCGTTGCCAATGGGTCCGTGACCTGAATGGCGTGAGCTACTACAACGATTCCAAAGCTACCAACGTCGGCGCCGCACTGGCTGCCATCGAAGGCCTGGGCGCGGACATCGACGGCAAGCTCGTGCTGATCGCCGGTGGCGACGGCAAGGGTGCCGAGTTCAAGGACCTGCGTGATCCGGTGGCGGCCAACTGCCGCGCTGTGGTGCTGATCGGGCGCGACTCCGAGCTGATCGCTCAGGCCATCGGCGATGCCGTGCCACTGATTCGCGTCAACTCGCTGATCGAAGCGGTCGAGCAATGCCGCGCCATCGCAGAGACGGGCGACGCCGTGTTGTTGTCGCCGGCCTGCGCCAGTTTCGACATGTTCAAGAACTACGAAGACCGTGGTCACCAGTTCGTCCGCGCTGTGGAGGATCTGGCATGAGCCTCCTGAATATCATCAAGCCGTACCCGTCGCCGATCATCACCGGGCGCGGCATCGACCTCGACTTCCCGATGCTCGCCGGCTGCCTGGCATTGATCGGCCTCGGGCTGGTCATGATTGCATCGTCATCGACCGAAGTGGCGGCGGTGCAGTCGGGCAGTGCCCTGTATTACATGATTCGCCACCTTATCTACATCGTGCTGGGCCTGGGTGCCTGCATCGTCACCATGATGATTCCGATCGCCACCTGGCAACGCCTGGGCTGGCTGATGCTGATTGGTGCGTTCGGTTTGCTGGTGATGGTGATCATCCCGGGGATCGGCCGAGAAGTGAACGGTTCGATGCGCTGGATCGGCTTCAGTTTCTTCAACGTTCAGCCTTCCGAGATCGCCAAGGTATTTGTCGTTATTTACCTGGCCGGTTACCTGGTGCGTCGCCAGAAAGAAGTGCGTGAAAGCTGGATGGGCTTCTTCAAGCCGTTCATCGTCCTGCTGCCAATGGCGGGTCTGTTGCTGATGGAACCGGACTTCGGCGCCACCGTCGTGATGATGGGGGCTGCTGCGGCGATGCTGTTCCTCGGCGGAGTCGGGCTGTTCCGTTTTTCCCTGATGGTTGTCCTGGCGGTCGCGGCGGTGGTGTTGCTGATTCAAGTGCAGCCGTATCGAATGGCGCGTCTGACCAACTTCGCGGATCCGTGGGCCGACCAGTTCGGTGCCGGCTATCAGTTGTCTCAAGCGTTGATCGCTTTTGGTCGCGGCGAATGGCTGGGCGTTGGCCTGGGCAACAGCGTGCAGAAACAGTTCTACCTGCCGGAAGCTCACACCGACTTCGTGTTCTCGGTCCTGGCCGAAGAGCTGGGTGCCGTGGGTTCTTTGTGCACGGTAGCGTTGTTCGTCTTTGTTTGTATCCGTGGCATGTACATCGGTTATTGGGCCGAGAAGGCCAAGCAATATTTCGCTGCCTACATCGCGTATGGCTTGTCGTTCCTGTGGATTGGTCAGTTCCTGATCAACATCGGGGTGAACGTCGGTCTGCTGCCAACTAAAGGCCTGACTTTGCCGTTCCTCAGTTACGGCGGTAGCTCGTTGGTGATCTGTTGTGCCTGTCTTGGTTTGTTGCTGCGCATCGAATGGGAAAGTCGAACCCACTTGGGCAGCGAAGAGATGGAGTTCCATGAGAGCGACTTCGCCGAGGAGCCGACCCATGGGCGCTAACGTATTGATCATGGCCGGCGGCACCGGTGGCCACGTGTTCCCGGCGCTGGCGTGTGCTCGCGAATTCCAGGCCCGTGGTTACACCGTGCATTGGCTCGGGACCCCGCGCGGCATCGAGAACGAACTGGTTCCGGTGGCCGGCATTGAACTGCATCGAATCAATGCCAGCGGTCTGCGCGGCAAGAGCAAGCTGTCCCTGCTCAAGGCACCGTTCATGTTGCTCAAGTCGATCTGGCAGGCGCGGGCGATCATTCGCCAGCTACGGCCGGTGTGTGTCGTCGGCTTTGGTGGTTATGTGACCGGTCCTGGTGGCGTTGCAGCCAAACTGGCCGGCGTACCGGTGATCGTTCACGAGCAGAACGCCGTGGCCGGTACCGCCAATCGGTTGTTGGTGCCGTTGGCCGCCCGAGTCTGTGAAGCGTTCCCCGACACCTTTACCCTGTCGGGCAGCCGTCGGACCACCGGTAACCCGGTGCGCACCGAACTGTTCCTCGAGTCACCGCGACAGGCCCTGGCCGGTCGCAAGGCGCGTTTGCTGATACTGGGTGGAAGCCTGGGCGCAGAACCGTTGAACAAGTTGCTGCCTGAAGCCCTGTCGCAAGTCGCCCCCGACCTGCGCCCGGAAGTGTTTCATCAGGCCGGCAAAAACCACGATGAAGTGACTGCAGAGCGCTACCGCGCAGCTGGCGTCGAGGCGCAAGTGCAGCCTTTCATCAAAGACATGGCCCAAGCCTATGGCTGGGCCGACCTGGTGGTGTGCCGCGCAGGCGCGTTGACCATCAGTGAACTGGCCGCCGCCGGTCTGCCCTCGATGCTGGTGCCTTTGCCTCACGCAATCGACGATCACCAGACCCGCAACGCCGATTATTTGGCCCGTGAAGGCGCTGCCTTCCTGATGCCGCAAAGAACGACTGGCGCAGCGGATCTTGCCGCACGCCTGACAGAGGTCCTGATGCAACCACAACGACTCACCGACATGGCGACCGCGGCCCGCCGCCTGGCCAAACCCGATGCAACCCGTAACGTGGTCGATACCTGCCTGGAGGTGGCCCATGGTTGAGAATAAGAAAGCCATGCCGCAACCGGAAATGCGCCGCATCCGTCGCATCCACTTCGTCGGAATCGGCGGCGTGGGCATGTGCGGCATTGCCGAAGTGTTGCTGAACCTGGGCTATGAAGTGTCCGGTTCCGACCTGAAAGCTTCGCCGGTGACCGAGCGTCTCGAGTCCTTCGGCGCCCAGATCTTTATCGGCCACCGCGCCGAGAACGCCGCGACCGCCGATGTGCTGGTCACCTCCAGTGCCGTGAACACCTCCAACCCGGAAGTCGCCACCGCTCTGGAACTTCGCATTCCGGTAGTGCCACGCGCTGAAATGCTGGCTGAGCTGATGCGCTACCGCCACGGCATCGCCGTCGCCGGTACCCATGGCAAAACCACCACCACCAGCCTGATCGCTTCGGTGTTTGCCGCCGGTGGGCTCGATCCGACATTCGTCATCGGTGGCCGGCTGAATGCCGCGGGCACCAATGCCCAGCTCGGCACCAGCCGTTACCTGATCGCCGAAGCCGACGAAAGCGATGCGAGCTTCCTGCACTTGCAGCCGCTGGTGGCCGTGGTCACCAACATCGACGCCGACCACATGGCGACCTACGGCGGTGACTTCAACAAACTGAAGAAAACCTTCGTCGAGTTCCTCCACAACCTACCGTTCTACGGTCTGGCGGTGGTGTGCCTGGACGATCCGGTGGTGCGTGAAATCCTGCCGCAGGTGAAACGTCCGACCGTCACTTACGGCTTCGGCGACGACTGCGATGTACGCGCAATCAATGTGCGCCAGCAGGGCATGCAGACCTTCTTCACCGTGCTGCGTCCTGATCGCGATCCGCTGGATGTCTCGGTGAACATGCCGGGCAACCACAACGTGTTGAACGCACTGGCAACCATCTGCATCGCCACCGATGAAGGCGTCAGCGATGAAGCCATTGTCCAGGGGCTGTCCGGGTTCCAGGGTGTGGGCCGACGCTTCCAGGTCTACGGCGAACTGCCGGTAGAAGGTGGCAGCGTGATGCTGGTCGACGACTACGGTCACCACCCGACCGAAGTCGCGGCAGTAATCAAAGCCGTGCGCGGTGGTTGGCCGGAACGCCGTCTGGTGATGGTCTACCAGCCGCACCGTTACAGCCGCACCCGCGACCTGTACGACGATTTCGTCAATGTATTGGCCGACGCCAACGTTCTGCTGCTGATGGAAGTCTACCCGGCCGGTGAAGAACCGATCCCCGGTGCCGACAGCCGCAAGCTGTGCAACAGCATTCGTCAGCGCGGTCAGCTCGACCCGATCTACATCGAGCGCGGTGTTGACCTCGCGCCCATCGTCAAGCCGCTGCTGCGTGCTGGCGACATCCTGTTGTGCCAGGGCGCCGGTGACATCGGTGGTCTTGCGCCGAAACTGTTGAAAAGTCCGTTGTTCGCAGGCGCCGTTGCTGCGCCGAGTGTGGGGAAGTTGAAATGACTGCTGCTTACGCCAACCTCGTCTCCACTCTTGCGCCGAAAGATTTCGGCCGCGTCGCCGTGCTCTTCGGCGGCAAGAGTGCCGAGCGGGAGGTTTCTCTCAAGTCCGGTAACGCGGTTCTCGACGCGCTGCTAAGCGCCGGTGTGGACGCGTTTGGTCTCGACGTGGGCGATGATCTTTTGCAGCGTCTGCTGAACGAAAAAATCGATCGCGCCTTCATCATTCTCCACGGTCGTGGCGGTGAAGACGGCAGCATGCAGGGCTTGCTGGAATGCCTGGGTATTCCGTACACCGGCAGCGGCATTCTTGCTTCCGCGCTGGCCATGGACAAGCTGCGGACCAAACAGGTCTGGCACAGCCTCGGTATTCCGACGCCACGCCATGCCGTACTGAGCTCCGAGGCCGATTGTATTTCGGCGGCGACGGAACTGGGCTTCCCTTTGATCGTCAAACCGGCCCATGAAGGTTCAAGTATCGGGATGGCCAAAGTGACCTCCACGTCGGAGTTGATCGACGCGTGGAAAGCGGCCAGTACCTACGATTCGCAAGTGTTGGTCGAGCAATGGATTCAAGGTCCGGAGTTCACCATCGCCACCCTGCGTGACCAGGTGTTGCCACCGATCGCCCTGGGCACAACGCACAGTTTCTACGACTACGACGCCAAGTACGTGGCTTCCGATACCCAGTACCGGATTCCGTGTGGCCTGGACAGCAGCAAAGAAAAAGAACTGATGGACCTCACGGCGAAAGCCTGTGAGGCGCTGGGTATCGCCGGTTGGGGCAGGGCTGACGTGATGCAGGACGCCGACGGGCAGTTCTGGTTCCTGGAAGTCAATACCGCACCGGGCATGACCGATCACAGTCTGGTGCCGATGGCGGCTCGTGCTGCCGGTCTGGATTTCCAGCAACTGGTTCTGGCGATTCTGGCCGCAAGCATTGAGCCGCGAGGTTAAGAGCATGCAAGGCGCACAGCTGAGACATCAGCCCTCCGCACCACCCGGCCGCAAGCCGGTACCGCGGGGTGCCAGCCGAATGGTGGCCAAAGAGCCAATGTCTGCGCGCCTGCCGAAAGCCAATTTTGGATTTCTGAAATCCGTGTTCTGGCCGGTGCTGCTGGTCGCACTGGGTTTCGGCACTTACGAAGGCGCACAGCGTTTGCTGCCGTACGCCGATCGGCCGATCACCAAGATCAACGTGCAGGGCGACTTGAGTTACATCAGCCAGCAAGCGGTGCAGCAGCGGATCGCCCCGTACGTGGCGTCGAGCTTCTTCACCATCGACCTGGCGAGCATGCGCACCGAGCTTGAAACGATGCCCTGGATTGCCCACGCCGAAGTGCGTCGGGTGTGGCCGGATCAAGTGGTGATCCGCCTGGAAGAACAACTGCCGGTGGCCCGTTGGGGCGATGAGTCGCTGTTGAACAACCAGGGTCAGGCGTTCACCCCGCGTGAGCTGGCGAATTACGAACACTTGCCACAGCTGTTCGGCCCACAACGGGCCCAACAGCAAGTGATGCAGCAATACCAGGTGCTGAGCCAGATGCTCAGGCCGTTGGGCTTCTCGATCGCACGCCTGGAGTTGCGTGATCGAGGCAGCTGGTTCCTGACTACCGGCGCCGGCAGCGCGGGCCCGGGAATCGAACTGTTGCTGGGACGCGGCAACCTGCTGGAAAAGATGCGCCGCTTCATTGCCATCTATGACAAGACGCTTAAAGAACAGATTACGAACATTGCGCGCATCGATCTGCGCTACGCCAACGGCCTCGCTGTTGGCTGGCGGGAACCTGTAGCGCCCACGACAGCCCAACCCGCTGTCGCGAAGAATTAAGAAGAGGCAGGACCATGGCAAACGTGCAAAGCGGCAAAATGATCGTCGGTCTCGATATCGGCACCTCCAAGGTGGTGGCGCTGGTCGGCGAGGTTTCGGACGACGGCACGCTGGAAATCGTCGGGATCGGTACCCATCCATCCCGTGGCCTGAAGAAAGGCGTGGTGGTGAACATCGAGTCCACCGTGCAATCGATCCAGCGTGCGATCGAAGAGGCGCAGCTGATGGCTGGTTGCCGCATTCACTCGGCGTTCGTCGGCGTGGCTGGCAATCATATCCGCAGCCTGAACTCCCACGGCATCGTGGCGATTCGTGATCGCGAAGTCAGCGCCGCCGACCTTGAGCGCGTGCTCGACGCCGCTCAGGCTGTAGCGATCCCGGCTGACCAGCGCGTGCTGCACACCCTGCCGCAGGATTACGTGATCGATAACCAGGAGGGCGTTCGCGAGCCTCTGGGCATGTCGGGCGTACGTCTGGAGGCCAAGGTTCACGTGGTCACCTGCGCCGTCAACGCCGCACAGAACATTGAAAAATGCGTGCGCCGCTGCGGCCTGGAAATCGACGACATCATTCTCGAGCAGCTTGCTTCCGCGTATTCGGTCCTGACCGACGACGAGAAAGAGCTGGGCGTGTGCCTGGTGGACATCGGTGGTGGCACCACCGACATCGCGATCTTCACCGAAGGCGCGATCCGTCACACCGCGGTGATCCCGATTGCGGGCGATCAAGTGACCAACGACATCGCCATGGCGTTGCGCACTCCGACCCAGTACGCCGAAGAAATCAAGATTCGCTACGCCTGCGCCCTGGCCAAACTGGCCGGTGCCGGTGAAACCATCAAGGTCCCAAGCGTTGGCGACCGTCCACCGCGCGAGCTGTCCCGTCAGGCCCTGGCCGAAGTTGTCGAGCCGCGTTACGACGAGCTGTTCACGCTGATCCAGGCCGAACTGCGTCGCAGTGGCTACGAAGACCTGATCCCGGCCGGCATCGTGCTGACCGGTGGTACGTCGAAGATGGAAGGCGCGGTCGAACTGGCCGAAGAAATCTTCCACATGCCGGTCCGCCTGGGCGTGCCGCATGGCGTCAAGGGCCTGGACGACGTGGTTCGTAACCCGATTTATTCCACTGGTGTTGGCCTGTTGATGTACGGCCTGCAGAAGCAGTCCGACGGGATTTCGTTCTCGGGCATCAGCAGCCGCGACAGCTACAGCAATGAAGAACCGAAAGTCGCCTTGCTCGATCGCTTCAAGAGCTGGGTACAAGGCAACTTCTGAAGATTTACCGCAGCACCGTTGTAGATACAGGCAGTAGGCGAAAAAACTAGAGAAATGAAAGGAGAGGGAAAATGTTCGAACTCGTAGACAACATCCCCGCAAGCCCGGTTATTAAAGTTATCGGTGTTGGCGGAGGCGGCGGCAACGCCGTCAATCACATGGTCAAGAGCAACATTGAAGGCGTTGAATTCATCTGCGCCAACACTGATGCCCAGGCGCTGAAAAGCATCGGCGCGCGGACCATCCTGCAACTGGGCACCGGCGTGACCAAAGGTCTCGGCGCTGGCGCCAACCCTGAAGTAGGTCGTCAGGCCGCTCTCGAAGATCGTGAGCGCATTGCCGAAGTCCTGCAGGGCACCAATATGGTGTTCATCACCACTGGCATGGGCGGTGGTACCGGTACCGGTGCTGCGCCGATCATTGCTGAAGTGGCCAAGGAAATGGGAATTCTCACCGTTGCGGTGGTGACTCGTCCGTTCCCGTTCGAAGGCCGCAAGCGCATGCAGATCGCCGATGAAGGCATCCGTCTGCTGTCTGAAAGCGTCGACTCGTTGATCACCATTCCCAACGAGAAGCTGCTGACCATCCTTGGCAAGGACGCAAGCCTGCTGTCCGCATTCGCCAAGGCCGACGATGTACTGGCCGGTGCCGTTCGCGGTATCTCCGACATCATCAAGCGTCCGGGCATGATCAACGTCGATTTTGCCGACGTACGGACCGTGATGAGCGAAATGGGCATGGCGATGATGGGCACTGGCTGCGCCAGCGGTCCGAACCGTGCACGTGAGGCCACCGAAGCGGCCATTCGCAACCCGTTGCTGGAAGACGTGAACCTGCAAGGTGCGCGCGGCATCCTGGTGAACATCACCGCCGGTCCTGACCTGTCACTGGGTGAGTACTCCGACGTGGGTAGCATCATCGAAGCCTTTGCTTCCGAACACGCGATGGTCAAGGTCGGTACCGTTATTGATCCGGACATGCGCGACGAGCTGCACGTAACCGTGGTTGCCACCGGCCTGGGCGCGAAAATCGAGAAGCCTGTAAAGGTCATCGACAACACCATGCACACGTCCGTGGCTTCGCAACCGCAGCAACAAGCGCCTTCGCGTCAGGAAGCGCCAGCGGTAAACTATCGTGACCTGGACCGTCCGACCGTCATGCGCAACCAGGCTCAGGCCGGTGCTGCGACTGCCGCGAAGATGAATCCGCAAGATGATCTGGACTACCTGGACATTCCGGCTTTCCTGCGTCGTCAGGCCGATTAATGGAATGTATCAGGGCTATGAAGGTGATTGGTGTTCAGCAAAGGTCTGGTCTGCTATCATCGCCAGCCTTTGTTGATACCAGTTCGCAATTTGCGCTGAAGCGGCCCAAGCCATGATTAAACAACGCACACTGAAAAATATTATCCGTGCTACAGGTGTAGGCCTGCACTCCGGGGAAAAGGTATACCTGACCCTCAAGCCCGCACCTATCGACACCGGCATTGTGTTTGTTCGTGCCGATCTCGACCCTGTGGTGCAGATTCCTGCCCGCGCGGAAAACGTTGGTGAAACCACGATGTCGACCACATTGGTCAGTGGTGACACCAAAGTGGATACGGTGGAGCACTTGCTCTCGGCCATGGCTGGCCTGGGCATCGATAACGCCTACGTCGAGCTCTCCGCGTCTGAAGTTCCGATCATGGATGGTAGCGCTGGACCTTTCGTATTCCTGATCCAATCGGCCGGCCTGGAAGAACAGGACGCTGCCAAGAAGTTCATCCGGATCCTGCGGGAAGTGACAGTGGAAGATGGCGACAAGCGCGCCACTTTCGTCCCTTTCGAAGGTTTCAAAGTGAGCTTCGAGATCGATTTCGATCACCCGGTTTTCCGTGACCGCACACAAAGTGCAAGCGTGGATTTTTCCAGTACTTCGTTCGTTAAAGAAGTCAGCCGCGCCCGTACCTTTGGTTTCATGAGTGATATCGAGTACCTGCGCAAGCACAACCTCGCACTCGGCGGCAGCGTTGAAAACGCTATTGTGGTCGACGCGGATGGTGTACTGAACGAAGACGGGCTTCGCTATGAAGACGAGTTCGTGAAGCACAAGATCCTCGATGCAATTGGTGACCTCTACCTGCTGGGCAATAGCCTGATTGGTGAGTTCAAGGGCTTCAAGTCCGGACATGCATTGAACAACCAGCTGCTGCGCAAGTTGATTGAGCAGACAGATGCTTGGGAAGTCGTGACTTTCGAAGACGCCAGCACTGCACCGATCTCTTACATGCGTCCAGTTGCGGCCGTGTAAGTAAAAAACCTCTCTAGTTTTTTAAAGGCTACCTTCGGGTGGCCTTTTTTTATGACCGCGGGAAAGTGATGCGGTGTTGGTGATGGCCCCTTCGCGGGCAAGTCGGATCGCCGCACCGCTCGCTCCCACAAGGGTTACGTATACCCCGTAGGAGCGAGGCTTGCCCGCGAAGAGGCCATCCGTCACAACACAAATCTTCAATCTGCAGCGACCACCCGATTCCTGCCCGCTTCCTTGGCCTGATACAGCGCCTTGTCCGCTGCAAACAATAGCTGTTCCAGACTGATCTCAGCGGAGGTGGTCCAGGTGCTGATACCGATACTGACAGTAATGGGTGACTCGGCACCTGCTACCAGCGGCAATTGCTCCACTGTCGCACGGATGTGTTCGGCAATCTGTTGCGCACCCTGGCTGTCGGTTTCCGCGAGAATCACCGAAAACTCTTCGCCACCGTAACGGGCGACCAAATCCGCTGGGCGCCGCACATTGTCGGAGATCACCTTGGCCAACGAGCGCAACGCATCATCGCCAGCCTGATGCCCATGGCGATCGTTAAACGCCTTGAAGTGGTCGGCATCAATCATCAGCAGCGACAATGGCTGGCCCGAACGTTGAGCGCGGAACCACTCATGACGCAAGACCTGATCCAGCGTTCGGCGGTTGGCCAGGCCGGTCAAGGCATCGGTGGCCGCCAGTTGCGCCAGCTCCTGTTCGGCGTTGTGGCGCAGGCGCAGTTCCCGGCTGAGCAGCCAGGTCAGCCAGAGCAAGCTGATGCACAGCGCAAGAGTCGCAACGCTAACCACCACCGTCGTACGCTTCCACGATGCAAATACTTCATCAGTGGACAGTGCAACGATGACGATCAACGGCAAGTTGCCCACCTTGGAGAACGTGTACAGGCGTTTGTCCTTGTAGCGGCTTGAAACACCGGTGAAGCTGCCGTTGCCTTCTTTGACGATGCGCTGGAAGTTGGGGCGGCTGCTGAAGTCCTTGCCAATCAGCTCTTCGGCCAATCGGGGTTCCTGAGCCAGAAGTATCCCGTCCGAGCTGATCAGGTTGACCGAGCTGTCACGACCGATGCTCAAGCTGTTGAACAGCTGATCGAAATAACTCAAACGCATGGCGGCTTCGGCTACGCCAAGAAATTCGCCCTGTGAGCCGCTGATCCGGCGACTGAAGCTGATTCGCCATTCATGTTCAGCCTGTCTGGAACGGAAGGGACGGCTGATGAGCATGCCCGGATCACGATTGGTTACGTGCGACTGAAAGTATTCGCGGTCGGCAAAATTGCCCTTTCTGGGCTCCACCGAGGCCGAGTCGGCGATCACGTCGCCCTTGTTGTCCAGCAACAAAATGTCGCCCTTGTACGGCGCGGCAGTGGCGCGGTCAAACAAGGCCAGATGGCGGATGGCAGGGGAAACGTTCTTGAGGTCTTCACGCTGCGAGGCTGCGATCAAGCCGAGCAAGGACAGGTCATAGAGTTCGACGTTGCGTAGCACGTCGGCGTCGATCAATTGCACGATATTGGTTGCTGCGCGAGTGGCAGATTGTTCAGCATTGGCGCGTTCGCGAATGAGCAGGAATGCCACGATGCTCAATATCGCAATCACCAGCAGCAAACTGCCGAGAACCAGAAGCCGCTCCGACCGCGTCGACCGGATCGGATGGTGAGATGTTGCACTGCTCACACTCATGGTTCTGACTTCTGCTAATGAGGCGTTATGAAAGTGTTTTGCAAGACTCGGGCAGAATCCCAGAAACCGTTTGCGTTCGGAGCGCCTGTATAAATCTCGGATAAAAAAAAGGCCAGCAAAACATGCTGGCCTTTTGCTTATTGAAGCTTAGAAGACATTGAGCGGGTAGTCGACGATCACACGGTATTCATCGGCGTCCTGATCCGGCGCGCCGTAGCCGTTGCCGCCACGGTTGGTCGCCCATTGCAGACGCAGTGCGAGGTTTGGCTGGGCTGAGGGGACTTCTGTGGTGAAGGGGCTTTAGTGGCGAGGGGACTTGTCCCCGTTCCAGTGCGTAGCGCTGGCAAGATTTCGGTAACGCTATAGATTTTTGGAGCCGCTTCGCAGCCCAACAGGTACAAGTCCCCTCGCCACGAAAGCCCTTTCACCAGGTGGGCCGGGTTGGATCAGACGGGGAGGTGAATCCCAAACGTATTTATCCCCTGATCACTGCGCACAAACACATCCCCGCCATGCATCAGCGCAATCGCCTTGACGATCGCCAATCCCAACCCATGGTTGTTACCACTGTTGCTGCGCGACGCATCGACCCGATAAAAACGCTCAAACAACCTCGGCAAATGCTCGCTGGCAATCGGTGACCCAGGGTTCGCAACCCCGATGCTCACCTGATGCTCCTCAGCCTCGATTCGCACCTCAATCACCTGCCCAGGCTCGGTGTGCTGCACCGCATTGCTTAGCAGATTAATCAACGCCCGGCGCAGGTGAGCGATCTCGATCCGCACCTGCGCGTCACCACTGACCTGCACCTGAACCTGCGCGTCTTCAAGAATGAAATCCAGGTACTCCAACGTCGTCGCCACTTCATCGGCCAGCGAGGTGGAGGTCAGTTTGGTGGCTTTGCTGCCCTGGTCCGCGCTGGCGAGAAACAGCATGTCGTTGATGATCGAGCGCAGTCGCTCAAGCTCTTCGAGGTTCGATTGCAGCACTTCAAAATAGTGTTCGGCGGATCGCCCGCGGGTCAGCGCAACCTGGGTCTGGCCGATCAGATTGGTCAGGGGCGAACGCAGTTCGTGGGCCACGTCCGCGTTGAACGACTCAAGGCGCGAGTAAGCCTGTTCGACCCGCTCCAGTGTCGAGTTGAACGAGTTGACGAACTGATTCAGTTCCGGTGGCAGCGGCGACAATTGCAGGCGACCGGACAACAGCGGTGGGGCCAATCGCTGGGCTTCCCGGGACAATTTGATCAGCGGCTTGAGGCCGATCCGCGCCACCCAATAACCGAGGGCCGACGCCAGCAATACGCCGATGATTGCCAGGCTGATCAGGGCGATCAGCAGATGATGTTGAGTCTGCAGAAACGTCTCGGTGTCGATACCGATCATGAAGCGCAACGGCGGGCGTTGATCCTTGGCCGGGAACTGGCTGACCAGCACCTTCAGTGGATAAGACTGATCCGGCAATTGCATGTCGCGCATGCCCAGCGGGCCTTCGGCAAAGGCGCGGATCTGCGGCGTCAGGTTGCCATATTCGTAGTGCGGATCACCGCTGATGATCCAGAAGCTGATGCGTTTGTCTTCTTCTCCGAGCAGCTTGAGTTTGTTGTTGATCTTCACCCAATGCTCGGGCGTGCCGTAACGGCCGACGGTGGATTCGAGCACGCTGTAACGCGCGTCCAGTTCAGCTTCCGGCAGCAAACCCAAGCCTTTATCGACCTGCTGATACAACGCCCAGCCGATCAACAAAAACACCAAAAGCGCCACCAGCGTGAACATCCCGCTGAGGCGCAGCGCAATCGAATTACTGGACACTACGGCTCTCCAGCACATAACCCATGCCACGAATCGTGTGCAGCAGTTTCTCTTCGAACGGCCCGTCGAGCTTGGCGCGCAAGCGTTTGATCGCGACTTCGACGACGTTGGCGTCGCTGTCGAAATTGATGTCCCAGACCATTTCGGCGATGGCGGTTTTCGACAGGATTTCACCCTGACGGCGGGCCAGTACGCTGAGCAGCGAGAACTCCTTGGCGGTCAGGTCCAGGCGCGTGCCGGCGCGGCTGGCTTTGCGGCTGATCAAATCTATCCATAGGTCGGCGATGCTCACCTGCACCGGTTCGTGACCGCCGCTGCGACGGGTCAGCGCTTGCAGGCGTGCCACCAGTTCGAGAAAGGAAAACGGTTTGCCGAGGTAATCGTCGGCACCGTCGCGCAGGCCTTTGATGCGATCTTCCACACGCTCGCGGGCGGTGAGCATGATCACCGGGGTTTGCTTGCGCGCACGCAAGGCGCGCAAAACGCCGAAGCCGTCGAGGCTCGGCAGCATGACGTCGAGGACGATCACCGCGTAGTCGCTTTCCAGCGCCAGGTGCAGACCTTCGATGCCGTCGCGCGCAAGGTCCACGGTGTAACCCTGTTCCGTCAGGCCGCGGTGCAGATAGTCCGCGGTTTTTTCTTCGTCTTCGATAATCAGAACGCGCATGACCCCGCCTCAGTCTGTGGTCGCCAACGCCGGTACGGGCGCAGGTTTGGGCCTGTGGAATAGCCGCTCAAGCCACAAGTATATGACCGGCGTGGTGAACAGCGTCAGCGCCTGGCTCACCAGCAAGCCGCCGACGACCGCGATCCCCAAGGGCTGGCGCAATTCGGCGCCAGTGCCGTAGCCGAGCATCAGCGGCAGCGCGCCGAGCAGGGCGGCGAGGGTGGTCATGATGATTGGCCGGAATCGTGTGATACACGCCTCAAAGATCGCCGCTTCGGGAGGCAAGCCACGGTTACGTTGGGCGTCCAGCGCAAAGTCGATCATCAGGATGCCGTTCTTCTTGACGATGCCGATCAGCAACACCAGCCCGATCAGCGCCATGATCGAAAAGTCCTGCCCGCAAATCCACAACATGATCACCGCGCCAAGCCCCGCCGACGGCAGCGTCGAGATGATAGTCAGCGGATGCACGAAGCTCTCGTAGAGCACGCCAAGAATGATGTACACCGCCACTAGCGCCGCCAGAATCAGCCAAGGCTGGCTGGCCAGCGAACTCTGGAACGCCTGGGCCGCGCCCTGGAAATTACCGCTGATGGCTGTCGGCATGCCGATGTCGGTCTTGGTTTGATCGAGCATGATCACCGCATCACCCAACGCGACGCCGGGCGCCAGGTTGAACGACAGGTTAGCCGCCGGGAACATCCCGTCGTGAGCGATGGACAACGGGCCGATGGTTGGCGCATCGAATTTCGCCAGGGCCGACAGCGGCACCATTTCCCCGCTCAGCGGCGAGCGCAGGTAGAAATAGTTGAGGCTTTCGGCCTTGCCGCGCTGCTGGGTGTCCAGTTCCAGAATCACGTTGTACTGGTTGGTCTGGGTCTGGAATTCATTGATCTGCCGCTGACCGAAGGCGTCGTACAACGCTTCGTCGACATCACTCGCGGTCAGGCCAAAACGCGCGGCGGCGCTGCGGTCGATGCTGATGTGGGTGATGCTGCCACCCAGTTGCAGGTCGTTGGAAATGTCACGGAACGCCGGGTTGGCGCGCAGTTTTTCCGTCAGGCGCTGGGTCCAGGTGCTGAGGATCGCGCCGTCGTTGCTCTTGAGCACGTATTGGTACTGCGCGCGGCTCGGGCCGGAGCTGAGGTTGATGTCTTGCCCGGCGCGCAGGTACAGCACGATGCCCGGGACTTTCATCAATTGCGGGCGAATCCGGTCGATGAACTCGCTGGCGGACACATCGCGGTCACCGCGTATTTTCAGGGAGATCCAGAAGCGGCCGTTGGCGATGGTCTGGTTGCTGCCCGAAACGCCGACCGAATGGGAGAACGTCTCGACGGCGGGATCGGCGGCGACGATCTCGGCCATCGCCAGGTGTTTTTTCACCATGTCGCCGTAGGAAATATCAGCCGCTGCTTCGGTGGTGCCGAGGACGAACCCGGTGTCCTGCACCGGGAAGAAACCTTTAGGGATGAAGATGTAACCGGCGACCGCCAGGCCGAGGGACAGGCCGAACACACCGATCATCAATTTCTGATGGGCGAGGGCGCGGCGCAAGCCTTTCTCATACAGCGCCAGCAAGCGTTCGCCGAAACCCGGTTTGCCGTGGGCGTGATGCACCGGTGCGCGCATGAATAGCGCGGCCAGAGTCGGCGCCAGCGTCAGGGACACCACCACGGAAATCATGATGGTCGAGGTGGCGGTCAGGGCGAATTCCTTGAACAGCCGCCCGACCACGCCGCCCATGAACAGCAGCGGAATGAACGCCGCCACCAGCGAGAAGCTGATCGAGACCACGGTAAAACCGATCTCGCCGGCACCTTTGATCGCCGCCTCGCGCATGCCGTCGCCGGCTTCCAGGTGACGGTGAATGTTTTCCACCACCACAATCGCATCGTCCACCACAAACCCGACGGACACCACGATCGCCACCAGTGTCAGGTTGTTCAGGCTGAAACCCATGATGTACATCAGGGCAAAACTGGCGATCAGCGACACACCGAGCACAGACGTGACGATCAGGGTCGCCGACAACTGCCGCAGGAACAGCGCCATCACCGCCACCACCAGCAGGATCGCGATCAGCAGGGTGACTTCCACTTCATGCAACGAAGCGCGGATGGTCTGGGTGCGATCGACCAACACTTTGACCTGCACCGAGGCTGGCAGCATGGCCTCCAGCGTCGGCAAGGCTGCTTGAATACGGTCCACGGTTGCGACGATGTTGGCCCCCGGTTGCCGGAAAATCACCAGGTTCACCCCCGGCTGACCGTCAGCCCAGGCCTGGATGTAGGCATCTTCCGAACCGTTGACGACTTTGGCCACATCCTTGAGATGAACCGGTGCGCCGTCCTTGTAGGAAACAATCAGCTGACCGTATTCCTGGGGGTGGAACAATTGGTCGTTGGTGGACAAGGTCGAAATGCTCGACTCGCCGTACAACGCACCCTTGGCCAGGTTGAGGCTGGTCTGCTGGATCGCCAGGCGAATGTCCGCCAGGGTCAGGCCGATGGCGGCGAGTTTGTCCGCCGAGGCCTGCACGCGGATCGCCGGACGTTGCTGACCGGTGATGTTGATATTGCCTACGCCGTCGATCTGGCTGATCTGACGGGCGAGCAGGGTTTCCACCAGGTCACTGACTTCGGTGCCGGGCATTTGCGGCGAGTTGATGCTTAGGATCAGCACCGGACTGTCGGCCGGGTTGACCTTCCGCCAGTTCGGCAGGTTTGGCATGTCTTTGGGCAGTTTGCCGGCGGCGGTGTTAATCGCGGCCTGAACTTCCTGCGCGGCGGTGTCGATGCTTTTGTCGAGGGTGAATTGCAGGGTCAGAATGGTCGAGCCCAAGGCGCTGCTCGAGGTCATCTGGGTCACGCCGGGGATGGCGCTGAATTGCACTTCAAGCGGCGTGGCCACCGACGAAGCCATGGTTTCGGGGTTGGCGCCGGGCAGTTGCGCGGCCACCTGGATGGTCGGGAACTCCGCTTCCGGCAGTGGTGCAATCGGCAACCGCGGAAAAGCGATGACACCGAGCAACACCAAGGCAAAGGTCAGCAGGATCGTCGCCACCGGGTGATCGATGCACCACGCTGAAACCGAGCCATGTCCTTTCATGGTTTCGGCTCCGATTGCACCACTTGCGGTGGGTCGGTCACTACCTGCACGGTCGAGCCAGGTTTGAGCCGCGACTGGCCGTCGCTGACCAGCACATCGCCCGGTTTCACGCCTTTGATGAGGTCCTGGCCGCTGCCTTGATAAACCATCTGCACCTGAACGGCTTCGACCTTGTCGCCGTTGACCCGGTAGACGAAATGTTGATCGAGCCCGCGTTGTACGACAGTGGGTGGCACCACCAGCGCATCTTTATCCAGCGCCGTCTGAATCTTTACCGTCACCAGCAGGCCCGGCCAGAGCTTCTGCCCGTGGTTGTCGAATTCAGCCTTGGCGCGGATGGTCCCGGTGTTGGCGTTGATCTGGTTGTCGATCAGGGTCAAATGACCTTCGCCGAGCAGATTGCCGGTTTCGCCGTCGGTGTAGGCGCCGATGTAGGCCTTCACTTTTGCACGTTGTGGGTCGCCGATCAGACCCTGCAGGGTCGGCAGCATGTGCTGTGGCAGGGAGAACTCCACGGCGATCGGGTCGATCTGGGTCACCGTGAACAGGCCTTTGGCGTCGGTCATGCGCAGGAAGTTGCCTTCATCCACCGTGCGAATACCGACTCGACCGGTGACCGGAGAGCGAATCTGTGTGTAGGAGAGCTGCACCTGAGCGGCGTCGATCGAGGCCTGATTGCCTTGGGCGGTAGCTTTAAGTTGGTTGACCAACGCCTGTTGCTGGTCATAAGTCTGTTTGGATACGCCGTCGTCCACGCTCAGCAGCTTGTAACGTTTGAGGTTGACCTGCGCGACTTGCAGCTGCGCCTGGCTTTCGCCGAGTTGCGCCCGGACCTGATCGAGGCTGGCGCGGATCGAGCGGTCGTCGATGGTGGCGAGCAGGTCACCTTTGTTCACCAGTTGACCTTCCTTGACCAGGATCCTGGTGAGGATGCCGTCGATTTGCGGACGCACTACCACGCTGTGCAGCGACAGCACCGAGCCGATGCCGCTGACGTAGCGGGGGACATCTTTTTCGACGACGTTCACTACCCGAACGGGGATCGCAGAGGGCGCGGTCAGTTTGGGGGTAGCGGGCTTGATGGCGTACCACAGGCCCAGCGCTGCCAGAACGATCAGAAGGGCGGCAAGCAGGGCGGGTTTTTTCTGAATTCGCATGCGAGTGGGGCGCCGGGGCTGGGTGGTTGGAGCTTTTTCAGGTTATACCTTCCTTTATAAACCTGTTCGCCCGTCAGGAAGGTGACTGCTAACTGACGGCGCTGTCAGTTTGGACCTCTGCGGATCGAAGCCGATCCCCCTGAGCTGGCTGAGGCTGCGATCTTTTGATCTTGGCGCAAGACACAAAACCCGACGGACTCGCTTGCGGCTTGAAGCTTGCTGCTTCCGACACAGGTATACTGCCGCCTTTCGCGGCTCGCTGACCGGGCCCGACTCTATAGCATCACCCGGAGCTTTCATGACTTCCCCGACACAACCGCCGGTTACCGACGCTTTGAGCGACGACCAGGCAGATCTGCCAGACAGCGTCGACTCCAGCGCAGACAGCGAAACCAAAGCCGAAATCCCGGCATTCAAGTTCCCGTTCAAGCCGGGCGACCTGGCCGCAGCGAAGAACGCCAGTCAGCCCTGGTACAAGAACGGCGCCAAGAACGGCCATACCAAAACCCCCGGCGCCGCGCCTCCCGGCACTCGTCGCTCAATGGGTAAACGCTGACTGTCAGGCGTTTTGTTGATGACCGGTAATTGTTCCTACTGTTATTGAGATAGTTCCTACAAAGATGGGCGATTCGTCCTCTGGGTAAGTCGGTGGCCACTCGTCGAAGATTCATGCCCGTGAATTTTCGATGAAGGCCGCCAAAATGACTCTGGTAAAAACCCTCTCTCTACTGTCGCTGGTGGCCCTGACCACTGGCTGCATGTCGTCTGCGCCCGATCCGCAGATCCGTTTCGGTGTCGAAGCGCTGGTTCCGCCGTTCGAGAGCCGTAACGACAAGGGTGAGCTGGTCGGATTGAACATTGAGTTGGGCAACGCGCTGTGTGCCGAACTCAAATCCCGCTGTGTCTGGGTCGATCAGGATTACGCGACCAACATTCATGCCCTTGAAGCCAACCGTTTCGACGTGATTATGCCGATGACCGCCACCTCTGCGCGGCGCGAGCGGGTTGATTTCACCGAAGACCTGTATCCCTTGAGTAACCGTCTGGTGGCTCGCGTGGGCTCGAATTTGCAGCCGGATGGGCAATCACTCAAGGGCAAGCGTGTCGGCGTCCTTTCGGGCACAAGTCGCGAGGCTTTCGCCAAGGCTCGCTGGGCGGCGGCCGGGGTGACGGTGCGCAGTTTCAATTTCAACAACCAATTGGTCGCCAGCCTGCTGGCGGGTGAGCTCGACGCGACCCTGCAAGACTCGATTGAAATCACCCAGGTGCTTTTAAGTCAGCCCCAAGGGCAAGCTTTCGAGTTTGCCGGTCCGGCGCTCAAGGACCCCATGTTGGGCAGTGGCGTGGCCATGGCTGTGCGAAAAACCGACACCCTGCTGCGCGATAACCTGAATGTGGCACTTGAGCGTCTTAAGCAAAATGGCCAGTACCAGGCGATTACCCAGCGTTATTTGCCGCCCGCAGCGCCAGTCTCACCACGCTACTTTCCGAATGAGGAAGGTCTGGCATTCTCCGATGCGGTGCAGGTCGGCGAGACCCTTTACCTTTCCGGGGTGCTCGGCCTAGGGACTGATGGTGAACTGGTGAAGGGCGGCATCGGCCCGCAGACGACCCAGGTCATGGAGAACTTGCGTACCGCGCTGCAACGAAGCGGTTCGTCCCTGGCTCAAGTGGCCAAATGCACGGTCATCCTTGCCGACATAAGGGATTTTTCCGCCATGAATGCGGTGTATCGCAGTTTCTTCCCGGCGGATCGTTTGCCCGCACGTACGACCTTTGCCGGCAAGTTGGTCGAGAACGCGCAGGTAGAAGTGGAATGTCTGGCGGTGACGGCCAGTTGATTCTTTTGACGACGAGCCACTGCGCAACGGGTTGCGCAGTGGCTCCGAAGTCTGCGTCTCAGGCTGCCCGCAACGAAATGAACGCGTAGTTCTCGGGAGCATCAGTCGCCACGTGCGCCCCGGCCGCCTGCACTTGCCCGGCAATGTCCTCGCCCGACACATGAAACAACCAGTCGGCGCCTGACCCGACCACTGGCTGCGCCGCAACCTGATCGATGACCCTCGCAAACGCGGTCATGTCCGGCAGATAGGCAGTAAAGCCATCACCCTTCAACGCTGTAGTCCGAATCCCCAACAACGCGCAAATCGCATCCTTGGTCCGAATGTCATCGCGATCCGCCTGACGGGAACGCTGGATTAATCCGACCAGTTCCTGATCCACCAATTCACCCCCCACAATCAGATCCGGTCCCTTTTCCCACGACTCGGGAGGACATTCCTTCACGGCAATGTTCAGGGGGATGTGCGGATTGATTTCCATCGGGTAGATGCGGCACACCAGTGGCCGGCGCTCGTAGATGCGGCAGAGGTTGTCTTCGTCAAGATTCCGGCAAGGACCGACGTTATAGGCGGCAAAGGTGATGGCTATGTACGCCTCGGATGCACCGCTTCGAACCCTCACCGAGCGGCGTTCGGCGTGTTCGCGTTGCTGCATGGGCAGGCCCAGACCATTGCCCAGGAAACCTTCCACCAGCACGATCACCTGACCGCCATCGGCCGCCCACATCCGGGCTTCGGGCAGGGTCAGGGGCACATGGTGGTCGTTGCAGCATTTGCCACAGCCTACGCAGGAAAACGTCGTATTCATTGAACGGCCAGTCGCATAAAAGGACATGAAACGGCGACAGAATGCCGCCGCAAAGGCCGCTATCGAAGCAAGTTATGCGCCAGTCACTGCGCCTTTGCGGCTGGGCGGATGGAGTCCCATTCGGTGACGTAGGCGGTTTTGCTTTTCTTGTTGTAGAGACACAGTTCGGTGCCTTGCTGGCCTTTCATGTGTTTTTGCGGGTATTGGCCTTGCAACAGAAGTGCGGTGTAGCCAACCCGGTCATCGAACTGCGCGGCGTTGCCCACGGGTTTGGCTTTCGTCAAACCGCTGGCCTTGGTGCAACTGGCGAGCACGGCTTTGTCGTAGGCGGCCCAGGCGTCGGAGCTGGAGGCGTGGGCCTGGGAGGCGAGAGCGGTGAGGCAAAGGATAGTCAGGTGTGCTGCTTTCATGGGATCGGGCATCCTTGGGGGTGTTTTGGCCAAGGTTGGAGTATGCCTGATGGTTTCAGGTTGAATGTGTCGGCCCCTTCGCGAGCAGGCTCGCTCCCACATTGGCTCTGCATAGGACACAGATTTGTGTAAGACAAAGATCCATTGTGGGAGCGAACTGTGGCGAGGGGATTTATCCCCGTTCGGCTGCGAAGCAGTCGTCAAACCGGGCAAATCGGTCTGTCTGAACGGACGGGGGCCGCTTCGCGCCCCAACGGGGATAAATCCCCTCGCCACAGTCAGGCCGGAACCGGTTCCCGGCGGACCACACGCATTCCGGCGTTTTCATACAAACGCTGCGCCCGAAGGTTGTCTTCCAGCACCTTCAGATCCACAAAACCTTCGCGTCGTTGCTGAAATATCTTGAAAGCATGTAGCAGCAACGCGCGCCCTAATCCTTGCCCCTGAGCCCGTGGATGTACCACCAGGTTTTTGATGTAGGCGCTGGTCCAGCACTGGCACACGCCGACGATACCTTCGGCATCCAGAGCGATAAAGCACAGGCTCGGATCATATTCAGGATCGGTTTCAAAATGCTGTTGCCAGACGTCGAGTGCCGGCACGCGACCGCCACCTTGCTGATAACCCAGCTCCATCAGACGATGAACGGCTTCAGCCAGGTCGGGGCGGTAGTCGGTGAGGACAATTCCCTTAGGCCACGTGATCGCGGGCACACCTTCAGCGAGGTTGCGCCGCATCAGAAAGCAGAAGTCCTTGCTCAAGCCTCAATGACCTTGGTCAGCGACAGCCTTGGCTGCTTCGATCAGGCATTTGGTCAGTTCTGGCGAGGAGAACTTGGTCAGTACCGCGTTCGCGCCGGCAAGACGGGCCTTTTCGCTGTTCATCGCACTGTCCAAAGAGGTGTGCAGCAGAACATACAGGTGCGAAAAGTCCGGGGTTTCGCGCAAGGTGCGGGTGAAGGCGTAACCGTCCATCTCAGACATTTCGATGTCCGAGACGATCAGGTTGATCTGCTGGGCCGTGCCTTGCAGGTCCAGCAGGCAGTCGATGGCTTCCTTGGCACTGCGCGCGGTGTGGCATTGCAGGCCGAGGTTGCGCAGGGTGTGCACCGATTGCTGCAACGCCACCTGGCTGTCATCGACCACCAGGATCCGAGCGTTGCCGAGTACTTCGGCGTCTTCCATGCTCAGTTCGGTCGGGGCCGTTTCGATCTGCGCCGGGGCGATGCCATGGATGACTTTTTCGATGTCCAGCACCTGTACCAATGTGCCGTCGACCGAGGTCACGCCAGTGATGTACGAACGCACGCCGCCAGAGCCAAAGGGCGGCGGACGGATGTCGGTGGTCAGGCAGTGGACGATCTTGCTCACGGCTTGAACGTGCAAACCCTGCTTGGAGCGGCTGACATCGGTGACGATCAGGCAGCCACCGTTCGGGTCTTCCAGCGGCCGTTCGCCGATGGCACGGCTGAGGTCGATCACCGACAACGAGGCACCGCGCAGGGTGGCGATGCCTTTGACGTGTGGGTGCGACTCCGGCAGCTTGGTCAGCGGCGGGCAGGGAATGATTTCACTGACTTTCAGCAGGTTGATCGCCATCAGCTTGCCGCTGCGCAAGGTAAACAGCAGAAGCGAAAGTGAATCTGCGCGGGCTTTGTTTGAAGACATAAAAACCTTCTGTGGAAAAAGGTGATGGGCGACCGCGAGGATCGCCAACAGCTATCGATGCCGGGTTATCGACTTGTTGTGGGCAGGCTTTAGGGGTATTCCCTATCCGGCGGGATTACTTCATACCCAATCTTTTCGCCATTCGCCCAAGGTTCGCCCGATCCAAGCCTAGCTCACGCGCCGCACTCGCCCAATTCTTATGGTGCCGTTCCAGACAGGCGTCGATCAGTCGACGCTGATAATCCTCGGTCGCCGCCCGCAAGTCTCCCGAGACCAAAGCCGCAGGGCTGACAGGGACTGGCTCGGTTGCAGGCTCAACGCGGCCAGTGGGCAAATCCAGATCCGCTGCACTCAAGCTGAGAATCTTTGGCCTCTCCTTGCAATTACCCAGTGCCTTCAAGGCGCTGCGGCCAATCAAGTGCTCCAGCTCCCGGACATTGCCCGGCCATGCGTACGCCAGCAATGCAGCCTGTGCATCGCTGTTCAGGCGCAGGCTATTGAGGCCCATACGAGAGCGGTTTTGCTCCAGGAAGTAGCCGCTGAGCAACAGCACATCCCGCCCACGGTCACGCAGTGCTGGCACCAGCAACGGATAAACGCTCAGGCGGTGATAGAAGTCGGCACGGTAGCGGCCGCTGCGCACTTCCTCGGCCAGGTCGCGGTTGGTCGCGGCGATCAGACGTACGTCGACCAGGTGCTCTTTATCCGAGCCCAATCGCTGCAGCTGACCGCTTTGCAGGACTCGCAGCAATTTGGCCTGGACGGTCAGGGACAGCTCACCGACTTCATCGAGAAACAGTGTGCCGCCATTGGCCAGTTCAAATTTGCCGCGCCGATCGTTCATCGCGCCGGTGAAGGCGCCGCGGACGTGGCCGAACAGTTCGCTCTCCACCAGCGTGTCTGGTAGCGCGGCGCAGTTGAGGCTGATGATCGGCTTGTCGGCCCGGGGCGATGCGGCGTGGATGGCCTGGGCGACCAGTTCCTTGCCGACCCCGGTTTCGCCAGTGATCAGCACGGTCAGATCGCTGCCTCCCACCAGATTGATTTCTTCCACCAGCCGTTTGTGGGCCTTGCTCTGGCCAATCATCTCGCGGTTCTGCTGGCCGCTGGCTTGTCGGTAAACCTCGGCGCGCTGATGTTCGTCTTCGACACGATTGGCCAGGCGTTCGATGCGCTCGGCGGCGTTGACCGTTGCGGCGGCGAGGCTGGCGAAGGCTTCCAGGGCGTCCAGCTCGATCGGTTCGAAGCGCTCCGGATCGAGTGCGTCGAGGGTCAGCAAACCCCATGGACGCTCATCGATAAACAGCGGGCAACCCATGCAGTCGTGGACTTCCAGATGATCATCGAGGCCATCGACCAGGCCGTCGTAAGGGTCGGGCAAGTCGCTGTCGGCGGCGAAACGGGTCGGACCGTGACTGCTGAGCAGCGCTTCGAAACGCGGGTGTTCGCTGACTTTGAAGCGTCGGCCGAGGGTGTCGGTACTCAACCCGTCGACGGCCAGTGGCACCAGCCATTCGCCATCGAGGCGCAGCAGTGCGGCAGCATCGCAGGGGAGCAGGGCGCGCATGGCTTCGAGCAAGCGCCGATAACGCTCGCCTTCGGGGAGTTCGCGGGACAGGTCGGCGACCAGTGGCAGCAGGGTGGTGAGCAAAGCTTTTGCAGTCATAGTGACTCCATGTAGTCGGTATGACTATAAGTCGTGGTGTGTCGATATGACTATAAAGAATTTAACTAATTGATTTATAAGGTTTTAATTTGTGGCACGGAAACTGATAAGTACAAGGCAGTCAGTTAGCAATCCAAGTAGATCAGGAGTCACCTTATGCTTAGCGTTCAAGACCGTGCAATCGTCAAATCCACCGTGCCCTTGCTGGAAAGTGGTGGCGAAGCATTGATCACTCATTTCTACCGCATGATGCTGTCCGAGTACCCGGAAGTTCGCCCGCTGTTCAACCAGGCCCACCAGGCCAGTGGTGATCAGCCGCGCGCCCTGGCGAACGGTGTCTTGATGTATGCGCGGCACATTGACCAGCTCGACCAGTTGGGCGACCTGGTGGCCAAGATCATCAACAAGCACGTGGCCCTGCAAATCCTCCCGGAACACTACCCGATTGTCGGCGCCTGCCTGCTGCGAGCCATCTCCGAAGTGCTGGGCGACGAGATCGCCACACCTGAAGTGATGGCGGCCTGGGGCGCTGCTTACGGTCAATTGGCCGACATCCTGATCGGCGCCGAAACCAGCATCTACGACCAAAAGGAACAGGCACCGGGCGGCTGGCGCGGAGCGCGGGAATTCATCGTGGTGGCCAAGGTCGAGGAGAGTGCGGAAATCATCTCGTTCTACTTCGAACCGGCGGACAAAGGCCCGATCCTGGCGGCAGAGCCGGGCCAGTACATCGGCATGAAACTGATCCTCGATGGCGAAGAGATTCGTCGTAACTATTCACTGTCGGCCTTGGCCAACAAGGGCCAGTACCGGATCAGTGTTAAACGTGAAACCGGTGGCCGCGCCTCCAACCATCTTCACGATCAATTGCATGTGGGCTCCAGCATCCAACTGTTCCCGCCATCGGGTGAATTCACCCTGACCGACAGCGATAAACCGTTGGTGTTGATCAGCGGCGGCGTCGGCATCACTCCGACCCTGGCGATGCTCGAAGCGGCGCTGGCGACCGAACGGCCGGTGCACTTTATCCACTGCGCGCGTAACGGTAGCGTTCATGCTTTCCGCGACTGGATCGATGGCTTGGCCGAACGTCATCCGCAACTCAAACGCTTCTATTGCTACGACGAAGATGATGGCGTGAGCCCGGCGGCGCACAAGGTTGGCCTGTTGAGTCAGGAGCAACTGGGCGAGTGGTTGCCGCAGCAGCGCGATCTGGACGCTTACTTCCTCGGTCCTAAAGGCTTCATGGCGGCGGTCAAGCGTCACCTGAAAGCGCTGGGTGTACCGGAGAAGCAAAGCCGTTACGAGTTCTTCGGGCCGGCTTCGGCGCTGGAGTAACCGCTGATCCTGTAGGAGTACGGCTTGCCGGCGATGGCGATCTCAAGGACGCCATCGCCGGCAAGCCGTGCTCCTACGGAGGTGTATCGGTCTTTCAGCCCTTCAATTCCTTCAAATGTTTGTACACCGTTGCCCGCCCCATGTTCAGCACGTTCGCCACATAGTTGGAGGCGCTTTTGCCTTTGAAGGCGCCTTCGGCGTGCAGTGCCAGCACCAGTTCGCGCTTATGGTCACGGGTCAGCAGGTTCAGGCTCAGCTGACGTTCGCGCAGCCAGGCGTGGAGGAAAGTGTTGATCCGCTCCTGCCAGTCATCGCGAAACAGCGAGTCCGGCTGCGGAATCAACTTGCTCGGCGACAGGAATAGATCCAGTGCAGCCTTGGCATTTTCGAACAACGAAATATTCAGATTAATGCACAGCACCGCCAGCGGATGACCTTCGCTGTCGCGCAGCACGCTGCTCAGGCTGCGAATCTTCTGGCCATCCCAGTTGAGCTTTTCGTACGGCCCGATGTTTCGTTCGCTGATCTCTTCGCTGAGCATGTCCTCCAGCGCCGAGTCGTCACCGATTTCCCGTTTGGACAGGTTGTTGGCGATGTAGTCGACCTTCTGCGTGCGCAGATCGTGCAGCACCACCTCGGCGTGAGGAAAGAACAATGTGGCGATGGCATCGGCGATCGCACGGAAGTTGTCCAGCGGCGAGCTCTTCAACGCAGAGTCATCACCGGCTGGTTCTTGTTCTTGGGCGTTCATAAAGTGGAGCTCCAGACAGCATCAGCGCCCCGTCAAAAAAGGGCGCTGGAAGTTTGCCGCAATCGTGTCGACACGTCACCTTCGTCCGAATGTCAGCCCAGTCGCGACGGGGAGAGCATCTGGGTGTTCAGACCGAAGCGAGTCAGTTGCTCGGGCAGGGCTTCACCGCGTACCAGTGCAGCGCTGGCCTGGCCCATGGCCGGCGAGGTCTGGATGCCATAACCGCCTTGTGCCGCTACCCAGAATAACCCCGGCACCTGCGGATCGAAACCGGACAGCAAATCACCGTCGCTCACGAAACTGCGCAAGCCGGCCCAGGTGCGGGTCGGACGGCGGATGGTCAGGGTGGTGGCTTCTTCGATCTGGTAGATGCCCATTGCGATGTCCAACTCTTCGGGCTGCACGTCGTGCGGTTCCACCGGGTCGGCGTTGGCTGGCGAGCCGAGGAACATTCCGGCGTCGGGCTTCATGTAGAAGGATTCGTCG
This sequence comes from Pseudomonas sp. LS2P72, assembly GCF_054897865.1. NCBI lineage: Bacteria > Pseudomonadati > Pseudomonadota > Gammaproteobacteria > Pseudomonadales > Pseudomonadaceae > Pseudomonas > Pseudomonas sp. LS2P72. The sequence goes on from NZ_CM142708.1 coordinate 1,678,408, forward strand.
AGGCTGACCAGCATTGGCCAATGGTGGATGTCCACGCCCTCGGGGCCAGCGAAGATGAACGCCGCACGGCGCTTGGGTTGCAGGCCCAGTGGTTTGGCACCGGCGAGCTCACCGATTTTGTCGGCCCAGGCGCCTGCTGCGTTGATGATGATCGGGGCGCTGAATGTCTGACCGCTGGTTTGCACATGCCACACACCTTCGGCGTCCCGGGTCAGGCCCATGACTTCGCTGTCGGTATGAACTTCGCCTTTGTTGCGTCGGATACCGCGCAGGTAACCCTGGTGCAAGGCATCGGTGTCGATGTCGCTGGCAGTCGGGTCGTAAATCGCACCATGGACTTTTTCCCGGCGCAGGATCGGCAGGCGCACGCAGGCCTCGTCGGCGCTGAGCAGCTGCATCTCCGGCACCGTGGCTTTGGCACTCAGGTATTGATTGTTCAGTTCGGCCGGGTCGCCGGTGAAGTCCACGGTCATCTCGCCACGCGGGGTCAGCAGCGGGTGTTCGCAGAAACCGGTCGGAGGCGCGTCGAAGAAGTCGCGACTGGCCTGGGTCAGCGCCCGAACTTGAGGCGTGCCGTAGGCGGCGGTGAACAGTGCAGCTGAACGTCCGGTGGAGTGGTAAGCCGGATGGGACTCGCGTTCGAGCACGATCACTCGGGCATGCTGCGACAACCAGAAACCGGTGGAAGCGCCGGCAATCCCGCCGCCGATGATGATGAAGTCTGCCTGGCTCATGAACGTCTCCTGGTGGGCGCAAAGGCCAAATGTGTTGAGTGCCCTGTAGGAGCGAGGCTTGCCCGCGAATGCATCACCGCGGTTTACCTGAATGACCGCGGCGTCTGCATCGCGGGCAAGCCTTGCTCCTACAGGATCGGGGGGTGTTAGTGCTGTAGGCGGTAGATGGCATTTGCCAGTGCGATGTCTTCCAGGCCCAGACCAATGGAGCGGAAGAACACATGACGGTCATAGTCGGGGCGCTGGATTTTTTCGCTGAGCAGATCGGGCAGGTCGCCGACAATTGCGCCTCTGTCCCAGCCATGTCGTTCGCCGGCAATCAGCATCTCGCCGGCCGAGCCTGGGGTGGTCAGACGATAGTCGCAGAACACTTGCATGTCATTGAGGCTCTGCGGCGGCACTTCGTGGGCACGCGGCGCGTTGGTGCTGATGGAGGTGATCAGTGCCGGTTTGCTCAAGCTTGACGGGTCGATCACCGGGCCTGCGGACGAGGTGCAGAGCATGATGACATCGGCGTCTTGCACGGCCGCTTCACGACTGTCGACGATGGTCAGCCGAGGATCGAGACGTTGGAGCTGCGCCAATACGTCGGGATTTTTGTCGCTCAGGCTCGGCGAGTAGAGGCTGATGCTCTGCCAGTCGCGCAGCCCTTTGACGTAGTGCAAGTGCGCCTGGGCGACCTTGCCGCTGCCGATGATCGCCAGGCGTCGGGCCTTCAGCGGGGCGAGGGCGTCGACCGCTACTGCGGTTGTTGCAGCGGTGCGTGCCGTGGTCAGTTCGCCGGCATCGCAGAGCAGCAGCGGCTGGCCGGTCTGCATCGACATCAGCAGCGTCCAGGCGGTCACCAGCGGACCTTGTTCTCGCACGATGTATGGCGAAGTCTTGACTCCGTAAACGCCGTCTTCGGCCAGCACGCCCAGGTAGTTGATGAAATCGCCGGCGCCCTGTGGAAACTCCACTAGCTGCTGCGCCGGTTGCACGGCTTGCCCGGCGGCCAGGTCGCGGAACAGTTTGCGCAGGATCTGCGGCACGTCGACCTGCGCCAGCAGCTCGCGGGCCTGAGGTTGGGTGATCACGTAAGGCGTACTGGTCATGGTCGGCTCCGGGAGCTGGAAGTAAACTAATTTGTCCATTATGGACTTTTGGTTGTCTCGATCAATGTCCGGACGAAAAAAAAGCGCAGTCCGTTTCCGGCTGCGCCTCTTTTAATGCGACCCGCGTTACGGGCGCTTGCGCTCAACCGCCCGCAGCAGATGCGTCGGTGGCGTTTCACAGCTGATCTTGCGACCCAGCAGCGCCTCGATGGACGGTAGCTGGTAGGAGTCGTCTTCACCGGCAAAACTGATGGACACGCCATCGGCGCCTGCGCGACCGGTGCGGCCGATACGGTGCACGTAATCGTCCGGGACTTCCGGCAGGGTGAAGTTGATCACGTGGCTGATGCCGTCGATATGAATGCCGCGACCGGCCACATCGGTGGCGACCAGGACGCGGATCTTGCCTTCGCGGAAACCTTCCAGGGTCTTGATGCGCTTGTGCTGCGGCACGTCGCCGGACAGCTGCGCGGCGTTGACGCCGTCACGCACCAGGCGTTCTTCGATGCGCCGCACTTCATCCTTGCGGTTGGCGAACACCATCACCCGCTCCCAACCGTTGTCGTTGACCAGGTTGTAGAGCAGTTTGTATTTGTCGGCACCGGCCACGGCGTAGATGTGCTGCTCGACGTTTTCGCTGGCCACGTTCTGCGACTCGATCTCGACGATCGACGGGTCGGTGGTCCATTGCTTGGCCAGGTTCATCACGTCTTCGGTGAAGGTCGCGGAGAACAGCAGCGTCTGACGCTCGTTCTTCGGCGGAGTCTGGCGAATGATCTGACGCACTTGTGGGATGAAACCCATGTCGAGCATCCGGTCGGCTTCGTCCAGGACCATGACTTCGACCATGTCCAGGTGCACGTCGCCGCGCTGGTTGAAGTCCAGCAAGCGGCCCGGTGTGGCCACGAGGATGTCGCAGTGACGGGCTTCGAGGTGTTTGAGCTGCTTGTCGAAGTCCATGCCGCCGACAAACGTCATGACGTTGAGGCCGGTGTATTTGGTCAGGTCGGCTGCGTCCTTGGCAATCTGCACCACCAGTTCACGGGTCGGTGCAATGATCAGCGCCCGCGGCTCGCCCATGTAACGCTCTTTCGGCGGCGGAGTTTCCAGCAGCTGGGTGATGATCGAAATCAGGAACGCTGCGGTTTTGCCGGTTCCGGTCTGGGCGCGACCAATGGCATCTTTGCCGGCCAGGGTGAAGCCGAGGACTTGTGCCTGGATCGGCGTGCAATACGGGAAGCCCAGGTCCTGGATGGCGTGCATCAGTTCGGGGGCGAGTTTGAAATCGTGGAATCGGGTTTTGCCTTCCTGGGGTTCGACGGCGAAGTCTTCGAGTTTCCAGGGAATAACCGGTGCTTTTGGCTTCGGTTCGCGACGCGGTCGGGCAGGTTTCGCAGCTTCGCTGCCCGGTTCTTCAGAGGCCTGAGCCTCAACGGGTTGGACGGCCGGTGTGGGCATCGGCTCGTGCTTCGGTACCGCTACGGTTGCGGTCCGGCCAGACTGATTACCGTCGGTGCGGTGGCTGGGATGGTGAGACGGAGCGCTGGAGACTGGCGCGAGCTGCTCAGTCTCGCTTTTACCGAACATTTTCTTGAGTGCTTTGAGCACGGTCATCTCATCAATTGGTTAAGGAATATACGCCGGCCAGTGTAATGCAAGAATCGGGCGCGGCGTAGTGGGATGGATCAATGGGCTGCTTTTCACATAAACAGTTAACGCAAGCGCTCGGCGAGCCAGACACCAATGTCGCGAATCTCCTCGGGTAACACTTCGTGCCCCATTGGGTATTCCTGCCATGTCACGGTGACACCACGCTGCTTTAAATACTCGTAGGCGGTGCGGCCCATGGAGTTTTGAACGACGTCATCGTACTGGCCGTGTAAAGACAGCACGGGAATGCGCTGCTGGCTGGCGGAAAGCTCCAGTTCATCGCTGAAGGTCGGTGCGTAGGTCGAGAGGGCAAGTACGCCACCCAACGGACCCTGCCATTTCAGAAAGGCTGTGTGCAATACCACCGCGCCACCTTGGGAGAAACCGGCAAGAAAGATGCGCGAGGCGTCTATTCCGCCGGCCTTCTGCTCTTCGATCAAATCAAAGACCCGTTGCGCAGACGCTTCCAGCTGCTCACGACTGATCGCGCGCGCCGGGCTCATGGCCAATATGTCGTACCAGCTCGGCATCTCGTAGCCGCCGTTGATGGTGACGGCACGGGTCGGTGCCTGGGGGAGAACGAAGCGGGTGGTCAGCAGGCTTTCCTGCAACGCCTCGGCCACCGGCAAGAAGTCGTAGCGATCGGCGCCCAGGCCGTGCAGCCAGATAACGCAGGCGTCTGCGGGCTTGACGGGCTGAAGAATCAAGGGCTCGGTCATGGTTGCTCCAATTTTGTGCAGGCGCTCTCTTTGAGTGCGAGGTCTGAGTGCGTGCCTGGTTGATCAGTTAAGAAGATGTCGCAAGGCTACAAGTTTTGCTATTGACCTGTCGCGCAATCGCTTCGGCGAGCGGTCTGGTACGGGCTTTGCTATGGGGAAACGGTGCAACCCATCTCGCGCCTTGCGGTAACACTATCAGTGTACTGCTGGCGGTGGGATAGCAAAGAATCCGGTGATGGATGTTCGCCAGTGGCCGCTACGGGCTTCGCGAACGTGAAAGGGCTACAGCCCGTTCGGCCGATTGGTGAGAAGTGAGTTGTCCATGATGTGGATTTTCTCCTACTAGACTCATAGCGCAGGTCTTACGTCGGTTGACCCCAAAAAAAGCCAACACGGGTCAACAACGCCTCATAAGGGTGCGACTGGACTCAAGCTCCGACACAACAAGAGCAAAACTGGAGGTTTGAATGAAGATGTTGAAATCCACCCTGGCTATCGTGACTGCAGCCGCAGTACTCGGTGTCAGTGGGTTCGCTCAGGCGGGTGCAACCCTGGATGCAGTGCAGAAGAAAGGTTTCGTACAGTGCGGCGTCAGTGACGGTCTGCCTGGCTTCTCGGTTCCGGACTCGACTGGCAAGATCATCGGCATCGATGCTGATGTCTGCCGCGCTGTGGCTGCTGCCGTTTTCGGCGATGCGACCAAAGTCAAATTCAGCCAGTTGAACGCCAAAGAGCGCTTCACCGCGCTGCAGTCCGGCGAAATCGACGTGCTGTCGCGTAACACCACCTGGACCAGCTCCCGCGATTCGGGCATGGGCCTGGTGTTTGCCGGTGTGACTTACTACGACGGCATCGGCTTCCTGGTGAACAACAAGCTGGGCGTGAAGAGCGCTAAAGAGCTCGACGGCGCCACCATCTGCATTCAAGCCGGTACCACCACCGAACTGAACGTTTCCGACTACTTCCGCGGTAACGGTCTGAAATACACCCCGATCACCTTCGACACCTCCGATGAAAGCGCCAAGTCGCTGGAATCCGGTCGTTGCGACGTGCTGACCTCCGACAAATCCCAGCTCTACGCACAACGCAGCAAGCTGGCGACCCCGACCGACTACGTCGTTCTGCCGGAAACCATCTCCAAGGAGCCTCTAGGCCCGGTCGTGCGTAAAGGCGACGAAGAGTGGTTCAGCATCGTCAAGTGGACCCTGTTCGCGATGCTCAACGCTGAAGAAATGGGCATCACCCAGAAAAACGTTGAAGCTGAAGCCCAAGCCACCAAGAACCCGGACGTTGCTCGTCTGCTGGGCGCTGACGGTGAATACGGCAAAGACCTGAAAGTGAAGAAAGACTGGGTCGTGCAGATCGTCAAGCAAGTGGGTAACTACGGTGAAGTGTTCGAGAGAAACCTCGGCAAAGGCACTCCACTGGCCATCGACCGCGGGCTGAACGGCCTGTGGAACAACGGCGGCATTCAATACGCACCACCAGTGCGCTGATGGTTCTATCACCCGGTGGGCCAACCACCGGGTGATGTTCTGTTCCATTACATCCGGGGCACTTCATGCAAAATTCAATCGGCGCACCAAAGCAGAGGCTCAGCCTCAGCGATCCCAAAGTGCGTGCGTGGCTGTTTCAGATCATCACCATTGTGGCGGTGGTCTCGATGGGCTGGTACCTGTTCGACAACACGCAGACCAACCTTCAACACCGGGGCATTACCTCCGGTTTCGACTTTCTGGAGCGCAGTGCCGGTTTCGGCATCGCTCAACACCTGATCGACTACACCGAATCGGACAGCTATGCCCGGGTGTTTGTCATCGGCTTGCTCAACACGCTGCTGGTGACCTTCATCGGCGTGATCCTGGCGACGATCCTCGGGTTCATCGTTGGTGTGTCACGGCTGTCAAAGAACTGGATCATTGCCAAGCTGGCGACGGTGTATGTAGAGGTTTTCCGTAACATTCCGCCGCTGCTGCAAATCCTGTTCTGGTACTTCGCGGTGTTCCTGACCATGCCGGGGCCACGCAACAGCCATAACTTCGGCGACACTTTCTTCGTCAGCAGCCGCGGCCTGAATATGCCCGCAGCGTTGGCGGCGGACGGTTTCTGGCCGTTTGTGGTGAGCGTCGTCATAGCCATTGTCGCCATCGTGCTGATGTGCCGCTGGGCCAACAAGCGTTTTGAAGCGACGGGCGTACCGTTCCACAAGTTCTGGGTTGGCCTGGCGATGTTCCTGGTCATCCCTGCGCTGTGCGCGCTGGTTTTCGGCGCGCCGGTGCACTGGGAAATGCCGGAGCTCAAGGGCTTCAACTTTGTCGGTGGCTGGGTGCTGATCCCGGAACTGCTGGCGTTGACTCTGGCCCTGACCGTGTACACCGCGGCGTTTATCGCCGAGATCGTGCGTTCGGGCATCAAGTCGGTCAGCCACGGCCAGACGGAAGCGGCGCACTCGTTGGGGCTGCGCAACGGTCCGACCCTGCGCAAGGTGATCATCCCGCAAGCCCTGCGCGTGATCATTCCACCGCTGACCAGCCAATACCTGAACCTGGCGAAGAACTCCTCGCTGGCGGCCGGTATCGGTTATCCGGAAATGGTCTCGTTGTTTGCCGGTACGGTGCTGAACCAGACCGGGCAGGCGATCGAGGTGATTGCTATCACCATGAGCGTGTACCTGGCGATCAGTATCAGCATTTCCCTGCTGATGAACTGGTACAACAAGCGCATTGCGCTGATCGAGCGGTAAGGAAAAGCGCATGACGACTCATACTTTCAAGCCTGACATGCCTCCACCGAACAGAAGCATCGGTGTGGTGGCGTGGATGCGCGCGAACATGTTCTCCAGCTGGCTTAACACCTTGCTGACCCTGTTTGCGTTCTACCTTATTTACCTGGTGGTCCCGCCGATTCTGGAATGGGCGATCCTCGATGCCAACTGGGTTGGCACCAGCCAGGCTGACTGCACCAAGGAAGGCGCCTGCTGGGTGTTCATCCAGCAACGCTTCGGCCAGTTCATGTACGGCTACTACCCGGTGGACCTGCGCTGGCGCGTTGACCTGACCGTATGGCTGGCGGTCGTCGGCGTGGCACCGTTGTTCATCTCGCGCTTCCCGCGTAAAGCGGTGTACGGGCTGAGCTTTCTGGTGGTGTATCCGATTGTTGCCTGGTGCCTGTTGCACGGCGGCGTCTTCGGCCTGACCCAGGTGGCGACCAGCCAGTGGGGCGGCTTGATGCTGACGCTGGTAATCGCCACCGTCGGTATTGCCGGTGCATTGCCGCTGGGTATCGTCCTGGCGCTGGGCCGTCGTTCGAACATGCCGGCGATTCGTGTGGTCTGCGTGACCTTCATCGAATTCTGGCGCGGCGTGCCGTTGATCACAGTGCTGTTCATGTCCTCGGTAATGCTGCCGTTGTTCCTGCCGGAAGGCATGAACTTCGACAAACTGTTGCGGGCGCTGATTGGCGTGATCCTGTTCCAGTCGGCCTACGTCGCCGAAGTGGTGCGTGGCGGTCTGCAAGCGATTCCCAAAGGTCAGTACGAAGCGGCCGCAGCGATGGGCCTCGGTTACTGGCGCAGCATGGGCCTGGTGATTCTGCCGCAAGCCCTGAAGCTGGTGATCCCCGGCATCGTCAACACCTTCATTGCGCTGTTCAAGGACACGAGCCTGGTGATCATCATCGGCCTGTTCGACTTGCTCAACAGCGTCAAACAAGCCGCCGCCGACCCGAAATGGTTGGGCATGGCCACCGAAGGCTATGTGTTCGCGGCCCTGGTGTTCTGGATTTTCTGTTTTGGTATGTCGCGCTATTCCATGCATCTGGAACGCAAGCTCGACACTGGCCACAAGCGTTAGGAGTTCTCTGATGAGCGAAGCAATCAAAAAGCCTGTGAGCCCTGAAGGCATTATTCAGATGCAGGGCGTGAACAAGTGGTACGGCCAGTTCCACGTGTTGAAAGACATCAACCTGAACGTTAAACAGGGCGAGCGTATCGTTCTGTGCGGCCCGTCGGGTTCCGGCAAATCCACCACCATCCGTTGCCTCAACCGTCTGGAAGAACACCAGCAGGGTCGCATCGTGGTTGATGGCGTGGAGCTGACCAACGACCTCAAGCAGATCGAATCGGTCCGCCGCGAAGTCGGCATGGTGTTCCAGCACTTCAACCTGTTCCCGCACCTGACCATCCTGCAGAACTGCACGCTGGCGCCGATGTGGGTGCGCAAGATGCCCAAGCGCAAGGCCGAAGAAATCGCCATGCATTACCTGGAACGCGTCCGCATTCCGGAGCAGGCGCATAAATTCCCGGGGCAACTGTCCGGCGGTCAGCAACAGCGTGTGGCGATTGCCCGTGCCTTGTGCATGAAACCGAAAATCATGCTGTTCGACGAACCGACCTCGGCACTCGACCCGGAGATGGTGAAAGAGGTTCTCGACACCATGATCGGCCTGGCCGAAGACGGCATGACCATGCTCTGCGTGACCCACGAAATGGGCTTCGCCCGCACCGTTGCCAACCGTGTGATCTTCATGGACAAGGGTGAAATCGTTGAGCAGGCTGCGCCGAACGACTTCTTCGATAATCCGCAGAACGAGCGCACCAAGCTGTTCCTGAGCCAGATCCTGCATTGATTGGCGCTTGGCAGTGAAATAAACCCGGACAGTGTTCCGGGTTTATTTTTGTCTGGGGTTATTGCGTCAGGGCGGTTTCCTGTTCCGGATGACGTGTCGCCAACAGCTGCTTTAAATCGGCGCCCTCGCTGAGCGCGTGCACCTCGGCCATGAGATGCGGGTGGCGATCCAGCAAACGCATCAGCGTAAACAGCGGTTGAGGAGGGGCGAGTTCACCGCGCTCGTAGCGGGAAAACGCATTGTGCCCGCCGCCAGAGAGTAACTTCACCGCGTCTTTCTGTGTGAGGTGCAATTTGCGGCGGATACGTTTTATCTCGGATCCCATGACTTGAAAGCAGTCTTCCAGCAGTTGATCGCCTGCATCGACGTATCGTTCGGCGCTGTCTGTGGTGTCATCAAAGATGATTTCACCGCACAGCTTGCATTCCCAACCGGCTAGATCGTGTACCAGTCGCGACATTTGCTTGTAATTGACGGTGAGACTGCGATCGACGAAGTGATGCATGCCGTCGCGGGCGCCACAGCTCATGCATTGCCGTATTTTCATAGGTTTTTCTCCTTGAAGGAGATCACTGGGGCGCCACCGCCGGGGCAGTAGGTCACTTTAATGTAAATCTCCTGATCATTAAGTTTTGCGTGGTAAACGTCCTGCCAGGTTCGGTGATCCAAATAAGTGGTCATGGATTTGTAGAGCATCCTTCTCTCCAATGTATAAATGACCTTTTGCATGCTCTTGTAATTGAGTCCCATGCTCCTGCCTGTCTCCAGCGCTATGTTAGTGAAAGCGTGGACCCCCATCCTGGCAACCTCCGCCTTGACCACTGCCAAGTCGTAATGAGGTGTGTTCTTTTCCATAAGACACTTCAACCCTGAGATAAAAATTACCCTTAAAGGGTAATTTTAACAATCGAAAATCCCGCTCCTTTTTCCGCCCCTTAACCCTAGGCGGTTGTCCTCTCGGACGAAGCTGACTAACATGTCAGAAAATTCATCCTATGATTGGATGAAAGGGCGAATCCTATGTCAGACATTTCTCCGCTAGTTAAACGGTCCCTGGTCGACCAGGCGCTGGACCAGTTACGCCTACGAATCACCGAAGGCGTCTGGACGGTCGGCCAGCGTTTACCCACCGAACCTGAGCTGTCCGCCGAGCTGGGCATCAGCCGCAACACCGTGCGTGAAGCCATGCGCGTATTGGCGTTTTCCGGGTTGATCGAAATCCGTCAGGGCGACGGTAGCTATTTGCGGGCGGTGGTCGATCCGCTCGACACCCTGAAGGCGTTGTCCCGCTGCTCCCACGAGCAAGCCCGGGAAACACGGCACATTCTGGAAGTCGAGGCCATCGGCCTGGCTGCGTTGCGTCGTACCGACGAAGACCTGGTGGCATTGCGCGAGGCGTTAGGCGTCAGTGGCAGCCACTATCACGGCGATCTCGACACGTATATCGCCTGCGATCTGGTGTTCCACCGCCGTCTGGTTGACGCCGCACACAACCCGACTCTCAGCGAGCTGTACCGCTATTTCTCCAGCGTCATCGGGGCGCAGTTGCGCGAAACCCTGAACATTTCACCTCGACGCCAAGAAGTGTTCGACCTTCATATCGAACTGCTTGATGCCGTCGAACAACGCGACCCGGAACGGGCCAAAGCCCTGTCGAGGCAGTTGATCAATGAACCTTGAAACCGAGAACCCCATGTCCAGCCAGCAGGTCAACAACCGCAGCATTCCCCAGGCCAAGCGCACGGCGGAGCTCGAAGAGTTGCTGATCGACGCTGAGGCGGATGACGAACAGGTCCAGCAAAGTCACCCGATCCTGCGCCGCCCATGGCTGTTGTTGCTGGGCTTGATTCTGGTGGCGCTGAACCTGCGCCCGGCGCTGTCGAGCATGGCGCCGATGCTCAGTGAGGTTTCGAAAACCCTCGGTTTGTCGGCAGCCCAGGCCGGTTTGCTGACGACATTGCCGGTGCTGTGCCTCGGTTTGTTTGCACCGCTGGCGCCCGTGCTGGCACGACGTTTCGGTGCCGAGCGAGTGGTGTTGGGCATTCTCTTGATGTTGGCCGGCGGGATCATCCTGCGCAGTTCGTTCGGCGAGATCGGCCTGTTTGCCGGCAGCGTATTGGCCGGTGCCAGCATCGGTGTGATCGGTGTATTGCTGCCCGGCATCGTTAAACGCGACTTCGCGAAACACGCGGGCACCATGACCGGTGTCTACACCATGGCCCTGTGCCTGGGGGCGGCGATGGCCGCGGGCGCGACCGTGCCGTTGAGCGAGCATTTCGACAAGAGCTGGGCCTTGGGCCTAGGTTTCTGGGTGGTTCCGGCATTGGTCGCGGCGATTTTCTGGTTGCCGCAAGTCGGCCAGAAACACGGCGCGCACAACGTCGCGTATCGGGTTCGCGGTCTGTTGCGTGATCCACTGGCCTGGCAAGTGACGCTGTACATGGGCCTGCAATCTTCTCTGGCCTACATCGTGTTCGGCTGGTTGCCATCGATCCTGATCGGTCGCGGCCTGACGCCGACCCAGGCGGGTCTGGTGCTGTCAGGCTCGGTCATCGTTCAGTTGGCGAGTTCATTGGCGGCGCCATGGCTGGCGACGCGTGGCAAGGATCAGCGTCTGGCGATCGTCATCGTCATGCTGCTGACCCTTGGCGGCCTGTTCGGTTGCCTCTACGCACCGATCGAAGGCTTGTGGGGCTGGGCGATCCTGCTGGGTCTCGGGCAGGGCGGTGCGTTCAGTCTGGCGTTGACCCTGATTGTGCTGCGTTCGCGGGACGCCCATGTCGCGGCGAACCTGTCGAGCATGGCCCAAGGCTTCGGTTACACCCTGGCGTCCATGGGGCCGCTCGCGGTCGGTATCGTGCATGACTGGACCGGCGGCTGGAACGCCTTGGGCTGGATTTTCGGCATCATCGGCCTTGGGGCGATCATCGCCGGTCTTGGCGCCGGACGTTCGCTGTACGTCCAGGTCGAAAGCGAAAGGGTCTGACAGCCGCACACTGTCGGTATTCGGCTCACGAATGCCGATAGTGTTTCGCGCCTTTGTTGACTATCGTGCAGGCAATCCTTTGAAACCACGTTGCACATCAGGGAGCCTGCCCATGAGTGATGCCCACAACGCATTGATCACCCAGTTCTACCAAGCCTTCCAGCGGCTGGATGCTGAGGCCATGAGCGCCTGCTATACCGACGACGTGGTGTTCAGTGATCCGGCGTTCGGCGAATTGCACGGCCGCGATGCAGGCGACATGTGGCGCATGCTTACCACCCGGGCCAAGGATTTTTCCCTGACGTTCGATAACGTGCGCAGCGACGAGCGCACGGGTGGCGCCCATTGGGTGGCGACGTATCTGTTCAGCCAGACCGGCAACACCGTGGTCAACGACATTCAGGCGCGGTTTGTTTTTCGCGACGGCAAGATTTGCGAGCATCACGACAGCTTCGATCTGTGGGCCTGGTCCCGACAGGCGCTGGGTTTCAAGGGGCTGTTGTTGGGCTGGACGCCGGCGGTGAGAAACGCCGTGCGCGCTCAAGCCATGAAGGGGCTGAAGGCATTCCAGGCCAGTCGCTGATAAGATCGCGGCTTGTTTCCTACAAGCCATGATCGTCACGTGAACACCGCCAGCGAATCTTCCGTCATTGCCGCCGAACCGATGCTACCTGTCAGCAAACCCTGGTTCGTCTACCTCGTTCGCGCGGCCAATGGTTCGCTCTACTGCGGGATCAGCGACGATCCCGTGCGCCGCTTCGCCACCCACCAGAGTGGCAAGGGCGCGCGTTTTTTCCTCTCCAGCCCTGCCGTGGCACTGGTCTACACCGAAGCCTGTCGCGACAAAAGCGAAGCGCTGCGTCAGGAACGGCTGATCAAAAAGCTCAAGAAAAGCGCCAAGGAATGCTTGGTGGCGAGTGCCGTTGCGGGCTTATCAATCTGACTGATAAGTGCCCATCAGGCGGATCGGTGGGCTGTTCAGGGAATGCGCGCTAAGCTGCGGATTCCCTATTCGTGCGGCGGAGCCGAGCATGTCCGATTTGATTCTTCATCATTACCCGACGTCCCTTTTTGCCGAAAAGGCTCGCTTGCTGCTGGGCTTCAAAGGGTTGTCCTGGCGCTCGGTGACGATCTCGCCGGTGATGCCAAAACCCGATCTGACCGCGCTGACTGGCGGCTACCGCAAGACGCCGGTATTGCAGATTGGCGCGGATATCTATTGCGACACGGCGCTGATCGCCCGTCGTCTGGAACAGGTAAAAGCCTTGCCGGCGTTCTTCCCCGAAGGTCAGGAAATGATCGCCGCGACCTTCGCCGCGTGGGCGGATTCGGTGGTGTTCCAGCACGCGGTCAGCCTGGTGTTTCAACCGGAATCGATCGCTGTGCGCTTCGGCAAGTTGCCGCCGGAAGCGATCAAGGCGTTCCTGGCTGATCGCGCGGAGTTGTTCAGCGGTGGCAGCGCCACACGATTGTCGGCAGAGCAGGCTCGGCATCAATGGCCGACGATCATGACGCGTCTGGAGCAGCAGCTTCAGCGTGAGCAGGGCGACTTCCTGTTCGGCGAGCCGTCGATTGCCGACTTTGCCCTGGCCCATCCGTTGTGGTTCCTCAAAGCCACGCCCGTCACGTCACCGTTGGTCGATGCTTATCCAGCGGTTTCGGCCTGGCTGGGGCGCGTGTTGGGCTTTGGTCATGGCGCGTTCAGCGAGATGAGCTCCGAGGAGGCGCTGGAGATTGCGCGCAATGCCACACCGGCCGCATTGCCGGATGAGCGATTCGACGAACCGAATGGTTTTGAGGCGGGTCAGCAGGTGGTCATTGCCGCCATCGACTACGGCGTTGACCCGGTGGCGGGTGAGTTGCTGTTTGCGGGCAGTGAAGAATTGATTCTGCGTCGCGAAGACGAGCGGGGCGGTGTGGTGCATGTGCACTTCCCGCGGTTCGGGTTCCGCATCGAAAAACGCTGACACCCACTCCTTTGTAGGAGCATGGCTTGCCCGCGATGAACGATTACACGGTGTGACGGTTACACCGAGTCGCGGCCATCGCGGGCAAGTCGGATCGCCGCATCGCATGCTCCTACAGGGATTTGTGTTTACTTCAGTGCGGCGAGAATGCTGTCCGGGTCATACCCGCGAATCAACGTCCCGTTCACATCGATGATCGGAATCCCGCCGCCACCCAGCGCTTCGTAGGCCTTGCGCGCCTCGGCATCCTTCTCGATATCGAACTCCTTGTACGGAATGCCCTTCTGATCGAGAAAGCGTCGGGTCAATTTGCAGTAACCGCACCATTCGGTGGCATAGAGCACGACGTTGGCCTTCGCCTGAGTCTGCTCCGACACCACCTGCGCCGGATGGAACACCCGCTCGATCTTGCCCCAATTCTGGTAAACCACGACCACCAGCAGGATCAGCAGGCATTTTTTCAGTACGCCGCCGAGCATCAGTTACGTCGCTTGAGCTGGTCGGTGAGCTGGGTCGGCAGACCTTTGATGATCAGCGTGCCGGCTTCTTCGTCGTATTCGATCTTCGAACCCAGCAGGTGCGCTTCGAAGCTGATGGACAGGCCTTCGGCGCGACCGGTGAAGCGGCGGAACTGGTTGAGGGTACGTTTATCTGCCGGAATCTCAGGCGACAGGCCGTAGTCCTTGTTGCGGATGTGGTCGTAGAAGGCTTTAGGGCGCTCTTCGTCGATCAGCTCCGAAAGTTCTTCCAGGCCCATGGGTTCGCCCAGTTTTGCCTGGCTGCTGGCGTAATCCACCAGGGTCTTGGTCTTCTCGCGGGCGGATTCTTCCGGCAGGTCCTCGCTTTCGACGAAGTCACTGAAAGCCTTTAGCAGGGTGCGGGTTTCGCCGGGGCCGTCGACGCCTTCCTGGCAGCCGATGAAGTCGCGGAAATACTCCGAAACCTTTTTGCCGTTCTTGCCTTTGATGAACGAAATGTACTGCTTGGACTGCTTGTTGTTCTGCCACTCAGAAACGTTGATCCGCGCCGCCAGATGCAGTTGGCCCAGGTCCAGGTGCCGGGACGGGGTCACGTCCAGCTGATCGGTCACTGCAACGCCTTCACTGTGGTGCAGCAGCGCGATCGCCAGGTAGTCGGTCATGCCTTGCTGATAATGCGCAAACAGCACGTGGCCGCCCACAGAGAGGTTCGACTCTTCCATCAGCTTTTGCAGGTGTTCCACCGCCACCCGGCTGAACGCTGTGAAATCCTTGCCGCCATCGAGGTATTCCTTCAGCCAGCCGCTGAACGGATGCGCCCCGGACTCGGCATGGAAGAAACCCCAGGCCTTGCCTTGTTTGGCGTTGTAGCTCTCATTGAGGTCGGCAAGCATGTACTCGATGGCGCTCGACTCGGCCAATTCGGAATCGCGAGCGTGGAGAACTGCGGGCGTGCCGTCGGGTTTTTTGTCGATCAAGTGGACGATGCAATGACGGATCGGCATGGGCTTCTCGGCTGATTGAAGAGAGGAGGGCGTGCTCCCCCAAAAAGTGCCAAGTGTACCGCAACCACTGGTTTTGGCGCGGCACCAAGGGCAATTCGCAGGTGCCCGATGGCGCTTATGCTGTTTTTTACAGTTTTAGAGCAATAAAGCTGACCAAATGGGTAGCTAGAGGCGGATATTTCCCCGTCTCTGTGCTAGTTTTGCCCGGTCTTACGCGAAGTCACTGCGTTAAGCGTGCATTCAGCATTTGTCAGGTCGAACCAAACCCTGATTTCGGTATCTATAACCCCGACTCTTCGTGGTTATGGCCGAGGGTGCCAGATCCAGAAGATCGGGCTCGATGGCTGACACTGCACTCTGCAATCCATATGAATTTGATAGGGAAGGAACATTACATGGCTCTTACTAAAGACCAACTGATCGCCGACATCGCTGAAGCTATCGACGCGCCAAAAACTACCGCGCGTAACGCTCTGGACCAACTGGGCCAAATCGTTGCTGATCAGCTGGAAAACGGCGGCGAAATCACCCTGCCAGGTATCGGCAAGCTGAAAGTGACTGAGCGTCCTGCCCGTACCGGCCGCAACCCTTCGACTGGCGCTGCCATCGAAATCGCTGCCAAGAAAGTTATCAAGCTGGTTGTGGCCAAAGGCCTGACCGACGCTGTTAACAAGTAAGACGCATTAAAAAAAGCCGTGCTCCGGAGTGATCCGGGCACGGCTTTTTTATGTCTGCGATTTACAACAAACACCGCTAAACCAATGTGGGAGCGAGCCTGCTCGCGAAAGCTATCTAACAGTCAATATTGATGTGGCTGATAAATCGCCTTCGCCGGCAAGCCGGTCTCGCTCCCACAGTTGATTTGTGTCGGTCAGTTACTCAGCTTTTTTTAACCCAGCGTTCGCGCCAGACCTGCTGCTCGGATTTGGTCTGGAAGGTCCAGGCGACGAAGCGGCTTTGTTTCTGGCCTTGGGACATTTCCACGACCTGGCTTTCCAGTACGCCAGCCTTTTTCAGAGCCGTCTGAATCGCCGGCAGGTTTGAGGCTTTCGACACAAGCGTGCTGAACCAGAGCACTTTGTGTTGAAAGTGCGCGCTCTCAGCGATCAGTTGCGTCACAAACCGTGCTTCGCCACCTTCACACCACAATTCGGCCGATTGACCGCCAAAGTTAAGCACCGGCAGTTTGCGTTTTGGATCGGCACGGCCCAAGGCGCGCCATTTACGCTCGCTGCCCTTGGTCGCTTCGTCCATCGAGGCATGGAACGGTGGGTTGCACATGGTCAGGTCAAAGCGTTCGCCGGGTTCGAGCAGGCCCAGCAGAATGTGCTTGGGATTGCTTTGCTGGCGCAACTGGATGGCTTTGTTCAGGCCGTTGGACTGCACGATGGCTTTGGCGGCGGCCACGGCCTTCGGGTCGATTTCCGAACCGAGGAAGTGCCAGCGGTAATCGCTGTAGCCGATCAACGGATAGACGCAGTTGGCGCCCATGCCGATATCGAGCACCTTGACCGGCGCGCCGCGAGGGATCTCGCCGTCGTTGACGCTGGCCAGCAGGTCGGCCAGGAAGTGCACGTAATCGGCACGGCCCGGAACCGGTGGGCAGAGGTAATCGGCCGGGATGTCCCAATGGGCGACGCCATAGAACGACTTGAGCAGCGCCCGGTTGAACACCCGCACCGCGTCCGGGCTGGCGAAGTCGATACTTTCCTTGCCGTACGGATTGATGATCACGAACTTCGCCAGTTCCGGCGTGGTTTTGATCAGCGCCGGGAAGTCGTAACGACCCTGATGGCGGTTGCGCGGATGCAGACTGGCCTTCTCACGGGGCTCCACGGCTTTGGCCGGGGTCGCGGAATCAGGTTTTTTGCGCGCAGGTCTTGGTGTGCGGGGGGCGTTCATGGGTGTGGTCGATTCGGGTATGGCTGAAAGTGGCGGGTATTGTCCCACATCCAGCCGTTGTGGACGCAATTGTGGCAACACCGCCATCCCCCTGTAGGAGTGAGCCTGCTCGCGATGAGGTCGTTACATTCAACATTCATGTCAGCTCTTACACTGCCATCGCGAGCAGGCTCACTCCCACAGGGGATTTTTGATGGGTTAGTGAGAGGGGCGGGCACAAAAAAGGGAGACCGTTGCGGGCCTCCCTCCTTCATTGCGATTTGCCGTTACAGGCTGGCAATCCGCGCATGCTGCTCGGCCAACTTGCTCAAAGCCTGTTCAGCTTCAGCCAGTTTGGCGCGTTCCTTCTCGATGACTTCGGCCGGGGCCTTGTCGACGAAACCGGCGTTAGACAGCTTGCCGCCAACCCGCTGAACTTCGCCCTGCAGACGCAGGATTTCCTTGTCCAGACGCGCCAGTTCGGCGTCTTTGTCGATCAGGCCGGCCATCGGCACCAACACTTCCATCTCGCCGACCAGTGCGGTGGCGGACAGTGGTGCTTCTTCGCCAGCAGCCAACACGGTGATCGACTCGAGGCGAGCCAGCTTCTTCAGCAGGGCTTCGTTCTCGGTGAGACGACGTTGATCTTCGGCGCTGACGTTTTTCAGGAACAGGTTCAACGGCTTGCCTGGACCGATGTTCATCTCGGCGCGAATGTTGCGCGTACCGAGCATCAACGTCTTCAGCCACTCGATGTCATCTTCGGCGCCCTGATCAATGCGCGCTTCATTGGCTACTGGCCAAGGCTGCAGCATGATCGTCTTGCCTTCGATACCGGCCAGCGGCGCGATGCGCTGCCAGATTTCTTCGGTGATGAACGGCATGAACGGGTGCGCCAGACGCAGCGCGACTTCCAATACCCGAACCAGCGTGCGGCGAGTGCCGCGCTGACGTTCGACCGGCGCGTTTTCGTCCCACAGCACAGGCTTGGAGAGTTCCAGGTACCAGTCGCAATACTGGTTCCAGATGAACTCGTACAAGGCTTGTGCGGCCAGGTCGAAGCGGAACTGATCGAGTTGACGGGTCACTTCGGCTTCGGTGCGTTGCAGCTGCGAAATGATCCAGCGATCCGCCAGCGACAGCTCGTAGGCTTCGCCGTTCTGACCGCAGTCTTCGCCCTTGTCCAGCACGTAGCGCGCGGCGTTCCAGATCTTGTTGCAGAAGTTGCGATAGCCTTCGACGCGGCCCATGTCGAACTTGATGTCACGACCGGTGGACGCCAGCGAGCAGAAGGTGAAACGCAGGGCGTCGGTGCCATAGCTGGCAATGCCGTCGGCGAACTCGTCGCGGGTCTGCTTTTCGATCTTCTTCGCCAGTTTCGGCTGCATCATGCCCGAGGTGCGTTTCTGCACCAGGTCTTCCAGCTCGATGCCGTCGATGATGTCCAGCGGGTCCAGGACGTTGCCCTTGGACTTGGACATCTTCTGGCCCTGGCCATCACGCACCAGGCCGTGAACATAAACAGTCTTGAACGGTACCTGCGGCGTGCCGTCTTCGTTCTTCACCAAGTGCATGGTGAGCATGATCATCCGGGCAACCCAGAAGAAAATGATGTCGAAACCGGTGACCAGCACGTCGGTGGAGTGGAATTTCTTCAGGAATTCGGTCTGCTCAGGCCAGCCGAGCGTGGAGAAGGTCCACAGGCCGGAACTGAACCAGGTGTCGAGAACGTCGTTGTCCTGTTGCAGTGCAACGTCCGGGCCGAGGTTGTGCTTGGCACGCACTTCGGCTTCGTCGCGACCGACATAGACTTTGCCCGACTCGTCGTACCAGGCCGGAATCCGGTGGCCCCACCACAGCTGACGGCTGATGCACCAGTCCTGGATGTCGCGCATCCACGAGAAGTACATGTTTTCGTACTGTTTCGGCACGAACGCGATGCGACCGTCTTCAACAGCAGCGATGGCAGGCTCAGCCAATGGCTTGGTCGACACGTACCACTGGTCGGTCAGCCACGGCTCGATGATGGTGCCGGAACGGTCGCCTTTCGGCACTTTCAGTGCGTGATCGTTGACGCTGACCAACAGGTCAGCAGCATCAAACGCAGCAACGATCTGCTTGCGCGCTTCGAAGCGATCCAGGCCAACGTAGTCAGCCGGAATCTTGCCGTCGATGCTTTCGTTGAGCGTGCCGTCGAGGTTGAACACCTGGCAGGCCGGCAATACGGCAGCGTTCTTGTCGAAGATGTTCAGCAGCGGCAGGTTGTGACGCTTGCCGACTTCGTAGTCGTTGAAATCGTGGGCCGGGGTGATTTTCACGCAGCCGGTGCCGAATTCAGGATCGCAATAATCGTCGGCGATGATCGGAATGCGGCGGCCGACCAGCGGCAGCTCGACGAATTTTCCGATCAGGGCCTGGTAGCGTTCATCGTTCGGGTTAACCGCTACGGCGGCGTCGCCGAGCATGGTTTCCGGGCGAGTGGTCGCGACGATCAGGTAATCGTTGCCTTCAGCGGTCTTGGCGCCGTCGGCCAGCGGGTATTTCAGGTTCCACAGGAAACCTTTCTCGTCGTGGTTTTCCACTTCGAGGTCGGAAATCGCCGTGTGCAACTTGGTGTCCCAGTTGACCAGACGCTTGCCGCGGTAGATCAGGCCGTCTTCATGCAGGCGCACAAAGGCTTCTTTAACAGCTTCCGAAAGGCCGTCGTCCATGGTGAAGCGCTCGCGGCCCCAATCCACGGACGAGCCGAGACGGCGGATCTGACGGCTGATGTTGCCGCCGGACTGATCCTTCCATTCCCAGACTTTCTCGAGGAATTTTTCGCGCCCCAGGTCGTGACGATTCTGGCCCTGAGCTTCGAGTTGACGTTCCACCAGCATTTGCGTGGCGATACCGGCGTGGTCGGTACCCGGCTGCCACAGGGTGTTACGACCCTGCATGCGACGGAAACGGATCAGGGCGTCCATGATCGCGTTGTTGAAGCCGTGACCCATGTGCAGGCTGCCAGTGACGTTCGGCGGCGGGATCATGATGGTGTAGGACTCGCCCGCGCCTTGCGGGGCGAAGTAATTCTCTGACTCCCAGGTGTTGTACCAGGAAGTTTCAATGGCGTGCGGCTGGTAGGTCTTATCCATGCGCGGCGGGACCCTATTGGCATTTATTCAGGAAAAGCCGGCAAGTATAGCGGGGCATGGGGCGTAGGGCGAGTTGAACGCGGGAGGAACCTGACCATCAGCAACAGCAGAGAACCAATGTGGGAGCGAGCTTTGTGGTGAGGGGATTTATCCCCGTTCGGCTGCGCAGCAGTCGTCAACCCTGTAAATGCGTATTCCGAATGAAATGCTGGGGGCTGCTTCGCAGCCCAACGGGGATAAATCCCCTCGCCACAGAGGGGATACAGGTTACTCGTACTGGCTCAACAACCGTTCCATCCGCGCGGCCAGCCGGCGTTTGATTTCGGTTTCGATGTGCGGGGCGAAGTCGTCGATCACGTCTTGCATGATCAGTTGCGCGGCGGCGCGCAATTCGCCATCCAGGTGCAGCAGGTCGTCGGGGCTCTTGCTGGCGGCGGGCGCCGGTTGGGCGACAGGGGCAGCAGGGGCGGGTGGTGTCGGTTCGAGAATGGGCGGGCTGGCGCCGACTGTATCGAACAGCATCGGAATCTGTTCCTGGTCTCCGTCCTCGACCGTGTCGGTCAGCAGCGGCGGTTGCAGGTTGTCATCGCCGAGCAGTTGACGGATCGACTCAAGGTCATCCAGCAGGTGCGCGGACTGTTGCTGCGGTTTTGGAGTGTCCATCGGAATGCTCAGAGTCGCTGTAAACGGTGATCTTGCAGAGGATAGCCCTGTTCGCGGTAGAAACGGAAACTCTCCCGCGCAGCCGTACGAATCGTCGGATCTTCCACCACCACTTCCGCCACGCGGGCGAACGTGTTGGCGAATGCCGGGACTTTCAGGGCGAGATTGACCAACAGGTCCTGATGCGGACCACAGTCATCGCCAAAGCCCAACACAATCAAACCGTCCGGCTCATTTTCAGCGGGGCCGTGAGGCACAAAGCTTTCGCCCTTGAAGGCCCACAGGCGCGCATCGAGATCGTCGCGCTGGGCGGCATCGCTGCAATGCAGGTAGATGCGGTGGCCCATGCGCCAGGCTTTTTCGGTGAGCTTGCAGGCAAAGTCCAGCCGTGCCGAAGGATCGGCGCTGGGCAGGATATAGAAGTCGACTTTGGTCATTGCGGTTCCTGAGCCAAGGGCGGCGTCACCCACAGGTAACACCGCCCTGGGTCATCGGTTTCAGGCTTTGGCGCGGTCCAGCAGGTATTGGGTCAGCAATGGAACCGGACGGCCAGTGGCGCCCTTGTCCTTGCCGCCGCTGGTCCAGGCCGTGCCGGCGATGTCCAGGTGCGCCCAGTTGAGGTTCTTGGTGAAGCGCGACAGGAAGCAGGCAGCGGTGATGGTGCCGGCTTTCGGGCCGCCAATGTTGGCGATGTCGGCGAACGGGCTGTCCAGCTGCTCTTGATATTCATCGAACAGCGGCAGTTGCCAGGCGCGATCGTCCGCCGATTGGCCGGCGCTCAGCAATTGACCGATCAACTCGTCGTTGTTGCCCAGCAGGCCCGACGTGTGGGAACCCAGCGCAACGACGCAAGCGCCGGTCAGGGTCGCGATGTCGATAACTGCCTGCGGCTTGAAGCGCTCGGAGTAGGTCAGGGCGTCGCACAGCACCAGACGGCCTTCGGCGTCGGTGTTGAGGATTTCCACGGTCTGGCCGCTCATGGTGGTGACGATGTCGCCAGGACGCGAAGCGTTGCCGCTCGGCATGTTCTCGGCGCAGGCCAGGATGCACACCAGGTTGATCGGCAGTTTCAGCTCGAGCACGGCACGCAGCGTACCGAAGACGCTGGCAGCGCCGCCCATGTCGTATTTCATTTCATCCATGCCGGCGCCCGGTTTCAGGCTGATGCCACCCGTGTCAAAGGTGATGCCTTTGCCGACCAGTGCGTACGGCTTCTCGGATTTTTTGCCGCCGTTGTATTGCATGACGATCAGGCGCGGTGGCTGGGCGCTGCCCTGGCCGACGGCGTAGAACGAGCCCATGCCCAGGTCCTTGATCTTCTTCTCATCGAGGACTTCGACTTTCAGGCTCTTGAATTCTTTGCCGAGGTTCTTCGCCTGCTCACCGAGGAACGTCGGGTGGCAGATGTTCGGCGGCAGGTTACCCAGGTCGCGGGTGAACGCCATGCCATTGGCGATGGCGGTGGCGTGGGCCACGGCGCGCTCGACTTCAGCCTGTGCAGCCTTGATGGTCACCAAAGTGATTTTCTTCAGGGAGCGAGGCTCGGCTTTCTGGCTCTTGAACTGGTCGAACGTGTATTCGCCGTCCACCAGTGTTTCGGCCAGCAGACGGGTCTTGCCGTAGCTGTCACGGCCTTTGACCACGACTTCGTCCAGGGCCAGCACCGCATCGCTGCCGCCCAGGCCTTTAAGGGTATTGAGGATGCCGGCGATGATTTTGCGGAACGGGCGGTCGCCCAGCTCTTCGTCCTTGCCCACGCCGACCAGCAGCACGCGCTCGGCCTTGAGGTTCGGCAGGCTATGCAGCAACAGGCTCTGACCGACTTTGCCTGCCAGGTCGCCGCGCTTGAGCACAGCGCTGATGGCGCCACCGCTCAGTTCGTCGAGTTGTTTGGCGACGGCGCCGAGCTTGCGGCCTTCGCCGACGGCGACTACCAGAGTGGCGGTTTTCAACGTTTCTGGGCTAACGCTTTTTACAACCAGTTCCATGTCCGGGTCCCTGAATTAATGGTCAACACGCAAGAGTTCGACGGCATGCATTCGAGCTTGCTTATAAATAGAAAGACGCAGGCCACGGCCCGCGACAAAGGCCGCAGTTTGAACCTCGTGCCCCGAGCCTGACAACCCTCGGTCGTACGATCTTCAGCGCTTTACCCGCCTGCTTGAGCATGCGCAGTGACAGGCGCACCCAATCACAGGATAATGCGCCAACTTTTTTCGGCGGCTCTGTCTTGTGGGCTGCCCGATACGTTTGCTTGTTTGGCCGCCTTAGCCTGACAACCCAGGAGTGTCTGGTTTGATCGTCTTCCGTTATCTATCCCGCGAAGTCCTGTTGACCTTGAGCGCCGTCAGCGCTGTGTTGCTGGTCATCATCATGAGCGGTCGCTTCATCAAGTACCTCGCCCAGGCGGCCTCTGGCCTCCTGGATCCGGGCTCGCTATTCCTGATCATGGGCTTTCGTCTGCCGGGTTTCCTGCAGTTGATTTTGCCTTTGGGCCTGTTTCTCGGGATCCTGCTGGCCTACGGTCGCCTGTACCTTGAAAGCGAAATGACCGTGCTGTCGGCCACCGGCATGAGCCAGCAGCGTCTGTTTGCCATGACCCTTTTCCCAGCCACCCTGGTCGCACTGGTGGTGGCATGGCTGAGCCTGAGCCTGGCGCCACAAGGTGCCAATCAGTTCCAGTTGCTGTTGAACAAGCAGGATGCCCTGACCGAATTCGACACCCTCGAGCCGGGTCGCTTCCAGGCGCTGCGCGACGGTACACGGGTGACCTACACCGAAACGTTGTCGGATGACCGCGTCAACCTCGGCGGCGTATTCATTTCGCAGAAAAACGTCAATTCCGATAAGAAGGATCGCGGGATTTCCGTGCTGGTGGCCGAGACGGGCCGTCAGGAAATTCGCCCCGACGGTAACCGTTACCTGATTCTGGACAACGGCTATCGCTATGACGGCAATCCGGGGCAGGCCGACTACCGGGCGATCAAGTACGAGGAGTACGGAGTATTGCTGCCCAAGCCGGACGTCAGCGACGAAGTGACCGACCGTGACGCGATGACCACCCGTTCCCTGATCGGCAGCGATGACATTCGCTCCCGCACCGAACTGCAATGGCGTCTGTCCCTGCCGTTGCTGGTCTTCATCGTGACCCTGATGGCGGTGCCGCTGTCGCGGGTCAATCCGCGTCAGGGCCGTTTCCTCAAGCTTCTGCCGGCGATTCTTCTCTATATGGCTTACCTGTCCATCCTGATTGCCGCCCGCGGCGCCCTTGAAAAGGGCAAAATCCCGCCGGCTCTGGGGTTGTGGTGGGTGCATGCAATCTTCCTGACCATCGGCCTGGGCTTGCTCTATTGGGAACCCTTGCAGTTGAAGCGGGCGAGTCGCCGCAGCGCGCTGGAGGTGGCTCGTGGATAAGCTCGATCGCTACATTGGTAGCAGCGTGTTCGTGGCAATTCTGGCAGTACTGGGGATCATTCTCGGTCTGGCGACACTGTTTGCGTTCATCGACGAGATGGGGGATGCCAGCGATACCTACACCCTGGTCGACGTGTTGAGTTATGTCCTGCTGACGGCGCCGCGTCGACTTTACGACATGCTGCCAATGGCAGCGCTGATCGGATGCCTGATAGGCCTCGGCAGTCTGGCCAGTCACAGCGAGCTGACCATCATGCGTGCTGCAGGCGTGTCGATCGGGCGAATCGTCTGGGCGGTCATGAAGCCAATGCTGGTCCTGATGGTGGTGGGTGTGCTGATCGGCGAGTACGTCGCGCCGGCCACCGAAGTCACCGCGCAGGCCAATCGCTCCCTGGCTCAGGGTGGCGGCGATGCACAGAGCGCCAAGCACGGTTTGTGGCATCGCCAGGGTGATGAGTTCATTCACGTCAACTCGGTGCAACCCAACGGTCTGCTGTACGGCGTCACCCGTTATCGTTTCGACAGTGAGCGTCATATCCTGTCTTCCAGCTTCGCCAAGCGGGCGAAGTTCGATCAGGATCACTGGCAATTGAGCGACGTCACCACCACGCTGTTCCATGAAAAGAGCACCGAAGTGGTCACCACCCCGGACGAGCGCTGGAATGTCGCCTTGAGTCCGCAGCTGTTGAGTACGGTGGTCATGTCACCTGACACGCTGTCGATCAGCGGTCTGTGGGGTTACATCCACTACCTGGCTGACCAGGGCCTGAACAATGGTCGTTACTGGCTGGCATTTTGGGTCAAGGTGTTGCAGCCGCTAGTCACCGCCGCTCTGGTACTGATGGCGATTTCCTTCATCTTCGGTCCATTGCGCTCGGTGACCCTCGGTCAGCGAGTGTTCACCGGCGTGCTGGTGGGCTTCACCTTCCGTATCGTTCAGGATTTGCTCGGTCCTTCGAGCCTGGTGTTCGGTTTCTCGCCGCTGTTTGCGGTGCTTGTTCCGGCGGGTGTTTGTGCCTTGGCCGGGGTCTGGTTGTTGCGCCGGGCCGGTTGATCAGGGGGGGCTCCTGACCTCGCATGTCACTCAAAACGCCCCTGTCGCAAGACCGGGGCGTTTTTGTAGGTGCCGTCTGACCTGCGAACGTGACGCTTGCGCCGTGGATCAGGTACAATTCCCGGCTATTTTTCGGCGGGCTATGCCTGCAGCCTTTTTGAGTGTTGATCCGTGAGTGATTTGAGTCATATCCGCAATTTCTCCATCATCGCCCACATTGACCATGGCAAGTCGACGCTGGCCGATCGCTTCATCCAGATGTGTGGCGGCCTTGCCGAGCGCGAAATGGAAGCCCAGGTTCTGGACTCCATGGACCTGGAACGTGAACGCGGGATCACCATCAAGGCCCACAGCGTCACCCTGTATTACACCGCTCGCGATGGCATCAAGTACCAGCTGAACTTCATTGACACCCCGGGCCACGTTGACTTCACCTACGAAGTCAGCCGGTCGCTGGCGGCTTGTGAAGGCGCGTTGCTGGTGGTCGATGCCGGTCAGGGCGTTGAAGCGCAGTCGGTAGCCAACTGCTACACCGCGATTGAGCAGGGCCTGGAAGTAATGCCGGTCCTGAACAAGATCGACCTGCCTCAGGCCGATCCGGACCGCGTGAAAGAAGAAATCGAAAAAATCATCGGCATCGATGCCACCGATGCGGTCGAGTGCAGTGCCAAGACCGGTCTGGGCGTCGACGAAGTACTGGAGCGTCTGGTCAAGACCATTCCTGCGCCGACCGGCAACTATGAAGATCCGCTGCAAGCGTTGATCATCGACTCCTGGTTCGACAACTACCTGGGCGTTGTTTCCCTGGTGCGCGTGCGCCACGGTCGTGTGAAGAAGGGCGACAAGATCCTGGTCAAGTCCACCGGCAAGATCCACCTCGTGGACAGCGTCGGTGTCTTCAACCCGAAACACACCGCCACCGTTGACCTGAAGGCCGGCGAAGTGGGCTTCATCATCGCCGGCATCAAGGACATTCACGGTGCACCGGTCGGTGACACCCTGACCTTGAGCGCCACGCCGGATGTCGACGTGCTGCCAGGCTTCAAACGCATTCAGCCGCAGGTATACGCCGGCCTGTTCCCGGTCAGTTCCGACGACTTCGAAGATTTCCGTGAAGCCCTGCAAAAGCTCACGCTCAACGACTCGTCCCTGCAATACACCCCGGAAAGCTCCGACGCCCTGGGCTTCGGCTTCCGTTGCGGGTTCCTCGGCATGCTGCACATGGAAATCATCCAGGAGCGCCTGGAGCGCGAGTACGACCTGGACCTGATCACCACGGCGCCGACGGTGATTTTCGAATTGCTGCTGAAAACCGGTGAAACGATTTACGTCGACAACCCGTCGAAGCTGCCAGACCTGTCCTCGATCGAAGACATGCGTGAACCGATCGTGCGGGCCAATATTCTTGTGCCGCAAGAGCACCTGGGCAACGTCATCACCCTGTGCATCGAGAAGCGTGGCGTACAGCACGACATGCTGTTCCTCGGTACCCAGGTTCAAGTGACCTACGATTTGCCGATGAACGAAGTGGTCCTGGACTTCTTCGATCGTCTGAAATCCACCAGCCGTGGCTATGCTTCGCTGGATTACCATTTCGATCGTTATCAATCGGCTAATCTGGTGAAACTGGATGTGCTGATCAACGGTGACAAGGTCGACGCCCTGGCGTTGATCGTGCACAAGGATAACGCGCACTACAAAGGTCGCCAGTTGACCGAGAAGATGAAAGAACTGATTCCACGTCAGATGTTCGACGTCGCGATCCAGGCCGCCATTGGCGGGCAGATTATTGCGCGAACCTCCGTCAAGGCACTCAGAAAGAACGTATTGGCCAAATGCTACGGCGGTGACGTTAGCCGTAAGAAGAAACTGCTTGAGAAGCAAAAGGCCGGTAAGAAACGCATGAAGCAAGTCGGTAACGTGGAAATTCCACAAGAAGCCTTCCTTGCAGTGCTCAGGTTGGATAGTTAGGTCCTATGTCACTAAATTTCCCGCTGTTGCTGGTCATCGCCGTGTTCGTCTGCGGCCTGTTGGCGTTGCTCGATCTGGTTTTCCTGGCGCCGCGTCGGCGTGCCGCCATTGCCTCCTATCAGGGCAGCGTCAGCCAGCCTGATGGGGTGGTGGTCGAGAAACTGAACAAAGAGCCGCTGCTGGTCGAATACGGCAAGTCGTTCTTCCCGGTGTTGTTCATCGTGCTGGTACTGCGTTCGTTCCTGGTGGAACCGTTCCAGATTCCTTCCGGCTCGATGAAACCGACGCTGGACGTTGGCGACTTCATTCTGGTGAACAAGTTTTCTTACGGGATCCGCTTGCCGGTGATCGACAAGAAAGTCATCGAAGTCGGTGATCCACAGCGCGGCGATGTGATGGTGTTCCGCTACCCGAGTGATCCGAACGTCAACTACATTAAACGTGTGGTGGGCCTGCCGGGTGACCAGATTCGTTACACCGCCGACAAGCGTCTGTTCGTCAACGGTGAGTCGATTGCCGAACAACTGGTCGGCTCCGAGCCGGGCACGTTGGGCAGCGCTGAGCTCTATAAGGAAAAACTCGGCGTCGCCGAGCACCTGATCCGCAAGGAAATGAGCCGTTACCGCGCAACGCCGGACCGTTCGTGGACCGTGCCTGCCGGGCACTATTTCATGATGGGCGACAACCGCGACAACTCGAACGACAGTCGCTACTGGGATGATCCGAGCATTCCCAAGGATCTGCTGGGCATGGTTCCCGACAAGAATATCGTCGGCAAGGCCTTCGCAGTCTGGATGAGCTGGCCGGAACCTAAACTCAGTCACCTGCCGAATTTCTCGCGGGTTGGCCTGATCAAGTAATCACACACGGCGCTGTTGAACACAGCGCCGAATGCATTTCTGGAGTCGGCATAATCGACGACAGAAGCATGAAAACAACGATATTCAGGACGTTATTTTTGAACACAGCGTTAATTGTCCCAAGCCTGCGCCGCATCACGGCGATGGCGGTGGAATCCAACCACGAACTCAGCGTGGGTAAACCGTGAGCGTCTCCTTAAGCCGTCTCGAGCGTCAGCTCGGCTACACCTTCAAGGATCAGGAACTGATGGTCCTGGCCCTGACTCACCGCAGCTTTGCCGGGCGTAACAACGAACGCCTGGAATTCCTCGGTGATGCCATCCTCAACTTCGTTGCTGGCGAGGCGCTGTTTGATCGCTTCCCGCTGGCCCGCGAAGGCCAATTGTCGCGCTTGCGCGCACGCCTGGTGAAAGGCGAGACCCTGGCCGTACTGGCCCGCGGTTTCGATCTGGGCGAATACCTGCGCCTGGGTTCCGGCGAATTGAAAAGCGGCGGGTTCCGTCGCGAGTCGATTCTGGCCGATGCCCTTGAAGCGCTGATCGGTGCGATTTACCTGGATGCCGGCATGGACATGGCGCGCGAGCGTGTGTTGGCCTGGCTGGCCGGGGAGTTCGAAGGCCTGACACTGGTCGACACCAACAAAGATCCTAAAACCCGCCTGCAGGAATTCCTGCAGTCGCGGGGTTGTGAGCTGCCACGTTACGAAGTGGTGGATATCCAGGGTGAGCCGCATTGCCGGACGTTCTTCGTCGAATGTGAAATCACCTTACTGAATGAAAAAAGCCGAGGTCAGGGTGTGAGCCGTCGTATTGCCGAACAGGTAGCGGCCGCTGCAGCACTGATTGCCCTGGGCGTGGAGAATGGCCATGACTGATTCAACTGCAACTCGCTGTGGCTATGTCGCCATCGTCGGCCGTCCCAACGTGGGCAAGTCCACGCTGCTGAACCACATCCTCGGTCAGAAGCTGGCGATCACCTCGCGCAAGCCTCAGACCACTCGCCACAACATGCTCGGTATCAAGACCGAAGGCGCCGTGCAGGCGATCTACGTTGATACCCCCGGCATGCACAAAGGTGGCGAGAAAGCCCTGAACCGCTACATGAACAAGACCGCTTCGGCGGCGTTGAAAGACGTCGACGTGGTGATTTTCGTGGTTGACCGCACCAAGTGGACCGACGAAGACCAGATGGTCCTCGAGCGCGTTCAATACGTGACCGGCCCGCTGATCGTGGCGCTGAACAAGACCGACCGCATCGAAGATAAAGCCGAACTGATGCCGCACCTGACCTGGTTGCAGGAACAGTTGCCGAACGCGCAGATCATGCCGATCTCGGCCCAGCACGGGCATAACCTCGAAACGCTGGAGCGCGTGATTGCCGGTTACCTGCCGGAAAACGATCACTTCTTCCCGGAAGACCAGATCACCGACCGCAGCAGCCGCTTCCTCGCCGCTGAACTGGTACGCGAGAAAATCATGCGCCAGATGGGCGCCGAGCTGCCGTACCAGATCACCGTCGAAATCGAAGAGTTCAAGCAACAGGGCAAAACCCTGCACATCCATGCCTTGATCCTCGTCGAGCGCGACGGCCAGAAGAAAATCATCATTGGCGACAAGGGCGAGCGGATCAAACGCATCGGCACCGAGGCGCGCAAGGATATGGAGTTGCTGTTCGACTCCAAGATCATGCTCAACCTCTGGGTGAAAGTGAAAGGCGGCTGGTCCGATGACGAGCGCGCCTTGCGTTCGCTGGGTTACGGCGACCTGTAACACTTAGTCCTGGATGCAAAAATTCCATTGTGGGAGCGAGCCTGCTCGCGATAGCGGTCTGTCAGTCAACATCCTTGTTGAATATCAGGCCTCATCGCGAGCAGGCCCGCTCCCACAGTGGTTTGGGGTTGTCAGTAAAACTGCGCTTACTCATTGAGAACTGCAATTTCCATGTCCCCAACCCAACCCATCGGCCAACCCGCCTTCGTGCTTCACAGTCGCGCCTACCGCGAAAACAGTGCGCTGGTGGATTTCCTCACGCCGCAAGGTCGGCTGCGGGCAGTGTTGCGCAGTGCTCGGGGCAAGGCCGGAACGCTGGCACGGCCATTCGTACCGCTAGAAGTCGAGTTCCGTGGGCGTGGTGAATTGAAGAACGTCGGTCGCATGGAAAGCGCCGGTGTTTCAACCTGGCTCAACGGTGAAGCGCTGTTCAGTGGTCTCTACCTCAATGAGCTGTTGATTCGGCTGTTGCCGTCCGAAGATCCCCATCCCGCGGTCTTCGATCACTACGCCGCGACCTTGCTCGCACTTGCCGAAGGTCGTCCGCTGGAGCCTTTGTTGCGTTCCTTCGAGTGGCGGCTGCTCGATGATCTCGGTTACGGCTTCGCCCTGACCACCGACATCCATGGCGATCCCATCGCGCCGGACGGTCTCTACCGTCTGCAAGTGGATGCGGGGCTCGAACGGGTCTACCTGCTGCAACCCGGTCTGTTCAACGGCACCGAACTGTTGGCCATGGCCGATGCAGACTGGTCTGCCCCTGGCGCGCTATCGGCAGCCAAGCGCTTGATGCGCCAGGCATTGGCCGTTCATCTGGGCGGTCGTCCCTTGGTGAGTCGCGAGTTGTTTCGCAAGCCATAGGGTCTGTTGATGCTTGGCAGCGGCCGCGCCGGGCGCCCACTTGGCGCAGGGTTGCGTTGCTCGGAACTTATTTGGAACAACCAAACTACATTCCTCGCGCCTTCCCCTGCACCAAGTGGTCATCCCGTCACGGCCATCACCAAGCGTCAACAGACCCTATCTCCCCGTGTATGCTGTGCGCCGAACTTTCCCATTTTCAGGAGCGCTTCCGTGACCACCAGCAATCGCATTCTTCTTGGCGTGAACATCGACCACGTTGCCACCCTGCGTCAGGCCCGGGGCACGCGCTATCCGGATCCGGTCAAGGCAGCACTGGACGCGGAAGAGGCGGGCGCTGACGGCATCACCGTGCACCTGCGCGAAGACCGTCGGCACATTCAGGAGCGCGACGTGTTGCTGCTCAAGGATGTGCTGCAAACCCGCATGAACTTCGAAATGGGCGTCACTGAAGAGATGATGGCGTTCGCCGAGCGCATTCGTCCGGCGCACATTTGCCTGGTACCGGAAACCCGTCAGGAACTGACGACCGAAGGTGGTCTGGACGTGGCGGGGCAGGAAGCGCGGATCAAGGCGGCGGTGGATCGCCTGGCGAAAATCGGCTGTGAAGTGTCGCTGTTCATTGATGCTGACGAGCGGCAGATCGAAGCGTCCCGTCGTGTCGGCGCGCCCGCCATCGAACTGCATACCGGTCGTTATGCCGATGCCGAGACGCCGACTGATGTGGCTGAAGAGCTCCAGCGTGTGGCGGATGGCGTGGCGTTTGGTCTGGCTCAAGGCTTGATCGTCAATGCCGGTCACGGCCTGCACTATCACAACGTTGAAGCAGTGGCCGCGATCAAGGGCATCAACGAGCTGAACATCGGCCATGCACTGGTGGCTCATGCGCTGTTCGTCGGGTTCAAGTCAGCGGTGTCTGAAATGAAGGCGCTGATTCTGGCAGCCGCAAAAGCCTAAAGCCAAACACAAAGCCAATGTGGGAGCGAGCCTGCTCGCGATAGCGTCTTAACAATCAACGAAGGTGTTGACTGTAAGACCGCTATCGCGAGCAGACTCGCTCCCACAATTGATTCAGGTGGTCCCGACTAAAGCTGAGGGGTTTCCTGATTCGGCTTGGTCTTGTCGACCCCCGGCACATGCAGGTTGCCCTCGGCGACCTGATTGCCTTCAAGCTGTGGCTGCGTCACCCACGTCAGGATGTCGTAGTAGCGGCGGATGTTCGCCACGAAGTGAACGGGTTCGCCGCCACGGGCATAGCCGTAACGGGTTTTGCTGTACCACTTCTTCTCTGACAAACGCGGCAGGATCTTCTTCACGTCCAGCCACTTGTCCGGGTTCAGACCTTCCTTCACCGCCAGTTTGCGCGCGTCATCCAGGTGACCGCTGCCAACGTTGTAGGCCGCCAGTGCAAACCATGTGCGATCCGGTTCCTGGATCGACTCATCCAGCTGTTCCTTCACGTAAGCCAGGTACTTGGCGCCGCCCATGATGCTTTGTTTGGGGTCCAGTCGGTTGGACACACCCATGGCCTGCGCGGTGTTCTGGGTCAGCATCATCAGGCCGCGCACGCCGGTCTTCGACGTGACGGCCGCTTGCCATAGCGATTCCTGATAGCCGACAGCGGCCAGCAGGCGCCAATCGACTTTCTCTTTCTTGGCGTACGCCTTGAAGTGCTGTTCGTATTTGGGCAGACGTTGCTGCAAGTGTTGGGCGAAGGTGGTGGCGCCCATGTAACCCAGTACATCGACGTGCCCGTAATAGCGGTCTTTCAGGCGTTGCAGGGTGCCGTTTTTCTTCACCTTGTCGAGGTAGTCGTTGATCTCGTTGAGCAAGCTGTTGTCGTCGCCGGCGGCCACCGCCCAGCTCTGGTTGCTGGCGTCACCAAGGTCGAAGGCTACCCGCACTTTGGGGAAGTACACCTGGTTCATCGCGACTTCGTTTGAATCGACCAGGGTCAGATCAATCTGATCTTCATCGACCATCCGCAGCAAGTCGACGACTTCAACGGCGTCGGACTCTTCGTATTCAATGCCGGGATATTTCTTTTTCAGCTCCGCCAATTGCTCGGCGTGGGTGCTGCCCTTGAGCACCATGATCTTCTTGCCCACCAGATCCTTCGCGTCGGTCGGCCGCGATTGGCCGTTGCGATAGATGACCTGCGGGGTGACTTCGAGATAGGAGTGGGAAAACCGCACCTGCTTTTTGCGTACTTCGCTGCTGACCAGGCCGGCAGCAGCGATCACCGGGCCGTTGGGCTTGCCCACCTGATTGAACAGGTCGTCGAGGTTGTCGGCGGTTTCGATTTTGAGTTCCACCCCCAGATCGTCGGCGAAGCGCTTCACCAGCTCGTATTCGAAGCCGGTTTCACCGTTGCGATCCTGAAAGTAGGTGGCGGGGCTGTTACGGGTAACCACCCGCAGCACGCCATCCTCCTTTACGCGCTCCAGCGTGTTGGGTTTATCAACACAGCCACTGAGCACCAGGAAGAGTCCGGTTGCGATCAGCCATTTGGCGAACCGCGGACGCAAAGCCGTTGGGGAAAACATCTGCGCAGTATACGCAAAGGACCACGAGCGCCATATCTCGACAGCGAAGGGCTTGTCTGCTAGGCAACTGAAAACCGCCCCGGAGCCCGCAGGAATGGGCCCGAGCAGCATTTTGTGGCAGAAAAAATAACGCTCGGCGCGTGCCTGTTTGAGGTCCGAACACCCGGCCCGACGCCCGGGTGCAGCCGCCCGTACCGTTTCGGGTGATGTCGCGGCCTGTTTAGGCTAGAATGCACGGCCTCAAAGCACACCCCTTCCCGAGGCTGTCCCGAAGATGTTGATCCTGCGCGGCGCTCCTGCCCTTTCTGCCTTTCGCCACAGCAAACTCCTTGAGCAACTGAGCCAGAAGGTCCCGGCTGTCAGCGGCTTGTATGCTGAATTCGCTCACTTCGCCGAAGTTACCGGCGTCCTGACCGGCGACGAACAGCAGGTGCTCGCGCGCCTTCTGAAGTACGGCCCAAGTGTTCCGGTAAAAGAGCCGACCGGTCGTCTGTTCCTGGTGTTGCCGCGGTTCGGCACCATCTCGCCATGGTCCAGTAAAGCCAGCGACATCGCTCGCAACTGCGGCCTGACGAAAATCCAGCGTCTTGAACGCGGCATCGCCTTCTACGTCGCCGGCCAGTTCAGCGACGCTGAAGCGCAACTGATCTCCGATGCGCTGCATGACCGCATGACCCAGATCGTCCTCGGCAACCTTGAACAAGCCGCCGGCCTGTTCAGCCATGCCGAGCCGAAACCGCTCACCGCGATCGACGTGTTGGGTGGCGGCCGCGCCGCGCTGGAAAAAGCCAACACCGAGCTGGGCCTGGCCCTGGCCGAAGACGAAATCGACTATCTGGTCAACGCCTTCGTCGGTCTGAAGCGCAACCCGCACGACATCGAGTTGATGATGTTCGCCCAGGCGAACTCCGAGCACTGCCGTCACAAGATCTTCAACGCCAGTTGGGACATCGACGGTCAGAGCCAGGAAAAAAGCCTGTTCGGCATGATCAAGAACACCTACGTGATGCACAGCGAAGGCGTGCTGTCGGCTTATAAGGACAACGCTTCGGTAATCGTCGGCAACGTCGCCGGTCGT
Source organism: Pseudomonas sp. LS2P72 (assembly GCF_054897865.1). NCBI lineage: Bacteria > Pseudomonadati > Pseudomonadota > Gammaproteobacteria > Pseudomonadales > Pseudomonadaceae > Pseudomonas > Pseudomonas sp. LS2P72. The sequence continues at coordinate 1,712,895 of NZ_CM142708.1, forward strand.
TTCTTCCCGGACCCTGAAACCCGCCAGTACGGCGCGGTGCAGGAACCGGTGCACATCCTGATGAAAGTCGAAACGCACAACCACCCGACCGCGATTGCCCCGTTCCCGGGCGCGTCCACCGGTAGCGGCGGCGAGATTCGCGACGAAGGCGCAACCGGTCGCGGTGCCAAGCCAAAGGCTGGCCTGACCGGTTTCACCGTGTCCAACCTGCAAATCCCGGGCTTCGAACAGCCATGGGAAGTGCCGTACGGCAAACCTGAGCGCATCGTTACGGCGCTGGACATCATGATCGAAGGCCCACTGGGTGGCGCCGCGTTCAACAACGAATTCGGTCGTCCGGCCCTGACCGGTTATTTCCGTACTTTCGAACAGTCGATCACCACTCCGCGTGGCGACGAAGTTCGCGGTTACCACAAGCCGATCATGCTGGCCGGCGGTATGGGTAACATCCGTGCCGAACACGTGCAGAAAGGCGAGATCACCGTTGGCTCCAAGCTGATCGTGCTCGGCGGCCCGGCGATGTTGATCGGTCTGGGCGGCGGCGCCGCTTCCTCGATGGCCACCGGCACCAGCTCGGCAGACCTGGACTTCGCTTCCGTACAGCGCGAAAACCCTGAGATGGAACGTCGCTGTCAGGAAGTCATCGACCGTTGCTGGCAGTTGGGTGAACACAACCCGATCAGCTTCATCCACGACGTCGGCGCGGGCGGTCTGTCCAACGCCTTCCCGGAATTGGTCAACGATGGCAACCGTGGCGGTCGCTTCGAACTGCGCAACATTCCAAACGACGAGCCGGGCATGGCCCCGCACGAAATCTGGAGTAACGAATCCCAGGAACGCTACGTTCTGGCGGTCGGCCCGGCTGACTTCGAACGCTTCCAGGCGATCTGCGAGCGCGAGCGTTGCCCGTTTGCCGTGGTCGGCGAAGCCACTGCCGAGCCGCAACTGACGGTCACCGACAGTCACTTCGGCAACAGCCCGGTGGACATGCCACTGGAAGTGCTGCTGGGCAAAGCCCCGCGCATGCACCGTTCGGCCGTTCGTGAAAACGAAATGGGCGACGATTTCGATCCGTCGACCCTGGAGATCGCAGACTGCGTCGAACGCGTCCTGCATCACCCGGCTGTGGCGAGCAAAAGCTTCCTGATCACCATCGGCGACCGCACCATCACCGGCCTCGTGGCCCGTGATCAGATGGTCGGCCCGTGGCAGGTTCCGGTAGCCGACGTTGCCGTCACCGCCACCAGCTTCGACGTTTACACCGGTGAAGCCATGGCCATGGGCGAGCGCACTCCGCTGGCACTGCTGGACGCTCCGGCGTCGGGCCGCATGGCCATCGGCGAAACCCTGACCAACATCGCGGCTTCTCGCATCAACAAGATCTCCGACATCAAACTGTCGGCCAACTGGATGTCCGCTGCCGGTCACCCGGGCGAAGACGCGCGTCTGTACGACACCGTGAAAGCGGTCGGTATGGAACTGTGTCCAGAGCTGGGCATTACCATTCCGGTGGGCAAGGACTCCATGTCCATGGCCACGCGCTGGAACGACGAAGGCGTCGACAAGACCGTGACCTCGCCGATGTCCCTGATCGTGACCGGTTTCGCGCCTGTGGCTGACATCCGTCAGACCCTGACGCCGGAACTGCGCATGGACAAGGGCACCACTGACCTGATCCTGATCGATCTGGGCCGTGGCCAGAACCGCATGGGCGCCTCGATCCTGGCCCAGGTTCACGGCAAGCTCGGCTCGCAAGCGCCGGATGTCGACGACGCTGAAGACCTGAAAGCCTTCTTCGCCGTGATCCAGGGCCTCAACGCCGACGGTCACCTGCTGGCTTACCACGACCGTTCCGACGGTGGTCTGTTGACCAGCACCGTGGAAATGGCTTTCGCCGGCCATTGCGGTCTGAGCCTGAACCTCGACGGTCTGGCAGAAACTTCTGCTGACATCGCTGCAATCCTGTTCAACGAAGAACTGGGCGCCGTGATCCAGGTTCGCCAGGACGCTACTCCAGACATCCTCGCGCAGTTCAGCGCTGCCGGTTTGGGTGACTGCGTTTCGGTGGTCGGTCAGCCGATGAACAATGGCCAGATCAGCATCACCTTCAACGGCGAAACCGTGTTCGAAGGCCAGCGTCGTCTGCTGCAACGTCAGTGGGCTGAAACCAGCTACCAGATCCAGCGTCTGCGTGATAACGCCGACTGCGCCGAGCAAGAATTCGACGTGCTGCTGGAAGAAGACAATCCGGGCTTGAGCGTCAAGCTCAGCTACGACGTCAACCAGGACGTCGCCGCGCCTTACATCAAGAAAGGCATCCGCCCACAGGTTGCCGTACTGCGTGAGCAGGGCGTCAACGGTCAGGTGGAAATGGCGGCCGCGTTCGACCGCGCCGGTTTCAACGCGATCGACGTGCACATGAGCGACATTCTGGCCGGCCGTGTCGACCTGAACGAGTTCAAAGGTCTGGTGGCCTGCGGCGGTTTCTCCTACGGCGACGTACTGGGTGCCGGCGAAGGCTGGGCCAAGTCCGCGCTGTTCAACAGCCGTGCTCGCGATGCGTTCCAGGGCTTCTTCGAACGTACCGACAGCTTCACCCTCGGCGTGTGCAACGGTTGCCAGATGATGTCCAACCTGCACGAGCTGATCCCGGGCAGCGAGTTCTGGCCGCACTTTGTGCGCAACCGTTCCGAGCAGTTCGAAGCCCGTGTAGCGATGGTTCAGGTTCAGGAATCGAACTCGATCTTCCTGCAAGGCATGGCCGGTTCGCGTATGCCGATCGCCATTGCTCACGGTGAAGGTCATGCCGAGTTCGCCAGCGAAGAAGCGTTGCTGGAAGCTGATCTGTCGGGTTGTGTGGCGATGCGTTTTGTCGACAACCACGGCAAGGTCACCGAAAACTACCCGGCCAACCCGAACGGCTCGCCGCGCGGGATCACCGGTTTGACCAGCCGCGACGGTCGCGTAACGATCATGATGCCGCACCCGGAACGTGTGTTCCGCGCGGTGCAGAACTCGTGGCGTTCGGAAGACTGGAACGAAGACGCACCTTGGATGCGTATGTTCCGTAATGCGCGCGTCTGGGTTAACTAAGCGCCGTGTACAAGCTTTCCTTTTTTGTTCCAGCCAGTCATGTGGAACAGGTCAAGAGTGCCGTATTCGCCGCCGGTGGCGGACGGATCGGCGCTTATGACCATTGCGCCTGGCAAGTGCTCGGCCTTGGCCAGTTTCGCCCGTTGGATGGCAGTCAGCCGTTCATTGGGGAAGCGGGGCAGGTCGAGCAGGTTGAGGAATGGAAGGTTGAGCTTGTCGTGGCGGATGAGTTGATTCGCGCTGTGGTGGTGGCTCTGAAGCAGAGTCATCCCTATGAGACGCCGGCTTATGAGGTGTGGCGGTTGGAAGATTTCTGATCTGCCTGCCGCTGAAATGAGAAACCCGCTGATGAAGATCAGCGGGTTTTTTATGGCCCGGGAGGGCCCCTTCGCGAGCAGGCTCGCTTCCACAATGGTTTGGTGTACACAGTTCCAATGTGGGAGCGAGCCTGCTCGCGAAGGCGGCCTGTCGGGCACCAACAATCTAAACCTTGGCACTCACCTCACTGCGATTCACCAGCGCGTCCAGTGCATCACTCAAACTCGATGCCTTGTCGCCAACCAACAGATGCCAAACCCCACCGTCCAGCTGGCTGACACCCTGACATCCCAGGGCCTTCAGATCACATTCCGACAACGCCTTGCCATCCGCCAGTTGCAACCGGATCCGGGTCATGGCGATGCAATCCATCTGCAACACGTTCTCGCCGCCACCCAAAGCGTTCAGCCATTGCTGTGCTTCTGAATTCGCCACCGCCGCAGGTTTCGGCGCATCGATAACCGCAGGAGGGGAGGAAACAAGTGCGCGCCCCAACGCAGGCATCGCCAAGCGAATCTCATCGGCAATGCTGTCCGCCATCGGCCCGACCACCACCTGCAAACTCCCGCCTTTACCCGGACGCACAACCGCCATCGCACCCAGTGCTTTCAACTCCGCATCGTTTGCCTTGTTGCGATCCACCATGTCCAGCCGCAACCGAGTGGTGCACGCACCCACGGTGATCAAATTCTGCGCACCGCCCAGCGCCTTGATGTAAGCGCCGGCCCGTTCATTCTCGGCGATGACTACTTTGTCGCCATTCAGAGCATCTTCACGCCCCGGCGTCTTCAAGTTGAACCGACGGATGCAGAAATCAAACACCACGTAGTAGATCACCGCATACGCCAGGCCGACCGGCACCATCAGCCAGCCGTTGGTGGATTTTCCCCAGCCGAGGATCATGTCGATCAAACCACCGGAAAACGTAAAGCCGAGATGGATATTCAGCAGGTTGGTGATCGCCATCGACAGCCCGGTCAGCAACGCATGCACTAGATAAAGCAGCGGCGCGAGGAACATGAAGGCGAACTCGATCGGCTCGGTTACACCTGTCAAAAATGAAGTCAACGCCATCGACAGGAAGATCCCGCCCATGACTTTGCGCCGTTCCGGCAGAGCGTTGCGGTACATCGCCAGGCAAGCGGCGGGCAGGCCGAAGATCATCATCGGGAACATGCCGGTCATGAACTGGCCACCCTTTGGGTCTCCGGCGAAGTAGCGCGACAGGTCGCCAGTTACCAAGGCGCCGGTGGTCGGGTCAGTGAAGTTGCCGAAGACGAACCACGCCATGTTGTTGAGGATGTGGTGCAGCCCGGTGACGATCAGCAGGCGGTTGAAAACGCCAAAGACGAACGCGCCGAAGCTGCCGCTTTCCATCATCAACGTGCCGAAGCTGTTGATCCCGTGTTGGATCGGCGGCCAGATCAAGCCGAAGATCACGCCCAGGCCGACGGCGGCAAACCCGGTGACAATCGGCACGAAGCGCCGGCCGCCAAAGAACGCCAGGTACTCCGGCAGTTTGATGTCCTTGAAACGGTTGTACAGCGCGCCGGCCATCAAGCCGCTGACGATCCCGGCGAGCATGCCCATGTTGATGCTCGCGTCGAGCACCTTGAGCGTGGAGATCATCACCAGGTAGCCAATGACTCCGGCGAGGCCTGCGGTGCCGTTGTTGTCCTTGGCGAAACCGACCGCGATGCCGATGGCGAAGATCATCGCCAGGTTGGCGAAGATGACCTGGCCGGCGTCGTGGATGATCGCGATGTTCAGCAGGTCGGTGTCGCCCAGGCGCAGCAGCAGGCCGGCGATCGGCAGGATCGCGATCGGCAGCATCAGTGCGCGGCCGAGGCGCTGCAAGCCTTCGATAAAGTAGTGGTACATGGCGGATCTCCCTGGATTCTTTTTGTAGTTGTTCAGCTCAGAGGCCATTGCTGGTGACAGGCGTGACGCACCGCGCTGGCGCTGCTCAACTTGAGCAAGTCCTGGCTGAGGCGTCGGCATTCGGCGGCGTCCAGGTGGCGGACGCGGTCCTTGATTTCACCGATCTGCACCGGGCTGACCGACAACTCGCTGACGCCCAGGCCAATCAAAACCGGCGTCGCCAGCGGATCGGAGGCGAGCGCGCCGCAGACCCCGACCCAACGGTTATGCACCGCAGCACCGACGCAGGTCTGAGCGATCAACCTCAGCAGCGCCGGGTGCATGGCGTCGACCCGCGAAGCGAGGCCAGCGTGGTCGCGGTCCATGGCCAGGGTGTATTGCGACAAGTCATTGGTGCCGATGGACAGGAAGTCCGCATGCTCTGCAAGCTGCTCGGCCAGCAGCGCGGCGGCGGGGACTTCGATCATCACGCCCAGCTCCGGGCGCTCAAGCACACCGAGTTCAGTGCACAACGCGTCAAGACGCTGGCGGATGTGCAGCAACTCATCGACCTCGGTGACCATCGGCAACAGGATCCGACAGCGCGACAATGGGCTGACATGCAGCAGCGCGCGTAATTGCTGATCGAGGATTTCCGGACGGACCTGAGCGAGGCGAATACCGCGCAGGCCGAGCACCGGATTGGCCTCAGCCGGCAGCGGCAAGTAGTCGAGTTGTTTGTCGCCGCCAACGTCGATGGTGCGGATGATCACTGACTTGTCGCCCATGGCGTCGAGCACGGCTTGATAAGCAGCGCGCTGTTCCTCTTCGTCCGGCGCGGTGTTGCGGTCGACGAAGAGAAACTCGGTACGCAGCAAGCCGACGCCGTCGGCGCCATTGGCCAACGCCTCGGCTGCTTCAGCGCTGGAGGCCACATTGGCGGCGACCTCAATCTGTAAACCGTCGAGCGTCAGCGCCGGAGTGTGTGCCTGAGCCTGTTGCTTGGCGCGGCGCTGTTGATGATCGAGTTGCGCCTGATGCACTTCGGCCAAACGTTCTGCATTTGGCATCAGTTCGAGGCGACCGCCATCGGCATCCAGCACGACCGCTTGGCCTTGCTGCTGATCCAACAGCGTAGAACCCAGCGCAACCATGCACGGCAAGCCTTTGCCGCGAGCGAGAATGGCGACGTGAGACGTTGCGCCGCCCTCGGCCATGCACAACCCGGCGACACCTTGCTGACTGAGTTGCAGCAGATCGGACGGCGTCAATTCATGCGCGGCGACGATCGCGCCGGCCGGCACGTCGTAGTGCCAGGTTTCGCCGAGCAGGGCGCGCAGCACGCGTTGTTTGAGGTCGCGCAGATCGTTGGCGCGTTCGGCCAACAACGGGCTGCCGAGTTGCTGGAGCACCTCGCACTGCACCTCGATCGATTGGCTCCAGGCGTGGGTCGCGGCCATGCCCTGGTCGATGGAAGTGTTCGCAGCGTTCAGCAACGCCGGGTCTTCGAGCAGCGCGAGGTGCGCGGCGAAGATCGCTTCTTCGTCGGTGTTTTTATGTTTCCTGGCTTGTGCCAGCGTGTGGTCGATTTCACTGCGTACGACGGTCAGCGCGGTGTCGAGGGTTTGCAGTTGTTGCTCGGGATCATGGTTGCCGGCGTCCACCGGCAGGCTGATTGCGTTCAAGCGGAACAACGGCCCGCCAACCAAACCTGGAGCGGCGCAGACGCCGTGCAGCACGCCTGCTTCGGCAGCTCGAGTGCGTCGGGCAATCGATGTCGGCGCGGCGGCGTGGCTGTCTTCGGCCAGCGCTGTGGATAACGCGATCAGCAACGCTTGCAACGCCGCTTCGGCGTCCGGGCCCTGGCAGCTGACCTGAACCTCGTCCTGTTCGCCAACGGCCAAACCCATCAGCCCGATCAAGCTGTCGCAGGTCGCCGATTTGCCAGCGAAATGCAGCTGCGATTTGCTCTTGAAGCCTTGCGCGGTCTGACGAATCAGCGCTGCCGGACGAGCATGCAGCCCGCCGCGATGGGCGATGCGAATGTGGCCGACAATTTCTTCCCCGGACAGCTCCGCTTCAGCCTGCGCTCCAGCTGCGTGGCGACGAATGATGTGCAGCAATGGCTCGCCAACTTTCACCGACTTCAGCGTGATCGGCCGCGCCTGAAAGTCCTGGCTGTTGGTCAGGATCATCAGGCTGACCAGGCTTTTGCACTGCTGCGCGACCTTGTCCAGGTCATAGCGCAACAACGGTTGGCCGTTGCTGACCCGCGCCCCTTCCTTGACCAGCATCGAGAAGCCTTCGCCCTGCAGCTCGACGGTGTCGAGGCCCAGATGCAGGAGCAATTCGGCGCCATTGTCGGCACGCAAGGTGACGGCGTGGCCGGTGCGCGCGACGTGTACCACGATGCCGGCGCACGGGGCGTGGAGGGTGTCGTTCAGCGGGTCGATGGCGATCCCGTCGCCCATGGCGCCGCTGGCGAACACCGGGTCCGGGACTTTGGCGAGCGTGAGCACCGGGCCGCTGAGCGGGGCGCTGAGGGTCAGCTCTTTATTATTGTTGTGCATGGCTCGGTCTCATCAGTAAAAAACTACGGTTCGGATCACCTCACCCCGTGTAGGAGCCGAGCTTGCTCGCGATGACGTCGGTACATCCGATGCATCATCTGCGATCGAATCGCCGCCATCGCGAGCAAGCTCAGCTCCTACAAGGTGCGCGTCACTTTGCTCAAGTGCCGCGGCTGGTCCGGGTCCATGCCTCGGGCGACAGCCAGGCCTGCGGCCATGACGTAGAAGCTCTGGATCGCCAGAATCGGGTCGAGGGCCGGGTGCTCGGCGCGGGTCAGGGTGAGGTCGCGTTCGGCAATGTCATCCGGCGCGGCCAGCAATACGCGGGCACCGCGCTGGCGCATGTCGGCGGCAAGGCTCAGCAAACCGGCCTGCTCGGCACCGCGTGGGGCGAAGATCAGCAGTGGATAATTCTCGTCGATCAACGCCATCGGGCCGTGACGGACCTCGGCGCTGCTGAAGGCTTCGGCCTGGATCGCCGAGGTTTCCTTGAATTTCAACGCAGCTTCCTGGGCGATGGCGAAACCCGCGCCACGGCCAATCACCATCAGGCGCTGGCAATCACGCAAGGCATCGATGGCCAGGCTCCAGTCCTGTTTTGCCGCCTCGCGCAAACCGTCCGGCAGCGCGAGGCCGGCCTCCAGTAATTCCACGTCCTCTTTCCAATGGGCGATCAGACGGGCGCTGGCGCTGAGGGTGGCGATAAAACTCTTGGTCGCGGCGACGCTGTTTTCGGTGCCGGCACACAGCGGCAGGCTGAACTCACACGCGGCTTCCAGCGGCGAACTCTCGGCGTTGACCATCGAGATGCTCAAGGCGCCGCGCTTGCGCAGCAGACGCATGCTGTTCACCAGATCAGGACTTTGCCCGGACTGCGAAAAGGCGAACGCCACTTGGCCGCTGACCTTCAACGGCGCTTGCAGCATGGTCACCACCGACATCGGCAGCGACGCCACCGGGAAGCCCAACTGCTGCATGGTCAGGTAGGCAAAATAACTGGCGGCATGATCGGAGCTGCCGCGAGCGACGGTCATCGCCACTTGCGGCGGCTGACGGCGCAGGCGCCCGGCGATCTCGATCATCTGCGGGTCGAGTTGCTGCAATTGGGTTTGCACGGCCTCGAATGAGGACAGCGCCTCTTCAAGCATTTTTGAAGTCAATGTCTTCTCCTTCGACCATGACGGCGGTCAGTGTGAGTGAGCGATCGAGCCGCACGCAGTCGGCCCAGCTGCCGGGTTGCAGGCGCCCGCGTTCGTTGAGGCCGAGGTAGTCGGCGGGGAATTGCGAAAGGCGTTGCGAGGCCTCGGCGATCGGCAAACCGATCTTCACCAGATTGCGCAGGGCCTGATCCATGGTCAGCGTGCTGCCGGCCAGCGTGCCGTCGGGTAAGCGCACACCGCCCAGGCATTTGGTCACCGTGTGGCTGCCGAGCTTGTATTCACCGTCGGGCATGCCGGCGGCGGCGGTGGAGTCGGTGACGCAATACAGGCAAGGGATCGAGCGCAGGGCCACATGGATGGCGCCGGGGTGTACATGCAGCAAATCAGGAATCAGCTCCGCGTATTTGGCGTGAGCGAGCGCCGCGCCGACGATGCCCGGCTCGCGGTGATGCAGCGGGCTCATGGCGTTGTAGAGGTGGGTGAAACTGCTGGCGCCGGCGTTCAGCGCGGCAACGCCTTCCTCGTAACTGCCGAGGGTGTGGCCGATTTGCATGCGCACGCCCCGAGCGCTGAGGTCACGGATCAACGCATCGTGGCCGGCGATTTCCGGGGCGATGGTGATCACCCGGATCGGTGCCAGTGCCAGGTATTCTTCGACTTCGGCCATCAACGCGGTGTGGGCGAAATTCGGTTGGGCGCCGAGTTTGCCGGGGTTGATGTACGGGCCTTCGAGGTGCACGCCGAGGACTCGGGCGCTGCCTTTCGGGCGCTGTTCGCAATATTCGCCGACGGCTTTGAGCACGCTGGAAATTTCTTCCGGCGGCGCGGTCATGGTGGTTGCCAGCAGCGACGTGGTGCCGAAACGCACGTGGGTTTTGGTGATGGTCTCGAAGGCTGGCGCACCTTCCATGATGTCTTTGCCGCCGCCGCCGTGAACGTGCAGGTCGATGAAGCCTGGCAGCAGGTAAGGCAGGTCGTTGTCGGCGGGATCGCACGGTAGGCCTTCGATCGACACGACCTTACCGTGTTCGTGAGTCAGTCGGCCGCGAACCCAGCCGCGGGCGGTGAGGATGTTGTCTTCGGACATGATCGGTTCTCGGTTCTTTGGCGGTGAAGCGGGTTTATCGACGAAGCTTTTTATCTACGAAGCTCTGCAACAAAGTCGTAGTAGTCGTTGCGGCAGTAGGTGTCGGTGACTTCGATTGGTGTGTTGTCTTCCAGGTAACCGACCCGGGTCATCAGCAGCATGGCGGTGCCGGGGGCGATGCCCACCAGGGCGGCGAATTCGTCCGAGGCGTTGATCGCCTGAATGTGCTGCAGGGCGCGGACGATCGGCTTGCCGATGCCGTCGAGGTATTCGTACAGGGAGTCGCCCACGGCTTGTGGCTTGGGAATGATCGAGGCGGGCAGGGTGCTCATCTCGATCGCCATCACCGTGTCGTCTGCTTTACGCAGGCGTTTGAGCCGCGCGACCTTGTCGTTCGGCGAGAGGCCCAGGCGGATCAGTTCTTCGTGGGTCGGCGGCGTGATTTCACGCTCCAGCCATTGCGAGCCGGGGACGAAGCCCTTCAACCGCAGCATCTCGCTGAAACCGGAGAGACGCGACAGCGGTTGTTCCAGGCGCGGGGTGATAAAGGTGCCGGAACCCTGGTTGCGGCGGATCAGACCTTGCTCGAACAGAACTTCCAGCGCCTTGCGGGCGGTGACGCGGGAGATGCCCAGCATTTCGCTGAGGTTGCGCTCCGACGGCATCGCCTGTTCGGCTTTCCATTGGCCGGCATGGATCGCCGCTTCCAGATTGCGCGCCAGTTGCAGGTACAACGGCGTGGGCTGGGTGTCGTCAGGGCGTAGGGCCTGGAGGTCATTCATGTAGGTTCGGTCCGATGCGGATATAGGATTGATGTCGCCCGGTAGTGGGACGAAACCTAATACCACTTAAATACCATGTCAATGCCAGTACTTTGCTCTGGGCGCGAGAAGGCCTGCCCAATTGGGTAGGCTGAAGGGTTGTAGGTTTTAACTGGTATTAGAGGTGGGGGTTTCAACAGCAAAGATCGCAGCCTTCGGCAGCTCATACGGGTGAAATTGGTATCTACCCGGTAGGAGCTGTCGAAGGCTGCGATCTTTTGATTTTATTTTTCGAGGAGCGACCAGCGGTAGCTAATTTGCGGGGGGGGTTACGGGCGGATTTCGATCATCGTGCCGTCCGGCACCAAACCCCAAACCTCGCGCATGTCCATGTTGCGCATGGCGATGCAGCCGTCGGTCCAGTCCAGTGTGTGGAACAGGTCTTCGGGGTTTTCTTCGGTATCCGGGGTGCCGTGGATCATGATCATGCTGCCGGGTTCGACGCCTTCTCGCCGGGAGCGCGCGGAGTCACTGATGTTCGGGTAGGAGATGTGCATCGCCAGATTGAATTTATCGCTGACCTTGCGCCAGTCCAGCCAATAGAAACCTTCAGGCGTGCGTTTGTCGCCTTCCATCAGCTTCGGCCCCTTGGGGCGTTTGCCCAAGGAAATGCGATAGGTCTTGATTGGCTTGCCATCATTGATCAATTGCAATTGGTGGGCGGACTTGAGCACCAGAACTTTTTCGATGACTTTGCCGTCCAGCGTTTCCGCAACGGAAGCCTGGGAGATAGCGACGAACGCCAAGCAAAACAGGGCAAGCAACCAGCGCATTGAAACGATATCCCTAAAAGGTGTCGCGACTATTAAGTTATAGGTGATTTTAGAGCCAGGAGCTTTATGTGTTGGCAGGCTGAGCAAGCGGCGGGATCGATTCGGACCGTACGGGGAAGACCTCGGTCCGCCGGTCAGCGAAGAAGCATTCTAAGGTACGGCCCACCGTGCGGAAAGCCAGGTCGGACCAAGGGATGTCGGCTTCTTCGAAAAGCGCTACTTCCAGGCTCTCGGGACCGGCGCAAAAGTCCAGGTCCACCAGCTCGGCGCGGAAGAACACATGCACCTGGCTGATGTGCGGTACGTCGATCAACGTATAGATGGTCAGGTTACGCACCCGCGCGCAGGCTTCTTCGGCCGTCTCGCGAATGGCCGCCTGCTCGATGGTTTCACCGTTTTCCATGAAACCGGCGGGCAGGGTCCAATAACCGAGCCGAGGCTCGATGGCGCGTCGGCACAACAAGACCTTGGAGCCCCAGGTCGCGACGCAACCGGCGACGATATTGGGGTTCTGGTAGTGAATCGCCTGACAGCTGTCACAGACAAAACGCAGGCGCGAATCGCCCTCTGGAATGCGCTGGGTCACCGGGTTGCCGCACTGACTGCAAAATTTCATGCTTGGGTTCCTGAATGCTGCGCCTATCTTGGCGTGCGGCGGTGTCTGTCGGCAAGTTGTCGTTTAGCGACATGCAGTGGTTATGGGGTTGGGCGGTCGGTTCGATTGGTGCATGATGCGAGATAGAGAACAAATCGAGAAGACTCATGCTGGACGAGCTACTGCATCGAGTAAGCAACCACACCCCTGGCACACTGGAAACCGACAAGCGTTTCCCTGAAGCCGCGGTACTGGTGCCCATCACTCGCAGTGACGAACCGGAACTGGTTCTGACCCTGCGCGCCAGTGGGCTCTCGACCCATGGCGGCGAAGTTGCCTTTCCCGGCGGGCGGCGCGACCCCGAAGACCCCGACCTGATTTTCACCGCCCTGCGCGAAGCCGAAGAAGAAATCGGCCTGCCGCCGGGGCTGGTCGAAGTGATCGGCCCGCTGAGCCCGTTGATCTCCCTGCACGGCATCAAGGTCACACCCTACGTCGGTGTGATTCCAGACTTTGTCGAGTATCGGGCCAACGATGCCGAGATTGCCGCGGTGTTTAGCGTACCGCTGGAGTTCTTCCGCAAGGACCCGCGTGAACACACCCATCGCATCGATTACCAGGGTCGCAGTTGGTACGTGCCGAGCTATCGTTATGGCGAGTACAAAATTTGGGGTCTGACGGCGATTATGATCGTCGAGTTGATCAACCTGCTCTATGACGCCAAAATCAGCCTGCACCAGCCACCCAGGACGTTTATCAATACCTGAAGCCATCGCCCGTATGGCGTGAACCCCGGTTTTTGCACGTGAGTGCCTGGCCTTGAGGACAATAAGATGAAATATCGCCTGGGCGACGCCCGCGTCGAAACCCACCCGCAGAGCTGGGTCGCACCCAATGCCGTGCTGGTGGGGAAGGTCAAACTGGAAGAGGGCGCCAACGTCTGGTTCAACGCTGTGCTGCGTGGCGACAACGAGCTGATCCTGATCGGCAAGAACAGCAACGTCCAGGACGGCACGGTGATGCACACCGACATGGGCTACCCGCTGACGATCGGCACCGGCGTGACCATCGGCCATAACGCCATGCTTCATGGCTGCACGGTGGGCGATTACAGCTTGATCGGGATTAACGCGGTGATCCTCAATGGCGCGAAAATCGGCAAGAACTGCATCATCGGTGCCAATTCGCTGATCGGTGAGGGCAAGGAGATTCCGGACGGTTCGCTGGTCATGGGCTCCCCCGGCAAAGTGGTGCGCGAACTGACCGAGCCGCAGAAAAAAATGCTGGAGGCCAGCGCCCGTCACTATGTGCATAACTCGCAGCGCTATGCCCGCGATCTGTTTGAGCAGGAAGAATGAGCGCCCCTGAACGGCCGGTACTATCGCCCTGCGTGAACATTTGCGCGTTGGACGACGATGACATTTGCACCGGGTGTCAGCGCACGGTGGAAGAGATCACGCGCTGGAGCCGGATGGACAACGAAGAGCGCCGCAAGGTGTTGGGGTTGTGTCATGAGCGGGCCAAATCGAGTGGTCTGCTCTGGATGTTGCCTTCGAAATCCACCCCCTCACCCTCACCCTAACCCTCTCCCCGAGGAGCGAGGGGACTGACCAGATCGTTCTTTTGAGCTACATCGACCTGAAATATCGAGTCGGACTCAGGTTTTGAAACGTCCCCGATCGGCTCCCTTTCCCCTCTCCCCCGTGGGGAGAGGGCTGGGGTGAGGGGTGGCTCCTGAATCCAGCAAAAAACTCGAACGACCACCACCCCTTCCTTGGCCCACCCCCACCCCCTGAAGTAACCTGTGCGCCAAATTGACAGGTCCCGCCGCCTCATGTTCTTCCTGATCGCTTATATCAGCAGCGTCGTGCTGATCAACTACGCCTTTTCCACCGCTCCGCACCTGGACATCATCTGGTCAGCCTGGGGTGGTTTGGTGTTCGTTTTGCGCGACATGGTGCAAATCCGTTTCGGCCATGGCGCGATCGCGGCGATGCTGGCAGCGCTGGTGTTGTCCTATGTGACGTCCGATCCGTCCATCGCGCTGGCCAGCGCCACGGCGTTCGCGGTGTCCGAATGCATCGATTGGCTGGTGTTCAGCATCACCAAGCGTCCCTTGCATGACCGCCTGTGGATAAGTTCGGCCCTGAGCATTCCTCTCGATACCTTCATTTTCTTCGGCATGATCGATGCGTTCACCCCGGGCGTAGTTCTCACCGCCATGGGCTCGAAGTTCGCGGGCGTGACCGCCGTGTGGCTGATCATGGCCTGGCGCTTGCGCAAGCAGGCCGTCGTCAGCTGAAGCCAAACCCCTCGGTTCATGTAAAATGCCGCGCTTTCTCCCCATGGGAAGCGCGCCAGACGCAGCGACCCTCGATGATCCGCTTCTTGAGGACCTGAGATGACCCGTATCGGAACTCCATTGTCGCCAACCGCGACCCGCGTATTGCTGTGTGGCTGTGGCGAGTTGGGCAAGGAAGTGGTGATCGAGCTGCAACGCCTGGGCGTTGAAGTGATTGCCGTGGATCGCTACGCCAATGCCCCGGCCATGCAAGTAGCCCATCGCAGCCATGTGATCAACATGCTCGACGGCGCCGCCCTGCGTGCGGTGATCGAAGCCGAAAAGCCGCATTTCATCGTGCCGGAAATCGAAGCCATTGCCACCGCGACCCTCGTGGAACTGGAAGCCGAAGGCTTCACCGTGATCCCGACCGCTCGCGCCGCGCAGCTGACCATGAACCGTGAAGGCATCCGTCGCCTGGCCGCTGAAGAGCTGGACCTGCCGACCTCGCCGTACCACTTCGCCGACACCTTCGAGGATTACAGCAAGGCCGTTCAGGACCTGGGCTTCCCGTGCGTGGTCAAGCCCGTCATGAGTTCCTCGGGTAAAGGCCAGAGCCTGCTGCGTAGCGTCGATGATGTGAAAACGGCTTGGGATTACGCTCAAGAAGGCGGCCGTGCCGGTAAAGGCCGCGTGATCATCGAAGGCTTTATCGACTTCGACTACGAAATCACCCTGTTGACCGTGCGTCACGTCGGCGGCACTACGTTCTGCGCGCCAGTCGGTCACCGTCAGGAGAAGGGCGACTATCAGGAATCCTGGCAGCCACAAGCCATGAGCCCGATTGCCCTGGCCGAATCCGAGCGCGTTGCCAAAGCCGTCACTGAAGCCTTGGGTGGCCGTGGTCTGTTTGGTGTTGAGCTGTTCATCAAAGGCGATCAAGTCTGGTTCAGCGAAGTCTCGCCGCGTCCACATGACACCGGTCTGGTGACGTTGATTTCCCAGGACCTGTCGCAGTTCGCGCTGCACGCACGGGCCATTCTGGGCCTGCCGATTCCGTTGATCCGTCAGTTCGGTCCATCGGCTTCGGCGGTGATTCTGGTGGAAGGGCAGTCGACCCAGACGGCTTTCGCCAATCTCGGTGCTGCGTTGAGCGAACCGGACACGGCGTTGCGTCTGTTCGGCAAGCCTGAGGTCAATGGGCAGCGTCGGATGGGTGTGGCGTTGGCGCGTGATGAGTCTATTGACGCGGCTCGCGCTAAAGCGATCCGCGCCTCTCAGGCTGTTGTTGTAGAGCTGTAACCGAGGCGCGCCTATCGCTAGCAGGCTAGCTCCCACGGGGTTTTTGGTTGGTCACAGATTTTGTGTACACCCAGTTTCCATGTGGGAGCCAGCCTGCTGGCGATGCTTCTGATTCAGGCAACCTGATTCAGATCGTTATTGCGCGTCTCCTTCAGGCACAGCACAGCTATCAAGCTCAGCACCGCCGCCCCCGACACATACCCGCCGACATAACTCCAACCGCCCATCGCCACCAGCTTCTGTGCGAAGAACGGCGCCGCCGAGGCCCCGACAATGCCGCCCAGGTTGTAGGCCGCCGACGCACCGGTATAACGCACGTGAGTCGGAAACAGCTCTGGCAGCAGCGCGCCCATCGGCGCAAACGTCACGCCCATCAGAAACAGCTCGATGCACAGGAACAGCGCCACGCCCCAGGTCGAACCTTGGGTCAACAGCGGCTCCATCAGGAAGCCGGACAGAATCGCCAGCACACCACCGATGATCAGCACCGGTTTGCGCCCGTAACGATCGCTGGCCCAGGCCGACAGCGGTGTAGCGGCGGCCATGAACAGCACGGCGAAGCACAGCAGCGCGAGGAAGGTTTCGCGGGTGTAGCCGAGCGTCGATACACCATAACTCAGCGAAAACACCGTCGAGATATAGAACAGCGCGTAGCACACCACCATCGCCCCGGCACCCAGCAACATCGGCGCCCAGTATTGGCTGAACAGTTCGACCAGCGGAATCTTCACCCGCTCCTGGCGAGCCATTGCGTTGGCAAACACCGGGGTTTCGTGAAGCTTGAGGCGCACATACAGGCCGACCATCACCAGCGCGGCACTGAGCAGGAACGGAATCCGCCAGCCCCACGAGCGGAACTGTTCGTCGTTCAGGGTCATTGCCAATGTCAGAAACAGGCCGTTGGCCGCGAGGAAGCCGATCGACGGGCCAAGCTGCGGGAACATGCCGAACCAGGCACGTTTGCCCTTCGGCGCATTTTCCGTCGCCAGCAACGCTGCGCCGCCCCATTCACCGCCGAGACCCAGCCCCTGGCCGAAGCGCAGCACGCAAAGCAGGATCGGCGCCCAAGCCCCGATGCTGTCGTAACCCGGTAGCACGCCAATCAGCGTGGTACATACGCCCATCAGCAGCAGCGAGGCAACCAACGTCGATTTGCGCCCGATACGGTCACCGAAGTGGCCGAAAAGCGCCGATCCCAGCGGTCGAGCCAGGAAGGCGATGCCGAAGGTGAGAAACGCCGACAGCATCTGGGCCGTGCCGGACGTTTGCGGAAAAAATACCGGACCGATCACCAGCGCAGCGGCAGTGGCATAGACGTAGAAGTCGTAGAACTCGATGGCGGTGCCGATGAAACTCGCGGTCGCCACGCGGGTGGCGGAGTTCGTCGGTTGCGCAGGCGTGGTGTCGTTATAAGTCGTGCTGGTCGTCATGCGGTTATCCCTGACAGTCATGTGCCCCAGTGGAGCGAATTATTATGGTCGAACACCCAGGGATGTGGGTTTGATGCGGGGTGCGGGTAGCACGGGGGTATGGCGGGGCTTGGGTAAGCGGCTCGATTATAGGAAGGAGGCTAACGATCAAACAAGAGGCCAAGCGCTGGCGATGACAACAAGTGGATAAGGCTGGCAATGCAGTTGTGGCGAGGGGATTTATCCCCGTTGCGTTGCGAAGCAGCGCCAAAATATCTGCAACTGGATTTTATCTGACAAACCTCACTTGAAGTCTTGGGGCCGCTTCGCAGCCCAACGGGGATAAATCCCCTCGCCACAGATAAACCCCTCGTCACAGATAAATCCCCGCACCACAGGGGAGGTGCCACGGTTTAGATTGCTGCCGGAACCAAGCTGGTATGCCAGATCAACACCCGGCTGACGCGATTATCCTCGGTCTCCAGAATCTCCAGCCGATAACGCCCGATCTTCAGGCATACCGCACTTTCCGGAATCGTCTCCAGCGCCTCGGTCACCAACCCGTTGAGGGTTTTCGGGCCGTCGCTTGGCAAGTGCCAGCCCAGGCTTTTGTTCAATTCGCGAATCGACGCCGCCCCTTCGATCACCAGGCGGCCATCGGCCTGTGGATGGATGTGCGGGTTATCCAGGCTGTGCTGGCTTTCGAACTCGCCGACGATTTCTTCGAGAATGTCTTCCAGCGTCACGACACCGAGCACTTCGCCGTACTCGTCGACCACGATGCCCAGGCGTCGCTGTTGTTTGTGGAAATTCAACAGCTGCAGTTGCAGCGGGGTGCTTTCCGGCACGAAGTAGGGGTCGTGACAGGCTGCCAGCAGTACTTCTCGGGTCAGACTGGCGTCGGACAGCAGATGGCGGATCTGCCGGGTATTGAGCACCGCCTCGACCTGATTGATGTCGCTGTGGAAAACCGGCAAACGCGTGCGTTTATTGGCGCGAAGCTGCTCAATGATTTCTTCGAGGGAGTCGTCCAGATTGACCCCGTCGACGTCACTGCGCGGCACCAGAATGTCATTGACCGTGATGTTGTCCAGCGCATGGATGCCTGACAGCGGGTGTGGGCGGCAGACGGCATGTTCGTGATCGTCATGCCGATCGTTCGGGGCCTCGTCTTCGCTCTGCTGCACCACTTTGACTTTGCGGGCGAACGGTCGCATCAGCAGCTGGCTTATGCCATTGAGCAACCAGGCGGCGGGATAGATGATTTTCAGTGGCGCGCCAAGCAAGGTGTTACCCAGGGCCAGGACGGCGTCCGGATAACGGACGGCGAGAGTGCGCGGCAGGTAGTCGGCGAACACCAGAAGCACGGCGCCAGCCCCCAGGCAGGCCACCCATGGACCGTTTTCCGCCCAGATAAAAATCGCCAGCAAGGTGCTGATGACCACGACCAGTGCGCGGCACAGGGTGTTGCAGAGGATCAGGCTATTGAGTGAAAAGCTCAGCTTTGCCACCGGCTTGTCGCTCGAGCGCGAAGCTGTCCGCTGGGCGAGCAAGTACTGTTGCGCAGCTTCGATGGCGGTAAATAGCCCCGACCATAAAATCAGCAGGGCCACTACCGCGAGCATCGGCCCTATGGGCAAGTCGTCCATTAATGCCGCCCGTCAGATATGCAGGATGTATTCACGAACCAGCTTACTGCCGAAATAGGCCAGCATCAGCAGGCAGAAACCGGCGAGGGTCCAGCGAATGGCCTTGTGTCCGCGCCAGCCGAGGCGGTTACGGCCCCAGAGCAGCACGCTGAAGACGATCCAGGCGATGCAGGCCAGCAAGGTTTTGTGCACCAGGTGCTGGGCGAACAGGTTGTCGACGAACAGCCAGCCGGAGATCAGCGACAGCGACAGCAGGGTCCAGCCGGCCCAGAGGAAACCGAACAGCAGGCTTTCCATGGTTTGCAGCGGCGGGAAGTTCTTGATCAGGCCCGACGGGTGTTTGTGCTTGAGCTGATGGTCTTGAACCAGCAGCAGCAACGCCTGGAATACCGCGATGGTGAACATGCCGTAGGCGAGGATCGACAGCAGGATATGGGCGAGGATGCCCGGTTCTTCGTCGATGATCTGCACTGTGCCGGCGGGGGTGAACTGCGCGAGCAGCACGGTGGCGGCGCCGAGCGGGAACAGCAATACAAGCAGGTTTTCCACCGGGATCCGCGAGCAGGCCAGCAGGGTCAGGGCAATCACCGCCGCGGCAATCAGGCTGGCGGCGCTGAAAAAATCCAGGCCCAGGCCAATCGGTGTCAGCAGGTGAGTGAACAGACTGGCGCTATGAGCCAGCACGGCGAGCACGCCGAGCGTGACCAGCAGGCGTTTGTTCGCCTTGGCACCGGTGGCCAGGCGAGTGCCCTGATAGAGGGTCGCAGCGGCATATAAGCAGGCGGCGGCGAGGGTAGCTAGCAAACTGGGTGACAAGGGGAGCATAAATCCTGTTAGGCAAGCCCGAAAGGCGCTGAGTTTGGCATAGAACCCCCGCAGCACGAAAGACCATGCAAGCTGACGACGAGGTGTCCGCCAGACGCAGTCTTCGCTATAATCCGCGACCTGCCCACGCCGCAGGCTCGCCGAGCACATGTTTATTCCGGTCTGGGCCGCCATTATCCCGGTCTACACAGGGCCTGAAAGGATCGCGCAATGTTTGAAAACTTAACCGACCGTCTCTCGCAGACGCTGCGCCATGTCACCGGCAAGGCCAAGCTGACCGAAGACAACATCAAAGACACCCTGCGCGAAGTGCGCATGGCGTTGCTCGAAGCTGACGTCGCCTTGCCGGTCGTCAAGGACTTCGTCAATTCGGTCAAGGAACGCGCCGTCGGCACTGAGGTGTCGCGCAGCCTGACGCCGGGCCAGGCCTTCGTGAAGATCGTCCAGGCCGAACTCGAAAGCCTGATGGGCGCGGCCAACGAAGACTTGAACCTGAGCGCCGTTCCTCCTGCCGTCGTGCTGATGGCCGGTTTGCAGGGTGCCGGTAAAACCACCACCGCCGGCAAACTCGCGCGCTTCCTTAAAGAGCGCAAGAAGAAGTCGGTCATGGTCGTATCTGCGGACGTTTACCGTCCGGCAGCGATCAAGCAGCTGGAAATGCTCGCGGGTGAAGTCGGCGTTACCTTCTTCCCGTCCGACCTGAGCCAGAAGCCGGTCGACATCGCGCAAGCGGCTATTAAAGAAGCAAAACTGAAATTCATCGACGTGGTAATCGTCGATACCGCCGGTCGCCTGCACATCGATGAAGAGATGATGGGCGAGATCAAGGCGCTGCATGCCGCGATCAACCCGGTCGAAACCCTGTTCGTGGTCGACGCCATGACCGGTCAGGACGCCGCCAACACGGCCAAGGCCTTTGGCGACGCGCTGCCGCTGACCGGTGTGATCCTGACCAAGGTCGACGGCGATGCCCGTGGCGGTGCCGCGCTGTCGGTGCGTGCTATCACCGGCAAGCCGATCAAGTTCATCGGTATGGGCGAGAAGAGCGACGCGCTCGAGCCGTTCCACCCGGAGCGTATTGCTTCGCGCATCCTCGGTATGGGCGACGTACTCAGCCTGATCGAGCAGGCCGAGCAGACCCTCGACAAAGACAAGGCCGACAAACTGGCCAAGAAGCTGAAGAAGGGCAAGGGCTTCGACCTCGAAGACTTCCGCGATCAGCTGCAACAGATGAAAAACATGGGCGGCCTCGGCGGCCTCATGGACAAACTGCCAAACATGCCCGGTATGAACCTGGCGCAGATGGGCAACGCCCAAGGCGCGGCAGAGAAACAATTCAAGCAGATGGAAGCCATCATCAATTCCATGACCCCGGCCGAGCGCCGCGACCCTGAGATGATCAGCGGTTCGCGCAAACGCCGGATCGCCATGGGTTCCGGCACTCAGGTGCAGGATATCGGTCGCTTGATCAAGCAGCACAAGCAGATGCAGAAGATGATGAAGAAGTTCTCCGCGAAAGGCGGGATGGCCAAAATGATGCGCGGCATGGGCGGTATGTTGCCCGGCGGCGGCATGCCGAGAATGTAAAGAATCCGCGTCGGCAGCGATGTCGACGCAGCCCCACATGGACGTGGGATCTCCAGCAAACCCGCACTTGGCGGGAGCTGACTGGCCGTTTTCAACGACGGCTCTATAGCAAATCTTGATGGCGACTGAAAGGCCGCCGGAAAAAGTCATTTGCAAAAGTCCGGATATTCCTTAGAATATGCGGCCTTTCGGGCACCTATGCCCGCTGTGCCTTTAGATTTGCAGCACCGACTACAGGAACGATGTTCACATGCTAACAATCCGTCTTGCCCTTGGCGGCTCCAAAAAGCGCCCGTTTTACCACTTGACCGTAACCGACAGCCGCAACCCGCGCGACGGTTCGCACAAGGAACAGGTTGGTTTCTTCAACCCTGTTGCTCGTGGTCAAGAAGTCCGTCTGTCCGTGAACCAAGAGCGCGTAGCCTACTGGCTGAGCGTTGGTGCACAACCTTCTGAGCGCGTTGCTCAGTTGTTGAAGGACGCGGCTAAGGCTGCGGCCTGAGCAATATGAACGCGACGCCAGCTGCTGCTGATGATTTGATCGTTATCGGCAAAATTTATTCGGTTCATGGCGTTCGCGGCGAAGTGAAGGTGTATTCCTTTACTGATCCGACTGAAAACCTGTTGCAGTACAAAACCTGGACGCTCAAGCGCGAAGGTAGTGTGAAACAGGTCGAGCTGGTCAGCGGACGTGGGAACGACAAGTTCCTGGTCGCAAAGCTCAAGGATCTTGATGATCGTGAAGAAGCGCGTCTTCTGGCCGGTTATGAGATCTGCGTGCCGCGCAACCTGTTCCCTGAATTGACCGACGGCGAGTACTACTGGTACCAGCTGGAAGGTCTGAAGGTCATTGATCAACTCGGGCAATTGCTCGGGAAAATCGATCATCTTCTGGAAACCGGCGCCAATGATGTAATGGTGGTCAAGCCTTGCGCTGGCAGCCTGGATGATCGCGAACGCCTGTTGCCCTATACGGAGCAATGCGTGTTGGCCGTCGACCTTGCCGCAGGCGAGATGAAGGTGGAATGGGATGCGGACTTCTAAGCGTGGCTAACTTGCGCGTAGAAGTGATCAGTTTGTTTCCCGAGATGTTCTCCGCCATCAGCGAGTACGGCATCACCAGTCGTGCGGTGAAACAGGGGCTCTTGCAGCTCACCTGTTGGAATCCGCGAGACTACACGACGGATCGACATCACACTGTGGACGATCGCCCATTTGGCGGTGGCCCGGGCATGGTGATGAAGATCAAGCCCCTGGAAGATGCGTTGGTTCAGGCCAAGGCAGCAGCCGGGGAGGCGGCGAAGGTAATTTACCTGTCCCCCCAAGGCCGTCAACTGACTCAGTCGGCGGTACGCGAGTTGGCGAATCTGGATGCATTGATCCTGATTGCCGGCCGCTATGAAGGCATTGACGAGCGTTTTATAGAAGCTCATGTCGATGAAGAGTGGTCGATTGGCGACTATGTACTGTCTGGCGGCGAGCTGCCGGCGATGGTCCTGATCGATGCGGTTACACGACTGCTGCCTGGAGCTTTAGGGCATGCGGACTCCGCCGAGGAAGATTCCTTTACGGATGGTTTGCTGGATTGCCCGCACTACACCCGACCGGAGGTGTATGCGGATCAGCGTGTTCCCGACGTGTTGCTAAGTGGCAATCACGCGCATATCCGGCGTTGGCGTTTACAGCAGTCCCTTGGTAGGACCTTTGAACGACGCGCCGATCTTCTGGAAAGCCGCTCGCTTTCTGGAGAAGAGAAGAAGCTGCTCGAGGAATACATCCGCGAGCGGGACGATAGTTAACAACGTATCGATGGTAGATCCGACGATTTACCTTAGGAGCACAGCATGACTAACAAAATCATCCTTGCACTCGAAGCAGAGCAGATGACCAAAGAGATCCCTACCTTTGCCCCAGGCGACACTATTGTCGTTCAGGTGAAAGTGAAGGAAGGCGACCGTTCGCGTCTGCAAGCGTTCGAAGGTGTTGTTATCGCCAAGCGTAACCGCGGCGTAAACAGTGCTTTCACCGTTCGTAAAATCTCCAACGGTGTTGGCGTAGAGCGTACTTTCCAGACCTACAGCCCGCAAATCGACAGCATGGCCGTTAAACGTCGCGGTGACGTACGTAAAGCCAAGCTGTACTACCTGCGTGACCTGTCCGGTAAAGCAGCTCGCATCAAGGAAAAACTGGCTTAAGTCCAGCTTCCGATGCAGAAAAAAGCAGCCTACGGGCTGCTTTTTTGTTGCCTGCGATTTATCTTCCCTGACCGTACTGTCGGTCTTGCCTGAGCCTTTATGCCTGCCATCGATCATCCACTGATAGACCAATTCCTCGACGCTCTGTGGCTGGAGAAAGGTCTTTCCGAGAACACCCGCGATGCCTATCGCAGCGACCTGGCCCTGTTCAACGGCTGGCTGCAGGAAAAAGGACTGAAGCTGATCAATGCCGGCCGCGAATTGATCCTCGATCACTTGGCCTGGCGTCTGGAGCAAAACTACAAACCCCGCTCGACGGCGCGATTTCTCTCCGGCGTGCGTGGCTTCTATCGCTATTTGCTGCGGGAAAAGCTGATTGCCGTCGATCCGACCTTGCGTGTCGACATGCCGCAGCTGGGTAGGCCATTGCCTAAGTCCTTGTCGGAAGCAGATGTGGAGGCCTTGTTAAAAGCACCTGACCTGAGCGAAGCCATCGGTCAGCGTGACCGCGCAATGCTCGAAGTGCTTTATGCCTGCGGCTTGCGTGTGACGGAACTGATCAGCCTGACGCTGGAGCAGGTCAATCTGCGCCAAGGCGTGCTGCGAGTGATGGGCAAGGGCAGCAAGGAGCGGCTGGTACCGATGGGCGAGGAGGCGATTGTCTGGGTCGAGCGTTACCTGCGCGATGGCCGCCAGGAGCTGCTTGGCGGGCGTCCCAGCGATGTCATGTTCCCCAGCCAGCGCGGCGAGCAGATGACTCGGCAGACCTTCTGGCATCGCATCAAGCACCAGGCCAAGGTGGCCGGGATCGGTAAGTCGCTATCGCCGCACACCTTGCGCCATGCCTTCGCCACGCACTTGCTCAACCATGGCGCGGACTTGCGGGTGGTGCAAATGTTGCTCGGCCACAGTGATCTGTCGACTACGCAGATCTACACCCACGTCGCCCGCGCCCGCTTGCAGGACCTGCACGCCAAACACCATCCACGCGGTTAGCGCAGTTCCTGAAGTGGAATGCAACCTGTGGCGAGGGGATTTATCCCCGTTGGACTGCGCAGCAGTCCCATTTTTGGGGCTGCTGCGCAACCCAACGGGGATAAATCCCCTCGCCACAATAGTGGGTGTCAGTTAGACATGGTTGTATCACCCGCATTCGGCCACACGGGCCTTATGTGGTAGGCTTTGCCGGTTTGCACGATGGGCGTTTATGACCCGGTGTTTCGGCACGGGCGTTCTGATCGTCCCATTTGTCCGCCTTCAGGAGTTCTCATGCGTCTGACCCAGATTTTCGCCGCCGCAGCCATTGCGTTGGTCAGCACCTTTGCCGTCGCCGATGACGCGGCCGACAAAGCCATTCGTAAAAGTCTGGAAAACCTCCAGCTCGAGGTGCCGGTAGAAACCATCACCGCCAGCCCGCTGCCAGGTCTGTACGAAGTCAAGCTCAAGGGCAGCCGCGTACTCTACGCCAGCGCCGACGGCCAGTACGTCGTTCAGGGTTACATGTTCCAGCTCAAGGACGGCAAGCCGGTCAACCTGACCGAGAAGACCGAACGCCTGGGCATTTCCAAACTGGTCAACGAAATTCCAGCGGCTGAAACCGTGGTCTACCCGGCGATCGGCGAAACCAAATCGCACATCACCGTGTTCACCGACACCACCTGTCCGTATTGCCACAAGCTGCACGCCGAAGTGCCTGAGCTGAACAAGCGTGGCATCGAAGTGCGTTACGTCGCGTTCCCACGCCAGGGCCTTGGTTCGCCGGGTGATGAGCAGCTGCAAGCGGTCTGGTGCTCGAAAGACAAGAAAGCCGCCATGGACAAGATGGTCGACGGCAAGGAAATCAAGGCCGCCAAGTGCGAGAACCCGGTTTCCAAGCAGTTCGCCCTCGGTCAGTCGATCGGCGTGAACGGTACACCGGCCATCGTTTTGGCCGACGGCCAGGTCATTCCGGGCTACCAGCCTGCGCCACAAGTCGCCAAACTGGCGCTGGGCGCGAAGTAAATTCGCATCGTCACGGTCAGCCATTGACGATCATGGTTCGGCGGCAGCATTCGCCGGGCCATTAATAGAGAACCGCGAGTATGCGGTTGTTTTCACGGCCGGCCTTGAGTCGGCCGTTTTATGGGGAGTTCACAGTGAAACCGGTCAAAGTAGGCATCTGTGGGTTAGGGACCGTCGGTGGCGGTACCTTCAACGTACTTCAGCGTAACGCCGAGGAAATTGCTCGTCGTGCCGGGCGTGGAATCGAAGTGGCACAAATTGCCATGCGCACGCCAAAGCCTCAGTTCCAGACGACCGGTATTGCGATTACCAACGATGTGTTCGAAGTGGCCACGAACCCTGAGATCGACATCGTCATAGAGCTGGTGGGCGGCTACACCGTTGCCCGCGAGCTGGTACTCAAAGCGATCGAGAACGGAAAACATGTTGTGACCGCGAACAAGGCGTTGATCGCCGTTCACGGTAATGAAATTTTCGCCAAGGCGCGGGAGAAGGGCGTGATTGTGGCGTTCGAAGCCGCCGTGGCCGGTGGCATTCCGGTGATCAAGGCGATCCGTGAAGGCCTGTCTGCCAACCGCATCAACTGGGTCGCCGGCATCATCAACGGCACCGGCAACTTCATCCTCACCGAAATGCGTGAGAAGGGTCGCACCTTCGAAGACGTACTCGCCGAGGCGCAAGCCCTGGGTTACGCCGAAGCCGATCCGACCTTCGACGTTGAAGGCATCGACGCGGCCCACAAGCTGACGATCCTGGCGTCGATCGCGTTCGGCATTCCGCTGCAGTTCGACAAGGCCTACACCGAAGGCATCACCAAGCTGACCACCGCCGACGTGAACTACGCCGAAGCGCTGGGCTATCGCATCAAGCACCTGGGCGTGGCGCGCAGCACCGCGGCCGGTATCGAATTGCGCGTGCACCCAACGCTGATTCCGGCCGATCGCCTGATCGCCAACGTCAACGGCGTGATGAACGCGGTGATGGTCAACGGCGATGCAGCCGGTTCGACGCTGTTCTACGGCGCTGGTGCTGGCATGGAGCCGACCGCTTCGTCGGTGATCGCCGACCTGGTGGACGTGGTTCGCGCTATGACTTCCGATCCGGAAAACCGCGTACCGCACCTGGCCTTCCAGCCGGATTCGCTGTCGGCGCACCCGATCCTGCCGATCGAGGCCTGCGAAAGCTCCTACTACCTGCGCATCCAGGCCAAGGACCATCCGGGCGTGTTGGCGCAGGTGGCGAGCATCCTGTCGGAGCGCGGCATCAACATCGAATCGATCATGCAGAAGGAAGTCGAAGAACACGACGGCCTGGTGCCGATGATCCTGCTGACCCATCGCGTGCTGGAACAGCACATGAACGACGCGATCGCCGCCCTGGAAGCCTTGGCGGGCGTGGTCGGTCCGGTCGTGCGGATCCGCGTCGAGCACCTGAACTAAGCCGTTATCGTACACCGGGCTCGCCTGCGGGCCCGGGTTTGCGAACACTGTCTATTGGAGCCAGTCATGCGTTATATCAGTACCCGCGGCCAGGCACCGGCCCTGAATTTCGAAGACGTCCTGCTGGCCGGTCTGGCCACGGACGGCGGTCTGTACGTCCCGGAAAACCTGCCACGTTTCACCCAGGAAGAAATCGCTTCCTGGGCCGGCCTGCCATATCACGAGCTGGCCTTCCGGGTGATGCGCCCGTTCGTGACCGGCAGCATCCCCGATGCCGATTTCAAAAAGATTCTTGAAGAAACGTATGGCGTGTTTTCCCACAACGCCGTGGCACCGTTGCGTCAGCTGAACGGCAACGAATGGGTGCTGGAGCTGTTCCACGGCCCGACCCTCGCGTTCAAAGACTTTGCCTTGCAGCTGCTGGGTCGTCTGCTCGACTACGTGCTGGAAAAACGCGGTGAGCGCGTAGTGATTGTCGGCGCCACCTCCGGCGACACCGGTTCGGCCGCCATCGAAGGCTGCAAGCACTGCGAAAACGTCGACATCTTCATCCTGCACCCGCACAACCGCGTGTCCGAAGTGCAGCGTCGCCAGATGACCACCATCTTCGGCGAGAACATCCATAACATCGCCATCGAAGGCAACTTCGATGACTGCCAGGAAATGGTCAAGGCCAGCTTCGCCGACCAGAGCTTCCTCAAAGGCACGCGTCTGGTGGCCGTGAACTCGATCAACTGGGCGCGAATCATGGCCCAGATCGTTTACTACTTTCATGCAGCCCTGCAGTTGGGCGGCCCGGCACGTTCGGTATCGTTCTCGGTACCGACCGGCAACTTCGGCGACATTTTCGCCGGTTACCTGGCGCGCAACATGGGCCTGCCGATCAACCAGCTGATCGTCGCCACCAACCGCAACGACATCCTGCACCGCTTCATGAGCGGCAATCAGTACGTCAAGGACACCCTGCACGCCACGCTGTCGCCGTCGATGGACATCATGGTGTCGTCGAACTTCGAACGTCTGCTGTTCGACCTGCACGGTCGCAACGGCGCAGCGATCGCCGGGCTGATGGACACCTTCAAGCGAGGTGGCGGTTTCAGCGTCGAGCAGGAGCGCTGGACCGAGGCACGCAAGCTGTTCGATTCGCTGGCTGTGGATGACGCTCAAACCTGCGAAACCATTGCCGACGTTTTTGAGCAAACCGGCGAACTGCTGGATCCGCACACCGCCATCGGCGTTAAGGCTGCGCGCGAATGTCGTCGCAGCCTGGATATCCCGATGGTGATCCTCGGTACGGCGCATCCGGTCAAATTCCCGGACGCAGTGGAAAAAGCTGGCGTAGGAAAAGCGCTCGAACTACCTGCACATCTTTCTGATTTGTTTGAAAGAGATGAGCGCTGCACCGTGTTGCCAAATGACCTGAAAGCCGTGCAGGCCTTTGTCAGCAAGCATGGCAACCGCGGCAAGCCTTTGTAACCGATTAAAACTGTCACATTTTGAAGCCCGTCTCCTGACGGGCTTTCTCATTTCTGCGTGCCACACTTGGCTGGTTTTCGCCTACGAAGGACGGGCGAGTTGATTACGAAGGAAGTGGCAATGCTGTTTTTCAGAGGGTTAAAACCAGCTGCATGCTGGATGTTTTTTTTAGTCGGTACCCTGGGCTTTGCTCAATGGGGGAGCGCGTCGCAATTGGCGGCGACCGATTCCAAAGGATCGGTTGCTGGCCCAATGATCGAGCTGGACGCTCAGGAGTTGAAATGGATTGCCGAGCATTCAAAAGTCATCGTCGCCTCGGTGCAATATCCGCTGTACCTGTTCAAGGATGAGCACGGCCAATGGAGCGGTTTGAACAATGATCTGCTCAAGCGCATCAGCGCAATGACGGGGTTGCAGTTTGTTCACGAAGAATCGTTTTCCACCGATCAGTTGCTCGGGCGACTGGAAAGTGGCGCGGCGGACATGAGCACGACGCTGGCGATGAATGACGAACGCAAGACGTTTCTTGATTTCAGTCATGCGTTCGGTGGCGCAGGCTGGGTGTTCGTCGGGCGGGCCGGGGCGCCAGAGGTGCAATCCCTGGAGCAGCTGTCGGGAAGGGTTCTGGTGTTGCCGACCCGGCATGCGCTGGAGGCCACGATTCGCCGCGACCATCCGGACATCGAGCTGCGCTCGGTTAAAACCTATGCGGAGGCCCGGGCGCTGGTCGAGAGCGGTGAGGCCTATGCCACCATCGAAAACGAAACCGGAGCACAACTCTATCCGTCCGGGCAGCTCAAGGTCGGGTATACGGTGGAGGGCAAATGGGAGGCGGACCACCTGGCCGTACGCAAAGGTCAACCTCAGCTGTCGAGCATCCTCAACAAGGCACTTGAGGCGCTTGATCCTGCCGAATTGCGCGCCATTCGCCTGAAATGGCTCAATGGGATTACCCCGGTCAAGGTGCCCACCGTCTGGCACCGGCTCGCCGAGTGGGGCTGCTGGGGAATGTTTATCGTCAGTCTGTTCGGCTTGTTGTCCTTGCTCTGGAACCGACGGCTCACGGTATTGATCCAGCAACGCATGGATGCCGAGAGAAGTCTGAGTGATCAGCTCGCCTTCCAGCATGCGTTGATGGACGCCATGCCCGATCCGATGTTTGTTCGTGATCTGGAAGGCCGTTTGATCATGTGCAACAAAAGTTATGAGGAGGGCTTGTCGACCCGGTTCGACCAGGTTCAGGGGCGACAGCTGATTGAATTGGACGTCTTGCCCATGGAGACTGCCGAACTGCTGCATGCAGAGTTCATGGCCCAGCTCGGTACGCGCAAGACGCGCTTCAGTGAGCGTCAATTGATGTTCAACAACGGCGTCAGGCATGTCTATCAGTGGACGGTGCCTTTTTACGGTGCCGACGGACAATTGCGGGGCCTGCTGGGTGGATGGACCGATATCGGCAAGCGCAAGCAGCAGGCGTGAGGCGGCTGTTTTTTCTCTGTCATCTTGGCCGTGCATGCTCTATTGACCCGCGGCGCAGGTTCACCAGCAGTCGGTATCCAGAACTTTCTTCTCGAGCCAGTGGTCATTTACTGTAGGCACGCCCCAGGCACTTTGTTTTCGGACTATTGAGTGGTGATCGAGATGGAAAGTATCAGTCTATTGCTCGGTGAAGCTCTGAGCCCGTATCAGGTAACGTTGACCCCGTCGGGGACCCATGGCGAATGCCTGGTGACACTGAAAAATGCGACCGGCGCGATCGTGGTCGAGCGGGCGTTCAATCAGGCCCAGTTGACCAGCAAACGTCTACTGACGGATGTCGTCGACGGTTTGCATCGCGACGTGATGATCGCCGAAGGTCGGCTGGAGCCCTGCGTCATCGCGGCGTTACGTAATGCTGCTCAGGACAAAATCCTGGCCAACCGAAATTGAATTTTTTTTTGTGGGAACCTTCCTGCGCTTAGGCCAGTCAGACCATGTAACAGCAGGATCAAGCATTGTGCTCCGGTGCTTGTAGCTTGCTGTTACTGGTCTTTATGTAGGCCACGTTTAACCCCGAGTCGTCTCCCCACTTCTCGGGGTTTCTTTTTGCCTGCGATTTGTCATTGCTCGGCCTGCTGTATGAAAAATGCCCGGCTGGCTTCCAGGTAGTCGCTGCGACTTTCGGGGTCCAGCCAGGCGGCGTATGCCTCGCTCAATTGATCGTGGGGCAGGGTGCGCAGCAGTTGGTTGATCTCGATGATCGCCTGCCGACCCTGGGGGGTGTCGGTACAGCCAATGTAACCGGACAGGTATTTGCCCGTGCCGCGAATCGGGTAGAACTGCAATTCATCCTCCGCGAACCCTTGCTGCTGGGCCTGGTAGCGGATCTCCGAGCGGTACCCCAACAGCATCCGCAAGCGCCCCAGGCGTTGCATTTGCAACAGGCTGCCCAAAGCATCGTTACCGTAATGGAGGGTCAGTGAGTTGGCTGGCGCTTGTTTGAGCAGCGCGTCGAGATATTCGCCGTAGTTGCGCTCGGCAATAATGCCCAGTTTCTCCCGGCCGCTGGCCAGCAGGGCCGCGAGGTCCACTTCGCCGTCCTTGATAAAGGGCGCCAGCACCTTCCGATCAACGCGGCGCACGGCCAGGCCATTACTCATGGCCCGAAAGACCGGAATGGAAAACGCGATCCAGCCATCGCGCTCCTTGCTCCAGTTCAGCGCTGCATCGCACGTGAGGGATGGCTCGTGGAGCATTTGCAAGCCGCGAGCGCGATTGACTCGCATCAGGGTGTGTTCGTATTGCGGCATGCGGGCGATCAGTAGCGGCAGCAGTTGATCGATGACGCCCTGGCCCTTTTTCGATCCTTCGAAAATCATCAGCGGTGGAAGATCGCGCAACAGCCAGACCAGGGTTTCCTTCGGTTGCGCCAACGTTGGCTGAGCCTGGCCGGCGAGCAACAGGAAAAACGCGAACGCGCACACTGCTCGTCCGCCACGCGTCAGGCAGTGGTTGATGGGCCGCGCAAGCAGGTGCCTCAGCTTAAATGGCCCCGTCTTCACGCAGCTTTTCGATCTGTTCCTTGTCGTAACCAAGATCGTTGAGTACCTGCACATTGTGTTCGCCCAACTGCGGCCCGACCCATTCCGAAGTGCCAGGTGTATCAGAGAGTTTCGGCACGATTCCCGGCATCTTGAAATCTTTGCCGTCCGGCAACTTGGCCTTCAGAAACATTTCCCGGGCCAGGTACTGTGGATCACTGAACATGTCTTCAGCGCTGAAGATCCGGCTGGCCGGTACGTCGGCCTGATTCAACCGCTCGATGATGGTGTCCAGCGGCAGCGAGTTGACCCAGCGATCAATCACCCCATAAATCTCGTCGCGACGGCTATCGCGTCCGTCGTTGCTCGCCAATACAGGGTCGTTGGCCAAGTCCTCGCGGCCAATGATCAGCATGAAGCGTTTGAAGATCGCGTCGCCATTGGCGCCGATCTGCACATGTTTGCCGTCGGCACTGGTGTGGATCGAGGAGGGCGTGATGCCCGGCATGATGTTGCCGGTGCGCTCGCGGATGAAGCCGAACACGTCGAACTCGGGGACCATGCTTTCCATCATGGCGAAGATCGCTTCATACAGCGCCACATCCACCACTTGGCCGAGGCCACCGTTGACCTCGCGATGACGCAACGCCATCAGCGCACCGATCACACCCCACAACGCCGCAATCGAGTCGCCGATGGAAATACCGGTGCGCACCGGTGGCCGATCTTCGAACCCGGTGATGTAACGCAGGCCGCCCATGGATTCACCGACGGCGCCAAAGCCTGGTTGATCTTTCATCGGCCCGGTCTGACCGAAACCCGAGAGGCGCACCATCACCAGTTTCGGGTTCAGAGCGTGCAAGACATCCCAGCCCAAACCGAGTTTTTCCAACACGCCCGGGCGAAAATTCTCGATCAGAATGTCGGCTTCGGTGAGCAGTTTTTTCAGGATCGCCAGGCCCTCGGGGTGTTTGAGGTTCAGGGTCAGGGACTTCTTGTTGCGCGCCTGGACGAACCACCACAGCGAGGTGCCTTCATACAGTTTTCGCCATTTGCGCAACGGATCGCCGCCATCGGGGGACTCGATTTTGATCACCTCGGCACCGAACTCGCCGCAAATGCGCGAGGCAAACGGCCCGGCGATCAGCGTACCCAATTCAATGACTTTCAGACCTGAGAGCGGTTTTCCGGTGAGCGGCATGCTGGATCCTGTAGGACAAAGGTTGAGCGAATACAGGGTTTTAACATAGCCGAACGTCAGACGACCAAGGTTGATCGCCTTCAATTCGTGGATTGCCTACCGCATCGGTTAGACTTGCCGCCTTTCCCCGTATCAAGAAGCCCGTTCATGGCCCAGCCGTCCACGACCTACAAGTTTGAACTGAACCTTACCGACCTCGATCGCAGCGTGTACGAGAGCGTGAAGCAGACCATCGCCCGTCACCCTTCGGAGACCGAAGAGCGCATGACCGTGCGGCTGCTGGCCTACGCCTTCTGGTACAACGAGCAGTTGTCGTTTGGTCGCGGTCTGTCAGACGTGGACGAACCTGCCCTGTGGGAAAAGAGCCTGGACGACCGTGTTCTGCACTGGATCGAAGTCGGCCAGCCTGACGCCGACCGCCTGACGTGGTGCTCGCGTCGCACCGAACGCACCAGCCTGCTGGCTTACGGCAGCCTGCGCGTCTGGGAGACCAAAGTGATCCCGGCGATCAAAAACCTGAAAAACGTGCACATCGCGGCTGTTCCGCAGGAAGTGCTGGAAACCCTGGCCAAAGACATGCCCCGGGTTATCAAGTGGGACGTGATGATCAGCGAAGGGACGATTTTCGTCACCGACGACCGTGGTCAGCATGAAGTCCAGTTGCAGTGGCTGAGCGGCGAGCGCGGCTGATTATTCGCTGCTGGTCCGCGTTACCCGTTTTTATCCTACGTATTCAAGAGAAGCACCTGTCACCCCATGCGCATCGAACCTCGCCTGTTGCCCGACACCCTGCCATTCCTCGGTGATCTGCCGCCGCTGCTGACCCGTCTGTACGCGGCGCGGGGCGTGCTGTCCGAGGCTGAACTGGACAAGAGCCTGGCGCGGTTGATTCCGTACCAGCAACTCAAAGGCATCGATGCGGCGGTGGATTTGCTGGTGACGGCGCTCGAGCAGCGTCAGCGGATTCTAATCGTCGGTGACTTCGACGCCGATGGCGCGACGGCCAGTACGGTGGGCATGTTGGGCTTGCGCCTGCTGGGCGCGGCGCACGTCGACTATTTGGTGCCGAATCGATTCGAGTACGGCTACGGCCTGACGCCGGAAATCGTCGAAGTGGCGCTGACCCGTACACCACAGTTGTTGATCACTGTGGACAACGGTATCTCCAGCGTCGAAGGCGTGGCGGCGGCGAAAAAGGCCGGGCTCCAGGTGCTGGTCACCGACCACCACTTGCCCGGTGACGAGTTGCCGTTGGCCGATGCCATCGTCAATCCCAACCAGCCAGGTTGCGAGTTTCCGAGCAAGGCGCTGGCCGGCGTCGGGGTGATTTTCTATGTGCTGATGGCCCTGCGTGCGCGTTTGCGCAGCCTCGGCTGGTACGAGAGCAAGCCGCAGCCGAACATCGGCGAGTTGCTGGACCTTGTGGCCCTGGGCAGCGTCGCCGACGTGGTACCGCTGGATGCCAACAACCGGATTCTGGTGCACCAAGGCCTCGAGCGGATTCGCGCCGGGCGCGCGCGGCCGGGGATCAAGGCGATCCTCGAAGTCGCCAAGCGTGACCACGCGCGCATCACCTCTACCGACCTGGGTTTCATTGTCGGCCCACGTCTGAACGCGGCGGGGCGTCTGGATGACATGAGCCTGGGCATCGAATGCCTGCTCACCGAAGACGCCGGTCTGGCGCGTGAAATGGCCGTTCAACTCGACGGTATGAACCAGGACCGCAAATCCATCGAGCAAGGCATGCAGCGTGAAGCGCTGGCTCAACTGAAGGATTTGCCGGTCGAGTCGATGCCGTTCGGCTTGTGCCTGTTCGATCCCGAGTGGCATCAGGGTGTCATCGGAATCCTCGCATCGCGTATGAAAGAGCGCTATTTCCGTCCGACCATTGCCTTTGCCGATGCTGGCGATGGCTTGCTCAAGGGCTCGGGGCGTTCGGTTCAGGGGTTTCATATTCGCGACGCGTTGAGCGTGGTGGCGGCGCAGCATCCGAACCTGATCAGCAAATACGGTGGCCATGCGATGGCCGCCGGCCTGACGCTGCCGGAAGCGAATTTTCCGTTGTTCGCCGAAGCCTTTGACGCTGAAGTGCGAAGGCAATTGCGCGAAGAAGACCTGACCGGGCGATTGCTGTCGGACGGCACGTTGGCGGTCGAGGAATTCCACCTGGAACTGGCCCGCGCCCTGCGCCATGCCGGGCCTTGGGGACAGCACTTCCCTGAGCCGCTGTTCCACGGCGTGTTCCAGTTGGTCGAGCAGCGAGTGGTCGGCGAGCGCCACCTCAAAGTGGTGCTGAAGAGTGAATGTGGTTCGGTAAAACTGGATGGCATTGCCTTCGGAATCGACCGCGACATCTGGCCGAATCCGACCATCAAGTGGGTGGAATTGGCCTACAAACTCGACCTCAACGAGTTTCGGGGCAACGAGACGGTGCAGTTGATGATTGCCCACATCGAACCGCGTTAAGCCCTTCGCGAGCAGGCTCGCTCCCACAGGTTGTGCGCAGTCTGTAGGAGCAAGGCTTGCCCGCGATAGCGATCTCCCTGCCGCCAAATATCCCCGGAACCCTCCCTCATCCCCCGATGTCGACTAGTCTCTAAGCACTGCTTGATTATCCTTGTGACGTCTTGTCGAATTTTTTGCCCGCGGGGGCGGGTGCTGCACCTTTTTCCTGTCACTCGTCGACTTTCAAACAGAACCCTGGAGCCTGCCCACTGATTCGAGAGGTGCCCCATGAGTCTGCTGCTTGAACCCTATACCCTTCGCCAATTGACCCTGCTCAACCGCATTGCGGTGTCGCCGATGTGCCAGTACTCCAGCGTTGATGGACTGGCCAATGACTGGCACCTGGTCCACCTCGGCAGCCGCGCTGTCGGCGGCGCCGGCCTGGTATTTACCGAAGCCACGGCGGTCACGGCCGACGGGCGCATCACGGCCGAGGACCTCGGTCTGTGGAACGATGAACAGATCGAACCGTTGCAACGCATCACGCGCTTCATTGCAGCTCAAGGCGCTGTGGCCGGCATTCAGTTGGCTCACGCCGGGCGCAAGGCCAGCACTCATCGGCCGTGGATCGGCAAACATGGCAGCGTCAAACCCGAAGACGGTGGCTGGATCCCGGTGGGCCCATCGACGATTGCTTTCGACCCGCAGCACACCCATCCCAAGCAGCTTGATGAAAGCGAGATCGCTGAGGTCATTCAGGCGTTTGTCGCTTCAGCCCAGCGAGCACTGACCGCCGGTTTCAAAGTGGTGGAAATACACGCCGCCCACGGTTACCTGTTGCATCAGTTTCTTTCGCCCCTGAGCAATCAGCGGCGTGATCAATATGGTGGTTCGTTCGAGAACCGCATCCGGCTGGTGCTGCAAGTCACCGAAGCGGTGCGTGCGGTGTGGCCGGAAGAGCTACCGCTGTTCGTGCGGGTGTCGGCCACCGATTGGGTGGAAGACGGCTGGAACCCGGATGAAACCGTGGAGCTGGCGCGACGCCTCCACGCGTTGGGCGTAGACCTGATTGACGTCTCGTCGGGCGGTACGGCGGCGAATGCCGAGATTCCTACCGGTCCCGGGTATCAGACCCGTTTCGCCGAACGTGTGCGCAAAGAGTCAGGTATTGCCACCGGCACGGTAGGAATGATTACCGAGCCGGCACAGGCCGAGCACATTCTGCGCACCTGTCAGGCCGACATCATCTTTCTCGCCCGTGAGCTGCTGCGTGATCCGTATTGGCCGCTGCATGCCGACGATGACCTGGGTGGACGCAAGGCCATCTGGCCGGCGCAGTATCAGCGGGCCACCCATCGTGAACAGCCGATTCATGAGTCGGATTTGCGCGACTGAGTGATGCTATAAAACCCCAAAGCCCCGATCGAATTGACCGGGGCTTTTGCGTTTTTGTGCCGGAATGTTGGTTGCCTGTTCGGCCGTCTTCGCGAGCAAGCTCAGCTCCTACAAGGGTATCGTGTCGAACACATCATTTTCGTTCGACACGATACCCTTGTAGGAGCTGAGCTTGCTCGCGAAGGGGCCAGCCCAGACACCCAATTACTCTCAGGTGTACTTACGCTTGTCCGGTGCAGGCGGGAAGTACTGGTACAACCAGGTTTCACTCAACGTCCGGTCATTGGTGCGAATGAACAACCGCAGCTCCACCGGCGCCACACTGTCATTGGTCGGGTACCAGTCAAAGGTAATGCGGTAACCCTTGATGTCATCCAGTACCAGCACGTTGAAATCCTTCACTTGCCCATTCGAACACGTGACTACCGGCTCAATCCCCGCGCCTTCCGGCAAGCGGTCCAGACCACCACCGGTGAAGTCCACGGCAAACCGTCGCGCCCAGACGTCCGGGTAATGCTCGCCAGGCGCCCAGCCTTCGATGAAGCCGCCCATGCCCGAACGAGTCGCGTTGACTCGCGCCAACGGCGTGCTTACCGGTGGCAGTGCGCTCCAGTACAGCTTGTAGCCGTAGTTCAGTGAGTCGCCGGCCGCGACCGGTTTTTTCGGAGTCCAGAACGCGACGATGTTATCCAGGGTTTCGCCGGTTGTAGGAATTTCCAACAGATCGATAGAGCCTTCGCCCCACGCGGTCGTAGGTTCTACCCACAGGCTCGGGCGCTTGCTGTACCAGTCGACGGTGTCTTGATAGCTGTCGAACTCGTGATCGGTCTGCACCAGGCCGAAACCTTTCGGATCGGTGTCGGCGAAGGCATTGAATTGCAGGGTGGCTGGGTTGTTCAGCGGGCGGCAGATCCACTCGCCGTTGCCGCGCCACATGGCCAGGCGATCCGAGTCGTGGATTTGCGGGTGAATCGTGTCGCACATGCGCCGTTCATGGGTGCCGCAGCTGAACATGCTGGTCATCGGCGCGATGCCCAGTTGTTCGATGGCAGTGCGCGCATTGATGTGGGCATCGACGCCCATGACGACCTGGCTGGCCTGACAGTCGATGTCGAAACGGTAAGCACCGGTGGCGCTCGGTGAATCCAGCAGGGCGTAGACCACGAAGCGGGTGCTGTCCTTGTCCGGCGTCTCGAACCAGAACTTGGTGAAATCCGGGAATTCTTCACGCTTCTTGGCATAGGTATCGATCGCCAGGCCGCGTGCCGACAGACCGTACTGGCCTGAGGCATCGACCGCACGGAAATAGCTGGCGCCGAGGAAAGACAACACATCGTGCCGGTCCAGCTCCGGGGCCTTGAACAGCTTGAACCCGGAAAACCCCAGATCGCCCGTGAGCTGCTTGGTGTCGACCGTAGTTTTTTCATAGTTGAACAGGGACGGGCGGAAATGCACCTCCCGCGCCTGACGCGTCTTGGGGTCGACGCTGTACATGCGCACCGGTTGTTTGAAACCCATGCCGACGTGGAAAAATTGCACATCCAACTGACCGTTGAGGTCATTCCACAGCGAATGGTTGCCGTCGTAGCGGATCGCGTTGAAGTTCTGCGGTGTCATGGTCGCCAGGGTCGGCGGCAACACCTGCTTGGTGTCTTGATAGCGATTGCCGGCGAGCTGCTTGGCCTGGATCTTCAGCGCTTCGAAGTCGAACGCCTGAGCTTCGCCATCCGCCGCGCCGGTACCGGCCCAGGCCCGCGAAGCCAGCAGGCCGGTGGCTGATAATCCGGTGTAGGCCGCGATGGCCATGGATGCTTTGAGCAAATTCCTGCGGTGCATAAGTTCAACCTGTCGTGAACAATCCCGCGCCGTTCCTGGCACGTGCTGGATCAAAAAATAAAGGTTCGGACATGCCTTCGGCCAAACGCAACGGACATTAAACAGATAACAAATAGCTTAAACCGTTCGGTTGTGTAGAAAAAATGATTGGTAGCACTTTGGCTTCGCGGCAATGAAACAAGAAATGTCGGTTAAGTTTTCCGACAGTACTTTCTGATTTATAGGGCATTTCTGCTTTTTTTGACTAATTACTCTAAAAACCGCTTTTCAGCGCCCGGATAGTTTCTATTCTGTGGTCATGACCGGTTTCTGCCCTTCAGGCCGGCGACTGAAAAAAAGGAGAGGGCGATGCGGTTTTTGAAGTTTTCTCGGGCTTATAGAAGGACATCGTCCATGACGAAAGTACAAGGCATCACCCAGTTGCTGGGAATCCTTCCTTGCCTGACCACTGGGCGCCGAAGGCGTCGGGTCAGTTCGGACGAGATGAAGTTGTTGGAGCGCTATCGGGAGCTGTCGGAAAGCGACCAGATTGCGATGCGGTACCTGGTGGATGCGATGAGGAGTGTTTCGCGGTTTTGAAAAGGAGAAGGCTTTGGCCGTGACACAAGTGTCGCGGTCAGATCCTACAGAGCGGTAGGAACCTGACTACGATGAGCGGCGGTTGCAGACTTGCACGCTAAGTATTACGTTTCTCGGCAGAGTAATACTCCAGGAGAGCATCATGACGACAACCATGACCAGCAAAGGGCAGGTCACTATTCCCAAGCCTATTCGCGACGCACTGCACCTGACACCAGGTTCGGCGATAGAGTTTAGTGTCAACGCGCAAGGCGAGGTGGTGCTGCACAGCCATAAGGCAAAAGCCGACAAGACAGCCACACTCGACCGATTTGAGGCGGCGCGTGGTAAAGCGGATATCAAATGGCGAACCGACGATTTGATGGCATTGCTGCGAGGTGAGGACTGATGATATTGGTCGACACGAATGTGTTGATTGATGTTCTGGAAGACGACCCCGTCTGGGCTGACTGGTCCATACAACAGCTACGTGCTCAATCCCAGATTCATGAATTGGCCATCAATCCAATTATTTACGCCGAACTGTCCCATACATTCACCACGTTTGAAGCGCTGGATGATGCGGTTACACAGCTCGGTTTGGCGATGCGGGAAGTCCCGCGTCCCGCCTTGTTTTTGGCCGGAAAGGCTTTTGTTCGTTACCGGAAAGTAGGAGGCGGAAAAAGTAACGTGTTGGCGGATTTTTTCATCGGCGCGCATGCCGCTGTGAAAAAGCTGCCGTTGCTGACTCGTGATGCCAAGCGCTATCGCAGCTATTTTCCGTCGGTTGAATTGATAGTGCCGGCGTGAGCCCTTCGTGTTGTCACGGATAGATTTGCCGAGAAAGCGATTCGTGGAGTCTCTGAAGAGACGGCTAACAAAAGGGGCGGACTGTGAAGTCTGCCCCTTTTTTATTTTTTCACTCTATCTTCAACTGCAAGTGCCCACGATCGTGAACGGCCGTTGTGCCTGCATCAGATCAGGCATATCCCGCCACTTGATCCACGCCTGATGCTGCCAATGCAGCAGCGGCACCGAGATCCCGGCCCACTGCAACGAACTCAGGCTTGGAATGTTATCCACAGATGTCGCTTTCGAGTCACGCAGCGTAGGTATGACTTCGTTGCTCAGCCATTGGCGCAGGTTTCGGTTTTCCGGGACGAAATGGTGCACCAGAAGGGCATACATCCCTGATTCGCTGACCATCAGTGATTCGACTGCTTTCCCATTCTTGAGCAGCCAGACGTATCGACGCTGGTCCGGATCAAGTTTCAGGGTGAGGCGTTGGTCCATCGGACGGCCCATCAGGCGTCCCAGGTCCTGAACGCAGAACCAGGCTTGATTGTCCTGCATGAAAGCGTGGAGGAAACGGTTGTG
Source organism: Pseudomonas sp. LS2P72 (assembly GCF_054897865.1). Taxonomy (NCBI): domain Bacteria; kingdom Pseudomonadati; phylum Pseudomonadota; class Gammaproteobacteria; order Pseudomonadales; family Pseudomonadaceae; genus Pseudomonas; species Pseudomonas sp. LS2P72. Next base: position 1,753,168 of record NZ_CM142708.1, read on the forward strand.
GCGGGTGAAGACGGTAGGGGTGAAATGCGGATGGATTTCAGACGGATTTGGTGTGTGCGTAAGCATTTTTTCGACTCCATGTTGAAAAAGGAGCCGCCACTAATCCTTCGACAGATTTGGGTGGCGGACCGTGCGGCGTTCGAAGTCGGGACTCTCGATCAACATGTAAGCCAAGAGGCCCGCGCCACACGGCCCACCATAAAGCGAAGCTGAAAGGCAAAAGTTGCCCCAGTTTCTATGGGGGCGCGGATGCGCCATGTTGATGATTTACCGGCTTCGACCCCGGGTCGCTGATTTTGCAGCGACGGGTTGAAGCCTATCTGCAAGGCGCTCGCGGCGCCAAGTCTACTCTGGCGCCGCGTGTTGTAGGAATCAGTGTCTTTTCTGGAAGGTTCGATCTGTAGGAATTGCCTGTTTTTGCATGAGGTGCAGTCAAGCAGCGTCACAGCCGTGGTTTTTCCTATAGTTTTTCCCGTATTCAGGAACGAACTGCAGGTTTGCTACATGTTGATCGAATTTTCAGTTTCCAATTATCGCTCCTTCCGTGACAAACAAACCCTGTCCATGGCTGCGACACCGCGCTTGAGCAAAAAGCGCAACGTGTTCACACCCATCGTAAATGGAGAAAAACTGCCTGATTTATTGAAGGTGGCGGCGATTTACGGACCGAACGCATCCGGTAAATCTTCGCTTATCCGGGCAATGGGGGTCATGGGGAGTTTGCTCGCTTCGATACCTACATCAAATGATGAACCGCTACCGGTCTCGCCATTTCGTTTTGACCCGCAACTTCAAAACGAACCCAGTTCTTTTGAGTACAACTTCATTCAACGCGGGGTCCGATATCGGTTTGTTCTGCGTATGACGGCGCAGCGGGTTATCGAGGAACAATTGGTTTCCTATCCAAAAGGTAAGGAAACGCTGTTGTATTCGCGTCGTTTTGTTGATGAGGGAGAGCATTATGTTTTTGGCTCAAGCCTTGAGGGCGGTAAAGAGGTGCACAACGCTTGGCGGCGTCTGACGAGCCCCAAGATGTTGTTTATTTCACAGGCGGTTGCGAACAGTAGCGAAGAGTTGACTCAGTTGCGGAGGCCGTTTAGCTGGTTTCAAACAGGCCTACTCGTTATTGAGCAGAACAACATGATGGGGCTGTCAGCAGCGTCCATCAGATTTCTTCGGATGGCATCGGATTACACACATGATTTACGAGACTTTCTAAAGGAAGTGGATATCCCGGTGTCAGCGATCCGGCTCAACACCGAAGACGCAGAGTCTGTTCAACGCACCAAAAAGCTCACACTGAAAGAGTTTTTCGCAGCAGCCCAAAAAGACAAAGTAACCCTGACGCATACGAGTCTTTTAGGCAGTGCGGAGTTTGATTTTTCCGAGGAGTCCGACGGTACGAAAAACCTGATTGGGTTCTGGCTGCCCTGGTTCATGATCAATCACGCCGATGGTAGCGGGATACTTTCTGTCGATGAGTTGGACAGCAGCCTTCATCCCTCAATAGTCGCGGACTTGATTGAGAAACACCTGGACAGTGGGCTGGATACTCAACTGATCTTTACCACTCACGACACTCATCTAATGAACGCCAAAGCGCTTCGGCGCGATCAGTTCTGGATCACCGAAAGAGACGCTAACGGTGCAACCTGCCTTTTTTCTGTTTACGACTTTGAAGGACGGGAAGGGGAGGATGTCGAGAAGCGTTATTTTGAAGGCCGTTATCGCGGGTTGCCACTGATAAGGCGGGGTTGATCATGGCGCGTTCGATACGGCTATTTGATCGAAAGGCACCGCGGTTCAAGCCTCAACCAAAAGTGTTGATCCTCTGTGAAGACAGCAAGTCAGGAAAGCGATATCTGGAGGAGGCTGCATTTCATTTTCGCGCCAAAGCTCAAGTGGAAATTGCCCACTGTGGCGTCACACACCCAAGCGGCATTGTAGAAACAGCAATAGCCCGCCAGAAAGGCTTCGACAAGGTGTTTTGTGCATTGGATCGCGATACACATCTGTGTTTTGAACGAGCGATAAATCTGGCGAGGCCTCATCCGAAAATCAAAGTCATCGCTTCGTACCCCTGTTTTGAGTTTTGGCTGCTTCTGCACTTCGGTTTCAATCGAAAGCCATTTCGAGCGGTTGGGAAGCACTCTCCAGGCGACTTGGTGGCCAAGAGCCTCAGAGAAAAACCCAGCATGGATAAATACGACAAAGGCGAAGACACCAACTATTTCGCACAACTTTTAGGTGAACCCTTCCAAAGGGCGAGAGATTTGGCACCCAAGATTATCGAGGACGTTGCTATCAGCGGCGACCCCAACCCCAGCACCGAAATCCATTTGCTGATGGACGAATTCGAAATTCTCTCCAAACCCCTGCCGATCTAACACTTCAAACCCTGCCCGCATCACTGCGGGCAGGGTAATTACCCTTATCGACTAACCTTCCAAGCATCCCCCGCAGGCGCAGTCCCATGGTCATACGGCTTGGCAAGCCACATGTAAACCAGCCCCAACCCAATCACGATTGCAACCATCGCGTAGTTGATGTACCACGCCGCATCCGGCGTGCACCAATCATGCGAACGACATCAATCCTGTAGGAGCAAAGCTTGCTCGCGATGCTTTTAGTGCTTGAACATCACATGCCGAACAACGGTGTAGTCCTCCAGCCCGTACATGGACATGTCCTTGCCATAACCGGACAGTTTCTGACCGCCGTGAGGCATTTCGCTGACCAGCATGAAGTGCGTATTCACCCAGGTGCAGCCGTACTGCAAGCGTGCGGACAAGCGATGCGCACGCCCGACGTCCGAGGTCCAGACCGACGACGCCAGGCCGTAGTTCGAATCGTTGGCCCAGCCCAGCACCTGTGCTTCATCGGCGAATTTGGTCACCGACACCACAGGCCCGAACACTTCACGGCGGACGATTTCGTCGTCCTGTTGCGCGTCGGCCAACACCGTTGGTTCGAAGAAGAATCCATTGCCTTCCACCGCTTTGCCGCCGGTGATCAATCGAATATGCGGCTGCGCCACGGCACGCTCGACAAAACCGGTCACGCGGTCGCGATGTTGGGCGGTGATCAACGGGCCCAGTTCGGTCGACGGATCATCCTGCAAACCGTACTTGATGCTGCTGACCGCTTCGCCGAGCTTCTCGACAAATTTGTCGTAGATGCCTTCCTGCGCGTAGATGCGGCAGGCGGCGGTGCAGTCCTGGCCGGCGTTGTAGAAACCGAAGGTACGGATGCCTTCCACGGCCGCATCGATGTCGGCGTCGTCGAAGATGATCACCGGGGCTTTGCCGCCCAGTTCCATGTGCATGCGTTTGACGCTGTCGGCGGTGCTGGAAATGATGTTCGAACCGGTGGCAATCGAACCGGTCAACGAGACCATGCGCACTTTCGGGTGTGTGACCAGTGGATTGCCGACCGTAGGACCACGACCGACCACTAGGTTAAGTACACCGGCCGGGAAAATCTCCGACGCCAGTTCCGCCAGACGCAGCGCGGTCAACGGGGTTTGTTCCGACGGCTTGAGCACCACGGTATTACCCGCCGCGAGGGCCGGAGCGATTTTCCAGGCGACCATCATCAGTGGGTAGTTCCACGGTGCGATGGAGGCGATCACGCCGACCGGGTCGCGGCGGATCATCGAGGTGTGGCCTTGCAGGTATTCACCGCCCGCCGAACCGCTCATGCAACGGCTGGCGCCGGCGAAGAAACGGTACACGTCGGCAATCGCCGGGATCTCGTCGTTCAGCGCGGCGCTGTAAGGTTTACCGCAGTTGTCTGATTCCAGTTTGGCCAGTTCTTCGCCGTGGGCTTCGATGGCGTCGGCGAGTTTGAGCAGCAGCAGTGAACGTTCTTTCGGCGTGGTTTGCGACCAGCCTTCGAAGGCGCTGTCGGCGGCACGCACGGCGGCATCGACCTGGGCTTCGCTGGCTTCGTTGATTTCCACCAACACACGACCGAGGGCCGGGTTGAACACGGGTTGGGCAGGGCCTTCGCCGTTGATCAGTTGGCCATTGATCAAGAGTTTGGTTTGCATGGCTTTGTCCTCTTCAAGCGATAGTGGCTCTCGTAGGAGCAAGGCTTGCCCGCGATGGCATCGGCGCGGTTAATGGCCCTATCGCGGGCAAGCCTTGCTCCTACGGATCTCGTTGTTCTTGACTCTCTATTTCCCACCACTGCCCGCAACGCTTTCGCCGCCACGGGTCAGGTAATAAGCGCCGAGAATCGGCAGCATGGTCACCATCATCACCAGCATCGCGACGACGTTGGTCACCGGCACGTCCCGTGGGCGGCTGAGCTGGTTGAGCAGCCACAGCGGCAGGGTGCGTTCATGGCCGGCGGTGAAGGTGGTGACGATGATTTCGTCGAACGACAGGGCAAACGCCAACATGCCGCCGGCCAGCAACGCCGAGCCGAGGTTCGGCAGGACGATGTAGCGGAAGGTCTGCCAGCCGTCGGCGCCGAGGTCCATCGAAGCCTCGATCAAACTGTGAGAAGTGCGACGCAAGCGGGCGATGACGTTGTTGTAGACGATCACCACACAGAAGGTCGCGTGACCGACGATGATGGTGAACATCCCCGGCTCGATCCCCAGCGTCTTGAAAGTCGCCAGCAACGCGATACCGGTGATGATCCCCGGCAAGGCAATCGGCAGGATCAGCATCAGCGAGATGCCTTGCTTGCCGAAGAAATCCCGGCGATACAACGCCGCCGATGCCAGCGTGCCGAGGACCAGCGCAATCAACGTTGCGACGGAGGCGATTTGCAGCGACAGCTTGATCGCTTCCAGCACATCCGGCCGCGAGAACGCCACGCCGATCCACTTCAAGGTGAAGCCCTTTGGCGGAAAGCTGAACGCCGAGTCTTCGGTGTTGAAGGCGTACAGGAAGATGATCAGGATCGGGAAGTGCAGAAACACCAACCCGCCCCAGGCGGCGATGCGCAGCCCGAGCGAGGCTTTCTCGCCGTGGGTTTCTGGCGTTTGTTTTTTCGCATCAGAGCGCATCGAAGGCCCCCAGTCGTTTCACGACAGTCAGGTAAATGGCGATCAACACAATCGGCACCAGCGTGAAGGCCGCGGCCATCGGCATGTTGCCGATCGCGCCTTGCTGGGCGTACACCATGCTGCCGACGAAGTAGCCCGGCGGGCCCACCAGTTGCGGCACGATGAAGTCGCCCAGGGTCAGCGAAAAGGTGAAGATCGAACCGGCCGCGATGCCCGGAATCGACAGCGGCAGCGTCACTTGCATGAAGGTCTGGCGTGGCTTGGCGCCGAGGTCGGCCGAGGCTTGCAGCAAGGACGGCGGCAGACGTTCCAGCGAGGCCTGGATCGGCAGGATCATGAACGGCAGCCAGATGTAGACGAACACCATGAACCGGCCCAGGTGCGAGGTCGACAAGGTGCTGCCGCCGACGCCCGGAATGCCCAGGATGAACTGCAAAACCGGCTCAAGCCCCAGGTGTTGAACGAACCACTGCGCCACGCCGCCCTTGGCCAGCAGCAAGGTCCAGGCATACGCCTTGACGATGTAACTGGCCCACATCGGCATCATCACCGCGATGTAGAAAAACGCCTTGGTTTTGCCGGTGGTGTAGCGCGCCATGTAGTAGGCGATCGGGAACGCGACGATGGCGCTGGCGATCGAGACGACGACGGCCATGCTCAAGGTGCGCAGGATGATGTCGAAGTTCGACGGCTGGAACAGCGCAGCGAAGTTCGCCAGGGTCAGGTCGGGCGTGACCGCCATGGTAAAGTCATCGAAGGTGTAGAAGCCTTGCCACAGCAGAACCAGCAGCGAACCGAGATAGATCGCGCCGAACCACAGCAGCGGCGGCACCAGCAGCAGTGACAGGTAAAAGTTCGGCCGGCGATACAGCAGGTTGGAAAACCTGCGCAACGGCGAGCCGCCGGCCGGGGTTTGAGGGAGCGCCACGCTGTTCATCTCACACCCCGCCGACAGCGTTGTCGTGCAGCGGGATCATCGCTTCCCGTGCCCAGCGCGCGCTGATGCGTTGCCCGGTCTGATGTTGCGCGCTGACGTCCAGCCACTGGACGTTGGCCTGGCTGATGTTCAGGGTCTGGCCGTTCTCCAGTTTCAGTTCATAACGCGTGGCGCTGCCCTGGTACTGAATGTCATGGAGCAAACCGCTGACTTCGATTTCATGACTGGCCAACGGCCCCTCGGCGAAACGCACGTGTTCCGGGCGAATCGAAAACGGCTGTGGATTGCCGCTCAATTGTTTCGCCAGGTCGCCGCGAATCACGTTGGAGGTGCCGACGAATTCCGCCACAAAAGTAGTAGCCGGTTTCATGTAGAGATTGCGTGGCGTGTCGACCTGCTCGATGCGCCCCTTGTTGAACACCGCCACGCGATCCGACATCGACAGCGCTTCGGTCTGGTCGTGGGTGACGAAGATGAAGGTGATGCCGAGCTGGCGTTGCAGCTTCTTCAACTCACTCTGCATTTGCTCGCGCAGTTTTAAATCGAGCGCGCCCAATGGCTCATCGAGGAGCAGCACGCGCGGACGATTGACCAGGGCGCGGGCCAGGGCCACACGCTGGCGCTGGCCGCCGGACAGTTGCACCGGTTTACGCTCGCCGTAACCGCCAAGGGCGACCATGTCGAGGGCTTCTTCGGCGCGTTTCTGGCGTTCGGTTTTGCCGACGCCTTTGACTTTCAAACCGTAGGCGACGTTGTCGAGTACGTTCATGTGCGGGAATAGCGCGTAATCCTGGAACACGGTGTTCACGTCACGCTGATAGGGCGGCAGCCCGGTGGCTTCTTCGCCGTGAATATGGATAGAGCCTGCACTCGGCTGTTCGAAACCGGCGATCAGGCGCAGACAGGTGGTTTTGCCCGAGCCGGAAGGGCCCAGCATGGAAAAGAACTCGCCGTCCTGGATATCGATGGAAACCCGGTCAACGGCCTTCACTTCGCCGAACTGACGGGAAACGTTGGTGAACTGGACTGCAAGCGTCATGGTGCGGTGCTCCAAAAAGGCCAGGGCCTCACAGCGGTCCCTGCCTGGACTTCTGAAAAATCTGAATCGTTGCGGCGACGCGGTCGACTTCTAACGCCCTCGCCATTTGGAACGAGCGCGATTCGCCTTTAGCGCCCTCTCCCTCCGGGAGAGGGCGGGGGGTGAGGGCCGCGGTGTCGGCCATTGCCAAGAATCGAGGCGGAGTCAAAAACCACCCCTCACCCCAGCCCTCCCGAAACGTCGGACCGCCCCACAGAGGAGAGGGGGGAAAGGGAGCCGACCGTGTCGTTCTTGAGAACTCAGCGACCACCCATGATCGCGATGTAGTCCTGGGTCCAGCGGCTGTACGGCACGAACTTGCCGCCTTCAGCTTGCGGAGTTTTCCAGAAGGCGATTTTCTCGAACTGGTCGAAGCCGTTGGTTTTGCAGCCCTCGGCGCCTAGCAATTCGCTCTCCTTGCACCCCGCCGGAACCGCCGGCAACGAACCGAACCATGCCGCCAGGTCACCCTGGACTTTCGGTTGCAGCGACCAGTCCATCCACTTGTAGGCGCAGTTCGGGTGCTTGGCTTCGGCGTGCAACATGGTGGTGTCAGCCCAACCCGTTGCACCTTCTTTTGGAATCACCGAGGCAACCGGCTGCTTGTCCGCCATCAGGCCGTTGACCATGTAACCCCAAGAACTGGACGCCGCCACGCCTTCGTTTTTGACGTCACTCATCTGCACCGTTGCGTCATGCCAGTAGCGGTGGATCAAGGGCTGCTGTTTGCGCAGCAGGTCCAGCGCCGCTTTGTATTGCACTTCGTTGAGCTGGTACGGGTCTTTGATGCCCAGTTCCGGCTGTTTCGACTTGAGATAAAGCGCCGCATCGGCGATGTAGATCGGGCCGTCGTAGGCCTGGACCCGACCCTTATTGGACTTGCCGTCCGGCAGGGTTTGCTCTTCGAACACCACACTCCAGCTGTCCGGCGCTGTCTTGAAGATATTGGTGTTGTACATCAACACGTTCGGGCCCCATTGGTACGGGGTGCCGTAGGTTTGCTTGTTGACGACGTACCACGGGCCATCGTTGAGGCGAGGGTCAATGCTCTTCCAGTTCGGGATCAACGCTGTGTTGATCGGCTGCACACGCTTGCCGGCGATCAACCGCAGGGACGCATCGCCGGATGCAGTCACCAGGTCATAACCACCCTTGGACATCAGGCTGACCATTTCATCGGAAGTGGCGGCAGTCTTGACGTTGACCTTGCAGCCGGTTTCCTTTTCGAAGCCGGTGACCCAGTCGTAGGCCTTGTCGCTTTCGCCACGTTCGATGTAGCCAGGCCAGGCCACAATATCCAGCTGACCTTCGCCGGCACCGACGGCTTTCAGCGGTTCGGCGGCCTGGATACTGGCACTGGCCAGCAGCGCGGTGGTGATTGCACTGAGCAGTGCGGTCTTGTGCACGAACATGGGGTTTCCCTCTTCTTTAATTATGGTCGGGGCAGTTTTGAACGTGGTGAAGCCGATGCCTTTACGGCTAATTGTTAGCGTAGTGCGCTTTTACAAATGCTGTCCGTGGCGGGCCATGATGTGCCGCACCACGCTGTAGTCCTGAAGCGAATCGCTGGATAAGTCCTTGCCGTAGCCCGAACGTTTCAGGCCGCCGTGGGGCATTTCGCTGACCAGCATGAAATGGCTGTTGATCCAGGTGCAGCCGTACTGCAAGCGCGCCGCGACCTGCATCGCCTTGTCCAGGTTCTGGGTCCAGACCGAGGAGGCGAGGCCGTATTCCGAGTCGTTGGCCCAGTCCACGGCTTGTTCGAGCTGATCGAAACGGGTCACGGTGACCACCGGCCCGAACACTTCGCGCTGGACGATCTCATCGCTCTGCTTGCAACCGGCCAGCAACGTCGGCTGGTAATAGAAGCCGGCACCGGAGTGCACCGCCGCGCCGGTCACCCGCTCGATGTGCGGCTGGCCGAGGGCGCGCTCGACGAAACTGGCCACGCGATCACGCTGACGGGTGCTGATCAGCGGGCCGATCTCGTTGTCGGCATCGCGCTTGCCGGCGAAGCGCAAACTGCTGACCGCTGCGCCGAGTTCGGCCACCAAGCGATCATGAATCCCGGCCTGTGCATAAATGCGGCAGGCCGCGGTGCAATCCTGGCCGGCGTTGTAATAGCCGTAAGTGCGCACGCCTTCGACCACGGCTTGAATGTCGGCATCGTTGCAGACGATCACCGGGGCCTTGCCGCCGAGTTCGAGGTGAGTGCGCTTCAGGGTTTTTGCAGCGGCCTGAAGGATTTTTTGCCCGGTGACGATATCGCCGGTCAGCGACACCATGCGCACTTTAGGATGACTGACCAAGTGACTGCCGACGCCTTCACCGCCACCGCAAATGATGTTGATCACGCCGCGCGGCAGGATCTCGGCCAGCGCGGGCGCCAGGGCCAGAATCGACAGCGGGGTGTGTTCGGACGGCTTGAACACCAGCGTATTACCGGCGGCCAGGGCCGGGGCGATTTTCCACGCGGCCATCATGATCGGATAGTTCCACGGCGCAATCGATGCCACCACGCCAATCGGATCGCGGCGGACCATGCTGGTGTAACCCGGCAGGTATTCGCCGCTGAGCTGACCGGTCTGGCAACGCACGGCACCGGCGAAAAAGCGGAACACATCGACCGTGGCACTCAAGTCATCCTGGCGGGCCAGGTGCAACGGCTTGCCACAGTTCAGCGATTCGAGGCGGGCGAGAAGGTCGGCTTGTTTTTCGATGGCGTTGGCGATGTCCAACAGCAGGTTCGAGCGTTGTTGCGGCGTGGTCCGCGACCAACCGGCAAAGGCGCGGTGAGCGGCGAGGATCGCGGCTTCGACCTGCTCGGTGCTGGCTTCGGCAATGTGCGTCAGCACTTCCCCGGTGGCCGGGTTGAGGATCGGTTCGACAAACCCCTGGCCCGCGACCAATTCGCCATCGATCAATAACGCGGTGAACAACGGGGTCTGCGCGCCAGCCATTTTTCGGGTTCTCTTTTCTTGTGTGGCCATGCTGCTCCCTGTGACTGGGGCGCGGCCGTCTTATAGATGTACCAAGACTAGGCGCCGCACCCGAGGTCGACAAATACTAAATACTGAAGGTGGCGTTCGATTAAATAGATGGCTTGCGCCCGCCCTGGGGTTGTTCGCGGGCGACGGTCAGGAACGGGTCCACCAGCGCTGGGCGCGCGGTTCCGCGACGCCAGGCCAGGCCGACATCCAACGTCTGGCTCAAGTCCGCTATCGGGCGCGCTTCGATGATGTCGCCTTCCAGTGACCATGGGCGGTAAGTCATGTCTGGCTGGATCGACACGCCCAACCCCGCTGCTACCAGGCTTCGGACCGCTTCGGTCGAGGCCGTTCTCAAGGTGATGCGCGGTTGCAGCGAAGCCGCCGCCCACATGCGTTGTGCATTGCGGTCCATTTCATCGACGTTCAGCTGGATCAGCGGTTCGCGGGCCACGTCGGCGAGATTGATGCTGTCGTGTTCCAGCAACGGATGCTGGGCCGGCAGCCATAATCGATGGGGCGAGTGGGTAAGCACTTCGGTCTGCAAGGCGTGGCGGTCTTCGAGGTTGGAGAGGATCAACACGCCAACATCAATCTCGCCGCTGACCAGCAAATGCTCGATGTAAGGGCGCTCGTCCTCCATCACCCGGATCTCGACGTTGGGGTAGGCGCGCTGGAAACGGGTGAGTAGATCGGCGAGGTAGTAACCGGCCACCAGGCTGGTCACACCGATGATCAACTGACCGGCGACCTGATCGGTGCTCTGTTGCAGGCTGCGTTTGGCGTTGTCCACCGTTGCCAGAATCAGGTGCGCCTGGCGCAGGAATTGGTGGCCCTGGTGAGTCAGCGTCATGCCCTTGGCGTGACGGTTGAACAGGCCGACGCCGATTTCCTGCTCCAGTTGCTGGATCGCCAGGGTCAGTGTCGATTGGGAAATAAATGCGGTTTGTGCCGCGGCGGAGATGGAGCCGGTCTCGGCCACGGCGATGAAGTGACGAATTTGACGCAAGGTCATCATGGAGAAAGTACCCCGGTGGGCGGTTTTTATAGATTTGCTTGAGTGTATATCCATTTTTCTGAAGGGCCGTGGTCAGCTGAACGGCGCTGTGCAACATCTCGAAGCACTCTCGCCCCCGAATGCCGGGCACTTTCGATCTAGGCTGGTGGCCTTATTGATCCGGTTAACCCCTTTTTGGAGGCGGCAAATGAACACGCGTGGATTGCTCGATCAGCTACTCAAGTCCGGTCAGGACATGTTGCAGAACAAGGCCGGCGGCTCACAAAACAAGTCCTCTGGCGGTGGCCTGGGCGGATTGCTCGGCGGCAGCGGCGGTTCGGGCGGCCTCGGCAGTTTGCTTTCGGGCGCAGGCGGCGGGGCGTTGGCGGCGGGTGCCATGGGCTTGCTGCTGGGCAGCAAGAAAGGGCGCAGTGTTGGCGGCAAAGTCCTGACTTATGGCGGCCTGGCTGCGTTGGGCGTGATTGCCTACAAGGCGTATGGCAACTGGCAGGCTCAGCAAGGCATCGCACCCAAAACCGAACCGCAAACCCTTGATCGTTTGCCGGCAGAGCAAGTCGAGCTGCACAGCCAGGCGATTCTCAAAGCGCTAGTGGCCGCCGCTAAAGCTGATGGCCATGTCGATGAGCGTGAGCGTGCGCTGATTGAAGGCGAGTTCACCAAGCTCGATAACGATCAAGAGTTGCAGCACTGGTTGCACGCCGAACTGAACAAACCGCTGGACCCGGCCGACGTCGCCCGCGCTGCGAGCACACCGGAAATGGCCGCTGAGATGTACATCGCCAGTGTGATGCTGGTGGATGAGGAGAGCTTCATGGAGAAGTCCTACCTCGATGAACTGGCGCGGCAGCTGAAGCTTGAGCCGGGGTTGAAGGCTGAGTTGGAGAAGCAGGTGCGTCAGGCTTCTATTTAAGCGTTGTCTTAAAAAATCGCAGGTTTCGCCAATGCCCACATCGACCGTAGGCACTGGCGGAGCCTGCGATTTTTTTGCATCACAACAGTGCGCTCCGAAACGACTCAGCCCCTCGCCGCACAGGTATTTCAGCGATTTTCACAGGGATGAGACGTGGTGCGCACCCGTCTTACAAATGAAACACCGCCCTCAGCTATACTCCGCAACATTTCAACTGCACCCCGAGGACTGACTGTGAAGAATTGGACGTTGCGCCAACGCATTTTGGCGAGCTTTGCGGTGATTATCGCCATCATGTTGCTGATGGTCGTCGTCTCGTATTCCCGGCTGTTGAAGATCGAGGTCAGCGAAGACAGCGTACGTGACGACGCGCTTCCCGGGGTCTATTACAGTTCGATGATTCGTGGCGCTTGGGTCGACAGCTTCCTCCACATCGAGGAGATGCTGGGTTTGAAGGAAGAGCAGGGTATCAGTGCCGAAGATGTCGCCGACCTCAAGAACTATGAAGCGCAAGTGCAGGAAGCGATCAACAACTATCGCGGCACTGTGACTACCGAAGAAGACAGAGCTGAGTTCGCGGTTTTCCAAAAAATCCATCAGGATTACGGCAAGATGCTGGCCGCGGTGTTCGACTTGCATCAGCGCAACCAGCGAGCCGACGCCATCAAGTTGTTCAACGAACAGCTGACCCCGACGTGGGCCGCGGGGCGTCTGAAACTAAATGACATTCTTGAGCACAACAAAGCCAGGGCAGATCAGGCCATGGTGGACATCCATGACGCCGTGCTCACCGCTGAAGTCAGCATGGGCATTTCCCTGCTGGTGGCGGTTTTGGCCGCTGGTCTCTGCGGCCTGTTGCTGATGCGCGCGATCATGGCGCCCATGAACCGTATCGTGCAGATCCTCGAAATCATGCGCACGGGTGATTTGAGCGGCCGCTTGAACCTGGCGCGCAAGGACGAATTCGGCGCCGTGGAAACCGGCTTCAACGACATGATGACCGAGCTGACGTCTCTGGTGTCCCAGGCCCAGCGTTCCTCGGTGCAGGTCACCACCTCGGTGACCGAGATCGCCGCCACCTCCAAGCAACAGCAAGCGACCGCCACCGAAACCGCCGCCACCACCACCGAGATCGGCGCGACGTCCCGTGAGATTGCGGCCACTTCGCGGGATCTGGTGCGCACGATGATCGAAGTCTCCACCGCCGCCGATCAGGCCTCGGTACTTGCCGGTTCCGGGCAGCAAGGGCTGGCGCGGATGGAAGAGACCATGCACTCGGTGATGGGCGCGGCCGATCTGGTCAACGCCAAACTGGCGATCCTCAATGAGAAGGCCGGCAACATCAATCAGGTGGTGGTGACCATCGTCAAGGTCGCCGATCAGACCAATCTGCTGTCGCTCAACGCGGCGATCGAGGCCGAAAAGGCCGGTGAATACGGCCGCGGGTTTGCCGTGGTCGCCACCGAAGTGCGGCGTCTGGCGGACCAGACCGCCGTCGCCACGTACGACATCGAGCAGATGGTGCGCGAGATCCAGTCGGCGGTGTCGGCCGGGGTCATGGGCATGGACAAGTTCTCTGAAGAAGTGCGTCGTGGTATGTCCGAAGTGCAGCAAATCGGCGAGCAGCTGTCGCAGATCATCCACCAGGTTCAGGCGCTGGCGCCGCGGGTGTTGATGGTCAACGAAGGCATGCAGGCCCAGGCCACGGGCGCGGAGCAGATCAATCACGCGCTGGTGCAGTTGGGCGATGCCAGCAGCCAGACCGTCGAGTCCCTGCGCCAGGCCAGTTTCGCCATCGACGAACTGAGCCAGGTGGCCGTAGGGCTGCGCAGTGGCGTTTCGCGATTCAAAGTCTGATGATCGAACCCACGGCCAAACGCATCGCCGTGAAGCCGGCGCTGCAATCATTGTTTCTGGTGTTCCGCATCGGCAACGAGCGCTATGCCTTGCAGGCCATCGAGGTGGCGGAAGTGCTGCCGTGTCTGCCATTGAAACCGATTCCCCGCGCGCCGGATTGGGTCGCCGGGGTGTTCGCCTATCGCGGCGCGGTGGTGCCGGTGATCGACCTTAATGCACTGACGTTCGGCCAACCGGCCCAGGCCCGCACCAGCACGCGTCTGGTGCTGGTCAATTACCGTCCGGATGAAACCGCTGAGGCGCAATTGCTCGGGCTGATTCTGGAGCAGGCCACCGATACCTTGCGCTGCAACCCGGAGGATTTTCAGCCCTATGGCCTGGACAATCGCCAGGCGCCGTACCTCGGGCCGGTACGCGAAGATGCCCAGGGTTTGCTGCAATGGGTGCGGGTCGCCGACTTGCTCGACGATCAGGTTCGCGCGCTGCTGTTTCCGTCGCAGCCTATGAACCTTGCGCTGCTTGAGGAGTGGCCATGAGCAGCGATCAACGGTTTTTCGATTTCCTCAAAGAGCGCATCGGTCTCGACGTGACCTCGGTGGGCCCGGCGATCATCGAGCGTGCGGTGCGTCAGCGCAGCTCGGCGTCCAAAGCGCTGACGGTCGATGAGTACTGGTACACCTTGCAGGGTTCGCAAGACGAGCAGCAGGCGCTGATCGAAGCGGTGATTGTCCCTGAGACCTGGTTTTTCCGTTACCCGGAATCCTTCGCCACGTTGGCGAAACTGGCCACCAAGCGCCTGAGCGACATCAACAATATGCGCGCGCTGCGGATTCTCAGCCTGCCATGTTCCACCGGTGAAGAACCGTATTCCATCGCCATGGCATTGCTCGATGCCGGGTTGCAGCCGCATCAGTTCAAGGTCGAAGGCATGGACGTCAGCCCGTTGTCTGTGGAAAAAGCCCGGCGCGCGCTGTACGGCAAGAATTCGTTCCGTGGCCAGGACATCGCCTTTCGCGAACGGCATTTCACCGCCGAAGGCGAAGAGGGCTATCGCCTCAGTGGGCGAGTGTTCGAACAAGTGCGTTTGCAGGTCGGTAACCTGCTGGATCCGACGTTGCTGGCCAATGAACCACCCTATGACTTCGTGTTTTGCCGCAACCTGCTGATCTATTTCGATCAGCCGACCCAGCAGCAAGTGTTTGAAGTGCTCAAGTGTCTGACCCATGTGGATGGCGTGCTGTTTATCGGCCCGGCCGAGGGCAGTTTGCTCGGCCGTTTCGGCATGCGTTCGATCGGCGTCCCGCAGTCCTTTGCGTTCAGTCGTCAGAGCGCACCAGAGCCAGAACCCTTCCCGACTTTCGTTCCGACGCCTCTGCCCGTGCTCCAACCGGTGCGCAGCGTGGCACCGCCGCCCGTTCGCAGTCGGCCCTTCGCAACGGTGGCGCCGCTGCCTGTCGTGACGAAAGTCGCCAACCCGGACACTGCCGCGCTGCTGGCGAATATCGCGGCGCTGGCCAACGAAGGCAAAAGTGCCGAGGCCCGCGCCGCGTGCGATAGCTATTTGCGCAGTCATGAACCCGTGGCTCAGGTCTTTTACTGGCTAGGCTTGCTCAGCGATGTCGCCGGCAGAGTCCTTGAGGCTCAGGGTTTTTATCGCAAAGCGTTGTACCTCGACCCGCAACATCCCGACGCGTTGATGCACCTGGCGGCGTTGCTGCAATCCTTGGGCGACACGGCAGGAGCCAGACGATTGCAGGACCGCGCCGCCCGCAGTGAGCGCGCCACTGACAGTGAGCGTAACCGATGAACGCCGCCGACACTTTTAGCCTCACCCATGAAAATGCCCAGGCCATCGACGACTGCTGGAACCGCATCGGTATCCACGGCGACAAGTCCTGCCCGCTGCTGAGCGATCACATTCACTGCCGTAATTGCGCGGTGTATTCGGCCGCGGCGACGCGCTTGCTCGACCGCTACGCGTTGCAGCAGGAAGACCGCGGGCAAGTCTCCACGGCGGTCGAGCGCGAGGTGAAAACCCGTTCGCTACTGATGTTCCGTCTGGGTGAAGAGTGGCTGGCCCTGGCCACTCGCAGTCTGGTGGAAGTCGCGCCGCTGCAAGCCATTCATTCCTTGCCGCACCAACGCTCCCGGGCCTTGCTCGGCGTGGCGAATGTACGCGGCGCGTTGGTGGCGTGCCTGTCGCTGGTGGAATTGCTCGGGCTCGACGGCGCCAGCAGCGTGGCGTCCGGCGCGCGGGTCATGCCGCGCATGCTGATCATCGCCGCCCACGGCGGGCCGGTGGTGGTGCCGGTGGATGAAGTGGACGGGATTCACGCCATCGACGAACGCGTCCTCGAAGCAGCGTCCCGCTCCGGCACGCAGGCCAGCGCCAAATACACCCGTGGTGTGTTGCAATTCAAAGGTCGCAGCCTGCGGTGGCTGGATGAAGAACAGCTGCTGTCCGCCGTGACCCGGAGCCTTACATGACCCCCGAGCAAATGCGCGACGCCTCTTTGCTGGAACTGTTCAGTCTGGAAGCCGAGGCCCAGACGCTGGTGCTGAGCGCAGGTCTTCTAGCGCTGGAGCGCGATCCGACCCAGGCCGATTACCTCGAGTCGTGCATGCGCGCGGCCCACTCGCTCAAGGGCGCGGCGCGGATTGTCGGGGTCGATGCCGGGGTCAGCGTTGCCCATGTGATGGAAGATTACCTGGTCAGCGCCCAGGAAGGGCGCCTGTACCTGCGGCCCGAACACATTGATGCACTGTTGCAAGGCACCGATCTGCTGATGCGGATTGCGACGCCGGGCAACGCTCCTGCGCCTGCGGATATTGAAGCTTATGTCGTCTTGATGGGACGGCTGCTCGATCACATGGCGACGGTTGCCCCCATCACGCCGCCGATGGCAGAACTTCAGCTGGAACCGCCGACGCCCAGGGTTGATCCGCCCATGCCGGCCGCCACCGAAGCCCCCCCGGCAGCGCCCGCCGAGCCAACGCCCAAAGCTAAACGCACCACCGAAAATGGCGAACGCGTATTGCGCGTCACGGCCGAGCGCTTGAACAGCCTGCTCGACCTGTCGAGCAAATCCCTGGTGGAAACCCTGCGGCTCAAACCGCACCTGGCCACCATGCAACGCCTCAAACGTATGCAGAACAACGGCCTGCGAGCACTGGAAAACCTCAACGTCCACCTCAAGGAACATGCCTTGAGTCTGGAAGCACAGGAAGCCCTCAATGACGCGCGTCGGCTACTGGCCGAGTCTCAGCAATTGCTGGTGGAAAAGAACGCCGAACTGGATGAATTCGCCTGGCAGGCCAGTCAACGGGCGCAAGTGTTGTACGACACCGCGCTGGCCTGCCGCATGCGGCCGTTTGCCGATGTGTTGACCGGGCAAGTGCGCATGGTCCGCGACCTCGGTCGCAGCCTCGGCAAACAGGTACGACTGGAGATCGAGGGCGATAAAACCCAGGTCGACCGCGACGTGCTGGAGAAGCTTGAAGCACCGCTGACTCACCTGTTGCGCAATGCCGTGGATCACGGCATCGAATCCCCGGAGCAGCGGCTATTGGCGGGCAAACCCGCCGAAGGTCTGATCCGTTTGCGCGCCTCCCATCAGGCCGGTCTGTTGGTGCTGGAGCTGAGCGATGACGGCAATGGCGTCGATCTGGAAAAGGTCCGCCGCAGCATCATCGAGCGCCAATTGTCCCCGGCCGAAACCGCCGCGCAATTGAGTGAGGAAGAGCTGCTGACCTTCCTGTTTCTACCGGGTTTCAGCCTGCGCGACACGGTCACTGAAGTCTCCGGGCGCGGCGTCGGACTGGATGCGGTCCAGCATATGGTCCGCCAGCTGCGCGGCGCGGTCGTGCTGGAGCAGGTGGCGGGCGAAGGCAGTCACTTCCATCTCGAAGTGCCGCTGACCCTGTCGGTGGTGCGCAGTCTGGTGGTGGAGGTCGGTGAGGAGGCGTATGCCTTTCCGCTGGTTCACATCGAACGGATGTGCGATCTGGAGCGCGCGGACATTGTCCAGGTCGAAGGCCGTCAGCATTTCTGGCACGAAGGCCGGCATGTCGGGTTGGTCGCGGCCAGTCAGCTGTTGCAGCGTCCGGCGAGCCAGAACAGTCAGCAAACCCTCAAAGTGGTGGTGATTCGCGAACGCGAGGCGATTTACGGCGTGGCGGTCGAGCGTTTTATCGGCGAGAGGACGTTGGTCGTTTTGCCGCTGGACGAGCGTCTGGGCAAGGTGCAGGACATTTCCGCCGGGGCCTTGCTCGACGATGGTTCGGTAGTGCTGATCGTCGACGTCGAAGACATGCTGCGTTCGGTGGACAAACTGCTCAATACCGGGCGTCTTGAGCGCATTGCCCGTCAAGGCAGCCAGGCGGTTGAAGCCGCCCGCAAGCGGATTCTGGTGGTCGACGATTCGCTGACGGTACGTGAGCTGCAACGCAAGTTGTTACTCAATCGCGGCTACGACGTGGCGGTGGCGGTGGACGGGATGGATGGCTGGAACGCCTTGCGTTCGGAGGACTTCGATCTGCTGATCACCGACATCGATATGCCGCGCATGGATGGCATCGAACTGGTGTCTTTATTGCGTCGGGACAATCGCCTGCAATCCCTTCCGGTGATGGTGGTGTCTTACAAGGATCGTGAAGAGGACCGTCGCCGTGGACTGGACGCTGGAGCCGACTATTATCTAGCCAAAGCCAGTTTTCATGACGACGCTCTGCTTGATGCAGTGGTTGAGCTCATTGGAGGAGCGCGTGCATGAAAATCGCAATCGTCAACGACATGCCCATGGCGGTGGAGGCCCTGCGCCGCGCCCTGGCATTCGAACCGGCGCACGAGGTGGTCTGGGTCGCCAGTAATGGGGCCGAGGCGGTGCAGCGTTGCGCTGAAAATACCCCGGACCTGATTCTGATGGACCTGATCATGCCG
Source organism: Pseudomonas sp. LS2P72 (assembly GCF_054897865.1). Taxonomy (NCBI): domain Bacteria; kingdom Pseudomonadati; phylum Pseudomonadota; class Gammaproteobacteria; order Pseudomonadales; family Pseudomonadaceae; genus Pseudomonas; species Pseudomonas sp. LS2P72. Next base: position 1,771,914 of record NZ_CM142708.1, read on the forward strand.
GTGATGGATGGCGTGGAAGCGACCCGGCGGATCATGGCCGAGACGCCGTGCGCGATTGTCATCGTTACGGTCGACCGCGAGCAGAACGTGCATCGGGTGTTTGAGGCCATGGGCCACGGAGCGCTGGATGTGGTCGATACGCCGGCCATCGGTGCCGGCAATGCCAAAGAGGCAGCGGCCCCGTTACTGCGCAAGATCATGAACATCGGTTGGCTGATCGGTGACCGGGGCAATCGGGAGCGAGCCGCCCCGAGCCCGCTGCGCAGTTCGGCTTCGCGCCAGCGCCTGATCGCCATTGGCTCATCCGCCGGTGGGCCGGCCGCGCTGGAAGTATTGCTCAAGGGGTTGCCGCAAGATTTTTCGGCCGCCATCGTGCTGGTGCAGCATGTTGACCAGGTGTTCGCCGCCGGTATGGCCGAATGGCTCAGCAGCGCCAGCGGCCTGAATGTGCGCCTGGCCCAGGAAGGTGAGCCTCCGCAGGCCGGCTCGGTGTTGCTGGCGGGCACCAACCACCATATTCGCTTGTTGAAAAACGGCACGCTGGCCTACACCGCCGAACCGGTCAACGAGATCTACCGGCCCTCGATCGATGTGTTCTTCGAGAGCGTGGCCAATTACTGGAACGGCGATGCCGTGGGTGTTTTGCTCACCGGCATGGGACGCGATGGCGCGCAGGGGCTTAAACTCATGCGCCAACAGGGCTACCTGACCATCGCTCAGGATCAAAACAGCAGTGCAGTGTACGGAATGCCGAAGGCGGCTGCGGCCATCGACGCCGCTGTGGAGATTCGCCCACTGGAAAAGATAGCGCCACGATTGCTGGAGATTTTCCCCAAATGAAGACTTTTAACAGCAATCTGGCCCAAGTAGTACTCAGGTGACTGCCCATGAATGATTTACAGCTCGACGACTTCAAAACCGACGTAAACGCCGCCATGGTGTTGTTGGTGGACGATCAGGCGATGATCGGCGAGGCGGTGCGCCGCGGGTTGTCGAACGAAGCCAATATCGACTTCCACTTCTGCGCCGACCCGCACCAGGCCATCGCCCAGGCGATCCGCATCAAACCGACGGTGATCCTCCAGGACCTGGTGATGCCCGGTCTTGACGGCTTGAGCCTGGTGCGCGAGTACCGCAACCATCCGGCGACCAAGGACATCCCGATCATTGTCCTGTCGACCAAGGAAGACCCGCTGATCAAAAGCGCAGCGTTTGCGGCCGGGGCCAATGATTACCTGGTGAAGTTGCCGGACAACATCGAACTGGTGGCGCGCATCCGCTATCACTCGCGCTCCTACATGACGTTGCTGCAGCGTGACGCAGCGTATCGCGCGTTGCGGGTCAGCCAGCAGCAGTTGCTCGACACCAATCTGGTGCTGCAACGCTTGATGAACTCCGACGGCCTGACCGGGCTGTCGAACCGCCGGCATTTCGACGAATACCTGGAGCTTGAGTGGCGCCGTTCGCAGCGTGACCACAGTCAACTGTCGCTGCTGATGATCGATGTCGACTACTTCAAGTCCTACAACGACAGCTTCGGCCACCTTGAAGGCGATGAAGCCCTGCGCAAAGTGGCCACGGCGATTCGTGATGCCGGCGCGCGACCTTCGGACCTGCCGGCTCGTTATGGCGGCGAAGAATTCGCCCTGGTGCTGCCCAATACTTCGCTGGGTGGCGCGCGATTGGTCGCGGAAAAGCTCCGCCAGACCGTGGCTGCGCTGAAGATCCCGCACGTTTCCCCGGTCGAAGGTTCGAGCCTGACCATCAGCATCGGTCTGTCGACCATGACCCCGCAACCGGGTGGCGATTGCCGTCAATTGATCTCGGCGGCGGACAAGGGGCTGTATCTGGCGAAGAACAATGGGCGTAATCAGGTGGGGATTGAGTGAGGATTGGTTGGGATTTTGTGCTGAGGCTTGAATCCACCCCTCACCCCAGCCCTCTCCCCAAAGGGGAGAGGGGAAAGGGAGCCGATCGGGGGCTTTTCAGAACCTGAGTTCGACTCGGAATTTTCAGGTCGCAGTATTTCGAAAGACACTTAGGTCAGTCCCCTCGCCCCTCGGGGAGAGGGTTAGGGTGAGGGGGAGCGATCTCAAGCCCGATAAAGAACCCGCTAAAGCCGCCAGGCGGGCTGCCGTGACAGCCTGATTACGTTATACTCGCCGGCTTTCAAAAGTTCGCCAACGAGTGCTGCCCGCCATGGAAATCAACCCGATCCTTAACAGTATCAAGGACCTGTCCGAGCGCTCCGAAACTATTCGGGGGTATCTTTGACTACGATCAAAAGCATGAGCGTCTGACTGAAGTCAATCGCGAGCTTGAAGATCCGTCTGTCTGGAACAACCCGACGTACGCTCAGGAGCTGGGCCGCGAGCGGTCCCTGCTGGCTCAGATCGTCGAAACCCTCGACGAAATGCACACAGGCCTGGCCGACGCCAAAGACCTGCTGCTGATGTCCGCCGAAGAAGAAGACCAGGCCGCTGTCGATGACGTCGCTGCCGAAGTCGAGCGTCTGCGCGAATCCCTGGAAAAACTCGAATTCCGTCGCATGTTCAGCGGTGAGATGGACGCCAACAACGCCTACCTGGACATCCAGTCCGGCTCCGGCGGCACCGAGGCTCAGGACTGGGCCAACATCCTGCTGCGCATGTACCTGCGCTGGGCCGACAAACGCGGTTTCGACGCGACCATCATGGAACTGTCGGCCGGTGAAGTCGCCGGTATCAAAGGCGCCACACTCCATATCAAGGGTGAATACGCCTTTGGCTGGTTGCGTACCGAAATCGGCGTGCACCGTCTGGTGCGCAAGAGCCCGTACGACTCCGGTAACCGTCGCCACACCTCGTTCTCGGCCGTGTTCGTGTCGCCGGAAATCGATGACAACATCGAAATCGACATCAACCCGTCGGACCTGCGCATCGATACCTACCGCTCCTCCGGTGCCGGTGGTCAGCACGTAAACACCACCGACTCGGCCGTGCGTATTACGCACGTACCGTCCAACACCGTGGTCAGTTGCCAGAACGAACGCTCCCAGCACGCCAACAAAGACACCGCGATGAAAATGTTGCGGGCGCGCTTGTACGAGCAGGAAGTGCAGAAACGCAACGCCGCCTCCCAGGCCCTGGAAGACACCAAGTCGGACATCGGCTGGGGTCACCAGATCCGCTCTTACGTGCTCGATCAGTCGCGAATCAAGGATTTGCGTACTAACGTCGAACGCAGTGACTGCGACAAGGTGCTCGACGGCGACATCGACGAATACCTGGTGGCCAGCCTGAAACAAGGCCTGTAAACCGCCAGTCAAGACCTTAAGTCCCCTGCCACCCGCGGGGGCAACGAACCTGTGATGGAATTTTTAAAGACATGAGCGACCTAGAACTCGACCCGCAAGCCCTGCAACAGGAAGAAAACTCCCTGATCGCCCTGCGCAAGGAAAAGCTGGCTGCCGAGCGCGCCAAGGGCAATGCCTTCCCGAACGACTTCCGCCGTGACAACTACTGCGAAGACTTGCAGAAACAGTACGCGGACAAGACCAAGGAAGAGCTGGCAGAGGCTGCGATTCCGGTCAAGGTTGCCGGTCGCATCATGCTCAACCGTGGCTCGTTCATGGTGATCCAGGACATGACCGGTCGCATTCAGGTCTACGTCAACCGTAAAACCCTGTCCGAAGAAACCCTGGCCTCGGTGAAAACCTGGGACATGGGCGACATCATCGCAGCCGTTGGCACCCTGGCGCGTTCCGGCAAGGGCGACCTGTACGTCGAAATGACTGAAGTGCGCCTGCTGACCAAGTCCTTGCGTCCGCTGCCAGACAAACACCACGGCCTGACCGACACCGAACAGCGCTATCGCCAGCGTTACGTTGACCTGATCGTCAACGAAGACGTGCGCCAGACCTTCCGCGTACGTTCGCAAGTGATTGCGCACATCCGCAGTTTCCTGATGCAGCGTGACTTCCTGGAAGTGGAAACGCCGATGCTGCAAACCATTCCGGGCGGTGCGGCAGCCAAGCCGTTCGAGACTCACCACAACGCGCTGGACATGGAAATGTTCCTGCGTATCGCGCCTGAGCTGTACCTCAAGCGTCTGGTGGTCGGTGGTTTTGAAAAAGTCTTCGAGATCAACCGCAACTTCCGTAACGAAGGCGTTTCGACTCGTCACAACCCTGAATTCACCATGTTGGAGTTCTACCAGGCTTACGCCGACTACGAAGACAACATGGACCTGACCGAAGAACTGTTCCGCGAGCTGGCGCAGCTGGTTCTGGGCAGCACCGACGTGCCTTACGGCGACAAGGTGTTCCACTTCGGCGAACCGTTCGTGCGTCTGTCGGTGTTCGACTCGATCCTCAAGTACAACCCTGAGCTGACCGCTGACGACCTGACCGACATCGACAAGGCCCGCGCCATCGCCAAGAAGGCCGGCGCCAAGGTGCTGGGCTTCGAAGGTCTGGGCAAATTGCAGGTGATGATTTTCGAAGAGCTGGTCGAGCATAAGCTGGAGCAGCCGCACTTCATCACTCAGTATCCGTTCGAAGTGTCGCCGCTGGCCCGTCGTAACGACGACAACCCGAACGTCACTGATCGTTTCGAACTGTTCATCGGTGGCCGCGAAATCGCCAACGCCTATTCCGAGTTGAACGACGCGGAAGACCAGGCCGAGCGCTTCATGGCGCAGGTAGCCGACAAGGACGCCGGCGACGACGAAGCCATGCACTACGACGCCGACTTCGTTCGTGCGCTTGAGTACGGCATGCCGCCAACGGCCGGTGAAGGTATCGGCATCGACCGTCTGGTGATGCTGCTGACCAACTCCCCGTCGATCCGCGATGTGATCCTGTTCCCGCACATGCGGCCGCAAGCGTAAGTGTTTCAATAAAAAAGCCGCCTAAAACAGGCGGCTTTTTATTGCCTGTCTGGTACAAACGTATCAATTGGTTACTTTTGAAGTAGAGAGGAATACCTGTCGTGAACCGTGCAATTGCTCAAGAGGGTGCAGCGGACGTCGCCACTGCGGTCGCTGAAAGTGTGCAGTACCAGGGCCGCAAGGCCAGCCGACAGGGCAGTGAACAGCGTCGACAGGACATTCTCGATGCGGCGATGCGCATTGTCGTGCGCGATGGCGTGCGGGCCGTGCGTCACCGCGCGGTGGCCGCCGAGGCCGGTGTGCCGCTGTCGGCCACCACTTACTATTTCAAGGATATCGATGACCTGCTCACCGATACCTTTGCCCAATACGTGGAACGCAGCGCGGCGTTCATGGCCAAGTTGTGGACCAGCAACGAAGGCCTGCTGCGCGAGATGGTTGCTTATGGCGATGGCAGCCCTGAGTCCCGTTCACAGCTGGCTGACGATATCGCACGCCTGACCGCCGATTATGTGCAGCGCCAATTGCACAACCGTCGCGAACACTTGATGGCCGAGCAGGCGTTCCGTCAGGAGGCCCTGTTGAACCCGCGTCTGGCGGAGTTGGTGCGCTCGCATCAGCAAATTCTTCTGCAAGGCACCTGCCATTTTTTCGAGGTCTTGGGTTCCCGCGAGCCACAACAGGATGCCAAAGTGTTGACGGCGATTATCGGACGGATGGAATATCAAGGCCTGCTCAACGACGCCGAGCCTGTCGCCGAAGCCGAAATGCTCGGCATCCTGACCCGCTACATGCATTTGGTATTGGCGTCGGTGTAACCCCAGTGGGCGCCACACCTCCTGTGGGAGTGAGCCTGCTCGCGATAGCGGTTTGACATTCAACATTGATGTTGGCTGACACTCCGCTATCGCGAGCAGGCTCGCTCCCACAAGGGGAATCGGTGTTCACTTGAGGATTGCGTGTGTTCATAGGGAGTGTTGAATGAAAGCCTGGCGTGTCGTTGTGATCGCCTTGTCGTTCCTGTTGCTCAGTGGCTGTCTGGTGACCTTCAAGGAGCCGCTGCCCTCGAGCGAGCCCGCGCCTAAAGGGTTGCTCGGCAAATGGACCAGTACCAACGCCTGGGGCGAGCCGTTGAATCTGGAGCTGACGCGCCTCGGCGACAATCACTATCAGGCCGTCAGCTACTTCAAGGCTAAACCCAAGGAGCGCGAAGCCTATCCCTTCACGGTGACCCGCCATGGCAGTCGCTGGTACCTGTCGGCGAAGGTGCCGGCGCAATTCGGTGGGCATTTCACTCTCTTCGGTTTTGAACTCACCGATAAGCATGAACTGGTGGTCTATAACCTCGACCTCGAGCAAATCAACCAGGCCTTGAGGCAAAAAGTCCTCAGCGGTGAAGGCTTCCAGACCGACGACGGCGAAGGCGTGTTGATTAACAACAATCTGGACCAGGTCTTCGCCTACCTTGACGACCCGGCCAATTCCGATGTGTTCGTCGAGGCGGTGCGCTATCAGCGCCTGGCCAAAGCCAAATAAACCCAGCACGTAAACGGTTTTTCTACAGGAGTTTCGGGTGGACGATTACCAGCAGTCGATACGCATTTTGTCCGATCGCATTGTGCTGGCGCAGACGCCGATTCGCGTCCTCGATGCAGTCAAGTGGGACGACAGCATCCGCAAGGGTTTCCTCAAGGCCAAGGGCAAGGAAATGCCGGCGGTGGACCGCGATTACTACCTGAATCGGCCGCTGGCGTTCGACTCCAGCAAGGTGAAACTGGAATTCCAGAACATCGAACGCGACATCACCCGTCAGCTTGGTCAGTTCAACCCGGTCGGCCAGATCATGCGCCGCATGTGCAAGGAATACCGGATGGTGGTGCGCATGCTCGAAGCGCGCGGCACCGAGGATTTCGGGCTGATTTCACAGGAGCTTTACGGTGCCGCTTCCGACGCGTTCCACGCCGGCGATCCGACACTTTCCGACCTGGGCCTGATGCTCTCGGATTACCTGAACAATATCGATGGCCGTGGCGACCTGAAGGACGAACCGAAAATCCTCACCGCCAAGGAAGCCGTCCACCTGCTGCAAACCCGCTTGAACAAGGTATTCGGCGAGGCCGAGGAAACCATTCGGGTGTTCGAGTCCGACGGGATCGTTGCCGATGCGGCGGCTGGCGCCGACTACATCAAGATCCGCACCGACGCGATGTTCAACGACCGTGACGTGCGCGCCCTGGAAGTCCACGAAGGGCTGGTGCATGTGGGGACCACGCTCAATGGTCTGAACCAGCCGATCTGCACCTTCCTCTCCAAAGGTCCGCCGTCGTCGACGGTGACCCAGGAAGGCCTGGCGATCCTGATGGAAATCATCACCTTTGCCTCCTACCCGAGTCGCCTGCGCAAACTGACCAACCGCACCCGCGCCATTCACATGGTGGAAGAGGGCGCGGACTTCCTGCAGATCTTCGAGTTCTTCCGCGAGCAAGGTTTTGAAATGGCGGAAAGCTACGGCAACGCCAGTCGGGTTTTCCGTGGCTCGGTGCCGACAGGTCTGCCATTTACCAAAGACTTGTCCTACCTCAAGGGCTTTATCATGGTTTATAACTACATTCAGTTGGCCGTGCGGAAAGGCAAGCTTGAGCAGATACCGCTGCTTTTTTGCGGCAAGACCACGCTGGAAGACATGCGCACCTTGCGCCAGTTGGTGGATGAAGGACTGGTGGTGCCACCGAAGTATTTGCCGGATCAGTTCCGTGACCTGAACGCGCTGTCGGCATGGATGTGCTTCTCCAACTTCCTCAATCACCTGAGCCTGGACCGGATCGAAGCGGATTACTCCAATATCCTTTAGGTCCAGTGAGACTCCTTGTGGGAGCGAGCCTGCTCGCGATAGCGGACTAACATTCAATAGATGTGTTAGCTGATACACCGCCATCGCGAGCAGGCTCACTCCTACATTGGGAATGTATTCCAATCACGATTTTGCGAGGTTTCATCGGATGAGAATCCTCGGCTTCTTCTGCCTTCTCCTGACCTTGAGCGGTTGCAGCTCGCTGTTGTTCTACCCCGAGCCCGGCCAGCTGTTTACCCCGGCAAAAGCCGAACTCGAATATCGCGACGTCACCCTGACCACCGCCGACGGCCTCAAGCTGCACGGCTGGTGGTTGCCGGCCAAACAAGGTGTCGAGGTCAAAGGCACGGTGCTGCATTTGCACGGCAACGGCGGCAATCTGCCCATGCATCTCGGGGGGAGTTGGTGGTTGCCAAAAGAAGGGTATCAAGTGCTGCTGCTGGACTATCGCGGCTACGGTCTGTCCGAGGGTGAACCGACGCTGCCAGAGATCTATCAGGACATCGACGCCGCGTTCAAATGGCTCGATCAGGCGCCGGAGGTCCAGGGCAAGCCGCTGATCCTCCTGGGGCAAAGCCTCGGCGGTTCGATGGCCGTGCACTATCTGGTTCAACACCCTGAACGCCAGAAACAACTCAAGGCCTTCGTCCTCGATGGCGTGCCCGCCAGTTACCGCAGTATCGGTCAATTTGCCCTGAGCCATTCCTGGCTGACCTGGCTGGTTCAGGTGCCGCTGTCCTGGCTGGTGCCGGACGGCGACAGCGCGATCCATTCCATGGCGCAGCTCAATGGCGTGCCGAAACTGATCTACCACAGCATCGACGATCCGATCGTGCCCCTTTCCAACGGCATCCGTCTGTATCAAGCTGCGTCGCCGCCGCGGGTACTGCAACTGACCCGTGGCGGTCATGTGCAGACGTTCGCCGACCCGGTCTGGCGCAAAGTCATGCTGCGTTTTCTCGACGACCCGCAGCATTTCAACGGCCTGCGCCGCCTGGGCGAAGTCCCGAATTACCCGGCGCCGAAAAATTCTGAAGATGAACCACCAGAGAGTCCGCAATGAGTGAAGAACGTAACGCCATCCCGCTGATCATCACCGGTATCTGCACCATCCTCGGCACCGTCGGAGCCTTGTGGTTCTACGGCTACCTGCACTTCGCCAAACCCGAAGATGCGCTGATGCTCAGCGACTTCACGATGCTCAAGACTGTGCCGGGCGAAAATTACAAAGTCTCCCTGGAACCGGCCGCGCAAGTCGCGCAGTGCATCGATGGCGTGCTGGTAATGTTCGACACTGAACAGAAAGGCCTGAGCGGCGTACTGGTCAACAACAAGAAAAAAGCCGTGCGCTGCGTGGGCGAGGAAACCCCGCAGAAACTGCAGCCGTAGCGCGCCCCGAAATCTCAAAAACAAAAGCCCCGCCTGATCTGATCAGGCGGGGCTTTTGTTTTTCAGCAGACGAAGCTTAGTTCGAACTGACCGCCGAACGCGGGATCACCGGCTGGTTGTCGTTGGAAATGGTCACTTCCACCCGACGGTTCATCGCACGACCGGAGACGCTGCTGTTCTCGGCCACCGGATATTCCTTGCCGTAACCCTGCGCCACGATCCGCGCGGGATCAACGCCCATTTTCACTAGCGCGGTGCGTACGGAGCCGGCACGACGCTCGGACAGCGACTGGTTGTGGTTCGCGGTGCCCGTGCTGTCGGTGTAGCCCTCGACGATCACTTTGCGATCAGGGTTTTCCGAGAGGAACTGCGCCAGTTTGTTGATATTCACCAGACCGCTGGATTTCAGATCAGCCCTGTCGGTGGCAAACAGCACATCACCGAATGTCACTAGGGTTCCGCGATCGGTCTGCTTGGCGTTCAGGCTGTCTTGCAATTGCTTGATCTGCGCGTCGCGGGCATCCAGACGAGCCTGGGCGCGCTGCGCAGAAGCATTTTTCAGATTGGCTTCGGCGTTGCGCAGGGCGATGGTCTGCTTCGCCACTTCAACACGTTGATTGGTCAGGTAAGCCAGTTGATCGACCTTGGCCTGGTCTTCTTTGTCCTGATAAGCCTTGTCGGCCTTGTCCAGGTAATCGCTGGCTTCTTTGGTTTCCAGTGCCGCGACTTTGCTGGCTTGCGGGTTGGTTTGCAGGCCGGTGTAGTTGCTGCGGGCCTGTTCCAGGTTCGCGTTCGGCGGCGTGGAGCAGGCGGCCAGTGCAACGCTTGCGGCCAGCAGGGCAGGGATCATCAATTGTTTACGCATCATGGTTTCGTCCTTTTAGTCGAGTAAGAAGTGCGTCGTGTCGCGCCGCTTATTGCACGGTGCGCTGGCTTTCCTGACGCAGTTCCTGAACCCCTTTCTGAGAGTCCTTCACAGCCTGTTCAGCTTTGATCGCCTGGGCTTTGCGTTCAGCCACGCGAGCGTCCCACTCGGCCTGTTCGGCGAGGATTTTGGCTTCGTCATACTTTTTGTCGTGCATGGCGATTTCGGCTTGTTTGAGCTTGTCCTGCGCGGATTTCATTTCCACCGCAGCAAACTCGGTACCGCCGGCACTGACGGCGCTGTTGACCGCCGATTCCGTCACGGCGAATTGCTCGCTTGGCGGGTTGCCGGCACAACCGGCCAGAACGAAGCTGCTGCCGATTGCCAGGGCAGCCAGTTTCAGGCCACGCAGGTGGGTGAGCGAGGATTTGGCAGTTCGGGTCTTCATGGTCTTCAACTCCATTGGAATAACTCCTGAAAAACTTAAAAATCCATCCTGGGCAAGGAGCCGCAACCTTCAATTTCCGGGGTGTTTTGAAACGGCCGTCCCAGGCGTGGTTAATGGCTGTGACCCAAGGCGTTTTTCGAAAGTTCAGAGAATATGGCCAATCGCCCGAAAAAACTTTGACCGAGCGGACAAGGCTCTAAATCGGGGATTACCATCACATGCAGGAGTATTCCAGGCCCTGTAGGGGCCAGGAATACGCATTTTTGGAGGGGGAAAGAAGTGCGGTAATCAGTGTTTCTGTTTGTCGTCGACGGTCGACAAATCGTGCAAATGACGACGGGACAATGCGAGAAAACGCGGAGTCGGACCGACGTCTTCGTACAGCGGATCACCTTCTTCGTCGGTGGCCACGACGGTCGAGCCCTTCACATACGGAAAGCTCTTTTCGAGCTCTTCCAGGGCGGCGCCGATCAGCTCGCCGAGCAGTTCTTCGGGCTGCCGTTTGGGGTACATATCGATAATGGCCGCCAGCCGTGCGGCGGCCTCCACATCCAGATGAATCGAGTATCCGGTGTCGGTCAGGCGACCCTTGGCGTTTTCTTCCCAGTGATGGGCAAGTTCGCGGATTTTCATAGTGACCTCAATGCGCACCTGCTCGTGGCAGGCAGTGTCAGTGTCCGGCAAACGCCGGCGGGGGCCGTTGTACGGCTTACTCTTCAGACTAGCTTTAACGCTCAAGGTTTAAAGTCCCTTCGTCGTCTTATGGAACGGGGGTTCATTGGGGGATTGGGTGTATATCCGTTTTTGCGGTAGCGGCGGCTATCGGTTTCGCTTTTACAGCGAGTCACTTGGAAAAGCCCCAAGTAACCAAGGGCTCTTGCCCCTTTCGTTCGGTGCCTCGCTTAGGCTCGGCATGCCCTCGCTCCGGTCCTGCTCCGTGGGCCCGCCGCCATCGGCCATCCATGGCCGGGGGCGGCTAACCCGGCATCCATGCCGGGTTGCCCACTGCGCAGAACCTCCACTCGGCCTCTCGAGGGGGCGGTGCATCAAGATCAAAAGCTGCAGGCGAGCTAACGCTCGGCCTGTTGAGTGGTGAGGAGCGAAGTTGTACGCCGATCCATTGTGGGAGCGAGCCTGCTCGCGAAGCTGTTGATCTTGCCGTTGCCGTTGCCGTTGCCGTTGCTTTTGCTTTTGATCTGTTGCCCCTTTCCCAGAGGCCGAACGCAGGCGTTGCGCAGGGGGCACCGCGGCAAGGATGCCGCGGTAGCCGCCCCCGGCCATGGATGGCCGATGGCGGCGGGCCCCCGGAGCAATGCCGGAGTGAGGGCATGCCGAGCCTGGGCGAGGCACCGAATGGAGGGGCAAAGCCTTTTGCTTACTTTTCGGCGTTTGGAAAAGTGAGTCGCTGTAAAAGCGAAACCGTAATCAGCCATCACCGCAGAAACGGATATGTACCCACCACCCCAATCCCAATCCCAATAACTTCTCGGGCGAACAGCATTCCCGTCGTCGTCCGCTTGTAAGAACCGCTTTACAGCGGCACTCTCTAACTCAAGAGCATGGACACCAAGTCACCCGGATTTTCGCTGGAGAACTGCTGATGACCGATATTGATGCACGCTTGCGCGAGGACGTTCACCTGTTGGGTGAGCTGCTGGGCAACACCATTCGTGAACAGTACGGGGACGGTTTTCTCGACAAGATCGAGCAGATCCGCAAAGGCGCCAAGGCCGACCGTCGCGGTTCAATGGACGCTGAACTGAGCGCCAGCCTCAACCAATTGAGCGAAGAAGAGTTGCTGCCGGTGGCGCGGGCGTTCAACCAGTTTCTCAACCTGGCCAATATCGCCGAGCAATATCAGCTGATCCACCGTCGCGAAGAGTCACAGCCTGCGCCGTTCGAAGCGCGGGTGCTGCCGGAACTGCTCGCACGCCTGAGTGCTGAAGGTCATGGCGCCGAATCCCTGGCCCGGCAACTGGGACGGCTGGAGATCGAACTGGTCCTCACCGCGCACCCGACCGAAGTGGCGCGCCGCACACTGATCCAGAAATACGACGCGATTGCCGCGCAACTGGCCGCCCAGGATCATCGTGACCTGACCACTGCCGAACGCGAGCAGATCCACACGAAGTTGCAGCGCCTGATCGCCGAAGCCTGGCACACCGAAGAAATCCGCCGCACCCGCCCAACCCCCGTGGATGAAGCCAAATGGGGCTTTGCGGTGATCGAGCATTCGCTGTGGCAGGCGATCCCCAATTATTTGCGCAAGGCCGATAAAGCCCTGCATGACGCCACTGGCCTGCACCTCCCACTGGAGGCAGCGCCGATTCGCTTTGCCTCGTGGATGGGCGGTGACCGCGATGGCAACCCCAACGTGACCGCCGCCGTGACCCGTGAAGTCTTGCTGCTGGCGCGGTGGATGGCCGCGGACTTGTACCTGCGCGATGTCGATCGCCTGGCGGCCGAGTTGTCGATGCAGCAAGCCAGCGACGACTTGAGGGCCAAGGCCGGGGACAGCGCCGAACCTTACCGTGCGGTGCTTAAACAGCTGCGTGAACGCCTGCGCGCGACGCGTAACTGGGCTCACGCCTCCTTGACGAAGACCACGCCGGCACCTGCCGATGTGTTGCAAAAAAACCGCGAGCTGCTCGATCCGCTGGAGCTGTGCTACCACTCGCTGCATGAGTGCGGCATGGGCGTGATCGCTGATGGTCCGCTGCTCGATTGCCTGCGCCGGGCGGTGACGTTCGGGTTGTTCCTGGTGCGGCTCGATGTGCGTCAGGACTCGACGCGACATACCGCGGCCATGACCGAGATCACCGATTACCTGGGCCTGGGGCGGTACGAGGACTGGAGCGAGGAAGAGCGAATCGCCTTCCTGATGCGCGAACTGAACAACCGTCGGCCGTTGTTGCCGGCGTACTTCAAGCCATCGGCGGACACCGCAGAAGTGTTGGCGACCTGCCGGGAAATCGCTGCCGCACCGGGCGCATCGCTCGGTTCTTATGTGATCTCCATGGCCGGCGCCGCTTCCGACGTGTTGGCTGTGCAACTGCTTCTCAAAGAGTCTGGGGTGTTGCGGCCGATGCGCGTGGTGCCGCTGTTCGAAACCCTTGCCGACCTCGACAACGCCGGCCCGGTAATTGAAAAGCTGTTGCTGCTACCCGGTTATCGCTCGCGCCTGCAAGGGCCGCAGGAAGTGATGATCGGTTATTCCGACTCGGCCAAGGACGCCGGCACGACGGCCGCGGCCTGGGCGCAGTATCGGGCGCAGGAGCGCTTGGTCGACATCTGCCGCTCACGCGACGTGGAACTGCTGTTGTTCCACGGTCGCGGAGGCACCGTGGGGCGCGGCGGTGGCCCGGCACACGCAGCGATTCTGTCGCAGCCGCCGGGTTCGGTGGCGGGGCGTTTCCGTACCACCGAACAGGGGGAAATGATTCGTTTCAAATTTGGCCTGCCGGACATCGCCGAACAAAACCTCAATCTGTACCTGGCGGCGGTGCTGGAAGCGACCTTGCTGCCGCCGCCACCACCGGAGCCAGCCTGGCGCAATCTGATGGACGAATTGGCGGCTGACGGTGTCAGCGCTTACCGCGCCGTAGTGCGGGAAAATCCGCAGTTCGTAGAGTATTTCCGCCAGTCCACGCCGGAACAGGAACTGGGACGCTTGCCGCTGGGCAGTCGTCCGGCCAAGCGCCGCGCGGGCGGGATTGAAAGCCTGCGAGCGATCCCGTGGATCTTCGGCTGGACCCAGACACGTCTGATGTTGCCGGCGTGGCTCGGCTGGGAAGCGGCGTTGAGCAAGGCGCTGGAGCGTGGCGAAGGTGAACTGCTGGGGCAGATGCGCGAGCAGTGGCCGTTCTTCCGCACGCGCATCGATATGCTGGAAATGGTGTTGGCCAAGGCCGATGCCGATATCGCCCAGTCTTACGATGAGCGTCTGGTCGAGCCGGATCTGCTCCCTTTGGGGGCGCATTTACGCGACCTATTGTCGCAGGCCTGCTCGGTGGTCCTGGGGTTGACCGGTCAGTCGCAGCTACTGGCACATAGCCCAGCCACGCTTGAATTCATCCGCTTGCGCAACACATACCTCGACCCTCTTCATCTATTGCAGGCTGAGTTGTTGGCGCGTTCGCGACAACAGGAAGTGGCACAGGGCAGCCCGGTAGAACAGGCGCTGCTGGTGTCTGTGGCGGGGATTGCCGCCGGTTTGCGTAATACCGGCTAAGGTTTTCGTCGTGGGGCAAGGCACTCGGCGCGAGCGTCGGGTGCCTGTGGACGAGGGCTTGAAAAGTGCTGCCAGGCGACAGTTAGTGATGGGGTTGCGACTAGGGTTACCCCGACGAAAGGCCACATCAGGCGTGGGTTTCTCCGACTTTCGGCGGCTTGTGTGCGTGGGAGCTGCTGTGTATCTTGATCAGCCTTTGGCCGTTTGGGCGGTCACGACCCTTATTTTGAGATTGGCCCCACGAGGCGAATCTGACGTTATCTATATAAAAAATTGAGGAGCACATCGATGCGCGTCATTCTGCTGGGAGCTCCCGGGGCCGGTAAAGGTACTCAGGCTAAGTTCATCACCGAGAAATTCGGCATTCCGCAAATCTCCACCGGCGACATGCTGCGTGCCGCGGTCAAGGCTGGCACCGAGCTGGGCCTGATCGCCAAGAGCGTCATGGACAGCGGGGGTCTGGTTTCCGATGACCTGATCATCAATCTGGTCAAGGAACGCATCAGCCAGGCCGATTGCGCCAACGGTTTCCTGTTCGACGGTTTCCCGCGCACCATTCCTCAGGCTGAAGCCCTGGTGAAAGCCGGCGTCGAGCTGGACCACGTGTTGGAAATCGACGTTAAAGACGAAGACATCGTTCAGCGTATCGCTGGCCGTCGTGTTCACGAGGCCAGCGGCCGCGTGTACCACATCGTCTACAACCCGCCAAAAATTGCCGGTAAAGACGACATCACCGGCGACGAGCTGGTGCAGCGCAAAGACGACACTGAAGAAACCGTGCGTCATCGCCTGTCGGTCTACCACGCCCAGACCGAGCCTCTGGTGAAGTTTTACCAGGAGCTGTCCGCCGCTCAAGGCAAACCGAAGTACAGCCACGTCGAAGGTGTTGGCTCGGTTGAAGTTATCACCGGCAAAGTGCTTGAAGCACTGAGCTAAAAAACGCTTCATCTTCTACGGCCCGCTTGCGGGCCGTAGTTGTTTATACTGGCGCACTTTTTCTGACCTCTCTTACGGAAACATCGATGAGCACCTTGCTGGCCCTGGACACCGCGACTGAAGCTTGCTCCGTTGCCTTGCTGCATGACGGTAAAGTCACGAGCCATTACGAGGTGATCCCGCGCCTGCATGCGCAAAAGCTGCTGCCGATGATTCAGCAGTTGCTGGCCGATGCCGGGACAACCCTGCAAGCGGTCGATGCAATCGCGTTCGGCCGTGGCCCGGGTGCCTTCACCGGCGTGCGGATCGCCATCGGCGTGGTGCAGGGGCTGGCGTTTGCGCTGGATCGCCCGGTGTTGCCGGTGTCGAATCTCGCCGTGCTGGCGCAGCGGGCCTATCGCGAACATGGCGTGAGCCAGGTCGCGGCCGCCATTGATGCGCGCATGGACGAAGTGTATTGGGGTTGCTACCGCGAAACGGCGGGGGAGATGCGGCTGGTCGGCAATGAAGCCGTGCTTGCGCCAGAAGTGGCGGCGTTGCCGGCTGACGCCAGCGGTGAGTGGTTTGGCGCCGGCACTGGCTGGGGTTATGCCGAGCGAATCGCCGTCAGCCTGACCGGGCAGGACGCGGGCATGCTGCCTCATGCGGAAGACCTGCTGACCCTGGCGCGTTTTGCCTGGGCGCGTGGCGAGGCGATCGTGGCTGATAAGGCTCAGCCGGTTTACCTGCGCGATAAAGTGGCGACGCCGAAAGCACGTTGATTCCAAGGCCGAGTGGGTTCTTTCGCGAGCAGGCTCGCTCCCACACGGGTTAGCGCAAAACCTGTGGGAGCGAGCCTGCTCGCGAAGGCGATCTAACGAATGTAGCCAATCGTCGTTTTATATCCCCCAGCTTTTAAACCTTTTCCATTTTCTGTGTTCTAGTTATCACTCGGCGGTTTGCGAAGTGGGCTATGCGCCACTAAACTGCCATCATTGATACCGGACATGTACTCATGCGTATAGACGGCGTTCCCTCTCAGTCCTACCCCATCAAACGCAAGCCTCGCAAAGGGCCTGTGGCGGATGACGACTACGTCGATATCGACGGCGAGCTGGAAATTCCGTCCGAAGAGCAAATGGCCGCCCGCGCTGCCAAAGCCTCTGCGCAACGCTTGAGCAATCTCCCCGCCCGTCAACAAGACATGCTTTATCACCGTGCCATGAGCAACAGTGTCGCGAAGGCCCTGGCCAGCTACCTGAGCACCGCCGGTTTTGTCGATTGGGATTCGGATGTGCTGGGCCTCGACCTGTACATCTGATGCTGCCTTACTACCTGGGCTGTCCATCCTGGAGTGAAAACGCCTGGCGCGATTATCTTTATCCGCCTGACGCCAAACCCGCCGAATTTCTGAATCTCTATTCCCAAGTATTCAACGCCGTGGAAGGCAATACGACCTTCTACGCGAGCCCGGCTGCGACCACCGTGCAGCGTTGGGCCGAGACCATGCCCGAACACTTTCGCTTCACAGCCAAGTTCCCCGGTGACATCAGCCACAGCGGCGACCTGCGCGAACAATTGACCGCTGCCGAAACCTTCCTGCAATTGCTCAGCCCCCTGGGTGAACGGGTTTCACCGCTGTGGCTGCAACTGTCCAAAAGCTTTACGCCGCAGCGACTGTCTGAGCTTGCCGGTTTTATTGATGCTGTGGACCGGCCTCTGGCGATTGAAGTGCGGCATGACGAATTCTTCGCCAAGGGCGATGCCGAGAAAATGCTTAATCGCCTGCTACTGGATCGCGGTGTCGAGCGTATCTGCCTCGATCCCCGCGCGTTGTTCAATTGCACATCGACCGATCCCTCGGTACTTCACGCCCAATCGAAAAAGCCCAGGGTGCCGCCGCGTCCGGCCGCCTTCACGCAATGTCCGCAGGTACGCTTCATCGGCCATCCGCAACTTGAGGCCAACGACCCGTTTCTGGTGCCGTGGGTCGAGAAAATCGCCGTGTGGATCGAAGAGGGCCGCACGCCCTATATCTTCCTGCACACCGCCGACAATTTGCTGGCCGCCAAACTGGCGCAACGTTTTCACGCAAAACTGATGCTGCGTTTGCCTGGCCTGCCGCCGCTGCCTGAGCTATACAGAGAGCCCGCTGCCGAGCAACTTGGTCTGCTCTGAAGCGGATTCCCTGCCTTTTTCAGGAGCCTGCCAATGGATGCGCAAACCCTTCGAGCCCAAGCGTTCAAAGCACTGCACGAACGCGCGGGGGCTTTTGTCATTCCCAACCCGTGGGACGCCGGCTCGGCGAAAATGCTCGCCAGCCTTGGTTTCGAAGCGCTGGCGACCACCAGTGCCGGTTACGCTTTTTCCAACGCTCGCCCCGATGGCGCGCTGACGCTGGACGACACTCTGGCAAACGTCCGGGCGATTGTTGCGGCAACGGATCTGCCCGTAGCCGTCGATCTGGAAAACGGCTTCGCTGACGATCCAGCCGAATGCGCACAGAGTATTTTGCGTGCGGCAGAGGCCGGCGCTGTCGGCGGCTCGATCGAAGATGCCACGGGCCGTGAAGAAGCGCCGATCTACTGCTTCGAACATGCTGTGGCGCGCATCGAGGCTGCCGTGGCAGCCGCTCGCAGCTTGCCATTTCCCTTTATGTTGACCGCGCGAGCGGAGAACTTTCTGCACGGCAACCCTGATCTCGCCGACACCATTCGCCGCTTGCAGGCGTTTGCCGAGGCGGGTGCCGACGTGTTGTACGCGCCGGGTCTGCGCAGCGCTGAAGACGTGTTGGCAGTGGTCCGCGCCGTGGCGCCGAAACCGGTCAATGTGCTGATGTCTGGCGGATTGAAATTGACGGTCGAGCAGTTGAGCGAAATGGGCGTCAAACGCATCAGTGTCGGTTCGGCGCTGGCCCTGGCAGCGTATGGCGAGTTCTTCCGCGCTGCCGAAGAGATCAAGACGTCGGGCACGTTCGGGTTCACGTCGCGATCCATGCCGTACGCCCAGGCCAATCAATTGTTCAAAGGCTGACGATGAGGTTTCGGTGGTGGCTGCTGTTGATGCTGTTGATCGTCGGCACGGCGGCGGTGAGCGTCTGGCGCGGCTGGATCTCACTGCCGCCGCAGTGGAATCCGTGGGCACCGCTGGACGTTAAGGCCGCGCCCAATTTTCTGACCCGCTACAAACTGATGCGCTTGAGCGATGATCCGCAGTTGTGCGATCAAGCCCTGAGCAACTCTGGATTGCGCGTAACCCATCAGGCCGACAGCACCGACGCGACGTGCCCGCTGATCAACACCTTGCGTGTACAAGGCGGCGAGGTGGCGCTGAGCAGCAGTTTCCTCTCCAGTTGCCGCCTGGCGGTGTCGTTTGCCCTGTTCGAACACCACGCCCTGCAACCCGCGGCGCAAGCGGTCTACGGCCAAGCGGTCACGCGTGTCGACCATCTCGGCAGCTTTGCCTGTCGCAACGTCTACAGCCGCGAAAACGGCAGACGCAGCCAGCATGCCAGCGCCAATGCGCTGGATATCGCCGGTTTTCACTTGGCCGATGGCCGCTCCATCAACGTGCTCAAGGATTGGTCGAAGGATAATCAGGACGCACGGTTTTTACGTCAGGTCCGCGATGGCGCCTGCGACATGTTCAGTGTGGTCTTGAGTCCGGATTACAACGCCGCCCATCGCAATCACTTTCATGTGGATGTCGGGCCGTGGTGGATATGCCGCTGAGAGCCTGTTATTGAAGGTCAGGCGGCGATGCGCAAGTTTTGCAGGACGATCGGGCGAGCCCAGCCGTTATCGAAATCGAGTTGTTTCTGTTGCTCCACCAGCTCTTCGGGCGAGAACGGCGGGAATGGCTTGTCCAGCAGATCGAGTTCGAACTCGGCGATCGGCAGGTGCAGCGGGCGCGGTTGCGGCGCCGGGCCTGCTTCCGGCGCAGGCTGACCTGCGGTGAGCACGATCGGGCGGACCCAGCGGCTTTCGAAGTCCTGTTGCTTCTGTTGAGCGACGATTTCTAGTGCCGGGAACGGTGGGAAAGGTTTGTCGGCCAGGTCCATTTCAAACTCGGCAATCGGCAGGAACAGTGGCTCGGGCGGGCGGACCTCGGTTTCTTTCACATCGCATTCGCGCTGGGAAATGATGTGAGCCAGCAGTTCGCTGCCAACGGTGGGTTCTACCGGGCTGTCGAGATCGACCGGTGGAAAGTTGAGAGAAGCCGGTACGACATCGCCCGACTGATCGGCCAGGGCCTGGGCAAAGAAATCCTGCCACAGGTGACTGACGCCGCTCAGTGCTTGGGAGTTTCGTAGACCAAAATCGCCGTGGGGCGAGATGTAGCCTATCGATGTGCGTTGAATGTCTGACATTTCTCTCGGTCGACGCTCAGCTCTGGCAAAATGCTCGATAGTTTTGTTATCGGCCGTTTTTGCCGATCATTAATTTTTTGAGCGTGTTTTCTCATGATTGAGCAACCTGCGGCCTGCCGCATCCACGTCGAGGCCCTGGCCGCGACTTTTCAGCCACAGGCCGAACAATGGGCCGAGCGCCTGGGTTTGCCGATGCAGGTGGATGACGGTGAGTTTGCCTTGCAGGTCGGCGACCAGGGTTTGCAGCTGCAGCAACTGGGCCCGGACGCGCCGGGGCCGGTGCGGGTGGACTTTGTCGAGGGCGGTGCGGCCCATCGCCGCTTGTACGGCGGCGGTAGCGGTCAGATGATCGCCAAGGCTGTCGGGGTTGCCCAAGGCGTGCGTCCGCGCGTGCTGGATGCCACGGCGGGGCTGGGCAAAGATGCGTTCGTGCTGGCGAGCCTGGGCTGCGAGATGAGCCTGATCGAGCGTCAGCCGCTGATTGGTGCGTTGCTTGAAGATGGCCTGGCACGCGGCGCGGAAGACTTTGAGGTGGCGCCGATCGTGGCGCGGATGCGTTTGCTCAAGGGCAATTCGATCGAGGTGATGCGCAACTGGGAAGGCGAGCCGCCGCAGGTGATCTACCTCGACCCGATGTTTCCCCATCGTGAGAAAACGGCCCTGGTGAAGAAGGAAATGCGTCTGTTCCGGCCGCTGGTAGGTGATGATCCGGATGCGCCGGCACTGCTCGAAGCGGCGTTGGCGTTGGCCAGCCATCGAGTGGTGGTCAAGCGCCCGCGCAAGGCGCCGTGTATCGAAGGGCCGAAGCCGAGTCATGCGCTGGACGGTAAATCCAGCCGGTATGACATTTATCCGAAGAAAGCGCTGAAGCCTTAAGACCGCGTCGCCCCTATCGCGAGCAAGCTTTGCTCCTACGGATTGATGTCGTTTACACATTTTGTGATCGCTTCAAACCTGTAGGAGCAATGCTTGCCCGCGATGGCGTCGGTCCTGGCGCTACAAATCCATCAGGCTGTCTCTGGCCGATACGCCCGCATAAACAACCCCACCACTTCCTGCACATGGCTCTCGGCCGCATCCCCGATCAACGGCTCGCCACAGCCATAAAGCAGCCTGAAATTCCCCGCACCCTTGAGCAGACAGAAGAAATGCTCGGCTGCATTGCGCGGCTTGTCGATGCTCAACGCGCCGCTCTGATCAACCTTGGTCAGCAACCGCTCCATGCCCTGCAGCATGCGTTCAGGCCCGGCCTCGAAGAAGATCAGCGAGAGTTTTGGGTCCTGGCTGCCCAGCGTCATCATCAACCGATGCAGGTTGACCGATTCGTCGCTGTTGATCAGTTGATGAAAGCCACGCGCGATGTTCAACAGCACCGTTTCTACGGCAGTGCCGTCCGGCAATTCGAAAAACAGCGTCGGCAATTGCTCTTCACACTTGGCCATCACGGCGGCGGAGAACAGCGTCTCCTTGTCGTTGAAATGGCTGTAGACCGTCAACTTCGACACACCGGCCTCGGCCGCGACGGCGTCCATGCTGGTGTTTGCATAACCCTTGCTCAGAAACAGAATTTTCGCCGCATCGAGGATCGCCTGGCGCTTGGCCAGATCCTTGGGACGGCCCGGACCGTTGGGTGCTGAGAGATTGTTCGACATTCTTCGCTTTTAATACTGGACTGGTGAGTTTGCTATTAATAACATACCGCCCAGTATAATTATTCCAAGCACCATTAGCGAAAGGTCCTTCACCATGTTCCGCTATGCCTTGCCCCTCGCGTTGCCAGTCAGTCTGGCGTTTTTATTGTCTGCGTGCGGTCACGAAGAGGCGCCCCAGGTCACCGTTCGCCCGGCCATGGTCGTGCAGCCAGAGCCGTCGGCCCAGGCGATGGAAAGTTTTCCCGGTGAAGTCCGCGCTCGCTATGAGCCGGACCTGGCGTTTCGCATTGGCGGTAAAGTCAGTCGGCGACTGGTCGAGGAAGGGCAGCGAGTCAAGGCTGACCAACCTCTTGCGGAGCTCGATCCTCAGGACGTGCGCCTGCAATTGGAAGCCACCCGTGCGCAGGTCGCCGCTGCCGAGGCCAACCTGAGCCTGGTGCGCGCCGAACGTGATCGCTACAAGACCCTGATGGAACGTCAGATGGTCAGCCGTTCGCAGTACGACAATTCCGAAAACCTTTACCGATCCGGTGAAGCACGCCTCAAGCAAATCAAAGCTGAATTCAACGTTTCGACCAATCAGGCCAGTTACGCGGTACTGCGTGCGCCTCAGGATGGCGTGGTGGCTAAACGCGCGGTTGAAGTCGGGCAAGTGGTGGCGGCGGGGCAAACCGTATTTACCCTCGCCACCGATGGCGAACGTGAAGTGTTGATCAGCTTGCCGGAGCAGAGCTTTGGCCGCTTCAAGGTCGGTCAGCCAGTGTCGGTGGAACTCTGGACCCAACCCGACCAACGTTTCGCCGGGCGCATCCGTGAGCTGTCGCCCGCTGCCGATCCAAAATCGCGCACGTTTGCCGCCCGAATCGCTTTCACCGCCGGCAAGGTTCCTGCTGAACTCGGCCAGAGTGCCCGGGTATTCGTTCAGACCTCCGATGTGGTGCCGCTGTCGGTGCCGCTTTCCGCACTGACCGCAGAAAACGGCGCGACCTACGTCTGGGTCGTCAGTGCCAACAACACCCTGAAGAAAACCCCGGTCCGGGTCGGTGCCTTCGGCGAGAAAACCGTACCGGTGCTCGAAGGCCTGAACGCCAGCGACTGGGTGGTGGCCGCTGGCGTTCATGTGCTGCTTGAAGGGCAACAAGTGCGCCCGGTGGATCGCTCCAACCGCGTGGTCAATCTGGCGGACAAGGAGTAATCCCCGATGGGTTTCAATCTTTCCGAATGGGCGCTGCGTAATCGCCAGATCGTACTGTTCCTGATGCTCTTGCTGGCCGTTGTCGGCGCACTGTCCTACACCAAACTCGGCCAAAGTGAAGACCCGCCGTTCACCTTCAAGGCCATGGTGATTCGGACCAACTGGCCGGGGGCCACGGCGCAGGAGGTATCGCGCCAGGTCACCGAGCGCATTGAAAAGAAGCTGATGGAAACCGGCGAGTACGAACGCATCGTTTCGTTCTCCCGTCCGGGCGAATCACAAGTGACGTTCGTCGCCCGTGATTCCATGCACTCGGTGGAAATCCCGGACCTCTGGTACCAGGTTCGCAAGAAGATCGGCGACATTCGTCAGACCCTGCCACCGGGCATCCAGGGACCATTTTTCAATGATGAGTTCGGCACAACGTTTGGCAACATCTACGCGCTGACCGGCGAAGGTTTTGATTACGCGGTGCTCAAGGACTACGCCGACCGCGTGCAGATTCAGCTGCAACGGGTCAAGGATGTGGGCAAGGTCGATCTGCTCGGGTTACAGGACGAGAAGATCTGGATCGAACTTTCCAACGTCAAACTCGCCACCCTCGGCCTGCCTTTATCGGCGGTGCAGAAGGCCCTTGAAGAGCAGAACGCGGTGTCCACCGCCGGGTTCTTCGAGACTTCCAGCGAGCGATTGCAACTACGCGTCTCGGGGAATTTTCAGACGGTCGAAGAGATCCAGAGCTTTCCGATCCGCGTCGGTGACCGTACGTTCCGCATCGCTGATGTGGCCGATGTGCGTCGGGGATTCAACGATCCGCCAGCGCCAAGCATGCGCTTCATGGCGGAAAACGCCATCGGTCTGGCCGTGGCCATGAAGGACGGTGGCGACATTCTGGTGCTGGGCAAGGCGTTGGAAATCGAGTTCGACCGGATCCAGAAAAATCTCCCTGCCGGTATGCAGCTGCGCAAGGTCTCTGACCAACCCGCCGCCGTGAAAAGCAGTGTCGGCGAGTTTGTTCAGGTGCTGGTGGAAGCACTGGCAATTGTCCTGCTAGTGAGCTTCTTCTCCCTCGGTGTGCGCACTGGCATGGTGGTCGCGCTGGCGATTCCCTTGGTATTGGCGATGACGTTCGCCTGCATGTATTACCTGGGCATCGGCCTGCACAAGATTTCCCTCGGGGCGTTGGTTTTGGCGCTGGGTTTGTTGGTGGACGACGCGATCATCGCCGTGGAAATGATGGCGATCAAAATGGAGCAGGGCTTCGACCGGATCAAGGCGGCCAGTTACGCCTGGACCAGCACCGCATTCCCGATGCTTACCGGCACGCTGATCACCGCGGCCGGCTTCCTGCCGATTGCCACTGCGCAATCGGGCACGGGTGAATACACCCGTTCGATCTTCCAGGTGGTGACCATCGCGTTGCTGGCCTCGTGGGTGGCCGCCGTTGTGTTTGTGCCTTATCTGGGGGAAAAACTCCTGCCGGATCTGGCGAAGATTCATGCCGCCAAACATGGCACCGGCGACGGCCAGCCCGACCCTTACGGCACGCCGTTCTATCAGCGCGTCAGACGCCTGGT
The DNA here is from genome assembly GCF_054897865.1 of Pseudomonas sp. LS2P72. Classification (NCBI taxonomy): domain Bacteria; kingdom Pseudomonadati; phylum Pseudomonadota; class Gammaproteobacteria; order Pseudomonadales; family Pseudomonadaceae; genus Pseudomonas; species Pseudomonas sp. LS2P72. The sequence continues at coordinate 1,796,275 of NZ_CM142708.1, forward strand.
GGAGTGGTGCGTCCGGCGGCGCAAGACGGTCATTGTCCTGACGGCCGTGTTGTTTATCGGTTCTGTCATCCTGTTTCGCTTTGTGCCGCAACAGTTCTTCCCAGCATCGGGTCGTCTGGAATTGATGGTCGATCTGAAACTGGCCGAAGGCGCCTCGTTGAGCAACACCCGCGATGAGGTCAAACGCCTCGAAACACTGCTCAAGGATCACGCCGGTATCGACAACTATGTCGCTTATGTCGGCACCGGTTCGCCACGTTTTTACCTGCCGCTGGATCAACAACTTCCTGCACCAAGCTTCGCGCAGTTTGTAGTCCTGGCCAAAACCATTGAGGAGCGCGAAGTCCTGCGCACCTGGCTGATCGAAGCCCTCAAGGAACAATTCCCGGCCCTGCGCGCGAGGGTGACACGTCTGGAGAACGGGCCACCGGTTGGTTATCCGATGCAGTTCCGGGTCACCGGTGAGCACATCGAGGAAGTCCGCGCGCTGGCCCGTAAAGTCGCGGCCAAGGTTCGCGAGAACCCGCACGTGGTCAACGTCCATCTGGATTGGGAAGAGCCGAGCAAAGTCGTGTATCTGAACATCGATCAGGACCGCGCCCGGGCGCTTGGCGTGAGCACTGCGAACCTGTCGAAGTTCCTGCAAAGCTCTCTGACCGGTTCCAGCGTCAGCCAGTACCGTGAAGACAACGAGTTGATCGAGATTCTGTTGCGCGGCACGTTGCACGAACGCACCGAACTGTCATTGCTGCCAAGCCTGGCGGTACCGACTGACAACGGTCGCAGCGTGGCGCTGTCGCAAATCGCGACCCTGGAATACGGCTTCGAAGAAGGCGTCATCTGGCACCGTAACCGCTTGCCGAACGTGACGGTGCGTGCAGACATCTATGGTAAGGAGCAACCGGCGACGCTGGTGAAGCAGATCATGCCGACCCTCGATCCGATTCGCGCCGAACTGCCGGACGGGTATTTGCTGGAGGTCGGTGGCACGGTGGAAGACTCGGCTCGCGGGCAGAATTCGGTGAAGGCCGGTGTGCCGCTTTTCATCGTGGTGGTGCTGACATTGCTGATGCTGCAACTGCGCAGTCTCTCACGCACGATAATGGTGTTTCTGACGGCGCCTTTGGGTTTGATCGGTGTGACCTTGTTCCTGATGGTGTTCCGTCAGCCGTTCGGTTTCGTCGCCATGCTCGGGACGATCGCGCTGTCCGGGATGATCATGCGTAACTCGGTGATTCTGGTGGACCAGATCGAGCAGGACATCGCCGCCGGGCTCAAGCCTTGGCAGGCGATTATTGAAGCCACGGTGCGGCGTTTCCGGCCGATTGTATTGACTGCACTCGCAGCGGTGCTGGCGATGATTCCGCTGTCGCGTAGTGTGTTCTTCGGGCCGATGGCGGTGGCGATCATGGGCGGGTTGATTGTGGCGACGGCGCTGACATTGCTGTTTCTGCCGGCGCTGTATGCGGCGTGGTTCCGGATCAAGAAAGACCCAGCCTGACCTCTGTAGGAGCAAAGCTTGCTCGCGATGGCTGCACCTCGGTCAAACATTTGAACCGAGGCGCCTGCATCGCGAGCAAGCTTTGCTCCTACAGTTATTTCAGAACCTTCTGATATTGAGTCAGAGGGATCGGAATGCTGTACTCAAGACTCAGTTTTACGAGTTTTTGAGACAGCAATAATGAAAAAGCCACCCATTTTGAGGGGAAGGACCGACCCGGTATTCGACCTGTTGGGGAAGTCGCCCCACAAGGAACGCCTCTCGGACTACCTTGCCTTGCTCAAGCCGCTGGACGATCAGGGGCGTTATTTGCCTTTCGATGAGTTGCGCTACCGCTGGGCGCCGGGGCTGGATTCGAATCTGTGCTGGGCGCTGGTGAAGAAAGCCCGGACTGCGCAGTACTCAAGTCTTTTGCCGCTGGGCGAGCCGCTTCAATGGGGCAAATTCATGCTCACGCCGTTGGCGCAGAAAGCTATTTCCGCCGTCGATCGGCAAGCCACAACGGCCGCGTTGGAGTACATGACCAGTCAGATTGGTGAGCACGCGCACTTCAGCTATCTGCTCAACGATTTGATCGAAGACGAAGCCATCAGCAGCAGCCAGCTCGAAGGCGCGGCGACCACCACGCGCGTGGCCAAGGACATGCTCAAGCGCAATCGCCTGCCGCGCACGCCGGATGAGCGAATGGTGATCGGCAACTTCAAGATGATGAATTTCGCCTGGGAAAAGCGTCATGACGCCCTGAGTGTCGAACTGATTTCAGCCATGCACCGGGTGGGTGTCGAGGGCATTGATGACACGCAATATTCGCCGGGGGCGTTCAGGGGCAACGATGATGTAGTGGTGCAGGACGGCGAGGGCAATACCGTGCATACACCGCCGCCCGCAGCAGGGCTGGTGTCACGATTGCGGGTGCTGTCGACGTGGATCAATCAGCCCCACAACGATCCCGATCAAGTGGATTACCTTCATCCACTGATCAAAGGCATCGCACTGCATTTTGCTCTGGGCTATGAGCATCCTTTCCGCGACGGCAATGGTCGGGTGGCGCGAGCGCTGTTTTATTGGTTCATGTTCAAGAATGATTTCTCTGCCTTTCGCTACATTGCGATCAGCATTTTGCTGCGTATTGCTCCGGTGAAATACGGACGGTCTTATCTGAACACTGAGGCTGATGACCTCGATCTGACTTATTTCATCGACTTTCAATGCTCGGTGATCCTGCGGGCTGTCAGCGGTTTTACTGATGCTTATCGGAAAAGTCTGGCGTATGCCGAAAGCTTTGATCGCTGGTTGTTGGAGTCCGGTTTTTTTGACCGATTGACCGAGAAGCAGCGAGCCGTATTCCAGGTGGCCAAGAGCGGGATGGCCAAGGAGTTTACGGCGGTCAATGTGAAGGAGAATCTGGATTGTTCTTACAACACCGCGTCGGCCACGTTGAATGGGCTGGTCGAATTGGAGGTGTTTGAGAAGCGGAAGATGGGGCGCGAGTGGGTGTTCTTTCTGCGGGCTCAAAACACAATCCCGTAGGAGCAAGCTTTGCTCCTACGGGAAGAATGTCAAAGGGTGCCGAACACCTTCTTCGCCAAACTCGTCGCTGCTGCTGCAGGATTCTGGCGAATGGTTTCTTCCTGTTTACCAATCATTTCGAACAAGCCGTTCAACGCCTGCTCGGTCACGTAGCTTTCGATGTTGGCGCTCTTCGCATCCACCACACCCATCGTCGCGGCTTGCCCGGCGAACGAGTTGTACTGCTTGGCGAGGCCAACCTGGTCGGTGGCTTGTTTAACGATTGGCAGGAATTTCACGCGGATCTGTTCGCGGCTGGTTTTGCTCAGGTACTGCGTGGCCGAGTCCTTGCCGCCGCTGAGAATGCCCTTGGCGTCTTCCACGCTCATCTTCTTCACCGCATCCACCAGGATCGGTTGGGCTTGCGTCACGGCGGTTTCAGCCGCTTTGTTCATGCTGGTTTCCAGCTGATCAACCTGGTCGCCCATGCCGAACTGTTTCATCTTGCTGGCGACTTTGCCCAGTTTGCCCGGCAGTTCGATTTTCACGTCCGGGTTGTTGCTGAAGCCGCCCGGCGTGCCGAGTTGCTTCACGGCCAGTTGTGCGCCTTGGGTCAGGGCATCTTTAAGGCCGCCGGTGGCGTCTGTCTGCGACAGGTCGTTAAGTGACAGCGCAAGGGCGCTGGCGGAAATCATCAAGCCAGCGCACAGGCCGGCGAAGCGAAGGGTAGGGCGGAACATGGCAGCTTCCTTGTTCAAAATAGAGAATTAGCGGGCGGCGTCGACGCGGATTTTCAGTGGCTGCGGGTCGCTGCCATCAAGCTGCACGGCGTGATGCTCCGTGGTGATGAACATCAGTTCGCCATTCACTTCGATCCGTGCGCTGACCGAATAACGATGGCCCGGTTTGACCTGCGCTGGATCGTAACTCAGATGAAACGGCAGCGGCACCTGGCCTTTGACCGGGCCTTTCTGTTCGTCGAGGACCGCGGCGGGCGCATCGGCCAGGGAAACGTCCTGCAAGCTGACGCTTAACGTGGCGCTCGGCGGCAGGGCAATGCGTTGCAGGTAGAACACTTCGCCATCCAGAGAGGTTTTAGCGGCGGGCTGCATCGACTGACAGGCGCCCAGCAGGGTGGTCATGGCCAACAAAGAAAGTTTTTTCATCGGAGATCTCCAATTAATGTGGGAGTGAGCCTGCTCGCGAAAGCGGTGTGCCAGACAACTGAGATGTTGAACGTTAAACCGCATTCGCGAGCAGGCTCGCTCCCACAGGGATTTCATCAGGCCTCGGGCTGTGTGGCGACCTGATCCGCCGCATCTTCACTGCGATGTAACGCCACCTGACGGATCGACAAGCGAATCTCCGCCGGCAACACCCGCTTGGCCGCGCCTTCGGCCAGTTCGCCGAGCAGTTCGTGATAGCTCAGCTTGCCGGCTTCGTCGCGCTTCAGCACGTCGAGGTCGAGCATGGTCTGGATGAAGTGGCGGAACAGACTCTTGTCGAAGAATTCCGGGGCGTTCAGACCATGAAGGATCGACAGGCGCTGAGCCATGACCGTGCAGAGGTCTTCCAGTTCTTCGGCGCTGATGCTGTTCTGACCGCTGTTGAGCAGCAGCGAGACTGTCATGTAAAAGCGCTGCAAGGTCTGGGCGATGCTTTTCGACAGCAAGGTCAGCAGCACAAAATGCCGCGAACTCGGCGCCGGCCGCAGGTAGACATCATTCTCAAAACGCAGGAGACCTTGTTCGACGAAGGCTTCGAGCCATTGATCGATCACCGCATCGAGTTCGTCCAGCGACCAGCGAATGAACAACTCCGATTGCAAGTACGGATAGAGCGCGCGGGTGTAACGCAGGATCTGTTCGCGGCTCATGCGCGAGGCGCTCTGGAAGAAACTCGCCAGCAACGCCGGCAAGGCGAAGATGTGCAAAACGTTGTTACGGTAGTAGGTCATCAGGACGGCGTTCTGCTCGTCCAGATACAGAATCTTGCCCAAGGCATCGCTCTGCTCGGACAGCAGATCCATGTCCTTCACATGCTCGATCAGCGCGCGGCCGTCACCTTCCGGCAGCGTGGTGTGCGGCGAGTACGGGACTTTGCGTAACAGCGCCAGGTACAGATCGAGCACGCGCGCCATAGCGCGATCATCCAGCGCCAGACGGCTGGTGGACAGCAGCGCCAGGGCCACCAGGTTGACCGGGTTGATCGCCGCCGCTTCGTTCAGGTGCTGCGCGACTTTCTCGCCGAGGCGATTAGTGGTTTCGTTGAGCCAGGCCGGTTTGAATTGCGGTCCGAGTTCCTGTTTACGCCAGTCCGGCTGCTCGCTGTCGAGGAATTCCGCCAGTTTGATCGGCTCGCCGAAGTTCACCGCCACTTGGCCGAAACGCTGCTTGAGCGCGCCGATGACTTTGAAGATGTCGAAGATCGATTCTTTCTTCTTGCTCGCGCCACGCAGTTCGCCGAGGTAGGTCCGGCCTTCCAGCACACGCTCGTAGCCGATGTAGACCGGGATGAACACGATCGGCATCCGCGACGAGCGCAGGAAGCTGCGCAAGGTAATCGCCAGCATCCCGGTTTTCGGCTGCAGCATGCGCCCGGTGCGCGAACGGCCACCCTCGACGAAGTACTCCACCGGGAAGCCTTTGGTGAACAGGGTGTGCAGGTATTCGTTGAACACCGAGGTGTAGAGCGGGTTGCCCTTGAAGGTGCGGCGCATGAAGAACGCACCGCCACGCCGCAGCAGGCTGCCGATCACCGGCATGTTGAGGTTGATCCCGGCGGCGATGTGCGGCGGGGTCAGGCCGTTGCGGAACAGCAAATAGGACAGCAGCAGATAGTCGATATGGCTGCGATGGCACGGCACGTAGATCACTTCGTGACCCTGAGCGACCTTCTGCACGCCTTCGATGTGGTTGACCTTGATCCCGTCGTAGATCTTGTTCCAGAACCAGCTCAGCACCACTTCCAGAAAACGGATCGCGGTGTAGGTGTAGTCGGAGGCGATCTCGTTGCCATAGCGCAGGGCCTGGGCCTTGGCTTTCTCCGGGGAGATGTTCTCGCGCTCGGCTTCGTCGAGGATCGCTTGCTTGACCAGCGGCTGATTGAGCAGGCCTTTGACCAGGTTGCGACGGTGGGAAATGTCCGGGCCGATTACCGCCGCTTTCAGGTTGCGGAAGTGCACCCGCAGAATTCGTTGGGCCATGCGCACGGTGCGCTCGTGGCCCTTGTTGTGGTCAATCAGCTCGCGCAAATGGATCGGCGCGGAGAACTGCACCCGCGTTTTGCGCCCCAGCACAATGATGCTCAGCAACCGGCGCAGACGCCCGGTGACCGCCCAGCTGTCGGCGAAGAGCAGTTTCCACGGGCTCGATTCGCTGTCCGGCGACTGACCCCAGAACACGCTGACCGGAATGATCTGCGCGTCTTCGGCGGCGTTCTGGCTCAGGGCGCTGACCAGGCGAGTCAAGGTTGGCGGTGCACCGCGCTTGTCCTGACGGCCGAGCCAATCGGGCTCTGGCGTCAGGTAAAAGAACGCCGCGGGTTCTTCCAGCGTACCTACCGAGACCGGCAACACCGGGCGCGGCAAACCTGCCTTGCTGCACTCGGTATCGACTACGGCCAGGTCGGTCAACGAAGGATTTTGCAGGACGTAGAACACCGGACGGCTGCGGTCGAGGTTGAGGGTGAACGACGACTGATTGATCGTCTCCGAGCGAACCCAGAGGTAGAGCAGTCGGCGCAGGGTGCCAAACACAAGACGGCGGAACGGGGAACGGGTCATACGGCTTCTGCGTGAGTGAAAAAAACCGAGCGTTTGCTCGGGCGGTCGTAGGGGGCGTTCTCAATGAGTTTCCACGCCGCGTTGTCGCCTTAAAGCGGGCCAGGCAAGGCGCAGGCCGCTTGGGAATGGTTTTGTTCCCTTTCCAAGGCCTGCAACGCAGCCTGGCCCGCTTTAAGGCACAACCCGAAGGGCCGGGCCTGCTGTTGTGCAGGGCTGCGTTGCTCGAAGCTTATTTGGAATGACTAAACCACGCTTCTCGCGCCTTGCCCTGCACAACAGCAGACCCGGCGCGGTGCGGAAACTCATTGAGAACGCCCCCTAGTGTGCCGTATTCGCCGAAAATCGGCAAAAAAGCGGCTAAGTAAAGTGAGTTGAGAGTTTTGGCGGCTGTCATATACTCGGCCGTTCAAAATAAAAACAAGAGGGGTACTGACATGGCAACGCGCGAAACCGGCAATGTGAAGTGGTTCAACGACGCCAAGGGCTACGGCTTTATTCAGCGCGAGGACGGAGTGGACGTGTTCGTGCATTACCGCGCGATTCGCGGCGAAGGGCATCGCTCGCTGGCTGAAGGTCAGCAGGTGGAATACGGCGTGGTGACTGGCGAGAAGGGCTTACAGGCTGAGGATGTTGTGGGCCTGTAAACCCACTCCTCAGATCACCAAAAACTACTGTGGGAGCGAGCCTGCTCGCGATAGCTGGCTGACATTCAACATCAATGTTGACTGAAAGGGCCTCATCGCGAGCAGGCTCGCTTCCACAGGTTCGGTGTTCAAGTTTTACACGGTTTTCCAGGTGATCTCTTCTTCACCCTCCGCGCTGATGCGCATCCAGCGATCCGCTGTCTCTTCACCTTCTTCCTCGACCCAGCTACCCGGTGCGCAACGCACTTCGACGTTCAACGCGGCAAACGCGGCGCGGGCGCAGGCGATGTCGTCTTCCCACGGGGTCTGGTCGCTGTCCAGGAACAGGCTGTTCCATTTGCCCACGGCTTTCGGCAGCCAGGTGACCGACACGTTGCCGGCCTTGCACTTGTAGGTCTGGCCTTTCTGGACCCAGTCGGTGCATGGGCCCAAAGCCGCGCCGAGCCAGGCCGCGACAGCCTTGTAGTCGACGTCGGCGTCTTTCAGGTAAATTTCGATATCGGGTTGGCGCATGGATGTCCTCACTGCGGGTCTGAAAAATCCATTCGCGGATTTAGCCGGCCTACGACAAATGCCGAAGACCAAAAAATTAAGGTGTTATTGAAGTACGAAGTAATCGTAGCGCATCGAAACAGTGACCTCGAACGGCTCAACCTGTTCGATGACCGCCGCCCGGCGCTCAGCACTGGCGCGCCAGCCGTGGGGCGTCATGGCCAACAGGTTCGCCCGGTCCTGACCACTTGCAAGCAGCAGTTTGAATTCCAGGGTTTCACTGTGCTGCAGCGCCATGCCTTCCGGCACCAAAGCCAGATGCTTGTCATCGGTGTATTCACGCACTTCGTCGTACAGACGCTCGCGCAATTCCATCAGATGGCCGCTGGTTGGCCCGACTTTCATCAAACCGCCGCCGGGGCTGAGCAGGCGTTTGGCTTCCTCCCAATCCAGCGGGCTGAAGACGCTGGCGAGAAACTGGCAGCTGCCAGAGGCCAGTGGAACCCGCGCCATGCTGGCGATCAACCAGGTCAGCGCAGGGTTACGTTTGCAGGCGCGTTTGACCGCTTCCCGGGAGATGTCCAATGCGTAACCGTCGGCGCTCGGCAAGGCCTCGGCTATTTGCGCGGTGTAGTAACCCTCGCCACAACCGATGTCCAGCCAGCGCTGGGGCGCGTATTGCGCCGCCAGTTCCGCCAGACGCTTGGCCACCGGTGCGTAATGGCCGGCGTTCAAAAAGTCGCGTCGGGCTTCGACCATCGCCAGGTTATCCCCAGGGTCGCGGCTGTTCTTGTGCTGCACCGGCAACAGATTCAAGTAACCCTGACGCGCACGGTCGAAACGATGCCCGGCGGGGCAGGCCACGCCGTTGTCCACCGCGTTCAGCGGTTCGCTGCAGATCGGGCAGGCGAGCATCAGGCGAGCAACTTGATCAGGGTCTGGTAGTAAATTTCGGTCAGCACATCAAGGTCGGCCGCCAGCACACGCTCGTTGACCTGGTGAATCGTCGCGTTGACCGGGCCCAGTTCAACCACCTGAGTACCCATGGTCGCGATGAAACGCCCGTCGGAGGTGCCGCCACTGGTGGACGCCTTGGTGTCACGACCGGTGATGTCCTTGATGCTCGACGCGACAGCATCCAGCAACGCGCCCGGTTCGGTGAGGAACGGCAGGCCGGACAGCGCCCAGTCGATGTGCCAGTCCAGGCCATGCTTGTCGAGGATGTCAGCGACGCGCTTTTGCAGGCCTTCGACGGTGGATTCGGTGGAGAAGCGGAAGTTGAACACCGCCACCAGGTCGCCCGGGATCACGTTGGTCGCGCCGGTGCCGGAGTTCACGTTGGAGATCTGGAAACTGGTCGGCGGGAAGAAATCGTTGCCGTGGTCCCAGTGCTCGGCGGCCAGTTCGGCCAGTGCCGGCGCGGCGAGGTGGATCGGGTTCTTCGCCAGGTGCGGATAGGCCACGTGACCTTGCACGCCGCGCACGGTCAGCTTGGCACCGAGGGAACCGCGACGGCCGTTCTTGACCACGTCACCCACCAGGGTAGTGCTCGACGGCTCGCCGACGATGCACCAGTCCAGACGCTCCTTACGGGCTGCAAGGCGTTCGATCACGGCTTTGGTGCCATGGTGCGCCGGGCCTTCTTCGTCGCTGGTGATCAGGAAAGCGACCTTGCCCTTGTGATCCGGGTAGTCGGTGACGAAACGCTCGGCCGCGACGGTCATGGACGCGAGGCTACCTTTCATGTCCGCCGCGCCACGGCCGCAGAGCATGCCGTGTTCGTCGATTACTGCGTTGAACGGGTCGATCTGCCAGGCAGTCACCGGGCCGGTCGGCACCACGTCGGTGTGGCCGGCGAAGCACAGTACCGGACCGTCGTGTTTGCCGTGAGTCGCCCAGAAGTTATCCACATCTTCGATGCGCATTGGCTCAAGCGCAAAACCGGCATCGCCCAGGCGCTGCATCATCTGCTTCTGGCAATCGGCGTCGACCGGCGTCACGGACGGACGGCGAATCAGGTCGATGGCGAGTTGAAGGGTCGGCGAAAGGTCGGCGTGGGCCGTCATGGGGAACTCCGGAAGCTTATTGTGTAGGAGCAAAGCTTGCTCGCGATGAACGATGATGCGGTCATTCTGTTACACCGAATCGCGTCAATCGCGAGCAAGCTTTGCTCCTACAGGAATTGAGGCAAGGCGCGCAAAATGGCGGTTATCTTAAAGCAAAACGGCGGCCATTGGCCGCCGTTTAGTGCATCTGGAACGATTTAGACCGCCGGTGCCGGTTCGGCCTCGACCGAAGGTTTCGGCAGCGAAGACAAGAACGCCATGATCAGCGCCGCCAGGTATGGCAGCGACTGCACGAGCAACATCGTCACCCAGAAGCGCATGTCGTTGCTTGGCAGGCCGTTCACCAGGTAAATCCCCAGTGCCGCGCTCCACAACAGCAGCATGATGAACATTTCTTCGCGAGCTTCCGAAATCGCCACCCAGAAGCCGTGGTTATCGGCGTTTTTCGGGGTGCGGAAGAACGGAATGCTGCTGGTGAAGAAGCCGTACAGCACCGCTTTGGCGATGGTGTGCGACAACGCCAGACCGGCCAATGCCGCGCAGAACGCGTCCTTCAGGTTGACCCCGACCGCACGGCGGTACAGGAAGATGATCTTGCCAACCTTGAACACGAACAACGCCAATGGCGGGATTGCGAAAATCAACAACGGCGGATCGACCCGCTGCGGCACGATGATCATCGCCGCCGACCACAACAGGGCGCCCACGGTGAAGAAGATGTTCATGCCATCCGCCACCCACGGCAACCAGCCCGCGAGGAAGTGGTAACGCTGGCCACGGGTCAGCTCGGTGTCCTTGCCGCGCAGCAAACTGGCGGTATGACGCTTGATGATCTGAATCGCTCCGTAAGCCCAGCGGAAACGCTGTTTCTTGAAGTCGATAAAGGTATCGGGCATCAGCCCTTTGCCGTAGCTGGTGTGGTAATACGCCGCTGACAAACCTTTTTCGAATACACGCAGACCCAACTCGGCGTCTTCACAGATGCACCAGTCAGCCCAGCCCAGTTCCTCGAGCACCGAGCGCCGGGTCATGGTCATGGTGCCGTGCTGGATGATCGCGTCACGGTCATTACGGGTGACCATGCCGATGTGGAAGAAACCTTTGTATTCCGCGTAACAGAGCTTCTTGAAGGTGCTTTCGTTCTGGTCGCGGTAATCCTGCGGCGACTGCACCACGGCGATTTTCGGATCGGCGAAGTGCGGCACCATGTGCTTGAGCCAGTTCGGGTCGACGCAGTAGTCCGAGTCGATCACCGCAATCACTTCGGCATCCTTGGCGGTGTGCGGAATCAGGTAATTCAGCGCGCCACCCTTGAAACCGGCCAATGGCGCGACGTGGAAGAACTTGAAGCGCGGGCCGAGGGTTTCGCAATAATCGCGCACCGGTTCCCAGACCGCCGGGTCCTTGGTGTTGTTGTCGATGATCAGGACTTCGAAGTCCGGATAGTCGAGGTTGGCCAGGGCGTTGAGGGTCTGTTTGACCATCTCCGGCGGCTCGTTGTAGCAAGGTACGTGAATCGAGACTTTCGGTCGGTAGTCCGAATCGCCCACCACCGGCAGGAATTCACGCCGACGCTTGTGGGTCCAGACCGCTTCGGCCAGTTCATGCGCCTCGGTCAGCAGCACGATAAACACCCCGAGTGCGCCGAGGGCAAGCAAGAAGCCCACCGTCAGGCTGAACCAGGTGCTGTATTGCTGGCTGTAGTCGTAACCGATCCACACCAGCACCGAACCACAGAGGAATGCGATGAAGGTCAGGAAGGTGCGGCCACGTTGACGCAGGGCCGAGCCGTCGATCATCAGCAGGGTCAGGGACAGCAGAGCCAATACCACGGAACCGATGGCCAGCACGCGCCATTGCGGGATAGCGACGACCGGGCCTTCAAAGTTGAATTTCTGCTGGCGCGCGGCGTTGAAAACGCCCCAATAAGCGCCCACGGAACCTTCGTCACTGGCCTTCCACGGTTGGTCGAAGGCTTCGATCACGAAGTAGTTGAAGCCCTGGCGATTGAGCTTGTTGACCAACGTCCGCAGATAAATCGCCTGGTCTGCCGGCGACGCGTCGGCGCCACCACGCATACGGCCGTTGCTCGGCCAGCCGACTTCCGACAGCAGCAGCGGTTTTTTCGGGAACATCTTTTTCAGGTCCCGGGCGCGGTCGAGTACGAACTGCCCGGACTGCTCCATCGGAACATGTTCCCAGTACGGCAGGACGTGGGCGGCGATCAGGTCAACGTGCTTGGCTAGGCTCGGGTTTTCTTCCCAGACGTGCCATTGCTCGGAGGTCGTCACCGGTACTTTCACTGCCGCGCGGACGCGATCAAGGATCACGCTCAGTTCGGCGGCGTTAATTTCCTTACGGAAGATCGCCTCGTTACCGACCACCACGCGAACCACGCTGCGGGAGGTATTGGCCAGGTCGATGGCGCGCAGGATTTCACGCTCGTTGCGCTCAAGATCCGGGCTGATCCAGATACCCAGCGTCACGCGCAAACCGAATTCTTCGGCGAGCTTGGGAATATCACCCAGGCTGCCATCGACCGAGTAAGTACGGATGTTGTCCGTCAACTTGCTCATGATCTCCAGATCGCGACGCATTTCATCGTCGGTCGGGTATTGCTCTTTTTGTGGGTACTGCCCTTGCTGGAACGGCGAGTACGAAAAGCCGGAGATCTGTTCAGGCCAGTTGGGGGCGGTGACCGGGCGATTGATCAGCGCCCAGAAGCCGGTAAACAAGGCTGCGATGGCGAGCACCACGACCAGGTTGAGTCCAAATTTACGCGATGACATAGCTATTTCAGGTTCCAGGGGCTGCTGAACGAAGGAACGGTCGGCGGCCGATTGCCAAGAGGCTGGGGGCGCGCATCCTACACCGGGCGTTCACTGACCGTACAGCGGACAGGGAAATGCCGGACGTTGGGCAATCCAACTCGGTTTAAGTTCTTTCGTTGGACCTTGTAGGTTAAATCTTGGTTCTGTGTAGGCTGATTAAATAGGTCAAGACGCCCGTTCATAGCCCAAAGATGCTCTTGGCCGCTGACGGCCCTATAATGCGCGCCGGTTTTTGGGGTAATGGTCATGAGTACAGAAGATCCGCGGTTTGCAGGCATCGCCCGTTTGTATGGCATCGACGGCCTGGAGCGCTTGCGCGCAGCCCACGTGGCGATCGTCGGCGTCGGTGGCGTCGGTTCCTGGGCGGCGGAAGCCGTCGCCCGTTGTGGCGTGGGCGAGATTTCGCTGTTTGACCTCGACGACGTCTGCGTCAGCAACGCCAACCGTCAGTTGCACGCGCTGGACAGCACCGTCGGCAAACCCAAGGTTGACGTGATGGCCGAGCGCCTGCGCGGGATCAACCCGGACTGCACCGTGCACGCGGTGGCGGACTTCGTCACCCGCGAGACCATGGCCGAATACATCACGCCGAACATCGACTGCGTCATTGATTGCATCGACAGCGTGAATGCCAAGGCGGCGCTGATTGCCTGGTGCAAGCGCCGCAAGATTCAGATCATCACCACCGGCGGTGCGGGCGGGCAGATTGATCCGACGTTGATTCAGGTCTGCGACTTGAACCGGACCTTCAATGATCCGTTGGCTTCGAAAGTGCGCTCCACGTTGCGCCGGGATTACAACTTCTCACGCACCGTGACCCGCCATTACAGCGTGCCATGCGTGTTTTCCACCGAACAACTGCGCTACCCGAAACCGGATGGCAGCATTTGCTTGCAGAAGAGTTTTGTCGGTGACGGTGTGAAGCTCGACTGCGCCGGAGGATTTGGTGCGGTGATGATGGTGACGGCGACTTTTGGGATGGTCGCGGCGACCAAGGCTGTGGATAAGATTGTGGCCGGAGTGCGGCGCCCGGCGGATCGGGTTAAGCCTACGGCGTAACAAAACCCGTAGGAGCAAAGCTTGCTCGCGATGCAGGCGACGCGGTCTTCAGTTGGATCGTGCCGATGTCATCGCGAGCAAGCTTTGCTCCTACAGGGGAGCAGCGATTTCTTGCATTCGGAGGGTGTAATTAGTTTTGTGTAAACGGTCATTTGGCAGGAGACTGCCTACCCCAAGGAAATCCAATGACCGAGCCAAAACCCAAGCGCGCCAAACGAGTCAAGCCTGATCCTGAACTGGTTAAACTGGCCGACAGTCTGCTGGCCAACTACAAAAAGCCCGAAGATCTGATCGGCGAAAACGGCCTGCTCAAACAGCTCACCAAGATGCTGGTGGAGCGGGCCCTTGAAACCGAGATGACCGAACACTTGGGGCACGACAAAAGCGCAGCGATCACCAACACCGCCGCCAATGCGCGCAACGGTCACAGCGGTAAAACCCTGAAGGGCGACTTCGGCGAACTGCCGCTCGACATCCCTCGCGACCGGCAGGCGTCCTTCGAGCCGCAGTTGGTGGCCAAGCATCAAACCCGCTGGACGGGCTTCGATGACAAAGTCATCTCTCTCTACGCTCGCGGTTTGAGTGTCAGAGAAATCCAGGCTCACTTACAGGAAATGTACGGCACAGAGGTCTCTCCCAGCCTGATCTCGGCGATTACCGACGCGGTGAGTGACGAGGTCAAGCTGTGGCAAGCCAGACCACTGGACGCGCTGTACCCGATCCTCTATCTGGACTGCATTCACGTCAAAGTGCGTGACGCTGGCGCCGTGCGCAACAAGGCGGTTTACCTGGCTATCGGCGTCAATATGGCCGGTCACAAGGAAGTGCTGGGTCTGTGGATCGCTCAAACCGAAGGCGCGAAGTTCTGGCTGCAAGTGGTGACCGAACTCAAGAATCGGGGCGTGCAGGACATCTTCATCGCCTGCGTGGACGGTCTCAAAGGTTTCCCTGAAGCCATTGAAGCCGTCTACCCAAAAGCCGTCGTTCAGCTGTGCATCGTGCACATGGTGCGCAACAGCTTGAACTTCGTGTCGTGGAAAAAGCAGCGAGAGGTGGCGGCTGATCTCAAACTGATTTACACCTCGGCAACCGCCGAATTGGCCGAACAACGACTCTGCGAATTTGAAGCCAAATGGGATGCCGAGTACCAGTCGATCAGCCTGTCATGGCGGCGAAACTGGGCTCGGGTGATCCCGTTTTTTGACTATCCAGCCGAAATTCGCAAGGTGATTTACACCACCAATGCCATCGAATCGATCAACATGAGCCTGCGCAAAGTGATCAAAACGCGCGCCTCATTTCCGACCGATGACGCGGTGATGAAACTGTTTTATCTGGCGCTGAACAACATCAGCAAGAAGTGGACGATGCCGATCCGGGACTGGAAAGCGGCCTTGAATCGCTTCAGTATCCAGTTCGAAGATCGGCTGTTAACGGTTTAATAAAAATCCCGTTTACACAAAATCTAGGACACCCTCTGCATTCGCTTCAGCACGGCATTGAGGCCATTACTGCGCGACGGCGACAGCTGTCGGCCAAGCCCCAATTGTTCAAACCAATCCGGCAAATCCACCTGCCGCAACTCATCTGCCGACAACCCGTTAACCCGCGCCAGCAGCAACGCCACCAACCCACGGATCAACCGCGCATCGCTGCTCGCGGCAAATTGCCAGTGACCGTCATTCAACGAACCCACCAACCACACCTGGCTTTCACAGCCATGCACGCGGTTGGCGTCGACTTTATCCACATCGCTCAACCCAGGCAGACGGTCGCCCCATTGCATCAGCAACCGCGCCCTTTGTTCCCAACCGGCAGCCTTCTGAAAAGTCTCCAGCGCCGTAGCCGCATCGGCAGGCAAGTTCATCGCAACAGCTCCAGCGCCTGATCCAACGCTTCAAAGAACCGTTCCAAATCTTCGGAATCGTTGTACAGCGCCAACGACACCCGAATCGCCCCGGCCAGTTCAAAACGCTTGAGCAGCGGCATGGCACAGTGATGACCTGCGCGCACCGCGATCCCCTGTTCGGTCAGCAAATGCGCCAGATCAGAGTTATGCACACCCTCGACGACAAAACTGGCCAGCGCCAGTTGCGGCTTGCCCAGCAACCGAATGCCGTTGCGTGCTTCAAGGCCTTTGAGCAAATAGTCATGCAGCGCTGCTTCATGGGCGCTAACCGCGTCCTGATCGAGCCCCGCCAGATAATCCAGCGTCGCACCCAAACCAATCACCCCGGCAATCGGCGGCGTACCCGCCTCAAAACCCAGTGGCGCCGGGCGGAACCGTGCGCCGTGGTAATCCGCATCCAGCACCATTTCGCCGCCGAATTGCCAGTGGCGCAGTTGCTCAAGCGCTTCATTGCGCCCGAACAGCACGCCCAGACCATCGGGGCCATAGAGCTTGTGGCTGGAAAACACATAGAAGTCGCAACCCAGCGCCTGCACGTCATGCCGGCCATGAACCACGCCTTGGGCGCCATCGACCACGGTCAGCGCGTTATGCGCTTTAGCCATCGTCAAGAGGGCGGGCAACGGCTGCCAGGCACCGAGCACATTGGACAACTGACTGACCGCCAACAAGCGGGTTCGCGGACCAATGAGCTGCGCGGCAGCATCAAGGTCGATCAAACCGTCAGCGTCCAGTGGCAGGATCACCAGCTTCAGGTCGCAACGGTGGGCCAGTTGCTGCCACGGCAACAGATTGGCGTGATGCTCCAGCGCGCTGATGACAACTTCATCGCCCGGATTGAAAAGATGTTCCAGGCCGTAAGCCAGGAGGTTCAGCGCAGACGTTGCGCCGTGGGTAAAGATGATCTGCCCGCAATCGCCGGCATTGAGCCAGTGGGCGACTTTGCTGCGGCTGGCCTCGAACGCCTGGGTGGCGTGGGCGCCGGGCAGGTGTTGCGCCCGATGCACGTTGGCCGCGCCGTTGGCGTAGTAATGCGCCAGGGCATCCAGCAGGGCTTGAGGTTTTTGCGTGGTGGCGGCGTTGTCCAGATACGTCTGGTCTTGCCGTTGCAATGCGGCGATGGCCGGAAAATCGGCACGCCAGGGAGAGGGAATCATCATATTGTTCGGCCCTGGTAAACATGGGCGGATGTACGCCTGACCTGATGGTCGGGTCTACGCCAGACCTGTGTAGGAGCGAAGCTTGCTCGCGAAGGCGTCATCACTGGCGCCAAAAGCTTCGCGAGCAAGCTTCGCTCCTACAGGTCAGGTGATCGTTTGACGCTCGGCTTAGTTGTGAGCGTGCAGTGCTTCGTTCAGTTCGATGGCCGATTTGTGGGTTTTGCATTCCACGGCACCGGTCTCCGAATTGCGACGGAACAGCAGGTCGGGTTGACCGGCCAGTTCACGGGCCTTCACGACTTTGACCAGTGCGTTGTTTTCGTCCAGCAGCGCCACTTTCGTACCAGCGGTCACGTACAGGCCCGATTCAACCGTGTTGCGGTCGCCCAACGGAATGCCGATACCGGCGTTCGCGCCGATCAGGCAGCCTTCGCCGACCTTGATCACGATGTTGCCGCCACCCGACAGGGTGCCCATGGTCGAGCAACCGCCGCCCAGGTCCGAACCCTTGCCGACGAATACACCCGCGGAAACGCGACCTTCGATCATGCCCGGGCCTTCGGTGCCGGCGTTGAAGTTGACAAAACCTTCGTGCATCACGGTGGTGCCTTCGCCGACGTAAGCGCCCAGACGAATACGTGCCGCGTCAGCGATGCGCACGCCGGTCGGAACCACGTAGTCGGTCATTTTCGGGAACTTGTCCACCGAGAACACTTCCAGCAGCTCGCCGCGCAGACGGGCTTCCAGTTGATGTTCGGCCAGTTCGGCCAGGTCGATTGCGCCCTGGCTGGTCCACGCCACGTTCGGCAGCAGTGGGAACACGCCGGCCAGGTTCAGGCCGTGCGGCTTGACCAGACGATGGGACAGCAGGTGCAGCTTGAGGTAAGCCTCAGGCGTGGACGTCAGTTGAGCGTCTTCGGCCAGAAGGGTTGCGACCAGCGGCTTGTGACTCTCGGCCAGACGGGTCAGCAAGGCAGCTTGGGCAACGTCGACACTTTTCAGGGCTTCAGCCAGTTGCGAGGCCTGAGCGGTAGTGAACGCGATCGCCTGATTGCCTTCGGTGTAGCCCAGAATTGGCGCGATGGCAGCGACCAGTTCGGCCGACGGGTTGAGCAGTGGCTGCGCGTAAAACACTTCCAGCCATGCGCCTTGACGGTTTTGAGTGCCGACACCAAAGGCCAGGCTGAACAGGGTAGTGGACATGTTGATACCTCTAACAAAATGGAACGGGCTGCCTTACTTGAGCGCTGCCGCGTAGATATCTGGCTTGAAGCCAATCAGGGTTCGGTCACCGAGATCAAGCACCGGGCGCTTGATCATCGAGGGTTGTGCGAGCATCAGTTCGATGGCTTTCGGCTGGTCGAGATCGGCTTTGCGTTCGTCGTCGAGCTTGCGAAAGGTCGTGCCTGCACGGTTCAACACCACTTGCCAGCCGTGCTCGTCGCACCATTGGGTCAGGTGTTCACGGTCGATTCCGGCCGCTTTGTAATCATGAAAGTCATAGCTGACAGCGTGTTCATCGAGCCAGGTGCGCGCCTTTTTCATGGTGTCGCAGGCTTTGATGCCGAAAAGGTGCAACGTTTTGCTTGAAACGGTCAAGGAATTGCCCCCTTTGCAGGTGCTGGAAATTAATGGTGACGGATTATGCCATGACCGGGCGGTTTCGCGTCGGTCGTGGTCGGGTTTGTCCGTTTGTCGTGGCGATCAGCGATTGCATGCGGCATAGGTGTAACGGCTTGCCCACAGTCTAAGCGGCAAATATGGCACTTCAATGCTGTCGATTGTCTTGGAAAACGCGCTTGATGCAAACCGCCTGCATCGCCTTGCCGTTGTTGCTGCGCTGCGCTGGTGTTTCAGATTGACTTGCTGGAGCGGCGTCTGCGGTTGAAGGCGCTGCGAGCGCAACGCCTGGAGTTGTACAAGCTCAGTCGTCATCACCAGATTGGGGATGACTGCTAACGTTTGGGATAAAGCAACTTCATAAGTTTTTTATCTTTTTTACTGATCTTTCGGTTAACAGGGATTTCCCAATCGCCCAGGGTCAGCGTGTTAGCCACCGGGTGGTGCATGATGGATTTTCTGTCGTAAGGCGTATAAATCGCTTCGATTGTATCGAAGGGCTGAAACAGGTTCCTTTCGACTTTTTCTTGGGTCAGTGGATTCATTTCTCGATTCTGGTAGAACGCATACACTTTCGGTTTATCCCAGGGAATATTGGCCTCAGGGTGTTGGTGTTCATGCATCGCGCCTAAGGCATGTCCAAACTCATGAGTCACGATCACGTCGAAGTCTGCATCTTCAGGTTTGACACCCAGATCCATGGTCTGCCAGTCCGGATGAATCAACAGCGCATCGGTGCCCAGCATTGAGCTGTTGACGTTGTTTTTAGTTGCGATTCTGATGTCACCTTCGAGCCCCTCAACGAAATCGAAGCTCAGATTGATATAGGGCAGCCATTGGCGCGCTGCTTTGATGATCTTCTGTTTGTGTTCATCGTCGGGGCCGTCGATAAACGCGATCTTGAGTGTGCGTCCGTTTGCCCACAGCTTTGAGTAATTGATCAGCGAGCGCTTGCTGCGAGTGCCGCCGCCGGTGCCGGCATTCTCAGGGTTCTCGTTGATGGCGGCTTCAAAGGATTGTTGATCGTCGGGCCATTGGATAAGGGTGCAGTCTTCAATACTGTTCATTGGCTACTTCTTCCTTGAAGTAAGGTCGTGTGAATGCGCACGCTAATGCGCTGCATGAGAGTAAGGGGAACTCTGCAGTTCGGCGAACCTTGATTTCTGCTTAAGTGTTACCGGTTATAAAAGTGTGCCCGCACTGCGTTGCACCGGGCTGCCTGTCAGTGCGTCTGTGGGGGAGGTGAAGTAGCTTGTCTTTGTTATTGCTGGGGGTAAACCTTTCGCATCAGTCGCCGATCTTTTTGGCTGATAGTGTTGTTGTTCTCTACCGACCAGTCACCGGTGGTAAATTCGTTCGGAATCTTGTAATGCATGATTGAAAGTTTGTCATAAGGAGTCGTTCGTGTGTTGATCGCGTCCAGTGTTCTAAAGAAGTTGTGATCGACTTGCTCTTTCGGCCAGTTGAAGTTGCGCAGGTAGAAGTCATAGACCTTGGGTTTGTCCCATGGGATATCGGCGTGCGGGTGTTGGTGTTCATGCTCCATTCCGAGTGCATGTCCGAACTCGTGCATGACCGTTGCATCGAACCGTGGGTGCATCAGGTCGGTGCCAATATTCAGGGTGTTCTCATGAGGCTGGCGCAGTGTCGCATCAGTGCCAATGGCCGAGTAATTTGCAGGCGCCTCCATGGTGATCCGGATATCTCCCGTGGCATCGTCCACAAACTCAAGTGTGAGGTTGATTGAGTTTTGCCATTGTTTTATGGCGTTGATAACTGCGTTGCGGTGTGCGGGGGAGGGCGGGTTTATAAATGCAATTTTCAGAGTTCTGTGGCTGGCCCAGAATTTTGAGTGCGTGGCGACTCCACGTTTCTGGCGTCCACCGGTTGAAGCATTCTGGATGTTGTCAGGGTTTTCTCGTAGAGCAGCCTCATAAGAGGCGTGTGGATCAAAGTTGCCAATAACTTGGCAGGGTGCTAGAGAATGCATTGTTATGTCCTTATCAGATTTAACTTTCGAATGGGTTCGAATGCTGGCGCATTTGATTCGGATTTAATCAGTGATAAGTGGGTGGGGGAAGTTGTAATGTTTAAGTGCTTGTTACTTTATTATGAAGGAGGCCTGTGCTGCGTTGCGCAGTACAGGCTCAGGTTGTTACTTGCGATTAGTTATGAAATTGCGAATCCGCTTAGCTGCTTCGACACATTCCGCCAGCGGTGCAACCAGCGCCATGCGCACTCGGCCTGCGCCGGGATTTGAGCCGTTCACTTCGCGAGACAGATAAGAACCCGGCACCACGGTTACATGTTCTTCAACGAACAGATCACGGCAGAACGCCTCGTCGTCGCCTTCAACATTCGGCCACAAATAGAAACCGCCGTCCGGACGCTGCACATCCATCACCGGGCTGAGGATCTCCAGCACCGCATCGTATTTCTCGCGATACAGCGCACGGTTGGCGCGCACGTGCACTTCGTCATTCCACGCGGCAACACTGGCCAGTTGGGTCTGAACCGGCATCGCGCAGCCGTGGTAGGTGCGATAGAGCAGGAAGCCTTTGAGAATGTCCGCATCACCGGCCACGAAGCCTGAACGCAGACCTGGCAGGTTGGAACGCTTGGACAGGCTGTGGAACACCACGCAACGCTTGAAGTCTTTGCGGCCCAGTTCCACACAGGCGCTGAGCAGGCCAGCCGGCGGGGTTTGTTCGTCGAAATACAGTTCGCTGTAGCACTCGTCGGCGGCGATCACGAAGTCGTATTCGTCGGCCAGGGCGATCAGCTTCTTCAGGGTTTCGACCGGGATCAGTGCACCGGTCGGGTTGCCTGGCGAGCACAGGAACAGGATCTGGCAGCGTTTCCAGATGTCTGGGGAAACGGCGTCGAAATCCGGGTTGAAGCCGTTTTCGTCCAGGCACGGCAGGTAATGCGGCTTGGCTCCGGCAAGGAACGCTGCACCTTCGTAGATCTGATAGAACGGGTTCGGGCTGACCACCAGTGCATCTTCGCCACGGTTGACCACGGTCTGGGTGAAGGCGAACAGCGCTTCACGAGTGCCGTTGACCGGCAGCACATTGCGCGCCGGGTCGAGCCAGCCGTTCGGAACGCTGAAACGACGTTCGCACCACGCGGCGATGGCTTCACGCAGGGCCGGGATGCCGAGGGTGGTCGGGTACACGGCCATCTTATCGAGATTGCTTGCCAGGGCTTCGGCGACGAAGCTTGGCGAACGGTGTTTCGGCTCGCCAATGGACAGCGCAATTGCACGCTTGTCCGGGTTTGGCGTGACGCTGCCGAGCAGGGCGCGGAGCTTCTCGAACGGGTAGGGCTGCAACTGGTTCAGAGCGTTGTTCATCGGGGGCCTCATCTAATGTGGGGGCGAGCCTGTGTGGCGAGGGGATTTATCCCCGTTCGGCTGCGAAGCAGTCGTGAACTCGCTTCAACTTTGAAATGCTGGGGCCGCTTCGCAGCCCAACGGGGATAAATCCCCTCGCCACATGGCCCGCACCCACAGGGAAAGTTGGTTAGTTCAAATACTCAAGCGTGACAGTTTGATATCGGGTTCGTTGCTGACGGTCAGCTGTTCGACGATTGCATCCTGCAAGCGGCTGCACAGCAATGGGTCGGACAACGGCTGGTTGTTTGCGTCGGTGATGAAGAACACGTCCTCCACACGCTCGCCGAGGGTCGCAATCTTGGCGTTCTGCAACGACAGATCGAACTCGAGGAAGATCGTGCCGATGCGTGCCAGCAGGCCTGGGCGGTCGGGGGCGCTGAGTTCCAGTACGGTCACCGGACGCTGGGCGTCGTTGTGGATCGTCACCTGTGGCGCAAACGCGAAATGCTTGAGCTGGCGCGGTACCCGACGCTGAATGATGGTCGGGTAGTCGTCCGGGTTGCGCAGGGCCTCGGTCAGGCCTTCGCGAATCTGTTTGACCCGCGCCGGGTTATCGCCGATCGAGTCGCCGTCAGTGTCGAGCACGATGTAGGTGTCGAGGGTGAACTGGCTGCTGGAGGTGATGACCCGGGCGTCGTGAATGTTCAGGTTGAGCTGGTCCATCGCGGCCACGGTCACGGCGAAGAAGTCGTGTTGATCCGGCGCATAGATAAAGATCTGCGTGCCGCCTTCGAACTCGCGCTGGGTGGTTTCCTTGATCAGCACCAGTGGCCCGCCGTCGGCCGGTTGCTGGAGGATCGCGTCACTGTGCCAGGCCACGTCGCCAGCAGTGTGGCGCAGGAAGTAGTCATCGCCCAATTGCGCCCACAGCTGCTCGACGTCATCCGGGTCGGTGCCGCCGCGTACCAGAATGTCCAGTGCTGCGCTCTGGGTCTGGCGAATCTGCTCTTCGCGATCGACCGGGTTTTCCAGGCCGCGACGCAAGGCCCGCTTGGTCTCGGTGTAGAGCTGGCGCAACAGGCTGGCGCGCCAGGAATTCCACAGCGTCGGATTGGTCGCGTTGATGTCGGCGACGGTCAGCACGTACAGATAATCGAGGTGGGTTTCGTCGCCGACGATCTGCGCGAAATCGTGGATGACGTGTGGGTCGGACAAGTCCTTGCGCTGGGCGGTGGTCGACATCACCAAATGGTTCTGCACCAGCCAGACGATCAGGCGGCTGTCCCACACCGGCAATTGGTGGCGCTGGCAAAAGGCTTCGGCATCCACCGCGCCAATTTCCGAATGGTCGCCATGCCGGCCCTTGCCGATGTCGTGGTACAGACCGGCCAGGTAGATCAGCTCGGGTTTGGGCAGTTTGCCCATGAGCTTGCTGGCCAGCGGGAATTTTTCCGACACCTGGGTGTACTGCAACTTACGCAGATGCTTGATCAGGTTCAGGGTGTGAGCGTCGACCGTATAGATGTGAAACAGATCGTGCTGCATCTGCCCGACGATGAAGCCGAACTCCGGCAAATAGCGCCCGAGGATGCCGTAGCGGTTCATCCGTCGCAGATTGCGATGGATACCGATCTTGCACTTGAACAGTTCGATAAACAGGCTGGTATTGCGAATGTCGTTGCGGAAATCGTCGTCGATCAGGTGGCGGTGTTCTCGCAGCAGGCGAATGGTGTCGGCGCGCACGCCTTTGATTTCCGGCTGCTGGGCCATCAGTACGAAGATTTCCAGCATGGCGAACGGAGTTCGGCGGAACACGTTGTCGTTGCGCGCCTCGATGTAACCGTCGTGCAGCTGGAATCGCGAGTTGATCGGCTGCGGCGGCGCTTGGTCTTCCGGCGCGAGGATGACTTCCTCGAAGTGCTGGATGATCAGGTCGCTGAGCTGGGCAATGCTCATGACCACTCGGTAATACTGTTGCATGAAGTTTTCAATGGCTTGCTTGGCATCATCGCCTTTGAAGCCCAGGAGCCCGGCGATGGTGCGCTGGTGATCAAACAGCAAGCGGTCTTCGGAACGGCCGGCGAGCATGTGCAAGGCGTAACGAACTTTCCACAGGAATTCCTGGGAGGAGGCCAGCAGGGCATTCTCGCTCTCAACCAGGAAACCTTCGCCGGCCAGGGCTCGCAGGTTCAGGGTGCCGTACTCGCGACGAGCCACCCACAGAATCGTCTGAATATCCCGTAGGCCGCCGGGAGAGCCTTTGACGTTGGGTTCCAGGTTGTATTCAGTGTCGTTGTACTTGTGGTGACGGGCCTTCTGCTCGGCGCGTTTGGCCAGGAAGAAGTCCTTGCTCGGCCACATGTGCGCGGTGCTGGTAACGTCCAGCATGCGCTGGCGCAAGCGCTCGGGGCCGCAAATGGTGCGGCTTTCCATCAGGTTGGTGACGACCGTCAGGTCGGCGCGGGCCTCCTGGACGCATTCGTCCACCGAGCGAACGCTCTGACCCACTTCAAGGCCGATGTCCCACAACAGCGTCAGAAAACGCTCGATGGAGTCTCGGAAAACTTCGTGATCGGCGCTGTCCAGCAGGATCAGCAAATCGATGTCGGAGTAAGGGTGCAACTCACCGCGACCGTAGCCGCCGACCGCGACCAGCGCGATGTCGGCTTCGGAACTCAAGCTGAATTGCTCCCAGGCCTTTTGCAGGATGTTATCGACGAACCAGGCGCGATCCTCGATCAACCGGCGAATGTCGCGGCCGCTGCGAAAGCGCTCGTCGAGCACCTCGCGGGCCTGGCGAATCGCTTTTTTGAAGGCCGCGATCGGGCTTGCCTTCAGGGCCAGTTCAGCCTGGAACTGGCCACGGTCGAAGAGTTCGGGATCCACCTGCGGCATCGATTGGCTTTCCTGTCTATAAAGCTGAGGAGCTGCGCGCCCGGATCAGGCCGAAACGCGCGGGATGGTGTCGTCGGCGCGCAGGGTGAAGATCTCGTAACCGGTTTCGGTTACCAGCAGGGTGTGTTCCCACTGTGCCGACAGCTTGCGGTCCTTGGTGATCGCGGTCCAGCCATCGCCCAATACCTTGGTGTCGGCCTTGCCCTGGTTGATCATCGGCTCGATGGTGAACGTCATGCCGGCCTTCAGTTCCATGCCGGTGCCGGCGCGGCCGTAGTGCAGGATCTGCGGCTCTTCATGGAATACCTTGCCAATGCCGTGACCGCAGAATTCGCGAACCACGGAAAAACCGTTCTTTTCAGCGTGCTTCTGGATCACTTCACCGATGTCGCCCAGGCGGCAGCCGGGCTTGACCAGTTCGATGGCCTTGTACATGCATTCCTGGGTCACTTGCGACAGGCGCTCGGCCCAGACCGGCACGGTGCCGACGTGGAACATGCGGCTGGTGTCGCCGTGGTAGCCGTCCTTGATGACGGTGACGTCGATGTTCAGCGTATCGCCATCCTTCAAGACCTTCTCGTTCGGTATGCCGTGGCAGACCACGTGGTTGATCGAGGTGCAGATCGACTTCGGGAAACCCTTGTAGTTGAGCGGGGCAGGGATAGCTTTCTGCTCATTGACGATGTAGTCGTGGCAGATGCGGTCCAGTTCTTCTGTGGTAATGCCCGGCTTGACATGTTCGGCAATCATTTCCAGCACATCGGCGGCCAGTTTGCCGGCGATGCGCATTTTTGCGATGTCCTCCGGGGTTTTGAGGGTGACGGTCATACAGGCTCTCTCTGCGCTCGATGGCGCCTTCTAAAACGGAATGGGCATTGCGCGGTCGATCTTCGCGGCCCTGAAAAACGCGATTCTAACAGACGAGCAGCGCAAATCTGAGCCTCTGTGCATCGCTTCTCCTTATAGAATGGCGCATTCTTGGAGGAATCCAAGGGGCGAAACCAAGGCGAGCGCCAGGATTTAACAATCCGGGTTCCGTTTTTTTCAGCCTTGTGATATAAAATGCGCCGCTTTCCGGGGATCCCCTGAAAAGCCTAAATCCACACACGTGTCGACACGATGACCTGGGTGCCTTCAGCTGATGCTGCTGGTTGGTCATTGGGATACGTGGAGGCCAAACCCGACTTATTAAGGAACTATCATGTCCCAAGTCAACATGCGCGATATGCTGAAGGCCGGTGTGCACTTCGGTCACCAGACCCGTTACTGGAACCCGAAAATGGGTAAGTACATTTTCGGCGCGCGTAACAAGATCCACATTATCAACCTTGAAAAAACCCTGCCAATGTTCAACGAAGCTCTGACTTTCGTAGAGCGTCTGGCCCAGGGCAAAAACAAGATCCTGTTCGTCGGCACCAAGCGTTCCGCTGGCAAGATCGTTGCTGAAGAAGCAGCACGTTGCGGTTCGCCGTACGTCGATCACCGCTGGTTGGGCGGCATGCTGACCAACTTCAAAACCATCCGTGCTTCCATCAAGCGTCTGCGTGACCTTGAAGTGCAAGCCGAAGACGGTACTTTCGCCAAGCTGACCAAGAAAGAAGCGCTGATGCGCACTCGCGATCTTGAGAAGCTCGATCGTTCCCTGGGTGGTATCAAGGACATGGGCGGTCTGCCAGACGCTCTGTTCGTTATCGACGTTGATCACGAGCGCATCGCGATCACCGAAGCCAACAAGCTGGGCATCCCGGTTATCGGCGTAGTCGATACCAACAGCAGCCCGGAAGGCGTTGACTACATCATCCCAGGCAACGATGACGCAATCCGCGCTATCCAGCTGTACATGGGTTCGATGGCTGACGCTGTAATCCGCGGTCGCAACCACGTTGCTGGCGGCACCGAGCAGTTCGTTGAAGAAGCTCCGGTAGCAGCAGCTGAGTAATTGACGCCTTGGCGTTGACTCAGTAAGCAAAAAGGGGGCTTGGCCCCCTTTTTGCCACCTCGAAAACCGTTTGTCGGCAGCGCAGTTACAGCCTTTGTAACCTGCAGCAGCCAGCAAGGGTGGTTCGGGAAGAATTGATCGCCCGTTCGATCGGGTGGAATGGTTGAAAACCTATCCAAGAGGAATTTTGAAATGGCAGAGATTACTGCAGCGTTGGTCAAAGAACTGCGCGAGCGTACTGGCGAAGGCATGATGGACTGCAAAAAGGCCTTGACCAAGGCCGGCGGCGACATCGAAAAAGCCATTGATGACATGCGTGCTTCGGGCGCCATCAAGGCTGCCAAGAAAGCAGGCAACGTGGCTGCTGAAGGCGCAATCGCTCTGAAGGAAGACGGTAAATCCGCCGTTCTGCTGGAAGTGAACTCGCAGACCGACTTCCTGGCTTTGCAGGATGACTTCAAGGCATTTGTCGCTTCCAGCGTTGAAAAAGCGTTCGCTGACAAACTGACTGACGTTGCTCCGCTGATCGCCGCTCAAGAAGCCGATCGCCTGGTTCTGGTCGGCAAGGTTGGCGAAAACGTCAACATCCGTCGCCTGGCTCGCGTTGAAGGTGACGTTGTTGGTGGTTACCTGCACGGCAACAAGATCGGTGTTGTGGTTGCCCTTAAAGGCGGCAGCGTTGAGCTGGCCAAAGACATCGCCATGCACGTAGCGGCGACCAACCCTGAATTCCTGCTGCCATCGGAAGTTTCCGCTGAAGCGGTCGAGCGTGAGAAGGGCGTGTTCCTGACCCTCAACGCTGACAAGATCGCCGGCAAGCCAGAAAACATTGTTGAAAACATGGTCAAAGGCCGTATCAGCAAGTTCCTGGCTGAAGCGAGCCTGGTTGAGCAGGCGTTCGTCAAGAACCCTGAAATCAAGGTTGGCGAACTGGCCAAGAAAGCCGGTGCCGAAATCGTTTCCTTCACCTACTTCAAAGTAGGCGACGGCATCGAGAAGCCGGTCGACAACTTCGCTGAAGAAGTTGCTGCCCAGCTGGCTGCCGCCAAGCAATAAGACGGTTTTTAACTGTCGCCCTGAAGAGGCTGCCCGCTCACGCGCGCAGCCTCTTTTCAGATGGGGCACCAATTTTTAATTGGTTTCCTTTTGGAACTGGCTTACAAAGCCATGTTCCGATGGCGCTGAAGCAGTGCCAAGTTAGAGTGAACGCCAGCTGTAAACAGCTCGCAAAGAATTTTTAAAATACGCCGCAGGAGAGATTCGCAATGGCTCAGCAGGGCAGTGGTTATCAGGCTCGCTATAAACGCATTCTACTCAAGCTTAGCGGCGAGGCCCTGATGGGCTCGGAAGAGTTCGGGATCGATCCGAAAGTTCTGGATCGCATGGCGCTGGAAGTCGGCCAACTGGTCGGCATCGGTGTTCAGGTCGGTCTGGTGATCGGCGGCGGCAACCTGTTCCGTGGTGCAGCGCTGAGCGCGGCCGGCATGGACCGGGTCACCGGTGACCACATGGGCATGCTGGCCACTGTGATGAACGCCCTGGCCATGCGCGATGCGCTGGAACGTGCCAATATCTCGGCCATCGTGATGTCGGCCATTTCCATGGTTGGCGTAACCGATCACTATGATCGCCGCAAAGCCATGCGCCACTTGAATGCCAAGGAAGTCGTGATTTTCGCGGCCGGTACCGGCAATCCGTTCTTCACCACGGATTCGGCAGCGTGCTTGCGTGCAATCGAAATCGATGCCGATGTCGTGCTCAAGGCGACCAAGGTCGATGGCGTCTACACCGCTGACCCATTCAAAGACCCGCATGCCGAGAAGTTCGATCATCTGACTTACGATGAAGTGCTGGATCGCAAGCTGGGCGTGATGGATCTGACAGCCATTTGCCTGTGCCGCGACCACAAGATGCCGTTGCGCGTATTTAACATGAACAAGCCCGGCGCCCTGCTGAATATCGTGCATGGTGGCGCTGAAGGGACCCTGATCGAGGAAGGCCAACAATGATCAACGAAATCAAGAAAGACGCTCAAGAGCGCATGAAAAAATCCGTCGAATCGCTGGCGCACAACTTCGGCCGTATTCGTACGGGCCAGGCGCACCCAAGCATTCTGGAAGGCGTGATGGTTCCGTACTACGGCTCCGACACCCCGATCAAGCAAGTGGCGAACATCACCGTCAAAGACGCCCGTACCCTGCAAGTCGTTGCCTTCGAGCGCAACATGCTGGGTGCCGTCGACAAAGCCATCGGTAGCGCGGGTCTGAACCTCAACCCGACCAACCTGGGTGAGTTGCTGCTGATCTCCATGCCGGCCCTGACCGAAGAAACCCGCAAGGGCTTCACCAAGCAGGCTCGCGATGTCGCTGAAGATGCCCGTGTTGCTGTGCGCAACATCCGTCGTGACGCGAACAGCCAGCTCAAGGATCTGGTCAAGGAAAAAGAAATCAGCGAAGACGAAGAGCGCCGCGCCACTGGCGAGATCGATGATCTGACCAAAAAATACGTGGCTGAAATCGACGCGAATCTGGCGCAGAAAGAAAAAGACCTGATGGCCGTATAAGGGTCACGTTTTCATGGAAAAGACCAAGCAGACTGCGCCGTCCGCGGTGCCGCGCCATGTCGCGATCATCATGGATGGTAATAATCGCTGGGCGAAAAAGCGCTTTATGCCGGGTGTCGCCGGTCATAAAGCGGGCGTGGATGCGGTTCGTGCGGTTATCGAGGTGTGTGCCGAGGCCGGGGTCGAAGTATTGACCCTGTTCGCCTTCTCCAGTGAGAACTGGCAGCGCCCGGCCGACGAGGTCAGCGCCTTGATGGATCTGTTCTTCAAGGCATTGCGTCGCGAGGCCAAGCGCCTGAACGAAAACAACATCAGTTTGCGCATCATTGGCGACCGTTCGCGCTTTCATCCTGAGCTTCAGGCTGCCATGCGTGAAGCTGAGGCAATGACGGCGGGCGCCAATCGCTTCGTTCTGCAGATCGCTGCCAACTATGGCGGACAGTGGGATATCGCGCAGGCCGCACAGCGTCTGGCTCGGGAAGTTCAGGCTGGGCACCTGCGTCCGGAAGACATTACTCCGGAACTGTTGCAAACCTGTCTGGCTACCGGCGATTTGCCGTTGCCGGACTTGTGCATCCGTACCGGTGGCGAGCACCGCATCAGTAACTTCCTGCTGTGGCAACTGGCTTACGCCGAGTTGTACTTCTCCGACCTGTTCTGGCCGGACTTCAAACACGATGCCATGCGTACCGCGCTGGCCGATTTTGCTTCTCGGCAGCGCCGCTTCGGTAAAACGAGCGAGCAGGTCGAGGCTGGAGCCCGGGTTTAATGCTTAAACAACGAATCATCACCGCACTGATCCTGCTGCCGATTGCCCTGTGCGGGTTTTTCCTGCTCGAAGGCACCGGTTTTGCACTGTTCATCGGGCTGGTCGTGACCCTCGGTGCATGGGAGTGGGCTCGCCTGGCCGGCTTCACTGAGCAGCCGATCCGCGTTGCCTATGCGGCTGTCGTCGCGTTGATGCTGTTTGTCATGCATGTCCTGCCTGGGCTCGCACCTTGGGTATTGGGCGCGTCGGTACTTTGGTGGGGCGTTGCAACCTATCTGGTGTTGACGTATCCGCGCTCCAGCGAACTTTGGTCCAGCGCTGCCTGCAAGCTGGTGATCGGTCTGCTGATCCTGCTGCCCGCCTGGCAAGGTCTGGTTCAGATCAAGCAGGAGCCTTTGGGCAACTGGCTGATCATGGCGGTGATGGTGCTGGTCTGGGGCGCTGATATCGGTGCTTACTTCTCCGGTCGGGCCTTTGGCAAGCGCAAGCTGGCGCCACTGGTCAGCCCCGGCAAAAGCTGGGAGGGCGTCTACGGCGGCCTCGCGGTGAGTCTGTTCATTACTGTCATTGTCGGTCTGGTTCGAGACTGGACGGTGGCGCAGTTGTTCAAAGGTCTGATGGGTGCTGCTATCGTCGTGTTTATCTCGGTGGTAGGTGATCTGACTGAAAGCATGTTCAAGCGTCAGTCCGGGATCAAGGACAGCAGTAATCTGCTGCCGGGTCACGGCGGCGTGCTGGACCGTATCGACAGCCTGACTGCAGCGATCCCAGTGTTTGCCGTGCTGCTGTGGATGGCGGCACCGTGAGCCGCCCACAGCAGATTACCGTCCTGGGGGCGACCGGTTCGATCGGTCTGAGCACGCTTGACGTCATCGCTCGCCATCCGGAGCGTTATCAGGTTTTCGCCTTGAGCGGTTTCACCCGTTTGAGCGAGCTATTGGCGCTGTGTGTTCGTCATGCACCGCGGTTCGCCGTGGTGCCTGAGGTGGGTGCCGCCCGGGGTTTGCAGGACGACTTGCGCGCCGCAGGCCTGTCGACCCGCGTGCTGGTGGGGGAAGAGGGCCTGTGTCAGGTTGCTTCCGATCCTGAGGTCGATGCGGTCATGGCAGCCATCGTTGGTGCTGCGGGCTTGCGACCGACTCTGGCGGCAGTCGAGGCCGGCAAAAAAATTCTCCTGGCCAACAAAGAAGCACTGGTGATGTCCGGTGCGCTGTTCATGCAGGCGGTGCGCAAGAGCGGTTCGGTGTTGCTGCCGATCGACAGCGAGCACAACGCGATTTTCCAGTGCATGCCACAGGATTTCGCTCGTGGGCTGGGTGCCGTCGGGGTGCGTCGGATTTTACTCACAGCCTCTGGCGGTCCGTTCCGACAGACACCTATGGCTGAACTGATGCATGTTTCCCCTGAGCAAGCGTGTGCCCACCCGAACTGGTCCATGGGGCGCAAGATTTCGGTGGATTCGGCCAGCATGATGAACAAGGGGTTGGAGCTGATCGAAGCCTGTTGGCTGTTTGATGCCAAGCCGTCCCAGGTCGAAGTGGTGATTCATCCTCAAAGCGTGATTCATTCGCTGGTCGATTACATCGACGGTTCGGTATTGGCCCAGTTAGGTAACCCTGACATGCGCACGCCGATCGCCAACGCGCTGGCCTGGCCGGAGCGAATCGACTCGGGTGTTGCGCCGCTGGACCTGTTTGCAATTGCGCGGCTGGACTTCCAGGCGCCTGATGAAGAGCGATTCCCGTGCCTGCGCCTTGCGCGTCAGGCAGCTGAATCCGGCAATAGCGCGCCGGCCATGCTGAATGCGGCGAATGAAGTGGCGGTCGCGGCCTTTCTCGACGGGCGGGTTCGCTACCCGGAAATCGCGAGTATCATCGAAGAAGTATTGAATCTCGAGCCCGTGGTTGCGGTTGGCGATCTCGAGGCAGTGTTTACGGCCGACGCAAAAGCGCGAGTTCTGGCCGAACAATGGTTGAGTCGTCACGGGCGATAAGTGCTGCAATACGTTGACCCATGCGGCACTGGACAGGATTGCGGAGAAAGTAGATGAGCGCGCTCTATATGATTGTCGGCACCCTGGTAGCTTTGGGTGTGCTGGTCACCTTCCACGAATTCGGCCATTTTTGGGTCGCACGTCGCTGTGGGGTCAAAGTGCTGCGTTTCTCCGTGGGCTTCGGTATGCCGTTGCTGCGCTGGCACGACAAGAAAGGCACTGAGTTCGTCGTCGCCGCGATCCCCCTGGGCGGTTACGTGAAAATGCTCGACGAGCGCGAAGGTGAAGTGCCTGCCGATCAGCTTGATCAATCCTTCAATCGCAAATCCGTCCGCCAGCGTATCGCTATCGTCTCGGCGGGCCCGATTGCCAACTTTTTACTGGCAATGTTTTTTTTCTGGGTGCTCGCCATGCTCGGCAGCGAGCAAGTGCGCCCGGTCATTGGTGCAGTCGAATCCGGCAGTATCGCCGCCAAGGCAGGTTTGAGCGCAGGCCAGGAAATCATTGCCATCGATGGCGAGCCAACTTCCGGCTGGGCCGCGGTGAACCTGCAGTTGGTCCGTCGTCTTGGGGAGAGCGGCTCCCTGCAGTTGCTGGTTCGTGATCAGGGTTCCACAGCAGATTCGCCCCGTGAGCTGATGCTGGATAAATGGCTCAAGGGTGCCGATGAGCCTGATCCGATTCGTTCGCTGGGTTTGCGTCCTTGGCGTCCGGCGCTGCCACCGGTCCTGGCCGAACTTGACCCGAAAGGCCCAGCACAGGCTGCTGGCCTGAAGACCGGTGACCGACTGTTGGCTCTGGACGGCAAGTCGCTTGATGACTGGCAGCAGGTGGTGGACACGGTCCGTATGCACCCTGATACCAAAATCATGCTGCGCGTTGAACGTGAAGGTGCTCAAATCGACGTCCCTGTGACGTTGGCCGCTCGCGGCGAGAAGAAGGCGCCCAGTGGTTATCTGGGGGCTGGGGTGAAGGCAGTTGATTGGCCGCCAGAGATGATTCGCGAAGTGAGTTATGGTCCTGTGGCGGCGATTGGGGAGGGTGCTCGACGCACCTGGACCATGAGCGTACTGACCCTCGATTCGCTCAAGAAAATGTTGTTCGGTGAGCTCTCGGTAAAAAACTTGAGTGGACCGATAACCATTGCTAAAGTGGCGGGCGCTTCTGCCCAGTCGGGTGTCGCTGATTTCCTGAATTTCCTTGCTTATCTGAGTATTAGCTTGGGGGTTCTGAATTTGTTGCCCATTCCTGTACTGGATGGGGGGCATTTGTTGTTTTATCTGATCGAGTGGGCGCGTGGTCGCCCCTTGTCGGATCGGGTGCAGGGTTGGGGGATACAGATCGGTATCAGTTTGGTGATCGGGGTGATGTTGCTTGCTCTTGTCAATGATCTGGGTCGACTGTAACGCTTCGCTGAATTGCGAATCTGCCGCATTTTGCGGCAGTTTGTTTATTGCCAGTTGGAATAAGAAAGGACTTCATGAAACGTCTGCTGCTAACTGCGGTTCTCACCGTATTGATGATCGCCGAAGTTCACGCCGAGTCCTTCACTATCTCTGATATTCGCGTCAATGGCCTCCAGCGGGTCTCCGCGGGTAGCGTCTTTGGTGCTTTGCCGTTGAACGTCGGTGAACAGGCGGATGATCGTCGCCTGGTGGAATCCACTCGTGCGTTGTTCAAAACCGGTTTCTTTCAAGATATCCAGCTGGGCAGAGATGGCAACGTCCTGGTCATTACGGTAGTCG
Organism: Pseudomonas sp. LS2P72; assembly: GCF_054897865.1. Classification (NCBI taxonomy): domain Bacteria; kingdom Pseudomonadati; phylum Pseudomonadota; class Gammaproteobacteria; order Pseudomonadales; family Pseudomonadaceae; genus Pseudomonas; species Pseudomonas sp. LS2P72. The sequence goes on from NZ_CM142708.1 coordinate 1,830,091, forward strand.
AGCGCCCGTCAGTCGCCAGCATCGAGATCGAGGGTAACAAGGCGATCTCCACTGAAGACCTGATGAAAGGCCTCAAGCAATCCGGTCTGGCCGAAGGCGAGATCTTCCAGCGCGCGACCCTCGAAGGTGTGCGTAACGAGCTGCAGCGCCAATACGTCGCTCAGGGTCGCTACTCGGCTACCGTCGACACTGAAGTGGTGCCGCAGCCGCGTAACCGCGTTGCGTTGAAGGTCAATATCAACGAAGGCACCGTTGCTGCTATCCAGCACATCAACGTGGTGGGTAACACCGTCTTCCCCGATGAAGACCTGATCGACCTGTTTGAACTCAAGACCACCAACTGGCTGTCGTTCTTCAAGAACGATGACAAGTATGCACGTGAAAAACTTTCCGGTGACCTGGAGCGTCTGCGCTCCTACTACCTGGACCGTGGCTATATCAACATGGATATCGCTTCGACCCAGGTCTCCATCACCCCGGACAAGAAGCACGTCTATATCACCGTCAACGTCAATGAAGGCGAGAAGTACACCGTTCGTGACGTCAAGCTGAGCGGCGACCTGAAAGTCCCTGAAGACCAGGTCAAGTCTCTGCTGCTGGTCCAGAAAGGCCAGGTGTTCTCGCGCAAGTTGATGACCACCACGTCCGAACTGATCACCCGCCGTCTGGGTAACGAGGGTTACACCTTCGCCAACGTCAATGGCGTGCCTCAGCCTCACGATGAAGATCACACGGTCGACATCACGTTCGCTGTCGATCCGGGCAAGCGTGCTTACGTGAACCGCATCAACTTTCGTGGCAACACCAAGTCCGAAGACGAAGTGCTGCGCCGTGAAATGCGTCAGATGGAAGGCGGCTGGGCTTCGACTTACCTGATCGACCAATCCAAGACTCGTCTTGAGCGTCTGGGCTTCTTCAAGGAAGTCAACGTCGAAACACCGGCCGTGCCGGGCGTCGACGACCAGGTAGACGTGAACTACAGCGTTGAAGAACAGGCTTCCGGTTCGATTACCGCCAGCGTCGGTTTCGCCCAGAGCGCCGGTCTGATCCTCGGTGGTTCGATCACCCAGAACAACTTCCTGGGTACGGGTAACAAGGTCAGCATCGGTTTGACTCGCAGTGAATACCAGAGCCGGTATAACTTCGGTTATGTCGACCCGTACTGGACTGCTGATGGCGTGAGCCTGGGTTACAACGCGTTCTATCGCACCACCGACTACGACGATCTCGACGTCGACGTAGCCAGCTATGCCGTAGACAGCCTGGGTGCAGGCGTGAGCGTCGGTTATCCAATCAGCGAGACTTCGCGTCTGACCTTCGGCCTGACTGCGCAACAAGACAAGATCAAGACTGGCCAATACACCGTTGACGAGATCTTCGACTTCGTTAACCGCGAGGGCGACAACTACCTGAACTTCAAGGCTTCGGCCGGTTGGTCCGAGTCCACTCTGAACAAAGGCGTACTGGCGACTCGCGGTCGTTCCCAGAGCCTGACTCTGGAAACCACCACGCCTGGCAGCGACTTGTCGTTCTTCAAGCTCGATTACCGTGGCCAGGTGTTCCAGCCATTGTCCGAAAACTACACCATGCGTCTGCACACCGAGCTGGGCTACGGCGATGGCTACGGTTCGACCGATGGCTTGCCGTTCTATGAAAACTACTATGCTGGTGGTTTCAACTCGGTTCGTGGTTTCAAGGACAGTACTCTGGGGCCTCGCAGTACACCAAGTACCGGTAAAAACCCGGGGACGTCGGTCGACCCGGACCAGGATCCACTGCCATTCGGTGGTAATGTCCTGATCCAGGGCGGTGTTGAGGTTCTGTTCCCTCTGCCGTTCGTCAAGGATCAGCGTTCCCTTCGCACCTCGGTTTTCTGGGACGTGGGTAACGTGTTCGACTCGACGTGCAAAGAGACCAGGAACGCTGACGGTTCGAAGTCCAACACGCAGTGTAACGACATCAGCTTGAGCAACCTGGCCAGCTCCGTCGGTGTTGGCGTGACCTGGGTTACCGCGCTGGGTCCTCTGAGTTTCGCGTTGGCCATGCCGATCAAGAAACCGGATGAAGCTGAGACTCAAGTGTTCCAATTCTCCCTCGGCCAGACGTTCTAAGCGTCTGACCCAAGATAACGACAATGGATTTTGTAGGAGTGCATCGTGCGTAAGTTGACTCAATTGGTTCTCCTGGCGACCGTACTGGTTGCAGGTCCGGCTTTTGCCGACATGAAAATCGCCGTTCTGAACTATCAGATGGCACTGCTGGAATCGGATGCGGCCAAGAAGTACGCCGTTGATGCCGAGAAGAAGTTCGGTCCACAGCTGTCCAAGCTCAAGACTTTGGAAAGCAGTGCCAAAGGTATCCAGGACCGTCTGATGGCTGGCGGCGACAAGATGCAGCAAGGCGAACGTGAACGCCTGGAACTCGAGTTCAAGCAGAAGGCCCGTGACTTCCAGTTCCAGTCCAAGGAACTGAACGAAGCCAAAGCCGTTGCCGACCGTGAAATGCTGAAACAGCTCAAGCCGAAACTGGACAGCGCTGTGGAAGAAGTCATCAAGAAAGGTGCTTTTGACCTGGTCTTCGAGCGTGGCGCAGTGATTGATGTCAAACCTCAGTACGACATCACTCGCCAGGTTATCGAGCGCATGAATCAGCTGAAGTAACCATGACAGCGACTATAAAGCTCGGCCAATTGGCCGAGTTCCTCGGCGCCACACTGCGTGGCGACCCGGAGAAAGAAATTACTGGGCTAGCCACTTTGCAAGAGGCTGGCCCAGCTCAGTTGAGCTTTCTCGCAAACCCCCAATACCGTAAATACCTGGCGGACAGCCGGGCCGCAGCGTTGTTGCTGAAGGCCGCTGATGCTGAAGGTTTTGCAGGTAATGCGCTGGTCGTGCCTGATCCGTATCTGGCCTACGCGCGGATTTCCCATCTGTTCGATCCCAAGCCAAAGGCGGCTGCCGGGATTCATCCGACAGCCGTTGTGGCAGCGGATGCAGTGGTCGATCCAGCGGCGAGCATTGGTGCTTTTGCGGTGATCGAAAGCTGCGCACGTATTGCTGCGGATGTGACCGTTGGCGCGCACTGCTTCATTGGTGCTCGCTGCGAGATTGGCGAGGGCGGCTGGCTGGCCCCGCGAGTCACGCTGTACCACGATGTTCGCATCGGTAAACGGGTGGTGATTCAATCGGGTGCCGTGCTCGGTGGCGAAGGTTTCGGTTTTGCCAACGAGAAAGGTGTCTGGCAGAAAATCGCCCAGATCGGTGGTGTGCTGGTCGGTGACGACGTGGAGATTGGCGTGAATACCGCTATTGATCGCGGTGCACTGGCCGATACCGTTCTGGGTAACGGTGTGAAGCTCGACAACCAGATTCAGATCGCCCACAACGTGCAGGTTGGTGATCACACCGCCATGGCGGCGTGCGTGGGGATCTCCGGCAGCACCAAAATCGGCAAGCATTGCATGCTCGCCGGTGGCGTAGGGCTGGTGGGGCATATCGAAATTTGCGACAACGTTTTCATCACCGGGATGACCATGGTGACCCATTCGATTACCGAAAAGGGTTCCTATTCTTCCGGTACAGCCATGCAGCCGGCAGCCGAATGGCGCAAAAGCGCGGCCCGCATCCGTCAGCTCGATGACATCGCGCGGCGTCTGCGACAGCTGGAAAAGCGTGTAGGGGAAGTGACCCCTGACGGTAATGCTTCATCAGATGGCTGATACCATTTCCATATCAAGTGTGCACAGCCGCTAGACTGCCTCCTTGATTTGCTAGAGGGGTGCGCGTCAGTCGCGCCTCCCAATCTTTACATAGGCTTCCCCCCGAAATGATGGACATCAACGAGATTCGCGAATACCTGCCTCACCGTTACCCGTTCCTGCTGGTGGACCGGGTCGTGGATCTGGATGTGGAAGGCAAGCGCATTCGCGCCTACAAGAATGTCAGCATCAACGAACCTTTCTTCAATGGTCACTTCCCTGCGCATCCAATCATGCCGGGCGTATTGATCATTGAAGCGATGGCTCAGGCTGCCGGTATCCTTGGCTTCAAAATGCTCGACGTGAAGCCTGCCGACGGCACGCTCTACTACTTCGTCGGCTCCGACAAGCTGCGTTTTCGCCAGCCCGTCACCCCAGGCGATCAATTGATCCTTGAAGCCCGTTTCATCAGCTGCAAGCGTCAGATCTGGAAGTTCGAGTGCCAGGCTTCGGTCGATGGCAAGCCAGTCTGTTCTGCTGAAATCATCTGCGCGGAACGCAAACTATGAGTTTGATTGACCCTCGCGCAATCATCGATCCGGCGGCTATCCTGGCCGACGGCGTCGAGGTCGGCCCTTGGTCGATCATCGGTGCAGGTGTGGAAATCGGCGAGGGGACAGTGATCGGGCCGCATGTGATTCTCAAAGGCCCGACCCGAATCGGAAAGCACAACCGCATCTACCAGTTTTCTTCGGTAGGCGAGGACACGCCCGATCTGAAATACAAGGGTGAAGAAACCCGTCTGGTCATTGGTGACCACAACGTCATCCGTGAAGGCGTGACGATTCACCGTGGGACCGTTCAGGACCGTTCTGAAACAACCCTGGGCGACCACAATCTGATCATGGCCTATGCCCACATCGGCCACGACAGCGTCATCGGCAACCACTGCATTCTGGTCAACAACACTGCGTTGGCGGGCCATGTGCACGTTGAAGACTGGGCGATCCTGTCCGGTTTCACCCTGGTTCACCAGTATTGCCATATCGGCGCCCACAGCTTTTCCGGTATGGGCACCGCCATCGGCAAGGATGTCCCAGCGTACGTTACGGTGTTCGGCAACCCGGCCGAAGCTCGCAGCATGAACTTCGAAGGCATGCGTCGTCGCGGTTTCAGCGAAGATGCGATCCACGCCCTGCGTCGTGCCTACAAGGTGGTTTACCGCCAGGGCCTGACGGTCGAGCAGGCGCTCGCCGAACTGGCCGAGCCTTCGGATCAGTTCCCGGAAGTCGCGGTGTTCCGTGATTCCATCCAGTCTTCGACTCGCGGCATCACTCGTTAATCATGGCTAATCTGCGTATTGCGCTGGTAGCGGGTGAGGCTTCCGGCGACATTCTTGGCGCGGGTCTCATGCGCGCCCTCAAGGCTCAGCACCCGGCAGTCGAGTTCATCGGTGTCGGTGGCCCGCTGATGCAGGCTGAAGGCCTGACTTCCTATTTCCCGATGGAACGTCTTTCGGTCATGGGCCTGGTGGAAGTGCTGGGTCGCTTGCGCGAGTTGCTGGCACGCCGCAAGAAGCTGGTTGCCGACCTGATCGCCGAGAAGCCGGACGTGTTCATCGGTATCGATGCCCCGGACTTCAACCTCAATATCGAACTCAAGCTGCGTCAGGCCGGGATCAAGACCGTGCATTACGTGAGCCCGTCGGTTTGGGCCTGGCGACAGAAACGGGTGCTGAAGATTCGCGAAGGCTGCGATCTGATGCTGACGCTGTTCCCGTTCGAAGCGAAATTTTATGAAGAGAAGGGCGTGCCGGTGCGGTTTGTCGGGCATTCCCTGGCTGACGCCATCCCGCTTGAAGCGGATCGCGCCGCCGCGCGGGCTGAACTCGGCTTGCCCGACGGGCCGCTGGTTGCTCTGATGCCCGGTAGTCGCGGTGGCGAAGTTGGCCGGCTCGGTGCGTTGTTCCTCGATACCGCCCAGCGTCTGCGAGCCCTGCGCCCTGGTGTGCGGTTCGTCATGCCTTGCGCCGGCCCCGAGCGCCGCAAGCAACTTGAAGAGCTGCTGGCGGGCCGAGATCTGCCGCTGACATTGCTCGATGGCAAATCCCATCTGGCTCTGGCGGCCTGCGACGCGGTACTGATCGCCTCCGGAACGGCGACGCTGGAAGCGTTGTTGTACAAACGGCCGATGGTGGTCGCGTACCGCTTGGCACCGCTTACGTTCTGGATTCTCAAGCGCATGGTGAAAAGTCCCTACATCTCCTTGCCGAACCTGCTGGCCCAGCGCCTGTTGGTGCCCGAGTTGTTGCAGGACGATGCGACGGTTGAAGCCTTGGCCCAGACGCTGTCGCCACTGATCGAAGGCGGTGAAGAACAGACCCGCGGCTTCGATGAAATTCACCGTACCTTACGTCTGGACGCCTCCAATCAGGCGGCGGACGCGGTACTGAACCTGATCGGCAAAACACAATGAGCAAAGCAAGCATTCAGATGGGCCTGGACTTCACCCTGGTCGCCGAAGTTGAAGATCTGGTCGCCGGCGTTGACGAAGTCGGTCGCGGTCCGCTTTGTGGTGCAGTGGTGACAGCCGCTGTGATCCTCGATCCGAACCGTCCGATTCTGGGCCTGAATGATTCGAAGAAGCTCACCGAAGCACGCCGCGAAAAGCTCTACGACGAGATCTGCGAAAAAGCCCTGAGTTGGTGCATCGCTCGGGCCGAAGTCGAAGAAATCGACGAGCTGAACATTCTCCACGCCACCATGCTGGCCATGCAGCGCGCGGTCGAAGGCCTGCACATCACGCCGAAACTGGCGATGATCGACGGTAATCGTTGTCCGAAACTGTCGATGCGTGCCGAAGCGGTGGTGCAGGGCGACGGCAAGGTACCCGCCATCGCGGCAGCGTCGATTCTGGCCAAGGTCAGCCGCGACCGTGAGATGGCTGCATTCGAATTGATCTACCCGGGGTACGGCATCGGTGGCCACAAAGGCTACCCGACGCCCGTTCACCTGGAGGCGCTGGCCCGCTTGGGGCCAACGCCGATTCACCGCCGCTCGTTCGCCCCGGTACGCCTGGCTTACGAGGCGCGGGAAAACCTGATCGAGAGTTAGTCGCAAGGCTGATGTTTTTGCCAAGGCCCGGTACAATCCGGCGATTTAAAGCGTCACGAGCGCAGGTAAGACAAGGCGAACGGCAGCGAGAAAGCGGAGTTGACGTCAGTCAATGAGCATTTCGAGTTGCCGTTCAACGCTGGATTACCAAGCGTAGTAGCTTTGAATGCCGGATTTCCGGGCCTTGTTGTCTTCACGTTTACAGACAGGATCACTATGCCGGCTTCATTCGTTCATCTACGCCTGCACACTGAGTATTCCCTGGTCGACGGTCTGGTGCGGATCAAACCGCTGGTCAAGACCCTGGTCGGCATGAACATGCCTGCCGTAGCGGTCACCGACCAGAACAACATGTGTTCCCTGGTCAAATTCTATAAAGCCGCCATGGGCGCCGGGATCAAGCCGATCTGCGGCGCCGACCTGTGGCTGTCGAACAAGGATCCGGATAACGCTCTGAGCCGGATTAGCCTGCTGGCGATGAACGCCGTGGGTTATCGCAACCTCACCGAACTGATCTCCCGCGGCTTCATCGACGGCCAGCGCAATGGCTCGGTCATCATCGAGCGTGAGTGGGTGGCTGAAGCCAGCGAAGGCTTGATCATGCTGTCGGCTGCGAAGGAAGGCGAGATCGGCCTGGCGATGCTCAGTGGCAACCCGGCCGAAGCGGAAAACCTGGCACGCGAATGGATGGCCGTGTTCCCGGATCGCTTCTACCTGGAAATCCAGCGCACCAGCCGCCCCAACGACGAAGAACAGTTGCACGGTGCCGTGGCCCTCGCTGAAAAAATCGGTGCGCCGCTGGTCGCGACCAACGACGTGCGCTTCATCAAGCAGGAAGACTTCGCCGCCCACGAAACCCGCGTTTGCATCGGTGAGGGCCGTGCCCTCGACGATCCGCGGCGTTCGAAGAATTACAGCGATCAGCAATACCTCAAAAGCGCCGAGGAAATGGCCGAGCTGTTCAGCGACATTCCTGAAGCGCTGGAAAACACCGTCGAGATTGCCAAGCGCTGCAACATCGAAGTGAAGCTGGGCACTCACTTCCTGCCCAACTTCCCGATCCCCGATGGCATGACCATCGACGAGTACTTCCGCAAGGTTTCCTTCGATGGTCTGGAAGATCGGCTCAGCGTTCTGCTGCCAAAGGACACCACAGAAGACTACGAAGCCAAGCGTCAGGTCTACGTCGACCGGCTGAATTTCGAGCTGGATATCATCATCCAGATGGGCTTCCCCGGTTACTTCCTGATCGTTATGGACTTTATCCAGTGGGCCAAGAGCAACGGCGTGCCGGTAGGTCCAGGCCGTGGATCGGGTGCCGGGTCGCTGGTGGCCTACGTGCAGAAGATCACCGACCTTGACCCGTTGGAATATGACCTGCTGTTCGAACGTTTCCTTAACCCGGAACGGGTATCCATGCCCGACTTCGACGTCGACTTCTGCATGGACGGTCGCGACCGCGTGATCGACTACGTGGCCGAGAAATACGGCCGCAACGCGGTAAGCCAGATCATCACGTTCGGTTCCATGGCGGCCAAGGCTGTGGTTCGCGACGTGGCGCGGGTGCAGGGCAAGTCCTACGGTTTGGCGGATCGTCTGTCGAAGATGATCCCGTTCGAAGTCGGCATGACCCTGGAAAAGGCCTACGAGCAGGAAGAAATCCTGCGTGACTTCATCAAGGTTGATGAAGAGGCCGCCGAAATCTGGGAAATGGCCCGCAAGCTTGAAGGCGTTGTGCGTAACGTCGGCAAGCACGCCGGTGGTGTGGTTATTGCCCCGACCAAACTGACTGACTTCTCGCCGATTTATTGCGATGAGGCCGGTGATGGTCTGGTCACCCAGTTCGACAAGGATGATGTTGAGGCTGCCGGTCTGGTGAAGTTCGACTTCCTCGGTCTGCGGACCCTGACAGTCATCGACTGGGCGCTGAAAACCATCAACCGCGATCGCGCCAAGGTCGATGAGCCGCCGCTGGACATCGCGTTCATCCCGCTGGATGACAAGCCGACTTACCAGTTGCTGCAAAAAGCTGAAACGACTGCGGTGTTCCAGCTTGAGTCGCGCGGCATGAAAGAGCTGATCAAAAAGCTCAAGCCCGACTGCCTGGAAGACTTGATCGCACTGGTGGCCCTGTTCCGTCCGGGCCCATTGCAATCGGGCATGGTGGACGACTTTATCAACCGTAAGCACGGTCGCGCCGAACTCGCGTACCCGCACTCGGACTATCAGTACGAAGGCCTCAAACCGGTTCTGGCACCGACTTACGGCATCATCCTGTATCAGGAACAGGTGATGCAGATTGCTCAGGTCATGGCCGGTTACACCCTTGGCGGCGCTGACATGCTGCGTCGAGCCATGGGTAAGAAAAAACCCGAAGAAATGGCCAAGCAGCGCGGCGGTTTCATTGACGGTTGCAAGACCAACAATATCGACGCCGACCTCGCCGGTAACATTTTCGACCTGGTAGAGAAATTTGCCGGTTACGGCTTCAACAAATCCCACTCCGCCGCTTATGGCCTGGTGTCATACCAGACCGCCTGGCTGAAAACGCACTACCCGGCGCCGTTCATGGCCGCGGTACTGTCGGCGGATATGCACAACACCGACAAGGTCGTGACCTTGATCGAAGAAATTCGCACCATGAAGCTGCGTCTCGACGCGCCGGATGTGAATACTTCGGAGTTCAAGTTCACGGTGAATGACGAAGGCCGGATTATTTACGGCCTCGGCGCGATCAAAGGTGTGGGCGAAGGTCCGGTGGAAGCCATCACCGAGGCGCGTCAGGAAGGACCGTTCAAGGATCTGTTCGATTTCTGCGCCCGTGTCGATCTCAAACGTATCAACAAGCGCACCCTGGACGGTTTGATCCGCAGCGGTGCGCTGGATCGTCTGGGTCCTTACTTCCATGACGAGCAGAAAGCCTACCAGGCCAATATCGACCGCAACCGGGCGGTCTTGCTGAACGCCATGGAAGGGGCGATCAAGGCGGCCGAACAAACCGCGCGCACCCACGACAGCGGTCATGTCGACCTGTTTGGTGGTCTGTTCGTTGAAGAAGACGCCGATGTCTACGCCAATCACCGCAAGGCCAAGGAGCTGACCCTCAAGGAACGGCTGAAAGGGGAGAAAGATACCCTGGGCCTGTACCTGACCGGTCACCCGATCGACGAATATGAAGGCGAAATCCGCCGTTTCGCCCGTCAGCGCATCATCGATCTGAAACCGGCCCGTGATACTCAGACCGTCGCGGGCATGATCATCGCCCTGCGAGTCATGAAGAACAAAAAGGGCGACAAGATGGGTTTCATCACCCTCGACGACCGCTCTGGACGGATCGAAGCGTCGCTGTTTGCCGAGGCGTTCCATTCGGCGCAATCGTTGTTGCAGACCGACGCGATGGTGGTGGTCGAAGGCGAAGTCAGCAACGACGATTTCTCCGGTGGCTTGCGGCTGCGGGTCAAGCGGGTGATGAGCATGGAAGATGCGCGCACCAACCTGGCCGAAAGCCTGCGTTTGAAGCTGCAGACCCAGGATTTGAAAGGCGATCAGCTACGCTGGCTCGGTGAGTTGTTCAAGCGTCACCGTGGCGCGTGCCCGATCACCATGGAATACACCAGTCCCGATGCGAAGGCCTTGCTGCAGTTCGGCGAGACCTGGCGGATCGACCCGGCGGATGCCTTGATTCAAGCCTTGCGTGACCAGTTCGGGCGAGACAACGTCTTCCTCCAATACCGTTGACGGTCAGGTGGTATTGATTCATCTGATCTCGACCTGAATTTTTAATCTCGACCTGAACGCGCCTCTCCCTTAAGGTAGGGCGCGAATAGACAACCGGCCGGCCCAAGCTCTCTTGGATGTCGACCCAAGACGGACGCCTATGAACCCGAATTTTCTAGATTTCGAACAGCCGATCGCCGACCTGCAAGCCAAGATCGAAGAGTTGCGCTTGGTCGGTAATGACAATTCGCTGAATATCGGCGATGAGATCTCCCGCCTGCAGGACAAAAGCAGCACATTGACCGAAGACATCTTCGGCAAGCTGACCAGCTGGCAGATCGCGCGTCTGGCGCGTCACCCGAAACGTCCATATACCCTGGACTACATCGAACACATCTTCACCGAGTTCGACGAACTGCACGGCGACCGTCACTTCTCCGACGACGCTGCGATCGTCGGCGGCATCGCCCGTCTGGACGACCAGCCGGTGATGATCATCGGTCACCAGAAAGGTCGTGAAGTGCGCGAGAAAGTTCGCCGCAACTTCGGCATGCCGCGTCCGGAAGGCTACCGCAAGGCGTGCCGCCTGATGGAAATGGCCGAACGTTTCAAAATGCCGATCCTGACCTTCATCGACACCCCAGGCGCTTACCCTGGTATCGACGCTGAAGAGCGCAACCAGAGCGAAGCGATTGCCTGGAACCTGCGTGTCATGGCGCGCCTGAAAACCCCAATCATCGCCACCGTGATCGGTGAAGGTGGTTCCGGTGGTGCGCTGGCGATCGGCGTTTGCGATCAACTGAACATGTTGCAGTACTCGACTTACGCGGTGATTTCGCCGGAAGGTTGCGCTTCGATTCTGTGGAAGACCGCCGAGAAAGCGCCGGACGCTGCCGAAGCCATGGGCATCACTGCCGAGCGCCTCAAAGGCCTGGGGATTGTGGATAAAGTGATCAGCGAGCCTTTGGGCGGCGCGCACCGTAATCCGGCCGCTGCGGCTGCATCGATCCGTGCCGAGCTGAGCTCGCAGCTGGCGATGTTGAAGAAGTTCGACAATGACGCACTGCTGGCTCGCCGTTACGAGCGTCTGATGAGCTACGGTCTCTGATCGATCGCTCCTGAATCATGTAGGAGCAAGGCTTGCCCGCGATAGGGACGCCTCGGTTTAACAGGCCGACCGCGTTATCGTTCATCGCGAGCAAGCTCGGCTCCTACAGGTTTTGGTGCGTTCATGACTCTTTACTCAACGCTTCTCAAGCAACTTGCTCCATGGCGCAACGCTGCAACCTGGCGCATCGCATTCTCCGGCGGTCTCGACTCCACCGTTCTGTTGCACCTTCTCGTACACCTCGCGAAAACCGAATCCCTGCCGGCGCTAAGCGCCATCCATGTTCATCACGGCCTTCAGGCTGTGGCTGATGCGTGGCCGGATCATTGTCAGTCGGTCTGTGATGCGCTGGGTGTGCCGCTGCAGATTGTTCGCGTGCAGGTTCAACCCGGCGCCAGCATTGAGCGTGCAGCTCGGGATGCGCGATATGCCGCGTTCATCGAGGCGACTCGGGCCAATGAAGTGTTGATGACCGCCCAGCACCGTGACGATCAGGCAGAAACGTTGTTGTTTCGGCTGTTGCGTGGGGCAGGGGTGAGGGGATTATCGGGGATGCCACGCCAGCGCCCGCTCGGTAAAGGGCATTTGCTTCGGCCATTGCTCGATGTCACGCGGGCTGAACTTGAAGCTTATGCGGCGGAGCATCGGCTGAGCTGGATCGAAGACCCATCGAACCAGGATCGGCAACTCTCGCGAAATTACCTGCGCCATCAGGTGTTTCCGGTATTGACCGAGCGCTGGCCGCAAGCGGTTACGACCATGGCTCGCAGTGCTGCGCATCTAAGCGAAGCGCAGGGGTTGCTTGATGAGCTTGCGCAAATCGACCTGGCTGACGCCAGCACTGCCAATGATTTTAATTGGCTGGGATTGCCGTCCCTGGAACTGGCGGCATTGGAACGGCTGTCTGCTGCTCGTCAGCGTAATGCGTTAAGTCATTGGCTCGAAACGCTGACGCGACTGCCGGACAGTGACCATTGGTCGGGTTGGGAGAATTTACGTGATGCCACCGGCGATGCCCGTCCGATCTGGCGGCTGGCGGATGGCGAACTGCATCGGGCGGGCGGGCGTATCTGGTGGTTGTCCGGCAGTTGGTTGCGCCCGCCGCCCGCCGTCGGAAACTGGCCCGATCCCTCGCTATCGCTGGTGTTGCCGGACAACGGCGTGCTCACACTCACCGGCCAAATCCCCGATGGCCTGCTGCATATCCGCTATCGTGAGGGAGGTGAGGTGATGAATTTGCCCGGTCGCGGCCATCGCGATCTGAAGCGATTGCTCAACGAAAGCGGCGTGCCGGGTTTTGCCCGTGGCAGATTGCCGCTGCTCTACCGAGGCGAGCAATTGCTGGCGGTGGCCAACCTGCCGGGCTTGGACGGCAATGCAAAGGATCGTTGGAATTTGCTTTGGCAGCCGCCGCACGAAGATCTAGGTTTGAGCTGAAAGGGGCTTTCCGGTAGACTACGCTCCCTTCTTGATACAACTTCTGTGGATTCGCCTGAATTGCAGGAGTTGCCGATTACCAAGCAGTCTTTGCTGGGCGATTCCAAAAAATGTGTAGCGAGCAACGTACCGGTGTTTCATCTTCCGGTCTGTCCCAACGCGGCGGTTTTTTCGAAGGTTGCACTGTGATTAATGCAGGTGATCGGGGGCTTCGGCCTTCCTTCGCTTTCCCCGGCGGCTCGGACCGCTTTAACGCAGACTTCTAGGGTTTTTCATGACGCGCTACATATTCGTCACGGGCGGTGTTGTTTCTTCATTGGGGAAAGGCATCGCATCGGCTTCATTGGCGGCCATCCTGGAGGCGCGGGGACTTAAGGTCACCATGCTGAAGCTGGACCCGTACATCAACGTTGACCCGGGCACCATGAGCCCGTTCCAGCACGGTGAAGTGTTCGTCACCCACGACGGCGCCGAGACCGACCTGGACCTGGGCCACTACGAGCGGTTCATCCGCACGACCATGACCCAGAACAACAACTTCACCACCGGCCGTGTCTACGAACACGTCCTGCGCAAAGAGCGTCGTGGTGATTACCTGGGCGCCACCATTCAGGTGATCCCGCACATCACCGACGAAATCAAGCGCCGGATCATCAAGGGTGCCGGCGATGCCGACGTGGCCATGGTCGAGATCGGTGGCACCGTGGGTGACATCGAATCCCAGCCGTTCCTCGAAGCCATCCGTCAATTGCGTTTCGAAGTCGGCGCCAAGCGCGCGATGCTGATGCACCTGACACTGGTGCCGTACATCGCCACTGCCGGCGAAACCAAAACCAAGCCAACCCAGCACTCGGTCAAGGAACTGCGTTCCATCGGCCTGCAGCCTGACGTGCTGGTTTGCCGTTCCGATCACCCGATCGATATCTCCTCGCGTCGCAAGATCGCTCAGTTCACCAACGTTGAAGAGCGTGCGGTGATTGCGCTGGAAGACGCCGACACCATCTACAAGATCCCGGGCATTCTGCACGCCCAGGGCCTGGATGATTTCGTTGTCGAGCGTTTTGGCCTGCAATGTGGCGGCGCCGATCTGTCCGAGTGGGAAGCCGTGGTCGACGCCAAGCTCAACCCTGAGCATGAAGTCACCATCGCCATGGTCGGCAAGTACATGGAATTGCTGGACGCCTACAAGTCGCTGATCGAAGCGATGAGTCACGCCGGCATCAGCAACCGCACCAAGGTCAACCTGCGCTACATCGACTCCGAAGACATCGAAAACCAGGGCACTGCGCTGCTGGAAGGTGTCGACGCGATCCTGGTACCTGGCGGCTTCGGTCTGCGTGGCGTGGAAGGCAAGATCACTGCCGTTAAATATGCTCGCGAAAACAAGGTTCCGTACCTGGGCATCTGCCTGGGCATGCAAGTGGCCGTGATCGAGTTCGCTCGTAACGTGCTGGGCTGGAAAGACGCCAACTCCACCGAGTTCGATCGTGCAAGCGGTCATCCGGTCGTGGGTCTGATCACCGAGTGGGAAGATGCCACCGGCGCCGTCGAAACCCGTACCGAAACCTCCGATCTGGGCGGCACCATGCGCCTTGGCGCTCAGGATTGCCTGCTGGAGCCGGGTTCCCTGGTGCACGATTGCTACGCCAAGGACGTGATCGTCGAGCGTCACCGTCACCGCTATGAAGTGAACAACAACCTTCTGCCGCAAATCATGGAGGCCGGTCTGAAAATCTCCGGTCGTTCCGGTGATGGCGCCCTGGTAGAAGTGGTTGAAGCCCCGGATCATCCATGGTTCGTCGCTTGCCAGTTCCACCCTGAGTTCACCTCGACACCACGCGACGGTCACCCGTTGTTCAGCGGTTTCGTTAAAGCAGCTTTGGTTCAACACCAGAAGAAGGCGTAAATCCGATGGCCCAGAAGATCATCCGCGTAGGCGATATCGAGATTGCCAACGACAAGCCAATGGTGCTTTTCGGTGGCATGAACGTGCTGGAAAGCCGCGACATGGCGATGCAGGTCTGCGAAGAATACGTAACGGTCACCGAGAAACTCGGTATCCCTTACGTGTTCAAGGCCAGCTTCGACAAGGCCAACCGGTCCTCCGTGACCTCTTACCGTGGCCCCGGCCTGGAAGAAGGCATGCGGATTTTCCAGGACATCAAGCAAGCGTTTGGCGTGCCGATCATCACCGACGTCCACGAGCCTGATCAGGCCGCGGTCGTCGCTGAAGTCTGCGACATCATCCAGCTGCCGGCCTTCTTGTCGCGCCAGACTGACCTTGTGGTCGCGATGGCCAAGACCGGCGCGGTGATCAACATCAAGAAAGCCCAGTTCCTCGCCCCTCAGGAAATGAAACACATCCTGAGCAAATGCGTGGAAGCGGGTAACGATCAGTTGATCCTCTGCGAACGCGGATCGAGCTTCGGCTACAACAACCTGGTCGTCGACATGCTCGGCTTCGGCATCATGAAGCAGTTCGAATACCCGGTGTTCTTCGACGTGACCCACGCGCTGCAAATGCCCGGCGGTCGTGCCGATTCTGCCGGCGGTCGTCGCGCCCAGGTGCTCGATCTGGCGAAAGCCGGGATCAGCCAATCGCTGGCCGGTCTGTTCCTCGAAGCGCATCCGGATCCGGACAACGCCAAATGCGACGGCCCTTGCGCCTTGCGTCTGGACAAACTGGAGCCATTCCTGGCCCAGCTCAAAGCTTTGGACGAACTGGTTAAGAGTTTTCCGACGGTAGAAACCGCGTAATCCTCATTTCTCCGGTAAAGTACCGCACGAATTAATGCTCAGGCCCGCTGGCCGCACTGCTCTTGTAGGAGCATGGCTTGCCAGCGATGGCGTCCTTGAGGGCCCCATCGCCGGCAAGCCGTGCTCCTACAGCGTTTTCGTCAACTTTGGAGTGTTTACAACAATGGCAAAAATCGTCGACATCAAAGGTCGTGAAGTTCTCGACTCCCGTGGCAACCCCACCGTGGAAGCGGACGTGCTTCTCGATAACGGCATCATCGGCAGTGCTTGCGCGCCGTCCGGTGCTTCCACTGGCTCGCGTGAAGCGCTCGAGCTGCGTGATGGCGACAAGAGCCGTTACCTGGGCAAGGGCGTGCTGAAAGCCGTCGCCAACATCAACGGTCCGATCCGCGACCTGTTGAAAGGTGCAGACCCAAGCGACCAGAAAGCGCTGGATCACGCGATGATCAAGCTCGACGGTACCGAAAACAAAGGTTCCCTGGGCGCCAACGCGATCCTCGCCGTTTCCCTGGCAGCCGCCAAGGCAGCCGCGCAGGACCAGGACCTGCCGCTGTACGCTCACATCGCCAACCTGAACGGCACTCCGGGTGTTTACTCGATGCCGGTTCCGATGATGAACATCATCAACGGTGGCGAGCACGCCGATAACAACGTCGACATCCAGGAATTCATGGTTCAGCCAGTAGGCGCCAAGTCTTTCTCGGAAGGCCTGCGCATGGGCACCGAGATTTTCCATCACCTCAAAGCTGTTCTGAAGGCCCGTGGCCTGAGCACTGCTGTTGGTGACGAGGGTGGTTTCGCACCGAACCTGGCCTCCAACGAAGACGCTTTGAAAGTGATCTCCGAAGCCGTGGCTAACGCCGGTTACAAGCTGGGCACCGACGTGACCCTGGCACTGGACTGCGCGGCCAGCGAATTCTACGAAGACGGTAAATACAACCTGTCCGGCGAAGGCCAGGTGTTCACCGCTGAAGGTTTCGCTGACTACCTGAAAGGCCTGACCGAGCGTTATCCGATCATCTCGATCGAAGACGGTCTGGACGAGTCCGACTGGGCTGGCTGGAAAATCCTCACCGACAAGATCGGCGAGAAAATCCAACTGGTAGGCGACGACCTGTTCGTGACCAACACCAAGATCCTGAAAGAAGGCATCGATAAAAAGATCGCCAACTCGATCCTGATCAAGTTCAACCAGATCGGCACCCTGACCGAAACCCTGGAAGCCATCCAGATGGCCAAGGCCGCTGGTTACACCGCCGTGATCTCGCACCGCTCCGGCGAAACCGAAGATTCGACCATTGCCGACCTGGCGGTGGGCACCGCGGCTGGCCAGATCAAGACCGGCTCTCTGTGCCGTTCCGACCGCGTTTCCAAGTACAACCAACTGTTGCGTATCGAAGAGCAGTTGAATGGCAAAGCCAAGTACAACGGTCGCAGCGAATTCCGCGGCTGATTGCTACACGGTAAAAAAGACACCGGATTGTGTCGGAAAAATCGCAGCAGCGATGGATTTGCCACTAATCTGATGCCTTAAGAGCACAAGCCTGGATCTTCCAGGCTTCGTGCTATCAGAAGCTTCAAAGTTTTGGCATGGCTGTCTTTTTTCACTGGATACCTGATATTCGATGCGCAGTCCCAATTGGTTGTTCCTCGTCTTGCTCCTGCTGCTGGCTGGCCTGCAATACCGCCTGTGGGTGGGTAATGGCAGTCTGGCGCAAGTGGCCGAACTGACTCAGCAGATCGCAGATCAACACGCTGAGAACGAGGGGCTGCTTGAGCGCAATCGGGTGATGGACGCTGAAGTCAGTGAATTGAAAAAGGGCATGGAGACCGTTGAAGAGCGGGCTCGTCATGAGTTGGGCATGGTCAAGGACGGTGAAACCCTTTACCAGTTGGCCCAATGAACCCTTCGTTACCGGCCTTCTGGGCCGTGATTCCTGCCGCGGGCGTCGGTGCCCGTATGGCCGCGGACCGTCCCAAGCAATACTTGCAACTGGGCGGGCGCACAATTCTCGAACACAGCCTCGGCTGTTTCCTTGATCATCCTTCCCTGAAAGGGTTGGTGGTCAGTCTTGCTGTTGATGATCCTTATTGGCCGAACCTGGCGTGTGCTAGCGATCCGCGAATTCAGCGGGTTGAAGGCGGTACCGAGCGTTCCGGATCGGTACTCAATGCGTTGCTGCATTTGCATGCGCAAGGCGCTGACGATGGGGATTGGGTGCTGGTTCATGATGCCGCGCGGCCAAATCTGAGCCGTGATGATCTGGACAAGTTGCTGGGTGAACTCGCAGAGGATCCGGTCGGTGGACTGCTGGCGGTTCCGGCACGCGATACCCTCAAACGGGTCGACAAACACGGTCGTGTGGTCGAAACCGTAGATCGCAGTGTGATCTGGCAAGCCTATACGCCGCAGATGTTTCGCCTTGGCGCATTGCATCGGGCATTGGCCGACAGTCTGGTGGCCGATGCGGTCATCACTGACGAAGCTTCGGCGATGGAGTGGGCAGGTCTGGCGCCGCGTTTGATCGAAGGTCGATCCGACAATCTCAAGGTCACGCGCCCCGAAGATCTCGAATGGCTTCGTCAGCGCTGGGCTAATCGCCGCTGAATTACTCGTTGAACATTCAACCGCTATCGCGAGCAGGCTCACTCCCACAATGGAATGCATTTCCCTGTAGGAGCGAGCCTGCTCGCGATGGCGGTCTATCAGTCAACAAAACTGTCACTGAAAGCTGCAAGCCGAGCTAAGTTCGATACTCCGGCCTTTCAGCCAACCCTTCCTTCAAGTAATCCACCAACTTGCGCACCTTGGGCGACAGATGCCGTTGCTGCGGATAAAGCGCCCACACGGCGGTGTTCGGTGGTTGATGCGCGTCCAGCAGTGAAATCAGCTCACCGCTTTTCAGGCGTTCCAGCACGTAATAATCCGGCAACTGACACAACCCCACGCCCTGCAACGCCGCATCCAGCACCGCTTGCCCACTGTTGCAGCGCCAGTTTCCCTGCACTCGCTGGGAAAATTCCCGCCCGTTCTGTTCCAGTTGCCAGATGTCCGAGCTGCCGATGAGGCAGTTGTGACGGCTGAGTTCCGACAGACTGTGTGGGCGACCATACCGTTCCAGGTAGGACGGCGATGCGCACAGGTACATGCGTCGTGGCGCCAGACGTGTAGCTACCAGCCGCGAGTCCTGTAGGCGACCGAGACGGATCGCCAGGTCCAGGCCTTCATGCACCAGGTCGAGTTGGCGGTTGCTCAGTTCGATGTCGATTCGCAGTTGCGGATAGAGCCCCATGAAACGGGTTACCAGCGGCACGATGAAGCGTTCGCCGTACGCCACGGCGCAGGTCATGCGCAGCATGCCTTTGGGTTCGCTGGTCAGGTCACCCACCGCTCGCAGTGCTTCTTCGCGACCATCCTGTAAACGCTGGCAATGTTGCAGAAATGTTTGGCCTGCCTCGGTCAGCGTGACCCGGCGAGTGCTGCGATAAAGCAGTCGCGTCTGAAGGCGCTCTTCGAGGCGTACTATTTGTCGACTGATGTGGGAGGAAGAAACCCCGAGGCGTTCCGCGGCAGCCGTGAACTGGCTGCACTCGGCCACGGCGACGAACTCGTCGATACCTTCCCAGCGGTTTTCGGACATCAAGGATTATCCCTGTATGGCAATAATGTTTTGCTTTTGTCCGGATTATTCACCGTCCGGCGGTGTATTACACTCCTTGTCTCGTTTTTATTCACTGGAGAATCCACATGATCAAGTCGCGCGCTGCCGTTGCCTTCGAGGCGAAGAAACCCCTCGAGATCGTTGAAGTCGATGTCGCCATGCCCAAGGCCGGTGAAGTCCTGCTGCGTGTGGTTGCCTCCGGTGTCTGCCATACCGATGCTTACACGTTGTCGGGCGCGGACCCGGAAGGTATCTTCCCGTCGATCCTCGGTCATGAAGGTGGCGCGGTGGTTGAGGCGATCGGCGAGGGCGTGACCTCCGTCGCAGTCGGCGATCACGTGATCCCGCTGTACACCCCGGAATGCCGCCAGTGCAAATTCTGTCTGTCGGGCAAAACCAACCTGTGTCAGGCAATTCGCGCGACTCAGGGCAAAGGCCTGATGCCGGATGGCACTTCGCGCTTTTCCTACAAAGGCCAACCCATTTTCCACTACATGGGGACGTCGACGTTCTCCGAGTACACCGTGCTGCCGGAAATCTCCGTCGCCAAAATTCCAAAAGAAGCGCCACTGGAAAAAGTCTGCCTGCTGGGTTGCGGTGTCACCACCGGCATCGGTGCAGTCCTCAATACCGCCAAGGTAAAACCTGGTGATACCGTCGCCATTTTCGGCCTCGGCGGCATCGGTCTGTCGGCGGTGATCGGCGCCGTCAAAGCCAAGGCTGCGCGGATCATCGCCATCGACATCAACCCGGCCAAATTCGAGATCGCCAAGCAGTTGGGTGCAACCGATTGTGTGAACCCGAAAGATTTCGATCGTCCGATCCAGGAAGTCATCGTCGACATGACTGATGGCGGCGTCGACTTTTCCTTCGAATGCATCGGCAACGTGCAATTGATGCGCGCTGCACTTGAGTGCTGCCACAAGGGTTGGGGCGAGTCGGTAATCATCGGCGTCGCCGGTGCTGGCCAGGAAATCTCCACGCGTCCATTCCAGTTGGTGACCGGTCGCGTCTGGCGCGGTTCGGCGTTCGGTGGCGTGCGTGGCCGTACCGAGTTGCCAAGCTATGTCGAGATGGCTGAAACCGGCGAAATCCCGCTCGATACTTTCATCACCCATACGATGGGCCTGGAAGATATCAACAAGGCGTTCGACCTGATGCATGAAGGCAAGAGCATCCGTTCCGTCATCCATTTCTGAGGTCGGTCATGAGCCTGGAAAATATCTCCTGCCAGAAAAGCTTCGGCGGCTGGCACAAACGCTATCGGCACCGCTCCGATGTACTCGGCTGCGACATGGTGTTCGCCGTGTACCTGCCGCCGCAAGCGGAGCAGGGCGGCAAACTGCCGGTGCTGTATTGGTTATCCGGCCTGACCTGCACCGACGAAAACTTCATGCAGAAGGCCGGCGCCATGCGCATGGCCGCCGAGCTTGGGCTGATCATCGTTGCACCGGACACCAGCCCTCGCGGTCCCGATGTGCCGGGTGATCCGGATGGCGCCTGGGACTTCGGTCTCGGTGCCGGGTTTTATCTGAATGCCACGCAGGAACCCTGGTCCCGTCACTATCGGATGCATGACTATGTTGTGCAGGAATTGCCCGCATTGGTCGAAGCCCATTTCCCGGCGTCGGACAAGCGCGGCATCAGCGGTCACTCCATGGGTGGCCACGGTGCTTTGGTCTGCGCGCTGCGTAATCCGGGGCGTTATCAGTCTGTGTCGGCGTTCTCGCCGATCAACAATCCGATGGACTGCCCTTGGGGTCAGAAGGCCTTTTCCCGCTACCTGGGGGAAGATCGATCGAAGTGGCGCGAGTGGGATGCCTGCGTCCTGATTGCCGAAGCGAGCGAGAAGTTGCCGCTGCTGGTCGACCAAGGTGATCGCGACGATTTCCTGGCCACTCAACTCAAGCCTGAAGCCTTGCAACAGGCCGCCAAGCTGGCCGGTCACCCGCTGACGTTGCGCCTGCAACCCGGCTACGACCACAGCTATTTCTTCATCGCCAGTTTCATCGACGACCACTTGCAACATCATGGGCGCGCTCTAAGCGCCTAATGTTCGACAAAGCAGGTAGAATCACGCCCTGACAAAAATCGGGGCGTTTTTTTATGCGTATTGGCCACGGCTATGATGTGCACCGTTTCGCTGAAGGCGATTTCATTACTCTGGGCGGCGTGCGGATTGCACACGGCTTCGGGCTGCTCGCTCATTCCGACGGTGACGTCCTGCTGCACGCCTTGAGCGATGCCTTGCTCGGCGCCGCTGCGCTGGGTGATATCGGCAAGCATTTCCCGGACACCGACCCGACATTCAAGGGCGTCGACAGCCGTGTGCTGTTGCGTCATGTCGTCGCACTGATCCACGCCAAGGGCTGGAAAGTCGGCAACGTCGATAACACCATCGTCGCCCAGGCGCCGAAAATGGCCCCGCATATCGAATCGATGCGCGCGCTGATTGCCGCGGATCTTCAAGTTGAGTTGGATCAAGTGAACGTGAAAGCTACCACCACCGAAAAGCTCGGCTTTGTCGGTCGCGAAGAAGGCATTGCCGTGCACTCCGTTGCCTTGTTGCTGCGCGCATGAACGAACTGCAATTGCTCGGCCCTCGGGCCTATGGCGAAGCCCTCGGCACCGCAGTATTGAAAGCCACGGCGGAAGATTTTCAGGTCGATGAAGTCCTCGATATCCCCCTCAGTGGCGACGGCGAACACTTGTGGATCTGGGTGGAAAAGCGCGGTCTGAATACCGAAGAAGCGGCACGGCGGATCGCCAAGGCAGGGGGCGTGCCATTGCGCACCGTCAGTTACGCGGGCCTCAAGGATCGTCAGGCGTTGACTCGCCAGTGGTTCAGCGTGCAATTGCCGGGCAAGGCCGATCCTGATCTGTCGGCGGCGGAAAACGATACGCTGAAAATCCTCAAGACCGGCCGGCACAAACGCAAGCTGCAACGCGGTGCTCACTCGGCCAATGGCTTCACGTTGCGACTGACGCAATTCGCTGGCGACAAAGCGGCGATCGAGGAGCGTCTGCAACTGATCGCCAAGCAAGGTATTCCCAATTATTTCGGCGCCCAGCGTTTCGGGTTTGACGGCGGTAACGTGGTCGATGCCCGTGCCTGGGCGGCGCGTAAAGCGTTGCCGGAGCAGCGCAACGTGCGTTCGCGTCTGCTCTCTACGGCGCGCAGTTTTCTGTTTAATCAGGTGTTGGCGGCCCGCGTCGCCGATGGCAGCTGGCAGCGTGCCCAGGTTGGCGATCTGCTGGCCTTCACCGACAGCCGCAGCTTCTTTCCGGCAGGTGTTGCCGAGTGCAGCGACCCGCGTCTGGCAATTCTCGATCTGCACCCGACCGGTCCGCAGTGGGGCGAAGGTGACTCGCCGACGACGGGCGCTGTCCATGAACTGGAGCAGGCAATCGCCACTCGCGAGGCGGATTTGCGTGATTGGTTGATTAACGCCGGTATGAGCCACGAACGTCGCATCCTGCGGCTGCCCATTGGTGGGTTGACGTGGCATTATCCCGAGCCTGACATTCTGCAACTGGAATTCGTCCTCCCGGCCGGATGCTTCGCCACCGTATTGGTGCGCGAGCTTGTTGATCTGGTGCCGGTGGGGCAGACGGACAGCCCATGCGTATTCTGATTTCTAACGACGATGGGGTAACCGCACCCGGTCTCGCCGCGCTTTATGCTGCGCTGGCGGATTACACCGAATGTGTGGTTATCGCCCCGGACCAAGACAAAAGCGGCGCCAGCAGCTCGCTGACGCTCGACCGTCCGTTACATCCGCAAACCCTGGCCAACGGCTTTATCAGCCTCAATGGCACACCGACCGATTGCGTGCACCTGGGCCTCAATGGCTTGCTGGAACGCGAGGCGGACATGGTGGTTTCGGGCATCAACCTGGGCGCCAACCTGGGGGATGACGTGTTGTATTCCGGCACTGTGGCGGCGGCCCTCGAGGGACGTTTCCTGGCGCGTCCTTCGTTTGCCTTTTCGTTGGTCTCACGGCAAGTGGAGAACCTTCCCACAGCCGCGTACTTTGCGCGCAAACTGGTGGAGGCTCACGCGGACCTTGTACTGCCACCGCGTACGGTACTGAACGTGAACATTCCCAATTTGCCGCTGGATCACATCCGCGGTATTCAGCTGACCCGCCTCGGACATCGCGCACGTGCTGCAGCGCCGATGAAAGTGGTCGATCCGCGCGGTAAATCCGGTTACTGGATTGCGGCGGCAGGGGATGCCGAAGACGGCGGCCCGGGCACCGATTTTCATGCGGTGATGCAAGGCTATGTTTCAATCACCCCACTGCAACTGGATCGCACCTTTAATGATGCCTTCAGAAGTCTCGATGGCTGGCTGGAGGGGCTGAACTAATGGCTCGTGAACAAGACGATATTCTGCGTCGCGGCATCGGGATGACCTCTCAGCGGACCCGCGAACGCCTTATTCAGCGCCTGTATGAAGAGGGGATTTGTAACGCCAAGGTGCTGGAAGTCATTCGCCGTACCCCGCGTCACCTGTTCGTCGACGAGGCGCTGGCTCACCGTGCCTACGAAGACACGGCGCTGCCGATCGGCAATAACCAGACCATCTCGCAGCCTTATATGGTGGCTCGCATGAGTGAGTTGCTGCTGGAGGCTGGTCCTCTCGACAAGGTGATGGAAATCGGCACCGGCTCGGGTTATCAGACGGCGGTGTTGTCACAACTGGTCGAGCGGGTATTTTCCGTCGAGCGCATCAAGGTTCTGCAGGATCGGGCCAAGGAGCGCCTGGTGGAGCTGAACCTGCGCAACGTGGTGTTCCGCTGGGGCGATGGTTGGGAAGGCTGGCCAGCGCTGGCACCTTACAACGGCATTATCGTGACCGCGGTGGCGACCGATGTGCCTCAGGCGCTGCTTGATCAATTGGCGCCGGGAGGGCGACTGGTGATCCCGGTCGGATCGGGTGAGGTTCAACAATTGATGCTGATCATCCGGGAGGAACAGGGCTTTTCCAGGCGTGTTCTGGGGGCTGTTCGCTTCGTCCCGTTACTCAATGGGCCACTTGCCTGAGCATTTGTTTCAGGGCGCTGAATTCTCTTCGATTGCTCCTGTCTTACAGCGGCATCGATCAGTTAAACGGGATTCATCGTCAGGCAGCAAACGTGTGCGCGAAGCCAATTCGCTTCATTAAAGGTAAAGCCTGCACGGCCCGTTATACTTGCGACATTTCATGCCGGACCACGGCAATCCACATTTTCAGCCACCACAAAGGGAGCGGCGGGTGAGTCTCACAGTCATTGCGCAGCGAATGGGTAAAACGAGCTATCAGCGCCTGGTGACTGGCCTTGTCTTGAGCACCTTGCTGGTCGGTTGCTCCAGCAACAAGTCGAGTGAAGTACGCGTCGTCGATCGCAACAAAGCCGTCGCCCAGCGTCCGGCAGTGACCACGGGTCAATACGTCGTCCGACCTAAAGACACCTTGTTCTCCATCGCCTTTCGCTACGGCTGGGACTACAAAGCCCTCGCGGCACGCAACAACATTCCTACGCCTTATACGATCCATCCGGGTCAGACGATTCGCTTTGACGGTCGCACTGGTTCAACGCCGACGCCGATGGTCAGCTCCATTGATTCAACACCTTCTTCGTCGCTGAAAACCACGGTTATCCGGCGCCAGGCGAATGGCGCAACTACGAGCACAGCAGTGGTTGCACCGTCCGTCGCCAGCAAGTCGACCCCTGCTCCGATGCCTCCTGCCGGTCCGGCCCCGACCGGCTGGGGGTGGCCATCTAATGGCATTCTTATTGGAAAATTCTCTTCAAACGGCAGTTTGAATAAAGGAATTGATATCGCCGGGGATTTGGGACAGCCTGTTTTAGCTGCGTCTGATGGGACGGTGGTATACGCCGGGAGTGGCTTAAGGGGCTACGGCGAATTAGTCATCATCAAACACAGCGATACCTACGTCAGTGCCTACGGACATAATCGCAGGCTGTTGGTTCGGGAGGGGCAGCAGGTCAAGGTCGGACAGACAATTGCCGAAATGGGGTCAACGGGTACAGACCGGGTGAAGCTGCATTTTGAGATTCGCCGACAAGGTAAACCTGTAGATCCGCTGCAATTCCTGCCACGTCGTTGATCGCTTTCCAGCCTGTTCCGTCGCGTAGAGGGAACAGGCTCCAGCGTTGCCAAGGATATAGGCGCCGCTTGAGCCTGAGGTCGAACTCACCAAAGGACTATAACAATGGCTCTCAGTAAAGAAGTGCCGGAGTTTGACATCGACGATGAGGTTCTCCTGATGGAGACCGGCATCGCTACGGATTCGATGTCGAATGATGAAGGGGCTGCTCCACCTTCCGTTCGTGCCAAATCCAAACACTCCGCTTCGTTAAAGCAACACAAGTACATTGACTACACGCGTGCGCTCGATGCGACGCAGCTGTACCTCAATGAGATTGGCTTTTCCCCTCTGCTGTCCCCCGAAGAAGAAGTTCATTTTGCGCGCTTGTCGCAAAGTGGAGATCCGGCTGGGCGCAAGCGCATGATTGAAAGTAACCTGCGGCTGGTGGTGAAAATCGCCCGGCGTTACGTCAATCGTGGCCTGTCGCTGCTGGACCTGATCGAAGAGGGCAACCTCGGGCTTATCCGGGCGGTAGAGAAGTTCGACCCCGAACGCGGCTTCCGCTTTTCGACCTACGCGACCTGGTGGATTCGTCAGACCATCGAGCGCGCGATCATGAATCAGACCCGGACCATCCGGTTGCCGATTCATGTGGTCAAAGAGCTCAACGTGTACCTGCGGGCTGCACGGGAGCTGACGCAAAAACTCGATCACGAACCCTCACCCGAAGAAATTGCCAACCTGCTGGAAAAACCGGTGGGAGAGGTCAAGCGCATGCTTGGCCTGAACGAGCGGGTTTCTTCGGTCGACGTCTCACTGGGTCCGGATTCGGATAAAACCCTGCTGGACACCCTTACCGATGACCGTCCAACCGATCCATGTGAACTGTTGCAGGATGACGACCTGTCCCAGAGCATCGATCAATGGCTCTCGGAACTGACCGACAAGCAGCGTGAAGTGGTGATACGCCGCTTTGGCCTGCGCGGTCACGAGAGCAGCACGCTTGAAGATGTAGGCCTGGAGATTGGACTGACCCGGGAACGGGTCAGACAGATTCAGGTTGAAGGCCTGAAGCGTCTTCGGGAGATTCTCGAGAAGAATGGCCTGTCGAGCGAGTCGCTGTTTCAATAAGTAATTTTGCTGGCTGGCATTAGGAAGCCCCGACTGGTTCGGGGTTTTTTATTACCTGGGAAACAGGCCGGAAGGTCCCTCCATCATCATCTCTGGTTTGTAGTCTCTCGCTGTAAGTGTTTGCTTACTCTTTCGTAAGTGTTCGCTAATTCAATGAGTAGCAGTCGTACATATTCCTACGTGCGAGATGTTTAACTAATTGATTTATTTGCTTATTTTTTAATATTAATAACTTGTGACAGCCAGTTTCAGCTAACGAGGGTGATTGCTCTTGCCAGGGAACTCTCTAGTATCTGAATTGTGTCGACGGACAGACACACCCTTCAAGGATGAGGGGAAAGGACATCGCAGGAAGCGATTCATCAGGATGATGAATAGGAACACAGGGAATAGGGAAAAATGTGGGCGGGTCAAACCGCCCCTTTTTTTTTGCCTGCGCAAAAGCAAAAAGGCCCACAAGGGCCTTTTCGAGAACACGGGGTAATCAGCGTTCGAGGTCTTTGATCTTGCCTTTGACGCCATCCCACTCTTCGGCATCGGGCATCGATTCTTTCTTCTCGGTGATGTTGGGCCAGATTTCCGCCAGCTCAACGTTCAACTGAATAAACTCCTGCATGTCTTCCGGGACTTCATCTTCGGAGAAGATGGCCACGGCAGGGCATTCTGGTTCGCACAGTGCGCAGTCGATGCACTCATCCGGGTGAATCACCAGGAAGTTCGGGCCTTCGTAAAAGCAGTCCACCGGACAGACTTCTACGCAGTCGGTGTACTTGCACTTGATGCAGTTGTCGGTGACGACGAAGGTCATTTCTAATTTTCTCCTCAGGCGGCGGCAGCGGAGCCCCTTCACGTTGGGGTCGCCAGGTTTGGGAGCGATAGTCTGCTGGTCAGGCTATAAGCCAGCAGCATCCCAAACCGCGCGAGATTCTAACAGCTTGCAGGCAAGTGCGTTAGATCCGGTTCTTCAGTGTATAGAGCATTTCGAGCGCACGACGCGGGGTCATGTCGTCCAGATCAAGTTTGGCCAGATCATCCAGCACCGGATGCGGCAGGCTGGCGAACATGTCGCTCTGCTGCGGCGCGGCCGGTTTGCCTTTGGCTGTCTTGGGAACTTCATGAGGCAGGGCGGTCGCTTCCAGTCGGCCCAGGTGTTCGCGAGCGCGCACGATCACTTCGCTCGGCACGCCGGCCAACTGCGCAACCGCAAGGCCGTAGCTCTGGCTGGCAGGCCCTGGCAGCACGTGGTGCAGGAACACGATGCGTTCGTTGTGCTCGGTGGCATTTAGGTGAACGTTGGCCACCAGCGGTTGGGCTTCCGGTAGCACCGTCAGTTCGAAGTAGTGGGTGGCGAACAGCGTATATGCCCGCAGATGCGCCAGGCGTTCGGCCGCAGCCCACGCCAGGGACAGACCGTCGAAAGTGCTGGTGCCGCGACCGACTTCGTCCATCAGCACCAGGCTGCGCTCGGTGGCGTTGTGCAGGATGTTCGCGGTTTCGCTCATTTCGACCATGAAGGTCGAACGCCCGCCAGCCAGGTCATCGCTGGAACCGATCCGGGTAAAGATCCGGTCCACCAGAGACAACTCGCAACTGGCCGCCGGCACGAAGCTGCCGATGTGTGCCAGCAGCACGATCAGCGCGGTCTGGCGCATATAGGTGGATTTACCGCCCATGTTCGGACCGGTGATCACCAGCATGCGGGTGTTGTCGTCGAGGCTCAGGTCGTTGGCCACGAACGGCGTGGTCAGCACTTGCTCGACCACCGGGTGACGACCCTGGCTGATGCGCATGCACGGCTCACTGACGAAGCGCGGGCAGTTCAGATCGAGGTTCAGCGCACGTTCGGCAAGGTTGCTCAGCACGTCCAGCTCGGCCAGTGCCGCGGCGGTGTCCTGCAACGGTGGCAACTGGGCGATCAAATCTTCGAGCAGTGCTTCATAGAGCATTTTCTCGCGCGCCAGTGCGCGGCTCTTCGCTGACAGCGCCTTGTCTTCGAACGCCTTCAGTTCCGGCGTAATGAAGCGCTCGGCACCTTTCAACGTCTGGCGACGGATATAGTCTGCCGGTGCCGATTCAGCCTGCTTGCTCGGCAACTCGATGAAGTAGCCATGAATGCGGTTGTAACCGACTTTCAGATGAGACAGGCCGGTGCGGGCCTTCTCGCGGGCTTCGAGGTCGATCAGGAACTGCCCGGCGTTTTCGCTGAGCGATTGCAGATCGTCCAACTCGGCGTCGTAACCGGTTTTCAACACGCCACCGTCACGGATGACCGCGGGCGGGTTGTCGATGATGGCTTTTGCCAGCAGCGCCGCCAGTTCCGGGTAGGTGCTGGTGGTCTTCGCCAGTTGAATGATGTGCGGTGCTTCCAGCTCAGTCATCGCCACTTGCAACTCAGGCAATGCACCGAGCGCATCGCGCAGGCGAGCCAGGTCACGAGGGCGGGCATTACGCAGACCGATCCGCGCCAGGATCCGCTCGATGTCGCCGATTTCCTTGAGCTGCGGTTGCAGTTTCTCGAAGCGGTAACCGTCGAGCAAGCAGGTAATCGAGGTCTGGCGCGCCAGCAATACGGTCAGATCCCGCAGCGGACGGTTCAGCCAGCGGGTCAGCAGACGGCTGCCCATGGCGGTCTGGCAGCGGTCGACCACTGATTGCAACGTGTTGTCGCGACCGCCGGCCAGGTTGGTGTCCAGTTCCAGATTGCGACGGCTCGCGCCGTCCAGCACCACGGTGTCGTCCAGGCGTTCATGACGCAGGCTGCGCAAGTGGGGCAGGGCGGTGCGCTGGGTTTCTTTGGCGTAGCTGAGCAGGCAACCCGCGGCACCGATGGCCAGGGTCAGGTTCTCGCAACCGAAGCCTTTCAGGTCTTGGGTCGAGAATTGTTGGCAAAGACTTTTCAGTGCCGAATCACGTTCGAAATCCCACGGCGCGCGGCGACGAACCCCACGACGTTTCTCCGCCGGCAGATCCTTCGGCCAGTCGTCCGGGATCATCAGTTCTACCGGATTGACCCGCTCCAGTTCCGCCAGCAGGTTTTCCCAGCCCTTGATCTCCAGTACGGTGAAGTTGCCGCTGGTGATGTCCAGCACGGCCAGGCCAAACAGACGCTCGTCACCCAACACCGCCGCGATCAGGTTGTCCCGACGCTCATCCAGCAGCGCTTCGTCACTGACCGTACCCGGTGTGATGATCCGCACCACCTGACGATCCACCGGCCCCTTGCTGGTCGCCGGGTCGCCGACCTGCTCACAGATCACCACCGACTCGCCGAGCTTGACCAGTTTCGCCAGGTAACCTTCCGCTGCGTGGTAAGGAATCCCACACATCGGAATCGCTTGACCCGCGGACTGCCCACGAGCGGTCAGGGTGATGTCCAGCAATTTGGCGGCTTTCTTCGCGTCTTCGTAGAAGATCTCGTAGAAGTCGCCCATGCGGTAAAACATCAGCTGGTCAGGGTGCTGGTTTTTCAGGCGCCAGTACTGCTGCATCATTGGCGTGTGGGAGGACAGATCGGAGAGCGCTTTATTCATCGGATAATCAGGCAAATTCGTTGAAAGGTGTAGGGCAAAGGAGGGGCATCGGCCCGGCTTTTCCGCGATGGGCGCAAGGTTAACATGGGCGGTCCACCCGACGCAGGCATGAAAGCCCTGCGACACATTTCTTCTGTCTATGCACGGCATATGCGCAATTTATGCAATTTGGCATTTGTCTTCCGCGAAAAGAACAAGCACTATGCACTTTATGCAAAAACGCAATGTTTCTACCGTACTCAGAGCACTGCTCGATCAGCACGGGATCTCCCCCACGGAGCTTCACCGTCGCACCGGCGTGCCTCAATCCACTCTCTCGCGGATCCTCAGCGGGAAGATCGTCGATCCCTCGGATAAACACATCTCGAAGATCGCCGAGTACTTCGCCGTCAGCACCGACCAGTTGCGGGGCCGTGCGGATGTCGCGCCGGCAGCCAGCACCGGGCGCGATCAATTGCATTCGGAACTCAAGGACATAAGTCTGTGGGACGACGATACGCCCGTCGATGATGACGAGGTATCGGTCCCCTTTCTTCGCGAGGTTGAATTGGCTGCAGGATCAGGAAGGTTCGTCATCGAAGAGAGCGAACGCTCTAGTCTGCGCTTCGGCAAGCGAAGTCTGCGCCACAATGGCGTTCAGTTCGACCAGGCCAAATGCGTGACGGTGCGCGGCAACAGTATGTTGCCGGTACTGCGCGACGGCGCCACCGTCGGCGTTAATGCCGGCAAGTGCGGGATCGGCGATATCGTGGATGGCGACCTTTATGCCATCAACCATAACGGCCAGTTGCGGGTGAAACAGCTTTATCGCCTGCCTACCGGAATACGCCTGCGCAGCTTCAATCGCGATGAACATCCGGACGAGGACTACACCTTCCAGGAAATCCAGGAAGAGCAGATTGTCATCCTCGGTCACGTCTTCTGGTGGGGCATGTACGCCCGTTAACCTCACCGCAGTCAGATAAAACCCGCTACCGAGCGGGTTTTTTTTCGCCTGCCGAAAAGCCTTCAGTGCCTTTGCCTGTGGGACTTTCATGCGCCTGTGCATTTTCAGCGCATAAATAAATGCATTTATGCATTGACTGTATATGCATCCATGCATATTCTTTGTCTCAAGCAGCTCAAAAGCAGCTCGAAACGAAGCTCTTTAGTTCCACCACAAAGGCAGCGATGAACCGGCCTCAACGGTTCAGAGGGTTGGCAACTGACCCGGGTGTGCAGCGTAAAGCACCACAAGCAGTTATCCGGCGGGCAGGGACCGCGGTCGGAAAAACAATATGAATGGACTCGTACCGCGCCAGTAGCGCCGAAAGGTCCGCTTCCTTTTTTGTGCACAGGATTAAAGGAAGGCGAAGGACCGCATTACTGAAAAGCCTGGGCGACCGGGCTTTTTGGAATGCCTACCTACCGTCAGGCACATCAAGCCTTGTCTCGGCTTCGCAAGAGCAACAGGAAGGATCCGGCAGAAATCAAAGGGCATTGCAGATGTTGAAAGATTGCAGATGTGGATATTGCAAAAGACTTCTCGCCCGAATGGGTGAGTACACCGAACTCCAGATCAAATGTTCCCGATGCGGGACGTTGAATCATGTGAAGGCCGCGAGCCTCGAGCGATCGCCTGTGAGCGACATGAGCGCTGCATCAGCAGTGCAAATAACTCATTAACTCAATAGGTGAACCATGAACGTTTTCAATAAATATGTTGCCCCGCTGTTGCTGTCCGCTGCTCTGCTCGGCGCTGGGGGCAATGCTGTTGCCGCCAACCTTTTGCTCAACGGCAGCTTTGAACAGCCAGGTTGCAGTGGTAGTTGCATTTTGGATACCCCGGAGCAAGCCAACTTCATCACGGGTTGGACGACGTTTCTGTCCGGTGCCGAGTACTTCAGCACGACCGCCGCGGATGGCGTTGCGATTGTCGACCTGGCCAACTACGTTTATGACAACGGCGGCGGCATTCAACAGAACTTTGCCACCACGGTCGGCGCCAAGTACCGATTGACCTTCAGTGCGGGTAATTCGCGCTACGCCGGTCGCTCCGGCGACGGTGTCATCCAGGTGAAAGTGGCTGGGCAAACCGTCACCTTCAACACCCCGTCCGCTAACGGTGTAACAGTCGAGTGGAGCACCATCACTTACGACTTCACTGCTACCACGACTCGAACGACCCTGGCCTTTTCCAACGAGCAGAACCCGAACACCAACTTTGCCTTCATCGACAACGTAATCGTTGAGCCTATTTAAAACCCCTGACATCAACAGAACTGGCAGTCGTTTCCCTGGGCTTGAGAGGCGATTGTTAATCACCAGGGCTGTGTCCGAAACACACCACCCAATCACTCATCAATCACCCCCAGGAGGCGTGACATGACAAACGAGCAACAAGCGTTGCTGGACATGCCGATCTGGCTCGTCATCGTCCTCGCCCTGGTGGGCGGGGTGTCCGGCGAAATGTGGCGCGCCGACAAGGAGGGCGCCCGCGGCTGGTCACTGCTGCGGCGTCTGGCCTTGCGGTCCGGGGCCTGCATGGTCTGCGGGGTTTCGGCCATCATGCTGCTGTATGCCGCCGGCGTGTCGATCTGGACGGCTTGCGCGTTCGGTTGCCTTACGGCGATGGCCGGGGCAGATGTTGCCATTGGCCTTTATGAACGCTGGGCGGCCAAACGGATTGGCGTTTGCGAAGTGCCGCCGCGAGATACCCGCCAGGATCACTGAACACCAAGCCCAATGGAATGGCGAGCAGCGGTGCCGACCGGCATCCGACCCGCAAGGATGCGGGTTTCCCAAGGCCAGTACCTTTCACTCAAACCCGCCAACCAGCGGGTTTTTTATTGCGCGGTGAAAACACCATGAAGATCACTCCACTGATTGCCCAACTGCGTGATCACTGCCCCACCCTCGCCGGTCGCGTGGCTGCGGGCATCGACCTCGAAACGTTGCAAGCCAGTACCCCGCTTTCAACTCCTTGCGCCTACGTGGTGCCGATTGTCGATCTGGCGGGCGCAAACGCGGCGCAAAACGCTACGTGGCAGACCATTCGCGACCGCTTCGAAGTGACCCTCGTGCTGGACACCACCGACGCTACAAAAGCGCTGGATCTGTTGCACGACCTGCGGGCCGAACTGTGGCGGGCGCTGGTGGGTTTCAAGCCCGGCAGTGATTACGACGCCATCGCCTATGACGGCGGCGAGCGGGTTTCCATCAACAACAACCGCGTGCTGTATCGCCTGCGCTTTTTTGCCGAGTTCCAGCTCGGCCGCAATCTGCCTGGTCAGCCTGCGGAGAGCTGGCATGAACGTGAACTGGACGGCTTGTCGTCCTTTACCGGGGTCACCGTGCGGGTCGATGCGATCGATCCGGCGGACCCCAATCTGAAACGCCCAGGCCCCGACGGACGCCTGGAACTGACTTTCTCTGGAGACGTAACCCCATGAGCAAACGCATCACCGTGCTGCCGGCCCCAGGCCGCGCCGTGCCCGACCCGGAAGCGGGCGATCTGTTGCCCCTTGAGGGCCGTGAAGTGCTGGACAACGCCTGGTGGCGTCGACGTCTGGCCGATGGCGATATCACTACCAAAGCCGTGAAAGCGGCGAAACCACAGGGAGCCAAATAATGGCGATCGGATTCAGCAACATCCCCGCGGACATTCGTGTTCCGTTGTTTTACGCCGAGATGGACAATTCGGCCGCCAATAGCGCGTCGTCGGCCATGCGTCGTTTGATCGTTGCTCAGATCAACGACAACATTGCGCCGGCCGAGGTTGGCAAACTGGTGTTGGTGTCCAGCGTCGCGCTGGCCAAAAGCATTGGCGGTCAAGGCTCGATGCTGGCCTCGATGTACGAAACCTGGCGCAAGACCGACCCGATTGGCGAGATCTGGTGCCTGCCGCTGCACAACACCGAAGGCAGCATCGCCAAAGGCGTGTTGACCCTGACCGGCGCGGCCACTCAAAGCGGAGTGCTTAACCTGTACGTTGGCGGCGTTCGTGTTCAAGCGGCCATCGTCAATGGTGCCTCCGCGGCTCAAGCGGCCACCGCACTGGCGCTGAAAATCAACGCCTCGGCCGATCTGCCGGTCAGCGCTGCAGCCGTTGAAGGCATCGTGACCCTGAGCGCCAAATGGACTGGCGACAGCGGCAACGACATCAGCCTGCAATTCAATCGCCTGGGCAAGAGCAACGGCGAAGAAACCCCGGCCGGTCTGACATCGGCGATTACCGCCATGACCGGCGGTGCCGGTGTGCCGGATCAGGTCGCTGCCGTGGCGGCGCTGGGCGATGAGCCGTTCGAATTTATCTGCATGCCATGGTCGGATCTGAGCACCCTCAACACCTGGCAAGCCGTCATGGATGACAGCACTGGTCGTTGGTCCTGGGCCAAGCAATTGTTCGGTCACGTCTACAGCGCCAAGCGCGGCACCATCGGCACGTTGGTCGCTGCCGGCCAGGCGCGTAACGATCAGCACATGACCCTTCAGGCGCTGGAACCGGGCGTACCACAACCGTTCTGGGTTCAGGCCGCCGCACTGGCTGCGCGCACCTCGGTGTTCATCTCCGCCGATGCCAGCCGTCCGACTCAAAGCGGCAGCCTGCCAGGTCTCGACCCGGCACCCGCCAGCGAGCGTTTCACCCTGACCGAGCGTCAGTCGCTGCTCAACTACGGGATCGCCACCGCGTACTACGAAGGCGGCTACGTGCGCATTCAGCGTTCGATTACCACCTATCAGAAGAATGCCTACGGCCAGGCAGACAATTCCTACCTGGACAGCGAAACCATGCACCAGTCGGCCTTCATCGTGCGTCGTCTGCAAAGCGTGATCACCAGCAAATACGGTCGCCACAAACTGGCCTCTGACGGCACCCGTTTCGGCGCCGGCCAGCCGATCGTGACCCCGAGCACGATTCGCGGCGAGCTGATTGCCCAGTACGCCAAGCTCGAACTGGAAGGCCACGTCGAAAACGCCGAGCTGTTCGCTGAGCACTTGATCGTCGAGCGCGACGTGCAGGACCCGAGCCGGGTCAACGTGCTGTTCCCGCCGGATTACATCAACGGTCTGCGCGTGTTCGCATTGCTCAACCAGTTCCGTCT
Source organism: Pseudomonas sp. LS2P72 (assembly GCF_054897865.1). NCBI lineage: Bacteria > Pseudomonadati > Pseudomonadota > Gammaproteobacteria > Pseudomonadales > Pseudomonadaceae > Pseudomonas > Pseudomonas sp. LS2P72. Next base: position 1,865,427 of record NZ_CM142708.1, read on the forward strand.
GCAGTACGACGACGCCGCTTAAAAACCGCGTTTGAACGTGTGATTTCAGCCCACCTCGCGTGGGCTTTTTATTTGAAGGGAGAAACACCATGGGTCAACTGATTGCGGGCACCTGCTACGTCAAAGTGGACGGCGCTCAACTGACCATCAACGGCGGCTGCGAAGCGCCCTTGTTGGCTGTGAAACGGGAAACCGTCGTACCGGGTTTCTACAAGGAAACCGACATCGCCCCGTCGTTCAAAGTGACGGCGCTGCACACCGCGGACTTCCCGCTCAAGCAACTGATCGCAGGCACCGACATGACCGTCACCTGCGAATTCAGCAACGGCAAAGTCTACGTACTGGCCGGCGCCTACCTGGTTGAAGAGCCTGTCTCTAAAGGTGACGACGCCACCATCGAACTGAAATTCGAAGGCATCAAGGGGACCTGGCAATGACGGGCGCCGTGAAGCTTCAAGTTGCGATCGAAGCGCACGGCGAACCCTTGACCGAACTCAACCTGCGCCGCCCGACGGTGCAGGAAGTTCGAGCGATCAAGGCGCTGCCGTACAAGATCGACAAGAGCGAAGAAGTCAGCCTCGACATGGACGTCGCGGCCAAATACATCGCGGTGTGCGCCGGCATCCCGCCGTCGTCGGTCAACCAGTTGGACCTGGCTGACCTCAACGCGCTGAGCTGGGCTGTCGCGAGTTTTTTCATGAGTGCGGCGTCGGAGCCATCACCGACCTGATTTCAGTCGCCTATGACCTGGCCTGGTTCTGGAAGGTTGACCCCGAACAGATGATGGCCAGGCCATTGGATGTGCTCCGCGAATCGCTGGAGCACGCGCAACGGATCAATGCGATGCAGCAGGTGCAGTGATGGCGGACATAGAAGAGAAAGAAAAAAAGTCGGTGCTGCTGACGGGCATCGATGAACTGTCACCCAAACTTGGCGCCCTCCGGGCAAAAGTCGAAAGCTTCAAGAAAAACCTGGAGCAGACCGGCCTCGGCAAGCTGGATATCAGCGGTCTGTTCAAGGGTGGCAGCGTGATCACGCCCTTCGTGGACGGGATCAAGGCGTCCGCTGCGTTCACGGGCCAATTGACCGAGGTCAATGAGGCCGCCAAAGGTGTCGATGTACCGAGCGTGCCGACCCGCACCGCGCAAACCATGAATGTGTTCAGTCGGTCGATGGAGCAGGTGTCGGTTGCCGCAAACACCGCCTTGCAGCCTGCCGTCGCTACGGTAACGGCAGGTCTTCAACCTTTGCTGGTTGGTTTTGGCACTCTGCTCGATGACAACCCGAAGCTGGTCGAAGGGCTGGCGGCAGGTGCCATCGCGTTCTCGGCGATGCAAACCGCCGTGACCGGCGCGACCCAAGTGTTCGATCTGATGAGCATGGTGCTCAAGACCAACCCCATTGTGCTGATTGCCACGGGCATCGCCCTGGCAGCTGGTTTGATTGTGGCCAACTGGAAGCCCATATCGGCGTTTTTCGCCGGGCTCTGGCAAAAGATTTCTCCGGTCGTGATGCCCATGGTCGAGTTCTTCAAGACGATGTTTGCGTTCACGCCGCTTGGGCAAATCATCAGCCATTGGGGACCGATCACCGCCGTGTTCGCGGCGATCTGGGACGTCATCAAAGCGGCGGCCACGCCGGTAATCGGTTTTTTTCAGACGCTTTTTTCCTGGTCACCACTGGGTTTGATCATCAGCAACTGGACACCGTTGACAGGCCTGTTCTCGGCCATCTGGGACTTGCTCAGAGCGCTGTCGGTGCCGGCCATGGACTTTCTGCACGGCCTGTTCGACTGGTCGCCGCGGGAGATGATCATCGCCGGCTGGGGCGCGATCACTGAACTGTTTTCCGGGATCTGGGACGGCATCAAGGTCCCGGCGCTGGGGATGTACGACACGCTGCGCAGCCTGTTTGACTGGTTTCCACTGGAGGAGATCAAAAAGCGTTGGGAGCCGATCACCGAATGGTTCAGCCAATGGTGGGACAAGCTGCAAAGCGTCGTCGCGCCGATCAAGGAATTCTTTGCCGGTGGTTTCGGTGAGCTTGTCACCAGCGTGACCGGCAAGGTCGAAGGCCTGACCGAGGCTCAAGAGAAAACCAATGCCGAAGGTAGCGGTAAGTTTGCGCCGGCGTTTTTTGGCACCGACACCGAGCAACCACAAAGCCTGTCAGTGCTGCCTGGCAACCTGCCGCAAAAACCCTCGATGCCGCCTGGCTCCCTGACACAAAACTCCAGCGCCCTGATTCAGCAAAGCGCCGCCAACAGCCGCACACAACTCGAAGGCGGCCTGACCGTGCGCTTCGAAAATGCGCCGGCCGGTATGCGCACCGATCAGCCGCAAACCAATCAACCGGCGCTGGCGCTCAACTCGCGCATCGGCTACCGCACACTGTCCCTTGGAGGTTCCAATGAGCTGGCGTGATCGTTTGATGCCGGCGTCGTTTCGCGGCGTCCGGTTCTGGGTCGATCAGGCGAAAAACCCGGTCGGCCAAAAGGGCCAGTTGCACGAATACCCACAACGCGATCTGCCATATTTCGAGGGCCTTGGCCTGCAGGCGAAGATTCACGATTTGACGGCATTTGTCGTTGGCCCCGATTGCCTGGAGCAGCGCGACAAACTGCTCAAGGCGCTGGAGCAGGGCAGTGGTGAGCTGGTTCACCCGTGGCTGGGGCGCCTGCAGGTCAAGGTCGGCGAATGCGACATGACCCACACCCGCCAGGACGGCGGGTTGGTGACCTTTACCTTGAAGTTTTACCCCGATCAACCGGTGCCGTTTCCGACGGCAGCGGTCAGCACGCAGAAGTTATTGCTGGTGTCGGCCGACAGCCTGCTGGGCTCCGCAGTGAAACGTTTCGAAGACGCGATGACCTTGATCAAGGCTGCGCGGATCGGCATTGCCAACCTGCGCAACAGCATCAAGGAGGCTTACGAGGTGATTCAGCAGCACCTCCAGCCATTGATCAATGAGTACCAGCAGATCAGCGATCTGGTCAAAGCCGTCAAGGAGCTGCCCAAGGATGTGGCGGCGGAATTCAAGGGATTGATCGGCGACATCAACGAACTGAAGGACTTCGCCCGTGAAGGCTATCGTGGCGTGATTGCCAACGTCTCCCAACAGGTCGAAGCCATCAAGAAGGCCGACGCGCCGAAGCTGACCACCGGCAAAGACACCACTGCTGCGGCCCAGGCGCTGACCAATCTGGTGCAGGACACCTTGATTGTGCAAGTGGCCCAGTGGGTCGCGTCGATGCCGGTGGCTTCGCAGGCAGTCAAGCGGGTCACCAACCTGCCGGTCGGGCATCAGGCTGTGCTACCGACCACGCACCAGGACGTTCCGGTAGTCGACGATTTAGAGGCCTTGCGTGCGGCACTTGAGGAAGTGTTCAAGCTGCCCGAGGCCAAGGCGGATCCCGCGCACTATCTGGCGATGAGCAATCTGCGTCAGGCCCTTCGCGCGCATTTGAAGGCGGTCGCGTCGTCGGGCGTTCGACTGGTCAGCAAATCCTTCAAGCAAAGCCTTCCGGGGCTGGTCGTGATCTATCAGCAAAGTGGAGACGCCACGCGAATCGCTGAAGTACTACAGCGCAACGGCATTATTCATCCGGGGTTTCTGCCGCTGGACGACGTAAAAGTCCTGGGGGAATAGACCATGAATGAACTCGACAACAGTGTGTTGCTGACCGTTGATGGTTTGGAGTACGGCGGCTGGAAAAGCGTTGAAATCACCGCAGACCTGGAGCGTCAGTTCCGCACTTTCAAACTCGACATCACCTGGCAATGGCCGGGGCAGACGGTCGACCGGCCGATCCGCCCGGGTGCGCCCTGCCAAGTACGAATCGGCTGCGATCTGGTGCTCAGTGGGTATGTGTTCAAGGCGCCGATCAGCTATGACGGGCGGCAGATCAGCCTGAGTATCGAAGGCAGTTCGAAGACTCAGGACCTGGTGGACTGCGCGGCGATCAACACACCCAACCAATGGCATCAGCAATCGTTGCTCAGCATCGTTCAGGCGCTGGCCTCGCCTTATGCCGGGAAAGTGGTCAGTGAAATCCCCGACACCGCGCGACTCGGCAGCCACACCATCGTGCCGGGGGAAACGGTCTTTCAGTCGATCGACCGTTTGCTCACGCTGTTTCGGGTGTTTTCCACCGATGACGCCGAAGGCCGGGTGGTACTGGCCCGGCCGGGCAGCGGTGGGCGAGCCAGTGATGTGCTTGAGCTGGGCAAGAACATTCTGTCGGCCAACGCGCCGATGGACTTCAGTCAGGTGTTCTCCGAGTACCGGGTGATTGGCCAGCACAAGGGCGGCGAGGAGAAGAGCGGTGCGGCCGTGAGCGAAGTGTCCGGGGTTTCCACCGACCCGATTATCGGGCGCAAGCGGATCACCGTGATCAGCGAAAGCGCGCAATTGACCCGGGAACTGGCGCAGCAACGTGCCGACTGGGAAAGCGCTATTCGCGTCGGCAAGGCCGGCACCACGACCTATCGGGTACAAGGCTGGCGGCAGTCCAACGGTGATTTGTGGAAGCACAACACCTTGGTGCGGGTGATCGACAAGGTGTTGGGTTTCGACCATGACATGCTGATCTCCAAGGTGACTTACTCGCTGTCCGAACAGGGCTCGGTCACCACGCTGCAAGTGGCTCCGCCTTACACCTTCGATGCGAATCCGGTGCCTCCCAAAACCTGACACCCCGCCAAGCCTCGCTCCTACAAGGTAATCAACATGAGCCTACTGACACGCCTCCTGGCGCGCGGCACTGTCGTGCTCGCCAACTCGGCCACCAAGCTTCAATCCCTGCAAATGCGCCTCACCGCCGGCGAAGTGAACGACGACATGGAGCACTTCGAACCTTACGGTTTCACCAGCAATCCGCTGGCCGGGGCTGAAGGCATCGCGACGTTTCTGGGCGGTGATCGTTCTCACGCCATCGTGCTGGTGGTCGCCGACCGCCGCTATCGCCTCAAGGCACTGGCCCAGGGCGAAGTCGCGATCTACACCGACGAAGGCGACAAGATCCACTTCAAGCGTGGGCGGATCATCGACATCGAAACCGCCACCCTGAACATCCGCGCCAGCACCGCGGTAAACATCGACACACCGAGCCTGACCCAGACCGGCAAAATCGTCTCTCAGGGCGATCAGATTGCCGGAGGCATCAGCCAGATCAAGCACGTACACGTCGGCGTGCAGGCGGGCAACGGCCAGACCGGCGTGCCGGCAGGAGGCCAGTGATGTTTATCAGCCAAAACCTCCACGCCGCACTGACCCGTTCGGTGCTGATCAGCCTGTTCACCTGGCGCCGCGCCGCCGATGACGATGCCCTCGATGACGAAGAACGTTTCGGTTGGTGGGGCGACACTTTTCCTACGGTCGCGGACGATCGTATCGGCTCACGCCTGTGGCTGCTGCGTCGGGTCAAGCTGACCCGACAGACCCAGATGGACGCCGAGTTCTACGCACGCGAAGCCTTGCAATGGCTGATCGACGACGGCCACTGCAGCGCCATCGACATCATCAGCGAACGCCTCGACGCTCAGCGCCTGAACCTGCGCACGGTCCTGACCCTGGCCGACGGCGAGCGCCTGGACATCAACCCTGATAACAGTTGGCAGGTGATCTATGCCGTTTGAAACCCCTTCGCTGCCGGTGCTGATCAAGCGCACCCAAAGCGACCTGGCCAGCGATTCGCTGCGCCAGTCCGATGCGCAAGTGCTGGCCCGCACCCTCGGTGGCGCCGCCTATGGCCTGTATGGCTATCTGAACTGGATCGCCGAGCAGATCCTCCCGGACAAGGCCGATGAGTCGACCCTGGAACGGATCGCCGCATTGCGTCTTAACCAGCCGCGCAAAGCCGCACAATCGGCCAGTGGCAGCGTCAGCTTTACCGCCAGCGCTGGCGCTGTGCTGGACGTCGATACTCTGCTGCAATCGAACGACGGTCGCATTTACAAAGTCACTTCTGCCCGCACCACCAGCAGTGGCTTGAACAGCACCACCATCGCCGCCCTCGACGCCGGCAGCCTCGGGAATGCCGACGCCGGCATGACGCTGATTCCGGTGCAGCCGATTCTGGGCATTATCGGCAACAGCTTCACGGTGCTGGCGCCGGGGTTGACCGGCGGAATCGCTCGGGAAAGTCTGGAGTCCCTGCGGTCCCGGGTGATTCGTTCTTACCGGATCATTCCTCACGGTGGTTCGGCGCAAGACTACGAAACCTGGGCGCTTGAATGTCCGGGGGTGACCCGTGCCTGGTGTCGCGGCAGCTATCCCGGCCCCGGTATTGTCAGTCTGTACATCATGCGGGACGACGATGCGCAACCCGTGCCCAATCCAGAACAACTGGCTGAGGTCCAGGCCTACATCGAACCTCTGCGCCCGGTCACCGCCGAATTGCGTGTGCTGCCGCCGGTACAAGTGCCGGTAACCTACCGGTTGAGCCTGAAGCCCGACACCACGGCCGTACGCGCCGCCGTTGAGGCGCAACTGCGCGATCTGCATAACCGCGAAGGCGGCCTGGGCGACACCTTGCTGGTAAGTCACATCCGTGAAGCGATCAGCAGCGCAACCGGCGAAAGTGATCACGATCTCAAATCACCTACCGCCGACGTCGAAGCCGAGAGCAACCAGTTGCTGACCTTCGGAGGTTGCGTATGGCAGTGATCAGAACCACCGCGCAATACCAGGCCCAACTGCGCAGCCTGCTACCCAGCGGCCCTGCGTGGGACCCCGAGCGGGTCCCGGAACTCGAAGAAGTCCTTGAAGGCGTCGCCCAGGAACTGGCCCGCCTCGACGCTCGCGCCGCTGACCTGCTCAACGAAATGGACCCGGCTGGCGTCAGTGAACTGGTGCCGGACTGGGAGCGCGTGATGAACCTGCCCGACCCGTGCCTGGGCGCAACGCCACTGTTCGACGACCGCCGCCTCGCCGTACGCCGTCGACTGCTGGCGGTTGGCAGCCAGGCCATCAGCTACTACGTCGAGATCGCCAAGAGTCAGGGCTACCCGAACGCCACCATCACCGAGCTTGAAGTCCCGCGAATGGGACGGGCCCGGTTTGGCCAGGCGCATTTCGGAACATGGCAAGCGCATTTCATGTGGACGCTCAACACCGGTGGCCGGCTGCTGCTGGGTCGGCGTTTTGGTGCGAGTTACTGGGGAGAGCGCTTCGGCGTGAATCCAGGGTCTGCACTGGAATGCCTGATCCATCGAAGTGCGCCGGCGCATACCAAGGTGCACATCAATTATGACTAGGGAGTAGAGAGATGGATTATCCGAACAGTGTGCCCAGCGCCGGGTTGGTGAATGGGAAGTTTGTGGATGAGAACCCGTTGATGGGGACGCCGGGGTCGTTGATTCCTGCGGACTGGGGGAATGGGGTGACGGAGGAGATTGTGAACGTCATCAGGGCTGGGGATTTGACCCCGGATGAGACGAATTACAAACAATTGCTGCAAGCCATTCAGAGCATTTCGGCCAAGGGCTGGAATCTGGATTCGGCATTGCCAATTGGGTCATTGCCGCCGCCGACGGTGGCCACAGCCGATGGGCGTTTGCCGGTGACGTCGAGCGCTGTGGCGACTATGGGAGGAAAGGTGTCGGTTCCGGCGGGGGTGTTGATCAGCATCGGCCAGGAAGTGGTGGCGGGGCAACTGGGCAGGACGCGTACGTTCACGACCCAGGCCTGGAGTACGGATCTATCGCCCAGCACATGGTATTTCCTGAGGGCACACGTGGTGGCCGGCGTTTTGAAGTTCTACGCCCAGCGCGGGAGTCTTTATGATGTCGCGCCTGCTTCCTTGAAGGGCACACCGGATGCTGTAGCAGGAGGTGGCTTTCAGTCGACCCCGTTGGATATGTGCGTCGCCTGGATCATTACCGGCGCCCCGGGAACCGTGCCGTCTGTGTTTGGGATCTATAACCGATCACGGCTCTCATGGACCCAGACGGTGAACGGGACAGGCGTCGTTTATTTGCCACTTGATCCCCATGCGCGTTCGGCGCGGCTGATCGTCGGGAACCCCTCGCCCTCGCCGACAGACATTTCTGGTGTGTCGTTCGCATCAGCAGGCTGGGTTGGGGGGAACTACTGTTTTCTCTCGCCCGCGCTCACCACCAGTTCCAACCACGACGCCGGTTGGACGTCTCCGATACCGTGCACAATCTTTACCAATAACTATGTCAACGATGTAACGGTAACGACCCTCACCGCCAGTTTTGATCATTCGCAGTTGCGCTCGTTGTGGCAGTCATATCAGGCCGAACACATGCTCGGTTCGACCAGTGCCGTGAGCGATGAATTGCTGTTCAGCATGGGGATCAAGAATCATCCCGTAGCTGAGTATGCGTCGGGCATCGCGGTCAATTTCAGTGCGGCGATCAATATCAGTTTTTCCTGGGAGTTGATTCGATGAATGTCATTCAAGAGCTTCATCAATTTGAGGACGGACTTCGTCCTGCCCAACCCTCTCCAGCCCATGGCTGGGACGGTGACAAATGGATAGTGGATGTTTCGGTAGTGGCGATGCTGGAGCAACAGGAAGCCGAGCGTCTGTGTGCGAGGATTGATGTGGCCGCAGATAACGCACGAAAGGCCATGGCTGGCGACCCGCTACGCGCCATTGAATACGCACAAGCCGCCGCCGACGCCCAGGCCTTCATTGCTGAAGGCTATCCGAAAAAAGCGGTGCCGCTGTCGGTGTCCGCCTGGGTCATCAAGGGTCGAACCGCCAGACAGGCGGCCGATCAGATCATTGCCAAGGCCGCTCAATTCAATGAGAGCCTGCTGACACTTCGAACCCTTCGGTTGAAGGCTAAAGAACAAATCAAAGCGCAAATCGCCAAAGGCCAAACCGATCTCGCCAATCAAGTCAGTGATGAGGCGATAGCCGCTATCCGTAATGTGGTGAGCGACCTGGCTGGCTAGTTCATTCGAAATATCCGCTGTACCCAACGCCCACTTACCCGTGGGCGTTTTTGTTTTTAGTCAAACACGACCTGCTGCGCTGTTGTGCCAATAGCCATGCAAGCTTTATTACAGGGAAAACTAACAATGGATTATCCAAAAAGCGTCCCCAGTGCAGGACTGGTCAACGGTAGATTTGCCGATGAAAACCCGATAGCCGGAACTCCCGGCTCCCTTATTCCAGCCAGTTGGGGCAATAGCGTCACCCAGGAAATTCTCAACGCCATCACCGCCGCGGGGCTGATGCCTTCCGAGAATCAAACTGATCAGCTGAGCCTGGCCATTAAAGAATTGGCCAAACTCGACCCGCAACAGAATTTTCCGGTGCAGGTTTATCGCAAGAACCTGGTGATTAACGGCAACTTCGATTTCTGGCAGCGCGGTACGGTCAACTTGGGGCCTTACACCGGTGCTTATATCGCTGACCGTTTTCGTTGCGACTGGAACGGGAACGCCGGGGTGAACATTTCTCGACAGAACTTTGCACTGGGACAGGTCGAGGTACCCAATGAGCCCCGTTACTTTATGCGTTGGCAGCAAATCACTGCGGGAGTCGGCGCCAGCGTGCATAAAATTTCCCAGGCTATCGAGTCGGTCAGGACCTTGGCGGGGAAAACCGCGACGCTGACGTTCTGGGCCAAGGCCGACACGGCGCGTCAACTTAATGTGACTGTCGCGCAGTATTTCGGAGCGGGCGGTAGTGTGGATACCGTGACGCCGGCTGGCAGCTTTCAACTCAAAACGTCCTGGACCCGATACAGCGCAACGATTCAAGTACCGTCCCTGGCGGGCAAAACGTTGGGAAGTAGTGGCAATGACTTTCTGCGGCTCTCCTTCGACCTGCCCTTGAATGTTTTGCAGGTTATAGACCTGGCACAGATCCAGTTGGAAGAGGGGCGGGTGTCGACGCCGTTCGAACTCCGAAGCCCTGGCGAAGAGTTGATGTTGTGCCAGCGTTATTACGAGAAAACCTACAGCCAGGATGTATCACCCGGAAGCTTGATAGGTCCCTACGGTGCATTGATATCCACAGTGAAACAGGGCCAAACGGGGTTTGCCTCTCAGCCCATGGCTCAGTGGACCTTCAAGGTTGAGAAGAGAGCTGTTCCAAGTTTCAGTCTGTTTACCACGACGCCGAAAGGGGCCGCTGGGCAGTGGCGTTCCGGGAGCGATGAAGTCTCATCGGGCAATGCTCGAATTCTTGGCGCTTCGACTCGCGGTGTCTGGGTTGATAACTCCGATATCGGCGTAATTACACAGTCTTACTACATCCACGCCACTGCCGATGCCGAACTTTAAGGAGGTTATTTTCATGAACTATCAACTCACTGAAGACCCGGCCACGGTCATCCGTCTGCCCGACGGGGCAACCGTTCCTCTACATCACCGCTTCTGGGATGAATACCAGCAATGGCTGGCGAGCGGTGGCGTGCCTCTGCCTGCCATCCAGGCAAGCGCTCCGCAGGCCGTTGCTCGAGCCTGGCGGGATCAGGAACTGGCCGCCAGCCAATGGCTGGTTGACCGTGATCGCGACGAGCACGCGGCCGGTACTCCGATGACCTTGAGCAGCGACCAGTATCATGACTTGCTCGATTACCGGCAGGACCTGCGCGACTGGCCCTCGCTTGCCGACTTTCCAAAAGACGCCAGCAAACCCTTGGCACCGGTCTGGTTAAAAACAACGGCCAATGGAACATGACTCGTGCCTCTCACTTCAGCGCAGTTGCAACTCATATTCCCCAACGCCCGCTCCCAAGCGGGCGTTTTCATTTCTGCACTCAACATCGCCCTGACCCACCACAATATCAACACCCCCAAACGCATCGCCGCTTTCCTTGCGCAAGTCGGTCACGAGTCGGGGCAGTTGCAATACGTGCGTGAGTTGGGCAGCGCTCAATACTTGAGCAAGTACGACACTGGGGCACTGGCTGTACGCCTTGGCAATACGCCAGAGCCCGATGGCGACGGTCAAAAGTACCGTGGCCGAGGCCTGATTCAGATCACTGGTCGCGACAATTACCGTCAGTGCAGTCTCGGACTCTTCGGTGATGAACGTCTGTTGGCGCTGCCAGAACTACTGGAACAACCGCAATGGGCTGCCGAATCAGCCGCGTGGTTCTGGGAGCAAAATGGCTTCAACGAACTGGCTGACCGCGACCAGTTCAACAGCATCACCCGCCGCATCAACGGCGGCCTGAACGGTTTGCAGGATCGCTTGCAACTCTGGGCGCGTGCGAGGGCGGTGTTATGCCAGCCTTCGGTTTGATGCCGATGTCTTACCGCGTCATTGGCGTTGTTGTGTTTCTGGCTGTGTTGGCCGGTGGCTCGGCGGCGCTGACCTGGCGCTTTCAGGATTGGCGCTATGGCCGGCAACTGGCGGAACTGGCCAGCGTGCAAGCCGAGGCGCTGAATCAACTGACCCTGGCAGCCGCGACGCAGCAACAGACCGAGCAGGACAAGCGCCTGGCGCTGGAGCAGCGGCTGTCGGCCAGTGAACAAACCCATTACCGAGCGCTTAGCGATGCCCAACGTGATCAAGTTCGCCTGCGCGATCGTCTTGCCACTGCTGATGTGCGCTTGTCAGTCCTCCTCGATGCCCATGACACCGCCTCTGTCTGTGCAATGCCAACCACCTCCGGAGCCGGCAGCATGGATCATGGAGTCGCACGCGCCCGACTTGACCCGGCGCATGCTCAGCGAATTATCGCCATCACCGACGCCGGCGACCGCGGACTGATTGCCTTGCAGGCTTGTCAGGCCTATATCAGAGCCCTCGCTCGTTAACATTTTGATCGATCCTGCGCCTTGCAAGCGCGTTGCGCTCGTGTACGGTAGTTCTCATTCCGCTCGATCAGGAGAGAGCCGTGAAAGATATCACTCAGCTGGCTGCTGAACTTGGCAGACGCTTGCAGGTGCTTAATGCCCACGTCACTACCGCCGAATCCTGTACCGGTGGCGGGATTGCCGAGGCGATCACCCGGATTCCGGGGAGCTCGGCATGGTTTGAGGCTGGTTATGTCACCTACTCCAATCGCCAGAAAACCGAGCAATTGAATGTCCCGGTCGAGTTGTTTGCGACGGTGGGGGCGGTCAGTCGCGAGGTAGTCGAGGCCATGGCCCGAGGCGCGCAGGAGAAAAGCCGGGCGCAATTTGCCGTGGCGGTCAGCGGTGTGGCGGGACCGGATGGTGGTTCGCCGAGCAAGCCGGTGGGCACCGTGTGGCTGGCCTGGGGCGTAGGTGAGCAGGTGTTCAGCGAGGTGCAATACTTTCCCGGCAACCGTGACGAGGTCCGCCGACAAACGGTGAAGGCCGCGCTAGAGGGGCTGCTGCGCCATGCTGCTGGAGAAATCTCAAATCAGGGGTAGGCGATCCTGAAACGCTGTGGAATAATACTGGCTACTTATACAGGTGTTGGCCGTCAGGCCTTATTGATTACGTGAGGACTTTAATGGACGACAACAAGAAGAAAGCCTTGGCTGCGGCCCTGGGTCAGATCGAACGTCAATTCGGCAAGGGTGCCGTAATGCGTATGGGCGATCAGGACCGTCAGGCGATCCCGGCTATCTCCACTGGCTCTCTGGGTCTGGACATCGCGCTCGGCATTGGCGGTCTGCCAAAAGGCCGTATCGTTGAGATCTACGGTCCTGAATCCTCCGGTAAAACCACGCTGACACTGTCGGTGATCGCCCAGGCTCAAAAAGCCGGCGCGACCTGCGCATTCGTCGATGCTGAACACGCCCTCGACCCTGAATACGCCGGCAAACTGGGCGTCAACGTCGACGACCTGCTGGTTTCTCAGCCGGACACCGGCGAGCAAGCCCTGGAAATCACCGACATGCTGGTGCGTTCCAACGCGGTTGACGTGATCATCGTCGACTCCGTGGCGGCGCTGGTGCCAAAGGCTGAAATCGAAGGCGAAATGGGTGACATGCACGTGGGCCTGCAAGCCCGTCTGATGTCCCAGGCGCTGCGTAAAATCACCGGTAACATCAAGAACGCCAACTGCCTGGTTATCTTCATCAACCAGATCCGTATGAAAATCGGCGTGATGTTCGGCAGCCCGGAAACCACCACCGGTGGTAACGCGCTGAAGTTCTACGCTTCGGTTCGTCTGGACATCCGCCGTACCGGCGCGGTGAAAGAAGGTGACGAGGTTGTTGGTAGCGAAACCCGCGTCAAGGTTGTGAAGAACAAGGTAGCTTCGCCGTTCCGTCAGGCCGAGTTCCAGATTCTTTACGGCAAGGGCATCTACCTCAACGGTGAGATGATCGACCTGGGTGTTCTGCACGGTTTCGTCGAGAAATCCGGTGCATGGTATGCCTACGAAGGCACCAAGATCGGTCAGGGCAAGGCCAACTCGGCCAAGTTCCTGGCGGACAACCCGGAGATCGCCACGAAACTTGAGAAGCAACTGCGCGACAAGCTGTTGACTCCAGCGCCGGACGTCAAAGCATCGCCAGTCAAAGAGACTGCTGATGATCTGGCTGACGCTGATATCTGATTGATCCGATGACCGCCGTACTCGATACACTCGTCGCGGTGCGGCGAACCGCAATGGACCTGCTCGCGCGACGCGAGCACGGTCGAGTCGAGTTGACGCGTAAACTGCGTCAACGCGGCGCCCTCCCTGAAATGATCGACACGGCGCTCGACCGTTTGACGGAAGAAGGCCTGCTGTCCGAATCCCGTTATCTCGAAAGCTTTGTTTCCTACCGTTCCCGTTCCGGTTATGGCCCTTTGCGTATTCGTGAAGAGTTGAGCCTGCGCGGCCTGCAACGTACCGACATTGAACTCGCTTTACGCGAAAGCGGTATCAACTGGCAGGAACAACTGGAAGACACCTGGCGGCGAAAGTTTTCCGGGCATTTACCGATAGACGCCCGGGAACGTGCCAAACAGGGCAGGTTCCTGAGTTATCGGGGATATTCCATGGAAATGATCAGCCGCTTGTTCAGTGGCCGAGGGATGGACGATTAACTGAAACGGCTCGCTATTTCGATAGCGGGCCGTTTTTTTTTGCTTACGTAACCTTGGACGATTCCCGCGTGTGTTGTTGCGCCTGGGGTTTGGACTGCGCCCAGTTTTCCGGCAGGTTGATGTAGTCCACCAGTTCCCGCAGGCGTCCATGATCACGGGCGTTAAAGGTGAAAGCGAGTCGCGCCAGGTGGCTGAACCGCGGTTCGTCGTGTTCCTCTCCGCTGTAGGCGTGTTGATGGAAATGATCGCTCAGACACAGGTCGGCAAATGCCTCCTGCATGTGTTCGAGCGCCTGGTCGCTGAGCTTGTGATTCATGCGGATCACGAATTGATGCTTGAGCCAGCGGCTGGAGTGGAAGTTGCTGTAGAACTGGTTGATCTGCTCCACGGCCTCTTCCGCGCTGTAGACCAGACTGACGAGTTTCATATCGGTTGGCAGGATGTAGCGATTTTCCTCCAGTTGATGGTGAATGAAGTCCAACGCGCCTTGCCAGAACTTGCCGCCCGGCGCATCCAGTAGCACCACGGGGACCAATGGGCTTTTGCCGGTCTGGATCAATGTCAGCACTTCCAGCGCTTCATCCAGGGTGCCGAAACCGCCAGGGCACAGGACCAGCGCATCGGCTTCCTTGACGAAGAACAGCTTGCGGGTAAAGAAAAAGTGGAAGGGCAGCAGGTTGGTAGTGCCATTCACGGTGGGATTGGCATGTTGCTCGAAGGGCAGGGTGATGTTGAATCCCAAGCTGTGTGCCAGGCCAGCACCTTCGTGGGCTGCAGCCATGATGCCGCCACCGGCACCGGTGATGACCATCAGGTCTGAGCGCGCCAGCGCGGCGCCAAGTTCCCGGGCCAGACCGTACAGCGGATGTTCTATCGGTGTTCGGGCCGAGCCAAAAACGGTGACCTTTCGGCGCCCCCTGAATTGCTCCAGAACACGGAAAGCTTGTTCCAGTTCACGCAGGGCTTGCAGGGTGATCTTGGCATTCCAGCGGTTGTGATCTTCCTGGGCCATGCGTAGCACGGTCAGGATCATGTCGCGGTAGATCGGGATGTTCGGGCTGTTGGGTGAAACCAGGTTGAGTTGCTCTTCGACCTTGCTGATGAGGTCGTGGCCGCTTTCTTCAAAATGACGGCTCAGGAGGTCATTCGGTTGGTAAGGCATCAACTTCTCCTTCCATACAGGCTCTGTTTTTCCCTTGGATGAAGGAAACATTCGCACAACAAGACGCGTTTTGGGCAGCCCCTTTCCTGCCCTGAAAAGTAAACGTGAACTCTATGAATCTAGACCCTCGCGGCGTTTTTCGCTGACTTGATCATTGCGCCGCAAAGTCTTTCCTGGCAACCGCTTATTGGTGATTTGCAAGGTGCTTTCACCGCTCGTCTGAACGCGAGGCGGGCGTCCGACAGTCTGATTTACTAATTACAGGCACGACACAACCGTTTTGCGTCAAAGGCAGGGCGTACGGTACAAGCGGTTCAAGGATTCGAGGTGCAAGGAGGCGGGAAGCGATGGCCAGAGTCATTCTGGAGATCGATACGCAATTGTATCGATTACTGAAGTCATCGGCCGAGACCAATCATTTGAGTCTCGAAGAGGAGTGCTGCCGGCGTCTGGAGGGCGCCGACCGACGTTCACGTTATTTGCAGGCGTTGTTGGCAGAACTGCGCGCCGAGGATGAACAGCGGCGCGCCAATCCCCGATGACTACTTCTTCTTGGTCGGAGCCGCTTTCGGGCAGTCCGATTCCTGATAGCTGGCGGAGCCGACTGAACGGTTGGTCTTCACCTCAGTGAAGTCGTAACGCATGACGGCGCCCTTGGCCATCAGTTTGCGGAACGATGGGTTGTTGCATACAGAGGCGCCAAGCTGGAAATACACGGCTTTCGGGTCGGCACGCATTTTGTTGGCGTGGCTGCTTTGTACGCTTAGATGGTTGATCAGCGTGTTGCCTTCGACGGTGTAGCCCTGATCAAGAATGTCTTCGTTGATCGCCCGTGGAGTACCAACACTGCTTTGTGTGGCGACGTTTCGCAGCTCTCTGTTGAGATTCTGCTCACTCAAGGAAGCAGCCTGAGCGCTGAAGGACGACGCCAGCAAAATGGCAGCGGTGGGAACGATAAGGCGCAGCATGAAACTCTCCTGGTTCAGTGACTGGTGGTTCGACCCGTCACATGACTGTGCGTTCAGTGGCGGCGAATTATAGGGGACGAGGCCTGGACGGTACAGGCTTGCGCCGGCTGCTCTGATAAACTCCCGCCACTTTCTGCCCTGCCGAGTGTTTTTCGTGTCGATTTTCTTCCCCTGCCGGCGTTGCCTGCGATGAACCCTGCAACCCCACGTTTTGCTGCAAACGCAGTCGCCCGCTTGCGCGATGAGCGAGAGGAAGAGGGTATCAAGCCGATTCAGGCTCGAGGCTGGAGGGCGCCGCGTTGCCGAGCCTGCCGCGTGATCGAGAGCCACTGCCTGTGCGCCTGGCGCCCGCAAGTCGAGGCCCGCTCTGGCGTCTGCCTGATCATGACCAACAAGGAAGTGTTCAAACCGAGCAACACCGGTTGGTTGATCGCCGATGTGGTGCGCGACAACCATGCGTTCATCTGGTCGCGTACGGAAGTTGATGAGCAACTGCTGGCGCTGCTGGCCGACCCGCAATGGCAACCCTATCTGGTGTTTCCGGGTGAGTACGTCGAACCCGAGCGTGTCACAAACAGCGTTGATGCCGATCGTTCGAAGCGTCCGCTGTTCATTCTGCTGGATGCCACCTGGACAGAAGCCCGGAAGATTTTCCGCAAAAGCCCCTACTTTGATCGTCTTCCGATCCTGAGCCTGTTGCCCGAGAAACTGTCGCGGTACCGGTTGCGCCGGTCGACCCGCAGCGAGCATTTATGCACCGCCGAAGTGGCGGCACTGTGTCTCGATCTGGCGGGTGATACCGAGGCAGCGTCGGCGCTGGACGCTTATTTCGATGTGTTCAGCCAACATTACCTGGATGCCAAACATCAGCTTGAAATGAATGTTTCAACACCGGCACACGCCGAGCTGATGCCTTTTGTGTAAATCGGCGCCCCTGTCACGCCTTGATTGTCGCCCATACTGCAAAAGACTGTACTGGCCATGCACCTTGACCACCCCGGCTTCGCTGGGCATGCTTGGCGCCGATTAGGGCGCGGCCAAGTTTGATACGCCGTATTCTTTACGTGGATAGCCACGTGATTGGCGTTGAACGTGCCCTGTTGGTGCAGCTCCGTGGCTGTACCTCGAGTTGTTGGTGAGGCCTGAATTCATCGGGTGTCCCATAAAAAACAGGATCATTAGAAAAATGGCCACATACGAAATCCTGATTGCCGATGACCACCCTCTTTTTCGTAGCGCCCTGCATCAAGCGTTGACCCTGGGCCTGGGCCCGGAAGTCCGACTGGTGGAAGTGGCAAGTATTGCCGAGCTGGAAACCCGTCTGGACGAAAAGTCCGACTGGGATCTGGTGCTGCTGGACCTGAACATGCCGGGGGCCTACGGTTTTTCAGGGCTGGTGCTGTTGCGCGGTCAGTATCCGCAAATTCCGGTGGTCATGGTGTCGGCCCAGGAAGAAGCCTCGATCATGGTCAAGTCTCGTGAATTCGGCGCCAGCGGCTTCATTCCCAAGTCCAGTGATCTGAGCGTCATCCAGAAAGCCGTACGCGCGGTGCTCGATGGTGATGTGTTCTGGCCGCCCCAGGCGTTCGAGGCGGTCAGCGTTTCCGCCGAAGCCAAGGCCGCCAGCGAAGGTCTTGCGAGCCTGACGCCTCAGCAGTTTCGTGTTCTGACCATGGTCTGTGAAGGCTTGTTGAACAAGCAGATTGCCTACGAGCTGAGCGTTTCCGAAGCGACGATCAAGGCTCACGTGACAGCGATTTTTCGCAAGCTGAATGTGCGGACCCGGACCCAGGCAGCTTTGCTTCTGCAACAACTTGAGTCAATTTCGAGCTAAGCAGGCGCGGCGCGTTCACGCTTTTTTGACTTTGCTTACTCTAGCTTTCCCACTTCCTTTTTGGTCAGTTGCCTACTTTATGTCACCTTTCAAAGGCCAAACCGGCCTAAAACGCATCCTTAACGCCTCCGGTTATTCGCTGGACGGTCTGCGCGCAGCCTTCACCGGCGAAGCGGCCTTTCGGCAACTGGTGTTGCTCAACGTCATACTGATCCCGCTGTCGTTCTTCCTGAACGTCAGTCGCGTCGAGCAGGCGTTGCTGATTGCAGTCTGCCTGTTGGCGTTGATTGTCGAATTGCTCAATTCGGCAGTGGAAGCGGCCATCGACCGCATTTCCCTTGAGTTGCACCCATTGTCCAAAAATGCCAAGGACATGGGCAGCGCCGCTCAGTTAGTGGCGTTAACCATGATCGCGCTGGTCTGGGCAGTCATCCTGCTTTAAGCGATGGAGGGGAGAACGATCTCGTCGCTGCGCTGAACCCCGGCGGTGAAAGCGCGGCACAGGTCGAGGAATTCACGCATCGCCGACGTCTGATATTTCTGTTTGTGCCAGATGAAATAGAACTGCCGCGCCAGGTCCAGATCCGGGGTCTCCACGGGCACCAGGCTGCCGCGGCGGAACGCGTCGCGTAGCGCCAGACGCGAAATACAGCCAATCCCCAACCCGGATTCCACCGCACGCTTGATCGCTTCGGTGTGTTCCAGTTCCAGCCGGATATTCAGCGAGCTGCGATGGTGACGCATGGCCTGGTCAAAGGTCAGTCGCGTGCCGGAGCCCTGTTCCCGCAGAATCCAGGCCTCATGAGTCAGCTCTTCCATGGTCGCCGTGCCGCGCTTGGCCAGTGGATGCTGGGGCGCGCAGAACACCACCAGTTCATCCTCGACCCAGCTCTGCACTTCAATGTCCGGATGACTGCAGTCGCCTTCGATTAGACCCAGATCAATTTCATAGTGGGCGACCTGCTGCACAATGTTGGCAGTGTTCTGCACGTGCAGCTTCACCTGGCTTTCCGGATGGCGCTGCATGAAGCTGCCGATCAGCAAGGTGGCCAGGTAATTGCCGATGGTCAGGGTCGCGCCGACCGCCAGAGAGCCGAATCCCGACTTGCCATTGAGCAAGTCTTCGATTTCCTTGGACTGGTCGAGCAGCGCCACCGCTTGCGGCAGCAGTTGTTTGCCGAGGGCATTGAGGCTCAGCCGCTTGCCGGCGCGGTCGAACAGCTGACAGCTGGACTGACGCTCTAGCTCGGTGATCGAGGTGCTCGCCGCCGATTGCGAGAGGTTGAGCAGACCCGCAGCACGGGATACGCTTTCCTGCTGGGCGACGGCGACGAATACTTGAAGTTGACGGAGAGTAAATCGCATATCGATATAACCGATAACCCTTATCTTAATAATCCAGTTAACAGATATTGTGGCTGCCATTAGAATGCGATGCAATTGCGCACAGCAGCTCATTTTTCGCAGAGCGGGCGCAGAGCATGCGCTGACCAAATCTCCAGGAGTCCCACGTACATGAGCAACATGAACCACGAGCGTGTCCTCAGTGTTCATCACTGGAACGACACTCTGTTCAGCTTCAAGTGCACCCGCGACCCGGGCCTGCGCTTCGAGAACGGTCAGTTCGTGATGATCGGCCTGCAACAGCCCAACGGCCGGCCGCTCATGCGCGCTTACTCGATTGCCAGCCCGAACTGGGAAGAGCATCTCGAGTTCTTCAGCATCAAGGTGCCTGATGGGCCGCTGACTTCCCAGCTGCAGCATCTGAAGGAAGGCGACGAGATCATCATCAGCAAAAAGCCTACCGGCACGCTGGTGCTGGATGACTTGAAGCCTGGCAAACATTTGTACCTGCTCAGCACCGGTACCGGTCTGGCGCCGTTCATGAGCGTCATCCAGGACCCGGAAACCTACGAGCGTTTCGAAAAAGTGATCCTGTGCCACGGCGTACGTTACGTCAACGAAGTCGCTTACCGCGAGTTCATCACCGAGCACTTGCCGCAGAACGAGTTCTTCGGCGAGGCCCTGAGTGACAAGTTGATCTACTACCCGACCGTGACCCGCGAGCCGTTCGAGAACGAAGGTCGCCTGACCGACCTGATGCGCAGCGGCAAGCTGTTCAGCGACATCGGTCTGCCACCGATCAACCCGCAGGACGACCGCGCCATGCTGTGCGGCAGCCCGAGCATGCTCGACGAGACCAGCGAAGTGCTGAACAGCTTCGGCCTGAAAGTGTCGCCGCGGATGCGCGAGCCGGGTGATTACCTGATCGAGCGAGCGTTCGTCGAGAAGTAAGTACACCGCATCACTGAAAAGCCCCCATTGCCTATGCAGGCAAATGGGGGCTTTTTTATGGTCCTGTAGGAGCATGGCTTGCCGGCGATGGCGTCCTGGAGATCGCCATCGTCGGATCGCCGCCCGGAGCAAGCTCAGCTCCTACAAATCGGGTACAGGGATGACTTCGAGGACACGGATTACCCCGGCTTCGGGATAATGCCAACGCACGTCCAGATCCCAGAACTGTGCGCCGTATTCCCGTTCGGGTGTAGGAATCTGGTACGCCGGACGTGGGTCTTGTGCCAGGCATTGCTCGATCAGTTCCACCAGCGGTTCTTCAAGGCGCTGAGCATGGCCGTGAGCCTGTTGCAGCGCTGAATCCGTCCACTGCACGGGAATCAGCTGCGGCGCAGCGCTGGCGATGCTGTTGGAGGCGGTATCGATGATGTCGGCGTAAGGAACGTAGGGTTTGATGTCGAGAATCGGCGTGCCGTCCAGCAGGTCGATGCCGGATATCCACAGGCGATTGGCTTCAACCTTATCCAGTTTCACCACGGATTGGCCGATGCCATTGGGCCGATGGGTCGCGCGGGTGGCGAACACGCCCATGGATTTGTTACCGCCGAGACGAGGAGGGCGGACTTTCAGCCGTGGCTTTTCTTCCAGTGCCTGATGAAACAGGAACAGCAGCCACACGTGGCTGACCTGCTCCAGACCTTGCACCGCATCGCCCTGATCGAACGGCGCCACCAGTTCCAGTACGCCGCGGGCGGCCGGAGCCAGTTGTGGTTGGCGCGGGATGGCGAACTTCTCCTTGAAGCAGGAGCGCACAAAGCCGATGGGGGAAACGTTGTAGGTCATGGTCTGGGGTCGAGGCGGGGTGAGGGCGGGCATGATAACCCGAGCAGCCGCAGGATCGGTGGTGCCTGTCGTCCGCCATCGCGAGCAAGCTTTGCTCCTACAGATTGAACGCAATCCCCGTAGGAGCAAAGCTTGCTCGCGATTGGCCGCGCTGCCGATCTAAAGACTAAACCCACCGTCCAAAGGGATGATATTCCCCGTCATGTAAGCGCCAGCCGTACTCGCCAGACTGATCGCCAACGCCGCCATCTCTTCCTCCCGGCCCCAGCGTTTCATTGGAATCAACGCTGTGTCATCGGCCAACGCCTGCTCATCATTGCCAATGTGCTGAGTCATCTTGCTCGGAAAACGCCCCGGTGCGATGACGTTGACGTTGATGTGCTGGCTCACCAGCTCCCGCGCGAGAATTCGCGACAGTTGATGCAGGGCGGCCTTACTTGGCCCGTAGGCATAGGCCTGTTCGCCGAAGGACGAAATGCCCGCCACTGAACCGATATTGATAATTCGCGCCGGATTCGCTGCCGAACCGGCCTTGCGCAGCAGTGGCAAAAACTGCTGAATGCAGTTGAACACCGAGGTCACGTTGAGCTGCATGACCTTTTCCCAGCCCTTGACCGGGTAGCTCTCCAGCGGCGCGCCCCACGTGGTGCCGGCGTTGTTCACCAGAATATCCAGATGAGTGATCTGCTCGCCCAGTCGCGTAGCCAGTTGAAGCACGCCTTCTTCGGTGGCCAGGTTGGCCGCCACTCCGTGGCAACAACCGAATGCGCTCAATTCATCAGCCGTTTGCTGACAGGCTTCGGCATCCCGGGCGCAGACGTACACGGTGGCGCCAGCCTCGACAAAATCCTTGGCGATCATTTTGCCGATACCACGGGTGCCGCCGGTCACCAGAGCGGTGCGGCCTTGCAGGGAAAAGTACGGGTGCATGGCGAATCCTGAGAGCTGAGGGTCAATACACCCTAGTCGTCAGCCGCCGGAAGCGGAGCCACTATTTTTGCGAGGAATGAAGCGCTATGTCGCTACCCTGTAGGAGCACAGCTTGCTGGCGATGGCGTTTTCGAGATCGCCTTCGCCAGCAAGCTGTGCTCCTACAGGTTCGTGGGCGATTTACTGCGGGCGAACGCGCAGGGTCAGGCCCTTGAGGAAGTTGCGCAGCAACTGGTCGCCGCACGGGCGGTAGTTGGTGTGGCCGAACTTGCGGAACAGTGCGCTCAGCTCAGGCTTGGACACCGGGAACTCGGAGGCCTTGAGAATCGCGTGCATGTCGTCTTCTTTCAGTTCGAAAGCCACACGCAGTTTCTTCAGGATGATGTTGTTGGTCACCGGCACTTCGATCGGCTGCGGCGGACGGCTTTCGTCCTTGCCGCGCTTGAAGGTCACCAGGCCGTCGAGGAAATGCGCCATGACTTCATCCGGGCAGCGTACGAAGCCTTCTTCGTCTTCCTCTTTCTTGTCGAGGTACGTCACCAGGTCTTCCAGGGTCACGTCCATGCCGCCGAGCTTGATGATCTCGATGACTTTCTTGTCGCTGATGTCGAGCATGTAGCGCACGCTGCGCAGTACGTCGTTATGAATCATGGTGTGCAGTCCTGATATTCAGCAGTGGGCGCCGCATAAACAGCGGCGCCAAAATGTGTGGCGGCGTGAAAAGTCTTAGAACTTCTCTTTGCCGGACAGGTAACGCCATTGGCCCAACGGCACTTTGCCGATGGACACGCCGCCAATGCGGATGCGGCGGATGGCGACAACCTTCAGGCCTACGGCCTGGCAGAACAGGGCGATGACGCCCGGTTGTGGGTTCTTCATCGCAAAACGCAGGCGGTTTTCGTTCTGCCAGCTGGCTTTGACCGGCGGCAGTTCCTTGCCCTTGTAGGTCAGGCCGTGGTTCAGGCGGTTGAGGCCGTGAGCCACCATGTCGCCTTCAACTTCGACCACATACTCTTGCTCGATCTTGGCGGAGTCGGCAGTGAGTTTGCGCAGGATCTTCCAATCCTGGGTGAACACCAAAAGACCGCTGGCGTTGGCCTGCAGGTCGGTGCTGGCGGTCAGGCGCAGGAAGTGGCCCTTGAGCGGACGTTTGCTGAAGCGGTGTTCTTCGCTCAAGGTCTCGGCGCTGATCGTTGCCAAGGCCGTTTCCGCATCCATGCCCACGGGCACGTTCAGCAGGATGGTCACCGGTTCCGGCGCAGTGGCCTTGGCTTCTGGATCAAGCTCGACTTTCTGGTTCTCGACCTTGAACTGCGGCTCGTCGATGACTTCACCGTCCACGGTGACCCAGCCGCCCTCGATGAACAGCTCAGCCTCCCGACGGGAACAGCCGACGAGTTCGATGAGGCGTTTGGAGAGACGAATCGGGTCAGTCATGACAGGGCCGTAACAAAAAAGGGGTGGGCATTGTACCTGCCTGGCGCCGGTTAATCCCGGCTCCATTTGCGCCGTAAAGCTTTTTGTGGGAGTGAGCCTGCTCGCGATAGCGGTAGATCAGTCAATTATCTGTTGAATGACACACCGCATTCGCGAGCAGGCTCGCTCCCACAGTTGTTCCGTGTGGTGTCAGCCATGCCGCGAATGTTGCTGGTTTTGGCGCAAACGCATGTGCAGCAGCGGATAAGGCTGCCCCATACCATCGACTTCCGAACGACCGATCACTTCGAAGCCCTGTTTGAAGTAGAAACCCAGGGCTTGCGGGTTCTGTTCGTTGACGTCGAGTTCATTGGCATTCAGGTGTTCCATCGCATAGCGCAGTAACTGCTTGCCCAGGCCCTGGCCGCGGTGAGCCGGGTCGATGAAGAGCATTTCGATCTTGCCCGCCGCGACCCCGGCGAACCCGGTGATGCGCTGGCGCGGGTCTTTGGTGCAGATCAGCATCACCGCATCGAGGTAGCGGGTCAGCACCAGATTCTTCAACAGTTCGATGTAGCTGTCCGGCAGAAAGTCATGAGTGGCGCGCACCGAGGCTTCCCAGACCTGAGTGAGTTCTTCGTAGTCGCTCTGTTTCGGTGTGTGAATGACCGAGTATTGACGCATGCCCGCTGGCCTCTCTTCCGTGGATGACGCGAGTTCTTTCTCTCACAAAACGATAGACCTAAAAAAGCCCCGCATCTCGTCAAGAGAGCAGGGCTTTTCGTATTTTTTGCGTTTAGATCTGTTCAGCCCACAGGTCGTATTCGTCGGCGTCGGTCACTTTGCACCAGACTTTATCGCCTGGTTTCAGGTTGCTGCCGTTGTCGATGAACACGTTGCCGTCGATTTCCGGGGCATCGAAGAAGCAGCGGCCAACCGCGCCTTGCTCGTCGACTTCATCGACCAGCACTTCGATTTCACGGCCGACGCGCATTTGCAGGCGAGCCGAGCTGATGGCTTGCTGGTGCGCCATGAAGCGGTCCCAGCGGTCTTGCTTGACGTCGTCCGGCACGATGGCCGCGTCCAGCAGGTTGGCCGGTGCGCCTTCGACTGGCGAATACTGGAAGCAGCCGACGCGGTCCAGTTGAGCTTCGGTCAGCCAGTTCAGCAGGTACTGGAAGTCTTCTTCCGTTTCGCCTGGGAAGCCGACGATGAAGGTCGAGCGGATGATCAGGTCCGGGCAGATTTCGCGCCAGTTCTTGATGCGGGCCAGGGTCTTGTCTTCGAAGGCCGGGCGTTTCATCGCTTTCAGGACTTTCGGGCTGGCGTGCTGGAACGGGATGTCCAGGTACGGCAGGATTTTCCCGGCGGCCATCAGCGGAATCAGCTCGTCGACGTGCGGATACGGGTAAACATAGTGCAGACGAACCCAGACGCCGAGGGTGCTCAGGGCTTCGCAGAGTTCGGTCATGCGGGTTTTCACCGGCGCGCCGTTCCAGAAACCGGTGCGGTATTTCACGTCGACGCCGTAGGCGCTGGTGTCTTGCGAGATCACCAACAGCTCTTTGACGCCGGCCTTGACCAGGCGCTGAGCTTCGTCGAGCACGTCACCGACCGGGCGGCTGACCAGTTTGCCGCGCATCGACGGGATGATGCAGAAGCTGCAGCTGTGGTTGCAGCCTTCGGAAATCTTCAGGTAGGCGTAGTGGCGCGGGGTCAGCTTGATGCCTTGCGGCGGCACTAGGTCGATCAACGGGTTGTGATCCTGACGCGGTGGCACGGCGTCGTGCACGGCGTTGACCACTTGCTCGTATTGTTGCGGACCGGTCACGGCCAGCACGCTTGGGTGCACTTTACGAATGTTGCCTTCTTCGACGCCCATGCAGCCGGTCACGATGACCTTGCCGTTTTCCTTGATGGCTTCGCCGATCACTTCCAGAGACTCAGCCTTGGCCGAGTCGATGAAGCCGCAGGTGTTGACCACCACGACGTCGGCGTCCTCGTAAGTGGACACAACGTCATAGCCTTCCATGCGCAGCTGGGTAAGGATGCGCTCGGAGTCGACCAGTGCTTTGGGGCAACCCAGGGATACGAAGCCAACTTTTGGATTGGCCGGCGCAGGAGTGGTGGACATGTCTAACCTCGGTATTTGTGACGCCTCCAGCCGAAGACGGCAAGGCGACAGACGGACGCTATGTTGCGTCTCTGGTCAAAAAGTGCGCAATTCTAGCGATGAGAGGCGCACTTGACCAGCTTTATGCAGGGAAATACGACGAGTGCTGCGCTATGCTTCTCGCCGTTACGCTTTACCGAATTTTTACAGTCAACAAAACGTCTGTAACCTCAAGTAAAACAGCGCATGCTGCACGGCAAAGCATAGTGCTTCTTATAAGAAGTCCGGGTCTGAGTAGTAGGAGTTTTGGATGGGGCAGGCAAGTAGTCAGGCAGCGGGCTCTGAGCATTCGGCGGCAAAGCCGATCGGCATGCTGGTCGCGGCGGTCGGCGTGGTTTATGGCGATATCGGCACGAGCCCGCTGTACACCCTCAAAGAAGTGTTTTCCGGTCACTATGGTGTACCGGTTGACCATGACGGCGTGTTCGGGATTCTGGCGCTGATTTTCTGGTCGCTGATCTGGGTCGTTTCAATCAAATACGTGCTGTTCGTGCTGCGTGCCGACAACCAGGGCGAAGGCGGGATCATGGCCTTGACCGCCCTGGCTCGGCGGGCTGCGGCCGGGCATCCGAAGTTGCGCGCGTTGCTGGTGATCTGCGGGCTGATCGGCGCGGCGTTGTTCTATGGCGACAGCATGATCACGCCGGCGATTTCCGTACTCTCGGCAATTGAAGGCCTGGGGCTGGCTTTCGAGGGTATCGACCATTGGGTGGTGCCACTGTCGCTGATCGTGCTGGTGGCGCTGTTCCTGATACAACGTCACGGCACTGCGCGGATCGGCATTCTGTTCGGGCCGATCATGGTGACCTGGTTTGTCGTGCTGGGGGCGTTGGGCGTCTACGGCATCATGCAACACCCGGAAGTGTTGCAAGCGATGAACCCGGTCTGGGGCGTGCGCTTCTTCATTGTGCACCCGGGCATGGGGGTGGCGATCCTCGGCGCGGTGGTGCTGGCACTGACCGGTGCCGAAGCGTTGTACGCCGACATGGGCCACTTCGGTCGCAAGCCGATTGCCCGTGCGTGGTTTATCCTCGTGCTGCCGGCGCTGGTGCTGAACTACTTCGGCCAGGGTGCCTTGCTGCTGGGTGATCCGGAAGCCGCGCGCAACCCGTTCTACTTGTTGGCGCCGAGCTGGGCGCTGATTCCGTTGGTGGGGTTGTCGACCCTGGCCACGGTCATTGCTTCTCAGGCGGTGATTTCCGGTGCGTTCTCCCTGACTCGTCAGGCGATTCAGCTCGGTTACATACCGCGCATGCACATTCAGCACACCTCCAGTGCCGAACAAGGCCAGATCTACATCGGCGCGGTGAACTGGGCGTTGATGGTCGGCGTCATCCTGTTGGTGCTGGGCTTCGAGTCCTCCGGCGCGCTGGCTGCGGCTTACGGCGTGGCCGTGACAGGCACGATGCTGATGACCACCATTCTGGTGTCGGCGGTGATATTGCTGCTGTGGAAATGGCCTCCGGTCCTCGCGGTTCCGCTGTTGCTCGGTTTCCTGCTGGTGGACGGTTTGTACTTCGCTGCCAACGTGCCGAAAATCATTCAGGGCGGGGCGTTCCCGGTGATCGCCGGTATCGTGCTGTTTGTGCTGATGACCACCTGGAAGCGCGGCAAGCAACTGCTGGTCGATCGTCTCGACGAAGGTGGCTTGCCGCTGCCGATCTTTATCAGCAGCATCGCCGTGCAACCGCCGCACCGCGTTCAGGGCACCGCCGTGTTCCTGACCGCGCGCCCGGACGCCGTGCCCCACGCGCTGTTGCACAACCTGCTGCATAACCAGGTGCTGCACGAACAAGTGGTGCTGCTGACGGTGGTGTACGAAGACATCCCGCGGGTGCCGGCATCACGGCGTTTCGAGGTTGAATCCCACGGTGAAGGTTTCTTCCGGGTGATCCTGCACTTTGGCTTCGTCGACGAGCCGGACGTGCCGCAAGCGTTGAAGCTGTGTCATCTCGACGACCTGGATTTCAGCCCGATGCGCACCACCTACTTCCTCAGCCGCGAGACGGTCATCGCTTCCAAACTCGAAGGCATGGCCCGATGGCGTGAGACGCTGTTCGCCTTCATGTTGCAGAACGCCAACGGCAATTTGCGCTTCTTCAATCTGCCGTTGAATCGGGTGATTGAACTGGGAACGCAGGTAGAGATGTAACCCACAACAAAAAGCCCCCGTTGCCATTGTGGTTGCGGGGGCTTTTTTGTGTCCGATGACTTGAAGTCACTTGCTATCCCCTGTAGGAGCGAGCCTGCTCGCGATGAGGACCTGACATTCAATCTTGATGTTGACTGGCAGAGCACCATCGCGAGCAGGCTCGCTCCCACAAGGGCTATGGTGTTATTTGCTTTCGGGTCGCTATTTTTTAGACTCGGCTTTTGTCCGAGCAGGTGGCGGCGTCAGTACCTTCACCGCATCATCAATTACGGCTTTACTCATTGCCGTCAGGTAATGCGCGGCCCAGGCGTGTCGGTCGGTGTCTCGGGCGTAGGCAGCATCTTTAGTCAGCTCCTTGGCAAGGAACAGAAAATCAGAAGCCATGGCTAGCGCATCACCGAGGGGTACGTCTCGACTGACACGGAACAGTGCCTTGTTTGAGCAGTAGATGAAGGGGGTGAGGCCGATGGTTTTCAGTTCTGAAATCGCGGACGAATCTGTTTTGGTCATGAATAAAAACTCCTAGTTGAGGAGCTGTCACATTCGTTTCCAAGCGAATGGGTGACAGCTATGCGCAGGTTGGAAACCGGGAAACTAGGAACCGGCACGCCCGAAGGCGTCCCACGCACAGCCGCCATATCTCTGATCACAAAAAACGCATGCAATCGTGATGGGGCGTAGTTGCGGCTAGTATTCGACGGGTTTCCAAGCCCGATCGCTGAATGGTCAGCGACGTCCGGAGAGTATCCCGTCGAAGAAAAGCGCAACAAGGCATCAAAGTGCCCAAAAAGAACGATTCGGAGTTTGCCTACAAGGTCTGCGGGCGTCATCCGATATTTCGACACCTTAAGTAAACGAAACTAAACGCTGCGAGATGTGTGAAACACGCTGGGTGATCAGTTCGCGTTTTGCCGCTTGCTGTATGTCTAATTCGACGCAATACTCTGCGTAGAACTGTGTGTTCAAACTTGCATGATTGTGTAGAGAGGTGAGTATGACGGCATTACTGGAGCGTGCTGACCAAGCGATTTCGGTGACTGCGATGGTCAGGGGGTTTAGTGCGAGGCTAAAGGAGATTTCCAGCCGAGCCACCGAACGACTGGTCATTTTCAAAGACAACCAACCCGCAGCGGTCATTATCAATGTCGATGCGTATCAGGAAATGCTCGACGAGCTTGAGGACCTTCGGGTTGAAGCAGCGGCTCGAGAGCGACTGATCGGTTTTGATCAGGCCAAGGCTGTCAGCCACGACGATATGCGGGCGCGGTACGCCAGGAAAGACTAAAGGAGCTGTGGATGGTTTGGGGCGTTATCTATCATCCGGAGGTTCAGAAGGATCTGGATCTGCTGGGAGCTGTAGCGGCGAACCGCATTCTTGATGTCATCGAAGAGCGGATTATCAATGGTGAGCCGGACAAGAGCGGCAAGCCCCTAAGAGCCAGTCTTGCCGGCTGTAGACGGATCCGGACAGGCGATACGCGAATTGTTTATCGAGTCGATGGCAAGGCGATTCAGGTATTGATCGTTGCCGTTGGTGCTCGACGTGACGAAGAGGTCTACGGCGCGGCAGAGTGTCGTCTCTAACCAAAAAGCCCCCGTTGCCGTGAAGGTAGCGGGGGCTTTTTTGTGTCCGATGGATTTCGAATCCACTGACCATCCCTGTGGGAGTGAGCCTGCTCGCGATAGCGGTCTGTCAGGCAACACCAATAGCGAATCTCAGTCCGCCATCGCGAGCAGGCTCGCTCCCACAGGGGAGCGGCGGTGTTACTTGCTTTCAGGCAGTTCTACTTCAGATTCGGTCTTTGTCCGGGCTGGTCGCGAGGTCAGGACCTATCGAACGGTCTTGACGGCCCGATATTTCCAATGAAAAAAGTGTCCACGTTTTATGGAATGTGGACACTTGGAGTTTCTAGCTTGATAAAGAGTCAAGACATTTTGCTTTTGTTCAAGATGGTCAGCCTACATGCCCAAGAAGAAAAACCTAATTCAGGACGAGACAGCACATGTAAAAAAGCCCCCGCAACCAAACGGCTGCGAGGGCTTTTTCGTAGGCTGGACTCAGATCACTCCTGAGCCGCCGTCTCCTTCGCTTGACGCTTCTCGATCACATCCACCAACCGTTTGGCCAGCGCCGGATAGTTCTCGTCGAAGTGGTGACCACCCGGCAGTTTCATCGCTTCGCCCACCGCAGTCTTGTCGGTGCAGCCACTCTCGTCGACTTCCTCTTCCCCGTAGATGCACACCACTTTCTCCGGCGGCAGCTTGGCCATTTCCGGGCCGGTGGCGGCTTCTTTGCCGGCGTTGCCGAGCCAGCCTTCGACTTCGATCTCGAAGCTGCCGGTGCGAGCGAAGGCCAGCAGGATGATCGCGTCGACCCGCTGCTGTTCCGATGGCTCCAGGCGGTTGTAGATGGCTGGCAGGACGTCGGCGCCGAACGAGTAACCGGTCAGGATGAAGCGTTTGGTGCCCCATTTCTGCCGGTAGTGCTGCATCAGCTCGGCGATGTCCAGGGCGCTTTGCTCCGCGCTCTTGTGTTGCCAGTAGTAGCGCAGGGTGTCGATGCCGACCACCGGGTAGCCGAGCTTCGCCATCTCGCCCGCGACGTCACGGTCCAGGTCGCGCCAGCCGCCGTCACCGGAGAGGAACAGGGTCACGGTGTCCTTGGCTTGGCCGGCGGGCACTTCGACTACCGGGATCTGCAGGCCGCCAGCGGCTTTATCGCCACCGACGAGGATCTTGCGCAGTTCGTTGTTCAGCACTTGCGGCAGGTTGATGTCGTAGTCGCTGATGCTGGTTTCGGCGTTGGGTTGGTCGCGCACGAAGCCGGCGCTGGTGTCGTCCGGGTTATCGTTCCAGGCCACCAGCCAGTGGCCGTGAGCGGCGCTTTTCGGTAGCAGGTGTGTGCAGCCGGGTTTTTCCAGGGCCAGGTCCACCGAGATGGCTTGAGCCTTGCTGTCCTTCTGCTCGGACAACCAGCGCCACGCCAGCACGGCGCCAGGACCGATGCCGCTGACCAGGGTCGCCGGGCCTTTGAGTTCTCTCAGGGCTGATTGCAGGGCGCGACTTTGCAGCAGGCAGTCTTTGGGCAGGATCACCTGAACAATCTGCGCCGAGCCGCTGCGGCTCAGGGTCATCAACTGTTTGTTGCTGAGTTTCTGGTCTTCATTGACCGCTACCAGCACCTGGGCGCGTGGCGTGTTGCCGGGGATGACGCGGGTCATCGCGGCGCCATCCGCCGGCGTCAGCTGTTCGAGGGTCGGTTCGGGTGCCGGGCGTTTCAGGTACCAGTAACCGCCACCGAGAATCAGGGTCAGCACTACCAGTGTGGCCAGTACGTACCGCAAGGAGCGTTGAATCATCAGCGTTTCACCAATCCAGTCAAGCCGCCTGCAATCAGGGCGGCAGTGTCGGCCAGCGCAACCAGCGGATCGAGTCCGGCGGGCACGGCCATATAACGGGGTTCCCAGTCAGGCTGGAATTTGTCTTTGAAGCGGCGCAAGCCTTGGAAGTTGTAGAGCTGCTCACCACGGCGGAAAACCATCGAGCCCAGACGCTGGGTCAGTGGTGCGCCACGACGGGGTTGCAACCCCGACAACGGCACCATGCCCAGGCTGAAGCGCGCGTATCCATGATTTTTATAATGTTGAATCAGGCCGACCATCATGAACTCCATGGTCAGCTTGGGGGCATCCGGGTGCGCGCGCATCAGGTCGAGGCTGGCCAGGTCGTGACCATAAGTCTCGAGCAAGTTGGCGAACGCCACCGGACGTCCTTCGAAACGAATCACCGCGACGCGGAAATGTTTGAGGTAGTCATCGCTGAAGCGGCCGAGGGAGAAGCCTTTCTCGCGCACGTTCTTGCCGGTCAGCCAGGCATCGGAAATCACCTTGAGCTCATCCATTGGCGCTTGCCCCGGCTCATGGATCTCCAGCGACAGGCCATCGCGAGTGCCGCGGTTCCAGGTGTAGCGCAGGTCTTTCATCTCTTTGCCTTTGGCCTCGAGATCAAAGCGAACCAGATTGACCCGGGCTTCTTCGCCGAGCTTGATCGCGGTCAGGCCGATGTCCATGTAGTACGGCAGGTTCTCGGCGCGCACTTGATAGAACACAGGGCGGGCGTGGTGAATGTCGCAGAGGTCGCGGAATTGCCAGATCATTTCCGCCCGTTGCCGGGTCGGGCCGATCGGGTCATACAAGGCCACCAGGCTGCGACCACGGCGGGCATACATCAGGAACGCCTCGTCATTGGGGTGAAACAGCAGCGCCTTGTCACCGGTCAGGGCGAGGCCGCCATCCGGTTGGGCGGAGGCCATCAGGATCTTTACCGCGCGGTCCAGCTCATCGGGCGTTGGCAGATGGATCACCGGGCGCGCGGTGCGCAGCAGCCAGGTCAAGGACACCACCACCAGCAGCACGGCGGCGCCAAGCAGCGAGCGCAAGCCACGCGGGGCATCGGCGTCGAGGGTGAACTGCCACCAGAGCTGATGGCTGTACGGGACGTCCTGATAGGCGAACAGCAGCAGCCAGATCGATGCACCGAGTACGCACAGGCTGGCCACCAGATACAGCGGCGAGAACGGCACCTCGGTCAGACGGCTCGGGCGATAGAACGAGCTGCGGAAAACCCCCAGCAAGCTCGCGGTCAGCGTCAGCAGGCAGGCTTCTTCCCAGTCAAAGCCCTTGAGCAGAGAGAGCAGTGCAGCGACCAGCAACAAGATGGTGGTCAGCATCCACGCGGCTGACAGTCGGCGACGCAGCCCTTGAGCCAGCAGCAAGCAAAGCACACCGATCAGGCTGGCTCCGAAGTGCGAAGCGTCGACCAGTCGATGCGGGATCAGAAAGCCGATGTGTTCCAGGCGTGTGTCGATTTCCGGGGTGGCACCGGAGAACAACAGCACCACGCCGGACAGAAAGACCAGCACCGCCAGAATCGGCGCGGCCAGGCCGGACGCTACTCTTAAGGACTGACGCGATTGGAACAGACGCTGACCTTCGTTGATCAGCAGGAATACGCAGGCCACCAGCAACGGCAGCACCACGTAGATCAGGCGATAGAGCAGCAGCGCAGCAGCGAGTGGTGCGGCGCCGAGTGTGTTGGAAAAGGCAGCCAGCAGAATTGCTTCAAACACCCCGACCCCGCCGGGAACATGGCTGAGCACACCGGCGGCCAGGGCCAGCAGGTACACCAGCAGGAATGCGCCGAAGGGCGGTGCTTCCGGCAGCAGCAGATAAAGCACGGTTGCGGCTGCGGCGACGTCCAGGGCCGTGATGATCAGTTGCAGAAACGTCAGGCGACGGCCCGGCAGACGCAAGGTGCGGCGTCCGACCTTGACCAGCAAATTATCCGGGTAAGGCTGATCTGGCAGGCGACGGCGGTAGATGCCGATGGCCAGTACCGTGAACAACAGCAAAACGGCCGCGGCGATGACACCCAGCAAGGTCTCGGACAAACCCAGGGCGGCAGAGGCGCCAGGCAGGTTGCTGAGGGTGGCGAGGGCGGCTAGCGGGGGCAGGGCGCAGCCGAGCGAGAGGCTGGCGAACAGCGTCATGTGCGCGACTTCAGTAGCGCCCAGACCATGACGTGCATATAAACGGTAGCGAACCGAGCCCCCCGACAGCATCGAAAGGCCAATGGCATTGCCGATGGCGAATGCGGTGAACCCGCCCAAGGCCAGGATTCGCGGCGCCAGTGTCACGCTTGCGTAGCGGCTGGCCGACCATTCGTAGCCCAGCAGGATAATGAAGCCGACCACGGTCGCGCCCAGCGCGCCCAATAATGCCGGTTTCGGAACGTCGAGAATCGAGTCGTGCAGAGCGTACAGATCGAGTTCGCTCAGCAGGTGGCGACAGGCAATCAGCGCGATAGCGAACAACAGCAAAGTGACTGCCAGGCCGATGGGCTGGCGGTATTTGCTGATTCGATCAAGCAAGCGCAGACGCTCGGCCTTGATCGGTTGTGTCGCTGTGACGGTGTCTTGTGGATCAGACGAATTGGCGCGCATCAATCACCTCTTGGATTGTGCGCGACAGGATGGAGGTATCCAGCCAAGTTACCAATCCCTGTAGAAAAAAATAGTTACAAATATGAACGCCTCTGACCGGGTATCGACGATGCGAACGGCTCGCTACACGGTGACAGATCATTGTTACGAAGGACTTTTTCAGCGGATACAAAAAAGGCCACTCTTTCGAGTAGCCTTTTTTGATGTTTGGTTGCGGGAGCCGGATTTGAACCGACGACCTTCGGGTTATGAGCCCGACGAGCTACCAGACTGCTCCATCCCGCGTCTGTGTGGCGGCATTCTACAGGCGAACGCCGGAGTGTCAATCGTTAATCCTGAATAGGGTCAAATAAGCGTAAATGAGTGGCGAACGGTCGCGGGGGAGACTTAAGTTTCGGAATCAGAACGATTTCTCATTTCCGCGTCGTCAGGCATTTTTACAAAGAGACGCGCACAAAAAAGGCCACTCTTTCGAGTAGCCTTTTTTGATATTTGGTTGCGGGAGCCGGATTTGAACCGACGACCTTCGGGTTATGAGCCCGACGAGCTACCAGACTGCTCCATCCCGCGTCTGTGTGGCGGCATTCTACAGGTGAACGCCGGAGTGTCTACCGTTAATCCTGAATAGGGTCAAATAAGCGCAAATGAGCGGCGAACGGTAGCGGGGGAGACTTAAGTTTCTGAATTGAAACGATTTCTTAATCCTGCATGTCACCCGCTCTAGTACTTACAAAAGAGACGCGCACAAAAAAGGCCACTCTTTCGAGTAGCCTTTTTTGATGTTTGGTTGCGGGAGCCGGATTTGAACCGACGACCTTCGGGTTATGAGCCCGACGAGCTACCAGACTGCTCCATCCCGCGTCTGTGTGTCGGCATTCTACAGAGGATCGGCAGGCTGTCAACCTTCAATCCTGAGAAAACCTCTTCCCGTTCAATCGCTTAGCTTGAAAGCAGGGCTGGGTGAGTGGCTGTAAGGACGGTGTGGTAAGGCTTTCGGCTCTATTGTGTGAGGCTTTTCGATTGAAAAAATAAATTCATCCGGCACTTTTCCTACAGGTGGAAAAGAAGATTCGGAGTACTGGTGCTATATACAGGTGTCAGTGAGATACTGCCGATCTGACTCGCCAATACGCCATTTCTTCACCATGAACACTGCATTTATATGACGCAGCGAAAAATCATCCACGTCGATTGTGACTGCTTCTACGCCGCCATCGAGATGCGTGACGACCCGCGTCTGGCCGGTAAACCCTTGGCAGTGGGTGGTTCGGCGGATCGTCGTGGCGTGATCGCCACCTGCAATTATGAAGCGCGGGCTTATGGCGTGCGCTCGGCCATGTCTTCCGGACATGCCTTGAAGCTGTGCCCGGACCTGACCATCGTCAAGCCACGCATGGAGGCCTATAGAGAAGCCTCCAAGGAAATTCATACGATCTTTCGCGATTACACCGACTTGATCGAGCCGCTTTCGCTGGATGAGGCATACCTCGACGTGTCTGACAGCGCGCATTTCGGCGGCAGCGCAACACGGATCGCCCAGGACATTCGCCGTCGCGTCTCTAATCAGCTGCACATCACTGTTTCGGCTGGCGTTGCACCGAACAAGTTTCTGGCCAAGATCGCCAGCGACTGGAAGAAGCCCAATGGCTTGTTCGTCATTACACCGGATCAGGTCGAGGATTTTGTCAGCGGTTTGCCGGTGAGCAAGTTGCACGGCGTTGGCAAAGTGACCGCGGACAAATTAGGCAGGCTTGGCATCGTCGATTGTTCGCATCTGCGCGAATGGGACAAGTTGGCGCTTGTGCGCGAATTCGGCAGCTTCGGCGAGCGACTCTGGAGCCTGGCCCGTGGGATCGATGACCGGTTGGTGCACAACGATAGTCGTCGGCAGTCGATCAGTGTCGAAAACACCTACGACGTCGATCTGCCGGACCTGGTGAGCTGCCTCGATAAATTACCCGAGTTACTGGAGACCCTGGCCGGCCGCATGGCGCGAATCGACAGCAGCTATCGACCGGGCAAGCCATTCGTCAAAGTGAAATTCCATGACTTCACCCAGACCACTCTGGAGCAGGCCGGGGCAGGGCGGGATTTGGGGAGCTATCAGTTGTTGCTGACCCAGGCGTTCAATCGCGGCGGGAAACCGGTGCGGTTGCTGGGGATTGGAGTGCGGCTGGAGGATTTGCGGGGCGGGTTTGAGCAGATGGAGTTGTTTGAGCGGTAGTGGCAGGGTTTTGATTTGGCGGTGAATGTCAGCCCGTCATCGCGAGCAGGCTCACTCCCACATTGGGTTTGCAGTGAACACAAAAATTGTGACCACCTCATATCCCCTGTGGGAGCGAGCCGGCTCCGGGCGGCGTTCCGACGATGCTTTCAGGCCTTAATTCGGTCCCGGATCCGCTACCAGTCGCCCGGCATCCTTGGTCAATGACTTGAGGAATTCGGTCTGCAACTCGGGATCGTTGCGCGTCAGTTCGATCAGGCTTTGTTCCAGCTCGGTGGCTTCTTCTTCCAGGCCCAGTTCCGACAAGCGTTTGACCCGGTGGACCCACTGGCTCACTTCGTCGTCTTCGAGGTCGTCGTAAATCAGCCCGTGAGCTTCGAGCAGCTTGCCGCGCAAGGAGCTACTGACCGCCAGGGACGAATCGGTGTGCACATCGTCCCGGGCGTCCTGAACACTGATCAGCAGCCGGCTCAAATGATTGATGTCATGTTCGGCGAATGGGCTGTCCAGCAGATTCACGCGCAATACACCGTTTTTGTCGGTGCTCAGCTGGAACGTTTCCTTGCCAGCCTTGACCTCAACCGGACGCTCGCTCCATGGCAGGCTCGAATATTCGGTGCGCTTGTCGAGCTGGACCTCGTCGATTCCCGCCAGGTTCTGCTGCGCACGACCATGAGACTGCACGTTCATGAACGGGTTGAGCCCGGCAAAACCATAGCTCAACCAATCTTTCGTCACGCTGTCCGGCAGGTTGCCGAGAGCGAACACATTGACCACGTTCGCACCGACACCGGCCACCACGGCCACCGCACCCAGCGGGATCTCGTAAGCCTCCCGCCAGGGTTGGTAAGGCGTGTAGCGGTCGTAGTGGCGTGTGACTTCGAATTCGGTGACTTCGAACGTCTTCTGCTCGTGGATCTTCACCCGACGTTGCGGCAGCTCAAGCACCTTGGGCTCGCCGACATCAATCTGCAGGCTGTGATCGAGCAATTTACGCTCGACACGTTCCTCGTGCTCGCTGCGTTGTGACATGTGATTGGCACAGCCGCTGACCAGCAGGGTGCCGCACAGGGCGGCACCACCGAGGCCTAAGGTGTTTCGCTTGAACATGACTTCTCTATCTGGTGTCAGCGGCGGATACGGGACTGAAGGAAGGACAGCACGTCGGCGACCGGCAGCGCTTGCGCTTCGGGCTCGGTGCGGCTCTTGTATTCCAGATTGCCATCGGCGAGGCCGCGGTCACTGACCACGATCCGGTGAGGAATACCGATCAGCTCCATGTCCGCGAACTTGATGCCCGGGCTGGTTTTCTTGTCGCGGTCGTCCAGCAGTACTTCGAAGCCGGCGGCAGTCAATTCTGCATACAGCTTGTCGGTGGCTTCGCGAACCTGTTCGGTTTCGTAGCGCAGCGGTACCAGAGCGATCTGGAACGGGGCCAGCGTGTCACTCCAGATGATCCCGTTGGCGTCGTTGTTCTGCTCGATGGCCGCAGCCACCACGCGGGAAACGCCGATGCCGTAGCAACCCATTTCCAGGGTGACTGGCTTGCCATTCTCGCCCAGCACTTCGCACTTCATCGCTTTGCTGTACTTGTTGCCCAGCTGGAAGATGTGCCCGACTTCGATGCCGCGCTTGATTTCCAGGGTGCCCTTGCCATCCGGGCTCGGGTCGCCGGCGACCACGTTACGCAGGTCGGCAACGGTCGGAACCGGCAGATCACGCTCCCAGTTCACGCCGAAATAGTGTTTGTCGTCGATGTTGGCACCGATGCCGAAGTCGCTCATCAGCTCGACGGAACGGTCGATGATGATTGGCAGCGGCAGGTTCAACGGGCCGAGAGAGCCGGCACCGGCGCCAATGGCGTCGCGCAGTTCGGCTTCGGATGCCATGACCAGCGGGCTGGCAACGCCAGGCTGGTTGCCGGCCTTGATTTCGTTCAGCTCGTGGTCGCCACGGATGATCAAGGCAATCAGCTTGCCTTTCTCTTCTGCGTGAACCACGAGGGTCTTGATGGTCTTTTCAATCGGCAGGTTGAAGCCTTCGACCAGTTGCGCGATGGTCTTGGCGTTCGGCGTGTCGACCAGACGCAGCGCTTCGGCAGGTGCGGCGCGGGAGGTCTCGCGTGGCACGGCTTCGGCTTTCTCGATGTTCGCCGCGTAGTCGGAACCGTTGCTGAAGGCGATATCGTCTTCGCCGGATTCGGCCAGCACGTGGAACTCGTGGGAGCCAGCACCACCGATCGAGCCGTTGTCGGCTTCAACCGGGCGGAATTTCAGGCCCAGACGGGTGAACACGTTGCAATACGCCTGGTGCATGCGGTCGTAGGTGACCTGCAGCGATGGCTGGTCAGCGTGGAAGGAGTAGGCGTCCTTCATGATGAATTCGCGACCGCGCATCAAACCGAAGCGTGGACGGATTTCGTCACGGAATTTGGTCTGGATCTGGTACAGGTTGATCGGCAGCTGTTTGTAGCTGCTCAACTCGTTGCGCATCAGGTCAGTGATGACTTCTTCGTGGGTCGGGCCGGCGCAGAAATCGCGACCGTGGCGATCCTTGAAACGCAACAATTCAGGGCCGTATTCTTCCCAGCGACCGGATTCCTGCCACAGCTCAGCCGGTTGGGTGCTCGGCATCAACACTTCGAGAGAGCCCGCGGCGTTCATTTCTTCACGAACGATGGCTTCGACCTTGCGCATCACTCGCAAGCCCATCGGCAGCCAGGTGTACAGGCCCGAGGCGAGTTTGCGGATCATGCCGGCGCGCAGCATCAGCTGATGGCTGATCACGACCGCGTCGGAAGGCGTTTCTTTCTGTGTGGCGAGCAAAAATTGACTGGTGCGCATGGTTGGCCGTTGTCGGTTGCTGATGACGAGAAATGACGGAGCATTGTACGGGCGAGATCTGCTGACGTACAGGCGTGCGGTCGGCGGTATGGCAGGAGGGCGGGATTCGTCGCGTCCTCTGCGAAATGTCTTACGATTCTTCCAAGACCTGGGCCGGGGGCGGGGCTGGTTCCGGTGTCGGTTTCGGGCCTTCGCGGCGGTTTTCCTGGAACCAGTGCAAGGCGATCAACAGCAGCGTCGGCACACCCAGCAGGGCAGTGATCAGGAAGAAGTTGTGATAACCGAATTTTTCCACCATGACCCCCGAATAGCCGCCGATCAGGCGTGGCAGCAGGAGCATGATCGAGCTGAGCAGGGCGTACTGGGTGGCGGAGAACTTGAGGTTGGTCAGGCTCGACAGGTAGGCAACGAATGCCGACGTCGCCAGGCCCGAGCTGAAGTTGTCCAGGGAGATGGTGCCAATCAGCATGTTCAGGTCGGCCCCCATGTCGGCAAGCATCAGGAACAGCAAGTTGGTGCCAGCCGATGTAACGCCGCCGATGAACAGAATCGGCAAAATGCCGAAGCGCACGATCAGCAGGCCGCCCATTCCGGCGCCGACCAGGGTCATGATCAGGCCAAAGATCTTGCTGACGCTGGCGATCTGATCCTTGGTGAAGCCCTGGTCGATGTAGAACACGTTGGCCATTACGCCCATGACTGTATCCGACATCCGATAAGTGGCGATCAGCCCGAGCAGCAATAGCGCTTGCCAGCGATAACGCAGAATGAAGTCGTTGACCGGCGTCAGCACCGGCGCCAGACCGCGGCGGCCCATGGCTGACAGGCACAGGGCGGTGAGCGTGGTATAGAGGATCGCCCGCAGGAACGCGCGGTCTTCGAGCAGCAGGTCGAGCAGGCTCGTGCCTTCGAACAGCACGCTGGCGAAGTCGGTGTTGTAGAGCTGGGTGAACAACGCCGGCACGGACACCAGCAACACGATCAGCACAAACACCGATGCCAGTTGATGCACGAAGCTGTAGCGCCCGGCCTGGAGTTGGGTGCGCAGTGGCACTGGCGGTTCGCGCATGAAAAGGGAGGTCAGCAGCGCCGGCACCATCAGGACGCCGAACAGCACATAAGTGCCGGCCCATGCCGAATGCTGGTAATTGAAGCCGGTCGAGCCGAAGCCTTCAGCGAAGAACAGGGCCCCGGCGGTCGCCAGCAGTGCAGCGATCCGATAACCGGCCATGTAACTGGCGGCGAGCGCCGCCTGGCGGGTGTCGTCGGCGATTTCCAGGCGATAGGCGTCGACTGCAATGTCTTGGGTCGCCGAAGCGAAGGCGACAACCACAGCAATAGCGATCAGCCAGGACAAATGCTTTTGCGGGTCGCAGAAACCCATCCCGATCAGGCCGAGGATGACCAGTGCCTGGGAAAGCACCAGCCAGGAACGTCGGCGACCGAGCTTGCCGAGAAATGGCAGGCGCCATTGGTCGAGCAGCGGTGACCAGACCCATTTAAAGGCGTAGGCCAGGCCTATCAGGCTTGCATAGCCAATGGTTTCGCGAGCTACGCCGGCTTCGCGCAGCCAGACCGAAAGTGTCGAAAACACCAGCATGTAGGGCAGGCCGGCGGCGAAACCAAGCAGCAACAGTACAAGCGTCGAGGGGCTGGCATAGGCGGCGAGCGCGGCGCGCCAGGTTTTACGGGGCATGGGCTGGAGTCTGCCTCAAGAAATACGGAAACAAAGCGCGCACTCTAACCGCTGTGCTCTACCGGGCGCCAGCCATGGCGCTGAATATCAACACGATTGTTCAGGATACTGATGCCCTCCATGCGCAAACGCGCGCGTTGTTCATCCCCCGAAGGGCTGCCTGCAGGCAGGCTGATACGCCCGCCGGCACCGAGCACGCGGTGCCAGGGTAATTTGCTGTCGCCCGGCAGTTGGCTCAGTGTCCGTCCGACGAAGCGGGCGGCGCGACCCAGTCCGGCCAGCTCGGCAAGTTGGCCGTAACTTACGACTTTGCCCTCTGGGACTTGCGCCAGTGTCAGGTACAGCGCCGCGCGTCGGATGTGCGCCGGACTATCGGTTTCAGTGTTTGAGTCGGTCACGTCGGCAGTTCCTGAAAAAGTTCGCCTTACCGTCTGTAGAGTAAATCCTGGATCGCCTGTTGAGAAATGAACTCAATACAAATAGTCGGGTCAGTCCTTGCTAGGGTCTTATTCGTATGGATAATGCCGACTTTTTTTCGCAAACCTGAGCCTGTATTTGCTTATGTTGTCCAGAGCCCTGCTGTGCCTCGCTGTCGTCAGTGCCTCCACGCCCTTGCTCGCCGATACCGTCTGGTTGAAGAACGGTGACAAGCTGAGCGGCAAGATCACCGTTTTCGATGGCGGCAAGCTGTTGATCCAGACCGAATACGCCGGTGCGGTCCCGATCGACTGGAAACAGGTCAAAACCCTGGAAAGCGACCAGCAGTTGCTGGTCAAGCAG
The DNA here is from genome assembly GCF_054897865.1 of Pseudomonas sp. LS2P72. Classification (NCBI taxonomy): domain Bacteria; kingdom Pseudomonadati; phylum Pseudomonadota; class Gammaproteobacteria; order Pseudomonadales; family Pseudomonadaceae; genus Pseudomonas; species Pseudomonas sp. LS2P72. The sequence goes on from NZ_CM142708.1 coordinate 1,906,688, forward strand.
GATGCCTACACCGGCGAGAAGGCCAAGGCGCTGCATGCGGCAGAAGACGGCAAGGTTACCCTGGCCAATGGCGACGGTCCCAAGACCGTCGAACTGGCCAGCATTCAGCAAATCCTCAAGCCCAAGCCTGTCGTCGAGGATTTGGTGTGGAAGGGTAATGTCGATGCGGCGCTGGATTATCAGCGGGCCGAGAAAGACACCGACGATTACGATATCGATTTCAAGACCACGGCGCGTCATGGCAGATGGCGACACACCGCAGAAGGCGAGTACAACCGCGAATTTCAGGATGACGTGGTCACTACCGACAATTGGCGGGGCGAATACTCGCTCGACCGCTTCCTGACCGAAAAATGGTTCTGGCAAGGGCGCGCGGTCTATAAGCGCGACAAGGTCGAAGAGCTGTCCCGCCAGCGCACCGTCGGTACCGGCCCCGGTTACCAGTTCTGGGACAACGAGCTGGGCGCATTCTCCCTGGGCTCGCTGGTCAACCGCACGGACTATGAGTTCGCAGACGGCGGCAAAGAAAACTTCTATTCCGTGGCGATGAAGTGGGACTACAACCGCTACCTGATCGGTAAGAAGGTGGAGTTCTTCACGAACGGCGAAGTGGGCAAGCCGTTGTCGGGCGTTGCGGAGTACGCGCTCGATGCCGAAATGGGTTTGCGCTACAAAGTGACCGAGTGGGCGTCGCTTAACCTGAAGGCCGAGAGAGACATCATCAGCGGCACCGACGATGCTGATTTGGATAAGACCCGGTACACCGCTGGGTTTGGCGTGGCTTGGTAAGACGCAAAAAATCGCAGCCATGGGCTGCGATTTTTTTTGCCTGCAAAACAGACAGGCACAAAAAAGCCCCGCTTTTGAGGGCGGGGCTTTTTACTAAAGCAAGTACAAGTTAGATAACTTGAACTTCTTCAGCTTGCATGCCTTTCTGACCGCGGGTAGCGATGAAAGAAACCTGTTGGCCTTCTTTCAGGCTTTTGAAGCCGTCGGATTGGATAGCTTTGAAGTGAACGAACAGGTCGTCACCGGATTGTGGAGTGATGAAGCCGAAGCCTTTTTCATCGTTGAACCACTTAACGGTACCAGTTTGGCGATTAGACATGGTGTAACTCCTTGAACAAAGATAACTGCGACGCAGGAAGAACCCTGGCCGAGACTGAGTGCAAAGAGCAGGAAAAATTCTTGTAGATGGTTGGATCGAAATTCAACATATCGTGTAGAGATTCTCAGTGACACAAGCAGCACAGTGGCGCCACCTTAACCCTTTTTCCGGAACGTGCCAATGCTTGCGACGAAGGTTTCTCTGTTTTCATGACTGACGGTCCGCCGGTTTTCCCGCGAGGCCCGTAAATTACGGGGGGATCGGCAAGATTTGTGCCCCGGACTTTGAACCCGAAGCGCGCGACCGGTAAGATGCCGGACAGATTTTTTCCACCTCGCTATTCAGGACACCCGCCATGAGCATCAAATCGGACAAGTGGATTCGCCGCATGGCGCAAGAGCACGGCATGATCGAGCCCTTCGTAGAGCGCCAGGTGCGCGGCAGCGACGATAGCCGTGTGATCTCCTACGGCGTGTCAAGCTACGGCTACGATGTGCGCTGCACAAATCATTTCAAGGTGTTCACCAACATCAATTCGGCTATCGTCGACCCGAAAAACTTCGATGCCGGCAGCTTCGTCGACATCCACAGCGACGTGTGCATCATTCCGCCGAACTCTTTCGCCCTGGCCAGCACCGTCGAATATTTCCGCATTCCGCGTAACGTATTGACCATTTGCCTGGGTAAAAGCACCTATGCGCGTTGCGGTATCATCGTCAACGTCACGCCGCTTGAGCCTGAGTGGGAGGGTCATGTGACCCTGGAGTTCTCCAACACCACTAATCTGCCAGCGAAAATCTACGCGAACGAAGGCGTGGCACAGATGCTGTTCCTTGAATCCGACGAAGAGTGCGAAGTGTCCTACAAGGACCGTGGCGGCAAGTATCAGGGCCAGCGCGGCGTTACCCTGCCGCGCACCTGATCCGTTCGTCTGGCAAGTCGTGGGAATTCTTGAGCGGGTAGACACTCTATTGGGTGTACTGCCCGGTTCGCGCAACGCGGACGGGCCATCGCTCAGGAGTGCCTTATGAAGATCGATCCGAGAATAAGTGCCGAACTGGCAAGGCTTGAGCCCAATCAGGTTGGCGTTTTGGCCTGGTCCTTGTTGGCACATCCACCTATCAGCATGGCAGGGGGCATCCCCGGTCAGCCTGATCCCGATACCCCCAACGAACAACCCACCGAGCCCGGTGAGCCGACGCTGCCGGATGAGCCGCCTCCCGCGCCTGTAGCCTGATACCCAAACGCGTGTAGGAGCAAAGCTTGCTCGCGATGAACGATAACTCGGTCGTTAATGGACCGCGTCGCCTTCATCGCGAGCAAGCTTTGCTCCTACGGGTGGTGGGGTTACTTGAGGTTACCGCTCAGGAACTGCTTCAACCGCTCACTCTTCGGATTCCCCAACACATCCTCCGGCGCACCTTCTTCCTCTACCAGCCCCTGGTGCAGGAACAACACCTGGCTCGATACTTTGCGCGCGAAGCTCATTTCGTGGGTCACCATGATCATGGTGCGGCCTTCTTCAGCCAGGCCCTGAATCACGCGCAGTACTTCGCCCACCAGTTCCGGGTCGAGCGCTGAGGTCGGTTCGTCGAACAGCATGACTTCCGGTTCCATCGCCAGCGCGCGGGCAATCGCCACCCGTTGCTGCTGACCGCCAGACAGAAATGCCGGGTACTGATCGGCAACCCGCGCCGCCAGGCCCACCTTGTCGAGATAGCGCCGGGCACGGTCTTCGGCTTCCTGCTTGCTGCACCCCAGCACCCGGCGCGGGGCCATGGTGATGTTTTCCAGCACCGTCATGTGGCTCCACAGGTTGAAGTGCTGGAACACCATGGCCAGGCGAGTGCGGATTTTTTGCAGTTCATCGGGGTCGGCCACGTGCATGCCGTGGCGATCCTTGATCATGCGGATGTTCTGGCCGTCCAGGCTCATGGCGCCGTCGTTGGGCTGTTCGAGAAAGTTGATACAACGCAGGAAGGTACTTTTGCCCGAGCCGCTGGCGCCGATCAGACTGATAACGTCGCCGGTGTTGGCCTTGAGCGAAACGCCTTTGAGTACTTGATGTTCGCCATAGCTTTTATGCAGGCCTTCAATGGTCAGTTTGTACATGGGGCATGCATCCTCAAGGCGAAAGTAGGTAGCCGCTGCGATAGGCTTCGGTGCCCGCAATGTGGGCGATCACCATGCCGGCAGTGGCCATGCGCCGTAGCGAACGGGCGTACATCAACCCGGCGACGGTGCAATGAACGGGGGTGACGCGGTCAAGGATCGGGTCGATGATTTCAGCGATCAGTTGCCCGGCTTCGAGGTATTCCCCAGGTAGCGCGGTGAACACCAGCAGCCCGCCGACCGGTGTTGCCACCGGTTCAACGCCGGCCAGCGGCGTGGCCGGGTAGGGCAGCTCGGGCAGCGACGCGGGTTCGCCGGCAATGGCGCCGAAGTGCATCAGATAATTGATCAGCGCCTGGCAATCGAGGCTGGCCAATGGATGATTGACGTCGCCCTGACCGCGCAATTCGATGGTGACCGAGAAACTGCCCAGCGGAATATCGAAGTGTTCGCCGAAGCGCTCCTTCAACTGCCACCAGAGCAGGGTGAAGCATTCATCGAACGACTGACCGCCGGAGTCGGTGGCCAGCAGGCTGGCTTCGGCACCGATGTACCGCGCAAGTGGCTCGACCTGCGGCCAGGCCTCGGGCGTGGTGTAAAGGTGGGCAACCGCTTCGAAATCGCAGTGCAGGTCCAGCACCATGTCGGCATCGCAGGCCAGCCGTTGCAGCACCAGGCGCTGGGATTGCAGTTGCGTGCTGGCCGTCTGTTGGGCGAGGGCATTGCGCAGGCTGCTGCGAATCAGTTCGAGGTTGCGCTGCGGATCGTCGCCGAGCCGGCCTTCGATCTCGTTGCCAACGGCTTCGCTCAGATCGACGAACCAGCGATTGAAGTTCTGCCCGCTTTCGAGGTCGTAACGGCCCAGCGGCACATCCATCAACACTTGTTCGAGGCCTACCGGGTTGGCCACAGGCACCAGCACGATTTCGCTGCGCAGACGGCCGGCGGCTTCGAGTTGCGCCAGACGTTGCTTGAGGTGCCAGGCAACCAGCATGCCGGGCATTTCATCGGCATGCAGGGATGACTGGATGTAAATCTTGCCTTTGGCCGATGAGGGGCCGAAGTGAAAGCTGTGAATCTGTCGAGCGGTCCCCGGCAGCGGGGCCAGCAGGTCATGAATCTGGTGGCGCATGTCTCTTTATTCCTAAAGCGGGTCCTAGTGGGTCGGCCCGAGGAAGGCCAGCCATCGGCGTTCGGCGAGGCGGAACAGGCCGACCAGCGCAAAGGTAATGGTCAGGTAGATCAGCGCGGCGATGCCGAACGACTGGAAGGTCAGGAAGGTCGCCGAGTTGGCGTCCCGCGCGACTTTCAATACGTCCGGGATGGTCGCGGTGAAGGCCACGGTGGTCGAGTGCAGCATCAAAATCACTTCGTTGCTGTAATAAGGCAACGAACGACGCAGGGCCGAAGGCATGATCACGTAGGCATACAGCTTCCAGCCTGTCAGACCGTAAGCCTTGGCCGCTTCGACTTCACCATGCGCCATGCTGCGAATCGCCCCGGCGAAAATCTCCGTGGTGTAGGCGCAGGTGTTCAGGGCGAAGGCCAGGATCGTGCAGTTCATCGCATCGCGAAAGAACGCATCCAGTACGGGTTGGGCGCGCACGGCGGCCAGACTGTAAATCCCGGTGTAGCAGATCAGCAACTGAATATAGAGCGGCGTACCCCGGAACAGATAGGTGAAGAACTGAACCGGCCAGCGGATGTAGAAGTGCGGCGAAACCCGGGCGATGGACAGCGGGATCGACACCACGAAACCGATGAAGATCGACGCGCTGAGCAGCCACAGGGTCATGGCCAGGCCGGTGATGTTGTAGCCGTCGGTATAAAGGAAAGGTTTCCAGTATTCCTGCAAGAGCTCAATCATCGTACGGCCTCCCGGGAACCGGCGGCGTAGCGGCGTTCGAGCCAGCGCAGGACGAAATTGGAGGCGCTGGTGATCAGCAGGTAAATCAGCGCTGCAAGCACCAGGAAGTAGAACAGCTGATAAGTGCTTTTACCGGCATCCTGCGCAGCCTTGACCAGGTCGGCGAGGCCGATGATCGAGACCAGTGCGGTGGCCTTGAGCATCACCATCCAATTGTTACCGATGCCCGGCAGGGCAAAACGCATCATCTGCGGGAACACCACGATCCAGAAACGCTGGCCGCGTTTGAGGCCATACGCGGTCGCGGCTTCGACCTGGCCCCGTGGCACCGCGAGAATCGCGCCACGGAAGGTCTCGGTGAAGTACGCGCCATAAATGAAGCCCAGGGTGATGACCCCGGCGCTGAACGGGTTGATCTCGATGTATTCCCATTCCATGAAATCGGTAAACGACGTCAGCCAGGTCTGCAGGCTGTAGAAGATCAACAGCATCAGCACCAGGTCCGGCACACCGCGAATCAGCGTGGTGTAGAGCTGGGCCGGTACGCGTATCAGTTTGACTTTTGACAGCTTGGCGCTGGCGCCGAGCAAGCCGAGCAACACGGCCACCAACAGCGACAACACCGACAATTTGATGGTCATCCAGGTGCCTTCCATCAGCAACGGACCGAAGCCCTGGAGGCTGAAGGCTGAGAGCCCCAGATTTTGTAATAGGTTTTCGAACATAAATCAGCAACCTGATCGGATGAAAAAAGCGCCCATCGCAAGATGGGCGCCGGGCATTATTTGCCGCTGTACAGATTCAGATCGCCAAAGTGTTTCTTCTGAATGGTGGCGTAGGTGCCATCGTCGTGTAACGCTTTGATACCTTTATTCAAAAGGTCTTTGAGGTCTTTGTTACCTTTAGAGATACCGATAGCTGTTTTGGCTGGCAGCAATTCGCTGTCCACTGGCTTGCTGACTTCGTAGCCCTCGCCTTTTGGCGACTTCAAAAAGCCCAGTTCGGCTTGCAGCATGTCCTGGATTGCCGCGTCGAGGCGACCCGAAGTCAGGTCGGAATACACCTGATCCTGGTTCTGATAGGCCTGGGTTTTCACGCCAGCCTTGTCCAGAACGGCTTTGGCATAGGCTTCCTGAATGGTGCCTTGCTCGTAGCCGACGGTTTTGCCCTTCAGCGAAGCGACGTCTTCGGTCAGGCCGGAACCTTTCTTGAATACGTAGGCGGTTGGACCGGAGAACAGCTCGTCGGAGAAGTCGATAACTTTTTCGCGGGCCGGGGTGACGGTCATCGAAGAAATCACACCGTCGAATTTATTGGCCTTCAGGCCCGGAATCATGCCGTCGAAATCGCTTTCGACCCATTTGCACTTGACCTTCAGCTCGGCGCAGATCGCGTTACCCAGATCGATGTCGAAGCCTACCAGGCTACCGTCAGCCGCTTTTGACTCAAACGGAGCGTAGGAAGGATCAACGCCAAAACGCAATTCCTTGTATTCCTTGGCCAGCGCGGAACCGGCTGCCATGCACAACGCCAGTGCAGAAAGGGTCAGCAATGCTTTTTTCATTATTCAATCCCTAAAAACCAATATGAGCGCTTGTGGCGCAGAATTATTGTTACTGGAAAGCGTAAGACCTACTGAAAGTAGCAATTTCCGAACCAGAGTCCCGAACAAGTGTTTTAAAAGGTGATTCAAGAAATGGCAAGGAGGGATTTGTGCACGAAAACGGGCGCCGGAAAACAGCTGCACCAACTTGGTTCGGGATGGCGCAGATCCATGTGGGAGTGAGCCTGCTCGCGATAGCGGAGTGTCAGGCAGTAAAGTGTTTCCTGATACACCGCTATCGCGAGCAGGCTCGCTCCCACAGGGAACTTGGTTAGCCCAGTAAATCATGCAGAGTTGCGAGATTGTCAGCTTCTTCGACCGACTTATCCTGCCGCCAGCGCAACATCCTCGGAAACCGCACCGCAATCCCGCTCTTGTGTCGTTTGGACAGGGCGATGCCCTCGAATCCCAGTTCAAACACCAGGCTCGGCGTCACACTGCTCACCGGCCCGAATTTCTCTACGGTGGTCTTGCGCACGATGCTGTCGACCTGGCGCATTTCTTCGTCTGTCAGCCCTGAATAGGCCTTGGCGAACGGCACCAGTGCGCGTTCGCTCGCGTCAGGCGGGCCGTCCCACACGGCGAAGGTGTAATCGCTATAGAGACTGGCGCGGCGACCATGGCCGCGTTGCGCATAAATCAGCACCGCGTCAACGCTGAACGGGTCGACTTTCCATTTCCACCAGACGCCCATGTCCTTGGTCCGCCCGACGCCATACAGCGCATCCCGGGCCTTGAGCATCATGCCTTCGACACCGAGCCTGCGGGAGGCTTGCCGTTGTCGGGCGAGGTCGAGCCAGTCTTCGCCGGTGAGCAGGGGTGAAAGGAGTAACACCGGGTTGTTGCAGCGGGTGACGACGTGCTCCAGTTGAGTGCGACGCCTGGATTGAGGCTGGTTGCGCCAGTCTTCACCCTGCCATTCCAGCAGGTCGTAGGCGAGGATCACCACTGGCACTTCTTCGAGGATTTTTTTGTCCAGGGTTTTACGGCCGATCCGCTGTTGCAGCAGCGCGAAAGGTTTTACTGCGGGTGAATCCGGGGAATGAGGGTTGAAGGCGTCCTCGGTGGTGGGTTGTTCGGTTTTCCAGGCAACGATTTCACCGTCGATCACCGTGCCCTCGGGCAAGCAGTGAACCAGACTGTCGAGTTCGGGGAAGCGCTCGGTGACCAGCTCTTCACCTCGCGACCAGATCCACAGTCTCCCGTCGCGTTTGACCACTTGGGCGCGAATGCCATCCCACTTCCATTCCACTTGCCAATCGCTGGCCGAGCCGAGCAGAGCTTCGAATTGCTCCACAGGTTGTGATAGAGCGTGGGCCAGGAAAAACGGATAGGGCTGACCGCCTCGTTGAGCATGTTCGTCAGACGATTCGGCGGCGATCAACTTCAAATAACCGGGCGCGTTCGGACGGTTGGACAGGTCGGTGTAACCCACCAGACGCTGGGCGACGCGTTTGCTGTCGAGCCCGGCCATGGCCGCCAAGGCGCGGGTGACCAGCAATTTGGAGACCCCGACGCGGAAGCTGCCGGTGATGAGTTTGATGCAGAGCATCAGGCTCTGGCGGTCCAGTTGCGACCACAGGGCAGGCAGTCGCTCGGCGAGGACTTGCGGAGTTTCACCGCGCAGCGGCAACAGTTTGTCTTCAATCCAGATCGCCAATCCATCGTTGGAGCTGTGAAGCGTTTCGGGCAGCACCAGCGAAATGGTTTCCGCCAGATCGCCGACCGCCTGATAACTCTCTTCGAACAGCCAAGATGAGAGGCCGGAGATTTCCACCGCCAACTCTCGCAGGATGCGCACTGGTACCAGTTGTCGAGGTCGCCCGCCGGACAAGAAGTAAACAGCCCATGCGGCATCTTCCGGCGCGGCCTCGGCGAAGTAGTGTTGCATCGCCGTCAGTTTGGCGTTGCTCGACGTCGTGGCATCGAGTTCGGCGTACAACTCGGCGAACGCCTTCATGACAGCACCTCGGCGCTCTCGGGTTCGACGGCTGCGTTTTCTTCCTCATCGTCGCCGTACTCGGTGTTGAAACTCATGGCATCGAGGCCCTGTTCGCGCAGATGGCGCACCAGTACTCCGACCGAACCGTGGGTCACCTTCACGCGCTCAGCACCGGTCTGTTCGATGGCCCAGAGCAGGCCGGGCCAATCGGCGTGGTCAGACAGCACGAAACCCCGATCCACGCCACGTCGCCGCCGCGTGCCACGCAAACGCATCCAGCCGCTGGCGAAACCATCGCTGTACTCACCGTAGCGACGCATCCAGGTGCTGCCGCCAGCCGAAGGTGGGGCCAGGACCAACGCTTTGCGCATCATGGGATCGCTCTTTTTTACCTCACCGGCATAGATCGTTGGCGGTAAATAAATACCCCCTTCGCGATAAACCTGATTGAGCGGTTCCACGGCGCCATGCACCAGAATGGGGCCGAGGCTGGCATCAATGCCGTGGAGAATTCGCTGCGCCTTGCCGAACGCATAGCAGAACAACACGCTGGTTTTGTCGGCGGCGGCGTTGGCTTGCCACCACTGATTGATCTCGGCAAAGACCTGTGCCTGGGGCTGCCAGCGATAAATCGGCAGACCGAAGGTCGATTCAGTGATGAAGGTATCGCAGCGCACCGGTTCGAACGGCGCGCAGGTACCGTCGGGCTCGATCTTGTAGTCGCCTGAGGCGACCCAGACTTCGCCGCCGTATTCCAGACGCACCTGTGCCGAGCCGAGAACATGGCCGGCGGGGTGAAAGCTCAAGGTGACGCCTTGGTGGGTCAGGGGTTGACCGTAGGGCAGGGTTTGCAGGTTGATGTCCTGGCCTAATCGCGCACGCAAAATTCCTTCACCGGGAGCGGCCGCCAGGTAATGCCGGTTGCCGGGGCGAGCATGGTCGCCGTGAGCGTGGGTGATGACTGAACGTTCGACTGGCCGCCACGGGTCGATGTAGAAATCCCCGGCCGGGCAGTACAAACCTTCAGGACGCGCGATAACAAGATCCATGTTGTTACCAAAGTGGAGGGACTTGTTAGCTATGAGGTTTACGCGAGGCTAGAAGTTCTATTGTTTTTTCGTGGAGTTGGAAGGTTTGTATGAGTCGCAAATCCGCCCCTCACCCCAACCCTCTCCCCAAGGGGTAGAGGGGGCTGACCGAGTTGTTTTTTAGAGTTACATCGACCTGAGATATCGAGTCGAACTCAGGTTTTGGAAACGATACAAGTCGGCTCCCTTTCCCCCTCTCCCCTGTGGGGCGGTCCGACGTTTCGGGAGGGTTGGGGTGGCTCTCAAAGACGACCTCTTACTTGCCAGGAGTCAGCGTCAACCGCGTTTTCCCATACACCTTGTCAAAGTTCTGCGGCTGCATTGGCAAACTCATGTATTGCCCCTTCAGCCACGGATCAATGCTGTCGAGGTAGTTCGGACTCGCCGGATTACCGGATTGCCCTGTACCGTTCTGCCCCATCAGCGGTTCGGTCTGACCGAAGTCGACGATCAAGCGCATGGCTGGCGCCAGGGTGGTGTTGAAATCCTGACCCCAGGCGAACGCGGCAGTATTCAGCGTGGTGTGGTCGCCGCCGGCCGCAAGGGGACCGCGCACCGTCTGGCCACTGGCGTTTTTCCATTCGTAGCGGTGCGGTTTGCCCCACTGCCAGGCTTTGTGATCGCCGCCCAATTGACTGTCGCCCGCGCTGATCGCGGCTGCCAGGCTGCGTGCGAGAATCGACGGTTTGTCTTCTTTCTGCGGAGTGCGAGCGTCATCCCAGAACGGACTGTCCTCACGCCCCAGCAGGTGATCAGCCTGGGCCGCATAGGACAACTTGCCATTGGCGATAAAGGCTTTCCACGCCGGGCTGCTTTCCGGACCCAGTTCGTCGAGGAAGATTTGCTGGGTGCTTTGCTGGAGGAACAGCTCGTAAATCGCTGCATCAGCGGAGGTCGGGCTGAGTTTTCCGTCGAAGGCCATCAGGCGGGTATACGCCTCGCGAGCCTTGCCACGATCCGCCACAGGCAACGCTTCGATGGCCTGCTTGAGCGGTTGCGACATGCCCGGTGCTTCGAACATTTTCTTCAGCTTGGCAGCGAAAGTGGTGGTCTGGTCGTATTGCATGGCGATCAGGCTGCGCGTGTCGTGTTTACCCACGCCTGCCAGTTCGGCCAGGCGTTCGCCACGCTCCGGTGCCGACCATGAATTGGACAACTGCATGCCGTAGCCATGGGGAATGACTCGCTGGTTGGCAGTGCCGAGCCAGCCTTGGGCCGGATCCTGGTCATAGGGATGGAGCATTGGGTCGGCGTAACCGTCCCAGTCATAACGACCTTCCCAGCCGGGCGATGGCAGCAGGCCTTCGCCTTCGCGACGGTTCGGGAAGCGACCGGTGACTTGCCAGCCGATGTTGCTGGCGTCGGCGAATACCAGGTTCAGCGCGATGGCGCGGATTTCACGGCTGGCGTCCGAGGCTTTCTCGACGGTCTGGGCGCGGGACAGGTCGAAAAACGCATCCAGGGTCTTGTCGTCGGTGAAGTTCGGCGTCTGCAAGGCCAGGCCAAAACCGTTGGCCAGCGTCGTGCCTTGGGCACTGTTGAGCAGCGGGCCATGGCGGGTTTCGTACACCACTTCGCGAATCGGCCGCTGGCCTTTGACGAAGTAGGTTTCGTTTCGCACGATCGCCGGCTGCCATTTGCCGCCCACCTCGTAGGAAAGACCGTTGCCCTGGCGTTTGATTTTTTCCAGGAACAGGTCCTGGTTGTCGCCCATGACGGTGGTCATGCTCCACGCCACTTTGCCGTTGAAACCGCCGAGCACCATCGGCAAACCGGCAATCGTCACACCAGAAGCCTGGTACTTCGGCGCGCGAATCTGCACGTAGCTGAACAACGATGGCACGCCCAATGGGCCATGGCTGTCGCTGGCCAGCAGGCTTTTGCCGCTGCGGCTGCGTTGCGGGCCGATCGCCCAGTTGTTCGAAGAGGTGGCGCCCAGCAGATTCAGATCAGACAGTTGGCTTGTGGCTTTGCTGATCTCGGCCAGGCCCGGGATTTGCCCGTTGAGCTTGATGCCCTGAAGTTTTTCAGCTTCGGCTTGTGGCAGTTTTTCATCGGGAGCGGATGGGGTCAGCCACGGGAGTTTGTCGTTGCTGACGGTTTGGGCCAGCATCAGCGACGAAATCTCTTCCGGCAGGTTCGCTGATTGGCTGAAGTTCAGCAGGCAGAAAATCAGCGCCGAATCTTCCGGCTTCCAGTATTCAGGTTTGTAGCCCGTAGCCGCGAGGTCCGCCGGCAGCTTGTCGCGATAGCGGAACAGGTAGGCGTTGACGCCGCGGGCATAGACTTCGAAGAAGCGTTTGAGGCGCGGCGAAGACGCCTTGTACAGCTCGCCTGCGCTTTTCTTCAGATTGACGGCGCGCATGTAGCGGTCAGCGTCCAACAGGTCCGAACCGGACATCTCCGACAAACGGCCCTGAGCCAACAGGCGCAGGGTGACCATTTGTGTGATGCGGTCGGTGGCGTGGACGTAACCCAGGGCGAACAGCGCGTCGTGGAAGGTGTTGCTTTCGATCAACGGCATGCCCATGGCATTGCGGCGTACCGAAACGTTCTGCGCCAAGCCCTTGAGCGGCTGCACACCGGTGGTTGGCGGGAGGGTGTCCTGAGTGTTCCAGGTCTGACAACCGGTCAGGCTCAAAACACCGGCCACTGCTGCGGCAACGCCGAACCGGGGAAGAAAATGTGTAAGGGCTGGCGAGGCCATGGCAAAGCTCCTGCGGGGGTAGTGGTGCCCGGCCTCGAAAGTCGCTGTTCACTTTTGACGGCGTCTAATGTCGCCAGACGGCGTTGCCGCTCCTCGCCATAGCGGGCTATGACTCGTCGCGGCGCCTTGTCTGACAACATTAGCCACTCGTCAAAAGATGAACGGACTTCCGAGGCCGGGCACATTAAAGGCGCTACGTTAGTGAGCAGGAGGTGCCCGCGCAAGCGGCAGCGGGGTTATTTCTTCTCCTGTGGCGAGGGGGCTAGCCCCCTCGCCACAGGGGATTGCGTCGTTTTTCAGGATTTAGGCGGGTTGATTTTGGCCACCAGGGCATACGCCTTCACCGTCGCCGGACGGCTCTGGATGTGGTTGAACCAGCGCTGCACGTTGGGGAAGTCTTCCAGGTTCTGGCTCTGCCACTTGTGGGACACGATCCAGGGGTAGATTGCCATGTCGGCAATGCTGTATTCGCTGCCGGCGACGAAGTCTTTATCGGCCAGCTGCTTGTCGAGGACCCCGAGAGGCGGGCGGTCTCGTCGATGTAGCGCTTGATCGCGTAGGGGATTTTCTCAGGGGCAAACCGGCTGAAGTGATGATTCTGCCCGGCCATCGGCCCCAGGCCGCCCATCTGCCAGAACAACCATTGCAGCGCTTGTTGGCGACCGCGCGGGTCTTTGGGCAGGAACTTGCCGGTTTTCTCTGCCAGGTACAACAGAATCGCCCCGGACTCGAACAGTGCCAATGGCTCACCGCCATCGGCCGGTTCGGGATCGACGATGGCCGGAATTTTGTTGTTCGGGGAGATTTTCAGGAATTCGGGTTTGAACTGGTCGTTCTGGCTGATGTTGATCGGGTGAACGTTGTACGGCAGGCCGGCTTCTTCCAGGAATATCGAGATTTTGTGGCCGTTGGGGGTGGTCCAGTAATACAGGTCGATCATGGAGTGCTCCAAATCAAAAGATGTCGTTACTTGCGGACAGCAAACGCCGGCATCAGGTCGTCCTGTTTGCGTTCGATAGCTTGCCTGTAGGAACAGGTGATGCTGAAGTGCGGGAAATTCAATGACCCCGCATGAGAAAAACCGGCATGGAGCTTAAAACAAACGCGGCGCTGATTATCATCGATCAACAAAAAGGCATCCTGCATCCCAAACTCGGTCGCCGAAATAATCTTCAGGCCGAGCAGCGAATTCTCGATTTGCTAGGGCATTGGCGTCGAACCGGACGACCGGTCATTCATGTGCAGCACCTGTCCCGTTCCCCTGACTCAGTATTCTGGCCGCAGCAATCGGGGGTGGAATTTCAGGAACGGTTTCAGCCGCAGACCGGTGAGCAGCTTATTCAAAAACAGGTGCCGGATGCGTTTTGTGCGACGGGGCTGGAAGCGAGCTTGCGAGCGGCGGGTATCCATCAGTTGGTCATTGTCGGCGTAGCGACCAACAACTCAGTGGAGTCCACGGCGCGAACGGCCGGTAATCTGGGTTTTGACACGTGGGTGGCGGAGGATGCGTGCTTTACGTTCGACAAGGCTGACTACTTTGGTAAAGCCCATTCAGCCGAGGAAGTGCATGCGATGTCGTTGGGTAATTTGCATGGGGAATATGCCACGGTCGTCAGCACCGCACAGATTTTGTAGGAGCAAGGCTTGCCCGCGATGAACGATGATGCGGTCCATCTGATACACCGCGGCGACCCAATCGCGGGCAAGCCATGCTCCTACAGGGATCTGCTACGCAACAAATTGCGATAGCGATTCAACAGGCGAAGAAGTTCTTCGCCCGAAGCATCAAGCGCCGTGGCACTTCTTGAATTTCTTGCCGTTGCCGCAGGGGCAAGGGTCGTTGCGGCCGACGTCTTTCAGGGCGTTGCGCACCGGTTCCTGGTGGGCGTGGCCGCAGTTCGGGCCGTGGACATGGCCGTGGTCGTGGTCGTGGTCGTGATCATGGTGGTCGTGATGGTCATGATCGTGGTTGCAGTCAGGGCCATGGACATGGGGTTGCTGGGTCATCGGTTTTGCTCCGGAATTAAATCGGCGGGGATTATCACGCCATTGCGCGCCAGGTGCACGTAGTGCGCGATGAATAAACCGGTTTCCAGTTCACCTTCCAGACGATAGGGAATGGGCTGCTCGGGTTTTTTCAGCAGTTTCACCAGATCCCGCACCTTGGGCCACAGGTTGGTGCGGATCGGCACTTTGAAGTAGGCACTGCGCTTGGGCCCGACGGTGAACCAGTGTTCGTGCTCACCTTCAGTCAGCAGCATGTCGCCCAAGTGGATGCGGTACTCGATGCCCCGCACCGTCAGGTCACTGTCGTTGGGGTTGTCGACGCGAAAGTGCAGCAGGAATTTTTGCTGCATCAGTTTGGCCTGGACCACTTCGACCTTGGCCAGGTGCACCTGCGGCTCCCGCAGATCCTCGCCGAACCAGGACGCGCAGCCGCCAAGCCCTAGAAACAGGAACAGGGTGAGCAGATGTAGTGCGAGCCGTCGGGTGGTCATGGTCGGGTTTCTCCCTTGATCACCAGTCTAGCCCTAAAAGATCGCAGCCTTCGGCAGCTCACACGGGATCGGCATACGACGTGTGGAGCTGCCGAAGGCTCGGGCCGCGTTCGGACGATCTTTTGACGTCACCTCAACTGCTGAAATAACCCGCACAACACTTCTTGAACTTCTGCCCGCTGGCGCAAGGGCACGCATCATTGCGCCCGGCCTTGAGCTGTACGGTGGGATCGATGAAGTACCAGTGGCCGGCGTTCTGCACGAACGACGAGCGCTCGCGATGGCTGTGTTCACCGCTGCCGTCGTGCCAGCGCGCGGTAAAGGTCACGAAGGCGTGTTCCGGCTGACCGCCCAAGACTTCGGAGCTTTCCACTTCAAGGCCCAGCCAGGTGCTTTGGGCGCTCCAGTCGCTGATGGACTGCCGATCAAGGCCTGCCTGTTGCGCGGGCAGGGTTGTCGCCACCAGATAATCGATCAGCCCCAGTACGTAGGCGCTGTAGCGCGAACGCATCAAGGCTTCGGCACACGGCGCCGGATGGCCGGCATGGTAATGGCCGCAGCAGGCATCCAGCAGGGTGCCGCTGCCGCAGGGGCAAATGGATGTACTCATTGCGTTACCACCAATATTTCCCGAAGTTTTCCGGATTGGCCCAGAACCGTGAATTGAGCCAGTCGGGGACTTGTTTATAGTCAAGCAGATCATAGGTGAACAGGGTCAGCACTTGATCGTCGCGCTGGAAGCGTTCGCTGGCTTGCAGGGCCAGGGAGAAAAAGTCGGTTTCCTGCCAGCCGCTGGCCGACAAGTCCGCCAGCACCGCGATGCGACTGGCGTTGAGGTTGCGGATCCCGCCCAGCAGGTTCAGGCCGTCGCGTTTGGGCAAATGTTCGAGGCAATCGACCACCAGCGCCAGGTCAAACCGGCGCGCCGCCAATTCGGCTGGCAACGCCCCGGGTGCCGCGTGGGCCACACAAGTTTCCGGGTGCGCCAGCTTGAAGGCCTCAAGCGCGGGGAACTCGCTGGCGCCAATCAGCAACAGGCGCGCGGGGGCGTAACGATCAAGCAAAGCGGCCAACGCCTGTTGGGGCGTGCGCAAAGAAATACCTGCAATCATCGAAGATCCTCAATCAGAGCTGCCAAGACTAGCCTGCTCAAATGGCCGGGCCTAGAGCTGGTTCGTCCTAAAAGCGCCGATCTGCTGTGAACACGGGTTAAAACTGCAATGGCCTATTGCTGGCGGAGATTAAAACTCGGGTCTTTACTACCTGAATCGGTTCTAAGCCGATCCCTCAGGAGAAAACTAGATGAGCATAGTTCGCACAGCATTACCTTTGGTTCTGCTAACCAGTGTGTTGACTGGTTGCGCAGGTTTGCAGAAAACCGACTGGCCGACCTGTGCGGCGGTCGGTGGTGTCGTGGGTGCAGGTCTCGGCGCGACCGAGAGCTCGGCATGGGCGGGGTATGGCGCGCTGCTCGTCGGCGGCACGGCTGCGGCCTATTGCTGGGTTCACGGTGATGGCGACGAAGACGGTGATGGCGTGCCGGATAGCCGCGACAAGTGCCCGGGAACACCTAAAGGCGTGCGTGTCGATGCCGACGGTTGCCCTCCACCGGTGCCTGCACCAGTGGTCGAAGAAGCAGCGGTGGTTAGAGAAGAAGTCATCGTCATTCGCGATGTTCACTTCCAGTTCGACAAGGCCACGCTTACTCCTGCCGACAAACTGGTACTCGATAAAATCGCCACTCGCTTGAAAGGGGAAGCGCCTAACGCCCAACTGACTGTAACCGGTCACACCGACAGCGTGGGCAGCGATACCTATAACCAGAAACTGTCGGATCGTCGTGCTCACTCGGTAGTTGAATACCTGATTTCCCAAGGTGTACCACGCAGCAGCTTCGTCTCTGTCACCGGTGCCGGTGAAAGCCAGCCGGTTGCCGATAACTCCACCGCTGACGGCCGCTCGATGAACCGTCGCACGGAAATCAAAATCAACCGCTAAACCCCTCGTACTCCGTGGCTTGTGCAGTCGCGGATGCGGGTCTTTACTCCTGTGTGACCGGCATTGGCCGGTAACACAGGAGCTTTCACCATGAGTGTTCTCACACGGACCGTCTTGCCGGTTGTACTTTTTGGCAGCCTGTTGACCGGTTGCGCGACTCACAGCGATGGCACCGCCCCTCTCAATCAACGAACCTGGCCAATCTGCAGCGTTATCGGCGGCCTGGTCGGTGGCGGTCTGGGCGCTCTCCAAAGTAGCGGTTGGGCGGCCGGTGGGGCGGCGCTTGGTATTTTGACCGGTGGCTTGATCTGTTACGCCCAGGATGGCGACGAAGACGATGATGGAGTCTTCGATCGACGTGATCGCTGCCCTGATACGCCCGCCAACACTTCCGTTGAACATCATGGTTGTCCATTGCCGCAGTACCCGGCCAGCGTGCCCGAACCTGCGCAATCGGAGGTCATCACCCTGAGCGACGCGGGCGATGTACTGTTTGCCTTCAACCAATCCGACCTGACCCCTGCCGCGCAGAGTCAGCTGGATGCGCTGATGCCCAAACTGCAAAGCGCCGATGTGGTGAGCATCAAGGTGATCGGACACACCGATAGCGTAGGTTTGGACACCTATAACCAGACACTCTCGGAACGTCGCGCCAGTAGTGTGGCGGCTTACCTGTTGAGCCACGGCCTGGCGCCGAACAAGCTCACCAGCGAGGGCAAGGGCCAAAGTCAGCCGGTGGCCGATAACGAAACGGAAGAAGGACGGGCGAAAAACCGTCGGGTGGAGTTGCACATCAATCGCTGAGCCCCGAGATAGAGCCGTCGGACAACTATTGAAGTCGGTCCGGCGGCCATTCGGCGGCCTTCATGAAGAATTTTCCGTTGCCCTCTGGCTTATCCCGCGTGGAAGCCGGTACTGTGCGCGAAAGAATAATTCTCAACGGGGGAGCGTATGAACGTGTTTTGGGGGCTGGGGAAGTTGTTGACCCTGCTGTTCTGGCTGGTGGTTCTTGCCAATCAGCTCATGCCGTTTGTCAATCCTCTGCATCTGTTGGTCGATCTGGCCGGCGGCCTGCTGGCATGTCTTCATCTTCTTGAGGCGGTGTTCTGTTTCCGCAGCCTCAGAGGTCGCGCTCATCCTTGGCTTGATCGCCTGAAAATCCTTTTTTTCGGCGTTTTCCACCTGCAAACCATCCCGGCTCTGACCGCGTCTAAGGCTTCCCATGCGTAAACTCTGTCTGCTCGCAGCACTCATCAGCCCGTTGGCCTGCGCCCAGGTGGTGAGCGTCGAAACCAACTCCTTGATGCGCTTGCCCAACACCGCCAGCACTTTGCAACTGGAACGCCTGGAAGTGGCCGACTACGGCACGTTATTGATTCCCTCGAATGTGACCGAGGTAGCCGTCGGGGAATTGCGTCTGGGTCGTGAAGCGCGGATCGCCATCGTTCCCGGCGAACAGCCGCTTGAGCTGAAGATCATTCGTGCGCAGTTGTCGGAAGGCAGCCAGATCACGGCTCGCGGCGCGCCGGGGACTTACCTGAAAGCAGCCCGCTCCGGGCGTAACCTGAACTTGCAGATCAAGGCACTGAGTGCGCCGCTGTTGTGGGTGGACGCTCGCGGCGGCGCGGGCGCACCGGGTTTCGTCGGTCTCGATGGGGCCAACGGTCAGGCACCGGGTTGTACCTGGGGCCAGGCCGGTCGCGGTGCCGATGGCAGTGATGGCAGCGACGGTCAGCCGGGCGCACCGGGTGCACAGGTTCGTCTGGAAGTGCCGCGCGATTACCCGGTGGAACTGATCAAGGTTCAAGTGGCCGGCGGCGACGGTGGTGTGGCGGGGCCTGGCGGTAAACCGGGCGCGGGTGGCAAGGCCAAGGGTTGTTTCGTTTACAAGGCCGATGGCGGCAAGAACGGCAGACCGGGTGTTGATGGTCAGCCGGGGTCTGCGGGTGCGGCGGGGGCGGTGACCGTACAAAGGTTGTAAGAACGACCGACCCCTTGTGGCGAGGAAGCTTTGTGGCGAGGGGATTTATCCCCGTTCGGCTGCGAAGCAGTCGTAAAATCAGGCTGCGCGGAGTCTGGATTGGGGCCGCTTCGCAGCCCGACGGGGATAAATCCCCTCGCCACAAAGCTCCCTCGCCACAAAAGTCTGCAAAGCTTTAGAACATCGGCCGGGCCGCAGCAACCGCCACCAACACCAACCCGACCATCAGATTGATCCCCACCAACTTGCGAATTTTCCCAAGCGTAGCAGCCCCGGTCGGCCAGTCCTGCGCCGCCACCGACGTGCGTAACTCCGGCAACAACAACGCCTGAATCCGGATAAACAGCGCCGTCATCACCACGTACAGCCCCATCATCACCTGCACATACCGCGGCGCCGCTTCAAAACCGCTGTACTGCATATGAATCATGCCCACACCACTGACCGGCAACAGCACCACCGCGATCCAGACCCAGCGAAAAAAACCTTGAAACACTTCCACCCACAGCTTCAACCGGGCAGGGCCCTCCAGAGCCTTCATCGCCGCGGGCCGCAAGACCATCCACGCGAAAAACATGCCGCCAACCCAGACCAGGGCGGACAGGACATGCAGGGTGTAAAGGATGCCAAAAGGTGTCATTGGGGTACTCCGTTCTGCGCGGGATTAATTAGCGCGGTATGATAGCCGCCGAACCGAACCACTGAAAATTTATCCAGCGTTTTTTGCGCCCGACAATCCATGATCAGCACTGAACTCAAAACCACGATCCAGGGCGCCTACTCGCGTTTTCTCGAAGCCAAGAGCCTCAAGCCGCGCTACGGCCAACGCCTGATGATCGCCGAAATTGCCAAGGTCCTCGGTGACATCGACACCGACGACGAAGGCCGGCGCAGTGGCGACCCCGCGATTGTCGCGGTGGAAGCCGGAACCGGTACCGGCAAAACCGTGGCCTACAGCCTGGCTGCCATCCCCACGGCCAAGGCCGCCGGCAAGCGCCTGGTGATTGCCACGGCCACCGTGGCCCTGCAAGAGCAGATCGTCTATAAGGATTTGCCCGACCTGATGCGCAACAGCGGGCTGAATTTCAGCTTCGCCCTGGCCAAGGGGCGCGGGCGCTACATGTGCCTGTCCAAGCTCGATATGTTGCTCCAGGAAGGTCACGCGCAAACCGCCACGGCGCAGCTGTTTGAAGAAGAAGGCTTCAAGATCGAGGTCGACGAGGCCAGTCAGAAGCTGTTCACCAGCATGATCGAGAAACTCGCCGGCAATAAGTGGGACGGCGACCGCGACAGTTGGTCCACCGCCCTGGAAGACGCCGACTGGGCACGCCTGACCACCGATCACAGCCAATGCACCAACCGCCATTGCCCGAACTTCGGCCAGTGCGCCTTCTACAAGGCGCGCGAAGGCATGGGCAAGGTCGACGTGATCGTCACCAACCACGACATGGTCCTGGCCGACCTGGCGCTGGGCGGCGGCGCCGTGCTGCCGGACCCGCGCGACACCATCTACGTGTTCGACGAAGGCCACCACCTGCCGGACAAGGCCATCGGCCATTTCGCCCATTACACGCGTCTGCGTTCCACCGCCGACTGGTTGGAAACCACCGCCAAGAACCTCACCAAATTGCTGGCCCAGCATCCGCTGCCGGGCGACCTGGGCAAGTTGATCGAGCAGGTGCCGGAACTGGCGCGGGAGATCAAGACCCAGCAACAATTCATGTTCAGCGCCTGTGAGCAGGTCGCCGATTTCAAACCCGGCGAAGACGTCGAAGGCCGCGAGCGGCCACGTCATCGCTTCGTCGGCGGGGTGATTCCCGAGCATATGCGCGAAATGGGCGTCGAGTTGAAGAAGGGCTTTGCCCGTCTGACCGACCTGTTCACCCGGCTCACCGAACTGCTCAAGGAAGGCATGGACGGCGAGGTCAACATCGGCATCGCCAGCAACCAGGCCGAAGAGTGGTACCCGCTGTTCGGCAGCCTGTTGTCGCGTTCTTCGGGCAACTGGGAATTGTGGGTGGCGTTCACCGCCGAAGACCCGGAAGACAACCCGCCGATGGCCCGCTGGCTGACCCTGGCCGAAAGCGGCTCGCTGTTCGACATCGAGGTCAACGCCAGCCCGATCCTCGCGGCGGAAATGCTCCGTCGCAATTTGTGGAACGTGGCCTACGGCGCTCTGGTGACCTCCGCGACCCTGACCGCGCTCGGCACCTTCGATCGCTTCCGCATGCGCGCCGGTCTGCCGAAAAAAGCTGTGACCGCAGTGGTCCCGAGCCCGTTTCACCATGCTGACGCTGGCGTGCTGCGGGTGCCGGACCTGAAGGCCGATCCGCGTGATGCGCCGGCCCACACCGCAGCGATCATCCGTGACTTGCCAGCCTTGGTGGAAGGTTCGCGCGGCACCTTGGTGCTGTTCTCCTCGCGCAAACAGATGCAGGACGTTTTCGACGGCCTCGACCGCGACTGGCGCAAGCAGGTGTTTATTCAAGGCAATCTCTCGAAACAGGAAACCCTGAACAAGCACAAGGCGCGGGTCGATGGCGGCGATTCCAGCGTGTTGTTCGGCCTGGCCAGTTTTGCCGAAGGGGTCGACTTGCCCGGGGCGTACTGCGAACACGTGGTGATCGCGAAGATTCCATTTTCGGTGCCCGATGATCCGGTCGAAGCGGCCCTGGCCGAGTGGATCGAGGCTCGAGGTGGCAATCCGTTCATGGAAATCTCCGTGCCGGATGCTTCGCTGAAGCTGGTCCAGGCCTGCGGTCGCTTGCTGCGCACCGAAGAAGACCGCGGCACCATCACCTTGCTCGATCGACGCCTGGTCACCCAGCGTTATGGCAAAGCGATCCTCAATGCGTTGCCACCTTTTCGTCGTGAAATTTCCTGATACACCGGTGGGCAAATTTGCCCACCGTGTTGTCTATCTCTCTGCCATCGCTTTTCCACTGGCCCATTAAGGTCGTTAGGGAGAATTTCGTTCTCATGATTCGCCGTTCGCTGCGCCGTTCGTTACCTGCCGCTTTCGCTCTGATGTTCGCAGCCCCTTTGCTGGCGGCTCCTGCCGGCCAACAGACGCTGTTCAACTTTGTGCGCCCCGCCGATGTGGTTCAGGTGGCGACTCAGGACGCCAGCCTGCCGCAATCCAATGCCGAGCAAACGGCCGAAGGCGAGGTGCTGCGTCGGGTGACGTTCAACCCGGTGGCACAACCGACCTTGCGTCTGACCCCGCAAACTGGGGCCTGGGACTGGTCGCAGTCAGGCTTCATGAGTTTGCGGATTCAGAGCGCAATGAACTGGGCTGTCACCCTGTACGTGAAAATCCAGAGCAACGACGGCAAGACGCTGGTCAGCCGCGTCGACTTGCCGGCCGGCCCTGCGCAAACCTTGTTGGTGCCGCTGCAGCCCTTTACGCCATTGAGCCTGGGCCTGAAAGCGGGCCCGCCGATGCCAATGACGTATGAGGGGCAGCGTGTATTGCTGGCCAGCAGCGCCGGTGAGCTGGAGCGCAGCCAGGTGGTGTCGGTGACCTTGTCGATGGATCAACCGAAAGTCGCGCAAAGCATTCTGCTGGAACGCTTTGGCGTGCAGGACGGCGATGCGGTTACCCAAGCGGCTTTTGGCGGCATTGTAGACGCTTACGGCCAGTCGACCCGGGCCAAGTGGCCAGAGAAAGTCAGCAGCGACGAGCAACTGAAAAGCGCCGCCGCCAAGGAACAGCAACAACTGAAAACCTGGCTGGCCGAGCGCGAGAAGTTGTCTCTGGACAAGTTCGGTGGCTGGAACAAAGGCCCGGCCTTCAAGGCCAGCGGCTTTTTCCGCACTGAGAAGCGCGACGGTCGCTGGTACCTGGTGACGCCGGAAGGCCATCCGTTCTATTCGCTCGGGGTCAACACCGTCACCCCGGACGTCGACCAGACCTACGTCGCCGGCCGCGAGTGGATGTTTGAATCCCTGCCCAAACCCGACGAACCGCTGGCCAGCCATTATGGCGAAGGCGATAACCGTGGGGGCAATGGCGTCGATCAGGGCCGTGGCTACAATGCCGGTCGCTGGTACGACTTCTATGGTGCCAACCTGCAGCGCTTGTATGGCGAGCCTTGCGCACCGGGCAGCGAAACCAAGGCCGGTGTCGCCGAAGCGGCCAAGGCTGACGCGGTTGCGGCAACGGCCGAGAAGGCTGCTGAGCAA
Source organism: Pseudomonas sp. LS2P72 (assembly GCF_054897865.1). Classification (NCBI taxonomy): domain Bacteria; kingdom Pseudomonadati; phylum Pseudomonadota; class Gammaproteobacteria; order Pseudomonadales; family Pseudomonadaceae; genus Pseudomonas; species Pseudomonas sp. LS2P72. Next base: position 1,929,777 of record NZ_CM142708.1, read on the forward strand.
CCTGTCGTTCCTTCGACGGCCGAATCCGGTGTCGCCGAAGCCGCCAAGACCGGCGCCGTTGAAGCGACCGCCGCGAAAGCAACTGAGCAAACACCTGCCGAACCCTGCAAAGCGGTGGTTGATGAACAGCGCTGGGCCAGCCATACCCTTGATCGCCTGCAAGCCTGGGGCTTCAACACCATCGGCAACTGGAGCGCGTCGGCGCTGGCCAGTGCTGATCGCGTGCCGTACACCTTGCCGCTGTCGATCGTCGGCGATTACGCCAGCATCAGCACCGGCACCGACTGGTGGGGCGGCATGCCCGATCCGTTCGACCCACGATTCGCCATGGCCACCGAACGTGCCGTGGCCATCGCCGCGCGCGACCATCGCGACGATCCATGGCTGATCGGTTACTTCGCCGATAACGAACTGGCCTGGGCCGGTCCCGGCGACGACCCGAAAGCCCGCTATGCGTTGGCCTACGGCACCTTGAAAATGACCACCGATGTGCCGGCCAAACGCGCGTTCCTCAAGCAATTGCGGGACAAATACCGCAATCAGGCGGGCCTTTCCAAAGCCTGGGGTATTGATCTGCCGGCCTGGGAATTGATGGAAGACCCGGGCTTCGTGCCACCGCTGCCAAGCGCCGAATTCCCGGAAATCGAAGCCGACTTCAAATACTTCCAGAAGGTCTTCGCCGACACGTACTTCAAGACCCTCTCCGATTCGCTCAATTGGCACGCGCCGAATCAGCTGTTGCTGGGCGGCCGGTTTGCCATCAGCACCCCGGAAGCAGTTGAGTCCTGCGCCAAGTATTGCGATGTGCTGAGCTTCAACATGTACACCCTGCAACCGCAGGACGGTTACGACTTCGCCAGGCTGCGCAGCCTGGACAAACCGGTGCTGATCACCGAATTCAACTTCGGCTCGGCCGATCGTGGCCCGTTCTGGGGCGGCGTTACGCAGTTGGCGAAGGAAGAGGACCGTGGGCCGGCTTACGCCAATTTCCTGAAACAAGCGATGAGCGAACCGTCGATCGTCGGCGTGCACTGGTTTCAATACCTTGATCAACCGGTGACCGGTCGTCTGCTGGATGGCGAGAATGGGCACTTTGGTCTGGTGGGCATTACCGATCTGCCATTTCAGGGTTTCGTCGACAGCGTACGCAAGAGCAATTTGCAGACCGTCGATCAGCTCGGTAAAGAAGCCGAGAAGGCCAAGGCTGAGGCGGATAAAGCCGGCCACGAAGCTGATTAAGCATTGAGACCGAGTGATCGTTCATCGCGGGCAAGCCATGCTCCTACAGGGGTTGTGGAGATCCTGTAGGAGCAAGGCTTGCCCGCGATAGCGCCCTCGGATTCACCACAGGTTTTCTGAACAAATCTATGGGCGGCTACGCCGCCCAGCCCGCCACAGTTCCCAAAACCCTCTAGGGCTGGAACAATGCGGGCCACTTTGTAGAGCTTTATATCCGGGGAGTTACGGGTGCAGATTCAGGGTTTTTACGAGCTGAAGTTCGAAGCGGTGCGTGAGGCTTTCGCGGCGCTGTTCGATGATCCTCAGGAACGTGGCGCAGCGTTGTGCATCAAGATTGGCGGTGAAACCGTGGTCGACCTTTGGGCCGGCAGCGCAGACAAGGACGGCACCGAAGCCTGGCACAGCGATACCATCGCCAACCTGTTTTCCTGCACCAAGACCTTTACCGCGGTGACCGCCCTGCAACTGGTGGCCGAAGGCAAACTGCAACTGGATGCCCCGGTTGCCCGCTACTGGCCAGAGTTCGCCGCCGCCGGCAAAGAGTCCGTGACCCTGCGTCAATTGCTCTGCCATCAGGCGGGTTTGCCTGCGTTGCGCGAGTTGCTGGCACCGGAAGCCCTTTATGACTGGCAAACCATGGTTGACGCCCTGGCCGCCGAAGAACCGTGGTGGACGCCGGGAGTTGGTCACGGTTATGCGGCTATCACCTATGGCTGGCTGGTCGGTGAGTTGCTGCGTCGTGCCGATGGTCGTGGGCCGGGTGAGTCCATCGTGGCGCGAGTCGCGAAGCCTTTGGGCCTGGATTTTCACGTCGGTCTGGCGGACCAGGAGTTCCATCGTGTGGCGCACATCGCCCGTGGCAAGGGCAATGTCGGCGATGCCGCCGCCCAGCGCTTGCTGCAAGTGACTATGCGCGAACCGACAGCCATGACCACGAGGGCGTTCACCAACCCGCCGTCGATCATGACCAGCACCAACAAACCCGAGTGGCGACGCATGCAGCAGCCGGCCGCCAATGGCCACGGCAATGCCCGCAGTCTCGCCGGGTTCTATGCCGGTCTGCTCGATGGCAGCTTGCTGGAAAGCGAAATGCTCGAGGAACTGACGCGCGAGCACAGCCTCGGCGAGGACAAGACTTTACTGACCCGGACGCGTTTTGGTCTAGGTTGCATGCTCGATCAACCGGACGTCGCCAACGCTACCTACGGCCTCGGCCCTCGTGCGTTCGGTCATCCGGGTGCCGGCGGCTCCACCGGTTTTGCGGACCCGGAACACGATGTGGCCTTCGGTTTTGTGACAAATACCCTGGGGCCGTACGTCTTGATGGATCCGCGCGCACAAAAGCTTGTGCGCGCACTGGCCACTTGTCTGTAAAACGCGCTCAGGGGTTCCAGGGCCGGAACCCCAAGGCCTTTATGGTTTCCAAGCGTCTGTTTATCCGGGACAACCCGGCCTGATTTTTCATTACTTCATTTTGTGGATATCCAATGTCATCCAATAAAACACTCGCTTTGGCCCTGTGCTTCGCTATTACCGGTTGCGCACAAACTCCACAAAATGACTCCGATGGCAGCAGCTGGTGGCCGTTCGGTTCTTCCGACAAAGTCGCCGCTAAAGGCCCGGCTCCGGCCCCAGCACCCCTCAAGCCTGCCGCGACCGCTCCGGTGGCCAAGACAGAAAGCTCCAGCCCTTGGTACTGGCCGTTCGGTTCCGATGACGGCGCCGACAAGACGCCTGCCAAGCCTGAAGTGAAAGCTGAAGCCAAGCCTGAAGCCAAACCGGTCGAGGTGGCCAAGGCTGAGGCCGATGCAGGTGGCAAATGGTGGTGGCCGTTCGGTGGTAAAGAGCAAAGCACCGCTAAAGCCGTGCCAATGCCGGATCCTAAAGTCACCCAGGCCTGGCTCGACGACTACGAACCGCGCCTGCGCGAAGCGATCAAGGGCAGCAACCTGCAACTCGAGCGCCGTGAAAACGTATTAGTGGTGACCGCACCGGTAGAAGGCTCGTTCAACCCTGACCGTCCGGCCATGCTGCTGCCGGTGACCCTCGGCCCGTTCACTCGCGTCGCGAAAATTCTTGAAGTCGATCCGAAAACTGCCGTGCTGGTTCTCGGCCACAGTGATACGTCGGGCGCCGCACCGGCCAACGTGAAACTGAGCCAGGAGCGTGCCCAGGCCGTGGCGTCGATCTTCCGCCTCAGCGGTCTGCAGCGTGATCGCCTGATGTTGCGCGGCATGGGCGGCGAAGCCCCGCGTGCTGCCAACGACAGCAATGAAGGCCGTGCTTTGAACCGTCGCGTCGAACTGCTGGTGACCCCGCAAAACACCATGGTCGCGTTGCTGAGCAAGTACAACATGCCGGCCCCTGCGCCAGTGAAATTGGTCGCTGCCCAGGACGTCAAGCCAGTGGTCAAACCGGTCACCCCGGCGCCAGCCGCGAAGAAAGCGGCTGTGCCTGCTGCGAAAAAAGCCCCGGCCAAGAAAGCCGCCGCCAAGAAGGCACCGGCTAAAACCGCGACCCCGGCGAAAAAGACTGCGCCGGCCAAAGCCGCTGCCGACACGAAAAAAGTCGCCGCCACCGCCGATACTGTAAAAAAGTGATTCGTTAACCAAAAGGAATGCGCCATGACCCAGGGCCTGGCTGATATGCGTCGCGACTACACCCGTGATGGCCTGACCGAGGCGCAAGCCCCGGCCGAGCCATTCGGGCTGTTCCATCAGTGGTTTGCCGACGCGGTGAAAACCGAGCAACCGCCGGTGGAGGCTAATGCCATGACCCTGGCCACCGTCGATCAGGACGGTCGGCCGCATTGCCGCATTCTGCTGCTCAAGGGACTGGACGAGCAGGGCTTCACCTTCTTCACCAACTATGACAGCGCCAAGGGCCAGCATCTGGCCGCGAACCCGTTCGCGGCCATGACCTTTTTCTGGCCGGCCCTGGAGCGCCAGGTGCGCATCGAAGGGCGGGTGGTGAAGGTTAAGCCTGAAGAGTCCGACGCCTACTTTCAGGTCCGTCCCCTGGGCAGCCGCCTCGGTGCCTGGGCTTCACCGCAAAGCCGCGTGATCGCCGATCGTGCCGAGCTGGAAGCGCTGCTCAAGAACACCGAGCAACGTTTCAGCGACACGCAACCTCATTGCCCGGAGCACTGGGGCGGTTATCGTTTGTTACCGGAGCGCATCGAGTTCTGGCAGGGCCGTTCGAGCCGCCTGCACGATCGCCTCAACTACCGCTTTCAGGGCACCGACTGGATTCTTGAGCGTCTCGCACCTTAAGCCGTCTACCGATCGGGACAGCCTGCCGCAGCGGCTTCAAGCCAGCGCGGCAGGTCTCGGCGCTTGATCTTCTGCGCTTGAGCGTTCGCCAGTTGCTGGAGCATGAACGCCTTTTTCTGCTCGTCTTTACCCGCCAGTGCCAACGCCAGATCGCGGTCCATCCAGCGTTTGATCCGCACGTATAGCCACCAGTGGAAATACAATCCGGCAACGGTAGTGACGACAATGATGAAGTAATCCATGACAATCCTTGGGGCAGCGACGCAGATTCCGGACTTGCCGCTACTGTGTGGTGAGTTCGTGGAGGTGCCTGTACCGGGCCTGAATCAAACCAATTTTATCCGGGCGAGGCCGTGACAGGCGTCAAGTTGCGGAGTTTAATGAATACCTGTCCTTTGGAGTTGATGCTATGCGTAAGTCTGTTCTGCTGGTTGCTTCCTTTTCCACGATGGCGATGTTGCTCACTGGTTGCCAGTCCAGCCTGACCGGTGACTCCTACTCCCGTGACGAAGCGCGTCGCGTGCAGACCGTTCGCATGGGCACCATCGAATCCCTGCGACCGGTCAAAATCGAAGGCACTAAAACCCCAATCGGCGGCCTCGCCGGTGCGGCGGTGGGTGGTGTTGGCGGCAGCGCTATCGGTGGCGGTCGCGGCAGCATCGTTGCTGCAGTTATCGGCGCCGTTGCTGGCGGCCTGATCGGCTCGGCCACAGAAGAAGGCCTGACCCGCGCCCAAGGCGTGGAAATCACCGTTCGCGAAGACGACGGCAGCATGCGCGCCTATGTGCAACAGGTTCAGGAGAACGAAGTGTTCCGTGTTGGCGAGCGGGTGCGGATTGCTACTGTTGATGGGACTAGCCGCGTTTCGCATTAAGCGGGAATACGGGTAAAAGAAAACCCCGATCAGGTGACTGGTTGGGGTTTTTTGTATCTGCTGCCTTCACACATTACACGTGAGTTGGAAGTAATGGTCCGGGTCGTGAATGGGTTTTCCTATCAGCCCTTCGATCGCTGACAGTTGCAACTGGGAAAGGTTATAGCCTTCCCAGCCTTGTTGGTCTTTAGTCCAACCCATGATGGATTTGATTTGCTCATCGCAACCTTGCGGCAACTCAACGACAAAGGCTTGGAATTCCGTTCTTTTGTCAAAAGCTTCTACTAGATATCTCAAGGTTCAATTCTCCTTTCCTTTTTCTTTTTGGACTTTTTGTTTTTTGACTTGGTCGTCTGCTCACCTGTATTTGGATCGAATTCCCCGATGTGTTTACCTCTAGCGTCGTACATCTCGATCGCACCATGCATAGAGTCCCATTCCAGAATTAGCCCTTTTGCCGTTTTCCATCGTTTACGAAGCCCTCCGCCACCTAAAACCGGTGTTTTACGACCCACGACCTTCGCGTCAGGGTAGGCGGGAAGTACTTCAGGCGGCGGGTAGTATTCGTGGTCTCCAGTTCGGGCGTTGACAACAATGTAAACCGGCTTAACCCCAGAGTCCGCCGGAAACACAAGAATGAAATCCTTGTACTCAGGCGGGTAAACCGGATTCACGATGATGCTATCCGCCGCTTTCGTCGGCGGATAAACCCAAATATGCGGCGCTTGTGGTGCCGCTTCCAGCGCTGGAGTGCCGAGGATGTCGGAACCATCCACAGCCGGTGTCCAGATCAGTTCAACACCATCCCCCAGATCCGCCACCTGCTGACTGCCGTGCAATGCGAACTGCGCGACATCGACCATTTCCCAATCGCGGTTCTTGCCGGTGTAGAAACCGTATCCCTTGAGGCTGCCGTCAGCCTGTTGCTCGACTCTCAGCCGAACGCGGGTGCGGGCCTGTTCCAGGGTGCGTAATTGTTCTTCGGTGTAGAGGGCGCTGTCGTCCAGGCCGGGTACCCAGAAAATTGCGGCCAGGCCGGCCAATACGGTAGCTCCAGTAGCGCCGAGTGCTGCGGCCGGAATGACGAGAGTCGGCGTACGGAGTGCAAGACGGCCAATACCGAGCGAAACGGTACTGCCACTGATCGTTTCAAGATTCAGCAGCCCGGCGTCGTCTACCTCACGAGCGCCGAGCCAGGCGACTTCTCCGTAGTCCTTCAGACTGTCGGTGGGCACCATCCCCGAAGGATTCGAGTAATCGATGATGGCGTCCGGCAGCTTGCAGGACTTGGCAAAGACGCAGCCCGCGCGAACGGTTTCGTGCTTTTTCGCGCCAACCTCACGACTCCGTTCGAAGGCGTCTTGCCTCGCGAGCATGGCGTCGTAAGCGTTTTGTCTGGCATCCCGCGCGGCCAGTTCGGTGGCCGTCATAAAGCGGTGAGTGACGTGATGACCGTCGCCTGACGGAGGGTTCTGAACCCGGGGAATGTCCTTATTGCCAGCCACTGATCTTCCTTGCGTTCGTCCGTCGACAGCCCCCAACAAAGGGGCTGTGCGACGTTAACGAACGAGGCTGGTCGTGGCTGTAGGACGAGTCTTGAATGACTCTAGGAGTTGTCTCTGTTGATCAGGATTGCAGCGCGGCGCTCTTGCGACTCGCCGCCGCCGTGACCGCATAACCAATCAGCGCCGCCAGTATCGACCCGGTCAAAATCCCCATCCGATCCATCCCTGCGTATTCACTGACACCCGGTACAAACGCCAGGGAGCCGACAAACAGGCTCATGGTGAAACCGATGCCGCAGAGGATGGCCACGCCCATTACCTGGCCCCAATTGGCGCCTTGGGGCAGGGCGGCGATGCCGATTTTCACGGCCAGCCAGGTCAGGCCGAAGACGCCGAGGGTTTTGCCCAGCAGCAGGCCGACCGCGATGCCCATCGGCACGTGGTGGGTGAAGCTTTCGACGGTCACGCCGCTCAGGGACAGGCCGGCGTTGGCGAAGGCGAACAGCGGCAAGATGCCGTAGGCCACCCATGGATGCAGGGCGTGTTCGAGGGTCAGCAGCGGCGAAGGTTCGGCGTTTTTCGTGCGCAGCGGAATGCAGAAGGCCAGGGTCACACCGGCCAGTGTTGCGTGGACGCCGCTCTTGAGCACGCAAACCCAGAGGATCAAACCGATGATCATGTACGGCCCGAGCTTGACCACCCCGAGCCGGTTCATCGCGATCAGGGCCACGATGCACGTTGCCGCCAGAGTCAGCGAAAGGGTCGAGAGCGTGCCCGAGTAGAAGATCGCAATGACGATGATCGCGCCGAGATCGTCAATAATCGCCAAAGTCATCAGGAAAAGCTTCAGCGACACCGGTACCCGCTTACCCAGCAGGGCCAGTACGCCGAGGGCGAAGGCGATGTCGGTGGCCATCGGGATGGCCCAGCCACTCAGGGCTGCCGGGTCCTCGCGGTTCAGAAACCAGTAGAACAGCGCTGGAACCACCATGCCGCCGATCGCCGCTGCGCCGGGCAGGACGATTTGCGACGGTTTCGACAGTTGACCGTCAAGGACTTCGCGCTTCACTTCCAGACCGATCAGCAGGAAGAACAAGGCCATCAGGCCGTCGTTGATCCACAGCAGCGCCGGTTTGGCGATCTGCAACGCGCCGACCTGCGCCACGACCGGCGTGTCCAGAAAGCTGCTGTAAAGCCACGACAGCGGGGAATTGTTGATGATCAAAGCCAGAGCAGCAGCGGCGATCAATAACAGACCGCTGGCAGCTTCCAACTGGAAGAAACGCGTGAAAGTGCTACGCAGAGGCAAGGTCGCTCTCCATCGATGAATTCAAAAGGTGGCACACCCTAACCCGTACCGTTAGTTGTTAAAACAAAAGTTATATTCTTTTTTGTTATATGCCGTTACAACGCGAACGACCGGCAGGGACTGAGCCTAGCAGTTGTCCGGCGTATTGAACCTCAGCTGTATCTGTGCGTGATGTAGGTTTTTTCCTAAGCTTGTTAGCTGAGCCTTGCAACAAGGCCGACTCAACGAGAAAACCACCATGAGCGACAACCGACAGTGGGCCCGCGAAGCCATCCGGATCATCGAAGCCGACTTCCAGCGCAGCGCCGACACTCACCTGATCCCCTTGCCGCTGCCGGGATTTGCGGGCATCGAGTTGTATTTCAAGGATGAGTCCAGCCATCCCACCGGCAGCCTGAAGCACCGGTTGGCACGCTCGCTGTTTCTGTATGCGCTGTGTAATGGCTGGCTCAAACCCGGTGCGCCGGTGATTGAAGCGTCCAGCGGTTCGACGGCGATTTCCGAGGCGTACTTCGCCAGTTTGCTGGGCTTACCGTTCATCGCGGTGATGCCGGCGACCACCTCCAAAGAGAAAATCGCGCAGATCGCCTTCTATGGCGGCAAGAGTCATCTGGTCGATGATCCGACGCAGATCTACGCCGAATCCGAGCGCCTGGCTCGTGAACACGATGGGCATTTCATCGACCAGTTCACCTATGCCGAGCGCGCTACCGATTGGCGGGCGAACAACAACATCGCCGAGTCGATCTTCCAGCAAATGCGCTTCGAGCTGCACCCCGAGCCGAGCTGGCTGATTTCCAGCCCCGGCACCGGCGGCACCACCGCGACGCTGGGTCGTTATGTGCGTTATCGCCAACATTGCACCCGCGTGCTCTGCGCCGATGCCGAGCGCTCGGTGTTCTTCGATTACTACCAGACCGGCGACGCCAGTCTGCGCCTGGATTGCGGTTCGCGGATTGAAGGCATTGGCCGGCCTCGGGTGGAAGCGTCGTTCCTGCCCAAAGTGATCGATGCGATGGTCAAGGTGCCGGACGCGTTATCTCTGGCGGCCATGCATTACCTGGCGCAGCGTTTGGGACGTCGGGTGGGCGGGTCGAGCGGGACCAACCTGATCGGCGCGTTGATGGCGGCCCAACAGATGGCGGCGGCGGGGGAGTCGGGGTCGATCGTGGCGATTTTGTGTGATGGCGGCGAGCGCTATGCCACCACCTATTACGATCAGGCTTGGCTCAAGGCCCAGGGGTATGAGTTGAGCGGTTTGATGGATGCCGTGGCGGCAAGCGTTGAGCGCGGCGAGCCACTGCCGGCCACCGTGCTGCGCGCCAATATCTGAAGTTGATCAAACGCTGAAACCAATGTGGGAGCGAGCCTGCTCGCGATATCGGTAGATCAGTCAACATCTCTGTTGAATGCTGATCCGCTATCGCGAGCAGGCTCGCTCCCACAGGGATTTGGGTCAGGCCTTGAGACCGAGGATGTCGCGAGCCACGGCTTCTGCAATCCGAATCCCGTCGACACCCGCCGACAGAATCCCGCCCGCATAACCCGCGCCTTCACCTGCCGGGAACAAGCCTTTCACGTTCAGGCTCTGCATCGACTCGTCACGGGTAATCCGCAGCGGCGACGACGTACGTGTCTCGATCCCGGTCAACACGGCATCGTGCAGCGAGTAACCGCGAATCTGCTTCTCGAACGCTGGCAAGGCTTCGCGAATGGCTTCGATGGCGAATGCCGGCAAGGCCAGCGCCAAATCACCCAAGGCAACCCCCGGTTTGTAGGAGGGTTCTACGCTGCCCAACTCGGTGGACGGCTTGCCGGCAATGAAGTCACCGACCAGTTGCGCCGGCGCTCCGTAATTGCTGCCGCCCAGCACAAAGGCGTGGGATTCCAGGCGTTCCTGCAACTCGATCCCGGCCAGCGGGCCGCCCGGATAATCGACTTCCGGGGTGATCCCGACGACGATCCCGGAGTTGGCGTTGCGCTCGTTGCGCGAGTACTGGCTCATGCCGTTGGTGACCACGCGACCCGGCTCGGACGTCGCCGCCACCACGGTGCCGCCCGGGCACATGCAGAAGCTGTAGACCGAACGTCCGTTGCTGGCGTGGTGCACCAGTTTGTAGTCGGCAGCCCCGAGTTTCGGGTGGCCGGCGTACTTGCCCAGACGCGCGCGGTCGATCAGCGATTGCGGGTGTTCGATGCGGAAACCCACCGAAAACGGTTTGGCTTCCATGAACACGCCACGGCCGTGGAGCATGCGGAAGGTGTCGCGGGCGCTGTGGCCGAGGGCCAGAATCACGTGTTTCGAATGGATCTGCTCGCCGCCATTGAGCTCGACGCCGACCAGTTGGCCGTCCTCGATCAACACGTCGGTCACGCGCTGCTGAAAGCGCACTTCGCCACCCAGCGCACGAATCTGCTCACGCATGTTTTCCACCACACCGGTCAGACGGAACGTACCGATGTGCGGTTTGCTGACGTAGAGGATTTCTTCCGGCGCGCCTGCTTTTACGAACTCGTGCAGGACTTTGCGACCGATGAATTTCGGGTCCTTGATCTGGCTGTAGAGCTTGCCGTCAGAGAACGTCCCCGCGCCACCTTCACCGAACTGCACGTTGGATTCCGGGTTAAGCACGCTTTTACGCCACAGTCCCCACGTGTCCTTGGTGCGCTGACGCACTTCGGTGCCGCGCTCGAGGATGATCGGCTTGAAGCCCATTTGTGCCAGCAGCAGCCCGGCGAAAATCCCGCACGGACCGAAGCCCACGACGACAGGACGTTGCTCAAGATCAGCCGGCGCCTGGCCGACCGCTTTGTAGCTGACATCCGGCGCCACGTTGACGTTACGGTCATCGGCGAACGTGTGCAGCACCGCCGCCTCATCGCGAACGTTGAGGTCGATGGTGTAGATGAAGCACAGTTCGGAGGACTTTTTGCGCGCATCGTAGCTGCGCTTGAACAAGGTGAAGTCGAGCAGGTCATCACTGGTGATGCCCAGGCGCTGCACGATGGCAGGGCGCAGGTCTTCTTCGGGATGGTCGATCGGCAGCTTGAGTTCGGTGATTCGTAACATGACAGGATCCGGTTCGCGGGGCGCACAACTGCGCCAAGGCGTTTGAAGCCCGCGATTATAAGCCTCAACGAATGATTCCCGTGAGGCTAAAACGATCAGTCGTTACGCGATCCGCCGAAATACCCGCAGCCACGCTGAACCTGGCCGTCGACGCGCAGTTCGGCGCTCATGTGCTGGACACTGCCGGTGCTGCTGTCGACGCAACGTTGCGGTGCCACCCACAATTCGATGTGCTGGTTATTGGCTTCAGTGCTGAGGTTGAAGCGGCCATCGCCCAGTTGCTCTTCAACGTAGGGCACGGCCAATGGCGGCTGACCGGCGCGCTCGATGACCATGCCTTTGCCGCTGACTTTGACGTTCCACTCAGGCCCATGGCCGGCGGCGCGCAGAATCAGCACTTTGAAATTCGGATCGTTGCACGCGGTGCCCGAGCGCTCGACGCGGTACAGCTGCGCAAGATCGAGGCGGCTGTCGGCACCGCTGGCAACGATCCGGCCGCGTACGTCGGCAAACAGCTTGCCCTGGGCGTCGGCCAGGGTTGCGGCCTCTTGCAGGACGCTGGTGCCGCCGGTGTCGTTGACCACATAACTGCGCTGCTCATTGCACGGCTGGAACAACAGTTTGCCGTCGGCCGCCGTCAACTGGCCCTGCATGCGGGTCTGGCCCACGTGGGAGGCATTTTCACGCGGGCCATCGAAAAACTGGCAAGCGGCGAACAACGGAAGCAGGGCAACAAGGACTAAGGAACGGGCAACACGCATCTTTGAGTCTCCAGACAAGTGCCGCCACGTTACTCAGCCTGACCGTTCATCACAACCCCACTATTTTTGAATTCGGTTCGCCGATCACTTGTAGGAGCACGGCTTGCCGGCGATGGCGTCTTCGATATCGCCATCGCCGGCAAGCCGTGCTCCTACAGGTTGCGGCGGTTTAGCCCACGTGAAAGGTCTGACCTGTTTGCAGGCCTTCCACGCTTTTGGCGTAGGCCAATGCTACATCCGCTGCCGGAACCGGTTTGTAGCCGCGGAAGTACGGCGCGTAGCTGCCCATGGCTTCGACCAGTACGTTCGGGCTCACCGAATTCACCCGCAGACCGCGAGGCAGTTCGATCGCTGCGGCACGGACAAAGCTGTCGAGGGCGCCGTTGACCAGCGCCGCCGAGGCGCCGCTGCGAATCGGGTCGTGACTGAGCACGCCGGTGGTGAAGGTGAACGAGGCGCCGTCATTGGCGAACTCGCGGCCAATCAGCAGCAGATTGACCTGACCCATCAACTTGTCTTTCAGGCCCAGTGCGAAGCTTTCTTCGGTCATTTCATCGAGGGGTGCGAATGTCACGTTGCCGGCGGCGCAGACCAGTGCATCGAACTTGCCGGTTTTCTCGAACAGCTTGCGAATCGACGCGCTGTCGCTGATATCCACATGGAAATCACCGCTGTTGCGGCCGATGCGGATGATCTCGTGACGCTCGGACAGCTCCTTGTCGACCGCCGAACCGATGGTGCCGCCTGCGCCTATCAAAAGAATTTTCATGGTGCTGATCCTCGTAGTGGTTAAACGAGGTTGAAGTCTAGAGTGGTTTTTTTCATTGATAAGCGTGCTAATAGGCAACCTTTGGCTTTCAAATGGAAACAATCCATGAGCGAAATGGATGATCTGGCGGCGTTTGCGGTGTTGATCGAAGCGGGGAGTTTCACCTTGGCGGCGCAACAATTGGGCTGTAGCAAGGGCCAATTGTCCAAGCGCATCAGCCTGCTGGAAACACGGTTTTCCGTGGTCCTGCTGCAACGCACCACCCGCCGTTTGAGCCTGACCGCTGCGGGTGCGGCGCTGTTGCCGCAAGCCCAGGCGCTCGTAGTCCAGGTCGAGAGGGCGCGTCAGGCATTGGCGCGGCTGAAGGACGACATGGCCGGCCCGGTGCGCATCACGGTTCCGGTATCGCTGGGGGAAACCTTCTTCGATGGCTTGTTGCTGGAGTTCTCTGGCAAATACCCCGAGGTGCAGATCGAGCTGGACCTGAGCAACAACTACCGTGATTTGTCCCGCGACGGGTTTGATCTCGCGGTTCGCTCCGAGGTGGGCAATGACGAGCGCCTGGTGGCTCGACCGCTTTTAGCCTGGCACGAAATGACCTGCGCCAGCCCGGCCTACCTTAAGCAATACGGCGAACCGTTGACGCCTCAAGCACTCGCCGAACACCACTGTCTGCTCAACAGTCATTACAGCGGCCGCGAAGAGTGGCTCTATCACCAGCAACACGAGTTGTTGCGGGTTCGCGTGTCGGGGCCGTTCGCCAGCAACCATTACAGCCTTTTGAAAAAAGCGGCCCTCGCCGGCGCCGGCATTGCGCGGTTACCGTCGTACCTGCTGCAAGTGGAATTGGCTGACGGACGTTTGCGCTGGCTCCTGCGTGACTATCAGACGCGCAGAATGCCGATGTACCTGGTTCACCCGTATCAGGGCGGTTTGCCGAAACGTACGCAAGTGCTGGCGGATTATCTGATTGGCTGGTTCAAGCGCAGCGGTGAAGCGCTGGATCGACTCCAGCACACCACATAGATCCCTGTGGGAGCGAGCCTGCTCGCGAAAGCGGTAGGGCAGGCAACATTTCTGTTGAATGTGAAATTGCATTCGGGAGCAGGCTGAACCCACATTGGGTTTTCGTTGTTTTGGGATTTGAGTCAGGCATAAAAAAACGGCCCGAAGGCCGTTTTTTGTTTACCGCAAAGACTCAACCACCCAAGTACGCTTCACGTACTTTCGGATCAGTCAGCAGCGCTTCCCCAGTGCCTGTCATCACCACCCGGCCGTTCTCCAGAACGTACGCACGGTCAGCAATTTTCAGCGCCTGGTTGGCGTTTTGCTCCACCAGGAACACCGTCACACCGTCCTTGCGCAGCTGTTCGATGATGTCGAATATCTGCTGGATGATGATCGGTGCCAGGCCCAACGAAGGTTCGTCGAGCAGCAGCAGCTTGGGTTTGCTCATCAGCGCACGGCCGATGGCGAGCATTTGCTGTTCGCCGCCGGACATGGTGCCGCCGCGTTGAGCGAAGCGTTCTTTCAGGCGTGGGAAAAGTCCGAGAACCTTGTCCATCTGTTCCTGATAATCGCCCTTGTCGGTGAAGAACCCGCCCATGGCGAGGTTTTCTTCCACGGTCAGACGGGCAAACACCCGACGACCTTCCGGAACCACGGCAATGCTCTTGCGCATGATCTGCGCCGAGGTCTGCCCCACGAGTTCTTCACCCATGTACCTGATGCTGCCGCTATGGGCTTGCGGTGAACCGCAAAGCGTCATCAGCAAGGTGGATTTGCCCGCGCCGTTGGCACCGATCAGGGTGACGATTTCGCCCTGGCGGATTTCCACGTTGACGCTGTGCAGGGCCTGGATCTTGCCGTAGAAGGTGGAAACGTTTTCGAATTGCAGCATTTACGCTTCCCCCAGGTAGGCTTTGATCACTTCGGGATTGCCGCGGATCTGTTCCGGCGTGCCGTCAGCCAGAGGCGTGCCCTGGTTGATCACGACGATGTGGTCGGAAATGCTCATGACCAGTTTCATGTCGTGTTCGATCAGCAGCACGGTGACGTTGTGCTCTTCACGCAACATGCTGATCAGCGCCTTCAGGTCTTCGGTTTCCTTCGGGTTCAGGCCGGCGGCCGGTTCGTCGAGCATGAGGATCCGCGGACGGGTCATCATGCAGCGAGCGATTTCCAGACGACGTTGCTGACCGTAGGCCAGGGTGCCGGCCGGACGGTTGGCAAACGCTGTGAGGTTGACCTTGTCCAGCCAGAACTCGGCGAACTCCATGGCCTCGCGTTCGCTCTTGCGGAACGCCGGGGTCTTGAACAGGCCCGCCAGGAAGTTAGTGTTCAGGTGACGGTGCTGGGCGATCAAGAGGTTCTCGACCGCCGTCATGTCCTTGAACAACCGCACGTTCTGGAAGGTGCGCACCACGCCTTTGAGGGCAATCTTGTGGCCGGGCAGGCCCTGGATCGGCTCGCCGTCCAGCAGGATGCTGCCGCCACTCGGCTGATAGAACCCGGTCAGGCAGTTGAACACGGTGGTCTTGCCGGCGCCGTTCGGGCCGATCAGTGCCACGACCTGTTTTTCCTTCACGCTCAGGGCTACGCCGTTGACCGCCAGCAAGCCGCCGAAGCGCATGCTCAGATTTTCGACTTTAAGGATCTCGCGGCTCATTTGCGCAGCTCCATGTGAGGACGTTGCATGGGCAGCAGGCCTTGAGGACGCCAGATCATCATCAGCACCATCAAGGCGCCGAACATCAACATGCGGTACTCACTGAACTCACGCATCATTTCAGGCAACAGGATCATCACCACGGCAGCCAGGATCACGCCCAGTTGCGAGCCCATGCCACCCAATACCACGATGGCGAGAATGATCGCCGACTCGATAAAGGTGAAGGACTCCGGTGTCACCAGACCCTGGCGGGCGGCGAAGAAGCTACCGGCAAAACCGGCGAAACTGGCGCCCAGGGTGAAGGCCGACAGCTTGATGACCGTAGGATTGAGGCCGAGTGCACGGCAGGCAATTTCGTCTTCACGCAGCGCTTCCCACGCGCGCCCCAGAGGCATGCGCAGCAAACGGTTGATGACGAACAGCGCAGCCAGTGCCAGGAACAACGCAACCAGGTAAAGGAAAATCACCTTGTTGATCGAGTTGTACGCCAGGCCGAAGTACTCGTGGAAGGTCTGCATGCCTTCGGCTGCTTTACGTTCGAAGGTAAGGCCGAAGAACGTCGGTTTCTCGATGTTGCTGATACCGTTCGGGCCACCGGTGAGGCCAGTCAGGTTACGCAGGAACAAACGGATGATTTCACCGAAGCCCAGGGTCACGATTGCCAGGTAGTCACCACGCAAACGCAGTACCGGGAAACCGAGCAGGAAGCCGAAGGTGGCCGCCATCAGGCCGGCGATCGGCAGGCAGATCCAGAAGCTCAAGCCGTAGTAATGCGACAACAGTGCATAACTGTAGGCGCCGACGGCGTAGAAGCCGACATAACCAAGGTCGAGCAGACCGGCCAGGCCGACCACGATGTTAAGGCCCAGGCCCAGCATCACGTAGATCAGCACCAGCGTTGCGATATCCACCGCCCCGCGAGAGCCGAAGAACGGCCAGACCAGCGCACCGGCGATTAACGCAATAATGATCCAGCGTTGGGTGGTCGGCAGCGTCAGGAAGTTGCTGGCCTTGGCCGGAATCAGCGGCATGCTTGGCGAGGACCGCCAGGCCGAGCTGATTTGCTGGTCAAAAAGCACCCGCAGGAACATCAGCACCGAGCACACGGCGATGGTGATCAGGGTTGCATCGCTGGTGCCATGGACTTCGAGGTTGATGCCGACGATGGTCAGTTTCAGACCGAGTACCGGGTAGGCCACAGCCCACACCAGCAAGGCGCTGAACAACGCCTGTTTAAGATTCCTAGTCATACTTTCTCAACCTCCGGACGGCCCAACAGGCCGGTTGGCCGGAACAACAACACCAGAACCAATAGACCGAACGCCACGACGTCCTTGTACTGGTCGCCGAAGATATCGGCACCAAAGGCTTCCGCCACCCCAAGCACAATCCCGCCGAGCATGGCGCCGGGGATGCTGCCGATACCGCCCAATACCGCTGCGGTGAAGGCTTTGAGGCCGACCAGGAAACCGGCGTTCGGGTTGATCACGCCGTATTGCATGCTCAGCAACACAGCCGCAATGGCTGCCAGTGCGGCACCGATGACGAAGGTCAGGGCGATGATGTTGTTGGTGTTGATACCCAAGAGGTTGGCCATCTTGATGTCTTCGGCACAGGCACGGCAGGCGCGACCCAGGCGAGAGCGTGAGATGAACATCGTCAGGCCGAGCATGGCGACAAAGGTCACCACGAACACCACGATTTGCATGTAGGAAATCAGCACTTCATGTGCGCCACCTGGCCCGAAGGAGATGTTACCGGGGATCAGGTTGGGGATGGATTTGTCCTTGGAGTCTTGCGCCAGCAGAACCGTGTTCTGCAGGAAGATCGACATGCCGATGGCGGAAATCAGCGGGATCAGACGGTTGCTGCCGCGCAAGGGGCGGTAGGCGATCCGTTCGATGCTGTAGCCGTAGGCACTGGTCACGACGATGGTCGCGAGAAAAGCAGCGGTCATCAACAGTGGAACACTGTCGAGTCCCATCATGGTCAGGCCCGCAATGGCGATGAACGCCACATAGGAGCCAATCATGTATACCTCGCCGTGGGCGAAGTTGATCATTCCAATGATGCCGTAAACCATCGTATAGCCGATGGCGATCAGGGCATACGTGCTGCCAATGGTCAGACCATTAACCAGCTGTTGGAAAAAGTGATAGATGTCAGGCATTACAGCGCTCCTAAAAACCTGATACGCATTTCACTGGTGGAGTCATTTTCCCGCTCGAGCCCCGTGGATCTGCACCCACTTCGAATTCGAGATTTGCCAGCGAACCGCTGATGACGGTTTTGAGATTTTCAGGTGGGGAGACTGGCGGATCACGCCAGCGCGGCCCAATACGTTCGTAAAACAAAGCCCACGGCACGCCGTGGGCTTTATTGGCAGTCAGTCAGGCAACGCCTTACTGGGGCTTGGCTTCAGTTTTTGGTTTGCCGAAGTGCCACTCGTAAACCACAAATTTGAAGTCTTTCAGGTCGCCCTTGTCGTCGAAGCTCAGGTCGCCGGTAGGCGTCTTGAAAGTGCCGGCGTGGATGGCTTCAGCCACTTTGGCAGTGTCTTCGCTCTTGGCAGCCTTGATGCCGTCGGCAATCACGGTCACCGCCGAGTAGGACGGGAACACGAACGGACCGCTCGGATCTTCTTTCTTGGCTTTGAACGCGTCAGCCAGGGCGATGTTGGCCGGATCCTGGTCGAAGGATTTCGGCAGTGTTACCAACAGACCTTCGGAAGCGTCTTTGGCGATCTGCGAAATGGAGTCGTTACCCACGCCTTCCGGACCCATGAACTTGGCTTTCAGGCCTTTTTCCTGAGCTTGACGCAGGATCAGACCCAGCTCCGGGTGGTAGCCGCCGTAGTAGACGAAGTCGACGTTGGCTTGCTTGAGCTTGGCGATGATCGACGAGAAGTCTTTGTCGCCGGCGTTGATGCCTTCGAACACGGCAACCTTGGTGCCTTTCTTCTCGAGAGTGGTTTTAACGGCGGTGGCGATGCCTTCACCGTATTGCTGTTTGTCGTGCAGGACAGCAACGATTTTCGGTTTTACGAAGTCAGCAATGTAGTTACCGGCGGCAGGGCCCTGGGCGCTGTCCAGACCGATGGTGCGGAACACCATTTTGTAACCACGGGAAGTGATGTCCGGGCTGGTGGCAGCCGGGGTGATCATGATCACGCCTTCGTCTTCGTAAATGTCCGAAGCCGGTTGAGTGGAGCTGGAGCACAGGTGACCGACCACGAACTTGACGCCGTCGTTGACGACTTTGTTCGCGACCGCTACTGCTTGTTTTGGATCACAGGCGTCATCGTATTCAACGGCTTCGAGTTTCTTGCCGTCTACGCCACCTTTGGCGTTGATCTGTTCGATGGCCATTTTGGCGCCACTGAACTGCATGTCGCCGTATTGGGCTACAGGGCCGGTTTTAGGGCCGGCGATGCCGATCTTGATGGTGTCAGCTGCGAACGAATGGCTGGCAACCCCGGCCAGAACCATAGCGGCAAACAGTTTGGAAATCTGCTTAGTAGCCTTAGTCATAGTGCTCCACTCTTACTGTTGTAGTTTTTATAGTCCTGGCGCCGTAGCAGCAGAACCGGGTCAGATATCTTCGATATCCTCCGGAAAATGCCCCCGGCAACTGTACCGGTACAGTGTAGAGCGCCAATTGTTAGCCTGGGAAGCTGGCGCCAGGGGGCAAAATCAGAGGGTGTCGCTTTTTTGAAAGAAAAAGACAGAATGGCGGCGGGGGTTATAGCTGAAATATCAGCAATCCTTGGCTTTCCTGCTGTTTTCAATCGGTAACTCTATTGCATCCGGGTTTTTCTGCCAGACCACCAACGTTATGATTGCGTCGATTTCTTTTCCGGACAGGACCCATGACTCAAGAACCTAGCACCCTCTATGCCAAGCTGCTTGGTGAAACCGCATCTATTACCTGGAAGGAGCTTGAACCGTTCTTCGCCAAGGGTGCCCTATTGTGGGTCGATCCCGGTCTGGATTTGATTGCTGCAGCGGAGGCAGTCGCGACCAACGAAGGCGAGAAAGTGGCTGCCTGGCTGGCCGCCGACAAGGTCGCCAAGCTGTCTGAAACGCGGGCGCTGGATCTTTTTGAACGTGATCCGGAGCTGTGGGCAGTGGTCGTTTCGCCGTGGATTCTGATCCAGGAAAGGGCGACGAGCTGAAGTGGCGCACTCTATTGGTGCGCGACCTTGTCGGGCAAATGTGTGTAGCCGAGTAGCGTGATGGCATGTTGCCGTAGAGAAAGGCCACAGGCGGGCCAGCATCACGGTGACGTAAACGTAACGGGAACAGTTTATCGAGCAGCCTGATGGCTGCTTAATTGTTTCTGAATGTTGGGATTTATAGGAATGTGGGGCCGCCATCGCGAGCAAGCTCGGCTCCTACAGGGGTTCGGTGCGTTCACAAAATTTGTGATCGACATCGCCCCTGTAGGAGCCGAGCTTGCTCGCGATGGCGGCGCCGCTGATTAAGCGGTTTTACCGGTATGGTTATTCAGCGAAATAACCTTGGTCTTGCCAATCCGGTGACGGTAAATCTCGCGCAAGTACTTGATCGACTTCTTCACGCAGTCCCGGGACAGACGAATGTCATTGATCGAGACGAACTTGTCTTTGTCGTTGATCAGCTCGCGGTACTTCTTCTCGTACATCGGTTTGATCGCGTACCAGTTGGTATCGAGGATCTTCGCCGGGTTCTCGAACTCATTCAGCAACTCGTCGATCCGGTCCTCGTCGAACTCTTCATTAATGATGAAGTCCAGGATCGAGTTATCCAGGGTCTCGTCAAAGCGGTACGGATTTTTCGCGAAGCAACGCTTGATGAAGGCCACGATCAGCGTCAGGAAGTCGTCCGACAGGCACGGGCTCTTGGCGATCAAAGTGGTCAGCGACAAGTTGGCCGAGGCGCCGATGACCAGTGCATAACGCTTGAGCGTGGTGTTCGGGAACAGGCTGTTAAGGTGGGTCTTCAACCGGTTCAAATCCATGTAGGACAGCTTGTAGTCCTTCGGCAACGAAACAATCGAGACCACCGACGAGCAGTTCTTGAAGAAGTGCAGGTCGTGCAACGCGGCCGCGTCATACCCCGAATTCTTGTACTGCTCCAGCGAGGCGCGATAGCGCTTGGATTCGATCGGCAACAGGCTGATGCCTTCGATTGCCTGGGTCACTTTGTTGAAGTGCGGCAAATCGATGGAACGGAAGAACAAGTCGTCGATGTTCAGACGCTGCGGTTCTTTCTCGAACACCTTGAACTTGTCGCTGCTCGGCGGCGGGGTTTCCGGCACCACGGACTCGGCGTAGGCAATAGCCACCGGGCCGGCCAGGCTCATGAACAGGTCGTTGGCGTCCAGGCGAATGGTTTCGCCAATGTCGATGCCAGCCCGACGGAAATAGTTCTGGTCGTAGTCGGTGGTCACCGCCTGCGCCGTCAGAATGTTGAAGATCTGCTGTGAGATGTATTGGTTAGCGTGCTTTTCCATCGCGTTGACGTCGATGTTCTGAATGTTGCCGTCATCGCTTTCTTCGGCGTAACGCATGATGTCGTTGGAGATCAGCATCATCGCGTTCCATGGGCGGATCCGGCCCATGACACTGGCTTCGCTGCTGTCGTCATTGGCGAAGTTGTAGGAGAAGTCCCACTCTTCCGACAGGTATTTACACAGCAGGCGACCGGCGTTGATGTGCAACGCCTCGGACATTTCGCTACGGTGATCGGAGATATTCGGCAACACGCAGATGCCGCTGGTGAAGATCGGCTCAAAGACGAAAGAATGACCGCTTTTGCTGTCGTGCTCATCCATCGGCTTGGTGTCGAAGGTCTTGTTCATGTACGAGTGCTGCTGGGCCAGGCCGAATTCGGAGGCCATGCCCGAACCGGTGCCACCACCGGCACTGAAGATCGAGAAATAGAGGCGCGACTGGTTGGCCTTGATCCCGCAGCTGTCGATCAGGTACGAGTGAATCATCTTCCAGTCAGGGCTGGAGAAACGCTGGGTGTCCTTGTTCAGGATGATCTTGGCCAGGTACTGACCGAGGATCGGCGCGTTACCGGCGCCACCGGCGTGGACTTCCGACAAATCCATGATTTTCATTTTGCTGTAGTCGCGCAGGAAACCGCTTTTTTCGCCCTTGCGCGAGAAACGGATGCGGCCGGCGATGTCTTTGTCCAGGTCGCCGAGCATGACCAGCGGTTCTACCAGGAACACCGGTTTGGTGGCCTTGTTCGGCCCCAGGCGCAGGTTGTTGCGAATCCACTGGGCCGGGCTGTAGCCCTTTTCGGCGAAGCGCTTGTCCGGCGACAGGCGATCTTCGTTATTGAATTCGTTGAGGTAGAACTTGCGGGCGTTGTACACCAGCTCGGCGACGTCCAGCGCGATGTTCGAACCGCAGCGGCCCAGGCCGATCAGGCACACCGACGGGAATTCCTGATCGCTGTGATGTTCACTGTCGCCTTCCAGATGCGGTGGGCGCGGGAACACCATGTCGCGCAGACCGTCGAGATTATCGAGGATGCGATCGGTATTGGTTTCGGTGAAATACAGGTATTGCTGAGTTGCCAGCGGGCGCGATGGCGTCAATGGCTTCGACGGTGCGGGACTGTTTGCCGCGGGGCTCAACGTCAGATCGGATATCGCAGTGGCCGGATTGTTTTTAGAAGTCATTGTGCGCCATGTACCTGGGCTGGTTGGTTGAGCGACACGATGTCGTCAAACCATCACGGATGGGATCTCGCGTCTTTTTTCAGCGCGTATTTGGCCCAAGCGTCAGGGCCTTGGCCTGAGCATCGCTCGGGGGAATCCTTTCCTAAGTCATGATGAATCGGCCAATATTCGATGATCTTTAATCAAAAGGAGGCCAAATGATGGCAACGTTACCTTCGCTCGGGTTTGCCGGGGTCGGCCTGATGGGCTTGCCAATGTGTCGTCGCTTGCTGGCAGCGGGTTATCCGCTGACGGTGTGGAACCGTAATCCAGCCAAGTGCGCGCCGCTGGTCGAGGCTGGTGCACGACAGGTCGCCACGCCGGCTGAGCTGTGCCAGCACGCCGACGTGGTGATGGTGTGCCTGGCGGACACGTTGGTGGTTCGTGAGGTGGTGTTTGGCGCGGCCGGGATTGCGCAAGGTGCGAAAAGCGGTCAATTGCTGGTGGATTTTTCCAGCCTGGAACCTACCGCGACGCGGGAAATGGCGACAGCGCTGGTCAGACAAACCGGCATGAGCTGGCTGGATGCACCCGTGTCCGGTGGAGTGGTCGGCGCCGAGGCCGGCAGCCTGGCGATCATGGTGGGCGGTGAAACGGCGGATCTTGAGCGCGTCAGGCCTGTGCTGTTGAGCCTCGGCCAGCGCGTGACCCACATGGGCGCCGTCGGAGCGGGGCAGGTGACCAAGGCCTGCAATCAGATGATCGTCGCCTGCAATGCGCTGGTGATCGCCGAAGTGGTGGCGTTGGCCGAGCGTTCCGGCGTCGACGCCCGTCTGATCGCCGAGGCGCTGGCCGGTGGTTTCGCCGATTCAAAACCGTTGCAGATCCTTGCTCCGCAAATGGCCGAAAGCCGTTTCGAACCAGTGAAATGGCATGTGCGCACGCTGCTCAAGGACCTCGACAGCGCAGTGAAGTTTTCCCGTGAGCAAGGCTCGGCCACACCGATCAGTGGACTGGCCGCACAATTGATGCGCCTGCATGGGGGCCAGGGTTTTCTGGAAAAAGATCCGTCGACATTAGTGCAGTTGTACCGCGAACCAGACTCAGAGAACTGACGATGGGCGAGTGTCTGCGCTGGTTGATTTCGTTCAGCACGGGACGCAATTGCGCCAGCGGTACCGGATGACTGAGCAGGTAGCCCTGCACGAAGTCGCAGCCGTTACGCTCCAGAAACTCGTACTGCTCAAGCGTTTCGACGCCTTCGGTTACCACCTGCAAATGCAGCGTGTGGGCCATGACGATGATCGCTTGAACGATTTCCATGTCCTGGGTGGCCTTGGGAATGTCCTGGATGAACGAGCGGTCGATCTTCAGCGTGTTGAGTGGCAGCCGTTTGAGATAGGCCAGTGATGAGTAACCGGTGCCGAAGTCATCAATCGACAGCGACACGCCGAGGGCACGAATCTGGCGTAGCAGCACCAGCGTATCGGCGATGTTGCCCATCAGCGCATTTTCGGTCACTTCCAGTTCCAGCCGCTGCGGCGCCACTCCGGCGACCCGCAGCGCGTGTTCGATTTCATCAGCCAATTCTTCGCGCGCCAGGTTCAGGGGCGAGCAGTTCACGGCGATGTGGAGTTCTTCGCAACCCTGACGCGACAACTCGCCCAGATCATCACAAGCTTTGCGCAAGACCCAGTGGTCCAGTTCGGCGATCAGGCCGTTGGCCTCGGCGATGGCAATGAACCGGTCCGGTGCCAGCAGTCCGTGAACCGGATGTTGCCAGCGGACCAGCGCTTCAAGCTTGCTGACCAGGCCGGTTTTCAGGTCGTAGATCGGTTGGTAATAGAGCATCAGTCCGGTGTTTTCTCGCAGGGCGTGGCGCAGCTCTTCTTCCAGTTGCAGTTCCAGCGTCGCGCGGGTTTTCAGGTTTTCACTGAAGAAATTCAGGCCATTGCGCCCGCTGTCCTTGGACTGATACAGCGCCAGGTCAGCGTTTTTCAGCAACTCTTCACAGGTCTTGCCATCTTCCGGAAACACGCTGATGCCGATACTGGTGGTCATGACCATGCGCCGCCCGGACAGCTCGATGGGCTCCTTCATTTTCGCCATGATGCGCTGGGCCATGTGCCGCGCTTCATCACGATCATGCAGGCCGATGAGGATGCAAAACTCGTCGCCTCCGAAGCGCGCCACCACATCTTCGTGGCTGCGCACCGAGCACTTTATGTGGTTGGCCAGGACTTTGAGCAATTCGTCGCCGGCATCATGGCCGAGGCTGTCGTTGATCCGCTTGAAATGGTCGATGTCCAGGAACAACACCGCCAGCATGCCGCCTTCGTTGGTTTTCTCGATGAGTTTCTCGGCAAAAATCTGGTTGAAGCCACGGCGGTTGATCAGGTTGGTCAGAGGGTCATAGTGCGCCACTTGTTGTAACGACATCCTCGCCTGGTCCAGTTGGCTGAGCAGGGCGTTGACCCGTTGCAGGTCGCGCTCCTTGTTTTGCAGCTTCTTGTCCGCCAGCGCCGCGCTGATGCTGCTGCCGATAATAAGCAACGTCATGATCGCCACCGTCAGACCCAGTTGTAGATGATTGTTTTCGCCGGGCAACGGCTGGAGGCTGTCGGCGGGCAGCACCAGATTGAAGGCGGCCATGCCGGTGAAGTGCATGCTGACGATACCGGCCCCGAGCACCAGGCTGGCGATGTATTTGAGCAGTTGATGGAGTACACCGGTGCCGTCGCGCAGATGACTTGATATCAGCAGGGCTGCAAGGCTGGCACCGATGGCGATCACAATGGACAGGGCGAATAGCGTGGGTTGGTAATAGGCCACCGCACTCGAACGCATGGCGCTCATGCCGACGTAATGCATGGTGGCGATGCCCAGGCCGATACAGATCGAAGCCTGGAGATACTGCCAAAAACTCAGGCGGGGATGACTGAGAGCATGCATGGCCAGCCACGAGGCGAGCAGGGCGATCAACAGAGAAAGGAGAGTGATGGGTAAGTCATATTGAATGTCGATCGGCGCCTGAAACGCTAGCATGCCAATGAAGTGCATGGCCCAGATCCCGCCCGCCAGGCAACTGGCGCCGACCCAGCGCCAGAGGCGTTGCGAGGCGGGTTTTTCCACGTGACCGACCCGTTCGGCCATGTCCAATGTGGCAAAGCTGCCGGCACAGGCGACCAAATAGGCCAGCAGCACCAGAAAAGGGTCATGTGTGCAGTTGAGTATTACCTGGCCGTTCGCCGTCAGCTCGGTAATGAAATGCAAACCAAGCCACTCCATAGCATGCCCCATTGTCATCCTGGCTGGCGCCATGAACGCTGGCGAATGCTTTGGAGTATAGAACGCATGTTTAGAGTGCAAACGATAGTGGCACTTCGGCCCTAACCATTTTGGAATGAGCGCTAGAGCGTTTGGAAATAAATCGTGCATCAGCTGCGACATCTTCCATGGGCGGATATCAGCTTTACAAATAATGACAGACAGCCCTCGCGGGCCTGACTAAATTGCAGGTTCCGGGCTCGGATGCGCAGGCAGTGAAGCCCCAATAACAATAAAAGAGACGGACCCATGCAGAACTCGACCCAAGCGGCGAATGCCTGGCGCATTCTGTTCCTGCTGTTCCTGGCCAACCTGTTCAACTTCTTCGACCGCACCATTCCAGCCATCATCATCGAGCCGATCCGCATGGAATGGCACCTCAGCGACTTTCAGCTGGGGATCATCGGTACCGCATTCACCCTCGTTTATGCCATTGCCGGCCTGCCTCTGGGACGGATGGCCGATACCGGTTCGCGCAGTAAATTAATGGGCTGGGGCCTGGCGGCGTGGAGCGGGCTGACAGCGGTCAACGGACTGGTGGGGAGTTTCTGGGCTTTCCTGATCGTGCGCATGGGCGTCGGTATCGGTGAAGCCAGTTACGCACCGGCCGCCAACTCGCTGATCGGCGACCTGTTCCCGGCCCACCGCCGGGCACGGGCAATGGGTATTTTCATGCTCGGTCTGCCGCTGGGGTTACTGCTGGCGTTCTTCACCATCGGCTGGATGGTCAAGGCCTTCGACAGCTGGCGCGCGCCGTTCTTTATCGCGGCAGTGCCGGGGCTGATCCTGGCGGTCTTCATGTTCTTCATCAAGGAACCGAAACGCGGTGCGGCAGAGAGTGTTCAAGTCTCGCAGGAGCGCGTAGACCGGCCAATCCGTCGGGTGTTGGCGGTGCCAACTTTCCTGTGGCTGGTGATGGCGGGGCTGTGTTTCAACTTTGCCACGTATGCCTGCAACTCGTTTCTGGTGCCGATGCTGCAGCGTTATTTCCTGATGCCGTTGCAGGACGCGGCGGTGGCGACCGGGGTGATCGTCGGCGTGACCGGGTTGTTCGGCCTGACACTGGGCGGTTGGGTGGCGGACAAGATTCACCAGCGGGTGGCCAATGGGCGACTGCTGTTTGCCGCGTTCAGCTTGATCATCTCGACGGTGTGTACGGCTTGGGCGCTGCATTCCGGGCGGATCGAGATCGGGGTATTTGTGGCGGTGTTCAGTGTGGGCTGGCTATTTGCCTACAACTTCTACACCTGCGTTTACACCGCCATTCAGGACGTAGTCGAGCCGCGCTTGCGGGCTACGGCCATGGCGCTGTTCTTTGCCGGCTTGTATTTGCTGGGTGGTGGTTTGGGGCCGGTGGTGGTGGGCGCATTGTCCGACCACTTTGCGCATACCGCGATGCTCTCGGCCGGTGCCGAACAGATGACTGAGGCGTTCAAGGCTGTCGGCTTGCATGACGCGATGTACTTGATCCCGGTGGCGCTGTTTTTCACCATGGTGTTTCTGTTCCTGGCTTCGCGTTGTTTTGTGCGCGATGCCAAGCGTATGAAGGAAGGGTTGGTGGCGGTGGTTGAGCCTGGAGTTTCTGTGGCGACTGCCTAATCGCCATCGCGAGCAAGCTCGGCTCCCACAATGACCGAGTGGAACCACAAAATTGTGGGCAACTCAGACCCCCCTGTGGGAGCCGAGCTTGCTCCGGGCGGCGTTCCGACGATGAGGCCATCAGCAACACCTTAACAATCAAGCAGACAAAAAAAGGCCCGCATCGCTGCGGGCCTTCTTTGTTTTAGCGGGGTAGAGCAGGGGCGTTAACCCGCCACCAACACCCGAATGGCTTCCAGTCGCAGCGCAGCCTTGTCGAGCATGGCCAGGCCTTGCTCGCGTTGCTTGCGCAGGGCAACCAGTTCGCTGTCACGCACGGTCGGGTTGACCGCTTGCAACGCGGTCAGGCGCGCCAGTTCTTCATCGGTGTCGGCGGCCAGACGACGTTGCGCCTCAGCCACGCGCTCGGCGTGACGCGGGAAGATCTTCTCTTCGCCGGCGTTGATCCGTGGCGTCAGCTGATCGCGCTGGGCCTGGATGAACTTGTTGGCGCTGGCGCGCGGTACGCTTTCCAGCTGATCGTTAAGGGTTTCGAACGAGACCCGGGCCGACAGGTCATTACCGTTGGCATCGAGCAGGCAGCGCAGGGCGGCCGGCGGCAAGTAACGGCCCAACTGCAGCGAGCGCGGAGCAACCACTTCGCTGACGTAGAGCAGTTCCAGCAATACAGTGCCAGGTTTCAGCGCCTTGTTTTTGATCAGCGCCACGGCGGTGTTGCCCATGGAACCGGACAAAACCAGGTCCATGCCGCCCTGAACCATCGGGTGTTCCCAGGTGATGAACTGCATGTCTTCGCGAGACAGCGCCTGGTTGCGGTCGTACGTGATGGTCACGCCTTCGTCATCGCCCAGCGGGAAACTGGCGTCGAGCATTTTTTCGCTCGGCTTGAGGATCAGCGCGTTTTCCGAATGGTCTTCGCTGTCGATGCCAAACGCGTCGAACAGGGTTTCCATGTAGATCGGCAGGGCGAACTGATCGTCTTGCTCAAGGATGTCTTCGACCAGCGCATCACCTTCGCCAGCGCCGCCGGAATTGAGTTCCAGCAAGCGGTCACGGCCGGTGTGCAGCTCGGCTTCCATGCGTTCGCGCTCGGCGCGGGCTTCGTCGATCAGCGCTTGCCACTCGCCGTCGTCGGCATTTTCCAGCAGCGGCAGCAGGCGCGGGCCGAACTGATGCTGCAAGGCGTTACCGGTCGGGCAGGTGTTGAGGAACGCGTTCAGCGCTTCGTGGTACCACTGGAACAGGCGCTCTTGCGGGCTGGTTTCCAGGTACGGCACGTGCAGTTCGATGATGTGCTTCTGGCCGATCCGGTCGAGACGACCGATACGCTGCTCCAGCAGGTCCGGGTGCGACGGCAGATCGAACAGCACCAAGTGGTGCGAGAACTGGAAGTTACGACCTTCACTGCCAATTTCCGAGCAGATCAGCACTTGCGCGCCAAACTCTTCGTCGGCGAAGTAGGCGGCGGCGCGGTCACGCTCGAGGATGTTCATGCCTTCGTGGAACACCGTGGCCGGGATGCCGGAACGCACGCGAAGGGCGTCTTCCAGGTCCATGGCGGTTTCGGCGTGGGCGCAGATCACCAGCACTTTGGTGCGCTTGAGCATCTTCAGCTGATCGATCAGCCACTCGACACGCGGGTCGAATTTCCACCAGCGTTCTTCTTCATTGGCGTCCGGCTGGGCCTGGAAGCTGACTTCCGGGTACAGCTCAGCGTGATCGCCCAACGGCAGTTCGAGGTACTCGTCGGGGCACGGCAGCGGGTACGGGTGCAGTTTGCGCTCCGGGAAACCCTGCACGGCGGCGCGGGTGTTGCGGAACAGCACGCGGCCGGTGCCGTGGCGGTCGAGCAATTCGCGGACCAGACGGGCACTGGCCTCGATGTCGCCATCGTTGACGGCGGCCAGCAGCGCTTCGCCTTCGTTGCCGAGGAAACCGTGAATGGTCTTGTGCGCTTCAGGCGACAGGCGCCCCTTGTCCAGCAGCTCCTGAACGGCTTCGGCCACCGGGCGATAGTTTTCACTCTCGGCGCGGAAGGCGTGCAGGTCATGGAAACGGTTCGGGTCGAGCAGGCGCAGACGCGCAAAGTGGCTGTCCTGACCCAGTTGTTCCGGGGTCGCGGTCAGCAGCAGGACGCCGGGAATGACTTCGGCCAGTTGTTCAACCAGCGAATACTCCGGGCTGGCCTTGTCTTCGTGCCACACCAGGTGGTGGGCTTCGTCGACGACCATCAGGTCCCAACCGGCGGCGAACAGTGCGTCCTGGGCTTTCTCGTCTTCCACCAGCCACTCAAGTGCAACCAGCGCGAGCTGGGTGTCTTCGAACGGGTTGGCGGCATCGCTTTCGATGAAGCGTTCTTCGTCGAACAGCGCGACTTGCAGGTTGAAGCGGCGGCGCATCTCGACCAGCCACTGGTGCTGCAGGTTCTCCGGAACCAGGATCAGCACGCGGTTGGCGCGGCCCGAGAGCAGTTGGCGATGAATCACCAGACCGGCTTCGATGGTTTTGCCCAGGCCCACTTCGTCCGCCAGCAAAACCCGCGGTGCAATGCGGTCGGCGACTTCTCGGGCGATGTGCAGCTGGTGCGCGATCGGTTGCGCACGCACGCCGCCCAGGCCCCAAAGCGCAGACTGCAACTGGCGGCTGGTGTGTTCCAGGGTGTTGTATCGCAGGGAGAACCAGGCCAGCGGGTCGATCTGCCCGGCGAACAAACGATCGCTGGCCAGACGGAACTGAATGAAGTTCGACAGTTGGGTTTCCGGCAGGGTAACCGCTTCGTTATGCCCGTTGAGGCCGTGGTAAACCAGCAGGCCGTCGACGTCGTCGACTTCTTGTACGGTCAGTTTCCAGCCTTCGAAGTGAGTGATCGAGTCACCCGGCGAAAACCGCACGCGGGTGAGGGGCGCATTCCGTAGCGCGTACTGGCGAGTCTCGCCAGTGGCCGGGTAGAGCACGGTCAACAAGCGGCCGTCCTGTGCCAGAACGGTGCCTAAACCCAGCTCGGCTTCGCTGTCACTGATCCAGCGTTGCCCCGGTTGATACTGCTGCGCCATGCTGCCTGACTCCCACCTTGAAAAAGCGGGCTATCTTAACGGAATGAGGGCTTCAGGGCCAAAGGACTCTCATAAAAACTCGCAGTCTTACGTTAGTCCAACGATGCAGCGCTTGTGGGTTGGGCACCTATTCGTGCCAAACGGGTCACAGTTTGCGACCGATGGCTCAAGTCGCCATCCCCGCAGCCGACAGCCTGCTGACAGGAGACGAATAACTATGCTGCCACCGATGCTCCCCTTGAGTGCCGTGCCAATCACCTCACAGCAGGATCCGATTCGCCAGCGGCCGGATATTCCTCCCGTGGTGCCGGTGCAGGAAAGCTCCAACGAAAGCACCATCGACCTGCAACAGCGCGATCCGGAAGAGGCGGCGTTTCAGCTGCGCGAGGAACAGCGCCGCAAGCAGGAACAGCAAAGGCGCCGCCGCGAAGCCGATGAGGATCCTGAAGAGCACCTGGCGATTCCCGGTGACGAGCTCAACGCCGACAATACCGTGCCGGTGGCGCCTTTGATGGAAGATCAGCCACGGCAGGGTTTGTGGGTCGATATCCAGATTTGAGGTCACGGCTGGTCAGCGCTGCCGTCAGACCGCATTATTGGCACATCCTTGCCAGCAAGTACGGCAACTGAATTTCATTCCAAGCGATGCACTGAACACCATGAGCCAAGACGACAAGCTGATCGACCTCAACGCCGAACGCGCCAAGCGGGTTCATGACCTTAATGAAAAGCGCCTGAACGAAGTGCGCCAGGCGTTCGAACACGCCATGCCGTTGGGTAAAGCGAAGAAAAAGCCGAAGAACAAACCGAAAAAGCGTTGAAACACCCTGCATCGCTTGATGCAGGTCAGTTATTTCCCCTCCTTTACGCCCAGTCTCGGGCGACATTGATCCCGGTCAATTTCTTCTCCTGCCTGATTGGTTAACTTAGCCCTATCGCAACAAGGCAAGTGCAGGAGGCCAGTCATGTTTTTCGACAACGTGGTGATCGCCGGAGTGCTGACAGTCGGCCTCATGGTTCTGTTTTTTGCAGGGTTTGGATTTTTTATCTGGAAGGATTCGCAAAAGCGCAAACCGTAGGTCTTTCTGGACGCAATGAGCACGCAAGGCATTTTGGGCAACTTCGGTTGCCCTTTTTTTTGTCTGTAGTTTTCTATCAGAGTGCACAGAATCAGGGTGGGAGTGAGCCTGCTCGCGATGACAGTGTCCGGCGCGATGAAAATGTCGACTGATTAGCCGCTATCGCGAGCAGGCTCGCTCCCACAGTCGATCGGTGGAGTGGAGAAAATTGCAGCAATAAAAAAGGCGCGAACCTTACGGAACGCGCCTTTTTTGTGCGGCTATGTATCAGCTGCCCAGTGCCTTCGACGCCAGCCAGAACAGGCCGGCAGACAGGGACACTGTGGCTGGCAGGGTCAGGACCCAGGCCAGCAGGATGGTTCTGACGGTGCCACCTTGCAGGCCGCTTTTATTGGCGACCATCGTGCCGGCCACACCCGAGGACAGGACGTGGGTGGTGGACACCGGCAGGCTGAAGATGTTGGCCATGCCGATCAGACTTGCGGTAGTGATCTGCGCCGACATGCCTTGGGAGTAAGTCATGCCTTGCTTGCCGATCTTCTCGCCGATGGTCAGAACCACGCGCTTCCAGCCGACCATGGTACCCAGGCCGAGGGCCAGGGCGACCGCCAGAATCACCCAGAACGGGGCGTATTCGGTGGTAGTGGTCAGGTCTTTGCGCAGCTTGTTCAGGTCAGCCTTTTCACGGGCAGCGAGACCAGGAAGCTTGCTGACTTTCTTCGCCGTGTCGTCCAGGCAGAGCAGGTAGCGACGCACTTCGATGCGGCTTTCCGACGGCAGCGAGTGGTAGTCGGCTACACCTTTAAGGGTGCCGAGCAGGGCGGTAATGGTCGGTTCGGTCTGTTGCGGGTTGCAACGGAATTTCTCCGGCAGATCACCTTCCATGCTTTTGCCCAGGGCCAGGAATTCACCCAGCGTATCGGCATTGCGCTTGTAGAACTGGCTCAGGTGCAGGGTCGCGTCGCGAGTTCGTTCGATCTGGTAGGTTGTGCTGCCCAGGTCGAGTACGAACTGCGCCGGCACGATACCGATCAGCACCAGCATGATCAGGCCGATACCTTTCTGGCCATCATTGGAGCCATGCACGAAGCTCACGGCCATGGCCGAAATGACCAGCACCAGGCGGTTCCAGAACGGCGGGTGTTTCTTGTCATCGATCTTGCGGCGCTGTTCCGGTGTCTTGTGCATCTTCGACAGTGGACGCCACCATTTAAGGCCGATCAATATCAGAGCGGCGACCAGGAAGCCCGCCATTGGCGAGAACACCAGGGACGCACCGATATCGATCGCTTTCTGCCAGTTCACACCATCGGCCAACGGAATATCGTTGATCAAGGCGTTGGCAAGGCCGACACCGAGGATCGACCCGATCAGCGTATGGGAGCTGGAAGCCGGGATACCGAAGTACCAGGTGCCCAGGTTCCAGGTGATGGCAGCGGCGAGCAGCGAGAACACCATGGCCAGTCCGTGACCGGTGTTCACATTGATCAGCAGCTCAACCGGCAGCAGGTGGACGATGGCATACGCCACGCCGACACCGCCCAGCAGCACGCCGAGAAAGTTGAACACACCGGAAAAGAACACCGCCAGATGGGGCGGCATGGCTTTGGTGTAGATAACAGTGGCCACCGCGTTAGCGGTGTCATGAAAGCCGTTGATGAACTCGAAGGCGAGGACAAAGGCCAGGGCGAGCAAGAGGCTCACGAGCACCCAAGCATCTAGTCCGCTGAATAAATCGATCATGAAGGTTTTCTGACCCGGTCGTAAGGGGGCGCGATTATGCCAGAAAAGACTGCTAATCGATGCACTAGGTGCTCATCGGTAACATTCTTCAACGAATTAATTTGTGGCAGCAGCTCAAGCCTCAGGTTTTTACCGTGTTTTTCAAGTCGTTGAATTTCTTTGAAAAGGCCGCAGCCGCAAGGCGTCCTCTCGTAGGAGCAAGAGGTTTTAACGCTTATGTGAAATATCTGAAAAGAGGCCAGACATGAGCCATTTGCCTCATCCAGGGGGTGAGGTGGCCGCTGCCCGCTGGTAGCGGGCGCGAAAGGCATCATCGATACATCCCGTTTTTAACGGGTGCAGACGCAGACCCTTGAAAGGATTCAGGCCGAGGGCTTATGGCTCTTCGGCTTTGAGTTCCTTTTCCATTTTCTGCAATTCTTGAGTGAATGCCTGATCCTGAACGGTGGCGCGTTTACGCCAGGGTTTGCGTTCTGGTTCGGGCTGAGCGGCGTAGGTGGTGACTTCCCCGCCGTAAACTTCCTTGTAACGTTGTTCCTGGCGCTCAAGTTCCGCGCGCAGTTCGTCTTTCGTCACAGTGCTACCTGATTGAGTTGAGTTGAATTCTGGTGAAACGCGCTGCATCAAATGTATTTGACCACGCTCGCCGAATGGACAAGGCCCGCAAAGGCATCATTTTTTACGGCATTGCGATCAATTACTTCCATGTTGCAGGCGGCCACGGCACCAGAGATAAACAGCTGACGTAGCATCAGTTTCCTGTTTCAGCGAACGCTTTGGCCAAGCATGTGAAATGAGTGTCAGGCGCTTGCTGCGGGCAACGGCGATGGAACATCGCGCTACCGGGTGGCAGAATCGGCAATTAAAACCGGTCGCCACTGAATTTCATTATAGCGGTCGATTTGAAGAACACTATCGCCAAAGAGTTAAATGTGGGTCTTGATGTGTGATTGTTTTGTTACTCGCAACTTTATACGGCTAACTAGGTCGTTCAACGGCACGGCGTTACAGTGATGTCTTTCTGACGCCATTAAGTCGAACAAGTTAAGACAATTACATCGCCCCTTCTAGTCTGCGTCAGAGCCAGTGTAAAAACAGGTGCAAGCCCGTTCAATAATCGGCTGGTCAGATTGCGATTACCGGTCGATGGTTCGATAATCGCACAATCTTGGCTGCTCGGGGTTGTATGAGGGACCGGCAGCCGCTTGTAATAGCCGCTGAACCGTGTGGGAAAGGACCTTATATGAACGATCAAATGCGCAATTCCTTTGCTTCAGTGGCGCCGCCGATCGTGGCCTCGCCCGCCAAGCGGATCCAGGCAATGACCGGCGACCCGGATTTCATGACCTCCCTGGCCCGAGGCCTGGCCGTGGTGCAAGCATTCCAGGAGCGCAAACGTCACCTCACCATCGCCCAGATCAGCCACCGCACGGAAATCCCCCGCGCCGCTGTGCGACGTTGCCTGCACACGCTGATCAAACTCGGCTACGCCACCACCGACGGCCGCACGTATTCGCTGCTGCCCAAAGTGCTGACGCTCGGCCATGCCTATGTGTCCTCGACGCCGCTGGCGGTTTCCGCCCAGCCCTATCTGGACCGCATGAGCGAGCAACTTCATGAAGCCTGCAACATGGCCACGCTGGAAGGCGATGACATCTTGTACATCGCTCGTTCGGCCACCACCCAGCGACTGATTTCCGTCGACCTGTCGGTGGGTGGACGTCTGCCCGCCTATTGCACCTCGATGGGTCGGATTCTTCTCGCGGCGCTGGATGATACGTCACTGCGCGAGTACCTCGACCATGCAGAGCTGCAAGCCAAGACCAGCCGAACCTTGCACACCCCCGAGGCGTTGCTCGAATGCCTGCAAGAAGTGCGGCAGCAAGGCTGGTGCATCGTCGATCAGGAACTGGAACAAGGCCTGCGTTCGATTGCCGTTCCGGTGTACGACGCTTCCGGCCAGGTGGTCGCGGCGCTAAACGTCAGTACCCACGCCGGCCGAGTCAGCCGCAACGAGCTGGAACAACGTTTCCTGCCTGGCCTTCTGAGCGCGAGTCGCGACCTCAGCGCGCAACTCTTTGCGTAAGCCATTTACCTAAGCTGTTCGATAAACGCACAGACTCGCGTTTATCGAATTGACGCTCTTTCCCCAAGATCACTAATGTCGCGGCAGCGCCAGCCTTGGCTGGCTCCTATCCGACTGCGTTCTTTGCGTGGAATAAAAATAATGAACCAGCCTCAGTCTGCTGTAGGAAACTGCCTCGACGTGCAGTCCTTCATCAATGCTCAACCCATTTCGCGCTACCAATGGCGAGTGGTGATCCTGTGTTTCCTGATTGTTTTCCTCGATGGCCTCGACACGGCGGCCATGGGTTTCATCGCGCCCGCCCTGTCTCAGGATTGGGGCATCGACCGCGCCAGTCTCGGTCCGGTGATGAGCGCGGCGTTGATCGGCATGGTCTTTGGCGCACTGGGTTCTGGCCCATTGGCTGACCGCTTCGGGCGAAAAATCGTACTGGTGGGCGCGGTGCTGTTGTTTGGCGCGTTCAGCCTGGCCTCGGCTTACAGCACCAACGTCGATCAACTGCTGGTACTGCGATTCCTCACTGGCCTTGGCCTCGGCGCCGGCATGCCGAACGCCACGACGCTGCTGTCCGAATACACCCCGGAGCGCAAGAAATCCCTGCTGGTGACCAGCATGTTCTGCGGCTTCAACCTCGGCATGGCGGGCGGCGGTTTCATTTCCGCCAAACTGATTCCGGCCTTTGGTTGGCACAGTCTGCTGCTGATCGGCGGGATTTTGCCGCTGATCCTCGCCGTCGTATTGCTGTTCTGGCTGCCGGAGTCGGCGCGCTACCTCGTCGTCCGCAATCGCGGCACTGACAAAGTGCGCAAGACCCTGGCGCCCATCGATCCAATCGTCGTCGCCCAAGCCTCCAGCTTCAGCGTGCCGGAACAGAAAACCGTGAAGGCCCGCAACGTGTTCGCGGTGATCTTCTCCGGCACCTACAGCACCGGCACCTTGTTGCTGTGGCTGACCTACTTCATGGGGTTGGTGATCGTTTATCTGCTGACCAGTTGGCTGCCGACGCTGATGCGTGACAGTGGCGCGAGCATGGAGCAGTCGGCATTCATCGGCGCGTTGTTCCAGTTTGGCGGGGTTTTGAGCGCGGTAGGCGTGGGCTGGGCGATGGACCGGTTCAATCCGCACAAGGTTATCGGCATTTTCTATCTATTCGCCGGGGTGTTTGCCTACGCAGTAGGGCAGAGCCTGGGCAACATCACGCTATTGGCGACGTTGGTGCTGGTGGCCGGGATGTGCGTCAACGGCGCGCAATCGGCGATGCCTTCACTGGCGGCGCGGTTTTATCCGACGCAGGGGCGGGCGACCGGGGTGTCGTGGATGCTCGGGATTGGTCGCTTTGGCGCGATCCTTGGTGCGTGGATGGGCGCAACGCTGCTGGGCCTGGGCTGGAACTTCGAGCAGGTGCTGACAGCGCTGGTGATTCCGGCGGCATTGGCGACCACGGCGGTGGTGATCAAGGGCATGGTCAGTCATGCGGATGCGACCTGAGGACAGGCTTCTGATTTTTCGTTGAGCTTGCGGCCCTCATCGCGAGCAGGCTCGCTCCCGCAGGGGAACGCGGTCAACTGTGGGAGTGAGCCTGCTCGTGATGCTTTTGATTGTTCAATGGACGCGGAGCGTGGGAACGATCATCGATAGCGAGACAACAATCTGTTCGATAAACGAACACTCAGTCGATTATCGGATTGTTTGGCGATTTTCAGGGGCTTACTCTTCAGTCATTCCGGCGCTGCGCATCGCGCCTTTTTCTTCCACTGTCGGTTCATAACAAAACGGGAGCCTGCCCCATGGCTGAAATCCTTTCGCTGCACGACGCGGTGAAGCAATTCGTTAACGACGGCGATACCGTCGCGCTCGAAGGCTTCACTCACCTGATCCCTACGGCGGCGGGTCACGAAATCATTCGCCAGGGCAAGAAAGACCTGACCCTGGTGCGGATGACGCCTGACCTGATCTACGACCAGTTGATCGGCGCCGGTTGTGCTCGCAAGCTGATTTTCTCCTGGGGCGGTAACCCGGGCGTCGGTTCGCTGCACCGACTGCGTGATGCCGTCGAGAGGCAGTGGCCGCACGCACTGGAAATCGAAGAACACAGCCACGCCGACCTGGCCAATGCCTACGTCGCTGGCGCTTCCGGCCTACCGTTCGCGGTACTGCGTGCCTACGCCGGCTCCGACCTGCCGAAGGTCAACCCGCTGATCAAAACCGTCACCTGCCCATTCACCGGTGAAGTCTTGGCGGCCGTACCTTCGGTGCGTCCGGACATCACCGTGATTCACGCACAGAAAGCCGACCGCAAAGGCAACGTGCTGCTGTGGGGCATTCTCGGCGTACAAAAAGAAGCGGCACTGGCCGCCAAGCGCTGCATCGTCACCGTCGAAGAAATCGTCGACGACCTCAATGCACCGATGAACTCCTGCGTTCTGCCAACCTGGGCGTTGAGCGCGGTCTGCCACGTTCCCGGCGGTGCGCATCCGTCCTACGCTCACGGCTACAACGAGCGTGATAACCGTTTCTACCAGGCCTGGGACCCAATTGCCCGCGACCGTGAAACCTTTACCGCGTGGATCAACGAGTACATCCACGGCTGCGCTGACTTCAGCGAGTTCCAGGCCAAACTGGCCGCTGCTTCGGAGGCCAAGTAATGACTTACACCACCAATGAAATGATGACCGTCGCCGCTGCCCGCCGTCTGAAAAACGGTTCGGTGTGCTTCGTCGGCATCGGCCTGCCGTCGAAAGCCGCCAACCTGGCGCGTCTGACTTCCTCGCCGGATGTCGTCCTTATCTACGAATCGGGTCCGATTGGCGCCAAGCCGAGCGTACTGCCGCTGTCGATCGGTGACGGTGAACTGGCGGAAACCGCCGACACCGTCGTCCCGACCGGTGAGATTTTTCGCTACTGGTTGCAGGGCGGGCGCATCGACGTCGGTTTCCTCGGCGCCGCGCAAGTCGACCGCTTCGGCAACATCAACACCACGGTCGTTGGCGATTACCACGCGCCGAAAGTCCGCCTGCCGGGTGCCGGCGGTGCGCCGGAGATAGCTGGCTCGGCCAAAAGCGTGCTGATCATCCTCAAGCAGTCGGCGCGTTCCTTTGTCGACAAACTTGACTTCATTACCTCGGTCGGCCATGGCGAGGGCGGTGATTCGCGCAAGCGTCTCGGCCTGCCGGGCGCCGGTCCGGTCGGCATCATTACCGACCTGTGCATCATGGAACCGGAAGCCGGCACCCATGAATTTGTGGTCACCGCGTTGCACCCAGGCGTGACTCGTGAACAAGTCAGCGCGGCTACCGGTTGGGCGATTCGTTTTGCAGAAAGTGTTGAAAACACAGCCGAGCCAACGGATGTCGAACTGACGGCACTCAGGGATCTGGAAGCCCGCACCGCCGCCGCCCACGGCCAAGCACCCGGAGAAGCCTGATGCGTGACGTTTATATCTGCGACGCAATTCGCACCCCCATCGGCCGTTTCGGCGGTGGTTTGTCGGCGGTTCGCGCCGACGACCTGGCCGCCGTGCCAATCAAGGCGCTGATGGAGCGCAACCCGTCGGTAGACTGGAACGCGGTGGACGAGGTGTTCCTCGGTTGCGCCAACCAGGCCGGCGAAGACAACCGCAACGTGGCGCGCATGGCGCTGTTGCTGGCGGGCCTGCCGGAAACCATTCCGGGCGTCACTCTCAATCGTCTCTGCGCCTCGGGTATGGACGCGATCGGCACCGCGTTTCGTGCCATCGCCAGTGGCGAGATGGAGCTGGCGATTGCCGGCGGCGTCGAGTCGATGTCCCGCGCACCGTTCGTGATGGGCAAGTCCGATGCGGCGTTCTCGCGCAACATGAAGCTGGAAGACACCACCATCGGCTGGCGTTTCATCAATCCGTTGATGAAAGCCCAATACGGCGTGGATGCGATGCCGCAGACCGCCGACAACGTGGCTGACGATTACGAAGTTTCCCGCGAAGATCAGGACGCTTTCGCACTGCGCAGTCAGCAGCGGACAGCCGCCGCGCAAGCCGCAGGATTTTTCGCCGAAGAAATCGTTGAAGTGCGTATTGCCCACAAGAAGGGTGAAAGTGTCGTCAGCCAGGATGAGCATCCTCGCGCCGACACCACCCTGGAAACCTTGGCCAAACTGAAACCGGTCAACGGTCCCGACAAAACCGTCACCGCCGGCAATGCTTCCGGGGTGAACGACGGTGCGGCGGCGTTGATTCTGGCCTCCGGCGACGCCGTGAAAAAGCACGGCCTGACGGCTCGCGCCAAAGTACTGGGCATGTCCAGTGCCGGTGTCGCACCACGGGTCATGGGCATCGGCCCGGTGCCGGCGGTGCGCAAATTGACCGAACGTCTCGGCCTGGCCGTCAGCGATTTCGACGTGATCGAACTCAACGAAGCGTTCGCCAGCCAAGGCTTGGCGGTGCTGCGTGAATTGGGGCTGGCGGATGACGCGGCCCAGGTCAACCCGAACGGTGGCGCCATTGCCTTGGGCCATCCGTTGGGCATGAGTGGCGCGCGTCTGGTGCTGACCGCCCTGCATCAGCTGGAAAAGACCGGTGGCAAGAAAGGTCTGGCGACCATGTGCGTCGGTGTGGGCCAAGGTCTGGCCTTGGCGATCGAACGGGTCTGACGCGCAGCGTTGATGAATAAGAACTGAGGAATGCTTCATGACTGACAAGCCTGGTTACCGCCGCCCGCAAGAGGGCACCCAGCCGGAATACCTGCACCCGGCCTATCAATCCACCAACCGTCGCTCGCCGTCCAAGCCGTTGGTGTTTTTGCCCCATTCGCTGTCGGAAATTACCGGTCCGACCATCGGTGCCGAGCGCATCCAAGCGCAGGACAACGACCTGACTGCCCAGCACAAGGGTGAGCCATTGGGTGAGCGCATCATCATTCACGGCCGCGTGCTGGATGAAGATGGCTTGCCGGTGCCGGGGATTCTGGTGGAGATCTGGCAGGCCAATGCCGCCGGTCGCTACAACCATGACCGTGACCTGCACGATGCGCCGCTGGACCCGAATTTCACCGGCACCGGACGTACTGTGACCGACGCCGATGGCTGGTACCAGTTCCAGACCATCAAGCCCGGCGCCTATCCATGGGGCAACCACCACAACGCGTGGCGCCCGGCGCACATCCATTTCTCACTGTTCGGGCCG
Source organism: Pseudomonas sp. LS2P72 (assembly GCF_054897865.1). Classification (NCBI taxonomy): domain Bacteria; kingdom Pseudomonadati; phylum Pseudomonadota; class Gammaproteobacteria; order Pseudomonadales; family Pseudomonadaceae; genus Pseudomonas; species Pseudomonas sp. LS2P72. The sequence continues at coordinate 1,969,946 of NZ_CM142708.1, forward strand.
AGCATTCTGACGCGGCTGGTCACGCAGATGTATTTCCCGGGCGACCCGTTGCTGGCCTACGACCCGATCTACAACTGCGTACCCGATACCAGCGCCAAAGAACGCTTGATCGCCAGTTTCGACCTGGAAAAAACCATCCCTTCCTATGCCCTCGGTTATCGCTGGGACATCGTCTTGCGCGGCCGCGAAGCCACGCCGATGGAGAAATAAGATGACGCTGAACGCGACCACATCCCACACCGTCGGGCCGTATTACCACATCGGTTTGACCTGGCTGAACCGCGAAGACCTGACCGTCGAACAATCCCTCGGCGAGCGCGTGGCGATCACCGGGCAAGTCATCGATGGCAACGGCGACGTCGTCAACGACGCAATGCTGGAAGTCTGGCAAGCCAATGCCGCCGGCAAGTATGACCACCCCGAAGACGATCAGGACAAACCCCTGGACCCGAATTTCGAAGGGTTTGGCCGGGTGCCGGTGGATGCAGAAGGGCGCTTCCGCTTCACCACGATCAAGCCAGGCACGGTGGAAGGCTTGAAAGGCACGACTCAGGCGCCGCATCTGGTAGTGCTAGTGTTTGCTCGCGGGTTGGTGAAACACCTGCTGACACGGATTTACTTTGATGGCGAACCGGCCAACGTGGCGGACCCGCTGCTGGAATGCGTGCCGGCAGAACGTCGCAGCACCTTGTTGGCGAAGAAGGATGCGTCCGGTGTGTACCAGTGGAATGTGATCCTGCAGGGCACCGATGCCGAGACAGTGTTCTTCGATTACTGAGTGGAACACCGCAATCCCTGTGGGAGCGAGCCTGCTCCGGGCGGCGTTCCGACGAAAGCGGTGTATCAGTGCCATCACTGCTGAATGACACACCGCAATCGCGAGCAGGCTCGCTCCCACAGGGGATATGTGTTGCTGATGCATTTGTGGAACGGGATTATTGCAAAGTGTGTCTAGACTCTCACAGTCCCCATTGAGTGAAAAACAATGACAACTGGCACCGCTACTACAGCGCTCTACACCGGCGAAGAGCGCAGCAAAAGGAAGCTCAGCCTGCGCCTGCCGAAACAGGCGAAGTACTTGCAAAACGACCTTTGATCTTTACCCGTGGGCCTGACCGGTCCATGCCTCCAGGACTGTTTATGAACGAGCGACCAGGCAATCAATTGTTCGATGCCTATTTCACTGCCCGCGACATGCGTGAGGTGTTCTGCGATCAGGGTCGGGTTCAAGCGATGCTTGATTTCGAAGCAGCACTGGCCCGGGCCGAGGCGCGCGTCGGGCTGATCCCGCAAACGGCTGTCGCGCCGATTGAAGCAGCCTGTCAGGCCGGGCATTACGACTTCGCAGCCCTCGGCGAGGCGATTGCCACGGCGGGCAATTCGGCGATTCCGTTGGTCAAGGCGCTGGGTAAACAGATCGCGGCCAACCATGCCGAAGCCGAGCGCTATGTGCATCTGGGCGCGACCAGCCAGGACGTGATGGACACCGGACTGGTGTTACAACTGCGCCGGGCGCTGGAGCTGATCGAAAGCGATCTGGTGCAACTGGGCGAAACCCTCTCGGCCCAAGCCCAACGATACGTCGCCACACCGCTGGCCGGGCGCACCTGGTTGCAGCACGCGACACCCGTCACCCTCGGCATGAAAATCGCCGGTTGGCTGGGCGCTGTCACTCGCAGCCGCCAACGTCTGCGGGAACTCAAACCACGATTGCTGGTGCTGCAATTCGGCGGGGCCTCTGGAACCCTCGCGGCCCTCGGCGAGCAGGCGATGCCGATTGCCCGGGCGCTGGCTGAAGAATTGCAACTGACACTGCCGGATCAACCTTGGCACACCCAGCGAGACCGCTTGGTGGAGTTCGGCTCGGTACTGGGGTTGATCGCCGGCAGCCTCGGCAAACTCGGCCGCGACATCAGCCTGTTGATGCAAACCGAGGCGGGGGAGGTGTTCGAACCTTCGGCACCGGGCAAGGGAGGTTCTTCGACCATGCCGCACAAGCGCAATCCGGTGGGCGCGGCGGTACTGATCAGTGCGGCGACTCGCGTACCCGGTTTGCTCTCGACCCTGTTCAGCGCCATGCCTCAAGAACACGAGCGCAGCCTGGGCCTGTGGCATGCCGAGTGGGAAACCCTGCCGGAGATTTGCTGCCTGGTGTCCGGCAGCCTGAAACAGGCGCGGCTGGTGGCGGACGGACTGGAAGTGGACGCCGAGCGCATGGCCCGCAACCTCGATCTGACCCAAGGGCTGGTGCTCGCCGAAGCAGTGAGCATCGTCCTCGCCCAACGAGTGGGGCGCGACACAGCGCATCATTTGTTGGAGCAATGCTGCAAGCGCGCAGTAACTGAACAACGTCATCTGCGAGCGGTACTCGGCGACGAGCCGCAAGTGACCGCCGAACTGTCGGATGCTGAACTCGATCATCTGCTGGACCCCGCCCATTACCTCGGTCAGGCCCATACCTGGGTCGAGCGAGCGGTGGCTGAACATTCTGCGTTGACTGCCTGAAGGAGATTGCTGTGGCTTTCTTACAACTCGCCGAGGGCGAACTGCACTACCAAATTCAAGGGCCGCAACTCGATGGCCCGGCGGATGCGCCGGTGCTGGTGCTGTCCAACTCGCTGGGCACTGACCTGCACATGTGGGACGCGCAGATTGCGGCGTTCACCAAGCATTTCCGCGTGTTGCGTTTCGACACCCGGGGTCATGGCCAATCGCTGGTCACACCGGGGCCGTACAGCATCGAGCAACTGGGCCATGACGTGCTGGCGCTGCTGGATGCGTTGCACATCGAACGCGCACATTTCTGCGGTTTGTCCATGGGTGGGCTGATTGGTCAGTGGCTGGGGATCAACGCCGGTCATCGCCTGAACAAACTGGTGGTGTGCAACACCGCGGCGAAAATCGGTGATCCGTCGGTGTGGAACCCGCGCATTGAAACCGTGTTGCGTGACGGTCCGGCCGCCATGGTCGCTTTGCGTGATGCGTCGATTGCGCGCTGGTTCACCGCGGATTTTGCCGAAGCCAATCCTGCTGCCGTGAAGAGGATTACTGACATGCTCGCGGTCACTTCGCCTGAAGGGTATGCCGCGAACTGTGCCGCCGTGCGCGATGCCGATTTCCGCGATCAGCTGTCCTCGATCAAGGTGCCGCTGCTGGTCATCGCCGGCACCGAAGACGCGGTCACGCCTCCGTCCGGCGGGCACTTCATTCAGGAACATGTGCAGGGCGCCGAGTACGCCGAGTTCTATGCCGCGCACCTGTCCAACGTCCAGGCCGGTGCTGCGTTCAGCGAGCGCGTGTTGGCGTTTTTGTCAGGTCATTGAGGGTTTTTTTGTGGACGAGAAACAACGTTACGACGAAGGCCTGAAAGTCCGCCGTGCCGTACTCGGTGACGCCCATGTCGACCGCAGCCTGAACGCGCTGACCGAGTTCAACTCGGAGTTTCAGGAAATGATCACCCGCCACGCCTGGGGCGACATCTGGACTCGCCCGGGGCTGCCGCGTCATACCCGCAGCCTGATCACGATCGCCATGCTGATCGGTATGAACCGCAACGAAGAACTCAAACTGCACCTGCGCGCCGCCGCCAACAACGGTGTGACCCGCGGCGAGATCAAGGAAGTGATCATGCAGAGCGCGATCTACTGCGGCATTCCGGCAGCGAATGCGACGTTCCACCTGGCGGAGTCGGTGTGGGATGAGTTGGGGGTTGAATCGCGGGAGTGATCTCAGGATTTGAGGGTGCCAGAACTGACGCCTTCGTCGGAACGCCGCCCGGAGCAGGCTCGCTCCCACATTAGACCTCATTCTCCCTGGAGGAACTCGGTCAACTGTGGGAGCGAGCCTGCTCCGGGCGGCGTTCCGACGATGGCGATGCCATGGACTACACAGTAGCGACAATAAATATCCGCTTGAACGGAAACAACGTGTGCCCGTCGCTCTCGGGCGGGTAATGCGCATGCACGCGCATCAGGTAGTGGTAGATGAACCGCGCCTGTTCATCATCCTTCAGCCCCTGCATCACCGGCCGCAGCGCCGAGACTTTGACCCAGTCATAGATCGGCGACTTGCCGTCGACAACCTGTAGCTGCTCAGTCTCCCAGATATCCAGTGTCCGGGTGATCGGCGAGAGCAACCGATAATAACTTTCCAAAGACAACAGCGGCCGCGCAGCCATGGCCTCGCGCAACTTCGGGGCGCCGAGTGGTTTGCCACCGGGGCCTGCCTCTTCAAGGGTGTCGAGCATCAGTTGATACCACAGCGCATCCCGCCAGTCGGGCATGTGCGCTGCCAGGCATCCCCCCGGATTGAGCTGGCCGAGCAGTCGCGGCAACAACTGTTCGTGACCACTGACGAAGTGCAGTACGGCGGCGGCGAACAGCAGGTCTGCGGGTTGTTCGGGTTGCCAGTCGAGTAGATCGCACTGTTTCCACAACGCCTTGATCGGCAGGCAACGGGCTTCGTCCAGCATTTGCCCGGAACTGTCGATGCCTTGCAACTGCGCTCGAGGCCAACGCTTGGCCAATAGTTGCGTGGCGATGCCGGTGCCGCATCCCAGGTCGTAGATGCGTTTGGGCTGTTTGAGTTCGACACGGTCGAGCAATTCATTGACCGGTCGTTGCCTGAGGCGGGAAAACTGCTGGTACGCCTTGGCGTCCCAGTCGGTGCAGGCTTTCCTTGCCGATTCAAGTTTGACGCTCATGAGGTGATCCTCTCTGGCGGTTACAGTTGTCTTCCGATGACGTTCAGCGTTTTCAGGACAACCGCCACGCCTTTGCGCGTGTCCGGGTCGTTCAGCAGTTTGATCAACGCATAGGCTCCCGGCGGCTCGGGGGCGGCGGCGACCTCGGCCTTGGCCATGCGCACGGCGTTACTGACTGTCCAGGTGGCCGCCGTAGCGTTTTCGAACAGCCGCGCCAGTTTTTCCACCATCGCTGCGTCCAGCAGGTCGGTCATGTCCGAGACCAGCGATAGCACATTGACAATGTTGTCGAGCCGACCGCCGTCGATCAGCGGCTGAATTTTCGCCATCAAGGCGGTGAGTCCCGGCGTCGCTGGCATGCTGGCAGCGCTGGTTGTCAGCGTTTCATCTGATAGGTTCGTCATTGTTTACGCCTCCCTGAGCGGATCAAAGCATTCCACGGGCAACCGCCCAGTACAGGCCACGATTGAAACCATTTCTCAGCAGACCGCCGAGTTTGGTCGGCGGCGTCGGCAGGACGTCATGGGCGTAGTCGTACCACAGCGGCATACCGGCGTTGAGACCCATCTGCGCCACGGCCTGAACCCGTCCGTCGTAGACGCTGTTGGGCGCGCCGAGGCGAATCTCGGCGGCAATGTTATTGGCGATGACCGGCGCCTGGTTATGGCAGGCACCACCGGCCTTGCTCACCGGCAGATCAACGGTGTCGCCAATCACGTAGACGTGGTCCAGGCCGTAGACCTGCAGCGTCTCGTGGTGGGTCGGTAGCCAACCTTCGTTGTTGGGCGCTTGTGACGCTCCGGATTCCAGCACCGCATCGACAGCGCGGATCGGCGGTGTCGCCATCAGGATGTCGAAGGGTTGCTCTTCGCCTTCTTCGGAGTAGGCGATTTTTCGTTCGGGGTCGACACGGCTGAGGGTGAAGCCGCGTTGGAAGCGGATGTTCTTCTGCTCGAAAATGCCGGGCAGGATTTCCCCGGTGGGGCGTTGCAGAAACAGGCAGTTACGCAGCAACTGAGCCGTGGTCGGGTAGGTGTAGACGATTTCCACCTGGTCCCGCACGCCCCGACGACGCAGGAAGTCGTCGAGCATCAGCGTCGTTTCTACCGGCGCAATGCCGCATTGGTGCGGCACGTTGGGTGTCTGCGGGAAAGACACCGTGATGAAGATCCGGCCTTTTTTGATCGTGCTCAGCCGTTCTGCCAACTGCCGGGCGGGCTGATATTGGTAGAAGTGGTCGCCGGCTTCTTTCAAGCCCTCGATGCGCTCCGGCGCGGGCACGCAACCGGTGGCAATGACCAGAAAGTCATAGCCATAACGTTTGCCGCTGCGGGTTTTCAGGCATTGTCCGGGGAAATCGAAACCCGTGACTTCTTCGACGTAAAAGCTGATTTCCGGGCGCAACAGTGAACGTTCCGGGCGCTTGAGTTCTTCTTCAAAGAACTGATTGAACGCCACGTACATGAACGCAGGTTTGTAATAGTGATCGGGGGAATTGGACAGTAGTGCAATCGAGACTTCGCCACGCAGGATTTCTGGATACAGCTTGTTGACCAGTTGATTGGCCAACATGGTTCCACCTACGCCGCCACCGACGATAACTATTCGCTTGCTCATACCTGACCTCCGTGGTCATGGCAGCTTCGCGTACAGCATCCGGAGATAACGGAAGAAAAAAGGGGCTCCTACATCGCAATGGAGAATTAAACACGCTTCCTGACTGTATCTGTGAACACGCAAAGCGCCAGTTTGTACCGACCAGCGGTGCGAGGCAGACGACCGTTTTCATCCTGCGGTCGCTGCCTGAGCTCTGCTATAGCAAGCGCTATAGCAGGCTGATTGGATAGCTGACGATCAACCGGTTCTCATCGAACTCGTTGTTGCTGAAGTCACGACGAATAGTCGAATTGCGCCATTTGACGTTGAGGTCCTTGAGCGCGCCGCTCTGCACGGTGTAGCCCAGTTCGCTTTCGCGGCCCCACTCCTTGCCGTCGGTGATGGTGCCGGTGTGGACGTTGTCGCCGCTGATGTAGCGGTTCATCAGGGTCAGGCCGGGAATGCCGAGGGCGACGAAGTTGTAGTCATGACGTACCTGCCAGGATTTTTCTTTCGCATTGTCATAACTGGCGTTGTAACTGTCGTTGGCCAGGGTGCCGCCGCTGGTGCCGTTGACCCGCATCCAGGCGTTGTCGCCGGTGAGTTTTTGCAGGCCGACATAGAAGGTGTTGCCGCCGTATTTGGCCGAGAACAGACCCGACCATGTCTTGTTGTCCAACTCGCCGGCCCGGGCGCCGCCGTCATCCTTGCCGTAGAAGAAACCGAGGTTGGCGCCCAGGGTCCAGTCGCCGATGGGCTGGCTGTGGATCAGATTCACGTACTGCTGGCTGTAAATGTCCTTGAGTTCGGCATTCCACACACCGATCTGGGTGCGCTTTTCGTTGAAGGCGTATTCGCCGCCCTGGAAGTTGAAACGGTCGGAAGTGAACGCTGGTTTTCCGCTCATCGACATGTCGTTCATGCTGCTGTCGTCCCGCGGGCTGTTGGCGCGGAACTGGCCGCCGTAGAGCGTCAGGCCGTCGATTTCCTTCGAGGTGATCTGGCCGCCACGGAAGGTTTGCGGCAGGGAACGTCCGTCGTCCGAACGCAGGATCGGCAGCACCGGCATCCATTCACCCACCTTCACTTCGGTCTGCGACAGCTTGGCCTTGAACGCCACGTTGGTGCGACCGAAGTTGTCCGCCGGGCGACCGTCGTGATCCAGCGGCAGCAACTGCGTACCGCCCGTGCCTTTACCGCCATCGAGCTTCACCGAGTACAGCCCCAGCACATCCATGCCGAACCCGACGGTGCCCTGAGTGAACCCGGACTTGGCGTCGAGGATGAAGCTTTGTGTCCATTCTTCTGCCTTGCCCGGAGCTTTGGTCGGGTTGGTGAAGTTGCGGTTGATGTAGAAGTTGCGCAGGTTCAGGTTGATCTTGGCACCTTCGACAAAGCCTGACTCCTCGGCCATGGCGGGCAGAGCCGTACTGGCCAGTGCAACGGCGATGAAGCTGGGGAACCAGTATTGAGTATTGGAAGGTGTCATGTGCTCGGGTCTCTCTAGTTTTTAGGCGTGAAACGGGGCGCTGCCGCAACCTGGGGTTGCAGACTAAAATTTGAAATCAGGGCAAAAACGAACGGGATCAGCCGGACAGGGCAGGGCGCGGGGGCATGGTGTCGAACCTGTTGTTATTGGTCTTGTGCGACGAATGGTGCGGGGGATGGGCGGGAGGGTTCAATCGGAGAAAGCGGGTTTTGGGCGATTATCGAACATAAGATTGGCTGGGGATTTGTGGTGGCTGTTCTGGCCTCATCGCGAGCAGGCTCACTCCCACAGTTGATCTCTGTCGGTCATCAATATTGTGTTCACCCTAGATCCCCTGTGGGAGTGAGCCTGCTCGCGATGAGGCCAGTCCTGGCGCCACAATTTTTCTGCAGACAACAAAAAGCCCACCAATCGGTGGGCTTCTAGTTTTACTGCGCGATCAGAATAACTTCATCTTCGGCGCTTCTTCTTTCAACGGCTCGTTCTTCGCCGTCTGCTCATTCCAGCCACCGCCGAGTGCCTTGTACAGATTGACGGCACTGACCAGTTGCGCCAGACGGTCGGTGATCAGTACCTGTTCAGCACTGAACAGCTGACGCTGGGCATCGAGGAAGGTCAGGTTGCTGTCGACGCCAATGCGATATCGACGCTCGGCCAGACGGTAGTAGTCCTGGTTCGCGGTGACGAAATCACGCTGGGCCTGCAACTGATCGGTGTAGGTCTGGCGGGCAGCCAGGCCGTCGGCGACTTCCTGGAAGGCCGTTTGAATGGACTTCTCGTAGTTCGCCACGCCGATGTCTTTCTGGATTTTTGAGTAATCGAGGCTTGCGCGCAGGCTGCCGGCGTTGAAGATCGGCAGGTTGATCTGCGGCTGGAACAGCCAGGTACCCGAACCGCCCTTGAACAGACCGGACAGGTCCGGGCTCAGGGTCCCGGCGTTGGCCGTCAGGCTGATACTCGGGAAGAACGCAGCCCGTGCCGCGCCGATGTTGGCGTTGGCGGCTTTCAGGTTGTATTCGGCCTGGAGGATGTCCGGACGACGTTGCAGCAAGTCCGATGGCAGACCGGCCGGCACGTCGCTCAGCAGGTCGTCAGCCAATGGCTTGGCCGCTTGCAGATTGGCCGGGACGCCAGTGCCGAGCAGCAACACCAGACTGTTTTCATCCTGGGCGACTTGACGGGTGTACTTGGCCATTTGCGCGCGGGCGTTTTCCACCGAGGTACGCGACTGGGCCAGGTCCAGGGCCGAGGCGACGCCCACTTCGTTGCTGCGGGCGGTGAGCTTGTAGCTCTCCTCGAACGCAGCGAGGGTGTTCTGAGTCAGTTTCAGCAGTTCCTTGTCGGCCTGCCAGGTCAGATAGGCGTTGGCCACACTGGCCACCAGGCTGATCTGGGTACTGCGTCGTGCTTCTTCAGTGGCGAAGTACTTCTGCAGCGCTTCTTCGCTCAGGCTGCGAACCCGACCGAACAGGTCGAGTTCATAGGCGCTGATGCCGACCGTGGCCGAGTAGGAACTGGTGATGTCCGCTTGGCCTGTCTGCGAGGCCCGAGCCGGGACCCGCTGGCGGCTGCCGGTGCCGTTGGCCGACACGGCCGGGAACAGATCGGCACGCTGGATGCGGTATTGAGCCGCAAAGGCGTCGATGTTCAGCGCCGCGACACGCAGGTCACGATTGTTTTCCAGGGCGACCTGGATCAGCTGTTGCAGCGCAGGGTCATGGAAAAACTGCTTCCAGCCCTGTTCGGCGGCAGCCTGGGCAGGCGCCTGGGCCGGCGAATACGCCGGACCTTGCGGGTACTGGCCCGCCACCGGTGCTTCAGGCTGCTGATAATCGGGAATCAGCGAGCAACCGCCGAGCACGAAAGCGGCAACAGCCAGGGAGAGTAGCGACTTGCTCATTAGCCAGCCTCTTTAGAAGGTTCAATAGCGTCGTCCTGGTCAGCGGTTTTGCGCTGCCCCATGGCCGACACAGTGACGAAAAACAGTGGGACCCAGAAGATCGCCAGGATCGTGGCCGTGAGCATACCGCCAATCACCCCGGTACCGATCGCATGCTGGCTACCCGAACCTGCACCCGTGGAGATTGCCAGTGGTACCACACCGAGGACGAAAGCGAGCGACGTCATGATGATCGGTCGCAAACGCATCCGGCAGGCTTCGACCGCGGCATCGCGCAGGCTACGCCCTTGTTCATGCAGTTCCTTGGCAAATTCGACAATCAAAATGGCGTTTTTCGCCGCCAGACCAATGGTCGTCAACAGGCCCACCTGGAAATACACATCGTTGGACAGGCCGCGCAGGCTGGTAGCCATCAGTGCACCGATGATCCCCAGCGGTACCACCAACATCACCGCGATCGGGATCGACCAGCTTTCGTACAGCGCCGCCAGGCACAGGAACACCATCAGCAGCGACAGGGCGTACAGCGCTGGCGCTTGCGAGCCGGACAACCGTTCCTCGTATGACAGACCGGTCCAGGAAATACCGACACCGGCCGGCAGTTTCTTGGCCAGGGCTTCGACTTCGAGCATGGCTTCACCGGTTGAATAACCGGGCGCCGGGGCACCGAGGATTTCCATTGCTTCGACGCCGTTGTAACGCGACAGCTTCGGTGCACCGTAGATCCACTCACCCTTGGCGAACGCCGAGAACGGAACCATGGTGCCGGCGCTGTTGCGCACATACCATTTCTTCACGTCTTCAGGACTCATGCGCGCGCCCGGCTGGCCTTGCACGTAAACCTTCTTCACCCGACCGCGGTCGATGAAGTCGTTGACGTAGCTACTGCCCAGGGCAATCGACAGGGTGTTGTTGATGTCGGTGAGGGTGATGCCCAGGGCACTGGCCTTCTCGTCATCGATTTCCAGCTGATATTGCGGTTCGTCGTTCAGACCGTTCGGGCGGACTTGCGACAGCACCTTGCTTTGCGCCGCCATGCCGAGGAACTGGTTGCGTGCAGCCATCAGTGCGTCGTGACCGATGCCGGCACGGTCTTGCAAGAACACGTCGAAACCGGTGGCGTTACCCAGCTCCAGCACCGCCGGAGGTGCGAACGCAAACACCATGGCGTCACGGAAGGTGAAGAAATGCTGTTGGGCACGGGCCGCGACTTTGAACACGCTGTTTTCGGCGTTACGTTCGTCCCACGGTTTGAGCATGATGAACGCCATACCCGAGCTCTGGCCACGGCCGGCGAAGTTGAAGCCGGTCACGGTAAACACCGAAGCCACCGCGTCGCCTTCACCACCGTCCTTGCCCGGACGCAGCAGGAATTCACGCATTTCATCCACGACCACTTGCGTGCGCTGGGCACTGGAACCGGCGGGAGTCTGCACCTGGGCAAACAACACGCCCTGGTCTTCTTCCGGCAGGAACGCGGTTGGAATGCGGGTGAACAGCCAGATCATGCCGACCAGGATGATGAGGTAGGCCAGCAGGTACGGGGCCTTGTTCGCGAGCATGTTGCCCACGCCACGTTCGTAGCTTTTGACGCCACGGTCGAAATTGCGGTTGAACCAGCCGAAGAAGCCGCGTTTCGGCACGCCGTGCTCGCCTTTCGGAATCGCCTTGAGCATGGTCGCGCAGAGCGCCGGGGTGAAGATCAGTGCGACCAGTACCGACAGGGTCATGGCCGAGACGATGGTGATCGAGAACTGCTTGTAGATCACACCGGTGGAACCGCTGAAGAACGCCATCGGCAGCAGTACCGCCGACAGCACCAGGGCGATACCGACCAGCGCACCCTGGATCTGCCCCATGGATTTCTTGGTGGCCTCCTTGGGTGACAGGCCTTCTTCGCTCATGACCCGTTCGACGTTTTCCACCACGACGATGGCGTCGTCCACCAGCAAACCGATGGCCAGCACCATACCGAACATGGTCAGGGTGTTAATGCTGAAACCGAACGCCGCGAGGATCCCGAAGGTACCCAGCAATACGACTGGCACGGTCATCGTGGTGATGACGGTGGCGCGGAAGTTTTGCAGGAACAGGAACATCACCAGGAACACCAGCACGATCGCTTCGACCAGGGTTTCAACCACACCCTTGATCGACTCGGTCACCACCGGCGTGGTGTCGTACGGGAACACCACTTCCATCCCTTCCGGGAAGAACGGCTTGAGGGTTTCGATGGTCTTGCGCAGGGCTTTTGCGGTGTCGAGGGCGTTGGCACCGTTGGCCAGTTTCACCGCCAGACCGGAGGCCGGGGCGCCGTTGAACTGGGCGCTGATCGAGTAGTTTTCGCCGCCCAGACCGACTTCCGCAACGTCGCCGACACGCACTTGCGAGCCGTCCTTGTTGACCTTCAGCAGGATGGCCTTGAACTGCTCGGCGGTCTGCAGGCGGGTCTTGCCGATGATCGTCGCGTTCAGCTGTTGGCCGGCGACAGCAGGCAAACCGCCGAGTTGACCGGATGACACCTGAACGTTCTGAGCCGCGATGGCGGTTTTCACGTCCACCGGGGTCAGGTTGAAGTTATTCAACTTGGCCGGGTCGAGCCAGATCCGCATCGCGTACTGCGCACCGAAGACCTGGAAGTCACCGACACCGGCGGTCCGCGAGATCGGGTCCTGCATGTTCGACACGATGTAGTTGGACAGGTCGTCCTTGGTCATGCTGCCGTCGCGCGACACCACGCCGATCACCATCAGGAAGTTTTTCACTGCCTTGGTCACGCGGATACCTTGTTGCTGCACTTCTTGCGGCAGCAGCGGGGTGGCCAGGTTCAGTTTGTTCTGGACCTGAACCTGCGCGGTATCGGAGTTGGTGCCCTGCTCGAAGGTCGCGGTAATGGTCATGTTGCCGTCAGAGTTACTTTCCGACGAAACATAACGCAGGTTATCGATACCGTTGAGCTGTTGCTCGATCACTTGCACCACGGTGTCCTGCACGGTTTGTGCAGACGCGCCCGGGTAGGTCACCGAGATTGCAATGGCCGGAGGCGCAATGCTCGGGTATTGGTTGATCGGGAGTTTGAGGATCGATAGTGCCCCGACCAGCATGATGACCAGGGCAATTACCCAGGCAAAAATCGGACGGTCGATAAAAAATCTGGACATGGTTTACTCCCCTTTACCGCTGGAAGCCTTGTTAGCTGCCTGTGCGGGGGCCGGGTTCTTTGCGCCAACGTTAGTCGCCTCACTGGCTTTTACTTCAACGCCAGGTTTGACGTATTGCAGCCCTTCGGTGATCAGTCGATCGCCGGCCTTCAGGCCGTCTTCGATCAGCCATTGGTTGCCGACAGTGCGGCTGGCCTTGAGCTGACGCAGTTCGACCTTGTTGTCCGGACCGACGACCAGTGCGGTCGGGGTGCCTTTGAGATCACGGGTCACGCCTTGTTGCGGGGCGAGGATCGCCGCGCTGTTCACACCGGCCTGCAATTGGGCGTGTACAAACATGCCCGGCAGCAGGGTGTGATCAGGGTTGGGGAATACCGCACGCAAGGTCACGGAACCGGTGGTCTGGTCTACTGAGACTTCCGAGAACTCGAGTTTGCCTTCCTGTTTGTACTGGCTGCCGTCTTCGAGGGTCAGCATGACCTTGGCCGCGTTGTCGCCGGATTTTTGCAGGCGACCGCTTTCCAGTTCGCGGCGCAGTTCCAGCAGCTCAACGGAAGACTGGGTCACGTCGACGTAGATCGGGTCGAGTTGCTGAATCACTGCCATCGCGTCGAGCTGGCCGCTGGTGACCAGCGCGCCTTCAGTCACGGTCGAGCGGCCAATGCGGCCGGAGAGTGGCGCGTAAACCTTGGTGTAACGCACATTGATCCGGGCGCTTTGCAGGGCGGCTTCCGATTGCAAACGGTTGGCCAGGGCCGTGTCGTATTCCTGACGGCTCACAGCCTGTTCGCTGACCAACTGCTTGTAGCGGTCGGAGATCGATTTGGTCTGTTGCAGGTTGGCTTCGGCGCTTTTCAGGGTGGCTTCATAAACGGCCGGATCGATCTGATACAGCTGCTGGCCGGCCTTGACGTCGCCGCCTTCCTTGAACAGGCGCTTGAGAATGATGCCGTTAACCTGAGGGCGGACTTCGGCGATGCGGTACGCGCTGGTACGGCCCGGAAGCTCGGAGGTCAGGGTAAAGGCTTGAGGTTGCAGAGTAACGACGCCGACCTGAGGGGGTGGTGCGGCAGGTGCCGCCTCTTCCTTTTTGCATCCGCTGAGCAGCGATGCCAAGGCGAGGGCGGTGACCAGAGCGGTAACAGCTGGCTTGAATTGCATGAAAAACCTCGGGTCAGGCGCGCAAATTGCGCACTCGAAAGGTGGAAAGGTAAAAAGTGTGCGCTGAGTGGATAAGTAGCTTGCTAAGGAATATACTTACGTTCATGGTTGTTTGTAAATACCTTGACCGCGTATCCACACCGTTACAAAAGCCGTTCAAGGGTTCGAATTGTAAGCCGGGGACGAAGCCCAAGAACGCTCGCCCCACTTTTATTCAGCGGATGTTCAGACATCGCTGAAGCATCCTGATTGAGGTTGTACTGCCATGGTCCGTCGTACCAAAGAGGAAGCTCAAGAAACCCGCAGCCAGATACTGGAAGCGGCAGAAAAAGCCTTTTACGAAAGGGGCGTTGCGCGTACGACACTGGCGGATATCGCTACCCTGGCCGGGGTCACGCGCGGGGCTATCTACTGGCATTTCAGCAACAAGGCGGACCTGGTGCAGGCCATGCTTGATACCTTGCAGGAGCCGCTGGATGAAATGGCGAAGGCCAGCGAAAGCGAAGATGAACCCGACCCCCTCGGCTGCATGCGCAAGCTGCTGATTCATTTGTTTCATCAAGTTGCCCTGGACCCGAAAACCCGACGCATCAATGAAATTCTGTTTCATAAGTGCGAATTCACCGATGAAATGTGCGACCTGCGCCAGCAGCGCCGAGAGGTCAGCCTTGATTGCAATGTGCGAATCGCCCTGGCCCTGAGTAATGCGGTCAATCGGGGGCAGTTACCGGAAAACCTCGATACGGCCCGCGCAGCCATCAGCCTGCATGCGTACATCGACGGCATTCTGTACCAATGGCTGCTGGCGCCTGACAGCTTCTTGCTGCACGCCGAAGCCGAGCGTTGGGTCGATACCGGGCTGGACATGCTGCGCTTCAGCCCAAGCCTTCGTCAAAATGCGTAACTGGATCCGGTTGTGTCAACATTTTAGGCGAGCAGAGGTTCATTTCGTTGCTCGCCTTTTCGTCATGGGCTGCTTTTATATACGGATGCTGATTCGGTTGAAAGCTAGCGAGCTACGTATTTTGTAGGGGATTTGTGCGAGTCTGTGAACGAATGTGAGCGACCCCGTTTCGGGAGCGCCGGGTAGCCGATCAACGGCAACACGCTGATTCGTCTTCGCGGACTGGTGGTTGGGCGAATGCCAGGTAACCGTTGTAAAACACACGCAGAGCAGTTTTACATTCACGCGATGAGCGTTTATCCGATCTGGATATCTATCAGGTAACTGTAAGGTGCTCTATTCAATGTGTTGTTCAGTGTGGAGGAGCAGCTCACGTGAGCAGCGCCGATTGAATCTACCTTATGATTCCAGGTTTTGGCATGAGTTGGAGTTTCAGGTCTAAAATCTGTAGTGATCTGAGAGACATGGTCGCCCTTGGCATTGCTGTAAGTGAAAAGTCGCTGTGCCTGGACCCTGTTATTTTGATCGGTGGTGCTCGGATCAAGGAAGTTGGACACGGTTTTTTCGCAGAAGTAGGTGGTTTCTTTAGGTCTTAGAAGTTTCGCTACTGGGTGTAAGTGCTCTGGATGGATGTTGCTGTCTATGAGTTTGAAGTTTTCTGATGTATTGTTTGTAATAAAAAATACAGTGGTGGTCGTGGTGATATCTGTTGTGCCCTGGCTGGCAAATATGGCGTCTTTAAAATCGTCCATATAAGGACGGGAGGTTGGGAGTTTTCCTTCTGACTCGCTGTGTTCCAAGTTGTCCAGGTAGGTCTGTTCTGCCAGTTCCATACTGTCCAGATCGGTCTGTGATGCATTTGCGATCAGGGTTCCGGGTTGTTCCGTTCCGATATGGACATCCAGCCAGTAGCTGTGAGGCGCTTGGAGATCGCTGTCTCTCAATTGGGATGAGCAGATCAGAGGTTTTCGGCCTGTGGAGCGTGCTTGATGATCCCAAACCGGCGTGCGGGTGGGCTCAAAAACGCCGAACGAGGATTTCACCACCATACGTGTATCAAAATGACATTGCTTGTCACCTGCAGCATATTTGAAAAACTTCTTGATAAAGATTTTGTCGCCGGGGCTCAGCGCCCCGAGTCTGTCGTGGTTAAAGTGACTCTGTGCGCCCATTGAGGCGATGGAGTAGGGCGGGATATCACATTCGGACAAGTCTTCGACTTCGAAGTTTGTTTCGGTAAGCTGGATTGTTTCAGGTGTGTTGTTATGGATATAGACCAATAGTTCTATTGTGTTTTTACCCTGGTTGAATTTTTTCCAATCGGCGATTTTACGATTTTCGTATAGGGTTTTAAGTTTTTCTTCTTTGATGAGTTGTGATTCTTGTTCGTAGTTCATTGTTTATTCTCTACTGAATAAGGGTTGGTGTTGAAGTGTGTAAGTGGTTGCTGTTGCTGTTGTTGGTGAGGTGGTGTGTCGACGGAGTGGATAATGATTTTTTGTGGGCGGTGTCGCAAGTTTTTTAGGTAGGGTATTGTTTGCTGGATATTTTAAGTTGAGGCAAGCTCGTTTTTTTTATCTGGGTTTATGTTGTATGTTAGTGGTTGTTTTATTGTTGGGTAGTGAATGACAAAAAAGCCCCGGCTCTTTCGAGTCGGGGCTTTTGCGTTTCAAGGGGGGGCGCTTACAACACCGGGTAGTCGATGTAGCCGACCGCGCCCTTGGAATAAAACAGCTCAGGACGTGGCTCGTTCAACGGCGCATCGGCCTTCAAACGTGCCGGCAGGTCCGGGTTGGCAATGAACGGCACGCCGAAGGCCACCGCATCGGCTTTGCCGCTGGCGAGCCAGGCGTTGGCGCTGTCTTTGGTGAAGCGTTCGTTGACGATGTACGGGCCGCCGAATGCTTCTTTCAATTGTGGACCCAGGCTGTCGCCATCTTCTTTTTCGCGGGAGCAGATGAACGCGATGCCACGTTTGCCCAGTTCGCGAGCGACGTAAGTGAAGGTCTCGGACAGGTTGTCGTCGCCCATGTCATGGAGATCGGCACGGGGTGACAGGTGCACACCCACGCGGCCCGCGCCCCAGACTTCGATCGCGGCATCGGTCACTTCCAGCAACAGGCGCGCACGATTTTCCACGGTACCGCCATAGTTGTCGGTGCGCTGGTTGGTGCTGCTTTGCAGGAACTGGTCGAGCAGGTAACCGTTGGCGCCGTGGATTTCCACACCGTCAAAACCGGCCGCCTTGGCGTTCTCGGCACCGACGCGGTAGGCGTCGACGATGTCGGCGATTTCAGCGGTTTCCAGGGCGCGTGGGGTTGGGAAGTCGGCCAGTGGGCGAACCAGGCTGACATGGCCTTTCGGCTGAATGGCGCTAGGTGCGACCGGCGCTTCACCGCCCAGGTACAACCCGTGGGAAATACGGCCGACGTGCCACAGTTGCAGGAAAATCTTGCCGCCTGCGCCGTGAATAGCCTTGGTCACGTTGGCCCAGCCACGCACCTGATCGTTGGACCAGATGCCCGGGGTGTCCGGGTAGCCGACGCCCATCGGCGTGACCGAAGTGGCCTCGCTGAGGATCAGGCCGGCCGAAGCGCGTTGTACGTAGTACTCGGCCATCAGCGCGTTTGGCACGCGGCCTTCGTCGGCGCGGCAGCGGGTCAGCGGCGCCATGATGATGCGGTTGGCCAACTCAAGGTCGCCCAGTTTGATCGGATCGAAAATAGTCGTCATGAAATAGCTCTCTTGTAGAGATCAGTTGGTAGCAGGGGCCAGTTCGGAATTGCCGGTCTGACGGAAAGTAATCAGGGTCACCAGCAGGGCGAGTACCGCCAGTGCGGCTGCCGCGAGAGGAACGCTGGTCAGGCCGAAACCGTGGGCGATGACGCTGCCACCGACCCAGGCACCCAGTGCGTTGCCGATATTGAAAGCGCCGATGTTCAGGGTCGACACCAGGTTCGGTGCGGCTTTGCCGTAGGTCACCACGTTCACTTGCAGGGCGGGCACGGCGGCAAAGCACGCGGTGGCCCAGAGGAACAAGGTGATTTCGGTCGGGATCAGCGCAACGCTGGTCCAGGTCAGTACGGTGGAGATCACGGCCATCGAGATAAAGACGCCGATCAACGTTGCGGCCATGCTTTTGTCTGCCAGTTTGCCGCCGATGATGTTGCCGACCGTCAGGCCCAGGCCGATGAGCATCAGGGTCCAGGTCACGCCTTTGGGCGAGACGCCAGTGACATCGCCGAGCAGCGGGGCGACGTAGGTGAACAGGGTGAAGACCGAAGCTGCGAACAACGCAGTCATGCTCAACGACAGCCAGATCCCGGCGCCTTTGAGGGCGCGCAGTTCGGCGCGCATGTCGAGTTTCTCTTCATCACGCTTGGCCGGCAGGAAGCGGATCAGGCCGATCAATGCGATCACACCAATCACGGTCACCGCCCAGAAGGTCGAACGCCAGCCGGCTTCCTGACCGAGCGCGGTGCCCAGTGGAACGCCGAGCACGTTGGCCAGGGTCAGGCCGGTGAACATCAATGCCACGGCCGAAGCGCGCTTGTTCGCCGGCACCAGACCTGCCGCCACCACCGAGCCAATGCCGAAGAACGCACCGTGGCAGAGGGCGGTCACCACGCGGGCAAACATCAGCACGTTGTAGTCGGTCGCCATTGCACAGAGCAGGTTGCCGATGATGAAGATGCCCATCAACGCTACCAGCGCGGCCTTGCGCGGCAATCGAGAGGTGGCCAGTGCCATGAACGGCGCACCGATGGCTACGCCCAGGGCGTAACCGGTCACCAGCCAGCCGGCGCCGGGAATCGACACACCGAGGTCGGCTGCCACATCGGGCAGCAAGCCCATGATGACGAACTCGGTGGTGCCGATGGCGAAGGCGCTCAAGGCCAGAATGAGTAGCGAGAGGGGCATTGTTAATTCCTTGTCGGAGCGCTGAGCTCCTTGACGATGGCGTCGAGGAACGCCTGAATCACGTCCTCGTTGCGTTTGAAGAAATGCCATTGACCGGCTTTCTGGCTGCTGATCAGTCCCGCACGTTGCAAGTTCGCCAAATGGGCGGACACGGTCGACTGCGACAGGCCGCAGCGTTGATCAATCTGTCCGGCGCAAATGCCGTACTCGTGGTTGTGGATCTGTTCCGGGAACTGGACTTTGGGATCTTTCAGCCAGATGAGGATGTCTCGGCGTACTGGGTGTGCCAGGGCTTTTATTATTTCGTCGAGGTCGATGGTCATGGTTTGGGCTCGTGATGAGTAAAACGCTATATCGCGATGAGGCGAACTTTAAATCGGTACTTCGCGATATACCAATATGATTTTGGTCTGATGACCGAGTAATTCGGTATATCGAGTTATAACGATATGTAGGGCGTAGTGCTAAGCTGCGCGGCATGAACTATCTCGCACATCTGCACCTCGGTGGCCAGCGCCCCGGTCAATTGCTCGGCAGTCTGTATGGCGATTTCGTCAAAGGGCGGCTGCAAGGGCAGTTCGATCCGGAGATCGAAGCGGCCATCCAGCTGCATCGCAGCATCGATGTCTTTACCGACCGCCATCCGTTGGTGGACGTCTCGTTGTCACGATTTTCCCTGACCCGCAGGCGTTACGCCGGGATCGTGCTTGACGTGTTTTTCGACCATTGCCTGGCGCGTGACTGGACGCTTTACTCCGACCAGCCACTGGAACAGTTCACTTCGGGCGTGTACCGGGTGCTGTCCGCCGAGGCGCAATTGCCGGAACGTCTGGCGCAGATCGCGCCGCACATGATGGCCAATGACTGGTTGGGTTCTTATCGGGAATTTGTGGTGCTTGAGCAGGTGCTGCGAGGGATTTCACGGCGGCTGACGCGACCGGAGGCGCTGGCCGCAGCGATGCAGGAATTGCGGGTGTTGTATGAACCGTTGAGCGATGACTTTCGGTTGTTCTATCCGCAACTTCAGGAATTCGCGCAGAACTATCCAACGCCATAAACCATTGTGGGAGCGAGCCTGCTCGCGATGGCGGTCTTTCATTCACATCATCATTGAATGTTAAGTCGCTATCGCGAGCAGGCTCGCTCCCACATGGATATGTGTTTTTTCAGGGATGGGTGTCAGGCCGCAATTGCCGGGCGCATTGGCGCTTCCTGCTTTTCCGGAATCGCCCCAAACAACGCCTTCTGCACCGCTTGCTGTGCCTCGAACGCCAGTGCCGCACGCTCGCGACCTTCACATGCGATCGGCTTGAGCAAATGAATCTCCACCTCACCCCGATCATTGGCAAACAAGCGCATCAAGTGCGAGAGCAAATCATCATCGCCAATGAACGGCGCCAGTGAATCGAGCTTTCCGTCGCGCAGATAACGAATCGCCACCGGCTGCAACTTCACGTCGGAGTCGATCGCCGCAGACAGCAATCGACCGTGGAAAGTGCGCAACGAACGGCCATCCGTGGTGGTGCCTTCCGGGAACATCAGCAGCGGATGTTCCTGCTCCAGATGACGGGTCATCTGTTTGCGAATCAACTGGCTGTCGCCCGACCCTCGGCGAATGAACAAACTGCCGGCCTTGGCCGCCAGCCAGCCCGCCACCGGCCAGGTGCGCACTTCGGCCTTGGACAGGAACGACAGCGGCGTGAGCATGCCCAGCAGCGGAATGTCGGTCCATGAAACATGATTGCTGACCCAGAGCATCGGCGCCTTCGGCAATTCACCGTGCGTGGTCACGCGAAAGGGCAGGGCATTGCTCAGGCGCGCCATGAAAAATCGCGACCAGCGCTGACGACGGACCATCGAATGAGCAATCCCCAAACGTTCGAACAATCCGAACACGCCGGCCATGCTCAAACCCAGCGCCACCACCACCAACACTCGCGCAATCCGCGCGTACACCCGTAACCGACTCATCACACGGCCGCCTTGAAGTGCTTGGCATAACGTGGGCAGAGCTCGTCGCGCTTGAGCAGGATGAACACATCGGCGACCTGGAAGTCTTCGTCCCAGCACGGCTCGCCGCAGATCTTCGCGCCGAGGCGCATGTAAGCCTTGAGCAACGGTGGCATTTCGGCGATGACGTTGGACGGGATGTCGAGGCTCGGCAGCGGTTTTTTCGGCTCGGCCCTCAGGTGTTCTGTACACAGATAACGTTCGCGCAGGCGCTGCATGATCGCGTGGGCCTGAATGCCGCCGTCCTGCATCGGGATGCTCGCGCAACCCATCAAATAGCTGTAGCCGCCCTGGTTCAGCACTTCGGCCAGTTCGCCCCAGAGTACGGCGATGGTGCCGCCGTTGCGGTAGGCCGGGTCGACGCAAGTGCGGCCGATTTCCAGGATCGGGCCTTTCAGATGGAGCAGGCCGTGCAGGCTGAATTCTTCTTCGCTGTAGAACTTGCCCAGGCTGCTGGCGGCCGTGTGGTCGAGCAAACGAGTGGTCGCCACCAGACGCCCGGTGTTCAAGTCACGCACGCCGATGTGGGCGCAGTGAACATCATAGTCATCCATGTCCAGACCCAGCTCCGCGCCTTTCAGCTTGGCGTTGAATTCGCCGCTGAACACGTTGAAGCGCAAGGCCTGGGCTTCCTGCAAGGCCTCGGCGCCCACCAGGCGTTCGGCTTGCAGGCGGCGTTCATTGCCGGTGTCGCTGATGCGGGCGATCTGAGTCATTGTGAGTCTCCGTACGGGCCGGTCACCCGTCTTGGGTTGCAGCCGATCGACTTTCTTTATGCAGCCGTGTTGTGCAAAGTCAGGCTATGTAGCCCCGGTGTCATCGCCATGAAGCTTTGGTGATGCTTATATGACAGCCCACGAGGAGCCTCTTATGCCCTGGCAAAACCTGCTGCGCCGCCACGATCGTCTGCCCACCAACCCGGACCTGGGCGAGGGTTTCGCGACCTTGTTGCACCAGTTGGGCAACGTCACGCCGTTCGAACTGGCGGTGGCCGGCGGGCGTTTGATGTCGACCCCGGGCCTGGCGTTTCTGGTGGGCTATCAGGCGGCGTTGCGCATGCTCTGGCCGAGCGCGCCGCTGAGCCTCGGCGCCTTGTGCGCGACCGAACAGCGCAGCCTGCGGGTGGCGGACATGCAGACCCGCCTGCACGATTTGCGTCTGAGCGGGCGCAAGGATTTTGTCACCGCAGGCGATGCCGCCGATTGGCTGCTGATCGCGGCCCGCAGTGAAGCTCCCGACGAAAAACCGCGCCTGAGTCTGGCGGTGGTCTATCCCGATGAACCGGGCGTGCGTCTGGAAAAGTTACCGGCAATCCCGCTGATGCCAGACATCAGCCATGGCCGGCTGTTTCTCGATAACGCTCAGTGCGAACTGTTGGCGGGGGATGGTTGGGATGCTTACATCAAACCGTTTCGCACCCTTGAAGACATCTACGTGCTGAGCGCCATGACCGCCTGGCTGTACGGCGTCGGTCAGGACAGCCACTGGCCGCAAGCCTTGCAACTGCGGTTGCTGGCGCTGCTGGCCGGGTGTGCGGAAGTCAGCCGGCAGGCGCCGAATAATCCGTCCGGGCATGTGTTGCTCGGTGGCTTGTTTGCGCAGTTCGATGGGCTCAAGGCTGAGGTGGCTCAGGCACTGGCCGATGGTCCGCCGCATTGGGCGGCGATGTGGCAACGCGATCAGGGCGTGATGGATTTGGCGGCGGGTGCGCGGGGGAAGCGGTTGGCCAAGGCGTTGGCGGCGATCTGACGGGCCTCATCGCGGGCAAGCCTTGCTCCTACAGGTATTGCACGGTCCTCGTAGGAGCAAGGCTTGCCCGCGATGGCGGCCTCATGGGTGCCGCAAATTTCAAAACTGTCATCAAGCTCAACTAGGCTCAGCAGGCCAATCTTTCCGAGCCCCAACCATGTCCAAAGGCTTGTTCCTGGTTCTTATGCTGTTGCTCAGCCTCACGGCCCACGCCGAATACTGGCCTGCCGAGCAATGGCCGACCGGCCCGACCGTCACCGGGCCGGCGCTTGAAGCGCTGGAGACTTACGCCTTCCCACCTCGCGATGACAACGCTCGAAAAGGCATCCGCACCGATGCCTTGTTGGTGATCCGCGACGGCCAACTGATCTACGAACGCTACGCCGGCCCGACCACCGCCGACACCCCGCACCTGACCTGGTCCATCAGCAAAAGCCTGATGGCCACGGTCCTCGGCGTGGCCTATGGCGAAGGTCTGTTCAAACTCCAGGACCCGGTGCAGACATTTTATCCACCGCTGGAAAAACACCCGACGATGACCATGGTTGACCTGCTGTACTGGGCCTCGGGCCTGGACTGGCAGGAAGACTATGAATACGCGCCGTTGAAATCCTCGGTGGTCGCGATGCTCTACACCCGCGGTCACCCGGACATCGCCGCGTTCACCGCCGATCACGCTGAATACGCCAAACCCGGTGAGGCATTCCGTTACTCCAGTGGCGACAGCAATCTGTTGTCCGCCGCACTGAAAACCATCGTCGGCCCGAGCCGTTATCCGGACTATCCATGGACTGCTTTGTTCGAGCCTTTGGGGATTCGCCACGCCGTTTGGGAAAGCGATGCCACGGGGACCTTCGTCGCTTCGTCCTATGCCTACCTCACCGCCAGGGATCTGGCCCGAGTTGGTCTGCTGATGGCCCGCGACGGTCGTTGGGGCGAGCGGCAATTGCTGCCCAGGGACTGGGTCACCTTCAACCGCGAACCGTTCGCCCGCTATCAAGCCAATCAAGACGACGCCGTGCCCGGCGGCCATTGGTGGCTCAATCGAGCAGCGGATGGCGCGGTAAAACCCTGGCCCGATGCACCCGTCGACACCTTCGCCGCGCTGGGTCATTGGGGGCAGGCGATGTACGTGATTCCCAGCGAAAACCTGGTGATCGTGCGTTACGGCGATGACCGCGACGGCAGCTACCGGCACAACGATTTGCTCAAGCTTGCGCTCAAGGCATTTGCCGCGAAGGTGCGGCCATGAACAGCCATAGCCTTGTTCGTCGCCGACCGTTCAGCACGCTGTTGTTGATCCTGCTGATCGCCTTGCTCGGCTGGATCTGGCAGGAACGCGTGGCGCTGTGGGCGTTCCCGGACATCATCAGCGCCTACACCGCCAAGGAATATTGTTCGTGCCGTTACGTGATGAATAACGACGTCGAGTACTGCCATGGCTATGTGAAGCAGTGGCTGCCGAGCAGTGGCTTTACCGATGACGCCGCCAGCAAGCGTGTCACCGTCAGTGGCATGGGCCGCAGCAACAGCGCCAACTGGGTCGGCGAGCGTCAAGGCTGCCGCCTATCACCTTAACTACGGCGATGGTGTTTGTGGCGAGGGGATTTATCGAAACGTCGCACCGCCCCGTTCGGCTGCGAAGCAGTCGCAAACTCAGCGCCCTTGGTGAATCAGACAAAAACTCGCCTGCAGGTTTTTGCACTGCTTCGCAGCGCAACGGGGATAAATCCCCTCGCCACAATGCTGCTACACAAGTTTGCAATTGGCTCACGGGCGGTTAAGGTTCGTGCAGGTTTATCTGCCCCACGAGTCTCTATGTTCAACCGCTTCCTCTGCAAAACCCTCGCCTTCCTGCTGCTGGCCGGTGCCGCCCTGTCGGCGCATGCCAATTGGTATCTGGATGGCGAGTCCTCGCGCTTGTCGTTCGTCAGCACCAAAAACGTCAACATTTCAGAAGTGCAACGCTTTCTGGTGCTGCACGGTAAGGTCGATCCCAAAGGCCTGGCCGAGGTGGAAGTCGAGCTGGAATCGGTCAACAGTGGCATTCCGTTGCGCGATGAACGCATGCGCAAGGACCTGTTTGAAATCCCGACCTTCCCCGAAGCGCTGATCACCGCGCAGATCGATCTGCGGCCGATCAACGACCTCGCACCCGGTGCGCAACTTGAATTGCGCCTGCCGCTGACCGTCAACCTCCATGGCAAACAACACGAATACAATGCCGAACTGCTGGCGACTCGTCTCGATGACCGGCGCTTCCAGGTGGTGACACTCGAGCCGTTAGTGATCAACGCGGCGGATTTTGACCTGGCCCCCGGCCTGGAAAATTTGCGCAAGGTCGCCGGTTTGTCGGCCATCAGTTTGTCGGTGCCGGTGGGTGCGGTATTGATTTTCACGGCGCGCTGACATGGCCGGCGCGATTTTCCCCTGGCGTGAAGGCAACCGTTTTGAACTGTTGATCGACGGTCCGCAGTTTTTTCCACGAATGTTGGTAGCGATTGCCCGCGCCGAAGAGCAGGTCGAACTGGAGCTGTACCTGGTGGAGGCGGGTGCCTGTGCCGAGGCGATGGTTCAGGCGTTGGTCCAGGCTGCCGAACGTGGCGTGCGCGTGCGCTGCCTGTTCGATGATTACGGCAGCCTCGCGTTCACCCTGAACTTGCGTCAGCGTTTGATAGCGGCGGGCGTGGAGCTGCGTTTTTACAATCGTCTTAGCTGGCGGCGCTGGTTGGGCAACTTCTACCGCGATCACCGCAAGCTGTTGCTGGTCGATCAGAGCATGGCCGTGGTGGGCGGCACCGGGGTGACCGACGAATTCTGGACGCCGGGCGAAGACACCAGCGAATGGCACGAAGTCATGGTGGAAATCAGCGGTCCCCTGGTCATCGACTGGCAGTTGCTGTTCGACCGCCAATGGATCGCCAACCGGCATCGGCGCGCCTGGAAACCCGCTTCGCATTTCGGCTTGCCGCGTCTGCCACGGGTGCCGTCCATGGGCGAGGGCATGGGCCGGGTCGCCTATGCCGACGCCCGCCAGCACCGGGACATCCTGCAATCGTTGACTCGCGCGTTGAACAGCGGCCAGCAGCGGATCTGGCTGGCGACGCCGTATTTCCTGCCGACCTGGAAAGTCCGCCGATCACTGCGCCGGGCTGCCGCCCGAGGTGTCGATGTGCGCCTGCTGCTGACCGGGCCACGCACCGATCACCCGTCGGTGCGCTATGCCGGGCATCGCTACTACCCGCGATTGCTCAAGGCCGGGGTGACGATCTTCGAATACCAGCCGTGTTTCCTGCACTTGAAAATGGTCCTGATCGACGACTGGGTGAGCATCGGCTCGTGCAATTTCGATCACTGGAATCTGCGCTTCAACCTGGAAGCCAACCTTGAAGCGCTGGACCCTGGACTGACGCGGGCGGTGGCGGCGAGTTTCGAGAGGGACTTTGCGCAGAGCCAGGAAGTCAGCCTGGAAGCATGGCAACGCCGGCCGCTGTGGCGGCGGGTAAAGCAACGGGTTTGGGGATGGGTAGATCGGTTGGTGGTGAATCTTCTGGATCGACGGGGCTGAGCCAATTTGCGCAACACCCCAAAACCACTGTGGGAGCGAGCCTGCTCGCGAAGGCGGAGTGTCATACAACATCAATGTTGAATGACAAAATGCTTTCGCGAGCAGGCTCGCTCCCACAGGTTTTTGCGGTGTTTGGGCGGTTACAGCAGTTCGAAGCTCTGTTGCGTCACGTCCTGTGAATCCAGGCCGATCTCCACATTGAACTTGCCCGGCTCGGCAGCGAACTTGAGCTGGGTGTTGTAGAACTTCAGGTCATCCTCGGTGATGGTGAAGCGCACGACTTTCTGTTCGCCGGCCTTGAGCATGACTTTCTGGAAGTTCTTCAGTTCCTTGATCGGACGGATCATTGAGCCGGTCACGTCCTGGATGTACAACTGCACCACGGTTTCGCCGTCACGCTTGCCGGTGTTTTTCACCATGACGCTGGCGTCGAGCTTGCCGGTTTTGTTCAGCGTGGAAGACGACAGCGCCATGTTGCTCAGGCTGAAATCGGTGTAGCTCAGGCCGAAGCCAAACGGGAACAGCGGCCCTGTAGTGTCATCGAAATACTGCGAGGTGTAGTTGCCCGGTTTGCCCGGCGTGAACGGCCGGCCAATGCTCAGGTGGTTGTAGTAGGTCGGAATCTGGCCTACCGAACGCGGGAAGGTGATTGGCAATTTGCCCGACGGGTTGTAGTCGCCGAACAGCACGTCGGCGATGGCATTGCCGCCTTCGGTGCCGCTGAACCAGGTTTCCAGAATCGCGTCAGCCTGTTCCTTCTCTTCGAGAATCGACAGCGGACGGCCGTTCATCAACACCAGCACCAACGGTTTGCCGGTGGCCTTCAGCGCCTTGATCAAATCGCGCTGGTTGGCCGGGATGTTCAGGTCGGTGCGACTCGACGATTCGTGGGACATGCCGCGGGACTCGCCCACCGCTGCCACCACCACATCGGCATCCTTGGCGGCTTTCACCGCTTCATCGATCAGCACTTGGGCCGAACGCGGATCGTCCACCACTTCAGGTGCGTCGAAGTTGAGGAAGTTCAGGTAATCCAGGACCTTCTTGTCGCTGGTGATGTTGGCGCCACGGGCGTAGATCAGCGTCGATTGCGCGCCCAGTGCAGTGGTCATGCCGTCGAACAGGGTCACCGATTGCGTCGGACGGCCAGCGGCGGCCCAGCTGCCCATCATGTCGATCGGCGCCTTGGCCAGCGGGCCGACCAGGGCGATTTTCGCGGTTTTCTTCAACGGCAGGGTTTCGCCCTGGTTCTTCAGCAACACCATGCTGCGGCGCGCGACATCACGGGCCTCGGCGCGGTGCAGGCGGCTTTCGGCATACGTGTCGGCCGGATCATCTTCAGCCTTGCCGATGCGCAGGTACGGGTCCTTGAACAGGCCCATGTCGTACTTGGCGGCAAGCACTTCACGCACGGCGTTGTCGATGTCGCTTTGCTGGATCTCTCCGGCCTTCAACAGCCCCGGCAGCTCTTTGCCGTAGAGGGTGTCGTTCATGCTCATGTCGATGCCGGCCTTGATCGCCAGCTTCGCGGCTTCGCGACCGTCACGGGCGACGCCGTGTTTGATCAGCTCGAAAATCGCCCCGTGGTCGCTGACGGCCAGGCCTTTGAAGCCCCATTGCTTGCGCAACAGGTCGTTCATCAGCCAAGTGTTGGCGGTGGCCGGTACGCCGTTGATCGAGTTCAGCGCGACCATTACCCCGCCAGCACCGGCGTCGATAGCCGCACGGTACGGTGGCAGGTAGTCCTGGAACATCTTGACCGGGCTCATGTCGACGACGTTGTAGTCGCGTCCGCCCTCGACCGCGCCGTACAGGGCGAAGTGCTTGACGCTGGCCATGATGCTGTCGGCCGCGTTCGCGCCGGTGCCCTGGAAGGCTTTGACCATCACGCCGGCGATGCGCGACACCAGGTACGTGTCTTCACCGAAGCCTTCGGACGTCCGGCCCCAACGCGGGTCGCGGGAGATGTCGACCATCGGCGCGAAGGTGATGTCGAGGCTGTCTGCCGCGGCTTCCTTGGCGGCGATGCGCCCGGACACGCCGATGGCGTCCATGTCCCAGCTTGAGGCCAGGGCTATCGGAATCGGGAAAATGGTGCGGTGGCCGTGGATCACGTCATAGGCGAAGAACATCGGGATCTTCAGCCGGCTGCGCATGGCCGCGTCCTGCATCGGACGGTTTTCCGGGCGGGTGATCGAATTGAACGTGCCACCGATGTTGCCGGCGGCGATTTCCTTGCGGATCATCTCCCGTGGCATTTCCGGGCCGATGCTGATCAGGCGCAACTGGCCGATTTTTTCATCAAGGGTCATCTGCTTCATCAGGTTGCTGATGAACGCATCCTTGTTTTCCATTGGTGCGGGGGTCGTGGCGGCCAATACGTTATGACTGGCCAGGCTGACGAACAGGCCCAGCAAACACAGCTTCTTCATGAATGGTTTTCTCTAAAGCCTAAACGGCAGTGAATACGACGCCGGTCAGCCAAAATTTAGGGAGCGACTATTGTTGTTCAGGTAAATGCAGCACACTTCTGCGTGTTTTCGCGCTGGGGCATCTTTTAGCCCATTGGCTCGATGCAATCCAGTGGCGGCGGCAGATTATGCCCCAAGAGCCGGGTTCAAAGTTCGAAGGTTGTTTTTCAACGGTATGTGCAAGGGAGCATCAACCAGATGAATGTACGACACCACTATCGGTCGAGCCTGCAGGTTGCAGCCTTGATGTTGCTGACCACACTGCTGGCCGGCTGCGGGATCAACACGATCCCGACCCTCGACGAACAGGCCAAGGCTGCCTGGGGCCAGGTGCAGAACCAGTACCAGCGCCGCGCCGACCTGATTCCTAACCTGGTGGAAACCGTCAAGGGCTACGCACAGCATGAGCAGGAAACCCTGACCGCGGTGATTGAAGCCCGGGCCAAGGCCACGTCGATTCAGGTGGACGCCAGCACGCTGGACAATCCAGAAAAGCTCAAGCAGTTCCAGCAGGCCCAGGATCAGTTGACCGGCGCCTTGAGCCGTTTGATGGTGGTGTCCGAGCGTTACCCGGACCTCAAGGCCAACCAGAACTTCCTGGCGTTGCAATCGCAGCTTGAAGGCACCGAGAACCGCATTGCCGTGGCGCGTCGGGACTTCATCCTCGCCGTGCAGAAATACAACACGGAACTGCGTACCTTCCCCGGTCGCCTGTGGCACACCGTGATGTACAGCGATTTGCCGATCCGCGAAACGTTCGAGGCCACCAGCCCCGATGCGGAAAAAGCGCCTCAAGTGAAGTTCCAGTAAGCGCCGGGACGGTTTTAAAGCTCCACCACGGATGAGGTTGCCAATGCGTGTGTTGAAAGTTGGCCTGATGCTGTTGCTCTGGGTGTTTGCCCTGACGGCCCAGGCTGCGTTGAAGTTTCCGGAGCTGACCGGGCGGGTGGTCGATAACGCCCAGATGATCGAGCCCGCGGTGCGTGAGCAACTGACGCAACAGCTTCAGGCCCATGAAAAATCCACCGGCGAGCAGCTGGTGGTGGTCACGTTGCCGGATTTGCAGGGCACCGACATTGCGGACTTCGGTTATCAACTGGGGCGCTACTGGGGCATCGGCCAGAAGGACAAGAACACTGGCGCACTGCTGATCGTTGCGCGTGACGATCGCAAGCTGCGGATTGAAGTCGGTTATGGCCTGGAAGATCGGCTGACCGATGCGCAGAGCTCGGTGATCATCAATCAGGTGATCACCCCGGCGTTCAAGACCGGCAACTTCAGCAAGGGCATCAGCGACGGGGTCGCGGCAATGCTCGTGGTGCTGGGCGGCAATCCGCTGGATGAACCGTCCACGGTGTATGACTCCGGCGGCAATCAGGAAAGCGACTTCGTCTCACGGCATCCGGGGATCTTCGTGTTTCTGGTGATGCTGTTCATCCTGACGATGTTTGTCTGCCAGATGCTCGGGATCCTGCCCAGCGGCGGCGGTGGTCGAGGCGGTTCGAGCGGCGGTTTCGGCGGTGGAGGTTTTGGCGGCGGCGGTGGAGGCGGGGGCTTCAGCGGCGGCGGGGGCAGTTTCGGGGGCGGCGGTTCATCGGGCGGCTGGTGATCACACAACAATAGCGAGTGGGCATTCTTAAACATGGCATTACTGACTGAACACGAACAACGCAAAGTTGCCGAGGCGATTGCCCGGGTCGAGCGCGACACCGACGCCGAACTGGTGACCGTGCTCGCGGCCCGCGCCGACGACTACGCGTACATCCCGCTGCTCTGGGCCAGCCTGCTGGCGCTGGTCGTGCCGGGTATCGTGCATTACCTGACCGGCTGGCTGACCCTGCACAGCTTGTTGCTGGTGCAATGGATCACATTCATCGTGCTGTGCCTGGTATTCCGTATTCCGAAAATCACCACGTACCTGATCCCGCGCTCGGTGCGTCATTGGCGTGCCTCGAACCTGGCGCGCCGGCAGTTTCTGGAGCAAAACCTCCACCACACGGTGGGCAGCACCGGGATGCTGATTTTCGTCTGCGAGGCTGAACGCTATGTGGAAATTCTGGTGGATGAAGGGATTTCCAAGCGACTGGACAACACGAACTGGGATGCAATTGTTGCGGCGTTCACTCAGCAGGTGAAGCAGGGGCAGACGTTGCAGGGGTTTGTGACGTGTGTGGAGGCGTGCGGCGAGTTGCTTAAGGTGCATGTGCCGGTGACGCATGTGAGGAATGAGTTGCCGAATCGGTTGGTGGTTTTAGGCTGATTCAACCTTCTGGAATTGATACACCTTCTGTGGGCGAGAGGGCTTTTGTGGCGAGGGGACTTGTCCCCGTTCGGCTGCGCAGCAGTCGTAAAACCTGAGAACTCGGTCTAACCGATGAATCGAATGGGGCCGCTTCGCGACCCAACGGGGACAAGTCCCCTCGCCACAGGGAACTCGACTTGCCTCACGATTCGCGCCGTTCGGTAAATAACTGCGTGTCCCCAACCCCCATCCCCCCTAAAATACCCGCCATTCCCGATCCGCACCGCCCGAGGCCGTTTTTCCCATGTCTGTCACCGCCACTCCCGCCAGCCTCGCGCCGGATCATCACGCCCAGTTCATCGACCTGCTGCAGTCCAGCCTTGACCAGAACGCCTTCATCAAACTGGTGCTGGCCAAGTACGTCGGCACTGAAGTGGACTTGCAGCGGCTGATCATCAAGCAGCTGACGGTCAAGGATCAGCCCTGTCTGTCCTTCGTCTACCGCTACAAGACGCGCGACATCACCAAGAATTTGCCGCTTGCCGAGGGCGTAGCGACCATCGCCGCGCTCTTGCCGGCATCGTTCAAAAATGCGCATCTGCTGTCGCTGACGGATGAAGCGCAGCTGGAATACAGCAAAAAGGGCAAGTCTTCGCTGTTCAAGAGCAAACCTCAGCAATTGCGTGAAGTGCCATCCGCTGAGCACAACCGCGAGAAGAATCGCTTCCTCGACCTGAGCCGGCCGTTCCTCGCCGACCTTGGTGTGACGAACAGCAAGCACGAGCTGATCCCGGCGATGTCGCGCAAGTGGAAGCAGATCAACAAGTTCATCGAAGTCTTCAGCCACGCGCTGACTACCTCACCGCTGGCGCTGGACAAGCCGGTTCAGGTGGCAGACTTCGGTTCGGGCAAGGGTTACCTGACGTTCGCGATCCACGACTATCTGCGCAACACCTTGAAAGCCGAAGGCGTGGTGACCGGCGTCGAGTTGCGCGAAGAGATGGTGGATTTGTGCAACGCCGCGGCCGCAAAGCTCGAGCATCCGGGGCTGGTGTTCAAGTGCGGTGATGTGCGCAGCGTGGCGCCGAGCGAGCTGGATGTGATGATCGCGCTGCATGCCTGCGACATCGCCACCGACTATGCGATTCACACCGGTATTCGTTCCGGCGCCTCGATCATCATGTGCTCGCCGTGCTGCCACAAGCAGATCCGCCTGCAGATCCAGAGCCCGGTGCTGCTCAAGCCGATGCTGCAATACGGTCTGCATTTGGGCCAGCAGGCGGAAATGGTCACCGACAGTTTGCGTGCGTTGTTCCTCGAAGCCTGTGGTTATGAAACCAAGGTGTTCGAGTTCATCTCACTGGACCACACCAACAAGAACAAGATGATCCTGGCGGTCAAACGTGCCGAGCCGGTTGACCCGACCCAGCTGTTGGTGAAGATTCAGGCGCTGAAGGATTTCTACCACATCAGCGAACATTGCCTTGAAACCTTGCTCCGAGCCGACGGCCTCCTCTGATCCTGTGGGAGCCTTCATCTAGCCATAAACCGCGGGGATCGCTCTGTTACAGCTAGGCGCAGAGTTATCCGTACAGTTTGAGGACGCCATCGCGGGCAAGTCGGATCGCCGCACCGCTTGCTCCTACATGTCCGGTGTCGTTCTCACCTGTAGGAGCAAGCGGTGCGGCGATCCGACTTGCCCGCGATGAACGATGACGCGGTCTATCAGGTAGTAGCTGGTTATTACCCGACCTGCTGATTAAGGACTACTTTGAATACTCCTGCAGGCCCACGTATTTCCCAGAGGAGTCCTCCCCATGGCGGCTAAAAAAATTCTGATGCTGGTCGGCGATTACGTCGAAGACTACGAAGTGATGGTGCCGTTTCAGGCGCTGCTGATGGTCGGCCACACGGTGCACGCCGTTTGCCCGGACAAAACCGCCGGACAGACTGTGCGCACGGCGATCCATGACTTCGAAGGCGACCAGACCTACAGCGAAAAACCCGGTCACCTGTTTGCCCTGAACTTCGATTTCGCCAAGGTCAAGTCCGAGGACTATGACGCGCTGCTGGTGCCGGGCGGTCGTGCGCCGGAGTACCTGCGCCTGAACGAAAAAGTCCTGGAACTGGTGCGAGCGTTCGACAAGGCTGGCAAACCGATTGCCGCCGTGTGTCACGGTGCTCAATTGTTGGCGGCCGCGGGGATTCTCGAAGGTCGCGAGTGCAGCGCTTACCCCGCCTGTGCCCCGGAAGTGCGCCTGGCGGGCGGTACGTTCATCGATATCCCGGTGACGGAAGGCCACGTCCAAGGCAATCTGGCCACTGCGCCAGCCTGGCCGGCGCACCCGAGCTGGCTCGCCGGTTTCCTCGGGTTGCTGGGTACCAAAATCACGCTGTAACGAGGGACCTTTGCATGTGCGAGCTCTACGTCAAAGCCGATCCGATTCTCTACGAATCGCGCTCCCGCTCGCTGCGCATCTGCGGGGTGGTCACCACCCTGCGGCTGGAAAATCAGTTCTGGGACATCCTCAGCGAAATCGCCGAGGCCGACGGCATGACCACCAACCAGTTGATCGCCAAGCTGTATGAAGAGGTGATGGACTACCGCGGCGAGGTGGTGAATTTCGCCTCGTTTTTGCGGGTCAGTTGTACGCGCTATCTGAGTCAGCGCCGGGTGCAGGCGCCGGAGTTATCGGTGGTGCGCGCGGTGGTGAAGTAGGTGATTTTGCGCTGACCTTACCGGCCTCATCGCGAGCAGGCTCGCTCCCACAGGGGAATTGTGTACATCGATCCATTGTGGGAGCGAGCCTGCTCGCGATGAGGCCGGACAGGCGACAGATGTCCCAGCCTGGTCTTTACTCTGAAGCGCGAAACCTCTCAATTGCCAAGGAGAAAGTGCATGTCTGGATGGTATGAAGTGAGCAAAAGCAGCAATGGTCAGTTCAAGTTCGTCCTGAAGGCCGCCAACGCGGAAACCATTCTGACCAGCGAGCTGTACACCACCCGCGCTGCCGCTGACAAAGGCATCGTGTCGGTTCAGAGCAACAGCCCAAAAGATGAACGCTACGAGAAGAAAGCCACCAAGGATGGCCATCCTTACTTCAACCTCAAGGCTGGTAACCACGAGATCATCGGTAGCAGCGAGGCTTACACCTCCGCTGCTGCGCTGGAGAAAGGCATCGCCAGCGTGAAAGTCAACGGGCCGACCACGGTGATCAAGGACAAGACCCTGCCGGTGCTCTGAAAAGTCAAAAGATCGAAGCCCTCTGTAGGAGCACGGCTTGCCTGCGATGGCGATCTGGAGTGCGCCATCGCCAGCAAGCTGTGCTCCTACAGAGGGGCGCGAATGCGTTAACGCAATGCTTGCAACAGGTCTTGCAACTGACTGCAACCCGCCTCGCCGAGTGGAAACACCGGCAACCGCGGATCGCCCACTTCCAGTCCGGTGGCGCGCAAGCCGGCCTTGATGGTCGCTGGCAAGCCACCCTTCAGAATGAAATCCAGCAGCGGCAACTGGCGATAGAACAGTTCGCGTGCCTTGCCCAGGTCGTTGGCCAGTACCGCTTCATACAAATCAAGATTGAGCTGCGGGATCAGGTTCGGTGCCGCTGTGCACCAGCCTTTCGCGCCTGCCGCAAAGGCTTCCAGCGCCAATGGATTACAGCCGTTGTAGAACGGCACCTGACCTTCGCCCAGTCGTTGCAACTGGTGCATGCGCTGGATGTCGCCGGTGCTTTCCTTGACCATCGTCACGTTATCCACGGCATTGAAAATCCGCAGGATCAAATCCACTGACATGTCGGTGCCGCTGGTGGCCGGGTTGTTGTAGAGCATGATCGGTACGCCGATGTTCTCGCCGATGGCGCGGTAGTGGGCGAGGATTTCCGCTTCGCTGAGTTTCCAGTAGGACGTCGGCAGCACCATCACCACGTCGGCGCCGTGGGTTTCGGCGAAACGTGCGCGGCGCACCGCTTTGGCGGTGGTCAGGTCCGACACGCTGACAATGGTCGGCACGCGTTTGGCCACGTGCTTGATGCTGAATTCGCTGACCTGATCCCACTCCGCGTCGCTCAGGTAAGCGCCTTCGCCGGTGCTGCCCAGCGGTGCGATGGAGTGGACGCCGCCGTCGATCAAACGATCGATGGAACGCCCGAGCGCGTCGAGATCAACGCCTTCGCCGTTGGCGGTGAACGGGGTGATGGTGTAGCCGATGATGCCGTGAATGGTTGGGGTCGACATGGCGACGCTCCTCTTGAAAATGAGTGGTTTCAGTTCAGGCAATCGGCGTGTTGACGCAGGTTCTGCCGAGCGTAGTAGTTGAACGCGGCGGCGTGACGTTTCGGCCTGGCGATCCAGTCATGGGCTTCGCGGCCCAGCTCTGGCAGGATCGGCTTGATGGTCCCGGCGCTCATGGCCAGCAATTGCAGCTTCGCGGCGCGTTCAATCAGTTGCGCAATGACACAGGCTTCTTCGATGGTCGCGCCGGTGGACAATTGGCCATGGTGCGACAGCAGGATCGCCCGTTTGTCGCCCAGGGCGGCGGCAATCAGTTCACCTTCCTCGTTGCCCACCGGCACGCCCGGCCAGCCTTCGAGAAACGCGCAATCGTCGTAGAGCGGGCAGAGGTCCATGTGGGAAATCTGCAGCGGCACTTCGAGCATCGACAACGCGGCAACGTGGGTCGGGTGCGTGTGAATGATGCAGTTCACGTCTGGTCGTGCGCGGTACACCCAGCTGTGGAAACGGTTGGCCGGGTTGGGCATGCCGTAGCCTTCAAGCACGTCCAGGTCTTCGTTGACCAGCAGCAGATTGCCCGCGGTGATTTCGTCGAACCCCAGGCCCAGTTGCTGAGTGTAGTAGGTACCCGGTTGCGGGCCGCGGGCGGTAATCTGTCCGGCCAGGCCAGAGTCGTGGCCGTTTTCGAACAGAATCCGGCAGGTCAGGGCCAGCTTTTGCCGTTCGGTCCACGTATTATCCGCCAGGGTATTTTGCATCTGGGTCAGCGCTTGCTTGACCAGTTGCTCTTTGGGTAGTGCTAAGGTCTTGGCCATATCGGTGTCCTTTGGGTAGTTCAATGGACGTCGGATTTGCCGTTCACTCGTTGCTCGCAAGGTCATGGGTGAATGCAAATGACACAAAAGAGACTATATGACACAAGGTGTCATTAGCAACAACACATTGTCGGCTCCTTGATGGATAAATCGCTACACATGTCTATCCGTTTGAAATTACTGAGAAAAAAACTCGGCGTGACGCTGGAGGCCTTGGCCGAAAAGTCCGGCATGACCAAGAGCTATCTGTCGAAAGTCGAACGCGGGCTCAACACTCCGTCGATTGCTGCCGCGCTGAAACTGGCCAAGGCACTGAACGTGAAGGTCGAGGAGTTGTTCTCCGAAGGCAACGTCAGCCTCGACAGTTACAGCCTGGTGCGCAGCGATGAGCGCCAGTCACTGGCGGCCAACGATGAAAGCCCGGGTTACGCGGTGCTGGCCCATCAGGTCAGCGAACGCAGCCTGCTGCCGTTCATGATTTACCCGCCGTCCGAATTCGCCGACAAGACCTTCAAGGAACATTTGGGCGAGGAGTTTCTGTTCGTTCACGAGGGGCAGGTGGAAGTGGACTTCATGAACGAGCGGGTGCTGCTCAATCGAGGGGACGCGCTGCACTTCAATGCGCAGAAACCGCACCGGATACGGTCAGTGGGCGAGGTTCAGGCGCAGTTGCTGGTGGTCGTACATAGCGCCGAGGAATGAGTCGACTTGACTGACGCCATCGTCGGAACGCCGCCCGGAGCAGGCTCGCTCCTACATTGGGATGCATTCCCCCTGTGGGAGCGAGCCTGCTCCGGGCGGCGTTCCGACGATGGCGTCGGCCGCTTCCCTGCTAAACCTCGACCGGCACCGTGAGCTTCGGGCTGCCCAACGCATGCGTCTTCGAATCAAAAAACCGCAACTCACTTCCGGTCCCCTCAAACAACTTCGCGTAATGCCGCTTCTGGTGCTGAATGAACGCCTTGCTGCGCGGATAAATCGAGATCGCCACCCTTTGCGGTTTCGCCTGGCGCAAGGCGTGGATGATGTGGCTGTCCTGCTCACCCAAGGCATGGCCAAACAGGCACAAGCCGTCGCCATGGCCAAGTAACTGGTCATAGCAGAACGACAGATAGTCCGAGCTGCGAATGGTTTTGAGCTTGTCCTGCGCCGGACCTTCATTGACGAACAGCGGCACGTCGTCGAGGGTCTTGATCGTGTTGTTGATCGCGAAACTGCCGAGCAGAGTGCCCTCGGTCGACATCAGTTTGCGCGCCGTGCCGTCCTGATTGCGCACCAGATGCAACCCGCCATGCAGGTAGAGCAGCCGAGTTTTATCGGTCGCCGTGGCGCTCAGATCAAAGCTTGATTCTGCACCCTGAAACAGGTCGCTGATCGCATCAGGCTGGTGCTGAGTCGCCCAGTAGCTGAGCAGGTCGTAGTTGGTGGTGAACACGGTCCGGTAGCGGCCCAGTTCCTGATTGATCGCCGCCAGCGTTGAAGGCACCACCAGCCGCCAAGGGATGTGCACGGCATGCACGGTGTTGATCAGCGCTTCCTTGATCGCGTAGTAACGATTACGCGGTGCGGCGGAGCTCACGGCCAGGGCCTTGTTGACCCGGCTGGTGGTTTTCAGTGCGCTGAGCACCTGCTCGAAGCTGCGTGTCTGCAGGGCGTCGAACACGCTCAGCTCGGACTGGCTCAAGGGTTTTTCTTCGACGGTACGGGCGTTTTCGAACAGCGAGTCGTAGCCGAAGTCGTCCCACACGGCGCGACTGGCGCCGTTGCCCACCAGCAGGCCGCTGAACGAGGCGGTGGCGCGCAAGGCGTTCCAGTCTTCAAGTTGGGCATCAACATCCTGGAAATCGGTCATTGCGGTCAAAGTCTCAAAAGCAAAAGGTCTGATGGGCGGCGACTTTATCACGACCAAGACTTGAGCCAGATCAAGTTGCTTCATGACCGATAGGTCGATCCTGTGGGTACCCGCTGGATCGGCGCTGCCGATTCGGCCTCAGCCAGGAGACTCGCTCATGAGCAGCACGTTTTTCATCCCCGCCGTGAACATCATGGGCATCGGTTGCCTCGACGAAGCCATGGACGCCATTCGCAAGTACGGTTTTCGCAAGGCGCTGATCGTCACCGACGCCGGGCTGGCCAAGGCGGGCGTAGCGAAGATGATTGCCGAGAAGCTGGCAAAGCAGGACATCGATTCGGTGATTTTCGATGGTGCCAAGCCTAACCCGAGCATCGCCAACGTCGAGAGCGGGCTGGGCCTGCTGAAAGAAACCCGCTGTGATTTCGTGGTGTCCCTGGGCGGCGGTTCGCCCCATGACTGCGCCAAAGGCATCGCGTTATGCGCGACCAACGGCGGGCAGATTGGCGATTACGAAGGCGTCGATCAATCCACCCAGCCACAACTGCCGCTGATCGCCATCAATACCACCGCCGGCACCGCCAGCGAGATGACCCGTTTCTGCATCATCACCGACGAATCCCGTCACGTGAAAATGGCCATTGTCGATCGCAACGTCACGCCGCTGTTGTCGGTCAACGACCCGGCGCTGATGGTCGCCATGCCCAAAGGCCTGACCGCTGCCACCGGCATGGACGCGTTGACCCACGCCATCGAAGCCTACGTTTCCACGGCGGCCAACCCGATCACCGATGCCTGCGCACTGAAGGCGATTACGTTGATCAGCAACAACCTGCGCCTGGCCGTCCGCGACGGCAGTGATATGGCCGCGCGGGAGAACATGGCCTACGCGCAGTTCCTCGCCGGCATGGCGTTCAATAACGCATCCTTGGGTTATGTCCACGCCATGGCTCACCAGTTGGGCGGGTTCTACGATTTGCCGCATGGTGTGTGCAACGCGGTCCTGCTGCCCCACGTACAAAGCTTTAACGCGCTGGTTTGCGCCGATCGCCTCACCGATGTTGCCCTTGCGATGGGCGCCGATGTTCGTGGCTTCACCCCGGAAGCGGGCGCCCAGGCGGCCATCGTGGCAATCCGCAGCCTGTCCAAAGACGTGGAAATTCCCGCTGGTTTGCGTGAGCTCGGTGCCAAGCTCAACGACATCCCGATCCTCGCCACCAATGCCTTGAAAGACGCTTGTGGCGTGACCAATCCTCGCGTGGCGGATCAGCGCCAGATCGAGGAGATTTTTCGCAGCGCGTTTTAGGACGTTTTACGACCGGGCGCGACCATCACGCAGAGCATCGCGCCCAACGCCAGCAAGGCGCACAGCAGTGACAACGGCCATGCTTGCGGGCTCGCGATCAAACTGGCGATCCCGCCGATAACGGCGGCCATCAGTTGATGAATAAAACCGCTCAACGCCATCGCATATGCACCGCCGACCGGCGAACCGTCATTGGCCAGGGACAGGCTGACCGGATAAGTCAAAGACTGGCCGAACACCGCAACGCAATAGGGCAACCAGAACAGCAGCGCAACTGAAATGCCCGCCAGACTCCCCAGCAACATCACCGCGCTGCCAGCCAGCACCAGCCCTGCGCCCGCCATCATCAACCCGCGTTGACCGATGCGAAGTACAAAGCCATTGACCGCCAAAGCCCCCAGAAAATACGCCGCGCTGATCGGCCAACCTAACAATCCGTATTCCACGGCCGACCAGTTGAACGGTCCTTGCAGAATCAGCGGCGCTGCGGTGTTGAACGCGACAATCACCCCATACCCAAGGCCGCCGGTGAGGGCCGGCAACAGAAAAGTGCGATGACGCAAAATGCGCCAGTAACTCGGCCAGGCGGATGACGGGGCATTCTCCTCGGCCAGCACCGGGAACCTGACCCGGGCCACGACCAGCCCCATCATCAGACTCACACCCCCCAACAGGTAGAAAATCGCTGGCCAGCCCAGCGCCACCTGGATGAGCGACCCCAGGTATTGGCCGATCCCCAGCGCCACCACAAAGGAAATCGAAATCCAGGACAACGCCTTGGCCAGTTGGTCGCCGCGGAAACTGTCGCGGATCAGCACCCTGGCCATGACCGAAATGCCGCTGGCGCCAATGCCCTGAACCAGTCGAAACACCAGGAACGATTCAAGCGTCTGGCTCAGGGGCAGGGCCAGATTGCCCAACCCGTAGATGCCCAGCGCGGCGAGCAGCACCGGTTTGCGACCGATGCGCTGGCCCAGGCTGCCCCAGAACAACATCGGCAACGCCATGCCGATCAGATACACCGCCAGCCCCCAGGACACCTGCGAGGCGTCGGCGGACAGATCCCGGGCCATGTCCGGCAGCGCCGGCAGGTAAATGCTCATGCCCAACTGGGCGAGGAACACCGTGCAGCAGGTGACGAGGAGGGTGGTGCTGCTCTTCATTGAAACTTCCCTGATTTCAGTTCAACAGCCGATGTCCCGGCCTTGAGTGCGTAAAAGCTCGGTAATGAGTTCACAAAAGTGCCGGATCAGCGTCGGTTCCATGTCGGCGCGCAGAGTGATTCTGATGGCCGCCTTGCCTTGTGCGACCACCGGGAAAAACACCGCCGAGGTGAAGAAGCCGTGATTGGCCAGTTCCATGGCGATGCTGTTGGCCAGCGATGCTTCGCCGCAGTTGACCAGTCGAATGGCCATGTTGCTGTTGTGTTGATCGGTGCGTATGAGGCTGTCGAAGAGCCGGATATTAACCTGAAGTTTTTCCTGCAATGCGGCAAATTCCGGCGTGCGATGAAGCTGGATGGACGCTATACCCGCGCCAATGGCTGCACTGTTCAGGCTTTGCGACCAATTGCTGGGGCCGCCGTAACGGGCAATGAGCCTCTTCTGCCGTTCATTGCCCAGCATCATCAGACCACCGCTGGCGCCAAACGACTTGGCCAGCGAGGCGACGATCAGGCAGTCATCCTCCAGGGCATGCATCCTGGGGCGCACGAGGCCAGCGCCGAATGTTCCGACAGCGGACAGCGCGTGGGAATCGTCCAGGTAGAGAAACAACCCATAGCGGTCCTTCAGATACAAAAGACTGTCCAGGTCGGCGACCCCGCCCATGCTGTAGGCGCCGTCGGCGACATACGCGATGGTGCGGTGTTGCTGACACTGTTTCTCGAGAAAATTCATGTCGTTATGAGGGCAGGTCACGACCGTGGTTTCATCGGCGCAGGCGGCTTTGAGGTGACTCATCGAATAGTGCGCCAACCGGTCGAAGACCATCACGGGGGGACGGTTTTCCGTGAACACACCGCTGGCCAGCAACGGCAGAATCCCGGCACTCGCCGCACTGCACGACAAGGTGCTCAGGCAGCTGGCGCCGAACAACTCGGACAGTTCGGTTTCGTATTGCTCCAGAATCGCCAGCTTGCAGCGGTTCTTTGAATTGGCGACGCGCAGGGTGCCGGTTTCCCACAGGGTATTAATGGCGCCATCGAGAATGTCGGGATGATGATCCAGGCCCAGGTACGACGTCGTGCAGAAATGATGAAACGCACGCCCGTGCTGATCGAGCATCCGGTTGGCACTTTTGATTTCGACGTTGAGTCCCGAAATTTTCCCGGATTCAGCGCTCTCCCAATCGTGATCGGCCAACGCGATGACTTTGCGGTAGTTGGTGTAGAGGTTTGCCGCGTGTGCTGTCTGGTCCATATGAAAATGACTTTCCTTGAGTGAAACGATCCATGGGTTTGTTGCAGTTCGTGTGTGTTTCCAGACTTTACAGAGCGCGGCGAAGGCTTTGAATCGGCTGTTTCCGGTACGGCTGAGTGTTACAAGAGATTTATGTGTAGGGCTATGCCTCGTGATGTTGTGGGCAATTTGCTTTGCCGAGTCGCGTAGAAACCGGGCTATCCTGCCGACTCTGTCGAACAGAAGTCATCGAGCCCTCCATGCTGCAAAAAAGCCTGATCCGCCGCCTCGACCTGATCACTCTCCAACTGTTTGTCGCCGTTCATGAGGAGGGCACGCTGACCCGTGCCGCCGCGCGTGAAGCCATCGCCGTGTCGGCAGCCAGCAAGCGGCTGATGGAGTTGGAAGAAGCGCTGGGCATCAGTCTGTTCGTGCGCCAGGCCAAGGGCATGACCCTGACGCCGGCCGGTGAAACCTTGTTGCACCATGCCCGGCAAATGCTGTTCAACGTTGAGAAAATGGGGCTCGAATTGGGCGAGCACAGCCACGGTATTCGCGGCTATGTGCGGATGCTCGCCAACCTGTCGGCGATCATTCAGTTTCTGCCCGAAGACTTGCGGGACTTTTCCAAGCGTCATCCTCAGGTCAAGACTGACCTCGAAGAACGCCCCAGCATCGGCGTGATTCAGGGTGTGCTGGATGGCGTGGCGGACCTTGGGATCTGCTCCAGTGACAGCGACGTCAAAGGTCTGCACAGCGTGCTTTATCGACAGGACAAACTGATGGTGTTGATGCTGCCCGATCATCCGCTGGCGAGTCGTTCCAGCCTGGCTTTCGCCGATACGCTGGACAGCGATTAGGTCGGTCTGCACTCCGCCAGTTCGATCAATATGCGTACCCACGCAGCCGCGCGCCAGGCCGGCAAAGTGTTGCGGTTACGGATTCATGTACCGGGTTTCGACGCCATGTGCCGGATGGTCCAGGCCAACATGGGCATCGGCATCCTGCCGCAAAAGGCCTATGAACTGTTTGGCCGGGCGCTGGGCTTGCACGCGGTGCCGTTGACGGATGACTGGTCGGATCGCGCTTTGGTTCTGGTCGTTCGCGATGAATCGGCGCTGTCGCCGGTAAGCCGGATGTTGTTCGAGCAGTTGCGTGGGCAGGTCTGAGAGATGTATTGGCAGGATCGGCCTCATCGCGAGCAGGCTCACTCCCACAGTTGATCTGCTGCGTACACAAAACCCTTGTGGGAGCGAGCCTGCTCGCGATAG
The DNA here is from genome assembly GCF_054897865.1 of Pseudomonas sp. LS2P72. Lineage (NCBI taxonomy): Bacteria > Pseudomonadati > Pseudomonadota > Gammaproteobacteria > Pseudomonadales > Pseudomonadaceae > Pseudomonas > Pseudomonas sp. LS2P72. Next base: position 2,012,699 of record NZ_CM142708.1, read on the forward strand.
CGGACTTGAGGTCGCGACAATCCTTCTGCCGGGCGTTCGCGTTTCGCGAACGTTCGTTGCCAACTGAAGGTTGGATTCCTTCACCCGTGGTCCTCTAGCCTTGGCTCATATTCCAAGAACAACATGAGGTACCCCGCGATGACTGCCCCCTTGAGTGCAATCAAAGTGATCGAGATCGGCACGCTGATCGCCGCGCCGTTCGCTGCACGCATGCTCGCCGAGTTCGGCGCCGAAGTGATCAAGATCGAAGCCATGGGTCAGGGCGACCCACTGCGCAAATGGCGCAAGCTGCACGAAGGCACGTCGCTGTGGTGGTACCTGCAATCGCGAAACAAGAAGTCCCTGGCACTGAATCTGAAATCTCCCGAAGGCATTGAACTGGTCAAGCAACTGGCGACCAGCGCCGACGTGCTGATCGAAAACCTGCGCCCCGGCGCCCTGGAGAAACTCGGTCTGGGCTGGGACGTGTTGCACGCCCTCAACCCTGACCTGACGCTGGTGCGTATTTCCGGTTATGGCCAGACCGGCCCGTACCGCGACCGCCCAGGGTTCGGTGCGATCGGCGAGGCCATGGGCGGGATTCGCTACACCACCGGCACCCCGGGTTCGCCCCCGGCCCGAGTGGGCGTCAGCCTCGGCGATTCCCTGGCTTCGCTGCACGCGGTGATCGGTGCCTTGATGTCGCTGCTGCGGGTCAAGACCGGGCAGGGCGGTGGGCAAGTGGTCGATGTGTCGTTGGCTGAAAGTGTGTTCAACGTCATGGAAAGCCTGGTGCCGGAATACGACATGCTCGGCCATGTGCGTGAGCGCAGTGGCGGGGCCTTGCCGGGCATCGCGCCTTCCAACACTTACCTGACCGCCGATGGCGCCTACGTGGTGATCGCCGGCAACAGCGACCCGATCTACAAGCGCTTGATGGACGTCATCGGTCGCCGTGATCTGGCCGATGCGCCGGAGTTTGCCCATAACGACGGGCGTGCCGCCAAGAGCAACGTGCTCGATGCGGCAATCACTCACTGGACCAGCAGCCTGCCGATCGACGAGGTGTTGTCGGCACTGGAGGCTGCCGAAGTCCCGGCCGGGCGCATCTATTCAGTCGCCGACATCGTCGCCGATCCGCACTATCAGGCGCGGGACATGCTGCTCAACGCCGACCTGCCCGGCGGTGCCACGGTGAAGATGCCCGGCATTGTGCCAAAAATGTCCGAGACGCCCGGTGGCGTGAACTGGTCCGGACCAACGTTGGGCCAGCACACCGACGGCATCCTCGCGGGACTTGGCCTTACAGGTTCGGACATCGAACGGCTGAAAGCTGCCGGGGTGGTGCAATGATCACTGATTTTTCCGAGACCCTGATTGTTCAGGAAGTCTCCCCCCGCGACGGCTTGCAGATCGAGCCGACCTGGGTCGAAACCGTCGACAAGATTGCCTTGATCGATCAGCTGTCGCTGGCCGGTTTCAGCCGCATCGAAGCAGGCTCGTTCGTTTCCCCCAAGGCGATTCCGGCCCTGCGCGACGGTGAGCGGGTGTTCAAGGGTATCACCCGGCTACCGGGGGTAATTTACGTCGCGTTGATCCCCAACCTGAAAGGCGCGCAACGGGCGCTGGCGACGGGGGCCGATGAGTTGAACCTGGTGATGTCCGCCAGCCAGACCCACAACCTGGCCAACATACGCATGCGTTGCGAAACCTCATTGGCCGCGTTCGGCGAGATCATGCAATTCGTTCGCGGGACAACGGTGCGACTCAATGCCAGCATCGCCACCACTTTCGGCTGTCCGTTTGAAGGCAAGATCGATGAGGATCGTGTGCTGCAAATCGTCGAGGCTTATCAGGAGCTCGGGATCCAGGGCATTACCTTGGCCGACACCACCGGCATGGCCAATCCGCGGCAGGTTGATCGACTGGTGCGGCGGGTCTTGCAGCGAGTTTCGCCGGCTGATCTGACCCTGCATTTCCACAACACTCGCGGGCTCGGTCTGTGCAACGTGCTGGCCGCTTATGAGGCCGGTGCCCGACGCTTTGACGCGGCACTCGGCGGGCTCGGTGGTTGCCCGTTTGCACCGGGCGCCTCGGGCAATATTTGCACCGAAGATTTGGTCAACCTGTGCGATGAAATCGGCATTCACACCGGCATCGATCTGCCACTGTTGCTGCAATTGTCGCGAGGATTACCCGCGCTGCTGGGCCACGAAGTGCCCGGTCAGCTGGCCAAGGCCGGACGCAGTTGCGATCTCCATCCAAGTCCTTCCTGACCAGACTGAATCCCCTGTGGGAGCGAGCCTGCTCGCGAAAGCGGTCTGACATTCAGCATTGTCGGTGACTGACACACCGCCTTCGCGAGCAGGCTCGCTCCCACAGTAAAAGCATTCACCCCCGATCCTCTCAACCAGACAACAAAAACAATCGGACACCCACGGGCAGTCCGCCTGGAGAACCATCATGAGCCTTAATGTACTGGAGGCGGGCGCGAGCCCGTCCGTAAGCCACGACGAAGAAAAAGCCCTGGTCAGCAAAGTCGCCTGGCGCCTGATGCCGTTGATCATGGTCTGCTACCTGTTCGCGTTTTTCGACCGCATCAACATCAGCTTCGCCAAGTTCCAGTTGCAGGCCGACCTGAGCCTGAGCGACACCGCTTACGGCCTCGGCGCCGGGTTGTTCGTGGTCGGTTACGTGATCTTCGAAGTGCCGAGCAATATGATGTTGTACAAAGTCGGCGCCCGGCGCTGGATCGCCCGGATCATGATGTCCTGGGGCCTCGCCACCGCGGCCATGGTCTTCGTCAATAGCGAATGGCAGTTCTACGCCCTGCGCTTTTTGATTGGCGCGATGGAGGCGGGTTTTGCGCCGGGTGTGTTGTATTACCTGACGCTGTGGTTTCCGCAGCACTATCGCGGGCGCATCACGTCGATGTTGTTTCTGGCGTCGGCGTTTGCCGGTCTGGTCGGCGCACCGTTCTCCGGGCTGGTGTTGCAACACTTTGACGGCTTTATGGATATGCGCGGCTGGCACTGGCTGTTTCTGCTGGGCGGCGTGCCTTGCATTGGCCTCGGCTTGCTGGTGCTGACATTGCTCAAGGACCGCATCGAAGACGCCCATTGGCTGACGCCGTCGGAGAAAACGCTGCTGGCCAGCCGTATCGCGCACCATGAACCACACAAGAGTGGCGGCTCGTTGCTCGCTGCACTGCGGATTCCGGGTTTCCTGACTCTCGGGCTGATCTACTTCCTGATTCAGGTGGCGTCCTACGGCTTGAACTTCTGGGCTCCGCAACTGATTCGCAGCGCTGGCACCGAAAGCCCGGTGATGATTGGTTTGCTGACCGCCATCCCTTACATCTGCGGTGCGATCAGCATGGTGGTGATCGGGCGGTTGTCCGACTCGACCGGTGAACGGCGCAAGTTTGTCGCAGGTCTGGTCGCGGTGGGCGCGGTGGGGTTCTTTTGTGCGGGGATCTTCGCTAACCACACGACCTTCCTGATTGTCGCGCTGGGCTTGCTCGGTGCCGGGATCATCGCGTCCATCCCGAGCTTCTGGACCCTGCCGCCAAAACTGCTGGCCGGTGCTGGCGCAGGGGCTGCTGGCGGAATCGCGGTCATCAACACTCTCGGCCAGTTCGGCGGCATTGTCAGCCCGGTGATGGTGGGACGGATCAAAGACCTGACGGGCAGCACCACGCCGGCACTGTACGTCATCGGCGTCGCTGCGCTGATCGCAGTCGCGCTGCTGCTGTGGGGGTTGCCGCAGAAGCTGCGCACGCTCGACAAGTTTTAAACGTTTTGCAGGCTACCCCAGCCCCTACATGGACCACGCATCCCTGTAGGCGCTGGCGCAGCCTGCGATTTTTTGATCATCAAGGCGTCGCAATGATCGCCTTTGCAGGCGAAGTACCGAACTGAATCAACACCACTCCAGCCATTAACAACACCGCCCCAAACACCCGCGGCAACGTCATCTCCCGTTCCACCAACCCAAACCACCCGAAGTGATCCAGCACTAGCGACGCCACCACCTGTCCCGCCAGCGCCAAAGCAATAAACCCCGATGCCCCGAGTTTGGGCAGCAACATCAGCGCCAACGAAATAAAGCACACTCCAAACGCGCCGCCGGTCCACATCCACAGCGGCGCCTTGCTGATGAACGCCAGCGACGGCAACGGCAAACGCAGCGCCAACATAACCGGCAACAACACCACAATACTCACCAACAATGATGCGAGGGTCGCCCACAACGGATGGCCCAAACCGCGCCCGAGGTTGGCGTTGATCGCGCTTTGAAAAGGCACCACCGCCCCGGCTATCACGGCTAGCAGCAACAGCCCGGACCAATGCAACGTACTCATGAAAATTCTCCAACAGGTTTTGCTGGACTCTAGAGTATTCGTCGCGCAGATTTAAATTCCAAATAGCTATCCAGAACATGCATCAGATGAATGATCTTCGGCGCGTCGACCTCAATTTGCTGGTGATCCTCGACGCCTTGCTCAGCGAGCAACACGTGACCCGTGCCGCCGAGCGCCTGCACCTGAGCCAGCCAGCCGTCAGTCATGCATTGGCGCGGTTGCGTCATCTGCTCGGCGATCCTTTGCTGGTCCGGGCGGGTGTCAGCCTCGTGCCGACCCCGCGAGCCCTGGAGTTGATGGCACCTTTGGCCGAAGCCCTGGCTCAAGTGCAATCGCTGCTGGCGCCGAATACCTTCGATCCGGCCACCGCCAAACGCACGTTTCGACTGGCGATGTCCGACTATGGCGCGGCAATCGTCCTACCGAGTTTGATACGCACCTTGCGCCGGGAAGCGCCGGGCATCGATCTGCAAATCAGCCATGCCAGCCGCGAAGGCATGCTCGATGCTGTGCTCAACGGCGACATCGACGTGGCGGCAGGCGTCTTTCCAGAGTTGCCGAACGAGTTGCGCAGCACGCCGCTGTTTGAAGAGCACTACGCCTGTCTGGTCGACCGCAACAGCCTGCCCGCCGATGGCGTGCTCGACCTGCCGACCTACCTCGCCCGACCCCACGTCCTGCTGGAAATGCGCGGCAGCGGCACCCCGGAAATCGAACGGGCCCTGACAGCCCTGCGTGAACGCCGTCGCGTGGCGATCAGCCTGCCGCACTGGAGCGTCGCCCCGGAGTTCATCAGTGGCACCGACCTGATCCTCACCGTCGCTTCCCGAGGGTTGCTCAATATTGATGAGCAGTCGTTGATCGTGGTCCCGCCGCCGTTTCATATTCCGTCGTTTACGTTTGTGTTGGTTTGGCATAAACGGCGGGGCGGGGATCAGGCGTTGAACTGGTTGAATGGGCGAATTGGGGAGGGGATAGTGCGTGGCGACCAAACCACTGGCTCATTAATTAACGATTGAGGTAAAAAAATTGCTCACTGGCCTCAACCACCTGACCCTCGCCGTCACCGACTTGAACCGCAGCGTGGCGTTCTACCACGATCTGCTGCAACTTAAACTTGAAGCCACGTGGGACACCGGCGCCTATCTCTCGCTACCGGGTCTGTGGTTGTGCCTTTCCCTCGATCCACTGCGCAACTCCGAATCCGCCGCCGATTACACCCATTTCGCCTTTAGCATTAACGCAATAGACTTCCCGCTCTTCGTCGAACGGCTGCGATCCGCCGACGTGCAGGAATGGCGCGACAACCGCAGCGAAGGCGCATCCTTCTATTTCCTCGACCCGGACGGGCACAAGCTCGAAGCCCATGTTGGCGACCTGGCGTCACGACTGACGGCCTGTCGGCAGCGGCCTTATGCCGGAATGAAGTTCTTCGACGATCTGTAAGTCGAGTCCCGGGGACCTGAGATAGACTTGCGTGCATTCAACCCGGCTCAACAGGACTTCCAATGACCCCGTCGCTGCTAATGGCTGTTCTCGCCTCTGGCTTTATCTACGGCATCACGCCGGGGCCGGGTGTGTTGGCGGTGTTCGGCATCGGTGCGGCGCGTGGTCGGAGAGCTGGGGCGGGGTTTCTCTGCGGGCATTTGCTGGGGGATGTGGTCTGGTGCAGCACTGCGCTGATCGCGATTGTCGGTGCGCGGGAAATCGGCAGTACCGCATTCGATGTGCTGGGCGTGCTCAGCGGGCTGTACCTGTTCTGGCTCGGTTTGCGCGCGGTTCGCGCGCGTCGCAGCAGTGACGAAGCACCTCAGGGCCCGGCGCGGCAGCCGTTCTGGCACGGCATTCTGTTTGGCCTGACCAATCCGAAGGCTTACCCGGTGGCGGTGGCGACTTTTACAGCGCTGCTGTCCAGCCGTGCCGAATTGCTGCACTGGTCGATGCTGCCGTGGCTGATTGTCCTGAGCTTCGTTGGCGGCCTCATGGCCTACGCTATCCTCATTGGCATTGTCGGCGCGCGGCAGGTGCGCAGCCTGTACCAGCGCCATGAGCTGTTGATCACCCGGTTGTGTGGGGTGATGTTTATCGGTTTCGCCATCAACGCCTTGGTGCATGCATTGCCGGGGTTGGTGACGAACAAGGCGTGAGGCTGATTGCAAGGAAGCGTCAGACGTACTGAGGGGGCAGGGAGGGTTCTTTTTTGCTGCATTGTCCGGACACGCTCACCGCACTATGGCAACCAGAAATTCCGCGCCGTTGGCGAGCTTCATCGATCTCTTGCTGGACGCCGTCTGTGCGGTCGACAAACAAGGTCGCTTCGTATTTGTCAGCGCGGCCTGCGAGCGTATTTTCGGGTATACCCCCGACGAGCTGATCGGCCAGCCGATGATCGACCTGGTGCATCCCGCCGATCGTCAGCGCACCCTCGATGCCGCAAAGGAGATCATGGGCGGCGAGCCCAAGCTCAATTTCGAAAACCGCTACCTGCGCAAGGATGGCCGCGTGGCGCACATCCTCTGGTCGGCGCGCTGGTCGGAGGTCGACCAACTGCGCATCGCCGTGGCGCGCGACATCACCGAGCGCAAGCAGGCCGAATCCCGGCAAGCGGCGTTGTATGCGATCTCCGAAGCGGCCCACGCGGCGGAAGATTTACTGGCGCTGTTCAAACGCATCCATTTGATCATCGGTGAATGGCTGCCGGCGCTGAATTTCTCCGTGGCGCTGTATGACGAACACTGCGCGCAGCTGAATTTCCCTTATCACGTGGACGACCTGGAGCTGCAACCCGAGCAGCCCGGAACGATCACCGGACGTCTCTGCGCCGAGGTGATTCGCAGCGGCCAGCCGATTCTGCTGACCCCGGACCAGGACAATTTGCCGGAAGGGTTTGAGGCGCTGGTCGCGGCCCAACATTCACCTTGCTGGCTGGGCGTGCCGTTGAGTTCACAAAACGGCACCATCGGTGCGTTGATTGTCAAGAGCGTGCCCGGTGGTGAGCGCTACACCGAACAGGACAAGGAGCTGCTGCAATACGTTTGTGCCCAGGTCGCCACCGCGATAGAGCGCAAGCAATTGCATGCCAGGCTGCAGCGCATGGCCCAGTACGACCAACTGACTCAACTGCCCAACCGAGAGTTGCTGCGTGACCGGCTTAAAGATTCACTGACGCTAGCGCGGGCGGACTCCGGGCGTATGGCATTGCTGTACGTCGACCTCGACCGTTTCAAGGAAGTCAACGACACCCACGGCCATGCGGTCGGCGACATGCTGTTGCAAGCGGTCGCCAACCGGCTCAAGGGCTGCGTGCGCGAAACCGACACGGTGGCGCGCATCGGCGGCGACGAGTTTGTGGTGTTGTTGCACAGCATCCACGCCTCGGAAGACGCCGACAGCGTGGCGGGAAAAATCCGACAGGTTCTGGCTCAACCCCTGCGGGTGGACGGCCACAGCCTGACCATCCAGACGAGCATCGGCGTTGCGCGATACCCCGACCACGGCACTGAAGAAAAGCAGTTGTTCCGGCATGCCGATGAGGCCATGTACGCCGCCAAGCGCCAACATCACCAGCGGCTCGGAGCCTGAAAAACCTGCCACCGTTCGTCGCGGCGATTTCAACTTTTCTAAACCTTTGCGGTGATCGAAATTCTGATTCTATGCGGGCTCCTGCTCGCTGCGATCATCATCAAGAGGTAGAGAATTATGCCTAATTCAAGAAACTCGAACTCGGGAAACTTCGCCAATGATCGAACGAAGGCGTCTGAATCCGGTCGCAAAGGTGGGAAAACTACCACCACGACCGTCGATAAAGACTCTGCGAAACCCGATATGGGCCGCAAAGGTGGTCAGAAGTCGAAGTAGCGGTGAAGGTAGTTTTGATCGAGAGGCGGGAGCGTAAGCTCCCGTTTGAATTTTTTACGAGGAGGGCGCGACCATGAGCCGGATGGCCACCCGATTACGCAATGCCAGTTTTGCCATGTTACTGGGCCTGTGCGCCAGCAGTGCCTTTGCCCAGTCCGCCGCCGAATTCATCAACGATGCATCGGCCAAAGGCATGGCCGACATCGAAGCCAGCCGCCTGGCGCACCAGAAAACCGAATCCCAACAGGTCAAGGACTACACCATCGTCGTCATCAACGACCGCACCACCGCCAACCAGCACCTGGCGAAAATCGCCAAGCAACTGGATTTGCCGGTGGCTCCGCGCGAAGAGGTAGCCGATAAAGCCAAAGCCTTGATGCCGCAAGTGCAGGACGGCGCGAGCTTCGACCAGGCCTACGCGGCCAGTCAGGTGAAAACCACCCAGGAAGCCATCGAACAGCTTCAACAGGCAGCGCAGACCACCGACGTGCCTGAAATCAAAGCCTTCGCCGAAGAAACGTTGCCCAAACTGCAGAACCACCTGGAAATGGCCAAGGCGCTACAAGCCAGTCGCTAACCCACGAAATACGCGGGTGACCTCGGGCCACCCGCGATGTCCCGATCAGCATTCATCCAAATCCTGCTTACCTTTTTCCTGGACAACGGTGCCGTCCAGGGAAATCGTTTCGCCCTCGCCAAGTTGCCGATACTGCTTTCTCAGCGCTTCCAACTGCTTGAGGTCCAGCGCCTCGAGTCCCAGCATCGCGTTCTGCGCCTCCTTCGTCACTCGCAGCAACTCATCGACCTTCAAGTGCAAAATGTCCGTATCGCGGTTCTGGGTGTTCTGGATCAGGAACACCATCAGGAACGTGATGATGGTGGTCGACGTATTAATGATCAGCTGCCAGGTGTCGTCGAAGTGAAAAATCGGCCCACTCAGACCCCACAGAAAAATCAGAATGATCGCCCCTATGAACGTCTTGGGACTGCCGGCCCACAGGGCAAGTTTCTGAGCGATTTTTGCGAATTTCATTGCCGTGATCCTTATAGGGATGCGCCTGATTTTCAGACAGCACGGGCATGATGAAAATTCTGATTAAATTCTGGGTTCCAATTCTCGGTTGGATTCTTTCTTTGTGGCGGTTTGTGTCTAGTATCAAAGGCAATCAATTTGCCAGCATGCAAACACATGGATCGAACCAGATAAGAGGCCACTCATGGAATTCTTCGAAAAGTTAGCAAGCTTAGCCGCTAAAGTTCGTTTGCAAGGCGCTGCCATTAAGACGGAAGAAGCGACCAAGAACGCGTTTGTCATGCCATTTATCAGCACGGTGCTGGGCTACGATGTCTTCGATCCGACGGAAGTGACTCCCGAATTCGTTTGCGATATCGGAACGAAAAAGGGAGAAAAAATTGATTACGCAATCATGAAGGGAGGAGAGGTTCAAATCCTCATCGAGTGCAAAAAAATAGGCGAGCCGTTGCACATCAATCACGCCTCTCAGTTGTTTCGCTACTTCCACGTCACTAGCGCCCGAATCTCTATCCTTACCAACGGTCAGGTCTACAAGTTTTTCACCGATCTGGACGCGCCCAACAAGATGGATGAGAAGCCGTTTCTTGAACTCGACCTTTTGGATATCGACGAGTATTCCGTCCCCGAACTGGTCAAGCTCACCAAGTCAGCCTTCGACGTGGATTCGATCATTAGCGCCGCAGGTGAGCTGAAGTACGTCAGCCAAATCAAAAAGGTCATTGCTTCGCAGGTCAGCAAGCCTGATGACGACTTTGTGAAGGTGTTCGCGTCGCGTGTATACGACGGGGTGATTACTCAGAAGGTCCGTGAGCAGTTCCATGAGCTAACGAGAAAGGCCGTGGTGCAGTTTCTCAACGACCAAATCAACGACAGGCTCAAGTCGGCCATGAGCGGTGCTATTCAACCAGCGTTGGCTTCTTTGCCGGTTTCTTCCGGTGGTGCCGAGCAGCCGGATGTGCGGGACGAGTCTGAGGACAAGGTTCTGACAACGCTGGAAGAACTGGAGGGGTATCACATCGTCCGTGCCGTCGTTCGGTCTGTTGTCGATGCGAAGCGGATTGTTCAGCGCGACACCCAGAGTTACTTCGGCATTCTGCTCGACGACAACAACCGCAAACCGATCTGTCGTCTGCACTTCAATCGTTCACAAAAATACATCGGGATTTTTGACGAAGAGAAAAATGAAACCCGGCACGCAATCAACTCGATAGACGATATCTACGAATACTCGGATCACTTGAAGAAGACTGTTGGATATTACGACTAACTACGATGATCGATTGGCAGAAGAAACCGGCCTTGGAGGCCGGTTTTTTGTGGATTTCTGTTCACTCCGCCAACTTCACGTCCACCGCCCAACTGAAGTACCCCAATGCCTCGCAGCTTTTATTGATCAACATGAATTTCAGTTCGCACGCCGCCACCCCGGCCGCCAATTGCGTGCAATGCCAGTAATGATCATCGGCCGGGTGGCTGCCCGGTTGGGTCGGGTTTTCGGGATCGGGTGCGGGGACTGTCAGGTTTGCGTGGACGACCAGTTCAGGTGGTGAAAGTACCCCGGCATCACCTACAGACATCTCGTAGAACACCACGCTGTGTTCGGCGAGCAAGCTGACGGTCTTGCCACGGAAATGGAAGTTCTCGCCGTTACTGGCGGTAAGCGTCATAGAGCTGTCACTTATTGCAATTTGTGTTGTTTTGGTGGCGCTTATGGCAAAGATGAAACCTTCCTCAATTTCGGTCGGGTTTAGCGGCTCAAGACTGGGTTGCGGATAACGTAAAAGTAGCGATTCGGCATCGACGATCAGCAGCACGTTATTGGCTGGCGCGATACTCGTCGAGGGGGAGGCAATCGGTTCGGAAGTCATCATGGATTCCTTTCATGATGTTGATTCAAGACGGCGGCCGCATCGTTTCAAGCAAGACATCCCGTCCCGGCCGAAGCGGCAACGAACTCGGTAGGCCCCTCGTCGCCAAGGGGCCTGGTCATCGTCAGTTACGAATGGTAATGAACGGATCCCACGAGCAGCAGCCTACGATCTTGCAGTCGCGATCAACGATCAGGAAATGGAAGTGATAGGTCACGCTACCGCACGAAAGTGTTTCCGAAGACCAGTAATGGTTATCGACTTTCTGGCAGCTCGGCACCGACGGGTTGCTGGTGTTGGGAACGGCAACGCACGCTGTAGCCTTGCGGGGCGTGGGTGTGGAGATCAACTCGTTGCCGACATTGCCAATGAACTTGTAGAAAATTACTGCGGTCTCGAAGCTCTGCGACAGACTGGTTTCACGCCAGCGAATCAAGTCGCCTACCTGGGCTTTCAAATTAAGTTCGCCACCGGCCTGGCCGCTGACCACGTTGTTCTGGTTGGTCACCATGTACACATGATTGACGTCGATCAACGTCGGCGAGGCAGGGTTTTTGCTGATGTTCGGGTAGTTTTTCAGAATGGTTTCAGTGTCGATTGAAACAAGTACATCCGTGACTCGAGACATAGTAAAGCTCCTTGTTCATAGTGAATGCCCAGTTACTTTTCAGGCACAACAACGCTTGCTTGCCTTACGGCCGTTGCGAACACACTACGGGCGGAACCCACCTGTCACGGGCATGAGCCGGCCTTGCTCCTTGCATGCAAACTAACGGGTTCGGGTTCCTTCCGACGGGCCGCGATAGGACTATAGATGTGAATTTTAGGCTGTCAAAATTGCTTGGCTTCTAGTTCGACGAACGGTCTGTCTGGTTATGACTTCAGAAGATTTTGCGATAAAAAATGCTCATTACCTCTGTATACGTTCGGTCCCGTGGGTATTGGCGGGTCAACTGACCGCTTTCGCCATAGTCGGATAGGGCAGAGCGCACCGGTCGAGGTATCGTAGCGAACCGGTTTTCCGCTTCTTGCTACAGCAACGCACCGACAGGAGAACGCAATGAGTTGGTCCGCCAAACAATACCTCGCTTTTGAAGATGAACGCACACGTCCCGCCCGTGACCTGCTGGCCGCGATCCCGGCTGTGGACGCGCGCTCGGCAATCGACATCGGTTGCGGCCCCGGCAATTCGACCGAGTTGCTGGTTGAGCGCTTCGCCAATGCCGCCGTGCGTGGCTTGGACAGTTCGACCGATATGATCGAGGCCGCCCGCAAGCGCTTGCCGCAGGTGCAATTCGATACGGCTGATATTGATACCTGGAACGAAAACGGCCCGTTCGATGTGATTTTCGCCAACGCGGTGTTGCAGTGGCTACCTGATCACGCGAAGTTGCTGCCTGCACTGGCGAGCAAACTGGCGCCCGGTGGCAGCCTGGCGATCCAGATGCCGGACAATCTCAACGAACCTTCGCATCGCTTGATGCGCGAAGTTGCAGCCGATGGTCCATGGGCTGGCAAACTGGCGGGCGCCGCCGGGCAGCGGACGGAGATGGCAGATGCCAGTGGTTACTACTCGATGCTGCGAGCCCACTGTTCCCGTGTCGATGTGTGGCGCACGACTTACCATCATCCGCTTGCTGGCGGCGCGTCTGGTGTGGTCGAGTGGTTCAAGGGCAGCGGATTGCGGCCGTTTCTTGATCCGCTGGATGAGGCGGAGCGGGCGCAGTATCTCAAGCAGTATCAGGCGGCGATCGAGCTGGCCTATCCGCCGTTGGCCGATGGTTCAGTGCTGCTGCCGTTCCCACGGTTGTTTATCGTTGCGACGCGTTGATGCATTAATGAAAAAGGGACAGATCCCGCTCTTTTCGTCTGTCCCTTTCGCGTACTGATGGCCGAGAATCCCGTCGTAGCTAATCAATCAACTGATCAATCAACACCGCGTTGCTATAGATCAAGCTTCCATCACTCGCGCGATGCCCGACCAGATGGAACTGACCACGCTCGTTGTGTATATAGACGCGCATCTGGCAGTCGGACAAAGGGTCGTATCCCTCTGGCAATTTCAACTCCAGTGTGTCCATGTCGACATCGACCATGGCTTCACGCTCATGGGTCTTCTGCAGGCGTTCTTCAGCGTCCTCCAGACTCTTATGGAGGGGGCCATCGACGTAAAAATGGATTTCACCCACCGGGGTCGACTTTTGTTGTCCGTTGATTTTGCACCAGCCTTCGATCGTCAAGGCACTCATGACGAAATCTCCGTTGCGGACGGTTGGACGCTATCGCTCTTGGCCGTCACTTGTCTGACCGCTATGCATAGGCGAGGATCTTTGCGAGCGTTTTTAGCCGATCTTTGCCTTCCGTAATCAGACCTGATTATAGCTGGCAACCGGACCTCGCTTGCTCGACGTGTCGTTCAGGCGAGATGTGTTGCTTAATAGTTACAGTTATATATAGCGAATAGGTTTCAAGTGCTCAAGTTGACGCTGAAGTTGGAATATCCAGGCAATAAGGCTTTTCTGGAAAAGCGCTTGTTCCGGCCATGAACTATACTTCCTGCGGACTTTGCCACGAAGATATGCGGTATTTGTCCAGCCTGTTTTTGGCGTCAGATCAGTATTGATTTGACGATGTTGTTCTGTGGCGATGCCTAGGCATACCGATGAGTAACAGGAATAGGATGAAAGCAAAATGGCAATGGCAATTATTCTTGTACTAATCGTTATTGCATCTGTGCTGTTTCATATACTGGCGCCTTGGCATGCGGCACCGCCAGCGTCCAACTGGGGTTCAATAGACACTACCCTGTTCATCACCCTGATCATCAGCGGGATATTTTTCATGGCCATCACCGTATTCATGGCAGTGGCCGTGATGCGATATCGTCACAAGGAAGGCTCCAGGGCGCACTATCAGCCAGAAAATAAAAAACTGGAAACATGGTTGATTGTCGTGACCTCGGTAGGTATTGCCGCGATGTTGGCGCCAGGCCTGGTGGTTTACAACGATTTCGTCCGGGTGCCGAAAAATGCTTATGAACTTGAAGTGGTCGCCCAACAGTGGCAGTGGGCCTTTCGTTTTCCCGGCCAGGACGGGAAGCTGGGCAAATCGGATATTAAGTTTGTTGATGCGGTCAATCCTCTCGGCCTTGATCCCAAAGATCCTGTTGGGCAGGACGATGTGCTTATAAAAAGCAATGAAGTTCACCTTCCACTCGATCAACCTGTGAAGGTCTTATTGCGTTCCAAAGATGTATTGCATAATTTCTATATACCGCAGATTCGCAGCAAGATGGACATGGTGCCTGGGATGGTGTCGTACTTTTGGTTTACACCCACAGTAATCGGAAAGTATGAAGTTCTGTGTGCCGAGTATTGTGGCGTAGGTCATTACAATATGCGCGGTTACATGATCGTGGAAGAGCAGGCCGCCTTCGTTCAATGGCGGAACAGCCAACCGACTTTTGCGCAGACACTAACGACAGCTGCCAAACCCAGTCAGGACAGCGTGCTGGAAAAAGGTCGACTGCTGGTCGAACAATACGGCTGCGGTGCCTGCCATAGCGAGGATGGCAGTAGCCGTCTCGGCCCGGGATGGAAGGGGTTGTACGGCCGCACGGAACAGTTTGCCGATGGCACCAGTGCGCTGGTCGATGAGGCCTACCTGAAAGAGTCGATCCTCGATCCGAAGGCCCGGCTGGTACAGGGCTACCCGCCAGTCATGGTGGCCTATACTCTCACTGAAGATGAACTGGGTGCTGTCGTCGCCCTGATCAAATCACTCGGTGCCGGGCAGCAAGAACCTTCTGCCAGCGAAAAACTGGACAGAGGTGACGACCTGGCGACGCAAGGGCAGCGGCTGGCCGAGTCGCTCGGTTGTCTGGCCTGCCACAGTGTCGATGGCAGCAAGGGCGTCGGCCCCAGCTGGCAGGGCCTGTATGGCGAGACCGTAACCTTTGCCGACGGTTCGACGATAAAGGCCGATGAGGGCTATATAAAGGATTCGATTCTTAATCCCGGCGCCAAAATCGTCAAAGGCTACGCACCTGTCATGCCGGCCTTTACCCCGAGTGATCAGGAGCTGAACGCACTGATCGCTTTTATCAAATCCAAAGCGAATGCCGACGCTGAGGCGAGCAAGGCGGAGCCAGGGAAGTAGCCGTAAAGCAGCCAGGAATGCACCGAAACTTCGAACCGGAGGATGACGTGATGGCCTATGCGGAGCAAGCCGAAACAGAAGCACTACACGAACCTAAAAGCTTCCTGACCAAATACATCTGGAGTCAGGACCACAAGATCATAGCCATTCAATATTCCGTGACGGCTCTGTTCGTGGGCGTTATCGCCGTAGTGTTGTCCGGCCTGATGCGCATCCAGCTTGGCTTCCCCGGCACTTTGGAGTTCATGGACGCCAGTGCGTACTATCAGGCGATGACCATGCACGGCATGATCATGGTCATTTACTTGCTGACGGCCTTGTTTCTGGGTGGCTTCGGTAACTACCTGATCCCGCTGATGGTAGGCGCCCGCGACATGGTGTTCCCTTACGTCAACATGCTGAGTTACTGGTTCTACCTGCTGGCGGTAGTGGTGTTGCTCGCCAGTTTCTTTGTACCGGGCGGCCCCACCGGTGCGGGCTGGACGCTCTATCCGCCACAGTCCATTTCTCAGGGGACACCGGGGGTTGAGTGGGGCATCGTCCTGATGCTCGTTTCATTGGCGATTTTTATTGTCGCAGCCACCATGGGCGGGTTGAACTACGTCACCACGGTATTGCAGGCGCGCACGCACGGCATGACATTGTTTCGCATGCCACTTTCCGTATGGGGAATCTTCATGGCCTCGATCATGGCCTTGTTGGCTTTCCCGGCGTTATTTGTCAGTGCGGTCATGATGCTGTTTGACAAGCTGTTGGGCACCAGCTTCTTTATGCCGGCGATGATCTCGCTGGGGCAGCAGATCGATCACCAGGGTGGCAGCCCAATATTATTCCAGCACCTGTTCTGGTTCTTCGGCCACCCGGAGGTTTACATCGTTGCTCTCCCGGCGTTCGGTCTGGTCTCCGACTTGATCAGCACCCATGCGCGTAAAAATATCTTCGGCTACCGAATGATGGTGTGGGCCATTATTGCGATTGGCGTACTCAGCTTTGTGGTCTGGGCGCACCATATGTATGTCAGCGGAATGAACCCGTACTTTGGCTTTTTCTTCGCCGTCACCACTTTGATCATCGCGGTGCCGACTGCCCTGAAAGTCTACAACTGGGTGCTGACCCTGTGGCGCGGCGACATCCATCTGACCGTGCCGATGCTGTTTGCCCTGGCCTTTATCGTCACCTTCCTGGTCGGCGGTCTGACCGGGTTGTTTCTCGGCAATGTGATCGTGGATATTCCGCTCTCGGACACCTATTTCGTCGTCGCCCATTTTCATATGGTGATGGGTGTCGCACCGGTACTGGTGGTGTTCGGCGGCATTTATCATTGGTTCCCGAAAGTCACCGGGCGCATGTTGAACGACACTCTGGGCAAGCTGCATTTCTGGATTACCTTTCTGGGCACCTACGCCATCTTCTTCCCCATGCACTACCTGGGATTCCAGGGTATGCCGCGCCGTTACTACGCCTATGAAAACTACGCGTTCATCCCGCAGTCGGCGCAAGATTTGAATGCCTTTATTACGGTGGTCGCATTGGCCGTCGGCGTTTCCCAGTTGCTGTTTCTGTTTAACCTGGTCTGGAGTGCGTTTAAAGGCAAACCCGCAGGCAGTAATCCCTGGGGCGCGGCCAGTCTGGAATGGCAAACGCCGAACACCCCGCCGATACACGGTAACTGGGGAGCGAAGCTGCCGGTCGTGCATCGCTGGGCCTATGACTACAGCGTGCCGGGGATAGAACAGGATTTCGTTCCGCAAACGGTCTCCGCCGAGGAGTTGGAGCAGATGCGGCAACTGAGTGCCGGCACCAAGATAGCGGACGTAAAAACATGAGCCGATTGCTATTGAGAAACGCCGACGGCGCTGACCCCGGCGGCAGCTGGAATCGCGATCCGGAGGGTATTCAGACCGGCGAAGGTGCCGATCGAAACCAAATCGCAAGAACAGGCCTGCGCTTATTTCTGGTCGTGGTGAGTTCGTTATTCTTTCTCTTCTTGCTCGCCTTTATCGCCCGTTCACAAATGACCGACTGGCTACCCCTGACAGAGCCCTTGGCGCCGTTAGCCAATCTCTGGCAGCTATGGCTGAATTCGGCTTTTCTGGTATTCAGCTGCGTCGCACTGCAGGGGTCGCGTATGGCGGCCCGAAAGGCGCGACTGAGTGCAACTGTGATTGGTTTTGCATTGGCGGGCGTATTCACCATTGCTTTTCTGGCGGGGCAGCTCTGGGTCTGGCAGCAGTTTGTCGCCTGGGGCTACTTTCTCGCCAGCAACCCGGCCAACAGCTTCTTCTACCTGTTGACCGGCCTGCATGCGCTCCACCTGCTGGGCGGGCTGATAGCCTGGGGCATAATCGTTGCTAAATTCCTGCAGCGCGTGCCGTTGCCGCAACTTAGCGCCAGCGTAGAGCTGTGTGCCATCTATTGGCATTACTTACTAGGTCTTTGGTTCGTGCTATTCGCTCTGCTGACCAGCACACCGGAAACCTATGAAGCGATCGCCAGATTCTGCGGCCTGAGGTGAAAAGCCATGGCATCGCACCCACTCGCCCCAGGCGAGTCCAGTTCATCCACCCCCCCAAGCTTGCCGCCTGCAGCAGGATGGCAGGGCATCGCCAGCGACTGGTCCTCGGATAAGGAGGCTTTCAAGCAGGTCCCCTGGGGCAAGTCGATGATGTGGATATTCCTGCTCAGCGATACTTTTGTATTTACCTGCTTTTTGACCGGCTACATGTCGGTACGCATGACCATCACCACCGCCTGGCCGAACCCCAGTGAAGTATTCGCACTGACGATCGGCGGTCAGGCGATCCCACTTATTTTGATCGCCATCATGACCTTTGTGCTGATCAGTAGCAGCGGCACCATGGCCATGGCAGTCAATTTCGCCTATCGCCGTGATCGTGCGAAAACCTCTGCCCTGATGCTGGCCACCGCTGCCTTGGGTGTGGCCTTCGTCGGCATGCAGGCATTCGAATGGAGCAAGCTCATCGCAGAAGGGGTGCGTCCTTGGGGGAACCCTATGGGGGCAGCGCAGTTTGGTGCCAGCTTTTTCATGATTACCGGTTTCCACGGACTGCATGTGTCAATCGGCGTCATCTACCTCACCATCGTGGCGCTGAAAGTAATGCGGGGAGACTATGAGCGCTCCGGAAACTATCAGAACGTAGAGATAGCCGGGCTTTACTGGCACTTCGTGGATTTGGTGTGGGTGTTTATTTTTGCTTTCTTCTATTTATGGTAGAGGAGCACCGGTGATGGCACATGCTCAGGGTCAGCAACATCCAATCAGCTTGTACCTTAAAATCTGGGGGCTGTTATTCGTCCTCAGCACGCTGTCGTACCTTGTCGACTATTTCCACTTCCATGGCTACCTTCGGTGGTCCCTGATTCTCACGTTCATGTTGTTGAAGGCCGGTTTAATTGTCTCCATCTTCATGCACATGGCCTGGGAACGGCTGGCCTTGGTCTACGCCATACTCATGCCACCGTTGTGTTTGCTGGTACTCGTCGGACTGATGGCCACCGAGGCGGACTATGTTTTCCTCAGCCGCGTCATTTCCTTCGGTCAATAAGCGGCTTTCGGTGGCCTTGAGTCTCCAGGGCTAACCCGATATCACCCGCTTGAACTGATGCCATTTGTGCTGCCAGGCTACTGTCCAGTGGGGGGCGGCCGTTCCCGTGCCGGCAATCTCCAGCGTTGGGTGATGTTCGATAACCTCGTCCAATATCGACTCCTGATCCGGCTCGACATCTACGAAGAAAATATGTTTTCCCTCTGCTACCACCTGTTTAAAACTGCGGAAGTGAGTATTCGGCACTTGAATACCAAAAAAACCGCCTTCCCAGATGCAAAAGCCAAATACAACAATGGCAAGAAAGATAAAAGGCATCCAGCCTGCGGCGGATTCGGTCCATCCCAGCCAATAGGCGCCGCCAAGAACCAGCGCCGCGAGGGGCACACCGACCACTGCACCAATTTCGCCAGAGTGGACAACGTCCTGTTCCATTAACGAGTTAATCTCGTGGAGGTGATGTTGTTCAACATCGGCAACGTGTTGACTGAGCACATGAATTTGTTCGGAATTGATACCGCTGGCTTCCAGCTCATTTTCAACGGCTTCAAGATCGTCGAGATTGTTGCTGATGTAATAGTGTCGATTCATGCCACACCTCCCATCTCGTGCTTGCCGTAGACCTCCTTTGTCGTGCAGCTGCCAGTCGAGATTTGCAGTCGGTATCAGTACCCGTGGGGAACGCTGTACGCTTCATTCAAACCATAAAAAAGTATAGCACTGCATATCATTCGGGCATGGGGAGGGGATGCATGCGGTCTGATGCTCCCGGCAGCTTCCCCGGCACCTCAAATTCCGGGCACAAAAAAACCGGCCACAACGGACCGGTTTTTGTGTTCCTGCATCTCCCGTCAAAACCCTCCTGACGTGAGATCAAAATTCGATGGAGCGGGTGAAGGGAATCGAACCCTCGTTATCAGCTTGGGAAGCTGGAGTAATGCCATTATACGACACCCGCTCAGAGCGGCTGACTTTGTACCAGATGTGGGCGTGGAAATGAAGTTTTTCTTTGCGTGGGACGGCTTTAGCGCAACTGAAACAAAAACAGAGACCGCATGATGGTCTATCGCGGGCAAGCCTTGCTCCTACAGGGCGAAGCTTGCTCGCGATGACGCTGTTTCAGATGGCCAATGCATGTTGGTCCTGGACGTAGTGATAACGCGGTCGACTTTCGTGTTGCGAAGGTTTCAGAAAGCCCAGCAATGCGTTACGGCTGTCTCGGCAAGCGGCTTTGTGTTCCATGTCGAGAAAGTGGCCGGTGGCCTGCAGGGTGGTGAAAGTAGCGTGTTGCACATGGTTGGCGAACAGTTGAGCGCCGTCGGCAGCGGTGTACTCGTCCCATTCGCCGTTCATGAACAGCACCGGCACGTTGATTTTCTCCGCTGCTTTGAAAAAGCATTGGCGATCACTCTGCAGCAGATCGCTGATGTGGAAGTGCATCTGCCCGTATTCATGCTCGGCCAAAGAGCTGACGTGCCGATAGTTGAAGCGCTTGAACAGTGTCGGCAGGTGTTTGCCGATGGTGCTGTTCACCAGGTTGCCGACCCGGTCACCGTCCCGGCTGCCAAGGTAATCGATGCCGCGCTCGAGGTAGTCGAGCATGTGCGCGTTGATCTCCGGAGAGAACGAGCTGACCACGGCTTTTTCGATGCGCCGTGGCTGGTGGGCCAGGGCGACCAGGGTCGCGGCGCCACCCCAGGAAAACGACAGCACGTGTTCGGCGGCGAAGTGGTCGATCAGCTCCAGGAGAATCTGCCCTTCGACTTCCTTGGTCAGCAATTTCTCGTGCCGGTTGTGGGCTTTCGACTTGCCCGCGTAAGGCTGGTCGTAGCAGACCACATTGAACTGCGGATGAAGGTTTTTCACGGTTTGTGCAAACGACGCAGTCGTGGCCATCGAGCCGTTGACCAAAATAATGGTCTTCTCAGCGGCGTCTGCGCGATAGAACTCCGTGTAAACCCGATACTGACCCTGTATATCCAGCACAGCGATTTCTGGCCTCATGTCATAAGACTCCTGGCAAGCGGGTATGCGTGCAAATCAGATTGCACGAGCTTTGTGACAGGTAGGCATGCGCCTGGAATTTGAGAGGCCCATGTCGATCCATTGCAGTCCGGTCGACGGGTATTGTTATTGGCGGGCAGTCTGCCGGGGGAAGGCGGAACCTGAGGGTTCTCTACCGGCAAAAAGTTTCTTAGAAGTATGTTGTGACTCGTCGGTCACATTTCGGCCGACGTCCTGATTCAAGCAGGGGTCACGTCATCGCGCAAGTATCTTTGGCAAATTGTTCGACAACTTCTGCTGAGCGGTCGCCTGCTTAGATCAATTGAATCTCTTCGGTGCGTAATGCGCGGTACTCGCCCGGTTTCAGGGCGCTGTCGAGCATCAGCGGGCCCATGCTTTCGCGGTGCAGGCGCAGCACCTTGTTGTCGAAATGGCCGAACATCCGCTTCACCTGATGATAACGGCCCTCGACGATGCTCAGTCGTGCGGACGTTGGTCCGAGTACGGCCAGCTCGGCGGGTTGGGTGGTGAGGTCTTCGAAGGCGAAGTACAGGCCTTCGGTGAATTTCAATGCGTATTCCGGGCCAATCTCTTGCTCGGTTTCTACGTAGTAGACCTTGGGCAGTTTGGTTTGCGGCTGGGTCAGGCGTCGCGACCAGCTGCCATCATTGGTGATCAGCATCAGGCCGGTGGTGTTGAAGTCCAGGCGCCCGGCGATGTGCAGGTCCTCCTTGTCCGGCTCATGGATCAGGTCGAGCACGGTCGGGTGTTGCGGATCGCGGGTGGCACTGACGCAGCCAGACGGTTTATGCAGCATGAAGTAGCGTGCAGGCTTGCCGACTTGCAGCAACTCATCGTCGACTTCCACGCGGCTGAATTCCAGTACGTCGGCGTGAGGGTCGCTGACGATTTTTCCGTCGACCCTGACGCGCTTTTCCACCAGCAACAGACGCACCTGCTTACGGTTGAAGCGCGGCAGGTTGCTGAGGAAACGGTCAATGCGCATGACAAGGGATCGGTAGGAAAGGGGCGCGTATCTTACGTGATCGGTCGTGCGGGTGCTTACAACTGCGCCTCGACTTGCGCGCAGCGTGGGCACAAACAGGATGTGTCGCGCAGTTCGGGCGGCAGTGCTTCGAGCACCGCCGGGTCGATGCTGACGCCGTAGCACCAGCAGGCCCGATCGGCAGTTCGCGGGTCGGCCAGAGTGCAGTCGTTGGAGGCGCCGCAGGCCGGGCAGAAATCTGGCTTATTCATGTAGGGTTATTCATAACTGGAGTGAGGCATTTCCACGCAGGTGCGGTTACGGCCGGCTTGCTTGGCCCGGTACATCGCATGATCCGCTCTCGAGAGCAGCGTGTGCAAGGTGTCATCGGTTTTCAGGGTGGTCAGTACCTCCTGACCATGATTAATACCTGTAAACCATGTCCCCGGTCTCAAGCGTAAAGGATGTACCCGGTTTTTACCCACCCCAGCCCTCTTCCCACGGGGGAAAGGGGGCAGATTTGTATGTTGTTCAGAACCAGAGTTCGGCTCGATATTTCAAGTCGCTGTAGCTCAAACAAACACCTCGGTCAGTCCCCTCTCCCTCAGGGCGGTCCGACGTTTCGGGAGGGTTAGGGTGAGGGGCGGATTCCAGATCAGACACGAGTCTCCAGATACGCACGCCATCCACCCAAATGACTGATATCCACCGCCCCCTCCAACCCATACGCCTCACAAATAAACCCACTCTCCCAACGCCCATCCGCCAATTGCACCTTGCCCAATCCCAGCGGTGCCGGTATCCCGGTCAAAAACGAACCCAGCTCACAACTCGGCAATTCCCAAACCTCCACCGCAATCGCCACCCCCCCGTCCTTCACGCGAACCATCCCGGGGCGAAACGGCGGACCACCGGCCAGGGCATACAGTTGATAGTCCGGCGAGCTGAACGTCGTCTCGACCAGTCGAGCCCCGCGCTGCTTGAGCTGCCAATTCAGCGCCAACCCATCCAGGTGCGCCCCACACACCAGCAACCGCGCACGATCATTGCGTGCGACAGCCGACGGAGCGGGTGTTGCCGAACCTTGCTGACGCTGCAAGGCATCCGCCACACCCAATAAATACTGATCAGTAAACGCCCGTCCGAACAACGTCACGCCCCAAGGCAAGCCATTGCCCATGAAACCGCTGGGCACGGCGACGGCGGCGTAATCGAGCAGGTTCATGAAGTTGGTGTAGTAGCCCAGTTCTGAATTGCGCAGCACCGGTTCGGCGTCCAGTTCCGCCAGCGTGAAGGGGCGGCCGATGGTGGGTGTGAGCACGCAGTCGAGGCCGTCCAGCGCTTGGTCGCACAGGGCTTTCAGCGCTTGCAGGCGGTACTGGGCGCGGAAGGTTTGCACGCCGCTTACCGCCGGCGCCTTGGCCAGCACAGCGCGAATCACCGGCAGCACCGCTTCTGGATTTTGCTCCATCAATTCGCCGGCGACGCTGTAGCGCTCGGCCACCCACGGCCCTTCATAAAGCAATCGCGCCGCTTCAAGGAACGGCGACAAATCCAGCTCAACCGCTTCACCGCCCAAAGCCTTGAGCTGATCGATGGCATCACCAAACAACAGCGGGCTTTCAGGGCAGCCGAAGAACTGCAGATCCTGAGCACGCGGCACGCCGAAGCGGAAGGGGCGAGGCGCACCAAACGCGGAGCCGTCATTCCACAACGGATTACGGCGGCTGTATTCATCGCGGGGATCAAGGTGCGCAGTGAGCGCGAGCAACTGACTGGCTTCCCGGGCAGTCGCGGTGAACGTGGTCACGCAATCGAGGGTGCGACAGGCCGGAACCACACCGGCCGTGGAGATCAGCCCTTTGGTGCCTTTCAACCCCACCAGATTGTTCAGCGCCGCCGGCACGCGCCCGGAACCCGCCGTGTCCGTGCCCAGGGAAAAACTCGCCACGCCGAGCGCCACCGCCAGTGAAGACCCGGCGCTGGAACCGCCCGACGGATACTCCGGCAACACGCTGTTCGGGCACGCACCATACGGCGAGCGACTGCCGTTAAGCCCGGTGGCGAATTGATCAAGATTGGTCTTGCCCAACGGAATCGCCCCCAGCGCCAGCAACTGCTCGACGATGGTCGCCGAACGCTCCGGCACGTAGGCAAATGCAGGGCACGCCGCGGTCGTCGGAATGCCCGCCAGGTCGATGTTGTCCTTGATCGCAAACGGCACGCCGTATAGCGGCAGGCTTTCGATATCGCGACCGTCGAGTGCGGCGAGGTACGGTTCCAGTTCTTCAACACTGAGCAAATGGATGAACAGGTGATAATCCGGGTTCAGCGCCGCGGCTTTATCGCGCAAGCCCAGCAGCAATTGACGGGGCGTGATGTTGCCGACGCGATAAGCGCCGCGCAGGGCGTCGAGTTGCAGATTGATGTTCATGGCGTTAATCCTTTTCAAAATGGGTTCACTCAAGTTCCAGCACCACGACACGCTGCCCGGCGCGCACCGCCGAACCCGGTTGCACGCGAATCTCGCGGACCACCCCGGCCATGGGGGCGAGCAATGGGATTTCCATCTTCATCGACTCCAGAATCACCAGCACATCACCCGCGGCAACCCGGCTACCGGTTTCAACCTGAACCTGCCAAAGGTTGCCGGCGATGTGGCTGTCGACGCTCTGTTGACCGCTGGCCAGCGGTGCGTCCTCGGTCACTTCCGGGACAAGTTCTTCGCTGTCGAAATGCGCCTGGCCACTGGCGATCCAGCGTTCGCGTTCGGCATTGAACGCACCTTTTTGCTGATCGCGAAACGCGGCAATGCTCTCGGCTTCCTTCGTCAGGAAGGCTTGGTAGTCCGCCAGATTCAGCTGACTGTGCTCGATGTGCAGATCGAAGCGCCCGAGGGGGAAATCCCGTCGAATGCGCAGCAGTTCATCGGCACTGACCGGGTAGAACCGGATCTGATCGAAGAAGCGCAGCAGCCACGGTTTGCCATCGAATGCGGCGACCTCGCGATAGCGATTCCACATCTGCAAAGTGCGGCCGACGAACTGATAACCGCCAGGGCCTTCCATGCCGTACACGCACATGTAAGCACCGCCGATACCCACCGAGTTTTCCGCGGTCCAGGTGCGGGCTGGGTTGTACTTGGTGGTCACCAGGCGATGACGCGGATCGAGCGGCGTGGCGACCGGTGCACCGAGGTAGACGTCGCCCAGGCCCATCACCAGGTAGCTGGCGTCGAACACCGTGCGCTGCACTTCGTCGAGGTTTGGCAGGTCGTTGATGCGGCGGATGAATTCCAGATTGCTCGGGCACCACGGGGCGTCCTTGCGCACGGTGGTCATGTATTTTTCGATCGCCAACTGGCAGGCCGGGTCGTCCCAGGACAACGGCAGGTGGACGATGCGCGAGGGCACTTGCAGGTCCTTGGCGGCGCACACGGCGTCCCATTCGCCAGCGACGATGCCGAGCAGATCGGCCAGCGGCAGTTGTTCGGGTTGGTAGTGCACTTGGAGCGAGCGGATGCCGGGTGTCAGGTCGATGACGCCGTGCAGGTTTTGGCTTTCCAGGGCCTGCATCAAGGCGTGGGCGCGGAAGCGCAGGACCAGGTCAAGTTCGGGCGCGCCGATTTCCAGCAGCAGATGAGTGTCCCCAGACAATCTCGCCACCAGCCGCGTATCGTCCTGACCCAATTCCAATACCACCGGCGACACAAGTCCCTGTAGGAGTGAGCCTGCTCGCGATTGCGGTGTTTCAGCCACAGAGATATCGGATGTGATGCCGTCATCGCGAGCAGGCTCACTCCTACAGGAGGGATTCCATTTCAGGGCGAGGTTGCGGGCGGTCTTGAGATCGACCGGGAGGAACTGAACTTTGTCCCCAGCCTTGAGCTGGCCCAGCTGCCAAAGATCCGCCTCGATCACCGTCACCGGGCAGACAAACCCGCCGAGACTAGGGCCGTCGGGACCGAGGATTACCGGCATGTCACCGGTAAAATCCACCGCCCCAATGGCATACGGATTGTCATGGATATTCGACGGATGCAGACCCGCCTCGCCACCATCGGCACGCACCCATTCAGGCTTTGGCCCGATCAACCGCACACCGGTTCGGCTTGAGTTGAAATGTACTTCCCACTGGGTGGCGAAGAAGGTGCCAATGTAGTTTTCGGTGAAGTATTCCGGTGCGCCATGAGGGCCGTAGATCACCCGGATCTGCCGCAGATCGGGCAACTCGGTGACCTGTTCTTCAGCCAGTTGTTGACCGGTGCTGCGGTCGTTCAAAGCAGGGAGATGCAACACGTCGCCCGCCCGCAATGCACGCCCGCCATGCCCACCAAACTGGCCGAGGGTGAAGGTGCTTTTGCTGCCCAGATAATCTGGCACTTGCAGGCCACCACGCAGGCACAAATAGCTGCGGGCGCCTGCTCCAGCAATTGTGCCGAGGCTCAACGTCGCCCCCGTCGGAACCAGCAGTGCGGTGTTCATCGGCACGGGTTCACCGTTCAGCGTCAATGGAATAACTGCCCCGATCACCGCCACCACCGCGTCGCAATTGAAGCGCAGCAACGGCCCGCTCATGGTGATTTCCAGCGCCGCGGCACCTTCATCGTTACCCAGCAAAAGGTTGCCCAAACGCAACGCGCGACTGTCCATCGGCCCTGACGGCGGCACACCCACGGCCCAATACCCAAGGCGACCCGGAGAGTCCTGAACGCTGGTCTGAGTCCCGGCGCTGAGCACTTCAAACGTGTTGGCTTGATAGACCAAACCTTCCAGGCAACGCGTCCACGGCTGGCCACTGGCGAAGGGCATATCGAGCAAAATCTGCCGCAAATAATCGCGGTTGGTTTCCACTCCGTAGAGCAGGCTGTCGCCCAACGCTTGATGCAAATCGGCAGCGGCTTTTTCGCGGGTCGGCGCCCAGCTGATGACCTTGGCGATCATCGGATCGAAGTACGGTGGAATCTCGCAACCGGCCTCGACCCACGTGTCGATACGTAGCTGTTTGCCATCGGCGGCAGGGAAGTTCACAGCGGTCAGCAACCCTGGGCTCGGCTGAAAATCCCGGCCCGGATCTTCGGCGTAAAGCCGTGCCTGAATCGCGTGGCCGCAGGCTTTCAAGTCTCGGCTCAACTCGCTCAACGGCGGCAAATCCCCGGCCGCCAGTTCGACCATCCAGCGCACCAGATCCACGCCCCAGACTTGCTCGGTGACGCCGTGCTCCACCTGCAAACGGGTGTTCACTTCGAGAAAGTAAAAACGCTGAGCCTCGCTGTCGAAGACGAATTCAACGGTGCCGGCGCTTCGGTAATTCACCGCTTTCGCCAGTTTGATCGCCGCCGCACACAGCGCCTCAGCCATGCCCTCGGGCAGGTTCGGCGCCGGGGTTTCTTCGAGGACTTTCTGATTGCGGCGCTGCACCGAGCAGTCGCGCACGCCGAGGGCAATCACTTCGCCCAGGCCGTCGCCGAACACCTGCACTTCCAGATGACGGGCGCGCTGAATGTACTTCTCGATGAACACCCCGGCGTCGCTGAAGTTGTTCTGGCCGAGGCGTTTGACGGCCTCAAAAAACTCGCTCAATTCGGCAGCGCTGCGGCACACGCGCATGCCGATACCGCCACCGCCGGCGGTGCTTTTGAGCATCACCGGGTAGCCGACCTGTTCGCCGGCACTCAGCGCCGCGTCGAGGCTGTCGAGCAACTCGGTGCCTTCGAGCATCGGCACGCCGTATCGCTTGGCCAAGGCGCGGGCGGTGTGCTTGAGGCCAAACACTCGCAGCTGCTCTGGCGTCGGGCCGATGAAGGCGATGTTGGCGGCTTCGCACGCTTCGGCGAACGCGGCGTTTTCCGAGAGAAAACCGTAGCCGGGATGAATTGCGGTAGCGCCGGTGGCTTTGGCGATGGCGAGGATTTTTTCTACGGCCAGATAGGTGCCGGCGGCTGCGCCTTCACCGAGGCTGTGGGCTTCATCGGCTTGCAGGATGTGCAGGCTGGCGGCATCAGCTTCGGAATACACGGCAACGCCCTGGACCTGTAACTCACGCAGGGTGCGCAGGATGCGACAGGCAATGGCGCCACGGTTGGCAATCAGGACTTTTTCGAACATGGCATAACCCCCGGAGGCGATAACGCATCAGCCTCGACCTGGGATGCGGGCCGTCCCGCAGTTTTTCTTGATGCATCCGGGCCGTCCCGGATGAAAAATCAGATTTCTCAAACGCCGCTGTTCCCCTGTAGGAGTGAGCCTGCTCGCGATAGCGGTGGGTCAGTCGACATCAAAGGTGACTTTGCTGACGCCATCGCGAGCAGGCTCACTCCTACATTGGATTTAGGGTGGTTTTACTTTTTTAGGCACTGGCCTGAACGGGCCTGGCACAGGGCAAACAACCATTTACGCAATCGCACAAATTTCAGTTCCATACCAGCAGCTCCGCAGGGGTGGGGTTGTAGGCGTTGCACGGGTTGTTCAGTTGCGGGCAATTGGAGATCAGCACGATCACGTCCATCTCGGCCCGCAAATCAACGTATTTGCCCGGCGCCGAAATCCCGTCCTCAAACGTCAGCCCGCCATCCGCCGTGACCGGCACGTTCATGAAGAAGTTGATGTTCGGCCCGATGTCGCCCTTGCCCAGTCGCCCATCGTGGACGCAGGCGCGCAGGTAGTTATCGCGGCAGCTGTGCATGTAGCGTTTCTCCAACGCGTAACGCACGGTGTTGCTCTCTTGCGCGCAAGCGCCGCCGAGGGTGTCGTGGCGACCGCAGGTGTCGGCAACGATGGTCAGCATCGGCTTGCCGAGGTTGGAATAGAGCACGCTGCCGGTGCTCAGGTAGACGCTGTTCTGCCGGCGCAACGTGCGTTGTACGTCGTAGCGTTCCTTGGGATTGGCGACGCTGAAGAACAAGGTGTCGACGGCCTGATTGCCTTCCAGGTCGAGGATGCGCAAGGTCTGGCCGGCCTTGACCTCCATCAGCCACGGTTCACCGGCCGGGATGGTGGCGCGGTAGATCGCGGTTTCGGGCAACTGTTGAGCAGTAGCGAATGCAAGTGACATGGCAGCGATCCTCAGGCGAACAAACGGTCGGTGTTGATGAAGCCGCGCTCGTTTTCCGGGCGCGAGGTGCGGCAGTGTTCGGCGACGCTGGCATCGGCGTTCATCCAGCTCAACTTCAATGGTTTCGGTGCGTATTCAGGCGAAGGGTCCATCGGATGTTGCAGCGCGGTGAGCACCACCAGCGTGTCCATCGGCGCATACAACTCGATGTAGTCGCCGGCCTTGGAATTGCCTTCGACGAAGTGGAAATGCCCGGCCTCATCGACGTTCACCCGGCTAAACAAATTGAGCGTCATCAGCAAATCGGACAGGCCCAGCCCCCACTTGCCCAACTCCACCAGCAGGTTGTCGGTGCCGTTGCGGAAGAAGCCGTTGCGCAGTTCCTGATAGCGGCCGGCGCCGTATTTTTCCGCGACTTCTTCTGCGCACAGCACGCCGCCAAGGCTGTCGCTCCAGCCGCAGGTGTCAGCAGTGATGGCGGCCAGCACGCGACCCATGTCCGAATACAGGCAATGGCCGGTGGTGAGCTTGGCCGTGTGTTGGCATTTGAGGCTGTCGGGCAGGTTCAGGCGTTCGGTTTTCTCGTTGGCGTTGAGCAGCGTCAGGCTGACGTTGGCGCCACCGCGCAGGTCGGTCAGGCGCAGCAACTGGCCGCGTTTCAGAACGAAGGAACGATGGCCGCCGCCGGGAAGCATTTCTTCGGCGAAGGGCGGGAACAGTTGGGTCGAATCAGTCATTTCAAAAATCCTCTAAGCGGTACGAAGCGTGCCTGCCAGCTCAGCCGGCAAGGCGTCGACGGCGGCACGGTTGGCGCGGCGGTCGCTGTTCAAAGGGATGTCGTAAGTGATACGCGCGCCATAGGCACCAGGGGCGTGCGGATCAACGCGGACCTTGTCGAACACCAGCAGGCGAGTGCCGAGGCTGAAGCCTTCGGACAGGTCGTGGGTGACCATGAACACCGTCAGTTGCGTCTCGCGCCACAGCTCCAGCAGCAGGCCGTGCATGTCTTTGCGGATGCCCGGATCGAGGGCGCCGAACGGTTCGTCGAGCAGCAACACGCGCGGTTTCATGATCAGCGCCTGGGCAATCGCCAGTCGTTGTTGCATGCCGCCGGAGAGTTGCGCCGGGTACTTGTCCAGCGAGTGGCCGAGGCCAACTTTGTGCAGCAGCACTGAGGCTTGTTCGCGTGCGTCTTTTTTAGCGCTGCCGAACAAGCGTCCGAGCAGAGGCGAACGTGGCAGTTCGAGGCCGAGGGCGACGTTGTCCAGCACCGTTAAATGCGGGAACACCGAGTAGCGCTGGAACACCACGCCACGGCTGGCATCCGGTTCACCGGCCAGGGCTTGTCCGTCGAGCAGAATCTCGCCGCGACTGGCACGTTCCTGGCCGAGCAATAGCCGCAGGAAGGTCGACTTGCCGCAACCCGACGCACCGACCAAGGTGCAGAACTCACCCTCGTTGACGTTCAGGTTCAGCCCTTCGAGCACCACCTGATCGGCGTATTGCTGCCAGACGTTTTTTACGGTGATGAAGCTCATGCGCGGGCCCCCTCATACCAAGGGAACGCTCGTTGGGTCAGGCGTTTCAGGCCCCAATCCATCAACCAGGCAAGCAGGGTGATCCAGACCACGTACGGCAGAATCACGTCCATCGCCAGGTAGCGGCGCACCAGGAAAATCCGGTAACCGAGTCCGTCGGTGGACGCAATGGCTTCGGCGGCGATCAGGAACAACCACGCCGAGCCGAGCATCAGCCGAA
This sequence comes from Pseudomonas sp. LS2P72, assembly GCF_054897865.1. Classification (NCBI taxonomy): domain Bacteria; kingdom Pseudomonadati; phylum Pseudomonadota; class Gammaproteobacteria; order Pseudomonadales; family Pseudomonadaceae; genus Pseudomonas; species Pseudomonas sp. LS2P72. The sequence continues at coordinate 2,043,327 of NZ_CM142708.1, forward strand.
GCGAAATCAACAAGCGTGGCAACAGTTGCGGCAGCACCACGCGCAGCATCAGCGTCCAGGTCGAAGCGCCGAGGGTCTGGGCCTTGATCAGCAACTCGACGGGAATTTCCCGGGCGCGTTGCTCCAGATCGCGAGCCAGGCACGGAGTGATGCCGATGACGATCAGCATCACTTTCGACAATTCCCCCAAGCCGAACACGATGAACAGAATCGGCAGAATCGCCAGCGGCGGCACCATCGACAGCACCGTCAGTAACGGCGACAACGGCGCGCCAAACAGCGGCAGCGTACCGGCGGCGATGCCCAGGCACAGCCCGGCCAACGCGCTGATGCCGAGGCCGATGGCCAGGCGTCGAAGGCTGGACGCGGTGTCTTGCCACAACAGGTATTCACCGGTGCGGCTGTCGGCGGTGAACGCCAGGCGTTTCACCGCGTCAGTCATCTGCACGGCGCTCGGCAGCAGCTTGTCATTGGGGTTGTCCATCAGCCGCTCGGCCGAGCCCATGAAGTAGGCGAACAGCACCAGGGCGAACGGCAGGATCACCAACAGCAGGCGACTCGGACGATCCGGGTGGCGATTGATCAGGCGCATGGCCAGGTCCTCCTGATTACAGCTTGGCGTCGGCGGCCATCTGCACGTAGGTCGGGTCGAAGCGCAGCTTGAGGTTGGTCTTGTCGCCGCTGGTCACGCCGTTGGCGAACGCCATGCCGACCGCGCTGGTGTCCTTGGCGCCTTCACCCAGCAAGCCGTGCTGGAAGGAGAACTCGGCGACTTTGCGCATGGTTTCCGGCAGTTGCTTGCTGATGGAGAACGCCAGGGCTTCTTTGGGGGTGGCGAACAATTTGGTGGTGTCCAGTTGCGACTGAAAACCGGCCAGATCGGTGCCCGAGGCTTTGGCCATGTGTTCGAGGGCGGCTTTGCTGGCGGCGTTTTTCGCGTTCATCAACTCGACCACCTCAAACCAGGCGCCGGTCAGCGCTTTGCCCAGCGCCGGGTTGTCTTTGAGGGTCGATGAGTTGACCACCATCATGTCCATGATTTCGCCGGGGATCTGACTGGAGTTGAACACTTCGGTCACCGCAGGCTTGGCCTTGATGTCCGAAAGCATCGGGTTCCAGGTGGTGACAGCGTTGACCTGATCGGTGTTGAAGGCAGCCGAGATGTCGGCGTCGGAGGTGTTGACCACTTTCAGGTCTTTCTCGGTGAGATCGACCGAATCCAGCGCCCGGGCCAGCAGGTAGTGGGAGACAGAAAGCTCCACCAGATTGACGTTCATGCCTTTGAGGTCGGTGACTTTCTTGCCGTCGCCCTTGAGCACGATGCCGTCGTTGCCGTTGGAGAAATCGCTGACGATCAGCGCGGTGCTGTCGACGCCGCCAGCCGCCGGAATGGTCAGCGCATCCATGTTGGTCATGGTGCAGCCATCAAACTGGCCAGCGGTGTATTGGTTGATGGATTCGACGTAGTCATTGAGCTGCACCACATCGATCGTGATGCCGTACTTCTTCGCCCATTTGTCGACGATGCCTTGGCTGCTCGCGTATTCCCAGGGCATCCAACCGGCGTAGATGGTCCAGCAGACGCTGAAGTGATCTTTCTGTGCGGCCTGGGACGAGACGCTCACGAAGGCTGCGAATGCAGTGGCGAGCAGGGCGGGTAAACGAAGCTTGAGCATGGTGGTTCTCCAGTTGATCAAGGGCGGGCAGGAGTCAACGCGGCACCGTGAACGGTGGCTTGTCTCCCGGGCTTTTATCCCGCCGTGTAACCTCAACTGGAGGTCGCCAACTCTCGGACCAGCCACTCGCCTTAGCGAGCCGGAACCCTAGTCAGCCATTGCAAATTGTGGTGCCGCGAACCTGTGATGACTCCTGCACGTCTTTGCTAAAGCGAGAGCCGTGCCAAGTCGGCTTGAGCGCTCTAGCGTGGGCGATTACGCAGTTGGCGCGCTGGGAAGAGGTGGTGGTGTTGCCTTGTGATGGTGCAGGGGTGCACCGCAATGGATCAGGTCGGCCGCTGATCTGAAGGTCCAGGCGGCTCGGCACTCGGCGCAGCATTGCCAGTCAAAACAGGTGTCAGCCGGCCTGTTCCGGTTGTGGGTCTTTCAGGAGGCCGCCATGTTTCGTCGACTGTTGTTCGGTATGGTTCTCGGTCTGGGGCTGTCCGGCTGCTATTACTACTCCGGTGGTTACGATGTGTACTCCGTGCCTTATTACTACCCCGGCTACTCACCCTATCCCTACTATTACGGACCGCGTTATTACCACAGCCCGCGTTTTTATGGTGGCTATCGCTACTTCTATTGGGGCGGGCACGGGCCACGTCATTACGGTGGTCGATATCGCGGTGGCCACCACTAATCAGCAGATGAATTGATGAAAAACCTTTCATCGGCGACTTGTTTCAATCTGTTTCATGAACGCACCAGATTTGGAAAACGATGTCTGATCTTTCGACAGTCACCGAATAATTGACTGTCGCCTGCCAGCGTCGCTGGTGTGGCTCACTCGCGGTCCAGGAGGCCGCTATGTATCTGCGAATTCTTCTGATTGCTGTATTGGGATTGTCACTTGGTGCATGCGTGCCCTATTCCGATGGAGGAGCCAGTTACTACCGTTCCGAGGTCTACACCTCGCCAGCCTATTATTCCGGTGGCGGGCCTTACTACTCAGGTGGCGGCGGTTACTACACGCAACCACGCCGGTACTACGCCCCGCCAGCGCGGTATTACCAGCCAACACCGCGGTATTACCATCAGCCGCGGGTTTATCAACCGGCACCGCGGTATTACCATCAGCCGCGGGTTTATCAACCGGCACCGCGGTATTACCATCAGCCGCGGGTTTATCAACCGGCACCACGCTATTACCAGTCGTCGCCACGAGCCGATTACCGGGCTCATCAGAATCGCGGCTGGGATGGCCATAACCGTGGCGGCTGGGACGGCCGTAACCGCGGTGGAAACAACGACTATCGCCGCGGCCATGGTGGACGCGACAACCGTGGCGGAAGGGGCGACCACTACGGTCGCGGTGATCACGATGGCCGAGGCGGCCACCGTTAAACACTCGTAAAAAAAGCGGCGCATGAAGCGCCGCTTTTTTATGCCCGGATTTCAGTATTCCTACAGATCGGCCAGCGGGTGCCGGCCTTCCCAGGCCTTGTGGAAGTGCGCTTCTACCACCGCATCCGGCAGATTATTGATGTCTGGCCAATGCCAATGCGGTTTTTGATCCTTGTCGATCAACCGTGCGCGCACGCCTTCGCTGAACTCAGGATGACGGCAACAGTTGAGGCTCATGGTGTATTCCATCTGAAAGACTTGAGCCAGCGACATGTGCCGGGCGCGGGCGATCTGTTCCCACACCAGATGAGCGGTCAGGGGCGAGCCTTCGCTCATGGTTTTCGCCGCACGGCTGAGCAGCAGATCCGTGCTGTCACGCAGCTGGCTGATGGCCTTCCAGGCGCAGCGCACGTCACTGACATCCAGCAGCTCATCGATCTGCTGGCGTCGTGGTAGCCACTGGGCTTCGGGCATTTGCGCGAGCGCTTCCTGCTGCAAGGCCTTGAGCAGGCTGTTGAGCTGCATCGGCGTCTGTTCCTGCCAGTTCAACTGCAGCAGGCCTTCCATCAGCTTTTCCTGCTGTTCATCGAGCAGGAAACGGTCGGCCAGGTCGAGATCGATCGCATCGCGACCGTTTATATGGGCGCCGGTCAGGCCGAGAAACAGTCCGAGCTTGCCGGGCAGACGTGACAGAAACCAACTGGCCCCGACATCCGGGTACAAACCGATACTGATCTCCGGCATCGCCAGGCGGCTGCTCGGCGTGACAATCCGGATGCCCGCTCCTTGCAGCAGCCCCATGCCGCCGCCGAGCACATAGCCATGCCCCCAGCAGATCAGCGGTTTAGGGTAAGTGTGCAGATTGAAGTCCAGGCGATATTCCGCCGCAAAGAAATGCGCGGCCAACGGCGGTACTTCGCCGGGATGGGCGCGACAGGCTTCCACCAGGCTGCGGACTTCGCCACCGGCGCAAAAGGCTTTGGCACCGTTGCCGCGCAACACGACGCAGACGATTTGTGGTTCTTTGGCCCAGACGTCCAGTTGATCGCGCAAGGCGTTGATCATCGGCAAGGACAGGGCATTGAGAGATTGCTCGGCATCCAGGCTGGCGACTCCGATGCGTGCGCCGTCGGTGCCGGTGAGTTCTTCGAAGTGCAGATTCATCGTGACCTCGATCGGGAATTTGAGCGTTCAGTATGATCGCTGTACAGGAAAGTGCCGGATCTGCGTCAGATCAATTGACAAGCGTGATGGGCTTTCCTAGGGTTCGCCCCATTGTTTTTGCCGGATATGACCATGACTGCTGACGACCGTATCAAACTCGAACCGAGCTGGAAGGAGGCACTGCGTGCCGAATTCGACCAGCCCTACATGTCAGAGTTGCGCGACTTCTTGCAAGAGGAGCGCGCGGCAGGCAAGGAAATCTACCCTCCAGGACCGATGATTTTCAACGCGCTCAATTCGACGCCGCTGGATAAAGTCAAAGTCGTGATCCTCGGCCAGGACCCGTACCACGGTCCGGGACAGGCCCATGGTTTGTGCTTTTCGGTGCAACCGGGCGTACCGGCGCCGCCGTCGCTGGTGAACATCTATAAAGAGTTGAAACGCGATCTGAACATCGACATCCCGACCCACGGCTGCCTGCAAAGCTGGGCTGACCAGGGCGTGCTGATGATCAACACCACCATGACCGTGGAACGCGCCAACGCCAACGCCCATGCGGGCAAAGGCTGGCAGCACTTTACCGATCGGATTATCGAAGTGGTCAGCGAACACCAGCCACATCTGGTGTTCCTGCTATGGGGCGCGCATGCCCAGAGCAAGCAGAAACTGATCGATGCCACCAAGCACCTGGTGCTGACGTCGGTGCATCCGTCACCGTTGTCCGCCTATCGCGGCTTCCTTGGGTGCGGGCACTTCAGTCGAACCAACAAGTTTCTTGAGCAGAATGGCGAAACGCCGATTGAGTGGCGATTGCCGCCAGTTTGATGCGTTGACCGAGTCGCCCCCTTCGCGAGCAGGCTCGCTCCCACACCCTGTGGAGCGAGCCTGCTCGCGAAGGGGGCGACTCGGTCTTTCAGACAGAATCCGGCTGCCGATTCCAATACTTGAACAACGGCTCCGCCAGAAACAACACAAACAACAGCCGCATCACCTGCATCGCCGTCACCAGCGGTACCGACAACTGCAATGTCTCTGCCGTCAGGCTCATCTCCGCAATCCCGCCGGGCATCATGCCTAACGTCAGCGAACGCAAATCCAGGTGGGTCAGCGCACTCAACCCTAATGCAGCCAGCGTGGCGATCAACATGGTCAGCACCGTGCCGATCAAGGTCCGCCCCATAAAAGAAGGGGCACGCCGGAAAAACTGCCGATTGAAGTGACACCCCAGCCCGCTGCCAATCAGCCATTGGCCGATCTGGCTGCCGCCGTTGGGCAAACTGATGTGCAGATCCCAGCCAATGCTCACCGCCGCGCTCACCAGCAACGGCCCGAACAGCCACGGATTGGGTTGACGCAACCGCTGCCAGCCCCAGGCGAGCAGAGCTCCCGCCGGAAACAGAAGCGCCAGCCAGCGCCAGTCAACGGAAGTGGCATGGGCCAGCGGTGCACCGTCACCCAACAAATACTTGAACGCCGCCGGTACACACAGCACCACCACCAACACCCGCAGGCTTTGCCCCGCCGCAACACGACTGAGCACCGCGCCGTTACGCGCGCCGAGGTTGACCATCTCCCCGGAGCCGCCCGGCATGCTGGAAAAGAACGCGGTGGCGCGATCTTCACCGGTGCGCCGCATCAACCAGACCCCGACCACGGCCGACAGGCTGGTGACCAACGCACCGAAGAAGATCAAACCGAAGTGGCTCAGGACCTGCTCCATCACCACCGGGGTGAAGTGAAGGCCGATCCCGATACCGACAATCCACTGGCCGCACTTGCGGCCGCCAGGGATTTCCGCCAATTGCCAGGGTGTCAGGCAACGCACCAGGATGATCGCCAGCAACGAGCCGACCATCCACGGCAGTGGCCAGCCGATCTGGCTGGCCAGGTAACCGCCCAGCAGACCGACCAGCGGCGTTCCCCACCAGGCTTTGAAGGGTGTTCGATCAGACATCGGCGATAACGCGCCGGGCGACCGAACGTTTGCGCCAGATCCGCAGGATCGGCACCAGCAGCATCACGACGATCAACGCCCAGACACCCATGGTGATCCCGCTCGACCAGAGAATCTCCAGTGAGCCGTTGGAGATCGACAAGGCTCGGCGCAGGTTCTGTTCCATCAAGCCTCCGAGGATGAAGCCCAGTAACACTGGCGACAACGGAAAATCCAGCTTACGCAAAATGTAGCCGAAGATGCCGATGCCGATCATCAGGAACAGGTCGAAGGTGGTGGCATGCACCGCGAAAACGCCGATGGCGGTAATGATCGCGATCATCGGCACCAGCGCCCAGTTCGGCACGGCGAGGATGCGGGTGAAGATGCGGATCATTGGAATGTTGAGGATCACCAGCATGATGTTGGCGACAAACAACGAAGCGATCAGGCCCCAGACGATGTCCGGTTGCTGTTGAAACAGCAGTGGACCGGGGGTGATGTTGTACAGCGACAGTGCGCCGATCATCACCGCCGTCGTGCCCGAACCCGGAACACCCAGCGTCAGCATTGGCACCAGAGCGCCGCAGGCTTCAGCGCCGATGGCGGTTTCCGGAGCGGCGAGACCACGCTTGTCGCCTTGTCCGAATTTTCCGCTTGGACCCGCGATACGTTTCTCGGTCATGTAAGCCACGGCGCTGGCCAGTGTCGCGCCAGCACCGGGCAGCACGCCCATGATGAAGCCGAGCACACCGCAACGTATGTTCACCCAGAACACCGAAGCGGCCTCCTTGAAGTTGAACATCATGCGACCGGTGGCTTGGAACGCTTCCTGGCCTCGGTGGGTTTTTTCCAGCAGCAGGAGGATTTCACTGATCGAGAACAGACCCAGCACCAGCACCACGAACTGAATGCCATCGGTGAGGTGGATGTTGTCACCGGTGAAACGGTAGACGCCACTGTTGGCATCAATGCCGACCGTCGACAGGAACAGACCGATCAGCGCCGCAATAAACGTCTTGAGCGGTCGATCACCCGCCATGCCGCCGAGGCAGACAATCGCGAACACCATCAGTACGAAATATTCCGCCGGACCGAAGGCAATCGCCCATTTCGCCAGAATCGGTGCGAACACCACCATCCCGCAGGTCGCAATGAAGGCGCCGATGAACGAACTCCACGCCGAAAGCGATAACGCAACCCCGGCCATCCCTTTACGGGCCATCGGGTAGCCATCGAGGGTGGTCATCACGGTGGAGGCCTCGCCCGGAATGTTCAACAGAATCGAACTGATCCGGCCGCCGTATTCGCAACCCAGATAAACCGCGGCCAGCAGGATCAACGCCGACTCCGGTGGCAGGCCGAGGGCGAAGGCGATCGGGATCAGCAACGCCACGCCGTTGATCGGACCCAGGCCGGGAAGCAGGCCGACGACGGTGCCGATCAGCGTGCCGCTGAGTGCGGTCACCAGGTTGTAAGGGGTCAGTGCAACGCCAAAGCCGTGACTCAAATAACCAAGCGTATCCATATCAGTTCTCCAGAACGGCGAGCAGGCCCAGAGGCAGTGGCACGTCCATGACTTTGTCGAACAGCAGGTACAGACCGATGCTCATCAGGCTGATGATTATCGCGCTCGGCAACCAGCGTCCGCCGTACAGGCGCGCCATCGGAATGCCAATCAGCATGCTGCTGAGGATGAAACCCAGTGGTTCGAACAGCCCGGCAAAGATCAGCAACAACAGCACGCAAATACCGATTTTGTTCAGGGTTTCGCGATCCATCGGCGGATCTTCATCGGTGTGTTTGATCGGCGAAGGGCGATACACCATGTAAACCAACCCCAGGCCCATCAGCCCGAGCATCAACAGGGGAAAGGCTCGTGGGCCGATCGGTTCGTAGGAAAAAGGTGCCTGGTAGGGCCAGGCCATCAGCACCAGGCTGAGACAGGCCACCAAGAGCACCGAAGCAAAAATGCGTTGTAAGAGCATGGGAAACTCCTGTGCCGCAGCCCTCCAGAACGGGGGCCGCAGCCGCTAGACAGAGGCGATCACTGAATCAGGCCGAACTCTTTGGCCAGCACTTTGTAGTCCGTGACCTGCTTCTTCACGTAGGTGTCCAGCTCCGGGCCGGTCATGGCGAACGGGAACAGTTCACGCTGATCGCGCAACTTGGCGAACTCTTCGGAAGCCAGCAGCTTGTCGAAAGCGTCTTTCCACCAGGCGTAGTCTTCGTCGCTGACCTTTGGCCCGAGGTAGAAGCCGCGAACCACTGGCCAGACGATGTCGTAGCCTTGCTCTTTGGCGGTCGGGATGTCTTTCATTTCTGGCTCGTCCAGACGCTTCTCGGAGAACACGGCCAGCAGGCGCATGTCGCCGCTCTGGATGTGCGGCATGGAGTCGGAAATGTCGGTGCTGCCGACCTGGATGTGGCCGCCGAGCAGGGCGGTGGCGATTTCACCGCCGCCTTCGAGGGCGACGTAACGCAGGTCGCGCGGGTTGATCCCGGCAGCCTTGGCGATCAGGGCGGTCTGCATCCAGTCCTGGCTGCCAACGGTGCCGCCGGAGCCGATCACCACTTTGCTCGGATCTTTCTTCAACGCCTGAACCAGATCGTCCAGGGTCTTGTAAGGCGAATCGCTTTTCACCGCGATGGCGCCGTAGCTTGTTCCAACCGCCGCCAGCCAGCGCACGGCGTTTTCATCGAAACGACCGAACTTGCCTTGGGCCAGGTTCAACAGCGAACCGCTGGACCACGCCACCAACGTGCCGGCATCGGCTGGACGCTGGGCGACCACCGCGTTGTACGCCACCGCGCCGACACCGCCGGGCATGTAGGTCACGCGCATCGGTTTGGTCAGCAGTTTCTGATTCACCAGCGCGCTTTGCGCCAGTTTGCAGGTCAGGTCGAAACCGCCGCCTGGTGAGGCCGGGGCGATGCATTCCGGACGTTTGGGTTCAGCGAGCAATTGGCCGGCGAACAGCAGGGCGCTGGCGGTGAGAGCAACTTTACGCAGTGATAAGTTCATTCAAGTCTCCTTGGGAGTTGTTGTTATAGGTGTACTGAATTACCAAAGGGCAACGCTATAGCTCACCAGCAGACGCACTTCATCGGCATCGCGAGCGGAGTAGTTGGAGCGGTAAGTGGCATTACGCAGGCGCACGGCGACATCCTTGAGCGCGCCGCTTTGTACGACGTATTTGATTTCGGTGTTGCGTTCCCACTCTTTGCCTTCGTCACCGTTCTTGAGCTTGATGTTGTCGCCGCTCAGGTAACGGCTCATGAAGCTCAGACCCGGAATGCCGAGTTTGGCGAAGTCATAGTCGTAACGTGCCTGCCAGGAACGTTCTTCGGCGCCGGCAAAGTCGTTGATCTGAACGAAGTTGACCAGGTACGGGTCACTGCCATCGACATAAGGGAACGCGCTGTCGCCGGACATGTGCTGATAGCCGGCGCTGAATTTATGCCCGCTCAAGGCGTAGCTCACCAAGCCGTTGAGGGACTTGTTGTCGATATTGCCGCCACGGGCCGCGCCCTGGTCATCACTGATGGCCAGGCGCAGATCGGTGCCGAAGGTGCCTGGGCCGAATTTTTCCGAGGCCACCATGCCGAGGAAGTGCTGGTTATAGACCTCATCGAGCTGCGCGAAGTGGTAGCTGCCGGTGATCTTGTCGGTGAACTTGTAGTCCACGCCGCCAAAGTCAAAGTGCTTGCCGGCCACAGTGCCGGCGAAACGGCTGTTCTTGTTGTTGAGGGCGATGTCCTCGAAGTCGGTGCTGTCGCGGTCCTTGGCTTTCTCCAGACGCCCGCCGGTGAAGGTCAGGTTCTTGATCTCTTTGGAGCTCAGCAGGCCGCCTTCAAAGGTCTGCGGCAGGATGCGCCCGTCGTTGGCCTTGAGGATCGGCAGTTCCGGAATCAGGCTGCCGATTTTAAGTTCCGTGGCGGAGATTTTCACTTTGCCGGTCAGGCCAAGCTTGGAGTACTCATCAGCCGCGCGACCGTCGTCATGAGTTGGCAGCAGGCCGGTGCCGGTGCGGTCGGGACTCGAATCGAGTTTGACCCCCAGCATGCCCAGCGCATCGACACCGAACCCCACGGTGCCGTCGGTGTAACCCGATTGCAGGTTGAGCATGAACCCCTGGGCCCATTCGTCCCGCTTGGATTGCTGAGCGCTGGTGCCGTCGCGAAAGTCGCGGTTGAAATACATGTTGCGGGTTTCGAAGGTTGCCGTACTGTCTTCGAAGAAGGCAGCCTGACTCAACGGCGAAAAGCCGGCGAGGGCGGCGGCACTGGCAAGGGCGGTGTGGCTGAGGCGGGAAAAGCGAGCAGGCGGGCAAGCCTGTAGCTGCATGGACAGCATCTTGAAGTACTCCGTTTATTGTTCTTATTGGCGAAAACGCTTCGAGGCGTTTTTCGTACGCTATGTGCGGTAGCGACGGGCAGTCGAAACTGTCCGTGGCTGGACTCTAACCGGCCAACCTTTCGCTAACCTTTCAGAAGACTTTCACGGTTTTCGGGCTTCACAGCGGCGGTTGCGGCTGTAAACTCCGCGCCAAAGAATGGCGCCGACCATCCCAGAATGAGGTAAAGATCCATGCGTGTTCTGCTCGTCGAAGACCATCTTCAGCTCGCCGAAAGTGTCGCCCAGGCGCTCAAGAGCACCGGGTTGACCGTGGATGTGCTGCACGACGGCGTGGCGGCCGACCTGGCGTTGAGCAGCGAGGAATACGCCATGGCGATCCTCGACGTCGGCCTGCCGCGCATGGATGGCTTCGAAGTGCTGGCGCGCCTGCGGGCGCGGGGCAAGAACCTGCCGGTGTTGATGTTGACCGCTCGCAGCGACGTCAAGGATCGGGTCCACGGCCTGAACCTCGGCGCTGACGATTACCTGGCCAAACCTTTCGAACTGACCGAACTCGAAGCCCGGGTCAAAGCCTTGCTGCGCCGCAGTGTGCTCGGCGGTGAACGCCTGCAGCGCTGCGGCGTACTGGCCTATGACCTGGACACTCGGCGCTTCACCCTCGGCGAAGAATTGCTGACCCTGACCTCCCGCGAGCAGGCAGTGCTCGAAGCCCTGATCGCCCGTCCCGGTCGGGTGATGAGCAAGGAGCAACTGGCCTCGCAAGTCTTCGGTCTGGACGAAGAGGCCAGCCCCGACGCCATCGAGATCTATGTCCATCGCCTGCGCAAAAAGCTAGACGGCCAACCGGTGGTCATCGTGACCTTCCGCGGTCTCGGCTACTTGCTGGAAAGCCGCGATGCATAAGCCCAGCAGCCTGCGCTGGCGGTTGCTGTGGAATCTGGCGCTGTTGCTGGTGGTGTTGATGCTGGCCAGTGGTTTGAGCGCTTACTGGAACGGTCGCGAAGCTGCCGACACCGCCTATGACCGGACCTTGCTGGCCTCGGCGCGGACCATCGCGGCGGGCGTCTCCCAGCGCGACGGCACGCTGAGCGCCGACGTGCCGTACGTGGCCCTCGACACCTTCGCCTACGACAGCGCGGGACGGATTTTTTACCTGGTCAACGACATCAATCAGAAGCTGATCTCCGGCTACGAAAATCTGCCGCCACCGCCGCCGGGAACGCCGCGCACCGATGACTATCCGGCACTGGCGCGTTTCTATAACGCCAAGTACCAGGGGCAGAACGTACGCGTGGTGAGCCTGCTCAAACCCGTGAGCGAGCCGAACATGAACGGCATGGCGGAAATCCGCGTGGCGGAAACCGATGAGGCGCGGGTCAGCATGGCCCGCAGTCTGGCGGCGGACACATTGCTGCGTCTGGGCATGCTGGCGATCGGTGCGTTGTTGTTGGTGTGGTTTGCGGTCAGTGCCGCGTTGCGTCCGCTGGAACGCTTGCGCACTGCGGTGGAAGAACGTCAGCCAGACGATCTGCGACCATTACCGTTGGTGGAAGTGCAGCACGAATTATGGCCGCTGGTGCGCGCGCTCAATCACTTCACCGAGCGCCTGCGCGGGCAGTTCGAGCGTCAGGCGCAGTTCATCGCCGATGCCGCCCATGAGCTGCGTACTCCCCTGGCGGCGCTGAAGGCGCGACTGGAACTGGGGTTGCGCTCGACCGAACCTGAAACCTGGCGCAGTACATTGGAAACCGCCGCCCAAGGCACGGACCGATTGACCCATCTTGCCAATCAATTGCTCTCGCTGGCACGGGTCGAAAATGGTGCCCGGGCGATCGCCGAAGGTGGTGCTCAGTTACTTGACCTCAGTCAGCTGGCTCGCGAACTCGGCATGGCCATGGCACCGCTGGCCCACGCGCGCGGTGTGGCGCTGGCGCTGGAAGCGGACGAACCGGTGTGGTTGCGCGGCGAGCCAACGCTGTTGAACGAACTGTTGAGCAATCTGGTGGATAACGCGCTGGCCCATACGCCGTCGGGTGGCAACGTGATTCTTCGGGTCACGGCACCGGCCGTGTTGGAGGTCGAAGACGACGGCCCGGGCATTCCTCTTGAAGAGCGTGATCGGGTGTTCGAGCGCTTTTACCGGCGCAACCAGCAGGTGGCTGGCTCGGGGTTGGGGCTGGCGATTGTCGGCGAGATCTGCCGCGCACACCTGGCTCAAATCAGCCTGCACGATGGCGAACAGGCCGGGTTGAAGGTGCGGGTGAGTTTTATCGCCGGGTAGTTTTGTGGTGTCTGGACTGGCCCCTTCGCGAGCAGGCTCGCTCCCACATGGGTCCTGTGAGCACAGATCAAATGTGGGAGCGAGCCTGCTCGTGAAGGGCACGACGCGGTCTCTTGATCAGTAAAACATCGACCGCGATTCTTCCAGATCGCGGCACATCGCCTCGTTCTCCGGATCAATTCCCAGCTTTTTGAACGCCGGCACGCTGAATGCGTCGATGCGCGCGAGGGGATGGTCGGTGTCTTTGTGGCAATACAGGCTGGCCACCTGCACCAGATCGACATAATCGACCCGCTCGGACTGTCGATTGAAATCCAGATAAAGCCCCGGCACCTGTACCAGCATCTCCGGAAACTCCCAGACCCTGAGCAGTTTGTCGCCGAGCAGTGGATGAATGTGATCGATCACATGGTTGAGGCTGACCGGGTCAGCCAGCAGTTCATAGTGATCTTCGGCGTAGGTCAGGATCGGCAACACACCGATCTGATGCACCAGTCCGCCAAGGGCTGCCTGGTCGGGCTTGAGTTGCGTGTACCTGCGGCATAATGCATAGCTGATGCCGGCGATTTCCAGGCTTTTGCGCCAGACATCGCGCATTTTGTGTTCCACCACCTCGGAGCGGGCATGGAAAATCTGTTCCATGACCAGACCGATGGCCAGGTTGCTGCTGTAATTGATGCCCAGTCGAGTGATTGCCGTGTGCAGGTCAGTGACTTCCTGGGTCGCGCGCAACAGCGGGCTATTGACCACTTTGATCAGGCGCGCCGACAGCGCGGTATCGCGGCCGATCACTTTGCTCAGGGTGCTGACACTGATTTCCGGGTCTTCAGCGGCCTTGCGAATCTGCAGGGCCACTTCCGGTAACGTTGGCAGAACCAGGTCATCGTTATCGATGGCCTCAACCAAATCCTGTAGGACCTTTTCCGCCAGCTCGCTCATTTCGTTTCTCTAGGTATTGCGACAAATGCTGCTGTTAACGCTGGATTTCGCGATCGCGATCCAGTTGGTAAGGCAGGTCGAGCAGGTGCAGGGCTGGCCCTTCGAGCGCGCCCAGATGGATATCACCCCCTTCTGCTGCTTCGGCTTGCAGCACGGCCAGGAGTTCAATGTTTTGCCCGGCGCTGGCGGCCAGCACCACTTCGCCGATAGAGCTGCCGTGGGTAGGGGAGAACAATTGTGTGCCAGGTTCAGGCAACTCGTTGGCATCCAGTTTCAGGCGATACAAGCGGCGCTTGAGTTTGCCCAGGTACTGCATGCGCGCGACGATTTCCTGGCCGGTGTAGCAACCTTTCTTGAAGCTCACGCCACCCACGGCTTGCAGATTGAGCATCTGCGGGATGAACAACTCGCGAGTGCTCGGCATGACCTGACCGATCCCTGCGCGGATCTGGCCCAACAGCCATTGATTCAGATCGCCCTCGGCCAATGCGGCGGACAGTTTGCCCTTGATGAGGTCGGCCTGATCGGCGGCGACCCAGAGTTCGGCGCGGTCCGGCGAGACGCGAATGGCGATCAAGCCGTCATTGCGCGCGACGCTGTCGGTGTTGGCCGGAAGCTCAAGACCGAGGCTGATCAGTGCCGCATCGCCATGGTCGACGCCGAAGCGGACCCAGGCGGCGCTTTCGTCGGTCAGTCTGGATTTGGAAAACACCGCGTATTTTTTCAGGTCTGCCAGTTGCGGTTCCAGCAGTTCGGTGGCCATGGCCATCAGAACGCCGTCGCCTTCCAGCAGGATGCGGAAACTCGACTGCATCCGGCCCTTCTGCGTGCAGCGGGCGCCGAGGCTGGCCTGGGTGTCACTCAGGTAATTGAGGTTGCAGGTCAATTGGCCTTGCAGGAATTTGCCGGCATCCGCGCCGCGTACTGCGAGAACGCCTTCGTGAGACAGGGTGCAGAAAAAAGCAGAATCGGCCATGGGTCATCGCAGGGTAAAGAGTCTGGGGGACATCATAAGGGGGCGCTCTTGAAATGGGTAGTTTACAAAGGATCGCCGGTGGCCGACCAAAGCCGAGTGTTCGACTCTGCCTGGGGCTGTATACTTGCCGCCTATTTGAGGAGCGCTCCATGGTCGAAGATGTTGAACTGAATCGCCTCTACTGGCACAGCCGCCGCGGCATGCTTGAGCTTGACGTGTTGCTGGTACCGTTCGTGAAAGAGGTCTATCCGCACCTCAATGATGTCGACCGCGATTGCTACCGCAAGCTGCTCGAATGCGAAGATCAGGACATGTTCGGTTGGTTCATGGAACGTGCCGAATCGGAAGATCCGGAGCTTCAGCGCATGGTTCGCATGATCCTGGATCGTGTCCAGCCCAAGTAATTCATTCGAATGCCGCTGGCATGCCTCACGGCAATTGCTGGCGGCGTATCTTCTGGCCCAGCTGTTCGCGCTGGGTGCGCTGTGCCTTCTCTCTATACCGGTCTGGGCCAGTCTGCTCGGCGCTTTTTGCTGTCTGGCTCACGGCGCTTGGGCGTTGCCGCGACAGATTCTGCTGACACACCCAAGGGCATTTCGCGGCTTGCGTCGCAATGCCGATGGCTGGCAGTTGTGGAATCAGGAGGAGGGTTGGCAATCGGTGCAGCTACGACCGGACAGCCTGGCGCTACCTTTGCTGGTTGTGCTGCGTTTTCGGCTGCGGGGTGAACGGCGGATCAGGGCGATTTGTGTGCCTCGTGACTCGCAGGCGGCGGATCTGCACCGGCGCCTGCGGGTTCGGCTCTCGTTCAGTCGACGTAGGTGGGCGGCACCAGAATAGTGTCCAGGGCAACCGGCAGCATGTTTGGATAGTCGAGGGTGTAATGCAGGCCGCGACTTTCCTTGCGTTCCATGGCTGACTGGATCATCAGCTCGGCCACTTGGGCCAGGTTGCGCAATTCGATCAAGTCCCGACTGACCTTGTAGTTGCTGTAGAACTCGTCGATTTCATCCAGCAACAGACGCACGCGGTGCTGTGCCCGTTGCAAGCGCTTGTTGGTACGCACAATGCCGACGTAGTCCCACATGAATCGGCGCAGTTCGTCCCAGTTGTGCGCAATGATCACGTCCTCATCGGAGTCGGTGACCTGGCTCGCATCCCAGACGGGCAGGGCGATCGGAATCGAAACCTGCGGCAGTTGCTCAAGAATGTCCGCCGCCGCCGAACGCGCGTAAACGAAACACTCCAGCAACGAGTTGCTGGCCATGCGGTTGGCGCCGTGCAGGCCGGTGAAGCTGGTTTCGCCAATGGCATATAGCCCCGGCACGTCGGTGCGACCCTGCTGATCGACCATCACGCCGCCGCACGTGTAGTGCGCCGCCGGAACCACCGGAATCGGTTGCTTGGTGATGTCGATGGAGAATTCGAGGCAGCGTTCGTACACCGTCGGGAAGTGAGTCTTGATGAACGCTTCCGGCTTGTGGCTGATGTCCAGATAGACGCAATCGACGCCCAGGCGTTTCATTTCATGGTCGATGGCCCGGGCGACGATGTCGCGCGGGGCCAGCTCGGCGCGAGGGTCGAAGCGTTGCATGAAGCGTTCGCCGTTGGGCAGCTTCAGGTGTGCGCCTTCGCCGCGCAGGGCTTCGGTGATCAGGAAACTCTTGGCTTGTGGGTGATACAGGCACGTGGGGTGGAACTGGTTGAATTCCAGATTCGCCACCCGGCAGCCCGAGCGCCAGGCCATGGCGATGCCATCACCGCAGGCGCCGTCGGGGTTGCTAGTGTAAAGATAGACCTTTGCCGCGCCGCCCGATGCGAGGATCACAAAGCGAGCGGCGTAGGTGTCGACTTCACCGGTACCGCGATTGAGGACGTAGGCGCCGAGGCAACGATCACCTTCAAGACCCAGGCGCTTTTCGGTGATCAGGTCGACCGCCACCCGCTGTTCCAGCAGTTCGATGCTCGGTCGTTGCCTGGCCTTGTCGAGCAAGGTTCTGAAAATCGCTGCGCCCGTGGCATCGGCGGCATGGATGATACGCCGATGGCTGTGACCGCCTTCGCGGGTCAGGTGGAACTCGAATCCGCCATCTTCGGTGCCGGACTGTTCATCGCGCGTGAAGGGCACACCTTGGTCGATCAGCCATTGGATCGCCTCTTTGCTGTGCTCGACGGTAAAGCGCACGGCGTCTTCGTGGCACAGGCCACCGCCGGCATTGAGGGTGTCATCGACATGTGATTCAACGGTGTCGGTGTCATCCAGGACGGCCGCGACGCCACCCTGCGCCCAGAAAGTCGAGCCATTGGCGAGGTCGCCTTTGCTCAATACGGCGATGCGCAAATGACCGGGCAAGGTCAGCGCAAGGCTCAAACCGGCAGCGCCGCTGCCAATGACCAGAACATCATGTTGAAACTGTTGGCTCATTTCAGGATTCCGCTCAAAGCGACCCGGGTCGGGGTTGGCGCAAGACACCTGGATCGGCGAGTCAAGACAGCCACACAGCCCACTAGTATATAGAGGGGGGGAGCGGCACAATAGCCGAGCACACATGGCATTGTGAAACTACTGTGACGGAAAATACCTGACGCTTCGTCGGATGGTTTTTCGGCCGGTTCGGCGACAAGACGACTGTATCAACGATTTAACAGTCTTTTTCTATTCACGGTTGCACAATGTCGGTCATGCGCAGCTATAAATATTTGGAACTTTTGCCAAAGGCCCAAGATCAATAGACCGTTGCCTGATTCAAGGGACAGTGTCGGCTTCAACGCGGGATCTGTGATTTGATCCTTGCCGGCGAATCCGATGACAAGATTATTCGCGCAGCCGGGTTGACCCGCGCTGCGCTTTTCGTGCGTGCCAAATCAGAGCCCGCAGGAAACTTGCTTGGAGGGGGAGAACTTTTGCGAAAAGCCCGAGTCTATGTTTGCAAGTCTGGTTGTTTAGTTATGCAAGCCTCCTCCGAGCTTATCGAGGAGTGTTCATGCTAACCCAGGAAGAGGATCAGCAGCTGGTCGAACGCGTTCAGCGCGGCGACAAGCGAGCTTTCGATCTGCTAGTGCTGAAATACCAGCACAAAATTCTCGGGTTGATCGTGCGTTTCGTGCACGACACCCATGAAGCCCAGGATGTGGCGCAGGAAGCCTTTATCAAGGCATACCGTGCACTTGGAAATTTTCGCGGAGACAGCGCGTTTTATACGTGGCTTTACCGTATCGCCATTAACACGGCGAAAAACTATCTGGTTTCACGCGGCCGTCGGCCGCCGGATAGCGATGTCAGTTCCGAGGATGCAGAGTTCTACGATGGCGATCATGGCCTCAAGGATCTCGAGTCGCCAGAACGTGCATTGCTGCGGGATGAGATCGAAGGCACCGTCCATCGAACCATTCAGCAACTGCCAGAAGATTTGCGTACGGCTTTAACTTTACGTGAATTCGATGGTCTGAGTTACGAGGACATTGCGGCCGTCATGCAGTGTCCGGTGGGTACCGTGCGCTCCCGGATTTTCCGCGCTCGGGAAGCCATCGATAAAGCCCTGCAGCCGTTGTTGCAGGAAAACTGAGACAGCGGCGACAGCCAAGAGAGGAACGCCATGAGTCGTGAAGCCCTGCAGGAATCGCTGTCCGCAGTGATGGATAACGAAGCGGACGAATTGGAATTGCGTCGGGTATTGAATGCCTTTGACGATGTTGAAACCCGTGATACCTGGGCTCGTTATCAAATCGCTCGGGCAGTTATGCACAAGGATTTGCTGCTTCCACGTCTGGATATCGCTGCGGCAGTCTCTGCTGCGCTGGCTGACGAAGCCGTACCTGCAAAAACCTCCCGTGGTCCATGGCGCAGCCTGGGTCGTCTGGCGGTCGCTGCTTCGGTAACCCTCGCCGTACTGGCAGGTGTTCGTCTGTACAACCAGGACGAGATCGCTGGGGTCGAACTGGCTCAGCAATCCAGTCAACCTGGTCTGGCCGTTCCTCAGGTCAAGGGTCCAGCTGTATTAGCAGGCTACAATGAGAGTTCGGAAGCCACTGGCCCTATGGCCAACGGCGTATTGCAAGGTCAGCCAGGCTGGCACGATCAGCGTCTGCCAGGTTACTTGCGCCAACATGCTCAACAGGCTGCACTGAAAGGTACTGAGAGCGCTCTGCCTTACGCTCGTGCAGCAAGTCTGGAAAACCGTTAAGGAGGATCATGCGCGCCATCCCTCTACTTACGCTTCTGCTCGGTGGCTGGTTTGTTGTTCCAGCCCATGCTGATGAAGCCCAGGACTGGTTGACCCGTCTGGGCCAAGCCGAGCAACAGCAAAGCTTTCACGGTACATTCGTCTACGAGCGTAACGGTAGTTTTTCTACCCACAACATCTGGCACCGCGTCCAGGATGGCAAGGTCCGCGAGCGGTTACTCCAGCTCGACGGCTCGGCACAGGAAGTCGTGCGCATTGATGGGCGTACTCAATGCGTCAGCGGCATTCTGATAGCAGGGCTTGGAGATTCCCCCAGCTCCGCTGCTCGTACACTCGATCCACAAAAGCTAAAGAATTGGTACGACCTTGCCGTCATCGGCAAGTCGCGTGTGGCCGGGCGTGCGGCAGTAATCGTTGCACTGACACCTCGCGATCAACACCGCTACGGTTTTGAATTGCATCTGGATAAAGAAACCGGCCTGCCTCTCAAATCATTGCTTTTGAATGAAAAAGGGCAATTGCTGGAGCGATTCCAGTTCACGCAACTCACCACCGATGGTCCGTCCGACAGCGACTTGCAGCCTGGCGCAAATTGCAAAACGGTTGCCCTCGACAGCGACAAGGCTTCTGCAATCAAGGCGGCGCAAGTATGGCGTTCGGACTGGTTACCACCTGGGTTCGAGCTGACCAGCAGTACCTCCCGCAAGGATCCAGAGACCAAAACCCAAGTCAACAGTCTGATGTATGACGATGGTCTGGCCCGTTTCTCGGTTTTCCTTGAGCCGTTGAATGGCGCAGCAATCACTGACACTCGCACCCAGTTGGGGCCGACCGTTGCAGTTTCCCGACGCTTGACTACCCCGCAAGGCGAGATGATGGTGACCGTGGTCGGTGAGATTCCGATTGGCACCGCTGAACGGATTGCGCTATCCATGCGCAACGACGCCACTGCAACCAAGTAGTGAGCTGAAATCGAAATGTTTGGTGAGCATTTCAACTTGCAAATATCCCCGATTTTTTCTATAGGTCAGAGCCCCTCGGCTCTGGCCTTGTTTGTTGTTCCCGGAACAAAAATACCGGCGTATCGTTCCCGGTGTTCCTTGCTCCATATCGCTTAACCATGCTCGTCGTAACGGGAGCCGTATGTCGATACCACGCTTGAAGTCTTATCTCTCTATTTTTGCCACCGTGCTGGTGCTTGGTCAGGCGGTCGCTGTTCAGGCGGTCGAGTTGCCTGACTTCACACAGTTGGTCGAGCAGGCCTCGCCCGCGGTGGTGAACATCAGTACCACGCAGAAACTGCCGGACCGCAAGGTGAACGAGCAGATGCCCGACCTTGAAGGTTTGCCGCCCATGTTGCGGGAGTTCTTCGAGCGCGGTATGCCGCCACAACCGCGTACACCACGCGGCGATCGTCAGCGTGAAGCCCAATCCCTGGGGTCGGGCTTCATCATCTCGCCTGATGGCTACATCCTGACCAACAACCATGTGATTGCCGATGCCGACGAAATCCTCGTCCGCCTCGCTGACCGCAGCGAATTGAAAGCCAAACTGGTTGGCACCGATCCGCGTTCCGACGTGGCGCTGTTGAAAATCGAAGGCAAAGATCTGCCGGTCCTGAAACTTGGCAAATCCCAGGATCTGAAAGCCGGCCAGTGGGTCGTGGCGATTGGTTCGCCATTCGGTTTCGACCATACCGTGACCCAAGGTATCGTCAGCGCCATCGGTCGCAGCCTGCCGAACGAAAACTATGTACCATTCATCCAGACCGACGTGCCGATCAATCCAGGTAACTCTGGTGGTCCGCTGTTCAACCTGGCCGGTGAAGTGGTGGGCATCAACTCGCAGATTTACACCCGTTCCGGCGGCTTCATGGGCGTTTCGTTCGCGATCCCTATCGATGTCGCAATGGACGTTTCCAATCAGCTCAAAAGCGGCGGCAAAGTCAGCCGTGGCTGGTTGGGTGTAGTCATCCAGGAAGTGAACAAGGACCTGGCCGAGTCGTTCGGTCTGGATAAGCCAGCCGGCGCGCTGGTGGCTCAGATCCAGGATGACGGCCCGGCTGCCAAGGGTGGCCTGCAAGTAGGGGATGTAATCCTGAGCATGAACGGCCAACCGATCGTCATGTCTGCCGATCTGCCACATCTGGTGGGCGCGCTGAAGGCCGGCTCGAAGGCTGATCTGGAAGTGATTCGTGAAGGTAAGCGCAAGAATGTCGAATTGACTGTCGGCGCTATCCCGGAAGAAGGCAAAGAGCTGGATGCGCTGCCGAAATCCAGCACCGAGCGCAGCAGCAATCGGCTGGGTGTTTCGGTGGCTGAGCTGACGGAGGAACAGAAGAAAACCTACGACCTCAAAGGCGGCGTGGTCATCAAGGAAGTCCAGGACGGTCCTGCTTCTCTGATTGGCCTGCAGCCAGGCGATGTGATCACTCACCTGAACAATCAGGCAATCGGTTCTGCCAAGGAGTTCACGGATATCGCCAAGGCGCTGCCAAAGAACCGCTCGGTGTCGATGCGGGTTCTGCGTCAAGGTCGCGCCAGCTTCATCACCTTCAAACTGGCTGAGTAATCCGATTGTTGGCTAAATAAATAACCGCCTCGAAAGAGGCGGTTTTTTTATATCTGCAATTTTTTCTGACAAGCGTCAGCCCATCATGTCCTTGATCATGCGCTCCTGTTCCATCAGCTCACGTTGCCGTGCGTCGATTCGAGATGACAGCGGGAAGTTGGTGCCTGCCTTGCGCTTGGCGAAATCCAGTTGCTGGATGGCCTGACGGTAATCCCCGACCAGGGCGAAATACTCGGCGCGGGCCTGATGCAGGCCGATGATGTTGCCTGACAGGCCGCGAGTCTCGGCCACCATGTACCAGACGTCCGGATCGTCAGGCCGGCTCTTGAGCAGATTCTCCAGTGCTTTTTCCGCGTCGGGCGCACGGTTCTGCTTGAGCAGCAGGTCAACACGCACCGAATTCAGCGGGTAGTTGCCGGGATACTGCGTCAACATCCGGTCAACCCGGGACTGAGCGTCCGGCAGACGATTGTTGGTGATGTCCAGATCGACCTGCGCCAGGTTGTAGATGATCTCGTTCGGCGACTTGGCCAGCAGAAGCTTGAGGTTTTCCCGTGCTTCATTCAACTGGCCACCCTTGATCTGGGCGATGGCCAGGCCATAGCGAGCGACATCATTTTTCGGGTTTTCATCAAGTTGGGCGCGAAAGCGTTTGGCGCCCAGGCCTGGGGTTTCTTCATAGATCAACTGAACCCGGGCACGAATCAGCTGATAACGCATCGAGTCTTCGATGCCGCCGGCTTTTGCCTGTTCGGCGCGGTTGCGGGTGTCAGCGATCCGCGACTCTGTTACCGGGTGAGTCAGCAGAAATTCAGGTGGCTTGGCGTCAAAGCGGTATTGGCGCGCCAATCGCTCGAACATGGTGGGCATCGAGCGCGGGTCGTAGCCGGCCTTTTCCAGATTGAGGATGCCGATGCGGTCAGCTTCCTGTTCGTTCTGGCGAGAGAAGCGCCGTTGTTCCTGAATGGCCGCCGCCTGCGTACCCGCAATGGCCGCGATCCCGGCATCGCCGGCGCCAGCTGCGGCAATCACGATCCCGGCCAGCAGCGCGGCCATCATCGGCACCTGCATGCGCTGTTGGGCTTCGACGCCACGGGCGAAATGGCGCTGCGACAAGTGAGCCAATTCGTGAGCAAGTACCGAGGCGTATTCGCCTTCGGTCTGGGCATTGAGGAACAAGCCGCCGTTAACCCCGACAATCCCGCCCGGTGCGGCGAAGGCGTTGAGTTGCGGGCTGTTGATCAGGATGAACTCCAGGCGCCGGTCATTGACCTGGCTGGTCTCTACCAGCCTGTAGACGCTGGATTCGACGTAGTCCTTGAGTTGCGGATCGTTGAGTTGCGAAACCTGGCTGCGCAACAGCGCCAGCCAGGCACGGCCCAACTGATGTTCCTGTTGCGGCGAGACGATGGCAGAACTGGCGTCGCCGAGTGACGGCAGGTCGTCGGCGAAGCCCGGTGAGGCGAGCAGGCAAGCGAGCGTCAGCAGGGTAGGGCGCAAAAAAGTCATGCACAAAGCCTTAGTCGACAAAGACCTTACTGTAGCCGGACACTACGCTTCGGACCAGATATTCTAGCCACTCGACCACCTGACCCCGGAGTGATGCAATGACCGACGCTGTAGCCCATGACGCCGAGCTCGACGCCAGCGGCCTGAACTGCCCCTTGCCGTTGCTCAAGGCCAAGATGGAACTCAATCGCCTGGCCAGTGGCGCAGTGCTGAAGGTAATTGCCACCGATGCGGGCTCGCAGCGCGACTTCCGCACCTTTGCCCGATTGGCCGGTCATACGCTGCTTCGTGAAGAAGATGAAGCGGGTGTTTACCGCTACTGGTTGAAAAAAGCCTGAATTCTGCTGCGTTCGTTTCTAAGGATTATTGATGTTCAAGGTGTTACGCGACTGGATTCAGCGCTACTTCTCCGATGAAGAGGCCGTGGTGCTGGCGGTTCTGCTGTTTCTGGCGTTTACCGCCGTGCTCACACTGGGAGGCATGCTCGCACCGGTGCTGGCCGGCATGGTGCTGGCGTATCTGATGCAAGGGTTGGTCGTCACTCTCGAACGCCTGCGTATGTCGGGCGGGGTGGCGGTGGGGTTGGTCTTCGCCTTGTTCATGGGCGTTTTACTGGTATTCATTATCGTCGTGGTGCCGTTGCTCTGGCATCAACTGATCACGCTGTTCAACGAGTTACCCGGCATGCTGGCCAAATGGCAGTCGCTGTTATTGCTGCTGCCCGAGCGCTACCCGCATCTGGTGTCCGACGAGCAGGTGCTGCAAGCCATCGAAGTAGCGCGTGGCGAGATTGGCAAGTTCGGTCAGTGGGCGTTGACGTTCTCGCTGTCGAGTCTGCCGCTGCTGGTGAACATCATGATCTACCTGGTGCTGGTGCCGATCCTGGTGTTTTTCTTTCTCAAGGACCGGGAGATGATCGGTCAGTGGGTGCGTGGTTATCTGCCCCGTGAACGGGCGCTGATCACCCGCGTTGCTCATGAGATGAACCGGCAGATTGCCAATTACATTCGCGGCAAGGTCATCGAGATTTTCATTTGCGGTGGCGTGACCTACATCGGTTTCGTTGTTCTGGGCCTGAACTACGCGGCGCTGCTGGCATTGCTGGTGGGTGTGTCGGTGGTGGTGCCTTACGTCGGCGCAGTGGTGGTGACCGTGCCGGTCATGCTGATTGCGCTGTTCCAGTGGGGCTGGAGCGATCAGTTCATCTATCTGATGGCGGTCTACGGGATCATCCAGACGCTGGACGGCAACGTGCTGGTGCCGCTGCTGTTCTCGGAAGCGGTCAATCTGCATCCGGTGGCGATCATCTGCGCGGTGTTGTTGTTTGGCGGGCTGTGGGGCTTTTGGGGCGTGTTCTTTGCGATTCCGCTAGCAACCCTGTTCAAGGCTGTACTGGACGCCTGGCCGCGCAAAGAGCCGGTGGTGGCGCCGCTGCTTTAATTCTTTAGTGAGGCTGATGGCCTCTTCGCGAGCAGGCTCGCTCCCACATTAGATCGCGTCAGTCAAAACAACTCGGTCAACTGTAGGAGTGAGCCTGCTCGCGATAGCGTTGGAACAGGCGCCAGATGAATCAGGCCTTGTTCAGCGTCTGAGCCGCAGCTAACACCGCATCCACATGGCCCGGCACCTTCACACCGCGCCATTCCTGACGCAGCACACCGTCCTTGTCGATCAGGAACGTGCTGCGATCAACGCCCATATATTCTTTGCCGTAGAGCTTTTTCAGCTTGATCACGTCGAACAGCTGGCAGAGCGCTTCTTCCTTGTCGCTGATCAGCTCGAAGGTGAACGCCTGCTTGGCCTTGAAGTTTTCGTGGGATTTGAGGCTGTCACGGGACACGCCGAAGACTTCGGTGTTGGCGGCTTTAAACGCATCAAGCTGATCACGAAAGCCCTGACCCTGAGTGGTGCAGCCTGGCGTGCTGTCCTTCGGATAGAAGTAAATCACCACCTGCTTGCCTTTGAGGTTCGCGAGGTTGACGGTCTGCCCGCTGGTGGCGGGTGCTTCGAAGTCGGCAACCGGTTGGTCGATGGCAACGGCCATGTAAAGCTTCCTTACATTGGGTTTTGTGGGCGCCACGGTTCGATCAGGGCATCCAGGTTCAGCGCGTCGGCGAAATCCAGGAACTGATCGCGCAGCCAGCTGATTTGCACGCCGGCCGGCAAGGTCACGGTGAACGTGGCATTGAGCATGGTGCCGCCGGTTTGCGGAGCCTGATAGGTGTCGCAGGTCAGGTTCTCGAGCTCGACGTTGTGGTCCATGAAGAACTGACACAGCTCGTTAATGATGTCCGAGCGGTAAGCCGAGCTGACATAAGCGACGTATGGCAGGGCTTGAGGACGATTCTCCAGCGCTGCGCTACGCACCACGTTAACCGTAAAGGCGTGCTTCTTGGCGAGGCTCGGCAAGCTGCCTTCGAGGCGCGCCAGGGCGTCCCAGCTGCCGGAGATCTCGAGGATCAACGCACTGCACTCGCCATGGCGCGTCAGGCGAGAAGTGACCACGGCGCAGCGATTTTCATGGCTGGCGCGGCACAGGACGTTAGTCAGCTCCATGGGGTTGGCGCCGAGGGCACTGATGACAAGGAATTGTTCGCGAACTGTGGGGGTGGACATGCAGCATTCCTAAAGCGATGAGCGGTCGATACTTCTACGGGCTTTTTTACCGGGAGCGAGCCTGCGGATGCGAATTCAAAAAACCCGAGCCGCAAGGTTGCAACGTGCTCCAGAGTGGCAAGAGCGAAGGGCGGCAACGCTGGATCGGGGCTTGTGATGCCGAAAATGGAGGCTGGAACCCGGCGTACGAGCTTATCAGTACCGATCAAAGTCTGAAGGGTAGCGAAAAGCAGCGCCAAGGGGAATGGCAGCAGCGCAGTACTTCGCTTGTGCAAGCATCTTGGCGCCAGTACCATTACCGCTCTCTTTTTCCGGCAGGAGCGGTTTCATGATTGCGGGCAGTATGGTGGCACTGGTCACACCCATGGATGCACAAGGGCGTCTTGACTGGGACAGCCTCAGCAAACTCGTGGACTTCCACCTTGAAAACGGCACCCATGCCATTGTCGCGGTCGGTACTACCGGCGAGTCGGCAACCCTCGATGTAGACGAACACATCGCCGTCATCAAGGCCGTGGTCAAGCAGGTCAATGGCCGTATTCCAGTCATCGCCGGTACCGGCGCCAACTCGACCCGCGAAGCCGTAGAACTGACCCGCAACGCCAAAGAGGCCGGCGCCGACGCCTGTCTGCTGGTCGTTCCGTACTACAACAAGCCGACTCAGGAAGGTTTGTACCTGCACTTCAAGCATATTGCTGAAGCGGTCGACATTCCACAGATCCTCTACAACGTTCCTGGCCGCACCTCCTGCGATATGCAGGCCGAGACCGTGATTCGCCTGTCCACTGTGCCGAACATCATCGGTATCAAGGAAGCCACCGGCGACATGAAGCGTGCCAAGGCAATCCTTGATGGCGTGAGCAAGGACTTCATCGTGCTGTCCGGTGATGATCCGACCGCTGTCGAACTGATCCTGATGGGCGGCAAGGGCAACATCTCCGTCACCGCCAATGTCGCCCCGCGCGAAATGGCTGACCTGTGCGAGGCCGCGCTCAAGGGCGACGCCGAGACTGCACGGGCAATCAACGAAAAATTGATGCCGCTGCACAAGGATCTGTTCATCGAAGCCAACCCGATTCCGGTGAAGTGGGCTTTGGTCGAAATGGGCCTGATGCACGAAGGCATTCGCCTGCCGCTGACCTGGCTGAGCGCACCTTGTCATGAAACGCTTCGCACGGCCCTGCGCCAGTGCAGCGTCCTGGTTTAATTGAGGAAGTAATACGCATGAAGCGATTGGCCGGACTTTCCGCACTTGCCTTGATCATCTCCAGCACCAGTGGCTGCGGGTGGGTCTGGGGCCCGGAAGGTTATTTCCGTGACCGCGGTAGCGATTACCTGGAAGCGCAACAGACTGCACCCATGCAATTGCCTTCGGACGTCAGCACCGCCAAACGTCTGGATCCGCTGTTGCCGATCCCGCGCAACGTGGCCGATGACACCGTCAAGGGCGAGTACATCGTGCCTCGTCCGCAGCCGTTGTCGGCAGGGGCCGACGCCAGCGCCTACTCCCTGCAAAAGACCGGTGATTCGCGCTGGATTGTCTCTCAGAATCCGCCGGCCGAAGCCTGGCCAGTGGCTGTGCAATTCTTCCAGGACAACGGTTTCCGTTTGGACGAACAGCGTCCGCAAACCGGCGAATTCACCACCACCTGGCAGCATTCCGACGAACTGTCCGCCGCGATGGCCAAGCGCCTGAGCGCAGCCGGTGTCGGCGCCGACAGCGAAACCCGTGTGCGGGTCCGCATCGAGCCAGGCGTGCAGCGCAACACCAGTGAAATCTACGTGGTCAGCGCCGAGCGTCCTGCCGGCAGCACCTCCGACGTGGCCTTCACCAACCGTTCGGTCAACACTGGCCTGGACGCGGCACTGGTCGACGACATGCTCGCGAGCATGAGCCGCATCTCGGAGAAGGGCGGTTCGGTCTCCATGCTGGCTTCGCGTGACTCCGATACGCCAAGTCGTGTCAGCCTGAGCGAAGACGGCAGTGGTAACCCTGTCCTGAACGTCGGCACCGACCTGGATCGTGCCTGGTCGAGCGTCGGTCGTGCGCTGGAACAGGGCGAATGGCGCGTTGAAGACATCAACCGCAGTCTGGGCTTGTACTACATCAACCTGGCCGAAAAAGCCGAGAAGAAAGACGAGAAGCCTGGTTTCTTCAGTGGTCTGTTCGGCAGCAAGCCGGACAAGGAAGAAGTTGAAGCCCGTGCCGAGCGTTATCAGGTTCGCCTGAGCAAGGTTGGCGAAAACGTCCAGGTCACCGTCGAGAAAAACATCAACACCGTGGCGCCAGCAGACGTGGCGCGCAAAGTGTTGAGCGTGATTCAGGACAACCTGGGCTGATCACATGCGTTTTGCCGTTCTCGGCAGCGGTAGCCAAGGGAACGGCACGCTGATAGCCAGCGCTGACACGTATGTGCTGGTGGATTGTGGTTTCTCCCTGCGGGAAACCGAAAAACGCCTGCTGCGCCTGGGTGTGAACCCTGCGCAGTTGAGCGCGATACTCGTGACCCACGAACATGCCGACCATGTGCATGGCGTGGGTTTGCTGTCTCGGCGCTACAATCTGCCTGTCTACCTTAGTCGCGGCACCCTGCGCGGGATGCGCAAACCAATTGAACCGGCTGGCCTTCTGGCCGGCGGCGAGCAACTGCAGATCGGCGCACTGAGCATCGGCGTCATTGCCGTGGCCCATGATGCACAGGAGCCGACGCAATACGTCTTCAGTGACGGTGAGCGGCGTTTCGGCCTGTTGACCGACCTGGGCTCGTATTGCAACAAGGTGCTGGACGGCTATCGGGACCTCGATGCGTTGATGATCGAGGCCAACCATTGCCGTGACATGCTGGCGCGCGGTCACTACCCGTACTTTCTCAAGCTGCGGGTAGGCGGTGAGCTGGGGCATTTGAACAACCATCAGGCGGCATTCCTGGTGTCCGAGTTGGGCTGGCAAGGCCTGCAACATCTGGTCCTGGCCCATCTGAGCAGCAAGAACAACCTGCCGCAGCTGGCCCGGCAATGTTTTGTCGACACCCTCGGGTGCGACCCGGACTGGCTGCAACTGGCCGATCAAGATTCAGGGCTCGACTGGCGACACATCGCCTAGCCCACCTACTTAGCAAGCGGAGCCCATCATGGAAAAACGTGAAGAACTCTACCGCGGCAAAGCCAAATCGGTTTTCAAGACCGACGACGCTGACCGCTTGATCCTGCTGTTTCGCAACGACACTTCGGCGTTCGACGGCAAGCGCATCGAGCAGCTCGACCGCAAAGGCATGGTGAACAACAAGTTCAACGCCTTCATCATGCAGAAACTCGAAGCAGCCGGCGTGCCGACTCAATTCGACAAACTGCTGGGCGACAATGAATGCCTGGTGAAAAAACTCGACATGATCCCGGTCGAGTGCGTCGTGCGTAACTACGCCGCCGGCAGCCTGGTCAAGCGCCTGGGCGTCGAAGAAGGCATGAAGCTCAACCCTTACACCTTCGAACTGTTCCTGAAGGACGACGCCAAGGGCGACCCGTTCATCAACGAATCCCACGTCGTGGCATTCGGTTGGGGCACCGCCGAGCAACTGGTTCGCATGAAAGAACTGTCGCTCAAGGTCAACGAAGTCCTGAGCAAACTGTTCGACGACGCCGGCCTGCTGCTGGTCGACTTCAAACTGGAATTCGGTGTGTTCTCCGACGGCTCCATCGTCCTGGGCGACGAATTCAGCCCGGACGGCTGCCGTCTGTGGGACAAGGCCACCGGCAAGAAAATGGACAAGGACCGCTTCCGTCAGGGCCTCGGTGATGTCATCGAAGCCTACGAAGAAGTCGCCAATCGTCTGGGCGTACCGCTTTAATCGACGCAAGCATCTGATAGCACGGAAAAATTTCGCTTAGGGGGTTCGCTTCCGGCAAAAGTGTTGTTATGATGCGCGCCGTTGGAGAGATGCCAGAGTGGCCGAATGGGACGGATTCGAAATCCGTTGTACCTTCACCGGTACCTAGGGTTCGAATCCCTATCTCTCCGCCATTATTGAATAAGACTAAGCCCCTGAAATTGTTAAAGATTTCAGGGGCTTTTTCGTTTCTGGCGTTTTGTTTAGGGCAGTTTTCCGCACACAGCCGGTATCGCTCTTTACTATCGAACTGGAACTCTCGCCTGGATCACCCACAATCCCAGCAAAGTCAGAACAGCAAAGCCCCCGCCCATCAAGAAAGTGCCTTGGAAGCCTACCGTGTCCCACAACGCGCCGGCGATGACGCTGGCCAGCAGCAAGGTCAACCCGGTCAACAGATTGAACATGCCAAATGCCGTTCCGCGCAGTTCAGCCGGCGCGCAATCGGCGATCAGGGCGGCGAATATCCCTTGGGTAAGCCCCATGTGCAGCCCCCATAGAACGACGCCAACGACCAGGCCACCGATACCCGGCGCGAATGCCAGAGTCAGGTCGGCAGCAATCAGCAATACCAGACCTGCGCCGAGCACCGCCACGCGGCTGACACGATCAGACAAGGCCCCGGCGGGATAGGCTGACAGTGAATACGCCACGCTCATCAGGACAAGCACCGCCGGCGCCCACATCGGCGCCAGCCCGATGGCCTGACCGCGCAGAATCAGAAAGGCTTCGCTGAAACGCGCGAGGGTGAACACCGCAGCGACACCCACCACCCACCAGTAGCCAGCGCCCAGTCGGGCTAATTCCCGTCGGCTCAGAGGCGCGCGCACCCGGCGCGTCCCTTCTACTTGTTTGGGCTCATGAACGAACACCAGCAGCACCGCGACGGCAAGGAAGGCCGGGATGACGGCCACCCAGAACACAGTCTGGAAGTGGTTCGCGGTTAGCCACATCAATCCGATCGCCAGCAACGGTCCCAGGAATGCACCCACGGTATCCAGCGTTTGCCGCAGGCCGAAAGCTGCCCCCCGTATCTCGGGCGGCGTGATGTCGGCGACCAACGCATCGCGCGGGGCGCCGCGAATACCTTTGCCAATGCGGTCGATAAAACGAGCCCCGATCAGCCAGTCCAGCGAGCCCGCCAAAGGAAAGATCGGTTTGGACAGTGCCCCTAGTCCATAACCCAGCGCCGCGAGCAGTTTGCGCTTGCCCAATTGGTCACTGAGTGCCCCGGAGAATACCTTGGTGATCGAGGCCGTAGCCTCGGCTATGCCTTCGATGAGACCCACTGCCAAAACGGAGGTACCCAGGACGGTGACCATATAAAGCGGCAACAATGCATGGATCATTTCTGAGGAGATGTCCATCAACATCGAGACGAAGCCCAGCGCCCAGATGCCGCCAGGCATGGTGCGCCAGACATTGCCTGACGCCTTCTCGATTGGCGCAGTAGCCGAAGTGCCACCCGACTTGTCAGTAGTTTTCATCCTGAGCCTCGAAAGCCTGTTTGGCGTAGGCAACTAATAGCGCCTCGCACCCCTGCAGCCGTGTTGCCGCTACTTTCGCCAAGATACGCTGTATCAACGAGTGATTTCGATCAACAGATTGCGCAATCTGCTGAAGAGAGTCGCCTTTCTGCCAGCGATGGCTTTCGGTGTAACCCTGGTCATTAGCTATCATGCAATACAGGGCAAATCACCGGATGACGGGGGAATGCATGAACAGATGGCGACGGTTTTGGGTGTTTGTGAAGCTGGTGGCCGCATTTATGGCTTGCCTGGCCGTTGCTGTTCAAGCTTTTAACTACATGTTGGAAAGCCCCGATGCAGCGCAGATGCACCCTTTGAG
Organism: Pseudomonas sp. LS2P72; assembly: GCF_054897865.1. Taxonomy (NCBI): domain Bacteria; kingdom Pseudomonadati; phylum Pseudomonadota; class Gammaproteobacteria; order Pseudomonadales; family Pseudomonadaceae; genus Pseudomonas; species Pseudomonas sp. LS2P72. The sequence goes on from NZ_CM142708.1 coordinate 2,074,654, forward strand.
CATTTTGGTTGTTGGGCTTATCTTTGGCTTCATCACCTATGGAGTCCTTTCACTGATTGAAAGGGCTGTACGGAATATCCTGCCCCATCCTGACCCAGTTACCACCACGGTAGCGGCTCAACCTCAAACAGAACTCGAGGAAGATGCCGTGCTGATGGAAGAACAGCCTTTGGCCCTGTCAGTTGACGATTCAACTCAGCAGAAAAATCAGTGAACCAGAGTTTTTGCGTCGGACCAGACAGCACCGCAGCGTAAGAAAAATATGCTTCTTCAAGGGAAAAGTTACTTAGCGCAGTCACCCAATTTACCGCCCCCCGAATCTGTTGGTCGTCCCGCCAATCAAGGCTTTGTCTGCGAAACATCCCCTGACATTGAAAGACCCTGCCTCAAAAAAACCTCATCTACTCTGGTTTCGCAGATCACTGATCTGCCGTCATCAGCAATCGCAAGGAGCGAGCAATGTATTTTGAGATTTACAGGCAAACCCGTGGCATCGCACAGACCGGCAAAGGTCAATGGCGGTGGCGTTTGAGGGCGGGTAACCATGAAACGATTGCCAGCGGGGAGGCGTACGTCAACAAGTCTGATTGTGTGCACGCCATCAGTTTGATCAAAGGAACCCACGATCAGACCCCGGTCAAGGAAATCTAGGCTTCGGATGGTGAAGCTGCTCGGTCTGAGCAGCTTCGTTGCAACGGGCGGTCTTACGGTTATGAGTGCCGCTGCCTGAATCCGGATTAAACGCAAACTGCTTGAGTCGCATAGACGCCGATTGCGACAGCTACCTAAACTGTCATCAGATTTAGGACCAGGGTCAGTGGATGAATCGTAACGAACTACGCAAGGCCGACATCAATCTGATGGTGGTGTTTGAAACGCTGATGCTCGAACGCAACGTCACCCGGGTGGCGGAAAAGTTGTTTCTCGGTCAGCCGACAATCAGTTCGGCGCTCAATCGCTTGCGCACGATGTTCAATGACCCGCTGTTCATACGTGTCGGGCATCGTATGGAGCCGACGGCGCGGGCCGAGGAGATTATTCTGCACCTGTCGCCGGCGCTGGATTCGTTGTCAGTGGCGTTGAGTCTGACCCATGATTTCGACCCCGCCAGCAGCACCATGACCTTTCGTATCGGGCTGTCAGATGATGTCGAGTTTGGCCTGCTGCCGCCATTGCTGCGTGCCTTGCGCCAGGAAGCACCAACGGTGGTGTTCGTGGTGCAGCATGTCGATTACTGGCGGATTCCGGATTTGCTCGCGTCCGGCGATATCACCGTTGGTATCAGCCAGACTCGCGGGTTGCCGGCCAACGCCAAGCGCAAGTTGTTGCGGCACATCCTGCCGAGCATTTTGCGCGCCGACGCATCGGACACACCGTTGACGCTCGATGAATATTGCGCGCGACCGCACGTGCTGGTTTCCCATACCGCCAATGTCAGTGGTTACGCCGATGAGTGGCTGGCGGAGATTGGTCGTACGCGCCAAGTCGTCCTTTCCGTGCCGCAATACAGCTCGCTACCGGCCTTGCTCGCCGGGACCGATCTGATCGCCAGTCTGCCGGATTACGCCGCCGAAGCGATGGCCGCGTCTGGCCAGCTGTTCAAGGAACCGTTCCCGTTCAAGACGCCGACCCTGGATCTGTCGATGGTCTGGCTCAGCCATGTCGATACCGACCCCGCCGAGCGCTGGTTGAGGTCGCGGCTGGAGGCATTCATGAGTGAACGCGCGTTTTTACCGCTCGAGTGAGTAGGGCGATGCTGTGATATATGTACGACCTTTCTGCCCACTTTCAGGAGCTCAGTCATGCCTCACCTGCACATGGAATACACCGCCAACCTGCCCGAGCTCAATGCCGACGTGGCGTTGATTCGGCTCAACAATGCGTTGGTGGCTTCCGGTCAGTTTGCTGCCGAATACGACATCAAGAGTCGAGCGGTGAAGGTTGAGACGTTCAAGGTCGGCACGGTGTTAGCTGAGCGAGCCTTTGTGCATGTGAAACTGGCACTGTTGAGCGGTCGCTCACCGCAGATCAAGAAGCAGTTGTCCGAAAGTTTGCTGGCCGTGGTGCAGGAGCTGTGTGATTGGCCGACGGACATTGAAGTCCAACTGGCCGTGGAAATCCTCGACATCGATCGAGAGTCCTACACCAAGATTGCCATCAGCCACTGAGTTTCAGGCCATTTCCTGCTCGGTGCAGGCCTTGACCACTTGCTCGCGCAGCCAGGTGTTGGCGCTGTCCTGATCGACATTCTGGCTCCACTGCATGTCGAGGCTGAACCCCGGCAAGCCACTGGGCGCTTCGCAATGATTGAAGATCGCGTTGTTGGCCAGCAATTGCTGGATACGCCGAGGCAAAGTCAGGATGAAGTCGGTGCCGGTGATCATCTTCAGTGCCGCGCTGTAGCTGTTGGAGCGCGCGACGATCTGCCGTTTTTTCGCCTGCTGCGCCAGCCAGCCGTCGACCATGTTGGTGGTGGAAGTCCAGGGTGTCGGGAACACGTGCCGACGCTCGACGAAGGCTTGCAAGCTTAAACGTGGTTCCGGTGGCGTGGCACGTTTATCGAAGACACAGACCAGGTCGTCCTCCAGCAGCATCCGGGATTTGAAATCGCCATGATTACGATGAAAGTTCGGGCCGAAGCAAATCACCAGGTCGAGGCTGCCATCGCGTAGCTCTTCGGCCGGGATGTCGGTTTCGAACTTGTGCATGTTGACCATGACTGGAAGGTCGGCAAAATCGAAGCTTCTCAACAGACGCGGCAGGATCAACTGCTCGAAGTATTCCGGTGCGCAGATATTGAAGGTGACTGGTTGCAGGGTGGGGTCGAATGCTGGCGCACCGGCGTGACACAGGTTGATGCTTTCGAGGATCTTCAGCACGTGGGCGTACATGGTGCTGGCTTTGTAAGTGGGGCGCATGCCCGCGCGGGTATTGATGAACAGTTCGTCTTCGAAACTGGTGCGCAGCTTCTTCAGGCAGTAACTCACGGTGGACTGGCTGACGCAGAGCGCTTCGGATACACCGCTGACGCTGCTTTGCTCATACACGGCGATAAATACCATGAGGTCCTGCATATCGAGCTTTCTAAGCAAGTTACTGTTCAACATCCACTTCGTCTCGCTGTGCTCCTTGCGCTGACTGTGCGCAAACTTGTGCGAGTGATCCTAACGGAACGATGGTGCCAGGAGAATGCCTTGTAGGAGTTTTCATGGAAAGTTGTGGGGCAGTTCCAGAGGCCTTCAGCTTTGAACGGCTGCAGGCACCCCGCGGCGGCTGGACATCAGCAGTGCCCACATACCGATTCCCACCAGCAGCGCGCCGATGATTTCCAGCGGCAGTGGCGACTGACGTAACCAGAACCAATGAAACAATGTCAGGAACAGCGTGCTCAGGTAAATGTAGGAAATAACCGAGGAAGGGGCGATGACGCCGATGGCCCGATGCAGCAGCCAGAACGTCGCCAGCGTGGCGAACACCGCCAGGTACATCAGCCACCAGAAATCGCTCACGGTCAGCAATGACGCCGATCGCCAGCCGCCGCTGAACCCACAGAATGCCAGCAGAAACAGCGCGCCGAACAGCATGTTCCAGAAAGTCATGCCCACCGGGCCGCGACTCTGGAGGCTGCCGGCCTTGAGCCGTTGACTCAGGGGCGAGTAGAGCGCCATCGCCAGGCAACCGACGCCATACACCGACACGGCATACAGCGAAGGCAGCTCACCCGGGCCTGTGCCTTTCAAAACCAGCAACACGGCCCCGGCAGCGGCAATCAGCATCGGTAGCACCCGCTGTTTCAGGTTGCTGTCGGGCATCAATACGGCTTCGAACAGCAATGTCAGCAGTGGCACCAAGGTGAACATCGTTCCGGTATTGACGGCCGAGGTGTAGCGCAATGCCTCGAACAGCGAGCCGAAATACACTGCCAGCAGCAAGCCGAGCACGGCATGGCCGAACAGTCCGCGAGCGGTCATGGCGGTATCGCCCTTGAACAGCAGCAGCGGCAAAAACACCAGGGCGCAGAACAGCAGGCGCAAACCGGTCAGCAGGATCGGGTCGATGGCCTGGCTGACCTGCGCTGCCGCAGAAAACGAAGCAGCGATCAGCAGTGCCCAGAGCAGCATGCCGACGTGAGCGGCGACGAAACCGGTGTGCTTCATGGTGGGGTGTCCGGGTCAGTGAATGTGTCGGGCGTAATGCCGTGGATCGAAGCGCAAAACCATCAGGATCATCAGTGCCATGACGCCGGTCAGTGACCACCAGGCCCATTCGAAGCTGCCGAGCTGATCGCGGATCAACCCGGCAATCAGCGGCGATAGACCGGCGATCAGGTAGCCGATGCCTTGCACGAACGCCGTCAGGCCGCCGGCACGCTGGGGATTGTCCAGATGATCCAGGGACACGATCAGACTCATCGGGAACAGTCCGCCGATGCCGAGCCCCAGCAGGCATGGCCACAACAGTGTCAGGTGTTGCGGGCTGAGAACAAGCCCGCAGAAACCGGCCATGATCAGCACCAGCAACACCACCAGGACCACGCGCCGATCACGGCTGCGGTTGGCGATGGCGGGTGTCAGCAGGCCAGACAACACTTCCATGGCGGTTAGGAAACCCAGCAGCAACCCGGCGTTTTGTTCGCTCCAACCCTTTTCCACGTAGTACGGCGCCAGCCAGGCCAGCACACAGGTGTAGGACGCCGTGCCCAGGCCAAAGAAGATGGCGAGTAACCAGGCGCGGGAATTGCCGAAGAAAGAGCCATTTCGCTGCGCCTGAGCAGGCTGCGCTGGCAGCCTTTCACGTTGCACGCGCCAAAACAGCAACGCGACCAGCGCCAGCGCCGCCCAGATCGCCAGGCCTACACGCCAGCTTCCGGTGCGGATCATCACCAGCGGCGCAAACGACGCCGCAATCGCTGCGCCGCCCATGATTGATGTGACGTAGAGCCCCATGCACACGGAAACGTTATCGCTGAAGCGGGATTTTATCAGCGCCGGCATCAATGCCTGGATCAGCGCGATACCGATACCCGCCAGCACGGCGCTGAGGATCAGTTCAGCCGCCGAATCGAGGAATAACCGCGACACTGTGGCCACGCCGATGATCAGCAGCGAGAGCACCACGGTGCGTTGTTCGCCGATTCGTTGGCTGATGCTCAGCCCAAAGAACATCGCCAGCCCCATCGCCATCACTGGCAGCATGGTCAACAGCGAGGCCAGACTGAAACTCAGTGCAATGTCACCGCGAATCGCCGACAGCAAAGGACCGACTGCGGCCATGGAAGGCCGCAGGTTCAGGGCGACAAGAATGATGCTGAACATCAGCCAGAGGGCGGGGCGAGAGGTTGCGCGAACGTTTTCCATCTATCGGACCTTGAATGACAAGGAGCCGATTAGGCGCGCGAGGCCTGCGGGCCGCAAATCAGAAAGTCCGGAGCAGTATTTAGAAATTAAATACCTCTACCGAGACACTGATCCCCTGTGGGAGCGAGCCTGCTCGCGAAGACGGAGTGTCAGTTTCCATAAACATCGACTGTCACGCCGCCTTCGCGAGCAGGCTCGCTCCTACAGGGGATCTAGGATGTCTATAGAATGTTTAGCCATGTCGCAACCAAAGTTCTTCAAATCCCGATTTAACGACTTAACCTCCCGTGTGACGCTGCTGCTCACCTGTTCTCTGCGGTTTTATCTATGGACGGTTGTCCCGTCGCACTTCCCTCCGAATTAGCCTTTTGGGCGCTGTGGCACTGCCGTCACGCGCGCCCACCGGATTCCTGCATTTCCCGTTGATTGTTCTTACAGGTCCCGCGCTATGCGCCGGGATCAAGCGGCGACGCCTGAGCGTTTGCCTGACGCGGAAATAAGAGAATTCCCATGAGTGTTGCCACGACATCTTTCGCCTCCACACAAGAAGCCCTGACCTTTCTGGAACAGAACCCGGATATCGAGATGTTCGAGTTGTTCATCCTCGACAACAACGGCGTACCGCGGGGCAAGTTGCTGCACCGCGATGAATTGCTGGCGGTGTACGAAAGCGGACGGCCATTGCCGAGCACCATTCTTGGCCTGACCATCAACGGCGATGACGTGGAAAACTCCGGCCTGGTCTGGGACGTTGGCGATATCGACTGCCGGGCGTACCCGATCAGCGGCAGTTTGACGCGCATGCCGTGGCGGCTGATTCCTACGGCGGCGGTGCAGGTCAGCATGCACCCGAAGGAGGGCATGCCCGCGACGATTGCCGATCCACGGCATCTGCTGGCGAAAGTCATCGAAGGTTTGCAGGCCGACGGTTATTACCCGGTGATGGCGGCAGAGCTGGAGTTCTATCTGCTGGATCAGCAGCGCGACAGCAACGGTCGGCCGCAACCGGCGCGGGATGTCGATGGCGGGCGGCCGCGAGGGACTCAGGTCTACGGCTTGCGTGAACTGGAACAGATCGAACCGTTTCTGGCCGATCTCTACAGCGCCTGCAAACTCCAGGGCATTCCGGCGCGCACGGCGATTTCCGAATACGCACCGGGGCAAGTGGAAATCACCCTCGAACACCGCACCGATGCCTTGCAGGCGATGGATGAAGCGGTGCGCTACAAACGGCTGGTCAAAGGCGTGGCCCACAAGCACGGGATGACGGCGTGCTTCATGGCCAAACCGTTCGATGACCTGGCGGGCACTGGCATGCACATGCACGTCAGCCTGGCGGACAAGGACGGCAACAACCTGTTCGCCAGCGAAGCCCCGGACGGCACGCCGCTGCTCAAACAAGCGGTCGGCGGGATGCTCAGTACACTGCTCGATTCATTGCTGCTGTTCTGCCCGAACGCCAACTCTTACCGTCGCTTCCAGACCAACAGTTATGCGCCGCTGGCACCCACGTGGGGCGTGGACAATCGCACCGTAAGTTTGCGCGTGCCCGGCGGGCCGGCGTTTTCCCGGCATATCGAACACCGTATCTGTGGCGCCGACGCCAACCCGTATCTGGCGGCCGCGGCGATTCTGGCCGGGATCCATCGCGGTATTCGCGAACAACTCGATCCTGGCGCGCCGGTGGAGGGCAATGGCTACGCCCAGGCCACGGAACTGTTGCCGACTGACTGGCTGACTACTTTGCGAGCACTGGAAGGATCCACCTGGGCGAGGGAAGCATTCGGCGGTGAGTTCCTCGGTGTGTACCTGGCGGTAAAACGTGCCGAGTATCGACAGTTCATGGGTGAAGTCGGCGAACAGGATTGGCGCTGGTATTTGCATCAAGCCTGAACAGAGCCTGAATCATTCTCAAATAAGTTAAAAGTTTTGGCCTAGTGCCATGAGCCAACTAATCGTTGGCTTCTTTTTCACAAAAAATTGATGGTTGGCTGCCTAAAGTTAGTGCTGTCTCGGTAAATGAAATTTTCACATTTACCGCAGGCACTTCTTTTCAGGAACCATCATGTTGAAAATTAAAGCCGCCCGCCCCGAGTGGGTGACACTGATTGCCAGTGCCTATCTATTAACGGGCTTCAACCTTGTTCTCTGGCAACACCTGTTTGACATCACGGCATCGGACGGTAAAGGCATCGTCATGCGCGTGGCTTTCGGGTTGATGATCCTGGCCGCCTTCAACATTGTGCTGACCCTGCTGGCTTTCCGGTCCGTGATGAAACCGGTGCTGACGCTGATCTTCATGGTCAGTGCGGGCGTGGCGTATTTCATGAGTCAATATGGTGTTTTGATTGACGCCGGTATGTTGCGTAACTTCGCAGAAACCAACCCGGCCGAGGTTCGCGACTTACTGTCCTTGAAGCTGTTTGTTTATATTGGACTGTTGGGTGTCTTGCCTTCGTTGTTGTTATGGAACACCCCGATTAATTACCGTCGCTGGCACCATGAACTATTAAGTAAGGTGTTGGTAAGTGTCGCGTCGGTTGCAGTCATCGGAGGCGTTGCGCTGGTCAACTATCAGGGCCTGTCTTCTTTGTTTCGCAATCATCATGAACTGCGCTTGATGGTGGTGCCAAGCAACTACATCAGTGCCTCTTTCGGCTATCTGCGTGAGCAGGTCGCGTCTGCACAGCAGCCCTTTATCAAACTGGGCGAAGATGCCCAGCGAAATCCCGCCTGGCAAACCCACGGCCGCAAATCCCTGACCGTGCTGGTGGTGGGCGAAAGTGCCCGGGCCGAGAACTTCGGTATCCTGGGGTATGACCGTGACACCACACCCAAACTGGATAAAGAAGCCGGCTTGATCGCTTTTACCGATGTGCATTCCTGCGGGACAGAAACAGCGGTGTCGGTGCCGTGCATGTTCTCCGACATGGGCCGCAAGGATTACAACGCCAGCAAGGCAAAGAACCAGGAAGGCCTGCTGGACGTACTCAAACGAGCGGGGCTCGACGTGATCTGGCGCGATAACCAATCGGGCTGCAAAGGCACTTGCGATCGGGTCACCCTCGACGACGTCAGTAACCTGAAAGACCCGGTGCTTTGCGCCAATAGCGAATGCCGCGATGAAATCCTGCTGCAGGGTTTGCAGCACTTCATCGATACCCTGGATAAAGACACGGTACTGGTGTTGCACCAGATGGGCAGTCACGGTCCGGAATACTTCAAGCGCTACCCGAAAGAATACGAGCGCTTCACCCCGGTGTGTGAAAGTAACGCCCTGAACAATTGCAGTCGCGAAAGCATCGTCAATGGCTACGACAACACCCTGGTGTATACCGACCACGTGCTGTCCACCCTGATCGATCTGTTGCGTAACAATCAGGACAAAGTCGACACCGCGATGCTCTATCTGTCGGATCACGGCGAATCCCTGGGCGAGTACAACCTGTTCCTGCATGGCACGCCTTACATGCTGGCACCGGAACAACAAAAGCATGTCGCGATGCTGGCCTGGTTTTCCGACAGCTATCAAAAGTCGTTCTCGGTAGACACCCATTGCCTGCAACTGAGTCGCGAAAAGCCCTTGAGCCAGGACAACCTGTTCCATTCGATGCTCGGTTTGCTGGAGGTCAAGAGCAAGGTCTACAACCAGGACCTGGATATGTTTGCCGGGTGTCGCGGTACGGTGATCGACGGCGTATTGGCCAAGGAGTGAGGTCTTCAACCTACTGCGTAACGCCGGCTAGTCTCCGCTTGTCAGACATTTCTTGCTGTTTGGCAGGCATATTCGCTAAAGCTCTTGTTCAGTGGATGCGCGGAAATCGCCGGGGGCGATATATACTGCGCGCCATTCTTCAAGGGAGAGCCGTGTGGCCATCGATATTCACTGGATTCGCGACAACGATAGCCTCGGTCAGTTTTGCGCCGAGTGGCAGCAGCTGCCATTCGTTGCCCTCGACACCGAATTCATGCGGGTCGACACCTTTTATCCGATTGCAGGCCTGCTGCAGATCGGCGATGGCGTACGCGCTTACCTGATTGACCCGCTGACCATCGACAACTGGCAGCCGCTGGCCGAATTGCTGGAAAACCCGGCCGTGGTCAAAGTCGTCCATGCGTGCAGCGAAGACCTCGAGGTCCTGCTGCGCCTGACCGGCAGCCTGCCAGCGCCGCTGTTCGACACTCAGTTGGCCGCCGCTTACTTGAACCTGGGTTTTTCCATGGGTTATTCGCGGTTGGTGCAGGAAGTGCTCGGCATCGACCTGCCCAAGGGCGAAACCCGTTCCGACTGGCTGCAACGTCCGCTTTCCGACACCCAAATCAGCTACGCCGCCGAAGATGCTTTGCACTTGGCGGAGGTTTTCGTACAGCTTCGCCCGAAGCTGTCCGACGACAAGTACGCCTGGGTCCTGGAAGACGGCGCCGAGCTGGTGGCCAACCTGCGACGCGAAGTTGATCCGTATGAGGTCTATCGCGAAGCCAAGCTGGCCTGGAAACTCTCCCGCGCCCAACTCGCCGTGTTGCGTGAGCTGTGTGCCTGGCGTGAGCGTGAGGCCCGCGCCCGTGATTTGCCGCGCAACCGCATCGTGCGTGAGCATTCCTTGTGGCCGCTGGCGCGGACTCAGCCGGACAACCTCGGCGCGCTGGCGAAAATCGAAGACATGCACCCGCGTACCGTGCGTCAGGACGGCGAATTTCTGCTTGATCTGATCAAGCGCTCTGGCAGTGTGTCGCCTGATCAATGGCCGCCAGCGGTGCCGGAGCCTTTGCCGGTGGACGCCGCCACGCTGGTCAAACAGCTGCGTGCGATCGGCCAGGCCGAAGCCGAACGCCTGAACATTGCGCCAGAGCTGATGCTGCGCAAGAAAACCCTGGAAGCGCTGCTCAAGAGCGGCTACCCCAACGGTCCTTACCAATTGCCTGATTCGCTGCGTGGCTGGCGCCGCGAATTGATGGGCCAGGCGCTGCTCGACAGCCTGGCCACCGCCGGAGAACAGCCTTGAAACGTATTTGCTCCATTTATCGAAGCCTGAAGAAAAACGAGATGTACCTCTATGTGCTCAAAAGCGATGCACTGGAGCGCGTCCCGGAAAGTCTGATGGCCGCCTTCGGCAAACCGCATCACGCCTTCGACCTGGTGCTGACCCCCGAGCGCAAACTGTCGCGCGAGGACATCACCGTGGTGCTGGAAAACCTTGAGAAGCAGGGTTACCACTTGCAAATGCCGCCGGCCGAAGACGAGTACATCGAACACTTGCCGGAAGAGTTACTGCGCCGCAACGACCCGATGTAATCGGCAGACAGGCTCTGTTCAGAGCCTTTATGAAACACTGGAATGATTTTGGCGAGGGCCAGGGCGATGGAGCGTTACTCCATCGGCGGCCGTCTGCACTGTTTTTGAAAGGTTTGAACCATGCGCGTTCTGATTGCTGAACACGACCACCCGGTGTACGCCCAGCTGTTGCGTCAAGCAGCGCCCGACCTGGAAGTGCTGACCAGCGGCGACTCCGCCGAACTGGCCAGCCAGGCCGCTGATTGTCCGATCTGGCTCGGTCAGCCGGACTTGCTGGCGACCTTGCTGCGTCAGGGCCACGAGCCACAATGGCTGCAATCGACCTGGGCGGGCATCACGCCGCTGCTGGCCGACGGCTTGCCTCGGCACTATCGCCTGACTCGGGCGGTGGGGATTTTCGGTCAGGTCATGGCCGAGTACGTGCTGACCTACATGCTCGGTCACGAGCGCGAAGTGCTGCCGCGGCTGGTCAGCCAGGTCGAGCGCAAGTGGGACAGTCGCCAGGGCCAAAGCCTGGCCGGGCGCAAAGTGTTGATCGTCGGCACCGGTGACATCGGCCAGACCGTGGCGCAGTTCCTTGTGCCGTTTGGCATGGAGTTGTACGGCATCGCCAGTGAAGCCCGCGAGCAGGTGCCGTTTGTCGAAGTCGGGGCGCTGGCTGATCTGCCGCGTCTGGTGGGTGAAGTGGATTACGTGATCAATCTGCTGCCCAATACGCCGAACACCCACGACCTGTACGACGCGGCGCTGTTCAAGCAGTTCAAGCCGACCGGATTGTTCATCAACGTCGGGCGCGGCGTGGCAGTGGTCGATGCGGACTTGGTGGAGGCCTTGAAAGAAGGGCATCTGGCCGGTGCGGTGATCGACGTCTGCCGTCAGGAGCCGTTGCCGCAACGTCATCCGTTCTGGACCGCTTGGGGCTTGCTGCTGACCGGCCACAGCTCGGCACCGACCTCGCCATCGATGATGGTGAATCTGTTTGTCGAGAACCTGCGGGCGTATCAGGCGGGTGAGGCATTGCGCGGGGAAGTGGATTTCTCGCGCGGGTATTAAATCCATCCTTTGAACCTGTAGGAGCCGAGCTTGCTCGCGATGAGGCAATCACATTCAACATCATCGTTGACTGTGAGACCGCCATCGCGAGCAAGCTCGGCTCCTACAGTAGATCTTCGGTGTGGCTTAGAGGGTGAAGTCGCCTTCGGCGGCCAACTCGCTCAGCGGACGACGTGGGCTCGGTTCTTCACGTGCTTGCAGATAGTCCGCCAGCGTCGCCTTGTCGCCCAGTTTGCCCACCGCCACCGCCGCGTGCAGCGCATAACCCTCGGGAATGTTCAGCTCCTTGCGGGTCAGGTCCTGGTCGAAACCGGCCATGCCGTGGGTGTGCCAGCCGCTGATGCTCGCTTGCAGTGCCAGATGACCCCAAGCGGAACCAGTGTCGAAGGTGTGCCACAAGGCCGGGGTTTCTTCGGTGGCGCCAGGCACCGCGAAGGTGGTTTTCGAGATCACGATCACCAGTGCCGAGGCGTGTTGCGCCCAGCTGCGGTTAAATTCGTTCAGCAGCCCCAGATAGCGCTCCCAATTCGGCGTGTCGCGACGTGCGTACAGAAACCGCCAAGGCTGCGAGTTGTAGGCCGATGGCGCCCAGCGCGCGGCTTCGAAGAAGCTCAGCAGGGTTTCTTCCGGGATACTTTCACCGGTGAAGGCGCGGGGCGACCAGCGATCGGTGAACTGAGGGTGGATGGCATAGTCGGCAACGCGTGGATTGGCACTCATCAGGAGATTCCTTGCTACGTTTGAAGGTGAGGGGCGACGCAAAACCCTACTGGGCGGCGCAATAACTGACAAGCTCGTTCTTACCGGCAGTCGCCAACGCTTGGCCCACAAGGGCCTTGGCACTAGACTGGCGGCCTTTTCACCACCTGATGTTGATGCTTGAGCCATGGTCGCCAAAGTCGAACCGTTCTGGATACGCAAAACCCTCGATCAACTCGATCAAGAGGAATGGGAATCGCTGTGCGACGGCTGTGGCCTGTGCTGCCTGCAAAAGCTCGAAGATGAAGACGACAACAGCGTCTATTACACACGCATCGCCTGCAAGCTGCTGGACCTGAAAACCTGTCAGTGCACCGATTACCCGAACCGCCGCGATTTCGTCCCCGACTGCATCCAGCTCACGCCAGGCAAGGCTGATGAGTTCAAATGGTTGCCGCCGACCTGCGGCTATCGACTGGTCAGTGAAGGCAAGGACCTGCCGCTTTGGCATCACCTGGTGTGCGGTGATCGCGATGCGGTGCACCACGAACGTATTTCCCAGTCCGGGCGCATGCTCGCCGAAGGCAGCGTGGCCGAAGACGATTGGGAAGACCATCTGATTTTTCGGGCGGGTTAATTCCCACTCAAAACCGGCGGTGATTACTAGAATTCGGGGCTGCTATGCAGCCCGGCGCGAGCAAGCTCGCTCGCCACAAGGAGTGTGTATGGCTGTGGGATTGCGGCTGGCGTTGGCCTTTGGGCTTTTGGTCCTGGGTTCGTCCGCGTGGGCGACGAAGAAGGTTGATCTGGATTACCACGTGCGCCTGTTGCCGCAAAGCGATCAGGCTGAAGTGCGGCTGACCCTGGCTCAGGGTTCGGCGGTGCGCAGTCTGGATTTCGATCTGGGCGATGGCAGCCACTACAGCGATTTCAAGGCCGACGGCCAATGGCAGCTCACGCCGGGCAAGCAGGCCCGTGGTGTCTGGCGTCCGGCCGCCGACAAGGCCAGCCTGACCTACCGCGTACGCATCAGCCACGGGCGCAAGAGCGGCAGCTTCGATACACGCATGACGCCAACCTGGGCGCTGATGCGCGGCGACGATCTGGTGCCGGCGGCCAAACTCGATCAGCCGGACGGCATCGAGCTGGTTTCACGCCTTGAATTCGAACTGCCCGCCGGCTGGAAAAGCGTTGAAACCGCCTGGCCGCGAATCGGCAAGAACAAATTTCGGGTCGATAACGTTTTTCGCTTGTTCGACCGGCCCACGGGCTGGATGCTCGCCGGCCACCTCGGCAGCCGTCGCACGCGGCTTGGGGAAACCGAAGTCACCGTCGCCTCGCCCCAAGGCCAAGGGATGCGCCGCATGGATGTGCTGACGCTGCTGACCTTTGTCTGGCCGCAAGTGCAGGCGGTGTACCCCCGTCATCCCGTCAAACTGTTGATTGTCGGCGCCAACGACCCGATGTGGCGCGGCAGTCTGGGCGCGCGCGAATCGATCTATCTGAACACCCGTCTGCCGCTGGTCAGCGAAAGCGGCAGCAGTGCGCTGGTGCGGGAATTGGCGCAGGTGTTCGGACGAATCAACGACCAGCAGCGCAGTGACTGGATCAGCGAAGGATTTGCCGAGTATTACGCCATCGAACTGGTGCGCCGCGCCGGCGGCATGAGTGATGAGCGGTATGAGAGTTTGCAGAAGAAGTTGGCCAAGGACAGCCAGAACGTCACAACCTTGCGCGCTGAGCAGGTCAGCCCGGCGCAGGTGTCAAAAGCGGTCGTGTTATTGCAGGAGCTGGACCGCGAGATTCGCCTGAAGACCCGCAACAAGCGTTCGCTGGATGATGTGTTGCGCGGGGCGATGCATCTGGAGAGTGTGGATACCACGGAATTTGTTCAGTTGGCCGAAAGCATCATCGGTGAATCTTCCCAAGTTCTCGATACCGGGTTGCTTCAGTAATACCGCCATCGCGGGCAAGCCTTGCTCCTACAGGTTGAGTGTCGTTCACAAATGTCGTGATCGACACAGCACCTGTAGGAGCAAGGCTTGCCCGCGAAGAGGCCTTAAGCCTCACTACATCGTCTGGATTAAGCCCCGGGTTTAGGCGACTTCAACGAATCATTACCGGTCACGGTAGCGGTATTGGTCGCCGCATCAGCATTCGCCTTCAACCGGTTCAACTCTTCACCCGCCCGCTGAATTTTCGCCCGCACGTTGTTCATGTCCTGGCGGCTTTTCTCCAGCAGGCTTTTCGCCGAACTGTGCCCGGTAATACCACGCGCCAGGGCCACACCGCCGATCGCCACTTGAATCAACCCGAACAGACCGCCGCGACGCAGGCCCTTGCCGACCATCACCACGCCGCCGGCCAGGGAACCGATGCGTTCCCAACCCTGCACGTTCTGCTCGGTGTGAGTCTGGAACGGGGTGGATTCGATGCGTTCTACGCGTTTGAGTTCGCTCATGATCTGTCTCCAGTCGGGAATAGCTGCTTCAGGAATAGATACTTAAGCTGACTCCCGAGGCGGGCGGCTTGTTCCATCGGATGTGCGCTGAATCAGCGAAATTTCGCCCCGGAGCGGGTGTTGAGTCCCTTGGACAGGCGGTCATAGAGCACGACGTTGACGGTGGCCGCCAGGTTCATGCAACCGGTGGTCGGGATGTAGACCACGTCTTCGCACCAGTCGCGAATCTCTTTATCCAGCGAGCCGTCTTCCGGGCCGAAGATGTAAAGCGCGCGGTCCGGATGGGTGTATTCCGGCAGCGAACGGGCGCCGTCCACCAGTTCCACAGCGACTGGAACGCAGCCCAGCGGGAGGATTTTTTTCAGGTCGTCGATGCCGATCAGCGGAATGTCGTAGTGGACGCGCTTGGTGTCGGTGACGAAGTCGGCGGCGCGTTCATAACGCTTGCCGGTGTAGAACACGGAGGCCACGCCATAGCAGCCAGCGGCGCGCATCACCGAACCGACGTTCTCCGGTGATTTGGGGTTATACAAACCAATGCAGCTGTACCGTTTGTCTGCCACGAGCGGGTGCCTTCGGGGAAAAAACGGCGATTATACGGGGGATTGGTTTGAGATTGGCGGTGTCCGGACGATTGCTATCGCGAGCAGGCTCACTCCCACACTGGATCTTCAGTACACATGATAGGTGTGAACACTCAGGATCCCTGTGGGAGTGAGCCGGCTCCGGGCGGCGTTCCGACGATGAGGCCGGTCGAAGCACTGAAGATCTTCAGTCTTCTTTTTTCATCAGCCCGGCCAACGCGGCAAACGGGTTATGCGTCGCCTTGGCGATTTTCGGCGAGCTCAGCGAGCCTTCACCGAAATACTGTTGATCGGTGTACCGCGAGTGTTCGTTGTCGTGGCAGTACAGGCACAACAATTCCCAGTTCGAGCCGTCCTGAGGGTTGTTGTCGTGGTTGTGGTCGCGGTGGTGCACGGTCAGTTCGCTCAGGCGCTTGCCGGAAAACTCACGGGCGCAGCGACCGCACACGTGCGGGTACATTTTCAGGGCCTTGTCGCGGTAGCCCATTTCCTTGTCGCGCTGGTTGTCGGCAAGGATGCGGTCCAGTTTCGACGTGTTGGTCGGTGGCGTTGACGAACTCATGGGTTCACCTTTGTAAAAAGACTAATGACGGTTATGACGTGAGTTTAGCTCAGCCCTTGAGCTTCTCGGCAATCCAGATGGTGTGGCGGGTGCCTTTGTTGCCATGGGCGAAGACCTGGACTTCCTCAGCCTTGAAGCCGGCCTTCTTCAGTTTGTCGGAAAACTGTCGGTCAGCGCTCGCGGACCAGACGGCCAGCACGCCTTTGGGCCGCAGGGCTTTGGCGCAGGCGCTCAGGCCGCCAGCGGAGTAGAGCCAGCTGTTGGCCTTCTGGGTCAGGCCTTCGGGGCCGTTGTCGACGTCGAGCATGATTGCGTCAAAACCTTGCGGCTCGGCTTGCAGAACTTTGGCCACGTCTTCCATGCGAATGACCGTCCGCGGGTCGAGCAGCGGGTTCCCGGCTTTCTCTCCCAGCGGTCCACGGTTCCACTCCACCACACCTGGCACCAGTTCGGCGACGACCACTTCAGCGGTCTTGCCCAGATGCTTGAGGGCCGAGGCGAGGGTGAAACCCATGCCCAGGCCGCCGATCAGCACGCGCGAATTTGGCCGGCCGGCCACTTTACGGCACGGGATCTCCGCCAGAGCGTCTTCCGAGCCGTGCATGCGGGTGTTCATCAGTTGCCCGCCGTCGCCGCCCTGGATCTTGATGACGAAATCCTCGCCGTATTCGAACAGGCACAAGGCACCGCCATTTTCAGGAATTGGAGTGGTGTCGAGCAGAACGAAACGTTTCATGGGGCTCACTTGAGGAGAAATTGGCAGAAGAGGGGGAAGGCAAACACGCGCAGTTGGGAGTAGCCTGCAAAAAGACCACAAGGCCAACGGAGCCATTGATGAAGCGCACCATTCTAACGGTCATTGCCTTGGCCGCGCTCTCGATAACTGCAGTGCAGGCCCAGCAGTTGCAAACCATTCCAACCAACCCTGCGCCGCAGCCCGGTTCGCCCGGTACCGCGACCCCTGCGCCGTACCCGAAAATTACCCCGACCACCTTGCCCAAGGCTGGAACTGGCAGTGGTGGCCCACCGCTGGTGCCGATCGAGATGCCCAGTCCTCCGACCAAGGATCAACCGTTGCCGGGTCTTGAGCCAAATAGCACGAAGATCAAGTCACCCGGTGGTTAAACCTGCTGCGAGAGCAGTTGCCCATCGGCCATGCGTAGGCGCTTGGAGAGGGAGACGGCGAGGGCGCGGATGATTTTGGCAGCGATTTTCGGCGCATCGTTGAGCATCTTTTCCAGCGAGTCCTTGCCCAGATTGAGCAACTGGCAATTGCTCGCGGCCACGCAACTGGCCGAGCGCCGTTCGCCGTCGAGTACGGCCATTTCGCCGAACGCCCGACCGCTGCGTAACGTTGCCATGGTCACCAGGTGCCCGTCGCTGTTGGTTTTCTGCACCGCCACCTGGCCGGTGTGGATGATGCACATGAAGCTACCGGCATCCCCCTCGTGGAAAATCTCTTCGCCCTGAGCAATGGTGCTGAGGCTGAAGTAGCCCGAGGCCGTGGCGAAGTCCGCCGGCAGCAATTGATCGAACAGGCCACAGTCCATCAGCCAGTCGCGAATTTCGTTGTTCAGTAAGGTCGGTTCTGACATGTCGTCACGGTCTTTTTCTTGTGTCTGGTTCCGGTTTTCTGGACGTCCCCAATCCCCTGTGGGAGCGAGCCTGCTCCGGGCGGCGTTCCGACGAAGAGGCCAGCACATTCAACATCAATGTCGACTGAACGACCGCTTTCGCGAGCAGGCTCGCTCCCAAAGGGGAGTTGTGTCGCCTCGGGCCCGGTGTCTGGTCTTAAGACCTAATCACCGGGCCAAGTTCCTCAGGCGATGCCCAAAACCTTGAAAACAAATGCGTATTCGAGTGCTACGTCACGTAATCCCTGATAACGACCGCTCATCCCGCCATGCCCGGCACCCAATTCGGTCTTGAGCAGCAGGGGATTGGTGTCGGTTTTGGTTGCGCGCAATTTCGCCACCCACTTGGCCGCTTCCCAGTACTGCACGCGGCTGTCGTTGTAGCCGGCGATCACCAGGGTCGCCGGATAAGCTTGTGCGGTGACGTTTTCGTACGGGGCGTAGGCCTTGATCCGCTCATAGACGTCCGGTTCTTCAGGATTGCCCCACTCGTCGTATTCGGTGACGGTCAACGGCAGATCCGGGTCGAGCATAGTGTTCAGCACGTCGACGAACGGCACTTCAGCAATCGCCGCGCCGAACAGATCCGGCCGCTGATTGAGCACCGCGCCGATTAGCAGACCACCGGCGCTGCCGCCGCTGATCGCCAGTTGCTGTGAAGTAGTGAAGCCATTGGCGATCAAGTGTTCGGCGCAGGCGATGAAGTCGCTGAAGGTGTTGTGTTTGTGTTCCTGCTTGCCGGCGCGATACCAGGCTTCGCCCAGTTCACCGCCGCCACGCACATGAGCGATGGCGAACGCCACGCCACGATCCAGCAGGCTCAAACGAGCGTGGGAGAACCACGGGTCGAGGCTTTCACCGTAAGCACCGTAGCCGTACAGATAAAGTGGCGTCGGCTTACCGAGGGCTTCGCGTTTGACGACGAGGCTGATCGGCACTTTCGTACCGTCCGGTGCGGTCGCCCACAGGCGCTGGCTGACGTAGGCATCGGCGTCGAACGGGCCGAGCACCGGGGTTTCCTTGAGGACTTTCTGCTCGCCGCTGCCCAATACCAGTTGGCGGATTTGCGCCGGACGGTTCAAGGCTTCGTAGCGCAGACGAATTCTGTCGCTGACGAATTCCAGACTGTTCTGCACGTGCAGGCTGTAGGCCGCATCCGGCAATTGCACACGGTAGCTCGGCAGGTCTTGCGGATGAACTTCGATGATCGGCAAGCCACCTTCACGCAGGCTCAGGGTCATGGCCCCGGTATTCAGGCTCATGCCTTCGATCATCACTGTGTCGCTGTGCGGGATCAGGTTCTGCCAGTCGGCCTCGGTCGGCGCTAGGCCGGTATCTACGGCGTGGTACAGGGCAAAGTTGATGCCGTCGCGATTGGTGCGAATGAACCAGGTCCATTGACCGTCGAGCGCGCCGTGGTCCACATCGTACTCATGGTCTTCAACCCTCGGGGCGATGCAGGTAAACGCCTGCTGCGGTTGAAACGCGTCGAGCACCCAGACTTCGCTGGTGGTTTTGCTGCCCAGTGACAGCAGCAATTGCTGCTCGGAACTGGAACGGTAGCAATGCATGAAGAATCGACCGTCCGGCTCATGGAACACTTCTTCAGCGGCCGTACCGTCCAGCCTATAACGGAACAGTTTGTGCGGGCGATGGGTGTCGTCCAGCTCGCCGAAGAACAGCGTCAGGCTGTCATTGGCCCAGGTCATGCTGCCATCGCAATCCTGAAATTCCAGTTCGCTGACACGACCGCTGGATAATTCCTTCACGAATAGCGTGTAGATCTCTTCGCCACTGGAGTCGATGCTGTAGGCCAGACGCTGGTGGTCCGGGCTGACACTGAACGCACCCAGGGAAAAGAAGCCGCCGTTGGCCAGTTCATTCGGGTCCAGCAGCAGCTGTTCCTGGCTTTCGTCGAGCTGCAGGCTGTCATCGGCCGGGCGCGGGCAGCGGTAATGACGGGCGTATTCATCACCGGCCGTGGTGCGCGTGTAATACAGGTACGGACCCCAAGGAGAGGGCAAGGACAGATCGGTTTCGAGAATCCGGCCCTTGATCTCTTCGAACAGGGTTTCACGCAACCCGGCCTGATCGGCCGTTTGCGCCTCTTGATAGCGGTTTTCCGCATTCAGGTAGTCGAGCACCGCGTCGGTGTCGCGCTCCTGCAGCCAGGCATACGGGTCGTCGCCTTCGGCCTTGCGGGCAATGGGAGCGTCGGAAACGTTGACGGATAGGGGCATGAAGGACTCTCGGACAATGTACAGAATAAGGGCTTCGCAGACGGCAGTGTAGGAGCCGAGCTTGCTCGCGATGGCGCCGGCACGGTCAATATTGATGTGCCTGACAGATCGCCATCGCGAGCAAGCTCGGCTCCTACACTGGCATTGGAGCAAGCCTGACGTGCGAAAAGTCGTTACTATAAGCGCCTCTTTGCCTGCCTTGCCATGGACACCATGACCGAGAACGACTATCTGATCGCTTGGGGCCTCTACGCCTTCGCCGCTTTGGGCTGCCTGTTGGTGTGGATGCGTATCACCCGCTGGATGTGGCGCTGGCTGCGTGAGCCGCTGCGGCTATTGGTTGCCGTGTTGCTGTTCAGCCCGACCATCATTGATCCGGTGAAGGAAAAGGTCGCTCCGGCCATCGCCATTACTGCCCTTGATCTGCTGTTCAAAGTCGGCAACAACGCTTGGCGCGCGGTGTCCGACCTGTTCATGTACGGCATGATCGCCTTCGGCATTTACCTGGTGTTCGTGGCGATCCGGTTCCCTCTCGAACGTGCGTCCAACGCTCGCAAGGAACAGGCTGCCGCTGCCAAGGCTACGGCCCGGGCCGATGAAGCTGAAGAGGATCATCCTTTCGGCGGTGCGGGCGATGATCGTTACGGTCGTCCACCGGTGCCGAGCAACCCTCAGCGATCGCGGGTCGAACCGCGTCTGTAACCTTGCCCCTGCCTTTCAGCGAGAATCCGAGCATGTGTGAGTTATTGGGCATGAGCGCCAATGTGCCGACCGATATCGTGTTCAGCTTCACCGGGCTGATGCAGCGCGGTGGCCGCACCGGTCCGCACCGTGACGGCTGGGGCATCGCCTTTTACGAGGGTCGTGGCCTGCGCCTGTTTCAGGACCCGGCGGCGAGCTGTGAGTCCGAAGTCGCCAACCTGGTGCAGCGCTATCCGATCAAGAGTGAAGTGGTGATCGGGCACATCCGCCAGGCCAATGTCGGCAAGGTCTGCCTGTCCAATACCCATCCGTTTGTGCGCGAACTGTGGGGCCGTAACTGGTGTTTCGCCCACAACGGCCAGCTCGCGGAGTTTCAACCGATCAAGAGTTTTTACCGCCCCGTCGGCGATACCGACAGCGAAGCGGCGTTCTGCGATTTGCTCAACCGCGTGCGCGCCGCGTTCCCGGAGCCGGTAGAGGTCGAAGAACTGCTGCCAGATCTGGTGGCCGCCTGCGCCGAATACCGCAGCAAAGGCGTGTTCAATTGCCTGCTCAGCGATGGCGATTGGTTGTTCTGCTATTGCTCGACCAAACTGGCGCACATCACTCGTCGTGCACCCTTTGGCCCGGCGCGCTTGAAGGACGTCGATGTGATCGTCGACTTCCAGGCCGAAACCACGCCCAACGACGTGGTCACGGTGATCGCCACCGAACCCTTGACCGAAAACGAAACCTGGACCCGCTACGAACCGGGCCAATGGAGCCTCTGGCGACGCGGTGAATGCGTCAGCCAGGGCAAGACCGAATAAGGATTTCCCCTCATGTTGCTCAGTTATCTACGGCTGGTGTTGTTTGCGGCGGGCCTGTTGATCGGTGTCCAGGTGCCAGGGTTCATCAGCGATTATGCCAAACGGGTCGAAGCGCATCTGATTGAGGCGCAGACCGGTCTGAGCGGTTTTCAGGGCACGGCGAATCAGTTCTTCAAGGGTGACATGCAGGCGTTGGTGGCCCATTACCGCGCCAGCGAAGACCCGATCTTTCGCAGCGATGCCGACAGCCTGAGCACCTTGTTGACCCGTCAGTTGGCCCTGGATAAACAGTTCCAGGCCATGCAGGGCCCGTGGTACATCCGCCTCCTGCAGGTTGCACTGGCGGCTGATCCGGATATTCGCAAGGAAACCTGGAACGGCTACAGCTACCAGATCCTGCTGACGCCGGAAGCAATGATCTGGGGCATGAGCGGGGCGTTGCTGTTGTCGTTCGGCATTGAATGCCTGTTCCGTCTGATCGACTGGGTGGTGCTGGGCGGCAAACGCTTGCGCCAGAGCCGGCCGATCGAAGATCGGGATGTGCGCGGCCTCTAACCCTGTAGCCGGTTTGCCGGCGATTGCCGCGACACGGTATGCCTGGCAAATCGCATCGCTGGCAAGCCGGCTCCTGTTTTTACCAGTCGACCGAGTAGCTCATGCTCAACGTCCGACCTTCGGCATTGGCGTACGGCGCTCTGGCGTTGGCCTGGGTGAACAGGTTCTGGTAGGTGCGGTTGGTCAGGTTGTACACCCCGCCTTCAAGACGACCGACCGGCAGTTGCACGGAGCCGAGCAGGTCCACCAGCGTATAGCCTTCGATGTCGCGTCCGTTATTGTCCTTGGCGGCGGCGTCGTAACTGGACAAATGCATGCCTTGCAGGCGCAGGGTGTAGTCGTCTTCGGTGTAGCCGACGAACAGTGTGGTCTTGGCGGGTGAGATGCGTGTGGCCGGCAGATCGATCCATTTGCCGTTTTGCTCGGTCTCGCCTTTGGCCCAGGCGTAAGTGCCACCCACCGACCAGTGATCGGTCGCGCGGTAGGTCAGGCTGTTTTCGATGCCGCGAACTCGCTCTTTCTGGTTGATCAGGCGTAATACGCGATCATTGGCATCGTAGAACTGGGTCACGTCCGAGGTGTTTTCGTACACGGTGACATCGGCCTGCCATTGGTCCCAGTTACCGCGCCAGCCCAGCTCGTAACTGTCGACCTTGATGGCCTGGGCGTTGAGACTCTGAATGTCGAAGGTGCTGCTGACGTCACGCATGAAGCGCTGGATATCCGGCAGCGAAAACCCCTGGCTGTAATTGGCGAAGATGTCCTGGTTTTCACTCAGGTGGTAGACCGCCCCCAGGTTATACAGCGTGGCATCGTATTTGAGGGTGTCGCCGGGCAGCGTTGCGCGTACGCCGGTCTGGACGATCTGACCATAAGCAATGCTGTCGGAGATGTCGCTTTCGATCCATTCACGGCGCACACCGCCACGCAAGGTCCAGTCACCGATGTCCCAGGACATCTGCCCGAACAGCGATCTGGTGGTGGTTTCGATGTCCGGGCCCAGCTCGTAGGTGGTGCCGGTCTTGGTGTAGGTCAGGCCCTTGAGCGTGTATTGATCACCTCGTTGACGGGAGCGCTCATGATCATAGTCGGCGCCCCAGACCAGGTTGCCCGTGGCGCTGCCGATGGCCGGCAGCGGCGTGTCGATGGCCGCGCGCAGGCCGTAGACATCCTGCACGCTGTTGTTGTCGGAGATCCCGGCCTTGCCCCGCGACAGGTCCGGGAAGAACAGTGCATCGGCGCGACGCCAGTAGCTTTCCAGTTGCAGGCCCTGGCCGTAGAAGTCCTTGTCGGTGTAATTGAGGTTGACCGACTGGTTATGGGTATAGGGTTGGTCGTCGAGTTTCAGCCCTTTGACTGCCACGGCTTGCTGCCGGTTTGTCGGGTCTTTGGTGTAGCCCGTGTCCTGTTGATCCTTGTAGTCCTGCAGCGACAGGCTGAGTTTTTTGTCGGCATCCAGCTCGTAACCGAAACGACCTTGCAGGTCATAGGTTTCGGTGTCCATGTTGCTGCCCTGGGAGGTGTCCTGAGGGATGCGGTTGCCGTTGCCGTCGTACTGATCGTTACGCTGGGTCAGGTCGGCGGAGACGTACCAGTCCAGGGCATCCTTGCGCCCGGTCGCGCTCTGAAAGGCTTCGTAGGCGAAGCCTTTGCGGTTGAGGTTGTTGCCGCTGGTCAGGCCCAGTTTGCTGCTGTAGGCAATTTCCTGGCCCTGATTGCGCTTGGTGATGATGTTGATGATGCCGCCTGAAGCACCGGCACCGTAGATGCTGCTGGCGCCGGAGATTACTTCGATGCGTTCGATGCTGGCCGGGGCGATGCTGTTGAGCTGGCGGAAGTTGTCGCGCGTGGCGTTCTGCGATACGCCGTCGATCAACACCAGCATGTTGCGTCCGCGCAGGGTCTGACCGAAGTTGCTCATCCCGCCACTGGACGGCGCCAGGCCGGGGACCAGTTGCCCGAGGATATCGGCGACCCGGCGACCCGCGCCGCTCTGTTCACGGACCTGCTGTTCGTCGATCACCTGGACCGAGCCCGGAATCGAAGCAATGCTCGCTTCGCTGCGAGTAGCGGAGACAACGGTGGCTTGCATGTTCAAGATGCCGGGCTGCTGCTCGGTATCCTCGGCCCAGGTCTGGGCGCTGAAGGTACTGAGCAGCGGGATCAGCAGGGAGAGCTTGGTCCGGGTCATTATGTGGTCTTTTTTAGTTGTGATAAGTGTGTGGCGATAAGGTTGAGCGGTCAGGCGCGGAGTTGAACGACCGCACCCAGCGGATCCCGATGGCGGCTATGGCGTAGGTCAGCGCCACCAACCAGAAACTGTGAGCCAGGCCGACCAGGCCCATGCCGATCCCGCCAAGGACGACACCGAGCAGAGCGCCAGCCTTTGCCGCGCTGTTGCCGAGGCCGAGCGCGAAGCCCTGCTGGGTTATGGATATGGTGTTGGCGATCAGTGCATAGGCGACGGGCAGCAGGGCGCCTTGCCAGATGCCCCAGACGAGTCGACTGACGAGAAACCCAAGCCATTCGTTGGCCAATGCCGTGGCCGCCAGCGTCAGGGCACACAGCCAGGCCACGCTTTCAATGACGCGCAAGGTGTAGGCCGGCTGCCAACGGTCGAACAGGCGTCCCCACAGCGGTGCGGAAATGGCCAGGGTCGCGGCGCTCGCCGCGTAGGTGGCGCCGATAAGCCAGTTTGGGGCATGCAGAATGTTCGCGACGTACAGCGCGTAGAACGACTGCGGCATCATCTTCGCGGCCTGAATCAACACGATCACCAACAGGATTCCACCGAGCCAGCCTTTGGGCAGGGCCACCGGTTCAACAGCTTTTTTCTTCGAAGTCCGAGCCTTGTCGGCTGGCAGGAAAAAACTCCCCAGTGCGCACAGCAGACAAACCGCCGTCGCGCCATAACAGAGCAGGGCAAACCCCGAGACGTCCATCAGCCAGCCACCCAGCACTGGGCCGATCAGTGAGCCGACGGCGGTTGCCGATTGCAGGCGGGCCAGGGTGTGACCACGTCTGGAACTGTCGCAGCAGGCCAAGGCATAGGCTTGCGCGGCAGCCAGAAAACCGGCCAACGCGCCCTGCATCACGCGAATACCCACCAGCAGCCATGGGTCGAGGGTGATGGCTGCCAACCCTTGGCACATCGCGAGTGCCAGCAACGCCCGAACAATCATCGGTTTGTGTCCGGTGCGATCCCCCAACCGGCCCCACATGGGAGTCAGGAGCATGGCCGCCAGCATCGGACCGGCATAGACCATCGCGGATAACAGTGCGGTGTAGCCGGCGCCCTCCGGCCCGAGCAGATGCTGGATCTGCAAGGGCCAGAACGGGCCGCTCATTTCCATTGCGCCCATGGAGACGAACTGGATGATGATCAGCAGTCGCAAGGCGCGACCGTCAGCAAGCATGGGCGTTTGGTCGCAGCGGGTTACTCAGGCGCCCGACGATGTCGGCATGACTGTCGAGCAAACGCATGCGCATGAACGATTTGGCGGGCCAATCCTGTTCCAGCAAAGCCCGGCGCTCGCTTTCCCAGCGTGCCGGTTCAACGCGGTCGCGCAAGGTCTCGAAGCACTGTGCAACGTGCGATGCCAATTTCTCCCAAAGGATAGTTTCCGGCACATTCCAATGGCGGGCACAGAGCAAAGTCAACTCACCGAGGTGGCACATGAATGTGGTGTGCAGGAGTTTGTCGCGGACAAAGCCGGACTCGTCATACAGGGTCATTTTCGGATCGTGCAACTGGATATCCAGGCCCTTGGCGTGCAGGGTTTTGCGATCGATACGAACGTCACCGAAATCACGCAACAGCAGCCGATTCAACTGCCCGTCAGCGCCCATCACCATGAAACTGTTTTGCTGATGCGCTTCGAACGCCACGCCATACATCAGGTAAATGCCCAGCAGACTCGGTACGGCAATCGACAGGTAATCATCGAAGAACGCCAACATGGCCTCGCTGTCGTCACTGCCCTGAGCCAGTCTTACCCAATCACGCAGCAGCGGTTGTTCGAATTCGTTGACGGCGAACAGGCTGCCGACCGGCACCGCCAACTCGCCTTCTTGCAGGAGGGTAAGCGGGTTGTCGCGATACAGTACGGCAGCATGTCGGGAGCGCTCGTCATCGGCCGGCAGTGGTGCGTAGTGCACGCCGATGCGCTCGGGAACGATGTTCAGCAGACGCTGAATCTGCGGCTCCTGATCGAGAATATCCAATACCAGTTGGCTGATGCGCGGACCCATCCGGGCGGAGCGCGGCGACACGGTGCGCTGCACGCTGGTCAGTCGCAAAGCCACCGGCAGTTTGACCATCGGCGCCACGCGACTGGCCTCCGGCAGGACCGTGCGGAAGGACATGGTCGAGTGGCCGGTAAAAGCCACGATGTCAGTGACGATCAGCAGGTTGTCGGCGATCTCGTTGGCGAACGAATGTGGTAGCTCTTCATGGGCTTGCCATGGGTGCGATGGGAGCGGGAGGTAGTCCTTTATTTCCAGACCCAGCTGTTGCAAATGGCGTTGCAATTGCTCGGCGGCCTGTGGGAAGTGACCTTGCCACCAGTCCCAGTAATCGGCGGTACCCGCCAGCGCTTCGACGTGTGTGTACTTGCGGTGCAGGGCGCACAGGACAATCGGAAAACTGGCTTCGAATTCTGGCGAGAAAGCGATGACCTGAGCGGCGCTCAAGCCCAGTTTGGTCTTGTAGTTCGGGTGCCACGGATGGCCGAGAGTGCCCCACTGTTCGAGCAGTGACGTCGGGTTCTGGTGGCTGGGGCCGGCTTTGAGCCAAGCGAGCAGATTGTCGTCGTACTCGGTATCGATCTGCTCTCTCAGGCGCTCGGTCCATCCATGGTGAAACGCCAGGCACAGGGTGTCGTTGCTGAAGCTGTCATCCAGTTCCAGGGCCAGACGTTCCAGTACCTGCGGTGAAGCTGGCGGGTTGAGCTGAGTGCTGAGGTGAGCGAGCAATTCGCTGGGCAGCTGGATTTTGTGGGGCAGTCTGTCGGGGGTGTGCAGGACGATGCTGCCGCGCACGTCCCAGCTGTTCATTCTTCCGCCGGACAAGTGCTCGAAGCAAAGATGCGCACCATCGCCAAGCGGCAGCCAGCAGTGACTATTGTCGTCGTATTGGCAAGCATCGGGGTTGATCAGACCTTCACGAAACAGCGCCTGGATCAGGCGTTGGAAGCAGCGCTGGGCGGCGGGCTCGAGCGCATTGCTCAAATGATCGAGGGTGATGCGGTGGGACTGGAAAGCCTCAGTGCCGAGGGCTTCGCTCCAGTGAGCGAGCAATTGCTGCTGTTTTTGCGTGTAGGCGCGCATCAGGTCCGATTCCTTGTGGACAGTTGTTTAGCTGAAAGCGCGCAGAGAATACCGTCATGAAAAAATAATGCAAATGATAGTGGTTCATATTTAAAACTTGGGAAATGTCCTTCAGATCCTGACCATGGGCTTGCTCAAAACGATGTACTGCTCGCCCACTTTCTGCGCATAGCGCTCCACGACGTGCTGACACAACGCCACGATTTCTTCGACCCACTCCACGCCAACCCGCCACGACACCACCACCTGCAAATTCGGTGGCCGTTGATCGATGGCCAGCAAGGTCAATTCCCCCCGCGCCAGTTCCTCGGCGACCAGCACCGGCGGCAGCGCGCCAATACCGAAACCGTCCCGCAGCAACCGGGTGATCGCCGATACCGAGTTCACGCAGTTCAACCGTGGCGTCATGATGCCGTTGGCCTGCATCAGGGCGAGAATCTCCTGATGCGGATGGGAGTTTTTCGAATAGGTAATGATCCGTTCCCGCGCCAGGTCGGCAATCCCTGAATACTCGCGGTTGTAGATCGAGTTAGTCGCCACAATCCAGCCCATCGGGTGACTGGCCAGCTCAAGGCTGCGCACACTTTCCTGACGCAACAGGTCGGTTTGCAGGATCAGATCGAGGAAGCCTTTTTGCAGCTGATCGCAGAGGTTGAGTGCGGTATCGGCCACTAACTCGATTTCCACCAGCGGATAGTGATCCATCATTTGCGCCACCAACGGGCTCAACCAGGTATGGATGACCGTGTCCATCACGCCAATGCGAACCCGTCCGACTTTGCTCGAGCGGGTTTCGATCGACTGCTTGAGGGCTTGCATGGTGTCCATCATTTGCTCGGCGTATTCGAGCACTTTCAAGCCTTCGGGCGTCAGGCTCACGCCGCGTGAGTCGCGCAGGAACAGCTTCACCCCGAGCTCGCTTTCGAGTACGGCAATGCGACTGGAAATCGACGCCTGGGTGGTGAAGAGCTTGTCTGCCGTCAGGCGAAAACTCTTGAGTCGAGCGACCCAGACAAAGGTCTCGAGAAACTTCAGGTTCATGGGGTCAGCTCTTGCAACAAAGATTTCTTATGTCTAGGGCGGGTTTTTATTAGTTGGACGCAGCAGGGCAAGGCGCCCAAAAATCAGGCCATCCGGTTCCCACGATAGGCGTCGTCGGGGCTCAGAACAATACCAATAAAAATTAGCGCGGAGATTTGCCATGAGTGCGCCCGACACGCTCGACATCCCCAAAGCCACGGTTCGCCCGGGACCTTTCGACTGGTACCGCAACATCAATCAACAGGAACGTCGCACCTTCTGGAGCTGCAAGATTGGCTATGGCCTGGACGGCATGGACACGCAGATGCTCAGCTTCGTGGTGCCAACCCTGATTGCGATGTGGGGCATCACCACCGGCGAGGCCGGGCTGATTCACACCAGCACCCTGATCGCCTCGGCCATTGGTGGTTGGGTGGCGGGGATTCTGTCCGACCGCATCGGTCGCGTACGCACTCTGCAACTGACCGTTCTGTGGTTCGCTTTCTTCACCTTCCTCTGCGGTTTCGCCCAAAACTACGAACAACTGCTGATCAGCCGCACGCTGATGGGCTTCGGTTTCGGCGGTGAATGGACCGCCGGCGCGGTGTTGATGGGTGAAGTGATTCGCGCCAAGGACCGCGGCAAAGCGGTGGGCATGGTGCAATCCGGCTGGGCATTGGGTTGGGGGCTGACGGCGATTTTGTATGCGCTGCTGTTCTCGGTACTGCCGCCGGAAGACGCCTGGCGCGCTCTGTTCATCCTTGGCATCGTGCCGGCGATCTTTGTGATCTTCGTCCGCCGACTGGTCAAGGACCCGGAAATCTATCGCGAAGCCAAGGCCAAGGAAGAACCCAGCAACACGGCAAAATTCTACGAGATCTTCGCTCCCGGCATCCTGTTCACCACGATTCGCGCGTCGGTGCTGACCACCGGTGCTCTGGGCGGTTACTACGCGATCACCTCCTGGTTGCCGACCTTTCTGAAGAACGAACGCGGTTTGAGCGTACTCGGTACGGGCGGTTATCTGGCGATGGTGATCGTCGGGTCCTACGTCGGTTACGTCATCAGCGCGTATTTGACTGACATCCTCGGGCGTAAAAAGAACTTCATTCTGTTCGCGGTCGGCTCGTTCACCATTGTTCTGCTCTACACCCAATTGCCGGTCAGCAATGGCGTGATGCTCTGGCTGGGCTTTCCTCTGGGCTTCTTCGCTTCGGGGATCTTCAGCGGCATGGGCGCATTTTTGACCGAGCTGTTTCCAACGCGGATTCGCGGTTCGGGTCAGGGCTTTTGCTACAACATTGGCCGGGCGCTGGCGGCGTTGTTCCCACTGTTGATCGGCTTGATGAGCCAGAAGGTGCCATTGAGCGTGGGAATCGGTGCTTTTGCGGCGGTGTCCTACGGGGTGGTGATCCTGGCGGCTCTGAGCTTGCCGGAAACCCGTGGCAAACAACTCGAAGCCGAGTAACTGATAATCTGAGGGCAAATGCCTTCTAGATAGAAAAGAACAAAACTTACAGGAGTGTTCACCGTGAGCCGCCTGCTATTGAACTGCGACATCGGCGAGAGTTTCGGCAACTGGACCATGGGTCTGGACGCCGAGGTCATGCCCTTCATCGATTGCGCCAACATCGCCTGCGGCTTCCACGCCGGCGACCCGAGCATCATGCGCAAGACCGTCAGCCTGGCCTTGAGCAACGGGGTTCAGATCGGTGCTCACCCGGCCTATCAGGACCTTGTGGGGTTCGGCCGCCGTTCCATGGCCTACACCGCCCAGGAACTTCAGGACATTGTGCATTACCAGATCGGCGCTCTCGACGGCATTTGCCGGGCACAGGGCGGGCGGGTGAGTTACGTCAAGCCGCACGGCGCGATGTACAACGACATGATGGCCAACCCGGCGCAATTGCGCGCGGTGCTTCAGGCCGTGGCGTCCTATGATCGCGAGTTACCGCTGATGTTGATGGCCACTCGCGACAACAGCGCGGCCCAACAGTTGGGCGATGAATACGGCGTGACCCTGTGGTTCGAAGCCTTCGCCGATCGCGCTTACGACAGCGCGGGAATGCTGGTTTCGCGGCAACTGCCGGGCGCGGTGCATCACGATCCCGAAACAATCATCGAACAGGCGCTGACCATTGCCCGCGGCGGCAACCTCACGGCCAGCGATGGCAGCGCCTTGCACTTGCAAGCCAACACCCTTTGCGTACACGGCGACAATGCCAGTTCGGTAGCCGCTGTGCGGCGTATTCGCGAAGCACTTGATCAGCAGAGCGCGCCATGAAAATCCGGGTAGAAGTGGTGGCGCTGGATTGCTTGATGGTGCGCCTGTTCGATGAGATAGCCGAAGCGAACATGCCGTGGATGCTCGCCGCCAGTGAAAGTCTGCGTGCTGCGTTCGCCGGGCATCTGATCGATCTGGTGCCGTCCTATACGACGTTGATGGTGCATTACAATCTGACCGCGTTGAGTCCGGCCCAGGCTCGGGAGCTGATCGCCGAGGCCTTGATCGATCTGTCGCCCAACGCCTGCACCCACGGCAAATGTCATGTGCTGCCGGTCTGGTATGACTTGAGCGTTGGCCCGGAGTTGAGCCTGTTGTCCCAGCGCAGCGGATTGGCCATGGATGAAGTGATCCGTCGCCACAGCGAGCGCGAATATCAGGTATTCGCCTTGGGTTTTGCGCCGGGTTTCGCCTTCATGGGGCTGGTGGAAGAAGCGCTGGCCGCGCCGCGTCTGAACACTCCGCGTAAAAAAGTGGCTGCGGGAAGCGTCGGCATCGCCGAACGCCAAACCGCCGCTTACCCGGTGGTATCCCCCGGTGGCTGGAATCTGATCGGTCGCACCCCGGCCAAATTGTTCGACCGCGAACGCGACGGCTACAGCCTGATGCAACCCGGCGACACGGTGCGCTTCGAAGCCGTCAGCCATGCCGAATTCATCAATCTGGGCGGTGATGACACGCCGTTGGAGGCGCAGGCATGAGCCGTCTATCAATAGAAGCGAGTACACCGCTGTGCCTGTTGCAGGACGCTGGCCGTTTCGGCGTTCGGCATCTGGGCGTGACCCAGGGTGGGGCGGCGGATTGGCGATCGATGTCGTGGGCCAATTGGTTGCTGGGCAATGGCCTGGATGCACCGGTGATTGAAATCACCCTCGGCGGGTTTACTGTCGTTGCCGAAGAGGATTGCGTGCTGGCATTGGCCGGGGCGGATCTGGGGGCGCAGGTGGATGGCGAGGCGGTGGCGCCGTGGCGCAGCTTCAGGCTGAACAAAGGTCAGCAATTGCAATTCATTCAACCGGTGTTGGGTGCTCGGGCTTATTTGGCAGCCCCGGGCGGATTTGATGCGCCAAAGGTGTTGGGCAGCAGCGCAACGGTGGTCCGTGAGGAACTTGGCGGACTAGATGGCATGGGCCGGGCGTTGGCCAAAGATGCGCAGTTGAGCTACTCGGGCAGCTCGCTGCTCCTGCTGCGGGAATTGGCGCACGAACAGGTGCCGGATTTCAAACTCGACGCGCCACTGGACCTGGTGCTCGGTGCCCAGATCGGCGAGTTCAGTGGACAGAGTTTGTTCGATGCGTTCAACAGCGTCTGGACCCTCGACAGCCGTGCCGACCGAATGGGCATCCGCTTGCTGGGAACGGCGTTGCAGTATCAGGGTAAGCCGATGATTTCCGAAGGCATCCCGCTGGGTGCGGTTCAGGTGCCGCCGGACGGGCAGCCGATTGTGTTGCTCAATGATCGGCAGACCATTGGTGGCTATCCGCGATTGGGGGCGTTGACGCCGTTGGCGTTGGCGCGATTGGCGCAGTGTCTGCCGGGGACAAAGGTGCGGTTAAAACCGGTGGTGCAGGATGTCGCACATCGGGAACAAATCGAGTATCTACGCCGGTTTTTAGAGCGCTAAAAGCTTCGCGAGCAGGCTCGCTTCCACAATGGATTTTGGTCGTACACAAATAATGTGTTCGCTGGAGATCAACTGTGGGAGCGAGCCTGCTCGCGATAGCGTCAGACCAGACAACAGAGATTACTTGGAAAGAAACCGCATCCCTTCTTCCAACCCCCGCAACGTCAGCGGGTACATCTGGTCGTTAATCAAGTCCCGCACGATGTTGGTCGACGACGTATAGCCCCACGTATCTTTCGGATACGGGTTGATCCATATGACCTTCTTGTACTTCTCCATGAACCGCTGCATCCACACATAACCCGCTTCTTCGTTCCAGTGCTCGACGCTGCCGCCGGCCTGGGTGATTTCGTACGGCGCCATGGCGGCGTCACCGATGAAGATCACTTTGTAGTCGGCGCCGTATTTGTGCAGCAGATCCTGGGTCGAGGTGCGCTCGGACGTGCGCCGCATGTTGTTCTTCCACACCGATTCATAAATGAAGTTGTGGAAGTAGAAGTACTCCAAATGCTTGAACTCGGTCTTGCAGGCCGAAAACAGCTCTTCACAGATCTTCACGTGGGCGTCCATCGAGCCGCCGATGTCGAACAGCAGCAACAATTTCACGGTATTGCGCCGCTCCGGACGCATCTGAATATTCAGCAACCCGGCATCGCGTGCGGTGTGGTCGATGGTGCCATCGATGTCCAGTTCTTCTGCCGCACCCTGGCGCGCGAATTTGCGCAGCCGCCGCAGGGCGACCTTGATGTTGCGCGTGCCCAGCTCCACCGAATCGTCGAGATTCTTGTACTCGCGCTGATCCCAGACCTTGACCGCTTTGCCCTGGCGTTTGCCGGCATCGCCGACGCGAATGCCTTCCGGGTTGAAGCCGCCGGAGCCAAACGGACTGGTACCGCCCGTGCCGATCCACTTGTTGCCGCCGGCATGGCGTTCTTTCTGTTCTTCGAGGCGTTTCTTGAACTCTTCGATCAGCTTGTCCAGCCCGCCGAGGGACTGGATCGCCGCCCGCTCTTCGTCGGTCAGCGAACGCTCGAATTCCTTGCGCAGCCAGTCTTCCGGGATCAATGCCTGAAGATGATCATCGAGTTTTTCCAGGCCATTGAAATAGGCACCAAACGCCCGGTCGAATTTGTCGAAATGCTTTTCATCCTTCACCAGAATCGCCCGGGACAAGTAATAAAACTCGTCCATGTCAGCGAAGGTCACGCGCTGCTTCAGCGCGTTGATCAGGTCCAGCAGCTCCCGTACCGAGACCGGTACTTTGGCTGCGCGCATTTCATTGAACAGGTTAAGCAGCATGGCTATCGCCCTCTATCTTGTTAAACAGAGGGATCAGCGAGTGCCGCGACGGCTCATGAACGCCAGACGCTCAAGCAATTGCACGTCCTGTTCGTTCTTCACCAAGGCGCCGGCCAGCGGTGGAATGGCCTTGGTCGGATCGCGCTCGCGCAGTACCGCTTCGCCGATGTTGTCGGCCATCAGCAGCTTCAGCCAGTCCACCAGTTCGGAGGTCGATGGCTTCTTCTTCAGGCCCGGCACTTTGCGCACGTCGAAGAACACGTCCAGCGCTTCGCTGACCAGGTCTTTCTTGATGTTCGGGTAGTGTACATCGACGATCCTCTGCATCGTGGTGCGATCCGGGAAGGCGATGTAGTGGAAGAAGCAGCGGCGCAGGAAGGCGTCCGGCAGTTCTTTCTCGTTGTTGGAGGTAATGATGATGATCGGGCGTTTCTTGGCCTTGATGGTCTCGTCGATCTCGTAAACGTAGAACTCCATCTTGTCGAGTTCTTGCAGCAGGTCGTTCGGGAACTCGATGTCAGCCTTGTCGATTTCGTCGATCAGCAGGATCACCCGTTCTTCGGACTCGAAGGCTTCCCAGAGCTTGCCCTTTTTCAGGTAGTTGCGAACGTCGTGAACCTTTTCCGTGCCCAGTTGCGAGTCGCGCAGACGGCTGACCGCGTCGTACTCGTACAGGCCTTGATGCGCCTTGGTGGTGGACTTGATGTGCCAGGTGATCAATTTGGCGCCAAAGGACTCGGCCAGTTGCTCGGCGAGCATTGTTTTACCAGTGCCCGGCTCGCCCTTGACCAGCAGCGGACGCTCCAGCGTGATGGCGGCGTTGACCGCCAGCTTCAGGTCATCGGTGGCGACGTAGGCCTGGGTGCCTTCGAACTTCATCTGCTAATCCTCGAACGGTGATGCCGACCTGAACGGGGCAGGGCGGGGCGCAATAATTGTAGTACCCGACTATAACGCGGTGCCCGGTCGACTGTGAACGCAGACGGCTTATTCAGTCTCTGAATGGGGCGTCACATCTTGACTCAGTCTCGGCCGCTAGCCAGTATTGAGCTATCGCCATTTTGGCGATAGCTTGCGGGGCATGTCTACTAAATACCGGTTTCGCGATACGTACCGCATTCAGTTGCGCGAGAAGGATCATCCGCCACCCCATGTCCACCTGACGGGTGGTGGGCTGGACGTCATGCTCAGCCTTGAGACCGTCGAAGTGATGGTGGGCAAGGCGCCGCCGCTGATTATCAAGGAAGCGCTGGAGTGGGTCAGGGCCCATCAGGTGCAATTGCTGGAGGATTGGAAACGATGTTACCCATGAAACGACCACGGCTGTCGTCCGTGCAGGCGTTGCCGGATCACCGCCTTATGCTGACCTTTATCGACGGTCAGCAACTGAACCTCGATTTGAGTCGGGACCTGCGCGCCTACCCTGGGTTGCAGCCATTGCTGGAGGCTGGCGCTTTCGAAGGGGCAACCTTGGGTGATGAAGGCTGGAGCGTTGAGTGGCCCGAACTGGACATCCAGATCGGCGCTGACACCCTTTATCTGGATGCACTCGCACAAAATGCGTTGGACGAAAACACCCGGATCTTCATCGACTGGCGCGCTCGCACCGGGCTGCCGCTCAATCAGGCGGCCGAAGCGTTGGGGGTCAGTGCCCGCAGCATCACGCGTTACAGCAGTGGTCGTGAAGCCGTTCCGCGATCGCTGGCACTGGCCTGCCTGGGCTGGGATTTCTTGCAGCAGCAATCGAATCCGGCGCGGGCGGCGGAAGACACCGGTCGTTACATCGTCACCCGAAAACCCTAGCCCGCATCCGGTTTTGGCCGTTCGTATTGGGCATTGAACGCCTGGATGAAACCATTACGCAAAATCTGCAAAAAAGCCTCGAATGCGCTGATATTTCGCTGATGCACGCTGCCCCTGAGTTGGACGCGAGTGGCAAACTGGTTTTTCGGCTGGTTCTTCAACACATTCTCGGTGCCCCCGACGATGGCCTCCCAAATGGAACGGAAAATCCCTTTGTTCTTGTTCTCGACGTCCTGCTGCCAATTGAACACGTCGACGTCCTTCAGCAGCGGTTTGATGTAACCCGTCAATTGAGCTTTTTTAGCCTCGGCTTCAATGACCACATCACCGTGACCGGCATTGAAGTCGAACTTGCCATAGGCCGAGGCGAAGTCGTTCATGCGTTTGAGTTCGATGTCCTTGACCCGCAGGCGGAACTCGAAATCTTCAAAGTTGCTTAAAGGGTCAAAGGTTGCGGTGGTTTCCAGTGGCGCGTGCCCGAGTAACAGCGCCTTGCCCTCGAAGCGAGCGTCGCGTTTGCCTTTGGTGTCGACCACGTTGGTCAGGTTGTAAATGCTGGCATTAACCTGGGTGGCATTCATGTTCACGGGCGGTTTTGAATTGAAGTTTCGAAAGGTGATCCGCCCGTCGTTGATCCGCACTTCGTTAAGGGTTATCGGCAACAATTTTTCCAATTGTGCTCGCCAGTCGGTGCCCTCACCGGTCTGGGAGTTTTTCTTGTTGGCACCGCCGTCGACGAAGTTCACCTCGGGTTTGTCGAACTGCGCCTCGGCCACCACTGCGTGGTCATGCCAGAGCGAGTGCCAGCTGATGGAGAGGTCAATCAATGGCGCGTTGACGAAAGGCACCGGGACCTTGCCATTGACCTTGACGATTTTCAGTCCATTGATTTTGTAGGCGCCGCGCCACAGGGCCAGGTCCACATCAGTGATCTGGCCACGGTAGTCACCCATGTCTGCCAGCTTGTCATTCAGGTAGTCGCGCACCATATAGGGCAGGGCGATGTGCAGGGCAACCAGCAACACAACGAGGCCGGCGAGGATCCATAGGGGCCAACTGTATCGGCGTTTCATGATGGCAAATCTCTGGCGTTGTAAAGCCATTGACTGCTGTGGTTACAGGACGTTCGACTGACTGGACGATCAAGGGCAACAGGCATACCTTTGTGAGCTTATTTAACGCTGTATAAGGACCCAGCCATGAGCCGTATCTACGCTGACAACGCCCATTCCATCGGCAATACACCGCTGGTGCAGATCAACCGTCTCGCCCCGCGCGGCGTGACCATCCTGGCCAAGATCGAGGGGCGTAACCCCGGTTACTCGGTCAAGTGCCGGATCGGTGCGAACATGATCTGGGACGCCGAAAGCACCGGCAAACTCAAGCCTGGCATGACCATCGTCGAACCGACCTCAGGCAATACCGGTATCGGCCTGGCGTTCGTTGCTGCGGCTCGCGGTTACAAGCTGATGCTGACCATGCCGGCGTCCATGAGTATCGAACGACGCAAAGTGCTCAAGGCACTGGGGGCCGAACTGGTGCTGACCGAACCGGCCAAGGGCATGAAAGGAGCCATCGAGAAGGCTGCTGAAATTGTCGCCAGCGACCCGGCTGCCTACTTCATGCCGTCGCAGTTTGAAAACCCGGCCAACCCGGCCATCCACGAAAAAACGACCGGTCCGGAAATCTGGAACGACACCGACGGTGCAGTTGACGTACTGGTGGCAGGCGTCGGAACGGGTGGAACCATTACCGGGATTTCGCGGTATATCAAGAACACCCAGGGCAAACCGATTATTTCGGTGGCGGTGGAGCCAGCGGTGTCGCCGGTCATCACCCAGGCAATGGCCGGTGAAGAAATCAAGCCGAGCCCTCACAAGATCCAGGGTATTGGTGCCGGTTTTGTGCCGAAGAATCTCGATCTGTCGATGGTCGATCGGGTTGAGTTGGTCAGCGATGAAGAATCCAAGGCCATGGCCCGGCGCCTGATGCAGGAAGAAGGGATTTTGAGCGGCATTTCCTGCGGCGCCGCCATGGCGGTGGCCGTCCGCCTGGCAGAAACCCCGGAAATGCAGGGCAAGACCATCGTGGTGATCCTGCCGGACTCCGGTGAACGCTACCTGTCGAGCATGCTGTTCAGTGATCTGTTTACCGAGCAGGAGAATCAGCAATAGGCGTTGCGATTTTTTGATCCAGTGGGAGGGGGATGATTCAGGTCAGCCCCCGTTCAGGAACCTTATGTTAAGAAGGGCTTTACTGAGTAATCCTTAACACTGAATGTTGAGATACACGGGTTCTTCCCAAGGCCGGTAGTGTGGATGATGGCCGGCTGCCACGTCGGGTAAATGGCATGGTGCAAAGTTGTCTACTATCAAGGAGTTGTTGATGACCGTTTCCCTTGCCGCAAAGGCGTCGTTTTTGCTGCTGTTCTTCGGCAGCACGCTCTATGTGCATTTGCGCGGCAAGGCGCGTTTGCCGGTCTTGCGTCAGTTCGTCAACCACTCGGCTTTGTTCGCACCCTATAACGCCTTGATGTACCTGTTCTCCAGCGTGCCATCCAAACCCTATCTTGACCGCAGCAAGTTCCCGGAACTGGATGTGCTCAAGGACAACTGGGAAGTCATCCGCGACGAAGCGATGCATTTGTTCGACGAGGGTTATATCCGCGTCGCCGAAAGAAACAACGACGCCGGCTTCGGTTCGTTCTTCAAGAAAGGCTGGAAGCGTTTTTACCTCAAGTGGTACGACAAACCGCTGCCATCGGCCGAAACCCTGTGCCCGAAAACCGTGGCACTGCTCAGCAGCATTCCCAACGTCAAAGGCGCCATGTTCGCGTTGCTGCCAGGCGGCAGCCACCTCAACCCGCACCGTGATCCGTTCGGCGGTTCCCTGCGTTATCACTTGGGGCTGTCGACGCCGAACTCCGACGATTGCCGGATCTTCGTCGACGGTCAGGTCTACGCCTGGCGCGATGGCGAAGACGTGATGTTCGACGAAACCTATGTGCATTGGGTCAAGAATGAAACCGACAAGACTCGGGTCATTCTGTTTTGCGACATCGAACGACCGCTGAGCAACCGCCTGATGACCCTCGCCAATCGCTGGATCAGCGGATTTCTGGGGCGCGCCACTGCGCCGCAGAATCTTGATGATGAACGTGTTGGCGGAATTAACCAGGTTTATGCCTGGAGCAAGACCTCCAGCGACAGGTTCAGCGGTGTGATCAAACGATGGAAGCGTCGAAATCCCAAGGCCTACCGTGTACTGCGACCGGTGTTGGCGGTGGTGGTGCTGACGTTGTTGGGGTATTGGTTGTTTGGCTGATACCGATTCCTGGATAAAAAAACCGCTCCTTGTGAGTAATGCCAATCAGTTAAGCCAAAACGCGATCCGTAGCAGCTGGCGTTGCAGCGAGCTGTTTTTACTGGCCATTGCAATCCATGTCAGTCGCTGGTTATAGTCGGCGCTCGGCGGTTTTCCAACTAGCCGTTCCACCCTTCAAAAAAGATCAGCCCATGCCAGCTTCCCTCATCAACGCGGTAGTCGATTCAGCGGTCAACGCTGGCGTCGTGCCGTGTGGGAATCTGCAGCCTGCGCAGATCAGTCATTACCCTCCACCTGTCAGTAGCACGCCGGTGTGCGCAGTCGTATCACCGCCAGGCGTTGGCTTTTCGGGCTGATCAGCTTTTTTCTGCTGTTCCCACGCCCGTCTGAAAAAGCGCCCGCCTGAAAAAACTACTGAATTTCAGCTTCGGCTGAGTTGGCTTTTTGCCTGACTACAGGTGGTATTCATGTTTGTCCTTTCGAAACAATCCGCGCTCGCGGCGGCGTCCACGAGCCTGTTCGTTCTGCTGTGGAGCAGCGGGGCGATCTTCTCCAAATGGGGCCTGGCCCACGCGTCACCCTTTGCCTTTCTGCTGTTTCGCTTCGCTATCGCAATCTGCGGATTGGTGCTGCTGGTGCCGTTGCTCAAGTTGAAGCTGCCCAAGGCTGGCAAGCCGATGGTGTATGCGATGGCCACAGGCGTGGTGTTGCTGGGGGCTTATCAGATTTTCTATCTGCTGGCCCTGGACCTGAAAGTCACACCCGGCGTCATGGCCACGATCATGGGCGTGCAGCCCATTCTCACGGTGGTGATCATGGAGCGTCAGCGCTCAGCCAGCAGAATGTTTGGTCTGACGCTGGGTTTGGCCGGGTTGATCATGGTGGTTTACCAAGGCATCGGTCTGGCTGGTATGTCATTGGCCGGTATGCTCTTCGGTTTGCTGGCGCTGGCGAGCATGACATTCGGCTCGATCATGCAGAAACGCATCACCGACAATCCACTCGGCACGCTGCCAGTACAGTACCTGGCGGGGCTGTTGCTCTGCGGAGTCTTCGTGCCGTTCCAACCCTTTCATTTCGAACACAGCACCGGTTTTATCGTACCGGTGTTGTGGATGGGATTGGTGGTGTCGGTGCTGGCAACCTTGCTGCTGTATCGCTTGATCGCCCGGGGCAACCTGGTCAATGTCACCAGTCTGTTTTACCTGGTGCCGGCGGTGACGGCGGTGATGGACTACCTGATTTTCGGCAACCGGCTGGCGGCGTTGAGCATGCTTGGCATGTTGCTGATCATCATCGGTCTGGTGTTCGTATTCCGTAAAAACGGCTGAAACAAAACAAGGCCTGGGGCATGAGTTCCAGGCCTTTTTTATTTGGCTAGCGCTTGCTCGGCCCGCACCGCAAAACTACCTGGCAACCACCTCTTTCGACTTCACCACCGCCGTCTTCAACACCAACCACAACGCCGCCGCAATCAACACCCCGCCATAGATGTGCGCCATCGACAACGGCTCATCCAGCAACAACGCCCCCCACAACACCCCGAACGGCGGAATCAGAAAGGTTGTGGTCATCGACTTCACCGGCCCGACCGAACTGAGCAACCGGAAGTAAATAATGTACGCAAGCGCCGTACATACCAGCCCCAAACCCAGCAGCGACAACCAGACACTCCAGCCGCCCCAGCTCTCCGGTGGCTGGCTGATCACGCTGTAACCGAACAGCGGCAACAGAAACAACGTCGCGCCGAGCATGCTGCCCACCGCCGATAGACGACTGTCGAGACCACCGGCCTGATCAAGCCAGCGGCGCGCGAGGAACCCGGCGAAACCGTAGCAGGTCGTGGCGAGCAGGCAGGCGAGGGCGCCCATCAGCAGTTCCATGTCGAACGCCACCGGACCGGCTCGGGTCAGGATGCCCACGCCCAACAGCCCGAGGAACACGCCGCCAAGTTTGGCGGCGGTAAGCCTTTCATGGAAGAACAGACCGCCGATCAGCACGCCCATTAATGGGGTGGTGGCGTTGAAAATCGCCGAATAACCGGCCGGCAGCACTTGCGCGGCCACCGAATAGAGGGTCGCCGGAATCCCGGAGTTGATCACCCCTAGCAGCATCACGGTTTTGAGTTTGCCTTTGAAGTCCCAACTGATGCGCATCAGCCCGAGAATCACCAACAGACCGACCGCGGCAATCGACACGCGGAAAAAAGCAGTGGGGATTGTGCCAATCACCGGGGCGATGATGCGCATGAACAGAAAGCTCGCGCCCCAAATGGCGGCAAGCGACAACAAACGCAGAGTATCGACGGGGTTCACAGCGCTTTCCTTCCTTGATTGGCGCGCAAGTGTCGCGCCAGTCAGGACGCAAGGCAATGGTTGCGTTGCGTAACAAAGGGCCACTAAGCTCAGGCCCCAACGATAAGAATCAGCCGCCGAGGTTTTACCTATGCCGCAGCAATGGCCAGCCGCCGACATCGCCCGAATGATCCTCGATGGCTTTGACGATTATCGCGAGCATTTCCGCCAGATCACCGACGGCGCCCGGGCCCGCTTCGAGCAGGCCAAGTGGCAGGAGACGCAATCGGCGTCGGCCGCGCGGATCAATCTCTACGAAGAAAAAGTCAGCGAAACGGTGGGGCGGCTACACATCGCTTTCGACGACGACACGCTGGATGTCAGCTGCTGGCCGCTGGTCAAAAGCGCTTACATCACGCTCATCGACCTGCGCTTCGACGATGAACTGTCCGAAACCTGGTACAACTCGATCTTCTGCGGGCTGTTCAGCCACGACCTGATCAGCGACGGCTGCATGTTCATCCACACCACCCGACCGAGCCTGCGCCGTGCCCGCGCCGCACAAACCCGCACGTACAAGCCCCACGGCCAGTTGTCCGGAATGCTCGCGAGCATTTTTGCCGACTACCGCTTCAGCGAGGATTACGCCAATCTGGCGGGCGACCTGTCTCGACTCGAAGGGCAATTGCGCGAGAACCTGCCGGACTGGGTCTGCAAGGATCCGGAGTTGAGCGTCGAGCTGTTTTCTTCGGTGCTTTACCGCAACAAAGGCGCGTACCTGGTGGGGCGCATCTACACCCAGGACGAACAATGGCCGCTGGTGATTCCGCTGCTGCACCGCGAAGGTCGCGGGATTCAGATCGATGCGCTGATCACCGATGAAGCGGACGTATCGATCATCTTCTCGTTCACCCGTTCGTATTTCATGGTCGACGTGCCGGTGCCGGCCGAGTTCATCGGTTTCCTCAAGCGCATTCTGCCGGGCAAACACATCGCCGAGCTGTACACCTCGATCGGCTTTTACAAACACGGAAAATCCGAGTTCTACCGGGCGCTGATCAATCACCTGGCCAACACCGACGACCAGTTCATCATGGCCCCGGGCGTGCGTGGCATGGTGATGAGCGTGTTTACCCTGCCGGGATTCAATACCGTATTCAAAATCATCAAGGACCGCTTCTCGCCGTCAAAGAACGTCGACCGCGCCACGGTGATCGAGAAGTACCGTTTGGTGAAAAGTGTCGACCGGGTCGGGCGTCTGGCCGACACTCAGGAATTCGCCGACTTCCGTTTCCCGTTGAGCAAGTTCGACCCGGCCTGTCTGGACGAATTGCTCGAAGTGGCAGCGTCCACCGTGTCGGTAGAGGGTGACACCGTGCTGATCCGCCACTGCTGGACCGAACGGCGGATGACGCCGTTGAACCTGTATCTGGAGAACGCCAACGACGCTCAGGTCCGCGAGGCACTGGAGGATTACGGCCTGGCGATCAAGCAACTGGCGGCGGCGAACATCTTCCCCGGCGACATGCTGCTGAAGAACTTCGGCGTTACCCGTCACGGGCGGGTGGTGTTTTATGACTATGACGAGATCTGCTTTCTGACCGAGGCCAACTTCCGGCACATCCCGCTACCGCGCACGCCGGAAGACGAGATGGCGTCGGAGCCTTGGTATTCGATCGGGCCGCTGGATGTGTTTCCTGAAGAGTTTCCGCCGTTTTTGTTTGCTGATTCGGGGCAAAGGAAGTTGTTTGATCAGTTGCATGGTGAGTTGTACAACGCCGATTACTGGAAAAGCCTTCAAGAAGCCATTCGCGCCGGGAAGGTCATCGACGTGTTCCCGTATCGCCGCAAGGGGTTGGATAACGAGTAGTTCTCTGCGATTGCTGCGCAATCGATCGCGAGCAG
This sequence comes from Pseudomonas sp. LS2P72, assembly GCF_054897865.1. Lineage (NCBI taxonomy): Bacteria > Pseudomonadati > Pseudomonadota > Gammaproteobacteria > Pseudomonadales > Pseudomonadaceae > Pseudomonas > Pseudomonas sp. LS2P72. Next base: position 2,117,484 of record NZ_CM142708.1, read on the forward strand.
GCTCGCTCCCACCTTTGACCGTGGTGCCCCCGATTTTGTGGTCGCTATAGATCCAATGTGGGAGCGAGCCTGCTCGCGATCGGCCGCGCAGCGGTCGTAAAATCTGCGACAATCCGCAGCCTGCGCCACTAGACGACTTATTGCGTACCTGATGACTGACGAATCGCCTTCCATCGACAAACTGCTGAAAAACCTCGATCACGCCATGCTCGCCGACCGCCACCGGCTGCGGCGGCAGTTGCTTGAGCTGCGCAAGAAACCTGACGAGGCCAAGCTGGCCCAGTGGGTGACGCGCACGCAGGCGTCCTGTGATCAGGTGTTGGCGCGGCGGGCCAGCCTGCCGGTGATTCGTTACGACGACAGCCTGCCGATCGCCGCCAAGCGCGACGAAATCAAAGCAGCGCTGCTCAAGCATCAAGTGCTGATCATTGCCGGTGAAACCGGTTCGGGTAAAACCACCCAGTTGCCGAAGATCTGCCTGGAAATCGGTCGCGGTCAGCATGGTCTGATCGGCCACACCCAGCCCCGTCGAATCGCCGCCCGCAGCGTGGCGAGCCGGGTCGCCGAAGAACTGGCAACACCCTTGGGCGCACTGGTCGGCTATCAGGTGCGGTTCGAGGATCAGAGCGATTCCAACACCCTGATCAAACTGATGACCGACGGCATCCTGCTGGCGGAAACCCAGAACGACCGCTACCTCGAACGCTACGACACGATCATCGTCGACGAAGCCCACGAACGCAGCCTGAACATCGACTTCCTGCTCGGTTACCTGAAAACCCTGCTGCCGCGTCGCCCGGACCTGAAAGTCATCATCACCTCGGCGACCATCGACCTGGAGCGTTTCTCCAAGCATTTCGATGATGCGCCAATTGTCGAAGTCTCCGGCCGCACCTTCCCCGTGGAAACCTGGTACCGCCCGCTGACCCTGGAGCAAGACGAAGAGGGCAACCGCGTCGAGGATGACTTGACGGTGGATCAGGCGATCCTCGCCACCCTCGACGAAATCGCCGCGTTCGAACGCAGCGAGCGCAAGAGCCCCGGCGATGTGCTGGTGTTCCTGCCCGGCGAGCGCGAGATTCGCGACGCCGCCGACATGCTGCGCAAGGCTCAGCTCAAGCACACCGAAATTCTGCCGCTCTACGCACGGCTGTCGCCGGCCGAACAGCAGCGAATTTTCCAGTCGCACCCAGGCCGACGCGTGGTCCTGGCGACCAACGTCGCGGAAACCTCGCTGACCGTGCCGGGCATTCGTTACGTGATCGACAGCGGCACCGCGCGCATCAGCCGTTACAGCTACCGCGCCAAGGTCCAGCGCCTGCCCATCGAAGCCATTTCCCAGGCCAGCGCCAACCAGCGTAAAGGTCGCTGCGGGCGGGTCGAGCCCGGCATTTGCATCCGCCTTTACGGCGAAGAAGATTTCATCGGTCGCCCGGAATTTACCGACCCGGAAATCCTGCGGACCAACCTCGCCGCGGTGATTTTGCAGATGCTGCATCTGCGCCTCGGCGAGATCACCGATTTCCCGTTTATCGAACCGCCGGATGGCAAAGCCATCAGCGACGGTTTCAACCTGCTGCAAGAACTCTCGGCGGTCGACCGCAACAGCCAGCTGACACCGCTTGGCCGCCAATTGGCGCGGCTACCGGTGGACCCGCGCATGGGCCGCATGTTGCTGGAAGCGGCAAAACTCGGCAGCTTGCAGGAAGTGCTGATCGTCGCCAGCGCCATGTCGATTCAGGACCCGCGTGAACGGCCGCCGGAACGTCAGCAAGCGGCCGATCAGGCGCACGCGCAATGGAAAGACGTGGACTCGGACTTCGCCGGGCTGGTCAATCTGTGGCGCGGTTTCGAAGAACAGCGACAGGCCCTGACCGCCAGCCCGCTGCGCAATTGGTGCCGCAAGAATTTCCTGAATTACCTGCGTCTGCGCGAATGGCGCGACTCTCACCGTCAACTGAGCCTGATCTGCCGCGACATGCAGTTGAGCCTCAATAAAGAGCCGGCGGATTACCCGAAACTGCACAAAGCCGTGCTCTCGGGGCTGCTCAGCCAGATCGGCCAGAAAACCGAAGACGGCGACTACCTCGGCGCCCGTCAGCGGCGTTTCTGGATTCACCCGTCATCGGGCCTCGGTAAAAAGCGTCCGCAATGGCTGATGGCCGCCGAACTGGTGGAAACCACCAAGCTCTACGCGCGCATGGTCGCCAAGATCGACGCCGACTGGATCGAGCCCTTGGCCGGGCACCTGATCAAGAAAAACCACTTCGAACCCCATTGGGAGAAGAAGCGCGGACAGGTCGTGGCGTTCGAGCAGATCACTTTGTTCGGGCTGATCGTGGTCGGTCGCCGGCCGGTGCATTACGGGCCGATCGACCCGGTGGTGTCTCGTGAGTTTTTCATTCGTGAAGGTCTGGTGCGCGGCGAGATTCAGTCCAAAGCCAAGTGCCTGACGGCCAATGCGCAGCTGCTGGAACAGCTCGACGAACTGGAAGCCAAGGCTCGCCGTCGCGACATTCTGGCTGACGAAGAAACCCTGTTCGCCTTCTACGATGCGCGACTGCCGGCGGAGATCCACCAGACTGCGACCTTCGACAGCTGGTACCGGGTCAACAGCCAGAAAGACCCGCAACTGCTGATCATGCGCGAAGAAGACGTGCTGGCCCGGGAGGCGAGTGAAGTCACCGCGCTGCATTACCCGGACACCTTGCACATCGGTGATCTCGAGTTGGCGCTGAGCTACCACTTCGAACCGAACCACCCGCGTGACGGCGTGACCCTGCGTGTGCCGGCGCCGTTGTTGCCGATGCTGCCGCCAGAACGCCTGGAGTGGCTGGTGCCCGGCGTGATCGAGGCCAAGTGCATCGCGCTGGTGCGCAACCTGCCCAAAGCGTTGCGCAAGAATTTCGTGCCGGTGCCGGACTTCGTCAAAGCCGCCTTGCAACGCATGACTTTCGCCGAGGGCTCGTTGCCGCAGGCGTTGGGTCGCGAATTGTTGCGCATGACCGGTGCGCGGGTCAGCGATGAAGCCTGGGCCGAAGCGTCGCAGCAGGTCGACAGTCATTTGCGGATGAACCTGGAAATCGTCGACGGCCAAGGCAAGTTCCTGGGCGAGGGGCGTGATCTGGCGGAACTGACCGCACGCTTTGCCGAAGCCAGTCAGGCTGCGTTGGCCGTGCCGCAAACCGCGAAAAACCAGCAACCGGTGGAGCCGAAAGTGTTTGCCGCCGTCGCCGAGAAAACCCAGCAGAAGATCGCCGGGCTATCGATGACGGTGTATCCGGCGCTGGTGGAAGAGAGCGGTACGGTCAAGGAAGGACGTTTCTCGACGCCGGCCGAAGCCGAGTTCCAGCATCGTCGGGCCTTGCAGCGTTTGCTGATGCAGCAACTGGCCGAACCGGCGAAGTTCCTGCGCAGCAAGTTGCCGGGGCTGACCGAATTGGGCCTGATGTACCGCGACATGGGGCGCATCGACAGCCTGGTCGAAGACATCCTGCTGGCCAGCCTCGACAGCTGCATTCTCGATGGCGAAGACCCGTTGCCGCGTGATGGCGCCGGGTTGGCCTCACTGGCCGAACGCAAGCGCAGCGGCTGGACCGAGCACGCCGAACGGCTGGCCAAGCTGACGCTGGAGATTCTCAAGCTCTGGCACGGCCTGCAAAAACGCTTCAAGGGCAAGATTGACCTGGCGCAAGCCGTGGCCCTGAATGACATCAAGCAGCAACTCAGTCATCTGGTGTATCCGGGGTTTGTCCGGGAAACCCCGATGCAGTGGCTCAAGGAGCTGCCGCGCTATCTGAAAGCGGTCGAGCAGCGCTTCGAGAAAATCGGCGCTCAGGTGCAAAGGGATCGGGTCTGGAGTGGCGAGTTGTCTGGCCTGTGGACGCAATATCAAACCCGCGCCAACAAACATGCCCAGGAAGGCAAACGCGATCCGCAGCTGGAACTCTACCGCTGGTGGCTGGAGGAATACCGGGTTTCCCTGTTCGCCCAACAATTGGGGACCAAGGTGCCGATCTCCGATAAGCGCCTGAACAAGCAGTGGACCCAGGTCGAACCCTGAGTCGAACACTTGTAGGATCAAAGCTTGCTCGCGATAGCGATCTCAAGGCCGCCATCGCCGGCAAGCCGTGCTCCTACAGGTACGCGGTTGCATTTGAGGCAGGCGTTTGATCCAGCAAAAAGGCGCCAAAACCCAATGTTTATGGCAAACTTCGCGCCTATAAACGCCGGCCCCGCGGTTTTGAGCCTTCACAGGTCTGGGCGGATCGGAATAAGCGATGCCAGGTTTGCTCCCCCTGACGGGAGCAGATCCTTTGTGTGTTGGTACGTCGGTGCCAACACTTTCTGCCTGAACAGATTAGAGAAACGACCATGCATAACGTCGTCATCAGCGGCACCGGCCTGTACACCCCGGCCAACAGCATCTCCAACGAAGAGCTGGTGCAGTCTTTCAACGCTTACGTCGCGCAATTCAACGCCGACAATGCCGACGCCATCGCGCGCGGCGAAATCGAAGCGTTGACCGAGTCCAGCGCGGCGTTTATTGAAAAGGCGTCTGGCATCAAAAGCCGCTTTGTCATGGACAAGGAAGGCATTCTCGATCCGCAACGCATGGCGCCACGCCTGCCGGAACGCTCGAATGACGAGTGGTCGGTGCTTTGCCAAATGGCCATCGGCGCCGCCGAGCAAGCCTTGCAGCGTGCCGGCAAAACCGCCGCGGACATCGACGGCGTGATCGTCGCCTGCTCCAACCTGCAACGGGCCTATCCGGCCATCGCCATCGAAGTCCAGGAAGCCTTGGGCATCCAGGGTTTCGGTTACGACATGAACGTCGCCTGCTCCTCGGCGACCTTCGGCATTCAGGCGGCGACCAACAGCGTGCAACTGGGCCAGGCCCGGGCGATCCTGATGGTCAACCCGGAAGTCTGCACCGGTCACCTGAACTTCCGCGACCGTGACAGCCACTTCATCTTCGGCGACGCCGCTACCGCGGTGATCATCGAGCGTGCTGACCTGGCAACGTCCAAGTATCAGTTCGATGTGGTCAGCACCAAGCTGCTGACCAAGTTCTCCAACAACATCCGCAACAACTTCGGCTTCCTCAACCGCGCGGCGGAAGAGGGCATCGGTGCCAAGGACAAACTGTTCGTGCAGGAAGGCCGCAAGGTGTTCCGCGATGTCTGCCCGATGGTCGCCGAGCTGATCGCTACGCACCTGGAAGAGAACACGCTCAACATCAGCGACGTGAAACGCTTCTGGCTGCACCAGGCCAACCTCAGCATGAACCACCTGATCGTCAAGAAACTGCTGGGCCGCGAAGCCACCGAAGAAGAAGCGCCGGTGATTCTCGACACCTACGCCAACACCAGCTCCGCCGGTTCCGTGATTGCGTTTCACAAGAACCAGGACGATCTGGCGGCCGGTTCGCTGGCCGTGCTCAGCTCGTTCGGCGCCGGTTACTCGATTGGTAGCGTGATTCTGCGCAAGCGCTGATGCGATCGAAGGGCTTTATGGCAAGGGGATTTACTTGTGTGTGGGGATTTTTCTGTGGCGAGGGGATTTATCCCCGTTGGAGCGCGAAGCGGTCCCAAAACAGGCAACCGCATTTTCCAGACTGACCGCAGCGAATGGTTTTACGACTGCTTCGCAGCCGAACGGGGATAAATCCCCTCACCACAGGTGTCCGCAGGGTTCGCCAACAAAAAAACTCGCGCTGCAGTATCGGACGGATGATGGGGACCGATACCACAACGCGAGTTTGTAAAAGCGGCTCGGGCTTCCTTGCCCGAGTCGTGTAGCGGGGAATCAGAACTTGGCTTCAGCATCCAGTTGCAGGGTGTTGATTTTCGAGTCCCGCAGGGTGGCGTTGGTGTAGTCGGATTCAGCCATCAAGTATGTCGCGCCGAGGGCGAAGTTCTTGTCGATCTCGTAGCTCACTTTCAACTTGCTGCCACGCGAACCGGTGAAACCGTTGGCGAAGTCGGAGTCGGTGAAGGCGCCGACCACGGCATTACGCTGTACGTCACGGTAGTTGTAGTCCACGCCGAAGCCGAAGACGTTGGTCTTGACACCGGCCAACCAGCCCATGTCCTGATCGTTGCTGGCATCGTCGTTGTTGACCACTTGACCGTAAATCGACAGCGGCATTGGCAGGCCGCCGATGTCGAGCTGACCAAAGCCTTCGTACAGTTTGAACTGTTCGTTCGCCGAGTTGCCGTTAATGGCCAGTCGGCAGGTGTTCGCCGTACAGGTATTGCTGATGTCGTTGTCGTTGTCGTAAGCGTAGAGACTGCCGCCCAGCGTCATTTTCAAGTTGTCGGTGATCGCGAAGCGCGCCCCCAACTGACCTGCGTACAGACGCAGGTCGTGACGGAACTGCTTGCCTTCACCGTCGACGTTGTCCTTGAGGGTGTAGTGGCCGGCGCTACCGAACAGTTCGGTGCTGCCGCCCAGCGGGTATTTGTAAGTCAGTGCCAGACCTTCCGGGCTGATGTCGCTATCCCAGATGATGTCGCCCATGCTCACCCATTGTTGTGGCATCTTGCCGCCAACGAGGTGCAGGTTCTTGATGGCGTCAGGGTGGTAGTCGACGTAACCCTGGTCCAGCCAGATATCCTTCTTGGTGAAATTGTTGTCCAGACTCTGGTTAGTGGAGCGAGAATCGTTGTCGCTGCCAGTGGCAATACGGATGCCGGTGTCCACTTGCGGGTTGATTGCAGTGTAGGCACCCAGGCGGACACGGATACGTTGACGATCCTGGTCACCGGTGTTCGGTACGCCATCGTTCTTGACCGTTTCCTGACGGAAACGCACGTCACCCTTGAATTGGGTCTTGGCAGCCCACGCCAGTTTCTGGTCGAAGGTACTCAGTTCATTGGTTTTCTTCGCAGTCGCTGCGATCTGCTCGTTAGTCTCTTGTTGAGCCTGGCGGGCGATTTGCTGGTCTTTCTGATCCCTGGCCAGCTCGGCTTGCAGTTCGGTGTACTGCGCAGGCGAAATCGAGCCGTTTGCCTTGAGCATGTCGAGCAGTTTGGCGTCGACTGCGGCGCTGGCCGGAACACTCATGGCCAGCAGCAACCCGCCACACAAGGCCGCCGCAGTTTTCGTGGAAGCAAGACGCATATCAATCTCCGAAGATGTAATGGGATGACTGAGCCATCCAGGACACAACCGACCGTTGACGGACGGAAAACAGTGACCAGGTTTAGAACCCGGCGCTCTAAAAACAGGCGCCAGTATCGCGATGGTTTATGACAGAGCAGTGGCAATGTGATGGCGTCTCGATGACGATACAAATATGGCGTACACCCTGGTCCAGAGCCCTGTCGGCGGATTGCTCGTGTGGATTTTTTGGCGATGGGCGATACTCGCCGGGCTTTCACGCAACGAAGTAGGGAAGAACTGATGCCGCTGCAACGTCTGGAACGTCTGTCCGAAATCGCGTCGCAGACGTGGGACGCCCTGGTGCCCGAGAATCAGCCCTTTCTGCGCCACGCCTTTCTCAGCACACTGGAAGACAGCGGCAGCGTCGGCCCTCATTCCGGCTGGCAACCCGAGCATTTGCTGCACATCGAAGGCGATCGCCTGATCGCCGCGCTGCCCAGTTACCGCAAATGGCATTCCTACGGCGAGTACGTGTTCGATCACGCCTGGGCCGATGCCTGTGAGCGTGCCGGTATTGATTACTACCCCAAACTGCTGACGGCTGTGCCGTTCAGTCCGGTCAGTGGCCCGCGTTTGCTGGCGGCCACGCTCGAGGACGGCTTCGAACTGTTGAAAAGCCTGCCGGGCTACCTTGAGATCGAAGAACTTTCCAGTGCCCACATCAACTTCACCGACCCGTTCACAGACGCGGCCATGGCCGAGCAGCCGGGCTGGTTGCAGCGAATCGGCTGTCAATACCACTGGCAGAATCGTGGCTATCGGGACTTTCAGGACTTCCTCGACGTCCTCAGTTCGCGCAAGCGCAAGCAGATGCGCAAGGAACGCGAACAAGTGGCGGGGCAGGGCATTGAATTCGAGTGGCTTGAAGGCAGGCAACTCGATCAGGTGCAGTGGGATTTTGTCTATGCCTGCTACGCCAACACCTACGCAGTGCGTCGGCAAAGGCCCTATCTGACGCGGGAGTTTTTCAGTTTGCTGGCCGAGCGCATGCCTGAGTCGATTCGTGTGGTGTTGGCCAAGCAAGGCTCACGGCCGGTGGCCATGGCCTTCAGTCTGGTGGGGGGCGACAGCTTTTACGGTCGTTACTGGGGCTGTCTGGCGGAGTTCGACCGTCTGCACTTCGAGACCTGTTTCTATCAGGGCATGGACTACGCGATTGCCAATGGCTTCCAGCGATTCGATGCCGGTGCCCAGGGCGAGCACAAGTTGATTCGCGGGTTTGAACCGGTGATCACTCATTCATGGCATTACTTGCGCCATCCCGGCCTGAAAGCGGCCGTCAAAGACTTTCTGCAGCAGGAGCGCGTTGGTGTGTTGGCGTATGCCGAGGAAGCGAGGACGGCCTTGCCTTACCGGCAAGACTGATCCTCGCCCCGGGCTTCAGCTGCCTTCCTTGCCATTGGCGATGTAGTAAAAACCGCCAGAGCCCGTGGTTAAAGGATTGTGGCGGTTTTCTGTGTTGATCGCTGTGGGAGCGAGCCTGCTCGCGATAGCGGTGGGTCAGGCAACATTGATGTCGACTGACACTCCCTCTTCGCGAGCAGGCTCGCTCCCACAGGGTCGGTGGTGGTCCGCAGGATCAATCGATGCCGACAAACCCACCCGTCTGGTGCTGCCACAACCGCGCATACAAGCCGCCATGGGCCAGCAGTTCGGCGTGGCTGCCGGTTTCGGCGATCTTGCCTTTTTCCAGCACCACCAGCCGGTCCATGCGGGCGATGGTCGAGAGCCTGTGAGCGATGGCAATCACGGTTTTGCCCTGCATCAGGGTTTCGAGGCTTTCCTGGATCGCTGCTTCGACTTCCGAGTCCAGCGCCGAGGTGGCCTCGTCCATGATCAGGATCGGCGCGTCCTTGAGCAGCACGCGAGCAATCGCAATTCGCTGACGCTGACCGCCGGAGAGTTTCACCCCGCGTTCACCGACGTGGGCATCGAAACCGGTGCGACCTTCGGAGTCCGACAACAACGGGATGAACTCGTCGGCGCGGGCCTTGTGTACCGCTTCCCAGAGTTCGGCGTCGCTGGCGTCGGGTTTGCCGTACAGCAAATTGTCACGGATCGAGCGATGCAGCAGGGACGTGTCCTGGGTGATCATGCCAATGCGCTCGCGCAGGCTTTCCTGGCCGACTTCGGCGATGTTCTGGTCGTCGATGAGGATGCGTCCGCCCTGCACGTCATAGAGGCGCAGCAGCAGGTTGACCAGGGTTGACTTGCCGGCACCGGACGGACCGATCAGGCCGATTTTCTCGCCGGGCTTGATGGTCAGGTTGAGGTCGCCGATGATCCCGCTCCTCTTGCCGTAGTGGAAATCCACGTGCTCGAAACGCACCTCGCCACGGGTGACCAGCAACGGTTTGGCCTGCTCGCGATCGGTGACGCTGACCGGTTGGGAAATGGTCTGCAAACCGTCCTGAACCATGCCGATGTTTTCGAAAATGCCGGTGACCACCCACATGATCCAGCCGGACATGTTGACGATGCGGATCACCAGGCCGGTGGCCAGGGCAATGGCGCCTACGGTGATCAGCGACTGCGTCCACAGCCACAGGGCCAGGCCGGTGGTGCCGACGATCAGCAAGCCGTTCATGCTGGTGATGACCACGTCCATGCTGGTGACCACGCGGCCGGCCAGTTGGGCTTTTTCGGTTTGTTCCTTGATTGCTTCGCGCGCGTATTGCTGCTCGAAGTTGGTGTGGGCGAACAGCTTCAGGGTGGTGATGTTGGTGTAGCCGTCGACGATCCGCCCCATGAGTTTGGAGCGCGCGTCGGAGGACACCACCGAGCGTTCCTTGACCCGTGGCACGAAGTAGTAAAGGGCACTGATGAAGGCGGCGATCCAGACCAGCAGCGGGATCATCAGGCGCCAGTCGGCTTCAGCGAACAGCACCAGCGAACTGATCGCGTAGATCAGCACGTGCCACAACGCGTCCACCGCTTGCACGGCCGAATCGCGCAGCGAGTTGCCGGTTTGCATGATGCGTTGGGCGATGCGCCCGGCGAAGTCGTTCTGGAAAAAATTCAGGCTCTGTTTGAGCACATAACTGTGGTTCTGCCAGCGGATCAGGCTGGTCATGCTGGGGCTCAGGGTCTGGTGCACCAGCAGGTCATGCAGGCCAACAAAAATCGGCCGAAAAACCAGGGCTACCACCGCCATCCAGGCCAGCTCGATGCCGTGTTCCTTGAAGAAATCGACGTTAGGTGTGCCTTGGGTCAGGTCGATGATGCGACTCAGGTAGCTGAACAGCGCCACTTCGATCAGCGCACCGATCAGACCGACGAGCAGCAGGACGGCGAAACTCGGCCAGACCTGCTTCAAGTAATAGGTATAAAACGGCAGAACCCGATCCGGCGGAGCGGCCGTCGGGGCCTCGCGGAAAATGTCGATCAGTTTCTCGAAACGGCGATAAAGCATCAGTTCTCCGCCCGCGCACGGGCTCTCCATTGAACAGTGTGAGCGGCGCACTCCGGCAGCCGCTCAAGACTTCCTGTGAAGCTTAGTCGATGACTTTGGCCGACTTGATGAACACAGGGTCGGCTGGCACATCTTTCATGCCGCCACGGGTGGTGGTTTGCGAATTGACGATGACGTCCACCACGTCCATGCCTTTCACGACTTTACCGAACACCGCGTAGCCGTCGCCCTGGTCGAGGAAGTCATTGTCCTTGACGTTCACGAAGAACTGGCTAGTGGCCGAATCAGGATTGGAGGTGCGGGCCATCGACAGCGTGCCACGGACGTTATGCAGACCGTTTTTGGATTCGTTCTTGATCGGTGCCTTGGTTTCTTTCTGCTGCATTTGTTGAGTGAAACCGCCGCCCTGGACCATGAAGCCCGGAATCACACGGTGGAAAATCGTGTTGTTGTAGAAGCCGCTGTTGACGTAATCAAGGAAGTTCTTGGTACTGATCGGCGCCTTGACCGGGTCCAGTTCGATTTCGATCTGGCCGTTGGTGGTCTCCAGCAGCACGTGCGGCGCCTTGGCGGGCGTTGCGGCCATCAGGTTGGCGGCAAACAGAACGGAGCCAGCGACGAGGGCGATTTTTTTCAGCATGGGTCAGTGATCCTGAGTGAGGTGGTGTCGACTGCGGTGAGAAACTCGAGCAGCGTTTGGTTGAACATTTCGGGTTGATCCAGCGGGGTAGCGTGGCGCGAATCGGCGATCACCACCAGCCGCGCATCGGGCAGCAGTTTTACATAGGTTTCTTTCAGCGAGACCGGTGTGTAGTCACGGTCGGCGCTGACGATGAGGGTTGGACAGGAGACCCTCGAAAGTCGTTCCTGAACCCCCCAGCCAACAATCGCATCGAAGCTGGCGAGATAAGCATGTTTGTCGTTTTTTGCCCAGCGCTCGGCCATTTTTTGTCGCAGGTCACCCTGTTCGGGTTTGGGAAACAGCTTGCCACCCAGGGCCGTGCCGATGGCGCCCAGACTGAGGACGCGCATCAGGCTCCAGCGCTTGAACCACTGCCAGTAATCGTCGCGGCTGCGCAGTTTGACCTCGGGCGCGCTGTTGACGATGCACAGGCTTTTGAGCAATTGCGGCTGATCCACGGCCAGTTGAAAACCGATCATGCCGCCCATGGACAGGCCCACGTAATGAGTGGGGCCGAGGTTCAGGTGTTCAATCAGGGCGATCAGGTCGGCGCTGAACCCGGCGATGCTGTATCGCTCGCGGGGTTTGTCGGAGCGACCGTGGCCGCGCACATCCGGCACGATCACCCGGTAGCGGGCCGACAGCGCCGGGATCTGCTTTTCCCAGTCCAGGGTGCTGGAACCGAGCCCGTGGACCAGCAGCAACGGCGTGCCGTGGCCATATTCCTCATAGTGCAGGTTGCAACCTTCGTGTTCGAAATAGGCCATGCGTACACTCCGTGTCAGGCTTGTTCAGGGGCGGCGAAAGGTGCATCCAGCGGCGCAGTGTCGAAAGTGCGCAGCAGTTCGATGAGAATCTGCGTGGCCGGACCCAAGGGTTTGTCCTTGTTCGAGTACAGGTAGAAGCTCGGGTTGCGGCTGCCGCCCTGGTCCAACGGTAGCAGCTTGAGCAGACCTTCCTTGAGTTCCCGTTCAATCATGTGCCGAGGCAACCAGGCGAAACCCAGGCCGCTACTGACAAAAGTTGCCGCAGTGGCCAGGCTGCCGACGGTCCAGCGCTGTTCCGCGCCGAGCCAGCCGACGTCCCGTGGCTGCTGGCGACCGGAGTCGCGGATCACCACTTGCATCTGGGATTCAAGATCCTGGAAGTTCAGTTCGCGGTTCAGACGATGCAGCGGGTGTTCGGGGTGAGCGACAGCCACGAACTCGACGTCGCTCAATTCCGCACCCAGGTAACCGGGAATGCTGAAGCCAGTAATGGCCAGATCGGCCACGCCTTCGAGCAAGACTTCTTCTACGCCCGACAGCACTTCTTCGCGCAGACGCACCCGGCATCCGCGGCTCTGCGGCATGAACGCGGTCAAGGCGCGGACGAGACGGGCGCTCGGGTAGGCGGCGTCGACCACCAGCCGTACTTCTGCTTCCCAGCCTTGTTCCATGTGATGGGCCAGGTCTTCCAGCTGACTGGCCTGTTTCACCAGTTGCCGCGAACGGCGCAGCAGCACGCCGCCGGCTTCGGTCAGCACCGCTTTGCGGCCGTCGATGCGCAACAGCGGTACGCCGAGCTGGTCCTGCATGCGCGCCACGGTGTAGCTCACCGATGATTGCGAGCGGTGCAGCGCTTCGGCGGCCTGGGCGAAACCGCCGTGGTCGACCACGGCCTGTAACGTTCGCCATTGATCAAGGGTCACGCGGGGCGCTTTCATGAATAGCTCCTCTTGTCCTAAGCTGGCAGCCCTTTATGGAGACTGCTGAATGAAAAAGCTTTGTTGTGTGGTATCGGGTTGTGTACTGCTGGCGATGCTGCCGCTGACGGCATTTGCTTATCCGATCGATGTGAAGAAAAACCTCAACGGCTTGAAGATTGACTACGAGACCTTCGACACGGATAACGACATCGGCTCCATCCGGGTGGCCAACTACGGCGACATCGATGCGAGCTGCAAGGCAGTTTTCACCAATGGCCCGGAAGCGCCGCGTACGCGCAAGATCGATGTGCCGGCGGGCAAACACAAAAACGCCACTGCGAAGTTCACCCGCAGCATTATCAAGCTGCGTATCGAGCTGACCTGCACGCCCAAATGACATCAATCCCCTGTAGGAGTGAGACCGGCTTGCCGGCGATAGCGGTGTGTCATCTAATTTAATGTTGGCTGACACACCGCTATCGCCGGCAAGCCGGTCTCACTCCCACAAGGCATGCTCAGCTTATAAACGAATTTATTGATGGTTTATAGCAGTTATTTGCGCTTTTTCATCGATTTAACTCTGTTTAACCTTCACTCCATCGACTTACAACTTTCTCAGATGGAGGCTACATCCCATGTCCCGCGTTCTGATCATCGAAAGCAGCGCTCGTCAGCAAGACTCGGTTTCGCGTCAACTGACCCAGACCTTCATCAGCCAGTGGCAAACCGCGCACCCGAACGACCAGATCACCGTTCGTGACCTGGCCGTCAACCCGGTGCCGCATCTGGACATCAACCTGCTGGGCGGCTGGATGAAACCTGCCGAGCAGCGCAACGACATCGAACAGGTTTCCCTGGAACGCTCCAACCAGTTGACCGACGAACTACTGGCCGCCGATGTACTGGTCATGGCCGCGCCGATGTACAACTTCGCCATCCCGAGCACCCTTAAAGCCTGGCTCGACCATGTGCTGCGTGCCGGCGTGACTTTCAAGTACACCGACACCGGCCCGCAAGGTTTGCTCAGCGGCAAGCGTGCCTACGTGCTGACCGCCCGCGGCGGGATCTACGCTGGCAGCACCGCTGATCACCAGGAACCGTACCTGCGTCAGGTCATGGGCTTCATCGGGATTCACGACGTGACGTTCATTCACGCCGAAGGCATGAACCTGGGCGGTGACTTCCAGGAGAAAGGCCTGAGCCAGGCCAACGCCAAGCTTTCCCAGGTCGCCTAGGACGTTAATCGCCAGATAATCCCTTGATGTTCAAGTGTCCTGGCGCAACCCCTTCATGGCTTTACGCGCATCGAACCTCCCTTTGCACTTGTTGCTCCTGAGTGCTGTAGCCCGATCGAACGCCTTAGCGAGATCGGGCTTTTTTTTGCCTGCGATTTGGTTGGCTGCACGCAGTTCTGTAGGAGCCGAGCTTGCTCGCGATAGCGGTATCACATTCAACATTGATGTTGGCTGACACATCGCTATCGCGAGCAAGCTCAGCTCCTACAGGGATTTGTGTGTTCTCGCGATAACGGGCAAAAACCGCTATCGTCGCCGCCATTCGAGACGAGGCGAGCATGGGCTATCTACTTTTTGTCACGCTGATTCAGGCGTTTTCCTTCAGCTTGATCGGCGAGTACCTGGCCGGTCATGTCGACAGTTACTTCGCGGTGCTGGTGCGAGTGGTGCTGGCGGGGCTGGTGTTCATTCCGTTGACCCGCTGGCGTTCGGTTGAACCGGCGTTCATGCGCGGCATGCTGCTGATTGGCGCGTTGCAGTTCGGCGTGACCTACGTCTGCCTGTACCTGAGCTTTCGGGTTTTGACGGTGCCAGAGGTGTTGCTGTTCACCATCCTCACGCCGCTGCACGTGACCTTGATTGAAGACGCGCTGAACCGGCGTTTCAATCCGTGGGCATTGGTCGCGGCACTGGTGGCGGTGATGGGCGCGGCGGTGATTCGCTACGACCGGATCAGTCCGGATTTCTTCATGGGCTTCCTGTTGCTGCAACTGGCCAACTTCACCTACGCCGCCGGGCAAGTGCTCTATAAACATCTGGTGGCCCGCCATCCGAGCGATTTGCCGCACTACCGGCGCTTTGGATACTTCTACCTGGGGGCATTGGCGGTGGCGTTGCCGGCGTTTCTGTTGTTTGGCAAACAGAACTTCCTGCCCGAAGCGCCTCTGCAATGGGGTGTGCTGGTGTTCCTCGGTCTGGTCTCGACTGCGCTTGGGTTGTATTGGTGGAACAAGGGCGCGTGCCTGGTGAATGGCGGGACGCTGGCGGTGATGAACAACCTGCATGTGCCGGTGGGGTTGTTGATCAATTTGCTGATCTGGAATCAGCATGAAGAGCTGGGGCGGTTGTTCCTCGGTGGATCGGTGATTCTGATGGCGGTGTGGATCAGTCGGTTGGGCGTCAGGCGAGAAGTGCTGCCGTTGCAGGAACGACCATGACGGACCTGATCGCCGCCATCGAGCAGATCTACAAGCCCGCAGGTATGACGTTAACGGATGAAGCTCGGTGCGAGGAGGAGAGTGCCGACTACGGCGCCTGCCGCTTCGGCCTCGATGGCCAGGCGATGGTCTTCCGAGTGGCGAAAACCACGCCGACCAAGATGGGTCAGTTCGTCACGCTGTGGAAGCGGCCAACGCCGACCAGCGAGATTGCACCGCTCGATAGCGGCGATGGCGTCGCCTTTGTGGTGGTGAGCGTTGCTGATCAAACCCATCGCGGGCAGTTTGTGTTTGACCAAAAGATACTGGCCGCCAAAGGGGTCATGTCGATTGACGGTGAAGGTGGCAAACGAGCGATTCGTGTCTATCCGCCATGGTCCAGGCCCGTCGCTAAACAAGCTGTGAAGACGCAGCAATGGCAGCTCAAATACTTCCTTGCGCTTGACCAAAGCGGTAATGCCGATCCCGTTCAGGTGCGCCGACTCTTCAAAAAATAGACCCGTAACACTGTGGGAGCGGTGTTACATGATGTGTTTTTCGGGTCCGGGGATATGGCTAGCGCCTAACATGGCCGGAAGTAACCCGGCCCTTAGATCCCCGCCACTTGGCTGCTGATAAAGGCTCAAGCCAAACTCGGGCAGCACCGCCAGCAGGTAATCAAAAATATCCCCCTGAATCCGCTCGTAATCCGCCCACACCGTGGTGCCGGTGAAGCAGTAGATTTCCAGCGGAATCCCCTGAGCGGTGGTCTGCATCTGCCGAACCATGCAGGTCATGTTTGGCTGGATTTCCGGGTGACTCTTCAAATACGCCAGTGCATAGGCGCGGAAAGTCCCGATATTGGTCATCCGCCGACGGTTGGCCGACATCGCTGCAACGTTGCCTTGGGCTTCGTTCCAGGCCTTGAGTTCAGCCTGCTTGCGGCTGATGTAGTCGGTCAGCAGATGCACCTGGGACAGCTTCTGCTCTTCGTCATCGCGGATGAACCGCACACCACTGGCGTCGATAAACAGGCTGCGCTTGATCCGTCGCCCACCGGATTGCTGCATGCCGCGCCAGTTCTTGAACGACTCGGACATCAGGCGCCAGGTCGGAATCGAAACGATGGTCTTGTCGAAATTCTGCACCTTGACCGTGTGCAGCGTGATGTCGACCACGTCACCGTCGGCGCCGACTTGCGGCATCTCGATCCAGTCGCCGACCCGCAGCATGTCGTTGCTGGTCAGCTGCACGCTGGCGACGAACGACAGCAGGGTGTCCTTGTAGACCAACAGAATCACCGCCGACATGGCGCCCAGGCCCGACAGCAACAACAGTGGCGAACGGTCGATCAGCGTGGCGACGATGATGATCGCGCCAAATACGTACAAGACCATTTTCGCCAGTTGTATGTAGCCTTTGATCGAGCGGGTACGGGCATGTTCGGTGCGCGCGTAGATGTCGAGCAGCGCGCTGAGCAGGGCACTGACCGCCAACAGCAAAAACAGAATGGTGAATGCCAGCGCGACGTTACCAAGGAAGATCAGACTGGTCTTGCCCAACTCCGGCACCAGGTGCAAGCCGAACTGGATCACCAGCGAGGGTGTGATCTGCGCCAGACGATGAAAGACCTTGTTATGCCGAAAGTCATTGATCCAGTGCAATGCCGGCTGGCGACCGAGCATTTTGGTCGCATGCAGAATGAGGTAGCGCGCCACTCGTCCGAGGGCCAGCGCAACCACCAGCAATACCACCAATGCCAGGCTGGAATGCAGGAGCGGGTGCTGATCAAGGGCACCCCAAAGGTCTTGGACGTTGAGCCAGAGCTGTTTGATATCCATGGGTAAAAACGGTTCTTCTGTAGGACGCGACGGGCGATTAGAGCATTTAAGACGCTTTGGATGACGTTTGAGGACAAAAGACACAACAAAAAAACCACTGTTTAGCGCCGTTTGTATAAAGAAACTCGGCCTGAGCGCTCGAAACCGTTACCCTATGCAGCTGTTTTTTTGTATTTCTTCGAGGTAGCACCCGTGTTTTCCCAATTCGCCCTGCACGAACGCCTGCTCAAAGCCGTGGCCGAGCTTAAATTTGTCGAGCCAACGCCAGTGCAAGCAGCGGCTATTCCGCTGGCGCTCCAAGGGCGTGACCTGCGGGTGACAGCGCAAACCGGCAGCGGCAAAACCGCTGCATTCGTTTTGCCGATCCTCAACCGTCTGATCGGCCCGGCAAAAGTCCGCGTCAGCATCAAGACCCTGATCCTGCTGCCGACCCGCGAGCTGGCCCAGCAGACCATCAAGGAAGTTGAGCGTTTCGCTCAGTTCACCTTCATCAAGTCCGGCCTGATCACCGGCGGTGAAGACTTCAAGGTCCAGGCCGCCATGCTGCGCAAGGTGCCGGACATCCTGATCGGTACGCCGGGGCGGATGATCGAGCAACTGAACGCCGGCAACCTCGACCTCAAGGAAGTCGAAGTACTGGTCCTCGACGAAGCCGACCGCATGCTCGACATGGGCTTTGCCGAAGACGTCCAGCGTCTGGTGGAAGAGTGCACCAACCGCCAGCAGACCATGCTGTTCTCTGCCACTACCGGTGGTTCGGGTCTGCGCGAGATGGTCGCCAAGGTGCTGAACAACCCTGAGCACCTGCAGCTCAACAACGTCAGCGACCTGAATGCGACCACCCGTCAGCAGATCATCACCGCTGACCACAACCAGCACAAAGAACAGATCGTGAACTGGCTGCTGGTCAACGAGACCTACCAGAAGGCCATCGTGTTCACCAACACCCGGGCCATGGCCGACCGTATCTACGGCCGCCTGGTAGCGCAGGAATACAAAGCGTTCGTCCTGCACGGTGACAAAGACCAGAAGGATCGCAAGCTGGCCATCGACCGTCTGAAGCAGGGCGGCGTGAAAATCCTCGTCGCCACCGACGTCGCCGCTCGCGGCCTCGACGTGGAAGGCCTGGACCTGGTGATCAACTTCGACATGCCACGCAGCGGCGACGAATACGTTCACCGCATCGGTCGCACCGGCCGCGCCGGCAACGATGGCCTGGCCATCTCGCTGATCTGCCACGGCGACTGGAACCTGATGTCGAGCGTCGAGCGCTACCTCAAGCAGAGCTTCGAGCGCCGCACCATCAAGGAAGTCAAAGGCACCTACGGCGGACCGAAAAAGGTCAAGGCCTCGGGCAAAGCCGTTGGCGTGAAGAAGAAAAAAGTCGACGCCAAAGGCGACAAGAAGAAAACCGGCGCCAAGGCACCGACCAAACGCAAAATCGCCAATCGCCCGAAGACCGACGCCCTGTCGCTGGTCAGCAAGGACGGCATGGCGCCGTTGAAACGCCGCAAGCCGGAAGCGCCAGCTGCTGAATAAGGCGCGGTAGCGATCCAATAAAAACCCGGACAGTGTCCGGGTTTTTTTTCGTCAAAAGATCGCAGCAGCACGCTCAAACCCGTGGAGTTGCCGAAGGCTGCGATCTTTTGATCTTGCCCTTTAGCTCTCGGCCTTTTTCTCTGCTGATTGCAGCTCCTTGAGGCGCTGATCAATCAACTGGCACTTGTCCGGCAAATCCTTGCTGGCCGTCTCCAGGTCCATCTTCTGCAACTCATCATTGATCTCCTTGGCCTTGGCCGGGTTCTGCTCAGTGATCTTGGCGACCTCCTTGGCCAGCTGTTCGCGCTTGGCGGTGGCTTCCTCGGGGGGGCAGGCCCAAACGGGGAGGGCACAGGCGAGGGTGGCGGCGAGGGTGAGTTTCAGCAGAGTTTTCATCGGTCAGGCCTCGGTTCCGTGTCGGGCGGTTAATCGGTTGAGGCCGCGGGGATGTGAAAGTTCACTCATGATTAACCCCGTAGAACGGTCCTCGGAACCTTCCTACGTGTTCCTGGCGCTTTCGACATCACTTCAAGACATTTCCCGCTGTTGCGCCGGAACCGTCCGGTTTAGGTGTTTCCGCTCGTCAATTACGCTCTCTGGATCCGCCTATTCATTGACGCCAGAATAGTGGCTCTCTAATATCGCGCCACTATTGTGCTATCAGTCTTCATTTCAAAGGATCGAACATGTACCCACCCGCCCTCGTGGCGAGGTTGTGCCTGGCTTTGCTGTGCCTTTCTCCGCTAAATCTTGCTCACGCCGCCCCCACTCCCGGTGAAACCGACCTCATCCGCGAACGCCAGGATCGCCTGCTCGAAGAGCAGCGTAGGCGTCTCGAAGAACTCAAGGAGTTGCCGGGCAAGGAAGCCAAGCCAACGCAACCGACGGCCCCGGCCGACGCGCGTTGTTTCCCCATCAAGGACATCGAACTCAAAGGCGCTGACAGTCTCTCGGACAGCGATAAAAATCGCCTGCTCAAGCCGTACATCGGCCAATGCCTGGGCGTCACTCAGCTCAATGAACTGCTGAAAGTCATCACCGACCATTACATCGAAAAAGGCCTGGTCACCAGCCGTGCCTATTTGCCGCAGCAGGATTTGTCCGGCGGGCATCTAAAGGTGCTGGTGGTCGAAGGCAAGCTTGAAGGCTTGAAAGGCGCGGAGGGCAGCAAGCTGTCGGACCGCGAGTTGGGCATGGCTTTTCCCGGCAAGACTGGCGAGTTGGTCAACCTGCGGGAAATCGAGCAACTGGTCGATCAACTCAATCGCTTGCCGTCGAACCAGGCGCAGATGGAGTTGGCACCGGGCAAGAACGTCGGCGGCAGTGAAGTGCTGGTCAAGAACACGCCGCAAAAGCCGTGGCGTGCCGGGTTGTCCCGCAGCAACGATGGCCAGCGCAGCACCGGCGAGCAGCAGTGGGGCACGACATTTGATTGGGACAGCCCGCTGGGTTTGGCGGATCAGTTGATGTTGCGCGGCGGTCACGATGCGATGACTGATCACCAGCACACCTCCAACAACGCGATGCTCAATTACAACCTGCCGTGGGGCTGGTGGAACTTCAATTACACCTACAGCCAGAGTGAGTACCGCTCGCAGGCTCAAGCCAATGGCTTCAATTTCAAGCAGACCGGCGACAGCGAAAACCATCAACTGCGCGCCGAGCGGGTGATCCATCGCGATGCCGTGAGCAAGACATCCCTCAGCACCGGTCTCTCTTACCTGCGTACCAACAACTTCATCGAAGACAGCAAGCTCAAGCTGAGCAGCAACCGCCTCAGCGAAGCGCAGTTCGGCATCAACCACGGTCGGCGAGTCGGCAGCGCGTTCGTCAACATTGACCTCGGCATGCAGCAAGGCATCGGCGCGTTCGATGCGCAGGGCAACGGTCACCCGGGCCCCGGCGAACCGGATGCGCGCTACCGCAAATACACCGCGACCGCGAGCTACCTGCAACCGTTCAAGGTGTGGGGCGAGTCGTTCAGTTTCAGCAGCCTGATGACCGGCCAGCGCAGTGAAGACGTGCTGTTCAGCCCTCAGCGCACCAGCCTCGGCGGGCAATCGTCGATTCGCGGTTACAAGGATCAATCCTTGTCCGGCGACAGCGGCGGTTACTGGCGCAACGACCTGCGCTGGAGCCGCCCGGTGACCCTGGAATGGCTGCGCCCGGTGTTCGCCGAATATGGCACCAGCCTCGGTTACGACCAAGGCGTGATCCGGGGCGATCGCTACAACGGTGATCAGCACGGACGCATGTCCAGCAACTCGGTGGAGTTGTTTGCTCGCGGTCAGCACCTGGCCGCTAGCGTGACTTTTGCCCATTCCCTCGAACGTCCGGACACCCTGACCGAGCGCGAAGCGCCGATCTATTTCCGCATGGATTTCTTTCTCTAATTTCGCCCCATCGAGACCTTCAACATGGACGTCCGCCAATACGCTTTTCTCGCTCGTCAGCCTTCTGCTGCCGTGAAAACCCGCGAGCACTTTTGGGGCATGCCCAAGCGCGGATTGGCGTTCCTGTTGGCCAACGTGATGTTCTGGCAACCGATGTGGGCCCAGGCCGAAGGGATCGTTGTGGCCACGCCGGGCACCAGTCTCGGTCAGGCGGGCAACGGGGTGCCGATCGTCAATATCGCCACGCCGAATGGCACCGGGCTGTCGCATAACCAGTTCCACGATTACAACGTCGGCACCCAGGGTGTGATCCTCAACAACGTCGCCGCGCAGACCGGTGCGACACAACTGGGCGGCATCATCGTCGGCAACCCCAACCTCACCAACCGAGTGGCAGCGCAGACCATCCTCAACGAAGTGATCGGCGGCAGCCCGAGCCAGTTGCGCGGTTACACCGAAGTGGCGGGGCAGTCAGCGCGGGTCATCGTCGCCAACCCTTACGGCATCAGCTGCAACGGTTGCGGCTTCATTAACACGCCGCGCGTGACCCTGACCACCGGCAAACCGGTGCTGGACAACGGTCGCCTCGATCGCTTTCAGGTCGATCAGGGCAGCGTGTCCATCGACGGCACCGGGCTGAACGCCAACAACGTCGAAAGCTTCGAAATCATCACCCGCAGCGCGAAGATCAATGCCGAGATTCAGGCGAAGAACCTGACCATAGTCGCCGGCCGCAACGACGTTAACGCTGACAGCCTCAATGCCACCGCCCGCGCCGATGACGGCAGTGCCAAGCCGCAATTGGCCATCGACTCCTCGGCCTTGGGCGGGATGTACGCTGGGGCGATCAAACTGGTCGGCACCGAGTCGGGTGTCGGGGTGAAACTCGACGGCAAACTGATCGCCAGTGGTGGCGATATTCAGCTCGATGCCAACGGCCACTTGAGCCTGGTCGACACCTCGGCGACTAACGGCGCAGTCAATGTCAAAGCCGCCAGTCTTGATGCACGCGGTCCGCTCTACGCGGGCACGGCGCTAAACGTACAAACCCAAGGCAACCTGAGCAACCAGCAAACCCTCGCCGCCCGCGACAGCATTGTGCTGAGCGCCGGCGGTCAGTTGACCAACAGCGGCGTCATCGAGGCCGGGGTCAACGCCGACGGTAGCCGCAACGCCAACGGCGATGTAAGCCTCAGCGCGCAGAATCTCAACAACACCGGCAAAAGCCTGGTCGCCAGCCGCACTCTCACCATCAATACCGCGCAGACCTTGAGCAACCAGGGCGGCACGCTGAGCGGGCAAAGCACCCACATCACCGCTGCAACCCTGGACAATCAAAACAACGGGCGAGTGCTGAGCAACAGCACGTTGAGCCTCAATGCCAATCAGGTACTCAACTCGAAAGGCGTGATCAACAGCACTGGCAATCTCACTGGCAACGTCGGTCGATTGAGCAACAGCAGCGGTGAGCTGAGCAGCCTGGCTGATGTTGTCCTGAACGTAACCTCACTGGATAACGTCGCCGGCCTTGTGACAGCCGGTCGCCTGCTGGACATCACCGCCAGTGGTGGAGTTAACAACGTCAGCGGCACCCTGGGGGCGAAACAAGCTCTGACAGTCCGCACACAAAACCTCGACAACAGCCAACAAGGAAAGCTGAGCAGCGAAGGCCAGCTAACCACCCGAGTCAGCGGTCTCCTGAACAACCAGAGCAAAGGGCTGATCCAGGCCAACGGCGCTATGGATGTGCAGGCCACACGACTGGACAACCGCGAAGGCAAGATTTCCGGCATCAGCACACTGACAGTCAGCAGCAATAACACAGACAACCGCAATGGCGTGATTCGTGCCGATCAGGCGGTGAAGCTGCTGATCACTGACTTGGACAACCGTGACAAAGGCCGGCTCGAAAGCAAGGCTGCACTGAGCCTGGACGGTAATAAACTGGACAACCGCAACGGTGGCCTGCTGACCGCCACCGGTCCGCTGACCCTTAAAGCCAAAGAAGTCGCCAACGATGGCGGCCGAATCTCCGGCAAGGGTGATATCGAAGCCAATATCGATACCTTGAGCCAGCAGGCTGGCGAACTGGTTGCCGAGGGCAATCTGAAGTTGACCGGCAAGACGCTGGACAACCGTAAAGAAGGCCTGGTCGCATCGCTCAAATCGCTGACGGTCAACGTCGATCAGATCGACAACCGTGGCGGTTCACTGTCCAGCCAGGCCGACCTGCACATCAACGGTGCGAGCCTGAACAACAGCGACAGCGGCAAAGTGTTGTCCGACACGACCCTGGCGCTGAAGGTCGATCAGATCATCAACCAGACCGCCGGGCTGATTTTCAGCAAAGGCGCGAACACGCTCAGTGGCGTCGGCCTCGACAACTCGGGCGGCAAGATCGTCAGCCAGAACAACCTCGCGTTGACCTTCGATGACATCAAGAACAACCAGCAGGGGCTGATCAGCAGCGAAGGCAAACTGGTGCTCAGCGGCGGCAGTCTGGACAACCGTCTGGGCAAACTCTCGAGCCTCGAAGCCATGACGCTCAACTTAGCGGCAGCCCTGCAAAATCAGGGTGGTTTGATCGCTTCGCAAAAAGGTCTGACGCTGACTAGCGCCAGTCTCGATAACAGCGTTAAAGGCATCATCAGCGCCAAGGCGGCATCGACCGTCACTACGGGTGAATTCAACAACAGCAAGGGCGGCAGTCTGGCGACTGACGGCACTCTCGACCTGACCGCCAAACACCTGGATAACTCGGCCGGGCAAATTGGCAGTCAGCAACAGTTGAACGTCTCGGTCACGAGCCTGGATCAAGACGGCGGCGAGCTGTTCAGCAACAGCGACCTGACCCTCGACCTGAACAACGGCCTGCTGAACAACCAGCGTGGCAACCTCCATACACCGGGTCTGTTGCTGTTGAAAAACCTCAAGGAGGTGAACAACCGCGGCGGCGAAATCTCCGGTGCCAAGGCCTACAGCCTCACTGCGCAAAGCCTGAACAACGATGGCGGCAAGCTGCTGAGCAACGAGAAACTCACCCTCGTTATCGACCGTGCACTGAGCAACGTCAAAGGACTGATCGCCTCCGCCGGCCTCGACAATCGCAGTACCAGCCTGAACAACGCCAGTGGTGAAATCCGTGTCCGTGGTGAAGTCGATCTGACGGTCACCGACGCTTTCGATAACCAGGCCGGTGTGGTCATTGCCGATGACGGGCTGACCGTAAAAGCCGCCAGCCTCGATAACCGCCAGGAGGGTTTGGTAGGGGCCACAAAAGCGCTGAAACTGACCGTCGATGACATCGATAACCGTAACGGCGAACTGTCGAGCAAGGCTGATGTGACACTGATCGGCCAACAACTCGACAACAGCGACGCCGGTTACATCCTGGCCGGTGGCAACCTCGCGCTGACTGTAGACAAGGTCATCAACCGCAACAAAGGGCTGCTGTCCGGCGACGCCGGGTTGACGCTGACCGGACAGACGCTGGAAAACAGCGGTCGACTGACCACGCTGAACAACCTCACGGTGAACCTCACTTCGGATCTGGACAACAATCAGGGCAGCCTCGTCAGCGAGGGTAAATCGGCGATCAATGCCCAGAGCCTGAGCAACAACGGCGGCACGATTTCCAGCGCCAAGGTGCTCACAATCGATAGCAAAGGCGCGGTCAGCAACCAGGGCGGCAAACTGCTGACCGACACCACACTGACCCTCACCAGCACCAGCCTGGATAACCAGCAAAAAGGTGCGATCAGCAGCAAAAGTGGAATGAGCATTACCACCGGCGCACTCAATAACAGCCAGGCCAGTATTTACGCGGGTGATCGCCTGGAACTGAGCGCCGGCCAGGTCACCAACACCGGCGGCAGCATCGGCGCGGCGACCTCGCTGGTTGCCAGCGTCAGTGGCCTGGATCAGCAAGGCGGCAAGCTCTTCAGCAAGGGCGCCTTGAGCCTGGACGTGAACGGCGGAGCGCTGAACAACCAGGATGGCTTTATCAGCGCACCGGGCCAGTTGCTGCTGAAAAACTTTGCCAACGTGAACAACCGCAACGGCGAAATCTCCAGCGAAGAAGCCTTCTTACTGGCGGCCAAGCAACTGGACAACAGCGACGGTCAACTGCTCAGCAACCAGAAACTTACCCTGCAAATCGACAATGCGCTGACCTCGGTCAAAGGCAAAATCGCCGCCGCTACCTTGCAGGTTCGTGCCGCGAGTCTCGATACCAGCGCCGGCACAATGCTCAGCGATGGCGATCTGCAAGTGACCGTCGACGGTCTGCTGACCAACCAGAACAAAGGCCTGGTCAAAGCGGCCGGACAACTCACCCTCAACAGCAACGGTCTGGATAATCAGGGCGGTACGTTGCTGGGCGGCACTGGCTTGAGCATCGATCTGGGTGCAACACCTGCCGACCTGAATAACCAGAACGGCCTGATCAACACCAAGGGCGTGTTGAGCATTGCGCACCTGCGTGACCTGAATAACCAGAAAGGCGAAATCTCCAGCGTTCACAGCTTCAGCCTGACCGGCAAAACGCTGGATAACCGCGGTGGCAACCTGATCAGCAATGATCAGTTGACCCTCAACGCCACCCGCCTGAATAACCAGGGTGGCCTGGTTTCCGGCTGGAACAAACTCGCCGTTGCCGGCATTAGCCTCGACAACAGCCAGGAAGGCACGCTCTCCAGCCTGCTCGGCAATCTGAACATCGACCTCAGCGGTGCGCTGATCAACAACGCCAAGGGCGGCCTGGCGGGCTTAGGCGACGTGACCATCACTGCCGCCAGCCTCGACAACAGCAACGGCATCGTCACCAGTGGCGGCAAGCAGACGCTGACAATGACTCAAGGTGCAATCAACAACGCATCGGGTGGCCTGATCGAAAGCAGCGGCACACTGGATATCAGCGCGGCCTCCTTGAACAACGCGTCGGGGAAAGTCACCGCGAACAAAGCGCTGACCTTCACCGGTACGAGCCTGGACAACAGCAACGGCAGCCTGGTCGGTGAAGACAGCGTCACCCTCGATCTGCTCGGTACGCTGACCAACATCAAAGGTGCGCTGGGCAGTACGGGGCCGCTGGTGATCAAGCGTTCCAGCAGCATCGATAACCAGGGCGGCCAGCTACTCAGTCAAGGTTTATTGAGCCTGTTGACTGGAAACCTTAATAACAGCCAAGAGGGCACCGTGGCTGCCAATGGGCAGCTCGACCTCACCGCCACCGGCAGTGTTCGTAACGACGCCGGCGGCCTGATCTCCAGTCGCGATGCAGGCCTCAACGTCAAAGCCGCTTCCCTCAACAATGCCGGCGGCGCGCTGCAAAGCCAGGGCGCACTGACGCTGGACGTGAAGGGCGGCGCCATCGACAACCAGGGCGGCAAGGTCATCGCCCAGAACGGTGAGCTGAACATCACCGCCGCCAGCCTCGACAGCCGCGCCGGTGTGCTGTCGAGCCTCAAAGGTTTGCTGCAGACCCGCCTGACGGGTGTATTGCGCAACGGCCAGGGCGGCAAGATCGAAGGCAATCGCCTCGACCTTCAGGCCTTGGGCGGAATCTACAGCGACGGCGGACGCATCGCCGCCAATACCGGCAACATTCTGCTTAACGCTGGTAGCGCTGCTATCGATAACAGCAACGGCGGTATTTACGCCAAAGGCCAGGTCAAGGTTATTGGCGGCGCGCTGAACAACAACGCCGGCAAGATCAGCGGCGATGGTATCGACGTCGTTCTCGATAGCCACCTCACGAACCGCGGCGGCCTGATTGAAAGCGCCGGCACCCTCGCAGTGCGTGCCGCCAGCCTCGATAACCAGACGGGCAAACTGCGTGCGCTGGGTATCAGCGGGAAAACCAACTTCCAGATCGGCGGCCTGTTCGATAACCGCAATGGCCTGGTGGAAACGGCCAACACCGACCTTACCCTCGCGACGCCGAGCTTCTTGAACGCAGGCGGCACCGTGACTCATGTGGGCGTGGGTGAGTTCGACATCTCGACAGCCAACGTCATGAACGCTGGCGGTTCGTTGGTGACGCGTGGCGGGCTGACGTTGAATGCCGATAGCTGGACTAACAGCAGTGTGATCCAGGCGGGGCGGTTGCGAGTTAACGTCAATAACCTGGTACAAACCGCAGGCGGCCAGTTGCTGGGCTCCGACAGTTTCATCGGCAGCGGGGTCAATTGGTCCAACGAAGGCCTGCTGGCCAGTAACGGCACCTTCAGCCTCGACTTGAGCGGAGCATACGGCGGAAACGGGCGGGTCAGCAGCGTCGGGAATCTGGGGCTTACCGCCTCTCAGATCGACTTGACCTCGGCGGCCAGTATCACCGGCGCTTCGGCTTCTACGGTTACCAGTCGTGGCAGTCTGAACAACTTTGGTCGAATCACTTCGGCTGACAGTCTGACTGTCAATGCCGCCTCTCTGACCAACAACGGCACCCTCGGTGGTGCCGGCAATTTGCGCATCAGCAGCAACTCATTGCTCAACCAGAATGGACTGATTTTCAGTGGTGGCGACATGGCCCTGCGGGTGGGGACGCTCACCAACCGCTACGCGGACATCTATGGCCTGGGCAACATCAGCATCGCCCGGGATGACAGCAATGGCTGGAGTTCATCGATCAACAACATCTCGGCGACCATCGAAAGTGTCGGCGATATGACCCTGGCGGCGGATCACATCGAGAACCGCAAGGATGTGTTTCAGGTAACCGGTGGCGGGCTGGTTTCGGGTGCAATTGGGCTGCAGTGCTACTCATGTTCATCGTTTGATGGCTTTGAACCTCATTTTCCTGGATATCTGGTTTGGGTGGAAAACTACCAATCTCAGATCATTCAGGACTCGGCATCTGCCAGTTTGACAGCAGGTCGAAACTTTACTGGTAACGGTCGAGAGCTACTGAATAACGCCTCCACTATCAGTGCAGGAAACGACCTGTCGTTAAATCTGCAGAACTTCACTAACCAAGGGGCGGCGGTTGGCGATTACAGCATAAGACGCTCGCTTGGTGGGGCGAAGGATTCCTTGCATCAGTGGCGGCAGATCATGGATTACAACGCTGCCAATGACCCGTCTTATGATCCGGGTCCCTCCGGGTATAGGGATGGACGTTTGATCAGTCCAAACTTGCGTGTATGGAACAGCGAAGGTGTTGAGTCTCTCGAGCGCATAGGGGGGCGTTCCAGTGGTGGTGAGGCGATCCGTTACATTAGGTTCGGGTCAATATGGGTGGAATATGACGGGAGATACGAGTTTACACGTCCACATTACAGTGATGGAGTCAGGAGCGAAGCCCCTGACTTTGTCAAAAACGCCACCTTTTCTGAAAACACCATTACCTACAGCGGTCCGTCGTCTTATGCCAATGCTGTCGTCCAGGCCGGTGGCAAGGTTTACATCAACGCCACTCAGAACCTGACCAACAGCGTGGTTCGTGACGGTGTAGCCGCGGGTGCCGGTGCCTCTCGTCTGGGGTCTACGCAACTCGCCGGTCAAGTTACCCCGACCGTCATCAGCATCAATTCCCACCTGCCACCGGACCTGGCCCAACAACAGGTCAACCCGCTGACGTTGCCTGGCTTCACCCTGCCGACCGGCGATAACGGCCTGTTCCGCCTTAGCGGTAAAGGCGGCACCGAGCAAACGATCGTACCCGGACAGAGCTGGACTATTGGTTCCGTTACGGCCAATACCACGCAGCGTTCGGACGGCATGCCTGTCAGGCAAGCCACCGAATTCCAGTTCGACAAGAACGACCCGGTCTCGGTCAAAAATCGCGAGCTGGCCCTGGCCAGTCGCCCGTCGGTGAATCTCAACGACAAGACCGCTCTGATCAACGTCAATGCCGCCGCCGGTGACGGTCCGGTCGGTGTGTTGTTGCCCAATCGCGGGAACATTTCCTTCGACGTGCCGCGTGTGCAGGGGCTGCCCGACACCAGCGTGCGCTCCAACCCGCACAAGTATCTGATCGAAACCAACCCGGTACTGACCAACCTCAAGCAATTCATGAGTTCGGATTACCTGTTGGCGAACCTCGGTTACGACCCGGACACCAGCGCCAAACGACTGGGCGATGGTTTGTTCGAGCAACGCCTGGTCCAGCAATCGATAGTGGCCCGCACCGGCCAGCGCTTCCTCGACGGTCAGACCTCCGACGAAGCGATGTTCAAGTACCTGATGAACAACGCCATCGCCAGCAAGGACCAACTGAACTTGTCCATGGGTGTAACCCTCACCGCACAGCAAGTCGCGGCGCTGACCCACGACATCGTCTGGCTGGAAGAGCATGTGGTGAACGGTGAAAAAGTCTTGGTGCCGGTGCTTTACCTGGCCCAGGCGAACAATCGTCTGGCACCCAATGGCGCATTGATCCAGGGCGGCGACGTCAAGCTGATCGCCGGCCAGGACCTGAACAACGCCGGCACCCTGCGCGCCACCAACAACCTTTCGGCCGAGGCCGGCAACGACCTCACCAACACCGGCTTGATCGAGGCGGGTGATCGCCTGACGCTGAAGGCGGGCAACAACATCGTCAACAAATCGGGCGGGATCATCTCCGGTCGCGACGTCAGTCTGACGGCAACCAATGGCGATGTGATCAACCAGCGTGACGTGACCGGTGTTGATGTCCGTCGGGGTGGAAGTCTGCAGCATCGCGATTATCTCGATAACGCGGCGCGGATCGAGGCGGCCAATGATTTGACGATCGATGCCGGTCGGGACATCAACAACATCGGTGGCGTTTTACAGAGCGGGCGTGATCTTGAGCTTATCGCCGATCGTGACGTCAACATCACCTCGGTCCAGGATCGTAGCACCAACGCGCGTGGCAGTAATTTTCTGAACCAGACCATCACCCAGCATGCTGCTGAGGTGACGTCGGGTAGGGATCTGTCGATCAGTGCTGATCGTGACGTCGCCATCGTTGCCAGTCGCCTGGACGCCAAGCGTGATATCGGGGTCGATGCAGGCAACGACATCGTCATCGCCTCGGCAGCCAACGAGAGTGATTACGTCTCGCGCAGCAAGAGGCAAGCGAAGGAAACCCATAGCACCACTCAACAGGCCTCCGTACTGAACGCCGGTCGTGACATTGCCCTCAATGCGGGCAACGATCTGGGCATCATTGCCAGTCGGATCAAGGCCCAGGAAGACGTTAGCCTGGACGCGGTGCAGGACATCACCGTCGCCTCGGCAATAGACGAGAGTTCTTCCTACTACTACAAGAAGAAAAAAGGCTCGTTTGGTCGCGGCAGCACCACCCAAAAAGAGAGCTATGACAGCACTAACATCGCTTCGGTGATCGAGGCCGGCCAGGACCTGACCGTCAACACCAGCAAAACAGCCAGCGGTGGGATCACCCTCGATGGCGGTCGTGATGTCACGGTTATCGGCAGTCAGTTGAAAGCCGGCAATGATCTGATGGTCGGTGCGACTCGTGATGTGGCGGTGCTTTCGGGCATTGAGGAGCATGGTTCCTACAGCAAGAAAACCAAATCCGGCCTCTTCGGCATGTCCAAGAGTGGCAAGAGCGAGTTGAAAACCACCGCCAGTCAGGTGGCCAGTGAGCTGGAAGCGGGCAACGATGTGGTCGTCGCGGCGGGTAATGACTTCCGTCTACGTGCCAGCGAAACTTCGGCCGGCAATGATGTTGAACTGCGGGCGGGCCTGGTCAACAAGGACGGTGACATCAACCTGGTTTCGGCCAATGACACGGCTTATAGCCGCAGCGAGCAATACAAGAAAAAAACCGGTCTTTCCACTTCAGGTGGGTTCCTGTCCATTTCTTCGGCCAAGGAGTCCGGTCGTCAGGCGCAAAGCAGTACCAGCGTGGGCAGCCAAGTGGTGGCTGATCGTGATGCGACCTTGCAGGCCGAGCGTGACATCAACGTTTTGGGCAGCGGTATCAATTCCGGGCGTAACGTCAGTCTGAATGCCGGACGCGACGTGAATGTGGCCGCCGCGCAGAACGAGAATGCCGAGCAGGATTGGTCAAAATCCAAGCAGGCAGGTATCGGCGTTTCCAGTGACGCCAACGGCGTGAGCCTGTTCGTTGGCGCCGATAAGCTCAAGGAAAAAAATCGTCTCGAACAGCAGACCGCCGCCGCCAGCCAGATCAGTGCCGGGCAAGACCTGACGATCAAAGCCGTGCGCGATATCAACCAGATCGGTTCCGACCTGAAAGCCGACAACGACATCAACCTGAACGCTGGCCGTGATATCAGGATCGACGCCGCGCGGGAAACCCTGTTGACCGAGCAGCAGCGCGAAGCCGAGCGCAATGGTCTGGGTGTCACCCTCAACCACAACTACGGCAAGACGAAGGATGCTGCGAATGGGGTCGGAAAAGGCGAAAACGGCGTCAGCCAAGGCTCCAGTGTCCTGAAGGGGGTTGATGCCATTGGCCAGTTCCTGGCGGGGCCGACGGGCGACGTCAAGTTAGGTAACAGTAAGCAAAGCAACAGCCAGCAGGTTGTCGAACAGACCAACAGATCCTCGACCCTCAATGCCGGTCACGACCTCAACCTGAACGCCAACAATGACGTAGTGGTCAAGGGCAGCCGGCTGGATGCCGGGCGTGACATCAACGTCAAAGGTCGAGATGTGACCTTCGATGTCGCCAAGGGCGGTGTCAGTCAGGAAACCCAAAACACCGAGAGTTGGGGCGGCATTCACGGCGGAACCAGTGGCGGCATCAAGATTGGTGTCGGTGGCAGCTATGGCACTGCCAGTGGCGACAGCGCTCAAGGCGCGGCAACGGTCACGCAACTGGGCGCGGGCCGCGATATCAACCTCAAGGCCAGCAACGACCTGAACCTGATCGGTACCCAGGTCAGGGCAGAGCGTGATATCGATCTGAATGCCGGCAACGAACTGAACATTCGCTCGGCGCAGAACGACAGCAGCAGTGAAAACAACCGCCATAACGGCGGTGGTGAAGCCGGTCTTACCTTCGGCTCCGAGGGTGTGGGCGTTTATGTCAGCGTCAGCCTCGGCAAGGGCAATCTGGAGCGTGAGGGCGAACGTCAACAAGAGGCGTACCTCTACGCCGGTAACCGCTTGGGTTTCACCAGCGGCCAAGACACCAACATCGCAGGTGCCACCCTGCGCGGCGATGAAGTGGTCGGTCGTGTTGGCGGCGACCTCAATGTTTCCTCGGTAGCCGATACCGGCGAGGTCAAGGGCAAGGAGTTCGACATCAGCGCCACCGGCTCCTTCGTCGGTGTCAGTGGCTCGGTCGGCTACGGCCAGACCACCGGCAAGACCAACTGGGTCGAAGAACAAACCAGCATCACCGGCAAAAGCAAAGTCGATATCCGCACCGAAAACCACACCCAGATCGACGGTGCGGTGATTGCTGCCGACAACGGCAACCTGAAGCTGGACACCGGCACATTGGGCTTCAGTGATATCGCCGGGAAGGATAAAGAGCACGGTTACTACTTGAACGTCGGCGGCACCTACAACTCCGGCGGTAATGGCGGCACCGTGCAAGACGGCAGCCAGGTAGGGAAAGGCAAGGAAGGTCAGGCGGGCGGGAGCGTTGAAGGCTGGAACTACGAGAAGGATCGCGAGCAGATCGTGCGGGCAACCGTCGGCGCGGGCGAAATTGTTGTGCGCAAGGACGCCGAGACCGGCGCTGACTCCACCGCCGGGCTGAACCGTGATGTAAGCAAGGCGTATGAGATCACCAAGGATGACGAAGAACGCACCGATCTGTATGCCAGTGATTCATCCATTAACGCCGTACTCCACCC
Organism: Pseudomonas sp. LS2P72; assembly: GCF_054897865.1. NCBI lineage: Bacteria > Pseudomonadati > Pseudomonadota > Gammaproteobacteria > Pseudomonadales > Pseudomonadaceae > Pseudomonas > Pseudomonas sp. LS2P72. Next base: position 2,150,401 of record NZ_CM142708.1, read on the forward strand.
TGTTGTAACCGTGCAGGAATGGACCGAGGCGTTCCTCAACTATGACCAGACCGCACTGGCCAACTTCGACAAAGCGGCCTCGGCGCTGAACGTCGTGGTCAATCGCGTGGATAACATTCTGGGCCGTCCCATGGATGCCGGCGCGGAGGCTGCGGCAGGCAAGGACCTGGCGGAAAGCACTCTGGAAGCGCTTCTCCTGTCAGGCAAGAGCCGTAAAGACGCCTTGACGATGATGGGCGATCCCGCGTTCATCGACGGTGTTCTTGCCAATCTGGCCAGGCTAAATGGTATCGAACCTCAGGTCATCAAGGACATTGAGGAGATTGTTGCGTCGGATAAATACGTCCCTGGTCCAAACGTACTGAACTTGGATCCACTGGAAGTCACCCCGGCCGGTATTCGGCAGCTGCAAGGTGTTCTTTTTCAGTTGTCTGCGATCCAGGTTTACATCAAGGAGCATCCGGGGAGTGCAGAGGCCATCGGGTATGTCATGGCCGCCGCTCAAGGGCCAAAAGGTGTCGCTCAATTTATTGTCATGCAGGCGCTTGCAGGGACAGAGGCTGGTCAAACAATTTCAGCCAATATCGACAAGGCAATAGCTGAGACTGGCAAAAAAGTGGCTGAGGTTATTGAGGGGACGAAACTCAATCCCGACTTTGACAGCGATAGCTATGTGATTGGTGGTGGTGAGCTGATTACCAGTATCATGACGGGGGTGCTGCCAGGGAAGGTGCCGGGGAAAGGTGATTCACGTATCACGGTGGGGGATGCAAAAGGCGCAAAAAACCTCGGTTCTGTTCCTCGAAGCGCAAATAATCTTGCCGGAGGCCCTCTCGAAAACGCAACTCAGGTTAGTGGCCGCTTCAAGCTAGACGGTGGCCCAATTAATGGAACGGTGTATCGGGCTGATAATCAAGGAAATATCACCAGCTATGCCGTTTATGACTCAGCCGGGATGATCGTTAAGAGAGTTGACGTTACAGGTGCCGCTCACGCTGATGTGTCAACACCGCATGTAATAGAATATGGTAGAAATACGTTACCGGACGGGACAGTCAGAGTTCAGTCCCCTTCTACGAAATTGGCACCGAGGCCTATCACGCCGGATGAAATCCCATGAAGATTAATACAATCAAGCAGTTTAATGGTTTGAGCAGATATGACCAATGGGCGTCAGGGTGGGCTGAAAAAGATAATGTAGACATATTTTCTTATGTGAGCGCTGTCTGCAATCCTGAAGACAGTCTATTGTTTTGTAGGCTCTTGTTTCCTGATTTTTTTGTTAGGGACGGCGCTGTTTGTCTAAGCGCTAAATATGATTCTGAGATTTTTTCTTTATGGTTGAGTAAATATAATGGCGATGTGTGTGCAGTTGAAAAAATAATGAACCACACTCATCTGTACGATATTTTTGCAGGCTGCAGTGATGATGTCGATGATGTGGTTTTTGAACAGTTGGCTGAAGTTGTTGCTTTGTCGTGGCGTCTAGTCTTGAAAGATAAATTTCCGGAGAGTAAGTTTGTTGTTGATGTTTCTAACTCGGATCAAGATTACGGACCCACTGTGACTTTTTATCAAGTAGTTGGCTAGGTCCAAAAAGTATAGCGAAAAGGGGGGCGGATTTTTTTGTTTGGCTTGTCGATGATGAGGCTAGAGAATAAATCTGCCCCCTTTCTTCAAAAGACATCCGGTTCACGCAAGATAGTGTTTCGAACACTTTCAAAGATGGTCAGACTCTCCAGTCAACAATTGACGGGCTGAAGTCAGGAAAAATTTCTCCGGATGACTTGCCTCCTATTCGAGTATTTGAGAGGGACGGAGCGGTTTACAGCTTAGATAATCGGCGATTGCTTGCTGTGTCTGAGGCTGGCGTTCCAATCAAAGTTGTCCCAGCTACGCCAGCAGAGGTTGCTAGGGAAGGATGGAAAATGACTACGCCCAATAATGGTTCTATTATCTGTGTTCGAGGTGTTTGTAAGTGAGGGGCGTATGAGTTCTGAGCGAGTTAGGGAAATACAGACAAAAGAAGATCTTGCAGATTTTATTGGAGAGTTCAGGGAGGGATTGATACTTAATCCTGACGACTGGGAAAATCCAGACCTAGAGAGATTTTTAGCTGCAATGGAGGCCTGGATTAGGTCAATAGATATGTATGCAAAGAACTCTGGTGATAGTGATGTTGCTAGCCCTAGCTGGAGCACTTTTGCAAAGATATTGTGTGCGGCGAAAGTCTATGAGTAGTCGTTTTACGTAGAGTTCACTCAACACTGGCCCCGTGCCGGTGTTGCCTTATCCGCTTACTGAAAACCTCCCTTCTCTCGCCGCTCGCTTTGGTCGTGGCTGAAAGATCAAGGCATTAAGCATTTGTGCAACAAACTTCTGCTGGCTCTTTGATAGCTGGTCGATGGATTCCAGTTGCTATTGCCATTCGGAGCAGGGCCACGCTATGCGCAGTGTTTTCCTGTTGCTGACAAAACAGTTTTTCTGCCGACAACGAACTGAACATCCGCTCGGCGCAGAACGACAGCAGCAGTGAAAACAATCGCCACAACGGTGGCGGAGAAGCCGGTCTTGCCTTTGGCTCCGAGGGGGTGGGCGTTTATGTCAGCGTCAGCCTCGGCAAGGGCAATCTGGAGCGCGAGAGCGAACGTCAACAAGAGGCGTACCTCTACGCCGGTAACCGCCTGGGCTTCACCAGTGGCCAAGACACCAACATCGCAGGTGCCACCCTGCGCGGCGATGAAGTGGTCGGTCGTGTTGGCGGCGACCTCAATGTTTCCTCGGTAGCCGATACCGGCGAGGTCAAGGGCAAGGAGTTCGACATCAGCGCTACCGGCTCCTTCGTCGGTGTCAGTGGCTCGGTCGGCTACGGCCAGACCACCGGCAAGACCAACTGGGTCGAAGAACAAACCAGCATCATCGGCAAAAGCAAAGTCGATATCCGCACCGAAAACCACACCCAGATCGACGGTGCGGTGATTGCTGCCGACAACGGCAACCTGAAGCTGGACACCGGCACATTGGGCTTCAGCGATATCGTCGGGAAGGATAAAGAGCACGGTTACTACTTGAACGTCGGCGGCACCTACAACTCCGGCGGTAATGGCGGCACCGTGCAAGACGGCAGCCAGGTAGGGAAAGGCAAGGAAGGCCAGGCGGGCGGGAGCGTTGAAGGCTGGAACTACGAGAAGGATCGCGAGCAGATCGTGCGGGCCACAGTCGGCGCAGGCGAGATCGTGGTGCGCAAGGACGCCGAGACCGGCGCTGACTCCACGGCAGGGCTGAACCGTGATGTGAGCAAGGCGTATGAGATCACCAAGGATGAGGAGGAGCGCACCGATCTGTATGCCAGTGATTCTTCGATTAATGCAGTACTCCACCCTGTTGTAACCGTGCAGCAATGGACCGAAGCATTCCTCGACTATGACAAGACCGCACTGGCCAACTTCGACAGAGCGGCCTCGGCGCTGAACGTCGTGGTCAATCGCATGGATAACATTCTGGGCCGTCCCTTGGATACCCGCGCTCAAGATGCGGCAGGCAAGGAGCTGGCCGAAAGCACTCTGGAGGCGCTTCTCCTGTCAGGCAAGAGCCGTAAAGACGCCTTGGGGATGATGGGAGATCCCGCGTTCATCGATGGCGTTCTTGCCAATTTGGCCAGGATGAATGGGATTGAACCTCAGGTTGTCAAGGATATTGAGAAGACGCTTGAGTCGGATAATGACACTCGTAATCCAAACGCAGTGAACCTGGAAACGACGAATGTCGTCCCGCCTGAGCTTCGACCTCTTCAAAAGCTTAATCTTCAGTTGTCTGCGGTCCAGGCCTATATCGAAGACCATCCTGGGAGCCAAGAGGCAGTAGCGTATGTAATGGCCGCCGCTCAAGGGCCGAAAGGCGTCGCTCAATTTATTGTGATGCAAGCGCTTGCCGGGACGGAAATTGGCCAAACGATTTCGAAGAACATAGAAAAGCTGCAGTCCACCCTGAGCCAAATGGTGGCGGAGGCTATTGAAGAGAGGTCTCTTGATTCCAAGGAGGTAGACGATCGTTTTCTGATTGGTGGCGGTGAGTTGATTACCAGTATCATGACGGGCGCGATGCCAGGGAAGGTGGCGGGGAAAGGTGATTCACGTATCACGGTGGTGGGTGAAAAAGGGAAGGCTGGACTAGACAAGCAAGCAGATACTTTCTTCGGGCAGCAACGAACGTACTGGTCACAAGAACCAGTGCAGTTTAGCGGGAACAAGGTATATCAAAGGAATGACCTCATAGACCCCAGCAGGGTTGACGCAAGTACCGGCTTTACTAACAAACAGTTGATGGAAAATGGCTTGGCGCCGTATGGTACTGACGGGAAGAAGGTAAATCTTCACCACATGCTTCAGACGCAGGATGGTCCAATTGCTGAGGTCACCCAGAGTTTCCACCAGAAAAACAGCGGTGTGATTCATATTAACTCTGGTAGCGAAATTCCGTCTGGGATCAACCGGGCGCAATTTGAAAAATGGAAGAAGAATTATTGGAAGTCCAGATCTTTGGATTTTTGACTGAGAGGTGTTGCGATGTTTGTTGATATTCACTCAGCTATTGCCGAGCTTAAAAGCGTCAGGATGAGTTTGCCCGTGCGGCAGGAACTGCCAGACGAAAGTCTCCTAGACTCCTATGAAAGAGAGCTAGGATTGGCCATTTCTGGTGAGTATAGAGTTTTTCTTAAGGAGGCCAGTGATAGTGTTTTTAATGGGAAAGATGCACTAAGAGTTACTTCTGCACAGCGTCATCCTAGAGAGCTTTTACATGCCGCAAGAGAGGCTTGGATCGTCGGAGTTCCTAAAACATGGCTTCCATTTTGTGAGGATAATGGAAATTACTACTGTATATCGGACGAAGGAGATATCAGGTTTTGGTCGCACGATGGTACCTCTTCAGAAAGTTGGCCAACTCTGGGTGCTTGGATTAAGGCTGTCTGGGTTGATGAGCAATGAAGAGTAAGCACTTATATGTAGAACTTTCGTAAAGGGGGGCGGATTTATTTATTTGGCTTGTGTGATTGCCAGAAAATAAATCTGTCCACTTTTTTCTTTGCGGAGTGAATATTTTGGATTATCAATCTAGAGTGGAGTTTGGTTGTAAATTTCTGGGATGTTCCAAGAGTCAGGGCTGTACACAATGAGAGAAATAAATTACCCGCGTCGTAAAGTATTCATGGCCTTCTTCTTCTGCCCCTTGGTACTGGGATTTTTCGCTGATATTTTCAAGTTCGTTGCACTGCTCGCCCATTTAGCGAGCACTCCCCGGTTTGGGCGAGGTAAGGAGCGCGGAACTACTGTTGCTGCCGGTGGTGGCTCCACTCATCGCGCAGGTGGCATTTTTTTTCTGCCGTTTCTGGGGTTCGCACTAGTGGTCACGTGGCTGAAAATCAACAGGACTCCGCGCAATTGTGTTGTTCTTTCCTTGGCGGGGAGCTGCCTTGCCATGTTGTGGGCATTGTTGTTTGTTGCGGCTGTAGTGCACGGAGTCAAGAGCGCCAAATTCTCGGATTATATTTTTGAAATGCTTATGATCTCCGTAGCTTCAACAGCTACTTGCTGGTTGGCGGCGCGCTTTTTCCTGCCTGAGGCGAGATACGTCAAATGTTGAATCTGTTAGAGCGGAACGGAACTCTTAATTAGCAGAATTCGAGTCAAAATTAAAAGCCCACCCACGCTGCAGTTTTAACTGTTTAGTGGCAGGAACGACCTAAAGGGGAGGGATTTATTTGTTTGCCTTTCGATGTGAAGGTGTCTAGACCTGAAGCAGGTGTAAAACTATTTCAGAACTAGACATTGCTCACAACATGAAACGGGCGACCCAAAAGGTCGCCCGTTTTCATTTGCCCCGCAGCCTGCGCCAGCAATCGTCGACCAATCACATCCATCAAATCACAACCATCACGCAAAGGTATGGCCAGCAGTTTGAAAAAGTCCGAAAGCACCACCGTGTCGCAACCAATCTCGGCACGAAAGGCGATGTTCTCCAGCACCTGTGTGACCGTGCGAATGCGGTAATCCGCCATTGCTTGCAGGACGTCGAGCGGCGCTTGGGTATCAATAAGCAGAGAAGCCTGGATCAGGTCGATTCCGGTGAGGGGCATGTATCTATCCATAGTTGGAGTCTCTCGTAATGAAAAAGGACTCTCTCTAATCAGGTCGCCAAACCCGGTCGCCTTTTGGGCGACGGGCGGACTATAAGTTTCATCGTTCCAGCGGTGCAAGTCACCTGATTCCGAGCTTGTTGTAGGGCATTTGCCGCAATTGCAATCAGGCAACGAACCGCAACCTACAGAACTCCACGCAACCTTGTGGGAGCGACCCTGCTCGCGAAAGCGGTGTATCAGTTGATATCTATGTTGAATGTTAGTCAGTCATCGCGAGCAGGCTCGCACACAGGGGGGGTGGTGTTCATGGGGACTGTGTCCAGCCCGGACCAAGCCCCCGATGGTTGTGCTCGAACCCTGAGGGCTACCCTCCATGGCAGCAGCTGGCCGAGACCTTGTCGTCATACTGATCATGAAGCCTTACCCATTCCATGATTTCCTCTTCATTACGCCCCTTGGGTGTGAGGTCCAAGTAGTTGTAAGCCCCAACCAACATGTCCAAACCTCGGGCATAAGTGGAATAGGTATGAAAAATCTCACCAGCATCATTGCGATAAAACACGCTGAGGCCGGGGAGTTCTTCTTCGGCGCCGTCAGATTTTTCGTAGTTGTAGGTGGCTTTACCGGCGGTGACGTCTTCTGCTCGGGCCGAGACGCCGAAGTCGTAATTGAAGTCGCAGCCTTCTGACGACACCCAATCGAATTTCCAGCCCATGCGTCGTTTGAAGGCCTGGAATTCGGCGAACGGTGCGTGGGAAACCGCCACCACGGCGACGTCATGATGGGCCAGGTGTTGGTTGGCGCCGTCGATGTGATCGGACAGGAACGAGCAGCCAGAGCAGCCTTCGTCCCAGCCTTTGCCAAACATGAAGTGGTAGATGACCAACTGGCTACGGCCGCCGAACAGGTCCGCCAGTTTCAGTTCGCCGTTCGGGCCCTGGAAGTGGTAGTCCTTGTCGATTTTCACCCAGGGCAGGGCGCGGCGTTCGGCGCTGAGTTTGTCTCGTTCTTTGGTAAAGGCTTTTTCGTGGGCCAGGTGTTGCTTGCGGGCGGCGAGCCATTCTTCTCGAGAGACGACGGGATGATTCTGAATGTTCATTGGGATTCTCCTGCAGGATGCTGGGAGGTGACTTACACAGCCTAGTCGTTTGGCCTATGCGCAATTCGACATACCGCCGGTCGGTACAGGCAAAAACCTCGGCTGAACGGCTACGAGCCGCGCCGGTCACACCCTATGAAGGCCATCTCACTCGCGGGAACTGGAGGTTGAATCAGGATGACGACTTATAACTGGGATTTGATTGAACGCTTGCTGCACGAGGTGCAGAACAGCGCCGGCCATAGCTTCACGCCACGGCCCTACGCCGAGCAGTACGCGGCGGAAAAAGCGGCGGAGGGCGAGACGATTGAGAACCTGGATCACCTGAAAGCAGTGGCTGGTGAGTATGAAAAGTTACTGTTGGCGCGCGGCTATATTGAGCCTCGGCCTGAGGATCAAGGTGGTAACGGTTCGAACTACATTTTGACGCCTCGGGGCTCGAGTTTATTGAGCCTGATCGACAGCAGTATTCCGGGCAATGACCATCCGCGGCAGGTGTTGGATGAGCAGGAAGATGCTTTGGATGAGGTGACGTTTGATGAGGTGGCGTCGAAGGCGCAGATTGCCTGACGATCACCCCCTAACCCAGTGTGGGAGCGAGCCTGCTCGCGATTGCGGTACATCAGTAACATCAATTTTTATTGATACACCGCAATCGCGAGCAGGCTCGCTCCCACAATGGAGTTGTGTAGTGCTTAACTTTGTTTGGCTGCCTTCAAACACTTCAAATCATTGAAGTCCTTGCGCACCCCTTCTATTTTCTTCAGCAACTGCTGGCGCTGTTCCGGCGTGCTTTCGGCCATCAAGTCCACAAATAACGCCCGTGCCTGGGCTTCGGTGCTGGCGTAGGCCTGGCGATAAGCGGGCGTCCACAAGCTCTCGCGATTGACCAGAAGTGTCTCGATTCTCTGTGGGAACTCTGGACTCTGGCGCTGCGCAACTGCCGCACTGAACTGCTTCTGCCAATGGACGCGGTTGGCGATCCATTGCGTATTCTGGTCCCCCAAGGCGTTGGACCACGCGACAACGCGTTGCTGCTGGGTGGTGCTGAGCGGGCCGAGCCAGTCATTCAGGCGTTTTTCCATGCGCTGGCTACGCGCCTTGATCTGTTGATCTAGAGACGGTTTGAGGTATTGGTCCTGGCGTTTGCGTTGGTCCTTGGCAAAGGCGTCGTTCATCTCTGCGACTTGCTTGTCATCCAACCCCTGTAATAGCTCAATGGCCGACGGGGTGATTTCCCTCGCGGTCTGGGCGATGGCTTGTTTGGCTTCCTGGACGCGGGTTTGCAGCGCAGCGTCGGTGACCTGGTTGGTCTCGACCATGACCTGCAAGCGGTCCAGCCAGTCGAGGTAGCCCGGCAGTTGCGTGGTGCAGTGCCAGCTGAGGTGCTCCTTGAGGCGCTCGTTGAACCAATCTTTCTGCTCGCCGTTCATGTTCAGATAGTCGCTGAGCGTCCACGGAACAATCACGTCGAGGTTGCGGTAGGCCAGGCCCACGCGGCTGCACGCTGCGAGGGCGAGACTGAGGGTGATAACGACGGCGAGATACTTCAACCAGCGCGACATGGGCGAATCCTTTGCGAAGGCCTGGCTTTTTAATGGGCTTTTCTATGTGAACGCAGGATGAGCCTCGCAGTTCAGCCGATCAGTAAAAGGCGCGTTCGGCCTTGAGGGTAACCAGTCCGTCGCATTGGCTGTTGTGCCCGGAATAGGCGGAGCAACTGTTGCCACTCAAGTTGGAATCACTGTAGATCAGGTCCAGATCGACGCCCATGAACGGGCGGGAAAGTTTCACTGACCAGTCGGTGAAACTGCCTACGTACCCACCGTCGACGGATGCCGGCGTGTTGAGCTGGTGGGTGGTGTATTTCATGCTGATCCCGATGCCGAACGGCTGATTGCCGCCGAGGTCGGCGAACACGGTGCTGTTCTGTTTGTCCGGGTCATTGCTGAAGGCTGCGCCGAAACGGCTGCCCAGAAAGGTCAGGCCACCGAAAAGCTCCTGGCTGTCGAGGGTGTCCACTTTCGGATAGCTGTAACGGATCATGCCGACTTCGTACCCGAGGGTATTGTCGAAAGGCTGTTTAAAGCCCATGTAGGAGTCGACTTCAAGGTTGGCCCCAGGCGTTAAACCCATGCTCGGTGCCCATTGGCCCACATAAAAACCACTGTCGTGACTCAGGTCGAGACCACCGTGGAACGAGCCGGTGCTGGAAGGTTTGACCAGCCCCTGGGCCATGCTGCGGCTGGGGGTGGTGCCGAGTTTGAGATCGAAGTCGCCCAGTTCACGCTGAAAGATTTGCGCGTTGGCGACCGAACACGACAGCAGGGTGCCGAGCAATAAATAGGAGGGTTTGAGCATGCGTCACTCCATGACAGCGAGGTGCAGGCACTAAAAACCTACTGAAACGCTTGATCTAGACGTGTGCAAGCATACCGGCGAATACTCGGCATCGAAGGCCGTTCGTCGATTTTTGAAATATTGGTTTGTTTGCGGGGGTACTGCGAGGGGGTTCCAGTCCAAGCGCTTCGAAGCTCAAAGCGCTTAGGGACCAGGTGTCGCGGCGGATCTTGGGGAAGTTACTTCTTGCCCAGGGTGATCTGCTTGGACGGGCCGAACGTCTGGCCGCTGACGCCTTTGGCAATTTGCTGGATCTCTCCGCCGGACTTGAGGAACGCAGCAATCTGGTTGTTGATCGATTCGCTGGTTTCAACGGCTGGAGCTGGCTTTGCTTTGCTGTTGGATGCTTTTACACGCATGGCGGCCATTAACCTATAGAAAATTAACTTGGCCAGGCATCGTACAGGAAATACTTGACAATTGCTTGGTAAATATCCCCCCGAAATACACAGGGCAGATGAAGAATTAATCACAAGTTATTATTCTGAATAGGTCTCTAAGCTACTGTTTTAACTAAGAACGGTCGTGCAAAATTACAGTTTTTCGCCTGGTGGACAGGCGCGGAAATCCCCAGAACGGCCTGACGAGCGGCCTGGCGCGCGCGGTAAAGCCCAGGAAAATTAAGCCCTTCAGAGGATTTTCTTGCGCCACCGGGCTGGCCAGCGAACGCGGCCCGCAAAACCGGGTAGAATGCCGCCCACGCAATGAGGGTATTGGAAATGGCTTTAGTCGGGCGCTACAACAGTTTGCAAGTGGTTAAACACACTAACTTCGGTTTATATCTGGACGGTGGCGCGGATGGCGAAATCCTCCTGCCTAATCGTTATATTCCCAAAGATATTCCCAGCGAAGATGAAGACTGGCTCAACGTTTTTATTTATCTGGACAGCGATGACAAACTCATCGCAACTACCGAAAAGCCGAAAGTTCAGGTCGGTGAATTCGCCAGTTTAAAAGTCGTTGAAGTCAACAGCATCGGTGTTTTCCTGGATTGGGGTTTGCCGAAGGATCTGTTGCTGCCGTACTCCGAAGAAAAGCGTCAGATGACCGCCGGTGAATATGTGGTGGTGCACGTCTACCTCGACAAGCACACCCGCCGCATCACCGCGACGGCGCGTCTGGACCGCTACCTCGACAAGACCCCGGCCAACTACACCCCTGGCCAGGAAGTTGATTTGCTGGTTGCCGAAGCCACCGATATGGGCTTCAAGGCGATCATCAACAACAAGCACTGGGGGCTGATCCACAAGAACGAAATCTTCAAGTTCATGCGCGCCGGTAAAGAAGAGAAGGGCTTTATCAAAGAAGTCCGTGCCGACGGCAAAATCAGCCTGAGCCTGCAACCGGTCGGCGAAGAAGCCGCCACCAGCCTGAACTCGAAGATTCTTGCCAAGTTGCGCGACAACAATGGCAGCCTGCCGGTCAGCGACAAGAGCGACCCGACGGTGATCACCAGTATGTTTGGCGTGAGCAAGGGCAACTTCAAAAAGGCCATCGGTGCGTTGTACAAGAACGGCCAGATCGTTATTCACGCCGATCGCATTGAACTAAGCTGACCCCGAACCGGCCCTGTGTCGTCCAGCCAAGCCAGCGTCCGGCCCTGTAGCAGATGTCGAGCCCCAGCGAGGCTGCGTCCGGCTGCGAAGCAGTCGTAAATCCTGCACACGCGGACTTTCTGAAACACCGCAAAGTCTGACTTACGACTGCTACGCAGCCGGACGCAGCCTCGCTGGGGCTCGACAGCTGCTACAGGGGGGCGTTCCTTGACTGATCGGCCTTTCCATTTTTTGACTGCCGAGTTTCTGCCATGGATTGTGTTGTCGAGGTGTTCCGGTGAGCGCCACCCGGCGCAGCGCTGATGGATTTGCCCTGCAAGTGATGATTGGGTTGTGCCTGATCTGGGGTGTTCAGCAGGTGATGATCAAGTGGGCGGCGCCAGACATCGCGCCGGTCATGCAGGCCGCCGGTCGCTCGGGTATTTCCGCATTGCTCGTAGGATTGTTGATCTGCTGGAAGGGCGGCTGGGATCAAGTGGGCAATACCTGGCGCGGAGGACTACTGGCTGGCGCGCTTTTTGGCCTGGAGTTTTTCTTCATTTCCGAAGGCTTGCAACTGACCACGGCCGCGCACATGTCGGTGTTCCTTTACACCGCGCCGATCTTCACCGCATTGGGCGTTCATTGGCTGTTGCCGAGCGAGCGTTTAAGACCCGTTCAGTGGCTGGGGATTTTCCTCGCCTTCGTCGGGATCGCCATCGCCTTTGCCGGCGGGGTGTCGTGGGACAACCTCGATCACCGCATGTTGATGGGCGATGCGCTGGGCGTTCTGGCTGGCGCGTCATGGGGTGCAACTACGGTGGTGGTGCGTGCTTCGCGCCTGTCGGAAGCGCCGGTGACGCTGACGCTGTTCTATCAATTGATCGTCGGTTTCGTTGGCCTGTTGCTGATCGCGATCCTCAGCGGCCAGGTTACTCACGTCAGCCTGACCACCGTCGCGGTGGCCAGTGTGTTGTTCCAGGGATTGGTGGTGTCGTTCTTCAGTTACCTGACCTGGTTCTGGCTGTTGCGCCGTTATCTGGCGGCGAACCTGGCGGTGTTTTCGTTCATGACGCCGCTGTTCGGCGTCACGTTCGGCGTGGTGCTGCTGGGCGAAGAGCTGAGCTTCAACTTCGTTGTCGGCGCGGTGCTGGTGTTGTTGGGCATCACGTTTGTCAGCGCTGAGCAGTGGGTGCGCCGTCGCTTGCGCAAAGCCCTTGGGCAGAGCTGACCGGACGCAATAACAGACCGCCAGCGACAATCAAACCGCTGTCGGCGAACACCAGCGCGGGGTTGCAAACCACCGCTGAAGTGGCTGCTCAATGCCGCCAGCAACGGCCCGATGAGCTGGCCTACGGCAAAGCATGCCGTCAGCCGTCCGGCGTTGCGCTGGGTGGCGTGGGGCGCCAGTTCCCGGGAACGTTGCATCACGACCTGCCTGCGTGATCGCCGGCTCAGGCGTGGCGCTGATTTCGGAGTCGATGCTTGCTAGTCTGCCGGGCCGCGAAAGCGTGGCGGTGCATCCGTTGGCCGAGCCATTTGCCAGTGCCACCACGTGGCTGATGTGGCGAAAAGGCATGGTCGGGGCGAACTTGAACGCGTGGCTTGAGCAGCAAAAATGGGTCTATCCGTCGGCGCCGAGTCAGGCTCGTGCGATGGCTTGAACTATCGGTCAGGTATTTTGATCAATTCAGTAACAGATCATTGCGACTTTGGGCGAGCATTACGTAGGACTTCGGACTATTATCAGTGCGAAGTGGCTACAGAATTTTGGCTACTCGGCACTACCCTGAAGGGGGCACCATGAAAGAGAAAATCCAAAACTGGCTGCACGACCTGGGTGTTGCACTCGGTTTGATCGAACCGCCTCTGCAACCTGTGCCTATTCGCACTGACGACGAACAACGCCGACGGCAGCAGCGCCGCCGGTAACTACCGACACGGTGCCTGTGGCGAGCGGGCTGTTGTGGCGAGGGGATTTATCCCCGTTGGGCTGCGAAGCAGCCCCAAGATCATTCAACCGGGGTTGTATCAGGTTGACCGCGTCTGGCGATTTGCGACTGCTTCGCAGCCGAACGGGGATAAATCCCCTCGCCACAGGTCGGCAGATTATTCTGATTGCCAACTGGCGGATGGTTGGCAGTCCGCATCAATCCCGCCCAACCTCCATCAAAAACCGGATCAAGTCATTCGCCGCCCTGGCGTTTTGAACATCTGATCTTCCTCCGCCGTAAACGCCGCCAAACCCAGCTGAGCACAGCAAGCTTCAGGCGTGCAAGCGCTGCCACTTGTCAATCATCGTGCGCAAATGTTCCCCGGAAAAACTTCCGAAATGCCCGCCATGCACCGTGCGGATCGATAACTCGCGCAAACGCTGCAGGCTGCGGGCGTAGTCGTCGAGGTTGGAGTGGTAGGCGTCTTCGATCAGCGGCCCGTCGTAGATGATGTCGCCGCTGAACAGGGTTTCGGTCGCTGCTTCGTAAAGGCTGATGCCGCCCGGTGAATGCCCCGGCGTATGCAGCACTTGCAGCGTGCGGTTGCCCAGATCCAGCACGTCGCCTTCTTCGATCAGTCCGGTGGCTGGTGCGGCTTTGACCCGGTATTCGGCGTAGCACAACGGGCAATCCGGGTGCGCCTCGAACATGTCGTCGCCGACAAAGGCTTTGCTCAAATCGTTGTCGCCGTCGGGTGCGGCGAGGATGTCCGCTTCAGCCGGATGCACCAACCGCTCAGGGAATTCGTGATGCCCTGCGATGTGGTCGAAATGGCAATGACTGGCCACCGCGACCAGCGGCCGTTCGGTGATCCACGGCAGTTGCTCGCGCAGGCTGACCAGCCCGGAACCGCTGTCGAGCAGCAAGTCCTTGTCGCGACCCTGAATGTGCCAGAGGTTGCAGCGATAGAAGGGGCGGATGTAAGGCTCGTGAATCAGGCGAATGCCGTCACTGAGCTGTTTCACCTCGAACCATTGATCGCGGCTGACGATCTTCATAAACGATTTTCTCCAGACGAAAAAAAACGGGTGTGGCAAGTGGGCGTGTCCTCCCTTATTTCCGGCGCAGGAAATAAGGGAGGACACGCCCGTGCCACACCCGTCGAAGAAAGCATCAGTCGTTATGTTCAGCTTAGGCGGCGCTGGCCACCACTGCAGGGCGACGGGACAGCAAGCTGACCACCACGAAACTCACCAGACCAACACCGAGGCTGTAGTAGATCGGGGTGTTGGCGTCCATACCGTCCTTGATCATGAACAGCAGCGCGGTGGCGAAGCCCATTCCCATGCTGGCGATAGCGCCGGCGGTGGTTGCGCGTTTCCAGAAGATTGCACCGATCAGCGGGATCAGCATGCCACCCACCAACAGGTTGTACGCCAGGGTCAGCGCGCTGATCACGTCGTTGACTACCAGCGCGATGCCGAGTACCGCGATGCCGGTCAGCAAGGTGAACAGGCGGTTGATGCCCAGCGTCGACTGTTTGCCGCCGCGCAGTTTCGGCAGCAGGTCTTCGGTCAGGGTGGTGGCGGCGGCGAGCAGGCCGGCGCTGGCGGTGGACATCATGGCCGCCAGGGCAGCCGCAATCACCAGGCCACGGATACCGTCCGGCAGGGACAGTTTGACGATGGCGGCGAAGGCGTTGTTGACGTTGTCCAGGTCCGGGATCAGGACATGAGCGGCCATGCCGATCAGCGCGCAGGCCAGTCCGTAAAGGATGCAGTAGAAGCCTGCAAATGTACCGGCGACCTGAGCCACTTTGGCGCTCTTGACGGTGAACACACGCTGCCAGATGTCTTGGCCGATCAGGATCCCGAAGAAGTAGATCATGAAGTAGGTGATGATGGTGTCCCAGCCAATCGTGGTGAAGCTGAAGGCGGTTGCCGGCAGTTTCAGCACCAACTCATCCCAACCACCGACTTGGTACAGGCAGATTGGCAACAGGATGAACATCAGGCCCACGGTCTTGATGACGAACTGGACGATGTCGGTCAGGGTCAGGGACCACATGCCGCCGATCGCCGAATAAATCACCACCACGCCACCGCCGACCAATACCGACAGCCAGAACGGCAGGTCGAACAGCACTTGCAGCACGGTGCCAATGGCCAGGATCGAGACCACGCCGATCATTAGCGCATACGCCAGCATGATCACCGCGCTCGCGGAGCGGGCCATTGGGTTGTAGCGTTTTTCCAGCACCTGGGTAACGGTGTAGATCTTCAGTTTCAACAGCGGTTTGGCGAGGAACAGGTTCAGCGCCACGATCCCGCAACCGAGGGCCGCGCAGAGCCAGAAACCGGAGATGCCATGGACGTAGCCCAGGCGCACGGTGCCGACGGTAGAAGCGCCGCCCAGAACGGTAGCGGCCATGGTGCCCATGTACAGGCTCGGGCCGAGGTTACGACCGGCGACCAAAAAGTCTTCGTTGGTCTTGGCCTTGCGCATGCCGTAGTAGCCGAGTATCAGCATCGCGGCGGCGTAGATGAGTACGACGAATAAATCCAAAGCCATGATGGCGTGTCTCCGATTGTCTTTTTTATGGTGAAACAAAGATGGTTCTGTGGGGCTGCTCACTGTGGGAGCGAGCCTTCTCGCGAAAGCGGTCTATCAGTCACATTGATGTTGAATGTGCCGCCGTCTTCGCGAGCAGGCTCGCTCCCACAGGGGAAGCGGTTTCAAGCCGGCTGACGTATTTCAGATTTCGTGATTGTGCTGGCACCTTTGCTGCGTGGATCGTCTGGACCAAACACCGCGGCCGATTCCGGGAACAGGCTCAGCAGCGCCAGGTACACCAACGAGGCCAGGCCAAGGGTGACCGGCAAGCTGATGTCGATGCCGCCGGCCAGTTCACCGAGCGGGCCAACGAACTGCCCCGGCAGGTTCACAAAGCACAAGCCCACCGCAGCACTCGGGATCCAGGCACCCAGCCCACGCCAGTTCCAGCCATGCGTGAACCAGTAACGACCACCTTTCTCGCCGCGGGTGAACACTTGCAGGTCATCCGGGCAGTAGAAGCCGCGACGCACCAGCAGGCCGATGATCATGATCACCATCCACGGGGTGGTGCAGGTGATGATCAGCACCGCGAAGGTCGACACGCTCTGCACCAGGTTCGCCGCAAAGCGCCCGATGAAGATGAAGGCAATCGACATCACGCCGATCAGCAGCGTGGCCTTGACCCGCGACAGCACACGAGGGAACACGCTGGACATGTCCAGCCCGGTGCCATAGAGCGAGGTGGTGCCGGTGGACATGCCGCCGATCACCGCAATCAGGCACACCGGCAGGAAGAACCAGCTCGGCGAGACGGCCAGCAGACCGCCGACGTAGTTGTTGGCGGCGATGTAGTCCGGTGCCTTGATCGCTACGATGGTGGCAGTGGCGAGGCCGAACAGGAACGGGATGAAGGTCGCGATCTGCGAGATCACCACGGCAGCCATGATGCGGCGCTTGGAGGTGTCACGCGGGATGTAACGCGACCAGTCACCGAGGAACGCGCCGAAGGAAATCGGGTTGCTCATCGCGACCAGCGCAGCGCCGATGAAGGCCGCCCAGAACCCCGGTTGGCCCATGCTGACGGTGCCGGCGTAGTTCACATCGAACGGACCGACGAAGGCGAAGATGCCCAGCAGGAACAACAGGCTGGCACTCCACACCGCGATCTTGTTGACCCACAGCAGGAAGCGGAAGCCATAGATGCAGACTGTCAGTACCAGGATCGCGAACAGACCGTAGGCCAGGCCCAGGGTCAGGTCGGTTTCCGGAAGACCGATCAAGCGCTTGGCGCCACCGATCAGCGCATCACCCGAACTCCACACCGAGAGCGAGAAGAAGGCGATGGCGGTCAACAGCGACAGAAACGAACCGACGATCCGCCCGTGCACGCCGAAGTGCGCACCGGAAGACACGGCGTTGTTGGTGCCATTGATCGGGCCGAACAGGCCCATGGGCGCGAGGATCAGCGAGCCCAGCAACACACCCAGCACAATCGCCCAGGCGCCCGCCTGAAAAGACAGGCCGAACAGCACCGGGAAACTGCCGAGCACGGCGGTGGCAAAAGTGTTGGAACCACCGAAGATCATCCGGAACAAATCCGTCGGGCCTGCGGTGCGTTCACTGTCCGGGATCTGTTCGACCCCGTAGGTTTCAATGTGCGTAAGGCTTTGGTCTTTGTTGTTGTTATTCATGATCAGCTCCGATCATAAAGGCGCGCTCATCGTGTGTGAGCGTCACCTGTTTGGCTAAGGGGGTGGCAGCCCTTCCGGCATCGCGGACAAATGTTCGTGGCAGGCCAGCCATAGGCCTTGTTGTTGTCGGCGAAACACAATCGTCTCGCGCTCCTGGCTGAAGTGTTGCTCCCCTTGCATGCGCAGCTCGGTGGCCACGTCATGGATGAAAATCGCCACGTCACCCTGCAGGCTGACGAAGGCGTTGCTCGAGGTACACGAAAGCACCTCGAAGCCATCCTCCGAGCGCCAGGTGTCCCACAACGCCTGATAGGCATCGCGCGACAGCAGGGGCTGTTCGAGGGTGTAGAACACGAAGCTGGCGTCGACGCTGAAGGCGCCGAAGTAGGCTTCGCGATCGTTACGGGCAAAGGCGGCTACCAGATCAGCAGCGGCCTTGAGTACCTGATCACGTTCGTTCACGACCAATCCTCAGCGGTGGACCACGCCAGGCAGTACGCAGAGCATTTCGTACAGCAGGTTGGCGGCCAGCAGCGAGGTGTTGCCGGTGGTGTCGTAAGCGGGCGAGACTTCTACCAGATCGCAGCCGACCAGGTCGAGGCCTTGGCAGCCGCGAACGATCTCAATCGCCTGAATGGTCGTCAGACCACCGATTTCCGGGGTGCCGGTGCCTGGCGCCCACGCTGGATCGATGCCGTCGATGTCGAAACTCAGGTACACCGGACCGCCGCCGACTTTCTCGCGAACCTCGGCCATCAGCGGGGCCAGGGATTTGTGCCAGCACTCTTCTGCCTGAACCACACGGAAACCTTGATTACGACTCCAGTTGAAGTCGTCAGCGGTGTAGCCCTGAGCGCGCAGGCCAATTTGCACCACGCGGTCCGGATCCAGAAGACCTTCTTCGACAGCGCGACGGAAGGTGGTGCCGTGGGCAATTTTCTCGCCGAACATGTGATCGTTCACATCGGCGTGAGCGTCGATGTGCACCAGGCCGACCTTGCCGTGCTTCTTATGGATCGCACGCAGGATTGGCAGGGTGATGGTGTGGTCGCCGCCGAGAGTCAGGGGGATCACATTGTGTTCGAGGATCTTGTGGTAGGACTCTTCGATGATCCGTACCGCGTCCAGCAGGTTGAACGTGTTGATCGCCACGTCACCGATGTCGGCAACCGACAGCGAGTCGAACGGTGCAGCACCGGTGGCCATGTTGTACGGACGGATCATCACCGATTCAGCGCGGATTTCGCGAGGCCCGAAACGGGTGCCGGGGCGCAGGGACGTGCCGATGTCCAGCGGGACGCCAACGAAGGCAGCATCCAGACCGGCAGCGGTTGGCACATGGGGGAGTCGCATCATGGTGGCGATGCCGCCGAAGCGCGGCATTTCATTGCCGCCCAGTGGTTGGTGAAGAATCTTGTCCACGGGTAAGGCCTCATCGTCGTTGTTTTATTTATGTCGGTTGCGCAGGTCGAGGAGACGCAGGCACCGCTGTGGGGCGATTCTGCGAAATGTAGTGGGCGGGAAGAATCGCTACGGGCAAATACTTAGTTCAGATTTTTCTAAACTAATGGCTGGCACAGAGATAAACTTGCGGCCATGCGCCGCACTCCTGTGGCGAGGGGATTTGTGGCGAGGGGATTTATCCCCGTTCGGCTGCGAAGCAGTCGTAATCCCATTGCACATGCAGTGCATCTGACACCCCGGTGTGCAGGATTTGGGGCGGCTTCGCCACCCAACGGGGATAAATCCCCTCGCCACAGGTATTGAAATTCTTCTGGTTTGGAGCCCCCATGGCCAACGCATTACCCGACCTGAAACTGTTGCGCATCTTCGTCAGCGTGGTTCGCCATCAGGGGTTTGCCAACGCCCAGCAAGAGCTCAACCTCTCGACCTCGGCCATCAGCACTTACATGAGCCAGCTCGAAGCCGCCCTCGGCCTGGTCCTCTGCCATCGCGGCCGCGGTGGTTTCAGCCTGACCAGCAAAGGCGAGCTGTTCCATCAGGAAACCCTGCGCCTGCTCGGAGAACTCGAAGGCTTCGAACAATACGCTGCGGCGCTCAAGGGCGAACTGCGCGGTACCTTGAACCTCGGCGTCATCGACTCCACCGTCAGCGACAAGGCCTTGCCCTTCGCCGAAGCCATTGGCGCTTACAGCCAGGAACACCCGGCCGTGCATTTGCACCTCTCGGTCATGAGCCCTTACGAGTTGCAACTCGGCGTGCAGGACAACCGCCTCGACCTGGCCATCGGCGCGTTCTCCACGCGCATGAGCGGTCTGGTTTACATGCCGCTCTACCGCGAACAACACTGGTTGTATTGCAGTAGCCGTCATCCGCTGTTCACCGAGCGGCGCATTCCCGAGCAAGTGATCACTCAGCAACGGATGGTTGGCCGCGGCTACTGGAGCCAGGCGGAACTGGCGCGCCACGGTTTCAAGCACAGCGCGGCGACCGTGGAAAGTATGGAGGCGCAGCTGATTCTGGTGCTGTCCGGCGCCTACATCGGTTACTTGCCGGAGCACTACGCTCAGGCCTGGGCCGACAAGGGCGATTTGCGAGTGCTGCTGCCGGCGACTTTCGGCTATCAGGCGCCGTTCTCGATGATCGTGCGTCGTGGCCGCAGCCGCGAGCCGTTGATCCAGACCTTCCGCGACCTGCTCAAAGCGCAACTCAATCAGGCTGCTTAACGGAAGAAGAAGCAATGTCCAGAATCCAATGCCCGCGCTGCCTGCGCCCGCAAACTCACTGTTTGTGCCCACTGATTCCGAGCCTCGACAGCCGCACTCGAGTGCTGGTGTTGCAGCACCCGAGCGAAGTGAACCACGCGCTGAACACCGCGCGGTTGGCGGCGTTGGGGTTGAAGAATGCCGAGTTGATAGTGGGCGAGGTGTTCGAGGATTTGCCGGCATTGTTGAATCAGCCGGGTTATCAGGCGCGGCTGCTGTTTCCCGCCGATGATGCGCAGCCGTTGCAGGCTTACACGCTAAATGATGAACCGATGTTGTTGGTGGTTCCGGACGGCACCTGGCGCAAGGCGCGCAAGATGCTGCACCTCAACCCGCTGCTGGCGGCGCTGCCGAGGGTGACGTTGGCGCACGGCGCGGTGTCGAGATACCGATTGCGCAAAGCACCAGGGCCGGGCGCGTTGTCGACGGTGGAGGCGATTGTTCAGGCGTTGCAGACCCTCGAAGCACCGACGACCTTCGAGCCGTTGCTACGACCGTTTGAAGCGTTGATCGAGGGGCAGATTGCGGCGATGGGGGAGGAGACCTACCAGCGCAATCATGGGCCGAAATGATCATTGCCTGTGCGGGCCTCATCGCGAGCAGGCTCGCTCCCACAGTTGACCGAGTTCTTCCAGAAGAAATGCGATCCACTGTGGGAGCGAGCCTGCTCGCGATAGCGGTAGAACATTCACAGAAAATCCTGGCCAGAGACTACCGTTCCCGCATCGCCTCGGTCCGGGCTTTGAGCACCGGTTTGAGCAAGTAATCCAGCACACTTTTCTCCCCGGTGATGATGTCCACCGTCGCCACCATTCCCGGAATGATCAGCAACGGTTTCACATCCCCGCCCAAATGATTCTTGTCGGTCCTCACCTGAATCAAATAGAAGCTGTTGCCCTTGTCGTCCGTAATCGTGTCCGCCCCAATCAACTCCAGCTTGGCTGTCAACCCTCCATAAATCGTGTAGTCGTAAGCACTGAACTTGACCATCGCTTTCTGTCCGGGGTGCAGAAACGCCACGTCCTGCGGCCGCACTTTGGCCTCGATCAGCAAGTTGTCTTCAATGGGCACGATTTCCACCATGTCGCTGCCCGGCTGGACCACGCCGCCGATGGTGTTGACCTTCAGTATTTTGATAATCCCGTGAACCGGCGACACCACCGTGGTGCGGGTTACGCGGTCATCGATCGCAATGCTCGATGCCGTGATTTTCGACAGGTCGGTGCGTTTTTCATTCAGCTCTTTCGCCGCGTCGGAGCGGAAGGATTGTTCGGACTCATCAATCTTGCTTCTGATCTCATTGATCGCCGATTCCGCACGGGGAATCGCCAGGGTCGTGGCGTTCAATGAACCGCGAATCTCCACCGCGCTGCGTTTGAGGCGCAAAATTTCCACCGGCGAAACCGCCCCGGAGCCCACCAGCGGCGCGGACATGTTCATCTCTTGTTGCAGCAACGCCAGGCTTGAACTGTATTGGCCCTGCTTGGAGCGGAACTCCGCCAGCTCCTGGGTTTTCTGCCGAAGTTGCTCACTCAAGGTGCGCTGTTCGCTGGCCAGTCGGCGTTGTCGTTGCTCGTACAGCGAGCGCTCGTCTTCGGCCACTTGCGGCGCCTTGGCGATCACTTCGGGGGAGAGCTTGAATGGCCGGCCTTCCGCTTCGGCCGACAGCCGTTCGACCTGCGCGGTCAGCGCATAGCGGTCCGCCTCGCTTTCGCCCTTGTTCGACAGGAACCGAGTGTCATCGAGGCGCAGCAAGGTATCGCCCTTGTTCACCATTTGCCCTTCGCGCACGAAGATCTCAGTGACGATGCCGCCTTCCAGGTTCTGGATCACTTGAACCTTGCTCGACGGGATCGCCTTGCCTTCGCCCATGGTCACTTCCTGCAGCACCGCAAACTTGGCCCAGACCACCGCGGTGATAATCAGCGCAGCCGCCAGCCACACAGTGATCCGCGACCAGCGTGGGGAATCCTGCAACGAGGCGCCCGCGGTTTCCGGCATGAATTCGCTTTCGGCGCTTTTGCTGAAGCTGCCAAAGTAGCCACGCGGCTTCGAATCAGAGCGCGACGCGTCGGATGATGAACGGGCCATGGCTAGCTCCTAGACAGCCGCAGAGCCGACACGGCCCTTGCGCAATGCATCGATGACCACGTCTTTCGGACCGTCGGCGACGATTCGCCCGTTGTCCAGCACCACCAGCCGATCCACCAGGCTGAGCATCGAGGTGCGGTGGGTCACCAGCAGCAGGGTTTTGCCCTGGACCCAGCGGTGGAGTTTTTGCCGCAGAACGTCTTCGCTGCTGTTGTCCATGGCGCTGGTGGGTTCGTCGAGCAACATGATCGGCGGGTCCAGCAACAAGGCGCGGGCCAGCAACACCGCCTGACGTTGCCCGCCGGACAGCAGTTGTCCGCGTTCACCCACCGGCCGGTCGAAGCCTTGCGGATGCTGACGGGCCAGCTCGGTGACGCCAGTCAGTTCGGCGACTTCGAGCATCCGTGAATCGCTGATATAGCGTGCGCCGAGGGTCAGGTTGTCGCGCAGGCTGCCGGCCAACAGCGGCAGATCATGGGCGACGTAACCGATTTGCTGGCGCAGGTCAGCGACGTCCAGTTGCCGCAGGTCCAGGCCATCGAGCAGCAGCTGGCCTTCTTCCGGTGCGTAGAAACCCATCACCAGCCGCGCCAGCGTACTTTTGCCCGAGCCGCTGCGACCGATGATGCCGATCCGCTCGCCGGGTTTTACGCTGAAGCTGATGTTGGCCAGGGCCGGTGCGTTCTGGCCGTTGTAGTGGAACGTCACACTGCTGACGTCTATCGCGCCTTGCAGTTGCGTGCGTTCAAGCGGCCGTTGTTTGGCGTCGCGTTCCTGCGGCAAGGACATCAGCGCATCGGTACTTTTCATGGTCAGTTGCGCTTGCTGATAGCGCGTGATCAAACCGGCAATCTGTCCCAGCGGCGCGAGCACCCGACTACCGAGCATGTAGGTCGCCACCAGCGCGCCGACGCTGAGATTGCCGGCGATGATGCTGTAGACCCCGGCGACGATGGTCGCCATGCCGGAGAATTGCTGGATGAACAGCGTGCCATTGGTGGCCAGCGCCGAGAGGTTGCGCGCATGGCTGTCGAGGCGGGTGAGGGCGCCATGGGTGCTTTCCCACTTGTGCTGGCGTTCGCTTTCGGCGCTGCAGGCCTTGAGGGTTTCCAGGCCGCCGAGGGTTTCAATCAGCAACGCCTGGCGTTCGGCGCCCAGGGTCAGGCTTTTCTGTACGGTGTCGCGCAGGCGCATCTGGATCACCATCGCGAAGATGATCGTGATCGGAAACGCCAGTAACGGAATCACCACCAGCCAGCCGCCGAGCAGGCCGATCACCACCAGCATCAGCACGGCAAAGGGCAGGTCGATCAGGCTGGTGAGGGTCACCGCGGTGAGGAATTCCCGCAGGCCCTGAAAGTCGTGAATGCTTTGGGCAAAACCGCCGATGGTTGCCGGCCGCGCTTTCATCGCCATGCCGGTAATGCGTTCGAACAACGTGGCCGAAAGGATCACGTCAGTTTTCTGCCCCGCGGTGTCCAGCAGGTGCGCGCGGACCACCCGCAACACCAGTTCGAAACCGGTGCCGATCAGCAAGCCGATGGACAGCACCCACAACGTCGACGTGGCCTGGTTCGGCACCACCCGGTCGTAGGTCTGCATCACGAACAGCGGCACCATCAGTCCCAGCAGGTTGATCAGAAAACTCGCCAGAATCGCGTCGCTGTACAGCCACTTCGACAGCTTCAACGTGTCGCGAAACCACGCCTCAACTCGGGGCACCAGCGGCGAGCGCAAGTCTTCGAGTTCATGCCGCGGCCGCGCGAACAAAGCCTGGCCGCTGTAATTCTCGGCCAGTTCATCCGTGCTGACCCATTGTTCACCGCCGTCGGCTTCGCTCGGCAAAATCAGCAACTGACCGTCATCGCCGAAGCGTCGTAGAACGGCCGTGCGGCCGTTGTTGAGGATCAGCATCACAGGCAGGTTGAGGGCGGAAATATCCGCCAGTTCACGGCGCAGCAATCGCGCCTGCAAACTGGCCCGGGCCGCTGCGCGAGGCAGCAAGTCCAGGCTCAAGCGTTGTTTGTTCAGGGGCAGCCCGGCACTCAGGCTGGCGCGACTGACCGTCGCGCCGTGGAGTTTGCAGAGGATCAACAGACCGTCCAGAAGCGGGTCATCGAAACTCAGGCGCGGATCGACACCGATGTTGCCGGATTCCATGCTGGTCACATTGATCGCTCCCGTCGCGCTGCGGCAATTGGCATCGACAACTACACCTCTCCCTGTAGGCGCTGCCTGCGGCAGCTCCTACAGGGTTATTTCATTTGAGTTCAGGCAAACGGGCTTCGTTTTTTACTTCCGTGGAGGCGATCGCATCGGCGGGCAACACCACCCGTTGTTTGCTCAGCAACTGGCCCATGTTCGCCAGCACGCGGTACATCGAGAACTCCTCGGTGTAGCGCACTTCGGTGTAGCGGCGGTTGGCGTTGTAGAGCTCGTTTTCACTGTCCAGCAGGTCGAGCAGGGTGCGTTGACCGAGGCCGAACTGGTCCTGATACGCCACGCGTACGCGACCGCTGGTATCCGCGTATTCGCGGGCGGTCGGGGTTTGTTTCTTGGCGTTGACCATGGCGTTCCAGGCCAGGTGAATGTTCTCGTTGAGTTGGCGCAAGGCATTGTTGCGGATGTCCATTGCCTGGTTGATCTGGTGCGCATTGGAGGCCAGGCGAGCCTTGTCGCTGCCACCGCGGAACAGGTTGTAGTTCATCACCACGCCGACTCGCCACTCGTTGTCGTGGCCTTCATCGCCCTGCACGTTGTTGTTCGCACCTACGGCGGCTTCGGCGTCGAAGCGAGGGTAGAACGGCGATTTGGAAACCTCGTACTGGCTCTCGGCCGATTGCACATCGGCCTGGGCGGATTTCAGGTACGGGTTGTTTTCCACCATGCTTTGCTGAGCTTCCTGCAAGGTGGCGGGTAGTTCACCGCGGGTCGAGGGCGGGGCTTCGAGTTCATCGGGCAGGCGCCCCACGACGGCGTAGAAGTTCGACTCGGCATCTGCCAGATCGACCTCAGCGGTATCGAGGTTGTTTTGTGCCAGTGCCCGACGAGCGACGGACTGGTCGGAGTCGGCGGTGCTGCCGATACCACGCTGGGTGCGCAGACCGATCTGATCGTTGACCCGCATGTGAGCTTGCAGATTGTTCTTGGCCAGGGTCACCAATTCGCGGCGCTTGAGCACTTCGAGGTAGACCTCGATGGTGCGCAGGGCCAGATCCTGAGCGGTGCCCTGAGCGTAATAGGCCCGGGAATTGACCACGCCTTTGGTGCGCTGGACTTCGTTGGAGGTGTTGAAACCGTCGAAGAGCATCTGCCGCAGACGCAATTCCGATTGGGTGTAGGTCAGGATTTCGGTGTGGTGATTACCGAAGGCCCGGGTGCTGGTGTTATCGCTGTACCCGCGCCCGTAGGCGGCATTCAGATCAACCGATGGATAAAATCCTCCCTTGGCGACTTTCACTTGCTCATCGGCCGAGAGGCGGCTGTCTACACGCGATGCCAGTTCGGGGTGGGTCGCGATGGTGCTCTGGATTGCCTCCGTCAATGACATGGCTTGAGCCTGAGAAGTGCAGGCCATGGCCAGCAGAATTGCGCTGCAGAGGGGGGTTAATACGCGCATGGGTGCCTCTCCCTGATTCCTAATGATGCTTATTAGCCGCCAAATAGTTGACGGCATTTATAGTGAAAACCGTTTCATGCTTGTAACAACAGAGCTAAGAACATTTTGGGGAAAAACATAGAAGAATTTTTCATAAGGCTTATGCCAAAAAAAACTTATGCGACTCGCAAAATCCAGCACATTGTTCACTCCGAAAGCCCTTGATTTATGAGCGTTAGGGCGCTTGGCAGGGCTTGAGGAAAGTTCCAAACCACATATCGATATAGGGCGGGGAAGTGCTGGAGGGGAGGGAAGCGGACGGTTTTGTGGTGACGGTTTTTTGTCACCTTAGTGGATCAAAACCGTTACGCATCGCTCAAAGGGCGACTTGTTGCGCAATTGGATCCCGATGCCATTGATTGCATAGGGTTTTATCCCGCAGCAGACACGTCGCCCGCGAGCGGCACGCTTGGCGAGAACGGCGCCAGGGCAGCGGCTTACTTCAAGTAACCGCTGCCAGCAGGCGATTCCGCCAGGCAACCCGTTGGAACCAGGAGCACGTTCTTCGCAAAAACAGGATGCCGACAGCGGTTGGCAGCGGAGGAAGTGCACATGGCTACGCTCATCGGTATTGTCAGTAAGGTCATTGGTCAGGTGTTCGCGGTTGCGAGCGATGGCACCCGACGCGCGCTGGTCGAGGGGGACCGGTTATTCGCCGGCGATCAACTGGTCACCGGGGCCGAAGGCGCGGTGGCGGTTAATCTGCAGAATGGCCAGGAACTGACCCTCGGGCGTGGCAGCAGTATGGAGTTGACGCCCCGGTTACTCGCGCATCAGGCGCCCCCTGTACACACCGCGGAAGCGGTGACGCCGACTCAGGCGCAATTGACCGATGTCGAGAAACTGCAAAAAGCGATCGCTGCCGGCGACGACCCGACCCAGACTGCTGAAGCTACGGCGGCCGGACCGGGTTCTGGCGGTGCACCTGATGGGGGCGGCGGCCATTCGTTTGTCATGCTTGAAGAGGTGGGCGGGCGGGTCGATCCGACTATTGGTTTTCCTACCGCAGGGTTCAACGGCATTCCCGAATTTCCCCTGGAGCGGCTGGCCGCAAACCCGGACAACGGCGACAACGGTGCTGGCGGTTCAGGTGGTTCAGGTGGTTCAGGTGGTTCGGGAGGTTCAGGCGATCTTCCGGTGGCGCCGGTTGTTCCTGGGGCACCGGTTGTTCCTGTAACACCGGTTGTTCCTGAGGTGCCGAACAATCCGGTCACCCTCACCGGCCTGTCGGTGGCTGGGGGTGAACTGACCGTCAATGAGGCCAACCTGGCCGACGGTTCGGCCCCCAACCCTGGGGCGCTGACCAAGACCGGCACGTTCAGCGTGTCTGCGCCTGACGGGCTGACCAGCCTGAGCATCGGTGGCGTCAGCGTGATCAGCGGGGGCGTTGCCGCGGGCTTCCCACTGTCGATCACCACCCCGTTGGGCAACACCCTGACCGTCACCGGGTACAACCCGGCCACAGGGGTTGTGAGTTACAGCTACACCCTCAACGACAATGAAACCCATCCGGCCGGTAATGGCGCCAACAGCATCACCGAGAATTTCGACGTCGTCGCCACCGATACGGACGGCAGTTCGGCGACCGGGCAAATCAACGTCAACATCGTCGATGACCTGCCGACTGCTCATGCCGACGAAGCTTCGGTCGCTGAAGGCGGCATCGTCAGTGGCAACGTGCTGTGGAACGACGTCGGCGGTGCCGATGGCCTCGCCGCAGGGGGCGCAGTGGTCGGCGTGCGTGCCGGTTCAGACACCTCGACCTCGGCCGTTGGCGGCCTCAACACTCAGATCAATGGCACCTACGGTTACCTGACGCTGGATGCCAACGGCAACGCCGTCTACCACAGCAACCCGAACGCCGTGAGCGGTCCCGGTGCGACCGACGTGTTCACCTACACCGTGCGCGATGCCGACGGTGACCAAAGCACCACGACCATCACCATCGATGTGCACAACAGCGCGATCACGGCGGTCAGCGACAGCGACGTGACCGTGTACGAAAAAGCCCTGGATCTAAACAAGGACGGCCAGGATCTGGCGCCCGGCACGGTCACCGGCAGCCTGCCGAGCAACACCGGCGAAACCGCCAGTGGCACGCTGGTCGGTTCGGTCACCGGTGCCACCGGCGCGATCACTTACACGCTGGTCGGCAGCGCCACTGGCACCTACGGTCAAATCCTGCTCAATCCCAACGGCACCTACACCTACACCCTGACCTCGCCGGCCAGCACCACGCCGAATGCCAACGACGGGCCGAACACCCTGAGCGAAAGCTTCACCTACAAAGCCACCGACTCTCTGGGCAACAGCACCACCAGCACCATCGTGGTCAAAATCGTCGATGATCAGCCGATCGCCCACGCCGACTCGACCGCAGTCGCAGAGGGCGGCGTTGTCAGTGGCAACGTGCTGTGGAACGACGTCGGCGGTGCCGATGGCCTCGCCGCAGGAGGGGCGGTAATCGGCGTGCGTGCCGGTTCAGACACCTCGACCTCGGCTGTTGGCGGCCTCAACACTCAGATCAATGGCACCTACGGTTACCTGACGCTGGACGCCAACGGCAACGCCGTCTACCACAGCAACCCGAACGCCGTGAGCGGCCCCGGGGCGACCGACGTGTTCACCTACACCGTGCGCGATGCCGACGGTGACCAAAGCACCACCACCATCACCATTGACGTGCACAACAGCGCGATCACGGCGGTCAGCGACAGTGACGTGACCGTCTACGAAAAAGCCTTGGATCTAAACAAGGACGGCCAGGATCTGGCGCCCGGCACGGTCACCGGCAGCCTGCCGAGCAACACCGGCGAAACCGCCAGTGGCACCCTGGTCGGCTCCGTCAGCGGCGCGGTCGGTGCGATCACCTACACCCTGGTCGGCAGCGCCATCGGCACTTACGGGCAAATCCTGCTCAATCCCAACGGCACCTACACCTACACCCTGACCTCGCCGGCCAGCACCACGCCGAATGCCAACGACGGGCCGAACACCCTGAGCGAAAGCTTCACCTACAAAGCCACTGACTCTCTGGGCAACAGCACCACCAGTACCATCGTGGTCAAAATCGTCGATGATCAGCCGATCGCCCACGCCGACTCGACCGCAGTCGCAGAGGGCGGCGTTGTCAGTGGCAACGTGCTGTGGAACGACGTCGGCGGTGCCGATGGCCTCGCCGCAGGGGGGGCGGTAATCGGCGTGCGTGCCGGTTCAGACACCTCGACCTCGGCTGTTGGCGGCCTCAACACTCAGATCAATGGCACCTACGGTTACCTGACGCTGGACGCCAACGGCAACGCCGTCTACCACAGCAACCCGAACGCCGTGAGCGGTCCCGGTGCGACCGACGTGTTCACCTACACCGTGCGCGATGCCGACGGTGACCAAAGCACCACCACCATCACCATTGACGTGCACAACAGCTGCATCACAGCGGTCAGCGACAGCGACGTGACCGTGTACGAAAAAGCCCTCGACCTGAACCAGGACGGCCAGGATCTGGCGCCTGGCACCGTCACCGGCAGCCTGCCGAGCAACACCGGCGAAACCGCCAGTGGCACGCTGGTCGGTTCGGTCACCGGTGCCACCGGCGCGATCACCTACACCCTGGTCGGCAACGCTACCGGCACCTACGGGCAAATCCTGCTCAACCCCGATGGCTCCTACACCTACACGCTGACCTCGCCGGCCAGCACCACGCCGCATGCCAACGACGGGCCGAACACCCTGAGCGAAAGCTTCACCTACAAAGCCACCGACTCTCTGGGCAACAGCACCACCAGTACCATCGTGGTCAAAATCGTCGATGATCAGCCGATCGCCCACGCCGACTCGACCGCAGTCGCAGAGGGCGGCGTTGTCAGTGGCAACGTGCTGTGGAACGACGTCGGCGGTGCCGATGGCCTCGCCGCAGGGGGGGCGGTAATCGGCGTGCGTGCCGGTTCAGACACCTCGACCTCGGCTGTTGGCGGCCTCAACACTCAGATCAATGGCACCTACGGTTACCTGACGCTGGACGCCAACGGCAACGCCGTCTACCACAGCAACCCGAACGCCGTGAGCGGTCCCGGTGCGACCGACGTGTTCACCTACACCGTGCGCGATGCCGACGGTGACCAAAGCACCACGACCATCACCATCGATGTGCACAACAGCGCGATCACGGCGGTCAGCGACAGCGACGTGACCGTGTACGAAAAAGCCCTCGACCTGAACCAGGACGGCCAGGATCTGGCGCCTGGCACGGTCACCGGCAGCCTGCCGAGCAACACCGGCGAAACCGCCAGTGGCACGCTGGTTGGTTCAGTCAGCGGCGCGGTCGGTGCGATCACCTACACCCTGGTCGGCAGCGCCATCGGCACTTACGGGCAAATCCTGCTCAATCCCAACGGCACCTACACCTACACCCTGACCTCGCCGGCCAGCACTACGCCGCATGCCAACGACGGGCCGAACACCCTGAGCGAAAGCTTCACCTACAAAGCCACCGACTCTCTGGGCAACAGCACCACCAGCACCATCGTGGTCAAAATCGTCGATGATCAGCCGATCGCCCACGCCGACTCGACCGCGGTCGCAGAGGGCGGCGTTGTCAGCGGCAACGTGCTGTGGAACGACGTCGGCGGCGCCGATGGCCTCGCCGCAGGAGGGGCGGTAATCGGCGTGCGTGCCGGTTCAGACACCTCGACCTCCGCCGTTGGCGGCCTGAACACTCAGATCAATGGCACCTACGGTTACCTGACGCTGGACGCCAACGGCAACGCCGTCTACCACAGCAACCCGAACGCCGTGAGCGGTCCCGGTGCGACCGACGTGTTCACCTACACCGTGCGCGATGCCGACGGTGACCAAAGCACCACGACCATCACCATCGATGTGCACAACAGCGCGATCACGGCGGTCAGCGACAGTGACGTGACCGTGTACGAAAAAGCCCTCGACCTGAACCAGGACGGCCAGGATCTGGCGCCTGGCACCGTCACCGGCAGTCAGCCGGGCCTCACGGCTGAAACCGCCAGTGGCACCCTGGTCGGCTCCGTCAGCGGCGCGGTCGGTGCGATCACCTACACCCTTGTCGGCAGCGCCATCGGCACTTACGGGCAAATCCTGCTCAATCCCAACGGCACCTACACCTACACGCTGACATCGGCGCCAAGCACCACGCCGAACGCCGACGATGGCGCGAACACCCTTAGCGAAAGTTTCACTTACAAAGCCACTGACTCTCTGGGCAACAGCACCACCAGCACCATCGTGGTCAAAATTGTCGATGACCTGCCGACCGCCAACCCCGACGCAGCCTCGGTAGCGGAGGGCGGCATCGTCAGTGGCAACGTGCTGGCGAACGACTTCGGCGATGCCGATGGGGTTGGAGTGGTCGGCGTGCGTGCCGGTTCAGACACCTCGACCTCGGTCATCGGTGGCCTGAAC
This sequence comes from Pseudomonas sp. LS2P72, assembly GCF_054897865.1. Lineage (NCBI taxonomy): Bacteria > Pseudomonadati > Pseudomonadota > Gammaproteobacteria > Pseudomonadales > Pseudomonadaceae > Pseudomonas > Pseudomonas sp. LS2P72. The sequence continues at coordinate 2,181,660 of NZ_CM142708.1, forward strand.
AGCCAGATCAATGGCACCTATGGTTACCTGACGCTGGATGCCAACGGCAACGCCGTCTACCACAGCAACCCGAACGCCGTGAACGGTCCCGGTGCGACCGACGTGTTCACCTACACCTTGCGCGATGGCGATGGCGACGAGAGGACCACCACCATCACCATCGACGTGAACAATGGTTCGACGTTGACAGCCCCAGTCATTGCGAACGCGCCACCGGTGGCGGTCGATGACCACATCATCACCAACGTGCTGTCGGGCAGTGTCGTGGTGCCAGGCGAGTTGTTGCTGGCCAATGACACCGATCCGAATGGCGATCCGCTGACCGCGTCGCCGACCACCGTCAGCACCGGTTGGATTGCCAAAGGTGCGGACTTTACCGGCACCCAGCAAAACTTCAGCTTCACCGGCGGTAACGTGCAGGCGGTGATCCTCGCCCGCAGTGCATTCGTCGCCAACACGGCAGCCATGACGGCGGTGTTGGTCGTCAGCGGAGCGCTGGGACCGGTTAGCAGCAACACCCACCATGACGACCGCATCACCGTCGACCTCAAACAGGGTGAAACCCTTAATCTGAACCACAATCTGGCGGCCGGTCATATCGCCATGGAGTACTCAATCAACGGCGGCGCATGGATCGCCCTCGCGGACGGGCAAACCCTCACCGCAACGTCGGACAGCACCTACCAGATCCACATCACCAACATCGACAATGGTGGTCCGGGCAACAGCGGGAAGGGAGCGGAAAACTACCAGCTGACCATGACCGTCAACTACGCCGGAGCCCACGACACCGCGCCAGATGCCCACGGCACCTACGCCGCCAACGACAGCCATGGCGGCAGCGACAACGCCGCCGTGACCATCACCTATCAGGACGGCCATACCCTCACCGGCACGGCGGGCGATGATGTACTGGTGGCGGGCGCCGGTAACAACGTGATCAATGCCGGTGACGGCAACGACGTACTGACCGCCGGTTCCGGCAACAACGAAATGCACGGCGGCGCCGGCAATGACTTGCTGTACAGCGGCGCGGGCAACGACCTGCTCGACGGCGGCACCGGCGTCGACACCGCGAGCTATGCCCACGCTACGGCCGGGGTCACGGTCAATCTGGGCGTGCTCGGGGCGCAGAACACCGTCGGCGCCGGCACCGACACCCTGACAGCGATCGAAAACCTCACCGGTTCCAACTTCAACGACTCGCTCATCGGCGACAACAACAGCAACATCATCAACGGCGGCCTGGGTAACGACATGCTCAACGGCGGGGGCGGCGACGACTTCCTGATCGGCGGCCTGGGCAACAACACCCTCACCGGCGGCAGCGGTGCCGACACCTTCCAGTGGCTCAAAGGCAACAGCGGCCACGACGTGGTCACCGACTTCACACCGGGCATCGACAAACTCGACCTGTCGCAACTGCTGCAAGGGGAAAACAGCACGGCGGCTTCGCTGGATGACTACCTGCACTTCAAAGTCACCGGCAGCGGCGACTCACTGGTCACCAGTATTGATGTCAGCGCCATGGCTGGCGCCGCGCCGAATCAGACCATTGATTTGGCGGGTGTGAATCTGGCCAGCCATTACGGGGTTACGCCGGGGGCGGGTGGGGTGATTGCGGGGGGGCACGATACGGCGACGATTATCAACGGGATGTTGAATGACCATTCGTTGAAGGTGGATACGGTGTGATCTGAAACGACAAAACCCGCCATTCCTGTGAAAAGGGATGGCGGGTTTTTTGGTGTTTGTGGGTTCGTCGTTCAGTTCGGAATCCATCCCTCACCCTAACCCTCTCCCAGAGGGAGAGGGGACTGACCGTGGGTTTCTCATGACTGAAGGTGACCTGGACCTGCCTGCGTGGCTCAATTTATGAACCGCACTCAAGAACCTGAGTTCGACGCGGTTTCTCAGGTCGATGTAACTCGACCAAACGACTCGGTCAGTCCCCTCGCCCTCTGGGAGAGGGTTAGGGTGAGGGGGCGGTTCCAACTGAGGGAACCCACACGTCCTTATTCTCACTCAGTTATCGGGGACGACACATCGGACGGCTAATGGGCGTCCCCTTTTTCCTTCTTTTTCTGCTCAGTAAGGCCTGAGGCACCATGGAGAATACAAATAAGTTTGGTGATCCCGACCACAATTAAGCCCTCCATTGCGCCAGGAGAAGGCGTAGTTGTAGCCGGCGGGACAGGCGGCCGGGTAGCACATGCCCCATGCATCACGTGGACTCAGCTGCCAGTTATCTTCCGGGCCATAAACCTGCTGCATCGCCGAGAAAGCGTGCACTACGGATTGCGAACCAGGAACACTGTTCATCCATCTGACTGATGCCGCCACATCCAGGCCATAGCCAAGTTTTACCAGGGTATAAACATTGGCCACGCTTACGTAGAACTCGAGGGTGGTGAATTGATCCTGTACGTAGATCCATGCCACGCCGTTACGAAGACCGGTGACTTTGCCGTTCGCGTCGACTGTAGCCACACCCGTATTACTGGACGAAAAGCGGCGCGTGCCCACGCCGTTTTGCGCTGTGCGGGTTTCCGTATTGCCAGGGAAATCACGCCCTGTGGTCCGCCAGCCGGTATACACCCTGTAGCCGTGCAGGTTCATTTGATGCGTAGGAATCTGCAGAGGACGGCGAAGGATATAAGAGCGGGTAGGGGACGAATAGTTGCTGCCATAAAGCGCTCGAAGCTGGATCGTGTTCGAGTCGTCATAGACCTCAGCGGTCACCGCCTGGACAAAGTTGCCACTGGCGTCGGTGCGCACCGTCTCTACTACCACGCCGTTCACCAGAATCTGGATCTGCTCGTTATCGCTTCCATGACCGTACACGGTGATGGTGGTTGCTACCGTCTCGCTGCCTTGAGTCACCTCACGCTCCTGCGGGTCTTGCAACGAGGTAATCACAGGCTGTAGTTCAACCAGCGACTCGACCAGATATGTCTGCGTCGGAAACGGCAGAGGCTCTTGCCCCTGACCCAGCCTCACCGAGAAAACAATATGTAATTCAGTTTCATCTTTCAGTTCGATGAGCCAGGCGAGAAATAACGCCGTTCTCGAACCTTGTTCCGCTCCCGTCAGCTCGCCTTCAAGTGCTTGATAGCTGACTGTCGTGCCGTTTTTATGGGTGCCTTCAAATATCAGAAACTTGGCTTGTCCCTGAGTCTGTCCCGGCCATGGATCGACTTCCAACAGGTTGGCGGCTGTCAGCTTATTCACCTCCAGGACTCCTGATACCCCGCTGATACGCGGCGTCGGGAGCCGCGAGTCTCCAGGGGCAATCGGCGCGATCTCAAAATACGCACCCGGCGATGAAGCGACTTTTTTGCCGTCGCGCCTCAGGTTCCAGCGCTTTTGAATCCTCGTGCCCTGGTTGGCGACACGAAACCTGACGTCGAGCACCCAGTTGGCGCGGTTGTTCTGGTTTAGCGTTGTCAGATCAAAAGGAGGGGGGGCGGCCGGAGCCCTCATCTGCACCAGTCTGGCCTGGTCTCCCGCGATCCTCGCGGGGTACTCGACTCGAATGGTCCGATCTTCGCCCAAGGGATCAATCGGTCCTTGGACGCCTACAAGCGTCGGCGGGGCGAGCTCGATGGCTTTCTCATCGCCAATCTGCAATCGCAGCAGGTCGGAAACGACCCTGACCTCCTCTGGGTTGGTGATTGCGCATTGCACCGTCAGCGGGGCGCTGGGATGAGGCGCGATGTATTTGGCCTCCACCGTGAACACGATCGGTAATGTCGGGTCGGTGACGACCTGCTGGAGAATGATCAGGACCGCAATACCGGCGTCGTCGGTGGTTTGCCAGAGAAGTTGGACGAGAGCGCCTTCTTTCAAGGGCCAGTAGTCGGCAAATTGAGCCGTTGCCGTGACGGTATCCACCGGCAACGTGTCGTTTTCCAATGGCGAGACAGTCGGCAAGCCCAATTTAAAGGCTCCGCCGGTGATGGTGATATCGGCAGGTTTCGAGCATTGGGTCTTGCCCGCTCTGGTCAACTCGTAAGTGGCGCGCAAGCTCCCCCTGATCACGTTTTGCACCCGGTGGTTTTCAACCGGAAAATTCAGAGTCCTGCTAGCGACCGTCAGTGTCTGGGTATAGATGTGGCTGACCGGGTCGCCACCTTCGGTGAAGCCCTTCAGTAAAAGCACGACCACATCATTCGCTGCGAATACGCCCGTAACCAGAATCGGCATCGTGCCGCCCAGGAGCCAATCGTGATGCACCACGTTGTCGAGATCGGCCAGTTCAAAGATCGGTGCGGTCAGCAACACCACGCCGGGTTTGAACGTGAGGATGAGCGCATCCGACCAGCCGCTGGCGTTCTCCACCACGTCGAACACTTCCCAGCGCACCACCAAGCTGTTGGTGGGTGCCAGGGTGGCGAGCTCATCCGGTATCAGTTCAAAGACAACATCACCTAATGCGGTGACAGTGGTCTCCAGGAGCAAAGACCCGAAAGCAAGCACCACCACGTCGCCGATGGATTGATTGAAGTACTCCAGAACGGTTACGAACATGCCGTCATCGATCACTGTCTGATCGACGACGCTTTCGGAGGCAATGGGCAACTTGAGGCCCTGGTTGAATGGCTTGCCACCGTCAGTGTCCGCTTCGCCCGGCGCCGGATGTTTGTAAAACATCTGTACAGGAGGCGATCCTTCGGAGGGATTGCCGCTCACTCGCTGAACTTCGAACCAGAAGTCCTTGTTCTCAGGGGGCAGAAACCTGGCTTCCATGTCTTTGGTTGAAATATAGAAGGGAATGTTTTTCGCGTTACCTTCAGCATCGAAATGCGCGTCGGTGACTGAAAAATCAGCGACAGGAGCGTTTTTTGTTTCGATGTAAACCTTGATGTTGTCGCCGATGGCCATATTCAGATAGGCCAGAATGTAAACCAGCAATCCGTCACGATCGCCGTGCACCATGTTGATGTTGATCCCCAAGGCACCGTCGCTTTGCGGTTTGAAACCAACCGGGTAGGGCGGGACGACGGCCAGCACACCGATGCCGCGATCGGGCGGGAATACAACGATTTGTTGATTGGAGGCAGGGTCAGCGTTTGTCATTGGGCTGTTCATGAATGCATACCTTCCATAAGAGGCGCCCGGCTTCCCGAATGGGCGGCACCGATACGGTCGGATTAGATAACGCGCTCCAGTCTCTGCCTACTGTCATATATGACAGGTAAACCCACGTTTAAGACGAACGGTCGGACTGCTTACATCGGTTCCGGCGGCCCAATCAACCGGCCCATCACCCCAAACAATCCCAACTCCCTGATCACCTCCAGTTCCCCTTTGGTCTCCACCATCTCCGCAATCAACGGTAAATCAATGCTGTTGGTCGCCCGAAAAATCGCCTCGATGAACAGCTTTTTATCACTCTGCTCATCAATGTGACGGATGTAGGCACCATCGATTTTCAAGTAAGCCAGCCCCAGTTGAGTCAAGTTACCGATCTGGCCGAAGCTGCCACCGAAATGCTGCAGGCCGATGCGGTAACCGGTGTTGAGCAGGCTGTGGCTCAGGCGTTGCAGTTCGTCCTGAGGTGGCAGTTGGCGTTCGTCGATTTCCAGAGTCAGCAGGGGCGCAAGTTCGGGCAGCGATTCGAGCATGTCGAGGATGTGTTGCAACTGCGCGGGATCGCGCAGGGTGCTGCCGGACAGGCTCAACGCCAGGGGCCAACGATTGGCGATGAGGTAGTCGAGGGTGGCTTCGAGCATGACCAGGTCAAACCGGGCCGACCAGCCGAGTCGCTCGATCCATGGCAGGAAGTGCCCGGCGGCAATGGCCTCGCCCTGCGGGTCGAGCAGGCGCGCGAGGACTTTGTGATGCAGTACCTGGCTGGTGTCGGCGCATTGCACCACCGGCTGGAAATACAATTGCATCTTGCCTAGGTTCAGGGCGTCGTCGATCCAGGTTTGCCAGTCGTTTTGGGATGGGGTCGGCGCGGTGATGGAGTCGGCCAAGTGGACCCACGGGCGCTCGGGATGTTGCCGGGCTTCGGTCAACGCCTGATCCAGTCGCGTGAGCACGTCACTGGCCGGCTCACCGGGGTGGTAAGGGGCGATTCCCAAATGCGCCACCGGCATGGCGTCGCTGGCGCCGGTCAGGCGCAGGTTTTCCAGGGTGGCGCTGATTTCGCAGGCCAGGCGTGCGGCGTCGGTGCTGTCCAGGCCAGGCGTCAGCAGGCTGAATTCACCGCCGCGATTGCGCGCTGCAAGCCAGGTGCGACGTTCCGGTGGCTGGGTCAGGCGCTTGAGCAATTCACCGACGGCGCTGATCAGCGCATCGGTGCGCTGGCCGCCCAAGCGTTGGTTGAGACCGACCAGGTCGTTGATCCGCAGCATCAGCAAATGGCCGTCGCTGCTCTGCTCGGAGACCAGCAACTCGTCGGCCAACTCTTCATCCAGCAAGCGTCGATTGGCCAGGCCTGTAAGGCTGTCCTGATAGGACTCGACCCGCAGTTTCTCACTGCGTGCGACCTCTTCGGCGAACAGCGCTTTGAGCTTCTCGACCATCTGGTTCATGGCCAATACCACGCGTTTCAACTCCGGTGTGCGCGGCAGTTTCGGCAGGCTTAAAAACTCGCGTTTACTGATGGCTTCGGCCTGTTTGACCATGGTGTCGAGTGGACGAAATTGCCGGCGCAGCAACCAGCCACCAAACACGGCACTGAGCAGCCCGCACACCAGCAACCAGATCAGGCTGCCGAGGGTGCTGTCCCAGAGTTTGGCCAGGGCGAACTGCGGATTGCTCAACACTTCGACCCGTGCCGCCTGGACCCAGCCGCGCATGATCAGCGCTTCGCCACCGGGTGGGTGCAGGTTGACCAGGTGCACAAACCAGGCGGGAACGCCGTCGATTTGCCCCGGCGCACTGCGCTCCACCAGCACCTGCGCATCCTCGATGTTGATGATTCGAATGCTGCTGAAATAACCGCTGTCGAAAATCGAGCTGACCATCAACTCGATCATGGCCGGGTCATCGATTTGCGCCGTCAACGACAAACCCAACGCGGTGGCGGCGTCCTGGGCGTGGGAGCGCAACTGGCCGAGCATCTGGTCGCGAGAGCTTTCCAGGCTGACAAAAAAATTGCCGCTGAACGCCACCAGCAAGAACAGGCAGATGGCGAGAAACAACTGTTTACGCAGTGACATAAATCGCTCCTTGCTCAGGTGGCTAGCCGTCGCCCACGGCGAACCCTTCGGCCTGCATCTTTTTGAGTACGTCCTGCCAGCGCGACAGTTTTTTCGAGTCGCTGCTGCGTTTGCCGCCATTAGCTCCCGGCAAGTACAGGCCTTCTGCGTTGAAGGCGTACACCGGCAGCAAGTCTTTGCGTTGGGAGGCGGGGCGGACCTCGCCGATCAAGTTGTCCAGCACCAGCGGATCGGCCGTGGGGCTGTTGTAGAAAGTCAGCACCATGTGCGCCTGGTTCTGGGTCAGGGCTTTCACGTAGGTGATGCGTAGTTTTTCGCTGGGAATTCCGAGTTGACGCAGGCTGAAATATTTCGCCAGGGCGTAGTCCTCGCAATCAGCGGAGCCCTTGATCAGGGATTCGACGGGCGTGGCCCAGTAATCGGTCTGGTGCCAGATGCGGGTGTCGTCCAGAAAGCTCAGTTGCTGATTGAAGAAGCGATTGACCGCGTTCAGTTGCTCGCGCTCGGGGGCGTTGATTTCGCTTTGCAACATCTGACTCCAGGCCTCGATCCTTCCCCGTCCCGGGCCGAGGGTGCCGTAGCGTTGTTCGGCGGTTTGCAGAATCTGCGTAAAACTCCAGTTAGCCCAGACACTGCCCAGCCCGGCCAACAGAAAAGTGATCAGCAACAGCCATCCGCCGAGCCGAAGTCGGAGCGTTGACCATCCTGGACTACGCGGACTGCGGGACATGTCTGGCCGCTCGGGTGCAGATGCCTGAAGTCTAGGCGGTGTTTTCAGCGAGGCAGGACAAATCGTCGGTTGGTACGCGGACTTGTAGCAGCTGCCGAAGGCTGCGTTCGGCTGCGAAGCAGTCGTAAACCCTGCACACGCGGTTTACCTGATAGACCGCAGCGGATGGACTAGCGACGGCTTCGCCGCCGAACGCAGCCTTCGGCAGCTGCTACAGGGAGCGTGGTGAATTCAGGGCTTTTGCAGGGTTTTCTGTTTAAGGATGTAGAGGGTCACCAGCACCGCGCTGGTCAGCATGACCCCCCGCGCCCACGGCAGGGGCACCAGATAGCAGGAGAGCAGGATGCTCGCCCACATCAGGCCGAGGGCGTAGACCTTGCCTTTGAGCGGGATACCGTTGCCGCTCAGGTAATCGCGAACCCACGGCCCAAGCCGCGGATGTTCAACCAGCCAATGATAGAAACGCGGCGAACTGCGGGCGAAGCAGGCGGCCGCCAGCAGCAGGAAGGGCGTGGTGGGCAATACCGGCAGGAAAATCCCGATCACCCCCAGCGCTACGCTCAGCCAGCCGATGGCCAGCAGCACGTAACGCAACATCAGGGAGCGGTTGCCTATGGGGTTGTCCATAGGCAAAACCTTAGTGGTGACGAGGCTTGAGGATCGCCGGTTTTTCGTCAGGCGCCTGGCACAGCAGGTACAGCGCAGTCAGCGCTTCCGGGATCTGCACGATCATGTCGTCCATCAGGTTGGCGTCTTTGGCGATGTCTTCGAACTCAGGCTGTTCGTCGAACAGACCCGAACCGACCATGATCGGCAGCAGCATTTCGCTGACTTCGTCTTCGGCGGTTTCGAACCAGGCCGCTTCGCGCAGGAACACGCCTTCCATGAAACCGATGCACCAGCCGCGCAGGTCGGAATCGTCCGGCTCTTCGCCCAGGTCCAGGTCACAAGGCAACTCGAACTCTTCATCGGACGCCAGTTGGCGAGCGATGTGAGCCTTGAGGGCCAACAGGGTGGATTCGATCGCTTCACGCTCGGTATCGTCGGCGTAATGCGGCTCTTCGGCGAAGAGGGCGTCGATCCATTCACGGTCGGGAACGGTTTCGGAACAGATCGACAGCGCAGTGAGGTAGCCGTGGGCGGCCACGTAGTCCAGCGCCTCGTCATGCAGTTCGTCGGCGTCGAGGAAGACTTGCAGGCGGGTTAGTTGCTCAGCGAAGGACATTAAAGGGCTACCTTGGGAATTAAACAGATGCGGGAATTCTAGGCCTTCTTGAGCGCTTGGGCCAGCCGCGCGGGATATTTGGACCCATGCAGGAGTATGGAACACCGCAATCCCTGTGGGAGTGAGCCTGCTCGCGATAGCGGTGGGCCAGTCAACTCTGTTTTGAATGTAGCGCCGCTATCGCGAGCAGGCTCACTCCTACAGGGTTCTTCATGGCATTGGGTTCATGTGTCTTATCAGTGGTGCCCTGCGCAAGGGAGGCGTCGGGTATACTCGCGCGTTTTGTGATGCCCTGCCGGCGTCGCGGCTGAAATGTGAAGCGTCATGCAATGCGCACTTACGATTTGTCGGTGCAGCCTTCGTGGTTCTGAACCAGCCTTGCAGGGATGTTTTTGTGATTTTTGGAGTTTCTATGCTCGAACAGGCTCAACGCGTCCTCAAGGACATCTTCGGCTACGACAGTTTCCGTGGCCGTCAGGGTGCAATCATTGAGCGCGTGGCCAGTGGCGGCGACGCCCTGGTGCTGATGCCTACCGGTGGCGGCAAGTCCTTGTGCTTCCAGGTGCCGGCGCTGTTGCGCGAAGGCCTGGCGGTGGTGGTTTCGCCGCTGATCGCCCTGATGGACGACCAGGTCGCTACCCTCGAGGAGCTGGGCGTCGCGGCGGCGGCATTGAACTCTACGCTCAGCGCCGAGCAGCAGCGCGATCTGGCGGCACGGATCAAGCGCGGTGAAGTGAAAATGCTTTATCTCGCGCCTGAGCGTCTGGTTCAGCCACGGATGCTGGCGTTCCTGCAAAGTCTTGAAATTTCCCTGTTCGCCATCGACGAAGCTCACTGCGTGTCCCAATGGGGCCACGACTTCCGCCGCGAATACCTGCAACTGGGCCAGTTGGCGGAATTGTTCCCCAACGTCCCGCGTATCGCCCTGACCGCGACCGCCGACAAGCGTACCCGGGAAGAAATCGTCGACCGCCTTCATCTTCAGGATGCCGAGCGCTTTCTGTCGAGTTTCGACCGCCCCAACATCTTCTATCGCATCGTGCCCAAAGAGCAGCCGCGCAAGCAGTTGCTGGCGTTCCTCGCCGAACGGCGCAGCGATGCCGGCATCGTCTATTGCCTGTCGCGCAAGAAAGTCGACGAAGTGGCGGTGTTTCTCAGCGAACAAGGCTTCCCGGCGCTGCCTTACCATGCCGGTCTCCCCAACGATACCCGGGCTCACCACCAGAAGCGTTTCCTCAATGAGGAAGGCCTGATCATGGTCGCCACCGTGGCGTTCGGCATGGGCATCGACAAGCCCAACGTGCGCTTTGTCGCTCACCTCGACTTGCCAAAATCCCTTGAGGCGTACTACCAGGAAACCGGTCGCGGCGGCCGTGACGGTCTGCCGGCAGACGCCTGGATGGCTTACGGCCTGCAAGATGTGGTGATGCTCAAGCAGATGTTGCAGAACTCCGAGGGCGACGAGCGCCACAAGCGTCTGGAGCAGCACAAGCTCGACGCCATGCTCTCACTCTGCGAAGAAACCCGCTGCCGTCGCCAGACGCTGCTGGCCTACTTCGACGAAGACATGCCCGAGCCGTGTGGCCATTGCGACAACTGCGTCGATGGCGTGCAGACCTGGGACGCCACCGAGCCGGCCCGTCAGGCGCTTTCGGCGATCTTCCGCACCGGCCAGCGCTACGGCGTCGGGCATTTGGTCGATGTATTGCTGGGCAAGGATAACGAAAAGGTCCGCAGCTTCGGCCATCAGCATCTGTCGGTATTTGGTGTAGGCAAGGCGATGGGAGAGAGCGAATGGCGCTCCTTGTTCCGTCAGCTGGTTGCCCGCGGTCTGGCGGACATCGACCTGGAAGGCTACGGCGGCCTGCGCCTGAGCGACACCTGCCGACCGTTGCTCAAGGGCGAAGTAACCCTGGAGCTGCGTCGCGACCTCAAGCCGCAAACCACAGCCAAAAGCAGCAAGAGCCAGGCGAGCCAACTGGTTCGCGGCGAAGAACGCGAACAGTGGGAAGCCCTGCGCGCCCTGCGTCGCAAACTCGCCGAAGAGCATGGTGTGCCGCCGTACGTCATCTTCCCCGACTCGACACTGCTGGAAATGCTTCGCAGCCAACCGACCTCGCTGTCGGAAATGGCCACGGTCAGTGGCGTTGGCGCGCGCAAGCTGGAGCGTTACGGCGAGGCCTTCCTCGAAGTCCTCGGCGGGCAAGTCGAGGCGCCGAAAGTGGTGGCCGACCTGCGCCACGAACTGATCACCCTGGCCCGAGCCGGCATGACACCGTTGCAGATCGCCGGTCAGCTGCAATGCTCGGAAAAGAACGTCTACACCCTGCTCGCCGAAGCGATTGGCAAGCAGCAGTTGTCGCTGGAGCAAGCGCTGGATCTGCCCGAAGAGTTGATGGGCGAAATCCAGGACGCGTTCCTCGACGGCGAGGGCGAATTGCCGCCCGTGTCGGAGATTACTGCACTGTTTGCCGGGAGAGTGCCGGAAGGGGTTTTGTACTGTGTTCGGGCGGCGCTGCAATCCGAATTCGAGATTTAGGTTGTCTACCACATAGATGTAACGATTCAGTACGGAGCAAGCCTTGCCTCTGGCCAAGGGTCATGCTTAGCTGACTAATAATTAGTTTTTCTTTATTTCAGTCTGATCATGAGTGTTTTATGCCGTTAACCGACCAACACCGCTTTGGCATGCAACTGGCCCAGATGTCGCGCGGCTGGCGTGCCGAACTGGACCGCCGTCTGGCTGGCCTGGGTCTTTCCCAGGCGCGCTGGCTGGTGCTGCTGCACCTCGCGCGATTCGAAGATGCGCCCACCCAACGTGAGCTGGCGCAAAGTGTCGGCGTCGAAGGGCCGACCCTGGCCCGATTGCTCGACAGCCTCGAAAGCCAGGGATTGGTGCAACGTCAATCGGTGCTGGAAGACCGCCGGGCGAAGAAAATCGTCCTCTGTGCCTCGGCCCTTCCCTTGATCGAACAAATTGAAACCATTGCCACCCAACTGCGCCACGAGTTGTTCGACGGCGTCGATGAGGCGGATTTGAAGATCTGCATGCGTGTCCACGGGCACATTCTGGCCAACCTGGAAAAGTCTTGAGGCATAAACGTACCCTGGACTTTTGAGATACCCCGTTGGGCAGACTATAAAGAACTACTTGGCAGTATCGTGTTCGTACCGGATGTGCGAACGCGTACAAGATGGTTCTGGTTATCTAAGGGATGCTCATGCTTGAGAGTTGGCACATGGTTTTGCGGTGTTGCGCCAGGCTGCTTCTGGTCGGTGGTGCTGTCACTTACTCGGCATTGGCCCCCGCGTTGGGCCTGGGTGATATCACCTTGCATTCGGCGTTGAATCAGCCGTTGCGTGCCGACATTGCGCTGGAAGATGCCGCAGGACTGGAGGAGGGCGAGCTCTCGGTCAGCCTGGCGACAGCGGACGAGTTCAGCCGCGCTGGCATCGATCGGGTGTTCTTTCTCAATAATCTGAAATTCACGCCGATCCTGCGTGGCAACCGTAGCCTGATCCGGGTGAGCTCCAGCAAACCGGTCAATGAACCTTTCCTGAATTTCCTGGTGCAGCTCAATCAGCCTAACGGGCGCGTGCTGCGCGAGTACACCGTGCTGATCGATCCGCCGGGTTCACCGGGGATTGTTCCCGTCACCGACGAACCGGTGAACGACGTTCAGTCCTCCGGATTCCCGACGGTTGAGCCGGCCGTTGCGACGCCACCTGCGACGAAGAGCAAAAAGCCCCCTGTTCCTCGCGTCGACCAACCTGCCACCGCGCCTGTGATTGATCCGGTTGCCGAACAACTGGCCGCCAGTGTGCTGCAAAACCAGCAGCTGCAAGCAACCATCGATGAATTGACTGCGAAGCTTCAGGCCCAGGAGGAGCAGGTCGCCGGTCAGAAAAAGCAGGTGACGGAACTGCAAACCCAATTGGCGGAAATCAAGACCGCAGCGGTGGAACCGGTTGCACCCGCCGTTGTGGCTCCCGCGCCGGTCATGGTCGAAGAACCTGAGGCCACCCATTGGGGGCTGATTATCGGGTTGCTGACGGTGGTGGCTCTGGTGTTGCTGGGGGTGTTCGTTCGGCGTCAACGACAACAGGTTCAGGCATTGCCCGACGCTTTACCTGTTTTGCCGTCACGGGATGAACCGGCGCTCAGTCGCACTGCAGAACCGGTTGCCCAATCGTCAGCGTTGCAACCGGCAACTGACTCGAGTGAAGAGTCGCCCGCAGGCGATGTGTTTGAAGGGGTTGATATTTATCTGACCTATGGCCGTTTTTCCGAAGCGGCCGGTTTGTTGCGAGAGGCGCTGATCAAGGAGCCGCACCGCACGGATCTGGCCGTTCAGCTGTTGGAGGTCTTGGGTAAACAGGGTGACGTACCCGCCTATGAGTCACAGGAAAACAACCTGCGTGACGCCGGATACGATCTGCAAGAACTTCAGAATATCCGCGCCCGACACCCGAAATTGAGCAGTGCGGTAGCGTTGACCGTCGCAGCGTCAAGCATCCCGCCCAAGGCTGCGGTTGCCGAAGCAGCGCCCAACGATGAGTTCCAGTTGAACCTGGATGACCTGTCGATGGATTCGAGTTGGGACCTGATCAGCCCTTTTGAGCACTCTCCGCCCGCCGCGAAACCATCGAGCGAATCCGCGCCGGTCGAGCCGCCGTTTGTCTCGAACCTGCACGTCTTGCCCGAGGTGTTTGAAATGCCCGACGACTCGACGCTGGACGAGCCCGAACTTGAATGGGTCGCCGAGCCTGATTCGCAGTCTCTGGATGACACGTTTCTCAACGAGTTCAGCGATCCCGGCCAGTCGCTGGAGCTGGAACCGCTGAACCTGGCCCCGACCGAGCCGAGCAGTGCCGACAAACTGGAACAAGCCCAGACCTGCATTGATGACGGCGATGTGGACAGCGCCATCGAACTGCTCAATGAGTTGCTCAAGGAAGCTAACGAGCCGTTGAAGCAGACCGCCCGGAACCTGCTCGCCGGGCTATCATAGCGGCGCCCTCTGGCTCAGGAGTTTCGCCGATCATGACTGCACGCAAACCGGAAATCATCATCACCTATTGCACGCAATGCCAGTGGCTGTTGCGTGCGGCCTGGCTGGCCCAGGAACTGCTCAGCACCTTCGGTGACGACCTGGGAAAAGTGTCTCTGGTGCCCGGCACCGGTGGGGTATTTCACATTTTCTGTGACGATGTGCAGATCTGGGAGCGCAAGGCTGATGGAGGTTTCCCGGAGGCCAAAGTGCTGAAGCAGCGGGTCCGCGATCAAGTTGATCCGGACCGCGACCTGGGGCACAACGACCGCACTCAGTGAGAGGCGGCTTCTGCCGCAACAGTCTTCTTGCTTGAGCCGCCCGAGAGTCGGCTGGAGACCACGATCGCCACGATGATCAACGCGCCGCCGAGCAGCATGCGCAGTGTCGGGTTTTCATCAAACAGCAGCCAGGCCACGGTGATGCCGTAAATCGGTTCCATGGCGAAAACCACTGCCGCGGTCCGCGCCTTGATCACCGCCAGGCTGGCAACAAACAGACTGTGAGCGACGCCAGTGCAGAACACCCCGAGCAGACCGATCCACAGCCAGTCGATGGCGCGCACTTCGCTCAACTGCGGTGCCGCCACTGGCAACAGGCACAACGCGACCACCACGTTCTGACACAGCGCAGCCTGCACCGCCGGGATTCGCCCGGAGCTCGCGCGGTTGGTCAGCGATAGCAGAGAGAACAGCAAACCCGAGCCCACCGCCCACAGCAGACCCATTGTGGCGCCGCTGGCCAGATCGAAATCTGGGGTGACCAGCACCAGCCCGACACTGACCAGCACCACCAGAAGGATTTCGTTGGCGCGAATTCGCTCGCGGAAGATCAACCCTTCGAGGATCACGGTAAACGCCGGGAAGCTGGCGAAACCCAGGGTCGCGATCGCCACGCCTGCGATCTTCACTGCAATGAAAAAACTCACCCAATGCCCGGCCAGCAGCAAACCGCTGAGCAACAGTCGGCGCCAGTCCACAGCCTCGAGTTGCTGCCAGCGAGTAGTGCTGGCGAACCGCGCAAAAACGGCTAAGGCCAGCACCGCGAACGCGGCACGACCAAAAACGATAATGGCGGGGGAAGCCGCGGCAAGTTTGCCGAACACACCGGTGAGGCCGAACATCAATGCGCCAATATGCAAGGCGCCAAGGGCGGTACGGGGAGTCATTGCAATCCTTAACAACAAGCGAACAAAGATGTAGGAGCAGCCTTCGGCAGCTCCTGCATTGAACCGTGAAACCCCCAGTTGTGTCTGTCGGCAAACTATTGCCTTTTGTCGCCAACCTCGCGCCGCAATTTGCCGGGTGAGGCACCGAACTCCCGCAACACCGCCGCCGCAAAGGCACTCTGCGAACTGTAACCGACCCGACTGGCAACCTCGCCGATTGGCAGTCCCGTATCGCGCAACAAGCCTACGGCCATGTGCAGACGTCGACTGCGGATGTAATCCATCGGCGTCTGCCCGCATTCAGCAACGAACCGCGCATGCAGCCGAGCGCTGGACAGACCAGCGATACGCGCCAGATCGGCGACTTGAAGTGGGTAGGCTGCGTATTGATCGATGTGCGCATTCAGCGCCGCATAAGGCAGGCGCCGACCGCCGACGATCTCGGGTTTGGCGTTGTTGAGACTGGCCAGGAGCAACACCGCGCCTTGTTGCGCGATCAGTGGATCGCTGACCTGACTGCCCGCCAACCAACTGACCAACTGGCTTTGTCCTGCATCCAGCGGCAGGCGACCGGCGTTGTCGAGCAAACGACGGCTGGCCTCGGCGTGATCACCCAGGGACTGAGAAACCCATTGGTCGCTGGGCACATCCAGCACCAGGCAACGGCTGCCATTGGCGCTGCCGCAGGCGTGATGGAAACCGGACGGGACTACCACGAAACTCTGCTGGACCACCTGGCTGCCACGCCCGTCGACCTCGAAATCCAGCGCACCCGACAGCCCGAACACCAACTGCGCGTGGTCGTGGCTATGGACGATCAGGTCATGCGTGTATTGGCGTAGCGTGAGGATCGGTCTCATCGCAGGTCTCCCGGGCAAGGCTGCCAGTCTACACCGAGGGTAATCGTGGGGCGCTGTCACAGGACTGACTCGCCACTGTCATGGGCAATTAACCCGACCGGCGCAAGCTTGCAAAAACTCCAGAGGGTTGCCCATGACCAGCGCCGAGCTCGCCAAACCCAGTCGTAAGCAACGTGTGCGGACCTTGTGGATTTCCGACGTGCATCTGGGCACCCGGGATTGCCAGGCCGAACACCTGTCGCGGTTTCTCAAGGGCTATCACGCGGACAAGATCTACCTGGTCGGCGACATCATCGATGGCTGGAAGCTGCGCGGCGGCATGTACTGGCCTCAGGCGCACACGAATGTGATCCGCCGCTTGCTGACCATGAGCAAGCGCGGCACCGAGGTGATCTACGTCACCGGCAATCACGACGAATTCCTGCGCCGCTATTCGAAGCTGATTCTGGGCAATATCCAACTGGTGGATGAAGCCGTGCACGTGACCGCCGATGGTCGCCATCTGCTGGTCATTCATGGCGACCAGTTTGACGTGATCACGAGGTATCACCGCTGGCTGGCCTTTCTCGGCGACTCGGCCTACGAATTCACCCTGACCCTCAACCGCTGGCTCAACCATTGGCGCGCCCGTTATGGCTACGGTTACTGGTCGCTGTCGGCGTACCTCAAGCACAAGGTCAAAACCGCGGTCAGCTTCATCAGTGATTTCGAAGAAGCCATCGCTCACGAATGCGTCAAACGCGAGTTGCACGGCGTTGTATGTGGGCACATTCACCATGCCGAGATACGCAAGGTCGGCGGGGTGGATTACCTCAATTGCGGAGATTGGGTGGAGTCGTGCACTGCTCTGATCGAGCATTGGGACGGATCGATCGAGTTGTATCGATTGGCGGATGCCCAGACGCGGGAGGCGGAGTTGAAGGCCGTCAAGGTGGCAGAGCCGGCTTAAGAACAAGGTGTTTGGACGGGCCTCTTCGCGAGCAGGCTCGCTCCCACATTTTTGATCGTATTTTCCTGAAGGAACTCGGTCACCTGTGGGAGCGAGCCTGCTCGCGAATGGACTGCGCAGCAGTCCCCAGCAGTTTTCAGGCTGGCGAATGTTCTTCCATCGCCGCTTTGTAAATCGAATGCTTGGGATGCGCAAACAACCGCTCCATCATCGGCTCAAAGAAGCTCAGCGGCAGCGTGTCATACGCCGGATCAAACGCCGCTGCGTCATATTTGGCGCAAAACTCAATGGTCGCCTGATACTGCGGATGCCCACTGAATTGCTCGCGCAAATGCCGGTCCATCCCTAGATGATGGAAGAAGTAATACCCCTGGAAAATCCCGTGCTTCTCGACCATCCACAGGTTCTCGGCGCTGACAAACGGCTTGAGGATTGCCGCAGCGATGTCCGGGTGGTTGTAGGAACCCAAGGTGTCGCCAATGTCGTGAAGCAGCGCGCAGACTACGTATTCTTCATCGCGGCCATCACGCCAGGCACGGCTGGCGGTTTGCAGGGAATGGGTCAGACGATCCACCGGGAAGCCGCCAAAATCATCCTTCAGTAATTTCAGATGCGCCACAATCCGTGTCGGCAATTGCCTCGCATAGGCACTGAAGTCTGCGGCGATGATCGCCCAGTCTTCCTGCGTGCCGTCCTGCATGTGGGTGAAACGGGCGGTGGCATTCATCGGCTGTCCTCCTGTGGTTCATTGCGCCTAGAACGGCACGCGACCCAGAATCATGTCCCGGTACATGACGAAATCGCCGAGCAGGCTGTAAAACGGATGTTGAAAGGTCGCAGGACGGTTCTTCTCGAAGAAAAAATGTCCGGCCCAGGCGAAGCTGTAACCTGCCAGCGGAAGGGCCCATAACAGCAGCCAGACGCCTTTGCCAATGGTCAGGGCAAAAATGAAAATAACCAGCGTCGTGCCGATAAAGTGCAATCGTCGGCAGATACTGTTGCTGTGTTCGCTGAGGTAATACGGGTAGAACTCAGCGAAGCTGTTGAAACGTTTGATGTTTTCCACGACTGCGATCTCTGTGGTTATTGGTCTGACTGCAAGTTGTTCTGCGGGTAGCTTATTTGAGTCTAGAGTGATCATTGGCATCAGCC
Organism: Pseudomonas sp. LS2P72; assembly: GCF_054897865.1. NCBI lineage: Bacteria > Pseudomonadati > Pseudomonadota > Gammaproteobacteria > Pseudomonadales > Pseudomonadaceae > Pseudomonas > Pseudomonas sp. LS2P72. The sequence goes on from NZ_CM142708.1 coordinate 2,199,967, forward strand.
AGTGACAATAGGCGCCACTTTAGTATCCTTCGGAAATTGGCCGTAGCATGCGGCTCATCATGTAAGTGGACGACATGAGCGAACGAACGACTTCTGCAAGCTGGGCGATGGGGATTGTCAAAGCACTGGAGATGGACGGCCTGGATTGCCGGGTGCTGTTCAAGCAGCTGGGGCTCGACTACGCGGCACTGGATGATCCGGACGCGCGCTTCCCGCAAGATTCCATGACACGCCTGTGGCAGCGCGCGGTTGAGCTGTCCGGCAACCCGGCGATTGGCCTGAACATGGGCAAGGTGGTGCGACCGGCCTCCTTCCATGTGGCGGGCTACGCCTTGATGTCCAGCCAGACCCTGGCCGAAGGCTTTCAACGGCTGGTGCGCTATCAGCGGATCATTGCGGAAAGTGCCGACCTGAGTTTCCGGTTGCTGGAAGAAGGCTACGCGCTGATCCTTACCGTCCACGGCGACCATCTGCCACCGACCCGGCAGAGCGCCGAAGCGTCACTGGCCTGTGCCCTGGCGCTGTGCGGCTGGTTGACCGGGCGCACCCTGCAACCGCGCAAGGTGCTGGTGCAGGGCGATGAACCCGTCGATCTCGAACCCTATAAACAAGCCTTCCATGCGCCGCTGGTGTTCAACGCGCCTTATGACGCCTTGATTTTCGAACGCGCTGACATGGAGGCACCGCTGCCTACCGCCAACGAGGCGATGGCGCTGTTGCATGACCGGTTTGCCGGTGAGTACCTGGCGCGGTTTTCCGAGAGTCGCGTAACCCACAAGGCGCGGCAGGTGCTATGCCGTTTGCTGCCCCAGGGCGAACCCAAGCGCGATACCGTGGCGCAAACCCTGCATCTGTCGCAACGCACCTTGCAACGACGCTTGCAGGAAGAGGGCACGAGTTTTCAGACGTTGCTCGACGACACCCGGCGTGAACTGGCCGAGCAATACCTTGCGCAGCCGACCATGACCCTGCTGGAAATTGCCTACCTGCTGGGGTTCGCCGATCCGAGCAACTTCTTCCGCGCTTTCCGCCGCTGGTTCGACGCCACTCCCGGCGAGTACCGGACGCGGCTGATGGGCGCGTCTGCTCCTGTCAGTGACGCCAGAACGCCGGAATACACAGAACAAACACCGTAATGATCTCGAGTCGGCCCAGCAGCATGCCGAACGAGAGAATCCACTTGGCAGCGTCCGGCAGGGTGGCGAAGTTGCCCGCCGGGCCAATGGTCTCGCCCAGGCCCGGGCCAACGCCGGACACCGTGGCGGCCGCGCCGGTGAGGGCGGTCATCCAGTCCACTCCGAGCAGCGACAACAGCAGCGCGATCACGCAGATGGTGATGGCGAAGAAGAATGAAAAGGTCAGAATCGAACGCACGATCTCTTCGTCGAGGCGGTGACCGTTGTACTTCTGCTTGATCACCGCGCGCGGGTGAATCAGCTGGTTAAGGTTGGCCTTGAGCAGGATGTACGCGACCTGGAAGCGGAAAATCTTGATCCCGCCGGCGGTCGAGCCCGAGCAGCCGCCGACAAAGCCCAGATAGAAGAACAGCATCAGCGAGAAATTGCCCCAGAGGCTGTAGTCCCCCAGCGCAAATCCTGTGGTCGTTACCACCGAGGTCACGTTCAGCGCCACATGTCGCAGGGCTTCCAGCCAATGCAGCTGGGTGGTCCACCAATACCAGGTGCCGAGCACCAGCCAGGTCACCAGCAACATGCCGAGTAGCCCCTGAACCTGCTGATCTTTGATCAGTGCTTTGCGGTTACCGCGCAAGGTCGCTACATACAGGGTGAACGGCAGGGCACCCAGAATCATGATGACGATCGCCACCCAGTGCACCGCCGGTTGCGTCCATTTGGCCAGGGACTGGTCGGACGTTGAGAAACCACCGGTGGAAATCGCCGACATCGCGTGGTTGATCGCATCGAACGGACTCATCCCGGCCCACCAGAACGCCAGGCTGCCGAAAATGGTGATGCCGACGTAGGCCGCAACGATCAAACGCGCCACCATGTGCGAACGGGGCATCACTTTTTCGGAACGGTCCGACGACTCGGTCTGAAACAGCCGCATGCCACCGATGCGCAGCAGTGGCAGAATCGCTACCGCCATGCCGATAAAGCCGATGCCGCCGAGCCAGTGCAGCAACGAGCGCCACATCAGGATGCCGGGGGACATAGTGTCCAGGCCGCTGAGCACCGTCGCACCGGTAGCGGTGATGCCGGACATGCTTTCAAAGAACGAGTCGGTGTAGCTGATGCGCTGGGTCAGCAGGAACGGCAGCGCGGCGAAGATGCACACCACCAGCCAGCTGCTGACGGTCAGCAAATACATGTCTCGCGGGCGCAGGTGAATGTGTTCGGGACGGCCGGGGATGACCAGGGCCAAACCCGCGACAAAGGTAATCATGCTCGCCCAGAGAAACGACGGCAGGTCGCTGGTGCGGTCGAAAATCACCAAAGTGGCCATGGGCACGACCATGGCGATGGCCAGCGTGATCAGGAAGATGCCGATGATGAAACCAATAATCCGTAAGGTCGGCAACGCCATGAAGTCCGCTCGGGCTGAAATAGGGAAGGGCGCCATTCTACCTGCGGGGCAGGGCATGTAAACCGGCGCCGCCTTCGCAGTTGCAGGGCCTGCCATCAATTATTGCCTGTGCCGCGCCGGGTCTGCTGTTGTGCAGGGCAAGGCGCGAGGAGCGTAGTTTGGTCATTCCAAATAAGCTCCGAGCAACGCAGCCCTGCACAACAGCAGGCCCGGCCCTTCGGGTTGTGCCTGAAAGCGGGCCAGGCTGCGTTGCAGTCCTTGGCAAGGGAACGACCATTACCGGCGGACTGCGCCTTGCCTGGCCCGCTTTCAGGCGACAACGCGGCGCAGGCAATAATTGATGGCAGGCCCTAGAATAGCCAAACATTTTTTTCAGGAGGTGGCCGATGCAGGCTCTCGACGCTTTGCTCAACCGTGTTTCCGTTCCACGACTGCTCGAACCGGCACCGACCGCAGAACAACGCGAAGTGTTGTTTGGCGCTGCGATGCGAGCGCCAGACCATGGCCACTTGCAGCCTTGGCGCTTCCTGACAGTCGAAGGCGCGGCGCGCGAGCAAATGGGCGAGTTGCTGGCCGAAGCGGCGAAGCTGCAGGACAGTGAGGTGTCCGAGGCGGCACTGGACAAGGCGCGTAACGGTCCACTGCGCGCGCCATTGGTGGTTGTGGTGATTGCGCGGTTGCAGGATCACGTCAAGTATCCGAAGTCCGAACAACTGCTGGCGGCGGGTTGTGCGGCTCACGGGATTTTGCTGGCGGCTTATGCACAAGGGATTGGCGCGGTGTGGCGCACGGGTGAACTGGCGTATTCGGCGCATGTGGCCAAGGGGTTGGGCCTGGCTGAAGGGGAAGAGGTGATTGCGTTTCTTTATCTGGGTACGCCGCAGAAGGAACCGCGCGTGGCGGAGAAAGTCGACCTGGCTGAGTTTGTCAGCGCCTGGCCCGGAAAAGCCTGACACCACCGTTCAAATGTGGGAGCGAGCCTGCTCGCGAAAGCGTCGGGTCAGTCAATAAATCTATTGAATGTTAAACCGCCTTCGCGAGCAGGCTCGCTCCCACAGGGGGTCAGGGTTGGACTACGGCCCCAGGCACCAACGGCAATTCAAGGCTGGCGATAAACCCGCCATCGGGATGATTAGCCAGCACCAGACTCCCGCCATGCCGTTCCGCCGCACGCCGCGCAATTGCCAACCCCAAACCATGTCCAGCCGCCGCCTGCCCCGGCGCCCGATAGAACGGCTCACCCAACTGGCTCAAATGCGCAGCCTCTACGCCCGGCCCATGGTCACGCACACTGACCACAATCCGTTCTCCCTGACGCACCGCCTGCATTTCAATCGCTTGCCCCACCGGGTTGAACCGCTGAGCGTTGCGCAGCAGGTTGTCGACGGCGCGCTCGATCATCGTCGGCCAGCCTTTGAGGTTCAGCTGCGGCTCGGCCTCAAGGCGCACGTTCTGTTCCGGTGAACCCAGTTGAGCATCCTTTTGCAGAGTGTTGAGCAGCGCATTGAGATCAACCTCTTCGGCGCTGGCGTTGTCGGCATCGACCCGCGCCAGAACCAGGATTTCGCTGATCAGCGCTTCCAGTCGGTCGCACTCCCGAGTGAGGCGCGGCCAGAGTTTTTGCCGTTCTTCAGGGTTGGCCCGCTCGGCCAGTGCCAGCGCAATGCGCAACCGGGCTAGCGGTGAACGCAACTCATGGGACACATCCCGCAGCAATTGCCGCTGGCTTCCAATCAAACTTTGCAGACGCGCGCCCATGCGGTTGAAGTCGTTGGCCAGCACGCCGAACTCATCGCGGCGGTTGGCCAGTTTTACCAGGCTGTTTTGTTGGTAGGTGGTTTGCCCAAGATCATGCACCGCACCGCGCAAGCGGCTGAGTGGGCGAGTAATGGACATCGTCACGAACAGGCTGAACAAGGTCAGTACCACCAGCGCGATACCCAGCGCGCTCAATGGCCAGAGCAGGCTTTCGCGATGCCATGAGTCCAGTTCCGGGTGCGGAATTCGATAGATCAGCAGGTAGGTGTCGCCGGTTTTTTCGCTGGTGTATTCCGCAGTCAGACGACGCCATGGCAGGCGACGGTCGTCGTTATTCTGCCGCGCTTCGAAGGCCGCCGCTCTGCGTGGGAAAGTGCCGCGCACCACCGGATCACCGCTCTCGTTGAGCACTTGAACGTTGATGTGATACTGGCGCTTGCGCTGTTCCAGAATGTCCTGGGCCGCGTCTTCACCCTGTGATTCGTAAGTTTGCGTCCACTGTTCGGCCAAGGTATTGAGGCCGGGATGGCGACTGAGAATCCACGCGTCCTGGTTGAGCATGTGCCCCAGCAGAATGGAGAGCCCTGCAACCAGAGCGATGGCCAGCCAGAAACTGGCCAGAATACGCCAGAACAATGAGCGCACAGAAAATCCTCAAGCAAAGAAAGCCCAACGGCGATTAACCGTTGGGCTGTGATATGACGCTAGAACATTATTGCGCCTTTTGCGGCTGTTGCGCTTTCCAGGCCTTGAACTCGGCCCATTCGGCGCGACGCTCAGCCTGTTTTTTCTGGATCTCGTCGAATTGCTTCTGTTGATCCGGTTTCAGCAAGGCACGCACGTCGGCTTCCGCTTTCTTGTGGTTGGCCGCCATTTCATCTTTCATGGCCTTCTGGTCGGCTGGCGAGAGTTTTTCCAGGTACTTGTCGACCACTTGCTGACGCTCATGCATCTGCTCGCCCATGATTTTGCGGATCTGCTCGCGCTGTTCGCGGCTCAGGTCCAGCTGGCTGTACGGGCCTTTGCCGTGCATGCCGTGCATCTGACCGCCATGGCGTGAGCCGTCCATCGAGCCACCCATCGGGCCGGCACCTTCAGGCATGGCCATGGCAACGGTCGGCAGGGCGGCAGCGAACATCAGAGCGATAAGAGTCTTGCGCATGGTGAATCTCCTTGTCTCGTTCCCGGTACGTTCCGGATGAGTACAGGTTACGGAGATCAAGGTCAGCGGCGGTCAGCGAAGCGTAAAGCTTGGGTAAAGACGAGTTCAGATTGACCTGACAAATCCATCACTTTCACCGATTTCTCTAACGAAACATGATTTGTGTAGCAGCTGTCGAGCCCCAGCGAGGCTGCGTTCGGCTGCGCAGCAGTCGTGATCCATCTGACGCGGTGTATCTGAAAGAACGTGCATGCAGGTTTTACGACTGCTTCGCAGCCGAACGCGACCTCGCAGGCTCGGCAGCTGCTACAAGGAATTGTGTCAGTTTCAGAGGCTGTAGTAGTAACCACGGCTGCGCAGGGCCACGATGCGTGGGCGACCGTCGGGGTGCGGGCCGATCTTTTTGCGCAGGTTGCTGACGTGCATGTCCAGGCTGCGGTCGTACAGCGTCAGCTTGCGACCGAGGGCGATTTGCGCCAGTTCCTGTTTGTCCAGCGGCTCGCCGGGTTGCTTGAGCAGGGCTTCGAGCAAACGGCTTTCGGAGACGGTGAGGGTGAATTCCTGTTCATCGATGCTGACCACGCCGCGCACCGGACTGAAACACAGGTCGCCCAGTTCCAGCTGACTGGAGACTGCTGCCGGATGACTGCGCCGCAACACGGCGCGCAGGCGGGCTGTCAGTTCCCGTGGGTCGCACGGTTTGGCCAGGTAATCGTCGGCGCCGAGTTCCAGGCCGAGGATGCGGTCCAGCGGTTCGCCGCGAGCCGAAAGCATCAGCACCGGCAAGTCCGGGTGATCGCTGCGCAATTGCTTGAGCAGCTCCAGGCCGCTGCCGTCCGGCAGCATCACATCCAGTACCACGGCTGCCGGCGATGTTTCGGCCAGTGCGCGACGGGCGCTCTGACCATCGTGGCAGGCGCGGACCTGGAAGCCTTCCTGGCTCAACCAACTGCTCAGGAGCTCACACAGCTCCTGGTCGTCATCAATCAATAACAGCTCGCTCATGACTCACTCAATTTAGCCATTGCCTACGTTTTCTGGTGGCGCCACTGGCGAAGATACCGCAGAGCAGCGCCAATAGCGCTACTCCGGCGCCGATGACGAACCACTGTTGCTGATCGGTCAACAGACGCGGCAGCGGGCTGCTGGCCTGGGCTTCCTTGAGCTGCAGCTTGAGGCGCTGATTCTCTTGGCGCAACCGGCTCAGCTGGGCGCTTTCGCGTTCGGCATCGGTATTTTGCAGTTGTTTGCTCAGTTCTTCTCGTTGCTGTTCGCTTACCTTCAAGCGCTGTTGCAACTCGGTGATCTGGCTGCCGGCGCTCAGAGACAGCGGTGTGGTATTACCGCCCTCGGCGCTTTCTTCACCGTGAGCAGGGGCCACCATCGACAACGTCACCAACATCAGACACAACGGACCTTTGCGCATCGCCACTCCTGATTCCAATACGAGTATTGGGCAGGTTGTCGGCCGGTAAACGAGAATAATGAGCGTTGAGAGCGCGATGAACCGATAAGGTTCATCGCGCTGGAGGGATATTACGGCAGGACTTGCTTGAACGGCTTGACCGAAACGTTGGCGTAGACGCCTGCGGCGATATACGGATCGGCGTCGGCCCAGGCCTGAGCGGCGCTCAGGGAATCGAATTCGGCGACGATCAGGCTGCCGGTGAAACCCGCAGCGCCCGGATCATTGCTGTCGACCGCCGGGTGTGGGCCGGCCAAAACGATGCGACCTTCACCTTTGAGCACTTGCAGGCGCTCAAGGTGTGCAGGCCGTGCGGCCAGGCGGGCTTCCAGTGAGTTGGCGACGTCTGTGGCAATGATTGCGTAAAGCATGTCAGTCCTCGGTTTTTGGCGTTGTGGTATCGGCGTCGTGCAGGTGGCGGGACAAATAAATGCCCTGGGCGACCAGGAACAGCAGCGTCATGCCCAGGCTGCCGAAGACTTTGAAGTCGACCCAGTATTCCTGAAAGGTGAACGCGACGAACAGGTTGGCGGCACCGCAAAACAGGAAAAACCCGATCCAGGCGATGTTCAGGCGGGTCCAGACCGGCTCCGGCAGGGTCAGCGCGTGGCCCATGATGCGTTTGATCAGCAGTTGCTCACCGATGAAGTGGCTGCCAATGAACGCCAGGGCGAACAGCCAGTTCACCACCGGGGCTTTCCATTTCAGGAAGGTTTCGCTGTGGAACGCCAGGGTCAGGCTGCCGAAGACCAGGCAGGCGATGAGGGTCAGCCACTGGCTCTTCTCGAGCTTGCGCTGCTTGATGAACAGCGTGCCGTAAACCACCAGGGAGCTGATGATCAGCATGGCGGTGGCGCTGTAAATACCGCCTACAGTCAACTCGTGACCGGCGATATCGACGACCCGTGGATCGAGTTTGAAGACGATGAAGAACAGCAGAAGCGGGATGAAATCGATGAATTGTTTCACAGTGGCAGCCAGAAGCAGGATGTGGCGGCATAATAACAAACATATGGGCGCGCGATAGCGCCAGCTGATTTGAGGTAACAAAGTCCTGTGAATGTTGATTTGCACTGCCATAGCACGGCCTCCGACGGTGCTCTCGCGCCTGCAATACTGGTTGCGCGTGCGTTCGAGAAAGGCGTGCGAGTTCTGGCCTTGACCGATCATGACACTCTCGAAGGCCTCGACGAGGCCCGCAGTGCGGCGACCGCGCTGGGGATGCAATTGGTCAATGGCGTCGAATTATCCTGCACCTGGGGCGGCGCGACCATTCACGTGCTGGGCTATGGTTTCGATGTCAACGCCGCACCGTTGGTCGAGGCTATCGCAAAATTGCACGATGGCCGCTGGCTACGGTCCGAAGAAATAAGCCGCAAGTTGGCGTTGAAAGGCATGCCGGGTGCGCTCGAAGGGGCTCGGGCCATCCAGCAGGAATTGGGCGACAGCGGCAACGCGCCGGCCCGTCCGCATTTCGCCGACTGGATGGTGCGTGAAGGTTACGTCAAGGATCGCGCCGAAGCGTTCCGCAAATGGCTGGGTGCCGGCAAGCTGGGGGACGTCAAGCAACACTGGCCGACCCTGGAAGACACCGTCGAAACCCTGCGCGCCGCGAAGGCCTGGGTCAGTCTGGCGCATCCGTGGCACTACGATTTCACTCGCAGCAAACGTCGCCGGCTGATTGCCGACTATATTCAAGCAGGGGGCCACGCGATCGAAGTGGTCAATGGCCATCAGCCCGCCGAGCAAGTGGGCAGCCTGGCGATTCTCGCCCGTGAGTTCGGTCTGCTGGTCAGCGCCGGCAGTGATTTTCATGGCCCCGGAGGCTGGTCCGAGATCGGTGAATACCGCCCGCTTCCGGAGGATCTGCCACCACTGTGGTGTCGATTCAAACATGACCCAATTATTGCCGCCGTCTGAACAGGTAGAGAATGTGAGTCAATTTTTCCAGATTCATCCGGAAAACCCGCAAGCGCGCCTGATAAAACAGGCTGTCGAGATCATCCGCAGCGGCGGGGTGGTGATTTATCCCACAGACTCGTCCTATGCCATTGGTTGCCAGATCGGCGACAAGAATGCCGTGGAGCGCGTGCGCCGGTTGCGTGGACTGGATGACAAGCACAACTTCGCATTGATTTGCAGCGACCTGTCGCAACTGGGGCTGTTCGCCAAGATCGACACCGGCCTTTTCCGTTTGCTCAAGGCCCACTTGCCGGGCCCGTATACCTTCATTCTCAACGCCACCCGCGAAGTCCCGCGGCTGTTGTTGCATCCGAAAAAACGCACCATCGGCTTGCGTGTGCCGAGCCACCCGATTGCCCTGGCGCTGCTGGAGGAACTCGGCGAACCGCTGATGAGCGTGACCCTGATCATGCCCGGCGACACCGACCCGATGACCGATCCTTACGAAATGCGTCAGTTGCTCGAGCATCAGGTCGACCTGATCATCGATGGCGGTTTCGGCGGTATCAAGGCGTCCACGGTGATCAACCTCGCCGACGGCGAGCCGGAAGTGATCCGCGTTGGTTGCGGCGACCCGACGCCGTTCATGGCCGAGGCGTAGATGTCTGCAGTAGAACCCGTTGTCGACAGTCAGGCCGGCGCCCAGCAGGAGCTGCCCTTCGCGATGGTCTATGGCCAGGCGGTCATGGAAATGCCGCTGGACCTGTACATTCCGCCGGATGCGTTGGAAGTCTTCCTTGAAGCGTTCGAAGGTCCCCTGGACCTGCTGCTATATCTGATCCGCAAACAGAACATCAACATTCTCGACATCCCGGTGGCAGAAATCACCCGGCAATACATGGGCTATGTCGAGTTGATGCAGTCGGTGCGCCTGGAACTGGCCGCCGAGTACCTGGTCATGGCGGCGATGCTGGCCGAGATCAAATCGCGGATGTTGCTACCGCGTGCCGAAACGATCGAGGCCGAAGAAGACGACCCTCGCGCCGAACTGATCCGCCGCTTGCAAGAGTACGAACGCTTCAAGGCCGCAGCCGAAGGCATCGATGGCCTGAGCCGTGTGGGTCGTGACGTGGTCGTCCCCAAGCTCGACGCCCCGGAAGCCCGGGCACGCAAGCTGTTGCCAGACGTGCGTCTTTCAGAGCTGTTGTTGTCCATGGCAGAAGTGTTGCGCCGTGGCGACATGTTTGAAAGTCACCAGGTCAGCCGCGAGGCACTGTCCACCCGCGAACGCATGAGCGATGTGCTGGAGCGCCTCAAGGGCGGCGGTTTCGTGCCCTTTGCCGAACTGTTCACCGCTGAGGAAGGACGTCTGGGGGTGGTGGTAACCTTTATGGCGATTCTCGAACTGGTCAAGGAATCCTTGGTCGAGCTGGTGCAGAATGAGCCGTTCGCAGCGATCCACGTGCGGGCCCGAGCCGAATAACGAGTTGAATCATGAACCTGACTGAACCCCGCGAGCTGGCGCCACTGCTTGAAGCCTTTCTGTTGGCCTCGGGAAAACCGCAATCGCTTGAACGCCTGTTCGAACTCTTCGAAGAAGGCGAGCGGCCGGAGCCGCCGGTCTTCAAGAAAGCCCTGACGATTCTCGCCAAGTCCTGCGACGGCCGGGCCTTCGAGCTGAAGGAAGTGGCCTCCGGGTATCGTCTGCAGATCCGCGAAAAGTTCTCGCCGTGGGTAGGACGTTTGTGGGAAGAGCGGCCGCAGCGCTATTCCCGCGCCATGCTCGAAACCATTGCGCTGATCGCCTATCGTCAGCCGATCACCCGGGGCGAGATCGAAGACGTGCGGGGCGTGGCGGTCAACAGTCACATCGTCAAAACCTTGCTGGAGCGTGAGTGGATCCGCATCGTCGGCTACCGCGACGTGCCGGGTAAGCCGGCGATGTTTGCGACCACCAAGGCGTTTCTCGACCATTTCAACCTGAAGAATCTAGACGATTTGCCACCATTGGCCGAGCTGCGCGAGCTTGAACCTGATCCGGTGCTCGACTTTGACGACGCACCAGTGCCTGCCGGGTTGCAGGAACTGGCGGATGCCAGTGCCGAGCCGGAAGAGCCGAAGGAAGAAACCAGTTTCCATACACTGTTGCTGGAACTGGACACGATGGAGGAGGGACTCAAGACCGATTTCGATGATCTGCTGCGCGATGGTGAGGTGGCCGAGACCGAAGAGGTCGTGGATCAATCTGAACCTGACATCGCAGTTGAACTTCAGGTCGAGCCCGAAGCCACTGTCGAAGAAGAGCAAGAAGATGATGTGCTCGGCGTTGCCGAGGCTCGCGAAAAACTCCTGGCCGCCGTTGCCGCCCTTGAACAACACAAGCCCGAGCCTGAGCTGAGCGACGAAGAAGCCGAAGCCAAGGCTTTGGCAGAAGCAATCGAGGCCGAGCGTCGTCAGTTCGAAGATTGACTCGGATCCTGTGGGAGCGAGCCTGCTCGCGATCAGGGCGTGTCAGTCAACATCATTGCTGCCAGACACACCGCTATCGCGAGCAGGCTCGCTCCCACATTGGATCTGTATTGAATTCGAAATTGGTGCCACCGGTCGGCGGAAATCCAGGTAAGTCTCCATTGATCAGCTAGTCTCTGATGCGCGAATGCTTCCATGAGCGTATGATTCGCGACCCTCCGGCGATACCTTCGCCGGAGTACCAGCTTTCAACTCTTCAGGACCCTCACTTCAGAGCTGCCTGAACAGACCACACCGGGAGGTGCCCAGATGAGTATCAACGACCAGAAAGACGACCAGGAAATCGGCCCAGCAGGCGAAAAACTGCAGAAAGTCCTCGCCCGTATCGGCGTCGGCTCGCGCCGTGACGTAGAAGCCTGGATCAGCCACGGCCGCATCAAGGTCAATGGCAAAGACGCCACCCTCGGGCAGCGCGTCGACATGCACGACGCCATCACCATTGATGGCAAGGTGATCAAGCGCGAAGAAGCCGCCGAGTCGGTACGCCGCGTGATCATGTACAACAAGCCTGACGGCGAAATCTGCACCCGCCTTGATCCGGAAGGCCGTCCGACCGTTTTCGACAAGATGCCGCGCCCGAAAGAAGGTCGCTGGATCAACATCGGTCGTCTGGACATCAACACCACCGGTCTGCTGATGTTCACCACCGACGGTGAGCTGGCCAACCGCCTGATGCACCCTTCCTACGAAATGGACCGTGAATACGCGGTGCGTGTGCGTGGCGAAGTCGATGACGAGATGATCGAGCGTCTGAAAGCAGGCGTCGTCCTCGAAGACGGCCCGGCCAAGTTCACCGACATCAAGCAGGCGCCGGGTGGCGAAGGTTTCAACCACTGGTATCACTGCGTGGTGATGGAAGGTCGCAACCGCGAAGTCCGTCGTCTGTGGGAATCCCAGGGCCTGGTGGTCAGCCGTCTGAAGCGCGTGCGTTTCGGTCCGGTGTTCCTCAACTCCGACCTGCCAATGGGCCGCTGGCGCGAAATGAGCCAGTACGAAGTCGACATTCTGAGTGCTGAAGTTAGCCTGACGCCTGTGGCCATGCCGCAGATGAACGCCAAGAGCAAAGACAAGCTCGACCGCATGCAGCGTAAATCGTCGCGTCCGATGGGCAAGACCGAGCGCGTGCGTTCGTTGCGTCCAGCCATCGGTAACCAGACAGCGGCTACTCCACGTGATACTCGTGAGCCGCATATCGAAGGCGAACGTCCAGCCCGCAAACCAGCAGCACCTCGTGCTGACGGCGAGCGCGGTCCACGCACGCCACGTCCGGCCAATGGTCGCACCGAGCGCGGCGAAGGCCGTGGAGCACCAAGCGGTGGTCGTAGCGATCGCGGCGCTCCAGCCGGTCGTGGTGAGTCTCGTGGTGAGTCGGGTCGCGGTACGCCGGTGGCAGACCGTCCTTCCGACACCAAGCGCCCGGCCAAGGCACCGGCGAAGAAGCGTCCAGGCATCGTCCTGGTCGACAAGGACGCGCCATCGGGCAAACGCCGCGGTGCGCCAGCCGGTTCGGGCCAACGTCCGGGCTTCGGTCGTCGCAAGCCTGAGTAATCGGTAAGCGGCACATGAAAAACGCCAACCCTCGGGTTGGCGTTTTTTTTGGGTGCGCCAGGCATGGCGCGTTGCGCGTAAGCGCAACCAGTTTGGCTGTGGTGGCCACGCTGGTGACTTGGAGGTGAGAGTCCTCTACACACCCGGCAAGGGGAAGTGTTAGCCAGAGGCAAGGGTGTCGCGGGTGACTGCGAATCTGAAGGAAGCCCGAGGCAAAATGCTGGCCTGACGAACAGGAAGCGGATAGAGGCGGCGCAGCGGGGTAAGACGGCCCAAATCGTCAAAGCCCAATACTTGCACGGAACGCTGTGACGTAAATCCGACAGGCATAAGCAGGAAGGTCGCGCGAATTACCCTGGGAGATCTGCACGTTTGCCACTGTGCTACCGAGCGTCGAGAGGCGACGGGATGAACGTGCAGAAGTCAGCCGAGGCCGTAGTAAGTGACGAATAACCACGTCACCAAGGGCCGAACAGGTTATGCCGCCAGTAGGCGTCAGAGTCTCGTCGAGTATCGAAATGCAGAAATTTCTCCCAGAGAAGACTGTTACCCCGAGTCCCGGACAGTATCCGAGGATGACGGCTGACAGGGCAGAGGTATCGACGGCGTCTGTGGCGTGGACGAACGCGGAGCCGGACACGCTGATGGCGCGGGTGCTTGCACCGGCGAACCTCAAGCGTGCGTATCACCGCGTGGTCAGCAACAAGGGCGCACCGGGTGCCGATGGCATGACGGTCGATGACTTGGCGGGCTACGTAAAACAGTATTGGCCGACCCTCAAGGATCGGTTGCTGGCCGGTGAGTACCACCCGCAAGGTGTATGCGCCGTCGACATCCCCAAACCCAAAGGCGGCACAAGACAGCTGGGTATCCCCAGCGTCGTGGATCGCCTGATCCAGCAGGCTCTGCTGCAACAGCTCACGCCGATCTTCGACCCGCTGTTCTCGGACTACAGCTACGGTTTTCGTCCGGGCAGAAGCGCCCACCAAGCCCTCGAAACCGCTCGGGACCATGTGGCAGCGGGTCACCGCTGGTGCGTGGAACTTGATCTCGAGAAGTTCTTTGATCGGGTCAACCACGATGTCCTGATGGCTTACGTGACGCGTCAAATCGAAGATAAGCGGGTGCTCGCGCTGATCCGTCGTTACCTCGAAGCGGGAACGATGTCGGGCGGACTCGTCAGCCGACGGCAGGAAGGGACGCCGCAAGGCGGCCCGCTCTCGCCGTTGCTGTCGAACATCCTGCTCAACGAACTCGATCGCGAACTGGAACGGCGAGGCCATCGCTTCGTGCGTTATGCCGACGACGCCAACATTTATGTGCGCAGTCGTCGTGCGGGTGAGCGAGTGTTGGCTGGGGTTGAGCGCTACCTGAATCAGCGTCTGAAACTGACGCTGAATCGGGAAAAGAGCTGCGTAGCACGGCCTTGGGTCTGCGACTACTTGGGCTATGGGATGAGCTGGCATAAACAGCCAAAGCTGAGGGTAGCGAGCATAAGCCTGCACCGCCTACGCGATCGACTCAGGGAAATCTTGCGTCGGATACGGGCTCGCTCAATGAGGTATATCGTCGAGCAAGTAACGCCCGTACTGCGTGGTTGGGCTGGCTACTTCAAGCTGACTCAGAGCAAGCGGCCACTTGAGGAACTGGACGGATGGGTGCGTCACAAACTTCGTTGTGTCATCTGGCGTCAATGGAAGCGGCCCTCTACGAGGGCGCGCAACTTGATACGTTTGGGACTCGACGAGGCGCGGGCGTGGAAATCGGCGACCAATGGCCGAGGCCCATGGTGGAACTCGGGAGCGTCGCATATGAATCAGGCGCTACCGAAGAAGCTGTGGGATCGACTCGGGTTGGTCTCGATACTGGATACGATAAACCGGCTTAGCCGCATAACCTGAACCGCCGTATACGGAACCGTACGTACGGTGGTGTGAGAGGACGGCGGCTGTGAAGCCGCCTCCTACTCGATTCTGGCTTTAAGTAAGGTGGTGACTGTTCGGGCCTCATCGCCGGCAAGCCGGTCTCGCTCCCACAGTGGACCGAAATGTCAGGGAGGAACGCGGTCACCTGTGGGAGCGAGACCGGCTTGCCGGCGATGAGGCCCGTAGCTGCACCGCCTACTTTGTGGCTAAAACACAAACCGCCCATCAAACACCGGCTCATCATCCAGCGCCAACACGCCGCTGGAGAAGATCAGGTCCAGATGATGGCTACCCTTCGCGCCACCCCCCAATCCCAGATGCAGCCCGCAATGACGCTCCTCAAACCCTGCATTGCGTGCATACAGCGTCTTCACGCCTTCATTGGTGCCAATCCCCAACTCCTCAATCCGCCGATTGGATGGATTGGCCTCCAGGTACTTGTTGAAGTCATGTTCCAGCCCCGGCACATCAGTGGCGATTTTGCTGATGGTCGAGTTCTCGATCCACAACTCTAGTGGCGACTCCAGCACCCCGTATTTGCGGGCAAATGGAATGGTGCTGAGAAAAGTCCCCATGAACTTGACCCGACCGTTAATGGCCTCGCTGTGCGTGGCAATTTCACCGGGCGCCAGATCGAAGTTGCCGACACCGTTTATGTCGGTCCACTTCTTGATACTGCTCAACGGTGTTTCGAACCACGAGCCGTGATCATCTCTGAAACTTAACGTGGTGGCATGGGACATGCGCTGGATCAAATGGCTGTTCAACCCGGCAATGCGTTGCGGGGTGACACTGAACGTGTCGTAGAAGTAATCGCCGTAATCCTTGAACAGCAGCGACTTCTTCCAGTTCTCGGCCATGACGCCTTGCAGCGCACGGATAAATTCCGGGCCGTCGGGGCGTGGGTTGGGCAGGGTGGAGGAGTCGTAGAAGAAAATGTACAGGTCGCTGTCGGCAATCGCCTGGGCCAGTAATTCCGTGGGTTCCAGGTCCAGTCGCAGTGCGCTGAAGCTGAATCGTGGGCTGTTGCTGACCTGTTCGGCGATGGCGCCCGTCAGTGCCTGGTAATCAGCCGTGTGGCCGAGCAAGACCTTCGCCGGGTTGATGCCGGCAAGGGCAGGGTGATGTTCGAGGTAGTAAAGGAAATGCGAAATGGCGCGTTGCTTATCCATGTAGTCCTCCCTGACAAACCGAGAAAAAGTGGCAGGCACAACCGGCCGGATTGTGCCTGCCGGGATGTCTTACAGAGGCCACATCGCCGTGCCGAACGGAACAACCGCATCGGCTTGCATCATTTCAACGGCGGCTTCATGGGTCGGTGCTTCAAACCAATCGTCCAGTTGCAGTTCAGTTTCCAAGTCTTTTTCAAGTGCTTGCATTGTGAATCTCCTAGATGACTTTTCGGTAAGTGCTGCGGCGCGTTTTCAGTCATTGAACAACCCGCCAACTTGCTGATTGATGCGTCTCGGCAAGTCGCTGAAAACCTAGTTCAGTGGTTTTAAAATTGCAAAAAAATAATCAAATAAGATTTGTTTGAACTTTTTATTCTGTTTTTAATTAGACAATTTGTTAATAAAAAACAAAAAACTAACTCGACCATTCCCTACAGAAACGTCCTACCGTCAATTTGCAGTCAGCCTACAGTCAGATCTGATTCGGAAAATTTATGTTACGGCATGTAAAGAAATCCTGACGAAATCAAGCCTCAAAGCCCTTGGTTTGCCGCTTGCGGAAGGGATGTAAGGAAAACCTTCCGCCCACCAGCCAATTCGCTCCTCCGCAGGGCTCTGGCCCGCTTGTTTCAGGCGCGGTTGAAGGGTGAGATGCGCCCCATGCCTGTCGTGCAGGTGCATAACAAGAAGGAGGCGCAATGTACGCCGTGACTCATCTCCATCTCTCCCCATGGAGCGATTTTTCCGTCGCTTCCGTCGATGACCCGCAAAGGTCTGACTCTATTTTTGCAGCCGCTCGAGCCCCTCGAGGCGGACACAGGCAATCCCGGCAAATGACACGCTGATCCAGTGGTGTCTGGCAGCAGGGGGTTACAGGTGTACAATGCGCCGCGTTTTAACTGTGACCTCCTGCGCATCTGCGCAAACCTCGAGGCTATCCGCCTTGTTCACTCCGCCGCGCCACAAGCGTGTCGGGTTCGATTTCGTCACAGATAAAAACAAACAGGTGACGCATGACCGTTGTAAAAACGCTGAACTCCTTTTGCCTTCGCTGGGGTTTGATCGGCGCTGCTTGAAATCGCAACCGAGCAGTAACGTCTAACGAACATCATCAAACCTTGCGTGAGACCCTTTTCATGAGTGGACAAAACTCGCATTCAGGCGAGCTGAAACGCGGCCTGAAAAATCGCCATATTCAACTGATCGCCCTCGGTGGCGCAATTGGTACCGGGCTGTTCCTCGGCTCGGCCGGCGTCCTGAAATCCGCTGGCCCGTCGATGATCCTCGGCTACGCCATCTGCGGCTTCATCGCTTTCATGATCATGCGCCAGCTCGGCGAAATGATCGTCGAAGAGCCTGTGGCCGGTTCCTTCAGCCACTTCGCCCATAAATACTGGGGTGGTTTCGCCGGCTTCCTGTCGGGCTGGAACTGCTGGATTCTGTACATTCTGGTGGGCATGTCGGAGCTGACCGCGGTCGGCAAGTACATCCATTACTGGGCGCCACACATCCCTACGTGGGTCTCGGCAGCCGGCTTCTTCGTCCTGATCAACTTGATCAACCTGGCCAACGTCAAAGTCTTTGGTGAGGCCGAGTTCTGGTTCGCGATCATCAAGGTCGTGGCCATCGTCGGCATGATTGCGCTGGGTAGCTACCTGCTGGTCAGCGGCGACGGCGGCCCACAAGCGTCGGTGACCAACCTGTGGGTCCACGGCGGTTTCTTCCCGAATGGTGTCAGCGGCCTGGTGATGGCCATGGCGATCATCATGTTCTCCTTCGGCGGCCTGGAAATGCTCGGTTTCACCGCAGCAGAAGCCGACAAGCCGAAAACCGTGATCCCGAAAGCCATCAACCAGGTGATCTACCGGATCCTGATTTTCTACATCGGTGCGTTGGTTATCCTGCTGTCGCTGACGCCATGGGACAGCCTGTTGGCGACCCTGAACGCGTCGGGTGATTCCTACAGCGGCAGCCCGTTCGTTCAAGTGTTCTCGATGCTCGGCAGCGACACCGCTGCGCACATCCTCAACTTCGTGGTCCTGACCGCGGCGCTGTCGGTGTACAACAGCGGCACTTACTGCAACAGCCGCATGCTGCTGGGCATGGCCGAGCAGGGCGATGCGCCGAAGGCCTTGTCGAAGATCGACAAGCGCGGCGTGCCAGTGCGTTCGATCCTTGCGTCGGCGGCGGTGACATTGATCGCCGTATTGCTGAACTACCTGGTCCCGCAAAACGCGCTGGAACTGTTGATGTCGCTGGTGGTTGCCACCCTGGTGATCAACTGGGCGATGATCAGCTTCTCGCACTTCAAGTTCCGCCAGCACATGAACAAGACCAAGCAGACGCCGCTGTTCAAGGCCCTGTGGTACCCGTACGGCAACTATGTTTGCCTGGCGTTCGTGGTGTTCATTCTGGGCGTCATGCTGCTGATCCCGGGCATCCAGATCTCGGTGTATGCGATTCCGGTGTGGGTCGCGTTCATGTGGATTTGCTACGGCATCAAGAACAAGCGTCGTGACCGGCATGCGCTGCCGGCTGCGGGTTCCGCTGCCAAGTAAGTTGCAAAGCGCAGAAACAACAAACCCGGCCATGTGTCGGGTTTGTTGTTTTCAGGGTTCATACAAGCACCTCGTAGGAGTGAGCCTGCTCGCGATAGCGGTGTGTCAGTCAACATCCTGGTTGCCTGACACACCGCTATCGCGAGCAGGCTCACTCCCACAGGGACCGCATTCTTTCAGTTCATTCGCGGTATCCTGCGCGTTCTGAATACGGACGCTTTTCCATGCTGGTGATTTCCAACAACGTGCATCTGCCGGATGCCGAGATCGAGTTGACCGCCATTCGTGCCCAGGGCGCCGGTGGGCAGAACGTCAACAAGGTTTCGAGCGCGGTGCATCTGCGTTTCGACATTCCGGCCTCGTCGTTGCCCGAGTTCTACAAGGAACGGCTGCTGGCGCTGCGCGACAGTCGCATCACCAGCGAAGGGGTGTTGATCATCAAGGCCCAGCAATACCGCACGCAGGAAGCCAATCGCGCGGATGCGCTGGAGCGGCTGACCGAGTTGATCCTCAGTGCCACCAAGGTCGAAAAGAAGCGTCGTCCGACCAAACCAACCCTCGGTTCGAAGAAGCGTCGGCTCGAATCCAAGACCAAGCGCGGCAGCATCAAGGCCGGGCGCGGCAAGGTCGACTTTTAGCGGGCTTGGCGCTCTTCCCGGTACTTTTCATTGAGATGCTTCGGCGCCTGCCGGTACAGGTAAACACTCAGTGCCAGACCGCTCAACGCGGCAACCGCGGCGAACAGAAAAATCGAGGCAAAGCCGAAACCGGCGGCAATCGCACCCGCGAGTGGCCCGGTAATCCCCAGAGACAAATCGATGAACAACGAATAAGCCCCGACTGCCGCGCCACGACTGGAGGCCGGCACCAGATTGACCGCTTCCACCCCCAGTGCCGGAAATACCAGCGAGAAACCAAACCCGCTCAGCGCCGCACCGGCCAGTGCCCAATGAGCATCCGGCGCAAGCCATAGCAGCAACAGCCCCAGCGTTTCCACCGACAGGCAGGCAATCGCCACGCGAAAGCCGCCGAGGCGGTTGATCAGATTGCCGAACAGCAGTCGCGCACCGATGAAACTGGCACCGAACAAACTCAAGCACAGCACCGCGTTGTCCCAATGCTGCGTGGCGTAATACAACGTGATGAAAGTCGCGATAGTGCCGAAACCGATGGAGCCCAGCGCCAGGCCGCACCCATGTGGCAGCACGCGCCCCAGCACATGCATGAACGGCAAACGTTCACCGACGACAATCGGCGCGGCGGTTTTCGGCCAGGCCAGCAGCAGGCCGAGGACGCCCAGCAACACGATGCTCACGCCCATGCTCCACAAGCCCAGCTGATTCACCAGCAGCACGCCCAGCGGTGCGCCGACCGCCAGCGCGCCATAACTGGCGATGCCATTCCAGGAAATGACCTTGGCGGTATTTGCCGCGCCGACCCGGCCGATGCCCCAGCCGATTGAGCCGGAACCCACCAGGCTTTCCGCACTGCCGAGCACCAGACGGCCGATCAACAGGCTGATCAGGCTCAAGGTCGGCAGGCTCTGGGTCCAGGCCGAAATCAGCATGAACACGCCGCTCAAACCGCAGCCGGCGAGGCCGTACATCACGGCGAGTTTGCTGCCCTTGTTGTCGATGATTTTCCCGGCATACGGACGGCTGAGCAGGGTGGCCAGGTATTGCACGCTGATCACCAGACCGGCAATGACTGCGCCGAAGCCCAGATCGCTGTGGACGTAGCCTGGCAACACGGCCAGGGGAATGCCGATATTCAGGTAGCCGATGAAGGTGAACAGGACGATGGAAACGACTTGCAGCGTGACCGCCAGGGGGCGCTGGTTTTCAGACATGGGTAAAGATCCACGGGAAAGCAGGATAGATAGGCTGCTTATGATAGCGGCGCGAGCGGCTGCGGGTCGTGGAAAAAGTAAAACTATTTACCGGACGGGATGAATCAGGGTTTAGCGGGAGCGACCAGGTGCGTGGTGACCAGGGCGGCGAGGGCGTTTTCTTCACTGCCGAAACGGGCGAGCAGCGCGGCGCGCTTCTCGGGGGACAGGCGATTCCAGATATCAATCATCTTCTCGGTGGTGCCGATCAGAACGCTGGCCTGCAGCGCTTCATCAAAAGGAGGAGTGAAATCGTCGGTCATGATGGGGCTCAAGGGTTCAGGCGGTGTGGAAAGCGCATGTTAGCGCTTTCCACACGGTCTGGCATTGCAGGTGAATCAGTCTGCGCTGTCGGCCTTGCGGCGTTCAGTGGCTTCTTTTGGCTCGGGCTGTTGGGCACCGGCTTGTTGCGTGGGCGTCTGCTCAGTTTCGTGCAGGCTTGGGAAGGGGAGATTAGGGATCTCGTGCATATCGCGCTCCTCGCAAAGTCTGTTGATAGATCTGGTAGATCCGCGCTTTTAAAAAGCTTGGGCAGGATACAGCAGTAAAAATGACAATCGGACTTTTATATCCAATTGTTGCGACGGATGGGATTGTCTAGACAGGTCTGGAAGAGAGAGCGACTTAAAACAAATGTGGGAGCGAGCCTGCTCGCGATAGCGGTGGATCAGTCAATGATGATGTCGACTGAAACTCCGCATTCGCGAACAGGCTCGCTCCCACAGGGGGGGGCTGTGCAGGGTTTGATGGTTACTTGCAGACTTCGGCGATTGCTTCAGCCAGCAGATCCAGACGCGTCGCATCGATCCCCGCTACGTTCGCCCGGCCAGTACCGACCATGTAAACGCTGTGATGATCACGCAGGTGTTTGACCTGGTCCGGCGACAAACCGGTATAGGAAAACATCCCGCGCTGCACGCCGATGTGCGCAAAGCGCTCGCGCAAACCATGAGGTTCCAGCGCTTCAACCAAACCGCTGCGCAGTTGGGCGATACGCAAACGCATGGCTTCCACTTCGTCGGCCCAGAGGCTTTTCAGCTCTGGATCACCGAGGATGGTCGCTACCACCGCAGCGCCGTGATCTGGCGGTGTCGACCACAGGTTGCGGGCGATGTTGGCCAGTTGGCTGCGGATGTCCACCAGCTTGTCAGCGGTTTTCGCGCAGACAATCAGCGCGCCGGTGCGGTCGCGGTACAGGCCGAAGTTCTTCGAGCAGGAACTGGTGATCAGTACTTCCGGCAACGCGGCAGCGAACAACCGCGTCGACCAGGCATCCTGTTCCAGGCCGTCGCCGAAGCCTTGGTAGGCGAAATCAATCAGCGGCACCAAATCGCGACTGCGCACCACGTCCAGCACTCGGCGCCAATCGTCATGGGACAGATCGAACCCGGTCGGGTTGTGGCAGCAGGCGTGCAGCAGCACCACATCGCCCATCGGCGCTTCATTGAGTACCGCGAGCATCGCTTCGACGTCGAGGCGGTTATCGCTGCCGACGTACGGGTAATGACTGACCTTGACCCCTGCCGCCGCGAAAATGGTTTCGTGGATCGGCCAGGTCGGGTTGCTCAGCCATACGCCACGGCCCGGAAGGCATTGGGCGATGAAGTCCGCGCTCAAGCGCAGCGCGCCGGTGCCGCCCGGCGTTTGCGTTGCACCGGCCCGTTGTTCGGTGATCAGCGGGGAATCGGCCCCCAGCACCAATTCAACGATGGCCTTGCCGAACGCCGGTTCACCGTGACCACCGATGTAGGTCTTGGTGGTCTGACGATCCACCAGGCGCTGCTCGGCGAGCTTCACGGCCTGGGGAATCGGTGTCAGGCCCTGGGCATCTTTATAGACGCCCACTCCGAGGTCGAATTTGCGCGGGTTGGGGTCCTGCGCATAGGCCTCCATCAGGCCGAGAATCGGGTCGCCGGGTACTCGACCGATGGCGTCGAAATGCATTATTTGCGGCCCTCGGCGTCCTTGGCCACTTCGTCAGTGCGCGCGGCCATGATGAAGTCGTTGCGATGCAGGCCTTTGATGGAATGGCTCCACCAGGTCACGGTGACTTTGCCCCACTCGGTGAGCAGGCCTGGGTGGTGACCTTCAGCCTCGGAGATTTCACCGACGGCGTTGGTGAACGCCAGTGCGTGCTTGAAATTCTTGAACAGGAAAACTTTTTCCAGCTGCATCACGCTGTCGCGCACTTCAATGTTCCAGTCAGGAATCTGCTTGATCAGTACCGGCAGTTCTTCGTCGCTGACCTGAGGGGCATCGGCGCGGCAGGCTTCGCAATGGGCTTGGTTCAATGTGGACATGATGGGTTCCTGAAATCGAATTATTGGAATTCGGCCGTCAATTCACCACGCTAAACCAAAGCGTCGGTTCCTGACAGGCTCACTTGATTCTAAAAGCTGCGGATCACGCAGCCTTTGGCGGAAATTTTGGTGCGCGCAAGCCCAACTGCATGCCTTGCTTGACCATGCCCATGATGTCTTCGTGGGCGAGGTCGAACAGGCGCTTGAGGTTCGGCAGGACAAAGTACAGCGGTTGCAGGATGTCGATGCGATACGGCGTGCGCATGCATTCCAGCGGATCGAAGGTCTGATGCTCAGGTTCGTCCGACAGGCAGTAAACGGTTTCTTTTGGAGAAGAAAGAATGCCGCCGCCGTAAATGCGCAGGCCTTCGGCTGTATCGACCATGCCGAACTCGATGGTCATCCAGTACAAGCGCGCGAGGTACACGCGTTCTTCCTTGGTAGCCTGTAGGCCGAGTTTGCCGTAGGTGTGGGTGAATTCAGCGAACCAAGGGTTGGTCAGTAGCGGGCAGTGGCCAAAGATCTCGTGGAAAATGTCCGGCTCTTGCAGGTAATCCAGCTCTTCGCGGGTACGAATAAACGTCGCTACCGGAAACTGCTTGTTGGCGAGCAATTCGAAAAAGGTCTGGAAGGGGATCAGTGCGGGTACCCGGGCAACCTGCCACCCGGTGGTTTCACCGAGGACTTTGTTGATCTCACCGAGTTGCGGAATGCGGTCGTGGGGCAGACCGAGTTTTTCGATACCGTCCAGGTATTCCTGGCACGCACGACCCTCGATCACTTTCAGTTGGCGAGTAATCAGCGTGTTCCACACCGCGTGTTCTTCGGCGGGGTAGTCGATAAAACCTTGCGCATCGGGCTCGCGAGCCACGTATTGCGTCTGCTTCATGCTGCTCTCCTGCTAGGGGATTTCGTTCTTGTTATGTCCTGCTATGGACCTAGAAATACCTCAAGAAATGCAGTGTTGCAGCACGTGAGCCGTGCTGTGTGTAGGAAAAATCGTCGTTTTTTGTAAAGTATTCGTTACGGATCGACGGCTATGGCGCAGGGATTGAGATTTGCGGGTTTGAAATGGTGTGCAGGTGTCACATAATCTTGACGACTAAGTTGGTGCTTGCGCAGAAAAATCTCTGCCCGGGCCCTCGATCTCTCCTGTTTCGGGCCTTTATATGCGTATCAAAGTCCACTGCCAGAACCGCATCGGTATCCTGCGCGACATTCTCAACCTGCTGGTGGAGTACGGGATCAACGTCGCTCGCGGCGAGGTCGGCGGTGAGCATGGCAATGCCATCTATCTGCATTGCCCGAACCTGATCAACATTCAGTTCCAGGCGTTGCGTCCGAAATTCGAATCCATTGCCGGGGTGTTCGGCGTCAAGCGTGTAGGGCTGATGCCCAGCGAACGTCGGCACATGGAGCTCAATGCCTTGCTCGGCGCCTTGGAGTTTCCGGTGCTGTCGATCGACATGGGCGGTTCGATCGTCGCGGCCAACCGTGCGGCGGCGCAGTTGCTCGGCGTGCGGGTGGACGAGGTGCCGGGGATTCCGCTGTCGCGTTACGCCGAGGATTTCGACTTGCCGGAACTGGTGCGCGCCAACAAGTCGCGGATCAACGGCTTGCGGGTGAAGGTAAAAGGTGACGTGTTTCTCGCCGACATCGCACCACTGCAATCGGAACATGACGACAGCGAAGCCATGGCCGGCGCAGTGCTCACCTTACATCGCGCCGACCGGGTCGGTGAGCGCATCTATAACGTGCGCAAGCAGGAGCTGCGCGGTTTCGACAGTATTTTCCAAAGCTCGAAGGTGATGGCCGCGGTGGTGCGCGAAGCACGACGCATGGCGCCGCTGGATGCGCCGCTATTAATAGAAGGTGAAACCGGTACGGGTAAAGAGTTGTTGGCGCGCGCCTGCCACTTGGCCAGTCCGCGGGGGCAGTCACCGTTGATGGCGCTCAACTGCGCCGGTCTGCCGGAATCCATGGCTGAGACGGAGCTGTTCGGCTACGGCCCCGGCGCTTTCGAAGGGGCGCGGGCTGAAGGCAAACTCGGTCTGCTGGAGCTGACGTCGGGCGGTACGCTGTTTCTCGATGGCGTCGGGGAAATGAGCCCGCGCCTACAGGTGAAATTGCTGCGTTTCCTGCAGGACGGTTGCTTTCGTCGTGTGGGCAGCGATGAAGAGGTTTATCTGGATGTACGCGTGATCTGCGCGACGCAGGTCGACCTCTCGGAATTGTGCGCACGAGGCGAATTTCGTCAGGATTTGTATCACCGTTTGAACGTGCTTTCACTGCACATCCCGCCACTGCGCGAATGCCTGGATGGTTTGACGCCGCTGGTGGAACACTTCCTCGATCAGGCCAGTCGACAGATCGGTTGCCCGCTGCCGAAACTGGCGCCTGCGGCGATGGAGCGGCTCAGTCACTACCACTGGCCGGGCAACGTCCGGCAACTGGAAAACGTGTTGTTCCAGGCGGTGTCCTTGTGCGAGGGCGGGACCGTCAAGGCCGAACATATTCGCCTGCCGGACTACGGCGTGCGTCAGCCGCTTGGCGATTTCTCGCTTGAGGGCGGGTTGGACGAGATTGTTGGGCGCTTTGAGAAAGCGGTGCTGGAGCGTTTGTATTCCGAGCACCCGAGCAGTCGACAGCTGGGTAAGCGGCTGGGGGTTTCGCATACGACCATTGCCAATAAGTTGCGTGAGTACGAAGTCGGCAAAGACCCACAAAGCTAACAGCAACACTGTGGTGGGGAGCGCCTTTGTGGCGAGGGGATTTATCCCCGTTGGGTGGCGAAGCCGCCCCCGCTTTTTTTTCAGCATTACCACGCAAACAGGTTTTGCGACTGCTGCGCAGCCGAACGGGGATAAACCCCCTCGCCACAGGTTCTCCATCAACTTCAAAAAACGGGATTGCCGCCTAGCGGCATAACACCGCCGGTTTTTCGACTTCCACACATCTCAAATTTTCCCTCGCTATCCCCCAAGTCCTCTGTATGCCGGGCCCTGCGCCGCCAGAAAAAAGTTGGTCTGCAAATTGCTTATGGCTCAGCAGTACAGCGGTGGACGGCAAACGTCCGGCATGCAGAGGAAAGAGTGTGGACAAGTACCTTTATGTGGCAATGACCGGCGCCAGCCAGAATGCACTGGCGCAGAAGGCTCATGCGAACAACCTGGCGAACATCTCCACCAACGGTTTCCAGAAAGACCTGGAGCAGGCGCGTTCGATGCCGGTGTTCGGTGACAGCTTTCCGGCGCGTGCGTTTGCCTTGTCCGAACGTCCGGCCACCGACTTCTCCCCTGGCGCATTGGTGGAAACCGGTCGCGACCTCGATGTCGCGGTGCAAGGCAATGGCTGGATCGCCGTGCAGAACCCTGACGGCGGCGAAAGCTACGTGCGCACCGGCAGCCTGAACGTCGACGCCCTGGGCGTGCTGCGGGCCGGCAACGGTATGCCGGTGATGGGCAATGGCGGGCCGATTGCCGTGCCGCCCGAGCAGCAAATCGAAGTGGGCGAGGACGGCACCATCAGCATTCGTGCGATGGGCGAAGGTCCTCGTGTGATGGCGGAAGTCGACCGCATCAAGCTGGTTAATCCTGACTTCAAGAACATGACCAAAGGCCTGGACGGTTCGATCCACACCAAGGACGGCAAGCCGGCGCAGGCCGATGCCGACGTCAAACTGGTGTCCGGTTTTCTTGAGTCGAGCAACGTCAACGCCGTGGAAGAGATGACCTCGGTGCTGGCCCTGGCCAAGCAGTTCGAACTGCACATCAAGATGATGAACACCGCCAAAGAAGACGACCAGGCCATGGCTCGGGTCTTGCAGATCAGCTAATTATCAGAACGTCGCGCCGTAAAACAGGCGCACGAGGAGAATCGAATGCTTCCGGCTCTATGGGTTGCCAAAACAGGTCTGTCCGCCCAGGACACCAACCTGACGACCATTTCCAACAACCTGGCCAACGTGTCGACCACGGGTTTCAAACGTGACCGCGCCGAGTTCCAGGACCTGCTGTACCAGATCAAACGCCAGCCAGGCGCCCAGTCGACCCAAGACAGTGAACTGCCGTCGGGTCTGCAATTGGGTACCGGTGTGCGCATTGTCGGCACCCAGAAAAACTTCACCGCCGGCAGCCTGCAAACCACCGAGCAGCCGTTGGATATGGCCATCGACGGTCGCGGTTTCTTCCAGATTCTGCAACCGGACGGCACGACGTCCTACACCCGTGACGGTACGTTCCACCTGGACTCCAACGGTCAGATCGTGAACGCCAGCGGCTTCGCCCTGGAACCGGCCATTGTCATCCCGAACGATGCCCAGACCTTCACGGTCGGTCGCGACGGCACCGTGTCCATCACCGTTACCGGCAACCCGGCCTCCCAGGTGATCGGCAACCTGCAAACCGCCGACTTCATCAACCCGGCCGGTCTGCAAGCCGTGGGCAACAACCTGTTCCTGGAAACCGCGGCCAGCGGCGCGCCGCAAGTCGGCACCCCGGGCCTGGCCGGTTTCGGCACCACGCTGCAGAACACCCTGGAAACCTCGAACGTCAGCACCGTTGAAGAGATGGTCAACATGATCACCACTCAGCGCGCTTACGAGATGAACTCCAAGGTGATCTCCACCGCCGACCAGATGCTCTCGTTCGTAACGCAGAATCTGTAATCAAGTCTATGAGGCGACCATGAGGTCGCCTGCAACACCGTGAGGTAGGGTCATGAATCGCTTTGTATCTGTTCTGGCACTGAGTGCGGCCGTCGTGCTCGCGGGCTGCGTTGCCCCGCCGCCCAAGCCCAATGACCCTTACTACGCCCCGGTGTTGCCGCGCACGCCATTGCCGGCTGCCGCCAATAACGGCTCGATCTACCAGGCCGGTTTCGAACAGAACCTGTACAGCGACCGCAAGGCGTTCCGGGTCGGTGACATCATCACCATCACCCTGAACGAACGCACCCAGGCCAGCAAAAACGCCAACTCGCAAATTGGCAAGAACAGCAAGACCGACATCGGCCTGAGCTCGTTTTTCGGTGGCGGCCTGAGCACCAGTGATCCAGTGGGCAGCGGTAGCCTGAGTCTGGACGTCGGTTACGAAGGTGACCGCGCCACCAAGGGCGACAGCAAATCCGGCCAGAGCAACAGCCTGACCGGTTCGATCACCGTGACCGTCGCTGATGTGTTGCCCAACGGCATCATCGCCGTGCGCGGCGAGAAGTGGCTGACCCTCAACACCGGCGATGAGCTGGTGCGGATTGCCGGTATGGTTCGATCCGATGACATCGCCACCGATAACACTGTGTCGTCGACCCGCGTCGCCGATGCGCGCATCACCTATTCGGGCACCGGTGCATTTGCCGATGCGAGTCAGCCAGGCTGGTTCGACCGTTTCTTCCTCAGCCCGCTGTTCCCTTTCTAGGTGGCTACGTTGAATCTTAAACACCTGATGGTGGCCGCCCTGATGCTATCCGCAGCGTTCAACGCTCAAGCCGAGCGGCTGAAGGATATCGCCAGTATTTCCGGCGTGCGGTCCAACCAATTGATCGGCTACGGCCTGGTGGTCGGGCTTAACGGTACCGGCGACCAGACGACGCAAACCCCGTTCACCTTGCAGACCTTCAACAACATGCTCTCGCAGTTCGGCATCAAGGTGCCGCCGGGTTCGGGCAACGTGCAGTTGAAGAACGTCGCGGCGGTGTCGATCAGTGCTGATTTGCCGGCGTTCGCCAAGCCAGGGCAACAGGTCGACATCACCGTATCGTCCATCGGTAACTCCAAGAGTCTGCGCGGCGGCACCTTGCTGCTGACGCCGCTCAAGGGGATCGACGGCAATGTCTATGCGGTCGCTCAGGGCAACCTGGTGGTCGGCGGTTTTGATGCCGAAGGTCGCGACGGTTCGAAGATCACTGTCAACGTTCCGTCGGCCGGTCGTATCCCGGGCGGTGCGTCGGTTGAACGTTCGGTGCCGAGCGGTTTCAACCAGGGCAACAGCCTGACCCTGAACCTCAATCGTTCGGACTTCACCACGGCCAAGCGCATCGTCGACAAAATCAACAATATGCTCGGCCCTGGCGTCGCCCAGGCCATCGACGGCGGCTCGATTCGCGTCAGTGCGCCACTCGATCCGAGTCAGCGCGTCGACTATTTGTCGATCATCGAGAACCTTGAAGTCGACCCGGGTCAGGCGGTGGCGAAAGTCATCATCAACTCGCGGACCGGCACCATCGTGATCGGCCAGAACGTCAAGGTTTCCCCGGCCGCCGTGACCCACGGCAGCCTGACCGTGACCATTACCGAAGACCCGATCGTCAGCCAGCCCGGCCCTCTGTCCAATGGGCAGACGGCGGTCGTGCCGCGCTCGCGGGTCAATGCCCAGCAGGAAGCCAAGCCGATGTTCAAGTTCGGTCCGGGTACCACCCTCGACGAAATCGTGCGTGCGGTGAACCAGGTCGGCGCGGCGCCGGGTGACTTGATGGCGATCCTCGAAGCACTGAAACAGGCCGGCGCGTTGCAAGCCGACCTGATCGTGATCTGAGGACGGCGACCATGGATATGCGCAAGGGCGGATTGGGGGTCAACAGCAACGATTCGGGTTCCTATTCGGATCTCAATCGCTTGAACCAGCTCAAGGTCGGCGACAAGGACAGTGACGCGAACATGCGCAAGGTGGCGCAGGAATTCGAGTCGCTGTTCCTCGGTGAAATGCTCAAGTCCATGCGCTCGGCCACCGACGCGCTGGGCCAGGACAATCCGCTCAACACGCCGGCAGCCAAGCAATACCAGGAAATGTACGACCAGCAGTTGGCCGTTTCCATGTCCCGTGAAGGTGGCGGTATTGGTCTGGCTGACGTGCTGATGCGTCAGATGTCGAAGAACAAACCGCTGGCCCCAGGCGAGGCCGCTGCCGCGTCAGCCGCCAAGCAAGCGGCCGCGAAAGCCGCCGTGGAAACCCCGATTGCCGCCGGTACGGTCGCCACCAACGGGCCGCTGTCGCGCCTCAATGGCGAGCGTCCGTTGTGGGCTTCGCGCTCGGTGAAGTCGTCGGTCAGTACGGGCGAGGGCGCTCATCGCAATGACATGGCGCTGATCAATCAGCGACGTCTGGCGCTGCCGCCGAAACTGGCCGACCGCTTGCTCGCAGGGCTGGTGCCGTCGGCATCGACCACTGCCGCGACCGCCGCGACGGCGCAGAACAACATCCAGATACCGCAGAACACCAAGACCGGTGCCGGCCCCCTGTACAACGGCGATTGGCTGGCTGCGCAAACGGATACGACATCCAGCGGGCGCCTGCAGGTTTATGGTCGTGCCATGGCGCAAATACCGCTGGCACCGGCGAAGAAAGCGTTCAGTTCCGCCGACGAATTCGTCAACACCATGCTGCCGATGGCCAAAGAGGCCGCCGAACGCATTGGTGTCGATCCGCGTTATCTGGTGGCGCAGGCCGCCCTGGAAACCGGTTGGGGCAAATCGGTCATGCGCGCCCAGGATGGCAGCAGTAGTCACAACCTGTTCGGCATCAAGGCCAGCAGCAGTTGGAAGGGCGAATCGGCGCGGGCAATTACCAGCGAATTCAGGAATGGCGAGATGGTCAAGGAGACGGCTCAGTTCCGTTCCTATGACTCTTACAAGGACAGCTTCCATGACCTTGTGACGCTGCTGCAAACCAACAATCGCTATCAAGATGTTGTGAAGTCGGCCGATAACCCAGAACAGTTTGTACGCGAGTTGCAAAAGGCCGGTTACGCAACCGACCCGGACTACGCAAGCAAGATTTCGCAGATTGCCAAGCAGATGACGAGTTACCAGAACTACGCTGCGGCGGGCGCTACCACCACGCCTCTATAGGCATAAGCTATAAGGTCTGAACCATGAGTTTGCTCAATATCGGGATGTCGGGGCTGGCTGCTGGCCATTCCTCATTGCTGACTACCGGCAATAACATCGCCAACGTCGATACCGCGGGTTACTCGCGTCAGCAGACCGTGCAGGGCACCAAAGCCTCGCAGCAGTTCGGCAATGTCTACATCGGTACCGGCACGACCCTGGCCGATGTACGTCGGGTGTACAACAGTTACCTCGACGCCCAGTTGCAGACCACCACTTCGCTCAATAGCGATGCGCAAGCGTATCTGGGGCAAGCCACGCAAGTGGACAAGCTGTTATCCGATAGTGGCACCGGTATTACCAAAACGCTGCAATCGTTCTTCTCGTCGTTGCAAACGCTGTCCGCCAACTCCAATGACAGCGCTGCACGTCAAGCGTTGTTGACCAATGCACAAGGGTTGAGCAGTCGCTTCAATGCCATCTCCCAGCAATTGAATCAGCAAGGCGCGTACATCAACGATCAGTTGGGCTCGATGGCTGATCAGGTCAATAAGCTGGCGGCGACTGTTGCGGCCTACAACAAGAAAATCAGCGAGGTCAGTAGTTCGGGCGGCATGCCCAACGACCTGCTGGACCAGCGCAACGAGACCGTTCGCCAGCTCTCCGAGCTGGTGGGCACGCAGGTCACCGAAACCAACGGCAGGCTGGATATTTATCTGGGCAGCGGTCAGCCGCTGGTCATCGGTGATACGGCCAATACGTTGCGCGTTGAGGCTGACAAGAATGACCCTACCCGGTCCTCGATCATCATGGATCGCGGTAGTTCGACGATTGATATCACTTCCCGGGTCAGCGGCGGCGAGATGGGCGGCCTGTTGCGTTACCGCGATGACGTTCTGACGCCAGCCGTCAACGGCCTGGGTCGCATCGCCATGGTGGTGGCCGATCAGGTCAACAAACAGTTGGGGCAGGGGCTGGATCAGAACGGCAATTTCGGCTCGGCGTTGTTTAACGACATCAATAGTCTAAAGGCCATCAGCCAGCGCAGTATCGCCAATGGCAACAACAACCCGGCGTCCGGCAACCTCAACGTCACCATCAAAGACACCAGCAAGTTGGCGGCCAGCGATTACCAGGTGACCTTCACCAGCGCCACGGGCTATAGCGTGCGTCGTCTGTCGGACAACTCCGACATGGGCAGCTTCACGCTGGGCGCTACCCCGGCACCGGTCATCGACGGCTTCAGCCTGAGCCTCAACGCTGGCCCGGTGAACGCTGGCGATACCTTCAAAATTACCCCGACACGCAGTTCCGCGGCGGACATGGCCACCGTCATGACTGACGCCAAGACCTTGGCCACAGCCGCTCCGCTGACATCCACCAAGGCCTCGGGCAATGACGGCACCGGTGCTGTCAGCCAGCCAACGTTGAGTACTGCCCTGGATATCTACGATCCGGTGCAGCGCCTGGAAGTACAGACGGCGGTCAAGGCGGCGATGCCGGTTCGCCTGCTCATGACCAGCAGCACCGCTTATGAGGTGTTCGATGCCAAGGGCACCAGCATCGGGACCGGCAGCATCGTGCCTGGTCAGAATAACGATCTGAGTATTTCGGTGCCTTACACGGACGCCGGGGGCGCTGCGAAAACCTTCAAGGTCGCGATGACCGTCAGCGGCAGCCCCGCCAAGGACGACAGTTTCAATATCTCGATGACGGCGCCCGGCAGTACTGACAATCGTAACGCCCAGGCGCTGCTCAGTCTGCAGACCAAGGCCACGGTCGGCGCCAACGCCACCAGCCCGGGCGTGAGTTTCACCGATGCCTACGGTGGTCTGGTCTCGTCAGTCGGCTCCATGACCAAACAGGGGCAAATGGATGCCACTGCCACTGGAGCCATCCTTACCCAGGCCCGGGATTCTCGCGATTCGCTGTCCGGTGTCGACCTCGATGAAGAGACCGGTAACCTGATCAAATACCAGCAGTACTATTCGGCCTCTTCGCAGATCATCAAGACTGCGCAGGAAATCTTCAGCACTCTGATCAATGCCCTTTAAGGAGCCGTAGAACATGCGTATTTCTACTGCACAGTATTATGCGACGACGGCTGCCAACTATCAGCGCAACCTGAACAACGTGATGAAAACGGCCGAGCAGGCCAGCAGCGGATTGAAGCTGACTACCGCGTCGGATGATCCGGTGGGCGCGGCGCGTCTGCTGCAGCTCGATCAGCAAATTGCCATGATGGGCCAGTACTCCAACAACATTAACGCGTTGAACACGGCCCAGGCTCAAGAAGAAAGTGTGCTGAACAGCATCAACGACGTACTACAAAAAGTCAGCGAACTGACGGTGCGAGCCGGTGGTGCGTCGTTGAACGACGACGATCGAAAATCCATCGGGGCAGAAGTTGCTCAGGCTGAAGAACAGCTGCTGAACTTGATGAACAGCAAGGATGCCAACGGCAAGTACATCTTTTCCGGGGCCAGCAACAACACTCCACCTTTTGCACGCAATAGCGACGGCACCTACAGCTATCAGGGTGACCAGACCCAGTTGCAACTCAAGATCGGAGACTCGATGTCACTGGGGCTCAACGATACCGGTTGGGACGTCTTCCAGCAGGCAATCAATGCCAGTCGCAGCTCGACTAACATGACAACTCCGGCTGTCGATGACGGCCGCGTGGCGCTGTCTCCTGGCCTGGTGAATTCCGGCCCGGCGTTTGATACCGGTTTCCGCAACGGCCAGCCTTACACCCTGTCATTCACCAGCAGCACCCAGTTCGTGATCACGGACACGCTGGGCAATGACGTAACTGCCGAGGCGAGTGGGGGTGGCACGTTCGACCCTAATGCCAAGGGTGGTTCCGACATCAATTTTCGCGGCGTGACCTTTGCCTTGGATGTCACATTCCAGGCGGGCGATACGCCGGCCAACGCCGATGCGGTGATCGCCACTCATAGTTTCCAGTTGTCGGCCAAACCGGACAGCTTTGTCAGCACCCGTGCTCTGGGAAATGCGTCGCCGACAGTGGTCAGCCAGACCTCGGTGACCAACGTTGCAGACTACAAAAGCTTTTTCCCTGAGGGGGGGGCGGTGCTGAAATTCACCAGTCCGGCGACTTTCGAGCTGTACGCCCGTCCGTTGACCAGTGGCAGTGTGGCGGTCACTACCGGCACCGTGGCTGCTGGCGTTGCTACGGCCGCCGGTGTCAGCTTTTCTCTCAGTGGCGCGCCAGCGAACGGCGACCAGTTCGATGTGTCGGTCAATACCCATCAAACCCAGAACGTGCTCGACACTGTCAGTCAGCTGCGTCAAGCGCTCGAAACACCGACCCAGGGTAACCCGGCGGCACAGCGTAATCTGGACAGTGTCGTGGCTGCATCCATCGCCAACCTGGGCAATGCCAAGAACCAGGTCGACCTGGCTCGCGGCGCGATTGGTGCCCGCGGTAATGTCATGGACATGCAGCGCGATCAGATTCAGAGCACCAGCCTGATCAACAACTCCACACAGAGTTTGATCGAGAACGCCGATCCGGCGGAAGTGCTGACTCGCCTGACCTTGCAACAAACCATGCTGCAGGCGGCGCAACTGGCGTTCTCGAAGATTTCCCAGCTGGGCCTCTTCAACAAGCTTTGAGTCGGTCTTGACCGCTCGCGGCTAGTCCCTGTCATCAGGGGCTGGCTTTTTTTTTGCGTTTTTTTTGAGAAGATCGAGGCAGGTCCGGACTGAGCTGGGGTCACAAAATGAAATAAAGCACTGATCTCTGAGTGACCCGCCAGTCAAAACGCGCATCTTCACTGTATCCTGTCTGCGGGCGGTGAAGGTGGTGGGCCTGCTCAAGGTGATCCTTGAGTCCCGACGTTGCCTCCTCTGGGGGCTGAGCCCCGACTGTAGACGCCCTCGATTCAGCGAGCGGCGATATTCAGCTGTTTATTATTGGGAAGCCATAATGATTGGCATAAAAAACATAGCGAGTTATGTGCCGGCAGCCGGGGTTGACAACTACGCCCAGGGTGCAAAGTTCGACAAGGACGAAACCTTTATCCTTGGCAAGATCGGCTCGGCGTTTTTGCCGCGCAAGGGTGCCGATCAGGAAACTTCGGATCTGTGCGTCGAAGCAGTCAATGCGCTGTTCGCCGCCAGTCCCGAACTCAAGCGTGAATCCATCGATTGCCTGATCGTCGTCACCCAGAACGGTGACGAGGAGGGCCTGCCGCATACCGCTGCTATCGTTCAGGACAAACTGGGTCTGCCAACCCATGTCGCCGCTTTTGATATCTCCCTGGGCTGTTCCGGTTACGTTTACGGCATCTATGCCCTCAAGGGGTTCATGGAAGCGACGGGGCTGAAAAATGGCCTGCTGGTGACGGCTGATCCGTACTCGAAGATTGTCGACCCGGAAGACCGCAACACCACCATGCTGTTCGGCGATGCCGCCACCGCGACCTGGATGGGCGAAAACGCTGTCTGGCAGCTCGGCAAATCGAAGTTCGGCACTGACGGTTCCGGTGCGCCGCACCTCAAGGTCACCGATGGCGTGTTCTTCATGAACGGCCGCCAGGTCTTCAACTTCGCTTTGCTGAAAGTCCCGGCCCATTTGCACGAGCTGCTGGATGAGTCCAACTTGCAGGCGCACGATATCGACGCTTTCTGCATTCACCAGGGCAGCGCGGCCATCGTTGATGCCGTGGCAAGGCGCTTCGAAGAAGGCGAGCCGGAGAAGTTCATCAAGGACATGCTCGAAACCGGTAATACCGTGTCTTCGAGTATTCCACTGCTGTTACAGAACCATGTGTTCGATTCCAAGTGGACCCGTGTAGCTATCAGTGGTTTTGGCGTAGGACTGTCGTGGGGCTCGGCGATTCTCTATCGCGGTTGATGGTTTACACGTAGCAGTCGACACAAAAAAAACGCCCGGTAACGAAAGTTACCGGGCGTTTTTGCATTTTTCTGACGCCGATATTCTGGCTGTAAAGCCTTGAAAATAAAGGGCTGGCACCCTGCCACTAAAAATTTCAAAAAAACCCCTCAAGCAAAGCCTCTTCACGACGATAACTATTACGTAGGTTCTCTAGGCCACACCCGGCGGTTGCCAGGGCCGGAAGCCGCAGTATCCATCCAACGAGGATTTCGTCATGGCTTTAACCGTAAACACCAACATCGCATCGATCACTACTCAGGGCAACCTGAACAAAGCCGGCGGCGCCCTGGCCACTTCCATGCAGCGCCTGTCTTCCGGCCTGCGTATCAACAGCGCCAAAGACGACGCTGCCGGCCTGCAGATCGCTAACCGCCTGACCAGCCAAATCAACGGCCTGGGCCAAGCGGTCAAGAACGTGAACGACGGTATCTCCATCGCTCAAACCGCTGAAGGCGCGATGCAGGCTTCGACCGACATCCTGCAAAAAATGCGTACCCTGGCTCTGTCCTCGGCTACCGGCTCCCTGAGCGCTGATGACCGTAAGTCGAACAACGACGAATACCAGGCTCTGACTTCTGAATTGACCCGTATCTCGCAAACCACTACTTTCGGCGGCCAGAAGCTGCTGGACGGTTCGTTCGGTACCAAGGCTATTCAAGTTGGCGCCAACGCCAACGAAACCATCAACGTTAGCCTGGAAAACGTAGCGGCTAACCAGATTGGTTCGCAGCAAGTCAAAAGTTCCGCAATTGTACCGAGCGCCACAGGTTTGGCAGCAGGATCCATGACCGTCACCGGTAATGGCCAGACCGCGACTGTAGGCTATCTGGGCGGTGCTTCGGCAAAAGACATTGCCAGCAAACTGAACGGCTCCATCGGCGGTTTGACTGCCACCGCAAGCACTGAAGTCAAGCTGGGTGTTACCGGTGCTGGCCCGTCGAACTTCAAGCTGGCTGTTGGTTCCAGCGGTACTGTTGACTTTGTTGGTGTTACCGACCTCGCGAGCCTGGCTGATCAGCTGAAGTCCAACGCGGCCAAACTGGGTATCAGCGTTAACTACGACTCGGTTAACTCCAGCCTATCGGTTAAATCCGATACGGGTGAAAACCTGTCCTTCTCGGCTGCTGACGCTGCCGCTCAAGCTGCTATCACCGTTAGCGCCAAAAACGGTGCTGGTGCGTTCGCTGGTGCTACCGCCTTGGGTGCTGCTGCCATCGTAGTCAACGGCGCAGTTCAGCTGGATTCCGCCAAAGGCTACTCCCTGAGCGATGCTACTACTGGCGTATCCGCTGTGTTCGGTTCCGCTACCGTCTCTTCTGCAAAGAAGACTATCTCTCAGACTGACGTTACTAACATCGACAACGCACAAAACGCTTTGGCTGTAATCGACAAGGCTATCGGCACCATCGACGGCGTTCGTTCGGGCCTGGGTGCTACCCAAAACCGTCTGACCACCACTGCCGACAACCTGCAGAACATCCAGAAGAACTCCACCGCTGCTCGCAGCACCGTACAAGACGTGGACTTCGCTGCTGAAACTGCCGAGCTGACCAAGCAACAAACTCTGCAATCGGCTTCGACTGCGATCCTGTCGCAAGCGAACCAACTGCCATCCGCTGTACTGAAGCTGCTTCAGTAATAACGGCGCTTGGTCATTGACGGAAGGGCGCGTTTACGCGCCCTTTCGTTTTTTTCGTAATGAGGAGATTTGGACATGGACATGAGCGTCAAATTGAACCTGTCTTATCCGGCGGTTGCGCCCCAAAGCTCGCCTGCACCTGTCGACCCGGCCAGCAAATTGAAGGTCGAACCGATTGCGAAGGCTGCGACTGAACCCAAGCGTGACGAGTTGGAAAAAGCAGTAACCGATATTCGCGAGTTCGTTCAGGCAAGTCAGCGCAAGCTGGATTTTTCCATTGATGATTCAACCGGTCGGGTTGTGGTTAAAGTCATTGCCACCGATAGCGGTGATGTGATTCGCCAAATTCCGTCTGAAACTGCTTTAAAACTGGCGCAGAGCCTGAGCCAAGCCAGCAGCTTGTTGTTTGACGACAAAGCCTGATCTGGCATGAATTTTGTTGCTGTCGGCGCTTGAGGCGCACTTCGTCAAGAAAGCGGCAGCCACTGGAAAAGGAGAAAGATGATGGCGGGTTCAACGGTTAGCGGTATTGGTTCGAATATTGATACCCAGGCGATTGTGAAGTCCTTGGTTGACGCAGAAAAAGCGCCCAAGCAAGCACAGATCAACACCCAGACGCTCAGAGCAACCACCTCGCTGTCGTCGATCGGGAAAATTCAAGCGGCGCTGGCTGCCTTTCGCGGTGCGCTGACTTCCATGGGTACAGACAGCAGCTTCAGTGGTTTGGCCAGTTCATCCTCGGATGAAAAAGTTGCCACCATCACGACGGGTAGTGGGGCTTCCAATGGCACCTATTCATTGCTGGTCACCCAGTTGGCAACCGCATCAAAACTGTCCACGAGGACTTTTGCCGGGGGGGCTTCGTCGGTAGTCAATAGCGGTTCGACACCCACTACATTAACGATTTCACAGTCGGGCAAAAAATACGATCTCAGCGTGCCGCCCGGCGCGACGCTGCAGGAAGTGCGTGACTCGATCAACTTGCAATTTTCCACGTCCGGGCTGAGTGCTAACATCCTAACCGACGCCACTGGGTCGCGATTGGTGTTGACCTCTACCACGATGGGTGTGGGGTCGGACCTGACCATGTCGGGAAACTCGGGTATCAATACCGGTTCAACGGTCGTCAATGTGCCAAAGAACGCCAAGTACACCATCGACGGCAGTATTGAGATGGAGTCCAAGAGCAACTCCATTACTGACGCGATCAGCGGTGTGAATATCAAGTTGTTATCGGTCTCACCAACGGCGGCTAACGCTACCCAACCAACACCGACCACCATCGCTGTGAGTACTAGCGCGCCAGCCCTGAAGTCTGGGGTAAAAGGCTTTGTCGACACCTATAATGCTCTGGTGCGCGCGATCAGTGCGGAAACCAAAGTCACGATAGGGGCAGATGGAACGCCGACTGCGGGCGCCCTGACAGGCGATTCGTCGATGCGCACGCTGATGACCTCGATTCGTAATGAATTGAATGCGTTGTCCGGTACGGGCACCTTGAAGTCATTGGCGCAGTTCGGTATCAGCACTGCTTCGGACACTGGCCTGCTGAGCATCGACGACAAGAAGTGGGACAAGGCGGTGGCCACCAATGCGGCGGACATCAGCAGTATGTTCAACGGTAAAACCGGTATTCTGGCGCGCATGACAACTGCCACGGACAGTTACGCCACAGCGAAAACGGGGACATTGGCGGAGCGTTCCAAGACGTTAACCGATAGCCTGACAGACTTGAAAAAGCAGCAGGACACTCTGGATGAGCGCATGACGCTCCTACAAACCAGTCTGTCCAACAAGTACAACGCCATGGACTCCCTGGTAGCCAAGCTGCGGGCGCAGAGCAGCAGCATCATGACCACGCTCAACGCACTGAACAATCCGAAGTCCGACTGATCCGGATCAGGCATAAAAAACCCAGTCCTGCGGTCATCACAGCGCCTGGGTTTTTTCTTTGGTGACGGGGTCGGGTTAAAGTTTTGAGTCGACCAGTCGACACAATGGTCAGAGCAACCCCATTTTCAGTTGTTGTTTGTCACGAGGTAGAAACATGAACCCCATGAGAGCCCTTCGCCAATATCAGAAGGTCAATTCCCACGCTCAGATCTCTGAAGCCAATCCTCATCGTCTGGTGCAGATGCTGATGGAAGGCGGGCTTGACCGTATGTCTCAGGCCAAAGGGGCGCTGGAGCGTGGGGATATCGCTCTCAAGGGATTGATGCTGGGCAAGGCGGTGGACATCGTCATCGGGCTGCGCGACGGGCTTAACCCGGAGAAGACCGAAGACCCGGCGTCGGTGCAGCAACTCGACAGTTTGTATGCCTACATGGCGAACCGCCTGATGGAAGCCAATCGCGATAACGACACGGCAATCATCGATGAAGTTTCCGGCTTGCTCGAAACCCTGAAGAGCGGGTGGGATGCAATCGCCAATCACCAGGCCTGACGGCCGAGGATGACGTCATGAGTCATGCACTGCACCGCATTGAAGAAACCCGTGAAGCCTTGGTCGACGCTTTGGCTGCGCGCAATTGGGACGCGATTGGCGAGCTGGACGCGACCTGTCGTGAATGCGTTGACGACGCTCTCAGCGAGGCGCCGATCGACGAAGAAGCGCTCCGAACCAATCTGGAAGGGCTGTTGGAGGTGTACAAGGAATTATTGACGGCGACCATGGGCGAGCGTCAGGCGATAGTCGAAGAAATGTCGCAAGTCACCCAAGCGCAGCGTGCGGCAAAGGTTTACCATCTGTTTGGTTGACTAAACGTCAGTTAATCGAAATTTAAGTGCGCCATAAATTTGACTGTGCATCTATTTTTGACTTAACTAGTGGCTGTTTCCGTATTCTAGGCGTCTACAGGCATAAGGTGTCTGCGAGCGTCCAGCTTGCCCCTCTTTGGGCATCCGAGTTTGACTAGGGAAGTTGCTATTGCATGTGGCGTGAAACCAAAATTCTGCTGATTGATGACGATAGCGTCCGCCGCCGCGACCTGGCGGTGATTTTAAATTTTCTTGGCGAAGAAAATTTACCCTGCGGTAGCCATGACTGGCAGCAGGCTGTCGGCTCATTGTCATCAAGTCGTGAAGTAATCTGCGTCCTCATCGGGACGGTCAATGCTCCTGGCGCACTCGTGGGCTTGTTAAAGACACTCTCAACCTGGGATGAGTTCCTTCCGGTTTTGTTAATGGGCGATAATTCTTCCGTTGACTTGCCAGAAGACCAGCGTCGCCGAGTGCTTTCGACCCTCGAAATGCCGCCCAGCTACAGCAAATTGCTCGACTCCCTGCACCGTGCCCAGGTCTATCGCGAGATGTACGACCAGGCCCGCGAGCGCGGTCGTCACCGTGAACCCAATCTTTTCCGCAGTCTTGTCGGCACTAGCCGGGCGATTCAACACGTCCGTCAGATGATGCAGCAAGTCGCCGACACCGATGCCAGTGTGCTGATTCTCGGTGAGTCCGGGACCGGCAAGGAAGTGGTCGCGCGCAACCTGCACTATCACTCCAAGCGTCGTGACGCGCCGTTCGTACCGGTCAACTGCGGGGCGATCCCGGCCGAGTTGCTGGAAAGCGAACTGTTTGGCCACGAGAAGGGCGCCTTCACCGGGGCAATCACCAGCCGCGCCGGGCGTTTCGAACTGGCCAATGGCGGCACGCTGTTCCTCGATGAAATCGGTGACATGCCGTTGCCGATGCAGGTCAAGTTGCTGCGCGTATTGCAGGAACGCACCTTCGAGCGCGTGGGCAGCAACAAGACCCAAAGCGTCGATGTGCGGATTATTGCGGCGACCCACAAGAATCTCGAAAGCATGATCGAGGTCGGCACTTTCCGCGAAGACTTGTACTACCGCCTGAACGTGTTCCCGATCGAAATGGCGCCACTGCGCGAGCGTGTCGAAGATATTCCACTGCTGATGAACGAGTTGATCTCGCGCATGGAGCACGAGAAGCGCGGCTCGATTCGTTTCAATTCCGCGGCGATCATGTCGCTGTGCCGCCACGGCTGGCCGGGCAACGTCCGCGAACTCGCCAACCTGGTGGAGCGCATGGCGATCATGCACCCGTACGGGGTGATCGGCGTGGTCGAGTTGCCGAAGAAATTCCGCTATGTCGATGACGAAGACGAGCAACTGGTCGACAGCTTTCGCAGCGATCTTGAAGAGCGCGTAGCCATCAACGGTCATACCCCGGATTTCTCGGCCGGTGCCATGCTGCCGCCGGAAGGCCTGGACCTGAAGGACTACCTCGGTGGTCTGGAACAAGGGCTGATTCAGCAGGCGCTGGATGATGCCAATGGCATCGTTGCGCGCGCCGCCGAACGCCTGCGCATTCGTCGCACCACACTGGTGGAAAAGATGCGCAAGTACGGTATGAGTCGTCGTGACGGTGATGAACAGGCAGATGATTGACGCCTGTTTTTCAAGTCCTTCATTTGTAGGCGGTTTTTTTTAGGCACGGGTATTGCTACATCCCTCGCAACGTTCCGTTTAACTGACGGTCAGCCAAGCGAGAGAGCACGATGCCCCAAGCCGCCCAGATGTCTCCTGTCCCTGACGCTTCGGGACAACCGTCGTCCGTAGAGCAGGCGAGCCGGCTTGGTCTTGAGCAGGCGTTTGCACTGTTCAACCAGATGTCGAGCCAATTGACCGATTCCTACAGCATGCTCGAAGCCCGGGTCACCGAGCTCAAGGGTGAGCTGGCGGTGGTCAGTGCTCAGCGCATGCAGGAGCTGGCGGAAAAAGAACGCCTGGCCAACCGGCTGCAAAACCTCCTCGATCTGTTGCCCGGCGGCGTTATCGTCATCGACGCCCAAGGCATCGTGCGCGAAGCCAACCCCGCAGCCTGCGAACTGCTCGGTCTGCCCCTCGAAGGCGAGCTGTGGCGTCATGTCATTGCACGCTGCTTTGCGCCCCGTGAAGACGACGGTCACGAAATCTCGCTCAAGGACGGTCGGCGTTTATCGATCTCCACTCGCTCGCTGGATGCCGAGCCTGGTCAGTTGGTGTTACTCAATGACCTGACCGAAACCCGTCATCTGCAAGATCAGTTGGCTCGCCACGAACGACTCTCCTCCCTCGGCCGAATGGTCGCTTCGCTGGCTCATCAGATTCGTACCCCTTTGTCTGCCGCCTTGCTCTACGCCAGTCATTTGACTGAGCAAGCGTTGCCGGTCGAGACCCAGCAACGTTTTGCCGGACGCCTGAAAGAGCGTCTGCATGAGTTGGAGCATCAGGTTCGCGACATGCTGGTGTTTGCGCGCGGCGAGCTGCCGCTGACTGATCGCGTCACGCCCAAAGTGCTGATGCAGTCGCTGCAGGCGGCAGCACTGACCCATGTGCAGGACCTGCCGATTCGCTGGCAGTGCGACAGTCACGCAGGTGAATTGCTGTGCAATCGCGACACCCTGGTTGGGGCGATCCTTAACCTGATCGAGAACGCCATCCAGGCCAGTGCCGGTGACGTTCGCTTGAAGGTCCACCTATATACCCGTGACAACAACCTGCGTGTAGCGGTCAGCGACAGCGGTAGCGGCATCGATACGAAAGTGCTGGCACGACTCGGCGAGCCGTTTTTTACCACTAAAACCACCGGGACCGGCCTTGGCCTGACCGTGGTCAAGGCAGTGGCGCGTGCCCATCAGGGAGAATTGCAGCTGCGCTCGCGGCTGGGTCGCGGCACTTGCGCGCAGGTCATCCTGCCGCTTTTTTCCGGTGAAAAGCCCCACGCTCAGGGAGCGGAGTGAAGGACATGGCAATCAAGGTTTTACTGGTCGAGGATGACCGCGCGCTACGCGAAGCACTGGCGGATACGCTGCTGCTCGCGGGGCATGACTACACGGCGGTAGGCTCGGCAGAAGAAGCGCTGGCGGCGGTCGGTAATGAGGCGTTCAACCTGGTGCTGAGTGACGTCAACATGCCGGGCATGGACGGTCATCAGCTGCTGGGATTACTGCGCACTCGTCAGCCGCAGTTGCCGGTGTTGCTGATGACCGCTCACGGCGCCGTGGAGCGGGCAGTCGATGCGATGCGCCAAGGCGCGGCGGATTACCTGGTCAAACCGTTCGAGCCCAAGGCATTGCTCGATCTGGTGGCGCGTCATGCGCTGGGCAATCTCGGTGCGACCGAGGGCGAGGGGCCTGTAGCGTTTGAGCCGGCCAGTGCGCAATTGCTGGAGCTGGCCGCACGGGTTGCGCGCAGTGACTCCACGGTGTTGATCTCCGGCGAGTCCGGGACCGGCAAAGAAGTGCTGGCGCGGTACATCCATCAGCACTCCCATCGTGCCAGTCAGCCATTCATTGCGATCAACTGCGCAGCCATCCCCGACAACATGCTCGAAGCCACGTTGTTCGGTCACGAAAAGGGTTCGTTCACCGGCGCCATCGCGGCGCAGGCCGGCAAGTTCGAGCAAGCTGATGGCGGCACGATCCTGCTCGATGAAATCTCCGAAATGCCCCTCGGGCTCCAGGCCAAGTTGCTGCGAGTTTTGCAGGAGCGCGAAGTTGAGCGAGTCGGCGCACGCAAGCCGATCACGCTGGATATTCGAGTCGTGGCAACCACCAACCGTGACCTGGCGGGTGAGGTGGCAGCGGGACGTTTTCGTGAAGACCTTTACTATCGCCTGTCGGTGTTTCCGCTGGCCTGGCGTCCGTTGCGCGAACGTACCGCCGACATCCTGCCATTGGCCGAGCGTCTTCTGGCCAAGTACGTCAATAAAATGAAGCATGCCGCGGCAAGACTGTCGCCCGAGGCTCAGGCGTGCCTGATCGGTTATCCGTGGCCGGGTAATGTGCGTGAGCTGGATAACGCGATTCAGCGGGCGCTGATCCTGCAGCAGGGCGGTTTGATACAACCTGAGGATTTCTGTCTGGCCGGGCCGGTCGCCTGTGCGCCGTTGCCAGCCTTGGCGCCAACGTCCGTGCGAACCGTGGAGGTCGAATCCGAGTCGGCCGGGGCGCTGGGTGATGACCTGCGTCGCCGTGAATTCCAGATGATCATCGACACCTTGCGCTCCGAGCGCGGCCGTCGCAAAGAGGCCGCCGAGCGTTTGGGCATCAGTCCGCGCACCCTGCGTTACAAACTGGCGCAGATGCGAGACGCCGGAATGGACGT
Source organism: Pseudomonas sp. LS2P72 (assembly GCF_054897865.1). Taxonomy (NCBI): domain Bacteria; kingdom Pseudomonadati; phylum Pseudomonadota; class Gammaproteobacteria; order Pseudomonadales; family Pseudomonadaceae; genus Pseudomonas; species Pseudomonas sp. LS2P72. Next base: position 2,244,215 of record NZ_CM142708.1, read on the forward strand.
GGAAGCTTATTTGTTCGCCACCTGAAAGTTGACGGAAGTAACGCCGATCTAAAGGTGGGAGCGAGCCTGCTCGCGATGAGGGTGTGTCAGTCGACATTTATGTACCTGATACGCCGCCTTCGCGAGCAGGCTCGCTCCCACCATGGTTTTGTGGTGAATCATGGATCGATGGGCTTTTGTTTGGAGCGACCACGGAGCTGGCACCCTTGTTGCTAACACCTCACTACCCGCCGAGTGAGTGTCAAAAAAATCGCGGGTCGCCAAAGACGTAGCTCGTCAAAGAGAGAAACCATGAGCCAAGGTATTGAATTCAATCGATTGATGTTGGACATGCGCTCCATGCAAATGGATGCCATGTCTGCGTCGAAATCGACTGCCGCTGTTCCTGAAATGGGTGGCAGCAGCTTTTCCGACATGCTCGGTCAGGCCGTCAATAAAGTGAACGACACCCAACAGGCGTCCAGTCAGTTGGCCAGTGCGTTCGAGATCGGCAAGAGCGGCGTCGACCTGACGGACGTGATGATTTCCTCGCAGAAGGCCAGCGTGTCTTTTCAAGCGTTGACCCAAGTACGCAACAAGCTGGTTCAGGCATATCAAGACATCATGCAGATGCCGGTTTAAGGACGAATTGAGTCATGGCAGAAGCAGTCGCCGATAATGTTCCGGCCAAGGCCACTCCAATAGACGGCAAGCCGCCGCTGTTCGGGTTGTCCTTCCTGGAAAACCTCTCCGAGATGACCATGTTGCGTCAGGTAGGCCTGTTGGTCGGCCTGGCTGCGAGCGTGGCGATTGGCTTTGCCGTGGTGTTGTGGTCCCAGCAGCCGGACTACCGGCCTCTGTACGGCAGTCTTGCCGGTATGGATGCCAAACAGGTCATGGATACCCTGGCCGCAGCCGACATTCCCTATACCGTTGAACCGAACTCCGGTGCCTTGCTGGTCAAGGCCGATGACCTGTCCCGTGCGCGAATCAAACTCGCGGGCGCTGGTGTCACTCCCAGCGACGGCAACATTGGTTTCGAGATCCTCGACAAGGAGCAGGGGCTGGGTACCAGCCAGTTCATGGAAGCGACCCGTTATCGTCGCGGCCTCGAAGGCGAACTGGCCCGGACCATCTCGAGCCTGAATAACGTCAAGGGTGCCCGTGTGCACCTGGCGATTCCGAAAAGCTCGGTGTTCGTGCGTGACGAACGCAAGCCTAGCGCTTCTGTTCTGGTTGAACTCTATTCCGGTCGCTCGCTGGAGCCAGGCCAAGTCGTCGCCATCATCAATCTGGTGGCGACCAGCGTCCCCGAACTGAGCAAGTCGCAGATCACCGTGGTCGACCAGAAGGGCAACCTGCTGTCGGATCAGGCGGAAAACTCCGAACTGACCATGGCCGGCAAGCAATTCGATTACAGCCGTCGCATGGAAAGCATGCTGACCCAGCGTGTGCACAACATTCTGCAACCGGTGCTGGGCAATGATCGCTATAAAGCCGAAGTCTCGGCCGATGTGGATTTCAGTGCCGTCGAGTCGACCTCCGAGCAGTTCAACCCGGACCAACCGGCGTTGCGCAGCGAACAGTCGGTCAACGAACAACGTACCGCCAGCAATGGCCCGCAAGGTGTGCCGGGTGCCCTGAGCAACCAGCCACCCGCGCCGGCTTCCGCGCCGCAAACCACCGGTGGCGCCACCGCGTCGGCCGGCATGGTGCAGCCAGGCCAGCCACTGCTGGATGCCAACGGTCAGCAAATCATGGACCCGGCCACTGGCCAGCCTATGCTTGCACCGTACCCGGCGGACAAGCGTCAACAATCCACCAAGAACTTCGAACTCGACCGTTCCATCAGCCACACCAAACAACAGCAGGGCCGTTTGAATCGGCTCTCGGTGTCGGTGGTGGTGGATGACCAGGTCAAGATCAATGCGGCCAACGGTGAAACCACTCGTGCGCCGTGGACCGCCGATGAATTGGCGCGCTTCACTCGCCTGGTACAGGATGCCGTCGGTTTCGACGCCAGCCGTGGCGACAGCGTCAGCGTGATCAACATGCCGTTCTCCGCCGAGCGCGGTGAAGTGATTGCCGAAATTCCGTTCTACTCCCAGCCGTGGTTCTGGGACATCGTCAAGCAAGTGCTGGGTGTGTTGTTCATCCTGGTGCTGGTATTCGGTGTGCTGCGTCCGGTGCTCAACAACATCACCGGTGGCGGCAAAGACAAGCAGTTTGCAGGCTTGGGCAGTGACGTCGAGTTGGGTGGCATGGGTGGCCTGGACGGCGAACTGGCCAACGACCGTGTCAGTCTCGGTGGCCCGACCAGCATTCTGCTGCCGAGCCCGAGTGAAGGCTATGACGCACAGTTGAACGCAATCAAGAGTCTGGTGGCAGAAGATCCGGGTCGCGTGGCCCAGGTCGTGAAAGAGTGGATTAACGCAGATGAGTGATAACCGAGCCGTTGCCGCCAAACTGTCCAAGGTCGACAAAGCCGCGATTCTGCTGCTGTCCCTGGGTTCGACCGACGCCGCCCAGGTGCTGCGCCACATGGGGCCCAAAGAGGTCCAGCGTGTGGGTGTAGCCATGGCCCAGATGGGTAACGTGCACCGCGAGCAGGTCGAGCAAGTGATGAGCGAGTTCGTCGACATCGTCGGCGACCAGACCAGCCTGGGTGTCGGCTCCGATGACTACGTGCGCAAAATGCTCACGCAGGCCCTGGGCGAAGACAAGGCCAACGGCCTGATCGACCGGATCCTGCTGGGCGGCAACACCAGTGGCCTCGACAGCCTGAAGTGGATGGAACCGCGCGCCGTCGCCGACGTGATCCGTTACGAGCACCCGCAGATCCAGGCGATTGTGGTGGCGTATCTCGATCCGGACCAGGCGGGCGAAGTGCTGGGTAACTTCGACCACAAGGTGCGTCTGGACATTATTCTGCGGGTTTCCTCGCTGAACACTGTGCAGCCGGCGGCCCTGAAAGAACTCAACCAGATTCTCGAGAAGCAGTTCTCCGGCAACTCGAATGCCTCGCGCACCACCCTGGGTGGCATCAAGCGCGCGGCGGATATCATGAACTTCCTCGACAGCTCGATCGAAGGTCAGCTGATGGACTCGATTCGCGAAGTCGACGAAGACCTGTCCGGTCAGATCGAAGACCTCATGTTCGTGTTCAACAACCTGTCCGATGTCGACGATCGCGGCATTCAGGCGCTGCTGCGCGAAGTGTCTTCCGACGTGCTGGTGCTGGCCCTCAAGGGTTCGGACGAAGGCGTCAAAGAGAAGATCTTCAAGAACATGTCCAAACGGGCGGCCGAACTGTTGCGCGACGACCTCGAAGCCAAAGGCCCGGTGCGCGTCAGCGACGTGGAAACCGCGCAGAAAGAAATCCTCACCATTGCCCGCCGTATGGCCGAAGCCGGAGAAATCGTTCTCGGCGGGAAGGGCGGCGAAGAGATGATCTAAGGTCACTATGTCGTCCAAACATGATGAGTCCAACACAGACCTGATCCGTGGCAAGGACGTCGGTGGTTTCGACGTCTGGTCGCTGCCCAGTTTCGATCCGTTCGTGCCGGAACCCGAGCCGGAACCTGAGCCCGAGCCGCCGGAAATGGAAGAAGTGCCACTGGATGAAGTCCAGCCACTGACCCTCGAAGAACTCGAAAGCATTCGCCAGGAGGCCTACAACGAAGGCTTCGCTACGGGCGAAAAAGAAGGTTTCCACAGCACCACGCTCAAGGTCCGTCAGGAAGCCGAGGTGGCCCTCGCCGCCAAGATTTCCGCTCTGGAGCAACTGATGGGCCATCTGTTCGAGCCTATCGCCGAGCAGGACACCTTGATCGAAAAGTCCTTGGTCGACCTGGTGCAGCACATCACCAAACAGGTGATTCAGCGCGAACTGGCCATCGACTCGACGCAGATCGAACACGTCATGCGCGAGGCCCTCAAGCTCTTGCCGCTGGGCGTGGTCAATGTGCGCCTGTACATCAATCCGCAAGATTTCGAACAGGTCAAAGCCCTGCGCGAGCGCCATGAAGAAACCTGGCGCATCGTCGAGGACGAGGCATTGTTGCCCGGCGGTTGCCGGGTCGAGACTGAACACAGCCGTATCGACGCCACGGTCGAAACCCGCGTTGCGCGGGTCATGGACAAGCTGTTCGATCAGTTGCACGAACAGGTCTTGCACCCGGCCGAACCGGATCTGAGCCTGGAACTGCCGATCAGCGACAAGCCAGCGGTCGCGGCGGTCGAACCCGAACCGGACGTTCCCGATGCGCCTTGATCGCACCAGCTTCGCCAAGCGCCTCGGCAGCTACGCCGAGGCCACGGAGCTGGAAGGCGCGCCGATCCTTGAAGGCCGCTTGCTGCGCATGGTCGGCCTGACCCTCGAAGCCGAGGGCTTGCGCGCCGCCATGGGCAGCCGCTGCATGGTCATCAATGACGACAGTTATCACCCGGTGCAGGTCGAAGCCGAAGTCATGGGCTTCTCCGGCAGCAAAGTGTTTCTGATGCCGGTCGGCAGCGTTGCCGGCATCGCTCCCGGTGCCCGTGTGGTTCCTCTGGCTGATACCGGCCGTCTGCCGATGGGCATGAGCATGCTCGGACGGGTGCTCGATGGCGCCGGTCGCGCGCTGGACGGCAAGGGCGGGATGAAGGCCGAAGATTGGGTGCCGATGGATGGCCCGACCATCAACCCGCTCAAACGTGAACCGATCAGCGAGCCGCTGGACGTGGGCATTCGCAGCATCAACGGTTTGTTGACGGTCGGTCGCGGTCAGCGTTTAGGCCTGTTCGCCGGTACGGGCGTGGGCAAGAGTGTGCTGCTGGGCATGATGACCCGATTCACCGAGGCCGACATCATCGTCGTCGGGCTGATCGGTGAACGGGGTCGTGAAGTTAAAGAATTCATCGAGCACATCCTCGGCGAAGAAGGCCTCAAGCGTTCGGTCGTGGTGGCGTCCCCGGCGGACGATGCACCGCTGATGCGTCTGCGGGCTGCGATGTACTGCACGCGAATCGCCGAGTATTTCCGCGACAAGGGCAAGAACGTCCTGTTGCTCATGGACTCGCTGACCCGTTTCGCCCAGGCCCAGCGGGAAATCGCCCTGGCCATCGGCGAGCCGCCAGCGACCAAGGGTTACCCGCCATCGGTGTTCGCCAAACTGCCGAAACTGGTGGAGCGGGCCGGTAATGCCGAGAAGGGCGGTGGTTCGATCACCGCGTTCTACACCGTTTTGTCCGAAGGCGATGACCAGCAGGACCCGATTGCCGACGCCGCGCGAGGCGTGCTCGACGGGCACATCGTGCTGTCCCGGCGCCTGGCCGAGGAAGGTCATTACCCGGCCATCGATATCGAAGCGTCCATCAGCCGGGTCATGCCGTCGGTGGTTACGCCGGAACACATGATGCGCGCGCAGTATTTCAAGCAACTGTGGTCGCGTTATCAGCAGAGTCGTGACTTGATCAGCGTAGGCGCCTATGTGGCCGGTGGTGATCGGGAAACCGACCTGGCGATCTCCCTGCAACCGCAGTTGGTGAAATACCTGCGCCAGGGCTTGAACGACAGCATCAGCCTGGGCGAAAGCGAAGCCTATCTCGGCACGATTTTCGCTCCCGCGGCCGGCGGCTAACCGGCCATGGCCCAGAGCCGAGCCTCGCGCCTGGCCCCCGTGGTCGAAATGGCCGAAAAGGCCGAGAAAACCGCGGTCCTGCGTCTCGGGCACTTCCAAGGTCAAGTCCGTCTGGCCGAAAGCAAACTCGCCGACCTCGAAGCCTTTCGTCTCGACTATCAAGAGCAGTGGATCGTGCGCGGCAGCAGTGGCGTTTCTGGCCAATGGCTGCTGGGTTATCAAGGCTTCCTCGCGCAACTGGGTACCGCCATCGACCAGCAGCGACAAAGCCTGGTATGGCATCAAAACAACCTGAACAAGGCGCGGGAATCCTGGCAGCAGGCGTTTGCCCGGGTCGAAGGCTTGCGCAAATTGGTGTTGCGCTACATGGATGAGGCGCGGCGGCTGGAAGACCGGCGTGAGCAGAAGCTGCTGGATGAGTTGTCCCAGCGGTTGCCGCGTCAGGATCCGTATTGAATCAGGTAGACCGCGTTATCGTTCTTCGCGGGCAAGCCATGCTCCTACAGGTTCAGTGGTGTTCACGGAACGGGTGAACGACACAAAACCTGTAGGAGCATGGCTTGCCCGCGAAGGCGATTTCCCTCACGGCACAACTTTTCCAGCCTTGCTCCTGTCCTCGCCAAGTGCTAAACCTTGTACACGTACGTTCACCAATGACAAGGAAGCCGTTCAATGTCAGTTGTTACAGAAGTATCTCAGGATGGGAAAAAGCTGACGATTTCGATCGAAGGGCGATTCGATTTCGGTCGGCATCAGGAGTTTCGCGAGTCTTACGAGCGACTCAGCAATAAACCCGAGTCCATTGTGGTGGACCTGAAGAAAGCCACTTATCTCGATAGTTCGGCACTGGGCATGTTGCTCTTGCTGCGTGATCACGCTGGTGGTGACGAATCCGATGTTCGCGTCGTTAACAGCAGTTCAGACGTGAAAAAGATCCTCGCCATCTCCAATTTCGACAAACTGTTCGACATCAGTTGAACGGCATGCAGTCGCCGTTCGAACCGCTGACGATCCTGATTGCCGAAGACAGCGCGGCCGATCGCATGCTGCTGTCGACCATCGTCCGTCGCCAGGGGCATGAGGTGCTGACGGCCGCCAACGGTGCCGAAGCCGTTGAAGCGTTTCGTCAGCAGCGACCGCAACTGGTGCTCATGGACGCGATGATGCCCGTGATGGACGGTTTCGAGGCTGCGCGGCAGATCAAGGTATTGGCCGGGGAAACCCTGGTGCCGATCATCTTCCTCACCTCGCTGACCGAAAGCGAAGCGCTGGCCCGCTGTCTGGAGGCCGGGGGCGACGACTTTCTGGCAAAACCCTACAACCAGGTGATCCTCGCCGCCAAGATCAAGGCGATGGACCGCTTGCGACGGTTGCAGGCCACGGTGTTGCAACAGCGCGACCAGATCGCCAGGCACCACGAGTACCTGCTCAACGAGCAGCGCGTGGCCAAGGCCGTGTTCGACAAGGTGGCCCACTCCGGCTGCCTGAATGCACCCAATATCCGCTATCTGCAATCGCCTTATGCGTTGTTCAACGGCGATCTGCTGCTGGCCGCGTTCACCCCGGCCGGCGACATGCATGTGCTGCTCGGCGATTTTACCGGTCACGGTTTGCCGGCCGCGGTCGGTGCCATGCCCTTGGCCGAAGTTTTCTATGGCATGACTGCCAAGGGTTACGGGCTGTCCGAAACCCTGCGCGAGATGAACGCCAAGCTCAAGCGCATCCTGCCGGTGGACATGTTCTGTTGTGCAACGCTGCTGTGCCTGAGTTTTCAGCGACGTTCGGTGGAGGTCTGGAACGGCGGGATGCCGGACGGTTATCTGCACAGCATCGCCAGTGGTGAGCGAACGCCGCTGGCGGCTCGGCATTTACCGCTCGGCGTGCTGAGCCCGCAATCCTTTGATGACCGCACCGAGGTGTTTCCGATGGCGGTCGGGGATAGGGTCTTCCTGTTGTCCGACGGGGTGATCGATACCTGCGATGCCAACGAACAGTTGTTTGGTGTGGAGCGATTGGAACAGGTGTTTGCGGCCAATCGTCAGCCTGATGAGCTGTTCGAAGAGATCGAGCAGGCGTTGCGGGACTTTCGCGGCGAGGCCCGTGATGACGTGAGCATGGTCGAGGTCAGTCTGCTGGAGGCCGCACAACTGAACCCGCCAGCGCTGGTGTATTCCGACAGTGGTCAGTCCTGCCCGCTGGATTGGTCAGTGAGTTTCGAATTTCGCGCCGCCACGCTCAAACGCTTCAATCCGCTGCCGTATCTTCTGCAGTTGCTGCTTGAGGTCCACGGTCTGCGGGCTCAGAGCGGGGCGCTCTACAGTGTTTTGGCCGAACTGTATTCCAATGCCCTGGAGCATGGAGTGCTGGGGCTCGATTCGGCGCTCAAGCGCGATGCCTCGGGGTTTACCCGCTATTATCAACAACGCAATACACGCCTGGACGCGTTGCAGGACGGCTTCGTACGGGTGCATTTGCAGGTGATCCCCAAGGGCGAGGGCGGGTGCCTGACTGTTCGGGTTGAAGACAGTGGCAAAGGTTTCGATGTCGCGCAGGTGATGGAGCGGCCCGTCGATGGCGTCCGTCTGTCGGGGCGTGGCGTCAGTCTGATCCGTCAACTGGGCCACAATGCGAGTTGGTCCGACGATGGTCGAAGTGCCCGCGTGGAGTTTTTCTGGGAGGCTCTGGCATAATCCACGCATTCTTGATCAAGGAGTGAGCAAGTGGCTGACACACACCTGGACCGCGACGTGCTCAACGCGTTGCAAGAGGTCATGGAGGATGAGTATCCGACGTTGCTGGATACCTTTCTCGCCGATTCCGAAGAGCGTTTGCGCGTCTTGCGAAACGCTGAAGATGCCGCGCAACTCATGAATGCTGCCCATAGCTTCAAGGGCAGCAGCAGCAACATGGGCGCCGTTCGCCTGGCTGAGTTGTGCCATGAGCTGGAGCAACGCGCCAAGCAGAAAAGCCTCGCTGGCATTGAAAAACTGGTGGGCGAAATTGATGACGAATTTGCGTTTGTCCGGCCGCTCTATGAGGCCGAGCGTTAGCGTTCTCTCTCTGCCAATGAGACCGTTCGACGCTTTTAGCGCCTGTCACTCAAACCTGGCGCGACCTTTGCAATAATCTCCGTCAACTGTACCTACGATCCCAGTGCAGCGGAGACCGTCCATGCCCGTTACCCCCAATATGCTTCTTCAGGCCGCCGCGCAGGCCAAGACTCAAACCGCTTCCGCCAATACACCGGCGCTGGCCGCTGAGCCTGGGGAAAAGGCATCCAGCTTCTCTCAGGTCTACGCCAATCAAGCCCGGAACAAACCGGCTGCGGTGGGTGATGGATCGGCCAAGCCGATACGCGATAAAGCGTCGGACAGCCCCGATAAAAAGGACGTCAGCAACGACAAATCTGCCGCCCCGGAACCGGCGGTTGCCGATAGCGGCAAATCCTTGCCCGCCGATAAACCGGCGCAGAGTGACGACAAGGCCGCCAGTGATGACGGGGCGGAGGCTGCGCAGACGCCGGTTGCCGATGCCGCGCCCGTTGACCCGACGCTGGATCCTGCGTTGATGCAGGCAGTACAGCCTGCGGTGCCAGCGCCGGTACCGGCAGCTCCGCCCGTTGTAGTCACCCCACAACTGCAGGTCGAGGTGGCTGTGACGGCGGCAACGACGCCGGTCGTTGCAAACACTGGCGCCGATTTCGATCCCGAAGCCGATCCTCTCGATGCACTGCCCGCCGTGCGTATGGCGATGGAGCAGGGCGGCCATATTTCGGCTGCGAGTCAGGCCCAACCCAAAGCGCCACCGACCTCGGTCCAGGTCCAGGCCGATGGCGAGTCAACTTCAGCGCAGACCTTCGCCGCCGGCATGGCGAGCATGCTCGATGTGCAAGCCGACAAGGACAGCACCGGCCAGGGCGGCGACAAGGCCTTCGGTGGCCTTATCGATGACGGTCTCAAGGACCTGAAGTCCGCGAGCAGCGATACCCGGGTCGACGATTTCGCCAACCGTCTGGCGGCACTGACCCAGGCGGCCACGCCGAAAACCGCCAACGCATTGCCGGTGAATCAACCGATCGCCATGCATCAGAGCGGCTGGACCGAAGAAGTCGTGAACCGGGTCATGTACCTGTCCAGTGCCAATCTCAAGGCCGCCGACATCCAATTGCAACCGGCTGAATTGGGGCGCTTGGACATTCGGGTGAACATGGTTCCGGATCAGCAGACCCAAGTGACGTTCATGAGCGCTCATCCAAGCGTTCGCGAAGCGCTTGACGGGCAGATGCATCGCCTGCGTGACATGTTTGCGCAGCAGGGCATGGGTCAGGTCGATGTCAATGTGTCCGACCAGTCACGTGGCTGGCAAGGTCAGGGTCAGGAACAGTCTCAACAAGGTCAAGGCCAGGGCGGACGCACTAACGCCAGCGGTGGTCGCCTCGATTCGATGGACGAAGAGCTTGCGCCAACAGCTGCCGAAGTAGCGGCCAGCACCACCAGCGTCATTGGCTCCAGCGCCGTCGACTACTACGCCTGATCAAATCAGGTATTAAACCCTGTGGGAGCGAGCCTGCTCGCGATGAGGCCTGAACAGTCAATATCTTCATTGACTGTTCAATCGCTATCGCGAGCAGGCTCGCTCCCACAGTGGATTTGCGATGTTCTTCAGATTGCCGTCACCCTCTCCCTTCAGACACTTCTGGCATAACACTTGCTCTTGCCTTGCCGTGCGACTGTGAAAACCCGAATAGTGACGGATTATTGGCATGGCGAAGAGCGAAGCAGCAGTAAAAGACCCCGCAACCAAAGGCAAACTCAAGCTGATCATTGTGATCGTGGTGGCCCTGCTGCTGGCGATCGGTTTGTCCGTGGGAGCGACCTGGTTCTTCATGCACAGCGCCCAGAGCAAGCCTGCCGCCGCGGCTGAAGCCGCCCCGGTCGGCAAACAGCCAGCGATTTTCGAGCCCATGGCTCCGGCCTTCGTAGCCAACTACAACCAGAACGGTCGTCAGCGCTACATGCAAGTGAGCATCACCATGCAGGGCCGCAATCAGGCCGATCTGGAAGCGCTCAAAGTTCACATGCCGGTCATCCGCAATAACCTGGTCATGCTGTTCTCCGGGCAAGACTTCGCCACCCTGGCGTCGCCGGTCGGCCAGGAAATGTTGCGTCAGAAAGCCACGGCCAGCGTCCAGGAAGTGGCGCAGAAAGAACTCGGCAAAGTGGTCATCGAACAGTTGCTTTTCACTAATTTCGTACTGCAGTAGGAACACGACATGGCCGTGCAGGACCTGCTGTCCCAGGATGAGATCGATGCGCTGTTGCATGGCGTCGACGATGGTCTGGTACAGACCGATACCGCTGCTGAACCCGGCAGTGTCAAAAGCTACGACCTGACCAGCCAGGATCGCATCGTCCGCGGACGCATGCCGACCCTGGAGATGATCAACGAGCGTTTCGCCCGATACACCCGCATCAGCATGTTCAACATGCTGCGCCGCTCGGCGGACGTTGCCGTCGGTGGCGTGCAGGTGATGAAGTTCGGCGAATACGTGCACTCGCTGTACGTGCCGACCAGCCTCAACTTGGTCAAGATCAAACCGTTGCGCGGCACCGCGTTGTTCATCCTCGACGCCAAGCTGGTGTTCAAACTGGTGGACAACTTCTTCGGCGGCGACGGCCGTCACGCGAAGATCGAAGGGCGTGAATTCACCCCCACGGAACTGCGTGTGGTGCGCATGGTGCTGGAACAGGCCTTCGTCGATTTGAAGGAAGCCTGGCAGGCGATCATGGAAGTGAACTTCGAGTACATCAACTCGGAAGTGAACCCGGCCATGGCCAATATCGTTGGCCCGAGCGAAGCCATTGTGGTGTCGACCTTCCACATCGAACTCGATGGCGGTGGCGGTGACCTGCACGTGACCATGCCGTACTCGATGATTGAGCCAGTGCGTGAAATGCTCGACGCCGGCTTCCAGTCGGACCTCGACGATCAGGACGAACGCTGGATCAATGCCTTGCGCCAGGACGTGCTGGACGTTGACGTACCGATCGGTGCCACGGTTGCCCGTCGCCAGTTGCGTCTGCGGGACATTCTGCACATGCAGCCGGGGGACATTATCCCGGTCGAGATGCCGGATGAGATGATCATGCGCGCCAACGGCGTGCCTGCGTTCAAGGTCAAGATGGGCTCGCACAAAGGCAACCTCGCGTTGCAAGTGATCGAGCCGATCGAGCGCCGCTGAACGGCGCTCAAAACCCCCTGTGCTTTTAACTGACGGCTCCTGACTGAATGGATGCCCGCCGAGGACAAATTGATGGCTAACGACATGAACACCCAGGACGACCAGGCGCTGGCCGATGAATGGGCTGCGGCCCTGGAAGAAACCGGCGACGCCGGGCAGGACGACATCGACGCGTTGCTGGCCGCCGATGCCGCCAGTTCGCCGTCCAACCGTCTGCCGATGGAAGAGTTCGGCAGCGTGCCGAAAAATAACGATCCGGTCACCCTCGACGGTCCGAACCTGGACGTGATTCTCGATATCCCGGTGTCGATTTCCATGGAAGTCGGCAGCACTGATATCAACATCCGTAACCTGCTGCAGCTTAACCAGGGTTCGGTGATCGAGCTCGATCGCCTGGCCGGCGAGCCGCTGGACGTGCTGGTCAACGGCACGCTCATCGCTCACGGTGAAGTCGTGGTGGTCAACGAGAAGTTCGGCATCCGCCTGACCGACGTGATCAGCCCAAGCGAACGCATCAAGAAGTTGCGCTGAGTGAAAAAGGTTCTGGGGTTTGTGCTGGCGTTGCCGTTCAGTGTTCTGGCAGCCGAGCCGGTAGCGACCGCTACTGCGGCCGCCGCACCCGCGGTCAGCAGCGGTGTGGCCGGGCAATTGACGCAGTTGGTGTTCGGTTTGCTGCTGGTTCTGGGGTTGATCTTTTTCCTCGCCTGGTTGCTGCGTCGGGTGCAACAGGCCGGGCCGGCCGGCAAGGGGCAGGTGATCGAGCTGATCGGTTCCCGCGCGCTTGGCCCGCGTGACCGTCTGATGCTGGTGCAGGTCGGCAACGAGCAGATTCTGCTTGGCTTGAGCCCCGGCACCATCACCGCGTTGCACGTGCTCAAGGAGCCGGTGCAAGTGCCCAGCAGTACTGAAAAAGCGACCCCCGAGTTTGCCCTGCGCCTGATGGAGCTGATGGGCAAGGATCATAAGGATAAGAAGTAATGGGTGCGCTACGCATCATCTTGACGCTGGCCCTGATGCTGGCCGCGCCGCTGGCGTTCGCCGCCGATCCGTTGTCGATCCCGGCGATTACCCTGGGTACCAACGCCGACGGCGCTCAGGAGTATTCGGTCAGCCTGCAAATCCTGCTGATCATGACTGCGCTGAGTTTTATCCCGGCGTTCGTCATGCTGATGACCAGTTTCACCCGGATCATCATCGTCTTCTCGATCCTGCGTCAGGCCCTCGGCCTGCAACAAACGCCGTCGAACCAGATCCTCACGGGCATGGCGCTGTTTCTGACCCTGTTCATCATGGCGCCGGTATTCGACCGGGTTAATCAGGATGCCTTGCAGCCGTATCTGGCGGAGAAACTCACCGCTCAAGACGCCGTGGCCAAGGCGCAGGTGCCGATCAAGGATTTCATGCTGGCCCAGACTCGCACCAGCGATCTGGAGTTGTTCATGCGTTTGTCCAAACGCACTGATATCGCGTCGCCGGATCAGGCACCGCTGACGATTCTGGTTCCCGCGTTCGTCACCTCCGAGCTGAAAACCGCGTTCCAGATTGGCTTCATGATCTTCATTCCGTTCCTGATCATCGACCTGGTTGTGGCCAGTGTCCTGATGGCGATGGGCATGATGATGCTCTCGCCGCTGATCATTTCCCTGCCGTTCAAGATCATGCTGTTCGTGCTGGTGGATGGCTGGGCGTTGATTATCGGTACGCTGGCGAGCAGCTTCGGCGGTGTCTCGCCATGACGCCGGAAGTTGCGGTCGACATCTTCCGGGAAGCATTGTGGCTGACCACCATGATGGTTGCCGTGCTGGTGATTCCGAGTTTGCTCGTGGGTCTGTTGGTGGCGATGTTCCAGGCCGCTACGCAGATCAACGAACAGACCCTGAGCTTCCTGCCGCGCCTGCTGGTGATGCTGGTGACGCTGATTGTTGCCGGTCCGTGGCTGGTGCAGACCTTCATGGAATACATCCTGCAGTTGTACGGCAGCATTCCTCAGGTCATCGGCTAACCCATGTCGCTGCTCCAGCTGACCGATACCCAGATCAGTACCTGGGTCGCGACGTTCATGCTGCCGCTGTTTCGCATCGGTGCCTTGCTGATGGTCATGCCGGTTTTCGGCACGAGCCTGGTGCCCACGCGAGTGCGCCTTTATTTCGCCCTGGCGATTACGTTGGTCATCGCTCCCGGCCTGCCGCCGATGCCGCCAGTCAATGCGCTGGACTTGAGCGGGCTGCTGTTGATTGCCGAGCAGATTCTTGTCGGTGCGGTGCTGGGTTTCTCCTTGCAGCTGTTCTTCCAGGCCTTTGTGGTCGCCGGGCAGATCGTCTCGATTCAGATGGGCATGGGCTTTGCTTCGATGGTCGACCCTACCAACGGCGTTTCGGTGGCGGTGATCGGGCAGTTCTTCACCATGCTGGTGACGCTGTTGTTCCTGTCCATGAACGGCCATCTGGTGGTGTTCGAAGTCCTCACCGAAAGCTTCACCACGCTGCCGGTCGGCAGCGGGTTGATGGTCAATCATTTCTGGGAGCTGGCCGGCAAGCTCGGCTGGGTCCTTGGTGCCGCGCTGTTGCTGGTGTTGCCGGCGATCACTGCGTTGCTGGTGGTCAACATTGCCTTTGGTGTGATGACCCGGGCTGCGCCGCAGCTGAACATCTTTTCTATCGGCTTCCCGCTGACGCTGGTGCTTGGGCTATTCATCGTCTGGGTCGGGCTGGCGGACATTATCAATCAGTATCAACCGCTGGCCTCCGAGGCCTTGCAGTTGTTACGCGAACTGGCACGGGCGCGCTGAGTCATGGCTGAGAGCGAAAGCGGTCAGGACAAAACAGAAGACCCCACCGAGAAGCGCAAGAAGGACTCTCGCGAGAAGGGCGAGATCGCGCGCTCCAAGGAGCTCAATACCCTGGCCGTCATGCTTGCCGGCGCCGGTGGGTTGCTGATTTTCGGCGGAGCCCTGGCTCAGGAGTTGATGGAGCTGATGCGCATGAACTTCTCGCTCTCGCGGGAAGTGATTCTGGATCAGCGTTCCATGGGTACTTACCTGCTGCACTCGGGGCAAATTGCCCTCGTCGCGATTCAGCCAGTGATGATCACCTTGCTGCTGGCGGCATTGATCGGGCCGGTTTCTCTGGGCGGCTGGCTGTTCGCAGCGGGTTCCATGGCGCCCAAGTTCAGCCGAATGAACCCCGGCGCCGGCCTCAAGCGCATGTTCTCGTCCAAGGCCATAGCGGAACTGCTCAAGGCCCTCGCAAAATTTTTCATCGTGTTGTTCGTGGCCCTGGCGGTGTTGTCCTCGGACATCGATGACCTGCTGCGCATCGCCCATGAACCCTTGGACATGGCGATCATTCACAGCCTGCAAGTGGTCGGCTGGAGCACTCTGTGGATGGCCTGCGGGCTGATCATCATCGCCGCTGTGGACGTGCCGATACAGCTCTGGGAAAGCATCAAGAAATTGAAGATGACCAAGCAGGAAGTGCGTGACGAGCATAAGGATCAGGAAGGGAAGCCAGAGGTTAAACAACGGATCCGTCAGCTGCAGCGCGAAATGTCCCAGCGCCGGATGATGGCGGCGATCCCTGACGCCGATGTGGTCATCACCAACCCGACTCACTACGCCGTAGCGCTCAAGTACGATCCGGACAAGGGTGGGGCGCCGATGCTGGTCGCCAAGGGCAACGACTTCCTGGCCTTGAAGATCCGTGAAATCGCTGTGGCCAACGAAGTGCTGCTACTTGAGTCGCCGGCACTGGCGCGTTCGATTTACTACTCCACCGAACTTGATCAGGAAATTCCCGGCGGGCTTTACCTTGCCGTCGCCCAGGTGCTCGCTTACGTCTACCAGATTCGCCAGCACCGCGCGGGCAAGGGCAAACGCCCGGATCCGCTCAAGGACGACCTGCCGATCCCGCCGGATTTGCGGCGTGATTCCTGAGTTCTGTGCTGTCGTGCTGACGCCATCGCGGGCAAGCCCGGCTCCTACAGGTTTGGTTTCATGCGCGATTTCGATCACGACGCAAAACCTGTAGGAGCCGGGCTTGCCCGCGATGAGGCCGGTTCAAGCGCCACAAAATCCCCTGCCAAACCCTCTATTCCCCGCCTCGGCAAAAGTTGGAAGGCTTCTTGCAGTAGCGGCTCTGCGCCTGCTTTCGGCGTCAAAAAGTTTGCTTCAAGGAACGGGGAATACCGGTGGATCGCTCTCAGTTACTCAACAGTGCTCGCACAAACGTTGCCGACTTAAGTCGAGGCAATCTGGGTGTGCCGTTGTTGCTGCTGGTCATGCTGGCGATGATGATGTTGCCGATCCCGCCGTTCCTGCTGGACGTGTTCTTCACGTTCAACATTGCCTTGTCGATCGTGGTGTTGCTGGTTTGTGTTTACGCGTTGCGACCGCTGGATTTCGCGGTGTTTCCGACCATTCTGCTGGTGGCGACGTTGCTGCGACTGGCGCTGAACGTGGCCTCCACGCGCGTGGTGATGCTCCACGGCCAGGACGGTCATGCCGCCGCCGGTAAGGTGATCCAGGCCTTCGGCGAGGTGGTGATCGGCGGTAACTACGTGGTCGGTATCGTGGTGTTCGCGATTTTGATGATCATCAACTTTGTCGTGGTGACCAAGGGCGCCGGACGGATTTCCGAGGTGAGCGCGCGTTTCACCCTCGATGCGATGCCCGGTAAACAAATGGCGATCGACGCCGACCTCAACGCTGGTCTGATCGATCAGGCTCAGGCCAAGGCCCGTCGTTCGGAAGTCGCCCAAGAGGCGGAGTTCTACGGTTCCATGGACGGCGCCAGCAAGTTCGTTCGCGGTGACGCCATTGCCGGCCTGCTGATTCTGTTCATCAACCTGATCGGCGGCATGGCGGTCGGCATCTTCCAGCACGGCATGACCTTCGGCGATGCCGGTCGGGTGTACGCCTTGTTGACCATCGGTGACGGTTTGGTGGCGCAATTGCCATCACTGCTGTTGTCGACCGCCGCAGCGATCATGGTGACTCGTGCGTCCGGCTCGGAAGACATGGGCAAACAGATCAATCGCCAGATGTTCGCCTCGCCGAAAGCGTTGGCAGTGGCGGCGGGTATTATGGCGGTCATGGGCCTGGTGCCCGGCATGCCGCACTTCTCCTTTCTCAGCATGGCGGCCCTGGCGGCCGGCGGCGCGTACCTGTTCTGGAAGAAGCAGAACGTGGTCAAGGTTCAAGCTTTGCAGGAGGTCAAGCGTCAGCAGGAGCTGTTGCCGTCGCCGGCTCGCGCTCAGGAAGCCAAGGAGCTTGGCTGGGATGACGTCACTCCGATCGACATGATCGGCCTGGAAGTCGGCTACCGGCTGATTCCGCTGGTGGACCGCAATCAGGGTGGTCAGTTGCTGGCGCGGATCAAGGGTGTGCGCAAGAAGCTCTCCCAGGATCTGGGTTTCCTGATGCCGACCGTGCATATCCGTGACAACCTCGACCTGGCACCGAGTGCCTATCGCCTGACCCTGATGGGGGTGATCCTCGCCGAAGCGGAGATTTACCCGGACCGCGAACTGGCGATCAACCCGGGGCAGGTCTACGGTACGCTCAACGGCATTACCGCCAAAGATCCGGCTTTCGGTCTGGAGGCGGTCTGGATCGAAGTCAGCCAGCGAGCTCAGGCACAATCCCTCGGTTACACCGTGGTCGATGCCAGTACGGTAGTGGCAACCCACTTGAACCAAATTCTGTACAAGCACTCGAGCGAATTGATCGGTCACGAAGAAGTGCAGCAACTCATGCAATTGTTGGCCAAAAGCTCACCAAAACTGGCCGAAGAACTGGTGCCGGGTGTGGTGTCTCTGTCGCAGCTGCTCAAAGTATTGCAGGCGTTGCTGGCCGAACAGGTGCCAGTGCGGGACATTCGCAGCATTGCCGAAGCCATCGCGAACAATGCCAGCAAGAGTCAAGATACTGCCGCGCTGGTGGCCGCGGTGCGCGTCGGCGTATCCCGCGCAATCGTCCAAAGCATTGTAGGCACTGACTCCGAGCTGCCAGTGATCACCCTGGAGCCAAGGTTGGAACAAATATTGCTCAATAGTCTTCAGAAGGCAGGACAAGGCTCGGAAGAGGGCGTTCTGCTGGAGCCAAGCATGGCTGAGAAACTGCAGCGCTCGTTGATCGATGCGGCGCAGCGTCAGGAAATGCAAGGTCAACCGGTGATTCTGCTGGTAGCCGGTCCGGTTCGCGCGATGCTGTCGCGATTCGGCCGATTGGCAGTCCCGGGTTTGCATGTGTTGGCTTACCAGGAAATTCCTGACAACAAGCAAGTGACCATCGTTGCGACAGTAGGGCCCAACGGCTGAGGTAGTGGTTCATGCAAGTTAAGCGTTTTTTCGCCGCCGATATGCGTCAGGCCATGAAGCTGGTTCGTGATGAGCTGGGCGCTGATGCCGCCATCATTGGCAACCGTCGGATCGCCGGTGGTGTCGAGCTGACGGCCGCCCTGGATTACAAGTTATCGGCGCTGGCTCCGCGCGTTCCGAACATGGAACTCGAAGACGAGCTGCGCAAGACCCAATCGCGGATCGTCACCGCCCAGGCCGAACTGAGCCTGCGCAGCGATGGCGAGAGCGACAAGTCCACCAATCGCCAGTTGTTCGCCGGCCTGCCACTGACCGCCGCCGAGCCGCTGGTCGAGCCGACCTACGCCGAACCCCGTCGTCCTGCACCGGCCGCGGCACCTGCCACCGGCGGCGTCGACCCGCGGGCGTTCGACTCGATGCGTTTCGAACTCAACAGTCTGCGCGAACTGATGGAAGTGCAACTCGGCTCCCTGGCCTGGAATCAGCTGCAAGGCAGCCGTCCGGCCCAGGCCAACCTTTGGCGTCGCCTGCAACGCATCGGTCTGTCCGGCCCGTTGTCGCGCGATTTGCTCGCGCTGATTACCGATATTGAAGAACCTCGTCAGGCCTGGCGCATGTTGCTGGCACACCTGGCGCGGATGATCGTCACACCGGAAGTCGAGCCTCTGGAAGAGGGCGGCGTGATTGCCATGGTCGGCCCTGCCGGCATGGGCAAGACCACCACGCTGGCCAAACTCGCGGCCCGCTATGTGCTCAAGTACGGCGCGCAGAATATCGCGCTGGTCAGCATGGACAGCTACCGTATTGGTGCTCAGGAACAACTCAAGACCTTGGGCCGGATCCTCAATGTGTCGGTGACGCATGTCGATCCGGGCCAATCGCTGGTTCAGGCGCTGGAGCCTTTGCTGCGCAAACGCGTGGTGCTGATCGATACCGCGGGCCTTCAGGCCAGCGATCCGGCACTGCGCATGCAGCTCGAAAGCCTGGCCGGTCGTGGCATCAAATCGAAAAATTATCTGGTGTTGGCAACCACCAGCCAGAAACAGGTTCTAACGGCCGCTTATCACAGTTACAAGCGTTGTGGGCTCGCTGGCTGCATCCTGACTAAACTGGATGAAACGGCAAGTCTGGGCGAGGTGTTGAGCCTGGCCATCAGTCATGAATTGCCGGTGGCTTACCTGACCGATGGCCCGCGGATTCCGGATGATTTGCATCTACCGCGTCGTCATCAGTTGGTCAGTCGCGCCGTCAGCGTGCAAATGCAAGAAGAACCCAGCGAAGAAGCCATGGCTGACATGTTCGCTGATATTTACCACAGCCCGACCAAGCAGGTCGGCTGAGGTATTAATGAACAGTTTTTGTACCTACATCGATGGTCTGCCATGCATTGTTCAGTTCGTGAACGCGCAGCCAGTAATGTGGCCTCCGTCTAAGTAAGACAAGGTAAAGAAAATTCATGGGCAGCATGCATCCCGTACAGGTGATCGCGGTGACCGGCGGCAAAGGTGGCGTCGGGAAGACTAACGTGTCAGTGAACTTGTCCCTGGCTCTAGCGGAGCTCGGCCGGCGCGTCATGCTGCTGGACGCTGATCTGGGGCTGGCGAACGTCGACGTCCTGCTGGGACTGACACCCAAACGTACTTTGGCCGACGTGATCGAAGGCCGCTGCGAGCTGCGCGACGTACTGTTGCAAGGCCCTGGCGGCATCCGCATCGTCCCGGCCGCGTCCGGCACACAGAGCATGGTTCATTTAAGCCCGGCGCAACACGCCGGCCTGATCCAGGCGTTCAGCGATATCGGCGACAACCTCGACGTGCTGGTGATCGACACCGCTGCGGGCATTGGTGACTCGGTTGTCAGTTTCGTTCGCGCAGCGCAGGAGGTCTTGCTGGTGGTCTGCGACGAACCGACCTCGATCACCGATGCCTACGCACTGATCAAACTGCTGAACCGCGATTACGGCATGAACCGCTTCCGCGTCCTGGCCAACATGGCCCAGAGCCCACAGGAAGGTCGCAACCTGTTCGCCAAGTTGACCAAGGTCACGGATCGCTTCCTTGACGTCGCCTTACAATACGTCGGCGCGGTGCCTTACGACGAAAGCGTGCGCAAGGCCGTGCAGAAGCAGCGCGCCGTCTACGAAGCCTTCCCGCGGTCCAAGTGCTCACTGGCGTTCAAGGCCATTGCACAGAAGGTCGATACCTGGCCGCTGCCTGCCAACCCGCGTGGGCACCTGGAGTTTTTCGTCGAGCGCCTCGTGCAACAAACCGCAGGACCGGTGCTATGACATCCAGTGGCTACAACCTCTACAAGAAGTCGGCACGTGACGCGCAGTACGAGCTGATCGAGCGTTACGCGCCACTGGTTAAACGCATTGCCTACCACTTGCTGGCGCGTCTGCCGGCCAGTGTCCAGGTCGAAGACCTGATCCAGGCCGGGATGATCGGCCTGCTTGAAGTGTCGACCAAATACGACGCCAGCAAAGGCGCGAGTTTCGAGACGTACGCGGGCATTCGAATCCGCGGCGCGATGCTCGATGAAGTACGCAAGGGGGACTGGGCGCCACGTTCGGTCCACCGCAATACCCGGATGGTCAGCGACGCAATTCGTTCGATTGAAGCTAAAACCGGCCGTGACGCTAAAGATCACGAGGTTGCGGCCGAACTCCAATTGAGTCTCGACGATTATTACGGGATTTTGAACGACACCCTGGGCAGCCGCTTATTCAGTTTCGACGATCTGTTGCAGGACGGCGAACACGAAGGGCTGCACGAGGATGGCGCCAGTGCTCATCTGGAGCCGTCACGCGATCTGGAAGATGAACGCTTCCAGGCAGCGCTGGCGGACGCGATTGCCAATTTGCCGGAGCGTGAGCGACTGGTGTTGGCGCTGTACTACGACGAAGAGTTGAATCTCAAGGAAATCGGTGAGGTCCTGGGGGTCAGCGAATCTCGGGTCAGCCAGTTACACAGCCAGTGCGCGGCCCGTTTGCGGGGGCGTTTGGGGGAGTGGCGAGCGCGCTGAAGGCAGTGTGGGGACACTGCGAACGCGGCGGGTGGGGTGTTGAACCGTACCGGCCCCGATCTGCTGTGCTCCAGACAGTCATTGAGTGCTTTGCCGGATTGATTGAAATGGCGCGTCCAGGTGCTGGGCGCGTTTAAGACTGCTTGGAGGTCGAATTGGACAAGAACATGAAAATCCTCATCGTTGATGACTTCTCAACGATGCGGCGGATCATTAAAAACCTGTTGCGTGACCTTGGGTTCACCAACACGGTCGAGGCCGACGATGGCACTACTGCCATTCCGGTTCTCAACAGCGGCAGCATCGACTTTCTGGTAACAGACTGGAACATGCCCGGCATGACCGGTATCGACCTGCTGCGCCACGTGCGTGCCGATGAAAAACTCAAGCACCTTCCGGTGTTGATGGTCACGGCCGAAGCCAAGCGCGAGCAAATTATCGAGGCTGCCCAGGCCGGTGTTAACGGCTATGTGGTCAAGCCCTTCACGGCCCAGGCGTTGAAAGACAAGATTGAAAAGATCTTCGAACGCATCGGTTGATGTGCGAAGCCACTGCGCCACGGGGGGAGCTATGGAGCATAACGAGTCTTCACAGGGCGATTTCGAATCGACTCTGAAAAAACACGCGGTCGAACTGGTCGAAAGCCTTGAAAAAGGCAGGTTCGGCGACGCTGTGCAACTGATCCATGAGCTCAATCAGACCCGTGACCGTGGCCTGTATCAGGAAGTGGGCAAGCTCACTCGCGAGCTGCATAGCGCGATCGTCAATTTCCAGATTGACCCGAACATGCCGCAAGCCGAGGAAGTCTCGCAGATCACGGATGCCACCGAGCGTCTGGGTTATGTGGTCAAGCTGACCGAGGCCGCTGCCAACCGCACCATGGACCTGGTGGAAAACGCCACGCCGCTGGTCAACGGCCTGAGCAACGAAGCCCAGGCCTTGAGCACCGACTGGGGTCGGTTCATGCGTCGCGAAGTCGGGGCTGAAGAGTTCCGCGAGCTGGCCCGGCGAGTCGACGGTTTCCTGACACGCAGCAGCGAAGACAATCGCGTGGTGTCGAGCAATCTCAACGACATTCTGCTCGCTCAGGATTACCAGGACCTCACCGGTCAGGTGATCAAGCGTGTGACCCAATTGGTCACCGAAGTCGAAAGCAACCTGCTCAAGCTCGTGCTTATGGCCAGTCAGGTGGACCGCTTTGCGGGCATCGAACATGACCGTGAAGCGATGCTTGCAGAAAAAGATCCGCAAAAACATCTATCTCAGGGTGAAGGTCCGCAGATTCATGCCGATAAAAGAGAAGACGTTGTGTCCGGTCAGGACGATGTGGACGATTTGCTATCCAGTCTTGGATTTTAGGTTTTTAGGTTTTTAGACCTTTAGGAGCACCCCCTTAATGAGCTTCGGCGCCGATGAAGAGATCCTTCAGGATTTCCTGGTTGAGGCCGGCGAGATTCTAGAGCAACTGTCCGAACAGCTGGTCGAGCTTGAAAGCCGACCGGATGATGCGGACTTGCTCAATGCAATTTTTCGCGGTTTTCACACTGTAAAAGGAGGCGCCGGCTTCCTCCAGCTCAACGAGCTGGTGGAGTGCTGTCACATCGCCGAGAACGTGTTCGACATCCTGCGCAAGGGTGAACGTCGCGTCGACTCGGAACTGATGGACGTGGTTCTCGAAGCGCTGGATGCGGTGAACGGCATGTTTACCGAGGTCCGCGAGCGCAGCCCGATCACGGCTGCCACGCCTGAATTGCTGGCAGCTCTGGCCCGTCTGGCCGAGCCGCAAACCGCCGATGAAACGGCACCGGTCGCCGAGGTGGTGGACGAACCTGCCGCCGAGAGCGAATCGGGTGACATCACCGATAACGAATTTGAACAACTGCTGGACTCGCTGAACGCCGTCAAGGCTCAGGCAGAAGCCCCGGCAGCTTTGCCAGCGCCCAGCAGCAACGCGCCGACCAGCGACGAAATCACCGATGCCGAGTTCGAGTCGTTGCTCGATCAACTGCACGGTAAAGGCCAGTTCGCCGTCGATGCGGTAGCCCCGGCGCCAGCCGCGCCGGCTGCCCCGAAAGTGGCAGGCGACAGCTCCGATATCACCGACGACGAGTTCGAAGCACTGCTCGATCAGTTGCACGGCAAGGGCAACTTTGCCGTTGATGCGCTGGAATCGGCCATTGCTGCGGTCCCGGCCCCGGCTGCTCCAACCGCTAAAGCCGCTGGCGGCGATCTGATCTCAGATCACGAGTTCGAATCACTGCTCGACGAATTGCACGGCAAAGGCAAGTTCACCGAGGTTGGCACTGGCGCAGTGGTTTCTGCTCCTGTCGCCAAGGCGCCAGCACCGGCTGCAAAACCCGTCGCCAAAGCGCCCGAGCCTAAAGCCGAAGCGCCGAAGCCTGCCGCTGCTGCACCGGCTCCGGCCCGTGCCCCAGCCGCGCCGCCACCGGAAAAACCGGCCAGCGAAGCCGAAACCACCGTGCGGGTCGATACCGCGCGTCTCGACGAAATCATGAACATGGTCGGCGAGTTGGTACTGGTGCGTAACCGCTTGGTCCGTCTGGGCCTCAACAGCGGCGACGAAGCCATGTCCAAGGCTGTGTCGAACCTCGACGTGGTCACGGCCGACCTGCAAACCGCGGTCATGAAGACCCGGATGCAACCGATCAAGAAGGTCTTCGGGCGCTTCCCGCGTCTGGTTCGCGACCTGGCTCGCCAGCTCAAGAAAGAAATCAACCTGGAACTGGTCGGCGAAGAAACCGACCTCGACAAGAACCTCGTCGAGGCCCTGGCCGACCCGCTGGTCCACTTGGTGCGCAACTCGGTCGACCACGGTATCGAAGAGCCGGCTGAGCGCGAAGCGATGGGCAAGCCTCGCAGCGGCAAGGTGATCCTGTCCGCTGAACAGGAAGGCGACCACATCCTGCTGTCCATCTCCGATGACGGCAAGGGCATGGACGCCGATGTTCTGCGCGGCATTGCCGTGAAGAAAGGCTTGATGGACAAGGATGCAGCGGATCGCCTCAGCGAATCCGATTGCTTCAACCTGATCTTCGCGCCGGGTTTCTCGACCAAGACCGAAATTTCCGACGTCTCCGGACGCGGCGTGGGCATGGACGTGGTGAAAACCAAAATCGCCCAGCTCAACGGCACCATCAATATCTACTCGACCAAGGGCAAGGGCTCGAAGATCGTCATCAAGGTCCCGTTGACCCTGGCGATCATGCCGACGCTGATGGTCATGCTGGGCAACCAGGCGTTTGCGTTCCCGCTGGTGAACGTCAACGAGATCTTCCACCTCGACCTGTCGCGCACCAACGTGGTGGACGGCCAGGAAGTGGTGATCGTGCGGGACAAGGCGCTGCCATTGTTCTACCTCAAGCGCTGGCTGGTCGCCTCCGCCGCTCATGAAGAGCAGCGCGAAGGCCATGTGGTGATCCTTTCGGTGGGCACTCAGCGGATCGGCTTCGTCGTCGATCAACTGGTAGGCCAGGAAGAAGTGGTCATCAAGCCATTGGGCAAAATGCTCCAGGGAACCCCGGGCATGTCCGGCGCCACCATCACCGGTGACGGCCGCATTGCGCTGATTCTCGATGTTCCGAGCATGCTCAAGCGTTACGCCGCACGGCGTATTTGATTCTGGTGGAGCGGGGCGACTGAGCCTCGCTCCGTCTAACGGAGTGTTTATGGCAGTTAAAGTCCTGGTGGTGGACGATTCGGGGTTTTTCCGCCGCCGCGTCTCGGAAATTCTTTCAGCGGATCCGAACATCCAGGTCGTCGGCACGGCGACCAACGGCAAAGAGGCGATTGATCAGGCGCTGGCCCTCAAACCAGACGTGATCACCATGGACTACGAGATGCCGATGATGGATGGCATCACGGCGGTGCGGCACATCATGCAGCGCTGCCCGACCCCGGTGTTGATGTTCTCCTCGCTGACCCACGAAGGCGCTCGGGTAACCCTCGACGCGCTGGACGCCGGCGCGGTGGATTTCCTGCCGAAGAATTTCGAAGACATCTCCCGTAACCCGGAGAAGGTCAAGCAACTGCTGTGCGAGAAGATTCTCAGCATTTCGCGCAGTAACCGTCGCGCCAACACCTACAGCGCTCCGGCACCTGTCGCCGCACCCGCCCCGACGCCTGCACCTTCGAGCGTCAGCAGCTATGGCAGCAGCGCGCCTGCGCGTCCGGCACCGGCTCCGATTCCGGCGCGTACGCACGCGCCAGCCTCGTCATCGCCAACGCCGAAACGCAAAGCCTACAAACTGGTTGCCATCGGTACGTCCACGGGCGGCCCGGTTGCCCTGCAGCGGGTTCTGACCCAATTACCGGCCAATTTCCCTGCACCGATCGTATTGATCCAGCACATGCCGGCCGCTTTTACCAAGGCCTTTGCCGAGCGTCTGGACAAGCTCTGCCGCATCAGCGTCAAGGAAGCCGAGGATGGCGACATCCTGCGTCCGGGCCTGGCGTTGCTGGCGCCGGGTGGCAAGCAAATGATGATCGACGGCCGGGGCGCGGTGAAAATCCTCCCGGGCGACGAACGTCTGAACTACAAGCCGTGCGTGGACATCACCTTCGGTTCCGCTGCCAAGTCTTACGGCGACAAAGTTCTGGCGGTCGTATTGACCGGCATGGGCGCCGACGGTCGTGAAGGCGCGCGTCTGCTCAAACAGGGCGGCAGTGCAATCTGGGCTCAGGATGAAGCCAGCTGCGTGATCTACGGCATGCCGATGGCCATCGTCAAAGCCGAACTCGCCGACGCGGTGTACAGCCTGGACGATATTGGCAAGCATCTGGTCGAGGCTTGTATCTGATGGATGTTTTGAGCCTCATCGGGATCATCATGGCGTTCGTCGCCATCATTGGCGGCAACTACCTTGAAGGCGGCCACCTCGGCGCCCTGGCCAACGGCCCGGCGGCGTTGATCGTTATCGGCGGAACCGTCGGTGCGGCGCTGCTGCAGTCACCGATGAGCGCCTTCAAACGCGCCATGCAGATTCTGGCCTGGATCCTGTTCCCTCCACGCATCGACCTCGCCGGTGGCGTCGATCGCGTTGTCAACTGGAGCCTGACCGCACGCAAGGAAGGCCTGCTCGGTCTGGAAGGGGTGGCCGACGCCGAACCTGACAATTACTCGCGCAAAGGCCTTCAACTGTTGGTGGACGGCGCCGAGCCGGAAGCGATTCGCAGCATCCTGGAAGTGGATTTCTACACCCAGGAAAGCCGCGACATCGAAGCCGCCAAAGTCTTCGAAAGCATGGGCGGCTACGCGCCGACCATCGGCATCATCGGTGCGGTGATGGGCCTGATCCACGTGATGGGCAACCTCGCCGATCCATCGCAACTGGGTAGCGGCATTGCCGTGGCCTTCGTCGCGACCATCTACGGCGTGGCCAGTGCCAACCTGGTGCTGCTGCCGATTGCCGCCAAACTCAAGTCCGTCGCTATGCGGCAGTCGCGTTATCGCGAAATGTTGTTGGAAGGCATTCTGTCGATCGCCGAAGGTGAAAACCCTCGCTCTATTGAGTTGAAGCTTCAGGGCTTCATGGATTGATGGGGGTAATGGACTATGGCTCGTCGCCGGCAACCTGAAGAACATGTAAACCATGAACGTTGGCTGGTTTCGTACGCCGACTTCATTACGTTGCTGTTCGCTTTCTTCGTCGTGATGTATTCGATTTCTTCGATCAACGAAGGCAAGTACAAGGTCATTTCCGAGGCGCTGATCGGGGTGTTTACCGATTCCGATCGCGCCCTCAAGCCGATCCCGATCGGCGACGAGCGACCGAAGACCGTGACCCCGGCCAAGCCGCTGGTTAAAGACGCCGAGCAGGTCGACGCCGGTATCGCGGGTGCCAGCGATCCGCTCAAAAGCATCGCCGACGACATCAGCGCCGCGTTCGGCGACTTGATCAGCTCCAACCAGATGACCATTCGCGGCAACGAGCTGTGGGTCGAGATCGAACTCAATTCCAGCCTGTTGTTCGGCAGCGGCGACGCCATGCCCAGCGATATCGCGTTCAATATCATCGACAAGGTTGCCGCGATTCTGAAGCCGTTCGACAACCCGATTCACGTCGAAGGCTTCACTGACGATCAACCGATCCGCACCGCGCAATACCCGACCAACTGGGAGCTGTCCTCGGCTCGTTCAGCCAGCATCGTGCGCATGCTGGCGATGCAGGGTGTGAACCCCGGTCGCCTGGCGTCGGTGGGGTACGGCGAGTTCCAGCCAGTGGCCAACAACGCCACTGCCGAGGGCCGGGCGCGTAACCGTCGTGTGGTGCTGGTGGTCTCACGAAATCTCGATGTACGCCGCAGCCTCACGGGCACCGGAACCGCCAATGCGAAACCTGATGCCGCGTTGAAGCGTGCTGGCACACAAACTGCACCGACCCCGGTCAAGTCGCCGGGACGAGAGAGTGCCGTCAATTCTCCGTCACCCGCATTAATACGTTGAGCTTTTCCTCGGTCGACCATTTCGACCGGGAGGAACAATCCGAATGAGAGTCTGGGCAGTCGCCAATCAAAAGGGTGGTGTTGGTAAAACCACTTCCTCTATCGCTTTAGCCGGTTTGCTGGCCGAGGCGGGCAAGCGTGTGGTCGTGGTCGATCTCGACCCCCACGGCTCCATGACCAGCTACTTCGGTTACGACCCCGACAGCCTGGAACACAGCAGCTACGACCTGTTCCTGCACAAGGGCAGCGTGCCGCAAGGCCTGCCCGGGCAGTTGCTGTTACCCACCAGCCACGAGAGTATTTCCCTGTTGCCGTCGAGCACCGCACTCGCGACCCTCGAGCGCCAGTCGCCGGGTCAGAGTGGCTTGGGCCTGGTGATTGCCAAGAGCCTGGCGCAACTTTGGCAGGACTTCGACTACGCCGTGATCGACAGCCCGCCGTTGCTCGGCGTGCTGATGGTCAATGCCTTGGCGGCGAGTCAGCAATTGGTGATTCCGGTGCAGACTGAACACCTGGCGGTCAAAGGCCTGGAGCGCATGGTCAATACCCTGGCGATGATCAACCGTTCGCGTAAACAGGCGCTGCCGTTCAGCATCGTGCCGACCCTGTTCGACCGCCGCACGCAGGCGTCCCTCGGCACGCTGCGGGTGTTGCGCGACAAGTACCCGGAAGAAATCTGGCAGGGCTACATCCCGGTCGATACCCGCTTGCGCGATGCCAGCCGGGCAGGGGTGACGCCTTCGCAGTTCGACGGCAAGAGCCGTGGTGTTCTCGCGTACCGCGCACTGCTCAAGCACCTGCTGGCAGCACAACTTGTCCCGCAGGTGGCGTGAGATGAACTCAATCCCTGTACCTGTAGGAGCGAGGCTTGCCCGCGAAGCAGGCGCCGCGGTATTTACAGTTGAATCGTGTCATCGTTCTTCGCGGGCAAGCCTCGCTCCTACAAGGGCATGCGCATGAACCGCCCGGTAAAAATCACCTCGCGCCCGCAACTCGCACTCCAGTCCTATCTGGACAGCTTGCTGATGGAGGCGACTGAAGAGTTGCCGCCGGAAATCGAAGCGCTGGTTGAAATCGTTGAGGTTGTTGAAGCGGTCGAAGTTGAAGCTGCGCTGGACGAGTTCCAGGCAGCGGTGCTCGAAGAGCAGGCTCGCGATGCGCAGAAACCCGCCTTGGTTGCCGCACCGGTAGCAGCGCCCGTGGTGAAAGCACCGGTAGCTGTGATCGAAGCACCGGTGCCGGTTCTCGCACCGGTATCGACCATCGCCCCCCTGCTGCAAGCCTTGGTGCCGCCGGTGGTCGAAGTCCACCTGCCACCGAGCAACACGCCACCACCCGTGGAAATCGATGGTCGCCCGTCCTGGGCCGCCGAGCCATTCGAATGCCTGTTGTTCGATGTCGCCGGGCTGACCCTGGCGGTGCCGCTGGTGTGCCTGGGCTCGATTTATTCTTTGGCCGGTCACGAGCTGACACCGCTGTTCGGTCAGCCGGAATGGTTCCTCGGGATTCTGCCGAGTCAGGCCGGCAACCTGAAAGTATTGGACACTGCTCGTTGGGTCATGCCCGACCGTTACCGCGACGATTTCCGCCAGGGCCTGCAATACGTTATTTCGGTTCAGGGCTACGAGTGGGGGCTGGCGGTGCATCAGGTCAGCCGCTCGTTGCGCCTGGACCCGAACGAAATCAAATGGAGAAGTCATCGAGGTCAGCGGCCATGGCTCGCTGGCACGGTGATTGAGCACATGTGTGCGCTGCTGGACGTTTCCGCCCTGGCCGAGTTGATCGCCAGCGGCGGGGCAAAGCACATGGGCGGCATCAAGCCGCTACACAAACCGACATAGCTGCCGACATAACAAGCATGCGACGGCATTGTTGAATGCCGCCAACAGAACACACACCGCCAGAAGCGGTTTTTCGAGGGGTCAGGGTATGAGTAATCAAGCGACGAATGCAAAAGGTTCTGAAGATCCGATCCTGCAATGGGTAACCTTCAAACTGGACAATGAAACCTACGGCATCAACGTGATGCGCGTTCAGGAAGTCCTGCGTTATACCGAAATCGCCCCGGTCCCGGGTGCCCCGAGCTACGTGCTGGGCATCATCAACCTGCGCGGTAACGTGGTCACCGTGATCGACACCCGTCAGCGCTTTGGCCTGATGAATGCCGAAATCAGCGACAACACCCGTATCGTCATCATCGAAGCCGACAAGCAAGTCGTCGGGATCATGGTCGACAGCGTCGCGGAAGTGGTTTACCTGCGTCAGTCGGAAATCGAAACCGCGCCGAACGTCGGTAACGAAGAATCCGCCAAGTTCATTCAAGGCGTGTGCAACAAGAACAACGAACTGCTGATCCTGGTCGAGCTGGACAAGATGATGAGCGAAGAAGAATGGTCGGATCTGGAGAACATCTGATTGATTCTTGAGGTAGCAGTCATTGTCCTGTTCCTCTTCTGGGCAGGCACGCTGGCGATGTTTCTGGCGTATATACGAGGCCAACGACTGATCGCCGCGCAACAGGCCCAGGGCGATGCGCTGCGCGATCAGCGCATCAAGGACCTGGCCAAGCGCGTCGAGGACTACCAGAGCGGCAACGTGCGCATGGGTGAAGACCTGCACGAACTGCGCGCGGTAGTTGGCCCGTTGCCGGACAAACTGGCTCAGTTGGAACAGCGCGATCCGTCGAGCCTGTCGTTTGCCCAAGCGGCAAAACTGGTCGGTATGGGCGCTAGCGTCGATGAACTGACTCAGTCCTGCGGCTTGACCCAGGCTGAGGCGGAGTTGATGAGTAAGTTGCACAAGAACTGAGAAGATCAAAAGATCGCAGCCTCATTGCACTCGACAGCTCCTACATGGGATGGCATACAGCCTGTAGGAGCTGTCGAGTGCAATGAGGCTGCGATCTTTTGCATTGGGTGCTGACTTAAACTTTTCCTATCGGTTTACTAAAATTTTCAAGCAACGTCAGATCATCCGGAGAACCGTTCGTCGACACTGTTATTTCTGACAGTAGAAGTGGGGGCTCGGGGCAGCAGAGACTTGAGATTAATTTCTATCTCAAGCGGAACTGTCCAGATGAGAACGCTGATTGTTTTAATGTTTTGTTGCGTTACACACGTTCAAGCCATGTCTGGCCAGGCCCTGGTTACTGATCTGAACAGCAAGTACACGAGTGGCGTTACACAGTGTTCGAATGGCACGCCGGCTTATTATTGTTCCGGTGTATTGCTCCGGGCCGTTGACTACAGCACTTCTTTCAAGTTTTGGGATTATGGTTCGGCTGCTACGAAACTGGGCTCGGTGGCATTTACGTATATTCGCTCCGATGTTGGAAGTACGACGCTGAACGGCAACAGGAAAAGCGGCTTCATCTTAAAGGACCAGACGTCAGCCTTGGCAGCTGGTAAGGCGCTGAACCTGCGCTGTATCTTTCCTTTTCCGACTGAGTCACTGGATGTGCGCGCAGACCATGGATGCGGTTTTGCACCCAAGGTCGGGCAACTGAACGCGGACCTTGCCAACTGTGCGAAGTTGGCTGTTCCGGCCACGACTGCGAATGCCTGGCTGAAGAACTTTACAGAACACAGCTCGTTGCCAAGGAATCAGTGTTCGTTGAGTACGGTTGTGGCGACGCAGTTCAAGGCCAGCTTCGAAGCGCATAGACTCGTCAATCCAGCGTGGACGGCTAAACCGATGGAAGTATTAGTTGGAACCTGGGATGAAAGCAAGCCGGAAAAATTGCCTATTGAAGCGGTGTTTTATGAGGCGTCGGCGCCTGGAAAACTGGCGGATGCTCAGAAGTTTCAGCGTGCGTATTACTTGGCAACATCATTGAATGTTCCTATTGTTAAGTTAGATTTGGCAGCTGTCGACAAGAATGTTTTTAGCTTTTTTGCATCGGATCAGGTGTACGGGCAGGTCGTGGCGGATCAATTAAACTCGCGGTATTCAAATGTGGCCAATGAGTGCGCTGGCAACGCAGCTTATTTTTGCAGCGGTGTATTGATACGCGTAACTAAGGCGACGACCAATTATCATGCCTGGGATCCGAGTCCGGTCGCTATTTCCAGAAATGGTGTACCTTTCTCGTACTTGCGGCGGGATGTGAAAATGGCCCGGCTTTATAGAGCCGAGGTCAACGGATTCGTGTTTAAGAGCTTTGATGCAATTGCAAAGATTGGCTCGTATCCCACGCCTGTACGCTGCGCCTTTCCTTTTGATGGCGCAACAGACATGCGAGTGAAATCATGCGGGCATCATTCTTTTTTTCCTAATGCGGGTGAATCTTGTCTGGGGATAGGTGTGGATACATTGGCCAAATGGAAAGAGCACTATCACTCTCACACGAACAGGCAAGGTCACCAGTGTTCTCTGGGCCCGGAAAAAGAGCAGTTCTCGATTTTTTTGAAAGCTCGAGATAACTTTAATAATGCAGGGGACTTGAATTATCCAAATGAAGTGATAGTGGCGGCGTGGAGCGTGGGTATTCCAAAAAAATTGCCATTGGAAGCATTTATATATGTTGAGTCTCCTGCGGGGGCGGAGGGGGCCAAGTTTATGCAGCGTGACTATTTTGCCCAGACAACCGATTACCTGCCGGTGATTCGTGTGACGATCACTGGTGGAGTTTTCAGTTTTAGCTATCATGAGGCTGATCAGGCTGTGTCAAGTTCTGGAATTTGAGTTGGCAGCAGTTTGTTGTGGCAGAGAGGGCTTTATCTCGACGAAATGTAAAGGAACAGAATGCACTCAATCTGCACTCTGTGCCTTTTGCTATTGTCAGCGGTTATTCAAAAGCTTATGCGCAGCAAACGAGAAAACATCAAGTTATCGTTCGATCCTGAATGGTGAACGCTGTAGTTGATTAATACGGGGGGGTTCCCTGCATTCTCCGTTATCCAGTTTGCTGGAATATCAAAGGCCATTGATGAGCTGTTCTGAATTGGCTGGCTTTCGGTGTCCCGTACTACCACGCCGTGCCACCTGACCCTGACAGTGTAGCCGGGCGTCATGTTCAAAAATTTTACTGTCACCTTCTTTCCGTCAGCGGAAAGTTTGGGTTCAGTGAGGTCGAATGCTTGCTTGTCAACATTTAATGACAGTGATTTCGAAATAATCAGCGGCGCACCTGGGTTTAGGCGGACGCAGTAGTTGCCCGTCCCAAGGACGCCAATCGAATCGATCATTTCAAGTCGAGGGATTTTGAAGTTCAGAGGGCCAGGGGTGCCGACGGTCAATGTCTCGGTATCATATTTATAGCGACCATTTGTCCAACGTACCCTCACGGTATGTCCATTGAGCATGCCCACGTAATGTGGCACCTGGACATTGACGTGGGTGCTGTTATAGACGTCGTTGAAGTTCAAGCGCTTTCCGTCAGCGCCGTAGGCCTCAAGAACCTTGGGTGCGACAAGATTAAATGTTTTCAGTTCAGTGGGCATGTCTTTAGCTCCTTCGGAAAAACAAGTGCGTAGTCAATGGGCGGTACTGGTTATAGTTCTACTCTTAATACTTGAGAGAACTGGCTCTGCTCGTCTATGCCGGGTCGATTGACGCTGTAGTTGATCAACAAGAATCTGTTTTTTTCTATCCAGCTTGCCGGGATCGAAAACTCTGCGGTAACACCGGTTTTCATGTCTTGCCACTCCGTCTTGCGAGTAATGACTCCACCCAGGCGGACGCGCGCGTGGTATCCGCTGGCCATTGCCGGATAACGGACAGTGACTGTGGTGTGGTCCGGGGTAATTCGTGGAGGGGGCAGGACAAATGCTTGAGCGTCCACCGCCAGTGACAGAGGAACAGAACGATGCAGGGGACCGTCGGGATAGGTACGTACGGTGAAACCGACGGGAACCTTACTGCCAATGGAGTCCACACATTCCATGCGTGGAATGAGGAACTCCATTGAGCCGACAGCCGCCACGGTGGTGATTACGCTGTCATAGATATTTCGCGCAGAGGCCCAGCGAACCCGTATGGTTTGCCCGATCGCCATCCCGACATATTGTTGAACCTGAACCGTGACGTGTCTCGCCTCATAGATATCGGACATTTTCAAACGATCGCCCTGCGCACCGTAGGCTTCCAGAACCTTGGGGGGCTTCAGGCTGATCGTGGTTTTGATCATGAAGGATTTAGACTCGGCAACAGGTTTTTCGCCCGCACGTACCACGCGCAGGGTGACACTGACAGAGCTCTGGTCGCTTTCATTGGCCCAGGTGAGCGGTATCGGAAACTCTAGCGTTCCGCTTCCTGAGTAGGTCTTGGGTGCCGTCTCGCGCTCTATCCGCCCTTGCCAGTGAGCTCGTACACTGTCGCCAGCGGCCAGCCCGATACCAGAAGCGACAACCTGAATGTTGGATACGTAAGCGGGATCCAGCACTCCCCCTCGTTCGCCTGTCACGGTCGGTGCCGGTATGCGATTCACATTGACGCTGACGTCAGTGGCAACTGCCCAAGGGGCATAGGCATGTGGACGGTTCCCACAACGGTCGATTACCTGATAAGTGATCAAATGCTTACCATCACCCGCACGCTTGATCAATTGTTCATCGAACATGATCAGAATCGGATGGTTTTGCGGATCGCTGATTTGCTCAGGTGTGACCGGATAATGGATCACCTGTTCTTCATTACCCCATCGCGCGACGATGCGGTCGAACACGGTGATGTGCTGATAGGGCTCGATACGCATGGCTATGCCATTTCTAGCCATTTCCCTATCGACTCCATCCTTGATGTCCGGGATCAGGGTGTAACGCAGCCCGGGGTGACCGAGTGGCTCGGGCTTGTCGAGGACGCCGCCTGGTAGCGTTCGTTTGACCAGCACATTGAGCTTGTCTGAGTCAGAGCGGTTACCGCCGGAACGTATGACCCGAAAAAACACTGGAAAGGCGCTACCGTCCTGGATCTGTTTTACCGGGATGTTGAAGTAGAGTTTTTCTTCAAGCTTCTCCGGCGTGTCGATGAACTGCGTTTCGATAGGGGAGACGTCGTCATCCCAGAAGAAAAGGCACTTGTCACCCAGTTCTATCTCGAGCCACGGCTCAACGATGGCCAAGAGATCGGCATTCAAGGCAGCAGCGCCAATGCCGCCATGGTAGCCCTCGTCCCCATCTATCGGAGTGATTAACGCTGGAATCCTTGGTGGCCAGAGGCGCAACAAACCGTTTTCGTTGTCGGGGTCATTGATGTGTGAAGAGGTTGGGATCATGAGACGCTCCTGCGTTAAGGAAGCGTCGGGAAGAGATAGTTAGACGCTGCCGTTCATATCAGGCAACGACAGCAAGGAAACTGGCTACTGTCACATTTGACAGTGGCGACGAACGGTAAACAAGACAGTGGCTGTATGCAAAGCGAGCCACCTGCTTAGTAATCATCCCCGCGATCAGTAATATCTTTCTCGACCATCGGCGCATCCGGATCTTGCCCTTTGGGGAACTTGCCCTTCAAATTCCACGCAAACGCAATGATCTCGGCAATCGTGCGATACAACTCCTCCGGAATACTCTCCCCCAATTCCATCCGCGCCAGCAGTTTCACCAGCTCGGCGTTTTCGTAGATCGGCACTTCATAATCGCGGGCAATCTTCAGAATGGCTTCGGCCAGTGCTTCGTCACCTTTGGCCGTGAGGGTAGGGGCGTGGTTGCCGTCGTACTTGAGGGCGATGGCCTGGCGCGGAGTGTTGGGGTTTTTCATGCGGTTTCGTCGACCCAGCGTTGTTCGAGACGGGTTTGAGGGCCTTGTGGCGGTGTGCCGAGATGGCAATCGAGATCGCCGACATTCAGGCCGGACGCCAGCAGGCGCTGGCGCAGTTCGGCCAGATGACTTTCGATCAGGCTGGCGGTGTACGGGCGTTCGGCCCATAGCTGGCTGGACAGGCTGCCTTTGATCAGTTGTGCCTGAATCTGCAACGGGCCCAAGGGCTCCATGTCGAACGCCAGGTCCACTCGCCACAATTGTTGTTTGGGTTCGCGCTCGTCGCGGCGTTCGTTCTGCTGTTCTTTCTCGGGCGCTTCTTCGCGCTGGAACTTGACTTGCAACGGCACGATGTCCTGCAGATTGCGCATTGGGATCTCCAGCTGCCAGGTGCTCATCAACCGACCGTCGTCAGTCACGCCGGTCTGTTCCAGGCTCGACAGTTGATGGCTTTGCAGGCGCGAAACTGCCGCTGCTGCCAAAC
Organism: Pseudomonas sp. LS2P72; assembly: GCF_054897865.1. NCBI lineage: Bacteria > Pseudomonadati > Pseudomonadota > Gammaproteobacteria > Pseudomonadales > Pseudomonadaceae > Pseudomonas > Pseudomonas sp. LS2P72. The sequence goes on from NZ_CM142708.1 coordinate 2,280,039, forward strand.
GCAGCAAGTGCTCGAGATCGCCTTCGCCGTCCATGCTCTTTAGTAGGCGCTCGGGTAGCGGGAAGCTGGTTGGCTGCGGTTTGGCGCTGACCTGACCGAGCATGCCGAGGGCGCTGCGCACGAAGTTCGGCATGGCCTGGGCCAGTGTGTTGGCGGCAATGATCGCGTTGAGATTGGTGTTGGCCGGCAGGCCGGGCGTCAGTTGTGCGATCAACTTGAGCAGATCGCCTTTCATGTCCGGGGCCAGTGTCGGGTTCTGACCGCTGAGCAGTTTGGCTTCAAGGAACAGGCCGCTATTGGCCAGCGCCTGGGCCAGTCCCTTTGGTGTGCTGAGTTGTTGAATATCGGGCAGGCCGGCGAGCAACTTGTCGACCGCGGCTCGCAGATCACTGGACGTCTGATTCTGGGACGGCAGGTTTTGCAGGAGTTTGAGCAGGCCATCCAACGAACCCTGGCGGCTCTGTTGACTGACCAGTTGTTGGGTTACGGCCAATTGCTCCTGGCGGCTGCTCAATGGCACGAACTTCAGCGTCTGGGTGTCCTGCACCAGCGCGCTCAGCAAGGTGCCGATGCGCAGCGGCGTCGGGCTGTCGATGCTCAGGGTGCTGCCGCTCAACGCGGTGTTGAGCAGACTCACCATCGAGCGAAACACCGTCGGCTGGCCCGGCACCTGCGGCAACACCTGAGAGGTCAGCACTTTGCCTTGCAGCAGCGTGCCGACGGGCAGTTGCGCCGTGTCGATACGAGTGAGAGTGGCGACGCTGGAGGCGATGGCCTGTTGCACGGTGACGGCCAGATTACCCGCCGACGGCTGGCTGATCGCCAGGCTGGTGCCCTGAGGCAGCGGTTGGCTGCTGGTGGCCTGGACCGTGGTCTGACGGCCGCTGTCGAGGGTGACCTTGAGCAACAATTGAAAGGTCTGATCCGCCTGCTTGAGCGACAGCACTTCGGCCTTGGCAGTCTGGCCCGCAGTGATCAGGCCCTCCATCGGCGTCAGTAACTTCAGCAGGTCGCCACTCACCACCAGCGGTCGCGAAGTCGCGGGCGTGGTTTGCGGCAGCGGGAGGATGTTCATTTCGCCTGTCATACGCGGTCACAACCTGAGGAAATTGCCCTCTTGAACAGGGCGTGTTGACGTTAAATGATGGATCGCGTTGGCGTTGTGAGCGGGCCAGGCAAGGCGCAAGACGCTGGTAAGGGTCGTTTCCTTACCAAGTCTTGCAACGCAGCATGGCTCGCTCACAACGCCAACCCGAAGGGCCGCTACCCCGGAAGGCGCAATACGTAGTTACTCGTTACATACTTGGAATACCAAACTTCGCTTCTCACGCCTAGTCTTGCGCCTTCCGGGGTAGCGGCGCGACCATCATTTAACGTCAACACGCCCTGTTGGGGCATGGCATGTATAATGCCGCCCCGTTGTATCCGGGGCGCTGAAAACATTTCAAATACTTGATCCAGCTCCTTAGAACGGGCCGCCAATGCATTTATCCTGCATATCTTTAACGGCCGCTCCACTGCCGACTTGAACCTAAAAGGCCCGTGATCTCTTGACCAGTCCTGTCCTGCAAACCGTTGCCCTCGCCTGTGAGCGAGACCTTCGGCTGCTCTTCGAAAATCTCGAATTGAGACTGGCCAGTGGCGAAATGTTGCAAATCAGTGGCCCCAACGGCAGTGGCAAAACCAGCCTTTTACGTCTGCTTTGCGGTCTGATGCAGCCGACTGCCGGTCAGGTGCTGCTCAACGGCCAGCCATTGAACGAACAACGCTTTGAGCTGGCGCGCAACCTGCTGTGGATCGGCCATGCCGCCGGGATCAAGGATTTGCTGACCCCGGAAGAGAACTTGAGCTGGCTGTGCGCCTTGCATCAACCGGCCTCCCATGAAGCGATCTGGCAGGCGCTGACGGCTGTCGGACTGCGCGGTTTCGAGGATGTTCCCTGCCACACGCTGTCTGCCGGGCAGCAACGCCGGGTCGCGTTGGCGCGGTTGTACCTGGAAAGCCCGCCGTTATGGATCCTCGATGAGCCGTTCACCGCGCTCGACAAACAAGGCGTGGCGCAACTCGAAGAACACCTGGCCGCACACTGCGAGCGCGGTGGCATGGTGGTCCTGACCACTCACCACACGCTGACCCGGATGCCGGCCGGCTATCGCGACATTGATCTGGGGAACTGGGCCGTATGAGTGTTTTCGGCCTGTTGGTCGCCCGTGAAGCCCGATTGTTGTTCCGCCGTCCGGCGGAGTTGGCCAATCCGCTGGTGTTCTTCGCGATTGTCGTTTCCCTGTTCCCGTTAGCGGTCGGACCCGAGTCTCAATTGTTGCAAACCTTGTCTCCGGGGCTGGTCTGGGTAGCGGCCCTTTTATCGGTTTTGCTCTCGCTGGACGGGCTTTTCCGCAGTGATTTCGAAGACGGATCGCTTGAACAGTGGGTCCTTTCGTCGCACCCCCTGCCTCTTCTGGTTTTGGCCAAGGTACTGGCACACTGGTCCTTCTCTGGCCTGGCATTGGTTTTGCTCGCTCCATTGCTGGCATTGATGCTCGGTTTGCCAACCGCCTGTCTGCCGGTGTTGCTGCTTTCGTTGTTGCTGGGTACACCGGTGCTGAGCCTGCTCGGTGCGGTGGGCGCAGCCCTGACGGTGGGATTGAAGCGTGGCGGTCTGTTGCTGGCGCTGCTGATTCTGCCGTTGTACATCCCGGTGTTGATTCTTGGCAGTGGCGCCTTGCAGGCGGCATTGCAGGGCATGCCGGCGACCGGTTATCTCCTGTGGCTTGGTAGCCTGACCGCCCTGGCGATAACCCTTACACCTTTTGCAATAGCTGCTGGCCTGAAGATCAGCGTCGGCGAATAATGAGGTCTGGTTGTTTTTTAACCAGTAAAGGCCCTGGCTGCTCATGATGGCGAGCAGCAACCGTGATGGAAACAGTAATGAACTGGACTTGGTTTCATAAGCTCGGCTCGCCCAAATGGTTTTACGGCATCAGCGGTAAACTGCTGCCATGGCTGAGCGTCGCGGCGTTGCTGCTGATCAGCGTTGGTGTAGTGTGGGGCCTGGCCTTCGCGCCGCCGGACTACCAGCAAGGCAACAGCTTTCGCATCATTTATATCCACGTTCCGGCCGCCATGCTGGCCCAGTCCATCTACGTGATGCTGGCTGTGTGCGGCATTGTCGGTCTGGTGTGGAAGATGAAACTGGCCGACGTCGCCCTGCAATGCGCGGCGCCCATCGGTGCCTGGATGACCGCCGTGGCGTTAGTCACCGGCGCGATCTGGGGCAAACCGACCTGGGGTTCGTGGTGGGTCTGGGATGCACGACTTACGTCCATGCTTATTCTGCTGTTTCTGTACTTCGGTCTTATTGCGCTGGGCAATGCGATCAGCAATCGTGACAGTGCCGCCAAGGCCTGCGCGGTATTGGCGATTGTCGGGGTGATCAATATCCCGATCATCAAATATTCGGTGGAGTGGTGGAACACCCTGCACCAGGGCGCGACGTTCACCCTCACCGAAAAACCGGCAATGCCCGCCGAGATGTGGCTGCCACTGCTGCTGACGGTGCTGGGTTTCTACTGTTTCTTCGGCGCGGTGTTGCTGCTGCGCATGCGCCTTGAAGTGCTCAAGCGCGAAGCCCGCGCCAGTTGGGTCAAGGCCGAAGTGCAGAACAGTCTGGAGGTCGCTCGATGAGTTTCGCTTCATTCGGCGACTTTCTCGCCATGGGCCATCACGGCCTGTATGTCTGGTCAGCCTATGGCATTAGCCTGGCGGTGCTGGCCCTCAACGTGGCGGCGCCGATCCTGGCCCGCAAGCGGTATCTGCAACAAGAGGCGCGTCGTCTGCGCCGGGAGAACGGCAAGTGAATCCGCTGCGCAAAAAGCGTCTTATCATCATTCTCGCGATCCTGGTCGGTGTCGGCGCTGCCGTCGGCCTTGCCCTGAGCGCACTGCAGCAGAACATCAATCTGTTTTACAGCCCGACCCAGATCGCCAACGGCGAAGCCCCGCAAGACACGCGGATCCGCGCTGGCGGCATGGTCGAGAAAGGTACGCTGCAACGCTCCGGCGATTCGCTGGACGTGAAATTCATCGTCACCGACTTCAATAAATCCGTGACCATCAGCTACCGCGGCATCCTTCCGGACCTGTTCCGCGAAGGGCAGGGCATCGTTGCCCTGGGCAAGCTCAATGCCGACGGCGTGGTGGTGGCCGACGAAGTGCTGGCCAAGCACGATGAGAAGTACATGCCGCCAGAAGTGACCAAGGCTTTGAAAGACAGCGGTCAATCTGCTCCAACGCCCGCGAAGGAGGGTTGATCGATGACGTCCGGACTTTATATTCCTGAACTCGGCCACCTGGCCATGATTCTGGCGCTGTGTTTTGCGCTGGTTCAGGCCGTGGTGCCGTTGTTCGGTGCCTGGCGCGGTGACCGCTTGTGGATGAGCCTCGCTCAACCAGCGGCTTGGGGGCAATTCACGTTTCTGCTGTTCGCCTTCGGTTGCCTGACTTACGCCTTCATGGCCGACGATTTCTCCGTCGCCTACGTTGCCAGCAACTCCAACAGCGCGTTGCCGTGGTACTACAAGTTCAGCGCGGTGTGGGGCGCTCACGAAGGGTCGTTGCTGCTCTGGGCGTTGATCCTCGGCGGCTGGACCTTCGCGGTGTCGGTGTTCTCCCGGCAGTTGCCGCAAGTGATGCTGGCTCGCGTGCTGGCGGTGATGGGCATGATCAGCACGGGTTTCCTGTTGTTCCTGATCCTTACCTCGAACCCTTTCGCCCGGATCCTGCCGCAGATTCCTGCGGACGGTCGTGACCTCAATCCCTTGCTGCAAGACATCGGCCTGATCGTTCATCCGCCGATGTTGTACATGGGCTATGTCGGTTTCTCCGTGGCGTTCGCGTTCGCCATCGCAGCACTGCTGGGCGGTCGTCTTGATGCGGCGTGGGCTCGCTGGTCCCGTCCGTGGACCATCGTCGCCTGGGCCTTCCTCGGTATCGGCATCACCCTCGGTTCATGGTGGGCGTACTACGAACTCGGCTGGGGCGGCTGGTGGTTCTGGGACCCGGTGGAAAACGCCTCGTTCATGCCATGGCTGGTGGGTACGGCGCTGATTCACTCGTTGGCGGTCACGGAAAAACGTGGTGTGTTCAAGAGCTGGACCGTGTTGCTGGCCATCGCTGCCTTCTCGTTGAGCTTGCTGGGGACCTTCCTCGTGCGTTCCGGCGTGTTGACCTCGGTTCACGCCTTTGCGTCCGACCCTGAGCGCGGTGTGTTCATTCTGATCTTCCTGCTGTTTGTGGTCGGTGGCTCGCTAACGCTGTTTGCCCTGCGCGCTCCCGTGGTGAAGAGCCACGTCGGCTTCAACCTCTGGTCCCGGGAAACCCTGCTGCTGGGTAACAACCTGGTGCTGGTCGTCGCCGCTTCGATGATCCTGCTCGGCACCTTGTATCCGCTGATTCTCGATGCGATGACCGGTGCCAAACTGTCGGTCGGCCCGCCGTACTTCAACGCACTGTTCATTCCGTTGATGGCCTTGCTGATGATGGTGATGGCGGTCGGCATGTTGGTGCGCTGGAAAGACACCCCGGTCAAATGGCTGTTGAGCATGCTGACCCCGGTGTTGCTCGGCAGCGCCGCGCTGGCCGTGGTCGCCGGTGTCGCTTATGGCGATTTCAATTGGGCAGTGATTGCGACGTTCATGCTCGCGGCCTGGGTGTTGCTGGCCGGTGTGCGTGACATCTTCGACAAGACTCGCCACAAAGGCCTGATCAAGGGCCTGCCGACCCTGACCCGCAGTTATTGGGGCATGCAGGTCGCTCACCTCGGCATCGCCGTGTGTGCCCTCGGTGTCGTGCTGTCGAGCCAGAACAGTGCCGAGCGCGACTTGCGCCTGGCGCCGGGCGAGTCTATGGACCTGGGCGGTTACCAATTCGTGTTCGAAGGCGCCAAGCATTTCGAAGGGCCGAACTTCACCTCCGACAAGGGCACCGTTCGGGTGATCCGCAACGGCAAGGAAGTCAGCGTGCTGCACCCGGAAAAACGCCTCTACACCGTGCAGAATTCGGTGATGACCGAAGCCGGAATCGACGCCGGTTTCACCCGCGACCTCTACGTCGCACTCGGTGAACCATTGGGCGATGGCGCCTGGGCCGTTCGCGTCCACGTCAAACCGTTCGTGCGCTGGATCTGGTTCGGTGGTCTGCTCACCGGTTTGGGCGGGTTGCTCGCGGCATTCGATCGGCGTTACCGGGTCAAGGTGAACAGCCGCGTGCGTGAAGCACTGGGCATGACGGGAGCCACGGCATGAGACGTTGGTTGATGCTGTTGCCCCTGGTGATTTTCCTGGTGGTGGCTGTTTTCCTTTATCGCGGTCTGTTCCTGAACCCGGCGGAGTTGCCCTCGGCGATGATCAACAAGCCGTTCCCGGAGTTTTCCCTGCCGGCCGTGCAGGGCGACAAGACCCTGACCAGGGCGGACATTCTGGGTAAACCGGCATTGGTAAACGTCTGGGGCACGTGGTGCATTTCCTGCCGGGTCGAGCACCCGGTGCTGAATAAACTGGCCAAACAGGGCGTGGTGATTTACGGCATCAACTACAAGGACGTCAACGCTGATGCCTTGAAGTGGCTGGCGGAATTCCACAATCCGTATCAGCTGGACATCCGTGACGACGCAGGCACTTTGGGTTTGAACCTGGGTGTGTACGGCGCTCCGGAAACCTTCTTCATCGATGCCAAGGGCATCATCCGCGACAAGTTCGTTGGCGTGATTGATGAACAGGTCTGGCGCGAAAAACTGGCCGCCAAGTATCAGGCGCTGGTTGATGAGGCCAAGCCATGAAGCGCTGGATAGCCGCCGCGGTATTGGGTTTGAGCATGGCCGGCGTGGCGCACGCGGCCATCGACACCTATGAGTTCGCCAAAGAAGGTGATCGCGAGCGTTTTCGCGAGCTGACCAAAGAGCTGCGTTGCCCCAAGTGCCAGAATCAGGACATTGCCGATTCCAACGCACCGATCGCCGCCGACCTGCGCAAAGAGATTTTTCGCATGCTCGGCGAGGGCAAGGACAACCAGCAGATCATCGACTTCATGGTCGACCGCTACGGTGATTTTGTCCGCTACAAACCCGCTCTGAACGCCAAGACTGCTGTGCTCTGGTTCGGCCCTGCCGGTCTGTTGCTGGGCGGTTTTGTGATCATCGCCGTGATCGTCCGCCGTCGTCGCGTGCAACGCGCCGACACCAAGGATGAGCTTTCCGCCGAGGAGCGTGAGCGCCTCGACCACCTGTTGGATAAAACCAAGAATGATTGATTTCTGGCTCGCTGCAGGTCTGCTACTTCTGGTTGCCCTGAGTTTTCTGCTGATTCCCGTTCTGCGTGGCCGTCGCGCCCAGCTTGAAGAGGATCGTACGGCCCTGAACGTCGCGCTGTATCAGGAACGCGTGGCTGAGTTGCAGACTCAGCAGGAAGAGGGCGTTCTCGACGCCACGCAAATGGACACCGGTCGCGCCGAAGCTGCCCGTGAATTGCTCGCCGACACTGAAGGCGTCGAGGCGCCACGCGTGTCCCGCCTGGGCAAGCCGTGGCCGTTGCTGGCGGCGATTCTGGTGCCGGTGTTGGGCCTCGGCCTGTATCTGCAATTTGGGGCGAGCGACAAGGTCGAACTGACCCGCGAATTCTCCCAGGCGCCGCAGTCGATGGAAGAGATGACTCGTCGTCTGGAGCGTGCGGTCGCGGCTCAGCCGGATTCGGCTGAAGGTCTGTATTTCCTCGGTCGCACGTACATGGCTCAGGATCGCCCTGGCGATGCGGCGAAGATCTTCGAACGCACGGTGAACCTGGCCGGTCGTCAGCCGGAACTGTTGGGTCAATGGGCGCAGGCCCAGTATTTCGCCGATGGCAAGAAGTGGTCGGACAAGGTTCAGGCCCTGACCGACGAAGCACTCAAAGCCGATCCGAAAGAAGTCACCAGCCTTGGCTTGCTCGGTATTGCTGCCTTTGAAAGCCAGCGTTATCAGGACGCCATCGACTACTGGAATCGCCTGCTGGTGCAACTGCCACCGGAGGACAGTTCCCGCGCCGCGCTGCAAGGCGGCATCACTCGGGCCACTGAGAAACTCGAAGCCAGCGGCGGCAAGGTGACCCAGGCGCCCGCTGCCAAAGTTGCGGCATTGCTCAAGGTGCGCGTGGATCTGGCGCCAGAGCTGAAAGCCAAGGTCCAGCCGGGCGACAGCGTATTCATTTTCGCCCGCGCCACCGCAGGGCCTCCTGCGCCATTGGCCGCCAAACGGCTGACCGTGGCCGACTTGCCGGCGACCGTTGAGCTGGGCGACGCCGACGCAATGATGCCTCAGTTGAAACTGTCGAACTTCCCTGAAGTCCAACTGGTTGCACGCATCTCCCGCGCCGGCAAACCGACTGACGGCGAATGGATCGGTCGCAGCCAGCCTCTGGCCAGCAGCACCACTGCGCAGCAAACACTGACCATCGACAGCCCGGACAAATGACAGGACACGCCACTATGACCGCCATCGCTCGTATCACCCTGCTCAGTATGGTTTTGGGGTTAAGCGCTTGCGTGGTCCAACCGCAGCAGCCTGAACGGCTGCCACCGATCCCGCCGTCGCAGCCGCGTCCGACGCCGTCCCCGACACCGACTCCGAGCAAACCGAGCATTCCGGCCAAGCCCGCCAAACCGCTGCCACGCACCTCCGCCAGCTTCGCGCCGCCGCCGGGTGGCAACAGCCATTGGGATGCCAAGCTCGGCGTGTACGTTCTCGATGATCAGACCAACACTTTCTACCGCCAGCGCACGTACTACCGCTGGAATAACGGCTGGAGCCGGTCGATCAGCCCGAACGGGCCTTGGGAAGAAACTGATATCCAAGGCGTGCCGGGCGGGTTGGGACGGCAATTCGGGCAGTAAACAGAAACGGCGATCCTTGGATCGCCGTTTTGCTTTTGGAAGTCTGAGAAAGTCGTTTATAGAATGGCGCGGTATTCGCACAATGCCTTGCTCGACTGAACCAGGCCTTGGCGCAATAGAAGATCAAGATAGCTGCTGACGTTCATCGGTGGCATTTTCAATTGCTTGCGTTGGCGTTGCGCCGCCGCGACCACTGCCGCCGGGTCGAGGTTGAAGAGGTTGTCGACGAACTCGTCAGGATGCTGAGCCTCGATACCGAAAGGGCCCAATGCTTTATCGGGGAAGTCTTTCTGATTGAACGTGACGATGACGCTGGCGTTGCAGCGAATGGCGGCTGCCAGCACATGTCGATCATCGATATCTGGCAGCGTCAGCCCTTCAATCAGGACTTCGTATCCAGTGACACAAGCGTCGGGTAAGGCCTGATCCATCAGCTCGGACGTGCGATCCAGTTGCTCGGCGGTTAGATCCGGACGGTTTTTTAGGAGATTGCGTTTCCATTCGTTGTGTATCTCCAAAGACCATTTCGCTCTGAAACGTCCGGAAAGCGCGAGCCACATCAGAAAATCTCTCAGGGGCGCGGGGTACAGAACACATGCGTCATATACAGCGGTAAAAGAGGATTGCCTCACTCGTATCCTGTCCTTAACACTTGTGCCTGCTCGGCGAGAAGCTTCATTGCTTGCTCGCTGGCAGTGTCGCGCCGGTTTTTATAGTCCATCAAATCGGCAAAGCGCACACGTCGGTGCTTGCCGGTTTTGTGGTAGGACAAGTCGCCGGATTCAAGCAGCTTGATCAGGTGTGGGCGTGAGACGTTAAGCAGGTCGGCGGCTTCCTGAGTGGTCAATTCCGCGTGAACCGGGACCACTTTGACGGCGTTGCCCGCTGCTAGCTCAGCCAGAATGTCGACCAGCAACTTGAGGGCTGAGGTGGGCAGTTCGACAGTGTGAGCTTCATTCTGCTCGTCGAAAATCTGGATGTGCTGAGTTTCGAATTGAGTCGTAAGATAGGCCGCCAAGGCGCGCTGCCCCTCGATGGCAGCTTGTACTTCGCGCTCCATAGGCAAGGTAATCGGCGGGTGGATTACAGGCGACATGGCGGTTTCCAATATTCTGAATAATCGAAGTTGGCAGGCTATTCGAATTAATCGAAAATCGCAATAAACGAAATAATCGAAACATCAGATCTCTTTCGCCAACAACCCCTGCACATATTCCACAAACGCCCGAGCCTTCGCACTGGCCATTCTGCCCGTGGGAAACACTGCCCAAAGGTCCTGATTCGGCAACGTCCAATCCTTCATCACTTCTCTGACCGCACCGTTAGCCAATTCCGGTGCAAACATCCATTCGGACGCCATGGTCAGCCCTTGATGGGCGAGCACGGCTGCACGCAGACCTTCGGCGGCGTTGACGCGGAATGCGCGATGGCTTTCGAGACGGCGGGTTGACCGATATTCAGGCGCCGGGCGGCGGCGGAAAACGAGCCGGTTTCCACCACGTAGACGAAGGTTTCCATTGCGGCGAGGCGGTCCATTTTGAGTCCTTGTGGAGATCAAATTGTGGGAGCGAGCCTGCTCGCGATGATGGCGGCACATCCAACATTAATGTGACTGACGGTCCGCCATCGCGAGCAGGCTCGCTCCCACAAGGGGATGGGTGTTGTTGGTTAGAACGCCGCTTTGCCTATCGAAGCCCCGCCGTCGACAAACAAGGTTTGCCCGGTGATAAACCCGCTCTGCTCGGACAACAAAAACGCAATCGCCGCGGCGATCTCCTGCGGCTGCCCCAAACGGCCCATCGGCACGCCAGCCAGATAACGCGCTTCACCTTCGCTGCCCGGCGGGTTGTTGGCGCGAAACAGTTCGGTTTCGGTCGGGCCCGGGGCCACGGCGTTTACTGTTACGCCGGTTTGCGCCAGTTCCAGCGCCCAGGATCGCGTGAAGCTAATCAGCGCCGCTTTGGCCGCCGCGTAAGCGGTGCGCTGCGTGATACCCAGCACGGTCAGGCTGGAGATGTTCACCACCCGACCCCAGGCCTTGGCGCGCATATTCGGCAGCAGTGCCTGAGTCGCCTGCAAGGCCGAATGCAGGTTGACCCGCATCACGTCGTCGAACGTGTCGAGGTCGATTTCCCCCAGCACCTGGGGGCGAACCAGCCCGACGTTGTTCACCAGTCCGTCGAACTCATAAGTCCTGGCCAGCTCCGCCAGCACTTCCTGAGTCAGTGCCCTGTCGCTCAGATCCAGCGGAAACAGAATGCCGGGAAAGCTCAGGTCGGGCGATCGGGCAATGCCGACCACCCGATGACCCATGCGGTCCAGGTGTTCGGCTACCGCGCGGCCAATGCCTTTGCTGGCGCCGGTGATGAGAAACGTACGTCGGGTCATTGCTCACTCCTTGAAAGAACATGCCGCGGCTCAGGCGACATTTGATCGGTTCAGCCGCGAATCGCATCCAGCATCGCGTCAGGCTCAGGACGCAGAGTGTAATCCGGGTTGACCTCGGCGTAACGGATCAGGCTGAGCGAAAGCATCCATTCTTGGGAAGAATGCTGCGGCCCGCAATCACACTCTGTAAAACAACCGAGCGTCGCGTTCCGGATTTTTGTGCTTGAGTAAAGATAACTCTAGGGTTACTTTTGTTTGGGCCTGAGCAAGGAGGCGAGTGGTGCAGAGCAGGCTATTGATCAAGGAGTTGGAGGAGGCCGGCTGGATACTGGATCGGATTACCGGCAGCCATCACCTCTTCAAACACCGATACAACCCGTACACGATACCCGTCCCTCATCCGAAAAAGGATTTGCCGATCGGGACGGTCAAAAGCATCAGGAGGCGAGCCGGGTTGCATTGCCCGGGAGCCAGTTACGCAGGAGATCCATAATGCAATATCCAATCTGTATCGAGTGGGGCGACGAGAGCACCGCCATCGGTATTCAGATCCCCGATATTCCAGGCGCCGTAACGGCCGGGGATACGTTTGAAGACGCCTACAACGCGGCGGTCGAGATTGCCCACATCATGCTTCAGGAGATTGCGGCTGACGGGGAGTCGATTCCCATGCCTACGTCTGCTGCCGCCCACCGTGGCAATCCGGACTTTGCCGACATGGGCTGGGGAATGCTTGAGCTGGACATCGCGCCGTACATGGGCAAAACCGAGAAGGTCAATGTGACGCTGCCCGGCTACGTGATCCAGCGTATCGATCGTTATGTGCGTGAGCACAATGTCAAAAGCCGCTCTTCATTTCTGGCAGATGCGGCGATGGAGAAATTGGTGCGGCACTGAGTGAAATCGAGACCATCGCCTTCGCGGGCGCCTGACCCTTGCCCGCGAAGCTATTGGTGGACTATGCCGTCGCCAACGAACGCTTTTCTGAAACACTCAAGAACCGCAACAACGCCAACAGCGGAAATGCGCTACCCACAATCACGATCCACAACCAGCCACCGTGTTCATACACCGCACTGGCCACCGAGGAGCCAAACGCGCCGCCGATAAAAATGCTGGTCATGTACAACGCATTCAGGCGGCTGCGGCTTTTGGCGTCGAGGGCGTAGACCGCGCGTTGGCCGAGCACCATGTTCATCTGCACGCAGAAGTCGAGTACCACGCCGGTGACCGCGAGGCCGATGACGCTGTAGACCGGATGGATGAACGCCGGCAGGAAGCTCAGGCTGGCGAACAAAAGGGCCAGCAGTGAAGCAATGCGAGTGTGGCCGGCATCGGCCAGTCGACCGGCGATGGGTGCGGCGATGGCGCCGATGGCCCCAACCAGAGCGAAGATTGCGATCTGGGTTTGCGACAAGCCATGATTGCGCGCCAGTTCCAGCGGCACGGCGGTCCAGAACAGGCTGAAGGTGGCGAACATGCACCCCTGATAAAACGCGCGCTGACGCAATACCGGTTGTTGAAGTAACAGAGTCCACAGGGAACCCAACAATTGACCGTAAGACGCACTGTGATCAGGTTGGCGCTTGGGAATCGTCAGCGCTAGCACGACGCTGATCGCCGCCATCAACACCGCCGCAATCACAAACATCGCGCGCCAGCCGAAGTGGTCAGCCACCACGCTGGACACCGGCCGCGCCAACAGAATCCCCAGCAGCAAACCGCCCATGATGCCGCCGACCACACGCCCGCGAGACTCTTCCGGTGCCAGATGCGCGGCCAGTGGGATCAGGATCTGCACCGACACCGAACTGAATCCCACCAGCAACGAGATCAGCAAAAACACGTTTGGCTGGTCGGTGAACGCAGCGCCCAACAGACTGGCAATCGCCACCACCGTGGTGATGATCATCAAGCGGCGGTTTTCCAGCAGATCACCCAGTGGCACCAGGAAGAACAGACCCAGCGCGTAACCGATCTGGGTCAGTGAAACGATCAGGCTGGCCATGGTGCTGGTCAGGCCGATGTCAGGTGCGATCAGGCCGATGATCGGTTGGGCGTAGTAAATGTTGGCAACGATGGCACCGCAGCAGAAGGCGAATAGCAACACCATGCCTCGGGTCATTGTTGCGGTGCCGTGGGGCACCTGGGTCGCTGGGTTCATAACGGGTCTCGCTGAGCAAAAGAGAATGCGCGCAGGCTAAAGGGCTATCGGATGGGCAGAAGAGGGTTTGGAGTGATAGCAATCATTCCGTTGCGGAATGAGTGACGGACGCGTGTGATGTCCATCGAGAAACCTTGCGTCAAAATATTGAGGTCCGATGATACATTCACCTACATCCTGTTCGATAGCGTGCTTATGTTCTCTCTTCACGTGTAAAAGTGCCGTTGAGATGCTGATGGCTCAGTCGATTTCGGCGCGCAAGGACAGCGTGACACCGCCGATGTAACTGCTTGGCGCAAACCCTGTGGGAGCGAGCCTGCTCGCGATAGCGGCGTGTCAGGCAACACATTTATCGAATGGATAAATGTCATCGCGAGCGGGCTCACTCCCACAGGGGATCTTCAGCGAACACGAGTTTTGTGTTCGACCACAAAAAAGGCGACCTTCTCAGGTCGCCTTTTTCGTGGGGCTCAGGAATTACTGACCGCTGTAGATCTGATCAAAAACCCCACCATCATTGAAGTGGGTCTTCTGCACAGTCCGCCAGTCACCAAAGGTCTTCTCTACCGACAGGAAATCCACTTTCGGGAAGCGGTCGGTGTATTTGGCCAGCACCGCCGGATCACGCGGACGCAGGTAGTTCGCCGCCGCAATTTCCTGACCTTCCGGCGACCACAGGTACTTCAGGTATTCCTCGGCAGCAGCGCGGGTGCCTTTCTTGTCGACTGTTTTGTCGACCACCGACACTGGCGGCTCGGCTTCGGCGGAGACGCTAGGGTAAATGACTTCGAACTGATCACGACCAAACTCACGGGCAATCATTTCCGCTTCGTTTTCGAAGGTCACCAGCACATCACCAATCTGGTTGGTCATGAAGGTCGTAGTGGCGGCGCGGCCACCGGTATCCAGCACCGGCGCTTGTTTGAACAGCTTGCCGACGAAGTCTTTGGCTTTGCTTTCGTCGCCACCGTTTTTCAGCACATAACCCCAGGCCGAGAGGTAGGTGTAGCGGCCGTTACCCGACGTTTTCGGGTTTGGCACGATCACCTGCACGCCGTCCTTGAGCAGGTCGGGCCAGTCTTTCAGGGCTTTCGGGTTGCCTTTGCGGACGATGAACACGGTGGCGGAGGTGAACGGCGCGCTGTTGTTCGGCAGGCGGGTGACCCAGTTGTCCGGGACCAGTTTGCCGTTGTCCGCCAGGGCGTTGATGTCGGTGGCCATGTTCATGGTGATGACGTCAGCCGGCAGGCCATCGATCACCGAACGCGCCTGTTTGCTGGAGCCGCCGAAGGACATCTGCAGGGTGATGTTTTCGTTGTGCTCGGCTTGCCAGTGTTTCTGGAAGGCAGTGTTGTAGTCCTTGTAGAAATCGCGCATCACGTCGTAGGAAACGTTAAGCAGGGTCGGTGCGGCCTGAGCCACGCTGGCCAGAGCCAGGCCAGCGGCCAGAAGTGAGGCGCCAAAGAGTTTTTTCACTGCGCATTCCTTGTTCGTAAAGTTTTTATTTAAAAGTGAGGCAATTTGCCAGCGACTATAACGGGGCTCGCATAGTCCTTTAAAGATTAAAAAGTACTTTGCTTATTCCATTTTCTTAAACAACGCATTCCCGCACCGTGAGCAGAACGCCGCCCCATGCTCGTGGTTGTTTTTCTTGCACACCGGGCAGTCATGTTGCAGTTGTTCGCCGCGCATCGCGTTGGCCAGTTCGGCGGTAAAAATCCCCGTCGGCACGGCGATGATCGAGTAACCGGTGATCATCACCAGTGACGAAATCACCTGACCCAGCGGCGTTTTAGGCACGATGTCGCCGAAGCCCACGGTGGTCAGCGTGACGATAGCCCAATAGATCCCTTTGGGAATGCTGGTGAAGCCGTGCTCCGGGCCTTCGATCACGTACATCAGCGTACCGAACACCGTCACCAGGGTGCAGACGCTGACCAGAAACACCACGATCTTCTGCTTGCTGCCGCGCAATGCGGACATCAGATAGTTGGCTTGCTTTAGATACGGACTCAGCTTGAGCACGCGGAAAATTCGCAGCATCCGAATGATCCGGATGATCAGCAGGTACTGCGCATCGGCGTAATACAGCGCAAGGATACCGGGCACGATCGCCAGCAAATCCACCAGTCCATAAAAGCTGAACGCATAGCGCAACGGCTTGGGTGAGCAGTACAGCCGCAGGCCGTATTCGATGGCGAAGATGACCGTGAAGCCCCACTCGATGTACGCCAGCACGTTGGCGTAGTTCTGGTGAATGGAATCGATGCTGTCGAGCATCACGATCACAATGCTGGCGAGGATGATCAACAGCAGGATGCCGTCGAAGCGCCGGCCGGCCTTGGTGTCGCTTTGGAAAACCATGACGTAAAGCTCTTCACGCCAGTTTTTGCTGCTGTCCATGGAAAACGCCTGAACCAATGATCAGCGAAGCCTAGGTTGATTCTCCTCCAGAGTGCAAGGCGTACGGGCGACAGCGGTCTTGCCGAGCATTTGAACAACCGTGCGGATCAGCCAGCAGGAAAGGATGAACGGCGCGGTCAGCGTTGGCAGACCGATGGCGGCAAACACCGGCGTCAGCAACAGCGCTGATGCAATACCGAGCAGCGGCAGCCAAGGTTTCTGGCGCTGCGAGCTGAAGGCGAGGGCGGCGAGTACGGCGTTATAGCCACCGAGGCCGATCAATGCGGTATAGAAGTCGTGATGCAGCATGCTCCAGCCCATGCCCGCCCCAGACGCCAACAACGCCCAGCAGAATGCGCGGCGATCAGCGATCAGCAAACCCACGGCAATCAGCGCACCGGCCAGCGGATGATCGAGGAACATCACCTGGCCGAGGCCTTTCAGTGGTGCGGCGAGCATGTTCAGCGTGTTGATTTCGATCAAGTGCGCATTTGTCGAGGGCGTGGCGAAGCACAGCAGCAACCAGCCCAGCCCCACGAAGGGCGCGGTGTAGGCAGGCAGGTATTGGCTGACCCGGACGCGTTTGAGCCACTGTTGAGTGAACATCGCGCTCAGGCCGCCAGCGGCGATGATCAGCGGCGGCAACATCGCTGACCACGGGAAATAAAGGCTCAGCAGCAAACCGAGCAAAACACCGTTGTAACTGAAGAGCCCGGCCTGCCGATCGGCCTTGGCGTAGCCGCGTCGTTGCGCGGTGAGCAACCCGGCGACACCGCCCAGCAGTGCACCGCCGAGCAGGGCAGGCGCGGTGAAAAGAATGGCCAACAGGCACAGCAGACCGCACAGCGGATGGCGCTGAAGAAAGATCTGGCTGAAGCCATTGAGCAGGGCAGTGGCCCAGTCGGGGCAGTGGGTGTTGAAGTGGTTGGCAGGCATTTTTTATCTGTGTGTCAAAGGGACCGAGTTGCCTGCATCGCGAGCAAGCTCGGCTCCTACAGGTCCTCCACGAACCGTAGGAGCCGAGCTTGCTCGCGATGGGGCCGGTATGGGCGCTAAATCAGCGTCTCTATGCGCAGAGAGTTAGTCGACCCCGGCTGCCCAAACGGCACACCCGCCGTGATCAATAACGTGTCGCCACGCTTGGCCATGCCCTGCGCCTGGGCAATCTCCAGCGCCGTTGAGCACACTTCATCCACCTGCCGCAGCCGATCATTGACCACCGAGTGCACGCCCCACGCCACCGTCAACCGGCGAGCGGTTTGCAGGTTCGGCGTCAGGTTGAGGATCGGTACCGTCGGCCGTTCCCGCGCCGCACGCAAACTCGAGGTGCCGGACTCGCTGTAATTCACCAGCACCGCCACCGGCAGCACATTGCTGATGCGACGAATCGCGCAGCTGATCGCATCAGAAACAGTCGCCTCAGCCTTCGGCCGGCTCACGTCGAGTTGCGCCTGATAGTCCGGGCCGTTTTCCACCTGACGAATGATCTTGCTCATCATCTGCACGGCTTCCAGCGGGTACTCGCCGGACGCGGTTTCCGCCGACAACATCACCGCATCCGCGCCTTCGGCCACGGCGTTGGCCACGTCGGTCACCTCGGCACGGGTCGGGGCAGGGGAGAAGCGCATCGACTCGAGCATCTGGGTCGCCACCACCACCGGTTTGCCGAGCTGACGGCAGATGGTGATGATGTTTTTCTGAATCTGCGGCACGCTTTCGGCCGGCACTTCCACGCCCAAGTCACCGCGAGCAACCATGATCGCGTCACTCAATTCGGCGATCTCGCGCAGTTGCGTCACGGCCGAAGGCTTCTCGATCTTGGCCATCAAAAACGCTTTGTCGCCGATCAGTTCGCGCGCCTCGCGAATGTCTTCCGGACGCTGCACAAACGACAGCGCGACCCAGTCCACACCCAGCTCCAGACCGAAGCTCAAATCGCGACGGTCCTTGGCGGTCAGCGGGCTCAGTTCCAGCACCGCTTGCGGCACGTTCACACCTTTGCGATCCGACAGCTCGCCGCCATTGAGCACGGTGGTGTCGATGGCGTCGGAGTACTTGGTGACCACGCGAAGACGCAGCTTGCCGTCGTCCAGCAACAGGTCCATGCCCGGTTCGAGTGCGGCAATGATTTCCGGGTGAGGCAGGTTGACCCGGCGTTCATCACCCGGTGTCGGGTCAAGGTCCAGGCGCAAAGCCTGACCGCGATGCAGTTGCACCTTGCCTTCGGCGAACTTGCCGACCCGCAGTTTCGGGCCTTGCAGGTCCATCAGAATGCCCAGCGGATAATTCAGCTGGCGCTCGACTTCGCGAATCCACTGATAACGCTGGGCGTGGTCGGCGTGATCGCCATGGCTGAAGTTCAGGCGAAAGATGTTGACCCCGGCCTGCACCAGCTCACGGATGTCGTCGATCCCTTTAGTGGCAGGACCGAGGGTGGCGAGGATTTTAACCTTCTTGTCAGGCGTCATTTTTAGGGCTCTCGAGAATCAGGATGGCACGGAAGTCGTTGACGTTGGTGCGGGTCGGCTCAGTGACGATCAGTGCGTCCAGCGCTTCGAAATAGCCGTAGCCATTGTTGTTGTCCAACTCGTCGCTGGCGCTCAGGCCGAGGGCGGCGGCGCGGGCGTAGCTGTCCGGGGTCATGATTGCGCCGGCGTTGTCTTCGGAGCCATCGATGCCATCGGTGTCGCCGGCCAGCGCGTAGACGCCGGGCAGACCTTTGAGGCTGTCGGTCAGACTCAGCAGGAATTCGGCGTTGCGTCCGCCACGGCCGTTGCCGCGTACGGTGACCGTGGTTTCGCCGCCCGAGAGGATCACGCAAGGCGCCGCCAATGGCTGACCGTGCAGCACGACCTGACGGGCGATACCGGCATGAACCTTGGCCACTTCGCGGGATTCGCCTTCCAGGTCGCCGAGGATCAGTGGACTGAACCCGGCCTGACGGCATTTCACCGCAGCAGCTTCAAGCGACTGCTGCGGGCGGGCGATCAGCTGGAAGTGACTGCGCGCCAGGCTCGGATCGCCGGGTTTGACCGTCTCTGATTCCGGGCTCTGCAGCCAGTTGCGCACCGAGAGCGGGACTTCGATGTTGTAGCGCTTGAGGATCGCCAGGGCTTCGGCCGAGGTGCTCGGGTCGGCCACGGTGGGGCCGGAGGCGATGACCGTGGCGAGGTCGCCCGGCACATCGGAAATCGCATAGGTATAAACAGTGGCAGGCCAGCAGGCTTTGCCGAGACGGCCGCCCTTGATCGCCGAGAGGTGCTTGCGCACGCAGTTCATTTCGCCAATGGTGGCGCCGGATTTGAGCAGGGCTTTGTTGATCGACTGCTTGTCGGCCAGGGTGATGCCGGCCGCGGGCAACGCCAGCAGGGCAGAGCCACCGCCCGAGAGCAGGAAGATCACGCGGTCGTCTTCGGTCAGATTGCTGACCAGTTCCAGCACGCGTTTGGCGACCGCCAGACCGGCAGCGTCGGGCACCGGGTGAGCGGCTTCGACCACTTCGATTTTTTCACACGGGGCGCCGTGACCGTAACGTGTCACCACTAGACCTGATACTTCACCCTGCCAGCAACGCTCCACCACTTGGGCCATGGCCGCGGCGGCTTTGCCAGCACCGATGACGATCACCCGACCGCTGCGGTCTTTGGGCAAATGGGCTTCGAGGACTTGCTGCGGATGGGCCGCGTCGATGGCTGTGGCAAACAGCTCGCGCAGGAATTGTTGCGGATTGACCGACATGGCGGGCTCCCGGATTTCTTGTTATTAGGGATATCGAGCCATGCACGGCCCCTGTAGGAGCAAGGCTTGCCCGCGATGCAGACACTGTGGTGTTTCTGCTGCACCGAGGCGATTCCATCGCGGGCAAGCCTTGCTCCTACAGAGGGCCAGGCAGGCCCTCGGTAGTGCGGGTCTTATTTATCGCGAATCGAGAAATTCGCCATGTGTTCCAGGCCCTTGATCAGCGCCGAGTGGTCCCAGTTGCTGCCACCGATGGCCGCGCAGGTGCTGAACACTTGCTGGGTGTTGGCGGTGTTCGGCAGGTTGATGCCCAGTTCGCGTGCGCCGGCCAGGGCCAGGTTCAGGTCCTTCTGGTGCAGGCTGATGCGGAAACCTGGGTCGAAGGTGCCTTTGATCATGCGCTCGCCGTGTACTTCAAGGATCTTCGAGGAGGCGAAACCGCCCATCAGCGCTTCACGGACCTTGGCTGGATCGGCACCGTTTTTCGAAGCAAACAGCAGGGCTTCGGCCACGGCCTGAATGTTCAGCGCCACGATGATCTGGTTAGCCACTTTGGCGGTTTGACCGTCGCCGTTGCCGCCCACCAGGGTGATGTTCTTGCCCATCGCCTGGAACAGCGGCAGAACGCGTTCGAAGGCATCGGCATCGCCGCCAACCATGATGCTCAGGGTCGCAGCCTTGGCGCCGACTTCACCACCGGACACTGGCGCGTCGAGGTACTGAGCGCCTTTTTCGTTGATTTTGGCAGCGAAGGCTTTGGTGGCGGTTGGCGAGATCGAGCTCATGTCGATCACGACTTTGCCTTTGCCGACACCGGCCGCAACACCGTCGGCGCGGAACAGCACGTCTTCGACCTGCGGAGTATCCGGGACCATGACGATGATGAATTCGGCTTCTTGCGCGACTTCTTTCGGGTTCGCCAGGGCGACGGCGCCACCGGCAATCAGGTCAGCAGGCGCAGGGTCGTGGTGCGCCGACAGGAACAGGTTGTGACCGGCTTTCTGCAGGTTCAACGCCATTGGGTGGCCCATGATGCCGGTGCCGATAAATCCGATTTTAGCCATGAGAAAATCCTCTTGTTTTTATTGCTGCTTCAAGCAAATAGGGGAGCGTTGCTTTTTGTAGGAGTGAGCCTGCTCGCGATAGCGGTATGTCAGGCAACATCAATGTCGAATGTGCTGGCCTCATCGTCGGAACGCCGCCCGGAGCAGGCTCGCTCCTACAGGGGATCTGCGTCAGATCGCGTTATGGGTTTTGAGCCAGCCCAAACCTGCTTCGGTGGTGGTCAGCGGCTTGTATTCGCAACCGACCCAACCCTGATAACCGATACGGTCCAGGTGTTCGAACAGGAAGCGGTAGTTGATTTCACCGGTGCCCGGTTCGTTACGCCCCGGGTTATCGGCCAACTGGATGTGGTTGATCTCGCCCAGGTGCGCGGCCATGGTGCGGGCCAGGTCACCCTCCATGATTTGCATGTGGTAGATGTCGTATTGCAGGAACAGGTTGGCGCTGCCGACCTGTTCGCGAATCGACAGGGCTTGCGCCGTGTTGTTCAGGTAGAAACCCGGGATATCGCGGGTGTTGATCGCTTCCATCACCAGTTTGATGCCCGCCGCTTGCAGCTTGTCGGCGGCGTATTTGAGGTTGGCGACGAAGGTTTTTTCCACGGAGGCGTCGTCGATGCCTTGTGGACGAATACCGGCCAGGCAATTGACCTGGGTGTTGCCCAACACTTTCGCGTAGGCAATCGCCAGGTCGACACCGGCGCGGAACTCTTCAACCCGGTCCGGCAGGCACGCGATACCGCGCTCGCCCTTGGCCCAATCACCGGCTGGCAGGTTGAACAGCACTTGGGTCAAGCCATTGGCATCGAGCTTGGCTTTGATCTCGGCGGAGCTGAAGTCGTAAGGGAACAGGTATTCGACACCACTGAAGCCGGCCTTGGCGGCAGCTTCAAAACGGGCAAGAAAATCCTGCTCGGTGAACAGCATGGACAGGTTGGCTGCGAAACGCGGCATGGTGGTCTCCCGTATGAGTGTGAGGTCCCTTGTGGGAGCGAGCCTGCTCGCGAAAGCGGTGTGTCAGCCAACATCTTTGTTGGATGTGAAGCCGCCTTCGCGAGCAGGCTCGCTCCCACACTGGGAACGATCAGCAGTTAATCGAGCAACGAAATCGCGGTTGGCGCATCGTTGCCGACCAGCGCCAGGTCTTCGAATTCGTTGACCGCGTTGATCTCGGTGCCCATGGAAATGTTAGTCACACGCTCCAGAATAATCTCGACGATCACCGGCACCTTGAACTCTTCGATCAGCTCCTGAGCCCGGCGCAGGGCAGGTTGGATCTCGCTCGGTTCGAACACACGCAGCGCCTTGCAGCCCAGGCCTTCGGCGACCGCGACGTGGTCGACACCGTAACCGTTGAGTTCCGGAGCGTTCAGGTTGTCGAAGGACAGCTGCACGCAGTAGTCCATGTCGAAACCGCGCTGAGCCTGACGAATCAGCCCCAGGTACGAGTTGTTCACCACCACGTGGATGTACGGCAGCTTGAACTGCGCGCCCACCGCCAATTCTTCGATCATGAACTGGAAGTCATAGTCGCCCGACAGCGCCACAACTTTACGGGTCGGATCAGCCTTGACCACGCCCAGCGCTGCAGGAATGGTCCAGCCCAGAGGACCGGCCTGACCGCAGTTGATCCAGTGACGCGGTTTGTAGACGTGCAGGAACTGCGCGCCGGCAATCTGCGACAGACCGATGGTGCTGACGTAGCACGTGTCTTTGCCAAACACCTGGTTCATTTCTTCGTAAACGCGTTGCGGCTTGACCGGCACGTTGTCGAAGTGAGTCTTGCGCTGCAGGCTGGATTTGCGCTGCTGGCAGTCTTGCAGCCAGGCGCTGCGGTTTTTCAGCTTGCCGGCGGCTTGCCATTCGCGAGCGACTTCGATGAACACGGTCAGTGCGGCAGCGGCGTCGGAAACGATGCCCAGGTCCGGGGTGAACACGCGGCCGATCTGAGTGCCTTCGATATCAACGTGAATGAACTTGCGGCCTTCGGTGTACACGTCCACGGAACCAGTGTGACGGTTGGCCCAACGGTTACCGATGCCGAGCACCACGTCGGATTTCAACAGGGTGGCGTTGCCGTAACGGTGCGAGGTTTGCAAGCCAACCATGCCGACCATCAACGGGTGATCGTCCGGAATGGTGCCCCAGCCCATCAGGGTCGGGATCACCGGAATACCGGTCAGCTCGGCGAATTCCACCAGCAACTCGCTGGCGTCGGCATTGATAATGCCGCCACCGGCCACCAGCAACGGACGCTCGGCCTGATCGAGCATGGCCAGCGCCTTCTCGATTTGCACGCGGTTAGCGGTTGGCTTGGCCAGCGGCAGTGGTTCGTAGGCGTCGATGTCGAATTCGATTTCAGCCATCTGCACGTCGAACGGAAGGTCGATCAGCACCGGGCCTGGACGGCCGGAGCGCATTTCGTAGAAGGCTTTCTGGAACGCGTAAGGCACCTGGCCCGGTTCCATGACGGTGGTTGCCCACTTGGTCACTGGCTTGACGATCGAGGTGATGTCGACAGCCTGGAAGTCTTCCTTGTGCATACGGGCGCGGGGTGCCTGGCCGGTAATGCAAAGAATCGGGATCGAGTCGGCCGAGGCGCTGTAGAGCCCGGTGACCATGTCGGTACCGGCAGGTCCCGAAGTGCCGATGCACACGCCGATGTTGCCGGCCTTCGTGCGGGTGTAGCCCTCGGCCATGTGCGAGGCGCCTTCAACGTGGCGAGCAAGGACGTGATCGATGCCACCGACCTTCTGCAAGGCGGAGTACAGCGGGTTGATCGCGGCGCCGGGGATGCCAAAAGCGGTATCAACCCCTTCACGGCGCATCACCAGAACGGCGGCTTCGATTGCTCTCATTTTGCTCATGGTTTTGTGCCTCTTACGTTTTGTAATTGTATACAAGTGGCTTTGCGCAGAGTGTATTCACGGCGGACGGCGCAGGTCAATCCATTTTCTCAAGCGGCCGTTTCATTCGTCGGAAGCCCGTTCTACTGTGGCTTTTCGTCGCATGTGGCGCTTTTCGAAAATTATTGTATACAAAAAAATAATTCATTGTGTTCTATTTGTTGCATAGGACTTCTGAACAAAACGCAGTCCAGCAGCTTTCCCTATAACAAAATGAGGACGGCACCATGAGCGCTTTAACCTTGAAAGTCGCAGTCAACCTGACCAATCAGGCTATCTCCGCAGGGCGTGCAATCTCGGCGGCTCCATTAACCATCGCAGTACTGGATGCAGGTGGGCATTTGGTCACCCTGCAGCGCGAAGACGGCGCCAGTCTGCTGCGCCCGCAGATCGCCATCGGCAAAGCCTGGGGCGCCATCGCCCTGGGCAAAGGCTCACGCCTGCTGGCGCTGGACGCGCAACAACGACCGGCGTTTATCGCCGCTTTGAACAGTCTGGGGCAGGGCAGCGTTGTGCCGGCACCGGGCGGTGTATTGATTCGGGATCAGGACGGGAATGTGCTGGGGGCTGTGGGTATCAGCGGTGATCTTTCTGATGTTGATGAGCAATGTGCGATCAACGCGATTGAGGCGTTGGGGTTGCAGGCGGATGCTGGGGTTACTGCTTGATTTGCGGTGACTGATTAACCGCTATCGCGAGCAGGCTCACTCCTACATGGATCGGGGTTGGACACAAAATGTCTGAACACAACAAATCCCCTGTAGGAGTGAGCCTGCTCGCGATCGCTGTCTACCAGACACATCCAGCCAACAGTCTGCCCCATCCACTTGAGTCCATAGAGCTAGCCTTCTCCTGATCTGATCATGGGAGGCAAAGGAATGCCGTATTTACCTGCAGCATACCGATTGCGAGTCGGGCGCTATGCCGAAGCCAATCGAATCTATCTGTTAACCACCAACACACTTCACCGGACCCCCGTTTTCAAGGATTTCACCTTGGGCAGGCTGGTCGTCGATCAATTTCGAAATGCACAGAATCTTGGATTGGCGCATTCACTTGCCTGGGTTGTCATGCCCGATCACTTTCATTGGCTGATTGAGTTGCAGGAGGGCTCGCTGGCTGGACTGATGCAAAGGACCAAATCGTTGAGTACCAAGGCAGTGAATCTGTCTACCGGTCGTGGCGTGAGTCTTTGGCAGCGAGGTTTTCATGATCGAGCGCTGCGTCGTGAAGAGGACTTGGTAAAGGTTGCCCGGTATGTTGTGGCTAACCCGTTGCGGGCCGGGTTGGTCGAGCGGCTTGGCGACTATCCTCTGTGGGATGCGATCTGGGTTTGATCCAAAAACCGAGTCGTCCCCATCGCCAGCAGGCTGGCTCCC
Organism: Pseudomonas sp. LS2P72; assembly: GCF_054897865.1. NCBI lineage: Bacteria > Pseudomonadati > Pseudomonadota > Gammaproteobacteria > Pseudomonadales > Pseudomonadaceae > Pseudomonas > Pseudomonas sp. LS2P72. Next base: position 2,304,999 of record NZ_CM142708.1, read on the forward strand.
ACAGTGGATCATCTGAGTGTCAGAGATCCACTGTGGGAGCCAGCCTGCTGGCGATGGGGGCGCCGCGGTCTACCGATCAGGCTCACACCCCTTGAGCACCAACCGGATAATCGTCTGCGCCGCCGCTTCATAGTCGGCCTCGTCGAGCTTGGCCTTTCCGGTCACTGCGGAAATCTGCCAGTCGAAGTCGGCATAGGTCTGGGTCGCGGCCCAGATGCTGAACATCAGGTGGTTGGGGTCGATCGGGGCGATCTGGCCGCGGTCGATCCAGGTCTGGATGCAGTCGATGTTGTGCTTGGCCTGGCCGTTGAGCCGTTCAACCAGATCAGCGCTCAGGTGCGGCGCGCCGTGCATGATTTCGCTGGCGAACACCTTGGAGGCGAAGGGCAGGTCGCGGGAGATGCGGATTTTCGAGCGGATGTAGCCGCTCAGCACTTCACTCGGCACGCCATCGGCGTTGAACGGTGTCGAGGCCTGCAGAATCGGTTCGATGATGCTTTCCAGGACCTCGCGGTAGAGGTTTTCCTTGGATTTGAAGTAGTAGTAGACGTTGGGCTTGGGCAATCCCGCCTTGGCTGCGATGTCACTGGTTTTGGTCGCAGCGAAGCCCTTGTCGGCAAATTCTTCACTGGCGGCACGCAGGATCAGTTCTTTGTTGCGCTCGCGGATAGTGCTCATAAACCAGGGGGTTCCTTGCCTGTTCTGGCGGTTGCGCATGGTAGCACCGGCCTCGCGCGGCGCTCAAGAATGCCCCGTGGGGCACCCGGCCGCGTTATGCTGCGCGGCATCCATTCAAGAAGGAAACCTGATTCATGGCAGGAAGCAGTTTGCTGTTGCTGATCGACGACATCGCCGCGGTACTCGACGATGTGGCGTTGATGACCAAAATGGCCGCCAAGAAGACTGCCGGCGTGCTCGGCGACGATCTGGCGCTCAATGCCCAACAGGTTTCCGGCGTGCGTGCCGAGCGGGAAATCCCGGTGGTGTGGGCGGTGGCCAAGGGCTCGTTTCTCAACAAGCTGATCCTGGTGCCCTCGGCGTTGGCCATCAGCGCGTTCATTCCCTGGCTGGTCACGCCATTATTGATGATCGGCGGCGCTTACCTGTGTTTCGAAGGGTTCGAAAAACTGGCGCATAAATTCCTGCACAGCAAGGCTGAAGACCAGGCCGAGCATGCAGAACTGGTCGAGGCCGTGGCTGATCCGGCGGTCGATCTGGTGGCGTTCGAGAAAGACAAGATCAAGGGCGCCATCCGTACCGACTTCATTCTCTCGGCAGAAATCATCGCCATCACCCTCGGCACCGTGGCAGATGCTCCGCTGACCCAGCAAGTCATCGTCCTCTCGGGCATTGCCATCGTCATGACCGTCGGCGTGTATGGCCTGGTGGCCGGCATCGTCAAACTCGACGACCTCGGCTTGTGGATGACCCAGAAGCCTGGGCAGATCGCCAAAAGCATCGGTGGCGGAATCCTGCGTGCAGCTCCGTACATGATGAAAAGTCTATCGGTGATCGGCACGGCGGCGATGTTCCTGGTGGGTGGCGGAATTCTCACCCACGGCGTGCCGGTGGTTCATCACTGGATTGAAAGCGTCAGCGCAGGGGCGGGCGGCGCCGGGTTTGTCGTGCCGACGTTGCTGAATGCGGTGGCGGGGATTGTGGCGGGGGCGGTGGTGTTGGCCGGCGTCATGGCTGCGAGCAAAATCTGGCGTGTAGTCAAAAGCTGAACCTGTAGGAGCTGAGCTTGCTCGCGATGAGGCCATAACATTCGACATCTATGTCGGCTGTTACGCCGCCATCGCGAGCAAGCTCGGCTCCTACAGGAGAGGGTGGTGTCTGATCCATCGGGCATGAAAAAGGCCGTTCGATTCGCATCGAACGGCCTTTTTTGTCGCCGATGGAGTTACTCGGCGATCTGCAACTTGCGCGACTCGGTGTACACGTAGCGCACTTTCTCGTACTCGAACGGCGAGTTCAGCTGGCCATAGCGGAAGCCGGTCTGGTAGCGCTTGTCGACGCTACGCAGTAGCAAGACCTCAGGATGGTTGGAGCTGACCTCGGAGACGTTCAGGAAGTTGATCGCCGATTCCGCACTGAAGTCCACCACCAGACCGCCGGTGTCGCGGATGTTCGAAGGGCCGAGGATCGGCAACACGAAGTAGGCGCCGCTGGGTACACCGTAGAAGCCCAGCGTCTGGCCGAAGTCTTCGCTCTGGCGCGGCAGCCCCATGGCGGTGGCCGGGTCCCACAGGCCGGCGATGCCGACGGTGGTGTTGAGGAGCAGGCGCGCAGTGGTTTCCATCGAGCGCTGACCCTTGAACTGCAGCAGGCTGTTCAACAGGTTCGGCACGTCACCGAGGTTGTTGAAGAAGTTGCTGACACCGGTGCGCAGGAAACTCGGTGTGATGTAGCGATAGCCATCGACCACTGGCAGGAACACCCATTGGTCGAAGCGGTAGTTGAAGTGGTAGACGCGGCGGTTCCACACTTCCAGCGGGTCATAGATGTTCAGCGCGTTGAGCGTCGAGCGTTCGAACTCGCGCTGATCCAGCCCCGGGTTGAATTTGAGTTTGCTCAGCGGCTCCTTGAAGCCATCACTGTCAATCACGACCGGTACGTTGGCTTTGCTGTTGTCGGCATTGGCGACGCCTGCGCAGAGTAGCGCTGCGATAAGCAGGAGATATTTAGCCACGGAAGAACTCCAGCATGGCGTCGCTGTTGACGCGGTAATTAAGGTTGCCGCAATGGCCGCCCAGTGGATAAACGGTCAAGCGATCGCCAAAGGTCTTGCGCAGGAAGCCGAGGTCGCCAGGGCCGAGAATCACGTCGTCGGCGTTGTGCATGACGGCGATTTTCGGGCTGTCGTGCAGGTAGTCCTTGAGTGCATACAAACTGACCTGGTCGATCAGTTGCAGCAGGCTGCCGCCGTCGGTGCGGGCGCGCCACATCGGGATGACCTGTTCGGTGATGTAGCAGTCGAAGTCGCACTGCAGCGCGCGTTTGAGGAACGGCGTGAGGGTGGTGCCTTCGGTGATCGGGTATTTCTGTGGAATGATCAGGCCGCGACGGTTGATCAGGTCCGAGGTGAAGGCAATGTCGGCTGCCGAGAAGCGGAACGAGGTGCCGATCAGCATGGCCATCTGTTCGTTGCTCAGGTGCTGCTTGGACTGCTGGAAGTCGTAGAGCAGCGCATCGTTGAGGTCGATGTAGCCTTTCTGCTGGAAGTAGCGGGTCAGTTTGTCCAGCACCAGCTCATAGAACGTGGTGCTGTTGTTGATGCCCTTGACCTCGGTCTGGACCAGCTTGTCCAGGTTGGTAATCGAGGTGTAGAGGTTGACCGGCGGGTTGAGCAGCAAGACTTTCTTGAAATTGAAGCTGCGGCGGGTTTCATCCAGGTGTGCGACAAATGCCGCGTCCAATGCACCCAGGCTGTAGCCGGTCAGGTAGTAATCGGTAACGTTCACATTCGGGTTTTGTGCGCGCACGGCCTGCATCACCCGGTACATGTCTTCGGCGTCTTCCTTGGTGATGCCGGGTGTGGCGAAGCGTGAGGCGGCACTCATGAAGTCGAAGCTGGTGGGCGATGACAGTTGCACCACGTGGTAGCCGGCCTTGTAGTAGAGCTTCTTCAGGTATTCGTTATGGGTACTGTCATAGCGCGCGCCGGTGCCGGCGATCAGGAAGATCAGCGGTGCAGCTTTATCTTGTGTGGCGATGCGGTAGGTGAGTTTCTTCACCGGCCAGAAGTTGTCCGGCAAATCGAATTCACGCTCCGGGCGTAACGTGACGCTGCGGGTTTCCTGATCGATGTCATCGTCCAGCGGTAACTCCGGACGCAAGTGCGGCGGTGTCGTGGCGATGGTCGCCTCGAACGGGTTGGTCAAGGGGTAGCCATAGCTGGCAGCGTCGATATCGACGGCCAGTGCGGACGCACTCAAAATAAGGCCGCCAAACAGGGCGGCGAAGCGCAAGGAACGGAGCATGACTAGATCCCTTAGAGAAAGGTGCCGAATGAAGTTCGCAGGCTATGACCGCGGGGTGTGCGCCAAAGTGCCATGGATCGGCACCAATCAGGCCTAAATTCGGAGTAATGGTAGCTGGACGATACACTTTGCAGCTATTTCGTGACTAATTATCTCTTGCACGCGTTTGCTTACCGCTGGCGGAGGATTAAGCTGGCCGCCGTTTTCGATTACTGGAGTGCTACATGTCCCGCCGTCTGCCTGTGATTCTTCTGCTCGTTCTCCTGCCGTTATGGCTGGCCGCCAGTTATGGCGCGCGTTATGGCTTTATGGAGGATGCTCAATGGGTCGGCATCTGCGTGGATGAAGCGAGCCGCTGGGAATGCCAGGTTCGTTCGAGCCTGGGCCTGATGATTCACTTCAACGTCTTGGGCTTCGTGGCATTGGCGGCAGCGGTTATCGGTTTTGTGCTCCCGGGCCGGGCAGGGTGGTGGTTGGCCGTGCTGGCGTTGGTGTTCGGGTTTCCGGCGTTGGCGTTGTACAACACGACTTTGGCTGTTTTTGCGGTGGTGATTGCCGGGTTGCGGTTGGTTCGAGCGTCTCGTAGCGCCTGACAGTCAGTCTTCGCGGGCAAGTCGGGTCGCCGCATCGCTCGCTCCTACAGTATTTCGCCGTTCATCAATGCTGTGACCGACATAAATCTGTAGGAGCGAGCGATGCGGCGACCCGACTTGCCCGCGATGAGGCCGTGGCGGGCGCTGAAAATTTATCCTTTGCGAACCCGCAAGCTGCGCCACAACGCTGCAACCATCAACACACTCACCAGTGCCCAACCCCAGGCCTGCTGATTCTGCAAACCTTCACGATACAGCTGCGGCGCAATGCCAGCACCGATGATGAAGGTCAGCAGGGCTATCTCCCGACGCGGGACGCTCACCGGTCGGCACAGATAGACCAGTGCCGGCAGGATGAATGCGACACTCGGGAAGCTGCGATAACGCGGATCGAACACCAGTTCCAGCATCGTCACCGCAGCGGCAAACCCGGCCACAGCGAGCAACCAGCCCGCCCGACGTTCCAGCGCATTGAATGCCCGTTCACGCCAGCCAGTGCGAGCGCTCAGGGTCAGTGCCGCATGGGCCAGCACCAACACATTCAACGCCGTCAGCAAAGCGACCCACAACCATTCACTGGTAAACCGCGTGGTGACACGGGCCAGGTCGCCCCAGGCGCCGATCGAGCAAGCGGCCAGCGCACCCAGCAGCGGTAGAACCAATGCTGCGCGAGTGCTGCGCACACGGCCGCCGAGGATCAGCGTGCCGAGGAAGATCAAGCCACCGACCGCCAGCCACTGCGTCCAGTACGGTACGTTCGACACTGGACCTGCCAGCACGCCCTTGTCCTGGCGATCGGCATCGAACAGCCCCCAGTAACCACCGACGGCACCTTCGCTGGCGCGTTTCCACGGCTGGTCGAAGGCTTCGATCAGGTTGTAATGCCAGCCTTGCTGCTCGGCCATGATGACAAAAGCGCGAATGAACTTGGCTTCATTGACCCGGCTTGGCAGGGCGGTTTCACGCTGACGGCCTTCACTGGGCCAGCCGGTTTCGCCAATCATCACGTCCTTGGGTGCGAACTTGTTGCCGAACACCTGACGTACTTCGGCCACATGCTGCAGGGCGGCGTCGATATTCGACGGGTCATCTTCCCAGTAAGGCAACAAATGGATGGTCAGGAAATCCACCGCCGGGGCAATTTCCGGGTGCTTGAGCCAGAACTCCCAGACGTCGGCGTAAGTGACAGGCTGTTTGACCTGGCTTTTGACTTTGTTAATGAGCTTGGCCAACTGCGCGCCGGTGATTTCCTTGCGCAACAGGGTTTCGTTGCCGACGATCACCGAGGTCACCACGTCCGCGTTGGCGTTGGCCGAGGCGATCAGCAGATCGACTTCCTTGACGGTGTCAATCGGGTTGCTGTTGACCCAGGCGCCGATCATCAGTTTCAGCCCGTGCTTGCGCGCCAGGTCGGGCACGGCCTCGAGGCCGGTCATGGAATAGGTACGGATGCATTCGAAGCTTTTGGCCAGCAGCGCGAGGTCGGCGTCCATGCGCTCGGGGCGCAGCTTGAACGGCTGATCGAACGGCGATTGGTCCTTGTCGAACGGGGTATAGGAGGCGCATTGCAGCTTGTGCGTCGCGCTGGCCACGTCCGGCAGCAGCACCGGTTTGCCGAGGCCGTACCAGAAACCACCCAAGGCAAAAAGCCCCAACAGGCAGGCGAATAGATAAGCAAAAAAAGGAAAGCGGGATGTCGCGGGCATGGTCAGGCCGTCTGGGAGCAAAGCCGCGCATGTTACCTTCATTTGCCGCGTGCTTGGTGGCCTGCATACTTTTGACATGCAAAGTTTGGACGGATTGGCCGGCGGGCTTCCGGTGGTCTAGATTAATGGCGTTCTGATGTCGTTTCTCGATGCCTTGAGGTCGCTGGCAGAGAAGGTCGCCATTGTCTTGAGGTTGATTATCGACGCATCAGTGCTCTCATAGATCAATCGCGCTGATGTTCGGACGAGTTTGCGGTGGGCGTGATGGGGGCGCTGTGCACCATAACAATACGTTGACGCGACTCGGCATCCGTCGAGCGCAGCACTTTCGGGGAAGTAACGATGAAGATGCGACGACTCTTGGGCGCAGGTGCCGCTTTGGTGCTGGCGATCAGTTCTACTGTTGCCAGCGCCGAAGGCAAGGCAGTGACTATCGGTTATGTCGACGGCTGGTCGGACAGTGTCGCCACGACCAACGTGGCCGCTGAAGTGATCAGGCAGAAACTCGGTTATGACGTGAAACTGCAAGCAGTTGCCACCGGGATCATGTGGCAGGGTGTGGCCACTGGCAAACTCGATGCCATGATGTCTGCGTGGCTGCCGGTGACTCATGGTGAATACTGGACCAAGAATAAAGATCAAGTCGTCGATTACGGTCCGAACTTCAAGGACGCGAGAATTGGCCTGATCGTGCCAGAGTACGTCAAGGCCAAGTCTATTGCCGATCTGAAAACCGACGACAGCTTCAAAAATCGTATCGTCGGTATCGATGCCGGTTCAGGCGTGATGCTCAAAACCGATCAGGCCATCAAGGATTACGGTCTGGACAACTACACCCTCAAGGCCAGTTCCGGCGCCGGCATGATTGCCGAGCTGACCCGTGCCGAGAAGAAGAACGAATCCATTGCCGTCACCGGTTGGGTGCCGCACTGGATGTTCGCCAAGTGGAAACTGCGCTTCCTGGATGACCCGAAAGGCGTTTATGGCGCGGCTGAAACAGTAAACAACATCGGCAGCAAAGAACTGGCAACCAAGGCTCCGGAAGTTGCCAAGTTCCTGAAGAACTTCCAGTGGGCGTCGAAAGACGAGATCGGCGAAGTCATGTTGGCGATTCAGGATGGTGCCAAACCTGAAGCCGCCGCCAAGGATTGGATAGCCAAACACCCGGAACGTGTTGCAGATTGGACCAAATGATTTGAGCTGAAGCGTCTAGTCAGCACCTTACAGGGCCGCTTGGTATCACTGCCAAGCGGCCCTTTGCATATCCGTAGGAGTACGGCTTGCCGGCGATGGCGCGCTCAAGATTGCCATCGCCGGCAAGCCGTGCTCCTACAGGGGCAAAAAAACCGTCATGTCGTTCTAATACTAAGGTCGTCTGGAATCAGTTCCGTAGCCGCATAGAGTGGATAACGTTCCAACTTCATCTGTGCTGCGAGGATAAAAACAATGAACGACAGCATTTACCTCTCGATTCAAAACAGCCCGCGCTTCAAGGAGCTGGTTAGTAAGCGAGAAAAGTTCGCCTGGATTCTTTCGGCGATCATGCTTGGGCTTTACTCCGGATTCATCCTTTTGATTGCTTACGGGCCGCACATTCTGGGCGCGAAAATCAGCCCTGAATCATCGATTACGTGGGGCATACCGATCGGCGTCGGGCTGATTCTCTCAGCCTTCGTCCTGACCGGGATCTACGTGCGACGCGCCAACGGCGAATTCGACGACCTGAACAATCTGATTCTCAAGGAGGCTCAGCAATGATCCGGCGTCTATTGGCTCTATTGAGTGTTGCAGCATTCGCACCGGGTGCCTGGGCGGCTGACGCCCTGACTGGCGCCGTCCAAAAACAACCGCTTAACGTCGCCGCGATCCTGATGTTTGTGGCGTTCGTCGGCGCGACTTTGTATATCACTTACTGGGCCTCCAAGAAAAACAACTCGGCGGCCGACTACTATGCGGCCGGCGGCAAGATCACCGGTTTCCAGAACGGTCTGGCGATTGCCGGTGACTACATGTCCGCGGCGTCCTTCCTGGGTATTTCCGCTCTGGTGTTCACCTCCGGCTACGACGGCCTGATCTACTCGATCGGCTTCCTGGTGGGCTGGCCGATCATTCTGTTCCTGATCGCCGAGCGCCTGCGTAACCTGGGTAAATACACCTTTGCCGACGTAGCGTCCTACCGCCTTGGGCAAACCCAGATTCGCTCGCTGTCCGCTTGCGGTTCGCTGGTGGTGGTGGCGTTCTACCTGATTGCGCAAATGGTGGGTGCCGGCAAGCTGATCCAGTTGCTGTTCGGTCTGGATTACCACATAGCGGTGATCCTGGTCGGTGTCCTGATGTGCCTGTACGTGCTGTTCGGCGGCATGCTGGCGACCACTTGGGTGCAAATCATCAAGGCGGTGCTGTTGCTGTCCGGCGCTTCGTTCATGGCGCTGATGGTGATGAAGCACGTCAACTTCGACTTCAACACGCTGTTCTCCGAGGCGATCAAGGTTCACGCCAAAGGCGAAGCGATCATGAGCCCCGGCGGTCTGGTGAAAGACCCGGTCTCGGCGTTCTCCCTTGGCCTGGCACTGATGTTCGGTACCGCTGGCCTGCCGCACATCCTGATGCGCTTCTTCACCGTGAGCGACGCAAAAGAAGCTCGCAAGAGCGTGCTGTATGCAACCGGCTTCATTGGCTACTTCTATATCCTGACCTTCATCATCGGCTTCGGCGCGATCCTGCTGGTCAGCACCAACCCGGCCTTTAAAGATGCGGCTGGCGCGCTGTTGGGCGGCAACAACATGGCGGCGGTGCACCTGGCCAACGCGGTGGGTGGCAGTATTTTCCTGGGCTTCATCTCGGCGGTAGCGTTCGCAACCATTCTGGCGGTAGTAGCCGGTCTGACCCTGGCCGGTGCTTCGGCGGTGTCTCACGACCTGTATGCCAGCGTGATCAAGAAAGGCAAGGCTAACGAGAAGGACGAGATCCGAGTCTCGAAAATCACCACTATCGCTTTGGCGGTGCTGGCGATCGGTCTGGGCATTCTGTTCGAAAGCCAGAACATCGCGTTCATGGTAGGCCTTGCGTTCTCCATCGCGGCGAGCTGTAACTTCCCGGTGCTGCTGCTTTCCATGTACTGGAAGAAGCTGACCACTCGCGGTGCGATGATCGGTGGCTGGTTGGGTCTGATCAGTGCCGTTGGTTTGATGGTCCTTGGGCCAACCATCTGGGTGCAGATCCTGCATCACGAGAAGGCTATCTTCCCGTATGAGTACCCGGCGCTGTTCTCGATGATCATTGCCTTTGTAGGGATCTGGTTCTTCTCGATCACTGACAAGTCCAAGGCGGCTGACAATGAGCGGGCGCTGTTCTACCCGCAGTTTGTTCGTTCGCAGACGGGCTTGGGGGCGAGTGGGGCGGTTGCTCACTAAGGCTTCAGGTTTGCCTATATAAGCTGCGTTAAACAGAAATGCCCCGGTCGAGAGATCGGGGCTTTTTTTGTTGGGCGGTGATCGGGCTCTGTGGGGGCTGTGGCTGGCTTACTCGCGAAGGCTGTTTCGCGGCGCGGATCAACGTTGATAGAGGCGCCGATGGAGGAAGCTGCGGGTTTACGGAGAGGCTCAGGGCGTGAAGGGGCGGGTAGATCAAAGTCAAAAGCTAAAGCTAAAGCTAAAGCCAAAGAAAGATCAACAGCCCTCAAGCGCTCACGCACTGATCGTTCCCACGCTTTGCGTGGGAATGCCGCCGGGGACGCTCCGCGTTCCGCTGTCGACGCAAGGCTCGAGCCCTGCGCAGGGGGGGGGGCGCAGAGCGTCACGGGATGCATTCCCACGCAGAGCGTGGGAATGAACAGGTTCATCACACAAACAAAAACGGCCTCTATATAAATAGAGGCCGTTCCCGGTGCAACTCAAGACGTTATCGCAAGACAGGTCTTATTTGCGGTCTTCCAGCTTGGTGATATCACGCGACTCGTAGCCGGTGTACAGCTGGCGCGGACGGCCAATCTTGTACGGGCTGGAGAGCATTTCTTTCCAGTGGGAGATCCAGCCGACAGTCCGCGCCAAAGCGAAGATCACGGTGAACATGCTGGTTGGAATGCCGATCGCCTTGAGGATGATCCCCGAGTAGAAGTCGACGTTCGGGTACAGCGAGCGTTCGATGAAGTACGGGTCGGTCAGGGCGATCTCTTCCAGGCGCATGGCCAGTTCGAGTTGCGGATCGTTGGTGATGCCCAGTTCTTTCAGCACTTCGTCGCAGGTCTGCTTCATGACGGTTGCGCGTGGGTCGCGGTTTTTGTAAACCCGGTGACCGAAGCCCATCAGTTTGAACGGATCATTCTTGTCCTTGGCCTTGGCGATGTACTTGTCGATGTTCGACACATCGCCAATTTCATCGAGCATGGTCAGAACAGCTTCGTTCGCGCCGCCGTGGGCAGGGCCCCACAGTGCAGCGATGCCGGCGGCGATACAGGCGAACGGGTTGGCACCCGAAGAACCGGCCAGGCGTACGGTGGAAGTCGATGCGTTCTGCTCGTGGTCGGCATGGAGGATGAAGATCTTGTCCATGGCGTTGGCGAGTACCGGGCTGATCGGTTTGATCTCGCACGGGGTGTTGAACATCATGTGCAGGAAGTTTTCCGCGTACGTCAGGTCGTTGCGCGGGTACATCATGGGTTGCCCCATCGAGTACTTGTAAACCATCGCTGCCAGGGTCGGCATCTTGGCAACCAGGCGGATCGCGGAGATTTCGCGATGCTGCGGGTTATTGATGTCCAGGGAGTCGTGGTAGAAGGCCGAGAGGGCGCCGACTACACCGCACATGACGGCCATCGGGTGGGCGTCGCGACGGAAACCGTTGAAGAACGTCTTCAGCTGCTCGTGAACCATGGTGTGGTTCTTCACGGTGCTGACGAACTGGGCCTTCTGTTCTGCGGTCGGCAATTCGCCGTTGAGCAGCAGATAGCAGGTTTCCAGGTAGTCCGACTTTTCAGCCAGCTGTTCGATCGGGTAGCCGCGGTGCAGCAGGATGCCGTTGTCGCCGTCGATATAGGTGATCTTCGACTCGCAGGAAGCTGTCGACATGAAACCAGGGTCAAAGGTGAAACGGCCCGTGGCCGTCAGGCCCCGAACATCGATAACATCGGGACCAACGGTGCCGGTTAAAATGGGCAGCTCGACGGGGGCTGCGCCCTCGATGATCAACTGCGCTTTTTTGTCAGCCATGTGGCCTCCTATTTATGCTTGAAATCATCAGACAGACCCCCCACGCAGGGCCCGCACCACTATAGTGAGATAAATTCGAATGTCAATTTGCCTAAAGTCTTGCTCCAGAAGGCTTTAACCGGACTTTTTCCTCGAAATTGACTGCCATTTACGCCTTTTATACGACTTGTGCAATGAGCTATTAGGGGAAGGCGATTGCGTTGTCATTAGTAGCCTAACTGTCTATACTCGGCCTCCGACCGCCAGGGGCTTTTGGGCCTGCTTTACTGGGGGTCGCACTCCCTGGGTGGTGGGTACCTGACCAGTGCACTCCCCAACAACTTTGCCCTGATTGTTAGGGGCTCTTCAGTGTGAAAAAAAGCCGTGAATAGCCAACGACCTGTAAACCTAGACCTAAGGACCATCAAACTCCCAGTCACTGCTTACACGTCCATTCTTCACCGAATCTCCGGAATCATCCTCTTTGTCAGCCTGGCCATCATGCTTTATGCATTGGACAAGTCGCTCGACTCGGAAGAAGGCTTCGGTCAGGTGAAAGCGTGTCTGACCAGTCCGCTAGCCAAGCTAGTGACATGGGGCATCCTGTCCGCCTTGCTGTATCACCTGGTTGCCGGTGTGCGCCACTTGATGATGGACATGGGCATCGGCGAGTCGCTTGAGGGCGGCAAACTGGGCTCGAAAATCGTTATCGCCGTTTCCGTGGTGGTAATCGTTCTGGCAGGAGTTTGGATATGGTAACTAACGTCACGAACCTGTCGCGTTCGGGCCTCTATGACTGGATGGCACAGCGTGTGTCGGCGGTCGTTCTCGCGGCTTACTTCATCTTCCTGATCGGATACGTCGTCGCCAACCCTGGCATCGGCTACGCCCAATGGCATGAACTGTTCGCAAGCAACTGGATGCGTATTTTCAGTCTCCTGGCCCTCGTTGCCCTCGGCGCTCACGCCTGGGTCGGCATGTGGACCATCGCGACCGACTACCTGACGCCAATGGCGCTGGGCAAGTCCGCGACTGCAGTACGTTTCCTCTTCCAGGCGGTATGCGGCGTCGCGATGTTCGCGTTCTTCGTCTGGGGTGTGCAGATTCTTTGGGGTATCTGATTCATGTCTAATACAGTTAATACGCTTTCGTTCGACGCCATCATCATTGGCGGCGGCGGCGCTGGTATGCGTGCTGCTCTACAGCTGGCACAGGGCGGTCACAAGACTGCCGTAGTTACCAAGGTTTTCCCGACTCGTTCGCACACTGTATCCGCTCAGGGTGGCATCACCTGCGCCATCGCTTCGGCAGATCCGAATGATGACTGGCGCTGGCACATGTACGACACCGTCAAGGGTTCCGATTATATCGGTGACCAGGACGCTATCGAATACATGTGTTCCGTAGGCCCGGAAGCGGTCTTCGAACTCGAGCACATGGGCTTGCCGTTCTCCCGTACCGAACAAGGTCGCATCTATCAGCGTCCGTTCGGCGGTCAGTCGAAAGACTTCGGTAAAGGTGGCCAGGCTGCACGTACGTGCGCCGCTGCCGACCGTACCGGTCACGCACTGCTGCACACCCTGTACCAGGCCAACCTGAAGGCCGGCACTGTATTCCTCAACGAATACTACGGTGTCGACCTGGTAAAGAACGAAGATGGTGCCTTTGTCGGCATGATCGTCATCTGCATCGAAACCGGCGAAACTTCTTACGTTCGCGCTAACGCCACTGTACTGGCGACTGGCGGTGCAGGTCGTATCTACTCGTCCACCACCAATGCCCTGATCAATACCGGTGACGGCGTCGGCATGGCTCTGCGTGCTGGCGTGCCGGTACAAGACATTGAAATGTGGCAGTTCCACCCGACCGGCATCGCCGGCGCCGGTGTACTGGTGACTGAAGGTTGCCGCGGTGAAGGCGGTTACCTGATCAACAAGCACGGCGAGCGTTTCATGGAGCGTTATGCTCCGAACGCCAAAGACCTTGCTGGTCGTGACGTTGTTGCTCGCTCGATGGTTAAAGAAATCATCGCCGGCAACGGTTGCGGTCCGGATGGCGACCACGTAATGCTGAAACTTGATCACCTCGGTGAAGAAGTTCTGCACAGCCGTCTGCCAGGCATCATGGAACTGTCCAAGACCTTCGCCCACGTCGATCCAGCCGTGTCGCCGATTCCGGTCGTTCCAACCTGCCACTATATGATGGGCGGTGTGCCGACCAACATTCACGGTCAGGCAATCACTCAGGATGAAAACGGCGTTGACCAGATCATCCCGGGCCTGTTCGCAGTAGGCGAAGTGGCCTGCGTATCGGTTCACGGTGCCAACCGTCTGGGTGGCAACTCGTTGCTCGACCTGGTGGTATTCGGTCGTGCAGCCGGCCTGTTCCTGGAACAGACCCTGAAAGAAGGCGTCGACTATACCCGCGCTCGCCAGTCCGACATCGACGCTGCCCTGGCACGTCTCGATGGCCTGAACTCGCGTACCGAAGGCGAAGACGTCGCCACCCTGCGTAAAGAGCTGCAAAGCTGCATGCAGAACTACTTCGGTGTATTCCGTACCGGCGAATACATGCAGAAGGGTATTGCTCAGCTGGCTGATCTGCGTGGCCGTATCGCCAACGTCAAGATCAACGACAAGAGCCAGGCGTTCAACACCGCTCGTATCGAAGCACTGGAATTGCAGAACCTGCTGGAAGTGGCCGAAGCTACCGCCATCGCCGCAGAGATCCGCAAAGAGTCCCGCGGCGCTCACGCCCGTGAAGACTACGAAGATCGCGACGACGAAAACTGGCTGTGCCACACCCTGTACTTCCCGGGTGACAAGCGCGTAACCAAGCGTGCTGTGAACTTCTCGCCGAAGACTGTTCCGACTTTTGAACCTAAGATTCGGACTTATTAAGGGTGGCCGCCATGTTGAAAGTCAGTGTTTATCGCTACAACCCTGATCAGGACGCTGCGCCGTTCATGCAGGAATTTTCGGTCGATACCGGTGGTAAAGACCTGATGGTGCTGGACGTGCTGGCCCTGATCAAAGAGCAGGACGAAGGTTTCTCCTATCGTCGCTCTTGCCGTGAAGGTGTTTGCGGTTCCGACGGCATGAACATCAACGGCAAAAACGCTCTGGCGTGCGTCACGCCGCTGTCCGCTGTCGTAAAAGGTAACAAGCTGATTGTTCGTCCTCTGCCAGGTTTGCCGGTAATCCGTGACCTGGTAGTCGATATGAGCATCTTCTACAAGCAATACGAGAAGGTTAAGCCATACCTGCAGAACGACACGCCGGCTCCGGCCATCGAACGTCTGCAGTCCCCTGAAGAGCGTGAAAAGCTCGACGGTCTGTACGAGTGCATCCTGTGCGCTTGCTGCTCGACCTCTTGCCCGTCCTTCTGGTGGAACCCGGACAAGTTCCTGGGTCCAGCTGCACTGCTGCAAGCGTATCGCTTCCTGGCAGACAGCCGCGACACCAAGACTGCCGAGCGTCTGGCTTCGCTGGATGACCCGTTCAGCGTATTCCGCTGCCGCGGGATCATGAACTGCGTCAACGTTTGCCCGAAAGGCCTGAACCCGACTAAGGCCATCGGTCACGTACGTCACATGTTGCTGCAAAGCGGCGTGTGATTCAGCAGTACCCGTAGGACCGCTGTACCCGTAAATGCTACGGCGCAGGCTTCAACCGGCGCCGTAGTCTTAACCTGAGCAGCAGCTTATAAGGCTGCGGCTCTTATTTTGAAGAAATGAGACAAGCAGGGGCATCCGGGCTGGTACCCGGACTATCAGCGTGATCCTAGGTGGCTTGTTTTAGTCGCTGCATTCGGACTTCTGCAAGCGTGCTCGGTGTCGACGCCGGTGGTGTTCCCCTAACCGAGGGTGACCAAGCATGCAAGAAAGCGTGATGCAGCGCATGTGGAACAGCGCCTACCTATCCGGTAGTAACGCTGCCTATGTGGAAGAGCTCTACGAGCTCTACCTGCACGACCCTAACGCTGTGCCAGAAGAGTGGCGCACCTACTTCCAGAAGTTGCCTGCTGACGGCAACACTGCCACCGATGTTTCGCACTCCACAATTCGCGATCATTTCGTCTTGCTGGCAAAGAACCAGCGCCGCGCCCAACCGGTTTCCGCCGGCAGCGTGAGCAGTGAGCACGAGAAGAAGCAAGTTGAAGTGCTGCGATTGATCCAGGCCTACCGTATGCGTGGCCACCAGGCAGCCCAGCTTGACCCGCTGGGGCTGTGGCAGCGTCCTGCACCTGCAGACCTGTCGATCAATCATTACGGCTTGACCAATGCCGATCTTGATACGACCTTCCGTGCCGGCGACCTGTTCATCGGCAAAGAGGAGGCGAGCCTACGCGAAATTCACGAAGCGTTGCAGCAGACATATTGCCGCACCATCGGCGCTGAATTTACGCACATCACCGATTCCGAGCAGCGCCAGTGGTTCCAGCAGCGTCTGGAAAGCGTGCGCGGCCGTCCGACGTACTCTGCCGACATCAAGAGCCACCTGCTCGAGCGCGTCACCGCCGGCGAAGGTCTGGAAAAATACCTGGGTACCAAATACCCGGGTACCAAGCGTTTCGGTCTGGAAGGCGGCGAAAGCCTGATTCCGATGCTCGACGAGCTGATCCAGCGTTCCGGTTCCTACGGCACCAAGGAAATCGTCATCGGCATGGCCCACCGTGGTCGTCTGAACGTGCTGGTCAACACCTTCGGCAAGAACCCGCGCGAGCTGTTCGACGAGTTCGAAGGCAAGAAGAAGGTCGAGCTGGGTTCCGGTGACGTCAAGTATCACCAGGGCTTCTCGTCCAACGTGATGACCACTGGCGGTGAAGTTCACCTGGCCATGGCGTTCAACCCGTCCCACCTGGAAATCGTTTCCCCGGTGGTCGAAGGTTCGGTTCGCGCCCGTCAGGATCGTCGTAACGACCCTACCGGCGAGAAGGTTCTGCCGATTTCCATCCACGGTGACGCGGCATTCGCCGGTCAGGGTGTGGTCATGGAAACCTTCCAGATGTCGCAGACCCGCGGTTTCAAGACCGGCGGCACCGTGCACATCGTGATCAACAACCAGGTCGGTTTCACCATCAGCAACCCGCTGGACTCGCGTTCCACCGAGTACGCGACCGACGTTGCGAAAATGATCCAGGCGCCGATCCTCCATGTGAATGGTGATGATCCGGAAGCTGTGTTGTTCGTGACCCAGCTGGCCATCGACTACCGCATGCAGTTCAAGCGTGACGTGGTGATCGACCTGGTCTGCTACCGTCGTCGTGGCCACAACGAGGCCGACGAGCCAAGCGGCACCCAACCGATCATGTATCAGCAGATCACCAAACAGCGCACCACCCGTGAGCTGTATGCCGATCGTCTGACTCAGGGCGGTGTGCTGGATGCGGAGCGTGTTCAGGCGAAAGTCGACGAATACCGCAATGCGCTGGACAACGGTCTGCATGTTGTAAAAAGCCTGGTCAAAGAGCCGAACAAAGAGTTGTTCGTGGACTGGCGTCCGTATCTGGGCCATGCCTGGACCGCGCGTCACGACACTCGCTTCGATCTGAAAACCTTGCAGGAACTGTCCGCCAAGCTGCTGGAGATTCCGGAAGGCTTCGTGGTTCAGCGCCAGGTCTCGAAAATCTACGAAGACCGTCAGAAAATGCAAGCCGGCGGCCTGCCGATCAACTGGGGTTACGCCGAAACCATGGCGTACGCGACCCTGGCGTTCGAAGGTCACCCGATTCGCATGACGGGTCAGGACATCGGTCGCGGTACGTTCTCGCACCGTCACGCTGTCTTGCACAATCAGAAAGACGCGGGTACCTACATCCCGCTGCAAAACCTGTACAAGGGCCAGCCACGTTTCGACCTGTACGATTCGTTCCTGTCCGAAGAAGCCGTGCTGGCGTTCGAATACGGTTACTCGACCACCACGCCTGAGGCGCTGGTGATCTGGGAAGCCCAGTTCGGCGACTTCGCCAACGGTGCCCAAGTGGTTATCGACCAGTTCATCACCAGTGGCGAGCACAAGTGGGGCCGTCTCTGCGGACTGACCATGCTGCTGCCGCACGGTTATGAAGGCCAGGGGCCGGAGCACTCTTCGGCTCGTCTGGAGCGTTACCTGCAACTGTGCGCCGAGCACAACATTCAGGTTGCCGTACCGACTACGCCGGCTCAGATCTACCACTTGCTGCGTCGTCAGGTGATTCGCCCGCTGCGCAAGCCGTTGATCGTTCTGACTCCGAAGTCGCTGTTGCGTCACAAACTGGCCATCTCGACCCTGGAAGATCTGGCCGAAGGTTCGTTCCAGACCGTTATCCCGGAAATCGATACCCTGGACCCGAAAAAGGTCGAGCGCGTTGTTCTGTGTAGCGGCAAGGTCTACTACGACCTGCTGGAAAAACGCCGTGCCGAAGGTCGTGATGACATCGCCATCGTGCGTATCGAGCAGCTGTACCCATTCCCTGAGGACGACTTGAACGAAGTCCTGGCTCCTTACACCAACCTCAAACATATCGTTTGGTGTCAGGAAGAGCCGATGAACCAGGGTGCCTGGTACTGCAGCCAACACCACATGCGCCGCATCGTTGGCAATCACAACAAAGCACTCTTTCTCGAGTACGCCGGTCGTGATGCTTCTGCTGCACCTGCTTGTGGTTATGCATCGATGCACGCTGAGCAGCAGGAAAAACTGCTGCAAGACGCCTTTACTGTTTAACGCCTTCGCGCACCTGAAACCGAATTTAAGGACCCACAGATAATGGCTATCGAAATCAAAGCCCCCACTTTCCCGGAATCGGTTGCCGATGGCACCGTTGCCACCTGGCACAAAAAGCCGGGCGACGCCGTCAAGCGCGACGACCTGATCGTCGACATCGAAACTGACAAAGTCGTATTGGAAGTGTTGGCCACCGCTGATGGCGTGCTGGGCGCTATCGTCAAGAACGAAGGCGACACCGTTCTGTCCGACGAAGTCCTGGGTTCCATCGAAGCGGGCGGCGCTGCTGCCGCTCCAGCTGCTGCCGCCGCTCCGGCCGCTGCACAAGCTGCTGCTCCAGCCGCTGAAGGCGAAGATGATCCTGTTGCTGCACCGGCTGCTCGCAAGCTGGCTGAAGAAAACGGTATCAACATCGCTTCCGTTGCCGGCACTGGCAAAGGCGGTCGTGTGACCAAGGAAGACGTTGTTGCCGCTGTAGCTGCCAAGAAAGCCGCTCCGGCTGCCGCGCCTGCCAAGGCTGCTGCTCCTGCCGCTGCTGCTCCAGTGTTCGCTGCCGGCGATCGCATCGAGAAGCGCGTACCGATGACCCGCGTGCGTGCCACCGTTGCCAAGCGTCTGGTTGAAGCTCAATCGAACATGGCGATGCTGACCACTTTCAACGAAGTCGACATGACCGAAGTCATGGCCCTGCGTTCGAAGTACAAGGACCTGTTCGAGAAGTCCCACAACGGCGTGCGCCTGGGCTTCATGTCGTTCTTCGTCAAGGCTGCCACCGAAGCGCTGAAACGCTTCCCGGCTGTCAACGCGTCGATCGACGGTGCTGACATCGTTTACCACGGCTACGCTGACGTCGGTGTTGCTGTTTCCAGCGACCGCGGTCTGGTTGTTCCGGTTCTGCGTAACGCCGAACTGATGAGCCTGGCTGAAATCGAAGGCGGCATCGCCACCTTCGGCAAGAAGGCTCGTGACGGCAAACTGTCGATGGACGAGATGACCGGCGGTACGTTCACCATCACTAACGGTGGTACTTTCGGTTCGATGATGTCGACTCCGATCGTCAACCCGCCGCAAGCGGCCATCCTGGGCATGCACAACATTCTGCAGCGTCCTATGGCGATCAACGGTCAGGTGGTTATCCGTCCGATGATGTACCTCGCTCTGTCCTACGATCACCGTCTGATCGATGGCAAAGAAGCTGTGACCTTCCTGGTTACCATCAAGAACCTGCTGGAAGACCCGGCTCGTTTGCTGCTGGATATCTGATTTCGTTGCACGGGCCGTCCAGTGATGGGCGGCCTACCTGTAATGACCAGCTTCGTCCCACGACGGTCCTCAAAAGGGGCCGTCCGGTTTGATTCGAGAAGGAATGACACATGACTCAGAAATTCGACGTGGTAGTGATTGGCGCGGGCCCTGGCGGCTACGTGGCTGCCATCAAAGCAGCGCAACTGGGCCTCTCCACTGCCTGCATCGAGAAATACACCGACAAGGAAGGCAAACTGGCCCTCGGCGGTACTTGCCTGAACGTCGGCTGCATTCCATCCAAGGCGCTGCTGGACAGTTCCTGGAAGTACAAGGAAGCCAAAGAAGGCTTCGCGATCCACGGTATCAATCACGCTGGCGTGACCATGGACGTGGCGGCAATGGTTGGCCGTAAAGCCAACATCGTCAAAGGCCTGACCTCTGGCGTTGCCACCCTGTTCAAGGCGAACGGCGTCACTTCCCTGCAAGGCCACGGCAAACTGCTGGCCGGCAAGAAAGTCGAGCTGACTAAGCCAGACGGCAGCGTCGAAATCATCGAAGCCGAGAACGTGATTCTGGCTTCGGGCTCGCGTCCGATCGACATTCCACCGGCTCCGGTTGATCAGAACGTAATCGTCGATTCGACCGGCGCTCTGGAATTCCAAACCGTACCTAAGCGTCTGGGCGTGATCGGCGCTGGCGTGATCGGTCTGGAACTGGGTTCGGTGTGGTCGCGTCTGGGTTCCGAAGTGGTTGTTCTGGAAGCGCTGGAGAAGTTCCTGCCAGCGGCTGACGACGCCGTTTCCAAAGAAGCCTACAAGACCCTGACCAAACAAGGTCTGGACATCAAGCTGGGCGCTCGCGTCACCGGTTCCAAAGTCAACGGCAACGAAGTTGTCGTGAACTACACCGATGCCAATGGCGAACAGAACATCACCTTCGACAAGCTGATCGTTGCCGTTGGTCGCCGTCCGGTGACCACCGAGCTGCTGGCAGCTGACAGCGGTGTGAACATCGACGAACGTGGCTTCGTTTTCGTTGACGACCAGTGCGCTACCAGCGTGCCGGGCGTTTACGCGATCGGCGACGTGGTTCGCGGCATGATGCTGGCGCACAAGGCGTCCGAAGAAGGCATCATGGTGGTTGAACGCATCAAGGGCCACAAAGCCCAAATCAACTATGACCTGATCCCGTCTGTTATTTATACTCACCCGGAAATCGCGTGGGTGGGCAAAACCGAGCAGGCCTTGAAGGCTGAAGGCGTTGAAGTTAACGTTGGCACCTTCCCGTTCGCAGCCAGTGGCCGTGCCATGGCAGCCAACGATACCGGCGGTTTCGTGAAAGTCATCGCTGATGCCAAGACTGATCGCGTATTGGGCGTCCACGTGATTGGCCCGAGCGCTGCAGAACTGGTTCAGCAGGGCGCGATCGGTATGGAATTCGGCACCAGCGCTGAAGACCTGGGCATGATGGTTTTCTCCCATCCGACCCTGTCCGAAGCCTTGCACGAAGCAGCTTTGGCTGTGAATGGCGGCGCCATCCACATTGCCAACCGCAAGAAGCGTTAAGACAAGACAATAAGAAACCACGGCGGAAGGCCCGTCGTGAGCCTTGCGTGCAAGACTCACCGCGGAATGTCCGCCGGACGCAGCCTTGCGTAGTCTCACCGGTTATCCGGAACACCTACGCAAGCAGCAGTCACAGGTGGTGCGGCACTTGAACAAGTGCAGCACCGAATGCGCAGTACCTAACGAAGACGGTAATAAGCATGAATCTTCACGAGTATCAGGGTAAGCAGCTGTTCGCTGAATACGGCCTGCCAGTATCCCAGGGTTTCGCCGTAGACACCCCGGAAGCAGCAGCAGAAGCGTGCGACAAGATCGGCGGGACCGAATGGGTTGTCAAAGCCCAGGTTCACGCAGGTGGTCGCGGTAAAGCGGGCGGCGTTAAGCTGGTTCGCAGCAAAGAAGACGCCAAAGCATTCGCTCAACAGTGGTTGGGCAAGCGTCTGGTGACTTACCAGACTGATGCCAATGGTCAGCCAGTCACCAAGATCCTGGTTGAGTCGTGCACTGATATCGCTAAAGAGCTGTACCTGGGCGCTGTCGTTGACCGTTCGAGCCGTCGCATCGTGTTCATGGCTTCCACCGAAGGTGGCGTGGACATCGAGAAAATCGCTCACGACACCCCTGAGAAAATCCTCAAGGCCACTATCGATCCACTGGTTGGCGCTCAGCCATTCCAGGGTCGCGAGCTGGCATTCCAGCTGGGTCTGGAAGGCAAGCAAGTTGCTCAGTTCGCCAAGATCTTCGTAGGCCTGGCCAAGCTGTTCAAGGATCACGACCTGGCTCTGCTGGAAGTGAACCCGCTGGTGATCAAGGCTGACGGCGATCTGCATTGCCTCGATGCCAAGATCAACATCGACGCCAACGCCATGTACCGTCAGCCTAAGCTGAAGACTTTCCACGATCCGTCGCAAGACGATCCGCGCGAAGCGCACGCTGCCAAGTTCGAACTGAACTACGTAGCGCTGGAAGGCAACATCGGTTGCATGGTCAACGGTGCTGGCCTGGCCATGGGTACCATGGACATCGTCAACCTGCATGGCGGCAAACCAGCCAACTTCCTCGACGTGGGCGGCGGTGCTACCAAAGAACGCGTTACCGAAGCGTTCAAGATCATCCTGTCCGACACTAACGTCGCTGCAGTATTGGTCAACATCTTCGGCGGCATCGTTCGTTGCGACATGATTGCCGAAGGCATCATCGGCGCTGTGAAAGAAGTCGGCGTGAAAATCCCGGTTGTTGTGCGCCTTGAAGGCAACAACGCTGAGCTGGGCGCTAAAGTACTGGCAGAAAGCGGTTTGAACATCATCGCTGCTACCAGCCTGACCGACGCTGCTCAACAAGTCGTTAAAGCTGCGGAGGGCAAATAATGAGCGTCCTGATCAATAAAGACACCAAAGTTATCTGCCAGGGTATTACCGGTTCGCAAGGTAGTTTCCACACCCAGCAAGCCATCGAGTACGGCACCAAGATGGTGGGTGGTGTAACTCCGGGCAAAGGCGGCACCGAACACCTGGGTCTGCCAGTGTTCAACACCGTGAAAGACGCTGTAGCTGCCACTGGCGCCACCGCCAGCGTGATCTACGTTCCAGCTCCTTTCTGCAAGGACTCCATCCTGGAAGCAGCCTTCGGCGGCATCAAGCTGATCGTTTGCATCACTGAAGGCATTCCTACCCTGGACATGCTGGATGCCAAGGTCAAGTGCGACGAACTGGGCGTAGTCCTGATCGGTCCTAACTGCCCAGGCGTGATCACTCCAGGCGAATGCAAGATCGGCATCATGCCAGGTCACATTCACTTGCCAGGCAAGGTCGGTATCGTTTCCCGTTCCGGCACCCTGACCTACGAAGCTGTCAAGCAGACTACTGACGCCGGTTTCGGTCAGTCGACTTGCGTCGGCATCGGCGGTGACCCGATCCCGGGTTCGAACTTCATCGACATCCTGAAGCTGTTCCAGGAAGACCCGAAGACCGAAGCGATCGTGATGATCGGTGAGATCGGCGGTTCGGCTGAAGAAGAAGCGGCTGCCTACATCAAGGCACACGTGACCAAGCCGGTTGTTTCCTACATCGCTGGTGTGACTGCCCCTGCGGGCAAGCGCATGGGCCATGCTGGCGCAATCATCTCTGGCGGCAAAGGCACTGCAGACGAGAAGTTTGCTGCCCTGGAAGACGCAGGCGTTAAAACCGTGCGTTCGCTGGCAGACATCGGCAAGGCTTTGTCCGAGCTGACCGGTTGGGCGATCAAGTAAGCCTCGCGCTTATCTGACGCTTCACCAGACAAAGGCCACCTTCGGGTGGCCTTTGTCGTTTCTGGAGTTTGTACTGGGCCTTTGTGGCGAGGGGATTTATCCCCGTTCGGCTGCGCAGCAGTCGTCAAGTCAAGCAATGCGGTGAGCCTGATGTACTGCATGTGATTTTGGGGGCGCTTCGCGACCCAACGGGGATAAATCCCCTCGCCACAGGGGCTGTGCAGGTAAATTAGATATGTAAACGCGACATGGAAACGTCGCGTATCGGATAGATCGCACCCTAACAGTGCGTTTGTCGGGCAAATTCGTTAGGCTAGCAGCCATTTTTGCGTCCGCGGCCCACAAGGTTGCTACGCGCTAAACGGGTCAGTCCTATACGGACCGACAGCATTTCCCTCACCCCTCAGGGAAATCCCTCTCTAAATTCCGATTCAGTAGTGTGGTATTTCCTTAATGAAAGTGTTGAAAGGCCAGGACATCCTGGCACTTGGTTTTATGACGTTTGCCCTGTTTGTCGGGGCTGGCAACATCATCTTCCCGCCTATCGTCGGTCTGCAGTCCGGTCCAAATGTCTGGATGGCGGCGCTGGGCTTTCTGATCACTGCGGTCGGTCTGCCGGTGATCACCGTCGTCGCCTTGGCCAAGGTCGGTGGCGCCATGGATGCCTTGAGCAGCCCGATCGGCAAAGTCGCCGGTGGCCTGCTGGCGGCCGCGTGCTACCTCGCTGTCGGCCCGCTGTTCGCGACACCGCGCACTGCCACGGTGTCATTCGAAGTCGGCCTGGCGCCGCTCACTGGCGAGAGCCCGCTGGCGCTGTTCCTCTATAGCTCGGTGTACTTCCTGGTGGTGTTTTTCATCTCGCTGTACCCGGGCCGGCTGCTGGATACCGTCGGACGTTTCCTCGCACCGCTGAAGATTATCGCCCTGGCCGCGCTCGGCATCGCCGCGTTTGCATTGCCGGCCGGGGATATCGGCGTGGCCACCCCGGAATACGTGGCGGCACCGTTCTCCCAAGGCTTCATCAATGGCTACCTGACCATGGATACCTTGGGCGCGCTGGTATTTGGCATCGTCATTGTCAATGCTATCCGCTCCCGTGGCGTCGAGTCGCCGGTGTTGATTACCCGTTACGCGATCATCGCCGGGCTGATTGCCGGCGTGGGCCTGGCGCTGGTTTACGTCAGCCTGTTCCGACTCGGTTCGGGCAGCCATGAAGTGGCCGCCGGTGCCACCAACGGTGCGGCGGTGTTGCACGCTTACGTGCAACACACCTTCGGCTCTCTGGGCAGCGGTTTTCTGGCGGTGCTGATCTCCCTGGCCTGCCTGGTGACGGCGGTGGGTCTGACCTGCGCCTGCGCCGAATACTTCAGTCGTGTGCTGCAGCTGTCCTACAAGACATTGGTCATCATCCTGGCCGCGTTCTCCCTGCTGGTGTCCAACCTGGGCCTCACCAAGCTGATTGCGTTCTCGATCCCGGTGCTGACCGCGATCTACCCGCCGTGCATTGCCCTGGTCGCCCTGAGCTTCTGCAAGGACTTCTGGCATGAGCAGGGCCGAATTGTCGGTCCGGTGATGCTGGTGTCGTTCATCTTCGGTTTGATCGACGCTCTCAAGGGCGCGGGTCTGGCAGACTGGATGCCGACTCAGTTGTCCCACCTGCCGCTGAGCGAGCAAGGCCTGGCCTGGCTGGTGCCGTCGGTCATGACCCTGGTCGTCGCGGTAGTTTGCGATCGCATGCTGGGCAAGCGCGAAGAAGCGCTGGCTTAAGCCGCTTCATGGCCCGCCACAAGCGGGCTGTGAGCACACATGGAAATGCCCCGTATCAATCGATACGGGGCATTTTTTTTGGAGGTGG
Source organism: Pseudomonas sp. LS2P72 (assembly GCF_054897865.1). NCBI lineage: Bacteria > Pseudomonadati > Pseudomonadota > Gammaproteobacteria > Pseudomonadales > Pseudomonadaceae > Pseudomonas > Pseudomonas sp. LS2P72. The sequence goes on from NZ_CM142708.1 coordinate 2,330,087, forward strand.
TGCAGTGTCTTTTTCCTTGAGCTAACGTCGAAGCAGTGCCAAGACCTAATGTGGGAGCGAGCCTGCTCGCGATAGCGGTAGATCAGTCAACATATGTGTTGAATGTAAATCCGTCATCGCGAGCAGGCTCGCTCCCACAGGAATTATGTACTCCGCATCTACATCACAAGGACCTGCATGTCGTTCATCCACGCCAACATGATCCACATCCTCGCCGCGCTCTGGTTCGCCATCTGCTGGGGCGGTTACACCCGTTATGCGACGTGGAAGGGCCGCGACACCGCGTGCCTGGCCAGCGTGCTGCACCTTTATCGCGAAGACTGGATGCGCCGCATGCTGTTGCGCGACAACCGCATCGCTGACGCCAGCGTGATCGGAAACCTGGAGCGCAACGCCTCGTTCTTCGCCTCCAGCACACTGATTATCCTGGCGGGCATTCTCACGGTGCTCGGAGCCTCCGAACGGGCGGTGTCGTTGTTGGCGGATATCCCGATGGTGCAACAGGCATCCCAGGGGATGTCGGAAATCAAGTTGCTGTGCCTGGCGCTGGTGTTTGTCTATGCGTTCTTTACGTTCAGCTGGTGCATGCGTCAATACAACTTTGCGGCCATTCTGGTGGGCTCGGCGCCTATGGTCGGTGAGCGTCACGTTTCCGAACAAGAGCGCAAAGCCTTTGCTGCCCGGGCGGCCCGCGTCATTTCCCTGGCCGCCAACCAGTTCAACTTCGGACTGCGCTCCTACTACTTCGGCATGACCATGCTGGCCTGGTTCGTCAGCCCGTGGTTGTTCATGTTGATGAGTGCCGGCGTGGTGCTGGTGTTGTATCGCCGGGAGTTTCATTCCGACGTTCTCGACGTGATGGTCTATACACCTACAGAGGCGCCATTGCCCGAGGCGATTAAAGAGGCTGTTTGATGAGTATTCCGTTCTGGTGTGTGTTTATCAGTGCCTTGCTGATTTTTGTGGCAAAAATTCCCGTGGCCAAGGCGATGAATGACCAGGGTGGTTACGACAACCACTTGCCACGTCAGCAACAGGCGCAACTGACAGGCTTTGGTGCTCGTGCGTTGGCGGCTCATCAAAACTGTTTTGAGGCGTTCATTCTGTTCGCGGTGGGGGTGTTGATGGCTCACACCACGCAGACGGCGGGGTGGCTGATCGACTTGCTGGCAATCATCTTCGTGATTACGCGAATCATTTATTTGCTGTGCTATTGGGTTGATCTGGCCTGGCAGCGGAGCCTGGTATGGTTCGTCGGGCTAGTGTGTTCGTTGCTGCTGATGATTAGTCCGACTTTTAAAACTATTTTGCTGTAACGCCTGCGTTGCAAACAAAAAAATAGGCAAAAGAAAACCCGCACTTGGCGGGTTTTCTTTATCACGCTAAAAACCGTTTTAGTTTTTAGGTGCTTCTTTTGCTGCTGCTGCATCCGATTCAGCCTGAGCTTTGGCGGCTTCGGCGTTTTCTTTCGCAGCGTCGTTCACTTTATCCTGAGCTTTGCTCATGTCTTGCTGAGCTTGCTCAGCATGTTTGGCAGCATCTTGAGCTTTGTCCTCGGATTTTTTATCGCAGGCTGCGAGACCGAGGGAAGCGGTCAACATCAAGGCAACAGCTAAAGTCTTACGCATGGGGTGTTTCTCCTTATGGAAAATATCTACTTGGCCTTAAGAGCACAGCCCATAGCGTTAAGTTCCTCAGTTCATACAGATATATAAGAATATTTCGACGGGACCACTAAAAACGCCTAGTGCGTTGCCTGAACACTAAAAAGAGTTTTATAAAAATGGCCGAAAACCCCGTTTTTGAGCGCGCTACACGATTTCTATCGGCGCTGCGACATTGTCAGGTACTTGGGCTGCGGGTTCACAGCGCCAGCGCTGATGGACTAACGGTCATCCTGCCGTACAGTCCTCAAATTGTTGGCAACCCGCAAACCGGCGTGATTCATGGCGGGGCGCTGACCTCGCTGATGGATACGGCCTGCGGCATGTCCACCCTCTGCGTGCTGCCCGAGTTCGAAGTTTGCCCGACACTCGACCTGCGCATCGACTACATGCACGCCGCCGAGCCGCATAAAGATGTCTACGGTTTTGCCCAGTGCTACCGGGTGACCACAGATGTGATCTTTGCTCGCGGTTTCGCCTATCAGGACGACCCCGAGCAGCCCATCGCCCACGTGGTGGGCACCTTCATGCGCATGGGCAAAGCCATCAAGGGCACCAAAGGTTTTGGCGGCGTCATCGCCGGAGGTGCGAAATGACCGATTCCTTCAAGGAACAACTTCAGCAGGCACATGAGCAGGGCGACTACGCCTCGCTGTTGCACCTGATCCCTTACGCCAAACTGATCGGCGTCGAATGTTCGCGGGTGGGGGATGACCTGCTGTTTCGGCTGCCGGCCAACAAGGACAACATTGGTAACCCTTTATTGCCGGCGATTCATGGTGGCGTGATTGCCGGGTTCATGGAACTGTCCGCAGCGCTGCACCTGCTGATTTTCACCGGTTCGCCGGGTGTGCCGAAGATTATCGATTTCTCCCTCGACTATCTGCGCGCCGGGCAGTTTCGCGACACCTGGGCCAGATGCCAGGTGTGCCGGCAGGGCCGCCGGGTGGCCAACGTTGCGATTACGGCCTGGCAAAGCACTGAAGCCGAACCGATTGCCACAGCCCGCGCTCATTTCAAAATTGAAGAGCCCTTGAAATCCTGAACTCAGCCCCCAACTTTGATGACAACCCGCCGCCGACCCTTCAGGTCGCGGCCACTGCCATCTGATTGGAGTTTGATGACCATGAGTGTGGAAACTCAAAAGGAAACCCTGGGCTTCCAGACCGAGGTGAAGCAGCTGCTGCACCTCATGATCCATTCGCTGTATTCCAACAAGGAAATTTTCCTTCGCGAATTGATCTCGAACGCCTCTGACGCTGTCGACAAATTACGTTTCGAAGCCCTGTCCAAGCCTGAGTTGCTGGAAGGTGGCGCCGAACTGAAAATCCGTGTGAGCTTCGACAAGGACGCTAAAACCGTCACCCTCGAAGACAACGGCATCGGCATGAGCCGTGAAGATGCGATCACCCACTTGGGTACCATCGCCAAATCCGGCACTGCCGACTTCATGAAACATCTCTCCGGCGATCAGAAAAAAGACTCGCACCTGATCGGTCAATTCGGTGTGGGTTTCTACTCTGCATTCATCGTCGCCGATAAAGTCGACGTGTTCAGCCGTCGTGCCGGTGCTGCTGCCAGCGAAGGCGTGCACTGGTCGTCCAAGGGTGAAGGCGATTTTGAAGTTGCCACCGTTGATAAAGCCGAGCGCGGCACCCGTATCGTCCTGCACCTGAAATCCGGTGAAGACGAATTCGCCGATGGCTGGCGTCTGCGCAACATCATCAAGAAGTACTCCGACCACATCGCTCTGCCGATCGAGTTGCCGAAAGAAGTGGCCGCCGTTGAAGGCGAAGAGCAACCGGCCGTTGAGTGGGAAACCGTCAACCGCGCCAGCGCCCTGTGGACCCGCCCTCGTACTGAAGTGAAAGACGAGGAATACCAGGAGTTCTACAAGCACGTCGCTCACGACTTCGAGAACCCGCTGAGCTGGAGCCACAACAAGGTCGAAGGCAAGCTCGAATACAGCTCGCTGCTTTACGTGCCGGCCCGTGCTCCGTTCGATCTGTACCAGCGTGAAGCGCCGAAAGGCCTGAAGCTGTACGTGCAGCGCGTGTTTGTGATGGATCAGGCGGAGTCGTTCCTGCCGCTGTACCTGCGCTTCATCAAAGGTGTGGTCGATTCCAACGACCTGTCGCTGAACGTGTCGCGGGAAATCCTGCAGAAAGATCCGATCATCGATTCCATGAAGTCGGCGCTGACCAAGCGCGTTCTCGACATGCTGGAAAAGCTGGCGAAGAACGAGCCTGAGCAATACAAGAGCTTCTGGAAAAACTTTGGCCAGGTCATGAAAGAAGGCCCGGCAGAAGACTTCGCCAACAAAGAAAAAATCGCTGGCCTGCTGCGTTTCGCATCGACCAACGGTAAAGAAGGTGAACAAGTGGTGGGTCTGGCCGAATACCTGGCTCGCGCCAAGGAAGGTCAGGACAAGATTTATTACCTGACCGGCGAGAAGTTCGAAGCGGTTAAAGACAGTCCGCACCTCGAAGTCTTCCGCAAGAAAGGCATCGAAGTGCTGCTGCTGACCGACCGTATCGACGAGTGGCTGATGAGCTACCTCAGCGACTTCGACGGCAAGAGCTTCGTCGACGTGGCGCGCGGTGACTTGGACCTGGGCAACCTGGACTCGGAAGAGGACAAGAAAGCCGCGGAAGAAGTCGCCAAGTCCAAAGAAGGCCTGGTCGAGCGTCTGAAAACTGCACTGGGCGACTCCGTTGCTGAAGTGCGGGTTTCCCATCGTCTGACCGATTCCCCGGCGATTCTGGCCATCGGCGAGCAGGACCTGGGCATGCAGATGCGTCAGATCCTCGAAGCCAGCGGTCAGAAGGTTCCTGAGTCGAAGCCGATCTTCGAATTCAACCCGGCTCACCCGCTGATCGAGAAGCTCGACAACGAGCAGAGCGACGAACGCTTCGGCGACCTGTCGCACATCCTCTTCGATCAGGCGGCGCTGGCCGCCGGCGACAGCTTGAAAGACCCGGCCGCCTACGTGCGCCGTCTCAACAAGCTGCTGGTTGAACTGTCGGTTTAACTGCGTTGTACAAAAACCCGCTTCGGCGGGTTTTTTTATTTCTGGTGTCTTTTACTGGAGTGAGTCATGAGCCAGATCACTGTTCGTTCTGTCAGGTGCATCCGACGGCTAAAAGCAAAAAGCCCCTCACCCTAACCCTCTCCCGGAGGGAGAGGGGGCTGACCTATGGGGATGTTTGAAATATTTCGACCTGAAAGATTGGGTCGAACTCAGGTTTGAAAGGCCCCCGATCTGCTCCCTTTCCTCCTCTCCCCATTGGGGCGGTCCGACGTTTCGGGAGGGCTGGGGTGAGGGGTGATTTTTCAGCCAGCCATAACTCTTAACCCCGACGCTATCTACCGCGGCAACTCAATCCGCTCACTTTCCCCAGGCACCGTCGGCCAATCCCCGGCCGCCCAACGCCGCCGCGCTTCATCGATCAACGCCGGATCGCTCGCCACAAAGTTCCAGTTGATCCGTCGCGGTCCATCCAGCGGCGCTCCGCCAAACAGCACGGCATGACAGTCGCTCTCAGCGAACAGCGTCATCTCTTCCCCGACCGGCAACACCACCAGCGAATGCGGTTCTATCAACTCGCCATCCAGTTGCACCTCGCCGTCCAGCACATACAACGCCCGCTCTTCATGCTCGGTGGGAATCAGCAAGGTGGTCGCCGTTTGCAGGTTCAATTCGGCATATAGCGTAGGAGAAAGCACCGGGACCGGTGATTCCAGGCAAAAGCCTGACCCGGCAATCATCCGGATCTTCACTCCCAGGTTATCGCTGACCGGCAGCGTGGCCGCCGGATGGTGACTGTAGTGTCCGGGGCCGTGCTCTTTATCTTTTGGTGAAGCCAGCCAAATCTGCAAACCGTGCATCGTGAAGCCGATGTCCTTCAACGCCTCAGGCGTGCGCTCGACGTGGGCAATCGCGCTGCCCGCCGTCATCCAGCTGACATCACCGGCCTCCACCACTTGATCAGAGCCGAGGCTGTCTTTGTGCTGGATTTTTCCTTCGAACAAGTACGTGAGGGTCGACAGACCAATGTGCGGATGCTGACGGATGTTCATGCCTTTTCCCGCCTCATAGCGGGTTTCGAGCATGTGGTCGAAAAACACGAAAGGCCCGACGCTGCGGCATTTGGCTGACGGCAGCGGGCGAAGAATGGGTTGGCCTTCGACATCTTCGGCGCGGGGACGGATCACGAGCGGAGTGTTCATGCTGCATTCCAGGCTGAGCGGGTAATGCGTGGAGCATAACCCGCTTGCGCAGCCCTTGCCGCTATTGGCTGAAGGCACCTTCAGACAGGTGCGTTTCGATGCTGACGTCGGTGGTGGTCATCAACTTGTGGACCGGGCAACGGTCGGCCACGCGGTGCAGCTCATCGCGCTGGGTGTCGGTGAGCACACCTTTGAGTGTCAGTTTGACGTGCAGGGCATATTTACCTTTCTGCTCTTCGCTGTTGTCGCGTTTGACTTCGACCGTGATACCGGTCAGCGGGATATTTTTCTTCTTCGCGTACATCTTCAGGGTCAGGGCCTTGCAGGCACCCAGGGCCGCGTCGAAGTAATCGTGTGGCTCGGGCGCCGAGCCTTCGCCGCCGGCGAGTGTCGGTACGTCGGCAAAGAGTTCATGGTCATCGATCTGTACGCTGTGACGAAAACCTTCGGTGGAGACGGTGTTGACGGTGACAGTCATGGGAAACCTCGCAGGTAACAGGAAAGTCATTCGATCAAAAAAGACCTTGAAGGTATAGAGCACTCCTCCTGTTACGCGTTCCACTTTCTTGCGCGCCCATTCCCGAGCGCTGAATCGTTACCGCCCGACGATCGAAGTAGTAAGGCGTTTTGATATCACTTTTTCGTCTTACGCAAAATCTCTCAGGGCCGATACCTTCTAAGGCAACCCGCTGCAGGGTTGATGCAGCGCTTTTGGAAGGAACCAGAGCAATGAGTATCAGAAATCTCAATATTGCGCCGCGTGCGGGCCTGGGTTTCGGCCTGCTGGCGTTGATGGTGTTTGGATTGGGGGCGTTCGCGCTGCTGCAAATGTCGAACATGCGCGCGCAGTCCGATCAGGTCGATGACAACTGGCTGCCCAGCGTAATGGCGGTCGGGGAGATGAATCAGGACATGCTGCGGCTGCGGGCGTTGACCATGCGCCTGCTGATCAATCGCGACCCGCAGGCGCTGGCGCAAAACGTCAGCAAACTCAACGAACTCAAAGGCAATCTGGGTGAGCCTCAGCAGCGTTATGACGCGCTGATCGTGCTGCCCGAAGAACGTGTGCTGTTCGACCGCTTCAAAGCCTCGGAGCAGCACTACCTGCAGTTCCAGACTCAGGTGATGACGCTCTCGGCCCAGGGACGGGTGGATGAGGCGGCCGCCATCCTCAATGGCGAGATGAGTCCGTTGGCCGATGAAATCGCCGCTACCCTCAAGGCATTGGTCGAACTGAACAAGCACAACGCTAACCTGGCGACGGAGGCGGGGCGCCAGGTGTTCAGCCATTCGCGGGTCTGGGTCTGGGTGATGATCGGCCTGACGGCGGTGATGACCATCGGCCTGGCGCTGCTGCTGACCCGCAGCATCGTCGTGCCGCTTTCCCAATCGTTGAAGGTGGCTGAAGGGGTGGCTGGCGGCGATCTGACCGGTGACATCAGCATCAGCGGCAAGGACGAGCCGGCGCGGCTGTTGCACGCGCTCAAGAGCATGCAGGGGAGTTTGCGCGAAACTCTGCGGCGTATTTCCGACTCATCCAGCCAATTGGCCTCGGCCTCGGAAGAACTCAGTTGTGTGACCGAAGAGGCCACTCGGGGCCTGCATCAGCAGAGCCTGGAAATCGACCAGGCCGCCACGGCGGTGAATCAGATGACCGCGGCGGTGGAGGAGGTGGCGAGCAACGCAGTGGCCACGTCCGAAGCGTCTCGGGAATCCGACCGGATCGCCCAGCACGGTCGCGAGCAGGTGCATCAGACCGTGTTGTCTATCGAATCCCTGGCCGACGATGTCACGGCCAATGCGACCCAGGTCGAGGACCTGGCGGAGAAAGTTTATGGCATCAGCAAAGTCCTGGATGTGATTCGCTCGATTGCCGAACAGACGAACTTGCTGGCCCTGAACGCGGCCATCGAAGCGGCGCGGGCCGGGAGTGCCGGGCGCGGGTTTGCGGTGGTGGCCGATGAAGTGCGAGCGCTGGCGCACCGGACTCAGCAATCGACCCACGAAATCGAGCAGATGATCTCCGGCATCCAGAAAGGCACCGATGCTGCGGTCAGTTCGATGCAGCAGAGCAACACGCGCGCGCGTTCGACCCTGGAAGTGGCGAAAGCCGCCGGCACGGCGCTGGAGGAAATCGCCACGGCGTTTACCTTGATCAATGAGCGCAACCTGGTGATCGCCAGTGCTTCTGAGGAACAAGCGGCTGTTGCGCGCGAGGTGGATCGCAACCTGATGAACATTCGCGATCTGGCGTTGCAGGCGTCGGCCGGGGCGAATCAAACCAGTGCCGCGAGCCAGGAGCTGTCTCGGTTGGCGGCCGATCTGAATACGATGGTGGCGCGGTTCTCGGTCTGAACGCCGAGCGGCTTTGTCGGTCCGGCGACGCTACCGGCTGGCTGTGCGAGGTTGCGGGTGGCGCCATCCCGGCCTATGGTCCAAGCGATACTTTGCCGCGACTGGCGCGCGATGACTCGCCGTCGGTTGCTGTCCATCCAGTGCTGATTTCTGTAGCGAGGTGACGACATGCCCACCGACTCCCGACCCGCCGTACTCGAACTGATCGGCAATACGCCGTTGGTGCGCGTCAGCCGTTTCGATACCGGCCCGTGCACGCTGTTCCTCAAGCTCGAATCGCAGAACCCCGGCGGTTCGATCAAGGATCGCATCGGCCTGGCGATGATCGACGCCGCCGAGCGCGACGGCAGCCTGCGTCCCGGCGGCACCATCGTCGAAGCCACCGCCGGCAACACCGGCCTTGGCCTGGCGCTGGTCGGCCGTGCCAAGGGCTACCGCGTGGTGTTGGTGGTGCCGGACAAGATGTCCACCGAGAAGGTTTTGCACCTCAAGGCTATGGGCGCCGAGGTGCACATCACTCGCTCCGACGTCGGCAAGGGCCATCCCGATTACTACCAGGACGTTGCGGCGCGGCTGGCGCAGGAAATTCCTGACGCCTTCTTCGCCGATCAATTCAACAACCCGGCCAATCCGCTGGCCCACGAATGCAGCACCGCGCCGGAAATCTGGGCGCAGACTCAGCATGACCTGGACGCCATCGTCGTCGGCGTTGGCTCGGCCGGTACGCTGACCGGGCTGACTCGTTTCTTTCGCCGCGTGCAACCGGACCTGGTCATGGTGCTGGCCGACCCGGTCGGCTCGGTGATGGCCGAATACAGCCGCAGCGGCACCATGAGCACGCCAGGCTCCTGGGCGGTGGAAGGCATCGGCGAGGACTTCATTCCGTCGATTGCCGACCTGTCCAGCGTGCGCCACGCCTACTCGATCAGCGACGAGGAAAGCTTCGATCATGCCCGCCAACTGCTGCGCGCCGAAGGCATACTCGGCGGCTCTTCGACCGGCACACTGCTGGCGGCAGCGCTGCGTTACTGCCGCGAGCAGACCGAGCCGAAGCGGGTCGTCAGCTTCGTCTGCGACACCGGCACGCGCTACCTGTCGAAGGTCTACAACGACCAGTGGATGAACGATCAGGGCCTGCTGCAGTACAAACATTACGGCGATTTGCGCGACCTGATCTCGCGGCGCTTCGAGGATGGCCGGGTGATCAGCGTAGGCCCGGACGATACGCTACTCACCGCGTTCCAGCGCATGCGTCTGGCGGATGTGTCGCAACTGCCGGTGCTGGAGGGCGGGCAGCGGCTGGTCGGCGTGATCGACGAGTCCGACATTCTGCTGGGCATGCAGGAAGATGCTTCGCACTTTCGCATGAGCGTGGCCAGCGCGATGACCGATCAGCTGCAAACCCTGCCTCCAGGCGCCAGTCTGGCTGAACTGCGCGCGGAGCTCGACCGTGGGCTGGTGGCGATCATCGCCGACGCTTCGGGCTTCCACGGCTTGATTACTCGAGTCGACATGCTCAACCATTTACGGAGATCCCTTACATGAGTCAACACGATGAAAACGCAGTGCCACGTGCCTTCGCCACCCGTGTGATCCATGCCGGGCAAACGCCCGACCCTTCCACGGGGGCGCTGATGCCGCCGATTTATGCCAACTCCACCTATTTGCAGCAGAGTCCCGGAGTGCACAAAGGCTTCGACTACGGGCGCTCGCACAACCCGACGCGCTTTGCGCTGGAACGTTGCGTTGCGGACCTCGAAGGCGGCACCCAGGCGTTCGCGTTCGCGTCCGGGCTGGCGACGATTTCCACCGTTCTTGAATTGCTCGATGCTGATTCGCACATCGTCTCCGGCAACGACCTGTACGGCGGTACTTTTCGCCTGTTCGACAAAGTGCGTCGGCGCAGCGCCGGGCATCGCTTCAGCTTCGTCGACCTGACTGATTTGTCGGCCTTCGAAGCGGCGCTGCAGGACGATACGCGGATGGTGATGGTCGAGACGCCGAGCAATCCTTTGCTGCGCCTCACTGACCTCGTTGCCATTGCGCGCATCTGCCGCCAGCGAGGCATCATCTGTGTGGCCGACAACACCTTTGCCAGCCCATGGATACAGCGTCCGCTGGAGCAGGGCTTCGACATCGTGCTGCACTCGACCACCAAGTACCTGAACGGGCACTCCGACGTGATCGGCGGCATCGCGGTGGTCGGACAAAACGTGGATCTGGCGGAGCGTCTGGGTTTCCTGCAGAACGCGGTAGGCGCGATCGCCGGGCCGTTCGACGCTTTCCTCACCCTGCGCGGCGTCAAGACCCTGGCGCTGCGCATGGAACGCCACTGCAATAACGCGCTGGACCTGGCGCAATGGCTGGAGCGTCAGCCGCAGGTGGCGCGCGTCTATTATCCGGGCCTGCCGTCGCACCCGCAGCACGACCTGGCGCAGCGGCAGATGCGCGGTTTCGGCGGGATGATTTCCCTCGACCTGAACAGCGACCTGGCCGGTGCCACGCGTTTCCTCGAGAGTGTGCGGATCTTTGCCTTGGCCGAAAGCCTGGGCGGGGTGGAAAGCCTGATCGAGCACCCGGCGATCATGACCCACGCCACCATCCCCGCGGATACTCGTGCGCAACTCGGCATCGGCGATGCGTTGGTGCGGTTGTCCGTGGGGGTCGAAGATGTCGAAGACCTGCGCGCCGACCTGGCACAGGCGCTGGCGCGGATCTGAATTTCAGCAGGCAAAAAAAATCCGGAACCCTTAGCGGATTCCGGATTTTTGTGTAGAGCCGGATCAGCTGCCTTTGACAGCCTTGCCGTTGACCGTACCGTCGAGGAGCATGATGTTGTACTCCTTGCCGTCGGTTTCAACCTGTTGCAGGCGAACCAGCAGGTAATCCCAATCCTTGGCGAACCACAGGACGGTGATGCGCTTGCTTTGTGTCGGGTCGCGCACGCGCTCGACCTTGATTGCTTCGATCTGGCCAGCCTTGGTGTCGACCTTTTCCGAACCCAGCACGCGGAAATCATAGGTATCGACTTCACCATCGTCGACGACTTGATAGCTCATGCTTTTCTTGCCAGCGGCCACGTCGTGCTGCAGGGCCAGCTGATAAGTGGATTTGTCGACCATGCCGCGGTTGAGCGGGATCTTGACCGGGTCACCGCGATCGGTGCCGGTGACAATTTTGTTGGTCCAGTCGAAATCCAGGTCAGCCTTCTTGGCTTTACCCAGGCCGCCACGTTCGAAGTGGTAGGACTGTGGCAGCAGCGTGTCCTTGTCCAGCGTCAGGATGCTTTCTTCGGTCAGGCTGGCGATCATCATCGAGGCCTTGAAGCTGAGCTTCCAGGCGCCGTTGGCTTGCTTGGTCAGGCTGCGTTCAGCGGTGCCGCTCATGGGCAACTGCTTCCAGTCAGCGGTGTAGCTGGCGGAGAAAGGTTGAAGTTCTGCAGCCTGCGCAAAAGGCAGTGCGAGCAGAGCGCAAGCGAAGAGCAGGGCGCGACGCATAAAATCTCCTAGGTTCGAATCAAGTGGCCGCTGGCCGCGAGTAACTTTCCATCCAGTAAAGCACCTTGCTCGCCGAGTGATAAACGACCTTCGGCAAACCAGCGTACAGCCAACGGGTAGATCAGGTGTTCCTGGGTATGAACTCGCTGCGCCAGACTCTGCGGCGAATCGTGCAACTCTACCGGTATTACTGCCTGTACGACCAGTGGTCCGCCATCGAGTTCCTCGGTGACGAAGTGCACGGAGCAGCCGTGTTCGGTATCGCCGGCTTCCAGCGCGCGCTGATGCGTGTGTAACCCTTTGTATTTGGGTAGCAGCGAGGGATGGATGTTGAGCAGGCGACCCGCGTAGTGGCGCACGAAATCAGCGCTGAGAATGCGCATGAAGCCGGCCAGTACCACGAGTTTGGGGTTGAACGCGTCGATCAGTTCGATCAGCGCGGCATCGAAGGCCTCGCGGCCTTCGAAAGCCTTGTGATCCAGGGTGCGGGTGTCGATACCCGCGTCCCTGGCGCGTTGCAGGCCGTAAGCGTCGGCGCGGTTGGAAATCACCGCAGCGATGCGGGCCGGGCTGTCGCCGGTCCGCGTGCTGTCGATCAAGGCCTGCAAGTTACTGCCGGTGCCGGACAACAGCACCACCACATCACAGGTCTGGGACATCAATGAGCCTTGAGGTTCTTCAGGTCGACCTGAGCCGCGCCTTCGGCAGCGGTGGCGATCTGACCGATGACCCAAGGCTGCTCGCCGGCTTCGCGCAGCACGTTCAGCGCGGTTTCGACGTGCTCTTGAGCGACGCAGATGACCATGCCCACGCCGCAGTTCAGCACGCGGTGCATTTCGTTTTCGTCAACGTTGCCTTTCTCTTGCAGCCAGTCGAACACGGCAGGACGGGTCCAGCTCGCAACGTCAACCACGGCTTGTGCGCCTTTTGGCAGAACGCGCGGGATGTTGTCCAGCAGGCCACCACCGGTGATGTGGGCCATGGCTTTGACGGCGCCGGTTTCCTTGATCAGCTTGAGCAGCGGCTTCACGTAGATACGGGTCGGGGCCATCAGCAGGTCGGTCAGCGGTTTGCCGTCGAGCTGGATGTTTTCGATGTCGGCACCGGACACTTCGATGATCTTGCGGATCAGCGAGTAGCCGTTGGAGTGCGGGCCGGAAGACGGCAGGGCGAGCAGGGCATCGCCGGCAGCGACTTTGGAGCCGTCGATGATTTCGGATTTTTCCACGACGCCGACGCAGAAGCCGGCCAGGTCGTAGTCTTCGCCTTCGTACATGCCTGGCATTTCAGCGGTTTCGCCGCCAACCAGGGAGCAACCGGACAATTCACAGCCAGCGCCAATGCCGGTCACGACCTGGGTCGCGGTTTCGACGTTGAGTTTGCCGGTAGCGTAGTAGTCGAGGAAGAACAGCGGCTCGGCGCCACAGACCACCAGGTCGTTCACGCACATGGCAACCAGGTCGATGCCGATGCTGTCGTGTTTGTTCAGGTTCAGTGCCAGGCGCAGCTTGGTGCCGACGCCGTCGGTACCGGAAACCAGCACTGGCTGTTTGTAGCCGGCCGGGATTTCGCAGAGGGCGCCAAAACCGCCCAGGCCGCCCATGACTTCCGGGCGCGCAGTGCGCTTGGCGACGCTCTTGATGCGTTCGACCAATGCTTCACCGGCGTCGATGTCTACACCGGCGTCCTTGTAGCTCAGGGAGGGTTGCTTGCTCATGATCCAGGCCTTTAGGGGGGATTCAGGGGTAACGACCGAGTCCAGTGGGACCACCGAAACTGACGAAGGCGATTGCCATCCGCGAATTTCAGGGTGCCCGGCTGTTGCCGGTCTGCGAAGGCGCGCGATTTTATCAGGCTTGAGGGGCAGCGGCCATCCTCAGGCCGACGGCAGGGGCATATCAGCTTAAAAAAACCTTCATTGCCCGTGTTGGTCGCCTCCTTCATGGCTGTATAAGGTATCCCTATTAACCGTCTATCGTTAGGACAGTGCAAAAACTTGCCGGGGTCGGGTGAATGTTTTGCTGGGGGGCGTGGTCACAGCCTTGCTCAATCCGGTTCACGCGGCCTGTTCCAGCCGCTCTTGTCGTCAGGAATCCTCCATGCGCTTTTTTTCCAGATTTTTGTTTGCGGGCTGTTTGTCAGTGGTCAGCCTGGCGAGTCATGCCGAAACCGTCAAAAACCTGTATCAGGTGCGTCAGCCTGTCAGTGGTCAATCCCCGGAAGTGCGCGAACAAGCGACCCAGCAAGCGCTGGATACGCTGGTGTTGCGTCTGACCGGCGATCCCAAGGCTGCGCAAAGCCCGGGGTTGGCGGCACTGCGCAAGGACCCGCAGCAAATCATCAGTCAGTACGGGTTTGACGCTGGCCCGCCGGAAGTGCTGAAGGTCGATTTCGACCCAGCCTCCACCGAGCAAGCGTTGCGCCGTGCCGGGCTGTCGTTGTGGGGGGCGAACCGGCCTTCGATCCTCGGCTGGTGGTTGAACGACTCCTCTGAGGGTTCGAGTCTGGTCGGCGATGGCCAGGCCAGTGCTGCACCGCTGCGTCGAGCAGCGCAACACCGTGGTTTGCCGCTGCGCTTGCCGCTGGCTGATCTGAGTGAGCAGATTGTCGCCACGGCACCGAATCTGCAAGGTACGGACGCGACGCCACTGCGCGGTGTATCGGAGCGTTACAACGCTGACGCCTTGCTCGCGGTGCATGCCCGTGAAGAGGGTGGGCAGTGGCAGGCCAAGTGGCAGTTGTGGCTCGGCGACAAGAAGGAGGCGGGCAGCGTGCAGGGTGCGGATCAGGCCGCGGCGGCCGATGCAGTGATGCTGGCGGTCAGTCAGCGGCTGGCGCCTCGCTTTGTCGTCAAGCCGGGTGCTTCGGGCGAACAGTTGCTCGAAGTACAAGGCATGAATCTGGAGCACTACGCGGCGCTTGGGCGTTTGCTGGAGCCGTTTGGTGCGCGCCTGCAAAGTGTCGACGGCGACCGGATTCTCTATCGGGTCAATGGCAGCGCCGAACAGTTGAAGGCGCAATTGTCACTGGCCAGGTTGCAGGAGGTTCCGGCCGGTGAAGCGCCGGCGCCAGTCGCACCGGCTCAGCCGGCCGAAGGTTCGGCACCGGTTGTAGCGCCGACTCCGGCACCTGTGCCGCAGTTGCGATTCCGTTGGTAACGGTTTTCTTTCTTTATATAGATGCAGGTGGAGTGGTACATGGCCGATACGCGGCGTTGGTTCTGGTTGGGTGGGGTGGTTCTGCTCTGCGTGTTTGTCTGGTTGTTGCATCCGATCCTGACGCCGTTTCTGGTGGCGTTGCTGTTGGCTTATCTGTTCGACCCATTGGTGGATCGGCTGGAAAAGGCCGGCCTGTCTCGAACCTGGGGCGTGGTGGCGGTGTTTGCACTGTTCACCCTGATCTTCACGACCCTGCTGCTGGTGTTGATACCGATGCTCGCCAAGCAGTTGTTTCGTTTGTACGAACTGACGCCGCAGATGCTCGACTGGTTGCAGCACACCGCACTGCCGTGGGCGCAATCGAAATTTGGACTGTCGGATAATTTCTGGAAGTTCGACAAGCTCAAGGCTGCGATCAGTGAGCACATGGGCCAAACCACTGACATTGTCGGTGTTGTGCTGAGTCAGGCAACGGCCTCCGGCCTCGCATTGATTGGCTTGCTGGCGAATCTGGTGCTGATCCCGGTGGTGGTCTTCTATTTGCTGCGGGACTGGGACCTGATGATGGCCAAGATCCGCAACCTGCTGCCCCGTGACCGCGAAGAGCGTGTTATGACCCTGGCGGGTGAATGCCATGAAGTGCTGGGTGCATTCGTGCGCGGGCAGTTGCTGGTGATGGTGGCGCTGGGCGTGATTTACGCGGCGGGCCTGATGTTGATAGGGCTGGAACTGGGGCTGTTGATCGGGTTGATTGCAGGTCTGGCGGCGATCGTGCCGTACATGGGGTTTGTCATCGGGATCGGCGCGGCCTTGATTGCCGGGCTGTTCCAGTTCGGCGGCGATCTGTATCCCATGTTCGGTATCGTCGCGGTGTTCATGGTGGGGCAGGCGCTGGAAGGCATGGTGCTGACGCCATTGTTGGTGGGGGACAAGATCGGTCTGCACCCGGTGGCGGTGATTTTCGCGATTCTGGCAGGGGGCGAGCTGTTTGGTTTTACCGGCGTGCTGCTGGCGCTGCCGGTGGCGGCGGTGATCATGGTGCTGGTGCGGCATGTGCATGATTTGTATAAAGATTCGGGTATGTACAGCGGTGTTGATGAGCCCGAGATTTAAGAGGGCCTGATCAAGCATCGCGGGCAGCCTGGTTCCATGCCAGGCTGACCCGGATCCCTCGTGCGGCGGTCACATGCGCCGCCAAAGAAACTGTCATAAAACCAGGGCGTTAACGCAAACCTTTGATTTTGCTTGTGGTCTGTCGCATTGTGCGACCCGCCTCACGGGTATAAACTTCGCAAACTTTACACAGAGGCCACTAACGGTTCCTTTGGAACTGTTCAGTCAGCATGAAACCGATTCAGCTGCCCCTAGGTGTGCGTCTGCGCGATGACGCTACCTTTATCAATTACTATCCAGGCGCCAATGCCGCTGCACTCGGCTATGTCGAGCGGCTCTGCGAAGCCGACGCCGGCTGGACCGAAAGCCTGATTTATCTCTGGGGCAAGGACGGGGTAGGGCGTACGCACTTGCTGCAGGCGGCCTGTCTGCGCTTCGAGCAACTGGGGGAGCCGGCGGTGTATTTGCCGTTGGCCGAACTGCTTGATCGCGGCATCGCCATCCTCGACAACCTCGAACAGTACGAACTGGTCTGCCTGGATGATTTGCAGGCGGTGGCCGGTCGGGCGGATTGGGAAGAGGCGCTGTTCCATCTGTTCAACCGTCTGCGTGACAGCGGTCGACGCCTGCTGATTGCCGCGTCGACATCCCCGCGTGAGCTGCCGGTGAAGCTGGCGGACCTCAAATCCCGTCTGACGTTGGCCTTGATCTTTCAGATGCGTCCGCTCTCCGACGAAGACAAATTGCGGGCCTTGCAACTGCGCGCATCTCGTCGTGGATTGCACCTGACCGATGAAGTCGGGCATTTTATTTTGACCCGCGGTACGCGCAGCATGAGTGCACTTTTCGAGCTGCTTGAGCGTCTCGATCAGGCTTCCCTTCAAGCTCAGCGCAAGCTGACGATTCCCTTCCTAAAAGAAACCCTGGGCTGGTAACGCCAAGGCCTGTAGCGGGTTCCGGCATATTTCAGGCGCCAGGAAATCCGCTTTCCTACAGGGTTGCAGGCTGCGCGAACGTCTAAAACGGGCTTAAGCGCTTAGATGTAAACGAGAAACCGATAAGTCACATCAAGGTCGATTGAATTTGCAAATGAGGTTGATAGTTGGCATAGTCTCGCCTTCTTTACACCTATCAGCCACGGTCGTGCCCATGCTAAATCGCTTTGCACCCCTCGTGCCCCTCGCACTCGTCACCCTGTTGTTCGGTTGCGCTGCTCACTCTCCAGTGTCCCAGCAAGAGCAACAACAGCAGGTTAAAAATTCTGCTACCGCCCAATCTTCCGCTTATCAGCAAGCTCTTTTTCAGGAAGAAGCAGCCACCGAAAAAGAGCTGGCAGACTTCGCCGACGGCAAGTCGTACCAGCTTCCGGTTCTGGCTGACAGCATCCTCGAACGCGGCATGTCCCTGATCGGTACCCGTTACCGTTTCGGCGGCACCTCCGAAGCTGGCTTTGATTGCAGCGGCTTCATCGGTTACCTGTTTCGTGAAGAAGCCGGCATGAACCTGCCACGTTCCACTCGCGAAATGATCAACGTCGACGCTCCGCTGGTTTCTCGCAGCAAACTGGAGCCGGGCGACTTGTTGTTTTTCGCCACCAATGGCCGTCGCGGCCGTGTCAGTCACGCCGGTATCTACCTTGGTGACAACCAGTTTATCCATTCCAGCAGCCGTAAAAGCGGTGGTGTCCGGATCGATAGCCTGGGCGACAGCTACTGGAGCAAAACCTTCATCGAAGCCAAGCGCGCACTCGCGATGGCACCGACTGCGTCCCCGGCGATCGTCACGGCACGCAAGTAAGCGGACTTTTTGTAAGGTGAACTTAAAGTCTTACTTGAAGTTTGCCGCATAGCCGCTAGAATCCTGATCATTATTGATGGCAAACCGCCTGCGTCCTGCGCAGGCGGTTTTCTTTTCTGCGCCCCCTGCAGAAAAAGCCGCAGCCAGATCAGGATGCTCTGCATATGTCGACGTCGGCCCGCCTCGCAATCATGTTCTTCGCAGCGCTGCTCAGCGCCTGCGCCAGCCGTACACCACCCCCTGCGCCGGTGGTTCGCGCACCCATTGTTTTCGGTTCCTCCCAAGCCTTCTCCCCTGAAGCAGAAGACGTCTTGTTCCGCGCACTCGGCCTGGTGGGCACGCCGTATCGCTGGGGTGGCAACACGCCGGATTCGGGTTTCGATTGCAGCGGACTGATCGGTTATGTCTACCGTGACGTCGCCGGCATTTCTTTGCCGCGTACAACGCGCGAGATGATCAGCATGCAGGCGGCCAGTGTGGGCAAGGAAGGTCTGCAAACCGGTGACCTGATCTTCTTCGCCACCAATGGCGGTTCTCAGGTCAGTCACGCCGGGATCTACGTCGGCGAAGGTCGCTTCGTCCATGCGCCGGCCACCGGCGGCACGGTGAAGCTCGACAGCTTGTCCAAAGCTTACTGGCAGAAAGCCTATCTGAGCGCCAAGCGCGTTTTGCAACCTGAGCACCTGGCGCATAACCCATAGTTCGCGAGGTTGTCATGACCGCCCGCACACTCAATCTCGACGATTCCCTGTATCAATACCTGCTCGACGTTTCCCTGCGCGAAACGCCGTTGCTCAAGCGTTTACGTGACGAAACCCAGGCGCTGCCCATGGCTCGCTGGCAGGTGGCGCCCGAGCAAGGTCAGTTCCTCGCGCTGTTGGTGAAGCTCACCGGCGCCAAGCGTCTGCTGGAAGTGGGCACCTTTACCGGTTACAGCGCCTTGTGCATGGCGGCTGCATTGCCGGATGACGGTTTGCTGATCTGCTGTGACATACCCGGCGACTACAACGCCACCGCGCGCCGTTACTGGCAGGAGGCGGGGCTTGCCGGGCGGATCGATCTGCGTCTGGCGCCCGCGCTGGAAACCCTGGCTCAGCTGGATCAGCAAGCGCCATTCGACCTGATCTTCATCGATGCCGATAAAGCCAACTACCCACGCTATCTGGAGCACGCATTGCGTCTGCTGCGCGTCGGCGGGCTGGCGGTGTTTGATAACACGCTGTGGAGCGGACGGGTGCTTGAGACCAATCCCGAGAGCGAAGACACCCGAGCCATCCAGGCGCTTAATCGCGCCTTGAAGGATGACTCGCGTGTGGATCTGTCGTTGTTGCCGTTGGGTGATGGGTTGACGCTCTGTCGCAAGCGCTAAATGCGGTCCTTGTGGGAGCGAGCCTGCTCGCGAAAAGCGGTGGGTCAGGCAAATTCAATGTCGAATGTGCCGGCCTCATCGCGAGCAGGCTCGCTCCCACAGTTGATGTGTATTGCAGTTATTGAGCCGCCGACACGCGCCACACCTTGTTGCCCACGTCATCCGCCACCAACAAATCACCCTGCTGATCAATCACCACGCCCACCGGCCGGCCCATGGCTTTTTCCTCGTTGTTGAGGAAACCGGTGAGCACATCAATCGGCTGTCCGATCGGTTTCCCTGCGCTGAACGGTACGAAAATCACTTTGTAGCCACTGTGCGGTTTACGGTTCCATGAGCCATGCTGGCCGATGAATGCGCCTTCCTTGAATTGCGCCGGCAGTCTGTTGCCTTCAGCGAACGTCAGGCCCAACGATGCGGTATGCGGGCCGACCGCGTAGTCCGGCGCGATGGCCTTGGCCACCAGGTCGGGGTTTTGCGGTTCGACGCGGATGTCGACGTGCTGGCCGTAATAACTGTAAGGCCAGCCGTAAAACCCGCCGTCCTTCACTGACGTGATGTAGTCCGGCACCAGATCACTGCCGATCTCGTCACGCTCGTTGACCGCCGTCCACAGTGCGCCGCTCCGCGGTTCCCAGGCCAGGCCGTTCGGGTTACGAATCCCCGAGGCGAAGATGCGATGGTTGCCGGTGGCGCGATCCACTTCCCAGATCGCTGCGCGACCTTCTTCCATGTCCATGCCGTTTTCGGCCACGTTGCTGTTGGAGCCCACTGTGACGTACAGCTTGCTGCCGTCCTTGCTGGCGATGACGTTTTTGGTCCAGTGGTGATTCAGCGTTCCGCCCGGCAGGTCGATCACCTTCATCGGTTGTGACTTGATCGCCGTCTCGCCGTTTTCATAGTGGAAGCGCAGCAGGCGGTCCGTGTCGGCGACGTACAGGTCATTGCCGACCAAGGTCATGCCGAAGGGTGAGTTGAGGTTTTCCAGGAACACCGTGCGGGTTTCGGCGATGCCGTCGTGGTCCTTGTCCCGCAGCAGCGTGATGCGGTTCGGGCTCGGTACGCCGGCACCGGCGCGGCCCATGACTTTGCCCATGACCCAGCCGCGAATGCCTTTGCCGTCATCGGGTTTGGGTGGTGCGTTGGTTTCGGCGACCAGCACGTCGCCGTTGGGCAGCACGTAGAGCCAACGCGGGTGATCGAGACCTTCGGCAAAAGCCGCCACCTGAGTCCCTGTCGCGGCGATCGGTTTCGCGCCGTCCGGCCAGCCGATCGCCGGGGCGATGTTCACTGTCGGGATCAGGGTTTTGTTCGGTTCTGGCAGCTTGGGTGACGGGCCGTAGCCGTCGGTGACTTGCAGCCTGGCGGTTTCACCACAGGCGGCAAGTCCTCCGGCGAGCGCGATGACGAGGACGAGCTGGGGCTTGCGCATGCTGATCTTCCCTATGAATGCATTGACCTGATCAATAGAGAAGCGCAGATGCGCGATGGTTCAACCGCTCAGCCGCGGGCTTCCTTGAACAGCACGGCAATGCCGGGGTGATAGTTGCCGGCTTCGTTGCGCAACTTGCGATAG
This sequence comes from Pseudomonas sp. LS2P72, assembly GCF_054897865.1. NCBI lineage: Bacteria > Pseudomonadati > Pseudomonadota > Gammaproteobacteria > Pseudomonadales > Pseudomonadaceae > Pseudomonas > Pseudomonas sp. LS2P72. Next base: position 2,350,846 of record NZ_CM142708.1, read on the forward strand.
GCATAGGGGAAGTACCAGGCGACCGCGCAGGTGTGTTCCTTTTGCAGGTCGTCGACCATGTCCTGGAGTTCTTCCGGGGTGGCGCTTTGTTGGGCTTTTTGCGGGGCGACGAACAGGCAACCGAGTTTCAGGTCGCTGGCGTAGCTGATGCGCTTGGCGTCGCAGGTAATGTCCTGCAAGGCTTGGGTCAGGTTCAGGCTGTTGACGCGGGGCCAGCGCTGGGTCGCCTGAACGTAAGCGCGTTCTTCGCTGGCCGCGATAAACAGGTCGGCGCGGCCATTGCGTTCGCCTTCTTCGGTCTGCTTACGGGTCGGTGTTTGTTGCAGCGTGACCATTTCCGCCATCCAGGCCGCGGCGGAAAGCAGGCTCAGGTTGGCTTTTTCGTCGAACCAGTAAGGCGTGTCGTTATCGCCGCGCACGGCGTTGTAGCGGTCGATACAGTCAAACCAGCGTTCCAGCACCGGGCGCAGGAATTCCAGCTTCGGATTGCTGATGATCATGCCTTGCATGTGGCTCACCCTTGTTATTGTGTTGTGAGGCTGTGGCTCTTTGATATCACTGCGGGGAGTGTGGCACAAGATTGGCGTCAGATAATTGATCGACGGCAGTTAATCGCTCGCAGGCCGCCCGTCTTCAATTGACGCTCCATCCCCAACCCTCTAACCTTCGCGGCTTGTTTCAGGTGCTCTGTGACCTTGGTCGACAGAGTGAAACAGGGAAGCCGGTGAGTGATTCTCTTCAAGCGACGAAGAGCCATGATCCCGGCGCTGCCCCCGCAACGGTAAATGAGTGAAAGCTGCGCCTTGAGCCACTGTGTCGTATGACATGGGAAGGCGCGCAGTCAGGCCAACGCCGCTCATGAGCCCGGAGACCGGCCTGATCCATCCAGCGGCATCACGGTGGGCGATGCCAGGCTTTTTGCCGTCTATTCTTGTGCCTGCCCGCCGTTATCCAGCCTCAACGGAGAGCTCCCCCATGACTGATACCCCCGATCGTGACGAACGTCATCTGGCGCGCATGCTGCGCAAAAAAGCCGTGATCGACGAACGCATCGCCAATTCCCCGAATGAATGTGGCCTGCTGCTGGTGCTGACCGGCAACGGCAAAGGCAAAAGCAGCTCGGCCTTCGGCATGCTCGCCCGGTCCATGGGCCATGGCATGCAGTGTGGCGTGGTGCAGTTCATCAAGGGGCGCAGCAGCACCGGCGAAGAACTGTTCTTCCGGCGCTTCCCGGAACAGGTGCGTTTTCATGTGATGGGCGAGGGCTTCACCTGGGAAACCCAGGATCGCCAGCGTGACATCGCCGCCGCTGAAGCCGCGTGGGCGGTGTCGCGCGAATTGCTGCGTGATCCGTCGATCGGCCTGGTGGTGCTGGATGAATTGAACATCGCGCTCAAGCACGGTTATCTGGATCTCGATCAAGTGCTCAGCGACTTGCAGGCCCGTCCGCCGATGCAGCATGTGGTGGTGACCGGTCGCGGCGCCAAGCCGGAGATGATCGAACTGGCCGACACCGTCACCGAAATGGGCGTGATCAAGCATGCGTTCCAGGCCGGGATCAAAGCGCAAAAAGGCGTTGAGTTGTGAGCTGCACTTTATGAATAGCCATCGTCAATGCCCGGCGGTACTGATTGCCGCGCCGGCCTCCGGTCAGGGCAAGACCACCGTCACCGCTGCGCTGGCCCGTTTGCATCGCAATCAGGGACGCAAAGTGCGCGTGTTCAAATGCGGCCCGGACTTCCTCGATCCGATGATTCTCGAGCGCGCCAGCGGTGCGCCGGTGTATCAACTGGACATGTGGATGGTCGGCGAACAGGAAAGTCGTCGCCTGTTGTGGGAAGCCGCTGGCGAAGCCGATCTGATCCTCATCGAAGGTGTCATGGGGTTGTTCGACGGTACGCCGTCCAGCGCTGATCTGGCGCGGCATTTCGGTGTGCCGGTGCTCGGCGTGATCGACGGCACCGCCATGGCCCAGACCTTTGGCGCACTGGCGTTGGGGCTGGCGCGCTATCAGCCGGACTTGCCGTTTGCCGGAGTGTTGGCCAACCGCGTCGGTACCCTGCGTCACGCGCAATTACTGGAAGGCAGCCTCACTGAAGGCTTGCGCTGGTACGGCGCCTTGTCCCGGGAAACCGGGATCGAATTGCCGAGTCGGCATCTCGGGCTGGTTCAGGCCAGTGAGTTGAACGATCTTGATCTGCGCCTCGATGCGGCGGCCGATGCGCTGGCCAGCAGTTGCGAGGTCGCGCTGCCACCGGCGGTGGAATTCGCCGCCCCCGATGTGATCGCTACAGAACCGTTGCTGGCCGGTGTGCGGATTGCCGTGGCCCGTGACGAGGCGTTTGCCTTCACCTACGGTGCCAGCCTGGATTTGCTGCGAGCCATGGGCGCCGAATTGTCGTTTTTCTCGCCGATCCGTGACACGCAATTGCCGCCGGCAGACAGCCTCTATCTGCCAGGCGGTTATCCCGAATTGCACCATGTGGCGCTGTCGCAAAACACTCTGATGCTGGACGCTATTCGCGCTCACCATGCGGGCGGCAAGCCGTTGTTGGCCGAGTGCGGCGGCATGCTGTATCTGCTTGATTCGTTGACCGATGTCGAGGGTACTCGTGCTGAACTGGTCGGCTTGCTGGCGGGGGACGCGGTGATGCAAAAGCGTCTGGCCGCGTTGGCGTTGCAGGCGGTCGAGTTGCCGGAAGGTTCGTTGCGCGGGCACACCTATCACCATTCGCTGACCAGTACCGAGCTTGAGCCGATTGCCCGTGGCCTGAGCCCGAACGGTGGGCGAGGGGCAGAGGCGGTTTATCGTGAAGGGCGGATGACCGCCTCTTATGTGCACTTTTATTTCCCGTCCAATCCCGCCGCTGTAGCCGCATTATTTGCGCCTGACCTTGAGGCCGCCATCGCGAGCAGGCTCACTCCCACAGAGGACTGCGTTTCTTCAGGCAGCACACCTTCCAATGTGGGAGCGAGCCTGCTCGCGAAGAGGCCATGACTGACAACGCATTCAGTCAGGCCGAACGCGAAGCGGTTTATCGGGCAATTGCCGAACGCCGCGACATGCGTCATTTCAGCGGTGGCACCGTCGAGCCCGAGTTACTGCGGCGCCTGCTCGAAGCCGCGCATCAGGCACCGAGTGTCGGCCTGATGCAGCCCTGGCGGTTCATCCGCATCAGTGATCGAGTGCTGCGCGGCAAGATCCAGTTACTGGTGGAAGAAGAACGCATCCGCACCGCCGAAGCCCTCGGCGAGCGCACCGACGAATTCATGAAGCTCAAGGTCGAAGGCATCAACGATTGCGCCGAGGTGCTGGTCGCCGCGCTGATGGACGATCGCGAGCGCCACATTTTCGGCCGTCGCACGATGCCGGAAATGGACATGGCTTCGCTGTCCTGCGCGATTCAGAACCTCTGGCTGGCCTCCCGCGCTGAAGGATTGGGCATGGGCTGGGTCTCGCTGTTCGAGCCGCAAGCGCTGGCGGATCTGCTGGGTATGCCGGCCGGTGCCAAGCCGTTGGCCGTTCTTTGTCTAGGCCCGGTCAAGGAATTCTATCCGGCGCCGATGCTGGTACTCGAAGGCTGGGCGCAGGCGCGACCTCTCAGTGAGTTGCTGTATGAAAATTATTGGGGAGTGAGTCAATGAGTGTGGCGTTGCTGAGTGTCGCCGCGGTTGCGCTGGATGCGCTGCTGGGTGAACCCAAACGCTGGCATCCGCTGGTGGCGTTCGGCCGTTTTGCCGACCGCATCGAGCAACGTTTCAATGGCGGCGGTGGCCGCGGCTGGCGCAGCCATGGCGTGACCGCCTGGGTGATCGCGGTGTTGCCGCTGACCCTGCTGGCCACGGCGTTTTCCTGGGCGCCCTACGTCGGCTGGATCGTCGAAATTCTGGTGCTCTATTGCGCCCTCGGCATGCGCAGCCTTGGTGAGCACGTGACGCCTGTGGCCAAGGCGTTGCGCAGCGATGATCTGGACGAGGCGCGCAAACGGGTCAGTTATCTGGTCAGCCGCCAGACCAGCGAACTGGATAAAACCGAAGTCGCCCGCGCCGCTACCGAATCCGTATTGGAGAACGGCAGCGACGCGGTATTCGCTGCGCTGTTCTGGTTTGCCGTGGCCGGTGCGCCCGGTGTAGTGCTCTACCGTTTGAGCAACACGCTGGATGCGATGTGGGGTTACCGCAATGAACGCTTCGAGCGTTTCGGCTGGGCCGCGGCAAAGATCGACGACATCCTCAACTATATTCCTGCACGCTTGGTGGCATTGACCTACGCGCTGCTGGGCAAAACCCGCCTGGCGCTTAAATGCTGGCGAATCCAAGGCCCGACCTGGGACAGCCCGAATGCCGGTCCGGTGATGGCGGCAGGTGCCGGCGCGCTCGGTGTCGAGTTGGGCGGGGCGGCGATTTATCACGGTGAACTGCATCAGCGTCCGCCATTGGGCGAAGGCGTGCCGGCGGACGCCGACTCCATCGACCGCGGCTGGCAATTGGTCCAGCGCGGGGTATGGTTATGGTTGCTGATCCTCTGCGTGGGGGCTGAATTTTATGCTTGAGCACGGTGGTCGGTTACGCAAGGCGGCGCTCGAATACGGCATCGCCGAAGCCGATTGGCTCGACCTGTCCAGCGGCCTCGCGCCCTGGCCATTTGCGGTCCCGCAGATTCCGTTGCGGGCCTGGGCGCGGTTGCCGGAAACCGATGACGGTCTGGAGCAGGCGGCTTGTGATTATTACGGCGCGGCTCAGGTGCTGCCGGTGGCCGGCTCGCAAATGGCGATCCAGTTGCTGCCGCGTTTGCGCCGGGCCGGCAAGGTCGGCGTGCTCTCGCCGTGTTACGCCGAACACGCCGAAGCGTGGCGCCGTAATGGTTACATCGTGCGTGAGGTGCTGGAACAGGAAGTCGACTTCTATCTCGACAGCCTCGACGTGCTGGTGGTGGTCAACCCGAACAATCCTACCGGCCTGAGCCTGACACCCAGTCGGCTGCTCGACTGGCACTCGCGGCTGGCCCAGCGTGGTGGCTGGCTGGTGGTGGACGAGGCGTTCATGGACAACACACCGCAGCTGAGCCTGGCACCTTTTGCCAATCAGGTCGGGTTGATCGTGCTGCGTTCCTTCGGCAAATTTTTCGGCCTGGCCGGTGTGCGTCTGGGTTTCGTGCTGGCTGAGCGCAAGTTGCTCAAATTGCTCGCCGAGCAAGTGGGACCGTGGGCGGTCAGCGGGCCGACGCGGGTGCTGGGGCAGGCCTGTCTGCTGGATACCGAAGGGCATGCCCGGCAGCGGGTTCGCTCTGAAGAAGCCAGCGAGCGTCTGGCGCTGCTGCTTGAACAGCACGGCTTCAAACCTCAGGGCGGCTGCGCCTTGTTTCAATGGCTGATCACCGACCGCGCTGAAGCACTGCATGAGTTCATGGCTCGGCGCGGCATTCTCCTGCGGTTGTTCACGAACAACAGCAGCCTGCGTTTCGGCTTGCCCGCCGATGAAGCCGACTGGACACGTCTCGCGCATGCGTTCGAAGCCTACGCCAAGGAAACCCAATGACTACGTTGATGGTGCAAGGCACCACTTCCGACGCCGGTAAAAGCACGCTGGTGACGGCGTTGTGCCGCTGGGTCACGCGTCAGGGCGTCAGCGTCGTACCGTTCAAACCACAGAACATGGCGCTCAACAGTGCCGTGACCGCCGACGGTGGCGAGATCGGTCGTGCGCAAGCGGTGCAGGCTCAGGCCGCCAATCTTGAGCCGCACACCGACATGAACCCGGTGCTGCTCAAACCCAACAGCGACACCGGCGCTCAAGTGATCATCCATGGTCGTGCGGTCACGACGATGAACGCGGTCGCGTATCACGACTACAAAGCCATCGCCATGCAAGCAGTGCTGGCCTCTCATGAGCGGTTGAGCGCGACTTATCCAGTGGTCATGGTCGAAGGCGCGGGTTCGCCGGCCGAGATCAATCTGCGCGCCGGCGACATCGCCAACATGGGTTTTGCCGAAGCGGTGGATTGTCCGGTGGTGTTGATCGCCGACATCAATCGCGGCGGCGTTTTCGCGCATCTGGTGGGCACACTGGAACTGCTGTCGCCCAGTGAGCAGGCGCGAGTCAAAGGCTTCATCATCAACCGGTTCCGCGGCGATATCGCTTTGCTGCAACCGGGTCTCGACTGGCTGGAAGCGCGCACCGGCAAACCGGTGATCGGCGTTCTGCCTTACGTGATGGACCTGCACCTGGAAGCCGAGGACGGCATCGACCAGCGTCAGACCGACAAGGTCGACCAGGTCCTGAAAGTGCTGGTGCCGGTGCTGCCGCGCATCAGCAACCATACCGATTTCGATCCGCTGCGCCTGCATCCGCAGGTGGATCTGCAATTTGTCGGCCCCGGTCAGACGATTCCACCGGCCGACCTGATTATTCTCCCCGGTTCGAAAAGCGTGCGCAGCGACCTCGCGTATCTGCGGGCCAATGGCTGGGACACCGCGATCAGTCGTCATCTGCGTTATGGCGGCAAAGTGCTGGGGATTTGCGGCGGTCTGCAAATGCTCGGCGAGCAGGTCCACGACCCGCTGGGCCTTGAGGGCGCATCGGGTTCCAGCGCCGGTTTGGGCTTGTTGGCCTTCGAAACCCGGCTCGAAGAAGAGAAGCAATTGCGCAATGTGCGCGGGCGTCTGGCGCTCGAAGACGCGCCGGTCAGCGGCTATGAAATTCATGCCGGGGTGACCACCGGGCCGGCGTTGGAAAACGCCGCGGTGCAGCTGGACGACGGTCGTTGCGACGGTGCGCAAAGCGTGGACGGGCAGATTTTCGGCACCTATCTGCATGGCCTGTTTGAATCGCCGGCGGCGTGCAGTGCGCTGTTGCGCTGGGCAGGTTTGCAGGCGGTGCAGGACGTGGATTATCACGCGTTGCGTGAGCGCGATATCGAGCGGCTGGCGGATCTGGTGGAGAAGCATCTGGATACCCGACTGTTGCGTGAGCTCTGCGGGTTTTGAGGGGATCTGAGAATGTCATCGCGGGCAAGCCATGCTCCTACAGGATCAAAAGCTGCTCTTGATTCTGTAGGAGCATGGCTTGCCCGCGATGATGCCCGTCGCCACACCGCCAATTTGAAGGAATGAACCATGCTGCAACTGATCCTCGGCGGCGCCCGCTCCGGTAAAAGTCGCCTGGCCGAAAAACTCGCCTCCGACAGCGGTCTGGCGGTGACTTACATCGCCACCAGCCAACCCCTCGACGGTGAAATGAACGAGCGGGTGGCCCATCACCGTGCACGTCGTCCAGCCGAATGGGCGTTGATCGAAGAGCCGGTGGAACTCGCCCGCATCCTGCGCGAAACCGCCAGCGCCGATCGGTGCCTGCTGGTGGATTGCCTGACGTTGTGGATGACCAATCTGCTGATGCTCGACGACACCAAGCGGCTGTCGGCCGAACGTGATGCATTACTGAACTGCCTGGCGTCGTTGCCGGGTGAAATCATTTTTGTCAGCAACGAGACCGGAATGGGTGTCGTGCCGCTGGGCGAATTGACTCGCCGCTACGTCGATGAAGCCGGTTGGCTGCATCAAGCATTGGCCGAGCGCTGTCAGCGCGTCGTCCTGACCGTCGCCGGCCTGCCCCTGACTTTGAAAGGAACTGCGTTATGACTCAATCCTGGTGGCTCAACCCGTGCAAACCGATTGATGCTCAAGCGGTCGAGCAGGCGCAGGCCCGTCAACAGCAACTGACCAAACCGGCCGGCTCCCTTGGTCGGCTCGAGTCGGTGGCCGTGCAATTGGCCGGGTTGCAGGGGCAGGTCAAGCCGAGTCTGGATCAACTGTGGATCGCGATTTTTGCCGGTGACCATGGCGTGGTCGCCGAAGGGGTGTCGGCATTTCCCCAGGAAGTCACCGGGCAGATGCTGCACAACTTTGTCAGCGGCGGGGCGGCGATCAGCGTGCTGGCGCGGCAACTCGGAGCCTCCCTGGAAGTGGTCGACCTCGGCACGGTGACACCGTCGTTGAATTTGCCGGGCGTGCGTCACGTGAACATCGGCCCGGGCACGGCGAATTTCGTCGAAGGTTCGGCGATGACGTCGGCTCAAGGCCAACTCGCTTTGCAGGCCGGCCGCGACAGCGTGCAGCGCGCCATCGCCGCGGGTGCGCAGTTGTTTATCGGTGGCGAGATGGGCATCGGTAATACCACCGCGGCCAGCGCGTTGGCCTGTGCCTTGCTCGATTGTCCGGTGCTGCATCTGACCGGGCCGGGCACAGGTTTGAATGCGGCGGGTGTCAGCCATAAAGCTCAGGTCATCGAGCGCGCTTTGGCGTTGCACAGCGCTCAACGTGGCGATGCGCTGCAAACCCTGTTCAACCTCGGCGGTTTTGAAATTGCCGCACTGGTCGGCGCGTACCTGGCGTGTGCTCAGGAAGGCGTCGCGGTGCTGGTGGACGGTTTCATTTGCAGCGTTGCGGCGTTGGTGGCGGTGCGCTTGAATCCTGAATGCCGTCAGTGGCTGTTGTTCGGTCATCGCGGCGCCGAGCCGGGCCATCGTCATGTACTGGAAAGCCTGAACGCCGAACCGCTGCTGGATCTCGGCCTGCGTCTGGGCGAGGGCAGCGGTGCGGCGTTGGCCGTGCCGTTGCTGCGTCTGGCGTGCGACCTTCACGGGCAGATGGCGACTTTCGCCGAGGCCGCCGTCGCGGACCGTCCGGCATGACCTTGCGCCTGGACCTGTTGCGCCACGGTGAAACCGAACTCGGCGGCGGTTTGCGCGGCAGTCTCGACGATGCTCTGACCGAAAAGGGCTGGGCGCAGATGCGCGCGGCGGTGGTCGAGCAGGGGCCTTGGGATCGTTTGGTCAGCTCGCCGTTGCAACGTTGTGCGCGGTTCGCCGAAGAACTCGGCGCACAGCTGGGTTTGCCGGTGCAGTTGGATAAAGACCTGCAAGAGCTGCACTTTGGCACTTGGGAAGGGCAGAGCGCCGCCGCGCTGATGGACACCGATGCCGAGGCGTTGGGGTTGTTCTGGGCCGACCCTTATGCGTTTACGCCGCCTCAGGGTGAGCCGGTGGTGGAATTTTCGACGCGGGTGTTGGCGGCCGTTGAACGCTTGCATGTCGCCTACGCCGGCGAGCGGGTGTTGCTGATCAGTCACGGTGGGGTCATGCGCTTGTTGCTGGCTCAGGCGCGGGGATTACCTCGTGAGCAGTTGCTCAACGTCGAAGTCGGGCATGGCGCGTTGTTTTCGTTGTCGGTCGAATCCGGCGTGTTTTTTAAGGAAGCGCTCTGACCATGTTGCCGTTCTGGATCGCCCTGCAATTTTTGAGCAGTCTGCCGATTCGTTTGCCGGGCATGCCGGCGCCACAGGAATTGGGGCGGTCGCTGCTGTTTTATCCGCTGGTCGGCCTGCTGTTCGGCGGGATTTTGTGGGCGTTCAACTGGCTGTTGCTCGGCACCCCGTTGTTGCTTCACGCAGCGCTGTTGCTGACGGTTTGGGTATTGCTCAGCGGCGCGTTGCACCTGGACGGCCTGGCTGACAGCGCCGACGCGTGGCTCGGTGGGTTCGGCGACCGCGAGCGCACGTTGACGATCATGAAGGACCCGCGCAGCGGGCCGATTGCGGTGGTGACGCTGGTGCTGGTGTTGCTGCTCAAATTCGCCGCGTTGTTGGCAGTGATCGAGCAGCAACACGCCGTTGTCCTGATCATTGTTCCGTTGATCGGGCGCAGCGCGTTGCTGGGCTTGTTCCTGACCACGCCTTATGTGCGTGCCGGCGGGTTGGGGCAAGCGCTGGCCGATCATCTGCCGCGTTTGGCGGGCAAACAGGTGTTGGCGGTGAGTGCGTTGGCGTGTGTTTTGATTGCCGGTCTCAGCGGCGCGTTGGCAGTGGCGCTGGCGGGGCTGATGTTTGTCTGGCTGCGGCAAGTGATGCTGCGCCGATTGGGCGGCACGACGGGCGATACGGCGGGGGCATTGCTGGAAATTCTTGAGGTCGCGGTGTTGGTGGGCGTTGCCCTGGTCCCGTAGGAGCAAAGCTTGCTCGCGATGACCGCGCTGCTGTCCTTTCAGGGAAACCGCGTTAACGTTCATCGCGGACAAGTCGGATCGCCGCACCGCTCGCTCCTACAGGTAATATGTTGCAAAAATTTGCATTCATTTAACCGCGGGTATATACACGCACCATGCTCGACTCCCAATGTTTATGCATCAACCTGCGTCGTGCCGCCCGTGGCGTCAGCAGGCATTACGACGGCGCTCTCGACGGCTTCGGGATCAACGTCGCCCAGTATTCTCTGCTGTGCAATCTGCAGCGTCTGGATAAACCGAGTATTTCCACGTTGGCCGAGGCCATGGGGCTGGATCGCAGCACCTTGGGGCGCAATCTGCGGGTGTTGGAAGGCGAAGGCCTGCTGATGCTGGTCGAGGGCGAAGACATGCGTAACCGCATCGTCATGCTCACCGCAGCCGGTGTGGAACGGCTGAAAGCGGCCTTGCCAGCCTGGGAAGCGGCGCAACAGCGGTTGATCGACCGTTTGGGTGCCGAGAAACGCGAGACCTTGCTGCGACTGCTGGACGAACTGGCGTGATGCCGGTTTTTCCGATCTTAAGCGGGTATATACCCGCTACCGGAGAACAAGAATGACATCGATGTGGCGTACGTGTGGTTGGGTTTTGTTGGGGAGTGCGCTGATTCTTGCGTTGTCCTTGGGCGTAAGACACGGCTTCGGGCTGTTTCTGGCGCCGATGAGTGCCGAGTTCGGCTGGGGGCGTGAGACGTTTGCCTTCGCCATTGCCTTGCAGAATCTGATCTGGGGCCTGGCGCAGCCCTTCACCGGCGCGCTGGCCGACCGCTTTGGCGCCGCGAAAGTGGTGCTGGTCGGCGGTGTCCTGTATGCATTGGGCCTGGTGTTCATGGGCCTGTCGGATTCGGCCGTGACCTTGTCCTTGAGCGCTGGTCTGTTGATCGGTATTGGCCTGTCGGGCACATCGTTCTCGGTGATCCTCGGCGTGGTCGGCCGTGCAGTGCCGCCGGAGAAACGCAGCATGGGCATGGGCATTGCCAGCGCTGCCGGCTCTTTCGGCCAGTTCGCCATGTTGCCCGGTACGCTGGGGTTGATCGGCTGGTTGGGCTGGTCAGCGGCATTGCTGGTGTTGGGCCTGTTGGTGGCGCTGATCGTGCCGCTGGTGAGCATGCTCAAGGACAAGCCGCTACCGGTGTTCGGTCATGAACAAACACTGTCCGAAGCCCTGCACGAGGCCTGTTCCCATTCAGGGTTCTGGCTGCTGGCGTTCGGCTTTTTTGTCTGCGGCTTCCAGGTGGTATTCATTGGCGTGCACTTGCCGGCTTATCTGGTGGACCAGCACCTTCCGGCGAGCGTCGGCACGACAGTGCTGGCGTTGATCGGGCTGTTCAATATTTTTGGTACCTACACGGCAGGCTGGCTTGGCGGGAGGATGTCCAAGCCGCGTTTGCTCACCGGCCTGTATCTGCTGCGGGCAGTGGTGATCGGGTTGTTCCTGTGGGCGCCCGTCACGACGACCACCGCGTACTTGTTTGGTATGGCGATGGGTTTCCTGTGGCTGTCGACCGTGCCCTTGACCAACGGCACCGTCGCAACCTTGTTCGGCGTGCGAAATCTGTCCATGCTCGGTGGAATTGTTTTCCTGTTTCACCAGCTCGGATCGTTCCTTGGCGGCTGGTTGGGCGGGGTGGTGTACGACCGAACCGGGAGCTATGACTTGATCTGGCAAGTGGCGATTCTCTTGAGCCTGCTGGCCGCCGCCCTGAACTGGCCGGTGCGCGAGCAGCCGGTGGCGCGCCTGCAAACACAGATGAGCGCGATATGAACAGTCTCTGGCCGCGGATCGCTGTGGTCGCTGTCTGCGCCTTGCTGCTGGCCCTGTCGTGGTGGGGCTGGCATCAGGGCGGGCTGGCGTTGATGCAACTGGGCATGGGTGCTTGCTAGCAGGAGGTGAGGGCGAGTAACTTCGGTTTTGACGATTACTCAAGGATGCACCGACATGCTGATGCGTTGGCTTGCAGTTCCCGCGTTACTGGTAGCGTTTAGTGGATTGGCTCAAGCGGCAGAGTGCCCGGACCTGTTACAAGGCTCGTTGCCGAAGCTGCGCGCCAAGGAATCCATCGACTTGTGCCAGCGCTTCGCTGGCAAGCCGCTGGTGGTGGTCAATACCGCGAGCTTCTGCGGTTTCGCCCCGCAGTTCAAAAGCCTTGAAGCGCTGAATCAGCGTTACAAGGATCAGGGACTGGAGGTGATCGGCGTTCCGTCCAACGACTTCAAGCAAGAATCCAAGGATGGCGAAGAAACTGCCAAGGTCTGCTACGTGAACTACGGCGTGACGTTCACCATGACTGAGCCGCAGAAAGTCCGCGGTAATGACGCGACGCACTTGTTCAAGATCATTGCCAGGCAGAGCACCGCGCCGAAGTGGAACTTCTACAAATATGTGGTCGATCGCAAAGGTAAGGTGATCGCCAATTTCTCCAGTCTGACCAAGCCTGATGACCCCGAATTCATCGCAGCGGTGGAGAAAGCATTGGCCTCGCAACCCTGATCGACGCCCATTAAAAAGCCCCGCCTCTGTACAAGAGAGCGGGGCTTTTTCAGTTCAGGCGGCGAGTAAGGAACCGTCAGAAGCGGTAGGTCGCGCCAACACCGAAACCGTTTGCCCAGTTTTCATACTTGGCGCTGTAGTTCTGGTTGCGAGGTTGACCGTTGCTGTTGTTGACCTTGACCGACTCTTCGCGCAGGTACGAATACGCTACGTCGATGGTCAGGTCGTCGGTCGGGCTCCAGCCGGCGCCCAGGCTGAAAATCTTGCGATCGCCAGTCGGGATGCGTGGAGAGCGGTTTTCGTTGTTGGTCGGCGACTGGTCAACCGACAGGCCGGTGCGCAATACCCACTGCTTGTTCAGCTGGTACGAAGCTCCGATGGCGTGAGCCCAGGTGTCGTGCCAGTTCTGTTCTTCAGTGATGGTGCCGAACAGGGGGTTCAGGCCAGCAGGAACACCGCTGTTCTCGACGCTGATTTCCTTCAGGCGGCTCCAGCGAGTCCAGGTGCTGCCTGCATAGAGGGTCCACTGGTCGTCCAGCTGGTGAGTGACCGAGAAGTCGACCGACTCAGGCGTGGTGATATCCAGCGAAGCGTCGTACTTCTGGTTCGGGCTCTGACGCAGCGCAGCGAGGCCGCCGTAGTTGACCTTGGTATCACCTTCGAGCTTGTACTTCACTTTCGAGTGATAGGTCAGGCCGACGCGAGTGGAGTCGGTGGCTTGAACCAGGATCCCGATGTTGTAGCCCAGCGCAGTGTCGTCACCCTTGATTCTGACTTCACCGTCTGGTGCGCGTTGGCTCAGCGACAGGTTCGATTCCAGTGTGCCGTCAATGCGGTTGATGGTCGGACCGAAGCCGATCGACACCTTGTCGTTGAAGGCGTAGCTGACGGTTGGCTGGAGGGTCACGATTGTGACTTCGCTCTTGGTGCCGAAGTATTTGCCGGCGAAGCCGTTCTCGTAGTCGGTCACCAGGCCGAATGGAGCGTAGACGCCGAAACCGACTGCCCACTGGTCATCGATTGGCTTTACGTAGTAGCCCATGGGGACGCCCATGAAAGGGACCATGTCACCTTTATTGGTACCACTATTCGGACTGGAGCTCGCGTCACTGATATCAGCGTGCGCGTCGATAAATGCAACACCACCGGTCACTTGTTCGCGCTTGAGGCGAGACATGCCGGCAGGGTTGCCAAAAACTGTGGATGCATCGTCGGCAGAAGAAGATCGCCCGGCAAAACCCGTCCCCATCCCGCTGATGCTTTGTTCGTTGAGGGCAAAGCCACTTGCGAAAATCTGGGTGGATGCCATGGCAACGGCGAGGCTAATGGTGGTTTTGAGCATTACTTTTTTCATTATTAGAACTCCTGGTGATCACCGGGGCGAAAATTACCAACATTTTCGTCCCGGCGCTATAGGCTGTGAGGCTTGATTTAGAGCGGTTTTGTAGGACAATCCGACCAAAATCGCAGCAGTTGCGCGATCTTGTGGAGATGGGAGATCAGCAGGCGACCTGATTCAGCGGTGAAACACAGGTTTGCCAGGCACAGGTGAAGTCTCTCAGGCGTCCTTGAGGCTGGAAGGTCTGGCGCCAGATACGGGCCATGCCCAGCAAGTCGTCTGCTTCAGGGAGGGGGGTGTTCTGTTCTTCTACCAGCAGCCAGGCGATGGCTGTGGCGTAACGCAGGTTGACGGTCAATTCGAGGTGCGGACCACTCAGGAAAGCATGTTGGCTGGCCAAGCCACGAACCAGGCTTGCGCGGTCCGGGTCAAGTGCCAGGTAGTGGTCCCAAAGTGCTTGATGGCGGGGTTCGGCGATTCGGTACAGGCCGTGTCCACGGCGGTCATGCAGGGCAGTTCCAAGGGCTGACTGGCTGGCAGCGACGCCCAGTAGCAGGGATTCGGCGGTTGCGCTATGGCACCCGAGGTAAATCAATGTCGGGCGGATCACATAACGGCACAGTTCGCTGGCAGCGATACCCATAAAGCCCTCGACACATGAAATGGTCGGCGATACCTGAAGGGCATTGGCAGCAGTGAATCGAATCAGGCTCGCCGGAAGCGGACCAGCCGCTTGAGTTGAAGTGTAGTGTCATATTCGCGCCGTAAAGGCCTGTTTTTAAAATATTTCCGGCTGCGAGTTATAACCGTTATATCGGTTTGTGCTTAGGCGGTGGCAGCGAAAAGAGAAATATCAGGCAATAAAAAGCCCCGCTTTTTGAGCGAGGCTTTTGAGGTTTTCAGTCTTTCTGGCGTATCAGGCAATCAGTGCCTGACGGGTACGCTCGATCACGGCCTGCAGCGGCTCGGCGCTGGAGTATTGATCGGGGTAAAGGCGTTCGCTGTGACGAGCGATGCCGTGTTCGTTGACCAGAGTGAAGCTGAAGCAGCCTTTGCGAGCGGCCATGATCAGGCAGTTCATTGGTGCAAAAGCGTTGGTTAGGGTGCGGATGGCATCCTGGGTGTGGATTTGAGTAGACATAGTCATTGGGTGTTCCTACGAGCGACACGGATAAGAACCGTGCAAAATTAAAACGTTCCAGTGACGACGACCACCATTGGTCGAACGAAGAACCCGACTGGAACAAAGCAGCCAGTTTGAAGCGCTGATAAATTGGCGCGCTTGGGCTGGCAGGTAGGTACTTAGGAGGGCAGGCAACACATCAAGGGCAAAGGTTCTGGGCCCGGGGTGAAGATCCTGATCAATTTGCAGGTTGGTTCGGTCAGAGTAAGTGAGCTTCGCAACACCCTTTGCTTTCGATTCAAAGGCTGTGTTGACGCAAGGTTTACCTGGAAACCATCGAGGTGGTCGATCCCGCTTTGTCGGTGGAGGCTTCCTTGAGGAAGGCTGACCGGGGGGATTTGTTCGACCAGAATTGACTTTCAGCTTGGTACTAACGCCGCGGATACTAACGGATTGAATGGCTGAAGGGAAGTGTGTTAGCAAAAAAGTTCTCTGGATGCCCTCATTCAACGTCCGATTGGCGCTCGGAAAAAGCCATGATCCGCAGACTTGCCCTGTAATAGCACAAATTCCGACCATTGGTAGTCACGGCTCATCGGGCCAGGACCCGCCTGGATCACGGGTTTGCCAAAGTTTATCCCCAGATACGGGCGAAAAATGCGCCGAAAAAGCGCATCGATATAACTGCCTCGAAGGTACTTGTGCACATAAGTCACGGAGGGTGTCATGCCGCTGTCATCTTCCCTTCAAACGCAGTGGGTGCCTGTAACCAAAATTTAAGTCAATGAAAAACATCGCTTTTTTTTACTGGTGAAAAAATCGTCAGTTTGACTGCGAGCCCCATTCCATACGGCTTTGCGAGAGTTCAAGGGCGGTTGTCCACTGAGTTATCCACAGCTTCTGTGGATTGTCCCGAGCGCTTGCTCTAGGACGGGCGTGCCGGGTTTTTTAGGCTTTACCTGTAAGAAAAAAAGAGTAGAGTGGCGCGCCTTCCGATCTGCCCCACAGTGCTTTATGAAGTTTCGCTCAGTATCAGTCTCTGCAACCTCCACACCTCCCAGCATTACTCCGCCCAAGCGCTTTTCGATGCGTGTGGCCGAGTGGCTGCTGGACAGCCCGCGTCTGGGCGAAAACTCCAACGTCAAACACTTCGCCGGACATTTGCTCAAGCAGCCAGCCCGTGAAGGGATTGTGGCCGCACAAAGTCGTCTCGGTCAGCTGATGTGCCGTGAATGCGGGAATGCCCGTGACCGCCGTATCGGCCATGACCTTCTGCGTTCGGCCGCGCGGGCAGGGGATCGGCGCGCCCAGCAGGAACTGGGTCTGATCGAAGACTGAGCTGTCCAAGACCTGACGCCTTGGTTAACCTTCAAGCTTTATTTCATTGGCAGGAGTGGCTATGGCTATGGACTTGACCAGCGCATTGCTCGGTCTGGCGGGCGCTGCGCTGCCGTTATTGGTACTGGCCTGGCAACTTCAGCGGCGAGCGAGCGCCACGCAGTCAGAGGTTGCACTGCTGGAAGAGCGTCTGGCCACGGCTCATTTGGCTCAGGATGGATTGAACGCCCAACTCGAAGCCTGTCGCGATGAAATCGGTGATCTGGGCCAGGCCAACGCCGCCAAACAGGCAGACCTGGCCGCCGTACGCCGTGAAGTCGAACTGCTGCAGATCGAACGTGACGACGCACGCGACGCCGCCCACGCCTGGAATCTGGAACGTGCCGGCAAAGAGGCTGAGTTGCGCCGTCTGGACGCCCAGGCCGCTTCGCTCAACGCCGAGCTGCGTGAGCAGCAGGAAAGCCATCAGCAGCGCCTCAACGACCTCCAAGGCTCGCGAGATGAGTTACGCGCCCAGTTCGCCGAGCTGGCCGGCAAGATCTTCGACGAGCGCGAGCAGCGCTTTGCCGAAACCAGTCAGCAGCGACTGGGGCAGTTGCTCGATCCGTTGAAGGAACGCATCCAGTCCTTCGAAAAACGCGTCGAGGAAAGTTATCAGGCTGAAGCCCGCGAACGTTTTTCCCTGGCCAAGGAACTGGAGCGGCTGCAACAGCTGAACCTGCGCCTGAGCGACGAAGCCACCAACCTGACTCGCGCCTTGAAAGGCCAGAAAACCCAAGGCAACTGGGGTGAGCTGATTCTTGAGCGGGTGCTTGAACACGCGGGCCTGGAAAAGGGGCGCGAGTACCAGACCCAAGTCAACCTCAAGGGCCCGGACGGTGAGCGTTTCCAGCCGGACGTGATCATTTATCTGCCGGGCGACAAACAGGTGGTGGTCGACTCCAAGGTCAGCCTCACGGCCTATCAGCAATACGTCGCGGCCGAAGACGATGCCATCGGCCAGATCGCCATCAAGCAGCACGTGCTGTCCCTGCGTACTCACGTCAAAGGGCTGGCCGGCAAGGATTACAAGCGTCTCGACGGTTTGCACAGCCTGGATTTCGTCCTGCTCTTCGTACCGATCGAAGCGGCGTTTTCCGCCGCGTTGCAGGCTGAGCCGACTCTGTTCCAAGAGGCCTTCGACCGCAACATCGTGATTGTCAGCCCGACCACTTTGCTGGCGACCCTGCGCGTGATTGACAGCCTGTGGAAGCAGGAGCGCCAGAGCCAGAACGCCCGGGAAATCGCCGAGCGGGCCGGGTGGCTGTACGACAAGTTCGTGTTGTTCATCCAGGATCTGGATGAAGTCGGCAATCGATTACAGCAACTGGATAAAGCCTACAGTTCTGCGCGCAACAAGCTGACAGAAGGACGCGGCAATCTGGTCAGCCGCGCCGAGCAGCTCAAATTGCTTGGCGCTCGGGCGAGCAAAAGCCTGCCAGCAGACTTGCTGGAGCGGGCGATGACGGATGTGGATGGGTTGGCCGAGTTACCCGAGTAAGCCGAAAAGCTTCGTCGGAGCGCCGCCCGGAGCAAGCCCCACATGGAACTGCATTCTATCTGGAAGAACTCGGTCCAATGTGGGAGCGAGCCTGCTCGCGATGGCGGCAGTTGCACCACGACAAGGTTCAGCCCTTGCGCGCTACAACGGCAAATGCCGACTCAGCAACGCCCGCAACGCCGCCGGTTTCACCGGTTTAGCCAAGTAATCCAGCCCCGCCGCATGCACCTGGGCCACCGTCTCCGGTCGCCCATCGGCGCTGATCACTACCCCTGGGACGGGCTCACCCAATCGGGTTCGCAGCCATGCCATCAGTTCGGTCCCTGTCTCGCCATCGTCCAGGTGGTAATCCACCAGCGCCAATTGCGGTCGCATTCCATCGCTGAGCAGCGCCGCGCATTCATCGCGGTTGCGCGCCGTCCAGACCTGACAACCCCAGCGCGTGAGCAAGCTGTTCATGCCGATCAGGATGCTGTCTTCGTTGTCGATGCACAGCACCTGCGCGCCGCTCAGCAATTTGCCATTGAGTTCGACGACCTTGGTCGGGATCGCGGATTGCGCACGAGCCAACGGCACACTGACGCTGAACACGCTGCCGCGCCCCGGCCAGGAGCGTACGCGCAAAGTATGTCCCAGCACGCGACACAACCCGTCAGCGATCGCCAGGCCCAGCCCCAGGCCTTTCTCGGCGCGCGTCTGGTGGCTGTCGAGGCGTTTGAATTCTTCGAAGATGACCTGCTGTTTATCCAGCGGAATGCCCGGACCACGGTCCCAGACTTCCAGGCACAACTCGCCCTTGCGTCGGCGAACCCCGAGCAGCACCGGGCCTTTGGCATAGCGGAAGGCATTGGTCAGGAAGTTCTGCAGGATTCGTCGCAGCAATTTGATGTCGCTGTCGACGCGCAACGTACTGCCCCTCACGCGGAATTTCAGCCCTTGGTCGCGGGCCAGCGCCTTGAACTCGGCACCGAGGACGTCAAACATCTCATTGAGCACGAATGGTTTTGGATCAGGATTGATCTTGCCGTTTTCCAGGCGGGAAATGTCCAGCAGGTCGCTGATCAGATCCTCGGCCGAGCGCAGTGACGTGTCCAGATGATGGACCAGTTTCTGCGCCTCACCGGATAGCCCGTCGTCTTGGTGGGAAAGCGCGGCCGAGAACAGTCGCGCAGCGTTCAACGGTTGCATCAAGTCGTGGCTGACCGCCGCCAGGAAACGGGTTTTCGACTGGTTGGCCGACTCCGCGGTGCCCTTGGCTTCAGTCAGGGCGAGGTTGAGTTGCGACAGTTCGTGGGTCCGCTCGGTAACCCGACGCTCCAGGCCCTCGTTGGCTTCGGTCAGCGCCTGCTCAGCCTCGCGGAACGCGGTGATGTCGGTGAAACTCATGACAAAACCGCCGCCCGGCATCGGGTTGCCGATCAGCTCGATCACACGGCCATTCGGGAAAAGTCTTTCAGAAGTATGGGCGCGGCCCTGACGCATCCAGTGCAAGCGCCGTGCTACGTGCACTTCGGCTTCGCCGGGGCCGCACAGGCCGCGTTCGGCGTTGTAGCGAATGATGTCGGCAATCGGGCGGCCAAGCCTGATCAGTCCATCCGGGTAGTTGAACAGCTCCAGATAGCGTCGATTCCAGGCCACCAGTTTCAGCGACTGGTCGACCACACTGATGCCTTGGGTGATGTTCTCGATCGCGCCTTGCAGCAGCGCGCGGTTGAATTGCAGCACTTCCGAGGCTTCGTCGGCGATTCGGACGACGTCCTCGAGTTGCATTTCCCGACCTTCGATGGCGGCTTTTACCACCGCTCGCGTCGAAGAAGCACCGAGCACACCGGCCAGCAAGCGTTCAGTGTGGGCGATCCATTCAGCGTCGGCGTTCTGGTTCGGGTTGAAGGCTTTGCCTTGGCGGTAGGCGAAGCGGATAAAACTCTGACGGGCGCGTTCTTCGCCGACGAAGCGTGCGGCCAGCTGCAACAAATCGTCGATCTGCACCGACAACATCGAACGGGCGCTGGGGCGGGCGCTGATTTCCTGTCCGATGAAGCGACCCGCCTGCCAATGTTCCGAAACCCTCGTACGTGATAGCACCGACACCCAGGCGAACAGCGTGAAGTTGGCCGCCAGCGACAACACCACGCCTTGGGTCAGCGGGGTGAGCGGCAGGTTCAGCGGGTTGCTGTGCAACCAGGCCAGCCCCGGGAAGCTGCTCAAGGACAAGCCGAGGCTGTTGGCGGCAATCGGCAGGATCAAGGTGTAGAACCACAGGAACGTCCCGGCCGCGAGACCGGCGAACACACCGCGGCGATTGGCCTGTTTCCAGTACAGCGCGCCAAGCATGGCCGGGGCCAGTTGGGTCACGGCGGCGAAGGCGATCTGGCCGATGGTCGCCAGGCTCGCCGTCGAGCCGAGCAGGCGATAACTGACGTAGGCCAGCAGCAGAATCACCACAATGCTCACTCGGCGCACCGAGAGCATCCACTGGCGGAACACTTCGAACGGCCGCTCGGCGTTGTTGCGCCGCAGCAACCATGGCAACAGCATGTCGTTGGAGACCATGGTCGACAACGCCACGCTGGCAACAATCACCATGCCGGTCGCCGCCGAGGCACCACCGATAAACGCCAGCATCGCCAAAGCAGGATGGGCTTGAGCGAGCGGCAGGCTGATGACAAACGAGTCCGGCAGCACCGAGCTCGGCAGCAGCATCTGGCCGGCGAGGGCGATAGGCACGACGAACAACGCCGCCAGCGCCAGATAGGCTGGAAACACCCATTTGGCCAGGCGCAGATCCTGAGGTTCGATGTTTTCCACCACGGTCACGTGGAACTGCCGGGGCAGGCAGATGATGGCCATCATTGCCACGCCGGTCTGCACCACCATCGACGGCCAGTTGATGGTTTCCTTCCAGTATTCTTCCAGGCGCGGTGCGAGCATGGCCTGATCGAACAGGTCGTCGAAACCGTCGTACAGACCGTAGGTCACGAACGCGCCGACCGCGAGAAAAGCAAACAGTTTGACCAGCGATTCGAACGCAATCGCCAGCACCATGCCGCGGTGGTGTTCCGTGGCGTCGAGGTTGCGGGTACCGAAGACGATGGTGAATAGCGCCAGCACCAGCGACACGATCAGCGCCGTGTCCTGAGCGCGCGTGCCCATGGCGTCGGCACCGGCGCCGATCAGCAAGTTCACCCCGAGCACGATGCCCTTGAGTTGCAGCGCGATGTAGGGCAACACGCCGACCAGGCAGATCAGTGCCACCACCACGGCCAGCGACTGGGATTTGCCATAACGCGCGGCGATGAAGTCGGCAATGGAGGTGATGTTCTCCTGCTTGCTGATCATCACCATTTTTTGCAGGACCCACGGCGCGCACACCAGCAGCAGGATCGGCCCGAGGTAGATCGGCAGGAAAGACCAGAGTTGTTCGGCGGCTTGGCCCACGGCGCCAAAGAAGGTCCAGCTGGTGCAATAGACGGCCAGCGACAGGCTGTACACCCAGGCGCGCACTCGCGGCGGCAACGGTGTGCTGCGACGGTCGCCATAGAAGGCGATGGCGAACAGGATGGCCATATAGGCCAGGGCGACGGCGGCGATCAGCCCGCTGGACAGCGACATGGGAACTCCAGACAAAAGACACCCGGGACTCCCGCCCGGACAGACAGTCTCGCACGATGACAGGGGTTAGTCAGTGTCGACCAAGGTCGCGGCGCGGCGGGGTGTCGCAGGCGGTGCGTCAGTTGGATCTTGGGTGTTTGTGCTGGCCTCTTCGCGAGCAGGCTCGCTCCCACATTAGACCGCGATCAACTGTGGGAGCGAGCCTGCTCGCGATGGCGGCCTCACTGACTCAGCGCAATCTCGATCAACCGATGCAACTCCTCAACCTCCAGCGGCACCGCTGAAAACAGGATGCGA
The DNA here is from genome assembly GCF_054897865.1 of Pseudomonas sp. LS2P72. Classification (NCBI taxonomy): domain Bacteria; kingdom Pseudomonadati; phylum Pseudomonadota; class Gammaproteobacteria; order Pseudomonadales; family Pseudomonadaceae; genus Pseudomonas; species Pseudomonas sp. LS2P72. The sequence continues at coordinate 2,372,640 of NZ_CM142708.1, forward strand.
AACACCGTCGGCGCCGCCACCATGTTGATCAGCCGATCAACGTTCGGCTTCGGCTGATCGGGGTAACGATCCAGAATCGTCTGCAGCTGCCCGCCAATGATCGTCGCGCAAAGGGCCGGCGTGGTGCTGCATTGCACGTCGCGCAACATGTTGCGGCCGGGCTCGGAACTCATCTCGTCCAGATACTGCTCGGCCCAGGCGCGCACATCACCGTGCAGGCTGCCGGTATTGGCCGGCTCGCTCTCGGGGCGCATGCGGGCGAGGGCGACGTCCGCCAACAGCACCGACAAATCGCCCCAGCGCCGGTAGATGGTCGACGGCGTGACGCCGGCGCGCGCGGCGATTTGCGGGACGGTCACGGTGGTGCGGTCCTGCTCTTCGAGAAGATCGCGGACTGCCGAATGAACCGACTCTTGCACCCGGGCACTGCGACCGCCGGGGCGTAAACCTTCTTTAATAGCCATGCATCGGACCTTAACACAAAGAATTTGCTTTAAGCCCTAGCCAGTAGCACACTCCGCAAAAGCAAAAAGTTAGCTTTTGCGGAGTGTGTCCATGTCCAGTTCAACGTCTAATCGTTCAAGCCTGTGGTTCCTGGCGATCACCTTACTCAGTTTTCTTGCCGCTTCCACCGCGCCGACGCCGTTGTATCACGTGTACCAGGAGCACCTGCAATTCTCGGCAGCGACCCTGACCCTGATTTTCGGTGTGTACGCCATCAGCTTGCTGGCGGCATTGCTCACGGTCGGTTCGCTCTCGGATTACCTGGGGCGCAAACCTGTAATTTTTACCGCTGTGATGTTGAACATGCTGGCGATGCTGCTGTTTATCAATGCAGACAGTGTCGCCTGGTTGATCAGCGCACGAGTGCTTCAAGGTTTTGCTACGGGGATGGCCACTGCCGTATTGAGTGCGGCGCTTCTGGACACTGATCGCCAGCAAGGGCCGTTGGTCAACAGTGTGGCGCCGTTGCTGGGCATGGCGTCGGGCGCCATGGGCTGCGGCTTGTTGGCCGAGTTTGCGCCGTTGCCGTTGCAGTTGACCTATTGGGTGCTGTTCGCGCTGTTTGTGATGCAGGGGCTGTACGTCTGGCGTTTGCCGGAAAGCGTCAGTCCCCAACCGGGAGCCTGGGCTTCGCTGCGTCCGACACTGCATGTGCCGATCCAGGCGCGGCGTGCGTTGTGGCTGGTGCTGCCAATCAATATCGCGGTGTGGGCACTCGGTGGCTTTTACGCTTCTTTGGCGCCGTCTCTGGTGCGCACGGCCACCGGATCGACCTCAAATCTGATTGGCGGTGCGACGGTGGCTGTGTTGACGGTGACCGGCGCATTGATGATCTACACCCTGCGCGATCGGCCGGCCGACAAGGTTTTGCGATTGGGCGGCAGTCTGCTGCCCGTCGGCGTCGCACTGATTCTGATGGCGGTGCACAGCGCCAGCCTGCCGCTGTTTTTTGTGGGCACCCTGGTGGCCGGATGCGGTTTCGGCGCCGGTTTCCTCGGTGCATTGCGCAGCGTCGTGCCGCTGGCCTTACCCCATGAGCGGGCAGGGTTGATGTCGGCTTACTACGTGCTCAGTTACCTGGCTTTCTGCCTGCCGTCGTTGCTGGCCGGGAACTTGACCCGAACCTTCGGGCTGGTGGCCACCACCGATGGTTACGGCGCGGTGCTGATTACTCTCTCGGTCGGCGCTCTGCTCGCGTTGATGCGTCAGCAGTCCATGAAAGTCTGTGGCGTCGATGTTCGATGACCGTTAGCCTGGGACCGCCCTACATTTCGACGGACCGACGCATGAAAATCATCCGCAGCAAATCCTTCACCGCTGACCGTGCCTGGGGCGCGTTGGATATCGCCAACATGAACGGCATCACCACGCGTTTGCATTGGACCGATCAGCCCTATAAGTGGCACATCAATGATGGGCAAGAAGTGTTCGTGGTTTTGGATGGCGTCGTGCAGATGCGTTATCGCGAAACAGGGCAGGAGAAAGCAGTGATGTTGGGTGTAGGCGATATCTTTTATGCCGACGTCGGTACCGAACACGTTGCCCATCCGCAGGGTGCGGCAAGAATCCTGGTGATCGAGACTGACGGCAGCGTCTGACGATATATCTGCAAAACAGATAACAGTTAGAGATATTACCCGTTATATCGATATTCGATTCAGATCTACCATGAGCTCCACCTCCATAGAGGACAGGAGTTCACCATGACATGCCCCAACACTGCCCCAGCCGGTTTCAAACCCTTCAGTCATTTGCAGCATCCGCGTGAAGTCATCCGCCAGTTCACGCCGAACTGGTTCGCCGCCACCATGGGCACCGGTGTGCTGGCGTTGGCGCTGGCGCAGCTGCCTGGCGCAAATGGCGGTTTGCACGCGATTGCCGAAGGCCTTTGGCTGTTCAACATCGTGCTGTTTGTTTTATTCACGGTTATGTATGCGGCGCGTTGGGTGCTGTTTTTCGATGAGGCGCGGCGGATTTTCGGTCACTCCACGGTCTCGATGTTTTTTGGCACCATCCCCATGGGCCTGGCGACCATCATCAATGGTTTCCTGGTGTTCGGTCTGCCGCGTTGGGGCGAGGGCGTAATTCATCTCGCCGAGGTGCTGTGGTGGCTGGATGTGGCGATGTCTGTGGCGTGCGGCGTGCTGATTCCCTACATGATGTTTACCCGTCAGGAACACAGCATCGATCAGATGACCGCCGTCTGGCTGTTGCCGGTGGTGGCGGCAGAAGTGGCGGCCGCCAGCGGTGGTCTGCTGGCGCCGCACCTGGCTGATGCCCATTCGCAACTGGTGGTGCTGGTGACCAGCTACGTGCTCTGGGCCTTTTCCCTACCGGTTGCGTTCAGCATTCTGACCATTCTGTTGCTGCGCATGGCGCTGCATAAACTGCCTCACGAAAACATGGCCGCCTCCAGCTGGCTGGCCCTCGGCCCGATCGGCACCGGGGCGTTGGGCATGTTGCTGCTGGGCGCCGACGCGCCGGCGATCTTCACTGCCAACGGTCTACCGGGCATTGGTGAAATCGCCGCAGGGCTGGGGTTGGTGGCCGGGATCACCCTGTGGGGCTTTGGTCTGTGGTGGATGCTGATCGCGCTGCTCATTACCCTGCGTTACCTGCGCGCCGGTATTCCGTTCAATCTCGGCTGGTGGGGTTTCACCTTCCCGTTGGGCGTCTATTCCCTGGCGACGTTGAAGCTGGCCAGCACCTTGAACCTGACGTTTTTCAGTGCCTTCGGCGGTGTGCTGGTGGTGTTATTGGCGGTGATGTGGCTGATCGTCGCCAAACGGACTGTGCAGGGCGCCTGGCGGGGCGAGTTATTTGTCTCGCCATGCATTGCAGGATTAAAGAAATAATCTGCAAAGTTTAGGTAATGTGTGGCCTGGATCGCCGTTGGATATTCCAATAACTGCATCCACGCCACTCTCTACCCAACATCAGGGACACATGGAAGATGAGTCACCCCTCACAGTTCACCTTGCTTCGCACCCGGCGCTTCCTGCCGTTCTTCGTCACGCAGTCGCTAGGGGCGTTCAACGACAACATCTTCAAGCAGTCGCTGATCCTCGCCATTCTCTACAAGTTGACCATCGACGGTGACCGCTCGATTTGGGTCAACCTGTGTGCGCTGCTGTTCATTTTGCCGTTCTTCCTGTTCTCGGCACTGGCCGGGCAGTTCGGGGAGAAGTTCGCCAAGGACGCGCTGATCCGTCTGATCAAGCTTGGTGAAATCGCCATCATGGTGGTGGGCGCGGTCGGTTTCATGTTCGATCACTTGTTGCTGATGCTGGTGGCGCTGTTTGCCATGGGCACTCACTCGGCGCTGTTCGGGCCGGTGAAATATTCGATCCTGCCCCAGGCCTTGCGAGACGAAGAGCTGGTAGGTGGCAACGGCCTGGTGGAAATGGGCACCTTCCTGGCGATCCTCGCCGGGACCATTGGCGCCGGGATCATGATGTCCTCCAGTCATTACGCGCCGATCGTCTCCACGGCGATCATTGGTGTTGCGGTGCTCGGCTACCTGGCCAGTCGCAGTATTCCACGGGCCGCGGCCGCCACCCCGGAAATGCGTCTGAACTGGAACATTTTCAGCCAGTCATGGACCACGTTGAAGCTGGGCTTGGGTCAGACGCCAGCGGTATCGCGCTCGATTGTCGGCAACTCGTGGTTCTGGTTTGTCGGGGCGATTTACCTGACGCAGATCCCGGCCTATGCCAAGGAGTGGATGCACGGCGACGAAACCGTGGTGACGCTGATTCTGACGGTGTTCTCGGTCGGTATCGCGCTGGGTTCGATGCTCTGCGAGAAACTGTCCGGCCGCAAAGTCGAGATCGGTCTGGTGCCGTTCGGCTCGTTCGGTCTGACGGTGTTTGGTTTGCTGCTGTGGTGGCATTCCGGTGGAATTCCGGACAGCGTTACGGGCCATGGCTGGATTGAAGTCCTGGGTTTTGGCCACGCCTGGCTGGTGTTGATCGACATTCTGGGGCTTGGGATTTTCGGCGGTTTCTACATCGTGCCGCTGTACGCGCTGATTCAGTCTCGTACCCCGGAGAACGAGCGGGCGCGGGTGATTGCCGCCAACAATATTCTCAACGCGCTGTTCATGGTGATCTCGGCGATTGTCTCGATCGTCTTGCTGAGCATGGTCAAGCTGTCGATCCCGCAGTTGTTCCTGGTGGTGTCGCTGCTGAACATCGGCGTCAACGCCTACATCTTCAGCATCGTCCCCGAGTTCAGCATGCGCTTCATGATCTGGCTGCTCAGCCATTCCATGTACCGCGTGGAACATCGCAATCTGCAGTTGATTCCCGATGAGGGCGCGGCGTTGCTGGTGTGCAATCACGTGTCCTTCGTCGATGCCTTGCTGATTGGCGGCGCGGTGCGTCGGCCGATTCGCTTTGTGATGTATTACAAGATCTACAACTTGCCGGTGCTGAACTTTATCTTTCGCACGGCCGGGACCATTCCGATCGCGGGACGTCAGGAAGACATTCAGATCTACGAAAAAGCCTTCACGCGCATTGCTCAGTATCTGAAGGACGGCGAGTTGGTGTGCATCTTCCCTGAAGGCAAATTGACTGCAGATGGCGAGATCAACGAATTCAAGGGCGGGGTGACGCGGATTCTCGAAGAGACTCCGGTACCGGTGATTCCGTTGGCATTGCAGGGGTTGTGGGGAAGCTTCTTCAGCCGCGATCCGCAAAAGGGCGTGTTTCGCCGGTTGTGGTCACGGGTGACATTGGTGGCAGGGCCTTCGGTGTCGGTTGAGGCGGCAGAGCCAGCCCGGTTGCAAGGAATGGTGGGGGAATTGCGCGGCGCGGTGCGCTAAATCCTTTCGGTGCGGGCCGCTAACCAAGCGTGCCCGCTCTGGGTATTCAACCCGCCATCGCCAACCGGTTTCGTCCCTCGCGCTTGGCCACATACAACGCATTGTCGGCCCGTCGCAACAGACTGTCGGCAGACTCGCCGGGCAATAGCGTCGAGCAGCCAAGGCTGACCGTCAGCTCGATCGCATGGCCGTCGGCCGAATAATCCTCTGCCTGCACCGCAAATCGTAACCGTTCGCCGACCATGGCCGCCGCCTCACGACTCGTGTTGCAAAGCAGGATAAGGAACTCTTCGCCACCAAAGCGGAAGACCATGTCCACGTTGCGCAACTGGTTTTTGATCGAGGCTGCAACGGCCTTGAGCACGTCATCGCCGGCGCTGTGCCCGTGGTTGTCGTTGATGCGTTTGAAGTGATCGATGTCCAGCATCAGCAGCGACAAGGGTTGCAGATGCCGACGCGACATCTCGATTTCCCGTTGCAGGGTCTGGTCCATGGCAATGCGGTTGCCGGTGTCCGTGAGCGGATCGCGCAACGCGCTTTGGGTGGCCGCGCGGTAGAGCAAGGCATTGCGCATCGGATACAGCAATGCGGACAGCAGCGACTCGACGTTGCCTTGTTCCTGCTCACTGAAGCGCTGATTGCGGCGGAATACCAGTTCGCCCAGGTGCTCGCCTTCATGGCTGAGGCTGTAGCTGATCGAATGATGGCCGCGCAGGCCGAATCCGAGGCGCAAGTCACTGGACGTGTGCTCGTACGTCAAGGCGTCAAGCGGTACAAGTCGCTGAATCTCACGGAAGAAGAGGCCGAGAATGCGTTGCGGCTCAAGACTGGTTTGCAGCTGCAGGCTCAGTTGCTGGCGCAGTTGCGCAAGGCTGACGGACCTCTCGATGAGGGTAGGCTGCTGACCAAAGCCCAGGCGTTGCAATTTGGCGCTATCGAAGTCAATTGCGTTGGACTGGGAAGGTGATTTCATATGGCGTGCGCCCCTAAGCAGTAAGGCTGTCTTACAGGCTGGGTGAGAGCGGCTTTGGGCTGCGCGTCATACTGGTCCATCAGTCCCGTAGGACATTTGGCGCAAGTTTAGTCCGCTTTGCCGACGATAAGTACCTGTCGGTTCAGGCGTCCGCCCTGTCTGCTTTCACACTGCGTGTCTGAGCAAATTTAGAGCGAAAGTCATGCCATTCAGTTCATTCGGATAAAAAGCGTTATAAATCAGGTAATTAATCTGTCGCTGAAGAGCGTTGTTGAGTTTGATGACAGTTCTTTGACTTGTGGCGGGGGTGGTTACGACGCACTTTGAGTGCCGCGACGGGAAGCCGTCGCGGCACAAAAGCGACGCGCGGGCATTACTGAGCGTTGAACGCCTGGCCGTTGATGCCGGTACTGTCCGGACCCATCAGGTACAGGTAAACCGGCATGATTTCCTCGGGCGTCGGATTGTTCAGCGGGTTTTCACCCGGGTAAGCCTGGGCGCGCATGCTGGTGCGGGTGGCGCCCGGGTTGATGCTGTTGGAGCGCACCGGCGCCACGGTGTCGACTTCGTCGGCGAGGGTTTGCATCAAACCTTCGGTGGCGAATTTGGACACGCCGTAAGCGCCCCAATACGCACGACCCTTGCGTCCGACGCTACTGGAGGTGAACACCACCGAGGCGTCCTGCGACAGCTTGAGCAGCGGCAGCAGGGTGCTGGTGAGCATGAACATGGCATTGACGTTGACGTGCATGACCCGCATGAAGTTTTCGCCGGACAACTGTTCGATCGGCGTACGCGGGCCAATGATCGACGCGTTGTGCAGCAAACCGTCGAGATGGCCGAATTCGGTTTCGATCATCGCGGCCAGCTCATCGTATTGATGGGGCAGGGCGGTTTCCAGGTTGAACGGGATCACGGCCGGTTGTGGATGGCCTGCGGCTTCGATTTCGTCGTAGACCTGAGTCAGGTTGGCTTCGGTCTTGCCCAGCAGCAGTACGGTGGCGCCGTGCGCGGCAAAGGTTTTCGCGGCGGCAGCACCGATGCCACGGCCAGCGCCGGTGACCAGGATGACCCGGTCCTTGAGCAATTCTGGGCGGGCGGAATAATCAAACATAAAAACCCCTCAACAAATCAGAAAGCGAGTCCTGTAGGAGCATGGCTTGCCCGCGATGGCGTTTTCAGAATCGCTATCGCCGGCAAGCCGTGCTCCTACGAAAAGCGGCTCAGCAGCCGCACAAAGCGCTATCCAGCACTTTGCGCAACTCCAGCGGATGATCGACCACCACGTCCGCGCCCCAATGCCGCGGGTTATCGTCCGGGTGAATGTAGCCGTAGGTCACGGCGGCCGTCTTGGTGCCAGCATCGCGACCGGATTCGATATCGCGCAAGTCATCACCCACGAACAACACGCTGGCCGGGTCCAGGTCGAGCATCTTGCACGCCAGGATCAACGGCTCGGGGTCCGGTTTGCTGTTCTTCACATGGTCCGGGCAGATCAACAGCGCCGAGCGCTCGGCCAGGCCAAGCTGCTGCATGATCGGCTCGGCGAACCGCAGCGGCTTGTTGGTGACCACGCCCCAGATCAGGTTGGCCTTTTCTATGTCGGCCAGCAGTTCGCCCATGCCGTCGAAGAGTTTGCTGTGAACCGCGCAACCGGCGAGGTAACGCTCCAGGAACTCCAGGCGTAATTCCTCGAAACCCGGTGATTCCGGGTCCATGGAAAAGGTCACGGCGACCATCGCCTTGGCGCCGCCGGAGATCTCGTCGCGAATGTGTTTGTCGTTCATCGGCGGCAAGCCGCGATCGGCGCGCATCGCCTGACAAATCGCAATGAAGTCCGGGGCGGTGTCGAGCAGAGTGCCGTCCATGTCGAAAAGAACTGCTCTGATACGCATCGGCTTACTCCTCGCGCAGGGTCTGGATCATGTAGTTGACGTCCACGTCGGAGGCCAGTTTGTAGTGCTTGGTCAGCGGGTTGTAGGTCAGGCCGATGATGTCTTTGACGGTCAGGCCGGCCATGCGGCTCCAAGCACCCAGCTCGGACGGGCGGATGAATTTCTTGAAATCGTGGGTGCCGCGCGGCAGCAGCTTCATGATGTATTCCGCGCCGACGATGGCGAACAGGTACGCCTTCGGGTTGCGATTGATGGTGGAAAAGAACACCTGGCCGCCGGGTTTGACCATGCGGAAGCAAGCGCGGATCACCGAGGATGGATCCGGCACGTGCTCGAGCATTTCCAGGCAGGTGACCACGTCGAACTGCTCGGGCATTTCTTCAGCCAGGGCTTCGGCGGTGATCTGCCGGTATTCGACAGTCACGCCGGATTCCAGTTGATGCAGTTGCGCGACCGCCAGCGGCGCTTCGCCCATGTCGATGCCCATGACGGTAGCGCCGCGCAGGGCCATGGCTTCGCTGAGAATGCCGCCGCCGCAACCGACGTCGAGGACTTTCTTGCCGGCCAGGTGGACCCGCTCGTCAATCCAGTTGACCCGCAACGGGTTGATGTCGTGCAGCGGTTTGAACTCGCTTTCGCGGTCCCACCAGCGATGGGCCAGGGCTTCGAATTTGGCGATTTCGGCGTAGTCGACGTTGCTCATGGTTAAGTCCTCTAAAACTTGAAAAATCCTGTTGCCCCGGTGGTGAGTCCGGGGTGCTTACGATTCGGTATGGCCGCTGATGCGCTGGCCCCAGGCCTTGGCGGTGGCGCAAAGCTGTTTTTCATCCAGGCGAGTCAGGCGACGGTCGTCGAGCAGTTGCTTGCCGGCGACCCAAAGGTGTTTCACGCAGTCACGGCCGGTGGCATATATAAGCTGCGAAACCGGGTCGTAGACCGGTTGCTGCGCCAGACCGGAGAGATCGATCGCGACAATGTCCGCGGCTTTGCCGACTTCCAGCGATCCCGTTTCGGATTCAATGCCCAGCGCGCGGGCGCCATTGAGCGTGGCCATGCGCAAGGCGCGATGGGCATCCAGCGCGGTGGCCGAGCCGGCGACGGCTTTGGCCAGTAAAGCGGCGGTGCGGGTTTCGCCGAGCAGGTCCAGGTCGTTGTTGCTGGCAGCGCCATCGGTGCCGACCGCGACATTGACGCCAGCCTGCCACAAGCGCTCCACCGGGCAGAACCCGCTGGCCAGCTTCAGGTTGGATTCCGGGCAATGAATCACGGTGGTGTTACTTTCTACCAGCAATACCAGGTCTTCATCGCTGATCTGAGTCATGTGAACCGCCTGAAAGCGCGGCCCCAGCAAGCCCAGGCGACCGAGGCGTGCCAATGGGCGTTCGCCGTACTGCTCGACGGACTGCTGCACTTCATAGGCGGTTTCATGCACGTGCATGTGGATCGCGGCGTCCAGTTCTTCGGTGATCACCCGGATTTTTTCCAGGTTCTCGTCGCCCACGGTGTAGGGTGCGTGGGGGCCGAAGGTGACTTTGATGCGCTCGTGGTGCTTGAGATCGCCAAATAATTCGACGCCCTGACGAATGGCTTCGTCCGCCGTGCCGGCGCCCGGGATCGGGAAATCGAGGATCGGAATCACGATTTGCGCGCGAATGCCGCTGTTATGGACGCGCTCGCTGGCAACCTTGGGGAAGAAATACATGTCAGAGAAACAGGTGATGCCACCTTTGATCTGCTCCGCGATTGCAAGGTCGGTGCCGTCACGGACGAAAGCTTCATCGACCCACTTGGCTTCGGCCGGCCAGATGTGGTCTTCCAGCCAAGTCATCAGGGGCAGATCATCAGCCAGGCCACGGAACAGCGTCATCGCCGCATGCCCGTGGGCATTGATCAAGCCAGGGCAGAGCAACATGTCCGGCAGTTCGCGGACTTCAGTTGCGTTAAGCTGCAGCGCAGCCGAGCGCGGGCCGATGAATACGATGCGTCCGTCGCGGATGCCCAGGGCGTGCTCTTTGAGGACAACGCCAGCGGGCTCGACAGGTACCAGCCAGGTCGGCAGCAATAGCAAGTCGAGCGCAACGGCAGTGTTCGGCATCGAGAGTCGGTTCCAGAGCTTTTGTAAAGGATGGCGAAGTATACCCGAGCGTCTTCGCAGGGGGATCGCTATAATCGACGGCTTTTGTTCATGTGTGCGGGGTGAGGGATGCGCGATCGACTGTTGGCTGCTGAGAAGGTAAAGGCCATCGATTGGCGTGATGGCGCCCTTTACCTGCTGGATCAGCGTATTTTGCCGTTCGAGGAAACCTGGATCGCCTACACCAGCGCTGCTGGCGTGGCCGAGGCCATTCGTTCGATGGTGGTGCGCGGCGCACCGGCGATTGGCATCAGTGCCGCCTATGCCATGGTGCTGTCAGCCCGCGCCCGAATTGTTGAGGGCGGTGACTGGCAGGCTGCGTGGGAAGAGGATTTCGCGTTACTGGCCGATTCCCGTCCAACGGCGGTGAATCTGTTCTGGGCCTTGAGTCGCATGCGTGATCGCCTTGATCGTATCAAGGGTGATGCCGACCCTCTGGCGGCGCTGGAGGCGGAGGCCATCGCCATTCACGAGAGTGATCGCGAAGCCAACCTGACCATGGCGCAACTGGGTGTGGACCTGATCCGCAAGCATCAGGGCAATGCCCAGGCGATCCTGACCCACTGCAACACTGGCGCACTGGCCACCGGCGGCTTCGGCACCGCGCTGGGCGTCATTCGCGGGGCATTTATCGAAGGCATGGTCGAGCGCGTTTATGCCGACGAAACCCGTCCATGGCTGCAAGGTTCGCGGTTGACCGCATGGGAATTGGCCAACGAAGGCATTCCCGTCACGCTCAACGCGGATTCCGCCGCTGCCCACATCATGAAGACCAAGGGCATTACCTGGGTAATCGTCGGCGCTGACCGGATCACCGCCAATGGCGACGTGGCCAACAAGATCGGCACCTATCAGCTGGCGGTCAACGCCATGCACCACGGCGTGCGTTTCATGGTGGTGGCGCCGAGTTCGACCATCGACATGAGCCTGGCCAGCGGTGATGACATCCCGATTGAAGAGCGCGATGGTCGCGAGTTGCTGGAGGTCGGCGGCAAGCGGGTCGGGGCGGATGTCGATGCGTTCAACCCGGTATTCGACGTGACTCCGGCTGACCTGATCGATGCGATCGTTACCGAAAAAGGCATCGTCGAGCGCCCGGACACCGCGAAAATGGCGCAGTTGATGTGCCGCAAGCGCCTGCATTGACGCTTTGTGTTGTCGGATAAATTGCTATCGCGAGCAAGCTTTGCTCCTACAGGTTTTGTGATCGACACCGATCCTGTGGGAGCCAGCCTGCTGGCGATGAGGCCCTCAAAGTCAATAAACATCCGTAATTCAGCCGCGAATTCTGCATTCGGAGCGGCTCTAAGCCTCTCTCGTCCCCTTCAAGCCTGTCACCGGTCAACTAACTATGCTCCATGCGCATCAGGGGGATAGGTGCGTGGCGGCTCTTGTGATAACATCCGGCGGTTTCCAAGGTAGCCCGATGTGGCTGCCTTTACTGCGCAGATCCATGGCATAACTCGTTGATTTGTCGTAAGTCGGTGCATGGCACTCAGCCTGCAGCGGCGAGCTTCGTTCGTCCCATATGGATGTGACGAAGTTTCACCAGAAAAAGGAATCAGGCTTCTCATGGGCGAACTGGCCAAAGAAATCCTCCCGGTCAATATCGAAGACGAGCTGAAGCAGTCCTACCTCGACTACGCGATGAGCGTAATTGTCGGGCGGGCACTGCCGGATGCGCGCGATGGCTTGAAGCCCGTGCACCGGCGTGTGCTGTTCGCGATGAGCGAGCTGGGCAACGACTTCAACAAGCCGTACAAGAAATCTGCCCGTGTTGTCGGTGACGTGATCGGTAAGTATCACCCTCACGGTGATACCGCGGTGTACGACACCATCGTTCGGATGGCGCAGCCATTCTCGCTGCGTTACCTGCTGGTAGACGGTCAGGGCAACTTCGGTTCCGTGGACGGCGACAACGCCGCCGCCATGCGATACACCGAAGTGCGCATGACCAAGCTGGCGCACGAGCTGCTGGCTGACCTGCACAAAGAAACCGTGGACTGGGTGCCGAACTACGACGGCACCGAAATGATCCCGGCGGTCATGCCGACCCGTATTCCCAACCTGTTGGTCAACGGCTCCAGCGGTATCGCCGTGGGCATGGCGACCAACATCCCGCCGCACAACCTCGGTGAAGTCATCGACGGTTGCCTGGCACTCATCGACAACCCTGAGTTGACCATCGATGAGCTGATGCAATACATCCCCGGTCCGGACTTCCCGACCGCCGCGATCATCAACGGTCGCGCCGGCATCATCGAAGCCTACCGCACCGGTCGCGGCCGCATTTACATGCGCGCCCGCTCGATGATCGAAGACATCGACAAGGTCGGTGGCCGTCAGCAGATCGTCATCACCGAACTCCCTTACCAGCTGAACAAGGCCCGTCTGATCGAGAAGATCGCCGAACTGGTAAAAGAGAAGAAGCTTGAAGGCATCACCGAACTGCGCGACGAGTCCGACAAGGACGGTATGCGCGTCGTGATCGAACTGCGTCGCGGCGAAGTGCCTGAGGTGATCCTCAACAACCTCTACGCCCAGACCCAGCTGCAAGCGGTGTTCGGTATCAACATCGTCGCGCTGATCGACGGCCGTCCGCGGATCCTGAACCTCAAGGACCTGCTGGAAGCCTTCGTTCGTCACCGTCGCGAAGTGGTTACCCGTCGTACCGTGTTCGAACTGCGTAAAGCCCGCGAACGTGGTCACATCCTGGAAGGTCAAGCGGTTGCCCTGTCGAACATCGACCCGGTTATCGCCCTGATCAAGGCTTCGCCAACGCCGTCGGAAGCCAAGGAAGCGCTGATCAAGACTGCGTGGGAATCTTCCGCCGTGGTTGCGATGGTTGAGCGTGCCGGTGCCGATTCGTGCCGTCCAGAGACCCTGGACCCGCAATACGGTCTGCGCGAGGGCAAGTACTTCCTGTCGCCAGAACAGGCGCAAGCGATTCTGGAGCTGCGTCTGCACCGTCTGACCGGCCTGGAACACGAAAAGCTGCTGGCCGAGTATCAAGAGATCCTCAACCAGATCGGCGAGCTGATCCGCATCCTCAGCAGCGCCACGCGCCTGATGGAAGTGATCCGCGAAGAGCTGGAAGTGATCCGCGCCGAATACGGCGATGTGCGTCGCACCGAGATTCTCGATGCCCGTCTCGACCTGACCCTGGGTGACATGATCCCGGAAGAAGAGCGCGTCGTGACCATTTCCCACGGTGGCTACGCCAAGACCCAGCCATTGGCTGCGTACCAGGCTCAGCGTCGTGGCGGTAAAGGCAAATCGGCTACTGGCGTGAAGGATGAGGACTACATCGCTCACCTGCTGGTCGCCAACAGCCACACCACGCTGCTGCTGTTCTCCAGCAAAGGCAAAGTGTACTGGCTGAAAACCTACGAAATCCCGGAAGCGTCCCGCGCTGCCCGTGGTCGTCCGCTGGTCAACCTGCTGCCGCTGGACAGTGATGAATACATCACCACTATGCTGCCGGTCGACGAATACACCGAAGGTCACTTCATCTTCATGGCCACTGCCAAAGGCACCGTGAAGAAGACCCCGCTGGAATCCTTCAGCCGTCAACGCAGCGTCGGCCTGATCGCGCTGGAGCTGGATGAAGGCGATGTGCTGATTTCTGCTTCCATTACCGATGGCAGTCGCGAAGTCATGCTGTTCTCCGACGGCGGCAAGGTCACACGCTTCAAGGAAACCGACGTTCGCGCCATGGGCCGTACCGCTCGCGGTGTCCGCGGCATGCGTCTGCCGGAAGGCCAGAAGCTGATTTCCATGCTGATTCCGGAAGAAGGCAGCCAGATCCTGACCGCTTCGGCCCGTGGTTTCGGCAAGCGCACGGCGATCACCGAGTTCCCTGAGTACAAGCGTGGCGGCCAGGGCGTTATCGCCATGGTCAGCAACGACCGTAACGGCCGACTGGTCGGCGCGGTCCAGGTGCTCGATGGCGAGGAAATCATGCTGATTTCCGACCAGGGCACTTTGGTTCGTACTCGCGTCGACGAAGTCTCAAGTCTGGGTCGTAACACCCAGGGCGTGACCCTCATCAAACTGGCCAGCGATGAAACGCTGGTAGGTCTGGAGCGGGTTCAGGAGCCGTCGGAAGTCGAAGGTGAAGAGCTGGAAGAAGGTGAAGAGGGCGCAGTGTTCGACGGCGAAGTCGTGATCGACGACGTTGTTGAAGATCAGCAACTCGACGCCGCCGCTGACGAAGAACCGCAGGAATAAGCGGACAAGCAGGGGGCGGATGAGAATTCGCCCCCTTGTTGTTTGTCCTGTATGAAAATATCGACACCCATGGAGATCTCTGTAGGAGTGAGCCTGCTCGCGATTGCATCACCGCGAAGTTTTAGACATACCGCGGCGCCTGCATCGCGAGCAGGCTCACTCCCACAAAAGCTGTGCTTCAGCAGGGACTCTGTGTCGATTGATGTTGTGATTTATTGCGTGATACCACCAAATCAGAGCGAGATTGGATGTGAGCAAGAGAGCCTATAACTTCTGTGCCGGTCCTGCGGCACTTCCCGAAGCTGTCCTGCAGCGCGCCCAGGGTGAACTTCTCGACTGGCACGGCAAGGGCCTGTCGGTCATGGAAATGAGCCATCGCAGTGATGAGTTCGTGTCCATCGCCACCAAGGCCGAGCAGGATCTGCGTGATCTGCTGAATATCCCCTCGAACTATAAAGTGCTGTTTCTGCAAGGTGGCGCCAGCCAGCAATTTGCTCAGATTCCTCTGAACCTGTTGCCGGAAAGCGGCACCGCCGACTATATCGACACCGGTATCTGGTCGCAGAAAGCCATCGAAGAGGCTTCGCGCTACGGAAACGTCAACGTTGCCGCTACCGCCAAGCCTTACGACTATTTCGCTATTCCCGGTCAGAACGAATGGAACCTGTCGAAAGATGCGGCCTACGTTCACTACGCGCCGAACGAAACCATCGGCGGTCTGGAATTCAACTGGGTTCCGGAAACCGGTGATGTTCCGCTGGTGGCTGACATGTCTTCCGACATTCTCTCGCGTCCGATCGATGTTTCGCGCTTTGGCATGATCTACGCCGGCGCCCAGAAGAACATCGGCCCGAGCGGCATCGTCGTCAACATCGTTCGCGAAGACCTGCTGGGTCACGCCCGTTCCCTGTGCCCGACCATGCTCAACTACAAGGTCGCGGCCGACAACGGCTCGATGTACAACACCCCGCCAACCCTGGCCTGGTACCTTTCGGGTCTGGTATTCGAGTGGCTGAAAGAGCAGGGTGGTGTTGAAGCCATCGGCAAGCTCAACGAAGTGAAACAGCGCACGCTGTACGACTTCATCGACGCCAGCGGCTTGTACAGCAACCCGATCAACAAGTCGGATCGCTCGTGGATGAACGTGCCGTTCCGCCTGGCTGACGATCGTCTCGACAAGCCATTCCTGGCCGGCGCCGAAGAGCGTGGCCTGTTGAACCTCAAGGGTCACCGTTCCGTGGGTGGCATGCGTGCCTCCATCTATAACGCCGTCGACATCGTTGCGGTCAACGCACTGATTTCGTACATGGCAGAGTTCGAGAAGGAACACGGTTAATGTCTGAGCAAGAACTCAAGGCACTGCGCCTGCGCATTGATTCCCTGGACGAGAAAGTCCTGGAGCTGATCAGTGAGCGCGCACGCTGCGCCCAGGAAGTTGCGCGAGTAAAGATGGCCTCGCTGGCCGAAGGCGAAGTGCCGGTGTTCTATCGTCCTGAACGTGAAGCTCAGGTGCTCAAGCGTGTAATGGAGCGTAACCAGGGGCCGCTGGGCAACGAAGAGATGGCGCGGTTGTTCCGCGAAATCATGTCCTCGTGCCTGGCCCTCGAGCAGCCGCTGAAAGTGGCGTACCTCGGCCCTGAAGGTACCTTCACCCAAGCCGCAGCCATGAAGCACTTCGGCCATGCCGTGATCAGCAAGCCGATGGCAGCGATCGACGAAGTGTTCCGTGAAGTGGCGGCCGGTGCGGTGAACTTTGGCGTGGTCCCGGTGGAAAACTCCACCGAAGGCGCGGTCAACCACACCCTCGACAGCTTCCTCGAACACGACATGGTGATCTGTGGCGAAGTCGAGCTGCGGATTCACCACCACCTGTTGGTCGGTGAAAACACCAAGACCGACAGCATCAGCCGCATCTATTCCCACGCCCAGTCGCTGGCCCAGTGCCGCAAGTGGCTGGACGCCCATTACCCGAATGTCGAGCGCGTGGCGGTTTCGAGCAACGCCGAAGCGGCCAAGCGGGTCAAGGGCGAGTGGAACTCGGCGGCGATTGCCGGCGACATGGCCGCTGGTCTGTACGGGTTGACTCGTCTGGCCGAAAAAATCGAGGATCGTCCGGACAACTCCACGCGATTCCTGATGATCGGCAGCCAGGAAGTGCCGCCGACCGGCGACGACAAGACCTCGATCATCGTCTCCATGAGCAACAAGCCCGGCGCGCTCCACGAGTTGCTGGTGCCATTCCACGACAACGGTATCGATCTGACGCGAATCGAGACGCGTCCGTCGCGCAGCGGTAAATGGACCTACGTGTTCTTCATCGACTTCGTCGGTCACCACCGCGACCCACTGGTCAAAGGTGTGTTGGAAAAGATCAGTCAGGAAGCAGTGGCACTCAAAGTGCTGGGTTCCTACCCGAAAGCAGTTCTCTAAGGGCGGTAGCAAATGAGTGGTGACTTCCTCGCTCTGGCACAGCCGGGCGTGCAACAACTTTCGCCTTACGTTCCGGGCAAGCCTGTGGACGAACTGGCGCGCGAGCTGGATATCGATCCCGCCAGCATCGTCAAACTGGCGAGCAACGAAAACCCGTTGGGCGCCAGTCCCAAGGCCCTGGCGGCGATTCGCGAAGAATTGGCCGAGCTGACCCGTTATCCAGACGGCAACGGTTTTGCGCTCAAGACCCTGCTGGCCGATCAGTGCCGCGTCGAGCTCAGTCAGGTGACGCTGGGCAACGGTTCCAACGACATTCTGGAACTGGTCGCCCGTGCTTATCTGGCGCCGGGGCTGAACGCGGTGTTCAGCGAGCACGCATTTGCGGTCTATCCGATCGTCACGCAAGCCGTCGGCGCTACGGCCAAAGTGATCCCGGCCAAAGACTGGGGCCATGATCTGTCGGGCATGCTGGCCGCGATCGATGCCGATACTCGTGTGGTGTTCATCGCCAACCCGAACAACCCGACCGGGACCTGGTTCGGCGCCGAAGCGCTGGACGAATTCCTGCAGGACGTACCGGCGCACGTGCTGGTCGTGCTGGACGAGGCCTACATCGAATACGCCGAAGGCAGCGACTTGCCAGATGGTCTGGACTATCTGGCGGCCTACCCGAACCTGCTGGTTTCGCGCACGTTCTCCAAGGCCTACGGCTTGGCGGCGCTGCGGGTCGGTTATGGCTTGTCTGCTGCCGTGGTTGCGGATGTGCTGAACCGTGTGCGTCAGCCGTTCAACGTCAACAGCCTGGCCCTCGCCGCTGCATGCGCTGCGCTGCAAGACACCGGGTATCTGGCTGAAAGCCGTCGCCTGAACGAATCCGGCATGCAGCAGCTGGAAGCGGGTTTCCGTGAGCTGGGGTTGAGCTGGATTCCGTCCAAGGGCAACTTCATCTGTGTCGATCTGGGTCGTGTTGCGGCGCCGGTCTTCCAGGGCTTGCTGCGCGAAGGCGTGATCGTGCGTCCGGTGGCCAATTACGGCCTGCCGAATCACCTGCGCATCACCATCGGTCTGCCGGCGGAAAACAGCCGCTTCCTCGAATCGCTGACCAAGGTTCTGGCTCGTGGTTGATGTCACTGCACTGCAATCTGCTGAACCTATGATCGGTCGCCTGGTGGTGGTCGGTCTGGGGCTGATCGGCGGTTCGTTTGCCAAGGGTTTGCGTGAAAGCGGCCTGTGCCGGGAAGTGGTCGGGGTCGACCTCGACCCGCAGTCGCGCAAACTGGCGGTTGAGTTGGGTGTGGTGGATCGCTGCGAAGAAGACCTGGCCGTTGCTTGCCAGGGCGCCGACGTGATTCAACTGGCCGTGCCGATCCTCGCCATGGAAAAAATGCTCGGCCAATTGGCCGGCATGGATTTGGGGCAAGCGATTCTGACCGACGTGGGCAGCGCCAAAGGCAATGTGGTGCGGGCGGCAACCGAGGCGTTTGGCGGCATGCCGGCGCGTTTCGTGCCGGGGCATCCGATCGCCGGTTCCGAGCAGAGCGGGGTGGAAGCCTCTAACTCAGAGCTGTTCCGTCGCCATAAAGTGATTCTGACGCCGCTGGATCAGACTGATCCGGCAGCACTGGCAGTGGTCGACCGTTTGTGGCGCGAATTGGGCGCCGATGTCGAGCACATGCAGGTCGAACGTCATGACGAAGTGTTGGCGGCGACCAGCCATTTGCCGCACTTGTTGGCGTTCGGTTTGGTCGATTCGTTGGCCAAGCGCAATGAAAACCTTGAGATCTTCCGTTACGCTGCGGGCGGTTTCCGCGATTTCACAAGAATTGCGGGTAGCGACCCGGTCATGTGGCACGACATCTTCCTCGCCAACCGCGAAGCTGTCCTGCGCACACTCGATACATTTCGCAGCGACCTCGACGCCTTGCGCGACGCGGTCGATGCAGGGGATGGGCACCAATTGTTGGGCGTGTTCACTCGCGCCCGGGTTGCCCGCGAACATTTCAGTAAAATCCTGGCCCGCCGGGCATATGTGGACGCTATGAATTCCAACGACCTGATTTTCCTGGCACAACCTGGTGGCCGCCTGACTGGGCGGATTCGAGTACCGGGCGACAAATCGATTTCCCACCGTTCGATCATGCTCGGCTCCCTGGCTGAAGGCGTCACCGAAGTGGAAGGTTTCCTCGAGGGCGAAGACGCCCTGGCAACCTTGCAGGCCTTCCGTGACATGGGCGTCGTGATCGAAGGTCCGCACCACGGCCGCGTGACCATTCACGGCGTCGGCCTGCATGGCTTGAAGCCTGCACCGGGCCCGATCTATCTGGGCAACTCCGGCACGTCGATGCGTCTGCTGTCTGGCCTGTTGGCTGCGCAGAACTTCGACAGCACGCTGACAGGCGATGCTTCGCTGTCCAAGCGCCCAATGAATCGCGTGGCCAATCCGCTGCGTGAAATGGGCGCCGTGATCGAGACCGCTGCTGAAGGTCGTCCGCCGATGATCATTCGCGGCGGCAACAAGCTCAAAGGTCTGACCTACACCATGCCGATGGCCAGCGCCCAGGTTAAATCCTGCCTGCTGCTGGCGGGGTTGTATGCCGAAGGCAAGACCACCGTCACCGAGCCGGCTCCAACCCGCGACCACACCGAGCGCATGCTGCGTGGCTTCGGCTACCCGGTCAGCGTCAACGGTGCGACCGCTTCGGTCGAGTCCGGCCACAAGCTGACCGCGACCCACATTGAAGTTCCGGGCGACATCTCGTCTTCCGCGTTCTTCCTGGTGGCTGCGTCAATTGCCGAAGGTTCGGAGCTGGTGCTTGAGCACGTCGGCATCAACCCGACCCGTACCGGCGTGATCGATATCCTGCGTCTGATGGGCGCTGACATCACCCTGGAAAACCAGCGTGAAGTCGGCGGCGAACCGGTTGCGGACTTGCGCGTTCGTGCAGCTAAACTCAAAGGTATCGAGATTCCCGAGGCGCTGGTTCCACTGGCCATCGACGAATTCCCGGTGCTGTTCGTGGCCGCCGCCTGTGCTGAAGGGCGCACCATCCTGCGTGGCGCCGAAGAGCTGCGGGTTAAAGAGTCGGACCGGATTCAGGTCATGGCGGATGGCTTGCTGGCGCTGGGCGTCAAGTGTGAGCCGACCCCGGACGGCATCATCATCGACGGCGGCCAGATCGGCGGCGGCGAAGTGCACGGTCACGGCGATCACCGGATTGCCATGGCCTTCAGCGTGGCATCGCTGCGCGCCGCTGCACCGATCCGCATCCATGATTGCGCCAACGTCGCGACCTCGTTCCCGAACTTCCTCGCGCTGTGCGCGCAGGTCGGTATCCGTGTTGCACAAGAGGCTCAGTCGTGATTATCAAGCCACCGGTCATCACCATCGACGGGCCTAGCGGTTCGGGCAAGGGCACTATTGCCGGAATTCTGGCCAAGCGTCTGGGCTGGTGTCTGCTGGATTCCGGTGCGCTGTACCGTCTGCTGGCATTCGCCGCGCGTAACCATGGCGTCGATCTGACCAATGAAGAGTCGCTGAAACTGCTGGCCGCTCATCTGGACGTGCAGTTCGTCGGTGCGACCGAAGGTCATCCGCAGCGGATCATTCTTGAAGGTGACGATGTCACTGATGATCTGCGCAACGAACAAGTCGGCGCCTGGGCTTCCCAGGTCGCTGCGCTGCCGGCGGTGCGTGATGCACTGCTCCAGCGCCAGCGGGCGTTTCAGGAGGCTCCGGGTCTGGTGGCCGATGGTCGCGACATGGGCACGGTGGTTTTCCCCGATGCACCGCTGAAGATATTCCTCACTGCCAGTGCCGAGGAGCGTGCGCGCCGTCGATACTTGCAGTTGAAGGGCAAAGTCGATGGTGTTAGTCTGTCGAGTCTGCTAGATGAGATACGTGTCCGCGATGAGCGTGACACCCAGCGAGCGGTAGCCCCGCTCAAGCCGGCGGCTGACGCCATACAGCTGGATTCCACGGAATTATCCATCGATCAGGTGCTGGAACGCATCATGAGCGAGATCGCCATTCGCGATATCGCCGGGTGACCAAGAAACTCCACAGGGGACCAGTCATAGTCTTGTGGTGCTTCTTCTAATGAACATAACCCACGTCGTCTGGGACGTGGAGATGGGCGTATCCTTCGCCCTTATTCAACAGGAATTAAAATGAGCGAAAGCTTTGCGGAACTCTTTGAAGAAAGCCTAAAAACCCTGAACCTTCAGGCAGGCTCCATCATCACCGGTGTTATCGTTGATATCGATTACCAAGCTCGCTGGGTAACCGTTCACGCTGGCCTGAAGTCTGAAGCACTCATCCCGCTTGAGCAGTTCTACAACGATGCTGGCGAACTGACTATCAACGTCGGTGACGAAGTTCACGTTGCTCTGGACTCGGTTGAAGACGGCTTTGGTGAAACCAAGCTGTCCCGTGAAAAAGCCAAGCGCGCTGAATGCTGGATTGTTCTGGAAGCAGCCTTCGCAGCCGAAGAAGTGGTCAAGGGCGTTATCAACGGTAAGGTTAAAGGCGGCTTCACTGTCGACGTTAACGGCATCCGTGCGTTCCTGCCAGGTTCTCTGGTTGACGTCCGTCCTGTGCGCGACACCACGCACCTGGAAGGCAAAGAGCTGGAATTCAAGGTCATCAAGCTTGACCAGAAACGCAACAACGTTGTCGTTTCCCGTCGTAGCGTCCTCGAAGCCGAGAACTCCGCTGAGCGTGAAGCTCTGCTGGAATCCCTGCAGGAAGGCCAACAAGTCAAAGGTATCGTCAAAAACCTCACCGATTACGGCGCATTCGTCGATCTGGGTGGCGTCGATGGCCTGCTGCACATTACCGACATGGCTTGGAAGCGTATCAAGCATCCTTCCGAAATCGTCAACGTTGGCGACGAGATCGATGTCAAGGTTCTGAAGTACGATCGCGAACGCAATCGTGTTTCCCTGGGCCTCAAGCAACTGGGCGAAGATCCATGGGTTGCTATCAAAGCCCGTTACCCAGAAAGCACTCGCGTTACCGCTCGTGTAACCAACCTGACCGACTACGGCTGCTTCGCTGAGCTGGAAGAAGGCGTTGAAGGCCTGGTACACGTTTCCGAAATGGACTGGACCAACAAGAACATCCACCCTTCGAAAGTCGTACAAGTCGGCGACGAAGTGGAAGTTATGGTTCTGGACATCGACGAAGAGCGTCGTCGTATCTCCCTCGGCATCAAGCAGTGCAAATCTAACCCATGGGAAGATTTCTCTGGCCAGTTCAACAAGGGCGATAAAATCTCCGGCACCATCAAGTCGATCACCGATTTCGGTATCTTCATTGGTCTGGACGGCGGCATCGACGGTCTGGTTCACCTGTCCGACATCTCCTGGAACGAAGTGGGCGAAGAAGCCGTCCGCCGCTTCAAGAAGGGCGACGAGCTGGACACCGTTATCCTGTCGGTTGACCCAGAGCGCGAGCGCATCTCCCTGGGTATCAAGCAACTGGAAAGCGATCCGTTCTCCGAGTACGTTCAAGAGAACGACAAAGGCGCAATCGTTAAAGGCATCGTGAAAGAAGTTGACGCTAAAGGCGCCATCATCACTCTGGCCGACGATATCGAAGCGACTCTGAAAGCCTCCGAAATCAGCCGTGACCGCGTTGAAGACGCGCGCAACGTTCTGAAAGAAGGCCAGGAAGTAGAAGCCAAGATCATCAGCGTTGACCGCAAGAGCCGTGTAATCCAGCTCTCCATCAAGTCGAAAGACGATGCTGAAGAGAAAGAAGCAATCCAGAGCTTGAAAGACAAGCCTTCGGATAGCATCGCTGCTGGTCCTACCACTCTGGGCGACCTGTTGCGTGCACAAATGGAAAAACAGAACTAAGTTCTGTCAAACCATAGAAAAAGGGCGACTTCGGTCGCCCTTTTTTGTGGTGCGCCAGGCATGGCGCGTTGCGCGCAAGCGCAACCAGTTTGGCTGTGGTGGCCTCGCTGGTGACTTAGAGGTGAAAGTCCTCTACACACCCGGCAAGGGGAAGTGTTAGCCGGAGGCAAGGGTGTCGCGGGTGACTGCGAATCTGAAGGAAGCCCGAGGCAAAATGCTGGCCTGACGAACAGGAAGCGGATTAGGCGGCGCAGCGGGGTAAGGTGGCCATGATCACTAAAGCCCAATACTTGCACGGAGCGCTGTGACGTAGATCCGACAGGCATAAGCAGGAAGGTCGCGCGAATTACCCTGGGAGATCTGCCCGTTTGCCACTGTGCTACCGAGCGCCGCGAGGTGACGGGATGAGCGTGCAGAAGTCAGCCGAAGCCGTAGTAAGTGACGAATAACCCCGTCACCAAGGGCCGAACAGGTTATGCCGCCAGTAGGCGTCAAAGTCTCGTTGAATACCGAAATGCAGAAATTTCTCGCAGAGAAGACTGTCACTCCGAGTCCCGGACAGAATCCGAGGATAACGGCTGACAGCGCACAGGTATCAACGGCGTCCGTGACGTGGACGAACGCGGAGCCGGACACGCTGATGGCGCGAGTGCTTGCACCGGCCAACCTCAAGCGTGCGTATCAACGCGTGGTCAGCAACAAGGGCGCACCGGGTGCCGATGGCATGACGGTCGACGACTTGGCGGGCTACGTGAAACAGTATTGGCCGATCCTTAAGGCTCGGTTGCTGGCCGGCGAGTATCACCCGCAAGGTGTACGCGCCGTCGACATTCCCAAACCCAACGGCGGGACAAGACAACTGGGTATCCCCAGCGTCGTGGATCGCCTGATCCAACAAGCCCTGCTGCAACAGCTCACGCCGATCTTTGATCCGTTGTTTTCGGACTACAGCTACGGCTTTCGTCCGGGCAGAAGCGCTCACCAAGCCATCGAAACCGCTCGCGGCCATGTGGCAGCGGGTCACCGCTGGTGCGTGGAACTCGATCTGGAGAAGTTCTTTGATCGGGTCAACCACGATGTCCTGATGGCTTACGTGGCGCGTCAAATCGAAGACAAGCGTGTGCTCACGTTGATCCGTCGTTACCTCGAAGCGGGAACGATGTCAGGTGGACTCGTCAGCCGACGGCAGGAAGGGACGCCGCAAGGCGGCCCGCTTTCGCCGTTGCTGTCGAACATCCTGCTCAACGAACTCGACAGCGAACTGGAACGGCGAGGTCATCGCTTCGTGCGTTATGCCGACGACGCGAACATTTATGTGCGCAGTCAGCGGGCTGGCACACGGGTGATGGCCGGTGTTGAGCGCTTCCTGAATCAGCGCCTGAAACTGACGCTGAACCGGGAAAAGAGCCGAGTCGCCGGGTCTTGGATGTGTGATTACTTGGGTTACGGAATGAGCTGGCATCAGCAGCCGAGGCTGAGAGTGGCAACGATGAGTCTGGGTCGCTTGCGCGACCGACTCAGAGACCTGCTGTGCAGAGCGCGGGGCCACAAGATGGCGAATGTCATCGAACGGATAAACCCCGTGCTGCGCGGTTGGGCTAGCTATTTCAAGTTAACTCAGGGCAAGCGAGCGCTGGAGATGCTTGATGGCTGGGTGCGACACAAACTTCGCTGCATCATCTGGCGCCAATGGAAGCAACCCTCTACGAGGGCGCGCAACCTGATGCGTTTGGGACTCGACGAAGGGCGCGCCTGCACATCAGCGTTCAATGGCCGAGGCCCATGGTGGAACTCGGGAGCGCCACATATGAATCAGGCGCTACCGAAGAAGCTGTGGGATCGACTCGGGTTGGTCTCGATACTGGATACGATAAACCGGCTTAACCGCATAACCTGAACCGCCGTATACGGAACCGTACGTACGGTGGTGTGAGAGGACGGCGGGTGTAAATCCGCCTCCTACTCGAATTCTGGGATTTGGTGATTCTGATGGTTTCGCGGCGCTCCGGTTGTTTGCCGTGAAACCAATCGTCCCGGCAAGTTGTCTCTTTCTTTAATCGGATCAATCGTTTATTTGCAGCTAGTCTTCAGCTTGAAGCGAACGACCGTCGGGCGCACTGCCTGGCCTAAGGAAGCGAATGAACAAGCTCATTGTCGTCATAGCAGTACTGGCACTGGCAGGCTGTACCACTAGTGCCAAGACTCACGCGGTGCGTGGGGTCAGTGGCATCGAGATCGATTGTTCGGGGCTGGGTTCGGGGTGGGAGAAATGTCGCAAGCGAGCGAACAAGGAGTGCAAGGCGGCTGGCTACAAAGTTGTAGCCAGGTCCGATGATGCCAAAGACGAGGATGAGTACCCCTTTGGCTTTAATCCTGCGGGCTATCTGACGCGCACCATGCTGGTTATCTGCAGATGAATCTGGAAGTGCATGATCAGCGTTCCAGTGATCTCAAATCGGACATCCCTTTGTGAGTAAAGATATGTCAAAACTCGGGCTGTTCAAATTCATCCGGGCGTGCTAAAACCTTTGAAGCGCTGATCTAGCTGCTTGAAAAAGAAGGGAAAAATATGACGAAGTCGGAGTTGATCGAACGAATTGTCACCCATCAAGGGCTGCTCTCATCCAAGGATGTGGAGCTGGCCATCAAGACCATGCTCGAACAAATGTCCCAATGTCTGGCCACCGGTGATCGCATCGAGATTCGTGGATTTGGCAGCTTCTCCTTGCACTACCGTGCACCGCGCGTAGGCCGCAATCCAAAAACCGGTCAGTCCGTCAGCCTCGACGGCAAGTTCGTGCCGCATTTCAAGCCAGGCAAAGAATTGCGCGATCGGGTGAACGAGGACGAGGAGGAAGGGCTTTGACGGCCTCCGTTATTCAAGGAACCGCTCATGCGTAACCTCAAGCGTGTACTGCTCGCCGTATTCGTCCTGTTGCTGATTTTGGCGATCCTGGCGTTCGTTCTCGAGAATCAGCAATCGGTTTCCCTGCTATTCCTGGGGTGGGCGGGGCCGCAACTGCCGGTATCGCTGGTCATGGTTGTTGCGCTGCTGATCGGGATGGTGATCGGGCCGATTCTTGGATGGTTCCTGGGGCGTACGTCCAGGGTTTCACGCAAGCGCCTTGTCTGATTTCGACAAGGGCATGGCGCACCTCGAATGTACCCCTATGCTCGTCCATATCCATTAGTGGAATCTTTATGAAGCTGTAATATGCTGCGCTTGTTGAAAGGGTGGCGTATTGCCGATTCGGTTCACACTGACTCCCTGTCAGTAACTCCAAAGGTATGGCTTCGCGTGAAAATTCTAGTAACCGGCGGCGCGGGATTTATCGGTTCGGCAGTCATTCGACATATCATCTCCAGCACTACCGACTCTGTCGTTAACGTCGATAAGCTTACTTACGCCGGTAACCTTGAGTCATTGGCCGAAGTTAGCCAGAGCTCGCGTTACGTGTTCGAGCGCGTCGACATCTGCGATCGTGATCAAGTTGACCGTGTTCTGCGTGAACACGAACCGGATGCGATCATGCACCTGGCCGCTGAGTCCCACGTCGATCGTTCGATCTCTGGCCCGTCTGAATTCATCCAGACCAACATCATCGGCACTTACACCCTGTTGGAAGCTGCGCGCCACTATTGGGCTGCGCTGGATGATGCGCGTAAAGCCGACTTCCGCTTTCACCATATTTCGACTGACGAAGTTTACGGAGACCTCGAAGGTCCGGAAGACCTCTTCACCGAAACCACACCGTATCAGCCAAGCTCACCTTACTCCGCCAGCAAAGCCAGTTCCGATCACCTGGTTCGTGCCTGGAGCCGAACTTACGGTTTGCCGACCTTGGTCACCAACTGCTCGAACAACTACGGCCCGTGCCACTTCCCCGAGAAGTTGATTCCGCTGATCATCCTCAATGCGCTGGAAGGCAAACCGCTGCCGGTCTACGGCAAAGGCAACCAGGTTCGCGACTGGCTCTACGTCGAAGACCATGCCCGCGCACTGTACAAAGTCGTGACCGAAGGTGTTATCGGTGAGACGTACAACATCGGTGGCCATAACGAAAAACAAAACATTGAAGTGGTGCATACCCTGTGCGCACTGCTCGACGAACTGCGTCCCGATTCTGCTTATCGCCCACATGCCAGCCTGATCACCTACGTTCAGGATCGTCCCGGCCATGATCTGCGCTACGCGATCGACGCCAGTAAAATTCAGCGTGAACTGGGTTGGACGCCGGAAGAAACCTTTGAAACCGGCATCCGCAAAACGGTCGAGTGGTACCTGAGCAACACTGAATGGGTCGCTCACGTAAAGAGCGGTAGCTACCAGCAGTGGATCGACCAGAACTACTCAGACCGCTCAATCAAGGCATGAAAATCCTCCTGCTTGGAAAAAATGGTCAAGTGGGGTGGGAGCTGCAGCGCTCCCTCGCGCCGCTGGGTGAGTTAATCGCCCTGGATCGCCACGCAGTCGATGGGTTGTGCGGCGATCTGTCCGATCTTGATGCCTTGCGCACAACGATCCGTCAGGTCAAACCCGACATCATCGTCAACGCTGCGGCCTATACCGCCGTCGATAAAGCCGAGTCCGAGACTGAGTTGGCCGACCGTGTGAACGGTCAGGCAAGCCAAGTAATGGCTGAAGAGGCCGCGACTTTAGGTGCCTGGCTGATTCATTACTCGACTGACTACGTCTTCAGCGGCCAGGGTTCAATGCCGTGGGAAGAGTCAGATACAGTCGCCCCGGTGAATCACTACGGCGCTAGTAAACTGGCCGGCGAACAGGCGATTACCGCGTCGGGCTGCAAGCATCTGATCTTCCGCACCAGCTGGGTCTATGGCACTCGCGGCAACAACTTCGCCAAGACCATGCTGCGTCTGGCCAAGGATCGTGAAGTCTTGAGCGTCATCGCCGACCAGATCGGAGCGCCGACCGGGGCAGACCTGATTGCCGACGTGACGGCGTTGGCGATTCAGCAAGTTCTGCAGCGTCCCGAGCTGTCGGGCTTGTATCACTTGGCAGCCAGTGGCGAAGTGTCGTGGCACGGCTATGCTAGCCATGTGATCGGTTTCGCCCAAGACAGCGGCGAGCAGCTCGCCGTAACGGCGATCAATCCGATTGAAACGACGGCTTATCCAACACCTGCGCGCCGCCCTCTGAATTCGCGTTTGAATACTCAGAAGCTACGTGACAATTTTTCTCTGCACTTGCCGGATTGGAAAAGTGGCGTAACCCGAATGCTCAGGGAGGTTCTGAATAAATGACCACGATCAATCGTAAAGGCATCATCCTCGCCGGTGGTTCGGGTACGCGCCTGCATCCGTTGACCCTCGGCGTGTCCAAGCAGATGCTGCCGATCTACGACAAGCCGATGATCTTTTATCCGCTGTCGGTCCTGATGCTTGCGGGAATGCGAGAAATCCTGATCATCTCCACCCCGGAGGATTTGCCTTGTTTTCGGAAATTGCTGGGTGATGGAAGCCGGTATGGCATCAAGCTTACCTACGCCGAACAACCTAGCCCGGATGGTTTGGCGCAAGCCTTCATCATTGGTGAAGAGTTCATCGGCAAGGACCCTTGCTGTCTGATCTTGGGTGACAACATCTTCTACGGTCAGAGCTTCTCGGAAAACCTGCGTTCCGCGACCAATCAAGAGCAAGGCGCGACTGTATTCGGCTATCACGTATCTGATCCTGAGCGTTTCGGTGTGGTGGAATTCGACGCTACCGGTCGGGCGCTGAGCATCGAAGAGAAGCCGCAGAAGCCCAAGTCCAACTACGTGGTGACTGGCCTGTATTTCTACGACAACAAGGTCATCGAGATCGCCAAGAGCATCAAGCCGTCCGCACGCGGCGAGCTGGAAATCACCGATGTCAACCGTGCCTATCTTGAGGGGGGTGAGTTGAACGTCGAAATCCTTGGTCGCGGTTTCGCATGGTTGGACACGGGTACTCACGAGTCGCTGCTTGAGGCTAGCCACTTCGTACACACCATCGAGAAGCGCCAGGGGTTTAAAGTTGCTTGCCTGGAAGAGATTGCATACAACAGCGGGTGGATATCTGCGGCTGAGCTGTCAGCTCAGGCGGAGCGGCTGGGAAAGACGGGTTATGGGCAATACTTGAAAAAACTTCTGGATGCGCCTGTCCGCTGAGATTTGATCGATATTGGGGTTTGATGTTATTTTGATGGCCACCAGTTGAAACACTTGTTTGTTTTCAAACGCTTTTTTTGCCTCCAGCCCTTACGCATCTGTTATTAATTCCCGGTACTAGCTGTAGAATGGCCGGCAGAATTATCTGATCCTGCTCCGCATCGCATCTCAACCTCCAATGATCCGCTTTTCCTTTCCAAAGGAGACTGCATTGTCTAGATTGCCTCCAATACACAGTGTTGCAGGTACGGGCATTCGATGAATGCTGGAGCAAGGTAATTAGAAGCGATACCAGGCATGAAGCTAGCGGGTTTGGATCGAAGCTGAGCTGTCATCCTGGCGACAGGTTCAACAAGAATTTGCATCAATTACGATGCAGGAATGACCGGAAATATAACTGAGCCCCACTTCCTGGACATATCTGCCAGAAGGGGATTAAGGATTTAGAGCATGGAACTGATTCCCGTAATTTTGTCTGGCGGAGTGGGCAGCCGGTTGTGGCCTGTTTCTCGAGAAGCCCACCCAAAGCCGTTCATGGAGCTGCCAGATGGCCAGAATCTGATCCAGAAAACCTTCCTCCGCGCTTCGCGTCTGGAAGGTGTTGTGGAAGTTCTGACGGTGACCAACCGCGAACTCCTGTTCAAGACCGAAGACGAGTACGGCGCCGTCAATACAGCCAAGCATGCTCAAGGTTTCATCCTCGAACCATTTGGGCGTAACACCGCTGCTGCCGTCGCCGCTGCTGCACTTCAGCTGGAAACGACCCATGGTCCTGATGCACAGATGCTGGTGCTGGCAGCTGATCATCTGATACAAGACGAAAAAGCCTTTGCTGCGGCCGTAGCCAGCGCCATGACGCTGGCCGCCGAAGGTTGGTTGGTTACCTTCGGGATCCAGCCGACGTACCCTGAAACAGGGTTTGGCTACATCGAAGCGCAAAAAGATGCACCGCTGAAGGGCGGCCTGAAAGTCGCGCGCTTTGTCGAAAAACCCAATCTTGACACCGCGCAAAGTTATGTCAGCGCAGGCAACTACTACTGGAACTCCGGGATGTTCTGCTTCCGGGTGGGCACTGTCCTCGAAGAGCTTCGTCAACATGCTCCGGACGTAGTGGAAGCGGTCAGCAAAACGATTGAAAACTCCCGCCTTACTTCATCGGCCAAGTACCGTTGCCTTGCGCTTGATGCTGATGCGTTCGCAGAGGTTCCGGATATCTCCATCGACTACGCGTTGATGGAGCGATCCTCTAAAGTTGCGACCGTTCCCTGCGACATCGGCTGGAGCGACATTGGTTCCTGGAACGCCGTCAGTGAGCTGACCGAACCCGACGAGAACGGTAACCGCTTTGAAGGCGAAGTGCTCTCTCATAACTCGCGCAATAACTACGTCAACAGTGAAGGTCGGCTTACCGCGCTGGTCGGTGTCGAGGACTTGCTGGTCATCGATACCCCGGATGCGGTGATGATTGCTCACAAGGACCATGCTCAAGACGTAAAACATATCGTCAATCAGCTCAAGGCCTGCAGTCATACGGTTCATTTGCTCCACCGTACCGTGCATCGCCCTTGGGGCACCTACACAACGCTGGAAAATGGCGAGCGCTTCAAGATCAAGCGCATTGTGGTGAAGCCCAAGGCTTCGTTGTCCTTGCAGATGCACCATCACAGAAGCGAGCACTGGATCGTTGTCAGCGGTATGGCAGTGGTGGTCAACGATCAGCAGGAATTGATGTTGAACACCAACGAGTCCACTTTTATTCGTGCTGGTCATCAGCACCGTTTGATGAACCCGGGTGTTATCGATCTGGTGCTGATCGAAGTGCAGAGCGGTGACTATCTGGGCGAAGACGACATCGTGCGCTTCGAAGACAACTACGGTCGCGTCGACAAGTAACAACACTGAACCCGAAGCGAGCCCCGCGTCTTGCGGGGTAAGCGCGCCAGAGGCATCAGGCCCTGGCGGTCCATTCTTGCCGTTGCCGCCCCAGGGCGGCATCGGACATTTCAGTAGTGAGTAGAATGTTTCCTCCTATCGTGACGCAATGCTTCAAAGCCTATGACATTCGTGGTCAGGTACCCGCTCAACTCAACGAAGACATCGCCTACCGCATAGGTCGCGCGCTCGTCGCCGAGTTGCAGGGGAAAACCTTCGTGGTCGGCCAGGACATGAGACTCGAAAGCCCACCCCTGGCGGCAGCGCTGATGCGCGGCATTACCGAGGCGGGTGCCGATGTGATCGACATCGGGCTGTGCGGCACCGAGGAAGTCTACTTTGCCACCAGTCACTACAAGGTTGATGGCGGCGTAATGATCACCGCCAGTCATAACCCCAAAGGCTACAACGGCATGAAACTCGTCAAGGCCGAGTCTCGCCCTATCAGCGGCGATACTGGCCTCGACGCCATCCGCCTGCGTGTCGATCAGGGTGACCTGGGTACCGTCGCGGCAGAAAAAGGCGCAGTTCGTCAGGCATTAGACAAGACTGCCTACATCGACCATTTGCTCACCTACGTCGACGTCAGCACCTTGAAACCCCTCAAGATCCTTGCAGACCCGGGCAATGGCGCTGCCGGCCCTGTGCTGCAGGCATTGGCTGCACGACTGCCGCTGCAATGGGTATTCATCAACGAAGTGCCTGATGGCCACTTTCCGAACGGCGTACCCAATCCACTGCTGCCAGAGAACCGCGAACTGACTCGTCAGGCTCTGCTGGAAAACCAGTGCGACATGGGCCTGGCCTGGGACGGTGACTTCGATCGCTGCTTCTTCTTCGATGCCGATGGTCGGTTCATCGAAGGCTATTACCTCGTCGGCCTGCTGGCTGAGATGCTGCTTAAACAACACCCTGGTAGCAAGATCATCCACGACCCGCGGTTGACCTGGAACACCATCGAACAGGTTGAGCAGGCGGGTGGTATCGCCGTTCAGAGCAAAACCGGGCATGCGTTCATCAAGGAGCGTATGCGCGAGGAAGATGCGGTGTATGGCGGGGAGATGAGTGCTCACCACTACTTCCGGGATTTTGCGTATTGCGACAGTGGGATGATTCCGTGGTTGTTGGTGGCGGCTTTGATGACAACCTCCGGAAAGACATTGGCACAGTTGGTCAATGAGCGAATTGCCGCCTTCCCGTGCAGTGGAGAAATAAACTACAAAGTAGAAAGTGTCGCACCTATTTTGCAACGGATTGTTGAGCACTATGCTGTTCAGAATGCATTAATTGACAGGACCGACGGGGTCAGCCTGGAATTTGACGATTGGCGTTTCAATTTGCGGGCTTCGAATACTGAACCATTGTTGCGTTTGAATGTTGAAAGCCGCGCAAGTGTGGCGTTGGTAGAGGAGCGTGTAGCGGAGCTCGAAGTATTGATTTTTTTGGGCAAAGACTAAGGCGTCTTCTGACTACCAGACCACTTTTCACACCTAGCCTGATGTTACTACGTTGGGAGCCAGTGAGAACTGGAATTCTTTTCAGCTTGCTCGCTCCGCTCCATGTGGAGAGTAAAAGGTTTCTCCCTGGTATCGCACGTGTTTCACCCGGTTATGAGGGGATATGGCATTTTTACTATTTGGAAAAAAACACCGTGGATAATTCGGACAACCTTGAGTTGCAGTCTGCGCTTTCCCTCTTAAAGGAGCAGGCTGAAGCCCTGGCCGGACTAGAGGGAAGAGCTACAGCAGCCGAAACGCTGCTTGTTAAGGCCAGATTGGAGCTGGAGTCCTCCAAATCACGCGCTGCTAAATCTGAACGGGACCTGATTGCTGCACGGCTAGAGATTAAAAGTCTTCAAGAGGCGCTATCAGCAGGCGCTGATGGGAGCCGGGTGAGTACTCGTGGACGCAGATCTCGGTCGCTAGGCGTCACAATTCCGCAGCCTTCGCTATCAGCAAATACACCTACCAGTCATGGTGGGCTGTTGGTGAAAATCCGGCGCAAGGCAGGCAAGGCTGCACGTGGAGCTCTGGTGTTGGTGATTAGGCCTGTGGTGCGAAACCCTACGCTGGTCGCAACGGCAAAAAAAGTATTCAGGCGTTTCCCCAACCTTTATCACAACTTGCGGATGTTCGCTTTTCGACGAGGGTTGATGTCAGCAGCCCAAAGTAACCCGGCTGGTCGATTTGGCCGTAATGGTGGGATTGAAGATTTACCCGAAGGGTTTATGCCTGGGCATACGCCATTGTCGCCCAAAGCTCAAAATATTTACACTGATATAAAAAGTCGTATGTCTGAACAGGAAAGCCGTTAATGCGTATAGTCATTGATATGCAGGGCGCACAGACCGGAAGTCGTTTTCGGGGTATTGGGCGTTATACAATGGCGCTTGCAGCTGCCATGATCAAACTGCGTGGCGAGCACGAAATAATCCTTGCGCTTAACGGGCTGTTTCCAGAAACAATTGACTCAATTCGTGATGCGTTTGCCGAGTTGCTTCCCCAAGAGAACATCAAGGTGTGGAGTAGTGTCGGGCCTGTGCATGCATTTGATCCGGCGAATGAGTGGCGCAAAGACATAGCGGAATTGATACGTGAAGAGTTCTTAGCAAGCCTTAAGCCTGATCTTGTCCATGTGACAAGTTTGATGGAGGGGTTTGGCGATGACGCGGTACATAGTATAGGTCGGGCACCTTTCAAGGTGCCGACCGCGGTGACTTTCTATGATTTGATTCCGCTTATCAAAAGTGACGTCTACTTTGCTCCCAATCCTGGCTTTGAGCGATTGTATCGCGAGAAAATATCGCACCTCAATCGAGCTGAGCTGATGCTTGCTATTTCCGAGTCATCACGAGAGGAGGCTCTTGAGTACTTGGATCTTGCGGATGAGAAAATCGTAAACATCTCTGCTGCAGTAGATGATATTTTCAAACCGGTCACTTATACCCACGATGCCACAAAGCGGTTTAATAAAAAGTACGGTGTCAGTGGTAAGTATCTAATGTATTCGGGCGCAACAGATGATCGAAAGAATCATATCGGATTAATAAGTGCTTATGCACTATTGCCGGTCTCTGTGCGTGAGGAATATCAGTTGGTATTGGTTGGTGGTTTGCCTGATGATCACCGCTTTCGCTTTGAGCAACATATTTCGAAATGTAAGCTCTCACAGAATGATGTGATAATAACCGGTCGTGTATCTGACGACGACTTGGTACAGTTCTACAATCAGTGTGCACTCTATATCTTCCCTTCATTGCACGAAGGTTTTGGATTGCCGGTGTTGGAGGCTATGTCCTGTGGCGCTGCAGCCATAGGCTCAAATACAACCAGCGTTCCTGAAGTCATTGGAAACGCAGAGGCTCTGTTTGATCCTCATTCGGAACAAGCCATTACTGACAAGATACTTCAAGTTTTGCGGGATCCAGGGCTGCTCCAGAGTCTTAGAGAGCATGGGGTCATTCAGGCAAAGAATTTTACTTGGGAAATCAGTGCTCAGCTGACATTGCGAGCATTTGAAAAGTGGTTTGAATCCCATGGTGCTCAAGCAGCCAGAAATCTGGCTCCATCGAGTGAGGCTGATCGCAGAGATTGGCTTCTAGATGAAGTGGCTCGTCTTGGTCCAATAATGGCAGATACTGAGATCAGGCGCGTTGCCCAAGCAATTGCTACACACACGCAATCGTCAATAAAGCAATTATTGGTTGACGTCTCTGGTTTGGTTAATAGGAACAGTGTTAGCGGTGTGTCATACATCGTTGAGCGGTTGCTTCGGGAACTTTTAGCTAGTCCTCCAGATGGGTATGTTGTAACGCCGGTATATGCAACTAAGGATGAGTTTGGATATCGGTATGCCGGTAAGCTTACTGATGCTTTCCTCAATCAAGCATCTAATGATCAAGAAGACTATAATATAGATTTTTGCCAAGGTGATATTTTCCTGGGTTTGGACGTTGAACACAATGTGCAAGCCAAGCAGGCATCGTTTTATCAATATTTAAGACGTATTGGCATTAGTGTATATTTTATACTCTATGAGCTAGAGCCATTGCTCAAGTCTAGTATGTTTCTTGGTCCTGCCTTTTTTGAGGACCATGATCAAGTTGCGCTTTCACGCTACATGGATGGTGTTATCTGTGTTTCAGAGCATGTGTCCAGAGAACTGAGAGATTGGCTTGAAAAAAATGCTGAACCCAGAGCGAGAAAACTAGAAATAGGAAGTTTTTCATTGGGGGCAGAAGTTAAACCCCATGTAGCTGGTGATTGCGAATCCCGCCCGTTGGCAGAGTTGTCGAGTGAAGTATCTAAAAGCGTTAGTTTTTTCTTGGATGCCAGAAGAATGGCGAAGGAAGACCTACATAAAATAATTTCCACTTTTAATGGTTTGTGGTTTGAAAGTATAGATGTTGTATTGGTTGTGGTGTCTAGCCTTGAAACTCGCGAAGTTCAAAGTTCGAAGGAGTTAATCAAGGAGGCGCAGAAGACCAAGTTATTGTGGGTCACCGAAGTGGATCAGGATATTTTTAGCAATGTTCAGGCCGCCTGTAAATGTTTCATAGCTGCATACCAAGATGAGGTATTTGGCTTAAGTTTAGTAGAAGCTGCAGCCAATGGGCTATCGATCATCGCATGTGACAGTCCCTTGCACCGTGAAGTTGCCGGTGAGCATGCACTTTATTTTAATAGGGAGGAATTAGAAGGCCTCGCTATTGTAATTAGAAAATGGTTAGCCCTGTACCAAGCTGGCCGGCAGCCGATCTCCGAAAACATCAAGTTGATTAGTTGGCAGGAAAGTGCTCGGCGATTGATGAGCCTAGTGTTATCAAAAAAATGATAGGTCCGAACCATGGCCATCTCAATCATTTTGTATTGTTGATCAGTCTTGCTGGAATAGTAAAGTAAAGTACTTTAGGGTGGGCTTGCGATGAACCAGAAAAGATACGGATTTGGCGCAGGTGTGAAGTGTGAGTGCGGTGGTTGTTGGTTTTTGACGGAAATTTGTAATACCGAAACATCGAGTTAGTTTCGTTTTGGCAGGTGTATGCAAATGCACGCGATGTTCCAGGGGACTCCTTAAAGGGTGGCTAGAAGCATTATGATTGAACATATTAGTGAGCTGTTAGCATTGGCTCAAGCCGGATCTGGTCCGGATCATATCTGGATTGGTGACTCTCCAGTTGATGGAGCCTCGTTCGTTTCTGTAGATATTCTCAGTGCCCCTGGTTTCAGGGCATCCCCTGCCGACTCCAATCGCTTTGACAGTGTGTGGCTTTTTCAAGAGCCTGTAGCGCAACAAGGTTGGCGAATCTTAATTGACTCGTCTATCCGAATGCTAAAAGCATCCGGAACTTTGATAGTTCGATATGTCCAGAATCAATATATATCGATTCCGGCGTTAAAAAACTTCCTTTATAGGAAGTATGGTTTGGCCGTTTCTGTGAACGCAGAGTTTGTTAGTGGTGGCGAGATTGTAACGGTTTTTAAAATTTGTCGTCAGATTAAAGTTGGTCCAAACTCTCGGAAATGGACTTTTGGGGTTTTAACTCAAGGGAAAAAAGTTGAACTTGTCGCTCGATTGTGTAAAACAATTCGTGACTTTGGTGGTTCCGATCATCAGATAATAATTGTCGGTCCATATAGCACAGCTTATGATAATTACTCACCGATCTACATTGATAGGCAGTATAGTCAAAAGTTGTCAGATATTTGCATCAAGAAAAACGATATAGTTGATATTGCTGATCATGAAAACCTCTGCATTTTACATGATCGCTACTGGCTTGACGAAAATTTCTTTACTGGTTTTGAAAAGTTTGGTTATGATTTTGATTTTCTGACTATAAGACAACACCATCAATCAGGGAAAAATTATCCATCTTACTGTGCGATTGATGATCGATCCCATCTTATTTGGGGGGCTATTTATGAGTGTGGGAACGAAAACCAAACGTGGAATCGTCACTATCTGAACGGCGGGCTAGTAGTGGCGAAAACCGAACTACTTAAACTTGTTCCATTCAATGCGTTGATTTTTCACAATCAAGCAGAGGATGTGGAACTTGCTAAACAGCTTGAGAGCTATTCGGTTGTTCCAAGAATAAATCGATTCTCTTCAGCCACCACTGATGTTCCAGATCATCTTACCGATGCCTTCAAACTGGCTCTAGAAACAGATTATGATGATGTTTTTTTTCCTCCCGTCGTCGAGGCCGCCCCAATTGCAACGTTGATAGAGGAGGCGGAGCAAAGTTTTGTTGTTGATATTAACCCTAGGCCTTGGGGAAGGCTTCAAGGGGTTATCAATAGAATCGAGGCCCGTCGCCGAGCAGGTGCAAGCTGGAAAGGCGTTATGTTTCTTGGGGTGCAGCTTATTTGTCGGCGGTTGCTCAAGTCCAAAGAAGTAATATCCACGGAAAATATTAGAAAGCGATTAAAGGTTCAACCCGATGAAAATAAAGGACTGAATATTCTGCTTTATGCTGGAGAATCAGGGGGAGTAGTGAACCTTAGTGTTCATTACATAGAATCGTTACGGCGAAAATGTGTGCCTTTTTGTATTGTCGATATAGAACGGGGCGCCAATAAAAATGTGCTTCCTGATGAGTTTAAAACCTATTTTTCGGCAGATCCATTGTATCCTACTAATATTTGGTGTGTGGGTTTTCCGTTCGTTGGGCACCATTTACATATTTTCCGCGAGTGGGCGGAAGGCCGTTGGAATATTAATTTTACTCATTGGGAACTACCATTTGTACCAAGCCGGCTGATCAGTAACTTTGACGCGGTTGACTCAATGATGGTTGATACGGAGTTTGTTTATAGTGCTGTGGCTAGCGCTACCACAAAACCGATAACACTTGTGGATCCTGAAGTTAGGGTGCCGGTCTCCAGCGTTGAACACTTTAATCGGAAGTATTTCAATCTACCTGGAGAGAAAGTTTTATTCTTATTGAATTGGGAGTTTACTTCCTCGACTGTTCGGAAAAACCCTGAGGCCGCTCTAAAAGCTTTTGCTGAAAGCTTTCGCGGTGTGAACGATGTCGCTTTGGTCATGCATGTGAAATTTGAGCTTAGGCACGGCGATGAAAAGCGGAAGGAGTACGAGGCGTTTCTTGACGGGGTTAGGATCAGATATCCCAATGTCATTATTTTGAATACTAATAGTTTTAGTTACAAAGAGGCTCTTGGCCTGAAGCGTGCCTGCGATGTATATGTGAGTTTTCATCGATCTGAAGGCTATGGGATGGGCTGCGCTGAATCTCTCGCTCTTGGTAGACGCTGTGTAATGACTGGCTGGTCAGGAAATATGGAGCTTCTAAAGAATATTAATTGGCGTAATTCTATCTACACAGTAGATGTTTCGCTGGTGAATGTTACACCTGAAGACTATCCTTGGGTGGAGGCTGAAGACGACGTTAAACAAGTATGGGCTGAAGTTAAACATGAAGACGCAGTGCGCGCGCTTAGTGAAGCTTATGAAGATGTTAAGCTGTCTTTGAAGGTTTAGGGTGTTCAGGTTGTGGGTTTCTATGGGCTGTTATCGGAGTTGCAGCTCGTAGAAGGCCTTTTTAAAAAGTGTATAACGCTTTATATTATACAAATAATTGTTATGCTTTCTTAGCGTAAAGTTAGTGAGTGAATCCTTTGCCACCTACACCTACTATCGGAATTACAGCAGCGAATATGGCCAAGGCAGAAAGGCTCGAATCGCTGAACTCGTTGCGTGGTATCGCAGCTCTACTCGTTTCTATCGATCACTCAATACTGTTGACCAACAACCCTCCCGTAGATAGCTTTCTATTCTACTTTGCTACATTCATGGGGGCTTTAGGCGTTGGTGCATTTTTATTATTGAGCGGCTTTGTTATCTTCTTAAGTCTCGAAAAGACACCACCTTTGCAGTTTCTGATTTAACGTGTTTTTCGGATATACCCGGTAATAATAGCTGCGGTTTTTTTACGTTTGGTGTCTCAGGTTTTTATAGGTGTCAGACATTTTGATCTTTCAACGATAAAAATTTTTGTTCTTAATGTTAGTCTTTTTGGGAACTTATTTATACCTATTGAGGCTAATATTGAACCTATTGTTTGGAGTCTGAGTATTGAAGTTAAATTTTATATTCTAATGGCTGCAGTCTTCTTTGTAGTTAGAAGTAAAATGGCTCAAAGGTTGTATCCATGTTTGATTTTAGTCGCTTTGGGGTTGGGTGTATTGGGTGCGAATTTTCCTCTGCTTTCGAAACCCGCACTTATAGATTTAGCATTGGCAGTGAACTGCATACCTATTTTGTTAATGGGCACAGCTGTATGTTTATTTTATAAAAAAACGATCAGTCTGAATAAGCTTTTTGTTTTACTTGCGCTGTTATTGGTTGTGTTTTCATTTTCTCCAATTAGTGATAACGTTTCCTTCTACAAGAATTTCACCACTTGGGTACTGGCAGCTTTTGCATTTGGTTTGTGCGTGTTTTCTCCTCGCGTGAATAAAGTTATAAATAAGAAATGGTTGTTATGGCTTGGGGCTATTTCATATCCGCTGTACGCTATTCATACGACAGTTATTGAATTGATGATTCATTTAAGCCCAGGCTCTACGCCGAGTGCCTTGGTGCTTCGTGCTTGATAATCTCTGTAGTAGTTGCGTACGGTCTTCATCTCTTTGTTGAAATGCCGGTACAGGCTTGGTCCAAGAGGCTGACTAAAAAGAAAGTAGCAACTTTGGTTGAGTCCTGAGATATTTATGTGATGGTCATCTTTCTATTGGGTGCCTATCACCAGATCAGGCTGACGGAGGCAAGCTAGTTGTCACCGCTGCGAATTTTCTTGAAAAGTTATGGGAGGAAAAAATTGTAATCGATCCACCGAGAACATACTCACTGTCCCCAGTTGAAACGTAAGCGCTCCATAAACCCCACATTCAAAGTAACCGCTCCACGAACCTCACATTTAAAGCCGCGATTTGATGCCTGATGCTGTGCTCCCGATCTCTTTCAGGAGCCAGCGGCCATGATGCCCGATGTTAAAGTTGAAAATTGTTGTAGTAGGGGCAGGCAGCAAGATCATGACTATTCCCCGGGTGTTTTAATTGCATTTTTGTTTTTTTTTTTTTTTTGTATAAATAATCAAATTAAAGGTATTGTGTTCTTTTTGGAAAGAAAACTAGTTTGGCAAGATCTTAGGCTTTCACCAGAAAGGTATGATGAGGTGCCATCTAAAACCTTGGTAAGTATCTCTGCGAACACATCGTGATCATAAGGATCCGCAGTGAGTTCGGGGTTTAAATTTATTTCTTCGCAAGATGAGTTGTTTGAAGAAATTACAGGCAAACCTTTTGCCTGTGCTTCGAGTATAGGAAGCCCAAGGCCTTCGTAGATAGAAGGAAAGAACAGTACTTTACATCTCTTCATTAGATGTTCTAACTGCCAATCGCTTGGCGAGCGATACCATTCAACATTTCCGCAAGTTTCCGACATCTCGCCTAAAAACTTTGTTACTTCGATTACAGGCATTCGCTCTGTTCCGACTATAATTAGATTTACAGGCTTCAGGCTAGTAGTCTTTTTAATGACGGCGCTAACCGCAGCAAAGTTCTTTCGATGGTCCAGTACGTTAATAAGAAGTACAGAGTCTGATATTCCTTCGTTCGTCATTCCATTCCCAAAGTCTTGAAATGGAATTGATACCGCTATCCGTGGCTCGAGACTTTTTCCATAAAAGGTTAAAAAATCACGTTTGGTACTCTCACTAATACATGTAATTTTTTTAACGTTTCTAAGATAAAAATCATACCCTAAACTATGCTGGTGGGCGAACTCATAAGCATTGAGGTATCGGGGCATACGAAGGGCTCCAATTGCGAGTAGGTTGGGAACCATATCGTAAACTATGCCAATTGAGTACTTCGCCTCTTGCAGAGCGCCACGATCTGCACATATCCAGGGGGCAGTTATAATGGAGAGGTCGAAACTATCGGGGGAGATGTTTTTATCCAGATTCCATGTGACTTGGTTTAGTGCTGGATTGTGTATTATCGGGTTTGTGTGTTCTGGTTTATAAGTGGGGTCATTTGATTTCCAAGTTGGAGCGACATCACGCTCATCATTTTTTTTTGGTAGCATTGAATTTTTAGCGTCCACATCAGAGCACGTTAAAAAATTACCGTTGCTTGGAGATCCCAATGTAACCGTGTATCCAGCATCTATAAGCTGATTCCAGTAGAAGCGTATAACGCGTCTAACGCCAACATGTGTAAGGTTAAAATTGTTTTCAACAATTAGCAGCGCTGTCTTATTGTTCATGGCATGGTTTTCGCGGTGGATTGAACGTATTTAAGTGCTAGGCTTCACTGATTTTATTTGCATCAATACTAACAACGCCAATACCAAGCTCTCGTGCATCGAGTGAGATACCTTGCTTTTTGGGTGATGAGAGGTGCAGTATATTCAGTTGTATGGAAATACTTTCTTTGTCTTGAATTAAAAAGCCAGGTACGCGGATGTTGAATTTTTTAGGGCGCTTATTCTTTGGGATTCTTAAAATTCCTATAGGAGTTCCTTCGCAAGTCATTGCAACTAATTGGGACTTGACCGATTTAGGGGCGAACGAGATGGCTTTAATAACCAGATTTAGGTCGTGGTGTTCTCCAATCTCAAATTTTGGAAGTGTTAATGAAGATGTCGCACCGACAGACCAAACACCCCAAGATTCACGCTCTGACCATCCTGAGCCTGTAACACCGCCGAGGTCCATGTTTTTACTGCTTAGCAGTAATGGGTAGGCAGACTCTACTTGAACAAAATTAGTACCGATGCTTTCAATTGCATAGTGATCATCGTTATGTAGTGCAATGACAATATTTCTACAGTTTTGGTTGATTTTGCTTGTAAGGTCTATAGTGAGTTTTGTTCTGCTTTTTATTAGGTGTTCAGTGGTGAAGGTGGTTGTGGTGCCATTTATTGAAATTTGAAATTCATTATTTAAGCTTTCACTAGTGATGGTAATGTTGAGGTGTGTATATTTTGCTACGGGTTGTATGGCGCTTATCGAAATAACGGCATGTTTTCTTTTTGGCACTAGTCCATACGAGGTGTACCCAAATAGAGAGGGTGAAGCATATATTCCAAAATGCGCGAGGTGGGTCGGATTAACGTTTCTTAAATCGATTTCTTTGCCGGGAGCAAGTGGTGGAATTGTAAAGTGGTCAGACAGTGGACTTCCGTTTGGAGATACATAAACATTATTAATTTGCGGGATGCTGGCAAAGTCATATGTGTATCCTGGACGGGCGTCAGTCACTATAAGTTCTACATGCCTAGCAAAACGTGGTGTTACGCCTTTCTCTGACATTGAGCGAGTTAGTTCTACGTCTTCGCCTTGGTTCCAGAATAAGAGGTTGTTCCAAGGAGACGCTATCAAAACCTCCCGTTTACTTATTATTACGCCTCCATTTACATAGATATTTGGGTTGTAATCACCATGCTCTAGCATTCCGCAAGGAGCCCAAGACCACTGGCTACCAATAGATACCCAGTCAGGAAACCGATCTCCATTTCTATCATATTGAGCGGGGACAATGACCGAAAAATCTGCACCATACTCAAACATTGCATCCAGAAACGTAGGAGGGATTTCATACCTATCGTGTGCAATCAGAAGATTTTCTGCGCTGGAGGTCTCTACGATCAGATTTTTTTTACGTGTTATCCATCCTTTTGTACCATGCTCTTTAGGTTCTTCAATGTAGCGAATCTTGCCAGATTTATTATCTATAGTTGCTCCGAATTCTATTGGGCCACATATCGCTATGGTCCAGGCGATATTGTCAATTCCCCTTATGCTCGAGACGCTGTCAATGAACGCTTTTACTTCATTAGGGCGCTTTCCATTTGTGATTAGCGCGAATTCGAAGGTAGAAAGGGTAGCTCGGATACTGAGCCTAAAGCAATTAAGTGCGTAAACAAAAGTTCCGTCAGGATCTTGCTCTTGATAAATAAGTTCGAACTTGAAGTCTGTTCTTCTTCTTAGAAAAGTGGTGAGTAGAAATACACTAATTAAATTGCTTTGGGTGAAGCGCAGGAAGAGTGAGCTTTTCTTGTTATGGTCAAGCAGACGTAGTGCTTCATCAAGAACTAATGGCCATTGTTTTATTTGGCCGATATCCAATTCGGTCAAGTATACGGCGCTGTAGTTGCCATGGCGGTCGGAGGACTCCCTGAAGTCATAGGATGCCTCAAAGAGTCGGGTAGACGCCGTGAAGTGTTCAATCGGTGGGTGACGCCCCCCCCAAAAAACCGCATCAGAACTGCAGATTTCGCTTAGTAGTTTAGGATCATACATTCTGGGAAAAGCACCTATATATCAAATTGAACGTTTTATTGCACGTAAAAAAGAAGTTATTCGCCAGCTAGTTGATTGGTGAATGGCGCTTATTTCAGCTTTCAAGTTTTTTATTTCGGCTAATAGTGCACCGTTATCGCTCGTTGAAGAAGTGACGGTGCTTGAAATGGATCGCTTAAGGTGAAGTGCTTCTCCATTAAGATCTAAAGATAGGCGTTCATTTTCTTTACGGAGGACTTCGGTTTCATTTTTCCAATACATCACTCTAGCCCATGCAGCAGAGTTTTCAGCAACTACGTGGCGTGCTCTGGCAAGCTCTTGCAATATTGAAATATTTACAGGGTCTCCAGGTGGGAGTACCGCAGACGGAGCAGGGACGTGCCAGTAATGTTTTCCGTCATAGAGTGGTATCCCTTTTAATCCTATTCTTGCCTCAATTTCTTGCCAATCCAACCCAATTTTGTTGAAAAATACGTTTACTTCCGCACATGCTGGATCATTTGGTTTGATTGCATAAGTTTCAAAACCGTGACTCTCTAAAAAGACTAAGACTTCTTTTAGTGTAGGTTCACCAGAGTAAAGTGCAGACTTATGCGTGGTAGGGGCTTCGAGCATTCCTGCGTCAACTTTAGACAGTAGCGTTCCCAAGGACTCTAGGACTTTTAAATCTACACCTTGCGCATCGATTTTGATAAAACTGATGTGATCGTATCCTGCCGCAAGCAACACGTCATCTAACCGCGCAACTTCAACTTGAATATCTTGATCAAAGTATAGGTCTTTGCGTTGTGCCCAGTACTCATTTTCCGAAAGTGACGACTTATCGAAGTCTAATAGGCTGGATACGCCCCAGTCTGCATGTTTCGCGACATGGAAGTTAGCAGCGCCAGATATCGTATTGATGGCTAGCTTCAATAACTCGACGTTAGGGAGATCAAGAGTTTCCTTCTTTACCTCCAGTCCTTCAAATAACTCCGGAATTGGTTCGAACCCCAAAACTGGAATTTGTGGAGAGCGTTCGGCAACTTTAAAAATGAAATCGCCGTTGTTTGCGCCAACGTCGAGTATGCAGGTCTTAGTCATTCCGGTACCCGATTAGTCTGCAATGTATTTATCATTAAGGGCGCCGGGAAGCTTTACCACCACCGTTAAAGTATCGGTAAGTGCCAAGAAATCAGTTTTCTCTCCTGGGGCAATTGTAATAATATCTCCGGTATGCCACTCTTTGCCGCCCATTCTCACCGACCCTTCCGCAATTACCGTAATCTCAGTCGCAATCTTATGGTAATGGCTTCCCTCTGACTCGCCTTTCGCGTATCGCTTAATAGCAACTTCACAGGCTTGAGTGTCAAATGCGGTCGGTGTGAACCCGCCCACGAACCACCCCTTTACCATGTCCTCCAGTTTATCGTGTTTCATGTTCAGCTTTTTCCCGAGTCGATAAAGGTTTCAAGGCGCTCGATTTGTCTTTCAGACTT
Source organism: Pseudomonas sp. LS2P72 (assembly GCF_054897865.1). NCBI lineage: Bacteria > Pseudomonadati > Pseudomonadota > Gammaproteobacteria > Pseudomonadales > Pseudomonadaceae > Pseudomonas > Pseudomonas sp. LS2P72. The sequence goes on from NZ_CM142708.1 coordinate 2,417,389, forward strand.
TAAGGGATGAAATTTCTGGGTATTAATGCGGTGCGCACCAATTTTAAACTGGCGCAAGACCAATTCGTTCAAGGTTGGGCAGATGTAGTACTGACCATCGACGTGAGCGCTTTTCATGATTGCTTGTTGGGCTGCTTCGACAAAATCGCTACCGTGTTTGAACCAATAAAATCCGACGGTTGCATTGTTGCTGATTGGGTTTTTCTCGGCACATTCAACGACGAAGCCTTCGTCATTCAAGCGTACATAGGAGTAGCGAGGATGGACTGAAGGAAATACGACGACGCCTGCGTCAAAGTCAGACTTTACGAACCCAGAAATAACCGCTGCAAAGTCGACGTCAATCAGTTCGTTGCCATTGATGATCAGCAGTGGCTCGTCGTTCTTGATCGTTGCGATAGCGAGCAATGCTGTGCAGGATGCCCCGCCAGTTTTACGCTGAACATTCAGCACCTTGGCGTCTGGCGACAGCAGGCGCAAGACGTTATCAAGGTGCCAACGTTTGCAGTCTTGATCGCGCACGGCAAGCGTCAATTTAACATTTGGGATTGAATTGCATTTTTCGCTTAGGTGCTGAATGAGCGGCTTTCCATCAACCTCTGTCAGGCAGAGGGGGTAGCCGCTGTCACGGTCGTCATGGGGTTCGTTAGCAGCTAAGATGAGGACGTTAGTCATGGGGATTACCTTCGGCACGTTTGATAGCATTCATTATGTTTTCGTAGTTGGTGTCGTTGACGTCGCTGACTACGAGTACATGGGCGCCGGAGGCGCGAGCAGCTTGAATGCCGTGCTCATTATCTTCAACAATCAGGCATTGCGATGGTTCTAACTGAAGCTGTTGCATCGCTTTGATGTAGATTTCGGGAGAGGGTTTGGGTTCTTTGACATCTTCATTCGACAACATAATGTCCAAATAACGCTCAAGATCAGCTTTTTGCATCATTGTTTGTACGGTTGCTTTGATTGAGTTTGAAGCAACACCTAACTTATAACCCTGAGCCTTAAGTGAGGAGAGCGCGTATTCGTGGATGAAACGTGGTCGGCATTTTTCGAATACCATATCCATCGTGTAATTTTGTTTCAGCGTGTTAATGAAGCCATGCAGTTCGTAGGGTAAGTTGTTCGTCTTGCTCAGCATGTTCAATTTTTTGCTGGTAGGTAGACCATCAAAAGATGTCAGATGGTCATATCGGGAGATCTCGAATCCGAACAGCGCCAACGCTTTGTTGAGCGCCTCGTAATGCCATTCTTTGGCATCGATCAGGACACCGTCCATGTCAAAAATAACTGCCTGAATCATGGTTTCACCTTAAAAAAATCAACTGCTTCTTCTGGGACATCAGTGCATAGTATGACTAGATCGCTGGTGTGCAGATGGCTATCTTTGAGTTGCTGCCAGAAGGGTCTGTGTTCACGCTTGTGTAGCTCCGGTGATACAAGGCAGACTTTGATGCCTGTGCTGGTCAGTCGCCGAAGCTCTTCTATTCGCCATTCATCTGATTCGAATGCATCAAGCCAGATGCCGGATGCAGAGGTCATCAAGGTGGACCGGCCCTCGAATTCACTGATTCGAAGATAGGTTGGATTGCCAGCGGCCAATTGCCCTCGCGTGTCGGGAATTGACATGTCAAATGCGAACCAATTTTCGTAACTGTGGCGTTTCATCGCGGCGCTAACCGCGGTGGCCAACCCGTCTGATTTGATGTTGATGGCCAGGGTTGGTTGTGCGGTGCCTGCTAATTCCAGAAGCTCATCCAGCGTCAGTTCGCCACCAGTGGGTGGGTCGTGTGAAATAACGAGTGTACCGGCAAGATCTCGAACATCGGTTTCTGTTCCGAAGCCCAGGGAGAACGACTTTCTGAAGGCTTTGACAGTGTTTTTTTCACTTGCCTCCAGCCAGTATCCTCTATGGCTGATTATTTCCATTTGATCTGCTCAATTTTTGTCAGGGACAGGGGGAGAGCCAGGAATGAGGCCAGATCCGGTGGGGTACCTAGGCCATACATTCCTTCTCCATCCGTACCGATTGTGTAGATACCGATTTTGCTACCAGAGGCAATCATCCGGTTATAGACGGGAGCTACATAGAATTCATTGTTTACGCGCTCATCTGCCTCGATCATTTCTTCGGCGGCGCTGACAAATTCTGAACCCTTGGCGAAATTGTAGATGCCGACGGTTGCATCTTCGGAAATTGGATCTTTTTCAGCAACCAAGGTCACATGGCCCAGGTTATCAGTGGCAGCAAACGACCATTTCGGGTCATTGGCTGTCATGGTCATGATCAAACCGTCCAGCGAGCGCTGTTCCATATCGCTCAGGTAATCATCGATTGAGGCGTCGATGAACTGATCGCTGTTTGCGATCATCAGCGGATCGTCGCTGTTAATGAGGTGTTTGGCAGCAAGGACTGTGCAGGCGGCACCTTGGGTGATGCCGTCAAGCAAGACGACTTCGAAATTTTGTGTCCATTGCGGCAGTAGTACGTCTAGACCGTACGCGGAGAAATGTTCGCGTTGGCACACAAAAATGAAACGATGCTCACACTTAGGGCTAAGGTTCTCGATGACCAACCTGATCATCGGGATTCCATGTATAGGAATTAGTGGCTTTGGATCGGTAAAGCCAGCGTTTGCGAAGCGGCTGCCACGCCCAGCCATCGGAATGATGATGTTTAGCATTATTCAGGTCTGTCTTCTAGGTCGGTCTTGATGAGAATGGGTTCTTTACGAGCCCAAACGGGTCATCAGCTTAACTTAGATGGCCGGGGGGCAGGCAAGTGTTCAGTGTCCGAAATAAGCGCGCGTCACGGTTTCGGGATCTGAGTCCATTCGTATTTTGCCATGCTCTAGCCAGATGACACGGTTGCATGTGTGCATCACCAGTTCTCGAGAATGGCTTGCAATCACCAAAATATTCGTTGCTTTAACAAGCTCGGTCATTCGTTCTTCAGCCTTGAGTTTGAAGCCCTCGTCGCCCACGGAAAGCCATTCATCCATGATCAGTATTTCCGGCCTGACGGTAGTAGACACTGCAAACGCCAAGCGTAGATGCATACCTGTTGAATAGGTCCTGACTGGCATATCAATGAACTCGCCGAGTTCGGAGAACTCAATGATTTCATCAAGCTTTTTTGCGATCTCGGTCTTCGTCATTCCCAAAAGTACGCCACGTACAAAGATGTTCTCTCTGCCCGTTGCTTCGGGGTCAATGCCTAGAGAAATATCGATCAGTGAGCCTATTTCACCACTAATTCTGGCGGTTCCAGACGATGGAGAGTAGACACCGCTGAGCAGTCTCAGCAGGGTGCTTTTACCGGCACCATTATGACCAAGCAAACCAACGCGCTCACCGTCGTTGAGCGTGAACGTCAGATTTTCCAGGGCGCGCACGATTACGCGGCCCTGGTCGTTCGCTCCCAGTTGGCCGCCTGTCGCAACCTGGATCAGGCGCTTTTTCAGCGAGCGCCCGCTAGCGTTGTAAATCGGAAAGTCAACGCATGCGTTGTGAAACTCAATAGAAGCCATGGTGTGTATTCTTCTTCAAAGCCAGTAAGCAATGCGACGCTTATAATAACCGTAGAACATTATTGCTAAGCCCCACCCCAATACAGCCATACCTCCGGATACGCACCAGCTCAAGGTGCTAACGTCTTGACCTAGCAACGGTGCTCTGACAATTTGCATCAGGTGATAGATAGGGTTGAAATCCAGGAGGTAAGTGCTCGATCGTTGCGGGAGCAGGCTGGGGAGCCACATGATGGGTGTTAGGTAAAAGGCAATCTGCAGAAGACTTGAGACGATCTGGGTAAGGTCGCGATATCGTGCACACAGAACACCTAATATGAGGCTAATCCAAGTCAGGTTAATAGCCAGGAGGGCAAAGCCAGGAATGCTAAGGAGCGCTTCAAGTCCTAATGGTTTTTGCACGGCCAGGAGTGCGAGAGGGAAAATGATGATGTTGTGACCAAGTATTAGTATGTTTCGCCATAGAGTTCGCAGTACATGCACGAACAAAGGAATAGGCAGCTGTTTTATAATACCTTCTGCTGCAATCAGGCTGGTGCAGCCTTCGGTTACACTAGTTGCGATGAACCCCCAAAGAATCATCCCTGCGGCTAGAAAGGGAAGGAAGTCTTTGATAGGGGAATTAAAAATTTGTCCAAATACAACACCTATCGTACCGATCATTACGCCCATGCTGATGGTGAGCCAGAATGGTCCGATGGCGGAGCGTCTGTAGCGCTGGCGGACATCCTGCCATCCGAGCATGCCGACAAGCGAATAGCGCTTTGCCGACGCTGCTATGTCCATCAGGGCAACGTTTATTGTGCTGTTGAGCATTCGAAACACCGGGTTATCAAATCAGCCGGCGATTGTAACCTCGGAGGGGGTGGTGGTGTCACCTTTATCGTGCTCGCTACCCTTAGTTCATGGCGTCTCGCCTCTGTTTGTCGTCGCCTTTTCCCGTCGACAGAGAGCTTGTTTCGTTAGGGGGCTCAGGAGGGATGCCGGGCTTGGGATTTGTTGTTATGCCGCCAGCTAGATGGCGAATAAAAGACTAGCAGCTTGGTAGGTCTCTCGCACCGCGGGTGCGCGCCAAGGGTGTAGGCTCGCAGCATTTAACACGATTAATAATGTTTCTGACTTTGCATTTTCAGGTGCTTGCGCATCTGACTCGTTTAAGTCGATGGGGATTGAAGTCTATGGTTTTGGGCTCGGTGAAATATGGTTTGTGTAGATGATGTTAGACAGAGTGCGTTATTTCATTTGGTTGTTGGCCAGATTTTGTACTTTTTTGTGTGATCTTCGCCAAAAAACGACTTTATTGCTCTACGGCTAACAGTCTTTCGAAGTGCTTCTAGTCTGATTTAATCCAATGGAGTGATAATTTTTCAAGAAGTGACCCTGCCTGCCGAGCCCTTCTCTGTGGCTTGGTTGCCTCGCCCCCCCGATTTATCGACATGCTGGTGGTGTGCTAAGACAGGCGAGGATGTATGATAGGCCCCCCGCTGTGGGGCTTCGGAGCTTGGTTCGCCAAACTCAAGTTTGATTAGTTGAAGATGTGCCTGCTAAGGCCTTCAAATGGAGTTTAGAGGATTCGCATGAAAGCAATCGTTACTGGCATCACTGGTCAAGACGGCGCCTACCTGGCGGAACTGCTGCTGGAGAAGGGGTACACCGTTTACGGGACCTACCGTCGAACCAGTTCTGTCAATTTCTGGCGTATCGAAGAGTTGGGTATTCAGTCCAACCCTAATCTGCATTTGGTCGAATACGATCTGACTGACCTGTCGGCCAGCATCCGCCTGCTGCAAACCACCGAAGCCACCGAGGTCTACAACCTTGCTGCGCAGAGCTTCGTGGGTGTTTCGTTCGAGCAGCCGATCACTACTGCGGAGATCACTGGCCTCGGCGCGGTTAACCTGCTCGAAGCAATTCGGATCGTTAATCCGAAGGTTCGTTTCTACCAGGCATCCACTTCCGAGATGTTCGGCAAGGTGCAGGCTATCCCGCAGATCGAAAGCACGCCTTTCTATCCGCGCAGCCCATACGGTGTCGCCAAGCTCTACGCTCACTGGATGACCATCAACTATCGTGAGTCGTACGGCATTTTTGCCACCAGCGGTATCTTGTTCAACCACGAGTCCCCACTGCGTGGCCGTGAGTTTGTGACCCGCAAAATCACCGACTCCGTCGCCAAGATCAAGCTGGGTCTGTTGGACAAGATGGAACTGGGCAACCTCGACGCCAAGCGCGACTGGGGTTTTGCCAAGGAATACGTCGAAGGGATGTGGCGCATGCTGCAGGCCGATGAGCCGGACACTTTCGTGTTGGCGACTAACCGCACCGAGACCGTTCGCGACTTCGTCTCCATGGCGTTCAAGGCAGTTGGTATCACCATTTCCTGGGCGGGGACTGCGGAAGACGAGCAGGGTACCGATGCTGCAACCGGTAAAGTACTGATCACTATCAATCCGAAATTCTACCGCCCAACTGAAGTTGAGTTGCTGATCGGCAATCCGGCCAAAGCCAAGGAAGTTTTGGGTTGGGAACCAAAGACTTCGCTGGAAGAGCTGTGCCGCATGATGGTCGAAGCTGACTTGCGTCGTAATGAACAAGGATTCTCGTTCTGATGACCATTGCCGGCAAACGTGCGCTGATTACAGGTATTCAAGGTTTCACCGGTCGTTACATGGCGGATGAACTTCGGGCTCATGGCTACGAGGTTATCGGGTTGGGCAGTCAGCCTTCCGATGATCGCAATTATCACCAGGTGGACTTGGCCGATGGCCCTGGTCTGCGTACGTTGCTGGCAAAGATTCAGCCGGATGTTGTAGTTCATCTCGCGGCATTGGCGTTTGTCGGGCATGGCGCAGCGGACGCGTTCTATCAGGTCAATTTGATAGGCACGCGTAATCTGCTGGAAGCCGTCGCGGCCAGTGGAAAATCCTTGGACTGCGTGCTGATCGCCAGTAGCGCCAATGTCTATGGCAATGCTTCGGGTGGCCTGCTGTCTGAGACCACAGCGCCGGCACCGGCCAATGATTATGCCGTTAGCAAGTTGGCCATGGAGTACATGGCCAACCTTTGGCACGAGCGCCTGCCAATCGTCATCACTCGACCGTTCAACTACACCGGCGTGGGCCAGGCCGAGAACTTCCTGTTGCCGAAAATTGTTTCTCATTTTCGTCGCAGGGCGCCAAAGATCGAATTGGGTAATCTCGATGTTTGGCGTGATTTCAGCGATGTTCGCGCTTTGGTGAAGGCATATCGAGGGCTTATCGAGGCGAAGCCACTGGGGCAGACTATCAATGTCAGTTCCGGCAATACCCATTCGCTTCGCGAAGTCATCGATATGTGCAAAGGCTTCACCGGGCATGATATCGAGGTCGAAGTGAATCCGGCCTTTGTGCGAGCCAATGAGGTGAAAACCTTGTGCGGGGATAACTCGAGATTGCGGGCGCTGGTACCAGGCTGGACCACACCGTCCCTGGGCGAAACCCTTAGCTGGATGCTGACGGCTGAATAAATGAAGTTAATTCTTTCTGTTGAACCGGTCCGCTTTCCGCTGACCGGTATTGGTCGCTACACCTACGAATTGGCGCTGCGACTGCAGCAGAACCCGGAAATCACCGACCTGCAATTTTTTGCCGGTCGGCGGTTTTTGCCTGCGTTGCCCACGGCTGCCGAAGCCTCGGGTAGTGGATACGGCCTGAAACGAGCCGTACAAAAAAACTTCCTGGCGGTTGAAGCGTATCGACTTCTTATGCCTTTGCTCAGGAAGCGCGCATTAAAAGGCCATGGTGATTTTCTTTACCACAGCCCGAATTATTATCTGCCGCCCTTTGCTGGCCGCAGTGTTGCTACCTTCCACGATCTGTCTCCGTTCACTTGGTCTCACTGCCATGCGCCGCAACTTGTGCGCTATTTGCAGAAAGAGCTTAAAGCCACACTGGTGAGAGCCGATGCACTGATTACGGACTCGGAGTACACGCGCAGAGAGTTGGCGGAGTACTTTTCCTGGCCTATTGAGCGTATCCATACGGTGCCGCTGGCCAGTTCTGCCGAGTTTCATCCTCGTAGCGCCGATGAACTCAGAAGCACGCTTTCACGCCATGGTCTTACGGTTGATGGTTACAGCCTGTTTGTCGGGACGATCGAGCCTCGCAAGAATATCGAGACGTTGCTTGACGCCTATTCCCGACTCCCTATCGAAGTCCGCAAGCGCTGGCCTTTGGTATTGACTGGCTATCACGGCTGGCGAAACGAAAGCATTCACCAACGGCTCGAAAGTGCCCGGCGTGAGGGCTGGGCTTTTTATCTGGGTTTTGTACCCAGTGAAGACCTACCGCTGCTGTTTGCCGGGGCTCGTCTTTTTACCTTCCCTTCGCTGTATGAAGGGTTTGGTTTGCCGGTTCTGGAGGCCATGAGTTCTGGTATCCCGGTCGTTTGTTCAAACAGCTCATCACTCCCAGAGGTTGCCGGTGATGCGGCCTTGATGTGCGAGGCCAAAGACACCGAGACATTGACTGGACTGATCCAGCGAGGTCTGGAAGATGAGACATGGCGCTCCAGCGCCGTTGAGCAAGGCTTGCTACATGCCGCGAGATTTTCGTGGGAGCGATGCGCAATGGAAACGCTTCAGGTTTATCAGACGGTGGTCAAAGGACAATGATCAAGGTTCTGCACTTCTTCAAGACGTACTACCCGGAAACCATGGGTGGCATTGAGCAGGTCATCTTTCAGATTGCTGAAGGTGGAACTAAGCACGGTTTTGAATCCGAAGTGCTTTATCTCAGCGAGCGAGGCGCGGCGCGTAACGAACCGGTTGGGCACCACCTGACTCATCGTTCCAAACTCGACCTGCACGTAGCGTCCACCGGTTTCTCGCTATCGGCATTCAAGGATTTTGCCGAGCTGGCGAAGAAAGCGGACATTGTTCACTATCACTTTCCGTGGCCTTACATGGATCTTGTGCATTTCGTCAGTCGAATTCGCAAGCCTGCCGTCGTCAGTTATCACTCTGATATCGTCAAGCAAAAGACGCTCCTCAAGCTTTATCAGCCATTGATGAACCGCTTCCTGTCTAGCGTCGACTGTATCGTTGCTTCATCGCCCAATTACGCTGAAAGCAGTCCGGTATTGACGCGCTTCAAAGATAAAGTCCGCGTTGTACCCTATGGTCTGGACCGGCAAACCTACCCGACGCCTTCTGCTGAGAAACTGGATTTCTGGCGAGCGCGTCTGGGGGAACGTTTTTTCCTGTTTGTGGGCGCTCTGCGCTATTACAAGGGACTGGACTATCTGCTTGAAGCTGCAAAAACCACTCAACTGCCCGTCGTCATTCTCGGGGGCGGACACCTTGAGATGGAACTCAAAGCCCAGGCGAATCAATTGGGGCTGACGAATGTACATTTTCTCGGTGGCTTACCTGATGAAGACAAAGCGGCCCTGTTAACGCTGTGCTATGCGTTCGTTTTTCCGTCGCATCTGAGGTCCGAGTCTTTCGGTATTTCGTTGCTTGAGGGAGCGATGTACGGAAAACCGATGATTTCTTGTGAGATTGGCTCCGGCACTACTTACATCAACATCGCAGGTGAGACAGGACTTGTCGTTCCTCCCCGCGATTCCGTTGCGCTGGCAGGCGCTATGAACCAGCTCTGGAATCAGCCAGCAGTTGCTGCGTCGATGGGAGAGGCTGCTGCACGGCGTTTCGAAGAAGTGTTTTCAGCTGATTCGATGGCGAAATCCTATGCTGAGATTTATCGATCTCTGCTTTGAAGTGTTGCGACACAGTGCCCGAGCATTGATGTTCTTATGTATTCCTAAGGGCCACCCATGAGTTCGAAAACATTCCTGGTTACCGGTGGCAGTGGTTTTTTAGGGCGCGCACTGATTGAACGATTGGTGCAGTTGCCTGACTGTTCTGTTGTGGCACCGGTCCGAGCCACGTCGGCTGTGCTCCCGGCGGGTGTGCGCCAGCTACCTCTGACGAGTCTCAATGGTGCAAACGATTGGAGTGAAGCGCTCACCGACATCGACGTTGTTGTCCATGCGGCAGCTCGTGTTCACGTCATGAAAGAGGTCTCTTCCGATCCGCTGGCGGCGTTTCGTGAAGTCAATGTCGAGGCTACATTGAACCTCGCTCGCCAAGCCGCAGCGAGCGGAACGAAGCGTTTTATTTTCATCAGCTCGATCAAGGTGAACGGAGAGGGTGCTGAGCCCGGCACCGTCTACAGTGCCGATGATGTGCCTGCTCCGATTGACCCCTACGGGATCTCGAAGCTTGAGGCAGAGCAAGGTTTGAAGGAGCTTGCCGCAGTTACTGGTATGGAGGTGGTGATCATCCGCCCGGTGCTGGTCTACGGTCCTGGCGTCAAAGCCAACTTTCTCAACATGATGCGTTGGCTGTATCGCGGTGTTCCCTTGCCTTTCGGCGCGGTTCACAACCAGCGAAGTCTCGTCGCCATAGACAATCTGGTGGATTTTATCGTGACCTGTTCCGACCACCCAGCGGCTGCCAATCAAGTGTTCCTGGTCAGTGACGGCGAGGACGTGTCGACCACACAGTTACTGCGCAAACTGGCGGACGCCTTGGGCAAACCTGCCATATTGTTGCCAATACCTGCCTGGCTCATGAGCGGTGCGGCAACGTTACTGGGCCAGCGAACGTTGTCGGATCGTATTCTCGGGTCCTTGCAGGTTGATATCAGCAAAAACCGACAACTATTAGGCTGGACTCCTCCGGTCACCCTCGATAAAGCGTTGAGCCAGACGGCACAACATTTTCTGGATTCCCGTAAATCATGAGTTATGGCTGGTTTATCCCTGTCATCGTTGCTGTGTCTTTTTTCCTCACCTGGGCGCTGCGCCGTTACGCTCTGTCTCGAAGCCTGATGGATATCCCCAACGCCCGAAGTTCTCATTCGGTTCCCACTCCTCGAGGGGGCGGGGTTGCAATTGTCCTGGCGTTTACATTGGCTTTAGGAATGTTGTTATTTGCAGGGTTGATGTCTTCTTCGGCGTTTTTTGCGATTGCCGGTGGGGGCGCGCTGATCGCCGTTATTGGCTTTATGGATGACCACGGACACATCGCCGCCCGTTGGCGTTTGTTGGGGCATTTCGTTGCATCGATATGGTTGCTGTTCTGGTTAGGTGGGTTACCCGTTGTTGAAATCGGCGGGGGGACTTTCGACCTTGGGTGGTTTGGTCATGTGTTAGCAGCGTTTTATCTGGTATGGCTACTTAACCTTTATAACTTCATGGATGGTATCGACGGCATTGCCAGCGTCGAGGCGATTTGCGTTTGTCTTGGGGCTTGCCTCCTGTATTGGGTGAGTGGTGCGACGGACTTGGTCTGGGCACCATTATTGTTGGCCGTGTCCGTGGCGGGTTTTCTCTTTTGGAATTTCCCCCCCGCCAGAATTTTCATGGGGGATGCCGGGAGCGGATTCCTGGGTGTTGTCCTTGGCGGGCTTTCACTTCAAGCGGCGTGGGTCTCTGCGGACTTGCTATGGGGTTGGCTGATTCTGCTCGGCGTATTTATTGTCGATGCGACTTTCACGCTGTTTCGCCGTTTGCTCAGGGGCGACAAGATTTACGAAGCACACCGCAGCCACGCCTATCAGTTTGCCTCCCGTCGGTTTGGCAACCATTTACCGGTCACTGTGGCGGTGGGCGCGATCAATTTGCTTTGGTTGTTGCCTATCGCACTAGGCGTCACGCAATTTGGCCTGAACTCCAGTCTAGGGTTGATTTTGGCCTATGCTCCTCTGGTCGTTCTGGCGATCAAGTTTCACGCTGGAGAGCTTGAAAGGCCATCTATGAAGAACTAAGTAACAGTTCTGTCATTTAGGTTTGAAAATAGATCAGATGCGCCTATAAGGTTTCACTACGGTGATGCGGCAGTTGAAGGGAGAAGGCTGAGGTGTTTGAAGAGTTCATGGATAGGGTCAGATCGCGCCTTGTAGGGCTTCCCAGGCGTCGGAAACGGCTTATACAGGTCGGAACAGACATTTTGCTTGTCTGGGCTGCTCTGTGGTTGGCGTTCATCGTGCGTTTGGGTATTGATGATATGTACAACCCTTTCAGGGTTCATTTCTGGCTGTTTGTTTGCGCCCCTGTCGTCGCCATTCCTCTGTTTATCCGCTTCGGCATGTACCGGGCGGTTATGCGATATTTCGGCAACGATGCGTTGATTGCGATTATCAAAGCAGTCACTTTGTCTTCGCTGATTCTGGCAGTGGTGGTCTATTGGTACAGTAATCACGAAGCGGTAGTGCCTCGTTCTATTGTCTTCAACTATTGGTGGCTCAGCCTGGTCATCATTGGCGGGCTACGATTGTTCATGCGCCAGTACTTCATGGGCGACTGGTTCACCGCCGCCCAGCACGTACCGTTTACCAGTCGCGACGATCGCCTAACCAAAGTCGCCATCTACGGTGCCGGCGTGGCCGGCAACCAGCTTGTAGCGGCACTTCGCATGGGTCGAGTCATGCGTCCCGTGGCGTTTATCGATGATGATCCCAGCATTGCGGATCGTTCGATAGCAGGCCTTCAGGTCTACAAACCCAAACACATCCAACAGATGATCGACGTAACCGGCGCACAGGAAATCCTCCTGGCTCTGCCGTCATCAACCCGCGCACGACGTCGGGAAATTCTCACTATTCTGGAACGTTTCCCCCTTCACATCCGAAGCGTACCCAACTTCACCGATCTGGCCAGTGGCCGGGTAAAGGTCGAAGACATCCAGGAAGTGGATATCGCGGACCTTCTGGGTCGCGACTCGGTCCCAGCGCAACCAGACCTGCTCGAACGCTGTATCAAAGGCAAGACAGTAATGGTCACGGGCGCTGGCGGATCGATCGGCGCGGAGCTTAGCCGGCAGATTTTCTCGCTTGGGCCGACGACGCTTCTGTTGTTCGAGCACAGCGAATTCAACCTCTACAGCATTCTGTCGGAATTGGAGCAGCGTGGCTGCAGGGAGTCGGTTCCTGTCCGGCTGCTTCCTATCCTCGGTTCCATCCGCCACCAGGACAAACTTCTGGATGTGATGAAGACCTGGAATGTAGACACCGTCTACCACGCTGCCGCTTATAAGCATGTCCCGATGGTCGAGCACAACATCGCCGAAGGCGTGCTTAACAACGTCATTGGCACGCTCAATACTGCTCAGGCTGCATTGCAATCAGGTGTGTCCAACTTTGTATTGATCTCTACCGACAAGGCTGTTCGCCCCACGAATGTGATGGGGAGTACCAAGCGTCTCGCCGAAATGACGCTTCAAGCCCTCAGTCGTGAAATCGCCCCAGTGATGTTCGGCGACAAGGCCAATGTCTCCCGGGTCAACAAGACCCGGTTCACCATGGTGCGCTTTGGCAATGTGCTGGGTTCTTCCGGTTCGGTGATCCCGCTGTTCCACAGCCAGATCAAATCCGGTGGCCCGTTGACGGTCACCCACCCGAAAATCACTCGCTATTTCATGACCATCCCCGAGGCGGCGCAACTGGTGATCCAGGCGGGTTCCATGGGGCAGGGCGGGGATGTGTTTGTTCTGGACATGGGCGAGCCGGTGAAGATTGTCGAGCTGGCGGAGAAGATGATTCATCTGTCCGGTCTGAGCGTTCGTTCGGACAAGAATTTGCAAGGCGACATTTCCATCGAGTTCACCGGGCTGCGTCCCGGTGAGAAGCTTTACGAGGAGTTGCTGATCGGCGACAACGTGGCGGCGACGCAGCATCCGATGATCATGAGCGCCAACGAAGATCATCTGCCCTGGGATGTACTCAAGGGCCGTTTGAGGGAGTTGCTGATTGCTGTTGATCATGACGATTACAGTCGTGTCCGCCAGCTCCTGCGCGAAACCGTCAGCGGCTATACCCCTGATGGCGATATCGTCGACTGGATTCACCAGCAACGTCGCCTGGAACCCTGATTGTTTCACATCCTGTAACGGACACATTTTTGACAGACTCCAGACATCGCCTAAGTTTGGAAGGCAGCTTCGGAAAAGCTGCTTTCTCAATCGATGTCATGGAGCTTCATTTATGCGTACTGGCTATTTCTACTCTCTGGTTTTTGCCCTGCTCACCAGCGCCTCTATTGCGGCCATTGCTGCGCCGACGGCCAAGCCTGAGGCTGGCAATGCACCCTTGGTGCTGGAGGTTTCTCCCAAGGCGCAGTCCGGCAAGGTCGATCTGAATCAGGCCGATGCGCCAACCCTTCAGCGCGAGTTGGCCGGTGTGGGCGAGGCCAAGGCCAAGGCGATTGTTGCCTATCGTGAGAGTAATGGGCCGTTTGCGTCCGTAGACGAATTGCTCGAAGTGAAGGGAATCGGTAAAGCGATTCTGGATAAGAATCGCGAGAAGCTTGAGGTGAACTAAGCTTATACGTCAGCGCCAGGGGCCGGTCATTGATCGGCCTTTTTGCTTTCTGGCGAACGCTGTGAGGGTGCGCCTTTCGTCGATGCGTAAAAAATTACGGCTATCATATGCGCCTTAAATTATGCCTATAATAAATTAACTTCCGCGGCATCTCCCAGGAGCACAGTCATGAATTCTGTCCAGTCCCAAGGTACGGCCCTCGTCACCGGTGCTTCTTCCGGTATCGGTGCGATTTACGCCGAACGGTTGGCGGCGCGTGGTTTTGATTTGTTATTGGTTGCCCGTGATCAAGAGCGGCTGGAAGCAGCGGCGACAAAGTTGCGCGCCGAACACGGCGTTCAGGTCGAGGTGCTCAAGGCGGATCTGACGCAAAAGGATGATGTGCTGAAGATTGAGCAGCGTCTTCGCAGCGATTCGAGTATCAGCCTGTTACTGAATAATGCCGGTGTCGCGTCCGAGGGGTTGTTGGCTAACTCAGACATGGATCAGCTGGAACGCTTGATTCAACTGAACGTGACAACGGTCACGCGGTTGGCATCGGCAGCCGCCGCCAGTTTTGCCAAGGCGGGTCGGGGGACGATCATCAATATCGGGTCAGTGGTGGCCTTGTTTCCCGAACGCTTCAATGCCGCTTACAGCGCCAGCAAGGCTTATGTGTTAAGTCTGACGCAGTCGTTGAACGCCGAACTGGAGGGAACCGGGGTCAAGGTGCAGGCCGTGTTGCCAGGCGTAACACGCACCGAGATCTGGGAGCGCTCCGGTATCGACGCAACGCAGATTCCGGCGGATATGGTCATGGAAGCCGATGATATGGTCGATGCCGCGAGGTGAGTTGATCACCATTCCTTCGTTACCGGATGCGGCCGACTGGGATGCCTTCGTTGCGGCGCGTCATGTATTGGCGCCGAATCTTTCCAAAAGCAAGGCTGCCGCACGTTACACGTGAGGCGTCATCAATTGGCTTGAGGTATGTGCGGTATGAGTGATCGTCGAGTAGTTGTAACGGGCATGGGCCTGGTTTCTCCATTGGGTTCTGGCGTCGAAGCCGTTTGGGCGCGTCTGTTGGCCGGGCATTCGGGGTTGCGCAATTTGCCGGATGAGGTGGTTGCAGATTTGCCGGCCAAAGTCGGTGGCGCAGTGCCGACGCTGGCTGATGATCCCGAGGCGGGGTTTGACCCGGACCGGGCGACGGCGCCCAAAGAGCAGAAGAAGATGGACCGCTTCATTATGTTCGCCATGGAAGCGGCGCGTCAGGCGCTGGAGCAGGCCGGTTGGCAAGCGGCGGACACCAATGCCCAGGAGCGTACGGCAACCATTATCGGTTCTGGCGTGGGTGGTTTCGGTGCGATAGCCGATGCGGTGCGCACGACGGACAGCCGTGGGCCGCGACGCTTGTCGCCGTTTACCATTCCTTCATTTCTGGTCAACCTCGCCGCGGGTCATGTGTCGATCCAGCATGGTTTCAAGGGCCCGTTGGGTGCGCCAGTGACAGCTTGCGCAGCCGGAGTCCAGGCGATTGGTGATGCGGCGCGGCTGATTCGTTGTGGCGAAGCAGACATCGCGGTATGTGGCGGCGCGGAAGCGGCGATCGATCGCGTCAGTCTCGCCGGGTTTGCTGCTGCTCGCGCGCTGTCCAGCGGTTACAACGACACCCCGGAGCGTGCCTCGCGGCCGTTCGACAGTGGCCGCGATGGCTTTGTCATGGGGGAGGGCGCAGGCCTTCTGGTGATCGAATCCCTGGAACATGCGTTGGCCCGTGGTGCCCAACCGCTGGCGGAACTGGTCGGTTACGGCACCAGTGCCGATGCCTATCACCTGACGGCGGGTCCCGAGGATGGCAGCGGTGCGCGACGGGCGATGTCGCTGGCATTGGCCCAGGCAGGCATTTCGCCGGCGCAGGTGCAACATCTCAATGCTCATGCAACCTCGACCCCGGTCGGGGACTTGGGAGAGTTGGCGGCCATCAAGGCGTTGTTCGGCACGGATAACAAAATCGCCGTGACATCGACCAAATCGGCCACCGGGCATTTGCTCGGTGCAGCGGGCGGTATCGAGGCGATCTTCACGCTGTTGGCGATTCGCGATCAGGTCGTGCCGGCCACCCTCAACTTCGACAACCCGGACCCCGCCGCCCAAGGCGTGGACATCGTCCACGGTCAGGCGCGGCCGATGGCGATCGAGTACGCGCTGTCGAATGGCTTTGGGTTTGGTGGGGTGAATGCCAGCGTGCTGTTCAAGCGTTGGGAGGGTTAGTCCCGGGGCTGTTTGAGATAGGCGCGAGTCACGTCGAGAATCCGCTGTGCCAGCTCGGGATTCTCGACACTGCGTGACAGCAGTAAAGCCCCGACCAGTGTCGACATGATGACGATGCTTTGGTCGGCGGCGTCCTCGTCTTCAAGCGTGCCTTGCACTTGTTCGAGCCGTGCGTTGAGCACCACGTCAGTGGTCGGGCTTTGCTGCCCGCGCAGGCCGAGTTCCGATGACATGGTCGGCAACGGGCAACCTTCATCGGGTGAAGTCTGGTGCCATTCGGACAAATAGGCGTCGATGAACGCTTCCAGTGGACGATCCTGAGCGAAGAGCTCGGCGCAAATCACATCGACCTGCTCGCCTGCGGCTTGCAAAGCCTTTTCCACCAGTTCGTCCTTGGACTTGAAATGCGAGTAGAAACCACCGTGAGTCAGGCCCAATGCTTTCATCAGCGGTTGCAGACCTGTTGCGCCAATGCCATCGCGGCGAAAGCGCGCTGACGCTTCCTTGATGATGCGTTGGTGGGTCTGGGCTTTATGGTCCTGCGAGTAACGCATCGGGTATCTCCGCAACAATGCGCCATATTAACCAATGAAAATGGGATGGTGATTGTACTTCTACTTCTAAAAAGCATGCAGATGCGTCCAACTCCGTCCTGCTGTCTTGAGCGAACTGGCACGAATAGTGATTACTCATTAACTGACGATTGTTGAACAATCACGAGGCAATGAGTATGAACAGCGGACTGTCCCTGGCCGACCACATCACACTTGAGTTGCGCGCCGACATCATTGGCGGCCGTTTGCTGCCCGGCATGGCGTTGGTGGAAAACGATCTGGTGTCTGCCTACAACGCCTCCCGCAATACCATTCGCGAAGCGCTGCATCGCCTGGGGCAGGAAGGTCTGACTCGTTATGTGCGCAACAAGGGCGTAATGGTGCGCAGGCTGGGCGTCGAGGACGTGCGGGATCTGTTCAAGGTCAGGCGCACCCTGGAGCTGCAGGCCATCAGCGCAAGTCAGCCGCTGCGCGACTATCAATCCGACCGGATGCTCGAAGCCCTGGAAGCCACCGAGCTTGCCCGGGAGCGCGAAGACTGGCGCGCCGTCGGCACCCACAGCCTGGCCTTTCATCAACACATCGTCGGGTTGCTGCGCAGTCCGTTGTTCGACGAGTTCTTCACCAACGTCGTCGCGCAATTGCGCCTGGTGTTCTGCACCGCTCCCGATGAATCACGTTTTCAGGCGCCCTGGCTGGCGCGCGACCGGCAGATTCACGAGTTGTTGGCCGAGGGCGACAAACGCGCGGCTGAGGACGCCATGAGCCTGTATCTCGACGATTCCGAACACCTCTTGTTGCAGATGCTTACCCGTTCTTCCCATCACTGATCGAGGATTCGTGCCATGTACAAAGACTATCCGGCGGCCTATCAAGTCAGCAAAGGCTCGGCCTTGCAGGTGGACAAAGCCTTCTACGAGCGGATCCGCGATGCGAAGGAGGGGCGCACGCTAATTGAGGAATTCGAGGTGCCGATCCGCACCGGTCGCGCCTGGAAGGTGCCGGCTGGGCATGTGTTTCGCGTGACCACGCCGGTCGGGCCGCAAGTCGGGGATTTCAATGTCTGGAATGCCAATGATCCACGGGAGCGTTTGTGGGCGGCGCGGACCCGGCAGTTACAAGGCGCACACGTCAGCACTCATGACCGGCTCTGGTCGAACCTGCCTTTTTTGCGGCCGCTGGTGACCATCACCGATGACAGCCTGGCCGGTTACGGGATCGACGAACATGGCGGTCGCTTGCACGATTTGCTCGGCACCCGCTGCGATCCTTATGTGAACAAAATGCTCACCGGCGAAGACTTTCACCATCACTGCCATTCGAACCTGACCCGCGCGGTACTGCCTCATGGGCTGACCGAGTTCGACGTGCATGACGTGCTGAACATTTTCCAGTGCACGGGCCTGAACCACGACGACATGTACTTCATGAAAGCCTGTCCGGCGCAGAAGGGCGATTACCTGGAGTTTTTTGCCGAAATCGATCTGTTGTGTGCGCTTTCGACCTGCCCGGGCGGTGACCTGTCACTGGCCATGTGGGGGCCGGATGCGCAGGACCCGCTAAGCGTGTGTCGCCCGCTCGGGGTGGAGATTTATCGGTTAGAGGATTCGTTGCTTGAGGGCTGGAGCCAACCTGAACGTGCGGCATACAAAGGGCTGCATGGCTTGCACATTGCCAAGGCCGATTGGGAAAAGTAGAAACGCAAAACCCCGTCATTTGATGAGAACGACGGGGTTTGTTCTGTTAGCGGTCCTGCGCATCCTTGGCATCCGCTTCCGCGTTGCGTTCAGCGACGCGTTTGCGTTGCTCCTCGGTCAGTTCGACCTTGTTGGCGGTGTCACGCAACATCATCAAACCACCAACGATCGAGCCGATTGCAACGATCAGAATCAACCAGGCATACCAGGGCATAGGGCTCTCCTTGAGGGCAGGCCGATTGGCGGATTTCGCCAATCGATCGTGCATACCACTTTGAGCGATTAATTTTCGCAGTGGTTCCATTCTATGCCTGTTCTGACAGCCGCACTTCGCCTGTTTAGAGCCCGGTCAGCATCGCGTCCGTCGGCGCATCGGCACGCAATTGCGCCGTGAGCATGAAGTATACGAAACCCGCTGCCATGAAGCCCAGGAAGATCAACCCGATCAACGTGTTGAACCAGGCCATCGCCACCAGGCAGACCACTGCCAGCACCAGCGCAATGATCGGCACCAACGGATAGCACGGCGCGCGAAAGGTGCGTTCCAGATTCGGCTCGGTTTTGCGCAGTTTGAACAGGCTGAGCATGCTCATGATGTACATCACGATTGCCCCGAAGACCGCCATCGTGATCATCGCCGCCGTCAGCGTCATGCCACCGAGGTTGATCAATCCGTCACTGTAGATCGCGGCAATGCCGATCACACCGCCGGCGATGATTGCCCGGTGCGGGGTCTGAAAACGTGACAATTTGGCCAGGGACGCCGGCAGGTAACCGGCCCGGGCGAGGGCGAAGAACTGCCGCGAGTAGCCGAGGATGATTCCGTGGAAACTCGCCACCAGACCGAACAGTCCGATCCACACCAGCATGTGCAACCAGCCTGAGCTTTCGCCAACCACGGTTTTCATCGCTTGCGGCAGCGGGTCGTTGATGTTCGACAAGGTGCGCCAGTCACCGACGCCGCCGGCAAAGAACATCACGCCCATCGCCAGCAAAACCAGCGTCAGAATGCCGCTGATGTAGGCCTTCGGAATGGTGCGTTTCGGATCCTTGGCCTCTTCGGCGGCCATGGCTGCGCCTTCGATGGCCAGGAAAAACCAGATAGCGAATGGAATCGCCGCAAACATCCCGGCAATCGCCGGCGCGCCAAACACATCGGAACCGGCCCAGCCATTCAGCGCGAAATTGCTGAAGCTGAAGGCCGGGGCGACCACGCCCATGAACACCAGCAGCTCTGCCACTGCGAGTACGCAGACCACCAATTCGAAGGTTGCGGCCAGTTTCACCCCGAGGATGTTCAGGCCCATGAACACGATGTAGGCACCGACCGCGGCGTGTTTCGGGTCGAGGGCAGGAAACTGCACATTCAGGTAGGCACCGATGGCCAAGGCAATGGCCGGTGGGGCAAAGACAAATTCAATCAGTGTCGCCAGCCCCGCGATCAATCCGCCTTTCTCGCCAAAGGCACGACGGCTGTAGGCAAAGGGACCGCCAGCGTGAGGAATCGCGGTGGTCAGCTCGGTGAAACTGAAGATGAAGCAGGTGTACATCGTGGCGACCATAAAGGAAGTCACCAGAAAACCGAGTGTGCCCGCCACGCCCCAGCCGTAACTCCAGCCGAAGTATTCACCGGAAATCACCAGCCCGACCGCAATGCCCCACAGATGCAGCGTGCCCAGCGTGGGTTTGAGTTGTGTGTTCATGCGTTGCCCCCTGAACGGTTTTGGAAAGCTCGGGAGAGGGCGTTTGCAGTGGGCGTGCCAGTGTTGTGAGAGCGGTCGTAAAGTGCCGAAAGGCGTCGTATCGAGGATGTTTGCCCCCGAATGACTGTTTTTTGTGCGCCAGTTGGGAGCAGTGTCGCTTGTTATGCCGCCTTCGCGAGCAGGCTCGCTCCCACATTTGGAATGCAGTTGCCCGGACACCCCGAACCCCTGTGGGAGCGAGCCTGCTCGCGATGAGGCCCGTCCAAGCGCCACAAAACCAAGCTGTAACAAAGCCATAAACCCACTCTTTACGCATTCTTTATTCCCCGCCACACCCCTCGCTCTCGTTCCTTTACAGCCTCCCTGCCGACAATGGATCCACACGCGGCAATACGCCGTAACACGGAGAATTTCCATGAGCGTTCTGGACGGAGTGTCGCTGCTATTGGCAGTGGGGCTGTTCATTTATCTGTTGGTTGCGCTGTTGCGCGCGGACCGGAACTAGGAGCGGCTATGCACAGTTATGACTATTGGCTGATCCTCGCCTTCTTCGCCCTGGTGCTGATTCCGGCACCGTTTCTGGGGCGCTTCTACTACAAGGTCATGGAAGGTCAGCGCACCTGGCTTTCGCCGATTCTCGGACCGGTGGAGCGCGGGTGTTACCGGGTGGCCGGCGTTGATCCGCAGGCCGAACAGAGCTGGCAGAAATACACCCTGGCCTTGCTCGCCTTCAACCTTGCGGGCTTTTTGCTGTTGTTCGCGATCCTGCTGTTTCAGGATCACTTGCCACTGAATCCGCAAAACCTGCCGGGCCAGGAGTGGACGCAAGCGTTCAACACCGCCGTCAGCTTCATGACCAACACCAACTGGCAGTCCTACAGCGGCGAAGCGACCCTGAGCTACCTGAGTCAGATGGTCGGCCTCACTGTGCAGAACTTCGTCAGCGCCGCCACCGGCCTCGCCGTGCTGGTAGCCCTGTGTCGCGGTATCGGTCGCAAGTCGAGTAAAACCCTCGGCAACTTCTGGGTCGACATGACCCGCGCCACCCTCTATGGCTTGCTGCCGCAGTGCCTGCTGCTGGCGTTGTATCTGGTCTGGCAGGGCGTGCCGCAAACCTTCGCGCAGTACGTAAATGCCGTGACGATGCAAGGCGTCGATCAGGTGATCCCGCTCGGCCCGGCCGCCAGCCAGATTGCGATCAAGCAACTGGGCACCAACGGCGGTGGCTTCTTCGGCGTCAACTCGGCGCACCCGTTCGAGAACCCGACGGCGTGGAGCAACCTGTTCGAAGTCGGCTCGATCATTCTGATCCCGGTGGCGCTGGTGTTCACCTTCGGCCACTACGTGAAAGACCTGCGTCAGAGTCGCGCGATCATCGCCTGCATGCTGGCGCTGTTCCTGATCGGCGGCGCGACGTCGCTGTGGGCTGAATACCAGCCGAACCCGACCCTGAACAATGTCGCCGTCGAACAGACAGCGCCGCTGGAAGGCAAGGAAGCACGCTTCGGCACGACCGCCACGGTGCTGTGGTCGGTGACTACCACGGCGGCATCCAACGGTTCGGTCAACGGCATGCACGACAGCCTTAATCCGCTGAGCGGCATGGTCGCGATGGTCAACATGATGGTCGGCGAAGTGATCTTCGGCGGCGTCGGTGCCGGGCTCTACGGCATGTTGCTGAACGTGTTGATCGCGGTGTTCCTCGCCGGCCTGATGATCGGCCGCACCCCGGAATACCTCGGCAAGAAACTGCAGGCGAAGGAAGTCCAGTTACTGGTCGTGACCTTGCTGGTCATGCCAGTCGGTGTGCTGGTGCTCGGCGCGATTGCCGCCAGCCTGCCCGGCCCGGTCGCGGCGGTGAGCAACCCCGGCCCTCACGGTTTCAGTCAGTTGCTTTATGCCTACACCTCGGCCAGTGCCAACAACGGTTCGGCGTTTGCTGGATTGGGCGCGAACACAGCGTTCCACAACCTGATGCTGGGCTTCGGCATGTTGATTGGGCGTTTCGGTTACATCCTTCCGGTTCTGGCCCTGGCCGGCAGCCTGGCGATGAAGAAAACCGCACCGATCGGCCAGAACAGCTTCCCGACCCATGGCCCGCTGTTCGTGACCCTGTTGACCGTGACCATTTTGCTGGTGGGTGGCCTGACCTTTCTGCCGTCATTGGCGCTGGGTCCTATCGCCGAACACCTGAGCCTGGGCTTCTAAGGAGTCAATGATGAATATGCCCGCAACTAAAGCCGCCACCGTCAAGGCGCCGGAACAACCGAAAACCGCGATCTCGGCCCTCTGGCGTCCGGCGCTGGTGCAAGCCTTCGTCAAGCTCGACCCTCGGCAATTGCAGCGTGCGCCGGTGATGCTGGTGGTCGAATTGACCGCGATCCTGACCACCGTGCTGTGCTTCATTCCCGACAGCAGCGTGCCGACTTTTGTCGCCGCGCAAATCGCCTTGTGGTTGTGGTTCACCGTGCTGTTCGCCAACTTCGCCGAAGCACTGGCCGAAGGTCGCGGCAAGGCCCGCGCCGACAGCCTCAAGGCCGGTAGTGAAGGCCTGAGCGCCCGACGCAAAACCGGCAACGGCGCCTTTCAGGTTGTGCCGGCCACCAGCCTGCGCAAGGGCGATGTGGTTCGTGTTGAAGCGGGGGAAATGATCCCCGGTGACGGCGAGGTGATTGAAGGCATCGCCGCGGTCAACGAAGCGGCGATTACCGGTGAATCCGCGCCGGTGATTCGCGAATCCGGCGGCGACCGTTCGGCTGTCACCGGCAACACCCGACTGGTGTCCGACTGGCTGTTGGTGCGCATCACTGCCAACCCCGGCGAGTCGACACTCGATCGCATGATCGCCCTGGTCGAAGGCGCCAAACGTCAGAAAACCCCGAACGAAGTGGCGCTCGATATCCTGCTGATCGGCCTGACCCTGATCTTCCTGCTGGTGGTCGTCACCCTGCAACCGTTCGCCCACTTCGCCAACGGCAGCCTGCCGCTGGTGTTTCTGGTGGCGTTATTGGTCACGCTGATTCCGACCACCATTGGCGGTCTGTTGTCGGCCATTGGTATCGCCGGGATGGACCGTCTGGTGCGTCTGAATGTGATCGCCAAATCCGGTCGCGCCGTGGAAGCGGCGGGGGACGTACACGTCCTGCTGCTGGACAAGACCGGCACCATCACCTTCGGTAACCGTCGTTGCACCGCGGTTTACGCGGCACCTGGCGTCACTGCCACGGAACTCGCCGAGGGTGCCTTGTTCGCCTCGCTGGCCGATGACACGGCTGAAGGTAAATCCATCGTCGAGTACCTGCGAGGTACTCAGCCACAACCTGAGCCGGCCACCGAGTTGCTCACCGCCGTACCGTTCAGCGCCGAGACGCGTCTGTCTGGCGTCGACTATCGGGGCCGCGTGTATCGCAAAGGCGCGGTGGATTCGTTGCTGGCCTTCGTCGGTCTGAAACGTGCCGATCTGGCCGCGCCGCTGTCCCGGGAAATCGACAAGATCGCCCAGAGCGGCGGCACCCCGTTGCTGGTCTGCGCCGACGGTAAATTGCTCGGCGCGATCCACCTCAAGGACGTGGTCAAACCCGGCATCCGCGAGCGATTTGCCGAGCTGCGCAAACTGGGCATCCGTACCGTCATGGTGACCGGTGACAACCCGCTGACCGCTGCGGCGATTGCGGCCGAGGCGGGTGTCGATGACGTGCTGGCCGAAGCCACTCCAGAGAAAAAACTGGCGCGCATTCGTCACGAGCAGAACGACGGTCGCCTGGTCGCCATGTGCGGCGACGGCGCCAACGACGCCCCGGCCCTGGCTCAGGCGGACGTGGGCATGGCGATGAACGACGGTACGCAAGCGGCGCGCGAGGCGGCGAACATGGTCGACCTCGACAGCGACCCGACCAAGCTGCTGGACGTGGTGCAGATTGGTAAAGAATTGCTGGTGACGCGCGGTGCGCTGACGACGTTTTCCATCGCCAACGACGTGGCCAAATACTTCGCGATTTTGCCGGCGCTGTTCGCCTCGATCTATCCGCAACTGGGCGTGCTGAACGTCATGCACCTGAGCAGTCCGCAGAGCGCAATTCTCTCGGCGATTGTGTTCAACGCCTTGATCATCGTGGTGCTGATTCCATTGGCATTGCGCGGCGTGCGCGTGCAGGCGGCGAGTGCGTCGGCGTTGTTGCGACGCAATCTGTTGATCTATGGATTGGGCGGGATAGTGGTGCCGTTTGTGGGGATCAAGGCGATCGACATGCTGTTGACGGCGTTGCATTTGGTTTGAGGCTGAAATCGACCCCCTCACCCTAACCCTCCCGAAACGTCGGACCGCCCGTGGGGAGAGGGGACTGATCTCGGATGCCTTGCGAAATTCAGCGACCTGATATTCCGAGGTGAATGGAAGATTTGAGAGCAACGCAGATCGGCTCCCTTTCCCCCTCTCCCCCGTGGGGAGAGGGCTGGGGTGAGGGGTGGATTTCCCTAACACGCCACAACTTCTCCAATTTCGAGGATTCTGAAATGTCCACAATGATACGCCCGGCCCTGAGCCTGCTCGTCCTGATGACCCTGATCACCGGCGTCGCCTACCCACTAGTGGTCACCGGTGTAGCCCAGGTCGCGTTCCCCGATCAGGCCAACGGCAGCCTGGTCCATGATGCCGACGGCAAGGTCCGCGGCTCGTCGCTGATTGCGCAAGATTTCGTCGGCGACGCCTGGTTCCATCCACGGCCATCGGCCGGTGCATTTGCCACTGTGTCGAGCAGTGCCAGCAACTTTTCGCCGAGCAACCCGGCCCTGGCCACTCGGGTGATCGACGATGCCAACAAACTGCAGGTACCGGGTCAGGGCCCAGTCCCGTTGGCTATGCTCACCACCTCCGGCAGCGGCCTCGATCCACACTTGCCTCCGGCCGCGATTGCCTATCAACTGGCGCGTGTTGCGGCGGCGCGCAATTTGCCGGTGTCTACGCTTCAGCAGTTGATGGATGCGCACATCGAGCAGCCACTCGTTGGCCCGCCGGTGGTGAATATACTGGCGCTAAACATCGCGCTGGAAAACCTGTAGATCGGTGGTGCTGCCATCGCGAGCAGGCTCACTCCCACATTTTGGAATGCATTCCCCTGTGGGAGCGAGCCTGCTCGCGATGGCGGCAGAACAGTCACCCTATCAACATCTGAATGAAAGAGATCCCCGAACATGAGTGACTCCGGCCGCGCCGACGCGCTGTTAGCAGACCTGCCCCGCGACGGCCGTGGCCGGCTCAAGGTTTTTCTCGGCGCCGCACCCGGTGTCGGCAAGACCTACGCCATGCTGCAAGCGGCCCACACCCAATTGCGTCAGGGCGTGAAAGTCATTGCCGGCGTGGTCGAAACCCACGGTCGCGCCGAGACCGAAGCGCTGCTCGGCGGCTTGCCGCAGCAGCCGTTGGTGCGCTCGGAATACCGTGGCGTGATGCTCGAAGAAATGGACCTCGACGGCCTGCTCGCGGCCAAACCGAAACTGGTGCTGGTGGACGAACTGGCCCACAGCAACGCGCCCGGCAGTCGTCACGCGAAACGCTGGCAAGACATTCAGGAACTGCTCGCTGCAGGCATCGACGTGTTCACCACGGTCAACGTCCAGCACCTGGAAAGTCTTAACGACAAAGTGCGTGGCATCACGGGCGTGCAGGTCCGCGAAACCCTGCCGGACTGGGTGCTGCAAGAAGCCTATGAGCTGCTGCTGATCGACCTGCCACCGCGCGAGCTGCTCGAGCGTCTGCGCGATGGCAAGGTCTACGTGCCGGAGCAGGCGAGGGCGGCGATCGACGCTTTCTTCACCCAGACCAACCTCACGGCCCTGCGGGAACTGGCGATGCAAACCGCCGCCGCTCAGGTCGATGATGATTTGGCCCAGGGCTATCGCCAGCTCGGCCAAGCGGCACCGGCGGTACGCGGTCGCCTGCTGGTCGGCGTCGATGGCGATGCTCAGGCCGAACGCCTGGTGCGTCATGCCAGTCGCGTCGCTCAGCGTCGACATTTGCCGTGGAGCCTGGTGCATGTAGACAACGGCAGTGTGCGTGACGAGCAGTCTCGCCTGCGCCTGCAAAGCGCCCAGCAATTGGCCGAACGCCTCGGCGGTGAAGTGGTGCTGCTGCGCGCCGGCGAGGTGGCGAAAACCCTGATCCAGCACGCCGCCGAACGCCGCGCGAGTTTGGTGTTGGTCGGTCAGTCCCGGCAGCGATTGCGTCGACGGTTGTTCGGCGGCGGACTGGCGTCGCGTTTGTTGCGTAATGCGCGCGGGCTGGAAATCAACGTCCTCGACAGCGATCACGAACAGCATCAGCCGCGTCAGCGTTCGGCGCAGTCACTGGTGTGGTTCGACTACGCGCTGGCGCTGGTGGCGACGGTGCTCGCCAGTGCCTTGGCCTGGGCGGTGTCGAGTGTTTTGCCACTGCCCAATATTTCGCTGGTGTTCCTCGCGGCGGTGTTGCTGGTGGCGGTGCGCAGCAGCCTCGGCCCGGCGCTGGCCTGTGCGGCGTTGTCGTTTCTGACCTATGACTTTCTGTTCATCCCGCCGAATTTTTCCTTCCGCATCCAGCGCGAAGAAGACGTGCTGACCTTGCTGTTCTTCCTGCTGATGGCAGCGCTGACCGGTAACCTCGCGGCCCGGCAACGGCGCCAATTGCAGGCGCTGCGCGACACTCAGGAAGAGACCACCGAACTGCTCGACCTGTCGCGCAAACTCACTGCCGCCACCGACCGCCAGGCGGTGGTCAGCGCAGCGGCCCAGCACCTCAATGGCTGGAGTGATCTGCAACTCTGCCTGCTCAATCAAGACGGACAGGGTGGCTGGAAAGTCGAAACCGGTGGCCCGCTGGAGTTCTCCGAAGCCGAGCGCGCTGCCGCCGATTGGGCTTGGCAACACGATCAACCGGCCGGCGCGGGCACCGGCACGCTACCGTTCGGGCGTTGGTGGTGGTGGCCGTTGTCGGTGGAAGACGGGCCGTTGGCATTGCTCGGTGTGTGTGCAAAAGAGGGTCAGACCTTGAGCGGTCAGCGTCGGCGTTTGTTGACCGCGCTGAGCCAACCGCTGGCTCAGGCACTGGCCCGTGCGCAATTGGCCGAAGACCTGGAAGCCGCGAGGCTGCACGGCGAAACCGAGCAGTTGCGCAGTGCCTTGCTGGCCTCGGTGTCCCACGATTTGCGCACACCGCTGACCTCCATGCGCGGCAGCATCGACAGCCTGTTGGCCCTCGGTGAAGCGATCCCGCTGGAGGATCGCCGCGAACTGCTTGAAGGCACTCGCGATGAAGCCGAGCGTCTCGATCGCTACATCCAGAACCTGCTGGACATGACCCGTCTCGGGCACGGCGCCCTGAAGCTGGCGCGGGACTGGGTGTCGCCGGCCGACATCGTCGGCAGTTCGCTCAATCGTCTGCGCGCTGTGCTGGCGCCGTTGCAAGTGACCACCGAAGTGCCGCCAGAGTTGCCGCTGCTGTACGTCCACGCCGCGCTGATCGAACAGGCGCTGGTCAACGTGCTGGAAAACGCCGCGCGGTTTTCACCGTCTCACGGTCGCCTGCAATTGCGCGCCGGAGCCGATGACAGCGAGCTGTTTTTTTCGGTGAGCGATGAGGGGCCGGGGATTCCGCACGATGAGCGAGCGAAGATTTTCGACATGTTCTACACCGCCGCGCGCGGTGATCGTGGCGGGCAAGGCACCGGGCTGGGGCTGGCGATCTGTCAGGGCATGGTCGGTGCCCATGGCGGGCGGATCAGTGTCGCCGATGGCATCGAAGGGCGCGGCACCTGCATCACCTTGCACCTGCCGTTGCAGGCTCAGCCGGCCTTTGAAAATTAAGAGCCGAAAGTGAAGCCTGATCATGCTTGCGTTACTCTCTTGCCACTTCTTTGTGTTGATGTGAATTCATGAGCCAGACCGCGACCATTTTGGTCATTGACGACGAACCGCAGATCCGTAAGTTTCTGCGCATCAGCCTTGTTTCCCAGGGCTACAAAGTGCTGGAGGCCGGCACTGGCACCGAGGGCCTGGCCCAGGCAGCACTGAATAAACCGGACCTGCTGGTACTCGACCTCGGCCTGCCGGACATGGACGGCCAGCAAGTGCTGCGCGAATTTCGCGAGTGGTCGACGGTGCCGGTGCTGGTGCTCTCGGTGCGCGCCAGTGAAGGGCAGAAAGTCGAAGCGCTCGACAACGGCGCCAACGACTACGTGACCAAGCCGTTTGGCATTCAGGAATTTCTGGCACGGGTGCGTGCCTTGTTGCGCCAGGCTCCGGCGGGAGAAGCTCAACAAGCGGCGCTGATGTTCGGTCCGTTGACCGTCGATCTGGCGTATCGGCGGGTGTTGCTCGACGGCACCGAAGTCGCGCTGACCCGCAAGGAATACGCGGTGCTGGCACAACTGGCGCGACACCCGGGACGGGTCATCACCCAGCAGCAATTGCTCAAGGATATTTGGGGGCCGACCCATACCGAGGACACTCACTACCTGCGGATTGTGGTCGGGCACCTGCGCCAGAAACTGGCGGATGATCCGACTCAGCCGCGGTTTATCGTGACTGAGGCGGGGGTTGGGTATCGGTTGTTGAGTGAGGACAGCCTTTAGTTGTTGTGTTGGATTATCCGGCCCCATCGCGAGCAGGCTCGCTCCCACATTTGATCTTTGGTGGTCATAAAATTTGTGTATCACTTAAATCCACTGTGGGAGCGAGCCTGATCGCGATGGGGCCCCTTCATTCACTCGAGAATCTCAGGAATCCCGCTCATTCTCATACCGATCCATCGTATCCCGCGCAATTTCCCGTCCCAGCGCGATCAGCTCCGGCGCTTTATAGAACTCGAAAAACCGGCACACCCGTTTTGGCACGTTGATCAAAATATCCGGCGGATAACCAGCGATCTTGTACTGCGCCAATGACGTCTGCATCACCTCGAAACTCTGGTTGATCAGGTCGAGCAAAGAGGCCGGCCCAACGTTGTCGATGATGAACGAGCCGGTGGCGGACTTCGGCGCGCCGGCGCGTTCGGGGGCGGCCGCCGGTTGCTGGGCCTCCGGTTCGGCGGATTCGATCCAGGGGTTGATATCGGCCGCTTCTGCCATCAACGCTTCCTTTTCCAGCCGCAGCAATTGTTCTGCCTGTTTGCGGCGGAAGGGCATTTTTGAACCGAGCGAATTGATCAGGCTGTCGAAACGGGTCTTGAACGCCGCCGGGCGCTGGATCACCGGCAATTGATAGTGGCGCTGGTTGGTGGAGTTGAGGTTGACCGCGATGATCAGGTCGCAATGACTCGACACCACCGGCACGATCGGTAAAGGGTTGAGGATGCCGCCGTCCACCAGCATGCGGTTGCCCTGCATCACCGGGGTGAACAGGCTGGGAATCGCCGCCGAGGCGCGCATGGCCTGGTGCAGGCAGCCTTCCTGGAACCAGATTTCCTGTTGGTTGGTCAGGTCGGTGGCCACGGCCGTGTAGGGGATGCGCAAATCTTCAATATTGATCTCGCCGACGATCTTGCGGATCTGCCCGAAAACCTTCTCCCCGCGAATCGCGCCCAGACGAAAACTGACGTCCACCAGACGCAAGACGTCGAGGTAATCCAGGCTTTCGATCCAATTGCGATAATCGTCGAGTTTGCCGGCGGCATAGATCCCGCCGACCACTGCGCCCATGGAACATCCGGCAATGCAGGCGATGTCGTAGCCACGCCGTTCGATCTCTTCAATGACCCCGATATGGGCGTAGCCCCGGGCCCCACCCGAGCCCAGCACTAGCGCGACACGCTTTTTCATGAATCGCCCTCGTCTGACAAGGTTCAACAATGCACCCATCGAGGGGCGCGCTTCAATCGCTAAGGTCGTTCCGCGAAGCGAGGGCGTCGTTTTTTCGACACTCTTTGGCGGCTGATGGGTATTCTCGCGAGCGCTAGAGTTTCCGCGGCGGGACCAAGGCACTTTTCACGCGCCGGACCGTCTTAACTGCACGACTGTTGACCTATTTTTGAGGTGTGAATAATGAAAGCCTGGATCTGTGTGCCGTTGATTGCCCTGGCACTTGCCGGTTGTGCCGGTAAAACCGCTTACCGCGACAGCTGCGACAGCCAGCTCGACGCCGCTTGGCGCGAACTGGATCTGGCCAAGGTCGAGGGCTTCGCCGGGACTGTCAGTTACTCCAAGGCCTTGTCGTTGCTGACCGGCGCCAAGACCCAGCAGCAATTCGAGGCGTTCGAAGGCTGCACCAAGAAGGCCGAAAAGGCGCGTTTTTATATTCGTGAATCGCGCGCGGGGCGCTGAAAGCCGCTCTAAGCTCTAAGCTGCAAGCAATAAGTCGGTCGCCCCGGATTTCGGCTGGCGGCTTGCAGCTGTTTACGGAGTAAATCCCCATGATTAACCGGTTGGTGGCCCATGTTCTGGGCCTGGAAGTCCGTTTGCTGGCCTGTCAGGCACGCTTGAGTGCGCGCACCGACCCTGAAGCGCTGCACGATCTGCGCACCACGGTTCGCCGTTTGCGCAGTCTGCTGCGGCCATTGCGCGGCTTGCCCGGTGTCGAACAGCTGGAAGCGGCGGCGTCCCGGGTCGGCGACCTGACCACGCCGTTGCGCGATCGCGAAGTGCTGGCGGCGTACCTGCTCGAGCATGATCAACCCGAGGCTGCCCATCGGCGTATGGCGCAGATGGCCGAGGCTTACCCGGCGGTCGCGACGAGTCCTGAAGTGGCGCAGTTGCTGATGATCCTCGACGCTTTTCCGCGTTTTCTGCGGGCCTCCCAGCGTCAGGGGTTGCTCAAGGGCTTGCGTCAGCGGATCGAAAAACGTTTGGCCAAGCAGTGGAAAAAACTCGACAAAGCCCTGCACGATCCGGCGCATGATCGCCACCGTTTGCGCCTGCTGATCAAGCGTGTGCGTTACGGCATCGAAGCCTATCCCGAACTGGATCGACTGCCGAAAGCAGCGATGCCGCACTTGAAGGCCGCGCAAAGTGCCTTGGGCGATTGGCACGATTGCTTGCAATGGCTGGCCATGGCTGAGAAGGAAACCGATTTGCAACCCTGCGTCGCGGCCTGGAAAACCGCCATGACCAAGGCCGAAGGCCGCGCAGACCGCGTCCTCGACAAACTCAGCGCCGCTTGCTTCAAATCCTGAAACCACCACATATCCCTGTGGGAGCGAGCCTGCTCGCGAAAGCGTTTTCACATCCAACATGGATGTGGCTGAAGTGCCGCTTTCGCGAGCAGGCTCGCTCCCACAGTGATCACTGTTGAATCTGGAATCGATGTTCGGCACACGGCCTATCTGTCAGTCTCTTTGGCCGGTATAAGCGCTGTGCCATCCTCGCAGGCTGGTTAAGATCCCTTCATCCTTTTCCCACACCGAGGTTTTCATGCGCTTTTCCGATCTGCTCGACGCTGTCCGCAGCCAGCCGCAGGAGTTGTCCATCCCGGCCGAATGGGCTCAGGGGCGTGCCAGTTTCGGTGGCCTGGTGGCCGCCTTGCAGTACGAAGCCATGCGCGCGAAAGTGCCGGCGGATCGTCCGGTGCGTTCGCTGGCGATCACCTTTGTCGGCCCGGTCGAGCCTGAGGTGCCGGTCAGTTTTGAAGTCGATGTGCTGCGCGAAGGCAAAGCGGTCAGCCAGGTGCTGGGTCGGGCAATGCAGAACGGCCAGGTGGTGACATTGGTCCAGGGCAGCTTCGGCGCCTCGCGACCGTCGGAAGTGGCGGTGATCGCCCAACCGGCACCCGAGATGAAGCACTGGGATGACTGTCAGGAACTGCCTTACATCAAAGGTGTGACCCCGGAATTCATGCGCCATTTGGCGATGCGCTGGAGCGTCGGCGGTCTGCCATTCACGGGCAATAAATCCCGCGAGATGGGCGGCTGGGTGCGCTTGCGTGGGGACGTGAAGGAAGAGGCGGTCAGCGAGTCGCATATCCTGGCGCTGGTCGACGCCTGGCCACCGGCGCTGTTGCCGCACCTGAAAAAACCGGCGATGGGCAGCACGCTGACCTGGACCATTGAATTCGTCCAGCCGTTGCTTGAACTGAGCACGCTGGACTGGTGCAAATACTTCGTCGAGATCGAGCATGCCGCTGACGGCTACGGTCATGCGGCCGCGAAATTGTGGAACGCGGACGGTCAGTTGATTGCCATGAGCCGGCAGACGGTGACGATTTTCGCCTGATCAGTGACGGCGGTGGCGCTCACGCCAGGCGCGCCACCAGCGGCCGCTCAGGAAGAACCGTGGGAAGGTCAGAAACTGCTCGACCAGCAAGCGCGACACGGCATCTTTGCGATCACTGAACGGTTCGGAGGATTGCGCCTCCAGGCTGTGACCGTGGCGTTGCAGGCCGAGGGCGGCGAGCAGGCCGATGACGCCAATCGCGACATTCGCGAAACTCAGACTGAACACTCCCGAGACAATCAGCAGAAACCCCACGATGAACAGCGGCACGGCAATCAGGTGCAGCACCAGATTGGTCGGGTGCTGGTGATTGTTCGGGTACGCTCGCCATTGCCAGGAGGGGAGGTTGGGGTGACGTTTGCCCATGATGGTAATCCTTGGTTCGTTGAGGCTCTTGAACAAAGAATAGGCCGGGGCAAACCAGTCGGCGAATCGAGGCTGGCTATCGGAGTGATAGGTGTCATGTTCAATATTGATGTTGGCCGGGCTGACGCTATCGCGGGTAAGCCTTGCTCCTACAGATTGATGTCGTTCGCAGGGTTTGCGAACACCTCCAATACTGTAGGAGCCAGGCTTGCCCGCGATGAGGACCTTACAGTTTGAGCTGACCGATAGCCTTGCTCAGTTCCCCGGCCAACGCTGCCAGTTCATGGCTGGTGGTCGCCGAATTCACCGTCTGCTGCACGGTGGTCTCGGTGACGTCGCGAATGCTCACTATCGACCGATTCATCTCCTCCGCAACGTGGCTCTGCTGCTCGGCCGCCACGGCGATCTGCGTATTGCTTTCACGCATCTGTGCCACGGCGCTGGTGATTTCCACCAAGGCTGCGCCGGCCTCCTGAGCCTGCTGCACGCAATCGTCGGCCTTGAACGAACTTTCCTGCATGAAATCCACCGCGTCCCGGGTCCCGGCCTGCAACGCCGAAACCATGATCGTGATCTCGTCCGTGGAGGTCTGGACACGTTTGGCCAGGTTGCGCACTTCATCGGCGACCACCGCGAAACCGCGTCCCATTTCACCGGCACGGGCCGCTTCAATCGCTGCGTTCAGCGCCAGCAGATTGGTCTGCTCGGCGATGCTGTGAAT
The DNA here is from genome assembly GCF_054897865.1 of Pseudomonas sp. LS2P72. Lineage (NCBI taxonomy): Bacteria > Pseudomonadati > Pseudomonadota > Gammaproteobacteria > Pseudomonadales > Pseudomonadaceae > Pseudomonas > Pseudomonas sp. LS2P72. The sequence goes on from NZ_CM142708.1 coordinate 2,450,744, forward strand.
CACACTGACCACGCCGTTGATCTTCTGACTGTCCTCGGCCAGACGCTGAATCATCTCGGCAGTCTGCTGCACCCCGCTGGACAGGCCGGCAATCGACTTCTGCACCCGACTGACCACTTCTTGCCCGCTGCCGGCCAGGGTGTCGGCGGTTTGCGAGAGGTCGCGGGTGGCGCCGGCGTGCTGGGCAATGTGATAAACCGTGGCGGTCATTTCGTTGATCGCCGTAGCGGCCTGATCGGTTTCGCTTTGCTGGCCGAGCATGCCGTGACGCACCTCGTTCATGCTCGACGCAAGCCTTGCCGCGCCGACATCCAGTTGCCGGGCGGTGCTGGCGACGGTGTTGACCACTCGCTGGTAACCGGCCTGCATGGCGTTGAAGGCATTGGCCATTTGCCCGACTTCGTCAGTGCAGGCCAGCGGCACACGGGCCGACAGGTCACCGGTTTTCTCGACGTGAAGCATCACGTCCTTCAGCGTATTGAGTTGGCTGAGCAGGAAGCGGATCAACAATTGCGAAGCGCCGAGCATCGCCAGCATCAGGATCGCGACCGCCACGGCATAGTTGGGAAAACGCTCGCTAAACACCTGGGTCAGGCTCGGACCATGAGCAATTACCGCGACCTGGTTGCCATCCGTACGCGTGAACACTTCAGCGCCCATCAACGGGTTGTTGCCGAACAGCGGCATGGCATTGATCTCGACCCAGCCGTTGGTATCGGCCAGTTCCAGTACCGGCTGCCCGTTCAGCAGCGGTGCCTGCCCGCGACTGAAGGTCAGCATGTTATCGGCTTTGGGGAGCGGCTGCCCGGCGGGCCAGGCGTTGAGCAGTCGCGCCTGGGCTTGTGCCGATGCCTGATAAGCATGGCTGCGGGCCTGTTGTTCGAGCTGTACGGCGTACAAAACCAGCAACAAAGTGGTGACGAAGGCAACGGCATTGACCGCCCAGAATTTGTATTTCAGCGAGATATTGCTAAGCCAGGCACCCATGGAGGTCTTCTCTGATAGCGGAAACAGTTTCGGCAAGGTGCCAGTATTGTGCCGCTACTCAGGGCGCCGGATCTTGATGTGGGTCAACAATCCCGGCCATGCTCGCGCACAGGAATTGCGGGGCGTAATGCGCTATCCTTCGCGCCTTCAAAATTCCTTCGCTACAGGATTCCGCCCCATGAAAGCCGCACTCGTCGAACTCATCAGCAAAATCAGCTCCGGGTGCATGAGCGATGACGAAATCCTGAAAGTTGCTGACGAAGCGGCCCAGGCCTACGCCGATCCCGAGGCTTTTCTGACGGCCAATCCGGATATCAACTACGACGAGTCGTTCCCGATTCCGCTGGGCGAGTGGGTCGTCGTCGGCAGTCTTCCAGAGACCGTGCTGTTCCAGGCCGACACCTATGTGGACCTGTTCGCCCAGATCGTTTCCTCGTTCGGCCCCGGCGTTGATTTCAATATCAAACCCAAGCAACTGGCCAAGACTGAAGCCCTGACCGCGCTCAATCGCATTCAGGTGCAGATGGGCAGCATGAACAAGGAAAACGGCGGTTACACGCTGATGAACTTCAGTCAGTTGCTCGACGACGAACTGCAAGTGGTGCTGGTCTACGGCAACGACGTGCCGCGCGTGCTCGAGTTGTGTGCCCAAGTCGGCATCGCTGCCGCACCTTCGCTGGAAGCCCTCAAGATCGCCGTCCACGTTTAAAAAACGGAACCCTCGCAAGGCCCGGCTATCCTAAGAGTGCAAACCACTCTTAGGAGCAACACCATGGGTTCCACGTTCAACGGTCTGATTGGCCTGATTATTCTTGCCCTGGATATCTGGGCAATCATCAACGTGCTCAAAAGTGGTGCCGACACAGGGATGAAAATCATCTGGGTGCTGCTGATCCTGCTGCTGCCGGTGCTGGGCCTGATCATCTGGGCTATTGCCGGGCCAAGGGGCAACGTAAGGATTTGACAGTGACCATCATGGGCAGGTAACCGTCCGTTGCCACCGCATTCATCGGAGCACTTCCCATGAGCAACACCCGACCAGCGAGTACCTGGAAACCCTCTATGAAGGCATGCTTCACTTAAAGATGTAGAAGGTCCGGTTGAACGATTGGCCGGGGAAGAATGTCGAGATACATGTAAGCCCATCCATGGGTTTTATCGAGGAGGCACCTGATGCAAAAGTGGAAAGTCACTTTCGTTGATGATCACGGTGAACAAGTTGACGAGGTGTTCGAGAGCGATGAATGCCCGAACAACGAGCAAGCTGCGAAACTCATTCGCGCCCGGTGTCTGCCTGTGGCTGCCGAACTGGACCTCAACGATCTGGAAGGGCGCACCGATGATCCGACTGTCAAAAGTCTGAAGTCCCAGTACAGCATTGAAATCCTCAGCATCACGCCAATCTGAACATCTCCTGTCACATTCCTAACCAGGCCTTGGCAGCGGCTCTATCTTGAGGCTACTCTGCAATCGAGATCAGCGAACGGATCGCTAAGGTCTGGTCTTGTCAGCTACATGCTTGCTTCCCACCGGCAACGTTGTTGCCGCATCGCTCGCCCCATTCGGTTGCGAGTGCCGGGAATACGGAAAGTCTATCCATCAGTCTGAGGGGGACGTTTCATGAGCACAGCCTATCAAGAAGACATCAGCACCAGCGTCTTGCGCCGCATGAAAGAAGGCGGTTTCGACTTTTCACGATTCCATCCCATCGAGTTCTACGCCATTTTCCCGGACGAGGAGCGGGCGCGCAGGGCGGCAGGGCATTACTGTGGTGAATCCTTGAATGCACAAATCAGCGTGCGCGATGACGGCGCGTGGTACCTGGAGCTGAGCAAAGTGATGTACGCCACTTATGACGGCATCGGCGATTTTGAGCAGGATTTCGAGGCGGTGGTCGAGCCTTTGGGCGGCATCATCGAAGGATGGGGCGTCAAGCAGGAGGTACGAGGGCGACTCGCATAACTTATGAACAGTGACAATACTCAGCAACGGCTGACCTCAGGGTTGGCCGTTTTCGTTTGTAGGGTTTGGAACGATCTCTTGATCGTGTTTTGATTCATAACGTTTCAAAAACGCAAAAAAAAGCCGCCTAAACAGGCGGCCAAAGGGAAATTCCTCAAGAATTCCAGCGAATGCGCGGATTATCCGCATCGACTCCCGGGCAGTGAAATCAACTCTGACTATGCTGGTGATAGGCGACAACATTGCTTCGCAATGAAGCGGGGGCGATCGGGTGGGGGCATTTACCGCACAGGATTGGTGCGGTGCGTGCAGTGTGATTATCCAACTGATTGATATCAAAGCGTTTATGCCGATGGCACGGGCTTTGCGAAGCCCAGATGTCCGGGTGACAAGGAGTACGGCATGATCCGCACCTATTTTGATGAGATGTACGATGCCGGCGGCCAGGTCCGCCCGCATTATCGGGAGTTTGCCCGTTGGCTGTCCGAAACGCCTGACGAGCTTTTGGCACAACGGCGACGCGAGGCCGATCTGTTATTTCATCGCGCCGGGATAACATTCACGCTCTATGGTGATGAGCAAGGGACAGAGCGCCTGATTCCCTTCGACACCATCCCCCGCAGCATTCCCGCCAGTGAATGGCGAGTTGTCGAGCGCGGCTGCATTCAGCGGGTCAAGGCGTTGAACATGTTTCTCGCCGACCTCTATCACGAGCAGCGCATTATCAAGGCCGGCATCATCCCGGCCGAGCAGGTGCTGGCCAACGAGCAATACCAGTTGGCGATGCAAGGACTGAATCTGCACCGCGATATCTATTCCCACATCTCCGGTGTTGATCTGGTGCGCGATGGCGACGGCACGTACTACGTGCTTGAAGACAATCTTCGTACGCCGAGCGGCGTCAGCTACATGCTGGAAGACCGCAAGATGATGATGCGGTTGTTCCCCGAGTTGTTCGCTGCCCAGCGCATTGCTCCTATCGACCACTATCCGAATCTGTTGCTTGACACCCTGAAAAGCTCCAGCCCGATTGATAACCCGAGCGTGGTGGTACTGACGCCGGGTCGTTTCAACAGCGCGTTCTTTGAACATGCGTTTCTGGCGCGGGAAATGGGCGTTGAACTGGTGGAAGGCGCGGACCTGTTCGTGCGGGATGACAAGGTGTTCATGCGCACCACGGACGGGCCGAAAGCCGTCGACGTGATTTACCGTCGCCTCGACGATGCATTCCTCGATCCGCTGGCGTTCAACCCGGACTCGATGCTCGGCGTTCCAGGGCTGCTGTCGTCGTACCGCTCCGGCAATGTGGTGCTGGCGAATGCCATCGGTACCGGGGTCGCGGACGACAAGTCGGTGTATCCATTCGTCACGGACATGATCCGTTTCTACCTGGATGAAGAGCCGATTCTGAAGAATGTGCCGACGTGGCAGTGTCGTAATCCCTCCGAACTGTCCCACGTACTGGCCAATCTTCCAGAGCTGGTGGTCAAGGAAACCCAGGGCTCCGGCGGTTACGGAATGCTGGTCGGGCCGGCGGCGACGGCGGCGGAAATCGAATCTTTCCGCGCGCGGATCAAAGCCAAGCCCCACGCGTACATCGCACAACCGACGTTGTCCCTGTCGACCTGTCCGACCTTTGTCGAAAACGGCATCGCTCCACGCCACATCGACCTGCGTCCGTTTGTATTGTCTGGCCGCGAAACCCGGGTTGTGCCCGGCGGTTTGACCCGTGTTGCCCTGCGCGAAGGCTCCCTGGTGGTGAATTCATCCCAGGGCGGCGGAACCAAGGACACCTGGGTGGTCGAGGATTGAAGGAAGCCTGCCATGTTAAGTAGAACTGCCTCGGATTTGTATTGGATGTCACGTTACCTGGAGCGGGCGGAAAACCTCGCACGGATGCTCGACATCAGTTATTCGCTGTCGCTGATGCCACAGGATGGCCGCGGTGACGGCCTGCATGAACTCGCCATGCCGTTGCTGATCACCGGCACCCTGGACGATTACCTGGAGCGCCACGGCGATCTGCATGCTGAACGGCTGCTGCATTTCTTCGCCCTGGATGCGGCCAACCCGGCGAGCATCTACAGTTGCCTCGGCGCCGCGCGGGCCAGTGCCCATGCGGTGCGTGGGCGAATCACCGCTGACATGTGGGAAAACATCAATGCCACCTGGCTGGAAATCCGCGGGATTGCCGATCAGGGATTGAGCCGCTACGGCATGAGCCGTTTCTGCGAGTGGATCAAGGAACGTTCCCACCTGTTCCGCGGCGCGTCCTACGGCACGATCATGCGTAACGATGCGTTCCGCTTCATTCGTCTGGGGACGTTTATCGAAAGGGCCGACAACACGTTGCGCCTGCTCGACGCCCGCTACGAAATGGCTGGCGATCAGGCCGAGGCGGTCAGCGATGGCACCGCTCACGCGTATTACCAGTGGAGTGCTTTGCTGCGGGCGTTGTCCTCGTTCGAGGCCTACACCGAGATCTACCGCGATGCGCCCGGCGCCCGGCATGTGGCTGAGTTGCTGTTATTGCGCGCAGACGTTCCGCGTTCATTGCGCGCCTGCACCGAAGAAATCGACCAGATCCTTGCCCAGCTGCCGGGGGCCAATGGCCGTCCCGCGCAACGCCTGGCAGCGGAAATTGACGCACGCCTGCGCTACACCGGCATCACCGAAATTCTCGACGAAGGCCTGCACGCCTGGCTGACCGAGTTCATCCCGCTGGTGCGCCAGTTGGGTAACGCCATACACAGTTCCTACCTGGAGGCTGCATGAGACTTTCCATTAGCCACGAGACCACCTATCACTACGAAGATCAGGTGCGGGCGAGCATCCAGTACCTGCGACTGACCCCCCACGACAGCGAGCGTCAGCATGTGCTGAGCTGGCAGCTCGACTTGCCGCGCCCGGTGCGCGCGCAACTCGATCCATTCGGCAATATCCTGCACGTACTGACCCTGGACGAGCCCCACGAGGCGATCATCATCGGCGCCCGGGGCCAGGTGGACATCGACGAATTGCGCGAGGCGGAGCATGAAAGCCAATCGGCGCTGCCGTTCTTGCGTTTCACGCGCCTGACCGAAGCCGACGAAGCCCTGCGTGCGTTCGCCGAGAAAGAATGCAAGCAGCGCCGGGATCGCACGGCGCTGATCGACTTGATGCATGGTCTGAACCAGCACATGACCTACACGCCGGGCTCCACCGAAGTGGACACCAGCGCCGCCCAGGCTTTCGCCGGGCGTTCGGGCGTCTGTCAGGACCACACCCACGCATTTCTCGCCTGCGCTCGCAGCCTGAGCATCCCTTCGCGTTATGTGTCGGGCTATTTGTACAGCGAGAACAGCGAACACCTGGCCAGTCACGCTTGGGCGGAAGCCTGGCTCGATGACGCCTGGTACAGTTTCGACGTGACTAATGAATTGGCGCGGCCCGAGCGTCATCTGAAACTGGCGGTGGGCCTGGATTACCTGGATGCCTGCCCGGTGCGTGGCATGCGGCGTGGCGGTGGTTGCGAGCAGATGCATGCGAAGGTGTTTGTGTCACCGACTCCGATGCCGGTGATCTCAGTGCAACAGCAGTAATCGCGATTCACTGCGGGAGCGACTTCGATGGTGAGGGGCTGACCTGTGGCGAGGGGATTTATCCCCGTTGGGCCGCGCAGCGGCCCCTGAAACCTGCCTGCTGATAATTCCACTGACACCGTACCGCCTGATTTTTTAGGGTCGCTGCGCGACCCAACGGGGATAAATCCCCTCGCCACAGATGCGTGTTATTTGGCTGAAACTTGTTTACGCCCAGCCATATGCTTCAAATACCCCACCAACCTCTCCAGATCCCCGTCCGGCAACACCGTCGCCGAGAACCCGGGCATCTTCGCCTGTGGCCACTGGCGCAAGCTCTGCGGGTCACGAATGTAGCGCTTGAGGAAATCCGCGCCGAAGTACTCGGTCGGGTTAAATGGAATATTCAAGTCCGGCCCAAACTGTGCATCCCCGGCGCCGTTCAATCGATGGCACGCCAGGCAATTTTTTTGAAACAGCGCAAAGCCATTGTTCACCGGATCGTCAGCCTTCAACGCCGGATCGGGCAGCAGGGCAGGGAAGCGCTCGGCCACCGGTGCCATGCGTTTGATACTCGCCACTTCGAATGGCCATTGCTCGGGGCTGATATTGCCCGCTTGTGGATCGGTCCAGACCAGATAAAACGGTCCCGCACTGTGCTTGCCCTCTGACAGCGGCGGCCACGGCTTGGCCGGGTCTTCAATCGCCAACCAGGCCCGCGCCCCTTGGGTATTAAGCAACGGCGCAGCCGACAGTTCTGCGGCAAAACCATCCAGGGCTACAGCCTGTAAGTGGTCTTCAGGCTTGATGCCCGTCAACAACGCAGCCACCGGAACAGCGCGATAGCTCATGTCCCGTTTGTAGGAAACGTCGTTGCTAATGGTGAGGGTCTGAACCTGAGGATGCTTGAGCAACTCCTCGGTTTGCCAGGTGCGACTGCTCGCGCCGAGCTCAAGGTTCAGCTGTGCGGCAGACAGAGGCGTGCTGAGCAGCAAGGCCCCGAACAGAATGAGCGTTTTCAAATAATCGCCGTCCATGTCGTGGAAGTGCCGCAAAGGTTGGCACACCCACGCTGACCCGGGTAGCGAGCCAGTCACATTTTTTGAGGCGATTTAAAACCTGGCGCCGTATTTTTTATTGACCGACTAGCCGATCACCTTGGTCAGGTTCGGCAAAATCAACAACAGCGTAGTGGCGAAAAGAATGAGCCCGGCTTGACGTACTTTCGATTGTTTGAACATGGCTTGACCGCCTTTATTGTTATTTCCTGATGCCTGCCTGCATTTCTCCATGACGGCAGAGCGTTGCACTTCCTGTTTGACGAGCGCCTCGGCAAAACCCGACGACAACTTCGTACAAGTTCACCTTAGAGCCCGCGTCACGCTTGCTTTAGATCCATTTAGTATGGATTTCACATCAATTGCTCTTAAAAAGGTATGAGGCCTATTGCCAGCTTCTTGGGCGCCCGTTTGCTAGACAGCTTGGTGTCCTGAATCGGTTAATCCGGTAGTTGCCTACCGTCCGTCTGAGCGTGACCGTCAACGTCTGTGAGCACTGCGGTCATTGAATCCGGGGCTGCTCGGCCTATGGTGGGAACTCTGAATTTACTCCCCTGCCCAGGTTCGAGAACGTCATGACCCAAGCTTTTATTTTCGACGCGTTACGCACGCCCCGCGGCAAAGGCAAGGCCAATGGCGCCTTGCACAGCGTCAAACCGGTGAATCTGGTAGCCGGGCTGCTGACCGCGTTGCAACAGCGCACGTCCCTCGACACCAGTCAGGTCGACGATGTGGTACTGGGCTGCGTGACGCCCATCGGCGACCAGGGTTCCGACATCGCCAAAACAGCGACTCAGGTGGCGGATTGGGACGTCAGCGTGGCGGGTTTGCAGATCAACCGCTTCTGCGCCTCGGGTCTGGAGGCGGTGAACCTCGGCGCGATGAAAGTGCGTTCCGGCTTCGAAGACCTGGTGGTGGTCGGCGGCGTCGAGTCCATGTCCCGCGTGCTGATGGGCAGCGATGGCGGCGCCTGGGCGCAAGACCCGGAAACCAGTTTTCACAGCCATTTCGCCCCTCAAGGCGTGGGCGCTGACCTGATCGCCACGATCGAAGGCTTCAGCCGCCAGGACGTCGATGCCTATGCGCTGCACTCCCAGCAAAAGGCTGCGCGGGCAAGGGCCGACGGTTCGTTCAACAAATCGCTGGTGCCGGTGCAGGACCAGAACGGCATTATCCTGCTCGATCACGATGAATTCATTCGCTCCGGATCGACCATGGAGGGCTTGGGCCAGCTCAAGCCGAGCTTCGAGATGATCGGGCAAATGGGCTTCGATGCCACCGCGCTTCGGGTCTTCAGCCAGGTTGAGCGGATCAACCACGTGCACACGGCGGGTAACAGTTCCGGGATCGTCGATGGCGCGGCGCTGATGCTGATCGGCTCCGAAGCCAAGGGCCGGACGCTGGGTTTGCAACCGCGGGCGCGAATCGTCGCCACCGCCGTCATCAGCACCGACCCGACTATCATGCTCACCGGCCCTGCGCCGGCCACCCGCAAGGCACTGGCCAAGGCCGGGCTGCGGGTTGAAGACATTGATCTGTTTGAGGTCAACGAAGCCTTTGCCTCGGTGGTGCTGAAATTCATCAAGGACATGGCGATCGATCCGGACAAGGTCAACGTCAACGGCGGCTCCATCGCCATGGGTCACCCGCTGGGCGCCACCGGTTGCGCGATCCTTGGCACGCTGCTCGATGAACTGGAAACCCGGCGCCTGCGCTATGGCCTCGCGACGCTGTGTGTCGGCGGCGGCATGGGCATCGCCACCATCATCGAACGCCTCTGAGCCCCGACCGATTTCAAGGAAACCCTTTCATGACCGAAGCCATCCGTTACGAAAAAGGTCAGGACCAGATCGTCGTCCTGACCATCGACATGCCGGGCCAGAGCGCCAACACCATGAACGCGGTCTACCGCGAAGCCATGGCTGCATGTGTTGCCAGACTCGTTGCCGAAAAAGACACCATCGCCGGCGTGATCATCACCTCGGCCAAGAAAACCTTCTTCGCCGGCGGCGACCTCAATGAACTGATCAAGGTCGGCAAGCCCGAAGCCAAAGCCTTTTACGACATGGTGCTGACGCTCAAGGGGCAGCTGCGCACCTTGGAAACCCTCGGTAAACCGGTAGTCGCCGCGATCAACGGCGCCGCGTTGGGCGGCGGTTGGGAAATCTGCCTGGCGTGCCATCACCGGGTTGCGCTGGACGATTCTTCGGTGCAACTCGGCTTGCCGGAAGTGACCCTCGGCCTGTTGCCGGGCGGCGGCGGGGTGGTGCGCATGGTGCGCATGCTCGGTATTGAAAAAGCCTTGCCGTACCTGCTCGAGGGCAAGAAAGTCCGGCCGCAGCAGGCGTTGCGCGCAGGTTTGATTGATGAGTTGGCGGCGGATCGTGATGAACTGCTGGCCAAGGCGCGCGCCTGGATTATCGCTCATCCTTCAGCGGTGCAGCGCTGGGACGTGAAAGGTTACCAGATTCCCGGTGGCACGCCGTCGAACCCGAAAGTCGCGCAAATGCTGGCCATCGCGCCGTCTATTCTGCGCAGCAAAACCCAGGGCTGCCTGCCCGCGCCAGAGAAAATCCTCTGCGCCGCGGTGGAAGGTGCCCAGGTGGATTTCGACACCGCGCACCTGATCGAAACCCGTTACTTCACCGAATTGACCACCGGCCAGGTGTCGAAAAACCTGATCGGCACGTTCTGGTTCCAGCTCAACGAAATCAATGCCGGCAGCTCGCGGCCTCAGGGTTTTGTGCCTTACGTGACGCGTCGGGTGGGTGTACTGGGCGCAGGCATGATGGGCGCCGGAATCGCCTTTGTCAGCGCGTCCGCCGGCATCGACGTGGTGCTCAAGGACATCAATCTTGCGGCTGCACAGAAGGGCAAGGCTCATTCGGCGGCGCTGCTGGACAAGAAGGTTGCGCGTGGCCAATTGAGTGCCGATCAGCGCGATGCAACGCTGGCGCGAATTCACCCCGCTGAAAGCGATGCCGATTTGGCCGGTTGTGATCTGATCATTGAAGCGGTGTTTGAAGATCGCGATCTGAAAGCCAACGTCTCGTCGGCGGCGCAAAAAGTCGTTGGCCCGGATGCGGTGATTGCTTCCAATACGTCGACCTTGCCGATCAGCGGCCTCGCGACCGCCGTGCCGGATCAGAGCAAATTCATCGGCCTGCATTTCTTCAGCCCCGTGGAGAAAATGCCTTTGGTGGAAATCATCAAAGGCGCCCACACCAGCGACGAAACCCTGGCTCGCGGGTTCGATTTCGTCCTGCAAATCAAGAAAACGCCGATTGTGGTCAACGACAGCCGTGGCTTCTTCACCTCGCGGGTGTTCGGCACGTTCACCAACGAAGGCATCGCCATGCTGGGTGAAGGCGTGAGCGCGCCGATGATCGAGACCGAAGCGCGCAAGGCCGGCATGCCGATCGGACCTCTGGCGATCTCCGACGAAGTTTCCCTCAGCCTGATGAGCCATATCCGCCAGCAAACCGCCAAAGACCTGCAAGCAGAAGGGAAACTGCTGATTGAGCACCCGGCGTTCGCCGTGATTGACTTGCTGCTCTACGAATACAAGCGTCCGGGAAAGGCTGGTGGTGGTGGTTTCTACGATTATCCGGCCCGTGGGCAGAAGCATCTGTGGCCAGAGCTGAAAAGCCGTTTCGAGAAGGCTGACGGGCAGATTTCGCCGAAGGACGTGCGTGATCGACTGCTGTTCGTGCAAGCCATCGAAACCGTGCGCTGTGTGGAGGAGGGGGTGTTGACCTCGACGGCGGACGCCAACGTCGGCTCGATCTTCGGCATCGGCTTCGCCGCCTGGACGGGCGGCGCGCTGCAGTTCATCAACCAGTACGGCGTGAAAGATTTTGTCGCCCGCGCCCAATACCTGGCGGAGCAGTATGGCGAGCGATTCGCTCCGCCCGCGCTATTGCTGGAGAAAGCGGCTAAAGGGGAGGCGTTCTAGGGGACGGGTGACGCATTCCGGGGCTTGCCTTGCCACTGTGTTTCAAGGCAGGCTCAGGGGTGTGCATTATTCCCATCACGTGTCAGGTATTTTTTATGTCGTTACGCATCTGCATTCTTGAAACCGACATCCTGCGTCCGGAACTGGTCGATCAATATCAGGGTTACGGGCAGATGTTCCAGCGTCTGTTTTCGCAGCAACCCATCGCTGCCGAGTTCACCGTGTACAACGTGATGCAGGGCGAATATCCCGGCGATGAGCTGACCTTCGACGCCTATCTGGTCACTGGCAGCAAGGCCGATTCCTTCGGCACCGACCCGTGGATAGAAACCCTCAGGGCTTACCTGCTGACCCGCTACGAGCGCGGCGACAAATTGCTGGGCGTGTGCTTCGGCCATCAATTGTTGGCGCTGCTGCTGGGCGGCAAGAGTGAACGCGCGACCCAAGGCTGGGGCGTCGGCACCCACAGCTACAAACTCGCCGCCAAGGCACCGTGGATGAGCCCGGTGAGGGAAGAGCTGACCTTGTTGATCAGCCATCAGGACCAGGTCACCGCGCTCCCGGAAAACGCCACGGTCATCGCTTCCAGCGATTTCTGCCCGTTCGCCGCGTACCACATCAACGATCAGGTGCTGTGCTTCCAGGGGCATCCGGAGTTCATTCACGATTACTCGCGCGCGCTGTTGGATATTCGTCAGGAAGCGCTGGGCGAGCAGATTTATTCGAAAGGTATGGCGAGCCTTGAGCACGACCATCACGGCACCACCGTTGCGGAGTGGATGATGCGGTTTGTGGCGCACAAGCCTGAAGCTGGATCGGTTCAATGAGCTGACAACGAATCTGTGGCGAGAGGGCTTGTCCCCTCGCCACAATAGCTTGTTAAAGCCAACCTGATTTCTTGAAGCTCGCCCACAAACCCACACAACCCACCGTAATAAACCCCACCACCCCGAAATACCCGTATTGCCACGTCAACTCCGGCATGTTCTCGAAGTTCATCCCGTAAATCCCCGCCACCGCCGTCGGGAATGCCAGAATCGCCGCCCACGCCGCAAACTTGCGCTGCACCACGCTTTGGCGTGACGCCTCCAGCAACACCCCAACTTCAATGGTCTGGCTGGCAATGTCCGCCAGGGTCGTCAAGTCTTCCATCTGCCGCGTGACGTGGATCTGCACATCGCGAAAGTACGGGCGCATGTTCTTGTCGATAAACGGGAAACTCAGCTTCTGCAATTCCTCACTGATCTCCACCATCGGTGCCGCAAACCGGCGCAAGCGCAGTACATCGCGGCGCAGGCTGTGGAGTTTTTGAATGTCGCGCTCGTTCAGGGAGCCAAACATGACGTTGTGTTCCAGCTCATCGATCTCTGCGTGGATCGCTTCACCCATGGGCTGGTAGTTTTCAATCACGAAATCGAGGATGGCATAGAGTACGAAATCTTCCCCGTGCTCCAGCAACAACGGACGCGCCTCACAACGCTGTCGGACATAGGCGTAGGACGCTGAATGACCATTGCGTGCGGTAATGATGTAGCCGTTGCCGGCAAAGATGTGAGTCTCGATGAACTGCAGTTTGCCTTCATTCCGGATCGGCGAATACGTGACGATAAACAGTGCGTCGCCGAAGGTTTCCAGTTTCGGTCGACTGTGTTTTTCCAGGGCGTCTTCGATGGCCAGTTCGTGCAGGTTGAACTGGCGTTGCAGATTGAACAGCTCCTGGGCGTTCGGCTCTTCGAGGCCGATCCAGACAAAGTGGTCGGGCTTTGCCGCCCAGGCAGCGCCTTCGTCGAGCGTGATATTGGTGACTTTCTTACCGGCGCTATAAACCGCAGCAGCAACAACTCTACCCATGATAGTGATTCACTTCTTATTGGCAGCTTTCTATAAGCAAAGATGGCAGTGGCAGGCAGTGTCCAGCTTAGCCTTGTCTGCTGCTTGAGAGTCAATGAAATCTGTTGAGTTCGCAGGCAAAAACTCGCAGGCAAAAGAAACCCGCACAAGGCGGGTTTCTTTTACGCGGCTTGCAGTTGCCGATCCATCGAAGCGATGCACTCGCGCATCTGCTCGCGGCACTGGGCAATCAGCAGCGGCATGTCATCCAGGCTCAATCCGGCCGTAGGAATCGCCGGTAACGAGCGGATCAGAATCTTCCCACCGCGCCAACGGTTCAAACGCATGTGTTTAACGTAACTACTGACACACACCGGAACAATTGGCACGCCGGCGGCAATGGCCATTTGAAACGCGCCTTTCTTGAACGGCAGCAACTCTTCGCCCAGGTTGCGGGTGCCTTCCGGGAAGACCCAGATCGACGTGTCTTCATTCTGCAGCGTGTGAGTAGTGGTCAGCATCGACTGGCGCGCTTTCTGCGCATTGCCGCGATCGATCAGCACATTACCCGCCAGCCAGAACAACTGACCAAACAGCGGCACCCACTTCAGACTCTTTTTGCCGATACACACGGTGCGGCGGGGCACCACGTTGCCGAACACAAACAGATCATAGTTGGACTGGTGGTTGGCGATGATCACGCAGCTATCGGGTTTATCCATCAGCGGTCCGACGTCGGCCTTCACCCGCAGACGCAAAATGCACATCGCCGGCCATGCATAAAGACGCGCGCACAAACGGCTGTTGTCCGGATTGAACGGTCGGCACAGGCCGAGAATCACCCCAAGCACACCGGCCAGAATAAAGTGCAGGCCCATCAATAACATACGAAACACAAACAGCATCTACAGGCCCACCGGGACAAAAGGTGGCGCAGTGTACGGATGTGCACTGTTTTCGGCAATTGCCGCTATAGAGGTGGGAGATAGGCGATGTTTGAGCGCATGTTTCCGACTTATGGGTCAGACGCGATCTAGAGCGGTTCTTGGCTTTTCAACGGAGCGCGTAAGAAAAAGCCCGACACGACGGTCGGGCTTTTCGGTGTGGCACGTTAGGATTTAAACCAAAAAATCCTGATCCTCGATGATCGCGTTGTCCAGCCTCTCCAGCAGCGCCTTGCGTACTTTGAGCTTGGTGTTCTTGTGAGCGGTCATGTTGATCTTCTTCAACTGACGAGCCGCCGCCAGCGCCGCGCCTTGCAGCTCTTCGGCCGACACCACCACGTCGAAGAAGCCAGCATCCACGGCGCTTTGCGGATTAAACATCTCTGCGTTGATCACAGAACGATGAAATGCCGACTTGCGCAGACGATCACGGGCCAGTTCGATACCGGCGTGATGCATGGTCATGCCGATCTGCACTTCGTTCAGGCCAATGCTGAACGGGCCGTCGACACCAATGCGGTAATCCACCGACAACAGCAGGAACGCACCCTTGGCCACCGCATGCCCAGGGCATGCCACGATCACCGGGAACGGGTGCGCCAACAGACGACGGGTGAGCGTCGAACCGGCAGTCACCAGCGCTACGGCCTCTTTAGGACCAGAGGTCATCACCTTCAAGTCGTAACCACCCGACAGCATCCCGGGCGTACCGGTAATGATCACCACCGCACGATCAGTCACCGCCTGATCCAGCGCGGCGTTAAACGCAGCAATCACGTCCGGGGAGATGGCATTGACCTTGCCATTGCTCAAGGTCAGGGTCGCGATACCGTCTTCGAGATGGTAAGAAATCAACTCACTCATGACGCTATTCCTTTCAATAAAGTAGGGCAGACGTTACCCACCGCCGCAGGCCAGGTAAAGCGCTGTGACTGACCACCCAGTCACCCTTTCCCTGTCCGGCAAGCGTCTCCCGCCACGTCAGCCGCGCATTCCCCTCTATATAGAGGAGGGCGCGAAGCCGGAGATTGGCGGGTTTGCCATGGACTGGAAACCGCCAGAGCGACTAAATCGCTAAGCGCATGAAAATTCTGCAAAAAAAGTTTGCCATCGGAAAAGCTTTCGACTACATTAGCGCGCCTCGACAGACAGAACTTGTTTGAAGAGATACGGTGAAGTGTCCGAGTGGCTTAAGGAGCACGCCTGGAAAGTGTGTATACAAGAAATTGTATCGAGAGTTCGAATCTCTCCTTCACCGCCACATTTAATCGTTAGAGCCCTGATTATTCGGGGCTTTTTCGTTTCTGCGGTTCTAAAAAAAAATTCAGCCCATACTTTGGCCCATACCCTGGACGGCTCAGTGCTTTGCGACCAAAGGCTGATTTTTCGACAGTTTCTAAGCGGTGTACATCATTCGACGCACTGTATTTCCGTGATGATCCCCGCATCGTGTAAGCCCACGGCATAGCCCTCTGCACGACTGGCTGATTCCAACACCAGGTGCATGAGGCTGCCTTCGATGATCTTGAGAGTAGAGTATTAGGCGGATCACCGGTAGCGATCCGCGAGAATGCTTACTCTGGCATTGTCCAGGATTGTAGCTTATAGCTCTCCTGGCTCAACTCGGCGCGCACCTCTTCCAGCAGGCTTTCCAGCTGCGCCGGGTCGGAATAGGCACTGCTTGGAACCTGTTTGCGACAAATATGAGTGTTAGCCCGGTCGATGACGGTCAGGCTCAGTTCGCCATTACCGTCTTGCGGAGCCCAGGCGACGCATTGAAAAGGTTCGAATGCGTGGCCGGCAATCAAAAGTGCTTCGTTGATGCGGAACGGGGTGCTCATGGGTTGTCTCTCCTTGTACCCAAACAAATGATGTGCCATCGGGTGGGCTTACCGGTCGGCTGTTTATTAGTAGGGGGGCGGGTCACACGTAGTAATAATTTTGTTTAAACTTTATTTCATTCACAAAAATTAACCCGCGATTGTGAAAGTTGAATGGACGGTAGTAATTCATTAGGGAAACTCTGAAAAAGACTTCCAGATTTGGTGAAATTGTTGGCGCTGATTGAAAACTCCCCCCACCCTGCCGATTGAAATTAGACCCAGGGCGGATTGCTGATTTCGCAGCAGCAATTTCGAATAAACTTAGCAGCGTGCCGATCACATGAGTCGCGGAAGACCTGCTGCATGCAGTCATGCAGCAGGGCATTTCCACAACAACAGTCAAAATTGCTGGTCTTCCTCCGTACCCGCTCTGGCCCACAGCAGTTTTTCATTGCTTTACATAACTGCCTGGCGCCGGCTCCAGAGGCGGGAATTTGTCATTCCATATGTGCGGAACCGCTGGTTGGCGCTCGCCGGAGTGTCCCGCCAGCCAGTTGAACCAATCATTCCACCAGCTACCGGGTTGCTGCTCAGCATTCTTGAACCAGGTCTCCGGGTTTTTCGTGACCCGATTATTGGTCCAGTAATGGCGCTTCTGCTTGGCCGGTGGATTGATGACGCCGGCGATATGCCCTGAAGCTCCTAATACAAAACGCTTGGCCCCGGAGAGCAGGTTGGTGCTGGCGTAGGCGCTTTTCCAGGGCACGATGTGATCGTCATGGGTGGCGAGGATGTAAGCGGGAGCGTCAATTGCACGCAAATCAAGCTTGACCCCACAGCACTCCAGCTCGCCTGATTTCAAATCGTTCTGCAGATAGGTGTGGCGCAGATACCAGCAGTACATCGGCCCTGGAAGGTTGGTGCTGTCGTTGTTCCAGAACAGCAGATCAAGCGGGATCGGCTTCTGCCCCTTGAGGTATTTGTCGACGTTGTAGTTCCACCACAGCTCGTTGGGGCGCAGTAGGGAAAAGGTATTGCCCATGTCCTCACCACGAAACAGACCGATGGGACCATTCATGCCGCCGATGGTGCGCTCTCGATAGGCCACCAGTTCTTCGTCGACGAATATGTCGATGGGACCGGTATCCAGGTAGTCAAGGAACGTGGTGAACAGGCTCACGCTGGCGATCTCCCTGTCGCCGCGTGCAGCAAGTACTGCCAGCGCCGTGCTCAGCAGGGTGCCGCCGATGCAGAAGCCCACGCAATTGAGTCGCTGCTCGCCACTGATATCGCGGGTCACCTGCAAGGCGTCGATTACCCCGTGCTCAATCAGGTCATCCCAGGTGGTGCCAGCGTGTTCCTCGTCAAAGTTGCGCCAGGACATCAGGAATACGGGATGTCCCTGTTCCAGCAGGTGGCGGACCATCGAGTTGTCCGGGCGCAGATCAAGGATGTAGTACTTGTTGATCGACGGAGGTACGACGAATACCGGGTGTCGGTACTGGGTTTCGCTTTGCGGGTAGTACTGAATTAGTTGGAATAGGTGATTCTCAAAGACGATTTCGCCGGGGGTGTTAGCCAGATCGACGCCAACCTTGAAGGCGCCGCTGTCACACTGGCGCATTTTGCCTTCGTTCATGTCGCTGGCCAGATGCTGCATACCTGTGAGCAGGCTGGCACCTTGAGTCTCAACCACACGCTGGAGCGCATCAGGGTTACTGACCAGGAAATTGCTTGGCGCACTGGCGGCAATGGCTTGCTCCACCAGATAGCGCAGGCGTTGGCGCGGTTTTTTTTCGTCGATCAGCAACTTGTCGAGCAGTTTCAGGAGAAAGCTGGAGTTGAGCAGGTAAAACGCAGCGAGGGAGCCGAACTGTGGCTCGCTCCAGTTGCCGCTGGAGAAGCGTCGATCATCGAAGCTGAAGGGTTGGCCGGTCAGCAGTTTTTGGCCGAGTTGGCCCCATTGAACCTGGTAGTCCGCTTGAAGGCTGTCCAGGGTTTCGCGAGGTAACTCGAACCAGGCGCCGTGCTCATGCCCGGAAAACCACGGATTAGTGCTGACCCATAGGCGTAATTGTTGCACTGCAAAGGAAGCGATGAACGGAACCTGGCCTGACCAATAGGTTTTGAATGTATGCGCGTTGTTGTCCATAAAGTTCCTTGCCCATACAGATGAGCCGGGCAGAAAAAAAGCCGCGCTTTGCCGGACTCCGGCGTAGCGGCGGCAGGAATGCGGGCAGCGTTGTCTGACGCCAACCTGACGCCAATCTGATGCGCGGAACAAGGTCCCAAGTCCGCGCATGGGCTACTCAGAAGCCGTTGGTTAGCGCTCGATAGCCAGGCCGACGCCTTGTCCGCCGCCGATGCACAAAGTGGCCAGCCCCTTCTTGCCGTCGCGACGGATCAGTTCGTGCACCAGCGACACCAGAATCCGTGCCCCCGATGCGCCGATCGGATGGCCAAGGGCGATCGCGCCGCCGTTGACGTTGACTTTGCTGGTGTCCCAACCCATCTCTTTGCCAACCGCCAGCGCCTGGGCGGCGAAGGCTTCATTGGCTTCGATCAGGTCCAGGTCCTCGACGCTCCAGCCGGCCTTTTGCAGGGTCAGGTGTGTAGCCGGGACCGGGCCGATGCCCATGATCGACGGGTCCACACCGGCGCTGGCATAGGCTTTGATGCGTGCCAGTACCGGAAGGCCGAGCGCTTGTGCTTTAGCGGCGCTGGCCAGCAACAGCACGGCCGCACCATCGTTGAGGGTCGAAGCGTTGCCGGCAGTCACGCTGCCGTCTTTCTGGAATGCCGGTTTGAGTTTTGCCAAGGCTTGCGCAGTACTGTCGATACGTGGCTGTTCGTCGGTGTCGAAGACCAGCGGTTCGCCCTTGCGCTGAGGAATCAGCATCGGGGTGATTTCGCTCTGGAAACGTCCGCCCTCAATGGCTGCGGCGGCCTTCTGTTGCGAGGCGGCAGCGAAGGTATCCTGTGCTTCACGAGAGATCTCGTACTTCTGCGCCAGATTCTCAGCTGTGATACCCATGTGATAGTCGTTGAAGGCGTCCCACAGGCCATCCTGGATCATGCTGTCTTGCAGTTGCGCATGGCCCATACGCAGGCCGGTGCGTGCCTTGGGCAGAACATAGGGGGCCAGACTCATATTTTCCTGACCGCCAGCGATTACCAGTTCCGCGTCGCCGCAACGGATTGCCTGGACGGCGAGATGGACCGCCTTGAGACCGGAGCCGCAGACCTTGTTTAAGGTCAGGGCAGGCGTGGTGTGTGGCAAACCGGCTTTGATCGCTGTCTGGCGTGCCGGGTTTTGCCCAGCGCCGGCAGTGAGTACCTGGCCGAGGATCACTTCATCAATTTGAGCAGCATCGATACCCGTCTGCTTCAGCAAGCGGCGAATCACTGCGGCACCCAGTTCGGTCGCGGGAATTGCAGACAAAGCACCCTGGAAACTGCCAATGGCGGTACGAGTAGCGGCAACGATTACGACTTCGTTCATGCGTGACCTCATCGAAAAGACAAAATTCGTCGAGCAAACCAGGGCATTCCTGCCCTGATCGGGGTTATTGCATGTTCATGCCGCCGTTTACCGAGAAATCGGCACCGGTGCTGTAGGCAGACTCATCGGAAGCCAGCCAGGCCACGATTGAGGCGATCTCTTCGGGTTGGCCAAGGCGACCGACCGGAGTTGCAGCGATCATGCCTTCGAGAATGTCCGGGCGAATTGCCGCGGTCATGGAGGTCTGGATGTAGCCTGGGGATACGGTATTGACGGTCACGCCCTTGCCGGAGACTTCCCGGGCCAGTGCCATGGTGAAACCATGAATGCCAGCCTTGGCGGCGGAGTAGTTGGTCTGACCGAACTGGCCACGCTGACCGTTGATCGAGGAGATATTGATGATCCGCCCCCAACCGTTGGCCAACATGCCTTCAATGACCTGCTTGGTAGTGTTGAATAAGCCCGTCAGGTTAGTCCCGATCACGCTGTTCCAGTCTTCCGGGGTGAGCTTGCGAAAAGAGGCGTCGCGAGTGATGCCGGCGTTGTTGACCAGCACATCGATCGGGCCGAATTGTTCACGAGCCATCTCGAAAGCCTTGCGGGTGGTCTCCCAATCGGTGACGTCGCCATAGATGCATTCGAACTGATAACCCGCCTCCAGCTGGCTGGCAATCCAGTCGTTCTTGCGGCTGGAATCAGAGCTGCAGCCGACGATTACCTTGAATCCTTCCTTGTATAGACGTTGGCTGATTGCCGTACCGATACCGCCCATACCGCCCGTTACTACAGCAATACGACTACGCGACTCCATACTTCTACTCCATTTTTTTTACGCTGTAGGAGAGAAGATTGTTGGTTATCGACGGGCCGTGCGGAAGTGTTTGAAGGTGACGTTCTCCTGTCCTTCGGTGCCACGCGGGGAGGTGCCCGCTGGCAAAAAATGAGGAGTACCTATACTGGGATCAATGTTTGAAACTGAAGGGATAGTTAATATTTCTGCAACGTAGTTGAAATATGTTCAACGCATGTCAGTATCGGCTTCGGACAGGACGTTCGGTTCCATTGGTCATTGAGGACGCCATGTATAGAATGAGTTCAGGTTATGCCAGCATGCTGGCGAATACGTTTTTGGCCCAAGGACTGGACCTTGACGGTCTGTGCCAGGAGGCGGGACTGGATGTCGAGTTCGTGAGTAAACCAGGAGCATTCTGCGAGCGAAGCGTTATCTATCGTCTTTGGGACTTGGCTGCTCAGGCTTCGGATGATCTGAATATCGGTTTGAAAGCCTACGGGGAATTCCATCCCAGTAGTTTTCAGATCGTGGGCTACACGATGATGTCCAGTTCGAATCTGAAAAGGGCGCTTGAACGTCTGGTTCGTTTCAGCCCGTTGATCGGTACCGGATTCAGCCTTTTCCTTGTCCAGGAGCAGCAGCATTACCGATTGGCCAGTCTCGATCATCAGCAACATGGCTCGGTCAAACCCCGGCAATACACGGATGCAGCCTTGGCTTCGCTGCTGGGTTTCTGCCGTTGGCTGGCAGGTGGCAAGTCACCGCAACCGTTGAGTGTGGAGTTCACTTATCCCGAACCTGAAGACACGTCGGAGCATCAGCGGCTTTTTGGCTGTCCGCTGAGTTTCGGGGCGGCATATGACAGCATCTTGTTCGATGGCCAGGAGCTTCTGAGTCCATTGAGCATGGCCAACGAGGCGTTGGCCACACTCCATGACAGTTTTGCCGAGGCTCAATTGGACGTGTTGTCCGGGTACTCTATTGTTGGCAGGGTTCGCGCGCTGATTAACGAGCGCTTGAGCCAGGGGCAAGGCCGATGTGATATGGAATCGATTGCGGCGGCACTGAGAATCAGCAAGCGAACGCTCCAACGAGGCCTTGAAAAGGACGGCACGCAATTCAAGGATGTCCAGAATGATGTGCGCCGGCAGTTGGCCGACTTCTATTTACGCCATTCTCATTTCAACATGAAGCATGTGACTTACCTGCTCGGCTTTCATGATCACAGCAGCTTCCATAAGGCATGCACCCGTTGGTTCGGTATGACCCCCGGTCAGTATCGAACCGACGATTCGTTGCTTGTGCTCGAGGAATTCGCGCCTGTTCGACTCATGAACCCCGTCGGTTTGCGCAGAGATCAAAAGATCGCAGGCTTCGCCGAACGGATGCACCGCTAATCCCTTGTGAAGGGTCATTGAGGCTTGGGGCCTGTTGTCCCTTTGCTCGCTTTGCGCTTCGGGGCTTTAACTACGATGGCGGGAGCGGGCAGTGGTGTGTCTGCGGCGACAACAGCGTCACTGCAAGCGGAAATGGCTCCGAAGGGGTCTCCTGCGGGATGACAACTGTTTCACTGGGTGGTTGGGTCAGGCTGAAGCCCGGCAGCGGGACTTCGAGCAACGCGTGCAGTTCACGCCAGAATTCGCCTTCAGCGGGAGATCGGAGTCGGCGATCAGGGTTTCATGATCGAACTTGAGCAGCAGTGGATACCCGGCGCGTTCATGGGCCTGCGTATTGTCGCCGCGCTGGCGCAGGGTGTCCCAGAACAGCAGGCTGCGTTGGCCGAGGTCGGTGAAGTATTCCTGCCAGTCAGTGGGCGTGGGTTGTCTGAGTTGACCCCACTTCAGAGGCGCGAGGGTTTTTTCCTGGCGCTGGCGCAAAGCATCAAGGACGTTCAGGGTAATGAGGTGCTGCAGATGACTCAGGTGTTCGAACAGGCCGCGTTGAGAGGAAGATTTTTCATATTGCGATGCAATAATATCTTCCTGGCCCATGGTGATCTCCTGGCGTTATGCATGAGAAGCAGCTGCCTGCGCCTCATTAGTAAAGAGGGTTTTGCTGGCTGTTCGATGTTAAGAGTCTATAGCGAATAGAGGCAGGAGAAGAAAGATTTTTGTGCGCTGCACAAAAAATCATTGCTAAACGAATTTGTGCGCTGCAATATTAAGGCTAACGCGATGACCGGCAGGATCGCTATCGCGTCCTCGGGCCCATGTAGGCCTTCCAGTATCAGGAGATTCAAGCATGTCTTTTTTTAACTCGGAAAAATTGCAAGACGCTCAGAAAGCCAACCTAGACCTCCTGCAGC
This sequence comes from Pseudomonas sp. LS2P72, assembly GCF_054897865.1. NCBI lineage: Bacteria > Pseudomonadati > Pseudomonadota > Gammaproteobacteria > Pseudomonadales > Pseudomonadaceae > Pseudomonas > Pseudomonas sp. LS2P72. The sequence continues at coordinate 2,473,463 of NZ_CM142708.1, forward strand.
AAATCAGCGGCAAAATCTTCTCCAGTGTTGAACAGTTCAGCCAATTGCAGTTCAAGACATTGCAGGCCTCCACCGAGGAGCAGTTCGACGGCTTTCGCAAGCTGCTGGCAGTCCGTGATCTACAAGGGCTCGCTGAGCTCCAGACTTCTTTCACCCAGCCAAATGTGCAAGCCGAACGCCTGGCTGAGTTCAATCGCCAAGTGCAAGCGTTGATTGTCGGCACTCACTCGGAAATCGCCAAACTGACCTCGCGTCAGGTTGAGGCGGGCACCCAGCAGGTGCAAGAGTTCGTCGAAGTGATCAGCAAGAATGCACCGGCTGGCTCCGAGCCTGTTGTAGCCGCGTTCAAGTCGTCGCTGGCGAATGCCGGTACCGTTTTTGAAAGCGCACAGAAAGCCGTAAAACAGGCTGCTGACGTTGCCCAGAGCGGTTTTGACGCAGCGACCTCTGCAGCCGGTAAAACCGCTCCTGGTGCCAAGGCTACAAGCGGTAACAAGTAAGTCACATTAGAGCGGTTACACTGATGGCGATGGGTTTACTCCCCTATCGCCATTTTTTTCGGCCCGCCACCGGCACCTGGCTTGCCTGGTGGCATGCCGCCGAACAGGCCGAAGAGGTTCTGAGTGTTCAGGTAGAGGTTTTTTGACTGGTCGACATACTGGCGCATCAAATCCTGCATGACCGGTGCTTGCTGGTGCATGAACTTGCTCCAGGCTTCAGAGGACTGAGCGCCGGTCTGGGACTGGATGTCGATGACCGTCTGGATGCTTTTATCTAGGTAGCTGCCGAGGACGCTCTGGTAGGGACCGTAGAACACGTTAAACCAGAAGTCATAGGGTGCAGGCCTTGTGAAGTCTAGGTTTTGGTGGGTTAATTTGCGTCATACCCGGTTGCGTCATACCCGGTTTAGCGCCCGGTTTTGAAGCTGCATATGATTTTACTTTCTCAGCAGTTACGTTGCTCTCGGTGCGCTGAGGCATTTGATCAAATGTCCTCGTTCGTTTGCTAAGAGGATCTTGCTTGACGTGACTAACGGCGAAGGGCCGGAGTCGCCCCCACAGCGGCCGGTCATTCGTCTACGGAAGTGGAGGCGTTGAAGTGTCAACCGTCAACCACGTTAGAGTTAGAGTAGGTCCATGGTGGTCATGGAATCAGCCATGCGGTAGCCCATCGCTTTGTAACCCGCCTGGCGCTTATCCCACATCCTCAGCAGCGCGACATTACCCTCGTCAACGAAGTCGATCACTCGCACGTCGGCCTTATCGGCATGCGATCGATGCAACCGCCCCGCATATTGCTGAAGGATTCCCTTCCATGAGATGGGCATTGCCAGCACCAGCGTGTCCAACGGCGGGTGATCGAAGCCTTCACCTACTAGTTTTCCTGTTGCCAACAGCACTCGTGGAGCATCAGGAGGAAGGGACTCAAGCTCATGCATACGGGAAATCCGCTGTTTCTTAGGCACTCGCCCATGAAGCGTGAAAAGGTTATGCACGCGCTGTTTCAATTCTAATTCAAGGGCATCCACATGTTCCGTCCGCTCCGTTAGCACTAGAATTTTTCTACCCTCGTTGTACGCCAGCTCAATCTCCGAGACGATTTTGGCTGTCCGCTCAGAGTCGTCGGCTAGACGCCGAAAAACGTCCTGAATCCCAAAGCCGTCGGGGACCACTATTGGTTTGGGCAGCAATCGAGGCACGATAGATAGGTCATGGGGCGCACTCGCTGGTCGAGCAGCAGAATGTCGGATCGGTCCGCACTGCATGAAAATAATGGGCTGCTGCCCATCTCGGCGCACTGGGGTTGCTGTGAGTCCCAGTACGTACCGCGCGGTCGCGCTCCTCAGTAGTGCCTCGAATGACACTGCGGATAGGTGATGACACTCATCAACGATGATCTGGCCGTAGTTTTTTACCTGATCGCTGATCTCGCCTTTTCGCGATAACGACTGCATTACGGCAATGTCGATGATGCCTGTAAGCTTCGCTTTTCCGCCCCCAAGAGTACCAACGACACCATTCCCGACTCCCAAGAACGCCTGCAAGCGCTCTTGCCACTGCCTTAACAGTTCCGTCCGATGCACAAGCACCAACGTGTTAATGCCACGTGCGGCAATCAACGCAGCAGCACTGACAGTTTTACCGAAAGCTGTCGGTGCGCAGAGGATACCGGTGTCATGACTTAGCATTGCGCTGACAGCAGCCTTTTGGTCAGAACGCAGGGTCCCGAGAAAGCTCACGTCGATGGGGTCGCCCGCGAAGCGTTCGTCTTTAAGAATAGGGGTAACCCCGTTTTCCCCTAAAAGCTCCAGCGCAGCATCCAAACAGCCACGTGGTAACGCAATATGTTTGGGGAAGTTCTGGGCACAGCCGATAATCCTTGGCTTGTTCCACACTGACATGCGCATGGCCTGAGCTTTGTAGAACTCAGGATTTTGAAAGGCTGCGAGCCGGACAAGCTGGTTTGCCAATGGCTGTGGCAATTCCGACTTTTCAAAGTAAATTAAGTTAGCCTGCGTGATGTTGACAGCAGCAGGCAACGGGCATGTCAATTTACGTGATCTCGATTCACGATCTTTCCAAGGTTCTGCATCACCTTCGTCATCGACATAGGCGATCCCTAGAGGGTCCCGATTACCCATCGCCTGGATAATAACGGGCTGGATATCCTCTGGACTCATGCGCTGAATCGATGCCAGGAAGGCCCATTGATCAGGATGAGGCTCAAGCGAGTCGTCTACAAAAACGCTATTGTTTTGGGCCCTGGCCCGCTTTTGTAAAGGGAGCGCGATGAGATTTCCAAAGCCGCCTTTGGGCATATAGTCCTGGTTTGGAAACAGTCGATCATAGGAGCTGAGCGCCAACTGCCGGGTGCGCTCACAGGCATGACTGATGATTGCGGCACCGAGGCGGCGCGCATCGCAGGCAGGAACATTACGCTCAAAGAAAATCCAGCCATGAGCCCCTTGGCCTGAGCGCGATATTTCCAGCGCCACCGGGACGTTCAGCTCATGGCATGACTGCACAAAAGCTTTGGAATCATCACGCCATTCGGCCTCATCGAAGTCGACCGCCAAAAAATAACAAGTGTCATCAGAGAGTAGGGGGTAGATACCAACGACCACTTCGCCCGCCAGATGGCGATAGACCACCTCATCGGTCAGCGGAAGCAGCTGGCGGTTACCGCAGTCGCCACATTTAATTCGGGGCTTCTCACAAACGCCAGGCCTCCATTCGTTTGCGCAAGCGGGTGCGTATCCTGATTTGCCTGCCCTGCTTTCCCAGCGGATGGGATAAACGTCCGTCCTACCACGAAACAAGCTTCGGAATAGGGCAAGCTTTCCATCAGTATCGAGTTGCTGTGATTGTTCTGCTTGGACAATCGCTATCTTGACTGGCTCAGCAGGCGGGCGCCATTCGATGCCATGAGCATCCAGCAAGGCAACCAATCTTGCATTCTCAGCCCTTAGCTTCGCCACCAGACTAGTGTTTATCACCGCCTTCAGCCTCTACGTCTCAGGTGAAGCCTGTAGCCTCGAGCTACAACCCTCAGTCCATCAGTAAAACATAGAGGTTATCAAACAACAGAGGTTAGGTTCAGGGGCTCAAGAGGTCCGTCCTAATCCCAATCAAATCGTTGGCTGGCTCAATCTGCCAGTGAGGGATACGGTGCCAGCCTGGCACTGCTGATGCTGAGAGCGATGGTTGATAAGCGCAGTGATACGACCAAGAAACCCGTCAAGGATCAGACGTACTTTCCACAGGCGAACCCAGGCAAGAGGCCGAGGGGCAAGGGCGGTAAAGGGAAAGGCAGATGACCGGTGTGCAGTACGACGACGAGGGCGCCCATGGGGAGCGCCCTTTATTTTAAAAGGCGCAGCATGCCGTCAGCCTCGGCTTTTTTGAGTAGCATGTACATTTCACATAGGTAATTGAATTCGCTGCAACCCCCGGAGAGTTTTGCCGCGCAGGCTTGAGCCACTTCCACCGCAACAAGTTGAGCCTCTTTCGATAAAGAAAGGTAGGCGTCCACTGTCCAGTCGATATCAACGGCGCACACCTCAGTGTCGTCGCCAGCTCTAATCATGAGCTTAGTGCCGGATTTGAATTGGGCCTTGAGACGTTTCATGACCGCCTCATTGAAATAGTGTACGTTTTCGTTGTTCATGATCCGCGCCATCAAGTGCCCAAGGTTGCCAGGTCATTGTGACCCAATAGGTGGGATTCACCAGTGGCTTTGCTGCGGACTGCTCTCAGGCGTCGCCACGGTGTTGGACTGGGGGCGCTCTACGGTTTGTTCGCATGACCAGCGAGTGAGTACAGAAAAAGGGTACTTGGAGAGTGCCCTTTGTTTTGCCTGTCACTTGGTTACCGCCAGAGGCTGTAGACCAGCAGACCGAGGATCAGCCAGCCAACTTGGGTTGAGCAGCGCAAGCACAGATACCGCCAGGCTCTATCGAGATTGTGAAACGGGCGGTACGCGCCGTTGAGGAAAACACCGAGCGTGAAGATCGCACCGACCGCAACCCAGAGCAGCAGCCACTGGTCACGGGCGCCTACGATGAAGGCCATCGCCCCAAAAAAACCGCACGATATAGCAGCCACCACGGCCCCCGCGACTATGCCCTTGGGCGTCAGTCTCAGCGGTTCCTTTTCCGGTAGCAGTAGATCAACTGCCTTGTAGGCTGCGCGCTCCAGGTCGTATTCCCTGAGGTTGCCCTCGTCGTTCCTATCTGTGCTCATGATGCCGTCTCCGTCAGTACCACCTGGTTGGGGTTACTGCCCATCGTCTTCGGTCTCTGGGAGCGACGCTTGTTCATCTGGTTTACGGGGCCGTGGATCTTGCGCCACGAACCACGTCCTGTACGATTTGGCCATCCACTCATAGCCATCCGAGTAGCAATGAATTCTCTCTGGATTCCTCGGTGGCATGTAGGTGAGGAGCCGGGTTACCTTTGCCTCGGTATCGTATAGCGGGTTACCAACTACTAGTTCCCGCAGGGCCGGCTCGGCCCAGCACCGCAGTGTCTCAATGCGGCGCCACAGGTAGGTAATCTCTTCCTTGAAGTCAGCGATATCGTTGTCGTACCGCGCACGCCATGCTCTCCATTCGCTGCGCTCGGCTTCCAATTTCCGTTCCAGCTCCGCGCTGCTCCGGTTTAGGTTACTCATGATCGGACACCTCTGTTTTAGAGTAGTCGTCGGAGGCGGTGCCGTGGTCTATGTGCTGATCCCAGTCATCTGGGCGTTTGTCGCTCCAGTAGGTGGGCCGGCGCCAGCACCAGGCTTTGTACCTGGCGGTAGTTGCGTTGGGGTAGCACCTAACACTTCCATCGCATTCGCGTACCTGTTCGGGGTCAGCCTTCCCGGTACGATCCCGTCACAGTCCACCGCGATTGCACGCGCCATGCTCGCGTAACGGCCAATGTCTCTGTCGAAAGGCGGCAGTTGCTTATCCAGAAGTGGGCTGAGGATCTCTACCATCGGGTCAACCGACTGTTGTTGTAGTTCCCGTGCGGCCGCTGCAGCCGTCTCTTACTTTCGTTCCATGCTCGTCATCGTGTGTGACGTAACGCTTGAGAAGCAGTGGCCGAGCTTCAACAGGTTGTTCCTGCACCGAATCACCATTCACCAGAATGGCTGTCAGCCTGCCGAGTAGTCTTGCAGTGTCCGTTGATCGATCTGACGCACATCGTTGTAACCGGGGCCGTCCTCTGACTGACACCAACGCACGAACGCTTGCCAACGATCGCTATGCGCTTTGACCGTGGCGAAGTGGCCGCCGGCAAACAGTTCCTTGAGCGCTTGTGGGCCGGCGTAGCTCAGCTGGTGGCCAAAGCCAAAGTTGCGACTCTCACGCCGACCGATCAGAGCCATCTTCATCACCGTTTTCGTTTGTTTGTAGAAAGAGCAGCAGGGCTTTCCAGTGAGGGCTGAGCCTGTCCAGCTGCTGCCAGTGCGTCGGGCGGATCAGGAGGGCGTTCTCTTGGTGTTGCAGCAGTGCCCCTTCTTTCCACAGTTGCTCGATCAGCCGGGCGAGGTTGGCAGGCTCAATTGGTGGTGTGGCGACAGCGGCGACAGTGGCGACAACCCGCGTCGTTTCTGGCCTGGCGCGTGGCGACAGGGTGGCGACAGAGGCGGCGACACGCCGCGATTCAGGCTGCGATTGATGTTGCGCCTGGTAGCGGCGCACCGCGTCATTGAGGCGAAACATGGCGGACCTCGAAAGTTTTTCCGTCGCGGCTGCTCAGCCAGCGATGAGTGATCAGCACGACCAATAAAGAGGCGGTATCCCCCGAGGATGCCACCGTCAGTAGGTAGAGGGACAACGGATAGGTTTGGCCATCGAGTTGGACATTGGCATGACCCTGGCTCACCCGGGCCGCGCTGGCCAGCACCGATTGTGCAGCCATGGCGCAGGGCACGCCGATCACCTCGGCCAGTCGGTCGACCGCAGGGCCCAACAGTTCTCCGAGTGCTTCGACCGGGTAGGGCAGTGGCGCCTGCTGGTACTCCAGCAATGGTTGTGGTGGCTCGAACGCTTCGCACAGTTGCATCGCTATTCTCCTGAAGTTATCGACTTCGTCCTCACTCTTCCCGCCACGGTTGTTGAGTGTTATCAGGGATCAAGGCCCCCTGCGACCTGTGAGGGTTGTCCACTAACGCGGGACTGGCGGCTCCTTACGACCGGGAGCTTGGGCACCTCATGATCTGGCCTCCTGAACACCGATAGAGGTGGGCGGGTGGAGGCTGCACTGGCTGACGAAACCAGCGCCGCGAGATCCTGAGTCGGGTGAAGGCAGGGATGCGATGATCGGGGCATGCCTGACTGTCAGTCAGGTGCAGTCCATTCCTTGGGCTGCGGCACCATCATCTGCATCGCTGTTGCTGGTGACTTCGGTGTTTGTCACGCCGATTGTCACGAGGGGGAATGCCGCAAAGCCTTGTACAAGTTGGGCTGCAGCAGCGGTTGGAGCGCCCGTCTCTTTCCGGGAGAAAGAGACGGGCGCAGGTTGGCGCAGTGAAATGACCAAGCAGAAAGGTTGCTGCAGGGCAGCTGGGTAGGGGGATGTATTTGTTGCAATGGCAATGATCTGAAGTAGGCATCCATCACTCGGTGAGTGACCGTGCGAGCCACCGGACGCTCATCGCACTTTGGGAGAACCACCACGGTGTGGCGTAGCCTTAAAGGTTCTGGCTACCTGGGTGCTGTCGAGGACAGCGCTTGTACGATTCTGGTGTAACGCTCGCTCTGCTCGCGGTCAACAGCATTTTGTGGGCGACTGTTGCGCCAATCGGTAGCGCTGGAAGACCTTGGAGGCCGGTGGCTTTCCATGGCCGGGTAATCGTTCGTCGGTTTTTAATGTGAGCCCACGCGGACGGGAATGCGGAGCCTTCCCGCTCGCGTGGGCTTAGCTGAAAAGGCCCCACGAGCGAGGCTTGCAACGGCGACAGTCGCCACTTCTGTCGCCATGCTGCAAACCAGGTATTACGCGGGTTGTCGCCGGTGTCGCCGCTGTCGCCATCCTCCATTCGATAAACGAGGTGAGATGATGGCTTGAGCATCTCGCTTCTCATTCAATAGTATTTGCTGCCGCATGCCCTGTGGCATATCGCGCCCAATCCTCCATCAGTATTCGCCGCTTTTCAAAAAGATCGCCACGTCGATAAGCCGCCTCTACCGCATTCTCTACGGCGTGCGCGAGCGCCTGCTCACAGACCTCCCGAGGATAGTGAGTAACTTCACTCGCCCAATCCCTGAAAGTCGAGCGGAATCCATGCGTCGTGAGATCGTCCCGCTTCATCCGACGCAATGCCATCAACATCGCCATATTACTCAGAGGCCGCTTTTTGCGAGCCCCCGCAAATAGGTGATTGTTTCCTTCAACGCGAGGAAGCCCTGCGAGTAAATCCAATGCCGCTTTTGATAGAGGCACCCGGTGTTCCTTCCCCGCTTTCATCCTCGGCGCAGGAATGGTCCATACCCTTGCTGCCACATCAATCTCTGCCCACGTCGATTCAAGCACCTCACTGGTTCGGCAGGCAGTCAGGATGGTAAAGCGCAATGCTTTAGAACTCAGATCATTTACTTTCTCAAGGGGCGCCATGAAGGCGGGAAGCTCTGTCCACGATATTGCTGCATGATGCTTCACCCCGCGCACTTTTGCGCGAGGTGGTAGCAGTTTGTCCAGGTGTCCACGCCATCGAGCGGGGTTTTCTCCATCACGCAGCCCTCTGGCCTTTGCTGCATCGAGTACCAGTTCGATGCGGTTTCGCAAACGGCTGGCGGTTTCGGGTATTACTGTCCAAATCGGCTTGAGGATTTTCAGCACATGCTCAATGCCTATTTCCTGCGTCGGAAGATCGCCTATGGTCTTGAACGCATAAGTAGCCAGAGTGTTCTCCCACTGCTGAGCATGCTTTGCATTTTTCCAGCCTGCTCTGTGGGCAGCGATGTAGTCGAGAGCAACTTCTTTGAAAGTGATTGCTTTGGCCCTGGCTGCATCCTGAACTAAACGTTCAGCTTTTTTTTCCAGCCGTTGCCGTTCCATCTCCTCATCCCGACTGGTTAGCGGATCGACGCCTGACTTGCTCAGCTTTCTGGCTTCTGCAGCTTTCTCACGAGCTACCGCAAGGCTTACTTCGGGGTGCCTGCCCAGTCCCATGTCTCGGCTCTTGCCAGCAAGCTTGTAGCGGAAGATCCAGCTTGCGCCACCGGTACGGCCGAGTTTCAAGTAGAGGCCGTCACCATCGTTGGTCATTCCGGGTAACCCTGATCTGACTATTTTTTCTACCGCTTTCGTCGTCAGAGATGCCATCACTCACTTCCTATTTGAAAGGATGATGACTCAATCTAAATGAATGCCAGCCCATACTCCAGCCCATACCTTGGACCCTGGCTTTCCGTAGTCATGCTTGGACCATCAAAGAAAAAATATACTGCAACTATATGTTTTTATGGAATTTTTATAGAAGTAATTAAACGTCTATGTACTTCTAGAAACATTAAAATGGCGGACTCCTTCACCGCCAAATTCGATGTAACCCAAACCCCTGACTTCGAGAGAAGTCAGGGGTTTTGTGGTTTCTGGCGTCTGGATTTCGTGGATGCCAATGTTATTGGTCCAGGCCCATTGGTGAAGGCGCTTCCGAAATTCATGTAGGAAGGGTGATAGGCATGTGGGAAGTAATGCTGGAAAGCCAGATAGGTGGGTGCTTTCATAGGTTTCGGCACCTGACACGAGCCGGTTCGTGAGGGGTATTAGCGTTGCGCCTTTGGGGCACAATGGATCAACGGGCAAGGCACATAACGCGGCCTATTATCTGGAAGGTCGAACGCACGTTATGCAGGAATTCACCATGAAACAGGCCGAACTGGAAAAGGTTCATGTGGAGATCGTCAAGCTGATGGCTGAGCAGCGCAAGCTGAACGCTGAGGCCGGGAAGATGACCCGTGAAACTTTTTGGTATCCGGTGGCTGTGGCGACTGGGTTGATTGGCACGGTGGCCACTGTCACCGCAACTGTCACCGCAGTGTTGGTCAAGCTGCTCTAACCTGTTGGACTGCCCAAAACCCCTCGAATGGAATCGACACTATGTCTCACCCTCGCGCCGCTTCCCGCCGCATCGCTATTTCCCTCTCCGCCGCGCTGATAAGCGCCGCCTCCTTATTCGCCACTACATCCACGACCAAGACTTTCCCCGATGCTGAGGCCAGCGACCTCGCAAAACGCGATCAGCTTCGTCTCGCTGGGCGCGAAAGCTCCGTTGACCTGGGATCAATCCTTCGCGGTCACCTGCACCGACGGAATTGTGGTGATGCATCGTGGGAAAGCTCCTTGCCGGCGATTGATGCGTTGGCTCAACATCTGTTCAGGTTGCCTTGAGTAATTATCCTCGGGCCATGAAGAAGGAGATTTAATGATCACCACCACAACCCACACCATCGAAGGCCGACAAATCACCGCCTATCTGGACATCGTCAGTGCCGAGTCGGTGCAGGGTGTCAATGTGATCCGCGATATGTTCGCCGGGATGCGGGATTTTTTCGGTGGGCGCTCTCAGACATTGGAGCGGGCGCTGAATGAGGCACGGATTCAGGCGACCGACGAGTTGAAGGAGCGGGCGCAGGCACTTCAGGCTGATGCGGTGGTGGGGCTTGATTATGAGATCAGCATGCCGGCCGGGAAGGGCGGAATGGTGGTGGTGTTCGTGACCGGGACGGCGGTCCAGTTGAGGTGATTGAGTCACGAGGCCGTTCGTCGGGGACGCAATAATCCGAACTACAAGTCCAGTAATGACTGACTAGTCTCCAAGCGTTGAAGGTCGATATTTTTCAGGCAAATAGGGCTTGCCGGTGTCGACCCTTTTTTGAGAGGGGAAAGGTATGGCTGATTCGTATATCGAAGACGACGGATCTGAGTTTCCGATCAACAATTGCGTGCAGTGTGGTCAAGCGGAGTATATGCCGGGCTTTGGTGAAAGCCGGGTCCGGGTCGCCAAATTGAAATCCAAGGTGCCCCGAACCGAAAAGGCGAATTTCTTGCCCAAGAGGATGCCGTCTTCCAGGAAGTAACCGTCAACCGGACAGCCCCCGCCATTGAGCGGGGTTTTCATTTTCACAAGGTCGATTGTGGGATTTGGACTACTGATACATAACCCGCTGTCGGTGTTTTTTTTCACAAACTTTTCACACCTACCTACGTAGGCTCAACTCATCCGTTAGAAAGCAGTACCTGGCCCGTTCCCCAGCGGGCTTTTTTTTGCCTGTCATAAAACCTTTTCTAAAAACGCTGTCCAACCGTCGCCTAATGCGAGGTTGTACCCGTGCGTGTCTGGACTTTGTCTCCTCTAAAGCATTCAATCTCGCCCCCTTTCGGTTACCCCCATTTTTTGAGGTTCTTGTCATGCGTTTAACACTGCCTGCTTTGGTTCTGGGGCTTTTGGTTGCTCAAGGTGCGATGGCCGCGGGTGATGGCACTGCCGCCATTGGTGGTGGTTTGGGTGGCGCGCTGGGTAATGTGGTCGGCCAGAGCATGGGCGGCAGCACCGGTGCAGCGATTGGTGCGGGTGTCGCGGGCGCGGCCGGCAGTGCTGTTGCCGCACGCAAAGGCAGCCGCACTAAAGCCGCTATTGGTGGTGGTGTCGGCGCGGCCGGCGGTTCGGTGATCGGCAACAGCCTGGGCGGCAAGACCGGTTCCACCATTGGCGCAGGCTTGGGCGGCGCATTGGGCGGCGGTGTGGGCAGCAACCTGGCCAAAGGTCACAAGCGTCACTGATCCTGATCGATCAGCTGAAAAATCCCGGCTTGATGTCGGGCTTTTCGTATCTGGATATTTCTTCTTCACACTCTTCGAAACTACAGCTGTCCAACGATCAGCGCTGGTGTGATGAAAACGCTAGACTCACGCCATCCGTAACGCGTTCTCTTACCCCCGATACGGAATTTAGAGGTTCATATCATGCGTTTGACATTGTCCACGTTGGTTCTGGGACTTTTGGTCGCTCAAGGTGCAATGGCCGCCGGTGACGGCACCGCTGCAGTTGGCGGTGGTATTGGCGGTGCGCTAGGTGACGTGGTCGGCCGGCAAATGGGCGGCAGCACAGGTGCCGCGATTGGCGCTGGTGTAGGCGGCGCGGCAGGAAGCGCGGTCGGCGCGAACAAGGGCAGTCGCACAGAAGCGGCGATTGGTGGTGGTTTGGGGTCGGCCGGTGGCTCGGTGATCGGCAATAGCTTGGGCGGCAAGACCGGTTCCACCATTGGCGCGGGCCTGGGCGGCGCAGCGGGTGGGGCGGTAGGCAACAACTTGGGTAACGATAACGACAGTTCGCACTCCAGTAGCGGCCACAAACATAAGCATAAAAACAAGCACAAGAATAAACATCACTGATTCGACATTGAACTACACCAGAAACCCGGCCCCGCGCCGGGTTTTTCTTTCCTGGTAATAGGAATCTGGAACGTTTGGTCGTGAGTCGCCTCGAACTTCATACAGTCTGTAACGTTGTGAGGCATGCCATGACTCCTGAAACCGAAGATAAGGAAGAAAATGACTCGAGCGGGCTTCCGTTTATTAACGATCCTGGAAACGAAGACCCAGGCTCACTGATGGATGACGCAACGGTGCCGCTCAATGATTCCGATGATGCGGGCGATGTCGGAAATATCGAGTTCGAAGACGAGGAAGAATGAGGGCGAACATTGACCCTGCTGTGTGAGGGACTTGACCGATCGTCTCTCTGATCGAACGCAATGCAGCGCGCAATCCTCGAAACTTCAAGGCCTGCTTTTCAGGCCTCACGAGAGGTGCTTTATGAACGCTGATCCGAAAGACACCGACATCGACGATACCCCCGAATATCCGCTGCCTTCACCGACTGATCCCCTCAGTCGCGATCAGCGTCCGCCTGATGACGACACGGCTGTAGAGCAATTGCCGTCTGATGAAGTGAAGCGCGGGGATGTTGAAGCTCTACCTGACGACCCGGACATTGCCGGTGAAGACGGCTCAAACGAACCGAGCTGAACATACGCAGTAGCGCAGCGCCACTCGTCGATTGTGCGGCACCTTTGAAAAGCGATGGCTGCCAGAAATCAGGTACGCACCTTTTAAAGGAGATACACCATGATCAGGTCAAAATTGACAGCCCTGACGGTGATCGGCGTGTTGTTGGCCGGCTCAATGTCGGCGTTTGCTCAGCCCTGCGGCAAAGATGCACCTGTGGATAAGGGCGGGAGGCCACCGTACTCCGAAATGAATGCGGGCACCGCGGACGAGAAGGCGTTGCCGCCTGACGCTATTAAGAGTGGGAATGGTGGTGATGCAAACGGAAGTAGCACCAGCCCGAAGAAGGAAAGCGGGGCGATGAGCGGTGGAGGTTCGAATGGGAGCGGTTCTGGGAGTGGGTCTGGAGAATCCGGTAGTTCGGGGGATTAAGTTGTTAGGCATCTCAATTTGAAGCCCAGCGAATTGCTGGGCTTTCGTGGCGCCAAGATGGATTTTAACGAGGGTGTAATTAGTTTTGTGTAAACGGTCATTTGGCAGGAGACTGCCTACCCCAAGGAAATCCAATGACCGAGCCAAAACCCAAGCGCGCCAAACGAGTCAAGCCTGATCCTGAACTGGTTAAACTGGCCGACAGTCTGCTGGCCAACTACAAAAAGCCCGAAGATCTGATCGGCGAAAACGGCCTGCTCAAACAGCTCACCAAGATGCTGGTGGAGCGGGCCCTTGAAACCGAGATGACCGAACACTTGGGGCACGACAAAAGCGCAGCGATCACCAACACCGCCGCCAATGCGCGCAACGGTCACAGCGGTAAAACCCTGAAGGGCGACTTCGGCGAACTGCCGCTCGACATCCCTCGCGACCGGCAGGCGTCCTTCGAGCCGCAGTTGGTGGCCAAGCATCAAACCCGCTGGACGGGCTTCGATGACAAAGTCATCTCTCTCTACGCTCGCGGTTTGAGTGTCAGAGAAATCCAGGCTCACTTACAGGAAATGTACGGCACAGAGGTCTCTCCCAGCCTGATCTCGGCGATTACCGACGCGGTGAGTGACGAGGTCAAGCTGTGGCAAGCCAGACCACTGGACGCGCTGTACCCGATCCTCTATCTGGACTGCATTCACGTCAAAGTGCGTGACGCTGGCGCCGTGCGCAACAAGGCGGTTTACCTGGCTATCGGCGTCAATATGGCCGGTCACAAGGAAGTGCTGGGTCTGTGGATCGCTCAAACCGAAGGCGCGAAGTTCTGGCTGCAAGTGGTGACCGAACTCAAGAATCGGGGCGTGCAGGACATCTTCATCGCCTGCGTGGACGGTCTCAAAGGTTTCCCTGAAGCCATTGAAGCCGTCTACCCAAAAGCCGTCGTTCAGCTGTGCATCGTGCACATGGTGCGCAACAGCTTGAACTTCGTGTCGTGGAAAAAGCAGCGAGAGGTGGCGGCTGATCTCAAACTGATTTACACCTCGGCAACCGCCGAATTGGCCGAACAACGACTCTGCGAATTTGAAGCCAAATGGGATGCCGAGTACCAGTCGATCAGCCTGTCATGGCGGCGAAACTGGGCTCGGGTGATCCCGTTTTTTGACTATCCAGCCGAAATTCGCAAGGTGATTTACACCACCAATGCCATCGAATCGATCAACATGAGCCTGCGCAAAGTGATCAAAACGCGCGCCTCATTTCCGACCGATGACGCGGTGATGAAACTGTTTTATCTGGCGCTGAACAACATCAGCAAGAAGTGGACGATGCCGATCCGGGACTGGAAAGCGGCCTTGAATCGCTTCAGTATCCAGTTCGAAGATCGGCTGTTAACGGTTTAATAAAAATCCCGTTTACACAAAATCTAGGACACCCTCATTTTAACCGTAGAGAATAATCCTTGTTGATATGTTTTGAACGGCGATCAGCGTGCTTAGCTCAATATACATAAAATAGATCTGTTCGCTTATTTTTCATTATTCCGGCTTTAGCGATTGTAGCCAGGTTTTATAAAATTCTTTCTGCTCTTCCAATGTTTGTGCAATATCATTTTCCTCGTGGTTGAATATGTGAGCGATGTCGTCGAATGTTGCGGATTTTCCCATTGTTAGTTCGTATGCGACGAATCCACCACTCATTTGAGAACACATTCTGGATGGGGTTACATTAAGTTTAGATCCTTTACATAGGAATTTTATATGTGGAAGATCATGTCTGATTTTTGCCAGGCATAAGTAGAGGTCTTCGCTTTCATATTTTTTACGGAAACCATTTTTCATTGAGAAGATTATAAATATTTTGGCAGCATCGTATTGCAGTTGTGCCTGCTCCTCTTGGCCGTCAACGATTATGGATATTTTGGTGGTTTCCATTTTATCTCCTGCTTGGGTTTGGCGTGGAGTGGTTCAACACTGTTGCTGCAAGTTTAATCCAAACCTCGGCTGTAAAAATCACACAACACCATGCTGGCCACAAGCTCGTTGGAATAGGCAGTTTGGTTGGAGTTTTCTGAATCACCAGTCCAGGCCTCAAGCTTCTGAAAAGCGCCACTCTTATCTTCTTTCTTCACGGTTTACCTCCCATTGGATAGGATGAGGTGATCTGATCGTTTCTTTGATCGCTTGCCCTTCAACGCCATTAATGACCGTTTTGTGTTGGGTGATTTTAGGCAGATATAAGTTGGATCTATTCTATAAGTGACTCAATCCATCGCTTGTAGTAATCCCTTTGTTGTTGAATATCCTGTGTGATGTCGTTTTCTTCATAGTCGAAAATATTTACGATATCTTCCGATTCGGCGGGCTTGCCCATGTGTAGTTCATACGCCACTACCCCAGCAGACATTTGCGATGACATACGTGAGGGGTAAACGTTGAGTTTGGCGCCTTTACATAAAAATTTTGTTTCTGGAAAATCGGCTCTTAACAGTCCTAGGCATACGAAAAGATCATGGGCTGTATATGTTTTTCTTAAGCCGTTCTCCAGTATGTAAGTTAAAGTCGGGTTTTGTCGATCGCACTCGATTGCGACCTTCTGAATGACTCCGTGGGTATTGATAGATATTTCTATTGTTTTCATGATCACTTCCTGCGCGGGTTAGGGGTTGAGTAGCCCTTATAACTGCCATCGGCGTTGACGGGGGTGACACCGAGGATGTCGTGGCTGTCTATTCCTCCTGGGAACGCGATTTCAACCTCCTTCCTGTGAGGCGAAATCATGCCAAGCCTTTTATTCACATCTATTCCGCGAATGTTTTTTATTACATAGACGAAGCCATCATCAAAACCGTATCCCGTTGCGAATTTTATGGCCTCCTTTTCCGAGGTCGAAGTGCTGACAAAAAAACTGGGTGGGCTCCGGTTGTCCAACGCATGTAAGTAGAGATCCATACTGTCTCCTAAGGGCTCAAACCCCGCTTCAAAAATCTCCCAGTCTTCTCTGGAGTCTCCGCGGTACAAGTACCGATTTTTTGGTTTCGTGGATGGAGCGCCGGGCCCCCCCCCATCAACCCCAACCTTCCCCGCCGGATCCTCATCCCCAAACGACGGCTTCTTACACCCATCCCCCCCAGGACACTCACTCAACCCCAGCGGATCAACCCACCCTATCGGGTTCCGAGTGTACTGGTACCCGTTTAACCCGCCCGCCAACTTGCTCGGATCCGGCGTCAAATACCGTCCAACATCCGGATTGTAGTAGCGATGCCGGTTGTAATGCAGGCCCGTCTCTGCATCGAAATACTGCCCCTGAAACCTCAATGGCTGATCAAGCACCTGATGGGTGTCACGGTTGAGGCGAGTCAGGCGGCCATAGGCTGTGTATCGGGCGGCCCAGATGATGTCGCCGCTGTAATCGGTGAGTTCTTGCGGTGTGCCGAGGTGGTCGAGTTGGTAGTAGAACGGGCAGGCCTGGTGTGGGCCTTTGCCGTCGAGCATGACCAGCGGGCGGAAAGTACCCGGTTCGTAGACGTAGCTGCGGTAATGCTCGCGGCTGCTTTCGGCGATGAGGTGGTCGCCTTGCCAGAAGAACTCGGTGGTATTGCCGTCGACGGTTTTGCTGATGCGGCGGCCGAAGGCGTCGTAGCGGTAGGTCGCCTGGCTGCCGTTGGGCAGGGTGGCGCCGATCAGCCGATGTTGGCAGTCGTAGCTGTATTCGGTGACGAGTTTTTGCCCGGTGCCGCGGCGCTCGCGGATCAGGTTGCCAAAGGCGTCGTAGTCGTAATGGCGGTCGCCTTGCATCAACAGGCGGTTGCCTTTGACGGTGGACGGGCCGGGACGATCCTGCATCAGCAGGTTGCCCGCCGGGTCGTGGGCGAAGCTTTCCGGTTGCTGATCGCGGGAATGTCGGACGCGAATCAGACGGTCGAGTGGATCGTATTGATAGCTGCGTTGGCCGTGTCGAGTGTCGGCAATATGGTCGAGATTGCCGTTGTCGCTGTAGGCATAGTCGCGGCGATACAGCGGTTGGAGGTGTTGGCTGACAGCGTGGGCTTTCAGACGGCCCTGGTCGTCATACTGATAATCGCTGAGCAACAAACCTTGTTGGCGGTTTAGTTCGCGCCCGGCGAAGAAGGTATGCGACGTCAATCGACTGCCGTTGAGGTCGATGGCCGTCAGCGCACCGCCCTTGGCGTGGTGGTAATCGAGTTTGCTGCCGTCCGGCAGGCGCAGGCGATTGAGTTGGCCACAAGCGTCGTAGCCATAACGCAAGGTGCCCCAGCCTTGGTGTTCGCTGATCAGGCGGTCCTGCTGGTCGTACTCAAATTCCAGCGGATGGTCGTGGCCGTCATCGACGCTGACCAACCGGCCGAGGCTGTCGTAGTGGTATTCAACCTTGATGCCGTCGGGCAGGGTTTTGACCAGCAACCGTCCGGCCGAGTCCCGTTGATAACCCGTCACCAGCTGCGAACCGTCCTCGCCGTACTCGGTTTTCTCCAGCAGATGGCCATTGAGGTCGTAGGCGTACGCCGTGCGTTGACCGTCGAATCCGGTTTCCTGTCGGATCAGGCCATTGGGCGTGTAGTCCAGGAGATATTTTTCGCCGGATTCGTTTTCGATTTCCGTGAGCAACAGCTGCGCGTTGTCGTAGCGGTACTTCAACTGGGTGCCGTCGGGATTGATCCGGCGGCTGACCAGGTGCAGATCGTCGACGTATTCGTAGCGGATGACGCGGCCCAGTTCATCGCGCTCGGCGGTGATTTTGCCGTAGGCGTTGTAGCTGAAGACGCGGCTGGCGCCTGTGGGAAGCGTCGTCTGGATCAGTCGGCCGACGGCATCCCATTGATACTGGGTAACGGCACCGTGTTCGTCCTGCCGGGTAATCTGCCGCCCCAGTACGTCGTAGGAAAACCGCCGCACACCACCGTCCGGCAGCGTTTCTTCAACCAACTGCCCCAAGCCATTCCAGACGAAGACTTGCCGGCTGTTGTCCGGGTAGTGGATCGACAGCAGTTGACCTTTTTCGTCGTAGTGATAGTGGCTGACATGACCGTCGGGGTCGGTCGCTTCGGTGATGTCGCCTTGCGCATTGCGCTGATATTTCCACACCGCTTTACCGCGGTACCGTGCGTGCAGGAAACCGTTGCGATACTCGTAGGTCGTCGGCTCGTCTTCCGGCGGAATCAGCGCGACAAGCCGTCCGACCTCGTCGTAACGGTATTCGGTGACGACGCCGAGCGGGTCCTGCTCGGCAATCAGCCGACCCTGATCGTCGTAGGCCTTGAGGTGCTCACCACCGTCCTGTTCGACCTTGCGCACCAGCCGCGCCCGGTTGTCATGGACATAAACCTCTTCGCTGCCATCGATGTTCTGGACGGTGACACTGCCCTTGTCATCCCAGACATAACGCGTGTCCATCTGCGAAAACGACGCCCAATGGCGGACACATCGGGCCGCTTTGCCGGACTTTTCCCACTCCCAGAAGAAACTCGCCCCACCGGCCAACTGCCGCTGCAGAATCACGTGCTGATCGTCGTAGTCGTAGCGTTCGCTTTCGCCGGCGGCATTGGTTGCTTCGATCAAGCGATGACAAGCGTCGTACCGGTAGGCAACCAGTGTGTGCTCGGTACGCCAGGCGTCTTCCAGGGTGTCGGCCGGCTGAAAACGCTGATATTCGACGGCGACCATGTGCCGACGCTCATAGCGCAACAGAAGGGAACGGCCTGTGCCGTTATCGAGGCGCTTGATCCTGTCAGAAGAGTCCCGCTGCACCGTCAGCCGATTGCCGTAGGCATCGCTAATGGCCGTCAGACGCCCTGCACGAAAGTGGAAGTAACGCGCTTTTTCGCCAGCTTGCGCGAGGATCAGTTCTTCGGGTTCATCACCGAGATAGATCGCCGCCCGGGACAGGCTGTTGTGAATCGTCGGGCGTTCGATATTCGGCAGCGGAAAAGTCGTACGGCGGTTTTCGTGGTCGATCCAGATGACCGAGTCGCCATCGATTTCCAGTCGATGGGCGAGGGAGTGACTCCAGCCGAAACCGAGGCCGATGTCGATCTCGGCGGCGCTGGTGCGATAGAGCCGGGTGAAGTCGAACGGCAGGATGCCGTCCAGTGAACCATCGGTCAGCGTCAGCAACTCTTCGCCGGTAACCATTGATACCGGACAGCCATTGGTACAGGTCAACGGTCCGCAATCGGCGCTGTCACCGTTGGGGTTTTTCGCCTGATCCGGGGCATCGTCGCGATGTTCCAGCCTGCCAATCCTGGTCATGGCTTCAGACTTGCCGCGAGCAATGGCCAGCGGATTTTTCACCAACACAACCGGCGCAGCACCCGCGCTGATTTGCAATGACACGGCGGGCGCAGGTTTGATCGGTGCATTCCGGGCATTGACCATTAGCGGTTTTAGCGCGCCAGCGTGGGCTGTCAGGTCGGACCTGGCGGTAAGCTCAGCCAATCGCAAACTGGCGGCCGCCAACCATTGTCGGGTCTGCGGGGACTTGATCCCGGACAGCACCTTCTCACTCAGGCGCAACTTCAGTCCCGTAGGACCGGTAAGGCACATGAGCAGGAAACTGATCAATATCTCCGTACGAATTTCCGCCACGACCTCGGCGATGTACTGCGGCGGCAGCATCCTCAGCCAACTGGTGAACGCCGCGAGATGAATGAACATCAACGGCTCGTCGCTCAGCATCAGCAACACCTTGGCGATGGACTCCGCCGAAGCGTTCAGCAGTGTTTCAATCTCGGTTTGGGTCAAGTATTCAAGGAGTTTTTCGCTGTTGGCCTGCAGGTCCGCGATCAAGGCGTAAATCTGTTTCACGTCATCCCACAAACCATTCAGCGAGTTCTCGAAACCGCGCCAGTCCGCCTGCTGCAACATGCCGTAGCGCTTGATCAAACCGGCCTGGGAGAACCCGGCCCACGCGGGTTCGAACTCGGTCGTCCACTCGTTGCGCAACCAACCTTCCAGCTCGCCGATGACGCCCTGATAGGAGGCGTAAAGTGCTGTGACGTGATCAGCGGATACATCGGGGAAGAAGGTGATGCGATAACGCTGACCGCGCTGGCAATCAGGGATTTCCAGAATGCCGCTGGGACCGATCTCGTTGTAGATCGGCTCGCCAAACGTCTGTTCACCCGCCACCTCCGAAAGCAAGGGTTCTAGCATCACCGGCGTATTGCCGATCGGCACGAAACGCGCTGCCTCAAACATATGCACCAGGGTCAACGGACCGCTGGCCCGGCACGCGGCGACAGTCGCACTGACAGGCGTGGTCGAATTCTTCGGCGCGCTTAGACGGACCTCATTGCCGACCTTGAACACTTGCTCGACATCCAGCGCCCTACCGGTCCAGAAGCTTTCAGCCCAGGTGTCGTAGTCATTGAGGCAGAGCCGAAAGTCATCGAGCAGCGCTTCGACATCCGGGTGCTCAGGGTCCATGGCGGCGACCACCAGCAGCCCGATGGTGTTGTTCAAGGCCAGGAGGTTGTCGGGTATGAACATTCACAGTCCCTCGCGCGGATCAATTCAGAGCGCGAGACTTTGAGGGGGATCGGCGGGGAAAGAAGTCGGGAAAGTAAGTGTTTGGTGTAGGGACAATCGCTAAATGATGAACAACACTTCGGCGCCGGTTTCAGTACCGATCAGGCATTGCCCGTTGCCCTATGCCCGCCGCGCTCGCTATGCTGCTGAATCCTTTAATCGATCGCGGACCCGGCCGTACCTGAGCCGCCTCTGGGATGTCATTAGAAAACGGATCAGATGCGATGAATGCACCGCTGAATGAATTCGGCCCGATCAAGGCCGTGATTTTCGATATGGACGGCTTGTTGCTGGACACCGAGGGTATTTACACCGAGGTCACGTCCATGATTGCAGCGCGTTACGGTCGGGTCTTCGACTGGAGCGTCAAACAGAACATCATCGGCCGTGGCGCGGGTGATCTGGCGCGTTATGTGGTCGAGGCGCTGGACCTGCCGATCACCGCCGAAGAGTTCCTGGTGATCCGCGAACCGCTGATGCGCGAGCGTTTTCCTACAGCGCTGGCGATGCCTGGCGCACAAGAGCTGGTTCGGCATCTGAAGGCCAACAACATGCCGATCGCGGTGGGCACCAGTTCTTCGCGTCAGTCGTTCGGCCAGAAAACCACCTTGCACCGCGACTGGTTCGCGCTGTTCGATTTCATCGTGACGGCCGATGACCCGGAAGTCGGCGCAGCCAAACCGGCACCGGACATCTTCCTCACGGCGGCGCGACGCCTGGGTGTAGCGCCCGAGGATTGCCTGGTATTCGAGGATTCGCCGTTCGGTGTCACGGCGGCGAAAGCGGCGGGGATGACGGCGATTGCGATCCCGGATGCGGCGATGGCTGACGAAAAGTACGCACACGCCGATGGCATTCTTCGTACGCTAAAAGCGTTCAAGCCCAGCGCTTGCGGTTTGCCAGCGCTCGAATGGGCTTAAAGCCGCGTACATGAAAACGCCGGCAATCTGATCAGGTTGCCGGCGTTTTTTTAGGCGTGATTCAGAACATCAGGCGCCGAAACCACCGTCGATGGTCAGGCTGGCACCGGTGATGTAGCCAGCTTCCGGACCGACGAGGTAGGCGACGAAGCTGGCGATTTCTTCCGCTTTGCCGTAACGACCCACCGCCATCAACGGGATCAGGCTTTCGGCGAAGTCGCCACTCGCCGGGTTCATGTCAGTGTCGACCGGGCCCGGTTGCACGTTGTTGATGGTGATGCCGCGCGGGCCGAGGTCGCGCGCCAGGCCTTTGGTCAGGCCGACCAGCGCCGACTTGCTCATGGCGTACGGGCCACCACCGGCGAAGGGCATGCGGTCGGCGTTGGTGCTGCCGATGTTGATGATGCGACCGCCTTCGGTCATGTGCTTGGCTGCGGCCTGGGTGGCGATGAATACGCTGCGTACGTTGATCGCGAGGGTCTGGTCGAAGTCTTCGAGTGTGAAATCTTCCAACGGTGCAACGGCCAGCACGCCAGCGTTGTTGACCAGAATGTCCAGGCGACCAAAGGCTTTTACGGTGGCGCTCACGGCGTTGCGGATGGCCTCGGCGTCGGCGCTGTCAGCCTTGATGGCGAGGGCTTTGCCGCCGTTACCGGTGATGCTGTTTTGCAATTCTTCGGCTTTGGCCGTGGAGCTGACGTAGGTGAAGGCCACTGTCGCGCCTTCAGCGGCCAGGCGTTTGACAATGGCGGCGCCGATACCGCGGGATCCGCCTTGAATCAAAGCCACTTTGCCGCTGAGGTTCTGAGTAGTCATATCGATCTCCAAAGTCCCGAGGCGAGATGTCTCGGTTGATGGAGCCTAGTATCGATTCAGGGTTACCGGCTGAGTAGACGGTAATTGCGATAGTCTGTGTAAACCAGAAGTTCATAGTGGCGCTTATGGAAACCTTCAGCAGTATCGAATGCTTCGTGCGCAGTGCCGAGGTCGGCAGCTTCGCCGAAGCCGCGCGCCGTCTGAGTCTGACCCCGGCGGCGGTGGGCAAGAGTGTTGCAAAACTTGAGGCGCGGCTGGGTGTGCGGCTGTTTCAGCGCAGCACTCGCAGCCTGACGCTCACTGAAGCGGGTCATCGGTTTCTCGGCGAAGTGAGTTCCAGTCTTCACACGATCCAGAATGCCGTGGCCAATCTGGCCAGCGCCGAGGGGCTACCCGCGGGGACGTTGAAGGTCAGCATGGGTACGGTGTTCGGGCGGTTGTATGTCGTGCCGTTGCTCGGGGAGTTTCTGCGGCGTTTTCCGGCGATCAACCCGGACTGGCATTTCGATAACCGTCAGGTCGACCTGATCGCTCAGGGTTTCGATGCGGCGATTGGTGGGGGATTCGAGCTGCCGCAGGGGGTGGTTGCGCGCAAGCTGACGCCGGCCCATAGGGTGCTTGTCGCGTCAGCCGATTATCTTGCAGGGCGTGAGGTGATTGCCGAGCCCGATGATCTGAAGCATCACGATGGCATCCTGATTCGATCGCCGCAGACGGGGCGTGTGCGCTCCTGGCAATTGACCAGCCGCACCCAGCAACACAGCCCGCTGACGCTCAAGGCGCGGATGACCATGAGTGATTCGGAGGCAGCCTGCGCCACGGCCGCCCAAGGGTTGGGCATTGCGCTGGTGAGCATGCCGTTTGCCGTGGGCTATCTGGAGGCCGGGACCTTGCAGCGGGTGCTGCCGGACTGGTTTGTCGACGATGGCAACATTTCGATCTATTACGCGGAGCACAAACTGCTGCCCGGCAAGACCCGGGCGTTTGTGGATTTCGTCATTGAGCAGTTTGCGGAGCAGGGGTTGGGGCAGCGGTTTAGTGCGCTATGAGCCAGCTTCAAAACCGAGGAGCGGCCATCGCGAGCAGGCTCGCTCCCACATTGGATTTGTGAACGACACAGACCCATTGTAGGAGCGAGGCTTGCCCGCGAGGAACGATAACGCGGTCTACCGCCCGAAACGCCCCGGCCAGCCGATAATTTTCTTCGACCGCGGCGTCGCATAAGTCCGCACTTTGGACGTCGACAAGCCCAATCGCACCAACGACTCGGCAATCGTCACCGCCGCGGTCACACCCTCCACCACCGGCACCCCGGTGCGCTGACGAATCAGTTCATCCAGTCCGGCCATGCCGCCGCAGCCCAGGCAAATCACCTCGGCCTTGTCTTCCAGCACGGCCAATTCCGCCTGACGAATAATTGCCTCCAGCGCACGTTCAGGATCGGATTCCAGTTCCAGTACCGCCAAACCACTGGCCCGCACCGACGCGCAACGGTCCCAGAGTCCGGACAGTTTGAGGCGATCCTGGATCAGCGGCACGGTGCGGTCCAGCGTGGTGACGACCGAGTAGGCATGGCCGAGGAACATGGCGGTGCTGGCCGCCGCATCGGTGATGTCCACCACCGGCACGTTGAGCAACTCCTGCAAACCTTCGCGGCCGTGTTCGCCGTAACCGGCCTGGATCACGGCGTCGAAGGGTTGGTCATAAGCCATCACTCGATCCATCACCGCGATGGCGGCCAGATAACTTTCGAAATTTCCTTCGATGGAGTCCGCACCGAAGTAGGGCGTCAGGCCGATGATTTCCGTGCCTGGCGCGGCCACGGACTGAGCCGAACGCGCGATGGCCTGGGTGATGGACTCGGTGGTGTTGACGTTGACCACGAGAATTCGCATGGGAAGTCCTTAATAACGGGTGGTTCTGCGGCCCGACGCAGCCGGGCCGCCAAGGGATTAATGGCTGACGTTATCGACGGCGATGGCTTCACCGCTGACATCTGCGTAATGGGGCTGCCGTTTGGCGATGATCAGGTAGAGCATCCCGGCAATCCCGGCACCAATCAGCCAGGAGAAGGGCGATACGCTGTCAAAACCCGGTACCAGCGCCAGGACAATGGCGATCAGCGCGGCAGGAATGAACGCCGCGACAGCGCGTAAATTGACTCCGCGGCTGTAGTAATAAGCGCCGTTAGGGTCTTCGCTGTACAACTGCGGCACGTTGACCTGACCTTTTCGTACGAGCCAGTAGTCGACCATGATCACGCCGTACAACGGGCCGAGCAGGGCGCCGAGGCCGGACAGGAAATACACGATCACCAACGGGCTGTTGTAGAGGTTCCACGGCAGGATCAGCACCGCGATGGTCGCGCTGATCAGCCCGGCGCGGCGGAACGTCAGGTATTTGGGCGCCAGGTTGCTCAACACGAAGGCCGGGGCGACGAAGTTGGCCATGATGTTCACCGCCACGGTGACGATCAGGAACGCCAGGCAGCCGAGCACCAGAAAGAAGGTGTTGGGAATCGCGGCGATGATTTCGGTCGGGCTTTCGATGATCCGTCCATTGATCTGAAATTGCGCGCCGCAGAGCAGGACGGTGATGCTGGCGAACACCAGAATATTTACCGGCAGGCCCCAGAAATTGCCGACCTTGATGGTCTTGCGGCACGGCGAAGAACGAGCGAAGTCGCAGAAGTTGAGGATCAGCGTGCCGTAGATCGACAGCCACAACGCACCACCGGCAAAGATGTTGCGCCACATCTCGCCGCCGGTCAGCGGTACGCGGATCGACCAGGCGATGGTCGCGTTGGCCTGAAAGTACATCCACCCGGCGAGGGCGGCGACGGTCAGCAGAATCACCGGCCCGGCGAACGCTTCGTAACGCCGAACCATCTCCATGCCGTAGGCGAGAATTGCCAGTTGCACGAACCAGATCGCCACGAAGCACACCCAGCCCAGGCTCGATAGACCGAGGATCGAGTTGTGGTCGTAGTCAGCGAAGCCGGGATGAACTGCCGTCAGCAGTACGCGAAAGACCACCGAGGCCAGGTACGTCTGAATCCCGAACCAGGCAATGGCGATCACGGCGCGGATC
The DNA here is from genome assembly GCF_054897865.1 of Pseudomonas sp. LS2P72. NCBI lineage: Bacteria > Pseudomonadati > Pseudomonadota > Gammaproteobacteria > Pseudomonadales > Pseudomonadaceae > Pseudomonas > Pseudomonas sp. LS2P72. Next base: position 2,498,764 of record NZ_CM142708.1, read on the forward strand.
AATGCAGGAATCTGCGCCCCGTGAATGCCGAAACTGATCCGGCTGATGACAGGAAATGGCACGCCGGTCTTTTGTCCCATGTAACCGGAGAGGTTCATGAACCAATACACCAACGCCGCGCCGATCCCCAGGGACAGCAGGATTTGCCAGCCGCCCAGTCCGAGCGCATACAGCCCGATGGCGAATGAATAATTGGCGATGTTGTGAACGTCGTTGGTCCACAGGGCGAAGATGCTGTAGCGGCCCCAGCGTCGACCTTCGGCTTTGGTTGGCGCGAGGTCCTTGTTGTGCAGGCGAGGGCTGAGTACGACGGGTTCTTGAAACGTTTGGTCGTGAGGGGTTGAAGTGGGTGGGAAGGAGGGAAGATCCAGCGCGATGTTGTTATTGGAGAGGTTACTACGCATTCCGGCAGGCTCCGAGCTTGGCGTCGCGATGACTGTGCATGAGCGTTGGCTCGACAAATCTTCGTCGCGGGCAGTAAGCATCATTGGTTACGGGGCATCTGCAGCCTGTACGGGATAGGGCGCTTCAGGCTTGCGGATCTAAAGTGTGTGTATGTTTTGATATGATTGTATACAAAACATGTATGCACTTAAGCCAGATCCATGCCAGTCAGCGATCTATGAAATTCGCCGCTAATTTCGTTTTGTTATCGTTATTCGATAAGTGACTGAAATAAAGGCGATATAAATTGACTGTTTGAACAGGTATTTATTTTTTTAGCGGAATGCTTACGAAAGGTCGACTGAGGAAGTCAGGGCTGGGGTGTGTAACTTTTTGGGGCGCTGAAATGAGAAGTGCACACACAAATGGCACCTATGGTGACATTTGTGTGTACACATTTTGTAAGCGTACATCCAACCTGTGGGAGCGAGCCTGCTCGCGATAGCGGTGGATCAGTCGACATTCAGGTCGGATGTCATTCCGTTATCGCGAGCAGGCTCGCTCCCACAGGGGATCCTCACAAGGCGGGAGGTTATGCCTTGGATTTGCTGATGATGTTGCCCGCATGGAGCCCGCATTCTTTCTGCGTCGCTTCTTCCCACCACCAGCGACCTTCGCGCTCGTGCTGGTTCGGCAGCACCGGACGGGTACAGGGCTCGCAGCCGATGCTGATGAACCCGCGTTCGTGCAGGCTGTTGTACGGCAGCTCCAGCATGCGGATGTAACCCCAGATCTCTTCACTGGTCATTTGCGCGAGCGGGTTGAATTTGTACAGGGTGCGTTCCGGGGTGGAGAACGCGGTGTCGATTTCCAGCACCGCGACGGCGCTACGAGTGCCAGGGCTCTGATCCCGACGCTGACCGGTGGCCCAGGCCGTCACCCCGGAGAGCTTGCGACGCAGCGGCTCGATCTTGCGGATACCGCAGCATTCGCCATGGCCGTCCTTGTAGAAACTGAACAGGCCCTTTTCCTTCACGAAAGGTTCGAGCTTGGTGTAGTCCGGCGACACCAGTTCGATGTCGATCTTGTAGTGCTCGCGCACCTGATCGATGAAGCGGTAGGTCTCGGGGTGCAAGCGGCCGGTGTCGAGGCTGAACACCTTGACGTTCTTGTTCAGCTTCCAGGCCATGTCCACCAGCACTACGTCCTCGGCGCCGCTGAAAGATATCCACAGGTCATCGCCAAACTCGGCGAACGCGAGTTTCAGGATGTCCTGGGCGGATTTGTTGGCATAGGTCGTGGCGAGTTCCACGACATCGAACGATGGGCTCATCAGGGCGGCTTCCTACAGGTCGGTGGCGCTGGGCGCTCTATATGGGGCTGATGGTAACAAAATCCTGCAGCCGCTGGCGCGCCCTATGCGTTGCACCGGTCAGCCTGAGTCGCTAGAGTTCGGCAGTCTTTTGGCTCGCTCGACTCAATAATCAATACAAATGGGAGTGTCTTGTGGAAATTGCCTGTCTGGATCTTGAAGGTGTATTGGTCCCGGAAATCTGGATCGCCTTCGCCGAAAAAACCGGGATCGAATCCCTCAGGGCTACCACCCGGGACATCCCCGACTACGACGTGCTGATGAAGCAGCGCCTGCGGATTCTCGATGAGCACGGCTTGAAACTCACCGACATCCAGGAAGTGATCGCCACGCTCAAGCCGCTGGACGGCGCCATAGAGTTCGTCGACTGGCTGCGTGAGCGCTTTCAGGTGGTGATTCTGTCGGACACGTTCTACGAGTTCTCCCAGCCGCTGATGCGTCAATTGGGCTTCCCGACATTGCTCTGCCATCGTCTGATTACTGACGATTCCGGTCGGGTGACGAGCTATCAGTTGCGTCAGAAAGATCCCAAGCGCCAGTCGGTTTTGGCCTTCAAGAGCCTTTACTACCGGGTGATCGCGGCGGGGGATTCCTACAACGACACCACGATGCTGGGCGAGGCGGATGCGGGGATTCTGTTCCATGCGCCGGACAATGTGATTCGCGAGTTTCCGCAGTTCCCGGCGGTGCACAGCTTTGAAGAGCTGAAGCAGGAATTCATCAAGGCTTCGAATCGGGCGTTGAGTTTGTAGTCGTATTTGAGGACGCCTTCGCGAGCAGGCTCGCTCCCACATTGGAATGCGAACCCCTGTGGGAGCGAGCCTGCTCGCGAAGCTTTTGATGCTTTTAGAGGTTTTGAAGGGTATCGAGCAACACCTTCACCTTTGTGATCGATTCCTGATACTCGGCCTGCCACTCGGAATCCGCGACGATCCCGCCACCGCCCCAGCAACACACCTGCCCATCCTTGACCAGCAAGCTGCGAATGGCGATGGAGCTGTCCATCTCGCCGCGCACATCCAGATACAGCAAAGACCCGCAGTACAACCCACGACGCGTCGGCTCCAGCTCGTCGATGATCTGCATTGCGCGAATTTTCGGTGCGCCGGTAATCGAGCCGCCAGGGAAGCTGCCAGCGATCAGGTCCAGGGCGTCCCGGTCATCCGCCAGTTCCCCGGTGACGCTGCTCACCAGGTGATGCACGTTCGGGTAGCTTTCCAGGCTGAACAACTCCGGTACCCGCACCGAACCGGTACGGCAAGTGCGGCCGAGGTCATTTCGCAGCAAGTCGACGATCATCAGGTTTTCTGCGCGGTCCTTGGGGCTGGCCAGCAGGTCGGCGGCGTTTGCCGCATCTTCGGCAGCGGTCAGTCCGCGAGGGCGGGTGCCTTTGATCGGGCGGGTTTCCACATGGCGTTCGCTGACTTTGACGAAGCGTTCTGGCGACAGACTCAACACCGCACCGCCGTCGGGCAGGCTCTGGAAACCGGAAAACGGCGTCGGGCACGCCGCCCGCAGCGCGCAATAGGCGGCCCATGGATCGCCCTGGCACTGAGCGCGGAAACGCTGGGCGAAGTTGACCTGGTAGCAGTCGCCGGCCTGGATGTACTGCTGAATGCGTTCGAGCGCCTGGCGATATTCGTCAGCGCTAAGGTCGGCCTTCATCGGGGCTTTCAACGTGAAAGGCTCGACTGCTTCAGCGGTAGGCTTACTGAATAGCGTGATCAGGCGCTGACGTTCGCTGTCGATCAGCGACGGGTGGAAGACCAACTGACTTGTACTCAGTTGGTGATCGCTGATCAGCGCCCAGTCGTACAGTCCGAAACGAGCATCGGGCAGTTGCAGATCGTCCTGCGCCTGACTCGGCAGGTTTTCCAGATGCCGACCGAAGTCGTAGCTCAGGTAACCGATGAGGCCGCCAGCGAAGGGCAAATCGCAAGGAACAGCCGCTTCACCGAGTCGTGTCAGATTGTCGCGAAGGCGTTGCAGGAAATCGCTGCCACTTTCGTCAGGCAATACCGCTATTTGCTCCAGTGGCCAGGCACTGAGCAAGTCGTAGCGACCGCGATCGGCGGTTGGTCGGCCACTGTCGAGCAGCACGGCACCGGGGGCATGACGAATCGCCGCGAAGTACTCGGCGGGGTTGGCGCGATAGGGGAGCGGGTGTACGGAACAGGTCAACATGGGCGGGGCAGATCAGCCAACGAGGCGGGGGTGGCGATTGTAGTCTCCTCGGGGAATTGCTCCTAGAGGGGATGTCGGGGATTGGCAGGTTGGGGGCAATGGGTGAGAGACCCGTGGCGAGGGGATTCATCCCCGTTGGACTGCGCAGCAGGCCTGATTTTGGGGCCGCTTCGCTGCCCAACGGGGATGAATCCCCTCGCCACAAGGTCAGCCCTCAACCGCAGGAATATGCCCAAACATTTCCTGAACAAACTCAACCCGTTCCTCAACCGTCTCAACAACCCCGCGAGCCTTCAACTCTTCCAGTCGCGCTTCAACTGCATGCGTGCGCAACGTCAGCCCGCAATCATTGGCAATCTGAATGTTCAACCCCGGCCGGGCGTTGAGCTCAAGAATCAGCGGCCCTTTCTCCTGGTCCAGCACCATGTCGACACCGATATAACCCAGCCCGCACAGCTCATAGCAACCGGCGGCAAGTTTCATGAAGCCGTCCCAGTAGGGCAGTTGCACGCCATCCACTGCGTTGGTGGTGTCGGGGTGTTTGGTGATGATGTTGTTCAGCCAGGTGCCGCGCAGGGTCAGGCCGGTGGCCAAGTCCACGCCGACGCCAATGGCGCCCTGGTGCAGGTTGGCCTTGCCGCCGGACTGGCGGGTGGGTAGCCGCAGCATGGCCATCACCGGATAGCCCATCAGCACGATGATCCGAATGTCCGGCACGCCTTCATAGCTGATGCTCTTGAAGATCTGGTCCGGGGTCACGCGGTACTCGATCAGCGCCCGATCCCGGTGACCGCCCAGGGAATACAGGCCGGTGAGGATGCTCGAGATATGGTGCTCGAGTTCTTCATGGTCGACGATCTTGCCGGACACTGTGCGATAGCGCCCCTCGAACCGGTCGGCCACCACAATGATGCCGTCACCGCCCGCGCCCTGGGCCGGTTTGATCACGAAGTCGTTGCGCCCGCCGATGATGTCGTGGAGGTTGTCGATTTCTTTCTCGGTGGAAATCACGCCATACAGTTCCGGCACATGAATGCCGGCGGCGATGGCGCGTTCCTTGGTGATGATCTTGTCATCGACGATCGGGTACAGACTGCGCTTGTTGTACTTGAGCACGTAGTCCGCGTTACGCCGATTGATCCCCATGATGCCCCGGGCTTCCAGGGCCTTCCAGGTCTTCCAGAAGCCGAACATCAGGCGTCAGCCTTCTTCAGGAAGGCCTTGAAACGCACCAGTTCGGTCAGGCGGTAGCCGCGATAACGCCCCATCGCCAGCATGAAGCCCACCAGGATCAACAGGATCGCCGGGAAGGTGAACACGAAGTAAACCAGCTCCGGAACGCTCATGATCAGGTGCGAAAGCGACGCGGCGAACAGCGTACCGATCGCCACTTTCATGGCGTGGCCGGAGCCGCGTTCTTCCCAGGTAATCGACAGGCGTTCGATGGTCATGGTCAGAATCACCATCGGGAACAGCGCCACCGACAGCCCGCGTTCCAGGCCGAGTTTATGGCTGAACAGACTGATCGCCGCGATCAACACCACCACGAACGTCAGCACCACCGACAGCCTCGGCAGCATTTGCAGCTTCAAGTGCTCAAGGTAGGAGCGCAGCGACAGGCCCAACGCCGTGATGACCGTAAACAGCACAATACCGAAGCCGAGCTGGGTTTCCCTGAAGGCGAGGGCGATCAGCACCGGAGTAAAGGTGCCGAGGGTCTGAATGCCGATCAGGTTGCGCAGGATCAAAATCACCAGCACACCGATCGGGATCATCACCATGATCATGAACGTCTGCTGGGTTTGCAGCGGCAGGCCGTACAGCGAGTATTCGAGGAAGTTGGCGTCGGTGTTTTCGTCGGTCAGTTTGGCCAGGCGAATCGCGTTCATTTCGCTGTTGTTCAGGCTGAAGGTCACGGTGGCCTTCTTGCCGCCATCGACGGTGATCAGGTTTTCGTCGCCGGTCCACCACAGCAGGCGGTCGGTCGGCAGGCCCTGTTCACCGGTTTCCGGGTTGAAGTACAGCCAATCGGTGCCGTTGAAACTGCGCAACCACAGTTCCGGTATTTGCGGTTGGTCGGCCACCAGACGAATGGTGTGGACCTTTTCCACCGGCACGTGGGCGATGGACAGCACCAATTCGACGATTTTCGCCTTGTGCCCGGGGGACGGATCGCCGCCCAGCAACAGCTTCACATTGTCGTCGTTGAGATTGTTGACACGCTTGATGGCTTCGCCGATGAAGGTTTCGACGTCGGCCGAGTGCTGGCGGATCGGTGCGAGCAGGGCTTCGGCGGCGACTTTTTCCGCGCCTTCGACGGCGATGCTGTCGCGGAAGGTCGGGCCTTTGAGCTTGGATTTTTCACCGGTGTAGCGTTTGGTCAGCACCAGGCGGTAATAAAGGGTCTGATTGCCCTTGGCCCGACGTGCCGACCAGGTGACTTTGCGGTTGCCGTCGGCACGGTTCACGGCCACGCCGTAGTTATTGGAAATGAAGCTTTCGTTGAGGCTGACGTAATCGCGGCTCAGCGGCGGCACGAACATCTGAATCTTGACCGGGTCCTTGGTACTGGCGACGAACTCGACTTTGGCGTCGATGTTCCACAAGTCGTCGGTGGCGTCTTCGGTCACGGGGATACCGAGCACGAAGATCTGATAGGCCGTGACTGAAATACCCAGCACCACCAGGATGGCGATCAGGAATTTCAGGTGAAGGGTAAGAGAGCGCATTGGAATTACTCTGCGGTATGAGCGTCGGTGGCGCAGGCGGGTTTGCCAGCAGCGTATTTAAGACTGGGGTCGACCAGCGCATCGAAACGTTTCAGCGCTTCGGAGCCGATCAGGAGCGGGTAATGGAAGGCGCTACGGTCGGTCAAGTTCACTTCGATACTGCGTAAAGCCGAACCCATGCAGATATTCAGCTCGATCACCGGACGAGCGGTGTACTTCTTGCCTTCTTCCGGGTCGTAGTCGCCGGCCCGGCGCTTGATCTTGCTGACGCGGGCCAGTGGCCGTTCGATCGGGTGCGAGTGCGCAGCGTCGATTGCCAGATAGAAGCGCACCCAGGATTCGCCATTGCGTTTGAAGCGTTTGATGTCACGGGCACTCAGGGACGCGGTTTTCGCCCCGGTGTCGAGTTTGGCGGCGACTTCCAGGTCGATGCCGTCCAGGGCGGCGTACTCGTTGAGGCCGTAGACAGTCTTTTCCCCCGCCGCGGCGAAACCGGGCAGGCAAAGAAGATAAAGGAAGGTGGGGAAAGGCTTGAGTCTCATAAATCCTGGTGCGCAGCGGTCCGTACTTCGATTCAAGGCCCTGGCATCGCTGCGCAAGCTCCCTCGTATGCCTATCAACTGTTTATGACAAGCAGTGCAGATGTCACAAACAAATGCGGCCGGCATTCTAGCACGGTGGTTTTATGGCGCCAGCGCCGGGAGGCGGCTATAAACAGAGGGGCTCCATCGTTAAGGTGCAGTCGGTTATTAGACGATTGTCGACAATACCTATTTATCCTTTGACTAAAAGGTCTGTATTCGCTAGTTTTTGCGGCATCAGCTTTCAAGGTGTCGACAATATGCTGGATCAACTCGATCCCCCGGTAATAGCCCAAGACGATTCGGAGACACTTTCCGAGAACGTCTTCCGGCGCATTCAGGCGGCCATCGTCAAGGGCGAGATCGCCCCGGGCAGCAAGATCTCCGAGCCGGAACTGGCGCGTACCTATGGCATCAGCCGCGGGCCGCTGCGTGAGGCTATCCACCGCCTGGAAGGCCAGCGCCTGCTGGTTCGCGTGCCGCACGTCGGGGCGCGGGTGGTTTCATTGAGCCATGCCGAACTGCTGGAACTCTACGAAATCCGCGAATCCCTCGAAGGCATGGCCTGCCGTCTGGCGGCCGAGCGCATGACCCTCGAAGAAATCGATGAACTGCGCCGGGTCCTCGAAACCCATGAGCGCGATGCGGCGTTTCAGGCCGGTGTCGGCTACTACCAGCAGGAAGGCGATTTCGACTTCCATTACCGAATCATCCAGGGCAGCGGCAACCGCACCCTGACGCAGATGCTCTGCGGCGAGCTCTATCAACTGGTGCGCATGTACCGCATCCAGTTTTCCACCACGCCCAATCGCCCGCGTCAGGCCTTTGCCGAGCACCATCGAATTCTCGACGCCATCGCCGACCGTGACGGTGAGCTAGCCGAGTTGTTGATGCGCCGCCACATCGGCGCCTCCAAACGCAATATCGCCCGTCACTACCAGGACGGCACACACCAGACAGCCACTGAACGAGGTGAGTCATGAGTTCCAACAAGAGCACTCCAGGCCAGCGTTTCCGCGATGCGGTCGCCAGCGAACATCCGCTGCAAGTGGTCGGCGCGATCAACGCCAATCACGCGCTGCTGGCCAAGCGCGCCGGTTTCAAGGCTATTTATCTGTCGGGTGGCGGGGTGGCTGCCGGCTCCCTCGGCGTGCCGGACCTGGGCATCACCGGCCTGGACGACGTGCTGACCGACGTGCGCCGCATCACTGACGTCTGCGACCTGCCGCTGCTGGTGGACGTGGACACCGGTTTCGGTTCCTCGGCGTTCAACGTGGCGCGTACCGTCAAGTCGATGATCAAATTCGGCGCGGCGGCGATTCATATCGAAGACCAGGTCGGCGCCAAACGCTGCGGTCACCGTCCTAATAAAGAGATCGTGTCTCTGCAGGAAATGGTCGATCGGATCAAGGCAGCCGTCGATGCGCGCACCGATGACAGCTTCGTGATCATGGCCCGCACCGACGCCCTCGCGGTAGAAGGTCTGGAATCTGCACTGGATCGCGCTGCCGCGTGCATCGAGGCCGGCGCCGACATGATCTTCCCGGAAGCCATCACCGAACTGGACATGTACAAGCTGTTCGCCAATCGCGTGAAAGCGCCGATCCTGGCCAACATCACCGAATTCGGCGCGACGCCGCTGTACACCACCGAGCAACTCGCCGCTGCCGATGTGTCGCTGGTGCTGTACCCGCTGTCGGCGTTCCGTGCGATGAACAAAGCCGCAGAAAACGTCTACACCGCGATCCGCCGCGACGGCACGCAACAGAACGTCATCGACACCATGCAGACCCGCATGGAGCTTTACGATCGCATCGACTACCACACCTTCGAGCAGAAGCTCGATGCGTTGTTCGCCGCGAAGAAGTAACGAAAGCCCTGTAGGAGCGAAGCTTGCTCGCGAAGACGCACTGACATTCAACATTAATGTCGTCTGATACACCGCTTTCGCGAGCAAGCTTCGCTCCTACAAGTTTCCCTAACAAATTCAAGAAAACTGGAGACAGCAATGGCCGAAGCAAAAGTACTCAGTGGCGCCGGGCTCCGTGGCCAGGTTGCCGGGCAAACCGCACTGTCCACCGTGGGCCAGTCGGGCGCAGGCCTGACCTATCGTGGCTACGACGTTCGCGAACTGGCGGCTGACGCACAATTCGAAGAAGTGGCCTACCTGCTGCTTTACGGCGAACTGCCGACCAAAACACAACTCGCCGCTTACATCAGCAAACTGAGCAAGCTGCGCGACCTGCCGCAAGCACTGAAAGAAGTGCTGGAACGCATCCCCGCCGACGCCCACCCGATGGACGTGATGCGCACCGGTTGCTCGTTCCTGGGCAACATCGAACCGGAGAAAGACTTCTCCGAACAACACGACGTGACCGACCGCCTGTTGGCCGCGTTCCCGGCGATCATGTGCTACTGGTATCGCTTCAGCCACGATGGCAAACGCATCAACTGCGTGAGCGACGAACAGACCATCGGCGGCCACTTCCTGCACCTGCTGCACGACAAGAAGCCGAGCGAGTTGCACGTCAAAGTGATGAACGTTTCGCTGATCCTCTACGCGGAACACGAGTTCAACGCCTCGACGTTCACCGCACGGGTTTGTGCATCGACGCTGTCGGACATGTATTCCTGCGTCACCGCGGCCATCGGCTCACTGCGCGGTCCGCTGCACGGCGGCGCCAACGAAGCGGCGATGGAAATGATCGAGCGCTTCAGCTCGCCGGAAGAGGCGATCAAAGGCACCCTCGGCATGCTCGAGCGCAAGGACAAGATCATGGGCTTCGGCCACGCGATCTATAAGGACAACGATCCGCGCAACGAGGTGATCAAGGGCTGGTCGAAAAAACTCGCTGACGAAGTGGGCGACACCGTGTTGTTCCCGGTTTCCGAAGCCATCGACAAGACCATGTGGGAACAGAAAAAACTGTTCCCGAACGCCGACTTCTACCATGCGTCGACGTATCACTTCATGGGCATCCCGACCAAGTTGTTCACACCGATCTTCGTCTGCTCGCGCCTGACCGGCTGGGCGGCGCACGTGTTCGAACAACGTGCCAACAACCGCATCATCCGCCCGAGCGCCGAGTACGTCGGCGTCGAACAGCGCAAGTTCGTGCCAATCGAACAACGCTGACCGGGGAGGGCCGGCTGAACCGGGAACCTGTAGGAGCCGAGCTTGCTCGCGATAGCGGTGTATCAGTCGACATCAATGTTGAATGTCAGTCCGTCATCGCGAGCAAGCTCGGCTCCTACAGGGGACCGGTCTCACTTCAAATGCCAGGCCCCACCTTTTGAAACTACCGTGACCGAGTCCTGACGATGAACACTGAATTCCGTAAACCGCTGCCCGGCAGCCATCTGGATTACTTCGACGTCCGTGCGGCTGTCGAAGCCATCCAGCCCGGCGCCTACGACACCCTGCCGTACACCTCCCGCGTGCTGGCGGAAAACCTGGTGCGTCGCTGCGACCCGGCCACGCTCACCGAATCCCTGAAGCAATTCATCGAGCGCAAACGCGACCTCGACTTCCCGTGGTTTCCAGCCCGCGTGGTGTGCCACGACATTCTCGGCCAGACCGCGCTGGTCGACCTCGCCGGCCTGCGTGACGCCATCGCCCTGCAAGGTGGCGACCCGGCGCAAGTGAACCCGGTGGTGCCGACACAACTGATCGTCGACCACTCCCTGGCCGTCGAGCGCGGTGGCTTCGATCCGGAGGCGTTCGAGAAGAACCGCGCCATCGAAGACCGTCGTAACGAAGACCGTTTCCACTTCATCAACTGGACCAAAAAGGCCTTCAAGAACGTTGATGTGATCCCGCCGGGCAACGGAATCATGCACCAGATCAACCTGGAGAAAATGTCTCCGGTGATCCAGGTGCGCGACGGCGTGGCGTTCCCCGACACCTGCGTCGGCACCGACAGCCACACCCCGCACGTCGATGCACTGGGCGTAATCGCCATCGGTGTCGGCGGCCTGGAAGCGGAAAGCGTGATGCTCGGCCGCGCGTCGTGGATGCGTCTGCCGGAAAGTGTCGGCGTCGAATTGACGGGCAAGCTGCAACCGGGCATCACCGCCACCGACATGGTGCTGGCGCTGACCGAGTTCCTGCGTCAGCAAAAAGTCGTCGGTGCGTGGCTGGAGTTCTTCGGCGAAGGCGCCTCTGCGTTGACTCTGGGCGACCGTGCGACCATTTCCAACATGGCCCCGGAATACGGCGCCACTGCTGCAATGTTCTACATCGATCAGCAGACCATCGACTACCTGAAACTCACCGGCCGTGAAGACGAGCAAGTGCAGTTGGTCGAGAACTACGCCAAGCAAACCGGCCTCTGGGCTGACAGCTTGAAGAATGCACAATACGAGCGCGGGTTGACGTTTGACCTGTCCTCGGTGGTGCGCAACATGGCCGGCCCGAGCAACCCGCACGCCCGCGTCGCCACCTCGGACCTCGCCGCCCAAGGCATCTCCGGTCAATGGACCGAAGTGCCCGGCCAGATGCCGGACGGCGCAGTGATCATCGCCGCCATCACCAGTTGCACCAACACCAGCAACCCGCGCAACGTCATCGCCGCCGGCCTGCTGGCGCGCAATGCCAACAAGCTCGGGCTGACTCGCAAGCCTTGGGTCAAGTCGTCCCTGGCGCCAGGCTCGAAAACCGTGGCGCTGTACCTGGACGAAGCCGGCCTGACCACTGAGCTGGAGCAACTCGGCTTCGGCATCGTCGCCTTCGCTTGCACGACGTGCAACGGCATGTCCGGTGCGCTGGATCCGGTGATCCAGCAAGAGATCATCGACCGCGACCTGTACGCCACTGCTGTGTTGTCCGGCAACCGCAACTTTGACGGCCGGATCCACCCGTACGCCAAGAACGCGTTCCTTGCTTCGCCACCGTTAGTCGTGGCTTACGCCATCGCAGGCACCATCCGTTTCGACATCGAAAAAGATGTGTTGGGTGTGGTCGACGGTAAGGAAATTCGTCTGAAAGACATCTGGCCGAGCGACGAAGAAATTGACGCAGTGGTCAAGGCATCGGTCAAGCCGGAGCAGTTCCGTCAGGTCTACATTCCGATGTTCGCCATCCACGAAGACACCGGTCCGAAAGTGACGCCGTTGTACGACTGGCGCGAGATGAGCACCTACATTCGCCGTCCGCCGTACTGGGAAGGCGCGTTGGCCGGCGCTCGTCCGCTCAAGGGCATGCGCCCGCTGGCGGTGCTGCCGGACAACATCACCACCGATCACCTGTCGCCGTCGAACGCGATCATGCTCGACAGCGCCGCCGGCGAATACCTGGCGAAAATGGGCTTGCCGGAAGAGGACTTCAACTCTTACGCAACTCATAGGGGTGACCATTTGACTGCGCAGCGCGCCACCTTCGCCAACCCGAAACTGTTCAATGAAATGGTTCAGGAAAACGGCAAGGTCAAGCAGGGTTCGCTGGCTCGCGTCGAGCCGGAAGGCCAGGTCATGCGCATGTGGGAAGCCATCGAAACCTACATGGAGCGCAAGCAGCCGCTGATCATCATCGCCGGCGCCGACTACGGTCAGGGTTCGTCCCGCGACTGGGCAGCCAAAGGCGTGCGGCTGGCGGGTGTGGAAGCGATTGCGGCCGAAGGTTTCGAGCGCATTCACCGCACCAACCTGGTGGGCATGGGCGTGTTGCCGCTGGAATTCAAACCGGGCACCGACCGCAAGACCTTGGGCATCGACGGCAGCGAAACCTACGACGTGATCGGTGAGCGCACCCCGCGTGCTGAACTGACGCTGGTGATCAACCGCAAGAACGGCGAACGCGTCGAAGTGCCGGTGACCTGCCGCCTCGACACCGCCGAAGAAGTGTCGATCTACGAGGCCGGTGGCGTGCTGCAACGCTTCGCTCAGGACTTCCTCGAAGAATCGGCGGTTGCCGTTTAACACGATGAGTTCGGGCGGGGCCATGCGGTCCCGCTCGATCCTAAAAGGAACATCATGGCTCACGCACCTCAAATCGCCCCTCAAATTAGAATCCCCGCCACCTACATGCGCGGCGGCACCAGCAAAGGCGTGTTCTTCAGCCTGAAAGACCTGCCCGAAGCGGCACAGGTTCCAGGCCCGGCGCGCGATGCCTTGTTGCTGCGCGTGATCGGCAGCCCCGACCCGTACGACAAGCAAATCGACGGCATGGGCGGCGCGACCTCCAGCACCAGCAAAACCGTGATTCTGTCGAAAAGCATCAAGGCCGATCACGACGTCGATTACCTGTTCGGCCAGGTGTCCATCGACAAGCCTTTCGTCGACTGGAGCGGTAACTGCGGCAACCTGTCGGCGGCGGTCGGTTCGTTCGCCATCAGCAATGGTTTGGTGGACGCCAGCCGCATCCCGCACAACGGCGTTGCCGTGGTTCGCGTGTGGCAGGCCAACATCGGCAAGACCATCATCGCCCACGTGCCGATCACCAACGGTGAAGTGCAGGAAACCGGTGATTTCGAACTCGACGGCGTGACCTTTCCGGCCGCTGAAGTGCAGGTCGAATTTATGGACCCGGCAGCGGAAGAAGAGGGTGGCGGTGGTTCGATGTTTCCTACCGGCAACCTGGTCGATGACCTCGAAGTGCCCGGCGTCGGCATCTTCAAGGCGACCATGATCAATGCCGGTATTCCGACGATTTTCGTCAATGCCGAAGACATCGGTTACACGGGCACGGAGCTGCAAGGTGCGATCAACAGCGATCCGAAAGCGCTGCTGATGTTTGAAACCATTCGGGCCTACGGCGCATTGCGCATGGGCCTGATAAAGAATCTGGACGAAGCGGCCAAGCGTCAGCACACGCCTAAGGTTGCCTTTGTGGCCAAGCCTGCGGACTACGTTGCTTCGAGTGGCAAAGCGATTGCGGCGGGCGATGTCGATCTGCTGGTGCGGGCACTGTCCATGGGCAAATTGCACCACGCGATGATGGGCACGGCGGCGGTGGCGATTGGCACGGCAGCGGCGATTTCCGGCACGCTGGTGAACCTCGCAGCGGGCGGTATCGAACGCAATGCCGTGCGCTTTGGGCATCCGTCCGGCACGTTGCGTGTGGGTGCTGAGGCGAGCCAGGTGAACGGTGAATGGACCGTGAACAAAGCCATCATGAGCCGCAGTGCGCGGGTTCTGATGGAAGGTTACGTCCGCGTGCCGGGTGATTCCTTCTAACCGACACATCCCTTTGTAGGAGCCGAGCTTGCTCGCGATAGCGGTGTATCAGTCGACACCAATGTTGAATGTCAAACCGTCATCGCGAGCAAGCTCGGCTCCTACAGAGGTTCGCAATTCAATAATAAGAATCAGATTGCCCTGAACCGAGGTCCCATCAACGAACCACTTCAAGAGTGAATCGAACATGAGCACCAACGTCGACCAGAACAACCGCCCCGACTACGACACGGTCCTGCAGGACATTGCCGACTACGTCCTCAACTTCAAGATCCAATCCACCGAAGCCCTCGACACCGCCCGCAACTGCCTGATGGACACGTTGGGCTGTGGCCTGCTGGCTCTGCGTTTCCCCGAATGCACCAAACACCTCGGCCCCATGGTGGAAGGCACCGTCGTCCCGTTCGGCGCCCGCGTCCCCGGTACCAGTTATCGCCTCGACCCGGTCAAAGCGGCGTGGGACATCGGTTGCATCGTTCGCTGGCTCGACTACAACGACACCTGGCTCGCGGCCGAATGGGGCCATCCGTCCGATAACCTCGGCGGCATTCTCGCGGTGGCGGACCACTTGTCGCAAAAATACCTGGCTAATGGCGATGCGCCGCTGACCGTTCGCTCTGTGCTCGAAGCCATGATCATGGCCCACGAGATCCAGGGCGTGATCGCGCTGGAAAACTCCTTCAATCGCGTAGGCCTGGATCACGTCATCCTGGTGAAAGTCGCCTCGACCGCTGTGACCGCCAAGCTGATGGGCGCCAATCGCGAGCAGTTGTTGTCGGCGTTGTCCCACGCGTTCGCCGACGGTCAGGCGCTGCGCACTTACCGTCATGCGCCGAATGCCGGATCGCGTAAATCCTGGGCAGCCGGCGATGCGTCCAGTCGCGGCGTGCGACTGGCGGACATCGCGATGCGTGGCGAAATGGGCGTCCCCGGCGTACTGACCGCCAAACAATGGGGCTTCTACGACGTGCTGTTCAGCCATACCAACAAAGACCTGGCGCTCAAGCCCGAAGAAAAGCGCGCGTTCAGCTTCTCCCGGCCGTATGGCAGCTACGTGATGGAAAACGTGCTGTTCAAAATCAGCTTCCCCGCCGAATTCCACGCGCAAACGGCCTGCGAAGCGGCAGTGACGTTGCATCCGCAAGTCAGAAATCGCCTGCACGAAATCGACAAAATCGTCATCACCACTCACGAATCGGCGATCCGCATCATCTCCAAGGTCGGCCCGCTGGCCAACGCTGCGGACCGTGACCATTGCATCCAGTACATGACCGCCGTACCGCTGGCGTTCGGCAATCTGGTGGCCGAGCAATACGAAGACAACTTCCACGCGGCGCATCCGATCATCGACGTGCTGCGCGAAAAAATGGTCATCATCGAAGACCCGCGCTACACCCGCGAATACCTGGAGGCCGATAAACGCTCCATCGCCAATGCGATACAGGTGTTCTTCAAGGACGGCTCTAGCACCGAGAACGTATTGGTGGAATACCCGATCGGCCATCGCCGTCGCCGCACCGACGGCATTGCGCTGCTGGAAGACAAGTTCAAGGCCAACCTGGCGACCCGCTTCAACGCCCAGCGCAGCGCCGAGATCTTTGCGTTGTGCAAGAACCAGGCTGCGCTTGAGGCGACACCAGTCAACCGCTTCATGGACCTCTTCGTGATCTGACGCAAATCCCTGTAGGAGCATGGCTTGCCCGCGATGGCGATCTTGAAGACGCCATCGCGAGCAAGCTTTGCTCCTACAGACGGGTGATGGGCAACTTGGTGATCGCAAACCCCGTCAGCAGAATCGCCGAGTACATCATCAGTTCCCGGGACAACGCTTGCCCCTCGTACCAGGCACCGATGACCACCGCGAACACCGGAAAAATGATGAACACAAACGACAGAATGATCGGGCTCAGTCGCTTGAGCAGCAGGAAGTAAACGATAAACCCGCCCACCGACGCCACCAGCCCCAGATAGAGCAGGGCGCTCCACGAACGCGCGGTGATGGCATCGAACACCGGTGCTTCGACACTCAATCCGGCGACAAACAGCATCAGCCCGGCGATGCCGATTGGCAGCGTGTTGTAGGTAATGACGCTGATCGCCGTACCGTGCTTTTTAGTCACCACGTAACACAGGGCATGCATCACCGCCGCGCAGAGAATCGCCAATACCCCGAACAATTCGGCATGGTCCAGATGCAACCCTTGGCTGCGGATGATCATGAACAAACTGCCGAAACCGATGGCGATGCCGAGCACTTGCGAGGGGTAGATTTTCTCCCGCAGAAACAGCGCGGAAAACAGCAGGATGAACACCGGCATGCAGCTGAACAGCAGCGCCGTCAGACCGGACGAAACGTGCATCTCGCCGTAGTTGAGCAAGTAATACGGCAGGCTGAAATACGTCAGCGTGACGAAGACAAAGAACCAGCGGCTTTCCCTGGGAAACAGCAACGGTTCACGACGGAGCAGGGCGAAGCCGAGAAAGAGCGGGAAGGCGATGAGGAATCGCAGGCCTGCGGCGGTCAGTGGCGGCACGCTTTCAACGGCAATCTTGATCCCGAGCCACGTGGTGCCCCAACTCAGGCACACGATCAGGAATAACACGCTGGTGATCAGGGCGGCCAGCCAGGGTTTGGCAGTACGTGAAGGTACGCTGATGGCGATGGACATGATTGAATTCCTTTTGTCGTCGGAATTGACCTTCATCTGCAAAAGGTCTATCCCTGATTGAACCTGTTCCAAGCACGCTATTCGGGGCTGCAATGACTGTCAAAACAAGTATTGCCATGGTGTCAATCCTGCGCGACGGTCTCACCAATGGTCTGGGCGTGAAATACAAACGCCTCGCCGACGCGATCGAAAAAGGCATCGCTGACGGGCTGATCGAGCCCGGCCGCAAATTGCCGCCTCATCGGCTGCTGGCGGATAGCCTCGGCGTGACCATCGGCACCATCAGCCGCGCTTACGGTGAACTCGAACGCGTGGGATTGGTGGTCGCGCGCGTAGGAGACGGCACGTATGTGCGTCAGCGCGGGATGGAACGACCGCGGGACGGTGGCTTTCGCAATGTCAGTGATGAACCGCGGGCGTTTTTTGACATGAGCCGCAATCAACCGATTCCGGGGCAGGAAGCGCTTTTTTTGAGTCAGAGCCTGCAAGCGTTGTCCCTTGATCCTGAGGCCTTGCAACACCTCGGGGGCTACAGCGCTGAGGCTGGATTGCCACGCTACCGTGCGTCGGGCGCGCACTGGCTCAGGCATAAAGAGTTTGTCCCGAACGCCGAGCAGGTCGTTTGCGTGAACGGCGGCCAGCACGGTCTGTTGTGTGCCTTGATGGGGTTGCTCAAGGCGGGCGATACGTTGGTGACGGAGCACCTGACCTACCCGGGGTTGATCATCGTCGCACGCCAGCTAGGGATAAAACTCATCGGTGTCGCGATGGATGATGAAGGACTGATGCCCGATGCCCTGGAGGAGGTTTGTCGCAACCATCGTGTCTCGGCGCTGTATTGCACGCCGACGATCCAGAATCCTACGGCTGCACTGATGTCCGTCGCACGGCGGGAAGCGATTGCAGAGGTCTGTCGGCAGCACAATCTGTTGATCTTTGAAGACGAAGCCCACGCGGTATTGGCTCAACAGCGACCGTTACCCTTGAGCCATTTCGCCCCGGAGCGTTCGGTGCTGATCGGTAGCCTGAGCAAGGCGGTTTCGGCGGGTTTGCGAGTCGGTTACCTGCATGCGCCGCAACCGTTGATCGGACGCTTGAGCGCAGCTGTGCGTGGGACGTGCTGGATGGCCAGCCCCTTGTCGCTGGAGGTGGCGAGTTTGTGGATAGAAAACGGCATTGCCGGGCAGTTGCTGGGCCAGCAGATTGCCGAGATCGGTCGGCGCAAGGCGTTGGTGAGTGGTGTGCTGGAGGGCTTGGCGTACAAAACCCATTCCCATAGCCCGCATTTCTGGATCGAAGTGCCCGAGCCGTGGCGGGCCTCGCAGATTGCTGAGGAGCTGAAGGAAAACAACTATCTGGTGGCCACCGCCGAGATGTTTGCGGTCGGGCATGGGGCGGTGCCGCAGTTCATCAGAGCGAGTGTGTGTAATTCGGCGGGGGATGATCGGTTGTTGCTGCAAGGGTTTGAAGCTTTGGTGGGGGCATTAACTGAGACCGAGTGATCGTTCATCGCGAGCAGGCTCACTCCTACAGTTGATCTCTGTCATACACAAATTTTGTGTTCACTGAAGATCACCTGTGGGAGTGAGCCTGCTCGCGATAGCGATGTAACAGGCACCGCAGAACTACTTGAACCGCCGCTCCACGCCTTTCTCCACCAGAATCTTCGCCGAAATCTCCTCCACCGAAAAATGGGTGGAATTGATGTGCGGAATGTTCTCGCGGCGGAACAGATTCTCCACCTCGCGCACTTCGAATTCGCACTGGGCATAGCTCGAATAGCGGCTGTTGGGCTTGCGCTCGTTGCGAATCGCGGTGAGGCGGTCCGGGTCGATGGTCAGGCCAAACAGTTTGTGCTGGTGGGCTCGCAGGGTGCCTGGCAATTGCAGGCGTTCCATGTCGTCTTCGGTCAACGGATAGTTGGCCGCACGGATGCCGAATTGCATCGCCATGTACAGACACGTCGGCGTCTTACCACAACGCGACACGCCCACTAGGATCAGGTCCGCCTTGTCGTAATAATGCGTGCGCGCACCGTCGTCGTTGTCGAGGGCGAAGTTCACCGCCTCGATCCGCTCCATGTAATTGGAGTTGCTGCCAATCGAGTGGGATTTGCCGACGGTGTAGGAAGAATGCTCGGTCAATTCCTGTTCAAGAGGCGCCAGAAAGGTCGAGAAAATGTCGATCATGAAACCATTGGACGTTGCGAGGATCTCACGGATGTCCTGATTGACAATGGTGTCGAAGATGATCGGCCGAAAACCATCGTTTTCAGCGGCTTTGTTGATTTGTTGTACCATGACCCGCGCTTTTTCCGCGTTGTCGATGTACGGCTTCGTGAATTTGCTGAAGGTAATGTTTTCGAACTGCGCCAGGAGGCTTTGACCCAGGGTTTCGGCTGTGATGCCGGTGCCATCGGAGATAAAGAAAGCAGATCGTTTCATTTGCACCTTGGGCCTTAAGTGAGTGTCCTGTATCACAAGTGCGTACCTTTTTGGCGGCGCCTGTTGTCGCCATACTACGTTGCCGCTCCTCGCCATAGCCAGCTATGACTTGTCGCGGCGCCTTGTCTGGCAACAACAGTCACTCGCCAAAAAGGCACGCACTTGCGACACAGGACACTTGTGACGAATCTTGGATATGATAGGCGCGATTTGCCGGCCACCAATGGCCCGCATTCTCACTTATTTTCCAGGTCCAGGCCATACAGCTGGCAAACGCTCCTTAGAGCAGCCGGCTTCTGAGCTTTTCCAACACAGTTAGTGGAGAGATCACCTTGGTAGAGTACGTAGTTTCCCTCGATAAGCTCGGCGTCCATGATGTAGAGCACGTAGGGGGCAAGAACGCATCCCTGGGCGAGATGATCAGTAACCTTGCAGGTGCCGGTGTATCGGTGCCCGGTGGCTTCGCCACGACAGCTCAGGCTTATCGTGATTTTCTCGAGCTGAGCGGCCTGAACGATCAGATCCACGCCGCGCTCGACGCCCTGGACGTCGACGATGTCAACGCCCTGGCCAGGACCGGCGCTCAAATCCGTCAATGGATCATGGAAGCGGAATTCCCCGAGAAGCTCAACGCCGAGATCCGCACCGCGTTCGCCACGCTGTCGGCCGGCAACCCTGACATGGCCGTGGCCGTGCGCTCTTCCGCTACCGCCGAAGACCTGCCGGACGCCTCCTTCGCCGGTCAGCAGGAAACCTTCCTGAACATCCGTGGTGTCGAAAACGTTATTCGCGCCGCCAAAGAGGTGTTCGCTTCGCTGTTCAACGACCGCGCGATTTCCTACCGCGTCCACCAGGGCTTCGACCACAAGCTGGTTGCCCTGTCGGCCGGCGTGCAGCGCATGGTCCGCTCCGAAACCGGCACCGCCGGCGTGATGTTCACCCTTGATACCGAATCGGGCTTCCGTGACGTGGTGTTCATCACCGGCGCCTACGGCCTGGGTGAAACCGTCGTACAAGGCGCGGTGAACCCGGATGAATTCTATGTCCACAAAGGCACGCTGGAAGCCGGTCGTCCGGCCATCCTGCGTCGCAACCTGGGCAGCAAAGCCATCAAGATGATCTACGGCGAAGTGGCCACGGCCGGTAAATCGGTCAAGACCATCGACGTCGACAAGGCCGATCGTGCACGTTTCTGCCTGAGCGACGCCGAAGTCAGCGAGCTGGCCAAGCAAGCGATGATCATCGAGAAGCACTACAAGTGCCCGATGGACATCGAATGGGCCAAAGACGGCGACGACGGCAAGCTCTACATCGTGCAGGCCCGTCCGGAAACCGTGAAGAGCCGCACCCAGGCCAACGTCATGGAACGTTACCTGCTGAAAGAAACCGGCACCGTGCTGGTTGAAGGTCGCGCCATCGGCCAGCGCATCGGCGCCGGCAAGGTCCGCATCATCAAGGACGTGTCCGAGATGGACAAAGTCCAGCCAGGCGACGTTCTGGTCTCCGACATGACCGACCCGGACTGGGAGCCGGTCATGAAGCGCGCCAGCGCCATTGTCACCAACCGTGGCGGCCGTACTTGCCACGCGGCGATCATCGCTCGCGAGCTGGGCATCCCCGCCGTGGTCGGTTGCGGCAACGCTACCCAGCTGTTGAAAGACGGCCAGGGCGTGACTGTGTCCTGCGCTGAAGGCGACACCGGTTACATCTTCGAAGGCGAACTGGGCTTCGACATCAAGAAAAACTCCGTTGACGCCATGCCTGATCTGCCGTTCAAGATCATGATGAACGTCGGCAACCCGGATCGCGCCTTCGACTTCGCTCAGCTGCCGAACGCCGGTGTGGGCCTGGCCCGTCTGGAATTCATCATCAACCGCATGATCGGTGTTCACCCGAAAGCGCTGTTGAACTACGACGGTCTGCCGCAGGACATCAAGGACAGCGTCGACAAGCGCATTGCCGGTTACGACGATCCGGTTGGCTTCTATGTCGACAAGCTGGTTGAAGGCATCAGCACCCTGGCCGCTGCGTTCACCCCGAAAAAGGTCATCGTGCGTCTGTCGGACTTCAAGTCCAACGAATACGCCAACCTGATCGGCGGCAAGCTCTACGAGCCGGAAGAAGAAAACCCGATGCTGGGCTTCCGCGGTGCTTCGCGTTACATCAGCGAATCGTTCCGTGACTGCTTCGAACTCGAATGCCGCGCCCTCAAGCGCGTGCGCAACGAGATGGGCCTGACCAACGTCGAAATCATGGTGCCGTTCGTCCGTACATTGGGCGAAGCCAGCCAAGTGATCGATCTGTTGGCTGAAAATGGCCTGGCACGCGGCGAGAATGGTCTGCGCATCATCATGATGTGCGAACTGCCGTCCAACGCGATCCTCGCTGAAGAATTCCTCGAGTTCTTCGACGGTTTCTCCATTGGTTCCAACGACCTGACCCAGCTGACCCTGGGCCTGGACCGTGACTCCGGGATCATCGCTCACCTGTTCGACGAGCGTAATCCGGCGGTCAAGAAGTTGCTGGCCAACGCGATTCAGGCCTGCAACAAGGCTGGCAAGTACATCGGCATTTGCGGTCAGGGCCCTTCGGACCACCCTGATCTGGCCAAATGGCTGATGGAGCAGGGCATCGAAAGCGTTTCGTTGAACCCCGATTCCGTACTGGAAACCTGGTTCTTCCTGGCTGAAGGTCAAGCTCCGGCTTGACCCTGTAGGAGCGAGCCTGCTCGCGATGGACTGCAGAACACCGCGTTTTTTCAGCATGAACGCGTTATCGTTGGCGACCATCGCGAGCAGGCTCGCTCCTACAATGATTGGCAGCGTGGTCGGTGAACGCTGCCTTTAAGATTCAAGTAGGGCGGGCTCCTCTGGAAGCCGCCCTTTTTTGTGCAAGAGCATTATGCAAAGCAGCAGCAACCTATTTCCTGTCGCCCTGATCAGCGCCGAGCGGCGCGGCGATCTGAGCGAAGACGTCTATCGTCTGAAACCCGGCAACAGCCCTGACGGCACCGTCGAACTGGCTGTGACGCGCCTGGGCATGGCGGATGGCTCAGACACGCGTGGCGTTCCGGTTATTTTGCTTCACGGCAGCTTTTCCAATCGCCGGTTCTGGTTTTCCCCGAAGGGGCTTGGACTGGGCGCCTATCTGACGCGTCTGGGATTCGATGTATGGATTCCCGAAATGCGCGGCCACGGCCTGTCCCAGCGCAACCATAACTACCGCAAGAACCGCGTTGCCGACTACGCCCGTTACGATTTGCCGGCCATTGGCGCGTTCGTGCGCGAGCAGAGCGGCCAGATCCCGCACTGGATCGGTCACTCGCTGGGCGGGATTACCCTGGCGGCGGCGCTGGGTGGTGAGTACATCGGCGAGCCGGTAGTGGCTTCCGCGGCGTTTTTCGGTACACAAATCAGTCGCAACTACTGGCCGTTGAAAATTCCGCCGGTGGAGTGGAGCGGACGCTTCATTCTCAAACGTTTTGCCCAGTTGTCCGGTTCACGGCTCAAGCGCGGCCCGGAGGACGAGCCCATTGGCCTGGCCCTGGAAAGCATGCGCTGGTATGGCCTGTTCGGGCGCTTTGGCGATGCCGACAAGGATTGGTGGGCCGGTTTGGCCGACGTTCAGTTACCGGTATTGGCCGTGAGTGCCGCAGGTGACCATCAGGACCCGACCTGGGCTTGTCGCAAGCTGTTCGATCAGGTGGGTTCCGAGCATAAGCAATTCATCAACCTGGGTCGCGATCAAGGCTTTGGCGATAATTTCGGTCATGTGGAGATGCTCGTCAGCAAAGTCGCGCAGACTGAAGTCTGGCCGCTGGTGGCGCGTTGGTTGGCAGATCAGCAGACACCATTGCTGGGTGAAAAACCGGATCTGGCTGCGGCGATCTGAGGCTGATGCTCTAACAAGGGCATTTCGCTCTGTTCGGCTTGCGGCTAAGATATGACGCATTGAGCTGTTCTGGTCACGTTTCGACACCCTCGATTGTCTTCCTCTTTACAGGAGTTTCTCGATGAACCATTACATCACGCCTGACCTTTGCGACGCCTATCCGGAGCTGGTGCAGGTGCTGGAACCGATGTTCAGCAATTTCGGTGGCCGTGATTCTTTCGGCGGCGAAATCGTGACCATCAAATGTTTCGAAGACAATTCGCGGGTCAAGGAGCAGGTCGAGCTCAAGGGGAATGGCAAGGTGCTGGTAGTCGACGGTGGCGGTTCCCTGCGTCATGCGTTGCTGGGTGACATGCTGGCCGAGAAAGCGGCGAAAAACGGTTGGGAAGGGCTGGTGATCTACGGTTGCATCCGCGACGTAGATATCATCGCGCAGACCGATCTGGGCGTTCAGGCCCTGGCCAGCCACCCGCGAAAATCCGACCGGCGCGGGCTCGGCGATCTCAACGTTGCCGTCACTTTTGCCGGTGTGACGTTCCATCCAGGCCATTACATCTACGCGGACAATAACGGCGTGATCATCTCGCCAAGCCCGCTGAAGATGCCTGAATAAAGCGCAACGCCAACAAAGGGGTGAGGATGTTCGAGGAAGCAAACGCGCAGTGGGGGCTGGTGCATGCCCTGGTGCTGGACGGTAAAGGCGGTGCGCGTTCGATAGCCCGGACTGAACTCGATGACTTGCAGCTGCAGGCCCATGAAAGCCTGTGGCTGCACTGGGATCGCAGTCACCCGCAAACCCGGACCTGGTTGCGAAAATCCAGCGGTCTGAGCGAATTCAGCTGTGATCTTCTACTTGAAGAAAACACCCGGCCGCGTCTTTTACAGCTTTCCGACAGCGAACTGCTGCTATTTTTGCGTGGGGTCAACCTGAATCCGGGCGCCGAGCCTGAAGACATGGTCTCGGTGCGAATTTTTGGTTCAGCCCAGCGGGTTATTTCCCTGCGGTTGCGTCCGTTGCGCGCCACCGATGAGTTGCTGGTGCAGCTCGCCGAAGGCAAAGGACCGAAAACGGCGTCGGAACTCATCCTTTATATGGCGCAATACCTCACCAACAAGGTGCAGGATCTGGTCAGTTGCCTCTCGGAAGTGGTCGATGAGGAAGAAGAAAAGCTGGATACCGACGAACGGTATACGCCCGAGCACGGCGCCGTTTTGCAGATCCGTCGCAGGGCCGCTGCGCTGAAACGTTTTCTTGCACCGCAGCGGGAAATATTCGGGCAGCTGACACGGATAAAACTGCCTTGGTTCGTCGAAGACGACGGTGATTACTGGAACGAATTGAACAACAGCCTGACTCGGTATCTCGAGGAGCTGGAGTTGACCCGGGAGCGGGTGGGGTTGGTCCTCGAGGCCGAAGATAGACGTTTGAGCGTGCGAATGAACCGCACGATGTACCGCTTCGGGATCATCACCGGGATCTTTTTGCCGATGAGTTTTCTGGCGGGGCTTTTAGGTATCAATGTCGGCGGGATTCCGTTCTCTGCAAGCCCCTATGGCTTCCTGATCGCGTGCCTGCTGATGGTCTCGGTGGCGCTGGGGCAGTGGTGGTTGTTCCGACGTTTGCGCTGGTTCTGAGGGTGAGCCATGTGACCCGAGCAAATTTGACCGCGTCTTTCACAGACATCACGAGAGGTGCGTATGCACGATCCGTTTGAACAGTCTTTGCGTGACATGCTCAAGGCATCACCGTCCACCCGCGACGACGATGCGTGCCTTGGGCGTGTACTGAAAACCGCCAACCGCCAGGTCGGCGCCGGTGATCTGTTCAGCCTGCTGGGCCGCTGGCTGCCCGCGCTGATGATCGCCTTGAACAACGGATCGGCCCATGTCGCTCCGGTTTCCCGCCACCGTAAACCTACCGTTCGCACTGCTGATAAGGCTGATTGAATATGGAACTTGATCTCTGGACTCAGAGCCTCGTCACTGCAATGACTGCGTTATGGACCAAGGTTGCAAATTTCATCCCGAACCTTTTCGGCGCACTGGTTGTGCTGCTGTTGGGTTTCGTCGTTGCGAAACTTTTGGACACTTTGTTGTCCAAGTTGCTCGCCAAGCTGGGGCTCGATCGCCTGATGGGCGGCACCGGTCTGACCAAATTGCTGTCTCGGGCCGGCCTTCAAGTGCCGATCTCGACCTTGATCGGAAAGATCGTCTATTGGTTCGTTCTGCTGATTTTTCTGGTTTCTGCCGCAGAATCCCTTGGACTTGAGCGAGTTTCGGCTACGCTTGACATGCTTGCGCTGTATTTGCCGAAAGTATTTGGCGCCGCGCTGGTGCTGCTGGTGGGTGTTTTGCTCGCGCAATTGGCCAACGGGCTGGTGCGGGGGGCTGCAGAAGGCGTAGGGCTGGACTACGCTGCGGGCCTGGGGCGAATTGCCCAGGGCTTGGTGATTATCATCAGTATTTCGGTCGCAATCAGCCAGTTGGAGGTCAAGACTGACCTTCTCAACCATGTGATTGTGATTGTATTGATTACCGTTGGTCTGGCGGTTGCGCTGGCCATGGGGTTGGGAAGCCGGGAAATTGCCGGTCAGATTCTTGCGGGAATCTATGTGCGTGAGTTGTATCAGGTTGGGCAACAAGTGCGTGTTGGCGAGGTCGAAGGTCAGATCGAAGAGATCGGCACGGTTAAGACCACATTGCTGACCGATGAGGGTGAGCTAGTCTCTCTCTCCAATCGGATTCTCCTGGAACAGCATGTGAGTAGCCGCTAACCCGGCAAACCCTGCTAATGTATGCCGCCGCAAAAATGCCCTGAAAAGGGTTGCGGCGGACATTGACCTGACTGTCGGCCCGACTTGTTTTGAATAAAGCTCAATCGCTGTCCACGCGCTACGACCCCCGCGAGCTCTCTGATGAGGAGTTGGTCGCGCGCTCGCATACCGAGCTGTTTCACGTAACTCGCGCCTATGAAGAACTGATGCGGCGTTACCAGCGAACATTATTTAACGTCTGCGCCCGGTATCTTGGGAACGATCGTGACGCAGACGATGTCTGTCAGGAAGTGATGTTGAAGGTGCTGTATGGCCTGAAGAACTTCGAGGGCAAATCGAAGTTCAAGACATGGCTATATAGCATCACGTACAACGAGTGCATCACGCAGTATCGGAAAGAACGGCGAAAGCGTCGCTTGATGGATGCTTTGAGTCTGGACCCCCTCGAGGAAGCGTCTGAAGAAAAGACGCCGAAACCTGAGGACAAGGGTGGACTTGATCGCTGGTTAGTGTATGTGAACCCGATTGACCGTGAAATTCTGGTGCTACGATTTGTCGCAGAGCTGGAATTTCAAGAGATCGCGGATATCATGCACATGGGTTTGAGTGCGACAAAAATGCGTTACAAACGTGCTCTAGATAAATTGCGTGAGAAATTTGCAGGCATTGCTGAAACTTAGTTCGGCGCAAATATCTCTTACGTGTAGGCAAGTTCTGATAGACTTGCCGCCGAGTTGTCCCCCGGTTTGCGGGACTGCTTCACAATCACCAGATGGGGATTTAACGGATGAAACTGAAAAACACCTTGGGCTTGGCCATTGGTTCTTTGATTGCCGCCACTTCGTTCGGCGCTCTGGCACAAGGCCAAGGCGCAGTTGAAATCGAAGGCTTCGCCAAGAAAGAACAATTCGACAGCACTCGTAACTTCAAGAACAACGGCAACCTCTTCGGTGGTTCGGTTGGTTACTTCCTGACCGACGACGTTGAACTGCGTCTGGCCTACGACGAAGTGCACAACGTGCGTTCCGACGACGGTCGTAACATCAAGGGCGCTAACACCGCTCTGGACGCTCTGTACCACTTCAACAACCCGGGCGACATGCTGCGTCCGTACGTATCGGCTGGCTTCTCCGATCAAAGCATCGGTCAGAATGGCTCCGGCGGTCGTGACCGTTCCACTTTCGCCAACGTTGGCGGCGGTGCCAAGCTGTACTTCACCGAGAACTTCTACGCCCGTGCTGGCGTTGAAGCTCAATACAACATCGACCAGGGCAACACCGAGTGGGCTCCAAGCGTCGGTATCGGTGTGAACTTCGGTGGCGGCTCCAAGCCTGCTGCTGCTCCAGTTCCAGCACCAGCTGAAGTCTGCGCCGACAGCGACAACGATGGCGTTTGCGACAACGTTGACAAGTGCCCGGACACCCCAGCCAACGTAACTGTTGACGCTGATGGCTGCCCAGCAGTTGCTGAAGTTGTTCGTGTTGAGCTGGACGTGAAATTCGACTTCGACAAGTCGGTAGTCAAGCCTAACAGCTACGGCGACATCAAAAACCTCGCTGACTTCATGAAGCAGTACCCATCCACCAGCACTACTGTTGAAGGTCACACTGACTCCGTCGGTCCTGACGCTTACAACCAGAAACTGTCCGAGCGTCGTGCAAACGCCGTTAAGCAAGTTCTGACCAACCAGTACGGTGTTGAATCGTCCCGCGTTCAGTCTGTTGGCTACGGCGAATCCCGCCCAGTTGCTGACAACGCTACTAAAGCTGGCCAAGCTGTAAACCGTCGCGTAGAAGCGCAGGTTGAAGCTAACGCTAAGTAATTAGCGCGCAGCTCTGAAAAGCCCGGCTTAGGCCGGGCTTTTCTTTGTCTGCGATTTGATGAGGTCAGGGTTGAAGCGGGGAGAGTCAGGCTGACTGATTAGCTGCATTCGAAGGGAAATCAGCCACCGACAGAGATAATTCTGCACTGGCCGCGACCGCTCCGATCACGAGGATGGCCGGGCTCTTCAACTCAAAGGTGTAGGCATCTTCTTCCATCGCTGTCAGATCGCTCCGACATTCCCGTTGGTGTGGCAGGGAAGCGTTTTCAATCATTGCCACCGGCGTATCCACCGCCATTCCGCCGGCGAGCAACTGCTCACGAATCTCGCTCAGTTTTGCGACACCCATATACACCACCAGCGTTGTGCCACCTTGGGCCAGGGCTTGCCAGTTCAGGCTGCTGCCATCCTGAGTGTGGGCGGTGACCAGCGTCACGCCGCGCGCAACGCCCCGCAGGGTCAACGGAATATCGCATTGCGTTGCGCCGGCAAGCCCGGCAGTGATGCCGTTGACCAGCTCCACTTCGACCCCATGTTCACGCAGCCACTGCGCCTCTTCGCCGCCCCGGCCAAAAATGCACGGGTCGCCACCCTTGAGCCGCACCACGCATTTACCGTGGCGGGCATAACGAAGCATCAGGCGATGAATGAATGCCTGAGGTGTGGAGCGACAGCCGCCGCGCTTGCCCACGGGAATGATCCGCGCCTGCGGGCAATGCTCCAGCACCGCATCATTGACCAAGTCATCGATCAGCACCACATCCGCTTCGCTCAACGCCCGCACGGCCTTGAGGGTCAACAATTCCGGATCGCCAGGACCCGCACCCACCAGCCAGACTTTCGCGCTCATAGTGTTTTTCCTCACGAGGTGACGGCGACCGGCTGCGCAGTGGCGGCCAGCAAACGCTTGATTTCCGGGACGCAGGAGCCGCATTGCGTGCCGCAGCCCAATTCTTGTTTCAAACCCTGCAGGTCCAGACCGCGGCTAATGCCGGCGCAGACCGCGCTTTGGCTGACGTTTTTGCAGTTGCACAGGGTTTTGTTACCGACGGCCAGCGTATTGGCGTTGCCCGGTGGGGCGCCCAGCGGTGCCAGCAGCCAGCGCCGCAGTTGTTCGTCGGCGCGACCTTCCAGCCACAGGCTTTGCAGCCAGTGTTGCGCAAGGGTTTCACCGGCCAGGCGAATGGCAGTAATCCGGCCGTTCTCGATCCGCACGCGTTTGCCGATGGAGCGCCGTGGGTCGTCGTAGGCCAAAACCGGGCCATCGTTGAGTCTCAGGCATTGATCGATATCACGCAGCAGTTGCGGATCGGGCGCGACGGCGCTGGCAGCACGTATCAGCAGCGCGGGGCGTTCGCGGCCGGCCAAGCTGAGGCTGACGTAGGAAAACGCCTCACAGAGCGGTCGTAGCGTCTCAAAGTGCTGTTGAACATCGCCCTCAATCAGGGCGAATAGCTGCCATGGGAGATTTGCAGGTTCCAGGCGCACGCCGCTGTGCTTGAGTTCGGGCTGTTTCGAGAGCGGGTCGAAGGCGGGAAGAGTGAGGGTATTTACGCCGCCCTTGAGGAAGCGGTCTCCCCAATGCATCGGCAGAAAGGCTTGACCGGGTCGTACGCTGTCGTCACCGCCGACGGCGACAATCACCGCACCACGGCGACTTTTCAGGCTGACCAGGTCACCTGATTGCAGCCGATGCCGGCGCAGTTCATCCGGGTGCAAACTCAACACGGCTTCGCTGACGTGGCCAAATAGCTGTGCGGCGGTGCCGGTGCGACTCATGCCGTGCCATTGATCCCGCAGGCGGCCGGTGATCAGGGTCAGCGGGAAGCGCGCGTCGCGTTGTTCCTTGGCGGCGCGGTACGGGTCGGCCACGAATTGCGCACGTCCACTGGCCGTCGGGAAAACTCCGTCCAGGTACAGCCGGGCCGTGCCTTCGCTGGCGCCAGTGGGGAAGGGCCATTGCTGCGGGCCGAGGCGGTCGATCAGTGCATGACTGATGCCGGACAAGTCCAGATCACGTCCGCGGGTCAATTGCTTGTACTCGTCGAAGACCTTCGCCGGGTTTTCAAAGGCAAACAGGCTGGTTTGCCCGGGACGTAGATGTTTTTCCAGGCGCTGTGCGAAATCTACGGTGATCGCCCAGTCCGAGCGGGCTTCGCCGGGGGCGACGATCGCTCGGCGAACGTGGGAAATGCGCCGTTCGGAGTTGGTCACCGTGCCGTCCTTTTCGCCCCAACTGGCGGCGGGCAGCAACAGGTCTGCGAAGGCTGCGGTTTCGGTGGTGCGGAACGCTTCCTGCAACACCACGAACGGGCAGGCTTGCAGTGCCGCGCGCACGGCGGTTTGATCCGGCATTGATTGCGCAGGGTTGGTGCAGGCGATCCACAGTGCCTTGATTTTTCCGCTGCGCACCTGCTCAAACAACTCGATAGCGGTGAGCCCGGTGTTTGCAGGCAGTTGATCCACACCCCAATAGGCCGCCACTTCCGCGCGATGTTCGGCATTGGCGGCTTCGCGATGGCCTGGCAGCAGGTTCGACAAGCTACCGGTTTCGCGGCCACCCATGGCATTCGGCTGACCGGTCAGGGAGAAAGGTCCTGCACCGGGGCGGCCGATTTGCCCGGTGGCCAGGTGCAGATTGATCAGTGCGCTGTTTTTCGCGCTGCCGGCGGTGGACTGGTTCAAGCCCATGCACCACAGCGACAGGAAGCTCGGTGAAGTGCCAACCCATTCGGCGCATTGCTGCAGTTGCTCGACGCTGATCCCGCAGAGCTGCGAAACCATCTGCGGCGTGTAATCGCGCACCAGGTTCTTCAGTTCGGCCAAGCCTTCGGTGTGGGCCTTGATGAAGTCGCGGTCGACCCAGTCTTCCCACAGCAGCAGGTGCAAAATCCCATGGAACAAGGCGACATCGGTGCCCGGCAGAATGGCCAAATGCAGGTCAGCCAGATCGCAGGTGTCGGTACGACGCGGGTCGATGACGATGACTTTCATTTGTGGTCGGCGGGATTTCGCTTCCTCCAGGCGACGGAAAAGTATCGGATGGGCGTAGGCCATGTTGCTGCCGACGATCATCACGCAGTCGCTCAATTCCAGGTCTTCATAGCTGCACGGCGGTGCGTCGGCGCCCAGGCTGCGCTTGTAGCCGACCACTGCCGAAGACATGCACAGGCGCGAATTGCTGTCGATGTTGTTGGTGCCCACCAGCGCTCGCGCCAGTTTGTTGAAGGCGTAGTAATCCTCGGTCAGCAATTGCCCGGAAATGTAGAACGCCACGCTGTCCGGGCCGTGTTCGGTGATGGTCTCGGCAAAAACGCTGGCGGCGTGATCGAGGGCGGTGTCCCAGTCGGTGCGGCTGCGGGCCAGGCCTTTGCCCAGGCGCAGTTCGGGATACAACGCCCGGGCCGCGAGGTCGCCGGTCAGGTGCAAGGTAGAGCCTTTACTACACAGTTTGCCGAAGTTGGCCGGGTGGGCCGGATCGCCGCTGACGCCGAGAATGCGCTCGCCGTCATGCTCGATCAGCACGCCGCAGCCGACCCCGCAATAGCAGCAGGTGGAAGCGGTGATTTGGTTCATCAGCTTGCTTCCCGCAGGGCCAGCAACACCCGGCCATTCTCGACCCGTGCTGAATGGTGGTGAGCGCAACCGACGTCCGGAGCCTGGGCTTCGCCGGTTTCCAGGTCGATCTGCCAGTTATGCAGCGGGCAGGCGACCCGTTTGCCGTAGATCAAACCTTGGGACAGTGGCCCGCCCTTGTGCGGGCAGCGGTCATCGAGTGCGAAAACCTCATCGTCGCTGGTACGAAAAATCGCGATGTCACCTTTCGGGCCGGCGATGATCCGCGAGCCCAAGGCATTGATTTCTTCCAGTGCACAGATATCCAGCCAGTTCATGCCGACACCTCCAGGTTCTTCACTTCGATGACGTCGAATTCTTTCTTCAGCAGCGGTTGTTCCAGGCGCTCCTTCCACGGGTCCTGTTCGAACGACAAGGAGAATTGCAAGCGATCGTTGAGCGCCTTGCGCCGCTCCGGGTCTTCCAGCACAGCTTTCTTGATGTGTTCCATACCGACCCGTTGCAGGTAGTGCACGGTGCGTTCGAGGTAGAAAGCTTCTTCGCGATAGAGCTGCAGGAACGCGCCGTTGTATTCGCGCACTTCCTCGGCGGTCTTGAGCTTGACGAAGAATTCCGCGACTTCGGTCTTGATCCCGCCGTTGCCGCCGATGTACATCTCCCAGCCCGAATCCACGCCGATAATTCCGACGTCCTTGATGCCCGCTTCCGAACAGTTGCGTGGGCAACCGGAGACGGCCAGTTTCACTTTGTGCGGCGACCACATGTTGAACAGATCGTGCTCAAGCTCGATGCCCAGTTGCGTGGAGTTCTGGGTACCGAAGCGGCAGAACTCACTGCCGACGCAAGTCTTCACGGTGCGGATGGATTTGCCGTAGGCGTGCCCGGACGGCATGTCGAGATCTTTCCAGACGCCCGGCAGGTCCTGCTTCTTGATCCCCAGCAAATCGATACGCTGGCCGCCGGTCACTTTGACCATCGGCACGTTGTATTTGTCGGCCACGTCGGCAATGCGCCGCAGCTCCGACGGATTGGTCACACCGCCCCACATCCGCGGGACTACAGAGTAAGTGCCGTCTTTCTGAATGTTGGCGTGGGCGCGTTCGTTGATCAGGCGCGATTGCGGATCGTCCTTGGCTTCGCCCGGCCAGGTGGAAATCAGGTAATAGTTGAGCGCCGGGCGGCACGTGGCGCAGCCGTTCGGCGTGCGCCAGTTCAAATAGCTCAGGGTGCCGAAGAGGGTCAGCAGATGCTGCTCGCGGATGGCCTGGCGGATTTGCCCGTGATTCAGGTCGCTGCAACCGCAAATGGCTTTTTCGCTCTTCGGTTTGACGTCTGCTGCGCCACCCACGGTGTTGATCAGGATCTGTTCCACCAGACCAGCGCAGGAGCCGCAGGAGCTGGCAGCCTTGGTGTGTTTCTTGACGTCGTCGACGCTGAACAACCCGTGCTCCTGAATCGCCTTGACGATGGTGCCTTTGCACACGCCGTTGCAGCCGCAGACTTCGGCAGTGTCGGCCATGCTCATGGCTTTGTCCTGGCCTTGATGTCCTACGTCGCCTAGGGCCAGCTCCATGGATGAAGAGCCGCCGAACATCAGGTGATCGCGGATCTGCGCGATGTCGTGATTCTCACGGATCTGCCGGAAATACCAGCCACCGTCTGCCGTATCGCCGTACAGACAGGCCCCGACCAGCACGTCATCCTTGATCACCAGTTTTTTGTAGACCCCGCCGATAGGGTCGGAGAGGGTGATGGTTTCGGTGCCTTCGCCGCCCATGAAGTCGCCGGCGGAGAACAGGTCGATGCCGGTCACTTTCAATTTGGTCGACGTCACCGAGCCCTTGTAGGTGGCGAAGCCCAATTGAGCGAGGTGGTTGGCGCAGACCTTGGCCTGTTCGAACAGCGGCGCCACCAGGCCATAAGCGATGCCGCGGTGGCTGGCGCATTCGCCGATGGCGTAGATGCGTGGGTCGTAGGTTTGCAGGGTGTCGTTGACCAGAATCCCGCGGTTGCAGGGAATGCCGGATTTTTCCGCGAGTTCGGTGTTGGGGCGAATGCCGGCGGCCATCACCACCAGGTCGGCGGGGATGATGTCGCCATTCTTGAACTCAACCGAGCCGACCCGGCCATTGCCGGCATCGTGCAGGGCCTGGGTTTGCTCGCAAAGACGAAAGTGCAGGCCGCGGGCTTCCAGGGCAGATTGCAGCAACTGACCGCTGGTTTTGTCCAGTTGCCGTTCCAGCAGCCATTCACCGATGTGCACCACGGTGACGTGCATGCCGCGCAGCATCAGGCCGTTGGCGGCTTCCAGGCCGAGCAGGCCGCCACCGATCACAACGGCGTGCTTGTGGGTTTTCGCGGTGTCGATCATTGCCTGGGTGTCGGCGATGTCGCGGTAGCCGATCACGCCGTCCAGGGTGTTGCCGGGGATCGGCAGGATGAACGGGGTCGAACCGGTGGCGATCAGCAGACGATCGTATTCGGCCTCGCTGCCGTCTTCGGCAATCACCCGGCGTTTGACCCGGTCGATCTCCACCACTTTGCGGTTGAGCAGCAGCTTGATGTTGTTGTCCAGGTACCAGTCCAGATCGTTCAGCACGATCTCTTCGAAGGTTTGTTCGCCGGCCAGCACGGGCGATAGCAGGATGCGGTTGTAGTTGGTATGGGGTTCGGCGCCGAAGACCGTGATGTCGTACAGCTCATTGCTCAGCTTGAGCAGTTCTTCCAGGGTACGAACCCCGGCCATGCCGTTGCCGATCATCACCAGTTTTAGTTTTTTCATCAGGTTCTCCGGGGAGCTCGGACCCGCCTCATCAGGGCTTTCAGGTCTTGCTCGACAAAATTTTGCGCAAACAAAAAAAGGCGTCCCGCTAGTTGCCTAGCGAGGACGCCTTTGTCCTGGTCCCGTTCTCTCGGGAAGCGCATCCTTCTACGTTGAAGGTTGGGCTTTATGTAAGTTGAAAGAAGGAATGCAGTGGTTGTGCCAAGTTCTTCATCGCCCCCTATTTGCTGGGTTTAGTCGCGGTCTCGCCATTTGATTCGGATGTTTTTGCACCGAATCAATGCACGTTGCCCGCAATTGGAGCGGTCTCTGTAGCAGTTGGCGAAGCCTGCTGCTACAAGGGATCGGTGTTAGCCGTGAAATACTAAAAACAGCAGCACCAGATTCGCCAGCAACGACACCAGCGCCAAGGTCCGCCAGACCTTCAACGGTTCGCGCTCCAGCAGCGGTCTGGGGCGCACGCTCAAACTGCATCGCTCGCCCTGTTCCAGCAACAGCAACCATTCTTCCGCCGTTTCAAAGCGCTGACCCGGATCCGCCGCCACGGCGCGCTCCAGACTTTGCGCAATCCATTCCGGCAGGTCGGGTCGATAGCGGCTGGCGCTGACAGAAACCCCGAACCGTGGGCGCTGGAAGGCTTCGATTTCGCCGTAGGGATAATGCCCGGTGAGCAGGAAATACAGGGTCACGCCGACGGCATACAAATCCTGTTGCGGTGTCGGTGCGTCCCCGCGAAAGGCTTCCGGCGCGATATAGCTGGGCGTTCCGGGCAGGGCAGAAGGCTGATCTTCAGACAGGCCAGGGCAGAAGGCGAGACCGAAGTCCAGCAGGCGTAATTCGCCGTCGTCCCCCAGCAGCAGGTTCTCCGGTTTGATGTCGCGATGGAGAATCTGTCGTCGATGCAATATGCCAACGGCGCGCAGCAGGCGTTCGGCCAGATCCAGCCATTGGGGCAGAGGCAGCGGTCCGACATCTGCTTGCAGTTCCGCCAAGGTAGATCCGGAATATTCCCGCATCACGTAGTACAAATGCTGACGCTGACTGGCGGCATGGACTTCAGGGAAATGCCGTCCGGCCACGCGCTTGAGAAACCATTCTTCCGACAGCAACGCCTGCCCGGCCAAGTGATCGTCGCGCAGCGCGCCCGGCAAGGTTTTCAGCAGCCAGGGTTGTTGTTGCCCATCGCGTACCCGATAGAGCAATGACTGCTGGCTCTGACCGAGTATCCCTTCGACCTGCCAACCCTCGAAAGTCTGGCCTGGTTTCAAGGCGGGCGGCAGCGGCCATTGCTGCAAATGAACCAACGCATCACCGATGCTCGTTTCACCGAGGGCATCGACCCGCACCAGCAAGGCGCTGGCGTTGTCCTGGCTGCCGGCCAGATGCGCCGCACTGACCAAGGTCTGCGCAGCGCTGTTCAAATCCGGTTGATCGCGCAGAATTGCCGCAATCGCGGTGTCGCCCAGCACGGCCCAAATGCCGTCGCTGAGCAATACGAAACTTTCGTTCAGCCGCAGTTCGCCATCGAGAAAATCCAGCACCAAATGCTGATCGAGCCCCAGTGCTCGCTTGAGCACATGCTGCATGCCCGGTTGGTCCCAGACGTGATCCTCGCTGACCCGCTGCAACGTGTCGGCGTGCCAGCGATAAACCCGGCAATCGCCGACATGGGCCAAGGTAAACCGCCTACCGCGCATGACCAAAGCACTGACAGTGGTGAGCAACGGTTGCCCACCACCATTGGCCTGCAACCAGCGATTTTGTGCGAGCAGCAGGCGATCCAATGCCTGCGCGACGCCCCAGGTTTCCGGCGTGGCGTAGTAATCCAGCGCCAGGGCCTGCAGCGTCGAGCGGGCGGCGAGACCGCCATCGGCGCACTGGCTGACGCCATCGGCGATGGCGAACAGGTAACCCTTGCTCGCCGCCAGCGCCGGGGCCGGAGTCACCAGGCGCAGGGCGTCCTGATTCTCCTCGCGAGGCCCGATGGCGCTCGCTTCGGCAAAACTCAGTTGCAGGCTCATTAAGGCTTCAGACCCGAGCTGCGGTCACGGCGGCCGAACCCCAAGTGGTTCTCCAGCGACGTTTCACGCCGTGAAGACCGAACCAGGCCAGAACGCCAAGGCTGGCGAACAACCACAGGGCCAGTTGATAGCTGCCTGTGCTTTGCTTTATCGCGCCCATGCCCGCTGCCAGTGCAAACCCACCGATACCGCCGGCCATGCCGATCAAACCGGTCATCACACCGATTTCGCGACGAAAACGCTGTGGCACCAATTGGAAAACGGCGCCGTTACCGGCACCCAAACCGAGCATGGTGCAGACGAAAAGTGCCAGAGCAGCGTAGGAACTCGGCAGATTGAAACCCACCGCTGCGATGCAGAGCGCCGCCACCGTGTACATCCCCAAAAGGGTGCGAATGCCACCGAAACGGTCGGCCAGAGCGCCGCCCAACGGGCGCATCAAGCTGCCACCGAACACGCAGGCGGCGGTGTAGTAACCGGCGGTCACCGGGCTCAGGCCATATTGGTCGTTGAAATAGCCGGGCAGGGCGCTGGCCAGGCCGATGAAGCCGCCGAAGGTCACGCTGTAGAAAAACATGAACCACCAGCTGTCGCGGTCGCCCAACGCCTTGAAGTAGTCGGACATCGACTTGGCTTTCGGCCGCTCAGGCGCGTTTTTGGCCAGCCAGGCGAAGACGATGATGGTCAGGATCAGCGGGATCAGCGCGAAGCCAAACACGTTGCTCCAGCCAAATGCAGCCGCCAGCACCGGGGCGATCAGTGCGGCGAGCACGGTGCCCGAGTTACCGGCACCGGCGATGCCCATGGCTTTACCTTGGTGCTGGGGTGGATACCATTGCGACGCCAGTGGCAGGGCGACAGCGAAGGACGCACCGGCCATGCCGAGGAACAGGCCCAGCAGCAGTGCTTGCTCGTAGCTGTGGATGCCGTGTTTCCAGGCGACGAACAGGGCGCAGATGACGATCACCTGGCCGATTATCCCGGCGGTTTTTGGCGACAGGCGATCAGCCAGCAGGCCCATCGCAAAGCGCAACACGGCCCCGGCCAGAATCGGCGTGGCCACCATCAGTCCGCGCTGTTGGGTGGTCAGCTGCAGATCGGCGGCGATCTGCACCGCCATTGGACCGAGCAGGTACCAGACCATGAAACTCAGGTCGAAATAGAGGAAGGCCGCGAACAATGTCGGGGTATGGCCAGATTTCCAGAAGCTTGAATTCATCGCGCACCTCAGCTGTTAGGAGTCTCGAGAAGGAGTCATGAGCTTGCAGGTGGGGCGCCGCATCGGCCGCACCACCGGCCCCGGTCTATGGGGCCAAAACAAAAAAACGCCGCCACCGGATTCGCCAGAGGGCAAATGAGGTGAGCGACGTCTTTGTCGTAGGTGGGGCAACCGCCGTTGGTTACCTGTAGCGATTACCTAGCGAGATCTGTGCCAACAGTCTGAAACCGTGTGCGGCCAATCGCGAGCAAGCTTTGCTCCTACGGGTTTTGAGTGAGTTCGGATACTGCGAACGACACAAAAAACTGTAGGAGCAAGGCTTGCCCGCGATGGCGTCCTTTCAGGCACTACAGAGCTTCAGCCCAGCAACTCACTCATGGCAATGATCTGCTCGGCCACCTGAATCAGCTTCTGCTGGCGGCTCATGGCCTGGCGGCGCATCAGGGTGTAGGCCTGTTCCTCGTTGCAGTCCTTCATTTTCATCAACAGCCCTTTGGCCAGCTCGATGCGCTTGCGCTCGGCCAGTTGCTGGTCACGGGCGTTGAGTTGGGCGCGCAAGGCCTGGTCGCTTTCAAAGCGCGCCATGGCCACATCGAGAATCGGCTGCAAGCGCTGTGCGTGGATGCCTTCGACGATGTAGGCACTGACCCCGGACTTGATCGCCTGACGCATCACATCGGGGTCATGTTCGTCAGTAAACATCACGATCGGCCGCGGTTGATCGCGGCTCACCAGCACTACTTGTTCCATCACATCGCGGCTCGGTGACTCGGTATCGATCAAAATCACGTCCGGACGCACCGTTTCGACGCGCGCGGGCAGGTCGATGGTCAGACCCGACTCGTCGATCACCTCGAACCCGGCTTCGGTCAGGGCCGCTTTCAGGCGACCGACTTTCTTCGCGGTGTCGTTGATCAGCAGGATACGCAACATATTCGTAGTCTCCTGTCAGCGGCTGGCGAGAAGGGGCGAGCTGTCGCTCATGGCGTGCAGCTTGAAACTGCGGGCATAGCCGGCGGGGTCCAGCCCATCCCAGACCTTGCCGTCGATCAACTGGCTGCTGCGCATTGGCTGATCACTCGCGGCCACACCGACAGCGGTGGCGGCCTCTCGATACAAGTCTAGTTGCTGGACCTGACGGGCCACGCTGAGGTAGTCCGGGTCGTCGCGCAACAAACCCCAGCGACGGAACTGGGTCATGAACCACATGCCATCGGACAGATACGGCAAGTTGACCTCGCCACCACCATGGAAGCGCAGCGCGTGCGGGTCCTGCCAGCGATTACCCAGGCCATCGGCGTAGTCACCGAGCAAGCGCGGTTCGATGCAGTCGAGCGGGGCGTCGAGGTATTGCGGGGCACTCAACAGCTTCGCAGTGCTGCGGCGATTTTCGGTACTTTCTTCGATGAAGCGGCTGGCTTCGAGGATCGCCATCACCAGCGCCCTTGCGGTGTTGGGGTATTGCTCGACAAAGGCGCGGGTGCAGCCGAGAACTTTTTCCGGGTGATCGGGCCAGATGGTCTGGGTGGTGGCCATCGTGAACCCCAGGTTTTGCTGCACCGCACTGGCGGACCACGGCTCGCCGACGCAAAAACCATCGATGCGTCCGGCTTGCAGGTGCGCGACCATTTGCGGCGGCGGCACAACCACGCTGTCAACGTCCTGCAACGGGTGGATGCCCTGACTCGCTAGCCAGTAATACAGCCACATGGCGTGGGTGCCCGTAGGAAATGTCTGGGCGAAGGTGAGTTTTGGGCGACTTTGGTGCACGTGCCGTTCCAGTGCTTCAGGACTGGTCACGTCCAGCGCCTGTAAGCCATGGGAGAGGTTGATGCTCTGGCCGTTCTGATTCAGGCCCATGAGCACCGCCATGTCGGTCGACGCGACACCGCCGATGCCCAAATGCACGGCGTAGATCAAACCGTACAGGCTGTGCGCGGCGTCGAGTTCGCCACTGACCAGTTTGTCCCGCAGATTGGCCCAGGACGACTGGCGCTTGAGGTTCAGGGTCAGGCCGTAAGGTTGGGCGAAGCCCTGCGTGGCCGCGACCACTACCGAGGCGCAGTCGCTCAGGGCCATGAAGCCGAGGTTGATTTCGGTCTTTTCCGGGGCATCGCTGCCGTTGACCCAGGCCAGAGGGTTGGCTGGAACTTCAATCATCAGTAAACACCTTCCATAAAAAAGCGCCGTACCGGGCTGCTTGCCGGGGCAAGGCCAAGTGACGACGCCTTTGTCTTTCGACTCATCCCGTCGTTGGCATGAGTGCTGATGTCAGTGACGGTGCAAGGCATATGCCATCGCACGCTGATTTTGTCGCGCGCCTCGCCTGCAACCCCGATGCCCGGCTATAATCGCCGCCACTTTTCGTAGCCCAGAGTCAAACCCGCCCATGTACACCCTGGCCCGTCAGCTGTTGTTCAAACTTTCCCCGGAAACCTCCCACGATCTGTCCCTGGACCTGATCGGCGCGGGCGGACGTTTGGGCCTCAACGGCTTGCTGTGCAAGGCGCCGGCGAAAATGCCAGTGACCGTCATGGGCCTCGACTTCCCGAACCCGGTGGGTCTGGCGGCCGGTCTGGACAAGAACGGCGCGGCCATCGACGGTTTTGCGCAACTGGGTTTTGGCTTTGTCGAAATCGGCACCATCACCCCGCGTCCGCAGCCGGGCAACCCGAAGCCACGGATTTTCCGTCTGCCGGATGCCGAAGCGATCATCAACCGCATGGGGTTCAACAACCTCGGCGTCGATCACCTGCTGGCCCGAGTGGCGGCGGCCAGGTTCAAAGGCGTGCTGGGCATCAATATCGGCAAAAACTTCGATACCCCGGTTGAGCGGGCGGTCGACGACTACCTGATCTGTCTGGACAAGGTCTACGCCCATGCCAGCTACGTGACGGTCAACGTCAGCTCGCCGAACACCCCGGGCCTGCGCAGCCTGCAATTCGGCGATTCGCTGAAGCAGTTGTTGGCCGACCTGGCGACGCGCCGCGCAGAACTGGCGCTGCGCCACGGCAAACATGTACCACTGGCGATCAAGATTGCGCCGGACATGACCGATGAAGAAACCGCTCAGGTCGCGCAAGCGCTGATCGAAACCGGGATGGACGCGGTAATCGCCACCAACACCACCCTGAGCCGCGTCGGTGTAGAAGGCATGGAGCATGGTGACGAGGCGGGCGGTTTGTCCGGAGCACCGGTTCGCGACAAGAGCACCCACACCGTGAAGGTGCTGGCGGCCGAGTTGGCCGGTCGCTTGCCGATCATCGCCGTGGGAGGCATCACCGAAGGCAAGCACGCGGCTGAGAAAATCGCTGCGGGTGCCAGCCTGGTGCAACTCTATTCCGGCTTCATCTATAAAGGTCCGGCGCTGATTCGTGAGTCCGTAGACGCCATCGCCGCCCTCCGCTGATCCCCGTAGGAGCACGGCTTGCCGGCGATGGCGTCCTTGAGATCGCCATCGCCGGCAAGCCGTGCTCCTACAAGGGATTGTGTTTGGCCAGAGAGCAGGCATAAAAAAGGGCTCCTCGAAGGAGCCCCTGGGCCGAAGCCCGCCGCCCGGATGGGGCGTGCGTGGTAAGTCGTTACGTAATCAGATTGTCGTGTCGGAATGTGTGCCCTGTGTTAGCCGACGGCGTGAAGTTCGTTGAGTCTATGGATTCCCGCAGTGCCGGTCATACCGTCCCAGTTGTCGCCGCGTCCTTCTCGCCAGCCGTTAATCCAGGCTTGGCGTACCGACGGTAGAGTAAATGGGCAAAGCTCACGGGATTTGCCACCAACTCCATATTGATATCCGCGCAAAAATGCTCTTTCCAACGGATCACGCTTAAGTCTTCTCATAGGGTGTTGCCCTCACTTGTTGACTGTATTCATCGCGTCGACCTCAATTGAGGTCTGGCAGAAAAACTCCTGCCGTTGGGGCTCGCTGCCGGCGTCGCGAGCCAAGGTGTTGACGTCATTGCGGCGTCAACCTGTGTTGAGTTCTAACCAATGCGTCACATCGAGGGAATGATCGTTTTGTCATAAGGACGTAACGATAAAGATGGTATGGCGATAAGTAACACGATGTTGTCCCGTGTTTATTGGCAAAACCCCGGTATGATCAGCCCCGCGCTGCATGATGGGTTTAATCCTTTAGTGAGAATGCCTCCTGTTGAGCAGGGGGACTATTCGACGAAGGGTCGCCTTATGACATTTTGTTGCATCAACTTTTTTATCTGTCTTTGCATCTAAGCTCTTTTAACCCGAGCTTGCAGGGGTGGGACGGCACACCTTCGTGCCACGCGGGCGCTCTTTTAGAAAAGCGCCTGATTGAAAACCGGGCCGGCAATGCGTTGCCGGTTCACTTAGCTAAAGGCTCTGGAATTACCATGTCCGATCGTTTCGAACTCTTCCTCACTTGCCCCAAAGGCCTTGAAGGCCTGCTCATCGAGGAAGCCATCGGGCTTGGCCTTGAGGACGCGCGTGAGCACACCTCTGCCGTGCGCGGCATGGCCACCATGGAAACCGCTTATCGCTTGTGCCTGTGGTCGCGTCTGGCGAACCGGGTGCTGCTGGTGCTCAAGCGTTTCCCGATGAAAGACGCTGAAGACCTTTATCACGGCGTGCTGGATATCGAGTGGCAAGACCACATGCTCAACGACGGCACCCTGGCCGTCGAGTTCAGCGGTCACGGCTCGGGCATCGACA
Source organism: Pseudomonas sp. LS2P72 (assembly GCF_054897865.1). NCBI lineage: Bacteria > Pseudomonadati > Pseudomonadota > Gammaproteobacteria > Pseudomonadales > Pseudomonadaceae > Pseudomonas > Pseudomonas sp. LS2P72. Next base: position 2,541,071 of record NZ_CM142708.1, read on the forward strand.
ACACCCACTTCGGCGCCTTGAAGGTCAAGGACGCCATCGTCGACAAACTGCGCACGCCGCAGGGCGACCGTCCGTCTATCGACAAACTCAACCCGGACCTGCGCATTCACCTGCGCCTGGATCGTGGCGAAGCGATCCTGTCCCTCGACCTCTCCGGCCACAGCCTGCACCAGCGCGGCTATCGCTTGCAGCAGGGCGCGGCGCCGCTGAAGGAAAACCTCGCGGCAGCGATCCTGATCCGTTCCGGCTGGCCACGCATTGCGGCCGATGGCGGCGCGCTGGCTGACCCGATGTGCGGTGTCGGTACGTTCCTCGTCGAAGCCGCGATGATCGCCGCCGACATGGCGCCGAACCTGCGTCGCGAGCAGTGGGGTTTCACGGCCTGGCTCGGTCACGTCCCGGCGCTGTGGAAAAAGCTTCACGAAGAAGCCACTGAGCGTTGCGCGGCCGGTCTGGCCAAGCCACCGCTGTGGATTCGCGGTTACGAAGCCGATCCACGCCTGATTCAACCGGGCCGCAACAACGTTGAACGTGCCGGCCTGAGCGAGTGGATCAAGATCTACCAGGGCGAAGTCGGGACGTTCGAGCCACGTCCGGACCAGAACCAGAAAGGCCTGGTGATCTGTAACCCACCGTACGGCGAACGTCTGGGTGACGAAGCGAGCTTGCTCTATCTCTACCAGAACCTCGGCGAACGTCTGCGTCAGGCTTGCTTGAACTGGGAAGCTGCTGTATTCACCGGCGCCCCGGACCTGGGCAAGCGCATGGGCATCCGCAGCCACAAACAGTATTCGTTCTGGAACGGCGCACTGCCGTGCAAGTTACTGCTGATCAAAGTTACGCCGGACCAGTTCGTCACCGGCGAACGTCGCACTCCGGAACAGCGTCAGGTCGAGCGTGAACAAGTTCAAGCCGAAGTCGAAGTTGCAGACAACGACGTAGCACCCGGCAAGTACGAGAAGTACAACAAGAACGGCAACCCGATCAAACCGGCACCGGTAGTGATCGAGCAGCCGCGCTTGAGCGAAGGCGGGCAGATGTTTGCCAACCGTCTGCAAAAGAACCTCAAGGCCCTCGGCAAGTGGGTCAAGCGTGAAGGCATCGACTGCTACCGCGTCTACGATGCCGACATGCCGGAATATTCCATGGCCATCGACCTGTATCAGGATTGGGTCCACGTCCAGGAATACGCTGCGCCGAAATCCATCGATCCGGAAAAAGCCTCAGCGCGTATGTTCGATGCCCTGGCTGCCATTCCGCAGGCCCTGAACATCGACAAGAGCCGCGTGGTGGTCAAGCGTCGCGAGCGTCAGAGCGGCACTAAGCAGTACGAACGCCAAGCGGCACAGGGCAAGTTCGTCGAGGTCAACGAAGGTGGCGTGAAGCTGCTGGTCAACCTCACGGATTACCTCGACACCGGGCTGTTCCTCGATCACCGGCCGATGCGCATGCGAATCCAGAAAGAGGCGGCCGGCAAGCGCTTCCTCAACCTGTATAGCTACACCGCAACCGCCAGTGTTCACGCAGCCAAGGGCGGCGCGCGCAGCACCACCAGCGTCGATCTGTCGAAAACCTATCTGGACTGGGCGCGTCGCAACCTGTCGCTGAACGGTTTCTCCGAGAAGAACCGTCTGGAGCAGGGCGACGTGATGGCTTGGCTCGACGCCTGCCGTGACGAATTCGACCTGATCTTCATCGATCCGCCGACGTTCTCCAACTCCAAGCGCATGGAAGGGATCTTCGACGTGCAGCGTGACCAGGTGCAATTGATCGACCTGGCCATGGCGCGTCTGGCCCCGGGCGGCGTGTTGTACTTCTCCAACAACTTCCGCAAGTTCCAGCTTGAGGAAAACCTCACCGAGCGTTATGCGGTCGAGGAAATCACCGCCCAGACCATTGATCCGGATTTCGCCCGTAATGGCAAAATCCACCGTGCCTGGAAAATCACGGCTCGTTGACGGTTAATGTGATTGGATCCACAGAGCCTTGATTTTTAAAGGCTCTTGGCTTCTTTCTGTGCTGGTCAAATTGATGGCTAATAGCTATAACTCAACGCATGGCCAATGGGCTTTCCCGCACCTGGCGTTTTGAGTTGCGTCTATGTCGTTGCACGCCGTGCGCCCGAAGATCCTGGGTTTTATCAGTGAAGATGTCTCGGCCTGGCTGGTCGCATTGCTGGTATTGGTTATCGGCGGGATTCTCACGGGATTGCTCGCATGGTCGACGCTGAATCTGTTCCACCATCAATTGCGGCAACGTTTCCAACTGCTGGCCAGTGAACGTTACAGCCGTATCGAAGAACGCTTCGAAGATCAGGAGCAGCGCCTCGATGGCCTGCGTCGGTTCTTTGCCAATTCCAATTCGGTCTCCCGCGCTGAGTTCGACGGTTACACTCAACCGCTGCTGCACCGGACTCAGGCCTATTCCTTTGCCAAACGGATAGCCGGTGCCGAACGGGCGGAATTTGAACGCCAGGTGCGTGCAGAGGGTTTACCCGACTTCACCCTGCGCGAACTCAATGCCGACGGCCAACTGCAACTGGCGGCCGAACGGGATGAGTACGTGCCGGTGCTGTATAGCCAGACCCAAAGCAAACTGGGTTCGCCGCTGGGCTACGACTTGTGGGCTCAACCCTTGCGCCGTGCCACCCTTGAACGGGCCGATCAGCACGGCGGCATGGCGGTATCGCAGCCGATGCATCTGGTCAGTATCGAGCCGGCCTATGCGCGCGGCGTGCTGCTGGTCGCACCGGTGTTGCTGCGCAATAGTCCGGCTACGGCGGGGGTGAAACCGTACGGTTATGTCATGGCCGTAATCAGCATGCATCAGTTGCTGGCGGACGGGCTGCCGGAGGCGGGCCGTGACTACCTTTCGGTGCGCATCCTCGACTTATCCACAGATGATCAGCACGAAGTGCTTTATGAATCCCCCAACACGCCGTCCCCCAGTGAGTTGGCCGCGACCCGGCTGCTACGGCTTGCCGACCATAACTACCAAGTCGACATTCAGCCCAGCGATGCCTTCCTGCGAGCCAATCACTCTTCGGTGACCACCCTGGTGGTGCTGGGCAGCTTGCTCAGTCTGTTGCTCAGTGCATTGCTCTATGTGCTGGTCAGTCAGCGTCAACGGGCGCTGAAAATGGTCGAGCAACGGACCCAGGAACTGCGCGCTCGCGAGCAGGAGTTGCGCGGCACTCATGGTCAGTTGCGCGGCGTGCTGAATGCCGCGACCCAAGTCGCGATCATCGCCACTGATCTGCGCGGGGTTATCCAAACCTTTAATGCCGGTGCCGAGCAAATGCTTGGCTACACCAGCGCCGAAGTGGTGGGCCACATGACCCTGGAAAACCTGCACCTGCCCCGAGAGCTCGTGGCACGTTCGGCGGAGTTGAGCGCGCGCTATGGCAAACCGATTCCGACCTGCCAGGCGATGTTGGTCGAGGGCGGCGAGGAGGGCGGTCACGAAGCGCGGGAATGGACGCTGCTGCGTAGCGACGGCAGCCATTTGACGGTGAACATGCTGGCGACCCCGGTCCTCGACGAGCAAGGTTTGTGGGTCGGTCACCTGGCGATCTGTATCGATATCACTGAACGCAAGCGCGTCCACGAGGCCCTGGCGGCACGGGATTTGTTGCTGAAGAAACTCAGCGCCCATGTGCCCGGCGGGATCTATCAGTTCAAAATGGAGTTCGATGGGCGCTTCAGCGTGATCTACGCCAGCGACGGTATTCGCGAGATCTACGAACTTGAACCGGATGTGCTGTTGTTCAACGCCGAAGCGATTTTCACGCGGATTCATCCGCAGGACACCACCCGGGTCCGCGCTTCGATCCGGGCGTCGGCGGACACCCTCAGCCCTTGGCGCGAGGAATACCGCGTGCAGCTGCCCCTGCGCGGCTTGCGCTGGGTTCGTGGTGAGGCGACGCCGGAGGAACTGCCCGGTGGCGGCGTGCTCTGGCACGGCTATATCTCGGACATCTCCGACTTGAAACGGGTGGAAGAAGAACTGCGGGCGCTATCGATCACCGACTCCCTGACCGGGATCCACAACCGCCGCTATTTCCAGGAACGCCTGACCACCGAAATGGTCCGGGTCGAACGCGGTGGCGGCGAACTGTCGGTGATCATGCTCGATATCGACCACTTCAAACGTATCAATGACCAACATGGCCATGCTGTCGGCGATCAGGTGTTGCAGATCGTGTGCGAACGTATCGGCCATCGGCTGCGGCGCACCGACGTGTTCTGTCGCTTGGGTGGTGAGGAATTCATGGTGCTTTGCCCGGATATCAACGGCGAGCATGCCCATGTCCTGGCCTTGCAGCTATGGCAAGGGTTGCGCAGTTCGCCGATCGAAGGCGTCGGGACCGTGACCGCCAGTTTCGGAATTGCCAGTTGGCGAGTCGGGGAGGGCGCGGATGCGCTGCTGCTGCGGGCGGATTCGGGGGTGTATGCGGCGAAGCAGGCAGGACGGGATCGGGTTGAGGGGGAGATGAACTAGAGCTGCATGCTCACCCCTGTGGGAGCGAGCTTGTGTGGTGAGGGGATAAATCCCCTCACCACACAGGCTCGCTCCCACATTGGATCTTTGGTGTCTGGTAGATCCGGTTACAACACCGAAGCCGTTTCCGGCAATTTCGGCTGGCGATACAGGTCCAGCAGCACCTGATCCAGCACCGACGACGCGCCAAACGGTGCCTTGTCGTTGAGGATCGCCACCACCGCCCAGGTATTGCCGTTGATGTCGCGGCTGTATCCGGCAATCGCCCGAACCGTATTCAGGGTGCCGGTCTTGACGTGAGCTTCACCGCGCATCGCAGTGGTCTTCAGGCGTTTGCGCATGGTGCCGTCGGTGCCTGCAATCGGCATCGAACTGATGAACTCGGCCGAATACGGGCTTCTCCAGGCCGCTTGCAGCATGCCAGCCAATTCACGCGCACTCACACGTTCGGCACGGGACAAACCGGAACCGTTCTCCATCACCAGGTGCGGCGCGGTGATGCCTTTCTTCGCCAGCCACTGACGCACGACCCGCTGTGCAGCCTTGGCATCGTCACCGTCGGCCTCGGTGCGGAACTGCGCGCCCAGGCTCAGGAACAGCTGCTGGGCCATGGTGTTGTTACTGTATTTGTTGATGTCGCGGATGATTTCCGCCAGGTCCGGAGAGAAGGCCCGAGCCAGGACCTTGGCATTTTTAGGTGTTGGCGCCAAACGGTCCACGCCCTGAATGCTGCCGCCCAGTTCCTTCCAGATTGCCCGCACGGCGCCTGCGGTGTAGGTCGCGTGGTCGAGCAGTGAAAGGTAAGTCTGGGAACTGCAGCCCTCGCCCAACTGGCCGCCGACCGTCACGGTCACGCTGCCATCGGCCTGGGGCACCGGGTTGTAACGCACGCCACCGGTGCATTGCTTGGAGTTGACGGCTTTGACCTGGTTTTCGATGCGAATGGTGGCAATCGGCGGTTCTACCGACACCAGCACCCGGCCATTGTCGTTACGCGCCACAAAGCGCAGGGCCTTGAGATTGACCATCAGCGCGTCAGGTTTGACCAGGAACGGCTTGTTGTCGTCATTGCCGTCGTCGTTGAACTGCGGCAATTGCGGTTGTACGAAAAAATTGCGGTCCAGCACCAGATCGCCAGTGATTTGCGTCACGCCGTTGGCGCGCAGGTCACGCATCAGCAACCAGAGTTTTTCCATGTTCAGCTTCGGATCGCCGCCACCCTTGAGGTAGAGGTTACCGTTGAGGATGCCGCCGCTGAGCGTGCCGTCGGTGTAAAACTCGGTTTTCCACTGGTGGTTCGGGCCGAGCATTTCCAGCGCCGCGTAAGTGGTGACCAGTTTCATGGTCGAGGCCGGATTGACGGAGACGTCAGCGTTGTAAATGGTGGGGGTGCCAGGGCCGTTGAGCGGGATCATCACCAGCGACAGGGCGTTGTTCGGCATTTTGCTGGCTTTGATGGCCTTTTCAACGTTGGGCGTCAGCCCGGTGTTGATGGGGGCAGCGGAAACGGAGAAGGCCAGGGGAAGCAGAAAACCGGCCAATAACAATGGACGCAAAGATTTGATCATCTGAAATAAAACCCTACAGCCGAGGGGGAAATAAACGAGGGCATGAAGATAAATTCCCTCAGTGGTCATGAAAGTGTCGGCATTATGCCCCAAGGTGTAGCGGCTTGTGCCGTGCCCTGGCCTTCTAATTCGCTATTTTTTACCGACGGTAGGGCTTGCAACCCAGAGAGACGGGCAATCGGCGCCTTAAACTGCTAAAGTGCCGCCCGTTATTACTTATGAGGATTGTTCCAATGGCGACTAACCGTTCCCAGCGTCTGCGCAAAAAACTGTGCGTCGATGAATTTCAAGAGCTGGGTTTCGAACTGAACCTGGATTTCAAAGAAGATTTGGCTGATGAAGCCATTGATGCTTTCCTCGACGCGTTCCTGAAAGAAGCCATGGAAGCCAACGGTCTGGGTTATGTTGGCGGCGACGACTTCGGTCTGGTTTGCCTGCAGAAGCGTGGCTCGGTGTCCGAAGAGCAGCGTGCCGCTGTTGAAGCCTGGCTCAAAGGCCGCAGCGAACTGACTGAAGCGACTGTCAGCCCGCTGATCGACGTCTGGTACCCGGAAAAGCCGATCAATCCGGTAGCTTGATGTTGTAAAAAACGGCGACCCTAGGGTCGCCGTTTTTTTATACCTGCTTTTGTAGGAGCATGGCTTGCCCGCGATGGCGCGCCTGAGATCGCCATCGCGGGCAAGGACTGGGCGTCCCCCCGCTCCTACAGGGCCTTGCGCCAATTCAGAATCACCATCGTTAGAACTCCCGCGACAATCCCCCAGAACGCCGAACCGATGGAAAACAGCGTCAGCCCCGACGCCGTGACCATAAAGGTAATCAGTGCTGCCTCACGTTCCTTCACCTGGCTCATGGCGATGCTCAAGCCATTAATGATCGAGCCGAACAACGCCAGTGCCGCAATCGACAGCACCAATTCTTTCGGTAGCGCGGCAAACAGCGCCGCCAGCGTCGCGCCGAACACCCCGGCGATCCCGTAGAAAATCCCGCACCAGACGGCCGCCGTGTAGCGTTTGTTGCGATCTTCATGGGCATGCGGCCCGGTGCAAATCGCCGCACTGATGGCCGCCAGGTTGATCCCGTGGGAACCGAACGGCGCCAGCAGCAACGAGGCTATGCCCGTGGTGGTTATCAGCGGCGAGGCTGGCACGGTGTAGCCGTCGGCGCGTAGCACGGCGATGCCCGGCATGTTCTGCGAGGTCATCGCGACGACAAACAGCGGGATGCCGATGCTGATGGTAGCGGCCAGGGAGAAGTGCGGTGTGGTCCAGACCGGCGTCGCCACTTCCAGGTGGAAACCGCTGAAATCCAACAGGCCCATGAATCCCGATAATGCGGTGCCGATCAACAACGCGGCCAGCACGGCATAACGCGGCGACAGGCGTTTGACCACCAAATACGTGAAGAACATCCCCAGCACCAATGCAGTGCGATGCTGGGCGGCGACGAAGATTTCGCTGCCGATCTTGAACAGAATCCCCGCCAGCAGGGCGGCGGCCAATGACGCAGGAATCTTTTTCACCAGCCGCTCGAAGCTGCCGGTCAAACCACAAATCGTCACCAGCACCGCGCAAGTTATGTAGGCGCCAATGGCTTCGCCGTAGGTCACGCCGCCCAGACTGGTGATCAGCAACGCCGCGCCGGGGGTCGACCAGGCGATGGTGATCGGTGTGCGATAACGCAAAGACAAGCCAATAGAGCACACCGCCATGCCAATCGAGATCGCCCAGATCCACGAGGAAATCTGCCCGCTGGTCAGGCCCGCCGCTTGCCCGGCCTGGAACATCAGGACCAGCGAGCTGGTGTAACCGGTCATCATCGCGATGAAGCCGGCGACGATCGCAGAAGGCGATGTATCGGCCAAAGGGCGGAGCTGCGTGTGCGTGATGTCGTTCATGACAGCGGTGTTCCTTGTTCTGGTGGTCCCTTGTAGGAGCCGAGCTTGCTCCGGGCGGCGCTCCGACGATGGCGGTTTAACATTCAACATTAATGTTGACTGACCCTCCGCCATCGTCGGAGCGCCGCCCGGAGCAAGCTCGGCTCCTACAGGGATTGTGTTCGGGCTGCGGATTCTGCGTTCAAGCCTAAACTCAAAAGTAACCAGTCGTTGCAATACAGCGGAAGTGACAAACAGCCGTACAGTCGTGTTGCCACCCTCCATTGTGTACAATCGCGGTGTTTTTTACGCGATACTTGCCAGCGACCCACTGTGCCGTATTACAGTCACGGTCAATTCGCCGCAGTTCTTCCGACTCGAGTGCCCATGAACGAACAGTTGCAACCCCTAAAGAAACAACCGCGAGCAGGCAAAGCCGGCCGCAGCGGTACCCAGGACGATATTGTCTACGCGCATATCTTCGAGGCCATCCTCGAACAGCGTCTGGCGCCCGGCACGAAGTTGAGCGAAGAAGCGCTGGGGGAAATTTTCGGGGTCAGTCGCACCATCATTCGCCGCGCGCTCTCGCGCCTGGCCCATGAAGGTGTCGTGCTGCTGCGGCCGAACCGTGGCGCTGTCGTCGCCAGCCCAAGTGTCGAAGAGGCGCGCCAGGTGTTCATGGCCCGGCGTCTGGTGGAGCGTGCGATCACTGAATTGGCGGTGCAGCACGCCACGGCCGAGCAGATTGCCGAGTTGCGCCAGATGGTCAACGACGAGCGCGACAGCTTCTCCCGTGGCGATCGCGGCGCTGGTATTCGTCTGTCGGGCGAGTTTCACTTGAAGTTGGCCGAAGCGGCGAAAAACGCACCGCTGATCAGCTTCCAGCGCAGCCTGGTGTCCCAGACGTCGTTGATCATTGCCCAGTATGAAAGCGGTAATCGCTCCCACTGTTCCTACGACGAGCACACCCAGCTGATCGACGCCATCGAAGCGCGCAACGCTGAGCTGGCGGTGGACCTGATGATGCATCACATGGATCACATCGACAGCAAACTCAACCTCGACGAAGAAAGCGCGTCGGATGATTTGCATGCGGTGTTCTCGCATTTGTTGCAGACCAAGAAGCCAGGGCGTCCTGCTGCCAAGCTTTAAGTCAGACCGAGTCGCGCCCATCGCGAGCAGGCTCGCTCCCACAATTGATCTGTGTCGTTCACAAATCCCCTGTGGGAGCGAGCCTGCTCGCGATAGCAATCTGACAGGCAATAAAAATCCCCCGGACTGAAGAGTACGGGGGATTTTTTATGCCCGAAGAAAACTAGCGCTGATGCACCTGATTCCCCGCCGCATACGTCTGCAACACGGTCCGGTCATCCCCAAGCGTCATTAATACAAACAACGTTTCGGCAATGTTATTGGCCTGCTTCAAGCGATAGCTCAGCAGCGGCGTGGCGTTGTAATCCAGCACCAGGAAGTCCGCATCGGTGCCCGGTTGCAGGGTGCCGATCTTGTCTTCCAGACGCAGCGCACGCGCACCACCGAGGGTGGCCAGGTACAGCGATTTGAACGGGCTCAACCGTGCGCCTTGCATCTGCATGACCTTGTAGGCTTCGTTCAAGGTTTGCAGCAGCGAGAAACTGGTGCCGCCACCGACGTCCGTACCGAGGCCGACATTCAATTTGTGCTTCTCGGCCATCGGCAGGTTGAACAAACCGCTGCCAAGGAAGAAGTTCGAGGTCGGGCAGAAGGCGATCGCCGAGCCGGTTTCCGCCAGTCGCGCGCACTCGTCATCGCACAGGTGCACGCCGTGGGCGAATACCGAGCGTTCGCCGAGCAGTTTGTAGTGATCGTAGACGTCCAGATAACCCTTGCGCTCCGGGAACAGCGCCTTGACCCACTCGACTTCCTTGAGGTTTTCGCTGATGTGCGTCTGCATGTACAGGTCTGGGAATTCGCTGAGCAACTGTCCGGCGAGGGTCAGTTGTTCCGGGGTGCTGGTCGGGGCAAAACGCGGGGTGACCGCGTAGTGCAGGCGACCCTTGCCGTGCCAGCGTTCGATCAGTGCCTTGCTTTCGACATAGCTGGATTCGGCGGTGTCGGTCAGGTAGTCCGGCGCGTTGCGGTCCATCATCACCTTGCCGGCGATCATCCGCAGGTCCAGTTGCTCGGCGGCTTCAAAGAACGAGTTCACCGATTGTGGATGCACGCTGCCAAACACCAGCGCGGTGGTGGTGCCGTTGCGCAGCAGTTCCTTGATGAAAATGCCCGCGACTTCATCCGCGTGAGCCTTGTCGGCGAACTGGCTTTCGCACGGGAAGGTGTAGGTGTTGAGCCAGTCCAGCAGTTGCTCGCCGTAAGCACCGACCATGCCGGTTTGCGGCAAGTGAATGTGGGTGTCGATGAAGCCCGGGGTGATCAGCGCGTCCTGGTAATGGGTGATCTCGATGTCAGCCGGCAGGGTTGGCAGCAAGTCGCTGGCGTGACCGATGGCGCTGATCTGGCCGTTATCGACCACCAGCAAACCGTCTTCGAAATACTCATACGAGGCTTCGATGCCCACTTCGGCGGGGTCGGCGATGCTGTGCAGAATGGCGGCGCGGTAGGCTTTGCGAGTCAGAGGCATGGGAATTCTCAGTTCGTGGCTTTTTAATTCGAAGCTTGGCTGCGGCGTGACGCGGGCAGCAGTTTGGCAATCGATGATCCGGCGCTGGCGGTGTGCTGGCCGAAATTGGCGTTATAGGTGGCGATGATTTCGCCGGCGATGGAGATGGCGATTTCCACAGGCAACTTGCCTTTGACTTCGCCGATGCCCATCGGGCAGCGCATGCGTTGCAGCACGGCGCTGTCGAAACCACGGTCGCGCAAGCGGTGTTCGAACTTCACCCGTTTGGTCTTCGAACCGATCAGGCCGAAGTAGGCGAAGTCGTTGCGCTTGAGGATCGCGGCGGTAAGTTCGAGGTCGAGCTGGTGGTTGTGCGTCATGACGATGCAGTAGCTGCCGGCGGGCAGATCGTCGATTTCATCCACCGGTTCTTCGGTGACAATTTTGCGTACGCCGTGGGGAATTTGTTCGGGGAATTCGGCTTCCCGCGAGTCGATCCAGCGCACCCGGCAGGGCAGGCTGGCGAGCAGCGGCACCAGCGCCCGGCCGACGTGGCCGGCACCGAACACGGCAATCTGCGCCTGGACCTGGCCCATCGGTTCGAACAGCAACACGGTCACGCCGCCGCAGCACTGACCCAGGCTGGCGCCGAGGCTGAAGCGCTCAAGATGCGTTTCCTGCTTACCGCTGGCCAGCATCTCGCGGCCGATCTGCATGGCCTTGTACTCTAGATGCCCGCCACCGATGGTGTCGAAGGTCTGGGTGGCGCTGATGACCATCTTCGAACCGGCGTTACGCGGCGTCGAGCCGAGCTCTTCGATGATGGTCACCAACACACAGGGTTCACCCTGGGATTGCAGGTCGGCGAGGGCGTCGATCCAGTTGTACATGTTTCACCTCAACATTTCTGTTGTCTATCCGGGCCTCATCGCTAGCAGGCTAGCTCCCACATGGTTTTGTGGTGTCCACACATTTTGGATTCCTCACGAATCCTGTGGGAGCTAGCCTGCTAGCGATTGGCCGCGCCTCGGTATCAGAGCGAAGCCAACTCAACTTCGGCTTCAACAGCCTTCGCCACTTTCAACTGCCGCATCTGCTCACAGCCCCACAACACCCGCTCCGGGGTCGCCGGCGCGTCGATCTTCGGTTGATGCTTGTAGTCACCGAGGCTCGCCACGGCATCCTTGATCGCACACCACGCGGCGATACCCAGCATGAACGGCGGCTCACCCACGGCTTTGGAATGGAACACCGTGTCTTCCGGGTTCTTGCGGTTTTCCACCAGCTTCACGCGCAGGTCCAACGGCATGTCTGCCACCGCCGGGATCTTGTAGCTGGCCGGGCCGTTGGTCATCAGTTTGCCCTTGTTGTTCCACACCAGTTCTTCCATGGTCAGCCAGCCCATGCCCTGAATGAAACCACCCTCGACCTGGCCGATGTCGATCGCCGGGTTCAGTGAGTCGCCGACGTCGTGGAGGATGTCGGTGCGCAGCATTTTGTACTCGCCGGTCAGGGTGTCGATGATCACCTCGCAGCACGCTGCGCCGAAGGCGTAGTAGTAGAACGGCCGACCACGCGCCTGGCTGCGGTCGTAGAAGATTTTCGGGGTTTTGTAGAACCCGGTGCTCGACAGCGACACCTGAGCGAAATACGCCTGCTGGATCAGCGCCTCAAAGGTCAGGATGTGATCGCGAACGCGTACATGACCGTTGTGGAATTCCACGTCTTCTTCGCTGACCTTGTACTGCCGCGCGGCAAATTCAACCAAGCGCTTCTTGATGATTTCCGCCGCGTTCTGCGCGGCTTTACCGTTCAGGTCGGCGCCACTGGAAGCGGCGGTCGGCGAGGTGTTCGGCACCTTGTCGGTGTTGGTTGCGGTGATCTGCACGCGGTCCATTTCCACCTGGAACACTTCGGCCACAACTTGCGCGACTTTGGTGTTCAGGCCCTGGCCCATTTCGGTGCCGCCATGGTTCAGGTGGATGCTGCCGTCGGTGTAGATATGGATCAGCGCACCGGCCTGGTTGAGGAAGCTGGCAGTGAAGGAAATACCGAATTTCACCGGGGTCAGCGCCAGGCCTTTTTTCAGGATCGGGCTGTTGGCGTTGTAGCGACGAATCGCTTCGCGGCGCTCGGCGTACTGACTGCTTTCTTCGAGTTCGGCGGTCATTTCCTCGAGCATGTTGTGCTCGACGGTCTGGTAGTAATGGGTGACGTTGCGCTCGGTCTTGCCGTAGTAATTGGCCTTGCGCACCGCCAGCGGATCGAGGGCCAGATGGCGGGCGATGGCGTCCATCACTTCTTCGATAGCGACCATGCCTTGCGGGCCACCGAAACCACGGTAAGCGGTGTTTGAGGCGGTGTTGGTCTTGCAGCGGTGACCGTTGATGGTGGCGTCACCCAGGTAGTACGAGTTGTCGGCGTGGAACATCGCGCGGTCGACAATCGACGCCGACAGGTCCGGCGAGCAACCGCAGTTGCCGGCCAGTTCCAGGGCGATGCCGTGCAGGCGACCGGTGCTGTCGAAGCCGACGTCATACTCGACGTAGAACGGGTGACGCTTGCCGGTCATCAGCATGTCTTCGACGCGCGGCAGGCGCATTTTGGTCGGCTGGCCGGTGAGGTGCGCGATCACTGCGCACAGGCACGCCGGGCTCGCGGCCTGGGTTTCTTTACCGCCGAAACCACCGCCCATGCGGCGCATGTCGACGACGATTTTGTTCATCGATACGTCCAGCACTTCGGCGACGAGCTTCTGTACTTCGGTGGGGTTCTGCGTCGAGCAGTAGACGATCATCCCGCCGTCTTCAGTCGGCATCACCGAAGAGATCTGGGTTTCGAGATAGAAGTGTTCCTGGCCGCCAATGTGCAACGTGCCCTGGATACGATGCTCGGCGGTGGCCAAGGCACCGTCCGAATCACCGCGCTGATGCGTGTGGCTGTCGAGCACGAAGTGGCGTTTGCGCAGCGCTTCGACCACGTCCAGTACCGGCTCCAGATCTTCGTATTCGATGATCGCGGCCATGGCGGCTTTGCGTGCGGTTTCCAAATCTTTTGCGGCGACGGCAAGCACCGGCTGACCGACGAATTGCACGTCGTCGATGGCCAGCAGCGGGTCGCCCGGCAGTAATGGGCCGATGTCTTTCAGGCCCGGCACGTCTTCGTGGGTAATGGCGATGCGCACGCCTTCGAAGGCGTAACAGGGCTTGGTATCGATGCTGATGATTTTCGCGTGGGCGCGGTCCGACAGGCGTGCGTAAACATGCAACTGGTTCGGAAATTCCAGCCGATCGTCGATGTACTGCGCTTCACCGGACACGTGCTTGGCGGCACTGTCGTGCTTGACGCTGCGGCCGACACCGGTAGTCAGGTCCTTGGCGAACAGTTCAGCCAGTTCGGCCTGGGTCTTCTCTACGGCGTGATGATTAGACATAAGCGGTCACCCGAGTCTCGATGTGCGGTGTTTGCAGTTCGATGAAGTATTTACGCAGCAGGTTTTGCGCGCTGAGCAGGCGGTATTCCTTGCTCGCGCGGAAGTCCGAGAGTGGCGTGAAATCTTCGGCCAGTGCGGCACAGGCGCGTTCGACGGTGTCGTGCACTTGAGATGGAGAGCCCCAGGTAGCACCGAGCAATACGGCTTCGCAAGCCTTGGCACGTTTTGGTGTAGCCGCCATGCCGCCGAAGGCGACGCGGGCGTCGGCGATCACGCCGTTGTCGATGCGCAGGTTGAACGCGGCGCAGACGGCGGAAATGTCATCGTCCAGACGTTTGGAGACTTTGTAGGCGCGGAACAATTGCTCGGCGCTGGCACGCGGCACGATGATCTTTTCGATGAACTCGCTTTCCTGGCGCGCGGTAACCCGGTAATCGATGAAGTAGTCTTCCAGCGCCATCGTGCGACGGACGTCGCCTTTGCACAAAACGATCTGCGCGCCGAGAGCAATCAGCAGGGGCGGGGAGTCACCGATCGGCGAGGCGTTGCCGATGTTGCCGCCGAGGGTGCCCTGGTTGCGGATCTGCAGGGAAGCAAAGCGTTGCAGCAATTCGCCGAAGTCCGGGTACTCGGCTTTCAAGGCTTCATAGCAATCGGAGAGGGCAGTGGCGGCGCCGATTTCCAGGCGATCGTCGAAACGCTCGATGCGCTTCATTTCGGCGACGTTGCCGACGTAGATCATCACCGGCAAGGTGCGGTGGAACTGCGTGACTTCCAGCGCCAGGTCCGTACCGCCAGCCAGCAGCCGAGCCTGTGGGTAAGCGTCGTAGAGGTCTGCCAGATCGGCGACGGTCAACGGCACCAGGCAGCGCTTGTCGCCACTGTTGAGTTCGCCGATATCGGTAGGGGCGATGGCCTTCAGGCGAGCAATGGTGTCGGCTTCACGCGCGTCGAACTGGTCCGTTTGCTTGCCGCAGCAGGATTGTTCGGCGGCCGCCAGAATCGGCCGATAACCGGTGCAGCGGCAGAGGTTGCCGGCCAGTGCTTCGTGGGCTTTATGAGCATCCGGTTGATCGCTGTTCTTTTGCAGCGCGAACAGCGACATCACGAAGCCCGGGGTGCAGAAGCCGCATTGCGAGCCGTGGCACTCGACCATGGCTTTTTGCACGCTGTGCAGTTCGCCTTGGTGCTTGAGGTCTTCAACGCTGATCAATTGTTTGCCGTGCAGTGACGAAACGAACGTCAGGCACGAGTTGAGGCTGCGATAGCGAATGTGTTCGCGGCCATCGTCATCCGTTTGCAGCTCGCCGACCACCACGGTGCACGCGCCGCAGTCACCGCTGGCGCAGCCTTCTTTGGTGCCGGGTTTGCCCACATGGTCGCGCAGATAATTGAGCACGGTCAGGTTTGGGTCCAGGGCGTGCTCGCTACGGAGTTCCTGGTTAAGTAAAAACTGGATCACGGAAGGCCTCGCAGACTCATTATTGTTGTTAACCGACTTGAACCGAATTTATCAGGTCTGACTTTGTGGTCAATGATTTTCTGACTTAAAGGTCAGGAAATGGCATTTTGTCGATCAACGACTCGTTCCTTTATTATTGACCCTCACGGGATAGCCTGCTTTTTGCTTGAATCGTGCCAAAAACCGCCGAGTGGGCACTCCGCCATGACCCTTCATGTGCGTTACACTGCGCCGCTTGTGCAGATCGAAGAGTTTGAAGGGACAACCATGACGTTCAAGGCGCCGGACAGCCTCGCCGAGCAAATTGCTCACCACCTCGCCGAACGCATCATTCGTGGCGAAATGAAGCCCGGGGAGCGCATCCAGGAACAGAAGGTCACGCTGGCCCTCAATGTCAGCCGCGGTTCGGTCCGTGAAGCCTTGCTGATCCTCGAGCGCCGCCACCTGATCGCGATCCTGCCGCGACGCGGCGCTCACGTGACCGAGCTCACGGTTCACAAGGTCCGGAGCCTGTGCACGCTGATGAGCGAGCTTTACATCCTGCTGGGCAATGCAGTGGCCAGCGGCTGGCAAGTCCAGTCCGACATGGCGCCATTCGTGCAGATCCAGCAGCGACTGACCGCCAGCTACGAGCGTCAGGACATTCGCACCTTTGTCGACGACAGCTTCAGTGTGATGCGCGCCGCGTACCCGTTCGCCAACAACCCGTACTTGCAGGAAACTGTCGAGAATCTGCAGCCGGCCATGAGCCGCGCGTATTTCCTCGCGCTGGAACAACGCAAGGCCTCGATGAGCGAGTTCCTGGAGTTGTTTGAACGTTTGCTCGCCGCCGTGCTGGCCCGCGATTTTCCGCAGATCCGCATTGTGCTGACGGCGTATGCCCAGCGCAGCAGTGATCTGGTGGTCTCCGCCCTGACGGACGCTTAAGCGTGCGGCTAAAGTGCATCAAACTGGCGGGGTTCAAATCCTTCGTCGACCCGACCACGGTGAACTTCCCCAGTAACATGGCGGCGGTGGTCGGGCCCAATGGTTGCGGCAAGTCGAACATCATCGACGCCGTGCGTTGGGTGATGGGCGAGAGTTCGGCCAAGAACCTGCGCGGCGAGTCGATGACCGACGTCATCTTCAACGGCTCGACCAGCCGTAAACCGGTGAGCCAGGCCAGCATCGAGCTGGTGTTCGATAACTCCGACGGCACCCTGCTCGGCGAATACGCGGCCTACGCGGAAATTTCCATTCGCCGCAAAGTGACCCGCGACAGCCAGACCACTTACTACCTCAACGGCACCAAATGCCGTCGTCGCGATATCACCGATATCTTCCTCGGCACCGGCCTCGGCCCGCGCAGCTACTCGATTATCGAACAGGGGATGATCTCCAAGCTGATCGAGTCCAAGCCCGAAGACTTGCGCAACTTCATTGAAGAAGCGGCGGGCATCTCGAAGTACAAGGAGCGCCGGCGCGAGACTGAAAACCGCATACGCCGCACCCACGAAAACCTGGCTCGCTTGACCGACCTGCGCGAAGAACTCGAGCGTCAGCTTGAACGTTTGTACCGCCAGGCCGAAGCCGCCAAGAAGTATCAGGAATACAAGGGCGAGGAGCGTCAGCTCAAGGCCCAATTGTCGGCCCTGCGTTGGCAGGCGTTGAATGAGCAGGTCGGTCAGCGCGAAGCAGTCATCGGCAATCAGGAAGTCACCTTCGAAGCGCTGGTCGCCGAGCAGCGCAATGCCGATGCAGCTATCGAACGCTTGCGTGACGGGCACCACGACCTGTCCGAACGCTTCAATCTGGTGCAGGGACGCTTCTATTCGGTCGGCGGCGACATCGCCCGGGTCGAGCAGAGCATCCAGCACGGTCAGCAACGACTCCGTCAGTTGCAGGATGATCTGAAAGAAGCCGAGCGCGCGCGTCTGGAAACCGAGTCGCACCTGGGCCACGACCGCACCTTGCTGCTGACCCTCGGCGAAGAGCTGGACATGCTCACCCCCGAGCAGGAAGTCACCAGCGCCGCCGCCGAAGAGTCTGCCGCCGCGCTGGAAGAATCCGAAACCACCATGCACGCCTGGCAAGAGCAATGGGACGCCTTCAACTTGACGGCCGCCGAGCCGCGTCGCCAATCCGAAGTTCAGCAGTCGCGCATCCAGCAGCTGGAAACCAGCATGGAGCGCCTGGCCGATCGTCAGAAGCGTCTCGGCGAAGAGCGCGCCTTGCTCTCGGCAGACCCGGAAGACGCGGCGATCATGGAACTCAGCGAGCAATTGGCCGCGAGTGAAGCGACGCTGGAAGATTTGCAGGCCAGTGAAGAAGCCCAGGTCGAACGCCTCGAGCAACTGCGTCAGGAGTTGCAATTAGCGCTGCAAAATCAGCAGCAGGCTCAGGGCGATTTGCAGCGTCTGAACGGTCGCCTCGCCTCCCTTGAAGCCTTGCAACAAGCCGCGCTCGATCCGGGCACCGGCACCGCTGAATGGCTGCGCGAACAACACTTGGCTGACTGTCCGCGTCTGGCCGAAGGTCTGAAAGTCGAGGCCGGTTGGGAGCTGGCGGTGGAAACCGTGCTCGGCGCCGACCTGCAAGCGGTGCTGGTGGATGACTTTGGTGCCTTCGATCTGGCCGGTTTTGCCCAGGGTGATTTGCGTTTGCTCAGCCCCGCCAGTGATGGCGTGCGCGTGCCCGGCAGCTTGCTCGATAAGGTCGAAGCGCAGATCGATCTGGCGCCATGGTTGGGGCAGGTCAAACCGGTCGACAGCCTCGAACAGGCGTTGGCTCAGCGCAATCAATTGACCGCCGGCCAGAGTCTGATCAGCCGCGATGGTTACTGGGTCGGTCGGCACTTTTTGCGCGTGCGCCGGGCCAGCGAAGCGGAAAGCGGTGTACTGGCTCGTGGTCAGGAAATCCAGCGTCTGGGCCTTGAGCGCGAAGAGCGCGAAGCCACGGTCGAAACCCTGGAAACCCAACTTCAGAATCTCAGGGCGCAACAGCGTCAGCAGGAAAACGGTCGCGAACATCTGCGCCGTCTGCTGCAAGACGAAGCCCGTCAGCAAGGTGAGTTGAAAGCTCAGTTGTCGGCCGGCAAAGCCAAGGCCGAACAACTGACCTTGCGCCGTACACGCCTGGACGAAGAGCTCACCGAGCTGGCTGAGCAGCGCGCTCTGGAACACGAAAATATCGGCGAAGCACGCCTGCAATTGCAGGAAGCCCTCGACAGCATGGCGCTGGACACCGAGCAGCGCGAATTGCTGCTGGCCCAGCGCGACAGCTTGCGCGAGCGACTTGATCGGGTGCGGCAGGAAGCCCGGCAGCACAAGGATCACGCTCATCAACTGGCGGTTCGCCTGGGTTCGCTCAAGGCTCAGCACGACTCGACGCGTCAGGCGCTGGAACGTCTGGAAATGCAGTCCGAGCGCCTGACCGAGAAGCGCGAGCAGCTCAGCCTCAATCTGGAGGAGGGCGAGGCGCCGCTGGAAGAATTGCGCCTCAAACTCGAAGAGTTGCTCGACAAGCGCATGACCGTCGACGAAGAACTCAAGACTGCGCAGATCGCCTTGGAAGACGCCGACCGTGAACTGCGCGACGCGGAAAAACGTCGCAGTCAGGCGGAGCAGCAATCGCAATTGATTCGCGGCCAGATGGAAACCCAGCGCATGGAATGGCAAGCCCTGACCGTGCGCCGCAAGGCGCTCGAAGATCAGCTGCTGGAAGACGGCTACGATCTGCATGGCGTGCTCGCCACGCTGGCGGCTGAAGCCAATGAAAAGGACGCCGAAGAAGAGCTGGAACGCATTGCCGCGCGGATTCAGCGCCTCGGTGCGATCAACCTGGCGGCCATCGACGAATACCAGCAACAATCCGAGCGTAAACGTTATCTGGATGCGCAGAACGACGATCTGGTCGAGGCGCTGGATACGCTCGAGAACGTGATTCGCAAGATCGACAAGGAAACCCGAAACCGCTTCAAAGATACCTTTGATCAGATCAATGGCGGTTTACAGGCTCTTTTCCCAAAAGTTTTCGGTGGAGGACGCGCCTATTTGGAACTGACGGGCGAAGATCTACTCGATACAGGGGTAACGATCATGGCGCAGCCGCCAGGAAAGAAGAACAGCACCATCCATTTGCTCTCCGGTGGCGAAAAAGCCCTGACTGCCCTGGCTCTGGTTTTTGCCATCTTCAAGTTGAATCCGGCGCCGTTCTGCATGCTCGATGAAGTTGACGCGCCATTGGATGACGCTAACGTTGGACGCTACGCGCGGCTGGTCAAAGAGATGTCGCAGACGGTGCAGTTCATCTATATCACCCACAACAAGATCGCCATGGAAATGGCCGAGCAACTGATGGGGGTGACGATGCACGAGCCGGGTTGTTCGCGTCTGGTGGCAGTGGATGTCGAGGAGGCGATGGCGATGGTGGATGCCTGATGTGGCGCTTGTAGGGCAAGTATTTTTGGTCTGTAGGACTTATTTACCTGCCCTGACTTGCTGGCCAATCGACATATTCGCGCAAGCCGTTGTGACAGACGGTGTAAAGTTGCCTTTGGTCGTGCTAGTTTAATGTCAATTTTTCGTATACGTGGGCAAAACGCCTGTCAGAACATAGAGTTGGCGCCACGTTTTAAAGCGGTTTGCGAGTTGTAAACCCCTTATTTTTCAGCATTTTTTATAGAGGCACGGGATTACATGGAAATCGGTCTGCGCGAGTGGCTGATCGTCATCGGCATTATTGTCATTGCCGGTATTCTTTTTGATGGCTGGCGTCGCATGCGCGGCGGCAAGGGGAAACTGAAATTCCGTCTCGACCGAAGTTTGTCCAGCTTGCCGGAAGAGGACGCCAGCGCCGAGCTGTTGGGCCCGCCCCGTGTGCTGGATACGCATAAAGAGCCGCATCTGGACGAGCACGATCTGCCGTCGGTGAGCATGCCTGCTCGTGAGCCGCGTGAGTCGGGTTCCAAGCGCGGCAAGCGTGGCCATGGTGAGCCTTCCCAGGGCGATATGAACCTCAGCCTGGATCTGGACGGCGGCCCGAGCTTCAGCAGCCGTGACGACGACTTCCCGGATGACACCAAGGCTTCGAGTTCGGCCAGCGACAAGGAACAACCGCAAGCCGAAGAAGTGCTGGTGATCAGCGTGATCTGCCGCGACGCTGCCGGCTTCAAAGGCCCGGCGCTGTTGCAGAACATTCTGGAAAGCGGTCTGCGTTTCGGCGAGATGGACATCTTCCACCGCCACGAAAGCATGGCTGGCAACGGCGAAGTCCTGTTCTCGATGGCCAATGCGGTCAAGCCGGGCGTCTTCGATCTGGACGACATCGACCACTTCAGCACGCCGGCAGTGAGCTTCTTCCTCGGTCTGCCAGGCCCGCGTCATCCGAAGCAGGCCTTCGACGTGATGGTGGCCGCGGCGCGCAAACTGTCTCAGGAGCTGAACGGCGAACTGAAAGACGACCAGCGCAGCGTGCTGACTGCCCAGACGATCGAGCATTACCGTCAGCGCATCGTTGAGTTCGAACGTCGCGCCTTGACCCAGAAGCGTTGATCTGTAGGAGCACGGCTTGCCGGCGATAGCGTTCTCAGGATCGCCATCGCGAGCAAGCTCAGCTCCTACAATGAGCTTTAGCCGCATCAACAGATTGAGCAGCCTCGGCTGCTCTTTTGCTTTATGAGAGAACACCCATGACCGCCGCCAAAAACCGCATTCCAGAGCTGCGTGCTGAGCTGGATCAGCACAACTATCGCTACCACGTGCTGGACGAGCCGAGCATTCCGGACGCCGAATACGATCGGTTGTTCCACGAGCTCAAGGCCCTCGAAGCGGCCCATCCCGAACTGATCACCAGCGACTCGCCAACCCAGCGTGTCGGCAGCGCGGCGCTGTCGGCGTTCACTCAGGTGCGTCACGAAGTGCCGATGCTCAGCCTCGGCAACGCCTTCGAAGAAACCGACATGCGCGAGTTTGATCGCCGGGTAACTGAAGGTCTCGACCTGCCGGTTGGCGACTTGTTTGGCGGCGGCGCGGCGGTGGAATACAGCTGTGAACCCAAGCTTGATGGCCTGGCGGTCAGCTTGCTGTATCAGGACGGCGTGCTAGTGCGCGGCGCGACTCGCGGCGATGGCACCACCGGTGAAGACATCAGCGTCAACGTGCGTACCGTGCGCAACATTCCGCTCAAGCTGCATGGCACTGGCTGGCCAGCGACCCTGGAAGTACGCGGCGAAGTGTTCATGTCCAAGGCCGGATTCGAGCGGCTCAATGCCACGCAACTGGAAGTCGGCGGCAAGACCTTCGCTAACCCGCGCAACGCGGCGGCTGGCAGCTTGCGTCAGCTCGATTCGAAGATCACCGCCAACCGTCCGTTGGAATTTTGCTGCTACGGCATCGGCCAGATTTCGGCCGACATTGCTGATACGCACATTGGCAATCTCAAGCAGCTCAAGGCTTGGGGCATGCCGATCAGTCATGAAATGAAACTGGCTCATGGCATCGTTGAATGCCTGGATTATTACCGCGACATCGGTGAGCGCCGAAATTCGCTGCCCTACGAAATCGACGGCGTCGTATTCAAGGTCAACAGCATTGCCTCTCAGCGTGAGCTGGGCTTCCGTGCTCGTGAACCGCGCTGGGCGATCGCGCACAAATTCCCGGCGATGGAAGAACTCACCGAATTGCTCGACGTGGAATTCCAGGTCGGTCGTACCGGTGCGGTGACGCCCGTGGCGCGCTTGAAACCGGTCAAGGTGGCGGGTGTGACCGTGGCCAACGCGACGCTGCACAACATGGACGAAGTGGCGCGTCTGGGGCTGATGATCGGCGACACGGTGATCATCCGTCGCGCCGGGGACGTGATTCCGCAAGTGGTGCAAGTGGTCATCGAGCGCCGTCCGGACAACGCACGGCCCGTACAGATTCCCGAGAAATGCCCGGTGTGCGGCTCGCATGTCGAGCGCACGCAACTGGTCAAGCGCAGCAAAGGTCGCGAGACCGTCAGCGAAGGCGCAGTGTACCGCTGCGTCGGTCGTCTGGCCTGCGGTGCGCAACTCAAGCAGGCAATCATTCACTTCGTCTCCCGTCGCGCCATGGACATCGAAGGCCTGGGCGAGAAGAGCGTCGAGCAGTTGGTGGACGAAGGTCTGGTGAATTCGCCAGCCGATCTTTACGCCCTGACGTTCGAGCAGATCGTCGACCTCGAAGGCTTTGCCGAACTGTCGAGCAAGAACTTGCTCAGCGCCATCGCAGACAGTAAGCAGCCGAGCCTGGCACGCTTCATCTACGCCCTCGGTATTCCCGATGTCGGCGAAGAGACGGCGAAGGTCCTGGCGCGTTCTCTCGGCTCGCTGGAGCGGGTTCAGCAGGCATTGCCGCAAGTGCTCACGTACTTGCCGGACGTTGGCCTGGAAGTGGCTCACGAGATTCACAGCTTCTTCGAAGATGCGCATAACCAGCAGGTGATCAAGGACCTGCTCAAGCACGGTATGCAGATTCAGGATCAGGGCGAGCTGGGTGCCGAGTTTTCCGCCAGCACTACGTTGGGTGGTTTCCTCGACAAGCTGCATATTCCTTCGGTCGGGCCGGGTGGGGCGCAGAAACTGGCGGACAAGTTTGGTTCGCTTGAAGGGGTTTTCAGCGCCGACTGGCTGGATATGCGTCAGGCGCTGCCGGAGAAGCAGGCTACTTCGGTTCGGGAGTTCTTTGCGATTGCGCAACATCGTCACATTGCTGAAGCCGCCGAGAAACAGCTGCGCGATTTCGGCATGCATTGGCAGAGCGAAAAGAAAGTCGTTGAAGGTTTGCCGCTGGCTGGGCAGACCTGGGTGCTGACCGGTTCGCTGGAGTTGATGAGCCGCGACATCGCCAAGGACAAACTTGAAAGCCTCGGTGCCAAGGTGGCGGGCTCGGTGTCGGCGAAGACTCACTGTGTGGTCGCTGGGCCGGGTGCGGGTTCCAAGTTGACGAAGGCCAATGAGCTGGGATTGAAGGTTCTGGATGAAGAGGCGTTTGTTGAATTCCTGAAGAAACACGGCATCCCGGTCTGACGCTGGACCTGTGGCGAGGGGATTTATCCCCGTTCGGCGACGCAGTCGTCGCAAAACCGGCGCACGCAATCTGTCTGTGATAATGCAGTTGCCGGATCTGGGGCTGCTTCGCAACCCAACGGGGATAAATCCCCTCGCCACAAAAGCAATTCACGCAGGTGTGTTTAGAGTGGGAACGATCTTCGCGCGGGAATGATCTAGTCTTGGCAAGCCTCAGGGAGAGATCGCCATGTACCGCTTCTTCGAACAGCTCAGTTCACGCATCGCTGCCCCCTTCATCGGCGAA
Organism: Pseudomonas sp. LS2P72; assembly: GCF_054897865.1. NCBI lineage: Bacteria > Pseudomonadati > Pseudomonadota > Gammaproteobacteria > Pseudomonadales > Pseudomonadaceae > Pseudomonas > Pseudomonas sp. LS2P72. The sequence goes on from NZ_CM142708.1 coordinate 2,564,821, forward strand.
AGCCCGCGTAACAGCAAGGTCTGGCAATGCCGCTGCGGGCAGTCGTTGTTTTTTCGCAACAGCCAGTGCCTGGCGTGTTCGGCGGCGTTGGGTTATCAACCGGAGCAGAGTCGCCTATCGTCGCTGCAGCCCGGCGTGCAGGCTGACACTTGGTTGCTCGACGCCGATCCCGAAGCAGGCGTCTGGCGCCGCTGCGCCAACCTCGATTCCCCTGCCGCGTGCAATTGGTTATTGCCCGCCAATGACCACGATGCGTTATGCATCGCCTGTAGCCTGAACCACACCATCCCCGACCTGTCGATTGCCGAAAACCACGAACGCTGGCGCAAGGTCGAAACGGCCAAGCGGCGTCTGGTCGCACAGTTGGTCAGCTTGGGTTTACAGGTGATTCCCAAAACCGTGGACGAAGAGACGGGCCTGGCTTTCGATTTCATCGGTGTCGACCTCGAAGGCAAACCGCCGACCACGGGTCACGCCAACGGTCTGATCACCCTCGATATCAAAGAAGCCGATGACGCTCATCGCGAGCAGATTCGGGTGCAGATGCACGAACCTTATCGCACGTTGCTCGGGCATTTTCGTCATGAAGTCGGGCATTACTACTGGGATCGGCTGATTGCCAACAGTCATTGGCTGGAGCCGTTCCGCGGCCTGTTCGGCGACGAGCGCGCCAGCTATGCCGACGCCCTCGAACGGCATTACCAGCAAGGTGCGCCGCTCGACTGGCAGCAACATTGCGTCAGCGCCTACGCGACCATGCATCCGTGGGAGGATTGGGCCGAAACCTGGGCTCACTACCTGCACATGATGGACGCGGTGGATACGGCGTTGGGGTTCGGGATGAGTGCCAGGGAGATGGACTTCGACTATCAGCCGTTTCCCCCAAGCACCCTCTACGATCCAAAGCATCCCGGCGGCGCGGCGTTCCTGTCGTTCGTCAATGCGTGGATCGAACTGGCCGGCATGCTGAATGAACTGTCACGCAGCATGGGGCAACCGGATTTCTATCCGTTCGTCCTGCCGCCGGCAGTGATCGCCAAGCTGCACTTCATCCACCTGGTGATCCAGCAAGAGGGCGGCCGGGCGGATGAGGTATTGCAAGACCTCTAGCCGCCTGCGTCCGCTTGTAGCAGCTGTCGAGCTTGCGAGGCTGCGTTCGGCTGCGCAGCAGTCGTAAAATCAGGCCACGCAGTTTTGCAGGTAAACGGCGAGTACCAGATCGACGACTGCTTCGCAGCCGAACGCAGCCTCGCAGGCTCGACAGCTGCTACGGACAGTAGTGTTTCGTGTTCTGTGCATGTCCTTGACCTGATTCATATTTTTAATCTGGATCGAACGGTTGTAACTTCGTCTCAGATAGGTACAATGGCGCGGCTCGCCGTCAGGTGAGTGTCGTTATGGTGACCCCATCGGTCCCCCCGCAACGATTACCCGTGAACCTGGTCAGATCCGGAAGGAAGCAGCCACAGCGGGAACATTGTGTGCCGGGGTGTGGCTGGTGGGGTTGCCTCCATAACGAACCGCGAGTCCTCTTTCGCGTTATCTGTCTAAAAATACGTGCTTGTTGCTCTGCCATGGACTTTGTCCAGGGCGGTGTTTTTTCGTTTCCGGTTTTCAAGCGAACACATAAAAGGAGGCCGAGCTGTCGAATGCGACGGCTCGGCCTCCTTTTTTATTTCTGGCGCTAAGGCTTGGACAAGGCCTGGTCAACCGCTGCAATCAGCTTTCCCAGATCCTTCGGGGTGGCTTTATGTATGACACCGAACAGATACGCCCGCTGTTCATCTTCATCGCCTAAATCTGCGAAAAAGGCTTTCAGCTTCACACCCAACACATCGGCAAACAGAAACAACGCTTCCACGCTGGGGGTGTAGGTGCCGGTTTCGAAGCGGCTGATGGTTTTAGGGTCAAAACCGGTTTTTTCACCGAGTTCAGCCTGAGTAAGCCCAGCGACCTTGCGGTAGCGCCGAATGGCCGCACCCAAACTTGAAATTTGCATCGCTTAATTCCCATTTAGAATCAAGAACTTAACGATAGATTTTTGCATTAGACAACTGCATGATCCATCACCTTGCTTTGCAAAATGTGATGCGTTTCGTAGAATTGCCGCTCAAAATAGGTATTTTGGGCCTTTAAGGTTAGTTGATCTCTGCTGTCGGGAGGCCATCAACCACTGTTCATGGAGCGATATCGTGTTGCTGCGCATTACCTATGAAAACACCTCTTCCGGGCATCCTGCACGGGTCGAGCGGTACCACCGCTAGCCACAACGAGCCTGACTCATGGATGAGAAATACCGCTGGGCCGTGGATGCAGCCGCGATTTTTTCCGAGACCGATCTGAGCGGCCGGATTACCCACGTCAACGATCAGTTCTGTGCCGTGTCCGGCTACAGCCGCGAAGAACTGCTCGGGCAGAATCATCGTCTCCTCAACTCGGGTCTGCATTCCGCTGATTTCTTCGCAGCCATGTGGCGCACCATCGCCTTGGGCAAGGTCTGGAAAGGCGAGATTTGTAATCGCGCCAAGGACGGCAGCCTGTATTGGGTCGACAGCACCATGGTGCCGGTGCTCGATAATGTCACCGGGCGGGTTGATCGTTATCTTTCGATTCGTTTCGACATCAGCGAAAAACACCAATTGCTGCACTCACTGCAATGGCGGGTGGGGCATGACGTGCTGACCGGGCTGCCGAATCGCGCGTTCCTCTCGGATTTGCTGGATCAGGCGCTGGAGTTCTCCCGTCACGAAAACATCCCGCTGGCGGTATGCATGCTCGACCTCGACGGCTTCAAGGCGGTCAACGATGGCTACGGGCATGCCAGTGGCGATCTGCTGTTGGTCGAGGTGGCCAAGCGTTTGCGCACCATTGTGCGCGGCGAAGATGTGGTGGCGCGGCTGGCCGGTGACGAGTTTGTGCTGGTGTTGCGTTACGTGCGGGATCTGCCGGAACTGCGTGCGGCGTTGAACCGGGTGCTCGGCGCTATTTCGGCGCCGTACTCGTTGCATGGCAAGGGCATTAATGTGTTTGCCAGTATCGGCGTCACCCTGTTCCCCGACGACAATCAAGATGCCGAAACCTTGTTGCGTCATGCCGATCAGGCCATGTATGTGGCGAAACAACGCGGTCGCAATCGCTTTCATTTGTTCGACGTGTCCCGGGATCAGGAGGTCAAGGCCACTCACCAGACGGTCGCGCGAGTGCGCCAGGCGCTGGCTGCCGGTGAGTTGCGTGTGCATTTCCAGCCCAAGGTGAACATGCGTCGTGGCGAGGTTGTCGGCTTCGAGGCGTTGTTACGTTGGGAGCATCCGCAACACGGCATGGTGCCGGGCCGGGAGTTTTTGCCGCTGGTGGAAGAAACGGACCTGATCATCGACATTGGTGAATGGGTGATGGATCAGGTTCTGTCGCAGTTGCACCATTGGCAGCAAGCGGGGCAGGGCTGGCCGGTCAGCATTAATATTGCGGCACGACATTTCCAGCGCACGGATTTTGTCGACCGGCTCAAACACGTGCTTGCCCGGCATGTCCAGGTGGCTCCGCAGATGCTCGATCTGGAAATTGTCGAGTCGGTGGCGATCGAGAACATTCAGCATGTCAGCGCCTGTTTGCAGGCCTGTCAGGCACTGGGGGTGCAGTTTTCGCTGGGAGACTTCGGCACCGGCTATTCGTCCCTGAGCTACCTCAAGCGTTTGCAAACCCAAACCATCAAGATCGACAAGTCGTTCGTGCGCGACATCCTTAATGACCGTGATGATATGGCACTGACCATGGCGGTCATTGGCCTGGCTCGGGCCTTTGGTCGGCAGGTGATCGCCGAAGGGCTGGAAAGTATCGAGCACGGTGAATTGCTGCTGCGTCTGGGCTGCGAAGTTGCTCAAGGCCATTTCATTGCCCGGCCGATGCCGCCCGCAGAGGTGGCGGGCTGGGTCGAGGGTTTTGTAGCTCCGGCGCAATGGCAGGTGCTGGATCAAGCAGGCTGAAGTTTTGTGATCAACACCGAACCCATGTGGGAGCGAGCCTGCTCGCGATAGCGGTCTGACATTCAACATTGATGGGGACTGACATGCCGCTATCGCGAGCAGGCTCGCTCCCACAATAATCTCGTGTCGATCAGAACATTCGCTTAGGGTGTGCTGGGCTCCGAACCAATGTAGAGCCGGATAATGTCGTCGATTTCCCCAGACATTTTCATTCGCACCAAGGTGCGCAAAATACGCTGCACGGGCACCTTGGGGTCGTTGCGCACATAACAACCGACACTCTGCTCCTGCAAAACCGCAACGCCTTGCAGTTGCCGGTCAGGCAGCAGACGCTGATTGAACCAGTCCAGCGTCCATTGATTGCTCACGGCGTAGTGATAGCGTCCGGCCAGGAGTTTTTCCAGCACCTGTTCCTGGTTGCGTGCGTCTTCGCGATGCAGTCGGTCGGCGTCGAACAGGGGTTGCAGGGTTGGGTAGCTGTAGCCGAGTACCGTACCGATGGATTGTCGCGACAAGTCCGCAGGCGTCACTGAAATCAGCGGATCTGCCCGGCTGATCAGCAGGTCGCGCTGAAACCAGAGTGGAATGCTCCAGATGTAGTCCCCGGACTGATTCGGCTGCCAGGACTGCGCCGCATAGCAGCGGATATCGACTTCGCCGTGCTCCATGGCGTTTTGCACTCGCGTGCGAGGCAGCACGTGAAATTCAGCCGGCACGCCGACCTGGGTCGCGAGGCTGACCATCACGTCGTGCAGGATGCCTTGGGTGGGGCGGCCGCGGTCCAGTTGCACCATTGGCATCGCCCAGCTGTCGGGCACCACGAAGCGCAACGGCGCCTCGGCGCCAGCGACATTCAGGCTGATCAACAGCAGTGCCCCCAAGGCCAGCCGCATAAACGCTCCGGTGCTGATAAAACCCGAGCCGATAAAAGCCCCCCAAAGACCATCTTAGCCAGATTAGACGAGCGCACCGGATGCAATTTTGGCCTTGCTCCGATAGCATTAGCCGCTTCTGTTCCTTCGTTGCGACGGTTTTCGATGAGTTATCAGGTTCTTGCACGTAAATGGCGTCCGCGCTCGTTCCGCGAAATGGTCGGCCAGACCCATGTGCTCAAGGCTCTGATCAATGCCTTGGACAGCCAGCGGCTGCACCACGCCTATCTGTTTACCGGTACCCGCGGGGTCGGCAAGACCACCATCGCGCGGATCATCGCCAAATGCCTGAACTGTGAAACAGGTATCACTTCAACACCTTGCGGCGAGTGCTCGGTGTGCCGCGAGATCGATGAAGGCCGCTTCGTCGACCTGATCGAAATCGACGCCGCGAGCCGGACCAAGGTCGAAGACACCCGCGAACTGCTCGACAACGTGCAGTACGCACCGAGCCGCGGGCGCTTCAAGGTCTACCTGATCGACGAAGTGCACATGCTCTCCAGCCATTCCTTCAATGCGCTGTTGAAAACCCTTGAAGAGCCGCCGCCCTACGTCAAGTTCATCCTGGCGACCACCGATCCGCAGAAACTTCCTGCAACGATTCTTTCGCGGTGCCTGCAGTTCTCTCTGAAGAACATGACGCCGGAGCGTGTGGTCGAGCATTTGACCCACGTGCTGGGCGTCGAGAACGTGCCGTTCGAAGACGACGCTCTGTGGCTGCTGGGCCGGGCTGCCGACGGTTCGATGCGCGACGCCATGAGCCTGACCGACCAGGCCATCGCCTTCGGTGAAGGCAAAGTCATGGCCGCCGACGTACGGGCGATGCTCGGCACGCTCGATCACGGTCAGGTCTACGACGTTCTGCATGCGCTGATCGAGGGCGACGCCAAGGCCTTGCTCGAAGCCGTCCGTCACCTGGCCGAACAAGGCCCGGACTGGAACGGCGTGCTCTCGGAAATTCTCAACGTGCTGCACCGTGTCGCCATCGCCCAGGCCCTGCCTGAAGGCGTCGACAACGGTCACGGCGACCGTGACCGGGTGCTGGCACTGGCCCAGGCTCTGCCAGCCGAAGACGTGCAGTTTTATTACCAGATGGGCCTGATCGGTCGCCGCGACTTGCCGCTGGCGCCTGACCCGCGCGGTGGTTTCGAAATGGTCCTGCTGCGCATGCTTGCGTTCCGCCCGGCAGACACCGAGGACGCTCCGAGGCAACCGCTAAAGCCAGTGGGGATCAGCCAGGCCACAGTTGATTCCGCAAATTCAGTGGCTGCCGCGTCCGTTGTTGCGCCGGTAGTCGCTGCGGCAGTTGCACCCGTCACGCCTGCACCGGTTGTCGCGGTGGTTGCTCCAGTGCAAGCGCCCGAGCCTGAGCCGGTTGCACCCGTCGATGCGCCAGAGCCTGTCGTTGTAGCAGCAGCGGTCGAAGCCGTCGTCGATTTGCCCTGGAACGACCCGATAGAACCCGACGTCGTTCAACAACCCGCCGTCGAGCCGGTGCTGGAAACCGCCAGCGAACAGCCCGAATTGGCGCCGATGCCATTGCCAACCCCCGACAGCGTGGTGCCGGACGCGCCGGAATGGGCCGCTGCGCCGATTCCGGAGCCGTCGGTAGCCGAAGTCGATGCAGCCACGCCGGGCATGGACCTGGACGACGAGCCGCCGCTTGATGAGGATTACATCGAGCCAGACATCGAATCGGCCTACAGCTACCTCGACGAACTGGCCAGCGAACACACCGCCGAGCCAGCGCCGGAAGCCGAACCTGAACCGGCCGCCATGCCGGCCACCGGTCTGGCGGCGCAATGGCTGGAGCTGTTCCCGAAACTGCCGATCTCCGGCATGACCGGCAGCATTGCCGCCAACTGCACGCTGATCGCCGTCGAAGGTGACAATTGGCTGATGCACCTGGACCCGGCCCACAGCGCGTTGTTCAACGCGACTCAACAGCGTCGCTTGAACGATGCGTTGAACCAGTTTCACGGGCGTACGCTGACCTTGCGCATGGAGTTGATCAAGCCCGAGCAGGAAACCCCGGCCCAGGCCGCGTCCCGCCGCCGTGCGAACCGTCAGCGCGAGGCCGAAGAGTCGATCCACGGTGATCCGTTCATCCAGCAAATGATGCAGCAGTTCGGTGCGGTGGTCCGTAACGATACTATTGAACCTGTCGAGACCCTGGTCACTCAGGGCTAATAACTGAAGGTGTTCGGCCAAAAGGGCCGGGCGCTGTATTTATCCAAGTACTTTTGAGGTGATTCCCATGATGAAAGGTGGCATGGCCGGCCTGATGAAGCAGGCACAGCAGATGCAAGAAAAAATGGCCAAGATGCAGGAAGAACTGGCCAACGCCGAAGTCACCGGTAAAGCCGGAGGCGATATGGTCACCGTGGTGATGACCGGTCGTCACGACGTCAAGCGCGTGACCATCGATCCAAGCCTGGTCGAAGGCTTGAGCGAAGACGACAAAGAGATGCTGGAGGCCGTGTTCGCCGCCGCCGTCAACGATGCCGTGCGCAAGATCGAAGCCAACAGCCAGGACAAAATGTCCGGCATGACCGCTGGCATGCAACTGCCACCGGGTATGAAACTGCCATTCTGATTCGCCAACGCGCGTCGGATGGGCTACAAAAAAAAGCCAGGCATCGCGCCTGGCATTTTTGTTTCTGGCTTTGGGATATGTGGCGGATGTGAGGCCGCCTTCGCGAGCAGGCTCGCTCCCACTTGGGAACGCGGTCACCTGTGGGAGCGAGCCTGCTCGCGAAGAAGTCGACTCGGTCTCAGGCAGAAACATCGAACGCGACACCTGCATAAAGGTCTGCTCCCTATACCGCCGAATTCATCGATCAAAGGAGAAGCTCACATGCCACAAGCATTGACCCTCAACCAACGTATCGTCCTGGCGTCCCGCCCGGTCGGCGCTCCGACGCCGGAAAATTTCCGCCTGGAGCGCGTTGCCCTGCCGGACCTGGCCGACGGTCAGGTGCTGCTCAAGACCCTTTACCTGTCACTCGATCCCTACATGCGCGGACGCATGAGCGACGCGCCGTCCTACGCCGCACCGGTTGAAATCGGCGAGGTGATGACCGGGGGCGCTGTCAGCCGGGTCGAGCGCTCGCTGAATCCTAAATTCCATGAAGGTGATCTGGTGGTCGGTTCCACCGGTTGGCAGAGCCACAGCCTCAGCGACGGTCGCGACATCATTCCGGTGCCATCCGGGCTGCCGAGCCCGTCAATGGCGTTGGGCGTGTTGGGCATGCCCGGCATGACTGCGTATATGGGCCTGATGGACATCGGCCAGCCCAAGGCCGGCGAAACCCTGGTGGTTGCAGCTGCATCCGGCGCCGTGGGTTCGGTGGTCGGCCAGGTGGCGAAGATCAAGGGCTTGCGCGTGGTCGGCGTGGCCGGTGGCGCGGACAAGTGCCGGTATGTGGTCGAGGAGTTGGGTTTTGATGCCTGCATCGACCACAAGAGCCCGAACTTCGCCGATGAATTGGCCAAGGCGTGCTCCGAAGGCATCGACATCTATTACGAAAACGTCGGCGGCAAGGTGTTCGATGCGGTGCTGCCGTTGCTCAATCCCAAGGCGCGAATTCCACTCTGCGGTCTGATCGCGTCCTACAACGCCCACGAAGCACCGACCGGTCCGGATCGTCTGCCGCAATTGCAGCGCACGCTGCTGACCAAACGCGTGCGAATCCAGGGCTTCATCGTGTTGGACGACTACGGTGATCGTCAGCCGGAATTCGTCAGCGCCATGGCGCCGTGGGTGCGCGACGGCAAGGTGAAGTTCCGCGAAGACGTGGTCGATGGCCTGGAGCAGGCACCCGAAGCGTTCATCGGTCTGCTGGAAGGACGCAACTTCGGCAAACTGGTTGTGCGGGTCGCCCAGGACTGAGTAATTGACGCTAAACAGAGGCGCGGGTATAAACCGCGTCTCGTTGTTTTGTCGGACTTTTCCCCATGAGCTTCAGCCCTTTGATTCGCCAACTGATCGACGCCCTGCGAATTTTGCCAGGTGTGGGTCAGAAAACTGCCCAACGCATGGCGTTGCAGCTGCTCGAGCGTGATCGCAGCGGCGGCTCTCGCCTGGCGTTGGCGTTGAGCCAGGCCATGGAAGGAGTGGGCCATTGCCGGTTGTGCCGCACGCTGACTGAAGACGACCTCTGCCCGCAGTGCGCCGATACCCGTCGCGACGACACCTTGCTCTGCGTGGTGGAAGGGCCGATGGACGTCTACGCGGTGGAACAGACCGGTTTCCGTGGTCGCTACTTCGTGCTCAAGGGCCATCTGTCGCCACTCGACGGACTCGGGCCTGAGGCCATCGGTATTCCGCAGCTGCTGGCGCGGATCGAAGAGGCGGGTACGTTCACTGAAGTCATTCTCGCGACCAACCCGACTGTGGAAGGTGAAGCCACAGCGCATTACATTGCCCAGTTGCTCAGCAACAAAGGCCTGATCGCCTCGCGCATCGCCCACGGCGTGCCATTGGGCGGCGAGCTGGAATTGGTGGATGGCGGGACGTTGGCGCATTCGTTTGCCGGACGTAAGCCGATCGTTTTGTAGTGTCTGGACTGACGCCATCGCGAGCAAGCTCGGCTCCTACAGGTAGCGCGTTGCTTTTGTAGGAGCAAGGCTTGCCCGCGATGCAGACGCCTCGGTTATCTGATTCACACAATCTTCTTGAGTGCCAAGCAAGCGCTCGGTTAACTTCGCTGAACCTTCAGTGGAGCTCGCCGATGCCTGCCTTTCAGGAATACTTCGACCCCAGTCACCAATTGGTCCGCGACAGCGTCAGACGTTTCGTCGAGCGCGAGATCTTGCCGGACATTGACCAGTGGGAAGAAGCCGAAAACTTTCCCCGCGAGCTCTACCTCAAGGCTGGCGCGGCGGGGATTCTGGGGATCGGTTATCCAGAAGCCCTGGGCGGCAGTCACGAAGGTGATGTGTTCGCCAAGGTCGCCGCCAGCGAAGAGCTGATGCGCTGTGGCTCCGGCGGCTTGGTGGCGGGGCTTGGCTCGCTGGACATCGGCTTGCCGCCGATCCTCAAATGGGCCAGGCCTGAAATTCGCGATCGCGTTGTGCCTCAGGTGCTCGCCGGCGAGAAGATCAGTGCCCTGGCCGTGACCGAGCCCAGCGGTGGCTCTGACGTCGCCAACCTGCAAACCCGCGCCGTGCGTGACGGCGAGTTCTACCGGGTCAGCGGCAGTAAAACCTTTATCACCAGCGGCATCCGCGCGGATTTCTACACCGTCGCGGTGCGCACCGGTGCGCCGGGATTCGCTGGAATCAGCCTGCTGTTGATCGAGAAGGGTACGCCCGGTTTTACCGTCGGCCGTCAGTTGAAGAAAATGGGTTGGTGGGCGTCGGACACTGCCGAACTGTTCTTCGACGATTGCCGGGTGCCGGTAAGCAATCTGATTGGCGCCGAAAACATGGGCTTCGCCTGCATCATGGGCAACTTCCAGAGCGAACGCCTGGCGCTGGCGCTGATGGCCAACATGACCGCACAACTGGCGCTGGAAGAGAGCCTGAAATGGGCTCGCCAACGCGAAGCCTTCGGTAAACCCATCGGCAAGTTTCAGGTGCTCAAGCATCGCCTTGCCGAAATGGCCACGGCGCTGGAGGTGTCACGGGAGTTTACCTACCGCCAGGCGGCGAAAATGGCGGCGGGGCAGAGTGTGATCAAGGAGATTTCCATGGCCAAGAATTTTGCGACTGACACGGCTGATCGGATTACGACCGATGCGGTGCAGATTTTGGGTGGCCTCGGTTATATGCGCGAGAGCCTGGTGGAGCGGCTGTATCGGGATAACCGGATTTTGTCGATCGGCGGCGGTACGCGGGAAGTGATGAACGAGATCATCAGCAAGCAGATGGGGCTTTAATCTGCGGTGTAGCGGCTGACGCTATCGCGAGCAGGCTCGCTCCCACAGTTAATCTCTGTCCTGCACAAAACTTGTGTACACAGAAAATCCCCTGTGGGAGCGAGCCTGCTCGCGATGGCGTCAGTCCAGGCGCCGGATTACTTATCAGACAACGCAAACTGCGTCAGGCAAAACGTCGGAATCCCCATATCTTCCAGACGCTGCGACCCGCCCAACTCCGGCAAATCAATGATCGCCGCCGCTTCATGAACCCGCGCGCCCATGCGTCGAACCAGATTCGCCGCCGCAATCAGCGTCCCGCCCGTGGCGATCAGGTCATCGAACATCACCACCGAATCGCCCTCGCACAGGCTGTCGGCGTGGACTTCGAGGAAGGCTTCGCCGTATTCGGTCGCATAACCTTCGGCCAGCACGTCGGCCGGCAGTTTGCCTTGCTTGCGGAACAATACCAGCGGCTTGTTCAACTGATAGGCCAGGACCGAACCGATCAGAAAGCCGCGGGCGTCCATCGCACCGATGTGGGTGAAGTCAGCCTCGACATAACGATGGGCAAAACTGTCCATCACCAGGCGCAGGGCCATGGGCGACTGGAACAATGGGGTAATGTCGCGAAAGATCACGCCCGGCTTGGGAAAGTCGATCACAGGGCGGATGAGGGATTTGATGTCGAAGGAGTCGAAGACCATCGTCGGGTGTCCTGGCAGGCTGCAAACGACGCAGTATAACGGCGGCTGAACCGTTTCGCTCAGCCGCCATCGCCGAAATCAGCCGTCTAGCGAACCGCCGGCCAGGGCGCAGAGCTGGATCGGGTCGAGGATATGGATTTCCTTGCCTTCAGCGGCAATCAGTTCGTTTTGCTGGAAGCGCGTGAACACCCGGGACACGGTTTCCACCGCCAGGCCCAGGTAATTGCCGATTTCGTTGCGAGACATGCTCAGGCGGAACTGGTTGGCCGAAAAACCCCGCGCGCGAAAACGGGCTGACAGGTTGACCAGGAACGTGGCGATGCGCTCGTCGGCGGTTTTCTTCGACAGTAGCAACATCATTTGCTGATCGTCACGAATCTCGCGACTCATCACGCGCATCAACTGACGGCGCAGTTGCGGCAGTTGCAGTGCCAGTTCGTCGAGGCGTTCGAAAGGGATTTCACACACCGATGTGGTTTCCATGGCTTGCGCCGAGACCGGGTGTTTTTCGGTGTCCATGCCCGACAGGCCGACCAGTTCGCTCGGCAGGTGGAAACCGGTGAGTTGTTCTTCGCCGCCATCGCTCAGGCTGAACGTCTTCAGAGCGCCAGAACGTACTGCATAAACGGAATCGAAGGTATCGCCCTGGCGAAACAGGAATTCGCCCTTTTTCAGCGGGCGGCCACGTTTGACAATTTCGTCCAGCGCATCCATGTCTTCCAGATTCAAAGAAAGTGGCAAGCAGAGGGGGGCCAGGCTGCAATCCTTGCAATGGGCCTGACTATGAGCGCGCAGCTTTACTGGCTCGGACATTTCTTCAATCCTTGTGGGAAAACACACATAAGCCGTAAGGGTAACCCACGGGAGGACATTCAGGCACGCGGCGATTTTGTCGCAGGGTCGTAACGTCAGCGTTTCGCAGACCGGCCGGTGAGGTGATGGCTAGATCACCCGCGAAAACCGCTGGCGATTTTGCTGTTCCAGGTATGCGTCGAACACCATGCACACCGAACGGACCAGCAATCGTCCGGCGGGCAGTACGGAAATCCGTTCGTTATCAAGTTCGATCAGGCCGTCGTCGGCCATTCCCTGCAACTGTGGCCAGAGTTCGCCGAAGTAACCCTGAAAGTCGATGTTGAAGGCGTGCTCGATCTCGGCGAATTCCAGGCTGAAGTTACAGATCAGTTGTTGGATGACCGCACGTCGCAGGCGGTCATCGGCGTTGCACAGCAGACCACGGCTGGTGGCCAGCTGCGCGCTGGCCAGGGTGTTCTGGTACTGATTCAGGTCGCTGCTGTTCTGGCAATACAAGTCGCCGATCTGGCTGATGGCCGACACGCCCAGGCCAATCAGGTCGCAATGACCGTGGGTGGTGTAGCCCTGGAAGTTGCGTTGCAGGGTCGATTCTTCCTGAGCGATCGCCAGTTCATCGTCGGGCAGCGCGAAGTGATCCATGCCGATATAGCGGTAACCGGCCTGGGTCAGTTGTTCGATGGTGCGCTGGAGTATTTCCAGTTTTTGCGCCGGTGTCGGCAGTTCGTCGCTGTTGATTCGCCGTTGCGGCATGAAGCGTTCCGGCAGGTGCGCGTAGTTGAACACCGAGAGGCGGTCCGGTTGCAGGTTGATCACTTCATCAACCGTGCGGGCGAAATTCTCGGGTGTCTGCTTCGGCAAGCCGTAGATCAGGTCAATGTTGATCGAGCGAAATTGCAGCGTGCGGGCAGCGTCGATCACCGCACGGGTTTCTTCCAGGCTTTGCAGGCGATTGACTGCCCGTTGCACCGCCGGGTCGAGGTCTTGCAGGCCGATACTGACCCGGTTGAAGCCCAGTTCACGGAGCAATCCCATGGTCGACCAGTCGGCTTCGCGAGGGTCGATTTCGATGCCGTAGTCGCCGGAATCGTCGTCCAGCAAGTTGAAGCTTTTGCGCAACTGGGCCATCAACTGGCGCAGTTCATCGTGGCTGAGAAAGGTCGGGGTGCCGCCGCCGAAATGCAGTTGCTCGACTTTCTGCGCGGGGTCGAGGTGGCAGGCGATCAGCTGGATTTCTTGCTCAAGGCGTTGCAAATAGGACTGGGCCCGGCCGCGGTCCTTGGTGATGACTTTGTTGCAGGCGCAGTAATAGCAAATGTTGGCGCAGAACGGTACGTGCACATACAGCGATAACGGGCGCAGGGCTTTACGGCTGTCGCGCAGGGCGTGGAACAGGTCAAACGTGCCGACCTGACCGTCGAATTGCACCGCGGTCGGGTAGGAGGTATAGCGCGGTCCCGCCAGGTCGTAACGGCGGATCAGATCGGTATCCCAACGAATGGCGTCGAGCATCATGCGGGCATTCCCCCGGATAGGCTGGCAGTGTCAGCGAGTCTAGGGGACGGCGCGGTGGGGCATCTTGATTTGCATCAACGGTCAGGATTTGTGTTGTTGGTGCCGGCCACATCGCGAGCAGGCTCGCTCCCACAGGGGAATGCATTCAAAGTGGGAGCGAGCCTGCTCGCGATAGATGCGCCGCCGATCTAATGGCCCATGAGCCAGTGCTGATGCGGCCCCGGCAAGGTCCAGATGCCGAACAGGATGACCAGTAATCCGCCCGTCATCCGCACGCTACGTTTGCGCAACAACGCGGTGACTCGCTCTGCCGCCAACCCGGTGGCGAGCAACACCGGCCAGGTGCCGAGCCCGAACGCGAGCATTAAAAGCGCACTGTCCAGCGCATTGCCCTGACTCGCCGACCACAGCAACGTGCTGTAAACCAACCCGCACGGCAGCCAGCCCCAGAGCGCGCCCAGCAGTAACGCGCGGGGTACATTCGACACCGGCAGCAGTGTGTTGGCAACGGGCTGGATGTGCCGCCACAGGCCGCGACCGAGGCTTTCGATTCGGGTCAGGCCGCTCCACCAACCGGCGAGGTACAGGCCCATGGCGACCAACAGCAGTCCGGCAATGACGCGCATGAACATCGCCGCCGGGCTGTTGGCCACTGCCCAACCGGCCAGGCCGATCAGCAGGCCGGCCGTTGCATAGCTGAGAATTCGCCCCAGGTTGTAGGCCAGCAACAGTCGAAAGCGACGGCTGCATTGCTCCTTGGGAATCGCCAGGGTCAACGCGCCCATCAAACCGCCGCACATGCCCAGGCAATGCCCGCCACCGAGCAGGCCGAGAATCACCGCAGACACCAGCAGCGGCGCCAACTCAAGCATGAGGGGGCGCCTTGTCGTCCGGTTTGGCTGGATGACCGCTGGCTTCGTCGACTGCGGCCTTGTGGTTTGGATCCTGATCGTCGAACAGGATGCTGTGGGCCGGGCCGTCGAGGTCGTCGTACTGACCGCTGTCGACTGCCCAGAAGAAGATGTAAATGGCGATGGCCACGATCAGCAGCGCGGCCGGGATCATCACGTAGAGAGCTGGCATGTGGACTCCATGCCCGCGCGGCTCAGGCCGGCAGCGGACGGGTTTCTGGCGTGGCGCTGATCACAGGCGTGTTTGGCATGCGAGTCAGGCGCAGGGCGTTCAGCACCACGGTCAACGAACTGATGGACATGCCGACCGCGGCCCATACCGGAGTGATCCAGCCGAGGGCGGCGAACGGCAACATGAGGCCATTGTACAACCCGGCCCACAGCAGGTTCTCGATGATTACCCGGCGGGTGCGTCGAGCCAGACTAAAGGCTTGGACCAATGCATCGAGGCGGTTCGACAGCAATACCGCGTCGGCACTGGTTTTCGCCAGGTCGGTAGCCGAACCCATGGCGACGCTGATGTCGGCGGCGGCCAACACTGGCACGTCGTTGACCCCATCACCGAGCATCAACACCTTGCGGCCTTCCTTGTGCAGCTGCTGCAGGACCCGCAATTTGTCGTCCGGGCGCAAACCGCCACGGGCTTCATCGATGCCCAGTTCCGCGGCGACACTGGCGACCATCGGCGAGCTGTCGCCGGACAGCAGCAGTGTGCGCCAGCCGCGAGCCTTGCAGGCCGCGAGCAGGGTGGGCGCGTCGGCACGCAGGCGGTCGTCGAGAACAAACCATGCCAACGGTCCTTGGCTGTCGCCGAGCAACAACCATTGACCGGCTTCATCCGGCATCGATGGCACGGCAGCGCCACTGAGTTCACAGACAAAACCCGGTTGGCCGATGCGCAGGCGTTGCTCGCCGACCAAACCTTCGAGGCCCAGCCCCGGCGTGCTGTGGACTTCTTCGGCGGCCAGCGGCGCCCGACCAAACGCGCGGGCGATCGGGTGTTCGGAACGGTTTTCCAGGGCGGCGGCCAGGCTCAGGCATTGATCGCTGTTGAGCGCGCCGAGCGGGCGGATCGAACGCAACGCCAGACGCCCTTCGGTGAGCGTGCCGGTCTTGTCGAAAATCACCGTGTCGATCTGATTGAGGCCTTCCAGCACATGGCCGCGAGTCAGCAGCAAACCGAGTTTGTGCAGGGTGCCGGTGGCGGCGGTGAGGGCGGTCGGCGTGGCCAGGGACAAGGCGCACGGGCAGGTCGCAACGAGCATTGCCAACACAATCCAGAAGGCTCGCGACGAATCCAGTTCCCACCAGATCAGGCCGATGACGGCAGCGGCAATCAGCGATAGCAGCAGGAACCATTGCGCGGCGCGGTCGGCAATTTCTGCCAGTCGCGGCTTCTCGGCCTGGGCGCGGTCCAGCAGGCGGACGATGGCGGACAGTCGGGTGTCTTGGCCCAGCGCCAGGACTTCCACGGTCAACGCACCTTCGACGTTCAGGGTGCCAGCGGTGACGGCATCGCCCGGCGTGCGCGGTTGCGGCAGGTATTCGCCGGTGAGCAGGGATTCGTCGATGCTCGACTGGCCGTCGAGGATCTTGCCGTCAGCCGGGAGGATCGCGCCGGGATGCACCAGCACCTGATCGCGAACGCGCAGTTCACTCAGCAGGATCCGCTCGCTCTGGCCGTCGGCACTTAGCCGCAAGCACGAGGCGGGTAACAGATTGACCAGTTGTGCGGTGGCGGCGGCGGTGCGTTCGCGCGCGCGACGTTCCAGATAACGCCCGGCCAGCAGGAACAGTGCGAACATGCCGACCGCGTCGAAATACAGTTCACCGACGCCGGTGATCGAGGTCCAGATCCCGGCGATGTAGGCGCTGCCAATCGCCAGCGACACCGAGACGTCCATGGTCAGGTGGCGAGTGCGCAAGTCGCGCATCGCGCCTTTGAAGAATGGCGCGCAGCTGTAGAACACGATCGGGGTGGTGAGGAACAGCGCGACCCAACGCAGGATGGTGTGCAGCTCGGGACTGAGGTCGATATTGAATTCCGGCCAGGTGGCCATGGTCGCCATCATCGCCTGGAACCACAGCAACCCGGCCACGCCGAGTTGGCGCAGGGCCAGGCGATTTTCGCTGGCCAGTTGTTCGCTGGCGCGGTCGGCCTGATAGGGGTGCGCGGCGTAACCGATGTGGCGCAATTCGCTGAGGACCTGGCTCAGCGGCAGTTGCGCATCGGCCCAGCGTACGTGCAGACGATGGTTGGACAGATTCAGGCGCGCTTCGGCCACTGCCGGCAAGCCTCGCAGGTGTTTCTCGATCAGCCAGCCGCAAGCGGCGCAACTGATGCCCTCCATCAACAGGGTGGTTTCGGCGAGTTCGCCTTCGTGGCGGACGAAGGGGGCTTGCACGTCGGCGCGGTCGTACAGCGCCAGTTCGTCCACCAACTGCACCGGCAGCGCTTCGGGGTTGGCCGATGACTCGCTGCGATGCTGGTAATAGGTTTCCAGTCCACCGGACACGATGGCTTCGGCCACGGCCTGACAACCCGGGCAGCAGAACTCGCGGGTTTCACCGAGGACGGCAGCGGTGAAGCGGCTGCCGGCCGGGACGGGCAGGGCGCAGTGGTAGCAGGGGAGTGGAGTGGTCATGAGGTGAAGTCTATATCGTCCGGAAGGGCCTCATCGCGAGCAGGTCGAATCGTCGCACCGTCGCTCCCACATTGGATTTGTGGCGTTCACAAAACCCTGTGGGAGCGAGCCTGCTCGCGATGCGCGAAGCGCAGGCTTTTACTTCTTCAGGTCTTCGGCGCCTTGCAGCGGTTCGTCACCCAGCAGCAGATCCTTGTCATGGCTGACCTGTTCTTCTTCGAACATGCGCCAGGTCTTGTCGTCCTGAACGCCCAGCAGTTCCACAAAGCGGCGACCGTCGACCTTGTCGTTCAACTGGCCAATGTAGCGGCCTTGTTCGGTTTCGCTGCGTGCCAGGGTGATCTTGCGATCCTTCTCCGGCTGGGTCGGCGAGATCAGGTTCAGCTCCAGGGTTTTCGGTTGGCTGTTGCCGCTCAGGCGCAGGTCGACTTCGCCGGTCACGCCGTCCAGATGAACGCTGGCGCGCAGCAGCAGGGTCTGCGCCAGCAGCTCACGGTCGAGGGAGCGGTTGATGCCTTTGCCGGCCTCGTAATAGTTGTCGTTGACCAGGTTGTCCGGGTTGTTCACCGCGATCGTTACCATGGACAAGGTCAGGGTCACGGAACACGCCAGGATGGCGATGATGATCCATGGCCAAAGGTGCTTGTACCAGGGACTTGCGGCAGTTGCTGTGGGCATGATCACTTCTCTCAACGAACTTGTGGGCCGATGAACCGGCTCTTGGCTTCAATGTGGACGCTGTCGTCATCGGCATCCTTGAGGATGAATTTCACCTCGTTGGTGCTCGATGGCAGTTTCTCCGGTGCGCTGGACAGTTCGACCGGCTGGCTGAAAATCTCCCCGGCGGCGACCTTGATTTCGCGCTTGCCTTGCAGCTTGAGGTCCGGCAGGCCAGTGGCCTCGAGCACGTAGGTGTGGTCGCGCTGATCCTTGTTCATGATCTTCAGGCTGTAGACGTTTTCGATCCGGCCTTCGGCGTTCTCGCGGTACAGCACGCGGTCCTTGCTGACGTCGAAACCGACCAGCGAGCGCATGAAGAACGCGGTCATCAGCAAAGCGATCATCGCCAGCAGCACCGTGGCATAGCCGATCAGGCGCGGACGCAGTTTATTGGTTTTTTGCCCGGACAGGTTGTGCTCGGTGGTGTAGCTGATCAGACCGCGCGGGTAATCCATCTTGTCCATGATGCTGTCGCAGGCATCGATGCAGGCCGCACAGCCGATGCATTCGACTTGCAGGCCGTCGCGGATGTCGATACCGGTCGGGCAAACCTGGACGCACATGGTGCAGTCGATGCAGTCGCCCAGGCCCATGGCCTTGTAGTCGACGCCTTTCTTGCGCGGGCCACGGCCTTCGCCGCGACGCGGGTCGTAGGAAACGATCAGGGTGTCTTTGTCGAACATCACGCTCTGGAAGCGCGCGTACGGGCACATGTAAATGCACACCTGCTCGCGCAACCAGCCGGCATTGCCGTAGGTGGCGAGGGTGAAGAAGCCTACCCAGAAATACGACCAGCCGTCGGCTTCGCCGGTGAAAAAGTCGATGGTCAGCTCGCGAATGGGCGAGAAGTAACCGACAAAGGTCATGCCGGTCACGAAGCCGATCAACAGCCACATCATGTGTTTGCTGAACTTGCGCAGGAATTTGTTGGCGCTCATGGGCGCTTTGTCGAGCTTGATGCGCTGGTTGCGGTCGCCTTCGGTGACCTTCTCGCACCACATGAAAATCCAGGTCCAGACACTCTGCGGGCAGGTATAGCCGCACCAGACGCGCCCGGCGTACACGGTAATGAAGAACAGGCCGAAGGCGCTGACGATCAGGATCCCCGAGAGCAGGATGAAGTCCTGAGGCCAGAAGGTTGCGCCAAAGATGAAGAATTTGCGTTCCGGCAGGTTCCACCAGACGGCCTGATGGCCACCCCAGCTCAGCCAGACCGTACCGAAATACAGCAGAAACAGCCCGGCACCACCCATCATCCGCAAGTTGCGGAACAGGCCGGTGAAGGCGCGGGTGTAGATTTTTTCTCGAGAGGCGTAGAGGTCGACGCTGTTGTTCGCGTTCTTGGCAGGGGTGACGTCGTGTACCGGAATCTGGTTGCTCATCATTGCATCCCACGGCAGTGGAAAAATGCCTCGGTCAGTACGTGCCGACCGCGGTCAAAAAGTGGTGTTGCAGTGGCGCAATGATACGCCTCTCGCTCTAGGTCAAGGGTGCGACCTTTGGTCGCGTTGGGGAAAATTCGTGGATGGTGTAGCAAATGTAACAAATCGTGATGCAGATCAATTGACTTGTGAAGTATGGACGGTTTTTCGCGCACTGCCTTCCACACACTATCCGTCTGTTCCGGCGAGCCTGATGCATGCTGGCGATTCAATGAGTGTGAGTTTGTTGCTTTAATTTTCATATTATTGTTGGGCCTATATAAAGGCGTTTGGGTGTGGTTTTGTTGGTGCGTTTATTTTTGGTTGGAAACATAGTTAATTAATTGTCGGGTGTTGGATGTTTGTGTGTGTTCGAAGTCTGTCGTATGTTCGTGCTCAGGCAAGTTGCCTGTCGCTCTATTATTAATGTTAGATGGAAATGGAATTCTATGAACTTATCAAATTCTGGCAGTTTGCTGGCGTGTCTGGCCTTTGCTGTCATGACCCCTTTTGCGCATTCGGCAGCAACAACTGTATCTCCGATGAATATGGTGTTTACCTCAGATCCGCAATATCCATGGACTGAGAAAACCGATGCCGGTGAAACCCAGACCGACTCGTACCGGGATTCGCGCTCTAAGTGGCTGATCGAAACCCAATATAATGATATTGCCAGTTTCAGGCAGAACTTCGGCGGCGCCGCGCAGGTGCCGGTGATGATCAACGGCGATATCACTGCCTATGGCCATGGCTGGCAGCGCTCGGTGGTCAAGCCGATTCTGGACAGTAAACTGCTCGGTATGTATGACTATGGTCTGGGTAATCACGACTATGAGAATAATGTCGATGATTGCCTTTTTAATAATTGTGCCGCAGGGAGTGTTGAGGACTTTCTGGCACGCTATGCCGGTAAAGATGGCCGGGCGGAAAATATTGATGTTCGAGTCTCGGAGGGGGGAATAGGAAGTAGTGTATTCGGTAGTCTGGCGTACTCCAAGAATTTTGGGGATGTTCATATGGTGCAGTTGAATAACGAGCCTACTTACTCGGTCAGCTTCACCGCTTATAACTGGCTTACGCCGAAGAGATATCACCTGACGGACGCACTTGACTGGCTGGAACAGGATTTGAAGGACGCCCGTGAAAAAGGCCAGATCATTATCCTGAATATGCACAAGCCCCGGTGGGATGGCAGCGACCAGCAATTGAGTCGCTTCAGTAAGATGATCAAAGATTACAAGGTGACGGCGGTGTTTGCCGGGCACTACCACTGGTTTAATGGCCAATACTACAGCGCCTCCAGCGAGTTTGGTGACGTGCCATTGTTCCTGAGTGGGGCGGCTTCGCAACAGACGTACCTGATTGCGAGCTTCTCCAAGGAAAGGGACAAGTTGATGATCTACCGCGTGACGGGAAATAACTGGCCGAGCCGCAAGCTTGAGTCGACCATTGCGGTTCAGCGTTAAGTCGCACAGATCCCTGAAACCAAAACGGCCCCGCCAATTCACATTGGCGGGGCCGTTTTTTGTTGCTTCAAGCGTTTGCCTTACTGGGCGTCCGCCACGGGCGCTTTCTCACCGTGAGAAAGGCTGTAGACGTAAGCGGCCAGCAGGTGAACCTTGTCGTTGCCTTGCAGCTGTTCTTGCGCAGGCATCTGGCCCTGACGGCCGTAACGGATGGTCTGCTGCAGTTGAGCGAAGCTCGAACCGTAGATGAAGCCGGCCGGGTGGGTCAGGTCAGGAGCGCCCATGGCTGGGGTGCCTTTGCCTGCCGGACCGTGGCACACCACGCAGTTGGCAGCGAAGAGCTTTTGACCGGCAGCCGGGTCGGCCTTCGCGTCTTCTGGCAGTTTGCGGCCATGCAGGTTGGTCACGACGAATGCAGCAACGTCACGAATGCCCTGGTCCTTCAGTTGATCCCACGCCGGCATCACAGCGTGACGACCGCCCATGATGGTGGTCTTGATGGTTTCTGCCTCGCCGCCCCAGCGCCAGTCGGCGTCGGTCAGGTTAGGGAAGCCATATGCGCCTTTAGCGTCAGAACCGTGGCAGACCGAGCAGTTGGAGGCGAACAGGCGGCCACCCATCTTCAGGGCTTGCGGGTCCTTGGCGACTTCTTCGATCGGCATGGAAGCAAACTTGGCGAAGATCGGGCCGAACTTGGCGTCCGACTTGGCCATTTCCTTTTCCCACTCGTGGACGCCGGTCCAGCCGCTCTGACCGTTGGCAAACGCGGTCTGCTTTTCGTTATCGAGGTAGTTGTAACCCGGTAGCAGGCCTTTCCAGTTACCCAGGCCCGGGTACAGCACCAGGTAGCCCAGGGCGAAGATGATGGTGCCCACGAACAGCATGAACCACCATTTTGGCAGTGGGTTGTCGTACTCCTCGATCCCGTCGAAGGAGTGGCCAACCGTTTCTTCGGTGGCTTCGCTGCGCTGACCCTTGCGGGTGGACAGCAGCAGCCAGGTCAGGGCGAAGATCGTGCCGAGACTGAGGACTGTGACGTACAGACTCCAGAACGTAGTCATTCTTTGTTACTCCTAGAAGCTTGCTCGACGTGCTTGATGGCTTCGGGATCATCCGCGAAAGGCAGCAAGGTCGCGTCTTCAAACTCCGACTTGCGCTTGGGGCTGAATACCCACAACGCCAGACCGATGAAGGCCACCATCACAACAACGGTGCCCAGGCCACGAATCATCCCGATATCCATCTAAATCACCGTTTGCTTTTGATGATGGTGCCCAGGCCTTGCAGATAGGCCACCAACGCGTCCATTTCGGTTTTGCCCTTCACAGCATCCTTGGCGCCGGCGATGTCTTCGTCGGTGTAAGGGACGCCGAGCGTGCGCAAGACTTCCATTTTCTTGGCGGTGTCTTTGCCGTCGAGCTTGTTTTCCACGAGGAACGGGTAAGCCGGCATTTTCGACTCAGGCACCACGTTGCGCGGGTTGTACAAATGCGCACGCTGCCAGTCATCGGAGTAACGACCGCCAACACGGGCCAGGTCCGGACCGGTACGCTTGGAACCCCACAGGAATGGGTGGTCCCAGACGCTTTCACCGGCGACCGAGTAGTGGCCGTAACGTTCGGTTTCAGCACGGAACGGGCGGATCATCTGCGAGTGGCAGCCGACACAACCGTTGGCGATGTAAATGTCGCGGCCTTCCAGCTCAAGGGCGGTGCGAGGCTTCATGCCTTCGACCGGCTTGTTGGTGACGTCCTGGAAAAACAGCGGAACGATCTGGGTCAGGCCGCCGATGCTGACGGCGATAACCATGAAGAAGGCCAGCAGGCCAATGTTCTTCTCGACTGCTTCATGCTTCATCAGTGAGCTCCAACTACAGCAATCTGTTCAGCAGCTTTGGCTTCAGCCGGGTTCGAGGCACGTACGGTACGCCATACGTTGTAGGCCATGAACAGCATGCCGCTGGCGAAGAACGCACCGCCCAGGGCGCGAACGATGAAACCAGGATGGCTGGCTTGCAGCGCTTCAACGAACGAGTAGGTGAGGGTGCCGTCGTCGTTGATTGCACGCCACATCAGACCCTGGGTGATGCCGTTGACCCACATCGAAGCGATGTACAGAACGGTACCGATGGTCGCGAGCCAGAAATGCGTGTTGATCAGGCCGATGCTGTGCATCTGCACACGACCGAACAGTTTCGGGATCATGTGGTAGATCGCGCCGATCGAGATCATCGCTACCCAGCCCAAGGCACCGGCGTGTACGTGGCCGATAGTCCAGTCTGTGTAGTGAGACAGCGAGTTGACGGTCTTGATGGCCATCATCGGGCCTTCGAAGGTCGACATGCCGTAGAAGGCCAGCGACACAACCAGGAAGCGCAGGATCGGGTCGGTGCGCAGCTTATGCCAGGCGCCCGACAGGGTCATCATGCCGTTGATCATGCCGCCCCAGCTTGGTGCCAGCAGGATGATCGACATCGCCATGCCCAGCGACTGAGCCCAGTCCGGCAGCGCGGTGTAGTGCAGGTGGTGCGGACCGGCCCAGATGTACAGGGTGATCAGCGCCCAGAAGTGCACGATCGACAGGCGATAGGAATAGATCGGACGCTCGGCCTGCTTCGGAACGAAGTAGTACATCATCCCCAGGAAGCCGGTGGTCAGGAAGAAACCCACCGCGTTGTGGCCGTACCACCACTGGATCATCGCGTCAGTCGCACCGGCGTAGGCCGAGTAGGACTTGAAGAAGCTGACCGGCAGGGACGCGTGGTTGACGATGTGCAGCATCGCCGTCACAACGATAAAGGCACCGTAGAACCAGTTACCCACATAGATGTGCTTGGTTTTGCGCTTGGTGATGGTGCCGAAGAACACCAGACCGTAAGTCACCCAGACGATGGCCAGCAGAATAGCCAGGGGCCATTCCAGTTCCGCGTATTCCTTGGTGGTGGTGTAACCCAGCGGCAAGGTAACGATCGCGCCGACGATCACCGCTTGCCAACCCCAGAAGGTGAAGGCGGCGAGGCTGTCGGAAATCAGTCGCGTTTGGCAGGTTCGCTGCACGACGTAATAAGAAGTGGCAAACAGAGCACAACCACCGAAGGCGAAAATCACCAGGTTGGTGTGCAACGGGCGTAAGCGTCCAAAAGTCGTCCACGGCAGACCGAAGTTCAATTCCGGCCATACAAGCTGTGAGGCGATGAAGACACCAAGCCCCATGCCAAGGATCCCCCAGACCACCGTCATGATGGCGAACTGGCGGACTACCTTATAGTTATAAGCAGTCGGACTGATTGCTGTGCTCATTCTAAGGTTCCACGGTTTAGGTGTTTTATTAGGAGTAAAAATCGGCCGCAAGTATGGAGAAAGCGGGGGGTCATTGCAACGCGCCATGACCTGGGTCAATGCTTTCAAAAGCTGATTCTGCGGCCTTTCCATGCGCCGCGTAGGGACAAAATTGCCCAAGGGCAAATGTCGCAGCAGACGAAAATGGTGAGGGGGTCAGGTCGGATGTAACTGGGTGTGTTCAAACATAACGATCAGGTGACAGATGGCAATTGGCATGACAGCCGTTATCTACCAGCCTTTGCGGCCTGTCATCGAGCAGATTCGTCGAACACATCGGGTTGGGTTGACCTGGAACCGGCTCATGCCAGTCCGCATCCGGGGAAGTTTAGACCCGAATCTGGTGAACCGAAAGGAGGACCAACGGAGGGGTGCGACACTTGGTCGCAAAGAGGCAGGGAACTGCCGCATTCGGGAGAATGCGGCAGCAGAGCGGTCGAGAATTATTCGTGTTTGCCTTCAGCCTGCAAACGCTCGGTGCTCAACCCATGAGACAAGCTGTAAACGTAAGCGGCCAGTAGTTGCACCTTGTCGTTGCCGAGCAGTTCGTTCTGCGCCGGCATATGGCCCTGACGGCCATGACGAATGGTCTGTTGCAGTTGCGCCAGGCTTGTTCCGTAGATAAAACCGGTCGGTTGCGTCAGATTTGGCGCACCCATGGCTTCAGTGCCCTGGCCGTTTGCGCCATGACAGGCTACGCACATCGTGCTGAATGCTTGCTGTCCGGCCTGCAGGTCGGCACCGCTGTCGGCAGGCAACGGCATGCCGGCCAGGTCATGGCGCACATAGGCCGCGACGTTCTTCACCCCGGCATCACCAAGGATTTCACCCCAGGCCGGCATCGCCGCCATGCGACCGCCCATGATCGTGGTTTTGATGGTGTCGGCGTTGCCGCCCCAGCGCCAGCTGTTATCCGCCAGGTTGGGGAAGCCAAAAGCGCCCTTGGCATCCGAGCCGTGGCAGACCGCGCAATTGGAGGCAAACAGGCGACCGCCCATTTTCAACGCTAGCGGGTCCGCGGCCACTTCTTCCACGGGCATCGCTGCGAATTTGGCGAAGATCGGCCCGAACTTCGCATCGGCCTTGTTCATCTCCTTTTCCCACTCGTGGACGCCGGTCCAGCCGTCCTCGTAACCCGGCAGAATGCCTTTCCAGTTGCCCAGGCCGGGGTAAAGCACCAGATAACCCACGGCAAACACCAGCGTGCCGGCGAACAGCATGAACCACCACTGCGGCAGCGGATTGTCGTATTCCTCGATGCCGTCGAAGCTGTGGCCCATGGTCTGGTCGACGCTGCCCTTGGTTTCGCCCTTGCGAGTGCCGATCAGCAGCCAGGTCAGGCCGATCAGGCTGCCGATGGTCAGTACGCAGATCCACGTACTCCAGAAGGTGGTCATGGCCGGGTACTCCTTGTTTCAGGTTCTTGGGTGGCGTCATCGGGTAGCGGTTCATCGGCGAACGGCAGCAAGCGTGCTTCGGCGAATTCCGGATTGCGCTTGCGGTTGAACACCCACAGCGTCAGGCCGACGAAGGCCACGAACACCACGACCGTGCCCAGGCCGCGGATCATTCCGCTGCTCATTACGCTTACGATTTCAAAGGGCATGGACATGGCTCACCTCTTGCTCTTGATGGATGTGCCGAGCACTTGCAGGTAAGCGACCAGCGCGTCCATTTCGGTCTTGCCCTTGAGCGAGGCGACTGAGCCTGCGATGTCGTCGTCGGTGTACGGCACGCCCAACGTGCGCATGGCGCGGATCTTGGTTTCGGTGTGGCTGCTGTCGAGTTGATTGGCCACCAGCCACGGATAGCCGGGCATTTTCGATTCCGGCACCACGTTGCGCGGGTTGTACAAGTGCGCGCGGTGCCAGTCTTCGGAGTAGCGACCGCCGACTCGGGCGAGGTCCGGACCGGTACGTTTCGAGCCCCACAGGAACGGGTGATCCCAGACGCTTTCACCGGCTACCGAGTAGTGGCCGTAGCGTTCGGTCTCGGCGCGGAACGGCCGGATCATCTGCGAATGGCAACCGACGCAGCCTTCGCGGATGTAGATGTCGCGACCTTCCAGTTGCAGCGCGGTGTAGGGCTTCATGCCTTCCACCGGTTTATTGGTCACGTCCTGGAAGAACAGCGGGACGATCTGGGTCAGGCCCCCAATGCTCACGGCCAGTACCATCAGCAACATCAGCAGGCCGACGTTTTTCTCGATTGTTTCGTGTTTCATGGCGGCCTCCTCAGGCGATCTGCGCGGCAGCGGCGGCTTCGGCAGGCTGCGAGGCCCGCACGGTGCGCCAGGTGTTGTAGGCCATCAGCAACATGCCGCTGAAGAAGATCGCACCGCCTACCAGACGCACGACGAAGCCTGGGTGGCTGGCCACCAGGGTTTCGACGAAGGAGTAGGTCAGCGTGCCGTCTTCATTGACAGCGCGCCACATGAGGCCCTGGGCAATGCCGTTGACCCACATCGACGCGATGTACAGCACGGTGCCGATGGTCGCGAGCCAGAAGTGCGCGTTGATCAGGCCGATGCTGTGCATCTGCGTGCGGCCGAAGATTTTCGGGATCATGTGGTACAGCGCGCCGATGGAGATCATCGCGACCCAACCGAGGGCGCCGGCGTGAACGTGGCCGATGGTCCAGTCGGTGTAGTGGGAGAGGGCGTTGACCGTTTTGATCGCCATCATCGGCCCTTCGAAGGTCGACATGCCGTAGAACGCCAGCGAGACCACGAGGAAGCGCAGGATCGGGTCGCTGCGCAACTTATGCCAGGCGCCCGAGAGCGTCATCATGCCGTTGATCATCCCGCCCCAGCTCGGCGCCAGCAGGATCAGTGACATCACCATGCCCAGCGACTGTGCCCAGTCCGGTAGCGCGGTGTAGTGCAAATGGTGCGGGCCGGCCCAGATGTACAGGGTGATCAGCGCCCAGAAGTGCACGATCGACAAGCGATAGGAATACACCGGACGCTCGGCCTGTTTCGGCACGAAGTAGTACATCATCCCGAGGAAACCGGCGGTGAGGAAAAAGCCCACGGCGTTGTGGCCGTACCACCACTGAA
Source organism: Pseudomonas sp. LS2P72 (assembly GCF_054897865.1). Lineage (NCBI taxonomy): Bacteria > Pseudomonadati > Pseudomonadota > Gammaproteobacteria > Pseudomonadales > Pseudomonadaceae > Pseudomonas > Pseudomonas sp. LS2P72. The sequence continues at coordinate 2,592,191 of NZ_CM142708.1, forward strand.
CCATGGCATCGGTCGCACCGGCGTACACCGAGTAGGACTTGGTGAAACTCACCGGCAGCTCAAGGTTGTTGACGATGTGCAGAATCGCCACAGTGATGATGAACGCACCAAAGAACCAGTTGCCGACGTAGATGTGCTTGGTCTTGCGCTTGGCCAGCGTGCCGAAGAACACCACGGCGTAGGCGACCCAGACGATGGTGATCAGGATGTCGATCGGCCATTCCAGTTCGGCGTATTCCTTGGAACTGGTGTAACCCAGCGGCAAGCTGATAGCCGCTAGCAGAATCACGACTTGCCAGCCCCAGAAGCAGAACGCGGCGATTTTTGGCGCAAACAATTGGGTCTGGCAGGTGCGTTGCACCGAATAGAACGAACTGGCGAACAAGGCGCAACCGCCGAAGGCGAAGATCACTGCGTTGGTGTGCAACGGGCGCAAACGCCCGAAACTGGTCCACGGCAGATCGAAGTTGAGTTCAGGCCAGACCAATTGAGCCGCGAGAAAAACCCCGAGCCCCATGCCGACGATGCCCCACACCACCGTCATAATGGCGAATTGGCGGACCACCTTGTAGTTGTAGGCGGTACTGATAGAAGTGTTCATGGTTCCCCATCCACGGTTCAGCCGAAGTGAAGGCCCGCCTTTGCGAGTAAGTCGCACGGCAGACGCTTCCTTCGCCTGGAGTTATAGGCAGACTAAAAGCGAGGCAAGCATGGACAAAGAGCACAAGGCCAGTATTGACGGGGATCAATGGGCACGGTGTGTGCGGGATCATGGATGGTTGTGGAATGCCGCTTCAGTGCCGGCATCGGCGACGCTGATACTCGCCCATGGCGCCGGTGCGCCGATGGACAGTGGCTGGATGAACGACATGGCTGTACGCCTTGCGGATAAAGGCGTCAACGTGTTGCGCTTCGAGTTTCCGTACATGTCGCAACGACGTGTTGATGGCGGCAAACGTCCACCGAACCCGGCGCCGAAACTGCTCGAGTGCTGGCGTGAGGTGTATGCCGTGGTGCGACGCCATGTCGCTGGGCGTCTGGCGATTGGCGGCAAGTCCATGGGCGGGAGGATGGCCAGTTTGTTGGCGGATGAATTGGGGGCGGATGGGTTGGTGTGTCTCGGGTATCCGTTTTATGCGGTGGGGAAACCGGAGAAGCCTCGGGTCGAGCATTTGGCCGTGCTCAAGACACCGACGTTAATCGTGCAAGGCGAGCGGGATGCGCTGGGGAATCGTGAGGCGGTCGAGGCTTACACGTTGTCACCGGGGATCGAGGTGTTCTGGCTGGCAGCGGGGGATCATGACTTGAAGCCGTTGAAGGCGTCCGGGTTTACTCATGAGCAGCATTTGGCGGCTGCGGCGCAAAAGGTTGCTACATTCCTTCGGTGATCTCTGCGGTGTTGCACATTGCCTCATCGCGAGCAGGCTCGCTCCCACAGTGGAATGCGTGACCCCTGTGGGAGCGAGCCTGCTCGCAATAACGATCTGACTGACAGCGCACACTGTCCCTGGTCAACCGGATTTACTGGTCGTCTCTTTTCAATTGGAACGTGCCGTTCGGATTCAAACGATGGGTTTTAAACGTTGCATTAAAATCGCCATGAACAATTCCCTCAATCGGGTCGAGTCGTACAGTCAGTTCCGCATCATCGGCATCGACGACTCTGAATCCGGTGAATCCGGGAGGAGCTGGAATAGAGTAGGTATGGGAAAAATGCAGCTTTTGACCGTCTCCCAGCTTGTAAGTGTTTTCCAGCACGTTGTCGTCGATGTAAGGCACCATCAACAGAAAACTGTAGAAGTTCTCTTCATCGCCTGAGCCAGTCGAACCGTTGAAGACCCAGCTTTTTTCGCCGGTAGGCTCGAACAGGCTTCGGTAAAAAGTGGTGTGCTCGGCAGGTATCGGGTCACCCCCGAAGTTCCAGTGAAAAGCGTTTCCTGGTGCCTGAATACTGTTCGCTTTCGGGATGAAAATATCTTTTGTGCTCATTGCGAAATCCTTCTCTGTCCACATGGGTATGAAGCAAATGCCGACGGGTATGTTGGCACTCGATTGATATCCCGCCCACGCGAGTGCGTCTACTGTCAAATCTGACAGCTATACACCGGGTTTTAGATGTGTATGACGCTTGCCAAAGTCCAATCGTGCGTCTCGGTAATGCTTTCCATGAGGCAATAAAAAACCCGGAAGTATCACCTTCCGGGTTTTTGCCCTGCTTGCAGAAATCAGCGGTTAAACCGCTCCACCAACGAATACTGGGTATTCGCGGTTTTGGTCAGCTCTTCACTCAACAACGCCGAGTGTTGAGCCTGTTCCGAAGTCTGGTCAGCCAATTGTGAAATGTTGCTGATATTGCGGCTGATCTCTTCGGCGACAGCGCTTTGTTCTTCGGTCGCGGCGGCGATCTGGGTGGTCATGTCGGTGATGTTGGCCACCGCTTCGCTGATCCCCACCAGTGCCTGATCCGCTTCCAGAACCCGCGCCACACCTTCTTCGGCCTGGCGATGCCCGGCTTCCATGGTTTGCACCGCCGTGCTGGCGGTTTGCTGGAGCTTGGCGATCAGGGCGTGGATCTGCCCGGTGGATTCGCTGGTGCGTTGCGCCAGTTGACGGACCTCGTCGGCAACCACCGCAAACCCGCGACCCATCTCACCGGCACGGGCCGCTTCGATGGCGGCGTTCAAGGCCAGCAGGTTGGTCTGGTCGGCGATGCCTTTGATCACATCGACCACGCCACCGATTTCGTCGCTGTCCTTGGCCAGTTGGGTCACGGTCAGCCCGGTTTCACCGACCACCACCGACAGGCGCTGGATGGCTTCGCGGGTTTCCCCGGCAATGTCGCGGCCGCGACCGGTCAGGCGATTGGCTTCCTGAGTCGCATCGGCCGTGCGCTGCACGTGGCTGGCGACTTCCTGCGTGGTGGCGGCCATCTGATTGACGGCGGTGGCCACTTGCTCGGTTTCGACGCGTTGGCGTTCCAGGCCGTTGGAGCTGTTATGCGCCAGGGCGTCGGACTGTTTCGCTTGGTCGCTCAGATGCTCGGCGGTGTCCTGCAGACGGGTCAGGCAGGTTTTCAGGCGGGCTTCCTGGCTGAGGATCGACATCTCCAGACGTGCTTGAGCGCCGCGACTGTCGGTGTACATCTGCGCGATCAGCGGGTCGGAGGTGGTCTGCCCGGCCAGCTGCAGCAGACGCTTGAGGCCGCGCTGTTGCCAGCTCAAGCCCAACAGGCCCAATGGCACCGACAGGCCGGCGGCCAACGCAAAACCCCATTGGGAATTGAGTGACGCACCGATCATGAAGCTCAGTTGGCTGACGAGGATGAACGGCAGCCAGTCCTGCAGCACCGGCAGCCATTTGTCCGTTGAAGGAATCGCCGACTTGCCCTGGTTGATGCGTTGGTAGAGCGCTTCGGCACGGCGGATCTGCTCGGCGGTGGGTTTGACCCGCACCGATTCGTAACCGACCACCTGATTGCCTTCGAAAACCGGCGTGACATAGGCGTTAACCCAGTAGTGATCACCGGTCTTGCAGCGATTCTTGACAATGCCCATCCATGGCAAGCCTTGTTTCAGTGTGCCCCACATGTGCGCGAATACCGCGGCCGGGACGTCAGGGTGACGGACCAGGTTATGCGGCGCACGGATCAGTTCCTCACGAGAATACCCGCTGATCTCGACGAAGGCGTCGTTGCAGTAGGTGATCACGCCCTTGGCATCGGTGGTGGAAATCAACCGTTGCTGAGCCGGGAAGGTCCGTTCGCGTTGTGTAGTGGGTTGGTTATTACGCATGGCTGTTTCAATCCGCAAGGCTTTGACAGGGTGTCGGCATGATCGGGAATTTATTGAATTATTTTTCAATAATCAGTGGTTCGTCGCAAAACGACCCTTGCGTCACCCGGCGAGCATCGGATACGTGAACAGGCCGAAGTGCAGCAGGTTCAGGCCGAAATGGGTGGCGATGGCCGCACCCAAACCACCAAAACGGTGTCGGGATTCTGCGGGCTGCCCCCTTTTCATGTGGGAGCGAGCCGGCTCCGGGCGGCGTTCCGACGAATGCGTTGTATCAGCCAGCGATGATTTTGAATGGGGCCCCTTCGCGAGCAGGCTCGCTCCCACAGTGGTTTTGTGTCGGGTACAGCATTGTGAACAACACCCATCAAGCGGCGCGCGATTATAAGGACGCTTGCGACCCAAACAAAAACACCGCCCGAAGGCGGTGTCTGTGTCAGCAGGCTGTTACGAGGCAATCAACTGTCGCAACACGTAATGCAAAATCCCCCCCGATTTGAAGTACTCCACCTCATTCAGGGTATCGATCCGGCACAACACCTCGACTTTCTCGCGGCTGCCGTCTTCACGGGTGATCACCAGCGTCAAGTTCATCCGCGGTGTCAGCTCGACGGCGGTCAAACCCAGAATATCCAGCGTCTCCTTGCCGGTCAGGTTCAGGCTCTTGCGGTTTTGATCCAGCTTGAACTGCAATGGCAACACGCCCATGCCCACCAGGTTGGAGCGGTGAATCCGTTCAAAACTTTCGGCGATGACCGCTTTGACCCCCAGCAGATTGGTGCCCTTGGCCGCCCAGTCGCGGCTCGAGCCGGTGCCGTATTCTTGCCCGGCAATCACCACCAGCGGCGTGCCCGAGGCTTGATAACGCATCGCCGCGTCGTAGATCGGCATCCTCTCCCCGGTGGGGATGTAAATCGTATTGCCGCCTTCTTCGCCGCCGAGCATTTCGTTACGAATGCGGATGTTGGCGAAGGTGCCGCGCATCATCACTTCGTGGTTGCCGCGTCGCGAGCCGTAGGAGTTGAAGTCCCGTGGTTCCACGCCTTTCTCGCGCAAGTAGTGGCCTGCGGGGCTGTCGACCTTGATGTTGCCGGCCGGGGAGATGTGGTCGGTGGTCACCGAATCACCCAGCAGCGCGAGGACTCTGGCACCGGCGACGTCCTTGACCACCGGCGGCGGCCCGCCGATGTCATCGAAGAACGGTGGATGCTGGATGTACGTCGAATCGTCCTGCCAGACATACGTCGCCGCTTGCGGCACTTCAATCGCCTGCCATTGCTCGTCGCCGGCAAACACTTCGGCGTATTCCTTGTGGAACATCGCGGTGTTGACCTGACTCACCGCGTCGGCAATCTCTTTGGTGCTTGGCCAGATGTCCCGCAGATAAACCAGATTGCCCTCCTTGTCGGTACCCAAAGGCTCGCTGCTGATGTCGATGCGCACCGTCCCGGCCAGCGCATAGGCGACGACCAGCGGCGGCGAGGCCAGCCAGTTGGTTTTCACCAGCGGATGCACGCGACCTTCGAAGTTACGGTTACCCGACAACACCGAGGCGACGGTCAGGTCGGCGGCCTGAATGGCTTTTTCGATCGGCTCCGCCAATGGCCCGGAGTTGCCGATGCAGGTGGTGCAGCCGTAGCCGACCAAGGCAAAACCCAGTTCGTCAAGGTACTGGGTCAGGCCGGCAGCCTTGTAGTAGTCGGTGACCACTTTCGAGCCTGGCGCCAGCGAACTCTTGACCCACGGTTTGCGCTTGAGGCCTTTCTCCACGGCTTTCTTCGCCACCAGGCCGGCGGCCATCATCACGCTCGGGTTGGAGGTGTTGGTGCAGGAGGTGATCGCGGCAATCACCACCGCGCCGTTTTTCAATCGATAGGTCTGACCGTCGTATTCGTAGTCGGCTTCACCGGCCAGATCGGCATTGCCCACCGCGACGCCACCGCCGCCTTCACTTTCGAGACGACCGACTTCCTTGCTGGTGGGTTTGAATTGCAGGTCGACGAAGTCACTGAACGCTTGCGCGACATTCGGCAGCGATACCCGGTCCTGTGGGCGTTTCGGTCCGGCAAGGCTGGCTTCGACGCTGCCCATGTCCAGCGCCAGGCTGTCGGTGAACGCCGGTTCCTGGCCCGGCAGACGCCACAGGCCCTGGACTTTGCTGTAAGCCTCGACCAGTTTCACGGTTGCGCTGGGGCGACCGGATAAGCGCAGGTATTCCAGCGTGATGTCGTCCACCGGGAAGAAGCCGCAGGTGGCGCCGTATTCCGGGGCCATGTTGGCGATGGTCGCGCGGTCGGCCAGTGGCAGGTCGGCGAGGCCGTCACCGTAGAACTCGACGAATTTGCCGACCACGCCTTTCTTGCGCAGCATTTGGGTGACAGTCAGCACCAGATCGGTGGCGGTGATGCCTTCCTTGAGCTTGCCGGTGAGTTTGAAGCCGATCACTTCCGGGATCAGCATCGACACCGGTTGGCCGAGCATCGCCGCTTCTGCTTCGATCCCGCCAACGCCCCAGCCGAGCACGCCGAGGCCGTTGATCATGGTGGTGTGGGAGTCGGTGCCAACCAAGGTGTCGGGGAAGGCATACGTGCGCCCGTCTTCATCCTTGGTCCAGACCGTGCGCCCCAGGTATTCCAGATTCACCTGATGGCAGATCCCGGTGCCCGGCGGCACCACGCTGAAATTGTCGAAGGCGCTTTGGCCCCAGCGCAGGAACGCATAACGTTCACCGTTGCGCTGCATTTCAATGTCGACGTTCTGTTCGAAGGCGCTGGCGCTGGCGAATTTGTCGACCATCACCGAGTGGTCGATCACCAGATCCACGGGGGAGAGCGGATTGATTCGCTGCGGGTCGCCGCCAGCCTTGGCCATCGCGGCACGCATGGCGGCCAGGTCGACCACGGCGGGAACGCCGGTAAAGTCCTGCATTAATACCCGCGCGGGACGGTATTGAATTTCACGGTCGGAGCGACGTTCCTTGAGCCAGGCGGCAATCGCCCTGAGGTCGGCACCGGTGACGGTTTTTTCATCTTCCCAGCGCAGCAGGTTTTCCAGCAGCACTTTCAACGACATCGGCAGCTTATCCAGATCGCCCAGGCTTTTGGCGGCATCCGGCAAGCTGAAATAGTGATAGGTCTTGTCGTCGACTTGTAAGGTTTTAAGGGTTTTCAGGCTATCGAGGGACGGCATTGAAATGACTCCTTTGAGTCCGCACGGCTACGGACTGAGGGAACGAACAGAGCATTAAAACTAGCCCTGTTTTAAGTAGCTGGCTAATAACTGGACTCTATCGACAAGTCCGAGGTTCCGAACTCGGCTATCATGCGCCCGTTTTCGTGACAGGCTTTGCTTCAACGCAAGTCTGGGCATCGCGCAGTGGTTGAATGTCTCGCCATCTGCCCAGGAGTAAGAATGAACACCCTCTTTATGCATTGCCGGCCGGGCTTCGAAAGCGAAGTCTGTTCCGAGATTTCCGAACACGCCGCGCGGCTGAACGTGGCCGGTTATGCCAAGGCCAAGACCGCCAGCGCCTTCGCCGAATTCATCTGCACCGAAGAAGACGGCGCCGAGCGCCTGATGCGTGGTCAGCGTTTTGCCGATCTGATCTTCCCGCGCCAGTGGGCTCGCGGGATTTTCATCGATCTGCCGGAAACCGACCGCATCAGCGTGATCCTCGCGCACATGGCGGACTTCCCGCTGTGCGGCAGCCTGTGGCTGGAAATGGTCGACACCAACGATGGCAAGGAACTGTCGAACTTCTGCAAGAAGTTCGAAGGTCACCTGCGCAAGGCGCTGATGGCCGCTGGCAAACTGGTGGAAGACGCCCACAAGCCACGGCTGCTGCTGACCTTCAAAAGTGGTCGCGAAGTGTTCATGGGGCTTGCCGAGTCGAACAACTCGGCGATGTGGCCAATGGGCATTCCGCGCCTTAAGTTCCCGCGTGAAGCGCCGAGTCGTTCGACGCTGAAGTTGGAGGAGGCGTGGCACCACTTCATTCCTCGCGATCAGTGGGATGAGCGCCTGCACAGCGACATGACCGGCGTCGACCTTGGCGCTGCTCCCGGCGGCTGGACCTGGCAGTTGGTCAACCGCGGCATGTTGGTGACCGCGATCGACAACGGCCCAATGGCCGAAAGTCTGATGGACACCGGTCTGGTGCAACACTTGATGGCTGACGGCTTCACCTTCAAGCCCAAGCAGCCGGTGGACTGGATGGTCTGCGACATCGTCGAGAAACCGGCGCGCAACGCCGCAATGCTGGAAGAGTGGATTGGCGAGGGGCATTGTCGCGAAGCGGTGGTCAACCTCAAGCTGCCGATGAAACAGCGTTACGCCGAAGTGAAGCGCTTGCTGGAACGCATCGCCGACGGGTTCAAGGAACGCGGCATTCGGGTCGAGATCGGCTGCAAGCAGCTGTATCACGACCGTGAAGAAGTGACCTGCCACCTGCGCCGGATCGACGTAAAGAAGCCCAAGTCCCGCTGATACACACGGACCTATGTGGGAGCGAGCCTGCTCGCGATGAGGCCATTACATTCAACATCTTTGTTGACTGATACAGCGCTATCGCGAGCAGGCTCGCTCCCACAGGGATCGGTGTAACGCCACAGATGACCGAACACCCGGCAATGCGCGACAATGCCGGCAAGTTTCAGGAGTGAATCATGAGTGAAATGATTGATACGCCGGTTGACGGCACCCTCGACGCCACCGGCCTCAACTGCCCGGAACCGGTGATGATGTTGCACCAGCACATCCGTGACCTGGTGCCCGGCGGTCTGCTCAAGGTGATTGCCACCGACCCGTCGACCCGTCGCGACATTCCCAAGTTCTGTGTGTTTCTCGACCACGAACTGGTGGCGCAGCACGAAGAGGCAGGCACCTACCTCTACTGGATCCGCAAGAAACTCGCTTAACCCGCCGAATGGCTGATGCGGATCCGCTTGCGTGCACTGCGCGTCAGGCGGATCGACAGCATCAGTGCCGCGCAACTCAAGCCCACGATCAAACCCTGCCACAGCCCGCTCGGGCCGCTCGGCGCGCCGAACCAATCGGTCAGGCCCAGCGCGTAACCCACCGGCAAACCAATCCCCCAGTAAGCGAACAGCGTCAGGATCATCGTCACCCGCGTGTCCTGATAGCCGCGCAATGCGCCGGCAGCAGTGACCTGGATCGCATCGGAAAACTGGAACAGCGCCGAATACACAATCAGCATCGCCGCGACATGAATCACCGTCGGGTCGGCGGTGTAAATCGCAGCGATGGGTTCACGCAGCAACAGCATCATGCTCGCCGACAGGCACGCATACGCCAGGGCGGTGCCCATGCCGACACCGGCGGCGAAGCGGGCTTCACGCGGCTCCTGACGGCCGAGCGCCTGGCCGACCCGCACGGTCACGGCCATGCCGAGGGAGTAGGGGATCATGAACACCAGCGAGCTGAAGTTCAGCGCGATCTGATGCCCGGCCACTACCGTCGCGCCGAGGCTGCCGATCAGCAGCGCAATCACCGCGAAGATGCTCGACTCGGCGAACACCGCGATGCCGATCGGCAGGCCGATGCCCAGCAGGCGTTTGATCACTGACCATTGCGGCCAGTCAAAACGGCTGAACAACTCACTCGACTGATACGCCGGCGCCCAGCGCTCCCACCCGGCCATGCCCAGCGCCATCACCCACATCACGATCGCCGTGGCCCAGCCGCAACCGACACCGCCCATGGCCGGCACACCGAAGTGGCCATAGATGAAGACGTAGTTCAGCGGAATGTTCAGCGCCAGCCCGCACAGCCCCAACACCATGGCCGGACGCGTGCGCCCCAGGCCGTCACTGAAGCAGCGCAGCACATGGTAGAGCGCGACGGCGGGCAAACCGCTGGCGATGCCATGCAGGTACTGCATGCACGGGCCGATCAATTCGGGGTCGACCTTCATGATGTGCAAAATCGGTTCGGCGCTGAACAGCATGCCGGTCGCCATCAACCCCACCACCAGCGCCAGCCACAGTGCCTGACGCACGATCGGGCCGATTTCGCTGTGGGTTCCGGCACCGAAACGCTGGGCGACTTTCGGGGTCGTGGCCAGCAGCGTGCCGGTCATCAATAGAAACACCGGCACCCAGATCGAGTTGCCCAGCGCCACCGCCGCCAGATCCCGTGGCCCGACCCGGCCCGCCATCACCGCATCGACGAAGCCCATGGCGGTGGTCGCCAATTGCGCGATCATGATCGGCAAGGCCAGGCCGAGCAGGTTTTTCAGCTCCAGGCGAACCCGGGCCGGACGGGTGAGAGAAATAGCGGCGGGGCGGTCAGTCACGGAATTCAAGGGCGAAACGTCCAAAGATGTTGATGCGCAAGGCGGCGCATTCTACGCCCTGACGCAGTGGTCAGGAAAAGTCCTGTGTTGCGGATTTGTAATCGATGCCCGGACGTTGCGACAACGCGGTCCCTGCAGCTGGCGAAGCCTGCGTTCGGCTGCGCAGCAGTCGTAAACCCTGTGCTCGCGGTTTACCTGATACACCGTGCTGCCTGATTTCACGACTGCTGCGCAGCCGAACGCAGGCTTCGCCAGCTGCTACAGGGGCTGTGCAATGCTTGCTGGCTCACACTGGCCATCTCCGCCTACACTGCCGATCCGCCAAAGGAGCCTGCCATGCTGATTGTTGCCGACGAAAATATCCCGCTGCTCGATGCCTTCTTCGAAGGTTTCGGTGAAATCCGCCGGGTGCCGGGACGTTCCATTGACCGCGCCACCGTCGAACAGGCCGATGTGCTGCTGGTGCGCTCGGTGACCAACGTTAACCGCGCGTTGCTCGAAGGCAGCAAGGTACGCTTTGTCGGCACTTGCACCATCGGCACCGATCACCTGGATCTGGATTACTTTCAGCGGGCCGGCATCACCTGGTCCAGCGCACCCGGCTGCAACGCCCGGGGCGTGGTCGACTACGTGCTCGGCAGTCTGCTGACCCTGGCCGAAATCGAAGGCGCCGACCTGACTCAACGCACCTACGGCATCGTCGGTGCCGGTGAAGTGGGCGGTCGGTTGGTCAAGGTTCTGCAAGGTCTGGGCTGGAAAGTGCTGGTCTGCGATCCGCCAAGGCATGCCGCTGAAGGTGGCGATTACGTCAACCTCGAACAGATCATCGAGCAGTGCGATGTCATCAGTCTGCACACGCCGTTGAAGAAACACGGCGCCCAGTTGACCTGGCATCTGCTCGATAAAAACCGTTTGAGCCAGCTCAAACCCGGCACCTGGCTGATCAACGCCAGTCGTGGCCCGGTGGTGGACAATGCCGCGCTGCGCCAGGTGCTGCTGCAACGCGAAGACCTGCAAGCAGTGCTGGATGTTTGGGAAGGTGAGCCTGAGGTCGATGTGGCACTGGCCGAACTCTGTGTGCTGGCGACGTCGCACATTGCCGGTTACAGCCTCGATGGCAGACAGCGTGGCACTGCGCAGATTTATCAGGCGTATTGCGATTTTCTCGGGCAACCGGCACAGATCAGCTTGAACGATTTGCTGCCCGCCCCCTGGTTGTCGCAAGTGACCTTGAACGCTAACAGTGATCCGGCCTGGTCGCTGGCCATGTTGTGCCGTGGCGTGTACGACCCGCGCCGCGACGATGCGGATTTCCGTCGCAGCCTTGTAGGCAATGTGAACGAACAGCGTGCGGCGTTCGATTCACTGCGCAAGCATTATCCGCTGCGGCGTGAGATTGATGGGTTGGCGGTGCGGATCGATGGAGATTCGCCGGCATTGCAGCAGATCGTGGTGGCGTTGGGTGCGCACATTATTCCGTAATTAGCGCTGGCCCTATCGCGGGCAAGCCTTGCTCCTACGGGGTTGCGTCGTTCACGATATGGCGAGCGACATAAAACCTGTAGGCGCAAGGCTTGCCCGCGAAGGCCGCACCGCAAATCCCGGATCAGCACCCATAAAAAACCCGGCCATCAGAGGCCGGGTCAAGAAGACGGTGGCTATATCACTCTTGTTCGGCAGGCTTGACCAATCGCTTTTCCAGTTCGCGGCAAGCGTCCTGGATCATGCCTTCGGTGATCGGTACTTCGTGCCCATCCTTATCGATAATCGAGCAACCCAGAGACTGGTCTGGCTGTGTGCGGATCACTTCAATCTTGCCTTCGCTGCTGTTTTGCAAGGACATTGCCTGTCTCCTCATCAGGTTGTGTGCTTACTGTAGAACCGCCAGGTGACCGGGCTGTGACAACTCCCTGCGATCTTTCCAGGGGCGGTCACATCAGTCCACCAGAAATACGGCGGTGTTGCCACCCGGACTTTAGACCAATACCGTCTAGGACCTAGTCTTTGCGGTCATATTTAACCTGACTCATTATGATTTACAGCGTTCAATCTCATCGACCGGTGTAGGCTTGATCACGTCAAACCCTACTGGTTGCGCCATCGAATGATCTCCATCCTCTCATCCCGTCAACGGCGTGCCATGCGCCTGGCCCTGCGTTTCATCGCGCCTTATCGCTGGCCGGCCGTCGGCGCCTTGCTCGCATTGATCGTCACGGCGGGCATCACCTTGTCCATGGGGCAGGGGATTCGCCTGCTGGTGGATCAGGGTTTCATGACCCAGTCACCGCATTTGCTCAACCAGTCCATCGGCTTGTTTATGTTGCTGGTGGTCGGGCTGGCGATTGGCACCTTTGCGCGTTTCTACCTTGTCTCATGGATCGGCGAGCGGGTTGTCGCGGACATCCGTCGTCAGGTGTTCAACCATCTGATCTACCTGCATCCTGGGTTCTACGAAGACAACCGCAGCTCCGAGATCCAGTCGCGGTTGACCGCTGATACCACACTGCTGCAATCGGTGATCGGCTCTTCGCTGTCGCTGTTTTTGCGCAATCTGTTGATGGTGATCGGCGGGATCGTCCTGCTGTTCATCACCAACCCTAAGCTCACCAGCATCGTGGTGGTCGCGTTGCCGTTGGTGATCGCGCCGATCCTGATCTTCGGCCGTCGGGTGCGTAGCCTGTCGCGCCTGAGCCAGGACCGGATTGCCGATATCGGCAGCTATGTTTCCGAAACCCTGGGCCAGATCAAAACCGTGCAGGCCTACAACCATCAGGTCCAGGACGAGCAGCGCTTTGCCGTAACGGTGGAGGAGGCCTTCGACACAGCTCGCAAGCGGATCTTCCAGCGTGCCTGGCTGATTACCGTGGTGATCGTGCTGGTGCTTGGTGCGGTCGGGGTGATGCTCTGGGTCGGCGGAATGGATGTCATCGCCGGGCGGATTTCCGCGGGCGAGCTGGCAGCGTTTGTGTTTTACAGCCTGATTGTCGGTAGCGCATTCGGCACGTTGAGCGAAGTGATCGGCGAACTGCAGCGTGCCGCTGGCGCCGCCGAGCGGATTGCCGAGTTGCTGCGCTCGGAAAACATTATCCAGTCACCGACTACTGGTCTGGTGACTTTGCCTGAACGGGTGAAAGGTGACCTGGAGCTGCAAGACGTGCGCTTTTCCTACCCGTCGCGTCCCGAAAGCTTTGCGGTCGATGGTTTGAATCTGACGATCAATGCCGGCGAAACCCTCGCGTTAGTCGGGCCGTCCGGTGCCGGCAAGTCGACGGTGTATGACTTGCTGCTGCGCTTTTACGACCCGGCCGAAGGTCGCATCCTGCTCGATGGCGTGCCTCTGACTCAACTCGATCCGTTGGACCTGCGCCGCTGCTTCGCGCTGGTCTCGCAATCCCCGGCGCTGTTCTTTGGCAGCATCGAAGAGAACATCCGCTACGGCAACCCGACGGCCACCCTGGCCCAGGTTCAGGAAGCGGCGAAAATCGCATACGCCCACGACTTCATCGAACAAATGCCCAACGGCTACCAGACTCACTTGGGCGACGCTGGCCTCGGTTTGTCCGGTGGTCAACGTCAGCGCCTGGCCATCGCCCGGGCGCTGCTGGTGGACGCGCCGATCCTGCTGCTGGACGAAGCCACCAGCGCCCTTGACGCCCAGAGCGAACACCTGATCCAGCAAGCCCTGCCGAGCCTGATGAAAAACCGCACCACGCTGGTCATCGCCCACCGGTTGGCCACGGTGAAAAACGCTGACCGGATCGCGGTGATGGACCAAGGGAAACTAGTGGCGGTGGGGACGCATCAGGAATTGATTGCGAGCAACGCGCTGTATGCGCGGTTGGCGGCGTTGCAGTTTAGCGCTGGGCATGAGGCCGCGTGAATGAGAGCTGCTGAATGCTTCCAGGGTCGGGCATTATGTCGGCCTCAGTTGCGAGCCTGGAAAAGGATATGAAGCAGCAGGACGCTTATTACGCGGTATTGTCGGCGGCCGATCAGTTGGCTGAATCGACGCCTTTTGTTGAGTTCATGCTACAGGCGTTGAGTCTCGCGCTTGAGGAAGCGGTCCTTAGTGAATCAGTAAGCGACCCAGTAAGCGACCTGGTAAGCGACCCAGTAGGGAAATTGCTTTCAGCGCTCCATGTTAACGGCCCGCTTAAAATCAGCGACTTAATGACCGAGGTCGGTTTGGTTCACAAAGCGACCTTTCGGGCTAACTACCTCAGGCCCGCATTGGCTGCCGATTTGATTGAAATGACCAATCCCGAGTCGCCAAGCAGCCCGGCTCAAAAATATCGTCTGACCCAGCATGGCAAACGGATTGCCGCACGGCTCAAGTCGGTGTAGACGTTCTGGGCGCGAAAAAAAAATGCCCGCATCAATCGATGCGGGCATTTTTGTCAGTGCTTCAAAGCAGGTTCATTGATCGTCAAAGTAGCGCTCATGCCAATCCACCAGCGGTTGCGGTGAGTTGAGCTTCTGGCCGTAGATCACCGAATACGACAACACGTTTTGCACGTACTGGCGGGTTTCGTCGAACGGAATGCTTTCCACCCACACGTCAAAGCTCAGGTGGTCCGCACCGCGCAGCCACTGACGTACGCGACCGGGGCCGGCGTTGTAGGCGGCGGAGGCGAGGACGCGGTTGCCGTTGAACTGGCTGTGGACCTGGCTCAGGTAAGCGGCGCCGAGCTGGATGTTTTTGTCCGGGTCGAACACTTGCTGCGGCGAGGCCAATGGAATGCTGAACTTGCGCGCAGTTTCCTTGGCGGTGCCGGGCATCAGTTGCATCAGACCGCTGGCGCCAACGCCGGAACGGGCGTCGGCCATGAAGGCACTTTCCTGACGGGTGATCGCGAACACCCAGCTCGAATGCAGGCCGCGAACCTTGGCTTCGCGCACCAGAGTTTCGCGGTGGGCCATCGGGAAGCGGATGTCCAGGTCGTCCCAGTACTTCGCCTGACTGATAGTACGGATCGCCGGGAAATACCATTTCAGGTCGTAGGCCAGTTTCGCCTGGGCGACCATTTCGTCGCGGCTGAAGTGGCGGCTGACGTGGTACCACTCGCGGCGACCATCGACGATCTGTCCGCGAGCATGAAACTCAAGCGCCCGACGCACACCTGGGGTATTGCGAACCTTGTTGATCAGCGCCTGGCTGAGCACCAGCGGTTTGTTGTTCAGCGAGTAGGGCAGCTGCGAGCGATCCGCGGCGAGGAAACCGTAAAAATCACGCTCGCGGGCGAGGCCCTGATACAGCGTCTGCGCTTCCGGGTTCTGCGGCTGCGCCAATTCCAGACTGCGGGCCTGCCAATAGCGCCAGCGATTGGTGGTCGCCAGATCCGGCGGCAGGCGACGAGTCAACTGGTAGGCATCGTCCCAGCGGGCCAGGCGCAGCAGCAGGCGCATACGCCATTCGGACACCGTGTTATCACGCAGTTCCGGGTCGTACTTGGTCATCACGTCCAGCGCGCGGCCGTCGAAGCGTTTGGCGAGAGTCAGCCCGATTTCCCGGGCGATCGCGACTTTTTCGTCACGGGAGAAGTGCATGCTGCTGGCATAACCGTCGAGCATCGCCATGGCCTTGTCCGGGTCTTGTTTGGCCAGGCGGCGCAGGCCGAGGCTGACCACGTCGGACATCGGTTCGTCAGCCGGGGTGAAGCGCGACGGCTGGTTGAGCAGTTCGGGTTTCTGTGCCACATCAATCAGCAAGCGACCGCGAGGGGCGAGGGTGGTCAGGCCGTTGACCAGGCTGTTGGCCAGCGGATAGTTGCGCGCCTGGGCGGCAAGTTTGGTGCGCTCCCAGCGTTTCTGCTCGGTCAACTGGCCTTGGGCAGCCCATTGCCCGAACAGCGCATCGCACGCGGCGGGTTGGGATTTGCCGGTCAGCCAGAGTTTATTGGCGTTGGCGTAGCCCTCGGCTTTCTGGTTATGCCCGATCTGATACTGCGCGTTCAGGCAGTCCAGTTCGGTGAAATTGAGCTTGGGGTCGTAGTACTTGACGAAGGTCGCCCAGTCGCCGCGTTCGGCCAGCCAACGCAGCCAGCGCAACTTCATCCAGTTGGCCTGGGGCAGGTCACCGTGCTCGGCGAGGAATTTCTCGATTTCGGCATTGCTCGCGGTTTTAAGGCGAGCGGTCAGTTCGTCATACGCCAGGTACGGCTCCAGCGGGTAATCGCTGAGGGCCTGGCTGTAACGGAAATAAGGGCCGGTATCCCCCTTGGCGAGGGCACGCTTGGCTTCATCGTAATACTGGCGTTGGGTGGACAGGTCCACCGCCTGGGCGGTTTGAACGGCAGTGGCAGAAAGAAGAAAACAGGATAAAAGACTGAAAAGGCGACTGCGCATGAGACGTCCGGGCAGAGAAATCATGACAAGCGCGGACAATGCCCGCGCTGAATTATCTGTAGCTTAGCCTTTTGCCAGCAGCGGGCGAAAGCTTTGCCGGCCTGTCAGCATCAGTTCGCAACATTTGTCATGCAGAGTGTCGCGAAGGTGAAATTGCCGGCCTTCTGAAGCCTCAAGTCAGGTAGAATGCGCGCCCGGTTTTTGGAGAAGCTCATGACCCTGCTCAAATTCAGCGATGTGTCCCTTGCTTTCGGCGCTATGCCGTTGTTGGACAAGGTGTCCTGGCAGATCGCCCGTGGTGAGCGGGTGTGCATCATCGGCCGCAATGGCACTGGCAAGTCCAGCATGATGAAGCTCGTCAAGGGCGACCAGAAGCCTGATGACGGCTCCGTTTGGCGCGCACCTGGCCTCAAGATTGGCGAATTGCCGCAAGAATTGCCGGTAGCCGACGAGCGGACCGTGTTCGACGTGGTAGCCGAAGGTCTGGACGGTGTCGGCGAGCTGCTCGCGCAGTATCACCACCTGAGCCAGAACATCGTCACCGACGCCGACCTGGACAAACTGATGCACGTCCAGCACGACCTCGAAGCCCGTGACGGCTGGCGTTTGCAGCAATTGGTCGACAGCACCTTGAGCCGTCTGCAGTTGCCGGCCGACAAGACCCTCGCCGAATTGTCCGGCGGCTGGCGTCGTCGCGTCCTGCTGGCCCAGGCTCTGGTTTCCGAACCCGATCTGCTGCTGCTCGACGAACCGACCAACCACTTGGACATCGGTGCAATTGCCTGGCTCGAAGAAGCGCTGAAGGATTTCCAGGGCGCCGTGCTGTTCATCACGCACGACCGTTCATTCCTGCAAAACCTTGCAACCCGCATTCTCGAACTGGATCGCGGTGGCCTGATCGACTGGAACGGCGACTACGCGAGTTTCCTCGTGCACAAAGAGGCCTCGCTGGCCGCTGAAGAAACCGCCAACGCGCTGTTCGACAAAAAACTGGCCCAGGAAGAAGTCTGGATCCGCCAGGGCATCAAGGCCCGTCGCACCCGTAACGAAGGCCGCGTCCGCGCATTGAAAGCCTTGCGCGTCGAGCGCAGCGAACGTCGTGAGCGCACCGGCAAAGCCAACATTCAGCTGGACACTGCTGACAAGTCTGGCAAGCAGGTAATGGTCCTCGACAACGTGAGCTTTGCTCACCCGGGCGGCCCGTTCCTGATCAAGGATTTCTCGATGGTCCTGACGCGCGGCGACCGTATCGGTCTGCTGGGCGCCAACGGTACCGGCAAAACCACTCTGCTGAAGCTGATGCTCAGCGGTCTGCAACCGACCAGCGGCACAGTGGAAGAGGGGACGCGCATCGACGTGGCCTACTTCGACCAGTTGCGCCATCAGCTGGACCTGGAAAAGACCGTAATTGACAACGTTGCAGAAGGTCGCGACTTCATCGATATCGATGGTCAGAGCCGCCACGTGCTGAGCTACCTCGGCGATTTCCTGTTCAGCCCGCAGCGTGCCCGCACGCCGGTGAAGGCGCTGTCAGGTGGTGAACGTGCGCGTCTGTTGCTGGCGAAACTGTTCAGCAAACCGGCGAACCTGCTGGTCCTCGATGAACCGACCAACGACCTTGACGTCGAAACCCTCGAGTTGCTGGAAGAGGTCTTGCTGACCTTCAACGGCACCGTGCTGATGGTCAGCCACGACCGGGCATTCCTCGACAACGTGGTCACCAGCACCCTGGTCTTCGAAGGTGAAGGCAAGGTTCGCGAATACGTCGGTGGTTATCAGGACTGGCTGCGTCAGGGCGGCTCGCCGCGCCTGTTGGGCGTGACCGAGAGCAAGTCCGGCAAGGCCGACCTGACCTCCGCGGTCGTCACAGCCGAAGCTGCTGTCGTCGAAGCACCGGTGGCGAAGAAGAAGCTCAGCTACAAGTTGCAGCGTGAACTGGAAATGTTGCCGGGCCAGATCGAAGCCATGGAACAGCAGATTGCTACCGTTGAGGCGCAAATGGCCGATGCCGGTTTCTATCAGCGTCCTGCTGCCGAGACTGCTGCAGTGATCGCTCAGTTGGAACAGTTGCAAGCAGAGCACGACGTAATGGTCGAGCGCTGGGCCGAGCTGGACGCCTGATTGATCCTGCTATAAAAAAAGCCCGGCGTTCAGTGATGAGCGCCGGGCTTTTCGCAGGAGCTGTGGTTTAGCTTTTGATCAGGCGCACCGCGAGTACATCACAGGGCGCACCATGCAGCACGTCATTGGCAGTCGAACCCAGCAGCAATGCCAGGCCGTGTCGGCCATGGCTGCCCACCACGATCAGGTCGCAGGTTTGTTCCTTGGCCAGGTGATGGATCTCCTGGCGTGGCTGGCCGTAGGTCAAGTGGCTGTATTCCTTGGAGAGTTCCGGATACTTCACGATCAGCCGGTCCAGGCGTTCCTTGGCCTGATCGAACTGCTGTTGTTGCAGTTGTGACAGGTCCATGGGGACGTCGCCGCCAAAGGCCATGGCCATCGGCTCGACAATGTGTACCAGGGACAACTTCGCCCCGTTACTCACCGACAGTTCGCGAGCGCGGTGGATTACAGGATCGCACTCTTCGGTTAGATCTACAGCGACCAGAATGTGGTTGTAGGGCATGAGGTGCTCCTCCTGAGGGTTGCAATATTGGTAAGTATGGCTGGTTTCAAGCGCATTGTTTTCAAAGTGACCCAATGCGCTCATCAAGAATCGGGGGTACAGATATGACGGTCTGGATAGTGGTGTCAATCCTGTTGGTGGTACTGAGTCCGCTGGCATGGTTGCGACCGTCGCGTCACCAGAGCGGCCGCATGGCCCTGCGCATGGAGGCGCGACGCATCGGTTTGGCGATGCAGCTAGCGCCTCAGGACTGGCCGCACTGGCTGAGCAAAGAGCCGCCGAGCCCTTGCGCCCAATACCATCGACCGCGGCGTGGCAATCGGCCGGCGTGCTGGAGTTACTGGCAAAAAGCGCCGGGTGTGTGGGTCAATCAATGGCAGGAGGTTTGCGAGGAACCGACGTTGCTGATTCATTTCGAAAAGTTGCCAGACAACGTTTACAAGGTCGAAGCAGACAAGCAGATGATCACGTTGTATTGGGGCGAAAAGGGCGAAGCGACGGTTTTGCAGGATATTGATGCGGTGCTGAAGGCGCTGGCATAAATCGCGGAAATTTCGGCCGCAATGGCGCGAAACGTCCGGCAGACGGGCAATAAAAAGCCCGACATCATCATCGGGCTGGAGTTGGCCAGGCAGGCCGGTAATTCTGTGTGGCGCTGGTATTACGCTCGGCATTCGCCCAAAGCGTTCATGTTTTTTCCTCAAGGTTCCGCCAGCGTAGCTTGTTAAACAAAGGCTGCAGCGAATTAGGGCGACTTTTCTAACTATTGATCCTATGAATGGAATCACATGCAGCCGCGTGTTGCAGGGCTTCGCGGTACGGAAATGACCGGAAAGTCGCATTTCAACCCGTATTTTGGGCGATTGACAATTGTCGGAAATTCCGTGAAGGTGACATACCCAAATCAAACGGGCGTATGAATTGAGCGTTTGTATTACAGACCGCTCCTACAGAATCCCGACTATCGCGTTGGCGGGTGTGCCGGGTGAATGGGCGTAGCATTGACGTTAAACGTCCTTGCCGAGCCATTCGCCTGCGTCCGACGTGTACTGTTCAGCTTCCATATCGTGGAGATCAGTTGATGATTTACGAAGGTAAAGCCATCACGGTTAAGGCTCTTGAAAGTGGCATCGTCGAATTGAAATTCGACCTCAAGGGTGAGTCCGTCAACAAGTTCAACCGTCTAACCCTGAACGAACTGCGTCAGGCCGTAGACACCATCAAGGCAGATGCTTCGATCAAGGGTGTGATCGTCAGCAGTGGCAAGGACGTGTTCATCGTCGGCGCCGACATCACCGAATTTGTCGAGAACTTCAAGCTGCCTGATGCAGAGCTTGTTGCTGGCAACCTGGAAGCCAACAAGATTTTCAGCGATTTCGAAGACCTCAACGTCCCGACTGTCGCCGCGATCAACGGCATCGCCCTGGGTGGCGGTCTGGAAATGTGCCTGGCGGCGGACTACCGCGTCATGTCCACCAAGGCCAAGATCGGTCTGCCGGAAGTCAAGCTGGGCATCTACCCGGGCTTCGGCGGTACCGTGCGCCTGCCGCGCATCATCGGTGCCGACAACGCCATCGAATGGATTGCCGCCGGCAAGGAAAACCGTCCTGAAGATGCGCTGAAAGTCGGCGCAGTCGACGCAGTGGTTGCTCCCGAGAAACTGCAGGAAGCTGCTCTGGAGCTGATCAAACGCGCCATCTCAGGCGAGTTCGACTACAAGGCCAAGCGTCAGCCGAAGCTTGAAAAGCTCAAGCTCAACGCCATCGAACAAATGATGTCGTTCGAAACCGCCAAGGGTTTCGTGGCCGGTCAAGCGGGCCCGAACTACCCGGCACCGGTCGAAGCGATCAAAACTATCCAGAAAGCCGCGAACTTCGGTCGCGACAAGGCGCTGGAAGTCGAAGCCAGCGGTTTCGTCAAACTGGCCAAGACCTCTGCCGCGCAGAGCTTGATCGGTCTGTTCCTGAACGATCAGGAACTGAAGAAAAAGGCCAAGGCCTACGACGAAATCGCCAAGGACGTGAAGCAGGCTGCCGTATTGGGCGCCGGCATCATGGGTGGCGGTATCGCTTATCAGTCGGCTTCCAAAGGGACGCCGATCCTGATGAAGGACATCAACGAGCACGGCATCGAGCAAGGTCTGGCCGAAGCCGCCAAATTGCTGGTGGGCCGCGTTGATAAAGGTCGCATGACCCCGGCAAAAATGGCTGAAGTGCTCAACGGCATTCGCCCGACCTTGTCCTACGGTGATTTCGGTCACGTTGACCTTGTGGTTGAAGCGGTCGTCGAGAACCCTAAGGTCAAGCAAGCTGTTCTGGCTGAAGTGGAAGACAAAGTCAAAGAGGACACCATCCTCGCGTCCAACACCTCGACCATTTCCATCACTATGCTGGCCAAAGCCCTCAAGCGTCCGGAAAACTTCGTCGGCATGCACTTCTTCAACCCGGTGCACATGATGCCGCTGGTTGAAGTGATTCGTGGCGAGAAGTCCAGCGAAGTGGCCGTTGCCACCACCGTTGCCTACGCCAAGAAAATGGGCAAGAACCCGATCGTCGTCAACGACTGCCCGGGCTTTCTGGTCAACCGCGTGCTGTTTCCGTACTTCGGCGGTTTCGCCAAACTGGTCAGCGCCGGCGTGGACTTCGTCCGCATCGACAAGGTCATGGAAAAATTCGGCTGGCCAATGGGCCCGGCGTACTTGATGGACGTGGTCGGTATCGACACCGGCCACCACGGTCGCGACGTGATGGCTGAAGGCTTCCCGGACCGCATGAAAGACGACCGTCGTTCGGCCATCGACGTGCTGTACGAAGCCAAGCGCCTGGGCCAGAAGAACGGCAAGGGCTTCTACGCCTACGAGACCGACAAGCGCGGCAAGCAGAAGAAAGTCGCCGATCCGTCGGTGCTGGAAGTGCTCAAGCCGATCGTCTTTGAACAGCGCGAAGTCACTGACGAAGACATCATCAACTGGATGATGATCCCGCTGTGCCTGGAAACCGTGCGTTGCCTGGAAGACGGCATTGTCGAAACCGCAGCCGAAGCCGACATGGGTCTGGTCTACGGTATTGGTTTCCCTCCATTCCGTGGCGGTGCACTGCGCTACATCGATTCGATCGGTGTTGCAGAGTTCGTTGCCCTGGCTGACCGGTACGCTGATTTGGGCGCGCTGTACCACCCGACCGCAAAACTGCGTGAAATGGCCAAAACCGGCCAGCGGTTCTTCGGTTAAGCGCCCCCAACTAGAGTGAGAGTGAATATATGAGCTTGAATCCTAGAGACGTCGTGATAGTCGACTTCGGTCGTACTCCGATGGGCCGCTCCAAGGGCGGCATGCACCGCAACACCCGCGCCGAAGACATGTCGGCGCACCTGATCAGTAAACTGCTGGAACGCAACGTCAAGGTTGATCCGAGCGAAGTCGAAGACGTGATCTGGGGCTGTGTGAACCAGACCCTGGAGCAGGGCTGGAACATCGCCCGCATGGCATCCCTGATGACGCAGATCCCGCACACCGCTGCCGGCCAGACCGTCAGCCGTCTGTGTGGTTCGTCGATGAGCGCTCTGCACACTGCTGCGCAAGCGATCATGACCGGCAACGGTGACGTGTTCGTGGTTGGCGGCGTCGAGCATATGGGTCACGTGAGCATGATGCACGGTGTCGATCCGAACCCGCACATGTCGCTGTACGCGGCGAAAGCGTCGGGCATGATGGGTTTGACCGCTGAAATGCTGGGTAAAATGCACGGCATCACTCGCGAACAACAGGACGCTTTCGGCGTGCGCTCCCACCAGCTCGCCCACAAGGCGACCCTGGAAGGTAAGTTCAAAGACGAAATCATCCCGATGCAGGGCTACGACGAGAACGGTTTCCTGAAACTGTTTGACTACGACGAAACCATTCGTCCGGAAACTACCCTGGAAAGCCTGGCGGCTCTGAAGCCAGCGTTCAACCCTAAGGGCGGTACCGTGACAGCCGGTACTTCGTCGCAAATCACCGATGGTGCTTCGTGCATGATCGTGATGTCGGCGCAACGTGCACAGGACCTGGGCATTCAGCCTATGGCGGTGATTCGTTCGATGGCGGTGGCAGGTGTAGATCCGGCAATCATGGGCTATGGTCCAGTACCGGCCACACAAAAAGCACTGAAGCGCGCGGGTCTTGGCATTAACGATATCGACTTCTTCGAGCTCAACGAAGCTTTCGCCGCACAGGCCCTGCCAGTGCTGAAAGATCTGAAAGTGCTCGACAAGATGAACGAGAAGGTTAACCTGCACGGCGGCGCGATCGCCCTGGGTCACCCATTTGGTTGCTCCGGTGCGCGTATCTCCGGCACTCTGCTGAACGTGATGAAGCAAAATGGCGGCACCTTCGGGGTAGCTACCATGTGCATTGGTCTCGGCCAAGGCATCTCCACCGTCTTCGAACGCGTTTAAGCGTTTTCGTTGAAGGAAGCCGGGGCCAAGTGCCCCGGTTTTTGTTTTTCTGAATTTATTTTTGTTTTTATTTTGAAAAGATTTGAGCGAGGGCCAAACCATGCCGATACAACCTGGGCTCTACCAACATTACAAAGGTCCGCAGTACCGCGTATTCAGTGTTGCGCGGCATTCGGAAACTGAAGAAGAAGTGGTCTTCTACCAAGCCCTGTATGGCGATTACGGCTTTTGGGTGCGTCCCTTGAGCATGTTCCTGGAGTCGGTCGAGGTTGACGGCGAACAGGTGCCACGCTTTGCTTTGGTGCAAGCCGAACCGAGCCTTTTTTCCAAGCCATAAGCTGAGTGCGCGCAATACCCTGCGCTTGACCTCACCTTGTAGCCACTATATATAGCGGTGCCGCGTCAGGCGCCAACCGCCTTTCACTTCTAGAATTCAGGAATTTTCTGATCCATGGGCAAATCGCTGGTCATTGTGGAATCCCCGGCTAAGGCCAAGACCATCAACAAGTATCTGGGTAACCAATACGTGGTGAAGTCGAGTATCGGCCATATCCGAGACCTGCCCACCAGCGGTTCGGCTAGCGCCAGCAAAGAGCCAGCCGCCAAGCGCGGCAAGGCCGCTGCGGGTGAAGGTCCGGTGCTCACGCCAAAAGAGAAGGCGCGCAAGCAGCTGGTCTCGCGCATGGGGGTCGATCCCGATCATGGCTGGAAAGCCAAGTACGAGATCCTCCCGGGCAAGGAAAAGGTCATCGAAGAGCTGCGCCGGCTCGCCAAAGATGCTGACACCATCTATCTCGCAACCGACTTGGATCGCGAGGGGGAAGCCATTGCCTGGCACCTGCGCGAAGCCATCGGTGGTGACGACAGCCGCTACAAGCGCGTGGTGTTCAACGAAATCACCAAGAAGGCGATTCAGGAAGCCTTCTCCAAGCCGGGCGAGCTAGACATCGACCGTGTAAACGCCCAACAGGCGCGTCGTTTCCTCGATCGCGTGGTGGGTTACATGGTTTCGCCACTGCTGTGGGCCAAGGTCGCTCGTGGCCTGTCCGCCGGTCGTGTGCAGTCGGTTGCCGTGAAGCTGGTGGTCGAGCGTGAGCGTGAAATCCGCGCGTTCAACCCGGAAGAGTACTGGGAAGTTCATGCCGACCTCGGCACCGCGAAGGGCGCAACCGTGCGCTTTGACGTGGCTCGCGAGAAAGGCGAAGCCTTCAAGCCGCTTAACGAAGCGCAGGCCATGGCCGCGCTGGAGAAGCTCAAGGCTTCCAGCTACAGCATCGTCAAGCGCGAAGACAAGCCGACCAGCAGCAAACCATCGGCACCTTTCATCACGTCCACTCTGCAACAGGCTGCGAGTAACCGCCTGGGCTTCGGCGTGAAGAAAACCATGATGATGGCCCAGCGTCTGTACGAAGCCGGCTACATCACTTACATGCGTACCGACTCCACCAATCTCTCGGTCGATGCCGTGACGATGGCGCGTACTTATATTGAAGGCGAGTTCGGCAAGAAATACCTGCCGGAAAACCCGAACGTCTACAGCAGCAAGGAAGGCGCACAAGAGGCTCACGAAGCGATTCGTCCCTCCGATGCCAATACCGAGCCAAGCAAGTTGTCGGGCATGGAGCGCGATGCAGAGCGGCTCTACGAGCTGATCTGGCGCCAGTTCCTCGCTTGCCAGATGCTGCCGGCCCAATACTTGTCGACCACTGTCACCGTCGGTGCCGGTGACTTCGAGTTGCGCGCCAAAGGCCGCATCCTGAAGTTCGACGGTTACACCCGCGTCATGCCGCAAATTGCCAAGCCTGGTGATGACGACGTGTTGCCGGACATGGCTCAGGGCGACGCGATGAAGCTGATCAAGCTTGATCCGACCCAGCACTTCACCAAGCCGCCGGCGCGTTACTCGGAAGCGAGCCTGGTTAAAGAAATGGAAAAGCGCGGCATCGGTCGTCCTTCGACCTACGCGGCGATCATTTCGACCATCCAGGATCGTGGCTACGTAGCGCTGCACAATCGTCGTTTCTACTCGGAAAAGATGGGCGACATCGTTACCGAGCGTCTGGCCGAGAGCTTCTCCAATCTCATGGACTACGGCTTCACCGCCGGCATGGAAGAGAACCTCGATGACGTTGCTCAGGGTGAGCGCGACTGGAAGAACGTGCTCGACGAGTTCTACGGTGACTTCAAGAAGAAACTTGAAGTAGCCGAAAGCGCCGAAGGCGGCATGCGTGCCAACCAACCGGTGATGACTGACATTCCGTGTGTGCTGTGCAGTCGTCCGATGCAAATTCGTACCGCATCGACCGGCGTGTTCCTCGGCTGCTCGGGCTACAGCCTGCCGCCGAAAGAGCGCTGCAAGGCCACCGTCAACCTCGTGCCGGGTGATGAAATCGCTGCGGACGACGAGGGTGAATCGGAATCGCTGGTGCTGCGTGGCAAGCACCGCTGCCCGATCTGCAGCACGGCGATGGACGCTTACCTGCTGGATGAGAAGCGCAAGCTGCACATCTGCGGCAACAACCCGGATTGCTCTGGCTACGAAATCGAAGAGGGCACTTATCGCATCAAAGGCTACGAAGGTCCGAGCCTGGAATGCGACAAGTGCGGCAGCGAGATGCAGCTCAAGACCGGCCGTTTCGGCAAGTTCTTCGGTTGCACCAATGCGACGTGCAAGAACACCCGCAAACTGCTGAAAAGCGGTGATGCAGCACCGCCGAAGATGGATCCGGTGAAGATGCCTGAGCTGAAGTGCGAAAAGGTCAACGACACCTACATCCTGCGCGACGGTGCTTCCGGCCTGTTCCTGGCGGCCAGTCAATTTCCGAAAAACCGCGAGACGCGTGCTCCGCTGGTCATGGAAATTGTGCCGCACAAGGATGAGATCGATCCGAAGTACCACTTCCTCTGCGAAGCGCCGAAGAAAGATCCAGACGGCTTGCCTGCTGTGATCCGTTACAGCCGTAAAACCAAAGAGCAGTACGTGCAGACTGAAGTCGACGGTAAGCCGACTGGCTGGAAAGCGTACTACGACGGCGGCAAGTGGACGGTTGAAGACAAGCGCCCGGCGAAGGCTGCCAAGGCTTAACAGGTGCTGTACTGAAAAGGCCGCATGACAACCCTCGGGTTTTCATGCGGCCTTTTGTTTTGTACTTGCGGGAAGCGGAGCTGATCCACGACACTGTCTGACCTGCGTGAAGCAATTATTTCGTTGTGGAGGCTGCCGTCATGGCCCACGAACTCTATACCCGTACCAACCAGAAGATTTACTTCGCCGGTCTGTCTCTGGAAGCGCTCGCCAGAGCCGAAGAGGGGCGGGCGATGAACTCCCTTGCGCTGATTCAGGCCGGACGCGAGTCGGCGTTGTTTCACCTGTACGGTGCCCTGTTGGGGCTGTGCCATGAAATCGCCGGTTTCTACCGCTTGCCTCAGGCCAATGCACCTCGGGCCGAGTTGTTGCTGACTCGCGAAGTGCTTGAAGCCATCGCGATTCCGGAAATGGCCGAGATGGTGGAGTTGGTCAATAATTCGGAAACCTGGCTGGCCAAACTGCTTGCGGCCCATGCTGCACTGTTTCAACCTCCACGGGCGCCGCACAAGCCCAAGGGTGACGTGACGCAACCGCTGATCCTGGCCGTAAACCTGGATGAAGAAGAGGCTCCACAAGAGCTGAGCCGGGAAGAGCTGGAGAGCTGGCGTCAGAACCTCAAGGGGCTGGCGATTCGGTTTCGCGAAGGCCTGAACGAGTGCTGAAGGATTGAGCTGAACAATGCATGGCCCGCTGGGTTGTCCGTTCAGGTATGAGAACTGGCGGACCTTCTCTTTGTAGTGGCATCTGGTCAAGATCCCGAGCGAAGCCTGGCCGATGCCTATATAATCCCCGCCTTTCGTGGAGAACAGACCTTTATGCCAACGTCCTTTCTAGAAATTGTCGAGTTACCAGACGGCCGCATCGAGCTGCGCAGGGCTGAGGACGAGGGTTCTCTGGTTACTTTGGATTTCTCCGAGGATGCCAAAGCGTTCTTGCAGGGCCAGCACGTGGAAGTCGCCAAGGCGATGTTGAGCGTCGGCGTTCAGATGGCCGGACGCTTGGTTGAAGGCGATTTCAATACGGACGAGGGGTCGCGGGTTCTTCATTGATCCCATCCGTCGGTTTTTTGCTGATATCGCTATAGGTTGGCTTCTCTATCCTTGGAGAAGCCCCGCGCTGCTCAGCGCGCGCTTTGTTTGTCAGTTACCCAATCGAATATTCAGGCTTTGTGCGTCCCCGGTCCGGGCGGCGCTGATCAACTGTTGCCGTGAAGTTGAGCTCAATGGGTTGAGCCAGCTGACCACCGTGTGACTGCGGCCCAGGCGCAAGGCCTCGCAGGTCAACTGCTGAGCGCTCTGAGTACCGCGCGGTTGCAGCAGCAGGATGCGTTCGCGGTTAAGGCCGGCGTCCCGCAACCAGGCCTGGGTCAGGCTGGCGGGCGGAGCGATCAGCGTCAGCCACCGCGCGTCCTGTTCCTGACTCAGTTCCCTGAGAATCGGCGCAAGCAGGTTCAGGCAGTTCCCGGCTGCACCACGCAGCGACAGCTCGCTGAAGACTTCGGGCTCGGCGCTCCAGGGTAACTCGACCACTTCTTTCAGGATCGGCGCCAAGGGCTGCACCATGAAAGCCTCGAACAACGGCAGTTGGGCTTGCTGTGATGTGTGTGGGAACTGCATAAAGCCTCCTTTAGCGGCGAATGACGCCGACACTCAAGCCTTCGATCACCAGTTCCTGATCTTTCAGGTTCACTTCGATAGGGGCGAATTCAGGGTTTTCGGCAATCAACCAGACCTTGCTGCCATCTCGCTTGAAGCGCTTGACGGTCACTTCATCGCCGATCCGCGCTACTACGATCTGGCCGTTGCGGGCCTCGCGGGTGGTGTGCACTGCCAGCAGGTCACCGTCGAAAATGCCCACGTCCTTCATGCTCATGCCATGAACCCGAAGTAGATAGTCGGCCCGAGGATGGAAGAATGACGGGTTAATGTTGCAGGACTCTTCGATGTGCTGCTGGGCGAGGATCGGAGCACCGGCAGCCACTCGGCCAATGATCGGCAGGGTGGATTCGTCGGCCTTGGCTTCGAAGCCGGGAATGCGAATGCCGCGGGAAGCGCCAGGCGTCATCTCGATCGCACCCTTGCGGGCCAGCGCCTTAAGGTGTTCTTCCGCCGCATTGGGCGACTTGAAACCCAGTTCCTGAGCGATTTCCGCGCGGGTGGGTGGGTAGCCGTTGTCTTCGAGGCAACGTTTGATGAAGGCCAGAATCTCTGCTTGGCGTGGCGTCAGCTTTAGCATATTGATCGCTCTGTCTTTTTATACAGTGACTGGGATTATATACAGTGGAACTGTCTTGGCAATGCCCCTTTTTTTGCCGGCCGCCAGACGGTCGATGAGCCTGCTGATTCACGCTTGCGAGTTGTATGGTTAAATAGCTGACCGACCATTCCCAAAACGAACCGTCAGGCTTGACAAGGCCTGGGCTGAAACGTATGTTTCAAACAAGTGTTTGTCAGGCGGAGTAGCCATGGCCCAGTCGGAAACCGTTGAACGCATTCTTGATGCTGCCGAGCAATTGTTCGCGGAAAAAGGTTTTGCTGAAACCTCATTGCGTCTGATCACCAGCAAGGCCGGTGTCAATCTGGCGGCGGTGAACTATCATTTCGGTTCGAAGAAGGCGCTGATCCAGGCAGTTTTCTCGCGCTTTCTCGGGCCGTTCTGCTTAAGCCTTGACAAAGAACTGGAGCGGCGTCAGGCCAAGCCGGAGAACAAGCCGACGCTTGAAGAGCTGCTGGAAATCCTCGTCGAGCAAGCCCTGGTGGTGCAACCACGCAGCGGCAACGATCTGTCGATTTTCATGCGTTTGCTGGGTCTGGCTTTCAGTCAGAGCCAAGGGCACTTGCGGCGTTATCTGGAAGACATGTACGGCAAGGTGTTCCGCCGCTACATGATGTTGGTCAACGAAGCTGCGCCGCGTATTCCGCCGATTGAGCTGTTCTGGCGCGTGCACTTCATGCTCGGCGCCGCCGCGTTCAGCATGTCCGGTATCAAAGCCCTGCGCGCAATTGCCGAGACCGACTTCGGCGTCAACACCTCCATTGAGCAAGTCATGCGTCTGATGGTGCCGTTCCTGGCAGCAGGCATGCGCGCCGAAACCGGTGTGACCGATGTAGCCATGGCCACCGCGCAGTTGCGTCCGCGCAGCAAATCAACCCCGGTTGCCGCCAAGGTTTAACCCGCACACGGGTGGGCGCGGCAGCTGACATCCGCTAAGCTAGCCGCCCATGCCGACTCTCGTTCTGAACCCGTTCCCCATTTGTATCGCCGACCTGCCGGGCATTTCCCATGGCGGCGATTGCGTGCGAGCCGGGTTTATCGTTATCAAGGAATCTCTATGACTGCTGGCCTGCAAGGCTCGTTGATGGTGGACGTCGCCGGTACCTGGCTGACGGCTGAAGATCGCCAGTTGTTGCGCCAACCCGAAGTGGGCGGCCTGATCATTTTCGCCCGCAATATCGAACACCCCCGCCAGGTGCGCGAGTTGAGCGCCTCAATCCGCGCCATTCGCCCCGATCTGCTGCTGGCAGTCGATCAGGAGGGCGGCCGGGTTCAGCGTTTGCGTCAGGGCTTCGTGCGACTGCCAGCCATGCGCGCCATCGCCGACAACCCGAATGCCGAATACCTGGCCGAACAGTGCGGCTGGCTCATGGCGACTGAAGTGCTGGCCGTCGGCCTCGACCTGAGTTTCGCTCCGGTGCTGGACCTCGACTTCCAGCGCAGCGTCGTGGTCGGTACCCGTTCATTTGAAGGTGATCCTGAGCGTGCAGCGTTGCTGGCGGGAGCCTTCATTCGCGGCATGAACAGCGCCGGCATGGCCGCCACCGGCAAGCACTTTCCCGGTCACGGCTGGGCCGAGGCCGATTCCCACGTTGCGATCCCTGTCGATGAGCGCAGTCTCGACGAAATCCGCACCAATGACCTGGTGCCGTTCGCCCGACTGAGCAAGCAATTGGCTGCGGTCATGCCGGCCCACGTGATCTATCCACAAGTCGATTCCCAGCCTGCCGGCTTCTCCCGCCGCTGGTTGCAGGACATCCTGCGTGGCGAGCTGCAATTTGACGGCGTGATCTTCAGCGATGACTTGTCCATGGCCGGCGCCCATGTGGTCGGCGATGCTGCCAGCCGTATCGAAGCGGCGCTCACTGCCGGTTGCGACATGGGCCTGGTGTGCAACGATCGCGCGGCCGCTGAATTGGCCCTGAGCGCCGCCCAGCGTCTGAAGGTCAAACCGTCCGAGCGCATCGCGCGGATGCGTGGCCAGTCGTACGCCAGCACTGAATACCGTCAAGACCCGCGCTGGCTGACAGCCGTGGGCGCGCTCAAAGATGCTCAACTGATTGATTGAGGACTTTTCGTCATGACGGTTTACGCGATTATCGGCGGCACCGGCCTGACTCAGCTCGAAGGCCTGAGCATTCGTCAGTCACTGGCGGTGGACACGCCGTACGGCGTGCCCTCGGCTGAAGTGCAGATCGGCGAGTACGCCGGCAAGGAAGTGCTGTTTCTTGCGCGCCACGGTCATCCTCACCGTTTTCCGCCGCATCAGGTGAACTACCGCGCCAACCTCTGGGCGCTGAAGCAAGCTGGCGCCGAAGCGATTCTCGCGGTCAACGCGGTGGGTGGGATTCATTCCGCGATGGGGACCGGACATTTCTGCGTGCCGCATCAGTTGATCGATTACAGCAGTGGTCGCGAACACACCTATTTCGCCGATGATCTCGAACAAGTTACCCACATCGATTTCAGCTATCCCTACAGCGAGCCACTGCGTCAGCAGTTGATCGCGGCACTGGCGGCCGAAGGCGTTGGCTACAGCAGTCATGGCGTGTACGCCTGCACTCAAGGGCCACGACTGGAAACCGTCGCTGAAATCGCCAGGCTGGAGCGCGACGGATGCGACATCGTCGGCATGACCGGAATGCCGGAAGCGGCATTGGCTCGCGAGCTGGAACTGGATTACGCCTGTCTGGCGCTGGTAGTAAACCCGGCAGCAGGCAAGTCGACGGCAGTGATCACCATGGCCGAGATCGAGCAAGCGTTGCATGACGGGATGGGCAACGTGAAGTCGACGTTGGCTCGGGTGCTTGCAGGCTGAGTCTTGATACCTGCGAACTACAGTCACTTTCAGAAGCGTTGAATTTATGCCGGCAATTATTGAGCAACTTCATGAGCTACCGTGGGCGGAAGAGTTCAGTCATCGCGCTCTGGATAAGGCTCGCAGATACGCGTTAGAAAACCGGGTACAAATCCGCGAAATCGAGGACGCGTTCGTTCTCGCCATCTGCAAAGGTTCCCAAGGGAATATCTACGAACAAGCCATTGAACTCATTGAAGACCCCAATGGTGATTTTGAGCTGGTTTGCTCCTGTTCGTGTCCAGTGGTGATCAATTGCAAGCACTGCGCAACCGTGCTTTTTAACCTGCAAGAACTCCCCGTGGATTCGTTCAAAAGCACTGCCTCAGTCCAAATGAATCGCGAGTTGGAGCGCTGGCTCAATGACATACCTCGCGACGTCCCTGATCGCGATGGAGCTGCGCAGGGCGCCGGCACGTGCTGGGTCTACAAACTCAAAGCAACGCCCACTACAGGCAAGTGGTTGCTGGAAGTCTACAAGGCTCGTCAGCTCAAGGATGGCCGCCTGCAAGACATCAAATCGGTGTACTCGCTGTCAGACGCACTGATGCGAGAGCCTGGCTATCTGTCCGAGCTTGATCTGCGAATGGCAAGATTGCTGGTCGCCGTTCACTCCCAACATTCGTTTTACAGTGGTTATCCCCTACAAGGCAGTAGTGGTGCCGAAGTTCTTCAATTGGCATTGAAAACCTCACGCCTGTATCTCGACTTCGAACAATTGCAGCCGCTGATAGCTGGAAAAAGCAGGGCTGCGCAGTTTGTCTGGACCGAGCAAGCAAGCGGCAGCTTCCGTCCTCAATGGCGTAGTGAGGAAGCACCTGAAGAAACGTTTCTGGCGCTGGAACCTTTGTACTACCTGGACCGCGAACGGAGGGAGGTTGGGCCGCTGCTAAGCGAGCTGGACGAAAAGCTGGCCTGCCATCTGTCATTGGTCCCTGACATTCCCGCACGTCAGGCGATGCAGTTCAGTCATCGGATGAATGCTGTGACTCGAGTTGTGCCACCACCGCATGCGTTGACCGAGCGGGTCGTCGACGACGTCGAACCCCAAGCCTTCCTGACGCTTGCAAGCACCAACCGTTACAGGAACTGGAAGTACGAACCCGAGCATCGCGCGGCATTGGCGTTTACCTACAACGGCCACATGACGGCGGACAAAAAATCCTCGGAAGTACTGATCCTGGCCGGCACCGAAACCCAGCGCATTCAACGCAAACCCGTGGCTGAAAAAGCCTTGCGCCAAGCCTTGCAGAAACAGGGCTTCAAAAAGGCCACCCGTAAAAGTGATGCGCTACCCGATAGTGAAGGCGAAATGTTCGATTTGCCGGACGACTCGGCTTGGCTGGCTTTTGTGCAATCCGGCGTCCCGGCACTCAGAGAGGCAAATTGGCAGATCCGTATCAACGAGGGCTTTCATTTCAATTTGCAGCCTATAGAAGAATGGTATGCCGATGTCGAGGAATCTCCGGGGCGCGAGTGGTTCGATCTGCAGTTGGGTATCGTAGTCAATGGCGAGCGCCACAGTTTGCTGCCTATCCTGTTGCAACTGTTGCGTAGACAGCCGCAGCTGCTGAACCCGGCAGCGCTGGCCATGCGTGACGATGACGATCAGGTGCTGATCGATCTCAACAGTGGGCAGTTGGGTGCCAAGCCAGGCATAAAAATTGCGCTGTCCCTGGGGCGGGTCAAGCCATTAATGGCAACGCTCGGCGAGTTGTACTTGGGAGTGAGCAGCAGTGCCTCGTTGCGCTTGAGCGCCCCGGATGCAGCGCGATTGAGTGAGCTGGAGGGGCTGCCGCTGGTCTGGCAGGGCGGCGAGCGTTTGCGCAGTTTCGCGAAACGCTTGCGTGAGTCGACTCATAGGCACGTTGCTGTTCCGGAAGGCCTCAACGCCACATTGCGGCCTTATCAGCATGAAGGTCTGAACTGGATGCAGACCCTTCGTGAGCTTGAGGTCGGCGGTATCCTTGGCGACGACATGGGCCTGGGCAAGACCTTGCAAACACTGGCTCATTTACTGGTGGAGAAGCAGGCAGGTCGACTCGATCTTCCGGCACTTGCGGTGATGCCGACCAGCCTCATTCCCAACTGGCTCGACGAAGCGGCACGCTTCGCCCCGCAGCTGAAAGTCTTGGCGCTGCATGGCGCCACTCGGCAAAAGGACTTCGTCAACCTTGCCGAGTACGATTTGGTGCTGACCACCTATGCGTTGTTGCCGCGTGATCTTGAGGTTTTGCAGCCTCAGGTCTGGAGCGTGCTGATTCTCGATGAAGCGCAGAACATCAAAAACCCGCTCAGCAAAGCCGCTCAGGCTGCCCGTGGTCTTGAGGCCCGGCAGCGTTTGTGCCTGTCCGGCACGCCGTTGGAAAATCATCTCGGCGAGCTATGGTCACTGTTTCACTTCCTGTTGCCCGGCTGGCTTGGCGACAGTAAAACCTTCAATCGCGACTACCGCACCCCGATCGAGAAACATGGCAATAGCGAACGGATGCAGCACCTGACAGCCCGGATAAAGCCCTTTCTGCTACGCCGCAAGAAAGAACAGGTCGCCACCGAGTTGCCGCCAAAAACCGAGATCGTGCATTGGATCGAACTCAGCGATGGGCAGCGTGATGTTTATGAAACCGTGCGCGTGGCGATGGACAAGAAAGTGCGTGACGAAATTGCCCGCAGCGGCGTTGCGCGTAGTCAGATCATCATCCTCGATGCTTTGCTGAAGTTGCGTCAGGTGTGCTGCGATCTGCGCCTGGTCAAAATGTCCCTGACGGCGAAAGCGCTTCGTGCGGGCAGCGGCAAGTTGATCGGCTTGATGGA
This sequence comes from Pseudomonas sp. LS2P72, assembly GCF_054897865.1. Classification (NCBI taxonomy): domain Bacteria; kingdom Pseudomonadati; phylum Pseudomonadota; class Gammaproteobacteria; order Pseudomonadales; family Pseudomonadaceae; genus Pseudomonas; species Pseudomonas sp. LS2P72. The sequence goes on from NZ_CM142708.1 coordinate 2,626,733, forward strand.
GATGCTGGAGGAGTTGCTCAGTGAAGGACGCAAGATTTTGCTGTTTTCGCAGTTCACTTCGATGCTTGCATTGATTGAGGAAGAATTGCTGCATCGTGGTGTGGGCTATGCGTTATTGACTGGCGAAACGACTGATCGGCGCACGCCAGTCAAAGACTTCCAGAGCGGCAAGGTGCCGTTGTTCCTGATCAGTCTGAAGGCGGGTGGCACGGGGCTTAATCTGACAGCGGCCGACACGGTGATTCACTTCGATCCGTGGTGGAACCCTGCTGTTGAAAACCAGGCCACCGATCGTGCTTACAGGATCGGTCAGGACAAACCAGTCTTCGTCTACAAGATGATTGCCCGGGGCACGGTGGAGGAGAAAATACAAGCACTGCAACAGGAGAAGGCGGCGCTGGCCGGGGCTGTGCTTGAAGGTGGGACGACTGGAGGATGGAAGCTTGAGCAGAGCGACATTGAAGCGCTGTTTGCGCCGTTGCCTGATTCCAAGTCCTGATATCCGGTCTTTTCAAGAAATCCAAGGTGACTCCATCGCGGGCAAGCCTTGCTCCTACAGGTTTAAGGTTGACCAACAATATTGCGATCGACTCAAATCTCGTAGGAGCAAGGCTTGCCCGCGATAGCGATCTTACAATCGCGCTACTTTTCGAGTTTGTCCGGCAACGGCGCAAACAACGCTTCAATATCATCACTCTGCAACTTCCAGTCCCCGGTCTTGCGTCCATCCAGCACGCCCGCCGCCAAGTCGGATTTTTCCTTCTGCAGATGCTGAATCTTCTCTTCCACTGTGCCCCTGGCAATCATCTTGTAGACGAACACCGGCTTCTCCTGGCCAATGCGATACGCCCGGTCTGTCGCCTGATTTTCCGTCGCCGGGTTCCACCACGGATCGTAGTGAATCACTGTGTCGGCTTCGGTCAGGTTCAGGCCGACGCCACCTGCCTTCAGACTGATCAGAAAGATCTGATGCTTGCCACTCTGGAAGTCTTTGACCGGGGCGCGCCGGTCGCGGGTTTGTCCGGTCAGCAGCGCATAATCGACGCCGCGTTTTTTCAGCTCGTCTTCAATCAACGACAGCATTGAAGTGAACTGCGAGAACAGCAGAATCCGCCGACCTTCATCGAACAATTCCTCGAGCATTTCCATCAGGCTGTCGAGCTTGCCTGACGTGCTGCCACGAGTGGGCAGGGTGGCATCGTTGACCAGCCGCAAATCGCAGCAGACCTGACGCAGCTTCAGCAGCGCCTCAAGGATGATGATCTGGCTGCGCGCCACGCCCTTGCGGGTGATCTCGTCGCGGACTTTCTTGTCCATCGCCAGGCGCATTGTTTCGTACACGTCGCGCTGGGCTTCGTTGAGTTCGACCCAATGGATGATTTCGGTTTTCGGCGGCAACTCGGTCGCCACTTGTTCCTTGGTTCGACGCAACAGGAACGGTTTTATCCGACCGTTGAGGTGCTGAAGTCGTACTTCGCTGGTGCGCTTTTCGATCGGCACGCGGTAATCACGGTTGAAGCTTTTCACGTCACCCAGCCAGCCGGGCAACAGGAAGTGAAACAGCGACCACAGTTCACCCAGGTGATTTTCCAGCGGCGTGCCGCTCAGGCACAGACGTTGACGGGCATTCAACTCGCGGGCAGCGTGGGCGGCCTTGCTGTTGGGGTTCTTGATGTATTGCGCCTCGTCCAGAACCAACACGTGCAAAGGCTGCGCGGCGAGACGTTCGACGTCCTTGGGCAGCAGCGCATAGGTGGTCAGGATCAGGTCGTAATCGGCCAGCGTGTCGAAATGTTTTTTGCGACTGGCGCCGTACAGCGCCAGCACGTTGAGTTGCGGCGTAAAGTGCGCCGCTTCATCCAGCCAGTTGGGGATCAGGCTGGTGGGCATCACCACCATGCACGGCCGATCGAGGCGCCCGGCGTTCTTCTCGCTGAGAATGTGCGCCAGGGTCTGTAGGGTTTTGCCCAGCCCCATGTCGTCCGCGAGAATCCCGCCGACTTCCAGTTGTCGCAACGACTGCATCCAGCTCAAGCCTTCCAGCTGATAGGGGCGCAAGGTCGCGTTCAGACCTTCCGGTGCGGAAGTGGTGAAGTCCTTGATGTCCCGCAGCCGTTGGGCAAAGGTGCGAATTTGCTCGCCGCCCTCCCAAAGCAACGGCAGGTCTTCCAGCGGATTCAGGCGCGTGGCATCGGCCTTGCTCAGGCGCAGCGTCGTTTCGCCGGGCCCTTGCAGGTAGAACTCGCCGAGGGTCGCCAGTACCGGTTTCAATCGGCCGAAGGGCAGGGCGACTTGCAGCGGGCCGTACTCGGAGTTCGGGCGATTGGGAATGTTCACCAGGATCAACTCGTCGTCGCGACGTCGGGCGAGGCGTTCCGGATTGAGGATCTCGGTGTGGGAGCGCATCAGGTTGAGCAGGATCGGCAGCAGACTCAGCCGCTCGCCGTTGACGATGATTCCCAGCTCCAGATCGAACCAGTCGCGCTCCGGTGCCTGTTCGACGGTGGCGTACCAATCGTCCACGGCAGTCAGGTCGAAACCGAAGTCTTCGTCGATCTGCAACTCCCAACCCTGGGTACGCAGCTTTGGCAGTTCATTGAGGGTGAAGGTCAGCCAGGCGCTGTCGTTGACCATCTCGAACAGTTCGCCGGCGCTTTCCGGCAAGGCCTTGCTTTGCCGGGTGGCGATCTTGAATCCGAGGATTCGTAGCTGCTCCCTATAGGTCTGTTCGACTTCCGGGTGACGTTTTATCCGAAGCGTTTGGGTTTCCTGACGGATCAGGATGTCAGCGTTCTTCTGCCCGGAAACGTATTCATCCAGATAGCTGAAAGACAGCGCCGCGCGATGCTGAATATAACGCTGCATCTTGCCGTTGCGCGGTTCGAAAGCGCTGAACTCGATGCTCGCCAGCCACAGGCGAGGCACCGGTTGCACGTTATCCACCAGCACTTGTGGTGGCGCCTTCGGGCTGCGGTTTTCCAGTACGGCTTGAAGTTTCTCGAGCAGTTCGGCGTCTTGCGCGGCGGCTGGGTAGGCCAGGGTTTCCTGCACTTTCAGTAGCACTGCCGCGCAGTGCTTGCAGTTGCTGTGTACCGGGCAGGTGCAAGTGGCATCGATCATCAGCAACGTGGCTTTGGCTGACTCGCGCAGGCGAATGGTCTGACGGTAAACGTTACCGCCAGAGCCTTCGCAGGCGGCAATGATCGTGGCGTCGCCAGCCTCGACGATCCTGACGCGGTTCTCCAAAGCGTAGCGGCGGCCACGCTCCAGGCTCTGTTCCTTGAATCGGCTGACCCAGGAAGGTGCCAGGGGTTTGCTCAGGGTCGCTGACATAAGGACTTCAATCAGTCCGGAATTTCATCGGGGACTGGCCGGGGCGCAGGGGAAGTCAGCGAGGTGATCTTGATCAACAGGCCGAGATGGCCGTTGTCGAGGAAGTTCAACTGGCCGTTCTTGGTGTGGCTTTCCTGCTTCATGCGTTCGCTGGCGGTCACCATGCCGTTGGCGTCGATCTGGTTGACCCAGAAGTCGGCGTCGACGTCGGTGAACCGTCCCAGTTTCATGCTCAGCGTGCCCTCGATCGGGAACTGACCAAACTGTTCTTTGCCCTCGCTGATCGCAACTTTGCTGGCTTCTTCGCCAAGGTTCTGTTGCCAGGCCTTGTGCAGCAACACCGTGTATTCATTGCTGGCAGTGAGTTTTTCCACTTCAGCATTGAGGCTCGGTGTGCGCAGGCTGTCGGGGCTGATGGGCTGAGCTCCGGCCGCCCAGTCTTCGGGTGCGGCGCGGCTGACGATGGCGGGCACGGCGTTTTGGCGGACCAGAATCATTTCTATCTGATACAGGTCATCGGCAAACGTCGTTGGCGCAACCAGGGTCATCAACAGGATCAGTGAGCGAAACAGGCGCATGCGGCGTCCTTCAAGCAGTTTTCGGAATGAGGTGCTCAAACAGCGCCTCTACGGTATTAAAGCGCTCTTCCGGGCGCTCCATCGGCACCTGGAATTTAAACATCGTGGCGCCTTCGAATTTGTAGCGTTTGGGCTGGCTCTGGATCAGTTTGATCAGCGTCAGCGGGTCGACCGGGGTTTGCGCCGCGAATTCGATTCGGCCACCTTGCGGGCCGCCGTCGACTTTCTTGATGCCCAGAAGCTCGGCCTGCAATTTCAGAGCGGTAATGCGCATCAGGTTCTTGGTCGGTTCCGGCAACAGGCCGAAACGATCGATCATCTCCACCTGCAAGTCCTTGAGGCCTTCCTCGTCGGTGGCCGAGGCGATGCGTTTGTAGAGAATCAGTCGGGCATGCACGTCCGGCAGATAGTCCTCGGGAATCAACGCCGGTACTCGCAGATTGACTTCCGGACCACCGCCCAGCGGCTGGTCGAGGTTCGGTTGTCCGCCCTTGCGGATCGACTTCACCGCGCGCTCGAGCATTTCCATGTACAGCGTGAAACCGACGGCCTGGATTTGTCCGCTCTGCCCGTCGCCGAGCAATTCGCCGGCGCCACGGATTTCCAGGTCGTTGGTGGCGAGCACGAAGCCCGCGCCGAGGTCCTGTGTATTGGCGATCGCTTCCAGACGTTTTTCTGCGTCAGGCGTGATTTGCTGGCGCGGCGGCGTCAGCAAATAAGCGTAAGCCTGGTGGTGACTGCGACCGACCCGGCCGCGCAACTGGTGCAGCTGCGCCAGGCCGAACTTGTCGGCACGCTCGATAATGATGGTGTTGGCGCTCGGCACGTCGATGCCGGTCTCGATGATGGTCGAGGCGATCAGCACGTTGAAGCGCTTGTGGTAGAAGTCGCTCATCACTTGTTCGAGATCGCGTTCACGCATCTGCCCGTGGCCGATGCCGATCCGTGCTTCCGGCACCAGTTCGGCGAGGTCGGCGGCGCATTTCTCGATGGTCTTCACGTCGTTGTGCAGGTAATAGACCTGGCCGCCACGCAACAGCTCACGAAGCAGGGCCTCTTTGACCGTGCTCTTGTTCTGCTCCATGACGAACGTCCGTACCGACAGGCGACGGGCCGGCGGCGTGGCGATGATCGACAGGTCGCGCATGCCCGACACCGCCATGTTCAGCGTGCGCGGAATCGGCGTGGCGGTCAGGGTGAGGATGTCGACTTCACTGCGCAGGGCCTTGAGCTGTTCCTTCTGACGGACACCGAAACGGTGTTCTTCGTCGATGATCACCAGCCCGAGGTTTTTGATTTTTACGTCGTCCTGCAGCAGCTTGTGCGTGCCGATGACGATGTCGATCTTGCCTTCGGCCAGGTCCGCGACCGCGGCGTTGACTTCCTTGGTCGACTTGAATCGGCTCATCACTTCCACGCTCACCGGCCAATCGGCGAAGCGGTCGCGGAAGCTGTTGTAGTGTTGCTGGGCGAGCAGGGTAGTCGGCACCAGAATTGCTACCTGACGACCACCGTGTACCGCGATGAACGCTGCACGCATCGCCACTTCGGTCTTGCCGAAACCGACGTCGCCGCAGACCAGACGATCCATCGGTTTCGGCGCGAGCATGTCGGTGCGCACGGCTTCGATGGTGGTTTGTTGGTCCGGGGTTTCTTCGAACGGGAAGCCGGCGCTGAAGGTCGCGTAATCGGCTTTCGGGTCGGCGAACGCATAACCTTCGCGAGCGGCGCGGCGGGCATAGATGTCGAGCAATTCGGCCGCCACATCACGCACCTGTTCGGCGGCTTTGCGCTTGGCTTTCTGCCAGGTCTCGGAGCCGAGACGATGCAGCGGGGCCAGGGCATCGTCGCTGCCTGTATAGCGCGCGATCAGGTGCAGATTGGCCACAGGCACGTAAAGCTTGGCGTTTTCGGCGTATTCGAGGGTCAGGAACTCGGCGGCCTGACTATCGATTTCCAGGATCGTCAGCCCGAGATAGCGACCGACGCCGTGATCGATGTGCACCACCGGCGCACCTTCGCGCAGCTCAGTGAGGTTTTTGATCACTGCATCGTTGTTGGCATCGGCGCGTTTCTCGCGGCGACGGCGCTGCATCACGCGCTGACCGAACAACGGGCTTTCGGCGACCAGGGCCAGGGCCGGGTCGTCAAGCACCAATCCTTCGTCGAGCGGCGCGATGGTGATCGCCAGACGCTCTTTGCTTGCGACAAAGTCCGGCCAGCTGTCGACGGTTTTCGGTCGCAGCTTCAGGCGTTCCAGCAATTCCAGCAACACTTCGCGACGGCCCGCGGACTCGGCGGTAAACAGCACGCGACCGGGAAACTCGTCGAGGAAACCCGCCAGTGCCGCCAACGGCTGGGTGGCCTTGGCTTCGATGGCCAGGTTCGGCAGCTCACGAGCGGGGAAGCGTTCGCGACCGACGCCGGTTTCCATGTCCTGTTGACTGGCAACCACGCGCGGCCAGTTCTTCAGCCGAGCGAAGCAATCTTCCACCGGCAGGAACAACTCGGCCGGCGGCAATAAAGGGCGGGCCGGATCGACGCGACGCTCTTCATAGCGATTGCGTACGTCGTTCCAGAAGTTTTCCGCCGCCTGCTCGATGCCGGGCAGGGAAAACACTTGCGTGTCCTGCGGCAGGTAATCGAACAGCGTGGAGGTTTCGTCGAAGAACAGCGGCAGGTAGTACTCGATACCGGCCGGGGTAATCCCGCTGCTCAAGTCCTGGAAGATCGGGCAGCGACGGAAGTCGACATCGAAACGCTCGCGGAAGCGCGCCTTGAAGCGGGTGACCGCATCCTTTTGCAGCGGAAACTCTCTCGCTGGCAGGAGGCGAACCGTTTCAACCTTGTCGATGGAGCGCTGGTTTTCTGGATCGAAGGTACGAAGGGTCTCGATTTCGTCGTCGAACAGGTCAATTCGGAAAGGCAATTTGCTGCCCATCGGGAACAGGTCGATCAACGAGCCGCGCACGGTAAATTCGCCGTGCTCATACACGGTGTCGACGTAGCGGTAGCCACTGGCCTCCAGCCGGGTGCGCATTTGCTCGACATCGAGCTTCTGGCCGATGTCCAGCACCAGGCTGCTGCCGAGCAGGAATTTGGTCGGCGCCAGGCGATGCAGGGCCGTCGTGATAGGCACCACCAAAACGCCATGACTCAGCTCCGGCAATCGATACAACGCGGAAATTCGCTGGGAAATGATGTCCTGGTGCGGCGAAAACAGGTCGTAGGGCAGGGTTTCCCAGTCCGGGAAATGCAGCACTGGCAAATCCGGGGCGAAGAAACTCAGCTCCTGTTCCAGCCGTTCGGCACTTTGGCTGTCGGCAGTCAGCAGCAGGGTAAAGCGCTTGGCAGCGCTGGCGGCCTCGGCAATGGCCAGGCTCAGGGCGGCACCGGGCAGGTTGCCCCAGTGCTGTTTACCTGCCGCGGCAGGGAGAAGCGGTAGACGCAGAACGGGCACGGAAGGTTGAGCTCCAAGCGTTGCGACAAAGTCGGTAATTGTAGCGGTCCCGGGTGCCGCCTGTCAGTTGCAGATGTGTCTATTACGCAGGTTGGGCGAAATGTAGTGGTAAAGACAAAATCGGCCCGTTTTTTAGTAAAAAAGACTGAATATGTAGTGGCAAAACGGTCGAGTGTTACGGAGGGTTACAGACAAGTCAGCGGTGTCTCCCAAAAAATGACTGCGCTGCAGGCCACGGTTTTATTGGGCTTGAGCCGTGCGTCATTTTTTTGAAGCGGATTTTGTTACTGGCCACGCGACAAGCGCGCATTGCTACGGGAGGCACTCGGCGGCATAATGTAGCCCCTTTTTTCTGCCCCTACATGTGGAAGGTTCCCGTGACTCAGAAGCCCGACCAGTGTCTTGGTGAATGGATCGACCGTGAAGCACTCGCAGAAGCGATGATTCCGCTTATCGGTCAGCTCTACCGCAATAACAACGTGGTGAGCTCGATCTATGGCCGCAGTCTGATCAACCAGTCTGTCATCGCGATTCTCAAAGCTCACCGCTTTGCTCGCCATCGCCAGTCCGATGACAGCGAATTGTCCGTCCACGAAACATTCCCGCTGCTCAAGGCAATGAGCGAGCTCAAGCTCGGCGCTGCTTCGGTAGACCTGGGCAAGCTTGCAATCAAGTTCAAGGCCGAAGGCAACGGCCGTACCGCCGAAGCGTTCGTCCGTGACGAACTCGCCGATGTGGTCGGCAAGCAGAATGGTTCCGGCCGTACCGGCACCGACGTTGTCCTGTATGGCTTCGGTCGTATCGGTCGTCTGCTGGCGCGCATCCTGATCGAGAAAACCGGTGGTGGCGACGGCCTGCGTCTGCGCGCCATCGTTGTCCGCAAGGGCGCCGAGAACGATCTGGTCAAACGTGCCAGCCTGCTGCGTCGCGACTCGGTGCACGGTTCGTTCAATGGCACCATCACCATTGATGAAGCCAGCAACACCATCACTGCCAACGGCAACCTGATCCAGGTTATCTACGCGAAAAACCCGACTGAAGTGGACTACACCCAGTACGGCATCAAAGACGCGCTGCTGGTGGACAACACCGGTGTGTGGCGTGACGCTGAAGGTCTGGGCCAGCACTTGGCTTGCCCGGGTATCGATCGCGTTGTTCTGACCGCGCCTGGCAAAGGCAAGCTGAAGAACATCGTTCATGGCATCAACCACGGTGAAATCACCGCTGATGACAAGATCGTTTCCGCGGCTTCCTGCACCACCAACGCCATCGTGCCGGTGCTCAAAGCCGTCAACGACAAGTTCGGCATCATCAATGGTCACGTTGAAACGGTTCACTCGTACACCAACGACCAGAACCTGATCGACAACTTCCACAAGGGCGATCGCCGTGGCCGTAGCGCCGCGCTGAACATGGTAATCACCGAGACCGGTGCTGCCACCGCTGCTGCCAAGGCGCTGCCTGAGCTGGCCGGCAAGCTGACCGGTAACGCAATCCGTGTTCCTACGCCGAACGTGTCGATGGCGATTCTCAACCTGAACCTTGAGAAAGCAGCCACCCGTGAAGAGATGAACGAGTACCTGCGCTACATGGCGCTGCACTCCGATCTGCATAAGCAAATCGACTACGTCAATTCGCAGGAAGTGGTTTCCACCGACTTCGTTGGCTCGCGCCACGCAGGCGTGGTGGATGCTGAAGCAACCATCAGCCAAGACAACCGCGTTGTTCTGTACGTTTGGTACGACAACGAATTCGGTTACAGCTGCCAGGTGGTTCGCGTGATGGAAGACATGGCCGGTGTAAACCCGCCTGCATTCCCGCGCTAAGCGTTAGCTGCACATGAAAACGCCCCGACTCTGGTCGGGGCGTTTTTGTTTGGTGCGCCCAGCATGGGCGCAATCTTGTGGGTGAAAGTTCCGCCGTAAGCTGACCACAGCGAACGAAGTGAAGCGCAACTGCATGAGGGCGACCGAGTGTGGGGAGGAAGCGTGAATCGAAACCGCGAGCCGATGGACAAGAACCGGATAAAAGGCGGAGCCGATCAGGGCGAGCGAGCCAAAAATCGCGAAGCTCTTGTGGTCAAAGATCAGGCTGCGTAAATCCGGCGGTTGTGCGGGGAAGGATTGCGTTCTTACCTGGGGAGATCTCGCCTCGTGCCTGAAAGGGCGACGGTGCAAGCCGGAGCGAGAAGTCAGCAGAGGCCGTAGTAGTCTTTTTTTTGACGAAGGGCCGAACGAGAGAAAGTGTTATAGGCCATGTTGATGCGAAAGACCGGAAGTCAGATGCCTGCCAAACGCGGGGCGGACGGAGATAGCGAGCGGTGAATCCGTGAGAAGTCCCGCCAGCGACGAGGTCAATCGCCCGCAAGATGAACCCGATAACGCAGGGCAAGGGCTGCTGGAACGAGCCTTTGCGAGAGAAAACCTGAAGCGGGCGTGGAAACGGGTCAAGGCCAACAAAGGTGCAGCGGGAGTCGACGGTCTGGATATTGAACAGACGGCCGAACATCTGCTGAGCCAATGGGCGGCGATTCGTGAACAGCTTCTTTCGGGTGTCTACCGGCCCAGTCCGGTACGGCGTGTGGTCATTCCCAAACCTGACGGCGGTGAGCGCGAGTTGGGAATTCCGACGGTCACCGACCGCTTGATCCAACAAGCGTTGCTGCAAGTATTGCAGCCATTACTCGATCCGACTTTCAGTGAACACAGCTACGGCTTTCGTCCGGGACGCTGCGCGCAGGACGCCGTTTTGGCGGCCCAGCGCCATGTGTCTTCAGGGCGCAGAGTGGTGGTGGATGTTGATCTGGAGAAGTTCTTCGACCGGGTCGACCACGATATTTTGATTGATCGTTTACGCAAGCGGATTGCGGATCGGGCGGTTATCCGGCTGATTCGGGCGTATCTGGATGCGGGAACGCTGATCAATGGTGTGGTCGAGAAAAGCCGCTGCGGGGCGCCGCAAGGCGGCCGCTGTCGCCGTTGCTGGCGAATGTGCTGCTGGACGAAGTGGATCGGGAGCTTGAACGTCGAGGCCACTGTTTCGTGCGATATGCCGACGATGCGAATGTGCATGTTCGCAGTCATAAGGCGGGGCAACGGGTGATGGCCTTGCTGAAGCGTCTGTATGGAAAGCTGCACTTGAGCGTCAACGAGAGCAAGAGTGCGGTGGCGAGCGCGTTTGGCCGCAAGTTTCTGGGATACGCTTTCTGGGCATCTCCACAAGGCATCAAAAGAACAGTAGCGGTCAAAGCGCGCAAGCAGTTCAAGCACCGGATACGCGAACTCACCCGTCGCTCAGGCGGTCGCAGCCTGCGACAAGTTGTCGAGAACCTACGCCCTTATCTTTTGGGCTGGAAAACTTACTTTGGGTTGTCACAAACGCCGAAAATCTGGCGAGGGCTGGACGAGTGGATGCGACACCGATTACGAGCGATCCAGCTTAAACAATGGAGGCGCGGCCCGACGATTTACCGCGAGCTGAGAGCGCTAGGAGCCAGCAGCCAATCGGCACGGAAAGTGGCGGCCAACTCATATAGTTGGTGGCGTAACAGCCGCTTTGAGCTCAATCGAGTGCTGGATGTGGCGTGGTTCGACAGGCTGGGTCTGGTGCGACTCTCATACCTCAATCTCTTGAACCGCCCGGTGCGGACCCGCATGCCGGGTGGTGTGGCAGGGGAGAGCCCATGAAGGCCGCCCCCTATGCCGATTGCGGTGATCGTTCCCACGCAGAGCGTAGGAACGATCTTTCTTGCCTGTGGGAGCATAATGGTTGGCCTTGGCGTTTAGTCAGGGAATGCCTGAGGGAGGATGGGGGTTGTTGAATAGGTGGCAAGGCGTTTTGATTTTTCTGTTCGGCGTCCTTTCAGGCTGCGGCAACGGCGATTCCATGGAAAGCTTTGGCGGCCCGACCATGGGCAGCACGTATTCGATCAAGTACCTGCGCCACGCCGGGCTTCCCGACCCGACCGAGGTCCGTGTTCAGGTCGAAAAGATCCTTGCTGAAGTCGATCAACAAATGTCGACTTACCGCAGCGACTCCGACATCGAACGCTTCAACAATCTACCCGCCAACCGCTGTCAGACAATGCCCGCGCCGATCCTCAAACTGGTGCGCATCGGTGAGCGTCTGTCGGAACAAAGCGAAGGTTCCTTCGACCTGACGGTGGAGCCGCTGCTTAACCTCTGGGGTTTCGGCCCGCAGGCTCGCAAAGAAAAAATTCCTGCGGCCCAGGCGTTGGCCGCAGTGCGGCAGCGAGTCGGTTACCAGCACCTGCGTATTGACGGCGATCAGCTGTGCAAGGACGCCGCGGTCGAGGTCGACTTCAACAGCATCGCTGCCGGTTACGCAGTCGACACGATTGCCGCAAAACTCGAAGCAATGGGCATCCAAAACTACCTCGCCGAAGCCACCGGTGAACTCAAGGCCGCCGGCAAAAAACTCGACGGTTCACCGTGGCGTGTTGCCCTGGAAGAGCCCCGAGACGGCCAGCAAGTGGCCGAGCGCATTATCGCCGTCGACGGTTACGGTGTTTCCACTTCCGGCGACTACCGCAACTATTTCGAGCAGGACGGTCGGCGTTATTCCCACACCTTCGATGCCCGCACCGGGGCGCCGGTCTTGCACACCCTGGCGTCAGTCACGGTGATTCATCCTTCAGCGTTGATGGCCGATGGACTATCGACGCTGTTGCTGATTCTGGGTCCCGAAAGGGGTTTGGACTATGCCGAAACGCATGACATCGGTGCATTCTTTGTGATTCGTGCTGATACAGGATTCGTCACACGAACCACGCAGGCTTTTGAGCGCCTGAGTAGCGGAAAAACCGAGTGATCGCTGCGATTCAAGCAGTAAAGACTGGCGTTGTAGTGCAGGCAAAACTAGCCTACGACGCGACCAAGGGTTAATGTGCGCGGCGTTGACGCTTATATAGACTGTGTCCGGGTTCTGCACTGGCCCCAAATTGTTCCTTCACGCCGCAGATCGGCGTGATTTAGCCGCAGGTGCCGAGGGCGCCGCGGCCTGTTCTGAGGAGTATGCATGGCTGTCTACAACTACGACGTGGTGGTGCTGGGTTCCGGCCCGGCGGGAGAAGGCGCGGCAATGAACGCCGCCAAAGCAGGGCGCAAGGTGGCGATGGTCGATAGCCGTCGCCAGGTCGGCGGCAACTGCACCCACCTGGGCACCATCCCGTCCAAGGCCTTGCGTCACTCGGTCCGGCAGATCATGCAGTTCAACACCAACCCGATGTTCCGGGCCATTGGTGAGCCACGCTGGTTCTCGTTCCCGGATGTGTTGAAAAGCGCTGAAAAAGTCATTTCCAAACAAGTCGCATCGCGCACCGGCTACTACGCCCGTAACCGCGTCGACGTGTTCTTCGGTACCGGCAGCTTCGCCGACGAGCAAACCATTGAAGTGGTCTGCGCCAACGGCGTGGTCGAAAAACTGGTGGCCAAGCACATCATCATCGCCACCGGTTCACGCCCGTATCGTCCGGCGGACATCGATTTCCACCACCCGCGTATCTACGATAGCGACACCATCCTCAGCCTCGGCCACACCCCGCGCAAACTCATCGTTTACGGCGCTGGCGTGATCGGCTGTGAGTACGCTTCGATCTTCAGTGGTCTGGGGGTATTGGTTGAGCTGGTGGATAACCGCGGTCAGTTGCTGAGCTTCCTCGACTCGGAAATTTCCCAGGCCCTGAGCTATCACTTCAGCAACAACAACATCACGGTTCGCCACAACGAAGACTACGACCGCGTCGAAGGCGTGGACAACGGCGTGATCCTGCACCTCAAATCCGGCAAGAAGATCAAGGCCGACGCCTTGCTCTGGTGCAACGGTCGTACCGGCAACACCGATCAGTTGGGCCTGGAAAACGTCGGCGTGAAGGTCAACAGCCGTGGCCAGATCGAAGTCGACGAGGCTTACCGTACCTGCAAGCCGAACATTTACGGCGCCGGTGACGTGATAGGTTGGCCGAGCCTGGCCAGCGCTGCTCACGACCAGGGTCGTTCGGCCGCTGGCAGTATCGTTGACAACCATAGCTGGCGCTTCGTCAACGACGTGCCGACCGGCATCTACACCATTCCGGAGATCAGCTCGATCGGCAAGAACGAGCAAGAGCTGACTCAGGCCAAGGTGCCGTACGAAGTGGGCAAGGCGTTCTTCAAGGGCATGGCGCGAGCACAGATCGCCGGCGAGCCTCAGGGCATGCTGAAGATTCTGTTCCACCGCGAAACCCTGGAAGTGCTCGGCGTTCACTGCTTCGGTTATCAGGCGTCGGAGATCGTTCACATCGGTCAGGCGATCATGAACCAGCCGGGCGAACTGAACACGCTGAAGTACTTCGTCAACACGACGTTCAACTACCCGACCATGGCCGAGGCCTATCGGGTAGCGGCGTATGATGGCCTCAACCGGCTTTTTTGAGCGGCTCCGGCCGGTGGCCTGAGCCGGCCGGGGAGACCGATTTCAGCAATTCTCGAGCGTGGCGCTGGCCAAACCGGGAAAGTCTGTAATCAGGCTGTCAACGCCGAAGTCGGCGAGTCTGCGCATTAGCGCGGGCTCGTTGACTGTCCATACCGACACATGCAGCCCCTGACGCTGCGCCTTCTGCAGGCGTTCCGGCGTACACAGGGTCCAGTTCAGCGCCAGAATCTCACAGCCATAGCTTTGCGCGACCTTCAACGGGTCGAGCCAGGCGTACTCGGCCACCAATCCGCGAGACACGTCCGGCACGAAGTCCAGGGCAGCTTTCAATACTTCCCGCGAACTCGAGGTGATCGTGACCTTGTCGAGCAGGCCGAAACGCTGAGCCATTTCGCGAATCGCCAGCACGGTAGTCGCAGCGCGGGTGCGCGAAGCGCTTTTGACTTCCAGCTGCCAGTGCTCGAAATCGCACTTCTCGAACAGCTCTTCCAGTGTTGGAATCGGGCACGGTTTGATCCAGCCCGGGCCGCCAGTGCGCGCGTCGTAGGTCACCAGTTCGGCCGCCGTGTGCTCGACGACTTTGCCGCGACGGTCGGTGGTGCGCTTGAGCGTCGGGTCGTGGATGACCATCAACTCTCCGTCCATGGACAGGTGCAGGTCCAGTTCGCAGCGGCGCACGCCGTGCTTGAGGCATTGCTGAAAACTGGTCAGCGTATTTTCCGGTGCTTCGCCCTTGGCGCCGCGATGGCCGTAGATGAGAGTCACGGTTCTTCCTTAAATTAAATGCCGGATTCGTTTTGTTCGCGGGCCAGGCGTCGTTCCTGGGCCTGCTTCTGCAAAATGTAGCGGGCCAGCAATTGGCGCTGGGCATCGGTCGGGTACTCGAACTCGGTGCCGACGTCGTAGCCGTCGCCTTTGCGATCGCAATGGGTAACCCTGGCTCGCAGCAACAGGCCGAGGGCTTGCGGCATCAGCACCAGTTTGACCGACAGGTGCGCGCCCTCGGCAAAGGGCGTCGGATGCTGAAATTCGATCCCGCCTTCGGAAATGATCACCGGCTGCGGCTCGCCGATCTGCCCGAGCACGGTGATTGCGATCACCTGGCTGAGCAAATCGATGCGTTTATTCTGGGATTTCAGGAACGCCGCGAGGTTGCGGTCGCGCTCACTGATCTGGCGCAGCAGGTGCTGTGACTCGAATTCGCTCAGGTGCAGTTCGCTGAGCAAGTTGAATAGAGGGGAAGCATCCTGCAACACTTCCTGGCCTGCGGCTTCGGGAGCGGACAGGGGCCGAATTTCCAGTGCGATCGTGTCCTCGATACGGTAGTATTCGCGGCGATCTTCTTCATCTAATGTCGACATGGCGAACCCATGGTAGCGGCGGTGGTCTGAGTGTAAAGCTGGTTATCGACCCCCGCCACAAGGACGTTCCTTTTCCCTCCGAACAAGCCCCGACATGTTCAGACCTCTCTTCGTATTTATTGGCACGCGTTATACCCGTGCAAAGCGTCGCAATCATTTTGTGTCATTCATTTCCCTGACCTCGATGATCGGACTCGCCCTTGGCGTGGTCGTGATGATCGTGGTGCTGTCGGTCATGAACGGCTTCGATCATGAGATGCGCACCCGCGTGCTGGGCATGGTGCCCCACGCGACCATCGAGTCTGGTGAACCGATCAACGACTGGAAAAGCCTGGCCGCCAGGGTCAAGCAGAACCCGCAGGTGACGGCCGTGGCGCCGTTTACCCAGATGCAGGGGTTGCTGACCAACAACGGCAAGGTGTCCAAAGTCCTGCTCAATGCCATCGACCCTGCGCTGGAACGGCAGGTCTCGATCATTGATAACTTCATGCAGCAGGGCAAACTCGATGACCTGGCGCCGGGCAGTTTCGGCATCGTCATCGGTGACAAGGCCGCGGCCAAGTTGGGTGCGGCGATCGGCGACAAGCTGACGTTTGTGGCGCCGGAAGTCACCGTGACCCCGGCCGGGATGTTCCCGCGCATGAAACGCTTTACCGTGGTTGGCATCTTCCATGTCGGCGCCGGTGAGCTGGACGGCTATCTGGGCATCACCAATCTGCAGGATCTGGCCAAGCTGCATCGCTGGAAACCGGATCAGGTCCAGGGCATCCGCCTGAAGTTCGACGACCTGTTCCAGGCGCCACGCGTCGCGTGGACCATCGCCCAGCAACTCGGTGAAGACCATTTCTATGCCCGTGACTGGACGCGCACCCACGGCAATCTGTATCAGGCGATCCGCATGGAAAAAGCCATGATCGGTCTGCTGTTGCTGCTGATCGTCGCTGTTGCCGCGTTCAATATCATTTCCACGCTGGTGATGGTGGTGAATGACAAGAAGGGCGACATCGCGATTCTGCGCACCCTTGGCGCCACGCCGGGTTCGATCATGGCGATCTTCATGGTGCAGGGCACCGTCATTGGTGTGGTCGGGACGCTGATCGGCGCCGTGGTCGGGATCTTCGCCGCGCTGAACGTCAGCGCCGCGATCTCGGCCCTCGAAGGTCTGATCGGGCACAAATTCCTCAACGCTGACGTGTACTTCATCGATTACCTGCCGTCGCAAGTGCAGAGCCAGGATGTGTTGATGGTCTGCGCCGCCGCGTTGGTCCTGAGTTTCCTCGCCACCCTGTATCCAGCCTGGCGTGCCGCGCGCACCCAGCCTGCGGAGGCGCTACGTTATGAGTGAGTTGGGCATGAGTGATAAAGCAATCTTGAGCTGCCGCGACCTGGGCAAATCCTACGAGGAAGGCCCGGAGTCGGTAGAGGTTCTGGCCGGCCTGCAACTGGAGCTGCATCCGGGTGAGCGCGTGGCGATTGTCGGTACGTCGGGCTCGGGCAAAAGTACCTTGCTCAATCTGCTGGGCGGCCTCGATACGCCGACCAAGGGCAGCGTCTGGCTGGCCGGGGAAGAGCTGTCGGCGCTGAACGAAAAGGCTCGCGGTTTGCTGCGCAATCGGTCGCTGGGTTTCGTTTACCAGTTCCACCACTTGCTGCCTGAGTTCACCGCGCTGGAAAACGTCTGCATGCCGCTGCTGATCGGCAAGACGGCTATCCCGGAAGCGCGTCAGCGTGCAACGGCATTGCTGGAGCGGGTAGGGCTGGGTCATCGCCTGGAACACAAACCGGCCGAATTGTCCGGTGGTGAGCGTCAGCGTGTGGCCATCGCCCGCGCCCTGGTGAACAAGCCAGGCCTGGTGATGCTCGACGAGCCGACCGGCAACCTGGACTCCCACACCGCCCAGGGCATTCAGGATTTGATGCTGGAACTCAGCACCTCGATGCGCACGGCGTTCCTGGTGGTGACTCACGACATGAACCTGGCTCGCCAGATGGATCGCGTCCTGCATCTGCAGGAAGGTTACTTGACGCCCATCTGATTGACCGAAACCCGACGTACTGAACAGTGCGTCGGGTCTTTTATTTTTATACGGTGCCCAGCGAATGTTCAGACCGTTATCGATCTTTATCGGCGCGCGCTATACCCGCGCCAAGCGCCGCAATCGCTTTGTTTCCTTCATCTCGATGACCTCGATGATCGGCCTCGCCCTGGGCGTGCTGGCGATGATCGTGGTGCTGTCGGTCATGAACGGCTTCCAGCGCGAAATGAGCTCGCGCATCCTCGGCATGGTGCCTCACGCGACGATCGTCGGCGTCAATCCGATCGACGATTGGCAGCCCGTCGCAGCTGCCGCCATGAAGAATCCTGAAGTGACAGCCGCCGTGCCGTTCACCGAGATGGAAGGCATGCTGTCGTACAAGGGGACGATGCAGCCGATCCAGGTCAGCGGCGTCGATCCGGCGCTCGAAGGCAAGGTGTCGATCGTTGCCCAGCACATTGTTCAGGGCCGTCTCGATGCCTTGAAGCCGGGTGAGTTCGGGGTGGTGATCGGCGAGATCACGGCACGTCGCTTCCGCTTGAACGTCGGCGACAAGATCACCCTGATCGTGCCGGAAGTCAGTACTGCACCGGGCGGCATCACCCCGCGCATGCAGCGGTTGAACGTGGTCGGCGTGTTCAAGGTCGGCGCCGAACTGGACGGTTCCATGGCGCTGATCCACGTGGCCGATGCCGCGCAGATGCAACACTGGGCGCCGAATCAAGTGCAAAGCGTGCGTCTGGCTGTGAAGGATTTGTACGCGGCGCCACAGGTTTCCAGCGATATTGCTGGCGGCCTAGGTAGCGCTTACAAGGCTGATGACTGGACTCACACACAGGGCAGTCTATTCAGTGCGATGAAGATGGAAAAAACCATGATCGGCTTACTGTTGCTGATGATCGTCGCGGTGGCGGCGTTCAACATCATCGCAACCCTGATCATGGTGGTGAACGACAAAGGTGCGGACATCGCGATCCTGCGGACCATCGGCGCCACGCCGCGGCAGATCATGGCGATCTTCATGGTGCAGGGCACCGTGATCGGGGTTGTCGGTACGTTGATTGGTGGTGTGCTTGGCGTGATTGCGGCGCTGAACGTCAGTGAACTAGTGGGCTGGATGGAGCGGATCAGCGGGCAGCACATCTTCAGTTCAGACGTGTACTTCGTCAGTAACCTGCCGTCCGAACTGCAGGGGGCGGATGTGGTGTTGATCTGCTCCGCCGGGTTTATTCTGAGCTTCCTCGCCACCGTTTACCCTGCGTGGCGTGCGGCGAAAGTCGAGCCGGCTACCGCGTTGCGGTATTCGTAAGCCGTTACATCGCCTTCGCGAGCAGGCTCGCTCCCACAGGTGACCGAGTTGAATCACACATTTGTGAGCGACTCAGATCTGATGTGGGAGCGAGCCTGCTCGCGAAGGGGCCAGTCCTGCTGGCCTCAATCTCCCTTCGGCAACTCAATCACAAACCGCGTCCACCCGTTATCCGATTCGCAACGAATCTGCCCGCCATGGGCGCGGATGATGGACTGAGTGATCGCCAATCCCAATCCCGCATGTTCACTACTGCCTTCCTGCCGCGCCGGATCAGCCCGGTAAAAGCGATCAAATAAACGCGGCAGCAACGCCCGGTCAATTCCGTCGCCGCTGTTCTCCACCGTCAAGCTCAACCCCTTAGGCTGATCAACAATCCGCACCCGAACCTCGCCTTTGACCGGCGTAAACTGCAACGCGTTGTCCAGCAAGTTGGAGAGCGCCCGCCGCAACATGCTGCGATCGCCCTCCATGCGCGCACTGCCTTGACGACTCAACCTGACCTGAGCGTCCTCCGCCAAAGGCGCAAAAAATTCCAGCAACAGATCCACTTCTTCCGCCAGTTCCAGCGGTTCGCGCTTGGGCATCAATAACCCGTGGTCGGCCTTGGCCAGGTACAACATGTCGTTGACCAGTTGCGCCATCCATTGCAGTTCTTCGAGATTGCTGTGCAGTGCTTCGCGATAATCCTCGATGGGCCGTGGGCGGGTGAGGGTGACCTGGGTGTGGGTCAGCAGGTTCGACAACGGCGTGCGCAATTCATGGGCGATGTCGGCGGAGAAGGCCGAGAGCCGCTGAAAAGAGTCGTCGAGGCGTCCGAGCATGGCGTTGAAGTTGTGGGCCATTTCCGCGAGTTCTGGCGGCATGTTTTCTTCGGGCAGCCGTGCATTGAGCGACTGCGCTGAAACGCCGCTGGCAACCGCACTCATGCGTCGCAACGGCCGCACCCCGCTGCGCGCAGCCCAGGCACCGAGCAAAGCGGTGGCCAGCGCCGACAAACCGACTGTCAGCCAGATCAGGTGCTGCATGCGTTGTAGAAAGTGCTGGTGGTGGGTGATGTCCAGCAGCAAGGTCAACTGCGGTGAGTCAGGTTTGTCGAGGTACAACGGAGCGTTGAGGACGCGGTAGTCGGTACCTTCGCTGCTCACCGTGGACAAACCCGGTTGAGTCGGCAATGCCTGGGGTAGGCGCTCCGAACTGTCAAACCAGCGCTTACCATCGCTGCCGGTGATTCGCAGCGACAGATCAACCTGTCGGCTCAATTCATCGGCCAGTTTGACTTCGCTTTCACTCGACTGAATGTCATGCAGTGCCCGACGCAAACCAATCAATTTGCCGTCCAGCAACTGCTGATCGAGTTCAACGAAATGCGCTTCACTGGCCCGGCTGAACAACACCCCGGCAAACAGCGACACCACGGCGGTGCACGCCGCAAACAGCAGCGCCAGGCGACTGCTTAACGAAAGTCGGCGCATCAGGCGGGACGCTCTTCAAGGACGTAACCCATGCCGCGCACGGTGTGAATCAACTTGTTCGGGAATTCATCGTCAATCTTCAGGCGCAAACGACGGATCGCCACTTCGATGACGTTGGTATCACTGTCGAAATTCATGTCCCAGACCTGGGAAGCGATCAACGACTTGGGCAGGACTTCGCCCTGCCTGCGCAGGAGCATTTCCAGCAGGGCGAATTCCTTGGCCGTCAGGTCGATGCGCTGACCGCTGCGTTCTACCCGGCGACGGATCAGGTCCAGACGCAAGTCCGCCAGTTGCAGGCTGGTTTCCTGAGGTGTGGCGTTACCACGGCGCAACAGGCTGCGGACCCGGGCCAGCAGTTCGGAGAAGGCGAACGGTTTGACTAGGTAATCGTCGGCGCCCAGTTCGAGGCCGTGGACCCTGTCCTCCACTGCGTCTCGCGCTGTCAGAAACAGTACCGGCGTGTCGAGGCCGGCACCGCGCACCGCTTGCAGAATCTGCCAGCCATTTCGACCGGGCAGCATCACATCAAGGATCAACAGCGAGTAATCGCCGGTCAGCGCCAGTTGTTGGCCGGTGCTGCCGTCCGCCACCAGTTCAGTATTGAAACCGGCTTCGGTCAGGCCTTGGCGCAAGTAGTGGCCGGTTTTCGGTTGGTCTTCGACGATCAGCAGCTTCATGGGCGACTCGAGGTAAATGGAACGAACGCTTTATACCGTGGGCGGCGTTAATACAGGTCAACCTGACAAAGTTGTAATCTGGTCGTCAGGTTGCGGGCAGTAGCAGCAGTTTAGAGTTTTCCACAGGCTGAACCCTATCTTGTTGGAGTACGACTATGTTTTTGCGCAAATCACTGCTGCGCGTCGCGTGTTTGCTGGTGCTGAGCTCGCCGGCGTGGGCTTCCCCGGCGCATACCTACGACTTTGGCCAGCCGGCCCCGGCGGCCAAGGCGACTCGCAGTGTTGAATTCGTCATGGGCGACATGTCGTTCACGCCCAAGGCGATTGATATCCAGGCCGGTGAGACGGTTCGTTTTGTGTTGGTGAATAAAGGCCTGTTGTTGCACGAATTCAACCTCGGTGACGCGGCAATGCATGCCAAGCATCAGCAGGAAATGATGAAGATGCAGCAGAGCGGCATGCTGATGCCTACAGGCATGAAGGAAATGGACCACGGCGCAATGGCCGGTATGGGGCATGGGATGAAACACGACGACCCCAATAGCGTGCTCGTCGAGCCGGGCAAAACCACCGAGCTGACCTGGACCTTCACCAAGGCCACCAACCTGGAATTTGCCTGCAACATCCCCGGTCATTACCAGGCCGGCATGGTCGGCAAGATGACTGTCAGTCAGTAAGCACTCAAAGGCGGGAGCAAAGGCTGGTAGAATCCGCTGATTCTTCAGTCAGGTTTCCGCCATGCATCCCGCAGCCGAACACTCGCCGCTGGGCAAATCCAGCGAATACATCGCCACCTATACGCCGTCTCTGCTGTTCCCGATCCCGCGCACCGCGAAATGGGCCGAGCTGGGCCTGACGGCTGAAACCCTGCCATACAAGGGCGTGGATTTCTGGAACTGCTTCGAGCTGTCGTGGCTGCTGCCGTCCGGCAAGCCAGTGGTGGCAATTGGCGAGTTCACTATCCCGGCGGATTCGCCGAATATCATCGAATCGAAGTCGTTCAAGCTGTACCTCAACTCCTTGAACCAGACACCGTTTGCCGACACCGCGAGCCTTGAAGCGACGCTGGCCAAAGACCTGTCGGCCGCTGCCGGTAAACCGGTCGGCGTGCGGGTTCGCAACCTGAAGGACGTCGAGGCCGAAGGCGTCGTGGCGTTGCCTGGCGTGTGTATTGATGATCTGGATATCAGCGTCAGCAACTATGAGCATCCGCGTCCGGAACTGCTGCGTTGCGATGAATCACGCATCGTGGAGGAGAGCGTGCACAGTCATTTGCTCAAATCCAACTGCCCGGTCACCAGTCAGCCGGACTGGGGCAGCGTGGCGGTGGAATACCGTGGCGCGGCGCTGGATCACGCGAGTTTGCTGGAGTACATCGTGAGCTTCCGTCAGCATTCCGACTTCCACGAACAGTGCGTGGAGCGGATCTTTCTCGACCTGCAACATTTGTTGAAACCTGAGAAATTGACGGTGTATGCGCGGTATGTGCGGCGCGGTGGATTGGACATCAACCCGTATCGCAGCACCGAAACCGTTCAACTGCCAAACCACCGCCTGGTTCGCCAATAAAGAACCATTGTGGGAGCGAGCCTGCTCGCGAAGAGGTCAGCACATTCAACATCAATGGTGACTGACACTCCGCCATCGCGAGCAGGCTCACTCCCACAAGGGATTGCATTTCAGGTCGCAGACATTAAAAAGCCCCTCTATTGATAGCGGGGCTTTTTTGTATTCGGCGGGTTCAGATCCCCATATTGGCCAGGGCTTGCACGATATTGCGCAAGGTGCCGGCAAGGGTCGGGTGTTCGATTTCGAAGCGCTCGACGGCCAAGTTCACATTGTCGGCGAGGCTCGAATCCTGGGTTTTGGTTTCTATCTCCAGTTCCAGTTCGATCTGTTGCATCAGCGCGCGCAGGTCTTCGCGCTCGGCTTCGGTCAGCGGTGGATTCTGTTCCAATTGCTCGCGCAGAGTATTGAGTTGATGTTGCAGTTCGCGGGCAGGCATGGCGTTCTTCCTTTTATCGATAGGCACTGGCATAGACCGCAGCAGCACGCCAAAGGTCTATGGCTTGACCTTTAGATTAATCCACTCGCGCGCAACCTGCATGATCTCGATCAGGGCTTTTCGCCCTTGAGCCGGCGCAGGCTGATGTCGGCCAGACAGGTGTCGAGTTCACCGAGATGATCGATCACCGAATGCACGCCCAGGCCGAACAGTTGCACCGTTGCCTTGCCGCGTTTGAATTCTCGTTCCTGCTGAGTCAGCGCCTGCCATTCGTTAGGCGCCAGACCGCAGAGTGAGCCGCAGGACGCCAGTCCAATCGTCCACAATCCGGCATTGAGCCCTGCTTGCAACAATCGCGGCTCGCCGCTGACCAGCACGCAACCCTCCAGTCGTTCGACATTCAACGTCATCAAGGCTTGCCAGCAGGCGTGCGGTGCCGGCCACGGATTGTTTGTTTCCAGGTGTTGCGAGGATTTGATCCATGAAGGCAATGCAGCGGCCAGGGAATGGCTGAGGGCAGGGGGGAGTTCATCGATCCAGGCACAGGGAATCTGCTGTTGCTGCAAGCTGCGCAGACTGTCCAACGCGCCGGGCGTGGCCTCGGTGTGTAGGGCAGAGGGGATGCCGTGCGCGCGTGTTCGGGCACCGAAGTCCACCAGGCAACCACTGAGGCCGAACAGGACGGCGGTCAGGCTGGGCGCAATGTGGGGCAAGGTTTCGGCGTGCGGCATATCAACGTCCCTGAAATAGCCTCAAGGCTAGGGGGCGACGGTGACAGTTGAGTGACACTGATGTGATTCGCTCACAATCATCACGAATCATCCGTAGGCTGCCTCGCACGGTGCTGCCTAAAGCGGCTTTTCCGTCTTATACTAGCCCGCTTTACGCTTGGGCCAAGCGCCCGCGTCAGTACAATCCAAGGAGTTTTCTATGCGCTGGAGCAATCATCTAGCTCAGCTTTGTGTGTTTGCCAGCGTATTGCTGGTTCCGTTCGTTGCCCAGGCAGCCTCGGAAGACGACCCTTGGGAAAGCATCAACCGCCCGATCTACAAATTCAACGATGTGCTCGACACCTATGCGCTGAAGCCTTTGGCCCAGGGCTATCAGTTCGTGACGCCGCAGTTCCTTGAAGACGGCATCCACAACATGTTCCGCAACGTCGGTGATGTCACCAACCTCGCCAACGACATCTTGCAGGCCAAACCGGCCGCTGCTGGCGTCGACACCGCACGCTTGATCTTCAACACTACCTTCGGCCTGCTGGGCTTCTTCGATGTGGGCACCAAGATGGGCCTGCAACGCAATGACGAAGACTTCGGTCAGACGCTCGGTTACTGGGGCGTAGGCAGCGGCCCGTACGTGATGCTGCCGCTTCTGGGCCCAAGCACCTTGCGTGACGCGCCGTCCAAGTATGTCGACGGCTACACCGGTCCGTACCGGTACATCCACGACGTGCCTGTGCGTAACTCGATCTTCGGCCTGAACATCGTCGACACCCGCGCCAGTCTGCTGTCGAGCGAGAAGCTGATCAGCGGCGACAAGTACATCTTCATCCGCAATGCGTACTTGCAGAACCGCGAATTCAAAGTCAAAGACGGCCAGGTCGAAGACGATTTTTGATCTCGACCGGTAAAACGAAGAAGGCGGCCAGTGGGCCGCCTTCTTTCGTTTGGCTTCCAGGACCGGTTTGGCTCGTGGGTTTGAACCTTCCATTACGTTACGGTTTTGCCTGTTCTTATAACTCCCGGTGATTTGAAATCGAAAGTCGTCAAGCGACCATCGGCGTGAGCTTGAAACGCCCCGCGGATGGGAGTACCGTCTGCGCCTTAGA
Organism: Pseudomonas sp. LS2P72; assembly: GCF_054897865.1. Taxonomy (NCBI): domain Bacteria; kingdom Pseudomonadati; phylum Pseudomonadota; class Gammaproteobacteria; order Pseudomonadales; family Pseudomonadaceae; genus Pseudomonas; species Pseudomonas sp. LS2P72. The sequence goes on from NZ_CM142708.1 coordinate 2,651,233, forward strand.
AGGGCACCTCTGGTGTACCTGTGTGTAGGGCAAACGCTCGAAAACAGTGCAGTAGAGAGGCTAGAAAGCGAATCCAGTAGTGTGAGCCGGGACAAAGCCCCTGCCTGCTACGCCAACCTAATTCTGGCGCCGTTTGCCCACATGCCAAAAACCAGTGCCACGCTGCTGATAATCGATGATGACGAAGTAGTGCGCGCGAGCCTCGCCGCCTATTTGGAAGACAGTGGTTTCAGCGTCTTGCAGGCCAGCAATGGCCAGCAGGGTCTTCAGGTATTCGAGCAAGACAAGCCCGACTTGGTCATCTGCGATCTGCGCATGCCACAGATGGGCGGACTCGAACTCATTCGCCAGGTCACCGAGCTGTCGCCACAAACCCCGGTGATCGTGGTTTCGGGCGCCGGCGTGATGAACGACGCGGTCGAGGCCCTGCGCCTGGGCGCGGCGGACTACCTGATCAAGCCTCTCGAAGATCTGGCTGTGCTCGAGCACTCTGTGCGCCGGGCCCTGGATCGTGCGCGCCTGCTGCTGGAAAACCAGCGCTACCGCGAGAAGCTGGAAAAGGCCAACCGCGAGCTCGCCGCCAGCCTGAACCTGCTCCAGGAAGACCAGAACGCCGGTCGCCAGGTGCAGATGAACATGCTGCCGGTCAGCCCCTGGACCATCGACGAGTTCCAGTTTGCTCACCAGATCATCCCGTCGCTGTACCTGTCGGGTGATTTCGTCGACTACTTTCGGGTCGACGAGCGTCGGGTAGCCTTCTACCTGGCGGACGTTTCCGGTCATGGCGCCTCTTCAGCCTTCGTTACCGTGCTGCTGAAGTTCATGACCACGCGCTTGCTGTTCGAGTCCAAGCGCAGCGGTACATTGCCGGAATTCAAGCCTTCAGAGGTCCTTGGTCATATCAACCGAGGCCTGATCAGTTGTAAGCTGGGTAAACACGTCACAATGGTCGGTGGAGTCATCGACGAGGAGACAGGTTTGTTGACCTATAGCATCGGTGGTCATTTGCCGTTGCCTGTGTTGTACACGCCAGACAGTGTTCGTTATCTGGAAGGGCGTGGTCTGCCGGTGGGCCTCTTCAACGAAGCCACCTACGAAGACCACGTACTGGATCTGCCGCCGACGTTCAGCCTGACGCTGATGTCCGATGGCATTCTGGACCTTTTGCCAGAACCTACACTCAAAGAAAAAGAAGCGGCTTTGCCCCAACGGGTCAAGGCAGCGGGCGGCAGCCTGGATGGTCTGCGGCAGGTTTTTGGATTGGCCACGCTAGGGGAGATGCCGGATGATATCGCCCTGTTGGTGTTGAGCAGGAATCTTTAATGAGTACCGGTAGAATCCAGTTCGCCGAGCAGGATGGCACCTTCGTCCTGAAATTCGTCGGTGAAGTTCGCCTGACCCTGTGTTCGGCGTTGGATGCGACTATTGAGCGGATCTTCACGGCGTTGAATTTCAATGCGATCGTGATCGACCTGACCGAAACCCGCAGCATCGACAGCACCACCCTTGGCCTTTTGGCCAAACTGTCGATCCTGTCGCGGCAAAAAGTCGGCCTGCTGCCGACCGTCGTCACCACCCACGAAGACATCACCCGTCTGCTGCAGTCCATGGGCTTCGAGCAAGTGTTCAACATCGTTGACCGCCCGATCCCGTGCCCTGAGTGCCTGACCGACCTGCCAGACCAGGATCAGTCCGAAGAAGTGGTGCGGATCAAAGTGCTCGAAGCACACAAGATCCTCATGGGCCTGAACGACTCCAATCGTGAAGCATTCCATGATCTGGTGAACGCGCTCGAGCGTCACTGATCTTCTAATGAGTGTGGATCGGTCTGGCCCCATCGCGGGCAAGCCCGGCTCTCACACTGATTCAACACACATCCCTCGTAGGAGCTGAGCTTGCTCGCGATGGCGTCCTGACGGCCGCCAAATCACCCAGTGCGAAGCCAACTCAGTCCCTGCCATCAACGCATAAAAAAGGGCGAACCTGTGAGGGTTCGCCCTTTTTGCGTTTGCTCTTATTGGATCAGAGCTTGGCTTGCAGCAACGCCTCAAGCTTTTCCTGGTCGCGAGCGAACTGACGAATGCCTTCAGCCAGTTTCTCGGTCGCCATCGCGTCCTCGTTGGACAACCAACGGAACTGCGCTTCATTCAAGCTCAAACGAGCTTCACCAGCCTGCCCCGGCGCCAATTTGCGTTCCAGCTTGCCAGTGTCCGCCGCCAGCTTATCGATCAAATCCGGGCTGATGGTCAGGCGGTCGCAACCGGCCAACTGCTCGATCTGATTCAGGTTACGGAAGCTCGCACCCATGACCACAGTCTTGTAGTCATTGGCCTTGTAGTAGTTGTAGATACGCGTCACCGACTGCACGCCCGGATCATCCGCGCCGGTGTAGTCGTTGCCGTTGGCCTTTTTGTACCAGTCGTAGATGCGACCCACGAACGGCGAAATCAGGAACACACCTGCATCAGCACACGCCGCAGCCTGAGCGAACGAGAACAGCAACGTCAGGTTGGTCTGAATGCCTTCCTTTTCCAGCTTCTCGGCAGCGCGGATGCCTTCCCAGGTGGAAGCGATCTTGATCAGCACGCGGTCACGGCCAATGCCGGCCTTGTCATACAGCTCGACCAGACGGTGCGCACGCTTCAATACGGCGTCAGTGTCGAACGACAGGCGCGCATCCACTTCGGTGGAAATACGGCCAGGGATCACTTTCAGAATTTCTTGCCCGACCGCGACGCCAAAACGGTCGCTGGCCAGGCCCACATCGCCCTTGCAGTCGTGAATGCAGGTATTCAGCAACTCGGCATAACCGGGAATCGCCGCCGCTTTCAGCAGCAGCGAAGGGTTGGTAGTAGCGTCCACGGGTTTAACGCGAGCGATAGCTTCGAAGTCGCCGGTGTCGGCAACCACGGTGGTCATTTGTTTGAGTTGTTCCAGCTTGGAAGTCATGGGCGTGCTCTGTCCTATGGGTCTAATGACATTACCCGAGCGCTGACGGCCACTCAAGGGTGCGTGTACGTATCGAGGGCCCCAGCGGCAACAACCTGAAAACGGCTGTTTGAATGGCGGGGCGCGGTGTCGATAAATACGATGCCAAATCAGACCACAGGTTCAACCGGTCTGACGGCTAACGCGGCTTAATGCCGATGGAGCTGAGGCTAAGTGACATTGTTCAAGATGAAATACGTCTTCCACGCCTCCATGCATTCCTGAGCGAGCTCAAAACAGCATTCATCGCCACGTTCAGTCTCAATTCTTGCCTCGTCGATGCTCACGATCGAGGTAGTCCCAATTGGACCGACAGTCATCGTAGATGTGATCATGAAGACTCCAGGTTCTGACCCGCTTCGCAACTTCCTATCAAGCTTCCTGTGCTTAAGCTTGTTATAGACGTCGGCGCATATTCTCAGTGCAGGGCTTTGGCTTATGTAGTCTTCCACGTTGCTGAGCGAGGCGTAGCTAGGGGAGTGTTTTACCCAGTCTTTGAGGTGATAACAGACCTCAAAGAAGCTAAATAACTCAAACTCGATGTTCCCACCGTAGGCCGGAAAGATGCCATCGCGGATAGGTTGGAGTTTATTGAATTGATACTGAAGGCGAGCTCGGTGGTATTCCATTTCTCTCTTGGGCGTGTCGCGCTACGAATGCAAAGCGGTTGATCTGAGCGTGCCAAGTCACGCCAAGCGACGCATGCCTGCCGTCTTGGCGGCCTTGCTGTCGAAGGTGACGATGTACTCGCAGCCTGCCGCGTTGGCGCTGCGCTCAATCAAGCAATCTGCGAAGTCTGCGTTGGCCTGTGAGTATCTACGCAGCGCCTGCCAAACAATTTCGGAGTTTTCCACCGTCAATTCACGAGTCCGCAAAAGCGTTTCGAGGACAGTAATGATCTCGCTTTTTGCGCTCTCGTAGCAGGATTGAAGTACCCAGACCAACTCGACTATCGAAACCATCGTGATGAACCCAGGAGAAGCTATTGTCAGCGACTCAATCAGTTCGGAGGCTTTAGCTGACTGCTTTGGATCATCCTGAGCGACATACCTGACCAGTACGTTGGTATCCAGACCTATCATATGGCTTTGGATCCTCGTACCGCGATGGCCTGGTTCATGTCCTCGATGCTTACAGCTTTAGCGGGCTTGCGTATGAGTCCTTTGAGGTCGCGAGCCGAATGAGTCGCGGCCATAATGGCGAATTTACCATCGCCTATGGCTACAAATTCAATGCGATCCCCCGTGTCGAGGCCAAGAGAAGCCCGAACCTGTGCCGGAATTGTGATTTGTCCTTTCGAGGTCAGTGTGGCGGTTGCCATGGTGGATACTCCGTCAAGTCAGATTTTCCTTACATTAGGGTAAGGATTTTTGGAAATCAATGCTCAACGGAACAGGGAACGATGGGCGGTGAAAACGAAGCTGATCCTGGAACAGACCAGCCGCTTCGGTAAAGACGCATTATCCCGGCACAACAAACACGGGCTGGAGGAGTTGACCAACGCAACTGATCAACGCCCCTCCAACAACTCCGCTGCCTGATCCAGCAACACCAAAGGCTCTTTAGCCTTGTGAATATCCACCGACAACAACTGCCGAAACTTGCGCGCCCCCGGAAACCCGGTGCCCAGACCCAGCACATGCCGAGTGATGTGGTGCATCGAGCCGCCCGCATCAATATGCGCCGCTATATAAGGCCGCAATTGCGCCAGCGCCTCGGCTCGGCTAATCACCGGCGCCGTGCTGCCGAATAGCTGCTGATCCACCTCGGCCATCACATAAGGATTGTGATAGGCCTCACGACCCAGCATCACGCCGTCGAATGTCTGTAAATGCTCGTGACAGTCTTCCAGCGTCTTGATCCCACCGTTGAGAATAATCTCCAGCTCCGGAAAATCCGTCTTCAACCGCGCCGCTACGTCATAACGCAGAGGCGGAATGTCGCGGTTCTCCTTCGGCGACAACCCCTCCAGAATCGCAATCCGCGCATGCACCGTAAAACTCGTGCACCCGGCATCCCGAACCGTGCCGACGAAATCACACAACTCCTCGTAACTGTCCCGCCCATTAATCCCGATGCGGTGCTTCACCGTCACCGGAATCGACACCGCATCGCGCATCGCCTTCACACAATCGGCCACCAACTGCGGATGCCCCATCAGGCACGCACCAATCATATTGTTCTGCACCCGATCACTCGGGCAGCCAACATTCAGATTCACCTCGTCGTAACCGTGCTCCTGCGCCATCCGCGCGCACATCGCCAGATCCAGCGGCACACTGCCGCCGAGTTGCAGGGCAAGCGGGTGCTCGGCTTCGTTGTGACGCAGGAAACGGTCGTGATCACCGTTGAGCAGCGCGCCGGTGGTGACCATTTCTGTGTAGAGGAGGGCGTGTTTGGAGAGGATGCGTAGGAAAAAACGGCAATGGCGATCGGTCCAATCCATCATCGGGGCGACGGAGAAGCGGCGGGAGAGCGGGGCGGGTGTGGCGGTGATTGGGGGCATTGGCGGTTCTGAAATGGGTGAGGCTGGGAGGTGGGGAGTTTATCAGGATTGGGGTTGCGGGGCTTAGGTGAGGCTTACTGTGATTGTTCAGGAAATCTGAGCAACGGCATGGGAGGAAATCGACTGGATCGCTATAAGTAAATAAGTCTGTCCCCATTTTTCCGTCCCCATTTTTCCGAAAAGTAGCAAGTCCAGACCATTGCGTTATAGGGTTGTTCACATTGGTTATATCGGCGCTACAACATTCGGCTACCGTCATCATTAATACCGTGTGTTGAAGCTATGTTTGCCTCTGCAGTGATACACCCACAGTCCCCAAACACGAGGAAACCATGATGCGCTCCCACAAAGCTGTCGCTGTTTCGTTGGCCTTGCTTAGCGCAGCCTTCCTGGCATCTGCCGCCCAGGCCGAGGGATCGGGTTTGATTACCGCCACCCCATCCGAACTCAAGTGGACAGCTGCGCCGTCGGTGGGGCCCGGCGCGATGATTGCAGTGATTGAAGGTGACCTGAAAGCCGCCGAGCCCTTCACCCTGCGCTTGAAGCTGCCGGCAAATACGAAAATCGGCGTGCATACCCATCCCGTGACCGAGCGCGTAACCGTTATCTCGGGCACCTTCTACTTCGCCACCGGAGACAAATTCGATTCGGCCCGGGCCAAAGCCTATAACCCGGGGGACACCCTGATCATTCCCGTCGGCATGTCGATGTACGGCGCCAGTCGAGAACAGGAAACTGTGCTCCAACTCCACGGCACGGGGCCTTGGGGGATCACCTACCTCAACCCGGCGGACGACCCTAGGAACAGCAAGATGTAGCGAGCGACAACCATGTGGAACGACTCAATAGCAGAAAAGGGGACTAGCAGAAAAGGGGACTGATTTATTTTTCCGAGTTTGCTTGGCTGCGGCGAGGAGCAAAAAGCCGGCCAATCACCAGTTTTTTTTGTTTTCCAGTGTTTGACTTTTTGAAATACTGCAGCAATTTTGACTGCCGGCATCCAGGCCTACTTTGTAATTGGAAGCTTGCCAGTGATCACAAACGTATCGAACACTTTTTGCCCATCACGCGCTGCTTCCCGAACATCCAGAAACGTTAGTTCTTTATGGATGACCTTTCTGCGCGGCTTGTCGGTTTTTTTTAGTGGTGGCCATCGGAGCCTCCGAAGGATGTGTATTCATGCTGATCAGCTTATGTGATTGATGGTATCCGGGCAAACCGCAAAGGCGGTACACGGAGCTTCTTTTTGCTGCCATCTTCCATGAATCCGAAGGGGCGTCCGGGTTGGGCGCCCCTTTGTGACATCAGGACGGTTCAGCATCCATACGTCGCGCAACGACATCCAGCACATCACAACCATCGCGCAAGGGTATGCAGCAAAGCATTGCGAAGTCGCTGAGTATCACCGAATCCGTGGTGTATCGCCGCGCATTGCGAGGTTTTCCAGGATCTGTGTTACCGCACCAATTCGGTAGCGTGCGGTGCTAAGCAGTGAATGCAGCGGTTGCGTGGTATTCACATACAGCGAGGGAAGGTCATCTGCGTTGCTGGTTAAAGCCATAAATTCTTTCATGAGTGATTGCCTTGAAGTGTAGTGAGATCACCTACCACTCGTTGTCGCCAAACAAAGGGTGGTAGCTGTACGCGGGTTGGCGAACCGGACAAGGCACAAACCGGCAGACCCGAAGATCTCCCACGCACAGCCACCAAAAAAAAGGTAGCCAAGTGCGTTTAGAAACTCTCCGAGCTGGCTCGGAGGTTTCTGTGCCTTATCATCGAGTCGCCAAACCCGATACGCCATTTGGGCGTGGACCGGACTATAGGCCTCGTGACAAAAGCACAGCAATGGACAAGTGTACGGACAATTCCCAGAGTCGTGTAGGACGTTACTCTTTTGACAGTTTGTCTGGGGAACCCCCTTTTTTGCTTCTAGCAATCAGTACCTGAACCAACGCTGTCGCCCAGCAAAGTTTCATAATCCCTGGCGGTCTCGCGGCATAGGATGACTACCTAAGGTCACCGCGCTTCCAGCCCACAGGAAACTGAAAAATGATCTCGAACCTCTTCAAAGTCGCTCTGATCGCCGGCGCATTGCTATTGAGCGCCTGTTCGGGTGCAAGCACCCAAAGCGAATATTCGGAAGCCACCCTGCCGTCTGCCGGTTTTGGTCCGGGGCCTACCAACAACCCCAATAAGATGAATTTCCATGGCAGTGCGCTAGGCAACAGCTTCGGCGAGTACAGTTCGGGGTTGTTGCACGACGATTAACGGCGGAAGTGTTTCCGCCGTTTTGCGTTTTGCCTGATGTGCCGTGTGCTTGGGGTTGGCGACTGCTGCGCAGTCGGACGCAGGCTTCGCCAGCTGCTACCGGGATTGTGTAGGTGGCGGTTATTTGGACTCGGGTGTTGCTATCCACTGGCCCAACACTTTTTGGTAGTTGCCTGAGACTTTGGCCAGGTGCAGCCACTGATCGACGTACAACTTCCAAGTCATGTCATCACGCGGCAGCAAGTAAGCCTTTTCGCCGTATTGCATGAATTGCTTCGGGTTCACGGCGCACAGACCGGGTTTGAGTTTCTGCTGATACAGCGCTTCCGAAGCATCGGTGATCATCACGTCAGCCTTCTTGTCCAGCAGCTCCTGGAAGATGGTCACGTTGTCGTGAAGGCGCAATTGCGCCTTGGGTAGAAAGGCGTGAACAAAGGCTTCGTTAGTGCCGCCGGCCGGTTCGACCAATCGAACCGAAGGTTGGTTGATTTGCTCGATGGTCTGGTACAGCGCCTGATCTTCGCAGCGCACCAGCGGGATTTTGCCGTCGACGTCCAGCGTGGTGCTGAAGAAGGCTTTTTTCTGGCGCTCCAGCGTGACGGAGATGCCGCCGACGCCGATGTCGCATTTGCCCGCGAGCATGTCGGGCATCAGGGTTTTCCAGGTGGTTTGCACCCACTCGACTTTGACGCCCAGGCTGTCGGCCAGCGAACGGGCCATGGCGATGTCGATGCCCGAGTATTCGCCGTCTTCGGCTTTGACGGTATAGGGTTTGTAGTCGCCTGTTGTGCACACGCGCAGTTGGCCCTGTTGGATGACGCTGTCCAAGTGCGATGGCTCTGCCTGAGCGGCAAACGATAGAGCGAGCAGGCCACCGAGCATCAGTGTGCTTTTCAGGTTGTTCATTGTTATCCGGCTTCCATGATGGAGTGGGGGCTGAGAATACTTACTTTCTGCTGCCCCGCTCAACATCATCCTGCCCGGGGCGGACTCAGTGACAGCAGCAACTTGAACCGCCGCAGCCAGATTTTTTCTTTACACCTTCATGCTGGTCTTCTGTCAGTACGCTTGCTGGATATCCTGCCTCCTTCAGTGCGGATAACAGAACATCGCTCTCGGCATCCCCAGTTACCTTGACCCGACCGGACGCCAGATCGACTGTCACTTCACCCACCCCGGCGAGCGGCTGCAACGCGGCGTTGATGTGTTTGACGCAGCTCCCGCAGTTCATGCCTTCGACTTGCAGTTCAGTGCTGTTCATTGCGTAAGCCTCTTTTACTCTGAGCGGCAGGTGGTGTGATGACGTGGATCGATCGTTGACCCTGCCACGATGGCAAGGTCAAGCGCTTCTTTAAGGGCGTTAGTTGTTTATCGGCATCTTCATCATGCTCGACTGCTGATCCATCATTTTCATCATCACGCCCATCATCTGGTCTGAGCGGTCCTTGCCGCCGGACATACCTTTGCCCATTCCCATGCCTTGGCAATGGTTGTGCATCATGCCCATGCTGTCCTTCATCGTGGCCATGCCTTCTTGCATGGCGGCCTGGCGTTCGGCCGGGGTTTTTGCGGCGATCATTTTTTCGTGGGCCGCTTGCATCTTTTGCATCTGTTCGCTCATGGCCTTGTCTTGCGTGGTGGCGGTAGCGGTGGCGGTGGCCGGTGCGGTTGGCGGTGTGTCAGGGTGATGTTCCTCGACGGCCAGAGCAACCAATGGGCTACTGATGAGCAGTGCGGCGACGAGTGTTTTGAAGTGCGTATGCATGGCAACCTCCAGTGAGTCAGGGACGTACAGGAACTATTGAGTCGCGCTAAAGAGGCGAAGCCAAAGGGGACGTCCGGTATTCCGGACGCTCGGAGAACGGTTTAAATCGTTGAAGCGAACGAAGCGCAGGCGTACTGGCGGCCACAGTGCGAGCACTTGGCGGATCAGCAGCGGTAGGTGAGTGCGGAACCAGAGCATAGTGTGTACCCGATCCGAGGGGTTACCTTGAGCTTAGTCCCGAGCAAGAGGCCATCATTGATCCATATCAAGTGGTGCCCCTTTACGTTACTCCGCGCTCATCTCCATTTCCGGACTCAACGTCCCCAACCAAGCCACCAACCCCACAATCAACACCGCCGCCGCCAATTCAACCACCACGCTGCGCCGCAACGTAATCGCGGCCACCCGATACAAACCCTCACGCAACGACCGCTCCAAAAACGGCCCTAAGTGAAACCGGTTCAACGCGGCGAGCACTAGCATCCCGGCAAACAGCGCGATTTTGATGGACAGCAAAATCCCGTAGGTGCTGAGCAATACATCGTCGAGCGTTGGGCCCACGATGAACAGGTAATTCACGACGCCCGTGACCGTGATGACGGCCACGATCACTGCACCCACCCATTCAAATCGGCTGACAGCTCGCGCCAGCAATCTGATGCGTTCCTCGGTTTGCAGATCGTTGATCTTTGCCATCAAGGCAAGCGCGACCAGCGCACCGAACCAGGCCCCCGACGCCAGCAGATGCAAGATGTCAGTGATGAAATGCCAATAACGAAGGCTGCCTTCATCCATCGCCCCATGACCGCTCCAGGCCAGGCTGGCCAGGGCGATAGCGCCGGCAAAAGACGCGATCAGCAGGCTGAATCCGGACGCACGGTGATTGAGCATCACCGCCAGGCTGGCGATAACCAGCGCGAGGATGCGCACGACGCAGGCCAACCCGACATCCGTCTCCAACACCATCATCTCGATATGCGGACGCAGCTCGGCAAAGTCCGTTTCACCGCTCATGGCGCTCGTCATCATCACCATGCTGGCGACGGAAAGCAGCACGCCCAGCAACGCCGCCCCCGTCAACATCGACCGAAGCGGCAGCGCCACCCCTGACACCCGCTCCTGTTCTTTCAGGCTGTACAGCCCAAACAGCGCCAGCCCAAACAACAGCATCAAATCCACATACAACCCAAAGCGCAGTGCAATGCTGAGCGAGTCGTTCATCAATCACTTCACTTTGAACGTGACGTTGCCGGTGATCGGGTGGGTGTCCGAAGACACGGCGCGCCATTCGACTTTGTAGGTGCCGGCAGGCAGTGGCGAAAGCGGTGTGATGACCATGGTTTTCGGATCGCTGCCACCAGAGACTTTGGCTTTCATGGGCATGGGGGAGTGCGCCATGCCGGGCATTTCCGTCATGACCAGTTTTGCGCCGGAGAACTGGGTCATGAGGCTTTCGGAAAAGTGCAGTTCGATCTTGCTCGGTGCCGCGCCATCCGCACCTTCCGCCGGAGTGGAGGAGAGCAGTTTCGGGTGTGCCTGAGCGAGCGTGCTCATGAGCAGCCCAAGGGCAACAGCGGTAGTTTTAATCATGCGCATGCAAGGCCTCTTACCGCTTTAAGCGGTTGTTTTTTTGGTTGTCGAGTTAATGCGTTTTAGAACCATAGGCGAACACCGAGGACCAGGCGTGCTTCGCTGCGATCCTCACCTTCATCGTTGGCGTAGTCGGCGGTTTTGCCGTAGGTGCGGTTCCAGGTCACGCCGATGTAAGGCGCGATTTCCCGGCGGATTTCATAGCGCAGTCGCAGGCCGGCTTCGGTGTTGGATAACCCTGAACCGATACCCCGTTGCGGATCGTTTTTGCCGTAGAAGTTGAGTTCGGCGGTCGGTTGCAGGATCAGCCGGTTGGTCAGCAGGATGTCGTAGTCGCCTTCCAGTCGCGCGGCGGTTTGGCCGCCTTCGCCGATGAAGGCGGTGGCTTCGGTTTCGAAGTTGTACAGCGCCATGCCTTGTACGCCAAACGCGGCCCAGGTTTGCGGGTCGCCGGGTTTGAAATCCTGGCGAACGCCGGTCACCACGTCCCACCACGGGGAGATCGCGTGCCCCCACAGGGCCTGGATTTCGGCGTCTTCGGTTTTGCCGTTGGTGCGTTCGCCTTCGGAGCGCAACCACAGGCGATCGATGTCGCCGCCAATCCAGCCAGAGAGATCCCAGGCCAGGGTGCTGCCGTCGTCAGCGTCCTGCCATTCGAGTTTATCGGCGAGGAAGTAATGGTTGAGCGCTGTGTCATGCACCTTGTGGCCGGACGGACTGGCATACACAGCGGCGCGGTCGGCATCGGTCAACGCCGGGATCGGCGTGCGGCTTTCAGTCGGCGCAGCGGGCTGCATCTGGCCGTCGTCCATGCTTTGCATTTGGCTATGGTCCATGCCCTGCATCTGGCTGTGATCCATGTTCTGCATGTCGTCAGTGGCGGCCATCGCCGAAGAGAGTGTCAGGCTCGCGGTCACGAGTACCAATGAGATTGGAGTGAGTCTGGTCATGGTCAGGCGCCTCATTCTTCCACGCGAACTTCACGGAACATGCCCATTTCCATGTGGTACAGGAGATGGCAGTGATAGGCCCAACGGCCGAGCGCATCGGCGGTCACCCGATAGCTGCGCCGGGAACCGGGCGGCATATCGATGGTGTGTTTGCGCACCATGAACTCGCCGTTCTCGTCTTCGAGGTCGCTCCACATGCCGTGCAGATGGATCGGGTGAGTCATCATCGTGTCGTTGACCAGCACCACCCGAACCCGCTCGCCATATTTGAGGCGCACGGGTTCGGCATCGGAGAACTTCACACCGTTGAACGACCAGGCGAATTTCTCCATGTGGCCGGTGAGGTGCAGTTCGATAGTACGGCTCGGCTCGCGGCCGTCCGGGTCTTCGAAGGTGCTGCGCAGGTCGGAATAGGTCAGGACGCGGCGGCCGTTGTTGCGCAGGCCGAGGCCGGGATCATCGAGTTTGGGGGCGGTGGTCATGGCTTGCATGTCCACCAGCGGGTTGTTGTTTTCCGTCGCAGGGTGGGACTGCATGCCGGGCATGGCCATGGCGCTGTGATCCATGCCCGCCATGCTGCCGTGATCCATTCCGCCCATGCCCATGTCATCCATGGTCACCAGCGGTCGAGGGTCCAGCGGCGGTACCGGCGCGGATAAACCAGCCTTCGCTGCAAGTGTGCCGCGTGCATAGCCAGTCCGATCCATCGACTGGGCGAACAAGGTGTAAGCCGCTTCGGTCGGCTCGACAATCACATCGAAGGTCTCCGCCACCGCAATGCGAAACTCATCGACGCTCACCGGTTTGACGTGCAACCCATCCGCAGCGACCACCGTCATTTTCAGCCCGGGAATGCGTACGTCGAAGTACGTCATGGCGGAGCCATTGATGAAGCGCAGGCGCAATTTCTCGCCCGGCCGGAACACGCCCGTCCAGTTCGAGTTCGGGGCCTGGCCGTTCATCAAGTAGGTGTAAGTTGAGCCGCTGACGTCGGCGAGGTCCGTGGGATTCATCTTCATTTCGGCCCACATCTTTCGATCGGCGACCGTGGAACCCCAACCTTTCTCGCTGACGTCGTGGATGAAATCACCCACGGTGGGCTTGTTGTAGTTGTAGTAATCGGACTGTTTTTTCAGCGTCTTCATCAGGTCGACGGCGTCTTCGTCGGTCCAGTCGGTCAGCATCACCACATAGTCGCGGTCGTACTGGAAAGGCTCCGGCTCCTTCGCATCGATCACTAGCGGCCCGTAAACGCCCGACTGTTCCTGTAAGCCTGAATGGCTGTGGTACCAGTACGTGCCGTTCTGTCGAACCTTGAATTGATAGACGTACATTCCACCCGGTTCGATGCCGTGAAAGCTCAGTCCCGGTACGCCGTCCATGTTGGCCGGCAGCAAGATGCCGTGCCAGTGAATGGAGGTGTCGGCGTTGAGTTTGTTCTTCACCCGCAGCGTCACCGTGTCGCCTTCGCGCCAGCGCAGCAGGGGCCCGGGAATACCGCCGTTGATGGTCATCGCAGTGCGCGGGTTGCCGGTGATGTTGACCGGGGTTTCGCCGATGAACAGGTCGAAATCGGTGCCCGCCAGCACCTGAGGCTCGCCGGGACTGGTGACCGCCCAGACAGGCGTGCGCCATAACCCGAGGCCGCCGAGGAGCCCGCCCGCGGCCAGCCCCTTCACGAAGGTGCGTCTTGATGTGTTGGAATGCATGCCGTTTTCCCGGTCCGCCAGCGTGGAGAGAGCTTGACAACGAGGCTAACGGGCGCTGCCTTTCAGCAGGCTGAGGTGGGGATTACAGTTTTGTCAGGTTCGTGCCGTATTTATTGGCGTGTATCGGGCGTTGACGCTGCGGCCACAGTGCCGCCACCGCAATTGATATACGAGGACGACTTCAACCAGCGTTGATCCGGGTAGTAAGAAAACAACAACTGCCCATCCTTCATCGAATCAATCAACTTATGCGCAATCGCCGGCCGCACAGCCGGACACCCCAGGCTTCTACCGATGCGGCCATTCGCTCGTGCAAGAACCGGACTGACATAGGGCGCCCCGTGGATAACAATTGCCCGCTCAAATGCGTTGTCATTGAAACCCGGCTCCAGACCTTCCATGCGCAAGGAGTAACCGTTCTGGCCGACATAGCTCGACTGGGTGCGGTACAAACCGAGGCTGGTGGCAAAGCTTTCATTTTGGTTGGAGAACTTGACCGCCATGTTCTCGCCGCTGTTGCGACCATGGGCGACCAGTTCGTGGAACAGTAATTTACGTTTCTTCAGATCGAATACCCACAACCGTTGTTCGGTCGAAGGCAGTGAGTAGTCGATGACAGCAAGTCTTTGGACAGGTGCTTTACCTTGGGCCAAGCTGCATTGGGTAGCGCGTACGGCCAGCCCGATAACTTTGGCGTTGGCGCCTGGTGCTGCTTTGAGCAGCGCGGCAGCAAGCGAATCGGCGTAGGCTGCCGGTACCGAAACTGACGTCAGCAGCAGGGCCGTGAATAGGAAACCAAAGCGGTCTAGCGCCATATGTAAGTCTCACATGAATATTTCGAGTCTAGCAGTGTGCAGGATGCTAGCCGTTGAATACGGGGCGATTAAGGATTATCCATGGGGCAGTTAACAAGGTTATTCGTCATAAGCCGCGTCTTTTTTATGGGCTTTCTGATCAGCGGCGCCGCGATTGCAGAAACTTCGCCGATTGAGACGGTATCTGCCGTCATCAGCAGAACTGGCGCAGCACCTGACGATGTCGTCGCTCAAACGATTCAGGCGGCACTTGAGCCATTGAGTTCAGCGTTTCCACCTTTACTCACTTCCCGTGGTCATCGACGGGTGGATCCGAGTCGCGTGGTCATGGATTTTTACATGCATCGGAGTTATCGCTCGGCCTGGGCGAACGACAGCGATGTCATCCAGTTATTGAAAAGCCTGAGCGAGACCCAGGCCGATGGCTTGGACCCCGCGGACTTTCATATTGATGAGTTGACGAACGCCCGAGCATTGATGCAAGCAGCAGAGCCGACGGTGGCGCAACGGGCGGCGTTCGATATCGCGGCCACCCGGACCTTTATCACGGCGCTGCTGCAATTGCGGCGCGGCAAGGTTGACCCTTCGCGTCTGGACATTCATTGGAATTTCGACCCTGTCGGCGCCGATCCGCGTGGCGACATGAATAACTTGTTCGCCGGGCTCGATGCTCATGACGTGGCGCGCGCTTTCGCCGAAGCGCCACCACAAGAGGCGGTTTACCGCAGTCTGCGCGTGGGCCTGGCGCAACTGCGCAAGGTTCGCGACGCGGGTGGTTGGCCGAAGATTGCCGAAGGCCAATCGCTCAAGCCAGGCATGGACGACGCTTCTGTCGCGCAGTTGCGGGCACGTTTGGTGGTGGGTGGCTATCTGGCCCCATCCATCAAGAAACGTACTGATTACGATGACAGCGTCACCGCAGCGGTGAAAAAGTATCAGGCCGAGCAGTACCTGGGGGCAGATGGCGTGGCGGGGGCCGCGACACTGGCTGCATTGAATGTGCCCGTAGAGGCGCGGATAGACCAGGTTCGGGTGAACATGGAGCGTGCGCGTTGGTTGTTGTACAAACTTCAGGGCACTTTTGTCATCGTTGATATTGCGGGTTACAAAGTGGCGCTTTATCGCGACGGTAAAGCGATATGGCGTTCCCGGGTTCAGGTCGGTAAGCCGTTTCGCAGTACGCCGGTGTTCCAATCCGAGATTACTTATGTAACGTTCAACCCCACCTGGACTGTGCCACCAACGATCCTCGTCAAAGACATGCTGCCGAAGATTCAAAGAGATCCTGGCTACCTTGCCACCAACCGTATAAAAGCCCTTGATCGAGAGGGGAATGTGCTCGATCCGTCGACCGTCGACTGGAATAACGCGCGCGGTATCACGCTGCGTCAGGATGCCGGGCCGGATAATTCGCTGGGGAAGGTGGTCATTCGGTTTCCCAATGAGTATTCGATTTACCTCCACGACACGCCGCATCGCGAGTTGTTTGCACAATCGCGCCGTGCCACCAGTTCAGGCTGCATACGAGTGGAGAACCCGTTGCAGTTGGTTGAACTACTGTTCAACGACCCGGTTCGTTGGAACAGTGCCGGGATACAAACTCAACTGGCGAACGGCAAGACCGAAAACATCAGGCTTCCCGTTAAGGTGCCGGTGCTGTTGGCTTACTGGACGGTGGACCTGAGTAACGATGGTCGCGTGATGTTTAAACCCGATGTCTACGGGTACGATTCCGCAGTACTGCGGGGATTGAATCTGCCTTCGGAATTGCCCGTTCTGGATGTGCGACGAGCAGGCACTTCCACTGTCGCGACGGGGCAAAACCGGCAATGGCCGTGAAGGACGCGGGACTTGCTATCCGTATGTAACGGGCAGCTCATCAATGCACCAACGATGCAAGCGCTCTGCGTCAACCTTTGCGCTCCGTCGCAGATTCCGGGGTTGGCGAAGCCAAAAGGTTGGCTCACCCGTTGAAAACTATCACAATGCAAAACAGCCACCGCTCGATGACAAAGGATAGGGAATTGAAGATGGATGTTGCGCAAAAAAAACCGTCACTCAACACAGGTATGCTTGATGTGCATGACCTCGATGAGTGCCGCAACATCCAAAAAGGTGCCGTGTTTATTATTGCCTCGGGGGCGTCCGCTAAAGATTTTCCGCTGGAAAAGTTTGCAGACGTTCCGATGATCACAATGAACGGCGCCATTTCCAAGTTCTCCGGGACAGGTATCAAGCCGTTCTTTTATGCCTGTACGGATCAAGGCTTTTCCCGACAGCAACCCGAACTGTTTTCAGAGGCCATGCGTATCAGTCAGCGGGTTGCACTGTGGCAAGAGCACATTTGGCATACGGCAGTAGCGCCCGAAGGCGAACTGTATTTACTCGGCCGAGCCCCCAAGCTCTCCTGGACTGACCTGGTTTTCAGGGCCGATAAAGAACTCGTCAGAAGTCGCAAACTCGGAAATGGCCGTAACAGAACCCTTGGTTTCAGCAAGAATCTTAAACGCGGCTTTTTTGATGCGCGTACGGTGGCTTATCTGGCTTTACAGATTGCCTATCACGTGGGGTTTACCAAGGTGTTTCTGGTCGGCGTCGACTTGAATCAATCTATAAGCCGTTTTTACGAAGGGGGTGATGCGTTTGCCTCACCCTGCATGCTCGATCAGCATTTTTATACGAGAATCCTGCCGTCGTTCGAGATCTTGTCGAAGTACGTCGTGAGTGAAGATTTTCAGGTCTACAACTTGTCCAGTTCCTCAAGGATTCCGGGTGAACTCATTCCCCGGGTGACATTGGATGAGATCGACAAGTTGATTTAAAGGTTGTTCGGGCTTTATTGAAATGGGCGCCTTCGGGGCGCCCATTTTTTTGGGTGATCATGATCTGTTGCGGCAACTAGCCAAAGGACATTTGCCCCATACCCCCTCGTAGACTAAGCTCACAAAAAATAAGGGTTTTGGGGTGTTACCCATGCCTTACCCTTACAGGACGCGCTTTTGCCTATCCCTCTTCACGATCCGCACAACGCCACCGGCGTCACGTTGAAACGGTTACCTCTGCGCAAAGCAGCAGTGCTGTTTATCGCGGTCGTGTGCCTGAGCCTGTGCGGTTTGCTTTACTTGCAACTGGAGCAGTCGCGCCGGCATGACCTGGCATTGGCGCAAGTGGCGTCTTCAAACCTGACGCGGGCCATGGCGCAGCAGGCCGAAGACACCTTCATGCAAGCCGATCTGGTGCTGACCAGTCTGGCCGACTGGATTCAGGCTGACGGTTTCGGTGCGCCCCAACAGCCACGCTTGCAGAAAACGTTCGCCCGGCGGGTGCAGGCGCTGAATCAATTGCACGGGATATTTCTGTTCGACCAGAAGGGGCAGTGGATCGTTAGTTCCTTCGAAAATCTACCACGCGGCCCGGGTGTGTCGGATCGCGAGTATTTCAAGTTCCACCAACAGAACATCTCGTCCCTGGCGCACATCGGGCCGGCGATTCGCAGTCGGGAAAATGGCGAGTGGATCATCCCGATATCCAAACGGGTGAACGACAAGAATGGCAATTTCCAGGGCGTCTTGCTGGCCGGCATCAAGATGGCGTACTTCGATCAGTTCTTCAAAAGCTTCAGCATTGATGACAACGGTTCGATGTTTTTGGGCTTGACCGACGGAACGCTGCTGGCGCGACGGCCGTTTGTGGAATCGCTGATCGGCACATCACTGGCCAAGAGCGAGATCTTCGAGAAACTGCTGCCCAACGCGCCTTCCGGTAACGCGATGTTCAGCTCGCTGGTCGATGGTGTTGTGCGGTTGTATGGCTACCGTCAGCTCGACGCTTATCCGCTGGTCGTGTCTGCTGCCTCGTCCAGGGATTCGATTCTCAAGGATTGGAACGACACGGCGTTTCGCTCCACGGTCATCGTTGCCCTGGTGGTGTTGGGCGTGGGGCTGTTCGGCTGGATGTTCCTTTATCAGGTGCGTGTCGGCGAACAGGTCGAGGCGGATTTGCGCAAGGCAAAGGAAGCGCTGAAGCTGATCGCGACCCACGACAGCCTGACCGGCCTGGGCAATCGCCGGCTGTTCGAGGGGGCGCTGGACATCGAGTTCGGCCGAGGCGCGCGGCAGTCGAGTTCGCTGAGCCTGATCATGCTCGATATCGATTATTTCAAACGCTACAACGACGCTTACGGCCACGTGGCAGGGGACCATTGCCTGGCTGAAGTGGCGCGGGCGGTGAAGGGGTGCTGCCATCGAAAAGCCGATTTGGCTGTGCGCTACGGCGGTGAGGAATTTGCGGTATTGCTGCCCGACACCGACATTCACGGCGCGATGGTGATTGCCGAGCAGATCCGGCGCAGCGTCATGGACAAGAACATCATTCACAGCGGTTCACCCTCGGGCATCGTGACGGTCAGTCTGGGTTGTTATTCGTTTGTGCCGACGGGGCGGGACAATATGGAAGTGTTCATCGAACGTGCGGACGCGGCGCTGTATCAAGCCAAGCATTCGGGGCGAAACCGTTCGGCGGTGTTGTCGATGGAGGGGGGGGTCGAGGCGCTGATGCGTTCGGATCGTTGAAGTGTCTCGAGAGGGTGTTTCACCCGCGCAACACCTCGGCCAGCCGGCTGTCTGCCGGTCAGACCCACTCCAATTGATCGTCTAGAGTTGCGGTAACGCTGCCGATCCCGGCAGGCCTCCCCACCGCACGGATGATCGTCAAAATGTTGATTGCTCAAGCATTGACAGCCGTTGCTCTAACCGTTGCAGCCTGCGCCATCTTTCCGCTCGCGAGCCACGCTCAATCGAAAGTCACAGCCGAAGAAGCACACGCCATCGGCGTGGATGCCTATCTTTATTTTTACCCGCTGTTGACCGCGGACATCACCCGCAAGCCATTCACCAACATCGAACCGGTAGAGGAATTCGGTAAAGGTCCGATGAATACCTTTGTCAGCGTGCCGCACTATCCACCGGCAGATTTCAAAGGGGTGGCGGGCTCGAACGTCGACACCTTGTATTCCATTGCCTGGCTGGACTTGACCCAAGAACCGCTGGTGATCGCAGCGCCCGATACGGACGGGCGTTTTTACGTGCTGCCGATGCTCGACATGTGGACTGATGTGTTCGCCTCACCGGGCTGGCGCACCACGGGTACACAAGCGGGGCAGTTTCTGGTGACGCCACCGGACTGGACCGGGACCGTGCCTGCCGGACTGAATCATCTGCCGGCGCCCACACCCTTTGTCTGGGTCATTGGCCGCACCGAGACCGCCGGCGCGGCGGATTATGCGGCGGTGCACAAAATTCAGGCTGGCTATACGGTGACGCCCTTGTCCCGGCTGGGCAAAAGCCCCGAACCGGTCAGCGTGAAAATCGACTTGACCGTGGACATGAAGACCCCGCCCAAGGTCCAGGTCGACTCCATGTCGGCGACTGACTACTTCGCCTACGCCGCCGAATTGCTCAAAGTGCACCCGGCGCACATCACCGACCAACCGATCCTGGCGCAGATGAAGCGCATCGGTATCGAACCCGGAAAATCGTTCGACATGGACGCACTGGATCCTGAAATCAAAGCAGCGCTGCAGACCGTGCCCAAGGACGCGCAGACAGCGAAGACGTGGAAGGTTCCAGCGCTCACTCGCGTGGTCAACGGCCGAAGGGTAGGTTCAATCTGACCATGCGTTTGTATAGGTTCAAGCCCGAGGTGTTCAGCGGTAAGTGGAACCTGCCGACGGTCACATGCCGGTGTGTAGCACCCAACTGACAGCAGCCGACGATCATCGGCTGTCTCTACGCGTCCAACTGCCCGTCCCGCCGCCGGCACCGCCCGTTCCACCGCCCGCCGCACCCGTGCCACCCCCCGCACCAGAACCGCTGTTGCCGGCATTGCCACCATTTCCGCCACTCGACGAGCCTGATCCGTTATTGCCGCCGTTAGCGTTTTGGTCGCTCGAGTGTTCGCCAGGGTTATTGTTGGGCGCCATGGTCGAGCCGCCGGTTGATCCTGACTGGGTTCTGGTCGCATCAGCACCATCGCCGGAGGCTGCAAAAGTGCCGACGGCCATGGCGGACAGCACTCCAGCCAATAACAGCGAGGAAATTTTGATGATCATCATGGTGCGTATCCAAAGATGAGTCGTTACCTGATGTTGGTATGAAGGGCAGGGCGGTTGGTGCCGATTGGTTGACGAGTGGTCGGCGTACGTTTCAAGCAAAAGCCTCACGCAGGTGGCTGATCGCTGCTTCTACTGTCATTCCCGGTGCAGTCGGCGGATCAGCCCGTTCACAAAACTCACGCCAGACAAACAGCGTCAGCTCGGCACCATCGGTGATGCTTTCCGGGTTGGGGAATGAGAAGGTCTCTAGCACTCTGTAGCGTTCATCCTGCCAGAACAAATCCTCGACCCAGTCGTAGATCGGTATCACATGAAAGTGAATCGGATGGCCGGGCATATGTCCGTAACGACCGATGTACAGCCGTTTGGGTTTGAACAACGTTTCGACAATCCGTTGAGTTTTCGCCAGCAGCGGGCCGAGCTGGGCGAGGGCGCTTTCGGGCAGTTCGTGGAGCGCGTTGGCATTCGCTCCTGCGCCGAGCATCACGTAACCTGGCAGTGCCGAGTCGAGGCGGTGGTTGATGATCCAGTGTTCGGTTTCATGGAGGATGAAGTGCTGGGGGATGAGGGGCATGTCATGACTTCCTTTTCTTGCGCGATAACAAGCGATGGCGGCGTATTCAAGCGAAGTGTTCGCTGCATTCTCGGCATCAACAGGTACGCGGGGGATGCGTGTAATTACAGGGCAGCAGCCGTCGATTGGCAATGGTTGTGTCATCGGTTCTTCATTAGCGGCAATGACTTGCGTTATCCAGGCACCAACGCCCAGCAGGGCTGCTATGGTCAGTAAAGCGTTCGGCGAGTGCCCGGTAAAAAAGCATTGCGAGCGTCGCATCCCGATCAGGCTACCGATTGACAGGATCAACTGCATGGATATGACCGCCGTTACCACTGTCGCCGCTCCCCGTCATACGCCGATAACCCGCAACCTGGTGTGGGTCGTCGGCTTGCTGTTTGTTCTGGGTGTGCTGATCGCCTTGTTGGCCTTGTTCAACATTGCCGGGCGGCTGGACGCCCAGGACCTGGCCAAGACCACGTTCTACACCCAGCGTGCGCTGGAAAACCGCATCACCGCTTCGAAAAACTACATCGCCAGTTATGCAAACTGGACGACCGCCTACGACCATTTGAACGGCAAGGTCGATGTGCAATGGGCCTACGTCGAGCAGAACCTGGGCAAAACCCTGTTCAGCATCGATCACTACGATGGCGTCTTCGTGGTCGATCATCAGCAAACCAAATACGCAGTAGTGCGCGGGTTGCAGGTGCAGGAGGCGGCGACCACCTGGCTTTCGGCATCGATGGCGACGCTGATAGAGGCAGTCCAGCGTCAGGAAAGCCTCATTGATCCGGTCAGCCAGTTCACGCTGTTCGAAGGCAAACCGGCATTGCTGACGGCTGCCGCGATCGTCCCCAATGACGAAAGGCCGGCGGTCGATCCCCAAAGCACCTCGGTGCTGGTGTTCGTCGATCAATTAAGCCCTGACAAGCTCAGTGCCCTGAGCGCCGATTATGGCTTGCATGATTTAAACCTGGCGCCTGATGGCGCCATCTCGCCCGGCAGGCCAGCCGTGGCGTTGGCGGGCACTGGCTACAGCCTGGTTTCCCGACTTGAGCAACCGGGTCACCAGTTACTTTGGTCGCTGCTGCCGCCATTGGGTGGCGCGCTGTTGGTACTGGTGTTGTTAACGGCTTATTTCTTCCGGTATGTCTTGCGCACGTCCGGGCACGTGGATGCCAGCTATACCAGCCTCGATTTATCGAACCAGGCGCTGGAGGCCAGTGAAGAACGTTTTCGCGCCGTGGCTGAGGCCGCTTCCGACTGGATCTGGGAAGTCGACGACAAGCATTGCATCTCTTATCTTTCCGGACGTTTCGCCACCGTTACCGGTTTTTCCGATCAGCAATGGATAGGGCAGGACATCGGGCAACTGCTCAATTGCGATACGCTGCCCTTGTCGCTGTGGCTGCATAAGCTCAATGAAGAACAGCCTGTCAGCCATTTGCGCTGCTCCTATCGCGATCAATTGGGGCAACAGCGAATTTGCCGGGTTTCGGCACGGCCGATCCATCGCAAGGGCGCGGTGCTGGGGTATCGCGGAACGGCCAGTGACATCACCGATGAAGTCGCCGCCCATGCCCAGATCCAGCATCTGTCGTTGCACGATGCCCTGACAGGGCTGCCGAATCGCAACAAACTGGCGCGTTTCCTCGACGAGGCCCTGGCGCAGAAAGAACATTCGGCGGCGCTGGTGCTGTTGATGATCGATCTGGATAACTTCAAGCCGATCAACGATTCCCTCGGTCACCCGGCCGGCGACGCCGTGCTGCTGGAAGTGGCCACCCGATTGCGCGAGTGCACGCGGGACATCGATCTGGTCGCCCGTCTCGGTGGTGATGAGTTCGTGCTGGTGCTCAACGGCATGGACAGCCACGCCGAAATCGACCGGTTCTGCGAGCGTTTGCTCGACAGCCTGCAGCAGCCGATTCATTACGAGCACCACACGCTGCACATCGGCGCGAGCATCGGTATCGCCTTGAGCCGGCGTCAGGGTCACATTCCCAATGAGCTGATCCGGTGTGCCGACATTGCGTTGTATCAGGCTAAATCCGACGGCAAGAAGACCTGGTGCTACTTTGCGCCGCACATGAACGATCAGATCCAGCACCGTCGGCAACTGGAAAACGACCTGCGCCGGGCGATCAAGAACAACGAGTTCGTGATGCATTACCAGCCGCGCTACAACATGGGCGGCAAGCAAGTAGTCTCAGTGGAAGCGTTGTTGCGCTGGCAGCATCCGGTCCAGGGACTGCTGAGCCCCGACGAGTTTATCCCTTTGGCTGAGCAGACTGACCTGATTGTGCCCTTGGGGCGCTGGGTGTTGCGCGAAGCCTGTGAAACGGCGCTGACCTGGCCCGGTGCGTTGATGGTGTCGGTCAATTTGTCGCCTGTGCAATTTGCCCGCAGCGATGTGGTGGAGGACGTCAGGGAGGCATTGATCCAGACCCGTTTGCCGGCCAGTCGCCTGGAGCTGGAAATCACCGAAAACGTGATGCTCATCGATGTGGAGGGCGCGTTGGCGACCATGAATGCGCTCAAGGAACTGGGCGTACGGTTGAACATGGACGACTTCGGCACCGGCTATTCGTCCCTGGGTTACTTGCGCACGTACCCGTTCGACGGGATCAAGATCGACAAGCGTTTCATCTCGTCCATGAGCGGCGGCGGCAATGACCGCGCCGTGGTGCAGGCGATTATCAACCTGGGCAAAGCCATGGGCCTGACCGTGACGGCAGAGGGCGTCGAGACCCTGGAGCAACTGGACTTCCTGGTCTCGGACCAGTGCCATGAAGTGCAGGGCTTCTACTTGAGTCGGCCTATGGAAAAGCAGGCGTTGCTGCCGTTGCTCAAGGCATCGCATGAGGAGTTTCCCGTGTAGGGGCGCGCCTTTAGTCGCCTGATTCGCTCGTAGAGGCAACTGCCGGGACGCACCCTCGGTCACAACTGGATATCGACCCTGCGTTGCGAGCATTGGCACATGAAGAACCTGAAAATCGCGACATTCAACGTTAACGGCATGCGCGCCCGACTGCCGAACTTGTTGGCCTGGCTTGAGCGAGAGCAGCCAGACATCGCCTGTTTGCAAGAGCTCAAGTCAATCGACAGTGCATTCCCCGCCGCCGAGCTTGAGGCCGTGGGTTACGGTGCGCTCTGGCAAGGTCAGTCTTCGTGGAACGGGGTGGCGATTCTGGCGCGGGATGCTCAGCCGCTGGAGAGTCGTCGAGGCCTGCCGGGTGATGATAGCGACACCCATAGCCGGTATCTGGAGGCCGCCGTGCACGGGATTCTGGTGGGCTGCCTGTACCTGCCTAATGGCAACCCGCAGCCGGGGCCGAAGTTTGATTACAAGCTGGCGTGGTTCGAGCGACTGATCCACTACGCGAAGACGCTTCAGGCCAGTGAGCATCCCGTGGTGCTGGCCGGTGACTACAACGTGGTGCCCACCGACCTCGACATCTACAACCCGCGATCCTGGCTGAAGGATGCGTTGCTGCAACCCGAAAGCCGCGAGTGTTATCAGCGCCTGCTGGCCCAGGGCTGGACCGATTCCTTGCGCCATCTGTATCCGGAGGATCGGCTCTATACCTTCTGGGATTATTTTCGCCAGCACTGGCAGAAAAACTCTGGGTTGCGCATTGATCATCTGTTGCTTAACCCGGCGCTGAGCCCTTATCTGCAGGAGGCCGGAGTCGATGCCTGGGTTCGCAACGAGCCCCACGCGAGTGATCATGCGCCGACGTGGATTCGCTTGAGTTCGCGCAAGCGGCGTTGAGATGAAGTGTGTGGCGATTGGCTAAATCAATTGTCAGTCGAAACGCTTTTTCCCTTATACATGGCGCCCATCGGCGGAGAAATCCGGCCTCTGCATAAGGACCGAGCAATGAGCGAGCGACACCTGAGCAATCTTGCGTTGTACCTGCAACGCCTGGGCTTCGACGCGCCTCCGGCGCCGACCCTGGAAACCCTGCGCCAACTTCAACTGCGCCACACCGGCGTCTTCGCGTTCGAAAACCTCAGCACGTTGTCGGGCCAGCCGGTGCTCATCGACCTGCCGTCCATCGAGCAAAAAGTTCTGCACGACGGTCGCGGCGGTTATTGCTACGAACTCAACAACCTGTTCCTGGCCTTGCTCCAGGCGCTGGGCTTCGACGCTCGCGGTATCTCCGGCCGAGTGATCATGGGCCAGCCCGAAGGCGCGTGGACCGCCCGTACACACCGCTTGAGCCTGGTCACCCTGGACGGCGTGCGCTACATCACTGACGTCGGCTTCGGCGGCATGGTGCCCACCGCGCCGCTGCTGCTCGATACCCCGGCTGAACAGTTCACACCTCACGAACCCTATCTCATCGAGCCGCACGGGGATGGCTACACCCTGCGCGCCAACGTTGGCGGCGAATGGCGGGCGATGTACATTTTCGATTTGCAGCGCCAGGAAGACATCGATTACGCCGTCGGCAACTGGTATGTCTCGACCCATCCCGAATCGTCGTTCGCCAGACAGCTGATGGTGGCGCGCACCGGCGAAGGGTGGCGCCGCACGCTGAACAACGGCAGTTTTGCGCTTCATCGGATCGGCAGTGAGACTGAACGGCGGCAAGTGACGGATGTGGATGAATTGCTGGGTTTGTTGCGCAGCGAATTCGACATTCGGGTGCCGCGGGAGGCGGCGTTGCGCCGGGTTATTGAAGGGCTGATTCAACAGCCCTGAATCTCACAGCTGCAGGCCCTCCTGCACCACCGACAGCAGATTGTCTTCGGTCATGGCGATTGCATCCGGTTGTTGCCCGGATTGATCGATCGCCTGCAGCCACCACTGCGTCTCGCCATGTCTGCTCACGGTTCGCAGCATCGAGAGTGTTTTCCCGTGAGTGCGGATCTCGACCCGCCCGGCACCATCCTCAGTGAAACGAGCGATGGGGTCGAAGGTGATGCTGTGGTGGTTGCCTTCAATCAGTAACTGGTCGATGGCGTAGTCGTAGGTCGCCCCATCAGGATGACTTTCGAAGACGTGCGTAGGCACTCGCCGGATGTTCAGCCCGGCTTCGCTGAGCGGCGCCAGCCAGGTTTCGATGAGGTGGTACAGCTCGTAAACCTGCGCAGGCCAGCTGTCTATTTGGTGATCTGCACGAAGTGTCTCGTCGGCGCTGGACTGCTGGGTTTGCTTCAGTTTCGCGGCGAGTTGGTCAGCCTTGCTCATGTCGATGTCCTATCGTGGTCTCAGTGAAAGCGTACCTCTATCAAGGTAGTGCATGTCTTGCCTTGCGTCATGTTGCCGGGAGGTTTTGGCTTCAAGGGGCTTGCCCCGCCACGGGGCAAATCGCTCAAGGGTGTTCATGGTCGTGAGAGCGTCCGTGATTTTGCGTCACGTTGGATCTTCTGGACTCGACGCCACGCCCAGTGGGTGATCAGTCCGACTGCTGCGCCATCGATCAGCCAGAACATCCACAGCAACCGCCATTCAGGGTGAAGACAGACCAGCCCGGCGATTGCCATTCCAGCCAACACGGCAGTTACCCAGTTGGCGTAACCCTTGGCGCTGAGCCAGGCGTACAGCGGCGTAAAACCCACGAGCACGGGCACCATGCCGAAGAACACGCCACCGACCAGAAAAGACACAAAGACGCCGACGCCAACCCAGAGGCCAACCTCCAGGTCAGGGGAGTCCATGGCATAGGGCAGGGCAATGACCAAGGCTTGCACGGCGACCACGGTGCAAAACGCGCCAAAGGTCAGGGGCAGAATCTGGGCAAGGTGTTCGAGTGCTGAGCGGTCTTTCAAGATGGCGGCTTCCATGTCCGTAATCGTCCGCAAGGGCTGCGGAGCGAGAGAGTTTATCAGGGACGGTGCGGCGCAAGTCTCAGGTGTTGAATGGCCATGTGTCCATAATTTGACTGATTAGTTGTATACAACTCTATAGACATTTGTCCTGAGTCTTGCATACAGTGTGCGCACAACAAAAACCAGGGAACCCCCCAAACCATGAAAACGCCCCATGTTTCACACCAACGGCCTGAGGATGAAAATCTCGGGGTCGGCGCGAATATGGCTTACGGCCTGCAACACGTTCTGACCATGTACGGCGGCATCGTGGCGGTGCCTTTGATCATCGGCCAGGCGGCCGGGCTCTCGCCAGCGGACATCGGTTTGTTGATTGCTGCTTCATTGTTTGCAGGGGGGCTGGCGACATTGCTGCAAACCCTGGGCTTACCGTTTTTCGGTTGCCAATTGCCGCTGGTACAGGGCGTGTCGTTCTCTGGTGTCGCGACGATGGTGGCGATTGTCAGCAGTGGCGGGGAGGGCGGATTTCAATCGATTCTCGGGGCAGTGATTGCCGCGTCGTTGATCGGCCTGCTGATCACGCCGGTGTTCTCTCGAATCACCAAGTTTTTCCCGCCGCTGGTCACGGGCATTGTGATCACCACCATCGGCCTGACGCTAATGCCAGTGGCCGCACGCTGGGCCATGGGCGGTAACAGCCATGCCCCGGACTTCGGCAGCATGGCGAACATCGGTCTGGCGGCGGTGACGCTGGTGCTGGTGCTGCTGTTGAGCAAGATCGGCAGCGCGACCATCTCGCGTTTATCGATCCTGTTGGCCATGGTCATCGGTACAGTGATCGCGGTGTTCCTTGGCATGGCGGACTTCTCGTCTGTCGCTCAAGGCCCGATGTTCGGTTTTCCGACGCCGTTCCACTTTGGCATGCCGACCTTCCATTTCGCCGCGATCCTGTCGATGTGCATCGTCGTCATGGTGACCCTGGTGGAAACCTCGGCCGACATCCTCGCCGTCGGTGAAATCATCGGCACCAAGGTCGACTCCAAACGCTTGGGCAACGGCCTGCGTGCCGACATGCTGTCGAGCATGTTCGCGCCGATCTTCGGCTCCTTCACCCAGAGCGCGTTCGCCCAGAACGTCGGGCTGGTGGCGGTGACCGGGATCAAGAGTCGCTTCGTGGTGGCTACCGGCGGTTTGTTTCTGGTGATCCTCGGGTTGCTGCCATTTATGGGTCGCGTCATCGCCGCTGTACCGACCTCTGTCCTCGGCGGCGCCGGTATCGTGCTGTTCGGCACCGTGGCGGCCAGCGGTATTCGTACGCTGTCCAAGGTCGACTACCGCAACAACGTCAACCTGATCATCGTCGCCACCTCCATCGGTTTCGGCATGATCCCCATCGCTGCGCCGAGCTTCTACGACCATTTCCCAAGCTGGTTCGCCACGATCTTCCACTCGGGCATCAGCTCGTCGGCGATAATGGCCATCGTGCTGAACCTGGCCTTCAACCACCTCACTGCCGGTAACTCGGATCAACAGTCGGTGTTCGCAGCCGGCACTGAACGAGTCCTGCGTTATCAGGATCTGGCAGCGTTGCGCGAAGGGGATTATTTCAGCGAAGGCAAACTGCGTGACTGCGACGGGAATGAGATTCCGGTGGTGGAGGTGGCTCATGCATCAGACGAGCACCACCCCATCCATGCGAAAAGCAGTGAGCATGTCTGACGGTTTATAGCCGCAGGATCAAAAGATCGTCCGAACGCGGCCCGAACCTGCGGCAGCTCCTACAGAATTTGTGTTCGCCCGATGAATCACGGGTGTGCGCGATTCCCATGTGGAGCTGCCGCAGGTTAGGGCCGCGCTCGGACGATCTTTTGACTTTATAAAAAACCAAGGAGGTGCATGCAATACCTGCGAAAGGGTTGATTTGTGACGTTTTTTAAAGTTGGTCACAAGTTGTCAACCACCGTAGGGATGAGTAAGCTGCTCGCATGAATCAGCCATCCGTTTCTTCGCCCAGCGCCCGTGGCCCAGCCGATCACGACATTCGAAACCAGATTGTCGCGGCGGCCAACGAACATTTCAGTCAGTACGGTTACGGCAAAACAACGGTTTCTGACCTCGCCAAGGCCATCGGTTTTTCCAAGGCTTACATCTACAAGTTCTTTGAATCCAAGCAGGCGATTGGTAACGCTATCTGTACCAATTGCCTGACGGAAATCGTTGCAGCTGTGGAGCAGGCCATCAATGCAGACGGCATCTCCCAGACTGAGCGTTTTCGGCGATTGGTCAAAACCCTGATCGCTACAGGTGTGAGCCTGTTCTTTAACGACCGTAAACTCTATGACATCGCGGCGTTCTCCGCGTCGGAGCGCTGGCCGAGCTCGCAAGTCTATGACGCTCAGATCAAGAACTTTGTGTTGCAAATCGTGCGTGAGGGGCGAGAGCTCGGCGAGTTTGAGCGCAAGACACCGCTGGACGAGACGGTAGAGGCGATTCATCTCGCTCTGCGGCCCTTCATCAATCCTCTGCTATTGCAGTACAACCTCGATTTTGTTGAAGAAGCCCCTTCTCTCATCTCCAATCTTGTTCTGCGCAGCCTGATGCCTTAAACCTCTGCTGACGGATGCGCTACGCATCCGTACCAGCGTGTGCGTCTGAAAAAACTGGATATCAAGCCTCTTTGCTTTGCCCTGATCAAGTGGGCGATGTTCATTCGTCTCGGTAGTGACTATTGACAGAAATGGTCACTTGAATAAGCATGGTGCATTCGCTACCGAGAGGTCTTTATGATCCAGCGCCACCGCATGTCACTCATTTTCATTGTCGTATTGCCGCTTGCTCTGACGGCCTGCAACGAGGCCACGCCTGCCGATCCTCGCCTTCAAGTGCCCTTGGTTCGCATCGGCGTGGTTCAGCCCTCCGCGCCTGCGGCACGGGTATTCACCGGTATCGTCGCGGCTCGAGTTCAGAGCGATCTCGGTTTTCGGGTGCCTGGAAAAGTCTTGGAGCGCTTGGTGGACTCTGGACAGAGTGTCAAGCGTGGGCAGCCAATCATGCGCATCGATGCCAACGACCTGACACTGACCGCGAAGGCGCAACAGGAATCGGTGCTGGCCGCTATGGCCCGAGCCCGGCAGGCCTCCGATGATGAGCGTCGCTACCGTGACCTGGTGTCCGTCGGAGCGGTATCTGCTTCAGCTTACGCAGGGTTCAAAGCGGCTGCCGACTCGGCGAAAGCCCAACTCAATGCGGCCCAGGCCCAGGCTGATGTGGCGAAAAACGCGACCGGTTATTCGACGTTGCTGGCGGATGCTGATGGGGTTGTGGTGGACACTTTGGCTGAGCCGGGGCAGGTGATTGGTGCCGGTCAGGTGGTGGTGCGTGTTGCCCATTCAGGGCAGCGCGAGGCGGTGATCCAGTTGCCCGAGACGCTCCGTCCTGCGTTGGGCACTGCGGCGACGGTTGAGCTTTACGGCCAGCACCAGACTGCAGGTAAAGCGCGTTTACGCCAGTTGTCCGACTCTGCCGACCGACAGACCCGAACGTTTGAAGCGCGTTATGTGCTGGAGGGGGAACTCTCCAATGCCACCCTGGGTTCGACGATCTCAGTGGTTATCGCTGACACGGAGGTTGCTGATGCCAAGGAATTACAGGTGCCTATAGGGGCCCTCTACGACGCGGGTAAAGGCCCGGGTGTCTGGCTGGTGGGCGGGGAACCTGAGCAGGTGGCATGGCGCCCGGTCAAGGTTCGCAGCCTGAATAACGAGGCCAGCGTGCGCGTGACGGGTGATCTGCAGGTGGGTGATCGTGTTATCGCATTGGGTGCTCACTTGCTGAGTGAGGGAGAGAAGGTCAGGACTGAACTCGCCGATGCTCCGCAAAATTCAGTGGTTGAGGTGAGTCGATGAGCGGCTTCAATCTTTCGGCGCTGGCCGTACGCGAGCGCTCGATCACCCTGTTTTTGATCCTGCTGATTTCTGTGGGTGGGTTGTACGCCTTCTTCAAACTGGGGCGTGCGGAAGACCCCGCATTCACCATTAAACAAATGACGGTGGTCACCGCCTGGCCTGGGGCGACGGCCCAGGAGATGCAAGACCAGGTGGTAGAAAAGCTGGAAAAACGCATGCAGGAACTGCGTTGGTACGATCGGACCGAGACCTTTACCCGGCCCGGCTTGGCGTTCACCACGGTTTATCTGCTCGATAGCACGCCACCCTCAGCCGTCCAGGAGGAGTTTTACCAGGCGCGCAAGAAAATCCTGGATGAGCAGAAGGGGTTGCCGTCCGGGGTGATCGGCCCGATGGTCAATGATGAGTATTCCGATGTCACCTTCGCGCTCTATGCGCTCAAGGCCAAGGGCGAGCCGCAACGTCTGTTGGTGCGCGAAGCCGAGAGCTTGCGCCAGCGTCTGCTGCATGTGGCGGGTGTGAAGAAGGTCAACATCATCGGTGAACAGGCCGAGCGCATTTTTGTCGAGCTGTCCTACGAGCGTTTGGCGACACTGGGCATTTCCGCACGAGACATCTTCAGTGCGTTGAACACGCAGAACATGATAACGCCGGCCGGCTCAGTTGAAGCGAAGGGCCCGCAGGTTTTCATCCGCCTGGATGGCGCGTTTGATGACCTGCAGAAGATTCGTAATACCCCACTGACAGTGCAGGGCAGAACCCTCAAGTTGTCCGATGTGGCTGAGGTCAAGCGCGGTTATGAGGACCCTGCGAAGTTCCTGGTGCGCAACAATGGCGAGCCCGCATTGTTGCTCGGCGTGGTCATGCGCGATGGCTGGAACGGTCTGGATCTGGGGAAGTCGCTGGAGGCCGAGGCGACAGCGATCAACGGGCAGATGCCTTTGGGCATGAGCCTGACCAAGGTCACGGATCAGGCGGTGAATATTGACGCCTCCGTCAATGAGTTCATGGTGAAGTTTTTTGCTGCCTTGGGCGTGGTGCTGCTGGTGTGTTTTCTCAGCATGGGCTGGCGTGTCGGCGTTGTGGTTGCCGCGGCGGTGCCGCTGACCCTGGCGGCCGTGTTCATTGTCATGGCGGCCACGGGCAAAGACTTCGATCGAATTACCCTGGGCTCGTTGATTCTGGCGCTGGGGCTGCTGGTGGACGACGCAATCATTGCCATTGAAATGATGGTGGTGAAGATGGAGGAGGGCTATGACCGAATCAAGGCCTCCGCTTATGCCTGGAGCCACACGGCCGCGCCGATGTTGTCGGGGACGTTGGTGACGGCGATCGGTTTTATGCCCAACGGTTTTGCCAAGTCGACCGCTGGTGAGTACACCGCGAACATGTTCTGGATCGTTGGCATTGCGCTGATCACTTCCTGGGTGGTGGCCGTGGTGTTTACCCCTTACCTGGGCGTCAAACTGCTGCCGCAGATCGAGGTGCCTGAAGGCGGGCATACGGCGATTTACGGTACGCCGAACTACCAGCGTTTCAGGCGCCTGCTGGGCAGTGTTATCCGCCGCAAAGGCCTGGTGGCGACATCCGTCGTGGGCTTGTTTGTTGTTGCGATTCTGGGCATGGGCGTGGTCAACAAGCAGTTCTTCCCAACGTCCGACCGACCTGAGGTGCTGGTTGAGGTGCAGATGCCTTATGGCACCTCTATCGAACAGACTGATGTGGCGGCGGCCAAGGTCGAGGCGTGGTTGGCTCAGCAGCCGGAGGCCAGGATCGTCACCGCTTACATTGGCCAGGGCGCGCCGCGCTTCTACTTGGCGATGGCCCCTGAACTACCCGATCCATCCTTCGCAAAAATCGTCGTCCTGACCGCGAGTCAGCAAGAGCGTGAGGCGCTCAAGCTCCGCCTCAGACAAGCGGCGGCCGATGGCTTGGCGCCTGAAGCTCGGGTGCGGGTGACACAGTTGGTATTTGGTCCTTATTCACCGTATCCGGTGGCCTTTCGGGTGATGGGCGCCGACTCCGCGGTGCTACGAGATATCGCCGCGCAGGTACGTGCAGTCATGACCGCCAGCGCCCAGATGAGAACCGTCAACACTGACTTGGGCGAGCGCACACCGGCGCTTCATCTCACGCTGGATCAGGATCGCCTGCAAGCATTCGGCTTGACCTCGACCGACGTCGCGCAACAGCTGCAATTCCTGCTCACGGGGGTGCCTGTCACCGAGGTGCGTGAGGACATTCGCTCGGTTCAGGTGGTGGCTCGTTCGGCGGGGGAAACCCGTCTGGATCCGTCGAAAATTGCCGCCTTCACGCTGACCGGCGCCCAAGGCCAGCGCGTGTCGCTGTCCCAGGTAGGGGCGGTGGATGTGCGCATGGAAGAGCCCATCCTGCGACGGCGTGATCGTACGCCGACAATAACCGTGCGCGGTGACGTGGCTGAAGGTCTTCAGCCCCCCGATGTCTCCAACGCCTTGATAGCGCAGTTGCAGCCCATCATCGAAAAACTGCCGGCGGGCTACCGCATTGAGTTTGCCGGCGCGATCGAGGAGTCGGGTAAAGCAAACAAGGCATTGCTACCGTTGTTCCCGATCATGATTGCGCTGATGTTGCTGACCATCATCATTCAGGTGCGCTCGATGTCGGCAATGATGATGGTGTTCGCCACCGCGCCTTTGGGCCTGATTGGTGTGGTGCCAATTCTGCTGCTGTTCCAGCAGCCGTTCGGGATCAACGCCTTGGTGGGACTGATAGCCTTGTCAGGGATTCTGATGCGCAACACGCTGATCCTCATTGGCCAGATTCACTCCAATAAGCAAGCCGGTCTGTCGCCTTATGACTCGGTGGTCGAAGCCACTGTGCAGCGTGCACGGCCAGTGATTCTCACGGCACTGGCGGCGATGCTGGCGTTCATTCCGCTGACCCATTCGGTGTTCTGGGGAACGCTGGCCTACACGCTGATTGGCGGTACGTTTGCCGGCACCGTGCTGACCCTGGTGTTCCTGCCAGCGATGTACGCCCTCTGGTTCAAGATCAAGCCTGAGCCCGCGCATGAGCTTGCAGCGAACACTCATGTTGCTTGATACCTGCGTGCCTGGATCGTCTCAAAAAGGAAAATCGATATGAGCTCGTTGGCCCAGATTACTCAACAGTTTGATCCCGCTGCGCCCTTCGAGGCTCCGGCCAACTGGCTCCAGGGAAGAACGGTGTTTGGCGGATTATCTGCCGCGCGTCGTTGAACCCTGGCCCACCGGAATCCGACGGAGGGCCAAAACGAAAAAACCCGCCAGAAGGCGGGTTTTTCGGTGGTTTCAGAGATTTTAGAAGCTTTCTCTGGAACCTTGTCTGGCTCCACGACCTGGACTCGAACCAGGGACCCAGTGATTAACAGTCACTTGCTCTACCAACTGAGCTATCGCGGAATGACGTGTATGTTACTGATTCAAAAAGAGAAGTCAAGCACCTGTTAACAACTTGGCGGGTTCGGGAGGACGGACGGTGGTTTATCGACCGTGGGCGGTTACCATAATCGCCTCAGAGGTCTACCATGGCCGCCCGGAAGTGGTTACACGCGCTGCCGGCCATTCGCCGAAAAGGTACGCGCCATGAATCACCCAACCATTACACCTCGCCATAACGGGGTGTTCGCATGAGCATCGCTCAGATCAGCCTGCCCAAAGGCGTCGGCCCTCATGCCGAAAAACTGTTCGACGCAATCACTCAGGCCAGCACCGCTGATGAATTGAACCGTGCCGGTGGCAAGGCAGAAGGTTTTGTATTGGGCCTGGAAAGCGCCAAGGCCATCAAAAGCCAGGTCGCCGAATCGCTCTACGTCGCCTATGACGACGCTGCCAGCCAGCGCGCAACCGAACTGGCCTAACCGCCGAAAGTGACGGTGGCGAGCATCAGTTTGGCGTACAACATCGTTGCGGCCAGTTGCACCAGCCACAAGGCCAGGCCACCGAGAAACACGCCAGCAGCGACTTGCATCACCAGGCTGTTACCGCGTTTGGCCGGGGTGCGAGGCACGAAGTGGTCCAGCTCATCGCGGTCGGCGCGTAGGTCATCGTTTTTCATGTTGGCTCTCGTAAGAATTCTCGGGTGTACTCATAACCTGTGGGAGCGAGCCTGCTCGCGATGAAGGCATTACATTCAACATTGATGCTGGCAGGACGACCGCTATCGCGAGCAGGTCGGATCGCCGCACCGTCGCTCCCACAGTTGATTTGTGTGCAGTTTAAAGGGCGCAGTCGCTGCTTTGAGATTTATCTGAGACAGACCCATAAAAAACGGGAAGCCATTTGGCTTCCCGTTTTTCGTATCACCGGACGACTCAGATCACCGCAACGATGGCCTTAGTCACAACGTTGATGTTGCTCTGGTTCAACGCGGCCACGCAGATGCGGCCGGTGTCCAGGGCGTAGATGCCGAACTCGCTGCGCAGGCGGGTCACTTGCTCAACCGTCAGGCCGGAGTAGGAGAACATGCCGCGCTGACGACCGACGAAGCTGAAGTCGCGCTGCGGGGCGTTTTTCGCCAGCAGGTCGACCATCTGGATGCGCATGCCGCGAATCCGTAGACGCATTTCAGCCAGCTCTTCTTCCCACTGAGCGCGCAGTTCCGGGCTGTTCAGCACGGCGGCGACGATACTTGCACCGTGAGTCGGCGGGTTGGAGTAGTTGGTGCGGATCACGCGTTTGACTTGCGACAGCACGCGCGCGCTTTCTTCTTTCGATTCGCTGACGATCGACAGGGCGCCCACGCGCTCGCCGTACAGCGAGAAGGATTTGGAGAACGAACTGGAAACGAAGAAGGTCAGGCCCGATTCAGCGAACAGACGTACAGCTGCGGCGTCTTCGTCGATGCCATCGCCAAAGCCCTGGTAGGCCATGTCGAGGAACGGTACGTGACCTTTGGCTTTCACCACTTCCAGTACGTTGTTCCAGTCCGCCGGGCTCAGGTCCACGCCGGTCGGGTTATGGCAGCAAGCGTGCAGGACAACGATGGAGCCGGATGGCAGGGCGTTCAAGTCTTCCAGCAAGCCAACACGGTTTACGTCGTGGGTCGCGGCGTCGTAGTAGCGATAGTTCTGCACCGGGAAACCGGCCGTTTCGAACAGCGCGCGGTGGTTTTCCCAGCTCGGGTCGCTGATCGCCACGACAGCGTTCGGCAGCAATTGCTTGAGGAAGTCGGCACCGATTTTCAGTGCGCCAGTACCGCCAACGGCTTGGGTGGTGATGACGCGGCCAGCAGCGATTAGCGGCGAGTCATTGCCGAACAGCAGTTTCTGCACAGCCTGGTCGTAGGCGGCGATGCCGTCGATTGGCAAGTAGCCACGGGAAGCGTGTTGAGCGACGCGAATCGTCTCGGCTTCGACAACGGCGCGCAGGAGTGGAATTCGCCCCTCCTCGTTGCAATAAACACCGACCCCCAGGTTGACCTTGTTGGTACGGGTATCGGCGTTGAATGCTTCGTTGAGGCCCAGGATTGGATCGCGTGGTGCCATTTCGACAGCGGAGAACAGGCTCATTTTGCGGCGGCTCTGAATGGAAAGTGGAGGGACGTGTCGCGCTCCAGCCGAATGCACTAGAGCGGTGCACAAACGGGGAGCTAGTATAGAGGCCATCTGCGATTGATGGCGACAGACGATTCGGCTTTTGCGGTAAGTTTTTCCGAATATTTATCGACCGTTAGTCGATTGGCGTCGTCAAAGGTTTTACCCGATGTAGGACGTTTGCCTTGAAAGCGCGGGCAATCGGCTCCACATTGAGCACAATCCAGTTTTTTCCTCGGGCGACATCGGTCGTTTGCGGTCTTTCCCGTTGCTGCCCGGTTCGCCGGACAGGCGCGACTCCTGCTTCGAAAACCGAGAGGTATTTCATGTCTGAATTCCAGCTAGTCACCCGCTTCGAGCCCGCCGGCGATCAGCCGGAAGCCATCCGCCTGATGGTCGAGGGCATCGAAGCCGGGCTGGCGCACCAGACGTTGCTCGGTGTGACCGGCTCGGGCAAGACCTTCAGCATCGCCAATGTGATCGCCCAGATTCAGCGTCC
The DNA here is from genome assembly GCF_054897865.1 of Pseudomonas sp. LS2P72. Taxonomy (NCBI): domain Bacteria; kingdom Pseudomonadati; phylum Pseudomonadota; class Gammaproteobacteria; order Pseudomonadales; family Pseudomonadaceae; genus Pseudomonas; species Pseudomonas sp. LS2P72. The sequence continues at coordinate 2,688,234 of NZ_CM142708.1, forward strand.
GACCCTGGTGCTGGCGCCGAACAAGACCCTGGCCGCGCAGTTGTACGGTGAGTTCAAGGCGTTCTTCCCGAACAACGCCGTCGAATACTTCGTTTCGTACTACGACTACTACCAGCCCGAAGCCTACGTGCCGTCATCGGATACGTTCATCGAGAAAGACGCCTCGATCAACGATCACATCGAGCAGATGCGATTGTCGGCGACCAAGGCACTGCTGGAGCGCAAGGACGCAATCATCGTCACCACGGTGTCGTGCATCTACGGTCTGGGCAGCCCGGAAACCTATTTGAAGATGGTTTTGCATGTGGATCGCGGCGACAAGCTCGATCAGCGTGCGTTGCTGCGTCGCTTGGCGGATCTGCAATACACCCGCAACGACATGGAGTTTGCCCGTGCAACCTTCCGGGTTCGCGGCGATGTGATCGATATCCATCCGGCGGAATCCGATTTCGAAGCCATCCGCATCGAGCTGTTCGATGACGAAGTGGAGAGCCTGTCCGCTTTCGATCCGCTGACCGGCGAAGTGATTCGCAAGCTGCCGCGTTTCACGTTCTATCCGAAAAGCCACTACGTGACCCCTCGAGAAACCCTGCTGGGCGCCGTCGAAGGGATCAAAATCGAGTTGCAGGAGCGCCTGGATTACCTGCGCACCAACAATAAACTCGTTGAGGCCCAGCGCCTGGAGCAGCGCACCCGTTTCGACCTGGAGATGATCCTCGAACTGGGTTACTGCAACGGTATCGAAAACTACTCGCGCTACCTGTCGGGCCGCGAATCCGGCCAGGCGCCGCCGACTTTGTTTGACTACCTGCCGGCTGACGCCTTGCTGGTGATCGACGAATCCCACGTCAGCGTGCCGCAGGTCGGCGCCATGTATAAGGGCGACCGCTCGCGTAAAGAGACGCTGGTGGAATACGGTTTCCGTCTGCCGTCCGCGCTGGATAACCGGCCGATGCGCTTCGACGAGTTCGAAAGCATCAGCCCGCAGACGATTTTTGTCTCGGCCACGCCGGGCAATTACGAGGCAGAGCACGCTGGTCGCGTGGTCGAGCAACTGGTCCGCCCGACAGGCCTTGTAGACCCGCAAATCGAAATCCGTCCGGCGTTGACCCAAGTCGACGATTTGCTGTCGGAGATCGGCAAGCGCGTGGCGCTGGAAGAGCGGGTGCTGGTCACCACGCTGACCAAGCGCATGTCCGAAGACTTGACCGATTACCTGGCCGACCACGGCGTGCGGGTACGTTATCTGCACTCGGACATCGACACCGTGGAGCGGGTCGAAATCATCCGCGATCTGCGTCTCGGCACCTTCGATGTGCTGGTGGGGATCAACCTGCTGCGTGAAGGCCTGGACATGCCGGAAGTCTCGCTGGTGGCGATCCTCGATGCAGACAAGGAAGGTTTCCTGCGTTCCGAACGCTCGCTGATCCAGACCATCGGCCGGGCGGCGCGCAACCTCAATGGTCGGGCGATTCTCTACGCGGATCGCATCACCGGTTCCATGGAGCGGGCGATCGGCGAAACCGAGCGTCGTCGCGACAAGCAGATCGCGTTCAACCTGGCCAATGGCATCACGCCCAAGGGCGTGTTCAAGGACGTTGCCGACATCATGGAAGGCGCCACCGTGCCGGGTTCGCGCAGCAAGAAGCGCAAAGGCATGGCCAAGGCCGCCGAGGAAAACGCCAAGTACGAAGCGGAACTGCGCTCACCGGGCGAGATCGCCAAGCGTATCAAGGCGCTGGAAGAGAAAATGTACCAACTCGCCCGCGACCTGGAGTTCGAAGCAGCAGCGCAGATGCGCGACGAGATTGGCAAGCTGCGGGAGCGGTTGATCACCGTCTGATGGCGAAACGCGGTCCCTGTGGCGAGGGGGCTTGCCCCTGTTCGGCTGCGCAGCAGTCGTAAAACCCGCTAGCGATCTAGTTCTGACACATCGCGGCGTCAGGTTTTGGGGCCGCTGCGCGCATCCAGCAACGTGGCGAGGAGGGCGATGCCAATCGCGCCGCCGAAGTTGCGCAGGATGTTGAACAGACTCGACGCCGACCCCGCATCCTGCGGCAGAATGTACGCCGTGACGATCAATGAAATGGTCGCCATGATCAGCGGCTGGCCCAGCGCGCGGATGATCTGGATCTGATTGAACTGCGGCCCGGCGAAGTCTGGGTTCAACATGGCAACAGGTAGTCGAGAAATTGTAAGGAATTTATCAATGGTCAAATCTTGCACACAGAATGATGGGTAAATGCCATCGGCTGATAACCGGCAATTCACCAGTCTAGAGCGCGTTGTAGACGCAACCTTGGCTTAAATGCCCTGCTCACTGGAGCCGGGCGGGCAACGCCTGTTACCATTCGCCCTTTGTTTTATCTTCATTTCGAGACTTGCCATGACCACCGTCCGCACTCGCATCGCGCCATCGCCTACCGGGGATCCCCACGTAGGTACCGCTTACATCGCTTTGTTCAACTACTGCTTTGCCAAGCAGCACGGCGGTGAGTTCATCCTGCGGATCGAAGACACCGACCAATTGCGTTCGACCCGCGAGTCCGAACAACAGATTTTCGACGCCCTGCGCTGGTTGGGTATCGACTGGAGCGAAGGCCCGGACGTTGGCGGCCCGCACGGTCCTTACCGTCAGAGCGAGCGTGGCGATATCTACCAGAAGCATTGCCAGCAATTGGTTGAAATGGGTCATGCCTTCCCGTGCTTCTGCACCGCTGAAGAGCTGGACCAGATGCGCGCCGAGCAAATGGCTCGCGGCGAAACCCCGCGTTACGACGGCCGTGCGCTGTTGCTGCCCAAGGAAGAAGTCGATCGTCGTCTGGCCGCCGGCGAGCCGCACGTGATCCGCATGAAAGTCCCGAGCGAAGGTGTTTGCGTCGTTCCAGACATGCTGCGTGGCGACGTCGAGATCCCGTGGGATCGCATGGACATGCAAGTGCTGATGAAGACCGATGGTCTGCCGACGTACTTCCTGGCCAACGTCGTCGATGACCATCTGATGGGCATCACCCACGTTCTGCGCGGCGAAGAGTGGCTGCCATCGGCGCCGAAACTGATTCTGCTGTACGAGTACTTCGGCTGGGAACAACCCCAGCTGTGCTACATGCCGCTGCTGCGTAACCCGGACAAGAGCAAGCTGTCCAAGCGCAAGAACCCGACCTCGGTGACGTTCTACGAGCGCATGGGCTTCATGCCGGAAGCGATGCTCAACTACCTCGGTCGCATGGGCTGGTCGATGCCGGACGAGCGCGAGAAGTTCTCGCTGCAGGAAATGGTCGATAACTTCGACCTGAGCCGCGTCTCCCTCGGCGGGCCGATTTTCGACGTCGAGAAGCTGTCGTGGCTCAACGGCCAATGGCTGCGTGACCTGCCGGTGGAAGAGTTCGCTTCGCGCCTGCAAACATGGGCGCTGAACCCGGAATACATGATGAAGATCGCGCCGCACGTACAGGGCCGCGTCGAAACCTTCAGCCAGGTTGCGCCGCTGGCCGGTTTCTTCTTCGCCGGTGGCGTGAACCCGGACGCCAAGCTGTTTGAATCCAAGAAGCTGTCGGGCGATCAGGTGCGTCAGTTGATGCAGTTAATCCTGTGGAAGCTGGAAAGCCTGCGTCAGTGGGAGAAAGACAGCATCACTGCAACGATTCAGGCAGTGGTCGAATCCCTGGAGCTGAAGCTGCGTGACGCCATGCCACTGATGTTTGCCGCGATCACTGGCCAGGCCAGTTCGGTGTCGGTGCTCGATGCGATGGAAATCCTTGGCCCGGACCTGACCCGTTTCCGTCTGCGCCAGGCGATCGACCTGCTGGGCGGCGTGTCGAAGAAGGAAAACAAGGAGTGGGAAAAACTCTTGGGCAACATCGCCTGATTCCCACTGTTCTCTGTAGCAGCTGCCGAAGGCTGCGTTGGGCTGCGCAGCAGCCCCTTATGGCAGCAGCACAATCTGTCTGAAAGGGTAGGGTGGCTGAATCGCGAGCGCTACGCACTCGAACGCAGCCTGCGGCAGCTGCTACAAGAACGGATACACCCCCGGATTTACGGGGGAGGGCGGTAAGTGATTGTTATGTCGGCAAAAAACTTTGAAATATTTTAAAAATAAGTTTGACAGCCTTCCGATGCGCCATTAAGATTCGCCCCGTCCTCAGCGATGAGGGGCTATAGCTCAGCTGGGAGAGCGCTTGCATGGCATGCAAGAGGTCGACGGTTCGATCCCGTCTAGCTCCACCAATTTACACTTCAAGGTCTGGCCACACCGGCCTTGAAGCGATCAACACTCAGCGTTGATCTGTTGTATAGAAGGGTTTGCGTCCCCTTCGTCTAGTGGCCTAGGACACCGCCCTTTCACGGCGGTAACAGGGGTTCGAGTCCCCTAGGGGACGCCAGTTTTACAGAAGCGATGTTGCAAGATGTCGCTCCGCCGCGAGGCGAAAAATCCGGGGCTTTAGCTCAGCTGGGAGAGCGCCTGCATGGCATGCAGGAGGTCAGCGGTTCGATCCCGCTAAGCTCCACCAATTTTACAATTCAAGGTCTGGCCACACCGGCCTTGAATCGATCAGCTCTCAGCACTGATCAGTTGTATAGAAGGTTTTGCGTCCCCTTCGTCTAGTGGCCTAGGACACCGCCCTTTCACGGCGGTAACAGGGGTTCGAGTCCCCTAGGGGACGCCACGATTACCCGCTCTGCGGGATTTTATAAGGGTCATTCAATTATTGAATGGCCCTTTTGTTTGTCTGGCGTTTGGCCAAATCCCCTATTTCTTTCAAACTGTTCTTCAGACCAGCGGTCACATCCACGACTTGCGTAAAATTATTATGAGAATAATATTCTAGTCGTAATATTCGGAGGCAACGATGAACGATAAAAAAGCTCAAACCCGCGAACGCATCCTCAAGGCTGCCAGCACAGCGTTGATTCAGCGCGGCCCGGCCGAACCGAGCGTGGGCGAAGTGATGGGCGCGGCCGGCCTGACCGTCGGCGGCTTCTACGCGCACTTCGAAAGCAAGGACGCGATGATGCTGGAAGCGTTCAAGCAGCTGCTCGGCCATCGCCGTGGCTTGATTGCCGACATGGATGCCGAATTGACCGGCGAAGAACGTCGCGCGTTGGTGGCTGCGTTTTATCTGTCACGCAAACACCGTGATTCCTCTGAGTCAGCCTGCCCGATTCCGGCTTCTGTCGGTGAGCTGGGGCGCCTGCCGGATGCGTTTCGCGTGGCATTGAATGAGCATGTGGAAATGATGGTCGCGCAGTTGGCGGCCAGCCCGGAAGACACCGACAAAGCCTTGGCCGATATGGCCCTGATGGTCGGTGGTTTGGCTTTGGCTCGCGCGCTGGGGCCAGGAGAATTGTCCGATCGATTGCTGCGCGCCGCCAAGTCTGCGGTGCTGTGACCTAAAGGTATTAGCCTGAGGAGTGAGAGCGATGAGCACGTTGAAGTGGGTTCGTGGCGTTAATGGCACCTTGGGCTGGTTCGCACCGAAACTGGTTGCGAGCAAAATGCGACTGGCATTCATGACACCGCGGGAACTGCCGCCGCGTGATTGGGAATTGCCGTTGCTGGCGAAATCCGAGCGAATCACCTTGCGTTTCGGCCTCTCGGCGCTGCGTTGGGGGCAAGGCCCCGCGGTGTTGCTGATGCACGGTTGGGAAGGCCGGCCGACGCAGTTTGCCAGCCTCATCACCGCGTTGGTCGATGCCGGTTACACCGTGGTTGCGCTGGACGGTCCGGCCCACGGTCGCTCGCCAGGTCGCGAAGCCAATGTGGTGCTGTTCGCCCGGGCCATGCTTGAAGCCGCTGCCGAGTTGCCGCCGCTGCAAGCCGTCATCGGTCACTCCATGGGCGGCGCCAGTGCCATGCTCGCTGTTCAGTTGGGGTTGCGTACCGAAACCCTGGTCACTATCGCTGCCCCGGCGCGGATTCTCGCCGTGTTGCGCGGTTTCGCGCGCTATGTGCGTCTGCCACCGAAAGCCCGTTCGGCGTTCATTCGTCAGGTTGAAAGAGACGTCGGCATGCGCGCTGCGGCGCTGGATGTCGCGCACTATCAGCTCGACATGCCCGGCCTGATCGTTCACGCCGAAGATGATAACTACGTTCCGGTCAAGGAATCGCAGCTGATCAGCGAAGCCTGGTTCGACAGCCGTTTACTGCGCCTGGAAGCGGGTGGTCATCAACGGGTGCTGGCTGACCCTCGGGTGATCGAAGGCGTTCTCTCGTTGCTCGCAGGTCGTAGTCTGCAATCGCGCCAATCGGCCTGAGCATCCGTTACACTGCCCCGGTGAAAATTTTCTGACCGGGAGTGGGGCATGGGCTGGGATCGGGCAACGCCATTTATCATTGATCTGGAAGTCGGCGCAGAGGACATCGACGGGTTGGGGCACGCGAACAACGCGGTGTACGTGACCTGGCTCGAACGCTGTGCCTGGCGCCACTCCCAGCGGCTTGGCCTGGACTTGGTCGAGTATCGTCGGCTGGATCGGGCGATGGCGGTGGTGCGGCACGAGATCGATTACCTGGCCGCAGCCTATGAAGGCGATGAGTTGCAATTGGCGACGTGGATCGTCGATTGGGACCAGCGCCTGAAAATGACCCGACACTTCCAGTTGAAGCGCCCCAGCGACAACACCACGTTACTGCGCGCGCAAACCACCTTCGTCTGCATCGAACTGTCGACCGGCAAGCCCAAGCGCATGCCGGCGGAATTCATCGAGGGCTACGGCCCGGCGTTGTTGTCGAAAAATCTCGAAGCATCCAAAATCTAATGTGGGAGCGACGGTGCGACGATTCGACCTGCTCGCGATAGCGTTGTGTCAGCCAACAGTGATGCTGCTGATGCACCGCTATCGCGAGCAGGCTCACTCCCACAGGGGAATCTGCGATGTTCTGCAGATTTTCCGCGCAATCCAGTAAACTGCCGCACGTTTTTCGTTGAGTGTGTTTTTCATGCAAATTGCTTTGGCGCCCATGGAGGGGTTGGTCGACAACATCCTGCGGGACGTGCTGACCCGTGTGGGCGGTATCGATTGGTGCGTGACCGAGTTCATTCGGATCAACGATCAACTGCTCACGCCTGCCTATTACCACAAGTTTGGCCCGGAACTGTTGAACGGCGCCCGCACCGCGTCCGGCGTGCCGCTGCGGGTGCAGTTGCTCGGTTCCGATCCGGTATGCCTGGCGGAAAACGCTGCGCTGGCCTGTGAACTGGGTTCGGAGGTCATTGACCTCAACTTCGGCTGCCCGGCCAAGACCGTGAACAAGTCCCGTGGCGGAGCGGTGTTGCTCAAGGAACCTGAGCTGCTGAACCAGATCGTCGAACACGTGCGTCGCGCCGTTCCGGCGCACATTCCGGTGACTGCCAAGATGCGCCTCGGTTTCGACAGCCCGGACGGTGCGCTGGTGTGTGCCACGGCCCTGGCCGAAGGTGGCGCGGCGCACATCGTGGTTCACGCGCGGACCAAAACTGACGGCTACAAGCCGCCAGCCCATTGGGAATGGATCCCCCGGGTGCAGGATGTGGTCAAGGTTCCAGTGTTCGCCAATGGCGACATCTGGAGCGTCGAAGACTGGCGTCGTTGCCGCGAAATCAGCGGCGTCGAGGACATCATGCTCGGTCGCGGCCTGGTGTCGCGTCCGGACCTGGCACGCCAAATCGCGGCGGCGCGGGCCGGTGAGGACGTCGTCGAGATGACCTGGGCCGAGCTGCTGCCATTGATTCAGGACTTCTGGCTGCAAGCCAAGGCGCAGATGACGCCACGCCAATCGCCGGGTCGCTTGAAGCAGTGGCTGGCGATGCTGACCCGCAATTATCCCGAAGCGATCGAGCTGTTCACCGTCCTGCGTCGCGAGACCGAACTGGATCAGGTCTCGCGTTTACTGGGGCTTCAGGTGTGCGAAGCCGCCTGAAAAAAATCTGTAAGCAATCTCTTGAAAAGCAATCAGCGGTCCTTATTTAAGGATTACGCGATGCCGAAATCGGGTCGCGGAGACAAAAAAACTTGCTGATTGTTTTCAGGAGATTTGAATCATGAGTACTGCATTTTCCATGGCACCACTGTTCCGTTCCTCGGTGGGTTTCGATCGTTTCAATGACCTGTTCGAAACCGCCCTGCGCAACGAACCAGGCAGCACCTACCCACCTTACAACGTGGAAAAACACGGCGACGACCAATACCGCATCGTCGTAGCGGCTGCCGGCTTCCAGGAAGAAGACCTGGAGCTGCAAGTGGAAAAAGGTGTGCTGACCATCAGTGGCGGCGGCAAGCGCGACGCGACCGAAGCCGTCACTTATCTGTACCAAGGCATCGCACAGCGTGCCTTCAAACTGTCCTTCCGTCTGGCGGACCATATCGAAATCAAGGCCGCCGGCCTGAGCAACGGTTTGTTGAGCATCGACCTGTTGCGAGTGATACCGGAAGAGGCTAAAGCCAAACGCATCCCGATCAACGGGACGCAAAAGCCAGCGCTGCAGCACTAAGGCAGAGCAATGAAAAGGGCGCCACTGGCGCCCTTTTTTGGGCCGGTTTGTAGCAGCTGTCGAGCCTGCGAGGCTGCGTTCGGCTGCGTAGCAGTCGTAGAACCTATGCACTTGGTCCTACTGACACACCGCATCGCCTGATTTTCACGACTGCTTCGCAGCCGAACGCAGCCTCGCGCTGCTCGGCAGCTGCTACAAGGTCCGTGTCACTTGAGGAGCTTTTGAAAGTCCTCCACCGGCAGTGGCGGGCTGTGTAAATACCCTTGATAAAAATGGCAGCCCAGCCCCTGCAAGAATTCCAGCTGCTCCGGCGTCTCTACCCCTTCGGCAATCACTTTCAATTCCAGGCTGCGGGCCATGGCAACGATGGCGCGGATGATCTCGGCGTCGTTGGGATCAGTGGTGGCGTCGCGGATGAACGATTGGTCGATTTTCAAGGTGTCGACAGGCAGACGCTTGAGATAGGTCAGCGAGGAATAACCGGTGCCGAAATCGTCCATGGCAAAACTCACGCCGAGTTTTTTCAGGCTGCGCATTTTGTTGATGGTGTCTTCCAGGTTCTGGATCACGATGCCTTCGGTGATTTCCAGTTTCAGCAGCGAGCTGGGCAGGCCGTGGCTGACGAGATTGTGTTCAATGCGTTCGACGAAGTCGTTTTGGCGAAATTGCCGCGGGCTGATGTTGACGCACAGGCTAAAGTCCAGCGGATCGACCAGGCCCTTGGCGATCAGTTGTTTGAAGGCGGCGCAGGCTTCATCGATGATCCATGTGCCAACTTCCAGAATCAGCCCGCTGTCTTCCAGCACCTTGATGAACTCGGTGGGCGATTGTGCGCCGAGTTCTGGATGGTTCCAGCGCACCAGCGCCTCGGCGCCGACGATGCGGTCGTTCCGGGCGTCGACCTGAGGCTGGTAATGCACGCGGAACTCACCCCGGGAAAGGGCCAGGCGCAGGTCGGTTTCCATGCGCAAGCGTTCGCTCGCCGCCTTCTGCATGGAGTTGTGGTACATCTGCGTGGTGTTGCGACCCGAATCCTTGGCCCGGTAGAGGGCGATGTCGGCGCGCTTGAGCAGGTCGGTCGGAGTCGAACCGTGATCGGGAATCAGCGCGATGCCGATGCTCGGGGTTACTTGCAGGCGTTGTCCGTCGAGGAACATCGGCTCCGACAGCAGTTCACGCAAGGTGTCCGCCAGTTGCAGGACTTGCTCGCTGACGTCGTTGCGCGAGCCTTCGAGCCCGCTGAGTAGCACCACAAATTCATCACCGCCCAAGCGCGCGACAGTGTCTTCCATGCGCACGCTGGCTTCGAGGCGCGCAGTGATGATTTTCAGCACGGTATCGCCCACCGGATGACCGAGCGAATCATTGATGTGCTTGAAGTGATCAAGGTCGAGAAACATCAGGGCGCCGCGCAGGTTGTGGCGCTTGAGCAGGGCAATCTGCTGACTCAGGCGATCCATCAGCAGGGCGCGGTTGGGCAGGTTGGTCAGCGGGTCGTGGTAGGCCAGGTGACGGATCTGCGCTTCGGCGTTTTTCAGCAGGCTGACGTCCCGCGCGGTCAGCAGCAGGCAGGCGGTTTCGTTGAGGATGATCGGTTCTACCGAGACTTCGACGGTCAGCAACTCGCCACGTTTATTGCGTCCGAGCATTTCCTGATGAAGTACCCGACCCTTGATCTGGAGTTCGGCGAGCAGCGCCGAACGTTGTTTTTCCTCGGCCCAGATGCCGACCTGATACACCGTGCGACCGACCACTTCATCGGCGCGGTAACCGGTCAGGCGGCAAAAGCCATCGTTAACCTCCAGATAACGCCCGGTGTCGCGCTCGGTGATGGTGATGGCGTCGGGGCTGGAGTGGAAGGCCTTGGCGAACTTCTCTTCGCTGGCCTTGAGTGCGGCTTCCGAGCGTTGCTGCTGAGTGATATCGCGCAGGGTGGTGACAATGCACGGCTGGTCGCCGACGCTGATCTGGCGGCTGGAAAGCACGCAGGTCAGAGCTTGCCCGTCTTTGTGCTGAACGAGGATCGCCACATTGTTCAGACCCTGTTCGCGGATGACCTGCTCAATGCGTCGCAGGCTTTGCGCCGATGCGTCCCATAGACCGATTTCGTCGGCGCTGCGGCCAATCACGTCGGCGGCGCTCCAGCCAAAGGTCTGGGTGAAGCTGGAGTTGATCTCGATAAATTGGCCGGTGTCCTGACGGGTCACGCAAATCGGGTCCGGACTTACCTGGAACAGGGTGGCGAACTTCTCTTCGGACGCTACCAGCAGCTGCTCACGCTCCACCTGATCGGTGATGTCGAGCAGGGTGCCTGCCATGCGCAGCGGGACACCGTTTTCATCGCGATAGAGTCGGGCGCGGCTTTCCAGAAAGCGCGAGCTACCGTCCGGCATTTGCACGCGGTAGGTCAGTTGATAATTGCCGGCAGGACCTTCTCGCAGGCTGCGATAGGCGTCGCGCATGGTATCGCGCTCTTCGCCGGGCACGCCTTCAAAAAAATCGTCGAAGGATTCATGGAAAGGTATGGGGTCCAGTCCGTGCAACTGGGCGGCGCGTGCCGAGCCGTACAGCATGCCGCTGGGAATGTGCCAGTCCCAGGTGCCAAGTTGCGCGGAATCCAGCGCCAGGTCGAGGCGCTCCTGGCTATCTTTCAGGGCATGTTCGGCGGCTTTGCGTTCGGTGGTGTCAAGGAACGTACTCAGCAGATAAGGCTGGCCTTCGAGCTCGACCTTTTGCGCGCTGAGGATGCCGTCGTGGATCTGGCCGTTGCTGGCGCGAAATTGCACCTCCATGTTGATCAGTTCGCCCTTGGCCTTGGTGGCTTTGACGAGTTGCGCCCGTTGCTCCGGATGCACCCAGAGGCCCAGTTCCAGCGTGGTGCGGCCAATAGCGTTCTGTACTGGCCAGCCAAACAGGCTTTCGAAATACTGGTTGGCTTCGCTGATCAGGCCGTCTTCCTGACGAGTCAGCAGCACCATGTTCGGACACAGGTGAAACAGCGTGGCGAAGCGTTTTTCCGAGCTGCTCAACGCCTGTTCGCGCTGGCGCTGGTGGGTGATTTCACGGATGACGCCAATCATCCGTGGTCGACCGTGTTTGTCCGGCAGCAGGCTGCCGTTGATCTCCAGCCAGTGCAGGCTGCCGTCGGGCCAGCGGATGCGGTGATGCATCGCCTGTTCCAGCGGGGCGCCGGCGATCACGGCGTCGAAGGCGCGAATGGTTTTCGCCCGATCCTCTGGCGGCAGCAAGTCGAGGTATTCCAGATCCTCCGGCAGCGGTTGCCGGGGATCGAAGCCGAACAATGCCTGGGTACCCCGCGACCAACTGATCTGCCCGCGCTCGATGTCCCAGTACCAGGCGCCCAACCGTGCACCGTTGAGGGCGGCCAGCAATTGTGGGGCGCTTTCCCAGCTCTGCTCGGACCGTTTTGGGTCAAGCGCCTGTATACGCGGCATTGGCGGAATACGGTCAACAGATTTCGGCATTGGCAAGCCTTGGCTGAGTGGGGTATCAGGTTCAGTGACTCGAGGCTCATATAGGAGTAGCACAACTTAGCCGAGAGTCCCTGGCAGATCGATTTGCGCATCCAGCAAGGCCATGAAGGCCCGTGCCGCATTCGACAGCGTCCGCTCTGTGTGCAGGATATAGCCTAGCTGGCGAGTCAGTTGTATGCCCGGTAAAGGTATTCTCGCAACCTGATCATCAAGCATGGTGCGCGGCAACACGCTCCAGGCCAGGCCAATCGAGACCATCATCTTGATGGTTTCCAGGTAATTGGTACTCATGGCGATGTTCGGCGTCAGGCCTTGAGCTTCGAACAGGCGCCGGACGATGTGATGAGTAAAGGTGTTGCCGCCGGGGAATACCGCCGGGTGCAGGGCGATGTCCGCCAGGCTGACCGGGCCGTGGCTGATCAGCGAGTGCTCCGGGGCGACCACGAAGTCCAGCGGGTCGTCCCACACCGGCGTGGCCTTGACCAGTGCGTGGGGCTCCGGCGCCAGGGTAATGACCGCCAGTTCGGCGCGGCCATGGAGGATTTCTTCGTAGGCCACTTCCGAATCGAGGAACTGAATATCCAGCGCCACTTGCGGGTAACGTCGGGTGAACTCCCTTAATAAGGGGGGTAAGCGGTGCAGGCCAATGTGGTGGCTGGTGGCCAGGGTCAGGCGACCGCTCACTTCACCGGTCAGGTTAGTCAGGGCGCGGCGAGTGTCGTCCAGCACATTCAGGATCTGATAGGCCCGCGGCAGCAAGGCGCGTCCGGCCTCGGTCAGGCTGACTTCACGGCCCAGGCGATCGAACAGGCGCACCTTCAATTGCTGTTCAAGCCCGGCGATACGCTTGCTGATGGCCGGTTGTGTCAGGTGCAGCCGTTCGCCAGCGCCGGAGAAGCTTCCAGTCTCGGCAATCGCGATAAAAGCATTGAGGTTTGCGAGGTCCATTTGCGGTATTCCAGTTGGTTATCCAAAGCATGAAAAATATGAATTTGAGTTATTTAATGTAACCCCCTAGGATCGACCTCACAAGCCAAGGGGTTATTGAGTTTTTCAAAATCCACGGCATAGAAACACGCTGATGAGGACCGTCTGATGGCCGGCAAAACGCTTTACGACAAGCTTTGGGATTCCCATGAAGTGAAACGGCGCGACGATGGGTCGTCGCTGATCTATATAGATCGCCACATCATCCATGAAGTGACTTCGCCCCAAGCTTTCGAAGGCCTGCGTCTGGCCGGGCGCAAGCCTTGGCGCGTCGACTCGATCATTGCCACCCCAGACCACAACGTACCGACCACTCCGGATCGCAAGGGCGGCATCGAAGCGATTACTGACCAGGTCTCGCGTTTGCAGGTTCAGACCCTCGATGACTACTGCGACGAATATGGCATCACCGAATTCAAAATGAATGACGTGCGCCAGGGCATTGTCCACGTGATCGGTCCGGAGCAGGGTGCCACCTTGCCGGGCATGACCGTGGTCTGCGGCGACTCGCACACCTCGACTCACGGCGCGTTTGGCGCATTGGCCCACGGCATCGGGACTTCCGAGGTCGAGCACGTGTTCGCCACGCAGTGCCTGGTGGCGAAGAAAATGAAAAACATGCTGGTGTCGGTCGAGGGCAAATTGCCGTTCGGCGTGACCGCCAAGGACATCGTGCTCGCGGTGATCGGCAAGATCGGCACCGCCGGCGGTAACGGCCACGCCATCGAGTTCGCCGGCAGCGCCATTCGCGATTTGTCCGTCGAAGGCCGCATGACCATCTGCAACATGTCTATTGAAGCCGGCGCGCGTGTTGGCCTGGTGGCTGCCGACGAAAAAACCGTGGCTTACGTCAAGGGTCGTCCATTTGCCCCGAAAGGCGCGGAATGGGACATGGCGGTCGAAGCCTGGAAAGACCTGGTGTCCGACGCCGATGCGGTGTTCGACACCGTCGTCGAACTCGACGCCACTCAGATCAAGCCGCAAGTCAGCTGGGGCACTTCGCCAGAGATGGTCCTGGCGGTTGATCAGAACGTGCCGGACCCGGCGAAGGAAATGGACCTGGTCAAACGCGGTTCCATCGAACGCGCCTTGAAATACATGGGTTTGAGCGCCAACCAGGCGATCACCGACATTCAACTGGACCGCGTGTTCATAGGTTCTTGCACCAACTCGCGGATCGAAGACTTGCGCGCTGCGGCGGTGATCGCCAAGGGCCGTAAAGTCGCCTCGACCATCAAGCAAGCCATCGTGGTGCCGGGCTCGGGCCTGGTGAAGGCGCAAGCCGAGGCCGAAGGCCTGGACAAGATTTTCCTCGAAGCCGGTTTCGAGTGGCGTGAACCGGGTTGCTCGATGTGCCTGGCGATGAACCCGGACCGCTTGGAGTCGGGCGAGCATTGCGCTTCGACTTCCAACCGCAACTTCGAAGGGCGTCAGGGCGCCGGTGGCCGTACGCACCTGGTCAGCCCGGCCATGGCCGCGGCGGCTGCCGTCCACGGTCGTTTCATCGACGTTCGCGAACTGATCTGAGGAACCGTACATGAGAGCTTTTACCCAACACACCGGTTTGGTCGCGCCATTGGACCGTGCCAACGTCGACACCGACCAGATCATTCCGAAGCAGTTCTTGAAGTCGATCAAGCGCACCGGTTTTGGTCCGAACCTGTTTGACGAATGGCGTTACCTGGACGTGGGTTACGCCTACCAGGACAACTCCAAACGTCCGCTGAACAAGGATTTCGTGCTCAACGCCGAACGTTATCAAGGCGCCAGCGTGTTGCTGGCCCGCGAGAACTTCGGTTGCGGTTCCAGCCGTGAACACGCGCCGTGGGCGCTGGAAGAGTACGGTTTTCGCAGCATCATTGCGCCGAGCTACGCCGACATCTTCTACAACAACAGCTTCAAGAACGGCTTGCTGCCGATCATCTTGACCGACGCTGAGGTTGATGAGTTGTTCCAGCAGGTCGAGGCGAATCCTGGCTATGAGTTGACGGTTGATCTGCAAGCCCAGACCGTGACCCGGCCTGACGGCAAGGTCTACAGCTTCGAACTTGACGAGTTCCGCAAGCATTGCCTGGTCAACGGCCTGGACGACATCGGCCTGACCTTGCAGGATCACGAGGCGATTGCGGCGTTTGAAGCCAAGCACCGTGCGAGCCAGCCGTGGTTGTTTCGCGACAAGGCGTAATGACGCCATCGCGAGCAGGCTCGCTCCCACAGTGGATTTGCGGCGTAAACAACATCCCTGTGGGAGCCTGCTCGCGATGAGGCCCGCATAAGCACCACATGACCAAACCCTGAAAAAGGACGTCCCCATGATCAGCACCGCCCAGCACAGCGAAGTCGTAAAAAAGCAATTCGGTGAACAGGCCTCGGCCTATCTGAGCAGCGCCGTACACGCTCAGGGCACCGAGTTCGCGCTGCTACAGGCTGAACTGACAGGGCAGGGCGATGCTCGAGTGCTGGATCTGGGCTGCGGCGCCGGCCACGTGAGTTTTCACGTGGCCTCGCTGGTGAAAGAAGTGGTGGCTTATGACCTGTCGCAGCAGATGCTCGACGTGGTGGCCGATGCCGCCGTTGATCGTGGTCTGAACAACGTGTCTACCGTGCTGGGCGCCGCCGAGCGTCTGCCGTTTGCCGACGGTGAGTTCGATTTCGTCTTCAGTCGTTATTCGGCGCACCATTGGAGCGATCTCGGCCTGGCCCTGCGAGAGGTTCGCCGGGTGCTGAAACCGGGCGGCGTGGCGGTGTTCATCGACGTGTTGTCACCGGGCATTCCGTTGTTCGACACTTACCTGCAAAGCGTCGAAGTGCTGCGCGACACCAGCCATGTGCGCGATTATTCCGCCGGCGAGTGGTTGCGTCAGGTCAGCGAAGCGGGGTTGCATACCCGCAGCACCACCCGTCAACGGCTGCGATTGGAATACACCTCCTGGGTCGAGCGCATGCGCACGCCAGAGGTGATGCGCGCGGCAATCCTCGAGTTGCAGCAATCGATGGGCAATGAAGTACGCGAATATTTTGAGATTGAGGCCGATGGTTCATTCAGTACCGATGTGCTGGTGCTGATGGCTGAACGATAGAATTTTTCCGGGCGCGCCCACGGGCGCACCGACTGATGACATGAGGAAAGCATGAGCAAGCAGATTCTGATTCTCCCAGGCGACGGTATTGGCCCGGAAATCATGGCCGAAGCGGTCAAGGTGCTGGAGCTGGCCAACGCCAAGTACAGCCTGGGCTTCGAGCTGAGCCATGACGTGATCGGTGGCGCTGCCATCGACAAGCACGGCGTGCCGCTGGCTGACGAAACGCTGGACCGTGCACGCGCGGCCGACGCCGTACTGCTGGGCGCCGTGGGCGGCCCGAAATGGGACACCATCGAGCGTGACATCCGCCCTGAGCGCGGCCTGCTGAAGATTCGTGCGCAACTGGGCCTGTTCGGCAACCTGCGTCCGGCGATCCTGTACCCGCAACTGGCCGAGGCTTCGAGCCTGAAGCCTGAAATCGTGGCGGGCCTGGACATCCTGATCGTCCGCGAACTGACCGGCGGCATCTACTTCGGCACGCCGCGCGGTACTCGTACCCTGGAAAACGGCGAGCGTCAGGCTTACGACACCCTGCCGTACAGCGAAAGCGAAATCCGCCGTATCGCCCGTGTCGGTTTCGACATGGCCATGGTGCGCGGCAAGAAGCTCTGCTCGGTGGACAAGGCCAACGTACTGGCCTCCAGCCAACTGTGGCGTGAAATCGTCGAGCAAGTGGCCAAGGATTACCCTGAAGTCGAACTGAGCCACATGTACGTCGACAACGCCGCCATGCAGTTGGTGCGTGCACCGAAGCAATTCGACGTGATCGTTACCGACAACCTGTTCGGCGACATTCTTTCCGACCAAGCGTCGATGCTCACCGGTTCCATCGGCATGCTGCCGTCGGCGTCGCTGGATACCAATAACAAAGGCATGTACGAGCCGTGCCACGGTTCGGCACCGGACATCGCTGGCAAAGGCATTGCCAACCCGTTGGCGACCATTTTGTCGGTGTCGATGATGCTGCGTTACAGCTTCAATCTGCAGGATGCGGCCGATGCGATCGAGAAGGCCGTCAGTCTGGTATTGGACCAAGGCCTGCGTACTGGCGACATCTGGTCGGCCGGTTGCACTAAAGTCGGTACGCAGGAAATGGGCGACGCAGTAGTCGCCGCGCTGCGGAATCTGTAATCTCTCGGGCCCGCTGCAACTTTCACTCTTGAAAGCAGCGGCCCACTTTTTAAAGAAGGTGTAGTTGCGATGAAACGTGTAGGTCTGATCGGTTGGCGCGGTATGGTCGGTTCCGTGCTCATGCAGCGGATGCTGGAAGAGCAGGATTTCGATCTTATTGAGCCGGTGTTTTTCACCACTTCCAATGTCGGTGGCCAAGGCCCGTCCGTGGGCAAGGACATCGCTCCGCTCAAGGACGCTTACAGCATTGATGAGCTGAAAACCCTCGACGTGATTCTGACCTGCCAGGGTGGCGACTACACCAGCGAAGTTTTCCCGAAACTGCGCGAAGCCGGCTGGCAGGGTTACTGGATCGACGCCGCTTCCAGCCTGCGCATGCAGGATGACGCAGTGATCGTGCTGGACCCGGTGAACCGCAAGGTCATCGACCAGCAGCTCGACGCGGGCACCAAGAACTACATCGGCGGCAACTGCACCGTCAGCCTGATGCTGATGGGCCTGGGCGGTCTGTTCGAAGCCGGTCTGGTCGAGTGGATGAGCGCCATGACTTATCAGGCGGCCTCCGGTGCCGGCGCGCAGAACATGCGTGAACTGATCAAGCAAATGGGCGCGACCCACGCCGCTGTCGCCGATCAACTGGCTGACCCGGCCAGCGCGATCCTCGACATCGACCGTCGTGTGGCCGAAGCCATGCGCAGCGACGCGTACCCGACCGAAAACTTCGGCGTTCCGCTGGCCGGCAGCCTGATCCCGTGGATCGACAAGGAACTGCCGAACGGTCAGAGCCGCGAAGAGTGGAAGGCCCAGGCCGAGACCAACAAGATCCTCGGTCGCTTCAAGAGCCCGATCCCGGTCGATGGCATCTGCGTGCGCATCGGCGCCATGCGCTGCCACAGCCAGGCGCTGACCATCAAACTGAACAAAGACGTGCCGATCGCCGACATCGAAGGGCTGATCAGCCAGCACAACCCTTGGGTCAAACTGGTGCCGAACAGCCGCGAAGCCAGCATTCAGGAACTGAGCCCGACGAAAGTCACCGGCACCCTGAACGTACCGGTCGGCCGTCTGCGCAAGCTGAACATGGGTACGCAGTACGTCGGCGCGTTCACCGTCGGCGACCAACTGCTGTGGGGCGCGGCCGAACCGCTGCGTCGCATGCTGCGGATCCTGCTTGAGCGTTGATCGATTGAAGTAATGAACGAACCCGTGCCTTGAAAGAGGTGCGGGTTTTTTTATGGGTGGGGTGTCGCCAGTGAGGTCCTCTTCGCGGGCAAGCCTCGCTCCTACATGGAATCTCGTTGCCCTTGTAGGAGCGAGGCTTGCCCGCGAAGAGGCCGGCGCAGGCACCACAAATCCTTGGCAGAATTGCCTGCATGCCAACCACCCGGTAAAGTGCCGCTCCCCCCGTTTCGCCAGAGGTAGAACCATGAGCCAGTCCTTTGATATCGCCGTGATCGGCGCCACCGGTACTGTCGGCGAAACGCTCGTGCAGATTCTCGAAGAGCGCGACTTCCCGGTGGGCAATCTGCACCTGCTCGCCAGCAGCGAATCGGCCGGGCATTCGGTGCCGTTTCGCGGCAAAAACGTGCGGGTGCGGGAAGTCGATGAGTTCGACTTCAGTAAAGTCCAGCTGGTGTTCTTCGCTGCTGGCCCTGCGGTAACCCTGAGTTTCGCTTCGCGTGCCACGGCCGCCGGTTGCTCGCTGATCGATTTGTCCGGCGCCTTGCCGGCTGATCAGGCGCCCCAAGTCGTGCCTGAAGCCAATGCGCAGGTGCTGGCCGGTTTGAAAAAGCCGTTCCAGGTCAGCAGCCCAAGCCCTTCGGCCACCACACTGGCGGTCGTGCTGGCGCCGTTGCTCGGTTTGCTCGACCTGCAACGCATCAATTTGACCGCCAGCCTGGCCGTGTCTGCCCAGGGCCGCGAAGCCGTCACCGAGTTGGCACGGCAAACGGCCGAGTTGCTCAATGTGCGTCCGCTGGAGCCGACTTTCTTCGATCGGCAGATGGCCTTCAACCTGCTGGCGCAAGTGGGCAAGCCTGATGAGCAGGGTCACACGCTGCTGGAAAAACGTCTGGTACGCGAGTTGCGCCAGGTCATGGCGCTGCCTTTATTAAAGATTTCCGTCACTTGCATTCAAGCCCCGGTGTTTTTTGGCGATAGCTTTAACGTGACCTTGCAGTCATCGAGCGACATCGACCTGGCAAAAGTCAACGCCGCCCTGGAAGACGCGCCCGGTATAGAGCTGGTGGAAGCCGGCGATTACCCGACACCGGTAGGCGATGCAGTCGGGCAGGACGTGGTCTACGTTGGTCGGGTTCGCAGCGGGATCGACGACCTGTCGGAACTTAATTTGTGGCTGACGTCAGATAACGTACGCAAAGGTGCCGCGCTCAATGCTGTGCAGGTGGCTGAATTGTTGATAAAAGACCTGCTGTAAAAGATACTTGGCAACAATTTTGGCGAATGAATCCAGCCGGGCGCTATGCTTGGCCGGACTGCTGAAGGCGGGCTCCCTCCGGGGCTTCGCGTGGCATGAATGAAATGATCGCGCGCGACGACCTTCGCCGCCGCGCGCAATGCCTTGCGGCAGCGACTATCAATACCTTCTCGCTGGCCGAGGAATGTTCAAACAAAGGATGAGGCTATGGTTCAAGTTCGCAAACTGGTGTTAGCAATAGCGGCCGCCTCGGCGCTGTCCTCCGGTATGGCGCATGCCCTCGGGCTCGGGGAATTGACCCTGAAGTCGACGCTGAACCAGCCCCTGGTGGCAGAAATCGAGTTGCTCGACGTCAAGGACCTCACCGCTGCCGAAGTGGTGCCGAGCCTGGCTTCGCCCGAAGATTTCGCCAAGGCCGGTGTCGACCGCCAGGCGTTTCTCAATGACCTGACCTTTACCCCGGTGCTCAACGCCAGCGGCAAAAGCATCCTGCGTGTGACGTCCAGCAAACCTCTCTCCGAACCCATGGTGAAATTCCTGGTTCAGGTGATGTGGCCCAACGGTCGCCTGCTGCGCGATTACAGCGTGCTGCTCGATCCGTCCAAATTCTCGCCGCAAACCGCTGATGCGGCTGCGCAGCCTGCACCGACGCAAACCGTCACCGCACCGGTGACCGGTGGCACCCAACCAACCCAATACACTACCGCGCCGCGCGATACCCTTTGGGAAATCGCTGAGAAGTCGCGCACTGGCGGCTCGGTCCAGCAAACCATGCTGGCCATCCAAGCGTTGAATCCGGATGCCTTTATCGACGGCAACATCAACCGGTTGAAAGCCGGTCAGGTGCTGCGCCTGCCGGATCAAGCGCAGAGCACCGGCCTGCCGCAACCGAAAGCCATTGCCGAAGTCTCCGCGCAGAACACCGCGTGGCGTCAGGGTCGTCGTTACGTGGCGAAGCCCGGGACCGGACAGCAGCAGCTCGATGCCACCAAGCGCGCTCGCGGCGAAGGCCCTTCGTCGCAAACGGCGACAGACAAGCTGAGCCTGGTCTCCGCTGAGTCGGGCAAGGCCGGTGGTAAAGGCGCCGCGGGTGATGCCAAGAATTTGAGCAACAAGCTGGCTGTGACCCAGGAAAGCCTCGACACGACCCGTCGTGACAATGCCGAACTGAAAAACCGCATGACCGATCTGCAAAGTCAGCTGGACAAGCTGCAACGCCTGATCGAACTGAAGAACAATCAACTGGCCAAGTTGCAGGCTGAAGGCGCGGCGGGTGCGCCGGCACCAGGTGCGACCGCTCCGGCGATGTCGGCCGAACTGGCGGCCAACCCAGCGGCAACAACGCCTGCGGACGCGACTCCGGCTGCACCTGAGGCTGCTGCGCCTGGGGCCACTCCGGTTCCGGTCGAGCAGCCTGTCGAGCCGACGCCGGTAGCGTCCGACGATCAGCAATTCAAAGAACTGCTGACCAATCCGTGGCTACTGGGTCTGGCAGGTGGTGGTGCCGTGGTGGCGCTGTTCCTGCTGCTGTTGCTGGCACGTCGTCGCAAAGCCCAGCAAGAAGCCGAGAAGCATTTGCGCATGGCCCGTGACTTGGCCGAGGAGCAGGCGTTCTCCACTGAGCTCGACCTGCCAAAAGGCATCTTCGACGACCTGGAAGTGCCGCCGCCGAGCGTGAAGCTCGCTACCGCGCCAACCCCAACCCCAACCCCAACTCCAACGCCACCGCCTGCACCAGCCCCGGTAATTGTGCCGGTTGTGGTAACGCCGCCGATCGCTGCGCCATTGGTTTCGCCTGCTGGCGAGCGTGATGGCGATGTACTGAGCAAGGCACAGTCGCATATCGCTGCCGGTCGTCTGAATCAGGCGGCTGCCTTGCTGGAAGACGGGATCAAGCAAGAGCCGCAACGCAGTGACCTGCGCCTCAAGCTGATGGAAGTCTATGGTCAGCAAGGCGACCGCGATGCATTCGTTGCCCAGGAACGCCAACTGGTGGCCAACGGTGACAACTTTGCTCAGGTCGAAAAACTCAAGAGCCGCTTCCCGGCCATGGCTATTGCGGCCGCTGGTGGAATCGCAGCCGCTGCGATCGCTGCCGAACTGGACGCGCAATACGTCAAGGATTTGCTGCTGGACGAGCCTGAAGAGCCAGCACTGGCAGTGCCCGATGACTTCGAAAGTGCCTTCGATTTGAGCCTGGAAGATCTGGAATCTGCCACTCCGGCAGTGGTTGCACCAGAACCAGAACCAGAAGCAGAGGCAGAGCCCGATGACCTCGACAGTGCCTTCGATTTGAGCCTGGATGATCTGGAAGCTGCCACTCCGGTAGTTGCACCAGAACCAGAAGCAGCGCCTGATGATTTCGACAGTGCCTTCGATTTGAGCCTGGATGAACTGGAAGCTGCCTCTCCGGCGGTGGTTGCACCAGAACCAGAGCCAGAGGCGGAGTCCGATGACCTCGACAGTGCCTTCGATTTGAGCCTGGATGATCTGGAGACTGCCTCTCCGGCAGTGGTTGCGCCAGAGCCAGCACCAAAGGCAGTGTCTGCGGCTGAGCTGGACGAGTTCCCGCTGGACGACGACTTGAGCTTCGAGTCGGTGTTGCAGCAGCAGACCGACATCAAGGAAAACCTCGATGATCTGTCGGCCTTCGACCTGGACATGGATCTCGGTGGGGATGCCTCGCCGGCGATCCTGGCCGAAGACGACTTCCTGCTGAGCCTGGATGACGGCGTCAAGGACCTGGATTTACCTGCCGCTGAAACGCCGGCTGTTCCTGAGGTTGCGCCGGACAATCTGGAGCTGCCAGCCGATTTCGATCTGTCGCTGGCTGACGAAATGGACGCGCCAGACGCTCCGGACGCGTTTGCAGCCGAACTGGATGACGTCAACGCCGAACTGGATCGTCTGTCCCAGAGTCTTGGCGAGCCGAGCTTCACGGCGGAAGACGCCATGGCCTCCGCAGCTGACGAGCCGGAATTTGATTTCCTTTCCGGCACTGATGAAGTCGCGACCAAACTCGATCTGGCCCAGGCCTACATCGACATGGGCGACGCCGACGGCGCCCGGGACATCCTCAGCGAGGTGGTGACCGAAGGTGATGCAGGTCAGAAGAGCGAAGCCAAGGAAATGCTTTCGCGTCTGGCTTGATTGATCGGTAAGGCGTAAACAAAACGGCAGCCCATTGAGGCTGCCGTTTTTGTTTCTGTCGATAGTGCGTTGGTGTCTGTCGGGCCGTCTTCGCGAGCAGGCTCGCTCCCACAGGTTTTGTGAGCGGCGCAAATCCCTGTGGGAGCGAGCCTGCTCGCGATGAGGGCATCACATTCAACGCAGTACCGCCTGTTGCACTGGCATCCCCGTCCGGCGGCCTTATAATGCCCGCCTTTGCGTACATCAGCAGGCTGTCACTCCTTGGCAAATATAGATAATCCGGCCGCCGAAATGGTGGCCGACGGCTTTTTCCGGATCGCGTTGGGCGTTGAATACAAAGGCTCGCGCTATCGCGGCTGGCAGCGCCAGGCTTCCGGCGTACTGACGGTGCAGGAAACCCTCGAAAAGGCTTTGTCCAAAGTCGCCAATTCACCGGTGTCGCTGCTCTGCGCCGGGCGTACGGATGCCGGCGTTCATGCGTGCGGTCAGGTGGTGCATTTCGATACCCAGGTCGAGCGTTCGATGAAAGCCTGGGTCATGGGCGCCAATATCAATTTGCCCCACGACGTCAGTGTCAGCTGGGCCAAAGTCATGCCGGCGCATTTTCATGCGCGGTTCAAGGCGATTGCCCGGCGCTATCGCTACGTGATCTACAACGATCAGATCCGCCCGGCGCACCTGAACGAAGAAATCACCTGGAACCACCGTCCGCTGGACGTCGAGCGCATGGCCGAGGCGGCGCAGTACCTGGTCGGCACTCACGATTTCAGCGCTTTCCGTGCCGGCCAGTGTCAGGCCAAGTCGCCGATCAAGGAGCTGCATCACCTGCGCGTCACGCGCCACGGCAAGATGATTGTGCTGGACATACGCGCCAGCGCCTTCCTGCACCACATGGTGCGCAACATTGCTGGCGTGCTGATGACCATCGGTGCCGGCGAGCGCCCGGTGGAGTGGATGAAAGAGGTGCTTGAGAGCCGAATTCGCCGTTCCGGCGGGGTGACGGCGCATCCGTACGGCTTGTACCTGGTGCAGGTCGAGTACCGCGACGAGTTCGAATTGCCCGAGCGTTACATCGGGCCGCACTTCCTGACCGGTTTCTCGGAACTTGACGGCTGACGCCCTCGAACGCTTTTGTTACCATCCGGGACTTTCTCGGATTTGCCCTGAGGTTCTATCGACATGTCAGCCGTTCGCAGCAAGATTTGTGGGATTACCCGCATAGAAGACGCGTTGGCAGCGGTCGAGGCCGGGGCTGATGCGATCGGATTTGTGTTCTACGCCAAAAGCCCCCGGGCCGTGACGTTTCAGCAGGCGCGCTCGATCATCAAGGCATTGCCGCCGTTCGTGACCACCGTAGGGTTGTTCGTCAACGCCAGCCGCTGCGAGTTGGGGGAAATCCTCGACGCCGTGCCGCTGGACCTGTTGCAGTTCCATGGCGACGAGACCGCAGCCGACTGCGAAGAATGGAATCGTCCGTACATCAAGGCGCTGCGGGTCAAGGCCGGTGACGATATCGCGGCCGCTTGCGATGCGTTTCCAAGTGCCAGCGGTATCCTGCTCGACGCTTACGTTGAAGGCGTACCCGGCGGAACCGGTGAAGCGTTTGACTGGTCTCTGATACCGCAAGGCTTGAGCAAGCCGATCATCCTGGCGGGTGGCTTGACGCCGGACAACGTCGCCGAGGCGATTGCAAGGGTTCGGCCTTATGCCGTGGACGTCAGCGGTGGGGTAGAGGCGAGCAAGGGCATCAAGGATCACGCAAAGATTCAGGCATTCATTAAAGCGGTTGTAGGCGCTTGATGTGACGGCTGGCACACTGCCGCCGTCCACAGGCATGGCTGAGGGTTTTTGGGGTGTACGCAGGTCACGTTTCGCTGATCCGGCAACCCATCGATCATCGCCACACACATGAATTTAGCTCAAGGGCATACGCGGGGCTGCGAACCAGAGCGTTCGGGCCGCCGGTACTGGAGAAAGAAAGCATGAGCAACTGGTTAGTAGACAAACTGATCCCTTCGATCATGCGTTCCGAGGTCAAGAAGAGCTCGGTGCCTGAAGGTCTGTGGCACAAATGCCCGTCTTGCGAGGCTGTGCTGTATCGTCCGGAGCTGGAAAAGACCCTGGACGTTTGCCCCAAGTGCAACCACCACATGCGTATCGGCGCACGCGCCCGTATCGACATCTTCCTCGACGCTGAAGGCCGTGCCGAACTGGGCGCGGACCTGGAGCCAGTTGACCGTCTGAAGTTCCGCGACGGCAAGAAGTACAAGGATCGCCTGACCGCTGCGCAGAAGCAGACCGGCGAAAAAGACGCACTGATTTCCATGAGTGGCACCCTGCTGGGCATGCCGGTGGTGGTGTCGGCGTTCGAATTCTCCTTCATGGGTGGTTCGATGGGCGCCATCGTTGGTGAGCGCTTTGTTCGCGCCGCCAACTACGCCCTGGAAAACAAATGCCCGATGATCTGCTTCGCCGCCTCCGGTGGTGCGCGGATGCAGGAAGCCCTGATCTCCCTGATGCAAATGGCCAAGACCTCTGCGGTGCTGGCGCGTCTGCGTGAAGAAGGCATTCCGTTCATCTCCGTACTGACCGACCCGGTCTACGGCGGTGTTTCCGCTAGTCTGGCGATGCTTGGCGACGTGATTGTCGGTGAGCCGAAAGCCCTGATCGGCTTCGCCGGTCCACGCGTGATCGAGCAAACCGTGCGTGAAAAACTGCCGGAAGGCTTCCAGCGCAGCGAATTCCTGCTGGAACACGGTGCGATCGACATGATCATTCATCGTCAGGAGCTGCGTCCGCGTCTGGGCAATCTGCTGGCACAAATGATGGGCCTGCCGACGCCGACATTCGTCGCCGCGCCAATCGAGCCAATCGTGGTTCCACCGGTACCCGCCAACATATGATCGAACGTACCCTTGGCGAGTGGCTCGCCTACCTTGAGCAGTTGCACCCTTCGGCCATCGACATGGGCCTGGAGCGCTCGCAGCAGGTAGCGTCCCGCATGGGACTGGGCAAGCCGGCGCCTCGGGTGATCACGGTCACCGGCACCAACGGCAAAGGTTCTACCTGCGCATTCGTGGCTTCATTGCTGCGGGCGCAGGGCCTGAGCGTCGGTGTCTACAATTCTCCGCACCTGCTGCGTTACAACGAGCGGGTGCAGGTCAATGGCGTCGAAGCCACTGATGCCGAGCTGTGCGAAGCCTTTGCAGCGGTCGAGGCGGGCCGTGGCGACACTTCGCTGACGTACTTCGAAATGGGCACCCTGGCGGCGTTCTGGCTGTTTCAACACGCCAGTCTCGATGCTGTGGTGCTGGAAGTCGGGCTGGGCGGGCGTCTGGACACGGTCAATGTGGTCGATGCCGATATGGCGTTGGTCACCAGTATCGGCGTCGATCACGCGGACTATCTGGGCGATACCCGTGAATCCGTAGCGTTCGAAAAGGCCGGCATCTTCCGCCAGGGCGCGCCTGCGCTGTGTGGCGATCTGAATCCTCCACAGCCTCTGCTGGATAAAGCGCGCGAGCTCAATTGCCCGTTTTTCCTGCGTGGGCGCGATTTCGACCTCGGCATCACCGATAACAACTGGCAATGGCGCGGTCTTGACGCTCAAGGGCAAGTGGTCGAGCTGCACGATTTGCCGTTGCTCGATCTGCCGATGGAAAACGCCGCATTGGCATTGCAGGCTTACCTGTTGCTCGGGTTGCCTTGGGTGGATGCACAAATTATTGCTGCGCTGAAAGCCACTCGGGTGGTCGGTCGCCTCGATCGCCGTCAGTTTGACTGGCAGGGCAAGCACCTGAACCTGTTGCTGGACGTGGGGCATAACCCGCATGCGGCAGAGTATCTGGCTCGCCGTCTGGCCAGCCGTCCACCGGCCGGCAAGCGTCTGGCGGTGTTCGGATTGCTGGCAGACAAGGATCTGGATGGTGTTGTCGGTGAATTGAATGCTAGTGTCCAGCAATGGGCTGTCGCGCCGCTGGATTCACCGCGAGCGCGCCCGGTTGCCGATTTGCACACAGCATTGCAGAACCTTGGCGCCTCGGTAACATCCTATGACAGCGTGGCCGCCGCCCTGGATGGGCAGTGCGCGCTGGCGACGAGCGACGACGAGATTCTGTTGTTCGGATCATTTTATTGTGTCGCCGAGGCCCTCGAATGGCTGGCCCGGCGCTCCACGGAGGAAGCGGCAAATGGCATTGCTGGATAAGGCATACAAACAGCGCATGGTTGGCGCCCTGGTTCTGGTGGCGCTGGCGGTGATTTTCCTGCCGATGCTGTTTTCCCGTCAGGATGAACAGCGTCAAGTGACGGTTGAAGCCCCGGCTGCGCCGCAAGCGCCTGCGGTGCCGCAAGTTCAGGTTGAACCGGTGGTGGTGCCTGAGCCGCAAGCGCTGCCCCAGGAACCTGTGCCGAGTGATGACGAAATCGCTCAGCAAGAAGCACCGTCGACAGCGATTGCCCCGAGTGTACCGGTGGCGCCTGCGCCTGCCGCCAAACCGGTCGCGCCACCTCCGGCGCCAGCGCCTGCGCCGGTCAACAAACCGACGGTTGCACCTGGCCAGCCCATCACGGCTGCACCGGGCAAGCCGGACACGACTCAAAGCCGCGTCGATGCCAATGGCCTGTCTGTCAGCTGGTCGGTGCAACTGGCCAGCCTGTCGAGCCGTGCAAGTGCAGAAAGCCTGCAGAAATCCCTGCGTAGCCAAGGCTACAATGCCTACATTCGGACTGCCGATGGCAAGAATCGGGTGTTTGTCGGACCGCTGATCGAGCGGGCAGAAGCCGATCGTCTGCGTGACTTGCTGAGTCGCCAGCAGAACCTCAAGGGTTTTGTGGTGCGTTTCCAGCCTGAGCGCGGTTAACGAAGCGCCAATACCCGGCTCCAGCAGCTGCCGACCCTGCGAGGCTGCGTCCGGCTGCGAAGCGGCCGTAAACCCTGCTTACCGTGTACCGGATAGACCAAATTGCCTGATTTTACGGCTGCTGCGCAGCCGGACGCAGGCTTCGCCAGCTGCTACAAGGGCGAGCGCAGTTTCGATAGGGGTTAAAACTATCGCCCCGATTTGAAATGCACTGACAATCGCAGCTTACCGATAGCCATGCGCTCTGCTAAAATGCGCCGCCTTATCCGTCTGTAGGCTGCACTGTGCCATTTACCTGGGTTGACTGGGCGATCGTTGCAATCGTCGCCATCTCCGCATTGATCAGTCTGAGCCGCGGCTTCGTCAAAGAAGCATTGTCGCTGGTGACCTGGATCATCGCAGGAGTCGTCGCCTGGATGTTCGGTGGTTCATTGTCCGAGTACCTCGCCGGATACATCCAAACGCCGTCAGCCCGTGTGATCACGGGCTGTGCCATCATGTTTGTCGCCACGTTAATCGTAGGCGCGATGATCAATTATCTTATCGGCGAGTTGGTTCGCGTCACCGGGCTGTCCGGGACCGATCGATTCCTCGGCATGGCCTTCGGCGCCGCGCGTGGCGTGTTGCTGGTGGTCGTGGCGGTCGGGCTGTTGAGCCTGGGGCCGGTACAGCAGGACGGGTGGTGGCAAGAGTCACAGCTCGTGCCAAAATTTCTATTGGTTGCAGATTGGTCCAAAAACCTGATTCTCGGGTGGAGCAGTCAGTGGCTTGCCAGCGGTATCAGCGTACCCGCTGAGATACCGTTCAAGGAGCACCTCTTGCCGATGGCCAAAACGCCTCAGTAAGTTGTGTTCAGTTCAGATCCATTAAGTAGGGGTTGCGTCGCATGTGTGGCATCGTCGGTATCGTCGGTAAGTCGAACGTCAATCAGGCGCTGTATGACGCGCTAACCGTCCTCCAGCACCGCGGCCAGGACGCTGCCGGTATCGTGACCAGCCATGATGGCCGGTTATTCCTGCGCAAGGACAATGGCCTGGTGCGTGACGTGTTCCATCAACGTCACATGCAGCGCCTGGTCGGCCACATGGGTATTGGCCATGTGCGTTACCCGACCGCGGGCAGCTCGACTTCGGCCGAAGCCCAACCGTTTTACGTCAACTCGCCTTACGGCATCACCCTGGCGCACAACGGTAACCTGACCAACGTTGAACAGCTGGCCAAGGAGATTTACGAATCTGACCTGCGCCACGTCAACACCAACTCCGATTCGGAAGTGCTGCTTAACGTGTTCGCACACGAACTGGCCCAGCGCGGCAAGTTGCAGCCAACCGAAGAAGACGTGTTCGCCGCTGTTACTGACGTACACAACCGTTGCGTTGGTGGTTACGCGGTCGTGGCGATGGTGACCGGTTACGGCATCGTCGGTTTCCGCGACCCGCACGGCATACGCCCGATCGTCTTCGGTCAGCGTCACACCGACGAAGGCGTCGAGTACATGATCGCCTCCGAAAGCGTTTCTCTGGACGTACTCGGTTTCACCCTGATTCGCGATCTGGCACCGGGCGAAGCGGTCTACATTACTGAAGACGGCAAGCTGCACACCCGTCAGTGCGCGACCAACCCGTCCCTGACCCCGTGCATCTTCGAGCACGTGTACCTGGCGCGTCCGGACTCGATCATCGACGGCGTTTCGGTCTATAAAGCACGCCTGCGCATGGGCGAGAAACTCGCCGAGAAGATTCTGCGCGAGCGTCCGGATCACGACATCGACGTGGTCATCCCGATTCCGGACACCAGCCGCACCGCGGCCCTGGAGTTGGCGAACCACTTGGGCGTCAAGTTTCGCGAAGGCTTCGTGAAGAACCGCTACATCGGCCGGACCTTCATCATGCCGGGCCAGGCTGCACGGAAAAAATCCGTACGCCAGAAGCTCAACGCCATCGAGCTGGAATTCCGCGGCAAGAACGTGATGCTGGTGGACGACTCCATCGTTCGCGGCACCACCTGCAAGCAGATCATCCAGATGGCCCGCGAAGCCGGCGCCAAAAACGTCTACTTCTGCTCCGCGGCCCCGGCCGTTCGCTACCCGAACGTCTACGGCATCGACATGCCGAGCGCTCACGAGTTGATCGCCCACAACCGTTCGACCCAGGACGTGGCTGATCTGATCGGCGCCGACTGGTTGATCTATCAGGATTTGCCTGACTTGATCGAAGCGGTCGGTGGCGGCAAGATCAAGATCGAGAAGTTCGATTGCGCGGTGTTCGACGGCCAGTACGTCACCGGCGACGTCGACGAGGCTTACCTGAACAAGATCGAGCAGGCTCGTAATGATGCCTCCAAGGTCAAGACGCAGGCAGTCAGTGCGATCATTGATCTGTATAACAACTGAGTAAACGAACGGCCTGTAGGAGCGAGGCTTGCCCGCGAAGCTTTTGGCGTTCCCAAAGGCCTCTTCGCGGGCAAGCCATGCTCCTACAGGCCGGTTTTGTATCCATTACCGAGTAGGGCAAGGAGTGACAGCATGAGTCAGGATTGGGATGCCGGTCGGCTGGACAGCGACCTCGAAGGCGTAGCGTTCGACACCCTGGCCGTACGCGCCGGTCAGCACCGCACGCCGGAAGGCGAACACGGTGATCCGATGTTCTTCACTTCCAGCTACGTATTCCGGACCGCTGCCGATGCGGCGGCACGCTTTGCCGGTGAAGTGCCGGGCAACGTTTACTCGCGCTACACCAATCCGACCGTGCGCGCGTTCGAAGAGCGCATTGCCGCGCTGGAAAGCGCCGAACAAGCCGTGGCTACGGCGACCGGCATGGCCGCGATCATGGCGGTGGTGATGAGCTTGTGCAGCGCCGGCGATCACGTGCTGGTGTCGCGCAGTGTGTTCGGTTCGACCATCAGCCTGTTCGAGAAATACTTCAAGCGCTTCGGCATCGAAGTCGACTACGTGCCCCTGGCGGACTTGTCCGGTTGGGATGCGGCGATCAAGGCCAACACTAAATTGCTGTTCGTCGAATCGCCATCCAACCCGCTGGCGGAGCTGGTGGATATCGCCGAGTTGTCGAAAATCGCTCACGCCAAAGGCGCGATGCTGGTGGTCGACAACTGCTTCTGCACCCCGGCGTTGCAGCAGCCGCTGAAGATGGGTGCGGACATCGTCGTGCACTCGGCGACCAAGTTCATCGACGGCCAGGGCCGCTGCATGGGCGGCGTTGTGGCGGGTCGTAGCGAGCAGATGAAAGAAGTCGTCGGTTTCCTGCGCACTGCCGGGCCGACCCTGAGCCCGTTCAACGCTTGGATCTTCCTCAAGGGCCTGGAAACCCTGAGCCTGCGTATGAAGGCTCACTGTGCCAATGCCCAGCAACTGGCCGAATGGCTGGAGCAGCAGGAAGGTATCGAAAAAGTCCATTACGCCGGTCTCAAAAGCCATCCGCAGCACGAGTTGGCCCTGCGTCAGCAGAAAGGCTTTGGTGCGGTCGTGAGTTTCGAGGTCAAGGGCGGCAAAGAGGGCGCCTGGCGCTTTATCGATGCGACCCGCCTGATTTCCATTACCGCCAACCTCGGTGACAGCAAAACCACCATTACGCATCCAAGCACCACCTCTCACGGCCGTTTGGCGCCGCAAGAGCGTGAAGCAGCGGGCATTCGTGACAGCCTGATCCGCATCGCGGTCGGTCTGGAAGACGTGGCAGACCTCCAAGCCGATCTGGCGCGCGGGTTGGCTGCCTTGTGATCGAGTTGTCCACGCCAGGCACTGGCACCAACGGCCGCGTTGCGCTGGTCACGGGTGCTGCGCGGGGCATTGGTCTGGGGATCTCGGCCTGGCTGATCAGCGAAGGCTGGCAGGTGGTGCTGACTGATCTTGATTGGGTACGCGGTTCGAAAGTGGCGAAGGTGCTCGGCGACAATGCCTGGTTCATCGCCATGGACGTCTCGAACGAAGGCCAGGTGGCGTTGGGTGTCGCCGAGGTGCTGGGGCAGTTCGGGCGTCTGGATGCGCTGGTGTGCAACGCGGCGGTTGCCGATCCGCACAACATCACCCTTGAAAGCCTTGATCTGGCGTACTGGAATCGGGTGCTGGCAGTGAATCTCAGTGGGCCGATGCTGTTGGCCAAGCACTGTGCGCCGTACCTTCGCGCTCACAGCGGCGCAATCGTCAACCTGGCCTCGACCCGCGCCGGGCAGTCGGAACCCGACACCGAGGCTTATGCGGCGAGCAAGGGTGGCCTGTTGGCCCTGACTCATGCCTTGGCGATCAGCCTCGGGCCGGAAATCCGCGTCAATGCGGTCAGTCCGGGTTGGATCGATGCGCGGGATCCCTCCGCGCGTCGTGCCGAACCTCTGACCGATGCTGATCATGCCCAGCATCCGGCGGGCAGGGTAGGGACGGTCGAGGACGTGGCGGCGATGGTCGCCTGGCTGTTGTCGAAGAACGCCGGATTTGTCACGGGCCAGGAGTTCGTGGTCGATGGCGGCATGACCAAGAAGATGATTTACAGCGAGTGACAGGACGGGGCGCGGTTGCCGGCATTGATGTTGAATGTACCGCCATCATCGCGAGCAGGCTCGCTCCCACATTAGAAACCATGTTGCCCGAAGAAGCGCGGTCCACTGTGGGAGCGAGCCTGCTCGCGAAAGCGGTCTGGCGGTTGCCGGCCTCGTTGGGATTGACACGATTTTGTCTTTTTCAGAAAAACTTCAAGCGGGGTATTGACTTAGCATCGGTACCTGCGTAAATTTCGCGGCCTCGGAGATGCAAACGGGTGATTAGCTCAGCTGGGAGAGCGTCTGCCTTACAAGCAGAATGTCGGCGGTTCGATCCCGTCATCACCCACCACTTCCGAGAGTCTTGCGAAAGCAAGATGGAAGCTTTTAAAAGCCTCCACCGACGCGCAGCGGTAGTTCAGTCGGTTAGAATACCGGCCTGTCACGCCGGGGGTCGCGGGTTCGAGTCCCGTCCGCTGCGCCATATTTACCGAGTCAGAATTTATTCTGGTTCGAGATTGAAAGCCTCGAAGCTTTCAGTCAGACGAGTTACTTGGACGCAAGTCCAAAGCGATACGCAGCGGTAGTTCAGTCGGTTAGAATACCGGCCTGTCACGCCGGGGGTCGCGGGTTCGAGTCCCGTCCGCTGCGCCATATCTGCCTCAAGGCCCACTGAACGCCTTGAAGCTACGAAGAAAGCTACTGGTAAAGCCAGTGTCTACTTCGAGTCGATAGCAAAGACCCTGGTCGAAAGACCGGGGTTTTTTGTGTCTGCGATTTGGCTTTTCTCTCCTGCTCCCCGCAACCATGGGTTTCGCATCTGCCAGCCAAATGCGGCCGTGTATCGAATTCTTACTTCTCTCGACGATTTCCCTCAATAACGCTCAGCTCTGATTAACCGGTGGCTGCGTGGCAGAAACACCTGTCTTTCATTTGCGCATTCAAGTTCTCCTGGGAGCGAAACACATAAAAGCGCTTGGGTTGAAGTATCAACACTAATTAGAATGAGTCGCATTTAAAATATTTCTTCGCGCAGGGTTCCTTTAGATGAGTGATGCAGCGATGCCGGCGGCGCAAACCTTCCACGACCTGTACCGCGACCATCGTGGCTGGCTCGAAAGCTGGTTGAGGCGACGCATGAGCAATGGCCATGACGCGGCGGACTTGAGCCAGGATACGTTCGTGCGTTTACTCGCCAGCTCCCAGCGCATCGCTGACCTGCAAGAACCCCGCGCCTATCTGGCGACGGTCGGCAAGCGACTGCTTGCCAATTTCTATAAACGCCGCAGCCTGGAGCAGGCCTACCTCAGTGCGCTGGCGCTGCTGTCTGAGGACTGCGTTCCGTCGCCCGAGCAACGTTGGTTGTTGCTGGAAACCCTGCAAGCCCTGGATGAATTGCTCGATGGATTGCCGACCATGGTGCGACGGGCGTTTCTCTGGAGTCAGTTGGAGGGTTTGGGTTATCACGAGATTGCTGAACGCCTGCAAGTCTCCGAGCGCACGATCAAACGCTACATGGCGCAAGCCTATGAACATTGCTTGCTGGTGGATTTGTGATCGGTTCGGCGCCTTCTGCGCAAGACCGGCAAGTCGTGCGGGCTGCCGCTCAATGGCTGTCACTCATGGAATCAGGCGCCGCCAATGAGTGCGATCGTGCCAATCTGCAGCACTGGCGTGACAGCCATCCCAGTCACGAACAGGCCTGGCAGAAAGCCCAACTCTTGCGCCAACGCTTTGCCGACCTGCCGTCCGCGCTGGCCATGGCCAGCCTGGATCGGCCGCAAACGAGCCGGCGCACGGTGCTCAAACGCGCTGTCGGGGCGGTGGCGCTGGTGCCAACCGGCTGGCTGATCAGTCGGCAGCTACCGCTGGATGTCTGGCGCGCTGACCTGCGAACCGCGATCGGGGAGGGCAAAAAAGTCCAGTTGGCGGATGGCAGCTCGCTGCAATTGAACACCGCGAGTGCCGTCGACATCGACCTGAAGAATCGGCGACTGACACTCGTGGAAGGCGAAATAGCGCTGAATGTGCCCGGTACATCGCCACTGACGATCCAGACGCACTTCGGGCAAGTGGTCGTCAGTCAGAGCGAAGTGTGCATTCGTCAGGGGCAGACGGGTTGCAAGGTGTCAGTGCTTAAAGGCGCGGTGCAGTTGCAGCCTTTGCGCGGGCCGGTCTTTTCATTGCGCGCAGCCCAGCAAGTCAGACTTCAGGCGATGGGTGCCGGACGCGTCGAACCTTTCGATGTGCTTGCGCCAGGCTGGCGCGACGGCGTGTTGGTGGCACAGAACCAACCCCTGGGCGATTTTCTGCGCGAACTCAGCACCTATCGTCCGGGATTGTTGCGCTGGGAGCCGGAGCTCGAATCCCTGCGCGTCACCGGCAGTTTCCGTCTGGAAGACACCGATCGCATCCTGACGTTACTGGCGGCCAGCCTGCCGCTGGAGGTGCATAGGCGAACCCGCTACTGGGTCATGTTGCTGCCGCGCAAAAATAGTGTTTGAGGTGTGTCCCCTTTTTTCGCGTCGCTTGTCATTCAAGGCAAGTGAAGCGAAATCAGAGAGATTCTCAATGCTCGTAGTGATGCCCTGCAGTACGCGTCTGGGTTCTTCCAGGCTGCGCCCGTTGTTGCACTTGAGTCTGATGTTGAGTCTGAGTGCCTGTCCGTTGTTCATCACTGCCGGTTGGGCCGAAGACGCGCCTCGACGCAGTTATCAGGTGCCGGCAGGAAGCCTCAGCGCAGCGCTGACCCGTTTTGCCGGGCTGGCCGGGGTCAATCTGTCAGTGGACCCGGCACTGGTGGGCAGTCGCACCAGCCCTGGACTTTCCGGCGAATACGCGGTCGAGGAGGGCTTTGCCCGACTGTTGCAGGGTTCCGGTCTGCAACTGCAGCCGGTGGGCGAAGAGGCGTACATCCTGACGCCGGCGCCAGAAGGCAGCAGCCTGCAACTGGGCGCCACCTCGATTGTCGGTGCCACTGACTCGGAGCACGGCGATCCGTATGTCGGCGGCCAGGTCGCGCGCCGCGGGTCGCAAGGCCTGCTGGGCTCGAAAGACTTTATGGAGACGCCATTCAGCATGACCACCTACACCAGTGAGGTGGTTAAAAACCAGCAGGCACGTACCTTGGGCGATCTGATCGCCAACGATCCTTCGGTTCGCGCCACCAACCCGGCGGGCGGGCGCTATGAGCAATTCACCATTCGCGGGTTGAGCCTGTTCAACAGTGA
Organism: Pseudomonas sp. LS2P72; assembly: GCF_054897865.1. NCBI lineage: Bacteria > Pseudomonadati > Pseudomonadota > Gammaproteobacteria > Pseudomonadales > Pseudomonadaceae > Pseudomonas > Pseudomonas sp. LS2P72. The sequence goes on from NZ_CM142708.1 coordinate 2,723,567, forward strand.
TGTTTCCTACAACGGCCTCTACGGCGTCCTGCCGACCTATACGATCGACATGGAGATGGCCGACCGCGTCGACGTCCTCAAAGGCCCGAGCCAGCTCATCAACGGCATCTCGCCGCGGGGCAGCGTGGGTGGCGGGATCAACGTGGTACCCAAGCGCGCGACCGACAAGCCCATCACTTCATTCACCGGCAGTTACGCTTCCGACAGCCAGGTCGGCGGTGCCGTGGATGTCGGCCGGCGCTTTGGTGAAGACAACAAGTTTGGTCTTCGTTTCAACGGCGTGAAGCAGTCCGGCGATACCGAATGGGATCACCAGAATGTCGACCGCGAGATGGCCGTGCTGGGCTTGGATTTTCGCGGTGAACGCCTGCGACTCTCGACGGACATCGGGCGCACCGAACGTGATACCGACTCACCGCAGGAGCGCGTACAGGTTGGCCCTAACGCGCAGGTTCCGCATGCCAGCGATGTGCGCCGCAACTATGCGCAGCCCTGGAGCAAGGCGAGTACCAACGACACGTTCGGCACGGTGAACGCTGAATTCGATGTCAACGATTCCGTCATGTTGTACGGCGGCGTGGGCGCGCGCAAAAGTAACCATGACTTCCTCCGTCATGCCGTTTCGGTCATCAACAACGCTGGCAATTTCAGCGTTCAACCGCGTGACTTCACCCGTGACGAAAATGTCCGGACGGCCACGGCGGGTGTGCGCAACTGGTTCCATACCGGCCCGGTAAGCCATGAAGTCAACCTGGCCGCCAGCTATTACTACATGGACTTTGAAAATGGCGGCGCCCGTTATGCCTCGGCCAACAGCAACATTTATAACCCCGTTATAACACCAACGCCGGTCAGGCCTACGCGACAGGATTCGGAGGTCTATACCGAAAACCGTTCCACCGGTGTGGCGTTGTCCGACACCCTGGGTTTCTTCGATGATCGGTTGCTGCTGACCCTCGGCGCCCGCTGGCAGCGCGTAAAGGTTGACGACTGGACCGATAACGTCAGAGGCGACACCGGCTACGACGAGGAAAAGGTTTCGCCGTCGGGCGGCATCCTGTTCAAGGCTACCGATAAGCTGTCGCTGTATGCCAACTACATGGAAGGCCTGAGCCAGGGCAAGATCGCACCGTCGACCTCGGTGAACGAGGACGAGATCTTCCCGCCGTTCATCAGCCGCCAGGTCGAGGTCGGCGCCAAGTATGACGCCGGTGCGTTCGCCGTCACCGCCGCCGTGTTCCGGATCAAGCAGCCAGCCTACGAGACCAACGCCACGACACGCGTCTTCGGCCCGAACGGCAAGCGTGAGAACACCGGTGTTGAACTGAGTGTGTTCGGTGAACCGCTCGATGGTTTCCGCCTGCTCGGCGGTGTCATGTACATCGACAGCGAATTGACCAAAACCACCAATGGCACCTTCGACGGCAACCGGGCACCGGCCACGCCGAAATACAACGTCAACCTGGGCGCCGAGTGGGACGTGCCGACCGTACAGGGCCTGACCCTGACCAGCCGCGGCATTTATTCCAGCTCGCAGTACCTTGACCAGTCCAACAACAAGGAAATCGACTCTTGGGAGCGTTTCGACGTGGGCGCACGCTACGCGTTCAAGGTCGACGAAACGAACGTCACTGTGCGAGCCAATGTCGAGAACGTGGCGGACAAGCGCTACTGGAGTTCGGCCGGGGCCTCGGATGACAGCGAGCCTGGCTTGACGCTGTCGACCCCACGCACTTACCTCCTTTCGGCGACCGTCGACTTCTGATTCATCCGTGTCATGCGCCCACAATCAGTGAAAGTGCTGGCTTCCCGAGCTGAAATGAACAGGGGCAACTTTGCAGTTGCCCCTTTTTTTTGCATCTATCGGTCAGAATCCGAATTTGTCTCGCAGTCCGTAATACCAGGCGCCCAACGCAGCGAACGGCGTACGCAATAGTTGTCCGCCGGGGAACGGGTAGTGGGGCAGGTCGGCAAACGCGTCGAAACGCTCGGCTTGGCCACGCAACGCTTCGGCCAACACCTTGCCCGCCAGGTGCGTATACGTCACGCCATGGCCGCTGCAACCCTGGGAATAGTAGATGTTGTCGCCCAGGCGTCCGACTTGAGGAAGTCGCGACAAGGTCAGCAGGAAATTGCCGGTCCAGGCGTAATCGATCTTCACGTCCTTGAGCTGCGGGAAAGCCTTGAGCATCTTCGGCCGAATAATCGCCTCGATGTTCGCCGGATCCCGTGCGCCGTACACCACGCCACCGCCGAAAACCAGGCGCTTGTCGCCGGTCAAACGGTAATAGTCGAGCAGGTAGTTGCAGTCCTCGACGCAGTAATCCTGCGGCAACAGGCTCTTGGCCAACGCTTCGCCCAAAGGTTCAGTGGTGATCACCTGAGTCCCGCAGGGCATCGACTTGGCGGCCAGTTCCGGCACCAGATTACCGAGATACGCATTGCCCGCCACGATGATGAACTTGGTCCTGACCTTACCCTGTGGCGTATGCACCACCGGATTCGTGCCGCGCTCGATGCGCACCGCCGGCGATTGCTCATAAATGGTGCCGCCCAGCGACTCGACAGCTGCCGCTTCGCCCAACACCAGGTTCAGCGGATGAATGTGCCCGCCGCTCATGTCGAGCATGCCGCCGATGTACTGATCGCAAGCGACCACTTCACGGATGCGACGTTGATCCATCAGTTCAAGCTGTGTGTGACCGAAACGTTCCCACAGACGCTTCTGGGATTCCAGATGGCCCATCTGCTTGGCGGTAATGGCGGCGAATACACCACCGTCCTTCAAGTCGCACTGGATATTATATTTGGCAACCCGCTCACGAATGATCCGCCCGCCTTCGAACGCCATCTGTCCTAGCAACTGAGCCTGCTTGGGACCAACACTGCGCTCGATCACATCGATGTCGCGGCTATAACTGTTAACGATCTGGCCACCGTTCCGCCCCGACGCACCAAAACCTACCTTCGCCGCCTCAAGCACTGTGACCCGGAAACCGTTTTCCAGCAGAAACAGGGCAGAGGACAGGCCGGTGTAACCGGCACCGATCACACAGACATCAGTCTCCACGTCGTCCTGCAAGGCCGGGCGCGGCGGAACCGCATTGGCCGATGCGGCGTAATAGGATTCCGGGTAAGGGGTGTTCGCCATCCTGCAGCCTCTGTTTAATATATTTTACGAGTGCATCGATCCTACCCGAGATAAAAAACGCCCGCCAGCCACCGCCAAATCTTCTTTGCAGCCGCAAAATTAAATATTTTGCATATTCATAGGCTTAGCTCGAAAAAAGGTGTTGACACCCCTCCGTAATTCCGTAGAATGCCGCCTCACAGCAGGCACGTAGCTCAGTTGGTTAGAGCACCACCTTGACATGGTGGGGGTCGTTGGTTCGAGTCCAATCGCGCCTACCAAACAAAATCCGCTCTGCTGGGCGGTCTAGAAGGGCTCACCGAAAGGTGGGCCCTTTTTTGTTGTCTGCGATTTGAAAAACTTTTGCAAAACCCCGCCTGCTGCATCTGACCAATGAATCATTGAGCGGCCTCACGGTCCTATCGCTGACCTTTGCATTCAGGACGTTCAAATGAAGCGTGCAGTATTAATGTTCATGGCCATTTCTGGCTCTCTCCTACTGGGAGGCTGCGGGCCTCATTGGGACGACGGAGAAAGGTACGGTCGAGATCGTGATCGAGGTCATGATTACCGTCGTGGATACGACCGAGGTTATGACGGCGATCGAAGGTATGACCGCAGATACGATCGTCGTGACAATGATCAGGGGTATGAGCGCTATCACGATCGTGACGATAGAGACGATAGAGACGACTGAAGGCACTAGCCATCGGTTTGCCGATTAGCTTCAGCGTCACGGGAGTCAGTGATTCAGGCGTAAGATTGCGGTGCTACCTCATCAAAAGGAGCCGCATATGATCGCCGACCAAACGAACAATCAGGTATCTGAGGACAGAGCTGTTTGGGATCAATACTTCTGCGCTGCGTTGATTGCGGAAAGCAATTTGACGGCACCGGTTGTAGGAGGGGCTACTCATGAAGACAGGCAGAACCTGTTGATTGAAAGGGCCAAAGCTCTCGCCGACAAGATGATGGAAAACAGAAAATAATCAGAGCCCAGCCATCGCGCTGGGCTCTTCACATCTGGATCTCGGCATCAGTCCCTGGAGCCACCGAATCATGCGTAGCGCAAAGGTAAATAGTCGGCACGCTGACCTGGGCAAGCTTGGCGGATACGTCAACGGCAAGAACCGAACGTAGTCGTGAACGCATTACCGAAGGGCTCACTTGAGTGATGGCCTGGCGTAGAGCTGTGCGCAAGGCGCTCGTGGAAAACCGGCCGAGCAATACTTTGCTGATCCATCCGACTGGTGCAAGGCTGAGCGGCAGTGCGCTTGGCAAAAAACTCAAGTGACTGAGTATCGGTCTTGGATTGCGTGCGAATGTGCTGCATAGCACGAGTTCCATCTGTTGGGGGAGTTGTCTGGCGCTCAGGGAAATAGCGATCGGTCCCGAGAAGGATTCACTCAGCAGATCGACTGGGCGGTCGGTCGGCAGCGACTCTCGGACCAGCGACTCCAGCGCTGTGTAGCTCAGCGGAATATTGGGGGGCTAGGTGATGATTAGCGTATCGAATTCGCGCTCCATGATGGATGCAATGGCTGCGAACAACTCACCTGTTCCATCCATTCCAGGAAGCAGGACCAGCGTGGGAGTTGGTCGATTCATGTGTTCCGTCCTGGGTGAGCGATCAATCACCTACTGGATAACCACAAGCCGGGGTAGTCGCCAGGCACTGTAACGAGGGGATTGCTCCCTCGTTACAAATGTTGCATGAAGAGCATGAATCACAACGGGGGTGGTTCATTTCAACAACGTTGGACCTGCGTGGCAGGTCCAACCAACTAAAACCAATCTTACCTGGCGTTCAACTTCTTCAGTTCTTCATAAGTCGCTGACTGTACAAACCAGAAGCCGGAAATGATGCACCACGTCAGGGTGCCGGTAATGAAAACGCCTGCCCCGGACCAGAAGCCCTGAACGAAGATCATGACCACTGCGGCGATCCAGATAACGGCCAGTGCGACGTACAGAACTACGTTGTTTACACCAATTACGAACTCTTTCACGTCTATTCCCTTTTAAATGATTATCCTCTGGCTCCTTACGCAAGGGCCAGTGGGCGGCATGATAGGGAGATAGCTGGCTGTTCGCCAGTCATGTCGACTTGAGCAGCCATGCTTGGAAAAAATGGCTCTCGGCCTGTGGGTGCCTGGCAGGCAGATTTCCAGGTTTTGGACTACTACTGACAAGCCCATTTCCTTCTCTCTATCAGGAGCATCCCTATGCTGTTTAACTGGTTTCTTGCGGTGATCCACCTCTTGGCTGTTGCCTTGGGCCTCTGGGCGGTGCTCACCCGAGGGACGGCGTTAAGCCGACTGGTCGCCGGGACGGCGCAGGTTCGCAGCGTGCTGGTAGCCGATAACGTATGGGGCATCTGTGCGGGTATTTTGCTGATCACAGGTTTGATGCGGGCTTTCGGTGGGTACGAAAAAGGCACCGACTATTACCTTCATCAGCCGTTGTTCCATCTGAAGATGACGCTGTTCGTGATCATTCTGCTGCTTGAAGTGGCACCCATGATCACCTTGATCAAGTGGCGGATCGCCTTGGGCAGGGGGGCTTCGATTGACCAGGGCCGAGCCAGGCTGTTTGCACGCATCAGCCATATCGAAGCGCTGTTGTTGATGTTGATGGTGATTGCGGCCACCGGCATGGCGCGCGGTGTGACCTTCGGCTAATAACGGCGTGATTCGTCGGGGTTAAAGCGAATAATCTGACAGCCACAGTGTGGCCGAAGCCGGTAGCATCGGCTTCACGTAATGGGGGGAGGAGGCGAGCGCTCAGCAAAATGCCGAGCATGAATCTTTAGCCAGCCATTGCGCTGTAACGAACGGGCTGGCTACTGACTGCAACAGGATTCAGGGAGTCTGCGGTTTGTCTGGAGCGGTGAGGCCGGCCTGAATGCGCTGATAGATTTCTTCGCGATGAACCGCAACGTCTTTCGGGGCATTGATGCCAATTCTGACTTGCTGGCCGCTAACGCCCAGAATGGTGATCGTAATGTCATCACCAATATTTATGCTTTCACCGACTTTGCGGGTGAGTATCAGCATGGTCTTCTCCTTGATTGCTTTGTAGGGCACCTGATTCGGACAGTGCAGAGGTCGGTGGTATGTATAGATTAGTGCGAAGTCTCGCGGTTTGGGTGCCTCTTTCTGACGCGCAGATGCTGCATTAATTCCCAAGGCGTAACTATACAGAGGCCGCAACCATCATTCTCGTTGTTTTGAGCCCATTTTGCGGCACTCGGGAAGTATTCATGGATGCTAAAATCGCCGCTTTAAGCATTCTGAGGGAAGCGTTGTGCGCAAAATGGTCTTGGTAATCGCGGTATTGGCGCTGGCAGGATGCGGCGAGGGCAAGAGTGTCGACGCGCAAAAGCCGCAACCGGCAGCTGCGACTGCACCTTCGATGGCATCAGCGCCACAATGGGATCTCGAAGTTCGAGGCGAAACACCTCAGGCGGTCAGCGATTTGAGCGGCTGGTTGATTGAGCACAGTTTCGTTTCCAATATCGTCAAGGAAAATGGAAAGACCCGGATTCTGCTCGGGCCATTCAGTTCGAAAGCCGAGGCCGAGGCCAAACAGACAGAAGTGCGCGCGGCGCTCACCCGTGCGAAGAAACAGAATATCGAATTGCTGGTTGTCGACCATCCCGTGACCCGTTAACACTCTTTTCCAGGGGGATTTCGACGGAGCGCCTTGAAGGGGATCCACATTGACTCGTTTCTAGTCACTGTCGATTCCCAGTAGGAGTTCCCCCCATGGCCTCCTGTGTTGCACGGCGAAACCGACTCAACCTGATGGGCTATTGGCGCGGTTAGAAACGAACAAAGGCCTCGGGTGTTTAACCTGAGGCCTTTGTTTTTTCAGCGAGCGCCTAACCGCAGGCTTTCATGTCGACCGGGCCGACAAACTCGTTGCCGCGTCCCATGACGCACCCCACGCTCTGGTTACGCTGTCGTTCCCAGGCCTCTACCGGATAGGTTTTGTTCCAGGCTTCGTAGAGCTGTCGATCCTGTTTCGACAGTCGCAAACCATATTGCTTGCTCATATAGAAATACGTTCGGGCGATCATGCCGCGAATGGACGGGCGGGGCATGACCTTCTTCGCCTTGAAATCGACCTGGGTCAGGCACGAGCCATATTGGCCCGATTGCACCGGCAACCAGCCGAAACTGAAGTTGCTGCGATCGCCATTCACTTCACCAATGCTCGGCACCAGGTTGTGCAGGTCGGCTTCGGCCTTCTGGTAGGCCGGATCGTAACGTGTGCAGTTCTTGCGCCCACCTTCTTGCCAGCACTGACGCTGATGGCCGATCTGCCAGGCCGGAACAATGTGCTCCCACTCGATGCGGGAAGCGCGCTTGGCATTTTTACGCGGTACATAACCGCAGGCTGCGAGGTTGACCTTGTTGCCGGTGTATTTGCACCCGCAATAGAACTCTGTGGATTGCGGTGCGTAGAGCTTCCAGGCAACTTTTTTGGCTTCGTTGAAGGTGCGTGGGGCGCCAGCCTGGGCGCCGACGGTGATAAACAAAAACAGCAAAGCAAACCAGCGGACACTCATTGACTCAATCTTCCTTCGGCACAACCCAAAAAATCTGCACACCGCCATCGTCGCGATAGGCGAGGGTGACGTTGTCGTTCTCGTCGATTTCTTCGAGCAATTGTTCCCACTCATCCACGGGTTCGTCCGGTAGACGGAAGATCAAGGCTGCTTTGGCTTTTTGGGCGGAGGGGGAATTGATGATTTTTTGAACGCGCATACCCATGCGTGCATAGGAGTCAGGAGAGGCAGAGGTGTTGGCCACGGAATTATCCTTATTAAGCTGTACGTGCATACAGTATTTAACTGTAAGCATTTTCGCAACTGCTTAAAATTCAAGAAAATCCTCTGACAGCAATTTTTTCCGTTTGGTGTAGGACGAAGGGAAAATTTTTATCGAAATATCGGAAGGGGGTGTGAGCCACTCGCCAGGGTTGGCGAGTGGTGAAAGCAGTGCCCGACCGGAACCGGTCGGGCGAGGGCGAATCAGTATTCCCAGAACATCCGTTGCAGCTCTTTGCTGTCGTTGGTCTTGGTCAGTGCGACCATGGCCAGGATGCGGGCTTTTTGCGGGTTCAGGTCATTCGCCACAACCCAGTCGTACTTGTCGTCTGGCTGTTCGGCGTTACGCAGTACGAAACCGCCGGCGTTGACGTGGGACGAACGAATGATTTGCACGCCGTCCTTGCGCAGGGCTTGCAGCGATGGGACTACGCGGGACGAGACTGAGCCATTGCCGGTACCGGCGTGAATGATGGCTTTGGCGCCAGACTGAGCCAACGCTTTGTACGCGGTATCGCTGACATTGCCGTAGGAATAGGCGATTTCGACGTCAGGCAGGCTCTTGATGGTTTTGATGTCGAATTCCGAGTCCATGGTGTGACGCTTGGCCGGCAGACGGAACCAGTAGGATTTGCCTTCGACCACCATACCGAGTGGGCCCCAGGCACTTTTGAACGCCTCGGTCTTGATGTTGATCATTTTGCTGACGTCGCGACCCGACTGAATTTCATCGTTCATGGTCACCAGTACGCCTTTACCGCGTGCCTCTTTGCTGCTGGCCACGGCCACTGCGTTGTACAGGTTCAGCATGCCATCGGCCGACATCGCGGTGCCTGGGCGCATCGAGCCGACAACGATGATTGGCTTGTCGGTTTTTTCCACCAGGTTCAGGAAGTAGGCAGTTTCTTCCAGGGTGTCGGTGCCGTGGGTGATGACGATGCCGTCGACGTCTTTGCTGTCGGCCAGTTCAGCCACGCGACGACCCAGTTGCAACAGGTTGTCGTTGGTGATGCTTTCGGACGCGATTTGCATGACCTGTTCGCCACGAACGTTAGCCAGTTGGCTGAGTTCTGGAACCCCGGCGATCAATTGTTCGATGCCGACTTTTGCCGCTTGATAGGTAGCGCTGTTAGCAGCGCTGGCACCCGCGCCGGCAATGGTGCCGCCGGTGGCCAGGATCACCACGTTCGCCAGTTTCTGTTGGGTTTCGACTTCTTTTGCCTGAAGGGCAGTAGGCAGGAGCAGCAAGAGGGCCAAAGCGCCCGGAACGAAGGTCTTGAAAGCAGATGTCATTATTTTTCTCTCTAGTAGTGAGACGGTGCTGATGCAGGTTCATCTAGATGCGCCCCAGGCGGATCTGAACGCTTGGGGTGAATGAGATGAGCAGGATCTGTACCAGCCGTACTTTGAATGAGAAAAACTTTTAACTTTATGATTTATATCAGTATTTATTTGACTGACCAGAATGGAGACACAGTCTGTTGTCCGGATTTCCGAACGCGTTGAGTGTTTGTGTTCGGCTCTCCGAAAAGTACTACGACCTATGTAGAACAAACCGCCTTGCGAGATTGCGAATCACTGCTAAAGAAACCCGCGCTTCGGTCGATGTTCCTTTAAAGGATCTTTCTATTCAGGAGTTCACATGTCGTTATCCATTGGTATCCCAACCGCCGCAGGCGTCACCATCGACGGCAAGTCCGCCGCTACGATTCAAGCGTCGAGCGATCAGACGGTCGATGCCGCGAATCAAGCGTTGGGTACGAAGGAAAGCGACAACAAGCAAGTCAGCACCGGCGCCGTGGGCCTGGATAAAAGTGCGGAGGCGTCGACTGAAGCGGGTGGCGCCGGCAACGCCTCGGTGGCGCAAAAGATTTTGCTCCAGCGCCTGAAAGAGCTGCAAGAGCAGTTGCGTGAGCAACAGCAACAATTGGCGGCGGCCCAATCGGCGTCTTATCCAACACCTGAAGCCAAGGCCACCGTGGTGATGACGATTCAGGGGCGAATGGCCGATACCACCGCCGCAATACTGGAAACGGCCAACAGCCTTTACAAGGAAATGGCCAAGGGCTCCATCACCGGATCGGTGGTCAACACGACGGCATGAACATGAATGCCGGCATTTGCGGTTTTCCCCAAAACGGCTTTTCTGGTCGTTGACAAATGTCGGCAGGGTTCGCATAGTTCGGTCTCGCAAACGTTTGCGCGGTGCTCCCGGTGGTTTCCATCGTCGAGTGCAATGAAGCCTACGCCAGCGCAAGCGTTGCTCACAATAATCATAAGATCGGAGTGAACCCATGAAGCTGCCATTCGCTGGACGTCTTCTCGCTGTCGCTATGCTGGCTGCCGCATCCGTAGCGTTACCCGTCTCTTCGGCCTTCGCCGAGACTGAAAAACCCAAAGTCGCGCTGGTCATGAAATCCCTGGCCAATGAATTCTTCCTGACCATGGAAGACGGCGCCAAGGCCTATCAGAAAGACCACTCCGGCGATTTCGAGCTGATCTCCAACGGCATCAAAGACGAAACCGACACGGCTGGCCAGACACGCATCGTCGAGCAAATGATTCTGGCCAAGGTCAATGCGCTGGTCATCGCACCGGCTGACTCCAAGGCCATGGTTCCTGTGATCAAGAAAGCCATCGATGCCGGTATCACCGTGATCAACATCGACAACCAGCTGGACCCGGCAGTGGTCAAAAGCAAAAACATCACCGTACCGTTCGTAGGCCCGGACAACCGCAAAGGCGCGCGTCTGGTGGGCGAGTACCTGGCCAGGCAACTGAAGGCCGGCGATGAAGTCGGCATCATCGAAGGCGTTTCAACCACCACCAACGCACAGCAAAGAACCGCAGGCTTCAAGGATGCGATGGAAGCGGCGCAGATCAAGGTCGTCTCTTTGCAGTCCGGTGACTGGGAAATCGACAAAGGCAACAAGGTTGCTGCCTCGATCCTCAGCGAATACCCGCAAGTCAAAGCCCTGTTGGCCGGTAACGACAGCATGGCCGTCGGCGCAGTATCCGCCGTGCGCGCAGCGGGCAAGGCCGGCAAGGTGCAAGTGGTCGGTTACGACAACATCAACGCCATCAAGCCAATGCTCAAGGATGGTCGCGTTCTGGCCACCGCTGACCAGTTTGCAGCCAGGCAAGCCGTGTTTGGCATCGAGACTGCGCTGAAGATCATCAAGGGTGAGAAAGTCGACAGCGGCACCAATGGCGTGATCGAAACTCCGGTAGAGCTGGTCACCAAGTAGTCCTTCTGGCGACACAATGGTGCTTGCCCTTCGGGGCCAGCGCATGGAGAGTTTTTATGTCAGTTTCTGCCCCGAACGCTGTCCTCTCGGTCAGCGGTATCGGTAAGACCTATGCCCAACCAGTCCTGACCGGCATCGACCTGACGCTGATGCGCGGTGAAGTGCTGGCGCTGACCGGCGAAAACGGCGCGGGAAAAAGCACGCTGTCGAAGATCATCGGCGGGCTGGTCACGCCGACCACCGGACACATGCAATTCCAGGGGCAGGATTACCGCCCCGCAAGCCGCACCCAGGCCGAAGACCTCGGTATCCGCATGGTGATGCAAGAGCTCAATCTGTTGCCGACCCTGACGGTGGCGGAAAACCTGTTTCTCGACAACCTGCCCAGCAAGGCCGGCTGGATCAGTCGCCGGCAATTGCGCAAGGCAGCGATCGAAGCCATGGCCCAGGTCGGCCTCGACGCGATTGACCCGGACACGCTGGTGGGCGAGTTGGGCATCGGTCACCAGCAAATGGTGGAGATCGCCCGCAATCTTATCGGCGATTGCCACGTGCTGATCCTCGACGAACCGACCGCAATGCTGACGAACCGTGAAGTCGAGATGCTGTTCGAGCAGATCACTCGTCTGCAAGCTCGCGGCGTCTCGATCATCTATATCTCGCACCGTCTCGAAGAACTGGCGCGGGTCGCCCAGCGTATTGCGGTACTGCGCGATGGCAACCTGGTTTGCGTCGAGCCGATGGCCAATTACAACAGCGAGCAACTGGTGACGCTGATGGTCGGTCGTGAACTCGGCGAGCACATCGACATGGGGCCGCGCAAGATCGGCGCTCCAGCCTTGACGGTCAAAGGGCTGACCCGCTCCGATAAGGTTCGCGACGTGTCCTTCGAAGTGCGCGCCGGCGAGATCTACGGAATTTCGGGCTTGATCGGGGCAGGGCGCACCGAATTGCTGCGCTTGATCTTCGGTGCTGATACAGCGGACAGCGGCACGGTTGCGCTCGGTTCGCCGGCACAGGTTGTCAGTATCCGCTCACCGGCTGACGCGGTCGGTCATGGCATCGCCCTGATCACCGAAGACCGCAAGGGCGAAGGCCTGCTGCTGACCCAGTCAATCAGCGCGAATATTGCCTTGGGTAACATGCCGGTGATTTCCAGCGGTGGCTTCGTCAACAATGGTGACGAGATGGCGCTGGCCCAGCGTCAGATCGACGCCATGCGCATCCGCAGTTCCAGCCCGACGCAACTTGTGTCGGAACTGTCCGGCGGCAACCAGCAGAAAGTCGTGATCGGCCGGTGGCTCGAGCGTGATTGCTCGGTGATGCTGTTCGACGAGCCAACGCGTGGCATCGACGTCGGCGCCAAGTTTGACATCTATGCCTTGCTCGGTGAGCTGACCCGTCAAGGCAAAGCGCTCGTGGTGGTGTCCAGCGACCTGCGTGAACTGATGTTGATCTGCGACCGCATCGGCGTGCTCTCGGCGGGACGTCTGATCGACACCTTTGAGCGTGACAGCTGGACCCAGGATGATTTGCTTGCCGCCGCGTTCGCCGGCTACCAAAAACGTGATGCGTTGCTCAATGAAGCAGCGCCTAGGGATCTCGCATGAATACTGCAGTGACTGCCGGCAAACGTAGTGGCAACTTCTACGGTCTCGGTACCTATCTGGGGCTGGCCGGTGCCTTGCTGGCAATGGTCGCGCTGTTCTCGGTTCTGAGCAGCCATTTCCTGTCCTATGACACCTTTAGCACCCTGGCCAACCAGATTCCGGACTTGATGGTGCTGGCGGTCGGCATGACATTCGTGTTGATCATCGGCGGCATCGATCTGTCGGTGGGTTCGGTGCTCGCGCTCGCGGCATCAACAGTCAGCGTGGCCATTCTCGGTTGGGGCTGGAGCGTGTTGCCTGCGGCGCTACTCGGAATGGCGGCGGCAGCACTGGCCGGCACCGTCACGGGTTCAATCACCGTGGCTTGGCGGATTCCGTCGTTCATCGTGTCCCTCGGTGTGCTGGAGATGGCCCGCGGCGTGGCGTATCAGATGACCGGATCGCGCACGGCTTACATCGGTGATGCCTTTGCCTGGTTGTCCAACCCGATCGCCTTCGGCATCTCGCCATCGTTCATCATTGCCTTGCTGATCATCTTCATTGCCCAGGCCGTGCTGACGCGTACCGTGTTCGGTCGATACCTGATCGGCATCGGCACCAACGAAGAGGCGGTGCGTCTGGCAGGGATCAATCCGAAGCCCTACAAGATCCTGGTATTCAGTCTGATGGGGCTGCTGGCCGGTATCGCTGCGCTGTTTCAGATTTCTCGCCTGGAAGCGGCGGATCCGAATGCCGGCTCCGGGCTGGAGCTGCAAGTGATCGCCGCGGTCGTGATCGGCGGCACCAGCCTGATGGGCGGTCGCGGTTCGGTCATCAGTACGTTCTTCGGAGTTCTGATCATTTCCGTATTGGCGGCCGGTCTCGCGCAGATCGGCGCGACTGAACCCACCAAACGCATCATCACCGGCGCCGTGATCGTGGTGGCGGTGGTGCTTGATACTTATCGCAGTCAGCGCGCAAGCCGGCGGACCTGAGTCATGGCAACAATCAAGGATGTGGCAGCGCTCGCGGGAATTTCCTACACCACGGTTTCCCACGTCGTGAACAAGACCCGGCCGGTGAGCGAAGAGGTGCGGGTCAAGGTTGAGGCGGCAATCAAAACCCTCGACTACGTGCCCAGTGCCGTGGCCCGGTCACTCAAAGCCAAAACCACGGCGACCATCGGGTTGCTCGTGCCCAACAGCCTCAACCCGTACTTCGCCGAACTGGCGCGCGGCATCGAGGATTACTGCGAGCGTAATGGCTACTGCGTGATTCTTTGTAACTCCGATGACAACCCGGACAAGCAACGCAGCTACCTGCGCGTGCTGCTGGAAAAGCGCATCGACGGGCTGATCGTTGCTTCGGCCGGTGGCGACGCGGGGTTGGCAGAGGGCCTGGCAGGTGTGCGTACGCCGATGGTGATCGTCGACCGTGGACTGGATGGTGTGAATGCCGACATGGTGCGAATCGATCACGAATACGGCGCTTATCTGGCGACCCGCCACCTGCTGGAATTGGGCCATCGAGACATTGCCACCATTGGCGGCCCGGCGAGTACCAGCGTGGCGCAGATGCGTCTGGCCGGTTATTGCCGTGCCCTGAAAGAGGCGGGTGTCGAAGTGTCCCGCGAGCGCATGCTGGAAAGCGACTTCACCAGCACCGGCGGTTACAACGCCGCCGCGATCCTGCTGGAAAAGAACCCGCCGAGCGCGATCTTCGCCGGTAACGACATGATTGGTATCGGTGTGCTGCGAGCGGCGGCCGAGCGCAACATTCGTGTGCCGACGGAGCTGTCGGTGATCGGCTTCGACGATATTCAGATGAGCCGCTATGTGTACCCGGCGCTGACTACCGTGGGGCAATCGATCCTGCAACTCGGCGAGATGGCGGCCGAAGTGCTTTTAAGAAGAATCGCCACGCCGGATATGACCACTGAGCAACGGATCGTGACGCCCAGTATTGTCTTGCGGGAGTCGACTGCGCCGCTGGCCGGCGTGTTCGCCCAGTTCCGTTGAAACAGAATTGATGAGTAGCAATGTATGCCAGCAAAAGTAGTGGTTATAGGCAGTCTGAACATGGATCTGGTCACCCGGGCACCACGGCTGCCCCGTGGCGGTGAAACGCTGATCGGCGAGTCGTTTGCCACGGTTTCCGGTGGCAAGGGCGCGAATCAGGCAGTCGCCGCGGCGAGGCTGGGGGCGCAGGTGTCGATGGTCGGTTGCGTGGGCAGTGATGCCTACGGCGAAGAACTGCGCAGTGCGTTGTTGGTCGAGCAGATCGATTGCCAGGCAGTCAGCACCGTCGACGATTCCAGCGGCGTAGCGTTGATCGTGGTCGATGACAACAGCCAGAACGCCATCGTGATCGTTGCCGGTGCCAACGGTGCGCTGACGCCAGCGGTGATCGACCGCTTCGATGCAGTATTACAGGCCGCAGACGTGATCATCTGTCAGCTGGAAGTCCCGGATGCCACTGTCGGTCATGCGCTCAAGCGTGGTCGTGAATTGGGGAAGACCGTGATCCTCAATCCGGCGCCGGCCAGCCGTCCATTGCCGGCAGACTGGTACGCGTCCATTGATTATCTGATTCCCAACGAAAGCGAGGCCTCGGCGCTGAGTGGGTTGCCAGTGGATTCTCTGGCCTCTGCCGAAACCGCTGCAGCCCGGTTGGTCGCCATGGGGGCCGGCAAAGTCATCATCACCCTCGGTGCTCAAGGTTCGCTGTTCGCGAACGGCAAACGCTTCGAGCATTTCCCTGCGACGAAGGTGAAGGCTGTCGATACCACGGCGGCTGGCGACACCTTCGTCGGTGGTTTCGCCGCTGCGCTGGCCGCCGGCAAAAGCGAAGCCGACGCGATCCGTTTCGGACAGGTCGCCGCGGCGCTGTCGGTGACCCGTGCTGGCGCGCAACCCTCGATTCCCACCTTGTCCGACGTACAGGCCTTTAAAGCACCATGAAAAAGACACCTTTGCTCAACGTCGCGCTGTCGCGGCTGATCGCGTCTCTGGGCCACGGCGACATCGTGGTAATCGGCGATGCAGGTCTGCCGGTGCCACCAGGCGTTGAGCTGATCGACCTGGCCCTGACCCACGGTATCCCGGATTTCGTCAGCACGTTGGAGGTTGTGCTCAGCGAAATGCAGGTCGAGAGCCATGTATTGGCCCAGGAGATCCTGGACAAAAAGCCTTCGGCATTGGCGACGCTCGATGAGCTGAATGCCGAAGGTGCGCTGGGTCGGCGTGAGCTGCTCAGTCATGACCAATTCAAAGTCCTCAGTCGACAGGCGCGGGCGATTGTTCGTACAGGCGAATGTCAGCCGTACTGCAACATCGTGCTGGTGGCGGGGGTTACGTTCTAACTCGCTGTTGTCTTTCTGCTGTCCCACGCACAAGGAGTGCACTATGCACCGCTATGCTCAGAAACTGCACCACCTGCTCCGGAGTCTGCTGCTTTTGTCCTTGATTACCGCAACAAGCGCCCAGGCGGCGGAAAAGATCGACTTGATCATCGACACCGATCCGGGTGCCGACGACGTGGTTGCCTTGCTGTTTGCCCTGGCATCGCCGCAAGAGCTGAACATTCGTGCGCTGACCACCGTCGCCGGCAATGTGCGTCTGGACAAGACTTCGCGTAATGCGCGGCTGGCCCGCGAGTGGGCAGGGCGGGAGGAGGTGCCGGTCTACGCGGGCGCTCCGAAGCCGCTGATGCGCACGCGGATCTATGCCGAGAACATCCATGGCAAGGAAGGCCTGTCGGGCGTCACCGTACATGAGCCGAAGAAAGGCCTGGCCCAGGGCAATGCGGTCAATTACCTGATCGATACGTTGAAAGCCGCCAAGCCCCATAGCATTACCATCGCCATGCTCGGTCCACAGACCAACCTGGCCCTGGCGCTGATCCAGGAACCTGAGATCGTTCAGGGCATCAAGGAGGTGGTGATCATGGGCGGGGCGCACTTCAATGGCGGCAACATCACTCCGGTGGCGGAGTTCAACCTGTTCGCCGACCCGCAGGCTGCGGAAGTGGTATTGAAAAGCGGTGTGAAGCTGACCTACCTGCCGCTGGACGTGACCCACAAGATCCTCACCAGTGAAGCGCGTCTCAAGCAGATCGCAGCGATCAACAACAATGCCAGCAAGCTGGTGGGCGATATTCTCAATGAATACGTCAAAGGCGACATGGAGCACTATGGCATTCCGGGTGGCCCGGTGCATGACGCGACGGTCATCGCCTACCTGCTCAAGCCTGAGTTGTTCACCGGTCGTTCAGTCAATGTAGTCGTTGATAGCCGCGAAGGCCCGACGTTCGGCCAAACCATCGTCGACTGGTATGACGGCCTGAAAGCGCCGAAGAACGCTTTCTGGGTAGAAAGCGGCGACGCCCAGGGCTTCTTTGACCTGCTGACCGAGCGTCTGGCTCGTCTGAAGTAAGCCATAGATCCGCAGGTGCCAGCCTGCGGGTGTTACTTTCAGTCGCTATCTATCAGGCCAATATAGTCGGTAGGGTACTTCGCGAATATCTGTGCGATGAATATCTGGGCGGCTTGCGTCCCCAGTTCCTTGACCAATAGATCGATACCAATGATTGCCAACTCTTCCGGGCTGCCCGGGCTGTAAGAGCTGTGGCCCTGTGGCCACTTGGCTTTGATGTCGGCGTCGATACTTACGGTGGTCATGATGGCGCTCGTGAAGTCGGGAAAGTCTGAGTGTCGAGTTAACCATTTTGCGCGGCTTTTGGCACTCCGACTTAGGCATGAGGGGAGGGCTATGCGACACTTGGTCTTTGACGAATTTTCAAGGACTGTGCTGTGCAGATCGATTTGAACACTCCTGACGGCTTGACCCTTGAGGCGGTGCGTCAGTTGCTGGCCTCTGCCAGCGACGATGAGCACACTCAATTGCGAGTCACTAAGGGCGGCATCGCCTACATATCGTCAGGCGTTGTGGGTGGCACTGATATCAGCGGGCTGTTGTTTCGTCTGGAGACGTGGGCCAAGGGTTCCGGTTATGTCGGATTGGTCGCGGCCAGTGACGAGGTCTGGGTCATGCAGATTTTCAATGCGCTGAAAGAGAACTGGCCGAATCCGCCGTTCGACTACATTGACGTCTATTGAACGCTATTCATATTCAGTCACGATTGAGTGGTAAACGGCAGGGCGATGCTCAGGCACACTCGCCGCGTGTCCGAATAGAGAGCAGGGTGCTAGCACTCCCTGTGAAACCAAACGCCAGATTGGCGGTCGCACGATCTCAGCTTAACTATTGAAAAAAGGAGGCTTCATGCCTTGGAAGCTCGCGTCATTAGGTACTTTGTTGGCCGTTGCCATGCTGGCCGGTTGCAGCACTACCTCCACCGAGTCGACAACAGACCCTGTCACGACGACTGACACGGGTCACAGCCGTTGTGAGGCAAAGGCTGCCGAATTCACCATTGGCAAAAAAGCTTCGCCTGAACTGCTGGAGCAGGCGCGTACTCGCGCAGGCGCGCAGAATGCACGGTTCCTCTTGCCCACCGACATGGTGACCCTGGAGTACCGCTCCGATCGCCTGAACCTGAATACCGATGCCAATCGGGTCGTCACCCGCGTCAACTGCGGCTGATCGCTTCAGGCTTTTGTTTCGCCCATAAAAAACCCCGTCACGTAGACGGGGTTTTTTTAGTGCGGCTGAAAATTACTCAGCGCGGACTTGTGCAGCTTGCATACCCTTTTGGCCTTTCTCAGCCACGAAGGAAACGGTCTGGCCTTCTTTCAGGCTTTTGAAACCGTCGCTTTCGATAGCTTTGAAGTGTACGAACAGGTCGTCACCGCCACCTTGAGGAGTGATGAAGCCGAAGCCTTTTTCATCGTTGAACCATTTAACGGTGCCGGTTTGGCGATTAGACATGGTGTATCTCCAAGAAACATATATTTTCAGTAGTGCTGTGCTGCTCAGGCCAACTGGGCACACCGGGGTATCATAGTCGAAATGTTCGCTTTGGGAGCCCCCCGGACGTGCTGTTTACCCTGCAGTCGCGTTCTGTTTGCTGCTTGATGTAGCTGAAAGCCCCGTTTTACAAGGCTTTCAGCCGAAAGTAAAGACGATAAAAAAACCTGTAAAACCTGCATAAATTGTACGAAAAAGCTCAAATCCATCACTTTTTATCAGCGTTGAGCCGAGTCAAAAGGACTTTTTTCTCACTTTTTCGCTGGTGCATTGGCCTTGCATTTGGCTATCTGCCCCAGTGCTTTCTGCTGCAATTCCGGGGTGGCCTTGTTGTCCATCAGCGCCTGGATATCAGCCGGCGGGTAAGACTTGATTGAATCAGCACCGCAAGCGCAGTGAGACTTCGCTGCTGCAGCACCGATCTGCGGAGTGGCCGCTTGTGTGCACTGAGCCATGTATTTCTCGCGTTCGCCCTTCGGCCAATCGGCATGGGCGGCCAGTGGCAGCAGCAAAACGATGGGGGCGACGACTGCGAATAAACGTTTCAGATGCATGCTGGGATGCTCCTTGTGGGTCAATGTCTTGTTATCTGAGGGGTAAAGCAGGGTTCAAGTTCAGCACTCTGGCATAAAATTGCCCGATTTGCCCTAGGACAAAACCTCGGTGCATCGACGACCGTTCATCTGTGCTAGCATGCCTGGCTCGGGCGTTTGCAGGCTCCGGATGACCTTCAGTCCCGGTGGCGGCAAATGTGCGAATAACCCTGATTTGAATCCCAGTCACTCTGGTTCGGTTTTCCGGTTGGCCGCAAGGCTCCTGCCGCTGTAAGGCAGGCGTTCGTCATTGAATGGCCTGGATCGGATCTTGTACTGGCTCATCCCAACCCACGTGACCTTTGGTAGGGGTCACCACTAGGAGAGGAGGCGCCATGCCAACTATTACTCTTCCCGACGGCAGTCAACGTTCATTCGATCACCCGGTATCCGTAGCCGAGGTCGCCGCATCCATTGGTGCAGGTCTGGCCAAAGCCACCGTGGCCGGCAAGGTCGATGGCAAGCTGGTCGACGCCAGCGACATCATCGGCAGCGACGCTACGCTGCAAATCATTACGCCAAAGGATGAAGAGGGGCTGGAGATCATTCGCCACTCTTGCGCCCACCTGGTTGGCCATGCGGTCAAGCAGCTGTACCCGACGGCCAAGATGGTCATCGGTCCGGTCATCGATGAAGGCTTCTATTACGATATCGCCTTTGAACGTCCCTTCACTCCGGACGACCTGGCCGCCATCGAACAGCGCATGCAACAGCTGATCGAGAAAGATTACGACGTGATCAAGAAAGTCACTCCGCGCGCCGAAGTGATCGAAGTGTTCAAGGCCCGCGGCGAAGACTACAAGCTGCGTCTGGTCGAAGACATGCCGAACGAGCAGGCAATGGGCCTGTACTATCACGAAGAATACGTCGACATGTGCCGCGGTCCGCACGTGCCGAACACGCGCTTCCTGAAATCCTTCAAGCTGACCAAGTTATCCGGCGCCTACTGGCGTGGCGATGCCAAGAACGAGCAATTGCAGCGCGTTTACGGCACCGCATGGGCAGATAAGAAGCAGCTGGCGGCTTACATCCAGCGCATCGAAGAAGCTGAAAAGCGCGATCACCGCAAGATCGGCAAGCGTCTGGGCCTGTTTCACACCCAGGAAGAGTCGCCGGGTATGGTGTTCTGGCACCCGAACGGCTGGACTCTGTATCAAGTGCTCGAGCAGTACATGCGCAAGGTTCAGCGCGACAACGGCTATCTGGAGATCAAAACTCCGCAGGTCGTTGACCGCAGTCTGTGGGAAAAGTCCGGGCACTGGGCCAACTACGCCGACAACATGTTCACCACGCAGTCGGAAAACCGCGACTACGCCATCAAGCCGATGAACTGCCCTTGCCACGTGCAAGTGTTCAACCAAGGCCTGAAAAGCTACCGCGAATTGCCGATGCGTCTGGCCGAATTCGGTGCTTGTCACCGTAACGAGCCATCGGGTGCGTTGCACGGGATTATGCGCGTGCGGGCGTTCACTCAGGACGACGCCCACATCTTCTGCACTGAAGAGCAAATGCAGGCCGAATCCGCTGCGTTCATCAAGCTGACCATGGACGTTTATGCTGACTTCGGCTTCAAAGACGTCGAGATGAAGCTGTCCACTCGTCCGGAAAAACGCGTCGGTTCCGACGAACTGTGGGATCGCGCCGAAGCGGCCCTGGCTGCAGCCCTTGATAGCGCTGGCCTGCCGTACGATTTGCAGCCGGGTGAGGGTGCGTTCTACGGTCCTAAGATCGAGTTCTCGCTGAAAGATTGCCTTGGCCGCGTCTGGCAGTGTGGTACCCTTCAGCTCGATTTTAACCTGCCTGTCCGTCTGGGAGCCGAATACGTCTCTGAAGACAACAGCCGTAAGCACCCGGTGATGTTGCACCGGGCGATCCTTGGCTCCTTCGAACGTTTCGTCGGAATCCTGATCGAGCACTACGAGGGTGCATTCCCCGCGTGGCTGGCTCCGACCCAGGCAGTGATCATGAATATCACTGATAAACAGGCTGATTTCGCCGCCGAGGTTGAAAAAACTCTCAACGAAAGCGGATTTCGTGCCAAGTCTGACTTGAGAAATGAAAAGATCGGCTTTAAAATCCGCGAGCATACTTTGCTCAAGGTTCCTTATCTCTTGGTTATCGGAGATCGGGAAGTCGAGATGCAGACTATCGCTGTGCGTACTCGTGAAGGTGCTGACCTGGGCTCGATGCCCGTCGCCCAGTTCGCCGAGTTCCTCGCTCAAGCGGTTTCCCGGCGTGGTCGCCCAGATTCGGAGTAATTACTATTAAGCGTGAAATGAGACAAGATAAACGAGCTGCACCGAAGGCCCCGATCAACGAGAATATCTCGGCACGCGAGGTTCGGTTAATTGGGGCTGAAGGTGAACAGCTTGGGATTGTGTCAATTGAAGACGCGCTTCTTAAGGCTGAAGAGGCCAAGCTGGATCTGGTGGAAATTTCCGCCGATGCAGTACCCCCTGTTTGCAAACTGATGGACTACGGCAAATCGATCTTCGAAAAGAAGAAGCAGATTGCCGCGGCCAAGAAAAACCAGAAGCAGATTCAGGTTAAAGAAATCAAGTTTCGTCCAGGGACGGAGGAAGGGGATTACCAGGTAAAACTGCGCAACCTGGTACGTTTCCTGAGTGATGGGGACAGGGCCAAGGTATCCTTGCGATTCCGCGGCCGTGAGATGGCCCACCAGGAGCTGGGGATGGAACTCCTCAAGCGAGTTGAAGGTGACTTGCTCGAGTACGGTTCGGTCGAACAGCATCCTAAGATGGAAGGACGCCAACTGATCATGGTCATCGCCCCGAAAAAGAAGAAGTAATCAATAGGGCACGGCAGGCCTTCTGATTATGTTTATCAACTGAATGCGGAGTATCCGAACATGCCAAAAATGAAAACTAAAAGTGGTGCTGCTAAGCGGTTTCTGAAAACTGCTAACGGTATCAAGCACAAGCACGCTTTCAAGAGCCACATCCTGACTAAAATGTCGACCAAGCGTAAGCGTCAACTGCGCGGTAGCAGCTTGCTGGCACCGTGTGACGTGGCAAAAGTCGAGCGCATGCTGCGCCTTCGTTAATTTAGTCAAGAATAGAGGAAGTAACTCATGGCTCGTGTAAAGCGTGGCGTCATTGCCCGTAAACGTCACAAAAAAATTCTGAAACTTGCTAAAGGCTACTACGGCGCTCGCTCGCGCGTATTCCGTGTTGCCAAGCAAGCGGTAATCAAGGCAGGCCAATACGCCTACCGTGACCGTCGTCAGAAAAAACGTCAGTTCCGCGCTCTGTGGATCGCTCGTATCAACGCTGGTGCACGTATCAACGGTCTGTCCTACAGCCGTTTCATCGCCGGCCTGAAAAAAGCGTCCATCGAGATCGACCGTAAGGTTCTGGCTGATCTGGCAGTGAACGAAAAAGCGGCGTTTGCTGCGATTGTCGAGAAAGCTAAAGCCACCTTGGCTTAAGTACCCCCGACAGTCACCCGGCCTCACCTCTGTGGGGCCAGGTGTTAAACGTCATAAATAGGGGAAGAGCCTTCAAGCTCTTCCCCTATTTTGTATCTGGAGTCTGTACATGGAAAACCTGGATGCGCTCGTCTCTCAAGCTCTAGAGGCTGTGCAAAGCGCTGAAGATATCAATGCCCTGGAGCAAATCCGGGTTCACTACCTTGGCAAAAAGGGCGAATTGACTCAGGTGATGAAGACCCTGGGGAATTTGCCGGCAGAAGAGCGTCCGCAAGTCGGCGCCCTGATCAACGTTGCCAAGGAGCGTGTCACAGAGGTTCTCAATGCGCGCAAGGCAGTGTTTGAAGAGGCCGACCTGGCCGCCAAACTGTCCGCCGAGTCCATTGACGTGACCCTGCCTGGCCGTGGCCAGACCTCGGGTGGTCTGCATCCGGTTACTCGCACTCTGGAACGTATCGAACAGTTCTTCACCCACATCGGCTACGGCATTGCCGAAGGCCCTGAGGTCGAAGACGACTATCACAACTTCGAAGCGCTCAACATCCCAGGCCATCACCCGGCCCGGTCGATGCATGACACCTTCTATTTCAATGCCAACATGTTGCTGCGCACCCATACCTCTCCGGTACAGGTCCGCACCATGGAATCGAAACAGCCGCCGATCCGCATCGTCTGCCCAGGCCGTGTGTACCGTAGCGACTCCGATATCACTCATTCCCCGATGTTCCACCAGGTCGAAGGCCTGCTGGTCGACCGCGATATCAACTTCGCCGACCTGAAAGGGACCATCGAAGAGTTTCTGCGCGTGTTCTTCGAAAAAGAACTGGCCGTGCGTTTCCGCCCTTCGTACTTCCCGTTCACCGAGCCATCCGCCGAAGTCGACATGGAATGCGTGATGTGCAGCGGTAAAGGCTGTCGCGTCTGCAAACAGACTGGCTGGCTGGAAGTGATGGGCTGCGGCATGGTTCACCCGAACGTGTTGCGTATGTCCGGGATCGACCCGGAAGAGTTCTCGGGCTTTGCCTTCGGCATGGGTGTTGAGCGTCTGGCCATGCTGCGTTACGGCGTGAACGACTTGCGTCTGTTCTTCGACAACGACTTGCGGTTCCTCGCGCAATTTCGCTAGTCGTAACGAATTCTTAGGAGAGCAGGATGAAATTCAGTGAACAATGGCTGCGTGGCTGGGTAAGCCCGCAGGTAAGTCGTGACGAGCTGGTTGCTCGTCTGTCGATGGCCGGTCTTGAGGTCGATAGCGTTACGCTGGCCGCCGGCGAATTCACCGGTGTGGTGGTGGGCGAGGTGCTGAGCACCGAACAGCACCCGGACGCCGACAAGCTGCGCGTTTGCCAGGTCAGCAATGGCTCGGAGACCTTCCAGGTCGTTTGCGGTGCGCCTAACGTGCGCCCGGGCCTGAAGATCCCGTTCGCCATGATCGGTGCCGAACTGCCAGGCGATTTCAAGATCAAGAAAGCCAAGCTGCGTGGAGTTGAGTCCAATGGCATGCTGTGCTCGCAAGCCGAGCTGCAAGTTGGTGAAGGCAACGATGGCCTGATGGAATTGCCAGCCGATGCGCCGGTCGGTCAGGACATTCGTGAATACCTGAGCCTGGACGACGCCAGCATCGAGGTCGACCTGACCCCGAACCGCGGCGACTGCCTGTCCCTGGCCGGTCTGGCCCGTGAAGTCGGCGCGTTGTACGCTGCTGAAGTCACCCGTCCGGTGGTTGCTGTCGTGCCAGCCGTACACGACGAAGTACGCTCGATCGAAGTGCTGGCGCCAGCCGCTTGCCCGCGTTACCTGGGGCGTGTGATCCGTAACGTCGATCTGTCCAAGCCAACGCCGCTGTGGATGGTCGAGCGTCTGCGTCGTGGCGACGTGCGCAGCATCGACGCTGCTGTCGACATCACCAACTACGTAATGCTGGAGCTGGGTCAACCACTGCATGCCTTCGATCTCGCCGAAATCAACGGCGGCATCCGCGTGCGAATGGCTGAAGAAGGCGAGAAGCTGGTACTGCTCGACGGTCAGGAAGTCAGCCTGCGTAGCGATACGCTGGTGATTGCCGACCACACCCGCGCCCTGGCCATTGCCGGCGTTATGGGTGGCGAGCACAGCGGTGTCAACACCGCGACCACTCGCGATGTGTTCCTCGAAAGCGCGTTTTTCGATCAGATTGCTGTCGCTGGCAAGGCCCGTTCCTATGGCCTGCACACTGACGCCTCGCACCGTTACGAGCGTGGCGTGGACTGGCAGTTGGCCCGTGAAGCGATGGAGCGCGCCACCGGCCTGCTGCTGGAAATCACTGGCGGCGAAGCTGGCCCGATCATCGAAACCGTCAGCGAGCAACACCTGCCGTCGATTGCGCCAGTTACTCTGCGTGCGCAACGCATCACTCAGATGCTGGGTATGGAAATGGATTCGGCCGAAGTCGAGCGACTGCTCAGCGGCTTGGGTCTGAAGATTTCTGCCGATGGGGCAGGGCAGTGGCGCGTAGAAGTGCCAAGCCACCGCTTCGACATCAGCCTGGAAGTTGATCTGATCGAAGAACTGGCTCGTCTGTATGGTTACAACCGTCTGCCGGTTCGCTACCCGCAAGCTCGTCTGGCGCCGCAAGCCAAGGCTGAGGCGCGGAGCGATCTGCCTGAGCTGCGCCGTCTGCTGGTAGCCCGTGGTTATCAGGAAGCGATCACCTACAGCTTCATCGATCCGAAACAGTTTGAGCTGTTTAATCCAGGTGTCGAACCGCTGTTGTTGGCCAACCCGATCTCGAACGACATGGCCGCCATGCGCTCGTCCCTGTGGCCGGGTCTGGTCAAGGCACTTCAGCACAACCTGAACCGTCAGCAAGATCGCGTCCGACTGTTCGAAAGCGGCCTGCGTTTTGTCGGTCAGCTGGAAGGCTTGAAGCAAGAGCCGATGCTGGCGGGTGTTGTTTGCGGTAGTCGTCTGCCGGAAGGTTGGGCACAAGGTCGCGATGTCGTGGATTTCTTTGACGTCAAAGCCGACGTGGAAGCGGTGCTGGGCTTCGCTGGGGCATTGGAGTCATTCACTTTTGTGCCGGGCAAACACCCTGCGTTGCACCCAGGTCAAACCGCGCGCATCGAACGTGAAGGCCGTTTGGTCGGCTTCGTCGGTGCTGTCCACCCTGAATTGTCGAAAACTCTCGGTCTCGACCGTCCGGTCTTCGTTTTCGAGCTGGTGCTGGCCGAAGTAGCATTGGGTAAAATGCCTAAATTCCAGGAGTTATCGCGCTTTCCTGAAGTGCGTCGTGATCTGGCACTCATTGCGGCCACGGACGTTGCGGCCAGCGCCGTACTGGACGTAATCCGTGAAAATGCAGGCGAATGGCTGACAGACCTCAGGCTATTTGACGTGTATCAGGGTAAAGGCATTGATCCTGATAGAAAAAGCCTTGCAGTCGGCTTGACCTGGCAGCATCCATCGCGCACTCTTAATGACGATGAGGTGAATACCACGACGCAAAACATCCTCACCTCGCTCGAACAAAGGTTGAACGCCACGTTAAGGAAGTGACGTATGGGGGCTCTGACGAAAGCTGAGATGGCGGAACGTCTGTATGAAGAGTTGGGCCTGAATAAACGGGAAGCCAAGGAATTGGTCGAACTGTTTTTTGAAGAAATCAGGCACGCTCTTGAAGACAACGAACAAGTCAAATTGTCCGGTTTCGGCAATTTCGACCTTCGGGACAAACGCCAGCGGCCTGGCCGCAATCCGAAAACGGGTGAAGAAATCCCGATCACGGCTCGCCGTGTGGTCACCTTTCGTCCAGGGCAGAAGTTGAAGGCCCGAGTTGAGGCTTATGCTGGAACCAAGTCATAACGACGAGCTACCCGTCATCCCAGGCAAACGCTACTTCACCATTGGTGAAGTCAGCGAGCTATGTGCGGTAAAACCGCACGTGTTGCGGTACTGGGAGCAGGAATTTCCTCAACTCAACCCCGTCAAACGCCGCGGAAACCGCCGGTATTATCAGCGACAAGACGTACTGATGATCCGGCAGATCCGCGCGCTTCTTTACGATCAGGGGTTCACCATCGGCGGCGCACGCCTGCGTTTGTCCGGCGATGAAGCCAAAGATGACACAACCCAATACAAGCAAATGATTCGCCAGATGATCGCCGAGCTGGAGGATGTTCTGGTGGTACTCAAGAAATAAATTCCTGCTTTTAGATACTTCCAGTTTTCAAAAGCTTGCGATATATTCTTGAGCGTTCTTCGAGAAGAGGAACGGATTTAACGCCTAGTCGGGGCGTAGCGCAGTCCGGTAGCGCACTAGCATGGGGTGCTAGGGGTCGAGTGTTCGAATCACTCCGTCCCGACCATATAAATCAAGGGGTTGCGAGACTTTATCTCGCGACCCCTTTTTATTTTCGAGCGTTTTTGCCCCTACAAAACGACTGGCTCTCGGTGGAATCTTTACCAACACCACCTGGGGTTACACCCTAAATTGTTGGCTTTCTCGGGGAGTTGGTTACCTTCACGGCACAGCTTTTAGCCTTAGGAGAGGTGCAATTGCAGAGTGTTGACGTGTGCATGGATATGCACATATAGTCGGTTGCATGACTAATCGAATCCTTAACCGAACCCGCGCAATTGACGCTGCAATCGAGTCTCTCGATGGCGCTTTCTTCAAGGCGCTTTGCGAGCCTTCGCGTGTAGCTGTGCTCAAGCGCGTGATGCAACTGGGGCGCGCCGACATCGGAGAGATTGCGGAAGCACTGCCCCAGGAACGCTCAGTTGTTTCCCGGCATCTGCAAGTACTGTTAGAGGCAGGTATCGTCCGCGGTACCAAGGTCAGCAGGCAGATGTTCTACGAGGTGGATGGTCCGGCAGTGGTGACACGCCTCGAAGCCATTCTTCAGCATATGAAAAGCCTCGCCCCATTCTGCTGCCCAGGTACGTCCGGATAGTTTTTTTTGCTCTGTAGTGTGCATGAGTGTGCATATATGAATGTAATAAATGAAATCTTGGATGTCATTGTGATCGGTGCAGGCCAGGCAGGATTAGCGTGCGGTTGGCACTTACAGCAGCAAAACCTTAGGTTCCTGATTTTGGATGCTGAGCGGTCACCGGGAGGGAATTGGCGCAATTACTACGACAGTCTGAAGCTTTTTTCTCCAGCTGCTTACTCGTCATTGCCAGGCATGCGCTTCCCGGCAGAACCTGATCATTACCCGCTTCGTGATGATGTCGTACGCTATCTGGAAGACTATGCAAAGGCATTCAGATTGCCAGTTCGTCAGTACACCCGCGTGCAGCATGTACGAAGAGAGCGCGAGCTGTTTCAGCTTCAAACGGACGATGGAGAAATTTTCTGCTCCAGGGCGCTGGTCGTGTGTACGGGGGGATTCAATCAGCCGTTCATTCCAGATATTCAAGGGCTTCAGGGCTTTCTCGGGCGCAGTTTGCACAGCGCGGAATATCGAAATGCCGAAGGCTTTGGTGATCAACGAGTGGTTGTGGTCGGTGCTGCGAACTCGGCTGTTCAAATTGCTTATGAACTGGCCCATGTGAGCAAAGTCGTGCTGGCAAGCAGGGAGCCAATTCGGTTTTTTCCACAAAAGATACTGGGTTCGGATTTTCATGCGTGGCTGAAATGGTCGGGGTTGGAAAAGACCCGTTGGTTGAATGACCAAAGTACGCCGGTGCTTGATGACGGGATCTATCGTCGAGCCCTTAAGAAAAAGTTGTTCGAGCGTAAGCCGATGTTCGAGGCGATAACACCAACCGGCGTGATCTGGGCTGATGGGCAGCACACTGAAGTCGATAGCCTGGTGTTTGCTACCGGATTTCGCCCGAACTTGGAATTTTTGAGCGGGTTGGAATGCCCAGGCGATGAATATTGGGCTCATCGTAACGGGCAGGCCGAGCACCTACCTGGGCTGTATTTTGTCGGTCTGCCGAAGCAACGGAACTTTGCTTCAGCGACCCTCAGAGGTGTCGGCCAGGATGCGTCTTACATCATGCCCAGCTTGATGCGATTTGTCCGCGATATGCCTGTTTAGAAGACAACTTGGCAGTTGACGAATCTCAACCGCAGCAACGTTTAGTCAGTGCGTCGAGTCGTTGGAAGGCGCCAGCTGGCGATGAAGCACAGCAAAACCAAACCGCACATAACGACAAGCAGTGCCGAGGCTCCAAAGTTCTGCAAAACAAATGCGGCGGCTATCGGGCCGCAGGCCTGGGCCACGAGTACCGGCCTGGCGAGAAGCCCCATTCTCACTCCGTAGCCTTGCGGGCCAAACAGCGCCAAGGGGAGGGTGCCGCGAGCGATCGTTAGGATGCCGTTGCCTGCACCGTAGAGTGCGATCGCCACGAAGGCCATCCAGGGCATCCCTGAGATCAATAATCCCAACCCGACCAGGCATAGAAACACACCGACCCGCGCTGACCAGGTCGGGTGGAGATTTCTGCCTATGGAAAACTCTGCCACCCGTGCCAAGACTTGCGAGGGACCAATCACCATGCCGATGGCCAAGGCCACAGCGGTCGCGATTCCCAGTTGCTTGAGGACATTAAGCAGGTGTACTGAGATACCTGATACGACCAGCGCTAGAACCGTCAGCATGGCGCCAATCAATAAGAATAGATAATTGGTGGTCTTGGGGTGAAGCTCGGACGCGCTGGGTGATTCTGTTATGACGGGGTGGGGTGGTTGTTTTGTGCTTCCAGGAATCAACAGCGAGTGGATGGGTAGCCCAATCAAGAGATGAGCAGCCGCGAGAACAAAGCAGGCGTTCCTCCAGCCGATCCAACTTTCCAGTCCTGCGATCACCGGCCAACCTATGGTACTGGCGAACCCACCTAACAAGGTCAGCCCGGTAATTGACGTTCGAGCCCCTTCGCCGAACAGTCGTCCCAGGGTTGAGAAGGCTGCGTCGTATAAACCCGCCGCCATGGCAACACCGATCAACGTCCAGGCGACATAGTAAGTGGCAACGTTGCCCGCCAATCCCATTAGTAGCATGCCGAGAGCCAGTAGCAGTGAACTGGCCGCTAGGACAGAGCGTCCGCCGTGGCGGTCAATCTGACGACCAACGGCCGGCGAGGAGGCTCCCGCTACCAAAAGTCCCCAGGACAGGCCGCCCACCACACTGGTAATGGACCATCCCGTCTCTTTGGTTATCGGAGACGCAAGTACTGCGGGCAAGTAGTAGGTCGAACCCCAGGCAAGAATCTGGGTGAAACCCATGGCCCATACGAGCCTGGAGCGATTGATCGGAGGATGAATCTGCTCTGGAAGTGTCACAACCGGTGCGTCCATTTTTTGTTGTCAGTGACAACAAGCTAGCGCCTTCCTTTGGCTATCGTCAACCGGGAGATCGGTGTTGACGATTTCGGGAAATCAGGATTACTGTTGCAGCTAACAACTAAATTGTGACGGTTATGACGAAGGGTAAAAACGATCAGCTGACTCAGGATTCCGAGGACTTGTACGAGGCGTTGAACCAACTGGTTCGCGTCCATCAGTTTCGTGATCGAGATCGGATCTGCTGTTACGACGTGTCTGTAACCCAGTGTTATGCCGTCGAAACACTGGTCAAAAGAGGCGCGCTGCGCCTTCAGGTCTTGGCGGAAGAAATGTTCTTGGACAAGAGCACGGCGAGTCGAGTGATCGATACCCTGGAGCGCAAAGGGTATGTGTCCCGCGTTGAGGATGATGAGGATCGGCGTGCGGTGCGAATTCAGGCAACGGATGCTGGACGTGAGCTATACGCGAAAATCAGAGCTGATCTGATTGCTGAGGAACGAGCGATGATTGAGAACCTCTCGGCTGAGGCCCGGCAGGGAGCGCTTAGTTTACTCAGGCAGATTACGAGGGCCACGGAGATTCGCTGCGGGCTCGTGAGTGAATGCTGCCCTGCGGTGAAGAGCAAGGAATGAAAGGGAAGAACTTTCCTTTTTTTGCCAATAATGTTGTTACTACCAACGTAATGGGGCTCCAACAATGCGAGTTCGTTTAGCTGAAACTAAAGACACTGTTTCAATAGCCGCCATCTACAACCAGGGGATCGAGGAGCGTAGCTCTACGTTTGAAACGACTCCTCGAAGCCCGGCAGACATGCTTGATCGCATCAAATCAATGGAGCGCTATCCAGTGTTGGTCATGGTCGATGAGACGGATCAGGTTGTTGGATGGGCAGGACTCAGTAGTTATCGCGCTCGTGCCTGTTACGACGGCATTGCGGATTTTTCCATTTACCTAGATCGCAGTGTTCGCGGCCAGGGGCTAGGCAAACAGTTACTTCAGTCACTGCTGAAAGAAGCCGAAGCTCGCGGATTCTGGAAAGTCCTTTCACGCATTTTTACCTTCAATCACTCCAGCCTCGCATTGTGCGAAGCCTGCGGTTTCCGCCAAGTGGGGGTATATGAAAAACACGCCTGCCTAGAAGGACGTTGGCTCGACTGCGCGATTGTCGAGCGCCTGTTCCCGAACAATCAGCCAACCTGAAGGAGTCGATCATGGATAACACTCACCTTCCCGTCGCCATAATCGGTGCAGGCCCAGTGGGCCTCGCCACAGCCGCTCACCTGCTGGCCAGAGGTATCACTCCGCTGATCCTGGAAGCTGGTCCGGAAGCTGGGGCCAGCATTGAAGAATGGGCGCATGTGAAGATGTTCTCTCCGTGGCAGTTCAATGTGGACAAGGAGGCGGCCAATCTTCTGCTGGCCGATGGTTGGACTCCACCACCGGAGAACGAGTATCCAACGGGTCGTGAACTGCTGGACCGGTTTGTTCGACCTCTCGCGGACCTCGAACAGATCAAGCGTCACTTGCAGCTCAATACCCGTGTTCTGGCAGCCACTCGCGTCGATCAGGATGTGATGAAGACCCAGGGCAGATCGGCAGCTCCTTTTTTACTGCGTGTCGCAGGGCCAGCGGGTGAACAGGATGTGCTTGCCAGTGCTGTCATTGATGCCTCTGGCACCTACCTGACACCAAACTGGATGGGCGCCCATGGCATCCCTGCATTGGGCGAGATCGAGCATGCAGCGCACATTGCGTACGGCATTCCGGAGGTGCTGGGTCGTGCGCGGAATCGCTATGCCAACAAAAGAGTGCTGGTGGTGGGTGGTGGTCACTCCGCGTTTAACGCCCTACAGGATCTGGTGCGTCTGATTCAGGAGTAACCGCAAACCAAAGTGCTCTGGGCGATCCGGGGTAATTCTCTTGAGCGCATTCTGGGTGGTGGTGCGAATGATCAATTGGAAGAGCGCGGAAAGCTCGGCCTGAAGATTCGCCAATTGCTGAATGACGGCGTGATCGAGCTGTTCAAAAACGTCGCTATCGATCAGGTTGTAGGCAATGGCCAAGGGTTGGTTGTGAGGGCGGGAGACCAGATACTTCCACCTGTGGACCAAATCATTGTGGCGACTGGATTCCGACCTGACATGAGCCTGCTCGCCGAGTTGCGTATCGCACTTGATCCCGCAACTCAAAGCGCAGTGTTGCTCGCTCCAATGATCGATCCCAACGAGCACAGCTGCGGTACGGTCAGACCTCATGGCGCGATAGAACTTGCCCATCCTGAGGAAGGTTTGTTCATTGTTGGGATGAAGAGCTATGGTCGGGCGCCTACGTTCTTGTTGATGACTGGGTATGAGCAAGTTCGCTCTGTCGTCGCGGCGCTGGCGGGTGATTGGGATGCGGCCAAAAGGGTTGAACTGATCCTCCCGGAAACGGGCATTTGCAACTCGGATTTCGATGAAGTCGATGATCGCTTGAAGGCTTCGGCAAGTCAGACGTCTTGTTGTGGCACCGGAGAGACAATCCTTGAGGCCGCGCCTCGTACCTCGCCGGGTTGTTGCAAAGCCTAGTGCGCAGCAACCGAACCCGCCCTCGATGACCGGGGCGGGTTAGGGGCGACCTTCTTATTTTCTTTTGCACGTCCAGGTAGTCCTTGAACCAAGGAGCGACCTATTTCTGCGTGAGTGACAGATTCATTACAGAAACCATATATACACCACCGCAGATATTTGAAGAGACACGGAAGGCTGGCTAGCGCCGTAATACACAGCTTTCATTGAAGGTACTCGGCGGAGTCCAATCGTTTTGATGGGTTAATGGGTCGTTGGCTCTTTACCTTGCATGCGGAAAAACATATATTCGTCAAACCGCATATGAGCTGAGACTTCACAATGACCAGCAAAGCCCGTGTCCTGTTCGTCTGTACTTCCAACGCTGCACGCTCCCAGTTGGCCCAAGCGTTGCTGAGGCATACCGATTCGGAGCATTTCGAGGCGTTCAGCGCCGGCACAACTCCAACTCAGGTAGATCCGCGCACCTTCGAGGCGCTTTCACACATCGGTGTGAGCACCGAAGGATTACGTAGCAAGTCGTTAGACGAGTTCGGTGGTGAGCATTTCGATTACGTCATCACCTTGTGTGATAAAGCCGCAGCGGAATGCCTGTCTTTACCTGGAGCGGGTGAGGCATTGGCCTGGAGTTTTGAAGACCCGGTCACCAGCACCAAACCCGATGCCTTCCGTCACACCCTTCACGAAATTCATGAGCGCATCAAGATGTTCGTCTTGGTCAAAAACAAACACTGAGAAAACGATATGGCTGACCATCTGACACCGACCACTGTTTTCAAATGCCTTGCTGACGACACTCGGGTCCGCACGATGATGCTCATCACCCGTGAAGGAGAGCTTTGTGTTTGCGAGCTGACCTGCGCGTTGAACGAGAGTCAGCCAAAAATCTCCAGGCACCTAGCGCAACTGCGTACTTGCGGCCTGTTGTCGGACCGTCGGCAAGGCCAATGGGTGTATTACCGACTGCACCCGAATCTCCCTGATTGGGTTCATCAAGTGCTGACCACCGTGCTGGAAAGCAACAAGCACTGGTTGAGCCCTGATGCCAAACGCCTTGATGAAATGGGTGACCGTCCTGAACGGGCAGCCGTGTGCTGTGAAAGCAAAATCGCCTGATTCCGCCTTCGACTACGAGATCGCTCGATGAAAATCCTGTTCCTCTGCACTGCCAATAGCTGTCGCAGCATCCTTTGTGAGGCGGTTTTCAATCACTTGGCACCGGAAGACATGAAAGCCTACAGCGCGGGCAGTCAACCCAAAGGCGAAGTGCATCCGCTGAGTCTCAAAACTTTGGAAAACGCCGGTATGTCGACGCTCGGGCTGTTCAGTAAGTCCAGCGATGTCCATGTGAATTTGGCACCTGATTTCGTCATCACGGTGTGCGACAAGGCAGCTGGTGAAGCCTGTCCGGTATTTTTTGGACCCGCCACCAAAGCCCACTGGGGGCTGGCTGACCCTTCGGAATACCACGGTACTCAAGAAGAGATCGAGGCGGCTTTTGAAGCCACCTTGGAGCAGATCAAAACCCGTATTGAAGCTTTCTCGGCTTTCTCGGCTTTACCGCTTGCCCAACTGAGTGCCGAACAGCTCAAGGCAGAGCTGGCCCTGATTGGCACGCTGTAACCACAGGAGCAATGACCATGAGTAAAAGCCGCCTTTCCTTCCTGGACCGATACCTGACCCTTTGGATTTTTCTCGCCATGGCCTTGGGCATCGGTTTGGGGAGCCTGTTTGAAGGCTGGCCGCAGTGGCTCAACAGTCTTTCTGTGGGCACAACCAACGTCCCCATCGCTATCGGCTTAATCGTGATGATGTATCCGCCTCTGGCCAAGGTTCGTTATGAGGAACTGCCGGAAGTCTTCAAGGACAAGCGCATCCTCGTTTTGTCTTTGGTCCAGAACTGGGTCATTGGCCCGGTGCTGATGTTCGCACTGGCGATCATTTTCTTGCGGGACCAGCCGGAATACATGACGGGCCTGATCCTGATCGGCTTGGCTCGCTGCATCGCGATGGTGCTGGTCTGGAATCAGATCGCAGGTGGCAACAATCAGTACGTCGCCGGATTGGTGGCGTTCAACAGCATCTTCCAGATCCTGTTTTTCAGTGTGTATGCCTGGGTCTTCCTTGGTCTGCTGCCGCCGCTGTTTGGGTTGGAAGGCAGTGTGATTGAGACCAGCTTTGTCAGCATTGCCGAGTCCGTCCTGATCTACCTGGGTGTGCCGTTCCTGGCAGGCTACCTGACTCGCAAGATCCTCATTGCCCGTAAAGGTGAAGCTTGGTTTCAGGAGCGCTTCATTCCAAAGATCAGCCCGCTGACACTGGTGGCACTGTTGTTGACCATCGTGGCCATGTTCAGCCTCAAGGGTGATGTGGTGCTGCAATTGCCGCTGGATGTATTGCGTATCGCGATCCCTCTGACGATCTACTTCGTGGTGATGTTTTTCATCAGTTTCTGGATGGGCAAGCTGCTCAAGGCTGACTATCCGCGCACCACCGCACTGGCTTTCACAGCCGCAAGCAACAACTTCGAACTGGCGATTGCCGTCGCCATTGCCACCTTCGGCCTGGCTTCCCCGGTCGCTTTCGCCACGGTGATTGGCCCGTTGGTGGAAGTGCCGGTATTGATTTCTCTGGTCGGTGTGGCCCTCTGGTTGAAACGCCGCTGGTTCGATGAATCCAAGAGCGCCGTTGCGCAGGACAAAGACTATGTTTGATGACCATATCCCCCAACTCGATACCGAACTGGTTGATCTCCCATCGACAGACAAACTCGGTATCGAAAAGACCTCCATCCACAAGCCGCGCATTTTGCTGCTGTACGGATCGACCCGTGAACGCTCCTTCAGTCGTCTGCTCGTAGAGGAAGCTGCTCGACTGCTGGAGCACTTCGGCGCCGAGGCGCGGGTTTTCAATCCGTCAGGTTTACCGCTGCCAGATGATGCTCCGGACGATCACCCACGCGTGAAGGAATTGCGCGAGCTGATGCTGTGGTCCGAGGGGCAGGTCTGGTGCTCTCCAGAACGTCACGGCTCCATGAGCGCAGTGTTCAAGGCACAGATCGACTGGGTGCCGCTGGCCATGGGCGCGGTACGCCCGACCCAGGGCAAAACTCTCGCCGTCATGCAGGTGTGCGGTGGCTCGCAGTCGTTCAACGTGGTCAATCAGCTGCGAGTGCTGGGACGTTGGATGCGCATGTTCACCATCCCCAACCAATCCTCCGTGCCGAAGGCCTATATGGAATTCGACGACAACGGCCGGATGAAGCCTTCTCCCTTCTACGACCGCGTCGTTGATGTGATGGAAGAGCTGGTGAAATTCACGCTGCTGCTTCGCGACCGTCAGGACTATCTGGTGGATCGTTATTCCGAGCGCAAAGAGTCAGCGGAAGAACTCATGAAACGTGTCAATCAGCGCTCCCTCTGAGGATTTTTCAACGTGCAACAACACCCTTATTCCGTACTGCCTCTGGCACAGTTCAAAGGCCAATTGATCTTCACCCCGTGCCCAGGCACGAAGGGCCCCCGACCTTTCGAGGCGTTGCAAACCCTCAAGGATGCAGGGGCATCGGCGTTGCTGACGCTGATGCCAACAGAAGAGTTGCTTCAGAACGAGATCGACCTGCTGCCCGAAGAGTGCCAAATGCTCGGCATCGAGTGGTTTCACCTGCCAGTAGAAGACGATCAAGCGCCTGGCGAAGCATTCAAGGCCGCATGGGACCAGCATCATTCACGACTTAAGCAGTTGCTGACCGAAGGGAAAACCATTGCCATCCATTGCAAGGGGGGCTCGGGCCGCACCGGATTGGTCGCCGCTCAACTGTTGATCGAGAGCGGTATGCCATTCAGCGATGCCATCCGCGATGTTCAGTCGTTGCGTCCACGCGCCATTCAGCATCCTGCCCATATTAAATACATCGGCCAGTTCGACCCTCAGTCGAACTCCCTCTGACAACAGATACAGAGCACAACAACATGGCTATCAAAGTTGGAATCAATGGTTTTGGTCGGATCGGTCGCCTCGCGCTGCGAGCAGCCTGGAGCTGGCCAGAGTTTGAATTCGTGCAGATCAACGATCCGGCAGGCGATGCAGTAACCCATGCGCACCTGATCAACTTTGACTCTGTGCATGGTCGTTGGCACAACGAAGCCAGCGCAGAAGGCGATCATGTAGTGATTGGCGGCAAGCGCATCAAGGTGACCGCGAACAAAGCGATTGCCGACACCGACTGGTCGGATTGCGATCTGGTGATTGAGGCCAGCGGCAAGATGAAAACCGTCGCTGTGCTTCAGGCTTACCTGGATCAGGGCGTTAAGCGTGTGGTGGTCTGCGCTCCGGTGAAGGAAAAAGGCGCGTTGAACGTGGTGATGGGTGTAAACCAGCACCTGTTCGACCCTGCGCAGCACCGCATCGTCACCGCTGCTTCATGCACCACCAACTGTCTGGCGCCCGTGGTGAAAGTCATCCACGAAAAGCTGGGCATTCGCCACGGCTCGATCACCACCATCCACGACCTGACCAACACCCAAAGCATCCTAGATCAGCCACACAAGGATCTGCGCCGTGCGCGTGCCTCCGGCATGAGCCTGATCCCAACCAGTACCGGCTCGGCCACCGCCATTGCCGAAATCTTTCCGGAGCTGCGTGGGCGCCTGAATGGTCACGCGGTACGCGTGCCGCTGGCCAACGCTTCGTTGACCGACTGTGTCTTCGAGGTCGAGCGGGCCACCACTGTCGAGGAGGTGAATCAGTTCCTCAAGGACGCCTCCGAGAACGAGCTGAAAGACATCCTCGGCTTCGAGGAACGTCCACTGGTGTCCATCGACTACCGCACCGATCCACGCTCATCGATCATCGATGCGCTATCGACCATGGTCATCAACGGTACCCAGGTCAAACTCTATGCCTGGTACGACAACGAATGGGGCTATGCCAACCGCACCGTCGAACTGGCCAAAATGGTCGGTCTGGTAATCTAAGGAGCGGTCATGAAAGCGTTGTCAGGCCTCGCTCCGGAAGTGCGGCAGTACCTGCTCGTCACGGGCAACTACTGGGCATTCACGCTCACCGACGGCGCTTTGCGTATGTTGGTGGTGCTGCACTTTCACGCGTTGGGCTACAGCCCACTGCAAATCGCGGCGTTGTTTCTGTTCTACGAACTCTTTGGCGTGATCACCAACCTGGTGGGTGGCTACCTTGGCGCTCGGCTGGGTCTGAACCGAACCATGAACATCGGGCTGGGCATCCAGGTCGCGGCGCTGTTGATGCTGACAGTGCCCTCGGCCTTGCTGACCATCCCATGGGTGATGGGCGCTCAGGCATTGTCGGGGATTGCCAAAGACCTGAACAAGATGAGTGCGAAAAGCTCCATCAAGCTTCTGGTTCCTGATGGGCAGCAGGGCAAGCTCTACAAGTGGGTGGCGATCCTCACCGGCTCGAAGAACGCACTCAAGGGTGTCGGCTTCTTTCTCGGCGGAGCCTTGCTGGCACTCATCGGCTTCAAAGGCGCCTTGCTGGCCATGGCGGGTGTCTTGGCGCTGATCTGGATCAGCAGCTTGATTCTGTTGAAGAAGGACTTGGGCAAAGCCAAAGCCAAGCCAAAGTTTCGCGACATTCTGTCCAAAAGCCGGGCGATCAATATCCTCTCAGCGGCGCGGATGTTCCTGTTCGGCGCCCGCGATGTCTGGTTTGTAGTGGCATTGCCGGTGTACCTGAGCAGTGTCTTCGGCTGGGACTTCTGGAAGGTCGGTGGATTTCTGGCGGTCTGGGTGATTGGCTACGGCATCGTGCAGTCCTTCGCGCCCAACATCACTGGAAAGAAACGGGAGCACGTACCGGATGGTCGTGCGGCGTTTTTGTGGGCACTTGCACTGGCGGGCCTGCCCGCGGCCATTGCTCTCGCTCTGTACACCGGGCTGTCGCAACAGGTGGTGCTGCTCGGCGGACTGATGGTTTTTGGTGCGTTGTTCGCAGTGAATTCGTCGCTGCACAGCTACCTGATCGTGTCCTACGCCAAGGAAGATGGCGTGTCGCTGGATGTGGGTTTTTATTACATGTCCAACGCCATGGGACGGTTGATCGGCACGGTACTCTCCGGCTGGGTTTATCAGGTGTATGGGCTGGGGGCGTGCTTGTGGATATCGAGCGCCTTTGTGCTGCTCGCAGCACTGATTTCTATCGGGTTACCGAGGCATGCCGAGGCGATGTGAAGCCGCTCTGAAAGGCTTGCAGCCAATCGCTACCAGCAGCCAGGCATTTGAGGTAAGGCAGGCAAGTGTTGGAGGCAAGTCATGAACCGGTTCACAAGTGTCTTAACTGTTTCACCCGTTTTGCTCGCAGTGATGCTAGGCAGTGGCTGCGATCAAAAAGAGTCATCCCCTAAGCAATCGTTTGAAATGGATAAAACGGTTGTTGGGACTTGGGCTGAAGGTGAATGGACCACCTCCGAATCTCAGAATCAGGCGCCCCTTGCCTTCAAGATTTCAGGGGAAAAGCTGATTCTGAGTGGGTGTTCCTTCTCCACCCAGAGCCTGCTAAGCCCAATTGAAAAACATGCGTACCTTGTACTCAAGTAAGAGGGCTCTTGTTCGGTAAGCCCAGTGCCTCACAGCATAACCCTGAACCGAAAAGGAAATTGTCAGGCACAGGTCGAGTTGTACGCCTCATTGTCGAGTGTCAACAAAGTTGTCCCGGAGCAGTCGGGTGTATACACCAAAGCGGGTTGTATTGATGCCTCGACTCAATGATCAGTTGGAAAACGATCCATTTCTTGAACGGCAATGCGAGGGGCGTGGGGTATTCTGGTCGGCGTTGTGGATGCGAAACCTGTTCAGTCGATAACCGCCTGGTCACAACTGCTAGTCTTGAAAAGTACGTGCCTATCAACATTTGGTGGCTTGAAAGTCTTAGCGCCGCTGCTATAGGATAAAAACAGGAGATGGCATTCCTCCTTTAACCGCCTTCGTGCTGATGATGCCTACGTGAACCCTGGACAGGGTGCGTAGGTGTGTCCCTGTCCTCCAATTTAGGACAGGATCGTGACTTCAAATCTCATATCAGCCCCCTCTCGTACTGTGCGGTTATCAGCACCTCCTCGGCTAAATCAGCCCTAGTTATCGCTATCGGCGCATCGCTTGGTGCCTGGTTACGTTGGCTCCTAGGTATAAAGCTAAACGCGTTGTTCCCGACAATTCCCCCTGGGACTGTGGTGGCGAACATGGTCGGGGGCTACATCATTGGCTTGGTCCTCGCATTCTTGGCCGCATCCCCCTCCCTAAGCCCTGAGTGGTGCCTGCTGATCATCACGGGGTTCTGTGGGGGGCTTACTACTTTCTCCACGTTTTCAGCCGAAACAGTTGCCCTGATTCAGGAGGGCAGACTGCTCTGGGCGTTCGGCTCAATTTCATTACACGTCGTAGGCTCGTTGGTAATGACCGCTGCCGGGCTTTTGTCCTATCAAATGATTGGCACGCGCTGAGGAGATGAACATGAAAGGTTTTCTAGTGGTTTTCTTTACTCAACAGAATCGTCGCTATCAAGGGAAGATGCTCGGCGAATGGATTGTTGATTTGGCCAAAGAAATGGGCCTGCGTGGTGCGACCCTGTCTACGGGTATCGAGGGTTTTGGACACACCGGTAGGTTGCATTCCGCGCACTTTTTTGAGCTGGCGGATCAACCAACTCCCCAGTTCCAAGGGTTTGAAAATGACATTGGGGGGCAGCGCCCGCCCGGCATGGGCGGGTAGTAACCCGACGCCGAGTCCGGCGGAAACCAGCGCGAGCATCGTGGTGAATTTGGACTTGTTCGATTTTCAGTTGAGATATTCGATAACGCTTGGGCGCTGCCCTGAAGGTCGTTTGGTATTTCTGGCTGCAGAACCGGTAGTTTTGCCCCTCATATTCCGTGCTGAACTGGCTGTCGTTACTGACGGTCATGCCACATACCGGATCATGGGAGCCGGTGAGTTGGGGTTCAGACTTCTGTAATGGGTCGTGCTCTGAACGAAGCTCAGGGGTGGGCATGAGCTAACTCCTGTTCGCATCCTTGGTTGAGGCTGAGGTTTCGCCGTGATGACGGTGACCACCGTGGTGGTGCCCGAAAAAATGCATCAGCGGGCACAACAGCAAAATCATGTAAGGCAGTAAGCCCAGCATATGGCCGTAGTGTTCTCTTGCCAGATAGAACAGCACGATCACCAGCAGCATGCCGAGTGCTATGCCGGGTTTGCTCCTCCAAAATGTTGGGGAGGTGTTAGCGGAATGTGGTGAATTCATCATGGTTCTGTACTCCTGAGGGAAGTGCTGTTAGTGATGCTTCGTATAGGTCAACGGGCGGCAGTTTTACCCTTGGCTTATTGGCAAAGGTAAAACCGCCGTTGCATTGCCTACAGGCTTGTACGCGTCACTTGCTCATCGGCATCTTCATCATGCTCGATTGCTGATCCATCATTTTCATCATCATGTTCATCATTCCCATCTCCATGCCGTCTTTGTTGCCGGCCATGCCCATGCCATGACAGTTCTTATGCATCATGGCCATGCTGTCCTTCATCGTCTTCATGCTCTCCTGCATGGCGGCGTGTCGCTCGGCAGGGGTCTTGGCGGCGGCTGCCTTGTCGTGTGCAGCCTGCATTTTTTGCATTTGCTCGGTCATGACATTGTTTTGCATCGGCGTAGCTGCTTCGCTTGTCTGGGCGGGCGTGGTCGGCGTCTGCTCCGGGTGATGCTCATCGACTGCCGAGGCCATGAGTGGGCTGCTCACGAGCAGGGTGGCGAGGATAAATTTCAATGAGGCATGCATGGCAATCTCCAATGGGTGAGGACAACTCAGGTAATACCAAGCCGCACCATGTTGGCGCAGTCAGACAGTGCGCCGAAGATCGGCGCGCAGAAGGTCGGATTAATCGTTGAAACGGACGAAAATCAGGCGGGCAGGCGGTCTGGCCGGTACAGGGCGCCGTAATGCAAGAAAGGCAAAAGCGGAGGGGTTGGCGAGCGACAAAATCAGCAACGCAGGGATCAGGAACAGAAACGTCCCACTGAACAGGTCAAATATTTGAAGAGGGAGCGAAGGACTTACAGCTATTGCCGCATCGGCGCAGTGCTTAAGGCAACCGAGGGCATGGGTGTCGTGGCTATCGTGATCTTGCGCGGTGTTCAGCGAGACATGAGTTGTAGCCGGATTGTGGCTGGGCTGTACCAGACATCCCTGGGTCGCTGCCAGACCAAACGCTAACACCCACAGCACGATGGCGAGGCGTATGAACGTTGGTTGACGATGGCGAAACCAGAACATGGAGAATCACCGGTACTGATTAGCGGGTTTTGATTTTTCAACATACAGCACATCGAAGTGCCACGGTTGATCCACATCAATTTATGCAGCCGGGTGTCGGCTCTCGTGGTGTGGTCAAATTGTAAGGTCTACATCGACCTTTCAAAGGTTTACCCCTCTTTGCCGTTCTTTACTAGCAGCTTGTGGGGCACCGCCTCTTCATTACCCTTTTTATTAATGGTGAGTTGAGTGCAAGCGGTCGCAGTGACTGAAGCTGCTTTTTGAATCAAATAATCTGAGCTGACGTCAACTGATGACTATCAGACGCTCGCGGGGTTGGTCATGAGCAAGCTAGATCGTCTGCCGATCATTGGGGATAAGCTCAAGTGGCAGGAGTGGAGCATGACGGTTGTAGAGGTCGAAGAGTGTCGGGTGAGGAGGGTGTTGTTGAGTAAAGAATAAATGTAGAAACGAAGGCCGCATTTGCGGCCTTGTTTTTTAGGGTGTTACTCGTGTGAATGGCCGTGCTCAGCGCTTTCGGAGGTTGCGCCTTTCTCTCCACCACCGCATGCCGTCATCAGGCCAAGGAAGCAGATCAGGACCATCGAACGAATCAGCGTTGTTGGGAGTTTCATGGGAAGACTCTTCAAAAATGGATGAAATAAATGGGCTGTGGTAAGGCTGAGCGCTGCATTTTCTGCGGTAGAACAGCCATCGCCGTTTCGAATTACTGTTTGACGCTCAAGTAATCGCCGGTCGTTTTCAGTGAGATGGTCACGTCGTTGTTGCTGCGATTGCGCCAAAACCAACCGTGGGTGCCGTCAAAAATGGCGGTGAATTCACCTTTATCACTTTTGACCTGCTTGCCCTTGGTGTAGCTGTGGAAGTACCCCTTTTCACCGTTGTAGGGCTCGCCATGGGTGTCATAGTTCACCGGTCCGCCAGCCGCTGTCCATTCGTAGCTAACAGTTTTGTTCTTCAGCACTTCCAGTTTGATTTCTGTCCCTTCACCTGGTTTGAGCGTGACGGTCATTTGATTCGTCTTCAGAGCAGGGGCAGGTGTCGCAACTGATTGAGCAACAGGTTTCGCAATAGGTTGGACTTGTGCAACCTGCGGAGCCGGAGCCGGAGCCGGAGCCGGAGCCGGAGCCGGAGCTACTGCTTGCGGCGCAGCTGCATCCGCCAACGCCTCTTGCGCAAGGATGATCTTCAATTCGCCCATTTGGGTCAGACCCAGTGCGCGACCCACACCCGTTGGATCAACGGCGTATTCCGAAGGCATGACCACTGTCACCAGCAGGCCGACCGCAGTCAGCAGTGCAATAACAGTCGAACGTACCAGTTGGCGGGTGCTGGGCAAGTCATTAACAGTTGGAAGCGGAGTATTGAACATGGTCAGAATTCCTTACGCGGAGACAAACAGGC
Source organism: Pseudomonas sp. LS2P72 (assembly GCF_054897865.1). Taxonomy (NCBI): domain Bacteria; kingdom Pseudomonadati; phylum Pseudomonadota; class Gammaproteobacteria; order Pseudomonadales; family Pseudomonadaceae; genus Pseudomonas; species Pseudomonas sp. LS2P72. The sequence continues at coordinate 2,766,872 of NZ_CM142708.1, forward strand.
CGGTGATCTGGTAACCCATCAGGAGAAAACCGGCACTCATCATGGCGACGTTGGCGGTATAGGCGTGGCGCCAGAAACTGCTGGTGCGCCGCCAGTACCCCATCAGAATGAGAATCGCGCTGAGAGCCAGCAATTGGCCGATCTCGACGCCGACGTTGAAGGCGATCAGGTTCGGAATCAGGCCATCAGAAGAGATCTCGTACTCCTGGATCTTTGTCGCCAGACCGAAACCGTGAAGCAGGCCGAAGATCAACGTGGCCACTTTGGTGTTGGGTTGGAAACCGAACCAGCGCTGGAATGCGCCCAGGTTATCGAGCGCCTTGTACACCACCGAAAAACCGATGATGGCGTCGATGATGTAAGAGCTGATGCTGATCTCAGTCAGCACACCCAGCAGCAGCGTGACCGAGTGGCCTATGGCGAATAGCGTGACGTAGAGCCCAACATCTTTCAGGCGGTAGAGGAAGAAGATCACCCCGAACAGAAACAGCAGGTGGTCGTAGCCCGTCATCATGTGCTTGGCGCCCATGTAGATGAAGGGCAGCAACATGACACCGGAGCTTTCCTGGATGAATCCCTTGTCACCTTCGGCGACGGCATGAGCCATCGCCTCGGGCATTGCGAGGAAAAGTGACGCGACAAATAAAAACAGCAGAAGTAGCAGGCGACGCGAAGGCGCAGTAAATGCGTCAACGCCGCTCATCGAGTGCGAATGCATAAATCAATCCTACGTTGCAGGGATCAAAGGCCGCAGTGCGGCCATGGTCAGGATGCGAACGAAGGACGGGGTGGCCGCTCGATCAAGAAAATCGGCGGACGGGGAACGGAATAGCGTGGTTCATCGACCTGCATAGAGAGCTTCGGCTGCGCGGCCAAACTCAACGCGGAGGTGAGCTGTGGCGTTTCGTGCTGATGGTCAGGGGTCAACGGGGAGTGATAGTGATCCGAGCAGCTCGCACACGACATCTCGGCTTGCTCTTCATGGGAGTGATAGGCGTCTTGCGCGATCTCCCAGGCAGGGGGTTTCGTCGTTACCGACAACGTATAGGTATGCCCAGCCCAGGCCACAAACATGGCGAGAACAAGCGCGAATACCACTGTCGTTGTCAGGGATCTGTTGAGCATAGTGTCCGGGGTTCTAACTCGTTTGTTGTGACCGCAATACGTTTGACCATATCCCCCTAGGGGGGATAGGATGCCAGCGTAATTCATTGAGGCCTGAGGCTCAAGTCATGAGTGAGCACGAACACGAACATAGCCATCCCCACACCCACCAAAGTCACGAGGCGATCATCAAGCGCCTCAAGCGGGCGGATGGTCATTTACGCGGCATCATCACCATGATTGAAGAAGGTCGTCAGTGCGTGGACATCGCCCAGCAGCTGCATGCGGTCGAAAAAGCGGTGTGCCAAGCCAAGCGCACGCTCATTCAGGATCACATTGATCACTGCCTGGAAGACACCGTCTCGGCCTTGAACAATGGCGAGCGCGCACCACTAGAAGCCTTCAAACAAATCACCAAGTACCTCTAGGTCTGAAATGCCCAACTTCGCTGAACTGCTGCAACAGGGCAGGGCACATGCCTGTTTTGTTAGCGATCAAGCGGTCCGGTGTTCTTTGGTTGTTACCAGCGGTTTTATGTCTGCTGGGCAACACTCGTAGCGGCATCGTAACCAGGGCATTGGATTTGGAAGTCTATTCCTCTCTGGTCCTAAGCGCTGCGTGCGTTGCGCCGCTGATCAGACTCTGGCTTCTGTGTCAGACGTTCACCTACACGGTTTGGCCTGTGCGGCAGTGGGGCTAAAGCTTCTATTTGGGCCATCTTGTCGCTCTGCAAGCTCGACGGTTTCTGGTCTGAGGTTTGGCAAATCATTGAAACTATAGCCCCCTCAACTTGGCCAGCGGCGATGCTGATCGTCGATCACATACGGGTGTTCGTGATCTGCACCATCTTGGCCGTCGAGGTGAGTATGATCATCCGGCAGGTTCTCATGGGTGTGTTTGATCGACTCTTGGTCATGAGCAGGACGCCAGATCACAATACTGACCGCCAGTGCGCTACCTGCCACGACAGCGAGCCCAACAAATGACGCCGTGAGGCTGATGTTGGCACCCAGCCATCCCGCCAATGGGTAGGTAATCAACCAGCAGGCGTGGGATAGAGCAAATTGGGCGGCAAACAGCGCCGGGCGGTCTTCGGCATGTGCTGAGCGACGCAACAGCCGACCGCTTGGGGTCTGAGCCAAGGAATAGCCCACGCCCAGTAACATCCACAGCGGCAGCAGGAAGTTGTAGGTGCTCAGGTTGATGCCAACGGCCAAGCCTGCAACCAGTATTCCTCCACCAAACAGCATGGCCGTTCGGTCTTTGATGTTTTTCAACAGGCGTGGCAAGACCAGGGCCGCGACCATGGAGCCACCACCAAACGCGGCCAGCGCCAATGCCGTAGAACTCTGAGGCAGAGCGAAGCGCGACTGCACCAGCACCACCGTATTGACGATGACCATGGCACTGGCAGCAGCTACTGTCAGATTAAGAGCCAGCAGCCCCCGTAGGCGAGGGGTGGCCAGGAATATGCGCATACCACGGGTAGTTCGTTCGTAGATGCTGCGTTGTGGCGTCGGCTTCGCCTTTGGCAGCACAACTGTGGCGACCAGGGCCGCTGAAGCGAGGAAACCGATGACAGTGCCGGCGAACAGGTTATGGAAGCTGATAACGGTCAGCAACGCGGCGGCGAGCATAGGGCTGGCGACACTTTCAAGATCATAGGCGAGACGTGATAGCGACAAGGCGCGGGTGTAGTCGTCTTCATCCGGCAGGATGTCTGGAATGGTTGCCTGAAATGTCGGGGTGAACGCCGCCGAGGCTGACTGGAGAACAAAAATCAGCACGTAGATCTGCCAGACTTCCGTCACAAACGGCAGAGCGAGCGCGACCAGTGCTCGCACCAGATCCAGCGAGACCAGCATCGCTCGACGGGGTAGACGTTCAGCAAAAGCCGCCGCGATTGGTGCAACGCCAATGTAGGCCGTCATTTTGATCGCCAGCGCTGTACCGAGGACAGCACCTGCTTGGGCGCCCGCAAGGTCGAACGCCAGCAGGCCCAGCGCGACAGTGGCGAGTCCAGTCCCTACGAGTGCGATTACTTGGGCGAGAAAGAGATGACGGTAGGTTCGGTTGGCTAGGATTTTCAGCATGGAAGATCTCAGGTGGCGAAGTGCGTGACCAGGCGGTTACCTAACTTTTCACGAAGAGACGCAATCAGCTGGTTTCGTCTCTGTCCAGTGCGAATATCCCCCCTGGGGGGATATGGTTCGATCCTAAATCATAGTCCATGGCAGCTCAAGAAATAGGCGCTACGCCATCTATCGAATTACTGAAGTGCGGGCCCGCCCGCCGGCTTGTATTGGTTCTGCACGGCGAGGCGACGTGCTAAATGTTTCGATTGCAGCATTCAAATGCTGCGACGCTGCCGGTCGGATGTATTCCCTCCCTGGCTTGTATGGCTAGTTGGAGCGTGTGATCATACTTTCATTATAGGTAGGGGGGGTATGGTATGGGTCATGTGAGATCGAGCAAAGACAATCTTCTCAAGCGCGTAAAGCGAATCGCGGGGCAAATCCAGGCGATTGAGCGAGCACTCGACTCTGATGATGATTGCTCAAAAACCTTGCTTTTGGTCGCTTCGACCCGTGGCGCTATCAATGGGCTGATGGATGAAATCATCGAAGACCACGCTCGTGAACATGTCGCGAATCCGACACTCAGCAACGAAGAAAGAGCGAAAGGCGTCGATGAGCTTCTCGAAGCCATTCGCCGCTATTCCAAATAGGATTTGCCCAGATGAGTAATTCGTTCACCGACTATTCCCACGACCATATGTTCCTGGGGGCATCACATGAAGAAAACGCCAAGCGAACCTTGTGGGTGGTGGCTCTGACCGTCGTTATGATGGTTGCTGAAATCACCGCAGGTTATCTCACAGGCTCAATGGCGTTGCTTGCCGATGGTTTTCACATGGCAACGCACGCGGGAGCACTTGGCATAGCCGCAGCTGCTTACGGATATGCAAAAAGACATGCCTCAAGTGCTCGCTACAGTTTTGGAACTGGCAAGGTGGGAGACTTGGGTGGCTTCGCCTCTGCTCTGATTTTGGGACTGGTCGCCTTGGGAATTGGCGGAGAATCGCTATTCCGTCTCTTTCAACCGACTCAAGTGCAATTCGGGACAGCGACTCTTATCGCAGTTGTCGGATTAGCAGTGAATGTCGTGAGCGCGCTTTTGCTTTCTGGTGGACATGATCATCACCATGGACATGACCACGGCCACGATCAATCTCACCATGCGCATGGTCACGACAATAATTTGCGCTCTGCTTACGTTCACGTCATTGCAGATGCCCTGACCTCGGTTCTGGCCATCGCTGCGTTGCTTGCTGGCCGATACCTTGGTTGGGTATGGCTCGACCCTGTAATGGGGATTGTGGGTGCAGTTGTTATTGCACGCTGGGCTTGGTCGTTGATGCGGGTGACTGCGGGTGTATTGCTCGACCAGACAGATGAACATGTAGCCCAAGAAATTCGTGAACTGGTTGAAACGCCTGGAGATGCTTCGATCATTGATCTTCATGTCTGGCAGGTGGGGCCGCAAGCCCGGGCCGCGATTGTGAGTGTTCTGGGCAGCCCAGCAGTGAACGCCGAAGACATACGAGAACGGCTTGCTACGGTTCATGAAGTCACGCATCTGACTGTTGAATACCGCACGAAGCTGGGAACTGGTTCACCGGCTCAAGCCCCGTTCCGGCTTAGAAATGAACGCATAGTCGACTGAAATGAAAATAAGGATCGAGATATGCTTTTGAGCAAACGGGATCAGGCGCAAATCGAGCGTCGTCTGATTGCTGCCCTGACCAAGGCCTGCGAGACGGCCAAGGAAGAGATAGTGGGCTTCTCTTGGTTGACTCACGATGTGGATTACGCGCGATTTCCCTCCAGTCTGATGGTTGTTTGGGTCTTCGACACCGATGCCAACAGGGATGATGTGCTTGCCATTGGGCAAGACAAGCGGATGCTCGAACTGACGACCCTGGCGTTAAGTGAAGCGAATGTTCACATCAGTCAGGTGTCGGCCAACGTGCATTTCGATACTGAAGAGCAATGTCAGCGGTCGAATGCCGGTGACTGGCGGCAGCGTTTAACACGTACACGATCCACGCGAAGTTAAACCATGGCCAAGGACATCGAAAACCCATGTATTTCCGTTTGCCAGCTGAACAGCGAACTATGTTTGAGCTGCGGTCGCACCAAGGAAGACATCAGAAAATGGAAGCGGATGAAGCGTCCAGAAAAGATGGCCGCTGTGCAACGCGCGACCCTGCGCCTGAAAAGCCTGCAAAAAAAAACACAATTGAACGCCGCAGTTTAGGCCACAGTTGTACTGCGTCCTCCCTTGTTGCTGTCCTCGGCCCCCTTACGACTTCTTCTACTGCTTGAACACGTAATGGAAAAAGCATTTCTCGCTGCATGGCCATGGTGGACGGTAGCCATGCAGTGTTAGATGGACAGGGCCAGATTAATTGCCGGGGTATTCAGCAAGGACCTGATCCGCGCCGGCTTTGGTCAGGCCGATTATCTGATAAGCATCACGTTTTCCGTTGACTTCCATGCCTGGAGATCCAACCGGCATGCCAGGAACAGCGATTCCGAGAAGGTCGTCACGTTTGCTCATCGCAATGATTTGCTCGGCGGGCACGTGACCTTCAACAAACTTTCCATTGATCATTGCTGTGTGGCAGGACGAGAGTCGTGGAGCAACACCGAGATTCTGCTTGACCGCGCTCATGTTGGTTTCTACATGATCAACGACGGTGAAGCCGTTAGCTTCAAGGTGTTGGATCCACTTCTTGCAGCACCCACAGTTAGCGTCACGATGGACGTCGATCGTCAGCGACTCTGCTGCATGACCAGATGAACTGATAAACAGAGCCGCGAATGCAGCGAGGCGAAGTGCCCGACCGGGACGACGAAAGTTATTTCGCATGGGTATGCTCCTTCCCATCAGCATGGGTATGAGTTTTTGGCTGAACGACCGGAGTTGCTGGAGCGTCATGTGAAGCCCCTACACCCTGAGGATGGGCGTTTCCGGTACTTTCATCCTGAGTAGGTGCTGCGACCGCCTCATGAGCATGGGCGCTGTTTCTCTCGCCATGATGGTCGCCTGCTTCGGCTACCTCTTCGGCTGCTCCCGCATCATGATGTCCAGTGGCGGCCTGTTTTTGAGCATCATGCTGACCTTCATGGTTATGCATTTGGCTCTCGCCGCCATCGTGTTGATGGCCACCGCTGCTGGTTGCTAGAGCGTTGTATTGCTCTGCATTCAATGAAGGCAGCTGCTGGAGAAAAGCGACCATTCCCCAGATGTAGGGATCGGCCATGCTTTTACCCCAAGCGGGCATGCCTGTGGATTTGATTCCATGCTTGATGATCCAGAAAGCTGCGGCAGGGTTTCCATCAACGCCCAGTTTTGAAAGATTCGGAGGTGCAGGGTAAAGGCTATTACTTAACTCGGTTCCTGCAATACCCGGAGCCAGATGGCAACCGATGCACATAGCGTTGTAGTTGCCAGCACCTGCGCGGATGAGAGCTTCTTCGCTCAGGTCGGGGACTTTAATATCGCGTGAGCGCACAGCAATCGAGCGATCCCGAGCAGTGGAAAGAAGTGAGTGAACGGGGCCGAAATGCGGATCATCCGCCCCAACATTGATCACACCAAAATACACCACGCCGGCACCTACTATTGCGGCGACCACCCCGGCAGCAGTCAATGTTTTCAATGTTCTTTTCATGTCAGGCCCTCAAAACCACATCCGAATACCGGCGACAAATCGCGCCTCGTTCGCATCCTCTCCTTCATCGCTGGCCAGGTCTGCCGTATTGCCGTATGAGCGGCTCCAGCTAACCCCAATGTAAGGGGCAAATTGGCGAACAATCTCATAGCGCAATCGGAGCCCTACTTCGGTGTTTGCCAATCCAGACCCAATGCCGCGCTGAGGATCATTTTTTCCGTAAAAATTGGCTTCGGCCGTCGGCTGCAAGATCAGGCGATTGGTCAGCAGAATGTCGTAGTCGCCTTCCAATCGAGCAGCGGTTTGACCGTTCTCACCGATGTAGGCAGTCGCTTCGGCTTCAAAGTTATAGAGGGCCATGCCCTGAATACCGAGCGCTCCCCAAGTCTGTGGTGACCCGGGCTTGAAGTCTTGTCGTACGCCGGTGACGACATCCCACCATGGACCGATGGAGTGCCCCCAAAGTGCTGAGAGTTCAGCGTTTTCCGTTACGCCATTGGTACGTTCGCCTTCCGAGCGCAACCACAGTCGGTCAACGTCACCGCCGATCCATCCTTTTGCATCCCAGGCCAATGCACTACCGTTGTCAGCATCCTGGTACTCAAACTTATCCAGCAGCATGAAGGAGTTGACCTTCTTGTCGTGAACCCCATGACCAGCCACATCTGGAAAGGCGGCAGCACGGTCAGTGTCGGTCAGTACAGGGATTGGAGTTCGGCTGGTGGTAGCCCCTCCATCCATACTTTCCATTCCGTCCATTTGCCCGTCACCCATACTCATCTTGCTGTGATCCATAGCCCCCATCTTGCTATGGTCCATAGCTCCCATTGAGCCGTGGTCCATCTTGGAGTGATCCATCTCTTCAGCGGCGTGAGCCACGACAAAGAAAGCAGGACTGGTAGAGACTGCCAGTGCCATCAACGTTGGGCGTAGAAATTTACTGGTCATGATCTCAATCTGCCTTTTTGGTTTTTTGGTCATGATCCATCGACTCATGGCTCATCTTGCTGTGGTCCATTGACCCGTGATCGGGCTTTGACTCGTTTGTCGTAGTTGCAGGCTTGTTCGTTGTTTTTGCAGGAGTAGCAGGTGAATGATCACTACTATCTTCGACTGCCAGCGCCACGGACGAGAGTTCACCCATCAAGCCGACGGCAAAGAGGCAACCGACCAGCGATTTACGATTTAGGTATGTGCTCACAGATCGTCTCCTTTACTCATCAACCCGTACTTCTCGGAACATGCCCATTTCCATATGGAAAAGCAGGTGGCAGTGATAAGCCCAGCGACCTAAGGCATCAGCGGTAACTCGATAGCTGCGCTTGGTACCTGGTGGCATGTCGATTGTGTGCTTGCGCACCATGAACTTGCCGTTCTCATCTTCAAGGTCGCTCCACATGCCGTGAAGGTGAATGGGATGGGTCATCATGGTGTCGTTCACCAGGGTGATGCGAAGACGCTCCCCATACTTCAGACGAAGCGGCTCGGCGTCAGAAAATTTGATTCCGTTGAAGGACCACGAAAATTTCTCCATGTGACCGGTCAGATGAAGCTCAATGGTGCGATTGGGTTCGCGACCGTCAGGGTCTTGGAAAGTGCTTTTCAGATCTGAGTAGGTGAGCACTCGACGACCATTGTTCCGCAAACCGATGCCTGGATCGTTTAGCTTTGGCGTTGGGTTCATGGCTTGCATGTCAACCAAGGGGTTGTTGGTTTCGGACGCTGGGTGAGTCTGCATTTCGCCCCCCATACCGCCCATCCCTGCCATTTTGCTGTGGTCCATGCCGGCCATGTTGGACATGTCACCTTTGTCCATTCCCGCCATCTTGCTGTGGTCCATGCCGGCCATGTTGGACATGTCGCCTTTGTCCATTTCCGCCATCTTGCTGTGGTCCATACCGGCCATGTCGCCCGGTTTCATGGTGCTGTGATCCATGCCTTCCATGTTGCCGTGATCCATTCCTCCCATCCCCATATCATCCATGGTTAAAAGAGGACGTGGATCGATCGCTGGAACGGTAGCCTTGAGCCCTTCGCGTACCGCCAGGGTTCCGCGGGCATATCCGGTTCGATCCATGGACTGGGCGAAAATGGTGTAAGCCTCCTGGCTGACAGGCTCCACAATCACGTCATAGGTTTCTGCCACGGCAATGCGGAACTCATCGACGCTGACCGGGTTGACGTGCTGGCCGTCGGCGGCCACCACGGTCATTTTCAAGCCTGGGATACGGACATCAAAATAGCTCATGGCCGAGCCGTTGATAAAGCGAAGGCGCAGCTTCTCGCCCGGTTTGAAAATACCGGTCCAGTTACCGTCAGGAGCTTGGCCATTCATGAGGTAGGTGTAAGTATCCCCACTGACGTCTGCAAGATCGGTGGGGTTCATTTTCATTTCGGCCCACATCTTGCGATCCGCCACTGTCGCGGACCAGCCTTTCTCGCTGACATCGTTGATGAAGTCGCTGACGGTAGGTTTGTGGTGGTTGTAGTAGTCCGACTGTTTCTTGAGTTTGGCCATGACGCGACCAGGATCTTCATCGGTCCAGTCGGTCAGCATCACCACATAATCGCGGTTGTATTGAAAAGGCTCTGGCTCCTTCGAATCGATCACGATTGGACCGTAGACACCTGCCTGTTCCTGCAAACCCGAGTGGCTGTGGTACCAATACGTACCGTTCTGATGGACTTTGAATTTGTACTCGTACATGCCATCGGGCGCGATGCCGTGGAAACTCAAGCCCGGTACACCGTCCATGTTTGCCGGCAGGAGGATCCCGTGCCAATGGATAGAGGTGTCCTGGCCCAGGCGGTTTTTCACACGCAGTGTGACCGTCTCGCCTTCGCGCCAGCGCAGCAGCGGTCCCGGCAAAGAGCCGTTGATGGTCATCGCCGTGCGCGCCGAGCCGGTGAAGTTCACTGGAGATTCGCCAATGAACAAATCAAATTCATTGCCGGTCAGTACATTCGGGAAACCGGGACTGGTTACTGCCCATACGGGCGTGCGCCACAGACCAAGGCCGCCGAGAATGCCACCAGCGGCCAGGCCTTTAACGAATGTCCGCCTAGAGGTTTTGGAATGCATGCCGTTTATGTCCGATCAGTCGAAAGGGAAGCCGTGCGAAGCAACCAATGAGTTGCTCAAACAGGTTGAAGGCACTCTCTCGGGGTTTTGTGATGAGCCCGAATGAGCTTCGCTCGCCGTCACTAAAAACGAGTACTTACGGCAAGCGAGCTCAGAAATTGCCACATTTGAACCACCACAGTGATTACATTTCTGTCAGCTTGGGAGCGCAGCAAGCTATTCAGCAATTCTTGTGGTCCATCGCTTTGGCTTGGCTTTCTGCGATGGGAGGTTGGGTGCTTTGCTTTTGGGCTACTTGATACGATTCCATTGAATTACTCCTAGCCGCTTCCATACGTGCGAACGCCCGGTCACCACCGCCTTCAGCCATTGCCAAAGAAGAGACGGTCAGGGCTGCGATGACGAACAAAGTTTTGATGGGGGTCATTTGAATTTCCTCGGATGATTATTGGTAACCCCGAATCCACATCAAGTGATGATTCTTAGGGTAGAGCTTAAGGCTCAATAGGACTATAAGACTCATCCCCTGTCAGGAACCTTAGGTGAATATTACAGTTGTGTCAGGTTGCGATACTTCTCTTTAGGAACACGCTATTTAATCCGTAAGGTCTCGATCTTCCAGCGTCGCACCGCTATTTACTGAGTCTTAGTTTGATGTGCATAACTTTGTAAGTTTCCGTTAACTCTCAAGGTGAAGACTTTTTTTAGGCTTTGCACTGGTACTGCGTATGTGTACCTGGACGCACCGATTCAACAATTAAGTGTTCTGTGTTCATGGAAAATAGTAGCGTTACTGAGGGGGATTGAGTGTGAGTATTAATTTTGAGAAAGCGCTTGGCTCCGCAGAAAGAGCGTTAATTTATCGTAGTCCAAGAGCTGAGATTCTGAGTAACAATATCGCAAACGCTGATGCAATGAACTTCAAGACTCAAGACTCAAGACTCAAGACTCAAGACTCAAGACTCAAGACTCAAGACTCAAGATTTAGATTTTTCTACTGTGCTTGCAAGCCAGACAAAAGAAACTCCTGCTACTCCGTTTTCTTTGAAAACAACAAATGTAAAACACATTACCGAAAAAGAATCAGTAGGTGATATTTACGGAGGTGCTTTGCTTTACAGCACTCCGGCTCAACCTGCCATTGATCAAAATACTGTCGATCAGCAGGTCGAGGTCGCAAAGTACACAGAAAATGGAATACGTTTCGACGCCGCTTTTACTCGGTTGAATGGAGCATTCAAAGGAATGCTCAAAGCTCTGCGAGGTGATTAGTAGGGCAAGGGCTTGCGAGCGGTAATTGTGGCCGACGCGGCTGCTTCGGTACTCCCTGAGGGTTCACCAAGGGAAGTCATCTGCATACGGGGCTCTGACCAGGGGCAGGTGTCAGCATTCAAGCGCTGATCTGGGAAGGAAAACCTAACGCCTCGACAGCTTTACGAATCTGCTCTGGGCTTTCGCTGCTTTCAACACTCACCTTACCGGCTGACCGGTCCACGGAAACCGTAGCTTCGTTGTCCAGTGACTGAATCGCTTTGGTGATTTTGCTGACGCAACTGCCGCATCCAATGCCTGATACATCTAAGACGAACATGGTTATTCCTCTCGTGCTGAGCGGTCTCTTTTCACCGCACCGACAGCATCAACGTTCACACGATAGTAAGGTCAACAGTTATCTGTTTCGAGTTGCAAGCGTCATTGATGGATAATTGCACAGACGTGACCACCCGTTTGCATTTGACCTGACCAACCATTTGCATCGTATTCGACCAGTACGCTTCTTGGCCATGTCCGGCAGAGAACGGCCAGAAGCAATGGGATGTCTATAAAAAACGGGGCAATTCACTCGCCTTGCAGGCCAGCGATAGATAAATGGTGGCTGCCGGGGTGCATCGGACATCCGCCGCGCTGGTCGCGGCTCGAAGTCCATCGTTGATCGAGTGCAGCCAAGGCGCGGGAGGTCTGCGATAATGACGACCACAGCGGCGCGATGGCATATCGAGGGCTCGTGCCAGCATCCGGCATCCGGCAGGTTTGGAGGACTCCATGCGTGACATTATTGACGGCTTTCTGCGCTTTCAGCGCGAGGTTTATCCGCAACGCGTCGAGCTTTTTAGGCAGCTCGCGACGACACAAAATCCGAAGGTGTTGTTCGTCACCTGCTCGGACAGTCGTGTTGTACCTGAACTCCTTACACAGCGCGAACCGGGCGAGCTGTTCGTAATTCGCAACGCCGGTAACATTGTGCCGTCGTATGGTCCCGAACCGGGCGGCGTCTCGGCTACCGTCGAATATGCGGTCGCAGTGCTGGGCGTACAGGACATCGTGATCTGCGGCCACTCGGACTGCGGAGCGATGGGCGCGATTTCACGCTGCACGTGTCTGGACCATCTTCCGGCGGTCGCTAACTGGCTACGTCACTCGGACGCCGCGAAAGCGATTAACGGGGCGCATGAGTTCGACACGCCTCGCGCGAAGCTCGACGGCCTCGTGCGCGAAAACGTGATCGCGCAACTGGCGAATCTGCGTACGCACCCATCGGTGGCACTCGCGCTCGAGCAGGGGCGTATGAATCTGCACGGCTGGGTCTACGACATCGAGGCGGGTTGCATCGATGCGCTTGATGGGGCGACACGACAATTCGTTTCACTTGCTGATTCGCCGACCACCGTTGCGATCGCTGCCCGCAATGGCAGACAGATGTAATGGCGACAGACAAGTGAGGTTGGTCGCATTACTTCCGGAATGTTTTCGCCCCAGTTAAGGTCAGCGAAACGGCATTGTCTCTACCGGGCAAGTTTCGGAGCGGATCAGCCGTTGGAATGACTGCTCGACGGGACTGGCGAACGACCGGAACTGGCCGTTATGAGCCCCTCAGCTTTGATGTCTGGTTGGTCAAATCCTCTGCAATCGGTGGTCAGTCAAATGCAAATGACTGGTCAGGTCGTATGCAAACGCATGGCAAGTGCGCTGCAATTTCGCAATTGAAGCTCAGTCAATTCGGGTATTCCTCAGTCTCAATGCATTGAAAACTACAGATGCAGAACTGACGCTCATGGCTATGGCAGCGATCATCGGCGACAGGAGATGCCCAGTCAGTGGATAGAGCAGGCCTGCGGCTAGAGGGATACCCATCGAGTTGTAAAGAAAGGCGAAACCTAAGTTTTGCCGCATGTTTTTTACTGTTGCGACCGAAAGAGCCCTTGCTCGTAAAATCCCCATCAGGTCGCCTTTTACCAGCGTGAGTTGCGCGCTATTCATCGCAACGTCAGTCCCTGTCCCCATGGCAATGCCCACATCTGCTCGCGCCAGGGCCGGAGCATCGTTGATACCGTCACCAGCCATAGCGACCTTCCGGCCGTATTGCTGGAGGTCTGCGACCAGACGCTCCTTATCCTGAGGTTTCACTTCACCGTGGACTTCTTCAATCCCCATCTCCCTGGCGACAGCCCGAGCGGTGGTGAGCCCGTCGCCAGTAGCCATGATGATTTTGATGTCGTCAGCCTTGAGCTTGGTGACTGCTTCTTTGGAGGTCGGCTTAATTGGATCTGATACTGCCAACAACCCTGCCAATACCCCGTCGACTGCGAGGTAGATGATGCTGATGCCATCAAGACGCAAAAGCTCTGCACGCTCTTGTAAGGGCTTGGTCCTCACGCCTGCGGCTTCCATTAACGCGGTGTTCCCCAGCTGGATCTTCTTGCCATCAACAATGCCACTGACCCCGATACCTGAACCAGACTCAAAGGATTCTGGTTTGATGAGCTTAATGTTCTCGGTTCGGGCGTGATCGACGATTGCATGAGCCAAGGGATGTTCGCTGCCCTGATCAAGGCTGGCAGCCAGCTGAAGAACATCGTGGGGATTGAAACTGGGTGTGGCCTCCACACTGTGAAACACTGGCCGTCCCTCTGTCAGGGTGCCTGTCTTATCGACAATCAGCGTGTCGATCTTGCAAAGGTTTTCGATGGCACTGGCATCCCTGAACAGCACGCCCATGCTGGCTGCTTTACCTGTCGAAACCATGATCGACATGGGCGTAGCAAGACCCAACGCACAGGGACAAGCGATGATCAGCACGGCGACAGCGTTGATCAGACCAAACACCCAACTGGGCTCAGGGCCAAAAAGCCCCCAACCGACAAATGTCAGTATCGCAATCGCGATAACACCCATCACAAAGTAGCCGGCAATCGAGTCGGCCATTCGTTGCATTGGTGCTTTGGAGCGCTGAGCCCGAGCGACCATCTGTACGATCTGTGACAGCATAGTCTCGGCGCCGACCTTCTGCGCCTCCATTACCAAGCTCCCATGTGTATTCAGCGTGGCGCCGATCAGGCTATCTCCAGCTCTCTTCATTAGCGGAACTGGCTCGCCAGTGAGCATGGACTCATCCACCGCACTTTCACCCTCTATTACTGAACCATCAACGGGTACCTTTTCACCCGGTCTGACCCGCAAGTGGTCTCCTAGGTGAACATGGGTGAGAGGAATGTCTTCCTCCTGGCCATCGGCATTGATCCGGCGTGCGGTTTTGGGCGACAGGCCGAGTAGGGACTTAATGGCGGCGGAAGTTTGCGATCGGGCTTTGAGCTCAAGAATCTGCCCAAGCAAGGTGAGCGAGATGATGACCGCGGCGGCTTCGAAGTAGACGCCGATACGTCCATCTTGCATGAAGGTGGCGGGAAAGCTTTGGGGTAAGAGCGTTGCCATGACGCTGTAAAGGTAGGCTGCGGCGGTACCCAAACCAATCAAAGTCCACATGTTTGGACTGCGATTTCTAATAGAGGCTATGCCCCTTACAAAAAAGGGCCAACCTGCCCATAAAGTCACCGGTGTCGCCAGAGCGAACTCGATCCAGTTTTGGATCGAGCCATGGAGGAGTTGTAACGAGTGTCCCGCCATGGCGAGCACGGTCACTATCACGGTTAATGGCAGCGACCACCAAAAGCGGCGGGCGAAATCCCGGAGTTCAGAATTTTCTTCTTCATCGAGCGCGGGCATGACCGGCTCTAATGTCATGCCACATTTAGGGCAGTTGCCGGGTCCGGGCTGGCGTATTTCCGGGTGCATCGGACAGGTAAACTCAGTGCCTGTTTGTACCGCAGACTCTGGAGTGGTGACGCGGGATTCGGCGCTCGAAACATTACCGCTGAAGCGTTCAGGATCAGCTCGAAACTTCTCCTGGCATTTCAGGCTACAAAATTGATATGTCTGTCCCTGATAAGACTCACCAAATTTACTTGATGAAGTGACTGCCATTCCGCACACCGGGTCACGTAGATCATCGTCATTGAGCGGAGCAGCATGGGCGTGACTGTGGTCGTGGTGGCTCGATATGGTAGGCATGGCTATTTCCCTTTTTCGTCCTTGTGGGTTGCTGCCTGATCGCCATGGCTATGTCCGCCATGTCCATGTCCAAAAAAATGCATCAATGGACAGATCAACAGAATCAGATAAGGCCAAAATGGATAAACGTGGCTGAAATGCTCCCGCAACACGTAGAAGGCACCAATCGCAATGAGCATGATTAGTACAACGCCTGTTTTGCGCCTCCAAAATGGTGCGGTGGTGTTTCCATCCGGATGCTGATGGTTATTCATGATCTAAACCCCACTGTGCGAGCGTTGCTGTGATCTCTGCGACAGAGCGTAGCCAACTCGTGCGTCGAAGCGGTGTTAGCAGCCAGCTCCGGCTTACTTCAGGTCAAACGGACCAACCATCCCTGACTGATAATGCCCCGGCACGTTGCAGGCAAACTGAAGGCCTGTGCTGTTGTTGAAGGTCCAGATCAGCTCTTGGGTTGCGCCAGGCTCAATCAGGACGCTGTTCGGGTCGTTGTGCTCCATTCCGACCATCTTCATTCCACCCATGCTGTGGCTCATACCGCTCATCGTTTTCCCGGTACCGGTGGGGTTAAGCGTCCCGTTCTGGAACATGCTTGCCATTTCTTTTTGGTGTGCTGCATGAGCAGCGGCTTTGCCGATGTTGAACTCGTGCAGCAGCGAACCCTCATTGCGAAGGACAAATCGAATAGTTTCACCAGGCTTTACGTCGATGCTTTCAGGTTTGAAGAAAACATCGCCCATCTCGACGTCCACCGTACGGGTAACCTCAGAGGCGACTCCGGGCTGACCGATGTCCTCTTTTCCATGCCCTGCGCTGGCCATAGCCGTAGCACCGAAGAGTAGAGTGAATACTGCGATGACAGGGGAAACGAGCTTAGCTTTCATAGTGACCTCGAGAGTAAGAGTGGGAGCACTGGCTATGCTAAAGACACGGAGCTGCCAGTTAACTGACCTGAACACTACATTTCTGTCAGTTTTCAAAAAAAACACGGCGTTCAGGTGACGCCGTGTTAATCAGCTCTAACCAAGAAATGCGTCGAGCACTTATTACTGATGGCACTCTGAAAGCATCAATTTGTGCTCGCGCTGCATTTGGCTCAAAACGTCATCGACGATTTTGTCGTGCTTTTCCATCCAGGCGAGGTGCTGCTGAGGTGGCATTGATGCGTCTGGATGATCTTTATGGAGTTGGCTCATGATGTCGCCGAGCATCTTCATATGCTCGGCCATGTGGACATGACGCTGTCCTTCAGGGGCTTTTTCAGCTTGAATCAGTACGGCTTCAGCCCTGTCGCGCAGGCCTTCCATACGCTCTATCACCCGGTCTCCGCCACTTTCAGCCCATACAGAAGCTGAGACGAGTATCGAGCTCACAAAAAACAGCATTTTCAGGCGATTCATGGGGCAACTCCTTATGGAATTGTTTTCCGGCTCCCAAACGTTTCATGCTGAAGAGTCGGTCGAGCACCAGGAAGTACTCATGCTTGAACCCTAGACAGCGCTCGCTGACATCTACCTGAAGCCAATATTACTTTTCTGTCAGTTGCTGGTTGGCTGGCGTGTTTCGTTGCAGACTGCGCTTCATCATTATCCGAGAGCCACCCTCATGAGACTTCTGGTTGCTGAAGACGAACCCAAAATAGGTATCTATTTGCAGCAAGGACTCACGGAGGCGGGGTTCAATGTGGATCGCTTTACCAATGGCAAAGTGGCGCTTCAGCACGCTTTGAGCGAGGCCTATGACCTGCTGATTCTAGACGTCATGATGCCTGGGCTGGATGGCTGGGAAGTACTTCAGAAGGTTCGTGCATCCGGAAAAGATGTTCCCGTGCTCTTCCTCACGGCGCGAGACCGCGTTGAAGATCGAGTGAAAGGACTTGAACTCGGGGCAGATGATTACCTGATCAAACCCTTCGCATTTTCTGAATTGCTGGCCCGTGTCAGAACGTTGCTGCGTCGGGGTAACGGCGCTCCCTCGCAAACCTATATGAAATTGGCTGATCTGGAGGTGGACCTGCTCAAGCGTCGGGCCATTCGTGGAGGTAAGCGCATAGACCTTACGGCCAAAGAGTTTGCGTTGCTTGAGCTGTTGCTACGACGTCGAGGGGAGGTGCTGCCAAAGTCACTTATCGCCTCCCAGGTTTGGGATATGAACTTCGACAGCGATACCAACGTTATCGAGGTTGCAGTGAGAAGGTTGAGGGCCAAGATAGATGACGACTTTGAGGTCAAGTTGATTCATACCTCAAGGGGAATGGGTTACATGCTCGACGCGCCTGATTCGGAATCGGAATGAACCGAATGTCCCTGACGACCCGCATGAGTCTGATGTTCATGCTCGCGGTAACGGCCGTGCTCACGGTCGCCGGACTCAGTTTCAATAACCTCAGCCGGCATCACTTTAAGATGCTGGATCAGCAGGCATTGAACGAAAAGCTCCACTCGACCCAGAGAATTTTGTCCGGGTTGAACAGCATCGATCAATTCAGCGAATTTAAGCCTGAGCTGGAGGCGCTGCTGGGGGCTCACCGTGATTTGACTGCCCTAATAATCGATAGTGACGGCAAGCTGCTGTTTGCTGATCCCGGTCCGGTAGATATTCCGAAGGAGTTCCGCACAACCACAAACAACAACGTCTGGGAGTGGCGGGAGCAAGGGCAGATGTTCCGTGGAGTGACGGCACAAGCCGTTGTGACGGGGCAAAACAAGCCGTTGACAGTCATTTTGATCTTTGACGTTACTCAGCATATGTCCTTTTTCGAGACGCTTGAACGATGGTTTTGGATAGGGTTGGTGATCAGCGCATTGGTCAGTGCTGCACTCGGCTGGATGGTAGCAAGCAGTGGCATGCGGCCCATTCGCCAGGTCACGCGGGTCGCTGCCTCAATGTCAGCAAAATCACTCAAAGAGCGCATCCCCTTAGCACCCGTTCCGAAAGAACTTCAGCAAATGGTGCTGTCGTTTAACGCAATGTTGTCCAGGCTCGACGATGCATTTGTCCGGTTATCGAACTTTTCCGCAGACATTGCCCACGAGCTACGGACCCCCGTGAGCAACTTGATGACCCACACCGAAGTGGTGCTTTCAAGAAAAAGGAATATTGAGGACTACGAAGACAACCTGTACTCAAATCTTGATGACTTGAAGCGTATGAGTCGGATGATTGATGACATGCTTTTTCTGGCGAAATCTGACAACGGTCTGATCACACACGAGAACAAACCAATAGACCTGGTGGAAGTCGTGGAAAAATTGCTTGAGTACTACCGCCTTTTGGCTGATGAGCGGGGGATTGAACTCAAGGTTTCAGGAAGGGGCAGCGTCCGAGGCGATGTTCTTATGCTCCACAGAGCGATTTCTAACCTGCTCTCTAACGCGCTTCGCTACACCTCTGAAGGGAAGACGATCAGTGTCGAAATCCTCCAGAAGGAGATGTCGGTATTGGTCGTCGTGGAGAACCACGGAGAACCCATTGCCCCCGAACATCTTGAGAAGCTTTTCGATCGTTTTTATCGCGTGGACCCAGCGCGGCGAGAAGGGAGTCCAAGCAACGCAGGGCTAGGGCTGTCGATTACCCGATCAATTGTTGAGGCGCATGATGGCAAAATCTGGTGTACATCATGTGACGGGAAAACGGCCTTTCATCTAGAGTTTCCTAGTGTTGACTTGAAGGTCAGCTGATCAACGGCGCATTTGTGATCAACGGCGATCTCTCAGCCTGCGCCCAGCGTCCACTTTCGTTATTTTTGAATGAGTGAGAACCCTAGTATCTGGGGCGCGCGGTCTCGTCTTTAAGTCTCGCTACGCCCGCCAATTCGAGGCCAAACACCGCGTCAAGCTGACTGAAATGTAATCGAACAGTTTGCGTTCGTGTGGCATCGTGTTCTTGCACTGTGACGTTGGGGTCTAGTGAGTTTCTCGTGTTCAACCTGACCTAGAACACGGAGGCTACTAGCTAATCATCAGTGGTTTTAACAAGAATCGAAAAGTAAAAATTAGATATTCCCAAACAAACCTCGAATCAACAGCTCTTGCTGTGAGGAGTCTTGCATGTCATTCCTTAAAACTACGACCGTAGCTGTTGCACTTACCGCTGGTTTGCTTCTGAGTGCAGTTGCTCAAGCACATCCAAAGCTCCTTTCTTCTACTCCGGCAGAAGGCTCGAATGCGGCGGCCCCTTCGAAAATTGAACTGCACTTTTCTGAGAATCTCACCACTCAGTTTTCCGGTGCAAAACTGATCATGACCGATATGCCTGGCATGCCGAACTCCCCAATGGGTGTTAAGGCCGCCGTCGCTGGTGGCGGTGATCCGAAAACGATGGTGATTACACCGGCAGCACCTCTGACCACCGGTACCTACAAAGTCGAATGGCGTGCTGTTTCCTCGGACACTCACCCGATCACCGGCAACTTCTCATTTAAAGTGAAATGATTTATGAGCGACTCAATAAATATTGTGGTTCGCTTTGCTCTTTATTTCGACCTGATGTTGTTATTCGGATTGGCAATTTTCGGCTTGTACAGCCTCAGGGGAAAGGAAAGAGTATCGGGCACGGTCTTGAATTTTGAGTCGCTTCTTTACGGTACTTCTGTTGCAGGTGTAGCTCTATCCCTTGTCGCCATGTTGTTGCTTGCGAAAGCAATGAGCGGTGTGTCGGAGCTTATGGAGCTACATCACCATATTTTTGAAATGGTCCTCATGGGGACCGACGTCGGGTTGACCTGGATGGTCCGAATAGCTGTCTTGGTGATGGCAATTATTGGCGTCGCGTTGAATAAGCGATTTCCGACACCCAGTCTCTGGATCGTCACCGTATGCGGAGCGATTGCGTTGGCGACGTTGGCATGGACAGGGCACGGCGCCATGGATGAAGGCAGCCGACGCTACTGGCATTTCATCACCGATATATTCCATCTTTTAGCCGCCGGTGGCTGGTTGGGTGCTCTATTGGCATTCGCTCTACTGCTGCGGTTGAAATCGCTAAAGGGCGAACAGGAAGCTCGAATTCTTGCACGGGTGCTGACTGGTTTTGAATCGGCCGGCGCTGTAATCGTAGTGATCATAAGCATCACAGGCGTAGTGAATTACCTGTTTGTCATTGGTCCAAATCTCGATGAAGTGATGCTCAGTACTTATGGCCAGCTGCTGTTTTTGAAAATATTGCTCTTTGCTGGGATGATCGTTTTAGCCACGCTGAACCGCTTTCACCTAAGTCCGGTATTGGAGCGGTCAGTTCGAAATGGAGAATACTCTGCCGCAGTCAATGCCTTGCGCCGCAGCATGACACTCGAGTTTTTAATGGCAGTCGTCATAATTTGTCTTGTCGCATGGTTAGGCACTTTAAGTCCGGAAATGGAAATGAGCGCGGAATAGAGGTTGGTGACAGCCGACTAAGGAGTCTAGAAGGTGAATTGTAAGGGCCATTTCCACCGGCTACACTGCAGCCCATGAAACGCTACCTACGGTTTTGCCTGATTTTCCTGATTAGCCTGGCGCTCCCCCTCAGCGGGATGGCGGGTGTTCAGGCGCCGACTGAGCCCTGCCCCATGAAAACCATGGGCATGGCGATGATGGACGGCATGGAGCAAGACTGCTGCCAGGACATGAAAAGTCCCACCGAGCACGGCAAACCCTGTAAGTCAGGTCAGGAGTGCAAGACTGGTGGCATGCTGCAAGTCTCCATCATCAAGCCTCCTATCACCTTATCCAGCCCCCTCGTACTGTCCTTCTCCCTAGACTCCCATCCAGTACAAACCCCGTCAGGGGTATGGCGACCGCCCCGCACTTGATTCCTGTACCACACTGAGCCTCATTCCGCGTTAGCGGGATGGCATATCTGCGTGCATCTCTGATGAAGCGCGCAGTGGATCATCACAGGAATCGTGAACATGAACTCCAAGTGCTATTGCACAGGGTGGTCCCTCGTGGCCGGCCTGGCGGCAAGCGTACTGGCATTGCCGAGTCTCGCTGCCGCATTGACACTCGATGAAGCTTTGCAGCTGGCTGAAAACAATGCGCCGTCGCTGACTGCACAAGACGCGAAAATTCAGGCCGCCAGCAGTGCGGCCATCCCCGCTGGTGAACTACCCGATCCCAAGTTGCTGCTAGGCGTACAGAACTACCCCATTGGGGGGCCGGATCGCTGGAGCATCGACCAGGACTTCATGACTATGCGAATGGTCGGAGTCAGTCAGGAGATGCCCAACAGCGCCAAGCGCAAAGCCCGAATCGAGGTCGCTGATGCGGCCATTGACCGCGCCGCGGCTGAGCGCCGGGTCGAACGTCTAAAGGTTCGTCAGGCCACGGCGTTGGCCTGGATCAACAGCTACTCCGTTGAGCGTAAAGACGCGCTGTTTCAGGACTTCTACAAAGAAAACCGTCTGCTGGCCGATACCGTCCGGGCACAAATTGCCGGCGGCCGCGCTCAACCTGCTGATGCAGTAACGCCCAAACAGGAAGCGGCACAACTGGAAGAGCAGCAGGACGATCTGATTCGTCAGAGAGCACAGGCCCGAGCGGCCCTGAAGCGCTGGATTGGACCAGCCGCCAATGACAAACCTGTGGGCAGCTTGCCTGAATGGCCTGTCGAAGCCTCTGACTACTCTCATAAGCTGCAACATCACCCAGAATTGGCTGCTTTTGCGCCAATGACCCGCGAAGCGCAAGCCAAGGTCCGTGAAGCCGAAGCGGAAAAACAGTCGGATTGGAGCTGGGAAGTCGACTATCAGAATCGCGGCCGACAGTTCGGCGACATGGTCAGCGTGCAATTTTCCTGGGATCTACCACTGTTTCCTGACTCTCGGCAAAACCCCAAAATTGCGGCCAAGCACGCTGAACTCAACCAGCTTGAGGCTGAGCGTGAAGCCCTGTCACGCGAGCACACCCAGCAACTGGAGGACGAGCTGGCCGACTATGAACGCTTGAATCGTGCCGTCCATCGAACCCAGGACAGTTTGCTGCCCTTGGCCAAGGAGAAGGTCGAGCTCAGCATGGCCAGCTACCGCGCCGGCAAAGGCGATTTGAGCTCCGTCGTGGCCGCTCGGCGCGAGCTCATCGAAGCCCGCCTCAAACAGATTGACGTGGAAGAGCAGCGAGCGCTGACCAGTGCGCGTCTGTATTTTGCTTACGGGGAGTCCAGCCAATGAACCTTAGAAAGTGGAACGGGGCATTGCTGGTAGGCCTCTCGCTGGTATTGGGTGTTGCCGGTGGTTACTGGTTCGCTCAGCAGGGCATGAGCGAAGTACCTGGGGCAGCCCCGGAGCAGAGCCTCCCCTCTCTGGACGAACGCAAAGTGCTGTATTGGTACGACCCTATGTCCCCGCAGCAAAAGTTCGATAAGCCGGGTAAGTCGCCCTTCATGGACATGCAGTTGGTCCCTCAGTACGCCGACATCAAAGGGGACAGCGCAGCCGTTCGCATTGATCCAAGCCTGACTCAGAATCTCGGTGTGCGACTGGCTACCGTCAGTCGAGGTGTGTTTGCTTCGAGTCTGGACGTTGTCGGTGTGTTGGCTTTCAACGAGCGGGACGTCGCCGTCATTCAAGCCCGTACGGCGGGTTTCGTCGAGCGCGTGTATGCCCATGCTCCTGGCGACGTGATCAAAGCCAATGCCGCCATGGCGGATATCCTTGTACCTGAGTGGGCTGCGGCTCAGGAGGAGTTTCTCGCACTCAAGCGCAGTGGCGATGCGGGCTTGCTGGCAGCGGCTCGCCAGCGCTTGCGGCTCACCGGGATGCCGGCGGCATTAATTGCTCAAGTAGAGCGCAGTGGCAAAGTCCAACCAAACCTGACCCTCACCAGCCCTATTAGTGGTGTGCTGCAAGAGCTCAATGTGCGCGAGGGTATGACGGTGGCCGCCGGCGAGACACTGGCACGCGTTAATGGTTTGAGTAGCGTCTGGCTGGCCCTGGCCGTTCCGGAGACTGAATCTGGATCAATCCTCATGGGGCAAGCGGCAGAGGCGCGTTTGCCCGCGTTCCCTGGGGTTGTGCTCAAGGGCGTCGTCGGCGCGATTCTTCCGGAAACCAATCCGGATAGCCGCACCCTTCGCGTACGCGTCGAGTTACCTAACCCAGAAGGCCGTCTCAGGCCGGGTATGACCGCACGAGTGAGCCTCAATCGTTCAACGGAGCAAAGTGTGTTGTGGGTGCCGAGCGAGGCCGTCATTCGCACCGGTCGACGTGCCCTGGTGATGCTCGCTGAAGACGCTGGCCGCTATCGTCCTGTTGAAGTGTTGATTGGGCAGGAAAACGATGGCAAGACGGCGATCTTGAAAGGTCTGGAAGAGGGCCAGAAGGTGGTTTCCTCTGGCCAGTTCCTGCTCGACTCGGAGGCCAGTCTTAAGGGCATCGTTGCAAACTCAGAGGAACAGTCACCAATCAACGCGCCAGCCTCCAGTTTTCATGAGGCGGATGGGCAGATCGTTGAGATCAACGACAAAGAAGTCACACTCGCCCATGGCCCCTTCAAAACGCTGGGCATGCCTGGCATGACGATGACGTTCCCGCTCGCCAATCCGGCGCTGATGCAGGGCCTCAAAACGGGCGACAAGGTCCGGATTGCAGTGAGTCAAACCGACGATGGCTTGCGTGTTGAGCGTCTAGAGAAATCAGGGGGCCAGCTATGATTGCTGCCCTGATTCGTTGGTCAGTAGCCAACCGATTCCTGGTGCTACTGGCGACACTGTTTGTCACGGCGTGGGGCATCTGGTCGGTGCAGAGCACGCCCATCGATGCGCTGCCGGATCTCTCCGATGTTCAGGTGATCATCCGAACCCCGTATCCGGGACAGGCACCGCAGATCGTCGAGAACCAGGTGACCTATCCGTTGGCCACCACCATGCTTTCGGTGCCTGGCGCCAAGACCGTGCGCGGCTACTCCTTCTTTGGTGACAGCTTTGTTTATGTGCTGTTCGAAGACGGTACGGACTTGTATTGGGCCCGCTCGCGGGTGTTGGAGTACCTGAGCCAAATACAAAGTCGCTTGCCGGCCAGCGCCAAACCGGCGTTGGGGCCGGATGCAACGGGAGTGGGCTGGATCTATCAGTACGCACTGGTGGATCGCAGTGGAGGACACGATCTGGCGCAGCTACGCGCACTTCAGGACTGGTTCCTCAAGTTCGAACTCAAGACCCTGCCCAACGTTGCGGAAGTGGCCACCGTGGGCGGCATGGTCAAGCAGTACCAGGTCCAGATTGATCCCCTCAAACTGGCCAGCCTCGGTATCACTCAGGCTGAGGTGACCGAAGCGATCGGCAAGGCCAATCAGGAAACCGGTGGCGCCGTCCTGGAGATGGCAGAGACCGAGTTCATTGTGCGTGCTTCCGGCTACTTGAAAACGCTCAATGATTTTCGGGCGATCCCACTCAAGCTGGGATCGGGTGGTGTGCCTGTGACCCTTGGCGATGTCGCCACGATCCAGTTGGGTCCGGAAATGCGGCGTGGCATCACCGAACTCGACGGCGAAGGCGAGACGGTTGGCGGTGTGGTAATTCTGCGCAGCGGCAAGAACGCTCGCGAAACCATTGCGGCGGTCAAGACCAAACTCGACGAGTTGAAAAGCAGCTTGCCGGCGGGGGTGGAAATCGTCACCACCTACGACCGCAGCAAACTAATCGACCGCGCGGTGGAAAATCTCAGCCACAAACTGCTCGAAGAGTTCATCGTCGTCGCGTTGGTGTGTGGCATCTTCCTCTGGCACCTGCGTTCATCTCTGGTGGCAATCATCTCCCTGCCGGTGGGGGTGCTGATCGCCTTCATCGTGATGCGTTATCAAGGGATCAACGCCAACATCATGTCCCTGGGCGGAATTGCCATCGCCATCGGTGCCATGGTCGACGCTGCCGTGGTGATGATTGAAAACGCGCACAAGAAGGTTGAGGCTTGGCA
This sequence comes from Pseudomonas sp. LS2P72, assembly GCF_054897865.1. NCBI lineage: Bacteria > Pseudomonadati > Pseudomonadota > Gammaproteobacteria > Pseudomonadales > Pseudomonadaceae > Pseudomonas > Pseudomonas sp. LS2P72. The sequence continues at coordinate 2,792,033 of NZ_CM142708.1, forward strand.
CGTGGCCAATCCGGGGGAGGAACTGAAGGGTGAACGTCATTGGCACGTGATGACCGAAGCGGCGGCTGAAGTTGGACCAGCACTGTTCTTCTGTTTGTTGATCATTACCCTGTCGTTCATTCCGGTGTTCACCCTGCAAGCCCAAGAGGGGCGGCTATTCGGCCCGCTGGCTTTCACCAAGACCTACGCCATGGCCGCAGCGGCGGGATTGTCAGTGACCTTGGTGCCGGTGTTGATGGGCTACTGGATTCGGGGACGAATTCCCAGTGAACAACAGAACCCGTTGAACCGCTGGCTAATCCGGATCTACCAGCCGGCTCTGGATGCAGTCTTGCGACGACCGAAGATCACGCTGCTGGTCGCGTTGCTGGTTTTTATCAGCGCACTATGGCCAATGTCGCGCTTGGGTGGCGAGTTTCTTCCGCCTTTGGACGAGGGCGACCTGCTCTATATGCCTTCGGCTCTGCCGGGATTGTCGGCGCAGAAAGCGGCGCAACTGCTGCAACAGACCGACCGCCTGATCAAGACCGTGCCGGAGGTCGAACATGTCTTTGGTAAAGCCGGTCGTGCTGAAACTGCCACCGACCCGGCGCCGTTGGAGATGTTCGAAACCACCATCCAGTTCAAGCCACAGGAGCAATGGCGCCCAGGTATGACTCAGGAAAAACTGGTGGAAGAGCTGGATCGAGTGGTGCGAGTTCCTGGGCTGACCAATATCTGGATACCACCGATTCGCAACCGAATCGACATGCTGGCCACGGGGATCAAGAGTCCTATTGGGGTGAAAGTTGCCGGCACCAACCTGACCGAGATTGATGCCGCTACCCAGGCGGTCGAGCGGGTGGCCAAGGATGTGCCCGGCGTCAGTTCGGCGCTGGCCGAGCGTCTGACGGGAGGTCGCTATATCGATGTGGATATCGATCGTAAGGCAGCCGCTCGTTACGGGCTGAACATCGCCGATGTGCAATCCATCGTGGCCGGTGCTATCGGCGGTGAGAACGTCGGGGAGACCATTGAAGGGCTCGCACGTTTCCCGATCAACGTACGTTACCCTCGGGAGTGGCGTGACTCGCTCGGCGCCCTGGAGCAATTGCCGATCTACACCCCGCTAGGGAGCCAGATCACCCTCGGCACAGTGGCGAAGGTCAAGGTCAGCGACGGCCCGCCGATGCTCAAGAGCGAGAATGCACGGCCCTCTGGTTGGGTATACATCGACGTGCGTGGCCGGGACATTGCCTCGGTAGTCGCCGATCTACGCCGGGTCGTCAGCGAGCAGGTCAAGTTTCAGCCCGGCATGAGCCTGAGTTACTCAGGACAGTTCGAATTTCTCGAAAGGGCCAACGCACGACTCAAACTGGTGGTGCCTGCCACGCTGTTGATCATCTTCGTATTGCTTTACCTGACGTTTGCCCGCTTCGACGAGGCCCTGCTGATCATGGCCACTCTGCCATTCGCCCTGACTGGCGGGGCATGGTTCCTCTATCTGTTGGGGTTCAACCTGTCGGTCGCCACCGGGGTCGGCTTTATCGCCTTGGCCGGTGTTTCTGCCGAATTTGGCGTGATCATGCTGCTCTACCTGAAAAACGCCTGGGCCGAACGTGAAGACCTCGGTGACAACACTGAGCGTGGGCTGATTGCGGCCATTCGTGAAGGGGCCGTGCAGCGCGTTCGACCCAAGGCCATGACCGTGGCCGTGATCATTGCCGGCCTGTTACCCATCCTGTTGGGCAGCGGCACCGGCAGCGAGGTGATGAGTCGCATCGCCGCGCCCATGGTGGGCGGCATGATCACCGCACCCTTGCTGTCGCTGTTTGTCATTCCGGCAGCCTATCGCCTGATGCGTCGCCGGCACCTCTCAGTTGAACCCATTAACTCTCAAGGAAACGTCCTATGAAACTGACCCTGATTGCAGTTGCAATCACCGTATTTGCGCTGTCTCTTTCTGCCCTGGCAGAGGACGTGCCGGGCATGAAAATGGACGGTATGGAGGGCATGGAGATGAAGCAGGACGTAAAGCAGGCTCCGATAGCCAAAGCGGAGGGCACGATCAAGTCAATTAACTCCGAGAAGCAGACAGTGACTATCGCTCATGGCGCCGTGCCAGCCGTGCAGTGGCCTGCTATGACCATGGCTTTTTCCGTAACGGAAGATCAGCTGACAGGGCTGACGGCCGGAGACCGAGTGTCGTTTTCATTTCGGTTAGAGGGTGGCCGAGCCACGATTGTATCCATCAAAAAGTGAAATGACGGTAATGGAAGTAGCCGGAGCGTAATGTCGCGTCGGCTTCTGCCACCCGCTTTTTACGAAAACCAATTATTCAGTAACGGAGCGTGTATGGCCGCTATTGGCTGTGGATTCGATCGATCAATGCTATGAATGAAGCTGCGATAGTGTTTGGTAGAGAGACAGAGCAAGGAGAAGGCATATGCAAGACAGCGGATGGAAGGCGCGCTTAGATATTCTGCGGGACGCAGTGAAAAGAAATATGCTTGATAAGCTAGTCGGACATGGCTGGGAAGCGTCCATAGTCCGTGAGGTTGCCGCAGGAGAGTATGTGGTCGTAAAGGCGTCTAGAGGCGGGGCGGAGCGTTCGGCCGCAGTACTCTATTCGTCAGCGACGAGCAACAATGTATACAAGCAACTGGCTGGAGAGGTGTCCGTTATCTTTTTTAACGGACAGCCGTACATGGTTGAGTCATTCGCTATGGGGGTATCCATTCCCGTGAAGCCGATTGACGATTTTCAACCCTTTCTCATCGAATGGAACCGTGAAAGCAGCACTGGAAAGTTTGCTCCTACGACAACGCAAGCAGAAGAGACGAGCCTTGAAGAGTTGCAAGCACCGCGGCGAGTGCTGCTTTCAGAGACTCCGATAGAAGCAGTCTGGGCGAGGCTTTCTCAGTTAAAAAGTGCAACTCTTGCTCGAAAGATGGTCGACCGTCGCGCTCAACTTGAAAGCCTAAGTCTTGAGCCGTCGACCATTGTGTCAAAGGGAGAGGGCGTTGCTTTCGCGCTCCGAAATGCCACCGATTATTTCAGTGCCATTGATCGAAGAAATGTCAGTCAACGTGTACTCAATCTGTATTACGGCACAATGTCGTTCGCATTTGCCGAGATGCTTGCTTCACCAGGTGGTCCTCAAACCCTTTCAGAGTTGGAGGCAACAACCAAAAAAGGGCATGGCCTTTACACCCATGATGGTTTAGATGACCGATTTGAGAGTCTGGCCATTGGCGCGCTCGTCTCGGGTTTTTTCCCAAGTTGGGTTAAATCGATGACTGCAAACTCACTTGTCGCTGCCAAACGGAAACCAGACGGTCTGGATGCACTGAAAGCACTGCCCGTTGAAAGCTGGCTTACGATGGAGCAGCTGTTTTCTCGGATACCTGAGGTTGCGGATCTTTTTGAGGACATATTTGAAGGTAAACCTTCTTGGGTTACTCCTGCTTACGATCAAGAAAGTAATGGTCGACACCACCGTGCGACGACGACCTACGCTCTTTTGATAGATGAGTCTGGGCGAATGACTATGGATGATATTGCTGCTTTTCCTGGGGCAATTCGCGAGATCATCCAAGTTTCGTCTAGGTCATCAGCAAGCCATTTCCGTGTGGCAATTGATCATCCGGAGTCGAGTATTTGGTGGGATGCACTTCAGCTACATCACAGTCCATTTAAAAGACATGCGCTAATGCTGCCTCTCTTTGGAACGATAAATGAGTATCGAGCGACATGTTTGGTGTTGCTCTATGCGTTGTCCATTCTGGTTCGCTATCGTCCAAGCCTATGGCGGCAGATACAGGAAGGGGAGCTTGATCATTTCAGGTCACTGATCGAGACGTTTCTCTCAGCAGTTGAGCGCATTCTTCCAGAACAGTTTCTGGAGAAAATTACGGGGCAGTCGATCTCTGTCCATCAACCCGGCTCGTTTTTTTCCTAGGATGGTTGAAGACCCTGAGCATTCCTCCGTCCGTTTTTAGTTGGAATCTTCGGGAAACCCACTTTGATTATCCGATTGAGGGCGTCTGGGATCCATTGGCGGCGTAGTCTGGAAAAGACATCATCGACTCAGTCGGTGTGTGCTCATAGGTTGAGGACAGCACTGCACTGAGGCGATCACCCAACAGGTTCCAGGCGCGCTTCTTTTCTTCGGCATAATCGTGATGCAGGTAGTGGCGTCTCACCCGAGAGCCGGCCAACACATGGTTTTGGCAGCGATCGATGACGTCCAGGCTGACCCCCAAAGCCTGCATCATGGTCGCGCCCGTGCGGCGCAGATCATGCGGCGTCCAGTCGCCGTTTTGGCCGTCGGCAAGGACCAGCGTGTCGTCGTGACGCCTTCTTGAGAGGGCCTTGCGGTTTTTGAACCGGGCCTGGCGATCACCGACCTGTTTACTCACCACTTTCACGTCCACATGCCCATCATCCTGCTTGTTCGGAAAACACCATTGTGAGTCTCCCGTCAGGGTCTTGAGTTCTTGAAAGAAATGCAGGGCGAAGGGGGAGAGGAAGACATGGTGGTCCTGCTTTTTGCCGCGAGTGCCTTTGACGTTTTCGCTGGGGAGAAACCAGGTCTGCCGGTCCAGATCGATATTTTTCCATTCGGCCTGCAGCAACTCGCCGATCCGGCACAGGGTGCCCAAGCTGATCCAGAGCGCAAGTTGGGTTTCCTTCTTTAGCGGCCGAATGCCGTCGTACTTTTGACCCGCGGGGAGGGCGTTGTAGTCGGCGGTCATTTGCTGGAAGCGGTTGTGCAGTTCCAACAGCTCAGCCGACGAAAGGATCCTGCTTCTTTCGGCCTCGTAGTCGGCCGGGATCAGGGGGGAGATGTCGACCAGCTCAGTTGGATCACCCTCGATCAATAAGGCCCGCCAGGGTTGGCGCTTTCTAGCCCAGCTGAACATCTGGGTGAGGTCGGCGAAGAAGCTGATGGCTTGCCGGTGAGCGCCGCGGTTGACCACGGCCCGGATCAGCGCCCGAACATCGTGTTCGGAAACATTGTTCACCGCTGTCTTGCCGAGTGCCGGAAAAAGGTCCTTGTTAAAGCGTCGTTGCAACTCGGCATTTCCGTCTTTACGCGCCACGCCATCCAACAGCCAGGCCTTGGCCAGATCCTGGACGGTCAGTATTTGCACCTTGCGCGTCCTCTCCTGTTCGGCCTCAACGTTAGCAGCGGCATGCGCCTGTGCCTTGGCGGTCTTCTTATGCTCGTTGGGATTGATCTGCTCATCGATGAGCGCACGGGCCTGGTTGCGGGCCTTGCGGATGTCCGTCAGGGATTTGCGCGGCCAGGACCCGCAGGAGTACTCTTTGTTTTGGTCGCCCCACCGATAGCGATAGAAAAAGCTGACCGACACGCCGTTCTTGCGCACTGAGATTCGACCGGCCAGATTGCCATCCTCCCTGAGTATTCGGCCGGCATCTTCAACGGTCAGCGACTCGAGTTCTTTGATGGTGATTTTAACCATAAAATAGGTTCCCCCTACTTTTACCCCCACAAAAACGCCGGCTCTTGATGGACGTTCCTGGACTCTCGTAGAGCAGAACACCGCTGGAGCTCAAGTAAATACTAGCTTAGAAAAATCTAGAGTAAAATTTTGGAGTCTTTCAAGAAGTATGAAAAAGGAGATGGGGTGCTAGGGGTCGAGTGTTCGAATCACTCCGTCCCGACCATATAATTCAAAGGGTTGCGAGATTTTATCTCGCGACCCTTTTTTATTTTTGGTCGTTTTTACCCCCACAAAACGACTGGCCCTGGGGTGGAGTCTTCAGCGGATACCAAAGGTGGAATTTGTCCTGGGGGTTTATCCGCAATGCAGAAGGACGTCAGTCAAGGCGTTCTGTAGCGAGAACGTTCTTTTTCGTTCGCTTACCTTGAAAGACAAGCGAAGCCAAGAAAGGGGACAGACCTCAGTGCGCCCTCAATCGATGCTGAGCCTGATTATCACGCTGGATCACCGACACAGGCTGGCATCGGTTCCAGTTGCACCGAAGACCTGACTGTAACCGTCACAGGGCAATGCTTGGGCCGCGTTGACGGTGTACAGCAGCGGCTCGTTCGCCTGAGCGTGTTCAACGCAGGGCAGGCACGCAGTCAGGCTCGCAAACGCCAGCCACTTTTTTGGCAACGATATCAAAAATCTCAAAATTCCAGAGTGGTGGGTCTGCAATCGAGTGTGGATTTAATCGGTCGATGCAACTGATTGCCTGGATTCTTCAGCGGTACTTTCCTGTCATTTCCGTCTTCTACCCCTTTGGGGGTACTTATTCCGCGTGATAGGAACTTTTTTCACGATACGCATACTTGTTGGGCCTTTGACAAAGTCATCCGCTTCCTGGCCAGGACGCTAATTACCTGACGGTCTGATAATGAAACTTGAACTCGTACAGTTGGCGTGTCGCGATGGCGATGTCGCTTACAACCTGGAACGCATCCTGCGAGCGATTGCCGAAAGCGCACCTGGCACCGATATCGTAATTTTCCCCGAGTCGTATATCACCGGCTTTCTCAGCCACGAGAATATTGCCCGGTTCGCCGAGCTCGTTTCCGGGCCCAGCGTTCAGACGATCTGCGCTGTCGCCCGGGAGCGAGATATCGCAGTGGTTGTGGGTTTGATCGAGCGCGATGGCGAGAGCTTCTACAACACCACGTTGTTCATAACCCCGGAAGGCGTGGCGCTCAGTTATCGAAAGACTCACTTGTGGGTTGGCGAACCCTCCCTCGTACTGCCAGGCGACCGTTTTTCGACAGTGCAATGGCGCGGCGTGCGTATCGGGCTGTTGATCTGCTATGACATCGAATTTCCGGAAAGCGCGTGCGCATTGGCTGCACTCGGCGCTGAGCTGATTCTAATCACTGACGGCAACATGGAGCCTTACGGCCACGTGCACCATACCGCGGTTGCCGCCAGAGCCCAGGAAAATCAGGTCTTCGCCGCCATGGTTAACCGGGTCGGCGAGGGCGCAGGCGAAATCTTCGCAGGGGGCAGTACGGTGGTCGACCCGTTCGGTCAGCGACTGTTTGAAGCCGGATCGCAGGAGTGTCGGCATGTCGTGGAATTGGACATGACGCGGATCATCCCGGCACGCGCACTCTATGACTATCGCACGGAGAAACGCTTGCAATTACACGGCACTCTCAACGAACAGCCGGATGGTCGCCGCGAGTTATTGATTCCCTGAGCGGCAAATGCTGTTTCGATTTCAAATAAGAACAATTTTGCAGCGGATCCCCGATCGAAGGCCGATTCGCCAGGAGCACCCCATGAAATCTATGTGTTTGCTGCACGTTAGCCTGTTTACCTTCTTCGGACTGGGCATGGGCGCCAGTTGGGCGCAGGCCCCCAGTGTGAACTTTTATAACTGGTATGACTTCATTGCCCCCGAAGCGCCAAAGGAATTCGAGAAGGAAACCGGTACGCCCATGGTGCTTGATACCTTTGACAGCTCTGAAGTAATGCAGAGCAAGTTGATGGTCGGACGGAGCGGATACGACGTAGTGGTGGTGACGAGCAGTGCGTTGCCCAACCTGATCAAGGCGGGCGTACTCAAGGAACTGGATGGCAGCCAATTGAACAACCGGCCGAACCTTGATCCCGAGATTCTCGCCAAGGTTGCTCAGAACGATCCCGGTAATCGCTATGCGATCCCCTACATGTGGGGCACTACGGGCATCGGCTATGACGTGGATCAGGTGGCCAAGGTACTGGGTGCGGCTGCCCCGGTGGATTCCTGGGATCTGATCTTCAAGGAAGAAAACATCGCCAAGCTCAGCCAATGCGGTGTTGCGATGCTCGATTCCCCAAGCGAGATCATTCCGATCGCCTTGCATTATCTCGGCTTGCCACCCGACAGCAAGAACCCCGATGACTATGCAAAAGCCGAAGCGCTACTGCTCAAAATCCGTCCCTACATCACCTACTTTGATTCGTCACGGTTCATCACTGACCTGGCCCACGGCAATATTTGCGCCGTGGTGGCCTGGTCGGGTGGGGTATATGACGCGAAGGTCAGCGCCGAACGCGCCAACAACGGTCGCCAGTTGGCCTACCGCATTCCGCGCGAAGGCTCGTCGGTATGGGTGGAAACTCTGGTGTTGCTCAAGGACGCTCCGCATCCGGAGCAAGGCATGAACTTCATCAACTACATGATGCGTCCCGAGATCATCGCTAAAAGCTCCAACTACTTGGGTTATCCCAACGGCAACAAGAGCGCCTTGCTCTATGTCGATGAGGGGCTGAGAAACAATCCTGACGTCTATCCCCCGGCAGCAACCCTGGCCACGCTGTTCCCCGACCAGCCACTCCCTCTCAAAATTGAGCGCATTCGTACCCGGGTCTGGAGCAAGGTTAAAAGCGGAACCTGAATCCCGTTGATCACCTTCTCGATGCTTGCTTCAGGGCAAGCCGCAGGAGGTTTGGTTGAGAGGTTAATACCCAAAGGCAGTGTCCGCCGCCCCTCCGGGGAGTCTGCGAGGTCGGCTGCGTCGCCCCTTACCCGTTCGATGGCTTCACCACCACGGGGACCGACTTCAACATCCCTTTGCACGCCACCTACTATCGCTTGGCCGACAGCCGACTGACCGCCGGCACAGCAAACACCGAAGTGACGTTCATCGTGAATTACCTGTAACAACGTTGCAGAGCTACAACAGCAATGTCCGCTCGGGGTCGATTGCTGGCTATCGCGAAAGGTAACATTCAGCCAATTTCAGACAATGCTGACCGGGAGCTATGGGCCTAGGCTGTGTGAAAACGCCAGTGATCGTCTAGATCGTATCGGGGCGATCATGAAGCGATTTATTGGAGGTGAGGCTCGGACGCAAGTGACGCTGCTGCCAGAGTGTCTGGGCGATTACTCAGCCGAAGAAAATCAAGCCCTGGCTGTAACCGTCACTGGGCAATGCTTGGGCGGCGTTGGCGGTGTACAGCAGCGGCTCGTTTCAAAATTCCAGAGTGGTGGAGGGAATTGGTTTGGACGCGGAGGGCAAAGCCACTGGCACCACATCGATCACGCAGGTGTGGTACGCATCGAGGCTTTCGCGATGGCCGATGCTGACCAGCGTAATGTCGGCTGCCGCCAGCGCTTCGTACAACCGTCGCTCGGCACTGTCGTCCAGGCCCGAAGTGGCTTCATCGAGGAACAGCAAGGGTGGCCGAATCAGCAAGGCGCGGGCCATGGCCAGACGCTGCTGCTCGCCGGGGCTCAATCGCCGGCTCCAGTCATCGGTTCTGTATAACGGCAAGTGCTGCAACTCTGTCAGTTTGAGCACAGCTTCCAAGCGTGCTTCATCGATTTCGAAAGCACCGGTCTCGCCGGTTTGATGCAACAGTTCATGCAACGAACCATTGGGCAGATAAGGCCTCTGCGGCAGGATAAGTAGACCCTCGCGGTCCAGTTCGACGCTGCCCTGGTGCCGTGGCCACAATCCTGCAAGCGAGCGGAGCAGGGTGGTCTTGCCCACGCCGGAAGGGCCGCGCAGCAGCAGCCGTTCGCCGGGAGCCAAGGTCAGCGTCAGCGGTTCGAACAGCGGTAAACCGTGCTCATTCAGCGGTGCAAAGTCATGCAGCCGCAGGCCAGCTGTACGACGGGTGACGGGGTCAACCGGTGCAGGTAGTGCGTCAAGTTCACGCCAGAAACTGCATAAGCGAGTCTTGGTCGCACGCCATTCGGCGATTTGCGGGTAGCTGCGAATCAGAAACGAAAGAGAAGCCTGAATCTCGCCGAAAGCCGAAGCGATCTGTGTCAGTTGCCCCAGTTGGATTTCCCGCGAGAAGAAGCGCGGTGACACTAGCAGCAGCGGCAAGGTGAAGGCGAATCGCTCATACGCCGCATTAATGCCCAACAGGTGTTTTTTCGAGCGAACCAGCTTGCCGTAGTTGCTCAGCAGCAGTCCCAGTTGTCCCAGTAACTGCTTGCTTTCCCAGCCCTGACCTCGGGAAAGGGCGACGTTTTCGGCGTCTTCACGAAGACGCGTCAGGCCGAAACGAAAATCCGCCTCACGACGTTGTTGCAGGAAATTGAGCCCGATCAGCGGTTTACCGATCCAGTGCGCGATGCCGCTGCCGATCACGGCGTAGATCAAGGCGAGCCATAACATATAGCCGGGGATGGCGACGGCATGCCCGGCGACTTCAAATTCCAGCGTGCCGGAAATGCGCCACATGATCATGCTGAACAGCACCACCAGAATGATCGCCTGGAGCAGGTTCAAGCCCAGGTCCAGGGTCTGCTCGACGAAGATCTTGCAGTCCTCGGCAATGCGCTGATCGGGGTTGTCGTAGGTCACGCTGTGAAAGCGGCTGCGGTAGTAGCGTTGGCTGTCGAGCCACTTGCCGAGAAAGGCCTGGGTGAGTTTTTCTCGCCAGCTGATCAGCAAGCGCTGCTGCACTTGGAACTTGGCCATGGTGCAGGCGATGAAGGCGACGTCGAGTACCAGCAACTCCACGACGTGATAACCGAACGCGGCGGCGTCCAGACTTTGCAACGAGTTGTAAAAGCCCAGGCTCCACTCGTTCCAGCGCACCTGGATCGCAATGATCCCGGCCACCGCCAGCATGGCCAGGGCGAGTGTCAGCCACGCGCGACGACGGCCTTGAGCTGACCAGTAAGGCGCGGCCAGCAACTTCATATCTTGGATGAACATCGGAGTGTCCTGCCTGGCAAACTCGGGGGTTGACCCGCCGTGTTGAGTCTTCGGAATTCAAAAAACGTGGTAGGTTAACAGTTCTCAAACTCAGTTACGAAGCCTCATGACGTCACTTCAAACCACCGCCCGAATGCTCGACGAAACCCTGCTCGATCAGTTGTTTCGTTTCGATGGCGCCTTTCTGCGCAGCACCTGCCGACTGAGCAGCCACGTCGAAGGCCGTGGGTTGATTGAGTTTCGTGATCCGCAAACCTGCACTGACCTGTTGAGTCTTTACGCTCACTACTATCCCGCTGCGCCTCGGGCTGCACTGGTGTCGCAATGGTCGATGGACTTGATCTGCGTGACGCTGGCCTTACCGCTGGCCGCCGCTGCGCAGCATCTGCGTTGTATCGTGCATGATCCTCATGTGGCGCTGGAAAACGGAATGCCCGTGGCTCAGGTGTTTGCTGCCGGTGAGGTGCTGCCATTGAACAATCCGCTGGCCTTCGCGCAGCACCTGTTGACCGAAGAAATGGCGCCTCTGGTGCAGGCACTGGCCAGCGCCGGGCGGGTGGCCCAGCGCTTGCTATGGAACAACGTGGCGGCCGCCATCGATGTCGCACTCGATTACTTCCAGATGCCGCACGCACCACAATGGCGTGACCATCTGTTCCGGGAGCGGCACTGGGCCGATGGCACGCGCAATCCGCTCTACGGCTTCCTGCAACTGGCTCCCGGTCCGAGCGGCGTGCCATTACTGATGCGCAAGGTGTGCTGCCTGCACCATCAATTAGGTGATGCACGCCCGTACTGCGACAACTGTCCGCTGGTGCCGGGCGCTGACATCACAGCGCCTCATCAGGCATAAGCCGCGTGCGCTTCCACCTGGGTGAGACGACCGTTCTCTACTTTCAGCACCCGGTCGGCCTGCTGGAAGTAAGCGTCATCGTGAGTGATCACGATCACGGTTTTGCCCCGGGCTTTCAGTTCCGGCAACAACTCCATGTAGAACACCCGCTTGAAGGTCGGATCCTGGTCGGCGGCCCATTCATCGAACAGATAAAACGGCTTGTCATCCAGATACGCCGACACCAGCGCCAGTCGCTTGCGTTGACCCGTGGACAGTTCCACGGTGGAAAAACGGTCATCGACAATGCTGACTTTGTGTCCTAACCCCAACGCTTTCACATAACGCGTCGCTTCGGCGGTGCGATATTCGGCGTCCGGTCCGTCGTCGCCCAACAAATGTTCGAACAGGTGGAAGTCAGCGAACACCGCGGCAAAGTGCTGACGGTATTGCTCGCGGTTGTCATCGTCCACTTCCACACCATTGAGCACCACACAACCGGTTTCCGGTGCATACAAGCCCAGCATCAGCATGGACAGCGTGGTCTTGCCACTGCCATTGCCACCCACCACAAACACCAGTTCACCCTGTTCCAGCGTCAGGTCCACCGGGCCGAGCATAAAGGGATGATCCTCATGCTCGCCGGGATAGCGGTGGCACACGCCGTTGAGCAACAGGTGCATCGGGCCTTCACTGGCGAACACATTGCCGAGCGGCGCAGCTATCCGGGCTTCGGTGCTCAGCTCCGCGTCCAGTTGGCGAATGCGGTTCAGGGCGATGCTGGCTTGACGCAGCGAGGGCAGGGCGATCATCAGGTCGGAGATCGGCCGTACCAGGTACAGCAAGGTCACGGTGAAACTGGTCAGCACGGTAATCGGTTGTGGCAGCCAGAACGGCACGATGAACAGCAGCACGCCGAGGTTGAGGTAAAACAGCAGCGTGCCGAGGTTGGCCACCACCGAATACCCGGCCATACCGCGCAGGAAACGCACGCGAAACTCGTCCGCTCCCGGACGGATGACTCGTTCGACAAAGGCCTCACCGCGGGCGTTGTTCAGCTGCAATTCCTTGCTGCCTTCGATCAGGCTACGGAAGTGCTGATACAGCACATCCTTTTGCTGGCGCACCCGTTCCAGATGGCTCAACGGCCCGCGTTCGGCCAAGTGAAACGCCACCAGGCCGACCATCAGAAACAATGCCAGAATCGCCAGCAACGACCACGACAGCCAAGCCAGGTAGGCGAAGCACGCCAGGGTCACCACAGCGTTGACGAACAGCAACGGCACCCACTCGAACGCAGCGGTAAACGTGTGCACGTCTTCGGTGAGGATCACCAGCAAACGGTGTTTGCCCATGCCTTGCAGGCGTTTGAGCGGGGTGGCGAGCAGCTTGCGCGACAAGTCGATACGCATCTGGAAAATCGCGCTTTGGGTCAGGTGCAGCAGCGACAGTTCCGAACAGAGTTTGCTCAGCAGCATGCCGATACACAGCCCGAAAAACCCCAGGGCCAGTTCCGGCAATTGCTGCGGGTTGGCCAACCCACGGTTGATCAGAATCACCAGCCCCGCACTGGCCAGACCGCCCAGTGCGCCAGTGATCGAGGCCAGCGCCAGCAGGCGTGCCGATTGGCGGTAGAGATAGAGAATCAGGTTCATGCGACGGTTTCCGTCGAGGCCATGGCCAGCGACTTGTTGAGTTGTTCATGGAAGGCGGACTGCCCGAGGATCGAGTCGTGATCGGCGGCGACCTGATGATGACAGGTTCGCTGGCTGATCGCGTCCCATTGCGCCGGCAGATTCGGGTGCTCGACAAGCGTCTGTTCGGCCCACCAGAGTTGCAGGGTGGCCTGCACGACGGGCACCGAATAGCCGCTGACCCAACGACGAGCGTCCGTCATCACATTCAAGGTCTGTTCGACATAGGCCAGCGGTGCATTGAGCCCCAGGCCGTTGGCACTCGTCCATTCCAGCAGGGCGAAACGCAATTGCTCCACGCGACCCAGTTCGGCAGTCGCCGTGCGCAGCTCCGTCAGACATTGCGCGGTGAGTCGCTGGCGGCTGTCGCTGCTCAATTCTTGCTGAACGATGGCCAGCAGCGCATCCCACGCCAGTGTTTCATCCTCGGCGTGGAATGTGCTGTCGAACAACCCCAACCACTCAACCGCTTGCCCTTGGGCCTCCAGCTGCCGGGTCAACTCCAGCGCGAGCAAGCCGCCCATCGACCAACCGGCCAAGCGATACGGACCCTGAGCCTGAATCTGGCGGATTTGCGGCAAGTATTCGCGGGCTAATGCAGCAAGGTCCTGACTGCGCAGCGACTCGGGCAGCGGAACGCCGTACACCGGCAGCTCCTTCGGCAACCCCGCGACCATCGGCATGTAATGGTGAACCCCGCCCGCTGGCTGGTGCAGGCAGAACAACGGTGTCTGTCCAGTTGCGCCGGCCTGCAAGGAAATGATCGCCGCCTGGTCGTGGGACCGGGTAATTTGTTCAGCAAGGCCGATCAACGTCGGGTGCTGGAAGATCACACTGACCGGCACCTCAATGCCGAGCGTGGCGCGCAACCTGGCGGTCATACGCACCACCAGCAGCGAATGGCCACCGAGGGCGAAAAAGTCGTCGTGACGGCCGATTACTTCAGCCTCCAACAGCTCTTGCCATACTACTGCGAGCACCTGCTCGATATGCCCTTCGGGCGCTGCGTAAGCCGCGAGACTGCGATTTGGCGCACGGGCCAGCAAGGTACGATGGTCGACCTTGCCGTTGGCAGTGCGCGGCAGTTGCGCCAGCCACTGGATATCGGCGGGAATCATGTGCGCCGGTAACAGCGCCCCGAGGGATTCGCGCACGGCACTGGCCTGAAGTTGAGTGGCCGATTCGATGAACGCACGCAAGCTCGGTTCGGTCTGAGTGGTGTCCAACAAGACCACCGCCAGTTTGGCGGCGCTGACGTTGCATAGCGCGGTTTCGATTTCGCCCAACTCGATACGGTAACCGCGCAGTTTGATCTGTGAGTCGGTGCGCCCGAGGAACAGTAGTTGTCCGTCCAGGTCCTGCCAGGCGAAATCGCCGGTGCGATACAGGCGTTGGCCGTCGAGGGATGGATGACTGGCCTGGATGAATTTCTCGGAGGTCATCTGCGGCAGGCCCAGATAACCTTCAGACAGTCCCGGTCCGGCAATGTGAATTTCACCTTTGAACCCTCGGGCCACGGGGGCGCCGTCGCTGTCGAGCAAATACATCCGGGTGTGGGCAATGGCGCGGCCGATGGGGACGTACCCCGCGTTCTGATCGGGTTGGCAGAGAGCGACGGTGCTCCACACCGACGCTTCCGTCGGTCCGTATTCGTTGTAGAGCTGCGCGTCGGGTTGGCGCCGATAGTGGCTGTCGACCAGCGCTGGCGGGCAGCTTTCACCGGCGACAATCGCGGTGTTCAATGGGCTCGGGAAATCGCCCAACTCGTCCAGGATCAAGGCGTACAACGAAGGCAGTGCCAACAGGTGCGATACGTCGTGGCTGCGGATCAGACGGGCCAGTTGCAGCGGATCTTTCTGTTCGGTTTCGCTGGCCAGGTGCAGGCAACCGCCCTGGGCCAGGCTCCAGAACAGCCCGGCAATGGAGCTGTCGAAGGCGAACGACGACAGCAACAGGAAACGTTGCACCGGCTGCGGATACCCTGCCAGCCGCGCCGCCAGCGAATGCAGGGCGTTGGCATGGCTGATGACCACGCCTTTGGGCTGGCCAGTACTGCCAGAGGTGTAAATCAGGTAGGCCGGCTGATCCCGCGAGACGGTCGGCTCCTCCCGCAACGGCACCGCCGGCATCGCTTGATCAATCGCCATCGCGCTCGGTTGCCAGTCCGCCGGCAGGTCTTGCACGCGAGCGTGATGGGTCAGCACCAGACGTGCCTGGCTGTCGCGCAGAATATGCTCGATGCGCTCGGTGGGGTAGGCCGGGTCGATCGGTACGTAGCAGGCGCCGGCGCGCAGGATAGCGACCAGCGCCACCACTGCATCGATGTCGCGCGGCAGGAAGTGCGCGATCCGCGCACCGGGTTCCAGGCCCTGAGCAAGCAATTGCTGGGTGAGGGCCGTGACGCGATGATCCAGCTCGGCATGACTCAAGGTGCCGCTTGGGCCAGTGACCGCCGGGCGCTGAGCGTTGGAGGCCGAGCCTTGGGCGAAACAGGCAGCCAGGTTGGGCAGGGCAAAAGTGGCGGCATAAAGCTGTTCTTGCGTCGGGCTCAGGGTCGGCGAAGTGGCCAATGCGCCGGTCACCCGTTGTTGCTCGGCGGCGCTGCAAGTAGCCAGTTGGCTCAGGCTGGCGGCCGGTTCACGCAGGCTATGCTCGATCACGCTCAGCAACTGCTCGGCGAGGAGCTCGACATGGGCTGGTGAGTAGAGCGCGGCATCAAAATGCAGTGACAGACCACTGGCCGAACGCGGCTGGTATTGCAACAGCAACGCACAATCAGCGCTGACACTGTCAGCCTGTTCGATCTGCCAACCGGCATCGTTCAGCGCACTGTGCGGCACGACTGCGAGTTCGCGATAACCCACGCCGGACAACGACGGCACATTGCTCAAGTGGCTCGGGTAGCTGTCCCGGGCATCGTTGAGCAGGCCAACGCGCTCGGTCAGTTGCTGGCACAACGCGGCAAACGACAGTTCGGGCGCGGTGTCGAGCGTCAGCGGCAACGGCTCGGAAAACAGGCCGAGGGCATCACCCAACACGTCCGGACGCGCCTGATTCTCGTAGGCCAGCGTGAGGCGTTCGGCCTCGCTGTAGCGTTGCCACAGGGTGACCCAGGCGGCGAGCACGATCGTGCCGGGGCTTCCGCCGTGGTTGGCCGCTTGCTGATCGAGGCGTTGCAGGGTGGCGTCGTCGAACGACAGTTGCATCCGCGCCATTTCGACAATTCTGGTAGCCGGATTCTGCCGCTGCCAAGGCAAAGGCACATCCGCGACCATTGCATTGAACTGCTCATCCCAGAACTGTCGGCCCTGGTCGTCCACCGACTCCAGGCGCCACGCCGCATAGTCGGCGTATTGCAGCGGCGGCTCTTGAGGTGCTGTTTGCAAATAGCCCAGCGCCCATTCTTCGCCGAGGTAGCCCAGGCTGGTGCTGTCCAGATGCAAGGCCGGCAGGTGCAAGGTCGCTGACTGAGTATCTACGTGCAGCTCGATGCCCAGCGCTTGCCAATCATCAACCGAATCGTCGATCACCTGCATCGGCAGCGACAGCCCCGGCAGTTGTTGATAACGGGTACGCAGGATCTCGTGGCGTTGCATCAACGCCAGCAAACTGTTTTTCAGTCGTGCGCTGTCCAGCGGTTGCCCGCTGCGAATGCGCAGTGTGGCCCGCTGCGCTGACGGAGCCAGACGAGTTTGTTGCAGGCGCCACAGGTGCGACTGTTGTGGCGACAGCTCGAAGCCTTCGAACGGCGCGTCTTCGTGAGTCTGAGTCATGCTGAGACCTGTGCAAAAAAGTGGGACATGAGCGTCCATTGGCCGATGACCATCATTGTTCGGCATCCTTCACAACACTGCGGCGACGAGCCTGGCCCAGAGTGCTTTGACGCGCGCTGCCGGCTTCACGCAGCGCAGCTTGAGCCAGCTCGCGGCGGGTCTGTTGCAGTTGATTGAGTGACACCAACAACTGAGCGACGCTGGTGTCAGCGTTCAGCACAAGTTGTTCCAGCAGGCAAACAAACAGGCTGTCGAACAGTTCGATGTAGGCACTGGCGTAACGTCCGGTGTCGTAGTCGTAAACCACCAGCAAGCCTTCGCCGTCATCCACGACGTTGATCAGCAAGTCCACATCCGAAGCTTGCGGCTCAAGTTCCCGCTCGCTGATCGCCAGACCCGGCAAATGCAGGTCTTGCTGACGGGTGTTCTGCACCACCAGTTTGACCTGGAAGAACGGCGTAAAACGCGCGTCCCGCTGTGGCAGCAGGTCGGCCACCAAGGCGTCGAACGGCAAATCCTGATGGGCAAAGGCATCCAGCGCCACGCGGCGGGCATCGCTCAGCAATTGATCGAACGTCTGCTGCGGCGCTACGCGGCAACGCAGCACCAACTGGTTGACGAAGAAGCCGACCATGTCTTCGGTCTGTTGCTGATGACGGTTGGCAATGTCGGTGCCGACCAGCAGGTCTTCGCGTCCGGTCTGCTGATGCAGCAACACGTTCAGCGCGCTGTGCAACACCATGAACGGCGAAGCCTCGCGAGCCGTCGCCAACTCGCCGATGGCCCGGGCGAGCGACGTCGGCAGGCGACGGCGATGCCGCGCACAACCCCCGTGATCGCGAGTTTGAGCGCCCGGCAACAACAGCGGCGCCGGGCTGGCTTGCAACTGCTGCCGCCAGTAGGCCAGCTGTTGCTGCCAGACCGGGCCCGGCAGGTGCGTGCGTTGCCATACGGCGAAGTCGGCGTATTGCAGGGCCGGGGTGTCGATGCGGGCAGCGGTGCTGCCGAAGCCGATGTAGTCGGTGGCCAGTTGGTCCACCAATTGCGCAATGGACCAGGCGTCCACCGCAATGTGATGCATGGCAATGGCCAACACATGAGTCTGCGCGTCCAGTTTCAGCAACCGCGCGCGAATCAATGGCGCCTGCGTCAGGTCGAACGGTTGGCCGAAGACCTCAGCCAATTGCGCCTGGATAGCCGGCTCCTGTTCCTGCACCGAGACCGCTTGCAGATCGGCGACCGGCAAGGCAAACACCTGCGCCGCTTCAATCCGCTGCCAGGGTTCACCGTGATCGCTGTGCACGGTGCTGCGCAATACTTCATGCCGGGCGATCAATTGTTCGAACGCCAGGCGCAAGGCCTCGACATTTAGCGCCCCGGTCAAGGTCAAGGCGAACGGAATGTTGAAACCGCTGGAGCCAGGGTTCAGTTGCTCAAGGAACCACAGCCGCTGTTGAGCGAACGACAACGGCAGCGGTTGCGAACGGTCTGTCGCGATGATCGCGGGCAGGGCCAAGGGTGCCGCCTGCAAACGGGCGCTGTCGATGGCGCGGGCCAGGTTTTCCAATACCGGATGATCGAAGACTGCACGCAGTGGCAGGTCCACCGCGAGTTGGCTGCGAATCCGCGAGACCACCAGCGTCGCCAGCAACGAGTGTCCGCCGAGGGCGAAGAAGTTGTCGTCAGCACCCATCGTCGACACGTTAAGAATCTGCGCCCATATCGCGCCCAGTTGCCGTTCGGTGTCGCTGCGCAGCGGCCGTTGCTCGCTCAGGTCGTTGCTGTCCAGCGCACGTGCGGTCAGCCGTTTGCGATCGACCTTGCCGTTGGCGTTCTGCGGCAGTGCGTCCAGCTGTTGCCAATGCGCCGGCACCATGTACGACGGCAAGCGTTGGCTCAGCCATTCGCGCAGCACCGCCACCGGCGTGTCATCGCCGGTCCAGTAGGCGACCAGTTGCAAGTCGCCACGTTGGTCGGTGTTGACGATCACGGCCACGGCTTGCACGGCGGAATGACGTCCCAGATGATCTTCGATTTCCCCCAGTTCGATGCGGTGACCGCGGATTTTCACCTGCTGATCACGGCGACCGAGGAACTCGATCACTCCGTCTGCACGCCAGCGACCCAGGTCACCGGTGCGGTAGAAACGCGCGCCGGGTTCGAATGGATGTGCGACGAACGCAGCCAGGGTTTTCTCCGGATCGTTCAGGTAACCACGACCGACGCCGACGCCACCGACGCAGATTTCCCCCGGCACGCCCACTGGCACTGGTCGCAACGCGGCATCCACCAGGTACAGATGATTGTTGGCGGTCGGCCGGCCAATCGGCATGGCGTTGCCGCCTTCTTCCGGCACAGCGGTCAGCGGGTGGAACGCCACGTCGTCCGAGCATTCCGCCGGACCATAGGCGTTCATCAGCGGCACATGGGCAAAGCGGCTCAGCCAGGCCTGGGCCAGCGCTGGAGGCAGGGCTTCGCCAGTCGGCAGCAACCAGCGCAGCGCCGACAGTTGCGTGTCGGTGCTGGCGAGGTCGAGTAGGGCACGGATCATCGTCGGCACGGCTTCGAGCACTGACAATTGTTGGTGCTCGAGCGCTTCCAGCAGTCGCTCCGGATCGTGGGCGATTACGTCCGGCAGAATGTGCACGGTGGCGCCAAGGATCGGCGCGGCGAGGAACTGCCAGACCGAAATGTCGAACGCCGGGGAGGCGGTCTGGGCAATCCGGTCTTCGCTCGACAGGCCCAGGGTCGGCACCTTGCCGAAGATGTTGTTGAGCATGCCCCGTTGCTCGACCATGGCTCCTTTGGGCGTGCCGGTGGAGCCTGAGGTGAAGATCACGTAAGCCAGATCATCAGGGCTGCCAGCCACGTTCAGTGGCGTTGCATCGCCCGCCATCCATAGGGCTTCGGTGCGCAGGCGGCGCGGGGTCGCGGTGCTCGCGGCCAGTGCCGGGTCGATGACCGAGTCGGCACTGTCACTGGTCAACAGAATCGTCGCCCCGGACAGTTCGAGAATTTCGCTCAGGCGCTGAGGCGGATGCTTGATGTCCAGCGGCAGGTAGGCCGCGCCAGCCTTGAGCACGGCGATCATCATGCTCAGCAATGGCAGGCCGCGTTCAGCGGCCAGCGCCACCAGCGTGTCGCGACCGGCCCCGGTTTCGATCAGCGCCCGAGCCAGTCGGTTCGAACGCTGATCCAGTTCGGCGTAGCTCAGGCTGTCGGCACCACACACGGCAGCACTGCGCTGCGGATGCTCCGCCACTTGTCGGGCGAACAGTTCGGCGTAGGTTTGATCCAGCGGGAAGTCCAGTTCACTGCGGTTCCAGTCCACCAGCAGGGTCTGGCGTTCATCCGGCGTCAACAACGACAGTGAGGCCAGTGGTGCGTCAGGCTGGGCGACCATTTGCGTGAGCAACTGACGCAAATGGCCGAGCATGCGCTGTACGGTGTCGGTGTCGAAACGCGCGGCGTCGTAAGTCAGGCGAATGCCCAGACGATCACCAGGATAGAGCACCACGGTCATCGGGTAGTTGGTGTGCACGCGGTCTTCGTAGATGTCGACGTTGAAGTCGACCTGACGATCAGACAGACCTGCGTCGAACGGCGCGTTTTCGAACACCACCAGGCTGTCGAACAGCGAGCGACCGTGCTCGATTTCACTCCAGCGCTGAATGTCCACCAGCGGTGCATGCTCGTAGGCGCGCAACTCGTAGTTGTGCGCGAACAACGCTTGTAGCCACGGCACCACGGTTTGCGAGTCGTCAACCTTGACCCGCAGCGGCAGGCTGTTAATGAACAACCCAACGATGTCTTCCACGCCCGGCAAATCGGTCGGACGTCCCGACACCGTAACGCCGAACAGCACGTCATCGCTGCCGCTATAGCGGGACAACAGCAAAGCCCAGGCCCCCTGAATCCAGGTGTTGGGCGTGAGCTGGTGTTGTTGGCACAACGCGGTCAGGGCACGGGTGTCGGCAATCGACAGGGTGACGTCCAGGTTGGCCACCGCTTCGACCGCCTGCTCGGTCACCGCCGGACGATCCACCACCAACGGCGTCGGCGCGCTGAAACCAGCCAGTTCGCGGGTCCAGAATTGTTCGGTGATGGACGTGTCCTGACATTGCAGCCAATGGATGTAATTGCTGAACGAGGGCAGCAACGGACGCGCCACAGGCTGGCCAAGTACGCGGGCCTGGTAATGGGCGAACAGGTCGGCCATCAACAGGCCGAAGCACCAGGCATCGGTCAGGATGTGGTGGAAGCTGCGCACGATCAGGAATTCCTGATCGGCCACCTGGAACACCCGAAGGAAGGTCAGCGGCGGGCGGCGCATGTCGAAACCCTGCCGGCATTCGGCGTCCAGCACGGCGTCCAGTTGACGCTGGCGGCTCGCTTCGTCGAGGTGCCGCCAGTCGTACCAGGCGAAGGCCGGGTCGGTGTCGTGGTAGACACATTGCAGCGCGGCCTTGCCGTCCTGCCACCAGAAACCGGTGCGCAGCATCGGGTGCCGGGCCAGTTGCTGCGCCCAGGCGAATTCGATGGCGCTGCGGTCCAGTTCGCCGTCCCAGCGATAACGTTGTTGCATCAGGTAGATGCCGCTGTTGGGACGTAGCAGGGTGTGCAGCAACATGCCTTCCTGCATCGGCGACAGGGGCAGCAAGTCGTCGATGCCGGCCCAGTCGAAGTTAGCACCCAAGGCCGTGAGGTCGTGACCGGCGGCGCGGCACAACGGGAACGCGTGGGCCCCCGGGATGGCTTGCTCGGCGTCGGCAGCCAGCAGGGCCAGACGCTGCTCCAGTGCCTCGGCCCAGTGGTCTGCGCCTGGGCCACGGCAATCGATTTGCAGTTGACCGTGTTGCAGGCTGACGGACAGGGTCAGCCCGGCGCCATCGATTGGCGCGCTGGCCGCGATGACCTCGCCCAACGGCCCTTCAAGGGCTTGCCATTCGCCGGCCATGACAATATGCACGGTTGGCTGCGGCAGGCTCAGCAGCGGTTCGCGCAAGTAGTCGTTGTCGGCCAGGTAACGCAGCACGCCGTAGTCGTCACCGGTGTGCGGGGCGGCAGCCAGTTGCGCGTCGACCTGTGCAAGCAATTGCGCGGCGTTGGCGCCAGGTGTCACGTTCAAACGCAGCGGAACGGCATGGCTCAGCGCACCGATCACCGTCGCCGGGTTGAAGTCGGTACGACTCAGCGCACTGCTGAGCGGCAGACGGGCCCGCTCGCAGCGACCGCGATCCAGGGTCAGCCAGACGTCCTGTTCGGCACTTTGTTGCGCCAGTTCCGCAGCGACAGCGGTGGCCACCAGTGATGCCCAAGGCGCGTGGCTACGGCGTTGCAACAGGTTCAGACGGGCGCTGAGTGACGGCGAAATCTGTACGCGGCTTTCAGTGGCTAGGCCATCCGGGTGTGGGGCGGACGGTAGGGTTTCACCGGCGTATTGCAGCCAGTATTCCCAGGCCGATTCCAGCTCGTCTTCATCGCGGGCACAAAGGTTTTGATGCTCGGCCCATTCATCGAGATGGCCACCGTGACGCGGCAATTCAATCGTACGATCGTATTGCGCTTGAGCCACGGCCAGCGCCAGGTCAGTCATCAACAATGCCCAGGAAGCAGCATCCAGGCGCAGCGCATGGGCGACCAACAACACCGCGTCGCGCTGTTCCGACAGGCAGGCGTGCCAGCCTTCGCCCGCCGCGTGATCCAGTGTGGCCAGAGTGCTTTCGGCCAGTGCGCTCAGGTTGTCAGTGTCTAACGGCTGACGGCTGGCACTGACCGGTTTCAGTGTGCTCGGCAGGGTTTGCACCCAGCTTCCGTCCGGCTGTTGGGTCAGGCCCAGTTGCAGTGCGCGGTGTTGCTGTTGCAGAGCCTGCACGGCGCGGTTCAGCACTTCGAGGCTGATCGGCGTATTCAGCGCCACGCAGCGCCAGTCCGCCACCAACGGGCCAACTTCGAGACGGGCGTGTTGACCTGCGGTCAACGGAACATTGCGCGCAGCGCTGGTGGTGTCGCGGCTGTAGTTCGCGCCTTGGCTGATGACCGCCGAAATTTCAGCGATGGTGCGGTTTTCGAACAACTGCTTGGGGGTCAGCTTCATGCCGCGCTGGTGAGCACGGGCAATGATTTGCAGGTTGAGAATAGAATCGCCGCCCAAGGCGAAGAAGTTGTCGTGGATCCCCACGCGCTCGACCCGCAACACGTCCTGCCAAATCTCGGCGAAGGCGATTTCCACCGCGTCACGCGGGGCTTCGTAATTGTCCTGACGGGTAGGGGCATCGGGCAGTGGCAGGCGAGCGATGTCCGGTTTGCCGTTAGCGTTCAGCGGGATCGCATCCAGTGCGATGAAGTCCGCCGGCACCATGTAATCCGGTACGCGCAGGGCCAGGTCATAACGCAGTTTGTCCACCGACATTGAGGTGCTGGCCACCAGCCAGGCAATCAGGCGCGGCGTCTCGTTGGCCGGTTGCACGACACGGACCAGCACTTGCTGAATGTTGCTCGACAGGCGTTTGATTTGCGCTTCGACTTCGCCCAGCTCAATGCGGTAGCCACGCAATTTGACCTGGTTGTCGACGCGCCCGAGGAACGCCAGTTCACCGGATTCCAGCCAGCGCACACGGTCGCCGGTGCGGTAGGCGCGGGGCAGGTCGGCAACGGCGGTAAAGCGTGCGGCGGTTTGCACCGGATCGCCCAGGTAGTCGATGGCCAGGCCTTCGCCACCGACCCACAATTCACCCGGCACACCGACCGGCACGGTGTGACCGTGGCTGTCGAGTACCCGCAGTCGCCGGTTCGGTTGCGGATGGCCCAGCGGTTGTACGCCGGTCAGTGGCTGCTCGATGCGCGACAGGCAAATGCCCACGGCGCTTTCGGTTGGGCCGTAGTGGTTGTAGACCGCGAGTTCCGGGCGCAGCGCACGGACAGTGTCCAGCAGCGAGCCGTGTAGCGCTTCGCCGCCGAGCAACAAGGCGCGGCGCGGCAGCAGACGCACGTCAGGATGCGCGGCGAGCAGACCGTGCAGGTGGTTGGGCGTGAGCTTGACCAGGTCCGGGGTGAAGTCGGCAAAGCACTGGGCCAGGGCGTTCGGGTCAGCGCGGGTGTCGTCATCTACCAGCAGCAGGCTGCCACCGCTGACTAGCGCACCGAACAACTGGGTGTAACCGAGGTCCGCCGCGAAGGTCGAAAGCAGCGCATGGCGCCACGGTTGTTCAGCCTCGGCACAACCCAGTTCGGCCAGAATGCCGCTGACATAAGCGACGATGGCGCGATGGGACAGGCGCACACCTTTCGGCGTCCCGGTGGACCCTGAGGTGTAGATCACATAGGCGCAGGCCTGTTGATCCACCGCTTGCAGGTCGATCCCGGTGGCGCGGGCCGAGGCTTCGATCACCTGCGCAGCGGCGGTGTCGAAGGTCGGCGTGCCGATGATGAAATCCACATCGGCACTGGCCATCAGTGCGCCCAGGCGCGAGGCCGGTTGGCCCAGGTCCAGCGGCAGGAAGCAAGCGCCGGCCTGCATGATCGCCAATAACGCGATCACTGCGTCGTTGCAACGGGGCAGCGCCAACGCGACGCGATCACCGTGTTGCACACCGCGCTGGCGCAAGGCGTTGGCCAGTCCGGTCGAGGCTTCAAGCAGCTCGCCGTAGCTCAATGCGCCATGGGCGTCGCGCACGGCTTCACGCTCGGGATGGCGGCGGGCCTGAGCGGCGATCAGTTCATGCAGCGCAGCATCGGGCACTGCAAGGGTCGCGCCGTTGCCCCAGGTGCGAGTCAGGTTCAGTTCCTGCGTCGGGCACAGCGGCACCTCGGCCAGCGGCCGATTGGCGTCGCGGCTCAGTTCGTCGAGCAGCGTTATCAATTGCTCCATCAGGCGAGTGCCGGCCGCGTCGGACAAGCGTTTGCGCTGATGCACCAAATGCAGGTGCAAACTGTCGCTTTCCATCGAAGCGATCAGTGACATCGGGTAGTTGTTACGTCCGCCGGTGTGGCGCAACGGCGCGGTGTGTTCAGCGTCCGGCAGCCCGACGAGGCCCTCGTCGATCTGATCCAGCTCCCGGGGGAACGGGAAGTTTTCGAACACCATGATCGCTTCAAACAACTCGCCACCGGGCGGCAGCGCGGTCAAGACCCGCAGACTGGCGAGCGGCGTGTGTTCATGCTCGCGCATCTCGGCGTTCCAGTCCTGGATGCCCGCCAGCCATTGGCCAACGGTCGGCGCCTCGTCCCAGCGCACCCGCAGCGGCAAGGTGTTGATGAACAGACCGACCATGCGCTCGACACCGCTCAGGCGCTGTGGACGCCCGGCCACGGTGACGCCGATCAGGGCTTCGTCGCTGCCGTTATGGCGGCCCAGCAAGTAAGCGTACGCCGCTTGCAGCAGGGTGTTGACGGTCAGGTTGTTGTCACGGGCGAAGCTACTCAGGCGCGCAGTCATTGCGGCATCCAGCACGCGCTGGTGTTCGGTGCAGGGCAGGTGCGCGTCCACGGGGTCGGCAAGCAGGCCACGCGGGTCCGACTCGGGCACGCGGGTGGTGTTGGCGAAATCCGCCAGGCGACTGCGCCAGAACTCATCGGCGGATGGGCGTTCGCTGAGGTAGGCCACGTAATCCTGGAATGGTCGCACCGCTTCCAATGCCGCATTTTGCCCGCGACGGGCCGCGCGATACAGATCGCGCCAATCCGCCAGCAGCGAACCGACGCTCCAGCCGTCGAGCAACAGGTGATGGTGCGTCCACACCAGCGACCACTGCGCTTGCCCGTTCACATCGTCCAGACGCGCCAGGGTCAAGCGCATAAGCGGCGCGGCACCCAGTTCGAATGCTTGTGCGTGATCTTCCGCCGCCAGGGCCGCCAGCCCTTGCGGGTTGCCGCGCAAGTCGACTTCGCGCAACGGCAGGTCGACTTCCTTGAGGATGACCTGATAAGCGTCGTCCAGCTCTTCCCAGAGAAACGCCGTGCGCAACACCGCGTGGCGCTGCATCAGCGCAATCCAGGCCTGGCGGAACGCGTCGAGGTCGAGCTCACCGGCCAGGCCGATGCTCATTTGCTGGTAGTAGACCCGCGACTCGGGCGCATAGGCCTCGTGGTACAGCAGGCCTTTTTGCAACGGCGTCAGCGAATAGATGTTTTCGATTTGGTCATGCATGGCAGCAGTGTTCAATCCAGAAAATCGTAGAGGCACGTGCGCCGCGAGCGGCGCACTCCGAAGTCAAATTCAGGTCGAGGTCGGGGCTCATTTCTTCGGCCCCAGGCGTTTTAGCAGGGTGTCGAGGGTCGCCTGGTTCATGCCTTTGGCCAGCGGGAAGTCCGACGGCATCAGCGTCCCGGCCTGCGGGTCGAGGCAATGCCCGACCAGTGCTTGCAGGTGTTCCAGCAGGCGAGCGGGCAAGCGGCTGTCGGCGGTCGGGGTGACGCTGTGCCATTCGACACGCAGCACACCGTCTTCCAGCCAGGCGACCACTTCACGGGCGTGGGTCACCCGGTTGGCCAACGCCACTTCCGGCGGTGGGGTCAAGGTGCTGGCGCGCAACCAGCCCGGTGGCGTTTGCTCATGCCCCAGGTAGTTGAACAACACATCGCCACGGCCCGACGGCAACTCGCCGCGCTGACGCAGCAGTCCGTGGCCGAGGCCCTGACCCGGCACGGCGCGCAAGGCTTCCTTGGCGTTGCGCACCCGATCGCCGGGGGCACCGCTTGCGTTCACCCGTAGCGGGAACAGGGTGGTGAACCAACCGACGGTGCGGCTGACATCCAGGCCTTCAAACTGCGCATCACGGCCATGACGCTCCAGATCGACCACGATGTCGGCGCGGCTTTCGGCTTCCGCCAAGGTGGCGGCGAGGGCGGCGATCAGCAGTTCTTCCGGCTGTGTGCGGTAGGCGGCGTGGGACTCGGTCAGCCATTGATGGGTGCGGGCCGCATCCCAACGGGCCGACAGCGTCTGACGCTCGGCGACCGTGGCCACCGGCGCGACGTTCATGGTCGTTTGGGCGTTCCAGTAGCGCTGTTCGGCGCTGACCGTAGCGGCATGGGCGTGCAGGTGCTCGGCCCATTGCCGGTAGGACGTGGTTTTCGCCGGCAGACGCGGGTTCTCGCCACGTTCCAGCCCTTGATACAGCTGCTGGAAATCTTCCAGTAACGGCGTCCATGACACTGCGTCGACGACCAGGTGATGCGCGACCAGATACAAACGTTGCGGCTCGCCTTCGAGCAATGCAGCGGCGAACAGCGGGCCATGTTGCAGGTCCAGGCTTTGCGCGACTTGCTGCAGTTGCTCAGGGTGTTCGCAGCAGCTCAATTGAGCGGGCGATACCTGTGCGATGTGCGCCTGCCATTGCCCGTCAACCTCGGTGAAGCGCAGGCGCAAGGCGTCGTGGTGGGCGACCATTCGGTCCAGCGTTGCTTGCACCAGGGCCGGCTGCAGACGCCGGTCGCTGTCGGCCAGCACCGATTGGTTCCAGTGCGCGGCCTGCGGCTGTTGCTGGTCGAAGAACCACTGATG
Source organism: Pseudomonas sp. LS2P72 (assembly GCF_054897865.1). Classification (NCBI taxonomy): domain Bacteria; kingdom Pseudomonadati; phylum Pseudomonadota; class Gammaproteobacteria; order Pseudomonadales; family Pseudomonadaceae; genus Pseudomonas; species Pseudomonas sp. LS2P72. Next base: position 2,819,481 of record NZ_CM142708.1, read on the forward strand.
CAACGGCATCAGCGGCATCGCACCGGTCACATCGCCTTGTTCGGCCAGCGTCAGCAACGGACTGGCCACTTGAGCCAATGCCGCCGGGGTCGGCGAGCGGAACAGGTCTTTTGGCGTGAGCGAATAACCCTGTTCACGCAGTCGCGAGATCAGTTTCAGACCGAGAATCGAATCACCACCCAAGGCAAAGAAACTGTCCGAAGTCCCGACTTCACGGCCACCGGTCAAGGCTTCGCCAAGCAGTTCACCGAACAACTGGCAGAGCAGGGCTTCCAGTTCGTTGCGCGGTGCGACGTGATCTGCCTGAGTCTGCGGCAGTGGCCGGTTGGCCAGGGCCTTGCGGTCGATCTTGCCGTTGGTGGTCAGGGGCAGGGCCGGCACTTCGGCCCACACCGCCGGCACCATGTACGCCGGCAACTGGTTTTTGAGTTGGGCGGCAAGCAGCGCGCCCAGCTCCGATTGCGCGGCGCTGCTGCTGTAGAACGCCACCAAGCGGTTGTCGATCACCAGGGTGCAGGCACCGGTGATACCAGGCTGGTTTAACAGCGCCGCGTCGATTTCCCCCAGTTCGATCCGTTGGCCACGCAGCTTCACCTGATGGTCGAGACGGCCGAGGTATTCGATGTTGCCATCGGCGAGGAAACGGCAGCGGTCGCCGGTGCGGTACAGGCGATCACCGTCGATGAACGGGCTGGCGAGGAAACGTTCCTCGGTCAGGTCCGCACGTTTCAGGTAACCGCGCGCCACGCCGACCCCGCCGATGTACAGCTCGCCAATGCTGCCGATGGGCAGTGGCTGCATGGCCTCGTCGAGGATGTACAGGCGCAGGTTGGCGATCGGCTTGCCGATTGGCACGATCAGGTCGTCCACCGAGCAACGCCATACCGAGACGTCAATCGCCGCTTCGGTCGGACCGTAGAGGTTGATCAGTGCCGCCGGGTGTTGGCTCATGAAGCGGCGCACCAGATCCACCGGCAGGGCTTCACCGCTGGCAAACACCTGACGCAGGCTGCGGCAGTTGGCCAGGCTTGGCTCTTCGACAAAGGCGCGCAGCATCGACGGCACGAAGTGCAGGGTGGTGACCTGCTCTTGCTGGATCAATTGGCTGAGGTACGCCGGGTCGCGATGGCCGTCCGGGCGAGCGACCACCAGCGTGGCGCCGGTGATCAGCGGCCAGAAGAATTCCCACACCGACACGTCGAAGCTGTACGGGGTTTTCTGCAACACGCGGTCGTTCGGGCCAATCGGGAAGGCGTCCTGCATCCAGTGCAGACGGTTCATCAAGGCGCCGTGTTCGTTCATCACGCCTTTCGGTTGGCCGGTGGAACCGGAGGTGTAGAGCACGTAGGCCAGATCGCTCGGGCTGACGCTGATCGGTTCAGCGCTTTCTGCTGTTGGCAACGCATCCAGCGTCCAGGCGGTGTGCCCGACCGGCAGGCGCGCCAGCCACTGCGCCTGGGTCAAGGTGACCTGAGCATCAGCGTCCGCGATTAAAAATGCCAGACGCGCCGCCGGCAATGCCGGATCCAGCGGCAACCACGCCGCGCCGGCATGCACGATGCCGAGCAAGGCCACAACCATCTCCACGGAGCGCTCCATGCACACCGGCACGATGGCGCCGTTGCCAATACCGGCAGCGCGCAAGGCTTTGGCCATAGTTTGCGCGCGCTGATCCAGCTCGGCATAACTCAGGCGCTGGCCTTCGAACACCAGCGCCGGGGCGTTGGGGCTGAGGGCCGCTTGCTGGGTCAGGGCCGTGTGCAGATTGGTCGGGCCGCTGTAATGACGTTCGGTCGCGTTCCAGCGATCCAGTTGCTGCTGATCCTGTTGTTGCGGGAACAACTCGACCAGCGTCCGGGCCGGCGTCGCCACCAGCGCGTCCAGCAGCGCACACCATTGCGTGCTCCAGCGCTGCATCGTCGACTCGTCAAAAAGCGCTGCCTGGTATTCCAGCGCGAGGATCATGTCGCTGCCATCGTCCTGGACTTCCCAGCTCTGTTCGAACTTGGCGTCGATCACCGGTAGCGTCTGCTCTTCGATGTTCAGGCCCGGCCATTGGTTGCTGTCCATGCGGCCGTGGTTGAGGGAGAGCATCACCTGGAACAGCGGTGTGCGGTTGAGGTCGCGACGCTGGGCCACGGCGCCGACCAATGTGGCGAACGGCAGGTCGGCATGGGCCTGGGCGGCGCGCAAATCGGCTTCAAGGCTGGCCAGCAATTGCTCGGCCGGGGCCTGTTGATCGACTTCACTGCGAATCACCAACGTATTCACCAGACACGCCAGCAGTGCCTGGGTTTGCGGCTGATCGCGCTGATCGGCCGGGGTGCCGAGGCGAATTTCACGCTGACCGCTATAGCGCGCCAGCAAGGCGCTCAAGGCAGTGGCCAGTACGACATAAGTGGTGGTGCCGCGTTGACGGGCGAACTGACGGATTGCTTCCGCTCGCTGAGCGCCGAGGCTGACTGTCAGCAGTTGGGCACGACGATCCGCTTCGGCACCGCGTGGATGGTCGAGGGGCAGATCGAGTTGGTAGTCGTCCTGGCCGAGATGGTTTTTCCAGTAATCCAGGCTGTCATTGCGCCGAGCCTGGGTGTCCGGGTGCTGCTGCCACAGGGCGAAATCAACATAGTCGACGTCCAGCGCGGTCCAGGCAGGCGACTGCCCGTTCAGGCCGGCGCTGTAGGCCTGGGCCAGTTCGTCGATCAGCAACTGCATCGCCCAACCGTCGGTGGCGCTGTGATGCAGACACACCAGCAACAGGCTTTCGTCGCTGCCTTGACGTTGCAACAGGTGTGCACGCCAAGGTGCGGTGGTGGCCAGTTCGAACGGTGCCATCAGCTCGTTCTGAGCATCGGCGCATGCTGCCGCCCAGTCTTGTGTGGTGACCGAAGTGACCGCGAGCGCCGGGCCCTGATTGTCGATCAGCAACTGCGGCTCGCCTTCAATTTCGACGATGCGGCTGCGCAGCACCAAATGGCGCTCGCTGACTTGTTCGAATGCCTCGCGCAAGGCCTGAACCTGAAGCTCGCCATGCAAGGTCAGGGCGAACGGCATGTGATATTCACGCGAATCCGGTACCAGACGGCTGAGCATCCAGAACCGCTGCTGCGCCAGGCCCAGCGGCAACTGTGCCGGACGCGGTTGGGCGGTGATCAGTTCGCCCGGCATCGCCGCGCGCAGATGACCGGCCAGCGCCGCCACCGTCGGCTGGGCGAACACCAGCGCCAGCGGCAGGCTGGCACCGAGGCGTTCACGAACCCGGGCGACCAGTCGGGTGGCCAGCAAGGAATGGCCGCCGAGGTGGAAGAAATGATCGTCGATCCCCACCAACGGGCATTCCAGCACTTCGCTGAACAACTCGCACAGCACGGTTTCAGTGGTGTTGCGCGGCGCTCTGCGTGGCTGGTCGCTTTTGGTTTGCGGCAATGGCAGGGCGGCCAGCGCCTTGCGATCGAGTTTGCCGTTGCTGTTGAGCGGCAAGCTGTCGAGTTGCACCCACAGGCTTGGCAGCATGTGCGACGGCAAGTTGTCGCTCAATGCCGCACGCAGCGAGGCTTCTTCGGCTACACCGCACCAGAAACTCACCAGACGCTGATCCAGCAACAGTGTGGCAGCGTCGCGAACACCGGACTGTGCCAGCAGTTCAGCATCGATCTCCCCCAGTTCGATCCGCTGACCGCGCAGTTTCACCTGATGGTCGAGACGGCCGAGGTATTCGATGTTGCCATCGGCGAGGAAGCGGCAGCGGTCGCCGGTGCGGTACAGGCGATCACCGTCGATGAACGGGCTGGCGAGGAAACGTTCCTCGGTCAGGTCCGCACGTTTCAGGTAACCGCGCGCCACGCCGACCCCGCCGATGTACAACTCGCCGATGCTGCCGATGGGCAGTGGCTGCATGGCCTCGTCGAGGATGTACAGGCGCAGGTTGGCGATCGGCTTGCCGATTGGCACGATCAGGTCGTCCGCCGAGCAACGCCATACCGAGACGTCAATCGCCGCTTCGGTCGGACCGTAGAGGTTGACCAGTGCCGCCGGGTGTTGGCTCATGAAGCGGCGCACCAGGTCCACCGGCAGGGCTTCACCGCTGGCAAACACCTGACGCAGGCTGCGGCAGTTGACCAGGCTTGGCTCTTCGACAAACGCACGCAGCATCGACGGTACGAAGTGCAGGGTGGTGACATGCTCTTGCTGGATCAATTGGCTGAGGTACGCCGGGTCACGATGGCCGTCCGGGCGAGCGACCACCAGCGTGGCACCCGTGATCAACGGCCAGAAGAATTCCCACACCGACACGTCGAAGCTGTACGGGGTTTTCTGCAAGACGCGGTCATTCGGGCCAATCGGGAAGGCGTCCTGCATCCAGTGCAGACGGTTCATCAAGGCGCCGTGTTCGTTCATCACGCCTTTCGGTTGGCCGGTGGAACCGGAGGTGTAAAGCACGTAGGCCAGATCGCTCGGGCTGACGCTGATCGGTTCAGCGCTTTCTGCTGTTGGCAACGCATCCAGCGTCCAGGCGGTGTGCCCGACCGGCAGGCGCGCCAGCCACTGCGCCTGGGTCAAGGTGACCTGGGCATCAGCGTCCGCGATTAAAAATGCCAGACGCGCCGCCGGCAATTCCGGATCCAGCGGCAACCACGCCGCGCCGGCATGCACGATGCCGAGCAAGGCCACAACCATCTCCACGGAGCGCTCCATGCACACCGGCACGATGGCGCCGCTGCCAATACCGGCCGCACGCAAGGCCCGGGCGACGGTTTGCGCGCGCTGATCCAGCTCGGCATAACTCAGGCGCTGGCCTTCGAACACCAGCGCCGGGGCGTTGGGGCTGAGGGCCGCTTGCTGGGTCAGGGCCGTGTGCAGATTGGTCGGGCCGCTGTAATGACGTTCGGTCGCGTTCCACTCAACCAATTGGCGTTGGCGCTCCGGCACCGTCAACGGTGACCAGTCGCCAAGGCGGGCCTGGGGAGCATCGAGCATGGTTTCGAGCAATTGTTGCCATTGCGCCAACCAACGGCGGGCCGTGGTTTCGCTGAACAGCGCGGCACGGTATTCGAGCAACACCGACAGCACCTCGCCGTCATGCACTTCCCAGTTCAGATCGAACTTGGTCGCCTGAGCGGTGACCGCTCGTTCGCGGACCTGCAAATGTGGCCAGTGACTGGCCGAAGTGTCGGCGTTCTGCATCACGAACAACACCTGGAACAACGGCGTCTGAGCGAGGCTGCGTTCCGGCGCCAAGTGCTCAACGACCTGATCGAACGGCACGTCCTGATGCTGCTGGGCGTCCAGTACGTTGTTGCGCACCTGGCTCAGCAACCCTTCGAAATCCAGCGCCGGATCGAGATCGGCGCGCATCACCAGTGTGTTAACGAAGCAACCGATCAGCGGCTGCAGTTCGGCCAGCGGACGCTGGGCGACCGGGCTGCCGATCCGCACGTCGCGTTGGTTGGCGTAACGTCCCAACAACAACTGCGCCGCACTGAGCATCAACATGTACAGGGTGGCGCCGCGTTGCTGGGCGAACTGCCGCAAGCGTCCCACCAGTTCTGACGGCAGTTGCAGTTGTACCGCGCCGGCAACCGGGTCGAGCTGGTTTGGCCGGCCTTGTTCGGTGGGCAGGTCCAACAGGTAGTTGCCGTCTTCCAGTTGCGTGCGCCAGTACTTGAGTTGACTGCGGAACAACGCCTGCTGCCCTGATTCACGCTGCCACAGCGCGTAATCCGGGTATTGCAACGCCAGGTTCGGCAGTGTGGCGACGGCGCCTTGGCATTGCGCGGCGTAGAACTGCGCCAATTCATCCAGCAGGTTCTGGCTGGAGGCATCGTCGGTGGCGCAGTGATGCACGGTCAGTAACAGCAACGCCTGGGCGCGGCCGTTGCGTTGCATCAGCGTGGCGCGGATCGGCACTTGGCTGGCCAGGTCGAAACGGTGCCCGGTTTCGGCGTGGATGGCCTCGTCCGTCAGCTGTTGCCAGCTGTCGTCGGTGGCCGCGTCCAGTGCCGCCACGCACAAGGTGAGGTTGACCTGCGGTTCGATGATCAGCCCCAACTCGCCATCGGTCTCGCGCACGATGCGGCTGCGCAGGATTTCGTGGCGTTGAACCACACTGTTCAAGGCGGATTGCAAGGCCTGGGTGTTCAGCTCGCCGTCGAACTGCACGGCGCTGACCACGTTGTATTCGCCACCGCCCGCACTCAATTGTTCGAGGAACCACAAGCGTTGTTGTTCGAACGACAACGGCAAACGGGCGGGACGTGCCACCGGAACGAAGGTCGCCGCTGGCGCTTGCAGCGGTTCACCCAACAGGGCGGCCAGTGCTTCGAGGGTTGGGTGTTCGAACACTGCCCGCAACGGTGGAACCGTGGCGAACTGTTGGCGCAGACGGGCAAACAGCACCGCCGCCAGCAGCGAATGACCGCCGAGATAGAAGAAGTGACTGTCGCGACCAATCTGGGTCAGCGGCACGTTCAGCAACTCGGACCATAGAGTGGCGAGTTGCTGTTCGGCGACGGTGCGTGGCGGGTCCTGGGCGTCGGGTTCAGCCTGAATGTCCGGCGCTGGCAGGGCCTTGCGGTTGAGTTTGCCGTTGTCGGTCAGCGGCAACTCATCGAGCAGCACAAACGCTGAAGGCACCATGTAGTCGGGCAGGGCGGCGCCGATGGTTTTGCGCCAGGCGTTGACGTCGGCCTGCTGATCGCAGGTGACGTAAGCCACCAGCCGCTTGTCGCCGGGCACGTCTTCACGGGCCAGCACTACCGCCTGACGCACACCCGGTTGGGCGCCGATCAAGGCCTCGATTTCACCCAGCTCGACACGGAAACCACGGATTTTCACCTGATGGTCCATGCGCCCCAGGTATTCGAGCTGGCCGTCGGGCAGCCAGCGCACCAGGTCGCCGGACTTGTACATCCGTGCACCCGCCAGCGGCGAGAACGGGTCCTCGATAAACACCTTCGCGGTCTGTTCGGCGCGATTGAGGTAGCCCAGGGTCACGCCGGCACCGCCGATGTGCAGTTCCCCCGGAACGCCGACCGGCATCGGATTGAGGAAGGCATCGAGCACGTACGTGCGCACGTTGGCGATTGGCCGCCCGATGATCGGACGCTGCGGGAAGTCATCGACGGCGCAACCGGTCGCATCCACCGTGCATTCGGTCGGACCGTAGGTGTTGAAGAAGCGGCTGCCGGCAATCGACGGCAGACGCTGCCAAAGCTGCGCATCCACCGCGTCGCCACCGAACAGCACGAAGCGCGGCAAATACACTTCACCACGACGCACGCCGTCACTTTCTAGCAGGGCCTTGAGCTGTGCCGGGGTGCATTCGAAGGCTTCCAGGCGGGTTTCACGGAAAAACTGCGCCAGGGCCTCAGGGTCGTAGCGCACGTCTTCCGGAGTCAGGTACAGGCTATGGCCGTCGAGCAGCAAGATGAGCTCGGCCACCGAACTGTCGAAGGCAAACGAGTAGTTGAAACTGGTGCGCATCGGCTGATCGGTATAGCGGCGATACAAACCATGGATGCGCGCCCAGGCCAGGTTGACCACCGAGCCGTTGGTAACCAGCGTGCCCTTGGGCTTACCGGTCGAGCCGGAGGTGTACATGATGTAGGCCAGGTCATCGGGGCCGGCCAGTGGCGTGAGGTTGCTGTCCGGTTGATCGGCGAACAGGGCGGCGTCGCTGTCCAGCCGCAGACGCGGCAGTTCGGCGCCCAACTGTTCCATCAAGCCTTGCTGGCCGAGGAACAACGCCGGTTGCGCGTCTTCGAGCATGTACGCCAGACGATCCACCGGATAGGTTGGGTCCAGCGGCACGTAGGCGCCACCCGCTTTGAGAATGCCGAGCAAACCGATCAACAACTCCAGCGACCGCTCGACACACAACGCCACCGGACGATTGGCGACCACACCGCGACTGCGCAGGTAATGCGCCACCTGGTTGGCCCGGCGGTTCAGTTCGGCGTAGCTCAGGCTGCGACCTTCGAAACACAGCGCGTCGCGCTCCGGGGTGCGTTCGGCTTGCTGTTCAAACAGCTGGGCGAAGGTCAGGTGCTGTGGCACCTCCATCTCGGTGCGGTTCCACTCGACCACCGTGCGCTGCCATTCCGTGGCCATCAGCAGTGGCAGGGCAGCCACCGGACGTTGCGGCTCGGCGAGCATTTGCTCGAGCAAGTGCTCCAGGCGGGCGAGGGTCTGGCGGGCGCTGTCGGCGGCGAACAGGTCCAGGGCGAACATCAACTCCAGTTGAATCGGCGCATTGGCCGGGCACAGCACGTGCAAATCCAGATCGCATTCGGAGTGCTTGAGCGGCGTATCGAGGGCTTCGAACTCCAGCCCCGGGAAGCGCAAGCGCGACTCCATGGCCAATTGCTGCGCGACCATCACTTGATACAGCGGCGCATGACTGAGGCTGCGGGGCAGTTGCAGGCTGTCCACCAGTTGCTCGAATGGCAGGTCTTGATGCTGCAAGCCTTCGCGCAAGCGCTTGGCCACCTGACCCACCAGCGCGGTGAAATCTGCTTGTGGTTCAAAGTCGGCACGGATCGCCAGGTTGTTCAGCAAAATGCCGAGCAGGCCTTCGGTGCCCGGTTGTTCACGGTGGGTGACCGGGGTACCGATCAGCACCGTGGCATCGCCACTCAAACGGTGCATCAACACCGCGAAACCGGCGAACAACACGGTGAACGGCGTGGTGCCCAGGCGACTGGCGAAGGCTTGCACCCGACCACTGAGGTCGGCGCTGAGTTCACGCTGTACGATCCCGGCACGGTAAGTTTGCATCGACGGCCGTGGATGGTCGGTCGGCAGTGCCAGCAATGGGCTGCCTTCGCTGTTGCGTCGATCCAGCGTGGTGGTCCAGTAATCGAGCTGGCGCTTGAGCTCGGCACCTTGTAGGTGTTCGCGCTGCCACAGCGCGAAGTCGGCGTATTGCACCGGCAATGCCGGCAGTTGAGCGGGGGTGCCGTTGCAACGGGCTTCGTAACCCAGGGCCAGCTCGCGCAGGGCGATGGTCGCCGACCACGCGTCAGAGACCAGGTGATGCAGGGCGATACCCAGCACGTGTTCACCCGGCGCCACGCGTAGCAGACGCGCCCGCAGCAGTGGCGGTGAAGTCAGGTCGAACGGTTGCTCAAAGGTTTCTTGCAGGGCATTGAACTGCGCACCTTCAAGAGCCGTCGCGCCCAGGCCCGACAAATCATCGAACGGCAATGCAATGTTCAGCGATTCGCTGATGTGCTGGCTGGGTACGCCATCGGTGCTGCGGATGCCGGTACGCAGGATTTCATGACGCACCAGCAAGTCATTCAGGCTGGCGTGCAGCGCTGCGACGTTGAGTTCACCTTTGAGGTGCAGGGCGAACGGGATGTTGAACAGCGTCGTGCCCGGCGTCAGTTGCTCGATGAACCATAGGCGCTGTTGCGAGAACGACAACGGCAGCAGCGCTGGACGGACCTGGGCCTTTGGCACGCTGATCGCGACGGCTTGTGGTGCGGCGGCGTCAGCCTGGCGCGCGGCGATGGCGACGGCCAGCAGCGCTACCGTCGGTTGTTCGAACAGCACCCGCAACGGCAGGTCGAGTTTGAAATGGCTGCGCAGGCGCGCGACGATCTGAGTGGCCAGCAGCGAGTGACCGCCGAGGGTGAAGAAGTTGTCTTCCACGCCAACGGTGTCGCGCCCCAGCACCTCGGCCCAGATTTTCGCCACGGCGGCTTCCAGCTCGTTACGCGGTGCGATGCTTTCCTGGGTGTCGGCCTGCCAGCTCAGTTCCTGGGCGGCCAGGGCCTTGCGATCGACCTTGCCGTTGTTGTTCAGCGGCAAGCGCTCCAGGCACACGAACGCGGCCGGCACCATGTATGGCGGCAGTTGTGCGCGCAGGTGTTCGGTTAGCCCGTCGTTGCCCAACGTATCGTCATGGGCCGACCAGTAGGCCACCAGCCAGGCTTCGCCAACGCTGTTTTCGCGCAGCAGCACGGCGGCTTCGCGCACGTTCGGGTGCTGGGCCAGACGGTGTTCGATTTCGGTCAGTTCGATCCGGTGTCCACGCAATTTCACCTGCTGGTCGCGGCGGCCGAGGTATTCGATCACGCCATCGGCACGCCAGCGCCCGAGGTCGCCGGTGCGGTACAGGCGACCTTCCAGCTGAGGATGGTCGATGAACGCATCAGCGGTGCGCTGGGGATCGTGCAGGTAGCCGCGGCCGACACCGACGCCCCCCACACAGATCTCCCCAGGCACACCCATTGGCACCGGCCGCAACGCTTCATCCAGCACGTACAAGCGGTTGTTGGCGGTCGGCTGGCCGATGGGCATATGGCTGACGTTAGCGTCCGGTGCTTCGAAGATCGGCTGGAAGGCCACGTCGTCGGCGCATTCGGCCGGGCCGTAGGCGTTCATCAGTGCGATATCCGGGAAACGTGCAAACCAGTCCCGGGCCACGGTCGGCGGCAGCGCTTCACCCGTGGGCAGCACCCAGCGCAGGTCGGGCAGTTGCAGATCGCAGGGGCACAGCGCAAGCAGTGTGCGCATCAGGCTCGGGACGATTTCCAGCACATTGAGGCGTTCGCTGGCGATCACTTGCAGCAGGCGTTGTGGGTCATGCGCCACGTCGTCCGGCAGGATGTGTACCGTGGCGCCCAGTACTGGCGCGGCGAGGAACTGCCACACGCAAATGTCGAACGCCACCGAAGCGGTCTGTGGAATCCGGTCTTCGGCGCTCAACCCCAGCGCCGGCACTTTGCCGAAGATGTTATTGAGCATGCCCCGTTGTTCGATCATCACGCCTTTGGGCGTACCGGTCGAACCCGAGGTGAACAGCACGTAGGCCAGGCTGTCCGGGCTGCCCGCCAATGGCAGCGACGTATCGTTGCCATCGATCCAGCAGGCTTCAGCGAACAGGGCCTTTGGCGCCTGATCGAGGCCGCTGAGCAATTGATCGAGCAGCGCGCTGCACCCTTCACTGGCCAGCAGCAATGGCGCGCGGGACAGGCTGAGGATTTCCCGCAGGCGTTCCGGCGGATGATTGATTTCAAGCGGCAGCATCGCGGCGCCGGCCTTGAATACGGCAATCATCATGGTCAACAGCGCCAGACCACGGGGGGCGACCAGCGCGACCAGTTGATCTTCACCGGCACCGGATTCGCGCAAGGCGTGGGCCAGGCGAGTGGATCGCTGATCCAGTTCGGCATAGGTCAGGGACTCACCGTCGCAGATCGCGGCAATCTGCCCGCCGCGTTGGGCGACTTGGACGGCGAACAGTTCGGCGTAGCTATGATCCAGTGGGAAGTCGTGGGGATTGACCGCCCACTCACCCAGCAGTTGCTGGCGCTCATCGGCAGCCAGCAGTTCGAAACTGCCCAGCAACGCCTCCGGTGCGGCAAGCATGCTGCGTACCAGACTGGCGATATGGCCGAGCAAGCGCTGCACGGTCGGAGCCTCGAAACGCTCGCGGTCGTAAGACACTCGAATGCCTAGCTGCTCGCCGGGCAGGATCACCACGGTCAAGCCGTAGTGGGTGTGCACGCTGTGGTCCATGCCTTCGAGGCTGAACTGGAAACCGCCTTCCAGAATCTGCTCGTCGATCGGGGCGTTTTCGAACACCAGAATGCTGTCGAACAGGGTTTCGCCCCGGGGGAAATCGCTCCAGCCTTGAATGTCGGTCAGGGGGGTGTGCTCAAAGTCGCGCATGTCGACGTTCAGCCCTTGCAGCGCGCTCAGCCAACTGCCCAACGATGCTTCCGGGTCCACCGATACCCGCAGCGGCAAGGTATTGATGAACAGGCCGATCATTTCTGCAACGCCGGTCAGCTCTGCCGGACGACCGGCGACGGTGACGCCGAACAGCACGTCCCGTTGACCGCTGTAACGTGACAACAACAGCGACCAGACACCTTGGAAGAAGGTGTTCGGCGTGATCCTGCGGCTACGGCAGAATGCCGCCAGCGCCTGGGTTTCTGGTTCGGTCAGGTGAATCAGTTGATCGTCCACCAGCACCGCGTCGGTGTAGCGGTCGCGGGCCACGCCGTTGTCCACGGTCAATGGCGTCGGTGCATTCAGCCCTTGCAACTGACCGCGCCAGAACTGCTCGGCCTTGCCAGCGTCCTGGCGTTGCAGCCACTGGATGTAATCGCGGAACGGGCGCGGGCTCTTGAGCTCCGGTGTGCGGTCGTTGCACAGCGCCTCGTAGACTTTGAGGAAGTCCACGGTCACCAGGGAAATGCACCAGGCGTCCATCAGGATGTGGTGGAAACTGCGAATGAATTCGTAGGACTCATCGGCCAATCGCACCAGACGGAAGCGAATCAGTGGAGGCTTCGACAGGTTGAAACCGACTTTTTGCTCGTCTTCCAGCAACGTGCGGATCCGCGCTTCCTGTTCATGCGGTGCGAGCCCACGCAAATCGAGGGTGTCCAGGGGAACCTTGACGTCGCGATGGATCACCTGCACGGGTTGCTTCTGGGTTTTCCACTGGAAACTGGCACGCAGGGAAGGGTGCAGCGCCACCACCTGGCGCCAGGATTCAAGGAACGCCACTTCATCAATGGCACCGCCGATGCGGTAGCGATCCTGCATCAGGTACACGCCGGAATCTTCGTGCAGCAGGGAGTGGAACAGCATCCCTTGCTGCAACGGCGACAGCGGGTAGATGTCTTCAATCGGATTGGCGGTGGTTTTTTCGGTGGTCATTGAAAGCGTCCTGCAAAAGAAGGGGCAACGGCGATGGCGCGGCGGCGAGGGAAACCGGTCACAGGTCGGCCTCGTTCAGTTCAGCCATCAGCGCTTGCATTTCGTCATCGGACATACCCGAAGCGCTGAACTCGGTGCTGTCGGCTTGCGGTTCGGCGGCGACGGCGGCCAGTGGCTGTGCGACTTCGGCCATGGCGGCAATGGTCTGGCGCTCGAACACATGTTTGGCGGAGAGCGCGATGCCTTGCTCGTGGGCCTGGGCCACCACTTGCAGGCTCAGGATCGAGTCGCCGCCGATGGCAAAGAAGTTCTCGGTGACACTCACCGTCGGCAGTTTCAGGACCTTGGCGACGATGGCTTGCAGGGTGGCTTCCAGCGAATTGCGCGGTTCTACGTGGGCGCCTTCGTCGAACTGGTCCGGGTCGGGTAACTGGCGAGTGTCGAGCTTGCCATTGGGCGTGCGCGGGAAGGTCGACAGGGTCAGCACCCGGGCCGGCACCATGTATGACGGCAGGCGTTCACCGAGGAAGCGCTTGATCGCTTCCGAGTCCGGCGCGTAGCCATGCGCCGCCAGAATGTAGGCCAGCAGACGCTTGCCGGCGGCGTGCTCTTGCACGATCACCGCAGCTTCGCGCACGTCGCTATGGCTGCACAGTTGACGCTCGATTTCCCCGAGTTCGATGCGGTAGCCGCGCAACTTGACCTGATGGTCCTTGCGGCCGAGGAACGCCAGGCGTCCGTCCGCCAGCCAGCAGGCCAGGTCGCCGGTGCGATAGGCGCGGGTGCCATCGGCCAGGGTGACAAAGGCTTTGGCGGTTTCTTCGGGCTTATTGCGATAACCCCGCGCCAGGGTGGGGCCGGCGAGGACGATTTCGCCCGGTTCGCCGATGCCGCTGGTGACGCCGTGTTCGTTCAGTACGCGCAGGTCCATGCCGGCAATCGGCCGGCCAATGGTCAATGTCCGGCTCGGGTCCAGCACCTCATAAGTGGCCCAGACCGTGGCTTCGGTGGGGCCGTATTCATTCACCAGTCGCGCGTGCGGCAAGGTCTTGCTGTGCTGGGCGATCAACGATGGCGGGCAGGCTTCACCGGCGACAATCCAGCACTCAAGGCTGTCGGCTGCCCCGGCCCGCTGCAACTGATCGAGTAACGCCTGATACAGCGATGGTAGCGATAGACCGTGGCTGACCCGATGCTGGGCAATGAGCTGCGCCAGACGGGCCATCTCCAATTCTTCACCCGTCGCCGGCAATACCAGACGCCCGCCCTGGGCCAGGGTCCAGAAGATCCCGGCGACCGAGCTGTCGAAGGCAAACGATGACAGCAGCAGGTAGGCGCGCACCGGCGCCTCATAAGCGGCCATGCGTACCTGCGTGGAGAAACTCAGTGCACCGTGACTGATTTCCACGGCTTTCGGTGCGCCGGTGGAACCGGAGGTGTAAATCAGATACGCCAAGTCGTCTGCACCGGGCATGGGCAGAGGCGGCAGGTCGTTGGTGTTGGCGGTCGTCAGGTCATCCAGCACGAAGCGTTGCAGGCTGGCGGGCACGCTGTCGGCCAGCTCGGCGCTGACCACGATGTGTGCGATGGCACTGTCGGCGAGCATGTAGGCGCGGCGATCCGCCGGGTAGGTCGGATCAACCGGCACGTAAGCGCCACCGGCCTTCAATACCGCGAGCATGGCGACGATGGCGGCGTTGCTGCGGGCGAACAGAATGCCGACGGGCACGCCCGGACCGATCCCGGCCGCCGCCAGTTGATGGGCCAGGTAAGTCGCGCAGGCATCGAGCTGGGCGTAGCTCAGGTCGCCGTCCTTGTCGCTGAGCGCGATAGCGTTCGGTTGCTGCTGAACCTGACGGGAAATCAGCTCGACCAAGGTCACCGGTTCAATCGACGGCAAGCTCGATTGGGCACCGATAATCTGTGCCTGACGCGGTCCGTTCAGTGGCAGATGAGCCCAGGCTTGCTGCGGCTCGGCCAGCGCGCCCAGCAGCAGTTGCCGCCATTGTTCGGCGAGACAGGCCGCCGCTTCACGGCTTAACGTGTGGCGGTCGTAAACCACTTGAACGCGCAGGCTGTCGGGCAATTGACGGACATCCAGGCAAGCCTTTATCGGGCTCAGTACTGCGCTGGCATGACGCTCCTGGATATCGCCCGAGCGCCAGGCGAAGGCGTAACCTCCCGTCAGGCTTTGGCTGTAATAGTCCTGCCAGCCAGCCGTGCGTTCGATCATCGCGCCGACGTGCTGACTTTGCTCCAGCAGGGTCGTCTGAGCATCCAGATCGATGCGCACCGGCAGGCACTGCTCGAACAAGCCCAAGGCGTTTTCCAGTTCCGGGCCACGGCTTTCATGGATCAATGTGATCGGGACCTGCTGCTGGCCGGCGAGTCGTCCGAGTACTGTGGCCCAGGCTGTCAGCATCAGGTTTGAGGTCAGGGACGGATGGCGGGCGAGATCGGTGGGCACTGCGATCTCCATGTGTGCCGGCGCAAATCCGCTGCCGAGGGTGGCTTCAAGCGACAGCTGCAAGGTCGGCTGTTCGGTTTCGCTCAATGGTTTCCAGAAGTTCACGCCCGGATGGTCCGGCTCGTCTTCCGTCAGGCTCCAGCGCCACTCGGCGTAATCGGCGTATTGCAGCGCTTCGGACAGGTCGGGTTGGGTGTCTTGCAGCAAGATGCCCGCCAGCAGTTTCAGGCTGGCAAGGTCGAAGTGACTGCTGGCTGCGGCCAGGTCCAGCACCGATTGTTCGTTCGACAGTTGCACCAGCGTCACGGCGAGCGGATTCGTCCAGTCGCGGGCCTGCATGGCAAGGCGGGTCAGCTCGATTTCCTGTTCGGCGCAGCTGTGCTGACGCAAGTCCTGAACGGTCACGGCCAGTGCGCAGTTGTCGTGAATCACTTGCACCGGGTGGCGCAGGCCCGGCACCGGCGTCAGGCGCGTGCGCAGGATTTCACTGTCGGCCATCAATGTCAGTAGACGGCTGTTCAGTGCGTCGACGTCCACCGGCCGGGATAACGACCACTGCAAATGGCAACTGAACGAGTGTTCGACCGCGTCGTTGATGTGCGGGTACACGGATGCCTGTTGCGGCGAAATACGAAAACCTTGAAGTCCGCTCATGTTCAACTCGACTAAAAATGGGGCTTGAAACTGGGCCACGACAGCGGCGCCGAGGCTCGCCGGACAGATGTCAGGCAAGCCTCGGGCGAGCAGTTGGTGTACCCGTTGAAAGTCAGACGGCAACGTCACTCTGCAGCAGGGCTTCGGCCATGCCGGTCATGATCGCGCGCTTGCCGGTGAAGGGTTCACGACCGTGTACCGCGAGCATGTTGTCGATGAACAACACGTCGCCCTGCTGCCAACTGAACCGCACCAGCGAGTCGAGGTAGGCTGCTCGCAGGGACTCCAGTACTGGCGGTTCGATCGGTTCGCCGTCGCCATAAAAGGTGTTGGTGGGCAGGTCGAGGTCGTTGAAGTTGCTTTGCAGCGAATCGCGGATCGCCGGGGGCAGGGTGCTGATGTGGAAGAAGGTCGCGTGGTTGAACCAGACTTCTTCGCCGGTACGCGGGTGACGCACCAACGCCGGCCCGCGCTGGCGGGTGCGCAAGCGGTTGTTTTCTTTCCATTCCACTTCGATGCCGACGCTGGCGCAGTAGGCTTCCACTTCGCTGCGGTCTTCGGACTGGAACACGGTCTGCCACGGCAGGCCGAAACCGTCGCCATAGTTGCGCACGTACAGCACACCTTTTTCACGGAAACGTGCTTCGATCTCGGGACTGATGCCCGCCTTCACGGCACGCGTCGAGCCGATCGGCGTTTCGCCACCGGTTTCGGACGGGATATGGCAATAGAAGAACAAACGCAGCGGAAAGCGTGGCGAATAGGAATGTTCGTTGTGCGGGAAAATCATCTGGTCGGCCGGGTAATCGGTCGAGGTGTAGATGTTGCCGCCGACCCGGGTGCGCGGCGAGGCGCGGAACATGTATTCCAGCGCGCCGGGGGAGAGGGCGGCGATCACCTGATCGAATTGCTCCACAGACAATACGGAGAAGCCGCGAAACAGCAGGGCGCCGTATTGCAGCAGTTTCTTCTCCAGGCTTTCACGTTCCCGGGTTGCCCAGGCAACCAGATCGACGCCGCTGACCGCCGGCTCGATCACCAGCGGCAAGGCGTGCTCGGGGCTGAGCAAACGCTCGCTGACCAGTTGCTGTTCCGAGACGTTCATGGCTTTGCGGCGCACAGCGCCGAGGGCGCGAGACGATGGGGGCACGATAGTCATAAAGGCATCCAACTGGGTTAATGGATCTGGGTTAAAGGGACAAGGAGCGACGTTTGGTTTGCATCAGCTGGCTGCGCCCGGCCAGGGCTTGGGACTGCTGGCGCTCGCGCTGAAACGTTTGATCCCATGCGTCGAGGTGTACGGCCAGTGCCGGCAGCGGCTCGTCCAGCAGGTTGCGGGTTTCGCCCAACAGACGCGTCCACAGATGTTGCAGGCGCAAGGCGCGATCCTGATCGAAGCAGTCGCCGCGGTATTTCAGAGTTGCGTCGATGCCTTCGGCGCCATGCACCAGATCGAGCACCAGGTGGAAATCGCCCGGTGCCTGCGCCACGTCCAGCGTGGTCATGTGCGCACCGGCGATATCGGTCGGTGTTACCCGCGATGGTTGATAGTTGAGCTTGACCTGGAACAGCGGCGAGTGACCGGGACGGCGCTCCGGGGCCAGTGCCGAAACCACCAGATCGAAAGGCAGGCCCTGATGGGCGTAGGCCTGTCGCGCGCCATCGCGGACCCGCTCAAGAAAACCGGCCAGGGTCGGCTCACCGCGCAGGTCGCAGCGCAGGGTCAACTGGTTGACGAAGAAACCGATGACGTCGTTGTGTTCCGCCAACGGCCGGCCGCTGACGTCGGTACCCAGCAGAAATTGCTCCTGGCCACCCAATTGTTTGAGCACCAGTTGATAGCTGGTCAGCAACAGCATGAACAGCGTCATGCCGTGTTCGCGGGCCATGGCTGCGAGGTGATCGCAGGTGGCCTGAGGCACGGTGAAGTTCAGGCTGTGCTCGCCCTGAGTCTGGCCGCTGCCACCCAGGTCGAGGGTTTGCGGTACATGCGCCAGATGCTCACGCCAGAAGTCCTGTTCGGCAGCAATACGTTGTGCGCTCCAGTGTTCGGCTTCCCAGTGGGCGAAATCCAGGTACTGCACGGGTTGGCCGGTGTCGGTGACACCGGCCAGTTCCGCCAGCAACACTTGCGCCGAGCGGCCGTCGAAAGCGATGTGATGCAGGGTCAGCAGCAGGTCGTGGCTCTCGTCGTCGCGGCTGAGCAGTTGCGCGCGCAGCAGCGGGCCGGTTTCCAGTGCAACCGGCGTGGCGTGTTCATTGGCCAGACAATCGTGGAGTGCTTGCTGTTGCTGCGGCTCGCTCTGGTTACGCAGGTCGTGCCAGGTCAGTGGCACGGCGCTGGCCGGCAACACCTGTTGCTGCGGGCCATTGACCCCGTCGCGATACACCGTACGCAATACGCTGTGACGGTTGACCAGTGTGTTCAGCCGTAGTGCCAGGGTCTCGATATCCAGAGAGCCTTGCAGACTCAGGCGCAACACCAGGTTGTGCCGAGTGTCGTCCGGGTTCAGTTGACGCAAGAACCACAGGCGGCTTTGGGCGAAGGATTGGCGACTTTGGCTGACGTTTGCAAGGGTAGTCGAGGCGCTGGGCGCCGGGGCCGATTCGCTCAGGTATACCTGCAAGGCCAGCGCCCATTCGGCCAGGGTTTGTTCACCGAACAGGCTTTGAATATCGAGGTTCCAGCCCAGATCCTTGTGCAGGCGGGCGGCGAAGTCGGCCACGCTGATGGAATCCAGGCCCAGACCGATCAGGCTGAGATCGAAGTCTGCCGCGAGGTACGGATTGACCTCGCGCAAGGTTTGCTCAAGCCATTGGCGGCAAGCAGTTTGCGCGCGTTGCGGCGTGCCCACGAGGTGCTTCAGTTGATTGAGGGCAAGGGTTTCGCTGTTTGGTGCGGTCTGCCCACCGCTCTGGGCGATGACACTCAACGTGCCGGCGGCCAATTGTTTGCGCGCGCCTTGACGTGCAATCTTGCCGCTGGTGGTCATCGGGATGGTGCCGGCTTCCACCAGCACAATTTGATCGATGCTGCAGTCGGCGGCTTCGCGCACGGCGTTTTGCATCGACGCAAACAGCGTCGGGTGATGCGCCGGGTCGACGAACTTGCGTTGTGGCTCGGCGACGATCACCAGTTTCTCGCGGCCCAGCAGCGGGTCCATTTCCGAAAACGCGGCGATACGTCCCGTACGAATGCCCGGCTCGGAATCGGTAATGGCGAATTCGATATCGTGGGGGTACAGGTTGCGTCCGTTGAGAATCAGCAGGTCCTTCAGACGCCCGCAAATCACCACCTGACCTTCGTGCATGAAGCCCAGGTCACCGGAACGCAAGTAATGTCCCGGCTCGCCGACAATCTGCGCCTCAAAGGCTTCGCGGCTGGCTTCAGGGTTTTTCCAATAGGCTTCGGCGTTGCTCGGGCCCCTCAGCCAGACTTCGCCAATGCGGTCGTCGGCGCAGCGCTCGTGACTCTGAGGATCGGCGATGGCAATGTCATGCAAAGCCTGCGGGTAACCGCAGGCGACGAATTCCACGGCGGCGGCATCGGTGGCCGCCAGAGCAACACGACCGGTTTCCAGCACTGCTTTATCCAAGCGAAGCACCACCGGCAGCGCGTCGGCTGGCGTGGCGCTGACGCACAGCGTGGCTTCGGCCTGGCCATAACCAGGACTGATCGCCAATGGGTTGAGGCCGCAAGCGCCAAAGCGTTGGGCAAAGGCTTCAAGGGTGCCGGGGTGGATCGGCTCGGCGCCGTTGATTGCGTGTTGCCAGGTACTCAAGTCGAGCTGGGCGATCAGGTTGTCACTGACCACCCGGTTGCACAGGGCATAGGCGAAATTGGGGGCAAAACTGACGGTGGCGCGGTAGCGGCTCAACGCCTGAAGCCAGGTCGACGGCGCGTTGACGAAAGTCTGTGAAGCCATCAGGTAGCAGGGCATACCGCTGTAAAGCGGGGCCAGCATGCCGCCGATCAAACCCATGTCGTGGTACAGCGGCAGCCAGTTGACCATGCCGCCATGCTCATCGAAACCATAGGCCTGGCGCATCAGTTCGACGTTGGCGATCAGGTTGCGCTGACGCACTTCAACGCCTTTGGGTGTGCCGGTGGAACCCGAGGTGTATTGCAGAAAAGCCACGGTTGCACCGTCGACATCCGGACGCATCCATTCACTGGCCGGCGGCAGACCGAGGTCCTGAACAGTCGACACGTCGACCTTGCCTTCCACCAGTTCAAGCAAACCCTGGCAATGATCCGCGGGTGCCAGAATCAGGGCCGGCTGTGCATCCACCACAACGTTGCGCACGCGATCCAGGTGGCGCGGTTTGCGCGACGGTGGCGGGAACAACGGCACGGCGATCAGGCCGGCATACAAACAGGCACAGAACGCACGGGCGTAGTCGAGGCTGCTGGGCAACATCAACAGCACACGATCACCCGGCACATAGCGCGCTTGCAGTGCCGCCGCCAGCGACTGGCTCTGTTCGTGCAGTTGGGCAAAAGTCAGGGTTTCGCCAATCTCGACGCCGTCCGGCAAGAAGTGCAGGGCAGCACGTTGCGGGAAGTGCCGGGCATTGGCTTCCAGCACTTCGATCCAGTGATTGAATGAAAACATGGTGGGATTCACGCCATGGCAACGATGACTTTGCGGTCACCGGTGTAAGGATTGCGGCCGTGTGCGACCAGTCGATTGTCGAGCATCAGGATGTCGCCGGGTTGCCAGGGGAAACTGATGGCGGTCTGGCGATAGACCTCGCGCACGGTATCGAGCACCTCATCGGGAATCGCCGAGCCGTCGCCGAAGTAAACATGGCGGGGCAGGTTTTCTTCGCCCACCGCGGCGAGCAGGCTGGCGCGCACGCCCGGCTCGATGGCCGAGACATGAAACAGGTGTGCCTGATTGAACCAGACCCACTCACCGGTATCAGGGTGCTGCAGCACGGCCGCGCAACGCTGGCGTGTGCGCAGGTCGCCGTCGGCTTTCCATTCCCACTCGATGTCGTTGTCCCGGCAATAGCGCTCGACCTGGGCACGGTCTTCGGTGTTGAACACTTTCTGCCACGGCAGATCCAGCGCGTCGCTGTAGTTACGTACATAAAGCAGCTCGCGACTGGCGAACAGTTCGCGGATCTCGGCGGGCATGCGCTGGTAGATCAGGCGGCTGTCAGCGATCGGGGTTTCGCCACCGGTTTCGCTGGCCTTGATGCAGTGGAACCAGATTCGCGAAGGCCACGGTCGGGTGTAGGCCTGCTCGTTATGCAAGGGAATGAATTGATGGGCCGGGTATTCGGTAGAGCTATAGACCCCGGCGAAGACTTTGCTGCGCGGCGTGGAACCAAATTCGTAACTGGCCAGCGGTGCGCCGAAACTGGCGGCGAAGCGCTTGAAGTCGATGGGTGTGGCGACGGTGAAGCCGCGAAACAGCACGCCGCCAGTGGTGGTCAGCGCATGGGGCAACGCGTCGCGAACTGACGGGTCGAGATTATGAATCGACTGCCCCGGCGTCGCCTGCACCAACACGGGTAACGACTGCTCGTTGCCATCCGCTGGAGCAATGGAGAAAGACTCGGAGCGCTCGCTCAGGTGTTCGATTGAGGTCATCCTTTGCGCATCCTTTTTTATCTTTATTCGGCCAGTCGGACGGCTTGGGCAGGCCTTGAAAACAGGGCAGAGGCCGCCTTTGCAGCGTTCGACTGAAATGTATTCGCTCTGATACACGGCGGCATATTAGATGTTAATGAGATAGATTATCAATAGTATTTCTTTAAGTTTTTTTTTGGATTAGACTCCGCACCGCTGGCCCGAATGAGCATGTGGTCAGCCGGAAAAACAAAAAATATCTGTCGCATGGGAGCGGGGCGTGAATTTCAAAAAGAACACAATTGCGTTGGCTGTGGGTTCGGCGGTCTGCCTGGCTAACAGCGCATGGGCGGCCGAGCAGTCGAACACAATGGAGATCGCTCCGATCACGGTGACGGGTGAAAAAATCAACCGCTCCCTGGAGAAAACCCAGTCGAGTGTCGTTGTGGTGACCGGCAAGCAACTGCGCGAGAAAGAGGACCACGACCTGGTTGATGTGTTCGCCCGTACGCCGGGTGTCTACAACCAGTCCGGCAACGAAAACTGGGGTATTCGAGGCGTGCCGGTATCCGGTTTCGAAGACCAGGGCCCGGCCACGCTCAACGGTGCGGTTTCGGTGTTCGTCGACGGCGCCGTGCAACCGAACCGCGCACTGACCCTCAGCCCGATGCCGCTGTGGGACGTCGAGCAGGTCGAAGTGTTCCTCGGTCCGCAGTCCACTACCCAGGGCCGCAACTCGCTGGCCGGTGCGGTCGTCATCCAGACCAAGAACCCGACTTTCGAACCGAGCCTTTCATTACAGGGCAACATGGGCAACTACGGTGAGAGCGGAGGGGCGCTTGCCGGTGGTGGCGCGATCGTCGATGACAAGATCGCTGGTCGTATCGCCGTGGATTACCAGGACGGTGACGGTTACATCGACAACATCGCACTCGATAATGATGCCAACCCGACCCGCACCTACAATGCCCGTGGCAAGCTGCTGATCCTGCCGAACGACGATCTGGATGTGCTGCTGACTTACGCCCACGGTGAAAGCCGCAAGGGCGATAACTCGGTCATGCGCGAAAACGGCAAGGTCCGCTATTACGACGTGTCGTCCGACACCAAGGCTTTCGACAAACTCGAACAAGACACCGTCAGCGCCAAGGTGGATTACCGCCTGGACGACAACTGGTCCATTACCAGCCTCACCGCCAATACCAGTTCGGACTATGACTCCCGCCTGGACTTCGACCAGACAGCCGATGCCAACGAGGTCGTTCTGCGCAAGCAGGATGGTGACCTGTTCAATCAGGAGCTGCGCCTGAATTACACCGGTGACACGGTGAAGAGCTTCATGGGTGTCTACTACGGCCACAACACCAACAACTTCCACGACCGGTTGTTGTTTGACAACGAACTGGTAGGCACCGTCAAGGGCGATACGACGATAGAAAACAAGGCGGTGTTTGGTGAAATCAACTGGACGTTCGCCCCGCGCTGGACACTGATCACCGGGCTGCGCTACGACCACGAGACGAACGACACCGATATTGAACAGGACGACTTCTCCACCTCGGGCAAAACCAGCAAGTCGTTCGATGCCGTATTACCGAAGCTGGGTATCGACTATGAACTGGCTGCCAATCAGTACGTAGGCTTTATGGTGCAGAAGGGCTATCGCGGCGGTGGCGTCAACGTTCGTACCGGTACCGGTCACGAAGCTTACGATCCGGAATACACCACCAACTACGAACTGTCCTACCGCGGCTCGTTCTTCGATCAGACCCTGCGTACCCGCGCTAACTTGTACTACACCGACTGGAAAGACCAGCAGGTCAGTGTGCTGGATCCGAACACCGAGTCCGTTCACGTGTTCAACGCCGGGCGCAGTGACATCAAGGGCCTGGAAGTCTCCGTCGAGAAGGACTTCACCGAACAGCTGACCCTGACGGCCGGTGCCTCCGTTACCGATGGCAAGTACAAGGACTTCGTCACGGGCGATGGCAGGGACATGAG
Source organism: Pseudomonas sp. LS2P72 (assembly GCF_054897865.1). Classification (NCBI taxonomy): domain Bacteria; kingdom Pseudomonadati; phylum Pseudomonadota; class Gammaproteobacteria; order Pseudomonadales; family Pseudomonadaceae; genus Pseudomonas; species Pseudomonas sp. LS2P72. Next base: position 2,842,862 of record NZ_CM142708.1, read on the forward strand.
TGGCGAGGACTTCCTCTATTCGCCCAAGTACAAGATGTCGCTGGGCGGTACCTATCGCTGGAATGACCGGTTGACCCTGAACACCGACGTCATTTACCAGAGCACCTCGCCGTCGGAGTATGAGTTCGATGACGCGGGTCAAGTCACTAATGAGCGCAAGAGCGACGCTTACTGGCTGGCCAACTTCAATGCCGAGTACAAGCTCACCAAGAACGTCGCCGTATCCGGTTACGTGAAAAATGCCTTCGACAAGGAATACATCACCAACAACCGCGGCGGCGACATCATCGATGTCGGTGCACCGCGCACTGTGGGTCTGGTTCTGCGTTACGACATGTAAATCCAAGGGCGCGGGGAAGCTGATTCCCCGCGTCCGGTTTCACGGCTGTCGTTCCCTGAAACGTTCGTTTTCAGGCAGCCCTGTTCCTTTCCAAACCCAGCCTCCCTGGAGGAAATCATGAGTGCTTTTTCGAATGTCACGTCGGGTGGCGCGCCACAGCTACGCCTGTTGCACACCGGTCTGGCGAGCCCTTACTGCCTTGATTCGACGCCGATGCTGGAACGTCAGCAACAGCAGGAATCCAACGCCCGCAGTTACCCTCGGCGCATTCCGCTAGTGCTCGAACGAGCCCATGGTATTTATGTGCAGGACAGTCGCGGACAAGTGTTCGTCGATTGCCTGGCCGGCGCCGGCACTCTGGCGTTGGGCCACAACCACCCGGTGATCATTGAAGCCATCACCCAGGTCATGGCCGCGGGTGTGCCAATGCATACCCTGGACCTTATGACCCCGGTCAAGGACGCCTTTGTACAAGAAATTTTTGGCTGTCTGCCTACAGAATTCGCGCGTAATGCACGCATCCAGTTTTGCGGCCCAAGCGGGGCCGACGCGGTCGAAGCAGCGCTGAAACTGACTCGCACCGCCACCGGACGCCATTCGGTGCTGGCGTTTGAAGGGGCTTACCACGGTATGACCCTAGGGACGCTGGCGATCAGCGGTAACCTGTCGCCGAAGAATGCCCTCGGCGCCTTGATGCCAGGTGTTCAGCGCCTGCCGTTCCCCCACGATTACCGTTGCCCGTTCGGTGTGGCCGGTGATCAGGGTGTGACGTTGAACGTGCGTTACCTCGAACATTTGCTCAACGACCCGGAAAGCGGTGTCACCGCACCGGCAGCAATGATTCTGGAGCCGATCCAGGGCGAGGGCGGGGTGATTGCCGCGCCGGATCGCTGGCTTCAGGAGCTTCGTCGATTGACCAAGGCCCACGGAATTCCGCTGATCGTCGACGAGATCCAGTGCGGCATCGCCCGCAGCGGCCGGATGTTCGGCTTTGAGCAATCGGGTATCACGCCTGACGTCATTACCTTGTCCAAAGCGATCGGCGGCGGTCTGCCGCTGTCGGTCATGGTCTACAACGATTCGCTGGATGTCTGGCAGCCGGGTGCCCACGCCGGCACGTTCCGTGGCAATCAACTGGCAATGGCCGCTGGCACCGCGACCTTGCGCTTCATCCGCGATCAAGGCTTGGTGGCGCACGCCGAAACCGCTGGCGCGCATCTGCGTAACCAGTTACAGATGCTGCAAAGCGAATTCGCCTGGATTGGCGATGTTCGCGGTCGTGGTTTGATGCTCGGCATGGAAATCGTCGACCCGCAAGGCGCACTCGATGTACAGGGTCACCCGCCGGTCGACGCGGTCCGGGCCAAGGCTTTCCAGCAGGCTTGCCTGAAGTACGGTCTGATCGTCGAGCTCGGCGGACGCCACGGTGCGACCGTACGCTTCTTGCCGCCGCTGATCATCACCGAACAGGAAATCGATTTCGTCGCACAAATCCTGTTCCAGGCAGCGAGCTCGATCAATGAGCGCTCCACACGTTAATGATCTGCCGATGCACAGGGTTGCCGACATGGAACGGCAAGCCCGTTTTTGTTTTGAACAAGGACTGATAATGCGTAAGGCTTTAGCGACGATAAAACCGACGTGGGTGCTGGCGACCGTGTTGGCATTGAACGGCTGTGGAGCACAGGATCAGTCCGCTGAACACAGTACGTCGGCGCCGCAGGTCAAGACGCTTGCCGTGCAACCCCGACCGTTTGCCATGACCTCAGACCTGCCTGGCCGAATCGAACCGGTGCGCATCGCCGAGGTGCGCGCACGGATTGCCGGTGTTGTGTTGACTCGTCATTTTGAAGAGGGCAGCGACGTCAAGGCTGGTCAACTGCTCTTCAGCATCGACCCTGCGCCGCTCAAGGCTGCATTAATGCGGGTCGAAGGCGCCCTGGCCAAGACTGAGGCGGATGTCTATCGCGCCAACGCTCACGTACAGCGCTACAAACAACTGGTGGAAATCAACGCCGTCAGCCCGCAGGTATTCGACGACGCGGTCTCTGACCTCAAGAGCGCCAAGGCTAACCGCCTGGCCGCTCAAGCCGATGTGGCGACCGCCCGACTCAACCTCGGTTACTGTCAGGTACGAGCGCCGATCAGTGGCCGTATCGGCCGCGCCCTGGTCAGCGAGGGCGCACTGGTAGGCCAGGACGAAGCCACGCAAATGGCGCGGATTCAGCAACTGGACCCGATCTACGCTGACTTTACCCAGTCCGTCGAGCAGATCGTGGCCTTGCAGCAAGCCGTGGCCAGTGGTCGTCTGACGCTCACTGGTGCGGGTGCAGCCAAGGTTACGGTACAGGTCGGCAATCCGGCACAAACTCGACAAGGCAAGCTGATATTCTCCGATATTTCGGTCGATCGAAGCACCGGCCAAGTCACCTTGCGCGGCGAGTTTCCTAACCCGGACAGCGTACTGCTGCCGGGCATGTATGTGCGGGTCGTAGCGCCGGCGGGGATCGATCCGCAAGCGTTGTTCGTGCCGCAGCAAGCGGTGCAGCGCGGTGCCGACGGCCAGGCCAGGTTAATGCTGGTGGACGCCCAAGGGGTGGTGCGCGAACGCGTGGTCAGCACCGGCGCAATGCTCGGTTCCGACTGGCAGATCACCCAGGGACTAGCGGCCGGTGAGCAAGTGGTGATCGAGCGCGCCGACAAGCTCAGTGCCGGCACCAAGGTCAACATAATCACCTTGGCCGAACAGCAGGCCCATAACTGAGGGCGTGACGCTTTTACCCACGGTTGTCAGCCAGGATCTTACCGATGCCCGATTTTTTCATTAACCGTCCGAACTTCGCCTGGGTCATCGCGTTGTTCATTGCGCTGGCGGGAGTGCTGACCCTGGGCACCTTGCCGGTCAGCCAATACCCGGACGTGGCACCGACGCAAATCAGTGTCAGTGCCAGCTACCCCGGTGCCTCGGCGCAGATCATCAATCAGAACATCACCAGTCTGATCGAGGAGGAGCTCAACGGCCTCAAGGATTTGCTGTATTACGAATCCAACAGTGCCAATGGCAGTGCCGAAACCACCATCACCTTCAAGCCGGGCATCGATCCCGACATGGCGCAGGTCGACGTCCAGAACCGCTTGCAACGGGTAGTCGGGCGCTTGCCCCAAGCGGTGATTGAGCAAGGCCTGACAGTGGAGCAGGTACGTGCCAACTTTCTGATGATCTATGCCTTGTCCTACACCGATGGGCAGCAGGATTCGATCGGGTTGGCAGACTACGCCGCGCGGGGCATCAATAACGAGATTCGCCGCGTGGCAGGGGTAGGGCGGGTGCAGATGTACACCGCTGAACGGGCTATGCGCATCTGGGTCGATCCTGCCCGGCTTGTGGGTTACAACCTGTCGATGGCCGATGTCAGTAAAGCCATCGCCGGGCAGAACGTGCAAGTACCCGCCGGCAGCATGGGCGAACGTCCGGGGCCTTCCGAGCAGCACATTACCGCCACCGTCATGGTGCAGGGTCAGCTCGAATCCGTGGAGGCGTTCGGTAACATTGTGCTGCGGGCCAATGACGACGGCTCCAGTGTCAGGATTCACGATGTGGCCCGAGTCGAACTGGGTCGTCAGGACTACCGCTTCGACGCTCGCCTGAACGGCAAACCTGCGGCGGCCATGTCGGTGCAATTGGCGCCCGGTGCCAACGCGCTGCAAACGGCAGCGGCGATCAAGGCCCGGCTGGATCAACTGTCGAGCACGCTGCCAGCGAACATGACGCTGAGCGTGCCTTATGACACCTCATACTTTGTCGACGTGGCGATCAAGCAAGTCATCTACACCCTGATCGAAGCCATGGTGCTGGTGTTCCTGGTGATGCTGCTGTTTCTGCAGAACCTGCGTTACACGCTGATTCCGGCCATTGTGGTGCCGGTCTGCCTGCTGGGCACCCTCGCGGTGATGGCGCCGTTAGGGTTTTCGATCAACATGATGACCCTGTTCGGCATGGTGCTGGCCATTGGCATTCTGGTGGACGACGCCATTGTCGTGGTAGAGAACGTCGAGCGCTTGATCACTCACGAGCGCCTGTCGCCCAAAGACGCGACCCGCAAAGCGATGCAGCAGATCAGCGGGGCGATTGTTGGCATCACCCTGGTGCTGGCGGCGGTATTCCTGCCGTTGGCGTTCATGGGCGGTTCGGTGGGGGTGATCTACCAGCAGTTCTCTATGGCACTGTCGGTGTCGATTCTATTCTCCGGATTCCTGGCGTTGACCCTGACGCCGGCCCTGTGTGCCACCTTGCTAAAACCTTTCGACCCGGCGAAAGCGCTACGACCCAACCGCTGGGCGAACGGCTTCAATCGACGCTTCGATGCCTTGGCCCGGCGCTACGAGCGGTTCAGTTCGAGCTGGGTCCGGCGCAGCACTCGCAGCATGGGCCTTTACCTCATATTGTTGCTGGTACTCGCTTTTGCCTATCACCGATTGCCATCCTCATTCATGCCGTCCGAGGATCAGGGCTACATCATCACGGATATCCAGCTACCACCTGGGGCTTCGGCTTCGCGCACGGATGTGACGGTGCAAGCGTGGGAGCACTATGCCCAGGCGCAACCCGCCACGGATCAGGTGCTGGCCATCATGGGGTTCAGTTTTTCCGGGGTCGGGGCTAACGCGGCGTTGTCGTTTACCAGCCTCAAGGACTGGTCGGTTCGCGGCGATGGCCAGGCCAGCAACGCGGTGGCCCGGCGCGCGAATGAGGCTTTTGAGAACGCCGCTGACGGCACGCTGTTCAGCGTGGTACCGCCGCCGGTGGACGGCCTCGGCACCTCGAACGGTTTCGAGTTACGGTTGCAGGATCTGGCAGGTCAGGGGCACGAAGCGCTGTTGAAGGCCCGAACCCAATTGCTGGAGGCGGCCAAGGCGTCGCCGGTGATCGATTACCTGATGGAGGATGGCCTGGCGGATGCGCCTCAGATCAATGTCAGCATCGACCGCGAAAAAGCCGAAGCCCTCGGTGTGAGTTTTGATGTGATCAGTTCAGCGTTGACCTCGGCGCTGGGCTCGGAACAAATCAATGAGTTTGCCAATCAGGGGCGGATGCAGCGGGTGATCGTTCAGGCGGACAGCTTCAGTCGGCAGACGCCTGAAGCGCTGCTGCGCCTGCAAGTGCCCAATCGACAGAACCGATTGGTACCACTGGAAGCGTTCAGCCGTTTCGAGTGGCAGGTCGGGCCACTGCAGATCGCGCGCTACAACGGGTCGGCGTCGCTACGTTTTTCCGGCGATGCCGCTCCGGGTTACAGCACCGGTCAAGCCATGGAAGAACTGCAGAAAATGGCCCGTCAGTTACCGGCCGGCTTCAGCCTTGAGTGGGCCGGGTTGTCACTTCAGGAAAAACAGGCCAGCGATCAGGTGCCGCTGCTGCTGGGGTTATCGTTGATCGTGGTGCTGCTGGTACTGGTGGCGCTGTATGAAAGCTGGACGATTCCCGTTGCCGTGCTGTTGATCGTGCCTGTCGGCATGCTCGGTTCTGTAGCCGCGGTGACGGTCATGGGCCTGCCCAATGATGTCTATTTCAAGGTGGGGCTGATTACGATCATTGGACTGGCGGCGAAGAATGCAATCCTCATTGTCGAGTTTGCCAAGGCACTTCACGTTCAAGGCGCGAGCCTTGCGCAAGCAGCGGCTCAGGCCGCGCGTCTGCGTTTTCGTCCGATCGTCATGACGTCCCTGGCCTTCATTCTCGGCGTGGTGCCTCTGGCTATTGCAACGGGTGCGGGAGCTGCCAGCCAGCGAGCGATCGGCACGGGCGTGATCGGCGGTATGCTGGCGGCGACAGTGCTCGGGGTCTTGTGGGTACCGGTGTTCTTTGTCTGGGTCTTGTCCGCGGCAAATCGGTTGCGTAGTCGCCGTGTCAGCCTCGCCGAGCCTGTGGCAGACGATGGAACGCGGTAATGTGGATTCAGCTCCCACGTTACATTTTGCGGGCGCCGTGATGCCGGGCTGATGTGTCGGTCAGCAGTTTTTTCGATGTGCTTTGATTGTCGGGTAACTGGTCGCTGAGGTCCCAGACTTCAAGCATTTTGGCGTACTCGAATGCGTGACGCGGATCGGTCTGAATCCACTGCTGAAAGGTCAGGCGTTCTTCGGTCGTGCAGGTTTCATCATGCAATCGCACACACCAATGCGCAGCTTGAGTGAGGATATCTTCGTCCATTTCGCAAGGGTTGGGGGGATTCATTGACAGCTACCTGTATGACCGGACAAGCCACTCTACGAGAGAGCTTGGTAAAAAAATGTCAAAAAAACCAAAAACAAAACAGTCGTGCATCTAAATCTGGAGACTTGGAGTCGAAGAATCTTTGCAAACCGTACATTTCTGAAAAGGAGTATTCGCATGTACAAACACTCAGCATCAGCACCCCCCGTTACGCAATTGCAATTCCAGAATGCGGCAACTCAACGAGCATCCGAGTCAGATCGCAGCACTAATAAACATATCCGTGAGTTGCTGCGTTACTACGGACTGCGCACCAGCTTGATCCGCTTGAAAGTTATCGACGCCTTGCTGATCGCCGCCAGAGATGGACGTTCCATCAATGCGCGCGACGTGCATGCCTACCTGGAATCATTTGCTGCCGAGTTGTCGTTCATTTGTGTGCGTGAAGTGCTCAAACGCCTATGTGATGAAGGTGTAATCCTTTTTCAACCAGACAAGAGATACATCTTTACCACCGAAGCCTGCGCAATACTGGAGCAGCACTCCGGTCGTTGAAGGCCTAAGGTGCCTCATCACTGGCCGTTTTTGGCTGTGGATTCAACCGGTCGGTGCAGCAGATTGGCTAACCCTTCAGTTCTTTCGTGTTCCGCGTACAGACCTGAATTTTACGTAGGAACGCGATTTTCCGCACGGTCTCAGGCAGAGTGACGACCCTGACATTAAGTGAAGCGAATGTTCACGTCAGTCAGGTGTCGGCCAAGCTGCATTCGATACTGAAGAGCAATGTCAGTGGTCGAATGCCGGTGACTGGCGGCAGCGTTTAACACGTACACAATCCACGCGGAGTTAAACCATGGCCAAGGACATCGAGAACCCATGCATTTCCGTTTGCCAGCTGAACAGCGAGCTGTGTTTGAGCTGCGGTCGCACCAAGGAAGACATCAGAAAATGGAAGCGGATGAAGCGTCCAGAAAAGATGGCCGCTGTACAACGCGCGACCCTGCGCCTGAAAAGCTTGCAAAAAAGCATAATTGAACGCCGCAGCTAGTCACAGTTGTACTGCGTCCTCCGTTACAGCTGTCCTCGGGCCCCTAATGGACAAAGCATTTCAGAGCGGACCTCGAAAGACTTCAACGATTGACGGGCCTGATCTGAGCGCATTCGGGGACACAGACAGGGCCGCCCACCGTCGAAAAGCTGGGGAGGATTTTTTGTTATTGAATAGAAGGGATTTGCGAGGGCCAAAGGAATGTGCGACAAGACGTTTATCTACATTTGCGTCCTCTTCCCTTTGCTCAAATATGCACATTTTTATCCACGGGGTTCATGGTTAATGTGGTGCATGCAAACTAAGTTACAGACGCTCTCAACAGGGTTCTAACTTTAATATTGAAGGCTTGAAGGTCTTCTGCAATGGGACAATGCGGGTGAGAAAACATAAGTTTTTTGCATTGAGCAGGGGAGTAGCCATCACTCTGGTAGTGGGGTTAGGGGCAAGCATTCTGGGTGGCTGGATCGTCGAACGCATCAACCAGCAGCAGGCTCAAGACGCGATCGCCGCGGCTACCGAGGAAGCCGCAGAGTTGGTTTTAACTCGCCTCGATCTTTACCAATACGGATTGCGGGGCGCTCGTGGAGCGGTGCTGACAGCGGGTGAACATGGCATCAGTCGCGAAGTTTTTGGCCAATATCACAAAACGCGCGACCTCGCTGCCGAGTTCCCCGGCGCAAGTGCTTTGGGCTTTATCAGGCGAGTATCGGAGCGCGATGAACGCGAATTTCTCAAATACGCTCGGACCGATGGCAAAGCCGATTTCTCCATTCGTCAATTCTCACCCCATTCAGGCGAGCGTTACGTTGTCCAGTATGTCGAACCGGCTGAGGGTAACCAGGCTGCAATTGGCTTGGACATAGCTTCGGAAACAGCGCGGCGAGAGGCTGCCCAATCCTCGATGCAGAGCGGTGTGGCACGGATAACCGGGCCCATCACTTTGATACAGGACACAGCGAAACCGCAGCAGTCTTTCCTGGTTTTGATGCCCATCTTTCGCGGCGGAGAGACTCCGGCGACCGCTGTTGACCGAGAGACAGCAGCGTTTGGCTGGATTTATGTCGTGTTGCAGACAGAGCAGGTCCTCAGAGGCCTGCGCATAGAAAACGAGACGGTGCATCTGCGATTGAGGGATATCACTGTCCCTGGGCATGAGAAGCTGTTTTATGAAAGCACCAACGGCTCGGCCAGCCGTGAAACGCTGATGACCCATCTGTTGGAGCGCGAGGTATACGGGAGGCGATGGCAAATCGAACTCGGCGCGCATCCGTTGTTCATCCAGCGCCTGCATCAGGTTTCACCAACAGTCGTTCTGTTGATGGGTGGTCTGCTCACTCTTTTATTGGCTACTCTGGCGGGTGTCGTGAGTGTCAGCCGCCAACGCCGGCGGCAGATATTAGCCGAACAGGCAAGGCTGGCCTCCATCGTCGAAAGCTCGGCCGATGGCATTATTGGAAAAACACTCGATGGCATCGTCACCAACTGGAACAAAGGTGCCGAGCACCTTTTTGGCTACACCGCCGAGGAGGCTGTGGGAAACGCGCTGGTCAGTCTGGTTGTTCCTGAGGAGTTTGTAGCCGAGGAAGCCCATATCCTCGCGCGCATAAGGGCCGGGGAGCGTATCACCGGCTTTGATACCCAGCGCCGCGGTAAAGATGGCCGGCTGATCGATATCTCCGCCAGCATCTCACCCATTTATGGAGAGGGTGGTCGCGTCGTTGGAGCCTCCAATACGTTAAGGGATATCTCGGCGAAAAAAGTAGCAGAAGCCCGAATTCTTGAACTCAATTCAAACCTGGAGGAGCAGGTTGCGCAGCGAACGTCGGAGTTGCGGCATCTCAATCTATTGTTAGGCAGCGTGCTGCGCTCGGCCACTGAGGTCTCGATCATTGCGACAGATCTCGATGGTGTTATCCGTGTGTTCAACAAAGGTGCCGAGCATTTGTTGGGGTATAACGCCGATGAGTTACTGGGAAAACACACACCAGCGCTGATCCATGTACCAGAGGAAGTCGCGGCTCGTAGCGTTGAACTGGGCGAGGAGTACGCTCAGACAATCGATGGTTTCCGTGTGTTTACCTATAAACCTGAGCTTGAAGGTGCAGAAACCCGGGAGTGGACTTACATACGTAAGGACGGCTCGCGGCTACCTGTCACGCTGGTGGTCACCTCCATGCGTGATGACGACGGGAAATTGAGCGGCTACCTGGGCATCGCGGTGGACATCACCGAACGTAAAGCCGCTGAAAGGGAGCTGGCTGCGAGCCTGGAGACGACGCAGAAACAACGTAGTGAACTGATGGCGGTGCACGACCAGTTAGTGATGGCTGCTGAGGTAGCCGAACTGGGCATCTGGTCCTGGACGTTGGCCGACAATACCTTGCAGTGGAATGACCGCATGTTCGAGTTCTACGGTCAGCCACTGACGTTGCGCAATAATGGTCTGGATTATCAGCACTGGTATTCGCGAGTTCACCCCGATGATGCGGTGGCAGCGGCTGAAAAGCTGAGTGCGGCAGTCGAGGGGAGTGGCGTGTACGACACCATTTTCCGTGTCGTTCGCCCGGACGGCCAGATCCGCTTTGTACAGGCAGGTGCGCAGATCGAACGCAGTCCGAGTGGTGCGGCTTTGCGTGTGACGGGTATCAATCGGGACATCACCTCCCAGCGCGAGCTGGAATCACATCTGCTGTATGCCAAGGAGCAGGCCGATACCGCGAGTGCGGCCAAATCGTCGTTCCTGGCCAATATGAGCCACGAAATACGCACGCCGATGAATGCCGTGCTGGGCATGTTGCAGTTGGTGCAGAACACTGACCTGAATGGTCGTCAACTCGACTATGTGACCAAAGCACAGTCCGCTGCGAAATCACTGTTGGGCTTGCTCAATGACATCCTTGATTACTCCAAGATTGAGGCTGGCAAGCTGCAACTCGACGTGCACCCATTCGAACTCGAATCGCTCATGCGTGACCTCTCCGTTGTGCTGGCCGGCAACCAGGACGAGAAAGAAGTCGAGGTCATGTTCGACTTGGACTCCAATCTACCCAACGACCTGATAGGCGATAGCTTGCGGCTGCAACAGGTGCTGATCAACCTGGCGGGTAACGCCCTCAAGTTCACCCTGGAAGGCCAGATCGTGGTCAGCGTCGAGCAATTGATGCGCACGGAAAACTCTGTGAAATTGCGCATCGCCGTTTCTGATACAGGTATCGGTATCAGCCCGGAGCAACTTCAGCGCATTTTTGAAGGATTCACTCAGGCCGAGGCTTCAACCACACGCCGCTTTGGCGGCACCGGTCTGGGCTTGGTGATCTGTAAGCGGTTGGTCAGCTTGATGGGCGGTGAACTTCAGGTGGAGAGCCAGCAGGGTATGGGAAGCCGCTTCTGGTTCGATATCACTCTGGATGTAGCGCCGAAATTGCTGCTGAGTTCTGACAGCTCTGGCGTCGATGTGTCCATACGGATACTGGTAGTCGACGACAATGCCATGGCGGGTGAATTACTGTTGCGAACCGTTCATGCATTAGGGTGGGAGGCCGACCACGTGAGTGGTGGCACGCAAGCAGTGGAATGGGTGAAAAACGCCCAGGCGAGAGGCGAAGCCTACGACGTGGTACTGATGGACTGGCGGATGTCCGATATGGATGGGCTGAGCGCTGCGCAATTGATCCATCAGCAGGGCAACGGCGTACCTCCTCCAATGATCATTATGATTACCGCTTACGGCCGTGAAGTGTTGGCCGACGCAAGCGAGATGGGAGACGCTCCCTTCGTGGGGTTTCTCACCAAGCCTGTCACGCCCAAGCAGTTATCCGACGCTGTTCAGAGAGCACTCAACGGTAATGGCCTTGCGCAGTCACTCCCGTCCAAGTCAACTGTTGACAGGCCGCAGCGCCTGGCCGGGCTGCGGCTATTGGTAGTGGAAGACAACATGCTTAATCGGCAGGTTGCCGATGAGTTACTGACAGGAGAAGGTGCTCAAGTGACGCTGGCTGAAGGTGGTCTGGAGGGTGTGAGCAGGGTGATGGCTGAGAAGGTGCCCTTCGACGCCGTGTTGATGGATATCCAGATGCCGGATATTGATGGCCTGGAGGCGACCCGTCGCATTCGATCGAATCCACGGTTTGCATCGCTGCCGATCGTGGCGATGACCGCAAATGCCTCCAATACCGACCGTGAGGCCTGTCTTGCTGCGGGGATGAATGAGCATGTAGGCAAGCCCATAGATCTGGAACAACTCGTCGCGACATTGCTTTTTCAAGTGGGCCTTGAGGACCGCCAGGCATCTCCAGGCTCGGGCCACGCCAACACAGGAGAAGGCGTGATCGAGTCTCGTGCATCGATCATTAGCCGCTTTGGTGGCGACCTCGATTTGATCCGCAACGTGCTGTGCAACTTTGGCCCCGAGCTAGAAAAACTGCTTGGCCGGTTGCACGATCAGATCCAGCGGCAAGACGTATCTGGGGCAGCTTTTGTGCTCCATACAATTAAAGGTAGCAGCGGCACCATGGGTGCCAATGCGCTCTCGCTGCTGGCCGGCGATTTGGAGCACACACTAAAACACGGCGATGCAGAGTCTGTCGCAAGCATCTTTTCTGACGCAACATGGTTTGATGAATTGAGCAGGTTATTGCAACAAAGCCTTGAGCAGATGAATGTCGACTTTGGTCAGAGCCCGAGCGCACAGGTCTGTGTTGACTCCGAATTGATGGCGCTCGCGCAATGGCGAGAATCCCTTGAGGAGATTTTGCTGTTGCTGGAAGCGGGCAACCTTCAAGCCATAGAGCTGGCAGACGCATTGGCGTCAAAAACGCCGCAATCCCTGCGCCCACAGTTCGACGAACTGGTTGTCATGGTGCAGTCGCTAGACTTTTCCGCTGCGATGCCGATTGGTCGTGAACTGTTGAGATCTGCCTGATGGAACAATCGATGCAAACCTGGTTACCACACCCCCATAACCGTCCCAAACTCCTCATTGTCGACGACCAACCGATCAATATCCGGGTACTCCATGAGTTGTTTCGTCAGGACTGTGATGTGTTCATGGCCACCAGCGGCGAGCAGGCGATCACGGTATGCCAGACCCAACTACCCGATCTGATTCTGCTGGACGTGGTCATGGAGGGCATGGACGGGCATGAAGTATGCCGTCGACTCAAGGCTGACCCTGCGACCCAGGACATTCCCATCATATTCATTACCGCACAGCAGCAGGAGTCGGATGAGGTACTGGGACTGGAGCTTGGCGCGGTCGACTTCATCAGCAAACCCATCAATCCAATCATTGTCAGAGCCCGTGTGCGAACACACCTGACCCTGAAACTACAGAACGATCTGCTGCGTTCCATGGCATTAATGGATGGCCTTACGGGAGTGGCTAATCGACGCAAATTCGATGAGGACATATTGGCGGATTGGCGCCAGTGCTTTCGAGAGCAAAAGCCGCTGTCGCTCATCATGGCGGATGTCGACTTTTTCAAGCGCTACAACGACCAATATGGGCACCAGTCTGGAGATGGCTGCTTGAAATCTGTTGCCCAAGCGTTATCTGAAACGGTTAGACGCCCCTACGATTTGGTCGCTCGGTATGGTGGCGAAGAGTTTGCCTGCATCCTACCCAATACAGATCTGTGCGGAGCGGTCCAACTTGCAGAAAAAATGCAAGAGCATATCCGGGCGCTGGGTATCGAGCATTCTGCTTCTGATGTAGATCGTGTGGTCACTCTTTCTCTAGGCGTCGCAACATTGACGCCCACTGACGACCTTGAATTCCAGGCGTTGATAGAAGCCGCGGACAAGCAACTTTACGAGGCGAAGAAAACTGGCAGGGCCAGGGTATGTTCATCCTATAGCGAAGAATGCTAGGTCACTTCATGTAGCCTGCATCCGATGACAAGCGATCCCGTTGCCCATCGAGCGCTTCTGGCCGATTGCAGCCTAACGCGAAGGACTGACAACGAACCCTATCTGACGGGTGCATTCCGCCAAGTAGGGGTGGATGAAAAGCCAGATGTCTTGTTGCGATACCGAAGTATTTTTACGCTTTCTTTACGGTATGGGATTTTGCCCGCAACGATACTGGCCACGATTTTTAGATCGTCCATGCGCCTTGCTTTTCCAATGGCCCTGGAAAAATGTACTGCCCAAGGATGGCGTGCAGTGACTCCCGTCAATTGAGAGAAACGCCCCTTGAGTGAGACAGCGACCGTTGAAAACGAAGACTTCCAATCCAAAGCCTCAGGAGTGGGCTTACTCATCGCTGCTGTCGGAGTGGTTTACGGGGACATTGGCACCAGCCCCCTCTACACGCTGAAAGAAGTATTTTCCGGTCACTATGGTGTTCAGGTAAATCACGACGGCGTGCTGGGCATTCTGTCGTTGATCTTTTGGTCACTAATCTGGGTCGTCTCGATCAAATACGTGCTGTTCATCCTTCGCGCCAACAACCAGGGTGAAGGCGGCATTATGGCGTTGACGGCTTTAGCCCGCCGGGCCGCCGCCCCTTATCCGCACATGAGCAAGGTACTGGTGCTGCTCGGCCTGTTCGGGGCGGCACTGTTTTACGGGGACAGCATGATCACCCCGGCGATTTCGGTGCTCTCTGCGGTTGAAGGGCTACAACTGGCGTTCGACGGAATAGAGCATTGGGTTGTGCCGCTGTCAGTGGTCGTGTTGGTGGCGTTGTTCTTGATACAAAAACACGGCACCGCTCGCATCGGCATTCTGTTTGGCCCGGTCATGGTGCTGTGGTTTGTGGTGTTGGGTGCACTCGGGATCTACGGTATTTTGCAGCGCCCCGAAGTGCTGCAAGCGCTTAATCCTGCGTGGGCCGTGCAGTTTTTTGTAGCTCATCCGGGAATGGGTGTGGCGATTTTGGGCGCCGTCGTGTTGGCATTGACCGGTGCTGAAGCGCTGTATGCCGACATGGGCCACTTTGGTCGCAAACCGATTTCTCGCGCGTGGTTCATTTTGGTGTTGCCAGGGCTGGTGCTCAATTATTTTGGCCAGGGTGCACTGATCCTGGAGAATCCGGAGACTGTGCGCAATCCGTTCTATCTGCTCGCGCCGAGTTGGGCACTGCTGCCGATGGTCGCGCTGTCCACACTGGCGACCATCATTGCTTCTCAAGCCGTGATCTCCGGTGCTTTCTCCCTGACGCGCCAGGCCATCCAGCTGGGTTACGTCCCTCGCATGTTTATCCAGCACACCTCCAGTCAGGAGCAGGGACAGATCTACATCGGCACGGTTAACTGGGCGTTGATGGTCGGTGTCGTGTTGTTGGTGATTGGTTTCGAGTCGTCCAGTGCTTTGGCCGCAGCTTATGGTGTCGCTGTGACGGGGACCATGCTGATCACAACAATCCTGTCTTCGGCTGTCGTCCTGCTCCTGTGGAAAACGCCGCGCTGGTTGGCCATCCCGATACTGCTCGGATTTTTGCTGGTAGACGGTCTGTATTTCGCGGCCAATGCGCCGAAGATTTTTCAGGGCGGTGCGTTCCCGGTGATTGCCGGCATCGGCCTGTTCATTTTGATGACGACCTGGAAGCGGGGCAGGAAGATTGTTGTTGAGCGGCTGGATGAAACCGCGCTTCCTCTGCCGCTCTTCATCGGCAGCATCCGTACGCAGCCTCCCCATCGCGTGCAAGGCACCGCGGTGTTTCTGACGGCCAGGGCCGATGCGGTTCCTCATGCGCTGCTGCATAACCTGATGCATAACCAGGTTTTGCATGAACAAGTCGTGTTGCTCACGGTAGTGTCTGAAGACAGCCCTCGCGTAAGTGCTGACAGAAGGTTTGAGGTCGAAGCCTATGGCGAAGGATTCTTCCGGGTCAGTCTGCACTTTGGTTTTATCGAGGAGCCTGACGTACCCATGGCCTTAAGTCTGTGTCATTTGAATGAGCTGGATTTCAGCCCGATGCGCACGACCTATTTCCTCAGCCGGGAGACAGTGATCCCCACCAGGCGCTTTGGGATGGCGCGCTGGCGAGAGAGCTTGTTCGCGTTTTTGCTGAAAAACGCCAACAGCAACCTGAAGTATTTCAAATTGCCACTGAACAGAGTGATTGAACTGGGAACTCAGGTAGAGATGTGAGGGACAAACAAGGCCGCCTCTGCGGCCTTTTCCTTCAAAGCGCCCATGGTCAGATGACTTTAACGGCCCGGCCAATGAACTGCACCGGTCCTGTGGGCTTGCCGGTCGGTGATCCACTGGGATTTTCAAGAGTCAATTCAAAGAGCTGGTTGGGTTCCAGCGGCGGTAATTTATCCAGAGGGACTGAAAGCGTTTGCCCTGGTTTGACCAGTCCAAGGGATACCGGTCCTTGCCACCCGTCCGCTTTGGTCCAGAACTCAAGTGCTTTATCGGTTGGGACTTGCGCTACCCCCAAAGGTATCAGTTGGATTTTTCTTGGGTTGCTCGCCTGAATGACCCAGCCGGGCGCCTGATTCTGCGGGGCCACCAGAACGACCAGGTAGGTGGTCGGATTTACCGGAGCTGTTTGTATCAGTAGTACTGCTCCGAGCAACAGCGTCGCGACAAGACCTGTTCCCGCGAGCCCACGCCAAAGCGGAAGAAGGTTCCACCATGAAATTGGCTTCGCGGCGGCGGCCACTCCTGATGCTCGCCGGTCATTGCTGTTCAAGCTGCGTTCGATTCGCCTCCAGAGTAGCGGAGTGGGGTTCTGCGGTTCAGCCAGTTCGGTCAACGCAAGCAAACGCTGTTCCCACGCATCGACAGCAGCTCGCAAATCGGCCTCCTGAGCGATACGCTTTTTTATCTTGATGCGTTGCTCTGCCGACAACGTGCCTAACACATACTCACTCGCCAGTTCGTCAATGTTGTCGGGGTTGTCATCCTCTGGGCTTATAGTCATCCCATGCACTCCCGCAATACCACCAGACTGCGTTTGATCCAGGCTTTGACGGTCCCCAGCGGTGCGCCCAGTTTCTGCGATATTTCGGAATGCGAATAGCCGTCTACGTAAGCATGAAGGATACAGTTGCGACGCACCGGCTCCAGTTGCTCAAGGCACACATAAATACGTCCTGTACGGGCTCGATAATCGAAGTTGTCCACACTCTCTGGCGATGTTTCCATGGACGCTAAAGCTTGCAGTGCCATTTCGCTGTGCTCGCTGACTTGCACCTCCCGGGCGTTATCTCGCATGAAGTTCAGCGCCAAATGCCGCGTCACGCTGTAGATCCAGCCACGCGCAGAGCCTCGCGTCGGATCGAAACTGGCGGCACGAGTCCATATCTTGATAAAGACATCGTGCACGATGTCTTCGGCCAAGGCGTTATCGCGAGCGATTCGCTTGGCAACCCCCAAAAGACGAGAACTTTCCTGCTCATACAAGTCCCGCAATGCCTGCTGCTCGCCCCGGGCGCAAGCAGCCAGGCAGGTTTCATAGTCAAAACAGGGCTCAGGTAGAGACAAGGTTTTCAGCCGTCAGCAGGTGGTAGATACCCAGCCATTGGGCTGGGGTTCCATCAGAGTAGACGACTTTGTGCGCTACCAGCCTATTCTGGATCGTTGGCTTAATTGGCTGCCCAAAAAATATAGTCAGCCTGATATTTCACTACCTCGCGTTCGCCTTTGTTTGCGGCGGTGCATGCGGTCATGGGCGCTACGCCGCCTTTTACGGCCACCCGCTGGATATAACTGACATTGCTCATCGCGCCTTTGCCTTCCGCAGGGTTGGCCTTGACCAACTGATAAGGGAGGTCACCAGTACCTGTGGGTGCTACCGCCAGTTGCGTCCCGGTTATTTTAGAGCCGTCTTTGGCTTGCCAGGTGGCAGGCGGCCCGAAGTAGGTGCCGACCTGTTTGCCGCTGCGATCATTAAGTACTGCTTTGGGCCCGACGAAAGTCCATTCAGTCTGGCCGGCGGCGTTCGCTTTGTCGCGACACTCATACGTGATTTCGCCCACGCCCACGGTCTCCAGCGCGACCTTGTGACCGTCAGGGACCTTGATGCTGTCGGGCAGATCTGTTTGTGCATAGGCAGCTGGTATTGTGACCAGCAAGCAGGTGGCAGCAAGCGTATGACTGACAATGCCCAGGACTCGTTTAGCGTTCATGCAAATCTCTCCAGAAGGTGATCAGTTCAGCAGCTATGGCTACTACCTGTACTACCCATTGGAGGATGAACTGGATGCAGCTAGTTGAAAAAATATCAGTGTTGGAAGGTTTGTGGGTTTCACGACCGACGCCGGATTTCTTGTAACCGCCGAACGCGGCGTGCGCCGGGTACAGGTGGTAGCAGTTGGTCCACACACGACCGGCCTTGATGGCGCGGCCCATGCGATAGGCGCGGTTGATGTCGCGGGTCCAGAGGCCGGCACCCAGGCCGAACTCGGTGTCGTTGGCGATGGCCAGGGCTTCGGCTTCGTCCTTGAAGGTGGTGATGCTCACCACCGGGCCAAAGATTTCCTCCTGGAACACGCGCATTTTGTTGGTGCCCTTGAGCAGGGTCGGCTGGATGTAATACCCGGTCGTCAGGTTGCCCTCTTGCACCAAGGCACGGGATGGGCAGGTGCAGACTTCGCCCTGGTTGAAGAACGCCAGCACCAGCCCTTCGGCGGCTTTTTCGATGAAGGTTTCTTCGGCTTGCATGATGCCGGCGAAGAAGATGTTCGGCGACTTGCCACCCAGCTCCACGGTGGATGGAATGATGTTTTCGGCGGCGCATTTCATGATGTGCGAGCCGACCGGGGTCGAGCCGGTGAAGGCGATCTTGGCGATGCGTTTGCTGGTGGCCAGGGCTTCGCCGGCTTCTTTGCCGAAACCTTGCACCACGTTCAGCACGCCCGGTGGCAGCAGGTCGCCGATCAGCTCCATCAGCACGGTGATGCCCAGCGGTGTTTGCTCGGCAGGCTTGAGCACCACGCAGTTACCGGCCGCCAGGGCCGGGGCGAGTTTCCAGGCGGCCATCAGGATCGGGAAGTTCCACGGGATGATCTGCCCGACCACGCCCAGCGGTTCATGGATGTGATAGGCCACCTGCGCAGCCGGACGCAGGCTTCGCCAGCTGTTACAGGGGTGTTTCAGTGGATTTTCTTCACTGGCTGGCTATTTCAGATACCAGCCCCATGGCTGGTCGCTGACGTATTCGGTCACTTGCTTCACCTCCAGATAATTTTGCAGCCCCCATTGGCCGAGTTCCCGGCCAATACCGCTGTGTTTCATGCCGCCCCACGGTGCCTCGACGAAGGTGGGTTGCGAGCAGTTGACCCAGACAATCCCGGCGCGCAGTTGGTTGGCGACGCGGGCGGTACGTTGCAAATCAGCACTCATCACGGCGGCGGCGAGGCCGAAGCGGCTGGCGTTGGCCATTTGCAAGGCTTGCTCTTCGGTCTTGAAGCGCTTGATGCACAGCACCGGGCCGAACACCTCTTCGCGCCAGAGGATGCTGCTTTGTCCGGGCTCGTCGAAGATGGCCGGTTCGATGAAATAACCCTCTGGCAGATACGCCGGCTGCCGACCTCCGGTGAGCAGGCGTGCGCCGCTGGCCAGTCCCTGATCGATAAAGCCGAGGACCTTGTCGTGTTGACCCCGGCTGACCAAAGGGCCCAACAACACGCCAGGTTCCAGCCCCGGGCCGATGGTGATCTTGCGGGTTTCCTCAACCAGTCGCTCGATCAACCGCGAGGCGATGTTTTCCTGTACCAGCAAGCGTGAAGTGGCGCTGCACACCTGGCCCTGGTTCCAGAAAATCCCGAACAGTATCCACTCCACCGCTGCTTCGACATCGGCGTCGTCGAACACAATCAACGCAGACTTTCCGCCCAGCTCCAGGCTGATGTTCTTGATGTCGCGAGCGGCCGCCGACATGATTTTAGCCCCGGTGGGCACACTGCCGGTGAAGGCCAGTTTGTCCACGCCGGGGTGTTCGGTGAGTGGACCGCCGGCGTCGGCTCCAAAACCGGTCACGACGTTCAGGACCCCGGCCGGCAGACCGATGCGGTCGGCGGCCGCAGCCAGTTCCAGCGCCGTCAGTGGTGTCAGTTCGGACGGTTTCAACACCAGCGTGGCCCCGGCGGCCAAGGCGGGCGCGACCTTCCACGCGGCCATCAGCAGCGGGTAGTTCCAGGGGATGATCTGCCCGGCAACGCCGATCGGTTCATGGCGGATGCGGCAGCGAAAACGCTCGTCCGGCAGCGCCAGCAGTTGGTCCTGCTGTTGATCCAGTTCCCTGGCCAATCCGGCGTAGTAACGAAAGCAACCGATCGCATCGCCAACGTCCCACTGCGCTTCGGGCAACGGTTTGCCGTTGTCGCGCACTTCCAGTTCAGCCAACGCCTGTTGACCACTGTCCAGTTCATCAGCCAACGCTTCCAGCCACTGCGCGCGCTCGGCGCCAGTGGTTTGGCTCCAGCCGTTATCGAACGCTCGCCTGGCGGCGCGCACCGCATGATCGACGTCCTCTTCGGTGCCCGCGGCGACCCGATGGAAAGCCTGTCCGGTGGCCGGGTCGATGACGTCCAGGTAACCGCCCAGATCCGGGCTGACCCACTCGCCGTTGATGTAAAGCTGATCACGCATGGTGAGACTCCTGGACGCCAGTTCGGCGGTTTTGCAGGTGACGGGAAGTGAACAGCAGCGCCAGCGACGCGCAGATGATGACGGTCGAAACCGCGTTGATCTCCGGGGTCACCCCGCGGCGGATGGATGAAAAGATGTAGATCGGCAAGGTTGTTTCGGAACCGGCGACGAAGAACGCGATGATGAAATCGTCGAAGCTGAAGGTGAACGCCAGCAGAAAGCCGGCCATGATCGCCGGACTGATCTGCGGCAGGGTGACCCGCCAGAACGTTTGCATGGGGGGGGCGTAGAGGTCGGCCGAGGCTTCCAGCAAGGCCTTGTCCAGTGAATCGACGCGGCTGCGCACGATCACCATGACCAACGCCATGGTGAACAGCGAGTGCGCGGCGATCACGGTAAAGAAGCCCATGTTCAACCGTGGAACGCTCGGTATCCAGCTCGCCAGCAACGGGTTGATCAGGTCGAACAGGCTAATGAACGCAATCAGCGTCGAGATGCCGATGACGATCCCGGGCACGATGATTGCGCAATAGGTCAGCGCATCGAACAGCAACCGCACTTTGGCGCCGGCACGTTGCAAACCGAACACCGCGAGCGTGCCGAACAGCGTGGCAATCACCGCTGAAGTGAAGGCAATGAACGCACTATGGCCCAGCGCCTCCATGATGAACGGGTTGCCAAACGCGCGACCAAACCATTGCACCGAGCAGCATTCGAACGCCAGGCCACTGCGCCCGGCGTTGAAGCTGAACAGCACGATCAACGCGATCGGTGCGTAGAGAAACAGGTACAGCGAAGTCGAATAGCTGCGCAGCCACATGTCACAACCCTCCGTCGGCAGGGCGGCCGCCATAGCGCGCCACCAGTTTCAAATACACGCCGATGATCAGCAGCATCATCGCCACCAAGGTCATCGCCAGCGCGCTGCCGAAGGGCCAGTTGCGCGATTGCAGAAACAGGTCGACCAGTGCGTTGCCGACGAAGAACACTTTGCCGCCACCGAGAATGGCCGGGATCAGGAACTCGCCCATCAACAGGATGAACACCAGCATCACCCCGGTGATGATTCCGGGCGCGGAGAGTGGCAGAGTGATCCGCCGGAAGCTTTCGAAAGCGCTGGCACCCAGGTCTGCCGAGGCTTCGAGCAGACGCTTGTCGAGTTTTTCCAGGCTGACGTAAATCGGAAACACCATCAGCGGCAAGTAGCCGTAAACGATGCCGATCAGCACCGCCCACGGCGTATTGATCAGCCGCACGTCTTCAAGGCCAACGCTGGCGAGCAAGGCCGGAATGCCCTTGCCGCTGAGGATGAAAATCCAGGCGTAAGTGCGGATCAGGAAACTGGTCCAGAACGGCACAATCACCAGCGTCAGCAGCAGCGAGCGGTTCTTGCTGACCTTGACCGCCAGAAAATACGCCAGCGGGTAAGCCGCCACCAGGCACACCAGCGTGCCCAGCGGCGCCAACATCAGCGTGTTACTGAACGCCGCGCCACGGGAACCGAGGTTCAAGTAGTTGGCCAGCGTGAAGCCACCGGCGTAACCGCCCACGGCACTGCGCTCGCCGAAACTGAAGACCAGGATGATCACCAGCGGCATCAACAACAGCAGCAGGAACCACAAGGTCGAGGGCAAGAGCATCAGCAGGGTGATCCGCCGGCCGAGGCTGCGCCGTTGGCGAACCTCGACCGACAGGGCATTGCCCGGCTGCACCGTTTGCGGGTGGGTGGTGGCGTTCATGGGGGACTCCTCATTGGCCATGGCCAGGCGATCAGGCGGACTTGAAGCGAGCCATCAGTTCGGCGCGCGCCGGGCTGGTGAGCGTCGCCGCGGCACCGAACTCCAGAGGACTGAGCGCTTCGGCGGCCGGGTACATGATCGGATCGTCGAGCATGGCGGTGGGCAGCAGCGCATCGACGCGTTTGTCGCCGCTCGGGTAACCGTGGCTCAACACTTCGAGCTTGTTGTGCTGCGGATCGAGCAGGTAGTTGATGAAGGCGTAGGCCGCGTCCTTGTGCTCCGAGCTTTTGGGAATGGCAAAGAAGTCACTCCACAGTTCGCCACCTTCCTTGCCCAGTTCGAACTGCATCTGCGCGTTGTCGCGGTGCAACTGAGAGGCATCGCCGGTCCAGGACATCGCCAGCCAGGCATCGCCGCTGCGCATTGACGGCTGGATGTCGGAGTTGATGGCGAACAGGTGCGGCTTGACCTCGATCAGCAGTTTTTCGGCATCGGCCAGTTCTTTCGGGTCCAGGGAATTGAAGCTATAGCCGAAGCTTTTCAGCGCGTTGCCGATGGCGGTCAGTTGGTAGTCGTGAACCATCGTCCGGCCACTGGCGGGGCCTTGAGCTGCTGCCCAGAATTCTTTCCAGCTGGCGGGGCCGTTCTTCAGTTTGCCGGCGTCGTAGAGCATGCCGGTAGTGCCCCAGTTTTTCGGCACCGCATACACCTTGCCGTCCACCGTTCCTTGGGCCATGAATTTTTGCTGGAAAGCCGACGCCTCAAAGTTGGGAATGCGCGACAGGTCCAAGGGTTCGATCAGGCCCAGGCCAACGTAAGTGCTGATGGTGTAGTTGGTCGGCACCAGTACGTCCCAGCCACTGCCACCTGCCTGCAATTTGGCAAGCATCTCTTCGTTGGAACCGAACACGCTCATCGAAACGCGCGCACCGGTGGTTTTGGCGAAGGTGTCGAGGTTTTCCTGGCTGTGGTAATTCGGCCAGGTCGCCAGCGACAGGCGATCGCCCAGCTTGGCCTGCTCGGCGGCCTCGGCGGTGGAGGTCAGCAGGCCGGGCATGTTGGTTGCGACCACCGCTGCGGCAATTCCCAGGCCTGTGCGACCAAGGAACTCGCGGCGGCTGATCGAGCCGTTCTGCCAGCTACGCAGGGTTTTGATAAACGTCTTCTGGTCCATAGCACGCTCCACATTCGGTTGATGAAACGAATCGATGATTTACAACGCCATGGCCAGGCCATTGGCGTGATCCCAGCCGACGCTCACTGCCGCGCCGTGTTCGAATGCATTGGCGCCGTGATCCTGCTGGCGCGGCACACGCACGCAAACCACGCCAAAGGCTTGGGTGCGCACGCGGTATTCGGTGGAGTTGCCGAGGTAGATGCGGTCTTCCACGTGGCCTTGCAGCTTCACTTCGCGGGTCATGTCGGCGTTGGCGCTGGCGATGCTGATCAGCTCCGGGCGCACCGCGATGCAACCGGCGACGTCTGCGCTCAAGGCTTTGCCGGTGGGCGTCAGTGGGCTGGTCAGTTCCAGTCCTTGCTCGGTGCGCAGCACTACTGAATCGCCCTGCATATGGTGAACCGTGCCGTTGAACAGATTGGATTCGCCGATAAAGTCGGCCACGTAACGGCTGGCCGGCGCCTCATACAGTTGTTCCGGGGTGGCGGTCTGGATGATCGAGCCGTTGTGCATCACGCTGATGCTGTCACTCATCGACAAGGCTTCTTCCTGATCGTGGGTGACTAGCACAAAGGTGATGCCGACTTCGCGTTGCAGGCGCAGCAATTCAGATTGCATTTCCTTGCGCAGCTTGCGGTCCAGCGCCGCCAGCGGCTCGTCCAGCAGCAACACGGTCGGTTTGTTGACCAGCGCCCGGGCCAGGGCCACACGCTGCTGTTGGCCGCCGGAAAGCTCACTCGGCTTGCGTTGGCCGAAGCCGCTCAGGCGCACCATTTCCAACGCTTCATCAGCCATGCGCAGTTGGGTTTTTTTGTCGGGTCGCGGGGTGCGATAACGCAGTCCATAGGCGATGTTCTGCGCCACTGTCAGGTGCGGGAAGAGGGCGTAATGCTGGAACACCATGTTTACCGGCCGTTCAAACGCCGGCACTCCGGCAACGTTCTTGCCCGACAGGCGCACTTCGCCGCTACTGGGCTGTTCGAAGCCGGCGATCATGCGCAGGGTGGTGGTTTTGCCGCAGCCGGAACCGCCGAGGAAGGAATGGAATGAGCCGCGACGCACCGCGAAGTTCAGGCCATTGACGGCTGACACCTCGCCATAGCGTTTGACCACATTGCAGAATTCGATATCGCTTGGCGAAGTGTCGTTCACGCTGTTGTTCACGAGACGGGCTCCCTTGCAGTGATGAATCAGTGCGTCGGGGGCCAAACTAGCAATCGGGGTTTTGCGCTGTATATATCCCTTGGGGGATAGAGTCGGTTTCAGGTGTCAGGCTTCGACGACCAGTTCCTGGCCGGTAAGGTCGCGGATAAACAGCCCGAGCAATTCGGACTGGCTGCCGATGCCGAGCTTGGCGTAGATGTTCTTGCGGTGAATTTTCACCGTGCCAGGACTGATGCTCAGTTGTTCGGCGACCGAGGCGCTGGAGTGACCGCGTAGCAGCAACTGCACGATCTCTTGTTCGCGGCCGGTGAGGATGTGCGCGCCGAACTGATCGAAGGCTTCGCGGATCTTGAAGTCCAGGTCCTGCGCCGGGCGTGGTTGCTGGGCTTGACGCAAACGCCAGGCTTCATTGATGACCTGTTCAACCACGGCCTGCGCGCACTCGATCAACTGCATCTCGTCACGACCAAAAGCACAGCTGGCGGTGGATCGCATCAACGACAGAACGGCCATGGCGCCGCCACCGAGGTCGACGAAAAACGCCACTTCTTCAGCCAGCCCGGTTTGCTGGTAATACGTCAGGTAATACTCGCCGAGGTAGAAGTGGTCGGGTGCGAACTGTCGCAAACGCCACAGTCCAGGCGCTTGCCCGCGAGTGCATGCCAGGTAGAACGGATCAAGTAAATAGGGCCCGCACTGATAGTCATCGACATACACCGCACGCTTGTCGGCTGCGAAGGTGTCGAACAGCGCCAACGGCCGATGATTGCCTTCGTAGACGAACAGAACGAAGTGATCGACCGGGCATACTTGCCGCAACCAGTGACTTAAGCCTGCCAGCCGCGCATGCCCGGGAGGAAGGTCCAGTAAATGGGCAACACCGGAGGTCCAGAGTTTCAGTTCCTTGGGGCGCATGGCGGCTTCAAGCAGGATTGGGTTGCGTTTAGATGCACAATTTACGCCATGGCTGTTTTGGCCTTGCAGGGCGGGGCGCATGATGTCGAGTCGTTGAAAAGACGCCCCGTAACAGGGCCGGATGTTACCGAGTGCTACAGCGAGGCGGTCGACTTGTGTTTTTTTTTTGTGTTTTGTGTACATATCCGTTTCTGTGGTCACGGCGACTAGCATCAAGATCAAAAGCTGTAGGCGAGCTAATGCTCGGCCTGTTTCACGCCATGCGAGCAGGCTCGCTCCCACAGGGTTGTGGAGTGAACCCTACCTTTTGGAACTGGCCCAAATCACTGTGGGAGCGAGCCTGCTCGCGATGACTATTTGAAGGGCGATACAGAAACCCCGTATCGCCCACACCGCCGAACGCGGCGTGCGCCGGGTACAGGTGGTAGCAGTTGGTCCACACACGGCCGGCCTTGATGGCGCGGCCCATGCGATAGGCGCGGTTGATGTCGCGGGTCCAGAGGCCTCGGCATCGCCCATTCGGACTAGGCAGGGATGACGTTTCTGTCGTGTGCCGCTGCCACCAAACTCGAAGGCCAGAGGGGTGTCGCTTCATGCGTGCCCCGCCTAACGAGCAGAAGGCGCCGCGATGGAGTTTGCATTCAGCGACGAACAGGAAATGATCCGCGCATCGGCCGAGGGCTTTCTCGCCGATGTCTCGGATTCTGCCGCCGTGCGAGCGGCGATGGTCAGCGAGCGAGGTTTTGACGAAGTGCTGTGGCAGCGCCTGTGCCGCGAAATGTACTGGCCGGCGATTCATATTCCCGAAGCGTACGGCGGCCTGGGACTGGGCTTTGTCGAGCTGTCGATTTTGCTGGAACAGATGGGTCGGCGCTTGCTGTGTTCGCCGTTTTTCGCCACCGCCTGCATGGCCACGCCAGCGCTGTTGCTGGCCGCCAACGAACAACAAAAACAACGCTGGCTGCCCTTGATCGCCGACGGCAGCCTCACCGCTACGCTGGCCTTCAGCAGCGCCAATGGCTGGGCGGCCAAGGATGTTCAGGCCACGGTGGTGACCGAGGGCGAGGGTTTTGTGCTGGATGGAACCCTCAATCATGTGCTCGACGGGCACAGCGCTGAGCTCTTGATCATCGCCGCACGGGTTCCAGGATCGACCGGCGAGGCGGGCATCAGCCTGTTCGCCGTGGACGCGGACCGGGCGGGGATCGAGCGTCAAATGTTGCCGACCATGGACCAGACTCGTCGTCAGGCACGGGTTCAGCTCAAGGGGCTGTACCTCAGCGCTGACTGCCTGCTCGGCGAGTTCGGCGCGGGCTGGCCGCACCTGGAGCGAGTCCTGCAACTGGCTTGCATCGGCCTGGCTGCCGAACAGACCGGTGGCGCGCAGCAGGTGCTCGACCTGAGCGTTGCCTATATGCAGGAACGCCAGCAGTTCGGTCGACCCATCGCCAGTTTCCAGGCGCTCAAACACCGCGCCGCCGACATGATGCTGCAGGTCGAATGCGCACGTTCGGCCAGTTATTACGCGGCCTGCGTGGCCCAGGAAGTCCTCGATCCTGAAGGCGACCCGCAGGTGGCCGCCGAGCTGTCGCTGGCGGCGGCGCTGGCCAAGGCGCAGTGCTCTGAAACCTATTTCCACTGCGCGTCCGAGTCGATCCAGTTGCACGGCGGCGTTGGTTTCACCTGGGAATACGACCCGCACCTCTACTTCAAACGCGCCCGCGCCAGTGAAAGCTTTCTCGGCGCACCTGCCTGGCATCGAGAGCGCATTGCCGTGGCGATTCTTGGGGAGCAGCCATGAAAATCAGTTTCAGTGAGCAGGACGAGCGCTTCCGTCAGGAAGTAGCCGACTGGTTGAGCGCGAACCTGTGCGGTGAATTCGAGCCCCTGCGTTTTCGCGGCGGCCCGGGTGACGAACATATGTTTCCCGAGGAACGCAAAGCCTGGGAACGCAAACTCGCCGAGGGCGGCTGGACGTGTGTGGGCTGGGCGCCGGAGCACGGTGGGCGTGGTCTGTCGATCAGCCAGCAAGTGATTTTCCACGAAGAGTACGCCCGCGCTGGAGGCCCGGGACGCATGGGGCATATCGGCGAAGGGCTGGCCGGCCCGACCATTGCCGCGTTTGGCACTGCCGAGCAGCAACAGCGCTTTCTGCCGGGCATCGTCAACGGCACGTCCTTCTGGTGCCAGGGCTATTCCGAACCGGGGGCCGGGTCCGACCTGGCCAACGTCAAGACCCGCGCGGTGCTTGATGAAGCCCGCGGCACTTGGGTGATCAACGGACAAAAAGTCTGGACCTCCCTGGCCCATGAGTCGGACTGGTGTTTTGTGATCGCCCGCACTGAACCGGGCAGCGTTGGCCATCGCGGCTTGTCCTTCTTGCTGGTGCCCATGGCCCAGGCGGAGATTACCGTGCGGCCGATCGAGCAGCTCACAGGCACCTGCGAGTTCAACGAAGTGTTCTTCGATGATGCCTGCACCGACGCCGCCAACATCATCGGCGCGCCGGGCGAGGGCTGGAAGATCGCCATGGCGTTGCTCGGTTTCGAGCGCGGGGTATCGACCCTCGGCCAGCAGATGCAATTTCACAATGAACTGAATGAAATCATCGCCATCGCCCGGGCCAATGGCGCCGCGCGCGACCCGATCCTGCGCCAGCGCCTGGCCGAAGCCTGGAGCGGGCTGCGGATCATGCGCTACAACTCGCTGCGCATGCTGTCCGGGGCGCAAGACGGTTCGCTGCGCAAGGAAGCGACCATCTACAAACTGTTCTGGTCCACCTGGCACGCCAGCCTCGGCAAGCTGGCGATGGACGTCCTCGGCGCCGAGGCCGAAGTGCTTGAGGCCGCCCCCTATCAACTCACCCGTTTGCAATCGCTGTACCTGTTCAGTCGCGCCGACACCCTCTACGGCGGCAGCAACGAGATCCAGCGCAACATCATCGCCGAGCGCGCCCTGGGAATGCCCAAAGAACCGCGCCTGCGCACCTGACCAAGGAGTTTTCCATGTCTGTTCCCAACTATGTTGCAGGTCACGGCCTGTTGCGTGACAAGTCGGTGCTGATCACGGCTGCGGCGGGGGCCGGTATCGGTTTTTCCGCCGCGGTGCGTGCCGCCGAGGAGGGTTGCCGCGCCTTGATGATCAGCGATATCCATGAAGGCCGGCTGGCAGAAGCGGTGTCGAAAATCCGCGAAGCGACCGGTCTGCAACAGGTCTTCGGTCAGGTCTGCAATGTCGCTGACGAAGCTCAGGTTCAACAGCTGATTGCCTGCGCCGAGCGCGATCTGCAGGGCGTCGATGTGCTGATCAACAACGCCGGTCTTGGTGGTTCACGGCTGCTGGTGGACATGACGGACGAGGAGTGGAACCGGGTCCTCGATGTGACGCTCACCGGCACCATGCGCATGACCCGTGCGATGTTGCCGAAGATGATCGAGCGGCGTGCCGGGGTCATCGTCAACAACGCTTCGGTGCTGGGCTGGCGGGCGCAGAAAGAGCAGTCGCACTACGCCGCGGCCAAGGCCGGGGTCATGGCGTTGACCCGTTGCGCCGCGGTCGAGGCCGCCGACTACGGAATCCGCATCAACGCGGTGAGCCCGAGCATTGCGTTGCACGATTTCCTGCGTAAGTCCGCCCCTCAGGCAGTGCTTGATCAACTCGCCGCCAACGAAGCGTTTGGTCGTGCCGCCGAGGTCTGGGAAGTGGCCAACGTGATGATGTTTCTGGCCAGCGACTACAGCTCCTACATGACCGGCGAAGTGTTGTCGGTTTCCAGTCAGAGGGCTTGAACATGCCACGTATTTTCGACACGCCCCTCGCCTTGCACGATGCCGTGGGAGAGGTGCTGGGCGTCAGCGACTGGCTGGTGCTTGCGCAGGACCGCATCGACCGGTTCGCCGAGGCGACCGGTGATTACCAGTGGATTCACGTCGATCCGCTCAAGGCAGCCAGCGGTCCGTTCGGCGCCTGCATCGCCCATGGCTATCTGAGCCTGGCGTTGGTCAATCTGTTTTTACCGCAGATCGTCGAGGTGCGCGGCATTGCCATGGGTGTCAATTATGGCTGCGAGCGGGTGCGCTTTCCCACGGTGGTGCGTGTTGGCTCGCGGGTGCGCGGCAGTGCGCAATTGATGGCGGTCGAGGAGGTCAAGGGCGGCGTTCAGGCGACCATTCGCGTCAGCGTCGAAATCGACGGCGAGGAACGTCCCGGCTGTGTGGTCGACACCATCAGCCGTTACTACCCCGCGTGAACCCTTTAGCAGAACATTCGAGGAATCCAGCATGAAAGAAGCCGTCATCGTTTCGACCGCCCGTACCCCGATCGGCAAAGCCTTTCGCGGTGCATTCAATGACACCGACGCCCCGCAGCTCGGCGGCCATGTGGTGCGCGAAGCCGTGCGTCGCGCCGGCATCGAGCCGGGCGAAGTGGACGATGTGATCATCGGCGCGGCAGCGCAGCAGGGCACGCAGTCTTATAACCTGGGGCGTCTGTGCGCGATTGCCGGCGGCTTGCCGACCTCGGTCGCCGGGATGGCGGTCGAGCGCCAGTGTTCATCGGGGCTGATGAGCATTGCCATGGCCGCCAAAGGCATCATGTGCGATGAAATCGACATCGCCGTGGCCGGTGGCCTGGAGTCGATTTCGCTGGTGCAGAACAAGCACAAGAACCTGTACCGCAATCAGTCAGGCTCGGTGATCGAGCTTGATCCCCGCGCCTACGTTCCGATGATCGAAACCGCCGAGATCGTCTCCGCGCGTTACGGTATTTCCCGCGAGGAACAGGACGAATACAGCTATCAGAGCCAGGTGCGTACCGCGCTGGCCCAGAGTAATGGATTGTTCGACCGTGAACTCGCGCCACTGACCAGCCGCAAGGCGATCTTCGACAAGGCCAGTGGCGAAACCCGCTTTGAGACCGTCACCTTGCTGCGCGACGAGTGCAACCGCATCGACACCACCCGCGAAAGCCTGAATGCGCTGGAACCGGTGTGGCCGGGCGGTCAGTGGAGTGAAAAGGGCCGCTTCATCACGGCCGGCAACGCCTCGCAGCTGTCCGACGGTGCTTCGGCCTCGGTGTTGATGAGTGCCAAATTGGCCGAGAAGCGTGGCCTGGAGCCGCTGGGGATTTATCGCGGGATGGCGGTCGCTGGCTGCAACTCCGACGAGATGGGCATCGGCCCGGTCTACGCCATCCCGAAACTGCTCAAGCGCCATGGCCTGACCGTGGACCACATTGGCCTCTGGGAGTTGAACGAGGCGTTTGCCTGCCAGGTGCTGTATTGCCGCGACACCCTGGGCATTCCCCCCGAACGCATGAACGTCAATGGTGGTGCGATTTCGGTGGGCCATCCCTTCGGCATGTCCGGTGCGCGGATGGTCGGTCACGCGTTGGTCGAGGGGCAGCGCCGCGGATTGCGTTACGTGGTGGTGAGTATGTGCATCGGCGGCGGCATGGGTGCCGCCGCACTGTTCGAGGTGCTCTGAATGATTAGTGCACAACAGATTCAAGCGACTATGGCGCGTTATGTGGAATTGGTGGATGCCGGTGATATCGACGCAATCATTGCGCTGTATGGTCAGGACGCGGTAGTCGAAGACCCCGTCGGCCAACCGCCGATTCGGGGCCTTGTCGCCATCGAACGTTTCTACCGTGAAGGGCTGGGCGCGAGCAAAGTCTCGGCGACCCTGACCGGCCCGGTTCGGGCGACACTCAACGGTTGTGGGGCGATGCCGTTTCGGGTCGACATGGAGTGGTTCGGGCAACCGTGTTCGCTTCATGTGATCGACGTGATGGAGTTCGATGCAGACGGCAAGATCCGCTCGATGAAAGCCTATTGGAGCGAGGCGAACCTAACCCCCCAAAGCCACGCATAAATCCCCGTAGCAGCTGCCGAGCCTGCGAGGCTGTGGTGAGGGGATTTATCCCCGTTGGGCTGCGAAGCGGCCCCTGTTTTTTCCAGCCACACCGCGTCCAATGGATTACGACGGCTTCGCCGCCGAACGGGGCGGTGCGACGTTTCGATAAATCCCCTCACCACAACCTCGCAGGCTCGGCAGCTGCTACAGGGCGCGTTCCTGAGGCGTGGCGGCGAGCAAATCGCGATTCTGCGTCTGCCCGGTTTCGTAGAAGGCCTTGAGGTTCTCGGCGATCTCACGCACGACGTTGTTGAACGCCTTCGCCAGCAACCATTCCACCAGTCGGCCACCGCGCAGGCTGTAGTTCATTTGGGTGGTGATGCGTGTCGCGTCACCCTCAGCCTGCAAGGCATAACTGAAGCTGGCTTCGCGGAACGGGAAGGGCGCGCCGCCGCTGGCCTTGTGCAAAATCAGCACAAAACCGACACCTTCCTGCCATTGCACCACGCTCTCATCCAGCCACTGCCCCCCTTTGCGGAACACCCGGCGACTGGCGCCGAGCCCTTCGCGTGCACCGGGATGAAACTGGCAACCGGTCAGGCCCGGCACGTAATGCGGGGCGAGGCTCAGGTCGCGCAGTTTGGCCCACGCGGCTTGTGGGGTGAGGTCGAGCAAGACGCTGTGGCGAGCAATCGCGGGCATATTGGAATTCCTCTTGTTCAATGGGATTGCGCTGCATCGAGAAACGCCGGGCGTTCGCCACCGCCGTGTACGGTGATGTCCGCGCCGCTGACATAACGTGCCAACGTTGAGGCCAGGTACAGACAGGTATCGCCGATGTCTTCCGGAGCCGCCAGGCGTTGCAGCGGGATGGTCGCTGCTACCCGGGCAATGCTCGCCTGATCGCCATAATGCATGGCCGCCTGCTCGGTGAGAATCAACCCGGCCGTCACAGCGTTGACCCGCACTTTGGGCGCCCATTCCACCGCCAGCGAACCGGTCAGGTTCAGCAGCCCGGCCTTGGCCGCACCATAAGCGGCAGTGCCCGGCGAGGGACGCGTCGCGCTGACGCTGCAAATATTGATGATTGCGCCACCGTCGGTTTGCGCCTGCATCACCTGATTGGCCTGCTGACAGAGATTCAGCGGCGCCAACAGGTTGAGGCGGATGATCGCTTCGCTAAAGCGCGGCGAGGCATTGGCCGCGTCGGCATTCGGCGAACCACCGGCATTGTTGACCAATACATCGAGGCGACCGAAACGCTCGACGATACTGTCGATCAACCGGCCGGACTGCTCGACATCCCGCAGGTCGCAGGGCAGAAACTGCGCCTCGCGCCCAGCGCTGGCAGGCAGGGTGTCCGGTGCTTCGCGACCGCAGATCACCACGTCAGCACCACAGTCGAGAAAACGCTGACTGATGCCGCGACCGACTCCTTTGCCACCACCTGTGACCAGTACCACTTTGCCGCGAAAGTCCAACGGATCAAGCATGGGATGCCTCGTTCTATCGCTCGGGAATGCTGCCGATGCTAGGTCCGTAGCACCCACAGGCCAACGTCCGAAAAGACTAGGGCGACGTAGTCCTGTCGGACGATGTTGTTTGCCCGGGCGCTCGGAATAATCCGGCGACAACAACAGGCCGGGAGGACACCTTATGGACGCATCAGCGCAAGGGCACTTCGTTACGCTGCCGGATGGTTTGCAGCTGCACTATTTGGATATCGGCGGGCAGGACATCGGCAGCGGCGAGCCGGTGATTTTTATTCACGGCAGCGGGCCGGGCGCCAGCGGCCACAGCAACTTCAAGCAGAACTACCCAGTGTTTGTCGCGGCAGGCTACCGGACCATCGTCCCGGACCTGCCGGGTTATGGCGCATCGGATAAACCCGACACCCTCTACACCCTGGACTTCTTTGTCGCCGCCTTGTGCGATCTGCTCGATGCCCTGGATATCCAGCGATGCCTGCTGGTCGGCAATTCTCTGGGCGGTGCGATAGCGATCAAACTGGCCCTCGACCAGCCGCAGCGGGTCAGCCGGCTGGTGCTGATGGCACCCGGCGGCCTGATGGAAAAAGAACAGTATTACTTGCAGATGGAAGGCATCCAGAAAATGGGCGCGGCCTTCGCCAAGGGTGAACTGCACGATGCGGGCGGAATGCGCCGGCTGCTGGCGCTGCAACTGTTCGATGAGTCGTTGATCAGCGACGCAACGGTCAATGAGCGGGTCGCAGTGGTGCGACAGCAACCGGTCTGCGTGTTGTCGACCATGCAAGTGCCGAACATGACCTCGCGCCTCGGCGAGTTGCAGTGTCCGATCCTCGGTTTCTGGGGCATGAACGACAAATTCTGCCCGGTTTCTGGTGCGCAAACGATGATGCAACACTGCCAGAACATTCGCTTTGTCCTGCTCAGCGAATGCGGGCATTGGGTGATGGTCGAGCACCGTGAACTGTTCAATCGCGAGTGCCTGGCATTTTTCCAGGAGGCACAGCGATGAGCGTGCAACTGCGCCGTCAATTCGGCGAAGAGCTGTATCAGGCGTTGCTGAGCGGCACCACCCTCGCGCCGCTGACCGAGCGCTGGCCATCGATCAGCATCGAAGACGCCTACCATATTTCCCTCTACAGCATCGAGCGCCGGGTGGCCGCCGGTGACCGGATTGTCGGCAAAAAAATCGGCGTGACGTCGGCGGCGGTCCAGCAAATGCTCAATGTGCATCAGCCGGATTTCGGCTTCATCACCCGGCAGATGTCATTCGCCAATGACGCACAAATCTCCCTCGCCGCGAACAAGCTGATCCAGCCGCGCGCCGAGGGCGAGATTGCCTTCAAGCTCAAGCACGATCTGATCGGCCCCGGTGTTACCGAAGCCGACGTGCTGGAAGCGACCGAATATGTGATGCCGTGCTTCGAGATAGTCGACTCACGGATTCATGACTGGCGGATCCGCATACAAGACACCGTCGCCGACAACGCCTCTTGCGGTGTGTTCGTGCTGGGCGATGCTCAGGTCGATCCACGGACGCTGGATTTGCCCAACTTGCGCATGCGTGTGTTCAAGAATGGTGAGCCTCTCAGCGAAGGTTTGGGCTCGGCGGTGCAGGGTAATCCGCTGACGGCCGTGGCCTGGCTGGCCAACACTTTGGGTGCTTTCGGTATTCCGTTCAAGGCCGGGGAAATCATTCTCTCAGGCTCTTTGGTGCCGCTGGAGCCTGCGCGTGCGGGCGACCTTTTTTCCTTGACCATCGATGGCCTGGGCAGTGCCCAGGTGTCCTTCTGCGCCTGACCTGTGGGGTTTAACCGGATGAGCAAGAAACTCAGAGCGGCCATTATCGGCCCGGGCAATATCGGCACTGACCTGCTGATGAAAATGTACCGATCGGAATGGATCGAGCCGGTGTGGATGGTCGGCGTCGACCCCCAATCCGAAGGCCTTAAACGCGCCCGTGAATTGGGCGTAAAAACCACGGCCGAGGGCGTCGACGGGCTGCTGCCCCATGTGCTCGACGATGATATTCGCATCGCCTTCGATGCCACCTCGGCCTACGTGCACGCGGAAAACAGCCGCAAGCTCAACGAACTGGGGGTGATCATGATTGATCTCACGCCCGCGGCCATCGGCCCGTTCTGCGTGCCGCCGGTCAATCTCAAGGAGCATGCGGCGACGTTGGCGATGAACGTCAACATGGTGACGTGCGGTGGCCAGGCGACCATTCCGATGGTCGCGGCAGTGTCGCGGGTCCAGCCGGTGAGTTACGGCGAGATCGTCGCCACCGTGTCCTCCGGTTCGGTCGGCCCGGGCACTCGCCAGAACATCGACGAATTCACCCGCACCACGGCCGGTGCGGTGGAGAAGATCGGCGGCGCCCGACGCGGCAAGGCCATCATCGTCATCAACCCGGCCGAGCCACCGCTGATGATGCGCGACACCATCCACTGCCTGACGGATGACGAACCGAATCAGGACGCCATTCGCACCTCGGTGTTGCAGATGGTCAAGGAAGTGCAGCGTTATGTTCCCGGCTACAAGCTGATCAATGGCCCGGTGTTTGATGGGCACAAGGTGTCGATTTTCATCGAAGTCGAAGGCCTCGGCGACTTCCTGCCAAAGTCTGCCGGCAACCTGGACATCATGACCGCTGCGGGGCTGCGTACCGCCGAGATGTTCGCCGAAGAAGCCCACAAGGGCACCCTGCAACTGCCAGTCCGTTGAGTGGAGAATTGCCATGAATTTGCAAGGTAACAGCGTCCGTCTGCACGACATGAGCCTGCGCGACGGCATGCATGCCAAACAGCATCAAATCAGCCTGGAACAGATGATCTCGGTAGCGACCGGTCTCGATGCGGCCGGCGTGCCGCTGATCGAAATCACCCACGGCGATGGTCTGGGCGGTGCGTCGCTGAACTACGGTTTTCCCGCCCACAGCGACGAGGAATACTTCGCGGCGGTGATCCCGCGGATGAAACAGGCCAAGGTTTCGGCGCTGTTGTTACCGGGTATCGGCACCCTCGATCATTTGAGAATGGCCCATGAACACGGGGTGTCGACCATTCGCGTGGCCACCCACTGCACCGAGGCGGACGTTTCTGGCCAGCACATCGGCATGTCGTCGAAGATGGGCCTGGATACCGTCGGCTTTCTGATGATGGCGCACATGGTTAGCGCAGAAAAACTGCTGGAGCAGGCGCGGTTGATGGAGAGTTATGGGGCCAACTGCATTTACTGCACTGACTCGGCTGGTTACATGCTGCCTGATGAAGTCACCGAGAAAATCGCTGCATTGCGAGCTGGGCTGAGCGCCGGGACCGAAGTCGGTTTTCACGGTCACCACAACATGGGCATGGCGATTGCCAATTCCCTTGCCGCGATCGAGGCGGGCGCCGCCCGTATCGACGGTTCGGTGGCGGGGCTGGGCGCAGGGGCGGGCAATACGCCGCTCGAAGTGTTTGTCGCGGTGCTTGAGCGGATGGGCGTCAACAGTGGCATCGACTTGTACCGGATCATGGACGTTGCCGAAGACCTGGTAGTGCCGATGATGGACCAGCCGATCCGCCTCGACCGCGATGCACTGACCCTGGGTTACGCCGGGGTCTACAGTTCGTTCCTGTTGTTCGCCAAACGTGCCGAGCAAAAGTACGGCATTGCCGCACGTGAGCTGCTGGTGGAACTGGGTCGACGCGGCACCGTCGGCGGTCAGGAAGACATGATCGAAGACCTGGCGCTGACCCTGTCACGTTCGCGGGGTGTCTTGCCAACCTGATCTGGCGACAGCACAAAAAGCCACCGGCCTTGCTTGCAGGCCCGGTGGTTTTTTTATGGGAGCAGATTACGCACCAGCGGGGGATAGCAATTGATGGCACTGGCCGAGCAACTGAAGAACGCAGTGGTCGGTCGGTAGGCTTCATTCTTGAACAGCTGACACAGACTGGCGGTGCTGCTGGCGCAGACGATGATGAACAGGGCACAGGTGGCTTTTCGCATAGCGAGCCTCGACACGGATTTTATTGTTGTAGAGGCAAGGTATTGCGGCTGGCGGAACGTGGCTTCGTCCGAATGGACTACAGGCCCCTGTGGGAGCGAGCCTGCTCGCGAAGGCGGTGTGTCAGCCGACATCAATATTGATTGTGCCGACCTCTTCGCGAGCAGGCTCGCTCCCACAGGTTTTTGTGTGTTGCCTGGGATTTGTGTGCGCCCCGAATCCCCTGTGGGAGCGAGCCTGCTCGCGATGGCGGTGTGTCAGGCGACATCGATGTTGAATGTGCCGCCCTCATCGCGAGCAAGCTCGGCTCCCACAGGTTTTGCGAACTGTCTGGTATTTACGTCAACCCCGCCGGGCGAGGGCGCCCATAGCCATGAACAGTGCAGCAATGGCCCGTGCTTCATTGAGTTCGCCGCGGGCCACCAGGTCGGGGATCTGCGCCAGCGGCACGCGCAGGCATTCCAGCGGTTCGGGCTCGTCGCCGACCAGTTGACAGGGACTCAACTGTTCGGCCAGCACCACCCGGTAGCGATGGCACAGGTGACCCGGTGCCAGGGTCAGTTCACCCAGTTCGCTGAGGCGTGCAGCGCGCATCCCGACCTCTTCGCAGAGTTCGCGTTGCGCCGCTTGCAGATAGTCTTCATCAGGCTCTGCGCCGCCCTTGGGCAGGCCGAGCACGGTTTTTTCGACACCGACCGCATATTCACGCACCAGCAACACATGCAGCGGATCGGGCATCGCCACCAGCATCACCGAGCGATAGCCGGTGCCGCGCAGACGCTCGTAAACCCGCTGCTGGCCGTTGCTGAATTGCAGGTGCAAAGCTTCGATCTGAAAATAGCCGCTTTCAGCCAGCAATTCAGTCTTGAGGATGGTCGGACAGTTGCGCATGGTCAGGCCCCTGGTTGGGATAAAGCCACTGTGCGCCGTGCCGGGATGGCCGCCATCGTCCGAGCGGACGAGGGCGGAGGTTGAACGCTAACCGAGGGTCGCCACGCTGCGCAGGATTAACCGCACAAGCATGGTCTGGCGGGTCACGCCGGTCTTGGAGAACGTTGACCGCAGGTGTGCCCGCGAGGTGTTGCGGCTGATGCCCAGCTCCTCGGAGGCTTCGTCGAGGGTTAAGCCGTTGGCCAACAACATGGCCAGTTGAGTTTCGGCCGGGGTGAAGTCGAACAGCGCGCGGACGATCTCCTGTGGTGCGGTGGATTGTTGTTCCGGGTCGCTGATGAAAATCACCACGGTGGGGCATTGTTTGCCTTCGCTCCAGTC
The DNA here is from genome assembly GCF_054897865.1 of Pseudomonas sp. LS2P72. Classification (NCBI taxonomy): domain Bacteria; kingdom Pseudomonadati; phylum Pseudomonadota; class Gammaproteobacteria; order Pseudomonadales; family Pseudomonadaceae; genus Pseudomonas; species Pseudomonas sp. LS2P72. Next base: position 2,880,616 of record NZ_CM142708.1, read on the forward strand.
CGACAACGGCACCGAGCGCACGATGATCCCCAGGTCCGCCCGCCCGGACGGCCGTTGCACGCGCAGGGCTTCGACCACCGACGGGTTGCTGCTTTTTTGCGAGAGCAGCGATTGTTTCACCAGGCGCCGGAACTCTTGAGTGTCTCGCGCGGTGCCGACTTGCAGGCCGTCATTGACCAGTTTGATGCCGTCCTTTTCCTGGATCAGCCGATCGGCGACCTGGTTGGTTTGCAGCACTTTGCCAGCCTCGTCGAGGATGATCGTACCGACCGCCAATTGATTCACCGCGCCAGCGTAGAGGTTGCGCTCGGCTTCGATGCGATTGAGCTGCATGTGGATTTTGATCGAGCGTTCCAGGTGCGGAATGAAGTGCGTCAGCAAGGCTTTCTCTTCGTTGCCGAAGGCCTTGTCATCGCGTCCGCGACTGATGCGGATACGGCACTGGGCGCCGTCGCAGGTGTTGATGTCGGCGCCGAGGATGTGAAAAACATCCACCGGTTCTAGGAAATTCTTGTAGAACTCCGAGTGCTGCCAATCGTCGTTGGACACGAACTCGGCGAGGGTCACCACCTGGCGGTTGGGCAGGTCGACGAACGGGTCGAGGGTGAAAAAGTGTTTGTTATACGACGCGGTCGCCTCGGTCGACGTGCCAGTGGTGTTGACCATCAAGCCATCCACATGCGCGCTGGGCGGACGCAGGATGAAGGTCACGTACTTGCTTTCCAGGTACACGTTGAGCTGGTTGAGAAAGGTCGCCCAGGGAATGGTTTCCAGCGGTCCCTGATAGAGGTTGCCGATCAAATCACTGAACGTATCGAGGCTGAGGCTCTGCTGCATAGGGAAAACCGTTCTTATTATTAGCGTTGGCGGTGGCCGAGAATAAGCGCCGATATCGACTCCTTGCAACGCTCGGGCTCAAGGCCTGACGGGCGGCTGCCGGTCAGGCGCAGGGAGCGCGACAGGCCGCTGTGTTCAGGCCCGTTCGGTGGCGCGCACGACGAACCGTTTTTGCTCCAGCACGTCGGCCGAGAGCGCCGCGACGTCGGTGTAGAACTGCTCGTACCAGCGGCGCAACTGATAGACCGGGCCATCGCCGTCACACAGCAGCGGGTTGTCGACGCGGGTCTTGCTGTGCCAGATCGTCACGTCTTCGTAGAAGGCTTCCTGTGCTTGCTGCACATAGGCCTTGGCCATCGCCTGATTCTGTTCTTCGCTGAGACCGGGAATCTTTTTCACCAGCACGCCGTAGCGCAGGGTGAAGCTGTCGAGGTCGATCGGCACATGGCAGTTGAGCAGGATCGAATGGATCGGCTGGCCATTCATCGCGCCGGTCATCTCGGTGATCTGGTAGGCTGGGCCGAAGTAGGTGGCCACGGTGCTCAACGCGCTGTCGCCGGACAAGCGCTCACTGCGGGCGCTCATGATCTGGGTGGCCAGGTGACCTTCGAAAACGTTGCTGAACGCCTCGACGGGGGCGCCATGCACCGTGCCGAAGTGCGCCATGTCGGCGATGTTGTCGATCAATTCGCGGCAGTTGGTGCCGATCTGCAGTTCGGCGACTTCCCACGCGGCCCACTCGTCACTGAAGCAGGCGTCAATGCGCGGGATGCGTTGCTCAGGGAGCGGCGGGTTGCCTTCCGGGTCATTCCAGACGAACAGCAACTGGTTTTCTTCCATGAGCGGCCAGCTCTTGAGCCGGGCCCGTGGGGGAATGCGTTTGGCGTAAGGAATGTCATCGCAGACACCATCGGCACCCCATCGCCAGGCGTGGAACGGGCAGCGAATCGAGTTGCCTTCAACGCAACCGGTACTGAGGTCGGCGCCCATGTGCGGGCAGTAGCCATCCAGAATATGCAGCTCGCCGTCTTCGCCCTGAAAGGCCACCAGCCGGGTGCCGAACACCTCCAGGCGATGGGCTTTGCCGTCGCGGTATTGGGCGGCCAGACCCAGACAATGCCAGCCACGGGCGTAGCGGTCTTCCAGCAGTTTGGCTTCGATGCGGTGCAAGGTACTCATCTTATTATTCTCCCAGGGTTCACGGGTTTGGCGCCTGTCACGGATTCTGCCGCCCCTGTAGAAGCGGGCATCGTCTGAATGGACGATGGCCGGTTTACGCCCGCCCGCTCTACTGACGCCATTGGACCCAGTGCAGGAGTTGGCGATGAGCAATGAACAAGGGCCGGTCGCGGTGATTACCGGGGCCGCCAGTGGTATTGGCCGGGGTTTGGCCGAGCATGCGGCAAGGCTGGGGATGCGCCTGGTGCTGGCCGATCTCGATGGGCCGGGGTTGCAAGCGCTGTGCGATGAACTGCAGACGGGCGGTGCGCAGGCGATTGCTTGCGTCACGGATGTTGGCGATCTGGCGCAAGTCGAGCGATTGCGCGATATCGCTCTCGAGCGCTTTGGCGGGGTTGATCTGCTGTTCAACAACGCCGGAGTGATGCAGACCGGCTACAGCTGGGAAATCACTGCGCAGCAATGGCAGCGGATGCTCAACGTCAACCTCACCGGTGTGATCAATGGCATTCGCAGTTTCGTGCCGCTGTTTTTGCGCCAGGGGCGGGCGGCCCATGTGATCAACACGGCGTCCCTCGCGGGCTTGCTCAGTAGCCCGTTGATGGCGCCTTACAACGTGACCAAGCAAGCCGTGGTCGCACTCTCGGAAACCCTGCACTACGAATTGAGCATGCTCGGTGTGCCGATATCGGTCTCGGTGGTGTGCCCCGGGCCGGTGGCCAGCGAAATCATGGCGTCGAATCAAGTGGTGGACGCGGCCGGTTCGTCATTCAGTCAATTGCTCGATAGCAGCATCCGCCAAGGCATGACGCCGAGCGAGCTGGCGGAGCAGGTGTTCGCCGCCATCGCCGAAAAACGCTTCTGGGTCTTCCCTCACAAGGGATTCAAATCGGCGCTGGAGCGACGTGTGCAAAGCATCCTGGAAGAAACCAATCCGCAGTTTCAAATGACCGATGTAGGGGGAGATGCCCATGCCGCTCGATAAGCAGATCGCCGCAGTTCTCCAGCAGTTTCGCGACCTGCCGGAACCCGACTTCAGCCAGGTCGATGCCGAGCAATATCGGCAGTTTTCCGACAACCTGCTACCCGCCATCCCCGGCGACCCGATGATCGAAGTGCGTCACCTGCGGGTCGCCGGCGCGGCGGGCGAGCTGGATGCGCGGCTGTATCGACCACTGGAGCAGGACAACCTGCCGCTGCTGGTGTTCTTCCACGGAGGCGGTTTTGTCATGGGCAACCTCGACACCCATGACAACCTCTGCCGTTCACTCGCCAGTCTGACGGAGGCAGTGGTGGTGTCGGTCGCCTACCGACTGGCGCCGGAAAACCATTTCCCGGCGGCACCGCTCGATTGTTATGCGGCCACGTGTTGGTTGGTCGAGCACGCGTCTGAACTGGGCGCCGATGGCAGCCGGCTGGGCTTGGCCGGGGACAGCGCCGGGGGCAATCTGGTGCTCGCCGTGAGTCGGCTGGCGGCGCAACGTCAGGGGCCGAAAATCAGTTATCAGTGCCTGTTTTACCCGGTCACCGATGCACGCTGCGACAGTCAGTCCTATGAGGATTTTGCCGAGGGCTATTTCCTCACCGGTGCAATGATGTACTGGTTTTGGCAGCAGTACCTGCAGGATGCCGATCAGGGGGATGATCCCTTGGCCTCGCCGTTACGCGCCGACCGGTTGGCGGACTTGCCGCCGACCACCCTGATCAGCGCCGAGTTTGATCCTTTGCGGGATGAGGGCGAGGCGTTTGCCTTGCGTCTGCGGGAAGCCGGCGTGTCAGTGCGGGTGCAGCGCTGCGAGGGCATGATTCACGGGTTTATCAGCATGGCGCCGTTTGTCGAGCGCGCTGCGCAAGCCTTGTCCGGTGCCGCGGCAGACCTGCGCAGGGCGCTATCTTAAGCGAGCACATAACCTGTAGGAGCCGAGCTTGCTCGCGATGACGGTGTGTCAGGCGACATCGATGTTGAAAGTGCCGGCCCCTTCGCGAGCAGGCTCGCTCCCACAAGGGATTTGGGGTGTTCACAGGCTGTGTGTTTACCGACGATCAACTGTAGGAGTGAGCCTGCTCGCGATAGCGGAGTTACCCGCGGCATAGATGTTGAATGTGCCGGCCCCTTCGCGAGCAGGCTCGCTCCCACAAGGGATTTGGGGTGTTCACAGGCTGTGTGATTACCGACGATCAACTGTGGGAGTGAGCCTGCTCGCGATAGCGGAGTTACCCGCGGCATAGATGTTGAATGTGCCGGCCCCTTCGCGAGCAGGCTCGCTCCCACAAGGGATTTGGGGTGTTCACAGGCTGTGTGATTACCGACGATCAACTGTGGGAGTGAGCCTGCTCGCGATAGCGGAGTTACCCGCGGCATAGATGTTGAATGTGCCGGCCTCTTCGCGAGCAGGCTCGCTCCCACAAGGGATTTGGGGTGTTCACAGGCTGTGTGATTACCGACGATCAACTGTGGGAGTGAGCCTGCTCGCGATAGCGGAGTTACCCGCGGCATAGATGTTGAATGTGCCGGCCCCTTCGCGAGCAGGCTCGCTCCCACAGGGGATTTGGGGTGTTCACAGGCTGTGTGTTTACCGACGATCAACTGTGGGAGTGAGCCTGCTCGCGATAGCGGAGTTACCCGCGGCATAGATGTTGAATGTGCCGGCCTCTTCGCGAGCAGGCTCGCTCCTACAGGTTTAGTGTTGGATTAAGGTTTTATTCCTCGCAACATTTCCTTCGCCTGATCCTGCACCGCAACGGGTGCGCTCATGTTGCCGTCGATCACGGTAATCACCGCGTGCCCCTGCCATAACTGATACGCATCGGCCTGTTGCTGGGTGGCCGTCGGTGTCGGCGGGGCGACCAGGTTGACGTGAACCATGCCGTCGGCGCCGCGCTGAGAAGTGAAGTTCACCCGATCCCAATTGCCGATCGGGGCAACACTCACGCCTTTGACCTCACTGGCCGCCAGCGCCGGGTAATTGATATTCAACCCGCTGACACCCGGCAAACCGAGCACATTCAATTCGCAGCCGAGGTTGTTTTTTTCGCAAGCCTGTTTGGCTTGAGCACCCGCGAGGCTTGCCTGCTCGATAACCTTCACCGCAAACCGTGCGGTGTCGTCCATGGCGCCGAGGGTTTTGCGGTAGCCGGCCTGCTGGTCGCGGATGATCAGGTCCATGTCGATGGCCGTCGACACCGCCACCGCCGGAATGCCCTTGAACATCGCGCGGACCGCTGCGTTCAAGGTGCCGGACATTTGCGTCAGCGGGCCGACGTTTTCGCCAAAATTACTGCCCGACACCACCAGGTCTGGTGGATTGCCTTTGAGCAGCACGTCCAGGCCAACATTGACTGCATCCACGGGGGTGCCGATGGCGGAAGTCTTGCCCGTGGGTGGGGTGAAGCCCTCGGGTGGGCCGACGCAAAATTTGCCTGGCGCCAACTCGGTCACTGCCAACGCCTGCCCGGGCACGACCACGCTGGCTGCGCTGATGCCACTGCTGTCGTTCAACGGACCCACGAGGGTCACCTGATGCCCGGCGGCCGTCAGCGCCCGGTACATTGCATCGATGCCGGGTGCCCGGCATCCATCGTCGTTGGTCAGCAGGATGTTCAGGGCATTGGCCTGCATCGACAGGCTGACGCTGGCCATGGCGATGACGCCAGTGAACAATTTATTCATGGGGAGTTTTCCGTGAAATGAGCGAGTTCAAAAAAGCACAACGCCCCGACCGAGTAAATCGGTCAGGGCGCAGAGGGCTTAGCGGGTGCCGAGTTTGCGCAGGTTGCCGGGGGTGAATTCGTCTTCAGTGAAGGCGGTGGCGTTGAGCTTGGCGGGCTTTTGATCGATCAACATCCGGTCAACCAGGTACGAACCGGCGATCAGATCATGGTAGATCCCGAGACGAGCGTGGTAGCGCTGCAGCTCATAGGCGTAGATCGAGGTCTGCATGTTGGTACGCCAAAGCTCGCCGCGGCTGTCGTAGTTGTCGGCCAGGGTTGCGGCCCAGGAGTCCTCGTCCAGGTACAACACACGTTTGGCGTAAACATGCCGGGCACCTTCTTTAAGGGTTGCCTGCAAGACCCAGACGCGGTGCTTTTCATAGCGCATGTACTGCGGATCGATGTGGCCGGTGGTGGCCAGAATCTGGTCGGTGTTCACGCTTGGGTCGTCGATCTTGTAGTTGTGGTACGGGATGTAGATTTCTTTCTTGCCGACGATGGTCCAGTTGTAGCGATCCGGCGCACCGTTGAACAAACGGTCTTCGTCATACACCCGAAAACCGCCGGCGCCGCTCGGTGAGTCATAGCCAACGGTTGGCGCACGACGTACCCGCCGTTGCCCCGGGCTGTACTGCCAGGCCTGGCGAGGGGAGGCGGTCGGGTTGATGAACTCGTGACCGACGACAATCTCGCCTTTCTTGCGCACCGGCTCCAGGGTGGTGATCAGGAAGTTGGTGAGAATGCCGTTGGCACTTTCCAGGGTTTTATCCGGGCTGGACCAGATCGAGAAGATCTTGTAATTGACCTCTTCCAGTACCCGCTCCTTGTTGGAATAGACCACCGCCTGCCCGTAGTTGGCCTCTTCGGTGTTGGCGCGTCCGGCCAGGGTATGGTTGAACATCAACTCGCTACCGTTCTTTGGAATCGGGAACGGCGAGGCGCCCCAGGCGTTTTGCGTGTCGTTGTTGTCGTTGGCCAGTTCGGCACTGACCGCGTTTTTTTTGACGAGGTCTTCCAGGCGCTGATCGAAACGGAAGTCGCGATGGCTCGGGTACACCGGAATATTGAAGGTCGCGGGGTAGCGTTTAAGCAACGCTTTTTGGCCATCGGTGAGGTTGTCGGCGTACTTGTCCATGTTCTGAGCGTTGATCACGAACAGCGGTTTTTCCGCCGCGTACGGGTCCGGGTACGGCGTGCCGGGGCCAGCGTATTTGAGCTGTGGCGGCAAGCCGCGCCATTTCCCGCTCCAGGCAGGAATACTGCCGTCGGCGTTGCCCGCTTTTTCGGCACCCATCGGGGTCAGGTCCTGACCCAGGCGTGCGGCTTCTTCATTGCTGATTTTGGCCTGAACCAGGCCACTGCCGAGCAGGCTGACGGCCAACGCCGTGCCCAACAATGTGTGGGTAAATCTAGACATGCTGTGCTCCTCCATCAGGGGATTCAGAACCGGTATTTGAAGTTGAGGGCGACGTTGTCGCGGTCGGCCAACGGGGCGTTGTTGGCGTTGCCCAGGTAGGCGTTGTAACGGGCTTCTACGGTGAAGTTACCCAGATAGCGCCACGAGCTGCCGATGCTCGCGCGGTCGTCGCCCTGGCCCGAGTTGATCGAGCCCACCAGTGCGCTGTCATGCTGGGCGGCGGTGCTGTAGGTGACGGGCACCGACATGTCCCAGCCGCTGAACACGTTGTTGTAATCGAAGTTCGCCTGAACCGTGTAACCGAAGGCGTCGCGGTCATAGACCAGACTGTCGGTGCCCGGCAGCGAGAATCCGGGGGCGAATGTCACAGGTTCCGACTTGTCATTGCTGAGCACGGTGTTGTAGACCAGCTCACCGGTCAGCGTGGTGTTGTCGGCCCATGAAGTCGGGCCGAGCACGTAGATCATCGATGTCTGCGCCTGCATGGTTTTGCCGCGCACCGGGCTTGAGAAACCGTTGTCGACCATCACTGGCTGACCGTCGCGGTAGCTGACTTCACCGGCCCAGCTCACGCTGCCCAGCACCGTGGCGAAACTCGCTCCGTAAAGATCGATGTTGTCGAAGTAGCGCACCCGGTAGTGCCCCAGGTCCGTCTGGAAATCCAGCGACGGGGTCTTGTCGTGGTAGCGCGAGTAGTAGAGGCCGAACTCGGTGTTGTTCAGCGACTCTACCGCATAGGTCAGCGCCACACCGTATTGGCCGCTGTCGCTCGGCTTGTCGTCACCCAGGCGTGTCAGGAAACCGCTGGCGTCGTTGAAGCCACCCTCGTCGATGAAGTCGGTGGTGGAAAAGTAGCTACCCACGCCGAACAGCTCGGTCTTTTCCCATTTGTATTGGTAGTAGGCCTGCAGGTCGAGGCTGTCGGTCAGGCTGAACTGCGTGAACAATTGACCGACGGGCAGCAGGATCTCCTTGACCTCAACCCCCGGAGTGGTCGACTTGGTCGCATCCACCGGGCTCTGGGCGGCGGAAATGCCGGGGTAGAACAGACTTTCACCCCAGCTCACTACCTGATTGCCGAGCCGCGCGTTGAAGTTGTGGCCGCCGATGTCCCAGGTGCCATACGCGTAGTAATCGAGCATGCGCAGTTCATTGCGGTGTTGGTCGATGGTGTCCTGGGAGAACCGGTCGGGACGGTTGCAATGACCGCCGGCGAAGCAGTTCGAGGTGCCCGTGTCGTTGTCGTTGCCCTGATCGTAAACGTTGTCGTAGAAGCCCGTCCCACGCAGGAACACGCCGTAGTCCTCACGCCATTTGATGTTGGCCTCGGTGAGAAAACCGCTGCGGTTGTTGATCAGGCTGCCTTTGTCGAACGCGTTGTTGCCATCGTTGCCGTTGGCATTGGCCGTCAGCTTGTGATCGCGAGAGTCGGTCCGCCACGCCAGGCTGTACGTCAGTGTGGTATCCCAGTCGACGCTCAAATCCTCGTTCGGCTGGAAACTCATGGCGCTGGCTTGACTGCCCAGTCCACCAGCCAGCAAGAGCATGGCCAGCTGTACGCGAGGGTGCAGCGATTGTGGGGCGATTATTGTTTTTATCATGTCGTCCTCATGCCCAGGTCAGACCTGCCCGACCTGCATTTCAGGGGGTGATTGGTGCTGTGGGCGACTATGGAGTCAGCTTTGGGGCGCAACATCGTCCAAGCGGACTAAGCGATTTGCACAAGGCTGGGGCGCCCATCGCCTTAGTCCCATCGGACGATGACCGTTCAGAGCACGCGGCGAACAATCCCGAGACCGACTGCACCGGGCGAAGATCTGGCGGCGGCGGTTTTTGCCTGATGGGCGCTGAGCAAAGGTGATCGCATGAAAACTGCCGAGATCAAATGGGATGAGTGCTGCGATGTACTGGTGATTGGCTCCGGAGCGGGGGGAATGACTGCGGCGCTGCGTGCCCACGATCTGGGACTCAATGCGCTATTGATCGAGAAGAGCGCCGAATACGGCGGCACCTCGGCGGTGTCCGGCGGCGGCATCTGGATACCGGACAACCACCGGATCAAAGCCCTGGGCGGCAGTGATTCAGCAGCCGAAGCGATTGCCTATATCCGTGCAGTGACCCATGGCGAGATTGATGACGGGCGCATCGAGGCTTACGTCGAATACGGCCGCGAGATGGTTGAATACCTCGAACAACAGACCCGCGTGCGTTTCGAGGCGCAGCCTCGCTATGCCGATTACTACCCGGAAGTCGAAGGCGGAAAACCGGGTTACCGCTCCATGGACCCGCAACCGTTTGACGCCGCCGAACTGGGTGAGGAATTTCTGCGCATGCGTGCGCCATCCCCCGGAACCCTGATGATGGGACGCATGGCAATGACCATGAAAGAGGCGCAGGTTCTGCTGTGCCGTGGCCCTGGCTGGTTGCGACTGACGCTGCGGGTGATGTGGCGTTACTGGCGTGACCGCGAGGGGCGGCGGTTGTCACGCCGCGACCGCTTCCTGACCCTTGGCAATGCCTTGATCGGCGCCTTGCGCTGTTCGTTGCAGGATCGCGGTAAGTCTCTTTGGCTGAACTGTGCACTGGAAGAACTGCTGCTCGTTGGTGATCGGGTTGGCGGCGCTCGCGTCTGTCGCGACGGGCAGTTACTCAACATCAAGGCACGCTACGGCGTGATCATCGCGGCCGGTGGTTTCGAGCGTAATCAGGCGATGCGTACGCAGTATCTGCCACAGCCGACCCAGGCCACCTGGAGTGCCACACCGCCGCACAATACCGGTGACGGTATTCGCGCCGGTCAGGCAATCGGTGCTCGCACTGCGCTGATGGACCACAGTTGGTGGGCGCCGACCACCCATGTTCAGGGCGAAGAAAAACAGCGGGCACTGTTCGTCGAGCGGACCTTGCCGGGCTGCGTGCTGGTCAACTCTGCCGGCGAGCGCTTCGTCAACGAAGCCGCGCCCTATACCGATATCGTTTACGCGATGTACGCCAACAATCGCGAAGACGCGGTGAGTGTGCCGTGCTGGATGGTGTTCGACGCCGAATTCCGCCGCAAGTACCCCTGCGGCGCGTTACTGCCAGGCTACGCCCAGCCCGATTGGCAGCTGCCCGAGCATCTGCGCGAGTACTTTTACAAGGCGGCGAGTTTGCAGGCGCTGGCAGAAAAAATCGGCGTCGACGGTGCCGGTCTGGTCCGTACGGTGCAGCGTTTCAACGGCATGGCCGTGCAGGGTGTCGACGCAGATTTCCATAAAGGTGAATCGCTGTTCGATCGCTACTACGGCGATCCGAATGTGCAGCCCAATCCTTGCCTGGCGCCGTTGCTCAAAGGTCCGTTCTACGCCGTGCGCATTGATGCCGGGGATATCGGCACCAAGGGTGGTTTGCTGACCGATGTTCACGCCCGCGTGTTGCATGAGGACGGGCAACCCATCAACGGTTTGTATGCCATCGGCAACAGTGCCGCTTCGATGATGGGGCGCACGTACCCGGGCGCGGGTTCGACCATCGGCCCGGCAATGACCTTCGGTTACGTGGCGGCCAATCACATCAAGTGTCAGAGCGAGATCTGCTCGGCCAAAAGCCTGTTCAGGAGCGTCGAATGAATCAGCCACTTAAACAAGTTGCCGTCGTGACGGGCGCCAGTCGCGGGGTCGGTCAGGGCATCGCCCTGGCCCTTGGCGCAGCGGGCATGACGGTGTTTGTCACCGGACGCGCTCCGGAGCACGGTGGATCGAATTTATATGGGCATGCATTGTGCGGCTCGCTGGAGGACACGGCTGCCGCGATTACTGCGGCGGGTGGGCGGGGGATCGCGGTGGTCTGCGATCATGCCGATGATGCGCAGGTCCAGGCACTGTTCGCTCGGATTGAAAAGGAATGCGGCCAACTGGATTTGCTGGTGAACAATGCCGCGTTTATTCATGACCAGTTGATTGAACCGGGACCTTTCTGGGAGAAACCTCTGGACCTGGTGCGGATCCTCGACGTTGGTCTGCGCTCGGCTTATATCGCCAGTTATCACGCCGCGCCGTTGTTGCTGCACAGCGGTCGAGGGTTGATCTGTTTTACCTCGTCATTCGGTGCCGGGTGTTACATGCATGGCCCCGCGTACGGCGCGCAAAAGGCGGGTTGCGACAAGTTGGCGGCTGACATGGCCATCGATTTCGAAGGGCGAGGCGTGGCGGCGTTATCGTTATGGCTCGGCCCGCAACTGACCGAACGCACCCGGATAGCCGGCGAGCAACATGGCGAGCAATACAAGGCCTTTCTGGCGGATGCCGAAACCCCGCAATTCAATGGCCGGGTGATTCACGCATTGCTCAATGACCCGCAGTTGATGACGTTCTCCGGGCAGACATTAATCACCGCCGAAATCGCCGCCGGTTACGGCATCAGCGAAGCCGGCGGCCGTCAGCCACCTTCCCACCGCGCCATGCTCGGCGACCCGCGCCAGCAGCACCCGGCACGGGTGATCTGATTCCACCGTTGTCAAGACAAACACAAACCCCTGTGGGAGCGAGCCTGCTCGCGAAGGCAATTGTTCATTCAACATTGATGCTGACTGATACACCGCTTTCGCGAGCAGGCTCGCTCCCACAGGGATTGCGTTTAATTGACTGGCTGCAAAGCCCACTCACGCAACACATTCTTGGTCACTTTACCCGCTGCGTTGAGCGGCATGCTCTCAAGCACCCGCACCCGGCGCGGGACTTTGTAGTTGGCCATCTGCTCGCGGCACCAGGCGAGGAATCGGGCCTGCTCGATCTCGATGCCTGGAGCCGGCAGCAGGAAGGCCATTGCCACTTCACCAAGACGTTCATCGGGGATGCCGATCACCGCGACCTGGGCCACGCCAGGATAGGTCAGCAAACAGTGCTCGATCTCCGCCGGGTACACGTTGAAACCTCCAGTGATGAACATGTCCTTGAGGCGGTCGGTGATGCGCAGGTAACCCTGTTCGTCGAGCACGCCGATGTCCCCGGTGTGCAGCCAGCCGTCGGCATCGAGGACTTCCCGGCTGGCCTGCGGATCATCGAAATAACCCTGCATCAGGTTGTAGCCGCGCACCTGAACCTCGCCGGGGACGTTGGCCGGCTGGCTGCGGCCCGTGTTGCCAACGCAGCGGATTTCCACGCCAGGCATGGCCCGGCCGCTGGTGTTGGCGACCAATTCCGGCGAATCACCAGGACGGCAGATCGTCGCAAAACCGCAGACTTCGGTAAGACCATAAGCGGTGATGATGGTGGCAAACCCCAGTTCGTCACGCATGCGCCGGATCATCTCCACCGGAATCGCCGCGGCACCCGTCACCGCTACCCGCAATGACGTCAGGTCAAATTCGCTGCGTTGTGGGTGGGCAAGCAAAGACTGATAGAGGGTCGGCGGGCCGGGCAGCACGGTGATCCGTTCGCGCTCGACGCATTCAAGCAGCGCCTGCACATCGAATACCTGCTGCGGCACGATGGTGCAGCCGCGCATCAGCGCCGCCAGCCAACCGGCCTTGTAGCCGAAGGAATGGAAGAACGGATTGACGATCAGGTAGCGATCGCCCTCACGCAAACCCACCACCTCGCTCCAGTCGCGTATCACCCGCAGGTTTTGTCTGTGGTTGGTCATCACGCCTTTGGGCTTGCCGGTGGTGCCCGAGGTGAACAGCAGGTCGGACAGCGCTTGCGGGCCAAAGCTTTGTTCGCGAGTTCGCAGGGACAATTGCGAAACGTCTGCGCCCAGGTCGAGGAAATCATCCCAGTTCAAAGTGCCCGACCCACCGCTGCGCAAGGTGACGATCTGGCGCAGCGTCGGTAGATCTTCAGACGCCAGCATGCGCGGGTAATCGGCACCCAGAAATTCACCGATGGCAAACAGCAAACAGGCACCGCTTTCGCGAAGGATGTAACCAGCCTCGCTGCCCTTCATGCGGGTGTTGAGTGGCACCAGTGCTGCGCCGACACTTTGTAGCGCACCGGCGGCCACGATCCATTCCCACATATTTGGCGCCCAGATCGCCACCCGATCCCCGGTTTGAACGTCTAGTGCCAGCAGCGCGCGGGCGGCTTGGCGGCGCAGCTGGTCGAGTTCTCGGTAGCTGATCGAACGCCCGTCATCCTCGATGGCCGGGCGGTCGCCGTAGGCCTGGGCAGCGTTGGCGAACAGTTGGGCGATGGTCAGTGCGTTTGCGACAGGCGGCATGGGGCCTCCTCGGTTAGAGGACAAGTGCGAAAAGGGGAGAGGCCGGGCAGGGTACCCGGCCGGATAGACGTTACGCGGCGGGCGGGGCGAAGCGGCGACCGGCGGAGAAACCACCGTCCACGGCGATCATCTGGCCGCTGACAAAGGACGCTTCGTCTGAAGCCAGGAACAGCGCGACGCTGGCCACTTCTTCCGGTTGCCCGGAGCGATTGAGCATGTGCTGCGAGGCGAAGAAGGCGTGGAAGGCTTCCTGCTCGCGGACCATGCTGGTCATCGGCGTTTCGATCAGGCCGGGGCACAAGCCGTTGACGCGGATATTGGCGTAGCCGTAATCAATGGCCATCGAGCGGGTCAGCTGGTTGATGCCGCCCTTGGAGACGTTGTAAGCAACGTTGCCGTCGCAGCCTTGCAGGCCGAATATCGAGCCGACATTGATGATCGAACCGCCGCGTTGGGACACCATCGATTCCAGCGCGTATTTGCTGGTGAGCATGCTGCCCGTCAGGTTGATGTCCATCACCCGTTGCCAGTTGGCGGTGGTGGTCTGGGTCACGCTGCCCTGGTCGGCGACGCCGGCCGCGTTGACCAGCACGTCGATGCGCCCGAAGTGGCCGATGACTTCTTGCATGACCTGCTGGACCTGCGCTTCATCGCGCACATCGAGGGTCATGAACAGGCCAGGGAAATCCGCCGGTGCGGTGCCGATGTCCAGCCCGACCACTTGCGCGCCCTCAGCGGCGAAGCGGCGCACACAGGCCAGGCCGATCCCTGAAGCGCCGCCGGTAATCACCGCGACCTTGTTCTGCAAACGAGCCATAACTGCACCTCTTTTATTGTTGTGGGCTAATGCTGTGGCCGAGTCTAACCGCAGACCCGGCCAAGGTGATCGTCCGTTGAGACTATGACTGACGGACGCTCAATCCGGGAACTTCAACCGTACCCGGGCGCCGGTTGGACGGCTTTGGCAGGCCAGCGTCCAGCCTTCGGCCAACTCTTTGGGGCTGAGCACATCGTTGCGTGCCAGCTGGATCTCACCTTCCTGGACGACGCACATGCAGGCCCCGCAAAAACCTTCTTCGCAAGAGGAGGGCACGTCCAGGCCTGCCGCTTTGCAACTTTGCAGCAGGGTGTCGCCGGGGCGGCAGGCAATTTCGTGTTGCTGACCATCGAGCTCGACAATCAACGCTTCGCACAGTGATCCGAGGGCTGCCACCCGGGCCAGGGTTGCTTCAGCGAGTAGTTCGTCGGGATCCGGAGGCGAGACAAAGCGTTCGACATGGATGCGTTCGGCGGCTTCGCCCAGTCCCAGCAGCGTGCGCTCCACGGTGTCCATGAACGGCCCCGGTCCGCAGATGAAGTAGTCACCGCCAGCCGAACCGCGCAGCAGATGACGCACCTGGGTGTCGGTCAGGAAACCCTGAACCGAGTCGAGAACGTGCACCACGTGCAGTTGATCAGGATGCGCCTTGATCAACTGACACAGCTCATCCTTGAAAATCACCGAGGCTTCATCACGGTTGGCGTAGATCAACTTGATCGGCCGGTGGCTGCTGTGCAGCACTGACTTCAGGATCGAAAACACTGGGGTAATGCCCGATCCTCCGCCGAACAACACCAGCGGTCTGTCAACCGATTGCTCCTCGTTCAGGCAGAAATGCCCGGCTGGCGGCAACACCTCCAGCCAGTCACCGGCCTGAACCTCGTTCATCCAGTTCGACACCCGGCCGCCCTCGACCCGCTTGACCGTGACCTTGGGCAGCGCATCCGACAGCGGCGAGCTGGCCATGGAGTAACAGCGGGTCAACAGCTTGCCGGCGCAAGGCACGCGAAAACTCAGGAACTGGCCCGGTTTGTAACGAAAGCGCTCACGCAGTGGCGGCGGTATTTCAAGCACCAGCGAGCGCGCGTCGGCGGTCTCGTCGATCACCGCGCACACTTGCAATGAGTAGCTTCCCGTCGCTGATTCGGCCGGTGTCAGGTTCTGCTGTTGCGTGCCCATGTTCACCTCGGCCTCAGAGCCCGCTGATCAATTGGGCGTTGTCGACGCGGATCTCGGCACCGTTGACGAAACGTGACTCGTCAGTGGCGAGGAACAGCACCACATTGGCAATGTCCCGGGGCGCGCACATGCGGTTCATCGGGTCTTGGTCGAGGGCTTCCTGAGGGATCGGCTGGCCGCCGGTCAAGGCCTGGGTCATCGGCGTGTTGACGCCATCCGGGTGCACGCTGTTGCAGCGAATGCGGTAGCCCTGTTGCTTGCAGTGCAAGGCAATCGAGCGAGTCATTGCCGCCACCGCGCCTTTGGACGCCGAGTAGGCACAGAACATCGGCATCGCACCCAGTGCCGCCACCGACGACATATTGATGATCGAGCCGCCGCCGGTTTCCTTCATGGCCTGGATCGCGTATTTGCAGCCGAGAAAGTAACCGTCTCCATTGATTTTTTGCACCTTCTGCCACAGTTCAAGCGTGGTGTCTTCGATGCTGCCCAAGGCCAGAATCGCAGCGTTGTTCACCAGTACATCGAGGCGCCCGAAGTGTTCCAGGGTGGTTTTGATCACCTGTTGCCAATCGCTTTCGCTGGCGATGTCATGGCGAATGAACAGCGCCTTGCCGCCGATTTCTGCGGCGACCTGGCGTCCGGCTTCTTCGTTGAGATCGGTCAGCACCACTTTGGCACCTTCACGGGCCAGCAGCAGGGCGTCTTCGCGACCGATGCCGCTGGCGGCGCCGGTGATGATGCAGACTTTGCCTTCTACACGTTGCATTGTTGTTCTCCTGAGCGTGTGGTTTGAAGTGCGACTTGATCGACCAGATGGGCAGCGGCCCGGCGACCTGAATAGATGCAATCGGCCAGCGACAGGCCGGAGACATAAAGGTTGGAAGCGACCCCGACTGCATTGCGGCCGGCGCTGTAAAGACCTCGGATTGGCTGACCTGCGTGGTCCAGCACCTGACCGCTGTGCTCGCAGACTTTCAGCCCGCCAAGGGTGATGACCGGGCAGGGAAACAGGCGGCTGGCGAAGGACAGATCGAGGGCGTACCACGGCCCCCGGTCCATGTCGGCGAGCATGGCTTGCGACTTGCCGAACGTATCAACGACTTCGCCCCGCGCGGCGCGGCTATAGGTTTCCACGCTCTGTCGCAGGGCCTCGACGGGCAATCCGCAACGCTTGGCCAGCTTCGTCAAGCTGTTGCTGCGCCGGGCGTTGAACAGCAAATTGAGCAGCACCGGCAGGCGCTGGAATTGCCAGACTTTGCCCGGTCCGACCTGACGCAATGCCTCGCGCACCAGCGCCCGGTTGAGAATCAGAATGGCGCGACCGCCCTGCTCTTCGACCATCGCGTGGCCGAGGGTCGCACCGTAGATTTCTTCGTTGGCGTAACGCTGACCCCGAGCATTGACAATCAGCCCTCGGGCCCAGGCCAGCGGTGGATTGATAAAACGCCAGGCGCTGACCTTGTCCATCCGCGCCACGCTGCCACCGGCGCTTTGGCCCAGGGCGATTCCGCTGCCGTTACAGCCAGTGGTCCCCAGCGGCAAACCGGCCAAATACTGCGGCGCATGCTGGCGGACCCAGCCGCGATTGAAGATAAAACCGCCGCTGCTCAGCAACACACCCTGTTCGGCGCGAATCAGCTGGCGTTCGGCACTGGTTTGTTCGATGCGTCGCAAGCGAGCGCGCAAACGGTCGGCCAATGCAGGGGCGTACATGTGGATGGCGCTGGCCCAACGTGAAAGCCGGGCATGTTGACGGGCTGCGTGGCTACCGGGCGGCAGTTGCCAGGCTTCGACCCCCAACACGTGATCGCTGGTGTCGAGGACCAGCCGCCGCACTTCGCACTGGCTGCGCAGGCGCGCACCGTGACGCAAGGCGCTGGCCTTGAGCGGAGCGAACAGGCTGGCGCCGGACATGCCGGGGCCTTTGGTGCGGTGACCGCGAGGTGCCGGTTTTGCAATGGCGGCATAGGCCGGCACGGCTTCGTTGCCGGAGTAATAAAGGTAGTACTGGTCGCTTGGGTACGAGGTTTTGTGCGGCGGCACGCTGGATTCGAATGCGACACCCTGACGTTCAAGCCACGCCAGTTGCTCGGCACTGCCTTCGCAGAAACTACGCAGCGTCTGGCTGCTGACGGCCTCGCCGACTTCTCGGCGCAGGTAGTTGAACATCGCTTCGCTGCTGTCTTCATAGCCCGCCTGGCGCTGATACGGCGTGCCGCCACCGGCATACACCACTCCGCCACTGAGCGCGGTGGCGCCGCCCCCTTCAAAGCGGTCCAGCGCCAGCACCGCCAATCCGCGACTGGCGGCTTCGATGGCGGCACAGGCACCGGCGCCGCCGAAACCGACCACCAGCAAGTCGCAGCGATCATCCCAGTTCAGCTGGTCGGCGCTGCTCACTCGCAACGCCGTCAACCCGTTCAGGCTGTCCATTTTTTCAGGCCTCAGCCGGCGACAGCGAAGGAGGGTACGGGTTTGGCGGTGGTGGTGTAGGTGCCGTCGAGGTAGACCAGCGGGGTGATCGATTCGCTGGTGTGGATTTGCAGGATGCGCCCGATGAAGACGGTGTGGGTGCCGTAGCTGAAGTGGCCGTCTTGCCGGCAGAGGATGGCCGATTGGGCGTCTCCCAGGTAGGGAATGCCGCCGGCACTGGTTAGCCAGTTGCCCCGGTCGAATCGTGCTTCGCCTTTGATTGCGCCGCTGCACAGGTGGGCGAGGTCTTGTTGTTCGACGCCGAGGATGTTGACGCAGAAGTCTGCGCCGGTCGCCAGTGCGGCATGGGGGGAGGCGGTTTTGTTGATGCAGATGAGTAGCGATGGGGGTTCGGTGCTGAGGGAGTCGACTGCCGTGGCGGCCATGGCGAAGCGTTCGGAGCCGTTACTGGTGCTGATTATGGTGACTGACTTGGCCAGGCGGCGCATGGCCTGGAGCATGTCGGCTTTCAAATTGATGTCGTTCATCGCACTAGCCCTTTCGTTGTGCATGGAGTGCGATGGATTCTTGCTCCGACGCCCCTCTGTCACATCGTCCGAGGGGACTAGGCCTTGGCGGCCTTTGGGCCGACCATGTTCCTGTTGGTTGTGTACATATCCGTTTCTGCGGTAACGGCGGCTGGCGGTTTCGCCCTTACGGCGAGTCCCTTTTGTCAAACGCCACAAAAGGAACCAAAAAGTCTCGCCCCGAGCGTCCGGCCCCTCGCTTAGGCTCGGCGTTCCTTCGCTCCGGTATCCATCCGGGGACACTGCCCTCCGGTCTGCTTCGCGACGACCTACATGCAGCGTGTTCGACTGCGTCGAACGGCGCTGCGCGCCACTCCCCGGATGAACACCTCCACTCAGCCTCCCGAAGGGGCGGGTGGATCAAGATCACAAGCTGCAGGCGAGCTAACGCTCGGCCTGTTGAGTGGTGAGGGGCGGTGCGGCGTATGCCGCTCTGCTTTTGACTCTGTAGGAGCAAGGCTTGCCCGCGATGGCGGCCTGACAGCCGACCAATGTCTCGCAGACGGACACCGATCCCCTGTGGGAGCGAGCCTGCTCGCGATGACGGTCTATCTATCAGCCAATCTCTTGCAGATGCGCCCAGATCCCCTGTGGGAGCGAGCCTGCTCGCGATGGCGGTCTATCTATCAGCCAATCTCTCAAGGTTGACTCAACGACTTCAGGAATTACTGGAGGCTGCAACTTTCGCTCTTCTCTTAGGCACATGGTCCGTTTGAGGGATGTCCGCTGCTGCGTGCATTGCTTGAATGCCGCTGTGGAGGCGAGCGCCGCTGGTGCTGCATCCGCCCCGCTGCACGCGCGCCCCGGCGGATGGGGTGAACAGAGGAGAACAATAAAAATGCTCAACCAAGACCTGATTCGCCAGCGTCTGAGCCAACGTGCCCGCGAGCTGGTGCCGATCCTGCGTGAGCGCGCCCAGAACGCCGCGCAAGCCGGCCAGTTGCCTGAAGAGACCCTGAAGGATTTCCACGACGCCGGGTTCTTTCGCATCCTTCAGCCATCGCGCTGGGAAGGTTATGAACTGGAACCCCGGGACTTCTTCGAGGTGCAGATGACCCTCGCTGAAGGGTGCATGTCTTCGGCCTGGGTGCTGGGGGTGGTGGCGATCCATAACTGGCAACTGGCGCTGTTCGATGACCGTGCGGCACAGGATGTCTGGGGCGCCGACTCCAGTGTGCTGATCTCTTCTTCCTATATGCCGGTGGGCAAGGTCGAGCGGGTCGAGGGTGGTTTCAAGCTGAGCGGGCGCTGGGGGTTTTCTTCCGGCAGCAAGCATTGCGACTGGGTGTTCCTCGGGGCGTTGGTGCCATCGGAGGCGGCGGGCGGGGCGCCGGATTACCGGACTTTCCTGGTGCCGCGCAGCGACTATCAGGTGCTCGACAACTGGAATGTCATGGGCCTGGAAGCCACCGGCTCCCACGATATCCTGGTGGAGAACGCCTTCGTTCCGGAGTACCGCACTCATCGGGCGTTCGACGGTTTCATGCAGGACAGTCCGGGTAACGCAGTGAACACCGCGCCGCTGTTCCGCCTGCCATTCGGGCAGATTTTTGTGCGGGCGGTGTCGTCCTCGGCCATTGGTGCCCTGCAAGGCGCGGTGGATCAGTTTGTCGAGCACAACCGCGCGCGGGTCGGGGTCAACGACGGTCGCAAAATGGTCCAAGACCCGGCCGCGCAATCCGCGCTGGCCAACGCCATGGTTTGCGTCGACGAGTGCAAAACCGTCCTGCTGCGCAACTTCGCTCTGATGATGCAACGGGCCCACAGCGCAAAACCGTTGAGCATGCCCGAGCGGGTGAAGATGCGTTACGACTCGGCGCTGGTGGCCGACAAGTGCGCCAAAGCGGTTGCCGACCTGATGTTCAACAGCGGCGCCTCGACCATCTTCCGCAGCCACGCAATCAACCGGGCATTCCGCGACATTCACACCGGCCGCGCCCACGTCGCGAACAACCCGGCCAAGTACGCCTGGAATCTCGGCGGGGTCAGTATGGGCCAAGACAGCAACGACTTTTTTCTCTGACTTTTCCCTTTAAGTCAGCTAGTCCGTTTGCGTGATTCGAGCGCCTCTTTGATGCCCGAGCATGGGCACAAGGCGTAGGTCTCAGGCGCCGACTGCGCATCCAATAAACACAAGGATCAACCATGAAATTTTCACTGATTTACGAAGCCCAGACGGTGGACTCCAGCCGCGAAGGCGACCGCAAGATTTTCGAAGACACCGTCGAGCAGGCTGTGCTGGCCGACAAGCTCGGCTTCGACACCTTCTGGTGCGTGGAGCACACGGCGCTGAGCAACTACTCGCACATGTCCGCGCCGGAAACCATGCTGGCCTTCGTCGCTGGCAAAACCGAACGCATCGGCATCGGCCACGGCGTGGTCTGTCTGCCGCCGGCGATGAACCACCCGGTGAAAGTCGCGGAACGCATCGCGACCCTCGACCTGTTGTCCAAAGGTCGGGTGCATTTTGGCGTCGGCAAGGGCGGCACCCAGCAGGAGGCCGGCACCTTCGGTTACGACCTGGCCACGTTGCAGCCGCAGATCGACGAGATGATGTACCTGATCCCGAAAATGTTCGTGCAGGACGAAATCGAACACAACGGCGACTTTGTGCAGATACCGAAACGGCCGATCCATCCCAAGCCTTATCAAGACCCGCACCCGCCGATGTACCTGGCTTGCACCAACACCGAGTCGTTGAAAAACGCCGGCGGTCGCGGCATGGGCGCCCTGGTGCTGGGCTTCGGTGGCCCGGAAGAAATCGCCAAGAAAGTCGAGGTCTACCATGAAGCCTGGGACAACCGCGATGAGAAGAAACAAGTGGGTTTCCGTCCCAACCGTCACATCGCCGCCCTGTGCCCGGCCATCGTGTTGGAAGACAACGAGGAGGCGCGCCGCATTGGCATCCGTGGCCAGCGTTACTTCATGGAGTCGTTGGGCTACTGGTACGGCGGTGGCGAGCGCCCGGACCCGGAGAAGTGGAAGGACGACACCTTCGTCGATGGCAACGGCCAGAGCGTCATCAAGTCGCGCTTCGCCTCGGAAGAAGTCAGCGTCGATTTCTCCGACCCGACCATGGCGATGATGAACCCCAACCACGCCTACGGCACCGTCGAGGATTGCATCGGTTACGTGCAGCGTCTGATCGATGCCGGCGCCGACGAAATCCTGTTCATCTGCCAGATGGGCACCGTGCCGCAATGGGCGCAACTGGAGACCCTGCGCAACATTGGCGAGAAAGTGATCCCGCATTTCCGTAAGGCGTGACCCCGCCATATAAGCAACTGAACACCGCATGACCCCCTGTGGGAGCGAGCCTGCTCGCGATAGCGGTCTTACATTCAACATCAATGTTGACTGTTATGGCCCCATCGCGAGCAGGCTCGCTCCCACATGTTTTTATGTCTCCACCAATCATTTCCGCTAGTCCCATTGGACGATGTTCCCCCCGCTCAAACCCGCTTGAATAGCCCTGCATAAAGTCTCCCCCGGCAGCCGCCGAGTGCGGCGGGGCCTTAGAAAAAGAACGAGGAGTGCATCCATGGATATCCGTGGTCTGGGTTACGTCACCCTGTTATCCAGCGACCTGGCGCAATGGCGTCAGTACGCAAGCCAGGTGCTGGGCATGATGGTGGCCGGCAGCGACGACGATGAGCGGCTGTACCTGAAAATGGACGAGCGCCATTACCGCATTCTGGTGGAGAAAAGCACTGAGAACGGCTTCGGTGCGTGCGGCTGGGAAGTCCCTGGCAAAGCGGCGCTTGAACACGCTGTCAGCGTTCTGGAACAAGCCGATGTGCAAGTTACCCGCGGCACCGTGGCCCAGGCCGAGGTTCGCAAGGTCCAGGAACTGGTGCACTTCAGCGACCCGGATGGCAATCGCCACGAACTGTTCTGGGGACCTCTGCAGGACTTCGCGCGCTTCGTTTCTCCGGTCGGGGTCAAGGGTTTCGTCACCAACGAATTGGGCATGGGCCACGTGGTACTGCCGGCGCCGAGCTTCGAGCGTTGCCGGGATTTCTACGAGCAAGTCCTCGGTTTCGGTCTGTCCGACCTGATGAAAGTGCGCTTCACCCCGGACCCGGCCGAGCCACAAAAGCGCATCCACTTCCTGCACTGCAATAACGGTCGGCACCACTCGCTGGCAATTTTCGAGTGCCCGATGCCCCACGGCTGCGTGCACATGATGGTCGAGGTCAACGCGCTGGACGAAGTCGGTCGAGCGCTGGACCGGGTGCACGCCAATGGCGTGAAGCTGTCGGCCACCCTGGGCCAGCACACCAACGATCAGATGATCTCGTTCTACATCAAGACGCCGTCAGGGTTTGACCTGGAATACGGCTGCGATGGCCTGGTGGTCGATTGGGATCGCCACACACCTTTTGAAAGCACCGTGGTCAGCCACTGGGGCCACGACTTCAGTGTCGGTCGCCAATGAGGACGATGACGATGGACAAGCGAATGACCACGGCCGAGATGGTCGGCCAACTGCGTGACGGCATGACCATCGGCATCGGTGGCTGGGGGCCGCGACGCAAACCCATGGCTCTGGTGCGGGAGATTCTGCGCTCGGACCTCAAGGACCTCACCGTGGTCGCCTACGGTGGTGCGGATGTTGGCATGCTCTGCGCGGCCGGCAAAATCAGGAAACTGGTGTTTGCCTTCGTATCCCTCGATTTCATTCCACTGGAACCGTACTTCCGCAAGGCACGCCAAGAGGCGGCGCTGGAGGTGATGGAAATCGACGAAGGCATGCTCCTGCTCGGTCTGCGGGCCGCAGCGATGAATGTGCCATTTATTCCGACGGCGGTAGGCCTGGGCACCGATGTGCTGCGGCACAACCCGCAGATCAAATTGATCGCCTCGCCTTATGCCGACGGCAAGGACTGGGTCGCCATGCCGGCGCTCAAACTCGATGCGGCGCTGATTCACGTCGACCGTGCCGATGCGCGCGGTGTCTGCCAGATCAGCGGCCCCGATCACTACATGGACGACCTGTTCGTACGTGCCGCGACTCACAGCTACGTGACCTGCGATGAACTGGTGGACAGCGAGTATTTCCATGCCGATGCCGGGCACGCGCATCAAGTGTTCTGGGAGCGCAACCTGACCACCGCCGTGGCCCACGTGCCGGGCGGTGCGCATCCGTCTTCCTGCGCGCCGTTGTACGGTTTCGACGTAGCGCACTTCAAGGCTTACAACGCTTCAGCCCAGGCCGTCGATGGCTGGCAGGGCTACGTCCGGGACTACGTCGACTGCACCCACGATCAGTACCTGGACAAGGTCGGCGGGCTGGCTGCGATCCGCCAACTGCCGTTGCCGATTTTTTAAGGGAGCCTTGCGATGAGCACTACCACTTACAGCCTCGCCGAACTGATGATCTGCGCCGCCTCCGAAGCCTGGCGCGACGATGGCGAGGTTCTGGCCAGCGGCATCGGCGTGATCCCGCGTCTGGCCGCTTCTTTGAGCATGCTCGGCAGCAATCCGCAGCTGCTGATGACCGATTCCGAAGCCTACATGGTCGCCGAGCCGGTGCCGCTCGGCGCGCGCAACGGCTACCAGCCCAAGCGCGACAGCTGGATGGGGTTCTCGCGGATTTTCGACAACGTGTGGGGCGGCAAGCGCCATGCGTTGGTCGGCCCGACCCAGATTGACCGCTTCGGCCAGGCCAACATTTCCTGCATTGGCGATTACGCCAAACCCAAGGCGCAAATGCTCGGTGTGCGTGGTTTTCCCGGCAATTCGATCAGTCACGCCAACTCCTTTTGCGTGCCCAGCCACAACCGTCGGGTGTTCGTCGAAGGCGAGGTCGATATGGTCGCCTCGGTCGGCTACAACCCGGCGCGTCTGGCGCGTGGCTGGTCGCTGGACGAGATCAATATCCGCCTGATCATCACCGATCTCTGCGTGCTGGATTTCCAGGGTCCGAATCGGCAAATGCGGATTCGCTCGCTGCACCCCGGCGTGACGGTAGCCGAGGTTCAGGACAACACCGGATTTGCTCTGCATGTGCCGCAAGACTGCCCGACCACGGCTGCCCCGACCATCGAGCAATTGCAGCTGATCCAGCGCCTGGACCCGCACAACCTGCGTGCCAGCCAGCTCAAAGACAACCCGCCAGGCCAACGCTGAGCGCCCCCGTTTCGGAGAAAAGTGATGGCTGAACATAACGACAAGAACGAGGCCGACGTGGTGCTTTACGAGGTGCGCGGCTCGGTGGCCCTGGTCACCATGAACCGCCCCGAGTACCACAACGCGCAGAACTCGCAGATGACCTACGCGCTGGACGCGGCGTTTCGCCAGGCCTGCGATGACGATGAGGTGAAAGTCATCGTGCTGCGTGGTGCCGGCAAGCATTTCTCCGCCGGGCATGACATCGGCACACCGGGGCGCGACGTCGATCAGACCTTCGACCGTGCCAGCCTGTGGTACGACCATGTGAACAAGCCGGGCGGCGAATTTCTCTACGCCCGAGAGCAGGAAGTCTATCTGGGCATGTGCCGCCGCTGGCGCGAAATGCCCAAACCGACCATCGCCATGGTCCAGGGGGCGTGCATCGCGGGCGGGCTGATGCTGGCCTGGGTGTGCGACCTGATCGTCGCCAGTGAGGATTCGTACTTCGCGGATCCGGTGGTGCGGATGGGCATTCCCGGGGTCGAGTATTTCGCCCATGTGCATGAGCTGAACCCGCGCATCGCCAAGGAATTTCTGTTCCTCGGCGAGCGCATGCCGGCGGCGCGCGCCTATCAGATGGGTATGCTCAATCGGGTGGTTGCCCGCGATCTGCTGGAACAGGAAACCCTCGACATCGCCGGGCGCATTGCGCAGATGCCGCGCCTCGGTCTGCAACTGAGCAAGCAGGCGGTCAACAACGCCGAAGACCTGATGGGCAAGCGCGCGACCATGGACATGGTGTTTGGCCTGCATCACTTCGCCCATGCGCACAATGAGCTGGTGTCGGGTGACCGACTCGGCGGATATGACGCCAAGGCCATGGCCCGTTCGCAACGCACCTCGGGCGGGGCGTGAGCATGGCGATCTCTTTGAACACCCGTCTGACTGAACTGCTCGGCTGTCGCTATCCGATCATCCAGACCGCGATGGGCTGGGTTGCCGACCCGAAACTGGTGGCGGCCACGGGCAATGCCGGTGGCTTCGGTTTTCTCGCCGGGGCGACCATCGAGCCTCAGCGGATGGAGGCAGCGATCCTCGAAACCCGGCGTCTGACCGATCAGCCTTTCGGCGTCAATTTTCATATGTACCAGGCCAACGCCGCAGAGATCGTCGAGCTGGTGCTGCGCCACAACGTCAGGGCGGTCAGCTACAGCCGTTCGCCCGGCAAGCAAATGATCAGCCGTCTGAAGGACGCCGGCGTGGTGTGCATCCCCACGGTCGGTGCCCTCAAGCACGCGCAAAAAGCCGTGGAAATGGGCGCCGATGCGGTCACCGTACAAGGCGGTGAGGGCGGTGGGCATACCGGGTCGGTGCCGACTTCGTTACTGCTCGATCAAGTGGTCAATGCGGTCTCGGTGCCCGTGGTGGCAGCCGGTGGTTTCAAGGATGGTAAAGGCCTGGTCTCGGCCCTGGCCTATGGCGCCGAAGGCATCGCCATGGGCACGCGCTTTCTGATGTGCGCCGACAGTCCGGTGCCGCAGGCGACCCTGTCGCGTTACCTCGCGGTCAACGATCCGGCGGCGATCATCATCAGTCGCGCCATCGACGGTATGCCGCAACGGATGATTCGCAACGAATTGCTCAACCAGTTGGAAGCGAGCGGTGCTCTCAAACGCTTGTTGCTGGCCGTCCGCAGTGGCCTGGCCTACCGCCGCCACAGTGGCATGAGCCTGACGCAACTGCTCGGCAGTGTTCTGAAAATGCGCAGCAGCGGTGAGCTGACGGCGGCGCAAAGCATCATGGCCGCCAACGCGCCGATGGTGATCCAGAAAGCCATGGTCGACGGGTTACCCGCCGAAGGTGTACTGCCCGCCGGCCAGATCGCCGCGTCCATCGACAGCTTGCCCAGCTGCGCCCAATTGATTGAGCAGATCGTCCGTGACGCCGAAGCGCGTCTGGGCGAGCTGTGCCGCCGTGTGTCGTGAAGGGGAAAGGCATGAAACCATTTAGCGTCAGTATCGATAACGGCATCGCCGAACTGGTGTTCAACCAGCCACCGGTCAACGCCTTCAATTGCCAGGGCTGGGCCGATATCGCCAGCGAGATCGAAGGCCTCGGTCGCGACGCCAGCGTGCGGGTGATCGTGATTCGGGCCGAAGGGCGCGGCTTCTGTGCCGGGGTCGACATCAAGGAACTGGCCGCCGACGGCAACCTGATCGTGGCGGTGAACAAAGGCAACTACGACAGCTTCAAGGCGATCCACCGCAACCCGAAACCGGTGATTGTTGCCGTACACGGCTTCGTCCTCGGCGGCGGCATCGGCATCTGCGGCGCGGCCGACATTCTGGTGGCTTCCGAGTGCGCCAGCTTCGGCGTGCCCGAGGTCGATCGCGGTGCCATGGGCGGCGGCGCGCATTTGCAGCGGTTGTTCCCGGTACAGAAGGTCCGTCACATGTACTTCACCGGCGAAATGATCGACGCCGCCGAGGCCTGGCGCCTGGGTGCGGTAGAGCGTGTGGTCAAGCGCGATGACTTGCGTGAGGCCGCGTTGCAGATCGCCCGCACCATCGCCGCCAAGAGCCCGGCCATGATCAGCCTCGCCAAAGAAGCGCTGAGCGGTATCGAAGACGGCAATCTGGAAGACAAATATCGCTGGGAGCAGGGCTTCACGCTCGAGGCTTATCGCTCACTGGACTCACAGGAAGCACGCGACTCGTTCGTCGAGAAGCGCGATGCCCACTTCAACGGCTGAAGGCACTCTCATGGACCTGACATACACCCTGGCCCAGCAGGCCTTTCGCGCCGAGGCGCGGGCCTGGCTGACGGCCAATGTACCCGGTGAACCGCTGCAATCGTTCGACACCGAGCAAGGCTTTGCCGAGCACCGTGCCTGGGAAAACCGGCTTAACGACGGTCGCTGGGGCATGGTCACCTGGCCGACCGATCTCGGCGGGCGCGGTTGCGACTTGATCGAGTGGTTGATCTTCGAGGAGGAGTACTACCGCTCTGGCGCGCCTGCACGGGTTAACCAGAACGGCATCTTCCTGCTCGGCCCGACGCTGATGGAATATGGCAGCGACGAACAGAAAGCGCGTTTTTTGCCGCGTATGGCCACTGGCGAAGACATCTGGGCTCAGGCCTGGTCCGAGCCAGGCGCCGGCTCCGACATGGCGGCAATCCGCTCGAAGGCCGAACGGGTGGGCGACCATTACGTGATCAACGGCCAGAAAACCTGGTCGACTCGCGCCGTGTGGGCCGACTGGGTATTCGGCATTTTCCGCACCGACCCTCATTCGCAGCGCCATCAGGGCCTGACGTTTATTCTGCTGCCGCTCGACAGCCCGGGGATCACGGTACGGCCGATTCCTCAGCTCAATGGCTTGCCCGGGTTCGCCGAGATTTTCTTCGACGACGTCAAGGTTCCGGTGGAAAACGCGCTGGGCGGCGAGGGCATGGGTTGGCATGTGGCGATGTCCACCGCCGGGTTCGAGCGCGGTTTGCTGCTGCGTTCACCCGCACGTTTTCAGGAAACCGCTCGGCGACTGGTGCAGCTGTACCAGGCCAACCGCGAGCAGGCTGACCGCGACCCGGCCATCGGCGAGTCGGTGATGCGCGCTTGGCTGGACGCCGAAGCTTACACCCTGAGCACCTACATGACCGCCTCGAAACTGGTGCAGGGCGGCAAGATCGGGCCGGAGTCTTCGACCAACAAAATCTTCTGGTCGGAACTCGATCAGCGCATGCACGACACCGCCATGAGCATTCTCGGCTTACGTGGCGAGCTGCTGCCCGAAGCACCTGCTGCGGGCGATGTCGGCCATTGGCTGGAAGGTTTTCTGTTTGCCCAGGCCGGGCCGATCTATGCCGGCACCAACGAGATCCAGCGCAACATCATTGCCGAACGCATGCTCGGCATGCCGCGTGCCTGAGGAATAGACCATGGACTTTAGTTTCAGCCGCGACCAATTGCTGTTCCAGGACAACGTCAGAAGTTTTCTGATCAACGAGGTCACTCCAGAGCGCATTCGCGAATTGTGGCTCAGCGATAGCGGACGCAGCGATCAGCTCTGGGCCCAATTGGTGGAATTGGGCCTGACCGCGCTGACCGTTCCCGAAGAGCAAGACGGGATGGGTATGAATGAGCTGGACTTCATTCTGCTCGCTCAGGAATGTGGTTATGCCGGTCTGCCCGAGCCGCTGGTGGACACGATGCTGATCGGCGTGCCGTTACTCGCCGCCCTTGATGAAAGCCACGCCGTGCTCAAACAGCACTGGCTGGCGCGCGTCGCCGAAGGCCGCGCACGGTTGGCGATTGCCGAACCGGGTAACCCGCTGGTCAGCGATGCTCATGTCGCCGATTTGCTGTTGCTGGCTCATGGCGATGAGGTGCATGCGGTCGAACCTGGCGCGGTGCGCCTGACCCGCAATGTGTCGGTCGATCCCAGTCGTCAGCTGTTTCAGGTCGACTGGACGCCAACGTCCGCCACCTGCGTGGCCGCTGGCGAACAGGGTCGACGCTTGTGGGCCGCCGCGTTTAATCGTGGCGCGTTGGGCTGCGCCGCGCAAATGCTGGGGCTGGCCAAGCGCATGGTCGACCTCGCGGTGGATTACACCTTTGAGCGCAAACAGTTCGGCAAACCGGTGGGTTCGTTCCAGGCGGTCAAGCATTTGATGGCCAACGTCGCGGTGCAGATCGAGTTCGCCAAAGGGCCGCTGTATCGCGCCGCCTATGCACTGGCCGAGCAGCAACCGGGACAGGAAGTGCTGGTGTCCCATGCCAAATTGGCAACTTCGGAAGCCGCCATGCTCGCCGCGAAAAACACCATTCAGGCCCATGGCGCCATGGGTTACACCTGGGAAGTCGACCTGCACTTGTTCATGAAGCGCGCCTGGGCGCTGGACAAGGTCTGGGGTGACCGCGGCGATCATAAAAGGCGGATCCGCGCGGCTTTGTTCGATGGCAATCCAGCACTGGGCGCTGGAAAAACTTTCTGACGGCGACTGTGCCTGACGTCAACATTTACCCCGAGGTACACCATGCCTGAAGCCTATATTGTCGACGCCCTTCGTACGCCCACCGGGCGGCGCAAGGGTGGTTTGAGCCAGATTCACGCCGCCGATCTGGGCGCCCACGTCTTGCGTGCGCTGGTCGAGCGCAACGACATTCCCGATGACGATTACGACGACGTGATCTTCGGTTGTGTCGACACCATCGGTCCGTTGGCCGGGGACATTGCCCGCACCAGTTGGCTGGCCGCCGGCCTGTCGCAGGCGGTACCCGGCACTACCATTGATCGTCAGTGCGGTTCGTCCCAGCAAGCGGTGCACTTTGCTGCCCAAGCGGTGATGAGCGGCACCCAGGATGTGGTCGTCGCCGGCGGCGTGCAAACCATGACCCAGATTCCAATTTCCTCGGCAATGATCGCTGCCGAACCGCTGGGCTTCAGTGATCCGTTCAGCGGCTCCGAAGGTTGGGTCCGGCGTTATGGCGCACAACCGCCGACTCAATTCCGTTCAGCGCAGATGATTGCCGAGAAGTGGGAGCTGTCCCGCGAACAACTGGAAGCCTATTCACTGGAATCCCATCAGCGGGCATTGCGGGCCATCGAGCAAGGGCGGTTCAATCGGGAAATAGTGCCGCTGGCAGGGGTCGTGCACGACGAAACGCCGCGCCAGACCAGCCTGGCGAAAATGGCCGAACTGGACGTGCTGTTTGGCTGCGACCGGGTGACCGCAGCAGTGTCCAGCCAGACCTGCGACGCGGCCAGCGCGATGCTGATCGTTTCTGAAACAGCACTCAAACGCTACGGACTGACACCGCGCGCGCGTATCCACCACCTCAGCGTGCGCGCCGAAGACCCGATCTGGATGCTCACCGCTCCAATCCCGGCCACCGCTTATGCACTCAAGCGAGCCGGGATGAAGCTGGAAGACATCGATCGGGTGGAGATCAACGAAGCCTTCGCGTCGGTCGCGATGGCCTGGCTCAAAGAGACCGGTTATCCCCACGAACAGACCAACGTCAACGGCGGGGCGATTGCCCTCGGCCATCCGCTGGGCGCCACCGGCACCCGGTTGATGTGCACGCTGTTGCATGAACTGGAGCGCAGCGGGGGACGCTTCGGCTTGCAGACCATGTGCGAAGGCGGCGGCCAGGCCAACGTGACGATTATCGAACGCTTGTAAGCGATGTATTTGAAGGGAGCAGGAACATGAAAATCTGTGAGAACCGCGTAGTGATCATCACCGGTGCCGGCGGTGGTCTGGGTCGGGCCTACGCGCTGGCCTTCGCCGCCGAGGGCGCTAAAGTGGTGGTCAACGATATCAATCGTGAAGCGGCACTGGCCGTGGTCGGCGAAATTCTCGGGCAGGGTGGAAGCGCCGTGGCCAACAGCAACGACATCACCCGCTACGACGATGCGGCGTTGATCGTGCGCCAGGCCATCGAAACCTTCGGCGGCCTGGACGTGGTGGTCAACAACGCCGGCATCTGTCGCGACCGAATGTTCGCCAGCCTCACCGAAACCGACTGGGATGCGGTGGTGGCCGTGCACCTAAAAGGCCACTTCTGTATCGCCAGCCACGCTGCGCGTTACTGGCGCGAGCAGGCCAAGGGGGGCGCGCAGCTGAGTGCGCGGATCATCAACACCAGTTCCGGGGCCGGTTTGCAGGGCTCCATCGGTCAATCCAACTATGCCGCTGCCAAGGCAGGTATCGCTGCGTTGACGCTGGTGCAGGCGGCCGAACTGGGTCGCTATGGCATAACCGTCAACGCCCTGGCCCCGGCCGCGCGCACCGGAATGACCGAGCAGGTGTTCGCCGATAGCATGAAGAAGCCCGAAGAGGGCTTCGACTACTTTGCTCCGGAAAACGTTGCGCCGTTGGTGGTCTGGCTTGGCTCGCAAGCGTCCAGTGCGGTGAACGGGCAGATGTTCGAAGTCGAGGGCGGCAAGTTGTCGATTGCCGACGGCTGGCGTAGAGGTCCGGAACTGGACAGGCAAGGGCGCTGGGCGGTGGGCGAGGTGGGTCAGGCGGTAGAGCAATTGATGGCCAGGGCGGTGCCGGCGGCGAAAGTGTACGGCAACTGATCGGGCCGCCCTAAGAGGATCAAGCACTTTGTGCTTGACCCTGTTTCTCGTTTTGGGGCAGTGCAAAACTATGCAGGGACTTCGGGATTTCCAATCCCTCTATATAGAAGGATTCGTTTTGCTCTCTATATAGAGAAGGAACGGGCTGTTTTGCGGCGTTCTGCAAGTGATTGATAGAAAAGCTCAATTAAGGGTTGACGGCAGATTCTGTAAGTCTATAATTCGCCCCACTTCCGGCGCAGTCGAAACTGAAAACTCCTTGGTAAACAATGAGTTACGCAGTTTTCGACAGCGAGTTGCTTCAGGTCATCGAAGCCCAGAAGGAGTTGGTCAGGCCGGATGG
>NZ_CM142708.1:2915000-6142500 GCF_054897865.1 Pseudomonas sp. LS2P72
TTGCTTGGGGTTATATGGTCAAGTGAAGAAGCGCATACGGTGGATGCCTTGGCAGTCAGAGGCGATGAAAGACGTGGTAGCCTGCGAAAAGCTTCGGGGAGTCGGCAAACAGACTTTGATCCGGAGATGTCTGAATGGGGGAACCCAGCCATCATAAGATGGTTATCTTAAGCTGAATACATAGGCTTAAGAGGCGAACCAGGGGAACTGAAACATCTAAGTACCCTGAGGAAAAGAAATCAACCGAGATTCCCTTAGTAGTGGCGAGCGAACGGGGACTAGCCCTTAAGTGGCTTTGAGATTAGCGGAACGCTCTGGAAAGTGCGGCCATAGTGGGTGATAGCCCTGTACGCGAAAATCTCTTGGTCATGAAATCGAGTAGGACGGAGCACGAGAAACTTTGTCTGAATATGGGGGGACCATCCTCCAAGGCTAAATACTACTGACTGACCGATAGTGAACTAGTACCGTGAGGGAAAGGCGAAAAGAACCCCGGAGAGGGGAGTGAAATAGATCCTGAAACCGTATGCGTACAAGCAGTGGGAGCCCACTTTGTTGGGTGACTGCGTACCTTTTGTATAATGGGTCAGCGACTTATTTTCAGTGGCGAGCTTAACCGAATAGGGGAGGCGTAGCGAAAGCGAGTCTTAATAGGGCGTCTAGTCGCTGGGAATAGACCCGAAACCGGGCGATCTATCCATGGGCAGGTTGAAGGTTGGGTAACACTAACTGGAGGACCGAACCGACTACCGTTGAAAAGTTAGCGGATGACCTGTGGATCGGAGTGAAAGGCTAATCAAGCTCGGAGATAGCTGGTTCTCCTCGAAAGCTATTTAGGTAGCGCCTCATGTATCACTGTAGGGGGTAGAGCACTGTTTCGGCTAGGGGGTCATCCCGACTTACCAAACCGATGCAAACTCCGAATACCTACAAGTGCCGAGCATGGGAGACACACGGCGGGTGCTAACGTCCGTCGTGAAAAGGGAAACAACCCAGACCGTCAGCTAAGGTCCCAAAGTTATGGTTAAGTGGGAAACGATGTGGGAAGGCTTAGACAGCTAGGAGGTTGGCTTAGAAGCAGCCACCCTTTAAAGAAAGCGTAATAGCTCACTAGTCGAGTCGGCCTGCGCGGAAGATGTAACGGGGCTCAAACCATACACCGAAGCTACGGGTATCACTTAGGTGATGCGGTAGAGGAGCGTTCTGTAAGCCTGTGAAGGTGAGTTGAGAAGCTTGCTGGAGGTATCAGAAGTGCGAATGCTGACATGAGTAACGACAATGGGTGTGAAAAACACCCACGCCGAAAGACCAAGGTTTCCTGCGCAACGTTAATCGACGCAGGGTTAGTCGGTCCCTAAGGCGAGGCTGAAAAGCGTAGTCGATGGAAAACAGGTTAATATTCCTGTACTTCTGGTTATTGCGATGGAGGGACGGAGAAGGCTAGGCCAGCTTGGCGTTGGTTGTCCAAGTTTAAGGTGGTAGGCTGGAATCTTAGGTAAATCCGGGATTCCAAGGCCGAGAGCTGATGACGAGTTACCCTTTGGGTGACGAAGTGGTTGATGCCATGCTTCCAAGAAAAGCTTCTAAGCTTCAGGTAACCAGGAACCGTACCCCAAACCGACACAGGTGGTTGGGTAGAGAATACCAAGGCGCTTGAGAGAACTCGGGTGAAGGAACTAGGCAAAATGGCACCGTAACTTCGGGAGAAGGTGCGCCGGTGAGGGTGAAGCATTTACTGCGTAAGCCCATGCCGGTCGAAGATACCAGGCCGCTGCGACTGTTTATTAAAAACACAGCACTCTGCAAACACGAAAGTGGACGTATAGGGTGTGACGCCTGCCCGGTGCCGGAAGGTTAATTGATGGGGTTAGCTAACGCGAAGCTCTTGATCGAAGCCCCGGTAAACGGCGGCCGTAACTATAACGGTCCTAAGGTAGCGAAATTCCTTGTCGGGTAAGTTCCGACCTGCACGAATGGCGTAACGATGGCGGCGCTGTCTCCACCCGAGACTCAGTGAAATTGAAATCGCTGTGAAGATGCAGTGTATCCGCGGCTAGACGGAAAGACCCCGTGAACCTTTACTATAGCTTTGCACTGGACTTTGAATTTGCTTGTGTAGGATAGGTGGGAGGCTTTGAAGCGTGGACGCCAGTTCGCGTGGAGCCAACCTTGAAATACCACCCTGGCAACTTTGAGGTTCTAACTCAGGTCCGTTATCCGGATCGAGGACAGTGTATGGTGGGTAGTTTGACTGGGGCGGTCTCCTCCTAAAGAGTAACGGAGGAGTACGAAGGTGCGCTCAGACCGGTCGGAAATCGGTCGTAGAGTATAAAGGCAAAAGCGCGCTTGACTGCGAGACAGACACGTCGAGCAGGTACGAAAGTAGGTCTTAGTGATCCGGTGGTTCTGTATGGAAGGGCCATCGCTCAACGGATAAAAGGTACTCCGGGGATAACAGGCTGATACCGCCCAAGAGTTCATATCGACGGCGGTGTTTGGCACCTCGATGTCGGCTCATCACATCCTGGGGCTGAAGCCGGTCCCAAGGGTATGGCTGTTCGCCATTTAAAGTGGTACGCGAGCTGGGTTTAGAACGTCGTGAGACAGTTCGGTCCCTATCTGCCGTGGACGTTTGAGATTTGAGAGGGGCTGCTCCTAGTACGAGAGGACCGGAGTGGACGAACCTCTGGTGTTCCGGTTGTCACGCCAGTGGCATTGCCGGGTAGCTATGTTCGGAATAGATAACCGCTGAAAGCATCTAAGCGGGAAACTAGCCTCAAGATGAGATCTCACTGGGACCTTGAGTCCCCTGAAGGGCCGTCGAAGACTACGACGTTGATAGGTTGGGTGTGTAAGCGCTGTGAGGCGTTGAGCTAACCAATACTAATTGCCCGTGAGGCTTGACCATATAACACCCAAGCAATTTGCAGGCTTCGAGCTGAAAAGCGAAAGAGCACCAGATTGCGGTGTGTGAAGACGCAACGAACCGAAAATTCGAGAGACTCACAAAACACCCGCTGTCACATACCCGATTTGCTGAAGCGAGGCCGACTGGCCACGACTCGGTACCAGAATTTCTTGACGACCATAGAGCATTGGAACCACCTGATCCCATCCCGAACTCAGCAGTGAAACGATGCATCGCCGATGGTAGTGTGGGGTTTCCCCATGTGAGAGTAGGTCATCGTCAAGATTAAATTCCGAAACCCCTATCTGCGTATGCAGGTAGGGGTTTTGTTTTGTCCGCAGGAAAGTGCGAGCGGACATTACCGGTATTTGATCACAGTCCCTTTGAGCTTCCGACCCTCGATGGTTTACGTCGCGAGCCCACAGTGGACCGTTGACATAGGCGCCAACCGGTTGGATATGGTCGTAGACCACCACCACGATCTCGCTGGCGAGCGTCGGTGCGGGATGCTCCACGCCCACATAGGCGGTGGTCTGGGCGTCGACGGTGGCGCACCCACTCAGCGCGAGCAGAGTGGCGGTGAGTCCTCCGGCCAGCAGTGACAGTTTGAGACGAGTGGACCAAGTTTGAGACGAGTGGACCAAGGCACATCATGGGCAGGCATAGTGAGGTTCCTTCGAACAATCCGCGGCTGTACGAGGTAGCGTGTTGACGGTAGCAGACGGTCCGGCAGTTGCCAGAAGCCCAACCTTTCCAGGTTGGGCTTTTTTCATGGGTGCGCCAGGCATGGCGCGTTGCGCGTAAGCGCAACCAGTTTGGCTGTGGTGGCCACGCTGGTGACTTGGAGGTGAGAGTCCTCTACACACCCGGCAAGGGGAAGTGTTAGCCAGAGGCAAGGGTGTCGCGGGTGACTGCGAATCTGAAGGAAGCCCGAGGCAAAATGCTGGCCTGACGAACAGGAAGCGGATAGAGGCGGCGCAGCGGGGTAAGACGGCCCAAATCGTCAAAGCCCAATACTTGCACGGAACGCTGTGACGTAAATCCGACAGGCATAAGCAGGAAGGTCGCGCGAATTACCCTGGGAGATCTGCACGTTTGCCACTGTGCTACCGAGCGTCGAGAGGCGACGGGATGAACGTGCAGAAGTCAGCCGAGGCCGTAGTAAGTGACGAATAACCACGTCACCAAGGGCCGAACAGGTTATGCCGCCAGTAGGCGTCAGAGTCTCGTCGAGTATCGAAATGCAGAAATTTCTCCCAGAGAAGACTGTTACCCCGAGTCCCGGACAGTATCCGAGGATGACGGCTGACAGGGCAGAGGTATCGACGGCGTCTGTGGCGTGGACGAACGCGGAGCCGGACACGCTGATGGCGCGGGTGCTTGCACCGGCGAACCTCAAGCGTGCGTATCACCGCGTGGTCAGCAACAAGGGCGCACCGGGTGCCGATGGCATGACGGTCGATGACTTGGCGGGCTACGTAAAACAGTATTGGCCGACCCTCAAGGATCGGTTGCTGGCCGGTGAGTACCACCCGCAAGGTGTATGCGCCGTCGACATCCCCAAACCCAAAGGCGGCACAAGACAGCTGGGTATCCCCAGCGTCGTGGATCGCCTGATCCAGCAGGCTCTGCTGCAACAGCTCACGCCGATCTTCGACCCGCTGTTCTCGGACTACAGCTACGGTTTTCGTCCGGGCAGAAGCGCCCACCAAGCCCTCGAAACCGCTCGGGACCATGTGGCAGCGGGTCACCGCTGGTGCGTGGAACTTGATCTCGAGAAGTTCTTTGATCGGGTCAACCACGATGTCCTGATGGCTTACGTGACGCGTCAAATCGAAGATAAGCGGGTGCTCGCGCTGATCCGTCGTTACCTCGAAGCGGGAACGATGTCGGGCGGACTCGTCAGCCGACGGCAGGAAGGGACGCCGCAAGGCGGCCCGCTCTCGCCGTTGCTGTCGAACATCCTGCTCAACGAACTCGATCGCGAACTGGAACGGCGAGGCCATCGCTTCGTGCGTTATGCCGACGACGCCAACATTTATGTGCGCAGTCGTCGTGCGGGTGAGCGAGTGTTGGCTGGGGTTGAGCGCTACCTGAATCAGCGTCTGAAACTGACGCTGAATCGGGAAAAGAGCTGCGTAGCACGGCCTTGGGTCTGCGACTACTTGGGCTATGGGATGAGCTGGCATAAACAGCCAAAGCTGAGGGTAGCGAGCATAAGCCTGCACCGCCTACGCGATCGACTCAGGGAAATCTTGCGTCGGATACGGGCTCGCTCAATGAGGTATATCGTCGAGCAAGTAACGCCCGTACTGCGTGGTTGGGCTGGCTACTTCAAGCTGACTCAGAGCAAGCGGCCACTTGAGGAACTGGACGGATGGGTGCGTCACAAACTTCGTTGTGTCATCTGGCGTCAATGGAAGCGGCCCTCTACGAGGGCGCGCAACTTGATACGTTTGGGACTCGACGAGGCGCGGGCGTGGAAATCGGCGACCAATGGCCGAGGCCCATGGTGGAACTCGGGAGCGTCGCATATGAATCAGGCGCTACCGAAGAAGCTGTGGGATCGACTCGGGTTGGTCTCGATACTGGATACGATAAACCGGCTTAGCCGCATAACCTGAACCGCCGTATACGGAACCGTACGTACGGTGGTGTGAGAGGACGGCGGCTGTGAAGCCGCCTCCTACTCGATTGTGCCCGGCAGGGCGCACTCACTAAGGGGTGAAAGTCCCCTGCACACCCGGCAAGAGGGAGGCCTGAACGATTAATACCGAGAGTAGGACGACTGATCTCGACAATCCACGATGATGCAGAAGCTCCCAGTGTGGGAAGCCTGCCTGCCAGAGTCGGACGGAATCTGGAAGGAAGCCCGCAGAGTGCTGAGGTTGCGGCGACAGCTGGGCGAACGAAATCGGAGGACTACCGGCTCATGGAGGAGGTGGTCGAACCCAGCAACATGCGACGGGCGTACAAGCGAGTTCTGAAGAACCGAGGTGCAGCGGGCGTTGATCGCCTGACGGTCGAGGAACTGAAAGACTGGCTGTTGGTGCACTGGTCAAGTGTGAAGACGGCACTGCTGGAAGATCAGTACCTGCCCCGGGCAGTGCGCCGAGTGGACATTCCAAAGCCCAATGGCGGGGTCAGAACGCTCGGCGTACCCACGGTGGTGATCGACTCATCCAGCAAGCGCTCCATCAAGTACTGCAACCGATTTTCGAGTCGACATTCTCCGAGGGCAGCTTTGGCTTTCGCCCACAGAGAAGCGCGCTGGATGCGGTGGCCAAGGCAAAAGAGTACGCACCCGAAAGTCTTCGCAGGTTGATGGATCGAGTTCGTGAGTTGCTGCGCAAGGGCCGAGGACGGTCCTTGCCGCACACCATCGAGGTGCTAAACCCCGTACTGCGAGGTTGGGCGAACTATTTCCGATTGACCGCGAACATGCGGACACTGGACGACTCGATTGGTGGCTGTGTCGAAAATTACGTTGCCTGCTCTGGCGGCAGTGGAAAACCCCGAAGACCCGAGAACGACGACTTATCTCTCTTGGGCTTAGACCCGAGCGAGCGTGGCAATCGAGCGTTAATGGGCGAGGGCCTTGGTGGAACTCGGCATCCCATCACATGAATCAGGCAGTACCGACGTTGTACTTCGCCAAAATGGGGCTGGTCTCGTTGCGCAGCACTGCGCAACGACTCCAGTGTATTAATTGAACCGCCGTATACGGAACCCTACGTACGGTGAGAGGACGGCGGATGTAAATCCGCCTCCTACTCGATCTTGAGAAAGTGAGTTTCACTGATCCTTTTCGCAATTCACCATCCACGACACACCAAACCGATCAACCAACATGCCGAAGCGTGCTGCCCAGAACGTCGCTTCCAGTGGCATTTGAACGCTGCCGTCTTCCGACAATGCAGCGAAGACCCGTTCAGCTTCCGCAATACTGTCGACGTTCAACGAAACCGAACAGCCGCTCATTTCGTCAGTGGGGCGATCAGGTGTTGTGTCCGAGCCCATGATCGCCTGATCGCCTACCAGCAGACGGGTGTGGATGATCAGGTTGTGGTAGTCCGCCGGAAAGTGCTCGCGCGCGGGGCTTTCGCCGAAGGTCATCATGACTTCGATCTGGCCTGGCAGGCTTTGGGCATAGAAGGTGAAGGCGGCTTTGCAGTCGCCGTTGAAGATCAGGTAGGGATTGATTTTCATGCTTTGCTCCCGGTAACGAAGAAGCGGAGGGAGGCTGAATTCACCTCCGGCTCCGCAGTGATTGGGCTCCCATTAGCAAAGCGTTAGATGTCGTGATTGGCAGGAATCGTTTAGATGTTTTTTCTATTGAAGCGGCGTGGCTTATGGCTTATGCCTTCCGGTGCCTGGGTAACGATCCACGGTCACGGGGGATATCGTCTTGGGTCCTCAAGCTACTGCCCGTGGAGCTGCGGGGCGCAGCAAACGTTCGATCGCTCCACTCACCAGACTCTCCAACAGTTCAACGCGCTCTCGCTCATCCATCAAATGTTGCGCCAACCAGCCGGGTGCGCTGTTGAGTAGGTTTGCGATTGCATGTCCGGCGGCCAGCAAACCCTGTTCACTGAAGCGGGACTGGACCCCTAGCATCAGCAACAATTTGCGCTCGTATTGCTCGCGCAGCTGCCGAACCCGTTCCTGTTGCTCTTCATTCAGGCAGCCGCTGTCCCGCTCTGTCAGACGAAAATGCCAAGGCATCTCCTGATGCAGATTCAAATGCGCTTGGATAAGGGCATGGAGTTTGTCGCGTTTTGCTGGCGCCTTTTGTTCGATCCGCCCCAAGGTTGCCAGCAGCTCTTCGTAAAACTCCTCGATCAGGTCGAGGAGCAAGTGCTGCTTGCTGGGGTAATGGTGATACAACGAGCCGGGGGCGAGCCCCAGGCACGTCGCGAGCTCTCGCATGCCGACCTGTCCGAAACCTTTGCAGGCGAACAGCTCCAGCACCTTGTCCCGGTACTCGGCAAAGCGCGAGCAACGCTCAGGCATAGGCATGGAAGCCACGCCCCGTTTTGCGTCCCAGGTAACCGGCGGCGACCATTTCCTTGAGCAGTGGAGCAGGGCGGTATTTGCTGTCGTTGAAGCCGTCGTAGAAGGCTTCGAGGATCGCCAGCACGGTATCCAGACCGATCAGGTCCGCCAACGCCAACGGCCCGATCGGCTGATTGCAGCCCAGGCGCATGCCGGCGTCGATGTCTTCGGCACTGGCCAAGCCTTCCTGAAACACCAGGATCGCTTCGTTGATCATCGGCACCAGAATCCGATTGACCACGAAACCCGGACGGTTGCCCGCGGTGATCGCGGTTTTGCCGAGAGTGGTCGCCATGTCCAGTGCCAGGGCGTGGGTGGCGTCGCTGGTTTGCAAACCGCGAATCACCTCGATCAGGCCCATCACCGGCACCGGGTTGAAGAAGTGCAGACCGATGAAGCGCTCAGGCTGGCTCACGCTGGCAGCGAGTTGGGTGATGGACAGCGAAGACGTGTTGGAGGCAATCACGCAATCGTCGCTGACCTGCGCGGCGATCTGTTGCAGCACGCGCAGTTTCAGCTCGAGGTTTTCGGTCGCGGCTTCGATCACCAGTTGCACGTTCTGCAGGCTGCTGTAATCGGTGCTGGTGCGGATCTTGTCGAGGGCAGCGAGTTTTTGCTCTTGCGTCAGCGTTTCCTTGGCGATCTGCCGATCGAGGTTTTTGCCGACGGTGGCGATGGCTTTTTGCAGGGCGCTCTCGGAGATGTCGAGCAAGGTCACGGTAAAACCGGCCAAGGCGCAGACTTGCGCAATGCCATTGCCCATGGTGCCTGCGCCGATCACGCCAATGTTTTGCAGATTCATGTTCTGTCCTTCCGATCAAATCCCGCGATACCTTGGCCGCCGTAGTGGCCGAAGGCGTACTATTGGCCGCGAGTCTAGAGCCGGCGGGGCGGTTGTCCTATGCCGAAACTGTTCAACGGCACTGGTGTTTTTTGCCATTCGGGTGATGGGGAGAGAAGCGTTCACATGCGGGAAAAGGACTCGGTTTCCGCCTACTTCGTGCAGGCAATGATCCATGGGCTGGGAGATAATCCGCAACGTCTGAGGGCTGCGCTGGAACAGGCCGGCATCGATCCGGCGTTGATGGCGCAGCCCACCGCGCGTGTACCGGCGAGTGCGTTTGCTGCGTTGTGGCTGATTCAGATCCGCGAGCTCAACGATGAGTTCTTCGGGCTCGACTCCCATGGCATGCCGCCGGGCGGTTTCGCCCTGATCTGCCGGGCATTGATTCAGGAACCTGACCTGCACAAAGCCATGCGCCAGTGCCTGGCCAATTTCGCGCTATTCCTCCACGACTTTCGCGGCACGCTGACGGTGCGCGGAAAACGTGCGGTGATCAGCCTGCAGAACCACTCGCCAAACAGCGACGTCAGTCGTTTGGGCGAGGAGACGTTTCTGGTGTTGATGATCAGTCTGCTCTGCTGGCTGGGTGGGCGGCGCATCCCCATCGACCGCGCAGATTTCCGCCATGAACGTGTGGCACTCAGTGATGACCGTTTGCTCTGGGGACCGAACCTGACCTTTGGCGCCGAGCGCACCGAAATCGAGTTCGCCAGTCACTATCTGCGTCTGCCGGTGGTTCAGGATCTGGCCTCATTGAAAGTGTTTTTGCGCACCGCGCCGCAATGGCTGGTGATCCGTTTTCGCAATCAGCACGGCCTGGCGTCGCAGGTCCATCAGCGCCTGCGTAACAGCCATTACAGCCAATGGCCGACCTTGCAGGCCTTTGCCCTGGAACAGCACCTGAGCCCCAGCACCTTCCGCCGTAAGCTGGAGCGTGAAGGGTGTTCGTATCAGGAAATCAAGGACGAGGTGCGGCGTGGCGTTGCGTTTGAGCAACTGCGTCAGAGCAAGGCGAGTATCAGCGATATTGCCGAACAGCTTGGCTTTCAGGAGCCAAGCGCGTTTCACCGGGCGTTCAAGAAGTGGACGGGGGAAAGTCCGGGACGGTATCGGGCGAGGTATCAGGGAGAGCTCACGGAGTGACCCCTGTTCTTGATCGTTTCACCTCGTTACTCGGCCAGGCGAGACGCGCCTTGCTGCTGGTCTGGGCAACGTCTCGCGGACTGTTTCTGGGGTTGGTGCTGGCGACGCTGATCGCCGGGGTGCTTCCGGCACTGGCGGCTTGGTTGGGGCAGCGGATTGTCGATGCAGTGGTCTCCGCCATGCAGTTGCACGCGCAGCAAGGCAGTGCGCCGTTATGGCCGGTCGTGCGTTACGTGTTATTCGAAGCGGGCGTGCTCGCGTTGCTGTCCGGGGCTCAGCGGGCGCTGTCGGTCCAGCAGTCGCTGTTGCGGGTGCAGTTGGGGCAGAAGGTCAACACGATGATTCTGGAGAAGGCCCAGACGTTATCGCTGGTGCAGTTCGAGAATTCCGAGTTCTACGACAAGCTGGTTCGAGTTCGCCGCGAGGCATCGACCCGGCCGCTGGCGCTGGTAATGAAGTCGTTGGGACTGATCCAGAACCTGATTGTGTTGATCAGCTTCGGTGTGTTGCTGGTGCATTTTTCACCTTGGGCGCTGGTGCTGCTGGTGGTCGGCGCGTTGCCGGTGTTCTTCGCCGAAGCGCATTTTTCCGGTGATGCTTTCAGACTGTTCACTCGCCGCGCGCCGGAGAGTCGGCAGCAGAATTACATCGAGACACTGCTCTCCCACGAGGGCTACATCAAAGAAGTCAAACTGTTCGGCTTCGCGCCGCTGTTATTGAAGCGTTATCGCGACACGTTCGCACGGCTCTATGCGGAAGACCGGCGCCTGACATTACGTCGAGATGGCTGGGGATTTGTCCTCGGGCTACTGGGCACCGGCGCGTTTTATCTGGCCTATGCCTGGGTGGTGGTCGATACCGTCCACGGCAATATCAGCCTCGGTCAGATGACCATGTACCTGGTGTTGTTCAAGCAGGGGCAGACGGCGGTGAGCAGCAGCCTGAGTGCCATCAGCGGTCTCTACGAAGATGGCCTTTACCTCTCCAGTCTCTATGAATACCTGGCCGAGCCTGTTGTTGCCGATACCGGCAGCCTCACCGTGGGTGCGATCCCCGGCGATGGCCTGCGTTTCGAGAACGTCGGTTTCCGTTACCCGGGCGCCAGTCGCCCCGCGCTGGAAGGCATCGAACTTCACCTTGTGCCTGGCCACAGTGTGGCGTTGGTGGGGGAGAACGGTTCGGGCAAGACCACGCTGATCAAATTACTGACGCGACTGTACCGTCCTGATCAGGGACGTATCCTGCTGGACGGCAGCGATCTGCAAGCGTGGGAAGAAGACACGCTGCGGCGGCGCATCGGGGTGATTTTTCAGGATTACATCCGCTACCAATTTACCGTCGGCGAGAACATCGGCGTCGGTGACACCCTGGCGTTCAACGATGAACAGCGCTGGCAGGCCGCCGCCGTCGAGGGCATGGCCGCACCCTTCATTGAAGGGTTGGATCGAGGGTACGCCACGCAATTGGGACGGTGGTTCGCCGGGGGACAAGAGCTGTCCGGCGGTCAATGGCAGAAGATCGCGTTGTCCCGCGCCTACATGCGGCGCAACGCCGATATCCTTATTCTGGATGAGCCAACCTCTGCACTCGACCCGGCGGCGGAAGCAGCGGTGTTCGAGCATTTCAGTGAGCACACCGAAGGCCGGATGACGTTGCTGATCTCTCACCGTTTTTCCAGCGTGCGCAATGCCGACCACATCATCGTGCTGGACCAGGGCGCGATCCTTGAGCGAGGCGATCACGACAGTCTGGTGGCGGCGGGCGGGCGATATGCGCAGTTGTTTGATTTGCAGGCCCGCGGTTACCGATAGCTTTCAAGACTCCCGAGGAACCCGCGTCACCGCCGGCCCGGCCATTTGTGTTGGTTTAGTTCTCATCAAACCGTCGAGTGCCTGGCGATACTGGGTGCCGCCCCGGCTCATGCTGTTGTTGTGCGTACCACCGGGCACCAATAACAGGTGCTTGGGTTCGTTGGCAGCATTGAACAACTGCTGGCTGAACCGCGATGGCATGAATGGGTCGGCCAGTCCATGGACCACCAGCAACGGCATGTTGATGTCGACGATCTTGTCGATGGAATCGAATTTCTGCGACAGCAACCAGCGCACCGGCAACCATTTCACTGGCAGGTTGCTGTCGGCCACTTGTGCCACGGCATCGCCCAGCGAGGTGAAGGTGGACTCGATCACCAGGCCGCGCACCGGCACCACACCATGGTCCTTTTTCGCCTGTGCGGCCAGGTCTGCAGCCAGATCGATAGCCACCGCGCCACCGAGGGAGTGGCCGTAGATCAGGCGCTTGTTGGCGTCCGGTTGCATCTGGGTGAAGCGCTCCCAGGCGGCTCGCGCGTCCTCGTAAACACTGGCTTCCGATGGCAGATCACCCTTGCTCTGGCCAAACCCGCGGTAGTCGATGGCCAGTACCGAATAGCCCATGGCGCGCAATTGCTCGATGCGGAGCGCCTGGCCCGTCAGGTTCCAGCGCACACCGTGCAGGTAAAGGATCGACGGCGCATCTCGACGCGCGGCCGGCCACCACCAGGCATGCAGGCTTTGCCCGGCCTTGAAGCTGGCGGGCTTGATGTCGAATTCCTGAACGTCCTGCGGCAGACCGCGATACCAGCCAGCGTTGCCCGGCTCGATACGAAACAGCAGCTCGCGCTCTGTGTACTTGAGCACGCCGCAGCTCACCGGCAAGCCGACGATCAGCACGGCCATGCACAGCAGCGGCAGCCAGCGTCGGCTTAAGCGGCTCATCACATTCGAAAACATGCAGGGGTCCGGAGGATGAAAAGGAAAGCTCGGGTTTTAACAGAAGGGTGGGGAACGGTGGGGATAAATTCGACAGTCGTATGAATGGCCCGGATCAGCCAGTGATGCTCAGGGCCTCATCGCAAGCAGGCTCGTTCCCACAGGGGGACGCATTCCAATGTGGGAGCGAGCCTGCTCGCGAAGCGGCGTCCT
Source organism: Pseudomonas sp. LS2P72 (assembly GCF_054897865.1). Classification (NCBI taxonomy): domain Bacteria; kingdom Pseudomonadati; phylum Pseudomonadota; class Gammaproteobacteria; order Pseudomonadales; family Pseudomonadaceae; genus Pseudomonas; species Pseudomonas sp. LS2P72. The sequence goes on from NZ_CM142708.1 coordinate 2,927,914, forward strand.
GGCCATGAATCTTTAAAGCCGTGTGTTTTCTGGCACTCGGGACTAAAGCTAAAGATCGCAGCCTCGTTTCACTCGACAGCTCCTACAGGTGTACGCAAATCCCTGTAGAGCTGTCGAGTGAAACGAGGCTGCGATCTCTTGATCTTTATGGCATTTCCGGCAGCTCCTGGGGCCGCAGGTCAAACACCAGCACTTCGGCATCTACGCCGTTGCTCAGGGCCAGTACCTGTTCATCGCGAACCCTCACACCATCACCTTCCTGCAATGGCATGCCGTTGAGTTCAACACTGCCGCGGGCCACATGCACATAAGCATAGCGATTGGCGGCCAATTCCAGCGTTGCGCTTTCCTTGCCGTCGATCAACGCGGCATACACCCGTGCATCCTGACGCACCTTCAGCGAACCCTTCGCCCCGTCCGGGGAGATGATCAGTTGCAGACGGCCGCGTTTCTTCTGCGTGCTGAAGTGCTCTTGCTGATAACGCGGTTTGGCGCCGCTGACCTCCGGCACGATCCAGATTTGCAGGAAGTGCACCGGCCGGGTGGTCGAGTGGTTGTATTCGCTGTGCGCCACGCCGCTGCCGACGCTCATCAACTGCACGTCCCCAGGGCGGATCACCGAGCCAGTGCCCAGGGTATCTTTGTGTTCCAAAGCACCTTCGAGCACATAAGAGAAAATCTCCATGTCGCGGTGCGGGTGCTGACCGAAACCTTTACCGGCGGCAACCCGGTCATCGTTGATCACCAGCAAATCGGAAAAACCCTGCTCTTTCGGGTTGCGATAGTTGGCGAAAGAAAAGGTATGGAACGACTTCAACCAACCGTGATTGGCCGCGCCGCGATCGGAAGCTTTGCGAAGGGTCAGCATGATGAAATCTCCTGTGGGGACGTTGATTCGTCCGAGTGAGGAGAAGGTTAATGGTTACTGGCTGATGCAATAAGTAGATGGAAGCGTAAATACTGTCCCTTTGAGGTTGACAGTAATCGACTGGCGATCACGTATTCTTCTCCGACGCTGATGCCACATTTGGCCATAATGCACAGCATCCTTTATCCCTGGCACTAAACCCTGTGGGAGCGAGCCTGCTCGCGATAGCGGTCATACAGGCACCATCACCTTTGAATGTGAAACCGTCATCGCGAGCAGGCTCGCTCCCACAGGTTCCGTGTTTAGCCAGTATTATTTTTTAATTTCAGTGATTTTGAACCCATGAAAACCGTGGCTATGGTGTTGTTCCCGGACTTTCTCCTGCTGGACATGGCAGGCCCGATGGAAGTGTTTTCCATCGCCAATCGATATCTGGCAGCGGATGATTGTTACGAACTGTCGACCATCGGCACCGAACATGGTGCATTGCGTGCCTCCAACGGCGTCAGCGTCCAGGCCGATTTGCACATCGATCAGGCGGATCAGGCGTTTGACCTGTTGCTGGTGCCGGGTGGGCCGGGGGCCTACAACGAAAAACATCCACCGTTGTTGTGTTGGCTCAAAGGCGCGGTCGGTCGCGCCGAGCGCTACGGCTCGATCTGCACCGGTGCGTTTGTGCTGGGACATGCCGGTTTACTGGATGGTTATCGCGTCACCACCCACTGGCACTACACCGAACGCCTGATCTAGGGCTTTCCCGAGGCCACCGTCGAGACCGATCAGATTTACGTGCAGGACCGCAATCTCATCACCTCCGGCGGCGTCACTGCCGGCATCGATCTGGCACTGTCGGTGGTCGCTGAAGACCATGGCAAGAAGGTCGCCCAGGACGTTGCCAAGGTATTGCTGGTGGTCATGAAGCGGCAGGGTGGGCAAGCGCAGTTCAGTCCGTTGATGGCCGCTGTCGCACCTCAGGAAACGCCGATCACTCGCGTGCAGAACTATGTGCTCGAACACCTCGATGAAGCCTTCAGCATCGAACGCATGGCCAGCCTCGCGAACATGAGTGCGCGGCACTTCGCCCGGACGTTTGCCCGGGAAGTGAACATGACACCCATGGAGTTTCTGCAAAGCGCGCGAATTGATTGCGCCAGGAATCTGCTGGAAACCAGCGAGTTGCCGCTCAAGACCGTGGCCTTCAAAAGTGGTTTCGGCAGCGTGCGGCACATGCGTTTTCTGTTCAGTGAAAAGCTTGGTTTGACCCCGACCCAATACCGCGAACAGTTCAGCTAGAGCCTTCTTGTCCGTTATGCGCACCGTGATGGCTGTGACGCTCCCACCGTGGCAGTTGTACCGTCACTGATGCCTGCCAAGATAGCCTGAACGCTTGGCAATGGAGGTGCGGGAGCCTGGAAGGCGGGTGCAAGGATGTTGCTGCACTGTGAGCCGGCCAGGTTTTCAGCACGTGAATGTGCATGAACAGCCTCAGAGATTTAAACAGCGATGCGGTGCTGCGATTCGGCCCCTATGCATTCCACTTGCGGCAACGGCTGATCCTTGACGGTGATCGACCGCTGCGCATGGGCGGTCGGGCACTGGATATTCTCCAGGTGCTGGTCGAGCGCGCCGGCAACGTCGTCAGCAAGGACGAACTGATTGCTCACGTCTGGCCGACGTCCGTGGTCGAGGAAATCAACCTGCGCGTGCACATTGCGGCCCTGCGTCGGGCGCTTGGCGACGGGCAGAATGGCCAGCGCTACATCGTCAACATTCCCCAGTGCGGTTATAGCTTTATCGCCCCGGTGCAGCCTGCGTCCGCGGGCACGCAGGTCTTGATCGAGACCATTCAAAAACATCAGCACAACTTGCCTGCACGACTCACGCCGGTGACCGGCCGGGATTCGATGGTCGGCAGTCTCGTCCGGCAGTTGCCGGTTCGGCGTTTCATGACGCTGGTTGGCCCCGGCGGCGTCGGCAAAACCACGGTGGCGGTGCGTGTCGCCGAACTGCTATTGCAGCACTATGAAGATGGCGTGTGGCTGGTTGATTTCGCGGCGATCGATCACCCAATGCGAATGGTCGATCGTCTGACCCAGACCCTTGAACGGGAGATCGGCACGACGCTGGACGGGCTGGCAAACCGGCACACGTTGCTGGTGCTCGATAACTGCGATCACCTGCTGGAAAACTGCCGAACCCTGGTCGAGAATTTGCTGATGTCGGCGCCTCGGTTGTCCATTCTGGTGACCAGCCGCGAGCCTTTGCAGGCAGCAGGGGAAACGGTCCAACGTGTGCCGTCTCTGACGGTGCCGCCCGTGTCGGCGTTGCACAGTGTCGCCGAAGCCATGGGGTATTCGGCGGTGCAGCTGTTCGTCAGTCGTGCCCGAGCCCGTCAACAAGGGTTTGCCTTGCGCGAACAAGACCTCCAGGCAGTCCGCGAAATCTGTCGGCGGCTCGATGGGTTGCCACTGGCCATAGAACTGGCAGCAGCGCAGATCCACGCGCTGGCGCTGGTCGGTTTGCAAGCTCAGCTGGATAACTGTCTTCAGCTGCTGACCCACGGCCGGCGCACGGCGGTACCCCGACATCAGACGCTCAAAGCTGCGCTGGACTGGAGCTATGAGCGGCTGAGCCTGCTGGAACAAACCGTGTTGCAGCGCCTGTCGGTGTTGAAAATGTCCTTCACCCTCGATGCCGCGATTGGCGTGTGCAGTTGCGTGGAGCTGAAGCCCGATCAGCTGGCGGACCTGGTGAAGCGATTGGTCGCCAAATCGTTGCTTTCGATGGATCAGGTCAACGGCACAACCCGTTATCGCTTACTCAACATCACGCGCACGTATGCCCTTGAGAAGCTCGAACACAGCGGCCATCTGCGGGTGTTTGAGCGGCGCTATTCGCACTACATCAGCCGGGCGCGCTGGGTCTCAGGCGCGCAGTTGCCCATGGAGCTCGTCGAGTAATCGACGGACTTTGCTCAGGTCCGGTGTAGCAAATCCCTCGGTGAACCGATGGTAGATCGGTGCCAGCAGCTCATGTGCTTGCTGATACAAGCCCTGACGCTGCCAAAGTTGCGCCAGCGAGGTGGCGCTTCGCAGTTCCCAAGCCAGGGCGCCCTGATGTTTCGCCACGTTTAATGCCCTGATCAGCACGGCCTCGGCCGCTTCGGTTTTCAGTGGGCAATCCTCGGCCAGCAGCGCATCAGCCCGGGCGCGCAGAACTTCCGCTGTGCTCCAGCCGGCGGTACCGGTGTCGGCCCGTTGCAACAGGGCGTCATCGACGAAGCCGCTATCCAACGTGACCATGATGTCCTTGATCAGCCCCACGCCTGGTTGAAGAGGCAAGTGCGCCTCGGCGCGGTCAATCACCTGCGCATAGTGCCGGGCCCAGGTGTAGAACAGCAGCACCGAGTGTTTCTGTGCTTGTTCCAGCAGCAGGCGCAACAGTTCACGAGCGGTACGGGTATCGCCGTTGTAGTGAGCGATCAGGCAACCGGCCAGCGCCAGGGTGTAGCAGATGGATGTGCCGTGGTTGATCTGGATCGCAATGTCCAGCGCTTGCCGGGCGGTGCGCCAGGCTTGTTCCGGGTGCCCCTGCAACCAGAGGATGCGCGCCAGAATCGTCAGGGCGGCGACGCTTTGATCGTAGTGCACGCCAAAACCGTAGGTGAAACGGTTGAGATGGCCGCTCTGGGTCATGCGCTGAAGGACCTGTTCGGCATTCATCCGCGCCTGCTGCTGGTCCCCGGCAAAGTGCAACGCCAGCACTCGCAAGCGATGCGTGCTGAGGGACACCACCGCATCGCCGTGCAGCCCCAACCGATCGAATTGCCGGCTCTGTTCCAGGGCCATTTGATAGTTGGCGCAACAGAGGTTGACCGCCATATGCCCGGACACCGCCCGCAACTGACCGGCCAAATCATTGCACTGTTTGGCCAGGGTTCTGGCGCTTACGAAAGCCTCGATGGTTTCCGCCGTGCCACCCTGAGTGTGATAACAAGAACTGCCGAGGGCCAGATGCAGGGCTATTTTCAGCTGCGGGCAGGGATCGGACGTTGCATCGAGCAGTGCCAGCGCCCTGCGCACGTACATACCGTGCTCCTTGAGCAACGACAGTTCCTGCCACAGCGGCGTGGAAGTGGCTGTCAGGCGGATCGCCAATGCTTGCGGTCCTTGTGCGTTCAAGCCCCAGTCGAGGGCCGAACGAATGTCTTCCAGATTGCGCGCATAACGCTCGATCCACGTGCGTGTCGGGACCAGCTCCCACTCGTGCTGGGCTTGATTCATCAACGTCAGGCAGCGTTCGGCGTGACGTTTGCGGGTATCGGGCAGGTCGGCGGCCTGGTCGAGCTTTTCCAGGGCATAGCTGCGGGTGGTGTCGAGCAATCGGTAGAACACCTCTTCGTCACCCACTTCCACGTTCAGCAGCGATTTGGCCACCAGTTGCGTGATCGAGCCAAACACTGCCTGCGGTTCGATGTGTTCGCCAACGATCACCGCCGCTGCCGATTCCAGGGTGAATCCGCCTCTGAACACTCCCAGTCGGCGCAGACAGGTTTGTTCGCAGGCACTCAGCAGCTCGAAGCTCCAGTCCAGCGTGGCACGCAGGGTTTGGTGTCGGCCCAGCGTGGTCTGGCAACCCTGGGTGAGCAGGCGAAAACTGCCTTGGAGTTGGGTCAGTAAGCCGCTTAATCCGAGGCCGCTGACTTGCGCGGCCGCCAATTCGATCGCCAGTGGAATACCGTCCAGACGCCGGCAGATTTCAATTGCCAGCGGCAGCTCGTCATCGGTCAGCTCGAAGCTGTCGTGGCTGGCCATCGCGCGTTCGACGAACAACTGCAGGGCGGAAAATGTAAGGGCCTGAGCGCGGTTTGGTACGGCGATGGGGGGAGGGCAGTCCAGCGACTCCAGGCGCTGAACACATTCACCTTCGGCGCGCAGACTCTCACGGCTGGTGGCCAGAATGTGCACCTGTGGCGCGGCGCGCAGGATGCTCTCGCTCAGCAATGCGATGGCGTCGAGCAAGTGTTCGCAGTTGTCGATCACCAGCAGCATTTGCCGGTCGCGCAGGAACGCGGCGAGGCCGCTCATTGGCTCGGCGTCGTGCAAGGACAGTTCGAGCAATGTCGCCAGGTGAACGGTGATCATCGACGGATCGTTGATCGGCGCCAGGTCCAGCAGACGAATGCCATCCCGGTAGCGCCCGATCAGTTGTTCAGCGACACGCAGGGCCACGGTGGTCTTGCCGATTCCGCCGGGGCCGACCAGGGTAATGAAACGCTGGCGTGACAGCTGGACCATCAGGCTATCGACGAGGGACTGGCGACCGATCATGCGGGTTCGCCGAACGGGCAGGTTGTGACCGCTCGGCGCGGGCGCTTCGCTCCCCGGAGGGTGCTCGATGTGCTCCAGCGAATAGGGCGCCACAAAGCTGTACCCGCGCTGCGCCACGGTGACGATGTAACGCTGGCCGGCCTGGCCGTCACCGAGGGCCTTGCGCAATGCGGCCATGTGCACCCGCAGGTTGATGTCTTCCACCACGTTTTTGGGCCAGACCCCGGCGATCAGCGTTTGTTTGCTGACCACCTTCCCGGCGTGTTCCAAAAGGATCAACAGAATGTCCATGGCACGCCGACCCAGGCGCAGCGGCTGGTCGGCCTCCATGACCAGACGTTGTCCGGGATAGATCCGGTAAGGGCCGAAATGGATAGCGTGTTCGGGGGAAAGGGTCAACGTGTCACTCCTGCTTGCAGCCGTCTGGTACGCGGTTTGCGAGCATATTCCTCAGATTTTTATGGCAGCGCAAATGTGCTGGCCGGATGACTCTGCAATGTCCGCCTGGACCATCGGTTTGCGGCCCCAGTTCATGAGTTCCGTACTTATTGGGCGCAGCGCTCTTGAAGGTATCGCTGAGGCTTTTGGCGCGCCAGGGAAAATTAACAACGTTTAACTCGTCCTGAGTCTGGTCTACGCTCAAAACTCCCCCTCGTTTCACTCGACAGCTCCTACAGGGGTTAAACATGTCATGAGGACGCCGGAAGCCACTCACCGGTTTGATACACCCCAACACTCGCTAAGGAGACATCGCATGAGTACGTTCACGACCCGAGACGGCACCGAGATTTACTACAAGGACTGGGGCACCGGTCAGCCTATTGTCTTCAGCCACGGCTGGCCGTTGAACGCCGACAGCTGGGAATCGCAGATGATCTTCCTTGCCTCCAAAGGCTACCGGGTGATCGCCCATGATCGCCGCGGTCATGGTCGCTCCAGCCAGCCTTGGACCGGCAACGACATGGACACCTACGCTGATGACCTGGCGCAGTTGATCGAGTTACTGGACCTGAAGGATGCCGTGCTGTTTGGCTTCTCCACCGGCGGCGGCGAAGTGGCGCGCTACATTGGTCGTCACGGTACCGGGCGCGTGGCCAAGGCCGGGCTGATTTCTGCGGTGCCGCCGCTGATGCTCAAGACTGAAGCCAACCCCGGAGGCCTGCCGATCGAAGTGTTTGACGGCATTCGCGAGGCATCCCTGGCCGACCGTTCGCAGCTCTACATCGACCTCGCCAGCGGTCCGTTCTTCGGCTTCAACAAACCGGGCGCCAAGCCATCCCAGGGCATGATCGACTGGTTCTGGATGCAAGGCATGACCTCCGGCCACAAAAACGCTTATGACTGCATCAAGGCGTTCTCCGAAACCGACTTCACCGAAGACCTGAAGAAGTTCGACATACCGACGCTGGTGGTGCATGGCGATGCTGACCAGGTGGTGCCGATCGAAGCGGCGGGCATTGCGTCTGCAAAACTGGTGAAAGGATCTACGTTGAAGATCTACCCGGGCGCTCCCCATGGCTTGACGGATACCCACAAGGATCAGCTCAACGCTGATCTGTTGGCGTTTTTGAAGGACTAAGCGTCAACCCTGGCCGAAGCCCTGTAGCAGCTGTCGAGCCCTAGCGAGACTGCGTTCGGTTTGGGCCGCATTCGGACGAAGCAGTCGCAAAATTCGAAAACGCAGCCTCGCCGGGGCTCGACAGCTGCTACAGGAAAGCGGGTTTACGGCGCGTTAAGTTGAGCAGTGTAGGCGGGGCGTTGGGGCAGGGCGCGCACAGCGCGGCAACGCCACGCAAACGGAGTGATGCCTTCATTGCGAGTGAAGATGTGGCAGAAATGCGCCTGATCGCAGAAGCCGCATTCGAGACTGATTTGCGTCAGCGTCAGGTCGGAGCTCTGGATCAATTGCTTGGCGCGGGCGATGCGCTGGTTGCGAATCCAGTCTTGAGGTGAGAGCCCGGTGCTGCACTTGAACGCGCGGGAGAAATGACTGCGCGAAAGAGCACAAGCGCGGGCCAGTTCGGTCACTTCAACGGTTTCACCAAGACGCTCGAGGATCAGTTGCTTGGCCAGGCTTTCGCGCCACGGGGTCAGGCCGCCGGCGTTTTTCTTTCGCGTTTCAGGGGCCGTCGCACGGGCGACGTTTTGCTGAGAATGGGCCATGACAAATGTCCGTGTCGGTGAGCTTCATTTTTGGCCGCAGGGCTCTGGCAGGCGAGTTAAACGTTGTTAATTCCGTCCGTGCAGGTGGCAACCAACGGCGCTAACTCAGCACATTGCTGCAATTTCTACGGGGGCGAGCCATGCAAAATCGACGTCATCTGGCGGCGTTGTGCGTGGCCGCTCTTCTGACTCGACCAAGGTGGTGGCATGAAACATTCTCTGATTTGCGCGCTGGGGCTCGCGGTAGCGCTGGCGTCCGGCATTTCTTCGGCTCAGGCACCGGCGCAAGTCGGCACACAAGTGCCGGGTTACTACCGGTTGGCGGTGGGCGATTACGAGGTGACGGCGTTGTTCGACGGCTACAACGATCTGTCGCCCAAACTGCTCAAGGGCCTGAGCCAAAGTCAGATCCGCGCGCTGCTGGCTCGCCGCTCGATCGAAACGCCGGGCGTACAAACCGCGTTCAACGCCTTTCTGATCAACACTGGCAAGCAATTGATCCTGGTCGATACCGGCGCCGGTCAGTGCATTGGTGCTACAGCCGGGATGCTGTCAGACAATATGAAAGCCGCCGGTTATGAGCCATCGCAGGTCGATACGATTTTGTTGACCCACCTGCATTTGGACCATGTCTGCGGACTGGTCGACGGCCAACAGAAACCGATTTTCGCCAACGCCACGGTTTTTGCGGCGAAGGCAGAAGCCGATTACTGGCTTGATCCCCAGGCCCTCGCCAAGGCGCCCGAGGGTGCCAAGCCGTACTTCAAAATCGCCCAGGACTCGACCGCGGTGTATGTGACCGAAGGACGTTTCAAGACCTTCGGTGCTGGTCAGTCGCCAGTGCCCGGCGTGGTCGACGCGGCGCTGGAAGCCGGCCACACGCCGGGCAGCACCACGTACCGTTTCACCTCGCAGGGGCAGAGCATTTTGTTCATGGGCGACCTGGTGCATAACCTCGCGGTGCAGTTCGAGCATCCTGAAGTGTCGATTGGCTTTGACGTCAACAGTCAGCAAGCGATCAAGAGTCGCGCCAAGGTTTTCAGCGATGCAGCGGCAAGCAAAACCTGGATAACGGCGGCGCACTTGCCGTTTCCGGGCATCGGCCATATCGCGGCGCAAGGTCAGCATTTCCAATGGATACCGGTGGAGTACGGTCCTTACAAACGTGCGGCCAACGTACCGCTGATCGAATGAAATCCAACGCTTGGTACCTGGCTCAACACGAGGAATCTGCCTGTGAACCGTAACGATTTGCGCCGCGTCGACATGAACCTGTTAGTGATTTTCGAAGCGTTGATGTTCGAAAAAAACCTCACCCGTGTTGCTGAAAAACTGTTCATGGGGCAGCCGGCGGTGAGCGCGGCGCTGGGGCGGTTGCGGGATCTGTTCGACGATCCGCTGCTGTTGCGCAATGGCCGCGGGATGGAGCCTACGGCGCGCGCGCTGGCGATTCTCAAGGAGCTGCAACCGGCGATGGATGTGATTTCCGGGGCGGTGAGCCGAGCTAAAGAGTTCGACCCCGCCACAAGCTGCGATGTGTTCCGCATTGGCCTGTCGGACGACGCCGAGTTCGGTTTGTTTCCGCCGTTGTTGCGGCAATTGCAGGACGAGGCGCCGGGGATCGTCGTGGTGGTGCGTCGTGCCAACTATCTGTTGATGCCGGCATTGCTGGCCTCGGGAGAAATTTCCGTGGGGGTGAGCTACACCACGGATTTACCGGCGAATGCGAAGTGTAAGAAGTTGCGGGACATCCCCTGCAAAGTGCTGCGTGGGGACAAACGACCGGGACCGCTGACGCTCGACGAATATTGCGAACGACCGCATGCCATGGTGTCGTTCTCCGGCGACCTGAGCGGCAACATCGATCTGGATCTGGCCAAGGTCGGCCGCAGTCGCCGCGTGGTATTGGGCATGCCGCAGTTCAGCGGGTTGCGCGCGTTGCTTGCCGGCACTGAAATGATCGCCACCGTGCCTGATTATGCGGCGTGCGCGCTGGTTGAAGGGTGTGCGTTGCGGGCTGAAGATCCACCGTTTCCCATCGATGCGGCGCAGCTGTCGATGGCCTGGAGCGGGGTGCATGACAACGATCCGGCAGAGCGGTGGTTGCGGTCGCGGATCAGTGAGTTCATGTCGAGGCCTTTGCCGATTTCGGCTTGAACGTGGCGACCTCCGGGCCGACCACATTCCCGCCTGCCCGATTCCCTGCAGGAGCGAGCGGTACGGCGATCCGACTTGCCCGCGAAGACGGCCTGACAGCCGACCTGTTTATATCCTGATGTACCCAGTCCAACTGTGGGAGCGAGCCGGCTCCGGGCGGCGTTCCGACGAAGGCGATGTGTCATTGCCATTGATATTGCCTGACCCACCGCTATCGTCGGAACGCCGCCCGGAGCCGGCTCGCTCCTACAAGGGATCTGCGGTGGATCGTACCGCCGGGCTCATCCACAAAAAGAGCACACACATCCAATTTTTCCCTTCCCCGCACCGGCACTATCGAATGACGTTCCGGCACATTGCTGTCGGTGGTTTTTCATTAGTGCAGGTTGCCCATGAACACTTCGCGATGGGATGAACGAGCCCAAGATTTCGGGCTGTTTTTTTTGCGGGTCAGCGGTGGTTTGTTTCTGCTGTGGGTGCACGGTTTGCCGAAGCTGCTTAACTACAACGCTCAACTGCAAGTCATCGAAGACCCTTTCCACCTGGGCGCGAACGTCACGCTGATGCTGGCGATTTTCGCCGAGGTGCTGTGCCCGCTGCTGATCATCGTCGGGGTGCTGGTGCGTCTGGCGTGTCTGCCGATTTTGGCGGTGCTGCTGATCGCGCTGTTGATTGTGCATCCGCAATGGAGCCTCGATGAAGGGCAGTTCGGCTGGCTGCTGATGATGTTGTTCACCAGCCTTCTTATCGCCGGGCCGGGACGGCTGGCGCTCAATGTCCGTTTCCCTGGAGCTTTGCGTTATGCCTGAATCCAATCGTTTCGAGGAAGTCGTGACACTGGTCATCAAGCACAGGGTCAAGGCGGGGTTTGAAGTGCCCTACGAAGCCTGGTTGCGCAACATTGTCAGGATTGCCGGGCAGCAGGAAGGGCACTTGGGCGTCGATGTGATTCGCGGCAAGAGTGCCGGTCTTGATCTGTACACCTGCGTGCTGCGCTTCTGCTCGACCGAATCGATGCAGCGCTGGCTCGATTCGCCGCAACGGCTGGGACTGGTCAACGAAGCCACGCCGATGCTCGCTGACGGCGACCAGACCGAGGTCAATCCGGTCAACGAGTTCTGGTTCGCGCCGCAAGCCGATGCCGCATCGCCGCCACCGCCGCGCTGGAAGCAGGCCGTGGTGACGTTGTTGGTGATTTTGCCGCACACCTTGCTGGTGCCGCTGATCTGGGGGCCGCTGCTGCAGCTCAGTACCTTCCTGTCCAATTACGTGGTCGCCACGTTCCTGATCACGCTGACCATCGTCGTTTCGGTGGTGTACCTGTTCATGCCGATGGCGACGCGGTTGTTCGCGCCCTGGCTGTCCTCTTCCACTCAGCCCAAGGAAACGCGATGAACGCCGATCTGATTTTATTCAATGGCCAATTTCATACCGTTGATCGTGAAAACCCACGCGCCAGCGCTGTAGCGATCAGCGAGGGTCGCTTTGTCGCTGTCGGCACCGACGCCGACGCCATGGCCCTGCGCGGTTCGGGCACGCAGGTCATCGATCTCAAGGGTCGCTGCGTCATTCCCGGCCTCAACGACTCGCACTTGCACCTGATCCGTGGCGGTTTGAACTACAACCTCGAATTGCGCTGGGAAGGCGTCCCCTCACTGGCCGACGCGCTACGCATGCTCAAGGATCAGGCCGACCGCACGCCGACGCCGCAATGGGTGCGTGTGGTCGGTGGCTGGAACGAATTCCAGTTCGCTGAAAAGCGCATGCCGACCCTCGAAGAACTCAATCAGGCCGCGCCGGATACCCCGGTATTTGTTCTGCATTTGTACGACCGCGCCTTGCTCAACCGTGCCGCGTTGCGCGTGGCTGGTTACACCCGCAACACGCCGAACCCGCCGGGTGGCGAGATTGTGCGCGATGCCAACGGTGAACCGACCGGCATGCTGGTCGCCCGGCCCAGCGCGATGATCCTCTACTCGACCCTGGCGAAGGGGCCGAAGTTGCCGCTGGAGTATCAGGTCAACTCCACCCGCCAATTCATGCGCGAGCTCAACCGTCTCGGCCTGACCAGCGCCATCGATGCCGGCGGCGGTTTCCAGAATTATCCGGACGATTATCAGGTGATCGAGCAGTTGGCCAAGGACCAGCAGTTGACCGTTCGCATCGCCTACAACCTGTTCACCCAGAAGCCCAAGGAAGAGCTGACCGATTTCAAAAACTGGACCAGCAGCGTGACCCTGCATCAAGGCGACGATTACCTGCGGCATAACGGCGCCGGGGAAATGCTGGTGTTTTCAGCGGCGGATTTCGAGGATTTCCTTGAGCCGCGTCCGGACTTGCCGCAAACCATGGAAGACGAACTGGAGCCGGTGGTGCGCCACTTGGTCGAGCAGCGCTGGCCGTTCCGTTTGCACGCCACGTACAACGAATCCATCAGCCGCATGCTCGACGTGTTCGAGAAGGTCAATCGCGACATTCCGTTCAACGGTTTGCCGTGGTTTTTCGACCACGCCGAAACCATTACACCGCAGAACATTGAGCGGGTGAGGGCGCTGGGTGGCGGTATCGCGATTCAGGATCGCATGGCATTCCAGGGCGAATATTTCGTTGAGCGTTACGGCGCCAAAGCCGCCGAAGCGACCCCGCCGATCAAACGCATGCTGGCCGAAGGTGTACCGGTCGGCGCCGGCACCGATGCCACGCGAGTGTCCAGCTACAACCCCTGGACTTCGCTGTACTGGATGGTCAGCGGCCGCACGGTCGGTGGCCTGGAACTGCATGCCGAGGGCTTGTCTCGTCAAACCGCACTGGAGCTGTTCACCCACGGTAGCGCCTGGTTCTCTTCCGAACAGGGCAAGAAAGGCATGATCAAGGTCGGCCAACTGGCTGACGTCGCAGCCTTGAGCGCGGATTTTTTCAGCGTCGACGAAGAAGCGATCAAGTGGATCGAGTCGGTGTTGACCGTGGTCGGCGGCAAGGTGGTGTACGCCGCCGGTGACTTCGAAAAACTCGGGCCGGCCAGCGTACCGGTGCTTCCGGACTGGTCGCCGGTGGTGAAAGTGCCGGGGCACTGGCGTCCGGCCTCACCGATGCAGGCGCAGGTTCACCATTGCAGCGGGCCGTGCGGCGTGCATTCCCATAGCCATGAAAAGGCGCGGTTGTCGAATGCGCCGGTCAGCGATTTCGCAGGTTTCTGGGGCGCGTTTGGCTGCTCGTGCTTCGCGTTCTGACGATCAAAAAAAAGCGCCGACCCTTCGCGTCGGCGCCATATGTAACACCCATCCACCGAGGAGTTTCACATGAGCAACGTTCCGTACAAACGCCTGAACAAAGATGACGCCGTTGTCCTGTTGGTCGACCACCAGACGGGCCTGATCTCGCTGGTTCAGGATTTCTCGCCGAACGAATTCAAGAACAACGTACTGGCCCTGGGCGATGTGGCCAAGTTCTTCAAGCTGCCGACCATCCTGACCACCAGCTTCGAAAACGGCCCGAATGGCCCGATGGTTCCGGAGTTGAAAGAACAGTTCCCGGACGCTCCGTATATCCCGCGTCCAGGCCAGATCAACGCCTGGGATAACGAAGATTTCGTCAAAGCCGTTAAAGCCACTGGCCGCAAGCAATTGATCATCGCCGGTGTCGTCACCGACGTTTGCGTGACGTTCCCGACGCTGTCGGCGCTGGCTGAAGGATTTGAAGTGTTCGTGGTGACCGATGCCTCGGGCACTTTCAACGAAACCGTGCAACAAGCAGCCTGGGCGCGCATGGCGGCGGCCGGTGCTCAACTGGTGAATTGGTTCTCGGTGGCCTGCGAGCTGCAGGGCGACTGGCGCAACGACATGGAAGGCCTGGCGAACCTGCTGTCGCCGCGCATTCCGAACTACCGCAATTTGATGAACAGCTACTCGGTGCTGTCTTCGAAGTAAGTTTGCAATCACATAGAAAAATGCCCGCGAATGTGCGGGCATTTTTTTGTCTGGCGAATGAGCTTTTTTGTAGCCGCTGTCGAGCTTGCGAGGCTGCGTTCGGTTTGGGCCGCATTTGGACGAAGCAGTCGTGAGTTCAAACAATGCGGTGTGTCAGAAAAAAACTCGCACTCAGGTTTTACGACTGCTTCGCAGCCGAACGCAGCCTCGCAAGCTCGACAGCTGCTACATGAAACCGTGTGGCCCGTTACACCGGTTGGCGTTTCTGCAGCCAACTCAGGAATCCGCTTTTCCTGATCGGCACCAATGGGGTCATCAACGCCAACCGACTGCTCTGCTGCCTGACCGCCTGCAGCTTGTTCAGCGCCCGACCCACTTCGACACGTTGTTCCATGCAGTGACGGGTCAGGGATTTGTCGATCCGGTAAATGATGCACGAGGTCAATGTGGTGAAGGTCGCCTGCGAGGGGGTATCGGCAAGAATGCTTTGCTCACCCATGACTTCGCTCGGCCCCATACGCCCGGCTTCGGTTTGTCCAGTGCCATTGGGTACGGTGGCGCTGACTACGCCGGTGGCGATCACCATCAAGCTGTCCGGCACGTCGCCCAACTCCAGCACCACCTGACCTGCCGCGTACTGCTGCGGGACCATCGACCGGGCGATCTGATCACGCTCATCCTCGCTCAAGGAACGGAAGATTTTCACTTCATCAAGCAACGCCCGTGCGCGGGTCGTCGGTTCAATCACGCCATCGAGCTGCCGGGAAATACCCGCCGCTTCGAGGTGCCGATGCACCAGGTCGAACAGTTGATTGCGCACTTCGCTTTTTTTACCCAGCTCGGCGATAAACCCGCTGGCTACGTATTCGGACAGGGTTTCGCCAGACTCTTTCAGCACTGCTTTCGGTGCCGGGTTGAGCAGCAAACTGCTGCTGCCCTGAAGCGTGCGGTCCAGTGCGTCCAGCACCCGACGCGGGCGGATGTGGTTAGGCACCTGAATGCTGATCGACACACCGTGCAGGTTGTTCGGCCGGCTGAGGTTGACGATTTTTGCCTTGGCCGCCACCGAATTCGGTACCACCGCGGTACTGCCGGCACTGGTCAGCAGGTGGGTGGCGCGCCAGTCGATGTCGAGCACTTTGCCCTCGACGCCGTCGATCATGATCCAGTCATCCACCTGATACGGCTTGGTGGTATTGAGCACGATCCCGGAAAACACGTCGCTCAAGGTACTTTGCAACGCCAGGCCCACGACGATTGCCACGACGCCGGAAGTCGCCAGCAAACCTTTCACTGGCAACTCCAGTACATAACCGGCCGCCGCGACGATGGCGATCAGAAACACCAGCGCACCGATGACATCCTGCAGCAACCGACCGCTGTGACCGATGCGGCGCATCAGTACCAGACCGATGACTTCGGTGAGTACCCGTGCGGCGTACAGCCACCAGAGAATCCCCAGCGCCGTGGCGCCCGATTGCGCCACGCGATCCTCGGCGAAAAGCGGCGCCTGCAACGGACTCACGCCGGCATTGATCGCGAGTGCGCTGAACATCACGAACAGCGTCAGTCGCACACCGACCCGCGTGACGCGATGTTTGAACGGCGCGAGGTGCCAGAGCACGGCGTCGATCACCAGCAGCAGGGCAATCCACGACAGCAGATGGGCAAGGAAAAAGGACATGGGGAAACTCCGGCTGAAGATTGCTTTTCGATCGCGTAACAGCTTCGCCAGTTTAAAAGCAGCGGCTGTCGCTGCACGGTGGACACAGATTAATAAGGTGCCTAAAAAGGAAAAAGCGGCTATAAAATGTTTGACTGTCAACCAAGGCGTGACAATGAACCCATTCGAAGATATGCGTATTTTTTGCCAGGTTATGGACTCCGGCAGCTTCACCGCGGCGGCTGATCAATTGGGCCTGTCCAAGCAGTTCGTCAGCCGGCGCTTGATGCAACTCGAAGAACGCCTGGGTGTGCGTCTGCTCAATCGCTCCACGCGGCGACTGGACGTCACGCCACTGGGGCAGAGTTATTACGAGTCAGCCTTGCGCCTGCTGGGCGAAGTCGAGCAAGTGGAGCAGGGCATCGCCGGCCAGACCACCGAGCCCCGCGGCACTATTCGTATCAGCGCGCCGTTGTCGTTTGCGGTGGCGCATTTGGGCTGTTTGCTGCCGGTGTTTTTGCAGCGTTATCGCGATGTCACGGTGGAGGTCGACCTCAGTGATCGGCCGGTGGATTTGCTCAGTGAGGGTTATGACCTGGCGCTGCGCATCGGCATTCTGGAGGATTCGACGCTGATCGCCCGACGCATCGCTTCCATCCAGCGGGTGTACTGCGCCAGCCCGGTTTACCTGGCCGAGCGCGGCACGCCGCTCAAACCCGAAGACTTGCACAGCCATGACTGCCTGCCTTACGGCCACGGGCGTCAAGTGCAATGGCGTTTCGAAGGGCAGGGCAAGCCGTTGGTGGTCAATGTCACCGGGCGGATGCGGGTCAACAATGGTGAATTGCTCAGGGACGCGGCGATTGCCGGCATGGGGATTACTTACTTGCCGACCTTCATTGTTGGTTCGGCGTTGAAGGACGGCAGGCTGGTGCCGGTGCTGGATGAGTTTCGTCCGCAGCCGCTGACGTTATCGGCGGTGTATCCGCAGCACCGCCAGAGTTCACGGCCGGTGCAGGCGCTGATCGAGTTTTTGCGGGAGCAGCTGGATCAGGCTGAGGGTGGGTTGTAAGACTCACCACTTCCCCTGTGGGAGCGAGCCTGCTCGCGATGGCGGAGTGTCAGACGACATCATGTTGAACGACAGATTGCTATCGCGAGCAGGCTCGCTCCCACAGGGGATTTGTGGAATTTTGAATGAGTATTGGGGACGGAGTTATTTGTCCCGACAGCTACCATTCGGGGACGCGTTTGCGATGCCCGGGTTACAAGATTTGAACAAAGACTCAATGGGGTTTTTCAAAGCGCTAATCTAGACTCGTGCCGGTCAATCAAGACCCCAGTCTGGAGCGCGCAATGGAAATGCCGACAAAAGAAAAAGCCATCGCCAGCAACCGCGATGCGTGGAATGACTCTGCCCGACACCACAAAGACACCCCCGAATGGCAGGCCCGTTTGACGGCAGTTGGTGACAGGGATTTTTGCTGCCTGGACGACACCCTACGAGGTTTGCTGGAACAAGTGGGTGTCGACGGCAAAGACGTGGTGCAACTGGGTTGCAACAACGGCCGTGAATGCCTTTCGTTGTTTGCGCTGGGTGCTCGCAGCGTCGTAGGCGTCGACCAGTCCGAGGCTTTCCTCGATCAGGCGCGGGAACTGGCGTCACGCTCGCCCCATATGCCTGAGTTCATCGAGGCAGACATCCATCACTTGCCGGCTGAACTTCATGGCCGCTTCGACGTGGCCCTGATCACCATCGGCGTGTTGAACTGGATGCCGGACATCGGCGAATTCTTCCGCCATGTCGCACAAACCCTCAAGCCCGGTGGCAGCCTGGTGGTGTACGAAACCCATCCCTTCCTCGAAATGTTCGACCCCGAGTCCGCCGATCCGTATCGGCCGGACAGCTCGTACTTTCGCAGCGAACCTTTCGTGCAGGACCAGCCGATCGTCTACGAAGGCAAAATCGACCAGCAGGCGGCTTCGTCCTACTGGTTCGTCCACACCCTGGGCGCCATCTTCACCGGTGCCATCGACGCCGGATTGCAGATCAGCCACTTCAAGGAGTACCCGCATTCCAACCGCGAGGAACTCTATGATCGGTATGAGCAGCAAACGGCGCAGTTGCCGTTGTGTTTTACGTGGGTTGCGCAGAAGCGAGCAGTCTAGTCAGAAGTGTCTCTCAGAGATTCGAGTGATTGACCGAATGACCCGGCTGCGCGCAGAGATCAATGCCAAGGGCGTGAATGACCTTTAAAACCGTATCGAAACGTGGTTTTGCACCTGGTGCGAAGGCCTTGTACAGGCTTTCGCGGCCCATACCCGAATCCTTGGCTATCTGTGTCATTCCACGCGCTTTCACCACATAACCGATAGCGCGAAGAAATTCTTCGTTGTCGCCGTCTGCGAGCACTTGCGAAAGGTACTCGCTGATGGCTTCGTCACTGTCCAGCAGAGCCGCCATATCGAAAGTAGTCAAAGTCTGGCTCATGTTTAAACCTCCTTCGCCATTTTTTTCGCCCGCCTGATGTCGGCGGTTTGCGAAGATTTGTCACTACCCGCCAATAGCACAATGACGACGCTGTTTCGCATAGTGAAGTAGACCCGATAGCCTGCACCGACGTCCACGCGCATTTCGGAAACACCATCACCCACCGGTTTGATATCGCCCAGATTACCCGCAGAGGCACGATCAATGCGACGAGCGATGGCTAACTTCGCCCGCAAGTCACGAACTGAGGCATGCCATGTCGCGAAGATCATAGTTTGTTGAATAAGATAATTCATTGCTCAAATGTATCCACATGGATACGAATGAGCAGTCAGGCAATTCCTTGGTTGTGTATGTTTTTTCCCTGAAATGTGTGGGATATGAGCTGTTTGACCTATTCGCGGTGCTGCTGCCGTCCGCTATCCTTGCTCCACGCACATCGAACGGTTTTCCCTATGCTTTCGGTCCAAGGCGTCTTCAAAAGCTACGCCACTCCCCAGGGCCCATTAGCGGTTCTGCAAGGTGTCGACCTCACCTTGAAACCCGGCAGCAGCCTGGCGTTGATGGGGGAATCGGGCAGTGGCAAGAGCACCTTGCTGCACCTGATTGCCGGGCTGGACAAGGTCGATCGCGGCAGTATCCACAGCGGCGAACATCGGCTGGAGCTGATGAGCGAAGGGCAACTGGCGAACTGGCGGCGGACCGAAATCGGCCTGGTGTTTCAGCAGTTCAACCTGATCGGCAGTTTGCGCGTGGAGGACAATCTGGCATTCCAGGCGCGATTGGCGGGGCGCCATGATCCGCGCTGGCAGGCGCATCTGGTGCAACGTCTGGGCTTGGCTGATTTGCTGCGGCGTTATCCGGAACAGCTGTCCGGCGGGCAACAGCAACGGGTCGCGCTGGGCCGCGCCCTGGCGTCGCAGCCGAAACTGCTGCTGGCCGACGAGCCCACCGGCAGCCTCGATGAAGCCGCCAGCGACGAGGTCTTGAAGTTGTTGCTGGAGTTGCTCGACGACAGTCCCACCACCTTGTTGATGGTCACCCACAGCCCACGGGTTGCCGCGCGGCTGGCCGAAAAAGTGGTGCTCCACGGTGGCCGTCTGGCTGGCGCGGACGAGCGCTGAGGTGCGGGTCTTTCGCGAGACGCTGCGGGCGCTGCTCAGCCATTGGCGGCAGCACCCGGTGCAGTTTTTCAGTGTGCTGACCGGCCTCTGGCTCGCCACCAGCCTGCTGACTGGCGTGCAGGCGCTGAACAGCCAGGCGCGTGAAAGCTATGCTCGGGCCAGTCAGTTGATCGGCGGCGAACCCCAGGCCAGCCTCAGTGCGCCCAGCGGCGCAACCTTCTCCCAGCAAATGTTTGTCGATCTGCGTAGTGCGGGTTGGCCGGTGTCGCCGGTCCTGCAAGGTCGGGTGACGCTCAAGGGCCATGAAGACCAGCGCTTGCACCTGATGGGGATCGAGCCGGTGTCGCTGCCCGCCGGTTCCTCCGTGGCCGGGCAGGCGTTGGCGATTGAGCAGGTTGTCGAGTTTTTCAGCCCGCCGGGCAGTACCTGGATTTCGCCGCAGACGTTGCAGGCATTGGGTCTGCACGAGGGCGAACGCCCGCTGACTTTGAGTGGTCAGGCATTACCGCCGCTGCATGCCCAACCCGATATGGCCCCCGGTATGTTGTTGGTGGACATCGGCTTCGCCCAGCAGATTCTCGGCCTGCCGGATCAGCTGTCACGCCTGCTGCTGCCGAAGGATTTCACCGCAACCCTGCCTGATCAATTCAAGGGGCAGCTGCAGCTCAAGACCAGCGGTGAAGAGAACAATTTGTCGCGCCTGACCGAAAGCTTTCACTTGAATCTCGATGCGCTGGGTTTTCTGTCATTCGTGGTCGGCCTGTTCATCGTCCACGCCGCGATCGGCCTGGCGCTGGAACAACGCCGTGGCTTGCTCAGAACCCTGCGCGCCTGCGGTGTTAGCGCACGGATGTTGATTGCCTGTCTGGCGGTTGAACTGGGTGGTCTGGCGTTGATCGGCGGACTGGTCGGCGTCGCCAGCGGCTACCTGCTGGCCAGCGTGCTGTTGCCGGATGTCGCCGCCAGCCTGCGCGGGTTGTACGGCGCCGAAGTGGCGGGGCAGCTGAGCCTCAGTCCGTGGTGGTGGCTCAGTGGCGTCGGTCTGAGCCTGCTCGGTGCGTTGCTGGCCGGGGCCAACAGTTTGTTGCGGGCCGCGCGCCTGCCTTTGCTGGCCCTGGCCGACCCGCAAGCCTGGCATCAGGCTCACGCGCGCTGGTTGCGGCGTCAGGGTTGGGTTGCCGTGATCGCCGCGGTGATCGCGCTGCTGGCGTTGATCTTTGGCGACAGCCTGAGCAGTGGCTTCGTGCTGATGGCGGCACTGTTGATCGGCGCTGCACTGGCGTTGCCGGTGGTGCTCAACTGGGTGTTGAATCGGGTGCTGCATCGCAGTCGCTCGGTGCTCGGCCAATGGTTTCTCGCCGACTGTCGTCAGCAACTGCCGGCCCTGAGCCTGGCGCTGATGGCGCTGTTGTTGGCACTGGCGGCGAACATTGGTGCGGGCAGCATGACGGCCGGTTTTCGTCAGACCTTCACCGATTGGCTCGAACAACGCCTGACCGCCGAACTGTACGTTAACCCGCGAAATCCGGCCCAGGCCAGAGAGCTGCAAACCTGGCTCAAGCAGCAACCCGGACTCACGGCGGTGCTGCCCAACTGGCAAGTGTCGATCCAGTTGCAAGGCTGGCCGGCGGACGTCTTCGGCGTGATCGATCACCCGACGTATCGTCAGCATTGGCCGCTTTTGGAAGCCTTGGGCGACAACCCTTGGGACCGACTGGCCAAGGACGACGCACTGATGCTCAGCGAACAACTGGCCCGCCGGCTGAAGGTGCGCCTTGGCGATCACCTGACGATTCCCACACCGAACGGCACATGGACGCCACGGATCGTCGGCATCTACGCCGATTACGGCAATCCCAAGGGGCACATTCTGGTCAACGTCAACCATCTGCTGCGCGGCTGGCCGCAGCTGACACCGAACCGTTTCAACCTGCGCATCGACCCGACGTTGATCCCTGATTTTCTGACAGCGCTGCAAACACGCTTCACGCTGGAGGACAGCCGCGTCGTCGACCAGGCCCGGCTCAAGGGTTGGTCCACGCAAGTGTTCGAACGCACCTTTGCCGCGACCGCCGCGCTCAACAGCCTGACCCTCTGTGTGGCAGGCGTGGCGCTGTTCATCAGCCTGTTGACCCAAAGCCAGAGCCGCCTCGGGCAACTCGCCCCCCTGTGGGCGCTTGGCGTGACTCGCCGGCAATTAATGCTGCTCAATCTCGGGCAGACCTGGTTGCTGGCAGTGCTGACCCTGGTGTTGGCGTTGCCGTTGGGGATCGCGCTGGCGTGGTGCCTGGACACGGTGATCAACGTTCAGGCCTTCGGCTGGCGCTTGCCGCTGCGGGTGTTTCCGCTGCAGCTGTTGCAGTTGATGGGGTTGGCGCTGTTGGCGACTTTACTGGCGTCGGCGTGGCCGCTGTACTCGCTGTACCGCACGCAACCGGCGGATCTGCTGAGGACGTTTGCTCATGAAGATTAAGGTCGGCGTGTTGCTATTGGCGTTATTGAGCGGGTGCGATAACTCGGCGCCTGTTGAAAAAGGCTTCGCGGGGCTGGGTCATCAGGCCGCCGCGTTTACGCCGGTGGTGCCCGGTCGGGTGTTCAGCTTTCCGGCGGATCACGGTCCTCATGACGGTTTTCGCATCGAATGGTGGTACGTCACCGCCAACCTCAAGGACGATCAGGGGCGCGAGTTCGGCGCGCAGTGGACGTTGTTTCGCAGCGCCTTGAAAGCGACGCCCGAAGTGGCAGGCTGGGGTAATCAAATCATCTGGCTTGGCCACGCGGCCGTGACCTCGGCGACGGTGCATCACGCCGCTGAGCGATACGCCCGCGGTGGCGTTGGTCAGGCTGGTGTGAGCCTGGCGCCGTTCAACGCGTGGATCGATGATTGGCGTTTCAGCAGCCAAGGCTCCGACCCTATGGCGGAGCTTCAACTCAGCGCCCGGGACAAGGATTTTGGCTATCAACTCCGGCTGACCTCCACACGTCCTTTGGTGCTTCAGGGCGACAAAGGCTTCAGTCAGAAATCCGAACAAGGGCAGGCGTCGTACTACTACAGTCAGCCGTTTTTTCAAGCCAGCGGCACGCTGGAAATCGACGGAAAAACGTATCAAGTCAGCGGCCCGGCCTGGCTCGACCGGGAATGGAGCAGCCAACCCCTGACCGCCAACCAGACGGGCTGGGACTGGTTTTCCCTGCACCTGGACAGCGGCGAACAGGTGATGCTCTACCGTATGCGGCAGAAGGACGGCGCGCCTTACCTCACCGGCACCTGGATCGACGCTCAGGGTCAAACGCAGCTACTGCAAGCCTCCGACATCAGCCTCACACCGCAAGACACCGCCAACGTCGCCGGGCGTTCGATGCCGGTGCGCTGGTCGATCAAAATCCCCGACAAACACCTCGACATCACGATCAGCGCGCTCAATCCCAATGCGTGGATGGCTTTGCGCATTCCCTATTGGGAAGGGCCGGTGCGATTGAGCGGCAGCCATGGCGGGCAGGGTTATCTGGAAATGACCGGGTATTGAGTCGGAACTCTCGGCAGAGCAATGGCCTCCTAATTCTAGAAGCCCGTTCACAGGAGCCCGCCATGAGTGAAGACCTGAAACCGCCTGACCTTGATTCGTGGCAGCGCCTGTTCGAAGACAAGGCCTACTGGCAACAATCCCCCGACGCCCATTACGCCGAACTGCTGCGGGTGGCCGACGACTTGCTGGGGCAGGGCGCCATCGACCTGGAACAATGGCAAGCCTTGAAGGTCAAGGCCGATCAATCCCATAAATATTCGCCAGCCGTGAACGTGGCCCAGGAGGTTGACGATCCCGAGGCTTGAGGAGAACCCACATGAAACCGACGACCCCCACTGAACACCCTGACGAACCGCGACCACCGGGAGAAGTCGAGCGCGACAACGACGCTCTGCGCCCGACCGATCCGACCCGGCGTAAGGAAAGCGGCAAGGGTACAGAAAGCGGTGAATCCACCGCACAAGAAACTGCGAACACTCCCTGATCAGCGTCTATGCTCATCTGCGCAGAGGGCGCTGGACGGTGGTTCAGCGATCGTTGCTGCCTTCAATTCACAGGGAATGTACCGCTTATGAAACTTCACGCACTGACCAAAGCCATCACCCTTGCAACCCTGCTGTCTGCCGCCAGCCTTAGCGCCATG
The DNA here is from genome assembly GCF_054897865.1 of Pseudomonas sp. LS2P72. Lineage (NCBI taxonomy): Bacteria > Pseudomonadati > Pseudomonadota > Gammaproteobacteria > Pseudomonadales > Pseudomonadaceae > Pseudomonas > Pseudomonas sp. LS2P72. The sequence goes on from NZ_CM142708.1 coordinate 2,951,806, forward strand.
GCTGCGGATATCCCGCTGTCTGCCGTTGTGGAGGCGGATCAGGTCACCACCAAAGTTGTCTCGGTCGATGCTGCCAAACATCAGGTCGTCCTGGAGGGGCCGGAAGGTCGTCAGGTCCATGTGCAATTGACCGACAAGGCGAAAAACCTCGGCAATTTGAAAGTCGGCGACCAAGTTGACATCACGGTAACCAGTTCTGTCGCCGCCTACCTCGACACCGATGTCGACAAAGGCCTGCCAGGCACCGTCGAACGCGCTGGCGAAGTCCGCGCAGCCCCCGGCAGCGACAACCCGGGCGGCGAAGCCTACCGTCAGGTGCAGGTCCAACTGAAAATCACCAAAATCGACGTGAAGAAAAACCAGGTAACCTTCGAAAACCCCGCCGGCGAGTCCAAGACTGTTGACGTCGTAAGACCCGAAGTTCAAGCGAAATTGAAAGACCTGAAAGTTGGACAGAGTGTCATTGTGACCTATACCGACACATTGAAAGTGACCAGCAAACACTCAAGTTGAGTATTAGCTCTATATGCGGATTGTTCTTGTACAACTTTTCTGTATAAGAACAATCAGTTTTAATGGTCTAACCGGTGAGTTTGTCGGGTTCCTTAAATAGTATTTAGGCCGACATTTAATCGAAAGGTGTTTCGATAAATTTCATGTTCATATACGCGGACATATTCGACAACTTCAATTAAAATACTTCCCGTTCGCCCAGTGTCAGGGCTCTTTACCGGTGCATGGATTGCCAGGCCATTACACTGGGCGAACACCTTTTCGACGTTCGATACACACCTGCAGCAATACGTTAAAATGCGCGGCATTGTGCAGATCAAGGAAGAAAACGACTGCCGCCGTTCTGACACGGATGAAACTACTCTCCCTCTACCACCCGGCGCTCTACTGGCTTCGCGTGTGGCAAAAAAGACTGTTCCGGCAATTGGCCTGGCGCTTCTCCCGCAAGCAATACGCTGTTTCGCTGAACACCGTCTCCCGATTGCCATTTCGCTATCTCAAGCACACCTCCAAACTGATCCGCAAACTCGGCAACTCCGATCTTGCCCTGCAACACAATAAAGTCATCAACCTGAAACTGGCCGTCGCTTCGATGGACGGCGTCGTCATCGGCCCTGGCGAGTATTTTTCATTTTGCCGCCTCGTGGGTCGGCCTACCCGCAAACGCGGTTATGTCGAAGGCATGGAGCTGTCATTTGGTGAAGCGCGCAGCGGCATCGGTGGCGGGATCTGCCAACTGAGCAACCTGATTCACTGGATGGCGATTCACTCTCCGTTGGTCGTGGTTGAGCGATCGAACCACAGCTTCGATCCCTTTCCTGACGAAGGGCGGGTACTGCCATTCGGCTCCGGGGCCGCGATCTTTTACAACTACATTGACCTAGTGTTGCATAACCCGACCGATCGCCATTTTCAGTTGAAACTCAATGTAGCCGAGCAACAGTTGGAAGGGGAGTTGTTGTGCGATCAGGTGAGAGAGTTTCGGTATCACGTTTATCAACTTGGGCATCGGTTTGTACGAGACGGTGGGCGGGTTTTTCGAGAGAACGAGATATGGCGGGAGGTCAGGAGCAAGGGGCAGGAGAGTCAGGTATTGAAGAGTGAGCGGCTTTATAAGAATCGGGTGGTGGTTAAGTATGAGGTTGAGGAAAGGTTGCTGACTTGAAATGCATAAAACGGGTGATCGTTAGATCGCCCGTTTTTTTTTGGGCGTCGGTTGGAGAATTTTTCATGGTGAAGCTCTTGAATCAACGGAACCGCAAAACGGCATTTGCATGCCTTGATCGTGCTCGGTCTGTCAAAACTGCTCGCTGAGATTGCAGCGGCAGTATTGCAACAATATTGACGGTTCAGTTTCGGAAATAAAGCTCATCCAGTTGTCGTCTCCGAATTAGCAGGTATTCCTCCCAGACCTTGGGGAAATCCTCATCCTTGGTGAATGGGAACGTCAGATAAATATGCTTGCCTGTCACGCTTATATACTGGCGCGCGCGTTTGAAGGCAGGTTGTTCGTACATCGAGATGCTTTCATCGTATCCGTCGTGGTGGTGAGAGATGGTTACCCGATGCGGAGCGATCATGCCTCGCGCAAAGTCAATCACCCAGCCGTGATCCAGTCCCGTGGTCAAATAACCGTAAACGCCGTCGCTAGAAAGTCGGATACACGATTTGGCCTGAGCGCCGTCGTCGTCGTTCACGACGACGATCTTGTCTTTGAAGTATTGGACGCTTTTTTGATTCGGTCCTTGCAAAACCAGATTCCAGCCTTCGGCTGACATTCGGAATTCGCCTTGGTTTTCAAATTCGGCGATCCAGCCGTTTGAAAGGGTGATCCTGTGTTTGTTCACATGGTGTCCTAATCGTTGAGGGTGTCCTAGATTTTGTGTAAACGGGATTTTTATTAAACCGTTAACAGCCGATCTTCGAACTGGATACTGAAGCGATTCAAGGCCGCTTTCCAGTCCCGGATCGGCATCGTCCACTTCTTGCTGATGTTGTTCAGCGCCAGATAAAACAGTTTCATCACCGCGTCATCGGTCGGAAATGAGGCGCGCGTTTTGATCACTTTGCGCAGGCTCATGTTGATCGATTCGATGGCATTGGTGGTGTAAATCACCTTGCGAATTTCGGCTGGATAGTCAAAAAACGGGATCACCCGAGCCCAGTTTCGCCGCCATGACAGGCTGATCGACTGGTACTCGGCATCCCATTTGGCTTCAAATTCGCAGAGTCGTTGTTCGGCCAATTCGGCGGTTGCCGAGGTGTAAATCAGTTTGAGATCAGCCGCCACCTCTCGCTGCTTTTTCCACGACACGAAGTTCAAGCTGTTGCGCACCATGTGCACGATGCACAGCTGAACGACGGCTTTTGGGTAGACGGCTTCAATGGCTTCAGGGAAACCTTTGAGACCGTCCACGCAGGCGATGAAGATGTCCTGCACGCCCCGATTCTTGAGTTCGGTCACCACTTGCAGCCAGAACTTCGCGCCTTCGGTTTGAGCGATCCACAGACCCAGCACTTCCTTGTGACCGGCCATATTGACGCCGATAGCCAGGTAAACCGCCTTGTTGCGCACGGCGCCAGCGTCACGCACTTTGACGTGAATGCAGTCCAGATAGAGGATCGGGTACAGCGCGTCCAGTGGTCTGGCTTGCCACAGCTTGACCTCGTCACTCACCGCGTCGGTAATCGCCGAGATCAGGCTGGGAGAGACCTCTGTGCCGTACATTTCCTGTAAGTGAGCCTGGATTTCTCTGACACTCAAACCGCGAGCGTAGAGAGAGATGACTTTGTCATCGAAGCCCGTCCAGCGGGTTTGATGCTTGGCCACCAACTGCGGCTCGAAGGACGCCTGCCGGTCGCGAGGGATGTCGAGCGGCAGTTCGCCGAAGTCGCCCTTCAGGGTTTTACCGCTGTGACCGTTGCGCGCATTGGCGGCGGTGTTGGTGATCGCTGCGCTTTTGTCGTGCCCCAAGTGTTCGGTCATCTCGGTTTCAAGGGCCCGCTCCACCAGCATCTTGGTGAGCTGTTTGAGCAGGCCGTTTTCGCCGATCAGATCTTCGGGCTTTTTGTAGTTGGCCAGCAGACTGTCGGCCAGTTTAACCAGTTCAGGATCAGGCTTGACTCGTTTGGCGCGCTTGGGTTTTGGCTCGGTCATTGGATTTCCTTGGGGTAGGCAGTCTCCTGCCAAATGACCGTTTACACAAAACTAATTACACCCTCTAATCGTTGAATATCCAAAGTTACCCGGTGTAAATCATCCATTTTTTTGGCTTTTATGAGGGCTCTCCACGATCTGTCCCCGGTTTGAAAAAGAGAAACTTGTCTAACTCGCGATTTCTGCAGCGCTTAACAAATTCCAGCGCGACGGTTGAGTTGGCCAGGTACAAATCATAAGTAGCTCTATCAATCTGATAGTACTCATTGTAGTCCACAATATGATTGCTCACGGATATCGAAACGTAAGGTTTTCCTGATGCCTCTTCGATGCCCAGGCCAATCAGCGCTGCTCCCCCTCCACACCAGAGCGCTAGTGATATTCCGAACTCAAAAAAATCGTTGAAGTAAAACAAAAAGCTTCTGCCGAATGGATTTATGAATGCTGCGAAGCCCATCAAGGTTGGGAGAACAAATAGACAAACGATAACTACGACTGTAGGGAGTGATACAGCTAATCGTGCTTGGAAAGACTTGGTGAGATTGCTGCTACCCAAGTCCAGATAGGTGTCGTTGACTTCAACAAAACTTCCGCCGAGATCCATTGGGATTTGCCCGGTAGGAACAGGTAGAGGTGAAAGGAACAATGCTTCGCCTGTGGGGAAGCGACGAGTTTCCCCAGCGACGGGGCGCTGCTGTCGAATATCGAACTCGTCGTACTGCGGAGAGGTAGGTGTCATGCAGGATAACCATAAAGTGCATCTCCGGCATGAGGTAGTCGATTACATTTATGCATCAAGGACGCGGCTCATCGTTTCCATTCAATTATTTATCGATTCTTCTGTCTTGATTTCATTTAGGTTCGCCTTGAAGTACGTCATGAAATCTTGTCCCTGAGCAAAAGCCTTTTCGATCTTGGCGCTTTGCTCTTTCAACGCTTGGCTCGGCTTGGCCCACTGCTCAGTCGGTAGAGATTTTGACCACTCAGCAATGGAATCAGGTAGAGATTTCATGCTGAAACGATGGTCCCATTCTGCTACCCAGTACGGAAAACGCCACCAGGTGATCAGGTGTGTCAGGTACCACCAGCCAACCCCGAAAGCGGAACGTTCGTTGTGTTGGTGCTCCTCATGCATGTCTTGTCGTTCTTTATCGAAGGTGCCACGGCCTTCGTATGGTGCTTTGCCAGGGCAGAACTCTGGACCTTTTTCCATATAGACACGTATGGCTTCCCACTTACCCAAGCCATGAGCAGGAGTTGTTACGCCTTGTCTCACAAAGTGCACTACGTCCATTTTGGAGTCGTCGAACGCCATACCGAAGGCATAGGCGCTTGTCACTCCCACTCCAGTCACACCTGTACTGATTGAGAGCCAAGATACTGTTTCTTCCCATGGTTGAATGACGGGGAGGTCGGAACCTTCGGGGAAGAAACAGACTTCACGACGTTGACGGTTGAATCGAATAGGGCGGGTGCGCGACTTCGCTCTGGTAGTGCTCAAGATGACGTAAGTACCCAGGAGTGCGGCTATTCCTCCGCCCCAAATACTAAAGGTCACACCGAAATGGAACATGCCTGCTGCCCTGTCCCAAAAGGACTCGGAAAATGGGTTTCCCCAGGTAGTAGATCCTGCAAGGAAAGGCAGAATAATCAGGCATGAAAAAATGAACATCATACCGAGCCCAATCATTGCCCTAGCTTGGAAAGCCTTGCCGAAATTAGTACTGCCCACGTCAAGGAATGTGTCATTCACCTCAACAAAGCTTCCGCCAAAATCCATGGGGATTTGCCCGGTGGGCACCGGCAGTGGCGACAAAAATAGAGCCTCTCCAGTGGTAAAACGACGAGTTTCACCAACGATAGGGCGCTGCTGTTGTATATCGAGCTCGTCGTATTGCGCAGAGGTAGGTGTCATGCAGGATAACCATAAAGTGGGTTCGGCCTAGGACGCGTCCACTGCAGGCTCATTATCCGGTTCGGCAAATTTCACCTTGAAGTAATCCAGCAGGTTCTTGCCTTTGGCGAAGGCCTTCCGGATTTCGGCGCTCTCCTTGAGCAACGCTTCGCTCGGCATAGCGTGTTGCTCGAGGGGGAGAGATCTTGACCATTCCAGGACTTCTTTAGGGAAGGCGGCTTTGGGGCGGTTATTGATCCATGCTGCGATGTAACAAGGTATCGTCCAGCCACTGCAAAACTGAATTATCAAAAATCCCCAGACATACCGAAGGAATGAATGATGAGAACGGTATCCTTGTCTACACATATGGAAATACGCGACTGAGCCTGCTTCGAATTCATCTGATTGCCCCATGGGTAACGCTTGAGGCCCTTCCTCCATATAGACACGTATGGCCTCCCACTCAGCTATGGCTTGGTTTAGATTTCCACTTGGAACACTGACCCAAAGCACATCGCCGTTTTTGTCGCGAAGTCCGATCATTAGTTTAAACTCGGGGATTACAGCATATTGAGTGATCAGCTTGCTAACTGAAACGCTCGCGATAACCTCTTCCCACGGCACATAACGAGGGGACATTCCCTTCTTGGGAACATAAACAACTTCCCGACGTTGGCGATTGAAGCGTATGGGAGGTTGATTGCTGGCTTGGCGAATTGCAAAGAAAAAAACGCAAAGGTAAAGAATTGCAAGCGCTCCCACAAAACCCCAGACCGCAATGCTTGTAAAAAAATCAAGCCAACTACTCCAGAACGGCTCTACATCTCTTCTTATCCAAGACCCAAACCCCGTTGTCAAAAAAAGAAAAATCAACAGGAACATCACCGCCCCAATTCCTGCGCGGGCCATAAACTCAAAACTTCCTCGGGAAATGGCAAAGTCTAAGAAAACTTCATTGGCATAGCGGTGCAGTTGGCGCGCACTGAAAGGCAGCACTCCGGTCGGTACCGGTTTTGGTGATAAATAGACTATCTCAGTGCCCGGTTCTCTCTCGATATCGCCTGCCTTAGGCAACCGATCGTATTTATTCTTCAAGGGACAGGACTCGTCAGGTGGTGGACTCGGGCTCTTGAATTGGTTCTGCAAATTTCACCTTGAAGTAATCCAGCAGGTTTTGCCCTTTGGCAAAGGCCTCCCGGATTTCAGCGCTCTCCTCGAGCAACGCTTCGCTTGGCATAACGTGTTGCTCGACGGGGAGAGGTTTTGACCACTCCAGAACTTCTTTAGGAAAGGCGGCTTTGGGGCGGTTGTTGACCCAGCCAGAGATGTAGCACGGCAAAGTCCAGCCGCTGAAAAATTGAATAACCAGAAAGCCCCCGACGTAGCGTAGAAGTGAGTGATCCGTGCGGTAGCTGCGTCGACACAGATGGAAAAAGGGAACGCTGCCTTCTTCAAACTCTTCCGTTTCATCAGATGGCAGCGCGAAACTTCCCTCCTCCATGTACACGCGGATCGCCTCCCATTCGGATACGGCCAGACTCAGACTGCCGCTTGGCACCACGGACCACCATCGCCGCGGGCACTATCACGCAAACCGATCATTAGCTTGTATTCGGGCATCACCGCATATTGAGTAATGAGCCGGCCAGAGGATACACATGCGATTGCCTCCTCCCAAGGAATATAGCGTGGTGCGGCACCTTTTTTAGGTACGAACACAACCTCACGGCGTTGTCGGTTAAAGCGGATAGGGGGGTGAATAGTGGTCTGTCGGACCGCATAACAAAATATACAAATGTAGACGGCGGTAAGAGACCAGATAAATCCTTGGACGAAGGCGTTTGTAAAAAAATCTACCCAGCTACTCCAAAAGGGTTGAACGTCTTTTCGCAGCCATGAGCCAAATCCTGACACAAAGAGAAAAAAGAAAGTGATGAATACTACCGAGCCGATACCTGCACGAGCCATGAACTCGAAATTCCCCCGCCCGACAGCAAAATCTAGATAGACGTCGTTGGCTTCGCGATGTAAATGGCGAGCACTGAAGGGCGGCATGCCTGTAGGGACAGGCTTAGGTGACAGGTAAACAGTCTCTGTCCCAGATTCCGCTTCAAAATCCCCGGCCTGAGGTAGTCGATCGTATTTATTTTCCAAAGACACGACTCATCAGTTGGAGGGCTCGGACTCTTGAGTCGGTTCGGCAAATTTCACCTTAAAGTAATCCAACAGGTTCTGACCTTTGGCGAAGGCCTTCCGGATCTCGGCGCTTTCTTTGAGCAGTTCTTCACTCGGCATAGCATGTTGGTCGGCGGGTAGAGGTTTTGACCAGTCGAGGACTTCTTTAGGGAACCCTGCTTTAGGCCGATTGTTTACCCAGCCAGAGATGTGGCAGGGCAATGTCCAACCGCTGAAAAACTGGATCGTCAAAAAGCCCCAGGCGTAACGTACGAAGGAGTGATCCGCACGGTAGCTGCGACGGCATAGATGGAAAAAATCGACAGTACCTTCCTCAAGCTCATCTGATTGATCTGGTGGTAAGGAAACCATTCCTTCCTCCATGTAGACACGAATTGCCTCCCACTCAGAAACGGCAAGACTCAAGTTGCTACTGGGGATCACAGACCACAGTACATCACCTGTGTTGGCATCTCTTAAACCAATAAGTAATTTAAATTCAGGCATTACTGAATATTGAGTAATTAGCTTTCCAACAGATACGCAAACAATGACATCCTCCCAAGGTACAAAGCGCGGTTTGTCGCCTTTTTTTAAGATAAATACAACTTCGCGACGCTCTCGATTGAAACGGATGGGTGGGTGAATAGATACTTGGCGAGCTGCCTGAAAGAAAAAATAAATGTATGTTAGAGAGATTGCTCCGATAATCGACCACAGCACGGGGTTGAAGAAAAATTTCAACCAGGCATAAAGAAAAGGTTCTTCATATCTTCTAATCCAAGACGCAAATCCCGAGAAAAAGAATAATAATGTCACGATTAGCATTATTGAGCCGATGCCGGTTCGCCCCATAAACTCAAAATTACCTTGGCCGATAGCGAAATCCAGAAAAGTTCTATTGGCGTTGCGATGTAATTGACGTGCGCTATAAGCAGGCATACCCGTGGGTACCGGTTTTGGTGATAAGTACACTACCTCGGTGCCTGACTCTCTTTCAAAGTCACCCGCATGAGGTAGCCGATCGTGCTTTTTATCAGGCATGTAGAGTCTCCGCCTTAATGTCGGTCCATTTTAAATTAGCTCGACCAATTCTGACCGAAGGCTCACCTGTAAGTGGTTTATTGGTTCCCGAGAAGCGTAGTGATATCGGGTAATAGAGAAAGCCGTCATCTGCTTTTAGCGGTTTTTCAGCTATATCTGGTTGAACACTCAAGCGCAATCTCAATTCCGATTGCTCTCCACACCAATCTTCAGGTATTTCTAACTTAAGTAGTAATGGATCACTATTTGCAAGTTGTAATCCGTCGCGTATCAACTCCCCTACATCCTTCGCCGGGAAGGTGAGTTGGGCGGATAACTCGGCTTGAAATCTGATTGGGGTTTCACTCAGTTTTTCCAATGAGATGCCCGGAAAGGTAATTCCAAACGTCCGTACTCCATTTCCATCGAGTTGACGTTTTACGATGCCTGCATCTGTAATGATGGGGCGTAAGTTAACTTCCGCCAGACCTTGAGCATGTTTAGCCATATCCCACTGTTTGTTCTCTATTCCCCAGCAGGAACCTTGCATCCATCGTTGTTGATCATCAAGGTTGAAATAGTTGTAAAGCGCTTCACCACCCAATTGTAGGGCCGTAAATCCAAGAGACCATGGAGTTAGCCGGGAGGAAAAGCTTAGGAAGCGAACTCCTTTGGTCCCCCATGCGCGTCCAACCGCTACGACTCGATCAGCTCTTGGCGTAGTCATGTAAATTCGGCCAACAGAACCAACGTCTCGGAGCGATTTGGCGGTAGCGATTCCCATGACGCTTGTGTTGCCTACATCTCCCGTAAGAGCCAACAACGCACCAGCTTTTTCTCCGGCAGTGCCGGTTAGCAATGCGTCGGTCCACTTGTTCCAGTTATCCAAAGTAGTTCCAATTGAACTCAGAAGCCCTAAGGGAGCTATGACCGCCCCAAGACCCAAACCTAGTTTTCCAAGCTTCACCATGAACAGTGCGCCGCCTCTGCCACCGGTACTGGCCACTGTTGCTTTAAAGCCTTTGTCCACTAATGCGATATAGGAGTTTTGATACACCGATAGTGCGGCAGAAACGACACCTGTAAATGCACCAAAGAACACAACGTTGTCCTTTAATGTTGTATTTCCCGATACTTTACCCCACGCATCCAACGCTTCTCTAAAATTCCAAGCTTGAAATAGAAAAGCGGCCATTGGCACGAAACTGCTTGTTAATATTGTCGTGCCGCCAGGCTCGCCATAACTTCGGAGCGCTCCGATTTTTAATCGCTGGATTTCATTGTTGAGCAGGCTTTGTTGAGCAGCGTCGATCTTTAACTGCACTCCTATAAAGCCCGAGCTTAGGGTATTGGTTGCTGTAAGACTCTCTTGAATTTTGGCTGTGATAGTTGCGCGCTCTTTACGCACCGTAAGGAGTTGTCGGTTTAACTCGACTTCTTCCGTCTTTGCGTTGGCCTTTTTTGTTTTACCTTGCTCGTCAGTACTCGCCACACGACGCTTGCTTTCTTTTCGCGCGTGATCGCGGTCGTTGAGGGTTTTTTCCTCGGTAATAAGCAATTTTCCGAGGTTGTCTAAGCGCCCCAGAAAGATCTCTCTGTCCTGAACACTGGAAACTTTCAAAGTCGCGCCGCCATGTTTCAATGCATAGAGGGCTCCCAAACGATGTGCTCGGTTACTATGCGTCGAGATTTTATCTAGGTGTGCCTTCAACTCGGGGCCATTGAGATTGTTTTGGATCTCAGATAACCAATTTTGCAAGCGTAGTGCAATGGCAGGAGAGTAGGCAGCATTAACCGCATGGCTAATGTCGAGAGCGCTAGGATTGAGATTCACTGTCCAGTGACGCCCCATCAGAGTGCCAACTTCGTTCAGCCTTGTTTGCGCATCAGTAAGTCCACCGTTGAGATTGTTGGCGTCGTCTAGCCATTTACCAAGGTCTCCTGCTTTTTTTAGTAGGAACGCCTCATCGAGCCGGCTAGCAAAACCAGGCATGCTGAAATAAGGTGCACCATGGAAATACTCACCAACGAACTTCATACTTACTTCAGTGCGACAAATATCCCGGACACAGTTTTGCTCAGTAACCAACGCTGACATCAACTGATCAAGCACATCCGCATCGAAATACCACGCACTCATGTGGTATTCGCTCTTGGTAAACAACCCAACACGGTCGTCGGTAATGCGGTTGAGGCGTGCGGTCCAGCGCTTCAGATGGGAGCGCTCGGTTTCCAGATACTTGTTCATTTCCCCATATCGTACGAGGTCGTGGATGCCACGAGCACCCAAGCCCTTGCCTTGCACTGCGGCATGGCTTTTGTCTTCCAGCACCTCGATGTCATCTTCCAGATCGTTGTAAAGATTCTTGCCGAGGGAATCGATCATTTCCTGCTTTTTGGTATTCATGACCTTGTAAGCGGCGCCGGCCTTAGGGTTGGGAACCCGGACACGACTTACTCTTTGCGGCAGATCGGTAGTGCTGGTCCTGGCCCCGTCATACTCGTTGCGTGAATTGACGTAGTCATAGATTTTTTGCCGTTGCTCGGGCGTGGTTTTTTCAAACAAGGCGTCGCTGGTACCAGACTGTCGCGCGGACTTTTCACTGACCACCATCAGCGTTTCGATGTAGTTACCGATTGAATACCTGAGGTCGTTCTTTTCCTTGACCACCCATTCATCGATCCAGCCAACTACTTTGTCCTGGTGCTCGGCAAGATCCCGCATCACCCCAATGCTGTCCTTGAACACCAGATAGAAGTGATCTTTCTCATAAGCAGCCAGCAACGGCTTCTTAATAGTTCCGAGTTGCGCTGCCTTGAACAGACCCGTCTGGTTTTCCCAGACGTAGTCCTTGCTCTCTTCAGGGTGTGCACCCGCGGGTGGGGCTTGTGTTGCAGGTTTCTCCGCAACCTCTGCTATCCATTTTTCAGCCTGCTTGTCCGTCAGCAGGTGCGGTCCACCTTTCTCCACGTCGCCTTTGGCGAGGTTCACCTTCTGCATGAACAGGTCGCGCTCTTTACTCGATTTGAGCATTTGCGAGCACTTGGCGGCGGTCCATTGGACTTCGGCATAGGCGATGTGCAGGGCGCTGCCACGGGTGAAAATCAGGGCGTTTTCGCCTGCGGATCCCGTGCGCTTGTCTTGAGTGGCTTCTTTGCCTTTCCAGATGCACTTGGTGACGACGCCGTTTTTGACCTCGTATTCGTGCAGATAGCCAGTCGTGTTGTCGATGACGTAGAGCCAGCCATCACGCAGCAGGCGAATACCCAGTGGGCGAGAGACGGTTTTGTAAGGTAGCGAGATTTCAGCAGAAGGGTCGAGCCGTTCGACAAGGCCATAGCGCAGGGGAATCAGTTGAAGCTTCTGCTTCATCTGCGGGCAACCGCCCGTGGCGCACTTGCCATCGGTGCGGGGCAAGTCGACTGCGTTTGGATTCTTACCTGTCTGGCTCATTCGGAATTCCTTTCCAGCATCGGGTAGCAAGGGCGGCTCGGCTCGGCTCGCCCGCTTGCTCAATTCTTGGTGATGACGTGAGTACGGCTACCGGCGGGTTTTGCCAACGCGCGGCGCAGTCTCACAAAAAGCTGCCTGTTAGGCAAAGAGTGATGCTCATTGGAGCGCTCTCAATCCGGTCATGTGGCCCGTTCCTGGGCCATATCAGCGACCCGTTCGAGTCGCTGAGCGGGCGTTTGTTCCGAAGGCGTTTTAAGTATCGCATCCAGGTCCGGATGTTCTTCCAGCGCTCGCTCACCGAGAAACCCGTGAATGTTGGCGTAGAGGGTGATGTCGAGCTCGGTGTTGAAGCCGCGGTCGTACGAGGTCGATGCCAATGCGTGCAGGTGTTCCCAGCGCTGCAACGGCATCGATTGTGCCTGATAGGACGGAAAGTATTCGTGCATGTGTTGGTCGAGGCGCAGGACGATGCTGCGGAAATTCACTTCGTCCAGTTGGCTGAGTTGTTCGTCGCTCAAGCGGTAGCGTTTGCTGTGGTTGGGCTCGGGAGCTTTGCCCGGTCGCTGGTTGATGTGCCAGCAGCCCAGAGCCGCGTCGGCGGTGACGATCTGCGAGCACGGGCCGAACAGGGTAGGGTCCTTGATGCTCTCGGCGTGGCTGAGCAATGCGTGGGCCACGGCAGGGTCGGCGACGCGCAGCAGGACTTCTTCACCCTGAGGGTGCATGACGCTGGTCAGCCAGCGGAAGTGCTCGACCATTTGTGCCCAGGGTTGATCGCTGAACACTAGGTAGCCCCACTCCTGGCGGGGCTCAGCCAGAAACTTCGCGAGAATGGGATTGTTCTGGGTGTTTATCTGGACAAGGCACGGCGAAACGTCACCCAGTTCAGCCCACGGGGTGCCGAGGTAGAGTGGCTCGAAAACCGGATTATCCGACCATTGATAAAGGTGTTGAGGCAGTTTCTCGACGCTGACGCCATCCAGTAGCAAACCGACGGTGCCATTCCACGGCAGGCCTTGAGGCAACCCATTTTCCAGCGGCCAATCTGACTTAAGCATTTTGCGCCTCCAGTTTGGCCTTCTCGCAGATCGCGCAGATTGGCTTCTTCTGCATCAACGCTTGCCGCTGAGCGGGCACCAACAATTGGCCGGCCTTATCCGCATCCGCCTGTTTCAACGGCCCCGGCAACAACGGCGCCGCCCCCGTCCCGCTACCCGGCCCACCACCCGAGTTCATGTTGATCACCGGCCCGCTCATAGTCACGCCGCTTGCATCAATCTTGATGAAGCTGCCGCCGCCCTTGAGGGTCAGTTCGCTGCCGGCTTCGAGTACGACTTTCATGCCGCTGCTCAGGTGGATCTCCTGGCCCGCTTCAATGAATTGCCCAGTGCCAACCTTGATGTGCTGGTTGACGCCCACGGTGAGGTGGTCGTTGGCGCGGGTTTCGACTTTGCGGTCGGCGTAGACGGTGTGGTGTTCTTCGGCCTTGAATTCGCTGTAGCTGTTTTGCTCGACGGTGTCGTGGCGTTCGTTGCCGACGCGAATCTTCTGGTCGTGCTCGACGTTTTCGTCCCAGTCGCGCTGGGCGTGCAGGAAGATTTGTTCCTGGCCTTTTTTGTCTTCGATGCGCAGTTCGTTGTAACCGCCGCCACCGGGGGAGCTCAGGGTTTTGAAGGTGCTGCGGGTTTTGTTCGCCGGCAGGGCGTACGGGACGACGTTTTCCTTGTGGTACAGGCAGCCGCTGATTAGCGGTTGGTCGGGGTCGCCTTCGAGGAAGGTGACGAGCACTTCCATGCCGATGCGCGGGATGGCGATGCCGCCGTAATGGGCGCCGGCCCAGGCGGAGGAGACGCGTAGCCAGCAGCTGGTTTTGTCGTCGGCCTGACCTTCGCGGTCCCAGTGGAATTGCACTTTGACGCGACCGTATTGGTCGCAGTGGATCTCTTCACCCTTGGGTCCGGTGACCACGGCGCTTTGGCTGCCGAGGATGCGCGGTTTCTTTTGCGTTAGCGGCGGGCGGTTCGGCACGTCCCACGGGGTGGCCTGGAAGCGGTTGCGGTAGCCCTGGTGGAAATCGTCTTTCAGGTTGGTGGTGTCGCTGGTGACCGACTCTTCCAGCACTTGCGGCTGTTTACCTTCGTGGAGGATTTCGGTGAGCAGCCACAGGTCGTTCCATTTGGCTTTCGGGTGTTGGGTCAGGGCCAGGAAGTGGCCGCTGACCAGCAACGGCTGATCGCTTTTGCCTTCGGCGAGCTGGAAGTCGCTGCGGTGGCGTTCGAGAGCGCGTTTGGCCAGGTGCTTGCCGCGTTCGCGGTCGATGAAGCGGCCGGGGTAGTCGTAGTCTTCGAGGTCGGGCAGGGCGTCGCCACGGTTTTCGCTTTCCAGGGTCAGGCGTGGTTTCTCGAAGTCGTAGTCGCGGCGGGTGGTGCGGCTGGTGCGGGTTTCCAGGCGCAGGTCGAAGCGCTTGATCACCGGGTCGTTGGCGACCATGCCGGAGTCTTGCTGGTAGGCCACGGGCGCGAGTTTCGGGAACACCGTCTGGTCATCGCCGAACACCAGCTTGTGGGCCGTGGCGCTGTGCTGAAAGTGGTAGTGGATACCTTCCTCCTCGCACAGACGCTGGACGAACTGGAGGTCCGATTCATCGTACTGAACGCAGTAAATGCGCTCGGGATATATCGCCCCGACTTTGAATTCGTAGGCGTTGCTTTGGATACCGTGCTCTTCAAGGACGCTGCCGATGATTTTCGGCACCGTGAGGTTCTGGAAGATGCGTTGGTTGATGCGGTGCGCCAGGTAAGACAGTTGCGGGCGCAGGGTCACCGCGTGGCGGGTCAGGCGTTTGCCGGAATCACCTTGGGCGGCGCGGTAGATCTGGCCATGGATGCCGCTGCCGTCAGGCGAGAGCTGCAAGAAGGCCGGTTTGTGCAGCAGGGTCTCGAGGTCCAGGGACGGCTGTTCACTGACCAACTCCACCTCAAACACAAAAGGCTGGCTGATGGCTTCCCGACCTTGCAGGGAAAGAACCTGGAAGTCGTTGGAAAGACCTTCGATGGTCAGGGCAAAGTGAGTTTGATTGGCCGGCGCGAACATCCCTTGTTCCTCGTGCAGTGCAGCGGCGTAAACCGATACCTGAAACAGGAATCAGCAGACGCAAAATTCTGGAAGGGCGGAAACAACATCGACCAGCAGAGCTGGCCGATGCTTGAAACGGTCAGCCAGACTTAGCCAGCGACCGGGGAACGCCAGTCATCGGAACCCGAAGTACCGGATACTTCGTGGGTCCAGGTGATTTTGCGGTAGGTGAAATGCACGTCTTCCAGGTGGGTGAAGTGCGAGTTCGCCGGGTCTTGGCAGTTGTGCATGTAGTCCTTGATGTCCACGATGATCGCGTCTTCAAGTTTGGTGGTGTAGTAATGCTCTTGGGTGCCTTGAGCCGAGGTGCGGTACCACTTGATTTCGATAGTGGTCATGCGCTCGCCCGAAGTCAGGGCAGCCAGCAGCAGTGGGGAAGCCTTGTCGAACACTTTGGTGATGACAACTGGCTTGTGAACGCGCTGACCAGTAGGTTGGCCGGACTGCGGGTCACGCGGGATGATCACTTCGTGCTGGAAACCCTGAACCATGACCTGGTCTTCGTGACCTTCCTGGTAGGTGTTGCCAACCGAGTCGGCAGTGAACGCGCCGGCAGTGATCAGACCTTGTTTCTCGCCAGTGACGGACATGTACGCTGGTGTAGCCATGGATGTGCTCCTTGCTAAAAGTTAAGGGTGCCCGGGAGGCGGTATCGCCCGGTGGGTGCCTGACTGTTATCAAGGTCCGTGCCATAAACGGTGAAAACTATATAAATCAGAAGGTTGAGATGTTTTTAAGCGCTCGCGAAGAATGTTTGGCAGCGATTGCTAGTGAATGTGCGCAAGAAGTTGCGCAGTACTGCGCAACTTCTTGCGCACTTGGCTGGAGCGCCTGCCAGGCCGGGCGATCAGCGCCCCGGGAAGGGCTTTCGCAGCGTTGAGTGCGCAACTTCTTGCGCATCAAGGCGGTTAGCCATCATTCGGCGCCCCATCGTCTGATTTGCCGAAAACCGGTAGCAGAACCGCTAGGGTGACAGGTGCAACGAATGCTGCAGCCTGGAGGTCAAACTCAGCGCCGAGATAAATGAACAACTGCGAACTCAAGGAGAACGACATGAAAATCCTGATGGTTCTAACGTCACACGATCAATTGGGTGACACGGGTAAGAAAACCGGCTTTTGGCTGGAGGAATTCGCCGCACCGTACTTTGCCTTTAAAGACGCCGGCGCTCAGTTGACCCTGGCCTCGCCCAAGGGTGGTCAACCACCGCTGGACCCAAAAAGCGACGAGCCGGACGCGCAAACTGCGGCCACCGAGCGCTTTCGCAAAGACCCCGCCGCCCAGTCCGCATTGGCGTCTACCGCTCTGCTGAGCAGCGCGAGGGCTGAAGATTACGACGCTATTTTCTACCCCGGCGGCCATGGCCCGCTGTGGGATTTGACCGAAGACAAAATTTCGATTGCTTTGATCGAGGCGTTTTCCCAGGCGGGCAAACCGGTCGCGGCCGTCTGCCACGCACCGGGTGTGTTGCGTCACGTCAAGGGCGCGGACGGCCAGCCGCTGGTCAAAGGCAAGCGTGTGACGGGATTTACCAATTCCGAGGAGGAGGCTGTGCAACTGACGAATGTCGTGCCGTTTTTGGTGGAGGACATGCTTAAGGAGAAGGGTGGTGTCTATTCCAAAGGTGCTGACTGGGCGAGTTATGTGCTCACTGATGGTTTGCTGATTACTGGTCAGAATCCGGCATCGTCCGAGGCCGCGGCACAAGAATTGTTGGCGAAGCTCCGTTAAATCTGACGTGTAGCTGGCGGAGCCTGCGTTCGGCTGCGCAGCAGTCGTAAAACCGGCAAACGCGGTTTGTCTGAAAGACCGCGGCGGCGGATACAACGACTGCTGCGCAGCCGGACGCAGGCTGCGCCGGCCGCTACAGGTTCGTGCCACGCCTCAGATCGCGAGGCTGGATGCCGTGAAACATTCCTCGATCGAGCGCCGCTGCGTCTCGGCATACAACGCCAACTCATCAATCGTCGATCGCCCCAGCGCCTTCTCGAACACCTGCCGGTTCGACTGCACACCATAGTGGGTTTGCGCCGCATCCCCCAGGTTCGACTGAAAAATCCCCGCTGCGCTAACCGGCAGGAAATCTTCGTACACCAACGGTTCAACTCTCAAATACCCGCCGCTGAGCAGATCCTCCAGCGACCAAGATTTCAGCTCATCGGCCCCCAACCCTTTTTCCGTGACGAAGTAGCGAAAGTACGCCAGTTCCTGTTGGCGCATGCCCTCAACGGTGTCAGGGAATTCTGCAAAGTGCTGCGCCATCAGCGCGTTGTAACGCGCGGCATTGGCCTCATTGGGGAAGTCTTTCAATTCATCCCGGGCAGCGTTGAGCAAACGGTCGTAAAGCGCCCGGCCTTTGGGGGTGAGCGCCGCGCCGCGTTGCTCGATTTCGCCGAAACGGGCGCTGTGACTGCCACGATTCTCGGCTTGATCGGTGAAGGCGACAGGCTCGTCCAGGGCCTTGAAACTGGTCTGGCGTAGCAGGATCGGGCACTGACGGCGGGGCGGGCCTTCGATCACCGCTTTGGGGGTGATGCCGTGGGCCGGCATTTGCGCCTGGACGATGTCGATGTCCAGGGTGCGCGGCGTCAGGTGGTTGATATGCGGGCCGGTGAATGCCACCACGTCGGCGATCAGGCGATGCTGGGCGCTGAGTTTGCGGTACTGCTCGGCGGTCACGGTGGCGGTGTGATGCCAGCGGAATGTTTCCAGCGCCTGCTCGACGAAGTCCTGGGCCTCTTGTTCGGTGAGGCCTCCCCGGGTTTCGGCGCGCTCGATGAGGGTCAGCGCGGTGGGCGTGAAGATCGAACGCTTATCCAGCACCGATTGGGCGAACGCTCGCAGTTCCAGGTCTTCGATCAGTTCCAGGCGCAGCAGGGAGGTGAACACCCGGAACGGGCTGACCTGCAACGCCGCCTCATGCACTGCGCGAAAAGCCGTGGAGTGCACCGGCACGCCGGCCGGAGTCAGGTCGTAATAACCCACCGGCTGCATGCCCATCACCGCAAACAGCCGGGCGAGGGTGGCCAGCTCATCGGCGGTGCCGACACGGATCGCGCCATGCCGCTCCAGGTCCAGACGCTGGATTTCACCGGTGCTGCTCAACTGTCGGGCGATCTGTGGATCGCTGTCCAGCACGTGATGGTTGGTCTGTTCCACCAGTTCCATCAGCGTGCCGTACAGCGGCACTTCTTCGCGGTACATATCGGACATCGCTTTGGAAAAGCGTTGGCGGATCAGGTCAGGGCTGACGAAGTTCGGGTGACTCATGAAAGAATTCCTGGTGCGGTGACGTAAAGGATGCGGGAAAAGATCGCAGCCTTGCGCGGCACCGACAAACGAAGAATCTTACGGACTTCATTCTGCAAAGGACTGCTGGTTGTAGCAGCTTGTAGCAGCTGCCGAGCCTGCGTTCGGCTGCGGAGCAGTCGCAAACCCTGTATGCACGTTCCTTCTGACACACCGCAGTGGCTGATTTCACGACTGCTTCGCAGCCGAACGCAGCCTCGCAGGCTCGGCAGTTGCTACAGGGGCGGTGTTTGGCGGCTGCTACACAGGAAGTTCAGAACGCAGCGATGCCAAAAATTCCCGATACAGCCGCGCCGTGTTCGTCGGTTGCTCCACCATCGGCATATGGCCGGTGTGGTCCCAGACTTCCACTCGCAGATCGGCGATGCCTTTGCTCCAGATCGCCACGCTGCTGACATCGATCAAGCGGTCCTTGTGTCCCCACAGCAACAGCGCCTGGCACTTGATGTCGGGCAGTTTCGGCTCCATCGGCGGGCTGGCGCGCAAGTCCTTGAAGATTTCTTCCAGCTCCTCGCGTTGCTGTTCATAGCGTTGTGCGATGGCGTCCAGCACCACTTTGGGTACCCACGGCGGTTCGGCCATGGTCATGGCGTAGAAGCGCTGGAACTCTTCCCGTGAATGAATCAGGAACGGGTTGTGGCCCTTGGCCAAATGCCGCTCCAGGTCGCTGGCTTCGGGGGCGGTGACACCCGCCGGGTCGATCAGGGCCACCGAAACAATGCGATCCGGGTACGTGGCCGCCAGCCACGCTGCCATGTAGCCGCCCATTGAGTTGCCGATCACGTGGACTTTCTCGACGCCGCAGACATCGAGCAACTGGATCATCCGCTTGGCCTGCAAGGGAATGTCGTAGCCGCCGCCCGCCTTGAAGCCGGTTTCGCCATGGCCGGCGATGTCGGGGATGATCACCCGATAGTTGCCGACAAAGTGCCGGGCAAAACGCAGCCAGATGTTCTTGTCGGCGCTGTAGCCGTGAAGCATCAGCACGCTGCTGGACGCTTCGTACGGCCCGCCTTGCCAGGTCGAGACGGTCATTTCGGCGATCGGCACGACAATTTTGTGCAGTCCATACAGCTTGGCCTCTATCGACATGTTCAAGGCATAGAGCCAATGACCGATGGCCGGGTAACTCAACCAGCTCCAGGCCACGAAAACTGCGATTGCGACAACCAACAAAAGCATCAGGCATCTTCCTTTTACGTGATCAGGACAGAATGTGATCGGCGGGTTTCAGCGCCCTGGTCAACCGGTGATAGCTGAAACTGAACCCCGGAAACATCGCAATCACATGACCGCTCTTGCTTTGATACCAACTTTGGCAGCCCCCGGACTTCCATACCGTGCGTTGCATCTCCCGGTGGATCATTTCAGTGTAGGTACGTTCTGCTTCGGGGCGTACTTCGATGCAGCGCAAACCGTGTTCTTTTAACGTGCGGATGCAATCCAGAATGTAGTTCATCTGAGACTCGATGATGAACAGCGCCGAGGTGTGGCCGATACCCGTGTTAGGGCCGGTGACGATAAACAGGTTGGGGAAGTCCGGCAGGCTGGTGCCGAGATAGGCCCGCGGGTACTGGGCCCAGAAATCTTTGAGTTGTGTGCCGTTTTTGCCGGTGACCGGGTAGGAAATCACCCCGTCGGTGGCGTCGTAACCGGTGGACCAGACGATCAGGTCCAGGTCGATGTGTTGGCCGTCCTGGGTGACGATGCCGGTTTCATCGATGGCGGCGATGCCTTGCTCGCGGCTGTGCAGGCTCACGTTACGGCGACCCAGCGCCGGGTACAGGGTGCTTGAGATGATCACCCGTTTGCAGCCGATGACGTAGTCGGGTGTCAGTTTTTGCCGTAATTGGGGGTCGGGTACTTGCCGTTTGAGGAAGCGCAGGGCGTGTTGCTGGACCAAGCGGATCGCTGGTTTCGAATACTTGAAGGCAATCACCCGGGTTTCGAACAGCCAGTAGATCATCCAGCGCAACAGTTTGTAGGCCGGTTTGAGCCCCAATAACCAACGCTGGAATGGCCCAAAGGCATGGTCGGCACGAGGCAATACCCAGTGAGGCGTGCGCTGGAACACATGCAAATGTTCGACGTCCGGGGCAATCGTCGGAATCACCTGGGCCGCGCTGGCGCCGCTGCCAACGATGGCCACGCGTTTTTGCCGATAATCGTAGGTGTGATCCCAGTTGTTGGTGTGAAAGGTCTTGCCCTGAAACCGCTCCTGGCCCTCGAAGTGGGGGACCACGGGTTGGCTCAGCGGCCCGGTGGCGTTGATCAGGAACTGTGCGTAAAACGTGCCTTTGCTGGCGGTGTGCACCGTCCAGCGTTTGCCGTCTTCGTCCCACTCGATGCGCTCGACATTGGCCTGCAGTTCCACCTTGTCTCGCAGGCCGAAGTGCTCCATCACGTACTGGGTGTAGTGGTGCAGTTCGGCCTGTTCGGCGAACATTTGCGTCCAGCGATAGGGCGCGAAGGACAGCGAATAGAGCGGAGAGGGCACGTCGACCGCCGCACCGGGGTAGGTGTTTTGGCACCAGGTGCCGCCGAAAAAGTCCCGCCGTTCCAGCAGGCGAAAATCGTCGATGCCTGCCTTGAGCAAATTGATCGCCGCGCACTGGCCGCCAAATCCACTGCCGATGATCAACACTTGAAAGGTCTGCATGGGCCTCCTTTTTTATCGTTATTGATCGAACCCTCCTTTCATGTATAGCCAAACATTGGGCACTCGCCTCATGGCTATGCCTTGGTATCCAGACCGCCAGCCGGTGATGGCTATTTGCTGTTACCCTGATAGACTCTCACCACACTTGAAACCCTTGCGGTTTCAGGTTCCGTTCAGTGGCGCAGAGGCCTCTATGGAAAAAACGGGAGGAAAAGGACTTTCACTGGCCAGGAGGCTCTATACATCGCGAATCCTGGGTTTGGCTTTGGGGCTGTTGCTCGTGAGCGCGGCGATGTATCCCCTCAACCCTGCACCGTGGGTCTGGGTGGCGATGCTGCTCAACGGCTTACTCTGGCCGCACCTGGCTTATCAATGGGCGCGCCGCGCGAAAGTGCCTTATCACGCCGAACACCGCAACTTGCTGGTGGACGCCTTTCTCGGCGGCTTTTGGGTCACCGCCATGCACTTCAATCCGCTGCCCGGCGCGACGACCCTGGCCATGATGGCGATGAACAATGTGGCCATTGGCGGTTTACGTTTTCTGTTGGCGGGAACCGTGGCGCAGATTCTCGGGATGGGCGTCGGACTGCTGATTTTCTCCCCCGCCTTCATCCCGCAAACCAGCCAACTGCAGATGTATGCCTGTTTGCCCTTGATGTGTTTGTATCCGCTGGCATTGGGCTGGATCTGCTTCCTCCAAGCCTACACCCTCGGCCGACAAAAGCGTGAATTGCTGGCCCTGAGCCGCACCGACAGCCTCACCGGCCTGCTGAACCACGGCGCCTGGAAAGATCAACTGGAGATCGAATTCCAGCGTTGCAAACGTCAGCAGCAGGGCGGGGCGATTGCGCTGATCGACATCGACCATTTCAAATCCATCAACGATACCTACGGCCACGTTGCCGGGGACATCGTCTTGCGCCAGTTGAGCAAAATGCTCAAGCAGAACCTGCGCGCGGCGGATGTTGCCGGGCGCTACGGTGGCGACGAATTCTGCGTGATCCTCCCGGACCTTCCGCTCGCGAGCGCTGCGGCCGCCATGGATGCCCTGCGTGATCGCTTCGCCACTTTGGGCTACGAGCAAAGCCCGGCGCTGACAGTCAGCCTGAGCATCGGCCTGGCCGCCTTCAACCCGGCACACACCGACGCGACCCAGTGGCTCAACGACGCCGACCTGGCGCTCTACGAAGCCAAGGCTACCGGTCGCAACCGCGTCATCTGTTGCAGCGAGGATGAGCCGCGTCACGAATTACTTGATTCGGTGTGATCCATCACCAGTAATGTCGCCTGACATTCCGCCATCGCGAGCAAGCTCGGCTCCTACAGATCACGTTGACCTGTAGGAGCAAGGCTGTTGTGGTCGAATGTTTTTAGACCATGATGTAGGAGCGTCGATCTAAGGAAGCATCATGGGTTATCGGGTTGTAACGTCAGAGGAAAAAGCAGAAGCCATTCGCTTGGTTGTGGAGATGCATTACTCCGTACCTAAAGCCTGTGAAGCTACTGGGGTAGGCCCTACAGCCCTGCGTCGCTGGGTTTTACGTTGGCGTCGGGAGCAGGACGGAATAGCGCAGCCTCCACGACTGCAGGATCAGGAGCTGATCGAGTCGCTACAGGCAAAACTGACGCTACTTGAAGCCGAGAACCAAGTCCTAAAAAAGCAATTGCCCTCTCATCTAAAGGTTCTGTTCTCTCGAACCAAATGATTGATGGCGTTAAAGGTGCAATGTCGATTCGGCGCATGTGCGCTGTGCTTGGCATTGCCCGAAGCAGTTATTACATAAAGCGAAAATCCAAGCGTCTGAAGCCTGGCCTGCGTTGGCTGAGACGCAAACTTCGTGCATTGCATAAAGAACATCGTGAGGCGTTAGGTACTCGTGGGCTTTGCAAAGAGCTAAGAAAAGAGGGGGGGTTCATTGGCCGCTATCGAATGCGTACCTTGATCAATGCCTTTGGCCTGCACCGACGCAGGCCACGTTATGCCCACTATCGCCGCGCCACGAAGCCGGCGATCGTAGCCCCGAACATACTTGATCGTCGCTTTAATCCAAGCCGGCCAGATACGCTTTGGGCAGGCGATATTACCTACATCAGAGTTGGCAATAGCTGGCTTTACCTGGCGGTAGTGATGGATCTGTTTTCACGCAGGATTGTGGGTTGGGCGTGCTCACGAACGGCCGATGCTGAGCTGTCTGTAAAAGCACTGAGGTTGGCAGTGTCTATACGGCGCCCGATGCCTGAGCTGCTATTTCACTCAGACCAAGGCTGTCAGTACACCGCTGATCGATTTGTTGCCTGTTTGGCAGAAACCCGGATCGTTCAGAGTATGAGCCGTCGAGGCAACTGCTGGGATAATGCGGTAGTGGAGCGCTATTTCAGGACGTTGAAGCACGATTGGATGCCGGAAAACGGCTACCAGAATCATTTCGAAGCGGAGAAGGATGTGATGGAATTCATCTCGCATTACAACCATCGCCGTTGCCACTCCGCCTCGAACCACTTGCCGCCTGCGCTGTTCGAGCAACAGGCGGCTTAATACTCCTACGCGATGGTTTAAAAAAACTGAACCACTACAGGCTTGCCCGCGATGGCTTCAACTCGGTCCAAAGCCGAACGCTCAATGTCGCATTCGGTCTAGAGCCTTGCGCCGTAGTCAGGTAGGGTGTTTTTCACCCCCGACACGAAACAAGGATCGATTCATGACGTTCAACCGCCCTCGCTCCCTGCTGGCCACCAGCCTTGGCCTGACCCTCGCCCTCGGCGCTTTCGCTCCCGCAGTCTTCGCCGAACCGCACAAACAAGTCCTCGCCGATTCCGAACAGTACAAGGACGAAGCCCTGAAGTTACTGGAACGTTTGGTGAACATCGACTCCGGTTCCGGCTATGAACCGGGCCTGACGAAAGTCAGCGACATCGCCATCGACGAACTGAAAAAACTCGGCGCGACCATCGAGCTTGTGCCCAATACCCCGGACAAAAGCAGCCACGTGATCGCGACCCTGAAAGGCACCGGCAAGGCAAAAATCCTGCTGATGGCGCACATGGACACCGTCTTCAAGGAAGGTTCGGCCGCCGAGCGTCCGTTCCACATCAAGGACGGCCGCGCCTACGGGCCGGGCGTGATGGATGACAAGGGCGGCATCGTTGCCGGGATCTACGCGCTGAAAGTCCTGAAAAACCTCGACTTCAAGGACTACGCGCAAATCACCTTCCTGCTCGACGCCAGCGAAGAAACCGGCTCGGCCATCGCCACCGACCTGATCAAGAAAAACGCCAAGGCCCACGACGTCACCCTCAACCTCGAACCCGGCCGCCCGGCGGATGGCCTGGTGGTATGGCGCAAAGGCAGCGCCACCGCCGTGGTCGAGGTCAAGGGCAAGGCGGCCCATGCCGGTGTCGCGCCAGAACTGGGACGCAACGCCGCCATGGAAGCAGCGCACCAGATTTTGCAACTTGGCAAACTGGGCGACACGGAGAAGAAAACCACCATCAACTTCACCGTGCTCAAGACCGGCGATCGCACCAACGTGATTCCGGATCAAGCCACCGCCAAGGCAGACGTGCGTGCGGCGGTGCCAGAAGAGTTTGACCGGATCGAGAAGGAGCTCGCGCGGGTTTCGAAAGACAAGCTGATTGCTGACACAGAAGTCACCACCACACTTCAGCGTGGATTGCCGCCGATGCCGCAAACGCCAGAATCGGATCGGTTGATGGCCATGGCTCAGGGGATTTACGGGGAGATTGGCCGTAAGTTGACGGAAGAAGGTAGCGGTGGGGCGGCGGATGCCAGCCTGTCAGCGGGTGTGGGTACACCGACGCTGGATGGGTTCGGGGTTGTTGGCGGGAATATTCATACGCCGGAGGAATACGCGGAGGTTGAGAGCGTGGCGCCGCGGATTTATCTGTTGTCGCGGATGATTATGGAGTTGGCCAAGGCTCACTGAATTGCGTGCGGTTTGGGTGGTGATGGGTCAGTTGGATTGACCCCTCACCCTAACCCTCCCGAAACGTCGGACCGCCCCAAGGGGGCGAGGGGACTGACCGTGGGTTTCTTGAGGAATCTGGCGACGTGAACGAACAAAATTGAATGCGATTTTTAAGTGCTTTGCTGTGTGGGAAATCTTAGTTCGACTCAATCTCTCAGGTCGCAGCAAATAGCCACAACAACTCGGTCAGTCCCCTCTACCTTCTGGGGCGGTCCGACGTTTCGGGAGGGTTAGGGTGAGGGGTGTTTCTCAAACCGGACACCGCCGCCAAAACCACCCCACAACTTTCCAAGACGTTTCCTACAACGTACCCTGTTGCCGCGTTTCGGCATCAACCCCTATAGTTGCGTCTCGCGGCAACTCTCCGCGACGATCTTGGCCGGTCGAACACCAGGAAAACTCATTAATAAGGAGCTACCAATATGTTCGACCAAGTCATGCCCCGTTACCTCCCCATCGACACCTACGACGCCGAAACCCCGGTGCTCTTCATCAACACCCACAAAGAACTCAGCGACATTGCCGCTTGCGCTGCGCATCGCTTCACCGTGGTTCGCGATCTGGCGGACACCTTGTCCAGCCTGAACCTCAAAGACATTTCCGATTGCGATCTGACGCGCGTTACCCGGGCGGTTCATTTGTTGATGCGCGAAGGCTGCGCGATGCTGAATGTGGTTCAGGCGCGGGCGTTGCAGCGGGAGGTGGAGTTCAGGACTGCAGTTTAGCGGTGTTTGAACTGACGCCATCGCGAGCAAGCTCGCTCCCACAAGGGATGTTGGTGATCACACAATTTGTATACACCAACAATCAAAGGTGGGAGCGAGCTTGCTCGCGAAGGCGTCAGGTCGGTTCACACCGTCAAACGCACTGAACCATCACTCCTTGACGCTCATAAACTCTTCCGCCCAACGGATGTATTCCTCAGGCTGCGTATAGGTGTGGGTCAACTCGGTCGCATTCAGGTCCGACGCCTGAGTAAAGATCTGCCGTTGTTCTCGCAGGCTGTCATACGTGGCCTTGATCGCGGCGAAGTAGGCGCCGTGGCCGTCGATGGTGACCCGCACGCCCAGTTCGGCCAGGCGTTTATCGTCGCGCAGCAGCGGGTTGCCGTAGGTGACCAGCATCAGCGGCACGCTCAGGTGCTCGGCGATTTGTTCGAGGTGGTCGAAGTCCCGCACGCCCACCATGCAAATCCCGTCCGCACCGGCCTGCTGGTAATGACAGGTACGGCTGATGATTTCCTGCACCGGCAGGATCCCGGCGTTGGTGCGGGCGATGATCGCCATTTCCGAATCGACCCGGGCTTCCAGCGCTGCGCGGATCTTGCCGACGCCTTCCGCCACCCCGATCAGGTCGGTGGATTTGCGGCCGAACTGGGCGGGCAGCAGCGTGTCTTCGATGGTCAGGGCGGCCACACCGGCGCGTTCGAGTTCGACGATGGTGCGCATGACGTTGAGCGCGTTGCCGTAGCCGTGGTCGGCGTCGGCGATGACCGGCAATTGGGCAACACGGCCAATGCGAGTGGCCTGCTCGGCAAACTCGCTGAGGGTGATCAAGGCAAAGTCGGGGGCGCCCAGTACCTGCAACGATGCGACTGAACCGCCAAGGATCCCCACTTCAAAACCCAGGTCAGCGGCAATGCGGGCCGACATCGGGTCGAAGACCGACGCCGTGTGATAGCAGGTGTTGGAGGCGAACAGCTCGCGAAAGTTACGGCGTAAATCTTGATGAGAAAGCCTGGACATATGAGTTCCACCACTGCAATGGGAATGGAAGGGCTTGAGCAAAAGTGTCAACGCCGAAGGAACAAAAGGCTATCACGCGAGCAGGGGAGGGATGATGACGATTTTTTGCACTGGGAAGATGGCGCCTTTCTTGTGGCGAGGGAGCTTGCTCCCGCTCGACTACGCAGTAGTCGTAAAATCAACGAACGCGAACTGTCTGAAGAAAAGTGGTATCGGCTTTGGGGGCCGCTTCGCAGCCCAGCGGGACGGTGCGGCGATCCGACGAACTCCCTCGCCACAGGTGTGGGGAGTTTCAGAATCCGGTCACGCCGCAACAGCCTGCTGCTGTTGATTGAGCAGCGGCACGGCGCGTACCGAGTTGCCGGGTTGCAGTTGCAGGCGTTTGGCGGTGAGGCGGTCGACAATCAGGCTGTTGCCCACCTGCCTGGCCTGGGCGGCGGTGATGCGGCAGTTTTCCAGGCGACGGTTGTGGATCAGCCACACCGGGGCCTGCTCGTCGGGTGTGCCAATGGCCAGCAGCAGCGGTTGGCTGTCGCGCACGGTGCGAATATTCGAGACCGGGGCTTCGATCACCGGGCCGGCGTCGAAGATGTCGATGTAACCCTTATGGGCAAACCCTTCGGCGGTGAGGATTTTCAGCGCCGGTTCCGTGTTCGGGTGCGCCTTGCCGATCACGGCCTGGGCCTGTTCGGTGAGCAGGCAGGTGTAGAGCGGTTGGCGTGGCATCAGTTCAGCGATGAACGACTTGCTGCCCAGGCCCGACAAGTGATCGGCGTGGTTGAAATCCATTTTGAAGAAGTGCCGACCCAGACTGTCCCAGAACGGTGAACAACCTTGTTCGTCAGCGCTGCCACGCAGTTCGGCGATGAGTTTGTCGCCGAACAGGTGCGGAAACTCGGCTACAAACAACAAACGCCCCAACGACAGCAATCGACCGTTACTGCCTTGGCGTTGATCAGGTCGCAGAAACAGCGAGCAAATCTCCGATTGACCGGTCATTTCATTGTTCAGGAACAACGTCGGAATCTGTCGCCGGATACCCAGGTCCGGTGACGAACTGACCGTGAGCCCGACCCGATAGTTGTACCAGGGCTCGCGCAGGCCCACGGCCCCCACCAGGGCACTGACGCCCACCAACTGCTGATCGTCGTCTTCGAGTACGAAGAGGTAATCGGCATCGGCGCGTTCGACCTGTTCAGCGAAGGTTCGTTGGGCCCAGCGCACCCGGTGGGTCAGGCGTTCCTCGTTGGCCGGCAGGGTGGTGAAGCCGGGGCCGGCCTGGTGCACCAGGTTCAGCAAGGCGGGCAGGTCGGTGACGCGAACCGGGCGGACAATCATGATGCAACTCCTTCTGCACGCCCGCTCGGGCGCTGTCGTTGGGCGCGGGGCCGGGTGATGCTCACAGGGCGATCAGCCGGATCGGGCTGCCTTCGGTCACGTTCAGGGCGGTGCACATCTCGGCGCTCAACCCCACAGGTTGCCCGGCCTGGTAATCCAGATCGGCGACGATGGCGCGATAGTCCTTCAGCGAATCGTTGCTCACCAGATAGCTGCCACGGGTATCGATCGGCGAGCCCGGTTTCGCCGTGCAGGTCTGGCTCTGGGCGATGGAGCGGATGCCGGGAGTGCGCGCATACAACGTTGGACCGCCGTCAAACAGGTCGATGTAGCTGTTGGTCTCGAAGCCCTCGCGCTCGAGGATATCGAAGGTTTCCTGGCCATCGGGGTGGATGCGGCCGATGCAGTCCTGCGCCTCCTTGGGCAACATCGGCACGTAGATCGGGTATTGCGGCATCAGTTCGGCGAGGAAGGTTCGGCTTTCCAGGCCGCAAAGTCGTTCGGCCTCGGCGTAGGGCAGGTCGAAAAAGTGCTTGCCCACCGCATCCCAGAACGGTGAATGCCCTTCATCGCTGCTGAAGCCGACGATCTCGGTGATGACGGCTTCGGAAAAGCGCCGAGAGTGGGCGGCGATGAACAATAGCCGCGCCCGGGACAGCAGTTCAGAGAACCGGGTTCGCACCAGTGTTGCGTCAATATGAAAACCCCGCAGCAAGGTATGGCCGCTGAGGTCATGACACAACGACAACGCGGGCACGCCGTGCTCGATGTTCAGCTCCCGCGAGGCGCTGGTGAAATGCCGGTTGCGCAGGCTGTAGAACGGCTCGCTGAAACCGGCGGTGGCAAGGATCTCCGAGCAGCCCACCAAACGCTCTCGGGTCAGATCTTCCAGCACGAAGAAGTAGTTCTCCGGGCCATGACCCTCAACGTTTTTCTCGAATGAGGCGCAGGAGTCGAGAATCTTCTCGCGCAGGCATTCGGTGTCGTCCGGCAAGGACGTGACGCCTATCAGACTTTCGCGCGCCAGTTGCTGCAACTGGGGCAGGTCGGTTAACTCGACTGGGCGTAAGACCAGCATGGATGCACTCCTGTATCAAAGGGTTCGGCGGTTGGCACCGAACCTGACTATCACTGTCGGTTTCCACGCAATATATCGGCGGTCGCCTGAATGTTTGTCAGACGCCGCTCTTTTTCTTGTCAGCCGTTGCTTGGGTCGGGCAGTACCGCACGGGTGCCCAGTTTGTTGAGTACAAACAGGTAGACCAGGCCCAGGGCAATCCAGATCAGGCCGAGTTTCTGTGCATCGACGCCCATGTTGTACATGATCGCCGCGACGATGATGAAGCCAATCACCGGGCAGATCAGGTGACGGATTACCTGTCCGGATTTTTGCCGACGCCAGTAGTAGTTGATGACCGTCAGGTGCAGCAACATAAAACCGCTCAGCGCGCCGAAGTTCACCAGTGAGGTGAGGGTGTCCACCGAGTTGATGAACAGGTAGCAGATCACCAGCGACAGCACGGCCACCAGGTAGATGCTCACGTACGGCGTGTTGTGTTTGGGGTGAACCTTGGCCAGTACCTTTGGCAGCTTGCCGTCCCGGGCCATGCCGAACAGCAGACGAGACACCGCTGCTTGAGAGGTGATCGCCACCGCAACACCCCAGGCCAGCGCCGTAGCCACGGCGGTCAGGGTGGCCAGCCAGCTGCCGCCCGCGAGTTCAGCGATTTCATAAAACGCCGAGTCAGCCGATTTGAAACCCATGCCGGCCGCCAGGTCTGTCGCAATCCAGGTCTGCACGACGAAGATCACGCCCATGACCACCAGCGTGATCAGCGCGGCTTTGCCGACGCTGCGGCCCGGGTCATCCTTGATCTCTTCGGCGAGGGTGGAAATCGCATCGAAACCGAGGAACGACAGCACCGCAATCGACACCGCTTGCATCAGCAGGGCGAAATTGAACGTCTCGGGGTTGTACAACGGCGCCAGGGTCAGTTGACCGTTACCGCCGCCACTGTGCAGCGCGTTCCAGGCGTAGAACAGGAAGATCCCCAGCACCACCAGTTGCGCCAGCAGAAAGATGATGTTCATCCGTGCGGTGAAGGTGATGCCCCGCAAGTTGACGAAGGTCGCGCTGACCAGGAAGGCCAGGATGAAACCGACCTTCGGAATGTCCGGGTACAAATGATTCAGGGCCATGGCCGCGTACACATACAGCAGCGGCGGAATCAGCAGGTAATCGAGGAGCATCAGCCAACCGGCGATAAACCCTACGTGTTGGTTCAGGCCGCGTTGTGCGTAGGAATACACCGAACCGGCAATCGGAAAAGCCCGAGCCATGCTGCCGTAACTCAAGGCAGTGAAGAGCATCGCCACCATGCCGATGATGTAGGCCAGCGGTACCAGCCCCGGCGCCTCGGCGTTGACGTAGCCATAAACACCAAACGGTGCGATGGGGATCATGAAGATCATCCCGTACACCACCAGGTCGGTCAGCGACAGGCTGCGTTTCAACTCTTGTTTGTAGCCGAACTCTTCTATTTCCATGAAGTCCTTCTCCTTGGGATGAAAGCAGCTGCAAGCTGCGGGTTTGAAGCGATTCCTTTACAACAGCGGTGCCAGGTATTCGGTAAAGCGACTGATGTCTGCAGGCGTGCGCAGCAGGTCGTTGCGCACTTCAATCAACACTGATTCCAAGCCTCGTGCATCGCCGTGGACCGGCACGGTCATGTCGCTCAGCGGCTTGATTTTGTACGGTTCATTACCGGCAACTTTCAATGGATGCTGGCTCAAGCCATCGATCAATCGCTGGGCATATTCCCTGGCCTCGCCAAACAACACGCCGACTTCCAGCTCGCGGGGCTGGCCGTGATAGACCGGCGTAAAGCTGTGAATTCCCACCACCCGTACCGGTCGTCCTTGAGCGACACGTTCGTCGATCAAGTCTGTCAGACGCGAGTGAAATGGCTCGAACAGGGATTGCCGACGGTACTCGCGGGTGGCTTCGTCCAGGTCCCGGTTGCCCGGCACCTGATAAATTTCGCTCTGCACCGGAATGCTGTCCGGCACTTGGCGCGGTCGGTTGAGGTCGACCAACAATCGCGAATAATTGGCCGCCAACAAGGTTGCGCCCAATGCTCGGGACAAACCTTCAGCCAGCGCCAGGGCGCCGATGTCCCAGGCGATGTGCTCGCGGGCCGCTTCGTGACTCAGCCCCAGGTCATTTAACCGGGCCGGAATAAAACGACTGGCGTGTTCGCACACCAGAATCAACGGGTGACTGGAGTCTTCCCGGCTCAGGGTGTACACGGGCCCGGTGTAAAGACCGAGCTCAGCAGATTCAGTACAGGCGCGCATAGTGTTCACAGCGTTCGGCGGACGACAGCTGTTCCGTCAGCGTCAGTTCCTCGGTTTTAAGGGCGAAGTAAGTGTCCAGCAACGCGCTCGGCAGGGCTTCGATCAGGGCCTCGCTGTTGCGCAGGCAGTCCAGGGCTTGGGCAAGGGAAGCGGGCAAGGCGACGATGCCGCGCGCCTGGCGTTGTTCTTCGTTCAGGGAGTCGGGGACTTCATCGGTGATTGCGTTCAAGGCCAGGCGTTGCTCGATGCCCAGCCGACCGGCAATCAGCAGCGCGGCCATGGCCAGATGCGGCGAGGACGTGGCGTCCATCGCGCGAAATTCCAGGTTGTACTGCGATGCCACCGATTTGCCGCCCAGGCTTATTGTCGGGCAGATTCGCAGCGCCGCTTCGCGGTTGCGTTGCCCGAGGCACGCGTAGGACGCACTCCAGTGATGAGGCTGCAAACGCTCGTAGGACACCGGCGTCGGCGCGGTAAACGCACAGAGTGCGGGCAGGTGATGCAGGATGCCGGCGGCCCAGTGCTGGCCGAGGGTCGACAAGCCATTGGTGGTGCCGGCGTCGTACATCACCGGTTGGCCGGCCAGGTCCAGCAGGCTGACGTGCAGATGCACGCCGTTGCACACCGCATGCTCTGAGGTCTTGGGCGCGAAGCTCAACGCCAGGCCCATTTGCCGGGCGATCTCGCGGGTGATTTCACGAACGTTCACCGCGCGGTCGGCAGCGGCCACACCCAGGGTCGGCCGACAGGTGATTTCGTATTGATGCTTGCCGTACTCGGGCAGGAACATTTCCGGTTCGACGCCACCGGCACGCAGAGCGCTGAGCAGCCAACCGCCAAACTCGGCACCCTGGCGCTGGGCTTGCAGCGAAAACGCCAGGTGTTCAGCGTCACCGGTGTTCAAGTTGAATTCATGCTCGAACGCTGCATTGACCTGCAAACCCAACTCGGCGCGATAACGCTCTACCTCGTTGCGCAACACGGTACGCGGGCAGGCACCCCACGGGCGGCCATCGGTTTCGCGAATGTCGCTGTGAATAAAATCCAGTGCCGGCGCGTTGGCATCCGGGCCGTTACTGACCGTCACTCGGCTGAGCAGATCGGGCATCAGCCGCAAATCGCCATAAGCGCCCCACGGGTTGCCGTAGGCGATGATGTCTTGCGGGGTCAACGCGCTGTTGGCCGGCACCCAGCCACAACCGGTGCTTTGATAGTGTTCGAGTTCGTCCGTGGGAAAGGAGCGCCCGCGTGTCACGCCGATCAGGTCGGTGGTGATGAGGGTGGTCATGGGCAGTGGCAACAGGCGCTCGCTCATGACTGCATCTCCTGCAACCGGCCGAGTACGGTCTGGGTGTCGGTGATCCAGCAGTAACCCTTGATTGCATTCAGGCAGGCCTGATGCCGCGCGGGTGTGTAAGTCGCGCAGGCATCTTCCACCAGCGTCACCAGATAACCGCGGTCGGCGGCGTCGCGCACGGCCATGTCCACGCACTGGTCGGTGACGATGCCGGCGATGATCAGGTGCCGCGTCCCGAGGTTACGCAGCACGTAGTCGATGTGGGTGGAGTTGAAGACCCCGGATGAGGTCTTGGGCAGTACGATTTCGTTTTCTGCCGGGGTCAGGTCGTCGATGATCCGCGCTTGCGGGCTGCCCTTGGGCAAGTGCATGTCCGAGAGCTTGTGGTCCAGCGAGCGGTCGCGGCCATCGGCGGTGAGGCTTTCGATAATCGTGTGCAACACGTTTTGCCGGGCGCTGCGAAAGGCGCTGAGCAGCCGGCGTTGATTGGGCACCACCTGCATGTGGGTGCGGGTCAGGAAGTACTCGGCGTCCGGCCCGTTGAGGTGCGGGTCGAACTGCGGCTCAAGCCAGGCGCGTTGCATGTCCACCAGCAACAGCGCGGTGTGATCGGTGACGAACGGCAAATCCCTGGGCGAGTGGTGGGGGAGCGTGAACATCCTTATTTTTCCTCCAGCAGGTGGGTGTCGAAGTCGGTCCGCAGGGCGTCGATGCCTTCCAGGCGATCGGCCAGATCCTGACTGCGCAGGGTCAGGCAGGCAATCAACGCCTCGACCTGGGCCAGCGCCGGAACCAGGGTGTCGAAGGCCGATACCGATTCCACCGGCGCACTGATAATCAGGTCGGCCATTTCCCGCAACGGTGAAGCATAGATGTCGGTGAACAACACCACGCGTGCATATCGACTTTTTGCCGCATTGGCCACGCGCAGGGCTTGTGACTGGTAGCGGCGATAGTCGAATACCAGCACCACGTCCTGACGCTGCACGTCGAACAATCGGTCGGGCAGTTGCGCATTGTCTTCCAGGGCGAAACAGCCCCGACGCAGCAGGCGCAAGTGGTTGAGCAAATAACTGGCGAGGAAACTGCTGAAGCGTCCACCGAAGCAATGCACTTGATGGCGGGTGTCGAGCAACCATTCCACCAGAATCCGCACATCTTCAGGTTGAGTCAGCGCATGAGTGTCCACCAGCGCTCGATGGCTGTGCGCCAGATATTGGCTCCAGGCATCGCCTTTCTGAAGATGAGCACGGGGTTGCAACAGGGTGCTGGGGGAGCGGAGGCGCTGGTCCATGTCGCTGAGCAGGGCGTCCTGGAAATCGGCATAACCGCTGAAGCCCAGTTTTTTGACCAGTCGCACGATGGTGGGATCGCTGACACCGGCATGTTCGGCCAAACGTGACATCGGCCCCAGTCCGTTACGTGGGTACTGGTCCAGCAAGGCACGGATGACTTTGCGTTCCGACGGCGTAAGTTCCAGGCCGGTATCGGTGATCAGGTCTCTGAGAGAAGGCATCCGGGCTCCTGCTGGATGGATATGTCGGTTTCATTTCATAAATTGCTAAAACAGTATTTATGTAGTGGACTCAACATGTCTAGTGAATTTTTTCATGGTTTTTTAAAGCCCCAAAACAGAGCGAAAAGCCCGTGGGACTTGGGCTACACGGAAGGCGACTGAGCTTGTAGGTTATCGCCCATGGTGGTGTCGGATATCACCGTTTTTTTCAGGTGTGTGTGAGTGAGAACCCCTGTTTGCTGGATCAAACGAAACGCCCTGGATCGCGCTTCTTGCGGCACAATTGGGTAATTGTTTGCGGCGTGTTGCCGTTTTCCATTCCATCGACAGAGTGATCCTTCGTGCAGGCAACCCGTTTGACCTTGATGTGCCACGCTCGAACTGTCGCACAAAAATTGTCGCGTTTTCCTACGAGTGAGCCCATAGAGATGGATTGGCAGTCGGCAAAGGGATCGCGTCGCGCTCAGTTCAAGGGGACGCCACGATTGATGTGTGGACCTGAACTGCGAACCCGGCAGACTGCCGAGCTGTTCGGCAGCGACGTGGAGATCGTCGAGGCATTGAGGGATTGCGATTTCGGGCAATGGAACGGCGCGCGGATCGACGATCTGCAAAAATCCGCCGCCCAAGCGTTGCAGATCTGGCTCGATGATCCGAATTCGGCGCCCCACGGGGGCGAGTCGGTGGTGCATCTCGGTGAGCGGGTAGCCGCCTGGCTGAAAACGCTGGAGGCCGCACCGGGCCACATCGTTGCCATCACCCATCCGTTTGTCATACGCGCCGCGCTGATGCAGGTGCTGCAAGGCGCAGCGTTCAACCTGATTGACGTTGAACCGCTGTCGGCCATCGAGTTGCGGTTCAACGGCCGCTGGCGCTTACGCTTGCTGGGCACTGACCCTGAGGGAACACGTTGATGAAAAAACTTCTGGTCATCGGCATCGGTGCCGGCAACCCCGACTACATCACGATGCAAGCCGTGAAAGCGCTGAACCTCGTCGATGTGTTTTTCCTCATGGACAAGGGCCAGAGCAAAGACAAACTGATCGACCTGCGCCGCGAGATCTGCGAGCGCTACATCACCGATCGCGACTACCGTTTCGTCGAAGCCCACAGCCCGGAGCGCGAACGCGGGGATGTGGACTACAAGGCCAGCGTGGAAGACCTGAACCTGGCCAAGCAGCAGACCTTCGAACGGTTGATCAGCGAGGAAATGACTGACGACCAGTGCGCCGGTTTTCTGGTGTGGGGCGACCCGGCGTTGTACGACAGCACGATCCGGATCTTGCAGGCGATTCTGGCCTCGGGCCGGTGCGTCTTCGAATTTGAAGTGATCCCCGGCATCACCAGTGTCCAGGCGCTGGCGGCGCAGCATAAGGTGCCGCTGAACCGCATTGGCCGCTCGATTGAAATCACCACGGGCCGACGGCTGGCAGCGGGGCAGGTGAGCGATGCCGACAGCCTGGTGGTGATGCTCGATGCAGAAGATTCCTACCATCGGGTGGCGGACCAGGAGACAGAAATTTACTGGGGGGCCTACTTGGGGACGGCGGATGAGATCTTGATCAGCGGCAAGCTCAAGGAGGTGGCGGAGGAGATCGAGCGAGTGCGTAAGGCGGCCCGGTTGGCCAATGGGTGGATTATGGACACCTATCTGCTGCGTAAACCTTGAGTGCACTGGTGACTGGGCTGACCTCATCGCGAGCAGGCTCGCTCCCACAGTTGACCGAGTTGTATTGACGGACGCGGTCTATGTGGGAGCGAGCCTGCTCGCGATGAGGCCCTCAAATACACCTCAAATTATTGCTTTAACCTCCCGCCCAAACCGCTCCCGATACACCGACGGCGGCACCCCGACCACGCTGCGAAATGCCACCCGAAAACTCTCTACCGAGCGATAACCGCAGCGCTGGGCAATCTGGTCGGTGTTCTGGCTCGTGCTCTCAAGCAGCTCGCGGGCCCGGCCCAGGCGCTCATGCTGCAACCACGCCTTGGGCGGCATGCCGGTGGCTTCAGTGAAGCGGCGCAGAAACGTCCGTTCACTCATGGCCGCCTCACTCGCCAGCTCGCGAACCTCCAGCGGTTCATGCAAACGCTCGCGTGCCCACTGCATGACGCGGGATAAATCGCTACGAGGCGTAGGACTGACCGGTGTCGGAATGAACTGCGCCTGACCGCCAGTGCGTTGTGGCGACATCACCAGCCGCCGCGCCACTGAGTTGGCCACTTGCGTACCGAAATCCCGCGCCACCAAGTGCAGACAGGCATCGATGCCGGCAGCGCTGCCGGCCGAGGTAATCAGTTGACCTGAATCGACATAGAGCACGTCCGGGTCCACCAGAATGTTCGGAAAACGCTCAGCCAACTCAGCGGTGTAGCGCCAGTGCGTGGTGGCGCCTCGACCGTCGAGCAAACCGGTGGCCGCCAGCACGAACACGCCGGAGCAGATCGACAGCAGCCGCGCACCCCGCGCATGGGCCTGGCGCAGGGCCGCGATCAATGCCTCCGGCACCGGAGCGCTGCGATCGCGCCAGCCGGGAATGATGATGGTCCGGGCTTCTTCGAGCAGCTCCATGCCGCCATCGGCCAGTACCTGAATGCCGCCCATGGCACGCATCGGACCTTGATCAACGGCGGCGATCCGGTGCTCGTACCAAGGGAAGTCGAACTCCGGACGGGCCAGGCCGAAGATCTCCACGGCGATGCCAAATTCGAACGTACAGAGGCCGTCGTAGGCCAGAATCGCGACCAATCCAGGGGTGGGCTGCATTTGGCGGAAAGTTCCCGGTGAGTGTCTTGTGCGCCACTGTAGCCGCAAGCGTCGGGCGGATAAAGTCTTCTCACACCCACACAGACTTTGGAGTACAGCCCATGACCAGCCTGGTCCGCGAGATTCCCGCCGCCCCATCGGCCATCGCCCTGATGCATTTCAGCAACCGTCTGACCTTCGAAACCGACTGTTCCGACGTCCACGGCAGCCAACAGGCCGGCGAGGTGGATTTTGTCCTGGTGGACGTGCGCGGTCCGCTCGCGTTCGAGCGTGGCCATGTGCCGGGAGCGATCAATATTCCGGGGCGACTGCTGAGCGCTGAAGGTCTGGCGGCCTACCCGAAAACCAGCGTGTTCGTGGTGTATTGCGCCGGGCCTCACTGCAACGGCGCCAACAAGGCTGCTGTGAAACTGGCGGCGCTGGGTTACCCGGTCAAGGAAATGATCGGCGGGGTGACCGGGTGGCGGGATGAAGGGTTTGAGTTGAGTGTCGCGGTGCAACGGCCTGCCAGCACCGTGATCGGTTGCGAATGTTGATGTAGTCGAAAAGATCGCAGCCTCGTTTCACTCGACAGCTCCTACAGGTCTACGTGATCGCCTGTAGGAGCTGTCGAGTGAAACGAGGCTGTGATCTGTTGATCTTGCTTCTAAACGGATGCCCACCACCCATCCAGCGTCGCCTGCAACCATTCCAACACCGCTGCATAAGCGGCGCTGTCCTGCGGCCCCCGAGGCAACGGCGATTCATCGTCAAAATGCGCATTGAGTGTTGCCACCGATTCAGCCGTCCACTCCGGATGAAACTGCAAACCCACTCGCGTCGGCCCGACGCAATACATCTGCTGCTCGCACTGATCACTGCTGGCCAGCAACTGCGCGTTTGGCGGCAGGTCGATGGCGTCTTCGTGCCATTCCAGCACCCGCAACGTCTGGCCATCGACAAAGGTCACGGGCGTCCAACCGGTTTCGGTTCGATCCATTCGCCGCACATTCCCGCCCAGACCCAACGCCAGCAACTGCGCCCCCAGACAAATCGCAAACACCGCCGCGCCTTGATCCAGGCTGCCCGCCAACCACTGACGTTCGGCTTCCAGCCAGGCCGGCCCGCCGTTGGACTCATAAGGCCCGCCCAACAGAATCACGGGGGCTGCACTCACTGGCGGCAACTGGCCGAGGTCGGCGCGAAACACGTTCAGGGTCAGACCTCGGGACTTAGCCCAGTCGGCAATAGCGCCGGGACCTTCGGCGGGGTGGTGCTGGATCAGGTTCAACGTGGGCATAAGGGCTCTCTTGTAGTTTTTGCTTGTAGGTTTTGTCTGAAAAAAGGGCGTGTCCTACAGTCTTTGCACCGGCTTGGCGCACGCTTCAAGGGACTTGAATCCGCCGGCCACTTTTCTATAAGTATTTGTCGCTTAAACACAATTGACCCTCCTTGAGCCGCTCTAGACTGCCGACCACTTCGGTGCTCTCCAATCGGAAGCCGCAACCGAATGCTAATCGAAAGCTGCCAATAAAAGTCTCCGCACACAGGAGTTATAAATGAAGAAGCTAGTGATGTTCGGTGCCCTGGCACTGTCGATGTTGTCCCTGACGGCTGTGGCCGAAGACGCCAAGCCGATCCGCCTCGGTATCGAAGCCGGTTACCCGCCATTCTCGATGAAAACCCCTGATGGCAAACTCACCGGCTTCGACGTGGACATCGGCGACGCGCTGTGCGAGCAGATGAAAGTGAAGTGCACCTGGGTCGAGCAAGAGTTCGACGGCCTGATCCCGGCCCTGAAGGTCAAGAAAATCGACGCGATCCTGTCGTCCATGACCATCACTGACGATCGCAAAAAGAACGTCGATTTCACCATCAAGTACTACCACACCCCGGCGCGCTTCGTGATGAAGGAAGGCACCGACATCAAAGACCCGTTGACCGAACTCAAAGGCAAGAAAGTCGGTGTGCTGCGCGCCAGTACCCACGACCGCTTCGCCACTGAAGTGCTGGTGCCGGCCGGTATCAATCTGGTTCGCTACGGCTCGCAGCAGGAAGCCAACCTGGACATGGTCGCCGGTCGTCTGGACGCGATGCTGGCCGACTCGGTCAACCTGGACGACGGCTTCCTGAAAACCGACGCCGGTAAAGGTTTCGCTTTCGTAGGCCCGACCTACGAAGACGCCAAGTACTTCGGCGGCGGCGCCGGTATCGCGGTGCGCAAGGGCGATACCGCCCTGGCAGAAAAATTCAACACCGCCATCACCGAAATCCGCGCCAACGGCAAGTACAAGCAAGTGCAAGACAAGTACTTCGACTTTGACGTTTACGGCCAGTAATCACGCCGTTCAAAAAAGTGGCAACCGTTGACGCGGTTGCCACTTTTTTTATGTTCTCTCTGTTGAAATGAGATCCCTGTGGGAGCGAGCCTGCTCGCGAAAGCGGTGTGTCAGGCAAAAAACTTTCCACTGGAAAACCGCATTCGCGAGCAGGCTCGCTCCCACAGGTGATTTTCGCCGTTCAGATATTCAGGAGTTTCCATGCAACGCATCGACCATTCACTGCCCTGGAGCCACCTGGGCACCGAACGCACCCTCAGCGTGTTTCGTTATGGCGCGGGCACTCGCAAGGTCTACATCCAGGCCAGCCTGCACGCTGATGAACTGCCGGGCATGCGCACGGCGTGGGAACTGAAAAAGCGTCTGGCCGAACTTGAAACCCAAGGTCAGTTGCAGGGCGTGATCGAACTGGTCCCGGTGGCCAATCCCATCGGCCTCGATCAACACCTGCAAGGCAGCCACATGGGCCGCTTCGAGCTGGGCAGCGGCAAGAACTTCAACCGCTCCTTCGTCGAACTCAGCGCACCGGTGGCCGAGTTGATCGGTGATCGCTTGGGCAGTGACGCGGCTGCCAACATTGCGCTGATTCGCCAGACCATGGGCCAGGTACTCGACGGTTTGCCGGCACCGGCCTCGCAGCTTGAAGCCATGCACCGCTTGCTGCTGCGCCACGCCTGTGAGGCCGACATTACCCTCGACCTGCATTGTGATTTCGACGCGACGATTCATCTGTATGCCTTGCCGCAACACTGGCCGCAGTGGCAATCCCTGGCGGCGCGCTTGAAGGCTGGGGTGGCGTTGCTCTGTGAAGACTCCGGCGGCAGCTCATTTGATGAGTCGTGTTCAACGCCGTGGTTGCGCCTGGCCAGGGCTTTCCCTGAGGCCGCGATCCCGCCGGCCAACCTGGCGACGACGCTGGAGCTGGGCAGCATGGGTGATACGCGAGTCGATCAGGCTCAAGCCAATTGCGAGGCGATTCTCGGCTTCCTCGCCGAGCAGGGTTTCATCAAAGGCACTTGGCCCGCGGCACCGAGCGAATGCTGTGAAGGCATGCCGTTCGAAGGCACCCAATACCTGTTCGCGCCGCATCACGGAGTCGTCAGTTTCCTGCGCGATTCGGGTGAGTGGGTGGAGATGGGGGATGCGCTGTTTGAAGTGGTCGACCCGCTGAATGATCGAGTCACCACGGTTTGCGCCGGGACCAGTGGCGTGTTGTTTGCCATCGATCGCGGGCGCTATACGCAGCCGGGCAACTGGCAGGCGAAGGTCGCGGGGCGCGAGCCGATTCGGGTCGGAAAACTCATTAACGATTGAGGATTGTCGCCGTTTCCCAGGGCCTCTTCGCGAGCAGGCTCGCTCCCACAATAGAAATGCGTTCCCCCTGTGGGAGCGAGCCTGCTCGCGATGGCGGCATCAGCAGCACCGAATATGCCCGGCAAGCTTCACAGTGTTAGGCTCTGCCCCGAATCCTGCGCTCTGTGAAGGAAGGTTTATGTTGAAGTTTCTCGCTCTGCTGACACTCCTGGCGTCCGCCGCCGTCCACGCTCAAACCCCGCTGCAAACCGATCTGCCGCTCAAGTACCTGGAGCAGGCCAACCCCGAATCGCGCAATCAGCCCCTGGTGATTTTCCTCCACGGTTACGGCAGTAACGAGCAGGATTTGTTCGACATCAAGGATGAGTTGCCCGCGCCCTACAACTACCTGTCGGTGCGGGCACCGATGGTGATAGAGGAGGGCCGTTATCAGTGGTTCCGCCAGAAAGGTGATGGCGCCTACGACGGTGAGACGGATGATCTGAAGACCAGCGGCGCCGTATTGCTGGATTTCGTCGCACAGGCGGCGAAGAAATATCACACCGAACCGAACAAGGTATTCCTGGTGGGTTTCAGCCAGGGCGCGATGATGTCCTACGAGGTGGCCCTGCGTCATCCCGAGGCGGTGGGCGGGATCGCAGCGTTGAGCGGGCGGATTCTGCCGGTACTCAGATCCGAACTGAAACCGGATGAAAAACGCCAGAAGCTGGCGATTTTCATTGGTCATGGCACCGCGGACACGCTCCTTTCCTACAATGACGGCACGGACGCCGACAGCCTGTTGCAGAGCCTGTCACTCAAGCCTGAGTTTCATGCCTACCCTGGCGTCGGTCACAGCATCAGTGCTGTCGAAATGCAGGATTTGAGCGCCTGGTTGCAGCGCCTCAATCGCTGATTGTTACTTGCCGGAGACGATCTGTTTGACCAGCGTCTCGTGACCCGCATTGTCGCTGAGACGGGAAATCACCTGAACGATCGCCATGCGCGTGTTGGACGCGGCCATCACTGTGGTGTCGAGGGTTTTGCCGCCGCCCTGGGTGGCGGTGCTGTCGATCTGCCGCAGCCCCAGGCCGGTGCCTTTCTGGGTCAGGCTTTTTTCGCTGAGCTTGGTGAAGTCCGGGAGCGCGGTGGCTTGTTGAGTGGCGAAGTCAGACGCCACGGAGTCGAGGAACTGACCGTCGTTGTCTTTGACGTTGAGGCCGCCGGGGATGGTGTTTTCAGCGGCGATCACCACGGTTTTCGTCGCTTGATTGGTGTACATCGTGCCCGTGGCCCCGGCGGTGCCGGTGGCCGCGTCCCCGGCAGGCAACGGGTTGGCGACGAAGCCTTTAGGCAGGGTGAACGTGAACTTGCCGCCGAGCATCGAGACTTTCTGTGCGGGCGCGGTAGCGCTGGCAGTGGCTTTGGCGGCCTGCGCATTCAACGCTCCGAGACTGGCAACCGCCGTCAACAACAGGACAACGGCTTTTTTACTCAACAATGACATTCAAAAACTCCAGGGAATGGTCGGTCTCGCGGTGGGGGGCGATCATCCCATGGAGGTTATCGTGCATTCCAGCGCAGTTTAACGGGGGGTCATGTTCCTTTGGTCAGCGCAGGGAATCAGATCCAACCAGCCGTTGCTATACGTCATCGGCCTGGCCCTCCGTCACCCAGTTAATCCCGCGCTTCGGGCCGCCACTCAACCAGCATCGCGCTTATTGCGCTTGGCTTCGAGAAGGGATCGCATATCAGCCATTACCTGTTCGTGCGGGACATTCGGGCGTGGATCATCGAGCGACGCCTGCACTTTGGCACGGAACCAACGGTCGTAGCTGGCGGCCTGCTCTTCGGTTTCAAACGCTGAAACGATAGGGGAAAGTTCGACGCTCATAGAGTGACCTCCGGGATCAATACCTAGCCGTCTAATCGGTAGGTGGCTCACTGCCGCGGGTGTCAAGATGACGCGCGCCCAGCCAAGCTCCACGTGACCCCATCTCTACCTGATGGGCGCAACCACACTAAACCTCTCGCTTGCCACAGCCAACCCCTAATAAATGTCGGACACCTCCTCAATTTTATGAGTGCTTTCACGCGTTTAACGTGCGTGTTTAAGGACACCCGCTGTTACGTCCTAACGGCTACAACGCCTTGCGCCGTTGCCTACGCGTACGCCAGAATCCGCTGGCTTGTGCGGCTGTGGGGCGGGCTATATCGTTTGCTGGTCACTGCAAAACAGTGATCGGGTTTGGTAGCCCGTTACGAAGTCGCATGGCAACACCTTATGC
Source organism: Pseudomonas sp. LS2P72 (assembly GCF_054897865.1). Lineage (NCBI taxonomy): Bacteria > Pseudomonadati > Pseudomonadota > Gammaproteobacteria > Pseudomonadales > Pseudomonadaceae > Pseudomonas > Pseudomonas sp. LS2P72. The sequence goes on from NZ_CM142708.1 coordinate 2,995,033, forward strand.
AGTCTCTTTTCGGGACTCTGCTTTTATGGTGGTCATGCGTGGGGCTCCATTGTGAGCGCCGGGTTTTTCCAACTTCGACCGGTCTACCAACCCACGTATGGCCGCCACCCTTCGTTTGGTAGCGAGGGTGATGGCTCCTAAGTATTGCAAGTTGGAGCTTCATCTATGTTCGAAGTTACGCCCAACCCCCCGAATACCCGTCCGGTACCCTACGACGTCTTTCGTGATCTTGACCCCAAGAAAATGGAAGAGGCGGCCGACCGCGCACTCAGCTTCGGTGGATGACGAAACGTTGCTCGTCGAGGCCTGCGAATCGTTGGCATCAGCCAGCGCCATGGTCAACGATCTCACCGACGTAACGGACGGCCCACGACGCCAAACGATGCTGGTGCTGCAACGGGTCATCATGTTGGGTGAGTTAGCGGTCAATCGATTACTGGACAACCACAAGCCTGGGTAGTCGCCAGGCGGGTAGCGAGGGCGCTTGCGCCCTCGCTGTTTAGCCGCATTCTGCGCGAGGAACGGGCGACCTTCCTGGCCCGATGGCATCAAGCAGCTTAGCGTTTGATCGCCGTCCGTCCAGCGTCCGGCGCCGCGCTCGCCGGCTTGGCCAACAAGCGCTTGGTCACCCCGAGCATCCCCACTGATACCACAACGCCCAGAGCGAACGCGCTCAAACCCATGTCTGGCAAGGCCAGCGCCAACACCAGGCAAAACGCGGCGAACGAATACATCCCGGTCGCGGTGGCCCGCAACAATGCAGCGGTAAACGCCGGGCCGCGGGTTTGCTGGGAGAACACCGCCATCACGCTGCCCAGCACCGGGAACACCGCGAGCAGGCCGCTCCAGCGTTCGCCAACGGTGCTGGCCAACAACGTGACTGCGAGGGTCAGCAGGGCACCGGCAATCATGCGCAACAACAATTTGTCGGACTTCGGCGCCGGGCCCGAAACGATCGGCTGTACCGAGGGAAACAGATACGGCGCCGCCAGCAGAGCGGTCGCGGCGGCGATCACCGAGAACACCAGGGACGGCGGAATCAATGACAGCACAACGGCCGCCGTGGCCCAGACCAACAGCGAAATCACCAGCGCCCACGGCCACTTCGCGCGTTGTGCAACCTGAGCGTAGGTCACGCAAAAGGCAATCATCGCGAACATCGCCGATAGGGCTGCCGTCGCCGATTGAGCGGCAAACACCTGGCCCTGCTCGATGGCGAGAAAGAACAGAATCGGCCCAACCACCACCGGCAACCCCGACAGCCAACCGGCGACACTCGGTCCCCAGCGTTTACCGGCCAGGGAAATCAGCAAGAGAAATCCTGGGATGACCAGCAGTTTAAGTATCAGCACGCACGCGTCTCCGACCTGAGTGGGGCGCTAACGTTAGCACTGCGGACGTAGGATTGCTCTAGGAATGAGGAGATTTTGTATACAAAGCATACGGCTAGAATAATTGTACAAAATGATGCTTTGCGTATAAGTTTTTAGCAGATACCCATGTTGAAAAGAACTCGATGAACAGACCCCGATTACGCCTGTATTACGGTGTGTTGTTGCTGGGATTGTCAGGCACTCAGGCCTTGGCTAGTTGGCAGGAGGCATTGCCCGGTGCGCAGATCATCGGCACCGGCGAGTTTCGGGTGTTCGGGTTCGATGTCTACAACGCTCGGCTCTGGAGTGCGGCCCGGCCCTTGGCGCCGGACCAGCCGTTTGCCCTGGAACTGATCTATCAGCGCAGCATTTCCCGCGATGATCTGGTGCAGGCCAGTGTCGATGAAATCAAGCGGTTGTCCGGCGCCTCGGTCAGCAACGAGCAACTCGAGCGCTGGAAGGTGCAGATGCAACAGTCGTTCGTCGATGTAAAAGCCGGCACCCGCATTACCGGCGTTTATTTGCCGGGGCAGGGGGCGCGGTTCTTTGTCGGCCAGCAGCCGCAACACGAAGTGAAAGACCCGCAATTCGCCCGGGCCTTTTTCGATATCTGGCTCGACCCACGTACACGTAATCCCGAGTTGCGCCAGCAGTTGCTGGGCAGCGCCAAGCCTTGAGGTGCATGACATGCTGAAGAATCTGCTGTTGGTGTTGTGCGTCTGCCTGGCCGGTTGCAGCGTCGATGTGCAGCGCTACAGCGAGCAAAACCCCAAGCTCGATCTACCCGGGTTCTTCGTCGGGCGAGTGGATGGCTGGGGAATGTTCCAGAAGCGCTCGGGCGAGGTGATCAAGCGCTTTCATGTGCTGATCAACAGCCGAATGGACGGCCAGAACCTGATCATGCATGAAGCCTTTACCTACAGCGATGGCACCCGGCAGACCCGCGTCTGGACGTTGTACCCGGACGGCCCTGGCCGTTGGCGCGGTACGGCCGGCGATGTGGTCGGCGAGTCCCGCGGTGAGGTCGCCGGCAACGCGCTGCACTGGCGCTATGAACTCAACCTGCCGGTGGACGACAAGGTCTACCAAGTGCATTTCGACGACTGGATGTACTTGCTGGACGAAAACACCATGGCCAATCGCTCAGCCATGACCAAGTTCGGTGTTGAGTTGGGCCAGGTGACATTGTTCTTCCGCCGCCACGGCGCCTGATACCCGAGCATCTTCCCCTTGGGCGCATGGGCTGAAACGTCTAAGCTGCGCTTTTCCACCCGTCGACGGATGTTTGCGTGAAATTCAGTTTGCCCAAAACCGCCACGGCGCCGTTCTGTCCGCCGGAAGTGGCCGGCAGCGTTGCCGTCGATCCCCGCGCCTCGTTCTTCAACCGGATGCTGCGCTTTGCCGTTCCTGGCTTGCTGGTTTCCATCGGCTACATGGACCCGGGCAACTGGGCGACCGCCATCGAGGCCGGCTCGCGGTTTGGTTACAGCTTGTTGTTCGTGGTGCCGCTGGCGAGTCTGGCGGGGTGAAATTTGCCTGACGACCAGACAAAAAGAACCCGGTGCGATGTGAATCGCACCGGGTGTTTTGCCAGGCGGCGAACGGATATTCGTGGGTCCCCGCGCCGTCTGTTGAACGCTTTACGCCCGCTCGATCGCCAGTGCCACGCCCTGACCACCACCGATGCACAGGGTGGCGAGGCCTTTCTTGGCGTCACGCTTGATCATTTCATGCAGCAAGGTCACCAGCACTCGGCAACCCGACGCACCGATCGGGTGGCCCAAGGCGATAGCGCCGCCGTTGACGTTGACCTTGTTCAGGTCCCATTCCAGGTCCTTGGCCACCGCCAGGGATTGTGCGGCAAAGGCTTCGTTGGCTTCGATCAGGTCGAGTTGGTCGATGGACCAGCCGGCCTTGTCCAGGCAACGACGAGTCGCGCTGACCGGGCCGATACCCATGATCGCCGGGTCGACGCCCGCATTGGCGTAAGCGGCGATTTTCGCCAGTACCGGCAAGCCCAGAGCCTTGGCTTTTTCCGCGCTCATCAGAATCACCGCAGCGGCACCGTCGTTCAGGGACGAGGCGTTACCGGCAGTCACCGAACCGTCCTTCTTGAAGGCGGGTTTCAGTTTGCCCAGGGAGTCGGCGGTGGTGCCGGCCCGTGGCTGTTCGTCAACCTGGAAGGCGACCGGATCGCCCTTGCGCTGAGGAATCAGGATCGGCGTGATCTCATCGGCAAAACGCCCGGCTTCGATGGCGGCCGTGGCTTTCTGCTGCGAGGCTGCGGCGAAGGCGTCTTGCTGTTCGCGAGTCAGGCTGTACTTCTCGGCCAGGTTCTCGGCGGTGATGCCCATGTGGTAATCGTTGAACGCATCCCACAGGCCGTCGCTGATCATGGTGTCGACGATTTGCGCGTGACCCATGCGCAGACCGGTGCGAGCGCCCGGCATGACGTAATTGGACAGGCTCATGTTTTCCTGGCCGCCGGCAATGATCACGTCGGCATCGCCGCAGCGAATTGCCTGAGTGGCCAGATGCAGTGCTTTGAGGCCCGAGCCGCAGACCTTGTTCAGGGTCATCGCCGGCACGGTAAACGGCAGGCCAGCCTTGATCGCGGACTGGCGCGCAGGGTTTTGCCCGGCGCCGGCTGTCAATACCTGGCCCATGATCACTTCATCGACTTCAGTAACGTCCAGACCGGTTTGCGCCAGCAACTGACGGATCACCGCAGCACCGAGGTCAACCGCGGACACGTTGGCCAGGGCACCCTGGAAACTGCCAATGGCGGTACGGGTGGCGGCGACAATGACGACTTCTTGCATGGAATGATTCCTCACTGGGCAGCGAACTGCATTTGCGGAACGTGATCCGGCACGATCAGTTTACCGGCGGTCTTGGCGACAATCTCCTCGACGCTGACGCCCGGTGCACGTTCCTTGAGAATGAACGCGCCGTTTTCGATTTCCAGGTAAGCCAGGTCGGTCAGCACACGCTTGATGCAACCGGCGCCGGTCAGCGGCAGGCTGCATTTGGACAGGAGCTTGGACTCACCGTCCTTGGACGCGTGGGTCATGATGACGATGATGTTGTCTGCGCCGGCCACCAGGTCCATCGCGCCGCCCATGCCCTTGACCAGTTTGCCGGGGATCATCCAGGAGGCGATGTTGCCTTCCACGTCCACTTCAAAGGCGCCCAACACCGTCAGGTCGACATGACCACCGCGAATCATCGCGAAGGACTCGGCCGAGGAAAAGATCGACGCGCCGATACGTGCGGTCACGGTTTGTTTGCCGGCGTTGATCATGTCGGCATCGATGGTTTCTTCAGTAGGAAAGGGGCCCATGCCCAGCAGGCCGTTTTCCGACTGCAGCATGACTTCCATGCCTTCAGGAATGTAGTTGGCGACCAGGGTCGGAATGCCGATGCCCAGGTTCACGTAGAAGCCGTCCTGCATTTCGCGGGCGACGCGTTGAGCCATTTGTTCGCGGGAAAGTGCCATTGTTGTTATTCCTTCATTCGGTCCGGGGGCAGGGGATCACTTACGCACGGTGCGCTGTTCGATGCGCTTCTCGAACGTGCCGCAAATGACCCGGTCGACGTAGATGCCAGGGGTGTGGATCTGCGACGGGTCCAGCTCGCCGGGTTCGACGATTTCTTCGACTTCGACCACGGTAATCTTGCCGGCAGTGGCGGCCAGCGGGTTGAAGTTCTGGGCGGTGTGGCGGTAGATGACGTTGCCGAAATGGTCGGCTTTCCAGCCTTTGACGATGGCGAAGTCACCGGTGATGGACTCTTCCATCAGGTACTGGCGGCCATGGAATTCGCGGACTTCCTTGCCGTCGGCAACGGGAGTGCCGACGCCGGTGGCGGTGAAGAACGCCGGGATGCCAGCGCCGCCAGCGCGCATTTTTTCGGCGAGGGTGCCTTGGGGGGTCAGGACCACTTCGATTTCGCCTTTCAGCAGTTGGTCTTCGAACATTTTGTTCTCGCCGACGTAGGAGGCCACCACCTTGCGGATCTGCCGGTCTTCCAGCAGCACGCCGAGGCCGAAACCGTCGACGCCGCAGTTGTTGGAAACCACGGTGAGGTCACGTGTGCCTTTGCGCTTGATCTCGGCGATGAGGTTTTCCGGGATCCCGCACAGACCGAAGCCGCCGGCGATCACGGTCATGCCGTCTTCAAGACCTGCCAGGGCTTCCTCGTAGGAACTCACGCGCTTGTCGAAACCTGCCATATGCACCTCTTTTATTCTTTGTGGGCGGCTGGCTAGCCGTATGGGATAGAAGTGTCTCGCCGCAGTATTCATTTGTTAAGTTGATTTTTAAGGTTGATTGATAGATAAAACTCACTAATAACCCCTGTGGGAGCGAGCCTGCTCGCGATGGCGATTTCAAGGAAGCCATCGTGGGCAAGCCGTGCTCCTGATTACTGGAGCAACTCGCACATGACAGTCAAGCAGATCAGGGCGTTTTTGGCCGTGGCCCAGAGTTTGAGTTTTGCCGTGGCCTGCGAGCGGCTGCACCTGTCGCAATCGGCCTTGAGCCTGACCATCAAGGCGCTGGAGGAAGGGCTGGGCGGGCGCCTGTTCACCCGCAACACGCGCAATGTCGCACTGACCGCGGAGGGAGAATCGCTGATGCCATTGGCGCGTCGCCTGATCGCTGACTGGGACAATGCCGAGGATGAGCTGCGACAACGATTTACCCTCCAGCGCGGTCGCGTGACGCTGGCGGCGATGCCCTCATTCGCCGGCAACCTGCTGCCACCGATCCTGAAAACCTTCCGCTCGCGTTATCCCAAGGTCAACGTCACGGTGAATGACGTGATCAACGAGCAGGTGCTGGAGATGGTGCGTGACCGGCAGGTTGAGCTGGGGGTGGCGTTTGAACCGAACCAGAGTTCGTCGCTGGCATTCACGCCGTTGTACATGGATCGTTTCGTTGCCGTGGTGCCGAAGGATTCTCCTTTTGCCGAACGGGAAGACATCGATTGGCAAACCTTGCTCAAGGAACCGTTCATCACCTTGCAGCGACCGTCGACGGTTCGGGTGATGCTTGAAGAGCACTTGCAGGCGCGTGGGATGAAATTGCCGGTGGAGTTTGAAAGTCATCAGTTGGCGACGGTTGGGCGGATGGTGGCGAGCGGGTTGGGGGTGAGTGCGGTGCCGGCGTTGTGTGTCGGGCAGATGCTGGAGCTGGGGGCGCGGTGCATTACCTTGCGCGATCCGGTGGTGGAGCGGGCGATTGGGGTGTTGACCAAGCCTGGGGTTGAACTGTCGGCGGCGGCGCAGGCGTTGTTCGACATCCTCAAAGAAGAAAACCTCGGCCAACGAGTTTCTCTGCCCTGATCACGGTCACCTGTGGGAGCGAGCCTGCTCGCGAAGAGGCCGGCACATCCGACATCAGTGTTGACTGATACTCCGCTATCGCGAGCAGGCTCGCTCCCACAGGGTTTTAGGTTGATCAGGACGAGCGGCGCTGAGCCAACAATGGCAAAAGCTGCTCGCATGAAGCCTCAATTTTCAAATCGAGGAGGTCATCCGCCCGAGTCTTCCCCAGATTAATCGCAATCAACGGTTTCCCCTGATCCGCCACCGCCCGGCACAACCGAAACGCCGAATACGCCATCAACGAAGACCCCACCACCAGCAACCCCGCAGCCTTTTCGACCGCCGCCATTGCTTTGGCCGCCGTGGCCTGCGCCACGTTCTCGCCAAAAAACACCACATCCGGTTTCATCCGTTCACCCGCGCAATGCGGGCAATGCGGCACCTGAAACCGCGCCTCAAACGCTGCATCCAGCAGCGTGTCGCCGTCCGGGGCTTGCACCGCATCCACGCCGACCAGATACGGATTCTGCGCTTCCATCAATTGCTGGATCGAATCCCGTTCGCTGCGCTTGCCGCAGTCCAGGCACAACACCCGGTGCAAGCTGCCGTGAAGTTCGATGACGTCATGGCTGCCAGCCTGGTCGTGCAGGGTGTCGACGTTTTGAGTGATCAGGCCGCTGATCTGCTGCGAATTTTGCAAACTGGCCAAGGCCTCGTGGGCCACGTTCGGCTGAGCCTGGCGCACCCGCGGCCAACCGAGCATCGCCCGCGCCCAGTAGCGACGCCGGGATTCGGGGGCGGAGAGGAATTCCTGATACATCATCGGTTGCCGGCCGCGCCGCACGCCCTGGTTGTCGCGGTAATCCGGAATGCCCGACGGAGTGCTGATGCCCGCGCCGGTCAGGACCACAAACGGCTGGTCGGCCATTAACTGCTGAAGGCGGTCGAGTTGTTCGCGGATGGGGCTGTCGAGCATGTTCAACACTCCGATGGACCATTGCCGACAACCCTGTAGGAGCACGGCTTGCCGGCGATGGCGATTTCAAATACGCCATCGCCAGCAAGCTGTGCTCCTACAGGGATCGGGTTTACTTACGCGCCTCCAGAATCAGGTTGAACGGTGTTTCTGTGGCCCGCCGGAACGTCTTGAACCCTGCCTCGGTGAAGACCTTGCGCAGCCGCGCCTCGCCAGCCTGAGCGCCGAGCCCGAGGCCGACTTCCTGGGACAGCGAGTTCGGGGTGCAGATGAAGGTCGAAGCGGCGTAGAACAAGCGGCCAACCGGGGTGACGTTGTCGTCGAGCGAGTCGTTGGCAAACGGTTCTACCAGCAGCACCGTGCCGTCCGGTTTCAGTGCGTCATAAGCGTGCCGCGCCGCGCCCACCGGGTCGCCCATGTCGTGCAGGCAGTCGAAATAGCAGACCAGATCATAGTCATCGCCGGGGAAGCTTTTCGCCGTGCCCTGGAAGAATCGCGCACGCCCGGCCACGCCACCTTCTTCGGCGCGCTGGGTAGCGACGGTGACGGAGGGCGCGTGGTAGTCGAAACCGACGAACCGCGAATCGGGGAACGACTGGGCCATGATCACGGTGGATGCGCCGTGGCCGCAGCCGATATCCGCCACTTTGGCGCCAGCCTCCAGTTTGGCGACCACGCCTTCGAGCGCCGGTAGCCATTCGGCGACCAGATGCGCTTTATAACCTGGCCGGAAGAACCGCTCCGTGCCGCTGAACATGCACGGATGGTGATCGCCCCAGGCAAGGGCACCGTCGCCGCGCATGGCGCTGACCAGTTTGTCCTTGTCATGGAAAAACGATGCGACCACCCCGACGCCACCCGCGATATAGACCGGTGAGTCTTCGATCGCCAATGCCATGGCCTGCTCTTCGGGCAGCCGGAACTGGCCGTCGCGGTGCTCCATGTAACCGGAAGCGGCGTGGGCGCTGAGCCATTCGCGCAGCAGGCGGGGGTTGCAGCCGGTTTTTTCAGCGAGGGCTTCAGGGGTGATTGGCTGACTGTCGGCCATGGCCCGGTACAGTCCGAGCTCTTCGCCGAGGATGACGTTGGCCAGCATCGCCGCGCCGCCCATGTCGTTCACCAATTTGCCCATGAAATCATTGAGTCTGGCCTCGTCCATCACGTGTGCTCCTTCAGCAGGATCACAGTCCAGAGGCCTTGTTTTTCGAGGCGTTCACCTCTGGACGGTGGTCGTGGGAATGAACAGGACGATAAGCACGTCCTGCGTGCACTAAGTTTAGTCCGGGGGCCGTGCACTGCCGGCCGGAGCGACGAAAACCTTCCCATACCCCCTGGTTCACACCGTCCCCCCCGTGGGAGCGAGCCTGCTCGCGAAAGCGGTCTGATGTTCAACATTGGTGTCGACTGGCAGAGCCTCATCGCGAGCAGGCTCACTCCCACAAGGGATTTGTGTAACCCACTGTATCTAACTGGCTTCTCGATACAGTGCCGGCTAACTCAGGGGCTCTGCCGAACACAGGCGAGATACAAATCTGCGATGAACTGCGTAGGCCATTTGGCACCCTATACACCGTGAAGGGGATAACAATGCCCACGTTCCTGCCAGCAACCGATCTGAAACCCACCCCCGTCAATCGCCTGCGCGTCGACCCATACACCAGCGGCATCATCGGCCCAAGCCAGCCGATGCTCGGGCCACTGGCCGACGGCGGTACCCTGATCACTGGCACACCGCGGTGATGGTCATGCAGACCCCCATCACATCAGCGAAGGCGACAGTCGGTCTCGGCTTGCGTCGCGGTTTAATGAAAGACCTTCAAGCCGCCCGCGTGGGCGATTTCGATTTTCTGGAAGTCGCGCCGGAGAACTGGATCGGCATCGGCGGTGCGCATGGCCATGCGCTGCGTACCCTGGCCGAGCGTTATCCGTTGTCCTGTCATGGCTTGTCCCTGTCATTGGGCGGCCCGGCACCGCTGGACGTCGGGTTTCTGCAGGAAGTCCGGGTTTTCCTCGATCAATACAACGTGCCGCTGTACAGCGAACACTTGAGCTACTGCACCGATGACGGTCACCTTTACGACCTGCTGCCGTTGCCCTTTACCGAAGAAGCGGTGCATCACGTCGCCGCGCGAATTCGCCAGGCCCAGGACATTCTCGGTCGGCGCCTGGCGGTGGAAAACGTCTCCTACTACGCCGCGCCGCAGCAAGACATGGACGAGGTGACCTTCACCAACGCGGTGCTGCGCGAAGCCGATTGCGACCTGTTGCTGGACGTCAATAACGTCTACGTCAACTCGATCAATCACGGTTTCGATCCGCAGACCTTTCTGGCGGGCATCGATTCGGGCCGGGTGGTGGCCATGCACGTGGCCGGGCATTTCGATGAGTCCGACACGTTGAAAATCGACACCCATGGCGCCTCGGTGAAACCGGTGGTCTGGTCGTTACTGGCTGAGGCTTACGCTCGATTCGGCGCGCAGCCGACGCTGCTGGAACGGGATTTCAACTTCCCGGCATTTTCCGAACTGCTGGCCGAGTTGCAGACCATTCGCCGCCTGCAAACCGAGGGGGTGAACCGTGGATAAGCCGAGTCTGTTTCAGCAGCAAAACACCCTGGGCCTTTACCTGCGCGATCCCGAACATTGCGCGCCACCGGCCGGGATGGACGTGGCTCGGGCGCAGGTTTACCGCGACCTGGTATTCGCGAACCTGTCGTCGTTGCTCAGCGGGACCTTTCCGGTGCTGATCACGATTCTCGGCGATGAACACTGGCGTTCACTGGTCCGGGTTTTCCTGCGCGACTACCGAGCGCACACGCCGAAATTCGGCGAGATCGCCAAGGAGTTTGTCGAATTCCTGGCCTCGGAACCGCAAGCGTTGAGCGAAAGGGCGTGGCCGCCGTTCATGGTGGAGCTGGCGCATTACGAGTGGATCGAAATGGCGCTGCAGCAGTCCGAGGCCGAGCCGTTGCCGCTGAGCGATGCCGGGTTGTTGCTGGACCGACCGTTGCAGGTTTCGCCGCTGGCCTGGCCGTTGGCGTATGCCTGGCCGGTGCAGTTGGTGGGGCCGGATTATCAACCGGAGACAGCGCCGGCTCAGCCGACATTGTTGCTGGTGCGTCGGGCTGAGGACTGGAGTGTGAAGTTTTCTGCACTGAGCCCGTTGGCCTGGCGGTTGTTGCAGCGGGTTGAGGAATTTCCTCAACTGGATGGGCGTGAGCAGTTGGAAGGATTGGCGGTGGAGGCGGGGATGGCTGGGTCGCCGGAGTTTATGGAAAGTGGCTTGGCATTACTGCAGCAGATGCATAAAGAAGGGGTGGTGGGCTACTGAAAACACCACCAATCCCTGTGGGAGCGAGCCATGTGGCGAGGGGATTTATCCCCGTTCGGCTGCGAAGCAGTCGTAAACGCGCTTTAACTTTGAAATACCGGGGCTGCTCCGCAGCCCAACGGGGATAAATCCCCTCGCCACATGGCTCGCTCCCACAGGGGATCCACGTCGTTCTTGAGTTAGCGTCAGGTCTGGGGGATCAAGCTTTGCTGGCAATCCAGCACTAACCGCGCACCACCGAGTTCACTAGGACCGACTTCAAGCGTAAACCCATGCAGGCTGACAATCGCCGCAACGATCGACAGCCCCAGCCCGAACCCGCTTTTCTGGTTGCCGCCGTCGGCACGATAGAAACGCTGGAACACCGCCTCTCGTTCGGCCATCGGAATGCCAGGACCCGAATCGAGCACTTCGATCCGGGTAAATTCCCCCTCATTGCCCCCCCGCAAAATCACCTCGCCACCCGGCGGCGTGAACTTGATCGAGTTGCTCAGCAGGTTCGCCACCGCTTCGAACAGCAACGCGCGGTCGCCATTCAGTGGCGGCAAGACGTCAGGCAGTTGCAGCTTGAAAACCAGTTCGCCTTCTTCCGCCAACGGCAGATAAAAGTCGTGCAGTTCTTGCAACAACGGCACCGGATCCAGCTGTACAAAACCCGAGCGTCGCTGACGATCTTCCAGCTCGGAAATCCGCAGCAACCCTCGAAAGCGCGCCATCAAGGTGTCCGCTTCACCGAGCACTGAATCCAGTTGCACCGCCAGCGTCGAACCCTCATCAGCCTGTTGCTGAATCCGGTACAGCTGCGCCCGCAGGCGCGTCAGCGGCGTGCGCAGGTCGTGGGCGATGTTGTCGCAAACGCCCTTGACCTCGTTCATCAAGCGTTCGATTCGTTCGAGCATGGCGTTGACGATGGCGGCGAGCATGTCCAGCTCATCGCGGCGATTGGACAGCGGCAGGCGACGGGCCAGGTCGCCGGCGACGATGGCCTCGGCGCTGGCCTGGATCGCACGGATCCGCCGCAACGGACGCCGCCGCAACAGGTGCCAACCCGCGATACCGGGCAAGATGGTCAGCGTCACACCCCAGAATAATGCGTGAAGAATGATCCGGGTCACGGCAAACAACGAACCGTTATCCCGCACCAGCACGAGCCAGCGACCGTCCTTGGTCTGGGTCGCTACCGCGTCGCAGCTGTCGGCGGGCAGGCTTGGGTCATCAGAGTCTGCGCAGTCGCCGAGCATGTGAATCTTGCCGTCCAGCGGCAGGCCTTTGGGCATTTGACGCAGCGCACCGCTGAGGTAGCGGCGCTGGGCATCGAACAGGCCATAAGCGTCGATGCCGCGAATGTCGAAGGTCATGCTGACGGCGAGGGCGTCTGCCAATTGTTCGCCTTGAAAGTGCGAAAACAAATGTTGGCGCTGCATCAGCGAGTGTTTGGCCAGGTTGTCCAGGTAAGCGGAAACCTCGTAGTACATGACCCCCATGAGAATCCCGCTCCAGAGCACGAACAGCGAACTGTAGAGCGCCAGCAAACGGCTGCTGGATGAACGCCAGCCGTTAGAGGGGTTCAGCAATGACATAACCCGAGCCTCGCACGGTCCGAATCAGTGGGACATTGCCAGGCGGGTCGATCTTCTTGCGCAGCCGGCCGATGTGCACGTCGATCAGGTTGGTGCCGGGGTCGAAGTGGTAACCCCAGACCTCTTCGAAAATCATCATCCGCGACAGAATCTGCCCGGTGTTGCGCATCAGGAATTCCAGCAACTTGTACTCGGTGGGCAACAGCGTCAGCAGTTGACCGTCGCGGCTGGCTTCGTGCCTGATCAGGTTCAGCTCCAGATCCGCCACCCGCAACGTGGTGACCTGGGAGGTCACGGTGTTCTGCCGGCGCAGCAGGACTTCCACCCGGGCGGCCATTTCATCGGTGGCGAACGGTTTGGTCAGGTAATCGTCACCGCCCGCGCGCAAGCCGCGCACACGCTCATCGACGTCGGAGAGGGCGCTGATCATCAGGATCGGCGTGGCCACGCCCAGGGTCCGCAACGTGGTGACAATCGCCAGACCATCAAGCTCGGGCAGCATGCGATCAAGGGTGATCAAGTCATAGTTGCCGCTGACCGCGCGCGCCAGACCTTCGCGGCCGTTGTCGACCCAATCCACGTCGAGGCCATGGCTGCTCAGTTCGGCAACGATTTCCCGGGCAGTCACGGCGTCGTCTTCGATGGTCAAGATGCGGGGCATAGGGCGGGCCTGATTAGGAGTACTCAACGTTGAGCGGCATTCTGCCAAGAAATGATGGCAGGCTATCTAAATAAAACTTCATGCGATCTCTTGATTTTTCCATTGCAAACACCTCTCCCGGTCAATGCATAAAACCCGCCGCAACAGACAGTTCCTTGCAAATTGCATGGTCATAGGAAGTTCAAACTTTCTAAATCACTGAAATCCCGAGATTTATTTAAAGTTGGCGACTGGCACGGTGACTGCAATCCCTCCTTTGAAGAGTTGTAACACCATCTTTCCTGCCTGGAGCGATATAACAATGAATAGATCCTCTGATGGTTTCTCTCCTGCCTTAGAAGAATCGAGCACGCTTTCTGGCGTGTCCTGGGGGGCAATATTCGCAGGGGCCGCTGCGGCGGCAGCGTTGTCGCTGATCCTCGTGTTGCTCGGCTTTGGCCTGGGTTTTTCGGCGGTATCGCCGTGGGCCAATGAAGGGGTGAGCGCCAAGGGCTTGGGCATTTCAACGATTGTGTGGCTGGCCGCTACGCAAATCGTGGCTTCCGGGCTTGGCGGTTACATCGCCGGTCGTCTGCGGGTGAAATGGGCGTACATGCACGGTGATGAAGTTTACTTCCGTGACACCGCCCATGGCTTCCTGGCCTGGTGCGTGGCGACGCTGGTGACGGCGACGCTGGTGGTCGGCTCGGTCAGCAGCATTGTCAGCGGTGGCGTGCAGGCCGGGGCGAGTGTGGTCGGTGGCGCCGCGAGTGCCGCGACTCAAGCCGCTGGCGCGGCTGCCGGCAACACTGGCAGTGACCAGTATGGCTACTTCGTCGACAGCCTGTTCCGCGATGACCGTCCGGTGGCGGTCAGTGATGACGCCGTTCATGGCACCGTGACGCGCATCTTCGTGCGCAGCCTGAGCAACGACGGTCAGCTGGCTGCCGAAGATCGCACCTACCTGGCGCAACTGGTCGCCCAACGGACCAACCTCACTCAAGCGGACGCTGAACGTCGCGTTGATGAAGTGTATGCCCGCACGCAAAAAGCCGCGGCCGACGCCAAACTGGCTGCCCAACAAGCCGCCGATACGGCTGCGAAGGTGGCTGCAATGACCTCGCTGTGGATGTTCATTGCACTGCTGATTGGCGCGTTTTTCGCCAGCCTTGCTGCAACTTTCGGTGGCCGTCGTCGGGATGCGGTCGAGTACCTCGAAACCGACGCTTATGTATCCACCACCTCAGTACCTGTTCGTTAACCCAGGAGAACGCTCATGCGCTCACTACTGCTGTTCTTTCTTGGCATACCCATCCCGATCATCATCCTGATCGCCCTGTTCACCTGATAGCACTGGGCACATGCCTGCGCCGCTTCTGCCTTTGGTGGAAGCGGCGTTTTGCGTTTGAACGGACTGATATTCGGATTGATGGTGACTGTCAGGCCGCCATCGCGAGCAGGCTCGCTCCCACAGTAGATCTTCAGTGAGCCCAAAGTTTGTGAGCGACACAGATCAAATGTGGGGGCGAGCCTGCTCGCGAAGGGGCCAGATCAGGCACAACAAACCTGCCTACTCAATCGGTGTACTCACAAACACCTCAAGCCCCTCGGCATACGCGGTAAACGCACTGATCTGTGGAAACCGATTCACATCCACCTGATCCGGCACCACCAGATGGGTGAAGCTCCACGCCACCGCCAACGTAATCCCGTCTTGAGCAATCGTCCCGTCGGTCTTCAGCGGCTGCATTTCCAGCTCACGCTCCAGCGCCGAATAGGCGGCCGCCAATTGTCCTTCGACCCGCTCCACCCACGGTTCAAATTGAATGTCCGCCGGCCGCAGGTTGCGTTCGTAGTAAAGCTGCACTGACTTTTCGCACGCTGCCAACGCCAGGCCGATCAGGCGCAACGAGCGCAGGCGTTGCGCGAGATCGCTGGGCATCAGGCTGTTGCCAGGACCGGCCAAGGCTTCGAGGTAGTCGAGGATCAACGTCGAGTCGATCAACACATCGCCGTCGTCGAGCACCAGGGTAGGCGCCTTGACCACCGGGTTGATCTGCTGGAATTGCTCGAAATGCCGAAACACCGAAACCGACTGGTGTTCCAGCGGGATGCCAAGGCGTTTGGCAGAGATGGCGACGCGCCGCACATAAGGTGAATCCAGCATGCCGATCAGCTTCATTGAACCGCTCCTTCAGATGTCCATTTCGGGATGGACAACCTTAGTTTAGCTTCAGCGAGCTGCAAACGGCGTGGGCGCTAATCTTCGAAACCGACCTGTTCGTGAATCTCATCGACCTTCAATTCCAGCCGATACGCGACGGCGATAAACAGCGCCTGGCACAGGCACAGCGTCGCACTCAACGAACGGAAGGCAAACGAACTGCCTTCGTTGACCAGCAACACAGTGTTGGCGCGTTTTGCCAGCGGCGAGAGGTTGCTGTCGGTGATGATCAGGGTTTTGGCCTGATGGTGCTGGGCGATGCGCAGGCAGTGCTGGGTTTCCTTGCCGTAGGGCGTGAAGCTGATGGCGATCACCAGGTCATTGGCGCGCACGCTGCGCATCTGCTCGCGGTAGCTGCCACCGAGCCCCGAAACCAGATGGATGCGCTTGTTGGTGTGTTGCAGGTTGTAGACCAGGTAGTCGGCCACCGCGAACGAACGGCGCACCCCGACCACGTAGATATTGTCGGCATTCACCACCAGATCCACGGCCTTGTCGAAGGCCTGGTCATCGAGTTCCAGCCCCAGCCGTTCGATGCCCGACAGGGTCGCATCGATGCACTCACGCGCCAGGTCGCCGCCGCTCGCCTTCTGTGATTTGTTGGCGATCATGCTGCGAATGCGCTGCTGGTAGTTCTGCACCGGCGTGGTCTTGTGGGTATAGGCCTCGCGGAACAGCGCCTGCATTTCGCTAAAGCCGCTAAACCCGAAGCGCTGGGAAAACCGCACGATCGCCGACGGGTGTACTTCGCACTCGCGGGCGATATCGCTGATGCGGTCGACCATGATTCGGTCGCTCTGCTGGCTCATGTAACTGGCGATGCGTTTGAGCTGGCGCGGCAGGCTTTCGTATTCGTTGGTGATCAGCTGCAGCAGACGCTCGGCATTGATCGGGGGGCTGGCGAGATCGCTGTCGGGCGTGCTCTCGGTCGTCGCCGGCTGATCGGTGCGGGTCATAAGGAATCCTTCTGGCTTGTTCTTATAGGGAGGACAGATGGCGTCATCCCCTGACAATAGGTTGGCTGTGCGCAGTCTACAGGGTAGGCCGGAATAAAATCTTGAGCTTGCGGCCGTCATCGGGCCTGCTGAAACGATGCACTGTGTCTGGAGCGCTTGTGTTGAAGTTTATTGGAAAAAATATTCCACAAGAAAAATATTTAGAATAATTATTGATTGTTCGATCCCGGACGTTTTAGTCTGCATCCACCAAGAGTGTTCGGCGCGGCCATCGCCCCGAACGCAGGCAGATAAAAATAACAGGAGCCAGCATGGGCCAGACTCGTTTTGCCAGTGGGCGTCAATTGGATCTGATTTGCCTGGGGCGCCTGGGCGTCGACCTCTATGCGCAGCAAGTCGGGGCGCGGTTGGAAGATGTTTCAAGCTTCGCCAAATACCTCGGCGGATCGTCCGCCAACATCGCCTTCGGCACGGCTCGGCTGGGTCTGAAATCGGCGATGCTGAGCCGGGTAGGGGACGACCACATGGGCCGCTTCCTGGTGGAATCCCTGGCCCGCGAAGGTTGCGACGTCAGCGGCATCAAGGTCGATCCGGAACGCCTGACCGCCATGGTTCTGCTGGGCCTCAAGGATCGCGAAACCTTTCCTTTGGTCTTCTACCGCGAAAACTGCGCCGACATGGCGTTGCGGGCCGAAGACATCAGTGAAGCCTTCATCGCTTCCAGCAAAGCCTTGCTGATCACCGGCACCCATTTCTCCACCGACGGCGTCTACAAGGCGAGCATCCAGGCGCTGGATTACGCCGAGAAGCACAACGTCAAACGGGTGCTGGACATCGACTACCGCCCGGTGCTCTGGGGCCTGGCCGGCAAGGCGGACGGCGAAACCCGGTTCGTTGCTGATCAGAACGTCAGCCAGCATGTGCAGAAAATCCTTCCGCGTTTCGACCTGATCGTCGGTACGGAAGAAGAATTCCTGATTGCCGGCGGTTCCGAGGATTTGCTCACTGCGCTACGCAATGTGCGGCGCCTGAGTGCGGCGACCCTGGTGGTCAAGCTCGGCCCGCAAGGTTGCACGGTGATTCACGGAGTGATCCCGGTGCGTCTCGAAGACGGCGCCATTTATCCCGGCGTTCGGGTGGAAGTGTTGAATGTGCTGGGTGCCGGCGATGCGTTCATGTCGGGCTTCCTCGCCGGTTGGCTGGAGGATGCGAGCGACGAGCGCTGCTGCCAGTTGGCCAATGCCTGCGGCGGTCTGGTGGTGTCGCGCCATGCCTGCGCCCCGGCCATGCCGATCCGCGCCGAACTCGACTATCTGTTTAACAGCCCGGTGCCGATTACCCGGCCGGATCAGGACGCGGTGTTGCAGCGTTTGCATCAGGTCAGCGTGCCGCGCAAACAGTGGAAGCAACTGTTCATTTTTGCTTTCGACCATCGCGGGCAACTGGTGGAACTGGCGCACAAGGGCGGTCGCGACCTGAGCGCCATCTGCGAACTCAAGCAACTGTTTATCAAAGCCGTGGAGCGGGTCGAAGCCGATTTGCGCAAGCAAGGCATCGAGGCCGATGTCGGGCTGCTGGCCGATCAACGCTTCGGCCAGGACTCGCTGAACGCCGCCACCGGTCGCGGCTGGTGGGTGGCGCGTCCGGTGGAAGTACAGGGTTCGCGACCATTGGCCTTCGAACATGGGCGCTCCATCGGCAGCAACCTGATTGCCTGGCCGCAGGAACAAATTATCAAGTGCCTGGTGCAATTCCACCCCGACGACGAACCGTTGCTGCGTCTGGAACAGGAAGCGCAGATCAAGGGTTTGTACCAGGCGTCCCAAGTCAGCGGTCATGATCTGCTGCTGGAAATCATCCCGCCCAAGGATCATCCGTCGACCCATCCGGACGTGTTGTATCGCGCCCTCAAACGCCTCTACAACCTGGGCATTTACCCTGCGTGGTGGAAGATCGAAGCGCAGAGCGCCGAGGAGTGGAAACAACTCGACGAGCTGATTCAGGAGCGTGATCCGTACTGCCGAGGCGTGGTGTTGCTGGGGCTGAATGCGCCAGCGGCGGCGTTGGCTGAAGGGTTTCAACAGGCCAGTCAGAGCCAGACTTGCCGCGGGTTTGCAGTCGGCCGGACGATTTTTCAGGAGCCGAGCCGCGCGTGGATGGCCGGTGAAATCGACGATGAGGCGCTGATCCGTCAGGTACAGAGCACGTTCGTCGAACTGATCGATGCCTGGCGCACTGCCCGGGCCTGACGCGCAAATCACCTGTAGGAGCATGCGGTGCGGCGATCCGACTTGCCCGCGATGGGGCCCGCAAGAACGCCAAAAGCATCGCGAGCAAGCTTTGCTCCTACAGGACTGGTTTGCAGAGATCTCATTCAGAAAACAATAAAAGGTGCAGCCATGCCCGCTATTCGAATTGGCATCAACCCGATCTCCTGGAGCAACGACGACCTGCCGTCCCTCGGTGGCGAGACGCCGCTGAGCACCGCCCTGAGCGAAGGCAAGGAAATCGGCTACGAAGGTTTCGAACTCAACGGCAAATTCCCCAAAGACGCCAAGGGCGTCGGTGATGTGCTACGACCTTATGACCTGGCCCTGGTGTCCGGCTGGTATTCCAGTCGTCTGGCCCGCCGCTCGGTGGCCGAAGAAATCGACGCCATCGGCAGCCATGTCGAGCTGTTGGCCAAAAACGGCGCCAATGTGCTGGTGTACGGTGAAGTCGCTGACTCCATTCAAGGCCAGCGCATTCCGCTGGTTGAACGCCCGCGTTTTCACACCGAACACGCCTGGCAGGAATACGCCGACAAGCTCACCGAACTGGCGCGCTTCACCCTGTCCCAAGGCGTCCGTCTGGCCTACCACCATCACATGGGTGCCTACGTCGAATCCCCGGCAGACATCGACAAGTTGATGGCGCTGACCGGTAGCGAAGTCGGCCTGCTGTTCGATTCGGGCCATTGCTACATGGGTGGCGGCGAACCGTTGCATGTACTGCGCAAACACATCGAACGCATCTGCCACGTGCATTTCAAGGACGTACGCAAACCGGTGGTGCAACTGGCCCGCAACAACCTGTGGAGCTTCCCGGACTGCATCATCAACGGCACGTTCACCGTGCCCGGCGATGGCGACATCGATTTCGGCGCCTTGCTCGACGTGCTGCTGGCGGCCGATTACCACGGCTGGCTGGTGGTCGAAGCGGAACAGGATCCAGCGGTGGCGCCGAGTTATGTCTACGCCAAAAAAGGCTACGACACCTTGCGTGCGCTGCTCGACGAGAGGATTGAATTATGAGCCTGCTGGTCAAAAGCAACGCCCGTGGCCGGACCATGGTCGAGCTGGGCAAAGGTGAGCTGGAATACGTTGGTTTCGCCGCTTACCGCTTGAGCCTGGGCGAAACCCTGCCGGTCTCGGCCGGTGATAAAGAACTGTGCCTGGTGCTGCTCAGCGGTCGAGTCAGCATCAAGGGCGAAGCGCCGGGGCAGGGCGCGTTCGACTGGGACAACATCGGCGATCGTCAGTCGGTGTTCGAAGACAAATCTCCGTTCGCCGCGTACTTGCCACCCGGCAGTCAGGCGCAAGTGGTCGCGCTCAGCGATGTGCAAATCGCCGTGTGCGCCGCCCCCGGCTCGACCACCAACGGCCTCGGCCCACGGCTGATCAAACCCGGCACCATGAAGCGCAGCGTGCGCGGCAAAGGCGCCAACACCCGTTACGTCTGCGACATTCTGCCGGACACCGAGCCGGCCCATTCGCTGCTGGTGGTGGAAGTGCGCACGCCGTCGGGTCACTCGTCGAGCTACCCGCCGCACAAGCACGACACCGATGACTTGCCGCACCAGAGTTTTCTCGAAGAAACCTATTACCACCAGATCAACCCGCCCCAGGGCTTCGTGTTCCAGCGGGTGTACACCGACGATCGCAGCATCGATCAGGCCATGGCCGTGGAAAACAGCGACCTCGTGGTCGTGCCCAAGGGCTATCACCCGGTCAGCGTGCCGTACGGCTACGAGTCGTATTACCTGAACGTGATGGCCGGCCCGAAACGTGTCTGGCAGTTCCATAACGATCCGCAGCACAGCTGGTTGCTTGATCTCTGAACTAAAACGCCTGAATTCCAACCTCTGCACGGAGAACACGATCAATGAGCAACGCCCCGGTCATCGGCCATTACATCCACGGTCAAGTGCAAGACAGCAGCAGCGAACGGTTCAGCAACGTCTTCGACCCGGCCACCGGCAACGTTCAGGCGCGCGTCGGGCTGGCCAGCCAGAAGACCGTAGACGAAGCCGTCGCCTCGGCCCTGAAAGCCTTTCCGGCCTGGTCCGAGCAATCGCCCCTGCGCCGTTCGCGGGTGATGTTCAAGTTCAAGGAATTACTCGACAAACATCACGATGAGCTGGCAGAAATCATCAGCCGCGAACACGGCAAGGTGTTTTCGGACGCCAAGGGTGAAGTCACCCGGGGCATCGAAATCGTCGAGTACGCCTGCGGTGCGCCGAACCTGCTGAAAACCGAGTTCAGCGACAACATCGGCGGCGGCATCGACAACTGGAACCTGCGTCAGCCGCTGGGCGTGTGTGCCGGCGTGACGCCGTTCAACTTCCCGGTGATGGTGCCGCTGTGGATGATCCCGCTGGCGCTGATCACCGGTAACTGCTTCATCCTCAAGCCGTCCGAGCGCGATCCGTCCGCCAGTGTGCTGATGGCCCGTCTGTTGAGCGAAGCCGGGTTGCCGGACGGTGTGTTCAACGTGGTTCAGGGCGACAAGACCGCCGTCGACGCGTTGCTGCAACACCCGGACATCGAGGCGATTTCCTTTGTTGGCTCGACGCCGATTGCCGAGTACATCCACCAGCAAGCCACTTCGCGCGGCAAGCGTGTGCAGGCACTGGGCGGGGCGAAGAATCACATGATCGTCATGCCTGACGCGGATCTGGATCAAGCGGCCGATGCCCTGATCGGTGCCGCTTACGGCTCGGCTGGCGAGCGCTGCATGGCGATTTCGATTGCCGTGGCGGTAGGCGATGTCGGCGACCAGTTGATTGCCAAACTGCTGCCGCGTATCGATCAACTGAAAATCGGCAATGGCCTGAAGGCTGACAGTGACATGGGGCCGCTGGTGACCGCCGAGCACAAGGCCAAAGTCGAAGGTTTCATCGACGAAGGCGTGGCCCAGGGCGCGCAGCTGATTGTCGATGGCCGCAACTTCAAGGTGCCGGGCGCCGAGAACGGCTTCTTCGTCGGCGCGACGCTGTTCGACAACGTCACGACCGAGATGAGCATCTACCAACAGGAGATTTTCGGCCCGGTGCTGGGCATCGTTCGGGTCCCGGACTTCGCCAGCGCCGTCGCGTTGATCAACGCCCACGAGTTCGGCAACGGCGTGTCCTGTTTTACCCGCGACGGCGGCATCGCCCGAGCCTTCGCTCGCACGATCAAGGTCGGCATGGTTGGCATCAACGTGCCGATTCCGGTGCCGATGGCCTGGCACTCCTTCGGCGGCTGGAAACGCTCGCTGTTCGGCGATCACCACGCTTACGGCGAAGAAGGCATCCGCTTCTACAGCCGCTACAAAAGCGTGATGCAGCGCTGGCCTGACAGCATTGCCAAGGGCCCTGAGTTCAGCATGCCGACGGCCAACTGATTCACCTGTGCGGAGAACAACAATAATGAGCAAACCCCTGCGTTTCGCCCTGAACCGTATGGTCGCCCCACGTTTGTCCCTGCCGGCGTTCATCGAGCTGGCGGTGACCCTCAAGGCCGACGCCATCGAAATTCGCAACGACCTTAAAGGCGTCGAGATCGAAGACGGCACCGCACCCGAGCGCGTCCGTGAGTTGTGTGCCGCCAAAGGCATTACGGTGCTGTCGATCAACGCGTTGTATCCGTTTGATGTGTGGAATGACGAGCGCCGAGCGCACGCCTTGACGCTGGCCGCTTATGCCCGTGATTGCGGCGCACAGGGGTTGGTCATGTGTCCGCTCAACGACCGGGCCGACCCGCGTAATGAGGCCGCACGCGCTTCGGGTCTGCGCACGGCGTTGACTGAACTGGCGCCGATCCTGCGCGAACACGGCATTCTCGGTTTCATCGAGCCGCTGGGTTTCGAAGAGTGCTCGCTGCGCCGTAAACGCACGGCAGTGGACGCGATCAAGGCCATCGGCGGGCTGGATGTGTTCCGTCTGGTTCACGACACTTTTCACCATCACCTGGCCAGCGAACATGAATTTTTCCCCGAGCTGACCGGGCTTGTACACATCTCCGGTGTCGAGGATGCCGAGGCACCGCTGACGACCATTCGCGACGGCCATCGGGTGCTGGTGGGCGAGGGCGACATCCTCGGCAACGCGGCGCAAATCGATACCTTGCTCAGCAGCGGTTACAGCGGCTACCTGTCATTCGAACCGTTTGCCGACAGCGTCCATGGCCTGGTGGACATCCAGCAGGCGATCGGCGCGAGCATGGAACACCTGCAAAAATCCCTGGCCTGACAACGTTTTCGGGCTGATGGAAATCAACTGTGGGAGCGAGCCTGCTCGCGATGATGGCGGCACATTCAATATTGATAGCGCCTGACACACCGCAATCGCGAGCAGGCTCGCTCCCACAAAGGTTTCTTCGTGTATTGAAGGATCGGTTATGACTACGACACGACTGACCATGGCCCAGGCCCTGGTGAAATTCCTCGATAACCAGTACATCGAGGTCGATGGGGTTCAAAGCAAATTCGTCGCCGGGATCTTTACCATTTTCGGCCACGGCAACGTGCTGGGTCTGGGCCAGGCCCTGGAGCAGGACAGCGGCGACCTGATCGTCCATCAAGGTCGCAACGAACAAGGCATGGCCCACGCGGCCATCGGTTTCGCCAAGCAACACCTGCGGCGCAAGATCTACGCCTGCTCTTCATCGGTAGGGCCGGGCGCAGCGAACATGCTGACCGCCGCCGCGACGGCGACCGCCAACCGCATTCCCTTGCTGCTGTTGCCCGGCGACGTTTACGCCTGCCGCCAGCCGGACCCGGTGCTGCAACAGATCGAGCAGTTCCACGACCTGAGCATCAGCACCAACGACGCGTTCAAAGCCGTGAGCAAATACTGGGACCGCATCAACCGTCCCGAGCAACTGATGACGGCGGCGATCCACGCCATGCGTGTGCTCACCGACCCCGCCGAAACCGGCGCGGTGACCCTGGCCCTGCCGCAAGATGTGCAAGCCGAGGCCTACGACTATCCCGATTACTTCCTGCAAAAACGCGTGCATCGCATCGAGCGTCGTCCGGCGACTGAAGCGATGCTGGGTGATGCGCTGGCGCTGTTCAAAGGCAAGCGCAAGCCGCTGATCATTTGCGGTGGCGGGGTCAGATACTCTGGCGCCAATGCCGCGTTGCAGGCGTTTGCCGAACGCTTCGATATTCCCTTCGCCGAAACCCAGGCCGGCAATAGTGCGGTGGTGTCCAGTCATCCGCTGAACGTTGGCGGCATTGGCGAAACCGGTTGCCTGGCCGCGAACCTGTTGGCCAGGGATGCGGATCTGATCATCGGTGTCGGCACCCGCTACAGCGATTTCACCACCGCGTCGAAATCCCTGTTCCAGCATCCGGACGTGCAATTTCTCAATCTGAACATCAGCCCCTGCGATGCGCTGAAGCTCGATGGCGTGCAACTGTTGGCGGATGCGAAAGTCGGCTTGCAAGCGTTGGCTGAAGCCTTGGGCGATTACCGTTCTGCGTGGGGCGATCAACCGCGACAGGCCAAGGCGCAACTGGACGAGGAAGTCGACCGACTCTATCAGGTCGAATATCAGGACAAAGACTTCATCCCGGAAATCAACGACCACATGGATCCGGCGGTGCTGCGCGAATTCATCGAGCTGACCGGTTCCTGCCTGACCCAGAGCCGCGTGCTCGGCGTGCTCAATGAAACCCTGGCCGATGACGCCGTGATCGTCGCCGCCGCCGGCAGCCTGCCCGGTGACTTGCAGCGCAGCTGGCGCAGCAAGGGGGTAAACACTTATCACGTCGAGTACGGTTATTCCTGCATGGGTTACGAGGTCAACGCCGCGCTGGGCGTGAAACTCGCCGAGCCGGATCGCGAGGTCTACGCGCTGGTTGGCGACGGCTCTTACATGATGCTGCATTCCGAACTGCCGACCTCGATTCAGGAGCGACGCAAGATCAACGTGGTGTTGCTCGACAACATGACCTTCGGTTGCATCAACAACCTGCAGATGGAACACGGCATGGACAGCTTCGGCACCGAGTTCCGGTTCCGCAACCCGGGCACCGGCAAGCTCGACGGCGGTTTCGTGCCGGTGGATTTCGCCATGAGCGCGGCGGCCTATGGCTGCAAAACCTACAAGGTGAACACCGTTGAAGAACTGCAAGCGGCATTGGCCGATGCGCGCTTGCAGACGGTGTCGACGCTGATCGACATCAAGGTCCTGCCCAAAACCATGATTCACGGCTACCTGTCGTGGTGGCGGGTCGGCGTGGCGCAAGTCTCCACCAGCGCCCGCACCAATGCGGTGGCCAAGACCCTGAATGAACGACTGGCCAAGGCCCGTCAGTACTGATTGCCCTGAATCGAACACCAAGGAGTCCTTACATGTCATTAAAGTTAGGCGTCATCGGCACCGGGGCCATCGGCCAGGATCACATTCGTCGCTGCAGCCAGACCTTGCTCAACAGCCAGGTTGTCGCGGTCACCGACATCAACTTGCAACAAGCCGCGAAGGTCGTTTCCGACCTGAAGCTGACCGCCGAGGTTTATCCCGACGGCCACGCGCTGATCAAGGCGCCGGAGGTCGAAGCGATCCTCGTCACCTCCTGGGGCCCGAGCCATGAAGAGTTCGTGCTGGCGGCGATTGCGGCGGGTAAGCCGGTGTTCTGCGAGAAGCCGCTGGCGGTCACCGCTGAAGGCTG
This sequence comes from Pseudomonas sp. LS2P72, assembly GCF_054897865.1. Taxonomy (NCBI): domain Bacteria; kingdom Pseudomonadati; phylum Pseudomonadota; class Gammaproteobacteria; order Pseudomonadales; family Pseudomonadaceae; genus Pseudomonas; species Pseudomonas sp. LS2P72. Next base: position 3,020,363 of record NZ_CM142708.1, read on the forward strand.
CCGCAAAATCGTCGAGGCCGAAGTGGCCCACGGCAAACGCTTGGTCCAGGTCGGTTTCATGCGTCCGTATGACGAAGGTTATCGGGCACTGAAAGCCGTGATCGACAGCGGTCAGATTGGTGAGCCCTTGATGTTGCACTGCGCGCACCGCAACCCGACCGTGGGGGAAAACTACAAGACCGACATGGCGATCACCGACACCTTGATCCATGAACTGGACGTGTTGCGCTGGTTGCTCGACGACGATTACGTGTCGGTGCAAGTGGTGTTCCCGCGCAAGAGCAGCAAGGCCCTCGCGCATTTGAAAGACCCGCAGATCGTGCTGCTGGAAACCGCCAAGGGCACGCGCATCGACGTGGAAGTGTTCGTTAACTGCCAATACGGCTACGACATCCAGTGCGAAGTGGTAGGGGAGACCGGCATCGCCAAACTGCCCGAGCCGTCGCAGGTTCAGTTGCGCAGCGGGGCGAAGTTGTCCAACGCGATTCTGATGGACTGGAAGGATCGGTTTATTGCCGCGTACGACGTTGAGTTGCAGGCGTTCATCGATGGCGTTCGGGCCGGGCAGGTGGGTGGGCCGTCGGCGTGGGATGGCTTCGCCGCTGCCGTCGCAGCAGACGCGTGTATCGAGGCGCAAAACAGCGGGGCGATCGTAAAAGTCGGCCTGCCAGACCGCCCACATTTCTACGGCTAACCCGATCCCCTGTAGGAGCAAAGCTTGCTCGCGATGAACGATAACGCGGAGTGTCAGAACTGACGCCATCGCGGGCAAGCCTTGCTCCTACAGGGGCGGTGTTCGATTTCGGGTGAAGGAGAACAAGAACATGCGTATAGCACTAGACCCCTACATGTACCGCACCCTGCCCCTGGGCAAAATGGTCGATAAGGTCGCCGAACTCGGTTACGAACACATCGAACTCTCGCCCCGGGAAGATTTCCTGCCATTCTACAAAGCTCCGCGGGTCGACAAGGCGCGGATCAAGGAGTTTCGAAAAGCCCTGAGCGACACCGGGGTCAAGCTCTCTTCCTTGTTACCGATGTACCACTGGGCTGCTGCCGACGAAGGTTTGCGTGTTGCCGCCGTACGCAACTGGAAGCGGGCGATCCAGATTGCCGTGGAGATGGACTGCGAGCTGGTCAACACCGAGTTCACCGGTCAGTCAGACAACCCGCTGGTGTGTGAGAACCAGTTCATGCGCTCCATGGACGAGCTGATCCCGGAGTTCGAGCGCGAAGGCATCAAGCTTGATATCCAGGCCCACCCGTACGACTTTTGCGAGCGCAACAACGAATCGGTGGACATCATTCGCGGTCTGGATCGCGAGTGGATCAACTACCTTTACGCGGCCCCGCACACCTTCTTCTATGACGACGGCAAAGGCGATATTGCCTCGATGCTCAAGTATGCCGGGTCGAAGCTGAGCCACCTGATCATCGCCGACACCTACAACCACAAGGCGTCTTCCGGGTTGCGCTACATCGTCAACCCGCCGGGTGTCGTTGCCACCGTGCACCAGCATCTGGACATCGGTCAGGGTGAGGTCGATTGGGATGCGTTTTTCGGCACCTTGCGCGAGATTCAGTTCGACGGCATCGCCACAGTCTCGGTATTTGCCTGGGAAGACCGGCCGGATGAGTCCAACCGGATGATGCTCGAACGCGTCAAAAGCGAACTCTGTCGCTAGCGACCTCCACAAAACCTGTAGGAGCCGAGCTTGCTCGCGATGACGACCTGACAGTCACATAGATGTTGAATGTTCTACCGCTATCGCGAGCAAGCTCGGCTCCTACAGGGGACGTGTAGATCCAGTGAACGGTTACATAACAATAAGAAGGAATGCACACATGCGTATCGGGCTTGTCGGTTACGGCCATGGTGGCCGGTTTTTCCATGCTCCGCTGATCAGCAGTTTGCCGGCGGCGAAGTTCGTGGGTGTGGTCACCCGTTCACCGGAACGCCGACAATTGCTGGCGGCCGAGCACCCCGGAGTGCCAGCGTTCGACAGCATCGGCCAACTGGTGGAAGCCGGGATCGATGTGCTGGTGGTGTCCACGCCGCTCAAGGGCCGTCCGGCGCTGGTGCTCGATGGCATCGAACACGGTGTGGCGGTGGTCAGCGACAAACCGTTCGCCGCTGACGCGCAGCAGGCGCAAACCCTGATCACCATGGCCGAGCGCCAGGGTGTGCAACTCAGCGTTTATCAGAACCGGCGCTGGGATTCGGACTTCCTGACCGTGCGCAAACTTATCGAATCCGGTGCGCTGGGCCAGGTCACCCGTTTCGAATCGCGGATCGAGCGTTACTCACCACCGGCAGTGAACAATGGCAGTGGCGGCGGCTTCCTGCGCGACTTGGGCAGCCATCTGGTGGATCAGGCGTTGCTGTTGTTCGGCCCGGTGACACGGGTCTACGCCGAACTGGATCACCTGGAAAAAGGCCAGGTATTCGACAACGGCTTCTTTATGGCCCTGACCCATGCCAGTGGTGTCACCTCGCACTTGGGTGGCAGTTGCCTGCAAAACACCCCCGGCCCGCGCTTTCGGGTGACCGGCAGCCAAGGTTGCTACAGCGTCGATGGCCTGGACGGGCAAGAAGCATCGGCGCTCGCCGGGCTCTCGCCAAAGTCCGAAGGTGAACGCTGGGGTGTTGAAGAGCATCGCCGCTGGGGCTGGTTCGAACAGGGCGAAGTGCGCGAGCGGGTTCCCTCCGAGCGCGGTTGCTGGAATCAGTTCTATTTACAGCTACAAACCGCGTTACAGAGCGGTGGCCCACTGCCTGTGGAGGCCCGTGATGCACTGGCGACCACCCGCGTTCTAGACGCTGCGCGGTTGAGTTTCGAGCGGCGTCAGATCGTGGAATTGAGCCCGTTCAAGAGCCATGGAATAAAATCAGAATAAAATTCTAAAATGAGTTGATATAGAAATTATTTTCCAATAAAGTCATTTTCAGCGACCTGCCTCGCCACCTGTTTCAACCCTTTTCCAGCTTGCCTGCTTACTGAAATCGTCACGCCTCATCCATAAAACCAACAAGAATGTGGAGAAAGACTTTTCATGAAGACCAAGATCCGCTTCGCCTCACTTGCCTTGTCCCTGATGTTCGCCAGTGGTGCGGCGCTCGCCGATATGAAGATCGGCGTCAGCATGTCCCAGTTCGATGACACCTGGCTGACCTACCTGCGCGAATCCATGGACACCAAAGCCAAGTCCTATCCCGAGGGCGTCAAGCTGCAGTTCGAAGACGCCCGCAGCGACGTGGTCAGGCAGTTGAGCCAGGTCGAAAGCTTCATCAGCCAGAAGGTCGATGCCATCGTGGTCAACCCGGTGGATACCGCTGCCACCAGGAAAATCACTGAAGCCGCCGTCAAGGCTGGCATCCCGCTGGTCTACGTCAACCGCCGCCCCGATGACCTGAAGCTGCCCAAAGGCGTGGTCACTGTCGCCTCCAATGATCTGGAGGCCGGTGAAATGCAGATGCAGTACCTGGCCGACAAAATGGGCGGCAAGGGCGACATCGTGATTCTGCTGGGCGACCTCGCGAACAACTCCACCACCAACCGCACCAAGGGCGTCAAAGACGTTCTGGCCAAATACCCGAACATCAAGATCGAGCAAGAGCAGACCGGCACCTGGTTGCGCGATAAAGGCATGACCCTGGTCAACGATTGGCTGACCCAAGGCCGCAAGTTCGACGCGGTCATCGCCAACAACGACGAAATGGCCATTGGTGCTGCGATGGCCCTGCAACAGGCCGGCGTCGAGAAAGGCAGTGTGCTGATTGCCGGTGTCGACGGAACGCCGGACGGTCTGAACGCGATCAAGAAAGGCAACATGGCGGTCTCGGTGTTCCAGGACGCCAAAGGTCAGGCCGACGGTTCGATCGATACCGCCGTGAAAATGGCCAGGAACGAGCCGGTTGAACAGGCCGTGTGGGTGCCATACCGCTTGATTACCCCGCAAAACGTCGACACGTTCAAATAGCCCGTCCGTTCAATAACAACAATAAATACGCAAGGTTGCGACCGCGACCTTGCTGATGGAGTACCTGATCATGTTCGCTTCAGCGACTGCTTCGAGCACCCCGTTGGTGGGTATCCAGCCAGCTGCAACACCTGTCGATGAGCCGTACCTGCTGGAGATCATCAACGTCAGCAAGGGATTTCCCGGTGTGGTGGCCTTGTCCGATGTGCAGCTTCGGGTGCGCCCCGGTTCAGTGCTGGCCCTGATGGGCGAAAACGGCGCGGGCAAATCCACCCTGATGAAAATCATTGCCGGCATCTATCAGCCGGACGCCGGTGAATTGCGCCTGCGGGGCAAACCGGTGGTCTTCGAAACGCCATTGGCAGCACTCCAGGCCGGGATCGCGATGATCCACCAGGAACTCAACCTGATGCCGCACATGAGCATCGCCGAGAACATCTGGATCGGCCGTGAGCAGCTCAACGGTTTCCACATGATCGACCACCGTGAAATGCATCGCTGCACGGCGAAACTGCTGGAACGCCTGCGGATCAACCTCGATCCGCAAGAGCAGGTCGGCAACCTGAGCATCGCCGAACGGCAGATGGTCGAGATCGCCAAAGCCGTGTCCTACGATTCCGACATCCTGATCATGGATGAACCGACCTCGGCCATCACCGACAAGGAAGTGGCGCACCTGTTCTCGATCATTGCCGACCTCAAGAGTCAGGGCAAAGGCATCATCTACATCACCCACAAAATGAACGAAGTGTTCAGCATCGCCGATGAAGTGGCGGTGTTCCGTGATGGCACCTACATCGGCCTGCAGCGGGCCGACAGCATGGACGGCGACAGCCTGATTTCGATGATGGTCGGCCGCGAGCTGAGCCAGTTGTTCCCGGTGCGTGAACAGCCGATCGGCGATCTGCTGCTGTCGGTGCGCGACCTTAAACTGGACGGCATTTTCAAGGATGTTTCCTTCGACTTGCACGCCGGCGAGATTCTCGGCATCGCCGGGTTGATGGGCTCGGGACGGACCAACGTTGCCGAAGCGATTTTTGGCATTACCCCGAGCGACGGTGGCGAGATTCGTCTCGACGGCGAAGTGGTGCGCATCAGCGATCCGCACATGGCGATCGAGAAGGGCTTCGCGTTACTGACCGAAGATCGCAAGCTCAGCGGTCTGTTCCCGTGCCTGTCAGTGCTGGAGAACATGGAAATGGCAGTGTTGCCGCATTACGCCGGCCACGGATTTATCCAGCAAAAAGCCCTGCGCGCTCTGTGCGAAGACATGTGCAAGAAGCTGCGGGTCAAAACCCCGTCGCTGGAGCAGTGCATCGACACCTTGTCCGGCGGTAATCAGCAGAAAGCCTTGCTGGCGCGCTGGCTGATGACCAATCCACGGATTCTGATTCTCGACGAGCCGACCCGAGGTATCGACGTCGGAGCCAAGGCCGAGATCTACCGACTCATTTCCTACCTCGCCAGCGAAGGCATGGCGGTGATCATGATTTCCTCGGAGCTGCCGGAAGTGCTCGGCATGAGCGACCGGGTGATGGTCATGCACGAGGGCGACCTGATGGGCACCCTCGACCGCAGCGAAGCGACCCAGGAACGAGTGATGCAATTGGCCTCGGGCATGTCCGCGGTCCACTAAGCCAAGGGCGGACGCAGTCTAGGGGTGAGTAGGGATTCTGTGGCGAGGGGATTTATCCCCGTTGGACTGCGCAGCAGTCCTATTCTTTTGGGGCCGCTTCGCAGCCCAACGGGGATAAATCCCCTCGCCACAAACAAGCTCCCTCGCCACAGGCAAGCTCCCTCGCCACACAGATTTCTATTAAAGGGTGGGTTATGAACGCGATACTGGAAAACAAGCCCGCAACGGCACCGGTCAAGAGTCGCCGGCGCTTTCCGACCGAGTTGAGTATTTTCCTGGTGCTGATTGGTATCGGCCTGGTCTTTGAAGTGTTTGGCTGGATCGTGCGCGACCAGAGCTTCCTGATGAACTCCCAGCGTCTGGTGCTGATGATCCTGCAGGTGTCGATCATCGGACTGCTGGCGATCGGTGTGACCCAGGTCATCATCACCACCGGTATCGACCTGTCTTCTGGCTCGGTGCTCGCGCTGTCGGCGATGATCGCTGCCAGTCTGGCCCAGACGTCGGACTTCGCCCGGGCGGTGTTCCCATCGCTGACTGACTTGCCAGTGTGGATCCCGGTGATTGCCGGGCTCGGGGTGGGACTGCTGGCGGGGGCGATCAACGGCAGCATCATTGCCATTACCGGTATCCCGCCGTTCATTGCCACCCTCGGCATGATGGTTTCGGCTCGTGGCCTCGCGCGTTACTACACCGAAGGCCAACCGGTGAGCATGCTCTCGGATTCCTACACGGCGATCGGACACGGCGCGATGCCGGTGATCATTTTCCTGGTGGTCGCGGTGATCTTTCACATCGCCCTGCGTTACACCAAGTACGGCAAGTACACCTACGCCATCGGCGGCAACATGCAGGCGGCGCGCACCTCGGGGATCAACGTCAAGCGGCATCTGGTGATCGTCTACAGCATCGCCGGGTTGCTGGCAGGCCTGGCGGGTGTGGTGGCGTCGGCACGGGCCGCGACCGGGCAGGCCGGGATGGGCATGTCTTATGAGTTGGACGCAATTGCCGCGGCAGTGATCGGCGGCACCAGCCTGGCCGGCGGAGTAGGGCGGATCACCGGCACGGTGATCGGCGCACTGATCCTCGGGGTCATGGCCAGCGGTTTCACCTTCGTCGGCGTCGATGCCTACATTCAGGACATCATCAAAGGCCTGATCATCGTGGTCGCAGTGGTCATCGATCAGTACCGCAACAAACGCAAACGCAAGCGCTGAGCCTCAGATAAAGCAGCCAATGCGCCACGCCTGACCCGCGTGGCGTAACCATTTGTCTTCTATATACAGCCGCTGGATTGAATTTCTTGCTATAAACGCACTCCGATAACCATCGCAAAGACTGCCATAGAGCACTTTCAGGGCTTTGTCGGACAAATTCGCTGTCTTTTCAGTTGCTGAGGCCTCAAGTCGGCCTTAGACTGCCGCCCCTCGTAAATTGAGTGCCGGGTGGCGCTTGGAATTACACGGCGCCGTTCCGATGGCCAAACCCAGGTCCGCCGGAACGCTCCCTAATTCGCCTTAATGCACGTTTTTTTATAGAGATATCAATGACAAAGGACAAGTTGCTGGCCATGCCGGCGGATGACTACATGAATGCCGAGCAACATGCTTTTTTCTCTGAGCTGTTGCAGAACATGAAAGTCGAAACCCATGAGCGCATCGAACAGAACCGCATCGCCATCGAAAGCCTGGACACTCCGGCCGATCCGGCCGACGCTGCTTCTGTTGAAGAAGAGCGCACCTGGCTGGTGAACGCGATCGATCGCGACCAACGCATGCTGCCTCAGTTGGAACAGGCTCTGGAACGCATCAAGGAAGACAGCTTTGGCTGGTGCGACGACAGCGGCGAGGCCATTGGCCTGAAGCGCCTGCTGATCAGCCCGACCACCAAGTACTGCATCGAAGCTCAAGAGCGTCACGAGCAGATCGACAAGCACCAGCGTCAGGCCTGATTTCGTAACGCCCCGCATCGCGGGCAAGCCTCACTCCTTAGGAGCAAGGCTTGCCCGCGATGCTTTTTTTCGTCTGCGAAAACCCCGCGCACTTCTATTGATCTGCTGCAATGCCCACTACTAATGGACCATAGATAATGGCCTTGTAGTGGCGTTTAATGCCGGTACAACAATTAGAATTAGTGGTGGGGTGACGAAGATGACGCGTGACGGATCTGTGGTTGCAGCAGTGTCTGCACCCGTACTTTTGCCGAAAAACCTTTGGCTGACGCCGACTCTGCAAAGCATCGCCCTGATGCTCTTGTTGTGTGGCATGACGCTGGGCGGCTGGTCGCTTTACCTTGGCCTGCCATTGGCGATGCTGGTGATCTGGCTACCTCGTTTGCGCACGCGCGCCATCCCTGAGGCAACCCCCGTCGACAGCGCCAGCGCGATTGCCGAGTTGACTCGTGATCTTTCCTACACCACCAGTCACAACGCATTATCTGCCGCCGGTGTGGCCTTTTCGGTCAAGCAACTGGCCGACAAACTGCAGTCGCAACTCGGTGCCGCGGCGCAGATAGTCAGCAACGCTGAAGTGATGATCGCGACCGAACAAGCCACCTCGACACTCAGCCGGGAAGCCCTCAGTGCGGCCAGCGAGGCCCATCGGAGCAGCGCGGCAGGGAGTACGGAGCTGATCGAGTCCATCGCCCGCATGCATCAACTCAGTCAGCGCGCCAGTAACAGCCGTGAACTGATCGAAGCCCTGAGCCTGCGCAGTGATGATATCCAGCGGGTCACCCTGGTGATCCAGTCCATCGCCAGCCAGACCAATCTGCTGGCATTGAACGCGGCTATCGAGGCGGCGCGGGCCGGCGAGCATGGTCGCGGATTTGCGGTGGTGGCCGATGAGGTTCGCGGTCTGGCCGCGCGCACGGCGACGGCCACCGGCGAAGTCGGGGAAATGGTCGCTGATATTCAGCAACGTACCGCACAAGTGGTGGAGCAGATCCGCCAACTGTCCAGCGACCTCGACACCGGCGTTGAGCAGGTCGAGCACACCGGTCAACACTTGGAGAACATTGCACGCCTGGCTGCCGGCGTCGAAAACCAGGTCGGGGAAATCGCCAGGGGCGCCGACACCAACCGCGAACAACTCGATAGCCTGTTTCACGCCATCGAACAGATGCGCAGCGACCTGGCGATCAGCGACCAACAGACCCAGCGCCTGGCCCAGGCCGCCGTGCAAATGGAAGGTCAGGCCGAAACCATCAGCGAACGCCTCGCCGAAGTCGGTCTGGATGACTATCACCAGCGGATTTATGACCTGGCCCGCGAAGGCGCGAGTCAGATCGCGGCGCGCTTTGAAGCGGATATCGACGAGGGCCGCGTCAGCCTCGATGATTTGTTTGATCGCAATTACCAGGTCATTCCCAACACCAGCCCGGCCAAATACCAGACCCGCTTCGATCGCTACGCCGATCAGGTCTTGCCGGCGATCCAGGAACCCTTGTTGCCGCGTCATGAAGGCCTGGTGTTCGCCATTGCCTGTACGCAGCAGGGCTATGTGCCAACCCACAACAAGGTCTTCAGCCAACCACTGACCGGTGATGCGCAGGTCGATACCTTGCAGAACCGCACCAAACGCAAATTCGCCGACCGCACCGGGATCCGCTGTGGCAGTCATCAGCAGGCCGTACTGCTGCAAACCTACACCCGCGACACCGGTGAGCTGATGCACGACCTTTCGGTGCCGATTATGCTCAAGGGCCGGCATTGGGGTGGTTTGCGGTTGGGTTACAAGCCGGAAAACCCTCGTTGATAGTCCGTGATGCTGTTCACTTAGGGGTGTTGGGGTACATATCCGTTTCTGCATTGATGGCGTAACCGCAGAAACAGATATGCACACATAAACAAAACACAGCTCGACCGCCTCGCTCTTGATCCAAAAAAACCTCGCTACGAATGTGTACATTGTTACCGGTCCAACAACAAAGCTGTGCAATTGCGTTGCTGTTTCCAAGCGAATGAACTCATTACCATGCCTACATAGTTAGGTTGCTAATGAAGTTCGAGAGGTCAGCATGCAAAGTAAAGTCGATGTCGCCGTCATGATAGGCAGCGGTGTACCTGCCAGTTTGCGTTCGCTGGGGAAGTGCGTCTGTTGGGTGGTGCTGCTCAATGGCGAGCGCCGCGGAACGGCATTCTCAAGTCGCGAAGAGGCACAGGAGTGCAGGGCTGCCTGGTTGGCGCAACTGAACGCCGAAACACCCGACAGCCTGCATGGAATCAGAGGCTAGTGAATCTGATGCATGCGCAGGTTCAGATCGTCGACCACCCGCGCCCAATCGGCGTCTTCACGCAATTGTTCCTTCAGGAAGCCGGCTTGCTGCGGGGTCCAGAACTCGGCATCGATGAGTTTCTTGTCGTCGGCCAAGGGTGAATGACGGGCAATGAAATCGTCGATGGCCTTCTCGCTGGAGTCCAGACCGAGTTGATCGAACAAGCCTTTCAAGTCATGTGTCGGTGAATCCATGTTCATCTCCTTGCGGGTCGCGTCGAGTGCGAGATCTGAGGGGCGGCTTCCATACATCTGAGAGAGCCGCGCTTCAGGAGTTCGATGGCGATGTTCAAAAGCAGAAGAGAGCATAGACGGCAAACCGACTATCAGGCTTTCAATGCACCTTCATCGACGGCAACCTTCAGCGCCTTGGCGGCCTCCTGGGCGGCAACGGCGGCAACGTCCGAGGTCTTGAACCAGCGATCCTTCTCGACCTGGTGATAGGTCACGGTGGTCAGCGGTGGTTTGGCACGCATGATGATGACCGCCTGGAATTCGCCTTCGACTTCTCTGGCTTCGCCCCGGATAAAAAATTCACCGATATCAAATTCCGTCACGTAGCAGCCTTCCTTTGAAATATTCTGTTGTTTTGAACGCCGCCCACCCTGGGGACGGGTTTCATTGGTCGGGCAGTATGGCAGTAGTTGCCTGCTGGCGGCTGAGTTAAGTCGCCGGCATGACGAAGTGTCTATGGAAATGAACGGGCGGGACCGTCAACCGTGTAACTCGAGCGAGCGGGCAAGGGCGCAGGCTTCGTTATGATTGCCGCGGAAACCTCTGACGCGGCCGGTGGAAATTTCCTTGATATGAAAAAAGGCATTGCCGGCCAAAATGACTTGAAAGCGTGGCCGGGCGAGCGCTTCAGGGTAGTATTCATGCGGTTGAAACATCCCTGGGGGCAGTGTCCTCGAGCTGTTCGTATTGGGCGCCTGAGGGTGAGCAAAATGTGTCAGCGTGCACATATGAAGTCCTTTTCGTTGTTTTACCGACGTGCGTACGTGGTTTTGGGTAGTCTCGATGAGCATCGCTGCTCTAGAATCACCGTCAGTGTTTGGCGATCAATGTTCATCTAAAGCAATTTTTTGCTGGCGATATGTCGGAAAAGTGCTTTTTTTAAAGAGTATTTTCCCTAAAGTTGGTAGTCCCGTTTTTCTGGCCGTCGGAAGGGCTTTTTCCTTCAGCCTCTGACGAACGCCAGGCAAGACGACGTGAGTGTTGTTCCAGTAGTCTTCTCAAACCTCGCGATGAATGAGCGCTCTGCTCGTTTCAGGATTTCAACCCGGGTCATTTGGCTACACCTTCGGCATTGCCGCTTTTTTCTGCTGTGCGCTATTTTCCTGCGTGCAGCATCATTTTCAGATGTGGGGATGTTTCCTTGGCAGTAAGTAATCTCGATATGCATGCTTTGTTCGTGCTGGGTGATTTGCGCGCAAAGCTGGTTAAACAGTTCCAGTCACGTTTTGTTTACATCACCGAACAGAACGCTGAAGGCATTTACATTGCCGAAATCGACACCGAAGAGGCGCTGGTGGTTGATGACAAACCAGGGCTTAAACTCAAGGTCGGCGATCATTTCAGCGCCTCTGTTTTGCCCAGTCGCGAAGGCGGCAAGCTGGACATCAAGTTCCGCGAAATCAAACTGACGGTTTACGGCCTGGGTGATTACGCGTTCGTCACCACCGCTGATGGCCACGGGATTGTGTTCAAGGAAGGGCATAGCGTGGTGATGGTGTTCGCCGCTCACCAACAATTGCAGGAAGGCCTGACCAAAACCCTGAAAGCCGTGACCGCCAAGGCTGCCAAGTGGCGCAAAGGTGAACTGGTCACCTTCAAGGCCAGCGAATAATGCCCCTGACCCGCGCCGACTTCCACGAACAGAACCAGGCCAGTGCGCAAGCCGAAGCCCATCGGCTGTTCGATCAGAAGGCTGTTTTGCAAGGTGCATGGCTGGGTTGGGTGGCGTCACAGATCTATACGTTGCGTCCGGCGGAGTACGCCAGCATGGTACGAAGAGCGCTGGCGCGCTTGCAGGAACCTTCCGAAAATTGATTGACCTCCCTCGAAAGCAAGAACCTCTACTACAGTCAGTGGACTGAGTATTCAGAGGCTTTGCGGTCTTCTGCCAGGCCATCCTGCTATTGCTGTGAACAGCACGAGGTGCAAAAGCATGAACGGATTTCGACGGTTGCTGGCCGCTACCCTGGCCACTTTCGGATTGTTGGCTTCACCCGTTCCGGTGTTCGCTGCCCAGGCGCCGATCCACTTCGCCGACCTGAACTGGGAAAGCGGCAGCCTGATTACCGATATCCTGCGGATCATTGTCGAGAAGGGCTACGGGCTGCCGACCGATACCTTGCCGGGGACAACCATCACCCTGGAGACCGCGCTGGCCAACAATGACATTCAGGTCATTGGCGAAGAATGGGCCGGTCGCAGTCCGGTCTGGGTCAAGGCTGAGGCCGAAGGCAAAGTCGCGAGTCTCGGCGATACGGTCAAAGGTGCTACCGAAGGTTGGTGGGTGCCCGAGTATGTGATCAAGGGCGACCCGGCGAAAGGCATCAAGCCGCTGGCGCCGGGCCTGCGCAGTGTCAGCGACCTGCCGAAATACAAGAATGTGTTCAGCGATCCGGAAACACCGGGCAAGGGGCGCTTCCTCAACAGCCCGATCGGCTGGACGTCGGAAGTGGTCAACAAACAGAAACTCAAGGCGTATGGGCTGGACGACAGCTATGTGAATTTTCGCAGCGGTTCCGGCGCAGCGCTGGATGCGGAGATCAGCTCTTCGATTCGGCGCGGCAAACCGGTGCTGTTCTATTACTGGTCGCCTACGCCGTTGCTCGGCCGCTTCAAACTGATTCAGCTCGAGGAACCGCCGTTCGACGCCGAGGCCTGGAAAACCCTGACCGACGCCGATCACCCGAATCCGAAACCAACGCGCTCACTGCCCTCGAAGCTGTCCATTGGCGTGTCCACGCCATTCCAGAAACAGTATCCGCAGATTGCCGAGTTCTTCAGCAAGGTCGACTTTCCGATTGATCCATTGAACAGGGCGCTGGCCGAGATGAGCGAAAAACACACGCCGCCACGGCAGGCGGCGCAGGCGTTCATGAAGGCGCACCCGGACGTGTGGCAGGCCTGGGTGCCCAAGGATGTGGCGGATAAAGTCTCCGCCGAACTGAAATAAATCGATAATCCCTGAGCTGCCGCAGGCTGCGATTTTTTGACTTTGTTTGTAACTAAAAAATCAAAAGATCGCAGGCTTCGCCAGCTCCTACATGAAGCGGTTACATCCGATAGTTCGAGGATTAAAACCGATCAGCCCGGGGGAGTTTCGTGGGGCGGCACTTTTTCATCGCCGATACGAATACCCTTACAAAATCGTTCAAGGAAGTTCATTCTGCAGCGACATTTCACGCTGGAACTCCGAACATGAGCCTATTGATCGCGCAATGGATGGCAGCCATCTTCCTGTTGATCAGCCTGATTCACCTGTACTGGGCGGCAGGTGGCAAGTTGGGTAGCGAGGCGGCGGTCCCCCGAGTATCCGCAGAGGGCGGCGCAGAACCCAGGCCGGCCTTCAAGCCTTCAGGCTTTGCCACGTTGCTGGTGGCGGTCGGATTGCTGCTGATAGCGATGCTGGTGTGCTTGCGAGTCGGCCTGTATCTGCCGACGGTGCATCACTGGTCGCTGCAATGGGTGATCAGCGCGATTGCGATGCTGATGTTCGCCAGGGCGGTCGGCGATTCGAATTTGATAGGGTTCTTCAAACAAGTGAAGGATTCGAAGTTTGCCCGGCTCGACACCTGGGCGTATTCGCCGTTGTGCCTGGTGTTGGGGGCGGGGTTGTTGGCCGTTGCCTGGATCTGAGTTGCTGCTAAAAGCATCGCGGGCAAGCCTTGCTCCTACAGGATCGCGCAAAACCTGTAGGAGCAAGGCTTGCCCGCGATGAGGCCCTACCAATCAACACAAAAACTGAAACTTAACTCCCGCTTTCCGTGCGCCGACTACTCACCTCAGCCGGCACATCATCCCCCGCCATGCGCTTGCGAAACAGCGCCGCCCGCGCCAGCAGCAGCGTGGTCACCGGCACCGTAATCGACAACAGAATCGGAATCAGCCAGGCATGCAGCACTGGCCCGGACTTGAGTGCCGAAAAATAAATGATCGAAGCCAGTGCCACGCACCAGGCACCCAAGGTCGACGCCAGCGCCGGCGGGTGCATGCGCTGGAAGTAGTCCTTCATCCGCACCAGGCCAATGGCGCCGATCAGCGCAAACAGACTGCTGAGCACCAGCAGGATCGCCACCGGAATTTCAACCCACAGAGACAGTTCCGTGCTCATTCGATCACCTCCCCACGCAGCAGGAATTTCGCCAGGGCAAACGAGCCGACGAAACCGAACAGCGCAATCAGCAGCGCCGCCTCGAAGTAGGTGTCACTGGCATAACGAATGCCCAGCGCCAGCATCATCAGCATCGCGATGATGTACAGGTAATCCAGCGCCAGAACCCGGTCCTGGGCCGACGGCCCCTTGAACAGCCGGATCAGGGTCAGAATCATCGCCAGCGAAAAGAGGAACAGGCTCAGCAGGATTGCGTTCGACAGCAAGGCGCTCATTCGAAGATCTCCATCAAGGGGCGCTCGTAGGTCGCCTTGAAGTGCTGGATGAACAGCGTTTCGTCATCCAGATCGAAGACGTGCAGCAACAGAATGCTGCGGTCCAGCGCCAGTTCCGACCACACGGTGCCAGGAATCACCGTGCAGATCATCGACAACGCGGCCAGGCCGTTGGCGTCACGCAAGTCCAGCGGCACCTTGATGAAGCGCGAGCGCGGTGGACGGCGACCGGCGTTGAGCACGCCCCAGGCCACGGCGAGGTTGGACACCACCACATCGCGACCGATAAGAAAGAACAAACGCACAATTACGCCCGGCCGACGAATGCGGATCGGCAGCGGTCGCAGCTTGCGCATCATCAGCGGTGCGCAAAACCCCAGCACCGCGCCCAGCAGCAGATTGCCGGGACTCATCGACAGGTTCAGCACCAGCCACAGCAGCCACAGCGCCAGCGACAACCAGGGAGCAGGAAACAGACGCTTCATGGTGTAACCTCCGCTACCGCGGCTTTGGCTTGCGGACTCGGAATCGCACGGGTACCGAGCACCGCCATCACGTATTGCTGCGGGTTGTTCAAGGCTTGGGCGGCCGCCTGGGTGTAGCGCAGCAGCGGTTCGGCCTTGAAGGTCAGCGCAATGCTCAACCCCAGCAGCGCGATGATCGGCACACATTCGAAACGTCGCAGCAACGGCGACGGCCGCTCCTCAGGCGTCCAGAACCGCTGGATGCCCAAGCGCGAGAAGGCAGTCAACGACGCCAGTCCGGACAGGATCAACAACGCCAGCAAGCCCCACGCGGCATTGGAAATCGGCTCATCGCTGCCATTGCCCAGGCCCAACGGATTGAGCAGGGCGCTGAGCAAGCCGAGTTTGCCAATGAATCCCGAAAGCGGCGGCATGCCGATGATCAGCAGCGAGCAGGCAATGAAGCTCAACCCGAGGAACGCCATGGTCCAGGGAATCACCTGGCCGACCACGGCTTTCTGTTCGTCATCGAGGTTGATGCCTTTGGGCGGCTGCAAGGATTCCATCGGTCGCGGCAGATCGCCGTCATCGAACAACGGCATTTCATTGGCCGAACGCGAACGCTCGATCAACTCGGCCAACAGGAACAACGCGCTCAACGCCAGGGTCGAGCTGACCAGATAGAACAGTGCCGCGCCGATCAGGTTGGGCTGGGCGAAACCGATGGCCGACAGCAGAATCCCGGCCGACACCAGAATGCTCAGGCTGGCCAGGCGTTCCAGACGTTGTGCGGCGAGGATCGCCACCGCCGCGCAGACGATGGTCGCCATGCCGCCGTAGATCAGCCAATCGCCGCCGAAGTACGCCGAGGCGCCGGCCTGACCCGAGAACAGCAAGGTCCACAAGCGCAGCAAGGTGTAGACACCGACCTTGGTCATGATCGCGAACATCGCCGCCACCGGCGCGCTCGCCGCGGAATAGGCCGGCACCAGCCAGAAATTCAGCGGCCACATCCCGGCCTTGGCCAGGAACGCTACTGCGAGAATTCCCGCGCCGGCATGCAACAGGCCGCGATCGGCTTCCGGCACCAGCGGAATTTTCAGCGCCAGATCGGCCATGTTCAGGGTGCCGGTGACGCCGTAGATCAACGCCGCGCCGATCAGAAACAGCGACGAGGCCAGCAGGTTGATCGAGATGTAATGCAGCCCCGCCGACACCCGCGACCGACCCGAACCATGGAGCATCAGGCCATAAGAGGCCGCCAGCAACACTTCAAAAAACACAAACAGGTTGAACAGGTCCGCCGTCAGGAACGCGCCGTACAGGCCCATCATCTGAATCTGGAACAGCGCGTGGAAACTCGAACCGGCGCCGTCCCAACGGGCCATGGCGAACAGCAAGGCACTGACGCCGATAATTCCGGTCAGCACCAGCATCAGCGCCGACAGTCGATCGACCACCAGCACGATCCCGAACGGCACCTGCCAGTTGCCTGGCAAGTACACGCCGATGGAGCCGGGGACGCCCGTCTCCTGAGTCCATTGCAGCAACAGCACGGCAATGCCCAACCCCACCAGACTGGAGAACAGGTTGATCTTGCCCTTCAGCGGACGGTGTTTCTCCCCCAGCATCAGCATTACGGCGGCGGTCAGCAGCGGCAGCAGAATCGGTGCAGCGATCAGGTGCGGCATCAGATTCATTCTTTAGGCTCCCGACCATCCACGTGGTCGGTGCCGGTCAGGCCCCGGGAGGCCAGCAGCACCACCAGAAACAGCGCGGTCATGGCGAAGCTGATCACGATGGCGGTCAGCACCAGCGCTTGCGGCAGCGGGTCGGTGTAGTGCAACAGGTCCTGCGGCACGCCGTCCTTGATGATCGGCTCCTTGCCGATAAACAGGCTGCCCAT
Organism: Pseudomonas sp. LS2P72; assembly: GCF_054897865.1. NCBI lineage: Bacteria > Pseudomonadati > Pseudomonadota > Gammaproteobacteria > Pseudomonadales > Pseudomonadaceae > Pseudomonas > Pseudomonas sp. LS2P72. The sequence goes on from NZ_CM142708.1 coordinate 3,037,241, forward strand.
GCTGAAGATGAACAGATTGACGCCATAGGACAGCAGGCACAGGCCCATCACCACCTGAAACGTCCGTGGCCGCAGGATCAGCCAGACGCCGGACGCGGCCAGCACGCCGATGGCGATTGCGATGACTTCTTCCATCAGACGGTTCCTTGCATGGCGACGGATCTGGGCAGGGCGGCGGTTTTGTGACCCCGTACCGATTGGTGAGCGAGGGCGGTAAGAATCAACAGGGTCGAACCGACCACCACGGCGTACACGCCAATGTCGAAGAACAGCGCACTGGCAATGTGAATGTCACCGAACACCGGCAGTCCGAAATGCCAGGTGTGGGTGGTCAGGAACGGATACCCGACGGCCATTGCGCCAAGCCCGGTGACCGTGGCGAACAGCAGGCCGGTGCCCATCCAGCGCAGCGGTCGCAGGCTCATCTGCGCTTCAACCCACTGGGTGCCGGCGACCATGTATTGCAGGATGAACGCTACGGACATCACCAGGCCTGCGACAAAACCGCCGCCCGGTTGATTGTGGCCGCGCATGAACAGGTAGACCGACACCACAAAGGCGATCGGCAGCAGCAGGCGAACCAGCACCGCCGGCACCATCATGAAACCGAGCGCGGTGTCGCTGGCGTGACGCGGGTTGACCAGATCGGTGACCACGTCCGGTGCAAGCAAACGCTGCTGGGCGGGCAACTGCAGGCTTTCTTTCGGAGGGCGGAAGCGTCGCAGCAGGGCGAATACCGTCAAGGCCACGGCCACCAGCACGGTAATTTCACCGAGGGTGTCGAAGCCGCGGAAGTCCACCAGCATCACGTTGACCACGTTGCTGCCGCCGCCTTCGGGCAGGGCATGGCTGAGGTAGAACGAAGAAATGTGATTCGGTGTCTGGCGCGTCAGCATCGCGTAGGCCAGCAACGCCATGCCGCCACCGACCACGGTCGACAGCAGCAAGTCGCGGATACGGCGGATACGCGCCTTGCGCAGGCTGCTCGGCAGTGGCGACACCTCTTCAATCCGACGCGGCAACCAGCGCAGACCGAGGAGGATCAACACTGTCGTCACCACTTCCACGGCTAATTGCGTCAGCGCCAGGTCCGGTGCCGAGAACCAGACGAAGGTCACGCAGGTCATCAGGCCGCAGACGCTGACCATGGTCAGGGCCGCGAGCCGGTGATACTTGGCCTGCCATGCCGCGCCGAGGGCGCAGGCAATCGCCAGTAGCCAGAGGGTCACGAACACGATCGAACCCGGAATCTTCGGCCGGTCGCCCCAGCTCAGGCTGCTGTGGAGCATCGGGATCAACCCGGCCAACACGGCCGCGAGTACAACAAGAAACAATTGGGTTTGCAGGCGCTTGGTGCTGATTCGCCGCTCGAGACGACGGGCCAGGCGCATCATGATCACCAGGCTGCGTTCGAACAGGCGCTTGCCATTGAACCGGCCAATGATCGGCGGGTACTTGAAGCGCCCGTGTTTGAGCTGATTGCGCAACAGCAGATAAAGCACGATGCCGCAGGACATGGCGATCAGGCTCATGATCATCGGCGCGTTCCAGCCATGCCAGATCGCCAGGCTGTATTCAGGCAAGGTGCCGCCCACCACCGGCCGGGCAGCCGCGGCCAGCAACGGGCCAACTACCTGCGCCGGGAAAATCCCCACGACCAGGCAGGCGAACACCAACAATTCCACCGGCGCGCGCATCCAGCGTGGTGGCTCGTGTGGGGTGTGCGGCAGGTCGGTGGCGGTCGGGCCGAAGAACACATCGGCGGTAAAGCGCAGCGAGTAGGCGACGCTGAAAGTCCCGGCGATGGTCGCGACGATGGGCAGCGTCATCTCGATCCAGGCGGTGGCATTGATGAACACGGTTTCGGCGAAGAACATCTCTTTGGAGAGGAAGCCGTTGAGCAGCGGCACGCCGGCCATGGAAGCGCTGGCGACCATGGCCAGGGTGGCGGTGAACGGGATCAACTTGATCAGGCCGCTGAGCTTGCGAATGTCCCGGGTGCCGCTTTCGTGGTCGATGATCCCGGCGGCCATGAACAGCGAAGCCTTGAACGTGGCGTGGTTGAGAATGTGAAACACCGCGGCCACGGCGGCCAGCGGACTGTTCAGGCCCAGCAGCAGGGTGATCAGGCCCAGGTGGCTGATGGTCGAGTAGGCCAGCAACCCCTTGAGGTCGTTCTGAAACATCGCGCAATACGCGCCGAGCAACAGGGTGCAGGCGCCGGCGCCGCTGACGATGTAGAACCATTCCTCACTGCCGGACAGCGACGGCCAAAGCCGTGCGAGGAGAAACACCCCGGCCTTGACCATGGTCGCCGAGTGCAGATAGGCCGAAACCGGTGTCGGCGCCGCCATGGCGTGGGGCAGCCAGAAGTGGAAGGGGAATTGCGCGCTTTTGCTCAGGGCGCCGATCAGGATCAGGGGTAGCAGAATAGGGTAGAGGGCGTGTGCGCGAATCAGATCGCCGGCGGCCAGGACCTTGTCCAGGTCATAGCTGCCGACCACATGGCCGAGCAGCATGACCCCCGCCAGCAAACACAAACCGCCTGCGCCGGTGACCATCAGCGCCATATAAGCACCGCGTCGCGCATCGGCGCGGTGGTGCCAGTAACCGATCAACAGGAATGAAAAGAGGCTGGTCAGCTCCCAGAAAAACACGATCTGGATCAGGTTGCCGGAGATCACCAGCCCGAGCATGGCGCCCATGAACGCCAGGAAAAACGCGAAGAACCGTGGCACCGGATCGTCCGGCGACATGTAGTAGCGGGCGTACAACGAAACCAGCGTGCCGATGCCCAGCACCAGCATCGAGAACAGCCAGGCGAAACCGTCCATGCGCAGCACGAAGTTCAGGCCCAGGCTGGGCAACCAGAAAAATTCTTCGCGGATCACGCCGCCATCGGCGACTTGCGGGTACAGGAAGGCGACCTGAACAGTGCCTATCAAGGCAACCAGACCCGCCAACAAAGATTCGGTGTTACGCGCGTTGTGCGGCAGCAAGGCTGCCAGACAGCTGCCGATAAAAGGCAGAAGCAGTAGAACTATCAGGGGCATAGGCTTCTAATCTGCGGAAGTTTGTGAAGCATCATACGTGCCAGCTCCCGGATCGCCAAACGCCAAGCTGTCGCAGAATCCTACAAGGTAGACGGAAAATTCCTGATTCACATTGTTTCCAAGAGATAGGTTTGGTCTCTCGGACGCCATCGCGGGCAAGCCCGCTCCTACAAGAAAACGTTGAACCCTGTGGGAGCGGGCCTGCCCGCGATGAGGCCCTGACAGCCACCATAGAACTTGGCGATCAAACCGCTATCGTCAGACCTGCGCCCGAATTTGCCGTCCCAGCATATCCATCAAATCACACCCATCACGCAGCAACATTGCCGCCGCATGCGCAAGTTGCTGCACATCGGTCCCTTGGCTTGAGTGATATCAAGACTGGCCAGACTTTCCATCATCTGCGTCACGGCCAGAAACCGTGTGGACGCGTTGCTGTGCAACACATCCAGCGGCGCTTGAGTGGCGATCAGCGACACCGGGATGTCGCAGTCATTGTTGGTCATCGGCATGTGCGGGTTCATGCGTCACCTCCAGCTTGGGTCGCGTGCATCCCGTCAATGGATGCGTGAACCAACGAGCGCGCAGTACCAAGCATTTGCTGGCTGGCCCCGCGCGATGAAGCTTTGTGTTCAGGGCGGGTGGCGGTGGGGGCTTGAGGGCTTCGGCGCAGCTGAGGTAGACCGCGGCGTATTCGAGGGCGTCGAGTAACGGGATGTCGGGTTGTACGGCGAAGAGGTGGTGATCGCAGCGGGTGAAGGGGGGTGGTGTAGGTATGTTCCGGGACTGACACCAACGCAAAATCCATTGTGCGGATCATGTACTATTCGCGATTCTTGATGTTCAAAGGAGTGAAATCATGGCAGGAAAGCCAATTGCGCGACTTGGAGACCCAGGAAGTCACGGCGGAAATATCACGACCGGCTCAAGCCCTATTTTTGTTAACACTCTCCCGATAGCCTTGGTGGGAGACATCTATTCCTGCCCCGTTCACGGCAGCAATCCAATAACAACGGGTGCCCCACATGTTTTTGGACTCGGTAAAGATGTGGCACATGTCGGATCGTTAACGGCTTGCGGCGCCACAATCACAGCAGGTTCTCCAGATACATTTGTCGGCGATGCTGGGCCCAGCGGTGTCAGTAATATTTTCCGCAAGCTTTTGCAGGAAAAGACTTTCGTCGAATTTCAATTGCTCAATGACAGGGAAGAGCCAATTCCCAACGAGTTGTATGAATTGACACTGCCAGATGGCGCGGTGATCACCGGCGTTCTCGATGAAAATGGATTTGTTCATGTGCCAAATGTCCCCAGAGGAAGCTGCAGCATAAAGTTTCCAAAACTTGAAGATACGGAACATCTTTAATGGTTGATTCTACTAAGGCGTCGGGTACGACGCAGACTGCAAAAACTGTAGGGGCACCAGGCAAAACGACCAAAACTAATCAGTTGGTGGTTTCCGGTGCCTACATGGAATTACTGGTTGGCGGTCCTTACACTCGTGACAAGGAAGAGCACCTTTTTGGGCACGCGGCGCTTCATGTTGTCGTGGGTAGCAAAGACATTACGTACGATTTCGGACGATATGGGAAAACCTGGGGAACCTTTGATAGTGAAGGCGAGGGTGTATTAAATGTCTGGACCTCTTTCAAGGCTTACATTTCTGGAGAAAACAGTCTCGGGCGGACAACGACCGGTTTCGTCTATTTTTTGGAAAACACCAAGGCTGAAGCGGTGATTGCTCACTTTGATGGGGTCGTGGCACAGAATAAAGAGCTAAGAAAAAAGACAGCCATCGCGACACGTTACGTTTTACCAGCGAATTATCATCCAACCACCAATAATTGCACGACGGTGACAATTGATGGAGCCAAGGTTTCAGGCAAGGCGATCGTGCAGAACCCTGCCGAGTATCGAGAGATGAGAGGGCTTTCCTGGACAGAGAGGCAGGCGGCGCGCACGCAGAAATGGACACAGGATGGCATTTTTATGCCAGCAGATTTGCACGCTATGCTCGAAGGGAATACCGAGGCGCGTTATGACAAAAAGAATGTTTACAAATAGCAAGTTTCCTTTTTGGCTAGCCGGGTTGATTTTGATCAATGCGGTCGTTTTGGCATTTGTTGTGATTAATAACGTTACGAGGTCGCACGATATGAAAATGATTAAGACTAAAGAGCCGTTGCTTATTGAGGGGCCGAATGGCGATGAAAACTATTATGTGCTGCCTCTCGGCACCACACTTTATCATGACAAGAGCTTTTCTGAAGGGCATGACCGTTATGTCGTTTACTTGAATCATAAGGGTGCAATAGCACACGAAGAAGTGCCGATGAAGCCGGAATATGGAGGCTCGTTTATCGATCCGCTTTGGATGTCAAATATCGATGCCGATACGCTGAAGGAAATCTTCAAGCGCTTCCCGCTTTCCAAGGAAGATGTGGCCGCGGCCATAAAGTCTAACGGCTTCACCAGAGATGATCTCGCCGACATTATCCGGTCATTACCAGAGTAAGTGGGGGATCAAACTGATCCTGGAAAGTTGGAAGCTTGAACGCCGGTTGTGATGCTCATTTATTTTGAGTCGACGGGCTCGCTTTCCAACTCCTCCTCAATTGTCTCGCGATCTTTACCCTTGGTCTTCAACTCACTGACAATCACCGCCACCACAATCAAGCCCGCACCCACCAGTGCAATCGCTGGCAACCGCTCCCCGGCGATCCTTCCGACAATCCCGGCCCACACCGGCTCACCGGCATAAATCAACGTCGCCCGCGTCGGCGAAACGCTCTTCTGCGCCCAGTTCATCGCCACTTGTATCGCCGCACTGGCCGCGCCCAAGCCCAACGCGCTGCATAACAGCAGCCAGGAGAAGTCCGGAATTCTTTCCTGAGTCGGCACCACCATCAAGAACGCCAGCGCCGAGGTGACCGCCAATTGCACCACCGTCACCCGTCGTACATCGACCTGGCCGGCATACGTGCTGATCAGAATGATCTCCGCCGCAATCGCCACGGCGCTGATCAACGTGGCGATTTCACCCGGGCTGAAATTGAATGAAGCGCCGGCCGGTCCCGACAGCAACATCAACCCGGTAAACGCCAACATGATCCCGATGCTTGGCATTAACCCCGGACGCCGCCCCAGCACCAGCCATTGCAGCAACGGCACGAAGGGCACGTACAACGCAGTAATAAACGCCGACTGACTGCTGGGAATGCTCTGCAACCCAACGGTCTGCAAACCATAACCGAGCATGATCGCCACGCCGATAAAGGCCCCGGCCTTGAGTTCGAACAGCGTCAGCTCCCGCAGCTGACGCCAGGAAAACAGCGCAACAATGATCGCCGCCGCGGCAAAGCGCAGACCGACGAAAAACATCGGCCCGCTGACGGTCATCGCATGCTGCACCAGCAGGAAGGTGCCGCCCCAGACCATGGTGATCAGCACCAGCACGCACTCGGCCTTGCTGAACCGCGAGAAACGGGAGGAAGTGTGAGGGGTATTCACCGACGTCATGACCTTGCGCGCTACCTGAGGGCGACGCACAATGCGCCGAATGTTGCGCAGTATACTGCCCAACCCCATCAAGTGAGCAATATAGTGCACAAAGATTCCACGCAGCGGGCTTCGGTCCTTCAGCACGTCAGCCAGAACGTTCGGCGTTTGCGCCACGCCGCCGACATGAGCCAGGCGACGCTGGCGGAAAAATCCGGGGTCAGCCGCCGGATGCTGGTAGCCATCGAGGCCGGCGAGAAGAACGTCAGCCTGACCACCCTCGACCGCGTGGCCGAAGCGCTGAACGTAGCGTTCAGCGACCTGATCCAGGCCCCGGATGCACGCGACCCGAGCCGCATCAACGAAGTGGCCTGGGCCGGGAAGATTCCTGGCAGCAAAGCCGTTTTATTGTCCAAAGCCACGGCGACCCGTGAGGTGGAGCAATGGGAGTGGTGCCTGCAACCGGGGGAGTTTTACCCGTCGCAACCGGATGCCGAGGGTTGGAGTGAGCAGATCTACGTGTTTGAAGGCTGCTTGACTCTGATGCTGGGTGACGAGCCGCAGGAAATTGCCGCCGGCGAGTTCTTCATGTTTGCCAGCAACCAGCCCCATACCTATCGCAATGATGGTCCGGTGGCGGCGCGGTTTGTGAGAAATGTGGTGATTTGATCACGCACTTCCGCTCGTCGGAAACCTGAAGTACCTGTTATTTCTGACAGTAGACGTTGGGCGTGGGCTGACCTTTAAATAGAGTTCAGCACGCTGCAAATCCCGACAAAAGTTTAGCGCTGCACACTCCGCGCGGAGTCAGCGCCCACTCGAAAGTCAACTGAAAGGAATTAGAAATGTTTAGGTCGCTTAGCATAAAAGAAGCTGTAGAAGACCAAATTAAACTGACAGACGTTCCAGAAGCAGGGGCTACTGCTTTTATTTTGGCACCAGAGACATACAATAATAACGATAAAGTCTATGTGTACATAGTAGTGGGTGGTCATACCGTTCTTGTTGGTCGTAAAGACCCCGTCGGCGAGCCTTTCAAGGGGATGTTCGAAGTCTCAGTGGAAAAATCAAAGTTGGAGCATTACGAAGGCGAGACGGCCCAGTTTTACTATCTTTGGGTCGACGATGTGGGTTATGAAAATCAATCCAATTCTGTCTACTACCGCCTCATCCCTTAACTGATCGGGTTGATTGCGTGAATGCTCAACGTTCTACTCAAGGGGGTTGAGCATTTCCTATTCAAGCTGTAGCTCAAGCAACAGTGAACCGACAATTTGCTGAACTTTTCTTTTTAAGCTGATTTACTTAATAACCCTAACTGCTTGAATAAAAACAAGTAAAACTATTGGCACGACTTGTGTAACGGGTACCTGGGTACTCACCCGGAACCCAGGAGTCGGCCCATGACAGCCTCTGCCCAACCCCCTCGCACCGCCCATGTGATCCGCTCGGACGCCGAGGCGATTGCCGTCGCCCACAAGCTCGCTGCACGCTTTGTCATTGAGGCAAGCGTGCGGGATCGCGAGCGACGCTTGCCGGTCGCCGAGCTCGACGAGTTTTCCGCCAGCGGCCTCTGGGGCATCACCATTCCCAAGGAATACGGCGGCGCTGGTGTGTCCTACGTGACCGTCGCCGAAGTGATCAAGATCATTTCCGCCGCCGATTCATCCCTCGGTCAGATTCCGCAAAACCATCTCGGCGTGCTCGACATCCTGCTGCAAACCGCTACCGAAGAGCAAAAGCGTTACTACTTCGGCAAAGTCCTCCAAGGGTACCGTTTCGGCAATGCCTTCTCCGAATCCAAAAGCAAAAATGCCGGTGCCTTTGAAACCCGTATCCGCTTCGATAAAGACACCGCGCAGATCGACGGCGAAAAGTTCTACTGCACCGGCGCCTTGTTCGCGCACATCGTGCCAGCGGTGGCGGTTGATGAAGAGAACAAAGCCTTCATCGCCTTCATAGAACGCGACGCTCCCGGCTTGACTGTTATCGACAGTTGGGACGGTTTCGGCCAGCGCACCACGGCCAGCGGCGGCGTGACACTCGACGCTGTGAAAGTGCCTTTGAACGCGGTAATCCCGGCCCACAAGGCCTTCGATGAACCCACGGCCGACGGCCCGATTTCACAAATCATCCAGGCCGCCGTGGACACCGGCATCGCCGTCGGCGCCCTGGAAGAAACCAAACGCTACGCCCGCGAAGCCCGGCCATGGATCGACAGCGGTCAGGATCACGGCTGGCAGGACCCGTTCAGCATCGCCGCCATCGGCGACCTCGAATGGCGGGTCCACGGCACCGAAGCGATCCTCAAAAAGGCCGGTCGCGCCATTGACCATGCCTTGCTCAACCCCAACGAAGAAACAGTGGCCCGTGCTTCGGTGGTGGTTGCCCAAGCCAAAGTGCTGTCCGCCGAGATCGCCTTGCTCGCCAGCAGCAAACTCTTCGAACTGGCCGGCACTCGCTCGGTGCTCGGCAAGTACAACCTCGACCGCCACTGGCGCAACGCCCGGACGCATACCCTGCACGATCCGGCGCGCTGGAAATACCACCTGATCGGCAACTACCTGCTCAACGGCGTGAAGCCTGCGCGCCACGCCTGGAACTGAGGAGCCCACCATGAACGCTTTGACCCAAACGATTGTTGCCGGGCAACCCCTGGCCAAAAGTCAGCACGATCTGCACAACGCTCGCAGCTTGCTCGATGCGACGTTGCGTTTCGTCCGTCAACAGACCCAAACCACGGATGATCCTTACGTCATCAGCCGCTTCGGCGATTTGCACATTCGCATTGAAGTCGCCGCCGCGCTGCTCGAACGCGCCGAAGACTTCCTGAACCGCGTTGATGACGACACGGAAATCAGCGTCGCCATCGCCGAGTCGCACCTGGCCAGCGCCGACGCGTTAAATGCCGTCAGCAACGCGGAATTCGAACTCACCGGCCAACGCACCGTGTTGCCGGGATCACTGCACGACCCGTTGCACCGGAAACTCCACCTCATCGGCAACTTCCGCCTCAACGGCATCCATCCCCCAAGCTTCAGGAGTGCTGTTTGATGGGTCGCGAAATTCGTCTCAACGCGTTTGACATGAACTGCGTCGGCCACCAGTCGCCGGGCTTGTGGGCGCATCCGCGGGATCGCTCCTGGCAATACAAGGATCTGGAGTACTGGACCGATCTGGCGAAAATCCTCGAGCGCGGCAAGTTCGACGGTTTGTTCATTGCCGATGTGCTGGGCATCTACGACGTTTACAACGGCAACGGTGACGCGGCGATCCGTCAGGCGGCGCAGGTGCCGGTCAACGATCCGCTGCAATTGATTCCGCCGATGGCGCTGGTCACCGAGCATTTGGGATTCGGCCTGACCGCCTCGCTGTCGTTCGAACACCCGTATCCGTTCGCCCGACGCCTGTCGACGCTCGACCATCTGACCAAGGGCCGCGCCGGCTGGAACATCGTCACCTCTTATCTGGAAAGCGGTGCGAAGAACCTCGGTCAGAAAAACCAGACCGAACACGACGCCCGTTACGACTTCGCCGAAGAGTACCTGGAGGTTTGCTACAAACTGTGGGAAGGCAGTTGGGAAGAGGGCGCGATTCTGCGGGATCGCGAGCGGCGGATCTTCAGCGACCCAAGCAAAATCCACGAAATCCAGCACGTCGGTAAACACTTCCAGGTGCCGGGCATTCATCTTTGCGAACCCTCGCTGCAACGCACGCCGGTTCTCTATCAGGCTGGCGCATCCAGTCGCGGCAAGCAGTTTGCCGCCGAGCATGCCGAGTGTGTGTTCGTTGCTGCACCGTCGAAAGTGCTGCTGAAGAAAACCGTTGCCGACATCCGCCGTCGTGCTGCCGAAGCCGGACGCGATCCGTCGAAAATTCTGATCTTCAACCTGCAAACCGTGATCCTCGGCGAGACCGACGCCAAGGCCAAAGCCAAGTTCGAGGAATACAAAACCTGGGTCAGTTATGAAGGCGCGATGGCGTTGATCTCTGGCTGGACCGGGATCGATTTCAGCCAGTTCAAACCCGATGAACCGCTCAAGCATGTGCACACCAACGCGATTCAATCGGCAGTGGAAGCGTTCTCCACGGCGGACCCGAACAAGGTCTGGACGCCTGACGAATTGGCCGACTGGGTGGGCATTGGCGGTTTTGGCCCGTTGTTTGTCGGTAGCCCCGAGACCGTCGCCGACTTGTTGCAGGAGTGGGTCGAGGAGACCGATGTGGACGGCTTTAACCTGGCCTATGCATTGACTCACGAGACCTTCATCGACGCCGTGGAGTTGCTGGTGCCGGAGTTGCAGAAACGCGGGGTCTACAAAACCGAATACGCGCCGGGGACCTTGCGCGAGAAATTGTTTGGGGAAGGGCCGCGATTGCCGGAGATTCATCCGGGGGCGGGTTATCGAGACCTGGCGGCGTTGCGGCAGCAGGAGAAGAAAGTCGCGTCTGCATAGAACACTCGAACACCACACAAATCCCCTGTGGGAGCGAGCCGGCTCCGGGCGGCGTTCCGACGAAGAGGCCGGCACATTCAACATGGATGTTGCCTGATCCATCGCTTACGCGAGCAGGCTCGCTCCCACAGGGGGGTGGTGTTTTACAGATTTCAGCCCAGCGGACCACCGCACGCTTTTGCCCATGAACAGGAGGTCAATCCCATGAGCGTGCACGAACTCAAACGTCCGCCAATCGCGGACACCACCGAGTGGCGGGTCGATCTGCCCAAGGCTTTGGAGCAATTGCGCCACTGGGCTCAGGTCAGCCCCTTGCAACCGGCCTTGCGGCACAAGCGCCATGGCCAGTGGTTCGTCTGGCGCTGGATCGATGCCTTGCGCGATGTTGAGCGTTTAGCCGACGGCTTGCGTCAGCAAGGATTCACCGAAGCATCGCGTCTGGCGTTGAGCGGCGCCTTCGAGCCGAATCTATTGCTGCTGGCACTGGCTGCGCAGCACATAGGCGGTGAACTGCTGACGCTACCGGACAACCTCGATGCTGAAGCTCTGCACAAAGTCCTATGGCGCAGTCGTCCTACTCATGTGTTCGCCCAGGCACGACAGACGCAACAGCTCTGGCTCAGCCAAGGCCAATCGCTGCTGAATTTCCCTGAACTGCTCGGCCCGGTCGAACCTCCGCAACGCCTCAATCGTTGGTGGCAAGGTCCGCAACTGTGGAACGAAGAGGGCACCCAATGGCAGGCCGGTCTCAGCGTTTTGCTCGAACACTGGCTGACCAGCGGCCACGCGCTGGCCTTCCCGGAAAGTCCTGGCAGCGCCAGCCGCGACCGTCGTGAAGTGGCTCCCTCGGGATTGCTGTTATCCGGTGAGCGCCTGCATCTACTGGCCGCAGAAATCGAAAGTCGTCTCGCCCCCCAAGGCACCTGGCGCCGACGCCTCTGCGACTGGGCCATCGCCCACCCGGAAAAAGGCCTGCAACGCCTGATCAAAAACCGCGTTCGCCGACTGCTGGGCTTTCACAACCTGCATTTCATCTGGCAAGCCACGCGCGCTCCCGACGCTCAACCTGCGCCTGCCTGGCTATCCGAATTCAAACGGGACATCGCATGAGCTCGACTGATTCCATCCTGCAAGTCAGCGGTATTTCCCTGTCCTTTAAAGGCGTAAAGGCGATCAACGAACTCTCGTTCGACGTACGCCGTGGCGAGATCTGCGCACTGATCGGCCCCAACGGCGCGGGTAAGAGTTCGCTGCTCAATGTGCTGAACGGCGTGTACCGCTTCGATGCCGGCTCGATTGTCTTTGAGCAGCAACCGTTTAAACGCATCGATCCGCTGACCGCCGCACGACGCGGCATCGGCCGCACCTTCCAGAACAACGCGCTGTTCAAGAAGATGAGTGTGATCGACAACATCCTCACGGGCCTGTCCCGGCACCTGCGCAGCAGTTTCATCGAACAGGCGCTGGGCTTGCCGAGAGCCCGCCGTGAGGCTGAAGACTTTCGCCAACAGGCTCAGGGCATTCTCGAGTTCCTCGAACTTCAGGCTCACCGCGATGTGCCGGTGGGCAATCTGTCTTACGGCCTGCAAAAGCGCGTAGAGCTCGGTCGTGCCTTGATCGCGGGTCCGCGCCTGTTGCTGCTGGACGAGCCGATGGCCGGGATGAACGCCGAAGAAAAACAGGAAATGGCGCGCTTCATCGCCGACGTCAACCGCGACCTCGGCACCACGGTGGTGTTGATCGAGCACGACATGAGCGTGGTGATGGGCCTGTCCGACCACGTGGTCGTGCTCGATTACGGACGCAAAGTCGGCGACGGCACACCGGCCGAAGTGCAGGCCAATCCCGACGTAATCGCGGCGTATCTGGGAGTGGTGCACTGATGACATTCTTCTTGGAAACCCTGCTCGGCGGCCTGCTCGCCGGGACCATGTATTCGCTGGTCGCGATTGGCTTCGTGCTGATCTACAAGGCCAGCGGTGTGTTCAATTTCGCCCAGGGCGCGATGTTGCTGTTCGCCGCGTTGACCTTCGTCAGCCTGCACGATCAGGGCGTGCCGTTTGCTCTGGCGTTGCTGCTGACGGTGGCGGTGATGATCATCGGCGCGTTGCTGATCGAACGGCTGGTGCTGCGGCCCTTGGTCAATCGTTCGCAGATCACGTTGTTCATGGCCACCCTCGGGCTGTCGTTCATCATCGAAGGCCTGGCTCAGGGTTTGATGGGCTCGCAGGTGCGGGCGCTGGACCTGGGCATCGACGACGTGCCGCTGTTTATCGGCGGGCTGATGGTCAGCCAGTTCGACCTGATCGCCGCCGCCGCGGCCATCGTGTTGGTGACGGTATTGGCGCTGCTGTTCAACAAAACCCGCATCGGTGTGTCCCTGCGCGCCGTGGCCGATGACACCACGGCTGCGTTGTCGATCGGTATCAACCTCAACCGCATCTGGCAGATCGTCTGGGCGGTGGCCGGTGTAGTCGGGTTGGTGGCGGGATTGCTCTGGGGCGCGCGGCAAGGTGTGCAGTTTTCCTTGTCGCTGGTGGTGCTCAAGGCCTTGCCGGTGTTGATCATTGGCGGTTTCACCTCGATTGGCGGGGCGATTGTCGGCGGCCTGATTGTCGGCGCGGCGGAGAACCTCGCCGAGGTTTACATCGGCCCGCTGATCGGCGGCGGCATCACCCCGTGGTTCGCTTACGTCCTGGCTTTGGCCTTCTTGTACATCCGTCCCGCCGGCCTGTTCGGCGAACGCGCCATCGAGCGAGTCTGAAACCATGTCAATTTCCCTTACCCGCGAAACCGCGCCGTCGGTGTTGATCCAGCGCCGTGTGCCACTTGGACTGCTCGGCCTGTTGTTGATCGCTTTCGTCGTCGTGCCGCTGACCGGTAACGACTACTGGCTGAACGCGATCCTGATCCCGTTTCTGGTGCTGTCCCTGGCCGGGCTCGGCCTGAATTTGCTCACGGGTTACACCGGCCAGACCTCGGTCGGTGCGGCCGGTTTCATGGCGGTCGGGGCGTTTGCCACCTATGGATTTTTGCTCCGATTGCCTGAACTGGGCCTGCCGGTCGCCTTGCTCGGTGGCGGGCTGATCAGCGCCGTGGTGGGCTTTGTCTTCGGCCTGCCGAGTTCACGGATCAAAGGCTTCTACTTGATGGTCACCACGCTGGCCGCACAGTTCTTTCTGGAGTGGTTGTTCGTCAAATTCCCCTGGTTTTACAACTACGGATCGTCCGGGACCATTTCCGCACCCAAACTGGCGCTGTTCGGCCATGACCTGAACACGCCGTTGGGGCGTTATCTGCTGACCCTGACCACTGTTCTGCTGTTGACCTGGGTCGCGGTGAACCTGGTGAAAAGCCAGATCGGTCGCAACTGGATGGCGATCCGCGACATGGACACCGCCGCCGCTGTGATCGGCATTCCGGTGGTGCGCTACAAGCACCTGGCGTTCGCCGTCAGCTCGTTTTACCTCGGCATCGCCGGGGCACTGTGGGCCTTCGCCTATCTGGGCACCGCCAGCGCCAGTAGCTTCGATATCAATCGATCGTTCCAGATCCTCTTCATCATCATTATCGGTGGCATGGGCAGCATCGCCGGCAACTTCGTGGGTGCGGCGTTTATCAGCCTGCTGCCGATCCTGCTCAGCCACGCCGGGCAAGCGTTGTTCGGCGGTTCGGTGGACGCCGGCCAATTGCAGAACCTGCAAAAAATCATTTTCGGCGTGCTGATCATCCTGTTCCTGATCAAGGAACCGGAAGGCCTGATCCGCCTGCTGAGCAACCTTCGTGAACGGCTGAGCCACTGGCCGCTGCGCTTCTGAATTCCCCAACGATTAGAGAGACAACATGCGTGCATCCTTGAAACGTTCCCTGGCCGGCGCCGCCCTGACGTTGGCGGCTTTCGGCAGTGCGGTGCCGATGGTTGAGGCTTCGCCGGACCAGCAATTCTTCCCGTTGGCCACTTACCGTGTCGGCGCTTACGCCTCCAGCGGTGTGCAAGTGTGGGCCGGCATGCTCGATTACCTGAACTACATCAACGATGTGGAAGGCGGGATCAACGGCGTGAAACTGGTCTGGCAGGAATGCGAAACCGAGTGGACGGCGGAGAAGGGCATCGAGTGCTACGAGCGCTTCAAAAAAGGTTTGGATGGCGCCCCGGTGGCGATCTATTCACCCAACGGCGCGCCAGCAGCCTATGCGCTGAGCGAGCGGGCGGAAGTCGACAAAATCCCGCTGATTACCCTCGGTTACGGCCGCACCGAAGCCACTGACGGCACGGTGTTCCCGTACAACTTCCCGGTGATGCTGACCTTCTACAGCGAGGCCTCCAGCCTGATCAACTACATCGCGCAGCGCGAGGGCGGCTTCGACAAACTCAAGGGCAAGAAGATCGCCACGGTCTATCACGACTCGGCGTATGGGCGTGAAACCCTCGGCCCGCTGAAGCTGCTGGCCGAGAAGTACGGCTTCGAGAACATCCAGATTCCGGTGGCCGATCCGGGCAACGAACAATCGGCGCAATGGCGACAGATTCGCCAGGTCAACCCGGACTGGGTGTTCCTGCGCACCTGGGGCGTGTCGACGCCGGTGGCGGTCAAGACGGCCGCGCGTTTCGGCTTCCCGGTGGACCATATCGTCGGCGACATCTGGGCCAGTTCCAGCGAAGACGTATTGCCCGCAGGCGCCGCTGCCAAAGGTTATCTGGCGCTGACGCCGTATCCGGCCGGCACCGATTTCGAGATCCACAAACGCCTCAAGCAGTCCATCCTCGACAAGGGCAAAAGCGACCTCAAGGACCTGAAGAATTTTGGCAGCGTCTACTACAACTCCGGGCTGGTGAATGCGGCAGTGATGGTGGAAGCGATTCGCACGGCCCAAGGTAAATTCGGCAAGCGTCCTTTGAATGGCGAAGAGGGACGCTGGGGTCTGGAACATCTGAATATCGACGACACGCGCCTCAAGGACATGGGCTACCTCGGCCTGATGCAGAACCTCAAGCTGTCCTGCCGTGACCACGAAGGTGGCGGTTCAGCGCGAGTGCAGCAATGGGACGGCGCCAACTGGACGCTGATCAGCGACTGGATTGCGGCGGATCGCGCCTTGCTGCGTCCCTTGATCGATGAAAAATCTGCGGCCTTCGCCAAGGAAAAAGGCCTGACGCCACGTACCTGCAACGGGGATGAATAACCCATGAGCCAAGCCGCCAGCGACATTGCTGCCAATGACCTGTTGCAAGTCAGCGACATCGAAGTGATCTACGACGGTGCGATCCTGGCCGTCGCTGGAGTGACGCTGTCGGTGCCCAAGGGCGGCATCGTCGCGTTGCTCGGCGCCAACGGCGCGGGCAAAAGCACCACGCTCAAGGCGATTTCCGGGTTGGTTCGGGCCGAGCGGGCGGAGGTCAGTCGCGGGACGATCGAGTTTCTCGGTCATGACACGGCTGGCGTCGATCCGAGCCTGCGAGTGCGCCAAGGGATGGTGCATGTGCTGGAAGGTCGGCATGTGTTCCCGCAATTGACGGTCGAGGACAACCTGCGCAGCGGCGGGTTTGTCCGGCGCTTGAGTCGTCAGGACATGGCCCGTGATCTGGAGCGAATCTATGCCTGGTTCCCACGCCTGAAAACCAAGCGCAAAACCCAGGCCGGGCTGACGTCCGGGGGCGAGCAGCAGATGGTCGCCATAGGCCGGGCCTTAATGACGCGTCCTACTTTGGTACTGCTTGATGAGCCTTCCATGGGTTTGGCGCCTATTATCGTCCAGGAGATTTTCGAGATCGTCGCCCAGCTCAATCGCGAGGAGCAGGTGAGCTTCCTGATTGCCGAGCAAAACATTAATGTGGCGCTCAAGTACGCATCGACGGCCTACGTCCTCAACACCGGCCGAGTGGTGCTGTCCGGGAGTAGCGAGGCGCTGCTGGCTCGGGGTGATCTGCATGACTTCTATTTAGGTAAACACTGATCAGTGAGAACGCCATGACTGAAACCCAAAGCGGACAGGCCACCGACGCCATCCGCCACGCGGACATCCTGATCGTCGGCGGCGGCCTCAGCGGCGCAATGCTGGCGGCGCAGTTGCTGCGCCTGCCGGGCAAACGCCAGGTCCTGGTGATCGAACCCCGCGCCGAACTGGGACGGGGCGAGGCGTACAGCGCGGTCGAATTGGGCCATACGCTTAACGGCAATGCGGCGCGGATGAGCGTCGACCCGGACAGCGCCGACGACCTGACCCAATGGTTGACCGAGTACATCGCTGCCGGTGGCTGGCCGGAGTCTGACGAGCAGCATGTGCCGGTCAGCGAATTGTTTCCGCCTCGGGGGATTTTCGGCCTGTACGTGCAGCAGCGCCTGGCCGAAGCGCAAGCAGCGGGGGCGGTGAACGGGTCAACGGTCGAGCATGTTCGGGCCGAGGTGGTTGACCTGCAAACGGTGGATGATTCTGTGTTGCTGACGTTGAGCGACGGGCAACACTTGCAGGGCGCTTATGCGGTGTTGGCCACGGGGATGTTTGCTGCTGCGCGTACGCCACAGACCGAGTCCAGCGGCTTGAACGCGGCGGCGCTTGATCCATGGGACGTCGCCGCCATGCGACAACTTGATCCGCAGTCGACCGTGCTGATCATCGGTTCGGGCCTGACCATGGTCGATGCCGTGGTGTCGCTGGAACAGGCCGGGCATCGCGGGCCGATCGAAGTGTTTTCCCGGCATGGCTTGCTGCCTCATGTGCGTCGTCAGCCTCCGGCCTGGGTGGATTTTCTTGCCGAGGATCAGAGCATTCGCACACCGCGACAGCTGGTGCGCGAACTGCGTCGGCATTGCCGGGACGCCATCGCTCAAGGCATCGACTGGCAGGCGCCGCTCGACACCGTACGGGCGCACATTGGCCGCTTGTGGAATCAGGCGACGGACGTGCAGCGTCGGCAGTTTGTGCGGCATGTGCGGCCGTGGTGGGAAAGCCATCACCACCGCTCGCCGCCGTTGAGTGCCGAACTGGTGGAGCGGTTGCACAAGGAAGGGCGGTTGCGGATTCAGGCGGCGTCGTTCAAAGGGCTGGAGCCTTCAGCGGACGGCGCAGTGAGCATCCGTATTCGGCGTCGTGGTGAATCAGAAACTACTGTTGTCAGCGGCGCGGCGTTGATCAATTCCAGCGGTATCGAATATGACTGGCGACGAGTGGCCCGACCGCTGCCACGACAACTGCTGGCGCGCGGACTTGTCCGGCCGGGGCCGTTGGCGCTGGGGATTGCGGCGGCAGTCGATGGCGCGGTGTCGGGCGCCGATGAACACGTCGCCAGCCGTCTGTTCGCCATGGGCCCACCGTTGCGCGGCGTGTGGTGGGAAAGCACGGCGGTGACTGACGTCGCAAGCCAGGCCAAGGCCCTCGCCGCTCGCCTGACAACCACACCGCTTCTGTAATTGAATGGACTCGCCCACGCCGAGGCGTCAATGCGCCACGGTGGCAGTCTAAACAGCCAACGACAGCGAGGGCGAGTCCATGAAAAAGCATACTTCGATTGATCAATCCTTGTCTTCTGCCGATTTATCGGCCTGCACTACCGTGGCGGTCGACCTGGCCAAGCATGTGTTCCAGCTCGCCGGCGAAGACGCCCTCGGCAAGGTGCATTATGAGCAGCGGATCAAGTCGCGCGAGGCGTTCTACGAGTTTCTCCGCCAGCTGCCGCCTCATGTCGTGGTCCTGATGGAGACCGGCCCAGGCGCTCAAGCTTGGGCCCGGCAGCTGCAGGATCAAGGCAACCTGGCGCGGATTCTGCCTGCCGGTCTGGTGGCCAAGCATCGCAGCGGCCCTAAAAATGATCGTAACGATGCGCTGGCCATCCTGCGTGCCGGTCGCGACGAAAAGATCTGCGCAGTGCCGGTCAAAAGTGTCGCAGCGCTGGCCATGCAGGCACTGCATCGCGCTCGTCAAGGTTACGTGCGTCGCCGCACCGCCGTGAGTAATCAGATGCGCGGCCTGCTGCTTGAGCACGGGATTGCGCTGGCACAGGGCGACGTCGCGATCAGCCAGAGAATCCCGCGGATATTGGAGGATGCCACCCAGCCGGTGCCTGCCCTGTTGCGCGAGCTGATCGACGAACTGTTGGCCGAGTGGCGCCATTTGGGCGAGCGCATCAACGTCCTGACGGGACGTTTGGAAGTGGCCGCGAACGCCGACAAGACAGCCAAACGGTTGATGACGGTGCGCGGTATCGGCCCAATCACCGCTACGGCGCTGGTGGCCAAGGAAACCAAGCCTGAGCGTTTTCTCAATGCTCGCATGTTCGCCGCGTACTTCGGCATGGTCCCTGATCAGCACAGCAGCGGGAAGACGATTCAACTGGGGGACATGACCAAGCGAGGCGATAGCTATTTGCGCAGCCTGATGATCCAGGGTGCCCACGCGGTATTGCAGCAGTTGCGACCTGATTCCCAACAGCCCGACGACCGCCGTTTGTTGCGCTGGATGAGCCGATTGGGCCGCAAGGACGCAGCGGTCAGGTTGGCCAATCGCAACCTGCGCATCGTCTGGGTGCTTTTACAGAATGACCAGACTTATCGTCGCCAGCCCGCCGACGGCCAGCAAGCGACGATGAGCCACTGATCCACCGAGTTCTGCCACCGAGGTACCTACTGACCAACCTGTTGCTGAAAAAACATTGACCCCTGGTAAGACCGGCGTGGAGTGATGCCTAAGCTGCTAGTGGCCTTCGAGGCCTGACTGTAATCGGCATGCCACGAGCTCTTCCAATTTTGGCCAGAAGCCGACGACGGCTTCCTCGAACAGGCCTAATACATAGATGCAACGGGGCGGCAGTTTTTTTAAAAGCGGGTAGACAGTGGGGGCGAGTCCATACATAGCAGCTGCGTTGTGGCGAGGGGATTTATCCCCGTTCGGCTGCGAAGCAGTCGTAATCCATTGGACGCAGTGTGGCTGGAAAAACAGGGGCCGCTTCGCTGCCCAACGGGGATAAATCCCCTCACCACACCTCGCAGGCTCGGCAGCTGCTACAGATATCTCGAGCCTGTATTTCAACATTAAATACAAGAAACCCCGGGGAGATCGCATCTCCCCGGGGTTTCTTGTTTCAAGCGGCACAAGGCCGTTGATCAATAACGCTGATACTTCGAACCGAACTCAGGGCGGTTTTCAGCGACGTAGAGTGTGCTCGCCTGGCTGTCTTTGCGATCAACGCCGACGGTGTTCACGTTCAGTGTGGCCGGTTGGCTGACTTTGGCCGCGGCAACGACTGGCGAGGTGGCGTGTGGGGCCGCGATGGCGGAGGTAGCGCCAAGAACCGAAAGGGTGAATCCAAGACCGATGATGCTTTTCATGATGGAGCTCCAGAGCGTGGGGAGAAGATGGGGGCCACTGTAGTGCTGGAGCGTCGTGATGAAAAAACACCCTGAGGCATAGTTGTTATCGAGAGCGTTGATCCATCGTCAGCGGGGTGTGCTGTCGCTGAGCCAGCGCTGCTTGAGTTGAAGGACTTATGAGTGTGATGCGTGGAGGGATAGGCAGAAGGCTTTTAACTGACGAGGGTGTAATTAGTTTTGTGTAAACGGTCATTTGGCAGGAGACTGCCTACCCCAAGGAAATCCAATGACCGAGCCAAAACCCAAGCGCGCCAAACGAGTCAAGCCTGATCCTGAACTGGTTAAACTGGCCGACAGTCTGCTGGCCAACTACAAAAAGCCCGAAGATCTGATCGGCGAAAACGGCCTGCTCAAACAGCTCACCAAGATGCTGGTGGAGCGGGCCCTTGAAACCGAGATGACCGAACACTTGGGGCACGACAAAAGCGCAGCGATCACCAACACCGCCGCCAATGCGCGCAACGGTCACAGCGGTAAAACCCTGAAGGGCGACTTCGGCGAACTGCCGCTCGACATCCCTCGCGACCGGCAGGCGTCCTTCGAGCCGCAGTTGGTGGCCAAGCATCAAACCCGCTGGACGGGCTTCGATGACAAAGTCATCTCTCTCTACGCTCGCGGTTTGAGTGTCAGAGAAATCCAGGCTCACTTACAGGAAATGTACGGCACAGAGGTCTCTCCCAGCCTGATCTCGGCGATTACCGACGCGGTGAGTGACGAGGTCAAGCTGTGGCAAGCCAGACCACTGGACGCGCTGTACCCGATCCTCTATCTGGACTGCATTCACGTCAAAGTGCGTGACGCTGGCGCCGTGCGCAACAAGGCGGTTTACCTGGCTATCGGCGTCAATATGGCCGGTCACAAGGAAGTGCTGGGTCTGTGGATCGCTCAAACCGAAGGCGCGAAGTTCTGGCTGCAAGTGGTGACCGAACTCAAGAATCGGGGCGTGCAGGACATCTTCATCGCCTGCGTGGACGGTCTCAAAGGTTTCCCTGAAGCCATTGAAGCCGTCTACCCAAAAGCCGTCGTTCAGCTGTGCATCGTGCACATGGTGCGCAACAGCTTGAACTTCGTGTCGTGGAAAAAGCAGCGAGAGGTGGCGGCTGATCTCAAACTGATTTACACCTCGGCAACCGCCGAATTGGCCGAACAACGACTCTGCGAATTTGAAGCCAAATGGGATGCCGAGTACCAGTCGATCAGCCTGTCATGGCGGCGAAACTGGGCTCGGGTGATCCCGTTTTTTGACTATCCAGCCGAAATTCGCAAGGTGATTTACACCACCAATGCCATCGAATCGATCAACATGAGCCTGCGCAAAGTGATCAAAACGCGCGCCTCATTTCCGACCGATGACGCGGTGATGAAACTGTTTTATCTGGCGCTGAACAACATCAGCAAGAAGTGGACGATGCCGATCCGGGACTGGAAAGCGGCCTTGAATCGCTTCAGTATCCAGTTCGAAGATCGGCTGTTAACGGTTTAATAAAAATCCCGTTTACACAAAATCTAGGACACCCTCTAACTGACGGAAACGCAGTCAAATGTGGAAGCAAGCTCGCTGCCACATTTGACCTTTGTCGCTGTGTAGATCTTGATCAATACCGCTGATACTTCGAACCGAACTCGGCGCGGTTTTCCGCCACAACCACACCACCGCGCAGGGCGTTGCTTGGGCTGACCGATGCCACACGTTCGCGCAGTTCTTGCAGACGGTCGGCACCGCCTTCGGCCACGCGATTCTCGATCAGACGATCGGAACCGCCTTCCACCAGCAGTTGTTGAACCTGGCCAGGGGACGCCGCATTGCCGATGTGGGCCGACGCCAGGCTCGACAGGCCGAGACCACCAACCAGTGCCAGACCGAGTGCCAGGGACGAGACTTTCGAGAAGTTGATCATGGGGGATTCTCCGTGCGTTTAGTGTGAGTGGGTCGGTAGCGGCTGCTATCCGGTGATCACAGTTAAACGCTCGGGTGTATCGGTGATGTGTACTCGAACAAGCCGAAATCGGTGTCTGCGTATCTGTCGCGGGTTCTTATACATACGGATACAAAACCCTATGAAAAAGTCTCCTCAAGTTCTGCGGGGGGAGCGCTTCATGATTCTGCGCCGAGCATTTCCACCGGGTAGGAGAACACATAGCCTTCGTTGCGCACGGTTTTGATATAAGTCGATTCCCGTGAGTCATCCATCAATCGCTGGCGCAGACGGCTCACCAGCAAATCAATCGAGCGGTCGAACAGGTCGGCGTCGCGACCCTGGGTCAGGTTGAGCAGCTGGTCACGGCTGAGCACCCGTTGCGGGTGATCGAGGAACACCCGCAGCAGACGGTATTCGGCGCCACTGAGGGCCACCATCGTGCCGTCTTCGTCGAGCAAGTGCCGGGCGGTGGTGTCCAGGCGCCAGCGGCCGAAGCCCAGCAGGCGGCCGCTTTCGGTGATCAGCAGGTTGGGCGGCAGCATTCGGGTGCGGCGCAACACGGCATTGATCCGCGCCAGCAGTTCGCGGGCGGCGAAGGGTTTGGTCAGGTAGTCGTCGGCACCCATTTCCAGGCCGAGGATGCGATCGGTTTCGTCGTTGCGTGCGGTGAGCATCAGGATCGGCGTGGCTTTGTGCTTGCCCGAGCGCAATTCGCGGCACAGCAGCAGGCCGTCATCGCCGGGCATCATGATGTCCAGCACGATCAGGTCCACCTGATTGGTTTCCAGAAAGCTGCGCATCTGCCGGCCATCGGCGACGACGGTGGTGCGCAGGCCGTTCTTCTTCAAGTAATTGCCGACCAGCTCGCGAATCTCCCGGTCGTCGTCGACGATCAGGATGTGGTTCACATGTTCCATCGCTCAAGCCTCTTGTTGTTCGCTGTGTATCGCACTGTATCGGATGCTCCCGCAGACACCTTACGCCTTATTAATTCCGGTTTTACGACACATGGCAGATACCTCGCGAAGATCAAATGGGTCCCATCGAGGCAAGACGACTTGCCTCACAACCACCGCCCATTGCAACCCTGAGGAAATCACCATGAACTGGAACACACTGATTGCCGCCAGCTTCTTCGCGGTCCTGAACGTTGCAGCATTTTCGGCCCATGCCGATGTTCAAGCGCCGTCGCAGACAACTTCTCACGGCACCCACCTGGATATCAAGAAAGTGGTTTCGGTCGTCGACAATGGCGGCGGCAATTGCGGCATTGTCGATGCCCGCCTGACCTACCTCGATTCCAGCGGCACGCAGAAAGTCCTCGATTACAGCAAATTCGCAGAGTGCGGCAATCAGGGCGGCTGATCGTTCCACTACGCTTATCGCTGTCGAAACCGATGAACGCGCAGCCTGCTCACCAACCCGTGATGGCTGACTCACGTCGTCCAGAACACCAGGTCAATGACTTCCAGGGAAATCGCCATGAAGATGAATGTGTTGAGCAAAAAAAACGACTCACGTCGTCGTTTCTTTGGCCCATCGGTCCTCGCTTTCGCGCTGATGCACTTAGGTGCTCTTGGTGCTGCTAATGCGCAAGCCGCGACGCCAGAGCCTGTGGTGGCCAGCACCGGCACCCTCAACGCGAACTCGTTCGGCCCGCTGAAGCATGTCAACGCCGGGTTGCTGAATGTGGCTTACGCCGAAGTCGGTCCCGCCGATGGTCCGGTGGTGATTCTTCTGCATGGTTGGCCCTACGACATTCACAGCTATAGCGAAGTGGCGCCCTTGTTGGCGGCCAAGGGTTACCGGGTGCTGATACCGTATGCACGGGGCTATGGCGACACACATTTCCTGTCCGACAAGACTGTTCGCAACGGCCAGCCTGCCGCGCTGGCCAGTGACGTCATCGACTTTATGGATGCGCTCAAGATCAAGAAGGCCGTGCTCGGTGGCTACGACTGGGGCGCGCGCTCGGCGGGCATCGTTTCGGCGCTCTGGCCGGAACGGGTGGAGGCACTGGTCTCGGTGAGCGGCTACCTCATCGGCAATCAGGCCGCCGGCAAGAATCCGTTGCCGCCCAAGGCCGAGCTGCAATGGTGGTACCAGTTCTACTTTGCTACCGAACGCGGCCAGGCCGGTTACGAAAAAAATCGCCACGACTTCGCCAAGTTGATCTGGGAGCTGGCCTCCCCGAAATGGACGTTCGACGACGCGACTTTCGACCGCAGCGCGGTGGCCCTGGACAACCCCGATCATGTGGCTATTACGATCTTCAACTACCGCTGGCGGTTGGGAATGATTCAGGGCGAACCTCAATATGAAGCGCTGGAGCAGCGGCTGGCCAAGGCCCCGGTCATTACAGTGCCGACCATCACGATGGAAGGTGACGCCAATGGGGCGCCACATCCGGCTGCCGAAGATTATGCCAAGCGCTTCACCGGCAAATATGAGTACCGACTCATCAGCGGGGGCATCGGCCACAACTTGCCGCAGGAAGATCCGCAGGCCTTTGCCAAGGCGATCATTGATGCGGATCACCTATAAACCACTGTGGGAGCGAGCCTGCTCGCGAATGGCGGTGTGTTAGTCAACATCAGGTTGAATGACACACAGCTATCGCGAGCAGGCTCGCTCCCACAGGGTTGTTTGATGGTGCCTGTTACGCAACCACTTGATAACACGGCACATACGCCGCGCCACCCGGCAGTTTCATCCGGTGCTGGGCGACGAAGGCTTTGAGCAGTTGATCCAGCGGTTGCATCACCGCCGCATCGCCACGGATCTGGTACGGCCCGTGCTCTTCGATCAGGCGGATGCCCTTGTCCTTGACGTTGCCGGCGACGATGCCGGAGAACGCGCGACGCAGGTTGGCGGCCAGTTCGTGGGCCGGCAGGTTACGGCTCAGTTTCAGGTTGGCCATGTTTTCGTGAGTTGGATCGAACGGGCGCTGGAAGCCTTCGTCGATCTTCAGCAGCCAGTTGAAATGGAACGCGTCATTGCGCTCGCGGCGGAACTGTTTGACTGCCTTGAGGCCTTGAGTCATTTGACGCGCGACTTCGGCCGGGTCATCGATGATGATCTCGTAGTGTTGCTTGGCGGCTTCACCCAGTGTGGCGCCGACAAACGCATCCAGTTGTTCCAGATACGGTGCGGCATGTTTCGGTCCGGTGAGGACCACGGGGAAGGGCAGGCCTGCGTTGTCCGGGTGCATCAGGATGCCGAGCAGGTACAGGAACTCTTCGGCCGTGCCGGCGCCGCCCGGGAAAATGATGATGCCGTGGCCGACGCGGACGAAGGCTTCCAGACGTTTTTCGATGTCCGGCAGGATCACCAACTCGTTGACGATCGGGTTCGGCGCTTCGGCTGCGATGATGCCCGGCTCGGTCAATCCGAGGTAGCGGCCGCCCTGGATACGCTGCTTGGCGTGGGCGATGGTCGCGCCTTTCATCGGGCCTTTCATCACGCCCGGACCGCAACCGGTGCAGATGTCGAGGCTGCGCAGGCCCAGTTCGTGGCCGACTTTCTTGGTGTATTTGTATTCTTCGGTGTTGATCGAGTGGCCGCCCCAGCACACCACGATCTTCGGCTCGACGCCGGGGCGCAGGGTGCGGGCGTTGCGCAGCAGGTGGAACACGTAGTCGCTGATGCCCTGGGAGGTGCTCAGGTCGATGCGTTGGGCGTCGAGTTCGTTTTCGGTGTAGACGATGTCGCGCAGGGCGCTGAAGAGCATTTCCCGGGTGCTGGCGATCATTTCGCCATCGACGAAGGCGTCGGCCGGGGCGTTCAGCAGTTCCAGGCGTACGCCGCGGTCCTGCTGGTGAATGCGGATTTCGAAGTCCTTGTAGGCTTCGAGGATGGTTTTGGCGTTATCGACATGGGCGCCGGTATTGAGGATGGCCAGGGCGCACTGGCGGAACAAGGTGTAGGTGCTGCCGGATCCGGCTTCGCTCAGTTGCTGTACTTCACGTTGAGAAAGGGTTTCCAGGCTGCCTTTTGGGCTGACCGAGGCGTTGATTACTTGTCGTTGGGTCATTCAATGATCCTTAAAACGATGCCATTTCATACAGGCAAATGGCATCCGAATAGTATGTATCCATGAAAGAAGATGGCACGAACTGCGCTGTATCGCCATGTCCCCGTTTGACGATGAAAAGATGAAAAGGAGCCCCAGCATAGCTAAATCCCCTGCAGAGGCGATAATGCCCCGCAACCTTTTTACCCATGCCCTCAAGGAACCCCGTCGCGATGTTCGAAATCCAGCCGCAGAACCCCGAACGCTATCGAAGCCAGACGCGACGCAGCACGATAATCATAGCCTTGATTTTCCTAGCCCTGGCGATGGTGTTGTCCACCACGGCGGTGGCGCTGTTCGGTGAACCCGGCGGCGACAATCTGCGATTCAACGTCGGTGGCGTGTTTGTGGCGGTGCTGCTGATGGCCGCGCTGATGCGCGGCATGTTCTGGACCCAGCCTTGGATGGCCCCGGCGGTTTACGGCTGGCAGCTCAAACGCAGCCTGATGAGCATCACTAACGTCATGCATCAGGTGACGGCGGCGGTGGAGAAGGAGGATCCAACGGCCATGAAGCTGCTGCGTTTCTACCATCTGGGCTTGAGCCAGATGCACGAGCTGGACGGCAATTCCAGTGATCACAGCCAATTGACCCGCGAGGTGGATCAGCACAAGGCGCGGATGGAAGCGCTGGGCATCGAGACTGATCAGACGCAATTGAATCCCGCCTGGATCGAGGCCGTGAAACAGACGCCTCGGTAGGATCGCTGGTGCGGGCAGAAACCGCCCCGTTGGGTCTAATGCCGATCAGTTAAACAAACACTGAACTTTATTCCTGGCGAATCAATGGTGAGAATAATTCTCGCGCAAATCACCTATCGGGTGTTTGATGAGGCATAGTCGCCTCCCAGCAGGCGGCTCATACCCGCCAGGGGTTCATAAAAAGGGCGAGCGGGAAGATTCGCCCTGTGGTCAGGATTCAGGGAGCGTCATGGGTCATCCATCCGTTAACAATCGAATTGAACAATCCCGCCATGGCGTGCCTTGGGTCGCCGAGCAAGCCGTGGCCACACTCAAGGTACGCTCTGCGGTGATTCTGCTGGTCGCGGTGTGCCTGTCCATGACGGCTATCGTGATTTGGGAAGCCTGGAACTCGCGCCAGTACCATCTGCATGACAAAGAAGTGGCGATGTCCAACCTTGCCCAGACCCTGGCCTCACAAGCGCAAGCGTCGATCAAGCAAGCCGATACGTTGCTGTTGACCCTGGTGGATCGCCTGGAAAACGATGGCATCGACCAGGCCCGGATACCCCGGTTGGAGCGTTTGCTCAGTACCCAGCGCAGTGAGCTGAGCCAACTCCATGGGTTGTTTGTTTATGACGAAAAAGGGCGCTGGATTGCCAATTCCAACCACGCCGCCCTGCCCAATGCCAACAATTCCGACCGCGAATATTTCATTTTTCATCGTGATCATCCTGATCGCGGGCCTCATATTGGCCCGTCGATCAAGAGCCGCTCGAGCGGTGAATGGGTCATGACGGTTTCCCGCCGGATCAATCATCCGGATGGCAGCTTTGCCGGCGTGGCGCTGGCAAGCCTCTATCTCAGCCACTTCCTTACGCTCTACGACAGCATCGACATGGGCCATAACGGCGTGATCAACCTGATAGCCGATGACGCCACCATCGTCGTTCGCCGACCGTTCAAAGAAACTGAAATCGGCATCAACGTCGCCAAGGGACCGCTGTTTACGCAACTGTTGCCCAAGGGCAATTCAGGCACGGCGATGGTCCCGTCCTATGTGGATGGTGTCGAGCGGGTGGTCGGATTTCGCAGGGTCGACGGGTATCCGCTGATCATCTATGCGGCTCTGAATAAAGATGAAGTCCTGGCCGCCTGGCGTAAGGAGGTACTGCTGAGTGCCGGGATCGTCTCGTTATTCCTGGGGTTTCTGGGCGTCCTCGGTTATCGCCTCATCCGCCTCATGAAGCAGCAGAATCACGTGCAGGGCGTATTGCTGGATGCGCAGGAAAAACTCATCGAGGTCAATCGCAGCCTTGAGTTGCTGGCGCTGGAGGACGCACTGACCGGGCTGTCCAACCGGCGTCAGTTCGATTTGTTCATCCTCGCCGAAATGGGCCGCGCCAGGCGCAACCAGACCCACCTCGCGCTGCTGATGATTGATGTCGATCACTTCAAAAGCTTCAATGATCTTTACGGCCATGTGGCCGGTGATGAGTGTTTGCGCAACATCAGCACGATCATCAGGGACAACATCAAGCGCCCCGGCGACCTGGCTGCCCGCTATGGCGGCGAAGAGTTTGCGGTGGTACTGCCCGGGACCGACTACGTGGGGGCGTTTATGGTGGCGGAAAAAATCCGCCGCGCGGTTCAGCAGGCCGGCATCCAGCACAGTGGGGGGGGTGAAGGCACGGTGACGGTCAGCCTGGGGGTCGCCGCTTATGATCCGGCGGCACAAACCCAGCCCAACGACCTGGTGGGCGCCGCCGACAAGGCGCTCTACGTGGCCAAGGCCAGCGGTCGGAACATGAGCGTCATCGCTAACTGAATTCAAACAAACCGGTCACTTGAACGGACAGGATCAAAAGATCGCAGCCTGCGGCAGCTCCGGGAAACGCATATCCCAGTGGAGCTGCCGCAGGCTGCGATCTTTTGATCTGGGTTTCAGGTTGCCCGGCGTAATTTCCACAGCCGGATCAATCGAAGGTAGACCAGCACGTTGACCAACAGCACCACGCTGCCCAGTCCCAGCTGAATTGCCGGTGTCAGGCCCGCCGGATAAATGACCGGCCACACGTAATGTTCGATGAAACCGCCGCTATAACCGGTTTGCCCGGCCGCGTCGCGCATGAGGTTTTCCCACTCGGTCAGCGGGCAGATCAGGTGGAAGACCTCCACCGACACGCCCCACACAGCCGCAGGCAGGTGCCACCAGATCAGGGGGCGCCATTTGAGCACCAGCAACCCGCCGAACAGCACGAACAGAATGAACAACAGATGAAACAGGACCAGCCCGTCGGCGGCGATTCGGTAAAGCATGTCGACTCCCTGACGCGTTATGCGAATGGCTCCATGGTACTCGGGCGGGTTGCTGGCGCTCCATCGAATTGTTTGCGGTTCAGCGGTGCGGCACAAGTGCGCGGCACAAGTGCGCAAGATTGTTCAAGCCAGCGGCTGCAGTTGCTGGCACAGTCTGAGGTCTTTCTCTGGTTGAAGAGCGTTATGTCCAATTCACTCATGCCGCGAAGTGCCTTTCTTCGCGGCGCTGCGGCCATCATGCCGTTGTCCCTGGCCACCGCGCCCTGGGGATTGCTGGCCGGTTCCATGGCCATCGAGGCCAATCTCACGCCGCTGCAAGGTCAGGGGTTGTCGAGCATCGTGTTTGCCGGGGCGGCGCAACTGGTGGCGATCGGCATGCTCAAGGGCGGTGCCGGGATCTTTTCGATTCTGCTGACCACGCTGCTGCTGACGTCCCAGCATTTGCTCTACGGGATGAGCATGCGTTCGGTGATTTCGCCGTTGCCGGGTCGCTGGCGTGTGGGACTGGGTTTTTTGCTCACCGATGAGCTGTTTGCCCTGACCAGTGCGCATGACAAACAACAGTTCAACCGCTGGTACGCGTTGGGTGTCGGCCTGACGTTTTACATCGCCTGGAACCTCTTCACCCTGGCCGGCATCGTGCTCGGCAGCAGCATCCCGGGGCTGGAACATCTTGGACTGGACTTCTCCATCGCGGCGACTTTTATCGCTCTGATCACCCCGGTGGTGCGGAGCGTGCCGACCGTGGTGTGCGTGGCGGTGTCGCTGTTCTGCTCGGTGTTGTTCAGCTACTGGCAATGGGGCTCGGCGCTGGTGCTGTCGGGGTTGGCGGGCATGACCGCGGGCTTTATCTGCAACAAATTCTACGGTGGACGCACATGATGGTCTGGGCGGTGATTTTCGGCATGGGGCTATTGGTATTCCTTAACCGTTATGTATTTCTGGAGCCGCGGCTGCCCGTGCGCTTGAGCAGCAATGCGCGGCAGTTCCTGGGTTTTGCGGTGCCGGGCATGCTGACGGCGATCTGCGGGCCGATCGTGTTCATGCCGGACAAGCAGCTGAATCTGCAGTGGGACAACCCGTACCTGATCAGTTCGCTGGTGGCGGTGGGGCTGGTGCTTTACACCCGCAATACCTTGCTCAGCATGTTGTTGAGCATGGGGTTCTTCTTTTTGTTGCGTTGGTGGCTCTAAGTCGTTCCCGTCAAATTGCTCTACGCTTAAAGGGGACCCCTACAGGAAGAGAGGTGAGCATGGCTAATGATCCAAAGCGTCCATACCCGGATGAAGATGTGGATGACGAACCCACGGAAGAAGAGATTGAGCGGCAGAGGCGTTCGACGCCGCACTGGAAGCACCCCGACGACGGTAAAGAACTGTCAGACCGCGACCAGGAGCGTCCGCTGAAGCCTTGACCGATCTGCATATACAAAAAAGCCCCGGCTATCAAAGCGGGGCTTTTCATTGGGCGATTGTTTATGGCATTTCATCAATCAATGCTGCGCCTTGATTTCTTGAATTGCCCACCGCTTTGTCCACCTTGTACCACTCGAAAACCTCGCTGGCTTCGCCCTGCAACAGCGCCATCTGTTCCGCGCGATCTTTGGGGGTGGCTGGGTCAAGCCATTCCCGCGCAAGTGGCGCTGACAAGACCACGGGACGCCGGTCATGAATGTCGAGCATGCCGCCCGCGCTGTCGGCGGTGATGATCACAAAACCGTCGTCGACCCGCGGTTCACCACTCGCGCCGGGAAACTGTCCGATCGCCGCGCATAAAATCGGCGCCCGGTCCCGTCGACGAATGAGCCACGGTTGCCTCGTCGAATCCCCGGCATCAACCCATTCGAACCAGTTGTCGATCGGCACGATCGCGCGGTGCGGCCAGATCGCCCGGAAGAATGCGCCGTGGGCGACTTTTTCGATCCGCGCATTGATCGGTGCCGCCCGATCTTTCGCCCAGTGCGGCCGCCATCCCCAGCGCTGAAAATCGGCGTGCAGGCCGTTGCTTTCCAGATGCAGGAGGGCGAGTTGCGTGGTGGGCGCAGCGTTGTAACGGGCCAGCGGTTCATCACCGACGTGGTTGATCAACGCGTCGGGAATGCTCAATACCGCGACAAAATCGTGAATGCCACGGTACTGCGACAGGCGTCCACACATAGGTTGATACTCCGATCGAAGAACTCTGACTGAAACGCGCTGACTGGTGTTTTCAGCTTAGTTGCTTCGATCACAGGGGCGCGTCGGGGCAGAGAAATGTTCAATGGAAAACAGTCTGTTGAAACGCTGTTGCTGCGCAGACACTGTTTGTCGCGGGTCATTAGCTTATGCATAAATCGTATTTAATATGCTGCTTATAAGAGCGATATGGTCTATCGCAATAACCCTCAAGGAGCCCCCGATGAACCTGTCCCGATTCGTGCGCAGTCTGTTGACCAGCGCACTGTTCGCCGCACCACTGGCTTACGCCGCCGAGCCCGTCGTCCTGCACGTCGGCGATCAGAACTACTACAACGTTCGCGCTTCGGTGGAGGCGTCGGGCGTACTCAAAGATGCGCCGTATACCGTCGACTGGAAACACTTCCAGGCCGCCGCGCCACTGGCCGAAGCGCTGAATACGGGCGCACTGGATTTGGGTTTTCTTGGCGATTCGGGTTTTCTGTTCCTCGCCGCCAAGCAGGCACCGGTGAAACTGATCGGCGTGTCGCGGCAGAACCCCGACACCATCGCCTTGCTGGTGCCCAAGGATTCGCCAGTGAAAACCATCGCCGATCTGAAGGGTAAGAAAGTCGCTTACTGGCCCGGTGCCTGGAGCCAGCAACTGACCTTGCGCGCCCTGGAAAAAGCCGACTTGCCGGAAGACTACGTCGACTTCATCAAACTGATGCCGATCGATGCCGCCGCCGCGTTGCCTCAGGGCAGCATCGACGCGTTCCCGGTCTGGGAACCGTACATCTCGCAGCAGATTCTGTTCTCCGGCGCCCGGCCGATCCTCACCGCCAAGAACCTGATGCCCGGCCTGAGCGCCATCGCAGCCTCGACGCCGTCGATCGACAGCAAACGCGAAGCCATTGCCGATTTTCTGGTGCGCCTGAAAAAGGCCCGGGCCTGGGTCGACAACCACACCGACGAGTACGCCGATCTCTGGGCGAAGAAAGCCAACCTTGACCAGAACGTCTCGCGCCACTGGTTGCGCCAGGCCCACATGACCGTCGGCCCGGTGGATGCGCAGGCAGCAAAGGATCTGCAAAGCACGGCGGACTTCCTGTTCAAGGTAAAAGCGCTGCCGGCAGCGCTGGCGACTGCGCCGATTATCGACAACTCGTTTCAGCAGGCGTTTGCCCAGTAATCCACGATGCCGGGCAGCACTGGAACCAAACACTGTGTACCCTTATCCAACCTCGGCCCGCAGCGACCTGCGGGCCGATGAAGGATAAATGGGCAAAACATGAAACAGCTGTTCAAGGTTCTCTCTGCACTCATCATCGCCACAGGGCTGGTTGGGTGCATCGCTTCTCCCATTGAAATGACGCCGCAGACCGAACAGCGTCTGAGCGCGCAACCACCGATCCGTTTTCTGCTGACCTTCGACGACGGTCCCAGCGCCTCGAGTTTCTGGAATCCGACGATGACGGTGCTCGACAGTCTGGCCACAAACCCGGTGCAGCCGAACCTCAAAGCGGTGTTCTTCGTGCAGACCGGTGCGCCACGTGCCGGCAACAGCGACATCGGTCGCGAGGTCATGCGCCGTGAACACGCAGAAGGGCATATTCTGGGTTTCCACACGGCCACCCATGGGCACACCAATCATCGCTCCCTGAGTCCGCAAGAACTGGAGCAGTCGCTGAGCAAAGGCAGCGCCGACATCGCCGCGATCACCGGCGCGCCGCCGACCCTGGTGCGCCCGCCATTCTGGAACTATGACAAACGGGTCTTCGCCGCCTATCAGCAGCACGGCATGCACGTATTGCTCACCGACCTGAGCGCCAATGACGGCAAAATCTGGGGCTTCAACGCCAGCCCCCAGCGGCGGGCCCATTTCTTGCGCACAATGTCCGAAGTGCGCGAGCGCATCGCCCTCGGCGAGTTACCGGTGGTAGATGGGGTGATTCCGGTGGTGGTGACCTTCCACGATCTCAATCGCTACACAGCCGGGCATGCTCGCGAGTACCTGCAAATCCTCCTCGACAGTGCCCGCGCCACTGGGGTGAAACTGGCAGAGAAGCCGTTTTACGACGACACGGCAGCGCTGCAACGGGCCGCCATGGCGCGTACTGTTCGCGACAGTTCACAGCCGGTTAAGTTACCGGGGCTCTGGAATTGGATCTGGGGTGGGGATTTCTCACTAAAAAAATCGCCAAAGTGAGAAACAGCTAACATTTTTTTCACCATTGGCAGGCGCAGGATGGGAAAAGCGCATCTATGCTGTGAAAGTTGGATCCGATTAATGGCCACGGAGGCGTCAGTCATGGTTTCAGTTCCTGAGCTTTGCCGCATTGTTGAATCCGGTTTTCAACCGCGTTCCTGTGCCTGTACGGTGAATCCGGACGGAACGTTACGGATCAAAGTCTACGAACCCGCCTCCGGGCGAACTCTTTTGTTGATCACCAGAGTATCGCCAGCACGGCTGACCACCGTTCGCGATATCTCCAACCTGATTGGCGAGTTGCGCATCGAGATGCGCGCCGGTCGTCGGGCGTTTGCCGGCTGAAGCTGCTACGGATCGCGTTACAGCTGCAATTACTCCCGCGGCTGCAGTTCATCAATCATCTGCAAACAATGATTCAATCCCGGCGATACGTCGCCCACTCGCCTGCTGAGAATAATCGGCGAGGTTGCGTTGTCTTCCAGCAACGGCGTGAAACCGATGTCGTCGCGGTGCAGCAATTGCACCGAGGCCGGCACCAGGGTGACGCCGATTCCCGCTCCCACCAGGCCGATGGCTGTTTGCAGCTCATTGGTCCATTGCGCCACATGAATGCTCACGCCATAGGATTCGAACAACGCGATCACATGATCGGCGTAGCCTGGGCGCGGGTTGCCGGGGTACAGCACGAACGGTTCTTTTGCCAGTTCACGAAGGCTGATCGGCCCGGCCAGTAATGGGTGACCGGCGGGCAGGGCGGCGACCAGCCGATCTTCGGTCAACACAGTCTGGATGATCGCCGAGTCGTCGATGCGAATTCGCCCGAAACCGATATCGATGCGCCCGGCCTTGAGCGCCTGCACCTGTTGCAGCGTGGTCATTTCCGAAAGCCCCAATTCAAGCTCCAGGGGCTCGCCGCTGCGCAAACGGCGAATCAGTTCCGGCAGCACGCCGTAGAGCGTCGACGGGGCGAAACCGATGCCCAGCCAGGTCTTTTCGCCCAGGCCGATCCGTCGCGTGTTGTCGCACACCTTGCCCAGTTGCTCGAGAAGGGCGGTGGAGTGTTCATGGAAAAACCTCCCGGCGTCGGTCAGCTTCAGCGGCCGCCCGCGTTCCAGCAACAACACCCCGAGCTCGTCCTCCAGTTGCTGCATTTGCCGGCTCAGCGGTGGTTGGGCAATGTGCAGCAGTTCGGCGGCACGGGTGAAATTGAGGGTTTGAGCCAACACCTGAAAATACCGCAGGTGACGCAGTTCCATGGAGCCTCCAGACACAAGTCGGTTGCATACCTTAAAGGTATCAAGTCAGACCAATTCTATATTGGCTTCCCAAAAAAAGTCGTACCAGAATCGGTTCCAGAACTTTAAGAACCTGACGGGTATCGACATGCTTGCAACAGCCATTGAATCGATCGAGACGATCATCGTCGATCTGCCGACCATCCGCCCGCACAAGCTGGCGATGCACACCATGCAGAACCAGACCCTGGTGATCATTCGCGTGCGCTGCGCCGACGGCATTGAAGGTATTGGCGAATCCACCACCATCGGTGGCCTGGCCTACGGCAACGAAAGCCCTGACAGCATCAAGACCAACATCGACAAACACTTCGCGCCGCTGCTGCTGGGTCAGGACAGCGCCAACGTGAACGCCGCGATGTTGCGTCTGGAGCGCAGCATCCGTGGCAACACCTTTGCTAAATCAGGTATCGAAACCGCCTTGCTCGACGCTCAGGGCAAACGCCTTGGGCTTCCGGTCAGCGAACTGCTGGGCGGTCGTGTTCGCGATGCCCTGCCAGTGGCGTGGACCCTGGCCAGTGGCGACACCAACAAGGACATCGCCGAAGCGGAAAAAATGCTCGACCTGCGCCGCCATCGGATCTTCAAACTGAAAATCGGGGCTGGTGAGGTCAACCGCGACCTGGCCCACGTCATCGCGATCAAAAAAGCCCTGGGTGATCGCGCCAGCGTGCGGGTGGATGTCAATCAGGCCTGGGATGAAGCGGTCGCGTTGCGCGCCTGCCGGATCCTGGGAACCAACGGCATCGACCTGATCGAACAGCCGATTTCACGCAACAATCGCGCCGGCATGGCGCGCCTGAATGCCATGAGCCCGGCGCCGATCATGGCCGATGAATCCATCGAGTGCGTGGAAGATGCCTTCAATCTGGCACGGGAGGGCGCGGCCTCGGTGTTCGCTCTGAAAATCGCCAAGAACGGCGGCCCGCGCTCCGTGTTGCGAACCGCAGCGATTGCCGAAGCGGCCGGTATCGGCCTGTATGGCGGCACCATGCTCGAAGGCGGCATCGGCACCCTGGCCTCGGCCCATGCCTTTATCACGCTGAACAAGCTGGCGTGGGACACCGAGCTGTTTGGCCCATTGCTGCTGACCGAAGACATTCTCAGTGAGCCGCTGGTCTATCGCGATTTCGAGTTGCACGTGCCCAAAACACCCGGCCTTGGCCTGAGCCTCGATGAAGAACGTCTGGCGTTCTTCCGCCGTGACAAAACGTCTGCTGCCATTCATCACGCCTGAGGAGAGCATTATGCTGTTCCACGTAAAAATGACCGTGAACCTGCCGGTCGACATGAATCCCGAAGCAGCCGCGAAGCTGAAGGCTGACGAAAAAGCCCTGGCCCAGCGCCTGCAAGAGCAAGGTAAGTGGCGTCACCTGTGGCGCATCGCCGGGCACTATGCCAATTACAGCGTTTTCGACGTCGACAGCGTGCAGGAACTGCACGACCTGCTCATGCAATTGCCGCTGTTCCCGTACATGGCGATCGAGGTCGACGCGATGTGCCGGCATCCTTCGTCCATTCGCGAGGATGACCGCTGAACCCAGCCTGTTCAGTTCGCTACGCTAATAATTACAAGATGAGGAACCCACCAAAATGAACGTCAAGATTTCCCACACTGCCCCTGTCCAGAAGTTTCTCGAAGAGGCCAGCGGTCTGCTCAATGACGCCGGCGACCCGCGGGTCAAGGCCTTGGTTTACCGCATCCTGCGTGATTCGGTGAACATCATCGAAGACCTGGCCGTGACGCCGGAAGAGTTCTGGAAAGCCGTCAACTACCTCAACGTGCTGGGTGCGCGTCAAGAAGCCGGTTTGGTGGTGGCCGGGCTCGGTCTGGAGCATTACCTCGACCTGCTGATGGACGCCGAAGACAAGCAGGCTGGCAAGGCCGGCGGCACGCCGCGGACCATTGAAGGCCCGCTGTACGTGGCGGGTGCGCCGCTGTCGGAAGGCGAAGCGCGACTGGATGACGGCGTCGATCCGGGTGTGGTGCTGTTCATGCAGGGCCAGGTCAAGAACACCGCCGGCGAACCATTGGCCGGCGCGGTGGTGGATGTCTGGCACGCCAACACCGGCGGAACCTACTCCTACTTCGATACCACTCAATCGGAGTTCAACCTGCGTCGCCGCATCGTCACCGATGCCGAAGGTCGCTATCGCTTTCGCAGCATCGTGCCGTCGGGCTATGGCTGCCCGCCGGACGGCCCGACCCAGCAACTGCTCGATCAACTGGGCCGTCATGGGCAACGGCCAGCGCACATTCACTTCTTCATCTCCGCGCCGGATCATCGTCACCTGACCACCCAGATCAACCTCGATGGTGACCAATACCTGCATGACGATTTCGCCTATGCCACCCGTGACGAGCTGATTGCCAAAATCACCTTCAGCGACGATCAACAGCGTGCAGCGGCCCATGGTGTCAGCGGTCGCTTTGCTGAAATCGACTTCGATTTCACCTTGCAGGCCTCCGCACAGCCCGACGAGCAGCAACGCCACGAGCGGGTCCGCGCACTCGAGGACTGACAGCGCGACAGGATCCACTATGTGGGAGCGAGCCTGCTCGCGAAGGGGCCATCAGCTTCAACATCTACGTTGACTGACACTCCGCTTTCGCGAGCAGGCTCGCTCCCACAAGGGGTTTGTGCAGCTCGCCGGAAATATCTCAAGCTCCTGACACTCTGTTCTAGAATGGCCCGACGTTACCTATAACAACAATGAGAGTGACCCGATGATGCAAGCGCAACTGTTGAGTCAGCGCAGCACCGTATTCGACCACGCCGACCCTTACGCGGTGTCGGGCTACGTCAATCAGCATGTCGGTAACCATTGCATTCTGATGCCCCGGGCCGGGCGACCGCTGGCCAGCCTCAATCACCGCAAGTTTGCCAGCCTCGACCTGTGCCGCATCAGCTATGGCGGCAGCGTACGGGTCACTTCCGGTGCGCTGGAAAGCATCTATCACCTGCAAGTGCTGCTGCGCGGCAACTGCCTGTGGCGCGGTCACGGCCAGGAACACTACTTCGCACCCGGCGAGTTGCTGCTGATCAATCCCGATGATCCGGTGGACCTGACGTATTCCGACGATTGCGAAAAATTCATCCTCAAAGTCCCCACTCCGTTGCTGGAATCCGTGTGCGATGAGCAGCGCTGGCGCTATCCGGGGCAGGGCGTGCGGTTTCTGGAGAACCGTTATCAGCTCGATGAACTGGAAGGCTTTGTCGGTCTGCTGGCGATGATTTGCCAGGAAGCCGAGGCCACCGAGCAGATTCCCAAAGTGCAGGAGCACTACGCACAGATCATCGTCAGCAAGATGCTCAGCCTGATGAAGACCAATGTCAGCCGGATCAGTCTCGGTTCACAGACGGCCACGTTCGAGGTGATTGCCGACTACATCGCGGGCCATCTCAAACAAGACATCGACAGCGAAGAACTGGCGCGCCAGGCGCGGATGAGTCTGCGCTCGTTGTACGGATTGTTTGAGCGCAACGCCGGCACCACGCCGAAAAACTACATCCGGCAAAAACGCCTCGAACGCATCAACGCCTGCCTGAGCGACCCGACCTGCAACGTGCGCAACGTCACGGAAGTGGCGATGGATTACGGCTTCCTGCACTTGGGGCGGTTCTCCGAAAACTACCGCAAACAGTTCGGCGAATTGCCTTCCGACACCCTCAAGCGCCGCCACTGATCTCGCAAACGCCGCCCATCCCTGTGGGAGCATGGCTTGCCCGCGATGAGGCCGGCAGGTTCACGATTGATGTCGCCTGACACGACGCCATCGCGAGCAAGCTTTGCTCCTACACCGGATCAGCGGTGGACTGTATTCCCGCAAACGCCACCCGCCCCCATAAAAAATCCCATTGCACAAAACGGATACAGGTCTGCACCCAGCGGATAGTCCGCCCCATCCCCCCGTCCTAGCATGGCCCTGCCTGAATAAAAACAATGGAGGCGGCGGCCATGTCCCTGCGACCCGAATACCTTCACTCCCTGCTCGAAGATGACAAAGAACAGGGCATCTATCGCTGCAAGCGCGAGATGTTCACCGACCCGCGGCTGTTCGATCTCGAGATGCAGCACATCTTCGAAGGGAACTGGCTGTACCTGGCCCACGAAAGCCAGATCCCCAACAAAAACGACTTCTACACCACCACCATGGGGCGCCAGTCGATCTTCATCGCGCGCAACAAGGACGGTGAGCTCAATGCGTTCCTCAACGCCTGCAGCCATCGTGGCGCGACGCTGTGCCGGCACAAGTCTGGCAACAAGAGTTCGTACACCTGCCCATTCCACGGCTGGACCTTCAACAACTCCGGCAAACTGCTCAAGGTCAAGGACCCGGCCGAAGCGGGCTACCCGGCGAGCTTCAACTGCGAAGGCTCCCACGACCTGACCAAAGTCGCGCGTTTCGAGTCTTATCGCGGCTTCCTGTTTGGCAGCCTCAAGGCCGATGTCGTGCCGCTGGTTGAACACCTGGGCGAGTCGGCAAAGATCATCGACATGATCGTCGATCAGTCCACCGATGGCCTGGAAGTGCTGCGCGGTTCCTCCAGCTACATTTACGAAGGCAACTGGAAACTCACCGCCGAAAACGGTGCCGATGGCTATCACGTCAGTTCCGTGCACTGGAACTACGCCGCCACCCAGAACCAGCGCAAGCAGCGCGAGGCTGGCGATTGCAACCCGACCATGAGTGCCGGCAGTTGGGCCAAGCAGGGCGGTGGTTTCTATTCCTTCGACAAGGGCCACATGCTGCTCTGGACCCGTTGGTCCAACCCCGAAGACCGTCCGCTGTACGAGCGTCGCGATGAGCTGGCCCAGGACTTCGGCAAGGCTCGCGCCGACTGGATGATCGAGAACTCGCGCAACCTGTGCCTGTACCCGAACGTGTACCTGATGGACCAGTTCAGCTCGCAGATTCGTATCGCCCGGCCGATCTCGGTCGACCGCACGGAAATCACCATTTACTGCATCGCCCCCAAAGGCGAAAGCGACCACGCCCGTTCGAGCCGGATTCGTCAGTACGAAGACTTTTTCAACGTCAGCGGCATGGCCACCCCGGATGATCTGGAAGAGTTTCGTTCCTGCCAGACCAGTTATCAGGGCAGCGTGACCGCCTGGAATGACATGTCCCGTGGCGCCGAACACTGGATCGAAGGCGCCGATGAGGCGGCCAAGGAAATCGACCTGCATCCGCTGCTCAGCGGCGTGCGGACCGAAGACGAAGGCCTGTTCGTGCTGCAACACAAGTATTGGCAGCAGACCATGCTCAAGGCCCTGGCCGCCGAGCAGTCCGACCTGATTCCTGTGGAGGCTGTGCAATGACCATCAGCTATGACACCGTGCGTGATTTTCTCTACCGCGAAGCGCGCTACCTCGATGATCGGCAATGGGACGAATGGCTGGAGCTGTACGCCCCGGACGCGACGTTCTGGATGCCGTCCTGGGACGACAACGACGAGCTGACCGAAGACCCGCAGCGGGAAATTTCGCTGATCTGGTACGGCAACCGCACCGGCCTGGAAGACCGCGTTTTCCGCATCAAGACCGAGCGTTCCAGCGCCACCATGCCGGACACCCGCACCTCGCACAACATCAGCAACATCGAGCTGCTCGAACAGGCCGACGGAATCTGCAAAGTGCGCTTCAACTGGCACACCCTGAGCTTTCGCTACAAGACCGTCGACAGCTATTTCGGCAGCAGTTTCTACACCCTCGATGTACGTGGTGAGAACCCGCTGATCAAGGCCAAGAAAGTGATCCTGAAGAACGACTACGTTCGCCAGGTCATCGATGTCTACCACCTGTGAGGCAGCGGTCATGACTCATTCCATTGCATTCAATTTTGAAGACGGCGTCACTCGATTCATCGACGCCAATGTCGGCGAAACCGTGGCCGATGCCGCGTATCGCCAGGGCATCAATATTCCACTGGATTGCCGCGACGGCGCTTGCGGTACCTGCAAATGCTTCGCCGAGGCCGGCCGTTATGATTTGGGCGAGGAGTACATTGAAGACGCACTCAGCGCGGAAGAGGCCGAGCAAGGTTTTGTCCTGACCTGCCAGATGCGCGCCCAGAGCGATTGCGTGGTGCGCGTGCCGACCTCTTCCGAAGTGTGCCGCACCCGTCAGGGCAGCTATGACGCCACCATCAGCGCCGTGCGCCAGTTGTCCGACAGCACCATCGCGCTGTCGATCAAGGGCGAAGCCCTGAGCAAACTGGCGTTCCTGCCGGGGCAATACGTGAACCTCGGGATTCCGGGCAGCGAGCAGACCCGCGCCTATTCGTTCAGCTCGTTGCAGCGCGACGGCGAAGTCAGTTTCCTGATCCGCAACGTGCCCGGTGGCTTGATGAGCAGCTTCCTCACCGGCATGGCCAAGGCGGGCGACAGCATGAGCCTGGCCGGGCCGTTGGGCAGTTTCTACCTGCGCGACATTCGCCGTCCGTTGTTGCTGCTGGCCGGCGGTACGGGCCTGGCGCCATTCACGGCGATGCTGGAAAAAATCGCCGAGCAAGGCAGTGAGCATCCGCTGCATTTGATCTACGGCGTGACCAACGATTTCGATCTGGTGGAAATGGATCGACTTGAAGCGTTTGCCGCGCGAATCCCGAACTTCAGCTTCAGTGCCTGCGTCGCCAACCCGGACAGCCAGCACCCGCTCAAGGGCTACGTGACCCAACACATCGAGCCGCAGCATTTGAACGAAGGCGACGTCGATGTCTACCTGTGCGGCCCGCCGCCGATGGTCGAGGCCGTCAGCCAGTTCATCCGTGAAAAAGGCATCGCGCCGGCAAACTTTTACTACGAGAAATTTGCCGCCAGCGCGGCCTGAGCCCGCGCTGATACCGAGCCAGACATAAATCCAGTGTGGGAGCGAGCCTGCTCGCGAAGAGGTTGGAACATTCAACACTGGATGTCGCCTGTGAAGTTGCTTTCGCGAGCAGGCTCGCTCCCACAGGACAAAGTTTCGTCCGGTGGTTTTCATTGACCAGGCATTCGTCGTCACGAGGTACACATGAACAGATTCAAAGAAAAAGTTGCGCTGATCACCGGCGCTGCCCAAGGCATCGGTCGGCGTGTTGCCGAGCGCATGGCGGCGGAAGGTGCGCGGTTGATTCTGGTCGATCGCTCCGAGCGGGTGTTCGAGGTTCAGCAGCAATTGGGGCAGGGCA
The DNA here is from genome assembly GCF_054897865.1 of Pseudomonas sp. LS2P72. Taxonomy (NCBI): domain Bacteria; kingdom Pseudomonadati; phylum Pseudomonadota; class Gammaproteobacteria; order Pseudomonadales; family Pseudomonadaceae; genus Pseudomonas; species Pseudomonas sp. LS2P72. The sequence goes on from NZ_CM142708.1 coordinate 3,079,438, forward strand.
GTCAGGTGCTCGCGCTGACCGCCGATCTTGAGCAATACAGCGAATGCAGCCGCGTCATGCAAACCGCCGTCGAGCGTTTCGGACGTCTGGATGTGCTGGTCAATAACGTGGGCGGGACGATCTGGACCAAGCCTTTTGAGCATTACGAAACGTCGCAGATCGAGGCCGAAGTGCGCCGTTCGCTGTTCCCGACGCTGTGGTGCTGTCATGCCGCGCTGCCGTTCATGCTTGAGCAGGGGAGCGGCGCCATCGTCAACGTTTCGTCCATCGCCACGCGCAGTGTCAATCGCGTGCCGTACGGTGCGGCGAAGGGTGGGGTCAACGCGCTGACCGCTTGCCTGGCCTTCGAGACCGCCGGTCGCGGGATTCGGGTCAATGCCACCGCGCCCGGTGGCACCGAAGCGCCGCCGCGGGTCATTCCGCGCAACAGCGCCGATCAGAGCGCGCAAGAGAAGGTCTGGTATCAGCAGATTGTCGACCAGACGCTCGACAGCAGTTTGATGAAGCGCTATGGAACGCTGGATGAACAGGCAAGCGCTATTCTGTTTCTGGCCAGCGACGAAGCGTCCTATATCACCGGCATGATCATGCCGGTCGGTGGCGGCGACCAGGGTTGACCGACTTACAGGCGACGCTGAAACGCTTTGATTATTCTGAGCGTGGCGTCGCTTGTGTTGAGGTTCTGAACCGCGTCCAGCGGATACCAGATGCAATCGAAAATTTCGTTTTGCGGGCGGGCCTCATCCGCATTCGCCACTGAGGCCTCGTACACATGGTGTCGGGTGCTGACCGTTTGCAACTCCATCAGATACAGCAACCCGTCGACCCCAAGCCCTGTCTCTTCCTGAAGCTCTCGCATGGCGGCGTCAGCAATGGTTTCGCCGCGTTCAACCTTTCCGCCGGGCAGCATCCAGCGACTCCTTGGCTTGCGCACCAGGAGAATATGCCGGTCCTGTTCGCAAATGACGGTCGCGCGTACTTTCATGTGTTACCTGATTACGGGTTGTCATAAATCAGTCATAAAAATGCAATATTCGAGCCGAGGCGTCTGTCTCAAGGGTTGGAGTGATGGACGAGGCTGAAAGTGCAACCGGGTGCCGAAATCCTGGCGCGACGTCTGGTTGGCACTTCATGGAAGGTCGGGTGTAAGGTATTCGAGTGAATCCAGGATCATCACTGCCGAAATGGAGGTGACTATGAGCGTTCCGATGCTGACCAAAATGCACATGAACGGTTATGACGTACTCAGCGTGAACAACGGCCCATGGCGAGTGTGCACCAAAGGTGACCGGCTTGGAGCCTTTGGCAGTAAAGAGGAAGCACTGGCCTTTGCGGCCGCTCTTCCTGGCTACAAGGCCAGTGCCAGTCGGCCTGCACGCAGCCAGAAATCAGATAAATAGCGCACTTGCAGCCCCGGTTCGCCGGGGCTTTTCTTTGGCTGGCGCTTGCTGCAGCCACCCGACGCGGCCAGTACGACAACCAGCGCGCATAAGGCTTGTGCATGGCCGTGCTGCTGCTATTGAGCTTTTGTTCGAGTGATAATCTTGGCTTTCACTTCCTCGGCATAACCCTTCAGTCGGTCTTCATCTCCCTGAAACAACTCGCACAGCTTCAGGGTTGCTTGCGCATCCACATCATTGCCGGCCAGGCGTAGCTGCTCTGCGATGCGCAAAAGCTCTACCGCTGACCATCTCAAATCCGACGCAACGCCTTGCAGGTCACGCCGAAGTTCGTTTTCAGATTCGTTAAGCCACATGATGACCTCCTGCCAATCTCTGCTACGAAATTTTAGTCCCATTTTCCGGGTCAGGGCGTCTTGTTCGTCTGGACCGTGGGTGCAACCTTTTGTCGGGAAAATAAACGAGACACGCAGATCTGATGTCGTAGTGAGGTAGTGAATTTTTGCTAGGACGAGGCAACTTCAAATGACGGCTACTGATGACTTTAGATTTCATGCCCATGAGCTGATCGTTGATCTGGACGCGGCCACCACGGAAATGATGAAGCTGATTTCTGCACATCAGATGAGCGGCCCGGAATGGGAGCGGGTCACTCAATGGCAGCATGAAGCGTACGAAAGATGGATGACTTATCTGAACGAGAGGTCGTATCCGGGTCCCGGCGATCAAAACGCCCCTTGCTGAGTTCTGTTCAGCGGATGGATGTCTGGACAGCGACGCGCTACATTCGCTTTTTTTGGGTTAAGGAAGCGTCATGCGCAAATTGATTGGGGGAGTAGGGCTGGCGTTGCTGGCGGGCTGTTCGTTGCCAGCGTCCCTGGTGCCAGGCGAGCCCAATGTCAGCAAGTACAGCGACAAGGCACCGAAAGTCTATGCCGCGTGCGTTCTGCCGGCGTGGCAGCGGGAGATACCCAACACGAGCCAATCGGCGATTTCCAATGGCTACAGGGTCACGGCGCCGAGCATCATCACGGCCGACGAGATTGTGGATATCGTGAAATCGAAGGATGGCAGTCACGTATCGCTTTATCAGGGGCCGCCCTGGGCGAAATCCGGGGCGTTACGTCAGGCCGTACGTGATTGTCTGTAAGGTTTAGTCAGTGATGTCGGTCACCTGGATGATCGGGTCGTCGTTTGCCTGAGTGCTTGCACTGGTTTTCTTTTCCCGACGATCGTTCATCCAGTTGTCCACCTGAGCATTGAATTGCGCCGGCGCTTTTCGTCCGACCTTCCTGGCGAGATCGAGAATGGTCTGCTGGGCGAGGGCGTCTTCCATGCGTTTCTGCGCGGTCATCATGGCGGCATGAACTGCGCAGGGGCCTGCCAGCGCCCACGCCGGCGCGGAACCTTCGAACAAGGCGCAACGCCCTCGGATCTCCCGGCAATCGAAGATGAGCTTCTGGCCGTCGATGGCATTGACGATATCCAGAATGCTGATTTCGTCAGAAGGCCGGGCCAGCTTGAACCCGCCCCGCACGCCTTCAGTGGCGACCACCAGTTTTGCCTTGGCCAGTTTGGTGAAAATTTTTGCCAGATAGTCCTGAGGTACGCCTTGCAGCTCCGCAAGATCACGCACGCTCGCCTCACGGGTGTCGCCGCTATTGCCCACCAAAAAAAGCAGGCAATGAATGCCGTACTCAACGCCTGCGCTGTAAAGAGACATATCAATCTCCGACTAAAATTGTCGCAAATATTAACAGCGTAAAGCGAGCGTGGCAACGCATCCGATCGCGCATTCACTACTCGTTGTGCGTCGTATTTGGCTGTTAATCAGCCTTTTTTGGACAAATCAAAACTTTCGATACTAACCATCAGTAATTTCGTTTGTGCTAAGTAACTAGGATCAATATAGTCGCCGTTGTCAGGTCGGCAGTGGTAAGCAGTCGCTACCGAAGCGCGTGACCTTTAACGAACTCGTCACTTGATCTTCTCCCCGGAGTTAAAAATGAAACAGCACATTCTGGTTATCGGCGCAGGTTTCGGTGGCATGTGGACGGCTTTGAGCGCCACGCGTCTGTTCGACATCCATGGTCACAACGACGTTGAAGTGACCGTTCTGGCCCCTCAGGCCGAGCTGCGAGTCCGTCCGCGCTTCTACGAACCGAATGCTCACCGGCTGGCCGCACCGATCGGCGAACTGTTCGATGCGGTCGGCGTCCATTTCATCAAGGGCTCTGCCGAAACCATCGACGTTGAGCAAAAACGTGTCGGCTACATCGATGCGTCGGGCAACCAGCAAGTGTGCAGCTACGACAAACTCGTTCTGGCGACCGGCAGCCGTCTGGCACTGCCGAACACGCCAGGTGTGGCGGAACACGCCTTCGACGTGGACCAGATCGAACAGGCCGTACGCCTGGAAAATCACCTCAAGTCCCTGGTCAACCTGCCAGAAAGCAACGCCCGCAACACCGTAGTGGTGGCTGGCGGTGGATTCACCGGGATCGAAACCGCGACTGAAATGCCTGCGCGTCTGCGTGCCATCCTGGGTGATCGCACCGACATCCAAGTGATCATCGTTGACCGTGGCGAGATAGTTGGCGGGTCCATGGGCGCCGAGATCGCCAAGTCGATCGCTGAAGCCAGCATTGAAACGGGTGTGAAATGGCGCTTGAAATCGTCGGTCGTCGCCGTCGATGAAAATGGCGTGACACTGACCGATGGTCAGCGTATCGATGCCAAAACCGTGGTCTGGACTACCGGTGTGCGCGCCAGCTCGTTGACCGAACAGATTCCGGCCGAACGCGATCACCTGGGACGTCTGCACGTCGACGCGCACTTGAAAGTCATTGGTCAGCAAGACATCTTCGCCACCGGCGACGTCGCCTACGCCGCCAGCGATGACATCGGCAACTTTGCATTGATGACCTGTCAGCACGCCATCTCGCTGGGTCGTCATGCCGGCAACAATGTTGCCGCGCAGATCCTGGGCGTGGACCCGACCCCTTACAGCCAGCCTAAATACGTGACCTGTCTGGATCTGGGTGCCTGGGGCGCGGTCTACACTGAGGGTTGGGACCGCCAGGTGAAGTTGATCAAGGAGGAAGGCAAGGCGCTGAAGACCCAGATCAACACGATGTGGATCTACCCGCCCGCGGCTGACCGTGTCACCGCGCTGGCTTCAGCGGATCCGATGATTCCTGTGGCCTGAAACGTCAGCAGCGTTGCTTCGATAACGCTGTCTGTTAGAAAAAATCCCGCCCGGGTTCTCTTGGGCGGGATTTTTTTTGTGTCTTGAGAGGTTGCGGTCGTGAAATTTAATGTGTACTTTTTCATGAAAATATAAGTATAAAAATTCACGAGGCCTGCATGTTTCAGCAATCTACCCAGCACGTCGCCAGCTATTACGCCCACACCTGCGCCGATCGTCTGTTCGATCGAGCCGCATTGGAGGGCGAGCAGGACACCGAAGTGTTGATCATCGGAGCCGGCTTCAGTGGATTGCATACGGCGTTGCGCCTGGCCCTGGCCGGTAAGCGCGTGACGTTGCTCGAAGCCAGTCGGGTGGCCTGGGCCGCCTCGGGCCGCAATGGCGGTCAGGCCATTCTCGGATGGTCGTGTGACATGCCGCCGTTGGAGGTGGCGCTGGGTTATGAGCGCGCGCGCCGGTTATGGGACAGCATGCGCTGGGCTGCCCGGGAGTTGCGAGATTTGCCCGCGCGCCATGATTTCGATTGTGACTATCGGCCCGGCCACCTCTGGACGTCGGTGATGCCGCGTCGGGTGAGTCTGCTGACAGAATGGCAGCACGAGGCCAGTCACAAGTGGGGCCACGATGGTTTGCAGTTTATTTCGCGCGAGGGGTTGCCTGATTGGGTCGCCAGTGAGCGCTACCAGGCAGGCCTGTTCGATCCTGAAGGCGGGCATTTGAATCCGCTGAAACTGGCGCTCGGTCTGGCCGCTGCGATTGAACAGGCCGGTGGACGCATTCATGAGCAGAGCAAGGCGTTGAGTTATCGCGAAGAAGGTGATCGTTACGTGGTCACCACTGAGCGCGGTCGCATTCGTGCTGACGTGCTGGTGCTGGCGTGCAATGCCTACCTTGATCGGCTTGATCCGAAGCTTTCGAGTTGCGTGTTACCGGTTGGCACTTATCAGGTGGCCACCGCGCCACTTTCAGCGCAACAGGCGACCGCGTTGCTACCCAGCAATGTGTGCGTCACCGACAACCAGTTTGTCCTCGATTATTTCCGCCGTACGCCGGACAACCGTCTGCTGTTCGGTGGTGGTTGCACTTACCTGGGCGGCATGCCGACGGACATCGCCGCCGCGACACGGCCTTATCTGGAACGCGTATTTCCTCAGCTCAAGGGTGTCGAACTGGACTTTGCCTGGGGAGGACACATCGATCTGACCCTCAAGCGCACGCCTGACATCGGTCGACGTGGCGATCTCTACTGGCTACAGGGTTACTCAGGGCATGGCGTGCTGCCGACATTGGCCGGGGCGCGTGCCGTGTCCGACGCGATACTTGGCCAGCCAGATGAGCTGGCGTTGTACCAGGGTTTGATCAACGGCAGCTTTCCCGGTGGAAAGTATTTGGCCGCACCGCTGGAAGCCATCGGCAAGGCCTGGTATCGACTGCGCGACAGCCTTTGAAACATCAATTTCTGGAAGCCTTTAGATGGACATGCAAGAAGAAATCTCGGCGCTGGCGATCCTGATCCAGGACCTGCGCAAACACAAAAAGTACACGCTGAAAGAGCTGGCAGACAAAATCGGTCGTTCGGTCGGCTTTCTCTCGCAAGTCGAGCGGGGGTTGTCACGTCCCACGGTGGCGGACTTGACCGCCATCAGCGAAACCCTCGGCGTGCCGACCACCTATTTCTATAGCTTGCCCAAGCCCATGGCATTGCCTTGGGTGACCCGCCCGGATGAGCGACGCACGCTGTACTACGCCGACGGGATTACCGACATCCTCGTCTCTCCAAAGATGAGGGCGTCCTTTTCAATGCTTGAAAGCCAACTGGAGCCCGGCGCCAGCAGTGGTGATCGGCACATGAACGACAGCTCGGAGCAGGGCGGCTATGTCCTCGAGGGTGAGCTGACGCTGTGGCTGGATGATGATAAGCCGGTGACATTGCGCACCGGCGACAGTTTTCAGCTGGCCAGTCATACGCATTGTCGCTACGGCAACCTCTCGGATCAGCTCGCCCGGGTGCTTTGGGTTTACACCTGATAAAAACAACAAGGAACACTAACGATGGATGCTGTCTGCTCTGATCTGGTTGCTGAGGTTCGCGCGTTTCGCCAGCGCTTCCCGCAGGTGCGTTACGTTGACCTGATTTCCCTGGATATTCCCGGGCATTTTTACGGTAAGCGTTACCCGATAGACATGCTCGAGAAAGTCGCTGCAGGCAGCGCGCTCAAGCTGCCGCAAAACTGTGTGTTGCTGGGTACGCAGGGTGGTCTGTTCAAAATCGGCGATTACTGTTTCAACGACGGCGATCCGGATGCTCCACGCCGCCTGGTGCCCGGTACGCTCAAGCCAGTTAGTTGGGAAAAACAACTGCTGGGGCAGATGCTGATTACCTCAAGCGGTACTGAAAAGCCAATCGTCTTCGAGCCGCGTGAAGTATTGGCGCAGGTGCTCGAGCGCCTCGGCCGAAAAGGGATTTTCCCTGTGGTGGCGTTCGAACTGGAGTTCTATCTGTTCGATCGTCAGCTACGTGACGGCTTGCCACAGTTCCCTCGTGATCAACTGACCGACGATGCCGATGATCAGCCGAATATGCACATCGAACGGCTGTCGAGATTTTCACCGGTACTCGATGACATGGTCGAGACGGCGCGGGCGCAAGGCATCGATGCCACGGTAATCACTGCGGAGCTGGGCCCAGGCCAGTTCGAAATCAATTTCGGTCACCTTGACGACGGCCTGCGTGCGGCCGACTGGGCGGCCCTGTTCTGCCGCAGCACCCGGGGGGTGGCCCTCAAGCACAACCACCGCGCCAGCTTCATGGCCAAACCCTACTTGCAGCACCCCGGCAGCGGCATGCACGTGCATGTGAGTCTTTACGACGAGGCGGGAACCAACCTGTTGGCGGCTAACAATCAGCAGGCGCTACGCCATGCAGTGGCCGGTTGCCTTGAATTACTGCCGCATTGCATGCCGATCTTTGCGCCGAATCACAACGCCATGCGGCGCTTGAGCGGCACGGTGAATGTCGCGACGCGCGCCAGTTGGGGCTTTGAAGATCGTGACGCCTGCCTGCGGGTGCCTGAGTCGGACGCTAAGAATCTGCGCATCGAACATCGCCTGGCGGGCGCGGATGCCAATCCTTATCTCGTGTTGGCGGCGATTCTGGTCGGGCTGGAGCAAGGGCTGGAAGTGGGGCGTGAACCGATTGCACCCCTCAACGAAGATCGTGGCAGCGGAATCGACTTCCCGTTGGAGATGCTGGAGGCTGTTCGTTCGATGCAAAACAACGCGCAGCTGCGCGAGGGTTTGGGCGCGGAGTTTGTAGATGTCTACTGCGAAAACAAGCGCCAGGACCATTTGGCATTCCTGCAGGACATCAGTGCGCGGGAGTATCGCTGGTACCTCTAAATCTGTCCTTGTCGGTGCTCGCCCATAAAAAATGTGTGGATATTTAATGAGTTAGAAGATTTAGTAACTGGATAGTGAATCAAAATATCTTGTTACAGGCAGAAATATTAAGTAATATTCGCCCCGCGTTCACCACCACGGTTTATGCATTTTGAGTCCCAGGCGTCCATCAGCTGCCTGGGATTTTTTTTGCCTGAGATTCGGCACTTGCTCAATTTCAGTGGACCGCTGAGGATCTCGGGACAGGTACGTGCTCGAATCCTGAAACCGCTTTGATCCAGTAACGCCGATAAGCTGTTTTATCCGGGGCCAACGGCTTGTGGCTGGACCATACATGCTCGGCTTTCAAACTGGCGCGATACGCCTCCCACTCCTTCTCCTCGGCGACTTCCTTAGCCCTGCGTTCATCATCGAAATAGCCCAGTACATACACTTCGCCCTGATCGATGCCGTGCTCGATCAACAGATAGATATCTTTCATCAGCTTTAACCCGCTGCTACACATTCCAGAATCCCCAGACGATGGGGCATTGTCCGGACTATCGGCAAGCATTTTTGATAGTTGAGTTTTACCGATGAACGGCAAGGCACAGCGCCGGCCTTGACCGGGTTTTCCACTGAGTGTTAATGCCTGCTACCGCGAGATGATCCCGTGATCGATCGCGTATTTGACCAGGGCCGCCGGTTTGTCGATGTTGAGTTTGCGACGGATGCTCAGGCGATGGGTTTCTACCGTGCGAACGCTGATGTCCAGTTCGCGGGCCATCTCCTTGTTGTTCAACCCTTGGGCCATCTTGTACAACACCTGGCTCTCGCGCGGTGTCAGCTCGTTGTCGGTATTTTTATCGGCGATGAGCCGCTGGGCGATCTCGGCACTGTAGAACGTACCGCCACTGGCGATGGCTTCGATCGCTGCGATGATTTCCCGCGACGGTGAGTTCTTCAGTACATAGCCGCTGGCCCCCGCGCGAACGGACTCACTCACGTATTCATTGTTGTCGTACATGCTGAGCACCAGCACCTTGAGCGACGGGTACTGGCTGCGCAACACCCGGGTCAGCTCGAGCCCGTTCATGTCCCGCAGGCTGATGTCGACCAATAACAGGTCTGGCTGGCAGCGGCCGACCATTTCAATGGCATCCGCGCCACTCTCGGCTTCGCCCACCACTTCCAGGGGGGCCATGACCGCCAGCAGCGCTTTGATCCCGTCGCGGACCAGGGCGTGATCGTCGACCAAGGCGACGCGGATCGGGTAGGGCAGGTTCATCGCGGGTATTCACTCTTGTTGTCAGGGGTGCGAGTCAGCGTGTTGTAGCGGGCATTTTCATTGGCAGCCAAACGTCCAGCTCACTTCGTCCCGGCATCGAGATCAGGTCGAATCGTCCACCAAAATGCTCGACACGCTCACGGATATTACGCAAGCCAATGCCCGCATGACGACGTTCGACCTGGGCGACGTTGAAACCGATACCGTCATCGACCACCGTCAACCGTATGGAATCTTCGGACCCATGCAGGGTAATGGAGACGTTTTTAGCCTGGGCATGTCGTTCAATATTAGTCAGGCCTTCTTGCACGATGCGAAACAGCGAGACCGCTGCGCCATCGACCAAGTGACAACCGAATTCGTTGTCGTTATAGGTCACCACCAGGCCGCTGCGTTGCTCGAATTCTGCGGCGAGTTGACCGATCGCAGCGGGCAGCCCCAAGGTGTCGAGCAGCGAGGAACGCAGGTCGTGGGAGAGGCTGCGAACCTCGCCAATCGCTTCCCCCAGGCGTTCCGTGGCGTCTCTCAGCGTGCTTAAACCCTTGTCGTGTGCTTGCCCATTCTCGAGCAGATGGCTGGCCAGTTCGAACTGAAACTTGATGGAGACCAGTAGCTGGCTGATGCCGTCGTGCAGTTCACGGGAAACCCGTGATCGCTCTTCTTCTTGCAAGCTGACGATACGCTGAGTCAGGCGCTGAAGTTTTTTGTCGGCCAGACGATGCTCGCTGACGTTCAGCGTCATGCCGCTGGCGAAGACAAACAGCACCGCCACGAGGGCCACCGCGGCAATCGCCAGCATGGTTTTACGAATGCCTTGAGCCACTTCATCACGCGCCTGTTGGGTTGCGCGCTCAACGTCTTCAAGGTAGATACCAGTGCCGAGCATCCAGCCCCAACGATCCAGCATTACCACATAGGCAAGCTTGTCCGTCACTTGGCCGGAAGAGGGTTTGTTCCAGGCGTAGCGTTGAAAACCCTCGCCCGATTGCGCACTTTTGAGCAACGCCTGGATCACCGGCAAACCGTGAGGGTCCTTCATGTCCCACAGGTATTTGCCCACCAGCTCGGACTGGCGCGCGTGCATCAGGCTGCGACCCTCGTGGTCGTAGACGAAGAAGTAGCCATTGATGCCAAAGCTGAGCTTGCGCAGTTCTTCCAGCACTTTTTGCTGTGCGTGTTCGTCACCGTGGCCGTCGTCGTACAGCGGCTCGATCAGGCTTTGCGCCATTTCGACGTAGTTCTTAAGCTCTGCGCGCTTGCTCGCCAGAATGCTGTCTTCGATCAGTTGCGCCTGTTGTTCACCCAGTTGCCGGTTCATGGAAATCACCAGCGCGCAGATGACGGCGATGGCCAATACCAGCGGCAGAATCCCGAGCGCGACGATTTTGTGTTTGAGCTGCATCTTGGCTCCTGACCGGACCGAGGGGAGGCTAAGGCCCGGCATCATATGCCAAAGATACGCGCGTCCAGTAGCGGTGCTGGACGGAATGACCTGTGGCTGGCTTGTCAGTCAGTCTGTAGGAGCTGAGCTTGCTCGCGAAGGCGGCCTGACAGCCGACCAATTACTCGTAGGTGTACACCATTCCCCTGTGGGAGCGGCGTCATCTACGTAGAACTACGTAGGCGCGACGTACGTAGTAACGCGGATTTATTTGTAGACGGCATGCGGGGATATTGGGCCAGCTCCGCACAGCGGACACAATTATAAAAATTACCGCCGCAGTCCACTGGCTGTCGGCAGGAGACACGCTATGCCCCGTCTGGCTAAACACCTCGCCTGGTTTGCCGTGGCTGTCCTGGGAGCGTTTGCGCTAAGTGTCGTGGCCCTGCGCCGCGGCGAAGCGATCAACGCACTCTGGATCGTAGTCGCAGCAGTCGCTATCTATCTCGTCGCATACCGCTACTACAGCCTGTTCATCGCCACCAAGGTGATGCAACTCGACCCCAATCGTGCCACGCCAGCTGTCGTTAACAACGATGGTCTGGACTACGTGCCGACCAACAAACACGTACTTTTCGGTCACCACTTCGCAGCCATTGCTGGCGCGGGGCCGCTGGTCGGTCCGGTTCTGGCGGCGCAGATGGGTTATTTGCCCGGCACGCTGTGGCTGATTGCCGGCGTGGTGCTGGCCGGTGCCGTTCAGGACTTCATGGTCCTGTTCATGTCCACCCGCCGCAACGGCCGTTCCCTCGGCGACATGGTTCGTGAAGAAATGGGCCGTATCCCCGGGACCATCGCGCTGTTTGGCTGCTTCCTGATCATGATCATCATCCTCGCGGTGCTGGCGCTGATCGTGGTAAAAGCCCTGGCCGAAAGCCCGTGGGGTATGTTCACGGTGATGGCGACCATCCCGATCGCGATGTTCATGGGCATTTACATGCGCTACATCCGCCCGGGTCGCATCGGTGAAATCTCGGTGATCGGCGTGGCGTTGCTGCTGGGTTCGATCTGGTTGGGTGGGCAGATTGCCGCTGATCCGGTCTGGGCCAAGGCCTTTACCTTCACCGGGGTCCAGATCACCTGGATGTTGATCGGCTATGGTTTTGTCGCCGCTGTATTGCCGGTGTGGCTGATTCTGGCGCCGCGGGATTACCTGTCGACGTTCCTGAAAATCGGCACCATCGTGGCCTTGGCGATCGGCATCCTGATCACCATGCCTGAGCTGAAAATGCCGGCGCTGACCCAGTTTATCGACGGCACCGGGCCGGTGTGGAAGGGCGGTCTGTTCCCGTTCCTGTTCATCACCATCGCCTGTGGCGCGGTCTCCGGTTTCCACGCGCTGATTGCTTCCGGTACTACGCCGAAGTTGTTGGCCAGTGAAGGCCATGCCCGTTACATCGGTTACGGCGGCATGCTGATGGAATCCTTCGTCGCCATCATGGCGATGGTTGCTGCGTCGGTGATCGAGCCAGGCGTTTACTTCGCCATGAACAGCCCGGCGGCGCTTGTCGGCTCTGACGCTGTTTCGGTGGCTCAGACCGTCAGCAGTTGGGGCTTTGCGATTACCCCGGAAGCGCTGCAAGCGGTGGCCAAGGACATCGGTGAAACCACCATCCTGGCCCGTGCCGGCGGTGCGCCGACTCTGGCAGTCGGTATCGCGCAGATCCTGCACCAGCTTATGCCGGGTGAAAACACCATGGCGTTCTGGTACCACTTCGCGATCCTGTTCGAAGCGCTGTTCATCCTGACCGCGGTCGATGCCGGTACCCGTGCCGGACGCTTCATGTTGCAGGACTTGCTCGGTTCCTTCGTGCCGGCGCTGAAACGCACCGAATCCTGGACCGCCAACCTGATCGCAACCGCCGGTTGCGTGGCGATGTGGGGTTATCTGCTGTACCAGGGCGTGATCGATCCGCTGGGCGGTATCAACACCTTGTGGCCGCTGTTCGGTATCTCCAACCAGATGCTGGCCGGTATCGCGCTGATGCTGGCGACCGTTGTGCTGATCAAAATGAAACGCCAGCGCTACGTCTGGGTCACCATGCTGCCCGCCGTGTGGCTGCTGATCTGCACCACCACCGCAGGCTTCATCAAGCTGTTCGATGCCAACCCGGCGATCGGTTTCCTGGCCCTGGCCAAGAAGTACAGCGATGCCTTGGCCAACGGTCAGATCCTCGCCCCGGCAAAGAGCATCGATCAGATGCAGCACGTGATCTACAACGCGTACACCAACGCAACGCTGACCGCGCTGTTCTTGCTGGTGGTCTTCAGCATCCTGTTCTTTGCACTCAAGGTCGGTATCGCCGCCTGGGGCACCAAGGAACGTACGGATAAAGAAGCGCCATTCCAGGCACTGCCGGACGCTTGATCGAGGAGTGCAGCATGTTCAATGACCTGAGTCGCCTCGGTAAATACCTCGGTCAGGCCGCGCGCCTGATGGTCGGCATGCCCGACTACGACACCTACGTCGAGCACATGCAAACCAAGCATCCGGACAAACCGGTAATGAGTTATGAGGTGTTCTTCCGGGAACGCCAGGAAGCTCGTTACGGAAGCAAGGCTGGGCCGAAGTGCTGTTGATGGTCGGCGGCAGTGATGCCACCTGAATAGCTAATAAAGAACCCGGCTGATGAGGCCGGGTTTCTTTGTGCATGGCGTTGGCTAATCCGTGTTGAGTCAGGGGATGGTTTCGAGCGTTTCGAGATCCAGCAGGGTGAAATAACCACGGTCCGGCCTCCAGCCACCCGTATCGATGTGAATCACATTGCCAAGGCTGACGGGCATATAAAGCGGCGTATGCCCTACGACCAGTGCGCGCAGGCCTTCAACGCCATGTGTCTCCTGCTGATCGATCCGCCTTCGTGACCACATGCAGTAGTGCTGCACCTCCTGCAGACGCCTGTTGCTTTCCGGCGACTCGAGTTCCTTTCGCAGTTGCTGCCATGATGGAAACGGACAATCGGCGTGCACGATGCCAATCAAGCCGTAGGCTGTTTCGACTTCGATTGCGATAGGGAGCTTGGCGAACTGCGCCGCGAATGCTTGCTTTTCGAACAGCGGCAGGTCCACGAACCATGAGCCGCCGTTGTCGATCCAGCTGTCGACATCGCAGGTATCGAAGCACACCACGTAGTCGTCATGGTTGCCTCGCACCGGGTGAAACCATGGCTTGTCCAGCCAATCGAGCGCATCAAGGCACTCGGGCCCACGGTCAATCAGATCGCCAACACTGAACAGGCGATCTACCAAGTGGTTGAACCCGACTGCATCCAGAGCATCCTGCAACCGAGTGAAATGGCCATGAATGTCACCGACTGCGAAATCTCGGCCGGCAACGTTTGCGGCGAAGCGCTTGACGCGCGACATCTCTAAATTTTCGAGCATGGGAATGCCACTCCGCAGCTCCCCAACGGGCTAGTCAGCTGAGTTTAGGCCAATAAGTGGTATTCGACCTTGCCGCGCCGGCAGGCAGATCTTTTCCGCCTGCCCAACGGCTGCCCGGATCCAACACCGTCAGAGCAAGTAGGCCGTTGTTTGCCCGAAATGGTTGTCCTGCACTCCGGCGATAAGGTGCAGAGGCATGTGTTGCGCATCCATCGATGGAACTTCGAAACTATCCACAATCTGGGTGTGGCGCTCACTCAGCCCGGTCGACTCTTCGACAAGAGCCTTAGCCATTCTCGCGTGGTTCGCTGCGATTTCGTTGAGAGTTGACACGTTACATCTCCCGGTGACTGACCAAGCGCATCGCTGGCGTCCTAAGCGTTAATTAAAGTGCAGTCGCGTCAGAATTACGTCGTTCTGGGACTGCTACGAGCGTCTTCTGCAAACCTTAAGCCAGTAATAGTCAAAAAAATCGCGCAGCGTTTTTGATGCGACGAATGGTGGTGCCGATATTTCCGGAGCCTATAAGGCCGGGGAAAAAGGTGATTAGACGTGCAGAAGTTGTTTTGTTAAAAAAATAGTGCATGGCCGCTAAATGACGCGCCAATGCATCTCCATTCTGTTAGATGGAAATCGCCCAACATTGAGCTGGGCAATGATCAATGAGTCTGATGCCGATACAGGGATAAGTAACTGCGACTTTGGCCAACTGCTCGCGCACAGAGGCATTGGGCTCATTGATCCCCTTTCTCTTCTACAGACCTTTCGAACGAACCACCTCGCACAGCGTTCTGCTGGTTGCTCGGGTGACGCCACGCTACAGTTACCCTTTTTTGGACAAGGAAGAACCATGAGGATTTTGAAAGTAGCGGTGACTCGGCCCATTTTCCGCCAATGGCTGATCACTGCTTCTATCGGCCTTTTTGCAGTGGCGGGCGGTGCTCTGGCTCAAACTTCGCCACAAGCGAATCAGGAGATAAAGGGCTTGCTGGATTTTGTGGAGCGCAGTGAGTGCAAGTTCGTGCGCAACGGCAGTGAGTACCCTGGGCCCCAGGCTCGGGCACATCTCGAAAAGAAGCTGAATTATCTCGAAGGCAAGAACCTGGTGAGCAGCGCAGAAGACTTCATCGATCTCGCTGCCACTAAAAGCAGCATGAATGGCAAAGCCTATGAAGTGCGTTGCTCCGCGGGCGTCCAGCCGACTAGCACTTGGCTGAAGACAGAGCTACAGAGGCAACGCCAGCGGCATTGAGCCTATCCCCGAAACCAGGGTTCATATCCGTTTCTGTGGTGATGGCGACTGGCGGTTTCGCTTTTACAGCGACTCCCTTTTGCAGACGCCCAAAAGGAAGCAAAACGCTTTGCCCCTCCATTCGGTGCCTCGCTTAGGCTCGGCATGCCCTCACTCCGGCATTGCTCCGGGGGCCCGCCGCCATCGGCCATCCATGGCCGGGGGCGGCTACCGCGGCATCCTTGCCGCGGTGCCCCCTGCGCAATACCTGCGTTCGGCCTCTGGGAACGGGGCAGTAGATCAAAATCAAAAGCCACAGCCACAGCAGATCAAAAGATCGCAGCCTCGTTTCACTCGACAGCTCCTACCGGGGGGGGGGGTGTACGCACGCTCCTCACCACTCAACAGGCCGAGCGTTAGCTCGCCTGCAGCTTTTGATCTTGATGCACCGCGCCCTCGAGAGGCCGAGTGGAGGTTCTGCGCAGTGGGCAACCCGGCATGGATGCCGGGTTAGCCGCCCCCGGCCATGGATGGCCGATGGCGGCGGGCCCACGGAGCAGGACCGGAGCGAGGGCATGCCGAGCCTAAGCGAGGCACCGAACGACAGGGGCAAGAGCCCTTTGGTTACTTTGGGGCTTTTCCAAAGTGACTCGCTGTAAAAGCGAAACCGATAGCCGCCGTGACCGCAAAAACGGATATGTCCCCCAACCTTAAGGAACAGCATCAGGCCCAACTCGCCGGGCTTTCTCATTTCCGGGATTCATACAGACAGCTAATTGTCATGAAATGAAAAGCCATTGTCGTCTGATGAGAAGCGACTCTCTAGACGGCGTCCTACAGTCCAATCAGCGCAATTCGACGCAGCACGCCCATCTTGCAGATTGGAGAATAAGAAAAAATGGCTAAAGCCGTACGCTTCTACGAAACCGGTGGTCCCGAAGTCCTTCGTTATGAGGAGGTCGAAGTTGGCGATCCCGGTCCAGGCCAGGTTCGACTTCGTCATGTGGCGGTCGGCCTGAACTATGCCGACACCTACTTTCGCAATGGCACTTACCCGATCCCGATGCCCAATGGCATGGGGGTTGAAGCCTCCGGTGTGGTCCAGGCCATCGGCGAGGGAGTTACCAATGTCCGCGTGGGTGATCGCGTCACCTACACCGGTTTTCTCAACACTCTGGGCGCCTACAGCACCGAACGCCTGATCCCGGCCGCGCCGCTGATCAAACTGCCGGAAACCATCAGTTTCGAGACCGCCGCAGCCATGACCATGCGTGGCCTGACGTCGTCGTACCTGATGCGGCGCATTTACGATTTCAAGGCCGGCGACAGCATTTTGCTGCACGCCGCCGCGGGTGGTGTGGGCCTGATCGTTTCGCAGTGGGCCAAACTGCTCGGGCTGAACGTCATCGGCACCGTGTCCACCGAGGCCAAGGGTGAAATCGCTCGTGCCCATGGCTGCGAGCATGTCATCAACTACAGCCATGAAGACGTCGCCCAGCGCGTTCGCGAGTTGACGGACGGCGTCGGTGTCAACGTGGTGTTCGACAGCGTCGGCAAAAACACCTTCATGGGTTCGCTGGATTCGCTCAAGCGCCGTGGCCTGATGGTGTGCGTCGGGACGGCATCCGGTCCGATCCCGGCCTTTGACCCGGTGATGCTGGCGATGAAAGGCTCGCTGTTCATGACCCGTCCGGCCCTGGCCGATTACATCGCCGACCCGGCGGAAAAAGCCGCGTTGGCGGGCGAGTTGTTCGACCATGTCGGCAGCGGTCGGATCAAGATCGAGATTAACCAGCACTACGCTTTGCAGGATGCCGTGCAGGCCCATCGCGACCTGGAATCACGCAAGACCACGGGCTCGTCGATTTTCGTCATTTAAGGGAGTCGTCTGCCATGAAAGTCGAACAATTGACCTGCAGCATTGGCGCCGAACTGATCGGCGTCAACCTCGCCGATGCGGTGCATGACGACGGTCTTTTTGCCGAGATTCGTGCTCAGCTGCTCACGCATCGGGTGGTGTTCCTGCGTGATCAGGACATCACTCGCGCCGAGCACGTGGCCTTCGCTCGCCGCTTTGGTGAGTTGGAAGATCATCCGGTGGCCGGCAGTGATCCGGATCATCCAGGGCTGGTGCGCATCTACAAGAACCCGGACCAACCGATGGACCGCTACGAGAATGCGTGGCACACCGACGCGACCTGGCGCGAGGCGCCGCCGATGGGCTGCGTGCTGCGCTGCGTGGAGTGCCCGCCGGTGGGCGGCGACACCATGTGGGCCAACATGGTCGAGGCCTACGCGCGCTTGCCGGAAGACGTGAAGGTGAAGATTGCCGACCTGCGCGCCCGCCACAGTATCGAGGCCAGCTTCGGTGCGGCCATGCCGATCGAAAAACGCCTGGCACTCAGGGAGAGATTCCCGGATGCCGAGCACCCGGTGGTGCGTACCCACCCGGAAACCGGGGAAAAGGTGCTGTTCGTCAACGCCTTCACGACGCACTTGAGCAATTACCACACCCCCGAGCGGGTACGCTTCGGCCAGGACGCCAACCCGGGCGCGAGCGAGTTGCTGCGCTACCTGATCAGCCAGGCCTACATCCCCGAGTATCAAGTGCGCTGGCGCTGGAAGCCCAACAGCATCGCCATCTGGGACAACCGCAGCACCCAGCATTACGCCGTCATGGATTACCCGCCGTGCCATCGCAAGATGGACCGTGCCGGAATCATCGGCGACAAGACTTACTGATCGACCCCTTCTGCATTCGCACTCGTAAAGACGTCTGCCCGGCACGATCCCGGGTGGGCGCGACAATCATAAAAACAGGAGTAACTCATGCAATTCTTCGACGATTCCCTGCACCCGGAAAACATGGAAAAGGTGGTCATCACCGTGGCCCCGTACGGCCCGGAATGGATGCCGGAAGACTTTCCCGAAGACATCCCGCTGACCATGGACGAACAGGTGCAAAAAGCGGTCGAGTGTTATGAGGCCGGTGCCACGGTTCTGCACCTGCATGTGCGTGAACTGGACGGCAAGGGCTCCAAGCGCCTGTCCAAGTTCAACGAATTGATCGCCGGCGTGCGTGAAGCGGTGCCGGACATGATCATCCAGGTCGGTGGCTCGATTTCTTTCGCGCCGGAAAGCGATGGCGAAGCCGCCAAGTGGCTCTCTGACGATACGCGCCACATGCTGGCCGAGCTGACGCCAAAACCGGATCAGGTCACGGTGGCGATCAACACCACCCAGATGAACATCATGGAACTGCTGTATCCGCAATACCTGGAAGGCACGTCCCTGGCCAATCCCCTGTATCAGGCCGCCTACAGCGAAATGACCGTACCGGCGGGCCCGGCCTGGGTCGCCGAACACCTCAAGCGTCTGATGGACAACGGCATCCAGCCGCACTTCCAGCTGACTGGCATGCACGCGATGGAAACCCTCGAGCGTCTGGTGCGCAGGGGCGTCTACAAGGGCCCGTTGAACCTGACCTGGATCGGTATCGGTGGCGGTTTCGATGGCCCCAATCCGTTCAACTTCTTCAATTTCATCCACCGCGCGCCAGACGGTTGCACCCTGACCTCCGAGTCGCTGCTCAAGAACGTCATGCCGTTCAACACCATGTCGATGGCCATGGGTATGCACCCGCGTGTGGGCAATGAAGACACTATCATTGATCACAAGGGCGATCGTTTCGGCTCGGTTGCGCAGATCAAGCAGACCGTGCGCATCGCTCATGAACTGGGTCGCGAAATCGCCAACGGCAAAGAAGCGCGTGAGATCTACCGCATCGGCGTGCAGTACCAGAGCATCGAAGAAACGCTGCTGGCCAACGGTATGGCCCCCAATCGCAAGGCGGGGCAGAAAGGTGTGCCGCAACGCGGCTGATCGGCAGACGATGCGGGGGTCAATGACCGCCCGCTCGCTGCACTGCAACACGCTTGATAACAACAATAAAACAAAGCTTTGAGGAGGCTGCATGGCCTTTCACCCAATCGCCGCAGACGATGACGACTGTGCTGTCGGTGTTGCGCGCCCGTATGCCTGGATCGTCTTCGCACTGACGTTCGGGTTGTTGATTTCCGATTACATGTCGCGCCAGGTGCTGAACGCAGTGTTCCCGATGCTCAAGGGCGAATGGGCCTTGAGCGACGGCCAGCTCGGCCTGCTCAGTGGCATTGTCGCCCTGATGGTGGGGCTGCTGACAATTCCCCTGTCATTGCTGGCGGATCGCTTCGGCCGGGTCAAGAGCCTGGCGCTGATGGCCTTGCTGTGGAGTCTGGCAACGCTGGGCTGCGCGTTGGCGCAGGACTATCAGCAGATGTTCATCGCACGATTCATGGTCGGCGTCGGCGAAGCGGCGTACGGCAGCGTCGGCATCGCGGTGGTGATTTCGGTGTTTCCCAAACACCTGCGTGCAACGCTGGCGAGTGCCTTCATGGCGGGGGGCATGTTCGGTTCGGTATTGGGGATGGCGCTGGGCGGTGCAATCGCCGCCAAGCTTGGCTGGCGCTGGTCGTTCGCCGGCATGGCGCTGTTTGGCCTGGTGCTGGCGGTGTTGTATCCGCTCATCGTCAAGGAAGCGCGCATTGCGCCGCAACGTGCCGCTCAGATTGCGAACAAAACTGCGGCAGCGGTCAAGCGCCCGTTGCGTACGCTGTTTTCCAGCCGCTCGGTGATCGCTGCCTACATCGGCAGTGGCTTGCAACTGTTCGTCGTCGGCACCGTGATCGTATGGATGCCCAGTTACCTCAATCGTTATTACGACATGGCCACGGACAAGGCAGGCGGCGTCGCTGCGATCATCGTGCTGTGCAGCGGTGCGGGAATGATCCTGTGCGGCATGCTCAGCGATCGACTGTCGCGCCATTCGCCGGAGCGCAAAGTCGCTTTGGCCATCGCCTATTGCCTGGGCAGTTGCCTGCTGTTGTCGGCGGCATTCGCCCTGCCGGCAGGGCCTGTGCAATTGCTGCTGATCTGTCTCGGCATGTTGATTGCCGCCGGCACGACCGGCCCTTGCGGCGCGATGGTTGCCAACCTGACCCATTACTCGGTCCACGGCACGGCTTTCGCCACGCTGACCTTGGCCAACAACATGCTGGGGCTGGCGCCGGGGCCATTCATCACCGGCAAGGTGTCTGACCTCATTGGCTTGCAGGCCGCCTTTCAGTGGGTGCCGCTGGTCAGCATCGCGGCAGCGGTCGTGTTCTTTTATGCCAAGTGTCATTACCACAAGGACATTGCTCGGCTTAAGGGCGAGCAAGTCCACGATTCGATGAGCAAAGCGGTGTTAGAGGTGAAGTTGTGAGTGGTCGTTTACGTATTGATGTGTTCTTCGATTTCATCTGCCCTTGGTGCCTGATCGGCAAGCGTCAACTGGAGCATGCGCAGGTACAGTTTCGCAGTCGCCACCCGGATGTGCAGATCACCACGGTGTGGCATGGCGTGCAGTTGCTGCCTCAGTTGCCGGTACAAGGTGAGCCCTTCGCCGATTTCTACCGCAAACGTCTGGGCAATGCCGATGCTATGACCATGCGCCAGGCTAAGGTACAGCAGGCAGCCGCGGCGGTTGGACTGACCATCGACCTCAGCCACATCGAGACGATGCCCAACACCGCGGACGCCCACCGTTTGTTCGAACGAGTCAGCGAACTGGGCAATGCTACTCAGCGTGAAATGTTGCTCGAACGGCTGTTTGCCGCTTATTTCCGCAAACGCGAAAACCTGGGGTGCCGCGAGACTTTGCTCACCATTGCCCGCTCCTGCGGCGTCGATACGGACGTGGTGCTCGATTGCCTGAAGGGCGACGCCACGCCATTTGAAGGCTTCCCCGGTGCGACCAGTGGCGTGCCGAGCTTTCAGTTCGACCGCCGCATGACGGTGATCGGTGCGCAACCAGCTCAGGCGCTGCTCGGGGCCATGAGCCAGGCACTGAAAGAAAGTGATAACGAGCGGCAACCGGCATGAGCCGGCGTATCCCCGTGCCTGCCGGAAAACTCCCGCAGGCGGGCGGTCGTGCACTGTTCGAATTCGATGACAAAAGCCTGGCGTTATTCAACGTCGAAGGTGACGTGTTTGCCATCGACGACAGTTGCCCGCACCAGGGCGCCTCGCTGTGTGGCGGGCGCCTTGAGGGGCGGGTGATTCAGTGTTGTGCCCATGGCCTGCGCTTCGATCTGCGTAGCGGCTACTTGCTCAATTCCACTGCTGTCAAAGTCGCCAACTACCCGGTCGAGATCATCGACGGCCAGGCGTTCATCGTCATCGTTCCCGAGGAGGCCGCGCCATGAGCGCCATCGCTCTCACCCGTATCCACAGCCGAACGCGCGAATTGGCGCCGGGTTTTGTCGTCAGTCTGATCGTTGCAGCCGCTGCGTCGTTTCTGTCCGAACACTACGGTGCGCCGGTGATGCTGTTCGCTTTGTTGCTGGGAATGGCGCTGAACTTCCTGGCCGGTGACGGCGCCTGCAAGGCCGGCATCGAGTTCACCGCACGCACCGTGTTGCGTATTGGTGTGGCGCTGCTGGGTATGCGTATCACCCTTGAACAGATGGTGGCGCTGGGCTGGAAGCCTGTGGCGCTGGTGGTGATTGTGGTGGTGGTGACCATCGGTGTCTCGGTGATCGCGGCCAAGGCCATGGGATTCCAGCGTTTGTTCGGCATGCTCACCGGTGGCGCCACCGCGATTTGTGGTGCGTCGGCGGCGTTGGCGCTGGCGGCGGCATTGCCCAATCATCCGCAGAAAGAGCGCGCAACGTTATTCACGGTGATCGGGGTGTCGGCGCTGTCGACCCTGGCGATGATCGTGTACCCGATGATTGCCAACTGGCTGTCGTTGTCACCACAAGTGGCGGGCGTGTTCCTGGGGGCGACCATCCACGATGTCGCCCAGGTCGTCGGTGCCGGTTACAGCATGTCGACCGAGACCGGCGATACGGCCACGGTGGTCAAGCTGATGCGGGTCGCCATGCTGCTGCCGGTGATCGTCTGCGCTGCCATGATTACCCGCATGCAGGGCGCCGACCCGACCGGTAAACGACCGCCGCTGCTGCCTTGGTTCGCCGTCGGGTTTCTGATTCTGGCCTGTATCAACAGCACGGGCTGGGTAGCCCCGGTGGTGCAGGGATCGGTCAATGAATTGTCGCGCTGGTGCCTGGTGGTTTCCATCAGCGCCCTGGGCATGAAGACCCAGCTCAAGGAGTTGGCCGCGGTGGGCATCAAGCCGATCCTGCTGATGGTGGGGGAGACGGTGTTCCTCGTCGTGCTGGTGCTGTTGTTGCTGCATTGGGGTCTCTAAGCCCGGTCACGAATACTGGCTGCGACGTAACGCTGTAGCAGCTGTCGAGCCTGCGAGGCTGCGTCCGGCTGCGAAGCAGTCGTAAAATCAGAACCTGCGGTGCATCAGACAAACCGCGTCAGCCGGATTCACGACTGCTTCGCAGCCGAACGCAGCCTCGCAGGCTCGACAGCTGCTACTAAGGGCCGCACTGCGTTGACTCCTCGGCCGGTGTCACAGACACCGGTTTTTTTGCGGCGACTGTACCAGCAGTCGCCGTTTTTTTTGCGTCCCTTTCAGTTGATTCAGGGGGTCGAGGAGCCGGGCAGGGTGCTCGGCTCGCTGGGCGCCTTGGGTTGTTTTTGCGCGCTGCGCCAAGCCGCCGGCGGCATGCCGAATTGGGTGATGAACCAGCGTGTGAAGGAGCTCGCCATGGAGTAGCCGAGCATGTCAGCGATCCGGCCTAACGAGTAATTCGGGTTTTCCAGGTAGCGCAACACCAGGTCACGGCGGACGTCGTTGATCAGGTCGTTGAAGGCGCAGCCGTCGTCTTTGAGGCGTCGTTGCAGGGTCCGAACGTTCATGCCCTGGGTCTGGGCGATCTGCTCGATGGTGGCGCGTCCCATCGGCAACAACAGGTAGATGGCTTTGCGCACCTCGAACAGTATCGAAGGGCCTTCGTGGTTGAGCAGCGAGTCGAGGTAGCTCTGGGCGTAGCGCGCCATGGCCGGGTCGGCATGGGGGTTGGTCATGTCGAGGCTGGCATTGGGACAGACAATGCCATTGAACTCGCTGCCGAACTCCAGTTTGCAGCCGAACAGACGGCGATGCAGTTGCAGGTTGTCGGGAGGCTGGTGCGTGAAGTTGACACTGTAGGGATGCCAGTGTGCGCCGAGCAGGGCGGCGCACAGGCGGAACATCACGCCGATGGCCAGTTCATTGGCTTGTCGGCAGGGCATCGGCGATTCGGTGACCACCTCTTCGCGAATGATCACCATCTTGCCTGCCTCCTCGATGAACAGGGCCAGCGAATCGTTCATCAGATGACGGTAGTGCACCAATACTTGCAACGTATCACGCAACGTACGCTGGTGGCTGAGCAGCAAACTGACCACGCCGAAGTCCGAGAGCTGGCGCGACTCGGCCATGCTCAGGCCGAAGCTCTGGCAGCCACTGGCGGCGGCAGAGTCCTCCAGCAGACGCACGGCGGCATCGATGGGAATGCGGTGTTCAGGGGCTTGCAGCTTGGCTTTGCTCAAGCCGACGCCGGCCAGTACATCGTGCGGGTTGAACCCCAGGTACTGAGTGACCTCCAGGTAGTTGGTCAAGACGGCGGCGCGAACAAGCTTGGGCATGCGAAGGTCTTTCCTGGGCCGGTTGCGATTCAAATTTGCGTGGCGACTATATCCAGCACATCAACAATTGAACAGTTGTGACGTTGTCGAGGGCGTTCGCCCAATGCTGTCCAAAATCACACCGCTGTTGTGGAGCAATCGACGTTCACCCATTGATTACAGTGAGCTGTAGAGAACCTGCAGGGATATTCGACCAGTGGTCGCTGTGCGCCAACACTTGGAAATTTGTCATGAAAAGAAAAGTGCCTGACGTCCAATGAAAAGCACCTCGGGCGAGCGCTCTTTAATGTCAGTCCTACAAAAAGCCCCTGGCGATAGAGCCAGTCGAGTCATCGAGAAAGCGAAGGTGTTGAAGTGGACAAACTGCAAACTGCCGCAACCGTTCTGATCGTACCGGGCCTGCGCGAGCACGTTGCCGAGCATTGGCAAACGTTGCTTGAAGCCCGGCTGTGCAAGGTGCGCAGTGTGCCGCCGCTGGACACCGACAAACTCGATTGCGCCAAGCGGGTCGAAGCGATTCAGCATGAATTGGAACAGA
This sequence comes from Pseudomonas sp. LS2P72, assembly GCF_054897865.1. NCBI lineage: Bacteria > Pseudomonadati > Pseudomonadota > Gammaproteobacteria > Pseudomonadales > Pseudomonadaceae > Pseudomonas > Pseudomonas sp. LS2P72. The sequence goes on from NZ_CM142708.1 coordinate 3,103,931, forward strand.
TCGACGGGCCGGTGATTCTGGTCGCTCACAGCGCCGGTGTGCTGATGGTTGCGCACTGGGCTGCGCGGCACAGTCGGCCGATCAAAGGCGCGCTGCTGGCCGCTCCGCCGGACCTTGATGCCCAATGGCCGCAGGGCTACCCCTCCGCTGAAACCTTGCGTACCCAGGGTTGGGACCCTCTACCCAAAGGCCGGTTGCCGTTCCGCAGTCTGGTGGCCGCCAGTACCAACGACCACCTCGCCAGCCTGGATGCCGCCACGCGCATGGCCGAAGGCTGGGGCAGCGAACTGCTCAATCTCGGCGACGTCGGTCATCTCAATCCTGCTGCCGGGTATGGGCGCTGGCCACACGCCGAAGCACTCATCCTCGAGCTGGACCGCTAGTTCAGGCGCCGGTTGGCCCGCGCCATCCGGCTATTGCCCTTACTCCTGAAAACGTAAACCCCTGGAACAAGGGGTTGCGCGAGGGCGGCTGCGCTTAAAACAAATACAAAAAGGCGGAGACAACGCAATGCACAACAATAAGAGTCACGGGTTCGCACCCTCGCGTTACACCTTGCTGGCCTCGGCCATACTGGCAGCGGTCGTGCCGGTCGCACAGGCGGTCGAGCTCGACACAGGTAACCCGGACTGGACCGTGCGCCTTGATAACACCGTGAAGTACAACTACGGCGTACGCACCGAAAGCGCCGACAAACGCATGCTGGCAACGCCGAACAACAACGACGGCGACTACAACTTCCGCAAGGCCGGAACCAACATCACCAACCGTGTCGACCTGTTGACCGAGATGGATGTGGTCTACCAGAACCACATGGGTTTTCGTGTCAGCGCCGCCAGTTGGTACGACAAGGCCTACGAGAACACCGGTTCCAATTCCAACCCGTTCGTCAACGGCAACGACGCAAGGTCGGGTCTGGTCGCCAACGATCCGCGCCTGGCCGGGGTCACCGGCGACAATGTCGGCAACGGCAGTCCGCACCTGAGCAACTACGCCCAGCGTTACTACACCGGTCCGTCCGGCGAAATCCTCGATGCCTTCGTGTTCTACAGCACCGAAGTGGGCGAGGAGTCGCTGCTGAGCGTCAAGGCCGGACAGCACAACGTGTTCTGGGGCGAGACCATTCTCAACCCGGTGCACTCGAACAGTTACGGCCAATCCGGCCTGGACCTGGCCAAACTGGCCGCCTCGCCGGGCACTGAAGCGAAGGAACTGTTCGTTCCGCGTAATCAGTTGTCGATGTCATTCACGGTCAATCCCGAACTGACCGTGGGTGCTCAGTATTTTCTCGATTGGGACGCCGCGCGCCTGCCGGAAGCAGGCACTTATTACGGTGGTTCCGACCTGGTCGGTTTCGGTGCGCAGTCGTTCCTGCTGGGCAACACCAATGGCGTGGTGCCGGGCAGTCCGCTGGGTTGTGGTCTGGCGCCCTGCAATGGCTTGACCAATGTGCGTCGCGGTCATGACCTGACACCGGACAACCGCGGTGACTGGGGTGTTATGGCCAAGTGGTCGCCGGCCTGGCTGGATGGCACCCTCGGCGTGTACTACCGCGAAACTTCGGAAATCCTGCCGCAAGCGTGGCTGGATGCCAGAGGCCTGAGTTCGGCCAACCCCAACGGCACCCGGCCGGCAGGGCAAGTGCCTGCGGTGGTCAACACGCTCAACTCGCTGAGCACCGCCACCTATCAGATGGCCTATGCCGACAACATCAAGATCGTTGGCCTGAGCCTGTCCAAGGATGTGGGCGGGATCAGCGTGGGTTCGGACCTCAACATTCGTCACAACATGCCGCTGGCCAGTATTCCGGCGGTTGTCAGCACGAACAGTCCGCTGGGTCTGGGCGCGGGTCTTGGCCTGTTGCCGGCGCGTACGGCTGCCACCGGTGTGGTTTATGACACCCCGGAGAAGGGCGACAGCATGGCCGCCACCGGCGACACCTTGCACTGGACGCTCAACGGTCTGATGACCATTGCTAAAACGCCTGTGTTCGATTCGGCAACCCTGCTGGGCGAGCTGTATTACAGCAATCTGCTCAAGCTCGATAGCAAGAACGAGGCGCTCTACAAGGGCAAGGACACCTATCGCGGCATCGACCAGCCGACCCGGGACAACTGGGGCATCGCGGTCAATTTCACGCCGACCTGGTACCAGGTGTTTCCCGGTGTCGACCTCAACGCACCGATGTCCATCAACGTCGGTCTCGACGGCGTCTCACCGGTGTCCGGTGGCGGTGCCAAAGACACCGGTAACTACGCCATCGGCCTCGGCGTCGTTGTGTACAACAAATACTTCGTTGATCTGAAGTACGTGGACTCCTTCGGCAAGACCGACAAGTGCGACGCCAGCGGTCTGAGCACCGGCGCGGCCAATGCCGGCAGCGGCGACGGCTCCACACCCAATGCCTTTAGCGGCAATGAAAACTACGCCTGTTACGCCGGTGGCTACTCAGCCTTCTCCGGTGGTGGCGCTACGACTGAGGACCGTGGCGCCGTATACCTGACGATGAAAACCACTTTTTGATTCACCACTGATTTGCTCAATGCAAGCAGGAGAATAACAAGATGAAATTCGCCAAAACCGTGTTGGCCGCTTCGCTGGCCATGGTCCTTGCCGCCCAGGCACAGGCCGCTGTTTCAACCCAGGACGCTGCCAAATTGGGCAGCAGCCTGACCCTGGTGGGCGCCGAAAAGGCCGGGAACGCTGATGGCTCCATCCCCGCTTATGACGGTGGCCTGACGACGCCGCCGGCCAGTTTCAAATCCGGTGACAGCATGCGTCCGGATCCCTTCGTCAACGAAAAACCATTGCTGGTGATCGACGGCAAAAACGTCGATCAGTACAAGGGTTTGCTCAGTGCAACCACGGCGGAACTGGCCAAACGTTTCCCGAGCTTCCACGTCAATGTCTACCCGACCCACCGCACCGTTTCGCTGCCAAAAGCCATCCTCGATAACGGCGTGAAAAATGCCAGCGGCGCCAAGTCCCTCGAAGGCGGTTTGGCCATCGATAACGTGCTGCCGGGCGTGCCATTCCCGATCCCGCAGTCGGGCAACGAAGCGATGTGGAACTTCCTGCTGCGCTATCAAGGCGTGAGCATCAATTCCAAGTATGACTCCTGGAACGTCGACTCCGCCGGCGTGCCGAGCCTGGCGACCACCGGCCAGGCGTTCATTTCCTATCCGATCTACGAAAACCTCGCGCAGCCGATCAGCAGCGCCGACGTGTACTACCAAATGAAGCTGTCCTATACCGGCCCTGCGCGCCGGGCCGGTGAAGCGGTGATGCTCAAGGACGCCGCCAACCCGCTGCAGCAACCGCGCCGCGCCTGGCAATACCTGCCGGGCCAGCGGCGGGTCAAGCTGGCACCGAACCTGGCGTACGACACGCCTAACCCCGGCACCGCCGGTGCGGGCACCTACGACGATGTTTTCGTGTTCAACGGTGCACTGGATCGCTACGACTGGAAGCTGGTGGGCAAGCAGGAAATGATCGTGCCCTACAACACCTACAAGCTGACTTACGCCCAGGACCCCAAGTCGCTGACCACCGCTAATCACCTGGCTCCCGACTACGTGCGTTGGGAAAAACACCGTGTCTGGGTGGTGGAAGGCAACCTCAAGGCCGGCGCTCGACACATCTATCAGAAGCGCCGCTTCTACCTCGATGAAGACAGCTGGACCGCTCTGGCCTCTGACCAATACGACGCCCGTGGTCAGCTCTATCGCGGTTCCTTCGCGTTCCTCAGCCAGAGCTACGACAAGCAGATCCCGGATTCCACGCCCTTCATGATCTACGACCTGGTGGGTGGTTCCTACAACATCAACGGCGTGGTCGGGCCTTACGGCGGCATCAAGTACATCGATCCGCTTTCCAAGGCGCAATGGTCGTCGGAATCCCTGGCCGGCGCCGGTATTCGCTGAGCCAACCGCAACAACGCCCGCTCGACTCACTGCTCACGAGGCGGTGGGAGCGAGCGGGCGTCAGGTTTCAACGTCAGACACACGGATGTGTGTCCCGGCGCGGTTTTCCGAAGAGGACGCGGTATGTGTTCGTACAAGAATTATTTGCAGGTGGCGTTTGGCGTTGTGCTCGGCCTGTTGCAGGGCGTCACCCACGCGGCCGATTACGTCGATGTGCTGGACCTGCCCGCCAAGGTCAGCGCCTTGGCCATCAACAGTCCGTTGTCCGGCATGGCCCGCGCCGGTGAGCGTGTGATCGCCGTCGGCCAGCGAGGCCATATTCTGTTTTCCGATGATTCCGGCAAGCACTGGCAGCAGGCCGCGGTGCCAGTCAGTGCCGACCTCAATGCCGTGAGTTTTCCTTCCGCCACCCAAGGCTGGGCGGTGGGCGGCGACGGTGTGGTGTTGCACAGCAACGATGCGGGTGCGACCTGGCGCAAGCAACTGGACGGCCGCGAGATCGGGGCCTTGCTGGTCAAACATTACCAGGCGTTGGCCCATGCAGAACCTGGCAACGAACAATGGCCGCTGCTGGTCGCCGAAGGTGAGCGCCTGGTGGCGCAGGGCGCCGACAAACCCTTGCTCGATGTCTGGTTCGCCAACGAGCACCTCGGCTATGTGATCGGGGTGTTTAACCTGATCCTGCGCACCGAGGATGGCGGCCAGAGCTGGATCCCGTTTCAGGACCGCACCGACAACCCGCAGGGCTTTCACCTCAACGCTATCGCCTCCACCGGCGATGCGCTGTACATCGCTGGCGAGCAGGGCCTGTTGCTGAAATGGGATGACGCCCAACAGCGCTTCGCCGCTGTGCAGACACCCTATCAAGGCAGTTTTTTCGGTGTGCTCGGCAAGCCTGGCGAAGCGCTCGTCTACGGCTTGCGCGGCAATGTGCTGCGCAGCACCGATGGCGGTTTCAGTTGGACCCCACTGAAGAATGGCCTGCACGTCAGCATCACCGCCGGCATTGTCGATGCGCAGGGCGATTACCGCTTGTTCACCCAGGGCGGGCAGATGCTGGTCAGCCAGGGCGCAGGCGCGCAATTGCATCTGGTTCCGCAACGGGCACCGACACCGGTGACCGGCGCCACTCAGTCCGCCGACGGTGCACTGGTGGTAGTTGGCAGCCGTGGTGTACGGACGCTGGCCGTTGAATAAGCCCTCGAACCCTTAGAGCGAGAACCCAGACATGGGCCATATCAAACAAGAAACCATGCCGGTGATCCGCGATCTGCGGGACTTCGACCGCCAATCCGGCAATCGGCTGGAGCGGCTGGTGTTCAACTACCGTCCGCTGTTCATGCTGCTGATGGCGCTGGCCACCGTGGTGCTGGGCTACATGGCCGCGACTCGCCTGGAGCTGCGCCCAAGCTTCGAGAAAATGATTCCGCAGAGTCAGCCGTACATTCAGAATTTCCTGGAAAACCGTCAGTCGCTGCGCGGTTTGGGTAACTCGGTACGAGTGGTGGTGGAGAACACCCAGGGCGATATTTTCGACCCCGGTTACCTGGACGTGCTCAAGCAGGTCAATGACAAATTGTTCCTCACCGAAGGCGTCGACCGCGCCTGGATGAAGTCGCTGTGGAGCCCAGCGGTGCGCTGGACCGAAGTCACCGAGGAAGGTTTCCAGGGTGGCCCGGTGATGCCCGATACCTATGAGGGCAAGCCTGAGCAAATAGAACAGCTGCGCCAGAACATTTCCCGTGCCGGTATCGTCGGCAGTCTGGTGGCCAGCGACTACAAGTCGAGCATGTTGATCGTACCGCTGTTGGACAAGTCCACGGCCAGCGGTCAACGCATCGACTACCACGCCTTTTCGCAGATGCTCGAAGAGCAGTTGCGCGACAAGATCGAATTCGCCGGTGACAGTGCTGCACGCAAGGCCGGGGAGGAGGGCAAGGGCCAGTACAAAGTCCGGGTGATCGGTTTCGCCAAGCTGATGGGCGACCTGATCGACGGGTTGATTCAGGTGATGATGTTCTTCGGCCTGGCCGTGGTCACTTCGCTGATCATCATTTACGCCTACACCCGATGCGTTCGCAGCACCTTGCTGGTGGTCGGCTGCTCGTTGATAGCGGTGGTCTGGCAACTCGGCATCGTCGCCTGGCTCGGCTATGCCATCGACCCGTACTCTGTGCTGGTGCCTTTTCTGATTTTCGCCATCGGTGTGTCCCATGCGGCGCAGAAGATGAACGGGATCATGCAGGACATCGCCCGTGGCACCCACAAGCTGATCGCCGCACGCTACACCTTCCGCCGTTTATTCATTGCTGGTGTCACGGCGCTGCTGGCCGACGCCGTCGGATTCGCGGTGCTGATGCTGATTGATATTCCGGTGATCCGGGATCTGGCGATCACCGCCAGCATCGGTGTGGCGGTGCTGATTTTCACCTCGCTATTACTGATGCCGGTGGCGCTTTCATATGTTGGCGTCGGCGCCAAGGCTGCCGAGCGTGCGCTGAAAATCGACACGCGCGCCGAAGGGCACAAAGGCTTCGGCAAACTGTGGGACTTGCTCGACCGTTTCACCACGCGCAAGTGGGCCACGGGGGCGGTATTGGTCGCGGTGCTGATGGGCATCGGCGGCTTCATGGTCAGCCTGCAGTTGAAGATCGGCGACCTGGAAAGTGGCGCGCCGGAGTTGCGTGCCGATTCTCGCTATAACCGTGACAACGCCTACATCACCAGCCACTACGCGCTGTCCAGCGACCTGTTCGCGGTGATGATCAAGACTGCGCCGGAAGGCTGCTTGAACTACAAGACGCTGGTCCTCGCCGACCGTCTGGCCTGGGAACTGCAGCAGTATCCGGGCGTGCAGGCGACGGCTTCGCTGGTCAACGCGGTGCGCCAAATCACCGCCGGTACTTATGAAGGCAACCCCAAGCTCAACAGCATCCAGCGCAATCAGGACGTGCTGAACTACGCCGCGCAGCAAGCCTCGGTCAACTCCCCGGAGTTGTTCAACACCGATTGCTCGCTGATGCCGGTGATCACCTTCCTCAAGGACCACAAGGCCGAGACGCTGGATGCGGTGGTGGGCATCGCCGAGAAATTCGCCCGGGAGAACAACAGCGAAGATCGCCAGTTTCTGCTGGCGGCCGGGTCGGCCGGGATTGAGGCGGCGACCAACATTGTGGTACGCGAGGCCAATCGCACGATGCTGTTGTACGTCTATGCGGCGGTGACGCTGTTCTGCCTGATCACCTTCCGCAGTTGGCGCGCGACGCTGGTCGCCCTGCTGCCACTGGTGCTGACTTCGATCCTCTGCGAAGCGTTGATGGTGGTCATGGGCATTGGCGTGAAGGTCGCGACCTTGCCGGTGATCGCATTAGGCGTGGGTATCGGCGTGGACTACGCGTTGTACCTGCTCAGCGTGCAGCTGCATTACCAGCGCCAGGGCCTGCCGCTGTCTCAGGCTTACCGCAACGCCGTGTCGTTTACCGGCCGGGTGGTGGGCCTGGTGGGCATCACCCTGGCGGCTGGCGTGGTGTGCTGGGTCTGGTCGCCGATCAAGTTCCAGGCCGACATGGGCATCCTGCTGACCTTCATGTTCCTGTGGAACATGCTGGGCGCGCTGATCCTGATTCCTGCCCTGTCTTACTTCCTGCTGCGTCATCCCGTTCCGCAAGCCCAAGTGGCACAAGCCGGTGCAACCGGTACATCCCAACGCCAGGGCATGCCGCATGCCCTGACCACTTCCGAGTAAGCCAACGATGTCTGATTACAAAGCTCCTTTGCGCGATATGCGCTTCGTACTCAACGAAGTCTTCCAGGTGTCCCGGCTATGGGCCCAATTGCCTGGCCTGGCCGAAGTGATCGATGAAGAAACGGCCGCCGCGATCCTTGAAGAGGCCGGCAAGATCAGTGGCGAAGTTATCGCACCGTTGAACCGCAGCAGTGATGAACAAGGCTGCACCTGGAGCAATGGCACGGTCACGGCTCCGGACGGTTTTGTCGCGGCTTATCAGGCATTCGCCAAAGGCGGTTGGGTGGGTGTTGGCGGTGATCCGCAGTTCGGTGGCATGGGCATGCCCAAAGCCATTTCGGCTCAGGTCGAGGAGATGGTCAACTCGGCCAGTCTGTCGTTCGGTCTGTACCCGATGCTGACCGCCGGTGCGTGCCTGTCGATCAATGCCCACGCCAGTCAGGAACTCAAGGAACGCTATCTGCCGAACATGTACGCCGGCACCTGGACCGGTTCGATGTGCCTGACCGAGGCGCATGCCGGCACAGACCTGGGCCTGATTCGCACCCGCGCCGAGCCTCAAGCCGACGGCAGTTTCAAGATCAGCGGCAGCAAGATTTTCATCACCGGCGGCGAGCACGACCTGACCGAAAACATTATCCATCTGGTACTGGCGCGGTTACCGGATGCACCCGCCGGTCCTAAAGGCATTTCGCTGTTTCTGGTGCCGAAGGTATTGGTCAATGACGATGGCTCGCTGGGCGAGCGCAACGCGCTGTCCTGCGGTTCCATCGAGCACAAGATGGGCATCAAGGCCTCCGCCACGTGCGTGATGAACTTCGACGGGGCGATCGGCAGGATCATCGATGCGCCAAACAAGGGCTTGGCGGCGATGTTCACCATGATGAATTACGAACGTCTGGGCGTGGGCATCCAGGGCCTGGCGTTGGGTGAGCGTTCGTACCAGAACGCCGTCGAATACGCCCGTGACCGTCTGCAAAGCCGTTCGCCGGCGGGCGCGCAGAACAAGGACAAAGCCGCCGATCCGATCATCGTTCACCCGGATGTACGGCGGATGCTGTTGACCATGAAGGCCTTGAACGAAGGCGGGCGGGCGTTCTCCAGCTACGTCGCCCTGCAACTGGACACCGCCAAGTACAGCGATGACGCGGCAACCCGCACCCGCGCCCAGGAACTGGTGTCGCTGCTGACCCCGGTGGCCAAGGCGTTTCTCACCGACATGGGGCTGGAAACCACGGTGCATGGTCAGCAGATCTTCGGCGGCCATGGTTACATCCGAGAGTGGGGCCAGGAGCAATTGATTCGCGACGTGCGCATCACCCAGATTTACGAAGGCACCAACGGTATCCAGTCACTGGACCTGGCCGGGCGCAAAATCGTCGGCAGCGGCGGGGCGCTGTACCGGCTGTTCGCTTCGGAAATCCGCAACTTTACCGCCAATGCCTGCGCTGACCTCGGCGAGTTCACTAAACCGTTGAACGCCGCCATGGACACCCTTGACGAACTGACTGCATGGCTGCTGGACCGAGCCCGGAACAACCCGAATGAAATCGGTGCGGCCTCGGTCGAGTACCTGCACGTGTTCGGCTACACCGCTTACGCCTACATGTGGGCACGAATGGCCAAGGCTGCCATGAGCACGCATTCCAAAGACGATTTCTACGTCAGCAAACTGGCCACCGCGCGCTTCTACTTCGCCCGTCTGCTGCCACGTATCCACTCGTTGAGCGCGTCGGCCAAGGCTGGCAGCGAATGCCTCTTCGCATTGCAAGCCGATCAGTTCTGAAAGGACAAGGAACCACAACCATGATGGCGACAAAAATAATTCCGCCCGCTGACGGCGCCTATGCCTATCCCTTGCTGATCAAGCAATTGTTGCTGTCCGGCGTGCGCTACGAGCCGGGTCGGGAAATCGTGTATGCCGACAAACTGCGCTACAGCTACCAGACCCTCAACCAGCGGATCCGCCGGCTGGCCAATGCCTTGACCGCTGCCGGCGTCAAGGCCGGTGATACCGTGGCCCTGCTCGACTGGGACAGCCATCGTTACCTGGAATGCTTCTTTGCCGTACCGATGATCGGTGCGGTGCTGCACACCGTGAACATCCGTCTTTCGCCGGATCAGGTGCTCTACACCATGAACCATGCCGAAGACGACCTGGTGCTGGTACATGATGATTTCCTGCCTCTGGTTGAACAGATTCAGGGGCAGCTCAAAACCGTCAAAGGTTACCTGCAGCTTACGGATGACACAGCAAACCACACGTCGCTACCGGTGCTGGGGGAATATGAAAACCTGTTGGCCGGGGCGGCCGGCCAGTACGACTTTCCCGACTTCGATGAAAACTCCGTCGCGACCCTTTTCTACACCACGGGCACCACGGGCGACCCTAAAGGCGTGTATTTCACCCACCGCCAATTGGTCTTGCACACTTTGAATGCCGTCGGCACTTTGGGCGTCTATCAGGGGTTGCCGCTGCTGCGCTCCGATGATGTCTACATGCCGATCACGCCGATGTTTCACGTGCATGCCTGGGGTGTTCCTTATGTCGCCACCCTGATGGGGATCAAGCAGGTGTACCCCGGCCGCTACGAACCCAACAGCCTGGTCAGGTTATATCGAGAGGAGAAGGTCACGTTCTCCCACTGTGTGCCGACCATTCTGCAAATGATCCTGAGCTGTGAGGAAGCGGCACAGACCCGTTTCGATGGCTGGAAAATGCTCTTGGGTGGCAGCGCACTGACGCTGGGAATTGCCAGCGAAGCGAGCGCCAAAGGTATTCAGGTGCACAGCGGTTACGGCATGTCGGAAACCTGTCCGTTGCTGTGCCTGACATACCTGCGTGACGAAGACCTCGATCAATCCACGCAAGCCCAACTGGCCACCCGCATCAAGACTGGCACACCGGTGCCGATGGTCGACCTGAAAATCATCGATGCCAATGGCAATGACGTTGCCCATGACGGCGAGTCCCTGGGCGAGATCGTGGTGCGCGCGCCCTGGCTGACCCAAGGCTATTTGAAGGAGCCCGAAAAGGGCGCCGAGTTGTGGCACAACGGCTGGCTGCACACCGGCGACATGGCCTCTATCGATGCGTTGGGTGGCGTGGAAATCAAGGATCGCATCAAGGATGTGATCAAGACAGGCGGGGAGTGGATCAGCTCCCTGGAACTGGAAAGCCTGATCAGCGAACACCCGGCCGTCATGTCGGTCGCGGTGGTGGGCATCGCCGATGAGCAATGGGGCGAACGGCCGATGGCGCTGGTGGTGTGCGAGCCTGGACAGTATCTCGACCGCAAGATCCTGGAGACGCACCTTCAAGGGTTTGTCGAGCGTGGCCGCATCAATAAATGGGCGATTCCCAAGCAGTTCAAGTTCGTCGCCGAGATCCCTAAAACCAGCGTCGGGAAGATTAACAAGAAGCTCATCCGGGAAAGCGAATTGGGCTGAAAAAGGTGCGGGGGGATGCTACGTCAGCAGCGATGTTGGCTTGCGAGGACAGCACCTCCAGACTCTGAGCGCGGGAGGTGCGAGGCGGGTTGCAGCAACCCGTGTTTCACCGGTCTGGGTTTCGAGAGGAACACCAATGTGCACGTCAAATCTCCTGCGTGATCTTATTGAGTAAACCCAGGCACTGCGGATGAATGGGGGCGGCAGGGACGGCCGCTCAGCACGATTGCGCCAAATCGGTACGATCAATCATTCGAACACTGGCAAACGTCGATTCGTTTCGTGCCTGGTCGAGCGCTGTCAGTGGTCTGGTCGATGAGTGCCGGGTCGTCGCAAGCGTTGCCGGTTTGCGACTCATTTCAGAGCCGGAATAGCTGGGCGCTCGCCAAAGCCGGGCTGCTCGACGGCTACGAGTGCAGCGTGCATTGGGGATTTTTGGCTGCCATGCAGGAAGCTTTCCCCCGAGTCAGCATCAGCGTGAGTCTCTTCTCTTTGGCGATCGACATTCAAGCGTCCTGACTGAGGGGGTAGGCGATCAAGGGGAGCTCCTGTTGCCCCTCCTGAAAGCGGCAGTCTTCAACGCTACTGTTCTTATCAACTGTTCTTATCAACTCTGTCATCGCGATGTGGCCACCGCAGTGAAAAGTTGCGCCACCTTACCCGGATTGTCCGACAATCCAGTTGCCTGATCGCGCCACCTCCGTGCCCGATATCGACACGGAAAACTTTGCACTCGCAGATGATGCCGGGGTTTTGGCCGTCGCGCGCGATCAAGCAATCAACCAGGCTCCGAGCAATCACAGCCATTAAAAAAAGCGGCCCTTTGGCACCGATAACATCGTTTCTCGGCGGTGCTGCTTTTCACTATATTGGCCGCCAGATCCGGTGAGTGACTCAACATTCACCGCCCTCAGTGCGAGTAGTCTTTATGAATAAAAAACCAGACGACGCAGGGCTTGTTAATGCAGGTTTGGGAACCCGGGCAGTGTGGGGCGGGGAGCAAGTCAGGCATCCCTACAATGCTACTCAAACGCCTATCGTGGTCAGCGCCGCCTATGGTTATGACGACATCGACGTCTGGTACGACGTAGCGTTGGGCAAGGCCCCAGGTTTTATTTACAGCCGCATGAGCAACCCGACGGTCGAGACCCTCGAGGCAAAGATTTGCGAGCTGGAGCTGGCCGAATCCGGCGTGGCGTTCAGCAGCGGGATGGCGGCGATCAGCAGTGTGCTTTACACCTTCCTGGCCCATGGCGATCGGGTGGTGTCGACCAAGGACAGCTATGGCGGCACCAACAAGATTTTCGAAGAGTTCCTGCCGCGCACCGGTGTGAACGTGACGTTGTGCGAAACGTTCGATCACGAAGAAATCGAACGCGAAATCGCCAAAGGTTGCCAGTTGGTGTATCTGGAAACACCGACCAACCCGACCCTGAAAATACTCGATATCGAGCGTCTGGTGGCTGCGGCCAAGCGCGTCGGTGCCATTGTGGTGGCGGATAACACCTTCGCCACGCCATTGAATCAGAACCCGCTGGCGTTGGGTGTGGACGTGGTCGTTCACAGTGCCACCAAGTTTCTCAGCGGCCACGGCGACGTGCTTGGCGGCCTGGTGTGCGGTAGTGAATCACTGATGGCCAAGGTGCGTCATTACCGGGAAATCAACGGTGCGACGCTCGACCCGTTCTCCGCCTACATGATCATTCGTGGCATGAAAACGTTGGTGCTGCGCATGCGTCAGCAGCAACGCAGTGCCCGCGCACTGGCCGAGTACCTCTGTGTCGAACCGTTGGTTGAGTCGGTCAATTATCCCGGTTTGCCCGGCCATCCAAATCATGCGGTGGCGTGCGCGCAAATGCGCGGCTTCGGTGCAATCGTCAGCTTTGTAGTGGCGGGCGGCATGGACACGGTCAAGGTGCTCTTGCCACGCCTGCGATTCGCCCACTGCGCGGGTAATCTCGGTGCGGTGGAAACCATCTACGGTCCGGCGCGAACCACCAGCCATGTCGAGAACACGCTGGAGGAACGCTTGGCCCTGGGTATCTCCGAAGGACTGGTGCGGGTCTCGGTCGGCATTGAAGACACTGAAGATCTGCTCGACGATTTGAAGCAGGCGTTCGCTTTTGTCAGGTGTTGGCGCGATGAGCTGGCACAGGCAAACACACAGCACTCAAACAACAAAGCGTGCATCGAGGCAGCAAACTGAAGTTTTGACGTCAGTACCTCACTGCAAGGATGTGAGTGGGGCGTTCATGAAGTGGAATAATAATAAAACTTAGTGGCGATCTGTTTTTACTCTGCCGTAACTCATCGCAGACGTTAATTCGTGCCCTAACAACTTTCATGAGAACAACCATGTCCATAAAAGAACAACAACTTCATTCGCATTCCGGTTTTAAACAGGAAATGCAAACACGGCATATTGTCATGTTGGCATTGGGCGGCGTCATCGGTACCGGGCTGTTTCTCACGTCCGGGTACACGGTCAATCAGGCCGGTCCGTTGGGTGCGGTCATCGCTTACATCATCGGCGCCCTCATGGTTTACATGGTGATGATGTGCTTGGGCGAATTGGCGGTGCAGATGCCGGAAACGGGTTCGTTCAGCACCTACGCCACGCGTTTTCTCGGCCCCGGTACCGGCTACACCGTGGCGTGGTTGTATTGGCTGACCTGGACGGTGGCAATCGGTTCTGAATTTACCGCCGCCGGGATTCTGATGGCGCGTTGGTTTCCAGACACACCGGTATGGATCTGGAGTGCGCTGTTCGCAGGCTTGGTGTTTCTGACCAACGTGGTTTCGGTGCGATTGTTCGCCGAGACCGAATTCTGGTTGTCTCTGGTCAAAGTGGTCACCGTGGTGGTGTTTCTGCTAATCGGTGGTGGCGCGATTCTCGGCCTGCTGCATATTGATCAGGCTCACAGTATCGGGCTGAGCAACTTCACTCGCGAGGGGCTTTTTCCTACCGGGTTTATGCCGATTGCCATGACGTTACTGGCGGTCTCCTTTGCGTTCTCTGGCACTGAACTGATCGGAATCGCCGCAGGTGAAACCAAGGATCCACAGCGCAACGTGCCGCGTGCCATTCGCACGACCGTGCTGCGCCTGGCGATCTTTTTCGTGGGGACCATTTTCGTCCTGGCCACCTTGTTACCCCGTGAGCAGGCCGGCCTGGTAGAGAGTCCATTCGTGACGGTGTTCACCTACATCGGGATTCCATATTCGGCCGACATCATGAACTTCGTGATCATCAGTGCCTTGCTGTCGGCCGCCAACTCAGGTTTGTATGCCGCGTCACGGATGCTCTGGACCCTGAGTGACCAAGGTCACCTGCCCAAGCGGTTCTCGGCACTGACGCGTATGGGCACGCCGCTCAACGCGATTATTGTCAGCATGGCGGGTGGGGCGGCCTCGTTGCTCAGCAGTGTGTTTGCCGCCGGCACTATCTATCTGGCGCTGGTGTCGATCTCTGGATTGGCGGTCGTAGTGGTCTGGATGAGCATCGCTGCGAGCCAGATTGCTTTCCGCCGTCATTATGTGGCCAACGGCGGTGACATCCGTGACTTGAAATTCCGTGTCCGGGGTTATCCGTGGGTGCCGTTGGGAGCGCTGGCCTGCTGCAGTCTGGCGTGTGTCGGGATTGCGTTCGATCCGGAGCAGCGCGTGGCGTTGTACTTCGGTCTGCCCTTCATCGCCTGGTGTTATTTCGTGTATTACATTACCCGCAAAAGCCGCGAGCGACGCTTGTCGGTTGCCCCCTTGGCACAACCGTCCGACGCGTTCTAGTCAGCGTCGACGGGATGGGCAAGTGTGCTCGGTGGAGGGGGCGTCCAAGAGGTTCAAGCCATGAAGCAAAAGACGCTACCCCCATTGAACTGGCTGCGGGCATTCGAGGTGTCTGCCCGCTGTTTGAACTTCACCCATGCTGCCGAAGAACTGTTTTTGACCCAGGGCGCGGTCAGTCAACAGATCCGCCAACTTGAGAGCCATCTTGGGGTGGCATTGTTCAAACGCTTGCCCCGAGGCCTGGGACTGACCGAGGAAGGCCAGGCTTATCTGCCGGTGGTGCAGGATGCGATCACGCGACTGGCCGTGGGGACCAACGAGATTTTTGGCCAGCACAAACATCGGCCAATCAAGGTGCGTGGCAGCCTGGCGTTCTTCGTGCATTGGCTGGCGCCCAAGCTGGCGGGGTTTAGCCAGGCGCATCCGCATGTCGATATCCGCTACATCAGCAATATCTGGGTCAAGGAGCTGGACGGTGAGGATGACATGGAGATTCGCTGGGGCCACGGTCAATGGCCCGGCCTGGTGTCGCAGCGCCTGACCTGGGACACGCTGTTTCCGGTCTGCTCGCCGGACCTGATGGCAAGGTCGCCGCTGACGGCCCCTGCGGATGTGTCGCAGCATCCGCTGTTGCATGTTCTGGGTTACGAAGAGGGTTGGGGGTACTGGTTGAATATGGTCGGTGCGGACACCGTCGACTTCTCGACCGGCATGCAGTTCGACACATTGATCTCGACGTTGCGCATGGCCGAGTTAGGGCAGGGGATCGCCCTGGCGCGGTCCTCGATGGTGGAGGAGATGCTTCAGGATGGACGATTGGTCGAGCCCTTTACCCAGCGTATCGAAGCCAGCGAGTCTTTTTACCTTGTACGCGGTTCCGGGGCCGAGCAGCACCCCGACGCGGTGATGTTTTCCACCTGGCTGGTCGAGCAGGCACATCGTTTCAAATGAATGGCCGGAGCCAACCATGCGTTATGTGAGTACCCGAAATTCGGCCGTGCAGGTCGACTTCGAACAGGTCGTATTGTCTGGCATTGCCGAGGACGGTGGGCTGTTCGTACCGCTCGAACTGCCACTGTTTGAACCGCAGGACATCGCCAACTGGTCGACCTTGCCCTATGACGAACTGGCCTACAGGGTGATCAGTCCGTTTGTGGGAGAGGCGATCCCCGAGACAGACCTCAAGCGCCTGCTCAAAGAGGCCGGCAGTCAATTCAGCCATCGCTCCCTGGCGCCTTTACATCAGGTCGATCGTAACGAGTGGGTGCTGGAGCTGTTCCACGGGCCGACTCGTTCCTCGAAGGATTTTGCCGCGCAGTTGCAGGCACGGCTGGTGCCGTATTTTCTGCGCAAGCGCGGGCGTCGCGGGGTGGTGATCGGCGCCACCAACGGCGATACCGGGCTGGCGGCCATCGAGGCGTTCAAGCACTGCGAGGAAACGCTCGTGGTGGTGTTTTACCCGGAGGCGGGCGTGCCCCGGGACCAACTCCAGCATCTGCAAGCAGCGGCGCACCCAAGGGTTCATCAGTTTGCAGTCAACGGCAGCTTCGACGAGTGCCAGACCATCGTCACCCGGCTGTTCCGACAATGGCCGTATGCGCAGTACGAGGTGATCAGTTTCAACTCCAGCAACTGGGTCAGTGTGTTGGCGCAACTGGTGTTTTACTTCCACGCCGTGTTGCAACTGGGAGGCGGCCAGCGCCCGATCGGTTTCAGCGTACCGGCGGCGAGTTTTGCCGAAGTGTATGCAGGTTACATCGCGCAAAAAATGGGCCTGCCGATCACCCAGATGATTGTTGCGACCAACCAGAATGACGCGTTGCACCAGTTGTTTCAGAAGAACCACTACAGCAGGTCACGAGCCAACAAGACGCTTTCGCCTGCCATGGACCTGTCGATCTTTTCCAATCTGGAACGATTCCTTTGGGAACTCTACGGGCATGACGACCAGGCGGTGTGTGCCCTGATGGAGGGGTTCGAGTCCAGCGGTGAGATGGTCATCGCCAACGAGTTCTGGTTGCAGGCGCGGATGATCATCGACTCCTACGCAGTCAGTGATGAGCAGACGCTGACGGAAATCACCTCGTTGTATCGCGACACCGGTTACGTCATCGATCCGCATACGGCCACTGGCGTGCTGGCCGCCAGGTTGTATCGGCGAAGCCTGGTGGCGCCAATGGTGACCCTGGGGGAAATCTCACCGGTCAAGTCGGCGGTACTGCTTGGCGAGTTGGGCATCAGTGTGGCGGGGCTGCAACCTGAGGTCGCGACGCAAGGGCAGGCGCAGGTTTACCGGATTCAACCGGACGATCTCGACACCATCCATGAGCTGCTCGGCGCGCTGTGAAGGCGCGGCAACAGGAGGCCACGTGAAGCGAATTCTGGACCCTCTCGATGAACACATCATCGCGCAACTACAGCTCAATGGCAGGGCTGCACACGCCGAGCTGGCGGCCAAGGTCAATCTGTCACGCAATGCGGTGCGCCAGCGGATAGAAAGACTTGAACGCGACGGTGTAATACAGGGATATACGGTACGCACGGGGGAGGGGCGACAAGCCACGTCGAACATCAACGCGGTGATTTTCGTTTACCGCTACGACCGTATGCGGGGGGCGGAAGTGTTGCAAGCGCTGCGGGCAATTCCGGAAGTCATCCAGTGCGATGTCATGAGCGGCGAGTTCGACCTGATGCTGCGAGTGGGCGCTGCGAGCCCGCAGCGGGTGCACAAGGTCTGGACTGAAATTGCCGCGTTGCCCGGGGTGGAAAACACCGTGACCTCCTTCGTGCTGTCGTCTGTTGTATAGCCCATTTTTTGTACCGCTAAAGCCAACGAATGTTGGCTTTTTTTACGCCTGAAGCTTTGTCCTGACACTGGTCAAAACGCCCACAAAATAGAGCAAATTGGCCTATTTCACTGCCCTCGGCTCAGCCCTAATCTAGTGCCCAACAACCCATCACCCGGATCAAGGGCATAACAAAATGACTGAATACAAATTGGCGCTGGTTGGCTTTGGTGGCGTTAACCGGGCATTGGCTCAGCTGATTGCCGAACGTAACGAGCAGTGGAAAACAGAACTGGGTTTCACCCTGAAAATCGTCGGTGTGACTGACTTGTTTCTCGGTTCGGTGATTGGCCGCGAAGGGCTGGACGCCAATGTGCTCGCCCAATTGCCGGCCGTCAAAGGTGCATTGGCGCAACTGTCGGGTGGCAACGTCACAGCGCTCAATGAAGCGGTGATCAAGGATTGCGGCGCGGACATTATTGTTGAAGCCACGTTTACCAACCCGGTGGACGGTGAACCGGCGACTTCGTTCTGCCGTTGGGCGCTGGAGGGCGGCCAGCATGTCGTCACCACCAACAAGGGCCCCATCGCCTTGCACGGCGCCGAACTCAAGGCACTGGCTCGACGCAAGCATGTCGCCTTTGAATATGAAGGCTCGGTCATGAGCGGCACGCCGGTGATTCGCCTGGCCAGGCAGGCGCTGGCCGGCAGCTCCATTATTGGTTTTGAAGGAATTCTCAACGGCACGTCCAACTTCGTGCTGACCAGCATGGAGGGCGGCCTGGGGTTTGCCGAGGCCGTCAGCAAGGCTCAGGAGCTGGGTTACGCCGAAGCCGACCCCACGGCAGATGTCGAGGGTCATGACGTACGCCTCAAGGTGGTGATCCTGGCGAATGAACTGCTGGACGCGAAGCTTACGGTCAGCGACGTCACGTGCAGCGGCATTTCGTCCCTCAGCCTTGGCGACATCGAAAAAGCCCGGCTGGACGGCGCTCGCTGGAAGCTGATCGGCTCGGCGATGCGTCATGCCGACGGCTCGATCAGTGCCAGTGTCGAACCGCGGCTGTTGAACAACGACCATCCGCTGGCCAGTGTGGGCGGCGCGACCAATGCGGTGTCGTTTACCTCGCAACTGCTCGGTGCGGTAACCGTTTCGGGACCGGGAGCCGGGCGCACGGAAACAGCGTTTGCGCTGCTCTCGGACATCATCAGCATCCATCAATCCATCGCACGCAATCAGGAGTAAGCCTGTGAAATTATCGCGCCTGGTTCTGGATATCGTGGAGCCGCCCATTGAAGTCTTTAACGCCTATGACGGTTCCATCATCGGCAGCGTAACAAATGTCTGTGCGTCGCAAGTTCCGCAGTTGTTGGAGACGGGGCGCAGTGGTGTACGAGCGTGCGCCGCGTTAGCGCGTCATCGTCGGGCTCGCATTCTTGAGCAAGCCGCAATCAACATCGAACGTGATGCCGGTGTGTTTGCCAGGCTGATCGTCGACGAGGCCGGAAAGACCCTCAAACAGGCGGAAAAGGAGGTCAAGCGCTGCGTCAATACCCTCAAGCTGTCGGCCGAGGAGGCCAGGCGCAATGCCGGGGAGGTGGTGCCTTTTGACGCTTATGAAGGTTCCGAATCGCGTCAGGGCTGGTTTTCCCGTGAACCGCTGGGTCTGATCGTTGCGATCACGCCGTACAACGATCCGTTGAACCTGGTGGCGCACAAGCTCGGTCCCGCCATTGCGGGCGGTAACGCGGTGATTCTCAAACCCTCCGAGCTCGCGCCATTGTCGGCGATTAAACTGGTGTCTTATCTGGTCGCAGCAGGCTTGCCTGAATCAGTGGTCACAGTCGCCACCGGCGGCGCGGAACTGGGCAAGGCGTTGGTCGCCGCCCGTGAGGTGCGGATGATTTCCTTCACCGGCGGCTTCGTCACCGCAGAGCAGATCGCCCGCACGGCCGGGTTGAAGAAACTGGCCATGGACCTGGGGGGCAATGCGCCGGTAATCGTCATGGGCGACTGCAACCTTGAGGCCGCTGTCGAGAGTTGCGTGTCCGGAGCCTTTTGGGCTGCGGGGCAGAACTGCGTAGGCACCCAGCGCTTGCTGATTCAGGCGTCGATTTATGAAGCGTTCCGAGAGCGATTCGTCAGCCAGGCCCGTGCGCTTGTGGTCGGCGATCCATTGCTGGCCGTTACCGATATCGGCCCGATGATTACTGCGCAAGCCGCTCAGAATGCCGAGCAAGTGGTGAACGAGGCCTTGCAAGAGGGCGCCACCTTGCTCTGCGGCCATCGGCGTGAAGGATCGTGCTACGCCGCCACCGTGTTGGAGAATGTCGATCACGCCAGTCGACTCTGGTGCAATGAAGTCTTCGCTCCGGTGGTGGTGCTGCAATGCTTCGAGAGTTTCGATGAAGCCATCGCATTGGCCAATGAGCCCGAATACAGCCTGCATGCGGGGATCTTCACCAATGATCTGGCAACCGCGATGAGCGCCGCACGGAGAATCGAAGCCGGGGGAGTGATGATCAACGACTCTTCCGACTACCGCTTCGATGCGATGCCGTTTGGCGGTTCCAAGTACGGTAGCCTGGGCCGGGAAGGCGTACGTTTTGCCTACGAGGAAATGACCCAACCCAAGGTGGTGTGCCTTAACACGTTGGGTTAGTCGATTCGCGGTAAAGGGATCAGCTCGTATGGCATTGGGTCGGTTTGGTCGCCGGCCCAATGCGTTTTGCTGAATGGGGATTGAATGTTGCCACTGAGCTGATAATCGCCAAGAAAGCAGCTGGCGCCGCTTACACACCGCCGTACTGATACACGGTCGCACTCCAATACCGGCTGCCGTTACGTTTTTGGCGAGCCCATCCGTCGGCCACCAGTTGATTGGCGATCATTCGATTCATAAAGCCATGACCGAGCAGCAGAACCGGTCCATCGCTGGCAAGGGACTGCAATCGTTTAGCTGCCGTGCTGGCGCGGATCCTCGCAGTGCCGGCGGATTCGACATTGCGTGAGTAACCGCTCAGCCATAAGACCCGAAGAATAAATGCCCAGGTAAACGGCGATAGCCGTGGCAGTTTCCAATGACCCCAAGGTAGTTGTGCTTCGCAGAAAAGTGCGTCGACCAATGCAGGCTTCAGGCCGAGCGCCTGGACGGAGGTCAGCGCACGAGGCGCGCTGCTTGAAACAATCACCGTGGCGGTTGCGGCGAGTTGCATACTGGCTTGCGGGACCGGGTGGTGGGTAATTTCGGATTGGTTGTATTGCTTGATCCAGTCTTTCATCTCGAGCACTGAGATTTTGTCGGTTGCGGCCAGTTTTGGCTGGCCGTGACGCATCAGGATTATTTCCCTGTTCACAGTTTTACGTCCTTGTTCTGGTGTGTGGTAAATGACTAAAAGGTGCGGTTTCAGTTGTCGACCATGACGGATGAGCTTTTTTTCTTCGAGGCACGCGCACTGTGGTTTTCGAACCAGCCGTGATCACGGTACCACGCCACGGTGTCAGTGATTGTCAGCTCTAACGCCCGGAAACTCAGGCCAAGCTCCTGTTCGCTCTTGCGGTGGTTGAAACAGGTGCGGTCCTTCTCTCGTATCAACAGACGCAACGTGGCCATGCTCAGCAGAATGGGCTTGCCGGTAAGGCGCGCATAGATCTCCTGCACAGCCGCCAAGGTGTATAGAAAGGGGAGCGGTAGTTGTCGAACGGGTGTCTTGACGCCCGCTATACGTCCTAGAACAGGGACCAGCTGACGCATCGTCATATGCCGGCCCGCCGCGAGATAGCGCTCACCTCGTCGGCCTTGCTTGGCGGCAGCAATCTGCGCCAATGCCACATCACGGGCATCGACAACGGAGAAGCTGCCAGGGATCAGCCCGGGCAACTTGCCGTTCACGACATCGTTGACCAACTGTCCCGAGGAGGTCGGGCCAATGTCGGCAGGACCCCACATCCAACCGGGCAGGACCATGCAGGCATGCATCTCGGGATGTGCTTCCAGGAACGTCAAGATGACGCGGTCGGCGAGAATCTTGCTGCGGTAATAGTCATCCGCGTCGGCGTCGGCCCGCAGACATGTCTCATCGATGGACATGCCAGGTGCGCCGTCGAGCACGGCAATGGAAGACGTATGGATGAACCGTCGAATACCGGCGCGGTAGGCCTGGTGAATCAGGTCCCGCGTACCGGCGACATTGATCTTTTCGAGTTCCGTCCAGTGCCTGCCACCCTTGTAGTTATCGCGAAAGAACGCCGCGGTGTGAAACACCGTATCGCAGCCTTGTAGCGATGCCGCGAATGCGTCGACCTCGGCCATGTCACCAACGACCAGTTCCACACCCGGCAGATTGTTGAACTGCTGTTCACCTTTGGCTCTTGAGCGGACCAGGGCTTTGACCGCATAGCCACGAGCGACCAATTCACGCACCAGGTTGTTGCCCAATAAACCGGTTGCGCCAGTAACGAATGCACTGTGCATGGCTCAACCCTCGGCCGGATAGGCGAACGGCATCAGCACCGCACTGTCGAAGAAGACTTCTTCACGAATGGCCAGGCCGTTTTTGAAGGTGAAATGTGCGGCGTAGTGCGCGGTAATATGGCGTCCATGAGGTGGAATCACCCGGCCTGGCAACACCAAGGGGGCGGCGAATGTGCCGGTCAGGTAGGCAGTCAGCGCCAAACGATCGTTGCCGACGGCGAATGGGCTGAAAATCACTTGGGCATCGGGGAGCGCTTCGAACAATGCGATCTCTCGTTTGCGCATGGCTTCGCGACCGGTTTGTATCCCCGTGCCATCGAGGTAGATGAAGTCTTCGCAAACCAGCGCAAGCATCGCCTCCACATCACGGCGATTGAAGGCACTGGCGGCGCGTTCCGCATAGTCGTTGGGTCCAGTAGTCATGCAGTCCATTCCATTCGTTTCGAGGGCCTGTAGATATACCTTTGAGGCCTCTGCCGAAAAACAGCGACTACTGCATAATGGCTTTTCACATATGCAGACCAGGGAGGACAGGACGCATGGCGTTGCAAGCAAATTGGGATGATCTTCGTCTGCTGTTGGCAGTCTCGCGGCGTGGCAGCTTTCTTCAAGCTGGCCAGTTGCTGGGTATCGCGGCGTCTACCGTGTCCCGCCGCCTGACCCAACTTGAGGTCGCACTGGGCGAGCCACTCGTCGAGCGGGGCGTTGAAGGATGCTGGTTGACCTCGCGGGGCCAATCCCTCGTGGAAGTTGCCATGGCTGCGGAAGCTGGCTTGAGGCGTCAAACCGCCGCTGGCCTATCCGAGCTACACACAGAGTTATCTGGCAGTGTCCTGGTCAGTGCAGGGGAGGGGTTCTCGTCTTGTGTGCTGGAGGCCGCGAGTCGCTTCACTTCCCTGCACTCGCGTTGCTCGGTGGAGCTGATGGTAACAGCCGACTTTCACAAGATCGTCCGCGGCGTGGCAGACATTGCTGTACGTACAGCTCATCTGGGTGAGCCGTCGCTGATTTATCGACCCATAGGCCGGCTCGCCTACGGTGTCTTCGCTGATGCAGGTTATCTGAAGCGGTTTCCAGGGGTGACCCCGGCCACTGCGGTCAATATTGCCTTGCTTCCCCCATTGGACATGTTGCCGCAAATGCGTGCGGCAAAGGCCGGTGGTCTGGACCGCGCGCAGATCAGCGTGAACTCGTTCACCGTGCAGCTCGAATCGGTGAGGCGAGGTATGGGGGTGGCGGTACTGCCCCGTATATTGGCGAAGGATCTGATCGGGTTGTTCCCGGATCTCCTCCTTCCAGATATGGAGGTCTATCTGGTGACCCGGCCTCAGGCATTGAAGCAGGCCCACATCAAATGTTTTTTTGCCATCCTGGAGCAGGTGCTGCTTGAAACCCTATCCATGGAAAATGTCGAAGATTACCTCTTAGGGGGACCACCTCCCATAATGTAGTGTTGGAGCTACAAAGGATTAAAATTTAGATGCATGATCCGGCAAAATGCCGGTTTTTTGTTCCCGCCGTTCGTCCACTGCTCGGCACTTGCAATGCTTTGTCATCTCATATGTATAAGCACGGACATCCCGCGCATCAGAACGGAGAGCAGCATGGACATTGACGAAAATGCCCCTGGAAACAAATCTCAACAGGGCGTAACGGGCGGCACTGATAACGAAACAGGCCATGATCCGAAGGGGAAAGAACCTGAGGTTCCGCTGCCTCCGGACGACGAAGCGCCTGTCGATGAAGAAATGGTCGATGTGGACGCCACCAATTCGGTGTCGAGCGAGCATCCCGAACCCTAATTGTTTCCAAGTCGATGAGCCCGGCCACTGAGCCAGGTTTTAGTTTGCGGAATTCAACTTCCCCAATATATCCGTGTACAGCCAGACGCAGTCGCTTGCGCTGTTTTCGCTGGGCGGCAAAAGCGGATAGAAATTATTCTGAAAGACGTTGAAGGGCTGAAGGGTAGGTGTGCCGCAGGTAAGTGCGGCACTGGATAGATCAAGAAGTTGAATACTCGAGATACAGTCGCTCCAGAGCCTCTTGGTATTTATCTCCCTTTATAGTTTTTTTCAGCACCGCCAGGGCTTCGAGCGCCGATGCTGCAGCCATCGCCTCGTTTTCACCCCGGTATGCGGCGCGCAGCCTTGCTGCTGCAACTATCGATTCTTCAGTCGTTGGCATGTTGTTGCCCTCGAAGGATTGAATCTCACTGATAGCCGCAACCCACCACCATTTCAAGTATCAGAGAACCCTGTGACAACCAAGCAACCCGACTGGTAGGCAATCGAACGCGCCTGCCGGGATAAACCCCAGAAACGACAAAGCCCTGAATAATCAGGGCTTTGTCGGTACAAATATGGCGGAGGCGATGTCTTTTATTTTGATGTTCATTCACGTCCATTGATGTTCTGTTTGGTGCGTAAAACAACTTCAAAAACAGTCAGTTATGAAGATTTTTGTCTTTTGTGTTCCGTGTACAACCACGGAAAGCCAGGGGCCAAGGTATGGGCTGGAGTATGGGCTGAGACTGATCTAGATTGAGTCATCATCTGTGCCTGCAAGTTCAGCCAAAGCTTTTGCTTCGTGCACAAAGCGTGGTGAGCCCGAAGCCTGTAAATACAGTCAAGGTCGTGCTCACCAAAGAACATTTTGACATGGCTCTAGATCAATGATTCCAGGCGGAAAACTATTGCGACTGCCTCCATACTTGCCCCCCCGATTGCAAGACGTACTCGGGCAATCGCGACAGGGTATGCTGAATCCATTCCAGTATGGCACTGGGTGGTTTTCAGTGTAGCTCCATATTGAATTGCCCGGACCAGGCGAAAACCGGGTGCTCCGGGGCGATCATTGCAAGCCATCAAACAATATCGTCAATCACGATATGCCGTTGTCCACGACTGCACTGCTCAATCCGAGCCTCAACCTTGTAAACGCTGCGCAGCATCAATTCGGTAATCACCTCGTGACTCGGGCCGCTACCTTGCGTGGTGCCGTCGGCAATTACCAGAACCTGATCGGCGAAACGCAGTGCCTGATTCAGATCGTGGATGGCGATGAACACAATGACCTCGCGTTTTCGGGCCAGGCTGCGCATGAAGTTCAGTACCTGAACCTGCCGATGCATGTCGAGGGCGCTAGTCGGTTCGTCCATCAGCAGTATTTCCGGTTCGCGCACCAGGGTTTGCGCGATGGACACCAACTGTTGCTGACCGCCGCTGAGCTCACCGAGGTTGCGAAAGGACAATCCGGTTATGTCCAGCGCAGCGAGAATCTCGTCGACCAGTTTCAGTTCGTCATCATGAACGACCCACCCCGGTGTCAGTTGCTTGCGCGCCAGCAACACGGATTCATAAACTGTCAACCGCGCACTGGCATTCAGACCCTGCGGCATGTAACTGATGCCCGTCAGCCCTTTTTTCGACTCCTGCAAAATCACCTGTCCGGGGCCGTCGATCAGTCCGGCCATTCGTTTGAACAGCGTCGATTTGCCCGCCGCGTTGGGCCCGACTACGGCGACCACCTGACCGCCGAAAAACGTCGCCGTCGAGACATCACGAATGATCTCGCGCTGGCCGTAGCGGGCACCGAGATTCTCCAGCTGCAGCTTCACCATGAGTTTTTCTTCCCGCCGAGAATCAGAGATATGAAGAACGGTACGCCGATCAGCGACGTGACCACGCCGATGGGGAATATCGCGCCGGGGATCAGGGTTTTGCTGACCACGGAGCTGGCCGACAGAATCAACGAGCCGGTCAACAAGGAGGCTGGCAGGAAAAACCGCTGGTCCTCACCGATCAGCATACGGGCGATGTGCGGACCGACTAGCCCGATGAAACCGATTGTGCCGACAAACGCCACGGGAAACGAGGCGAGCAGGCTGACCATGATCAGCGTCTGAAAGCGCAGGCTGCGTACGTTGATGCCGAAACTGGCGGCCTTGTCGTCGCCCAGGCGCAGGGCGGTCAGGGCCCAGGCGCGTTTGGCGAATATCGGCAGGGTGATTAGGATCACCAGACAGATAATGCCGAGTTTCGGCCACGTAGCTTTGGTCAGGCTACCCATGGTCCAGAACACCACGGCGGCCACGGCTTGTTCGGTGGCGAAGAACTGCACCAGCGCCAACAGCGCATTGAAGGTGAACACCAGCGCTATACCGAGCAACACGATGGTTTCGGCGGTGACGCCGCGACGCATGCTCAGAAAGTGGATCAGCAGCGCCGACAGCATGGCCATGATGAACGCGTTCAGCGGCACCATGAATTGCGCCGCCAGCGGGAACAGCGCGACGCCGAATGCCAAACCCAACGCCGCGCCGAAGCTGGCGGCGGCGGAAATACCCAGGGTGAATGGGCTGGCCAACGGGTTGTTGAGGATCGTCTGCATCTGCGCGCCGGCCAGCGACAACGCCGCGCCAACGGCAACCGCCATTAACGCCACCGGCAAGCGGATATCCCACATCACCACGCGCACCTGCGGTGAAGCGCTGTCTGGCGAAAACAGTGCGCCGAGCACTTCGCTGAGGCTGTAGCTCGCCGGACCCAGGGCCAGATCGAGCAGCACGCTGCACATCAACAGAATTACCAACCCGGAAAGAATCAGGCGTTTACGCAGCACCAGACGACGGTAGGTTTCGCGCTGCACAACCACGGCGTCGGTCAATGAGCTCATGGCTTGACCTCGGGTTGGCGCAGGCTGACAAAGTAGCCTGACTCATACGGTACCGGCAGGAAGCGCTCATGCAGTTCGCGGAATGACGCGTCCGGATCAAGATCGGCAAACAGCTCCGGATGGAACCATTTCGCCATTTGCTGAATGGCGACGAATTGGTAGGGACTGTTGTAGAACTGATGCCAGATGGCATGGAAGGCTTGATTGTCCTGGGACTTGATGCCGGCATAGGCCGGACGCTGGGTGTACCACGCGAGTTTTTTCCTGGCTTCTGTCATGTCCGCGCCCGGACCGACGCCGACCCAGTGGCCGCCGGGGGCAAAAGCTTCCCAGTTGGCGGTGGTGACCACTACGTGCGCAGGATTGGCAACGACGACTTGCTCGGGGTTCAACTGGCCGAACGTGGTTGGAATGATGCGGCGGGCAATGTTGTCGCCACCGGCCATATCGACGAACAGGCCAAAGTTCTCGTTGCCGAAACTCAGGCAGCAATCATCGGTGTAGCCGCCGATGCGCTCAATGAACACGCTGGGGCGGGGCGGGTGTTGTTTCTCGATGATGTCGGTGACGCGATGAATCTGCTGGTTACGGAAATCGATGAAGGCTTCGGCTCGTTGCTCCTTGCCGAACAGTTGGCCGAACAGGCGCATGGTCGGTTCGGTGTTCTGGATCGGATTGTTGCGAAAGTCGACGTACACCACCGGGATGCCCAGGGCGTCGAGCTTTTCGATGTAGCGCGCATCTTCGGTGGCGTGCTGCGCCTCGATGTTGAGGATGATCACGTCCGGGCGCTGCGAGATGGCCTGCTCGATGTCGAAAGTGCCCTCCTCAAACCCGCCGAAGGTGGGGATCTTGGCGATGCCGGGGAATTTACGCAGGTAGGCGTTGTACGTGTCCGGGTCCGACTGGATCAGATCCTTGCGCCAGCCGACGATGCGCTCGATCGGGTTTTGAGTGTCGAGGGCGGCGACCAGATACAACTGCCGGCCTTCACCGAGGATGACCCGCCTGACCGGCAAATGAACCTTGACCTTGCGCCCCAAGAGGTCGGTGACTTCGGTGCGCGCCGCGTCTGCTTCGGTGGCGTGGGCATTGCGCGGCATCAGCGAATACAGGCTCAGCAGTCCTGCCAGTAACAGCGCAGCAAAAGCGAGGCTGCGTCGATCAAAAATCACCATGGTCAAAGCCTTTGCAAAAGTCAGTTCGGTCAACGGTTCACACCGTCATCCGGCTGAACGTTTCAGAAGTCGACAGTCGCCGACAGTAATAAGGTGCGCGGTGAACCTTGGGAGAACGCGCCATAAGAGGCGACGCCCGACCAGTATTCGTGGTCGAACACGTTCTGCACGGTGGCGCGGAACGTGGTCGGTCGTTCATCGATGCGGGTGGTGTAGCGTGCGCCGACATCGAAACGGGTCCAGTCATCCAGTTTTTGCGTGTTGGCCTGATTCACGTACTGGCTGCCGGTGTGGATAGCGCCACCGGTCAGCGTCAAACCTTCGACCCACGAGGTGTCCCATTCGGCCCAGAGGTTGGCCTGAACTTCGGGTACGCCGACCGGTTTATTGCCACGGTTGGCGGCCACGCCGGTTTTGGTCAGTTCGGCATTGAGCAGGGTCACTCCACCGAGCACACGAGTGCCCGGAGTGACTTCGCCGAATACATTCAGCTCCAGCCCGCGATTGCGTTGTTCGCCCTGGACCGAAAACACCCCGGAGGTCAGTTCGCCGCTGGGTTTGGTGATCTGAAACAGGCTGAGGGTGGAGGTGAAGGTGCCGTAGTCGGCCTTGACCCCGAGTTCATGCTGACGGGAAATGTAAGGGGCGAAAATCTCGCCGGCATTGGAAGCGGTGGAGGGCGCGATGTCGCCTTTGCTCAGGCCTTCAATGTAGTTGTAGTAGAACGAAACGTGATCCCAGGGCTTGAGCACTGTCCCGAACAACGGTGTGGTTCGGCCGTCATCGTAGGACGTGGTGACGACGCCGGACGCATTGTAGTTGTCGGATTTGATGTTCTGTTTGCGCATGCCGAGGGTCATCTGTGCACGGTCATCCAGAATCGACAGCGTGTCAGCCAGCGCCACGCCGGTCAGTTCGCTCTCGGACACTTTTGGCGTGTCCGGCTTAGGGATGGAAGGCTTCGGGCGATCCACCGGGTGGTAAATATTGGAGAGGATCGGCGCGCCGGAAATGATCCCGCGAGACAACACGTCGCGGTAACGACTGACCTGCAAAGCCGTGCGATGACTGATCGGCCCGGTGTCGAAACGCAGGCGCGCACCGGCGTCGACGGTGTAACGCTCGACTTCGAACTTGTAGTAACCGGGGATCGACGAGGTGTCGCCAGCGGCGTTGATAATGGTCGGGGTCTGGTCGGACATCCGAGCAACATCCGATTTGCCGCCGCCCGCGTGGGCGAACACGGTCAGGGTGTCGCTGAGGTCGTATTCGCCGCTGAGCAACGCCGATTTGTCACGGGTTGTCGACCAACCCCAATCCTGACTGACATTGGTTCGGCCGTTGGCGGCCGAGGGAATGTCCACGCCCGAAGCGATCAGAAACGGTCGTGAGGCAGCGTCGAAGCTTTCTTTCTGGTTGAGCCAATCAAAGGTGGTGCGCAGGCGTTCGCCCTGATAATCGAGGGAAATGGCGCCGATATCGACATGGCGCGATTGATCGTCGATCACCGTATCTCCCAGCTGTGTGCTGCCGTTGATGCGCACACCGAAGCGGCGTTCTTCACCGAAACGCCGACTGACATCGAGGTGACCACCGAGCTGCGAGTCCATGGCGTAACTGGCGGTGAAACGGGTCAGGTCTTCATCGAGGGAGCGCTTGGGCACCACGTTGATGACGCCGCCGACCGCGTTGTTCGGTGACATGCCATAGAGCAGGGCGCTGGGGCCTTTGATCAGTTCGATACGCTCGGCGTATTCGGTGAACACCCGGTAGTTGGGCGCCACGCCGTACACGCCGTCGAATGCCAGTTCCCCCAAATTGCCTTCGCCGACGGGAAAGCCACGGATGAAGAACGAGTCGACAATCCCCCCGGTCTGGCCAGTGGAGCGTACCGATGAATCGCGCTCCAGCACGTCGCCGACGGTGACTGCCTGTTGATCCTTGATCAGTGCCGAAGTGTAGGTGCTGACGCTGAAAGGCGCGTCCATCACATCGGTATTGCCCAGAATGCCCAATCGTCCGCCGTTGGCCACCTGGCCGCCGGCATACACCTGCGGCAAAGAATCGGCGCGCTTTTCAGTGCCGATGACGGCCGTTTCATCCAGTGTCACCCGGCGCGGGACCAGTGTGTAGCTGCCGTCGCTGCGTAAAACCATGTCCAGGCCACTGCCTTCCAGCAAACGATTGACCGCCTCCTGGGTAGAGAAACTGCCGATCAGCGCAGGACTGGTCAGGCCTTCGGTCAACGATGGCTGGAACGACAGAGCAATGCCGGCGCCCACCGCGAAGCTCGACAGAGTGGCACCGAGTGGCCCGGCGGGGATGTTGTAGGCGCGGACCGCGACAGCGTCCAGTTGCACCGGCACGACGGCCAAGGCAAACGGGCAAACGGCACCGATCAGGACAAGGCTTAGCAACGCACTGCGAACAACTGGTTTGAACTGACGATCCGGGCGCAGGAGGCGTGCAGCAAGCATGGATGAATGAGCCTATGAACAGGGCGAAAAAGTGCTTCTCCCCTGTAGCCAGTCAAGATCAAAAAAAGTATCACCGGTTCGGTAAATATTTTTTGACTCAGGCCGGGGAGAGCATGACCCAGTAGCCATTCAAATGGCCGCTGACGAGAATCGGGTAGGTTTGCGCCAGCATGTTCAACGTGCGCTGGCTGTCGCTGATGGGGTAGGCGCCGGAAATGCGCAGATCGGCAAGTGCCGGATCGAGACGCACGAAGCCACGGCGATAGCGCGTCAGTTCGGCGACGAAATCGGCCAGGCGCATTTTGTCCGCCATCAGCATGCCTTGGGTCCAGGCGCCGACGTAGCGGTCGGCGACGCTGAGCTGGCCAAACGTATGGGAAGAAAAGTCGGTGCGTTGACCGGCATTGACGATCAGCGGTGTGCTTTGGCGATTTTCCGCGAGTTCGACTTTCACCGCGCCTTCCAGCACGACAAGGTGAGTGCGAGGTTGCAGTTCTCGAACGGTAAACCGTGTCCCTAGTGCCTGCATGCGGCCCTGACGGGTGCTGACCAGAAAGGGGCGGGCCATCGGGGAAATGTCCGGTGCGGTTTGCACCAGTATTTCGCCTTCGCGCAGGTGGATGAGGCGTTGACTGGCGTCGAACAGCACGTCGATGGCGGTGTCGGTGTTCAGGGTGATTTTCGAGCCATCGGCCAGAGTCAGTTCGCGCTGCTGACCGACGGCCGTGTGATAGTCGGCGGACCACTGCTGCGATTCGGCCAGTTTCCAGCTGCCCCAACCGGCTGGCAGGATCGCCAGAATCATCGCCAGTTTGCCCAGCGCCGCGCGCCGTTCCGGGCTGCTTGGGCGATCGAGTGCCGACATGGCCAGTGACGGTGGCAAGCCGCCGAGTTTGGTTTGCAACAACTGCGCGCGCGACCAGGCTCTGCTGCGTTCGGGCGTGCTGACTTTCCAGCAGTCCCATTCGGCACGTTCGGTGTCACTGAGTTCGCTTTCACTCATGCGGATCAACCAGTCGGCCGCTTCTTCAAGGGCCAGGTGGTCGAGGTGCGGTTCACTGCGCCGTGCGAGCATTCATTCCACCAGCAACAGGCACTGCACGAAGGCTTGCTTCATGTAGCGTTTGACGGTGATCAGCGAAACGCCCAATTGCTCGGCGATGTCGTCGTATTTCAGGCCGCTGATCTGCGACAGCAGGAATGCGCGTTTGACCAGCGGTGGCAGGGCGTCGAGCATCGCGTCGATTTCGTGCAGGGTCTCCAGTACCATGAAACGCAGTTCCGGCGAAGGCACTTCCGGCGCAGGCACATGAGCGAGGGCATCGAGGTAGGCGCGTTCCAGCGCCTTACGTTGATACCAGTTCACCAGAATGCCTTTGGCCACGCAGCTCAGGTACGCGCGAGGTTGCTCGATGACGGTGACCTGGGACGCGAGGATGCGGGTGAAAGTGTCCTGCGCCAGATCCGCCGCATCCATGGCGTTACCCAGTTTTTTCCTCAGCGTCGCGTACAGCCAGCCGTGATGGCCGCTGTACAGGGCTTCGATCGCGCGCAGGTGATTGTCATTATTCGCGGGAAGGGTTTCGCTCATGGCTGCAGATTTTCATGCAATTGAGAAGTATTCCCAATGCTAGTTTACAAACCCGCTGCGACGCAAGCGCCGATTGTTGTCCTGTTCAGACTTGCGGCAGACGGCGCAACGCAGCAATCATCGTGTCGATTTCCGCCTCGGTGTTGTACGCATGCAGTGACGCGCGGCTGACCTCCGGCAAGTCCCTGTGCTGCATGTCGAGCAGGGTTGAGCGGAACGTCGAGGTGGTGACGTTGATGCGTTTTTCCTGACTGGCCAGCCACTGCTGAACCTGCGCGGCGCTGCTATTGCAATGAGTGAAGGTAACGATGCCGGATTTGACCGCCCCCAGGTCTCGCGGCGTCACGCCCGGGATATCTGCCAGTCGCTGGCGCAGATAATCCGCCAGATGTTGAATCCGCAGCCACATCGGTTCGATACCTTGGGCCAGTGCGTATTCCACCGCTGCCCCGAGGCCCAGTTTGGCGGCGACATTACACTCCCAGTTTTCGAAACGCCGTGCATCGGGGCGGATTTTGAACGCGTCCGCGGTTTGCAAAGACGCTGCATGCAGGTCGAGAAACGCTGGCTCCAAGTTCTGGCACAGCGATCTTTCGACATACAAAAATCCCATCCCTCTCGGTCCGCGCAAGTATTTGCGGCTGGTAGCAGCGAGCATGTGGCAACCGATTTTCTGCACATCAATCGGCATCTGCCCAACTCCCTGGCAAGCATCGAGCAAAAACAGCACACCCGCCGCGCGGGCGAGGGCGCCGATCTGCTCGATGGGTTGCACCGGCCCGCCGTTGGTGGCGATCACGGGCAGAGAGATCAGCGCAACCCGATCATCGTCGAGCATATCCTTGAGCGCCGATAACGAGACCTGGCCGTGCTCATCGTTGGGAATGACGCGAATCTCGATGCCGCGCTGCTGCTTCAATTGCAGATAAGGAATGTAGTTGCCGGCGTACTCGGTAGTCGACGTCAGTACCACATCGCCGGGTTGCAGCGGCAATGAGTAGAACGCCATGTCCCAGGCGCGCGTCGCGTTTTCGATCACCGCGATTTCATCCGGTTGCGCGTTGATCAGGCGCGCGATGGCGCCATAGACATTGTCCACTTCAGCCGATTGGTGCCCGGCCGCTTCATACCCGCCAAGACTCGCTTCAAGCTGAATGTGGCGGGTCATGGTTTCGATCACCGGCGCGGGCATCAGCGCCGCGCCGGCGTTGTTGAAGTGGATCAGTTGCGTGACGGCGGGTGTGTCGGCACGCAGTTGTTCAATGTTCAAAAGCTAACTCCTTGATCAATCCCCGGGCGGGGCAGGACTCGGTTGCATCACCGCAGGCCAGTAACGCAGCGCAACAATCGGGATCAGCGCCACGACGTAGGCCAGGCAAACGAACAGATAGGTGTACTGCAAACCGTAGACCTGACTGAGCAGACCACCGGCTGAGATCCCTGCAATCGAGGCAAATTGCGCGGTGCCCTGAGCGATTCCCAGCACATGGCCCTGCTGCGAGCTGTCGGCGGTTTTCGAGATCAGCGCCATCAACACTGGCGTGGTCGCACCCAGCAATACGCCCCAGATAAAGTAGGCGATGACGAACACCAGCGGATTACGGGTGACGCCCGCCACGGCGGTGAGGACGATGCAGCCGATGACGACGTAGGTCATGCGCTGCAAAGTGTCTTGCTGGCCACGGTGTTCGAAATAACGCGACCACGCAGTGGCCGACAAAATGAAACCCAGCGCCAGCAAGCCGTAGCACAGGCCGACCACTGAATTGCTGACCTCGAACACCGAGCTGACATACAGCGAGAACGACGTTTGCGGCAGCATCCGCGCCAGCAACAGAATGCCCATCACGCCGAGCAGCGACAGCAACGGCGAACCTTGCCAGAGGCTGTCGGAACGGCTGGCCGGCGCGGGCTTGTCCGCGACCACTGCTTTCTTCACCGGCGGCACATCCGGCAAGGTCACGGCGGCGATCACGGTGCACACCGCACACAACGCCGAGGCGATGATGTTGATCCAGAAGAACGTCGCGTAATCGAGGATCAAACCACCAACTACCGCACCCAGCAGTGAGCCGACGTTGGTCGAGATTTGCAGAATGGCGAACAGCCGCGCCCGTCGCGAAGGCGCTTCAATGCTGACGCCATACGCCTGCGCCGGAGCGATGTATCCGGCGAACGCGCCTTGCAGGAAACGCAGGATCAGAATGACCCAGATGTCAGTGAAGAGGGCCAGCCCAAGCTGGGTCAAAGACAAACCGGCGAGGGCGCGGATCATCATCAACTTGTGGCCGTAGCGATCACCGATACGGCCCCAGAATGCACTGGTCAGAATAATGCCCAGCATCGGCCCGACGTACACGGCGATGCTGGCGAAGCTGAAAACCGACTCCGAAGTCGTCAGCCCACGCAGGTGGACAGGCCAGAACGGCCCGCTCATTTCCATCGCCCCCATCGACACCAACTGGATCGCAAATAGAAGATAAATCAGGATTCGTACTCTTGAACCCTGGATGACACCTGCATGGGACATGAGTCAGCCTCGGTTAAACGCTAGCGAGCGGGTTGGTCAGGGTGTGTTGCAAACGATAGTTGCTGTACTGCATCAAGTGCATGCGCAACAACGACCGGGTCGGCCATGGATCTTCGACGAATGCCTTATGCTCGGTTTCCCACACTGTCGACGATACACGATCGCGCACGGCCTCGAAGGCAAGGTCGGTTTCCTCGCGCAAGACTTGCCACAGCCGCGTGTTGTTCAAACCGTACTCCTTGGTCAGCCACAGGGCGATCTCGTGCAGATGCGTGAGGAACGCCGCGTCCAGCACAAACATGCGCACCGGCTCGATATCACCGCAGAACACCGTCGGCAGAATACCCGGCTGAACATGCGGTTGCAGGCTGTAGCCACGTTCTTCCAGCAATGGCGCATAGGTGCGGCCATCGCCGAAATCACGGATCAGCAGACTACGTGCTTTGCCGTCGGGGGAGAACAGCACCATGGTGTTTTGCTGGTGGGCTTCGAGGCCGATGCCGTACATCAAATAGATCGCTACCACCGGGTGGGTGACCACTTTGGCGTACTCGCGGAACCAGCCCTCGACCTGCGCTGCATTGGCCCGCACGCCATCACGCTCGATCAGATCGGTGAACAATGGCCGACCGCTGCCGGGCAAACGAGTGAACAGCGAGGCGACGGTAATCGGCAGGCAATCGTCATTGCGTTCGAACGCTGGCGCACTGGCGCGATAGACCACGGACAAATGACGGCCCGGATGATCGTCCTGGGTGACCGCGTTTTTGTAACGCACACCGATTTCTTCCGGGAAGATTTCCAGGCGCTGATCGAAGCCGTTTTCGGCCTCCAGAATCTTGGTGATCAGCGTGCTGATGCGCGGTCCCATGTGAATCGATTTGGCTTGCAGGCTGCGCAGCTCGCTGGTCATCCATACGGCGATTGGCAATTTGATCAGCGGCGCACATTCGTCCAGCACCGGCATCATCGTGCGGTAGGACATGGTCGGCAGGGTTGGGATGTCCGGGCCGTCGGTGATCAGGATGCCTTCTTCGATTTCCGCCGCGAAGGTCTTCAGCACATAGGCCTGCAAGTGCCAGGCGTGAATCGGCAGCGGCAGCCACTCGGTTTCGTCCAGGCCCTTGCTGTTGAGCGAGGCTTTCCATTGTTCCCATTGCGCCGGAAAGTTGCCAGCGAACCAGTCGTGGTAACTGGTCACGTGAGGCATGCTTTCACTTTTTGCGTTGTCGGCGCGCAACGCGGCGATGCGCAGCGGCACCTGCGCGTTGAACTCGGGCGACAGTTGCTCGACTTCCTCATCGGTCAGGCCCGGCCGGGCTTTCCACGTCGGGTAGTACGGATGGCCTTCCAGTGAACCCCACTGGTCGAGCAGAATCGCGGCGTCCTTGGTCTTGGCGTGCTGGCGCAGGTAGTCAGTGAAGCTGTTGAGCCCTTGATCCTTGGCGGCCTGTTGCAGTCGGGCGTTCCATTGCTGGCGATGCTGACGGGCGTGAGCGTCGTTGGTCAGGCTGTTTTCCATGTCGGATTTGAGCCCGGCCACGCCTTCGTCAGTAGGTTCGAAGTCGAAGCTGTCGCGCAGCACATCCAGCATGTCCTGATGGCTGGTGATGACCTGGCGCACACCTTCGTCGGTCACCAGCACCACGTCACCGTCATTGACCACCGTGTCGGCCGGGCCTTTGGCGATGTCGGAAAAAGCCAGGTGGGCGCGGCCGCCCTTGAGCGGGTAAGTGGCCTGGTTGCCCTCGACGGAAAAGCTCAGGGCCGAACGGTCGAGGATGTTTTCCGCAAAAAGGCAGCGAACCAAGCGACGCATGGCGTTTTTGCGGGAGTAGGCGATGAGTGTCTTGAAGTCATTCATATCAGCGGTCTGCTCGTCGTAAATTGAGTAAAGAGATCAAGCGGCGGCGTTTGTCGTGTGTGGCCAGTGGCTCGGGAAGTAATCGAGCGCCGAGTCGCGCAGGCCTTGCATGTAGGCCACGCTCCACTGAAGGACTTCCTCGATATACGGCACCTTGAGGTCGAAACGTTTGGCCATTTCCACCAGCAGCACCAGGCCGTAGGCGACGTCTTCGTTGAAGGCGCGGCTCTCGCGCTCGATCACGTAACCGGCGCGGTTGCCGGCGGCTGGCACCATCGGCGCGAGGATGTCGTTGTAGGCCTGATTGGTGCGCAGGATCGACAGCATGCTGCTCTGGTCGCGGATCTGCTCGCCGTAGGCCTCGACGATTTCCTGTTTCAGGGATTTCACCGAGGACAGGTCGATGCCCAGTCGCTGGCTGATCACTGCGCACAAGTCCTGACTTTCCTGATCCATGCGTTCGAGGAAGTAAGCGCCCAGTTCCGGGCACTCGGTCCACCAACACATGCGTTGCGGGAAGATCTTGCGATGCCACTGGCCGTACGGGCCGATGAGGCCGTAGATCACCGAGCTGTGCATGATCGGGTTCCCCGGCGTCAGGGTGATTTCCAGATAGTGGTCGAGCATCGTCACGCACGGGCCGTACAACCGCGTCAGGATTTCCTCCAGTTGCTGACTGGACGCCTGCGACTCGCGGGCATGGGTCGCCACATACAACTGGCTTTTGCCGCCGCCCATTTTGATCGAGCGCCCCGGTGTCAGCTCGAACGCAGTATGCGGAACATCCTTCATGCCCCAGATCACTACATTCGGCCGATCGGGCAGGGTGGCTTCAGCCAGCCAGTCGAAACCACAAAATCCCGGAATCGCGCCGACGTAAACAGGTTTGCTCGCGCTCAGATGCGGCGCAATGGCCTTCAGCGTTTGCGGTCGGGCATGGGCGGGCACGGTGATGATGACGATGTCGGCATCTTCCACCGCCGCTTTTGCATCGCTGGTTACCCGATCCAGCCGGGCACTCAGGGTCGAGCCATCGGGCAGCAAGGCCTGCATCGGCGTGTGTCGGGCGTGCTGTTCGATGACCTCCGGATTATGCGTGTGCATCGAAACCTGAACGTTGGGCAGCTGCTTGAACAGTATGGCGTTGAGATGGCCGGTCCTGCCGCCACCACAGATGGCGACTTTCAACAGATTCATCGAGAGGCGTTCCTGTGTGATCGGTGAGTCATGCGACGCTCAGTTGCAGCGGCGCGGAAACGGATTCCAGCCATTGGGTCTTGCCCAGCCAGGCATCCAGTTGCGGTGCGATGCTCGGGTCGATCAGGTCGCGCTCTTGCAGCCATTTATCGTCGAACACGGTGTGCAGGTATTTCTCGCCGCCGTCGGCAATCGGCACAACTACGTTGCCGGTCAGTACGCCTTTGTGGATCAGCTCCAGCGCCTTGAAAATCGCACCACCGGTCGAGCCTCCGACCAGCAGGGCGAAGTTGCGCGCGATGTAGCGGGCCGTTTCGAACGCCTGAGAGTCGGTGACCTGCACACCCAGATCGATGCAGCTGTAGTCGAGCACCAGGCCGACGGTGTCACCGGCCGGCGTACCGGTGCCGGATTGGTAGTAGGGATAGCCGGGGTGGCCGAAGACGATCGAACCGGCGGGTTCCACCGCGACGGTCACGGTGTCCGGGTTGTGCACTTTCAAGCCGCGAGCGATGCCGGTCATCGAACCGCCGGTGCCGACACATCCAACGTAAGCGCCGATAACGCCTTCAGCCTGAGCGATGGTTTCGCGGACGAAATCACTGTAGCCGCCGGCATTGGCTGCGTTGTCGGACTGGTTCATGAACACAGCCCCGGGGATCTCGGCCGCCAGTTCGGCTGCCATCCTCTGGCGCTCGACCACCGCGACTTCATCTTCGCGATACGTACCTTTGACGAAACGAATGTCGGCACCCAGAGCCTTCATCACCGCGATCTTGTCTTGCGCCGCGTGATGGTCGACCACAGCGATAAAGTGCAGGCCGAACTCGACCGCTGCCATGGCCAGGCCAATCCCGGTGTTGCCGGAGGACGACTCGACGACCACACCGCCGGGTTTCAATCGACCGGACTTCAGCGCAGCCAATACCATGTTGCGCGCCATACGGTCTTTGATACTGCCGCCGGGATTGTTTTTTTCAATCTTCAACAACAAACGGGCGTTGGTGTCCGGAATATCAATGCCCAACATCGGTGTATTGCCAATAAGGTCAGATACTTTGTTCAAGATCATTTCAATTGTTCCCTTTAGTAGTCAGGTGAAAACGCAAAGTTACCTTCCGTACAACAGGTCACCGTCAACCGCCGGGGCAGGGGGTGGCGATGAAACTCGTTTTCCAGCAAGTCCATCTGATAACCGGCGGTATTGATGTAAATCAATAAGTCGCCGGCTTGAGGCACAGTCGCAAAGTGGATCAGGCGATGAGTGATGACGTCATCGTCCAGGCAGCTATGGCCCGCGATATACGCTTGGGTCGGTGTGTCGGGCAGTTCTTTTGTGCTGATCAGTATTGGGTCAATCAGGTATTCAGAAGCGAACCAGGTTTCGCAGGCGCTGAAACTGCTGCCCTCAACAAAAATGACGGTTTTGTTGTCGGCCAGTTTTTTTGTGCGTGTTACGCGAAATATTGAAATGGCCGCCTGGTCCACCAGACTTCGACCGGGTTCCAGTGCCAGGGCTATATTCTGTTGGTTCAAATAGTTTGCAATGGAGAGGCCTTGTGAGTGTTCGGCCTCGAGTAATAACGTCAACCATTGCGGCGCTGTCAGGTCGCCGCCGTAAGGGTAAAAAGTGGCGGGAACTTTCAGGTTGTAATAATGGCTGGGGTTATTGTCGTTTTGCAGGAACCGAGCATAGTCCTGGGGCTCGACATAACGAATCGGCAGGCCGCCGCCAATATCAATCATCTGCGGATTCAAGCCCATTTCCCTGGCCGCCTCGACGAACCCGGTGACCTCACGAAAGGCTTGTGCACGGGATTCAAATCCATAGCCGCCGAGATGGAAATGGAAACCCTCGAAGTGAAAAGACTCAGCGTATTTCGTCAACCGTTGAAGGCCTTCGAGCAAATCTTCCGAGCCCATTCCAAATCGACTCCTTGGACTGCTCTTAGGTCTGTAGCGCAGTAAAACTTTGGCTTTGGCAAGGCTTGGCTGTGCGTCGATCACGCTTTTCAGGTGATCAAACTCTTCCAGCGAGTCCACGCAAGTCAATGAACCGGCGCTGATCAGTGCTTGATGAAACGCGGCAGTTTTAGCCGGTCCTGTGGCACAGATTTTTTCTGCTGGCGTGCCGGCTCGCAGCGCTGCATGCAACTCGTGGATGCTCGACACATCAACGCCGATCCCGGAATTTGCCGCTGCACTGAGCATGCTCTGGGACTTGTTGGCCTTGGCCCCGTAAAAGAGGGCATGAGGCACGTTGTACTGCTTCAACACCGCCAGCAAAGCATGTGTGTTTAATTCAAAGGCATGGGGCCAGACCAGATTCAATGGTGAACCGTGTTGTTTGACCAAGTCTTTAAGTGTGCCCGGAAAGTCATTGATGAACGTGGAAATAAGTGGGTCAGTCAGCGGCTTTAACATCTCCGGATGATGAACTTTATTTCGTTGTTCGATAGGTGGTGTATTTGTTGTAGGCATAGTTAACCCCTGGCGCCGTAAATGACGTCGCCATTGATGTTTCGATAACTAAGCGTTATCGACGTATGTAGTCTTTTTACACGTCAGATACGAGGTTTAAACAATTTGGAGGCGGATGCCAGGAGAAATCCGGATCCGGGTTCGAAGCGCTGATCGTAATAAATGGTTCACAAAACAATTGCATGAGAACCCCATTCCATAAGGTTTGTACGGCCGTATTAATTGGCCACTAGTTGAGGGCCAATCCCCTGTAAATACCCGTAACTGACATTCAAATGACATCACTGACAGGTAGTTACCGAGATACTGATAATTTGCTTTGAAGCGAGGATAGTTCCTCTTGGCGGCGTGAACAATATTGCGAACGGGAACGATTATCAAGTAAGGTTTTCAAATATTTTGAATTAAGACCTGCTCAAGGCGAACGCATGAACGTGTATTTACACGCTCAAGGACTCGTTCGCCCCGAGATAAAAAGTTCCTTAATTCCTTGAACAATAAGGCGTTAAGGGCTGTTGCGAGAAGCCCCGGAACAGCATGCAAATCTGCCGCTGAAGGGGCCTGAAAATTTTCAGAAATCACGACTGGTTC
Organism: Pseudomonas sp. LS2P72; assembly: GCF_054897865.1. Taxonomy (NCBI): domain Bacteria; kingdom Pseudomonadati; phylum Pseudomonadota; class Gammaproteobacteria; order Pseudomonadales; family Pseudomonadaceae; genus Pseudomonas; species Pseudomonas sp. LS2P72. The sequence goes on from NZ_CM142708.1 coordinate 3,144,679, forward strand.
ACGCCAAGGAGCAACACCATGCAATCCGATCGACTCAGCAGCAAAACCCCACTCGCGATCAGCTACCTGTTCGTGCCGGGCAACCGTCCCGAGCGGTTTTCCAAAGCCGTCGAAGCAGGGCCGGACGCGATCATCCTGGATCTCGAAGACGCCGTTCATCCGGACAGCAAAGCCGCCGCACGCGCCGCCATTTGGGCCTGGCAAGAGGCTACGCCGAGCGTCGCCTGCGAACGTTACATCCGCCTGAACAGCGTGAGCAGTTCGCTGTTCCGCCAGGACCTGACCTGGCTCAGCGACATGCGCTACCCCGGACGTTGCAGCGGGATTTTCCTGCCCAAGGCCGAATGCCCCGAGGCGCTGACACGGGTGGTCGAGCGCCTACTGGAGTGGCAACCGGAACTGAAGATCGTTGCCATCATCGAGACCGCCAAGGGCCTGCAACAGGTCGAGTCGATTGCGTCGATTCCGGGTCTGGCGCGGCTGGCGTTCGGCTCACTGGATTTCTCGCTCGATATCAACTGCAGCCAGACTCCCGAGGCTTTTCTCTTCGCCCGCAACCGCATTGTGCTGGCTTCGCGCACGGCGGATTTGCCGTCTCCAATCGACGGGGTTACACCGGCAATTAGCGATCTGGCGGTGGTCGCCAAAGACTCGCATTACGCACGCTCGCTGGGGTTCAGCGCCAAGTTGTGCATCCACCCCTCGCAACTGGTTTCGGTGCAGCGCGCTTTCCTGCCGGATTCGCGCCAATTGGCGTGGGCCGACCGGGTGATGAGGGCGGTGGCAACGGGCAGTCATGCGGTGCAAGTGGATGGCGAGATGGTCGACTTGCCGCTGATCGAATACGCCGAGCGGCTGCTCGATATGGCCAGCCAATACGCGCCGATTGTCCGCGCAAATGCCTGCTGACCCCCGGCGAATCAGGAGATCAACCATGGAACACGGTTATCAGATTGCACTGCGGCCGATTTGCGAAGTGCTGCAATCGGAGCAGGTCGACCCGGTTAACGTGACGATGCTGCGCGAGTCGATTATCCGGGCCGGGCATTGGCTGGAGCCGATCATCGTCGAGCGCTCGCAAGGCATCGTGATGGACGGCAATCACCGATTCAACGCGGCGTTGCAGTTGGGCTTGAAGCGAGTGCCGTGCATCCAGCTCGATTACACCGATCCGCGGGTGTGTGTGCGGCATTGGCAGACTGGACAGGCGTTCGAAGTGGCGCGAATTTTCACCACGATCGCTCGCGGCGAGATCTTTCCGTACAAGACCACCCGACACGCTTTTGACCCCGCGTTGCCGGTGGTCGCGATACCGCTGGAACACTTGTACGCGTAGCCTTGGCTGCACAGAAGCAAAAAAACTTTACTGCGAGTGATACTTTTTCGCAGATCGACTGGCAATAGGAGTGATTACCATTTTCCCTTGATGAAAAGGATCCTCACGTCATGCCTGTTGTCAGTCGTCCTTGCGGTGAGCGCGTGTTAACACTCGCCATTCGTACCGCCATGCTGAATTTTGTTTTGGTCGCAGGAAGCGCCAACGCCTGGGCCGCCAGCCCTGAGCAACAAGCCGTTGCTGCCGACAAGACCTCGAACATTTCGGCTGCGACGCCGACCGATGACGGCACGGATACGCTGACCCTCGGCACCACCAACATCAACGCCCGCTACAACGGCGCGACCTCATTGCCGGAAGCGTTCGCCGGTGGCCAGGTTGCGCGCGGGGCCCGCCTGGGCATGCTGGGCAACAAGGACGTGATGGACACCCCGTTCAGCGTGACCAGTTACACCGCCAAGACCTTGGCTGACCTGCAAACGGTGACCGTGGCCGATGCACTGGAACGTGATCCTTCGGTGCGCTCCACCGGTCAGACGGGCGGCATCGTCGACTCGTTTTTCATCCGTGGCTTTCCGGTCGGTGAAGGCAATCTGGGCGAACTGGCGTTCGATGGCGTGTATGGCGTGGCACCCAACTACCGCGTATTCACCGAGTACGCCGAACGTGTCGAAGTGCTCAAAGGGCCGGGTGCCCTGATGTACGGCATTTCGCCAAACAGTGGCGTTGGCGGTGTGATCAATATCGTTCCCAAACGCCCGCTGGACGAAGACCTGACCCGTTTTACCGCCAGTTACGCCTCGGACTCTCAGGTTGGCGGTCATCTGGATGTCAGCCGTCGTTTTGGCGAGGAAAATCAGTTCGGTTTGCGCTTCAACGGTAACCTGCGGGGTGGGGACACTGCCGTTGATGATCAGCAGCGAGACTTGGGTATCGGTGCCATTGCGCTTGATTATCGCGGCGAGCGCTTGCGCTTGAATCTTGATTTCATCAGCCAGAAAGAAAGCTTCGATGCTCCGTCGAGGCCTTTCACTGTCGCGCCTGGTATTGATGTCCCATCCGCGCCCAATGGTCGTACCAACTTGTCGCAGGACTGGGGATGGTCAGATACGAAGGAGCAGTCGGCATTGCTGGGCGGCGAATATGACCTGAGTGATTCGGTCACCGTGTTTGCCCATGCCGGGGGCGGTAAGTCAGACGTCAAGCGGATGTCCGATCAGGTGCCGAGAATCCTCAATGAGGCAGGCGATACCAGCAACATTCCCGGTTACTACAAATTCAACGTCGATCGTTCGACGGCCGATGTCGGCATCCGCGGCGTGTTCGCTACAGGGCCGATCACTCACACGACCACGGTGATGGCGACCCAGTATCAGGATGAACTGTCCCGAGGGATCAACAACGGCACCGAAATCCGTTCGAACATTTACCACCCGATCGATGTGCCCAAGCAATTCATCAACTCGCCGAAGGTGCTGCGTATTTCCGAATCGGATCTGTCCGGCGTCGCGGTGACTGACACGTTGTCCATGCTTGATGACCGCTTTCAGTTGACCCTCGGTGTGCGTCGCCAGGACATCGAATCACGCAACTACAACGCCGCAGGTTCGGTCAGCTCGAAATACAACGACAGTGCCACGACTCCACTGGTTGGCGTGGTGGTCAAGCCTTGGGAAGATGTCTCGCTCTATTACAATTATGTTGAAGGCTTGAGTAAAGGAGACATCGCACCAGGCACGGCGGCCAACGCCGGTGAGACGTTTGCCCCGTACGAATCGAAGCAGCATGAACTTGGCGTCAAATATGAGCACGGTACGTTCATGGCCACGCTGGCGTTGTTCCAGATCGAGAAGCCGAGTGGTGAAATCGGCGTCGGCAACGTGTTCTCGGTGCAGGCCGAACAACGTAACCGCGGCATCGAGTTGAGCATGTTCGGCGAAGTCGCGCCGGGCACGCGCTTGATGGGGGGCGTGACTGTGCTTGACGGCGAGTTGACCGATTCGGCGACAGCGGCCAACCGCGGCAACAAACCGGTGGGTGTGCCGGACGTGCAAGCCAACCTCTGGGCCGAATGGGATACACCATGGCTTGAAGGCTTCACTCTGACCGGTGGTGCCATTTACACCGACAGCCAATACGTCAATCAGGCCAATACGCAGGAGCTGGATTCCTGGACCCGCTTCGATGCTGGCGCGCGTTATGCCACCAAGATCGAAGGCCGGCCGACGACGTTCCGCGCCACCGTGCAGAACGTGTTTGATCGTGAGTACTGGTCGGGCGTTGCTTCGTACGGCGCATTTTCCCCGGGTTATCCGCGGACCTTGCAGCTGTCGGCCACCGTCGACTTCTGATGAAGACGGGAAGGGTTGCTACGGCAGATGTAGCAACCCCATCTGAACATTTCGGAAAGGGAGTATTCGCATGTTGAACAACTCAGGCTCAGCGGCTGTAAGTGCACCTTCACCGTTTCGGACAGCGACCAATCAGCTGGCGTTCGTATGTGATCGCAGCTCGAATGAACACATCCGTGAATTGCTACGTTTCTATGGACTGCGCGCGAGTCTGATCCGCTTCAAGGTCCTCAATGCGCTGGTCGCCGCCACTTTGAATGGGCGTGCCGTCGGTGTCCGTGGGGTGCATGCCTATCTGGTGTCGCTGTCTGCCGGGATGACATTTGTCAGCGTGCGCGAAGTGCTTAAACGCCTGTGCGACGAGGGCGTGATCCTGCTTCAGGCCGACAAGAGCTACCGTATCACCGACGAAGCCTGGGCGATGCTGAAGCAGCATCTGGATGGCTGAAAGGTGTTTTCGATTGGCTGTTTTCGTCGCGGCCCTCGATCAGGTTTGAGCAGTGACAAGTGTCGAGGCTTTTACGGGCTTCAACACTTGTCATGATTCACCCGCGACATGTGTCGTCATGCCTGAGCCTAATCGCGCGCTCAAGGTGCGAACCCATGAAAGTCATATGCCATCCCCTTTAAGACTCTCAGGGTCGTCAAAGAGCATTTTGACTTGGCTCTAGATCAGAGCTTTCAAGGCGAAAAAAACCTGGCGTTGCCCCCAATATTGCCCCCTCTCGCCCTCAGAACACGAGCGACCGAAACGGGGGGGGGCTGATTGAATTCCAGCCGTCTGTTCGGAGAGCCGCCGCAACGGGACATCAAACGAATGCGCTTACAGTAAATAAGTGACAGCTGCCAATGGCGATCTTTCGCCGACCCTGAGGTCGCCATGCGGCCGAGTGCCCAGTCATTTGCCGGTACCAATTCCCACAGGGTTGCGGAAATGATCCTTTCGGCGGTTGATCGCATTCTTCCGGAGCAGTTTCTTGAGAAAATTACGGGGCAGTCGATTTCCGTACATCAACCCGGCTCGTTTTTTTTCCTAGGATGGCTGACTGCCCTGAGTTTTCCTCCATCCGCTTTCAGTTGGGAGCTTCGGGAAACCTACCTATCCGATTAAAGGCAGTAGGGATCCAGTGGCGGCGGATGCTGGAAGTTACATTATCGTCTCGATCGGCGGGGCTCGTAAGTTGAGGACAAGACAGCAATGAGTGAGTCGATCGCCCAACAGATTCGAGGTGGGTTTCTTCTCGTCGGCAAAATCGTGATGCAGGAAGTGGCGTCTCACTCGGGAGTCGGCCAGTACATGATTTTGGCAGCGATTGATGACGTCCAGGCTGACGCAAGGCTTGCATCTTGGTCGCGCTCAGTATTCTGTTTGGCTCGAAAAATAAAAAAAACAGTTAGTTATGAAATATGTTGTCTTTTTCGTTCCACGTAGAACTACGAAAATCCAAGGGCTAAGGTATGGGCTGGGAGGTTTTTTACAGAAGCAAGAAACGACAAAGCCCTGACTAATCAGGGCTTTGTCGGTACAAATATGGCGGAGGCGATGGGATTCGAACTCATGGACCTGTTACAGTCGACGGTTTTCAAGACCGTTGCCTTAAACCACTCGGCCACACCTCCGTTGCGTTGCGGGCGCCATAATACCTGAATGAAACACACTGTCAAACTCTCTGCATAGCTTGTTACAGAGCGTCTGTTATGATCTTTGCGACTGAACGTTTCAAACCAACAGGAGTGTCGCCATGCGCGAACAGGATTACGCAGTTAATAACAGCGTGCAGGCTGAGCAGCTAGAGGTTAGCCGCGTCCTGCGCAACACTTACGGCTTACTCGCTCTCACTCTCGCATTCAGCGGCGTGATGGCGTTTGTCGCTCAGCAGATGCGTGTCGGCTACCCGAACATTTTCGTGGTGCTGATCGGTTTCTACGGCCTTTTCTTCCTAACCAACAAACTCCGTGATTCGGCTTGGGGCCTGGTGTCGGCATTTGCCCTGACCGGTTTCATGGGTTTCCTGCTCGGCCCGATCCTCAACCGTTACCTGGGTATGCAGGGCGGTGCTGAAGTCGTCAGTTCGGCCTTCGCAATGACTGCGCTGGTGTTTGGTGGTCTGTCGGCCTATGTGCTGATCTCCCGTAAGGACATGAGTTTCCTCAGTGGTTTCATCACTGCTGGTTTCTTCGTGTTGCTGGGTGCGGTGGTTGCCAGCTTCTTCTTCCAGATCAGCGGTCTGCAACTGGCGATCAGCGCAGGTTTCGTGCTTTTCTCCTCGGTCTGCATTCTGTTCCAGACCAGCGCCATCATTCACGGCGGCGAGCGCAACTACATCATGGCTACCATTAGCCTGTATGTATCGATCTACAACCTGTTCATCAGCTTGTTGCAGCTGTTCGGCCTCATGAGCCGCGATGACTAATCATCAGCCTTGAGGAAAAAACCCGCTTCGGCGGGTTTTTTCTTGCCCGCGATTTGAATAAATGATCACGCCATCGGTGGCAAGCTGCGCTTGACCGGGGTTTTCTTGACGATCGCTGTATTGGTTTCGGCAAGGGTGTTGAGGCGGTCGAGCAGGGTGTCCAGTTGCTCCATCGAACGCACATGCAGGCGTGCGATGAAACAGTCGTCGCCGGTGACCTTGTCGCACTCCGTGAACTCCGGGATGGCTTGAATCTGCCGTTCCACTTCCTGCAACTGGCCTGGCAGCGGACGAATGCGGACGATGGCCTGGAGTTGATAGCCAAAGCACTTGGGGTCGATCTCGACGGTGTAACCCTTGAGCACGCCACGCTCTTCGAGGCGGCGTAGACGCTCGGCGACGCTGGGCGAAGACAGCCCGCTGATTTGCGCCAGGGCCTTGAGCGAGCGGCGTGAGTCTTCCATCAATGCCGTGATCAGCACTTGGTCGATATCGTCGGTCATGGCGAAAACCTCTATTAGGCAATAAATTCAAACTGCCTTGATAAAAAAGGCAGATTTCGAGTTTAGCCTGCTTTTTGCTCTGGAGAAGCCCCTCGGCGGATTGGCATACTTTGGGCTCAAACACAGGAGTCTGATGATGGACAAAACAATACGTCACGGGTCATTTGAAATGACCGCCGCCATGCTGATTTCCGGGACTATCGGCTGGTTCGTGCTGGTGTCCGGGCAACCGGTACTGGACGTAGTGTTCTGGCGTTGCGTGTTCGGCGCCGGCACGTTGTTGCTGATCTGCGCGGCATTCGGCTTCCTGCGTCCCGGCATTCTGACCCGCACCACGTTCTTGCTGGCGGTGCTCAGCGGCGTGGCGATTGTCGGCAACTGGGTGCTGTTGTTTGCTTCTTATTCCCGTGCCTCGATTGCCATCGGCACTGCGGTTTACAACGTTCAGCCGTTCATGTTGGTGGGGTTGGCCGCGTTGTTTCTCAACGAGAAAATCACCCTGCAGAAACTGTTCTGGCTGGGCATTTCGTTTCTCGGGATGCTGGCGATTGTCAGCGCACATGGCGGGCAGGGCGAGAGCGGCAATGATTACCTGATGGGCATCGCGCTGGCGCTGGGGGCGGCATTTCTTTACGCGATTGCCGCGTTGATCATCAAGCGCCTGACCGGCACACCGCCGCATCTGATCGCGCTGATTCAGGTCACCACCGGCGTGCTGTTACTCGCGCCATTCGCGCACTTTTCGGCTCTGCCGCAAGCGCCGAGCGCGTGGGCCAGTCTGGTAACGCTGGGCATTGTTCACACCGGCGTGATGTACGTGCTGCTCTACGGCGCGATTCAAAAACTGCCGACGGCACTGACTGGTGCGCTGTCGTTCATCTACCCGATTGCGGCGATTTTCGTTGACTGGTTTGCCTTCGGCCATCGCCTGGAGCCGCTGCAATGGATCGGTGTCGCCGCAATTCTGTTGGCCGCTGCCGGTATGCAACAGGGTTGGAGCCTGAAGTTTCGTCGGACGGTGACAACGCAGTAACCCGTAAAAAAAATGTCAGATGTTCCAGCGCGGTGCCGTATTGGCCAGGCGGTAATCGGATTGTCGCCATACCCCGCGACGATAAACACGGTAATCGCCGAAAGCAGCGCGGTGTAACCGCCCTTGCCGATGGCGTGGTACGAGAAGAACCCGCAAACCACGGCCATCGCAAAATAGGCTCGGTTTCCTCAGAAGATGTAATCGGTGGTCAGGAAACTCGAACTGCGTCCGCTGATGATCTCGCTGATGAGTTCTTTGTTGGTTTCCTGGAACTTGGTCGCCACCAGTGTCCGGATTGAAAACACCCGCAGCGCATCATGCACCGACAGCGTGCCTTCGGCGGAGTTCTTGCGTCCGTTGAACGGGAAGGTGTCCGGGCCGCGCTGGCACTGGGCGTTGAGGTTAATCCGGCCGACCTGGTTGGCGAAGGTGTCCACCAGTCGGCCGACCGCCACCGGGTTGGTGCCGAAGATACTCAGCTGCTGGCCGAAGTCCGATTCCAGGACGTAATCGATCACGGTGTCCAGATGCCGGTAAGGCACGATCGGCACGACCGGGCCGAATTGTTCTTCCTGATAAACGCGCATCTGCGGCGTCACCGGGTACAGCACGGCGGGGTAGAAGAACGAAGCGCGGGATTCACCGCCGTTGGGGTTGACCACGGTGGCGCCTTTGTCGACGGCATCCGCCACCAGCGAGTGCAGGTAATCGACCTTGCTCGCTTCCGGCAATGGCGTCAGCGCCACGCCGCTGTCCCACGGCATGCCGGGTTTGAGGTTGGCGAGTCTGGCATTGAATTTATCGATGAACGCCTCGACCACGTCTTCATGGACGAAGAGGATTTTCAGCGCGGTGCAGCGCTGACCATTGAACGACAGCGAGCCGGTAAGCGCTTCGCTGACCGCGTTGTCCAGATCCACCTCAGGCAGCACGATGCCGGGGTTTTTCGCGTCCAGGCCCAACGCCGCACGCAAGCGGTGCGGTTTTGGATGAGGTTTTTTGAGGTCGCTGGCGGCTTTGTTGGTGCCGATAAACGCGAAGATATCGATCTTGCCGCTGGCCATCAGCGCGCTGACGGTCTCGCGGCCGCTGCCGTAGATCACGTTGATCACCCCGGCCGGGAAGCTGTCACGGAACGCCTCCAACAACGGACGAATCAGCAGCACACCCAGCTTGGCCGGTTTGAACACCACGGTGTTGCCCATGATCAGCGCCGGGATCAGCGTGGTGAAGGTTTCGTTCAGCGGGTAGTTGTAAGGTCCCATGCACAACGCCACACCCAGCGGTACGCGGCGGATCTGCCCGAGGGTGTCCTGTTCCAGTTCGAAGCGACTGGAGCGGCGGTCGAGTTCCTTGAGCGCGTTGATGGTGTCGACGATGTAGTCGCAGGTGCGGTCGAACTCTTTCTCCGAGTCCTTGAGGTTCTTGCCGATTTCCCACATCAGCAACTTGACCACGGCTTCGCGCTGTTCACGCATGCGTCCGAGGAAGGCTTCGACGTGCTGGATGCGCTCGGCCACGCGCATTGTCGGCCACAAACCCTGGCCCCGGTCATAGGCGCGGACGGCGGCGTCGAGGGCGGTCAATGCGGTGTCAGCGTCGAGCAGCGGTGTGCTGCCAAGGATCACTTGTTCATCGCCATTTTCACCCGTCAGGTACACCGGGCTGCGGACTTGGGCGAGGGGCCCGGACCAGGTTTTCAGCTCGCCGTCGACCAGGTATTCACGCTGCTCGGTCTGGCCGTCGAGGCGGTATTTTTCCGGGATGTCGGTGGCGTCGGGAAACAGGTTGCCAAGGATGTGTGCTGTGGTCATGTCGCTACCCCGTCTGGATTGGGTGATGCACTGATGAATCGTTTTAGCAGACCTGGGACTCGCTTGTCATGGCTCATCTTATGATTTTTTTGGCTCGACTTTGCGGATCGTCGTAGCAGCTGCCGAGCCTGCGAGGCTGCGTTCGGTGCGGGGCTGCGACCTTTTGCCCTGAAAACACACAAGTAACGATCCTCCGGTTAAACTTCGCGCTCTTTCTGAAGGAGTTCATATGAGTTACTACCAGCCGGGCATTCTCGCCACCCCAGTTCCGCCTCAAGCCCGTCATATGTTCTTCGCACTCGAATCCGCCGCCGCACTGCCGGCCGCTCTGGAGAATCTCAAGGGACTGGTGGACGGTAAGTCGGCAGTGATCGGTTTCGGTGACTCCCTGGTCAAGGCCCTCAAGGGGCAAATCGAAGGCCTGCGCACCTTTCCAGCGTTGACCGGTGTCGGCGTCGACAACCCGTCGACCCAGCACGCGCTCTGGTGTTGGTTGCACGGCGTCGACCGTGGCGAATTGCTCAATCGCAGCAACGCCATCGAAGCGGCGTTGGCCCCGGCCCTGCGCCTGGTGCAGATGAACGAAACCTTCCGCCACCTTACCGGCCACGACCTGACCGGTTACGAAGACGGCACCGAAAACCCTCACGACGAAGCCGCCATCGCCGCCGCACTGGTGAGTGACGGCGCTGACGGAATGGTCGGCGGCAGTTTCGCTGCGATCCAGCAGTGGCAGCATGACCTGAAAGGCTTCCACGGGAAGCCGTCCCATGAGAAGGACAACATAATGGGCCGTCGTTTGAGCGACAACGAAGAGATCGACGACGCGCCGATTTCCGCTCACGTCAAACGCACCGCCCAGGAAAGCTTCGCCCCCGAGGCCTTCGTGGTGCGCCGTTCCATGCCGTGGATCGAAGGCGATCGCGCCGGCCTGATGTTCCTGGCCTTCGGTTTTTCCCTCGACGCCTTTGAAGCTCAACTACGCCGCATGAGCGGTCTGGAAGACGGCATCACCGACGGTTTGTACCGCATCAGCCGGCCGATCACTGGCGGCTACTACTGGTGCCCGCCGCTCAAGGACGGTCATCTGGACCTGCGCGCACTGCGCGTCGGCTAACTATCAAGGAGTGACTATGAGTGTGGTGCGCTGGGGCATGATCGGGTGTGGCAGCGTCGCTGAACGCAAGAGCGGGCCGGCCTTCTACAAGGCGCCCGGCTCGGCGCTGGTGGCGGTGATGGGGCGGCGTCTGGAAGCGGTGACCGATTACGCCGCGCGCCACGGCATCGCTCGGGTCTACACCGATGTCGACGCGCTGATCAATGATCCCGAGGTCGACGCGGTGTACATAGCCACGCCGCCTGACAGTCATCACACTTACGCCTTGAAGGTAGCGGCCGCTGGCAAACATTGCTGCGTCGAAAAACCGATGTCGTTGAATGCCGGGCAAAGCCGTGAGATGCAAAAGGTCTTTGCCGATGCCGGGCTGCACCTGTTTGTTTCCTACTACCGACGCTCGCTGCCGCGCTTCCAGCAGGTGCGGCAGTGGCTGGAGGAAGGGCGGATCGGCGAGGTCCGGCACCTGACCTGGACCCTGACCAAAGCGCCATCGCCGACCGATCTTGGCGGTACAGATAACTGGCGCACCGACCCGGCCATTGCTGGCGGTGGTTATTTCGCTGACCTGGCCAGCCATGGCCTCGACCTGTTCCAGTACCTGCTTGGCGACATCGTCGAAGTCGCCGGGTTTACGGCTCGGCAGGCCGGTTTGTATGCCGCCGAGGATGCCGTCAGCGCCAGTTGGCGATTTGCTTCGGGCGCCCTGGGTATGGGCTGCTGGAATTTCGTTGCGGATCGTCGAGAGGATCGGGTCGAGCTGATCGGCAGCACAGGCCGGATCAACTTTTCCGTATTCGATGAGCATCCGGTTCAGCTAGAAGCCGATGAAAGCCTCAGCCTGCACATCGAGAATCATGAGCACATACAGTGGCATCACGTACTGGGCATGAACGCGCACATTCGGGGTGAAGCACAGCATCCGGCCGTGGCCGAGCAGGCATTGAAAACCGATTGGGTGATGGACCAGATCCTCAAGCGCTAACGTAGTTCTGTAGCAGCTGCGTTGTGGCGAGGGGATTTATCCCCGTTCGGCGGCGAAGCCGTCGTAACCCCTGAATGCGAGGTTGTACTGACACACCGAGTTGCCTGATTTCACGACGGCTTCGCCGCCGAACGGGGATAAATCCCCTCGCCACGACGCAGCTGCTACAAAGTCCGCGGTCGTTCGGCGAATCTAACCTTATGCTCAAACAGTATTTCTCAAGCCTGTCATTAGAACTTTAAGATCACGTCATAACTCGTTATGACAAGTGATCTTCCATGACCGATAACGTTCTCTCCCTCAGTAGCGTTCCGCTGCACACCCAACTTCGGGATGTGCTGCGCGCCCGCATCCTCGACGGCGAATACCCGCAAGACAGCCAGATGCCTTCCGAAAGCGAACTCGGCGCGCTGTTCAAAGTCAGCCGCATCACCGTGCGCCAGGCCCTGGGGGATCTGCAGAAAGAAGGGCTGATCTTCAAGATCCACGGCAAAGGCACCTTCGTCGCCAAGCCAAAAACCTTCCAGAACGTCAGCACCCTGCAAGGCCTCGCCGAGTCGATGACTGGTCGCGGCTACGAGGTGATCAACCGCCTGCGCAGCTTCAAATTCATTCCCGCCGACAAACTTGTTGCCGAGCGCTTGCACGTCGCCGAAGGCGAGACGGTGGCGCAGATCAAACGCGTGCGGCTAATCAACCGCGAGCCGATTTCCCTCGAGATCACCTACCTGCCCAAAGCCATCGGCGAGCGTCTGGAGAAGGCTGATCTGGTCACTCGCGATATTTTCCTGATCCTGGAAAACGACTGCGGCCTGACCCTCGGTCACGCAGATCTGGCCATCGACGCGGTGCTGGCCGACAGCGACCTGACCCAGGCGCTGAACGTCGAACCCGGCTCACCGATCATGCGCATCGAGCGCCTGACCCACGACGCCAGCGGCCAACCCGTGGACTTCGAACACCTTTACTACCGCGGCGATGCCTTCCAGTACCGTCTGCGGATCGACCGGCAGAGAGGGGCGCAGGCATGACTCACGGCTCAATGACTAGAAAGACGCTCGAACAGGAATACGACATCGTCGTGATCGGCGGCGGCACCGCTGGACCGATGGCGGCGATCAAGGCCAAGGAACGCAACCGCGATTTGCGCGTGCTGCTGATCGACAAGGCCAACGTCAAACGCAGCGGGGCGATCAGCATGGGCATGGACGGCCTGAACAACGCGATCATTCCCGGTCACTCGACGCCCGAGCAGTACACCAAGGAAATCACCATCGCCAACGACGGCATCGTCAATCAGGCGGCGGTGTATGCCTACGCGACCCACAGCTTCGAAACCATCGAGCAACTGGACCGCTGGGGCGTGAAGTTCGAGAAGGACGAGACCGGCGACTACGCGGTGAAAAAGGTCCACCACATGGGCGCCTACGTGCTGCCGATGCCGGAAGGGCATGACATCAAAAAAGTGCTGTATCGCCAATTGAAACGGGCGCGGGTGAGCATCACCAATCGGCTGGTCTGCACGCGTTTGCTGACGGACGAAGAGGGCGCAGTCAACGGTGTGATGGGCTTCGATTGCCGCACCGCCGACTTTCACGTGATCAAGGCCAAAGCCGTAATCCTCTGTTGCGGCGCTGCCGGGCGCCTGGGTTTGCCGTCCTCGGGTTACCTGATGGGCACCTACGAAAACCCCACCAATGCTGGCGACGGTTACGCCATGGCGTATCACGCCGGGGCAGAGCTGGCGAACCTGGAATGCTTCCAGATCAACCCGCTGATCAAGGATTACAACGGTCCGGCCTGCGCCTACGTCACCGGCCCGTTGGGCGGCTACACCGCGAACAACAAGGGCGAACGCTTCATCGAATGCGATTACTGGAGCGGCCAGATGATGTGGGAGTTCCACCAGGAACTCGAAAGCGGCAACGGCCCGGTGTTCCTCAAACTCGATCACCTGGCCGAGGAAACCATCCAGAACATCGAAGAGATCCTGCACAGCAACGAACGCCCGAGTCGCGGTCAGTTTCATGCCAATCGCGGCACCGACTACCGCACGCAAATGGTCGAAATGCACATCTCGGAAATCGGCTTTTGCAGCGGGCATTCGGCCTCTGGCGTGTGGGTCAACGAGAAGGCCGAGACCTCGGTCAAGGGTTTGTACTCGGCGGGTGACATGGCCGCGGTGCCGCACAACTACATGCTCGGCGCATTCACCTACGGCTGGTTCGCCGGCACCAACGCGGCGGATTTTGTCGCCGGACGAGAGTTTTCAGCGGTCGATGCCCAGCAGATCGAAACGGAAAAGGCCCGGGTCTACGCGCCGCTGGACCGCGAACACGGACTGCCGCCGGCTCAGGTCGAGTACAAGCTGCGACGTTTTGTGAACGACTATCTGCAACCGCCGAAAGTGACCAAGAAGATGCAAATCGGCCTTCAACGCTTCAGCGATATCCAACGCGATCTCGATCAGATCAAGGCCCACAATGCCCACGAACTGATGCGCGCCATGGAAGTCAGCATGATCCGCGACTGTGCCGAAATGGCCGCCCGCGCTTCGCTGTTCCGCGCGGAAAGTCGCTGGGGGCTTTACCACTATCGGGTCGACCACCCGCAACGCAACGACAGCGACTGGTTCTGCCATTGCCATCTGAAGAAGGATGAAAACGGCGTGATGAGCAGTTTCAAGAAAGCTGTCGAGCCTTACATCATCCCGCTGGATGCCGATGAAATGCAGGCCTACGACCGGCTGCGGGTCGGTGCGTTTGCTGCCTGAGCCTCACAACAAGAGAGACCGCGAAATGGCCTATCAACCCCAGGAAATATTCTTCCGCTCCAACGCGCCCGTCACGGTCGATGAGGACCTTTGCATTGCCCACAAAGGCTGCACCGTGTGCGTCGACGTTTGCCCGATGGACCTGCTGGCGATCAACCCGGCCACGCAAAAGGCCTACATGGCGTTCGACGAATGCTGGTACTGCATGCCGTGTGAAAAAGACTGCCCGACCGGGGCGGTGAAGGTCGAAATTCCCTATTTATTGCGCTGACTGACAGGACGCCATCGTCGGAACGCCGCCCGGAGCCGGCTCGCTCCCACAGTGGATCGAAGCCAGCCGAAAGTCCTGAATACACCGATAAACCTGTGGGAGCGAGCCTGCTCGCGATGAGGCCGCCACAGACAACAAAAAAGCCATCCGGCAACCACCGGACGCCTGATTCAAACACCCCTCGTTTCCCACCGCGCCCTGATCGTGGCGGAGACGAACATCCTAAAAATGATTCGAGGGGATACATCTATGTTATTGCGTGCAGCTTTCGCCGGTCTGGTACTGGCTTCATTCTCCTTGTCGGCGTCGGCCGAGACCATCCGCATTGCCATCGGCACCCAGGACACCACGATCAACTGCGCCGCCGGCGGTCTGTTGATTCGCGAGCTGGGCCTGCTGGACAAATACCTGCCCCACGACGGCCCCTACAAAGACGCCAGGTACGAGGTGGAGTGGAAGAACTTCACCAGCGGTGCGCCCCTGACCAACGAGATGGTCGCCGGCAAACTCGACTTCGGCGCCATGGCCGATTTTCCCGGTTCGTTCAACGGTGTAGCGTTCGAAACCGCGGGCAAGCACAGCGTGTTTATCAGCGTGCTGTCGGGCAGCATCAAGGGCAGTGGCAACGGCATCGTGGTGCCGAGTGCCTCGAGCGTGCAGTCGCTGGCGGAGCTCAAGGGCAAGACCATTTCCGTGCCGTTCGCCTCGACGGCGCATGGCATGTTGCTGCGGGCGGTCGCGGCCCAGGGCTGGGACCCGCTGAAAGACGTGAACATTATCGCCCAACCGCCGGAAGTTGCCGGCTCTGCGTTGCAGGCCGGGAAGATCGACGCCCACGCTGACTTCGTGCCGTTCGCCGAACTGTTCCCCAGCCGTGGTTTCGCTCGCAAGATCTATGACGGCGCCCAGGCCAATGCGCCGACCTTCCACGGAGCTCTGGTGGATCAGGCCTATGCGAAAAAGTACCCGGAAATCGTCGTGGCTTACCTGCGGGCAAGCATCGAAGCTAACCAGTTGCTCGCGGCTGAGCCGGAGAAATACAGCGAGCTGATCGCCAAGGTTACTGGCGTCGATGCCGAGGTCAATTACCTGTTCCACGGTCCGCTGGGCGTGCAAACCCGCGACCTCAGCTGGAAGCCGGAATACCGTCAGGCCGTCGGGACTGCCATCGACACCCTGAAGCTGTTGAAGAAGGCTGATCGAGGTCTCGATCTCAATACCTTCATCGACGACCAATACATCCGCGCTGCGTTCAAGGCCTCGAAGCTGGATTACACCGCGCAATTGGCCAACTACGGGCAGACGCCGCTTAAAGCGGTGGATGCGTTGAGCGGCAAAGCGATTACCGATTTCAGCCATGTGGCCGAGATCTGGGTGCGTGGCGAGCCGAAGGTTCGGCAGTACGCCTCGGCGGAGTCGGCGTTTACCGCGTTGGCCAGCCTGAAGCAGGAAGGCAAAAACATCCGCGCGGTGTATGCCCAGGCGAGTGACAGCGGGATCAAGTTGCTGGCGGATCAGGCGTGGTTTGCCAGTGATGCGAAAGGGCGGCTGAGTGCGTTTTTGCTGAAGGGGCAGGCTCAGCAATTTGCTACGGCTCAGGGTGGGAAGGTGTTTGACTTTACCGACGCTACGACTCAAGCCGTCGCCACTCGCTGAGTTGTGGGGGGGAGTCCAAAGCCACCCCTCACCCCAACCCTCTCCCCATAGGGGAGAGGGGGAAAGGGGGCCGATCTCCATGATTTTCAGAATCTGAGTTCGACTCGATATTTCAGGTCGATGTAACTCGAAAGAACAACTCGGTCAGTCCCCTCGCCCCTCCGGGGAGAGGGTTAGGGTGAGGGGGGGCTGCCGTCCGACACCATCTACAACTGGAACCCGACATGCCCAAATCACTAACTCGCTGGATCCCAAGAGCAGCCTCCTTACTGCTCTGCCTCCTATTCTGGCAACTCGCCGCCAGCCACCACTGGAACCTCGGCCTGGTCACCTTCGCCAACGTCCCGACACCTCTGGCGGTCATAGAAGCCGCCCTCGGCCTCGGCGACTCCGGCAAGCTCGCGCAACACCTCGGCAGCAGCCTCAGCCGAGTCTTCGCCGGTTACCTCGCGGCGCTGCTCATCGGCATCGCTTTGGGCTTGGCCATCGGTCGCTCGAAATGGGCTGAAGACCTGCTGCTGCCACCGCTGGAAGTCCTGCGTCCGATCCCCGCCGTCGCCTGGATCCCACTGGCGATCCTGATGTTCCCATCCTCGGAACTGTCGATGGTCTTCATCACGTTCACCGGCGCACTGTTCCCGATTCTGCTCAACACCGTGCACGGCGTCGAAGGCGTCGACCCTCGGCTGATCGCCTCGGCGAAAAGCCTCGGGGCAGGGCGCCGGGCGATTCTGTTGGAGGTGATTCTGCCGGGCGCCGCGCCGAGCATCATCACCGGCCTGGCGATCGGCATGGGCACCTCATGGTTCTGCCTGGTGACCGCCGAAATGATCTCCGGCCAGTACGGCATCGGCTATTACACCTGGGAGTCCTACACCATCCAGAACTACGCCGACATCGTGGTCGGCATGTTGCTGATCGGCGTACTGGGGATGGGCAGCAGCCTGCTGATCAAACGTCTGGGCGGGCTGTTCACGCCTTGGCATCGACCACGAGGAAAAGCCTGATGAGTGTGATGCAAACCCCTGAAGGACGGATCGATATCCGCCAACTGTCCATTGTCCTCGGCGAGCACAAGCAAGCCTTCGAAGCCGTGCAAGGTCTGGATTGCCAGATCGAACCGGGGCAATTCGTGTGCATCCTCGGGCCGTCCGGTTGCGGCAAATCGACCCTGCTCGGTGCCCTGGCCGGTCACCTGCAACCGCGAACCGGCACCCTGAAAGTCGACGGTGCGCCGGTCTCGGGCCCATCGCCGCAGCGCGGCATGGTGTTCCAGCACCACACGCTGTTCCCTTGGCGCACCGTGCGCGACAACGTGGCTTTCGGCCTGAAAATGCGTGGCATCGGCAAAGTCGAACGGCACCAGGCTGCCGACGAAATCCTTGCCCTGGTGGGCCTCGAAGGGTTTGCCGAGCGCTGGCCTGACCAACTCTCCGGCGGCATGCAGCAACGGGTAGAAATCGCCCGGGTGCTGATCAACCGCCCGCGCCTGTTGCTGATGGACGAACCCTTCGGCGCCCTCGATGCGCTGACCCGGTTGAACATGCAGGAGCTGCTGCTGGACATCTGGACGCGAATTCGCACCACCGTGGTGTTCGTCACCCATGACATCGATGAAGCGCTGTTTCTCGCCGATCGGCTGCTGGTCATGAGTTCGCGCCCGGGGCGGATCATCGAAGACCTGCGCCTCGATTTCCCACGGCCACGCTCCACCGAACGGGTCACCAGCCACGAGTTCTCCCGCTTGAAGCGTCATTGCCTCGAGTTGCTGCGTCACGAAGACGGTCGGCAGTTACCGCGCCTGAACCCTCTCGGACTTCCCCTTGAAAACAAACTGCCGCGATTTGCCCTATGACCTCTCTATTCGATGTAACCGATAACGACGACATTCTCGCCCTGCAACCGCGCTTGACCGATGACGACCCCGGCGTGCGCAGAATTGCCCTGATCGAACTGGCCGACCTTGAAGAACCGGACGGTCTGCTGTGGCTGGTCAATCGCCTGGCGCAAGACCCGACCGAAGAAGTCCGCGCCGAAGCCGCACGCTTGCTCGAAGCCTGGGAGGACACACCTGTGGTCGAAGCGCTGTGTCAGGCGCTGACCGATCCTTCCCAAGCCGTGCAAGCGGCCGCCGCGCAAAGCCTTAGCCTGCTCAAGACCGAGGCGGCGGGCAGGGTGATTCTGCCGTGGACCGGACATGCCGACATCAGCGTGCGCATCGCCGCATTCAGAGCCTTGCGTGAGTTGCGCTTTCCCGATGCCGCCGCTGCCGCTTTAGAGGCATTGTCCGACGAAGACGCCAGTGTCCGCCGCGAAGCCGTTGGTGTACTCGGATGGCTCAAGCAGCTCGATGCCTTGCCGGCGCTTGCCCGATTGGCCAGTGACGACCCGGACACCGAAGTCCGCCGCGCCGCCACCGGTGCCCTGGGCCTGGCCTCCGACGCCCACGTGCTGCCGGCGCTGCGCCACGCCTTGCAGGACGAAGCCTGGCAAGTGCGCGAAGAAGCCGCCACGACGCTGGGCAAGGTCGGTCACGTCGACGCTGGTTCAGCCCTGGTCGAAGCCCTGAGTGACGATTACTGGCAAGTACGCCTGCGCGCCACCCGCAGCCTCGGTCGTTTGCGTTACGTCCCGGCCCTTGAAGCGTTGATCGAAACCCTCGGCCACCGCATCAGCAACCTGCGCAAGGAAGCTGCGCTGGCGCTCGGAGAGTTGAACGACCGGGGCGCCATCGCACCCTTGCAGGCCGCGCAAGACGACGGCGACCCGGAAGTGCGCAAAGCCGTGCGCATCGCCTTGAGTCAGCTGCAATGAACCCGGTGGCGATTGACAATTCCAAAGGTAAACAGCAGCTGCGGTTGAACTGGCCGGATGGTCGCGAACAGTTGCTGGACCACGCTGAGTTGCGCCGCCAATGCCCGTGCTCGCAATGCCGGGCGTTTCGGTTGCAGGGGGTGAGGGTGAAAATCGATGAGCGCATTCGTGTGATTGAATTCAACCAACAGGGCTACGGCCTGCAACTGATCTTCAGCGACGGCCATGAGCGCGGGATCTACCCCTGGCCCTACCTGGCACAACTCGTTCCCGAAAACGACTGAAATCCCTGTGGGAGCGAGCCTGCTCGCGATGGCGTCATAACAGTCAACATCAATGTTGAATGTCAGTCCGCTATCGCGAGCAGGCTCGCTCCCACAGGGGCAGTAGTTCTCATAAGGATTACTGGCACTTGAGCTGACTGGCGGTTGTTGCCAGAAAAAAGCCAAAAGAGTACAAATGTACTCCATGACGACTTTAACTCCCCGCCGTACCGCCATCCTGACCTTTATCCGCGATCGAATCGCCGAGTATGGTCAGTCCCCGAGCCTCGCTGAAATCAGCGAGGCGTTCGGTTTCGCCTCCCGTAGCGTGGCGCGCAAGCATGTGCTGGCGCTGACCGAGGCCGGTTTCATCGAGGTCAATCCACATCAGGCACGGGGCATTCGTTTGCTCGGGCAATTGGCGCGGCCCGAGTTGCTGGACATTCCGGTACTCGGTCGGGTGGCGGCGGGTGCGCCGATCGGTGCCGATGCCGAGGTTCACAGCCGCTTGCTGCTCGATCCGTCGATCTTCTCGCGGGTGCCGGATTACATGCTGCGGGTGCAGGGCGACTCGATGATCGAGGACGGCATTCTCGACGGCGATCTGGTGGGCGTGCACCGCAATCCCGAGGCGGTCAACGGCCAGATCGTCGTCGCGCGACTCGACGGCGAAGTCACCATCAAACGTTTCGAACGGGTCGGCGAAGTCGTCCGATTGCTGCCACGCAATCCGGCCTATCAGCCGATCATCGTCGAAGCCAGTCAGGACCTGGCCATCGAAGGGGTGTTCTGCGGTCTGGTGAGGCAAGGGTGATGGGCGCCGTCGTTGCGCTGGATACGCTGTTCAATGGCGGCCAGGTCTGGAAGGGCCGGCCTGCGCCACCAGCCGTCAGCCCGCAACCCACCGGGCATGCCGCGCTGGATGCGGCGTTGCCCACCGGTGGCTGGCCGGAAGCGGCGCTGACCGAAATCCTTTTGGCCGGGCAGGGGGTTGGCGAGTTGCAACTGGTGTGGCCGGCACTGGCGCGGTTGTCCGCGGCGGGCGAGCGCATCGTGCTGGTGGCCCCGCCTTACGTGCCCTATCCCCAGGCCTGGCAGAACGCCGGGGTCGATCTGCGTCAGTTGTCGATCATCCAGGCCAGCGAGCGCGATGCCTTGTGGGCAGCGGAACAATGCCTGCGTTCGGGCAGTTGCGGCGCAGTGCTGTGCTGGCCGCACAAGGCCGATGACCGGGCGTTGCGGCGCTTGCAGGTGGCGGCGGAAACCGGCTCGACCCTGGCGTTTGCCTACCGCTCGCTCAATGAGGCGATCAACCCTTCGCCAGCAGCATTGCGCATCGCCATCGATGCCAGGCCTGCGCAATTGCGCGTGCTCAAGTGCCGGGGCGGGTTGGCGCGTTCGGCGCCGATTGCCTTCCCTGTGGGACATTGAGGTTGCCATGCGCTGGGTCTGCATTCTTTTCCCTCAATTGGCGCTTGACGCGGTACTGCGTCAGCGCGCCGATCCCGATGAGCCGCTGGCGCTGCTGACCGGCCCGGCCCAGCGCCGGGTGTTGCAAGCGGTCAACGCTTCGGCCCGGGCGCTGGGCTTGCGTCCGGGCCAGTCGATGACCGCCGCCCAGGCCTTGAGCAAGGGTTTTGTCACGGCTGAATACGACGCTGCCGAGATCGAGCACTGGCAGCAGTTTCTGGCCGCCTGGGCTTATCGATTCAGTTCACAAGTCAGCGTGCATTACCCGCGAGCGGTGGTGTTTGAAATCGAGTCCAGCCTGGGGTTGTTCGGGGACTGGCCGCAGCTCGAAGCGCGATTGCGCGCCGAACTCGGCGAGTTGGGGTTCCGCCATCGGATTGTTGCTGCGCCCAACCCGGTGGCAGCGCGAGTGCTGGCCAACGCTTATGACGGTCTGGTGGTGCCCGACGATCAAGCCTTGCAGCATCATCTTGGGCAGTTGCCCATCGACCGGATCGGGCTGGAAACCAGCGTTGCCACCGCGTTGTCGCGCATGGGGCTGCGCACCTTGAGTCAGGTTCAGGCGTTGCCTCGCCATAGTCTGGCCCGGCGTTTCGAGGCCCAGGTGCTCAAGCATCTGGACGCCTTGCTCGGGTTACGGCGGCTGGCGTTGGCGTTCTACCTGCCGCCGGACCGGTTCGATGTGCGCATCGAGCTCAACTTTGACGTGCAGTCCCATCAGGCGCTGCTGTTTCCGTTACGCCGGCTGACTGGTGACCTGTCGGCGTTTCTGTGCGGTCGGGACAGTGGCGTGCAGCGTTTCGACCTGCACCTGGAACACGCCGGCTTGCCGGACACCGTCATCAAGGTCGGCCTGCTCAGCGCCGAACGTGATCCGGCGATGCTCTTTGAACTGGCCCGGGGCCGATTGGAGCAGGTTCAGGTCGAGGCCCCGGTGCGCGGTTTTCGCCTGCGCGCCGAAGATTTGCCGGCCTTCGTTCCCCAGCGCCAGGAACTGTTCGACGACCGCCCGCAGCAGTCCTTGCCCTGGGAGCAATTGCGCGAACGCTTGCGCGCGCGGTTGGGGGATGACGCGGTGCAGGGCTTGCGGTTCCAGGCCGATCACCGGCCGGAATGCGCGTGGCAGGCCAGTGTCGACAGTCAGCGCTGTGCAGGGCTGCCTGCGGTGCAACGTCCCGGCTGGCTGCTGACTGAACCGTTGGCGGTACACGAAGGCTCGACGCGCATCCTGATGGGCCCGGAACGCATCGAGTCCGGTTGGTGGGACGGCGACGATGTGCGCCGCGATTACTTCCTGATCGAAACCCGTTCCGGCCAGCAGGGCTGGGCCTATCGCGCGGTCGGTGAGGACGGCCCGTTGTGGCTGCAGGGCTGGTTCGCATGAGCATCGACTATGCCGAGTTGCACTGCCTGTCGAACTTCAGTTTCCAGCGCGGTGCTTCCAGTGCCCTCGAACTCTTTCAGCGGGCGAAAAAGCAGGGCTATCAGGCCTTGGCGATCACCGATGAATGCACCCTGGCGGGTATCGTCCGCGCCTGGCAAGCGGCCAAATCCGTGGAGCTGCCGCTGATTATCGGCAGCGAAGTGCGCATCGAGAACGGTCCGAAACTGGTGTTGCTGGTGGAAAACCTCGAGGGTTACCAGACCCTGTGCCGACTGATTACCCGAGCGCGGCGCCGCACGCAGAAAGGCCAGTATCAAGTGCTACGGGAAGACTTCAGCGAACCCTTGCCGGGGTTGTTGGCGTTGTGGGTGCCGGACGCGGTCGATGACTTCGAACAGGGCCACTGGCTGAAACAGACCTTCGCCGAACGCCTGTGGCTGACTGTCCAGTTGCATCGCGGCCAGGACGATGCCCGGCGACTGGGCGCACTGCTGGCCCTGGCGAGGGAATTGCGGATTCCGGCGGTGGCCAGCGGCGATGTGCATATGCACGCTCGTGGGCGGCGCGCCTTGCAGGACACCATGACCGCGATCCGTCATCACCTGCCGGTGGCGGAGGCCGGGTTGCGTCTTCATCCCAATGGCGAGCGGCATGTGCGCAGTCTCGAGGCTCTGCAATCGATCTACCCGCAAACACTGCTCGACGAAACGCTGAACATCGCCCGGCGCTGTACTTTTGATCTCGGTCAGTTGCGTTATCAATATCCCCGGGAGTTGGTGCCGGAAGGCCAGACAGCCACATCCTGGCTGCGGCATTTGACCGAAGAGGGCATCGCGTGGCGCTGGCCAAAAGGCCCGCAGACCCAGGTGCTGACGCAGATCGACAAGGAACTGGAGCTGATCGCCGAACTGGGCTACGAAAGCTATTTCCTGACGGTTCACGACATCGTGCGATTCGCCCGTGAGCAGAAAATCCTGTGTCAGGGCCGTGGTTCGGCGGCCAACTCGGCGGTGTGCTTTGCCTTGGGCATCACGGAAATCGATCCGGATCGTACCACGCTGTTGTTCGAGCGCTTTCTCTCCAAGGAACGCAACGAACCGCCGGACATCGACGTCGATTTCGAGCATGAGCGTCGCGAAGAAGTCCTGCAGTACGTGTTCCAGCGTTATGGCCGGCGCCGCGCGGCGCTGACGGCGGTGGTCAGCACGTATCACGCGGCCGGCGCGGTGCGTGATGTGGCCAAGGCCTTGGGTTTGCCGCCGGATCAGATCAACGCCCTGGCCGATTGCTGTGGCCACTGGAGTGATGAAACACCGCCCGTGGAACGCCTGCTTGAAGGCGGGTTCGATCCCGAGAGCCCGGTGCTGCGCCGGGTGCTGAGCCTGACGGGGCAACTGATCGGTTTCCCCCGGCACCTGTCCCAGCACCCCGGCGGTTTCGTGATTTCCGAGCAGCCTCTGGACAGCCTGGTCCCGGTGGAAAACGCCGCCATGGCCGAGCGCACCATCATCCAGTGGGACAAGGACGACCTCGATGCCGTCGGGCTGCTCAAGGTGGATATCCTGGCGTTGGGCATGCTCAGTGCGATCCGCCGCTGTTTCGATCTGTTGCGCCGTCATCGCCATCGGGACCTGAGCCTGGCGACGATCCCGTCCGAAGATGCGCCCACCTACGAAATGATTGGCCGTGCGGACACCATCGGTGTGTTCCAGATCGAGTCCCGGGCGCAGATGTCGATGCTGCCGAGGCTCAAACCGGTGAATTTCTACGATCTGGTGATTGAAGTGGCGATCGTCCGTCCGGGGCCGATTCAGGGCGGGATGGTACATCCGTACCTGCGCCGCCGAAACAAGGAAGAACCCGAGATCTATCCGTCCCCGGCACTGGAAACCGTGCTCAAGCGCACGCTGGGCGTGCCGCTGTTCCAGGAGCAAGTGATGCAAATTGCGATTGTCGCCGCCGACTACAGCCCCGGCGAGGCCGATCAGTTGCGCCGCTCCATGGCTGCCTGGAAACGCCACGGCGGACTGGAACCGCACAAGGATCGCCTGGCCGCCGGGATGAAGAAAAACGGCTACACGGCCGAATTTTCCGCGCAGATCTTCGAGCAGATCAAAGGTTTCGGCAGCTACGGTTTTCCCGAGTCTCACGCCGCCAGTTTCGCCTTGCTGACCTATGCCAGTTGCTGGTTGAAATGCCACGAGCCGGCGGCCTTCGCCTGTGCGCTGATCAACAGCTGGCCCATGGGTTTCTATAGCCCGGACCAGATTCTGCAGGACGCGCGCCGACATCATTTGCAGATTCGCCCGGTGGACGTGCGCGCCAGTGACTGGGATTGCAGCCTGGAGCCGATCACCGGTGCCCAGCCGGCGATTCGTATGGGTTTGCGGATGATCAAGGGCTTTCGCGAGGACGATGCCCGGCGCATCGAAGCCGCACGGTCGAAGAGGGCGTTTATCGACATTGCCGACCTCGGCGAACGGGCGCGACTCGATGCTCGCGCCCAGGAACAATTGGCCGATGCCGGTGCGCTGCGTGGCTTGGCCGGCGACCGTCATCGGGCGCGCTGGGAAGTGGCGGGGGTGCAGAAACAGCTTGGCTTGTTTGCCGGTCTGCCGAGTCAGGAGGAGGGCGCGGTGTGTTTGCCCAAACCTACCGTCGGCGAGGACCTGCTAGCCGATTACAACAGTGTCGGCACCACGCTCGGTCCGCATCCGCTGGCGTTGTTGCGGGGTGAATTGAAAGCCCGGCGCTGCCGCAGTTCGAAGGAACTGCTGGAGGTCGAGCATGGGCGACCGGTCAGTGTCGCCGGGCTGGTGACCGGTCGACAACGCCCGGGCACCGCCAGTGGTGTGACCTTTGTCACCCTTGAAGATGAGTTCGGCAACGTCAACGTCATCGTCTGGCGCGATCTGGCCGACCGGCAGCGCCAGGTGTTGGTGGGCTCGCAATTGCTCAAGGTCGACGGGCGTTGGGAAAAGGAAGGCGAGGTGCGGCATTTGATTGCCGGACGGTTGAGCGATCTGAGCCCATTGCTCGACGGCATCAGTGTGCGCAGCCGGGATTTCCGTTGACCATTAACCCCCCCCCCCCCACATTTAATACTGTCTTCGATAGTGGCACTTTGGCATAATGCCGGCCGCCGACGTCCCACACGTCGATTGTCGATTTGATTTCCCCTCGCTTTTTCGCCGCTGCAACCCGCAGTGGCTGGCTATTGCCGTGCCGGGATTAACCGTTTTTCAAAAGGAATGCGCAGTGAGAATGATCTCTCGGATGTTGGTATCGGCGGCAGTGATTGCCCTCTTCGGCGCGATGGCCGGGTGTGCGACCGAAAGCTCGCGCGCCTTGCCGGTAGAAAAGGTCGAAAGCGCCAGCCTCGCTTATGCCGGCGTTCGCGTACCCATGGCGGTCGGCAAGTTCGACAACCGCTCGAGCTACATGCGCGGGATTTTCTCCGACGGTGTGGATCGTCTCGGCGGTCAGGCCAAGACCATCCTGATCACTCACTTGCAGCAAACCAATCGCTTCAGCGTGCTGGACCGCGACAACATGGGCGAGATCCAGCAGGAGGCCGCGATCAAGGGCCAGTCCCAGCGCCTCAAGGGGGCTGATTTTGTAGTCACTGGTGATGTCACCGAGTTCGGCCGCAAAGAGACTGGCGATCACCAGTTGTTCGGCATTCTCGGTCGCGGCAAGACCCAGGTGGCCTACGCCAAGGTCAACCTGAACATCGTCAATATCAGCACCTCCGAAGTGGTTTATTCGACTCAGGGCGCGGGCGAATACGCCTTGTCCAACCGTGAAGTCATCGGCTTTGGCGGCACCGCTGCCTACGATTCGACCCTCAACGGCAAAGTGCTCGACCTGGCCATGCGCGAGGCAATCAATCGTCTGGTGGACGGCATGAATGCCGGTGCATGGAAACCGGGCAACTGATCAAGGTCATGACAAGGAGCGGTACAAGCATGTTCAGGATTTATGCGAAATGGGCGCTGATGGCGTCGACCGTGCTGGTCAGTGGCCTGTTGGCCGGCTGCAACAGCGGCCCTAAAACCCTCTACCAGTGGGAAAGCTACCAGCCGGAAGTCTACGAGTACTTCAAGGGTGAAGAACCCAAGGAAGCTCAGGCCGAAGCGCTGGAGCGCGACCTGCAGAAGATCAGGTCCACCGGCAGGACACCGCCGCCTGGCTACCACGCTCACTTGGGCCTGTTGTACCTGAGCATGGGCAAGGACGATCAGATGGTGCAGCAATTCAGAACCGAGAAGACGTTGTTCCCCGAGTCGACGCCGTACATGGACTTTCTGCTTAAGAACGCCAAGACCGGAGACACCCAATGATCGCGCACTCATTGAAACTGATGGCCGGGCTACTGGCTCTGGCGGTACTCGGCGGTTGCGTCAGCCCCAAGACCGTGGACTATTCGGCGTACAAGCAAAGTCGTCCAAAAACCATTCTGGTGCTGCCGCCGCTGAACAACTCGCCGGACGTCAAGGCGTCCTACAGCCTGTTGTCGCAGGTCACGTACCCGTTGGCTGAAGCCGGTTACTACGTGCTGCCGATCGCCCTGGTCGATGAGACGTTCCGCCAGAATGGCTTGACCACACCGGCGGATATCCATCAGGCACCGGCCAACAAACTGCAAGAAATCTTCGGTGCCGATGCTGCGCTGTACATCACCGTGACGGACTACGGCACTCGCTACATGATCATCAGCAGCGAAACCGTGGTGACGGCCAGCGCGAAACTGGTGGACCTCAAGAGCGGCACCACCCTGTGGACCGGCTCGGCTCGGGCTTCGAGCGCGGAGGGCGGTAACAACGGTGGCGGTGGTTTGGTTGGCATGCTGATTACGGCGGCGGTGAAGCAGATCATCAACAGTTCCACCGACGCCGGTCACCCGATTGCCGGCGTGACCAGCGCTCGGCTGCTGTCGGCAGGACAACCGGCGGGGTTGCTGTACGGACCGCGTTCGCCGAAATACGGCACTGATTGAGATTGTTTTCACGCTCACGGGCCACCCCTCACCCTAACCCTCTCCCCAGGGGGGAGAGGGGACTGACCGAGGTGTGTGGCGAAATTCATCGACCAGTTAAATCGAGTCGATTATGGATTCAAAACAAAAAATTCAGGTCGCCGTATACCGTGAGATACCCACGACCAGTCCCCTCTCCCTTTGGGAGAGGGTTAGGGTGAGGGGTGGATCTACCTGACACAGCACAAGTCTCACTTACTCAGCGGCCAAAACCGCTCCCCACCCCCCGGCGTCTCCGTCCACGCCTGCAACGACCGTGTCGGCAGATCAAAATAATCCCGCGTGCGCGCATACCCATGCCCACCCATCCGGCCAATCGCATCGAGCCCGAGCTGATCGATATACAAGGTTTTCGGGTCGATCAATTCATCCCGCACATGCGCCATCAGCACTTCGCCAAAGATAATCTCCCGGGACTGCCCGATGGACAGTGCCATCATCCGCCGACACTCCAACGCCACCGGGGCTTCGCCGATCCGTGGGCATTTGACCCTGGTCCCGGGAATGGCAGTGAGGCCGGCGGCCGTCAGTTCGTCGAAACCCGGGGCGAACGGCACGGCGCAGACGTTCATGGCTTCCACCAGGGCATCGCTGACGATGTTCACGGTGAACTCCTGATTGAGCTGGATATTGCGCGTGGTGTCTTTGGGGCTTTGGTCGCCGTAGTTTTCCACGCCCAACGCGAGGATCGGCGGGTCCGCCGAGAGGGCGTTGAAGAAGCTGAAGGGCGCGGCGTTGATCCGACCTTCGCCGTCGATGGTGGTGACCAGGGCAATCGGCCGTGGCACCACGCTGCCGATCAGAATCTTGTATTTGTCTCGCGGGCTCAATTGGCTGAAGTCGAAGCTTTGCATGGGCAGGACTCTCTAAAGAAGGGGATCAATCGCGCTCAGCGGCGCGTGTGCGCTGTAGTCGTCAGCGAACGGGATGGCCGGTTTGAACAGGCCTTTCCAGTCCGGTTGGCCGAAGGCCCGGTCGCTGTGGCTGCGCATCAGTTTTTCGAATTGTTGTTGGGCCTGGCGTTGCAGGGCGGGGTAATCGACGCCTTGAACCTGACCGTTCTGCATCACGCAGCGGCCATTGATGTAACTGGCGATGCAGTCGTCACCGCGCCCGGCCAATACCAGGTTTTTCAGTGGGTCGAACAGCGGCCCCAAATGCTGGCCGCGAAGGCTGAACACCGTGATGTCGGCTTTGGCGCCCGGCGCCAAGCGGCCCAAATCATCGCGACCCAAGGCTTTGGCGCCGCCGAGAGTGGCCGCATTGTAAAAATCCAGCGTGCGGGTCAAGGAACCACTGCCTTCCATCAATCGCGCGATGTTCAGACCCTGGCGCATGTTTTCCAGCATATCCGCCGGCCAGGTGTCGGTGCCCAAGGCGAAGTTGATGCCCTTGGCCTGATAGCGACCGAAGGAGTTCAGCGCCTCGCCGTCACGGGCAAACACCACCGGGCAATGCACCAGACTCGCACCGCCATCCACCACGCGTTGCAGATCGTCATCGCCGGAGGTGTAGATGCCGTGGGGCAACAGACTGCGCGGGGTCAGCAGATTCAATTGCTGCAACCAACCCAGCGGCGAAGTACCGCGCAGGTGCTCGACCATCGCCACCTCACCGAGCCCCTGACAGCAATGCAAACGCATCGGCGCGTTCAGTTCCCGACTCAGCGCGGCAGTGCGTTGCAGCAGGGCCGGGGTGCAGGTCTGGATGCGGTCCGGCAGCAGCGCGCCACGAATCAATCCCTCGTGCGCGCCGTCGAAATCACGAAAAAACCGAGCAGCCGCGTCGAGCCCGGCCAGGCCTCGCGCTTCATCCCAGTGATGCCCGAGGCTTCCATCGGCGCGCCAGTAACTCATGCCGCTCATGTAGCAGGGGCCGAGGTAAGTCCTCAGCCCCAACTCGGCCGCCACGCCGGCCACCGCAGAAAATTCGTCGTACGTCTCGGCCCACTCGCGGTAATACATCGAGGTGATCGGCATGGCGGTGGTGATGCCGTTGCGGATCAGCTGAGTGAAGGCGTAGCGGTATTTGAAGACTTCTTCATCCGCGCTGTAACTCTCTCGCGGACCTGCCGTCAGGTAGTCCTCGGACCACATCCGACCCATGTCGCGTTCATCGCCGTTGTCCAGCGTCAGAACCGTCGAATCAAGATCCCCGAGTGCATCCAGATCAATGAAGCCCGGGCCGATCAACGCGTTGCCGTAATCAATCCACTGATCCACCGGCCCCGGATAATCGCGCCCGACAAACACGATGCGCGAACCTTCGAACACCACTTCGCCGTCGCGCCACAGCACATGCTGGGTGCCGTCGAAACCAACGACGCAGCTGCTCTTGAGGCCAATGCGCTTCACAAGCGACTGTCCAAGAGTTTGCCGGCTGCAGCGATCAACTCACCGCCGCGATAAACCTGTCGCACTGGCCGCGACACCACCGCCTCACCCAGCGTCTGCACCGGCATCAGCAAAAAGTCCGCCGGTTGGCCGATCTCCAGCCCATAACCTTCACAGCCCAACGCCCGAGCGCCATTCACCGTCGCGGCTTCGAACGCCGCCGTCAGTTCATCGTCCTTGTTCAAGTCGAAACGAAACGCCAGCAGCATCGCCCGTTCCAACATGTCGCCGTTGCCCATTGGCGACCAGGCATCGCGAATGCCGTCCGAGCCCAGGCACACGTTCACCCCGGCCTCGCGCAGAGCGAGGAACGGCGGCACCGCGCAATCGGCCGGTGCCGAACTCATCAGCGAAATGTTCAGCGCCGCCAGGCGTTCGGCCACCGGTTTGACCTGGCTCCACGGCAACATCCCAAGGCAGTAAGCGTGGCTGATCATCACCCGACCCTGACGCCCGAAGCGTTCGGTGTAGTCGGCGATCAGTGCGATCTGCCACAGGCCCAGTTCGCCCTTGTCGTGCAGGTGAATGTCGACGCCACGCTCGAATTCGCTGGCCAGCTTAAACACGAAGTCGAGCTGTGCGATGGGGTCGTTGTCGATGCCACACGGGTCGAGGCCGCCGACGTTTTCCACGCCCAGGGCCATGGCTTCGCGCATCAGTTCGGCGGTGCCGGGGCGGCTGATCAGGCCGGTTTGCGGGAACACCACCAGTTGCAGGTCGATCAGGTCGCGGTAGCCTTCGCGCAGCTGTTGCATGGCTTCGACATGGCGCAGGCCGAATTCCGGGTCGATGTCGACGTGACAACGCATTGTCAGCGAGCCACGGGCGATGCAGTTTTCCAGCAGGGCGCCGGCGCGTTGGGCAATCGGTGCCTGGACGTCACGCAGCACGCGGCGCTCGTTGGCGATGTAGTCCTTGAGCGTCGGGCCGGCGCTGTTCGGGCGCCAGGGTTGGCCCCAGAGGGTTTTGTCGAGGTGGACGTGGCTTTCAACCAGAGCAGGGGTGAGGAGCTGGTTTTGGCCGTCGATGTCGGTGGCGACTAGTGCCGCATTGGACGCGGGGCGGCGTTGCTTGAACAGGCCGTTTTCGATCAGCAGGTCTTCGGCGGTTGAACCGTAGGGGCGCACGTTGCGTAGCCAGCGGGGTTGGGTCATTTCAAACCTCAAATTTTTTGGTGTTAGGGAGGGCCTCATCGCGAGCAAGCTCGGCTCCTACAGGGGCGGTGTGTGGCCAAAAACATCGCAGCAACCGCGAATCCTGTAGGAGCCGAGCTTGCTCGCGATGGCCGCGACTCGGTTTCAAGCCAGTCAATCAACCCTTGAGCTTCGACCAGATCCGGTCCTGCAGCTCGCGCGCCTTGTTGCTGCACTCTTTTTCCGGGCGCAGGCGCGAGGCGAACTCGTCGGGCATATTGATCGCGTCCATCACCCGCCATTTGGCGTCGATCAGCTTGTCGCTCTGGATGCCGTTGGCGTAGGCGATGGCGTTGGACACGGCGGCGGCGTTTTCCGGTTTCATCATCCAGTCGATGAAGAGCTTCGCGTTGCCAGGGTGCGGGGCGCTTTTCGGTACGGCGAAGTTGTCCTGGAACATCGCCAGGCCTTCGCGCGGGTACACGTACTTGATGGTGCTTTTTTGCAACGTGGCCCGGGCGGTGGAGCCGTTCCAGTTCTGCATCATGATCACTTCACCGGAGGCCATGCGGTCGACGGTGTTGTCCGAGCTGTACATCTTCAAGTGTGGTTTCTGTTTTTTCAGCAGCTCCAGAATGCGCTTGGCGTCTTGCGGGTTTTCGCTGCACTCGTCGACGTTCAGGTAATGGCTGGCGGCGTTGATCACACTGCTGGAGGTGTCGAGGGCGGCGAGTTGGCCTTCGAGTTCCTTGCGCGGTTCGAAGAACTCTTTCCACGAATCGTCCAGTTTGCCGCCGGGCACCCGCGCGCTGTCATAGGAAAACCCGGTGGTGCCCCACAGATACGGGGCGGAGAACTTGCGACCGGGGTCGAAAGCCGGGTCGCGGAAGGCCGGTTTGACGTACTGGAAGTTGGGCAAGGTCGACGCGTCGATTTGCAGTAGCAGGTTCTGGTTGATCAACGTGCGCATGATCGATTGCGACGGCACGATCACGTCATACGCCGCGCCACCGGCCTGCAACTTGGCCAGCAAAGTTTCGTTGCTGTCGTAGCCGTCCATGGTGACTTTGATCCCGGTCTCCTTTTCAAACTTGGCCAGCAGATCGACCGGGTAATAGTCGGTCCAGTTGTAGAAGAACAATTGCTTGGGTTCGGCGGCCTGCGCGGTGAAAACGCTGAAACAACTCAGGGCCAGACCGGCGACGCCGTAACGCATGCTTTTTAGATTCATTGGCTTTTTATTCATAACAGCAGGCTCCAGGCTCATTGGTTTTTGCCGCGCTGTCCCAGCCAGAAGGCCAGCACCACCAGCACGATGGAAATCACCAGCATCAGGGTCGAAATCGCGTTGATCTCCGGCGTGACACCGGATTTGATCGCCGAGAAGATGTACACCGGCAACGTCGTCGAACCGGGTCCGGCAACGAAGAAGGTCATGATGAAATCGTCGAGGCTGACCACGAACGCCAGCACCGAACCGGACAACACCGCCGGCCACAACAGCGGCAAGGTGACCCGGCGAAACACCTGCCACGGGTTGGCGTACAAATCGTTCGCCGCCTCCAGCAAGCTCTTGTCCAGGTCATTGAGCCGCGCGCGGATCGGCAGGTAGGCAAAAGGAATGCAGAAGCCGATGTGCGCGACGATTACCGTCAGCAAACCGAGCTTGATCCCCAGCGCCATGAACAACAGCAGCGTGGCGACGGCGGTGACGATCTCCGGCAGGATCAGCGGCAGGTTGATCCCGCCCTCGACCATCTTCTGTCCATAGAACGGCCGGTACGTCGCCAACGCCGCGAGCAAGGCAATCGCCGTGGCACACACCGTGGCGATGCCGGCGACGATGATCGAGTTCAGCGCGGCGGTCTGGATCGACGGGTTGGCCAGAATCCTTCCGTACCAGGCAAAGGAAAACTCGGTCCACACCGTGGCCGAACGGTTGGCGTTGAAGCTGTAGGCGATCAGCACAAAGATCGGCACGTACAGATAGGCCAGGATCAACAGACTGACTTCGCGGGTCAGCGGCAGTTTTTTCAGGTGCAGGGCGATCATGCGGTGGCTCCCCGACGTAGAGTTTTGGCGGCGCTGCGGCTATAGAGGGCGTAACCCACCAGCGAAAGCAGCAGAATCCCCAGCAGCAGGAACGACAGCGAACTGCCCAGCGGCCAGTTGCGCGCGGTGCCGAACTGTTGCTGGATCAGGTTGCCGATCATCAGCGTCTTGCCGCCGCCGAGAATCGCCGGGGTGATGAAGGCGCCGAGGCTCGGCACAAACACCAGCAGCGCACCGGCAATCACGCCGGGCATCGACAGCGGCAGGATGATCCGCCGCAACGCATGCCAGCGATTGGCGCCGAGGTCGTACGCCGCTTCCACCAGACGCCAGTCGAGTTTTTCCAGGGTCGAGTAGATCGGCAAAATCATGAACGGCAGGAAGCTGTAGACCAGCCCGACGCTGACCGCGAAGTCGTTGTAGAGCAGGGTGATGCCACCGGCCTGGGGGAGCAGCGCGTTGAGGCTCTGAGCAACCCAGCCGTGTTCGCGCAGGATGATCAGCCACGCGTAGTTGCGGATCAGCAGGTTGGTCCAGAACGGAATGGTGATCAGCAACACCATGAGGTTGCGCCGACGCGGTGTCAGGCTCGACATCCACAACGCCACCGGGAAGCCGAACAGGAAACACAGCAGGGTGGTGCCGCCGGCCTGGAACACCGAGCGCAACAGCGCCTGGGCGTAGACCCAGTTCAGTTCCAGTTCACCGTCGAAACCTTCCTGGAAAAACAGCTGCACGTAGCTTTGCAATTGCCAGTCGGCCTGCCAGTCGACGCCGCCATACACGTTGCGCGGCAGCAGGCTGATGTAGCCCATGATGCCGAGCGGAATGGCGATCAGCGCCAGTAAAGTCAGAACCACCGGGCTGAGCAACAGCGCACGGTTGAGGGCGGGAGAAGTGCTGCTGACGCTCATCTCAGGCCTCCATCAACAGGCAGGCGTGGGGCGGCAGATTGACCGCGACGCGATCACCGACCACCCGCCCGCGGTTCAGGCCTTCGTTGTTCTCGCGCAACATGACCTTGATGTCGTTGTTCAACCGGCACTGGTAAAGGGTCGCGGTGCCGACATACAACACCGCTTCAATGACGCCGCGCAGGTGATGCGGTTGCGCCGGGTCGACCAATTGCGAGCGTTCCGGGCGGAACGCCAGTTGCACGCTGGCGCCATCGAAGCCTTGAGCCGGGCACGGGATTTCCACCGGCATGCCGCTCGGCACGAACAGTTTTTCGTTCTGCTGGCCGCGCTTGAGGTGGCCGGGGAGGAAGTTGATGTCGCCGATAAACTGCGCAACGAATTGGTGCTGCGGCCGTTCGTAGATATCGTTCGGTGTGCCGATTTGCAGGATCTTGCCGGCGGACATCACGGCGATTCGGTCAGACAGGGTCAGGGCTTCTTCCTGATCGTGGGTGACGAAAATGAAGGTGATCCCGGCTTCCTTTTGTACGCGCTTGAGTTCGACCTGCATTTCCTTGCGCAGCTTCAAGTCCAGCGCCGACAGCGGTTCGTCGAGCAACAGCACTTTGGGTTTCGGCGCCAGGGCCCGGGCCAGGGCCACGCGCTGCTGCTGGCCACCGGACAACTCGGCCGGTTTGCGCTGGGCCAGGTGTTGCATTTGCACCAGCGCCAGCATCTCATCGACCCGTTGCGGGATGAGCTTGCGATCAAGACCCTGCATCTCGAGGCCGAAGGCGATATTCTGCGCGACGCTCATGTGCGGAAACAGCGCGTAGCTCTGGAATACGGTGTTGACCCGACGCTTGAACGGTGGCAAATCATTGACCGGCTCGCCCGCCAGACGTATCTCACCTTCGCTGACCTGCTCGAAGCCGGCGATGGTGCGCAGCAGGGTGGTCTTGCCGCAGCCGGAAGGGCCGAGCAGGGTGAAGAATTCATTGTCGGCAATGTCGACTGAAACGTTGTCGAGGGCTGGAACCAGCCCCGGATCGTCGGAATATCGCTTGGAGACGTTACGCACTTCAATCGCTGTTGGATGACCCATATTGGTGCATTCCTCTAATTATTGTATGCAATATCTGGATGCAATCTAGAAATAACCGGATTAATCTGCTCGTGCAACCCCCTTTTTCAAAGGCTGCTCATCGCCTGGGGCCGGTTGTTTAGCGCTAAAGGAGTGTTCAGATGACCGAGAAAAAACTCGAGACCACGGTCGACCGCGTCTACCAAGGGGTTTACGAGGCGATCAGCAAACGTTCATTGCGTCCCGGGATGAAGCTCGGCGAAGCGTCATTGGCCGAACTTTTTAATGTCAGCCGAACGTCGGTTCGTGCCGCGCTCAAACAGTTGGAGGCTGATGGCCTGGTCACCACCGAGCCCAACAAAGGGGCGTCGGTGTCGTTGCCCAGTGATGAGGAGATCCGCTCGCTGTTTGAAACGAGGCGCCTGATCGAGATCGGCATCGTCACCGAACTCTGCCGTCGTCGTGATACTGCCGTGACCCAGGACCTGCGTGATCACCTGTTGCTGGAGGATGAAGCGCACCGCAGTGGCGACCATGAACGGTTGATTCATCTGCTTGGCGAGTTTCACATCAAGCTCGCGCAAAGCCTCAACAACCCGGTGTTGCTGGACTGGTTCCGCAAGCTGATTTCCCGCGCCTCGCTGTACGCCGCCGCGCTGGATGACGACAGCCACGAGGCTTGCCGCGACGACGAACACCTGCGGCTGATCGAGTACATCGAAGCCGGCAACCAGAGTGCCGCGATCGAACTGACCTGCATGCATTTGAACGGCATCGAGAAGGCCATTCTCGACGTCGCCGCCACGCTGAAAACCGGCTACCACCCGCTAAAGCACCTGATCGAGGTTTGATGCTCAACACAGTACTTGTGGCGAGGGGATTTATCCCCGTTCGGCTGCGAAGCAGTCGTGAATTCAGACGACGCGGTGCATCAAATAGACCGTGCGTTCAGGTATTACGACTGCTTCGCAGCCGAACGGGGATAAATCCCCTCGCCACAAGGCAGCTACAAAGTCCTCAGGGCAAGCCCACAAAAATCTGCAATTCAAGAATCAGCTAACCTCTATGAAACCATTGGCGACGGCGATGCTCGAAACAAACGGGCACGCACCGTCCTCATGCCGTTGCGATCCCGTAAGCCAGTCATCTACAGGGATACAGAGTCAGTCGATGCAGTTTCTAGACGATAGCCATGGGTGTGCAGGCTGGAACGGTGAGATGGCCGGGCGCATCCGCGCGTTCGACTGGAGCCTGACTGAGCTTGGAAACATGGAGACCTGGTCCAGAAGCCTGTGCAGCGCGGTGCAGTTGATGCTCGCATCGCCACTGCCGATGGTGATGCTGTGGGGCCGCCCCGGTTACATGATCTATAACGATGCGTACTCGACGTTTGCCGGTGGCCGCCATCCTTACCTGTTGGGTTCTCCGGTGGAACTGGGCTGGCCGGAAGTCGCCGAATTCAATCGGCATGTGGTCGACACCTGCCTGGCCGGCGGCACCTTGTCCTATCGCAACAAAGTCCTGGAGTTGCTGCGCGATGGGGTTCCCGAAGACGTCTGGCTGGACCTCTATTACAGCCCGGTGGCGGATGATGACGGGAAACCGGCCGGGGTCATGGCGATGGTGGTCGAGACGACCAAACATGTGATTTCCGAACGCCGTCGTCAGGCCGCCGAGGACGCCTATCACGCCGACAACGAACGGGTGCGCCTGGCACTCAATGCCGGGGCCTTGCTCGGCTCGTTCGTCTGGGACATCAAGGGCAATGTGCTCTCCGGTGATGAGCGTTTCGCCCGCACCTTTTCCTACCCGCCGGAGCAAAACCTGGCCGACCTGCCAATGGGCATCGTCGAAGCACGGGTCCATCCCGATGACCGCAGCTGGGTGCAGGAGCAGATCAATCAATCAGTGGAAACCGGCGAACCGTTTAACGCCGAGTATCGGGTCTTGCGCCCGGATGGCAGTTATCTGTGGGTGCAGGCGAGTGGTGGCTGCGAGTTCAATGAGCAGGGCGAACCGTTCCGTTTCCCCGGGGTGTTGATCGACATCCACGAACGCAAGACCGCCGAAGAATCCTTGCTCAAGTTCACCCGCAATCTGGAGCAACGCGTTGCCGACGAAGTCGAAGCGCGGCTGGCCGCTGAAGAACAACTGCGTCAATCGCAGAAACTCGAAGCCATCGGCGGCCTCACCGGCGGCGTGGCCCATGACTTCAACAACCTGCTGCAGGTGATCGCCGGCAACCTGCACTTGCTGGCGCGGCATGAACCGGACAACGCCAATGTACAGCGCCGGGTCAGTGCGTCGATTGCCGCGGTCGAGCGCGGCGCCAAACTGTCGTCGCAATTGCTCGCGTTCGCCCGTCGTCAGCCTTTGTCGCCAGCGGTCTGCGACCTGCGCCAGGTCTTCGATGGACTTGGGGAATTGTTGCAGCGGGCGCTGGGGGAAACCATTCAGATCGATGTCACCGCGGCTGAAGCCCTTTGGCACGTCTACGTGGACCGCAATCAACTGGAAAACGCTGTCCTCAATCTGGCGATCAATGCCCGTGACGCCATCAACGGCGAGGGGACCATTGACCTGAGCGCCGAGAACATTGCCCTTGATGGCAAGTTTTGTGCTGGCAAGGGCATCGTCGCCGGCGACTATGTCTGCGTAGCGGTGGCTGACAAAGGGGTTGGCATGTCGCCGCAAATACTCGCACAGGCATTCGAACCGTTTTTCACCACCAAGGCCGATGGCCAGGGCACGGGTCTGGGCCTGAGCATGGTGTTCGGTTTCGTCAAGCAAAGTGGCGGGCATATCGAGATTTCCAGCGTGGTCGGGCAGGGCACTCGGGTGCAGCTGTATTTCCCTCGCAGCCTGCGCCCGATGGTTAACGAAACGACACGTCATGACCCGCCACAGCGAGGCGGATACGAAACCATTCTGGTGGTCGAGGACAACGAGGCGGTGCGCAGCTCCGCGGTGGAGTTACTGCGCGAAGAAGGCTATCAAGTGCTGACGGCGGCCAACGGTGACGTCGCGATGCAGATGTTGCTGGATGGCGCCGTGGTAGACCTGATTTTCACCGACGTGGTCATGCCCGGCCTGATCAAAAGCTCGGACCTGGCCGCTTGGGCCAAGATGCAGACGCCACCGCTGGCTGTGCTGTTCACCTCGGGCCACACCCGTGACATTATTTCGCGCAATCACCAACTCAGCCCGGACACTTATTTGCTGAGCAAACCTTATGGCCCCGAGGCGCTCACACAGATGGTGCGCACCGTCCTCAATGGTTGACCCGATCCACCCTGGGAACGATCACCCCTGTAGGAGCCGAGCTTGCTCGCGATGGCGGTGTGTCAGACAGACCGCCATCGCGAGCAAGCTCGGCTCCTACAGGTGAATCGAATTTCTTTGAACCTTCCAATCAAGGCTGCTCATGACTTCCAACCCTCCCTCCGGCATGGTCAGGGTGCGCGGCGCCCGGGAACACAATCTCAAAAACGTCGATGTCGACATCCCCCGGGATGCCCTGGTGGTGTTCACTGGCGTGTCCGGTTCGGGGAAGTCGTCGCTGGCGTTCTCGACCCTCTACGCCGAAGCGCAACGCCGCTATTTCGAATCCGTGGCGCCCTATGCGCGGCGCCTGATCGATCAGGTCGGGGTGCCGGACGTGGACTCCATTGAAGGCTTGCCGCCGGCGGTGGCCTTGCAACAACAACGGGGTACGCCGAGCACGCGTTCTTCGGTGGGCAGCGTGACGACGTTGTCGAGCCTGATCCGCATGCTGTACTCCCGGGCCGGCAGCTATCCGCCGGGGCAGCCGATGCTGTATGCGGAAGATTTTTCGCCCAACACGCCCCAAGGCGCGTGCCCCGAATGTCATGGCTTGGGGCGGGTGTATGAAGTCACCGAAGCGTTGATGGTCCCGGACCCGAGCCTGACCATTCGCCAGCGTGCGGTCGCCTCCTGGCCCACCGCCTGGCAGGGACAGAACCTGCGCGACATTCTGGTGACGATGGGTTACGACGTCGATAAACCCTGGCGCGATCTGCCGAAAAAACTGCGCGACTGGATTCTTTTCACCGAAGAAACACCCACGGTGCCGGTGTACGCCGGGCTCACCCCGGAAGAAACCAAAGTCGCGCTAGAACGCAACATGGAACCGAGTTACCAGGGCACGTTCACCGGCGCCCGGCGCTACATCCTGCACACCTTCAGCCATTCCCAAAGCGCGCTGATGAAGAAGCGCGTCTCGCAATTCATGCTCGGCAGCCCGTGCCCGTTGTGCGATGGCAAACGGCTCAAGCGCGAGGCGTTGTCGGTGACCTTTGCCGGTTACGACATCGGCGAGTTGTCGCAGATGCCGTTGCTGCAAGTGGCCGAAGTCTTGAAACCAGTGGCCGCTCACAGCTACCTCGAACAGACCGAGGCGGCAGGCGAGGTATTGACGCACGACCAGACCCGCGAGGCCCGTGAGCAGCGAGTGGCCCACGGCGCCAGTGGTCACGCCAACGCGCCGGATGTCCGCCACACACCGAACCTGTCGGTGGAGAAACGCCTGGCCGCACAGCGGATCGCTCAGGACTTGCTGGAACGGGTCAGCACGTTGACCGATCTGGGGCTCGGTTACCTGGCACTGGAACGCAGCACGCCGACGCTGTCGTCCGGTGAGTTGCAGCGTCTGCGTCTGGCGACGCAATTGGGTTCGCAGTTGTTCGGCGTGATCTACGTGCTGGATGAACCGTCGGCCGGTCTGCACCCGGCGGATGGCGAAGCGCTGTTCGAAGCCCTGCAACGCTTGAAAGCCGCGGGCAACACCTTGTTCGTGGTCGAGCATGACCTGGAAACCATGCGCCGCGCCGACTGGCTGATCGACGTGGGCCCCGGCGGCCGGCGAGCATGGCGGCCAAGTCCTGTACAGCGGACCGCCGCCAGGGTTGGCGCAGGTGACGAACTCGCAGACGCGCGCTTATCTGTTCGCCGAGCAGGTCACTCAGCCCCAAGCCAGTCGTAAGGCGAACGATTGGCTACGGCTGGAAGGCATCACACGCAATAACCTGAACAACCTCAGCGTCGAGTTTCCGCTGGGCTGTTTTACCGCGGTGACGGGCGTCTCTGGTTCCGGCAAATCAAGCCTGGTCAGTCAGGCGCTGCTGGAACTGGTGGGCGCGCATCTCGGGCGCGCGGCCAGTGACAGCGAGCCGCAAGAGTTGAGTCTGGAGGATGACGCACCGCAAGTCAGCGGCGGTCAGGTCTCGGCGGGACTGGAATCGATCAAGCGTCTGGTGCAAGTCGATCAGAAACCTATCGGCCGCACGCCGCGTTCGAACCTGGCGACTTACACCGGGCTGTTCGACAACGTGCGCAAACTGTATGCCGCCACACCCGAAGCGCAGGCCGAGGGTTACGACGCGGGCCAGTTCTCCTTCAACGTTGCCAAGGGCCGTTGCTCGACCTGCGAAGGTGAAGGCTTTGTCAGCGTCGAGTTGCTGTTCATGCCCAGCGTCTATGCACCGTGCTCGACCTGCCACGGCGCGCGCTATAACCCCGAGACGTTGGCAATCATCTGGCAAGGGTTGAACATCGCCCAAGTGCTGCAACTGACGGTGGATGAAGCGGTCACGGTGTTTGCCGAGCAACCGGGCATTCGCCGCTCGCTGGAGGTGCTGCGCGATATCGGCCTGGGTTACCTGCGCCTCGGCCAGCCGGCGACCGAGCTGTCGGGCGGTGAAGCCCAACGGATCAAATTGGCCACCGAGCTGCAACGCAACCAGCGCGGGGCCACGTTATATGTGCTCGACGAGCCCACCACGGGTTTGCACCCTAGGGATGTCGATCGCTTGCTCGAACAGTTGAATACCCTGGTGACGGCGGGGCATACGGTGATCGTCGTCGAACATGAAATGCGCGTGGTGGCGCAGAGTGACTGGGTGATTGACATCGGCCCGGGGGCGGGGGATCAGGGCGGGAAAATTGTTATTGCAGGCACACCGCAGAAAGTCGCCAAGAGTAAAAAGAGCCGGACGGCACCGTTTTTGGCCAGAACCCTCGGCTAAATCAAAAGATCGACCTTGCGATGGAACCCTGTCCCCGGGGCGGCTTCGAATCTTCAAGGCCCGACTGTTTCAGCCGTGCACGTGCAGTGATGAACGAGGTACTTATGAAAGATGACAGTGGTCTTGAGGAAAACGCGAAAACCGCCGAGCCGGAAATCGCAGACAAATCGGTCGACCAGAAGCAACTCCACACCGATAACGACAATGAGTTCAGCCCCGGTTTCAAGCCGAATCCCGACCGGCCCAAACCCGGGGATGACACCGATGCCGACATCGATACCGATGGCGGCTAGCCAGGCATTGAAAACGGCCGCATCAAACGGTGCGGCCTTTTCGTGGGAGGGTTATTTGCTCGGATGAGCAGCCTGGAGCTTTTTCGCCATCTCCAGATGCTTCTCCAGCGCCGGCAGCATTTTTTGCGCGAAACCTTTCAGCTCCGTGGCGCCTTTGGTTTTGTCGTCTGTCACCGTATTGGCTTCTTCCTTGAATAGCTTGATGGTGTCTTCGTGAGCCTTCACCTGATTGTTGGCGTACGCCGCATCGAAGGACTCATCGCGCATGTCGAGGATTTTCTCTTTCGCCTGCTTGACCAGCGTGGTGTTGTCCGGCAGCTCGATGTCATTTTTTTTCGCCAGCGCCGCCAGTTCATCGTTGGCCTTGGAATGGTCGGTGATCATCATGTTGGCGAATTTCTTGATGTCCGCCGATGAACTTTTTTCCAGGGCCAATCGGCTCGTTTCGATTTCCGCGATATTGCTCGCGGCAGCGCTGTCGACGAAGTCATTGGAAGTGGCAGCGAAAGCCGTGCCCATGCTGGTACTCAAGGCAACGGCCAACGTGAGGTGGCGCAGGGTAAATCCGTCCATTGGTTATTCTCCACACAGGTTTTCATGGGCGATCGAGTGATCGTTAATCTGTGGAGGCCGACGAGTGGGCAAAGGTTTTATTGCGTTTGCGGCAGGGCGACGAACGGGCACCGCTGGTCTGATAGGCGGTCGACAGAACGGGCTAACCGAGGCCATTCTGACAGTTGGTGAACGCCATTGATCGCGTTTGCCTCCGATCAACAAACGGAGGTGTTCCATGCCGGTGCCACACGACCTTTATCAGGATCTCAAGCTTTCAAAGGAAGATATCCAGCAAAAACGCACCAAGGATCCGTTACTGGATTCACTGATCAACAAGTATTCACAGGCGGACGCCGAGGTCGTAAAGGCTGAATCCGCAAAATCGGATGCGCCCAGCGATGACGCATTGAAGAAACTCAAGGCAAAGCGCGTGGAGGTTAAGCAAAAGATCGTTGATCGACTCCAGACGCCGTCCTGACGCGCCCTGTCTGGTCACCGATGATCGGTGACTGAAAAATTGGAACGGTGATAAATACCGGCACCTCGAATGTTCAGAGTCCGACTTTACGGCTCCATGCGAGGTGCCCCCATGAATCCAAAATTCCCCAGCGAAGAGCAGGGTGGCTACGACCCCATCCCGACACATCCCGAACCCCTGAGTCCAGGACGCACCACCCTCAATCCCGAAGACGAGCCGGGCATCGACGAACTGCCGAACAATGAAGGTGCCATTCCGCTGGACGAGGATGACACCAACGGCATGGACCCGGAAAGGGTGCGTGAGGAAACGGATAATGCGGTGCGCGATGGTGAGGTGGATCCACGGTAAACCAATCACCCCAAAGCCCTTGTAGGAGCCGAGTTTGCTCGCGATGACGGCGGCAAGTTCAATATTGATGTGCCCGACAGATCGCAATCGCGAGCAAGCTCGGCTCCTACAGGTACAGGTTATTTTGGTGTCTATTGCAGCGCAGTACTCAACGGCAATCGCGCCATATGTCTGGCCTTCAACGACCCGAAATACAACCAATCCCCATACTCGCGAACGGTAGTGATCGGTGAGTAGCTGTCGCGGCTACCGTCCTGCAAGTTGGCGATGACTTTGCCGTCCAGATCCAGGCCCAGCGCAAAGGCGCGTTTCTCCACCGGCTTAGGCAGGACAGTCATGGCTCGCACGATCATCTTGCGCACGAAAGGATGCGGCGCGGTGGCATCGAGCAAGGCGTTGCGCGGTGCATAAAGCGCCACCCAGAAGCGGTCGCGGCCATTGAACGCGAGGTTGTCCGGCAACCCTGGCAAATTGTCGATGAATAGATCATGGGTGCCGGCTTTCGGCCCGCTCAGCCAGTAACGACTGATGCGATAGGCGCCTGTTTCGTTGACCAACACAAAGGCATCGTCCGGTCCCAGCGTCACGCCGTTGGCGAATTCCAGCTTATCCAGCAGGACCGCGGTTTTGCCGGTCTGGAAGTCATAACGCAACAAGCGGCCATCGCCGCCGTGCTCGATGATCGCTTCGCCGTCACTGCCGTAGCCAAAGCGACTGGAGGCATCACTGAAATAGGCATAGTGCCCGGATTTGTCGATCGCCACGTCGTCGGTGAAACCGAAGGGCACGCCGTTGGCCTCCGTGGTCAATGCAATCAATCGGCCCTGGGCATCCAGTGACAGCAAGCCCTTGACCCCGTCGGCAATCACCAGCAGACCGTTGGGATGACGGGCCAGGCCCAAGGGTCTGCCGCCCGTATCGGCCAGGACCTTGGTGACCTTGCCGTCGAGGCTGGTACGGATCAGTCGGCCGTCATGCAAACCCGTGATGAGGACGTTTTCCTCCAGCAGCAACGCTTCCGGACCGTCGATATCCGCTGCGCCGACGCGCTCCACGCCTTTGAGGCGCTGATTGTCGGCGTAGATGCCGCTGGTGAGAGAGGGAGCCGGTGGCGATGTCCAGGCCACCGGTTGAACCTTGGTCGGCATCAGCAGCAGAAAGGCGCCGATGGCGACGATTATCAGCAACAACAGATGGCGAAACTTG
This sequence comes from Pseudomonas sp. LS2P72, assembly GCF_054897865.1. NCBI lineage: Bacteria > Pseudomonadati > Pseudomonadota > Gammaproteobacteria > Pseudomonadales > Pseudomonadaceae > Pseudomonas > Pseudomonas sp. LS2P72. The sequence continues at coordinate 3,188,383 of NZ_CM142708.1, forward strand.
ACGGTTCGACTCATGCGCCGACTCCTGCCGGGGCCAACTGTTTTTGCGCCATCTCACGCAACGCCAGCATCGACGCTGCCGACTCACGATCAATGCGACGCTTGAGCAGCAGTCGATTGGCAATGCGCATCGCCAGGCCGCTGAACTGGTACTCCAGAGTGCGCACAAAGCGTGTGCCGTCGACCCGGGCCTCGCACTCGTAAGTCACCACTAAAGACAACCCGTGATCGCCATGGGCCCAGGCGCTCCAGCGGCGCCCTGGCAGGTATTCGTTAACCTCCCAATGCAGGTGTCCCTCACGCCCGCCCGCCCTGATGTCTTCCTCGAACCGCCCCCCGGCATGCAGCGGCCCGCTCTGGCCGTCGACCTTGAGGGACGAGGGATGCCACTCCGGCCAACGGGTCACGGTGCTGGCATAGGCGAGCACGTCAATCGGGTTTCCAGCAATGTCGATCTGATGCTGCATGCGGGTCATGGTCGTTCTCGTCGGGTGCAGTTCAGTCGGCTCCGGTTCCCAATAGAGGGTGCCGAACAGATAGTCCATCAGCGGAAAAACGATATTGAAATTGCGTTCCTGCATCAGCTCACGACGGTGATGCAGTTCATGCAGGCGTCGCATCTGGCGGATCCACGGTAACCGTGTGACAGGGTTCTCCGGTGGCAAGTGCTCGCAGGCATGGAACACTTCATAGGTCAGGTAGCCAAGGACCAGGCAGCCGCCAAACAACCCGGCGACGTTGGCATCGAACTGCACAAGCAGCCACCAGACGGGCAGGGTGATGACGGCTGTGTGCAACACGATCAGCCAGGCTGGAAACAGAATCACCCGCCAGTCCCGGGCACTGTCGTAGGTCATGTGGCCGGGGGCGAAAAAGCTGTGATGGTCGCCGGCATGGCGTGCGTAGAACATTCGCGCGAAGTTTTTTTTGTGATGCCCCAGATGTCGATGGACCATGTACACGCCGAAGTTGAAAAACACCAACGTCAACGGCACTGTCAGCCATTCCAGTGGCTGAACCTGATGCACGGTGCTCCAGAATCCGCCGATGGCCAGCAACCCGAACAGCAGCACAAAAGTGCCGTGCAGCCATGGGTTGTAGAGCGGATGAATAGCAGCGCGGTAGCGGGTGCGGAATGCTTCGGTGGTCTGCCTCACTGCAATCACCTGTAGTTATTGTTATCTCCAGCAGATTAGACGATCCCGGCGTTTCAGGCGGGCCGAACCGTGAGGTCACAAATGCCATGATCCGATGCAAACCGGATTCAGGTCAGCGGGTTCCAGCGTTGCGACCAGTCATCGTCGGATTTGATCACTTCGCGCAGCAGGTCGAAGGCTTGTTGCAAGGTCGCCGAGTCGCGGTCGCGGGAGTAAACCAGATAAGTCGGGTAGCTGAATTCCGGGGCTTTGGGCACTTGCTCCAGCACACCGCTTTGCAGATAACTCTGGACCACCCGGGTGCGGAAGTAGCCGCTGCCGCCGTTTTCCAGAATGTATTGCAAGCCCAGTGGGCCGAGGTTGAAGCTCAATGCGGCTTTGGCTTTCTCTGGCAGGGCCGCATCGTGCTGACGGCGGAAGTCCGGGCCCCAGTCGATGTACACGTAGGGATCGGGTCTTGCGGCCAGGCGGATGAGGACCAGTTTTTCTTCCAGCACCTGTTCGACTTGCAGGCGTGGCCAATATTCGGGCTGGTAAACCAGCGCCGCATCCAGAACCCCCAGTTCCAGTTGACGCAGCAGGTTTTCACCGTCACGGATTTCCATCCGCAGGGCGTGGCTGGGAATCTTCTCGCGCAGCGCGCCGGCCCAGCTGAGCATCAGCGGGTTGCACAGACTGACCTCGCCACCGATGTGCAACACGTCGCGGTAACCCTCGGGCAACGGCAAGTCCCGTCGCGCCGCTTCCCAGGTTTCGACCAGTTGATTGGCGTAGACCACGAAGGCTTCACCGTTCGGCGTCAGGCGCGCACCGGCGCGGTTGCGCACGAACAACGTACTGCCCAGCTGGCTTTCGAGTTTCTGCACGCGCGCTGTGATCGCGGTCTGGGTTACGTGGAGTTTTTCAGCCGCCGCGGCAAGGCTGCCGTGGCGGACGATTTCCAGAAAGGTGCGGGCGAGATCGATGTCCATGGGGCGGCCGGTGCGGGAAGTGCAGGCATTGTAAACAGATACCGCCGGATCAGTTCATGTAGCAGCTGGCGAAGCCTGCGAGGCTGTGGTGAGGGGATTTATCCCCGTTGGGCTGCGAAGCGGCCCTTTTTTTTCTATCCACACCGCGTCCAATGGATTACGACGGCTTCGCCGCCGAACGGGGATAAATCCCCTCACCACAGCCTTCGGCAGCTGCTACAGGGATCGAGGAGCTGGCGAAGGCTGCGATGTTTTAGCGGCTCATTTCAAAACGCAAAACACGAACAACCGAAGGCCCCCCAGAAACCGGTGAAATCACTGACAGGCGCCGAGGACAGCCGCGCCCGTTCATGGCTATGCGCATGCACCGCGCAAGCCCCGACGCATTGATGAACCTGCGCCGTCAGCGGCGCCAGGGGTTTCCAATGGCCTGGTACTTTGGCGACTGGCGACCATTCAGGCACCACCGGGACGGGAGGCGGCCCGAGTTTTTCAAACTCGACGCTGCCGTAGACGATCTTGCCGTCGACGATGGTCAATACCGATTCGATCCATTTGACCGCTTCATCCTCGATGTGGAAGTAGTCCGCCGACAGCGCAATCAAGTCCGCCAATTGTCCGACTTTGATCTGGCCTTTTTTGCCTTGCTCGGAGGAAAACCAGGCGCTGCCGTGGGTGAAGAGTTCCAGCGCGGTGTCGCGGCTCAAGCCTTGCGGGTACAGCGCCAGACCACCGACGGTGCGACCGCTGATCAGCCAATACAGCGAAGTCCAGGGGTTGTAGCTGGACACGCGCGTGGCATCGGTGCCGGCGCCGACCGGAATGCCCTCGGCCAGCATACGAGCGATGGGCGGCGTGGCTTCGGCAGCCTTGGCGCCGTAACGGTCGACGAAGTATTCGCCCTGAAATGCCATGCGGTCCTGGATCGCGATGCCGCCGCCGAGGGCTTTTACCCGTTCGATGTTCTGCGGGGTGATGGTTTCCGCGTGGTCGAAGAACCACGGCAAACCGTCGAACGGAATGTCGCGATTGACCTTCTCGAACACGTCGAGCATGCGGCTGATGGATTCGTTGTAGGTGGCGTGCAGGCGGAACGGCCAGCGCTGTTCCACCAGATGGCGGACCACCGGTTCGAGTTCCTGCTCCATGGTTTGCGGCAGGTCGGGGCGGGGTTCGAGAAAGTCCTCGAAGTCGGCCGCCGAGAACACCAGCATTTCCCCGGCACCGTTGTGCCGTAGAAAATCGTCGCCCTGACCGTAGTGGGAGGTGCTGGTCCAGTTCTTGAAATCGGTCAGCTCTTCCTTGGGTTTCTGCGTGAACAGGTTGTAGGCGATGCGCACGGTGAGCTGCTGGTCTTTGGCCAGTTGCTGGATGACTTGATAGTCGTCCGGGTAATTCTGGTAACCGCCGCCGGCGTCGATGGCGCTGGTGACACCCAGGCGATTGAGTTCGCGCATGAATTGGCGGGTCGAGTTGACCTGGTATTCCAGCGGCAGTTTCGGCCCCTTGGCCAGGGTCGAGTAAAGAATCATCGCGTTGGGGCGGGCGATCAGCATGCCCGTCGGGTCGCCATTGGCATCGCGCTGGATTTCGCCACCCGGCGGATTTGGCGTATCGCGGGTATAGCCGACCACTTTCAACGCGGCGCGGTTGAGCAGTGCGCGATCATAGAGGTGCAGGACGAACACCGGGGTATCCGGCGCGGCCTTGTTCAGTTCATCGATCGTCGGCAGGCGTTTTTCGGCGAACTGGAACTCGTTCCAGCCACCGACCACCCGCACCCATTGCGGCGTGGGCGTGCGGTCCGCCTGATCCTTGAGCATGCGCAGCGCGTCAACCAGAGAGGGGACGCCTTCCCAGCGCAATTCGAGGTTGTAGTTGAGGCCACCACGGATCAGGTGCAGGTGCGAGTCGTTGAGACCGGGAATCACCGTGCGACCGTGCAGGTCGATAATTTGTGTGCCGGGGCCTTGCAGGGCCATGGCCTGGGCATCGCTGCCGACCACCACGAAGTGTCCGTCCTTGATCGCGACGGCGCTGGCTTGAGGTTTTTTGCGATCGACGGTGTGCAGGCGTCCGTTGTACAGGATGAGGTCGGCGGGGGCGTCGGGCATGGTTTTACTCCCTGCGATTAGCGGGCTGATCCAGGCACCGACGGCGCCTGCCGAAAGGCCTTGCAGTACACGTCGGCGGTTAAATCCGTCGTGGTCGTCAGGTGGGCTCATGGGCAGTGCTCCGCGCGAAGGCTCTTGATAAAAAAGCGAGGGCAAACAGCCGATGTCTGACGCATGCGGCCAGAAGGAATATAGACGGCAAATCCACAGGTAGCCGTTTTCCAATGGCGAAAAACGACGAATCCCGCCACGAGGGGCGGGATTCGTTTGCAGCCAGGCGTGCTCCCGAAGGTCGGGAGCGGCGCGCTTAGGCCGGGAACAGCTCGGACAGTTTCATGGCCAGCATCATGTCGCCTTCAGCGCGCAGTTTGCCGCCCATGAAAGCTTGCATGCCGTCGGTTTCGCCGCTGACGATGCCTTCCAGGGTTTCGCCGTCCATGACCAGAGTCACCTGGGCGTCCGGGTTTTCGCCTTCCTGGAGCTCGCAGGTGCTGTCCTTGACGATCAGCGAGAAGTTCTTGGTGTCGTCAATGCGGAAACCGAATACCAGGTCCAGACCGGCAGCAGCGGCTGGGTTGAACTTGGCTTTCATTGCTTGTACGGCATCAGCTACGGAGGTCATGGTTCGATCCTTTCTTGGGTAATTAGAGCTGGGTGAATACAGCCAGGGGCACAATAGTCCGGACTCAGCGAAACGTGATGAGTTCCGGGGTCTTCAACAGCTGCAGGTGCGCATGACTGTTGAAAGAAGACAGAGCCACCTCGCGACCGCGAAACTTCAGCAGGTTGAGCGAGGTGTTGACGATTTGCCAGTTCAGTTCAAACGCCTGCTTTGCCGGCATTTGCGTAATGAGGTGGAGCAGGGCCGTGATAGTGCCGCCGGAGGTGAACACGGCGATTTTCTGGGTGTTGTCGGCGCTTTCGAGGATTCGCTGCAGACCGGCTTGCACCCGTTCGACAAACCCCAGCCAGCTTTCCAGGCCTGGTGTGTCATAAGTGCCGGCGAGCCAGCGTTCGATGATCAGGGCGAAGATTCGCTGGAATTCACCGCGGTTTTGCGCGGCATTGCGCAGGATGTGCAGCGCTTCGGGTTCGTCCGGTAACATGGCCGGCAGCAGCGCGCGGATCACCGCGTCGGCGTCGAACTCATTGAACGCGGAATCGATTTCCACGACGGGAACCGGCAGGCCTGCCGCCGCGAACTGTTCCAGTGCGCTGTTGGCCGTGTGCTGCTGGCGGCGCAGATCGCCCGAGAGGCAGCGATCGAAGCTGATCCCCAGCTCGGCGAGGTGCTGGCCGAGGACTTCTGCCTGGCGAATACCGGTCGGCGACAGGACGTCATAGTCGTCTGCACCAAAGGAGGCCTGGCCATGTCGAATCAAATAGATACTGCCCACGTCCGCGTCATCCCGGTACGTTGAAGGTTCGGCGAGGTTATGAGGATGACGGTGAGCTGTCAATGAAAAAACATACGCTTGTTTGAAATGCCCGTTACAGGGCTGTTGCCAGAGGTTTCACGGCTGGCCGCCGGGGCGGCGCATGAGTATGCTGGAGGTATCCCGCGCGCGTTTTTGCTGCGCATCGTATTGAAGGAGTCCCTGTGGAGTTTTTTGCCGAGTACGCAGTTTTTCTGGCTAAGACCGTGACACTGGTGATCGCCATTCTGGTGGTCCTGGCCAGTTTCGCGGCGTTGCGCAGCAAAGGTCGACGTAAGTCGGTCGGCCAGTTGCAAGTCAGCAAACTCAATGATTTCTACAAAGGGCTGCGCGAACGCCTGGAGCAAACCTTGCTCGACAAGGACCAGCTCAAGGCCTTGCGCAAGGTCGAAGCCAAATCCGATAAAAAGCAAAAGAAAAAACCTGAGGCAGCCAAACCTCGGGTGTTCGTGCTCGATTTCGACGGCGACATCAGGGCCTCGGCCACTGAAAGCCTGCGCCATGAAATCACCGCGCTGCTGACCCTCGCCACGCCCAAGGATGAAGTGGTGCTGCGGCTGGAAAGCGGCGGCGGCATGGTTCATAGCTACGGTCTGGCGTCCTCGCAGCTGGCGCGTATCCGTGATGCCGGTGTGCCGTTGACCGTGTGCATCGACAAGGTCGCGGCCAGCGGCGGCTACATGATGGCGTGCATCGGCGAGAAGATCATCAGCGCGCCGTTCGCGATCCTCGGCTCTATCGGCGTTGTGGCGCAGTTGCCTAACGTCAACCGCCTGCTGAAAAAGCACGACATCGACTTCGAAGTGCTGACCGCCGGCGAGTACAAGCGCACCCTGACGGTGTTTGGCGAAAACACCGAGAAGGGCCGCGAGAAGTTCCAGGAAGACCTGGACATCACTCACCAGTTGTTCAAGAACTTCGTTTCCCGCTATCGCCCGCAACTGGCCATCGACGAAGTGGCCACCGGTGAAATCTGGCTCGGTGTCGCGGCGCTGGACAAGCAACTGGTGGACGAGCTCAAGACCAGCGATGAATACCTCGCCGAACGTGCGAAGAAGTCCGAGCTTTACCTCTTGCACTACTCCGAGCGCAAAAGTCTGCAGGAACGCATCGGCATGGCGGCCAGTGGCTCGGTCGATCGGGTGCTGTTGAGCTGGTGGAGCCGGTTGACCCAGCAACGCTTCTGGTAATACTCAAAAAGCGTCATCGTTAAAAAAATGAAACCGTGGATTCTTCCCCGGTTTCATTTTTTTTTGCGGTTTTTAAGTCCATCCATTTTCCTTCCGGCGTTTGCGAATTTTCCTGAGGTTATTGTCGATCACTCCCGCTTCCGGTTGATCTGTGGTCAGTTAGGGTGGTGTTCCTGAATGCTTGCAATGGAATGCACCATGAATGATCACCCTCACAAAGACGACAATGCACCGACCTTTCCCGGCATGCGCGAAGAGCTGAAGTCCGCTGTGAATGCCGCGCTGCCGCAGACTCCCGGCCTATTTGGCGAACACCTGATCAAGCAAAAGTGGGGTCAAGACATTGACCCGACGACAGCGCAGCTGGTGACGCTCGATTACGACTACGCCGGGCGATCTGCGCAGAACGGCGTCCATCAGGGGCGGGTGGCGAGTTCCCTGTCCCTGGCGCAGGCGCTGATTTCCAACTATCAAACCGTGGGCGACGGGCGTTTCGGCGAAACAGCGTTTGGCTTGTACACGCCACCCGATGTCGGGCCGCCCATCGTTGTTACGGAACACGTCGATGAGTTGGCCGAGCCCGGAAACGACTATCACTATTCCTACGAAGGTATTTATCGCCAAACCGTTCCGCAGCGCTACGGACCGCTGACCCAGATCGCCGTGAGGCCCGCCGACTTCAAGAAATGGGTCTGGGAACTGGATTTCCAGTACCGTTATCAGGCTTACCTCGATCAAGCCTGGCCATCGGATGAGGTGATCGTCGCCCCCAGACCCCATGCGCTGAAAACCTCGGCCAAAGCGGCCTTCGTCATGGCCGCTTTGCTGCAGCGGCATGAAAATAGCCTGACCCCAAAGGGGAGCGAGCTGGCCATGCAGGCGGCAGGACTGCCGTCGGATCAGGCATGGTCAACGCTGACGATTGAACAATTGCAAGCGCCCACCAGGGTGCCCGCGATGCTCAAGACGGGACGCCTGAAGGTTTATCGCTACACCTCGAAAGACATCTGGGGCTACCGTGACCCCGACGGCAGGATTCTGTTGTACATCCCCGGCAACTCTTCGCCCTTGCACCTGTTTGACGATTCCGGGCAATTGCACCAATGGATTGTGAAGCAGGGCAGGCGTGACGATACAAGACAGGCCTTGGCCGCCCATTTCGCCGAAGACGATCGCAAGGACGGCACTTTCCATGCCGGTGTGTTGACGGCGCTGGATGGCATGGGGGTCTATCCGAAGGTACACAGGCTGAGGAAAGAGGCGGGGTTCTTCAACGATGACGGCCTTTGGGAGCCCGCCCGATACATCAATTTCGATGACTCGCCATCAGACATCGATCCGTTTGCCCAGCTGGTTCTGACCATGAAGGAGGCCTCCCGGGTCAGTGTCCAGACCATTCGTGACGATGCGCAGGTCAACCGGGACAACTTGAGTGCCGTCGTCGAACCGGTCGTGCAATGGATCAACCGTTTCGGTCCGTTGGCGTTGTTCGTGCCCGGTGGCGAAGGATTGATGGTACTGGCCGGTATCATCGACGCCGGGTATGGCCTTGATCAGGCCGTCAACGGCGCAACATCGAGTGATCGAGCGTCAGGCGTGACCCGCACGGTGTTTGGCTTGCTCAATGCGCTGCCGCTGGCAGGCGCAGGCGCGGCGCTCAAGGGTGAAGCTACCGAGGCGAGTGCCATTGCCGAGAGAGTGCATGAACCTGGCGCAGCATCGAGGAAGGAGGTTGCCAGGCCGGCGCCGGATCAGGCCGTTGCCCCGACTCCCGGACTATCGAACCTGACGCTGCCGACCCGCGTGGAACTTCTCCGCGGAATTGGCCCGACGGTGGCGTCTTTCAGCGATGAAGTGCTGGCGCAGATCGGCAAGGTCAGTGCAGTCGATGACGACATGCTGCGACTGATGCAGGCCGGGCGCCCGCCGACGCCTTTGCTGGCCGATACCATCAGCCGCTTCAGGATTGATCAGGAGCTCGGGCAAGCCACCTTGTCGCAGGGCGAGCGAGTCGAACGGTTCAACAGCCGTTACGAAGCGCTTCAGCACTCGGAGCATGAATGGGGCCGGTTGTTTCAGCGCCAATACCCCGGCCTGCCCAACAGCGCCATTGAGCAAATGCTCGACCGTTATGGCGTGGACATCCAGAGCCCGCCCGACGCGATCCAGGTCCGGCAAGTATTCAACCGCCTCGACAGCAAGGCCCGCCATTATCAACAACATGTGCGGCTCAATCGTGCCTATGAAGGCCTGTACCTTCGGACGGTGGTTAGCCCGGAGTCGGACACACTGGCCCTGCATTCCCTCAAAAATCTCTCCGGATGGCCAAAAAGCCTTCGAATCGAAGTCCTCGACGGATCTCTCGCAGGCCGGATTCTGGACCGTACCGGTGCGTTTGACTCCTCCCATGTTCGCCGGTTGATCAAGGTCGGGGACCGTTACCAATGTCGCGATGCACAAACGGGCTTTTATGAGGCCGTCCTTGAAGTCTTGACCGAAGACGAACGCTCGGCGCTGCAACTTTCATCGCTCGATCCGGCCCGCGAGTTGCAGCTGAAAGTCGGCGATCAGGCAATGCCGCGCTCCGAACTCGTGCTCGGTCTGGGCAGGATGGATTCCGGTCTGCCCTTTGAGGCGCAAGGGCTACGCGGCGGCGGCTTCCCCGGTACGCCAGAGGGCGAAGAGTTGACGCACGAGATGATGAGGTTGCAGCTCAAGGAGCTTTATCCGGATTTCTCGAATAACGAGGCCGATGAATTGCTACAGCGCGCAGGTGGCAATGCTCAGGTACACATCGATCAGTTGAAGCAACAGTTTCAGCAACTCAACACTGATTTGAGCATTTGGATAGATCAGGGCGCCGATGATGTCAACGACATGGACCTTCCCTTTATTGCCTTGGGGGATGCCGCGGCGCAGGGGTTGAACCCTGCACAAATCGCGGCCTATAACGTCCAGCTAATCATGGAGGAGATGCAGGACGAACGGGCGCTCCGCACCGAACTGGCCAACGAGCTGGTCAGCATTTGGCAAAAGCGCGCAGGGGCTCCCCGTACCACGCTGGATATGACCTTTGAAAACTATCACCGGTTACCGGTGTTGAATGTCAGGTTGAACGATGTAACCGAACTATTGATGCGCGGCTTCCACCTGACCGAGGAGGGCAGTTTGAACGGGTTTATCGAGAGCTTTCCAAACCTCAAGGTGTTGAATCTGGACAGTGTGGACTTGCGTCATTTCTTCGTGGGCGGCGACGCGGGTCGCTCTTTACCGCCGGCAATCAGTCAATTCAAACACCTTTCCTCACTAAACCTGCGAGCCACACAGCTGGTTTTCAGTGAAAGCGCCGCGTCCCAACTGCGTGACCTGACCCGTTTGCAATCGCTGGACTTGAGTGACAACCCGCTGGGTGTACCGCCGCTGGTGTTGGGCTTGAACGATTTGCGTCAGCTCAACCTGAGGAATACGCAGATCAGCCGGTGCCCGATCGGGATCAAGGATGAGCCCTATCTGACTACTCTGGATTTACGTGATAACCGTATAAGCCGGGTTCCACCAGCGGTCATGAATCAGGCTGTCGCTGACGACCGCGTGCTTTTATGGGGGAATCCGCTGACGGACGAAGACACGCTTCGCCGGCTTGTCAGTCATCGCGAGGAAACGGGAATCAATCTATGGCTTGACGCCCCCGGAGCCGACTATGGTTCGCCGATGGTGTGGCTGCGAGATTGCGAGGAAGCGTTGCAACAATCCCGGCAAGCGCTTTGGCAGCGATTGGCAGGCAAACCTTCCAGTACGCGATTTTTAGACGTAATAAACAGGCTGAGCCTGACGGCCGATTTTAAGGTGAGTTATCTGTCGGTACAGGCGCGAGTCTGGCGACTGTTGCACGAGGCCGATACTTCGGAGGAAATGTGGACTCGATTGAGTCGCAGCAGCGGGCGGTTTGATCATCCGATGGCCGCTTTTGGGGCGCTGGAGGATCGTGCCAATCTGTAACTCAGCGAGGAAGGAGTCTTGAGCCCGGAAACCGGGCTCAGGACTGGACGATCAACGACGCCGGAACAGCGGCAGCGGTTCGTCGGTGGCGGCCTGATAGGTCACCGAGAAGTCCTTGAGTCCTTCAAGGGCTTCGTACGGGTCTTTATCGGCGCGGATCGCAAAGGCGTCGAAACCGCAGCGGTGCAGGTAGAACAGCTGGTCGCGCAGCACATCGCCAATTGCCCGCAATTCGCCCTTGAAACCATAACGGTCACGCAGCAGGCGCGCATTGGAGTAGTTGCGGCCGTCGGTGAAGGCCGGGAAGTTCAGGGCGATGACCTGGAAACTCGCCACGTCTTCACCAATCTCTTCGGCTTCTTCATCGGCATCCAGCCATACGCCCAAGCCGCCATCGCGGGCCTTGAGCATGCGGCTGTGTTCGCGCCACAGCTGCAACGGGACGATCAGGTCGTCACAGTTGCTGATCTCGTCGATGTTGAAGTCCTTGGGCAGCAAGTGCCAGGTTTCGTCGACGACTTCGTTGTTCTTAATTATTCGCTGCATAGACGCGCTCCTTGAAGAGGTCGATGCCAATACGCTGATAGGTGTCGATGAAACGCTCGTCTTCGGTACGTTGTTCGATGTACACGTCGATCAGCTTTTCGATCACGTCAGGCATGGCTTCCTGGGCGAAGGACGGGCCGAGAATTTTGCCCAGGCTGGCATCGCGACTGGCGCTACCGCCCAGGGACACCTGATAGAACTCTTCGCCTTTTTTGTCCACCCCGAGGATGCCGATGTGGCCGACGTGGTGGTGACCACAGGCGTTCATGCAGCCGGAGATGTTCAGGTCCAGTTCGCCGATATCGAACAGGTAATCCAGGTCTTCGAAGCGACGCTGGATCGACTCGGCGATCGGGATCGACTTGGCGTTGGCCAGGGAGCAGAAGTCGCCGCCCGGGCAGCAGATGATGTCGGTCAGCAAGCCGATGTTCGGCGTGGCGAAACCCTGCTCGCGCAACTCGCCCCACATCGCGAACAGTTGGGTCTGCTCAACGTCGGCCAGAATGATGTTCTGCTCGTGGGAGGTGCGCAGTTGGCCGAAGCTGTAACGATCGGCCAGATCGGCAACGGCATCGAGTTGCTTGTCGGTGATGTCGCCCGGTGCGACACCGGTCGGCTTCAGGGACAGGGTCACGGCCACATAACCCGGCTTTTTGTGAGCCAGGGTATTGCGGGTGCGCCAGCGTGCGAAGCCCGGGTGTTCTTTATCGAGATCGGCCAACGCCAGGGTCTGGTTGTCCAGGGCCTTGTACTCCGGATCAACGAAGTGTTTGGCGACGCGATGCACTTCGGCCTCGGTCAACGTGGTCTGGCCACCGCGAAGGTGCTCCATTTCCGCATCGACTTTTTGTGCGAAGACTTCAGGTGTCAGGGCCTTGACCAGGATCTTGATCCGCGCCTTGTACTTGTTGTCACGACGGCCGTAGCGGTTGTAGACCCGCAGGATGGCGTCGAGATAGCTCAACAGGTCTTGCCACGGCAGGAATTCATTGATGAACGCGCCCACCACCGGGGTACGGCCGAGACCGCCGCCCACCAGCACACGGAAGCCCAGCTCGCCAGCGGCGTTGTGCACCGGCTCAAGGCCGATGTCATGGACTTCGATGGCCGCACGGTCGGAAGTCGAACCGTTGATGGCGATCTTGAACTTGCGCGGCAAGTAAGCGAATTCAGGGTGGAACGTGGTCCATTGACGGACGATCTCGCACCACGGGCGCGGATCGATCAGCTCGTCGGCAGCGACACCGGCGAACTGGTCGGTGGTGACGTTGCGCAAGCAGTTGCCGCTGGTCTGGATCGCGTGCATTTGCACGGTCGCCAGTTCGGCAAGGATGTCCGGGATGTCTTCCAGCGCCGGCCAGTTGAACTGTACGTTCTGCCGGGTGCTGATGTGGGCATAGCCCTTGTCGAAATCACGGGCAATCCTGGCCATCATTCGCGTCTGGCGCGAAGTCAGTTGGCCGTAAGGCACCGCCACTCGCAACATCGGCGCGAAGCGCTGGATATAAAGGCCATTTTGCAGGCGCAGGGGGCGGAATTCTTCTTCGCTCAGCTCGCCTGCCAGATAGCGTCGGGTCTGATCACGGAACTGCTTGACGCGGTCCTCGATGATCCGCTGATCGTACTCGTCGTATACGTACATATAAGTCCTGTTCTCAGGCTTGGGCCGGTCGGATCCAGTGGCGTTTTTCGCTTGCTGAAGTTTCCGATACTGCCTCGGCAATTCTGCGCGCACGGCCGCGCACTCCCAACGGAGCCGGGGCAAGATACCAGTTTGCAGTTATGCGCAAAAGTGATGTTTGAGTATATGTAAAGAACCAAAACGACTAATGAAAGCCAATGAGGTAAAACCCACATTTGTGGTGCGGGCAATCATCGTCTTAACTGTGCTCGAGTCTTTATGCAATCACCGATAAAACCGACAAGAGGCGATGCAATGAGCAACCCTACCAAAACGTCAAAACCCGATAGCACGGTCGATGCTTGGGCCATTCTGTTCCTGATCATCCTGGTCGTGGGCACCGCGGTATTTTGGGTCAGCCATCAATAACCGACCCCGTCCGGGCCCCATTCCGACGATTGTCGGACAATAACCGGAGTAAACGCCGTTTTGCGGGTCTTCGCTGGCTATAATGCGCGGCGAATTGCCGGGGGGCTCGAACGATCAATGTTGAAGTTTTTCTACTCATTCCTGCTGATACTTGGTGCGATTTACGGCTCCGTTGCGCGCGCGGAATCGGTATTGTTCCTGAGCCCCGGAAAGACTGACGAAGCCTTCTGGATCAGCTATTCGCAATTCATGCAGGCGGCCGCCACGGATCTGGGCATTGATCTGCGAATCCTCTATTCCCGACGCATGCCGGAGCTCACGCTGGCGCAAGCGCGTCAGGCGCTGCAAGGCCCCAATCGTCCGGACTATCTGATGTTCGCCAACGAACAGTACGTCGCACCGCAGATTATTCGTCTGGCCCAGGGCAGCGGGGTGAAGCTGTTTATGGTCAACGCTTCGCTGACGGCCAATCAGCAGAGCCTGCTGGGGGATCGCTCTGATCAGTTGGGCAGTCTGGTGCCCAACGATGAGGAGGGTGGCTACCTGATGCTCAAGGAACTGATTCGCCAGCATCCGCCCGCGGCGCCCGGTCAGGTCATCGAGTTGCTGGCGTTTTCCGGCCTGAAGATCACCCCTTCGGCGCAACTGCGCGAGCAAGGCATGATGCGGGCCTTGGCCGAGCACCCTGAAGTGCGCTTGCGCCAACTGGTTTACAGCGGCTGGACCCGGGAACGGGCCTATGAACAGGCCAAACTGCTGCTGCGGCGTTACCCGAAGGTCTCGCTGGTGTGGTCAGCCAATGACGAAATGGCGTTTGGCGCCATGCAGGCGTATTCGGAGACGGGTGGGATACCCGGCAAGGATGCGTTGTTCAGCGCGGTCAACACCTCGCCGGCGGCGTTACAGGCGATGGTTGACGGACGCATCAGCGTGCTGTTGGGCGGGCACTTCACGTTGGGCGGCTGGGCGCTGGTGGAGTTGCATGATCTTGATCAGGGCGTGGATCTTGGCCATTACGGCGGCCGGGACCGGCAAATCCCGTTGCTGCAACTGATCGATAAGGCACAGGCCAGGCGATTGCTGGCCATGGGGGAATCACCGGATTACGGTGTGAACTTCCGTCGACTTTCAGCCAAGGGCCGGCCGACGTCGTATCGCTATCCGTTCAGCCTGCAAACCTTGATGCGCTAAACCCCGGCCAGATGCACCACCAGTTGCACGATGCCGTACAGCGTCAACGCGAACACGGCCGTGAACAAAATCCCCAGAATCACGAAATGACTGGGCTTGCCGTGAGTGAAGTCCCGCGCCCGGTTCTTCCCGCTCTGCACCCCGAACGCCGCCGCCATGACGCTGTGCAGCATCTGCCAGAAAGTGGGCGGCTTGTTGTCGGCTGGATCGTCCATAAACCCCTCGTCTCCCGTTTGAGTAAGACAAGCATAGCCAACCCGCGGAAAGAACATCCCCCCCGGCGCTACCCGGTATAAATATGTACCGCCCTGGACGACAAACCTGCTGATTGACTGGTGCTTCATTTGACAGCATCAGGTATTGCCACATGAGTGGAATCCCATCGGCCCAGGAAAAGGGCCTTCATAACCATTTCATCAAAAAAAAGCTGCATGATCGGATTCGCCACCTGACCCCGGCAAACATCCGGGCTCTGGATCGGGCGAGAACACCGGGAGGCCTGGCCGAGAATGCCATGCCGGACTGGTTTCAAAAGGCCTCCAGCGACCAACGACGCACTGTACGGGACGACCAGAAGCGCAGTCGAACCGCCAACGAAACCCTGGCAAAAACACTCGCCGGGCTCAAAGGGGTCACCGAATTCGCGCAACCGTTGCTCGAAGCGGCGTTGCAAAAAAAGTTCGGGTTGAAAGTTGATGTTGCGCAGACTTGGCTCTACGAGCCCTTTGCAGGCTCGCTGATCACTCACCAGACACTGCTGCAGTTGGCACTGCGCAATTTTGAAGAAGACCAGGTGTTTGATGAAGGTGAGGTCATTGCTGAACGAGGTGTACGGGCTGCCTATCTGGAAACTCAAGGAGGACCTTACGGTTGGGACTATCCGCAAAAGGGCCCTTCAACACGCTACAGGATCAAGAAGCTACCAATAAAGCCCGCCGATTTCGCCTCGCTATGCCGTGAACTGGATATCGGAAAGCGGTATCAGGAACACCTGACAGCGGTGTTTGACGCCGCAGACAGGGCAGCCATCGTGCGCACCCAAACGCTCGGCGCGTGGACGGACAGTCTGCGGGTGCATGCCCATATCGCCCACCTCAAATCGCTGATCACGCCATCGGCTTACAGCACATTGCTGGCCGTGCTCAACGGCGACAAATCGCCAACACTGGACGGTGAGCGCGTCACTTGCAGTCAGTTGCATGTGCTGGGGTCGCCTGTCAGTGAGTTGTTTGTCATTGGCGCAAGCCGGCGAAAAGGTAAAAAGGTCAACTTCAGCTGGAGCAATCCCGGTGTAAACCTGTTTGACGTACTGGGTTACCAGGACTCGCGGATCATCGTCTGTATTCCGGGTGATCCGGTGGCGCCGGTCATGGAATATGCCTCGCTCAAGTCCTTTGAAAATGACCTGAGCTACAGGCTGCGCGACGTGAATTACCAGCGCTCTTTCCTCAGGCTCATCCCCCACGGTGATGCGGGCAAGTTCCTCGGCAAGATCAAGTCTGCTCTGCAAACACTCAAATGGAACCCGGATTTTCCTTACCGTAAACAGACCCTCCTGGGGCACATAGACGGCATCTACGAACACGTTTACCGGGACGAGCCGACGCTTGATATCAGTGAAGAATTTTTTGACACACAGCTGTTCGACGAGCTGTACACGCGGCACCAGACGCGCCTCAAGGAGACTGCCGAGCAACTGGCGGTGCCAACGGCCAAGGTCGATCATGACGCGTGGTATGAGCGACTCGCACACTATGCCGAGTGGGGACTGAGCATACTCAACGTGGCGGCATTTTTTGTGCCTGGCCTCGGCGAGGTAATGATGGCCGTGATGGCTGTGCAACTGACCACAGATATTTATCACGGGGTTGAAGCGTGGAGCATCGGGGACACGGATCAGGCCTGGGGTTACTTGAAGTCAGTGGCCGTGAACGTGGCATTTATGGCGGCTGTAGGCGCGGTTATCAGTAAAGCGCCCGTGCTGTCCACACCCATCGTCGATGACCTGATCAAGGTCAAATTGCCGTTTGGCAGCGAACAATTGTGGCGGCCTGGCTTGACGCCTTACCTGAGCGACAGGGTCTTGCCGATAGGGTTCAAGCCCGACAAGCTTGGGCAGTATCAAGTGGGCGGCAAGAGCTATATCAGACTCGATGGTAACGTCTACGAAAAAACCTTCGACCCCACGCTGAACAAATGGCGCCTCAAGCACCCGACGGACCCGAACGCTTACTCCCCCGTTCTTGAACACAACGGTGAGGGCGCGTGGCGTCATCGCTTCGAGCGCCCGCTGGAGTGGGATCGTGCCACCTTGTTACGACGTCTTGGCCCGGTCACCGATGGTATTGACGCGGCGACGCTGGAGAAAATCACCGACATCAGCGGCGTTAACGACGACGCGTTGCGCAAGATCCATACGGATAACCTGCGCTTGCCATCAGCGTTATCCGACACGTTGCGGCAGTTTCAAATCGACCGTCAGCTCAATCAAATGATTGAACGAATTCGTCTCGATCAACCGGTGCCGGACAGCCGCTACAACGCGATCTTGCCGCAAGTGATCAATATGCCGCGTTGGCCGCAGGGGCGGGTGATCGATGTGTTCGACAATGCAAGCCTGAGCAGTGCTTCGTCCCGCTACGGTGAGGCGTCGACATCCGTGAAGCCGAGCATCAGGATTTCCCGTGAGGAGGTGTCAGCCGGGAAATTGCCCGAACGAGTGCTTGAGGCACTGGATGAGGAAGAAATCGTTCGCTTGCTGGGAGGTGAAGGTGCGCGGGTCAAGGCAGAGCGTGAAACGGTTTTTCGACAACAGCTTGGCGACCACCTTTCGGACAACAAAACCTCATTGTTCGACACACTCAGCCAGGACTCCAAGGCAACAACGCGTGAAATTAAGGCGCTGCAACGTACTTTCCCCAGTCTGTCGACGGACGCGGCGCAAGAAGTTCTGGCCAGTGCCACCGCCAAGGAACGGCTGCACATCAAACAAACCGGCCGACTCCCCACCAGTCTGTTGCTCAAGGGACGTGCGCGCGCCCGGGTGACTCGGCTGAACAAGGCCCTGGCCGGATTGCAGCTGGAGAGTATGGCGTCATCCGACAGCCGGCGCCTGGCGCTGCACAGCCTTGAGAAACTCCCGGGCTGGCCGAAAAATTTGCGCCTGGAAGTTCGCCATGGCGACTGCGGTGGAAAACTGCTCGACAGCATCGGTAGCGAGACGGCCGAGCAAGTCAAATACCTGGTCAAGGACGGCTATCAACATCATCAAGTGAACCAGTTTCAGGCGTTCGACCAGCAAAAAAACTCGTTGAACAGCGTGCCGAAAGAAGGCGACAACTTTTTCTCTTCGGTCATGCATACGTTGCCGGACGACGTCCGCACTCAGTTGGGCGTGCCTCAAGTGGCGCAGAGTGCCAGGTTACAAAAGACATTGACCACCTATGCCATGGGCCTCCGTGATCAGATGATGGAAACCCTCGTGCCCAACGCCAGCACGCCACGATTCCGTCCACCGGTGCGACTGGCCGACGGCAGGGTCGGCTACCCATTGAGTGGGCGAGGTGCCGGAGCAATGGTGAATCCCTCGTTGGTCTCCAGGTTGCGCGATGTCTATCCGATCTTCTCCGATGAGTTGGCGGAATTGATGGTCATCAGGCTTGCGCGTGATGGCATGACCGAAACGCAGATTGCCCATTTTCTGAACATGCGGGGCCGGGAATACGAGGCACTGACGACGCAGCTCGAACAATGGGTAACCAGCGGCGGCCAGAATACTGTCCGCCATCAAGTCGCACGCAACATTCAATACGCCTGGCAGCAGAGGGGTATTTACGATGGCGATGCCAGTGTTTTTCTGGATGTGCATGCTGCTGACAGCCTGCCGGAACTGGCCGGCAATTTTCCTCACGTAAGTCGTCTGAGCATGAGCGTTGGTGGAGTATTGAGTCAGACACCGGAAGCCTTTATGCGCCAATTCCCCAATGCCCGGTCGCTGAAGGTGGGGATCCAGGATGGCGTCGATAGGGTTCAACTGGCCGAGAGGCTAAAGGCTCAGCCGAGTATTCGTGAGCTGGAGATGGCAGGGCCGCTGGGTCCGGAGTTCACCGAAACTGCCCAATCGGTGATAGACGCGATGCCACAACTGCAACGATTGGACGTGATCGGCATGGCGGGCGAGCTGGATGTCAGTCGCCTGACTCAACTGCATTCGTTGAGTGTGTACGGAACGACAGAGGTCTGGCCGAAGGGCGCTCTGCAATTACCGCAGCTCAGGTCGCTGGATCTCGCTCACTCAAGCGTCAAGACACTTCCCTCTGAATGGCTATCCGGTCATGAATTACTGTGGCCTGGCATGAAACTCAACTGGGCCAGGCTGAGCACTGAGGACTTCGTGAAGGCATACGAGTATGTGCACGACAATCCTGCGCATTTGCTGGATACCGGGCAAATGCTCGATCGTTATTGCCAAGGCACGCTACACAACGCCCTGGAGACAAGCGACGAACTTGCGAAGATTGCCCTTGGGCGAATGAAAGCTGAGGGGTTGGCGGGGCGGGCGTTGCTGGCCCGGATCAATGCACTGCGCCAGGATGGACAGGCACTGCGACAGCAACTGGAGGCGTGGCAGCAGCGAACAGCAAGAGCCAATGGCCGGCAAATCAACATTCGGGAACGAGAATCCGTTGCCCGGCGAATCCGTGAGTGTTGGCGTGATGGTCTGCGTAAACGCTATGGCGGTACGGAGGAGGCACAGTCTTCGCAACCTCAGGCCGGACCTTCAACAGTGCGGCCATGGCCTGTCATGCCGCGACAAATCATTTCATCGAATCTTGATTTGTCCGGCTGGGCGCTGGGCGATCTGCCTGAACTGCCAGCGTTGTCAGCCACCAATTTTGCCCATGTGCAAACTCTGAAAATGTCGGGTGTGGTTGTCTCGTCCGAAGATTTCAGTCGTTTTTTGAGCGGCTTTACCGACCTTCGCCAGTTGGATCTGAGTGGCAATCAATTGCAGGATCTTCCGGCGGAATTGGGCAACCTCGGAAAACTCATTGATCTGGAACTGAGCCGAAATCACCTGACAGTTACCTCGAGTCTGCAACAACGCTTGAACCGGTTGACTGCCCTTGAAAGCCTGGACTTGCGCTATAACCGGCTCGATTCGCTGGATGTCAGTGCCATGACCCGCTTGAAGACCCTGCGTGTGGGTCATACCGCCATTAAAGACTGGCCAAAAGGCGCGTTGGACTTGTCCGGCCTCGGCAAGCTCGAGTTGAACAACAGCGCGATCACGACGATTCCCGAGGCTGCCCTGACCGGCCATGACGCTCTAAGGATCGATATGACTGGCTGTCGGTTGACGGCCAAGGCGCGCGCCGATTTGCTGGCGAGTACTTCTTCCGATCAGCCCATGGGTATTTCCAGAGCCTTCTTGCAGGCGGGCATCACCCTGGGTGAACCCGAGTATTTTCCGGTTCTGGTCGCGCAAAATCCGGACTTGTTACTGCCCCTGCCCGTTGTACCTGGCAATGACCTGACACGCTTGACCCCGCAAGCCCGTTTGCGAAGGCTTGACCCGGATCTGCCAGGCGCCGAGGTGATACAGATGATTGATGAAATGACGTTACGCCATGGCGGCGCTGGCCCCCTGTATGAGCAATTGGCCAAATGGGACAGCCAACATCAGGCATTGACGAAGACCCTGAACACATGGATCGAAACCCAACCACAGCGAATGGGGGAATCCTCTCCTCCTGTGTGGATTGCAGCCACCGAGCGTCGTCAGGCGGCTGACCGGATAATGGCGTGCTGGAGGCAGAACCTCCGCGGGGTGCAGGCCGTGGAGAATGCATCGGGAGGTTACATCCTCGATCTGTCCGATAACCCCTTGGGCAAGCTCCCGGCTCTACCCGCCGACTTCGCTCATGTTGGTGCGTTGAACCTGAACAACGTGTATCTGAGAGAAGAGGGGCTAAGCGATTTTCTCGGCGCGTTTACTCATGTTCATACCCTGGCGCTGAATGCCAACGCGTTGTATGCCTTGCCAGAGTCCGTGATTTCACTGAACAGCCTCAAGCGACTTTCGGCAGTCAACAACCGTTTTACCAATGCGCCTCAGCTCCAGCGTCAGCTTGCAGGATTGAGCAACCTGGAGTCTTTGAATCTGGCGGAAAACTGGCTTGAGTCGCTGGATGTCAGCCCTCTTGCCCGTTTGCAGGCCCTCGATCTGAGTGGCAATCGCCTGGTCATCTGGCCGCAGGGAACGCTTCAGCTGCCCTCGCTCAGCGCACTGGATTTGCGCGACAACATGATCGAGTCAATCCCGCCGATCCTGATGGCCGATGGGTACAGGGTATTGCGGGCGGGCACGAGTCTGGCCAGCAACGATCTGGATGGCGCGAGCCTGCTAATGCTGCGTAATCAGGTGCGGGAGGGCGAGCAGATAGTGGGATGGACGTTAGAAGAGATTGACGAGGCGTTGGAGCGGATTGATAGCAGCAGCCATAGCGACAGCTTTAACGATAGCGATGACTCGATCGCAAGTGACGTAGAAGTGGATATGGATGAGGTGACAGGTACCGACGCCCGTGAGCGATGGATCGCTCCGTCAGCAGCCGACTCAGAGGAATTGATACGGATATGGAATGACTTCGAGCAAGCGCAAAACAATCACTTCTTCTTCAATCTGCTGATGAAAATGGAAGGTACGACAGACTTCCTGACGGGACGTTCTGATCTTGTGCGGCGGGTCCATACCGTACTGAGGGTGGCCGATAGCGACGCTGGTCTGAGGGATACGATATTCGAAATGGCGAGGTCTGGCGCAACCTGCGTTGATGGTCAAATCCTGTTGTTCAGCGATATAGAAGTGAAGGCTTTCGAATTTGAGACTGCGAAGTCAGTTTCCCCGGGCCAACAAGGCAACGTCTTGTTCAGACTTGGCAGGAGCTTGTTTCGCCTTGGGAAAGTCGAGGAAATCGCTAACCGCGACATTGTCCAGCGACAGGCAAGCCGCCGTTCAATTGATCCGGCGGAAGTGCGGTTGGCCTATCGTATCGGCCTTGCCGAGCGACTTGAGTTACCAGGGCAACCAAGAGGCATGCGCTACAGCGGCAACGTTTCGTCTGCCATGCTGGATGCGGCCCATGCTGAAGTGATCGCGGCAGAACAATCATCGGCATTTATGGATGATTTGGTCGGCCGCGAGTACTGGAGCGACTATTTGAAGGGCAAATACCCTGAACGGTTCGCCCAGGTGCGGGAGGGTTTTGCAGGCAGAGAGCATGATGTAGACGAGGCGTATCCAAATTACGGCGAAGGCGCGCAGGAGCAGTACAAAACCGCCATGCGGGCGATAGAGGCAGACCTTCTCTTCGAGCAAGGAAAGTTGGTGCGCGAATTGTCTGAAAAAGAACGGACGCTGGTGGGGCTGTAACGTTTAGCTGCAGCTTTCACAAGAACCCCGGGAGTCGCACCAGTCGACTCCCGGGACCATCATCAGTTGTCGTAACCCAGGTTCGGCGCCAGCCACCGCTCGGTCACGCTCAACTCCTGACCCTTACGCGACGTGTAGCTCTGCACCTGATCCTTGTCGATCTTGCCCACGGCAAAATACTGCGCCTGCGGGTGAGCGAAGTACCAACCACTGACCGCTGCCGCCGGGAACATCGCGTAGTGCTCGGTAAGGAACACGCCGCAGCGGCCGGCTTTCATTTCCGAGGCCTCAGGGTCCAGCAACTTGAACAGCGTGGATTTCTCGGTGTGATCCGGGCAGGCCGGGTAGCCCGGGGCAGGGCGGATACCGGTGTATTGCTCTTTGATCAGCGCCTCGTTGTCGAGCGTCTCGTCCTTGGCATAACCCCAGTAGTCTTTACGGACCTGCTGGTGCAGCCACTCGGCGCAAGCCTCGGCCAGGCGGTCGGCCAGTGCCTTGACCATGATCGAGTTGTAGTCGTCGCCGGCATCCTGATAGGCCTTGGCCACTTCTTCGGCGCCGATCCCAGCGGTGGTGATGAAACCACCCACGTAGTCGGTCACTTCGCTGTCCTTCGGTGCAACGAAGTCAGCCAGGGAGAAGTTCGGTTTACCGTCGGTCTTGATGATCTGCTGACGCAGGTGATGCAGCTTGGCAATCGGCTTGCCGTCATCGCCATAGACTTCGATGTCGTCGTCACGCATTTGGTTGGCCGGCCAGAAGCCGAACACCGCGCGGGCGCTGATGAGTTTTTCGTCGATCAGCTTGGCGAGCATTTCCTGGGCATCGGCGAACAGCGCAGTGGCGGCTTCACCGACCACTTCGTCCTGCAGAATCCGCGGGTACTTGCCGGCCAGGTCCCAGGAGATAAAGAACGGCGTCCAGTCGATGTATTCGGCCAGGACTTTCAGGTCGATGTTGTCCAGCACTTTGGCGCCGGTGAACGTCGGTTTGACCGGCGCGTAAGTGCTCCAGTCGAACTGCGGTTTCTTGGCGATGGCGACCGGGTAACTCAGGCGCTCGGTACGGGCGCTACGGTTGGCGGTGCGCTCGCGGACGTCGATGTATTCCAGGCGGGTCTTCTCGACGAACGCCGGTTTCAATTCCTTGGACAGCAACTGCGTCGCCACGCCTACGGCGCGGGAGGCGTCGGTGACGTAGATCACTGCGTCGTTGCTGTATTTCGGCTCGATCTTCACCGCCGTGTGCGCTTTCGAGGTGGTCGCGCCACCGATCATCAGTGGCAGATGGAAGTCCTGACGCTGCATCTCGCGGGCCACGTGGACCATTTCATCCAGCGACGGCGTAATCAGGCCGGACAAGCCGATGATGTCGCACTTCTGCTCCTTGGCCACTTGCAGGATTTTTTCGGCCGGCACCATCACGCCGAGGTCGACGATGTCGTAGCCGTTACAGCCCAACACCACGCCGACGATGTTCTTGCCGATGTCGTGCACGTCGCCTTTTACCGTGGCCATGAGGATTTTGCCCTTGGCTTCCGGTTTGTCGCCTTTTTCCAGTTCGATGAACGGGATCAAGTGGGCCACGGCCTGCTTCATCACGCGGGCGGATTTCACCACCTGCGGCAGGAACATTTTGCCCGCGCCGAACAGGTCGCCGACGATGTTCATGCCCGACATCAACGGGCCTTCAATGACTTCGATCGGGCGAGCGAACGACTGTCGGGATTCTTCAGTGTCTTCAACAATGTGCGTGGTGATGCCTTTGACCAGCGCATGCTCCAGACGCTTGTTGACGTCCCAGCCGCGCCATTCTTCGGTCTCGGCTTCCTTGACGCTGCCATCGCCCTTGTACTTGTCGGCAATGGCGAGGAGGGCGTCGGTGCCTTCCGGTGTGCGGTTGAGCACTACGTCTTCCACGGCGTCACGCAGCTCGGCCGGGATCTGGTCGTAGATCTCCAGCTGGCCGGCGTTGACGATACCCATGGTCAGGCCGTTGCGGATCGCATACAGCAGGAACACTGAGTGAATCGCCTCGCGCACCGGGTTGTTGCCGCGGAACGAGAACGACACGTTGGACACGCCACCGGAGGTCAGCGCGTACGGCAGTTCGTCGCGGATGTAGGCACAGGCATTGATGAAGTCCACAGCGTAGTTGTTGTGTTCTTCGATGCCGGTGGCGATGGCGAAGATGTTCGGGTCGAAGATGATGTCTTCCGGCGGGAAGCCGACTTCGTTGACCAGAATGTCGTAGGAGCGCTTGCAGATTTCTTTCTTGCGCGCTTCGGTGTCGGCCTGGCCGGCTTCGTCGAAGGCCATCACCACCACGGCGGCGCCGTAGCGCTTGCACAGTTTGGCGTGATGAATGAACTGCTCGACGCCTTCTTTCATGCTGATCGAGTTGACGATGCCTTTGCCCTGGATGCACTTGAGGCCGGCTTCGATCACTTCCCACTTGGAGGAGTCGATCATGATCGGTACGCGGGAGATGTCCGGTTCACCGGCAATCAGATTGAGGAAGGTCACCATGGCCTTCTTCGAATCGAGCATCCCTTCGTCCATGTTGATGTCGATCACCTGGGCGCCGGCTTCAACCTGCTGCAGGGCGACTTCCAGGGCTTCGGTGTAGTTGTCTTCACGGATCAGGCGGGCGAACTTGGCTGAACCGGTGATGTTGGTCCGCTCGCCGACGTTGATGAACAACGAGTTGCGATCGATGGTGAACGGTTCCAGGCCCGACAGGCGGCAGGCCTTTGGAATGTCCGGGATTTCACGCGGTGCATAACCGGCCACGGCGTTGGCGATGGCCTCGATGTGGCCCGGGGTAGTGCCGCAGCAACCGCCGACGATGTTGAGGAAGCCGCTTTGGGCGAACTCTTCGATGACCTTGGCGGTTTCCGACGGCAGTTCGTCGTACTCGCCGAATTCGTTCGGCAGGCCGGCGTTAGGGTGCGCGGAAACGTAGGTGCTGGCCTTGTTCGACAGCTCTTCCAGGTAGGGGCGCAATTCGCTGGCGCCGAGGGCGCAGTTCAAACCGACCGAGATTGGCTTGGCGTGGGCCACGGAGTTCCAGAACGCTTCGGTGGTCTGGCCGGAGAGCGTACGACCGGAGGCATCGGTGATGGTGCCGGAGATCATGATCGGCAACTCGACGCCGAGTTCTTCGTACACACCTTGCACCGCGAAGATCGCCGCTTTGGCGTTCAGGGTGTCGAAGATGGTTTCGATCAGGATCAGGTCGGCGCCGCCTTCGATCAGGCCTTTCGTGGCCTCGGTGTAGTTTTCCACCAGTTCATCAAAGGTCACGTTGCGATAGCCGGGGTTGTTCACATCAGGCGACAGCGAGCAGGTGCGGCTGGTAGGGCCGAGCACGCCGGCAACGAAGCGCGGCTTGTCCGGGGTTTCCAGGGTCTTGGCGTCTGCAACCTTGCGCGCCAGGCGTGCGCCTTCTACGTTTAGCTCGTACGCCAGGCCTTGCATGCCGTAGTCAGCCTGGGACACCTGGGTGGCATTGAAGGTGTTGGTTTCCAGAATGTCCGCGCCGGCATCCAGGTAGGCTTTTTCGATGGCGCCAATCACGTCCGGGCGCGTCAGGATCAACAGGTCGTTGTTGCCCTTGACGTCACTTGGCCAGTCGGCGAAGCGTTTGCCACGGTAATCCTGCTCCTCGAGCTTGTAGCTCTGGATCATCGTGCCCATGCCGCCATCGAGAATCAGGATGCGCTCTTTGAGGGCGTGCTTGAGAGCTTGAAGGCGAACACTGCGATCGGACATTTGGACTACTCGGAAGACCATGACGAAGGGGCGGGATAATAACAAACCTGTGCGGTTTTAGAGCATGTCCCGGTTTTGCATGAATATCGCTCATGTTGGAGCGGGGTGCAGACCGGTAGAATCGCGGCGATTTTTCATGATCGGGACCAGGGATATGTCTTTTCGCGTCATCAGCATGGTTTTGCTGTTTTTAAGCTGGGGCGCCGCCGCGCAGGATCCGGCCATTCCTTCTGCCATTTCCTACAGCCGCGACATTCAACCGATCTTCACCGAAAAGTGTGTGGCCTGCCATGCCTGCTATGACTCCGCCTGTCAGCTCAATCTGGGCAGTGGCGAAGGGGCTGCTCGTGGCGCGACCAAGGTCCCGGTCTACGTTGGCGATCGCCGCCAGGCTGCCGCGCCGACCCGGCTGTTTTATGACGCCTTCGGCCAACGCGCCTGGCAGCAAAAGGACTTCTATTCGGTGCTCGACGCACAGGGCAGTCAGGCCACATTGATGGCGCGGATGCTCGAGTTGGGCCACAACACCCCGTTGCAACCCAATGCCAGGTTGCCGGAGGACATCGTCCTTGGTCTGAACCGGGAAAACACATGCGCCATGCCGGCCGAGTTTGACGGCTACGCCAGATCACATCCCAAAGAAGGCATGCCGCTGGCGGTCACCGGCCTGACCGACCAGCAGTACCAGACGCTGCAACGCTGGCTGGCGTCCGGCGCGCCGATTGACGAGCAAGGTCTTGTGCCGAGCGCCAAAGAAGCGTTGCAGGTGGTGCAGTGGGAAAACCTGCTCAACGCACCGGGCGCACGGCAAAGTCTGGTGGGGCGATGGTTGTTCGAGCATTGGTTTCTCGCTCATCTCTATTTCAAGGAAGGCGAGCCGGGGCATTTCTTTCAGTGGGTGCGTTCGCGCACGCCGACCGGCCAGCCTATCGATCTGATCAATACCCGCCGCCCGAATGACGATCCGGGTACGCAGGTGTATTACCGCTTGTGGCCGGTGCAAGGCGTGATTGTGCAAAAGACCCACATCACCTACCCGTTGAGCGCGGCGAAGATGGCACGGATCAAAAGCCTCTTCTATAACGGCAACTGGCAGGTCGACGCCTTGCCAGGCTACGGGGCGGAGCGTCGGGCCAATCCGTTCACCACGTTCGAGGCGATCCCGGCCCAGGCGCGTTATCAGTTCATGCTCGATAACGCCGAATACTTCGTCCGTACGTTTATTCGTGGCCCGGTGTGCCGCGGCCAGATCGCCACCGACGTGATCCGCGATAACTTCTGGGCACTGTTCCAGGCGCCGGAGCACGACCTCTACATCATCGATCCGAATTACCGCGGTCAGGTCACGCCGTTGCTGGCGATGCCAGGGCAGAACGACGATGTCGGCAGCGTCCTGAGCCTGTGGCATGACTACCGCGACAAGCGTAACGAGTACGAGGCGCTGCGCCGTGACAGTTACGCCGATACGCCGGCGCCGAGCTGGTCGACCTTATGGGCTGGCAACGATAACGCCTTGCTGTCGATCTTCCGGCATTTCGACAGTGCCTCGGTGAACAAAGGCCTGATCGGTGACGTGCCGCAAACGATGTGGCTGTTCGACTTCCCGCTGCTGGAGCGCACCTATTATCAGTTGGCAGTCAATTTCGACGTGTTCGGCAACGTCTCCCATCAGGCGCAAACCCGGCTGTACTTCGACCTGATCCGCAACGGCGCCGAGCAGAATTTCCTGCGCCTGATGCCGGCCGATTCACGCGACGATTATCTCGACGACTGGTACCAGAGTGGCGGCAAATTCAAGATGTGGCTGGACTACGAGGCCATCGACAACGACAAAGAGACAGCACTGGTACTGGACGAAAAGGACCCGAAACGCGATTTCGCCCTGCAGTTGCTGGCCCGTTACGGCGACCTCAACGCCAAGCCGGATCCGATCAACCGTTGTGACGGCGCTTATTGCTCGCGGCCGAACATCGACCCGGCCTTGCAGAGCGCCGAGCAAGCGTTGAGTCGCCTGACTTCGCGCCCGGCGGCCGGGCTGAAGGTTATCGATCAGTTGCCGGAAGCGACCCTGCTGCGCATCGAA
The DNA here is from genome assembly GCF_054897865.1 of Pseudomonas sp. LS2P72. Taxonomy (NCBI): domain Bacteria; kingdom Pseudomonadati; phylum Pseudomonadota; class Gammaproteobacteria; order Pseudomonadales; family Pseudomonadaceae; genus Pseudomonas; species Pseudomonas sp. LS2P72. Next base: position 3,216,327 of record NZ_CM142708.1, read on the forward strand.
ACCGCGAGCGGCAAGCGTGAGGTTTACAGCCTGCTGCGCAACCGCGCTCACAGCAACGTCGCGTTCCTGCTCGGTGAATCCCGGCGGTATCAGCCAGGGCTCGACACAGTGACTATTTACCCGGGCGTACTCACCAGCTATCCGAACTTCATGTTCAACATTCCGGCCGAGCAAGTGCCTGAGTTCGTGAACGAGATGGAAAACGCCAAGGACGCCAATCGCTTCGAAAAAATCGTCGAGCGCTGGGGCATTCGCCGCAGCCATCCGCAGTTCTGGTTCTACTTCCATGACCTGAGCCGGTATGTCCACGAGACCGAACCGGTGGAAGAGGGCGTGCTGGACATGAACCGCTATGAGAATCTTTGAGTCCGACCGCTTCCTCCTGTAGGAGTGAGCCTGCTCGCGATAGCATCCTTACAGTCAGCATCGATTTTGCTGAACTGACGCCATCGCGAGCAGGCTCACTCCTACAGGGGATCTCCGTTTCTTTCCCGAGAAAAATACTAGGACTTTGTGCGGCGCGATGATTGGCGTAAACTGCGCCCAAGCCTGCGAGGAGTTTCCATGACCGCTATTACCATTACCGACGCCGCCCACGATTATCTGGCTGATCTGCTCTCCAAGCAGAACACCCCAGGCATCGGCATCCGCGTCTTTATCACCCAGCCTGGCACCCAGTACGCCGAAACCTGCATTGCTTATTGCAAGCCGGGCGAAGAAAAACCTGAAGACACGGCGCTGGGGCTCAAAAGCTTCACCGCCTACATCGACTCGTTCAGCGAAGCGTTCCTGGACGATGCGGTAGTCGACTACGCCACCGACCGCATGGGCGGGCAGCTCACCATCAAGGCGCCAAACGCCAAAGTACCGATGGTCAGCGCCGACAGCCCGGTCAACGAGCGTATCAACTATTACCTGCAAACCGAGATCAACCCGGGGCTGGCCAGCCACGGCGGTCAGGTCAGCCTGATTGATGTGGTCGAAGACGGCATCGCCGTGCTGAAGTTCGGCGGCGGTTGCCAGGGTTGCGGCCAGGCGGACGTCACCCTTCGCGAAGGCATCGAGCGCACCTTGCTCGAGCGCATTCCCGAGCTCAAGGGCGTTCGTGACGTCACCGACCACACGCAGAAAGAAAACGCCTACTACTGAGTAAGGTGTTCGCTGCAGACATAAAAAAACGGCGCCCCGTGAGCGCCGTTTTTTTATGGGTGAAATTCAATGGCCCCATCGTCGGAACGCCGCCCGGAGCAGGCTCGCTCCCACAGTTGATCGCATTCTAATGTGGGAGCGACGGTGCGACGATTCGACCTGCTCGCGAAGGGGATTTATGGGCGATAGAGATGCGCATGCCCCGCGCGATACAGCGACGACTCACTGAAGTGATCACTGCCCAACACTCGACCCACCAAAATCAACGCCGTGCGCCGAAATCCCTTGGCTTCAACCTTCGCGGCAATGTCTTCAAGCGTCCCCACTACCCAGTCCTGATCCGGCCAGGTCGCCCGGTGAATCACCGCGATCGGGCAGTTCGCGCCGTAATGCGGCAGCAATTCGGCCAGGATCTTCTCCAGATGATTGACCCCCAGGTGAATCGCCATGGTCGCCCCGTGCTGCGCCAGGCTGCCGAGCTCTTCGCCGGCGGGCATCGCGGTTTTGTCGGCATAGCGGGTCAGGATCACGCTTTGCGACACGTCGGGTAACGTCAGTTCCGCGCCCAAAAGCGCCGCGCAGGCCGCCGTGGCCGTGACGCCGGGAATGATTTCAAACGGGATGTCGAGTTCGCGCAGGTAGCGAATCTGCTCGCCAATTGCTCCGTAAAGACTCGGGTCGCCCGAGTGAACCCGGGCCACGTCCTGACCCTTGGTATGGGCGGATTTGATCAGCTCGATGATCTGTTCCAAGTGCAGTTCGGCGCTGTTGACCACCTGTTCGGCGCGATGGCCTTCCAGCACGGAGGCGGGCACCAGGGAGCCGGCATAGATGATCACCGGGCAGCTGCGAATCAGCCGTTGGCCTTTGACGGTGATCAGTTCCGGGTCGCCGGGACCTGCGCCAATGAAGTAGACGGTCATCGTCGGTTCCTGTGAGAAAAAGGGGCTGGGCAAGGCTTCAGATGAAGATTGCTCATGATCGAAGGCGAGGATTATTGGGGATTTTAGGCGGCGCCGGCCAATGCCAAGGTGGCCTGGGCATATTTTTGTCGTGAAATCAGCAATTTTGCCGGTGCCTGGGTCAGGTGTTCGGCCAGGGCCAGGGCGGCACTTTCCGCGACGCCGTAGCAGCCGGTGCGTTCGAACGCGATGTCCGAGCGGTGGCTGAGTTGCGGTTGATAGCCGGCCAGTTGTTCGCTGCTGAAATACTGCAATGGTAATGCAAGCTGTTCGGCCAACTCGATCAAGCCAGGTTCTTCGCGCTTCAGGTCGATGCTGGCCAGCGCCTTGATCTGGTGAAGTTCGATTTTATGAGCCTGTAACGCCTGATCGAGCAGCGCCCGCAGCGTGCTGACAGGGCAGCCGCGCTGGCAGCCCAGGCCGACCACTAACGTCGGCGCTGTGCTGATCTCAGTCATGCGTGGTATTGACCATCGCTTTTGCGACGGAACAACCAGGCACTGATCAGGCCCAGGGCCAGCCAGAACGCCACGTTGGTCAACTGCGAAGCGATTTTGAACTGAGTTTCCAGGGCTTGCGGAGCCAGCATCGAGTGGACTTCCGGTTGTGGTGCGCCGATCACGTGAGGAACGGCCAGGATTGCCACACCGAGCACTTTCATCAGCCAGTGACGGCTGAACACGATCAATGCGATGCCGACCGCGGTGGAGGCAGCCGTGCCGATCCACCAGATCTGCCGTTGCGCCAAATCAGCCGCGGCGGTGCCCGGCAGCTCAGGTGGCAGACCGAGGGTCGGTGCCAGCACGAACGTCGCGTAGCCGGCCAGGCCCCAAAGCAGGCCTTGGGAGGTTTTGGTCGGTGCGCGCAAGGTATAGAGGCCGGCCAGCATCAGGGCGAAACCAACCGCTACCACCAGGTTGCCGCCGGTAGTGGACAGCACACGCTGCCAGCCGTCTTCCGGTTCCCAGGCTTGCGCATCGTGGGTGTGAGCGGCGACAGCACCTGCGGCGTGTTCGTGAACTTCAACAGCGGCCGGCTCGGATTTTTCGAACGTCTCGGCCTGCAGAATCAGTGGCGCCACCCAGAAGCTTTGCAGCAGGGTCAGCAACAGGGCGGCCAGAAGCCCGGTGAACCCTGCGGTTTGCGCAATACGCTTGATCATGTCAGCAGGTCTCAATGGCACGGGAATGCAGCGCTGTGGCGGGTATCGTGAGCGGCGTTGTGCACCGCTTCGATGTGCGAGAAACCGGCGAAATACACAAGGCTGGCACCCAGGATCGACGCGCACAGGGCGACGGTCAGGCGTTGAGTCAGGGTATTGGTGGTGCTGGCGGTGCTTTTATCGGTGTTGCTGCCGGTGCTGCTGATGATCGACATGGCGCTTCCCTCTGGTCTGTCAGCGGGTGATTCAGGGCGCATGGAAGACCCCTGCGGGTCGGGCACGCAGAGGTTCAAACAGCGCCCGCCCACCGCGGGTTTGTTATTCAGTGATCGTAATGGTCACTTTGTGTTGCGGGCCGGTCTCCGGGCTCACGAGGGGCAGTGGCTTTCGCCTTGACCTGCAAGCATCACCTTCCCATGCCGAACTGCTGGCACAGTGGATCTGACGCTTCGCTCGCTTACCGTTGCGGGGGCAGCACCGGACTGACATGACTTTAGAGTAAAGCACATGATTCACCGGTTTCCCGTTTCACCCTGTGAAGGGCACCCGTAACAAGGCGTGTAGGAGAGCATGGGCGGGGGTTGGGCGTCAATTGGCAAGGGTTCTCAACTCGATACCTCAGTGCCTCAATCGCGGGCAAGCCTTGCTCCTACAGGACGGTGGCGCTCCTGTAGGAGCAAGGCTTGCCCGCGATAGCGTCCTGAGGGTCGGCACAAGACATTGACCCGCCCCCACACCATGCGTAGCCTTGCGCTTTCGAGGTTCTTCGGCGTCTGCCGAAGCTAAGAAGGGAACGCGGTCGATGCCGCGGCTGCCCCCGCAACTGTGAACGGTGATGTTCGCTGCCACGCCACTGCAAACCCTGTGCAACGGGTTCGCGGGAAGGCGCAGTGAATGCCAGGCCCACAAGCCCGGCACACCGTCAGCCAGGAGACCTGCCTCGACACAGATTCTCACTACAACCGGGCGGGGTGATCCGGTGGCGAACTCTTCCGCGCGCGCATCCGTCGCAGCGATTGTCGTCCCGTATGCCCGCCACCTTGCCAAAGGGCATCCGATGAAAACACTGGCCAAACTCCCCGTCACCATCGTTACCGGCTTCCTCGGCTCGGGCAAAACCACCTTGCTGCGGCACATGCTCGACAACGCTCAGGGCCGCCGCATTGCGGTGATCGTCAACGAGTTCGGCGAACTGGGCATCGACGGCGAAATCCTCAAGCAGTGCTCCATCGGTTGCACTGAAGAAGAAGCCAACGGCCGCGTCTACGAACTGGCCAACGGCTGCCTGTGCTGCACCGTTCAGGAAGAGTTCTTCCCGGTGATGCGCGAATTGGTCGCCCGTCGCGGCGACCTCGACCACATCCTCATCGAAACCTCGGGCCTGGCCCTGCCAAAACCGTTGGTGCAAGCCTTCCAGTGGCCAGAAATCCGCAGCGCCTGCACCGTTGATGCGGTGATCACCGTGGTCGACAGCCCAGCGGTCGCCGCCGGGACCTTCGCGGCTTTCCCGGACCAGGTCGATGCCCAGCGCAAACTCGACCCGAACCTGGACCACGAATCGCCGCTGCACGAGCTGTTCGCCGACCAACTGGCCAGCGCCGATCTGGTGATCCTCAACAAGGCCGACCTGATCAGCCCTGAAGACCTGGCCCGTGTACGTCTGGAGGTCGCTGAAGAACTGCCGCCAGCGGTGAAAGTCATCGAAGCCAGCAGCGGTCGCGTGCCACTGGACGTGCTGATCGGCCTCGGCGCCGGCTCCGAAGAACACATCGACAGCCGTCACAGCCATCACGATCACCACCATGAAGGTGAAGACGGCCATCACGATGAGCATGACCACGATGCCTTCGACTCCATCTCCATCGAACTGCCGCAAGCCGACGAAAGCCTGTTGCTGGACGCGCTGACCCAACTGGTGGTCCAGCACGGCATCCTGCGCGTCAAAGGTTTTGCGGCGATCCCGAACAAACCGATGCGCCTGCTGATCCAGGGCGTGGGCACACGTTTCGACAAGCACTTCGACCGTCAGTGGGGCGCCGACGAAGCGCGCACCACGCGTCTGGTGTTGATCGGTCAGGCGCTGGACGCCACGTTGCTTGAAGCGCAATTGCGCGCTGCGCTCAGCGTTTAAGCCATGCACCTGCTCAGGACCCAGCCCGGCGGTTTCGTTTCGGATGACAACATTGCCGACCTTGGACAAACCCCCGCCGAGCTGGTGATCCTGTGCAGCGGCGACTCCAGCCTGGCGCTGCTTGCCGAAGCGGCGCAGCAGTTGCCCGACGATTACCCGAGCGTGCGCCTGGCCAACCCGATGCAGGTGCAGAATCACGCCTCGGTTGATCTGTATGTCGACGAAGTGCTGCGCCACGCCAAGGTGATTCTGATTTCGCTGCACGGCGGTATCGCCTATTGGCGTTATGGCGTCGAGCAACTGGTGCAACTGTCGGAACGCGGTGTACAGCTGATTCTGGTGCCCGGCGATGACCGCCCGGACCCTGAACTCAGCGAGCTAAGCACGGTGGGCGCGGTAGACCGCGACCGGCTCTGGCAGTTTCTGCGTCAGGGCGGCATGAGCAATGCTCTGGATTTTTTCCGCTGCCTCGCCAATCGCTGGCTGGATCGCGACTACGCCTGGGCTGAGCCGCAAACCCTGCCGCGCACGGCGATTTACCATCCTCAAAAAAGCCCCGCTGAACTGAAGGATTGGCAGGCCGGCTGGCAGGCCGATCAGCCGGTGGCGGCGGTGCTGTTCTACCGCTCGCACTTGCAGGCGGCCAACACAGGCTTCATTGATGTTTTCTGCCAGCGGTTGCAGGCGGCGGGGTTGAACCCGTTGCCAATTGCAGTGGCCAGTTTGAAAGAACCCGGCTGCCTGACGGTGGTCGAGGACCTGTTGGACGAAGTCGAAGCTGGGGTGATTCTCAACACCACCGGTTTCGCTCAATCCAGCCCCGAAGCGCCGCACTTGCGACCGTTTCGCCGCAACATCCCGGTGATCCAGGCGATTTGCGCCCAGGACAACGAACCCGGTTGGCGCGCCAGCGAACAAGGCCTCGGTCCACGTGATCTGGCGATGCACATCGCGCTGCCGGAACTGGACGGGCGGATCATCAGCCGACCGATCAGCTTCAAAGACCTGGCCTGGCGCAGCGAGCGCAGCCAATCCGATGTGGTCTGCTATCGGCCACAACCGGAGCGCATGGATTTTGTCGCCGAACTGGCGCGACGCTGGATCGATCTGGCGCGAGTGCCCAACGCTGAAAAACGCATCGCCCTGATCCTCGCCAACTACCCGACCCGCGACGGGCGCATCGGCAACGGCGTTGGCCTCGACACCCCCGCGGCGGCGCTGAACATCCTTCGAGCGCTGCATAAAGAAGGTTATCCGCTGCCGGTCGAGCTGCCTGATAGCGGCACCGCGTTGATCCAGCAGTTACTTGGCGGCGTCAGCAACGACCTCGACACTCTCGACCAACGTCCGTGTCATCAAAGTCTGTCTATGGACGACTACCTGCTGATGTTCAACGCCTTGCCCGAGTCCAATCGGCAGGCCGTGCTGGAACGTTGGGGCTCGCCCGAAAGCGATCCGATGTGCCGTGGTGGGCGAATGATGATCGCCGGGCTGCGCTTTGGCCTGACCTTCGTCGGCATTCAACCGGCGCGCGGATATCAGGTGGACCCGAGCGCGGTGTATCACGACCCGGACCTGGTGCCGCCTCACGGTTACTTGGCGTTCTATTTCTGGTTGCGTAATACCTACGGCGCCCACGGCGTGATCCACGTCGGCAAGCACGGCAACCTCGAATGGCTCCCGGGTAAAGGCGTAGGGCTGTCGGAGCATTGCTGGCCGGATGCGCTGCTTGGGCCGTTGCCGAACATCTATCCATTCATCGTCAACGATCCGGGCGAGGGCGCCCAGGCCAAGCGCCGTACGCAGGCGGTGATCATCGATCACCTGATGCCGCCGCTGACCCGCGCCGAAACCTACGGCCCGTTGCGCAACCTCGAATTACTCGCCGACGAGTATTACGAAGCGCAATTGCTTGATCCGCGCCGCGCCCGGGAATTGCAGCGCGACATCCTGCAACTGGTGCGCGAAACGCACATCGACCGCGAACTGCATCTTGACGAAAAACTCGACAGCGATGCCGATGCGGCGATCTGGTTGCCGCGTCTGGACACCTATTTGTGCGACTTGAAAGAATCGCAGATTCGCGACGGCCTGCACATCTTTGGCGAGTCGCCGACCGGGCGTTTGCGCATTGATACCTTGCTGGCGTTGTTGCGCATTCCACGTGGCGATGGACGGGGAGCCCAATCGAGTCTGCTGCGGGCCTTGGCCAAGGCGTTCACGTTGGGCTTCGATCCGCTGGATTGTGCGTTGGCCGAACCCTGGACCGGGCCGCGTCCGATTGAACTGCAATCCCTTATCGATGAAGTCTGGCGCACAGCAGGTGATACCCGCGAACGCCTGGAACTGTTCGCTGCCCAACTGATCTCAAACTCATTAGCCACCCCCGAACCCTGTGGGAGCGGGCTTTTGTGGCGAGGGGATTTATCCCCGTTGGGTCGCGAAGCGGCCCCGGAAAATGGGACTGCTGCGCAGTCCAACGGGGATAAATCCCCTCACCACAAAAGCCCGCTCCCACAGGAGGCAGGTTGGTCCGAAGTGCATGCCATCATCGACAGCCTGCGCGAAGTCGTCGCCCCACGCCTGGACGCCTGCGGCCCGGCGGAAATGCGCGGTCTGCTTGACGCCCTCAGCGGTCGCTTCGTGCCCGCCGGCCCCAGCGGTGCGCCGAGTCGCGGTCGACTCGACGTGCTGCCGACCGGGCGCAACTTCTACTCGGTGGACGTGCGTAACCTGCCGACCACCACCGCGTGGCGCATCGGTTTCCAGTCGGCCACTCTGATTCTTGAACGACACCTGCAAGATCACGGCGATCACCTGCGCCAGCTCGGCCTGTCGGTGTGGGGCACCGCGACCATGCGCACCGGCGGCGACGACATCGCCCAGGCCATGGCGCTGATGGGCGTGCGCCCCGTCTGGGCCACGGGCAGTCAGCGGGTCGACGACTTCGAGATTCTGCCGCTGAGTCTGCTGGACCGTCCGCGCGTGGACGTGACGTTGCGCGTTTCCGGATTCTTCCGCGATGCCTTTGCCAATCTGATCCGTCTGTTCGACGCCGCCGTGCAAGCGGTCGCCGCCCTCGACGAGCCGGACGACCTCAACCCCTTGGCCGCCAAAGTGCGTGCCGAGCGCGAAGCATTGATGCAGTCGGGGCTGGATGAGGACACGGCCAAGCGTCAGGCCGGTTGGCGCATCTTTGGTGCCAAACCCGGTGCTTACGGCGCGGGCGTGCAGGGCGCCATCGACGGTCGTCTGTGGCAAAGCCGTGACGACCTGGCCGAGGTTTATCTGAACTGGGGCGGCTACGCTTACGGCGGTTCCGACGAAGGCACCGCAGCGCGAGAGCAGTTCGCTCAGCGCTTGAGCCAAGTGCAAGCCGTGCTGCAAAACCAGGACAACCGTGAACACGACTTGCTCGACTCCAACGACTATTACCAGTTCCAGGGTGGCATGCTCGCGGCCGTGGAAAGCCTCAGTGGTGAAGCCGCGGCCAGTTACCATGGCGATCACAGTCAGCCGGACCTGCCGAAGATCCGCACGTTGAAGGAAGAGCTGAACCGGGTGATTCGCTCCCGCGCGGCCAATCCTAAGTGGATCGACGGCGTGAAGCGCCACGGCTATAAAGGCGCGTTTGAACTGGCGGCGACGGTTGATAATCTGTTTGCCTTCGACGCTACAACGCAGTTGATCGACGACCACCAGTACGCGTTACTGGCGGATGCGTATTTGCTGGATCCGGCGACCCGGGATTTTGTTCGTGAGCATAATCCGCATGCGTTGCGCGACATGACCGAGCGAATGCTGGAAGCGCAGCAGCGGGGGATGTGGAAGGAGCCGGGTGAGTATCGGGAGGCGCTGGAGAATTTGTTGTTGGATATTGAGGAGGAGGGGTGAGCTCAGGCTTACTCGATTCGACCGTTAAAACCACCCCTCATCGGAACGCCGCCCGCCCATCCCTCTCCCCACGGGGGAGAGGGGGAAAGGGAGCCGATCTCCATCGCTTCCAAAACTTGAGTTCAACTTGAAGGCCCAGGTCGCAGAATTTCGTTTAAACAACCCGATCAGTCCCCTCGCCCCTTTGGGGAGAGGGTTAGGGTGAGGGGCCGATCCCCCTGACACCCCACCACCAAACCAACGACCACGGACCCAGACAAAACCATGACCGACACCCCCCATTTCCCCCTCTCCGCCGTGGTCGGCGCCGACGATCTGAAACTCGCCCTCTACCTGACCGCCATCGACCCGAAAATCGGCGGCGTTCTCATCGAAGGCCCCCGCGGCATGGCCAAGTCGACCCTCGCCCGTGGCCTGGCGGACCTGCTCGCCAGCGGCCAATTCGTCACCTTGCCGCTCGGCGCCACCGAAGAGCGACTGGTCGGCACGCTCGACCTGGACGCCGCCCTGAGCGAGGGTCGCGCACAGTTTTCCCCCGGTGTGCTGGCCAAGGCCGACGGCGGCGTGCTCTACGTCGATGAAGTCAACTTGCTGCCCGATCACCTGGTGGACCTGCTGCTGGATGTGGCCGCCAGCGGCACCAACCTGATCGAACGCGACGGCATTTCCCATCGGCATTCGGCGAAGTTCGTGCTGATCGGCACCATGAACCCGGAAGAGGGTGAGCTGCGTCCGCAATTGCTCGACCGCTTTGGCCTGAACGTCGCCCTCAGTGGCCACACAGCCCCGACCGAGCGCGGCCAGATCATCCGGCGACGGCTGGATTTCGACAGCGATCCCCAGCGCTTCTGCGCCGAATGGGAAAGCCAACAGCAGTCGCTGCGCGAACGTTGCCAGAAAGCGCGCAGCGCACTGGCAAGCATACCGCTCGACGATCATGCGCTCGCGCAGATTACCGAGCGCTGCTTTGCCGCCGGTGTCGATGGCTTGCGGGCCGACCTGGTCTGGTTGCGCGCGGCGCGTGCCCACGCGGCGTGGCGTGGGGCGAGCGTAATCGCCGAGGAAGATATCGATGCTGTCGCCGAATTTGCCTTGCGCCATCGCCGCCGCGAGCCATCGCCACCAGCGCCGCAACACAGTCAACCGCCCTCTACGCAAAATGCCAACCCGAGCGAAGGCCAGGGCCAATGGGGTGAAATGCCCGCTCAGGCGCTCCCGGTCGGCGCCCGACGTGACGTGCCGAGCTGGCCAAAAAAGCCCTAGGCATTCGCCCTCGACATGACGCGGGGGCGAATGCCAGACCCCGCGCCGGACGACTGGACAATGGCAAACAGGGTAAACGTCACGCGGCGCGCAGCGGCTCGATCAATTGGCCCGGCACCTTGCTGAACGGCCGTCCGCGTCGGCGTGACGATGTCTTGTTTCACCTGGGCACTCGTTCGCCCCACGAACTGTGGTTGGTGATCGTCGACGCCTCGGCTTCGACTCGTCGCCATCAGGCGTTGAGCGATGCCAAGGGCTTGCTGGCGCAACTGTTCGACGATGCCTATCGCCAGCGTGCACGCCTGGCGTTGCTCACGGCCAGTGGTCATGTGCCGAAGTGGCAAGTACAAGGGTTGAAAGCCTCCGCGGGTTTGCGCAACTGGCTTGATGGGTTGGGAGCCGGCGGTGGTACGCCGTTGCTGGCGGCGCTGGGTGAGGCGGGGCGCTGGCTGACGGCACGGCAAAAACGCTTTCCGACGGAAAAGCAGCGATTGTTGCTGGTAACCGATGGCCGATTGAAGGACTGGTCGATGTTGCCGGCGCTTGATTGCCCGGGGCTGCTGATCGACATCGAACGCGGGCCGATTCGGCTTGGCCGTGCAAAACAGTTGGCGGCGGCGCTGCTGGCTGATTATCGGCACATTGATGAGCTGATTTCAGGCTGAGTACTATGTTGCCTCGGCTAGCCTTTTCGCGAGCAGGCTCGCTCCCACAAATGGTCTGCGGCGTTCACAAATCCCATGTGGGAGCGAGCCTGCTCGCGATGGCATCACCTCGGAACTGGATAATCACGGACAGTCCGCATCGCTGCCCTATGCTCTATGAGCAACGCCATCACAGGAGTGAATCATGCGCGTTCTAGCCGCCAACATTCAGGACGATTTCCGCGTCAAGGCCTACGCCGGCACCAATGGCGTGCTGTTGGCCATGGACCTGGCTGAACCCCGACGCAAAGGCCTATTGGGTTTCGCCATCGAAAGACAACAAGGCCCCAAGCCCTGGCTGTTCCTGTTTAACCGCCTGACTTTCCCCGGCAAGGTGCATACCTTTCCCCAGTTTCACGCGACCCCCAGCAATATCGCGCCGTTGCAGAAATTTCGCTGGGCCGATTACGCGGTCAATCCGGGGATGACGATCCATTACCGAATCCACCTGGCCTATGGCAGCGTTGATGCGCCTCAACTGGGGGAGTACCTGGAGTTGACGGTCACCTCTGACAATGGTCAGCCGAATAATCAAAGCGTGATCTTCAATCGTGCAGTGGCCGCCAGCCAGGCGTTCCAGCGCAAGTTTCCCGAGCTCGACGCGCTGATCAGCGCCAACAAGAACCTGCCCATCGAAGCCTGGCCGGATGCCCCGCGGCAATGGCTGGAAAACGGTTTGCTTGGGCGTTTGCTGGGGTTTATCGAGCGTGCGGTGGATGACCAGTGGGCGCTGGACATCGCCATCTACGAGTATGAATTGCAGGCCGTTGTCGATGCGGTCAATGCCGCGTTCGAACGTGGGGTAAACGTTCGAGTCCTGTATCACGCTCAACCGGACGATGATGACACCACCGTCAACGAGGCCAGCCTGGAAAAAATCCCCGCGGGGCACAAGCGCGGGCGGGTCACCCACAATATCTTCCACAACAAATTCATCGTCCTGAGCCGGCTCGACGCGGCGGGGCAGCGTCAGCCCGAAGCGGTGCTTTGCGGCAGCACCAACTTCACGCCCAACGGTGTTTACCGCCAGGCCAACGTGGTGCATGTGCTGGACGACACACGCGTCAGCACCAGCTATCTGCACACCTTCGAGCAGGTCTGGGCTAACCCTGCGGATGTCGGTGCCACCCGAAACTGGATCACCCAAAACAACCCGATGGATCCGCTGCAGCCGATGTTCGCCGGTTTCTCACCGCGCTCGGGCAGAGGGGATCTGCAAGCGTTTGTCGAGATCATCAACGCCGCGAAAAAGGACGTGCTGTTCGTCACCGCGTTCGCCTTGCCCGACGACATCCTGAACGCCTTGCTCGGCCTGCCCCACGACGACATTTTGCGTTACGGCCTGCAAAACACCGCCAGCCGTATCACCGGTTTCCACGCCGACCGCACCGCCGAATTCGCCGCCACCGCGCTGCTTAACACCGGGCTGGAAGGCTGGCTCCGAGAGAACATGAAAGGCCAGAAGGGCAATCTGCTGGTGCACACCAAAGCCGTGGTGACGGACTTCACCAGCGATGCGCCGACGATCATCAGCGGCAGCCATAACCTCAGTGCCGCGGCCAGCAATGGCAATGACGAGAACTACCTGATCATTCGCGGCGATACCGATCTGGCAGACCGTTATGGTCTGGAACTGCTGCGATTCTACGAGCATTACCGCTTTCGCTATTTCGCCAAGAAACTCGCGCTCAAGCAGGTCCATCCGTTGGCAGCGGATGATAGCTGGACCGACGATTACTATCGCGCGGGGGATTTGCGGCAGCTATCCAGATTGCGTTTTTCCGGACGGTAAATACGCTTGCAGCGCAAACGTACCTCTTGTGGGAGTGAGCCTGCTCGCGATAGCGGTGTGTCAGGCGACATCAATATTGACTGGTCGGGCGCTTTCGCGAGCAAGCTCGCTCCCACATTGGATTACTTCATTCCCATCGCCGGCCGGTACTGACGAGTCCGCCGGGCGATGTGCACGCGGTCGAGAATCAACGCCCATAGCGCCGAAACATCGGGACGGGTCTTGCGCCCACGGCTCAGGCGATTGAGCTGGAACTTCACGACGGCCATGCTCGCCAGTGCCGCCAGAGGTTTGCGTTTCCAGCGAATCGGTGGCAGTTGCGGGTGACTGTTCTGGCCTTCGCGCCAGCGTTTGACCAGTTGCGGTTAGAGCGCCAGCGCCGTGCCGATCCCGGCCATGGCGATGCCGCTGTCGAGCACCTGTTCGACGATCGCCAGGCGTCGAATCCCGCCGGTCACCATCACCGGCATGTTCGCCACGCTGGCCAGCTCGCCGGCCATTTCCAGAAAATACGCTTCACGCGCCAGGGTCCGGCCATCCCGGGCCTCACCTTGCATGGCCGGGGCTTCGTAGCTGCCGCCGGAGAGTTCCAGCAGATCGATTGGTTGATCGTTGAGCCACTGGATGACTTGTCGGGCGTCGTCGGCATCGAAACCGCCGCGCTGGAAGTCCGCCGTGTTGAGCTTTACCGCCACGCAAAATGTCGGCGACACAGACTTGCGCACAGCACTGACCACCGCCAACAACAAACACGCGCGATTTTCCAGAGAACCACCCCAGCGGTCGGTCCGGCGGTTGGTCAAGGGTGAGAGGAACTGGCTGATCAGATAACCGTGTGCGGCATGAATCTGCACCCCAGTGAAGCCGGCCTTTTCCGCCAGGGCAGCGCTGGTGGCGAAACGTTGAATGACCTCTTCGATGTCGCGCTCGCTCATGGGTTTGGGCTCGGCAAACATCTTTGAGAACGCGCCCAGGTCCAGCGCCACGGCGGATGGCGCCAACGCTTGCTGGCCAAGGTTGGCCATGGTCTGACGGCCAGGATGATTGAGCTGCATCCAGAACTGCGCGCCACCGGCCCGACCGATGCTGGCCCACTGGCGAAAGCGTTCAAGGTGCCGCTCATCTTCCTGATTCGGCAGGTGGAGCGCCGGGCCAACGGTTACCGGCATTATCCCGACCAAGCGTTGCAAGCCCTGAAGATCATCCTTTGCGCCCAGCAGGCCGGGTTCAGCCTGGAAGAGTTGAAACAGTTGTTGCCGGACAGCGCGACCGGTGAGTTCAAGCAAGACGAATTGCTGGCGGGGCTTACACGCAAAGTCGAACAGATTGAAGAGATGCAGCTGCACCTGGCGCAAAGCAAGGCGCAGCTGTTGGAGGTGATCGACAACATTCAGTCGCGGCCGGAAGGCATGGGCTGCGAAGCGAATGCCCAGCGGGTTTTGGCGAGATTCAAGCCTTAGCGCTGATAGCAGCGGTCGACGGAGCGGGGATCGGATTGCGCATCAGCGTGCCCACCACCAGCGCACCCAACAATGCCAACAACCCTGCAACCCACAACAGCAGACTGAAGCCACCGACGAAGGCTTGCCGGGCCAACGGTTCGACCACGGTTCGTGCGGTTTCCGGCAACAGGCTCATTGCTGCCGTCATGTCGCCGGCGACCACCCGCGAGGCGATGCCCTGGGTTTGGCCGAGCCATTGCGCACCTTGTTCCGTCAGGCTCGTACGCAACAACAGCTCGGTATGACTGGACAGCAACGCACCGAACACGCCGATGGCCAGCACGATGGCGCTGAAGCGCATGGTGGTGCTCATGCCTGAAGCCATGCCAGTGCGCTCCCGTGGTACGCAAGCCATGATGTTCTTTTGCGTATCGCCGTTGAGCAGCCCGGCACCGGCGCCCGTCACGGCAATCGCCAGGGCGAAGGGCAGGTAACCGCCGCTGCTGACCGCCCAGGCACTGAGCAGGTTGCCGCTGCCGACCAGGGTCAAACCAGCGGCCATCAACGTGGCGGGGGCAAACCGACGCGCCAGACGTACGCCGATGCGCGGGCAAATCAGCATGGTCAGGGCAAACGGCAACATTCCCAGACCTGAAGCGATGGCCGAGAAACCCAGGCCATTTTGCAGGTAGAAAGGCAGCAGGGTCATCATCACCTGGGCGCAACCGGCGTAGGCAAACATGCCCAATAGCGCGCCGATGAAGCGCGGATGCTTGAACAGTTGCAGGTCAACCATCGGCCGCCGCTGCATCCGCTCAATCACCACGAACAGCCCCAGCAACAGAGCGCCGCCGATCAGTCGAGCGTAGGTCAGCGGATTGCTCCAGCCGATCCGGTTCGCCTCGATCAGGCCCCAGATCAGGCACAGCAAACTCGCACTGAACGCCAGGCTGCCCCAGGGATCGAGGCGTGCGGATTGAGTGTCGCGGGACTCCGGCACGGCGCGCCAGACCATCACCATCAGGAACACTCCGACGGGCAGGTTAAGGTAGAAAATCCAGCGCCAGCCCATGTATTCGGTGATCAGTCCGCCGACCGTCGGCGCGGCGGTCATCGCCACCCCCATGCACGCGCCCCAGAACGCCCAGGCCTTGGCCCGCTCCACTTCATCGTGAAAGGTGTGGCCGATGGAGGCGAGGGCCGAGGTCAGCAGCAAGGCCGCGCCGACACCCTTGACTGCCCGGGCGATGTCGAGAAACAACGCATTGTGCGCGGCACCGCAACCGATGGACGCGAGAATGAAAATGGCCAACCCGCAGAGCAGGGTTTTCTGCCGGCCGAAGCGGTCGGCGATGCTGCCAGCCGGCAACAAAAGGGCGGCGAAGGCCAGCATGTAAGCGCTGACCACCCATTCGATGTCGGCAAAGTTTGCGCCCAGGTCGCGGGCGATCGTTGGCAGCGTCACGGCGACAATGTTGGTGTCGAGGACGATCAGCGAGCAAACGCCTGAGGCTGTGAGTAATGTCAGGCGCGGACTCACCTTGGGTTTGACGGGCATGGCAACGTTTCTCTACTGTGAAAGTCAGTGCAGCTTATCGTCTGTTGACGCTTCCCTTGTTAGGCGTGCCTTGTCACTTCATTACCTTTGAGCTAATGCACCCATGGACATACGGCATTTCCGCTATTTCCTCGCCGTTGCCCGGCAAGGCAACTTCACCCGCGCCGCTGAACAACTCGGTATCGCACCGCCGACCTTGACTCGACAGATCCAGGACATGGAGAACGAACTCGGCACGCGATTGTTCGTGCGCCAGACACGGGAAGTCAGCCTGACCGAGGCCGGCGCCGCGCTGTTGATCGAGGCCGAGGCGACTGTGCGGCAATTCGAATACGCTCAGTACAACGCCCAGCGTGCCGGGCGCGGCGACATTGGCCATATCGAACTGGGTTACGTGGCTTCGGCGGTGTATTCGGGCTTGCTGCAGAAACAGGTGCAAGCCTTCAGCCGCGAGTGTCCTGACGTCAGCCTGAACGTACGGGAAAGTCCCATGGCGTCATTGCCGATGATGGTGGTCGAGGGGCGTTTCGATATTGGCTATGTCCGCTCACCCATGACCTTGCCCGAAGGCCTGGAAGCCATTCGCCTGGACGCAGAAGGCTTTGTGCTGGCGCTGCCGACCGAGTCCTGGCTGTGCCGATTGCCAGAGATTGGCCCGGAACATTTGCAGAACGAGACATTCATCCTGCCGGAGCAAATCAGCGGCACCTTGCAAGTCGCCGCCGAGGGCGGATTTGCGCCGAAACTGGGGGCACAACCGGGCGGGCTGGTGGCGGTCATTGCGTTGGTATCGTTGGGGCAGGGCGTGGCGGTGGTGCCAGAATCGGTGGTCGGGCATGTTGGTTTGCCCGGCGTGCTGTACCGGGCAATCAAAGGATGCGAGGCGAGTTCGTGGCTGTCGTTGATTTATCGTCGGTTCGAGAAGTCCGCTGCGGTGTCCAGGTATATCGAGCAGGTCAAGAATCGCTAAGCGCAAAAGCTTCGCGAGCAGGCTTGCTCCCACTATTGACCGGGTGACCCAAACAGACACGGTCATCTGTGGGAGCGAGCCTGCTCGCGAAAGCGATCTAACAGCAAATCCGCCGATTCAACTGCCGGGTTGCGCGAGGCACAGTACGCAACCTGCGCAGGGTCTGGCGCAACCATGCCAGATCGTGAACCGGTTTACGCTTCACCGTTGCCGGTTTCACCTTGCCAATGTGCCCGGCGAAGTCTTCCTGCAGGGTTTGCTCAGTGCCGATTCCCTTGAGCTTCTTCAGCAACTTCCCATCCTTGTAAAACAGCACGGTCGGAGTGCCGGTGACGTCCGGGTGGCGGGGAGATTCGCTGGTATTGAGCATGTAGATGTTCGCGTGATGGCGATATCGTTCGCCAATCTGACGAAAAATCGGCCCGGCGGTTTCGCAGGCGGGACAGTGTTGATTGCCGAAGTACAGGATCACCGGGCGCCAGGTTTTCAGGGCCTTGCGGTAGACCGGGGCCAGCGATGTATGAGTGGTTGTCGAGCTCATTGAAATCTCCGTCTTCAATATGGGCACGTGTTGTAGCGGTGAAGGGGCTGGTAGCCAGATGGCTGGCTAACAGTGGGTCAGACTTCAACGTTGCTCGAGTTTCACATCATCGAAATACGATCCAAAAGTGTCGAACGGACCATCGTTTGCTTCCAGCTTGATCGACATTTTGTTGGTGCCTTTAGGTGCAGTGAAGTCTACGAAGTGCGCGCTCCAGGGGGTGCCACCGCCGATATTGAGGCGTTGCGTCTCCCCTGATGGATGCAGCAAAACTTGTGCTGCGCAGGCGCAACCTTGCTCTGTTTTCATTTTCACGGAAAACCGGAACTCGCCCTCGCTGGCGATCGTAACGTCCTGAGTGATCATGCCTGGTGCCTGCAAGACACAATAACCGTCTTCATAGCGGGCTTTCTGCGGTGTATCAGTCGTCCAATACTGGCCTTCCTGTGTGAATTCACTATTGCGCAGCAAGTTGAAGGTTGAGGATTGTTGAGACATGTGAAAACTCCTGTAAGTGGTTTGTCAAAAAACCGCAAGCCCAGCGAATGGCGTGTGATGGACGGTGTGAGCGGTTGCACGAATTGAGCGCTCATAACCTGCGGTCCACAACTGTCATATCTGACAGGTCTCCTCTGAAAACCGATGAACGGTCATAAGCTGATGGCCTGGCGCATAAGCGCGAACGGGCAGGCATGCGCGGTGTTTTTCTGGTGCGCTACGCACCTTTTGTGGCCTTGCTACCCGTGGGTGTAGCCCTCGGTAGCAGCCTCGCCGCGGTCGATGGTGCTTAGTATTCAGGTCAGATTTTTCTATCCTCTTGAATTAATAGTCTTTTCGGATCCACCAAGATTTTCCATCAATCCTGTGGCACACTTTCTGCTGTCTGTTCCGTTGTTGCATACCAATATCCGGTATAGCGGAATAAACATCATCCCTGGAGTGCTTGCCATGCATCGCCGACCTTCCTTGTTTAAAGCGTGTGTTTTTGTTCTCGCGGCTTCGGCCGCTGCCATGGGCGTGGCTCAGGCGGCGGACAGCAAGCTCGATAGCGTGCTGGCCCGCGGGAAACTGATTGTGGGCACGGGCAGCACCAATGCGCCGTGGCACTTCCAGGGAGCGGACGGCAAGTTGCAGGGTTTTGATATCGATATCGCGCGGATGGTGGCCAAAGGGTTGTTCAACGACCCGAGCAAAGTCGAGTTCGTGGTGCAGTCGTCCGATGCGCGGATTCCCAACCTGCTGACCGACAAGGTCGACATGAGTTGCCAATTCATCACCGTCACCGCCAGTCGTGCCCAGCAAGTGGCGTTCACGCTGCCGTACTACCGCGAAGGTGTCGGCCTGCTGTTGCCGGCCAACAGCAAGTACAAGGAAATCGAAGACCTGAAAGCCGCCGGCGACGGTGTGACCGTGGCGGTGTTACAGAACGTGTACGCCGAAGAGTTGGTGCATCAGGCGTTGCCCAAGGCCAAGGTCGATCAGTACGACAGCGTGGACCTGATGTATCAGGCGGTGAACTCCGGCCGTGCCGATGCTGCGGCCACCGATCAGTCGTCGGTGAAATACCTGATGGTGCAGAACCAGGGTCGCTATCGCAGCCCGGCTTATGCCTGGAGCCCGCAAACCTACGCGTGCGCGGTCAAACGCGGCGATCAGGACTGGCTGAACTTCGTCAACACCGTCTTGCATGAAGGCATGACAGGCGTGGAATTCCCGACCTACGCAGCGTCGTTCAAGCAATGGTTCGGTGTCGATCTGCCGTCGCCAGCCATCGGTTTCCCCGTCGAATTCAAATGATCCCGTGAGAGCGGGGCGGTTCCGATCGCCCCGTTCAAGGTGCTGCTGACCATGAACTATCAGTTGAATTTTGCCGCCGTGTGGCGCGATTTCGACACCCTGCTGGCGGGGCTCGTTCTGGGCCTCGAACTGGCGCTGGTGTCGATCGCCATCGGCTGCGTGATCGGCCTGATGATGGCGTTTGCTTTGCTGTCAAAGCACCGCGCATTGCGTGTGATGGCGTCGGTGTATGTGACGGTGGTCCGCAACACGCCGATTCTGGTGTTGATTCTGTTGATCTACTTTGCCTTGCCCAGTCTGGGCATTCGTCTGGACAAGATCCCGTCGTTCATCATCACGCTCTCGCTGTATGCCGGTGCCTATCTGACCGAAGTGTTCCGCGGCGGGCTGTTGAGTATTCCCAAAGGCCAGCGCGAAGCCGGGTTGGCGATCGGTCTGGGTGAGTGGCAGGTCAAGGCGTACGTCACCGTGCCGGTGATGCTGCGCAATGTACTGCCGGCGCTGTCGAACAACTTCATTTCGCTGTTCAAGGACACCTCGCTGGCCGCGGCGATTGCCGTGCCGGAGCTGACCTATTACGCGCGCAAGATCAATGTCGAGAGCTACCGGGTGATTGAAACCTGGCTGGTGACCACAGCGCTCTATGTGGCGGCCTGTTACCTCATTGCCATGATGCTGCGTTACCTCGAGCAGCGTCTGGCGATTCGCCGATAGGAGGCCCACATGTACGAATCCCCCAGTTGGTTACATGAGTTATGGGTTGCCCGTGAAGTGTTGTGGCAGGGCTTTTTGACCAGTGTGCAGGTCTCGGCCCTGGCGATTCTGTTGGGCACGATGCTCGGCGTTGTTGCCGGTCTGGTGCTGACCTACGGCAAGTTCTGGATGCGCGCGCCGTTTCGGTTTTACGTCGACATCATTCGCGGCACGCCGGTGTTTGTATTGGTGCTGGCCTGCTTCTATATGGCGCCGGCACTGGGCTGGCAGATCAGCGCCTTTCAGGCCGGTGCATTGGGGCTGACGCTGTTTTGCGGCTCCCACGTCGCCGAGATCGTGCGCGGTGCGTTGCAAGCGCTGCCCAGTGGTCAGATGGAAGCGAGCAAGGCCATCGGCCTGACGTTCTATCAAGCGCTCGGTTATGTGCTGTTGCCTCAGGCGTTGCGGCAGATTTTGCCGACCTGGGTCAACTCGTCCACCGAGATCGTAAAGGCTTCGACGCTGTTGTCGGTGATCGGTGTCGCCGAGTTGTTGCTCAGCACGCAGCAGATCATCGCCCGGACCTTCATGACCCTCGAGTTTTACCTGTTCGCCGGATTTCTGTTTTTCGTCATCAACTACGCCATCGAATTACTCGGCCGGCACATTGAAAAGCGGGTGGCCTTGCCATGACTCAATCTTCGCTCTCTAACGTAAAAATTGCTCAAAACGGTCAGCCCCTGCTGGACATTCGCGGGTTGCACAAAAAGTACGGTGAGCTTGAAGTGCTCAAGGGCG
The DNA here is from genome assembly GCF_054897865.1 of Pseudomonas sp. LS2P72. Lineage (NCBI taxonomy): Bacteria > Pseudomonadati > Pseudomonadota > Gammaproteobacteria > Pseudomonadales > Pseudomonadaceae > Pseudomonas > Pseudomonas sp. LS2P72. The sequence continues at coordinate 3,237,183 of NZ_CM142708.1, forward strand.
TCGACCTGACCATGCAGCGCGGCAACGTCGTCACGCTGATCGGTTCCAGCGGCTCAGGCAAGACCACGCTGCTGCGTTGCGTGAACATGCTCGAAGAGTTCCAGGGCGGGCAGATCATGCTCGATGGCGAGTCCATCGGTTATGACGAGGTCAACGGCAAGCGCCTGCGTCACGCGGAAAAAGTCATCGCCCGGCATCGGGCCATGACCGGCATGGCGTTCCAGCAGTTCAACCTGTTTCCGCACCTCACGGCTTTACAGAACGTCACCCTCGGTTTGCTCAAGGTCAAAAAGCTGCACAAGGATGAAGCGGTGGCCCTGGCGGAAAAATGGCTGGAACGGGTCGGCTTGCTGGAACGCCGCGATCACTTCCCCGGTCAGTTGTCCGGCGGTCAGCAACAGCGCGTGGCGATTGCCCGGGCGATTGCGATGAACCCGAGCCTGATGCTGTTCGACGAAGTCACTTCGGCCCTCGATCCGGAACTGGTGGGCGAAGTGCTGAGCGTGATCAAAGGCCTGGCCGAAGACGGCATGACCATGCTGTTGGTGACCCACGAAATGCGTTTTGCGTTTGAGGTCTCGGACAAAATCGTTTTCATGAATCAGGGGCGGATCGAAGAGCAGGGGCCACCCAAGGAACTGTTCGAACGCCCACAATCACCGCGTCTGGCTGAATTTCTGAAGAACACGCGGTTCTGACTTTTACAAAAGAATACTCACTTTCAATCAGGAGAAACATTCATGAGCATTACTCGTTACGGCACCGGCAGCACCGCCGCAGGCGGTCAGCCTCGCCCTTTCGCCCGAGCCGTTGAAGCCGATGGCTGGCTGCACGTTTCGGGGCAGGTGCCGGCGCTGGATGGCGAGATCATTACTGGCGGAATTGTCGAACAGACCCACCAGACCATGAAGAATCTGATCGCGATCCTGCAAGAGGCCGGTTATGGCCTGGAAGATGTGGTACGTGCTGGCGTTTGGTTGGAGGATCCGCGGGACTTCACGAGTTTCAACAAGGTGTTTTCCGAATACTTCAAAAGCGAACACGCCCCGGCCCGGGCCTGTGTGCAGGCGAACATGATGGTCGATTGCAAGGTCGAGATTGACTGCGTTGCATACAAGAAAAAGGCCTGAGATTTGCGGTGAACTGAGGAGCGCCCTCACCCTAACCCTCTCCCGGAGGGAGAGGGGACTGTTCTATATCGATGCAAGTTTTGAGGTCAGACAAAAATATTTGCATCGATGCGAACAGGCGCCCTCTCCCCTTTGGGGCGGTCCGACGTTTCGGGAGGGCGGGGGGTGAGGGGTGGATCTGACTGACACCACCACCTCGGCCAGTTAATATCCCGGCGACTTTGAATGGGAACACAGACATGACCGAAGACACCATCAAGCGTCGGGCTCGCGGTTTGGACCGGGCGTTCGATATCCTCGATTTCCTCAAGGAAGTCGGCAAGCCCCTGCGCCCGAACGAAATCGCCAGCGGCATCGGCAGCCCGAAATCCACGGTCTACGAATTGGTTGCCTCCCTGCTGGAGCGACGGATTCTGGAGGCCGTGGGCAAGGACGGTCACGTCTACCTCGGCCGTCAGCTGTACTTCCTGGGGCAAGCGCATTTACGCCATTTCGACCTGACCCGCGAGGCCGATCATGCCTTGCAGGAGATCGTCAGCCAGACCCGCGAAACCGCGCAGATGTGCCTGCTCAACGGACGAAAATACACCGTGGCCTTGATGAAAGAGGGCGAGCGGCACTTCCGCATTTCCTCGGACATCGGCGAGAACGCGCCGATTCCCTGGACCGCTTCCGGGCGCCTGCTGCTGGCGCACTTGAGCGACCAGGAAATCGTCGACCTGATTGATCACGACGACTTCATCCTGCCCAACGGCGAACGCCTGCCGCTCGAACAGTTTCTCGGGGAAATCCGTCAGGCCGCTATCGATGGTTTCTTCTCTTTCGATAGCGTTGCCGACACCTTTACCCATTGCTTCGCCGCCCCGGTGAAAGACCCGAACGGCGTGGCCATTGCGACCCTGTGCATCGTCGCCCCACGGGCCGATGCCAAGAACAATTACAACGACTACCGCCGGGTGCTGATTGACAGCGCCAACAGCCTGGCCCGTCGCATCAACGAATAACAGCGGCTGTCTGCGACCGTGAATGTGAGGAGTTCGACCATGTTTTCTGCCAAAAATACTGCCACCGTGGAAAAGGGCTTTGCCCACACAGGCGCCAATCTGGTACGCGACGTCAGCCTGCCTGCGCTGGTGCTGCACCGCGAAGCGCTGGAACACAACATTCGCTGGATGCAGAACTTCGTCAGCAACAGCGGCGCTGAACTGGCGCCGCATGGCAAAACCAGCATGACGCCGGCGCTGTTTCGTCGCCAACTGGACGCCGGTGCCTGGGGCATCACCCTGGCCAGCGCCACGCAAACCCGCGCGGCTTACGCCCATGGTGTGCATCGGGTGCTGATGGCCAATCAGTTGGTCGGCACGCCGAACATGGCGTTGATCGCCGATCTGCTGGCAGACCCTGCTTTCGATTTCCACTGCATGGTCGATCACCCGGACAACGTCGCTGACCTCGGCGCGTATTTCGCCTCGCGCGGTGCGCGCCTGAACGTGATGATCGAGTACGGCGTGGTCGGCGGTCGTTGCGGTTGCCGCACGGAAGACGAAGTGGTCGCGCTGGCCAAAGCCATTGCCGCACAACCGGCCCTGGCGCTGACCGGGATCGAAGGCTACGAAGGGGTGATTCACGGCGATCACGCGGTGAGCGGCATCCGTGCGTTCGCTGATTCTTTGGTGCGCCTGGCCGTGCAATTGCAGGACAGCGGCGCGTTCGCCATTCCCAAGCCGATCATCACGGCGTCGGGTTCGGCCTGGTACGACCTGATCGCTGAATCCTTCGAAGCGCAAAACGCCGGCGGGCGTTTCCTCAGTGTGCTGCGTCCCGGTAGCTATGTGGCTCACGACCATGGCATCTACAAAGAAGCGCAATGCTGCGTCCTCGACCGCCGCAGCGACCTGCACGAAGGCTTGCGCCCGGCGCTGGAAGTCTGGGCTCACGTGCAGTCGTTGCCGGAACCGGGTTTTGCGGTGATTGCCCTGGGTAAACGCGACGTGGCCTACGACGCCGGGTTGCCGGTGCCGCTGTTGCGTTACAAGGCGGGCGTGGTGCCGGCGACGGGCGACGACGTCAGCGCCTGCCAGGTGACGGCAGTGATGGACCAGCATGCGTTCATGACCGTGGCGCCGGGGGTTGAGCTGCGGGTGGGAGACATCATTTCCTTTGGTACTTCGCACCCGTGCCTGACGTTCGACAAGTGGCGCATTGGGTGTCTGGTGGATGAGCAGCTGAATGTCATCGAAACCATGGAAACCTGTTTCTAAGGCTCCAGACCGAGGCGCGGCCATCGCGAGCAAGCTCGGCTCCTACAGGATTGGGGCTCGACACAAGACCTGTAGGAGCTGAGCTTGCTCCGGGCGGCGATCCGACGATGACGGCCGGCCAGACAACACCGAAACACCAGAGACTCCACAATGAACACCATCAGCACCCTCGGCCCCAACACCCCGCGCATTGCCCTGATCGGCGAATGCATGATCGAGTTGCAGCAACGCGCCGACGGCAGCCTGCAACAAAGTTTCGGTGGCGATACCTTGAACACGGCGGTGTACCTGTCCCGGGAATTGGGCGAGGGCGGCACGGTGGATTACGTCACCGCCCTGGGCGACGACAGTTTCAGCGATGCCATGTGCCAGAGCTGGGCCGACGAAAACATCGGACTGGGCATGGTCCAGCGTTTGCCCGGCCGCTTGCCCGGCTTGTATTGCATCCAGACTGACGCCGCTGGTGAGCGGCGTTTTCTCTATTGGCGTAATGAAGCGGCCGTCCGCGATTGTTTCACCACCCCGGCCGCCGCGCCGATCCTGGCGTCGCTGCCGGATTACGATGTGCTGTATTTCAGTGGCATCACCCTGGCGGTACTGGGTGCGCAAGGTCGGGAGAAATTGCTGGAAACCCTGATCGAAGCCCGGCAGCGGGATGCGCGGATCGTGTTCGACAACAACTACCGGCCACGTTTGTGGGCGTCGATCGAGGACGCACGAGCGGCCTATCGCAGCGTTCTGCCCTATGTCGACCTGGCATTGCTGACTGTCGATGACGAACAGGCGCTGTTTGATTTTTCCGATTGCGAGGCGGTGTTTGCCGCATACGAGCAGATTGGCACGCCTGAAGTGGTACTCAAGCGTGGCGCCGAGGCGTGTCTGATTCGTTGTGATGGAGAGTCGTTTGAAGTGCCGGCGCAGGTAGTCGAACGGGTGGTGGACACCACGGCGGCGGGGGATTCATTCAGCGCGGCGTATTTGGCCAGGCGCCTGAAAGGAGGCAGCCCGGTTGAGGCGGCTGAAGCGGGGCATCGGTTGGCGAGTCGGGTGATTCAGGTGCCGGGGGCACTCATTCCGAAGAGTTGATGCAATCCCTGTGGTGAGGGGGTTCTGTGGCGAGGGGATTTATCCCCGTTGGACTGCGCAGCAGTCCCATTTTGGGGGCCGCTGCGCGACCCAACGGGGATAAATCCCCTCGCCACAGGGCCCTCAGGCAAACGATCAATCCCGGTAAAACACCTGCACCAGGTGATAGCCGAACTTGCTCTTGATCGGCCCATGCACCACACGCAACGGTTTTTTGAAAATCACCGCATCGATGACCCCGACCATCTGCCCGGGCCGCACTTCACCCAGGTCGCCGCCGCGCTTGCCGGACGGGCAGGTGGAATACTTCTTGGCCAGCACATCGAAGGCTTCGCCCTTGGCGATGCGTTGTTTGAGCTGCTCGGCTTCTTCCGAGGTTTTCACCAGAATATGGCGGGCTTGAGCTTTCATTGGGGCAGGTACCTTGCAACGGTGGTGGCTATGTTGGCGACAGCGGGGCGCGCGATTATGCCTTAACTCAGTCCGGTTGGCCGATCATCGCGCGAATCTTGTTGGCCAACAGGTCAATGGAAAAGGGCTTGGCGACCATGTCCATGCCTTCCTCCAGGAAGCCCTGGCGTTCGGCGGCTTTTTCCGCGTAACCGGTCATGAACAGCACCTTGAGTTCGGGGCGGTGCTGGCGCGCAATCTCCGCCAGTTGCCGACCGTTCATTCCCGGCAGCCCGACGTCGGTGACCAGCAAATCGACCCGCAGGTCGGACTCCAGCAGGGGCAGGGCGGTCTTCGCGTCTTTGGCTTCATGGGCGTGATAACCCAGCTCGTTGAGCAGGTCGAGCACCAGCATGCGCACCGCCGGGTCGTCCTCCACCAACACCACGGTTTCACCGGCGATCGCGGCTGGCGCTTCGCTGGTGACGGGCATCAGGATGTTTTCGGGCTCTGCAGCGTGCAGCCGCGGCAGGTACAGACGGACGCTGGTGCCCTGGCCCGGCAAGCTGAACAGGCTGACATGACCGCCCGACTGCTGGGCAAATCCATAGATCATCGACAGCCCAAGACCGGTGCCCTGGCCGATGGGTTTGGTGGTGAAGAACGGGTCGAAGGCCTTGGCCAGCACCGACGGTGTCATGCCGGTGCCGTTGTCGCTGACGGCAATCATCAGATAATCCCCGGCCTTGATCGGTTCCAGGGTGTTGATGTCACTGCTGTCGAGGTAAACGTTGGCCGTTTCGATCCGCAACTCGCCGCCATCGGGCATGGCGTCCCGGGCGTTGATCACCAGATTGAGCAGCGCATTTTCCAGCTGGCTGACGTCGGTGCTTACCGGCCAGACATTATCGGCCAGTTGCAGTTTGAGCTCGATGTGGTCTCCTTTGGTCCGGCTGAGCAGATCTTCCAGGGAATGGATCAGATCATTGGCGTTCAGCGGTTTGCGGTCCAGTGACTGACGCCGTGAAAACGCCAGCAAACGATGGGTCAGGGCGGCGGCACGGTTGGCGGAGGACACCGCCGCCTCGGTGAAGCGGCCCACCTCGGCGGCGCGCCCGTCGGCGATGTAGCGCTGCATCAAGTCGAGGCTGCCGATGATCCCGGTGAGCATATTGTTGAAATCATGGGCGATGCCGCCGGTGAGCTGGCCGAGCGCTTCCATCTTCTGCGCATGGCGCAACGCCTCTTCGGCGCGCTCGCGTTCGAACATCTCGTTCTGTAGTCGCTGGTTGGCTTCGGCCAGTTGTTGGGTGCGGGCGGCAACTCGTTCCTCGAGCGTTTCGTTGAGATTACGCAGGGCTTCTTCGGTCTGTTTGCGCTCGGTTTCGTCAATCACAAAGATATAGAAACCATTCACCGCACCATCCGCGCCGTGGCGCGGCAAGTAGTTCATCAGGGCATGACGGGTGCTGCCGTCACGGTGCGGGGTGCTGATGCTGAAACTACAAGGCTTGCCGGACAGCGCCTGGGCGATGTATTCGGCGCGCAAGGCATAGGCTTCGTCACCCAGTACTTCACGGATGGTTTTGCCAAAGAGCTCCTGGGGCGTCAGCCCGTACCAGTCGAGGTAGGCTGCATTGTTCAGGCGAAAGCGTTCCTCGCTGTCCACGTAGCTGATCAGGATCGGCATGGCGTTGATGATCAGTTGCAGCTCGGTCTGACTTTGCCGCAGGGCTTGTTCGGTGTGTTTGCGTTCGGTCAGGTCCAGGGCGGCGCCGAGGAAGCGGATCGGCCGGCCATGGTGGTCCTTGTAACAACGACCTCGAGCAAACACCCAGCGCAGTTGGCCGTCGGCTTGCAGCAGGCGATATTCCTCGGCGTACTCGGTGGCGTGGGTGATCGAGTGCTTGATGCTGCGGGTGACCATGGCGCGGTCTTGCGGGTGTACCCCCTGAAGGTAGGCGCTGATGGGCAACTGATTGGCGAGCTGCGGGTCGATACCGTGTAACTGGGCGAAGTGGGTGTCGGCGATGAAGCGGTCTTCGTTTATGTCCCAGTCCCAGGTGCCGACGGCGTCGGTGGCCGCGAGGGCCAGTTGCAGACGCTCCTCGGTTTCGTGCTGGGCCTTGAGGCTGGCGGCCGAACGCTGCTCGAGTTCGAGGGCGATGCGTCGGCGTTCGTTGGTTTCGATGGCGGTCACCAGGATCCCGGCGACTTGGGCGCTTTCATCGCGGATGGGGCTGTAGGTCAGGTCCAGCCAGAAGTCGGAATCATGGCCGTTACGCTGCAAGGTGAAGCGCTGTTCGCTGTAGGTCCGCACCTGCCCTTGTAGGACGGCGCTGTAAATGGGGTCGGTAAAGTCTTTTAACTCTGGCCAGATCAGGTGTGTCGGCTGTCCGAATGCGTGTGGATGCTTGCTGCCGGCCAGCAGGGCGAAACCGTCGTTGTAGATCTGCGTGAGCTGCGGCCCCCACAGCAACAGCATGGGCATCGGCGAATGAATCACGATATCCACGGCGGTTCGCAGGCTTTGCGGCCAGGTATTGGCAGCGCCCAGCGGACTGCGTCTCCAGTCCAGTCGGGCAATCAAGGCCTGTGCATCGCTGCCGGTCGGTGATGCGTTCATCAAAATGTCCTGCACTTAAGTCGGTGTAGCGGTGTCAACTATCCTTGTACCGCAGTAGACGCTGTATGACCCTTTTTGGGTCATTTTATTCATTGAATGCTTCGCGGGTGCTTTTTGCCATGGAAATCGACGCACTGTTAAGGCTCCTGGCCAGCCAGAATGGCTCCGATCTTTATCTGTCTACCGGTGCGCCACCCAGCGCACGGTTCGAGGGGGTGCTCAAACCCTTGGCCGATCAGCCGTTCAAACCGGGTGAAATCGCGGCCATTGCCGCGTCCATCATGGACGCCGAACAGCGTCTGGAGTTCGATCGGGAGCTGGAGATGAACCTGGCGATTTCTTTGCCAGGTGTCGGGCGCTTTCGGGTCAATATCTTCAAACAACGCAACGATGTGTCGATCGTGGCGCGCAACATCAAACTCGACATTCCGCGTTTCGAAGACCTCAAGCTGCCGCCGGTGCTCCTCGAAACGGTGATGCTCAAACAGGGACTGATGCTGTTCGTCGGTGCTACCGGCTCGGGCAAGTCAACCTCGCTGGCGGCATTGATCGACTACCGCAATCGCCACAGCAGTGGCCACATCATCACCATTGAAGACCCGGTCGAGTACATCCATCGGCACAAGAAGTCGATCATCAACCAGCGTGAGGTCGGCGTCGATACCCGCAGTTTTCACGCCGCATTGAAAAATACCCTGCGCCAGGCACCGGACGTCGTGCTGATCGGCGAAATCCGTGACCGCGAGACAATGGAGCATGCACTGGCGTTTGCCGATACCGGTCATCTGGTGATTTCCACGCTGCATGCCCACAACGCCCATCAGGCGCTGGACCGGATCATCAACTTCTTCCCCGAGGAGCGCCGTACGCAGTTGCTTCATGATCTGGGCAACAACCTGAAAGCGTTCGTGTCCCAGCGCCTGGTGCATACCCGCAACGGTCAGCGACGGGCAGCGGTGGAGGTGATGCTGGGTACGCCGACCATTGGCGATTTGATCCGGCGCAATGAGTTTTCAGAGCTCAAGGGAATCATGGAGAAGTCTGTGGAGCTGGGAATGCAGACGTTTGACGGTGCGCTATTCGAGTTGGTCGCAGAAGGGGCTATCGATGAGGAGGAAGCGTTGAAGCATGCGGATTCGGTGAACAATTTGCGTCTGCGGCTGAAGCTGCACGCCGAAGCATCACCAGGCCCCCATGCACCTCCGGGTGAATGGGGATTAATGGACTGACATAAATCCAATGTGGGAGCGGGCTTGCTCGCGAAGGCGGTGTGTCAGTCGACATTTATATTGACTGACCCGACGCCTTCGCGAGCAAGCCCGCTCCCACACTCGATCTCTGTCAATCAAGGAGTTCCGAGCGGTCGCGGAATTGTTCCAGCGCCTCGGGATTGGCCAACGCATCGGTATTCTTCACCTTCTGGCCATGCACCACATTCCTCACGGCCAACTCGACAACCTTGCCACTGATCGTCCGTGGAATGTCCGTCACCGCAACAATCTTCGCCGGCACATGCCGCGGTGTGGTGTTGGCGCGGATGACCTGGCGGATCTGTTGTTGCAGCGCGTCGTCCAGTTCGACGCCGTCGCGCAACCGCACGAACAGCACCACCCGCACGTCCTCCTGCCACTGCTGACCGATGGCCACGCTGTCCAGAACCTGTGGGACTTTCTCCACCTGACGGTAGATTTCCGCGGTGCCGATGCGCACGCCGCCGGGGTTGAGCACGGCGTCGGAGCGTCCGTGGATCATCATCGCGCCATGGGGCAACTGTTCTGCGTAATCGCCTTGGGCCCAGACACCGGGGAATTGACTGAAATACGAGGCGCGAAGCTTTTCCTGCTGGGGGTCATTCCAGAACCCGATGGGGATTGCCGGGAAGTGCCGGGTGCACACCAGCTCACCTTTTTCGCCGATCACCGGCTGACCGTTGTCGTTCCAGACTTCCACCGACATACCCAGGCTTTTGCCTTGTATCTCGCCACGGCGTACCGGTTGCAGCGGATTGCTGTTCACAAAGCACGAAACGATGTCGGTGCCGCCGGACATCGAGGCCAGGCACAGGTCAGGCTTGAGGTCGCGGTAGACGTAGTCGTAACTCTGCGGCGACAACGCGGAACCGGTGCACAGCAGGGTTTTGAGGCTGCTCAGGTCATGATTTTCGCGAGGTTTGATGCCGCTGCTTTCCAGGGTCGCGAGGTACTTGGGGCTGGTGCCGAAGACACTGATGCGTTCGTCGTCGATCAGGTCGATCAGACGCTCGGGGGCGGGATGAAATGGCGAGCCGTCGTACAGCACCACCGCGCTGTCCACGGCCAGTGCCGAGACCAGCCAGTTCCACATCATCCAGCCGCAGGTGGTGTAGTAGAACAACCGGTCACTGGGGCCGAGATCGCAATGCAGGCCATGTTCCTTGACGTGTTGCAACAACACACCGCCAGTGCTGTGAATGATGCATTTCGGCACGCCAGTGGTGCCGCTGGAATAGAGGATATACAGCGGATGCGCGAAGGGCACCGGGACGAAATCCGGCTCGCCGCCCACGTCGTAGAAATCATCCCAGAGCGTCACGTTGGCCCGGGTATGGAAGTGTTCGATGTGCGCTTGCGGTTGGGCGTAAGGCACGACAATCAACTGCTGCAAGGACGGCAGGCGTTCAAGGATTTCATTGACCTTGGCGGTCTGGTCGATGTCCTTGCCGGCATAGCGGTAACCGGCGCAGGTGATCAGCACTTTCGGCTCGATCTGACCGAAACGGTCGATGACGCCCTGGGTGCCGAAGTCCGGTGAGGAGCAGGACCAGATCGCTCCCAAACTGGTGGTGCCGAGCATCGCCACGAGGGTTTGCCAGGTATTGGGCATGCACGCCGCGACGCGGTCACCGAGGCTGACACCGGCGGCTTTCAAGCTGTTCTGAAACCCGGCGACATGCTCGCCCAGTTCTGCCCAGGTCAGGTGTTCACGCTGGCCGTTCTCGCCGATGGCAATGACCGCCACGGCATCGTCGCGACGGCGCATCAAGTGTTCGGCGAAGTTCAGGGTGGCGCCGGGAAACCATTGGGCGCTGGGCATTTGCGCGCCCTCAACCAGCACAGCGTCCGGTTGATCGTGGAAACGGATGTCGAAGAAATCGACGATGGCCTGCCAGAACGCTTCACGCTGATCGATGGACCATTGATGCAGGGCAGGGTAGTCGTCGACGTGGAGGTTGTGTCGCTGATTGATGAAGCGCCGGAAGGCCTCCATGCGGGTCTTGCCGATGCGCTTGGCGCTGGGTTGCCAGAGGATGTCGGACATGGCTTGCCTCTTCTTATTAATGCATTCAGTCGGCCTTTTGTGGCGAGGGGATTTATCCCCGTTGGGTGGCGAAGCCGCCCCAAAACCGGCACCTCAGCTATGACTGACATACCGAGAGCGCAGGGTTTGGGGCGGCTTCGCCACCCAACGGGGATAAATCCCCTCGCCACAGGTGTCTGCTGGTGGTTACTGCGCCAACCACCCACCATCAATATTCCACGCCGCGCCTCGCACCTGGCTACCGGCCTCACTGCACAAAAACAGCACCAGTTCGCCCAGTTGTGGCGGCGTCACAAACTCCAGGGAAGGCTGCTTCTCAGCCAGCAAATCATGTTGCGCCTGTTGCGGGTCGATCCCTTTGGCGATGCGGTCATCAATCTGCTTCTGCACCAGTGGCGTCAACACCCAGCCCGGGCAGATGGCGTTGCAAGTGACGTTGGTGGTCGCCGTTTCCAAACCCACCACCTTGGTCAAACCGATCACCCCATGCTTGGCCGCCACGTAAGCCGCCTTGCCCACGGACCCGACCTGGCCGTGCACCGAAGCGATGTTGATGATCCGGCCCCAGCCCTTGGCGCGCATGCCTGGCAGGCTCAAGCGGGTGCTGTGGAATACCGACGACAGGTTGATCGCAATGATCGAATCCCAGCGCTCCACCGGAAAATCCTCCACCGACGCCACATGCTGGATGCCGGCATTGTTGACCAGAATGTCCACGCCGCCGAACTCACGCTCGGCGTAGGCAATCATGTCGGCGATATGCTCGGGGTTGCTCACGTCAGCCGGGTGATGGCCGACCTTGCTCCCGAATTGCTCAACCTCGGCAATCACCTTGGACGCATCACCAAAACCGTTGAGGATCAGGTTAGCGCCAGCCTTGGCCAGGCTGAGGGCGATGCCCAGGCCGATGCCGCTGGTGGAACCGGTGACCAGTGCAGTCTTGCCCGAAAGAGTTGTCATGAATACCTCACACAATGCCAGTGGCGTAGAAAGTACCGATCACCACAAAAACCGCCAGGGTCTTGATCAGCGTAATACAGAAAATGTCTTTGTAGGCTTCGCGGTGGGTCAGGCCGGTGACCGCCAGCAAGGTAATCACTGCGCCATTGTGCGGCAGGGTGTCCATGCCGCCACTGGCCATCGCGGCCACCCGGTGCAGCACTTCCAGCGGGATGTTGGCCGCGTGGGCCGCTGCGATGAAGTCATTGGCCATGGCCGCCAGTGCAATGCTCATACCGCCCGACGCAGAGCCGGTGATGCCGGCCAGCAGGGTTACAGTAATCGCTTCGTTGACCAGCGGATTGGGAATGCTCTTGAGCCAGTCGGCCAATACCAGGAAGCCCGGCAACGAGGCGATCACCGCGCCAAAGCCGTACTCCGACGCGGTGTTCATCGCCGCCAGCAACGAACCGCCGACCGCGCTTCTGCTGCCTTCGGCCAACTTGCCGCGAATCGCCTGGAAGCCGAATACCAGCACCATGATGATGCCGACCAGCAAGGCTGCCTGAACGGCCCAGATCGCCGTGAGTTTAGCGATTTCAGTGGTCACCGGCGCGGCCATGCCCGGCAGCGCGAGGCTGTGGGTTTTGCCGTACCACTGCGGAATCCACTGGGTAAACAGCAGGTTCATGACGCCGACGGCCAGCAGCGGCGACACGGCGATCCACGGGTTGGGCAGTTTGATGTCGGCAGCGGTTTCCGGCTCGTTGCGCAGATCGGTGCCATACCCTTCACCGGCGTGCTGCGCTTTGTTGCGCTGGCGCTGGAGGAACAGCATGCCGGCGCAGACCACGAAGATCGCGCCGATCAGGCCCAGCCAAGGCGCGGCCCAGGCGGTGGTGTTGAAGAAGGTGCTGGGGATGATGTTCTGGATTTGCGGGGTGCCGGGCAGGGCGTCCATGGTGAACGAGAAGGCGCCGAGGGCGATGGTCGCCGGAATGAGACGCTTGGGAATATTGCTCTGGCGGAACATTTCAGCAGCAAACGGGTAGACCGCGAACACCACCACGAACAGCGATACGCCGCCGTAAGTCAGCAGGGCGCAGACCAGCACGATCACCAGCATCGCCTGACTCGTGCCGAGAACGCGAATCGCCGCGGCGACGATGGAGCGCGAAAAGCCTGACAGCTCGATCAGCTTGCCGAACACCGCACCAAGCAGGAACACCGGGAAATACAGTTTTATGAAGCCGACCATTTTCTCCATGAACACCCCGGTGAAGGCGGGGGCGACGGCGGAAGGATCGGTGAGCAGCACGGCGCCGAGGGCGGCAATCGGGGCAAAGAGGATAACGCTGTAGCCACGGTAGGCCGCGAGCATTAGCAGCGTGAGCGCTGCCAAGGCAATGATCACACTCATGGTGTGTCTCCTGGATTGTTATTTTTGTAGGGTGGATCTGTTGTGGGAGAGGGCTTTAGCGGGTTTCGTGCCAGATAGCTAACTGTTTGAAATATAAGGAAATATTGCTTGTTTTCAGTGACGCTCTCGGATTTCGTCTCTGTTTTGAGAATATCGGTGGTTGGACGGACGCCTTCGCGGGCAAGCCTTGCTCCTACAGGGGGTTATGGCAGTCGCTTGATTTGTGTGCGCCGCCCCCCTGTAGGAGCAAGGCTTGCCCGCGATGAGCCCATATCTACCAATAGAGATCTATGTCTCTCTATAGAGACTCGGCAATCCCCAACGACGCCATCTTCTTGTACAACGTCGACCGCCCCAGCCCCAACCGTGCCGCCGCTTCAATTACTTTCCCCCCGCATTGCGCCAGCGCGGATTCAATCAATTGCCGGTCAAATCGCTCCCGAGCCTCGCTGAAGGTCTCATGCGCAACCGATTCAATCATCAGGGGCGTCGTGCGCTCCACCGGTGTGAACGTGCCAATCGCCGCGCGGATATCCGTGGCATTCAACATCAAGTCATCACTGAGCAGCGCCGCGCGCTCCAGCACATTGCGCAGCTCACGAATATTCCCCGGCCAGGCATGTTGACCCAGCAGTTCCAGGGCTTCGCGGTTCAACTCGTGCTGACTGCGCAGTTCTTCCAGAATGGCTTCACTGAGAGCCGGAAGATCGTCGAGTCGATCACGCAGCGGCGGGACCTGGATCGGCAGCACGTTGAGGCGGTAATACAGGTCGGCGCGAAACTCGCCGCGTTTGATCGCCGCTTCCAGATCCGTTGAGGTCGCGGCAATCACCCGCACATCGCTCTGGATCACTTCGTTGGAACCCACCGGCTCGAATTCTTTCTCCTGCAGTACACGCAGCAATTTGCTTTGCAGTGGCAACGGCATGTCGCCGATTTCATCGAGAAACAGTGTGCCGCCCTGGGCGATCTGCAACTTGCCGGCACGACCCTTGCGATCAGCGCCGGTAAACGCGCCGGGCGCGGTGCCGAAGAATTCCGCTTCCAGCAAGGATTCGGGAATCGCCGCGCTGTTGATGCTGACAAAGGCTTTGTGCGCGCGTGGCGAAGCGCCGTGAATGGCTTGGGCCAGCAGTTCTTTGCCGGTGCCGGTTTCACCGAGCAGCAACACCGGGGATTCCGCGCTGGCACTGCGTCGGGCACGGCGTTTGACTTCGAGGCTGGCGGCGCTGGTGCCGATGAAGTGCGCGAAGTTGTACTTGGTCTGCCGCGCTCGCAGCAGCGAGCGGGTGGAGGCCAGTTCTTCCTGCATGCTCATGTAGCGCTTGAGCATCGGCGAGAGGCTGCGCAATTCGTCGAACAGCGCAAACCCGATGGCGCCGATCACCACGCCGGCGTCGTCATGAATCGGCAGGCGCATCACCACCAGTGGTTCTTTGGGGGTGTCCTGCATATCGAGCAAAATCGGCCGACCAGTGCGCACCACCTCGCGCAACAGACTGCCAGGGATCACGCTTTCGCAGGCCTTGCCGATCGCCACTTCCGCCGATTCCAGGCCAAAGCGCCGTGCGTAGCGCTCGTTCATCCAGACGATGTTGGCATCGCGGTCGACAATCACCGTGCCTTCGCTGGACTGCTCGATGATCTCGAACAACGAACGGATCGCCAGCAGGCGAACACGCTGGTAGTCCTTGAGGCTTTCGGTGGTGTTCATGGGCGTCATGTCCAAAATGTGTAGTGTCTGTGCGGGCCTAATCGCGAGCAAGCTCGGCTCCTACAGAGGGCGCGGTGTTCAGGTCACACCGCGCCCTCTGTAGGAGCCGAGCTTGCTCGCGATTGGGGGCCGCGCGGTTCAACGGCATGACGCAGATTATGCCTACCGTGGATGCGCCGCCGCCAACAGCTCCTTGGTATACGGATGCTGCGGCGAATCGAACACGTTGTGGCTGGCACCGCTTTCCACGACTTTGCCGTCCTTGATCACGATCATGTCGTGAGCCAGGGCACGGACCACCGCCAGGTCGTGGCTGATGAACAGGTAGGTCAGGCCATGTTTTTCCTGAAGCTGGCGGAGCAGGGCGACCACTTGTTTTTGCACCGTGCGATCCAGTGCCGAGGTCGGTTCGTCCAGCAGGATCAGCGCCGGTTTCAGCACCAGCGCCCGGGCGATGGCGATGCGTTGGCGTTGGCCGCCAGAAAACTCGTGCGGGTAGCGATGGCGACTTTGCGGGTCGAGGCCGACTTCCTCCAGCGCCCGAATCACTTCGGCTTTGCATTCGTCAACGGTCAACTGGCTGTGTACCTCAAGGCCTTCACTGATGATCTGTGCCACCGACATCCGTGGGCTGAGGCTACCGAACGGGTCCTGGAACACCACCTGCATTTTCTTGCGCCACGGCCGTAGCTGTTTTTGCGTCAGGCCGTCCAGCGCCTCGCCCTGAAAGCGAATGCCGCCTTCGGAATCGAGCAAGCGCAGGATCGCCTGACCCAGCGTCGACTTGCCGGAGCCGGATTCGCCCACAATGCCCAGCGTCTTGCCGCGTTGAATGTTCAGGCTGATGCCGTCCACGGCCTTCAGGTAGGTCTTGCGCTGAAACAGCCCGCCACCGAGGACGAACTGCACCCGCAAGTCATCTACCTCAAGCACGTTCTCGCGCTCGTCCCGGGGCAGCGCTTCACCTTCCGGTTCCGCGTTCAGCAGCACGCAGCTGTAAGGATGTTTTGGTTCGGTAAATAATGTTTCGCACGGTGCCTGCTCGACGATTTCCCCAGCCTTCATCACGCAGACTCGTTGGGCAATGCTGCGCACCAGATTGAGGTCGTGACTGATCAGCAGCAGCGACATGCCGAGACGTTGTTGCAGGGATTTGAGCAGCAGCAGGATCTTGCGCTGCACTGTCACGTCGAGCGCGGTGGTCGGCTCGTCGGCGATCAGCAACTCCGGTTCGCAGGCCAGGGCCATGGCGATCATCACCCGTTGCCGCTGGCCGCCGGACAATTGATGGGGATAGGCCTTAAGCCGCTCTTTGGGTTTCTGAATGCCGACCAGATGCAGCAACTCGAGGATCCGCGCTTGCGCCGCTTTACCGGCCAGGCCCTTGTGCAGCAACAGGGTTTCGCCGATCTGCTTTTCGATGCTGTGCAGCGGATTGAGCGAGGTCATCGGCTCCTGGAAGATCATCGCGATGCGGTTACCCCGCAGTTCTCGCAGCACCTTGGACGACGCGCCGAGCAGCTCCCGACCACGGTAGCGAATACTGCCCGTGGTTTCGGTGCCGGTCTCGGGCAACAGTTGCAGGATCGAGTGAGCGGTCACCGATTTGCCGCAGCCCGACTCGCCCACCAGTGCCAGGCATTCACCGGGGCGGATGTCCAGGCACAGATTGCGCACCACGGTCTGGCCACTGAAGGCGACGCGCAGGTCACGGATTTCGATCAGGTTGTTACTCATGTCAGCCGTCCGCATCATGATCTCGGGTCGAAGGCGTCACGTAACGCCTCCCCGATAAACACCAGTAAAGAAAGAATCAGCGCCAGGGTGAAAAACGCCGTCAGCCCCAGCCACGGTGCTTGCAGGTTCTGCTTGCCTTGACCGATCAATTCGCCCAGCGATGCACTGCCGGCCGGCATGCCGAAACCGAGAAAGTCCAGTGCCGTGAGGGTCGAGATTGCCCCGGTCAGAATGAACGGCAGATAACTCAGCGTCGCGTTCATTGCGTTGGGCAGGATGTGCCGGACGATAACCTTGCGGTCGGTCAGGCCCAACGCACGCGCGGCTTTGACGTATTCCAGGTTGCGTCCGCGCAGAAACTCGGCGCGCACCACGTCCACCAGGGCCAGCCAGGAAAACAGCGCCATGATCCCCAGCAGCCACCAGAAATCAGGCTCGACGAAACCCGACAGGATGATCAGCAGGTACAGCACCGGCAGCCCCGACCAAACCTCCAGCAACCGTTGACCGATCAGGTCGACCCAGCCGCCGTAATAGCCTTGCAGGGCGCCGGCAGCGATGCCGATCAGTGCGCTGACAAACGTCAGCATCAAGGCAAACAGGATCGACACCCGCGCACCGAAAATCACCCGGGCCAACACGTCCCGCGCCTGGTCGTCGGTGCCCAGCCAGTTGACCTTGGTCGGCGGGCTGGGCGCGGGTTGGTTGAGGTCATAGTTCGGCGTGTCGTCGCTGAAGGGGATTGGCGGGAACAGCATCCAGCCACCGTCCTGGTGAATCAGTTTCTGCACATAATCGCTGCGGTAGTCGGCCTGGAACGGCAGCTGCCCGCCAAATTCCTGCTCGGTATGACGCTTCAGGGCCGGGAAGTAGAGCGAGCCCTGATAGCTGACGATCAGCGGCTTGTCGTTGGCGATCAGCTCGCCACCGAGGGTCAACAGGAACAGGCCGACAAACAGCCACAGCGACCACCAGCCACGACGGTTTTTCTTGAAGCGCTCGAAACGACGACGACCTAGCGGCGAGAGCTTGAACATCAGACGTTCCTCGCGGCGAAGTCGATACGCGGGTCCACGAGGGTATAGCAGAGGTCGCCGACCAGTTTTATCAAGAGACCGAACAGCGTGAAGATGAACAGCGATCCGAACACCACCGGATAGTCCCGTGAAACTGCGGCCTCGTAACTCATGCGACCCAGGCCGTCGAGGGAGAAGATCACTTCGATCAGCAGGGAACCGGCGAAAAATACGCTGATAAACGCCTGGGGAATCCCCGAGACCACCAGCAGCATGGCATTGCGAAACACGTGACCGTAGAGCACTCGGCGTTCGCTCAGGCCCTTGGCGCGGGCGGTGACCACGTACTGGCGCGTGATTTCATTGAGGAAGGAGTTCTTGGTCAGAATGGTCAGCGTGGCGAACCCGCCGATCACCAGCGACGTTACAGGCAATACCAAGTGCCAGAAGTAATCGGCGATTTTGCCCACGGTCGACAGCGATTCGAAGTTGTCCGAGACCAGCCCCCGCACCGGGAACCAGTTCAGCGAGGTACCGCCGGCGAAGACCACGATCAGGAACATCGCGAACAGGAACGCCGGCATGGCGTAACCGATGACGATCGCGGTGCTGCTCCAGATATCGAAGTGGCTGCCGTGGTGCACGGCCTTGCGGATGCCCAAGGGAATCGACACCAGGTAGGTGATCAGCGTCGCCCAGAGCCCAAGGGAAATGGTCACCGGCATTTTTTCCAGGATCAGGTCGGTGACGGTCGTACCACGGAAAAAGCTCTTGCCGAAGTCCAGGCGCGCATAACTGGTGAGCATCAGCCACAGGCGTTCGTGCGCTGGTTTGTCGAAGCCGTATTGCTTTTCGATGTCCTTGATCAGTTGCGGGTCGAGGCCGCGACTGGATCGGGAGGTGCCGGACATGCGTTCGCCGGAACCGCCGCCGACACTCCCGCCGCCGATGCCTTGCAAGTGCGCGATGGCCTGTTCTACCGGGCCGCCCGGCGCGGCCTGGACGATGACGAAGTTGACCAGAAGAATGATCACCAGCGTCGGAATGATCAGCAGCAGACGCCGCAATATGTAAGCCCACATCAGTGCGGCCCTCCAGGTTTGCCACGGCTGATTTGCTCAGCGGTCATCTGTTGGTTGGTCAGCGGTGTGGTGCTGATTTCCCACCAGCTCTCGATGGCTTCGTCATTGCTCGCCTGCTCGTTGGGCCTGCCGAAACGATTCCACCACACGGTGGAACTGCCCGGCGGGTAATAGTTGGGAATCCAGTAGTAGTTCCATTGCAGCACCCGGTCCAGCGCGTGGGCGTAGTGCAGCATTTCGGGTTGGGTGGTGGCGCGAATCAGTCCGGCGATGAGGGTGTCGACCGCCGGATTTTTCAACACCATGTAGTTATTGGCGCCTGGGTCGTTGGCCGAGACCGAGCCAAAGTAATTGAGCAGTTCGCCCCCGGGCGACGTCGTGACCGGGTAGCCGGTGACGATCATGTCGTAGTCGCGGCTCATCAGGCGATTCACGTATTGGGACGAGTCGATGCGGCGGATGTTCATGTCGATGCCGATCTGTTTCAGGGTGCGCTTATAAGGCAGCAGCAATCGATCCATGCCGTTCTGGCTGACCAGGAAAGTGAAACTCAGGGACTGGCCTTCGGCATTGACCAATTGATCGCCATCGGGTTTCCAGCCGGCCTGTTCGAGCAAATCGAGCGCCTGCAACTGTTTGTCGCGTATTACGCCGCTGCCATCGGTTTTCGGTGCCTGGAAAACCTGGGTGAACACCTCGTCGGGGATCTGCCCGCGCAGGGGTTCGAGAATCGCCAGTTCGCCGGCGTCCGGCAGGTGTCGGGCGGCGAGGTCGGTGTTGGAAAAGTAACTCTGCTGGCGGATGTACATGTCGCGCATCATCTGCCGGTTGCTCCACTCGAAATCCCAGAGCATGGCCAACGCCTGACGCACTCGACGGTCCTGGAACATAGGGTTTTGCAGATTGAACACAAAGCCCTGTGCCGTTTGGGGAGCTTGCGTTGCCAGGTGCGCCTTTTGCAGGCGCCCGTCACTCAGGGCCGGGCCGACGTAGCCGATGGAGTAACCGGTGGCGGAAAATTCTCGGTTGTAGTCGTAGGCTCCGCCGCGCAGGACCTGGCGGGCGACGTCGGTATCACCGAAGTACTCGATGCTGAAACGATCGAAGTTGTAGAGGCCGCGGCTGACCGGTAAATCCTTGCCCCACCAATCGGCGTTGCGCTCGAAGGTGATGCTGCGACCGGAGTCGACTTTGCTCACCTTGTAGGGGCCGCTGCCCAATGGTGGTTCGTAACCGCCCCCATTGGCAAAGTCGCGCGTCTTCCACCAATGCTCGGGAAACACCGGCAAGGTCGCGATATCGAGTGGAAGGGTACGATTTTCATTGCTTTTCAAGTCGAACCGAACCGTCTGAGGTGATTCCACTTCGACGCCTTTGACGTCGGCAAATTGAGTGCGGTAACGCAGGCTGCCCTGGGTCATCAACAGGTCGAAGGTGTAGCGCACGTCTTCGGCCGTGATCGGTTTGCCGTCCGCGAAACGGGCCTTGGGGTTCAGGTAGAAGCGCAGGAACAAACCGTCGTCCGAGCGCTCCATCTTCTGAGCCACCAGGCCGTACACGGTGTAAGGCTCGTCCAGCGAACGTTGGGCGAGGGGCGAGTAAAGCAGGCCGTCGATCTGTGTGACGCCAATGCCTTTATCGATGTAGGGCAACATATGATCGAAATGACCGATTTCGACGGCCGAGCGGCGCATTGTGCCGCCCTTGGTGGCCTGGGGGTTTGTGTAGGCAAAATGACTAAAGCCGGCAGGATACTTCGCCGGTTCACCGTACACGGTCAGCGCATGTTGCGGCGCTGCAGTCACACCGGTGACGCTCAACAACAGGGCCACGGCCGTGAACAATAAAGTAGGGAACGCCAGTCGCATTGTCAGCCTTAGAACCGGGTGGTCAATAACCGCAATTTGTACGCTAGCGGCGCGTCCCTCGCCACTCGTATCACGTCACCGAAACACAACGGCCCACCAAAAGGCGGGCCGTTATGCAGAAAACTTAAAGGTTGATCAGTCCTGACGGCTGGTCACTTCCAGCAGGTGGTAACCGAACTGGGTCTTGACCGGTCCCTGCACCACGTTGATCGGTGCGCTGAAGACCACGGTGTCGAATTCCTTGACCATCTGGCCTGGACCGAACGAACCCAGATCACCGCCCTGGCGGCTGGACGGGCAAGTGGAGTTGGCTTTGGCGACTTCGGCGAAGTCGGCACCGGCCTCGATCTGGGCTTTCAGTTCGTTGCACTTATCTTCCGAGGCAACCAGGATGTGACGGGCAGTGGCTTTAGCCATGGTGAATTACTCCTTTCAATGTTCAGTAAAATGCGGAGCCTACCGGATTCAGTGGTCTATTTCTCCTCAAAGTTCCGTCCAGATCATGCAGGCCGGTCTGGCATTCCTTTATAGGCCGGCAATTCTCAGGCGCTCGGCATGTTGTACATATAAGGCAATCGGGTCGATGCCCTTGCGCAGCGGACCGGCGGTCTGGCTGAGGCTGTCCAGATGATCCAGCGGGTAGTCGGACCGGATGACTTTGCCCAAATGAGAGCTGTAGCGGCCAACCAGGCCGTCGTTCTGCTCGGGTTCGGTGGTGAAGTAGTGGGAAAAGGCGCGGAGGAACCCGTGCAGCGGATTCAATGCATCGAGCCCTTTGTCGAGGATGTCGCCCTGCAATGTGCCGCTCCAGGAGTAATAACGTACGCCGTCGACTAGCTCGCGCCCCTTGCCACCCCAGGTTTTCGGCAACCCCTGGGGGTACTTGTCGTTGAACGCGCCCACGCCTTCGGTGGTCAGGGCATTCAGCGCGGCGATGGCGTTCTGCGGCAGGTGACGGTGGCCGCTGAGCAACGATAGAAAGTCCGCAAACAACGTTGCAACGGTCGCAGCGACGTGTTCCGGCAGGCGCCCGGGCGTCAGCGCCTTGCGCAAGAAGTCGGCCAGTTCCGAGCCGTGATTGGGTCCGCTGACGGACGTCACAGAAGCGATCGCCTCCGGCGCTGTCGCTGCCGCGTAACGTGTAGCGAGTGCGCCTTGGCTGTGGCCGATCAGGTTGACTTTGTTCGCACCGGTTCCTTCCAGTACTCGTTCTATCTGCGCCAGAAGTTGGTCGCCGCGGACTTCATTGCTATGGGTAGCCGACAGGTACGGGATAAACACTCTTGCGCCTGCACTCCTGAGGGCCTGCTTGACGTCATGAAAGAGTTCGACCTTGCCGATGCGATCGAAGCCGAAGAGCCCGTGGACCAACAGGATCGGATACTGAGTAGTTGCATTCCGTAGCATGTTCTTTCCTTTTTCACAGTCGTTCAGAGGTGGGTTGATGGGCTCACTCTAAAGCACACCCGCTGTTCGGCGTTGTATGAAAAAGCCGCTGTAACCTGATGAAAACGGTATAGAAAATGTACGAAAGTTCGAAAGTAGATGAGGTCTTGGTCGGAATATTTGGACATCTTTTTATCTGTAACAGAGCGTTTTACTGCGATGGCCTACTTCGAGAACACCCTTTGCCTGTTAATCGTGTCTCGATTCCGACGTCCAGTCCTCGATGGGAGGACTGGAAAAGGGTGTGGCTCACGCCGATTGTTCAACCCTGCTCTGAGCTCTGAGCCGGTCGGCTGCCTGGCGCAACAACAATTCAGTCCCGCTCCAGCCAAGGCAGCCGTCCGTTACGGACACGCCGTAACGCATGGACGGGCTCAGCGGTTGGCAACCTTCGAACAGGTGACTCTCGATCATCATGCCGATCAGCGATCGATCGCCTTGCAGGCGCTGTTCAAGTACATCGTTAAACACCGCTGGCTGACGCAACGGGTCTTTGCCGCTATTGGCATGGCTGCAGTCGACCATGATCCGTGCCGGGATCTTCAGTTGGGTCAAGTCGTTGTTCACCCGGGCGACGCTGTCGCGGTCGTAGTTCGGCCCGCGGTGTCCGCCACGCAGCACCAGGTGGGTGTCGGGATTGCCCGGCGTTTGAATGATTGCCGGGTGACCCTGGCTGTCGACTCCGAAATGGCGATGCGGATGGGCGGCCGAGCGCATGGCGTCGCTGGCCACACCGACACCACCATCGGTGCCATTCTTGAACCCGACCGGCATGCTCAGGCCGCTGGCCATTTCACGGTGAATCTGCGATTCGGTGGTGCGAGCGCCAATGGCGACCCAGCTCAGCAGATCGTCGAAGTAGCCGGCAGCCATCGGTTGCAGCAGTTCGGTGGCAATCGGCAGTCCCAGGCGGAGCATTTCACGCATCAACTCGCGGGACAGGGTCAAGCCGCCGGCCATGTCGTCGCTGCCATCAAGCTGCGGGTCGTAGGCCAGGCCTTTCCAGCCGACTGTGGTGCGGGGTTTTTCGACGTAGGCGCGCATCACCAGCAGCATTTCATCGCTGACGTCGGCGGCGAGTCGGGCGAGGTTGTCGGCGTATTCAAGGGCGGACTGAGGATCGTGAATCGAGCAGGGGCCGACGATGACCAGCAGACGGGAGTCTTCACCGTTGAGGATCGCGCGAACCGCTTGGCGGTGGGCGGCGACTTGCTGGCTCAGGGCGTTGCTGAGTGGCAATTGCTGTTTGAGTTGCAATGAGCTGGGCAGACGCAGGGTCAGCGCTTCATTGGCAGGGCTCAAGGTGGACAGCGGCAGAGCAGAGACGGACGAGTTCATATTCGGGCTTCCTGGGCTGGCGGCGGGTTCGTTCCCGCGCACTCGGCCCTACTGGGGTGTTCGACAATTGGCCGGATTGGCTGCGAGTGTGTGCGTGCCACCTGTGGGTGACCGATCGGAGGCGGCAGGCTGTCCCGAGCGGAGGTTGCTAAATCGCCAAGCGGTAAAACTGTCGAAACGGTAATAAGTGGCGTAGTTCATTGTTGAATCCTCTGGTTGTCTGGTGTGTTGCTAAAAATGTGCGGGGCTGAAAAAACAAAACCCCCGGTCGGGAAGCCGACCGGGGGTTGAGAATTCTCTGGTGGCGACCCGTTTAAAGTGGGCGCCGTGTGGGTATCAGGCGCGCCAGTGGCTAAACCAATACCCAAAATAAAAGCTGACCGGAGCGCAAACGTCATTCGCCCGGGCAGCCGCCACCGAGCGCAGGGCGCTGACGGTGTGAAGCTGTGAGAGGGTGTTGAACATGGTTTGTCTCCGATGAGTGCGCCGAGCTTACTCGAGGCCGGTACGCGGTTTCAATCAGAAAATGCTATCGATCACCGGCGGCATTTTCTATCGCTTGAGTGCGTCGCCGGTTGTGACACACTTTGTGCTTCGCTTACATACAACGTCGCAAGGACGAACCATGACGCCACTGATCATCGCCGCTGCTCAATCGATCTCCATCGCTGGTGACCTTGCCGCAAACCTGCTGAGGCATCAGCGCTTCATGCAAGTTGCCGCTGAGCAGGGCGTGCAATTGCTGGTGTTCCCGGAGTTATCGCTGACCGGATACGAGCGTGGACTTGCGGCTGAATTGGCCATTGCGCCAGACGCCGAGGTGCTGCAACCGCTACGGGATTTCGCGCGGGAAGTCGGTGTGACGACTGTCGTCGGAATGCCGATTCGGCTGTCGGAAGATTCGCCAGTGTTGATTGGGGCGCTGGTGTTGGGTGTCGATGGCTCGCTAGGGGTCTATAGCAAGCAGCATTTGCATCCAGGCGAGGAAGTGGCATTTGCACCGGGAACCGGCGGATCGACCCTGACCATAGGTGCCGATACCGTCGCGTTGGCGGTGTGCGCGGATTTCTCTCACGCCAGTCATGCCGCCGCGGCAGCGCAGCAAGGCGCGGATCTCTATGCGGCGGGCGTGCTGATCACGGAAAACGGCTACGCTGCGGATACCGCGTTGTTGCAAGGCTACGCCAGCGCTCATTCGATGGCGGTCCTGATGGCCAACCATGGCGGTGCAACGGGTGGCTGGGAATCGGCAGGACACAGCGCGATCTGGGCGTCGGACGGTTCTCTGATTGCAGCCGCACCGGGGACAGGCAACCTGATGGTCGTGGCTCGCCGCGATACTGATGGCTGGAAGGGGCAAGTAGTAGCTGTTGCGGAGGCTTGATGGCATTTGAATTACGCCCGGCGACGCTCCGGGACCTCGACTTCGCTCGTGAACTGACCCGCAAAAACATGCTGCGCTATTACATTCAGCACGATCTGCTGTGGCAGGACGAAGGTTTCGATGTCGGCTGGGCAGGGCGCGAGAACTGGTTGATTGTGCGCGGCGAGACTTTGGTGGGGTACGTCAGCCTGAGTCGTGACGCCAAAGCCTTATACATTCGCGAGTTGCATGTCATCGGAGTGTTTCGAGGGCAGGGCGCCGGTTCCTGGGCGATTGATCAGGTATTCGCCATGGCGTGCAAGGAGCGGCGTCCGGCATTGCGTTTGACTGTTTTTGAAAATAATCCCGCGCAAGCGTTGTATGAGAGAAAGGGACTGAAGGTGGTCGGCACGGACGAGTGTTTCCTGAGAATGCAGCGTGATATCAATGCCTCGCCTGGCTGAGACACGCTTACGGCAAGCCTTTCAAGATGTATTGAAACTTTTTATATGACGCTTGCCGCTAGGTCTGCCAGTTGCTTTTTGCTAAGGTGTCGGCAACCCAATAAGACCATTTCGCGAGGTGTCTGCTTGATTAGGGTGCTAGTAGTCGATGATCACGATCTCGTTCGTACAGGCATTACACGAATGCTGGCTGACATCGATGGCCTGCAAGTAGTCGGCCAGGCTGAGTCAGGTGAAGAATCCCTGCTCAAGGCGCGTGAGTTGAAACCCGATGTGGTGTTGATGGACGTCAAGATGCCCGGTATCGGCGGTCTTGAAGCCACGCGCAAATTATTGCGCAGTCATCCGGATATCAAAGTCGTCGCGGTCACGGTGTGCGAGGAGGATCCGTTTCCGACTCGGTTGTTGCAGGCCGGTGCGGCGGGTTATCTGACAAAGGGTGCAGGGCTGCCGGAAATGGTCCAGGCTATCCGTCTGGTGTTTGCCGGGCAACGCTACATCAGCCCGCAGATTGCACAGCAACTGGCGATCAAATCCTTCCAGCCGTCCAATGATTCGCCTTTCGACGCCTTGTCGGAGCGTGAAATCCAGATCGCGTTGATGATTGTCGGCTGTCAGAAGGTCCAGATCATTTCCGACAAACTGTGCCTGTCGCCAAAAACCGTGAACACTTACCGTTACCGCATTTTCGAAAAGCTTTCGATCAGCAGCGATGTCGAGTTGACGCTGTTGGCGGTTCGTCACGGCATGGTCGATGCCAGCCTCTGAAAATGACTGAAGTCTTCGATCCAAGCGCCTTTCTGTCGAC
The DNA here is from genome assembly GCF_054897865.1 of Pseudomonas sp. LS2P72. Taxonomy (NCBI): domain Bacteria; kingdom Pseudomonadati; phylum Pseudomonadota; class Gammaproteobacteria; order Pseudomonadales; family Pseudomonadaceae; genus Pseudomonas; species Pseudomonas sp. LS2P72. The sequence goes on from NZ_CM142708.1 coordinate 3,263,168, forward strand.
AGTCAGTGGGCGTCCCGGTGTGTATCGCATGTTCGACAGCGAGGCACGCCTGCTCTACGTCGGCAAGGCCAAGAACCTCAAGAGTCGCCTCTCGAGTTACTTCCGCAAATCCGGTCTTGCGCCCAAGACCGCGGCGCTGGTCGCGCGGATCGCTCAGGTCGAAACGACGATTACGGCCAATGAAACCGAAGCCTTGTTGCTTGAGCAGACGCTGATCAAGGAATGGCGTCCGCCCTACAACATCTTGCTGCGCGACGACAAATCCTACCCCTACGTCTTTCTCTCGGATGGCCAGTTCCCTCGCTTGAGCATCCACCGCGGTGCAAAAAAGGCCAAAGGCAAATATTTCGGCCCTTATCCCAGCGCCGGTGCGATTCGTGAAAGCCTGAGCCTGCTGCAGAAGACTTTTTTTGTTCGTCAGTGCGAAGACAGCTATTACAAGAACCGCACGCGTCCTTGCCTGCAATACCAGATCAAACGCTGCAAGGCGCCCTGTGTCGGGCTGGTGGAACCTGAGGTGTACGCTGAAGACGTGCGGCACTCGGTGATGTTCCTTGAGGGGCGCAGCAATGCGCTGACGGATGAGTTGTCCGCAGGAATGGAAGAGGCGGCGATCAATCTCGAGTTCGAACGTGCGGCCGAGTTGCGGGATCAGATTTCATTACTGCGCCGGGTCCAGGACCAGCAAAGCATGGAAGGCGGGACGGGCGATGTCGACGTGATCGCGGCATTTGTCAATCCGGGTGGTGCCTGCGTTCATTTGATCAGTGTGCGCGGCGGGCGGGTGCTGGGGAGCAAGAACTTCTTTCCTCAGGTGGGTATCGAAGAGGACGTTTCCGAAGTCATGGCGGCGTTTCTCGGCCAGTACTTCATCAGCAGTCCCGAGCGCGACTTGCCGAGCGAACTGATCGTCAACGTGGTTCACGAAGACTTCCCGACACTGATCGCGGCCATCGATGAGCTGCGCGGTCGCGAATTGACCATCAGTCATCGGGTTCGTGGTACACGAGCACGCTGGCAACAGTTGGCGGTCACCAATGCCGAGCAGGCACTGGGAGCGCGACTGGCCAATCGTCAACACGTTGCTGCGCGTTTCGATGCCCTGGCGGAAGTGTTGAATCTGGATGAGCCACCCCAGCGCCTGGAGTGTTACGACATCAGTCACTCCAGTGGTGAAGCAACCGTGGCATCCTGCGTGGTGTTCGGCCCCGAAGGTCCGATCAAGTCCGACTACCGTCGCTACAACATTGAAGGCGTCACCCCGGGCGATGACTACGCCGCGATGCACCAGGCCCTGACCCGACGCTTCAGCAAACTGAAGGACGGGGAGGGCAAGCTGCCGGACATTTTGCTGGTGGACGGTGGCAAGGGGCAGTTGTCCATGGCCCGTGACGTGCTCAATGAACTGGCCGTGCCTGATCTGATTCTGCTGGGCGTGGCCAAGGGCGCCACGCGCAAGGCCGGTTTCGAAACCCTGTACCTGAACGATGCTGCCCACGAATTCACCTTGCGCGGCGATTCCCCCGCGCTGCATTTGATCCAGCAGATACGCGACGAAGCTCACCGTTTCGCGATTACCGGGCACCGCGCCCGTCGTGGGAAAACTCGCCGCACGTCTACACTGGAGGGCGTTGCCGGGGTCGGACCGACCCGTCGCCGCGATTTGTTGAAACATTTTGGTGGATTGCAGGAGCTGTCTCGTGCCAGCATCGAAGAGATCGCCAAAGCACCCGGGATCAGTAAAAAGCTCGCAGAGTTGATTTATGCCAATCTGCACAGCGAGTAGAATGCCCCCTCACCTCGTAGCCAGTTGTGCCGATGAATATCCCTAATCTGATTACCGTACTACGCGTCCTGCTCATTCCGATCTTCATTTTACTGTTCTACCTGCCGTATCAATGGAGCTACCTGGCGTCCGCCTCGGTCTTCGCATTTGCCGCCGCCACGGACTGGCTGGATGGGTATCTGGCCCGCCGACTGGAACAAAGCACACCGTTCGGAGCTTTCCTCGATCCCGTGGCTGACAAGCTGATGGTTGCCGTTGCGCTGGTATTGCTGGTGCAAGAACATGGCAACCTGTGGCTCACGCTGCCGGCCGCCGTGATCATCGGTCGCGAGATTGTCGTCTCGGCACTTCGCGAATGGATGGCCGAACTCGGCGCCCGCGCTCATGTCGCCGTGTCGAACCTGGGCAAATGGAAAACCGCCGCGCAAATGCTGGCGCTGGTGATCCTGCTGGCCAATCCGTCGGATTTCACGTTCTGGGTGCTGCTGGGTTACGCCTTGCTGCTGATATCCGCGGGCCTGACGTTGTGGTCAATGGTCCAGTATTTGCGGGCTGCCTGGCCGCATCTGAAGACCGACGTGGAAAAGAAATAAACTTTTTTGAATCAAGGGGTTGACGGGGCATCTGGATTCTATAGAATGCGCCACACCAAGACGCGGGAATAGCTCAGTTGGTAGAGCACGACCTTGCCAAGGTCGGGGTCGCGAGTTCGAGTCTCGTTTCCCGCTCCAATTATTGTTCTATTGGCTTCCATTGAAGTCTGTAGAAATTGAAAAAAGAGACTTTTGTCTCTTTTTTTGTTTCCAGTAAGTTCCACTCGATACCACGACTAGCCGCGATTTTTTAGTACATTTTTTAGTACATTAATCCGGCGTTTGGTAGATCACTTTTTCGTGGTACTCGCCTCTCTGGAAACCGTACAAATCTCCTCTATTCAAACGAGACGGAGATTGTACGATGGCTCTCACCAATACGGCAGTACGGCACGCCAAACCCCGTGCCAAGGACTACACCCTCCCTGACTATAACGGCCTCGCCCTTTTCGTGAATACGAAAGGCGCCAAGTGCTGGCACTTCCGCTTTTCCTGGGCGGATAAGCAACCGCGTATTTCTCTCGGTACCTATCCTGCAATTAGCTTACGAGATGCTCGCGCTCTGCGTGATGTTGCGAGGGCGCTGGTCGCTAGGGGCATCGATCCGCGTGTCCATCGGCAGCTGGAGCGTAATGCCAGGCGCCTGGCCACGGAAAACGCCTAAGAAGCGGTTGTTCAGCATTGAAAGTGGTACGCAAAGTTGAACATCGTGTTTCTGGTGGTGGGTCTCGATAGTCCGGTCGGACCCAGAACCTCCCGCTTCAATTGGCCGCCGAGTCGGCTGACAGCGAGGGCGTTCAGGTTGAGATGTAGAGGGGGGTGCCTTACCTTCGCTGTTAATGGCCCGTTAAGCCTTTGGGCCAGGTCGGTGATCAGTCGTTGGGCAGGTGCAGTTGCACTTCCATGGCGTCATGAAGGAGTCGGACGACCTCGATCACGTCGTCGTTTGCCACACGATAGAACACGATATGGCGTGGGCTTTTGACTGTCCCATGCGGGTGTCTCGCTTGCTGGCGTGAGTAGATAAGGTGATAGCTGCGAAGGCCCGGTGCAAGCTCATCGCGTTCGTGGCTGCCAATGCGATAAGGCGTGCCGGCAATAGCTTGCAGCGCCGCGAGGATCAGCGCCTGGTAGCGCTGGCGTGCTTGATCGCCGAACTGCGTCTGGGAGAGCCTGAGGATGTCGACAATGTCGGCGCGCGCCGCGTTGGAAATCCGATACTGCGGCATGCTCAGTGTTTCTCTCTCGCGGGGAGGGTTGCCTCCAGGCTCAACCCCTCGAGGCAGTGCTCCAGGTCCCCTTCGTTCAACGGAATGAAGCGCCCGTGCTCAAGATCCATGATGCCGATCGAGGTCGCCTGACGCAGGGCCTCAACTTTGGCGGTGTCTTCGGCGACGCGCTGTTCCAATAGCCGCAAACCTTCTCGCATCACTTCGCTGGCATTTTGATAACGGCCGGACTGAACCAGGTCATGGATAACCTGTTCCTGATGGGGGGTGAGCACAACGTTTCGCGTCGCCATAATTAGCTCCAGCTCTGGGCAAGCAGGGTTTTCCGATCATTGGCATATTATGCCATTTTGCCCGCGAACGCATAGTCTGAGATTTGTATCTGACTAACTGGGTCATCGCGGACATTGTCGCCAGTATCCGTCGATACCTTAACTCTCAACCCTCAAGGTTAACTCCATTAGGGCAGCCTTTAGGGCCAGCTGGTTTTGGTACAGCCGTTCGAGGACATCAGGTAGCGAAATACAGTGGACATCGTTTCGACCCCAATCGATGAGTCGAAAGCGTAGCGGGGGGGGAGGGCTTACAGAAAATTTAGTTGTGTTGCATCTACTGGTTGAATCCACAACCCGAAGCGGACTCTGAGAAGAAACATGGCGAGAGGCCGGCCTCAGGAGCTTATTTGGGTGTCCGTTCGGGCTTGGATACTTGAAGGTCAGCTTCGATCTACATCTACCGAATAGTGTCACCTCCGGAGGAAATAGCCTGTGTATACGATTCAGCCGCCCAACCTGACCTTAACGGTCGGCACTGACTAATGAATGCTTCCATTATTGCCTATCAATAGCCAGCGACGGCTGCGCTAACATAGCGGCAGGAGGTCTTGCTTAGGCAGCAACGGCCATGCATTAAAACAGGAAGTGAGATGCCGATGACCTTCACTAGTTCACCTTCGAAGTCATCCAATGGATGGCAGATTCAGCTCGTTCGGGGCAATCCCGATTGTGCCGCGTTTTACCAATGGATACACAGTGAGCTCACAAGGGTGACCAAAAACTGGCCACCCAAAATCACGAAGCTTACGACCGGTCGAAAGGGCAACCTTGGCGAATTCCTGTCTTACAAAGTTGCGCGTGCTAGTGGGTTGTATGGGAAAGGCAACGGGTACACATTGGCGCTTATGGGAGCCCTGACACCGCTGCAAGATGGTGCCCCGACGGGGCTGGACGTCACTATTGTCCACTTGGACCCAAAGGGCGACGAGAGTAAGGACTGCCTTTACATCATGGAGGTCAAGACTACCGGCGCCGTCAAGTTGACCTACGCGACTGCACTAGTTGATGACTACGAAAAACTCTTGGGGAAAACAACGGTCGCAGGGTCGCTAGGTCAGAGGCTCAATTGGCTCCAAGGCTACCTGATGGAAGTACACGAGTTTGATGACGACGCGCTTGAGCGAGTCGGTAAGCTTTTTATGCCTGAGGCGAAGGACTGCAAAGGCATCAGGCTGCTACCTACGTTGGTTCACGATCGTGGAGTCGGGGATGTGGCGGCTATTGAAGCTCTAGACGATGTTGCCGCGAAGATTCAACAACAAGGGTGGGGTAAGCAGACCATTGAGCCCTGGAGCATTGCGATAAGCACGCTCACGAATTGCCTTGTGCATCTCTCTAACAACGGAACTACGATGCCATGAGCGACCTCCCTGCTTCAATCAGATTCCTCGAAAGCGCTGCCTCATCTGCAGCGAAGGCGAGAGGGGTTGAACCAACGTGGCCGACCGCAGATCCTTTTGATGTCTCGACCGCACTTAAGTGCATAAGCGCATTCCAAGTTCGCGTAGACCTCGACGTACTTGAGACGCTAGATGATGAGCACAGCGCGCGACCTCTTGTTGCCGCAGCCCGCATCTTGCAATCGACTGCTCAACACCTGCGACGCGGAATAAGTCCGCCGAAAGTTGCTGACCTTGATGACTTGTCATTTCATGCTGCTCTTGCCTTTGCGATGCATGGCAACTTTCCCAGCGCGCGAGCTGCGCTTTCTGATGTGTCCTCAGGCTATACCAAGGAAAGCTTGGTATTCCGTATGGTCGCAGCCATATGCGACCCCTCCAGTAGGGCTGTTCGATATATTTCGAACAACCGGAACTTCGAGAAGTTTCGTTTCTGGTGGTTCCGCGCCCTGCGTAGCTCTAAGAGGCAGACGCGTACCCGAGCATTCAAATCTGCGCTTGCGCTCTTCACTGAAGCTGCAATGGCAGGAACTATGGCGGAAGGCGCACTCTTGCTGGGAGGACGGGTGGCGGCCTACCAAGCAAAACGATTAGCAACCGTTAATCTTCTAGACGACGCGCCCGAAATTCCAAGATGGTTTATCCGGCACTCCATTCGGGCGGGTACGGTGACAATGCTGCCCCCGCAACACGTTCTTTTGAGCAAGAAACGAATTGCCAATCACGGGCGCAACACCCTCCTAACGCTTCCCACGAGCACGGGAAAGACTTTTGTTGCTGAAGCTTGTATAGCTGCCGATTTAGAGGGTGATGGCCTTTGTGTCTATGTAGCGCCGTTTGTCGCGGTTGGGGAGCAAGTGAAGGACTCACTTCGGAAACGTCTTGGCGACGAGATATCTTTAGTTTCTATGTTTGGTGGTTTCCAATCTGAAGCCTTGAACAGCTTCGCCGAGAGTGAGGTTGTCGTCGCTACGCCTGAACGGTTTGACGGGTGGCTTCGTTTTGGTGAAAACCTTGATCGACTACGCACGGTCGTCTTCGACGAGATTCATGTTCTGGAGAATGGAGTTCGGGGTGCCCGCGTGGAGGGCTTGGTTTCCCGCCTTCGGTTGCTTCAGCGAAGCAACCCAAAGATTCGCATCATAGGGCTGTCAGCTGTATTGACTGAGCCGCAGCGAGTTTGCACATGGCTTGGCGTAGCACAACGCGACCTACACCAAATTGGCTGGCGACCTACCGCTCGCCGATTGGCTATGTGCCTTGCGAACGGGGATATGTACTGGATTCACGGGAACGACGCGCTCCGCCCCTCGGACGAGATACCCACCTCTACCGTATCTGAACCTATCAAAGTCAAACTTCCTGGACAAATCCGACCGGGGAAGTTTCCGATTGTTAACGAGAAGAGTGCGGCCGCCAATCTTGGCTCGATAGCACGCGACCTTTTGACTCGACTGGGTTCGCCCGGGCTGATCGTGTGCTCACGAAAATTGGACACTCGGCTGCTTGCTCATGGACTAATGGAAGATCGAGAATCTGTTGAGAACGACGTAGTTCTAGAGACAGCAGAAAGCATCCTCACACGCTATCCGTATTTAAACTTCCTTGCTGATTGTCTTCGGCGTGGCGTTGCGTACCACAACGCATCTCTTCCCTTTGATGTACGCCGTGACATAGAGAAACTAATCCGGGCGCGTGCGCTCTCCGTGGTTTGCGCGACTACTACTCTCGCCGAAGGAGCGGATCTTCCATTCAGGTGGACTATCGTTGGTCACTGGCTCAGCAGTATGCGTGACGATGGCACGGCAATGAAGTCGATGACTTTCCGTAACATTGCGGGACGCTGCGGGAGAGCTGGTGCCTTTACTGAGGGCGACACGATTCTCTTCGAAAACTTGATGGGCCCTCCATCTTTGAAACTGCGCCAGCAAAACAAGCATCGCTTGGAGGAAGTCATGTTTGCGTCCTCGCCGCTCGTGTCCACGCTTGGTAGCGAATGGGATGAAACTCCCCCCCAAGGGCAAAAACTGCTAGAGGCAACACTCAGCGCGCAACTGCTCGCGTGCATCGGAGAGAACCCTGACGCTGATGATATCGTGTCGGATTTGACGGATGCCTCATACGCTGGGCAGACCGGTGGTGAGGATAACGTACGTCGAATTCTGTGTGAGACCGTTAGTAAAATTTTGGATGACCAACAGGCTGGTGGTGCAATGGCTGTCATGAACAGCCCAATCCGACTCACAGACTTTGGCAAAGCTGCTAATCTGAGCGGCTTTTCGCCTGGAACCTGTCGGCTAATGGTGCAATACCTGACCGAGGAATCTTTTGAAACTCAGGCAGCGCTTTACAGTGATCTGCTGGAGCGGTTTAACGATGTTCCCGAACAGTCTAACGAAACGTTGACAAAAATTTTCTCAGGGGCTAAGCACAGGAACGTGGTCAAGGCCTCAAACATTGAGGAGATGCTGGAGAACTTGCTATCGCGTATGGATTTACGCCAAGTCTTTGAAGCCCTACGCAAGAAGAACTCTACGGCGAAGCCGGACACCGTTGAGACGATGTTTGAGGACTTTGTGTCGTTCATAAACAGCGTTGTGGGCAATTTCCTACCTTGGATTCTACGAGGTCTCGGGAAGCTCAGCGAGTTCGGGAGTGAAGAGGCGGCCACCATCAAATGGTCGCAAATGGCTAGGGAGGTCGAAGCCGCTTTGCGTGCGAGGGGTGGTGAGGCTGAGATCGACGACTTGCTGATTCCAATTGAGTGATTGCTCTGTTGAGGTTGAGCTACAACTGCTCGCTCAACAAAGACTGGAAAAATAACCTGGCTTATAGATGGTTACTTGAAATTACGCCGAGGCTTTCCAAAATTTGGAGCAAACGGAAGTGTTTGACGTCAATTCAAGGTAAGCGTCCGGTATCCGTCCGGTGAAGTCATCTAGCCCGCCCTGCAAAGCCAAGACATGGTGTGCACTTAAATTTAAGAGGGTGTCCTAGATTTTGTGTAAACGGGATTTTTATTAAACCGTTAACAGCCGATCTTCGAACTGGATACTGAAGCGATTCAAGGCCGCTTTCCAGTCCCGGATCGGCATCGTCCACTTCTTGCTGATGTTGTTCAGCGCCAGATAAAACAGTTTCATCACCGCGTCATCGGTCGGAAATGAGGCGCGCGTTTTGATCACTTTGCGCAGGCTCATGTTGATCGATTCGATGGCATTGGTGGTGTAAATCACCTTGCGAATTTCGGCTGGATAGTCAAAAAACGGGATCACCCGAGCCCAGTTTCGCCGCCATGACAGGCTGATCGACTGGTACTCGGCATCCCATTTGGCTTCAAATTCGCAGAGTCGTTGTTCGGCCAATTCGGCGGTTGCCGAGGTGTAAATCAGTTTGAGATCAGCCGCCACCTCTCGCTGCTTTTTCCACGACACGAAGTTCAAGCTGTTGCGCACCATGTGCACGATGCACAGCTGAACGACGGCTTTTGGGTAGACGGCTTCAATGGCTTCAGGGAAACCTTTGAGACCGTCCACGCAGGCGATGAAGATGTCCTGCACGCCCCGATTCTTGAGTTCGGTCACCACTTGCAGCCAGAACTTCGCGCCTTCGGTTTGAGCGATCCACAGACCCAGCACTTCCTTGTGACCGGCCATATTGACGCCGATAGCCAGGTAAACCGCCTTGTTGCGCACGGCGCCAGCGTCACGCACTTTGACGTGAATGCAGTCCAGATAGAGGATCGGGTACAGCGCGTCCAGTGGTCTGGCTTGCCACAGCTTGACCTCGTCACTCACCGCGTCGGTAATCGCCGAGATCAGGCTGGGAGAGACCTCTGTGCCGTACATTTCCTGTAAGTGAGCCTGGATTTCTCTGACACTCAAACCGCGAGCGTAGAGAGAGATGACTTTGTCATCGAAGCCCGTCCAGCGGGTTTGATGCTTGGCCACCAACTGCGGCTCGAAGGACGCCTGCCGGTCGCGAGGGATGTCGAGCGGCAGTTCGCCGAAGTCGCCCTTCAGGGTTTTACCGCTGTGACCGTTGCGCGCATTGGCGGCGGTGTTGGTGATCGCTGCGCTTTTGTCGTGCCCCAAGTGTTCGGTCATCTCGGTTTCAAGGGCCCGCTCCACCAGCATCTTGGTGAGCTGTTTGAGCAGGCCGTTTTCGCCGATCAGATCTTCGGGCTTTTTGTAGTTGGCCAGCAGACTGTCGGCCAGTTTAACCAGTTCAGGATCAGGCTTGACTCGTTTGGCGCGCTTGGGTTTTGGCTCGGTCATTGGATTTCCTTGGGGTAGGCAGTCTCCTGCCAAATGACCGTTTACACAAAACTAATTACACCCTCAAATTTAAGTGGGCACCATTTCTAGCCTTTTAAGCGGGTCTTTCATGCAGCCACAACACCGTTCCTATTCCAAATCCTTCAAAGCCCAAGTCATTCAAGAGTGCGCCCAGCCCGGTGCTTCGATTGCCAACATTGCACTGAGCCACAGCCTCAACGCGAACCTCGTCCATAAGTGGATTCGGCTGCAATCGCAGAAAAGTGTCGCCCTGCAACCTACCTTCATCCCGCTGACACCACAGCCGCCGACTTCACGATTAGATATCACCGCTGCCACCATCTGCCTCGAAATCCCACCCCCGCGCGTTACGGTCAAAGTAAGCTGGCCGACCGAAAGCGCGGCTGCCTGCGAGACCTGTTTTTCTGGGGCTTGTTATACCGCTATCGTACGTGCAGCTGTCTGCTGCAGTTGGCGAGCGATTGCATTCGTTTTCGTCAGGCAATGCAGCCAATGCTTCGGAGCCACATGGGGGCATTGGCGCAGCTTGCGGAACTCACTTTTACGGAAGTCGTGTGGCGGAAGACGGACGGTGTCGGCTGGAGTCACTACAGCGGCCGTCTTCACGCCAGTCGAAGGGAGACTTTTCGTTGAAGCGTTACACGATTGAATCCACAAGAGCCTTTGTGGGCCGTACCTCAACGACACGGCCTGTACTCATGAATACGATCATTCCGCGCATGGCATGGGTAATATCAAGGTAGGTCTGTACCTGTTCCTGATAGTGCTTGAGCGCAGCAGGCGCAGGGTCTACATCACTTTTCCAGTCCACTATGACGTCCGGTAATCCAGACTCCGTAAATGTCAGCGCGTCAGCGATACCGACGGTAGCAGTTTCCTGCCCGTCTTCGGCCTTCGCTGAATAGACCACGAATTCTGGAAGTAGAAATTTCCGCAGAGCGGCGACCTCGGGTAGTTCCAGCGTCCTGGTTACACAACTAGCCAGCTCCTCCGCGGCAAGACCTGTGGCTGGGTCGGCGACAGGCGTCTGTCCAAGTGCCAGGATCAGTTCACGAGCGCGATCAATGAGCGACACCAACTGCGCATCGGTTTCGCCAGTCAGCACTTCCTCCATAAGCTTGTGCAGAATAAGCCCACGTTCGCGGCCGCCTTGCACCTGTGGCAACGTTTCCAAATCGTGCGTTTGATCATCGGAGGTGCTTGTCCAAATTTCTATCGTTTCCTCTTCAAGTACAGCTCCACCGGTGCCTTCATTGCGACTCGGTGCAAGCCAACACAGCTGCGGCTGGCTCGCAGCAATGGCTTCAGCTTCCCTAGCAAACCTTTCGCGCGTCTGGTAGTTGCTGTCTAGCCCATTCGTAACAACGACATGCGCTGGCCAATCCGCGAGGTGAGGTTCCGGAAGGTTCGCTAGGTCCAGGTCGAGCAGGCTGGCCCATGCAGATTTCGAAGGAACAGTGTCGTGACGCGTAAGTACCAGCAATTCTCGAGCACGCGTCGCCGCTACGTACCACAGTCGGATACGCTCGCGTTCAAGTTCCTCTTTCTCTTTATCCATAGCCGCTTCATGACCCGCCGGCGCAATTTTCAGCACCTTGCAATAGAGGGTGTCGCTATGTCGATCAACTACGGCACCGCTTGCCGACATGATCTGGGTCATTGTGTTGATGGGAATTACAATGGGCCACTCCAAGCCTTTTGCGGCGTGCATCGTCACCAGCGCAACTGCTTCTTCCTGGGCATCTGGGCGGCCTTCCACGGCCCGGGTCTCATCTTCCCAGGCTGCGGTCATCGCTTCAGAGAAGGCGCGTAAGCCGGCGCCTGCATAGGTAGTCGAAAAGCTTAAATAAAGATCAATATTGGCCAGGGCTCGTTCGGCTTGGCCCCCATGGCGCTGCAATAGCAACGGGCGCACCTGCAGCATATCCACCGCCTGGGATAACAGTGCATGGGGAGTGGTTGAATTCGCTCGCCGATTGAGTGATTGCAGCTTTTCGATAATCTCACGGGCCAGTGGATGAGTGATGTCTGCGCTCCCAGTGCTCAGATCCAGGGAGGGAAGTCGCTCTGGTGTATCTGCATTTCGTGGCAGCGTCCACACCACATCCAGAAGTTCTTCCTCGCTCAACCCGACCAGCGGGCCACGCAGCAGTGAGCCGAGTGCTAGCGTATCGCGCCGGTCGGCCAGCACTCGGGTTAGCGCGATCAAATCTTGAATTTCTTGACGCCAATAGAGTCCTTTGCCAGCCTGGGTAGCCACCGGTATCCCACGCTGCTCTAACGCTTGTTCGTAACGCCACAGGTCAGTCCCGGTGGGCGCGAGGAGAGCGATGTCTCCAGGCTGGCAGGGGCGGGTTGCGGTCCCATTGCGGTCTGCGACTGGTTGGCTACCGATCAGGCGCGCACAGAGATCGGCGACGGCTTCGGCTTCTGCATCGCGTTGTTGTTCAGAGCTGGACTTGCCGTCGGCATCTGCAGCAGCAATATTCAGTGCAGCAACGCAAGGCGTGTCACGCTCGCCATGAAAAGCCTCAAGCGCGGTGAAGCCGGATTGCCCGGGTGACGATAAGATGCCCTGGAAGCGCTCGTTGACGTAAGTGAGGATCGACGAGCATGAGCGGAAGTTGGTGCTGATAGCGAGTAGGCTGTCTGGGGCCTGCTCCTTGAATGCCTCGCGAGCCTGCACATAGGCGCTGACATCGGCGCCGCGGAATCGATAGATGGCCTGCTTGGGGTCCCCCACCAGAAAGAGCGCGCCAGGGCGGATCTGGAACGTTGTCCAGTCGTCAGGCGTACTGCCTGGCGTTCCACAAAGCCGCCAGAAGATCTCTGCCTGAAGCTGATCGGTGTCCTGGAATTCGTCGACCAGTACATGTACAAAGCGTTGCCCTAATGCACTGCACACCTCGGGATGATCGCGCAACAAATCGCGCGCCGTGTAGATCAGATCGTCGTAATCAAGCCTCGCAGTGGAACGTTTGTACTCACCGTATTTATCTACGGCCTGTTGAGTTTCTTCGATCACGGCTGCCAAGGCTTGAGCAGCAGCCGATTGCTGTACCTCAGTCCATGCTTGGCGGCATGCCTCATAGTGAGCTTGTGCCTGATCGTTGAGCTGAGCACCCTCTGCCTTCGACAAGCCTGCCAGCTTGGCAGCTGTCTCCCATTTTCCTTTGAATTTATAGGCTTTGAAATCGCCCGCTTGGGTACAAAGTTCCTGGTGGGGTCGTAGCACCAGAGCCCGAATCGTCCCCGTAGACGTCTCCAGTGATGCGCCTGCGCTTAGTTCGGCTGCAAGCTCAGCCAATTGTGAGGCTTTAATCGCAGTTTCAGGTTCATGCACACTCGCGCTGCTGGTGAAGGCTACAAAGTTGGCGGCTGCGCGTTGGAGTGCTATTTGAGCGAGCTGGATAGGGGGCGCAGCTGGAGCCGAAACCCCACGGTGCTGGCGCAGTTTGTCGGCGACAAGGTGGATGAGTGTCAGGGTCTCATCAGGGCTATGCATCACCATCTCGGCGATAACGCTGCTTCTGTTGGTATTCAGCGTCTCTCGCAGCCAGTCATCTACGATCCCATTGAATGTACGTTCAGCCGCTTGGGCGTCCATGACAACAGCGCCCGGATCGAGGTTAGCTTCAACCGGGTAGGGTTTGATCAAGCGCTGGCAGAAGCCATGAGTTGTTGAGCATGTGATTTCATCAATTGCGGCGCGGGCGGTGTGAAGGTTTTCGAGCTGCGCCTCGGACAACCCATTGGGGAGCGCAACGCGAAGTTCGGCTGAGATGACACTGGAGCAAAGCTCGGAAACGAAGTTGCGTACGCGCACCAGCAGCTCGCTGGCGGCGAGCTCGGTGAAGGTCACCGCAGCAATATTGCTCGGACGAATGCCATCGGCCAGCATCAGCGCGATGCGCCCGGCCATAACAGCAGTCTTGCCGGAGCCTGCTCCGGCCTCCACTAGAAACGAGCGATCGTGCTGGCTTATCGCCTGCCAGCGCGCATTGTCATCCTTGAGAACCCTGGTTAGCGCGCTCATCATTTTTCCTCCCAGATATTGGCGGCTTCGCCCAATGCTTCCGTTGCGGCCGGTAGTTTGCGTTTGCAGTAAGTGGCGCTTGCATTGGCGGGCAATGCGAACGCGAGCTCGTCATAGTTGATGCCCGCGTCAGTGCCCGGTACCGCCACGCCACTCACCAGGCTTGTCCTTGCCGCCTGGAGATAGTCGGTGAGTCTGTTCATTACGTCTTGGGAGTCAGCGAGGTGAAGACTGGTCTTATCACGCGGATAAAGCAGTGAAGCGCTCACGGCAACCTGATCCCCTAACAATGCCTTTACCGCAAAGGAGTAAAGGCAGCGCTGCAGTTCGCGCCCGCCATCCAGCTCTATTTCATCCTTTGGCTTGCGGCCGGTCTTGTAGTCGCGAACAAATGCTTTAGCTCCATCAGCGGATAGGTCCAGTCGATCGATGTAGCCGGTGATATTGAACCCCGTACTAGGAATTGGCACTGATTCGGCGGTGTTCCAGGGCAATGTTACTGAAGGCTCAGAGCTTGAGCCGCCGAAGGGCACTTCGGCATAGGCACGAGAATCCGACGGCACTCCTTCGCGTTCACTCAGTGCCCAATTTGCCATCGTGCGAGCAGCTTCCAGCGTACGTTCCCAGATAATTCGGGGAGGCACTGGGTGTTCGGTTTCCCATTGGATGGCAACATCAGCCACCGCGGTGGCAACTGCGGTTTCGATCAAGGTCTCAGGGGCATTCGCCAGGCCGTCTGATTTTTCGATGATGAGCAAGGCCTTCTCGAGAATTTCGTGGACCAGGTTGCCGTTCTGTGCACCATCGAGCACCAAAGGCTCGCTAGCGCTTTGTGGGGCGCGCCAGCCCAATCCATAGGCCCATACGAAACCAATCGGATTGCGAAGCAAATGGCGAAGTGAACTGGCCGATTGGGTACGATCGAGGATCGCATCGATCAAGGGGTGCTCGGCCCGAACAAGGCCGTCATGGGCGGTTATGGCCGTGCTTCTCCAATTGTTCCAGCAACGCTGCGCGCTCAACGCTTGTGGTTGTGCCTGTAGCTCGTTCGGGCGCGCCATGAGCCGGTCGGTCTCGCTGTAAGCATGCTCAGGTACGGCGTGGCGGCGCAAATAGGCTTCCTCGGGCTGCGAGCCGAGCAGCGGACTTCGTCCTAGCAAACGTCCGTCCTTGTCTCTGCGTGCGCGGGACAGCACGACTTCTCCGTCGGTGCTGGCCAGGATGATCTCGAAGTCTCGACGATCAGCGAGATTGAGCGACAGTGGATCGAGCAGCGATGTGGGAATGACATGGGTCGGGATCAGCCGATCCTCGTCCACAGTACGCGGCCACTGGGACGCGTTCAGACCTATCAAACGTACGTAACGTCGTGGCGACGCAGCTAGGGTGCTGGCAGGCATCCAGGCGATCGATATGCAGGCATCTAGCCCATCATCCTGCTTCAAGGTTTCCAGGGTTTGGTCGATGGACACCGCCGGCCCGGCCTGAAGCGCCTTGTTCCATATGGTCAGCGCGCGTCCTTTGAGAAACATTTTCCCGAGCTGCGTGGCCGCTTCGGGGCCTTGGCTCAGCAGTTCAATACTGGTCCGCAATGTAGGCGTATGGTCCTGACCATCCACCCAGGAGCTGGCCTCCAGGCGCGAAAAAAGTTGCTCCCACGACTTCACTTTCAGAAGTGGCGCGTCGTTTGGCAGGATGCGTTGCCAGCCTTTGGGTAGCGATTCCCAGGCTGCCGAACCACGGCAAAGAGATGCCAGGCGGCGGACACGCGACTGCGACAGGCCGTAAACCACGATATCGGCTAATGCAGCCGCTGCTTGGCCTTCACGAGTACTGACGGTCTTGATTCCGTGAACGAAATGCAGATCGAGGTTGGCATCAGCGCGCAAAGCCAGGAAGTGTTCATCGTATTCGGTGGTGGACGAGGCGGCGATTGCGATCTCGGAGGGAGGCACACCAGATACGAGCAGTTTTCGCACCCACCGCATCGCCTCAATGGACTCGTGGTAGGTCGTTGCCGCGCTAACTGCGCAGATTGCAGGTGTTTGCGCGGGTGCCTGTTGAACGCTGACTGCACTGCCATCCAACCAATCGGGCATTGGCCTCGGACCGAAGTTCCACTGTACCGAAACGTTTTGGGCCAGTGCTATGAGTAGCGGCCGCCAGCAGGGAGGTAGGTCGCTCAAGCCTTCAATAAGCACCTCGCCGAGGACTACTGCGGCATGAGCAATACGATTCTGGGCGGCGGCAGCGATATCGAGCGGGCGCAGCACCGCCGCAGGCAGTTGATCGAGTACTGCTGCTTCCAGGCGAGCGATGGCATCCAACCGGGGATGTTCGGCCGCGCGCGTTTCAAACTCGATCCCTGCATACCAAGCTTTACGCAATGTTTCCGTCGCTGCGTTAGTCATCCCGGGAAGCGTTTTGATGCTGTCCAGTTCACCCAAGCCTACACAGGGTAGGGCCATTTGAATGGCCGCGCGCAGGCTTTCGTCGTCTATCGGGCAGGTGAATCCACCTGCCAGTCGAACCGCCAACTGCTCAAAAGTCATCACTTGGACGCCATGGCGGCCTTCTCGGGCCAAGGCCAGACGTTGATGGCGCATGGCTAGGCGGCCCTGCACTACAACGGTCGAACGTTTCGCAAAAGACATCGCTGCTCCTTCAGAGTGATACGTAATGATCAAGCGCTTGTATTGTGCTGGCCCGCCAATCCAATAGGGCTCAACTAGCTTAAATTCAGCTCGCGGACTGTCTCTGGGCAAAAAATACTGCGGTAGAAATATCGAGCGAGATTGAAGCGAAAGACTTCACGAGCAACGGCTCTGGCAGCGCCCAATCCCATTTTTCGCGCAGCATGTTCTCCACATCTGCGAGAGTCGAATCGAGATCGCTTGGGTCCAAACTACCCACGGCCTTGAGTGCGGCTTTTGCCTGATCGATGTTCGCGTCGATCTCTATAGCAAGGCCCGAGTTATCACAAGAAAGGCCCACATGATTGAGCAGCAGGCGTAGCGCATCATTGGCGTAATCACCTAGCCAACTGATCAAATAACATTTTCCGCTCGACTCGATGAGGTAACGCTCGCCAAGACCCAATGAGACAAATGTCTTTCGAGCTTCATCGAGTAACGCTTGAGCGCCGCGATCGATAAACGGGCAAGCGGCCGGGTCTGCCAGGACTGCGCGCATCTCTTCGCGCACAGTGTCATGCACCATAGCGCCCAAACCATCGAACTGAGGAGGGGCACCACCGCGTGCGGCTGAAACAATAATGACCTTGGCCTGGAGATCAACATCACGCACCTGCCATCTCCGGCCTCCAAAGATGATGCGTTGATCCTTGGTCAACGGGCGGCTTACGGGGACTGATCCCAGCGCTTTACCTTCACACATCAGGCGGAATTCTTCATCGCTGGTGAATGCGCTATAGAACTCGTAGTGGTTGATCAGTCGCTCTCCAACCGTCCCTGGGAGCAATAACCCCGAACTGTCTTGAACAATGAGTTCATGCTCACCCAGGGACTTGAGCAGCTTCACGAAGTCTGACTTCTCGACATTCGGAAAAGCCCCCTCTGCAATCAAGACTCTCCAGAGGTCTGCTGCAGATGCGCCACCACACTGGGCAATGATGGAAAGGGATTGCTGAACAAGGGTGGACGCGTGAATGCCCTGAGCCCTGGGAGGTTCAAACCACCCCCTGGCCAGCAGTCGAACCATGGCAATGGTCTGAACCAAGCCTTGGCGCAATTGATCCGAGAGGCTCGATGCATCTTTGAGTGGTGACTCCTTGCAGTAAACGCGCAGCGTTGCTTTTTCTCCTGGGCGTCTGCCAGATCGCCCTAAACGCTGTCGCAGACTCGCCACCGATGGTGGGGCACCAATCTGCACCACTGTTTTGATGCTGCCGATGTCTATTCCGAGTTCAAGCGTCGTGGTGCAAATCGCCGATGCTGCCTGGTTACCTGCCTTGAGAGCATGTTCAGCCTGCTCCCGCAGATCCTTTGAAAGACTGCCGTGATGAGGCCAGAATTCGTTGGGCAGACCATCTTTCTCGCAACGGCGACGCAGTTGGTCTGCGTACCATTCAACCTGAGACCGACTGTTCGGGAAAATCAGGTTATTACTGCCGCGTAACACCTTGTATAGATGATCAGCAATCGCGAAGTCAGGGCTTGCCTCGTTTTCCGTCTCGTCTTCATTTTCCTCCTGATCAGAAGAGCGCTCGACGGGCTTCTTTTTGAGCTCGCTCATTGGCGGCTGGATGTAACCGCGAACCTGCACCTGAAGCGTCTGGTTGGAGCTTTTTGACTCAATGACGGTAACCCCATCGGCATTTCCCGGACGCAAAAACTCCGACGCCATCTTCATATCGCCGAGCGTGGCTGACAGCCCGACCCTAGGGAGACGGTGCCCGGTGACAAGTTCTACCCGATGCATCAGTGACTGAAGTTGTTTGCCTCGTTCGCTACCGATGAACGCGTGCAGCTCGTCTACGACGATATAGCGTAGATTTTGGAATACTCCGCCAAGACTTGAGCCACGGTTTACGAACAGTGCTTCAAGGGATTCAGGGGTGATCAACAGCACGCCCTCAGACGACTTTAGAAAGCGGTGTTTTTTGCTCGAAGAAATATCTCCGTGCCAGGCCACTACAGGGATCTCAAGCTGCTCACAGAGACGGCTTAACCTGTCCCATTGATCATTGATTAAGGCCTTGAGGGGGCTGATATACAACACGGCGCCAGGCGGGTCATCGTGGTTAAGTAGATTGGTGAGTATGGGAAGGAAAGCGGCCTCGGTTTTCCCCGCCGCAGTTGCTGCGGCGATGATGACGTCCTGGTTGGCATTCACCAGTACAGGCACTGCCCATTCTTGGGCGTCGCGCAAGGAAGTCCAGCCTTCAGCCCAAATCCATCGCTGGATTCGGGATTCTAGCTGGTCGAAACCCGATGAGTCAGAGCGTGAAGGTGGCAAGTTCATCGTCCGCGTCGACTTTCGTGTCGTCTTCGCCGCCCAAGTCTTTGGCGACCTCGACGCCTCCAAGCAGCGTCCGCCAATCGGCACCTGGGTTTTGCTCCAGAATGGCCAGCAGGTTGATGAATGCTGTGATCGTGGTGCGCGGTGTACGGAAGTAGGCTTCACCCAAGCGTTGGTTGCAGTGCGCCATGAACAGCGGGAGCGCCTCGTCAGGCAGTAAATATTTTTCAGCATCGCCGCCAGCATATACGTGACGAAGCTTCTGAAGCAGTACGTAGAAGTCCTCAGGGGTAAGACTGGTGAGACGAATGACGGGCCCCGAAAGATCCACGAGTCCGGTTTTGGCAAACGAGTTCTCGGCCAGTCGCGATTGCAGGGCAGGGTAGCTGAATAGCCCTCGACGAGTGTCCATCAAAAACTCGGGCGTGCCACCCAATACGAAACCAAGCCCCTCGGACGATCCCTGCAAGGAGTCATTGAGGATACGGAGGATCTGTTCGTAGTTGGCATTACGAGCTTGAGTATTCGCCAGCTTGTAGAGGTTAACCAGTTCGTCGAGGCAGATCATCAGACCGCCGAACCCTGCGAGTCTGATGAATCTGGAAAGCAGTTTAAGCTGATCGTAGACAGAAGCATCATCGATGATGGTCCGTACACCCAAGGCCGCTCGGGCATCCGTCTTGGTGGTGAACTCGCCACGCAACCAACGGATCGCGTCGGCCTTGAGTTGCTCATTGCCCTCCTCGAAACCGCGGCAATATGCAGCAATCACTTCGGCGAAATCATATCCATTGACCATCTCGGTCAGCTCGCTCAGGTGGGCACGGATGACAGTCTCGCTGTCAATACCTGCCGCCTTTGCTTCGGTTTTGGCTTGGGAGATGAATTTCTCAACGATGCCTTGCATGGCCCCGCCGTCGGGCTTCGTGCGCGTCGACATGTTCTTGGCCAGCTCGGAGTAAAGCGAGCGTGCCTGTCCCCCGGTGGCATGCAGTCTGCGATCAGGGTTCAAATCAGCGTGCATGGTCACGAGTTTTCGCTCCATAGCGATGGCTCGCACCAAATTCAGAAAGAACGTCTTGCCTGCACCGTACTCACCAATCACAACCCGAAAGGCTGAGCCACTTTCGACCAGACGATTGACGTCCTTGATCAGTGCATCGAGTTCGCCCACCCGGCCCACCTGAATCAAGTGTTGGCCGACACGAGGAACAACACCGGCGCGCAGCGATTGTACGACCGCGTCGCGATCCTTGGCTCTGATAGTGCTCATAGGGCTAACTCTTCCAGGATGTCTGTATTGATCTCGACGGGGTCATCACCCTCAGTGACGGGCATGTCGAAACGTTCAAAAGCCATGTCATTGATTTGTTCCAAGGCACCATCGAGCATCAGCTCCATGTCGCTGGCGGCGGCTTCAAGTTCGGAGCGGCTCCATTCAGGACGTGAGATCAACAAACGAAGGAATGCAGAGTGCTCCAAATCGAGGCCCGCAATATCAGCGCTCGACTCCGGAGCCGATTCTGCAGCTTCAACGGGCTGTTCAGCCTCCTCGACCGGATCATCAGTGAAGACCCGGGCAAGGAGGGCGGAGACCTCAGCCGTCTCCCGCTGCAGCTGTGCAATCCGCTCATGATTGAGCACGAAGCCTTGCTTCGCAGTTACAGAGACTTGTGCCCCAGGTTCGGATTGGGGAGAGCTGGTTGCTGGCGCAACGGGCGCAATACTCGCCCCAGATGCTGCTCCGTGAAGGTCGCCATAAAGCAGCTGACTATCCAGTTGCAACGCCTTATAAACTCGCTCAAGAAGCTTCACTTCCGATGGACTGACGGTGCCATCGGCTTGCGCCAGGTGAGCCAGGAAGCTGGCGATCATGCGCTTTGCTTCGACGGTCAAGGGATCGAGCTTTTTCTTCAGGCTTGCGAGCGTTGGTGGTTGCTGGAGCTGAATTCGCAGATGCGCCTTTAGACGCTTGCGATGGGCAACGCTCAGGTGATTCCATGAGTCGATGTGCTGAGCAAGCAGCGTGAACTCCTCATTGGAGGTGTCACCATCGACAGATGCCACTGCACTGGACAGATCAAGGGTTACTGATGCAGCGTTGTATGCAGTAGAGGCCCGGAGTGATCCGTCTTCGGGCAGGGTCACGAACAATGCGATTCGGTCTTCAGCTTTCGGTATTCTGCTACCGGCCAGTACGTCGGGCTCCATTCCGATATGAAGCGATTCTAGTGCACGGGCAAGCGCGAGTACCTTGTCGCGAGACAACACACCGGCGCTTTTGAATCGACCCGCGAGTTCGCCAAAGCTCATGACAATCAGATCGTCACCGATCCTGGATCGAAGCTCGTCCAACTCTGTACGGGCCGCCGCCGGCCAGAGGATGACAGGAAGCTGCAGGAGGCCCTCAAGGGCTTCTGCGCTTTCAGGGTTTCGTCCCAAATAACGGCTGTAGGGCTCAAGCTCGCTGGTGCATAGCTCGACAAGCAGTTGCAAATTTTTACGTGTTCCTGAGGTTGCCATGACGTCAGGAAGATCACCCAGATTTAGCGTGGGTGCCTTTAACACCGCAGATGCTGGGCGGTAGCTGGTCTTAAGCTTGGTCTTGTTTTGCGCCAGGATCAGACCCGCAGGATGGAAGCTTGCGTATTTGAGCTTGAACAATGTTGAGAAGACTTCTTTGCAGCGCGTCACCGGGGTGCGTTTACCGATGTTGGGGTCGGCTAGCGCCCATGCCAACGCCCAATCGGCATCTAGTGGACGCTTGTTGGAGGCGTGTTGCCCCAAACCCATGCGCAGCGGCAGTGGCATTTCGTAGTTTAAAGCAGCAACTTCGGGAGGCGGGCCAAGGTAGAAATTTGGGTCAACAGCAGTGTTTTCCAGGTAATCCAGTAAGCCGCCCGCATATCCCCTGAACGACCGGTTCTCCCCATAAATACTCAATAGGCGCTGGACTTCTTCGACTATCAAAGGAGTCTCAGCAATTACCTTGGGATTCTCTACGCTATCAACGAGTACCCGGCGCTCCAGTCCATAGAAAAACAAAAAGACATAGCCGGTGTCCGCAAGTGGATCATTACGCCCACCTGCAAGCCATTGAAGGTATCCGCGCCGAGCCTCCGGTGTAATGGAATGAAAACTTGGCCAGTAAGGCATCAGCCGCTCTTCAATATCGACGTATGCCTTGGCAATCCGGAGTTTTGGGTTGATCAGTGAGGGCTCTTGCGCGTCGTATCGGCCACCCAGCGTACTCCCGACATAGAACATACCGCCGGGAAGCGAAAAGCCAGAAACAGTGACAGACTCGCCTGCCGGCACCCAGCGGGCATCAGACTTCTGTGAGCCTGCATCTGGAATTTTAAAGGAGGTGAAGGGGCGCGAGCCGAGTTGGACGGTATAAAACTCGGGACTTTCTTCAACATCCATATTGCTCGTCGAAACCTCACGGATAGAGAACGTAAGGTCTATACCTTGTGAGTTCTGCGGGCGAGTTAGCTCTGGAGGCGATGTCGGGATTGGATCGCGCTGTCGCTTTGCGCGATGAGCCAGCAGCCATAGAATCGCGCCGATGCAAGCTATGACGCCAATGGCGATCCAAGCATTCTTCGGAATCGCAGCGACTGCGAAGGTCAGTGCAAAAACCATCAGGATGCTGGTGCCACTGGAGTTTTTTGCCTTCTTCCTTGCCATGAGACATTTCAACCTTGAAAAGTGGATGAAGTTAGCGGGGCTCCGCACGGAGCCGGACAGCCGGATCGCCCAACACAACGTAATTGCGCATGTCGTCACGGGCTATGCGCAATGACATTAATTCGTGAGTGGGTTGTTTTCCGTAACTCAAGTTGTTGAGCAGCACAACGAGCTGTGTACTCAACGTGCCCCATAGGGTATTGAACTGATCGGTAGCGTGGCCAATACGGTTACCCAGCATCAGCCGATGGATGACATCACGAAAGGCCTGGGTCTGAGCTATGCCTCGCTTTGACAGGAAGCTTGACGCCCATGCCCGATCCACGTGGCCCAGCGATGCCAGGGCACCTCCCTGGGGCAGGGACAGGAGTTTTTGGGCGAGTCGGGCAGTGGTCGGTGCATTGGCGATGCGTTTGCGCGGTTCGGTGAATGTGTAGTTATCGTGCTCTGGAGTGCCGCCCCCATAGCAGGCGAAAAAAAAGTGGATCATGCCGTGAATGTTTGCATGTTCAGGTACGTCCTGGGCGCAGAACCAATGCTCGGCAGTGAGGTCGCCATAACTCGGCCAGTCCTGGCAGACCAACGCGCCCTGGTGTTCAAGTTGGCGTGGGTCGTCTGCGTTGAATGCCATTCCGTGGGTGCCGGTAAACAACAATGACGGCGCTTGTGTGGGGTGGCTGAGAAGGCTGGCCAAGCGAGCTTTTGTGGATTGGTCTCCCAGGGTGGGGTTGACGGCGAAACCAAATTTGGCGCCTAGCGCATTCGGCCCTTCGCTCAAGGGACGGGCCACTTTTTCAGTGAACAGTTGCGTGGCGGCGTCGAAGTCATGGCAGGTGGCGAATAACTCAATAGTGCGTCGGGTGCGGCACTCATCATGCTGATCATGTTTGACCACGCTCTTGGCGTAGTGACGGTAGTCCTCGAGCGTGGGGAAATCGAGGCGTCCGACACCGGCGACAATATCGAGTGAGTATTGAAACTCAAAGGATAAGTGCGTCGGCGGGCCAACCAGCAACAAGTAGAAGGGAACACCCAGGTCGGGATCGATAATGTTCAGGGCTGTTCCATGACGGTTCAGCCAGTTGTTCGCACTTTCATCGGGGCGCGGTCCTTCCGGGCCGGAGAAAATGCGAAAACGTGCGCCGGCCTGTTCCTTCCTGAGCGCCAGCAGGGGTTCAAGTTGTTCAAGATAGGGGGCAGGGTCCACATCGATGGCGAATATTAAACCCCAGCCAACCTCGTCCAGCTTTTCGAGGTCGAAACCGGCAGTTGCACCCATGTGATCATTGTTCGAGTAGGCAATTCCGGCTGCACGTTGGGCGAGTGCCTCATTGCTGAGTTGCCCATTGACCGAAACGGGAAATTCGCACGTTAGCGGCAGACCGGTATCCGCGTGGATACCGAAAGCCAGAAAGTGCTCGGTGGAATCGTTCATCGTGCGGCCTCCCAAATTAAGTGAGCCACTTCCTTCCCGTCGATATCGTTGTGCGCACCGGACAGGCCATCGCTAACATCCTTGATATAGGCGCTCGCGTCTAAGTTGTAGATGCCACTTGCCTTGAAGGTATAGGCGTCGCCCGCAGGAAGCATCTTCAGGTACTCGGCCGTTTCCACACCGCAGATACCGTGGGCGCCTATGGCGCCGTAGCGGGGCAGAGTAGTTAAATCGTATGCCACTTGGTTGGCCATCCCTGCCGCCCAAGGATAGATCTTGCCGACGGCGTAGTCGTGGATCGAACGGGTGATAGCCAGTGGACCTTTGACTTTCTGGCTGCTCAGTAAATGGCTGAAGTAGCCGCGGATATCTGTGCCATAGGGAATCTTGCTGGCATATGCCCAATGTGACAGTGCGCCTTGTACCAGCACGCAGGAGTCCACAGCATTCGGTAATGGATCTTTGCCCTCTGGCCCGGCTAGCGAGGCGCTGGCAACGATACAGCCGAAACTGTGGCCCATCAGGTGAATACGCAATTCGGGTCGATCATGCTGCAGGCTTAGCAGTAGCCTGTGCAGGCCACGTTCGCCGACGACGCGGGCGCGTTTCTTCATGGTCCAGAACGTCAGCTGACGCAGAGGCGCCAGGAGCTGGTTGGATAAACCGCCAAAGTCTGTACCGATTAATTCGGCAGAGTCAAATGCCTGGTCGGGGTCGAAGGTTTCGCGATCTTCACTGCCATTGCCTGCTTGCCCGTTGGCGCCTAATTCGAGGGCGGAGTTCAGCGCGAGATAGGCTTGGCGGGCGTTGTCTGTGAGGTAGTCAGCGCCAGCGTGGGTTCGCGCTTCCTCGAACAGTTGGTGCAGTGCAACGCGTACGGCTGGAGTGTCGCCAAGTTCAGTGGCGTGGAAGGCCACCCGCTCCTCGACGGTGCCGTGGGCTGTGGGCGAAAAGCTGTTTCCTGACGAGACTTGCTCGTCGCCCCAACTCAGACTTGGCCAGTGGAAGCCCAGATGGCAGGCCTTGAAACCGGGGTGCTTGGCGAGCATGCGTTGGTAGTCGTCGTGGTTACGATTGAAAGCGCCAATCCAGCGGTCGAACTGATCGATGGCGTCGGGCACAGCGCCTTTCCAACCGTGTATCCATATGAACAGATCACTGAATGCTTCATTGCGCAGGTGTTGAAGCAGGCGCTGGCTCAGCATACCGTTCTCTGCGTCGGGATCCTTGGTGAGCTCGTCGCCTTGCTGATCCACCACCAGCATAAAATAACGCCCGTCAGTATTCGGAATCGTGCGATACGGCATGATGGCCTCCTTGCAAAGTTACAGTCGAATGTTGCATGGGTTAGATGGGGCGGGGATGTACTTGAAATACCGCTCTTGTTCATCTCTATTGAACGACCTGTCACCTGCGAGCTCGCAGGCTTTGCGTTTCCAGGTCTTCAGGCGCAGATCCCAGACTGCAGTGCCGGTATCGGATGAGGAAACGAGCCAGCGCCCGTCAGCCGAGAGATCTAGTGATCTGATGGTCGAAGTATGAAAATGCTGGTTGATCAGCAAGGGCAAGGACAGGCGGTTGAAACTATCCGCTTGCCCGGCTCTGTCTGGAAGATAGAGGTAGAGGCGCCCCCGGGTATCTCCGACGACCAACGTATCGTTACTGGCGATCAGCGCACTGGGTTCCAAGGTCGATGTACCTTCCAGTAGTGTTGTGCCTTTTGAAGGATTTTGCAGGTCCACTGCATAGATTTGCCCGGTGAACGTACCCAACCACAGGTGTTGGCCGGACGGCGAGAAGCCGACAGTGAGGAAATCACCCAGCCCAGAGGGAATGGCATAGTTTGTCGGCATGAGTCGGACATCTTTGCAATCGTCGTCGATACCGGTGAAACGCCATACCTGAGCCGTATTTTTCTGGGTGGTTACAAACTCAGACGAACCCGGTCTGAAGGTGGCCAGACTGATAGTTTCGGCGGGCGCTTGGTCGAAGTTGACTGGGCACCAGTGCTGATATCCTTTGGCGAATGCCAGCAGCCTCAGGCTGTTGCCGCTTTTCACAATCAACAGTCGCCCGTGTTCGTCGCTACGAATCCAGTCGATGAGCGTTTCGGCGGTAAACACAGTGGTGGGAATGGCATCACTGCCTTCCTGATCACGGACTAGGAAGACTTGCTTCTGTGTCGCCACGAATTGCACCCCCGCGGTTTCAGCGCGTGCGATGCTCCTGACGGTGGGGATTGGCCAGAAATCGGTCTGTGTGGCGCTTCCGTCTTCGTTAAGGTGATAGCGGCTCAGTCCGTCGCTCATGGCCGCCATCAATTCTGGTTTTCCCGGTGCTTGCACCAAACCAAAAGCCGAGCTCGTTCCCTTGACCAGCCGGCCAATCGGGTGGAGGTCGAGGTTCAATAAAATCCTGAACACATCGCCTCGTTCACTGCTTACATGGATTTCCTGTTGGTTGGGGGCTAGTGTCAAGCCTGCCAGTTGGTGAGCGAAACTATTGAGTACTTCGCCTACCGGCGTACCTTCGTCTGTGAACGACCAGCGCTTCAACAGACCGTCCCAGCCAGCGGTCAGTAAGCTACCGTCACCGAGGTAGCGCATTTGTGCAACCGCCCGGTCATGGGCATGGAAACTTGCGACGCCCTTGTTGTCCGAGGTCCTCCATATTTGGACTTGACCGGTGCGGTTGCTTGCAGCGATAAACCGTTCATCTGGGCTGACAGCAACGCTGTAATAGGCCCTGCCATAGCCGTTTTCCTTGAGCTGGGGCAGGAGCGTGCGTTTCTTTTTTACCCCATCGCGAAAGCTCAGGAGTGTGACGGCATCCAAGCTGGAAATATCGGTGACCGCGACAGCATTGCCATGATCGAATGGGCTCAGGTCGCTCACTCTGGATTGCAGTTGAGTGCCCGCGAGCCATTTTGGGGACTCGGTAAAAGTATCAACCTGCCAGACGTCCACGACCCCATTGTTGTGCCCCAGGAACAGCTTGCCTTCCATCCAGGACATCGCCTTTACGGCGCTGCCCCTGTTTTGAGTATCCAGTGTTTTGACGAATTGCCGAGTGGCACTGCTCCAGACAGATACGGTGCCCTTGTAGTCAGCCGTTAGGAAGTACTGGTCGCTCGCTATACTGATCGCGCTGATGCCTGAAGGGTGAGCCTCTTTCAATGCAATAGTGTCGATGGGTTGTGGTAGTTGTTCCTGGTTAAGGTCGAGGACCTCGACCGAATGCCGACCCTCACCAATGTCGGCAATGATCAGGAAACGCTCATTTTGCGCGATCTTGCGGGTCGGGCCTGAGCCTTGTAGAACGATGCGTTCAATGCCCTGTGCCCGGGTGAGTTGATCACCTAGCAATCGTTGGAAATTTACCGACAGCCATTCCGGATGCGCCTCCTGTAGTTGCATGCCTAGTAACGCCGCTAGGTTACCCAAGTCTGGCGCAGGATCCCTGCCAAGAATCGACAGCAGTGCGACCTGCATGGCATTAGTGCCCCGTGCGGCAAGCAGATTGCGCTCCTGCCCAAAGTGGTTCCAGGTAATGACCGACACTGCCACCAGGCACAACAATGCGATGCCATTGCGCATATTCCGACGCCGTTTCTCTCGCCGGTAGGTTTCTATGAAGCGCACCTCAAGTGGGCTGTAGTCCTGTCCGGTAGCTTCTTTGGGAATATTTCGTTGGCTGGCACCTGAGAGTGACTTGAAGAATGCCGGACGTTCACCGTCGCGATGCCAGGCGCGTGCCAGCAACTGCCACGCGGCCAGGTGTGCCTGGCGCCAGGCTTCAATGCTGCGTCTGATCGGGGAGGCCAGGCGATCATGGGCCAATTCGTACCACTGGCCATCGTCACGGCTGTATTGGCGGATGATATGCACCGCCTCCAACTTGGCCAGTTCGTCCTGTCGAGGGTCAGACTTGCCGTCCAGTTCGACTCTGCGCGCGACCCGCAACCCGTCAAACGTGAGCAGGCGTCGATCAATCCAGTCCCGTAAGCACTTGGCACGCTGCTTATCTACGGCGGCTGATTCCAGGGCTTTGTCGCAATAGTCCTGTAAGGGCGTTCCGAGAGGGAAATCGCGAACATCGGCCACCTGGATACGCGTGACGGGTTGCTTGCCTTGATCGCTCAAGCGTTGCCAGAGGTCAGCCCAGATCACCTGAATATGGACGGGTTCGACTGTGCCGCTTTCACGAGAGATCTGCCGCCCGTCCGGGGTGCGTACTTGCTTGGTGCCCAGGCGCTTGACCAGCAGGCTTGCCGCATCTTCACCGTCCTCACTGGGGAACTCCACACCCTCGGCCATGGCCGGTCGACTGACGGCCTCGATAGCTTGATCGATGCCAAGCATCAGAAGGCGAAAAGTATGGTTCAGGCGCGTGGGTATCAGGTCACGGAAGGGATCGAGCCAGGAGAAGTATTCCTCCCGCATGCTTATCACCAGCCAGACGGAGCGTTTGGGAGTGCTCGATAAGGGATCCGGTGGCGATCTCTCCAGGCTTAGTAGGGCTCCCAGCTGCTTGAAGAGGGTGTGTTGCTGCTCCTCTGACGCGCCACACGTGAAGACCTCTTCAAACTGATCGAAAATCAACAACAGGCGTTTGCTGGATTCGCCCTCAGGAATGGTCAGGCGTTCAACATAGCTTTCAAGCGTGTCTTGCTCGGTAACCGGCGTGTCACCGTAGCTTGCCAACTGCAATAACAGGTTATGAGACAAGTCTGTACCAGAGCCACCCCCGACCCGCAGGCCAGTAATTGCGTGGAAGCGATCGCTCACCCTTGCGATCAGCCCGTTTTTTGCCATCAGCAGTGATGTCTTGCCTGCGCCAGAGGGCGAATAAAGGACGATGATGCGATCGGCGATCAGGCGCCATTGCAGTTCTTCCAGCTCGGCATCACGACCGAATAGGGTGTGATCCTGGTCGAACGGGCCCGGGCCGACATAGGGCGACTTCATGGGTGCTCCTTCACGTTCACGCGTGCATCCAGCTCGTTGACGAATGCCTGCACATCGCCCCAGTACATCTGCAGCTTGACCTTGGAATTAAGGTACTGGTCGATGTAACGGCGAGCACTGCCTGGGTCCAGGATGCTGTTGGGGTCCATCTGTACGGAGAAGTGGTTGTGTTTGAGCAGCAGGTCACGGCCTTCCATTTGCAGCAGGCTGCGCAAGAGCACCCTGAACTCCCATGCGTCGGGCTGGAAACCGGCGAACAGCAAGGGACTGTCGATCACCCGGCAGCGTACCGAGGGCGGCATCGCATCGTGCGCCGAGGAGGCTTTGGCGAGGTACTCGAAGTAGTTGTCTTCGGTCAGTACCAGCGAGCCGGGTTCATCGAGGTCGCCAAACAGTTTTACGATGATCGGCTCGTCGGCTGACGGGATCTTGGACGCAGGGACTGAGGCCTGTTCAATCAAATGCATATCGCGGTAACTCGCGACGGTATTCCAGCGCAGGAGGCGAGTGCGGGGAACCGCGCCCGTTTCAGTCAGGGCGTCACAAAGCAGGTTACTGGGATCGGCGGTGATATACACCGGCAGTCTGTGGCTCGCCAACAACGCATGGGGATCCTTTGGATCTGACTTGCGCATCTTTGCGCCAACAATGGACAGGAGGTAGTTGAGCTTCTGCATCAACGTGTCGTCGTCATACTCACGCATATCCTCTGGAACAAGGTCGCCAAATCGCTCGAACAGGCTGTTGTAGAGGCCACGATAGAATGCCCGGCGTAGAAAGAGCTCACCGCGCGTTGTGGAGAGGTACTGCGCCACCTGGGGGAAGTCTTCGACGTCCCGACCGGACATTGGATACCGGTAAATATCTACCCAGTCGTTCGCCAATGCGCGGCGAGGGCCGGATAGCGTCTCGCTGAATGCGGGGCCGAGGATCGGCGTACAGGTCCTGCCTCTGACATTGGTGACGATCACCTTCCAGGTATCTGTTTCCCCTTCGGTCTGGTCAAAGCCGGGCGGGTACCAGATGCGTGCGCTGTCGAGGCGAGTGAAAACCACCGGCATCCACCAGTCGTGCTGTTGGAAAATCGCGGACCTTGCGCTGGCGGCGGCAAGATCCACCTCCCCATGTTTTGCCAGTTCCTTGAAGAAGACAGGCAGATAGTCTTCTGCGCTGGCGAAACTGAACAACCCTTGCATGGCCAGCACCGCAGGGACCCCCTGCATTGCCAGTCGAGGTCCCAGGGCGCACAGTTCGTTTCGCTCTGCAGTGCCGGTGCCCGCACTTTGGCAAGAGCACAGAATGATCAGGCTGGGAGGGCGTCGCAACTGTCCGATTTGCGCGGCAAAGCTTTCGGCAGTAACGAGTTGGCCGTTGCCAACACCGTCCTCCAGCCAAAGGGCATTCCCCATGTGACCGGTCACACCATGGCAGGCGAGGAACAGTATATCCACTTCCTCCTGTAGCGCTTCCATCAGTGCTGTCAGGGTGACGTTCCCCGGGCCCGCGAGTACGCGAGCGGGCAAGGGCAGAAGAGCCTTGCGAGCAATGGCCAGCTGGCGTTCGATGTCTTCAGAAGTGAAAGTCAAGGCACCGACCAAGTCTTGGGGATTCGCGATGGCCACCAACGCTTTCATGTCTTGCTTGGCACGCAGCAGCGGTAAGCGTAGCTCTCGGGTGAACAGGTATCGGGAGAAGATGCAGCGCACGTTATCGAACAGAAATTGATCCGGCATGCTTGGATCGGTCAGTGTTTCCCAAGGCAGATGATGCAGCGGAGAAGTGGCGGGGTCGATACGCAGACGAACGCGCAAAGGCGTTTTGTAAGTCGCGGCAAAAGCCTTTGCACTGACCAGTGCATCACGAATTGCGGGGGGATGCAGCAGCGCGGTGGATAGCACGTTCCCTATTTGTCTTGCATCACCTGAGTGAAAGATCGAAGCGTTGACATCTAACTCCACAGCAACGAACTGGGAAATCAAGTCCTGTTGTTCCAGCCGTTGCCGGGCATGCGCCTGGAGGGTGCCCTGCATGTCTTGCTGTACCACGATTTCAATTTCGCAGTAGCTTTTCATCAGCTGGCTCACCATTTCGGTCACGTCATTGTGTTTGACGCTTACGTCCGAGCCAGTGAGGTAGGCCGTAGGATGCGTAGGCGCCATGTCGAATGGTGCAGTTTGACGGCTGCTCCAAGTGTGTTTTCCACTTGAGCCGTCTTACTGCCTGGTTTCCATCTCTTACCAGTCTTTGATGGGTTTAGCTGGACAATTGATGGCTGTCCAATTGCGTAATGCCATTATCTATTTTGACCAAGTTACTGGCGTCAACGTTGGTGACGCTCTGTGCTCCCTGCAATCAGGAACTGGGGGCCGAAACGTACAGGGAGTTGTATCGGTTGGCGATCGTGGAGATAAGAAAGCCACAACGAAATGCGAGGTGATTGCGGGCATCACGCCCGTTGAACAAGCGAAGCTGAGGAGCTTTGAGGTTTTTCGCAATGCATGTAAGGACGTGGATGTTGTGACGTTTGACGAACTGCTGAGCAAGCTTCCGTTTTTGTTGGGACATTTGAGCCCGAAGGCGGTGGAGCCTGCACGTAATCTTTTTTAAGGCGCAGCATTTTCAACTGGATCTTGATGTATTCAACTGCCACGCACCCGATCCTGGCAACGGTGGGCTTACTTCCAGGCCCCCGAGTTGAAATCGCGGGAGCGTCGTCAATTTATTGAATAGCCGTTGTTTCGGCAGCCGCATCGCTCCCTGCATCAACCTGACTTGGACAGTACCACTGATGCATCTAGGGACTGGGTCTTTCCATATGTCCCATGCTGAGCGGTGTACATTTCGTAATGGCTGCTTGCCACCAGCTCCGAAGGCAACCTATCCTCTGGCGCAACGTTGCACCATGGCGATTTTATCAATACGTAACGCAAGCTACATACGGATCACCCACGAACAAGTCGTGATACCGAGATCAGGCCATTCGGTCCGCTCAATAGCGGCTCGCCGTGCCTTTTGAACAGTCTGTCATGAGCAAATTATGGAGAATCAATGAGCTTTTTTACGGAAGAAGAAGAGGCCTCCCTGACGATAAAAAAGATGATTTTGCATGTCGTTGGCGGTAAGAATTTCGAGGCTATGCCCGAGCGCGACCTTGAGGAAGAAAGTTTTTTCACAGGGAAGATACTAGAGACAGCTGCCTCGCCCGTGTTCATGTTCAAGAATCTCTCCGCCTCGCGGCGGGAACTTGAGGCCATCGCGAACGGTGATATCGATTTTGAAGCTGGTGCCCAAGGCCTTGCCCGAAGCTTCAACACCGCTCATGTCAGTGGTAGTGCCGATGGGGTATTGTGCATGTTCGAGCTGGCGGTCGATGACCCTAGCGTCGTGATATTCAGCCTGATCAAGTACGACTACAAATTCGCTCTAGAGCAGGATGATGCCAATCCTCAGAAATCCCTCAGGCGCATTCTGACCGCGCTTGTTGATGACAAGAAGGCAATCCAGAAGACTGCTCTGGTGCGTGTGATCAACGGGGTGGCCAGTCAAGACGTATCAGCTACAGATAGAACCAAGCAAGGTCCCGACATCGCGGATTACTTTGCAGATTTCTTGTCGGTGACGAGGGCTGTCTCCAACAGTGAGCTGAGTGAGATATCCCGTAAATTGCTCCGCAGCATCCTGCAGGCATGTAAAAAGGATTTGCCCGGTGAAGACGTGCCCAAGGCGATCAAGCACGCCCAGGGGATTTTGGGTAGGCGTCTGAAAATTGATGAGAATGCAATTGTAGAGGCTGTACTCGTCGCTGCTGGCACCCCTGACGATGTGAAAGTCGCGAATCGCCTGGAACGCGAGACCCGTAAGCGGGTGAAATCCAGCAAGTTGCATGAGCTTACGTTCAAGCCTGACCGCAAAATCCTTCGTCAGCCCTACATGCGCAAAATCATCACTGTCGAAGGTGTGACCATTACCTTCCCGGACAAGACCGATAACCCGAACGTGCGCGTGGTGCATTTAGAAGACGAACGGAAGCAGATAATTGTGGAGACCAATCGGGTCACGGAGGACAGCATTGTCGCACCTAAAGCTGGCGTCACTTCTTAACGAGCTTGCTCGGACAAAGCAGGCTCTTATCAGCGAAGGCGAGTCGTCTCTCTCAGCGTCGAGCCTGCTGGAATCGGAGACGCTAGCGGTCATCGATACTGCGTCAGTGGCCGGTTGGCATTTCGGCATCTATGACATGCACGGTAACGAGTATCATCGCGACGAAGTGTCGGACGATTTTGGCCCATTTCGCATCGAACTCGAAAAGCCAGTGCAGCAGTTAGAGGAGGAGAGGGCAGTCCTCTTTCTGGTCACCGAAATAGGCTTCAGCAGCTATTTGAAAAAAGGGCATTCTGCGACTCAGTGGAGAGTGCTTGGTCTCACGAAACCATTCTGTAGTCGCCTTCGTTCCTACAGCAATTGGGATGAAGCGTTGGAGTGCACTGAGGCGCCCCCGACGAAGGCTCCGAGGTTGCTTGTCAAAGAGTCAGCTTCCGTTAGGTCGGTGCCCGATGACATTCGACATTGGCTGCTGACTGATGGGCAAACACTCGACTCTGCTGATGAACTCAATGTCATTTGGGCTACACATGCCTTCGATGCGCTGTGCCGCTGTGTCGCAAATGAGATCGATGAGACTGGGTCGACGCTAACCTTTAAGGGGCCGCCAAAACTCAATCTGAAGTTCGATGAGAACCTGCGGCTGAATTCCTCTCGCATTCCGATGGAGGAGTTTCATGACCTTCAGGACGCAGTCGCTTGGGTGTATGAAAATGCCAGGGAAGCTGAGGTTAAACACATCCTGCTTTCCGCTGAGATTGCACGCTCCGGCCGCGCCGACGGTACGGTCACGGCTTACTTCAAAGAACACCTTGCCTCTGCGTTGGAATGCGCCAAGATTGCCTATCAGATGTCCGTCTCGGAAGTTACGAAAGACACACTGAAGTCATTGGGTGACCTGCGCAAGGCTGTGACTGAAGAAACCTCTAAAGCCACCGATGCAACGCGCCAAAGCGTGACCGCAATTGCGACCGCGCTGACCGTCGGTCTGGGTTTGATTGCCGCACGAATCAGTGTGCAGGTTAACGCCTACCTGATCAGCATCGTCATGGTGGTCGCCGTTGCGTACACGGTCATTAGTGTTTTTTCAGGTTGGAAGTTTATTAGCATCCAGAAAAAGTTGCGCGAGGAGTGGCAACCGAAGCTGTATCGTTACCTATCGACTGACGAATTCACCAATATGGTGAAAGAGCCCGTTGGCCAAGTTGAGCGCGTGTTTTTCAACGTGGCAAGGTATGGTTTGGGCGTTCTCTCCATTGTGGCTCTAGGGGTGATTCTCTTTGCATTTGTGCATGTGGATCAAGCGTCGCCCCCTCCTGTGCCTCCGCCAGCTGTGATGCCCAAAAAACAACCTCGTCCGGATGTTCACTCTGAGCGCACTGCCCCCAATCCTTGGACCATAACAATCCAAGCCTCAGTCGTCAGTGATCCGTCCAGAAAAGGAGGCACGGGATTGGTTGCACGGCCCCCACCATGCTGTAGCAATTCTGGCGCGTAGTCAGACGAAATACGGAATGCCTCTGGTAGTTATCTATTCCTCTGACGAGTTCAGGGCGAGTGGGTGCTAACCGCGAGCTGACGCTTCGACGGGGTGTACGGGTTTGCACTTGTCGGGGGGGCATTCTTAGTTGTGTCGTTGTCTAAAATGCTGGTGCGCTAGAGGCATGCCGGCAAGTGCAGTCAGTGCGCTTGCCTTCAGACTAGGAACTTGGCACGCTCAGCCAGCGAATTGAAATTGCCATGATCACGAATAAAGGACGCGAGACGTTGAGTTGGGAAAAAGTCGGAAAATCTCTGATGACCTTGATCGGATGTCTGGCATCAATTACGGCAATCTATGTGGCATTCAAGGACGATACTAAACTTGAAGCTTACCTTACCTACGATTACCAGACCTATCCCAGCCAATTTTCTGAGCGTGTAGACAAAGCGAAGGACGTACTCAAGTACGGCTATCTCTATGACGGTATCAAGAGTATCGCCAATGACACCCTTAGCCATGAACAGATCGACAAGGTGGTGACTCTGAGCCAAGCGCCTTATCTCTACATGTTCGATGGCCCTTTCAAGAAAGGGCCCGACAATTATCCGGTGGGACTCTACATTCATCTGCAGAACACCGGTGATAAGGTTGTAAAGGACGTACACATCAAGCTGCCTGCCAAGGGGCTGGTCCAGATCAGAGATGATTCGCGTAGTGATACGGTTATGGCCGAGCCGACCAGCAGCGTGGTGATTCCGTCGATTGTGCAGAATGGCGTCTATAAGCTCTGGGTCTATTTTGAGGGTGACCTCAGAGCGCTCAAGAAGGAGGAGGTGCACATCGGGTACAGCGATGGTGTGGCGCACGTTCAGGTGTATGAGGGGTTCGTAGGGTTCGACGCGTGGGTGGCGAAACATAGCCGTGAGCTGATGGTTGCTTTGGCTATGCTTGCGATGTTTCTACTGTTGGCCGTCTATCTCCTAGTTCTCTTTAATGAAAATACTGATGCGAATTCAGGGGCTAGTTGACCACTACACACCAGGCTGTTTTCCGCTTCGTGCATTAACCCAGCACCAGCGGAAGACTCGCAAACTCTCAAAGGGGTAAAAGAAGTGTTTGGCCTTCCTGCTCAAACAGCACTGGGCTTATCCGCGAGGCTAGCTCGATCCATCCCGCTCGCTCTGCGCTCTTGACCATAGAGCGATGCTGGTCAGACTTGGCTGGTTCGCCGCTTTTCCTCCATTGTGATGCGTCCATGGACCACGGTTTGAGGTGGCGCTCGACTGCTGCTGCAAACTGCGCCACCCGTGCTGCAATCCGGAAGCCGCCCTCGTCGTGATCGCCCCAGTGGTAAACGCTAGCATCAGTCGGGAGTGACGAAAGTATTTGGCAATAGGCTCTGCCCCAACTGGGCGAAGGCATACCTGCGGTGTAGATGACAATTCCTTGCCGTGTATCGCCAAGTGCGCGGGCGGCCTGGTGGAAGGTGGTCAGGTTTTCGATCGATAGCAGCCACGCTGGAGTACCTGAATAACCATGTACCGCTGTGTTTGCCACTCCCACGAATGGACGGACGATCGGGCAATCAATACCGTCGGCGAGTCTGAGCGCTCCGATGCCTGAGACCAGAAACGGCTGCGGCTCTTTGGAAAGTCCGATAGCGCCGAAGACTTCACTCCAGTGCCTTGCCGGCGCATTCAGCGCTTCGGACGTGAGTAGATCCAGATGCTTGCATAGCGCTTCAATACGCTTGGAGTCGCGGAACAACTGAACGCTGAGCTGGCGTACGACGCGGTCCTCACTCGCGACGGCCATGCTGTCAAGAACGCGCAAGGCGTCAGCAAAGTCTGCCGCGGAGTTTGGCCCGAGTGATCGCACCTGTTTAAGGCGCCTCCAACAATCGAGCAACTCTTCCACCCGACCGTTCATACTCCATGGTGCAAGGACGTTCCCCGCTTGAGCAACGGACGCATTTACGGTGGAGCGGCCCAGGTACGCCGCCAGCCTGTCGAGGTCCTTGAGCACGACTGCATCAAGGGGGCGGTCATCTCCACCCTGTTGGGCCCATTCGAGCCTGATCGCGCCCGCTGATGAGGCTGCTTGCATGTAAGCGTGCATCCGGTCACGCTCGTCCAGACTCTGTTGCCAGTAAGGCGAGAGAGATGACTTGAATGACTCGCGAAGGACTCGGGTATTTCCGCTCAGCCGGGAACGCTCGCCCCGCAAGAGGAGTCGATCAAGTGCAGAGTCAGCCAGTGACATTGTCGGCCTCGGCAAGACGATCAATTTCCTGCTGTAGCAGGTTGGGGTTGACGAAGAAATTGTCGCTCTGTAACAGGTCACGGGCGCCGTCGAGCACTACATTCTTCTTGAACTGCACGTTCCGCGATCCGAAGCGGGACATGTCGTAGTAGATGCTCAGGAACGATGACAACTTGGCCTGGTCGGATTCGGGGCCGGCCATGATTAGTTGCAGGCCCAGCGCGTTGAGATATTGGACCGTGGCTCGGACGTTTTGCGGATCCATCTTCTCGAATGCCTCATCCAACAACATGATCCCGCCGCCCGCCGTACTTCCCTTGGACTTGCCGTAGGCGGCTGCGAGCGCAGCCCCGAAAATAAGGTAGACCGGAGTCCGATGCTCGCCGCCAGATGCCGGCCCGAAGCGCTTACTGAGCCATCCGACCGAGGTGCCATCTTGGAAGACCTCAATGTCGTAGCTGAAGAATCGGCGGTGGTCATTGAGTGGGCTGGTTTCGTGCAAGAGTGGTGAGCTGCTGTCTCCTTCTACCAGCATGCGGAACTCCTCCGGGATATCTCCAGGTCCGCCAAAGAGGTCGTCTTCTGAGCTACCCTGTGTTCGCACTCGGCGAAGGAAGTCGTAAAGGCTCCGGTGTTCGTCAACCACCTTGTGCTTGAACTCATATCGTTCGTTGTTCGAGAAAGCTGGTGCCGACTTCAGTACCGATGTGAGACCGTCAATCTGTTCTTGAATGCGGTCGAACCCTGTGAGCAGTGTCTGTGCTACGTCCGTGCGGAACACCTTCACTGCCGCCTGGTAAGCCTCTTCGGCTTTTTCCTCCTGCTCGGCCAACTCCAAGTCCTGCAGTCGCTGCCGTTCGGCCAAGATGAATTCGAATGCGCGCAACCAGTCGCCACTGCTGACGTCGATGTTTTGAAGGTTGTAATCCCGAGTGTAGTTAGCAAACAAATACCATGCTTCACGGTCCGCGTTATCGGCTGCCGAGCGCGCCTGCTGGAGTGCACGGTCCAGACTGGACAGCTTCTGGGCCCAATTCTCCCTGTGGCGTTCGTCCAGTCTGGCACGGTGGCGCTCCACTTCGTTCGCGTTGTAGAGCGTGTTCTGACGACATTCTCGCTCCCGTAGCGATTCGACTTCCAGTTGCTGTTGCAGACCCGCCACTTGGGTGTTTGTATGCGTC
Source organism: Pseudomonas sp. LS2P72 (assembly GCF_054897865.1). Lineage (NCBI taxonomy): Bacteria > Pseudomonadati > Pseudomonadota > Gammaproteobacteria > Pseudomonadales > Pseudomonadaceae > Pseudomonas > Pseudomonas sp. LS2P72. Next base: position 3,300,944 of record NZ_CM142708.1, read on the forward strand.
AGCTTCTCTCCGAGACGGGTAACCTCCCTAGTCCACTGCAATTCCTTTTCTCGGGCGTTGACCGCGTTGCTGTCAGCCGCTGCTTTCCTCGCCTGCAATTCGGCCAGGGAATCAGTCTGTGTGCTTTCGAGCGCAGACCTCAGATTCGCGGCCGCGCCAGCCGTTTGGGCTACGACCAAAAACTGGCTCTCGAGGGTGCCCTGCAGCACCGCTGCGTCCGCGAACGGCGCCAGCTTTTGCTGACCAGCCAACAGCCGGTCTACGGCAGCAGTTGTTATTCTTAGTCGCTCTTCTACCACCTGGAGATCCTGTTCGGCCCGTTGGCGCATCGCGCCACTATCAGTGCGGCCGAGCCGTAGCTCGCCTGCACCCGGGAGGCGCCGGCGTTCTATGCCGCCGCCCGAACTGGCCATGCCTTCCTTGGAAATCGCCTTGGCGCCAGCACGAAGCTGCTCATTCGATTCGGCCAGCACCGTACGGCCAAGCTCGCCCTGCAGGTATTGCACTGCCTCTGTGCTCTTGCCCTGGATTAGCTCCGCCGCATATTGCTCATTGCCCATAGCACGCCATTCACGGGTACGGGACGGTAGGGCCAACTTTACGCCGTAAATGCCGCTGGCTGCCTTGCTGCGATAGATGGCAATTGCATCAAGCTCCTTCTCAGCAGGAACTAGCAAGGCCTCAATGTGCCGGCCCAGCCAGGACTCGATGGCGGGCTGCCAGCTGGGGTCCGAAACAGTTACCAAGTCGCAAACGGGAGTAACGTCGATACCCGCATCGGAGAGCACACCCATCAATTGCATCGTGGACTGATGTAGAGACGTAAGCCCGCGACTGGCACGTTCACGGGCGATCATCGCCTCTCGGCGTTTTTCAGTCGCCAGCTTATGCTCTGCTTCGGCCTCCGCTACCGCGCGGCGTACCACATCGTAGGCCTGAGCCATGGAGCGAAGGGTAGCCTGAATCGCAACTGCTGGAGGGACCCTGCCGTCATCGCGTATATGCTCCAGGTCTTGCACCTGCGCAGCCGCCTCTTCGAATGCGCCACGGTGGGCTTCCATGCCTGGCAAGTCGGTGGCTGCACTCAGCGCGGCCAACATAGCGAGGAACTGCAATCGAAGTTGAGCTTGCCTCTGTTCAAGCGTTGATTCCAGTTGCTTCAGATTCTCGGCATGGCCAGCTTGTTTGCGAAAATCGGGATCGCGGTTGAGTTCGGCAATCACCCGGTCTCGTGTCTCGCTGGCCAGTGTTAATTCGGCCTCGGACCGACCCAACTCCAGCTTCGCCCGCTCAATATCTTCAGCCAGTTTCTCTACTTCCACCTCGGCAGAGTCCAAAGTTTCGCCCAGCCGCTCGGTGGAGTAAGTGTGCTTGAGTACTGCCAGATTTGCGTCGGATGTGCGCTCGCGTTTGACTACCCCGTACTTGTCGGCAACCTCGGTTGCACGATCGATTCGCTCCTTAAGTCGCGTGATGAGATCGCGTAGGTCACGGACCTCATCTAGGCGGGCCCGAAATTCTTTTACCCCCGTAGGCATAGGCTCAATCAGGTGTTGCCGCAGTGTCTCGCTCAGATCGGTGATGTCCTCATTGAGCTTGAGTGAGCGCGCAAAGGCGGCACGAAGAGACTGCGAATTCGGCTTGTCGCCGGGCCCCGCCAAGTGATCGATTAGAAGACGTCGGACGAAATCGTCGCGGTTCTGGGTGAACACCGGCACGGTCTTCGCTTCGAGCCGACAAAGATCGGTCGCCATGTGTTGAAAAGCACGCCACGGCATTACCGTCTCACGCTGACCTTCAGTCTGCAGGTGGTGCTTCGCAGTCATTGCGACGCCGGGCAGGATGTAGAGGCCGTTAACCTCTGCCTTCGGATCGTCAATGTGAGCACTGAGGGAAACCCCCGCAGTGAAGGGGACTCCGGTCTTGGCATCGCGAAACACTAGGTCCACGTACGTGTTTGCGGACGTTCGGGCGTAGGAACTACCGCCTGGAATGTAAGACCCGAGACAGTAGTCCCGCAGCGTACGGGAGCGCTTCTTGCCTTCGCTGGCCGCATTGAAGTGCGTGCGGTTGCCGTCGGCCGCAAGCATGACCACTTGGATCGCATCCAGTAGGGCGGACTTGCCGGTACCGTTGGGGCCCAAAAAAGCGGTGTTGATGCCGGTCTCCAGGTCCTTTGCCTCGTAAAGGAAAAACTGGACCAGAGCGATGTTCTCAAGCAACTTCAATGTCGTTCTCCTCATCCAGTTCTGGCGCATGCGCGGCCAACTGATGCAATGCGCTTTCCCCCAACACGTCAGCGATTCCAGGACGAATCGCAATCTTGAAGGGCTGTCCGTCTTCGGAGTCCAGCACTCGCACCAGTCCATAGCGTTTTAGGGCAACGGCCAGTTCGCGCAGATCACCCCGCTCGGGAAGCTCCCGACCGAGCCACTCCTTGTAAGCGCGTTCCAGTTCTTCGAGGGAGATATAGGCCTCGCCGTCAGTGATCTCCGCCGACTGCATCCGGTCGTCGTAGAGGCGGCGTAGCACCAGCGCCAGACGGGTTTCGCTAAGGCGCATTTTCTCGGCAACCTGGTGGGTCGGAATAGCGGCTACATAGGAATGGTGATGATTGTGTATCAGACTCATGCCCAACTTGGACAAGACGTCTCGGTATGCCGTGAAATGCTTGACTATCAAGTAATACGACACACGGCTAAAACGGTCGCTGGCATATAGCACCTGCTCCACGATTAGCCGATAGGCCGCTTTCTCGAAGTCGGCGACCACGTACTCACCTTGCGTCTGTTCTGACAATCGCTCCCAGCTGACCATCACTTCCTCCCCACTCGAATCACGAACTGTTGATGCTCCATGTATTCATTCCTCGTATTGGTTTCGGGCACAAATGTGACGTGCATACCCGGAACCATCTGCAGGTGGGGATCCGACTTGCGTTTGCCCTGAGGACAACCGTCGCGTGAGGCAATCAGCAGCAGTCGCTGATAGCAGCAGAGATCAATGATCGAATCGATATTCAACTCATCCGAGCGGATTGCGCTCTGGTCGCCTAAATGCCGCGCCACGTATTGGGCCAGTTTCAAGGGCGTGACGTTGCGATCAGCGTTCATCCGCTGCCGGAGCGCTTCCTTGGCGAGCTCCTCGATGGTCGGGACGAACTCTGCGACCGTGGTCGATACATGCTCTCGCAGCGGTGTGCGGGGCTTCGCTAAACCAAACTCGGACGCGTGATAGATCCCTGCGATGCCAGGTAATGCAATATGGCCTTCCTCCAATACCTTCGCGGCACTGATGGCCTGGTCGATCAGCTTGTCGAAGTTGCCCGGTGATCGCAGCTTGTACTCGAAGAATGCCATGGCGCGCTGATGCGCCACGCGAATCTCTTCATCCAGCCGACGCAGGTGCTCCTCGACATCGCGTAAGCGCAGAAGCAAACGGGTGTCCCGCTCGTACAAGGCCTCTGCTCGCAGGAGGTCACCATCTGCCTGCTTCTCGGCATACCACATGATCAAGGATTGGCGCAGATTGGCATCGTGTTGGAACTGGAGTGTCAGGCTGACGATGTCCGATCGGTACTGCAGTGGATGGTTATTGGTGCGGAAGTCGCTGTAATCCGCAATGAAAACTTTCTCGATGTATTCCTCAAAGAAGCCTCGAACGAACTCACTAGCCGTGGTCTTGGTCACGAGTATGTCCATCAAGTCCTGAACGCGGCAGCTGGTGTTGATGATGTGCGCCATGCACTGCTTGGCCTGCCGGGCAGCCTCGGGATAGAGTTCGGGAGCCTTCCCGGCAGAGACCTCGCGTAAGTTGAGGAAGATTGATCGAACCTTGCCGCCAAGGAACTCGGGCTTGTGGTGAGCAAATTCGGTCAGAACTGTGAAAAATTGGGCGACGACTGGCCGCACCGTGACGTGATCGATGACACCACGGCGACGTTGGCTGAGCCATCCGCTCTCGCAAAAAAAGTTGAAGATGCCGTGGGCGCGGATAGTGATAGGACTTTCCACGTCCTCCCATGGATCGTCTGCCACCAGGAAGGACTCAATGGCGCGAATTACTGTTGTTTTGGGAGCTTCTTCACCGGGAGAGCGTCCGCCATCGCCCCACATTTCTATCATTAATCGGCATAGAAGATCCCAATAACGTAGATTGTTGGTCGCTGCTAAGGGCCGGAATAGGTCCTTGGGTAGGCGCTCAAAAAGCGGTGGCGTGCTGGCTTCCATTTCCAATGCCCCGGTTTGATTTACTCGGATAACCGCAGCATAGGTCTATTGCTACATCTATGCTATGGCTCTAAATGTTCTCATTGGTTTCCGGATATGACCCGTCGCAACTCTGCTCCAAAAGAGCGCTTTGAAGCTATCGAGATTCTGCTCCTCTGGGAAGGGCGCGTTTCGCGCTCCCGACTGCTTGACCTGTTCAACATCCACGAGACGTTGGCCAGCCGGGACATTGCGGGGTTTCGGGCAGAGTATCCGGATGCTTGCGAGCCCGATAGTGGTAGCAAAAGCTATGTGGGTTCTTGGAGCCTACGTCCTACACTCACCCGTGGCACTTTCGATGAGTACCAGAGACTCATCGGAGTGATTGGAAGCCTAGATGCAGTATCCGCAGGTGTGGCGGTTGAGTGCATTCAGGTCGATGCCACATCGATCCGGCACCCGCTGTTCGCTCAGATTCACCGTGCAATGCGGCTAGGACACTGCATCAGAGTGCTCTATCGCTCCATGAGTAATCCTGAAGCACATGAACGAGTAATTCGCCCGCACTCGCTTATTCAAGCGGGACCGCGGTGGCACATCCGGGCGTACTGTTCCAAAGCTGAGGCATTCTGCGACCTAAATCTTGGCCGAATTTCGGCGGTAAGTGCATCTGAAAACGCCGGCCTCCCAGGGCTGGATCGAGACGTAGATTGGCACAGGATAGTTGCAGTGCGTCTGGTGCCACACAGGGATCTGTCGGCCGAACAGGCCCGTATGGTCCGTGAGGAATACATGGGGGGTACTGCAGCAACGGTTTTTAACGTCCGCGCCCCTATCGCCAAGTATTTAATCCAATCCTTCCGAGCGGCCATTGATCCTGAGCGGGAGAGGGCTCCAGAACATCTGCTCATGGTCTACCAGCCCGAAGAGTTGCCTGCGGTAGCCGATATTCGACGGTTGTGAGTTGACTGGTGAGCGGGGTTTTCGGGGGGCTCATACCCTGTTGATCCTGTGAAAATGACACTGCCAGCTTGATGATCGTTCGTCCATTGGCTATGGGTAGAATCCAATAGCCTTGCTTAGAATTACCCCTTTTTCGCTCTTGGAACACCCCAAAAACAAGTCCAGAATTGAGTCTTTTCCTGCTTCGGCAAGAAAATAAACCCCTTAGATTTCAATGGGTCGGACGCTAGATGCGAGTCTCGTTTCCCGCTCCAAGCATTAAGAAAAAGCCACTCAATAGAGTGGCTTTTTTTTGCCTGAGATTTATCAGTAGGCTGTTTTTGCTTCTTTAATTTCGCAATTGCCATGCAGGTTTGAGGCGTTGAGTTGCTCGGGATACAGGCCGTTTCGACGGCAGTACTCGCCTAACTCAAGCTGCGTCAGGCTGGCCGTTTCAAGAACGGCGGCAAACCGGGCTTCAGCAACGCCGACAAACTTCGGCCACGGTGAGGTTCAGTGGGGGAAGCAACATCCTGAGCAATGCGGCTTTACGTTCGCGTGAATAGTACGTCACAACCTGTCTCTTTCCGCCCTCGGTGTGCTTTTGGGGATAAATCCGGAGAGGCGACAACTATCCTGACACCGGGGGGGCGCGTTGCATGGTCACCCCCAAACGCTTGAGGCGTTGGCGGAGCATGCCTGCCTGGGATTCTGCAGCCACGCAAGCTGGCCGGATTGGGTGCTTAAAAACGGTAGCCAGCAAAAGACCTTTCGGCCGACGGGGCCGCTGATTTCTGACAGTTCAGAGTCGCTGCTACAGGCGGCGGTGGAGGGGATTGGGATCATTCTGACTCCCGATTGGTTGGCTGGCGCAGAGGTGTGCGATGGCTCGCTTGTGCAAATACTGCCGCAATGGCAAGGCGCAGAAGCCGGTGGGATCTATGCCGTCATGCCGCCGGGCCGGCTTGTTCCGACGAAAACCCGGGTGTTCGTCGATCAAATTACGCGTGCCATTCAGGCGGGTTGGGAGCAGTAAATAGATACGCTCGATTAACAAAATAAAATTGTGTTTGTGAAAAAATTATATTGATTTTTTTTAGGATGATGCGGCTTTAGCATAAATCCACCTTCAAAAAAGCCGTCGGGCAGCGACCACGGTGTCCGGCACCACAAACCAATAAAAAGCTGTTATCGGAGTCCTGATGAGTCTTTCTCCCTTCCACCTCGCAATTCCCGTGTATGACCTGGCCGCTACCCGTCACTTCTATGGTGAAGTATTCGGTCTCTCCGAAGGCCGTTCCAGCAACCAATGGGTGGATTTCGATTTCTACGGCCATCAACTGGTCATCCATGAGCACCCAAAAACTGCTTCGCAGGAAAGCGTGCACAGCAACCCGGTCGACGGCCACGACGTACCGGTCCCGCACTTCGGCATCATTCTGGAGTGGGCGCAATGGGAAGCCTTGGCCGAGCGTTTGAAGGCGCGCGCGACCAAGTTTGTGATCGAACCCTACATTCGCTTCAAAGGCCAGGTCGGCGAGCAGGCGACCATGTTCCTGTTCGACCCGTGCGGCAACGCACTTGAGTTCAAAGCGTTCAAGGATATGAGCCAGCTCTTCGCTAAATAATAAAAAACTGGCGCACCCTCAAGCGTGCGTGCGCCAGAAACACTTAAATGAGCTGGAAGCTCATGAATCTAGCTACTGCCCTCGCGCAGTCCTTTCATTCCAACAAAAAGGCTAGACATGAAACGTATCCCTTTAGTTTGGCAAATAGTTGCCGGGCTGTTGCTTGGCGTGCTCGTGGGTTGGTATTTCAATACCCATCCAGAAAATCAAGTTTGGATCAGTACCGAAATCCTTAAACCGCTCGGTGATATTTTCATCAAGATGATGAAAATGGTCGTCGTACCGATTGTTTTCTGCTGCATGATCCTCGGCATTGCCGGGGGCGGCGATAACAAATCGTTCGGTCGCATGGGCGCAAAGTCGTTGATTTACTTCTTTGCAATCACCAGCCTCGCCATTGTTCTCGGCTTGTGCTTCGCCAACATTTTCGAGCCAGGTAAAGGCACCGAAATCGCGGGCATCGCGCACAACGCTGCAGCCGTGCACATGGAACCGTCGAAAGGCGCGCTGATCATCTTGCAAAACATCGTACCCGATAACGTGATTGTCGCGATGTCGGAAGCGAAGTTGCTGTCGGTCCTGTTCTTTGCAGTGCTGCTTGGTATGGCGTTGAACACGTTGCCTAAAGAGAAGAGCGCACCGGTTGTTGCGGTCGTTCAGGGCTTCTCCGATGCAATGTTCAAGGTGGTGTCGTTTGTCATGGCGTACGCACCGATTGGTGTGTTTGGCATGATAGGTGCGACGGTCGCGACCTTCGGATTTGCCTCGTTGCTACCGTTGCTCAAGTTGATCGGCGTGGTATACCTTGCGCTGATTACCTTTGCGCTGGTGATGCTGGGAGGCATCTGTTACCTGATCGGCGAAAACCTCTTCAAGTTAATCAAGTACTTCCGGGATGAGCTGATTCTGGCCTTCTCCAGTGCTGCCTCTGCGGCCGTCATGCCGCAGTTGATGACCAAGCTGGAAGCCTATGGCGTGCCTCGACGTATCGTCAGCTTCGTGGTGCCGGTGGGTTATGCCTTTAACCTGGACGGAGCCTCGATCTTCCTGGGTGTGGCGACAATCTTTATCGCCCAGCTCTATGGAATCGATCTGTCATTGACTCAGCAGATTTTGCTGGTGGTCACGATGGTGCTGACGTCAAAGGGCGCTGCGGGTGTACCTGGGTTTGCCATCATCATTCTGTCGGCAACCTTGGCGTCTGCCGGGCTGCCTCTGGAAGGGGTCGCGTTGATCGCCGGGATTTTCCGGATCATTGACAGCGGCACCACTACCTTGAACGTGCTGGGCAATGCGATTGCCCCCTTGGTCATCGCCAAGTGGGAAAAAGCGCCCCTGGAGCGCAAAAGTCCTGCAGGTGTCGAGCAGAGCGTTTAATCAGTAACGCAAAAGAGCCTTCCACGTTAATCGCGTCGAGGGCTCTTTTTTTGGCTGATATTTCAATAATAAGTTGTTGTTTGTTGTTTGTTATTTTTAGGCGACTAGTTGCTCGGTTCAAGTCACGAGCCGCGTCCTCTAAGTTGCCACTGTGCTGCCATTATTAATAAAAAAAAGAGGTGGTTTATGTGCAAGAAGACATTGTTCTATCGGGCAGCGTCGCTGCGTCGTATTGTGGATGGCGTTGCTATTTATGGGTGGTTTTCAACTGGCGATGGCCAGCCCACGCACGGCGTTGACCCATGCTGCGGTCGCCGTACCTGACCAATTTGCTGCAGACACCGCCAACGCCATTTTTGCCAAAGGCGGGAATGCTGTGGATGCGGCAGTCGCCGTGGCATTTTCACTGGCTGTTACCTATCCCGAAACCGGAAATATTGGCGGTGGCGGGTTCATGACCCTCTATTACAAGGGTAAGCCCTATTTCCTGGATTACCGTGAGCGTGCGCCGTTGAAAGCGACGCGAGACATGTTCGTCGACAACACGGGGAAAAAAGTGATCGCTGCCGACCAGCCGGAAGGCAGTGTCATTGGACACCGTTCGGTAGGTGTACCGGGTACGGTCGCCGGCATGTGGGAGGCGCATAAACGGTTCGGCAAGCTCAGGTGGGCCGAACTGATCGAGCCGGCCATTCACTATGCACATCGTGGCTTCGTCGTCGATGAAGCATTGGCCAGCATTGCTTCGACCGAAAATGAAAGACGATTCGCCGGTAAAACCAACTTCGCTGAATATTTCGGCAAGCTGCAGGCGGGTACTACTTTCAAGCAGCCTGAACTGGAGGCATGCTATTTTCACAAGCGCTGGGGCGCCCGCCCGTTTAACCAAAATCTAAAGCTAGGCCAGCGATTCAAATTGATCGTCGATCGCAGACTGCCTGAACTCGAAGATCTTACTCTCATGCGTCGCCCCCCATTCCCGCATCGCGCTGATCAAAGGCGTAAGCGTGTTGCCTAATTCTGTGAGCGAATACTCCACCTTGGGCGGAACCTCACGATAGATTTCGCGATGGATAACCCGGTCTGTCTCCAGCTCTCTCAATTGCAGCGTGAGCATCCTCTGAGTCACATCTGGCATCAGTCTGCGCAACTCGTTGAACCGCTTCGTTCCTGACATGAGGTGGAACAGAATGAGCGATTTCCACTTCCCACCAATGACGTCGACAGTAAAGGCGACGGGGCAAGCAAACGCCTCGATTTCACCCTGAGGGATGCATTTCTTCACTGGGAATCTCCTTAGTATAAAAAATGTGCCTACAGCACAAAAATGTGCGTACTTACATAGTAGTGCTGTGTACGTTACCATCATTCCATATCAATCACTATGGAATTGCGTAGATGAGCTTGCTGCTATCCCCTTATAAAATCAAAGGCCTCAAACTGAAAAACCGGGTCGTCATGTCGCCCATGTGCATGCACATGGCTGCGGATGATGGCTTTGTCACTGAGTGGCACCGAGTGCATTACGGTGCTCGTGCCTTGGGCCAGGCGGCGCTGATTTTCCCCGAAACGCTGGCCGTCCACGCCGATGGCCGTATCGGGGCCGGTGACCTTGGTATTTGGAGCGACGCACACGTTGGCGGCTTGAAGGCGCTGACTGAACTGCTTCACAGCTTTGGTGCAAAAGCCGGCGCTCAGATTGGCCATGCAGGGCGCAATGCTGACCTGCCCAATCTCATTCACATCGCGCCATCGGCGATTCCGTTCACGGAAACCAGCCCTGTTCCTCGCGAGCTCGCGGCTGATGAAATTCCGGGTTTGGTGAAGCTCTATGGCGATGCCGCACGGCGTGCCAGCGACGCCGGATTCGATGTACTTGAAATCCATGCCGCGCACGGTTACTTGTTGAATGAGTTTCTCTCGCCGCTGGCCAATACGCGCGACGACGAATATGGCGGTGATGCCAAGCGTCGCTATCGCTTCCTGAGCGAAGTATTGGAGGAAGTCAAAACCCATTGGGGTGACCGTCCCTTATTCGTTCGGATCTCCAGCTCCGATTACACCGAAGGCGGAAACACGGCTGAGTCGTTCCTTGAATATGGTCGCTGGATGAAAGAACAGGGTGTCGACCTGATCGACTGCAGCTCGGGTGGTATCAAGATGGTGAAGGTGCAGACCTACCCGGGTTATCAGGTACCGGCTGCGGAATTGCTGCGTAAGGAGTTGCATATCGCAACGGGAGCGGTAGGCCTGATCCAGAATGGACGCCAAGCCGAGGAAATTCTGCAGAATGGCCGCGCTGATCTGGTGTTTGTAGGGCGACAAATGCTGCGTGATCCGTTCTGGGTGCGCACGGCAGCAGATGACCTGAAAGAGATCATTGAGATTCCTGCAGCCTATACACGTTATGGATCAGTCTGGCTTGATACGAAGGCTTGATCAGCCAGACCAATATCCCGCCTGTGCCTGGTTCTAATGTTTCTTCACGGCCTGCTCGGTTATCAGTTGAGCCAGCAATTTTACCGGCTCGGTAAGGCTACGGCGTGCACGATGAACCAGGCCAATATCGCGATGAAATGTACGTTGCTTTAGGTCGATGGCGCGTACTTCGGCAGGCCACTCCTTGCGGGTGGCTGTTTCCGGAATCAAGGCTACACCGACACCGTTTGCAACGAGCTTGATGATCGCATCCAGCTCATCGAGTTCGCAGACTTCATGCAATGGAATATGGGTTTGTCGCAAGAACCTATCAACCTGGCGTCCGCCAAAAGATGAACGGTCATAGCGAATAAAAGGTTGCTTCGACACCAACTCAGCCCAGTCCTCTCCCGGCATATCGACGGGGACGATCAATCGGTACGGTTCGCGCGCCAAAGTTGTCCAGCGCAGATCGCTATGAAGAGAGAAGGGGGGGCGGATGATCGCTGCCATGTCGATTTCACCTGAATCGACCAGGTTCACCAGTTCCATTGAAAGGCCGGGTACCACGCGCGTCCGACATTCCGGAGAACGTTGGTGAAATTCAGCGAGCGCTTCCGGCAAATAAGAGCGTTGAACGGACGCAATCGCTCCGATAGTGACCAAGATGCTTGCCGGAAGACCCTCCGGGCTTGTACCCAGATTTTTAAACTGGCGCACCAGTTCCTGACCCTGCAATAGAACTTGATGCCCCATCTTGTTGAGTTGGGCCGTACGTCCTTCGCGGTCGAACAACTCTACCCCAAGCTCTGCTTCAAGGCGTTGCATCTGGGCGCTGACGGCCGCTTGGGTAAGGCCTATCTTGCTGCCGGCTGCGGCGAAGGTCCCTTCCCTAGCCACCGCGATAAGTGTTTTAAGTTCTTTGATCATGCGCAAATAATAATTATGTTTTGGTTGGAAATATATTTATATTTTTGTCGCTCAAGTGGTCCGTTACGCTTGTGGGGGCCAGGTTCCCATCCCGACACGTGGCGGGTTGCGGTGCGTTCGGAAGGCAACTCTCCGAATTGAATTTCCCCTTGCAACCCTGTCGCAACGGGGCCGTTTTAAGGCACAGAGCTGCTTCCTTGCAACGCATGTGAACAACGTCAGGCGCTCCCCGAGCGCCTGACGCTTGATCGATTTTTTGATAGCATGCGCCGCATTATGAAGAAACCCGCCCATGACATGCGCCAGCACATCATTGATGTCGCCAGGTCCCTTATGACCCAGAAAGGTTACACCGCCGTCGGCCTTACCGAGATGCTCGCGGCTGCAGGTGTGCCTAAAGGTTCTTTCTATCACTACTTCCGTTCCAAGGATGAGTTTGGCCAAGCGCTGCTCGAAGAATACTTTGAAGAGTACCTCTCGAAGGTCGATGTGCAATTGGCCAGTGATGGCTCCGGAGCCGAGCGTCTGCTGAGCTACTTAAACTATTGGGCCGAGACACAGGCGTTTGATCACACCGATCAAAAATGCCTGGTGGTCAAATTGGGCGCGGAAGTGTGTGATCTGTCCGAAAACATGCGCGGGGTGCTCGAGAAGGGTACTGCCCTGATCATTGAGCGGATGATTCGTTGTGTTGAGCAAGGCAAGGCGGATGGCTCCATCAACGCATCCGTTGACGCGGCAATACTGGCTGAAGCGCTCTACCAGATGTGGTTGGGCGCCTCGTTGCTGGTCAAGGTCAACAGAACGCGCGAGCCTTTTGAGGCGGCGCTTGATATGAGTCGACGCTTGTTGTCCTAGTCTCGGTCGGCAGGCTTCGTCATGCTGCTCGACGTCACCACGTGGATGCCTGAGGCCTGATTGATTGCGGCTTCGAGCAGGGCCCGAGCAATGAGCTCCGGGGGGTTGAGGCGCCCACGTTTAGGTAATAGCGGCGACGCGAGTTTTAACAGGAGGATGAGCGCGCGCTCGGCATAGCGCACCTCTTCACGCTTGCCCCCGATGACACCTGGCCGCACATACGTCAGCGATTCAAACCCCACCCTCGCCAGATCCTGTTCCAGGCGGCCTTTGACCTGGTTGTAGAAGAATGAAGACCCAGCATCTGCGCCGATAGCCGAATTGAGCACATACGTCGACGTTCCGTGATCGCGCGCAAGCCTGGCCACTGCCAATGGGTAGGTGTGGTCGACCCGCTCGAAGGCTTCTTTGGAGCCAGCTGTTTTTAGCGTGGTGCCCAGCGTGCAAATCACGGCATCCACTTGCCAGATGTCTGCCTGTTCATCCAGACGATCAAAGTCGGTAGGTGTGGCGATGAGTTTCGGATGCGCCGGCAAATCTCTGCGCGTCGGCGCGTAGACGACGCCGACGCGCGGATCCGACAGTGCCAGATCCAATACATGGCTGCCGACCAGCCCGCTTGCGCCGACCAGCAGCAGCTTCATTGTTTTTGGCTCGTTCATGCCTGAGGGCAATCCCGGACAAAATTCTGAATAGCCTCATCGACTGGCGTGACGCCTTGGGTCAGCTCGATGATGACGCGATACACTCCCGGCTTCTCAATGATCTGCAACAAGGCTGCCGCTACATCGTCGCGCGGCACGTCACCATAGGGGATGGCAAGGCCGGCGTGGACCTTGCCAGTGCCAGGAGAGTTCAGCAACGTGCCGGGGCGGAGGATGACCCAGTCAAGATCTGATGCGGCCAGGTGCACGTCTGCGCGTTTCTTTACGGCCATGTAATTTTCGAACGTCTCGGAAACAGTTTTGCCACGCGATGCCTCCGGAAACGCCGAAACCAGAATAAAGCGCTGAATACCCGCCAGTTGAGCCGCTGCCATAGACAGCTCCAACCCGCGACCATCGATGGCATCGGTCATTTGCGCGCCACCTTTGCCGCCGGCACCGGCCGCGAATACAACGGTATCACTGCCCGTCATGAGCTTGGCCAGAGCTTCTGTATCGAGTTCAAGCAAGTTACCGGCAATGGGAGTGGCCCCGAGTGCCTTGAGCCCCTCGGCCTGTTCCGCATGACGGTAGAGAGAACGTGGCTGGTGACCCCGTTCCGCCAGTTGTTGGGCGAGACTACGGGCGACCTTGCCCGAACCACCGACGATAAAAACTGAGTTCATAGTTCCTCCAGATCAGGCGATGTTTCACAAATGGCCCGCTCAAGCGAACCTGCAAACGTTATTGGCGAATGCCTGCTCAGCCACATTCTATATTGGTCACTACAGAAGTTGTCAAGCGCCTGGCGAGTTTGGTCCGGCTACGTGTGTGCCGGTCAATCGGCGGGAGGCGCCAAAAGAACGGATGGATATAAACAAAAAAAATTGTTTTTTTGCATCCATATATATTGTTTTAATTGTCTGTCGGAGGCCGCTAGCATTTACGCACTATCAACGAAAGCTGAAAGAGTGGCCCCATGCAATTGCTCGGAAATCTGCTGAAAGCGGTTAAACCCTCGCCAACGCTGGCGATCACGCGCAAGGCGGCAGAGCTGCGCCGCAATGGGGCTGATATCATCAGCCTGTCGACGGGCGAGCCGGACTTTCCAACCCCCGACCACATCAATGCAGCAGCCAAAGCGGCCATCGATGCAGGCCAGACCCGCTATACCGATGTGGACGGCACCCCCGAACTCAAGGCGGCTATCGTTCGCAAATTTCAGCGTGAAAATGGCATCACTTACGCAACCGACGAAATCAGCGTCGGCACCGGCGGCAAGCAAGTGCTGATCAACGCACTGCAGGCAACCCTGAACCCTGGGGATGAAGTCATCATTCCTGCGCCTTACTGGGTTTCCTATCCGGACATGGTGCGCCTGGCAGGGGGCACACCCGTGGAAATCCCCTGCTCGGCAGATCAGCATTTCAAGATCACCGCCGAGCAACTCAAGCGGGCGATTACGCCGCACACCAAGTGGCTGATTTTGAATTCGCCCAGCAACCCGACCGGTGCTGGCTATAGCGCGACGGAGCTCCAGCAGTTGGGAGCCGTGCTGTTGGATCACCCGCAGGTCTACGTGCTGACGGATGACATGTACGAGCACTTGAGTTACGACGGCTGGGTGTTTTCCACGATGGCTTCGCAGGTTCCGGCCCTACACGATCGTGTGTTGACAGTGAATGGCGTTTCTAAAGCATATTCGATGACAGGCTGGCGCATTGGTTATGCGGGCGGGCCTAAGCCGTTGATTGCGGCCATGGCCACCATTCAATCCCAGACCACCAGCAACCCCTGCGCGATATCCCAAGCCGCCGCCGTGGCAGCGCTGGATGGGCCTATCGATTTTCTGTCTGAGCGTAATGAGGTGTTCCGTCAGCGTAGGGACCTTTGCCTGGACGCTTTTAACAACACGCCCGGTCTGGTGTGTCGCCGTCCGGAGGGCGCTTTCTATCTCTTCCCTTCCTGCTCGGGGCTGTTCGGGCGCAAAACGCCAGCGGGTGTGGTGCTGACAAATGACGTGGATGTCTGCCAGTACCTGCTTGAGGCCGCCCAAGTGGCCGTAGTGCCGGGGAGCGCATTTGGATTGGAAGGGTACTTCCGCATTTCCTTTGCTACCTCAACGGCGCTACTGGAGCTGGCGTGCACGCGCATCAAAGAGGCATGTGAACAGCTCGCTTGAACACAGCGGTTGGTTTTGCGGAGTACGTCCCAGTCAAGCTGAGAGGGAAGGGGTCAGCATCGATACGGCTGTTGCGCCAATGCCTTGCAGATCTTCCCGGCTGGCCGCGTCATGTGCTTGCAGTGACATGCCTTCGAGCAATGTGTTCAAGGCTGAGGCGAGCAGGCGGGTATTCGTGTCGTGGCGGAGTTGGCCGTCCGCAACCGCGCGGTCAAGCCGCAGCTGCAAGTAGTCACGACCCTCCTGGCGCAAGGCCTTGAGGGTGGCGGTGACTTCTCCTGCATCGTCCGAGACGTTGACTGCAGCGAGTACGACCATGCAGCCGCATGGGGCCTCGGGTTCCGTAAGGATCGATGCTGAGGTATGGAAGAAGTCGCTGATGGCGCGCACGATGTCCGGCTCACTGTCCATGCGCTCCCACGTGGCATCCCAAAACGTCTCTTCGTAGTAGGCAACCGCTTCCAGGAACAATTTAGCTTTGTTTCCGAAAGCCGCATAAAGACTGGGAGGGCTGATGCCCATCGCTGAACACAGCTCCGCCACAGAGGCCGGCTCGTAGCCACGTTTCCAAAACACTGCCAGTGCATGCAGCAGGGCCTGGTCGCGGTCGAACGCGCGCGGGCGTCCTTTTGCGCGTGGAATAGAGAGTGGGGTGGGGTCGGTCATTGAGCGCAGTACCTTAGGGCGTATCGCCAGACGAACATGTCTGGAAAAGATTTCTGCCGTAATGATACACAAAATAAAGTTGTCGGTTACGCGACGTGAGCGCTGGGAAAACCTGAGAATTTCACTTCGTTTGTGAGTCGCACGCTGTTGTCGTCACGTCGTATCGCTTGAGGACGTGTCCAATGCCGCTCAACAGCGGTATCAGATGCTTCGCTATATCGTCGGCGATCTCGGTGGGTATCATCTTTCCGTTTCTGCGAAAAAACAGCGGGTCCTGAAAATTCAGTCTGAGCTTGGACAAGCTGCTGCTGACTGCTGGCTGTCCGATATTCAAGCGCTCAGACGTCCTGGTCACACTTTTTTCCTGGTAGAGCACAGCGAAGATCACCAGGCAATTCAGGTTGAATTGCGCGAGGGACTCGGCATCAAGCGATGATGTGGGAGTGGGGCTGACACCTGTTTTTCCTCCGCGCAGGTGGATGGGCGTTAATGGATAGGTGCCACTTACTTAAGTGCTAAGGAACGTAGAGAGCATCAAAGCCCACCACCGACGAAGGTAACGGTTGCGCTCACAGCGATAATCCGAAGAATGCGCATTTGTGTCCTGCATATTTTGCAGGGATATAAAGACTCGATCGCTTGCCTTATCCATGACATTTGTCACCTTCTGCCGTTGGTCGTAGAAATCGAAGTCATTCTAAAATTTACTAGACGACCGGTCTAGTTTTTATTAGGGTGGCTGCACTATGAAAAAGCATCATTCTGAAACACGCCAACACATCCTGGATGTCGCCAGGATGTTTATGACTCACAAAGGCTATACCAGCGTCGGTTTGGCTGAGATGGTGGCTGCTGCGAGCGTGCCGAAAGGGTCGTTCTACCATTACTTCAAATCCAAGGACGAATTTGGTCAGGCATTGCTTGAACAGTACTTTTCCGACTACCTGGCAACAGTCGACACCTTGTTGATGGGGGCTGCACCCGCCGCGCAAAGGTTGCTGAGTTACTTCCAGTATTGGGCGCAAACCCAATGCTCTGATTTGCCGACAGACAAGTGCCTCGTCGTCAAATTGGGCGCCGAGGTGTGCGATCTCTCGGAGGGCATGCGCCTGGTGCTCGATCGAGGTACGCAAGCCATCCACGCAAAGCTTGAGCGTTGTATTGAGCAGGGGCTTGTCGATGGATCGATCACGTCCACAGTTCCCAGCACGACGCTTGCGCAAGCGCTCTATCAAGTTTGGCTCGGCGCTTCTTTGATGATGAAAATCGGCAAGCGCGACGACGCCTTTGAAAACTCCTTGACCATGGCAAAGCGACTTTTGTCGTAGCTATATTTTTTACTAACTTACTAGACGACTGGTCTATTTAATCGAGGTCTACCATGACAGACAACTCTACTCGTACTGACTTATTCACTCCCATTAACCTGGGCGCGATACAACTCGCCAACCGTATTTTGATGGCCCCCGTTACCCGTAGCCGCTACGCGGAAGATGGCATCCCCAACGAGCTGCACGCTGAGTATTACGCGCAACGCGCCACTGCCGGTTTGATCGTGGCCGAAGCCACCAATATCTCCCCGCAGGGCCGTGGTTACGCGGCCACTCCCGGCATTTGGAGCGAAGAGCAGGTCGCCGGTTGGAAGAGGGTCACGGATGCTGTGCATGCCGCCGGCGGCAAGATCGTCAGCCAGCTGTGGCATGTGGGACGGTTCTCCAGCGTGGAGCTGCAACCAGACGGTGCCGCACCAGTCGCACCTTCTGCCATCAAGGCCGAGGGTGACACCTATACCGTCAACGGTTTCGTGCCCGTGTCGATGCCACGAGCGCTTGAAACCGATGAGATCCCAGGGATCATCGAGCAGTATAAACGTGCCGCCGAGAATGCAAAGCGCGCCGGTTTCGACGGTGTAGAGGTTCACTCGGCCAACAGCTATCTGCTGGACCAGTTCCTGCGTGATTCCACCAACCATCGCACCGACCAGTATGGCGGCTCCATCGAAAACCGGGCGCGCCTGACACTGGAAGTGACCGAGGCGATCGTCAAGATTTGGGGTAACGACCGTGTTGGTATTCGCTTGTCGCCGGTAACGCCCGACGCTGGTAACACGCCGCCCGACAGCAATGTCATGGCGATGTACGGCTACCTGATCCAGCAGCTGAACGCATTCGACCTGGCTTACCTGCACTTCGTCGAAGGCGCTACCGCGACTTCGCGCGAAGTTCCGGAAGGCGTCGACATGGACGCGCTGAGTGCGCAGTTCAAAGGCCCCTTCATCGGTAACAACAACTACGACCTGGAAATGGCCATTGAGCGCCGCGCCCAAGGCAAGATCGACGCCGTTGCGTTTGGTCGCCTGTTCATCTCCAACCCGGACCTGGTCGAGCGTCTGCGTCGAGGGACTGGGCTGACCATCGCACCGCGTGAGTCGTATTACGGCGGCGGCGCCAAGGGCTACACCGATTGGCCTGTCGGCAACTACTGATCCCACCCTATATCCGCGATAACCCAAACAACTGCCCGCACTCACGGGCAGTCACTATCGAGAGGAACGCCCATGAACTATCTGCAGAATAAAACCGCGATTATCACTGGCGCATCGT
Source organism: Pseudomonas sp. LS2P72 (assembly GCF_054897865.1). Classification (NCBI taxonomy): domain Bacteria; kingdom Pseudomonadati; phylum Pseudomonadota; class Gammaproteobacteria; order Pseudomonadales; family Pseudomonadaceae; genus Pseudomonas; species Pseudomonas sp. LS2P72. The sequence goes on from NZ_CM142708.1 coordinate 3,319,400, forward strand.
CTGGCCTGGGTGCTGCATCGGCACGTGCTCTGTCCGAGAAAGGTGTTCGAATTGTCGCCGCAGCATTGGACCAGCAAGGTCTGGATGCCATCGTCAGCGAGTTGAAAGCCAAGGGTGGTGAAGCGGTAGGTCGCGTCAGCGACGTTACCAACCCCGACGATATGACAGCGCTGGCGCAATTCGCCCAGGACTCGTTTGGTGCGGTAGATATCCTGATCAACAACGCGGGCCTGATGCTGTTTTCCAACTGGGTTGACCTGGCCACCGATGACTGGGAAAAGATGATCAACGTGAACATCAAGGGTTATCTGCATGGCATCGCCGCCGTGCTGCCGTTCATGCTGAAACAGAAGTCGGGCCAGATCCTCAATATGGACTCGGTTGCCGGTCACCAGGTGGGACCTGCTGCGGGTATCTACAGCGCAACCAAGTTCTTCGTCCAAGCCATGACCGAGTCGATGCGCAAAGAGCTGGGCGTGCAGCACGGCATCCGTGTCAACACGGTCAGCCCAGGTGTGATCAACACTGGTTGGGCCGAAAAAGTGACCGATCCGGCAGGTCGCAAGGCGGCCCAAGAGCTGAACAAGATCGCGATCTCGCCGGACGATATTGGTCGAGCGGTGGTGTATGCACTCAATCAGCCTGAGAACGTCACTGTCAACGATCTGATCATTTCGCCGACCCGTCAGGATTGGTAAGCACTACCTGCTGACCCCCTCAAGCCCAGGCACTGGCGCAACGCTGTGTGTCTGGGCGCTACAGGATTCGTCCTGTCTTCCCTGTAAAAGCAATGAGCCCCTTCAATGACACACCGTATTTTGATTGTCGGCGGTGGCGCTGGTGGTCTGGAACTTGCGACGCGTTTAGGCAAGACCCTTGGCAAGCGCGGCACCACCCACATCACCCTCATCGACGCTAACCTGACCCACATCTGGAAACCGCTGCTGCATGAGGTAGCCGCAGGCTCGCTGAATGCCCACGATGATGAGTTGAACTACGTGGCGCAGGCTAAGCGGAACCACTTTCACTTCCAACTTGGCCGCATGAATGGCCTCGACCGCGCCGCCAGATCCGTTCGACTTGCGCCGACCCTGGATGGTGCCGGCCGCGAGCTGGTGCCAGAACGTACGTTGAACTATGACACACTGGTCATCGCCGTCGGCAGTACCACCCATGACTTCGGCACAGTAGGGGCGGCACAGCACTGCCTGTTCCTCGACACCCGCCAGCAGGCCGAGCGCTTTCATCAGCAGTTGCTCAACCACTACCTGCGTGCCCAGGCGCTTGGCGTTGCGGGTGAGAAAATCAGCGTGGCGATCGTCGGCGCGGGCGCGACTGGCGTGGAGTTGGCTGCCGAGTTGCACAACGCTGCCCATGAGCTGGCGGCCTACGGGCTGGATCGCATTCAGCCGCATGACATGCACATCACCTTGATTGAGGCCGGACCGCGAGTACTGCCAGCGCTGCCCAAACGCATCAGCGAGCCCGTTCACCGAACGTTAGAAAAGCTTGGGGTGTCGGTGATGACAAGCGCCGCCGTCAGTGAGGTCACCGCCGAGCATCTCAAAACCCGTAACGGGGATGTGATTGAGTCCGGCCTCAAAGTCTGGGCAGCCGGAATTCGTGCACCGTCCTTCCTCAAGGATATCGATGGTCTGGAGACTAACCCCATCAACCAACTGAGGGTGCGACCAACGTTGCAAACCACGCTGGACGATAACGTTTTTGCGTTCGGCGACTGTGCCGCGTGCCCGCAGCCGAGGAGTGAGCACAACGTGCCGCCGCGGGCTCAGGCCGCTCACCAGCAGGCGTCGATGCTGATCAAGAGCCTGAAAGCCAGGCTTGAAGGCAAAGCCTTGCTTACCTATGTCTACAAGGACTATGGCTCACTGGTCTCGCTGTCACGCTTTTCGCGGTGGGTAACCTGATGGGTAAACTGATGGGCAGTGTGACGCTGGAAGGCTGGTTGGCGCGGGTGTTCTATGCATCGCTGTACCGCATGCACCAGGTACAACGTGTCAACGCGTGGATTCGCCAGGTACCGGTGCGTGTTCGGAAATCAGCTTTTGTTGTTTGAGCTGTGCCCAAAATTGCGCGGGAATCAGCGTCGAAAAAGCTGCCATGTTCTGCTGGACTTCCTCCACCGATTGGGCACCAAACACCAGCGACTTTACAGCAGGGTGGCAGGCGGAAAACTGCAAAGCCGCAGCTGACATCGCGACACCATAGGATGCGCAGATAGACTGTATGACCGCTACGCGCGCAGCGATGTCGGCCGGTACCGCGCGATAATCAAACATGGCGCCGGGGCATGCCCCCATAGCCAGCACACCTGAATTGAAAGCGCCCGCAGCGATAACCGCTACGTCACGGCGTTGCAGTTCATCAAAATGCCCGTTGAGTGGCTCATGGTTGAGCAGCGTGTAGCGGCCCGCAATCATCGCGCAGTCAATGGCAAACTCCCGCGCCACTTCCACGACAACTTCGGTTTCATTGACACCCAAGCCGACCGCAGACACCACCCCCGTACTGCGAAGCTCGTCCAGTGCTCTGAACCCACCCTCACGGATCTGTTTCCAGTAAAGGTCCGCCTGCCGGCCATGCCAGGCACGCCCCAGGTCATGCACCAGGAGTACGTCGATACGATCCAGTCCGGAGCGCTCGAGGCTGTGTTCCACCGAGCGCATGAAGCCATCATAGGTATAGTCGTATTGGTAGTGAGGGTTGTGCAGGAACCATCTGGAGTCCGCCGGGCGCTGAGCAGCCGGCACGTCTGCGGTGTCGAGTACGCGGCCGACCTTGGTACTGACGACCACCTCTTTTCGCACATTCAGTTCGCGTAGCGCACGGCCCAAGGTGTATTCCGCCCGGCCAGTACCATACATCGGCGCGGTGTCGAAATACCGGATACCCGCCTCATAGGCCGACTGCACGATGGTCGCCGCCTGATCGTGATTGATGTGGGCGTTGTAACCCATCTGAACCGTGCCCAAGCCGACGGCACTGAGTTGAACGTCCGATCGGCCGAGCCGGCGTTTTTCAAGCGGGTTCATTGCGTGTCTTCCTTCGTAGCGACGTCCTGCGCTTCGCCGATCGCATAAAAGTGACCACCTGCGATGTAGTGCAGGCTCCGGAAGTCTGGATGAGCACGCTCGAAGTGCCAATGTCCGTCCCTGAATACGCGCGTGTCGGCCCAGGCACCGACGACCTCACCAATAAACAGGTCGTAGGTCGTCTGGTTGTGCGGTTCGGGCAACAGTTTGCACGCCAGCCAGGCGGAGCAGCCTGCCACGAATGGCGCGTCATGGCCGCTGATACTGAACAACTCGGCGCCGCTATGAGTCAGCTTGTGTGGATCTTCATGCAGGCTGACGCTGCCGACGTCACGGGTTAGTTGCAACTGTGCCACGGTGGGAACCTGAATCACAAACACGCCGCTACGCTCTACCAATTCGCGGGTCTTGGCGATCTTGTCCAGTACCACGGTGACCTTTGGCGGTGAAAAATCCAGCGCACAGGCCCATGCGGCAGCCATCACATTTTGGGTTCCATCATGTTGAGCAGACACCAGCACGGTCGGGCCGTGGTTGATCAGCCGATAGGCTTTTTCAAGCGGCACTTCAGCAATGTGGTCGTGCATCGCAACTCCAAAAATAAACCCCGCACCCATTGCTGGGGCGGGGTAGGGCACATTTATGCTGCGGCGGTTTGGCTCAGGTAAAGCTGGAGACTTTCATGCCCGCCGACAATGAGCGACTCCACGGTCGAGGTCCATTGCCCTTGGGGATCAGGCTCGCGCGTGTCGAAGGTCGCAGACCAAAGAATCACGGTTTTGTCCTCGCCGGTCAGCGGGATCAGTCGCACGGTCGCCACATAGTTGTCCACGGGCAGCGGCGCTTCAACGAAACGATAGGAGAACTGCAGATTGACCGCGTCCACCGACAGTAACTCCTCACGCAGGATTGCGCCGTCCTGCAACGTCAGCCGACGGATGCACCCAACCAGGCCGTCAGGCTGATTGTCTTCGATGACACTCTGCGGGATCGCCGGGTGCCATTGGCTGATTTTCCCGAAGCGTTTGAGTACATCCCAAACGCGTTCGGCGCCGCCGTCTACAACGGCGCTGTATTCAACTTTTGCCATGATTCACCACCTTGAGAAACATCATTACCTTCCAGGCTGCTCTGATCAGCCTTCGAACTGGTGATAAACCTTGGCGATTACCTTCCAGGTGCCGTCGATTTTGATCAGCGTCAGGTAATCGTTGTAGTCGGCACCAATCGCGTCTTTTTCCATGTCCACACGAACCACGGCAGTAGTTGGGGTAATCGCCAGCACATCCAGTCGTGTGCTGATGTCCGGGGCCTTGCCATTGGTGCGGACGAAGTCGAAGAGGTTGCTGATTGGGCCGCCCAACAGTTCACCGTTGGTGAAGCCGTACATAACGGCTTCTTTGTGGAAAGCCTGCTCAAGAATTTCCGGGCTGCCGACACGCAAGCCGTCCGCGTATTGCTGAGCCACGGCGACAACGGCGTTGTAGTCCTGGGTCGGTACCGCTTTGATGTTGTTGCTCATGGTCAAACTCCTTTGCACGTTTGTGGCGCTATCGGGGCGCCGGTCACCCGTGTGGGTTAAGGCGCAACGTGGGTGTGGTAGATCTTGCTGATGACAGTCCACTTTCCGTCAACCTTCAACAGGTTGAAAAAGTCGGTGAAGCAGAAACCGGAGATGTCATTGGTATCGATACGTACGCTGGCAGCGGTGCCCACGATATCCACATTGACGATCGCCCCCTTGGCTTCCGGCGAAGGACGGAACGCGCTGTCGATGATGTCGAACAGACCCTGGATCGGGCCGCCGGTCAATAGACCTTCGCCATCCACACCGAAAATGGTTGCCTGCTCGCTGAAAGCCGGCTTCATGATGCTGCTCTTGGCTTGTTTGCCGCCTTCGTTGTATTGGTTCAGCACCGCGACGATGGCGTTGTAGTCTTCGACGTAAGTTGGATTGCTCATGGTGTTACTCCTATTTTGAAGAGGGTTGATGAAGCGCTTGGTTGATTGCTTTGCGTGCATACCGGGCGATGGTCAGTAGCGCGAGTACCACCACAGCCAAACCCGCCCAAGTCATGGCTTGAGCCGAGCGGCTGGTCGTCACCTCGCCACTGATGATCTGTGCGACGTCAGCCGCCAGCGAGCCCAGGTACACGTACAGAAATGTGCCAGGAAGCAGGCCGATCCAGGTCGCCAGCATGAAGTCCCGGCGGGCGATTCGGCTGGCGCCGAGGCCATAGCTCAACGGAGCAAACGGCACGATGGAAGCCAGACGCAGGAGAAAAACAATCCGAAAACCTCCTGATTCGATAGCACGGTCGACCGCCGCTGATTTGGGGCTGTTCGCCAGACGTCGTGTAACCCAAGGGCGCAAGAACGATCTGCCAATGGCAAACGCTACCGTTGCAGACAGCAACCCGGCGGGTGAGATGAGCAGCGTTCCCCACATCGGGCCATACACAAATCCCGCAAGCGCCGTGAGCATTGAAGCGGGCACCAGCGCCACGGTGGCCAACACGAATATCGCGGCATAAAGCACGATCCCGACGGCGCCAAGTGCGCGAATAATCTCGACCCACTGCGCGATGCTGTCTACGGCCCCGTCCATCACTTTGCTAACCCCGTTATTACAGTTGGTCGAGCGATTCCGCGCCCAGGCCATTCCTAAAACGCCATTTTCATAGTGATCGCTACAGATTTTACGTATTCTATATCGGTCACTACAGTTACTGTCAAGAAATTTGCCGTCCAGATATGGCCGATGTGTGAAGTGTCGAGCAGCGATGCTTCACGGTCAGTGCCGACGGCCTGCTGGAGTACACCATGGCGCAAAAGTTTTACGCACAGGACACCTGTTTCTATAGCTCCATGGGCACCTATAGCTTTGAGGATCGCTGTGAGACCACCAAGGCGGTTGGCTATGACGCGACCTATCTTTCGATATGGGATGGCCGCAATTGGGCAGCTGTGGAGCAATTGAACACCGTCAAAGAGCGATACGACCTTGAGGTGGCCGGCATCTATGTGGTGCTGAACCTGCGCCTAGGCATAGAGGCGGAGCAGAACGCGGGCATCTACAAGATGCTGCAAGTGGCGCCGCCAGGCTCCACCGTCGAGTCGACGATTAAAACGGCAGGTGACTTCGCGCGTTCAGACCCAAGGGGGGATGAGCCGGTGGTGCGCTGGCTGGCCGAAGCCTTGTCCATCGCGCAACAGCGCAATATCCGCATCTTGATCTATTCGCATTCGGGGCTTCGGTGCCTGCACGCATATCCATCGGTTCGGTGGCGAGCCAGATGGAGTCGATGCGGATCATTGCGCGAGTATCGCCCGCATAAGCCTCGATCGGGAAAAACAAACCGAGTGTCAGTTTTCCCGATTGGTAGGTTCTACTAAAACCCGGTAACGCCTGGTATGGCGTGGTAGACAGCGAGAATATAAAAACTCCTTATTGAGAATCCGTGAGCGTTTGCTGGCCGAGCGGTAATTCAATGATGGCTAACGCTTCGGTCTTTCGTTTCGGTTCGACTTTCAAAGGGATGAAAGCTGGCAGCGCGACTGTCTGCTGATCGCAAAACAGCGGTATCCAGCGACGAACGACATTGGCGTTGATCCCATGGCTCATCGCAATGGCAGCCACGGAAACACCGGGCTGCTTGCACTGGTCGCCACAATAGCCAGCTGGTTCACCAGGAGGATGTATGCATCAGTCGACTATGAGCGTGATCGAGGCGCTGGGGTCTCGTCGCTCCGTAAGGGCCTTCTTGCCCGACCAGGTCGATCAGGAGGTACTGAAAACCATACTGGGTCAAGCGGCGCGCGCGCCCTCCGGGAGCAACATTCAACCGTGGAAAGCACACGTTATCACCGGTGAAAGTAAGGCAGCCTTGTCTCGGTGCATCAAGGGCGTGCTTGGCGATCCAGAACAGGATGCGCTTCATACGGAAGAATTTGCCTACTACCCCAAAACCTGGAAGTCGCCATACATCGAGCGTCGCCGGGCATTGGGATGGGGGCTGTATTCGTTATTGGGTATCGCACGCGAAGACAAGCAGGCCATGAAAGCCCAGCACGTCCGTAACTTCGACTTTTTTGACGCTCCAGTTGGGCTCATCTTCACCAAGGATCGAAGCGTGGAGCAGGGGGCGTGGCTTGATTTCGGGATGTTCGTTCAGAACGTGATGCTCCTCGCTCGTACGTTTGAACTCGACACCTGCCCCCAGGCCGCTTTCAACCGTTATCACAGGTTGGTGGCTGAGCACCTGAGCTTGCCGGAGGATGAAATCTTGGTATGTGCCATGAGCCTCGGATATGCGGACGACAGCAAGATCGAAAATACTCTGTCGAGCGAGCGTGTCCCGGTCGAAAGCTTCGTCAGGTTTCACTCCTGATGCCATGTGCGCCCAGTAGCTATCGAACGTGCGGAGCTTGAGCCTAGTCAATGCTGACAACTGACAGTTTGAAGAATCCATACCTACTTCATTGAGAAGAATTCGATCAATCGGTTTCCACCCTATTTGCACTACGCATGAAGTCAACAAACGCACGCAGCTTTCCAGGCATGTGCTTGCGATGCGGATAATAAAGATGAAACGCGTCGTCCAGCGCGCTGTGCCGCTTCAGTATCTGCCGCAGCATTCCGCTAGCTAACTCTTGCTTTGCGAAATCCTCGAAGACGAAACCGATGCCCTGGCCTTGTATCGCTGCATCAAGAACGGATCTCATTTCGTCGAAAACAAAGCGTCCTTGAACATCGACTTGAACCATTTGGCGTCGAACCTCGAACTTCCATTCAAACAGTCTGCCTCCAACGGAATAGCGCTGGCGAATGCAGTTGTGCTTTAGCAGCGCCTCAATAGTTTCTGGTTCACTCCGTTCGCGGAAGTAATCCGTTGCAGCCACCACAATTCTTTTTTGTACCGCTCCCAACTGCACGGAAACCATATCGTTTTGCACTCTTTTTCCCATGCGTATGCCTATATCAAAACCGGCGTTGACGATATCACTAAGCCGGTTATCCAGTGATATCTCGACATTGATAAGTGGGAATTTTTCCATGAAGGCGGTTAGATGTGGTTCGATAAAGATACGGTATGCGACGTACGAAGAGTTGAGGCGCACTGTGCCAGACGGTTGGTCAGTCGCGAGCAAGGCTTGAGACAAGGCGTCCTTGATCAGTGCAAGTGCAGGTGCTAATGCTACGTTCAAGGAGTCGCCAGCCTCGGTCAAACTGACACTGCGAGTTGTACGATTAAACAGTCGCACATTCAGCTGCGCTTCCACGCTTTTGATGGTGCGTGATACCGCTGTAGGCGTGACCCCTAATTCGACAGCAGCGCGAGCAAAATTCAAATGCCTGGCTGCAGCCTCGAACGTTAAAAGACCGGGAAGGTGCACGGGTGGTGGGGCGATTGCGCCTTTCTGAGCATCCGTGTGTGCCGGGCTCTTTATTATGACTTTATTGCTCATACGGTATCCATGCTTGTGATCATTTTCTTCATTATCACAGATCCCTATAGTGGTGCATCAAGTACTTCATCACGCCAAATCAGTGATCAGCAATCTAATGAAACAGGAGTAAAAACATGAGCAAACCGACTTACGTACAGGAATACCAAGCCATCACCGAGGTGCTGAACAAGTACATTGAGGGCTGCAAGCAGGCCAAAAGCAGCATCATGAAGCCAGCTTTCAGTGAGCAGGCAACGATGTTTAGCGTCGATGGCGACGGTAAGCTGGCCGGCGGCGCGATACCAATCCTGTTCGATGGGATCGACAAGGGTTTCCGCCCATCTCCTGACGCACCGGCAGCTATAGTCCGCATCGAGGTCGTCGGTACGGCGGCTAGCGCTCGCATCGACGCCAACGACATGTCAGGCATCTCCTTCACCGACTTTTTCCATCTGTTGAAAGTCGATGGCAAGTGGACGGTAGTCAGCAAGATCTTCCACACCCACGTCGCGCCTTGAACCTCTGTCTTCCTTAGGTGCGCGGCAGATGAGGCTTCCCGGCATGCCTGCAGTGTTTTTCTTTGCAGACGAGCGGCGCTGGAACTGTGCGTCCGGCACACCGCCTGGAAGACGCAGCCTTCGACCGCCTGATTGAAGACGCAACAAAATTAGAAAGTAGCTCGCTATTTAATGATGCACACACTGAGGCAATACAAAGGAAAGATCATGAAAACCCTCACCTCCGCATTCGCCCTTTCCGTCGTGACCCTATCGCTTGGTAATGCTTTTGCAGCCAGCCAGCCCGGCGTTGAACACAACACGGCGAAATTCTTGCAATCCCTTGAAGGCGGCAAGACGCTGGACTCCATGACGCCGGTCGATGCCCGCGCCGCGCTGGTGGCTGCCCAGGCTGCCCCCCAAGTGGCCTTGCCGGCAGCAGACGTCAGCGAGAAGACGATCCGAGTCAATGGCACCGACCTGAAGCTGACCATCGTGCGCCCGGCTGGCAGCAAACAGGAGACCCTACCCGCGTTCATGTACTTCCACGGCGGCGGCTGGGTCTTGGGCGACTTTCCGACCCACGAACGGCTGGTGCGTGATCTGGTGGCAGGCTCGGGCGCGGTGGCGGTCTTCGTCAACTACACCCTGTCGCCTGAGGCGGGATACGGCGTCGCCATCGAGCAAGCCTATGCCGCGACAAAATGGGTGGCCGAGCATGGCGAAGAGATCAAGGTAGACGGCAAGCGCCTCGCAGTAGCTGGCAACAGCGCAGGCGGCAACATGGCCGCAGTGGTTGCCTTGATGGCGAACGAGAAGGGCGCACCTGCACTGCGTTCACAAGTATTGCTGTGTCCGGTGACGGATGCGAACTTCGACACGCCGTCCTACAAGGAGTTTGCCAACGGCTACTTCCTGACGAAGGACTTGATGGTGTGGTTCTGGGACAACTACACGCCCGACGCCGAGGCACGCAAGCAGATTTACGCTTCGCCGCTGCAGGCGACGACCGAGCAGTTGAAGGGCTTGCCGCCGACGCTGATCCAGACCGCCGAATTCGATGTCCTGCGCGATGAAGCTGAAGCTTACGGCCGCAAGCTCGACGCTGCGGGTGTACATGTGAAGTCGGTGCGCTACAACGGCATGATTCACGATTTTGGGCTGTCGAACGCATTCAGCCATCTGCCGGCGCCCCGCAGCGCGATCGCGCAGGCATCGCAAGAACTCAAGACCAACCTGAGCAAGTAATTTCCAAGACAAGGAACCCGTAGGTCACGGTGAAACTGCGGGGCTCATTATAGAAAACACGCCGTTCATTTTATTACTTGGCTACAGCAGCACCGAAGTTTTCCCAATGTCTGCTGTGCTTTTGCAGTCGAGCGTCAATCGTAATTGCAACCCTTATTAAGAGCGACTAAATGAAAACTACTTTTATCAAGACTTTGTTTTTTGTGGCAATAATTACGGGCTTAGGCTCGATGGCTCAAGCAGAAGACCTTCCGCGCGACCAACAAGTTATCAGTAATAAAACCATAAGCAAACCTACGTACGTGCAAGAGTACCAAGCTATCACCGAGGTGCTGAATAAGTACATTGAGGGCTGCAAGCAGGCCAAGAGCAGTATCATGAAGCCCGCTTTCAACCCACATGCGACGATGTACAGCGTCGGCGCCGATGGCAAGCTAGCCGGCGGCGCGATTCCAATCCTGTTCGAAGGGATCGACAAGGATTTCCGCCCATCTCCCGACGCACAGGCCGCCATAGTCCGCATCGAGATTGTCGGTACTGCGGCTAGCGCTCGCATCGACGCCAACGACATGTCAGGTATTTCCTTCACCGACTTCTTCCATCTGCTGAAAGTCGAAGGCAAGTGGACTGTGGTTAGCAAGATTTTCCAAACGCATGTAGCGCCTTAATTAACCATCTGAACAGTTCTTGCCCCGCATCAATTGACAAAGGGGCTTTCTCACTGGCGAACTGCTGTCAAATCGAAGGCTGTCCAACCATCGACAGAATGAATCGTTTGAATTTTCATCGCCAAGGAGAAGCCAGAACCTCTCATCCTGCCAGCAGCGATCAACCCGTGCTGGTCAATGGACTTCATGCATTTTGTTTTGGAAAGATGGCTGAGGCGATGACACTACCTGTTGTGTCTCAGTCCCTCCAAACCATCCTGGCCGAACAGGATCTCCGTGAGTTTCTCGCCAAGCAGACTCCAAGCTTCTTTTTTCTCTTCAGCATAATCATGGTGTAGGTAGTGACGGCGGACCCGAGAGCCTGCCAACACGTGGTTCTGGCATCGGTCTATCACGTCAAGGCTTATGCCCCAGCTTGCATCATAGTTGCCCCCGTCCGCCTTAAGTCATGGGGTGTCCACTCACCATTAGCACCAGGGTGTCGTCATGCTGGCGGTGTGAAAGCGGTTTGCGAGTTTTGAAGCGTGACTGGCGGTCTCTTGGCTATAAGTAGAGTCCAATAGTGTAGGTTGGAATCACTCGTAGCTGGCTCTTGATACGTCCAGAAAACAAGTCCAGAATTGAGTCTTTTCCTGCTTAGGCAAGAAAAGAAACCCCTTGGTTTTCAATGAGTCGGACACCAGATACGAGTCTCGTTTCCCGCTCCAAGATTCAAAAAAAACGCCACTCAATGAGTGGCGTTTTTTTTTGTGCGTGAAATTTACGTTCTGCGTTCAGGCTTCGGCGTCTTTTTTCGTTCTCTGCCAATTCACGCAGCCCGACGCTAAGCGCGAGCTTGAAACATTTCCAAACACACTCGTTTAGGAATGGTTGTACGACGTCGTATCTATTATGTTCGACTGCGCTCGTTCTCACAAAAAAAATAAATGGAGATACCCTCTATGACGAGCATTCCTTCCGTCGAAGGCCAGGCTGCGGCGCCCGCACAAAACCGATTTTCCCGAATACTCAAACTGCTGGGCCCCGGAATCATCGCCGTACTGTCCTGGCTGGGCGCAGGTGACCTGATCACCTCATCCGTGGCCGGTGCCAATTACGGTTACGCAATGATGTGGGTCCTGGCGGTCTCCCTGCTCTTGAGATACCTGATCGTAAACATCATCGCTCGCTTCCAGTTGTGCAATAACCAGGGCATGACCATCCTGCAAGGCTATGCGCAGCTGAATCCCTTTTTCGCTTGGTTCATGCTCGTCTACGCCCTGCTGATGGGGCACTTGATGAACGCCTACATGATCAAGGGGGCGGGTGAGTCGCTGGCGATGCTGTTGAAAATCGACCAGCCACTGCTGTGTTCACTGGCGGTGGTACTCGCGGTGTGGATGCTGGTGGGTCGTAATATTTATTCGATGATCGAAGGCGTGATGAAGGTGCTGCTGGCGATCATGACCCTGGCCTTTATCGCCTTGGCCGTGATGTCCGGCCCTGATGTTGTCGGCATCGTCAAAGGCACCATCGGCTTCAGCATCCCGCCGGATGAAGGCGTGCATGGCGCGCTGCTGGTGGCGGTATCGGTTATCGGCGCGGTTGCAGGCTCCATTGCCAATTTTGTGCATCCGTATGTCATGCGCCAAAAGGGCTGGGTAGGGCCGCAGCACAAGCGTGTTCAACGTAACGATTTGCTGTTTGCGGTGTTCGTCGGGATAGTCATCAACCTGGCCATCTGGATCGTCGGCGCGGAAATCCTGCGGCCCAACGGTATCGAGGTGAAGACCTTGGGCGACCTGGGCAAGGCGCTGGAAATTTTCTTCGGCCCGATGGGTTGGTATGTGTTCTTCATCGGCGTGTTCGCGACACTGTTTGCCAGTATTTCAGGCAAGACCACCGCGTTCCCGATGCTGATTACCGATGCCTTCCAACACGTTCGTCCTGAACGTCGCGAAAAGTACGGTAAGGAGTTTCATCATGATCCGATGCATAAATGGTTCATGCTGTTCATCCTCGTGACGCCGTTGGTTTGGTCGCTGCCAGGCATGCCGGATTTCGTGACCCTGACCATTGGTGTCAGCGCATTGAACATCATCGGCTTGCCGGTCATTTCCCTGGGTCTGCTGATCATGTCCAACCAGAAGTCGCTGCTGGACAAGAAATATCGCAACAATCTGTTTGAGAACGTTGCGCTGCTCTTTGCTACAGGCCTCGCGCTGTGGGTCGCGTTCCAGTTGGGCGTCGATCTGTTTACCTGACACCCTGCCGCCGAGGGGACGCAACGTCTCCTCGGCGGCCAACGTTCATGCCTGAGTCACTGCGAGCGGCTTGCCCGAGATCTTCGACCCGTTGTGCGTCGGAATGGATCTGAAAGATTTGCCGATTTGTATCTTCAGCCTGATCGCCTTCAGCCTCAATGGCTGGAATCGCTCACGTCCTGGTTGCGGTCGGGTTGGGTTTTGGCTTTACCTCGGGATCAGACGCGGCCATCTGCAGGGACACCAGGCCAGTACCCGTCTGGAAATGGTCACCTTGTATTGGCACCTGGTGAACGTCCGTGCCCATCTCAGCGAGGGTGTCCCACGAGATAAAGGGATGAGTCACGGCGACAACCACTGATCAGTTGCAATCAATGGAAAAGGAACCGTCGTTTCCCGGTCATTGCCACTATTCAAAAGGATCCCAATGCATTAGCTGAGGAGTATCGACATGCGAGCAATGACTTATCACGGCGCCCACAAGATCAAGCTCGAAACCGTTCCGGATCCGATCATTGAACAAGCGGATGACATCATTTTGCGTGTTACTGCCACTGCGATTTGCGGTTCCGACCTGCACCTGTATCGCGGCAAGATTCCCACGGTTGAACACGGCGACATTTTCGGCCACGAATTCATGGGCATCGTCGAAGACGTCGGGCGATCGGTAACTCAGGTGCAACGCGGGGATCGAGTCGTTATTCCTTTTGTCATTGCCTGCGGCGACTGCTTCTTTTGTCAGCAACAATTGTATGCGGCTTGCGAAACTACCAACGACGGGCGCGGTGCCAATCTCAACAAGAAATCGATTCCCCCTGGTGCCGCTTTGTTCGGATATAGCCGTTTGGTGTCTACGCGGGATTCATCCATGGCTTTCTGTTCGGAGATGCATTCGACAAAGGACTTACGTTCAAGATGGGCCAGACTCATGTGCAACGCTATCTGCCCGAACTGCTTGAACATATTGAGCTGGGTCATCTGAGTCCTGAGGGGATTGTCACTCACCGCATGTCGCTGGAGCAGGTCGCCCAAGGTTACGATATATTCGACAAGCGCCAGGACAATTGCCGCAAGGTCATACTGATTCCCGGGGCGCCAGTGGAGCCGTTGCCTGAGTCCATTGAGCCGGACGTAGGCTTCGCTGATCGCGGAGTGCCCAGTTTGTAGAGTGATCATCCACCACTGACTTTCCAGTGTTTGACCTCATCGGCAAAGACCATTTGCTTCATCTCGTGAGCAATGCCGTAGGCCAGGGACTCGTGTGCAGCGATAACCTTTTCCTCTGCTGACAAGCAATGGAAAATGTCGAGTTTTGTCTGCGCATCAGCGGTTTCCAGCGTGTAAATCTGGACGTAACGCGCGAGGTCATTGTCGAGGCTCGACAGGTATTCGCGCAGGCGTTGGTGATCGACGGATTTCTGGCTGAAATACCAATTCATCGGGTGAATGAGAAAGCGCGAGTGGGGTGACGTGATCCGGCGGCCTGCAGCCAGAAACATGATGATGCCCATCGACTCGATGTTCCCGGCATTAATCGCACAGAGTGGCACGGGCAGCGACTTCAGGAAGGTATAGAGCGTGAAGCCGAAATTGGTACTGCCGCCCGACGTGGACAGGTTCAACAGCAACGACGTGGCGCCTTGATCAATGGCTTCAAGACAGCAATCCCTGAAACGCTCAGTCGTGGTCTGGTCGATCTGACAGTGAAAGTGCACGATATGTTCGGTCATGTACTGACCTCCGAAATCCGTCGTTTGTAAAGCTGCTTATAAGCTATGCAGTCTAGTAAATATTGACCATTTGTTAACGAAAAAATCGGCTTCGATAGCACGTTTCGAGTGATCAGTCCGTCAGTCGAAAGTCTCTATTTCTTATGGAACTAATGTCGAAAATCCACTGGTCGTGAAGCTTTATTTTCGTCCAAACTTTCGACTTCCTGCATCCTCCGAATTAGACGGGCGAATGCTCGTTTAACGATGTAAGAGGTGAATAAAAATGGCCAATACAGGAAATGACAATCCCGGCAATTCCAATGACCGAGATAAAGCTTCTGAAGCCGGTAAGAAAGGTGAAGGAACCTCGGGTGGTAATTTTGCCAACGATCCACAACGAGCATCGGAGGCGGGCCAAAAAGGTGGCCAGGCTTCTGGTGGACAACAATCACGCGATGCTGATCGTATGTCCGGAGGCGGGCAAGGCACCAATCGCGGAGGAGAATTCCCCGACGACAAGGAAAGCATGAATAAGCCTGGGCAAAAAGGTGGCCAGGCATCGGGCGGACGGCAATCAAACGAGGCTGATCAGTCCACTGGCGGTGGTCAGTCAAAGGATCGCGGCGGCAACTTCGCCGATGACCGGGACAAAGCCTCTGAAGCGGGACGTAAAGGAGGTGAGAACAGCGGTGGCGGAGGGCGTCAATCCTGATGCCGTGTGACCTATCAAGCCCCGATTTTTTTCGGGGCTTGATTGAAAAAATGCCGAGGTGGAAAAATGAAAGCCGTCGTGTTTCATGGCGTGGGCGACATCAGGCTCGGTGACGTTCCAGACCCAACCCTCCAGGCACCCAGGGTGATTTTTGAGACAACTTCCGATTTACACAGGATGCGCAGGCTGGAGCGTGGGACGCGAACATGCGGCGGCGTTTCCTGCTGAGGGAACGCATCTGCAACGCTACGCTTCGCAATTCAATGGCGTTGAAATCAACAGCTCGTTTTATCGACCGCACCGGCATCAAACATACGTGCGATGGGCCGAGTCCGTTCCGAACTCTTTTAGATTTTGCGTAAAGGTACCCAAGTGGATCAGCCATGAACGGCGGCTGGCAAATTGTGAACAGCCGTTAGAAGATTTCTTCGCTCAATGTTCCGGATTGGGCGCGCGCCTGGGATGTTTGCTGGTACAACTTCCGCCATCACTGGCATTTGACGAAGCGGTTGCTGAAGACTTCTTCAAGGTGCTGAAAGAGCAGTATTGCGGAACAGTGATACTGGAACCCCGACACGAATCCTGGGTCGGTGCCTTTCCATTACTGATGGCGTATCGGATTACTCAGGCGGCAGTCGATCCATCACGCATCAGCACTGACTCATTACCGACTGGAGCATCTGAAGTTCAGTATTGGCGACTGCATGGCTCGCCGCGCATTTACTACAGCACCTATGATCAGCCCTATATGAATAAGCTTGCGAATCAACTGCTGGTTGCAGCGACCAAGGGCAATACCGTGTGGTGCATTTTCGACAACACAGCCAGCGGTGCGGCGCTGCGTAATGCTTTGGAGTTGTCGGCATTACTATCAAAGTCGAGCCACGATTCTGGCGTCTATCAAGGATTTGTTCAGACCAGTCGCTGACGTCAACCAAACCCAACGACAAGCTTTAGGCGACCCTCTCGGTCGAGGTGGTAACGATCCAGGTCACGCGCCAGTATCAACTCGCCGGTAAAGTGTGTTGCGGCTTCCTCGCGTATACAGCGGATGTGGATATGGCTCCAGGTAATTCACCCAGTCATTTTTTGCCAGCAGCGGGGGAGTACTCCCGTTGGTCGTGTCAGCGGGATGAAAGTTAACGGTACCGATCCAAAGAAGGTGACAAGTCTTACTTAAGGGAGATCAGCCATGACCAAACGACAGGAATCCCATCACGGATTTTCCGACGCCCCTCAAAAGGTTAAAGAGGCCGGACGCAAAGGCGAACAACATGCCAACGTGGCAACTGACAAAGCCGAGAAGGCTCGTATCGGTGGGCAGCATAGCCACGGAGGGACACGGGGCGAACAATAATGCGTCTGCTCGACCTGCTGGCCTGCTTAGGTCAGCAGGTCGACAGCCAACTGAATGTCATACATCAATCTGCAATTCCAGGTCTCCATTTGCCAATCTACGAGTGTGAACAAGGGTGCCGGTCAAAGGCTGCTTTGAAGGCTGGATAATAGTGACTGTGTGAGCCTTGTTCAGATCAGTCGGGAAGGGTGGTTGCACCTGCACTTGAAAGGCACCCGGTGTAATCGGGATGATCATGGCCTCGCATTCGACACTTTTTGCGATAGGGCCAAGAAGTGTGTCCAGCAGATAATCCAAGCGTATGCGGCAGCTCATGAACAGTCTCCCTTCAGTACAGTGAATCAGAGGATTCACATTCACCTGATCGCTAGACGCTACCGTAATGTTGAAGTTCAACGCGGTAGCTTCAGCGGCCTGTCCGCGTCTTTCATTTGGGCCAGATGGCTTTCACGCTGACGAAGTTCCTCCTCCACGATCCTCACTTCCTTCATGTAAATTTCTACCGCGGGTGGCAGCGAACGTTCTTTCAGGTAGATGAAGCCATACCGAGTACGCAGTGAAATGTCGTGGATGGGTAACGGTACGATGTCTCCTGCCAGAAACTCTCGCTCAAACGTCGATAAATTCCCTACAGCCAAGGCATTGCTGTTCTCGACGAACTTAACGATTTGCATGGGCACGTCTATTTCAATCGCCGGTACGAAATCACCCGTCAGCGCATCGTATGCGCCGGCACAGCCCACCGTTGAGGGGAGCAAATGAGTGGCCAACCGTAGCGGCATGCGTGAAGCCACCCACGGGTAGTCGAGTGTTTGTGCCAACGTCAGTGAGCGAGGTCGCGACAACAGCGGATGACCGGGGCGACAAAACAGGCGCCCCTCATGTTCACCCAACAGCTCACAGGTGAACTCTTCCCGGCCTTGCAGCGTGCTGATTTCAGCGATTCCCAGATCCACCACCCCTGTGGCGACCTGACGAGACACCTCACGCCATCCGGCAACATGGGCGGTGACCTTGATCTGCGGATGCCGGGCATGCAAGCGCGCAATGCTGGCATAACCACTGGTGATGCTGGGGTAGGGACCGAAGGCGACCCTGAGTGCGCCAATATCACCGTCCGCCAGCAAGGCAATGTCCCGTCGCAGGTCTTCCTCAGCCATCAAAAGGCGCTGGCTCTTTTCCCGTAGCAACTGACCAAATGCAGTCAGCGCGACGCCTTCGGTGCGTCGGTCGAATAGCGTGATTCCGAGTTCACTCTCCAGCAACTGAATGCTTTTGCTCAGCGCCGGCTGGGAAATCCCCAGCGCTTTAGCTGCTCGACCAAAGTGTGCGTGTTCAATCAATGCCAAAAACTGGCGTAGGCGACGGGGCGTCATCTCATAACCTTTATGTTATCGAAAGCCACTGAAATGGAATTTTTCGTAATGAAATGAATATGCTATTCATGGCCAGACGGGTCAAGTTGACGCGTACCCAATAAATACAATCGAGCGCGCGTTTCCGCATTGACGCTCTTGGCATCCCCTGGCGCAGGAACACTTTCATGCACAAGACCCTTCATCTGGCAATGGCAATCACGTTGGGCTGTGGCGCTGGCCCTGGCATTTTTGCTGCCGATATAAACGGCACTAGTCCTGACACAACCTCGACAAAAAATGCACATTTCGATACCAAGGGCAAAGCGCCTTCGGCCTATACGATCGAACTGCAAAACGGTCTACGCAAAACACTTCCGTTCGCGGACAAACGTGATTTTGAAGAAGCCGGAAAAGGCTTCATCGCGGCACCGCCCTACAACAAGATCATGGCCGAAGCCGGAAATGTCGCCTGGAACATGGGCAGCTATGACTTTCTGCTCGACGGCAAGGATTACGACAGTATCAATCCGTCCTTGCAGCGCCAGGCAATCCTCAATATGGCCTTCGGTCTCTATGAAGTAGTTCCGGAGAAGATTTACCAAGTGCGCGGGTTTGATCTGGCGAACATCACGTTCATCAAGGGCGATACCGGCTGGATTGTGTTCGACACCCTGATGTCGAAGGAAACCGCCAAGGCAGCACTGGACTTCGTCAATGAGAAACTGGGCAAGCGCCCGGTCGTGGCCGTAGTGATTTCTCACTCCCATGCCGACCATTTCGGGGGTGTCCGCGGCCTGGTCGATGAAGCCGATGTGCGCAGCGGCAAAGTCCCGCTCATCGCACCAATCGGCTTTATGGAGCATGCCGTGGCTGAAAACGTCTACGCCGGCAATGCCATGACTCGACGTGCCTTCTTCCAATACGGCGTGATGTTGCCGCACAGCCCCAATGGCCATGTCTACATGGCCATTGGAAAAAATGCCTCCATTGGCAATATGGGTCTGATCGAACCCAATCGCTACATTGCGAAAGACTTCGAAACCCTGACCATCGACGGCGTGGAAATGGAGTTCCAGAGCACTCCCGGCACCGAAGCCCCCGCGGAGATGAACACCTGGTTCCCGCAATTCAAGGCCTTCTGGGCAGCCGAAAACATCGTCGGCACCATCCACAACATTTACACCTTGCGCGGTGCCCTGGTCCGAGATCCCCTGGTCTGGTCCAAGAACATCAACAACGCTTTGTATCGTTACGGACAACAGGCCGATGTCATGTTCGCTTCCCACAGTTGGCCACGCTGGGGCAATGAGCGGATTCAGGACGTCATGCGCGCACAACGCGATGCCTACGCCAACCTGAACAATGCCGTGCTGCACGCTGCCAACCAGGGCGTCACCATCAACGAGATTCAAAACGTCTACAAGTTGCCTGAAAGCTTGAAGAACAATTGGGCGACCCACAGCTATCACGGCTCCGAGGAGCACAATAGCCGCGCAGTGATCAACCGCTACCTGGGTTACTGGGATGCCAACCCGGCGACGCTGATGCCGCTGTCTCCGAAAGATTCGGCACCACTGTATGTGGAAATGATGGGGGGCGCGGACAAGATCATGACCAAGGGCAAATCCTTGTTCGATCAGGGTAAATACCGCGAAGCCTATGAAATTCTCAATAAGCTGGTGTACGCCGAACCCCAGAACACCCAAGCCAAAGACTTGCTCGCGGATGTCTATGAGCAGGTCGGCTATCAGAAGGAAAGTGCTGGCGTGCGCAACAGCTTTCTGACGGCGGCGTACGAATTACGCCATGGCATGCCCAAGGGCGTACAGCCTAAGCCTACCGGGCCGGACATGATCCGCGCCATGAGCACTGAGTTGTGGTTGGAATACCTCGGCATCGCCCTGGACGGCAATAAAGTGGCGGATCAACACTTGATATTGAATCTCAAGACGCCCGACAACGGTGAGCAGTTTGTGGTTGAGTTGAGCAATTCAACGCTGACTACTATCAAGGGGCAGCAAGCGCAAAAGGCTGACTTGAGCATCACGCTTAACCGCTCGGATCTTGAAGGCGTGATGGCAAGGAAAACCAGCTTCGCTCAACTCGTCGCTGCCGGCAAAGCCACCTTTGAAGGCGACCATAAACCCTTCGAATTGTTAATGGCTGCCATCACCCCGTTTACGCCTACCTTTGAACTGCTGCCCGGGACTCAGCAGTAATCCCTCAGGGCTGCGCTTTGACCTGTTTCAGGCCAAGGCCACCTTGCGTATCAAATGACATATTGTGCGCAAGGTGCCCAAGCTTTTTTAAGCGGTGTTGTAACGCCCACAACGTCCGCTTTGGTGGCCAAATATTCCCTGGTGTTCTGGAGTCCTCCACCGATGCCGCTCGTGCGATCCCGTTGAACTCGCCGAAAGTCAGTCGGTCCACAAATATAGGTGGAAGCAGCTTGCTGCGATCAAAGAAAAACTGGAGTGTTCCCATGGGCGCGAACAGTCTCGACTCTTTGCGAAAGCTGAAAGTTACTTTGACGAACGAACGTAGAAACAAAGAGTGGCCCGAGGCAACTTGTTCAGTATGTGGCGAACGATTCCGCTATCACTGCAGTTGGTCGCCGGTGCCGGTTACATGCCGGCGCTGCCGAGCCGAAGGGAAACCTGACCACCAAGCAGAGCAAGACGACTCCTGACAAATCGCTGCTGCGAAGTTAAAAGCCGCTTCGCCAAGTGCACCTCCCATCAATCCCCCACAGGGCTCTGCACAAGGCTAATCGAAGTGGTGTGGCATTTTAAAGTTTGACGTCCAGACGAATCAATTTAGGCCCTTGCTGCCGTTCAATATACGCGGCGACACGATCACCGATTCTCTGGAAGCCAAGGTCGACGCTATATTCATTGAATTTCAGCGCCCGCACTTCAAGGCGATCAATGCCAATGGGAAGACGGGGGTGTCGAATGACCACACGACAGTCTGCAGCATCAACAGTAACGCCCAGACAGGCATGCAGAAGCATGAACACTGAGCCAGCTGCCCAGGCCTGAGGTAAACAGGCTACCGGGTAAGCTACCGGTGTTTCACCAGGGCCGCGCTTGAATCCGCAAAACAGCTCCGGTAATCGCATTCCGAAGAAGGTAGCCGCTTCGAACATTCCGCTCAGCACTCGGACAGCGCCAATGTGTTCGCCGTATCGGCTGATACCAGCCGCACAAAGGGCGACATCGTGAGGCCAAACCGATCCGTTGTGATAAGACATTGGATTGAAGCGGATGGCCCCCGTTTCAAGCGTTCTGACGCCCCAGCCATTGTAGAAGGCGGTAGTGAGAAGCTGTTGTGCAACCGCCTTGCCTCGCTCGGCGGAAGGCAGGCCGGTAAACAGCAGATGACCAACGTTCGAGGCCCTCACTTCGCAACGCTCGCCGTTTCCGTCAAGGGCGAGCGCATAAAATTGCTGATCCTTCATCCAGAAGCAGCGTTCAACCGACTCACGCAATTTGTTTGCACTGGTTTGCCAGTGTTCCGCTGCTTGATTATCGCCTCGGCGTTTGGCCAATGCGCTCATACCCAAATAAGCGCGCCAAGCGTAGCCTTGTACTTCTACCAACGCGATAGGCCCTTCAGGGGAGCGACCATCCTGATGAAAAATAGAATCGTGGCTGTCTTTCCAGCCCTGATTGGCCAAACCGGTGATTTCCCCTCGTTGATAAGTGATGAAGCCTTCGGCATTCTTTGAGGCGTTGTTTTCCATCCACGAAGTTGCCAGTTCAAGTGCCGGCCATAGCACTTCAATGAACGCCAGATCATCTGTCCGTTGTGCATAGGCGCCGGCCAACATCAGAAACAATGGCGTTGTATCGACGCCGCCATAATAACGAGCAAAAGGTAATTCGTTGAGCCTCGACATTTCCCCCTGCCGCGTCTCGTGCATGATCTTTCCTGGTTCAGCATCACGGAATGTTGAGGTTTCGGTGGCTTGATGAGCGGCCAGGTACGCGAGTACTCCTCGCGCCAGTGAGGGGTTAAGCCACAGAGATTGATAGGCTGTAATGACAGCATCACGGCCGAACGGCGTGGAATACCAAGGAACCCCGGCATACGGATAAGGTCCGGTGGGGAGGTCTGCCGTCAGCAAAGCCAGGTCGGCACGGGATTTGTTGACCCAGGCCTGGAACAAGCGGCCTGAAGCCTTGATGCGAGCGCCTCGCTGTTCTTTCTTGCGCATTGCACGGCAAGCTTGAGCGGCAGCGGATCGATACCGCTCACGCCCTGGCTGCATGATGCTTGAACCGATCTCTATATAAAGCTCATGGCTTTCATGAGCGCCAATTTCGATTTGAAAGCTGGCATTGTCGCCGTTGATCTGTGTCGGCTCAGAGGAAAAGCTGATCGCCATGCTGCGCGACTGTTTGTCCAGGCCGTCGTAGCGAACGACGACTCCTTGTTTGAATACCTGCGGCTCAGTGAGTGTGCCGCGCAGAGGCCGGCTTTGTCCGCGCACCTCGAACATATCCAGGAAGTCCCCGGCGAATCGAAAATTGATCGGCAACAGACCTGGTTGATCAGAGTAATTGAACAGGCTGATGCACTCGAACATGCGTTCCTCCCAAAGAAAACGCTTGCGTCCGATATGAATTACGCCCTGCGGCGTGGTTTCTTCGCCTAACAGGGGCAAGGGATGATTGGTTAAATGAGAGAGAAAGTAGACGTTGTCCTGGCTAACTGATGCAGACAGCAGGGAAGGGCGGTGCCCGGCGACCGTTAACTGGTAGACGGACAAGAGTCGAGTGTCATGATGGAATAACCCTACGGCACCAGGTTCGATATCACCGAATGCGTTGGCCACCAGATAGGTGTTGTGATTGACCAGCACAAACAAGTTATGAGCGCTCGGCTCATTTACGAGGGGTACTGGTTGGGGGGATTCAGGAGTACCAGATGTGTTTTTCATGGAATGGGCCTGAAAGCATCACGAGGATCAACTTCCGTAAGTGTCCGATAGAGGTCGACATACCGCTGCGCCATTACCTTGGCGGAAAAACGTCTGACGAATACGTCACGTATGACCTGTCGATCAAGTTCAAGAACCTGACGGGCAGCGATCACAGCCTCTTGTTCGCTATTGATTATGAAGCCGGTTACGCCATGATCAACCACTTCGGGGACGGAACCACAATTCCAGGCGATGACCGGTGTACCGCAAGCCATTGCCTCGATCATGACTAAACCGAATGGTTCGGGCCAATCAATTGGAAATAATAAGGCTCTGGCGTTTCCCAAGAAGTCGGATTTCTCATGATCTCCTATCTCTCCGATATATTCGACGCCCGGGAGCGCGAGTAAAGGGCATATCCGTTGTTCGAAATATTCACGATCAGCGGCATCGACTTTAGCGGCGATTTTTAAAGGCAACCCGGCAGCGCGGGCGATGTTGATTGCGCGGTCGGGGCGTTTTTCAGGAGAGATTCGTCCCAGAAACGCCAGATAACGACCTGCTTCTTGATGGTGTTTAAAGCTGGCATGAGACAAGCCGTGATAGATCGTGTCGATCCAGTTTGCATCTGGCAAGGGCGTACGCTGATGTTGCGATATTGACACTAGTGGATAGCGATGCCATCGCGAATACGCACCATCGAGATCTTTTATATCCAGCCTGCCATGAACGGTAGTCAATACCTTATGCGCAATATCTTCAAAGAAAGGGAAGTGTAATAAGTCAATATGGAAATGCAAAACATCGAATTCGCCAGCTCGACGCTGTACCTCGGAAAGCAAGCGTAAATGACTGGCGAGTTCAGACTTCAGCGATGTTTGATCCAGTCTCAAAGCTTGATCTCGAGCCGTGACCAAGACGCCAGTAGTGTGTGACCCGTTGGCGGCAAACAACGTGACCTCATTTCCTAGTTCTACCAAGGCATCTGTCAAGTGCGCGACTACCCTTTCGGTTCCTCCATAAAGTGAAGGTGGGACGGACTCATATAACGGAGCAATTTGCGCTATTTTCATGATTGCCGTCCTGCTGATTGATTGATAATCCCGCGCTTTCACCGTCACATTTCGACCAATCCACCGCAGGTGTTAGTTTTACGGAGACGACAAACGGTTAATTAATAGTCAGGCTAATTATTGTTGGCTGGCGTAATAAATTTTCTTAATCAACCTCGTTTTTTGGCATGTCGCTTTTCTCGTATTACAAGTTCTTCCGACTTGGATACTGATCACTTGTCGGATCTGGCTGCACGCTTGCAAATTGCTTTGAACTCCAAACTGAGCACCTTCGTCTTCTACTATGAGGGGCTCAGGGCGATTCAGCTGTGTAGTCCCAAGACGCGTTTTCAATCAGAAGGCGAGGGACGACATGAACACTTCAGAAAGCAGCGCTGGAACCAGTACCGGTAATCCAGACAACGGTAATCCTGAGCAGGGTTTTCAACATTTAAAGGAGGACCTCACCGAGGCACTCGGCGGCGCCAGACAACAAGCCGACGCCCAGTTCGGGCAATACCGTGACACGGCCGCCGACCAAATCGAAGCACTGGCCAAAGGGGCGAATAGCTTTGTGTCCGAGTTGGAGGGTAAAGACACACTCGGCATGTCCGACTATCTCACCGACATGGCGGAGTCCATGAGTGGGCTGGCGGGCAATCTGCGCGAAAAAAGCGCTGAACAGCTACTGCATGAAGGCGCTGAACTGGCTCGCAGTAATCCTGCGCTGTTCATTGCCGGCAGCATTGCGTTGGGCTTCGGACTGTCCCGGTTTCTCAAGGCGGGCAGTTCTCCGGCGGTGACCGTGCGCGAAGGGCACGACCCGGCAGCGGAAAGGTCAATGCCTCCGAACGGTGGCTTTGGAGCCCAGCGTCCCTATGAGACTGCTCCCCCTCATGTCGACTCGTCTGCGGGACTCGCCACGGGCATCACACCGGCTTCGCCAGAGGTGCACGGCCATCCTTCGGACTTCGCTGCGCCATCGACACTGGCCTCGCCAAACGTCAAAGGAGAACTGTGATGAACAGAGAAGATTCAGATCTACCGGGCATGAGACCGGTTACCCAACCTGATGACGCTTCGGTCGTCGGCCTGCTCAGGCAGTTGTCCCGCGAAGTTCCTGCGTTGTTCACCAAGGAACTCGCCCTGGCCAAAGCCGAGCTTCAAGCCAGTGTGACAACGCTCAAGGCAGGCATGGTGGCCGTCACCGGGGGCGCCATGGTGCTCTTGGCGGGCTTCATCATCCTGCTGATGTCAGCCGTCTACGGCCTGAGCATATTCATGGCGCCCTGGCTGGCCGCGCTGATCGTGGGCGTGGTGGCGATGATCATTGGTTTCGCCATGCTGCAGTCGGGGAAAAAACAATTCGAGCCGTCCCACTTCAAGCCTGACCGGACACTGGACGCTTTGAATAAAGATCAGGAAGCGCTACGGAGGAAGATCTCATGAAAGGCGAATTGAACATCGAAGCTGAAAAAAGCCCCGAACAGATCGAGCGCGAAATTGATGCGCAGCGCGCCAGCATCGGCAACATCGTCGACCGCCTGGAAAGCAAATTCACCCCCGGGCAGATGGTTGACCAGGCGTGGGGCATGATGCAGAACAATGGCTCGACATTCCTGAATAACCTGGGCACCAGTGTGCGCAACAATCCCGTACCGGCTGTGCTGACTTCGGTTGGTTTATTGTGGTTGATGATGAGTCAGAACAGGCCGCCAGTGCCGCAGACAGGCTATCGAACAGGGCCGGATCAGGTGGGTGAATGGGTCGATGATATAGCGGAAGGCTTCGACAGCGCCCGTGAGCAAATGCATCAGACCTCCGATACGCTGAAAGAGGGCTATCAGTCATTGAAGGACAAGGCCACTCATTTGAGTGATAACGTCGGTGCTGCCACCCAAACGGTAAACCATGCCTTACATAACGCCGGTGACAGATTGGCGCGTAATACACAGGTATTGGGGCAGCAGTTCAATCAGTTGCTCAAGGAGCAGCCATTGGTGGTAGCGGCCACGGGCATCGCCCTGGGCGCGCTGCTTGGCGCGGTATTGCCGACAACGGCGACAGAGCAGCGCTATATGGGGCGCACCAGCGCAGGCTTGATTGACAAGGTGAAAAAGCAGGCCCAGGAAGGCTATGAAGCAGTACACGATACCGTCACCAAAACCACCGATCAGATGGACGTGGCGGCGCGGTCGGATTCACAGCAAAACAGCGAACCAGGCGCGTCGGCGGATCTCTCTAGAGGATTAGGGACTTCCTGACGGTCGCTGCAAATAGGGGAGCCCGGCAACGGGCCTCCCCATTGCTCGCGGCGATGACATCAGGTGTGACGGCAACGATTACCAACCTCTGGAGGATCGAATCATGCCCGAAGCAACCAGTTATTTTTCGATTGCCATCGCGGTGATCATTCTGCTCGTCGACCTTTGGGCCATCAATAGCGACTTTCTTCAGGACAAAACAGCGTCGCTCAAAATTCATCGGGAGAACGGTACGATCCAGGAGGAACGCACGTATCCTCGCTCCGCAGACCCTCGGAAATCCAAAGGTTAAATTAGCGATTTGACGGTGCGAATCATTGGCGCTTACGTGCAGGAGACAATCATGAAAAAGCTCTATGTGTGCCTGACTCTCTGCGGCGTAGTTATGCTGCATGGGTGCTTTGACAGTTCAGAAAATACAACCAAAGACAATAGCGACGGCACCAAGTCATCGGTACAAATGCAAGAGGGCAAGGCTGAAGAGAGCAAGTAGCTCCCAGGCCGGAAAGGTGATCAATGAAAACTTACCCACTGGATGACAATGATCTGGAGCACCGCAATCGCCAGGTTGGGCAAGCCTTGGGTATGACTGCCAATGAAGTCGCGCTTTGGATTACCTCGATCGAGGAAGACGGAAGCGGTATGGGATTTGTAGTGCACTTCTCCAAGCGCACACCAACGGATGTCCTGGCGAAGATTCAAGGGCTGGGCGACGATCGAACGATCAATATTGGCCCGATTGATTAGATGGCTTGTCCGAATAGTCCTGGAGCATCTCCCACGCCCACGCCGTCTGTATTGGCGACATAGCTGACGGTGGAGGCGGGCGGTGTTCAAACTATTCGCAGGTCCACCAGTCCCGCACGAATCGCTGCGCCATCACCCGCAACAAACGATCATCCTCTCCCGCGGCGCCAATCACCTGCAGCCCCACAGGCATTCCCCTCAATAGTCCCACCGGCAGGCTGATTGCAGGCAGCCCGGTGAGATTCCAGGCACAGGTGTGGCTGAGCAACGCGGCTCGCACATCGATGACCTGCTCACCAACCCGGACTTCGCGCGCATCGACCGGCGTCGCGGTAATCGGCACGCTGGGCGAGACAATAAAGTCATAGCGCTCGAACAAGCGCGCCATCGCCTCCTTGAGTCGCGCTTGGCTGGCTTGTGCGCGGATGTATTGCCAGCCCCTGACTTCACGCGACAATTCGAGGCGCTCGCGCACCTCCTGCTCGAACGTGTGCGGTGCAGCCTGCATGCGCTCGGCATGTACATTGAAGGCCTCGGCGCGTTGCAGCACCAGCAAGGTGTCTTTCATTTCGGCCGCCAGCGGTTCGAGTTCAGCAGTATCCTGCAGCGCCTCGCCAAACAGTTGCTTCGCCGCCTGGTATACCTGCCGTTCCAGCTCGGCGTCGACCGGGCCGAAGCTGCCGGTGGTGATCCAGCCAACCCGCAACGGTCGAGGGTTGGCCACCGGCGCGCACAATCGCCCAGCCACCACTTCGAACAGCAGTCGCGCATCCTCGACGTGGTTGGCAATCGGGCCCACGTGGTCGAGGCTCGACGACAGCGGGAACACCCCCTCCATCGGCACGCTGGCAAACGATGGCTTGAAGCCGACCACTGCGCACAACGCCGCCGGAATACGGATAGATCCGCCGGTGTCGGTGCCCAGCGCCAGCGGCACCATGCCGCTGGCCACCGCAGCGGCGCTGCCGGCGCTGGAGCCGCCCGTGATGCAACTGGCCTCCCAGGGGTTACGTGCCGCGCCGTGCAGCGAGCGGTCGCCGGTCGGGCCGTAGGCGAATTCGTGGGTCAAGGTCTTGCCGACAATGACCGCGCCCGCCTCGCGCAGGCGCTGCACGCACAGCGCATCGCGGCTCGGCTTGAAGCCTGCGAAATGCGCCGAACCGTAGGTGGTGACGTGATCGAACGTGTCGATATTGTCTTTGACCGCCACCGGTATGCCGTGCAGCGGGCCCAGGTCCAGGCCCTGGGCAAACAGCTCGTCGGCCTTGCGTGCCTGGGCCAACGCCACGGGTGCATCGACATGAACGAAGGCGTTCAAGGTCGGATTCAGGCGCTCGATGTTGTCCAGGGCTGCTTGGGTCAGCTCGACGCTCGTCAGGCTGCCCGCGCGCAGGCGCTCGGCCAGCGCAATGACCGATTGACCAAAAAAAGATCCAACGTGAACAGGCTTCGCCAGGCTCATACGAACAACTCCATCAAACGGCTGCGGGTAAAGGGGAAGGGCTGGTTTGCCGACTGCCGGGACGCACCATCAGCATCGCGCTCATGCCCAGTGCAGTGGCTACCGCCGCTGCCACGAACATCGACGAGTAGCCATAACGCACGGTCAGGTAGCCGGTCAGCATTGGCGCGATGAACGAAGCGGTGTTGGCGATGAAATGGGTCATGCCGCTGTAGGCACCGACCCGGTTGGACGGCGCGGTGTCGATCACCACGGCCCAGTAAACCGAGTTGGGCAGCGCGTTAAGGGCGTTGGCCAGGGTCATCAGGGCAATCACGCCCCACACGGTCTGGGCCTGCGATACCAGTATGAAACAGAGCGTAGTCAACAGCAGACAGGTCGCGGCCAGCCAGCTGCGTGCAACCTTCAGGTTGCCGGTGCGGCGCAACAGCAGGTCGGAGATTTTGCCGCCCAGTAGCACGGTGAAGCAGGCGCCGGTCCACGGAATCATGCCCATGTACCACAGCGAGGACAGGTTGTAGTGGAACTCGTCCTGCAGGTATTTGGGGGTCCAGGTCAGCAGCAGGAACGTTACGTACACGAACGAGAAGTAGCCGACCGCATTGAGTATCAGGTCCTTGTTCTTGAAGAAATGCCATACCGGCGCAACGCTGGTGGTCGGGGTTGAAGCATTGGCTGCCGCAGCGCGTTCCCGTCGCAGGAAGTCGAGCTCGGCCTTGGACACCCGCGGGTTCTCATCGGGGGTGTTGGTGAAGCGCGTCATGAAGAAAACCAAAAGCGCCAGGCTGACCACGCCCAGCACCACGAACATGCTGCGCCAGCCGCCAGTCAGGGTTTGCAGACTTACTGCTACCGGAGCGGTGAGCAGCGCACCCAGTGGTGTGCTGAGCAGTCCAACCGAGACCACGAAGCCGCGCTCTTTGGGCGTGGCCCAGTTGGCCACGCTTTTGTTGATCACCGAGTAGGCCGGGCCTTCGGCAAAGCCGAACAGCACGCGGATAGTGGCGAAACCGGCCATGGCCGAACCTCCCATGAATGCCAGCCCGAGGTCACCGGCAAACGCGGTGGCGATCTCGAAAATCGACCAGGTGGCACCCGCAATCAGCCAGATGCGCTTGGCACCAAAGCGGTCGGCCAGGATGCCGCCAATCAACGCCCCAAGGATGTAGCCGTAACCGAAGTAACCCAGGACGTTGCCCCAGTCGGCCTTGTCGAAACCGTACTCCGGGAGAATGCTCGCCGAGGCATAGGCAATCGCGCCGCGGTCAATGTAGTTGAGCAATGCCATCAGCATGATCAGGAAGAAAATCTGGTAGCGGAAAGACGGAATAGCTGCGCTCTTCATAGGGATCTGACTCGTCAAAATGATGGCAGAAGTCAAAAAGTCGGCCGCGTCCGGCGTATTTTTATTGTGTTGCCCAAACGTTTGGGTAAGCGGAATGTAGATACGGAAAAAGTTTTAGTCAATCGTTTGGGTAAAGGTTTATTTTCCGGGGAGAGGTCCCGGTTGAGGTAGAATCGCGCGCTGAATAATGCACGGTGGAAGACGCTCAAACATGCCGAATGAATCTCGCCCCGCCACCCTGAAGTCCATGGCGACTGCACTCGGGTTGCACGTCTCCACGGTGTCGCGGGTGCTCAATGGCGATCCGACCGGGGTCGAGCGAGCGGCGTCGGCTGAGGTGGTGGCGCGTATACGCGCGCTGGCCAAGGAGCTGGATTATCGACCGAACACGCAGGCATCCAACCTGAAGTTGCGCAAAAGTCAGGAGATCTGCGTACTCATGCCACGCCTCACCGATCTGGTGATGGCGACCATTTATGACAGCATCGACAGCGCGGCCGAGGAGGCCGGCTACCTCACTTTTGTCTCCAACACCGACGACCTGCAGCCGCGCCAACTGGCACGTGCCGAGCACGCCTTGCGCCGCTCAGTGGCCGGGCTGATCGTGGGTGACTCGCACGTGGGTGAAAGCCAGCCCCTACTCGATCTGCTCGCACGCAAGCACATTCCCTGCGTGCTGGTGAGCCGGCAGATCGCAGGACACCTCACGGCGGCCAGCGACGACGAATTGGGCGGCTGGTTGGCGGCCGAACATTTGTATCAACTTGGCTGTCGCGATGTGGCGATCCTGGCGGGTGAACGGCATGCGTCTACCGGGGCTGATCGTACGCGCGGGTTCATCCGTTACTACCGAGAGCAAGGCTTCGCCCTGCGCCCGGAGTGGATCCTCAATGGTCCTTTCGACAGCCTCACCGGGCACCAACAAGGCGAGTATCTGTTGGGGCTCAACCCACGGCCTCAGGCGTTTTTCGCGGTCAATGACTTCCTTGCGATTGGCCTGATGGGCGCCGCACGCGACAAAGGGTTGCAGCCGGGCAGGGACATTGCCGTCGTCGGCTTCAACGACATCCCGCTAGCCAATGAACTCATTGTTCCACTGACCAGCGTGCGCCTGCAGTTGGCACAGATGGGGCGGCATGCGGTTGAGTTGCTGCTCAAGCGCATCAAGGGCGAGGCCGCGGAGTCCATCATCCTTGCGCCGCAATTGCAGGTGCGGGCGAGTTCCTCGCTGTTGCGCCGCGATAACTGAGGAGACTGGTGACTGATCCAAGTACAGGTTTCCATAAGCGGGTCACACAGCGTTCTCAACCTTAAGGGCAGGTAGCCAGAGGCCAACCGAGGCGCGCTGCACGCAGGAGGCTGGCCTTAACCACCAAGCGGTGAAATGGGGCGATGACGAAGATGTAGGCCCGGCCTAGACGGTTGTGGCACTGGACCACGGTTGAAATAACGAGCTGGTGACTGCCTTCTGGCTCTGCCTCTCCAGAACACAGAACCGATATCCGGAAGTCGAGGTGCTTGTCATCCTCTCCCAGCACGATTTCAGTCTGGTCCGTGCTGTAGACCTTGAAGATTCCAACCCGATCAGCAAGTGACGCCAAGTGTTTGGCTGTCTTGAGGCCGAAACAGGCAACGATAGTGTCTCGGACTTTCATGAGCCATCCGACCCAGGATGGCTGGTGGGAAAAGATGAATCGAGCTAGCAAATCTGGATTACTGGATGTGCCCGCAGGGAGCCGAATCGCAAAAGCGTCCGCCAGGTTCATTGACTTGTAAAGGTGAGTGATGCCGGACCTCGAGGGCACTGGCATGGACGTAATGAGCTCGAATTCTCTGGGCATCGGGGGATCTCTCCTGAGGTCTGACTACTTATTGGATGACATGCCATGTCGCGTTTTTTGCGGCAGTTCTCGTACCACGATTTTACAAACTGCCTTCTTTGTAGATAGATGACTGAAGAAACTCGTCGATCAGCGAGGTAACCTGCTGTTGGATCACCCCACGTGGGCGAGCACCGTCGCCATCCCGGCAAATGATGCCATCGCCGGGTACGTCTTCTTCGAGCAGTACGTCCGCGCCAGGTTTGCACACCGACAAGAAGCTGAAGTGGCTTGCGTCGCTGATTTCGACGTAACGGCTTGACGCCGCAGGCAGGCGTTTGGCCAGGTTGGCAGACTCCAACTCAGCAGGAAGCTCGCGCGACGGTACGCCGGCAGCGATCACCAGCGCTGGTACCGGCAGCGCGGCCAGGCTTTCATCGGTCAAGCCCCGTGAAAGCCCCAAGTCCAATGTAACCACAGCAGTAACGCGTTTATCGCGCAAATCGGCGGCCAACGCAGCCTTTGATTTTGAGGTGCCAGCGGGGTTTATCTTTCCATAGACGGTGCAACTTGCTAACTGCGGGTGTGCTTTGCAGTCATGGGCGAAGTGGTCTGGATCGAAACGAGCACCGGCGATCTCCAGGGCGGTCCAGCCGCCGAGTGAATGGCCCACCACTGCAATTCGGTCATTGGCGACCATGCCGAATTTTTCAGGTTGAGTCGTGACCCTATCAATGGCTCGGCGCACATCAACGGGCCGCTGCCATAACTGCGCCGCTGCTTGAGGGCTTCGGTCATGAGTGGTGGTGCCAGGGTGATTGATTGCGGCGACGATGTAACCCCTATGAGCCAGCGCACTGGCAAGCCAGATCTGGTTGCTCCAATTACCTCTGTACCCGTGAGAGAGCACCAACAATGGATGCTTGCCAACAGCGGGCGGCGCGTCACGAACGGCAGAAGCCCCGACGAACACCGCATCATCGCCAATCATTTGCGTGGCTGCGGTCGTTGCGCTGGGGTACCAGACGACCATCTCCAGTGCGCGGTCATTGTGCGAGTCCGCCAGTATAGAAGAGTGGAAGCCGACAGGGTTCTCGTCAGCGAGTGCGACCGAAGTCAGCCAGGTCAACAACAGGGCGCCAAGAGCTATTTTCAATGTTGTTTCTTCCTTGATCAGATAAGTGCGCAGCACCTGCGTCATTAATGCCCGGGCATTGGACTGCGTGGGCGTTTTACATCGTGTTTTCGTCTTGCCGCGTCAGGGCTGGCAATGCGACTCGGTTGAGGCCACCGGGGCGTACGCAGTAACAGACTGATTTCCTCTGCGCTGACCGCTCTGCTGAAAAAGTGGCCCTGGATTTCATCGCAGCCGTTTTCACGCAGGAAGGTTTGCTGCTCTTCGGTTTCGACGCCTTCGGCAATGACCTTGAGGTTCAGTTTGTGCCCCAACGAAATCACTGCGGTGGCGATGGCTTTGTCGTTCTCGTTGTCTGGCAGATCACGCACGAATGACTGGTCGATCTTGAGTCTCGCGATCGGGAAGCTTTTCAATGCTGCGAGGCTGGAGTAGCCGGTGCCGAAGTCGTCGATCGAGAGACTGATCCCCATTGATTGCAGTTCCTTCATTTTGCTGATGGCTTGCTGAAGGTCTTGCATGATCAGACTTTCGGTCAGCTCCAGCTCAAGGTACATCGGGTCCAGTCCGGTTTCTTGCAAGGCATGCCTCACCCGGTCGATCAGGTCCCTTTCGATGAACTGGCGTGCTGAAATATTCACCGACATGGTGATCGGCGGCCGGCCCGCATCCTGCCAGTCCTTGTTCTGTCTGCACGCGGCATGAATCACCCAGTCGCCGATGGGCACGATCAACCCGGTCTCTTCGGCCTGCGGAATGAATTTTATTGGAGACACGACGCCGAGCTCGGGGTGTTGCCAGCGGATCAGTGCCTCCACGCCGATAATCTGACCTGACTGCAAATCCACCTGTGGCTGGTACAGCAGCAGGAACTCGTCATGGTTGAGTGCGTTTCGAAGTCCGTCCTGCATGGCGAGCTTGCCCTGAACCTTGTTTTTCATCTCGCTCGTATAGAACTGGTAGCTGTTGCGACCCAGCTCCTTGGCCCGGTACATGGCGGCGTCCGCGTTGCTGAGCAACGTGTCGGTATCGCTGCCGTCGGCAGGGTAGGTGGCCAAGCCCATGCTGCAGGTGACATGGAGTGTGTGTCCGCTGAGCTGAATCGGCCGCAGGATGGCTTCCTGGATTTTGTGCAGGGCTGCCGTAACGCCGTCGAGGTTCGAGGGCTGGTCGAACAGGATGATCACAAACTCATCGCCACCCAGTCGCACGACGGTGTCGGTGCGGCGTACACACTCCTGCATGCGCTGGGCGACGGTTTTCAGCAGTTCGTCTCCGGCACTGTGCCCAAGGCTGTCATTCACCAGTTTGAATTTATCCAGATCGAGAAACACCACCGTCACCAGGCGGTCGTAGCGCTGGGCATAAAGCATTGCCTGTTTGAGGCGGTCTTCGAGCAGTGTGCGATTCGGCAGCCCGGTCAGTGCGTCGTGGTCACCCATATAGCGAATGCGCTTTTCGGTCATTTGGCGTTCTATCGCAATGCCGGCAAGCGGTGTCGCCATGTCGATCAGTCGTGTCTCGGTCGCGCTAGGGCTGCGTACGGTGTTGGAATACAAGGCAAACGTACCCAACACCTTCCGCTCATGGGACAGAATCGGCGTCGACCAGCAGGCGCGAAATCCATAGGGCGCAGCGGCTGAACGGTACGCCTCCCACAGCGGATCCAGCTCGATATCCGTGACGATGACCGGTTCTCGTCGATACACCGCGGTGCCGCATGAACCGACGTTCGGACCGATCGCAATCCCGTCAATGAGCTGGTTATAGGCTTTTGGCAAACTGGGGGCGGCCCCGTGCAGCAGGTGCTTGCCATCCTCATCCAGCACCAGGATGGACACCATCATCCCCTCCAGCTGGGACTCCACCAGGTGAGCCAGGCTGTCGAGGACTTCTGCAAGCTCGGTGCTCCTGGCGATCAGCTCCAGGACATGACGTTGTCCGGCACGGATGACGGCTTCTTGCTCTAATCGGCTGTTTTGAAGGGCGAGCCGCTCTGTGGCGATACTCAATTGGACTGTTCTTTTTTCCAGCTGAAGTCGGTCTCTGAGGAATTGATTCACCGCGCGAGCCATGTTGCCGATCTCGTCCTTCCCGTGTTCCGCCATCATCAAATGCGTTTTGTCAGTGTGTTCCTGACGCAATTGCCGGCTTATTTCATTCAGACGCACGAGCACATGACGGCCCATGAAGACCCGGGTCACGAACCAGGCGAATATCAGGCTGGCGCCCAACATGATCAGCACCCATTGCTGGCTACGATTTGAGGCCTCGACCAGGCGCTGCAGGGCTTCGCGATAGTCCTCGGTGTAAGCACTGGATTGCGCGCGGGCCACCGCGACCAGAACCCCGGCCTCATTCTTCAGTTCCTCATTGAAGCGCTGTATGACGTTGTGCTGATTGATGAGCCTCAGGCGCAGGTAGAAGAGATCGGGCGTCTCTATATCAGCGTCGGGTAACTTGCTTGCGGTGCGTGAAAGGCGCTCATAGCGGATCCGCAGCCGCTGCACGGCATCACTGTCAACCGCCTGCGGCAGATCGAAAAGCAACACCGCCAGTTCCAGGCTGGCCCGGGCCTGAGTCGCGGTTAACCGGGCGGTGTGATCCTCCATGGTTTGTTCGAAGGTGACCTCGGTTTGCAGCAGGCTTTCTCGCAGCTGCGCAACGATGTTGGCGGTATTGCGGAACATCTGACTCGACTGATGCATGTCGAGTATCGCCACGCCACTGTTCGCGGCAGTCAGCTGCTGCACCAGTTGATCAAGGGCTTCAAGCTGTTCGACGGTCGCCGCATAGCTTGAGCGCAGGGTGTCGGGGGAGCGGGTTGTCAGAAGCTGATCGGTCTGGCGTTCGATCAGCAAAGTACGCTGCAGCATGTCTTGCCCATCTTGCATGCGGACCAGTCGTTCATCCGTCAGCTGGCGGGTGGCGTTGTTTGACGTGCGCAAGGCGTAGACCGCTGTTGCACCACTCGCCAGGATCAGCAGCGCCAGCGTCAGAAACGCCAATGTGAACTGTGCGCGTAGCGATTGCGGCAATAGCTGGCGTCCGAGCCGGGAAGTAACGTCCAATGTCAGGGATTCCATTGTTGGCGATAGATGTCTCGATAGCCATTGTCAGGGTCGTACTGAAATTTCTTCCCGCCGTCGAAGGCAATATTGTCGGCATTGACCAAGTGAATCGGCGCGACGAAGCCGCTCACCGGCTGACCTGCAAACAGCCGGTTCAATTCATCCATCACTTGCCAGCCATGCAGGTTTAGCGGCTCGGCCACGGTGACGGTCTGGTAGGTTTTTGCCTGTATGCGCAAGAAAGCCGAAGCGCTGCCATCACCGGCAGACAACAGACTGATGCCGTCGCTGGGTATTGCGGCGTTGGTCAATGAGGCAATCGAGTAGTCGAAATAGATATCGTTGATGGCCAGCGTATGGGTCCAACGCTTGCCATGGCGCTGAAGCAGCTCCTTGGTGATCGCCGGCATCTTCTCGCCGCTTTCGGAGATCGCGACATCGCGCACTTCCAGCAACGTACATTCCCGACAGGCCCGAATGACGTTTTCCATGGCCTTGGCTTTCGCCATGGCGATGCTGTACTTGGAGTCGGTCAGGATGACCACGCCGGCGTGTCCGTTTGACTGTGCCACTGCCGCCATGGCCGTGAGGCGAGCCACTTCGAGCGGGTCGGTCGTGACATTCATGGCCACCGGCGTGCCGTCAATCGGCCCGGGTCGTGCCCCGGCGTGCCAGCCAACCACCGGCACATCCCGGTTGGCAAAGAGGATCAGCGCCGCATTGTTCTCAAGGGCATCGGAGCCGCACAGAATGAGACCGTCGGGTTTCGCTGCCAACGCGTCGGAAAAGGCTTTCGCGCGCCCGGCCGATGACCCAGCGCCATCGAATATCTTCAGCGTCCAGCCCATCGCCTTGGCAGCCTCGCGAGCGCCCTGCGCGACACCGACAATTCCTCCATTACGCAAATCTTCTGCGACAAAGGCGATGCTCTTGCCCCGCAGGGCTTGCGGGCCGGATTCAGGACCGCTCCAGCGAACGGCTTCGAGGGTGGCCCTGGAAACGATTTCCTGCGCTTGAATCACCGTAACTGTGGCGTTTTCGACACCCGCTGTGGTTGGCAGGTTCTGGCCGAATCCGGGCGTTGCAGTGAAAAGACAGAAAACCGTAATTGAAGCCATCCAGGGTAGCCCGGGCCTGGAGCCGATGGCGCGATCATAGTCTGGCATGGCGTCCCTTTTTGCCAAGAGTGCAGCGTTCACTGTCCGAAAGGATAGTCGGTTCTGCTGTCATCCGGTCTTTTGTGGGTAATGTGCGCGAACTTTAATCCTGAACATTCAGGAAATGGGGCAGGGTCCATGGCACAAAATAAGGGACGAAGGCCGTTTGCATCGTTGACTACATTGAGTGGATTTACAAGGCTTCGACTTTGCATGAACACCCGTCAAAAAACACGGCACCCAAAATGCGGCTCGAATCCGAACGCAGGCTTCGCCAGCTGCGACCGAGCCCGTTCAAGGGCGGCCTGAAGAATGTGCAGGTGCGTTGTTCACCTGCAGCCTGGACGGGTGCGGCTATTGGTTTGCATATTCTATTGGGGAATAAGTAAATCAATATATATTCCTTTTAATGTTGTTCTGGGTGGTTCATTTTGGAGGCCTGCACATCCGTGCGGATGTATTCGACATCAGACAGGAAGCCTCATCATGACCATCAAAGCGATCAACGTCCGCAACCAGTTCAAGGGTGTCATCAAGGAAATTGTGACAGGCGAAGTGGTCTCCGAAATCGATGTGCAAACCGCCTCCGGCATCGTCACCTCGGTGATTACCACCCGTTCGGTGCGCGATCTTGAATTGAAAGTGGGGAGCGAGGTAATTGCCTTCGTCAAATCCACTGAAGTCTCGATCGCCAAGCTCTGAAATGGCCAAGACTTGGATCAGAGGGGCTGCGGGTGCGGCGTCAGCCTGACACCTGCTTCCAGTCGAGGGCGAAGCGCGCCAGGTATTTGCGCAGTCGGTCAGCATCATTGGGCTGTGCTTTGGCCTGGCGTGATACGCCAAACAGGCGTCGTCCGGCATCGGACAGGCTGTCTGCCTGTCGGCATACGTCGAGTACGGCTTTGAGTTGCAGGCGATCGAACAGGTCCATCTCGACGTTGTCACCTAGCAACCTGTTGAGTCCGTCGTCTGGCTGAGCCAGGCCCCAGGCATAGCGCAGGCGATCAATTTCCTCCTCGACCTGGGTTTCATCGATTCGCCCGCTGTCGGCCAATGTCGCCATGCGGGTGATGGAGGCCGACAGCTCTCGGAAGTTGCCCAGCCAGGCCGCTTCACTGGAGCTGGCGAATGCCAGATAGCGACGCCGCGCTTCGAGGTTGAAGCGTGCCATTTGCCCTTGTTCACGGGCGTGACGCTCGA
This sequence comes from Pseudomonas sp. LS2P72, assembly GCF_054897865.1. Taxonomy (NCBI): domain Bacteria; kingdom Pseudomonadati; phylum Pseudomonadota; class Gammaproteobacteria; order Pseudomonadales; family Pseudomonadaceae; genus Pseudomonas; species Pseudomonas sp. LS2P72. The sequence continues at coordinate 3,357,879 of NZ_CM142708.1, forward strand.
GTTCGAAATCGATATTCGGCTCGATGTCTTCGCGCCGACCGGCCAGGCCGGGCAGGTCGAACGTCCACAGGTTGATCCGCGCATACAAATCTTCGCGAAACAGCCCTTCGGCCACGCGGCTACGCAGGTCGCGGTGGGTGCCGGCGATGATCAGGAAATCACTTTCCACTTCCTTGTCCGATCCCAGCGGAAAGAAGCGTTTCTCCTCAATGGCTTTGAGCAGCATCGCTTGTTCATCCGCGCCCAATTCACCAATTTCATCGAGAAACAGCATGCCTCCATCGGCCGCTCGCAACAGGCCGTCACGGGCGTTTTGCGCGCCGGTGAAAGCGCCCTTGATGTGGCCGAAGAGGGTCGACATAGCGCCGTCACCGCGCAACGTGGCGCAGTTCACTTCGACAAAGCGGCCCTGTATCTGATGGCGACTGCGCTTGAGTTCGTAGATGCGCCGGGCCAGAAAGGATTTGCCGGCGCCGGTCGGGCCGATCAACAGCATGGGCGCTCTTGAACGCACCGCCACGCGCTCGATCTGCTCGATGGAGCGGTTGAACGTAGCGTTTCGGGTGGCGATCCCGGACTTGAGGAAGGCCAGGCCTTCCAGGCGTTTATGGGCGAACCGCGTGGCGATGCGGTCATAGCGCGACAGGTCGAGGTCGATCAGGGCATGGGTGCCGATGGCGCGCTGTTGCTCTTCAAGCTGACGAGCGGGGGAGGTCTGGATCAGTCGCGCCGGCAGGTAGCGCGCTTCTGTGAGCAGAAACCAGCAAATCTGCGCCACGTGGGTCCCGGTCGTGATGTGGACCAGGTAGTCCTCGTGTTCGGTGTCGAAGCTGTAGGCCGTGGTGAAGTCGTGCAGCGCTGCGTACACCTCTTCGAAATCCCACGGGTTACGCAGTGGCATCGGATGCAGGTGTACTTCGGTTTCCGGCGAAACCTGGCGGATGTCTTCACGCACACGTTCCGCGAGGCTGACGTCTCGGGCGTCGACGCCGTGGATCAGCTCCAGTCGATGGATCAACACGTCCTGCTGCTGGCACAGGCCAACAGTCGGTCGCCAATGACCCCAGCGATTGGCGCCCTTGCCGACTCGGTCGAGGGTGGAACCGATAAAACCGATGGCGACCGTACGTTTGCCTGACATGTTTATACCAATGGATAAATAGCGATAGGCAAGGATAGATAATCATCTAGCGGTATGTCTCGATTTGGATCGATAAAATTTACCGTTATAAAATAAAATGCATATAAAACAACGACATATGAAGTTTATCGTTTCAAAAAACAAAACTGGCACGTCGACTGCAATACCTCCGGCAACGAACAAGACAACAAAGCGAGACGCCACGATGGCCAACATCAAGCTGTTCAACACCCAACAGGCAGCACTGCCGGGATGCGACTCGCTGAACGCGGCTCAAGCACCGGCTTATGCCTACACAGCCAAACATCAGCTGGCCCAACTGGCAGCGACCGGTTGCCTGAACCAGACCTTTTACGCTTCGGCCGAAAGCCAATTGGATAACGTGTTGCAACTCGTGACCGAGCTGGACAGCCACTACGTCGCCAAGGCTGCTCTATACGCTCGTAAAAAAGGTCACATGAAAGACATGCCGGCCTTGATGCTTGCCGCCCTGACTGCACAGCGCTCAGCGTGGGTACCGGCGCTGTTCGAACAGGTGGTGGACAGCGGCAAGATGCTGCGCAATTACGTACAGATTCTGCGCAGCGGAGTAACAGGGCGTAAGTCACTCGGTTCGCAGCCAAAACGGCTGGTACAAAACTGGTTGAATAACGCCAGTGAACGTCAACTGTTACAGGCGTCGATCGGTAACCAGCCATCGTTGGCGGATGTGGTGAAGATGGTTCACCCCAAACCCACCGAATCCTGGCGCGAGGCGTTTTTCGCCTGGTTGATCGGTAAACCGGTGGATGTGCAGGCACTGCCTGAACTGACGCGCTCGTTGCTGGCCTTTCGCAGCGGGGCCAGCCAGGAAGTGCCGCAGGTACCGTTCCAGTTGCTGGGCAACGAGACGCTGACCAAGGAGCAATGGGCAACTCAAGCCCGGAACATGGGCTGGCAGGCGCTGCGTATGAACCTCAACACCCTGGCGCGCCACGGTGCGTTTCAGGTGCCGGGTTGCGCCGAGTATGTGGCGGCACGTCTGGCGGATGCCGAAGCGGTGGCCAAGGCGCGGGTTTATCCCTATCAGTTGCTCGCGGCCTACCGAATGACCGGTGATGAGGTGCCGCAGGTGGTGCGAGAAGCGTTGCAGGATGCACTGGAAATGTCGTTGGCCAACGTGCCGGCGCTGCAAGGTTCGGTGATTGTTTGCCCGGATGTTTCGGGATCAATGCACAGTCCGGTGACCGGTTATCGTCAGGGCGCGACCACCGCAGTACGCTGTATTGATGTTGCGGCGCTGCTGGCCGCTGCCGTACTGCGCAAGCAGCCGGCCGCTCGGGTGATGCCGTTTGAAATGCAGGTGGTGGATATTCAGCTCAACCCTCGCGACAGCGTGATGAGCAATGCCGAGAAGTTGGCCGCCATCGGTGGCGGCGGGACAAGCTGTTCCGCGCCGCTGGAGAAACTGGCGAACACCAGGGCCAAGGTCGATACGCTGATCATGGTCTCGGACAACGAATCCTGGATGGACGCGCGGCGCCGTGGGGCAACCGAAACGATGCACCAATGGGAGCGGATCAAACAGATCAACCCGAAGGCGCGACTGGTGTGCATTGATATGCAACCCGGCTTTTGGACCCAGGCGCCAGACCGTGAAGACATTTTGAATGTCGGCGGTTTCAGCGACTCGGTGTTCGATGTGATCGCGCAGTTCACCGCCGGCCACTATGGCGCGCAGCATTGGGTAAAAGCGATTGAGGCCATGGAGCTTTGATCGGTCACACAGAGAATTGATTTTTTACCGGCGCTGAATGCCGATGGGACTACATCAACGACGTCTCATCAAACCCTTGTCAGCGCCTGTGAAAGGCACGAATGCCGAGTGGCTGTACATCCTAAGACCGGTTAACCCCGGAGCGCGGCAACGCGCAACAGTCACTCATTTTTGTCGTGCCACCTTTTTGGATTTGCCCGGTGAGTGCCGGAGAAACCACAGAACAACGCCGAACAATCGGCCAATAGAAAAGAATCGAAATCATGCAAGCACATACTTACCAACTGCTGGAAGTCGCCAACGGCAAACCGATCAAGCTCTGGACCGAAGGCGTCCCGGTAGAAAACGAAGCCAAACAACAATTGATGAACACCGCCAGGATGCCGTTCATCTTCAAGCATCTGGCCGTGATGCCTGACGTACACCTGGGCAAGGGCTCGACCATCGGCAGTGTGATTCCCACGGTCGGCGCGATCATTCCAGCCGCCGTCGGGGTAGATATCGGTTGCGGCATGATCGCCGCGTGCACGTCGCTGACTGCCAGCGATTTGCCGGACAACCTGCATGGCTTGCGTAGCGCGATCGAGAAAGCGGTGCCCCATGGCCGCACCGGGGGGCGCGGCGGTCGGGACAAGGGCGCCTGGGACAGCGTTCCGAATCAGGCGGACCGCGCCTGGGCGGCACTGGATTCGCGGTTCAAGGCGATCACCGGCAAGTACCCGAAACTTGCCAACACCAATAATCGTGGGCACTTGGGCACGCTGGGCAGCGGGAACCACTTCATCGAGGTGTGCCTGGATGAAACCAACCGGGTCTGGTTCATGCTGCACAGCGGTTCGCGTGGCGTTGGCAACGCCATCGGCAACCTGTTCATTCAAATGGCTCAGGCAGACATGCGTCAGCACCTCGCCAATCTGCCGGACCGTGACCTGGCTTACTTTGAAGAGGGCAGCCGGCACTTCGATGACTACGTCGAAGCGGTCGGCTGGGCCCAGGACTTCGCCAGGCAGAACCGTGCATTGATGATGCAAGCGGTGATTCAGGCGACACGAAAAGTGATCAGCAAGCCCTTTGAGGTGGCGCTGGAGGCGGTGAACTGCCACCACAACTACGTGCAGAAAGAGCGGCATTTTGGTGAGGATATTCTGGTCACCCGCAAAGGCGCGGTATCGGCCAGGAAGGGCGAGTTGGGGATTATTCCAGGATCGATGGGCGCCAAAAGCTTCATCGTCCGCGGGCTGGGTAACGAGGATTCATTCTGCTCCTGCAGCCACGGCGCCGGCCGCACCATGAGTCGTACCAAAGCGAAAAGCCTGTTTACCGTCGAAGATCAGATCCGTGCCACCGCCCATGTGGAGTGCCGCAAGGATGCTGCCGTCATCGATGAAATTCCGATGGCCTACAAGGACATCGACCACGTCATGCACGCCCAGCGCGAGTTGGTGGAAGTGCTGCACACCTTGCGTCAGGTGGTGTGCGTAAAAGGATAGAGAAAATGGAATGTCACGATCATCACCCCCTGGCACCCGAGATGCGCGCCAGGGTTCTGCAGGAGCTGGAACGCATAGAACGCGAGCGTAACGTCACCGTACTTTACGCCTGCGAATCCGGCAGTCGGGCCTGGGGTTTCGCCTCGACCGACAGCGATTACGACGTACGTTTTGTGTATGTGGAAAAGCCCGACTGGTTCGTTCAGGTTGATGCCGCGCGGGATGTGATCGAGCGTCCGCTGGACGATGAACTCGATGTCAGCGGCTGGGAGTTGCGCAAGACCTTGGGGTTGTTGCGCAAATCCAACCCGACCTTGCTGGAGTGGCTGGATTCACCGCTGGTGTATCGCAGCGAATCTGCTGCGACCTTGCGTCTGCGTGCGTTGGCCGAAGCGTTCTACAGTCCGCCGGCCGCACGTAACCATTACCTGTCGATGGCGAAGAAGAACTTTCGTGGCTATCTGCAAGGCGACAGCGTTCGCTTCAAAAAGTACTTCTACGTGCTACGGCCGTTGCTGGCCGTGCGCTGGATCGATCAAGGTCTGGGTCGCCCGCCGATGACGTTCGCCGATCTGCTGAACACCGTAGATGACTCGTCGTTGCTGGATGAAGTCGCAGAACTGCTGGTGCTCAAACGCAACGCCGATGAAAGCGCATACGGCCCACGGCGCCACGCATTGCACGCGTTCATCGCCGCGGAATTGGAGCGTGCCGTACCCAAACTGCCGCGCACTCAGGAAAACTCGCGATTGCTGGACGACTACTTGAGAGAGACCGTCAAGCACTACGCCTAAGGATGAAGATGAAGCAGGAAGTGATTGAACTGGACGGCGCCATTGGCGGTGGTCAGGTGTTGCGCAGCGCTTTAAGCCTGTCGATGGTGACCGGTCGCGCGCTGCAGATTAAAAACATTCGAGCCAAACGTAGCCGACCCGGATTGCTGCGTCAGCACCTGACCGCCGTACTGGCGGCGGCTCAGGTTTGTGGTGCGCAGGTGCAGGGCGCCGAGTTGGGCTCGCAACGCGTGTCCTTCGAGCCGGGGCCGATTCGCGGCGGGGATTTCAGCTTTGCTATTGGCACCGCTGGAAGCTGCACGCTGGTGCTGCAGGCGCTGTTGCCAGCCTTGTTGTTGGCGCCTGAAGCCAGTCGCGTGCACATATCGGGTGGCACTCATAATTCGATGGCGCCGCCCACTGACTTTCTGCAACTGGCCTGGTTGCCACAACTGCGGCGCATGGGCGCCAGGGTTGAATTGCAGCTGGTGCGCCATGGGTTTATGCCGACGGGGGGCGGTGAGGTCGAGGCGTTTATTCAGCCGTCGACCCTGACTCCGTTGCACCTGCTGGAGCGTGGTGCCTTGCTCTCGAAACGCGCTTGTGCGCTGATCGCGGGCATTGCGCCGAATGTGGCTGAACGTGAACTGAGTCAGGTCGCCAAACGGTTAGGCATGGCGCAAGACGAATTGCAGTGCGTCGTCCTCGATCAGGACCGTGGCCCCGGTAACGTCCTGCTGCTGGAATATGCTTTTGAGCACGTCACTGAAGTGTTCAGCGCATTTGGTCAAGCGGCCCTTCGCGCAGAAAAGGTCGCCGATGGGGCGATCAATCAGGCGGCGGACTGGCTCAATAGCGAAGCAGTCGTGGCCGAACACCTTGCCGATCAATTGCTCTTGCCCATGGCGCTGGCGGGCGGGGGAAGCTTCACCACACCGCGAATGACTGAGCATCTGCAAAGCAATATCGCGGTGATTGAACGCTTCCTGCCGATGACAATCGATTACCTGGAAGATGGACCCGACAGGATCAAGGTTGAGTGCAAGCGCTCGACCCACTGATCGCGATGCCTTCGGCTACTTTACCGGCGGTTCCGGTGCGGCCGAATCAATACCTGAGTCTAGTGACGGTCTTCTATTCCTTTGGTACGCGGTTACGATTACCTGGTGCGCTTCATGACCTGCAGCATTCGGCTGTTGCTGCAATGAGTTGTGCATTAACACAGTTGTTTGAAAGTAGAGACTATTTCGCGAGAATGGGAATTGATACCATTAGTTGCAATTCCTCCCCGCTGTTGATGTGGCCGGTATCTTCTCAAAGGTTTTAATGTTCATGCGTCGAACTCTCGTTTCTCTGTGTGTGATGCAAGCTATCTCTCAGTCCGCCTGGGCTGAACAATCACCCACGGATCTCGCCTCGTTAGAGTTACAAGCGATCGATATCAATGGAGTATTCGAGGAGCAGGCCCAAGGGCCGGTCCAGGGGTATCGAGCGACCCGTTCGGCCAGTGCGACGCGTACCGACACTTCGATTCACGAAACACCACAATCCATCAGCGTGGTGACAAAGGATGTCGTCGAGGACATCAGTGCCACTCGATTGCAGGACGCCCTCGACTACGCTGGCGGGGTGGGGCGGGCCAACAATTTTGGTGGACAGGGGCTGACCACCTTTACCGTACGTGGCTTTACCACCGGTGAGTTTTATCGCAACGGGCTCCCGATCAACCGTGGCTATCCGAACATGCCGGATGCGAACACCATCGAGCGGCTCGAAGTGCTACGAGGGCCCGCGACCATGCTGTATGGCCGCGGCGATCCGGGTGGCACCTTCAACGTGATCTCCAAGCAGCCGCTGGCCGAGCCCACTGTGACCCTGGGCAGCCAACTCGATGACCAGGGCATGCAGCGTGGCACCCTGGATGCTTCCGGCCCGCTCGACGAAGAAGGCCGCCTGGCCTATCGCCTGAACGTGGTGGGCGAGGGCGGCGACACCTTCCGCGATCATGTCGAAACCGAGCGCTACGGCGTCACGCCGGTGCTTGCCTGGCAAGTCAACGACGACACCAGAGTAGTTTTCGAAGGCGACTTCATGCGCAACAACCACCCACTCGATCGCGGCCTGACGCGCTATCCAAACCAGATCGGCACGGCCTCCCGCGACACCTTCTTCGGCGAAAAAGACGTTGGCAAACTGCACAACGACAACAACATGGCGCAGCTGCGTTTCGAACACGTGCTCGACGATAACTGGACGCTGGGCGGTGGATTCCAATGGCTCGACGGCACACTGCAGGGAAATGCCGTCGAGGCCAACGGTGTCGCGGCTGACGGGCGCACCCTGGGCCGCAACTTCAACTATCGCAAGCTGGAGTGGACGGACAAGGACACCCAGCTCAACCTCACCGGGCATTTCAACGCGGGCGGTTTCGAACACACCTTGCTGACCGGCGTCGAGTACGAAGATTACGACTACCAGTCGATCATCCAGCGCTCCAGCGGGGCGGTGAGTGCCTACCCGATCGATATCTTCGACCCGGTGTATGGCCAGCCGCGTCCAGCCTTGACCCGCACCCCGACCAACGACAAGGAAAACCTCAAGACCTACGCCGCGTTCATCCAGGATCAGGTCGCCTTGACCGAGCGCTTGCGCGTCCTGGCCGGGGCCCGTTTCGAACGCTTCGAGCATGACTACGAAACCTTCGTGCCGGGCGGCAGAAGCTGGCAGGCCAGCGACAATGCCGTGACCCCGCGCATAGGGGTGACCTACGACCTCAGCGACACAGTGGCGATTTATGCCGATACGGCGCGCTCGTTCAAGCCCAATACCGGTGCCAGTCGCGAGGGCGGCGGTTTTGATCCGGAAAAGGGTAAATCCTATGAGCTGGGTATCAAGTGGCAAGCGCTGGACAGCCAGTTGAGTGTCGATGCGGCGATTTACCAGATCGAAAAGCGCAATGTGCTCACCACCGATCCCGTGGACTCGACTTTCAGCGTGGCGGCAGGCGAGGTACGCAGCCGTGGCTTTGACTTGAACATCGCCGGCAACCTGACCCCGCAATGGCGCGTGATCGGCGGCTACGCCTATGTCGATGCCGAAGTGACGAAAGACAACGTCATCAAATCCGGCACCCGGCTAATGAATATTCCGCAGAACAGCTTCAGCCTGCTCAACGTCTACGAGTTCCAGGATGGCGCACTCAAGGGGCTGGGTCTGGGCACCGGGCTCAAATACGTCGATGAGCGCGCAGGGCAGACGGCCAATACGTCGTTTTCAATGGGCAGCTACACCGTTGTCGATCTGCTGAGTTACTACAAGGTCAACGACAGGATCAGGCTCAATCTGGATGTGAAAAATCTGACGGACGAAGATTACGAGGAAGGGGCATTCGGCAATGTCTACGCCTATCCAGGGGCGCCTAGAACCGTGCAGGTGGGAATTTCATACACCTTGTAGGAAGAGTCTTCCCAAGGCGCGAAAGACGCATTTTTTTGACCCTGAGGTATTACGAACGCTCCGCACGCCGTCGCAGCTGCCGGCATCGGAAGTCGCCAGGCTGAAGAAACAGGCCTGATCCCTCGACCATTACATGAGTGTCTGATATGACCCCATCTTCAGGATTGGCAGGGCAGGCGACAACTGCCTCCCCTGCGCTTGCAACCAGTGCCGTCAAGGCCAACACCCGCATGCTGGCGATCGACGCCCTGCGCGGTTTCGTCATGCTGTTGATGCTGATCGACCATGTGCGCGAAACCTTTCTGCTGCACCGTCAGGTCACCGACCCGATCGATGCGTTGAGCGTCACGCCGGACCTGTATTTCACCCGCATGCTCAGCGAGATCTGCGCCCCGGCGTTCATCTTCCTCACCGGTTTGTCGGCCTGGCTCTACAGCCAGAAACACACGGCGAAAGAAACCTCGGTGTTCCTGCTCAAGCGCGGGTTGTTCCTGGTGTTTCTCGAAGTCACCTTCGTGTGCTTTGCCTGGAACGCCGAGTTCCCGCCCAAGACCCTGTGGCTGCAGGTGATCTGGTGCATAGGCATCTGCATGATCGTGCTCGCTGGTTTGCTGCACTTCAAACGCAGTTGGCTGATCGTGCTCGGCGTGGCCATTGTCGCCGGGCACAACCTGCTCGATGGCGTGACCGTGGGGCCGGAGTCGCCGTTCTTTGTGCCGTGGTCGATCCTGCATCAGCGGGTGTTCATCGACATCACCGAATTCACCCGGGCCCGCACCACGTACCCGGTATTGCCCTGGATTGGCGTGATCTTGCTGGGGTGGGGAATCGGGCCGTGGTTCGGCAAGGACATGGACCCGGCCGAGCGTATTTCCCGCCTGCTCAAACTGGGCGTCGGCCTGCTGGTGGCGTTCGTGTTCATTCGCTACCTGAACGTCTACGGCGAGAAACCCTGGGTGCAGACCGGTGACTCGTTGCGCACCTTCATGAGTTTCATGAGCGCCACGAAGTACCCGCCCTCGCTGATGTTCCTGATGCCGACGATTGGCCTTTCGCTGATCCTGCTGGCGCTGTTCGAGAAGCTGCAGGATCGCTGGTCCACCGCGACCCTGGCGATTTACGGCGGGGCGCCGATGTTCTTCTATTTGCTGCACTTGTACGTACTCAAAGCCATGTACCTGGTGGCGGTCGCGATCTGGGGCGCCAATCAGGGGGCCTACTATGGCTTCGACAACCTGCCCACGGTGTGGCTGTGGAGTCTGGTCCTCGGGGTGCTGCTGTTCTTTCCGACGCGCTGGTTCGCCAACCTCAAACAGCGGCGGCGCGATATCGCGATCCTCAAATACCTCTGAGGTGTGCACTTTTATAAGGCCGCGCAACACGCCTCTGCACTATGCGAAGGCAAATATCGGCCGTTCATGGGCACCCGTGGTCAACGTTTACTGGCGCAAGGACTGCCAATGGCCGACTGGCACAAAGTCTGCAAGACACTGTTCAGGTCCACTGTGAATGCAGTCGAGTGGACAGCCCCCTCGGTCAACGACGATCGATTGACCGAACAGGTCGCGGGCAACATCGGTGGATCCGGCATAGATGCCTGACTTAGCACCGTAAATGAACAGGCAAAGACGCCTGGAACCGTAAGGTTTCAGGCGTTTTTTTTTGCTTTTTGAACAGCTATCGACGGGTGTCTCTTATGAATTCCAATGTTGCCACTTTGAACAAGCTGCAAACGCTGATCGTGATCGGCAATGGCATGGTCGGACATCATTGTGTCGAACAGCTGATCGAACGCGGTGCCCTTGATCAGTATCGGCTGCACGTGTTCAGCGAGGAGCCGATGCGTGCCTACGACCGTGTGCACCTTTCCGAGTACTTCTCCGGCCGTGATGCCGAATCACTGGCCCTCGGCGAAGCCTCGCTGTACCAGACCCCGGGCGTCACCCTGCATCTGGGGGTGCCGGTCCTGGAAATCGACCGCGCACGCCGTCAGGTGATCACCGCGCAAGGGTGCATTTCTTACGACAAATTGGTGCTGGCCACCGGGTCCTATCCGTTTGTGCCGCCAATCGAAGGCGCCGAGGGCGATTCGCGCCTCGTGTATCGCACCCTTGAAGACCTCGACGCCATTCGTGCCGCGGCAAGCAACGCCCGACGCGGTGTGGTGGTCGGCGGTGGTTTGCTCGGTCTGGAAGCCGCCAACGCCCTGAAAACCCTGGGGCTGGAAGCTCATGTGGTGGAATTCGCCCCGCGCCTGATGCCGGTGCAACTGGACGAGTACGGTGGCCTGGCGCTCAAGGCGCAGATCGAACGACTCGGCGTCGGTGTGCACCTGTCGCGCGGCACGCAATCGATCAGCGCAGGCGAGGAGTACCGCTATCGGATGAACTTCGCCAACGACGAATTCCTTGAAACCGACCTGATCGTGTTTTCCGCCGGTATCCGTGCGCAAGACGCACTGGCCCGCCAATGCTTGCTGGAAGTCGGCCCGCGCGGCGGCGTTGTAATTGACGATCAATGTCAGAGCAGCGATCCGAACATCTACGCCATCGGCGAATGTGCCGCGTGGAACGGCAGCATTTTTGGCCTGGTCGCCCCGGGCTACCAAATGGCGCGCGGTGTTGCCGCATTGCTGTGCAACGAAACCGCCGAGCCGTTCATGGGCGCGGACATGTCGACCAAGCTCAAACTGCTGGGCGTCGATGTCGGCTCCATCGGCGACGCCCACGGCAGCACGCCGGGCGCGCGCAGTTATCAGTTCATCGACGAAACCACGGCCAGCTATCGTCGCCTGGTGGTGGACGCGACCGGCAAGCACGTACTCGGTGCGGTGCTGGTCGGTGACAACAGCTATTACGACACGCTGCTGCAATACATGCAGAACGCGATTGCGCTGCCGGCGGAACCCGCCAGCCTGATTCTGCCGTCGTCCGAAGGCGCGCCGACCCTGGGCCCAGGCGCGTTGCCCGAAGCGGCCACAGTGTGCTCGTGCCACAACGTCACCAAGGGTTCCATTTGCTCGGCCATCGACGGTGGCTGCACCGACCTCGGCCTGCTCAAATCGCAGACCAAAGCCTGCACCGGTTGCGGCGGTTGTGCCGGGCTGCTCAAGCAGGTTTTCGAGCATGAGTTGATCGCCCGTGGCGTCAGCGTCGACAAGAGCCTGTGCGAGCACTTTGCCTATACCCGTCAGGAGCTTTATGCGCTGGTGCGGGTAGAAGGGGTGATCACCTTCGAAGAACTGCTGGCCAAGCATGGCCGTGGTCACACCGGTTGCGACGTGTGCAAACCGGCGGTGGGCTCGATCCTCGCGTCGTGCTGGAACCAGCCGATCATGGACGCCTCGCTGGTGCCGTTGCAGGACACCAACGACACCTTCATGGCCAACATGCAGAAAAACGGCACCTATTCGGTGGTGCCGCGCATCCCCGGTGGTGAGATCACCGCCGACAAACTGATCGCGATTGGTGTGGTAGCGAAGAAATACGACCTCTACACCAAAATCACCGGTGGCCAGCGTATCGACCTGTTTGGCGCGCAGTTGCATGAACTGCCGGACATCTGGGCCGAGCTCATTGAAGCCGGTTTCGAAACCGGGCACGCCTACGGCAAGTCAACCCGTACGGTGAAGTCTTGCGTCGGCAGCACCTGGTGTCGTTATGGCGTGCAAGACAGCGTGCAAATGGCCCTGACTATCGAGGACCGCTACAAAGGTCTGCGCTCGCCGCACAAGCTCAAATTCGCGGTGTCCGGTTGCACCCGTGAATGCGCCGAGGCCCAGAGCAAAGACGTTGGCGTGATCGCCACCGAGAAAGGCTGGAACCTTTACATCGCCGGCAACGGCGGCATGCGCCCGCGCCATGCCGAGCTGTTCGCCACCGACCTCGACGATGAAACCCTGATCCGCTACATCGACCGCTTCCTGATGTTCTACATCCGCACCGCCGACAAATTGCAGCGTACGTCGGTGTGGCGCGAAAGCCTGGAGGGCGGCCTCGATTACCTCAAGGACGTGATCATCAACGACAGCCTCGGGCTGGGTGAAGAGCTCGAATCGCAGATGCAACTGGTGGTCAATCGCTATGAATGCGAGTGGGCCAACGCCCTCAAAGACCCGGAAAAACTCAAGCGCTTCCGTACCTTCGTCAACGATAAACGCCCGGACCCGGACATCCACTTTGTCCAGGAACGCGGCCAGCGGCGCCCGATCATGGCCGCGGAACTCAACCTTATCCCTGTTACCGAGGAGATTGTCTGATGAGCCAGTCCAATACCCAACGCACCGATTCCCTGGAAAACCCCGAGGCCTGGCAAACGGTGTGCGAGCAACAGGACCTGGTCAGCAACTCCGGCGTCGTCGTCTGGCTCGACGGCGCACAAGTGGCGCTGTTCTACCTGCCGAACGCCGAGGGTCGGACCCTCTACGCCATCGACAACCATGACCCGCAATCCGGGGCGAATGTCATCGGTCGTGGGTTGGTCGGCAGCATCAAGGGTGATCTGGTGGTTGCATCGCCGATCTACAAACAGCATTTCCGCCTTGAGGACGGCAGTTGCCTGGAGTACCCGCAACAGCGTCTGCGTGTCTGGCCCGTGCGGTTGAACAGCGGCGTGGTGGAAGTCGGGGTAGCTTGAGCCTGTCCAACAGCATCGCGTATCCGCATCGGAGGCATTTATGAAAACAGCCGCACAATTGCTGAAACTAAAGGTCGTGCAAAACCGTCAGGTGCACAGCATCGCGCCCGATGAGATGGTCCTTGAAGCGCTGAGGATCATGGCCGAAAAGAACGTGGGCGCGCTTCCGGTGATCGAGGCCGGGCAGGTGGTCGGCGTGATCAGTGAGCGCGACTATGCGCGCAAGGTCGTTTTGCAGGGGCGCTCTTCGGTGGGTACGCCGGTGCGCGACATCATGAGCACGCCGGTGGTGACTGCTGACAGTCAGCAGAGTATTGAGCGTTGCATGGCGGTCATGACTGACAGCCATCTGCGTCATCTGCCGGTGATGGAGGGGGGCGAACTGATGGGGCTGTTATCGATTGGGGATTTGGTCAAGGAAGCTATCGTTGAGCAGGCGGATTTGATTCGGCAGCTGGAGCATTACATTCGCGGGCATTGAATGGGCCCGCCGCCATCGGCCATCCATGGGCCGGGGGCGCCTACCGCAGCATCCTTGCCGCGGTGCCCACTGCGCAGAACCAGCGCTCGGCCTTCCGACGGGGCAGATCAAGATCAGAAGCAAGATCAAAAGCCCGGCGTTGTACCTGTGGGAGCGAGCCTGCTCGCGAGGCGGACTTACATTCAACATTGATGTCGACTGACAGGGCCTCATCGCGAGCAGGTTCGCTCCCACAGGGGAAATGCGTAGGCTTGAAGAGACAGGCCGGCCGGTAGGCCGCCTCGCTTTTGCGGTGCACCGCCCCCTCGAGAGGCCGAGTGGAGGTTCTGCGCAGTGGGCAACCCGGCAGGGATGGCGGCGGGCCCACGGAGCAGGACCGGAGCGAGGGCATGCCGAGCCTAGGCGAGGCACCGAACGACAGGCGCATGAGCGCTTTGGTTACTTTGGGGCTTTTCCAAAGTGACCCGCCGTAAGGGCGGAACCCTAAGCAGCCATCACCGCAGAAACGGATATGCACACGGTTTTGCGGCTTTCTTGATCGGTATCAACCGCATAACCAGGCAGCCTCTGTAGTCTCCAGACACCGACAGCCAGTGCGCTCCCCCCCAATGTTCGCCATAGCGCGGGTTGCCTTGACCCAAGGCGAAAACACCATGATCTATCCGCTGATTCTGACCTTGCACCTGTTTGCCGCGCTGATCTTCATCGGCACGGTGTTCTTCGAAGTCCTGTTCCTGGAAGGCATCCGCAAACAGCTACCCGCCAAGGTGATGTTGCTGGTGGAGCAGGGCATCGGTCGACGAGCCCGCTCGCTGATGCCGTGGGTGCTGCTGGTGTTGTTCGGTGCGGGGCTGGGCATGGTCTGGTTGCGCTACTTGCCAGCCCTGGCTTCACCACTGTCCTCATCGTTCGGCACATTGCTGGCGTTGAAAATCGCAGTGGCCGTGAGCGTATTGCTGCATTTCCTCGGTGCCATGTTGTTGTTCAAAAGTGGCCGGATGAGCCCGCGATACCTGCACTTCATCCATGGCAGCCTGTTCTGCCACATGGTCGTTATCGTGCTGCTGGCCAAGGGCATGTTTTACCTGACGTGGTAATCGGGGCAGACCGGTGGTCCGTTGCGCGGACACTTTGCTTGCGCTTGACGCAAATCAAGGAGCATTGATGGTTAAACCCGGAGACTGTAAATCCGCAGCCAGTCTCGGAGACCGTCATGCTCGATTTACTTCACAACCCTGGCGAGTTAATCGCCCGGTGCGATCAAGGCGTGCTTGACCCTAACTGTCATGCCGACACGCAAAAATTTCATGACGGTATTGGCTCTCTGGACCTGCTCCGTGCGCTGCGCGTCAGCCGCCAGAAGTGCCGTCCGCTGTCCCTGAACGTGCAACTGCCTTCCAGCCTTAAACCGTCGTCCTGTGCCACGCGCGATAGCGCCGGCGAGCACAACGGTATCGAGCAGTACCTTCAGCACCTGGAGCAGGAAATCGACCTCGTCGGTTGTCACCTGGGTGCGGAGCAACGGGTCGAGCAGTTTCATCTGGGTGGCGGAACACCCATGCCTGCCCATCTGGAGCGGCTGATGAGTCATCTGCGTGGCCGGTTCAATTTTCTCGAACATGAAGGCGGTGACTACAGCGTCGAGGTAGACCTTCACCATACCGACTGGTCGACCATGGGGTTGTTGCGCAATCAGGGATTCAATCACGTCAGCATCGGCGTGCCGGATATCGACGCCGACTGTGACAGGTCGGTGGCCTGCTACCAGAACCCGGCGCCGATCCAGTCGCTCATGGATGCCGCGCGCACCTTTGGTTTTCGATCCATCAACGTTGATCTGGGCTTTGGCCATGCCTGGCAGACGCCAGACAGTTTTGCGCTGAAGCTGGCGAGCATTATCGAGCTGGAGCCGGACCGGCTGATGGTGTTCGATTATGCTCGGCCACCACGGCGCTATCGGCCGGTGCTCGGCGACAAAATCAGAGCACTGTGCAGCCAGGACGATAAAGGCGCGATGCGCCAGATCTGCTTTGATCAACTGCTTGGCGCGGGTTATCACTACATCGGTCTGGGGCAGTTTGTCCGGCCTGATGATGATCTGGCGGTTGCCCAGGAGCGCGGCCGGTTGCGCCGTACCTGCGAGGGTTTCTCCCGTCACGGCTATTGCGATCATGTCGGGTTCGGTTTGGGTGCGATCAGCCAGATCGACGATTTGTACACGCAAAATACCGACGAGATTGAACGCTATCAGCAGCAACTGGACAGGGGGCAATTGCCGACGTGTCGAGGCTGGCGCTTCGAGGCGGGGGATCAGATCCGGCAAATGGTCATGGAGCGTCTGGCCTGTGATCAGGAACTGGATATCCGCGCTATCGAGAGGCGCTACGGACTGGTTTTTTCCAAGTACTTCTCCGCCGTCTGGCCGTTGCTGGAGCAACTGAGTCGGAACGGGTTGATTGAATTGTCAGACCGTTTCATCAGCATCCTTCCCGCCGGCCGGCCGGAAGTGGATGCCATCTGCAACCTGTTTGAAAAGGATTTGGGCGGTGCAAAGCATTAATCCCATTTGCGAGTTGATCGATCATGAACACGACATTTGATTTCAATCGCGCCCTGGTCGAAAAGTACGACCGCCCGGGGCCGCGTTATACCTCTTACCCCACGGCGCCGCAGTTTCACCAGGCGTTTGCCGTTGACGACTATCAGCGTGCCGCCCGTGACAGCAATCAGGTGGCCGCGCCGAAACCGTTGTCGGTGTACATCCACATCCCGTTCTGCAAAAGCCTTTGTTACTACTGCGCCTGCAACAAAATCATTACCCAGAAAACCCATCGCGCCGTCGAGTACCTGAAGTACCTCAAGCGTGAAATCGCGATGCAGGCGGCCTTGTTCGACAACACGCGCAAACTCACTCAGTTGCACCTGGGGGGCGGCACGCCGACCTATTTGACCAGCGAGCAACTGGCGGACCTGATGGACTGCCTGCACCAGGCGTTCAACATGGATGACAGCGATGACCATGAGTTCTCCATCGAGGTCGACCCGCGAACCATCAGCACCGAGCAGATTCAGTCGTTGCGTCAGTTGGGCTTCAATCGCCTGAGTTTTGGCGTGCAGGATTTCGACCCCGACGTGCAGGCAGCGGTCAATCGCCAGCAAAGTGAAGAGCAGATTTATGCGCTGGTCGCGGCAGCGCGCGAGGCGCAATTCAAGTCGATCAGCGTTGACCTTATCTACGGCCTGCCCCTGCAAACCGTGCAGAGTTTCGACGTCACCCTGAGCAAGATCATCGCGCTGCGTCCGGACCGGATTGCCGCCTACAGCTACGCGCATCTACCGGAGATGGTCCGCGCGCAACGGCTGATTCGCCCCGCCGACATGCCGCCACCGGAGCGCAAGCTGGAATTGCTCGAGCTGACCATCCGCCGTCTGACCGAGGCCGGTTATGTCTATATCGGCATGGACCATTTCGCCTTGCCGGAGGACGAACTGGCGCTGGCCCGGGCCAATGGCACGTTGCAGCGTAATTTTCAGGGCTATTCCACCCATGCCGACTGCGATTTGATCGGTCTTGGGGTGTCGTCAATCGGCAAGGTCGGCGACAGCTACAGCCAGAGCGTCAAGGAGCTTTCGCAGTACTACGCGCGTATCGATCAGGGGTTGCTGCCGGTGCATCGCGGTTACCGCTTGAACGCCGACGACCTGCTGCGCCGCGAGGTGATCAGCGACCTGATGTGCCACGGCCGTATCGCGTTCGACAAGTATGAGGCGCGGCATGGCATTCGCTTCACCGAGTACTTTGCCGAGGCGCTGGCGCAGCTGGGCGAGCATGTGCGCGATGGATTGCTGCAGATTCACCGCGACGAACTGGTGCTGCTGCCACAAGGGCATTTGATGATGCGCAGTGCCGCAATGGCGTTTGACGCTTATCTGGGTGGTGAGCAAAAAGGCCAGTTTTCACGCACGGTCTGAGAGGCAAAACACGCTCTTTGTAGCAGCTGGCGAAGCCTGCGTTCGGCTGCGGAGCAGTCGTAAAACCTGACGGCACGGTGTTCCTAATGCACCGCATTGTTTGATTTCACGACTGCTGCGCAGCCGAACGCAGGCTTCGCCAGCTGCTATGTATGGACTCGCCCCCACTGTCTACCCGCTTTTAAAAAAACTGCCGCCCCGTTGCATCTATGTATTAGGCCTACTCGAGGAAGCCGTCGTCGGCTTCTGGCCAAAATTGGAAGAGCTCGTGGCATGCCGATTACAGTCAGGCCTCGAAGGCCACTAGCAGCTTAGGCATCTATCCACGCCGGTCTTACCAGGGGTCAATGTTTTTTCAGCAACAGGTTGGTCAGTAGGTACCTCGGTGGCAGAACTCGGTGGATCAGTGGCTCATCGTCGCTTGCTGGCCGTCGGCGGGCTGGCGACGATAAGTCTGGTCATTCTGTAACAGCACCCAGACGATGCGCAGGTTGCGATTGGCCAACCTGACCGCCGCGTCCTTGCGGCCCAATCGGCTCATCCAGCGCAACAAACGGCGGTCGTCGGGCTGTTGGGAATCAGGTCGCAACTGCTGCAATACCGCGTGGGCACCCTGGATCATCAGGCTGCGCAAATAGCTATCGCCTCGCTTGGTCATGTCCCCCAGTTGAATCGTCTTCCCGCTGCTGTGCTGATCAGGGACCATGCCGAAGTACGCGGCGAACATGCGAGCATCGGCAAAGCGCTCCGGCTTGGTTTCCTTGGCCACCAGCGCCGTAGCGGTGATGGGGCCGATACCGCGCACGGTCATCAACCGTTTGGCTGTATTGTCGGCGTTCGCGGCCACTTCCAGGCGTCCCGTCAGGACGTTGATGCGCTCGCCCAAATGGCGCCACTCGGCCAGCAGTTCGTCGATCAGCTCGCGCAACAGGGCAGGCACCGGCTGGGTGGCATCCTCCAATATCCGCGGGATTCTCTGGCTGATCGCGACGTCGCCCTGTGCCAGCGCAATCCCGTGCTCCAGCAGCAGGCCGCGCATCTGATTACTCACGGCGGTGCGGCGACGCACGTAACCTTGACGAGCGCGATGCAGTGCCTGCATGGCCAGCGCTGCGACACTTTTGACCGGCACTGCGCAGATCTTTTCGTCGCGACCGGCACGCAGGATTGCCAGCGCATCGTTACGATCATTTTTAGGGCCGCTGCGATGCTTGGCCACCAGACCGGCAGGAAGGATCCGCGCCAGGTTGCCTTGATCCTGCAGCTGCCGGGCCCAAGCTTGAGCGCCCGGGCCGGTCTCCATCAGGACCACGACATGAGGCGGCAGCTGGCGGAGAAACTCATAGAACGCCTCGCGCGACTTGATCCGCTGCTCATAATGCACCTTGCCGAGGGCGTCTTCGCCGGCGAGCTGGAAAACATGCTTGGCCAGGTCGACCGCCACGGTAGTGCAGGCCGATAAATCGGCAGAAGACAAGGATTGATCAATCGAAGTATGCTTTTTCATGGACTCGCCCTCGCTGTCGTTGGCTGTTTAGACTGCCACCGTGGCGCATTGACGCCTCGGCGTGGGCGAGTCCATTCAATTACAAGGTTTGCGTTGCGGCTGAAATGGTTTAGCTGATCGGCATTACCCGGGAACCGGTCTTCCGGGGCTAATTTCTTAAGTTGATTTCAATCAAGGGCAGGGGGCGCAACGCTCCCTAACATGACCGAAAGCCCTTTCGAAATCAGCGAACCCATGACAATCCATCAGCCTTCGATACACGGCAACCTGCGCGCCTGGGGCGTCGGGCTGGTGGTCCTGCTGATGCTGATGCTCGCCACCTTCGAAGGAGCGCAGGCCAAGCAATACGGCGACATCGAGCAGCAGCGCATCGAGAAAACCTTCCCTCAGACCGATTCCGTGTCCGCCCCCGAAGGCCGGTTCAAGGTGCGCACGCTGTCCGCCGCCGGCAAGGTGCTCGGCTACGTGTTCCAGAGCCTGGACGTGGTGGATATTCCGGCGTACTCGGGCAAACCGATCAACACCCAAGTGATTCTCGACACGACCGGCATGATTCAGGATGCCTATGTGCTGGAGCACCACGAGCCGATTCTGTTGATTGGCATTCCTGAGGCAAAACTTCACGGCTTCAGCGCGAAATACAAAGGGATCCAAGTCAGTCAGCGGGTCGTCGTCGGCCATTCCAGTGACCCGAACGCAGTCACTGTCGATGCCATTGCTGGCGCAACCGTCACCGCGATGGTGGTCAATGAGGTCGTCATGCGTGCCGCCCACGAGGTGGCCGTATCGCTCAAGCTGATCGAAGACTCGGGCGGTGTGACACGCAAGCCCGCCACCGTGCGCCAGGACTTTTTCGAGCCCGCCACCTGGGAACAACTGACCGGCAACGGCGCCATCCGCCGCTTGAACCTGACCCGTGGCCAAGTCGACGCCGCCTTCAAGGGCACTGATGCCGAAGGCGTCGATAACGCCAGCGCCGATCAGGTTGATGAGACCTTTATCGAGCTCTACACCGCCGACCTGAATCCGCCGACCATTGGCCGCGCGCTATTGGGCGACAATCAATATCGCTTCCTCATGCAAGACCTCAAGCCCGGCGAGCAGGCTATCGCGGTGCTGGGTCGTGGGCTGTTTTCCTATAAGGGCTCGGGGTACGTGCGCGGCGGGATCTTCGATCGGGTGCAATTGCGTCAGTTCGGCAATGTCATTAGCTTTCGCGACATGGACCATCAGCGGCTCTCGGATGTGTTTGCCAAAGGCATGCCGGAATTCACTGAGATGTCGATTTTCATTGTGCGCGAACCGGCGAAGTTCGATCCGGGATCGCCCTGGTCCCTGGAATTGCTGGTACGTCGCCAGACCGGCCCGGTCAGCGGCACGTTCAGCAGCTTCGAACTGGCCTATCAATTGCCCGAGCCCTACCTTGAGCGCCCACTGCCCAGCGCCGAAGAACTGGCCGCCCTCGAGGAAGCCAGTCGGCCAATGTGGTTGAACATCTGGTACCAGAAACACTTCCAGATCGCCGTACTCGGAACCGCGTTGCTGCTGCTGACGGCGATCCTGTTCCTGCAAGACACGTTCACCCGCCGGCCGCATTTTCTGCACTGGCTGCGCCGCGGTTACCTGGTCTTTACCGTGGTGTTTATCGGCTGGTACGCGCTGGGACAGTTGTCAGTGGTCAATGTCCTGACCTTCGCCCATGCGCTGTTCGATCATTTTCGCTGGGAGCTGTTTCTCACCGATCCGCTGATCTTCATGCTCTGGGTCTTCGCCGCCGCGAGCATTCTGCTGTGGGGCCGCGGCGTGTTCTGCGGCTGGCTGTGCCCGTTTGGTGCCTTGCAAGAGCTGATCAATGAGGCCGCACGCAAGCTGAAAATCCCTCAATACGAATTGCCCTTCGCGGTCCATGAGCGCTTGTGGCCGATCAAATACATCATTTTGCTGCTGCTGTTCGGCATCTCCCTGGAGTCGATGTCCACCGCCGAACTGTTCGCCGAGGTGGAACCGTTCAAGACCGCCATCACCCTCAGGTTCGACCGCCAGTGGTGGTTCGTGCTCTACGCGGTGGCGCTGCTGGTCATCAACATTTTCACGCGCAAAGTCTATTGCCGCTACATCTGCCCGTTGGGTGCGGCGCTGGCGATTCCGAGCAAATTTCGCCTGTTCGACTGGCTCAAACGCCGCAAGGACTGCGGCACACCCTGCCAACTGTGCGCCAAGGAATGCGAGATCCAGGCGATTCATCCCGATGGCCGGATCAATGCCAACGAGTGCCACTACTGCCTCGATTGCCAGATGACTTACCAGAACGACAACAAATGCCCGCCGCTGATCAACAAGCGCAAGAAGCGCGGCAAAGCGGCACCCGTCGGTGTGCAACTGATACCTGTCGTGGAAGTGACCGCTCTGGAATGAACCCCGCGAGCGCCTGTCCGCAGTGACCGTTTTTATCCCTTCAAGGAAAACACCTGATGAACGACACAGAATCCAAAAAAACCACTGAAGTGCCGGAACCGTCCGGCCTCAGTCGTCGCGGTTTCCTGGGCACCAGCGCGGTGACCGGCGCGGTACTGGCTGGCGCCACGGCCCTTGGTGGCGCAGTGTTCACCCGTGAGAGCTGGGCGGCTGCGGCCAAGGACGCGCAATCGAAAACCCACGTCGGGCCGGGCGAGCTGGACGAATACTACGGTTTCTGGAGCGGCGGACATCAGGGCGAAGTGCGGATCATGGGCATTCCGTCGATGCGCGAGTTGCTGCGTGTTCCGGTGTTCAACGTCGACTCCGCCACCGGTTGGGGCCTGACCAACGAAAGCAAACGGATCATGGGTGACAGCGCGCATTTCCAGAATGGCGACTGCCACCACCCGCATTTGTCGATGACCGACGGCAAGTACGACGGCAAATACCTGTTCATCAACGACAAGGCCAACAGCCGCGTTGCGCGTATCCGTCTGGACATCATGAAGTGCGACAAGATGCTCACCGTGCCCAATGTGCAGGCGGTTCACGGGCTGCGCCTGCAAAAAGTGCCGCACACCAAATACGTGTTCGCCAATGCCGAATTCGTGATTCCGCATCCCAATGACGGCAGCACCTTCGACCTGCAAGACAAGAACAGCTACACGATGTTCAACGCCATCGATGCCGAGAAAATGGAGATGTCCTTCCAGGTCATCGTCGACGGCAACCTGGACAACACCGACGCCGACTACACCGGCAAGTATGCCGCTTCGACCTGCTACAACTCGGAGAAGGCCTACGACCTGGGCGGCATGATGCGCAACGAACGCGACTGGGTGGTGGTGTTCAACATCCCGCGCATCGAAGCGGCGATCAAGGCCGGCAAGTTCATCACCCTCGACGGCTCGCAAGTGCCGGTGGTCGACGGTCGTAAAACCGATGGCAAGGACAGCGCGTTCACCCGTTACATCCCGGTGCCGAAGAACCCCCACGGCCTCAATACCTCGCCCGATGGCAAGTACTTCATCGCCAACGGCAAGCTCTCGCCGACCTGTACGATCATTGCCATCGCCAAGCTCGATGATCTGTTCGACGACAAATTCAAGGACCCGCGCGACGTGGTGGTCGGTGAGCCGGAGCTGGGTCTGGGTCCGCTGCACACCACCTACGACGGCCGCGGCAATGCCTACACCACGCTGTTTATCGACAGCCAGGTGGTGAAGTGGAACGTCGAGGAGGCGATTCGCGCGTACACCGGCGAGAAGGTCAACTACATCAAGCAGAAACTCGATGTGCAGTATCAGCCGGGCCACAACCATGCCTCGCTGACAGAAACCAGCGAGGCCGACGGCAAGTGGCTGATGGTCCTGAGCAAGTTTTCCAAGGACCGCTTCCTGCCGACCGGCCCGTTGCACCCGGAAAACGATCAGTTGATCGATATCTCCGGCGAGGAAATGAAACTGGTGCACGACGGCCCGGCCTTCGCCGAACCCCACGATTGCATCATGGCCCGCCGCGACCAGATCAAGACCAAGAAGATCTGGGACCGCAACGACCCGTTTTTTGCCGAAACCGTGGTCATCGCTGCGAAGGACGGGATCAAGCTGGAGACCGACAACAAGGTCATCCGCGACGGTAACAAAGTCCGCGTCTACATGACCTCGATGGCCCCGGCCTACGGCCTGCCGGAATTCACCGTCAAGCAGGGCAACGAGGTCACGGTGACCATCACCAACATCGACCAGATTGAAGACGTGACCCACGGCTTCGTGATGACCAACCATGGCGTGAGCATGGAGATCAGCCCGCAGCAGACCGCATCGATCACCTTCATCGCCGACAAGGCCGGCCTGCATTGGTACTACTGCAGCTGGTTCTGCCATGCGCTGCACATGGAAATGGTCGGCCGCATGAAGGTCGAGAAGGCCTGACCGTTGCCCATCGACAGGAGCCAAGCAATGACTGATAGCAAGGGAAACCCGGTGAAGGTCATTGCGCTTGCGCTCCTGCTGATGTCCGGCAGCGCGCTGGCGGTGCAACCCATCACCACGTTGCCGTTGACGATGGGCGCCGATCAACGCTGGCACCTGCCGGCAGGGGAGTACCGTGGCTCGTTCAGCGTCGATCAACCGATGCAGATTGTCTGCGAGCCGGGCGCGGTATTTCAGGGCGAGGGGCAGGGCAACGGTCTGATCATCAGTGCGCCGGATGTCGGCATCGAGGGCTGCACCTTTCTGGACTGGGGGCACGACCTCACGGCCATGAATGCAGCGGTGTTTGTCCAGCCAAAAGCCCATGGAGCGCTAATAAAAGGCAATCACCTGCAGGGTAAGGGTTTCGGTATCTGGGTCGACGGTACGCAGGACGTGAGCCTGATCGACAACCGCATTCAAGGTGATCCGACGATGCGCTCGCAAGATCGCGGCAACGGCATTCATCTGTATGCGGTGCATGGCGCCAAGGTCATTGGCAACCAGGTGCGCGACACCCGCGATGGCATTTACATCGACACTTCCAACGGCAACCTGCTGCAGGGCAATACCCTGGAAGACCTGCGTTACGGCGTGCATTACATGTTCGCCAACGATAATCAGCTGATCGGCAACACCACCCGCCGCACCCGCACCGGCTACGCCCTGATGCAAAGCCGCAAGCTCACGGTGATCGGCAATCGCTCCGAACAGGATCAGAACTACGGGATCCTGATGAACTACATCACCTATTCAACCTTGCGTGACAACTTCGTCACTGACGTGCGCGACGGCTCGACCGGCGACAGCATGATCAGCGGTGCCGAGGGCAAGGCGCTGTTCATCTACAACTCGCTGTTCAACAGCATCGAACACAACCACTTCGAGCACAGTGCCGTGGGTATTCATCTCACCGCCGGCTCGGAGGACAACCGCATCGCCGACAACGCTTTTGTCGGCAACCAGCGACAGGTGAAGTACGTCGCCACCCGCTTGCAGGAATGGTCGGCGGATGGCCGGGGCAATTACTGGAGCGATTACCTGGGCTGGGACCGCAACAACGATGGCCTCGGTGATATCGCTTACGAACCCAATGACAACGTCGACCGTCTGCTGTGGCTGTACCCGCAGGTGCGCCTGTTGATGAACAGCCCCGGCATCGAGTTGCTGCGCTGGGTGCAGCGGGCGTTTCCGGTGATGAAATCGCCGGGGGTGCTGGACAGTCATCCGCTGATGAAGTCATCCACTCAAACCCTGACCCAGGAGCCCACCTCATGAACGTCATCGATATCGAAGGCGTCAGCCAGCGCTATGGCTCCACTACGGTGTTGCATCAGCTCAACCTCAGCCTCGCTGAAGGCGAAGTGCTGGGTTTGTTCGGGCACAACGGCGCGGGCAAGACCACCAGCATGAAACTGGTGCTTGGCCTGCTCCAGCCCAGCGAAGGGCAGGTCAGGGTGTTCGGCCGTTTGCCCAGTGATCCCCACGTGCGCCGCCTGCTCGGTTATCTGCCGGAGAACGTGACGTTTTACCCGCAGCTGAGCGGTCTTGAGACCTTGCGCCATTTCGCGCGGCTCAAAGGTGCTGCGTTTGCTCAAGTGGACGTGCTGCTGGAGGAAGTCGGCCTGGCCGGTGCGGCGCATCGGCGGGTCAAGACCTACTCCAAAGGCATGCGCCAACGCCTGGGGCTGGCGCAAGCGCTGCTCGGCGAGCCGCGGTTGTTGCTGCTCGACGAACCGACAGTCGGCCTCGATCCCATCGCGACCCAGGATCTTTATCGCTTGCTCGATCGCCTGCGCAGCCAGGGCACCAGCATCATTCTCTGCTCCCACGTCTTGCCGGGCGTCGAGGCGCATATCAACCGCGCAGCGATTCTGACCCAGGGTCGCCTGCTGGCCCTCGGCAGTCTGCACAGTTTGCGTGAGAAAGCCGGGTTGCCGACGCTGATTCGCGCCAACGGCCTCAAGCACGCCGGGCCCTTGCAGCAACGCTGGAACAACGCCGGGCACGTCACCGAACGCTGGGGCGTCGAAGGGCTCGAAGTGGCCGCGCTCAATGGCAGCAAACTCGGGCTGTTGCGCCAACTGCTCAATGAAGACGAACCGGCCGACGTGGAAATCCATCAGCCGTCTCTGGAAGATATTTACCGCTACTACATGAGCCGGGCCGGTACGGCGCCGATCGGGGAGGCCGTATGAACGCTGTCTGGAACATGGCCCGCAAGGAATTCAGCGACGGTTTGCGCAATCGCTGGTTGCTGGCGATCAGTGTGTTGTTCGCGGTGCTGGCCATCGGCATCGCCTGGCTGGGCGCCGCGGCCTCCGGGCAATTGGGTTTCACCTCGGTGCCAGCCACCATCGCCAGCCTCGCCAGTCTGGCAACATTTTTGATGCCGTTAATTGCGTTGCTGTTGGCCTACGACGCCATCGTCGGCGAGGACGAAAGCGGCACGTTGCTGCTGTTGCTGACGTACCCCTTGGGTCGCGGGCAGATTCTGCTGGGCAAGTTTGTCGGCCACGGGTTGATCCTGGCGCTGGCGACACTGATCGGTTTCGGCTGCGCCATGCTGGCCATCGCCGTGCTGGTGGACGATGTCGAACTGAGCCTGCTGCTCTGGGCCTTTGGCCGGTTCATGGCGTCGTCGACGTTGCTGGGCTGGGGGTTTCTGGGGCTGGCCTATGTGCTGAGCAGTGTGTCCGCCGAGAAGTCCACGGCGGCCGGGCTGGCGCTGGGCGTCTGGTTCTTCTTCGTGCTGGTGTTCGATCTCGCGCTGCTGGCGCTGCTGGTGCTCAGCGAAGGGCAGTTCAACCCGAAAGTGCTGCCCTGGTTGCTGCTGCTCAATCCGGCCGACATCTACCGCCTGATCAACCTCTCCGGTTTTGAACCCGGCGCCAGTACCGCGGGTGTGCTGACGCTGGGCAGCGATTTGCCGATGCCGGGCTCGATGCTCTGGCTGTGCCTGTCGCTGTGGGTGGCGGTGCCATTGGGCTCGGCCTGGTTGTTGTTTCGTCGCCGGGCGACATGAATTTCCACTTTGATAGTTTTGGAGCAGTTGACGATGAACACCTTTTATCTGATGACGGTACGCGCTGTGGCGGGCCTGATGATGTGCCTGTTACTGACGGCCTGTGACAACCCGGCGCAAGCCACTTACAGCGACACCGCCGCAGCCTTCCATCCCAGTGATGAATGCCATGTCTGCGGGATGATCATCAACGGATTTCCGGGGCCCAAGGGCGAAGTGGTCGAGCGGGCCGGGGTCAAGAAGTTCTGCTCCACGGCGGAAATGATCGGTTGGTGGTTGCAGCCGGAAAATCATCATGGCGATGCGAAGCTGTATGTCCACGACATGGGCCACAGCCCGTGGAACGCGCCGGATGACGCCCACCTGATCGATGCCAAAGACGCGTTTTACGTGGTCGGCACCCAACTCAAAGGCGCCATGGGCGTGGTGCTGGCATCCTTCTCCAGTCGCGAGGCCGCTGAAAAGCTTGCCGCTGAACAGGGCGGTCGCTTGCTGCGCTTCAGCGAGATCACTCCGGCGCTGTTGCAGCAGCACTAACGACGTCGAAAAAATCTGATCGCCGTCAAGTCGTTTTTTCTTCTCCTGTTCAAAGATAGGGCTCGCTATGTCCCCAGTGCTTGGCATCCGTGATGCCCAGGAGTAAATGATGAAAACCGAGTTTCAGGATCGTTTGGCGGTGGTCACCGGTGCCAGCTCCGGGATTGGCCTGGCACTGTGCGCCGCGCTGTTACCGCGCGGGGTCAAGGTGCTGGCGATGTCACGGACCCTCGGTGAATTGCCGGCCTTGCAGCAGATCTACGGCGAGCGGTTGCAGTGGTTTGCCGGGGACGTTACGAATCAGCAAGACCTGCGCGAGCTGACCGAGCGCGCTGCGGCGATTGGCCCGGTGGACTATCTGGTGCCCAACGCGGGGATCGCGGAAATGGCTGACAGCCTGGATATGGCGGCCTTCCAGCGTCAGTGGGCGGTTAATGGTGCCGGGGCGTTGAATACGCTGGCGGCGTTGCGCGGTGAATTGGCGAACCCGGCGTCGGTGGTGTTTGTCGGGAGTTTCCTGACGGGTTCGAGCTTTCCGGGGTTGGCTGCGTGCATTGCCAGCAAGGCTGCGCTGGCGGCTCAGGCGCGGACGCTGGCGGTGGAGTTCGCTAGCTTTGATGTGCGCATTAATCTGGTCTCGCCGGGGCCGACCGCGACGTCGATGTGGGACAACCTGGGGTTGAGCGAAGATCAGCTTGAAGATGTCGCTACTATCCTCACCAAACGCCTGCTGCCCGGTCACTTTCTAGATGCGGCGGCGGTGGCCAATGTGATTGTCTTTCAGCTGTCGCAGGGGGCTCGGGGTGTTTATGGTCAGGACTGGAGGGTTGATAACGGTTACACCTTGGGCTGAAGGGGAATATTTACGTTCGGAGTACATATCCGTTGCTGCGGTAACGGCGACTCAGGGTTCCGCCCTGACGGCGGGTCACTTGGAGAAGCGCCAAGTAACCAAACGCTCTCGCCCCTGACGTACGGTGCCTCGCCTAGGCTCGACATGCCCTCGCTCCGGTCCTGCTCCGTGGGCCCGCCGCCATCGGCCATCCATGGCCGGGGGGCGGCTACCGCGGCATCCTTGCCGCGGTGCCCACTGCGCAGAACCTGCGCTCGGCCTTCCGACGGGGCAGATCAAGATCAAAATCAAAAGCCAAAGCGAGGCGGCCTGATAGCCGACCAGATGTCTGTCAAGGTCATCGGCGGTGGACACCTATTCATGCCCGCCAAAAATCCAACTGTGGGAGCGAGCCTGCTCGCGAAGGCGGACTTACATTCAACATTGATGTCGACTGACAGGGCCTCATCGCGAGCAGGCTCGCTCCCACAGGGGAATGCGTACGCTTGGAGAGACAGGCCGGCCGGTAGGCCGCCTCGCGCTTCAAGGTCAAAAGCCAAAGCGAGGCGGCCTGATAGCCGACCTGATGTCTGTCAAGGTCATCGGCGGTGGACCTCTATGTTATGCCCGCCAAAAATCCAACTGTGGGAGCGAGCCTGCTCGCGAAGGCGGACTTACATTCAACATTGATGTCGACTGACAGGGCCTCATCGCGAGCAGGCTCGCTCCCACAGGGGAATGCGTACGCTTGGAGAGACAGGCCGGCCGGTAGGCCGCCTCGCGCTTCAAGGTCAAAAGCCAAAGCGAGGCGGCCTGATAGCCGACCTGATGTCTGTCAAGGTCATCGGCGGTGGACCTCTATGTCATGCCCGCCAAAAATCCAACTGTGGGAGCGAGCCTGCTCGCGAAGGCGGACTTACATTCAACATTGATGTCGACTGACAGGGCCTCATCGCGAGCAGGCTCGCTCCCACAGGGGAATGCGTACGCCTGAAGAGACAGGCCGGCCGGTAGGCCGCCTCGCGCTTCAAGGTCAAAAGCCAAAGCGAGACGGCCTGATAGCCGACCTGATGTCTGTCAAGGTCATCGGCGGTGGACCTCTATGTCATGCCCGCCAAAAATCCAACTGTGGGAGCGAGCCTGCTCGCGAAGGCGGACTTACATTCAACATTGATGTCGACTGACAGGGCCTCATCGCGAGCAGGCTCGCTCCCACAGGGGAAATCCGTACGCTTGAAGAAACAGGCCGGCCGGTAGGCCGTTACCGCAGAACCGGATATACCCCCAAGGCCTAGTGCGAAGTCCCCTCGGCAAACTCAATCTTGTTCCCCACGTTGTACTTACCCGAAGGCTTGTTCATCGGAATACGTTTGATCGCCTTGAGAGAGTTGCTGTCGTAAACGATCAGCGCACCGTCGGTTGCCCAAATGCTCAGCAGCAAGTAACGGCCATCCCGGGTGAACTCAACATGAGCGGCAGTTTTCCCGGGCATCGGGCGCAAGGTGTGGGCAATCTCCAGCGTCTGTTTGTCGATCAGGTGGATCGCATCGTTGTCAGGCCCGAAGAACACGTCAGTCCAGGCATACCGCGAGTTGACATGACTGCGCATAAAGAAGCCCGGCCCCAGGGTCGGGATTTCCTTGATCAGTTTCCAGGTCTTGAAGTCGATGACCGAGATCAGTCCCTTGCTGATATTCGGCGTGGCGAACACCCACTCGCCGTTGCGTTTCCAATAAGTCCCCGAGCCCAAATGCGGCATGCCCGGCAGCGGTATGTCGGTGACTACCTTGCCGCTGTCGAGGTCGATCACCTGACCGCCCTGGGCTTTGCGCGACGTCGCCAGCAGCTGTTTGTAGTCCGGTGAAAAGGAGAAATCGTCGAGAACATCCCCGGCAGGGATCCGCCGTGGTTCGAAATTGGGTGTGCCAGCCCAGGACAGTTCCCAGACTTCCTTCACGTCCTTGAGCGCCACGATGAAACTGTCCCGCGGCGGGGCGGAGTAGACCGCGCTGACCCGTGACGCGGTGCCATCCTGACCGATCGTGGGAATGGTTTTGACCAGCGACAGATCGCGGGCATCGAGCACCACCACGTTGCCGGGCAAGTAGTTGCCCACCAACACCCAGCGTCCATCCTTGCTCACCGCCAGGTTGCGGGTGTTGAGACCGGCGCGAACCTCGGCGATCAGTTTCAGGTTGTGCAAGTCATACAGGCTGATCCAGCCGTCACGGGAGGCAAAGTAGACGAAGCGCCCATCCGGCGAGAACTTCGGCCCGCCATGCACGGCGAAGTGCGAAGCAAACCGCGCCAGCACCTCAAAGCGGTCACCGTCGAGGATGTCGATGTGATGGTCGCCGGCTTCCACCACCACGAACAGGTTCAGCGGATCGGCGCCATGCTGGGGCGTGGTGGGCAGCTTGCTTAGGTCCGCGAGCATCGAGTGACTGCCGAGTATGTCGTCATTGCTCCAGGTGGGCGGGGTGGCGGGCGGTTGCTGAAGGTAGTCCACCAGCGCGTCGATCTGCGCGGGGCTGAACACGTTGGCATAGCCGGCCATCTGGCTCGCGGGGCGGCCGTTCTGAATCACGCTGCGGATTTCATCGGGTTTGATCCGGCTGAGACTCTCCGGCAACAACGCCGGCCCCGCACCGCCGAGACGATTGGCCCCATGGCAGCTCTGGCAGTGTTGCTGGTAGTTTTTCTCGGCTTGTTCAAGAGCCGGATTCGTAGCGCCGGCATGGGCCGCACCGACCCATAACAAGGGGGCAAGGATCAGACACCTCATATCGCCACCTTGGCGTGGCGCTGCAGCGCTTGCGCCGGGTAAAGCCGCGCCGGGTATTCCAGTTGTTCTGCGCCAAATAGATCGACCACTGTGCCGATCACCGTCAGTGTCGGAATGCCCGGTGGACAGTCCAGCGCCAGGGTCGGCAATTGGTGCAGCTTGCCACGGACAACGTGCTGGTCGGGACGCGTGCCGTTGCTGATCAGCGCCGCGGGTGTATCGGCCGACAGCCCGGCTTCGATCAAACGCTGAGCGATGATCCCCAGGTTCGACAAGCCCATGTAAAACACCAAGGTCTGGCTACTGTCGGCAAGGCTGCTCCAGGGCAGCGACAACTCGCCATCGCGTTGCAAATGGCCGGTGATGAACCGGCAGGAATTGACCAGGTCGCGGTGGGTCAACGGTATGCCCGCATAAGCGCTGCAGCCGGAAGCGGCGGTAATGCCCGGCACTACCTGGCAATCAATACCGCGTTGCAGCAGGTACTCCAGCTCTTCGGCGCCGCGACCGAAAATGAACGGGTCGCCGCCCTTGAGCCGGACCACTCGCTGCCCGAGATCGGCGAGGTCGGCCAGCAGTTCGTTGATCTGTTCCTGGGGCAGGCTGTGGCAGCCGCTGGCCTTGCCGACGTAATGGCGGGCGCAGGTCAGGGGGATCAAGCTCAGCAGTTCGGGGCTGATCAGCCGGTCGTACACTACGGCGTCGGCCTGCATCAACAGGCTCCAGGCGCGCAAGGTCAGCAGGCGTGGATCGCCGGGGCCGGCGCCGACCAGGGCAACTTCGCCCGGCCGGAACGGGGACTCAAGTGTGGCCGGTATAGCAATCGATGGAGGCATGGGACGTCCTTGGTGCTTCATCAGGTTGACCGGCCCCAGCCTTTGTCAGGTGGTTGGCCGGACGGGCTATTCAGTGGGTGATGCAAGGGATGTTTACTGACGGCGCAATTCCGATTTCGTCATCGCTGAGGTGGCAGCCGGGGTCCTGGCCCCACAAATCACCCTCGGCCCAGGCGCGGGTGCGGGTGTTGCCGTTGCAGATGGGCAACCAGCGGCATTGCGCGCAACGACCGCCGACGGCGCGGGGATGCTCACGCAAGCGCAACAGCAGGGCGTCCGGCTGGTCCAGCCACAAGGTGCGGAACGGCGTGCGCCGGACATTGCCCACCGAGTGCTGCCACCAGTAGGTGTCCGGGTGTACTTCGCCGGTGTTGTCGATGTTGGCGATTCCGCTGCCCGACGCGTTGCCACCCCAGGCGCGCAGCATTTTTTCCAGACGTGGGTAATGCTCAGGCAGACGAAGGCCTGCCCATTGCAGCAGCAGAATGGCGTCGGCATCGTTGTTGCCGCTGACAAAATCGCTGTCGCGGCCCTGTTGGATGTCGTCCCAGGCGCGCTCGAAGATCAACGTCATGGCCTCGCGGCTCATCTGCTGGTGCGCGTCAAGTTTGCGACTGCGTTTACCACGACCGCTGTAGTTGAGGTGCGACAGATAAAACTTCTGCACGTCGTACTCGCGCATCAGCGCCAGTAACTGGGGCAGCTGCGCATGGTTCTCCTGGGTCAGGGTGGTGCGCAGCCCGACGCGAATGCCCTGTTCGCGACAGAGCCGGATCGCCTGCATGGAACGGGCGAAGCTGCCCTTGAGTTGGCGGAAAGCGTCATGGGTGGCTTCCAGGCCATCGATGCTGATCCCGACGTAGTCGAAATTCGCCGCACTGATCTGCGCGATGTTGTGCTCATCGATCAGCGTGCCGTTGGTGGACAAGGCCACAAAGAAACCCTTGGTCCGGGCGTAGGCGCTGAGCACAAACAGATCCTCGCGCAACAGCGGTTCGCCACCGGAAAGAATCAACACCTTCACCCCGGCATCGTGCAGGTCGTCGATCACGGTCAGCGCGGCGGCCGTATCCAGTTCGTCGCGAAAGACACTGTCGGCCGAGGTGGCGTAGCAATGTTTGCAGGTCAGGTTGCAGCGCCTGAGCAGGTTCCAGATCACCACCGGCGCCCGATTGCTGCCCGGTGGACTGGTTCTGGGTGCAGGCGCCTGGCCGGCCAGCGCACGCAGGTATTGGCTGATCCTCAACATGCAACTCTCCTTGAGTCGGGAACGTGTTCAGCGCGAAGCGGGCGGCAGGCGCAAGCCGGTTTTTTTCAGGATGCGGCTGCTCACCAGCATTTCGTCGGCCCCACAGGCGTCGCCCAGCAAGTAGCGCAGGTGCTCGCGGTAGCTGTTGATTTCATCGCTGCTGCGGCCATGCACCATGGCGAACAGGTTGTAACGCCAGTCGGTTCGGCGTGGACGGCGATAGCAGTGGCTGACGAAGGGTTGCGCGCCGATCAGCGCGCCGAGACGCGGCATGTCGGTGTCGCGCACATCCCAGACCGTCATGCCGTTGTGGCGATAGCCCAGTCGGTAGTGATTGGGCACGGCGGCGATCCGCCGAATCGCGCCCTCGGCCTGCAAGCGCTTGAGCAGGTCCAGGGTGGCTTCGATGTTCAGCCCCAGCTGTTCGGCGAGCCACGCCCACGGGTCGTCCAGCAGCGGCAGACCGGCCTGGGTCAACACGATCAGGCGCTGGACGAGGGTGTCTTCAGGCCGGGAAATACAGACCGACATGGTAGGTCTCCTCTTTGGGCAGGTTGAGCGGCGGCAGGCCGGTCAGGGTTTCGATGCGCTGAAGCGTCTCGGCGATGCCTTGTTCGGTCGCGCAGCCGAGCACGAACCACATGTTCCAGGCGTGCTCGCGTCGGTAGTTGTGCGCCACTTCCGGCAGGCCATGCAGTTGCTCGGCGACGTCTTCAAAACGTTCTTCCGGCACCGCCAGTGCGGCGAGGGTGAAGGCGCCGCCCAGCCGTTCAATGTCGAACATCGGGCCGAAGCGGGTGAGCACGCCGTCTTCGAGCAGGGCATGCAGTCGGTCGAGCAGTTCAGTGCTGCTGCTCTGCAGTTCGGCCGCCAATACTCGCCAAGGGTGGCGCACCAGCGGCAGGCCCAGTTGCAAGCGGTTGATCAGGCGACGGTCGAGGTCATCCATGGCTCGATGCTCCTGTTCGCGAGGGCGCAAAGCGTCCGCCGCACTGTTTGAAGACCTGGGTGCTGAACAGCAATTGATGGGGCAGGTCGCTCAGCAGATGCTCTTCCAGCAACGTCTGGATCTGCGCCTCCACCTGCTCACGTTGACGCCCGTGCACCATGCAAAACAGGTTGTACCGCCACTGCGGCAAGCGTCGGGGCCGCTGATAGCAGAGGTTAATGCCGGGCGCTCGCCCCAGGCGCTGGCCGACTTCGTCGATCAGCGCATCGGGAACATCCAGCACCAGCATGGCGTTGGCGGTAAAGCCCAGCGCGCGATGGTGCAGCACCAGGCCGATACGGCGAAACAGCCCTTGCTCGCTCCACTGACGCATCTGTTCGAGCACCTGGTTTTCATCGGTGTTTATCCGTTCGGCGAGTTCCTGATAGGGACGCGCTACCAGCGGCAATCCGCCTTCGAGCTGCCGGCGCAGCGCCAGCGCTTGGTGGGGGCTCAATCCGGGCTTCATGATTTTTCTCCCAGGGCAAAACCGAGGTCGATGCGGTAGGCGGTCAACATCGGCAGGTCCAGCGGCATGAGGCCGGTGTCGTTCTCCAGTTCCTTGAGCACGCGGTCGATGTGCTGGCGATCAGGGGCGGTCAGCACAAACCACAGGTTGTAGAAATGCTCCCGTGCGTAGTTGTGATTGACCTCCGCGTACTGACTGACGCGATCGGCCACCTGTTGCAGGCGTTCGGCAGGTACGGCGAGGGCGGCGAGGGTGCTGGCCCCGGCGCGGCTGTGTTCGAACACCGGGCCGATGCGGGAGAGGGTGCCGGCCTGATCCATTTCTTCCAGGCAGGCCATCACCTGGGATTCGCGGCAACCGAGAATCCGCGCCATCTCCTTGTACGGTGCCGGGCACAGCGGCATGCCGTGCTGGAAGCGGTCGATGAGTTGGCGGCTGAGCAGCTCAAGGTTCATTTCAGTACCCCATTTTCTGCGCGCGACTACTGAAGAAGATCCCGCTCGGCGCGCTGGCGGGCAGGGTGCTCAACAGCTTCAGGCTGTACGGATCCCAGATTTGAACCTGATTGCCGTCGCGCAACGACAGCCACAACTGGTCGCCGCGGGCGGTGAATTCCATGTGCAGCACCGCTGGTCCTGGCTTCAGATCCGCGACCACGGCATGGGTTTCGGTGTCGATGACCTGCACCCGATCGTTGTCCGGGTAGGCGAAATTGACCCACAACTGCCGACCGTCCGGGCGCGAGGTGACGAATATCGGTTGACCGGCGACCGGGATCACAGCGGTCTGCTTCCAGGTGCGTGAATCCATCACCAACACCTGATGACGGCCAACGGCGGGCACGAAGGCCTGGTTATCGGCAACGGCCCAGCCTTCCAGGTGCGGCATCTTGTAGACCGGGAGTTTCGCCTGGCCGCGTCCGTAGCCGCCGAGTACCCGCTGCACCCCGCGCTCTGGATGCCAGAGGTCGAGTTGGGCCATGCCGTCCTCACCGAACAGGCCGGCCATGTAATAGCGCCCATCGGGCGTAATCAGGGCGTCGTAGGGTTGCTGGCCGATGCCGGTGAAACGGCTGATCTGCGGTGTGCTGCCCTGACTGAAATCGGCGGTCCAGATCTCGCCGGTATCGAACAGGCTGAAGACAAAACGTTGCCCCGGCGCGTCGACCAGGCCGACCACCCGGGAGCGCTTGCTGCCATCGGCCAAGGGCGTGGCCGGAATATCGGCGACCAGTTGCAGGGTGTCGGCATCGAACACCTTGACCCCGCCAGGCACGTAGTTGGATACCGCGATCAACTTGCCGTCCTGACTGATGGCGCCGCCAATGCTGTTGCCGCCCTGGATGACGCGATGATCAATACGCCGGGTCAGCAAATCGATTTTGCTCAACCCGCCGTCGCGCCCGAATACATAGGCGAAACGCTGGTCACGCGAGAACACCACCGAGGCATGGGACAGGTCGCCGAAACCCTCGAGTCGGGCCAGCGCGGTGCGGGTGTCGCTTTCGATGATTTGCACGCTACCGGTGGCGCGCTCCATGACCACGCCCAAGTCGCCAGTGCCGCGCAACGGTGGCTGAACGCAAGCGGACAACAACAGCCCGGTCGCCGCTGACAGCAGGATTGAACGGATCATGGTGCGGGATATCCCTGGAGAAGAAGATCGACCAGCCAACGGATGTCGTCGGGGCTGAGCAACGGCGCCCAACCGGGCATCGCGGTGCCGGGCCGGCCTTGGGTGACGGTGGCAATCAGGCTGTCCCGTGACTTGCCGGCCAGCGCTGCGCGGGACAGTTCGGGGCCCAGCCCGCCGGTCAGGTGCAGCCCATGGCAGGCGCCGCAGTCCTGGGTCAGCAGGTGTTCGAGTTGCGCCTGACGCTGGGCGTCCGGCGTTGCAACCGCAGTTGCGCAAATGAGGAGGAGGGCCGCCAGAATCACAGCGTGTCGATAAACCATCATGACGCCCTCCAGGCGGTTATTTGAGTGTCAGCACCCAGGTCGCGAGCACTTTTGCTTCTTCATCCGTTACCGGGTTGGCCGGCATGGGCATCGAGCCCCAATTGCCTTGTGTGCCGTTCTTGATGCGACCGGCCAGGGTGTCCACGGCCCCGGGTACGCCAGCGTTCTTGGCCGCCACATCCTTGAGCGCCGGGCCGACAATCTTGGTGTCGATGGAATGGCAGGCTGCGCAGGGTTTGCTCTTGAACAGCTCCAGCGCGTCTTGGGCCATGGCCGGCTGCACACTCAGAACAGCGGTCATGGCGAACAGTGAGAACAGAGTATTTTTCATGGTGTTTCCTTGCATTGATGGAGCTCAATAGATGTCGTGTTGGGTGTTGTAGACGTTGAACTTCCCGGTGGGTGTGATCAGTCGTTTGTCCTTGATGACTGACTTGAGCTTCAGTGTTTTGTCGTCGATCACCACCAGCGCCGACTCGTCTGCCTGGCCGCTCCACACGGAGAACCAGACTTCATCGCCGGCCTTGTTGTATTCCGGTTGCACGACGCGCATCGCGCCTTGCTTGATGCCCGCGTACTCGGCGATGGGCAGCACGGTGTAGCCGGCGTCGAGCTTGTCGAGGTTGAACACCGCCACTGACTGACTGAGTTTTGTATCCGGGTTGAGGGTGGTGTCGACGTACAGGTGGCGAGAGTTGGGGTGGGTTTTGATAAACAGCGAACCGCCGCCCTGGCCCTTGAGCGAGGCGACCTGCTTCCAGGCGTATTGCGGGTGTTTGGTCGGGTCGGTGCCGATCAGCGAGATGCCGTCATCACCCAGGTGGCTGGTAGCCCAGACCGGGCCGTAGGTCGGGTGGTTGAAGTTGGCGCCGCGACCCGGGTGAGGGGTTTTGCCGACGTCCACCAGCGCGGTCAACTTGCGCTCCTTGGAGTCGATTACGGCGACCTTATTGGAGTTGTTGGCGGCGGTCATGAAGTAGCGGTGCGTGCTGTCCCAACCGCCGTCATGCAGGAAAGGCGCGGCGTCGATGTAGGTGACGGTGAGGTTTTTGATGTCCTGGTAGTTGACCAGCATCACCTTGCCGGTTTCCTTGACGTTGACGATGAACTCCGGCCATTCGTGGGAGGCGATGATCGCCGCGACCCGGGGTTCCGGGTGGTATTCCTGCTTGTCGACGGTCATGCCGCGGGTCGAAACGATCTGTTTCGGCTCCAGGGTTTCGCCATCCATGATGGTGAATTGCGGCGGCCAATAAGAACCGGCGATGGTGTATTTGTCTTCGTAGCCCTTGAACTTGGAGGTCTCGACCGAGCGTGCCTCGATGCCCACTTTGACTTCGGCGACCTTGGTCGGCTCCACCGGCCACAGGTCGATCATGTCGATCCGGGCGTCTCGACCGATCACCAGCAGGTAGCGACCCGAGGCAGAGATCCGCGAGATGTGCACCGCGTAACCGGTCTCGATGAGTTTGACGATCTTCTTGCTGTCCCCATCGATCAGGGCGATCTTGCCGTCATCGCGCAACGTTACCGAAAACAGGTTCGGCAAGTTGAGTTTGCTCAGCTGCTTCTTCGGGCGGTCCTCGGGTTTGACCAACACCTTCCAGGTTTTCAGCGTCTCGGCCATGCCCCATTCCGGCGGCGTCGGCGGCGTGTGCTGAATGAACTTGGCCATTGACGTGATCTGATCTTTGGTCAGCGCATTCGACGTTCCCCAGTTCGGCATGCCCGCCGGTGAACCGTAGGTAATCAAGGCTTCCAGAAACGGTTGCCCGCGGTTCTGGGTAATGTCCGGTGTCAGCGGTTTGCCCGTGGCCCCTTTGCGCAAAACGCCGTGGCAGCCTGCGCAGCGCTGGAAGTAGATTTCCTTGGATGAGTCGAACTCGGCCTGGCTCATGTCGGGAGCGCCGGCGGTTTTGACCATGGGCGGGTTGGCCGCAGCGGCGACGGGCTCTTCGGCGCTGGCGGCATGGCTCACCGCCAGGGCCAGTGCCGAACACAACGTGGTCAGGGTCAGGGCAAACGTTTTTCTATTGCTGATCAGCATTCCATTTCTCCTCAGGCAAGACCTTTGCGATGTGCTGAAACGGCAGCGCAGAACGCAGGTTCTTAGTGCCGTGCAAGGCTATGCCCGAGCAGGCCAATGTTCGCTTGACGACGATCAAGTTTGCCGGCCATCTCACTTGCCAGGTTGTCGCAGGGGCCCGTAGCGTGTTTCTTGAATCCGCTATTGGAACAGGCAGCCCATGGACCGTACCCAGTCTTGCGAACACCCGATCGAACCCTTCTACCAACCGCTGAATAATGAGGAGGTGCTGTTCGAACAAGCCTGGCGACACGGCATGCCGGTGCTGATCAAAGGCCCGACGGGGTGCGGCAAAACCCGTTTCGTCCAGCACATGGCCCATCGGCTGAAACTGCCGCTGTACACCGTGGCTTGCCATGACGACCTGAGCGCGGCCGACCTGATCGGCCGTCACCTGATCGGTGCCCAGGGCACCTGGTGGCAGGACGGACCGCTGACCCGCGCGGTGCGTGAAGGCGGCATCTGTTATCTCGACGAAGTGGTCGAGGCGCGTCAGGACACCGTGGTCGTACTGCATCCGCTGGCCGATGATCGTCGGGAACTGTTCCTGGAGCGTACCGGCGAAGTGCTGAAGGCGCCGCCGTCTTTCATGCTCGTGGTGTCTTACAACCCCGGTTACCAGAACCTGCTCAAAGGCATGAAGCCCAGCACCCGCCAACGCTTCGTGGCGATGCGCTTCGGCTATCCGCCGGTGGCCGATGAGGAACGCATCGTTGCCCGGGAGGCTCAGGTGGACAGCGCGCTGGCGGCGCAAGTGGTGCGGCTGGGGCAGGCGCTGCGGCGGCTCGATCAACATGATCTGGAGGAGGTCGCCTCAACGCGACTGCTGATTTTCACGGCGCGGATGATTCGCTCCGGGATGAGCCCGCGTGAGGCCTGCCAGGCCTGCCTGGCCGAGCCGCTGAGCGATGATCCGCTGACCGTCGCCGCGCTGATGGACGTGGTTGATGTCCACTTCGGCTGAGTCCACGAACGTCTCGCGCCGTCACTTGCCGGGCGATCTGGCGATGTGGTTTTTCATTCTGGCCGAGCTGTCGGTGTTCGCCATTCTGATCCTGACGTTCGCCGTGACGCAGG
Source organism: Pseudomonas sp. LS2P72 (assembly GCF_054897865.1). NCBI lineage: Bacteria > Pseudomonadati > Pseudomonadota > Gammaproteobacteria > Pseudomonadales > Pseudomonadaceae > Pseudomonas > Pseudomonas sp. LS2P72. The sequence goes on from NZ_CM142708.1 coordinate 3,397,362, forward strand.
CCCTCAAGCCGCAGATGTTCAGCGAAAGCCGTTTGTTGCTCAACACCTCGACCGGGTTGGCGATGACCCTGAGCCTGCTCACCGCGGGGCTGTTCGCAGCGCTGGCGCAGGAGCACGTCAGGCGCTCACGATCCCGCCACGGCGCTGTCTTCCTGCTGATGGCGTTGCTCGCCGCCAGTGTCTACGTGGTGCTGAAACTCACGGAATACCGGCACTTGCTGGCCTCGGGGCTGGGGATGGAGCACAACACGTTTTTCACGTTGTACTGGATTCTCACCGGTTTTCATTTTCTCCACGTAGTGCTCGGCATGGTCATTCTCGGGTGGCTGGCCGAGCGCTGTCGCCGTGGCCTGTACGACGCCAACACGCGCAGCGGGTTTGAGTCCGGCGTGTTGTATTGGCACATGGTCGATCTGATCTGGGTCGTGCTGTTTCCGCTGGTCTACGTGCTGAGTTGACGAGGTTCTCATGTCTGTTTCCAGGGTTTTGCTCGTCTGTTGGGCGGCGCTTGCGACGTTAAGTGTGTGCACGGTGGTGCTGGCGCAGGCTGGTTCGACGTGGTTGCTGTCGATTGCCATTTTGCTGGTGGCGGTCGGCAAGGCCTGGCTGATCACCGATGGCTTCATGGAGATGCGTCACGCACCGCGACTGTGGCGGCGGTTGATGTTGAGCTGGGCGCTGGTGTTGGCGACGGTGGTAGGCCTGACGTTTATCTTTTTGTAGGAGCCGAGCTTGCTCGCGATGGCGATCTCAAGGACGCCATCGCCGGCAAGCCGTGCTCCTACAGGTGTTGCATACATACGATTAATTGCGGTGCCTTGAAATTTATACCCGACCCAAACCATCTGACTTTCTTGATCGCCATCAAGCAGGTTTCGACCCTTCGCTTCCTATCATGGACGGGCCTAGCAAAGAGGAAGCGACCATGTCAGACACCTTCACCAAAGGCATGGCCAGGAATATTTACTTCGGGGGAAGCATCTTCTTCTTCCTGATATTCCTGGCTTTGACCTATCACACGGAACAGACCTTTCCAGAGCGCAGCAATGAAGCGCAGTTAACCGAATCAGTGATTCGCGGCAAGACAGTCTGGGAGCAAAACAACTGCATCGGCTGCCACACGCTGTTGGGCGAGGGCGCCTACTTCGCGCCTGAGCTGGGCAACGTGTTCCAGCGGCGCGGCGGGGAGGCGGGTTTCAAACCCTTCCTGCATGCCTGGATGAAGATGCAGCCACTGGGCGTACCGGGCCGTCGCGCGATGCCTCAGTTCAAGTTGAGTGACCAGGAGGTGGATGACATCGCCGAGTTCCTCAAATGGAGCTCGAAAATCAACACCAATGGCTGGCCGCCAAACAAGGAGGGCTAAGACATGAGCATTGCTAATCCGCATCTGAAATTCGCCTCGCAATCCGTCGCCAAACCGTACTTCGTGTTTGCACTGATCCTGTTTCTCGGTCAGATACTGTTCGGTTTGATCATGGGCCTGCAATACGTGGTAGGGGACTTTCTGTTCCCGATCATCCCCTTCAACGTGGCGCGGATGGTGCACACCAACCTGCTGATCGTCTGGATATTGTTCGGCTTCATGGGGGCTGCCTACTACCTGATTCCAGAAGAGGCCGACCGCGAACTGCACAGTCCGAAGCTGGCGATCATCCTGTTCTGGGTATTCGCCGCCGCTGGCGTGCTGACGATCCTCGGTTACCTGCTGGTGCCGTATGCCGGCCTGGCCAAGCTGACCCACAACGAGCTGCTGCCGACCATGGGTCGGGAGTTCCTGGAGCAGCCGACCATCTCCAAGATGGGCATTGTGGTGGTGTGCCTGGGCTTTCTCTACAACATCGGCATGACCTTGCTCAAAGGGCGCAAGACCACCGTCAGCATGGTCATGATGACGGGGCTGATCGGGCTCGCGGTGTTCTTTCTTTTCTCCTTCTACAACCCCGGCAACCTGGCCCGCGACAAGTTTTACTGGTGGTGGGTGGTGCATCTTTGGGTAGAAGGCGTGTGGGAACTGATCATGGGCTCGATGCTGGCCTTCGTCCTGATCAAGATCACCGGTGTGGACCGGGAGGTCGTGGAGAAATGGCTCTACGTGATCATCGCCATGGCGCTGATTACCGGGATCATCGGTACTGGTCACCACTTCTTCTGGATCGGTGCACCTGAGGTCTGGTTGTGGGTCGGTTCAATCTTCTCGGCACTCGAGCCGCTACCCTTCCTGGCGATGGTGATATTCGCCTTCAGCATGGTCAAGAACCGTCGTCGGGACCACCCGAACCGCGCGGCCACGCTGTGGGCCAAGGGCACCACAGTCACCGCCTTCTTCGGCGCTGGCGTCTGGGGTTTCCTGCATACCCTGGCACCGGTCAACTTCTACACCCACGGTTCGCAGTTAACGGCGGCCCACGGTCACCTGGCCTTCTACGGTGCTTACGCGATGATCGTGATGACCTTGATCAGCTATGCCATGCCGAAACTGCGAGGGCTCGGCGAAGCAGCGGACGAGCGTTCGCAGCAACTGGAGATCTGGGGCTTCTGGTTGATGACCCTGTCGATGGTAATGATCACGCTGCTGCTCACCGCTGCCGGTGTCGTGCAGATCTACCTGCAACGCTGGCCGGTGGATGGCGTGGCGTTACCGTTCATGGCCACTGTCGATCATCTGCAAGTGCTGTTCTGGGCTCGTCTGGGCGCCGGTCTCGGTTTCTTCGCCGGGCTGATCTGCTACCTGTTCAGCTTCAAGCGGCGGGTGCCAGTGGGGATCACTGCAACTGCCGCATCCGCTGTTCGTTCGTGAGTCAATAACCATCTGAAGGAGGGCGGCCCGGCTGGTACAGCGGGCCGTTTCACGTTGGTTTTCAGAGGAAAAAAACCATGGCCTTTACCGTCGAACTGGAAGAGTGGGTCGGCAGCGTCTGGCATCGCTTCATCACCCGCCGCGCCAGCCCGGACTTCCCCGAAGCACGCGTCGAACTGGCCAGCCAGCAACGCCCGCTGGCGCTGCTGTTTCGCGCCATGGGCGGCGCCAATGGCGTCGGCGTGGAAGCCGCCAGCGACCGCGATCTGTTGTTGCGGCGCAACGTGCTGCAGCAGATCGCCGGCACCTGCAAGCAAGTGCCCTTGGCGTGGTGCGACGAGGCGAACCTTCGTCTACCGTCGAGCCTCGCGGTGTTTCCTGAAGTCGCACTGAACGAGGAACTCTATCGTTGGCTCGCATTGCTCGCCGCGCAGGCCGGGCAGATGCGTCATTGGGGGCGGGACAATCAACGCTGGACGCAACAGCTGTTGCGGCGCTATCCCGCGTTGCGTGCCCGGTACAAACGTTTGGTCGATGCCCATCTGCAACTACGCCCGGATCCGGCAACATTGAATACCGGCGAAGCAGCGCTGGAACGGGCGTTATGCCAGGCGCTACGCGAGCCCGGCAGTGTCGAACATTTTCCCCGCAGCGAACGGGCCGCATGGCCATTGCCACTGTGGTTGTACCCGCCACAAAACCTCGCGAGCCCGCAGGCGGCCGACCTCGGTGACGAGTCGGAAGAGTCGCTGACGACCCCGCCCGGTGAGCAGAAAGGCGCAAGCAAACGCGCCAAGCGGATCGATGAAGGCAGCCGCGACGGCGGGTTGTTGATCGTGCGCCTGGAGAACCTGTTCAGTTGGACCGAACACGTCGACCTGGATCGCTGGTCAGACGACAGCGAAAACCCTGATGCGGCCAGAGTCGCCGAGGACCTCGACGAGTTGAGCCTGTCGCGTACCCGTCTGCGCAAGGGCGGTGGTCTCAAGCTGCACCTGGATTTGCCACCGGCCGATGTTGACGATATCCCTCTGGGCGAGGGCATCAAGTTGCCGGAGTGGGACTATCGCAAACAGCAAATGCAGGACGCCTTCGTCAATCTGCAAATGATGGTGCCCCGCGACTGCGAGGCGCAGCCACTGCCGCCACGGCTGAAGGCCCCGGCGCACCGTCTGCGCCGCCAGTTCGAGCACCTGCGCAATGACCGCCAATGGTTACGCCAGCAACCCCAAGGGTCTGAACTGGACATGCAGGCCTGGCTGGATTTTCACGTTGAACGCGAGCATGGCCAGTGTGCGGAACGCGGTCTGTTCATGGAACAACGGCAGACGCGCCGCGACCTCGCGTGCCTGTTGCTGGCCGATGTGTCGATGTCCACCGACGCGCACTTGAACGATGAGCATCGAGTGATTGATGTGATCCGCGACAGTCTGCTGCTATTCGGCGAAACCCTGTCGGTGCTCGGTGATGATTTCGCCCTGTACGGGTTTTCCTCGCTGCGTCGTCATCAAGTGCGGATGCAGGAACTCAAGTCCTTCACCCAGCGTTATGACGACAACACCCGCGGTCGCATTCAAGGGCTAAAACCGGGTTATTACACACGCATGGGCGCCGCCATCCGCCACGCCACCCAACTGCTGGGCAAGAGCAAACGCCGCAGCAAACTGTTGCTGCTGCTGACGGATGGCAAACCGAATGATCTGGATCTGTATGAGGGACGCTACGGTGTTGAAGACACCCGCGAAGCGGTGCTGGAGGCGCGGCGTCAGGGGTTGACGCCGTTCTGTATCACGATTGACCGCGAGGCCGGGGATTACCTGCCTTACATGTTCGGCGCCAATGGCTACACCTTGATCCGCCAGCCCGAACAATTACCCCTGCGCTTGCCGCAGTTGTATCGCCAGCTGACCCAGCCGTGATCGACACGGTCCCTGTAGCAGCTGCCGAGCCTGCGAAGCGCAGCCCCTGTGGCGAGGGGATTTATCCCCGTTGGGCTGCGAAGCGGCCCCTGCTTTTTCCAGCCACACCGTGTCCAATGGATTACGACGGCTTCGCCGCCGAACGGGGATAAATCCCCTCACCACGCCTCACAGGCTCGGCAGCTGCTACATGGGGAGATGTGTGGGGATCAGGCGCTGCGTGGCAACCAGAAAAACATCGTCACGCAGAAGATCGTCAGGCCGATACAAAACCACGTGAATCGGCGCAGCCGGCGTTCCCCCGCCTGGGCGGCGAATGCCGGCAGGGGCATGCCGCATTGGCGGCACTCGGTTTCTTGTGCGGGGTTGGTGTGTTGGCAATACAAACAGACGGGCATGGCACTCACTCGAACTGTTCCAGGCGCAGACGATCGAGAATGGCGATCTGGCGGCCGTCCTGGGTGATGATGTTTTCATCGATCAGGCGACGGATGATCCGCGAAAAGGTTTCCGGCTGGATCGACAGATGCCCGGCAATCAGTTGCTTGGCCATCGGCAGTTCGAATTGGCTGTCAACGGTTTGCTGGCGCACCAATTGCGTCAGCAGATAACGCACGACCCGGTGGGTGGCGTTTTTCAGGGACAGGGTTTCGATTTCGTTGACCCGTTGATGCAGGCGAACGCAGAGCTTGCCGAGCAGCGCAAAGGTCAGCCGGCTGTTGCTCTGCAGCAGGCGCATGTAGGTGTTGTTGGATAACCGATAAAGCTGAGTCGGGCAGATCGCTTCGGCCGAGGCCACATAGTTTGGGGTGTCCATCAGCATCATCGCCTCGGCGAAGGTTTGCCGATCGCCAATCACCTCAAACACTTTCTCCTGCCCATCCGGTGTCAGGCGGTAGATTTTCACCGCCCCGGCAATCACGAAATAGAACGAGTCGGCCGGCTCACCCTGGCGGAACAACGGTTCGCCCTTGTCGATGCTGAGCAGGTGGCTGGTACTCATCAATTCATCCAGCTGTTCTTCGTTCAACGGCTCGAACAAGTGATGACTGCGCAGAATCTGGTGATGGACGCGATGAAGCACCATAAGAATTCATCCTGAGGATTGAGGAGGGGATGGCGATCAAGTCAAACGAGGCCCAGCGAGACGCCGCTGGCCAACGCCAGAACCGAGGTCAACACCACAAACCAGGCCAGTGGCTGGATGACTTTTTTCATGACGACTCCTGGGGATCGAGAGGGATCAAGGTTTCTTTGATTGCTGAATGCTTGAGCAAGACGCGGGCCATGCCTGGAGGCCCTTGTTTACTCAGGTTGTCAGAGGTCTGGGTAAAAAAGACCGCAGCATTTATGGTTTAAATAACCCTTAAATGGTCATTTGTACCCTGATTCGATCACCCCTGTGGGAGCGAGCCGGCTCCGGGCGGCGTTCCGACGATAGCGGTGGGTCAGCCAACATTGATGCTGGATGTACCGCCGTCATCGTCGGAACGCCGCCCGGAGCCGGCTCGCTCCCACAAGCTTCAGGGCACGCCCCTTGCACACTTGATCTGCGACAAAGGCAATTGATCGCCAATACCCGATCATTGCCCCCGGACTTACCTCGACGCGTGCGGGTTTGCGTCAGGTCAGCAGCAAGGTAAAGGAGTGGCTTTATGCAAGTGCTCGACCGCCGTAAAGCGATGGCCATCGCGCCACTGTTACGTTTGGCCTTCCGGCCATTTTTCCTCGCCGGCTGCCTGCTGGCAGTGCTGGCCATTCCGCTGTGGCTGGCCGCTTTCAGTGGTGCGCTTTCCGGCTGGCAGCCGGCGGGTGGCTGGCTGGGCTGGCATCGACACGAATTGCTGTTCGGATTCGGCTTGGCGATTATCGCGGGCTTTCTGCTGACAGCCGTGCAGACCTGGACCGGTCGTCCCGGCCTCAGCGGGCGACCACTGGCCGCGCTGGCGTTGCTGTGGTTGTTGGCGCGCGTGGCCTGGCTGGTCAATGCGCCGTGGCCGGTGCTAGCGGTGCTGGAATTGGCGTTCCCGCTGGCGGTGGCCGCGCTCATGGGGTTCACCTTGTGGAAGGTGCGGCAGACACGTAACTACCCGATTGCGGTGGTGCTGCTGTTGTTAGCGGCGGCCGACGGGTTGTCCCTGTACGGCCTGGTCGAAGGTCATGAAGGCTGGCAGCGTCAAGGCGTGCTGACCGGCCTCTGGCTGGTGGCGGCGATGATGGGCTTGATCGGCGGGCGGGTCATTCCGTTCTTCATCCAGCGCGGCCTCGGCAAGGTTGAAGGCGTTACCCCTTGGCCGTGGCTGGATTGGCTGCTGCTGATTGTCTCGCCGCTGGTGGCGTTGTTGTACGCCGCCGGACCTGCGCTTGAGCCCAATCTCTGGGTCGGCCTGTTGTTCGCCGTGTTGGCCGTCGGGCATCTGGTGCGTCTGGTTCGCTGGCATGATCGCGCTCTCTGGCGTGTGCCGTTGCTGTGGTCGTTGTACCTGGCGTATGCCTGGTTGGCGGTGGCCTGTCTCGGCATGGCGCTGTGGCATTTTGGTGTGCCGATCAACCCGAGTCTGGCGGTGCATTGCCTGACGATCGGCGCCATGGGCGGCCTGGTGTTGGCGATGATCGCACGGGTCAGCCTCGGGCATACCGGCCGCGCGCTGGAGCCGCCATCGGGCATGACCCTGGCGTTTATTCTGCTCAACCTGGCGTGCTTGAGCCGGGTTGTGTTGATCCTGTTTTTCCCGCTGCCTGCGTTGTGGCTGGCCGGTCTGTGCTGGGCGCTGGCGTTTGCGTTGTACGCCTGGCGCTACGGTCCGATGCTGCTGCGGGCCCGTGTGGACGGCCATCCGGGCTAACCACGTGAACTGATGGAGGCTGCCGGTGTTATATCCCTTTTTACTGGTCACCCACTTGCTGGCGGCGATTGCCTTTATCGGCACGCTGTTTTTCGAAGTGGTGATCTGGCACCGCGCCCGTCAGCAGTTGGCGGATACCGCGCAAACGACCGCAGATCAAGCGATTGCAGTGCGCTCGCGCAAGGTGCTGCATGGCGTGGTGTTGCTGTTGTATGGCGCCGGCATCAGCCTGGCGTGGCAGCACCGTGGCGTATTGAGTCAGCCGCTGGCCAGCAGTTTTGGCACGTTGCTAAGCCTGAAAATCGTCCTGGCGCTGAGCATCATCGGCCATTACTTCCTGCTGGCGTATTGGCTGAAAAGCGCACGATTGACCACGACCCGCGCTAGCTGGATTCGCCGCAGCATCCTCGGGCACATGGTGTTGATCGTGATCCTGGCCAAGGCGATGTTCTATTGGCACGGTTGATCGCGCTGGAGAACCCGTAAATCCGTGGTGGCGCCATTCGCGAGCAGGCTCGCTCCCACATTGGAATATTGTTCCCTGTGGGAGCGAGCCTGCTCGCGAAAGCTGCGTCACTGGTTTTGTGTGAGCGGCAATCGATCAATGACGACGGTTCAAGGCGTTAACAAACAACACGTTGTTTTCCAGATGGATGTGTTGCATCAGGTCATCACGAAACTCCAGCAGCCCACGATAAAGGGCACGCCAGGTGTTGCAGGCATCGGCCGGCGGGGTGATGTTGTTGGTCAGCGCGAGCAGTTTTTCAAGGGCTTCGCCATGTTGATCATGTTCAAAGCGCAGCACCTGGATCGGCGGCGCGGCCTGAGGGCCGATGCCCTGTTGCAGCATTGGGAAGAGCACTTGTTCTTCCTTGAGCATGTGGCCTTCGAGTTCTTGTTGCATGTCGGTCAGCAGATCGGCCAGGCCGTTGGGGCAGCTGCTGCGCGCACCATGGACCTGCTCGACGCGACGGGCCAGGCGGATCAGTTCCGGCAGTTGCTCGCGATGGCGGGCGTGGTAGCGCGCCAGAAGGTGGGCGATCAACAACTCCGACGGTTCGTTGCGCCAGTCGTGTTGGGTTTCGCCGGTGTCTTGCAGCCGGTGCAGCGCATCGGCGATCAGGACCGGATCGAGGTCTTTGCCAACGGCCGCTTCACGCAGGCTTTTATGCCCGCCACAACAGAAGTCCAGTTTGAAGGTGTGAAAAATACGCGTGGCGCCGGGAATGTCGCAGGCCAGTTGGCCGAGGCTTTGTTCCAGTAGAGTCAGGCTCATCAGGGGGTTCCTTGTTTGGATTTCAACGGTTCCCCAGGCTCATTGCACCCGGCATGCCAAATTTAACGTGTTGAAAAACATGGCTTAATTTTTAGTTGTGGTGATAGGCACCCGGACGCTTTAGGGTGAATCCAACCATAGAGGGTAATAACTACCATGCTGCGTGAAAGCCTGGCGGCCGACCTGATTGTCGAGTTGCCCAATGCTGTGCGGTTGCAACGACTGGTCCAGACCCTGCGCGAGTACTTCAACAGTGGCGCCGTGGGATTGCTGCGTCTGGATGACGACAGCCTCAGGCCGGTGGCGACGGTGGGGCTGGTGCATGAAGCGTTGGGGCGGCGGTTTGTCATCGCCCAGCATCCGCGGCTGGCGGCGATCATGGCGTCGCGCGAACCCACCTGGTTCGAGCCCGACAGTCGCCTGCCGGATCCCTATGACGGCTTGCTCGACAATCACGCCGGCGAACCGATGCCAGTGCACGACTGCATGGGCGTGAGCCTGTATGTGGAGGGTCGGATCTGGGGCGCGATCACCCTCGATGCGCTGCACGCCGGGACCTTCGACAGCCGTGCGCGGGAAGAACTCAAGCGCTGCACCTTGCAGATCGAAGCCGCCGTGCGAGTCACCCGCCTTGAGCAGGAAAACCGCAGCCTGCGCTTGTCCCGCAGCGATATTCAAGACGTGCGCAGGCCGGCTGATGAAGGCGAAATCCTCGGGCAGAGTGAGGTGCTGCATCAGTTGCTCAATGAACTGGACGTGTTGGCCGATTCCGAGCTGCCGGTATTGCTGTTGGGCGAGACCGGCGTCGGCAAAGAGCTGTTCGCCCGGCGCTTGCATCGTCTGTCGCGCCGCAGTCATAAGCCGCTGGTGCAGGTCAACTGCGCAGCGTTGCCGGAGTCTCTGGCGGAGAGTGAATTGTTCGGCCATGTCAAAGGTGCGTTTTCCGGCGCCACCAGTGACCGTGCCGGACGTTTCGATGCCGCCAACGGTGGCACGCTGTTTCTCGACGAAGTCGGTGAATTGCCATTGGCCGTGCAAGCGAAGTTGCTGCGCACTCTGCAGAACGGCGAGATCCAGCGCCTCGGCGCCGACAAGCCGCTGCATGTCGATGTGCGAATCATCGCCGCGACCAACCGGCACCTGCCGGACAGCATCCGCGACGGCTTGTTTCGGGCCGATCTGTATCACCGGCTCTCGGTGTACCCGGTGCCGATCCCGCCGCTGCGCGAGCGGGGTAACGATGTGTTGATGCTGGCCGGGCATTTCCTTGAACTCAATCGGGCGCGGCTCGGTCTGCGTGGTTTGCGTCTGTCGCCGGCGGCCGAGCGAGCGCTGCTGTCGTACAGCTGGCCGGGCAACGTGCGCGAACTGGAACATGTGATCAGCCGAGCCGCGTTGAAGCAACTCAGTCGCGGCACCAGTCGCACGCTGATCATGACGCTGGAGCCCGAGATTCTGGACCTCGACAGTGCCGTGGGCGGGCAGGGCGCGGTCGTCGAAAGTCCCCTGGACGTTACGGCGGATGAGCCGTTCCAGCCCCTGGGTGAAGCGGTCGACGATTACCAGCGCAAGAAAATCCTCCAGGCCTTGAGCCTGTCCGGGGAAAACTGGGCCAGCGCCGCGCGGATTCTGGAAGTCGATCCCAGCAACCTGCACAAACTGGCTCGGCGTCTGCGCCTCAAATAAGGCTGGGCATGCTCAGTGTTGATGGTGATCAAGGTGCTAGTGCGCTGTGCATCGCACACTGGGCAGAACCTTTTTGGAGATCACCGTCATGCCCCTTTCCCTGGCACAGATGCGCCGCAACTACACCCTTTTTGGCCTTCAAGACGAGTCGGCGCTGGATGACCCGCTGGCGATGTTCCGGCAATGGATGCAGTTGGCCCGCGACACCGAGCGCGCGCCTGTCGAAGCCAACAGCATGGTGTTGGCGACAGTCGACAGTGAAGGGCGCCCACACTGCCGGGTCCTGCTGCTCAAGGGTTTGAGCGATGAAGGCTTCACCTTTTTCGGTAATTACCAGAGCGACAAAGGCCAGCAACTGGCTGCTAACCCGCATGCCGCCATGACCTTTTTCTGGCCGGGGCTGGAGCGTCAGGTGCGTATCGAAGGCCTGGTCTCCAGGCTCGACCCGACGCTGTCGGATGGGTACTTCGATTCCCGCTCACAGGACAGTCGCCTGGGCGCGTGGGCTTCACCGCAAAGCCGGCCGCTGGCCAATCGGGCCGAGCTTGAATCGCTGTTGCTACAAACCACCCAACGTTTTGCCGGCAAGACCGTGCCGCGGCCCGAGCATTGGGGCGGCTACTGCCTGCACCCTGAGCGGCTGGAGTTCTGGCAGGGGCGTGCCGACCGCTTGCATGACCGTCTCGATTACCGTTTGCGCGATAGCGTGTGGCAACGAAATCGCCTGGCACCTTGAGCCCCGTTGCGCAAAACATGCAGCAATGAAGAACCATGTGGGAGCGAGCCTGCTCGCGATAGCGGTGGGTCAGTCGACATCTATGTTGCCTGACAAACCGCTATCGCGAGCAGGCTCGCTCCCACAGGTTTTTGTGTGGCCTGCATATTCTCCTGATGTCCCTGTGGAGGTACCTCCTTGGAGGAATAGGCTCGCTGCGAATTCCAGTTCAGGCTTTGTCCCATACCCTCATACACGGGAAGGCTTGGATATGGCCCATCTGGCGCAACGCACGTTTGAACCCTTGAACATTGCCGTGCTGACCATCAGCGATACGCGCACCTTCGACACCGACACCTCGGGGCAGACCCTGACGGATTTGCTGCAAACGGCCGGGCATGTATTGATCGATCGTGACCTGGTCAAAGACGATATTTATCAGATCCGCGCCAAGGTCTCCCACTGGATCGCCGACCCTCAGGTTCAAGTGATACTGATGACCGGCGGCACCGGTTTCACCGCGCGCGACAACACACCGCAAGCGGTCTTGCCATTGCTGGACAAACACGTGGAAGGCTTCGGTGAACTATTCCGTCAGGTGTCCCTGGCGGAAATCGGTATGTCCAGTTTGCAGTCACGGGCGTTGGCCGGGATGAGCAACGGCGTGCTGGTGTGCTGCGTTCCGGGTTCGCCGGGTGCGTGTCGGACTGCCTGGAACCAGATCCTGCTCGAACAATTGGACAGCCGCACCGGCCCGTGCAATTTCGCCCCGCATTTGAAACCGCAAGCGCAACGGGTCATCGACGCCTGCGAGACCCGCTCATGACCGGCCGGGTGTGCGACCTTGGCAATCTGATGCCGGTGGACGAGGCCATCAGCCGTCTGTTGGACCAGGCACCGCCGCCGCCCCTGGCGCAAAAAATCGGTCTGGATCAAGCCTTGGGGCGGGTGCTGGCGGCGGACATTCATTCCCCTGTCAACCTGCCGGCCTGGGACAACAGTGCCATGGACGGTTACGCCCTCAGGGCCGCAGACCTGCCACCGGACGGAGGCTGTTTGATGATTGGCGGACGAATTGCGGCCGGGGATCAGGCGTGCTCGCCGTTGCTCGCGCAGCAAGCGGTGCAAATCTTTACCGGCGCGCCATTGCCGCCGGGTGCCGACACGGTGGTGCCGCAGGAGCGCTGCCGGATCGAGGGCGAGCGTGTCTGGTTTCCGCCCGTAAACGCCGGCGATCACGTGCGCAAGGAAGGTGAGGAGGTTCGCCGGGGCGATCTGTTGCTCCAGGCCGGTAAACGCCTGCGTGCGCAAGAAGTGGGATTGCTGGCCGGCGCTGGGATTGCGCGGGTCGAGGTTTATCGACCGTTGCAAGTGTGCTTACTCAGCAGCGGTAATGAACTGCGTGAGCCAGGCGATCCATTGGCGCCGGGGCAGATTTACAACAGCAATCGCTACTGCCTTGCGGCGTTGTTGAGCGGTTGGGGCGTCGAGGTGCACGACTACGGCGTGATGGCCGATGAGTTGGCGGCCAGCCGGCATGCCTTGAGCCTGGCGTCCTCGGAATGCGACCTGTTGTTGAGTTCCGGGGGCGTCTCGGTGGGCGAGGAAGATCACCTCAAACAGGCCATCGAGGAACTCGGCAGCCTGGACTTTTGGCGGCTGGCGATTCAGCCGGGTAAACCGCTGGCCTTTGGCGAAGTGGCCGGCAAACCGTGGATCGGCATGCCGGGAAATCCGTCGGCGGCGCTGATCACCGCGTTGGTGGTGGTGCGTCCGTTCCTGCTCAGGGCCCAAGGCGTGAAAGACGTGTTGTCGGTGCCAATGGCCGTTCCCGCCGGGTTCGACTGGTTGCAGCGTAACAAGCGTCGGCAGTACCTGCGGGCACGGTTGACCCCGGGCGCTGACGGCCAGTTGAGCGTTGAGCTGCACCCTCAGCAAAGCTCGGCGATGTTGACTGCCGCGTGTTGGGCCGACGGGCTGGCGGTGATCGAGTGCGAGCAGCAAGTGCTCAAGCACGACAACGTGATGTTCCTGTCCTTCGCCGACCTGATGCATTGATCGCAATTGATTGCCGTCAAGGCTCTGCCTGCCGGTCTCGCTAGACTGGCAGCGCGTTTTTCCATGAGGATTACCCATGCAACTGGTCTGCCCGGCAGGGAACCTGCCTGCGCTAAAAGCGGCGGTGCGCCAAGGCGCCGATGCCGTCTATGTCGGTTTTCGCGATGACACCAATGCCCGGCATTTCGCGGGGCTGAACATGGACGACAAACAATTCGACGCGGCGGTCGCTCACATTCGTCAGCATCAACGCAAACTCTACGTCGCGGTCAACACGTACCCGCAACCCAAGGGCTGGGAACGTTGGCAACGGGCGGTCGATCGTGCCGCCGATTTCGGCGTGGATGCGTTGATCGCCGCTGACCCCGGCGTGCTCAACTATGCCAGCCAGCGGCATCCGCAATTGGCGTTGCACCTGTCGGTCCAGGGCTCGGCAACCCATGCTGCGGCCCTGGAATTTTATGCGCAGCGTTACGGGATTCGTCGCGCGGTGCTGCCGCGAGTGTTGTCGTTGGCGCAAGTGCGCCAGGTCGCCGCGAGCAGCCCGGTGCCCATCGAAGTGTTTGGCTTCGGCAGCTTGTGCATCATGGCCGAAGGGCGTTGCCATCTGTCTTCCTACATCACCGGCGAGTCGCCCAACCTATGCGGTGTCTGTTCGCCCGCCAAAGCGGTGCGCTGGAGCGAAGACGCTGAAGGCTTGAGCGCACGGCTCAGTGAAGTGTTGATCGATCGTTACACCCCTGACGAACCCGCCGGTTACCCGACCTTGTGCAAAGGCCGTTTCCTGGTCGGCGGCAAACGCTTTCATGCACTGGAAGAACCCACCAGCCTCGACACTCTGGACTTGCTGCCGGAATTGACGGCCATCGGAGTTGAAGCAGTAAAAATCGAAGGCCGGCAACGCAGTCCGGCCTATGTCGAACAAGTCACCCGCGTCTGGCGCGCGGCGCTGGACGCCCACCGTGGCTCGCCGGGCAGTTTTCGGGTCAAGGAGGAATGGCGTCGGGTGCTGGCCGGTTTGTCTGAAGGCAGCCAGACCACCCTGGGTGCTTACCATCGATCATGGCAATGAGGGAGGCGACATGAAGCTCAGCCTTGGACCGGTCCTGTTTTATTGGGACAAAGAGCAACTCAGCAACTTTTACGCCGAGATGTCGGCCTTGCCCCTGGATGTGATTTATCTGGGGGAAACCGTGTGTTCGAAACGCCGGGCCTTTTCACTGGATCAATGGCTGGGTCTGGGGCGCGAGTTGCAGGAATGCAGCCAGGCCCAGTTGGTGATCTCCAGCCTGACGCTGATCGAAGCGGCCTCCGAACTTTCCAGCCTGCGCCGACTCTGCGACAACGGCCAATTGCTGGTGGAGGCCAACGACATGGGCGCGGTGCAGTTTCTGGCCGAGCGCAAGTTGCCGTTCGTGGGCGGCCCGGCGCTCAATCTGTACAACGGTCATACGCTCGCGCAACTGCTGGACTGCGGGATGACCCGCTGGGTGCCGCCGGTGGAATGCTCGGCGGCGCTGATTGGCGATGTGCTTGATCAGGTGCGTGAACTGGGCCGTGAGGCGCCGGAAGTCGAGATCTTTGCTTATGGGCATTTGCCTTTGGCTTATTCCGCACGCTGCTTCACCGCTCGGGCGGAAAACAAGCCCAAGGACGATTGCCAGTTTTGCTGCCTCAACTACCCCGACGGCCTGCCGTTGACCAGTCAGGAAGGGCAGGCGCTGTTCACCATTAACGGTATTCAAACGATGTCGGCGGAGGTGACCAATCTGCTGGCGGATTACACCGGGCTGGTGGCTTGTGGCGCCGATCTGTTGCGTCTGAGCCCTCGCGCTCAGGGCATGGCCGAGGTCATTGCCGCCTATCAACGGGTTCGTCTGGGCGAGATGCCGCCGCTGTTCGTCGACGGTTGCAACGGTTACTGGCATGGCCAGGCCGGCATGTTGCGCGTCGAGGAGGTCGGTCTGTGTTGAATCGTAAAAAGTGGTTGTTGAAAGGCGCCGACCGGTTGTTGCCGCTGGTGCGTCGGGTGCCTTTTGCGGTGCAGCGTCTGGCGTTGCAGCAGGCGCTGAATCGTTGCCTTGCCGAGCCGTTGCGCGATGGCGAGTTTGAAGTGTTGCGCGGGCGTTGGTTGTGCTTGCGGATTCCGGATCTGGGGTTGTCCTGGTATCTGACGCTGACCCTTGACGGGTTGCGAATTGCTGAACGCGCCAATGCGCACGTGACTATCAGTGGCAACTGGCGAGAGTTTTTATTGCTGGCGAGCCGTCAGGAAGATCCGGACACGTTGTTTTTTCGCCGGCGTTTGGTGATTGAGGGTGATACGGAGTTGGGGTTGGCGTTGAAGAATCTGATCGACAGTCTTGATCCTGATGTGTTGCCGGTTTGGCTGTGGCGCAATTTGGAGCGGGCGGGGAAGGGGTTGGCGGCCGGTTAGCCTGGCTGTGTTTTGGTCGGGGTACATATCCGTTGCTGCGGTAACGGCTTCATTGGGTTCCGCCCTTAGGGAGTGTCACTTGGAAATACGGAATGCCGCCCAACCCCAAGTAACCAAACGCTCTTGCCCCTGACGTACGGTGCCTCGCCTAGGCTCGGCATGCCCTCGCTCCGGTCCTGCTCCGTGGGCCCGCCGCCATCGGCCATCCATGGCCGGGGGCAGCTACCGCGGCATCCTTGCCGCGGTGCCCACTGCGCAGAACCTGCGCTCGGCCTTCCGACGGGGCAGATCAAGATCAAAATCAAAAGCCAGAGCGAGGCGGCCTGATAGCCGACCTGATGTCTGTCATGGTCATCGGCGGTGGACACCTATGTCATGCCCGCCAAAAATCCAACTGTGGGAGCGAGCCTGCTCGCGAAGGCGGACTTACATTCAACATTGATGTCGACTGACAGGGCCTCATCGCGAGCAGGCTCGCTCCCACAGGGGAAATCCGTACGCTTGAAGAAACAGGCCGGCCGGTAGGCCGCCTCGCGGTGCTTTTGCGGTATTCGCCCCCTCGAGAGGCCGAGTGGAGGTTCTGCGCAGTGGGCAACCCGGCATGGATGCCGGGTTAGCCGCCCCCGGCCATGGATGGCCGATGGCGGCGGGCCCACGGAGCAGGACCGGAGCGAGGGCATGGCGAGCCTAGGCGAGCCACCGAACGACAGGGGCAAGAGCCCTTGGTTACTTGGGGCTTTTCCAAGTGACTCGCTGTAAAAGCGAAACCGATAGAAGCCGTTACCGCAGAAATGGATATGTACTGAGCCAAAAGACGCCATCGCGAGCAGGCTCGCTCCCACATTTGATCTGCGTTGCCCTCAAACCATCAGTTCAGAGGCGTGATTCTGCCGGGCATCACTGGCAATCAACTGCCTGATCCCTTCAAACAACTCATCCCCCTGAGCCTCCGTGCAGTCCTCGCCATAGCGCTTGCGCAACCCGTAATGGCTAAGAATCAAATGCACATCCGCGTGCAGACCATGCTGCTTCAAGCAGTTTTCAACGCATTGCAACGGACAACCATCCAGCGCAAAAATCCGCCGTCCCGAACGTGCCTTGTTGACCAGCGCCGCCACATGCCCGCCGACCCCGACGATGCAGGACATTTCAGCCAGGCCGCTGCGATCAAGCCGCACGGCCAGGGTGTTGGCCAGTTGGGCGACGTTGGAGCAGCCTGAACAGGAGTAAATCAGGGGCAAGGTTGAACGGGACATGAGCGTTCTCCATGGATGGACTTCTTCAGTGTGCAAGGCCGGTGGCATTGCGCATTGACGGCGGTCAATTCCGTCTATTGGAACGCCGCGAGATCCTCTTCGGCGAGGATGCTGATGTTGCGCCGTTCCATCGCGATCAGGCCGCTGTCCACCAAACGGTGCAAGATCCGCGAAAAGGTTTCCGGCTGAATGCCCAGCTTCGAGGCCACCAGGCGTTTGGACACCTGCAAGACAATCAAGCCGCTGACCGGGTTGCGTTCCTGGAACAGGAAATTGATCACCCGCCGACTCGCGCTGGCCATGGTCAACGTGTCGATGTCGCGCAGACGCAGGTGCAGGTGCACGCTCATGCTCGCCAGGATCGCCAGGCAAACTTTCGGCTGGTCTTCCAGCGCGTTGCGGTAATGGCTGCCCTCGATACTCACCAGCACGCTGTCCTTCAGCGCCGTGGCGCTCACCGGGTAGAGACGGGCCTGACTGAACAGCAAAGCTTCGGCAAACGTCTGGCCGGGCTGGATGATCTCCACCAGATTTTCCTGGCCTTCGCCGGTAAGCCGGTACAACTTGATCTGGCCGCTGACCAGCAGGAAAAAACGCTTGGCCGGATCCCCTTGGTGCATGAGGGTGCTGTGACAGGACAGGCGCTTGAGCATCGCCAGGCCGCAGACTTCCTCGAAGATTTTCTCCGGCAACTGACTGAACAGATGGTGACGACGCAACGTTAAAACGATGGAAGGGTGGGTCAGCATGGCGTACCTCCGCTGACGCTCATAGTAGAGAGCGCCGGCCGGATGACCTATGCCTCTGCCGGCCTACCTCCAAAGAGGCATGCGCCTCAGCTCGCATTGCGCAGATGCTCCATGGCCCATACCGCCGCCTCGACCCGCGAGCGCAAGCCGAGTTTGTGCAGCAGGTTTTTCACGTGAACCTTGACCGTCCCTTCGGTGATGCCGAGCTTGTGCCCGATGACTTTGTTGCTGAAGCCGCTGGCGATGGTTTTCAGCACCTGACGTTCACGCTCGGTCAGTTCCACCACGGTCTGGCGCTGCGGTGAGCGCAGTGCCTGGGCCATGACCTGGGTCAGCCCCGGGCTGATCACCAATTCGCCGTTCAAGGCATTGCGGATGTACTGAATCAATAGTTCGGGCTCCATGTCCTTGAGCAGGTAGCCGTCTGCATCCAGACGCAACGCGTCGCGAATATCGTCTTCGGCATCCGAGACCGTAAACAGCAGCACTTTGCCGGTGTAGTGCATCGCCCGTAATTGGCGCAGGGTTTCAATGCCATTCATTAGCGGCATGTTGTTATCAAGCAACACCAGATCCGGTTTCAATGGTTCGATCAGACTGAGTGCTTCTTCACCGTTGTTGGCTTCACCGACGATCAGGAAATCATCTTCGAGTTCGAGCATCTGGCGGATGCCGTGACGCATCATCGGATGGTCGTCGACCAGCAGGATGGTGTGTTGCAGGGAGGGGTTCATGTGACGCTACCTTCAGTTTGCTGCCCGAGGAACTCCGGTTGGAATTCCAGTTGGACGCGGGTGCCTTGCGGCTCCCTGGAGACTATTTCGAGTTGACCGCGCAAGCTGCGGGCCCGCTCATCCATGATTTTCAGGCCGTGGTGTTCGCGTTGGTCGACGTTGCCGCTGAAGCCGCGTCCGTCGTCTTCTACGATGAGCCTCACGGTTTCACCGTCCTGACGCAGTTGCAGCCAGGCGTTTTGCGCGTGGGCGTGACGCAGGCAGTTGGAGAGCGCCTCGCGGGTGATCTGCAAGATGTGGATTTGCTCGCTGGCTGATAACTGAAAGGCCAGCGCGTCGACATGCAGGTGCACCTGAAATTCGCCGCGGCGGGAGAACTCCTCGGCGGTGTCCTTGAGTTCCTGCACCAGCCCCGCATCGTGAATCTGCAAGCGAAAGGTGGTCAGCAACTCGCGTAATTGGCGGTAGGCATTGTTCAGTCCTTCGCGCAGTTCGGCGGTGACGTTTTCCAGGGTTTCGACCGGTTCGCCACGACGCATCAGGGTCTGCAGGCGGCTGACTTGCAGCTTCATGTAGGACAGGGCCTGGGCCAGTGAGTCGTGCAGCTCGCGGGCGATGATCGTGCGTTCGTCGAGCAACAGCAGGCGATGATCCTGTTCCCGTTGACGCTTGAGCGAGAGCGAGGTGCCAATCAGGTTGGCCAGGGCCTGGATCAGTTGGGTTTCCCAGGCTTGGGTTGGATGTCCGTCGACAAAATGCGCCTTGAGTTCACCCAGTTCACTGCCCTGGTTGCTGATGCTGAACGTTTGTGGACTGGCTTTATGGTGCTTCTGGCACGTGGCGCAATCGCTGCTGGCGCAGACTTCGCGGATGTTCGCGCCGTGGAGGGCGAGCAACTGCTGGGCCGGTGCCTGCATTTGTCCTTGCAGACACAGCGACAGGCGCAAGCCGGGCAGGCGTTGCTGGAAGCGTCGAATCAACTCATCCAGACCTTCGGCATTGGCCAGGCGTGTGGCCAGGCTTCGACTGCTTTGGTACAGCAACTCGAGGGCGGCATTGGCTTGTTGCAGGTTCAGGGTTTTTTGCTGGACCTGACTCTCAAGGGTGCGATGCGAGTCTTCGATCGTCTCGGCCATGGCGTTGAAGCTCATGGCCAACTGGCCCAGTTCGTCCTGGGACTGATGATTGACCCGCACCTTGAAATCGCCGCGACGGAAGCGCTGGGTCGCGTCCACCAACTCTTTCAAGGGCATGACGACCCCGTACTGCAATTCGTAGAGTCCAATCAGCAGGACGAACAGGGTAGTGAACAAGGCCAGGCCCTGGATCACCTGTTGCCAGCCTTGCTTCTGTTCGCTTTGGCGCTGCAACAGATTGACGAACTGGTTCAGTTGTTCAACGAAGGGCAGGGCCTGGACCTGAAAATAGGCGGCATCGCCTCGCTCCAGCGCCGGGCGCAAATCCTCGTTCCAGTGTTGCTGAATTTGCCCGTAGCTGGTTTGCAGCGCGGCGGTCGGGCCATCTTCCAGCACTGCCTTGAGTGACTGGCTGTTGAGGCGGGTTTGCAGGCTGTCGCTGATGGCGATGATTTCTTCGCCGGTTGCACCCGCGGCCAGTTTCCAGCTCAGGTGGTAAGTCTCCATGCGCACCGAGCCTGCGGTGTTGATGGCGGCCGCATCGCCCTGGCTGAACCAGGCGATCAGTCCGGCGCTCAACGAACTGGCGAGGGCGAGCACGGCGATCAGGATCACCGCCAGCCCGGCGCGAGCGGGCAGGGAACTGCGCAACCAGCGGATCATCAGCGCAGGTCCGGGAAAAAATCAGGTAAACCGTGCATGTGCAGCTCCAGGATGGGTTTTGCCGCCGATCCCGGGCGCGCTACCTCTAAAGAGTTGTCGACTGATCCTTGTCAGCAAAAACCGTGGAAGAAAACCTTAAGACGCTGATAAACCAATGGTTTCAGGGTTTTCCTGTACTACCTCCTTAGAGGTAGACCGCACAAGCATAGGCCTATGCCCCCTAGGGCTTCGTTGACATGGATCAAGTTTTTGCGGGGTTGCCCTCTCTAGTCTGCCGCCATGGCTAATTGACTGGAGAGCATTTGTGAACCCACCGCGTGTACGACAAGGCTTGGTGCTGGGCATGAGCACGCTGGCCTTCACTGTCTGTTTCATGGTCTGGATGATGTTTGCCGTGCTCGGTGTACCGATCAAGGACCTTCTCCAGCTCAACGAAACCCAGTTCGGCCTGCTGGCCGCGACCCCGGTGCTGACCGGCTCGCTGGTGCGGTTGCCGCTGGGCCTGCTGACCGACCGCTTTGGCGGGCGCAGCGTGTTTTTCCTGTTGATGCTGGCCTGCGTGGCGCCGCTGTACCTGATCAGTCACGCCACCGCCTACTGGCAGTTCCTGGTGCTGGGCTTGTTCGTCGGCCTGGCCGGCGGCTCGTTTTCAGTCGGGATTGCCTACGTCGCCAAATGGTTCGACAAAGAGAATCAGGGCTTCGCGATGGGCATCTTCGGCGCCGGTAACGCCGGGGCCGCGGTGACCAAGTTTCTCGCCCCGGCGCTGATCGCTGCCGGTAGCTGGCAGTTGGTGCCGAAAGTCTTCAGCGCGATCCTCTTTATTACCGCGCTGTTGTTCTGGTTTTTCAGCGCCGAAAACAAGGACCACCGCAGTGCCACCGGCGCCACGTTGCGTGAGCAATTGAGCTCGCTGAAGGACCCGGCGGTGTGGCGCTACTGCCAGTACTACTCGATCGTCTTCGGTGGTTATGTCGCCCTCGCACTGTGGATGACCAAGTACTACGTGCAGGAATACGGTTTCAGCCTGCAAAGCGCGGCGCTGCTGGCGGCCTGCTTTTCCCTGCCCGGTGGCGTGCTGCGTGCGGTCGGCGGCTGGATGTCGGATCGCTGGGGGGCGCAAAGCGTGACCTGGTGGGTGTTGTGGGTCAGTTGGATCTGCCTGTTCCTGCTCTCGTATCCCCAAACCCAACTGCAAGTGCAAACGATCAACGGCCCGGTGGATTTCCACATCGGCCTCAATCCCGCGCTGTTCACCGTGCTGCTGTTCGTCATGGGCATCGCCTTCGCGTTCGGCAAGGCCTCTGTCTTCAAATACATCGCCAACGACTACCCGAAAAACATGGGTGCGGTGTCCGGCATCGTCGGCCTCGCCGGTGGCCTGGGCGGTTTCGTGTTGCCAATTCTGTTCGGCGCCCTGGTGGACCTCACCGGCGTGCGCTCTTCCTGCTTCATGTTGATGTACGGCGTGGTCTGGGTCTCCCTCACCTGGATGTACTTCAGCGAAATACGCAAAAGCCCGGTGCTGGGTAAAGCGCCGCTGCTGACCCCGTCCCCGATTTCCAGCATTGCCCTAGGAGAAGAACATGTCCGTTCTGCAAAAGCCTGACAAAGGCCCGGTCATTCATGACTGGCGCCCCGAGGACCCAGCATTCTGGGGAAGTAGCGGCAAACAGACCGCCACGCGCAACTTGTGGATTTCCATTCCTGCGCTGCTGCTGGCCTTTGCGGTGTGGATGGTCTGGAGCACGGTGATCGTGCGTTTGAACGCCATCGGTTTCACCTTCACCACCGACCAATTGTTCTGGCTGGCGGCATTGCCGGGGCTGTCCGGGGCGACCTTGCGCGTCTTCTATTCCTTCATGGTGCCGATCTTCGGTGGCCGTCGCTGGACCGCCCTGAGCACCGCGTCGCTGTTGTTGCCCTCGATCTGGATGGGTTTCGCCGTGCAGGACCCGAGCACCTCCTACAGCGTGTTCGTGTTGATTGCCTTGCTCTGCGGTTTTGGTGGCGGCAACTTTGCATCGAGCATGTCCAACATCAGCTTCTTCTATCCCAAGTCGCAGCAGGGCACGGCCCTTGGCCTCAACGCCGGGCTGGGTAACCTGGGCGTCTCGGTGATGCAGTTCTGTGTGCCGCTGGTGATTACCTTCGGTGTGTTCGGTTTCATGGGCGGCTCGCCGCAAGCGTTGCCGGACGGCGGTCAGTTGTGGTTGCAGAACGCCGGTTTCATCTGGGTGCCATTCATTGTCCTG
Organism: Pseudomonas sp. LS2P72; assembly: GCF_054897865.1. NCBI lineage: Bacteria > Pseudomonadati > Pseudomonadota > Gammaproteobacteria > Pseudomonadales > Pseudomonadaceae > Pseudomonas > Pseudomonas sp. LS2P72. The sequence continues at coordinate 3,419,892 of NZ_CM142708.1, forward strand.
GTGACGGTGCTGGCCTGGTTCGGCATGAATGACCTGTCCAGTGCCCGCGCTTCGTTCAGCGAGCAGGCGGTGATCTTCAAACGCAAACACAACTGGCTGATGTGCTGGTTGTACCTGGCGACCTTCGGTTCGTTCATCGGTTTCTCCGCCGCGTTTCCGCTGCTGATCAAAACCTCGTTCCCTGATGTCATCGCGTTGAAATTCGCCTTCCTCGGCCCGTTGGTCGGTGCGCTGGTACGCCCATTGGGCGGCTGGCTGGCGGACAAGCTCGGCGGCGCGAAAGTGACCTTGTGGAACTTCGTGGCGATGATCGTGATGGTCTTCGGCGTCATGCACTTCCTGCCGCAGAACGGTGAGCCCGGCAACTTCTACGGCTATCTGGGCATGTTCATGCTGCTGTTCATTACCACTGGCATCGGCAACGGCTCCACCTTCCGCATGATCCCGGTGATCTTCCGCACCCAGCATGAAAAAGCCTCGGCCGGGCAATCGCCGGCCATCCGCGAACAAGCGCTAAAGAACGCTGGCAAGGAGTCAGCCGCGGTCCTGGGCTTCAGTTCGGCCATGGGCGCCTTCGGTGCGTTCTTCATTCCCAAATCCTTCGGCACTTCGATGGCCCAGACCGGCGGCCCGGAGATGGCCTTCTACATGTTCGTCGGCTTTTACCTGAGCTGCATCGTGGTGACCTGGTGGTGGTACGCGCGCAAAGGCGCAGCGACTCCCTGCTAAGACGACCCGAATCCAACCATTGCGTGGGCGGGGCACAGAACCCCGCAGCAAGCCTGAGAGGACTACACCGTGAGTCATTTACTGGATCAACTGAAGTTTTTCAATCGCAAGCAAAACGAGTTTTCCGACGGTCATGGCGAGACCCGCAAAGAGTCTCGCGACTGGGAGAACGTCTACCGTTCACGCTGGCAGTACGACAAGATCGTGCGTTCCACCCACGGGGTGAACTGCACCGGTTCCTGCTCGTGGAAGATCTACGTCAAGAACGGCCTGATCACCTGGGAAACCCAGCAGACCGACTACCCGCGCACCCGTAACGATCTGCCGAACCATGAGCCCCGTGGCTGCCCGCGTGGTGCCAGTTACAGCTGGTACATCTACAGCGCCAACCGGCTCAAGTACCCGAAAATCCGCAAGCCGTTGCTCAAACTCTGGCGCGATGCGCGGCAGACCATGGCGCCGGTGGAAGCCTGGGCCAGCATCGTCGAGGACAAGGCCAAGGCCGACTCCTATAAAAGCAAGCGCGGCATGGGTGGCTTCATTCGCTCCAACTGGGAGGAAGTCAACGAGATCATCGCTGCCGCCAACGTCTATACCATCAAGCAATACGGCCCTGATCGGATCGTCGGGTTCTCGCCGATCCCGGCGATGTCGATGGTCAGCTATGCCGCAGGTTCGCGTTACCTGTCGCTGATCGGCGGTGCGTGCCTGAGTTTCTACGACTGGTACTGCGACTTGCCACCGGCCTCGCCGATGGTTTGGGGCGAGCAGACCGACGTGCCGGAATCGGCCGACTGGTACAACTCCAACTACATCATTGCCTGGGGCTCCAACGTCCCGCAGACCCGCACCCCCGACGCACACTTCTTCACCGAAGTCCGTTACAAGGGCACCAAGACGGTTGCGATCACCCCGGATTACTCGGAAGTCGCCAAGCTCACCGACCTGTGGCTGAACCCTAAACAAGGCACCGATGCGGCGCTGGCCCAGGCGTTCAACCACGTAATCTTCAAAGAATTCCACCTGGACAAACCGAGCGCCTATTTCACCGACTACGCCAAGCGATTCACCGATTTGCCAGTGCTGGTGCTGCTCAAGCAAATGGTCGACAAGGCACCGGGCGCCGGTTACCAGCCGGACCGCTTCCTGCGCGCCAGTGACCTGACCGACAACCTCGGCCAGGAAAACAACCCGGAATGGAAAACCATCGCCCTGGATGTCAGCGGTGAACTGGTGTCCCCGCAGGGTTCCATCGGTTATCGCTGGGGCGAGAAGGGCAAGTGGAACATTCTGCCTCGTGAAGGTGGCGAAGGCCGTGAGATCGATCTGAAGCTGAGCCTGATCGGCGATGACGTTGCCGAAGTGGCGTTCCCGTATTTTGCCGGCGAGTCCCACGAGCACTTCCAGCACGTGGCCGGCGATGCCGTGCAATACCGCCGCGTGCCGGTGCATAACGTGGTGCTGGCGGACGGCAGCGTGGCCAAAGTCGCCACCGTGTTCGACCTGTCGGCCGCCAACCTGGCGATCAATCGCGGCCTCGGCGGCGAAAATGTGGCCAAGGATTACGACGACGCCTCGGTGCCCGGCACCCCGGCGTGGCAGGAGCAGATCACCGGCGTCAGCCGCGAGAAAGCCATCCAGATTGCCCGTGAGTTCGCCGACAACGCCGACAAGACCAAGGGTCGCTCGATGATCATCGTCGGCGCGGCGATGAACCACTGGTACCACATGGACATGAACTACCGCGGGCTGATCAACATGCTCATGCTCTGCGGGTGTGTCGGCCAGACCGGTGGCGGTTGGGCGCATTACGTCGGTCAGGAAAAACTCCGTCCGCAATGCGGCTGGCTGCCCCTGGCGTTCGGCCTGGACTGGAACCGTCCGCCTCGCCAAATGAACGGCACCAGTTTCTTCTACGCCCACAGTTCGCAGTGGCGTCACGAGAAAATGAGCATGCACGATGTGCTCTCGCCGCTGGCCGATAAATCGCAATTCCCTGAGCATGCCCTGGACTACAACATCCGCGCCGAACGTGCCGGCTGGTTGCCCAGCGCACCGCAGCTCAACACTAACCCGCTGCACATTTGCCGCGACGCGGCTGCGGCCGGCATGGACCCGAAAGACTACGTGGTCAAGTCATTGCAGGACGGTTCGCTGCGCTTCTCCTGCGAACAGCCGGACAGCCCGGTCAACTTCCCGCGCAACATGTTCATCTGGCGTTCCAACCTGCTGGGCTCCTCGGGCAAGGGCCACGAGTACATGCTCAAGTACCTGCTGGGCACCAAAAACGGGGTGATGAACGAAGACATCGGCCAGGTCGGCGATTGCAAACCTGAAGAAGCCGAATGGGTGGACGAGGGCGCCATCGGCAAGCTCGACCTGGTCACCACGCTGGACTTCCGCATGTCCTCGACCTGCGTCTATTCCGACATCGTGTTGCCGACGGCAACCTGGTACGAAAAAGACGACATGAACACCTCGGACATGCACCCGTTCATTCACCCGTTGTCGGCCGCCATCGACCCGGCGTGGGAATCGCGTTCCGACTGGGAAATCTACAAAGGCATCGCCAAGGCGTTTTCCAGCATGTCCGAAGGGCATTTGGGCGTTGAAAAGGACCTGGTGACCATCCCACTGATGCACGACAGCGTCGGCGAGCTGGCCCAACCGTTTGGCGGCACCGACTGGAAAAGCGCCGGCGTGGCCCCGGAGCCGGGCAAGAACGCGCCGAATCTGCATGTGGTGGAGCGTGACTACCCAAATATCTACAAGCAGTTCTCGTCCCTCGGGCCATTGCTGGAGAAACACGGCAACGGTGGCAAAGGCATCAACTGGAACACCGAAGACGAAGTGAAATTCCTCGGTGAGCTCAATCACAAAGAAGGCGATGCCGGTATCAGCGAGGGTCGGCCGAAAATCGACACTGCCATCGATGCCGCAGAAGTGATTCTGTCCCTGGCACCGGAAACCAATGGTCAGGTGGCGGTCAAGGCCTGGGCTGCGCTGTCGGAATTCACCGGGATCGACCACAGCCACCTGGCGCTGTCCAAGGCCCACGAGGCCATCCGTTTCCGCGACATTCAGGCACAGCCGCGCAAGATCATTTCCAGCCCGACCTGGTCGGGGCTCGAAGACGATCACGTCAGCTACAACGCCGGCTACACCAACGTTCACGAAGGGATCCCATGGCGCACCATCACCGGTCGCCAACAGTTCTACCAGGATCACCCTTGGATGCAGGCGTTCGGCGAGCAACTGATGAGTTATCGGCCGCCGGTCAACACCCGCACCATCGAAGGGGTGAAAGGCAAGCGCAGCAACGGCCACAAGGAAATCGTCCTGAACTGGATCACTCCGCACCAGAAATGGGGCATCCACAGCACCTACAGCGACAACCTGCTGATGCTCACCCTCAGCCGTGGCGGGCCAATTGTCTGGCTCTCGGAGAACGACGCGAAAAGCGCCGGCATCGAGGACAACGACTGGATCGAGTGCTTCAACATCAACGGTGCATTGACCGCCCGTGCGGTGGTCAGCCAACGGGTCAAGGACGGCATGGTGATGATGTACCACGCCCAGGAACGGATCGTGAACGTGCCCGGTTCGGAAACCACCAAGACCCGTGGCGGCCACCACAACTCGGTCACCCGCGTCGTACTCAAGCCGACCCACATGATCGGCGGCTATGCCCAGCAGGCCTACGGTTTCAATTATTACGGCACGGTCGGTTGCAACCGCGATGAATTCGTCGTGGTGCGCAAAATGTCCAAAGTCGACTGGCTCGATGGTTCAAGTGGCGATGACCTGCCGCGTCCACTGCCGACCGATATCGAGGAGAACTGAGATGAAGATTCGCTCACAAATCGGCATGGTTCTGAACCTGGACAAATGCATCGGTTGCCACACCTGTTCGATCACCTGCAAAAACGTCTGGACCAGCCGCGAAGGCATGGAATACGCCTGGTTCAACAACGTCGAATCGAAACCCGGGATCGGCTATCCGAAAGAATGGGAAAACCAGGACAAGTGGAAGGGCGGCTGGATCCGCAATGCCAATGGCACGATCAACCCGCGCATCGGCGGTAAATTCCGCGTGTTGGCGAACATTTTCGCCAACCCGGACCTGCCGAGCCTCGACGACTACTACGAACCGTTCGACTTCGATTACCAGCACCTGCACACCGCGCCGCTGGGCGAGCATCAACCCACCGCGCGCCCGCGTTCGCTGATCTCCGGCAAGCGCATGGAGAAAATCGAGTGGGGCCCGAACTGGGAAGAAATCCTCGGCACCGAATTCGCCAAGCGCCGCAAGGACAAGAACTTCGACAAGATCCAGGCGGACATTTACGGCGAGTACGAAAACACTTTCATGATGTATTTGCCGCGCCTGTGCGAGCACTGCCTCAACCCGACGTGCGCCGCGTCGTGCCCGAGCGGGGCGATCTACAAGCGTGAAGAAGACGGCATCGTCCTGATTGACCAGGAAAAATGCCGTGGCTGGCGCATGTGCATCAGCGGCTGCCCGTACAAGAAGATCTATTTCAACTGGAAGAGCGGCAAGTCCGAGAAATGCATTTTCTGCTACCCGCGTATCGAAGCCGGGATGCCGACCGTTTGCGCGGAAACCTGCGTCGGGCGCATCCGCTACCTCGGTGTGTTGCTGTATGACGCCGACCGCATCAGCGAAGTGGCGAGCACCGCCAATGAGCAGGATCTGTACGAGAAACAACTGGAAATCTTCCTCGATCCGAACGACCCGGCCGTGATTCGTCAGGCTCTGGAAGACGGGGTGCCGCAATCGGTGATCGATTCCGCGCAACGTTCGCCGGTCTACAAAATGGCCGTGGACTGGAAACTCGCGCTGCCGCTGCACCCGGAATATCGCACCTTGCCGATGGTTTGGTACGTACCGCCGCTGTCGCCAATCCAGAACGCCGCCACTGCCGGCACCGTGGGTATGAACGGGGTGATCCCGGATGTCGACAGCCTGCGTATTCCACTGAAGTACCTGGCCAACCTGCTGACGGCGGGCGATGAAAAACCGGTCAAGCGTGCGCTTAAACGCTTGCTGGCGATGCGCGCCTACAAACGTTCCGAGCAAGTTGATGGCGTTCAGGACCTGCAAGTGCTGGCGGATGTCGGCCTGAGCGTGGCCCAGGTCGAGGAGATGTATCGCTACCTGGCGATCGCCAACTACGAAGATCGCTTTGTCGTACCTAGCGCCCACCGTGAAGACGCCATGAGCGATGCCTTCGCCGAACGTTCCGGTTGCGGCTTCAGTTTCGGCAGTGGGTGCAGCGGCAGTTCCGACACCAACATGTTCGGCGCCAAGAAAGCCAACCGCCGCGACATCCTGAAAACCGTCCAGTTGTGGGAGGAATGAGCATGCAAATTCTCAAAGTGATTTCGCTGCTGCTCGATTACCCGACCGAGACGCTCATTAGCGGTCGCGACGAACTGGAGCAAGCGATCATCCAGTCACGGGAAATCAGCCCGACACAGCGCGGTGCGTTGTTCGAATTGCTCGAGCTGATCTGCGGCAATGACCTGATGGACGGGCAGGAGCACTACGGTGCGCTGTTCGGTCGGGGGCGCTCGTTGTCGCTGCTGTTGTTCGAGCATGTGCACGGTGAATCCCGCGACCGTGGCCAGGCGATGGTCGACATGATGGCGCAATACGAAGAAGCCGGTTTTGCCATCGGCGTCAAAGAGCTGCCCGATTACATCCCGCTGTATCTGGAGTTCCTGTCTACCCGCGAAGACATCGAGGCCCGCGAGGGCCTGGCGGATGTTTCGCACTTGCTGGCCTTGCTCGCCGCACGTCTGGAAGAGCGCGAAAGCGCCTATGCCAGCTGCTTCCGGGCGCTGCTGCAAATTGCCGGGGCCGAGCCGCATCAGGCGGTCGCCGACCTGCGGGCGCAGGTCGCGGCGGAACCCCGCGACGACTCCCTCGAAGCTCTCGACAAGATCTGGGAAGAGGAGGCCGTGGACTTCCTCCAGGCCGAACAGCAGGACCGTTGCAGTGGACTGCCAAGCGCACCGGGCAAGGCTCGGGAAGAAAGCGCGGTGCCGTTGCACTGGGTGGATTTTCAGCATGAAGGGTTGGCCGCCGTGCCAGCCAAGGAGGTAGGCAATGTCTAAATGGAACCTGTTGTTGTTCGGGGTCTATCCCTACGTCGCCCTGGCGATTTGCCTGATCGGAAGTTGGGCCCGCTTCGACCTGTCGCAATACAGCTGGAAAGCAGGTTCGAGCCAGATGCTCAACCAACGCGGCATGCGCGTGGCGAGCAATTTGTTCCATGTCGGTGTGCTGTTCGTGCTGGCCGGACATTTCGTCGGCCTGCTGACCCCGGCGTCGATTTATCACCACGTGATCAGCACTGAGAACAAGCAGTTGTTGGCAATGGTTTCGGGCGGGTTCTTCGGCTTGCTGTGCCTGATCGGCCTGCTGATGCTGGTTAACCGGCGGCTCAGCGACCCTCGGGTCCGGGCTACCTCAAGTCCTTCGGACATCCTGATTCTGCTGGTGCTGCTGGCGCAATTGCTGCTCGGTCTGCTGACCATCGCCGCGTCCACCGGACACATGGACGGCTCGGTGATGGTGATGCTTGCCGATTGGGCGCAGAACACCGTGCTGTTGCGTCCGGTGGAAGCAGCGGCGGCCATCGCTCCGGTCAGTCTGATTTACAAGTTGCATGTGTTTCTCGGTTTGACCCTGTTTGTGCTGTTCCCCTTCACCCGTCTCGTACACATGATCAGCGCACCGATCTGGTACCTGGGGCGTCGTTATCAAATCGTTCGTCAGAAGTACTGAGGAGACAATCATGTCAGGTGGATGTGGATGTGGTGGTGGTAACGGCGGCAGCGGTGGCTGCGGTTCTTCAAAAAAATCCGAGGACGTTCTCGACATCGCGCCGGTCGTAGCGGCGTTTGAAGCGCTGCCGGTTGAGCCCGCAGGGGCCGAGGACGCCCCGGCGCAGTTGATCGCCAGCAGCGAACAGGAGTGGCCGATCATCAGCGTCAACGAGGTGTCGATTACCCCGGAGGCGATGGCCCAGGAGCTGCAATATCACCCGGCCGAAAGCCGCGAGGAGGCGGTCTACCTGGCCGCCCGCGCGCTGGTGATCCGCGAGTTGTTGCAGCAGCGCATCACCGAACTCGGTGTGTCGCTGGAGATCGGTGCCGGTGAGAACGAAGAAGAAGCGGCCACGCGCTTGCTGCTCGAACGTGAGGTGAAGGTGCCGCAGTGCGACGAGGAATCGAGTCTGCGTTACTACGAAAACAATCGCGGACGCTTCCACAGCGCCCCGTTGCTGGCGGTGCGGCACATCCTGCTCGAATGTGCGCCGGACGATGTCGAGGCCCGGGAGCTTGCGCAGGGTCAGGCCGAAGTCCTGCTGCAGCAACTGGATGAATTCCCCGGCAGTTTCGCCGAGCTGGCGGTGAAATATTCAGCCTGCCCGTCGAAGGCCCAGGGTGGTTCTCTGGGGCAGATCAGCAAGGGCCAGACCGTGCCCGAGCTGGAGCGTCAGCTGTTCACCCTGGCACCGGGCCTGGCCAGCAAACCACTGGAAAGTCGCTACGGCTGGCATGTGGTCAGCGTCGATCAACGAATCGAAGGCATGCCGTTGCCCTATGAAGTGGTGTCGACGGCGATCCGCACGCAGTTGCAGCAAGGCGTCTGGCAAAAAGCCCTGGTGCAGTACCTGCAAACCCTGATCGGTGCAGCCGATATTCGCGGCATTCACTTGCAGGGCGCCGACTCACCGCTGGTGCAGTGAGCATCGAGGCAAACCGGGAGAAGTGATGAACGCTGTGATGCAGGATGGTTTTGGACGGCAGATCGATTATCTGCGGATGTCGGTGACGGACCGCTGTGATTTTCGCTGTGTGTATTGCATGGCGAAAAACATGACGTTCCTGCCACGCCAGCAGGTGCTCACGCTGGAGGAGTTGCAGCGTTTGGCGACGCTGTTCGTTGGCCTGGGTGTACGCAAAATCCGTCTGACTGGCGGCGAGCCGCTGATCCGTCCGGGCATTGTCGAACTGTGCCGCAACATCGCCGCCTTGCCCGGTTTGCGCGAACTGGTGATGACCAGCAACGGCTCGCAACTGGGCCGTCTGGCCCGGCCGTTGGTCGACGCCGGAGTCAAGCGGATGAACATCAGCCTCGATAGCCTGGATGGGCAGAAGTTTCGGGCGATCACCCGTAACGGCGACCTCGATCAGGTACTCAACGGCATTGAAGCGGCGCGGGACGCGGGGTTCGAACGGATCAAACTCAACTGCGTGGTGATGAAAGGGCGCAACTTCGATGAAGTCCCGGCGTTGGTGCAATACGCCATCGACCAGCGCATCGACATCAGTTTCATCGAAGAAATGCCCTTGGGCGACGTCGGTCGTTCCCGGGGCGAATCGTTCTGTTCCAGCGACGAAGTGCGCACGCTCATCGCCAGCCAGCATCGGTTGCTCGACAGCACCGAGAACAGCGGCGGACCGGCGCGCTATGTGCGTCTGGAACGCCATCCTGAGACCCGGATCGGTTTTATTTCGCCCAATAGCCACAACTTTTGTGGCAGCTGTAATCGGGTGCGGATGACGGTTGAAGGGAAGCTGTTGTTGTGTCTGGGGCAGGAGGATGCTCTGGATTTACGCGGATTGCTAAGGCGTTATCCGTTGGATGATCAACCGGTGATTGATGCGGTGCAGAAGGCCTTGCGTGGGAAGCCGTTGCGGCATGATTTCAGTCCCGACGGGGAGGTGCAGATTGTGCGGTTCATGAACATGAGTGGGGGTTGATTCGGGGGCTGTGTGCTGATCCGAAATCCACCCCTCACCCTAACCCTCTCCCCAGAGGGGCGAGGGGACTGATTGAGATGCATGAACGAAACTCTGCGACCTGGGCCTTTAGGTTGAACTCAAGTTTTGGAAGCGATAAAGATCTGCTCCCTTTCCCCCTCTCCCCTCTGGGGCGGTCCGACGTTTCGGGAGGGCTGGGGTGAGGGGTGGATTTCAGACCAGAGCGTTTACCCCCGGCTTACCAACAGTTTCCCTTTGCCGCCTCAGGGCGGTTTTTTTTCACCGGTAAATCTTGATATCGATCAATTGCAGATCAGCACTTTGTCCGTAGCCTTCACTGCATGTTGTGGTTTTAAGTTTGATTAAGTCTATATGTAGTGTCTGGAGGCCAAATGCAGAGCACGCTGATCGCAGTAGGATGTAACCGCTTGCACAAACGCGATGGCAGTCAGGTCGCCTTCGATGCCGACAAAATCCGTCAGGCATTGATCGCTGCCGGCAAGGCGACGGGGGAGTACGGCGAGGTTGAGGTTGAAGGCTTGCTTCAGGCGGTATTGGCCAGGCTCGAAGGATTGCCAAGACTCCATGTCGAGCAAATCCAGGACCGTGTTGAACGGGCGTTGATGGATGCCGGTTTCTTCCTCGCCATGCGCGCCTACATCGTCTACCGCGAACAGCACGGGCGTTTGCGCCGTGACCGCCGGACCATGGTCGAAGTCGCAACCTCGATGAACGAATACCTTGACCGTGAAGACTGGCGGGTCCAGGCCAACGCCAATCAGGGTTATTCCCTGGGCGGCCTGGTGTTGAACGTGTCTGGCAAGGTCACCGCCAACTACTGGCTGGACGAGGTGTACAGCGAGGCCATCGGCCAGACTCATCGCGAGGCGGATTTGCATGTGCACGACCTCGACATGCTCGCCGGTTACTGCGCGGGTTGGTCGTTGCGCACCCTGCTGCACGAAGGGCTCAACGGCGTGCCGGGGCGTGTCGAAGCCGGTCCGCCGAAGCACTTGAGCAGCGCCTTGGGGCAGATGGTGAATTTCCTCGGCACCCTGCAAAACGAATGGGCCGGCGCCCAGGCGTTCAGCTCGTTCGATACCTACCTGGCGCCTTATGTGCGCAAGGATCAACTGAGCTTTCAGGAGGTGCGCCAGGCGATCCAGGAGTTCATCTACAACCTCAACGTGCCCTCGCGCTGGGGCACCCAGACGCCGTTCACCAACCTGACCTTCGACTGGGTGTGCCCGCAGGATTTGCGTGAGCAGATACCCGTCATTGGCGGTGAGGAAATGCCGTTTGCCTATGGCGACCTGCAAGTCGAAATGGAGCTGCTCAACCGCGCTTACATCGAGGTGATGCAGGCCGGCGATGCGAAAGGGCGGGTGTTCACCTTTCCGATCCCGACCTACAACATCACCCATGACTTTCCATGGGACAGTGAAAACGCCGACCGCCTGTTCGAGATGACTGCGCGTTACGGCCTGCCGTATTTCCAGAACTTCCTCAACTCGGACCTGCAACCCAATCAGGTGCGCTCGATGTGCTGCCGTTTGCAGCTGGATGTGCGCGAGTTGCTCAAGCGTGGCGGCGGTTTGTTCGGCTCGGCGGAGCAGACCGGATCGCTCGGCGTCGTCACCATCAACTGCGCGCGGCTGGGCTATGTGTTCAAGGGTGATACCAGCGGTTTGCTGCAGCGCCTGGACACGCTGATGGAACTGGCGATGGAAAGCCTGGAGGTCAAGCGCAAGGTGATTCAGCACCACATGGATGCCGGTTTGTACCCGTACACCAAGCGCTACCTCGGCACCTTGCGAAACCATTTTTCCACCATCGGCCTCAACGGCATGCATGAAATGCTGCGCAATTTCACCGGCGACGAGGAGGGCATGCATACCGAGCACGGCCGGCAGTTTGCCCTGAAGATGCTCGATCATGTGCGCGCCACGTTGCTGCGTTTCCAGGAGGAAACCGGCCACATGTACAACCTGGAAGCGACGCCGGCCGAGGGCACGACCTACCGCTTCGCCAAGGAAGACCTCAAGCGCTACCCCGATATTCTCCAGGCTGGCAGCGTGCAAGCGCCGTATTACACCAACTCCTCGCAACTGCCGGTGGGCTACACCGAAGACCCCTTCGAAGCCCTGGAACTTCAAGACGAGCTGCAATGCAAATACACCGGCGGCACGGTCTTGCACCTGTACATGGCCGAGCGGATTTCTTCGACCGAGGCCTGCAAACAACTGGTGCGCAAAGCCCTTGGCCGATTCCGCCTGCCGTACCTGACCGTGACCCCGACGTTCTCCATCTGCCCGGTGCACGGCTACCTCGATGGCGAGCATGAGTTCTGCCCCAAGTGCGACGAAGCACTGCTGCTGCAAGAACAGAAACTCGGCACCGTTCATTGATTTCGATCCACTCAACTGCAAGGAGCTTCACCATGACTGCATCGCAAACATTGCCCCAGGCTCAACGTCAACGCTGCGAAGTCTGGACCCGGGTAATGGGCTATCACCGCCCTGTGTCGGCGTTCAATCCGGGTAAACAGTCGGAGCACCGCGAGCGGGTGCACTTCACTGAAGGCGCGGCATTGGCCGGGCGCCAATGAGTCGAACGCTGCGGGTCGGGGGCATGGTGCCCCTGACCACTATCGACTATCCGGGACAGCTCGCCTGCGTGCTGTTTTGCCAGGGTTGCGCCTGGCGTTGTCGTTACTGCCATAACCCGCAGTTGATCCCGCCTCGTGGCACAGACGAAGTGGATTGGCGGCGGGTGTTGGCGTTTCTGCAACGGCGTCAGGACCTGCTCGATGCGGTGGTGTTCAGCGGCGGAGAGCCGACCTTGCAGGACGGTTTGCTCGGCGCCATGGATGAGGTGCGGGCGATGGGATTTCGCATCGGTTTGCACAGCGCCGGCATCAAACCCGCCGCGTTCGCCAAGGCACTGACCGGGGCCGATTGGGTCGGTTTCGATGTCAAGGCGTTGCCCGAGGATTGCCAGGCGATCACCCGGGTCGAGGGCAGCGGAACCGCCAACTGGCGCAGCCTTGAGCATCTGCTGGCCAGCGGTGTCGACTACGAATGTCGCACCACCGTGCATTGGCATTTGTTCGAGCCGGCACGTCTGCTGATCCTCGCCAAGCGCTTGAGTGAACTTGGCGTCAAACGCTTCGCCGTGCAGCTGGTCCGCACCGAGCGGATGTTCGATCCGCTGCTGCCGAGTGTTTCGGCACAAGCCTTGCTACCTGAGCTGTGGGAGGCCATGCGCGAGTTGTTTCCAGCCTTCGTGTTACGGGGGTAACCGAGGCTGAGGTTTTACGTTTAACAGGGACATCCATCATTAGGTTTTCAAATGCGCTGCCAATCGGCAGGTATCAAACGGGGAGCATTTGATATGGCCAAATTAACCACAGCACAACGTATCGTCATCGGCTTTGCAATCGCGCCGTTGGCATTGATGGGTATGGCGTTTTACGCGTTGCACGATTTGGCAACCCTCAAGGATCAGGCGGTGGTGATCGTCAAGCAGGACTGGCCGAAGATTGATCCGATCATGGTCATTGCCACCGGCGTGCGCGATAACGCCAGGAACACCCGGGATCTACTGATCGATAAAGACAATCAGCAGGTGCAGCAGTCAATCGACACCACCAAGAAACGGATCACTCAGGCGCTCGAAACGCTCGAGCCGTTGTTCTATTTGCCCGAGGGCAAAACCGCTTATGCCGCGCTGAAGAAGAATCGTGAAGCCTACGTGGCGGCGTTCACTCAAGTGCAGGTGTTGATCCGGCAAGGGGCCTTCGATGACGCCATGGCACAGCTGAAACAAAAGGTCGTGCCGGCGGAGCGTGAGGTTTATAGCAGCCTGGATCAGTTGATGGTGCTGCAAGGGAAAATATTCGCCGACCGGGAACAGGCGGCGCAGGAACTGTACAGCGATGCCCGGCGCAATATGCTCGGGTTGTTTTTGTTCTGTGTGGCGTTGGTCATCGCCGCGGCGGTGATCGTCACGCGCAGTGTGACCCGTCCATTGGGCGGCGAGCCGGATGATGCCGCACGGTTTTTGAGTCAGATCGCTCAAGGCGACCTGACGATTCAGGTGCCCGTGAACTCAAGTGTCGGCGGCAGCGTGATGATGAACATGCATCAGATGCAGCAAAGTCTGAATGCCATGGTCAAGCACATCTCGACTTCGGTGGACCAGGTGGCCAGTTCCTCCGAAGAGCTGAGTGCGGTCAGCAGCCAGACCAGCAGTAACCTGCAATTGCAGGGGCTGGAGATCGAGCAGGCGGCCACCGCTGTGAACCAGATGACCGCAGCGGTCGATGAAGTGGCGCGCAATGCGGTGAGCACCTCCGAGGCCTCGCGGCAGTCCGAGCAAACCGCACAGCGCGGGCGTGAACAGGTTCAGGAAACCGTGGTTTCAATCGGCGCACTGGCCGAGGGCGTTACCGACACCTCACAACGCATCGAGCAACTGGCGGGCCGGGTGCAGGACATCAGCAAGGTGCTGGACGTGATTCGCAGCATCGCCGAGCAGACCAATCTGCTGGCCCTCAACGCGGCCATTGAAGCGGCCCGTGCCGGGGATGCCGGACGCGGTTTTGCCGTGGTCGCCGATGAAGTGCGCGCCCTGGCGCATCGCACTCAAGAGTCCACCCAGGAGATCGAGCAGATGATCGGCAACATTCGTCTCGATACCGGCCATGCGGTGACGGCCATGCAAAGCAGCAGCAACCTGGTGCGGGCCACCCTTGAAGTGGCGCAACGGTCGGGCGATGCATTGGATGAGATCACCCGGTCAATCTCGCAGATCAACGAGCGCAACATGATGATCGCCAGTGCCACGGAAGAACAGGCGTTGGTGGCGCGAGAGGTGGATCGCAATCTGATGGGGATTCGCAACTTGTCCGAGCAGGTTTTGCTGGGGGCCCAACATACTCACACTGCGGGTCACGATTTGGCGCAGATGGCCGGGGCGCTGCACCAAACGGTGGCGCGTTTTAAAGTCTAGCTAATTCGCGGTGGTGGTTGTGGATGAGGGCGCTCAGGACCAGCCCCAGAACTGCAACCACCAGCCGAACCCTACCAAGCCGATGGCGAGTAACAGGCAAGCGCTGCCCAACCCGCGCCGCGCCAGGGAAAGGCCTTCGCGGTCAAGCCGCTTCGAACCCAGCAGCAGACTCCAGCCCATCACAGCCAACAACAGACAGGCCCTGGCCGGTTGTACCCATTCCAGCAACAGCCCTTCATAGCGCAGCAACTTCACCGTTGTGGCTGACAGCCCGAGAAACAATCCCGCACCACCCACGGGCGTGAGTGTCAGCGCCAAGGGCCAATACAGTGCAGGATCTTGCGCCAGTCGAGCCGTCAGGCGCAGCAGGATCATCAACGCCGTGCCCAACACCATCGAACTCAAACTCAGATAAACGACGATGCTGAAACCGTCGAGCCAACTGAAGCTGTCGTTTAGCTGCGGGTAATGGGTGAGCAGCCACCAGGGCGCGTTGTCCTCCAGGGCCCAGAGTTGGTCGTGCTCGACCAGCCATTGGGCGAGGGTTTGTTTGAGGGCGACGAACCATGGGCTGACCGTCCACTGAAACGCGCCCATGGCCAGGCCGATCACACCGAACAGCAATAGGCGCGCGTCCCACGGCGAAAGCGTCTGCGCCGTTGCGTGAAGAATCTCCTGATTGCCGGAACGGGCGATCAGTTGAACGGCGCCGCGTTGTCCGCTGCAACGTCCGCAGGCATGACAGTCACTGGCGCCTTGCATACGACGGATATCGAGCAAGGGCGCGCAGTTGGGCGGCGGCAGGCGCGGCGCGGCATTGTCCATCCAGCGTTGTTCGTCGACCTGAAAATGCACGGGCGCCAAGCGAGCGAGCAGGGCGAAGACGCCGCTGACCGGGCACAGATAACGGCACCAGACGCGCTTGCCCCGGGCGAACAGCAATCCGACGACGACCGCAGCGACGGTCGAACCGCCCAGGATCAACAACGCCGCCTGAGCGTAGTCATAGACGCTGATCAACTGGCCGTAGAGGGTCGTCAGGCAGAACGCCAGGGTCGGCCAGCCGCCCCAGCGCAACCAGCGCGGCACACCCAAACCTTTGCCGTAATGGCTGGCCCATTCGCTGAGTGAACCTTCCGGACAGAGAACGCCACACCAGAGTCGGCCGAACAGCACGATCGACAGCAGCACGAACGGCCACCAAACGCCCCAGAACAAAAACTGCGCGAACTGGGTCAGGTTATCGAACATCCGTGCCTGGCTGTCCGGCAGCGGCAACACGGCCGGGATCACCAACAGCAACGCGTAGAACAACACGACGACCCACTGCACGGCACGAATCACGGGCGCATGTCGACGCATGCCGTCGCCCAGTCGCTGGAGTAAACGATTGCGGCGACTCAGCTCAGGCATGGGACTTTTTCCGCAGCACGTTGACGCAGCCAACCGCCGACGGCCAGCCAATAACCGGCCAGCACCAGTAACGTCATGCCGCTGGGCGTCGCCCGATAACCGGCAAAGCCCGCGAGAAAACCACCCAGTCCATGGCTGTCGCTGAGCAATGCGCTGCTGTCCCAAAGCGCATCACCCACGAGGCTGTACATCACCTCCGGCAACTCCAAGGCGAGTAGTTGACCGCCGATTCGCTCGGCGCCGCTGACCAGCAACGCCGCGCCGAGTACCAGCAAAACAGCTTCGCTGATGGCAAAGAATCGCTGCCACGAAATGAACCGGCGACTGCTGTGCAGCAGGGTAATAGTCAGCGCCGACAACACCAGTCCTAATGCACCGCCGATGGCAAACAACCCGAGTTGCGGACCTCGTAATTGGGCACCGGCGCCATAGAGAAAGACCACCGTTTCACTGCCTTCGCGGCTGACGGCGAGCATGGCCAGCAGTAATAGACCTGCGCCACCTTGCCGGGTCAGGTGGCTATCGGCGTGTCGTTGTAAATCGTGCTTGAGCGTGCGCCCATGGCGGTTCATCCAGCCAACCATTTGCACGATCAGCAGGCTAGCCACCAGCGCGAGTGCGGCCTGGAACCATTCACTGGCTGAGCCGCTCATGGCCTCACCGGCAAACAGAATCAACACCGCCAGCAGGCCCGAAAGCATCAAGCCCAGCACCACACCTGCCCACAAGTACTTCGCCAGTCGATCCCTCTGATGCTGCTGGCTGACCCAGGCCTGGAGAATTCCGATCACCAGCAGCGCCTCGACGCTTTCGCGCCAGACAATGAACATTGATTGATTCATGAAAACTCCGTGTTTGAACGGGTTATTTCGCGAGGATGCCGCCCTCGGGCAGTTGCGGATTGAACTCGTCGAAGAAGGGGTAGTGGCCGGGCCTGAGGGGGTGAATGACCACAAAGGTTGTCACGCCCGGCGACAGCACTTTTTCAACCCGCAATGGCGTGCTCTCGAACTCGGCCGGCCCTTGACCGATATTTTTCAGGACGATTTTGAAGCGCTGTCCGGCCGGAACTTCCAGCAGGGTGGGAGTGAAGTGACCATCGCGCAGGTTGAGTTCATAGCTCGGTAATTCGGCATAAGCCGTCAATGGCGCAACTGCTCCGGCAAGCATCAGCCAGGCAATCTGCAGGCGCTTCATTCAATAGCCGCCTTTTTTACCGATGCCGGCGTAGATGAACTCGTAGTGCAATTCGCAGCGCTCAAACCAGGGAGCCACGCCGGTTTCCTTATCGGTATGGCGGCCAAGGGACCCATGACCGCCGGGTGGCAGGACGGTGAAGGTCAGCTGATATTTGCCTGGCCCAAGCAGCTTTACATTGTCGCCATAGTGCGGGCCGTCATTGGCGACCATGGCGTGGAAATCGCCTTTGAGTTCGTTCTCGTTGCCCTGTTTTTTCAGGTTGAACGAGACATTGAGGTAAGGCACGAAGCTGCCTTCCTGAAAGCCCTGTCGATTGTCCGCCGTGGCCCGGATGTCGGCTTCCAGATGCACATCGGAATCCGCAGTGGCCCGCATCATTCCGGCAGGCGCCATCTCGATCGGCTGCAAATACACCGCCCCGACTTCCAGCCCTGGACACAACTGGGGTTCCCCGATCGGGTATTCCTTGGCCTGAGCCAACGGTGTGAGCAAGAGCAGGGCGAGGGACAGCGAAAAGGTCGTACGCATGATGTCTTCCTGGGCACTAACGAGTAGGAGCCCGAGTGTAGGAAGCTTTCCTGCGAATAATAATGATTGTTATCAAGTTTGCAGTGATTAAGGCATTCGATTTCAGTCCTTGATCCGTATCAAGGGCATTCTTGAGCAGGCGATGTAGGTTGGAGGCACATCCTAGAGGCAAACCGGGGATCGACATGGCCAAGAATTTTCCCATCAGCCCCAAGCACCCCGAGCGCATTTGCTGGGGCTGCGACAGATACTGTCCAGCCAATTCCCTTGCGTGCGGCAATGGCTCCGACAGGACAATGCATCCAGCCGAAATGATCGGAGACGATTGGTATCTGCATGGCGACTGGGGCATCGAACCGTTGATCGCGGTAGAAGACGTGACGGACGATCCCGGCCTGAAGGGCTGAGCAACCCCCTGGAAACATAGAAACCACCTGACGGAATTTTTTTTGAAATCAAGGGGTTGCCAGCCTCGGGAAATCAGTACATAATTCACGCCATCGAAAGCACTGACCGCTGAAAAAGCTCAATGTTTTCAAGGAGTTAGATCGCGAATCTGATTCCAAGTTTGTACGCGTTTGATGTTGTGCTACATGACATCAGATGTTTGAGGCCGAGTAGCAAAATGGTTATGCAGTGGATTGCAAATCCACCTACGCCGGTTCGATTCCGACCTCGGCCTCCACTTTAAACGAGCTCCGTAGATCTATGATTTACGGAGCTTTTTTATTTGCGCTGTCTTGCAAGATTTAGTCTTGAAAAGGTCAGTCGCAAACTTGCTTCACCAGAGCGGGATGTATATATTTCCCCCTCTGCTGCACAGGCGTCAGAACTGCCAGATCGTTATTTGACAGTCTTCAGACTGCTTCACCGCGCTACCGCCCGAATGGCGAAACTGGTAGACGCATGGGACTTAAAATCCCCCGCTCGTAAGGGCGTGCCGGTTCGATTCCGGCTTCGGGCACCAATAGTATGATTTCAGATGTTCCCGTAAACACCTGAAACCTAGAGAAACCGGCCTTATAGCCGGTTTTTTTGTGTCTGAATATCCCCGTGTGTTCCTGTACAGCTCCACGATTTAGGTATACGTTTAGGTATATATCGGTTCGATATCGAGGCGTATACCTATGGCGCGCACCGTAACCCCCCTTACCGACCCCAAATGCGAGGCCGCCAAGCCCCGCGCAAAGGACTACACCCTGTTCGACGGGCAAGGGCTTTTTTTGCTTGTAAAGGCTACCGGCACCAAGGTCTGGCGCTTCAAGTATAAAAAGCCAAGCGGTAAGCCTGGTCTGGCAACGTTCGGCAACTACCCGGCTCTCGGTCTGAAAGCAGCCCGCGCGCGTCGAGCCGATGCACTCGAGTTGCTGGCGCATGGCCAAGACCCCATCGAGAGCGCTAAGCAAGCAAAGATCGAGGCGGCCAATGAGGCGGGGAACACCTTTGAGGCGTTGGCTCTGGAATGGCACGCCAGCATGGCCGGCAAATGGTCGAAGGATCACGCGGTCAGGGTGCTGAAAGAGATTGAGGTTGATCTTTTCCCCATGCTGGGCAAACGCCCCGTATCCGACCTGAAAACCCGCGACCTGCTGGCCTGTCTGAAGGCGGTAGAGAAGCGCGGCGCGCTTGATGTGGTTGGGCGACTGCGCCAGCGCATCGCCGGAATCATGCGAATCGCCGTTCAGCGCGAATTCATCGAATACAACCCGGCGCTTGATCTGGTGGGGGGGACTGCCACCCGCAAGACCAAACACCGCCCGGCCTTGCCCCTTGAGCGGTTGCCGGAGTTGTTGCAACGCTGCAAGGCTGACACCGGACGACCGCTTACCTGTCTTGCTGTAAGCCTCGCTTTACTGGTGTTCATTCGTTCTAGTGAGCTGCGTTTTGCTCGCTGGTCGGAGTTCGACTTTACCCGGAGCATGTGGACGATTCCCGGCGAACGGGCACCAATCGAGGGTGTCAAGAGGTCGCACCGAGGAGCCAAGATGGGGACTCCGCACCTTGTCCCGTTGTCACGCCAGACGCTGGAAGTACTAGAGCAGATACGCCGGCTTAGCGGGAGTTTTGATCTGGTGCTGCCAGGCGATCACCGCCACTGGCGGCCAATGTCGGAGAACACCGTAAACAAGTCACTGCGCCGCATGGGGTACGACACCAAGATAGAGATTTGCGGGCACGGTTTTCGCACTATGGCCTGTTCCGCGTTGGTCGAGTCCGGCCTATGGTCGCGTGACGCGGTTGAACGGCAAATGAGCCACCAAGAGCGCAACGGCGTGCGCGCGGCCTATATCCACAAGGCTGAGCACCTGGAAGAGCGTCGGCTGATGATGACGTGGTGGGCTGAGTACTTGGACGCTAACCGGGAAAAGCACATCACGCCCTATGATTTTGCACACCGGAACACCGAAGTGGTGAGCGTGGAGAGGGGGCTACAAGCATGGCAATAAAAAGGGGCAAGCGATCAAAGGCACTTCCAGTATTCGACAATCAACTCGAGTGGGGTACAGGTGATTTGGTCGATGAAAGCCTGTCTGATGCTGCGCAGGCAATTATCGCTGACATGGCCGAACATCACGACGGCGATCTTCAGGAATGGTTAAAGCAAAGGCTTGGGTCCTACAGAGCGGTCACCCGCGAAACGGAAAAAGGACCCGCGCGCCACGAAGAAATTCGCGAAATACAGCAGGCGCACCTGAGTCTTTGTGAAGCGCTACAGCGGCTAAGCAATTTCTCTCCTTTCGTCGAGGGTCTCATCAACGAGGCCAGCTGGCGTAGCCATGGGTGCTTTTTCAGCGGTGGCTTGCTTTCTGACCTTGAGGCGAAGGCCACCATGGTGTCCGATGTGTTGGATATTACCGAGCAAAAGTTGGAGGCCGCTCCAACTATTCGTGGCGTGAAGCCGAAGTTTCAGCGAGATGCTTTGCTGGCTGATACCGCAGACAAGCTACGGCAGTCATCCTTAGCGAAGATGACCAAACGCAGAGCTGCAGAACTCGCCCAAGAGCTTCTCGTTGCCGCAGGGGTCGAGGTGCCAGAGGATATTGTCGAAATCGAAAAACTGATCAGACGTGTAAAAAAAGGGGGAAAAAAAGCCTCTAACTAATCTCTTTTGAGCACTGCGACAGCAATCGGGGGTTCAACAAAAATGGCTCCGTACCGATACGGAGGCGCTCAAATGCAACCAGTAACAATTCCCCCGAAAGCTCTTATCCGTCAGCCAGCGCTCTGTCAATGGCTGGACCTGTCCCGCTCTGGCCTAGACAAGCTCCGCAAGAAAGACCCGACATTCCCGAAGCCGATTAAGGCCAACGAAAGCCGTCAAGCCGCGGCTTATTACGTCTTGGCTGAGGTGGAGGCTTGGTTACGGACCAAGATTGAAGCGAGAGACGCAGTATGAGCAATTCATCAACGCTTACAGCTTCCTGGAAGTTTCGCGTAATGGCCGCCCTGCGCGTTGATTCCTTCCCGTCTCCTTCTAACTGGTCCTGGCGCAAAGCCAAGCAGCGCGGGGTGTAACCCATGAAAAGTCAAAACGGCGCCCATGCGCCGACGGGATCGGCTTGGCTGAAATCCATGATTGGGCCAGTAGCCCGGTACCTTCTTGGCGAGCCAAATACCGCAATGAGCAAGCAAACCGAGCTTCGGTTCGGAGCGCATGGCTCGTTATCTGTTGATCTGGAAAAGGGGGTATGGCACTCGCACGAAGACGGAAGCGGTGGCGGCGTGTTGGATTTGATTGCCAGGGAAACCTGCATCACAAGTCGGGCCGAGCAAATGGCCTGGCTTGAGCAGCACGGCCTAAAAGAAAAACATCCGGCCCCAAGTCCTGATGTCCTTCCGGTCAGGGGCCAAGTGTCGGCTCGTTATGACTACACCGACGAGGACGGCAACGTTCTGTATCAGGTTGTCCGTTTCGAGCCAAAGGACTTTCGCCAGTGCCGCCCCGACGGAAAAGGTGGCTGGTTGTGGTCGGTGAAGGGCGTGCGTCAGGTTCCCTTCCATCTGCCGCAATTGCTGGACGCGCCGTGGGATACGCCAGTGTTTGTCGTGGAGGGCGAGAAGGACGTTCTTCGCCTGGAATCGCTGGGGCTGCTCGCAACCTGCAATGCCGGTGGCGCTGGCAAGTGGCCTGATGCTCTCAATGAACCCTTTGCGCGCCGCCGCGTAGTGATTCTGGCGGATAACGACGAACCGGGACATAAGCACGCTGACAAGGTTTGTCGGGCGCTGAGTCTGGCAGAGGCCGAAGTTCGCGTGCTCTGCCTTCCAGGGTTGCTGCCGAAGGGCGACGTGTCCGACTGGTTGGACGCGGGTGGCACCGTCGAGCAACTGCTGCAAATGGTGGATGCTCCCTGCAATCACCAGTTCGAAGACGACGATCAGCAGCCAGTCGAGGAACACTTCGAGCCCGGTGATGATGCCGAGGAAAAGCAGAGCCAGGCGTCTCTACTGGTGAAGTTCGTGGAGCAACGCTTCGAGCTGTTCCACGATGAAAACAAGGACGTCTTCGCCCGGGATCGTACGACGGGCGAAGTGCGTAATCTAGCCGCGCGCCAGTTCCGAGATGCACTGGTCGCCGGATTTTACTCGGACAGCGGAAAGGCGCCCCGAGATCAATCGGTCCGGGAGGCGCTGGGCACCCTGAGCGGCCTCGGCCGATTCCATGGAGACTGTCAGGAGGTACACCTGCGCACTGCTGGTGCCGCTGGTGATTACTTTCTCGACCTGGCTGTACTAGGCAGTAGCCGAGCGGTTCGCATTCGGCCGGGTAAGTGGGAGATCGCCGAGTCACCCGAGGCCATGTTCGTTCGACCTGAATCCATGCAGCCGATTCCAGCTCCAGTTCCAGGTGGATCGATCGAGCAACTTTGGCACGTGGCGAACATCCCGCACGGCTCCCGTCTGCTGGCCCTGGCTTGGCTGATCGAATGCCTGCGTCCTGATACGCCTTATCCAGTGCTGGAGCTGCTGGGCGAGCAGGGTAGTGCGAAGAGCACGACACAAACAGCGCTGCGCCAGCTCATTGATCCGAATTCCTGCCCTTTGCGCAGTGCTCCGAGGTCGTCGGAGGACCTATTCGTTTCAGCTGGTGTGTGTGCGGTAGTGAGCCTGGAGAACGTCTCGCACTTGCCCGCAGCAACTCAGGATGCCATGTGCGTATTGGCAACCGGAGGCGGCTTTGCCAAGCGCAAGCTGTACTCGGATGCCGACGAAAGTGTTATCAGCGTGAAGCGCCCCGTCGTGCTGAACGGCATATCTGCGGCAGTCACGGCGCAAGATCTGGTGGACAGAACGATCACCATCGAGACGCCGGTTATCAGCGAGCGGCTGGAAGTAACAGACCTTTGGCGGGAGTACGAAGCCGAGCGTCCGTGTTTGCTGGGGGCGCTGCTGGATATATTCGCCAAGGCGCTGGAGTTGTTGCCGCAGATGCAAATCCCCGCCGACGATCGTCCGCGGCTGGTTGAATTTGCTCGCCTCGGTATGGCTGTCGCCGCCGCAGCAGGTCATGAGCCCGAGGACTTCCTGCGCGAGTTCAAAGCCAGTCGGCAGGAAAGTCTGGCTCGCACCATTGACGCTAGCCCGGTAGCTGCCGCCGTAGTGGAACTGGTCGAGGCGCGTCCGCACGGCGTGACCGCCCCGGCAAAGGATATTCTGCGTACCCTGGAACAGTACCGTCCAACCGGCTGCGATTCGTGGCCCCGTTCCGCTAAGGGGCTAGGGGACGCCCTGCGACGTGCTGCTCCCGCTCTTCGGCAGATAGGCATCGAGTGCAAGTCCCTGGGTAAATCTGGGGGGACGGTGAAATGGGGTATCGGGAGAAAGTTATCGAAGCAATGTCCTGCAAGTCCTGATGTCCTGCCAGACGATCACCCCGAGCAGGACATTGGGACTTGCAGGACTTCGAGTCGGCAACTATCCCCCGACACCACCAGTACTTCGCAGGACATGGCCTTCGATGAATCCGACGCGGAGGCCTTCTGATGAGAGTTATCGACTATCTCCATGATCGTGGGTTCAGTGCCGAGGTGGTGGGCAACCGCTTAAGCGTCTCACCATCTAGCAGGCTGACACAGGAGGAGCGCCGCTATATCAAGTTGCACCGTTTGGAGCTGATGGTCGAAGTTGTGGCCAACGATGGTGAAGCCCGCCGCAGTCACTGGACGGTGCTCGTGGCAGGGTACAGTCCCTTCACAATGATCGGCGAGCCGATGACCTATACCGAAGCCTTGTTTGAAGCCCGAATGCTGTGGCCTGGCGCGCAGGTCATGTAGTGCTGAGCCCGGACAACTACCGGGCTTTATTCTTTTACGCAGTTGATTGGCGACAATTTCGCTTCTATGGGTGTTCAGGAGCTTGGCGGCATTTGCTGCTATCCACGGCCATAAGGCGAGCGTTTATTGCCGGAGGCAGATTGGGCTTGATCCAATGCGGTGCCCAGCCGCACCGAGGCAGATGCAGCGAGCCTCGCCGTTGAGCATCTGGTGCTTGGTACTACGTTGCGGTGCGCGAGGGGAACGTGGTCGCTTCCAGACTGCTAGTTGATAACTGCTTTTGTTTTGGCGTAGATTTGTTCATGTCGTTCCCTTCCAGGGGCGATGTTGGGCCAGTTCGAGTGACTTGACTGGTGCCGTTTTTTGCCTTTAGGCGCAGCGGACTTCCTTTTTCATACAGGAGACCGCCGTGGCCCATAAATCTGTTATCAAACATCGTTCCGCTGCTTTCGATCGCCAATGTGGCCGCTGCTATTACTGCGGCTTTCAGATGTGGCGCGATACTCCTGAGGCCTTCGCCCGCATCCATGGCCTTACCCTTCGACAGGCTAGGCACTTCCGATGCACAGCCGAGCATCTGGTCGCCAGGCAGGATGGCGGGAGAGACACCCGCTTCAACATTGCAGCCGCCTGCCTGCTGTGCAATCAGCGCCGCCATAAGCTCAAGGATGCGCCTGAGCCCAAGGAATACAAGGCTCTAGTGCAGAAGAGGCTAAGCAAAGGTGGCTGGCACCCGCTCCCAGCAGGTACCCATTTATCACCCTGATCAGCAAGGCGGCCTTGACTGGCCTAGACGTGTCTATCGGTAAAAATTCGCTTACGGCAAAGCCAAGGTGTTACTGCTCAGCCTATGTCGGCGCAACGAAAGCACTGGCGATATCTTCGTCCCCAGTGCAATCGATTGAGGCCAATCGGGGGGGATTGGCGTACTCGAGCAGACTGTGATGTCGAGCATAGGATTATGCTTTTTCCCGAGCTGTTAGAAAAATGTAGATACACAGCGACAGAAAAGCTGCTGCGCTCACGACTCCTGCTATGGTCAGCATCAGAAAATTCATCTTTCACCAATGGCATAGCGTTCAGTTAAGGGGTGACCACTAGTGTAGCTTTCGGGCGTCCCGAGTGAGCGAAGCGAACGGACTTGAACCTTTTTTATGCGTCATATATTAATTATGAATATTGAGCGTTCTATCTTTTTTTGCAGGCATTTAGAGCGGCAATAGTTACTGTGCGCCTAGGGTCATCAGAGGGGTAGATGGGATGCACATGCGCTGATGCTCTAGTACCCTCAGGTGTGTCGGTGAACTCAATAACCAAGCCAATTGGAGGGGTGCCGGCGCCGTGATTTCCGGTAACAGTTACTCGATAGGACGTAGTTGTAACCTCCCAAAAAGGCCCCATTCGTGTGGCCTCGGTTTGCCAATATTTACCCACACAACGGCCCGCTTGAGTTACGTCGCCAGCTAAATACATGGTTGAAAATGGTGGTTCCTGTAGTGTCCGGGTTGCAGTTATTATTCCGACGCTGCAACCATCAAGCGCTAACAGCATAGGAAGAAAAGAAAAGAAATATCTCATTCGCATGATGCTGCTCCAGATAATTATAATTCGGCTCGACAGGCGTACCATTATAAATAGACACCAATTACTGCGATCTGCTTTCACCAGCTTGGTGGATATCATTCCTTGTCCTCTCGTCTCCTCCTAACCAGACGGGGCATTGTGACAGTCGGGTGAACCGCTCAAGGGGGTTATATACCATGGACGGAAAGCCCATTCTGCTCGATAAATTCCGGCATCAGGCCAAGCATAGCTACTCATTTGCCATTGCTCCATCAACCGGAGGCTTTTGGCCGTTACCTGCCCGATTCAAAGCCCTGTTTTATGTGGTCGGCATTGTCGCCAAGTGCGAAAGGCGCGCCGCGGATGTTGAAGCCAATATCTATTGCTTCTTATTTCTCGATCCAAAGAGGCAGCTCCATCAAGGCTGCTTCAAGTGCGAGCTGGTTTTCATACATCCTTACGAAAACATCAGGTAGAGGGAGGGCTGAGCACTCATGACTTTGACTCCATTCGAAAGGCCAAAAAGTATAGCAGAAGGGCTACCCTATTCTTTCTACACTACGAGGTTTAACTATATCGAGGAGTTTTCAGCAGTACATAGCCTATGTGCACCTAGCCCAGTTGCATCACTGCACCTTCACTGTGTCCGTCGAGGTTGGATAAATCCGGCGCCCTGCAGCCGAGTAGAGGAAAAAGATTGCGCGATGGGAAGCAATCCAGCGCGTCGTCTGATTTGAGCTAATATCAAAAAAAACATAGTGAGAGGTGCTTGAGATGTTAATAGCTAAATTAAATGCCTTAGCAATCGAAGGCAGAGCAATGCTAGATGAGGCTAAAAGATTAGAAAAAATGCTCCCGCAAATGAAACGTGACGGTTATGCCGCACTAAAAATGAAGTATCCTCAAGTCGAACAGAGAGACTGGGCAGGGTTGGTTAAGGCTTTACAGCTTGGTAAGTTGCCGGTGAATATGTTGGAAGAGGCAAATGTTATTTATGAAAAAATATCCACGTGTAAAGAGCAGGCTGAGGCGGCCAAAATGCGCGGCAAAGAACTATACGACGCCAGGGCTGCGGCCGATACTCGACGAGTTCTTGATCCGGATGTCCATCCTATTCCTGTAGGTCATTATCCAAAACTCCGGAACTGCACCCAGTATCCTCAACGAAAAGATTGTAACGTTGGCGAGTCGGAGACTGAGAAGTGGGCGCGATGCAAGTTTATGGTGTATGGAGAAAAAGATTGGCACTGTACTGCTCCCTCAAAATAATTTTTATTCGCTAGTAATTTTATAAGTGAGGTGGAATAAAATGTGCGATTAAGACGAGTTTGGTAGTTTCTAGTTTGCACTTTCACCGCTCTTGGGTTAGCAGGTCAAATTCATCATCAGAGAGCGGGAGAGCCTCAAGAAGTGCCTATGGGGTGGGAAAATCGGCACTGATTTAGAGATACTCCTAAGCCTCAGAGGGAAGCTTGACCTGGCGATACTCAAGTGGAAGATTCAATTTTTCTTTGAGGTATCTGAGATATCTCTCGTCCTCAGCACTCAGTGCAGTCCGACCAACCGCAACCAGCCTAACCGCTTTTTCTGGTAGCTCATTCCAGTAGTACGCGTACTCGAGTAGCTGACCAATCGCCAAGCGCAAAACCCTACGGGTGCAGAAATCTGACTTAACCTCGAAGAGGATGTTCTCCATTTCCGTTGTTACGGTGACATCTACAAAATTTTCTTCGAAGACGATATTCGCCCCTGGGTATTCAATCTTCAGTTCCTCATGCAGGGCGGCCTGCATTATCCCATGCTCTGGCGAGCACTCCCGTCCCGAGCCGCCGCTCCTGAAATATCTGTCTTGAATGGGAGGAAGATTCTGTCCTTTCCGAGCCGGGCGGCGTGTATTCACCGTTTCTGGCAGGGAGGCCTCGTGATTAAGCTCAATGAGCTGATAACGGTTGAAGTGCAGCACGGGGTCCCCAGCCTCGGCAAATGTGTTGGGCGGATACCACTCAACATCTTCTGGGCGAAAACGAACATTCAACACGTAAGGGGCCCATTCACCGTTCCCCAAGCCACTTCTATCACCATCTACAGCGTCTATTTCCTCCAGCATGCGGTTATACCACCCAACGCGCTTGTAGTGATCCAAGGCCGCAATGCCTTGAGCTTCATCTAGGAACTCGATATGGCGAATACGGGCCACATAGCGCCGCCCATCAGGAGTAAGGGTGTAGAGCACAACATCACCTGCACGCTCACCACGTGCGAGCCGTGACTCCCAGCCCTTGTTTACTCCTTGAAGAAAGCCATATTGCCAGCCTCCAATTTGCCATTCGAATCGAAAAAGCCACTCCTCATGGCCATAGCCGTGCTGTGAGGAGAAGGTATTCGATGCTTCGGCTGTGCTCCTGGTGGGGTACTGCCAATTGGAGTCATTTTGACAGATGCGGGTGATATAGTTCATTACTGTCCTTGTCGTCGATTTACGGCTAATTGCCATTATTTAGAATGGCAAAAACAAAACCTCAATCCAAGTGCTATTTGAAGCGGCTGAATTTCTTGCGGCCGACAAAGGCAACCTGGCGGTGCTTACCTGGCAGGTGGTATTGGTACATTACTGGTTCAGAAGAAATTGAAGAGGGTTGAGCGCCCTGGTTTGCAGGGTGTGAGTTTCTAGTCAGTCCAATCCATCACCGAAAAAGCTGATGATTCTAGATCGTGTTCGGCAGCAATCGACCCAGAATGTGTAAAAACACATGCGCCGTTTTGAAGTCTGCATTGCTACGTAAAATCTGCTGGTGCTTGTGTAATCAGCAGGCTAGAAATTGCGTAGGAGCGCGATTTTTGTTCCAGCCCTGACTGTCAAACGTGTTCTAAAACGGTTTTACACAGCCTCGACCCAAAGCTGACGATGGCGAAAGACAGGAATCAGCCATAATCACACCGTAGACATGATGCACATGACTCCGTAATGTGCGCAGAAGTCATACCTCTTTACCTGGCCCGCTAATTGTCGCGCGTGCTAACACAATATACAGGCCGATCAGGGAGTTACACATGAGCAAGGAACATTATCAGACACAAATGGCGTGCCCCCAAAAACTGCGTCGTCTACTAAATATTTAAATGGTATCGAAGATGAGTAACGTTCTTCAAAGTTGTCACGCTTTCAATTTCAGTGAGTCGTACTCCTACGCTGATAAAGTACGGAAGGCTATTTTCGAAAATGATTTTTCGATTGATCCAATGGATGTAGCTAGCGATTTGGAAAACCAAGTCGCCAAACCGCAAAAATGGTCTCTTTTACACGATTACATAGATCATGTAGTTCGTGATGATTTGAATTTTTACTTTCGTGGTGGTGGATGGGATTACGATGATGTACGCCCCGTATTTTCTATGCTTGACTCACATAAAATCCAATATTTAACACTTGTGCAGTATATCGAAGAGCAATTTCGAGATGATGAAACTGGGGAGACAGTATTAGTTACAGAGGGGCTTGTAGAAAAACACAAGTATGAGTATGTGTCAGAGTATCTAGAAGACATCGCATTGAACGGTCTTGCTTCTTTAATTGTTACGGAGGTTTTTACACTGCTTTTCGCTGATCGTGAAGCAATGAAGGCCTTCAATCTAAAGATTGCTATGAGCTTGGAAAAAAGAACCCCTAGATGTACATACTGGCCCAAGTGGCTAGAGCGGGCATTATTTTGCAGAGAGAAAGGTCTTTGTGCAATTTGCAAGTCGGACTTGACTTCACTATTTCATGTGTGTGGAAAGCTTGC
This sequence comes from Pseudomonas sp. LS2P72, assembly GCF_054897865.1. NCBI lineage: Bacteria > Pseudomonadati > Pseudomonadota > Gammaproteobacteria > Pseudomonadales > Pseudomonadaceae > Pseudomonas > Pseudomonas sp. LS2P72. The sequence continues at coordinate 3,449,194 of NZ_CM142708.1, forward strand.
AATTGACCATATAGTTCCTATCGCTCTAAACGGTGTAAATGATCCGACTAATTTACAAATACTTTGTGAAAGCTGCAACGGAAAAAAAAGTGGTATTACTGTGGTTACGTCGAATTCTATGCCTGTATTTTGGTAGCCGATTTAACAACTGGCTAAAATCACTCACTTCGTTCGCTTGGGTCGTCTGAAGCCGGCCACTTAGCTTACTCGTTATGCCTAAAGAGGAAATATGGCGCACCTGAATCTAGAACAAAAATTTGAAACCCTGACACCTGCGCTGTTGTTCAAATGGTTAGCATGGATACTAGCGTTTGCAACAGGAGTTGTAGGCATGGTTTTCGCATTTTACTTTACGGAATTTAACGGGGAATTTAGCAGTCAAAACGCCGATTGGGGAACTTTTGGTGACTTTATAGGCGGCACGCTGAACCCAATACTTAGCTTCCTTGGGCTAATTGCCCTCCTGCTAACAATTGTTCTGCAAAGCAAGGAGCTTGAATCTACTAGAAAAGAACTAGAGCGCTCAGCATTAGCTCAAGAAAAATCCGAGTCGGCACTAAGCGAGCAATCGAAGACGCAAATAAAACAACAATTCGAGGGCACCTTCTTTTCATTGCTAGATCAACACAATAAAGCGTTGGAAAAAATATCAATATCAACAGGCAAGTGGACTAACGGTAGATCAGACGTTGATCTTGTCAGGGAGGCTGTTTTTGAAAAGCCAGCCTCAAATTTAGCCGGAGCCAAAGATGCCCTTGAAAAGAAAAACGGGTTATGTGGCCACTACTTCAGGGTTTTGTATCAAACATTAAAATTTATTTCAACCAATGTGCCTGATGGCCATATTGGAATAAATTTCAATGAAAACACTATTAAAAGTGCTCAGCTTGCAAAAAACGAGAAAATGTACAGCAATATTCTCAGATCTTTCTTGAGCTATGACGTAACTCAACTTCTAGCTATAAATTGCTACTGCACCAGTACTCAAGATACATACTGGAATTTCAAGCTGCTGATAGAGCGCTATGCTTTTCTTGAACATATGCCCTTTACAATTGATAGTAAAAGCAATAAATTGCTCTTAAATACTGAACGATTTTACGATCAAGCAGCATTTGGCCAAAGCCAATTCAAGAAAAACCCGGGCGCAGCATAACGTTGATGAGACAATTGGAGCTGTTGTCCTACAAATAGAGATCGCGGAACTTAACGAGCAGTTCATGTCGTTCGTTTGTCTAACAGGGGCGGGCTTTAGCCCGTCCCAGTGAGCGCGTTGTTAGCCAACGTTACCACGGTATATTTCTGGCCGTAACCCCTAAGATATTGAAAGCACTCGTTAGTAGTGCGAACAAGAAAAGAACCCAAGGTATCAAATAATCAGGGGTTTCTTATTTTCCTGTTAAAAATTCAAATATTTTCCAGGCCTTAAACCATAGAAAGTGGAACCATCGGTATTTTATTGTGTAGCCTCTGAAGTCATTTCCCGGCAAGCGCGGTTCTCTGTAGTAAGCTTGATAGCTCAAACATAATTCCCCGTACTCGTACTTCAGTTCTTGTGGGGTAGTGGAAAAGTCAACGTTGTTGTACGTATTTATGCTTTTTTCTAGCGCATAATCTTCTCGCTCTTTCTGAAAATTATTTTTTTGGTTTCTTATATAGTCTTCTTTAGCGCGTTTCTCTAGCAGCCTGTAGAGCAAGGACTCGTGCTTTCCGCTTAGGTTGGTGTTGATTGTCTTAATGACTCCATGCTTGATCATATTTCTCGAACTCAGATAAAAGCGCCAAGCGAAGTATAAAAGGATGGTGTGGGCAATCCATGGGAGCGCGGCTGGATTTGTGATTTCGTAATTAATAAATATAAGCCGGATAGAATCGCCAGCGGGCGCGAGCCCTAATGCCCAATACACGATGAATATCATTGAGATGAATTTAAGATTTCGAGAGTGTAAGTTAGGTTCGGTAAAGGCCATTTTGATACATTCCCTTAAATATTTTTATGAGGGGCCGGGCTATGCAGGCTGTTCAGGTGGCTAACTGCTATTGTGTGAAATGCCATGTCGCGTTTCTTGTTGCGATGGCGTGTCGTATAACGTTCCTTGTCGTCCTGTAAGTCCTTGTCTAGCTTAGAGGTGGTCGCGGAAAACGCGACATTGCTCAGGAAGGAGCGCGACATGGATGACGGCAAGCTCTTCCGCCCTCTAGAGTCGAAAGCAGCATCGGTGACGCCACCCATTTGCCAGTATTGTGTCCACTTCTGGCCGAGGTTGTGTTAAAGCGTGTTGAACATCGAGCGCTGATCGCTTAATGATCAACTTCAACGTTCTCTTACGCAATCAGGGCGCTCCTGCTCGGTTAAATCTTAAAGATTTCGCGTAGCAACGCGGACCTCAGAACATTTGCAGAAGTGCCTCTGACAGCATGGTTGGTACGATACAAGTCAAGCCTTCGCCGCACTTGCGCGTAGAGCGGTGGTGATATCTTGCACGAGTAAGACGTCTTGGAGATTCATCAGCGCCTCTGCACCAGGCGTCAGCCGGCCGTGTGTCAGTGCCGCGATGTCTTCCGCCAAGGCAACATGCCCAGCCGCAACCTCCTCGCTCAGCCGGCGCGGCAGCAGTTGAACAGGCTCTCCCTCTGCGAGCCTCTCGAACTCTATAAGGGCTCCGGCGAGCCTCCGCTCATCGTCCGCCCGAACCGCTTGCTCCACAACTGGACGCCCCTCCGTGCCAAGACCGAATCGGCGCAGCCCGTCGAGTTCGACAATAGAATCGAGTGCGATCTGCGCCGCTCGGGTCAGGGTGTCGTCCAGCCGGCTTATATGAAGTGCGTCGAGCCAATCATCGACGACGTACGCCGACGCAAGCAGAGTGGACACCCCCCCGACGGTCAGCAGCGAAATCGCAAGTCCACCGATGCGTGGCACGATCTGAATACGACGGCTTTCGCCTATGGCGGCACGGATGAGCGACTCCTTCTCCAGATACCAGATCAGCCAGTCGGTGGGTGATTCCATATCCACTATCGCTAGCAGTTCTAAGGTCGGCCAAGGCAAGGGGTTGTTCCAATCCGGACGAGCATGAAGTTCTAGCTCGATAGAATTTTTCTCTAGTTCAACTTTGACCTGTTGCAGGTACTTGGTAGTCCGCACCTGCAACTGGTGCTCGACGGCCATCCTGGCACGACGCAATGCGTTTCCAAGTTCGGCCCTGCGGACTTCGGAGAGCCACAGTTGTGTCGGCCGTGCTTCTTGGGTACCGGCTTCTGCCGCAAGCAGGCGTAGCGATGCGATTAAGCTTTCAAGTCGTCCCAATAATTTCTCCGGAGGAGCGCCAATGAGAGCCCAAGGTTCGCTTCGTGCTCCCTGCACGTTTTTGAGCAGGTCGCCCGCCCACATGACGAATGCGCCATACCCTTCCGGCAGTTGAGCGAAGCGTCGTAACAAGTCGCCAGAACAGTAGAACAACAGATTTTGTAACGGTGTGTTGTACTGCTCAGGGGCGCCGCCAGTCGGCGGCCCGTCCCGGGGCGGTGTAAGCGCGCGCGAAGCTTCGTGCACGTCGCCGAACCGCTCCCAGATCTTAGGCGGCGGCAGCTTACTCCGCAGCACGCCATCTACGATGCGTTCTAGTACCGGGACGAGCTGCTCCAACAACGCGTGGGCACGTTTTAAGTAATCCGTGTAGCTTTCTGTTCCGACCAACCTCGCCGCCGCTGCGGTCCAGTGTCGATTCCAATCGGGCAGCGCCGAGGGCGGCAGATTTTCGCGCAGTATGCGCTTGGTGGCGAGCGGATATCCCGGCAGGCCAGATGGAAGACTATCGGCGGCAACTGCATCGACGGCAGCAACCATTGCTGTAGGATCAAGTCCGAGCAGGCGATTGCACAGCTGCACTACCTCATCATGCACGTCCGTCTGAGCCGAGGGCGCGACGTGAAAGATGGAGCCGCGTAGCAGGCGACCTTCGAGCGCCACTTCGACCTCCACCGGGCCGGCCCATGGTGTTTCAAGCGGGACGCGGGCCAGCAAATTCTCGCAAACGTGGACGTCAGCCCAATTCGTCGCAATTTGCGGATCAATGAGTCGGGCGGCGCCTAACAGGTCAGCAGCTTCGGTGAGGTCCAGCGTATCGAATGCTGGCCTAAGGGTGCTGAGCGCCGACCGGACGCTCTCGGGAACCTCCACGCCCACCAGTGCGCCCAAGAGCGCTCGAAGATGGATCGTATCGGCGGCGGCGAATAGCGCACTCATGGCGTCTGGAGATATTGTGGACAGAAGATTTAGCCGCGGATCGGACGCTGACCTAGTCCGTAAAACACGCACAGCTCCCTGTAGGCGTTCCGGGATTGGCAGAGATGAAAGGTCCAAGCCCGCCACGGCGAACATGACGGCCACGCAGACCTGCGTCGGCTCTAAGCCGAGCGACAATACTTCGGGCACCCAGCGCTTCAGTGTGGTCTCGACGTGGGCCTGGCCTAGGCCCGACAGAGCTGCCGCCATGACGACCGGGTCACAGTCACGTTCCAATCGTACCGCGAGCGCGTTCACGAGGGGGGCTGTTGCATCTGGAAGATGAACAATCACATAGGTAGCCAAGGCGTTTAGGCTTGCGCCGTGGGCAGTGTGGACGGATTCTTCGACCGTGTGCGATAGCGTTGGCGGCGGGTGAGCATGGCAGAGGTCTAAGAGAGTCGCCGACCGGAGCTGGTGAAGGCCGCCCAATCGCCCATCTGCCAGTTTAGCTACGAGATGCTCGTCAACGAGCCGACGCTGCGCCCGGGTGAGGTCGCCTTGTGTGATGCCTAGTACACTAGGTAATCGTCCGCTTTCGATCGTGGCGCCGGCCGCGCCGGCGAGGGCCGTGACTCGGAGAATGGCCAGCTCCACGTCCCGGGTTTCTCGTAGTCGCCGGTCGACCTGCTCGCCGAGGACAATCTTGAGACGGTCACCGCGGGTCAGAATATGCGTGTACTCAAGCAGAAGTCCGTCGCTCCGGCCCCACGGTTCGCGCCAGCCCGCCCAGCAGGTCTGACCTTGATCCGAAAGTCGACGCCAGATTCGTTCCGCTACCGCGTCCTCCACAGAGGGCCTGATCTCGCGAGCACGAGATCGCGAATTCAGTATGAATACATCTTCCTCTCTGATTGAGCCTAACAGCAGGATACCGCTTCCAGCGCCGGCCTCCCGGATTAAAGCATCCCAAAGACCGCCGCCCCCCCGACCGACGTCGTCCAGGACGAACCCTACCGGGGCAGCAGGTGAAGCTCTCAGCGCGCGCGCGAGGCGGGTGAGGAGGTGGGCATCAGCAGAATCGCCCCGCTTAACTTCGAACCATCGGGTTGTATGTCGAGCTGCCCGCGCGGCTTCCCACATTAAGGCGGACTTGCCGGTGCCTGATAGGCCAACGATCAAGGCTGCTCCACAGGCTTCCAACGCGGCAAGCACGGCACGGCGCGCCTCCGGCCGTTCGGCGACAAGGCCAGCGGCGAGGTGGCCGGGGCGCGTATCGACACCTTGATAGAAGCTGGGATCGTCTGCGGGCGTGAGAAAATCGACGGCGTCACAGTAGCCGTAGCGAAGGGCCGCCTCCATTCCAGCCAGATCTAATATGGGCTCCATTCGACGGACACTCGTCTCTACGTCCGATACGGCCAGACCTTCAAAGCGCCCGTCCTTCACCAAGCCATTGGCATCCGCCAAGGTACCGATCTGGTTTAGCAGTTCGCCGTAGTGGACCTGTGCCGCTAGAGGCGCACAGGGCATAGTGTGACTGATGGTCGCCACCGCTACTTCAAATGGTGCCGGAGCGATCCAGACACGGGTGCGTGGTGCCAGCGTCGTCCAGCGCGGGTCGTTGCGCAGTGTTTTGGCCAAACCTGGGTGATCAGAAAGTACGTGGTCGACTGTCGGCCCCTGTGCCACAGGGCGCTCCAAGACTAGGATAAGATCGTCCGGTGTGGACGAGGCCGCTTCGGACCGGGCCCAGAGGGCCCGCACGAAGGCCACGACCTCTCCCATGGGGAACGGGCCCAAGTGGTCGCGGCGTGACTTCACTTGTGCAAAAGCAGAATTCGTCGCGCCGCGAAGTTCGTAGTCATCCTGTCCTTCGGGCATCACTTGGCCGTAGGGTAGTTCGCTGGCCCAGCACCGAACTACCAGCCAGACCCCGGCCGCATCTTGGTAGCGAAAGCCGCGACCCGCATGCGATCCGGCACGTGACGTTACCGGTTCCGAGACACTCATTTGAAACCGCCTATATTCTGCAGCATGGCATCGAGCCCTTGCTTGGTGAGTAACGTATAGAAAGGTCGTTTTGGCATAATGGCAAGGTTTAAGTCCAGTTCGGGATTTCCTGCAGAATCGACATGAGACTCCCTCCTTCATTGATATCTTTACCCGCAACTAGTAATGCTAGTAGCTCTCTGAGTAAACATTGATCAGCGTTGCGCGGATTCAATTTTCGTCGGTAGCAACTGCGTCATGTAAATGAAGCTCCAGATAGGCTCTTTCGAGCGACCGCTTTTGGCCGCTCTCGGCCAATCACCAAAGCTGACTCTGATCACGGATGGCAATCGCCTCTAAGCTTGGTCAACCGAACCGGGGCTAGTCCAGAGTGGGCCAGCCACCTAAGTTCGATAGAGCGAAGGCACCCTTGGTCTCACCTTTATGCCGGTGGTTCGAGGCCCGCCGCTGGACCGCATACGGCAGGGAGTGACGGATTGCTTGCTGATCTGAAACTCGCCATCGGACAACGCAACTGGGGTAGTTGGTGCTGTTCGATAAAGCCATTGGATAGGGGGGAGGTCGAAAGTCTGGAGTCTTCGCCCGAAGGACCGATCCCTGCCCGTTTCAATCATTAATTCGTAGTTTTTTAGGAAATTGCCGTCTTGGGCGAATTTGGGGGAATGCAGAGAGGTGCTGCGTCATAAGTATTAGCGTTCGCAGTATCGGCCCCCGCGGCCAAACGATTTTTTTTTCCAACTCTTCAAAACTTGCATCCTAACCACAATCCCTAAACGGGGAGAGTAATGATGATCACAAGCGTCACCCGGCGACGGCAAAACGGGGGAGGGCTTCGGCACGATAGGCGACCGGCTGGAGGCGGAGAGGACCAGAGTACTTCACGTTTTAGGTATACGTTTAGGTATATGCGGCGAACTTAATGTTAGATAAATCCAGTAATGTAGAGGCCTTCAGGTGCTATGTTCGACCCCGGCTTCGGCACCATCTTAAATCAAGGGTTTGCGGGCGAAAGCTGATGCAAACCCTTGTTTGTTTCTGGTCCGCTATTTTGAGCTTGACCCACAGCTATTGATCCCGGCCGAAAGCCCCTGGACCAGCACTGCGTCGATTTTTGCCAGAAGGATTGCCGATATTGACAAGCCTTCTCTCTACCAAGATATTTTCAAGGGCCTGGCGGGCCGCCGGATCGAGCTGATGCTCTCTTTCTTTGAGTTCAAGCAAGATAGGGCTGGACCAAGTGCGATAGGTTTTCTCAGCAATACGAATAGGTGTCATCTGTCTCCTCCTTGATCAAGGCCCGCCAACGCAGCGGGTGCCATTTCGATTCGATAGAACCCTAGTTCAGAAATTTGCTTGCCGCCAAAAAATGGCAGGGTTCCAGAGGCGCCTCGCTGGTGCCGTTCAGCGGCCGGATCGAGTGAACTCGATTCAGCCGCCGAAGCTGTCAGTTAAACGAATGGTTGACCGGTAAAACCACGAGGCAATCGTTGCAGTCCTTCCATGGCGGTGAGCCGTTCGACCCAAGCCGCGCGCCAGTCATTGGCTGTATGCGTAACTTTGGCTTTGCGTGCGGCGCGGCGTGCAGCGTTGCGCTGGTCTTTGCGCGCATCCTTGAACGCGTCGGTGTTGCGGCAGCTTCTGCATTTCACCCGGGTAAGTTCGCTGGTTGAAACGAGCTTGCTGCCTTTGTGACCGCAGGCCAGATGCCCGCCGACTTTGAAGTGAGTAACCATCAGACGCCTCCTTCGTGACGTGTAATCGTTTGACCTCCAGCGTACGGTGACGTTCGTTGCCTGCGAAATGGGCAAAAAAAAGGCCCGCATGCGGGCGGGCCAGGGGATTCTTCAAAGGAGTCCTGTCAATGTAAGGCCTGAAATGTGAATGCCGTGTGAAATGGAATGCTTAGCCATAAAAAAGCCCAGCGCTGGCTGGGTGGGATGTAGCAGAAAGCGCTCAGGCAAGGACGCACCCGGTGACGATAAGGTCGCCGTTTATGCGTCCTGAATCAGGCCGTGTCCTTGAGGATGTCCAGATCGAATCATCTGAACCGCGGCAGGGGCGGGTCGACAGGTTTGAGCGACGACAGCGTATTGCGAATCAATGGCGCGTCCTTCTCGATGTCGTTCAGACGATCACGGATTCTTAGGGCCGTCGGGTGCCCGCCTTGATGATCGACCCAGTCGGCGATTTCCTTGCATGCCGCTGCCAGGCGAGCCTGACGGGAGTCGAGTAGGGTGAGCAGAGTGGTGATGGACTCTTTTTCGGACATGGCAAACACCTCCGTTCAAGAAACCTTTAACTGGCAGCAAAAAGCCCGCGGGGGAGCGAGCTGTCTGCCGATGGGGTCGCTAATCCTTCAGCTTTTTTCAGTATAGACCCGTGAAAGGCAGGTAGCATCAGCCTTCTCGGACCGTCACTTGCGACCTGGCATTCAGTTGCCGGCATTCACGCCGGGCGTCCTCTTCATGGTCGAAACCGTCACCGATGAAGCCACGGGTTCGAGTATCGGCGATGCGGTACCAGACAGCAGCATCGGGTGGTGGATGGTTGGTATCTCCGGCTCGACGGCCATAGATGATGATCTTGTTGCAACGCTTCACAACGAAAATGTCTTCCATGGCGTCACCGCAGCTCATTCAGGTTCACAACAACTATAGAAGCCATTTGCAATCGTGCAAAAAATAGACAGGTCAGTTCGTCGCTTCAACGGTTGCGATCATCTTCTCCAATAACACCGCAAGCCCGACTTCCTCCGCCCGAAGCCCTTTACGCGGTCGTGGCCTGGGCAGCTCAGCCAGCGCCCCCATAAGGAAACCATCGAGCACCGCCGGGTGGATGTAGCACTTGCGGCAAACGGCCGGGGTGTTGCCCAGTTGTTTGGCAACGTTCTTGACCATCTCCACCACATGCCGTTTGGCGTCCGACTCGGGCTCCCACTGCAGTTCCCGCAAAATCGCCAACGCCAACGCGCTGCCAGCCCAGGTGCGGTAGTCCTTGGCAGTGAAGTTGGCACCGGTGAGGGTTTGCAGGTAGGCGTTGACGTCGGAGGAGCTGACGGTGTGTCGCTCACCGTTTTCATCCAGGTACTGAAACAGGTTTTGCCCGGGAATTTCCAGACAACGTTTGATGATCCGCGCCAGGCGTCGGTCTTTCACGGTGATCTGGTGCTCGACGCCGCTCTTGCCACGGAACTGGAACAGGATCGCGTGGCCGTTGACCTCGACATGACGGTTGCGCAGGGTGGTCAGGCCGTAAGAACGGTTGTCCCGAGCGTACTGGGTGTTGCCGACCCGGATCAGCGTCGCATCGAGCAAGGTGATGACCGTGGCCATGACTTTGTCGCGACTGAAGCCGGGAGCCGCCAGCAGTGCTTCAAGCTGTTTGCGCAGTTTCGGCAGCGCCAGCCCAAAGTCCCGCAGACGTGAGTACTTGTCGGCATCGCGCACTTCTCGCCAGCGTGGGTGATAACGGTATTGCTTTCGACCTCGGGCATCACGACCGGTAGCTTGCAGATGGCCGCGCGGGTCGGCGCAGATCCACACATCGGTGTAGGCCGGGGGGACGGCGAGGGCATTGATGCGCTTGATTTCGTCTTGATCGGTGATGCGCTGACCCGCAGGGTCGAAGTAGCAGAACTTGCCGCGCAGTTTCTTGCGGGTGATGCCGGGTTGGGTGTCATCGACATAATGCAGGTCGGATGGCAGCACATCGGGCAGCGCGGTGTTGGGCATGGCGGTAGTCCTTGGCGAGGGAGCAGGGGCCGTTACAGCCATTGACCGCACGCCGTTGCCGTCGTGCCAGCGGATTTATGCCAGCACCGCCACTGCCTTGATCTGTGCCCAGAGTTGCTGGCCGGGGTGCACGCCCAATTGGTCTCGGGAGTATCGGGTGATCCGCGCCAGCAGCGGTGTGCCAGCTGCGTCCAGACGGATCAGCACGTGGGCGGTGTTGTCGGCGCCCATTTCGTTGATCACGGTGACCGGCAGGCGATTGAGAATGCTGCTTTGCTCGACACTTTGCAGGCTCAGGCTGACATCCCGCGCCTGAACCTTGCAGCGAAGCGCCTGACCCGTGGTCATCGGTGAGTGAGCCACCCGAATGTTCAGGGTCGTGTTCGGCAGTTGCAGGGTCAGCAACTGATAGTCGGCGTCATAGGCACTGACGTGCCCCTCGATCACCACGCCGGCGTCGTCGCCCAGTGCCAGGGGCAGGTCGAGACGGGCCAGCGTTTCGCCAATAGGTCCGCTGGCCAGCGCCTTGCCATTGCTGAGCAGGACGAGGTGGCCAGCCAACCGCGCGACTTCATCCTGTGAGTGGCTGACGTACAGCACCGGGATGTCCAGTTCATCGTGCAGTCGTTGCAGGTACGGCAGGATTTCGTTTTTGCGTTGGCTATCCAATGCCGCCAGCGGCTCGTCCATCAGCAACAGTTTCGGGCTGGTGAGCAGGGCGCGGGCGATGCCGACCCGCTGCCGCTCACCGCCGGAAAGGTGCTGCGGATGGCGATCCAGCAAATGGCCGATCCCGAGCAGTTCCGTCGCGTGAGCTATGTCGACCCGTCGCTGTGGGCGAGGAATGCGCTTGAGGCCGAACTCCAGATTGGCCATCACTGACAGATGGGGAAACAGGCTCGCTTCCTGGAAGACGTAACCCAGCGCACGTTTGTGTGGTGGCACGAAAATCTTCTTGTCGCTGTCCTGCCAGACTTCATCGTTGACCTGGATGAAACCCTGCTCGGCCTTCTCCAGCCCAGCGATGCAGCGCAGGCAGGTGGTCTTGCCCGAACCGGAATGACCGTAAAGGGCAGTGACGCCGCGGCCGGGCAATTGCAGATCCACCTCCAGGGTGAACTCCGAATATTTCAGTTTCAGACGCGTATGAATCATCGATCAGCTCCAGCCCGCTTTGGTTTTACGGCTGGAGTAGAGCGCCAGCAACACAATAAAAGAGAACACGAGCATCGCCCCGGCCAGCCAATGGGCCTGGGCGTATTCCATGGCTTCGACGTGATCGTAGATCTGCACCGAGACTACGCGGGTCTTCTCGGGAATGTTGCCGCCAATCATCAGCACCACGCCGAATTCACCCACGGTGTGGGCGAAACCGAGAATGGCAGCGGTGATGAAACCGGGGCGGGCCAGCGGCAGGATCACGCTGAAAAACGTGTCCCAGGGATTGGCGCGTAAGGTCGCGGCCACTTCCAATGGGCGAGTGCCGATGGCAGAAAAAGCATTTTGCAGTGGCTGGACTACGAACGGCATCGAGTAGAGCACCGAGCCAATCACCAGCCCCGCAAAACTGAAAGTGAGGGTGCCAAGTCCCAGTGATTGAGTGAAGTGGCCGATAAACCCGTTAGGGCCGAGCGCCAGCAACAGGTAAAAGCCAATTACCGTCGGCGGCAACACCAGGGGCAGGGCGACGATCGCCCCGACCGGGCCGCGCAACCACGAGCGGGTGCGCGACAGCCATAACGCAATCGGAGTGCCGATGATCAGCAGGATGACCGTCGTCAGTGACGCCAGTTTCAGGGTCAGCCAGATGGCGGAAAAGTCGGCACTCGATAGCGTCATTTAGAGTTGGTAACCGTAGGATTTGATGACAGCGGCGGCTTTCGGACCTTTGAGGTACTCAACCAGCGCCTTGGCAGCCGGGTTGTCCTTGCCCTTGTTGAGAATTACCGCGTCTTGTTTGATCGGGTCGTGCATGTCGGCTGGAACAACCCAGGCCGAGCCGCCGGTGACTTTGCCGTCTTTGTAGATCTGCGACAAGGCCACAAAGCCCAGTTCGGCGTTGCCGGTGGACACGAACTGGTAGGCCTGGGTGATGTTCTGGCCTTCAACGATCTTGGTTTTGACCTTGTCGGTCAGGCCCAGCTTGGCCAGCACCTGAGTGGCGGCCAGACCGTAAGGCGCCGCTTTCGGGTTGGCGCTGGACAGATGCTGGTACTGGTTGTCGCTCAACACTTTGCCCTTGGCATCGACGTAACCTTCTTTCGCCGACCACAGCGCCAGGGTGCCGATGGCGTAGGTGAAGCGCGAGCCCTTGACCGTGTCGCCTTCGGTTTCGAGTTTTTGCGGGGTGGTGTCGTCGGCCGAGAGGAACACTTCGAACGGCGCGCCGTTCTTGATCTGGGTATAGAACTGGCCGGTGGCTCCAAAGGAGGTGACCAGTTTATGCCCGGTGTCTTTTTCGAAATCAGTGGCGATCGCCTGAATCGGTGCAGTGAAGTTGGCGGCGACGGCGACCTGGACTTCGCCCGCCTGGGCGGACCCGAAAGCGAACACTGCCAGCAGGGTTGCCAGGCAGGTGGGGGCAAAACGTGAGGCACGAATGGTCATGAAACGGCTCCGTTGTAGGCAAGTGCAGCGAGGGGGTAAACGCTATATAGCGGAATATATAGCGAAATGCCTGCAAACGGAATGCGCGCTGTTGAGACCACGCATGAACCTGTAATTGAATGGACTCGCCCACGCCGAGGCGTCAATGCGCCACGGTGGCAGTCTAAACAGCCAACGACAGCGAGGGCGAGTCCATGAAAAAGCATACTTCGATTGATCAATCCTTGTCTTCTGCCGATTTATCGGCCTGCACTACCGTGGCGGTCGACCTGGCCAAGCATGTTTTCCAGCTCGCCGGCGAAGACGCCCTCGGCAAGGTGCATTATGAGCAGCGGATCAAGTCGCGCGAGGCGTTCTATGAGTTTCTCCGCCAGCTGCCGCCTCATGTCGTGGTCCTGATGGAGACCGGCCCGGGCGCTCAAGCTTGGGCCCGGCAGCTGCAGGATCAAGGCAACCTGGCGCGGATCCTTCCTGCCGGTCTGGTGGCCAAGCATCGCAGCGGCCCTAAAAATGATCGTAACGATGCGCTGGCAATCCTGCGTGCCGGTCGCGACGAAAAGATCTGCGCAGTGCCGGTCAAAAGTGTCGCAGCGCTGGCCATGCAGGCACTGCATCGCGCTCGTCAAGGTTACGTGCGTCGCCGCACCGCCGTGAGTAATCAGATGCGCGGCCTGCTGCTGGAGCACGGGATTGCGCTGGCACAGGGCGACGTCGCGATCAGCCAGAGAATCCCGCGGATATTGGAGGATGCCACCCAGCCGGTGCCTGCCCTGTTGCGCGAGCTGATCGACGAACTGCTGGCCGAGTGGCGCCATTTGGGCGAGCGCATCAACGTCCTGACGGGACGCCTGGAAGTGGCCGCGAACGCCGACAATACAGCCAAACGGTTGATGACCGTGCGCGGTATCGGCCCCATCACCGCTACGGCGCTGGTGGCCAAGGAAACCAAGCCGGAGCGCTTTGCCGATGCTCGCATGTTCGCCGCGTACTTCGGCATGGTCCCTGATCAGCACAGCAGCGGGAAGACGATTCAACTGGGGGACATGACCAAGCGAGGCGATAGCTATTTGCGCAGCCTGATGATCCAGGGTGCCCACGCGGTATTGCAGCAGTTGCGACCTGATTCCCAACAGCCCGACGACCGCCGTTTGTTGCGCTGGATGAGCCGATTGGGCCGCAAGGACGCGGCGGTCAGGTTGGCCAATCGCAACCTGCGCATCGTCTGGGTGCTGTTACAGAATGACCAGACTTATCGTCGCCAGCCCGCCGACGGCCAGCAAGCGACGATGAGCCACTGATCCACCGAGTTCTGCCACCGAGGTACCTACTGACCAACCTGTTGCTGAAAAAACATTGACCCCTGGTAAGACCGGCGTGGATAGATGCCTAAGCTGCTAGTGGCCTTCGAGGCCTGACTGTAATCGGCATGCCACGAGCTCTTCCAATTTTGGCCAGAAGCCGACGACGGCTTCCTCGAGTAGGCCTAATACATAGATGCAACGGGGCGGCAGTTTTTTTAAAAGCGGGTAGACAGTGGGGGCGAGTCCATACATAGCAGCTGGCGAAGCCTGCGTTCGGCCGCGAAGCGGTCGTGAAACCAGACACCGCGGTCTTTCAGGCTAACCGTGGCAGCTGGATTTACGACCGCTTCGCGGCCGAACGCAGCCTTCGGCAGCTGCTACACGGCCGTGCGTTACCGACCCACCAACTTGGCCAATCCTTCCTCAGCCAGGCGTCGGGTCAGTTCAGCCGTGGTCATTTCAACGCCCAGCGTGAATGCCTGACCCGCCCACAGATTGCTGAAATCCGCTTCCTCCTTGGCCCGCAACGGCATCAGCGCACCACCCGCCAGCGGGAAGGCCGGTGCTTTGGCGCTCATCGGCCCAAGTTCGCGCATCACCCGATTGAGAATGCCGCGCGCCGGGCGGCCGGTGAAAATGTTAGTGACGGCGGTCTCACTTTCTTTTGCCGTGCGCAACGCCTTGTGATGAGAGGCGCTGACCTTGGCCTCTGGCGTGAACAAGTACGCAGTGCCCACTTGCACCGCCGAAGCCCCCAACAGGAAAGCCGCTGCGACGCCTCGTGCATCGGCAATCCCCCCGGCAGCGATCACCGGCACTTTCACCGCATCGACGATCTGCGGCACCAGCGCAAAGAGGCCCACCTGGCTGCTCAGATCATCACTGAGAAACATGCCCCGATGGCCACCGGCTTCGTACCCCATGGCGATGATCGCGTCGCAACCCTGCTGTTCGAGCCAGATCGCCTCTTCGACGGTGGTGGCCGAGGAAAGCACTTTCGCCCCAGTGGCTTTCACGCGATCCAGCAGAGATTTTTCCGGCAGGCCGAAGTGAAAACTCACGACTTCGGGGCGAAGCTCTTCGATCACTTCGCAGGCCGCGCTATCGAACGGCGCTCGATTGGACACCGGCGTCGGCGCGTCGAAGTCCACGTCAAGTTCCCGGTAATAGGGTTCCAGCAGATTCTTCCAGTCTTGAGCGCGTTGCTCATCGGCGGCGGGTGGCTGATGGCAGAAGTAGTTGACGTTAATCGGGCGCTGAGTTTGTTGACGAATCGTTTTCAGCTCCTCGCGCAACTGATCGATGCTCAACATGGCTGCCGGCATCGAGCCCAGGCCGCCAGCGTTACTGGCTGCGATAACCATGGCCGAACCGGTCGCGCCGGCCATGGGCGCCTGGATGATCGGCAGCTCAATGCCAAGCAGGTCAAGAATGCGGGTGTCTGGCCATTTGCTCATTTGAAGGGTTCTCCGACGTCATAACAGGGCAGGGACGGTAGGACCGATTTTGTAGCAGCTATGACTGACATAAGGCCAGTCGAGTTTTCAGTACGTGTGCCACGCTTGGCTTAAAGTCGAGTACGGTGAAAGGTTGCTATGTGTTATTTCAAACGCACGACAACTGAGTGATTCCATCTGGAGGCAGCAATGTTCCAAGGCATTTTGATCGACAAGGACGACAGCGGTTACCGGGCCACACTGCAAGAGATCAATGACGATCAACTGCCCGAGGGCGATGTGACTGTGCGTGTGGCGTACAGCACGCTGAACTTCAAGGATGGCCTGGCGATCACCGGCAGCAGCCCGGTGGTGCGAAAATTCCCGATGGTGCCGGGGATCGATCTGGCAGGCACTGTCGAAGTCAGTGGGCATCCGGACTACAAGGTCGGTGATCAGATCGTACTCAATGGCTGGGGAGTTGGCGAAGGACATTGGGGCGGACTGGCGCAGAAGGCTCGCTTGAATGGCGACTGGTTGATTCCGCTACCCAAGGCGTTCACAGCGGCGCAAGCGATGGCCATCGGCACGGCGGGTTACACGGCGATGCTGAGCATCCTGGCGCTGGAACATAATGGCGTGACGCCCGAGCAGGGCGATGTATTGGTCACCGGCGCTAACGGCGGTGTAGGCAGTTTCGCCATCGCACTGCTGAGCAATCTTGGCTATCGGGTGGTCGCGTCTACCGGTCGCACCTCCGAACACGATTACCTCAAGCAACTCGGCGCCAGCGAAATCATCGACCGCGCCACGCTGTCCGAGCCGGGCAAACCCTTGGCGAAGGAGCGTTGGGCGGCGGTCATCGACTCGGTCGGCAGCCACACGTTAGCCAATGCCTGTGCCAGCACGAAGGCCAACGGCACTGTCGCCGCGTGTGGCTTGGCGCAAGGCATGGACTTCCCGGCTTCAGTCGCACCGTTCATTTTGCGCGGTGTGACCTTGGCTGGGATCAACAGCGTGACTCAGCCCAAAGCCAGGCGGATACTGGCCTGGAATCGTCTGGCCAAAGATCTAGACTTCACCTTGCTGCCGCTGATCAGCCACGAAATCGGCTTGCGCGAAGTGATCGAGGCTGCACCGCGATTGCTCGCCGGTCAATTGCGTGGGCGGGTGGTGGTCGACGTCAATCGTTGACTGTCACACCGCCAATCAAACAGAAAAACGACAGAGACGAGGACTATCGACCATGGATGTAAAGCAGCGTGAAGTGCGGCCCTTTAGCGTCTCGGGCCTGCAAGTGCGCACCTGCAATGCCGCAGAGCAGCAACCAGGCACTGCGCGCATCGGCCCGATGTGGGAACAATTTTTCGTTGAGGATATCTTCGACAAGATCCCCCACAAACAGCCGGATTCCTTCATGTACGGCGTCTACTCCAACTACGAGTCCGACGCTTCGGGCCACTTCGATGTGACCGCGGGGGTGGCGGTCACCGCGCCCTCCGAGGACTTTGCGCAGGTTCAGGTGGAGGGAGGCGATTACCTGGTATTCAGCGCCAAAGGGGTGATGCCGGATAGCGTCATTCAGGCGTGGGGCCTGATCTGGGCCTACTTTAAGGACAACCCGCAGATTTGCCGCGCGTTCGCCACAGACTTCGAGGTCTATACCAGCCCGGATTCAGTGTCGGTCTATATCGGCATTCAGGACTCAGACGGGTTTTCGCGCTCAAGCAACTGACGCTTGCGCTCCACACCCCAGCGATAGCCCGACAGATTGCCGTCGCTGCGCACCACGCGGTGGCACGGGATCGCCACCGCCAGATTGTTCGCGCCGCAGGCTTGAGCCACGGCGCGCATCGCTTTTGGCGCGCCGATTCGCTGAGCGATATCGGCGTAGCTGGCGGTGCAGCCGGCGGGGATCTCCCGCAGGGCTTGCCAGACCCGTTCTTGAAAAGCGGTGCCACGAACATCCAGCGGCAAGTCCAGGCCCAAGGCCGGCGCTTCGATAAAACCAACCACCTTGGCGATCAGTTGCTCGAACGTGTGATCTGCGCCAATCAGATTCGCACGCCGAAACTTGTCCTGCAGATCGCAGACCAGTTGGTGCGGATCATCGCCCAGCAGGATCGCACAAACACCCCGTTCACTTTGCGCCACCAGAATCGCCCCCAGGGAACACTGGCCGACGGCAAAACGAATGTCGTTGTTCTGACCGGCGGCGCGATAATCACCGGGTTTCATGCCCAATAGTTGATCGGCGGCTTCATAGAAACGGCTGTTGGAATTGAAGCCGGCGTCATACAGCGCGTCGGTCACCGAGTCTCCGTCCGCGAGACGCTTACGGACCCTGCGTGAACGATGGGCCGCGGCGTAACCCTTGGGCGTCAGGCCGGTAACTGCTTTGAACACCCGATGGAAGTGAAAGCTACTGAGGCCCGCAGCAACAGCCAGTTCGCTCAGGACAGGCAGATTCTCCGCGGCTTCGATCTGGCGGCAAGCAGCCGCCACGGTCGCGGCATGTTGCGCGGCGATGTCGCTTTGATCCTTCGCGGCGCGTTTGCTGGGGCGATAACCCGCCGCCTGGGCCTGCTCGGCTGTGTCGAAGAACTCGACGTTCTGCGGTTTCGGCAAACGTGCCAGGCTGCTGGGGCGACAGTAAATGCCAGTGGTTTTCACCGCATACACAAACTGTCCGTCTGCCCCGGGATCACGCGCGACGACGGCGGCCCAGCGAGGATCGTTCTCGGTGGCAATCTTTGTCGAATGGCTTGTCATGGCTTCATGTCCGTTGATCCGTTTCATACAGATTAACCAGCCGACTGGGTCGCTGCACCCCGGGTCTTGCGGTCGAATTCGAAGGCTTCATCCGGCGGTACGAAAGGTGAAGTTGATCCGTTGTTCGCCCAGTCGCGGGTGTTGGCCTTCCTTGATCGGCAATACCCCGTGATAGCGCAAGCGATCCACGCCACCCCAAACCACGATGTCGCCATGCAACAGCGGCACTCGTTGGCTTTTGTCGCTGCGTTCGAAACCGCCGAACAGGAACATCGCCGGCAATCCCAGGGACACTGAAACGATGGGCGCTACGTAGGAAGCTTCGTCTTTGTCCTGGTGCAACGACATCTTGGCCCCGGGAACATAACGGTTGATCAGGCAGGAATCAGGCACGAAGTCCGCAAACCCTGCTTCCCGCGCCGCCGCTTGTGCCAGTTCGAAAAACACCTCGGGCATTTTCGGCCAGGGTTGACCCGTCAGCGGATCATGGCGGGTATAGCGATAACCGCTGCGGTCGGTGGTCCAGCCCAGCGCACCGCAACTGCTCAAGGCGACCGACATGGTAAAGCCGCCGGGTGTGATCATCTGCCGAAACGGTGCCGCCGCCAGAACCGTGTCCAGTGCGGGTAGCAACTGATCCAGCCAGGGCAGGGCAAAGCCTCTGAGGACGCAGGACTGTTCGCCGATCCGATCGAGCCGGGGTTGCTGCTCGGGTTCCGCGTCGGCAAACAAGTCGAAGGTGGTCGGGTTCATGAGGTCATAACGCATCGTGAAAGATGATTCCAAGGGTATGCCGTTTTCCACTGTGCAGGCGACTCACGCCGTGGCGCAGGGTGACCCGGTAATAGCCACGAACGCCTTTGACCGGCCGTTGATTGACGGCAAATATCAGCGCATCACCTTTTTTCAGACCGATGACCTGAGGGCGCGACTGCATCCGTGGGCGCTGTTCCGTCAGCACGAACTCGCCACCGGTGAAGTCTTCGTCCGGCTCTGACAGCAGAATCGCCACTTGTAACGGGAAGACGTGTTCGCCGTACAGGTCCTGATGCAAGCAGTTGTAGTCCTGCGGTCCATATTGCAGCAACAGCGGCGTCGGGCGTTCCTGACCGGCGGCATGACAGCGGTCGAGGAACGCTTCGTGGGTTTCCGGGAAACGGGTCGGCAGGTCCATGTGCTCGTACCAGCGATTGGCTATCGGCACCAATCGTGGGTAGAGCGCACTGCGTAAACGGGCGACGACATCCGGCAACGGGTACCGGAAGTATTTGTACTCGCCGCGGCCAAAGCCGTGACGAGCCATGATCACTTGCGAGCGAAACGGTTCGGGGCGGGCATACAGGGCGCTGATTTCATCGCACGTCGCGTGGCTTAAAAGCGACCTGATGATCGCGCAGCCATCCTGATCGAGTTGCTGCTCGAGCATGACCCAGTCCAGTCCGTCGAGAAGTTGTGCACTCATCGCTGCGCCTCACGCTCCAGCAGTTGCCGTTTGCGCTCCAGCCCCCAACGGTAGCCGCCAAGGCTGCCATCCTGACGCAGCACTCGATGGCACGGCACGATCACCGCCAGCGGGTTCGCTCCGCAGGCATTGGCCACCGCCCGAAAAGCCGTGGGTTGCCCCAGTTGCCGTGCGATATCCATATAGCTGGCGGTTTCACCCGGCGGTATTTGCCGAAGGGCATCCCAGACTCGCCGTTGAAACACGCTGCCCGGCAAATCCAGGGGCAAATCCAGGGTGGTGCGCGGGTCTTCGAGGTGGCGCAGGGTTTGCTCCAGCGCAGGCATCAAACCTTCATCGCGCTGTGGTGCTTGTTGGCCGGGGAAACGCTGCGCAAGATCGCGTTCCAGCATCGCCGGGTCATCGCCGATCAGCAACGCGCACAAACCCTCGGCGCTGAATGCCAGCAGCAAGACGCCAAGGCTGGAAGTGCCACTGATGAAGCGAATCGAGGAAGTAGACATGATCTGACTCCTTAACCAAAGGTTGAGGTGGCCAGTCTAGGGCGCGAGATTGGAGTGAACACTCCGGCCCTTGCGGTTGAATTCCAGAGGCAGGAGCAGACATCCATGTTGCCGCTCCAGATCCCGTTACAGCGCTTTGCTGACGCTTATTTCGCTGATGACGTCTTCGCTCGAACCATGAAGAGCGTCCAGCGCGGCCTTGGCTTCTTCTTCGGTGCCGTTTTCAAGCTGGGCAAATTCGAAGCGACGCTCACCATTGAGTTTGTATTTGATGACGTACTTGGTCGTTTGGGCCACGGTCATACCTGCTTGTCTTGGTGTTTGGGTGCCACTCAGCTCAGTTTTGTGCTGGAGCGGCGGATGATCTTGATGGTGTGAGTCAGGGTCGGTTTGCGCGTCACGCTGATCGGCCGGCGGTTGACCGTGTCGATGGTGATGTTCCAGAAACCGGTGCTCGGCGCGGTAATTCGGGCCGGGAAGGTGTCGAACGCACCGCCATGGTAAGTGTGGCGGCCGCCATTCTTGAAGCTGCGGAAATTGGCGTCGTTCATCAAGCGGATATTGCATGTTTGGGAGCATTGAATGACGACGATGTCGTCTTCGTTGAGGTGCTCGCGCTGGTGGATAAATTTCATGAGGCGCCTCCAGAAGGGCTTTTTCTACAAAATCAAAACGATAGCATGTGCGATTGGCGCAGTTTATCAGCCCGAACGGGTTATTATCCGGTCGTCGAGGTCTGCTTTGACAATTAAAAACAGTTATACGGAATTCTATGAGTGATAAACGCAGCAAGCCTCGGAGAAAAACAGCATTTGTACTGTCGGAGTGTCTTTATCGGAGGTGTTGTATGAAGTGGGGTGTACTGTTCCTGCCTATGGCAATAGCGATGAGTGGTTGTGCGAATGTCTCGGAAATCAATGAGTCGCTGCCGACCATGAGCGTGATTTCAGGCAAGAAGCCTCATGAGTACGCGCAATGCCTGACCGAAAAACTGGCCAGCAGCCGGGGAGCCCTGCAGGTCGAGCCGCACAAGGACGGTATGCGAGTCATCGTGCCGCAGAAGTTCTCCTCAGGCCCGGCGGCAGTATTTGATATCGAAGACCGCTCCACTGGCAGCAGCATCAAGTTGCATGAGCGCATTTCCAATGTGCCGTTGCGCCCCACGGATGTACGCAATGCCGCTACGGCGTGCATTTCCGGCTGATAAACTGTCGCCCGTCAGCACCGATGCCGCCAAAGCAGCGCTTTGGCGGCATTGTCATTTCTGGAGTCGAGCATGAAGCGAGAGCAGGTACGGGAGCGCCATGCAGAGGGTCACATCTCTGCCACCCACGTGATTCAGAATCCGGCGAATCCGGGAGAATGGATCGTGTTTTTCAAGAAAAGCGCCGGGCGCAGTTATTTTCTGGTGGATGACAACGACGAAGTCGAATCCTTCAGTAGCCTCGATGAGTTGATCGAGACGGTGCGCGGCCTAGGGATCAAGTTCGCCGAAATTCACATGTAGGGCAGAGCGCCTTACTTGCAGACCACCACGACGCTGCGGTTCTTGTAGTTGCCGACGTCGACGCCCAGCGTCTTGTCGCTTTCCTTGGTCGAAGGTGTTCCGTCGGTACCCACGATTCGATAGCCGGTGCCGGCGCAAGAGGCATCGGCTTTTTCGTAGCAGGTGGCCCAGGAGTTGGCTTCCCCGGAGCAGTCGATCGCCAGGCCTTGCTCGCCGTTGTTCAAGTAGGTCGTTTCGGAAGTGGCGCAGCCGCTCAGGGCCAGTGCCGCGATCAGGGGCAAAAATTTATTCATGTCGTTGTCGTCGTCAGGATGAAGGGGCTGAGCCTGTGACAGCGCTGGCATCAAAAGGTTATAGCGAATGGCCACTTAGTTGCAGGCAATCACAAAAAAGCCCTGCGCGAGGCAGGGCTTGGGTCGAGTCCGGTGCTTCTCAGGACTTGTCCTTGCCGCGGCGCTTCGGGGCTGGGTGTTCGAGCTCCAGAACGGATGCCACTTCAATCGCCGACGCTTCGGTAGGGAAAGGCCCGGCGATATTTTCGCCGCCTGCACTGTCTACCCACCACTGGCCATCTTTCGCCTGATTGATCAGGAACCCGTTGACACTTTTTGCTTCCGACATCTATCTGCCTCGTTGACTGGTTCAATCGCGCAATGATAGCGCCAAATGCACTCGACGGGTGCTGATGGTGTAGGGTTGTGCGATCCGCGGCCGTGCAGATCTGATGGTCTGTGCTATCTATAAAGGCTGCGGAGCTATCTCGGGAACTATCCGCGAGAATATTTCTCTATGATGGCATCGGTTAGCCAGTGCGGGGCATTGTAAGGTGCACGCCGCCTGATTAGACTGCGCCGAAACTCGTACACACAGCCCTATCAAGGACTTATATGATCAAGAAATGCTTGTTCCCAGCAGCCGGTTACGGTACTCGCTTCCTGCCAGCGACTAAAGCCATGCCCAAAGAAATGCTGCCGGTGGTAAACAAGCCACTGATCCAGTACGGCGTCGAAGAAGCACTGGACGCTGGGTTGACTGAAATCTCCATCGTCACCGGTCGCGGCAAACGCGCACTGGAAGACCACTTCGACATCAGCTACGAGCTGGAAAACCAGATCAAAGGCACCGACAAGGAAAAATACCTGGTCGGTATCCGCAAACTGTTGGACGAGTGCTCGTTCTCCTACACCCGTCAGACCGAAATGAAAGGCTTGGGCCACGCGATCCTGACAGGCCGCCCACTGATCGGTGACGAACCGTTCGCGGTAGTGCTGGCGGACGACTTGTGCGTCAACCTCGAAGGCGACGGCGTCCTGACCCAGATGGTCAAACTGTACGAGCAGTATCGCTGCACCATCGTTGCGATCCAGGAAGTGGATCCGCAGGAAACCAACAAATACGGCGTGATTGCGGGCGAGCTGATCGCTGATGATTTGTACCGCGTTCGCAACATGGTCGAAAAACCAGCCCCGGAAGACGCCCCGTCGAACCTGGCGATCATCGGTCGCTACATCCTGACGCCGGATATTTTCGAGCTGATCAAACAAACCGAGCCAGGCAAAGGTGGCGAAATTCAAATCACCGACGCCCTGATGAAACAGGCGAAAAACGGTTGCGTGATTGCCTACAAGTTCAAGGGCAAGCGTTTTGACTGCGGTGGCGCTGAAGGCTACATCGAGGCCACCAACTTCTGCTTCGAGAACTTCTACAAGACTGGCAAGGCTTACTGATAGCCTCTGACCCACTTGTATTGAAAAGCCACCTTCGGGTGGCTTTTTCATTTTCCGTCCCCATATCGTTAGCAGCGCTTGCCCAACGGACGTCTGCGGGTATGCTTGTGGACTGCCGAGGAGATTGAAAATGGCCTACGATTTTGACCTTTATGTAATTGGCGCCGGTTCCGGCGGTGTGCGGGCTGCGCGTTTTGCTGCCGGTTTTGGCGCGAAAGTGGCTGTGGCCGAGAGCCGCTACCTGGGTGGCACTTGTGTGAACGTCGGCTGTGTGCCGAAGAAGCTGCTGGTCTACGGCGCGCACTTCGCCGAAGACTTCGAGCAGTCTTCGGGTTTTGGCTGGACACCGGGTGAAGCGAAATTCGATTGGGCGACGTTGATCGCCAACAAGGATCGCGAGATCAATCGCCTGAACGGCATCTATCGCAACCTGCTGGTTAACAGTGGCGTGACCCTGCATGAAGGTCACGCGAAGATCGTTGGTCCGCACCAGGTCGAGATCAATGGCGAGCGCTACACCGCCAAAAACATCCTGATTGCTACGGGTGGATGGCCACAGATTCCGGAAATTCCGGGGCACGAGCACGCGATCAGTTCCAACCAGGCGTTCTTCCTCAAAGAGCTGCCCAAGCGTGTTCTGGTGGTAGGCGGTGGTTACATCGCCGTTGAATTCGCCGGGATCTTCCACGGTCTGGGCGCCGACACCACGTTGCTGTATCGCGGTGAACTGTTCCTGCGGGGCTTCGACGGCGCGGTGCGCAAACACCTGCAGGAAGAGCTGACCAAGCGCGGCATGGACCTGCAATTCAACGCCGATATCGAGCGTATCGACAAGCAGGCCAATGGCAGCCTTAAGGTGACGCTCAAGGACGGCCGTGAGCTGGAAGCGGATTGTGTGTTCTACGCCACCGGTCGACGTCCGATGCTCGACAATCTTGGGCTGGAAAACACCGGGGTCAAACTCGACAAGAAAGGTTTCGTCGAG
The DNA here is from genome assembly GCF_054897865.1 of Pseudomonas sp. LS2P72. Classification (NCBI taxonomy): domain Bacteria; kingdom Pseudomonadati; phylum Pseudomonadota; class Gammaproteobacteria; order Pseudomonadales; family Pseudomonadaceae; genus Pseudomonas; species Pseudomonas sp. LS2P72. The sequence goes on from NZ_CM142708.1 coordinate 3,473,466, forward strand.
GTCGATGAGCAATATCAGACGGCTGAGCCGTCGATTCTGGCGCTTGGCGATGTGATCGGTCGGGTTCAGCTGACGCCGGTGGCGTTGGCGGAAGGCATGGCCGTTGCGCGACGTTTGTTCAAGCCTGAGCAGTATCGCCCGGTCGATTACAAGATGATTCCGACCGCGGTATTCAGCTTGCCGAATATCGGCACGGTCGGTTTCACCGAGGAAGAAGCCCGGGAGGCGGGTCACGATGTGACAATCTTCGAAAGCCGCTTCCGTCCAATGAAACTGACCCTGACCGAATGCCAGGAACGCACCTTGATGAAGTTGGTGGTGGACGCCAAGACCGACAAGGTTCTGGGCTGTCACATGGTCGGTCCGGAGGCTGGGGAAATTGTGCAGGGCTTGGCGATAGCCTTGAAAGCAGGTGCCACCAAGCGCGATTTCGATGAAACCATCGGCGTGCACCCGACTGCCGCCGAAGAGTTCGTCACCATGCGCACGCCGGTCGAGGGTTAATCGTCCTTTTTGGCATCTGATGCGTCTGGCGCTGTCGCAATGACGGCCGCCAGGCGCACGCTCTCATCGAGGCTCGTCTGAGTCTTGAGCAACTCGATTTCCAGCGCTTTGTTTGTCTGCGACTGCTCGTCGACGCTCTGTTTCAATGACTGACTTTCCAGCAGGGCAGCGCGCAAGCGTTCCTGCAGGAGGGTGCGTTCGCTGTCGATACGGTTCACCTGTTCCAGTAGCTGATCCTGTCGAACGTTGGTTTGCTTGAGTTGATCCTGCAGCAGGCTCAACTCTCTCAGGGTGCCACGGTTCTCCGTTAACAAACGCTCGTTGTCGCGGTGCAGTTGCGTGATCTCATCCTGACGCACCAATGCGCTTTGCTGGGCCTGGCGCAATTCCATCTGAATCTGCTGCACCTGGCCTTCATGGCGACGTTGTTCCTGCTCACGCTGTTCTTTGACGGCGTTGCGATAGTGTTCCAGAGCATCGCGAGCGTGCAGGTGTTTTTCTTCCAATGAGCGAATCTGCTCATCCTTGTCTTGCAAGCGTAATTCGAAATCGGCCAGCGCCTGGTTCAGTCCGGCATTGCGGGTTTGTTCGGTCTGCAGCATGGCGCGGGTTTCTTGCAGGGCCTCGGACTCTTGAGTCAGTGCCAGACTTTGAATCTCGTACTGCTGATGCAGTTCGCCATTCGCTTGTTGAGCTTCCTTCAACTGTATTTCCAACTCTTTTCGCTGCTGATCGAACTGCGCGCGTGCCTGATCGATGGGCTCCTGAGCCTGCTCCTTGAGTCTTTGTGCCAGCCGCGAGACCAGCCCCGTAAGCTCATCATCAATAGGTTCCGGCGGCGCCTCGGCGCGCTCGGCGCCGTCATCCAGTTCCTTCAAATAGCGATGAATCGTGGTTTTCGAGCCCGTGTTGCCCATCTCGATCCGTACCGCATCAATGCTTGGGTTTTCGCCGCGAGCCAAAATTGCCAAGCGTGCTGCCTGGACCACTGCTTTGTTTACGCCGCCACGAGCCATGAGTTCTCCTACGATTTCGTACTGTGGTACATGCCACCCAAGTACACAATGTACCACGCTAATTAAAAACTTAAAATACGATCGGTATTCATGCGGGATATACTGGTATTACCCCGTGTGATGAACCATGCGGCGCGTTTTCACCCGCCAAAGCGGTACGTTTTAGAGAGTTGAGCCCATGACCGATCTGGATCGTTACCTGCAAGCCGCCACCCGCGACAACACCCGTCGCAGCTACCGGGCGGCTATCGAGCATTTCGAAGTCAGTTGGGGCGGCTTTCTGCCGGCAACCAGCGACAGCGTCGCGCGCTACCTCGTCGCTCACGCGGGAGTGCTGTCGATCAATACCTTGAAGTTGCGTTTGTCAGCACTGGCGCAATGGCACAACAGTCAGGGTTTTCCCGATCCCACCAAGGCGCCGGTGGTGCGCAAGGTCTTCAAGGGCATTCGCGCGCTGCACCCGGCTCAAGAAAAACAGGCCGAGCCTTTACAGCTTCAACATCTGGAGCAAGTGGTTGCCTGGTTGGAGCAAGAAGCGCAAACCGCGAAATCTGAACACGATCAACCGGCTCTGTTGCGGGCCCGACGCGACAGGGCGCTGGTCCTGTTGGGCTTCTGGCGCGGCTTTCGTAGCGATGAGCTGTGCCGGCTACAGATCGAGCATGTGCAAGCGGCTGCCGGCTCAGGCATCACGCTCTATTTGCCGCGCACCAAGAGTGACCGCGAAAACCTCGGCAAGACTTACCAGACTCCTGCATTGCAGCGCCTGTGCCCGGTGCAGGCCTACATCGACTGGATCACTGAAGCTGCATTGGTTCGCGGGCCTGTATTCCGAGGCATCGATCGTTGGGGCCACTTGAGCGAGGAGGGGCTGCACGCCAACAGCGTGATCCCGTTACTGCGCCAGGCGCTGGAGCGTGCCGGCATCCCGGCCGAGCACTACACCAGTCACTCCTTGCGGCGCGGCTTTGCCACTTGGGCGCATCAGAGCGGTTGGGACTTGAAGTCGTTGATGAGTTACGTGGGCTGGAAGGATATGAAGTCCGCCATGCGCTATGTTGAAGCCAGCCCGTTTCTCGGGATGACACCGCTCGCGGAAAAAACCATTGGCGCCGCTAAGTAGGTTTTCTTCTATTAATACGTTCCGCTAATAGCGAAAACCAATGAGCAGCATGAGCTTTGCCAATGAGCGATCTGGCAATCGAGTGGGTAGGATTCACCCCATCAACTTCTCAACCAAACTTTTCAACCCTGACGGAGAGTCATCGATGCCTATCATCAACAGCCAAGTTAAACCATTCAAAGCTACCGCCTACAAAAATGGCGACTTCGTACAAGTGTCGGACGCTGACCTGAAAGGCAAGTGGTCTGTCGTGTTCTTCTACCCTGCCGACTTCACCTTCGTTTGCCCGACCGAACTGGAAGACCTGGCTGACAACTACGACGCGTTCCAGAAGCTGGGCGTCGAGATCTACAGCGTTTCCACCGATACTCACTTTGCCCACGCTGCCTGGCACAACACTTCGCCCGCCATCGGCAAAATCCAGTACACCATGATCGGCGACCCGACTCACGCCATCTCCCGCAACTTCGACGTGCTGATCGAAGAAGCAGGTCTGGCTGACCGTGGCACCTTCGTGATCAACCCGGAAGGCCAGATCAAAATCGTTGAACTGAACGACGGCGGTGTGGGTCGTGACGCTTCCGAGTTGCTGCGCAAAATCAAGGCTGCTCAGTACGTCGCTGCTCACCCAGGCCAGGTTTGCCCAGCCAAGTGGAAAGAAGGCGAGGCCACTTTGGCTCCGTCCCTGGACCTGGTCGGCAAGATCTAAGTCTGTGGATCGCATCATCAGGGCGGGGTTCCGCACCTAAGTAAGCTGCAACCGCCCAATAAAAACGCCCGGGCGAGATTCGCTCGGGCGTTTTTTTTCGAAACGAATAAAGGAAATCGCCCGTATGTTGGACGCCAATCTTAAAGCCCAGTTGAAATCGTACCTGGAACGGGTCACCCAGCCGATCGAGATCATCGCTTCCCTCGACGACGGTGCGAAATCCCAGGAAATGCTCGCATTACTCAAAGACGTTGCCAGTCTTTCTACCCAGATTACGTTGCTCGACAACGGTGACGATGCACGTAAACCATCGTTCTCGATCAACCGCCCGGGTGCCGATATCAGCCTGCGTTTCGCCGGCATCCCGATGGGCCATGAATTCACTTCGCTGGTGCTGGCGTTGCTGCAAGTCGGCGGCCACCCTTCGAAAGCCAGCGTAGAAGTGATCGAGCAGATTCGTTCGCTCAAAGGCGAGTTCAGCTTCGAGACTTACTTCTCGCTGTCCTGCCAGAACTGCCCGGACGTAGTCCAGGCACTGAACCTGATGGCCGTGCTTAACCCGAACATCCGCCACGTCGCCATTGACGGCGCGCTGTTCCAGGCCGAAGTCGATGACCGTCAGATCATGGCCGTGCCAAGCGTTTACCTGAACGGCGTGAACTTTGGCCAGGGTCGTATGGGCCTGGAAGAAATCCTCGCCAAGATCGACACCAGCGGTATCGAGCGTCAAGCCGAGAAGATCAGCGCGAAAGAGGCCTTTGACGTGCTGGTTGTCGGCGGTGGCCCTGCCGGTGCTGCGGCTGCAATCTACGCTGCCCGAAAAGGCATTCGCACTGGCGTGGCGGCTGAACGTTTTGGTGGGCAAGTGCTCGACACCATGGCCATCGAAAACTTCATCTCCGTGCAGGAAACCGAAGGGCCGAAGCTGGCCGTGGCGCTGGAAGAACACGTCAAGCAATACGACGTCGACATCATGAACCTGCAACGCGCTGACAAGTTGCTGCCGGGCAAGAGCGGTGAGTTGCACGAAGTTCACTTCGCCAGCGGCGCGACCCTGAAAGCCAAGACCGTGATCCTGGCGACCGGTGCGCGGTGGCGTGAAATGAATGTCCCGGGTGAGCAGCAATACCGCAACAAAGGCGTGGCGTACTGCCCACACTGCGACGGTCCGCTGTTTAAAGGCAAGCGCGTGGCGGTGATTGGCGGCGGTAACTCCGGCGTCGAAGCGGCCATCGACCTGGCGGGCATCGTGTCCCACGTAACACTGCTGGAGTTCGACGTGCAGTTGCGCGCCGATGCGGTCTTGCAGCGCAAGTTGCACAGCCTGCCGAACGTCACTGTCATCACCAGTGCGCAAACCACTGAAGTGTTGGGCGACGGCCAGAAGGTCAACGGCCTGCGTTACAAGGATCGTCAGTCGGACGAGTTGCGTACCGTCGAGCTGGAAGGGATCTTCGTGCAGATCGGCTTGCTGCCCAACACCGACTGGCTCAAAGGCACCATCGAGTTGTCGCCTCGCGGTGAGATCATCGTCGATGCTCGCGGTGAAACGTCGATGCCGGGCGTGTTCGCTGCCGGTGACGTGACCACCGTGCCGTACAAGCAGATCGTGATTGCGGTGGGCGAGGGCGCCAAAGCCTCCCTAAGCGCATTCGATCACCTGATCCGGACTTCGGCCCCGGCATAACACTCGACGCTGAAAACACAAAAACCCCATGAGCGATCATGGGGTTTTTTGTGGATGGATCAAAAGTTCGCAGCCTGACTTGGCTTTTGTAGGCGCTGGCGAAGCCTGCGATCTTTTGATTTTTGATTACATCGGTGCAGGCTGAATGATCTCAACCCAATAAGCATCCGGGTCTTTAATGAATGCCAGGCTCTTCATACGGCCATCATTCAGGCGCTTCTGGAAATCGCAGCCCAGCGCTTCGAAGCGCTCGCACGCAGCGACGATGTCCGGCACCGAGATGCAGATGTGGCCAAAGCCACGCGGGTCGGTGTTGCCGTTGTGGTAAGCGAAATCCGCGTCGTTCTCGGTGCCGTGGTTGTGGGTCAGTTCGAGAATGCCGGGGATCGACTTCATCCACTCGGTGCGGGCAGCAGCGTCGGCCGGGATCTGGTTTTTATCGACCAGCGCCAGGAAATACAGGCTGAACTCGGCTTCCGGGAAGTCGCGTTTTTCCACCAGCGAGAAACCCAAAATGCGCGTGTAGAAATCCAGGGACTTGGTGATGTCCTTGACCCGCAGCATGGTGTGATTGAAGACGAACTTCTGGGTGGCGGTGTCAGGTTGGGCGGTGACGCCTGGGAAGGTGTTCAATTCGTGCAGGCTCATGGGCCCTCCGGAAAAATAATGGGGCTAACGAATGACGACAATGATACGCAAGGGCTCTGACATCACCAAACCGAAAGCGTCGGCTATTGCCTGACAGGCGGGCGAGGCTCAGACTTTACGGTTCAATCCGTGAGTGTTCATTGCAATGATTCGTTTCTGTAAATCGATGGTTGTCCTGATCTGCGTGCTTTCAGGTGTTAGCAGCGCTCACGCAGATGAGCCAATCATGACCTGGCCCAACGGCTGGGAGGTCGAAGCCGTCCCGCAAAATGGCGCCAACACCCACGTTTCCCGCCAGCGCGCGGTGAAGAATGATCAGGACGGCACGCCGGTGATGGTGATGGAGTTGACCATGACTCAGGTGGAAAGTGGCCATCAGGTGAATCTGCAGGGCGTATTGCTGGAGATGCGCAAGTCGGTGCAGAAGGACTTCTTTCAAGGCGGTTATCAAAGTGTCTGCAACAAGATTCACCCGACGACCTTGAGCCGCTTATCCGCGCTGGAAACTACCTGCACGATCACGCAGAACGGAAGGCATGTGCTTTCTCAAACATTGGTTGCCGCCGTAGATGCAGATAAAGCCTATGTTCTTTCCTACGCGGGGCAGGCTGAGGTTTATAAGGCAAGTCAGGATGAAATAGACGCGGCCCGTAACAGCTTGAAACTTTAGTTAAAGATTTCAATGGCTACCGGTTTCAGCGCATTCGGAAATTTTTAGATACCCAAACGGATTAAGCACAAAGTTATTCAGCAAGTAGCGAGTTGATCGACGCCAATCGTTGCATTTAGAAGGCGTCCATGAAAAAGCCCTGCATTGGCAGGGCTTTTTTTTCACCGCGAGTGCTTAGCCGCGCAGCCAGGAATCAACGGTAGCTGCACCGTATTGTTCCTTCCAGGCTTTCAGGCCGCGGTGGTTGCCACCCTTGGTTTCAATCAGTTCACCGGTGTGCGGGTTCTGATAAACCTTGACCACACGAGCGCGGCGGGTTTTAGGCGTTGCCTGTTGCAGACCGGATTTTGCCGGGTTCGGATCGAGAATGGCGATGATGTCGCGCAGGCTCTTGCCGTAGGTTTTCATCAGCCCCTGGAGCTTTTCTTCGAATTCGATTTCTTTCTTGAGCCCGGCATCATTCTTCAGGCTTTCCAGCTGCTTGAGCTGCTCTTGAAGGGCCTTTTCAGCTGCACGAAATTCAGCGAGTCTGGACAATATCTTTACTCCAATAGTGTGTTTGGCTGATACCAACCGCAAACAAAGCTATAAGCCAAGAGCCTTGAAGCGACTCGGTGATAATGGCTCACCTGCCAATCTAGCGCAGGCATGAAAAATTGTAGTAGTTAATTGGCCAAGAGTAAATCATGTCTTTTTCTTCATGTAACAACAGTAGTCTTTTGATTCAAATTGGTGCGCGATTTTTTGTCTCGGCGCTGAGCGCCGCTAGTTAATGGTGACTTAATGCGTTAACGAAGTCCGCGCCGGGCATTGGCCGGCCGAACAGATAACCTTGCAAGAAGTTCACGCCGTGGGCAGTCAGATAATCACTTTGTTCCACGGTTTCCACGCCTTCGGCGACGATACCCAGGTCGAGCTTGGCCGAGAGTTCGATGATGGTGTCCAGGATATGCCGTGAGAGGGCGTCAACGCCGATCATGGCGACAAAACTCTGGTCGATTTTCAGAAAGTCCACATTGAACTGGCGCAGGTAACCGAGGCTTGAGTGACCGGTGCCGAAGTCATCGATCGCGATCATCACGCCCAGCGCATGAAGCTGCTCGAACAGTTGGTGGGTGATGGCCGTGGGTTCGATGAGTTCGCGCTCGGTGAGTTCCAGCACCAGGCTGACGGCACCCGGTTCGAAGGCTGCGAGGAATTGGCGGCACTCGTCGACCAGTTCCAGGTCCTTGCAGTGGCTGGCGGTAATGTTGATGCCGATGTGGAAAACGCCCTCGAAGGAAGATGAAACAGGCGCCAACCATTCGGCGGTCTGCTGCATCAATGAGCGGGTCATTGGCACAATCAGCCCGGAGTGTTCGGCAAACGGAATGAACAGCTCCGGGCGCACCAGACCTTCCTTTGGATGATTCCAGCGCATCAGCACCTCGGTGCCGGACCACTTCTTGTTGTCGCCATGCACCACGGGTTGAAAGTACGGAATGAACTCCCCAGCTTCCAGAGCGCGCCGCATTTCATTGCTGGGTGATGTCGAGCGTTTTTGCACAAAGTACCCGATCAAGCCGGACACCACGCCGAAGAAGATCAGCAAGCTGAACAGCGGCGGATACTCACTGCTCATGAAACGCCAGGTTTCGCCTTGAGGAAACCCGGCCGCCACCGAAAAGGCGTAACGCGAGGACGCCAATCGGGTTTGCGCCACCGCAAAGGCAGGCAGGGCACCTTCATGGAATTTGCCATCGGCGGACAACCAATGGGGACCGACTTGCAATAGCAGCAATGTCTTGCGACCGATCAGCCGCAATACATTGCTCAGGTGATACCCATCCAGGGTGCTCAACGCGCCCTGTTTTTCTTTGCCGAGCCGATACACCAGTAATGCAGTATCGGGCGTGACCGGGTTGCCCTTCATCAGCAACAACGCGCCTTTGCTGTAGTCGCCGGAAACGATCGTTTCCTGAACCTCACCGAATAACGAGCTGCAGTAAATAGTGTTATCCCACACCAGATTGGTCGAGCGCACGAACGGCCGGCGGGTGACCTGTTCGCGCAAGGCCAGTTTGACGTCATTGCAGTTCTGACCGGCCAGTGGCAGCAATTCGCGGGCGGCCTGGGCGGTGTTGTCGAGCATCAACTCGAATTGACGAATGGCCTCTTCGGCCGTCTGTTCAGTACTTTGCTTGAGCGTACGCTCAGCTTGCATATAAAGAATGGCGAACCCCAACAGCACCGGGAGTAATCCGCTCAGTAGCGTCACAGCCATTCTGATAACGCGTTTGCGGCGGGTTTTGACGTTCAGTGGCATTTGCGAAACCTGTCACGATGAAATAGGGGCTCTCAAAATGCTGGCAGGACGGGTCGCCTTCCAAAAAGAGTTCAGGTAGAAGGCCATGATAGTTGGCCCTCGGCGTGTGTGCCGCTCAACGGTAATTCAGGCGCTCGGCCAGTTTGATAAAAGCCAGCGTCGCGGGTGATGACTGGCGCTGGTCGAGCACCGCCAGACCAACCTGGCGTGTGACCGTTGGCGACAGTGGCTTTTTCACGTAGCGACCGTCGCGATCATCGGGCAATGAGCCTTCGGCGACGACCGTCAATGCATCGCCTCGGCCAACGGTGTCCAACGTGCTCAACAGTTGCGAGCAGCGATAACGGATGTTCGGTGTCAGCCGCGCGGCACTGAATAGCCGCGACACCAGTTCCGACGAACCGGCCTCAGTCAACACGAACGGGTCGTTGCACAAATCGCTCAGGGTCAGGCTGTCGCGGCGGGCCAGCGGATGATCGAGGGGCAGCAGCGCGACCATCTGGTCCTCGATCAGCGCAAAGGTATCGAACCGCTCCTCGGGCAACACCACGAAGCCGATATCGATTCGGCGCTCCTCCAGCCATTGGATAACCTGTCGGTCCGGGCCTTCGTCAATGTGGACCTCGATACCTGGGTGAGCCGCGCGGTAGTGCTGCAGGATCAATGGCAGCAGTTTGATCGATGAAGTCGGGCCGAACGAGCCGATGCGCAACGTGCCGCGTTTCATCCCGCGCGCATCGGCCGCTTCCTGGCGCAAGGTGTTGGCCAGACCCAGCATCGCCCGGGCGCGCAGCAAAAGCTGTTGGCCGATGTCGCTGAGTTCGACCCGGGACTGATGCCGGCGCAGCAGCTCGACGCCCAATTCCTGTTCCAGCGACTTGAGCGCATGAGAGACCGCGGATTGTGAAATCCCCAAGCGATTGGCTGCCGCCGTAAAGCCTTGAAGTTCGGCGACCAGAGAAAAGATCTCGAGTTGGGTCAGGGTCATGAGTGTTTACTCATTTTACGATGAGGAGGTATTAGTCGAAGGATACGTCATCTCGCCGATTTCTCGTTCTGGAAACCTATGACAACCTGTGAGCAGAGCCTGTCCAACCCTTCGGACGTCCCGGTTTATCTGAAACTGGCTGCCGTCACCATGATCTGGGGCGGGACCTTTGTCGCCGGGCGGTTTCTGGCCGACAGCCTCAGCCCGTTGTTTGCCGCCAGCCTGCGATTCTTGCTGGCCAGCGTGGCGTTGCTGGTGTTTCTGCTACTGGCCCGCGTGCCTCTCGCAAGGCCCAGCCCCAGGCAATGGCTGCAATTGGCGCTGCTGGGTTTTTTCGGGATCTTTTTCTACAGCCTGTGCTTCTTTTATGGGCTGCATTACATCAATGCCTCACGGGCATCATTGATCGTGGCGTTGAACCCGGCCGTGATCGGGCTGGCGTCATGGCTGCTATTCAAGGAGCGCTTGAGCCGAGCGAAAGTCGTCGGAATCGCGATCTGCATTGCCGGGGCGAGCCTGGTGATCGTCAGCCGTAATCCACAGTTGTTGGCCGGCAACGCCGACGCCTGGATTGGCGATCTGTTGATCTTCGGCTGCGTGCTTGGCTGGGGCGTTTATTCGCTGTTCTCCAAAAACCTGAACCAGACGCTAGGCCCGGTGCAAACGGTGACGTACTCGATTCTGTTGGGCACGCTGATGCTGTGGGTGACCAGTGCCGTTCGCGGTGAGTTGAATGTTGCTGCACTTGCCAGCCTCGGACCCACGCAATGGTTGAGCCTGATGTACCTGGGCGTGTTGGGTTCGGCGCTGGCCTATATTGGCTATTACGACGGCATTCGCAAAATCGGTGCGACGCGTTCAGGCGTGTTCATTGCCCTCAACCCGCTGACGGCGGTGATCCTCGGTGCGCTGCTGTTGGGCGAGCAGTTGACCCTGGCGATGTGCCTGGGAGGAGGGCTGATCCTCGCGGGGATTTTCCTGTGCAACAAACCCCTTGCGCGAGCAGGGAAAAAGGGGATTTGATACAGAAGGCGGACAAACCGATTTACGCTGTGTAGAATCGGGTTACGCATATAAGAATAATCGTCTTCTGGCAGCAGAAGCCTCGCCCGCAATAGCCTTGGGTCGACAATGAAGAGTTTTGGGTTTCAATTGATCTACGGTGACTTCCTCGCCCGCAGCGTGCGGGGCATCTCCTGCGCGCCACCCGCCGGTCTCAGCATTGCTCGCAACTAACGATCCGTTAATTGACAAGAAAATGATGAGGCGCCAACCATGGCAGATTTATACGAAAACCCAATGGGCCTGATGGGCTTTGAATTCATCGAATTCGCATCGCCAACCCCGAACACCCTGGAGCCGATCTTCGAGATCATGGGCTTCACCAAGGTCGCGACCCACCGTTCCAAAGACGTGCACCTGTATCGTCAGGGCCAGATCAACCTGATCCTCAACAACGAACCGCACAGCGTCGCGTCGTACTTCGCGGCCGAGCACGGCCCGTCGGTGTGCGGCATGGCGTTTCGCGTCAAGAATGCCCAGCAGGCGTTTGCCCGGGCTCAGGAACTGGGCGCCCAGCCGATTCATATCGAAACCGGCCCGATGGAACTGAACCTGCCAGCGATCAAAGGCATCGGCGGCGCGCCGCTGTACCTGATCGACCGTTTCGGCGAAGGCAGCTCGATCTACGACATCGACTTCGTGTTCATCGAAGGCGTTGACCGCAACCCGGTCGGGGCCGGCCTGAAGATCATCGACCACCTGACCCACAACGTGTACCGCGGTCGCATGGCCTACTGGGCCAACTTCTACGAGAAGCTGTTCAACTTCCGCGAGATCCGTTACTTCGACATCAAGGGCGAATACACCGGCCTGACCTCCAAGGCCATGACCGCGCCGGACGGCATGATCAAAATCCCGCTGAACGAAGAATCGTCCAAGGGCGCCGGGCAGATCGAAGAGTTCCTGATGCAGTTCAACGGCGAGGGCATCCAGCACGTTGCCTTCCTGACCGATGACCTGATCAAGACCTGGGATCACCTGAAAAGCATCGGCATGCGCTTCATGACCGCGCCGCCGGAAACCTATTACGAAATGCTCGAAGGTCGTTTGCCGAATCACGGTGAGCCGGTTGATCAACTGCAATCGCGCGGCATTCTGCTGGACGGTTCGTCCGAGTCAGGCGACAAGCGTCTGCTGCTGCAGATCTTCTCGGAAACCCTGATGGGCCCGGTGTTCTTCGAATTCATCCAGCGTAAAGGCGACGATGGTTTCGGCGAAGGCAACTTCAAGGCGCTGTTCGAATCCATCGAGCGCGACCAGGTGCGTCGTGGTGTGCTCTCCGCCGACTAAGCTGTTTCAGATGTAAAAAAAGCCCGGTCAGCAGCAATGCTGACCGGGCTTTTTCGTGCCGGGTGCTACATCGATTTTCGTTGCTGCCGAACCAGGTGCTTGAACCCTTCGAACACCAGAACCACCACCGCCAACCAGATCGGAATGTAGGTCAGCCACTCGCCTGGCTTGATGCTTTCCCCCAACAGCAGCGCGACGCCGAGCAACAGCACCGGTTCGACATAGCTCAACAATCCAAACAGGCTGAACGGCAACAACCGACTGGCGATGATGTAGACCACCAGCGCCGAAGCACTGATGACGCCGAGCAACGGAATCAGCAGCGACAGCCACGGGTGTTGATCGAACACGGCGAAACCCTGTTCACCGCCCAGAACGAACCAGAGCGCCACGGGCAACATCAAGGCCATGTCCATCCACAAGCCGCCGAGGTTGTCGGTCGCCAGTCGTTTGCGCAGGATGAAGTAGAGCGGATAACCGATGACGACCAGCGAGGTGGCCCAGGAAAATCCGCCGACCTGATACAACTCGTTGAGCACGCCGAGGGACGCAAAAAACACGGCAACCTTTTGCAGGTAAGACAGTCGCTCGCCATAGGCAAACCGCCCGGTCAGCACCATGGACAGCGGCAACAGGAAGTAGCCCAGGGACACGTCGAGGCTATAGCCGTTGAGCGGCGCCCACATGAATAGCCAGAGTTGCAGGCCAAGCAGCGTCGCGGAAACGATCAGGCCGGCGAGCAGTTTCGGTTGACCAACCAGCCGCCGAAAAAGGGCGACCACGCGTTTCCATTCACCGGAGACCACCATGAACACCGTCATGCATGGCAGGGTCAGCAGCATTCGCCAACCGAAGATTTCCACGCCGCTCAAAGGCGTGAGCAACGAAGTGTAGTAATACATGACGGCAAACAGCACCGAGGCTGAAACCGATAGAGCGATACCTTTAGACAAACTGTCCTCGCGGGTTGAAGGTCAAACGGGGCGCGCAGGATACGTGTTTTTTGTGCTGAATATTGGCCGAGTGATCAATATTTCCAACATCCCTGCAGAATTTCAAACCGTCATCCCCTCACCCTAGCCCTCTCCCAAAGGGAGAGGGGACTGACCGAGGTGTCTCACGAAATTGTGCGACCTGAAGGATCCGGTCGATTATGGATTCGGCGAGGGATTTCCAAGTCGAAGGATAGGCTGAATATCCCCCAATCGGTTCCCTCTCCCTTTGGGAGAGGGCTAGGGTGAGGGAGAGATCTCAAGCCAGACCCGGTTTGCGCCCCGACACGAAATGGCTCACATCATTAAACCCCGGCGTCGACGCATGCCCAGGCACAACCAACGAATCAATAAACGCTTCATCCTCAGCCGTAATCTTCACCGCCTGCGCCTTGGTGTAGGCATCCCATTGTTCTTCGGTGCGCGGTCCAACAATCGCCGAGGTGACGGCGCTGTTGTTCAGCACCCAGGCGATGGCGAATTCGACGATGCCCACGCCGCGACCCTGGGTGTACTGCTGGATCTGCTGAGCAATGCGCAATGATTCGACGCGCCATTCGGTTTCCAGAATGCGTTTGTCGGCGCGGCCGGCGCGGCTGTTGGCATCCGGCTTCGCGTCCGGCGCGTATTTACCGCTGAGCACACCACGCGCCAGCGGGCTGTAAGGCACCACGCCCAGGCCGTAGTTTTGCGCTGCGGTGATCTGCTCGGTTTCCGCCTGACGGTTGACGATGTTGTACAGCGGCTGACTGATCACCGGGCGGTCGACGCCCAGTTGATCGGCCACACGAATCACCTCGGCGATGCGCCAGCCACGGTAGTTCGACAAACCCCAATAGCGAATCTTGCCCTGGCGGATCAAATCGCCAATCGCCGACACCGTGACTTCCAGCGGTGTGTTGTGGTCTTCGCGGTGCAGGTAATAGATGTCGAGATAGTCAGTGCCCAGGCGCGTCAGGCTGGCGTCGATGCCATTGAACAGGTGCTTGCGGCTCAGACCGCTGCGGTTTGGAACGCCGTCTACCGGGCCGAAACCGACCTTGGTCGCCAGCACCCATTCGTGGCGGTTACCGGCAATCGCCTCGCCGACGATCTCTTCGGAGCGGCCGTTGGTGTAAACGTCTGCGGTGTCGATGAAATTGATGCCCTGGTCCCAGGCCTTGTCGATGATCCGCAGGGAATCTTCGGTGCTGGTCTGTTCGCCGAACATCATGGTGCCCAGGGTCAGGGTCGACACTTGTAAACCCGAATGACCCAGTGTGCGATAGCTCATGCCGAAATCCTTTTACCGGTGGGAAAGGCTCAATCAAATACCAGAACGGTAGGGCGGGGCAAACTGATTTATCGACGAAGCGTCTGGCAGCACTTTTGCCCGGAAACGGTCGGGCGCTTCAACACCTCGAATGAAGGTCGGGGTAACCGCTTGTCGCTACTGTCAGATTTGACAGTAGCCAGTCCGCCCCTGATCGCTGTGTGATAGCTCCAAGCGCCGGACCTCCCGGTCGTTCCACGAAGGAGCATTTTCATGACCACCGAATCCACCGAGACACTCGCTGAGACTTCGTCCGATAACACCGTTCTTGTGCTGTATCCGCCGGATGTACTCGGCAGCACCAAGTCAGTGGAGGGTGCAGATTGTGGCGTGCCTATTGATATTTACGACCTCGGCGCCAAGGTGAGGGTGGATGCGTACCTGGGGCAGGAACCGAACGATACCGTTGCGCTGAACCTGAACGGCCAACTAAACATCACCCGTACGCAGACAGCCTCCAGGGATGATTCTGTCTTCCTGTACATTCCCAAAAATCTGCTGAGGCCCGAGTTCGTCAACCGTCTCACCTATACGGTGACCCGTGGCAGCCACAACATGGGCACATCCACGCCACCGCTGGAAATCCTGTACAACGCCATCCGCCCCGGTATCGAAGACCGCATTCATGGCGACGATGGCCACTCTGAGCTGGAACTGATTCTGCCCCAGGACGTACTCGAAAACGGCATTGACGCCGACCGCGCGGCGCAGGGTGTGCAGGTGTGTTTCTCTTACCCTTACTGCCGGGCCTACGACAGAATCCGGTTGAACTGCAACGGCCAGGACGTCTACCGCGACGTCACGCCTGCCGAAGCACCGGCCAATCCTTCCGCCGAGCCAACAAGGATTCGCGTCACCGTCGACAAAGCCGTTTTCGAACGCGCCGGTGATCATCCCCGGTTCGTGTTTTCGTACACCGTGACCGACCAGGTGGGAAACGGACCTGACAAGGATTCACCATGGTCGGAGTCATTGCTGGTGGATGTGTATCTCAAGACCCCTCGGCTGGTGGCCCCCGACCTGGCCGAAGACCCGGATGACCCCAGCGATGACCCGAAAACCATCGACCTCAGCAAACTCGGTAGCAAGGATCTGACCGTGTTGGTGCATGCCTTTGCACCGCTGTGGCAAGCCGAGGACATCATTCGCGTGAAATACACGTCAACGCCGCCTGGCAGCCCAGCGGTGCCGCATTCCGTTGAAACCACCGTTTCGCGGATTCCGTTCACCTATAAATTGATGGTGCCCAATGCCAAGGTCATTGCCGACAGCGCGGTGAGGGTGATCTATGAGCAGGTCAGAGGTGGCGCGGTCATTGCCACGTCCAAACCGGCTACGGCGCAGGTGACGGGTGAGGCCGCAGGACAGCATGGTGTGCCGACCTTCACCAACAAGCCCTACACCATCGCCCCGGCTGGCCGGCTCAACGTTGAGTTGCTTCTCAGTACCAGCAGTAACACCCCCGTCTCCGGGGGCGAGATCAGTCTGATTCTCCCGGACAGCTTTGAGTACGACGATGGCGGCAGTGGCCCGCGCGACTTCATCACCGACGATGTCGGCAGGCTCAGCGTCAGCCGCGTCAAAGGTGCTCTCATCCCTGGCTCTTACAGTCTGAGCGCTACGAGTGGTGCTCAGGTCGCCAACGCAACTGTAACCGTTACGGGGCTGGGGTCGGTCGGTAGCATCTCGGTCGGGAGCAATCCGCACGGGATCGCTGTCAGCACGGACGGTACCCGCGCTTATGTCTGCAACCAGGGTAGCGACACGGTCTCGGTGATTGATATAGCAACGCATCGAGTCCTGACGGACATCACGGTCGGGAAGAGTCCCGCGGGGGTTGCCGTCAGCCCGGACGGTACCCGTGTTTATGTCTGCAACTCGGTTAGCAACACGGTCTCGGTGATTGATACGGCGACGGATCAAGTCCTGACGAACATTTCAGTCGGGTTCAATGCGATCGGGATCGCCTTTAGCCCGGACGGTACCCGTGCTTATGTCGGCAACATGGGTAGCACCACGGTCTCGGTGATTGATACGGCGACGTATCAAGTCCTGACGAACATCCCGGTCGGGAACTACTCGTACGGGATCGCCGTCAGCCCGGACGGCACCCGTGCTTATGTCAGCAACCAAGGTAGCACCACGGTCTGGGTGATTGATACGGCGACGTATCACGTCCTGACGACCATCCAGGTCGGGGACCGTCCGCACGGCCTCGCTTTCAGCCCGGACGGTACCCGTGTTTATGTCTGCAACTGGGTTAGCAACACGGTCTCGGTGATTGATACGGCGACGCATCGAGTGACGCACATCCCGGTCGGGATGAATCCGAATGAGATCGCTTTCAGCCCGGACGGTACCCGCGCTTATGTCAGCATCCTTTTTAACAACATGGTCTCGGTGATTGATACGGCGACGTATCAAGTCCTGACGAATATCCCGGTCGGGAAGTATCCGATGGGGATCGCCGTCAGTCCGGAGGGTAGCCGCGCTTATGTATGCAACTTTAATAGCAACACGGTCTCGGTGATTGGGGTCTAATCAGGGACGCCCATTAACCGGTCTCGGTCAAGGCTAAACGTCCACATATCCTGCAGTTCTGAACTGCAGGGTGTTTCCCTCGCCAAACCCGAGCCGACTTATCCGTCCTCCTGTCGATTGAAAAGTGAGCAATGACGGAGTTGTTTAATCGACATCTCCAGATACTGATTCGGGCTACACATCCTTGCGCCGCTGCCTACGACTACGCCAGAATCCGCCGGCTTGTGCGCCTTGGGCCTGGGCTCTATCGTTTCCCGGTCGCTGAATAACAGCGATCGGGTTTGGTAGCCCGGCAATTAGGCGCATAGCGCCACCGTTTGTAGGCCTTTTCAGGTCTCGGTTTTATGGTGGCCATGCGCAGGGCTCCTTCGGGGGCGCCGGGTCCTAATTGCCGGTCTACCAACCTTCGTATGGCCGCCACCCTTCGTTTGGTAGCGAGGGTGAAGGCTCCTTTAATTCAATTAGGAGTTTCATCCATGTTCAAAGTAACGCCCAATCCGCCGGACACCGATCCGGCATCTCCGTGCGAATCACTCGATTCAAAAAAACTCCACGAAGCCGCCGACCGCGCCCTCGATCACTACCTCAATCTGGCTGCCCACATCAAAGCCACCCCGCGCACCCCCGGCACCATGTTCATTGTTAACCCAGAACTCGATACCGAATCCCTGCTGGCCCACGCATGCGAGTCGTTGGCCTCGGCCAATGTCATGACCATGGATCTGGCGGATCAGATGGAGGGGCCGAGTCGCAATTCGCTGCTGGGTATTGCGCAGATCATCATGCTGGGCGAACTGGCGGTGAATCGGGCGTTGGATAACATCGATCCACCGGGTTAAACGCAAAAGCAGCCCTCACCCTAACCCTCTCCCGGAGGGAGAGGGGACTGACCGAGGTGTTCTCCCGAGATACACCGACGTGAAATATCGAGCCGAACTCAGGTTCTGAAAAGCATGAAGATCTGCTCCCTTTCCCCTTCGCCCCTTGGGGAGAGGGCTGGGGTGAGGGGATAGATTTAAGCAACACCACAAAACTCAAGCCGAACACCTCGGCAAAAAAACGGCCCGAAAAGGGCCGTTTCTCATGTCTACTGAAGCTTAAACCCGCAACGTCCGCGTCATGCGCAACGCCAACAAACTCCCGCAAACAATCACGCCCGCGAGCAGGTAAAGCGCGGCATCGGTCGACCCGGTGCTGTCCTTGACCCAACCCACCAGATACGGACTCAGGAACCCCGCCATCTGCCCCATGGAGTTGATCAACGCCAAACCACCCGCCGCAGCGCCCGCGCTGAGCAGCGCAGTCGGCACCGGCCAGAACATCGGCAGGCCGGTGAGGGCGCCCATGGTGGCGATGGTCAGGCCGAGGATGGCAATGGCCGGTGTAGTCGCAAAGTTCACAGCGATCAGCAAACCGACCGCGCCCATCAGCATCGGCACCACCAAATGCCAGCGGCGTTCTTTGCGCAGGTCCGCCGAGCGGCCGACCATCAACATGAACAGCGCCGCCAGCAGGTACGGAATCGCACTCAACCAGCCGATCACCAGGTTATCGCTGAAGCCCAGGTTTTTGATGATCGACGGCAGCCAGAAGTTGATCGCGTAGACGCCGCTCTGGATGCAGAAATAGATCAGGCCAAACGCCCAGATCGCCGGGTTCTTGAACACGGCCAACAGCGAGTCGGTGGTGTTTTTCGGTTTGTTGGCCAGGTCTTCAGCGTGGTCGGCTTCCAGCACCGAGCGCTCGAACGGCGTGAGCCATTTGGCGTTGGCGTAACTGTCGCTTAACAGGAAGTAAGCGAGGGCGCCGAGGATCACGGTTGGGATACCTTGCAGCAGGAACATCCACTGCCAGCCGGCCAAACCGCCCTGGCCTGCGGCGAAGTGGTTGAGAATCCAGCCGGAGAACGGGCTGCCGAGCAGGCCGGACACCGGGATCGCCGACATGAACAACGCCATGATGCGGCCGCGGCGGAAGGTCGGGAACCACTGCGAAAGGTAAAGCACCACGCCCGGGAAGAACCCGGCTTCGGCCGCGCCGGTGAACAGGCGCAAGGTGTAGAACTCGGTCGGGGTGGTGACGAACAGCAGGCAGGTCGAGAGCGAGCCCCAGACGATCATCATCAGCGCGATCCAGCGGCGCGGGCCGAATTTGGTCAGGGCCAGGTTGCTGGGTACGCCGCACAGCACGTAGCCGATAAAGAAGATCCCGGCCCCGAGGCCGTACACGGTTTCGCTGAATTTCAGTGCGTCAAGCATCTGCAGCTTGGCAAATCCAACGTTCACCCGGTCAAGGTAGTTGAACAGGTAGCAGATGAAGATGAAGGGAATCAAACGCAGGGTAATGCGTTTGTAGACGGCGTTTTTTTCGTCAACGATGGCCTGGGTAGCGGCGGCGCTCTGTGACATGGCGGGCTCTCTCTTTATTATGATTTTTTGCGATGCAAGGGTAACGTTGACCGCCCGGTGAGTCTCGGCCACCGCTTGGGTCATTGTCTTTGTGCCTGAGCACAGGGTTTGCAACCAAGGCCTGTGCGGGTGAACAATCCGCTCCATCACGCTTTCAAGGATCCCCGCTATGTTCGAACTCGATCACGACCTGGCCCAGGACATCGTCGACCGGGCGATGGCCATCCTGCCGTACAACGTCAACGTCATGGACAGCCAGGGGCTGATTCTCGGCAGCGGCGAACCGGAGCGGGTCAACACCCGGCATGAAGGTGCGCAACTGGTGCTCGCCAACGGTCGGGTGGTGGAGATCGACGCTCAAACGGCGATTCATTTGAAAGGCGTGCAGCCGGGCATCAACTTGCCGCTGTTGCTCGATCAGCGTTTGATTGGCGTGCTGGGCATCACCGGTGAACCCGAGCAATTGCGCACCTACGCCGAACTGGTGCGGATGACCGCCGAGATGCTGGTCGGCCAGCGCAATCAGCAGGCCGAACAGCAATGGCGGCGCCAGCGTTGCGACGATCTGCTGGCATTGCTGCTCAGCGAGGCCGGGGATTCGCCGCGGTTGATCGACGAGGCGCAACAGCTTGGGCTCAAGCCGCAGATGACGCGGGTGCCGTACCTGTTCGAGTTAGGGATGGAACACGGTCCGGGGCAAACCGTCGAGGCGCTCAGCGCCTGGTTGACTTCGCGCTACCCGGACAGTTGGTGCGTGAGCTCGGCCAAGTCTTCGTTGCTCTGGTGCCGGCCGGCCGCGCAAGCGATCGAGAATGACCGGTTGCTGGAAAAACTCGACGGCCTCGGCTGGAACATTCTGCGCATCGCCGTGGGCGGGCAGGCCGATGGGCTGTCGGGATTGCGTCGTTGCTATCGACGCGTCGGCGACTTACTGGCCTATGGGCGAGAGATATTGCCGCACTCCCGCTTGCTGACGCTCAATCGTTATCGGTTGCCGGTGATGCTCTGGCGGCACCGCAATGACGACGCGCTGGACGAGTTGCTCAAACCGCTGCGCAAAGTCATCGCCAAGGATGGCAACGGCCAACTGCTGGCGACGTTGCGCTGCTGGTGCGATCACGATGGTCAGAGCCAGGCGTGTGCTGATGCGCTGGGGATTCATCGCAATAGTCTGCGTTATCGAATGGAGCGGATTGCCGAGCTCAGTGGTGTTGATCCGTTGAGACTCGACGGGATGCTTGCTTTGTACCTTGGTGTGCAACTGCTTCCGCAAACTGAGTAGAGATGTGGTGACTGCAAGGACGCCTTCGCGAGCAGGCTCGCTCCCACATTTTGAACGCGTTCCCCCTGTGGGAGCGAGCCTGCTCGCGAAGGGGCCATCCCAGGCATCACAATGTCGGTTTTGTGGAAATGAACAATAATCGTCATGGCCGCTTGTGCAGTGGACCGGCGTTATTGTTCTTGCCTGCTGGCAGCATGGAGCGCATTGGAACTGGAGAATTCGCATGAAAATCGTCATCGCCCCCGATTCGTTCAAGGACAGCCTGAGTGCTCAGGGTGTGGCTGATGCCATTGCTCTCGGGTTGGCGCAGGTTTGGCCCGATGCGCTCCTGGTCAAATGCCCGATGGCGGACGGTGGGGAGGGGACCGTCGAGTCGATTCTGGCGGCGTGCGAGGGCGAACTGCGCCGCACCCAAGTCCGTGGGCCGCTCGGCGCGACGGTTGAGGCCGCTTGGGGCTGGTTGCCTCAGAGCCACACCGCGATCATCGAAATGGCTGAGGCCAGTGGCCTGCAACTGGTTCCGCCGGGCAAGCGTGATGCGTGCTTCAGCAGCACGTTCGGCACCGGCGAATTGATCCGCGCGGCGCTCGATGCCGGAGCGCAACGGGTCATTCTGGCGATTGGCGGCAGCGCCACCAACGACGGCGGGGCGGGTGCGATGCAAGCTTTGGGCGTCAAACTGCTGGACGCACAGGGCCGAACACTGGCACCGGGTGGTCTGGCGCTTGGACAGCTGGCCCGCATTGATCTGAGTGAATTCGATCCGCGTCTGGCCGAGGTGCGCTTCGACATCGCCGCCGACGTCAACAATCCACTGTGTGGCCCTCACGGTGCCTCAGCGATTTTTGGCCCGCAAAAAGGGGCATCACCCGAGCAAGTCCAGCAACTGGATCGCGCGCTCGGGCACTTTGCCGAGCGGTGCGCTCAGGTCCTGAACAAAGACGTTCGTGACGAACCGGGCAGCGGTGCGGCTGGCGGCCTGGGGTTTGCTGCCAAGGCGTTTCTGGGGGCGCAGTTCAAGGCCGGTGTTGAAGTGGTCGCCGAACTGGTTGGCCTGGACGATGCGGTCAAGGGCGCGGACCTGGTGATCACCGGAGAAGGTCGTTTCGATGCTCAGACCCTGCGTGGCAAGACGCCATTTGGTGTGGCGCGTATTGCTCGGGAGCACGGCGTGCCGGTGATCGTCCTCGCCGGGACGCTGGGTGAGGGTTATCAGGCGTTGTACGAACATGGCATCGATGCCGCGTTTGCCTTGGCCAGTGGACCGATGACGCTGGAGCAGGCGTGTGCCGAGGCGCCGCGGTTGTTGCGGGAACGGGCGAGTGATGTTGCGCGGGTTTGGCAGGTGGCTTTGCGTAAGGCTTGAGTCTGCGTTGAAGTTTAGATCCACCCCTCACCCCGAGGGTGTAATTAGTTTTGTGTAAACGGTCATTTGGCAGGAGACTGCCTACCCCAAGGAAATCCAATGACCGAGCCAAAACCCAAGCGCGCCAAACGAGTCAAGCCTGATCCTGAACTGGTTAAACTGGCCGACAGTCTGCTGGCCAACTACAAAAAGCCCGAAGATCTGATCGGCGAAAACGGCCTGCTCAAACAGCTCACCAAGATGCTGGTGGAGCGGGCCCTTGAAACCGAGATGACCGAACACTTGGGGCACGACAAAAGCGCAGCGATCACCAACACCGCCGCCAATGCGCGCAACGGTCACAGCGGTAAAACCCTGAAGGGCGACTTCGGCGAACTGCCGCTCGACATCCCTCGCGACCGGCAGGCGTCCTTCGAGCCGCAGTTGGTGGCCAAGCATCAAACCCGCTGGACGGGCTTCGATGACAAAGTCATCTCTCTCTACGCTCGCGGTTTGAGTGTCAGAGAAATCCAGGCTCACTTACAGGAAATGTACGGCACAGAGGTCTCTCCCAGCCTGATCTCGGCGATTACCGACGCGGTGAGTGACGAGGTCAAGCTGTGGCAAGCCAGACCACTGGACGCGCTGTACCCGATCCTCTATCTGGACTGCATTCACGTCAAAGTGCGTGACGCTGGCGCCGTGCGCAACAAGGCGGTTTACCTGGCTATCGGCGTCAATATGGCCGGTCACAAGGAAGTGCTGGGTCTGTGGATCGCTCAAACCGAAGGCGCGAAGTTCTGGCTGCAAGTGGTGACCGAACTCAAGAATCGGGGCGTGCAGGACATCTTCATCGCCTGCGTGGACGGTCTCAAAGGTTTCCCTGAAGCCATTGAAGCCGTCTACCCAAAAGCCGTCGTTCAGCTGTGCATCGTGCACATGGTGCGCAACAGCTTGAACTTCGTGTCGTGGAAAAAGCAGCGAGAGGTGGCGGCTGATCTCAAACTGATTTACACCTCGGCAACCGCCGAATTGGCCGAACAACGACTCTGCGAATTTGAAGCCAAATGGGATGCCGAGTACCAGTCGATCAGCCTGTCATGGCGGCGAAACTGGGCTCGGGTGATCCCGTTTTTTGACTATCCAGCCGAAATTCGCAAGGTGATTTACACCACCAATGCCATCGAATCGATCAACATGAGCCTGCGCAAAGTGATCAAAACGCGCGCCTCATTTCCGACCGATGACGCGGTGATGAAACTGTTTTATCTGGCGCTGAACAACATCAGCAAGAAGTGGACGATGCCGATCCGGGACTGGAAAGCGGCCTTGAATCGCTTCAGTATCCAGTTCGAAGATCGGCTGTTAACGGTTTAATAAAAATCCCGTTTACACAAAATCTAGGACACCCTCCGTTCAACCCGTTTCCCGATCGCTATCGCTCAATCAAAAGCAATGTTACCGACACAAACCCAATGGTCATCGACACCGAGGCCAATCCCCAAGACATTCTCGAAGCCGCTTTACAGCGTGTCCGAGCCGCCAGCCAGTTACTCGAAACGCTTCATTGCCAATGCTTCAAGAACGGTGATGTTCAAGATATTCCGCACATTACTCACGCGCTTTATCTGCTGACGCAAGATGGGTGCGATTTGCTGCTGGTTGCGCAGCAGCAGATGATGGGGTGGAAGGCGCCGGTCTGACGCCTGGTGGAACACGCCTGCCTCCTCTGGGGCAGGTTTTAAAGCTAAATGCCCGAGGGCAATAAATTCGAGGCTTTTTGGTTGCGGGCATATTCAACCAGGTCTTTGGGGTAAACCATGTGATCGATTTTGCTATCGTCGATGCCGTATAAAAAGGCGATGGCTCCCGCTTCTACCGCCCAGTAACCGACGTAATTCCCATCCTTTCCCTGTAAATGACTGTCATGCCAAGGCGCTTGTTTGAAGGCGGAATACCATTGCTTGCAGTATTTTTTAAGAAAATTGGTAGCTTCCTCTTTGCTTTCTGCATAAATGGCCCGAATCAAATGTGAATAGACGTCGTGAAACCATTGGTCCACATCGTGTCTGTTCGGCAGCACCTTGATAAGCAGATCTTCATAGAGCGTATCGTCGCCGGCATAGCCTGCACGATCTATCAGCAGTAAAAAACGTTGAAGTAAATCAATGCGATGCAACAGAACGCAGAAGCCTATCACTTGCACGCATCTTCATATTGGTAAGGCCAGTCGCATATCGCGAGCGGCGATATGTCGGGACTGTTCTGGTATTCCGCCAGCCTAGCTTGTCTGGTTTCGTATTTTTCTATGAGAATTTCAAGCAAAGGTATGAGAGAGGCGATTTCCTCACCTACTGTGTAAGCGGCTAAAAGCTTGTCCAATGCCAACTGCTTGAAGTGCGATGAGCGAAGTGTCGCCTCTTCTTCGGGCGAGTCAGACTGAAAGGTGTTTGTCTTGAAAAACTCAATCACCTCGTCATGCTCTCTCAGAAACTTTTTGTACTGATATTAACTAAAGTATTTTTGTCGTTTGTTCATAGATATCAGCAAAAGGGAGGGGCTGTTTTTTGTTCTGTGAGGTAGTTGCTTTCACCATGACTCGATGGGCGATTGTTCGCCCATTCGATTGATGATTGGGTGAAGCAAGGTCAAGCTGTCGCAGGCATCATTCTTCACCTGACCAATACCAAATAGTATCTCCCCAGTCCGAGCCACTAAAGCTCGGCATAATTTCACCTTGATGGAAGTGACGTCTCGAATTGGTCTGCGCCGGAGTGAACCAATAACCTGTTTTGCTGCAAGGTTTCCCAGCTTCAATACGCCCGATTTGTTTTGCATTGGATTGTGAATGAGTTCGTGCGTACTCCGCCAAGTCTTTCGGGTAGACCATGTTATCTACATTGCTATCGTCAATACCGTAAAGAAAGGCGACGGCGGCAGCTTCAAAGGCCCAGTAACCGACATAGCTTCCATCGTCATCTTCGATATCCAAATGACTGTCGTGCCAGTTTGTTTGCTGCTTTTTGAAGGCGGGATACCACTCTTTGCAATACTGTTTTAATAAGTCGCTCGCTTCTTCCGGGACTTCTGCGTATATCGCTCGGACGAGTGGTGTGTAGAGATCGTGGTACCATTCGTCCAACTCTGCGCGTCCAGGCAGATGCTTCCGCAGAAGGTCTTCATAGAGGGTGTCTTCGTTGGCATATCCAGCACGGTCTATCAATGCGACAAATCGAGTAAGCAAATCAATACGGTGCAATAGAATGCACAGACTGATGACTTGTACGCACTCCTCATATTGTCCTGGCCAGTCGTCGATAGCCAGTGGTGAAATGTCTGGTTCACCTTCCTCGACAGCCAATGCTTGCTGATAAATTTCGTAGTTTTCTATCAGTTTTTCTAGTCGGGGAATAAGGCTTTCGATCGGTTCTCCAGCGGTATAGCTTATCAGCAAGGCATTAAACGCCGCTTCTTTGAAATATCCCGTGCGTAGGGACTTCTCTTGGGATGGAGAATCTGCCTGCATTGTTTTACCAATCCAGCGTGATTCGGTCGTGTCGTACAGATTTATAGACTTTTGATAGTAAGAGTCAAAAATGAATTTTTGTCGTCTGTTCATGCTGTTTGTTTGGCCTCTTCTTTCAGGATATCCAATTCGCCAAATTTCTTTCTGAGCGAAGCTAGTCGTTTGTTGACAGCTACGCGCACTTCTTCTTCATTGTAGTGGAAGCCAACATGTTCACGATGTGTGGCTTCCCCTGCGCTTGCCAATTGTGCTTCCGCGTGGGATTTTGGACTTAAGCTTTGATGATAAAGAGGTGTAAAAAAAAGATGCCGGTTGTACGAAGCCATAACCTCTTCCTTTAAAACTATATCCTTTATCGCAAGCGGTAGTTTGTCGTTGATCCACACCCGGCTCATTTGGACGAAGTATTTTTTCTTTTTATTGCTTTTTTTATTGTCATTCGCGGCTGGTTCTGGCTTGTGAGTACTCTGGGTTTTTTTGCCACCCGCTTTCCCCCCGGCCTTCTTTTTGGCGGGTTCTGTCCCGACCCCCTCTGCTTCAACGATAGGTTCGAGTAACTCGGAGGGGTCAATTACTCCAGAAAGTCCTAGTTTTGATGCGATTTTTGGTTTGGCTCCCTCAATTTGCAAAAATTTCGGGGCATCTTCTCTCTTACTAGCCTTGGCTTCGACGATGGCAAACTTCTTGTTCCCGTTGGTTGCCGGGTCCGCTCGCCAAATTGAATCAATACCGGTGCCGTTAGCGCCATCAGTAAGCTTGTAAAGAACATGTCTCGCTTTAGGGTTGCCACCTTTTGACAGTTTGCCAAGAGTGGTACCGTTTGGTTTTCCACTTAACCATTTACCGTCTGCGCCTTTATCGTGTCCATCCCATTGTTTTCCCCATCCAAAGGTCTCCGCACAAATATAGTCTGCTATATGTTCACCGCATACACCAAGTCCTTCGTTAAGGATGTCGGACGTCTGAATGCCTAGTTTGGAGTTGGCAGGCATGTTCGAGTGGCCTGCACTTGGATCATCCTTACCATATGTTGCAACTGTCGCATCTTTACTGGCAGGTTTATCTGCTTTCTTAGGGTGGCTTGACCCGGAGGAGGCCGCCGAACTATTGCGCTGCATGCCTTTCCATTTAACCAGCCGCTTCTCAACAATCCCCACCATGGCCGGCATGTTGTCGCGGGAGGCAGCGAGGACGGTGACGACCGATGTTTTTGCCCAGTTTGGAAGGCTCTGGAAAGTAGACGAGCCTTTTACGCCGGTGATGATCTCGTCGAGTTCACCGCGCAGTTTGCCGGCATCGAACATTTGCTTGAGCAGTTCTTCGGGGCTGGTTTTGATCCCGCATTCCTGCAGTACGAAGCGAAGCAGGTCGAACAGTACCGGGGCGTAGCGCTGCGGGTCTTTGTTGACGATGCGCAGGCTCTTCTTCAGACCGTCGCCCGGTCCTGGAACCCAGCCGATGACGGCCATCAGCAGGTCAAATTGTGCGTCTTCCTTTCCGTCCGTCGACTCTGCGTTGTAGAGGACGATAGAGGATTCGATGGTGTCGTAGGCGTCGATGGCCTGGCCAAGAAACGGCACTGCGCCGAGCGCGATGCCTTTTGCCAGTTCTACCGCGGCCTCTTGGTAAGCGGCGCTGCGGTCTTCGTCACCTTCGTTTGCGCTCTCAACTGCTTCGTCACTCATGACAGCCTCCCTGCGGCTTTCTCCACCAATGCTTGTAAATCAACCTGGTCCGGGTCCAGGCCGAGCTTGCGTAAATCTGCGTTAACCTTTTCGTCAGAGTTCTGCACAATCGCTACGCTTTCACGGTTGTACGGCCTCGGATCCTCGCCGTAATACACCTTGGCCGGTCCTTTCGGAACATCCTCCAACCGGGCAAAGCCGTCATCGTCCAGCACGCCCTCACGGGTCGAGCCGTCCGCAAAGTCAACGCGGTAGGACGCGCCCGGCACGGGCTCAAGGTTGTCGTAGTGCAGGTTCAATTCCAGCCAGGTCGGATTGGACTTGGCTTCCTTCATCAGGCGACCGGCGATGTCGGCAGCGGCGAGGCCTGGAATCAGCGGGGCGAGGATACCGATGCCGGTGCCGGAACCTGGCCCGCCGCCGGAGTTGACCTTCACATTGGCGCCACTGATCGTCACGCCCCCGGCATCCACCTTCACAAAACTCCCGCCAGCCTTGGCCGTGAGCTCCATGCCACCTTCAACCACAACCTTTTGCCCAGCGTTGTAGTGAATCTCCTGACCCGCCTCAACAAACTGCGCCGTCCCCACCTTCACATGCTGAGTCACGCCTACGGTGAGGTGATCATCCGCCCGGGTTTCAGTCTTGCGATCGAGGTGGGTGATGCGATGTTCTTCAACCTTGAATTCGCTTAAAACATTGGCCTCGACGGTGTCGTGGCGCTCGTTGCCGATACGGATCTTTTGATCATGCTCAATATTTTCATCCCAATCCCGCTGGGCATGCAGGTAGATCTGTTCCGCGCCTTTCTTGTCTTCAATCCGAAACTCGTTGTAACCCTTGCCGCCCGGTGAGCTGAGGGTCTTGAAGGTGCTGCGGGTCTTGTTCGCCGGCAGGTCGTACGGGACGACGTTTTCCTTGTGGTACAGGCAGCCGGTGATCAGGGGTTGGTCGGGGTCGCCTTCCATAAACGACACCAGCACTTCCATGCCGATGCGCGGGATGGCGATGCCGCCGTAGGCGCTTCCGGCCCAGCCGGTGGCGACACGCAGCCAGCAGCTGGTCTTGTCGTCGGCCTGGCCTTCGCGATCCCAGTGGAACTGGACTTTGACGCGACCGTACTCGTCGCAGTGGATTTCTTCACCCGCAGGGCCGGTGACGATGGCGGTCTGGCTGCCGAGGACTTTGGGTTTCGGGTGTTCGAGGGCAGGGCGGAAGTGTGCGTCCCACGGGGTGGCGAGGAAGCGGTTGCGGTAGCCTTGGTGGAAATCGTCTTTGTTCTGGGTGACGTCGCTGGTGACGTTTGCGCCGAGCACTTGCGGCTGTTTGCCTTCATGCACCACTTCCAGCAGCAGCCAGAGGTCGTTCCACTCGGCGCGCGGGTGTTCGCTCAAGGCCATGAAGTGGCCGCTGACCAGGGTTGGCTCGTCGCCTTTGCCTTCGGCAAGTTTGTAGTCGCTGCGGTGGCGTTCCAAGGCGCGGGTCGCCAGTTGTTTGCCGCGTTCGCGGTCGGTGAAGCGGCCGGGGTAGTCGTAGTCTTCCAGGTCCGGGGCGAATTCGCTTTTGGCGGCGCCTTCGGGAAGGATGCGCGGCTTCTCGAAGTCGTAGTCGCGGCGGCTGACGCGGGTGGTACGGGTTTCCAGGCGCAGGTTGAAGCGCTTGATCACCGGTTTCTCGGCGGCCATGCCGGAGTCTTGCTGGTAGGCCACGGGCGCGAGTTTTCGGAATACCGTCTGGTCATCGCCAAACACCAGTTTGTGGCCGCTGGCACTGTGCTGGAAGTGGAAGTGAATGCCTTCTTCTTCGCACAGGCGCTGGATGAAATGCAGGTCGGACTCGTCGTACTGCACGCAGTAATCGCGTTCCGGGTAGATCGCGCCGAGCTGGAAGCTGTAGGCGTCGGCCAGGATGCCGCGCGCTTCGAGGACCTGAGCGATGATCTTCGGCACACTCAAATGCTGGAAAATCTGCTGGTCATGGTTGTGGCGCAGGTAAGCGAGTTGCGGCACCAGGCTGATGCTGTAACGGGTCAGGCTTTTGCCGGAGTCGCCTTGCTCGATGCGATACACCAGACCGTGGATGATGCCTTTGCCGGTGGCGCCGAAGGTCAGGCAGCCGGGCTTGTGCAGCAGCTCTTCGAGTTTCAGGTCCGGGCGCGCGCTAACCAGTTCGATGTCGAAGCAGAACGGCTGGTTGAGGGTTTCGCGACCGACGAAGCTGAGTACCTGAAGGTCAACGGAAACGCCTTCCAGCGTCAGGGAAATATGGGTTGCGTTCGCGTCCAGCATGCCTTTAATTCCGTCCTTTGAATAAGCTGGGGCGGATGGTGCAGGATTAAAGCGCCTCATTCAAGGAAACGAACCGTCATTTACCGACTAAAGTCGTCTGTAGCCCGTAACAGCCTTCTACTCTTATTGCCGCTCACCCCCGTGTTCTAATCCCCGTTCTCCAGTCACTCGACTCCAGCGTCGGAAGATTAGCGGTGTAAGTGACACCGCCTTCGCGAGCAGGCTCGCTCCCACATTGGATCGTTGCCGAACACAAAACCTGTGTCCACTGAAGATCTACTGTGGGAGCGAGCCTGCTCGCGAAGAGGCCTTCAGCCTCAGCGCATTTACAGCTGATGGCGATATGGCAAGTCCGGCCCGGTCTTGCTGCAGGTCAGCGCCGCTGCCTGCACCGCGAACTTGAGCATCGCATCAATCTGCTCACGACTCAGTTGCTGCGCGCCCTCAACCGAATCCAGCTGCTGCTCCGTCAGCCAGGCAATCAGCGCTGCCTGAAACGTATCGCCAGCGCCGACGGTATCGGCGATTTTCACTGAACTGGCCGGCACTGAACATGAACCATGAGCACGGCTGAACACCGTCGCCCCCTCACCACCACGGGTCAGAAACACCAACTGACAGCGATGCTGCAGCCAGCCTTCAATCACCCGTTGCGGATCCTGCTCGGGGTACAACAGGCTCAAATCCTCGTCGCTGACTTTGATCAGGTCGGCCAGCTCAACCAAGGTGCCAATTCGCGAACGCCACAGGTCGATATTCGGCTCAGGATTGAGCCGCACGTTGGGATCGAGGCTGATCAAGCGTTTGCCGCTTTCCCGCTGCACCAATGCCAACAGCGTGTCGGCAATCGGTTGCACCACCAGCGAAAACGAGCCGATGTGCAAGCCGCGCACCTCAGGTCCCAGTTCCGGCAGATGCTCGGTTTTCAGCTGACGATCCGCGCAGCCTTCACCCCGAAAGCTGTAATGCGGCGAACCATTGGCACCGACGGCCACCATTGCCAGGGTCGTGGGCGCGGCGAAATCCACCAGGTAATCCGGGCGCACACCTTCATCCTGCAACACCATCTGCAAGCGCCGGCCAAGGTAGTCGGTGGACAGGCCGGCAAACAGTGCCGCATCCACGCCCAAACGGCGCAAACCCACCGCGACGTTGAACGGCGAGCCGCCGGCAATCGCCTTGAAATTCACTTTTGAAGCCAGGCCGCTGGCATCGTCTTCACTGAAGAAATCGAACAGCGCTTCGCCACACACCAGGTACATAGTTATTCACTCTTCAAAGGGTTGCGACATGCTGTTGATAGCGTTCGTAGGTTTGCTGACAGGCCGCCACATTGTCTGCGATCGGTAAGGTTTCGCTGGTTGGATCGAGTTTCACGCAACGCTCGCAAAGGTCCGCCAGACTGTCCTCGCGGCCGTTTGCCCAGGACTTGCACCACGCGGCCTGAATCGCGGCGCCAAGGGCCGCGGCTTCGCTTTGTTCGGTGCAGATCACTGGGGTGTTCATGATGTCGGCGACGATCTGCCGCCACACCGGGCTTTTCGAGCCGCCGCCGATCAGGCAGATGCTGCGGCTTTGTAAGCCATTCTGGCGCAGCAGGTCCAGTCCATAACGCAAACCGAAGGTCGTGCCTTCGACCACCGCGCGGCACAGGTTGGCCTGAGTCAGGTTAGTCATCGTCAACCCCAGCAAGCTGCCGGTGGCATGGGGCAGGGCGGGGACGCGCTCGCCGTTGAGGAACGGCAACATGCACACGCCTTCGGCACCGATGGGTGCTTGCGCGACGAGGTCGTTGAACTGTTCGATATCCAGCTCGAACAACTCGCGAATCACCCCGGTTGCGTTGGTCAGGTTCATGGTGCAGATCAGCGGCAGCCAGCCACCGCTGGAGGAGCAGAACGTTGCGACGCAAGCGTGCGGACTGACTTGCGGCTGGTCGGCATAGGCGTACACCGTCCCCGATGAACCGAGACTCATGGTGATAGCGCCGGGCTTGATGTTGCCGGTGCCGATGGCGCCCATCATGTTGTCGCCACCGCCGCTGGACACCAGCGCCTGCGGGTTGATGCCCAGGTGTTCGGCGATGCTCGGCAGGATCGTGCCGACGGCTTGATGAGCGTCGATCAGCTCCGGCAACGCGGCTTGCAGTCGCCCGGTGGGGTCGATGTCACGCAGCAGCTGCAAGTCCCATTGGCGGGTGCGCACGTTGAAATACCCGGTGCCCGAGGCGTCGCCGTACTCACTGCAACTGCGGCCGGTGAGCCAATAGTTGAGGTAGTCATGAGGCAACAGGATGCGCGCGATGCGAGCGAAAATCTGCGGATGTTGTTCTTTGGTCCAGAGCAGTTTGGAGACGGTGTAGCCAGGCGCGATCACGACACCGAGGCGTTCCAGGCAGCCTTTTTCGCCACCCAGATGGGCAAGCAGACGGTCGTTTTCCGGGGTGGATTCGGTGTCACACCAGAGTTTGGCCGGACGCAGCACCTGGCCCTGATCGTCGAGCAGCACCAACCCATGTTGCTGGCCGGAAACGCCGATGCCGAGGATGTCCTGGCCGTCGACCTTGGCCGCGAGCAATGCGCGGCGGGTGGCAAGCGTGAAGGCTTCCAGCCATTGGGCGGTGTCTTGCTCGCGGCGACCGTTGGCGCCACTGATCAGGCTGTGCGCGGCGGCACCCTGGCCGAGCACCTGACCGCTGACGGCGTCGAGGATGATGGCTTTGGTGCCTTGGGTGCCGCAGTCGATGCCGAGGAATAGTTGTTGGTTTGCCATGGAAGATCCTTGGTGTGTCAGGTCGATCTCGGTGAAGCCATTCGCGGGCAAGCCTTGCTCCTACAGGTTTTGTGTCGCTCGTTGAAATGTGGCTCGGCGCCGCCCTCTTTGGGAGCATGGCTTGCCCGCGAAGACGGCACCAGATTCACCGCCGGACTTCAGCCAACACCCGTTCCAACGTCCGCGACACCCCAACATCCCGCAAGCTATTACAGCACCACTCGAACGCCGCCACGAATTTCGGCGAATGCGGAATCGCCGTACCAAAAATCTCCTCAACCGCCAGCAAGCGCTGCGTGATTAACGCATCATCCGCCACCAGCGCCTGACAGAACGCCGCCCGCGGATCAGGAATGCTATAGATATCGCCATTCTCATCCACACCCTTCAAATACAACGCCCAAGCCGCTACTACTAATGCCGCTCGCTTGGTCTCCTGCCCATCAACAATCAATCGATTGATCGTCGGCACGGTGAACTTCGGAAACTTCGACGAACCGTCCGAACACACGCGCGCCAGTTGATCGGCAATCGCTTGGTTGGAGAAGCGCGCCTCCAGCGTGTTTTTGTACTCGGTCAAGTCAATCCCCGGCACGGGTGACAGTTGCGGCGTAACGTCCAGGTCCATGTAGGCACGCATGTAGCGCACGAACAGCGGGTCGTTCATGGTTTCGTGAACGAAGCGGTAACCCTTCAAAAAACCCAGATAAGTGAGCGCCAGGTGACTGCCGTTGAGCAGTTTGATTTTCATCTCTTCATAAGGCGTGACGTCGTCGGTGAACTGCACGCCGACCTTTTCCCAAGCCGGACGACCGTTGACGAACTTGTCTTCCAGAACCCACTGAACAAACGGTTCGCAAACGATCGGCCAGGCATCGTCGATAGCGTGTTTATCGTGCAGTTGCAGCTTGTGTTCGGTGCTGGTCATCGGCGTGATGCGGTCGACCATGGCGTTGGGGAAACTCACGTGGGTGGCGATCCAGTCCCGCAGATCGGCATCGCGCAGGGCGGCGAAAGCCAGCAACGCTTTGCGAGTGATCGCGCCGTTGTGCGGCAGGTTATCGCAGGACATCAAGGTGAATGCAGGCGTGCCGGCTGCACGGCGTTTGGCCAGCGCGGCGCAGAGAAAACCGAACACGGTTTTCGGGGCGTTCGGGTGTGCCAGATCGTGCTGGATCTGCGGCAGTTGGGCCATGAACTCGCCGTTGCTGTCGTCGATGCAGTAACCGCCTTCGGTAATGGTCAGTGAAACGATACGGATCTCGGGGCTGGCGAGTTTGTCGATCAGCGCTGCCGCGCCGTCTTCGGCCAGCAGCATGTCGCGAATCGCCCCGATCACCCTAACTTCGGTGTCGTCGGTATCACCGAGTTCGAACAGGGTGAACAGGTAATCCTGATCTTTGAGATCGTCCCGGGCGCGGCGGTCTTCGGCGCGCAGACCCACGCCGCAAATCGCCCAGTCCAGGTCTTCGCCGGTATTCATCAATGCGTCGGTGTAATACGCCTGATGCGCCCGGTGGAAACCACCGACGCCTATGTGCGCGATGCCTTGGCGGGTGTCGCTCAGGGCGTAGGCGGGCAGGACCACCTCGGGGGCGAGGCGGTTGAGGTTCTGTTTATTCAGTTTCATCACATGCACTCTAAAAATCAGGCCGCAGCGCGCAACGGGCGGGTCAGCGCCACACCGTCGGCATCGAATAAGTGGCAGTGCTCGGCGTCCAGATGCAGGCTTAGCGACTCGCCATAGCGGCTGGCCAGGTCGCCGCGAACACGCATGGTCAAGGCTTCGCCGGACGAGGTCACCACGTGGCAGAAGGTGTCGCTGCCAAGGCGTTCGCTGACGTCGGCCGTGACTTGCAAGGTGCAGTCGCCGGTTTGCGCGAGATTCAGGTGTTCAGGACGAATGCCCAACGTCACCGCACCACCGACGCTCAGGTTGGCGCTGCTCAGCGGCAACGTGATGCGGGTGCCGGCGTCCAGCAGCACTTCACAGCGTTGGCTTTCGACGCGGGTGACTTTGCCCTTGAGGAAGCCCATTTTTGGCGTGCCCAGGAACCCGGCGACAAACAGGTTGGCCGGCTGGTGATACAGGTCCAGCGGCGAGCCGACTTGTTCGACTTTGCCGCCATTGAGTACGACAACCTTGTCGGCCATGGTCATGGCTTCGACCTGGTCGTGGGTCACGTAGATCATCGTGGCTTGCAGTTCTTTGTGCAGTCGCAACAGTTCCAGGCGCATCTGCACGCGCAGCGCGGCGTCGAGGTTGGACAGCGGTTCGTCGAACAGGAAGATCTTCGGGTTGCGCACAATGGCGCGGCCGATAGCCACGCGCTGACGCTGACCGCCGGACAACTGTTTCGGTTTACGTTCGAGCATCGGCCCAAGTTCAAGGATGCGCGCCGCTTCACCGACTTTCTTCTCGACTTCGGCTTTCGGTACGCCGGCCAGGTCGAGGGCAAACGACATGTTTTTGCGCACGCTCATGTGCGGGTACAGGGCGTAGGTCTGGAACACCATCGCCAGGTCGCGCTTGGCCGGGCTGACTTCGGTGATGTCGCGACCATCGAGTTCGATAGTGCCGCCACTGACTTCTTCCAGGCCGGCAATCAGGCGCAGCAGGGTGGATTTGCCGCAGCCCGACGGGCCGACGAACACCACGAACTCGCGGTCGTTCACTTCCAGGTCGATGCCTTTGATGATGGAAAAGCCTTCGAAGCCTTTTTGCAGATTCTTGATTTTCAGGTTGGCCATGATGATGGGCCTCCGCTTGTTGTTATTTAGTTGAGCCGTGCGGGCTTTTTTGTGGGAGTGAGCCTGCTCGCGATGAGGCCGTGTCAGTCGACATTACTGTTGAATGACATTCCGCTATCGCGAGCAGGCTCGCTCCCACAGTGGATCGCGTTGAGTCGGCGATCTTCATTTCACGGCGCCAAACGACAGGCCGCGGACCAATTGTTTCTGGCTGATCCAGCCGAAGATCAGGATCGGCGCGCAGGCCAGCGTCGACACCGCCGACAACTTGGCCCAGAACAGACCTTCGGGACTTGAGTAGGAGGCGATCAATGCGGTCAATGGCGCGGCTTTCGACGAGGTCAGGTTCAAGGACCAGAACGCCTCGTTCCAGCACAGGATCAGCGACAACAGCACCGTGGAAGCCAGGCCGCCCTTGGCAATCGGCAACAGCACCCGGACCATTTCCTGCCACAGCGTGGCACCGTCGAGGCGCGCGGCTTCGAGGATGTCCTTGGGGATGTCTTTGAAGTAGGTGTAAATCATCCAGACCACGATCGGCAGGTTGATCAGCGTGTAGATCACGATCAGCGCGATGCGCGTATCGAGCAGGCCGAAGCTCTTGGCCAGCAAGTAGATCGGCATCAGCACGCCCACCGGTGGCAGCATCTTGGTGGAGAGCATCCACAGCAGCGTGCCTTTGGTGCGTTGGGTTTCGTAGAACGCCATCGAGTACGCCGCCGGCACCGCGATCAGCAGGCACAACGCTGTAGCGCTGAACGAAATCACTACCGAGTTCCAGGCGAAGCTGAAGTAATCACTGCGCTCATTGATGTGCAGGTAGTTCTCCAGCGTCGGCGTGAAGATGAACTGCGGCGGCGTGGCGAACGCATCGATTTCGGTTTTGAAACTGGTCATCACCATCCAGAAGATCGGGAAGAAGATCAGGATCGCGATGGCCCAGGCCAGGGTGCCGAGCAGCAGGCTTTGCAGACGGCGGGATTGTTGAAGGGTCATGGCGCAGGCCTCAGGCTTTGTCTGTCAGGTTTTTGCCGATCATGCGCACCAGCACGATGGCTGCGATGTTGGCGATCACCACCGCGATCAAGCCGCCGGCGGACGCCATGCCGACGTCGAACTGCACCAGCGCCTGGTTGTAGATCAGGTAGGCGAGGTTGGTCGAGGCGTAGCCGGGGCCGCCGTTGGTGGTGGTGAAGATTTCGGCGAACACCGACAGCAGGAAAATGGTTTCGATCATCACCACCACGGCAATCGGTCGTGCCAGATGCGGCAGGGTCAGGTGCCAGAAGATCGCGATTGGCCCGGCACCGTCGAGGCGCGCGGCTTCCTTCTGTTCCTGGTCGAGGGACTGCATGGCGGTCATCAGGATCAGGATCGCGAACGGCAACCATTGCCAGGACACAATGATGATGATCGACAGCAGCGGGTAGTGCGCCAACCAGTCCACCGGCTGCGCGCCGAACAGCTTCCAGACGTAGGCGAGAATCCCCGACACCGGGTGGAAAATCAGGTTCTTCCAGATCAACGCACCGACGGTGGGCATGATGAAAAACGGCGAGATCAGCATCACCCGTACGATGCCGCGACCGAGAAACTCACTGGCCTCCAGCAGCGCACTGATCAACACGCCGAACACCACGCTGATCAACAGCACGCTGCCGACCAGCAACAAGGTGTTGCTGGCGCCAGGCAGGAAACCCGAGTCGCTGAGGAAGTAGCTGAAGTTCTCCAGCCCGACGAACTCGTTTTCACCGGGATAGAGCAGGTTGTAGCGGATCAGCGAGAAGTAAACGGTCATGCCCAGTGGCACGATCATCCACAGCAGCAACAACGCCACCGAGGGGCTGACCAGAAACCAGCCGGGGTTGGCCAATCGGCTTTTACGCACCGGTCGGGGTATGTCCATGTGAGCTTTGGCAGTTGAAATATTCATGGCGATAGAACCGATTGAGAACAAGAGCAGATGTAACGCGAAACCTGTAGGAGCAAAGCTTGCTCGCGATAGCCACGACGCGGCTCGTCTGATGAACCTCGTTATCGTTCATCGCGAGCAAGCTTTGCTCCTACAGGGATTGGGGGTTACTTGGGGTAACCGGCGCGCTTCATTTCACGTTCGGTGGTTGACTGGGCAGCGGTCAGGGCCTGGTCGACCGTGGTCTGGCCGATCAGTGCTGCCGAGAACAGCTTGCCGACCTGGGTGCCCACGGCCTGGAACTCAGGAATGGTCACCAACTGGATGCCGATATACGGCACGGGCTTGAGGGTCGGCTTGCTCGGGTCCGCGGCTTTCAGCGATTCAAGGGTCACCTTGGCGAACGGCGCAGTCTTCATGTACTCATCGCTATACGTCGAAGCACGAGTACCTGGCGGTACATTGGCAATGCCGTCTTTCTCGGCAACCAAAGCGCCATATTCCTTGGAAGTGGCCCAGGCGCTGAAAGTTTTCGCGGCGTCCTTGGCCTTGGAGCTGGTCGGAATTGCCAGCGCCCAGGAGTACAACCAGGCCGAGCCCTTGTCCGTGATTTCGTGCGGAGCGTAGGTGAAGCCGACGTGGTCGCTGACCTTGCTTTGGGTCTTGTCGGTGACGAAGGAGCCGGCGACGCTGGCATCGACCCAGATTGCGCATTTGCCGCTGTTGAACAGGGCCAGGTTTTCGTTGAAACCGTTGCTCGACGCGCCCGGCGGGCCGGATTTCTTCATAGTGTCGACATAGAAGTTAAGCGCGTTTTTCCACTCGGGGCTGGTGAATTCCGGCTTCCACTGCTCATCGAACCAGCGCGCACCATAGGCGTTGGCCACGGTGGTGATCAGCGCCATGTTCTCGCCCCAGCCGGCCTTGCCGCGCAGGCAGATGCCGTACTGTTCTTTGTCCTTATTGGTGAGTTTGCTGGCGAATTCGCTGATCTGGGTCCAGGTCGGGTGCTCGGGCATGGTCAGCCCGGCTTCTTTGAACAGATCGGTGCGGTAGTAGGTGATGGAGCTTTCAGCGTAGAACGGCAAGGCATACAGCGAACCCTTGACCGACAAGCCTTCACGCACCGATGGGAACACGTCGTCGAGGGTGTAACTGGCCGGCAAGCCCTTCATTGGCTCCAGCCAACCTTTGGCGCCCCAGAGTGCGGCTTCGTACATGCCAATGGTCAGTACATCGAACTGTCCGCCCTGAGTGGCGATGTCGGTCGTCAGGCGTTGACGCAGGACATTTTCTTCCAGCACCACCCAATTCAGCTTGATGTCCGGATGCTCGGCCTCGAAGGTTTTCGAGAGTTTTTGCATGCGGATCATGTCGCTGTTGTTGACGGTGGCGATGGTCAGGGTCTGGGCGCCGAGGCTGACGCTGCTGAGGGTCATGCAGGTGAGGGCAAGCAGAGCTTTTACAGAAGGTTGCATCGTGCACTCCTTTTCTGCACCCGGCGGGTTACAGAAGGACAGTTATTGTTTTTGTGTCTTCCTGCGGAGGGAAGAATGTGCGCTGATTACAGCCTTCAATTGATGACGTGACAAATCATCCATCGCACTTGGATCGATACTATTTTGCACTGGTGTTTGGAGGGAGAGGTGCAGGGAAAGGCTTTTTACCGGTTAGGCGCTATGGATTCCGTACAGGTTTTCAGGCTTTAACCCAGGTTCTGCTCAGTCAACCGCTGCACAGCCAACCGCCGGTAGTGCGACGGCGTCATGCCCTTGAGTTGCTGAAAACGCCGATTGAAGTTGGAAATATTGTTGAAACCCGACTCGAAACACACGTCGGTTACCGGTTTGTTGCCATCGGCCAGCAGCTCGCAGGATTTGCTGATGCGCAGGCGATTGACGAACTCGATGAAGCAGCGGCCAGTGGCTTGCTTGAACACTCGGCTGAAATAGGTCGGCTTCATGCCCAAGTGCTCGGCGACTTCTTCCAGCGGCAGTTCCCGAGCGTAATGCGCGAAGATGTAATCCACCGCCCGGTTGGTGCGATCGATATTGTGCTCGTCGGCCAATTGCGGCGTCGTTGCCCCGGACAGCAACTGATAGTCGTCAGAAGCCGCCAGCAACTCCAACAGAATGAAAAAGTGCCCGAGGCGCGTCACGCCTTGGGTGTCGGCGATGCGTTGCATCAAGGTCATGGCCTGGTGGATGGTGCGCTTGCAGCGAAACTCGATGCCGTACTGGGCGCGCTCCAACAGCGGCGCCAGCGTTTTGAGCTCGGTAAACACCAAGTGGCCGCTGTCGAACAACTCATCCGTGAAGTTGACCAGCATGTCGCGCTTGGGCACCACTTCGTCTTCGGCTACCTGGCTGATCCAGTTGTGGGGCAGGTTGGGGCCGGTGAGGAATAGCGATTCTGGATAGAAATTTCCGATGTAGTCACCGATGAACACTTTGCCGGAGCTGGCGACGATCAGGTGCAGTTCGTATTCCTTGTGAAAATGCCAACGCACCAACGGGCAAGGAAAACCGTGCTGGCGGTAGATGATGGACAACCCGTTGTGGTCGTCCATCAGTTCGTAAGAGGGGTCTGTCACGCGGGGTGTTCGGGTCATGTCAGGGCGCTTTTCTTGTTATCGCTACCCGATCATGCCTCTTTTGGCGCCTGCTGTGCCAGCCCGCCACGACTTTGGCTCAGGCTGAATTGTGCAACCTGTCTCCGTAAACCGCTTTCATGCTGTTGGCGCTCCAGCAGTAGCGGACAATATCCGCCTCGTCAAAGAAATCGGTGCTGATGATGCTGCACCGTGTGACCCAATCACGGGTGGTGTGGAACCAGTTGTTGATTTGGATTTTGATGTGCTGAGGGCCACCCAACAGCGAGTAGCACGTCGCCGGCAAGGACCAGAGAAATGCATCGTAAGGCGCCCCCACAAGGGTGGTCTGGATATGCGTTTGCAGATCGCTGGTGTCGGTGAATACCTTGCCGTTCCATTTGTGAGGTATATACGGCCAGAAATACTCACGGTCGAGTCCGGGCTTCGACTGCGCGGCCATGACAATGCGGCGCTGCGAACTGGCGCGCTTGAGCTGTTCCACGGTACTGCGCGCATCCGAAGGACGGATCAAGCGCGAGCCCAGGCGGCGCATCAGAAAATCATTGAATTGTCGGTAGTCGAAAGGCTTCGCTGCATCCCCTAACTGGTGGAAGTCGAGGACGATGAATTCGTCCGGGTTTCGGTCGAGGAATGTCGTCACCGCGTCGATCAGTTCATCAAGAATGCGGTGGGACTGATAGCCGTTGTGATGGAAGTAGAACACCGGTACTACCGGGCCGGCGGTACAGCCAAGCCGGATATCGAATGCCCGTGCACCGTTGGCCAGTTGCCAGGCAAATGAGTCGTTCTGGCACGTCGTCCAGTTGCCGACCACCACCTCGTAGTTCGGCGCTTTTTTGTCCATGCCGGCGTTGTGCGTGCCGGGCCAGACGATGTCGGTCAGCCTCAACTGGCCGATATCCAGGACGTTGCTCATCCATTTCTGTTTGTCGGGTGTGGTTGCTGTATTTCGGGTCATGACAGTTCCTTGTCGTTGATTCGCCCCATCCGTGAGGAGAAGAAGTTCATGTGTCGGATGTCATGACCCAGCATAGAAGTGCGAGGCAGTATTGCCAGCGCCGGAAACACTTACACAAGAATAGCTATTTGATGGCGCGAAAATTGTTAATTTCGCTTGCTCGCTTTCGTCAGGTTTACAGTTCGGCAATAAGAGACAATGTTGGACTCTTCAATAAAATCGACATTGATGATGTTGCACTTTGACGCCCAGTCGCTTTTCTTCGGGTCGAACCAGGAATTAAGCTCGTCATGAATATCCACGGGGCCGCCGAGAGCGCTGTAACTGGTGGCGGAAAGCGACCACGGTGCCCATGTGCCCGGCGGGTATTTCAGCACGTTAATAATGTGCTTTTCCAAGTCCGCGGCATTGGTGATGCCGCTTCCAGACCATTTGTGCTCGATCTGCTCGTGAAATACGTTTCGATCAAGAGCACTGTGCCATGGGGTCGCGACCAGTATCCTTTGCAGTGGACTGATTTGCTTGAGTCTATTAAGGCTCAGGCCCTGGTTTTGGGCAGGAATCATCCGATGGCCGATAAACCTCAACATCATGTCGTTGAAGTATTTGAAGTCAAAGGGATGCTCGCCGTTATTGAGTTGATGAAAATCCAGAATGACAAACTCATCAGGGTTTTCCATCAGGAATCTATTTAGATCGGTTACCAGGTTCCCCAACGTGCGGTTAGAACGGTGACTGTTATGTAAAAATATGAATTTTCCTAACCCTGGGGCAGTGGCGTCATAAATCAAACGCGCATCAAGAACTCGGGACCCATGACACAGTTGGCTGTAGAACGATTCATGCTGGCAGGCCACCCAGTGGGCGGGAGGGCCGAAAAACGGCCAGGACGCTTTCCAGTCGCAACCAGCATTATGAGTGCCAGGCAGCGTCAGTTCGCAGAGCGATAAAGTGTCAATGGCCGGCGTCGCGGCCATCCAGTTGTTATTGGCGTAGTTGCTCATCTAATGCATCCTTGCATTGATTTATAAGGGAGGTTAATAGTGCCGAACTTGACGGGCGAGGTGTAAGTTCGGCTGATTATTTATAAGGAGGGAGTTGGATTTGGTCAATGGCAGTGATAATGCAAAATGTTTGTTATTAGTGCGAGCTTTATAACGGATTTCGATTCTTCGCTTCAATCCATTGCGCCATGTATTGCGTACTTTTATGGTGGTGATGACGCAACATACTTCCCGTAAAATTATCGCTTCTAAGTTGTGCCAAGTGTTGTTGGCAATACAACAACTTTTCGATCAGCGCCGGACCATGTTCCGATTGTCGATAACGATCGGCCAGCAATGTCTTCCCTTGGGATTGGGCGTCCGTCCACAGAGCCTCGTCTTTGTACAGCTGAACCGCGCAATCGGCGAACGCCTGTGCTGTTCGGGTCACGGCACCTGGCCAGAGATGTTCGCCATGCATCGCTTCTGCGCCGATTGGCGTTGTAATCGTGGGCGTGCCACACAACATGGCGTCGACAATTTTGCCTTTGATGCCGGCACCGAAGCGTAGGGGGGCCAGGCAAATCCGTGCGCCAGACATGACTTTTAATGCATCTTCAGCCCAGTTCATTACATGAAAACCCTGGCCGGGGTTGTGCAACGCAGTCGCTTTGGGCGGTGTGTAAGCACCGTAAATGTGCAATTGAACCGTAGGCAGTTGTTGGCGAATCAGCGGCCAGATAGTGGTTTTCATCCAGAGCACCGCATCCCAGTTGGGCGCATGACGGAAGTTGCCGATGCTGAGAAAGTGCGCGCGGTCTTCAAAAGAAACCGGTGGCACGCTCGGTAGATCGACCATCAGCGGGCACCAGTGCAGCAAGTGGCGCGGCAGCTTGAATTGCTTGACCAGCAACTCGATCTCCACTTCGGAAATCATCAGGTTCAAGTCGCAACGATAAATCGCTGCGATCTCCCTTTTGGCCAGATCGGTATCGGCCATCAGCTCAAACTCTTCACGCAACGCCGGGGCGAATAACTCGGTGAAATCATTGGCGTCGTCACTGGCTTTCAAACGCTGCTTGAGGCGTTGATGGCGGGCATCTCGCAGGCTTCGCAGATCAGAGGTCTCAAGCACGCGCAAGGCATCGGGGCAGTGCTTTTCAACTCGCCAGCCGAACTGTTCTTCCATCATGAACTGATCGAACAGAACAATATCCGGGGCCAGTTCGCTGATGAACGTGTCGAAACTGCTGTTGTTCAATTCGATCGGGACTTCGCGAATGCCCAAGACCGTCAGGTCTGCCCGGTGTTCACCGGTGCCGGCCGGGCTACTGAAAGTAATGTCCCAGCCTTGCGCCAAGAAGGTCTCGAGAATTTGCATCATGTGCCCACCGGCCGCTGAAGAGCGGGGCTCGGGCCAGACGTAACCAATGACCAGGACTTTGGTGGAGGAGGGCTGACTCATGGGGCATTCCTTGATGCGGGTACTGGGCGTCGAAAAAGCGCGCAATTAAACCACAGTCAGTTGTTTCCATTCAGCCAATCTGCCGCAGACCCGCCCTGCGGCAGATCGTATGGCTTAAACCGGATTCAACTTCACAATAACCTCCCAACCGATGTAGCCGTTCTGGCTTCTTTCGAGCGCCTTCGACATCGTCTCAATGTTTAGCCGGTACGAGACTGGATCTTTCGATAACTGGCTAAGCAGTGATGTGGTCAGTGCGAACGAGTCCGCATTATTGAAAGCGTTGGCCTTGTCGATCACTTTCAGCGTATCCAGATCACGCAGGTGGCCGGAGGCCAGGTTCATCAGCGGAGCCACATCCAGTCGTTGGTAGTTACCTTGGCGTCCGGATACTGGAAGGTGGGCATAGGAGTGATCCAGTGTGTTGGGGGCTCCATGAAACAACTCATGAACAATGTCATCGGCGAGTACATCATGGCTATAGCCTTCGGTACGGAACTGCCGATTGAAGTTATGGGTATAGATGCGCATGAACTTCTTTTGGGTTGCTTCCTTCGGGATTGCGCGTGCCCATTCTGCATACAAGTCCGGGTTCAGGGCTGCGAAACTTTGCGACTCGGCAGAGTCCAGGATGAAGTTGTCGGGTGTGACCTTGGCAATATCTTTTTTTACTTCGTTCAGGTAATTCAGAACTTTGCGTCGACCTTGGCTGGAGTTGTCACCTAACAACAGTTTCACAATCTTCCCAGAGTCGGTTTCAAGTGATGCGTCCGTCAAGACTCTGATAGCATCGTCAACCTTTGCTCTAGAGGCTGGCAACGCGTCCTTGAGCAGTTTGCGGGTGTAGGATGCCGGCATCAGCTGATCCAGCTTGAGCACATGCCAGATTTTCATTGGTTCGAAGTTGTTGAGCTTCGCTCCCCATGGCTGACCGTGCCGGTTGAGTGCGTACCAATGGTCGTTCTGGCGTATACCCCAGACCCGGAAAAGGTCTTTCGAAGATTCCACGGGGCGCCAGGTTCCGAAACGAATGATGTCTGGATCGCCGGCTCTGGCCAATTGCTCGAATTGAGTCTGACCTGCCAACCGGCGAAGATCGGAAGTGGCGTTTTCCAAGGCCGCAACGCTCCCGTTAAAACCTTTGCGCAACAGTTTTGCGCCACCTGTCAGCAAATCCGGAACGCCATCCAGCGGATTTAGCAAGCTGCTCACCAGGCCCAGGCCAGTCTTGGCC
This sequence comes from Pseudomonas sp. LS2P72, assembly GCF_054897865.1. Lineage (NCBI taxonomy): Bacteria > Pseudomonadati > Pseudomonadota > Gammaproteobacteria > Pseudomonadales > Pseudomonadaceae > Pseudomonas > Pseudomonas sp. LS2P72. Next base: position 3,517,536 of record NZ_CM142708.1, read on the forward strand.
ATGGCGCTGGCTTTCGTTGCAAGGGTCATGCTTCTGGCGGCAAGACTGGCTACCTTAGCGATGGCCCCGACCACCAACAGAAGTGTCATCGCAGCTTCCAGGGTGCAGGCAGCTACTCCTTGGAACTGTCGATCCAGATCGTCTGAACTGATGTCTTCGATGCATGATTTGAACGGGATGACAATATTGAGAAACGTGTTCAAATCTTCTTCACGTTCTGCGCGCAATACCTCCAGTCGGGTTTGCCCCCAACATTCTTTTACCAACTCATCGTAGGTTGCGATTGGCCGGTGCTTGAGCACGAAGTTCACGAGCGGGTTGAATTCACTTGAATAGAAACTTTGGTAATAGCCTTTGCTTTCAATGTTCGAAGGCAGGAGTGTCGCTGATAGTTCCCCGATTTTTTCAATGACGCCACGACTGGTATTGACGAGGCCAGGTGTGACTCCATGGGTGTAGCACTCGATGTCCGTGGGCAGTTGATGCACCGGTGCCGGATGGGAGTGGTTTTTTCCACTGCTGGGGGGGCTTGTATGTAACAGGTTCTCCCTTTCGATCAGCTCGGCCAGTTCCGTGTTTTCACGGCAGACTCCGTGCAAGGTGAACAGCTCATAACAACTCAGTCGTCCTTCGAAGTAGGTACACATCACCACGCCGTAACGACCGGTGGCCTGCTTTTTGTCTTCCTGACTCTCCATGGGAACCCGATTCGTCACTTTCAGTATGGTGTCAAGAGTTGCCGATATTGGATTCATGGGGGGGCGGGTGATTGGATGAAGAGTGGCGACTGAAGGCCGTACAGAGAATATCGTCACTTGTCCGCGCAGCAGCCGCGCCCGATCAGGAAGCGGCAAGGATGAAAGGGCCAGTTTCAAATGCGTACTCATGGCCTGTGTATGTGACACATAGTTTCGATTGAATTGACGGTAAAACTCTCCATCCGGAGAAATCAGATTTGGGAGCATCTTTGGAAACGCTTTATAAATACTCTCTCCATGCTTCAAGTCCCAATCACCTGTCTGCAGGTCGTTGGACATGTGCAGGTCTACAGGGGATATGAGAAACGGTTTGCCATAGACGTCTGCCAGTAATCGATTGCTCGTTTGGTGAAGGACGTCATCTTCAAGATAGGAGCATCCCTTGGCGACTTGCTTGAGGATGTCCAGGGCGACGCTCTTGCGGGTCGGCAAGGGGCGAGACAATGTTTCAGCCGTTTCAGCGTAGGTTTTCGCATGGCGGGCGTAAGCGGCCACTGCCACTTCAAGTGAATCCTTGACCGACCGGTTCACTTCATTATGGGTGACGATACCGTTGAGCAACGCCCAGTCGATCACTGGATCTACAGCAGCCAAGGCATTGAGTGCCTGTTGCGACTCGGTGACTGAGACGGATTTCATCAGGTGTTGTATTTGCGCGTGGGTCATTGAGCGCGACGATCCCGGTGAAATGATTTCCTGCACCGCGATGGTCCGGCAGTAATCAACCCATTGCGGGGTGCCTAATAGCAGAGTAGGCGGCAAGTCCTTGACCAGGAACTCCGGCGCGGTGCCGGCCAGCAATAAATGCGAGGCCAGTGCCGCGTTGTGTTCAGTGATTCGGTGGTTATTGATCAGATGTCTTTCGAACTCCGTTTGAACACTGGCGAAAGACTTCTCTATGTGTCGGGCCGCATAGAGATCGAAACCGGCCACTTGATTGCGCGGCTCTTGCTCCCCGACCATCGGATGGAGATCCAGCAGTAGCGCGGTCAAAAGTATTTGCTGGAGAGACTCATCCGATAAGGGCTGATTATCTTGCGCACCATACCAATCCAGATCCCGTACAAAACTCTTTGCCCAGATTAGAGCAATTGAACTGGAAACAAGCGTTTTCAGATAATACTCCGCATCATATCGATTGAAGGGAATGGATCGTCCACCCAGAATAGTGCCTGACAGATGTTCCAATAATGGTTCGCCCTTGGTGTGTTCCTTGATAAGTGCTCGAAGCCGGTAGCACTGTGCTGATGACATAGTGAGCGGATTGTTTTCCCCGACCTGTATCATTTCCCAATAGTTGCCCAATGGCGGACTGACGGGATGTGGCTGTTCCAGGAATGCAATCAGGTTCTGGGCATCGATGAGCGTCCGAGGGAGGAGGTAACGATGGAATCTCAACCATTGAATCATGCTGACTTGGTCATCAAGGGTGACTACGCCACCGGTCAATTGCGCCATTTCAACCAATACAACAAGATCATCGTTCAGATCCGGCGCCAGTTTGAATGCACCCTCGAAACTCAGGGTTCTGCCTGCGTAGTGTGCCTTGACCTGACCATTAGCGGTTACTTCAAACAGTGAATGTTCGGACAGCTGGAGCTTCATCAAAAGTGTTTTGAAAGAGTCTTTTTCGACCATGTTTCGCAACATGACTCTTGCGGGCTGAAGAGCTTCTTCTAGCGATGAACCAGACTCCAGGGAGATGAAAGCACCCTCCAGGGAGATGGAGGCACCCCCCGGAGAGATGGAAGCAACCCCCAGGGAGATGGAAACGCCCACCGGACTGACTTCCTTGGAGTAATTGTGGTCTTGCGCGCGACGCTTTAATTTGCTGAGAAACTCCAGGCGTTCGATGTTATCTTTTCGACTGTTGTGATCTTGGGGCGGGATATAAGCTGAAGGTCTTGATAAGTGTCTTTGAAAAATATTGGCTGTATTTCTAATGATCATGGTAAATCCATCTATTTCTGGGTTGTATATTTGAGGTATCCTCTTTTAATGTTTGGGTGATAGCAAGTTGGCGTGTGTAAGTGTGTGTTGCATTTGTCTGGAGGTAGTTACGGCTTTAGTTGGTCTCTATGTTGTTCGGATGCAAAGACCTCTTTGCTATAACTGGCAAGAGGTCAGTGATTTATTACAGTTTTAAATAATGCTTGTGACTTTATTCCGCAACTGATCGCGACCATCCATGATTGGCAGCCCCACATCGGTCATTATCAAATCGATGTACTGATCTTCATCGTTGAGAAACTCCAGCGTCTGTTCGCTGCCATCGGGAAACAACAGCAACCGTGGTACTGAACTGAACGCTCCGGCATCAGGCGCAAGAAAGTGGATGAACGAGAACAGTCAAGAAAACACGACAACCCCACAGAGCAAAAGAGTGAGATTGTCGTGTCGTGATTTACTGACCCGGGGTGCCGGGTAGTGTTCTGCAAAATGCCTGATCGGCGGGTGGCGGCTGATTCGGATACATTTCCGGAAGTACCTTGACCATCGTCGTTTCGACAACGCCGTCCGCGTACTCAGTTTCGATGAACTGGGCGTTCCAACCCTCCTCGGGAGCGCGGAGAGTCGCCTGGACGTTCATTGCGACCGGCAATGGTTTTGCGGTATAGCGCACGCCGCAGTTGTACCGGAAGTCCCGGGCCTTCGGGTTGAGCGCTGTCCACTGAGTCGTCCTGATCGGCATTTCGGACAACGTCAGGTGCAACTGGGTCGATGTGGCGTCCAGGCGCTGTTCCTGTGCCTTTAACCTCGGTGCGGTATTGCCGGTCTGCCGCCGCTTGATATAAGGAATCAGGTTCGCTTCAACAAACGCCCGCACATCGTGGGCGGAATTGGGAATGACCCGAAGTGTGTTGTTACCCGGCAGGTCCGGAAAATACTGGCGTGAAGCATCCGGGATGAAGAAGTCATCGCCACTGGCGTTGACGATGTACTTCGGGATCTTCATGCGGTCGATGAAGCCGGGCAGATTCAGATAGGTCATTGGGTCTTCGACCTGCATCAGCTTCTTGAACGGCTCGCTCTTGCGTTGGGCAATCACGCCTTGCAAGTAGTAGTCGGCGTACGCCAGTGGCCAGTTACCGCCGTAAGCCAGAAACGTCTGGTCGAACACTTTGTCCGTGTTCAAGACGTCGATGACAAACGGCACGATGCTATCGACGCGTGAGTCCGCAAGGGCGGACAGCCATACCGCCCAACCGCGTTTCGACGCGCCGGTGGCAAGAAAACTCACCACCTGGCCTGGCTGCGTTTCCTTTTGCGCCAGGTCCATGGCCTTGACCAGCGCTTCCATCATCGGCACATGCAGCGACATAAAGGGCTGTTGTTCCGGGGCCTGCATGAATAGTTTCCAGCTGTGGGCAACGCTGCCATCTTCTGTGCGCGGCACGCCGTCATCGCTGTAGGTCAAGTACTGGTTGGGGACATTGCTGACAGCCACTACGATCAAACCGGTTTGCCGGGCGATGTTGAGCAATGTTTGCTGCGAAAAGTTGTTGGGTGCTCCCGGTGACTCACCGGGCAAAGGGTTGTTGACGCCGTCGTTGGCGACCAGCACGGCACGCGTACCCTTGACGTTGTCGGGAATGTACAGGTCGACTCCATGGGTCCAGCCTGCCGGGGCGACTTGACCGCCCTGGCCCCAGGACTGTGACGTCAGTTCGAAGCGGCGGATGTTGACGCCGGGCTGTTGCTCTTGTCCCTTACTGACGTAGCGCAACGGTTGCGTCGCTTCGGCTTTGCGATAGCAGCTCAATACTTCGCTGAACGCCTGGCCGCTCTGTTCAAAGCAGTGCTGGGGATTGTCGGAAGAGGCTGACTGGCAACCATATCCGGCGATGAGCATCAGCAATAATCCGCTGATTTTCAAATAACGTGCGTAGCGTTCGGTTTGACTCGGCATGGACTCGGTTCCTTATGAGTGGGATCACCGGTCCAATCAAACGCCAGGCGGGTGGCCTTTTCTACTGTCAGAGTTGACAGGTCAGGGCCCAAAAACGCCGGAAAATGCGACCTTACGTCGGTTTATGCAGAAAAGTGGAGAGGGCCAAGAGCGCCGGTCACCTGTTTCAGGCCAGCATGCCTTTGACCTTGTCGCGCAGTTGATCAATGGAAAACGGTTTTCCAATCACGTGCATACCTTCGGGCACCTCAATGCTTTCGGCATAGCCGCTGGCAAACAGGATCGGCAGCTCGGGGCGCAGCATCCGCGCCTGCGTGGCCAATTCACGGCCGTCCATCACCGGCAAACCAACGTCTGTCATCATCAAATCGATGTACTGATCTTCATCGTTGAGAAACTCAAGCGCCTGTTCGCTGCCATCGGCCTCTAGCACCTTGAACTCGAGTTCCTCCAGTACATCGACAATCAGCATGCGCACGATGGCGTCGTCTTCGACGACAAGGATGATGGACGCGGTGGCGGACATAGTGGGTTCTCAGAGGTTGAATTCGCGGTCGTCGGTCGATCGTAATCGCCGGGCTCTTGCTTGAGTAAGTGGCGGAACCCGACAAGTTCCCACGCGGTAGAAAAAAGAATAGCCGCACTCGTGCGGGCAAGGATAACCGCTCCTTTGCGCTGGAGCAGTGGAATGTAGGATTTTGCTCGAAAAGGTGACAGAAAATTGGATCAGTACGCCCCTTTTGGGGCAGACTCCGTGGTTTTCAACAGTTCGACAAGGTTTCCCACATGACATCCGCGTCTTCGGTTGATGAGCAACGATTCCGTAAACTCCTGAGCCGCAACGTCAGCCTGCCGTTGGGTGTCGGTGTGCTCAGTGCAGTGTTCTTTGTTTCGCTGATCACTTACCTGCTGTCGGTGACCCGGTGGGTCGAGCACACCGACCGGGTGATCAATAACGCCAATGAATCGGTCAAGCTGACCGTCGATCTGGAAACCGGTATGCGCGGCTTCCTGCTCACTGGCGACGAGCACTTCCTTGAACCCTACGAAACGGCCAAGCCGCGAATCGCTGTCGCCCTCAATACCTTGCTCGAACTGACCGCGGACAACCCGGTGCAGACCGACCGTCTGAACCGGCTCCAGGCCTTGCAGAATGAGTGGGCCACTTACGCGCAGGCACTAATTGAATTGCAGCGATCCAGCGGCGATTACCGCAGCGTGGTCAAGGCCGGGCGCGGCAAGCGGCTGACCGATGAGATCCGCAAGCAATTCGAAGACGTGATCGACATGGAGCAGCAGTTACGCACCACGCGCAACGAGGAAGTGCGCCGTACCACGATCTGGAGCATCAGCCTTTATCTGTTGTTCATCGCCGGGATCAGCGCATTGCTGGCCTACATTGGCCGTCGGGATTTGCTCAACCTTTCGCAAAGTTACAGCGCCAACCTCGCCGGGCAACAGGCCAGTGCTCGTCGCCTGGAACAACAGGCCTGGTTGCGCAATGGCCAGACCGAACTGGCCGAGCAAGTGCTGGGGCAACTGTCGCTTAATCTGCTGGGGCGCAACATTCTGCAGTTCTGCGCGCAGTACCTGGGCACCGTCGTGGCGGCTATTTATGTTCGTGAAGAGCACGGCGGTCTCAAGCGCATTGCCTCTTACGGTCTCTCCCGCGAGCAGGAAGCGCGCGAACAGCAGATTTACAACGATGAAGGCATTGTCGGCCAGGTAGCGAACCAGGCTCGCTTGATTCGTCTCGATGACGTGCCGAGCGATTACTTCAAGGTCAGCTCCGGCCTGGGCGAAGGGCTGCCGCACAGCGTGCTGGTGGTGCCGACCAGTGACGACGATCGGGTCAACGGTGTGATCGAACTGGGCTTCCTGCGCCCGCTGACTGATCGCGATGTCGAATTGCTTGAGCTGATTGCCGGCAATATCGGCACGTCCATCGAGGCCGCTCGCTATCGCCAGCGCTTGCAGGAAGTGTTGGCCGAAACCCAGCAGCTCAATGAAGAGCTGCAAGTCCAGCAAGAAGAACTCAAGACCGCCAACGAAGAACTGGAAGAGCAGTCGCGGATTCTCAAGGAGTCCCAGGCGCATCTGGAGACCCAGCAGGTCGAGCTTGAGCAAACCAATGAGCGACTCGCCGAACAGGCGTTGATCCTGGCGGACCAGCGCGACGCCATGGACCTGAAGAACAGCGAGCTCAATCAGGCCCAGACCCAGCTCGAAGAACGCGCCGAAGAGTTGCAGCGCTCGAGCAAGTACAAGTCTGAATTCCTCGCCAACATGTCCCACGAGTTGCGCACGCCGCTGAACAGCTCGTTGATCCTGGCCAAGTTGCTGGCGGAAAACCCTCAGGAAAATCTCAGCGCCGAGCAGGTCAGGTTTGCCGAGTCGATCTACTCCGCCGGCAATGATTTGCTCAACTTGATCAACGACATTCTCGACATTTCCAGGGTCGAGGCCGGCAAGCTTGAGATGCGACCGGAGAACACCAGCGTTGCGCGTCTGGTGGATGGCTTGCGCGGGATGTTCCAGCCCTTGGCGACTGACAAGAAACTGGATTTCCAGGTCGAGGTGCAGGCCGCTGCGCCGATGATGATCTTCACCGACCGCCAACGTCTGGAGCAGGTGATCAAGAACCTGCTGTCCAACGCGGTGAAATTCACCGAAAAAGGCACGGTCAGTCTGACGGTCGCCAGCCAGCCAGGCGACGGTATCGCCTTTGTCATTCGCGATTCGGGGATTGGCATTGCCGCGGATCAGCAGGACAGCATTTTCGAAGCCTTCCGCCAGGCCGATGGCACCACCAATCGCCGTTACGGCGGCACTGGCCTGGGCTTGTCGATCTCCCGTGACCTGGCCGCCTTGCTCGGCGGTTCAATCAGCGTCACCAGCGAACCGGGGCAGGGCAGTGTGTTCACGCTGGTTTTGCCGCAGCAATACGTCGAACCGGGCGAGAATCCTGTCGAGCCGATGAGAGCCACGCCGGTTGCCATTGCACCGAGAGTGACGCCCGCCACGCTGGTACCGTTGATTGCCGAAATCGATATCCCGCGTTTCGACGACGATCGCACCAAGGCGCCATTCGCCACTCGTTGCATTCTGGTGGTGGAGGACGAGCCGAACTTTGCCAATATCCTTTATGACCTGGCGCATGAACTGGGTTATCAGTGCCTGGTAGCGCACGGGGCGGATGAAGGTTACGACCTGGCCAGGGAATTCATCCCGGACGCCATTCTGCTGGACATGCGTCTGCCGGATCATTCCGGGCTGACCGTGTTGCAACGCCTGAAGGAACACGCAGAAACCCGGCACATTCCGGTGCATGTGATTTCGGTGGAAGACCGCGTCGAAGCCGCGATGCACATGGGCGCCATTGGTTACGCGGTCAAACCGACTACCCGCGAAGAACTCAAGGACGTGTTTGCCCGCCTTGAAGCCAAGCTGACCCAGAAGGTCAAACGCGTCCTGCTGGTCGAAGACGATGATCTGCAGCGCGACAGCATTGCCCGGCTGATCGGCGACGATGACATCGAGATCACTGCTGTTGGCCTGGCGCAGGATGCGCTGGACCTGCTGCGCACGACGATTTTCGATTGCATGATCATCGATTTGAAGCTGCCGGACATGCTCGGTAACGACCTGCTCAAGCGCATGTCCACGGAAGATATCTGCTCGTTCCCTCCGGTGATCGTCTACACCGGGCGCAACCTGACCCGGGACGAAGAGGCCGACCTGCGCAAGTATTCGCGCTCGATCATCATCAAGGGCGCGCGCTCGCCCGAGCGTTTGCTGGATGAGGTCACACTCTTTCTGCACAAAGTCGAATCCAGGTTGTCCCATGAACGCCAGAGGATGCTCAAGACCGCGCGCAGCCGCGACAAGGTCTTCGAGGGTCGCAAGGTGCTGTTGGTGGACGACGATGTACGTAACATCTTCGCCCTCACCAGTGCTTTGGAGCAAAAGGGTGCAGTCGTGGTCATCGGACGGAACGGCCGTGAAGCGATTGAAAGACTGAATGAAGTCGAGGACATCGATCTGGTGTTGATGGACGTGATGATGCCGGAGATGGATGGTTTCGAAGCCACCATCGAGATCCGCAAGGACCCGCGCTGGCGCAAACTGCCGATCATTGCGGTGACGGCCAAGGCCATGAAGGACGATCAGGAGCGCTGCTTGCAAGCGGGCTCCAATGATTACCTGGCCAAGCCCATCGACCTGGATCGCCTGTTCTCGCTGATTCGCGTGTGGTTACCGAAGATGGAACGCATTTAGTGGAAAGCAATTGTTCAGTGGAGCGAAATAGCGAAATCGAATTGCGCTTGTTGATCGAGGCGATCTACCTCAAATACAGCTATGACTTTCGCGACTACTCCGGCGCTTCGATCAAGCGCCGGGTCAATCATGCGTTGAGCCAGTTCGAGTGCACGACCATTTCAGCGTTGCAGGAAAAGGTCCTGCACGACCCGACGGCGTTCATGCAGTTGCTGCAACTGCTGACGATCCCGGTCAGCGAAATGTTCCGCGACCCTTCGCATTTCCTCGCGATCCGCAAGGAAGTGGTGCCGCTGCTCAAGACTTACCCCTCGATCAAGATCTGGATCGCCGGTTGCAGCACGGGTGAAGAGGTCTATTCGATGGCCATTCTGCTGCGCGAAGAAGGCGTGCTCGATCGCACCATCATCTACGCCACCGACATCAATCCGCGCTCGCTGGATAAAGCCAAGCAAGGGATTTTCTCCATGGAGAATGTCCGCGCCTACACTCATAACTACCAGCAGGCAGGTGGCCAGCGTTCGTTCGCCGACTACTACACGGCAGCCTACGGCTACGCCATTTTCGACAAGACGCTGTGTGAGAACGTGACCTTCGCCGATCACAGCCTGGCGACTGACAGTGTCTTTTCAGAAACTCAGTTAATTTCGTGTCGTAATGTTTTGATTTACTTCAATAAAAAACTTCAGAATCGTGCTTTCGGTTTGTTTCATGAATCCCTTTGTCACCGAGGATTTTTGGCGCTGGGCAGCAAGGAAACCCTGGATTTTTCAGCCTACGCCAACCAGTTCGAGCCATTGGTGAAACAAGAACGGATTTACCGCAAATCATGAACAGAGCAGCAGATTTGCCTTCTATAGAGGCTATCGTGATCGGCGCCTCGGCCGGCGGTGTTGAGGCGTTGCTGAACATCCTCAGCCCTCTGCGAAAAGGCTTCAAGTTGCCGATCATCGTGGTGTTGCACCTGCCGGACGAACGTCGAAGCTATCTGCCCGAGGTGTTCGCACGGCGAGTAGCCATGCCTGTACTGGAAGCCCGCGACAAGACGCTGGTCGAAGTCGGAACGCTGTATTTCGCGGCGCCGGGTTATCACTTGTCGGTGGAGCAGGACCGCAGTTTTTCCTTGAGCCTGGAAGCCCGCGTGCATTATTCGCGACCGGCCATTGATTACCTGTTCGAGTCGGCCGCTGATGCCTACGGTTCAGCCTTGGCCGCGGTGTTGTTGACCGGCGCCAACCGCGATGGCGCCCGCGGCCTGGCCCAGGTCAAGCGCCGTGGCGGCATGACCATCATCCAGGACCCGGATGAAGCCCAGGTCGCGACCATGCCGCGGGCGGCGCTTGATATACACCAGCCGGACCACATTCTCCCTATATGCGGCATCGGCCGTCTGCTTGTCGAGCTGGAACGAATCGCATGCTAAGTACTATCCAGGCCAAACTGCTGATCGTCGACGATCTGCCGGAAAATTTGTTGGCGCTCGAAGCGTTGATCAGGCGCGAAGACCGTATCGTCTACAAAGCCTTGTCCGCCGACGAAGCCTTGTCGCTGTTGCTGCAACACGAATTCGCCATGGCCATTCTCGACGTGCAGATGCCCGGCATGAACGGCTTCGAACTGGCCGAGCTGATGCGTGGCACGGAAAAGACCAAGAACATCCCGATCGTGTTCGTCAGCGCCGCCGGTCGTGAGCTGAACTATGCGTTCAAGGGCTATGAAAGCGGCGCCGTGGATTTCCTCTACAAGCCGCTGGATATCCATGCGGTCAAAAGCAAGGTCAACGTGTTCGTCGAACTGTTTCGCCAAAGCAAGGCGATGAAACAGCAGGTCGAAGAGCTGGAGCAAAGCCGCCGTGAGCAGGAAGCGCTGCTCCAGCAGTTACAGAGTACCCAGCTGGAACTGCAGCAAGCGGTGCGCATGCGTGATGACTTCATGTCCATCGTCGCCCACGAAGTTCGCACGCCGCTCAATGGCCTGATCCTCGAAACCCAGTTGCGCAAGATGCACCTGGCCCGGGATAACGCCGCGGCGTTCACCCTGGACAAGATGCACGCGATGGTCGATCGCGATGAGCGGCAAATCAAAAGTTTGATCCGACTGATCGAAGACATGCTCGATGTGTCGCGCATTCGCACCGGCAAGTTATCGATCCGACCGACGCGCTTCGATCTGTCGGCGCTGGTTCGCAGCTTGTTGCAGAATTTTGCCCCGCAGGTCGATGCTGCCGAGTCCTCGGTCACCCTGGAGGCCGAGCAACCGGTGGTGGGTAACTGGGACGAATTTCGCATTGAACAGGTGATTTCCAACCTGCTGACCAATGCTTTGCGCTACGGCGCCAAGAGTCCGATCACCGTTAAGGTGTACAGTGAGAGCGGTCAGGCTCGGGTGGAAGTGCGCGATCTCGGGATCGGTATTGGCGAAGAGAACCAGAAGCGTATTTTCCAGCAGTTCGAACGCGTCACGGCCAAACACGCTGTCGCGGGGTTGGGCCTGGGGTTGTTTATTTCCGAGCAGATTGTGGCCGCCCATGGCGGTTCCATTACCGTCGAAAGCCGGATTGGCGAAGGCGCCTTGTTTCGCGTTTGTCTGCCGCTGTAGGAAAACAGCCAGATAAACGCAACCTCTGATCGACCCCACGGTCGTATCAGCAGCTATTGACCGAACAAAGGCTTCCCATGAGTGAAGATGCACAAGACGTCGTACTGATCGTCGAAGATGACCCCTCGATTTTGATGGTGCTGTCGGCCTATCTGTCGGGTGAGGGCTACCGGGTATTGCAGGCCGAAAACGGCGAGCAGGCCTTTGAGATTCTATCGAGCAAACCGCACCTGGACATGATGATCACCGACTTCCGCCTGCCGGGCGGAATCTCTGGCGTGCAGATTGCCGAACCTGCCGTGAAGTTGCGACCGGAGCTCAAGGTGATCTTTATCAGCGGTTATCCGCAGGAGATCCGCGAAACGGACAGCCCGATCACCCGTAAAGCACCGATCCTGGCCAAACCGTTCGATCTGGATGTACTGCAAGAGCTCATGCAGGAAATGCTGTCGTAAGGACTTTTGTAGGAGCGAAGCTTGCTCGCGAAGAACGATAACGCGGTGTATCAGAACTTACGCCTTCGCGAGCAAGCTTCGCTCCTACAGGGGCATTCAGATCCTGATCATCTCCCGCACCTTCGCCGTCAGCATGTCGAAGGTGAACGGCTTGGTGATCATCTGCATCCCAGGATCCAGGAAACCGCCGCGCACCGCCGCATGCTCGGCGTAGCCGGTGATGAACAACACCTTCAGATCAGGCCGGTATTGCCGGCCGATTTCCGCCAGTTGCCGGCCATTCATGCCGGGCAAGCCAACGTCGCTGATCAACAGATCGATACGCTGCCCGGAATCGAGAATCGGCACCGCGCTGTCGGCATCGCTAGCCTCGACGAAGGCATAACCCAGATCGCTCAACACCGTACTGACCAACACCCGCACCGCCGGATCGTCTTCAACGATCAGTACCGTTTCGCCGTTTTGCGCGAACGGAGCGTGCTGGGCGTCCACTGGGTTGTCCTGAGGCAAATCACCGTCAAATCGCGGGAGAAACAGACTCACCGTAGTGCCTTCGCCCACTTTACTGTGAATGGCAACGTGGCCGCGCGATTGCTTGCTGAAACCATAAATCATCGACAGCCCGAGGCCTGTGCCCTGACCGATGGGTTTGGTGGTAAAGAACGGATCAAAGGCCCGGTTGATGGTGCTTTGCGGCATGCCACACCCGGTGTCGGTGACACTCAGCACCACGTAATCACCGGGTTGAAGGTTGCTCTGGGCCTCGGTGAAACCAAGGTCCAGATGCTGGTTACTGGTTTTCACCACCAGTTTGCCGCCATCGGGCATCGCATCCCGAGCATTGATCACCAGATTAAGCAGGGCGCTTTCCAGTTGATTGGGATCGGCCTCGGCCACCCAGAGTTGCTCGTCCAGTTGCATGTCCAGCTGAATGGTTTCGTTGATGCTGCGCTGAAGCAATTCGCCCATGGAGACCACCAGGGTGTTCATCTCCACGGGTTTGGAGTCCAGCGATTGACGCCGGGAGAACGCCAGCAGACGGTGGGTCAGACCTGCCGCGCGGTTGGCTGAGGTCACACCCAGGTCGATCAGACCGTCCAGATCGTCGGTGCGCCCACGGGCCAAACGTCGGCGCAGCAGTTCCAGGCTGCCGATGATGCCGGTCAGCATGTTGTTGAAGTCGTGGGCAATCCCGCCGGTGAGCTGGCCGACCGCTTCCATTTTCTGCGATTGGCGCAGGGCTTCTTCATTGTGTCGTAGCTGCGCGGTGCGTTCCTCGACCTGCTGTTCGAGGGTTTCGAGGGTGTTTTGCAACCGCAGTTCGCTTTGACTCAAATCGATCAGTCGGTCCCGGGCTTCGTATTGTCGTCGACGTCCACGCAACGCGGTGGTCACCAGGCTGATTAATGTGACCGGGTGAAAGGGGCGCTCAAGAAAGGTCACATTCCCCAGTTGTGGTCCGTAGCGCGACGCCGGGTTTTGCTCCGGGCCGCCATGGTAGGTCATCAGTACAATCGGGAGGTCCGACCAGGCCGGTTGTTGCTCGATCAGGCCGAACAGTGGTTCAAGATCACCGCCTGACAAGGCTTCGGAAGAGATCAGCAGCAAGCCTGCCCCTTGCTGCAGCTCGTTGCACAAAGCCATCAGGTCCCGAGTAATCACCCCGTCATAGCCCGCTTCGTTGAGCATCATCAGCGCAATCTGGCTGTCGCGACCCAACGGCGCGAGAATGATCGCGCGCTCGGACATCGCTTCCTGGGCAATCACGGGCTTCCTTCCTCTAGCAAGGGGTTGCTGGCACCCAAATAGGTCGGGACACCGCGCAACACACCCTGAAATGCATCCAGCGGTTCACCAATGGTCATGCCCCGAGCGCTGATGCGGTATTCACGAATGGTCGATTCATGGCTGCCCGTACGTTTCTTGATGATCGAAATCGCCCGGCGTACCTTGCCCAGTGCCTCGAAGTAACGCAGCAGGATGACCGTGTCGGCCAGATAGGTGATGTCCACGGGGGCTTGCATGTCACCGACCAGTCCATGCTGGGCGACGGTCATGAAGGTCGCGACACCCTGGCGATTGAGGTACAGCAGCAACTCGTGCATGTGCAGTACCAGGGCGTTTTCCTCAGGCATAGCCGCCTGATAGCCATTGATGCTGTCGATCACCACGGTCTTGATGTCGCGCTCATCGACGCAGCGACGAACCCGGTAGGAAAACTCTCCGGGGGACAACTCGGCCGCGTCCACTTGCTCGATCAGCAGGTTGCCGGTGTCTTGCAGCGCCTGGAGGTCGATGCCGATGTTCTTCATGCGCTCGAACAGCAACCCGAGCTCTTCATCGAAAATGAACAGCGCGGCTTTTTCGCCACGGGTCACGGCGGCAGCGGCGAAGATCATCGAAATCAGCGATTTGCCGGTACCGGCCGGACCGAGGATCAGCGTACTGGACCCGGTCTCGATCCCGCCACCGAGCAAGGCATCCATTTCCTTGATGCCGCTGGAAAGTTGCTGACGGATATAGCGACCGCGATGCTCGGCGGCCACCAGACGCGGAAATACATGCACGCCGTCACCCATGATGGTGAAATCGTGAAACCCGCCACGGTACTTCTGGCCACGGTACTTCACCACACGGATCCGCCGACGCTCGGCGCCATAATTGGGGGTCAGCTCCTCAAGGCGAATCACGCCGTGGGCCACACTGTGCACGGTTTTGTCGAGGGATTCGGTGGTCAGGTCGTCCAGCAACACCACCGTGGCGTCATAGCGCACGAAGTAGTGTTTGATCGCGAGGATCTGGCGACGGTAGCGCAATGAGCTTTGGGCCAGCAGACGGATCTCGGAAAGACTGTCGAGCACCACGCGGGTCGGCTTGACCCGCTCGACCACTTCGAAAATCTGCTTGGTGGCTTCGCCCAGTTCAAGGTCCGAGGAATACAACAAGCTCTGCTGTTGTTCAGCATTGAGCAGGCTTTCCGGGGGTGTCAGCTCGAAGATGTGGATGTTCTCATCCAGCTCCCAGCCGTGGGACAACGCTCCCTGTCGCAGCTCTCGCTCGGTTTCCGACAGCGTGATGTACAACGAGCGTTCGCCGGCTCGGGCGCCGGCCAACAGGAAATGCAAAGCGACGGTGGTTTTGCCGGTTCCGGGTTCACCCTCCAGTAAAAACACATGCCCGCGGGACAGCCCACCGGTCAGGATGTCATCCAGGCCTTCGATGCCGGTGGCGGCTTTTGCACTGATCAACTCGTTTGATGTAGACAAAAAATGCCCTCTCATGACTAGGGGAAGCGAGGCAGCAGGCCGTAAATGCCTGAATGGGCTGCCTGTTCTCTTGACCCTTGGCCGAGACGACGAGTTCAACGAAATTTCTAATGTTATTAAAGCCCTTGCTGCAAGGCAGGGTCGTCGGGATTGAGTTGCTCAAGTTGCGCCAGCAGAATCTGTACGTTCTGCAACTGGCCGCTTTCTTTCCAGTAATTGATCAACAACACCCGGGCTCTCCGGTCGGCCGGGTGGCGCTGGACGATTTCTTGCAACTGTTTCTGCGCCGCTTCCAGTTCCTGTTCATCGTGAAGCGTAGTCGCCAGGTCGTAGCGGTAATCCTTGTTGTCCGGCTCCAGCTCTACGGCTTTGGAAAGGCCGAGGAGGGCGAACTCACTTTGCCCGTGATGCAGCAGCCAAAGCCCCAGGGCATGTTGCAGGTAAGCCGAGTCGGGCTGAGCTTTTAGCTGCTTGGCCAACAGTTGTCGGGCAGCATCGTTTTGGCCCAGGCGATCCAGCACGTCGATTTGCATTACCAGCGCGGGCAGGTTGCCGGGCGCAAGACGCAAGGTGTTCTGCAGTGCCTGCTGCGCCTCTTTCAATTTGGCATTGTGCAGATGCAGCCGAGCCAATTGATATTGGTTGTCGGCGCTTTCCGGCTGACTCTTCAGGTCTTGCTCCCAGGCATCGATGGCTTGCTCCAACGGCCCGAAGTACAAGCCGAGATCATCCGGCGATAGCCCCAGCAAGGCGTTCACAGCGGCATAGCGGACGCGCTGTTCGCTGTCATCGAGTAGCGGGCCCAGCAGCAGGCTGCGCTGACCGCTGGGCACCAGACCGCTGATGCTTTTGATCGCCGCAATGCGCACCTCTGGCGATTCATGCTGCAAGTCCGCATCGGCCAGTTTCAGAGCCACGGAGCTGGGGTAGTTGGGCAGTTCGGCATGCAACCAGACGCGGCGTTTGGGCGATAAATCGGGGCGGCTCAATTGCTGGTAGAGAACTCGCGCGGCGCCCGGTTGACCTGCGCGCGCCTGATTCAACGCCTCGCTGTAGCCACGCTTGATCGCCTCTGACACGGCGGGGGTTGTGCTGCGCAGGGAAAACCAGGCAACGCCGATGGCAAACAGGACGCAAAGGCTGATGAGCAGGTAGCGGCGGGACTGGGGCATGCAGGAATCCGGGAGCTGGCAAGCTGTTGCAAAGTTGCCAGCTTCGGTCAGGCAAGGCTGGGAGTCAAACCCAGACTTGGTTCATTACGTTAGTCAGTCGATTCAAGTCAGTCCGGCTTTTCAATGATTTTGCCTACAGGTTGCGTCGCCATTGAAACCCGTCGAGGCGCCATAGCAGTGACTACGCTTGCTGGAGATGACTCGATGAGCGCTCCCATGCAACCGCTGCTTCAGTACTTCAAAGCGATACTCAACCCCGGGCCCGGAGTGGCGTTGTTCGCCCTGCGGACCATCGCGGCCGGGCTGCTGACGTTGTATCTGGCGTTCCTGTTCGACCTTGAGCAGCCCAAGTGGTCGATCATGGCGGTGGTCATCGTCAGCCAGCCATTGGGCTGGCGCAACGGGTACCGGTGCGAATACAGATCGACGCCGATTACGCTGCCAAAAACCGACTGCGCGCCGGGACCACGGCCACCGTAACCATCATGGAAACCCGCGATCACCAATCCACACCTTGACCCCTGTAGGAGCCGAGCTTGCTCGCGATGGCGGCTTAACATTCAACATTGATATCAACTGACACGCCGCCATCGCGAGCAAGCTCGGCTCCTACAAGGGCCAGGTGTTTTCATCAGGCAAAAAAAAGCCCCGCGACCGAATGAGGCGCAGGGCAAAGGAATTGGTTGGTTGCGGCCAACCAAAGGAGCTCGTTAAAACTTTACTTGCTGGCGACCGTCTCTGGTTGCCAGCCACCGCCCAGGGCTTTGTAAATCGCGACAATGCCGCGATACAGTTCGACTTCGGCCTGGGCCTGAGTGTCTTCAGCCGCCAGACGCTCACGTTGGGCATCCAGCAGGACGAGGAAGTCCGCCGTGCCTTCGCGGTAGCGAATTTCGGCGAGGTCGGCTGCGGCGCGGCTGGATTCGCTCTGACGAATCAGCGAGATCAAGCGCTGTTGACGTTTGCCGTAGTCGCTAAAGGCGTTTTCCGATTCTTCCAACGCCAACAGGACTTGCTGCTCGTAGGTCGCCAGGGCGCCTTCGGCATCAGCATCGGCACCACGTAAACGGGCGCGCACACTGCCAAGGTCGAACGCAGCCCAGGTAATGCTTGGGCCCAATGCCCAGGCGTTGGCCGCCGAGGAACCGATTTGCGAACCGCGTCCGGCGGTGAAGCCAAGGAAACCGCTGAGGCTGACCCGTGGGAACAAATCAGCCTTGGCCACGCCGATACGGGCGGTGGCGGAGGCCAGTTTGCGCTCGGCGCTGAGAATGTCCGGGCGACGCTGCAGCAGTTCACCCGGATCACCAATCGGCAGGGCTTTGGCGATCGCCGGCAAGTCTTTTGGACTCAGGTCGACGGTCAGCTTGTCCGGACGTTGACCCAGCAGCGTGGCGATGCGGTTTTTCTGTCGAACCTGTTCAGCCTGCAACTGTGGCACGCTGGCTTCGACAGATGCCAAGCGTGCATCGGCGCGGACCACATCGAGCTGATCGCCGACCCCGGCATCACGCAGGCTGACGGTGATCTTGCTCGATTCCTGCTGGTTATTCAGGTTGGCCAGGGCGATCTTTTCCCGCAGCTGCGCACCGCGCAGTTGACCGTAAGCATCCACCAGTTCGGCAATCATCGAGACTTGCAGTTGGTACAGATCGGCTTCGAGCGCTTGCTGTTCGGCGTCGGCAGATTCCAGATTGCGCTGGATACGGCCAAACAGGTCGATCTCCCACGCCATATCCAGGCCCAGGTCGTAGCGTTCGCTACTGACCCGCTTGGTGGTCTGGCCCGGAATCTGACCTTTGGCCAAGTCACTGCTGGCCCGGCTGGTGATGGTTGGCATGGCGTCATTGCTGACGTCATCGCGAATTGCTCGCGCCGCTTTCCAGCGAGCGAAGGCTACGCGCAAATCACGGTTGCCTTGCAGCGATTGAGTCACCAACTGGTTGAGGGTCGGGTCTTCGAACTGCTGCCACCAGATGCCTTCGAAGCGCGAGCGGTCGAAGTTCTTCTGACCGGCGCTGCCATCGGTGGCGGTCGTGATGTTGGCAGGCTCAGTGGCTGGGGTCTTGTAGTCCGGGCCGACGGCACAGGCACTCAGGGCCAGTACCAGAAGGCTCGGCAGGAAGGCTTTCAGGCTCATTGTTGCGCCTCCAGTTTCAGGGCCTTGGCCGCTTTGCGCTTTTCACCGCGCTCCACAAAGTTACGAATCAATACGTAGAACACGGGCGTCAGCAACAGACCGAAGAAGGTTACCCCGAGCATCCCGGAGAACACCGCCACACCCATGGCATGACGCATTTCGGCACCGGCACCGCTGGAGAACACCAGAGGCACAACACCCATGATGAACGCGAAGGAAGTCATCAGGATCGGACGCAGACGCAGACGGCAGGCTTCCAGTACTGCGGCGAGCGGGCTGAGGCCTTCGTCTTCCTGTTTATCCTTGGCGAACTCGACGATCAGAATCGCGTTCTTACAGGCAAGTCCCACCAGTACGATCAAGCCGATCTGGGTGAAGATGTTGTTGTCGCCTCCCGAAGCAATCACACCGGTGATGGCCGACAGCAGGGTCATCGGTACGATCAGGATCACCGCCAGTGGCAGGCTCCAGCTTTCGTATTGAGCCGCGAGTACCAGGAACGCCAGCAGTACGCAGAGCGGGAACACGAACAGTGCGGTGTTGCCGGACAGAATCTGCTGGTAGGTCAGGTCGGTCCATTCGTAGGTCATGCCGTTCGGAAGTTCTTCCTTGAGCAGTTTCTCGATGGCTTTTTCGGCTTGGCCGGAGCTGTAGCCGGGGGCTGCTGCACCATTGATTTCAGCGGTGATGAAGCCGTTGTAGTGCATCACACGGTCCGGGCCCGAGGTGTCGCTGACCTTGATGAAGGTCGCCAGCGGGATCATCTCGCCTTTGTTGTTGCGCACTTTCAGCTGACCGATCTGGTCCGGTTCGAGACGGAACTGCTGTTCAGCCTGAACGTTGACCTGGTAGGTACGGCCGAAACGGTTGAAGTCGTTGGCATACAGCGAACCCAGGTAAATCTGCAGGGTGTCGAAGATGTCGCTGACAGCCACGCCGTGGCTCTTGGCTTTTTCCCGGTCGATAGCCGCATCGACCTGTGGCACGTTCACGGTGTAGCTGGTGAACAGGGCGGCCAGTTCCGGCACGTTGTGGCTTTTGTTGATGATGTTCATGGTTTCTTTGTACAGCTCGTCGTAGCCCAGGTTGCCCCGGTCTTCGATCTGCAGGCGGAAACCACCGATGGTGCCCAGGCCTTGTACCGGCGGCGGCGGGAAGATTGCCATGTAGGCTTCCTGGATCCCGGCGAACTGGCCGTTCAACGCACCGGCAATTGCACCGGCGGACATGCTCGGATCTTTACGCTCGTCGAACGGTTTCAGGGTCACGAACACGATGCCGGCGTTAGGACTATTGGTAAAACCGTTGATCGACAGGCCGGGGAAGGCCACCGCACTTTCCACACCAGGTTGTTTCAGGGCCAGGTCGGACATGCGTTTGATCACGTCTTCGGTACGGTCCAGGCTCGAAGCGTCCGGTAGTTGCGCGAAGGCCACCAGGTATTGCTTGTCCTGGCCGGGTACGAAACCGGTCGGGGTGCTGGAGAAACCGAAGAACGTCAACACCATCAGGCCTGCGTACAACAGCAGGGCGATGCCGCTGCTACGAATAACCCGGCCCACCGTGTTCACGTAGCCGTGGCTGGCCTTGTCGAAGAAGCGGTTGAACGGACGGAACAGCCAGCCACCGAAAATCTTGTCGAGGACCTTGGAGAAACGGTCCTTCGGCGCATCGTGGCTTTTGAGCAACACCGCAGCCAGGGCAGGCGACAGCGTCAGCGAGTTGAACGCCGAGATCACGGTCGAGATCGCAATGGTTAACGCGAACTGCTTGTAGAACTGCCCCGTGAGCCCGGAGATGAAGGCCGCCGGAATAAACACCGCACACAGCACCAGCGCCGTCGCGATGATCGGGCCGGTCACTTCACGCATGGCCCGTTTGGTTGCTTCGACCGGCGTTAGTCCGAGTTCGATGTTTCGCTCGACGTTCTCCACCACCACGATGGCATCGTCCACCACGATACCGATGGCCAATACCAGACCGAACAATGACAGGGCGTTCAGCGAGAAGCCGAACAGGTGCATCACGGCAAACGTACCGATCAGCGAAACTGGCACCGCCACCAACGGAATAATCGAGGCGCGCCAGGTTTGCAGGAACAGGATCACCACCAATACAACGAGGATCAGCGCTTCGAAGAGGGTGTGAACCACCGCCTCGATGGAGCCGCGCACGAAGATTGTCGGGTCATAGACGATGCTGAAGTCCATGCCTTCCGGGAAGTTCTTCTTCAGCTCGGCCATTTTCTCCCGAACGTCGTTGGAGATCTGGATCGCGTTGGAGCCAGGGCGCTGGAAGATCGGGATCGCCACCGCCGGCTGGTTGTTCAGCAAGGAGCGCAGAGCGTACTGGCTGGAGCCGAGTTCGACACGAGCGATGTCTTTCAGGCGAGTGATCTCACCATTTTCGCCGGAGCGAATGATGATGTTCTCGAACTCTTCTTCAGAAACCAGACGACCTTGGGTGTTGACCGACAGCTGGAACGCGGTGGCATTCGGCGCAGGCGGCGCACCCAGTGCACCGGCAGCCACCTGACGGTTCTGTTCGCGGATTGCGGTTACGACATCGGTGGCGGTCAGGTTACGTGAAGCGGTCTTGTTCGGATCGAGCCAGACACGCAGCGAGTAATCGCCCATGCCGAACAGCTGCACGTCACCGACACCGCCCAGACGCGCCAGCTCATCTTTAATGTTGAGCAAGGCGTAGTTGGACAGGTAGAGCATGTCGTAGCGTTTGTCCGGCGAGGTCAAGTGCACAACCATGGTCAGGTCGGGTGAAGCCTTGTCCACGGTGATACCGATGCGCGTCACTTCTTCTGGAAGTTTCGGCTCGGTCCGGGTCACGCGGTTCTGCACCTGTACCTGTGCGTTGTCCAGGTCAGTGCCCAGCGCAAAGGTGATGGTCAGGGTGATCTTGCCGTCAGCGGTGGACTGCGAGGACATGTACAGCATGTTCTCGACGCCGGTGATGGCTTGCTCCAGAGGAGCTGCCACGGTTTCACCGATGACTTTCGGGTTGGCACCCGGGAAGTTGGCGCGGACCACAACGGTCGGTGGAACCACTTCCGGGTATTCGCTGATCGGCAACTGGAACAGCGAGATGGCGCCGGCGATCAGGATCAGCAGCGAAAGTACCGCTGCAAAGATCGGCCGTGAAATGAAGAATTGGGAAAAATTCATCGTAGAGATCCCTTAACCGCGTGGTGTCGCAGCAGCCAGTTTCACAACCGAACCCGGCGCGACCTTGGCAGGTGCGACTTGGGGCAGGTTGCTGGCTTCCAGCGCTTGTCGTTGTTGAGCCAGAGCGGCGAGGGTTTGTTCGCTGGCCATCGGGATCACTTCAGGGGTGACCGGCGAGCCGGGGCGAACACGTTGCAGCCCCTTGACGATGACGGTGTCGTCCTTGCTCAGGCCGTTGCGCACGATGCGCAAACCTTCGATCTTCGGACCCAGTTCGACCGAGCGGTAAACCGTTTTATTGTCGGCATCCATCACCAGCACGAACTTTTTACCCAGATCGGTACCGACCGCTTCGTCGTTGATCAGCACGGCGGAATAGGTGCCGCTGCCGACCAGTTTCAGGCGGGCATACAGGCCTGGGGTGTAGGCGCCGTCGCTGTTGTCGAACACGGCACGACCGCGGATGGTGCCGGTTTTCGGGTTGACCTGGTTGTCGACGAAGTTCATCACGCCCTGGTGTGGGTTGCCGTCTTCGTTGGAAAGGCCGAGGTAGACCGGCGTGGTAGCACCGCGTTTGCCCTGGCGAGCGAGCTGGGTGTATTTGAGGAACACACGCTCGTCAGCGTCGAAATAGGCATAGACCTTATCGGTGGACACCACACTGGTCAGCGCGGTGGTATCGGCGGTCACCAGGTTGCCGGCGGTGATTTCCGCACGGCTGACGCGGCCACTGATCGGCGCGGTGACACGGGTGAAGCTCAGGTTCAGTTTCGCCAGATCCAGTTGTGCCTGGAGGGCACCGACGGCGGCGCGGGCTTCTTGAGCAGCGCTGGTGCGCGAATCTGCCAGCTCGGCGGAAATCGCGTTGCTGGTGCGCAGACGTTCGCCACGTTGGGATTCGTTTTCGCTGCGGGTGGCGTTGGCGCGGGACTGGGCAACCAGGGCTTCGAGGCGGCGAACCTCGGCCTGGAATGGACGCGGGTCGATCTGGAACAACAGGTCGCCTTTCTTGACCAAAGCGCCTTCAGTGAAGGCCACTTCATCGATCTGGCCAGAGACCCGTGGACGAATTTCTACGGTTTCCGGCGCTTCGAGGCGCCCGGTGAATTCGTCCCACTCGTTAACCGGTTGTTCCAGCACCTTGGCCACGCTGACCTTGGCTGCGGGCATAGTGGCGGCCGTGTCCGGAGTCTTGCCGCAGGCGCTCATCACCAGCACGGCCAACAGGGCCAACGGGAAGCGCAAATGTTTGAGTGATTGTTCCATGGATGCATCCGCCAATGTATTGAGAATGGACGGATGATGCTCGGCGAGGATGTATCGCACGAATCGAATGAGGCAAAGGTAACTATCATTCGGAATGATATAAGCCGCTGCCAAGCTCTCTAGCGTGCACCTTTCGTTAGGCGGCTATCAAATGAAATGATGACAATTCAGTGTTGCGGGGAGTGCAAAGATAAGGCGTTGGATCGAGTCGCTGCCATCGCGAGCAGGCTTGGCTCGTACAGGGATTTGTGTCTGTTACCGATCACTGCCCGGGTGATTGACCGCCGCGACGATGTAGCCTTATCTCAAAATCATCATTTTTTTGATATCACACCATTCATGTATTGATTTAAATCGCGCAGATCCTTAATCCCCCAAGAGTGCGGGGGTAGCTTTACACCATTCTCTTGCAAAGTTTTGGGGATCAAGTCTCCATTTGGACGAAGTATTATCGATGATACGATAACGCCCGGATAATCACTTAGTCGTTTTTTGAAAGTGGAGGTTGTAAGGTCAGATGCAGGAGGATTGCTTTTGTTGGCCAATGGTCCTGTTCCTTTGAGATCTATTCCGTGGCACATGACACATCTCTGTAAATAGAGATTTTTTCCATTGGCATTATCCGCGAAGGATAGTGATGTTTGAATTAACGATAAAAATCCTAGCGAAGCGATGAATAATATTCTCATTTTTCATGTGGACTTGTTGTATAAGTCAGATCTGAGTCGAAGGCAAACTCCGGAGGTGCCGCTGCAAACTCAATTCTTTCGATAATATTTGAAGTTATCTAAACATCTGCTCAATCATGAGCCTTGATGGAACAAATTACTGGGGGGCAATCCCGAAAGCCGATAACGTGAGGTCGGCCGGTGGAATGCTAGCCGTTTTTGCACAGCCAGTGCAGAGAAGTATTGCAAAGCAAATGACGCTGGGGATTATGTTCATTTGCCGAAACTGAATCCGGGTGGAAGCGAATTTTCGGCTTCAAACACAGAGTTTGGGAAAACGAGGGGGGCGAGCGTTTGCATACGTGAAGCACGCATTAAATTTTACCGTCCTTGGAAATTTCGTTGCGAAGAATGCCGCAAGCGGCTGTCGCGTTCAACATTATTAAAGCTGGAAGTGCTGTTCTCAGATGTGACTTTTTCTTGCCTGCCCGCCAGTGGCTCAGGATATGTAACCCTGAATCGCACGAACTGCGCACGGTCGAGACACTACCGGACGATGGGCGGCTCGTTCGTCTGTACATCGGGCTCGAACATGCGCCGGATCCGTGTGCGGATTTGGCTCAGCCGTTTGATCAGATGGGCTGACGCGTCAGCCCATTCAAAGACTCTCAGGATCCCCAAAGAACATCTGAATCCGCGACCTTAACCAACGCTCGCCCGGATCATTATCCTGCGACCCGCGCCAAGCCATATGCAATTCAAAACTGCGCACCGGCAACGGCGGATCTTCAGCCCGCACACCACCGGCCGCTGTCAACGCTTCAGCCGTGTAATCCGGCACGGTCGCGACAATATCGGTGCCGCTGATGAGCGTACTGAGCCCGTTGAACTGCGGCACCGCGAGCACTACATGTCGTTTGCGTCCGAGCTTTTCCAGCTCTTCATCTATAAAGCCGCTCAGGTCGCCGGCGAACGACACCAGCGCATGAGGCCGCGCACAGAAATCATCCAGGCTCAACGGCCCCGGCACCGTGTCGGCCCGCAATAGTTTCGGCATGCTGCGACGCAGTATTTTGCGCTTGGCGTTGGCCGGCAGGTCGGCGGTGTAGCTGACGCCGATGGAAATTTCGCCCGACGCCAGCAGGCTTGGCATCAGGATGTAGTTGGCCCGCCGCACCACCAGCACGATCCCCGGTGATTCGGCGCGCAGGCGCTTGAGCAGCATCGGCAGCAGGGCGAACTCGACATCGTCCGACAGGCCGATGCGGAACACCGCAGTGCTGGTGGCCGGGTCAAATTCCGCCGCACGACTGACTGCGGTGGAAATCGAATCCAGTGCAGGAGAGAGCAGGGCGAAGATTTCCACCGCGCGGGCGGACGGTTCCATGCTGCGGCCGGTACGCACGAACAACGGATCATCGAACAGCCCGCGCAGGCGCGAGAGTGCCGCACTGATGGCCGGCTGGCCGAGGAACAGTTTCTCCGCAGCGCGGGTCACACTGCGTTCGTGCATCAGTGTTTCGAAAACGATCAACAGGTTCAGGTCGACACGACGCAGGTCATTACGATTCATCTGGAGTCCTGGCAGAGTCATCAAGCTTGACGGGAGCGGCCATATGAGAACAATGGCCGGCATGAATATTACGGGGAAAGGCTGCTACTCTGCACCGAGTAATTCAGTTTTCCTGAAAAGGCTGCTTCGGTTTTCACGGCATTAGACGATGTCGCCGGCGCTGCGGAATCAATGACAGGCATGTCGACTATTAATAGCCACTGATGGTCTTGGGTAGAAAGCCCAGATAGAGTTCAGGGCATTAGAGGTTTCTTTGACGAGGTTTGCGATGTCCCGCACGATCCGTTTTCACAAGTTTGGTCCAGCCGAGGTGCTCAAATGCGAAGAGCATGCGGCCGCTCTGCCTGCACCGGGCGAAGTGCAGGTGCGCGTCGAGGCGATTGGCATCAGCTGGTACGACATTCTCTGGCGCCAGAACCTGGCCTCTTCCCACGCTCGTCTGCCTTCAGGCCTTGGCCATGAAATGTCCGGTATCGTCACGGCGGTCGGCGAGGGCGTCGATGATCTGGCCGTCGGCGACAAGGTCGCCAGCTTCCCGGCTGAAAGCCCCAACGATTATCCGGTCTACGGCGAGCAGATCGTTCTGCCACGCTCGGCACTTACCCGTTACCCGGACGTGCTCAGCCCGATCGAAGCCAGTGTGCATTACACGCCGCTGCTGATCGCTTACTTCGCTTATGTCGATCTGGCACGGGTCAAACCCGGGCAATTCGCCCTGGTGACCGATGCCAGTCACTGTGCCGGTCCGTCCTTTGTACAACTGGGCAAGGCTCTGGGTATCCGGGTCATTGCCGCGACCAAGACAGCGGAAGAACGTGAGAATCTGCTGTCCCTGGGTGCCGAGAAAGTCATCGTCACCGAAGAACAGGATCTGCTGATGCAGATCAACAAGATCACCGACAACCGTGGCGTGGACGTTGTGTTCGACGGTCTCGGCGGCCCACAGATGTCGTTGCTTGGCGATGTGCTTGCACCTCGCGGCAGCCTGGTGCTGTATGGCCTGCAAGGTGGTAACCAGACGCCGTTCCCGGCCTGCGCAGCGTTCCAGAAGAACATCCAGTTCTTTGTGCACTGCATCGGCAACTTCACCGGCAAGCCTGAATTGGGCATCATCCAGGACCAGGTCGCACTGCAACGCGCCTTGCGCGACATCAACCAGATGACCGCCGACCGCGTGCTGCTGCCGCTCAAGACTAAGGTCTTCCCGTTTTCCGAGTTTGTAGAAGCACACCGCTACATGGACGAATGCCCATGCCGCGAACGGGTCGCCCTCCAGGTCGAACCTGCATAAGCCCTTCAAATAAGCCCCTCTGCAAGAGTCCGTGCCCACGGACTCTTCTGATTTCAGCACCTGCCAAAATGAGACGTCCCATTGCCCCATCAATGGGTCAGTTCAGCAACTGAACTGGTTTTTGCTCTCAATCTGTATCTTCTAATCATCATATAAGCCTTGATAATTGAATGATTACTTTCATCTCAAGGAATGAGTCATGGCTGGGTATCAGGTTGATACTTTTCTATACACACTGTTAATACATATCCGACCAATAGTTCGTCGTTGCGCAGTTGCCAAAAAAACATGGGTGACTTCTTTCTCTATTTCTTGTGCTAATTGTCTGTGGGACGCTGTCGGACATTTCCTAGGATGTTGCTCGCAGACGCTAGAGGCCGGTTCTACGGGGGGTCGCGACCACCTGTCTCTGGCGGGAGCAGGGGAGGCTTCTAGTTATTTCAAATAATTACTAAAAGCTTAAGTGCTAGCATTTGTCAATAACGTCTCAGTACTTCAATCGTGGCAAGCAACTCATTGCGCAATGCGTGTCGTTGTTGGCGCGATCTCGAACTTACAAGCATCAGGTAAACGAAGATGACCAATATCCATGACCAAGCGATGAACTATGTCTATCAGCAAGTGCTGCAGCGATTGCTGAGTTTCTTCTCGCGAGCCGAACGCACGGCATTGCAGCTGATGATTCAGCGACTGGTGGTGGCCGCCGGAGGTATGGAACGTATTGGCGATTACAAGGTGCTGGCGATCCAGTCCGGCTCCCGCGACAGTTGTTACACCCTGGCGCTGCTGCGCGCTGCGCAACTGAGTATCGCCGGCCGCGCGCCCGCGACATTCCAGTTGCGAGTGGCCTCCTTGCGCTTGAATGACACCAACCCTGCGGCCCTGGAAAACATTCATCGCAGCTACAGCGCCTTGTTCCTCTACGACGATCCTCGGGTCGAAGTGTTGATGGTTGATAATCGGGAAGTCCTGCCGTTCAACCATCTGACGCCGATTTCCGAAGGCGGTCGTGAGTCGAATCGGCTCAATCTCTTGATGGTTGGCCATCGTCGCGCCTGGAGCGGGCCGCTTGATCTGTGGGACGACGGGTAACTGGCCACCGGCGAGTTCTATGGGCAAATAGCTCGATGGGATAACGGTGTCGATGCATTGATCAGCAGTGACTCACCACGTCAGCAGAAGCAGTTTCTAGACGGGTTGAAGCGTGCTGCCGCCAAGGCCGGGCTCAAGACCTCGAACCACCACGAAACCGGCTACGAGCGGCTTTTCGCGTTGCTCGATGAACTGGGCAGCGACTGCTACCGCGCTTTTTATGCTGAGCATGACCAGGTTGCGTGGCGTCCGGCCGAACGATTTGAGGCCTGTCGGCGCACCACGTACATCGACATTCACGACATGCTGGTCAGCAATCTGGAAGAGCGTTGGCCGCTGCTCACCGAGTTTCTCGGTTTTCAACCTGACGAACTGGCGGCTCAGCTCAGCGACAACGAGTACGTCAGCCTTTCTATCTCTGCACACATGCGCGGTTTGCAATCGTGCTTCATGCACGATCGCGACTACGAGACAGGTATCGCCGAATACCTGCAACGGGCCTTGGTGATGATGCGGCGCAAACAAATGGCGGAGCGGTTGTGCGAGCAAGCGGTAGAGGCGTTCGGCAATCCCGCAACGTTGGCCGAGCAGCGCGTGCTGGCAGCGGCCGAGGCTCAAAGAAACCTTGGCCTGAGCGAGGCTCAACTGGTGTGCCTGCTCTTTTCACCTTTCGTCGAAAATGGCGCGGCGCTTGAGCGTTTTCTGCGCCAGTGCCACCCCGGCATGCTCGTGGCGATGCCTGATTTGCACCGCGCAATGCAGGGCAATCCGGTGCCGGAGCAGGTTCTGCAATGGATGACCGACGTCAGCGGGTTGCCTGTCAGCCTGATCGGCAAGCTTTACCGCATGGGCCCGGTGTCTGCGGATGAGGGGAGGGCAGGTGCCCCGGAACTCGGCGGCGCGGGTTCGCAAATCGAAGCAGCCGACTATGACGACGACACGGCGGTGGCGGATGAATGGTCAGCGGGGCGCTGAAAGTGCGTGGCTTGGCAGATTTCCTGACGATGCAAGATGACGTTCACACGGCATTCGGCACTCGCCCATGAAAGGGCCACGAGAAACTGACTTCGCGTATCAGGCGGTGTACCGATATCTGACTAACCTGATCAACGAACCGGTCAGTGACACGCGAGTCCGTCTGCCTTCGTTGCGACAGTTGGCGGAGCGTCTGAGCGTGTCGATTTCGACCATTCAGTACGCTTATTCGCTGCTGGAGAAAGAAGGGCGCGTTTATTCGGTGGCCAAGTCCGGCTATTACGCGTTACCGGTGTCCTCCATCAGTACGCTCAGCAGTGGCAACGACCTGCTCGAAACCGTTTATGTCAACGCCAGACGTCCCGGAATGCTGGTCTTGAGCGCCGATGAACCGGCGTTGTTGCAACCCCTCGACAGTCCGTTGTTACTGCTGGAACGAGAACTGCTGCGCCAGTATCCGCGTCCGCCGCAACCGACATCGCAACCGTGCGGCGAGCTGGAGTTGCGCATTGCCCTGGCAGCGCGCTACACCACCTCGCCGCTGCGCTGCTGGCACGCCGACGATGTCTATATTGGTGCCGACCTGCGTGGCGTGCTGGAAATACTGATCGCTGTGTTGAATCTCAAGGACGCCACGGTGTTGGTCGAGTCGCCGTGCGACTGGGCGATTCTGCGGTTGCTCCAGGCTGCGCAGGTGCGAGTGATCGAGCTGGCGGTGCAATCCTGCGGTGGACTGGACGTCGAATGGCTCAAGGAGTTGCTGGAGACCGAGCCGGTGCGGCTGGTGATGGTTTCATCCGGGCTGAACATGCCGCGAGGCAGTCTGGCACCCGACGACAACCGACAGGTCGTCGCGCAGTTGCTGGAGCGACATGGCAGTTGGGTGTTGGAAAACGACTGCTACGGCGAACTCGGATTCGAACCGGACGGACAGCGGTTTCGCGACTTGCTGGACCCCGATCGGCTGATCGTGTTTTCCACCTTCGAGAAAATCATCGGGCCCGAAGCGCCCTATGGTTATCTGCTGTCGCGGCATTTCAGTGCCGAGCTGCAACGGCACTTTCTACTGCGTTCGTTTCGCTTGTCACCGATTCGCCAGAAAGCCATCGCGCGCTTGTACGGCAACGGACGTGTCGACCAGCATCTTCAGGTATTACGGCGGATGCTCAAGGACCGCAAGGTGCAGATGTCGCAGCTGTTGCAGGAACGTCTGGGCGATGCCTTGCACTTCGTTGAGCCCCAGGGCGGTGCAACGATCTGGGTTCGTTCGCTACGCCAGGTCGATGTACGTCGGGTGTTCCAGCGCCTGCTCAAGCATCAAGTGGTTATCGCACCGGGAGAGCTGTTCAGTCTCCAGGGCTTGCATGCGCAACACTTGCGCCTGAGTCACACCTTCGGCGGTGACCACGACCTTGTCGCGGCGTTGGGCCTGTTAGGGGATGCCTTGCGTCTGGAGTCGATCGATTGAGCAGGGCCACAAAACATCATTAGCACTCTCGGATCGATCCCATCGCGTTGTGGTCGAACTGCCAGTAAACTGCGTTCCTATTCCTGAACCACTCGACTTCAGAGGTTTTGCATGACACTCAGTCCTTTTGCGGGCAAACCGGCACCGGTAGAACTGTTGGTCGACATCCCGCGACTGGTGACGGCCTATTACACCGGCCAGCCCGATGCTGCCATTTCGACCCAGCGCGTAGCTTTTGGCACGTCCGGGCACCGAGGCAGCTCGTTCGACTTGAGTTTCAACGAATGGCACGTCCTCGCGATCAGCCAGGCGATCTGCCTGTACCGCGAAGCCCAAGGCATCGACGGCCCGCTGTTCGTCGGCATCGACACCCACGCGTTGTCCACCCCGGCCGGCGCCAGCGCCCTTGAAGTGTTGGCCGCCAACGGCGTGACGGTAATGATCGCCGAAGGTGACGAATACACCCCGACACCGGCCATTTCCCACGCCATTCTTTGCTACAACCGCGGGCGTACGTCGGGCTTGGCGGACGGTATCGTCATCACGCCGTCGCACAATCCGCCGCAAAGCGGTGGCTACAAATACAACCCTACCAACGGTGGCCCGGCCGATACCCACATCACCAAGTGGATCGAAGCCAAGGCCAACGAACTGCTGAGCAACAAGCTCGCCGGGGTCAAACGCATCAGCTACGAGCAGGCGCTGAAGGCCAGCACGACCCATCGTCACGATTACCTCAATACTTACGTCGCCGACCTGATCAACGTGATCGACTTCGACGCCATCCGTGATGCCAAGCTGCGTCTGGGTGTCGATCCGCTGGGCGGCGCCGGGGTGCGCTACTGGTCTGCGATTGCCGAGCATTACCGACTGGACCTGGAAGTGGTCAACAAACAGGTCGATCCGACCTTCCGCTTCATGACCGTCGACTGGGATGGTCAGATCCGCATGGACCCATCGTCCACTCACGCCATGCAGGGCCTTATCGGCCTGAAAGAGCGCTTCGACGTAGCATTCGCGTGCGACCCGGACCACGATCGCCATGGCATTGTCACCCCGTCCGGTGGTTTGCTCGCGCCGAACAACTACCTCGCCGTATCGATCGACTACCTGTTCCAGAACCGTCCGCAATGGCGCGCCGATGCGGCCGTGGGTAAAACCGTGGTCAGCAGCGGCTTGATCGATCGCGTTGCAAAACGTCTGGGTCGTCGCCTGTACGAAGTGCCGGTCGGCTTCAAGTGGTTTGCTGACGGCCTGTTCGATGGCTCTTTGGGCTTCGGCGGCGAAGAAAGCGCCGGTGCTTCGTTCCTGCGCAAGGATGGCAGCGTCTGGTGCACCGACAAGGACGGCTTGATCCCGGCGTTGCTGGCCGCAGAAATGACCGCCCGTACCGGCCGCGACCCAAGTCAGGCCTATCGCGCCTTGACCGATGAACTGGGCGAACCGTTCTCGGTGCGCGTCGATGCCAAGGCCAATCCTGAGCAGAAGGCCCTGCTGAGCAAATTGTCGCCGGACCAGGTCACCTCGACCCAACTGGCGGGCGAAGCGATCCAGAGCATCCTCAGCCATGCGCCGGGTAACGACCAGGCGATCGGTGGCCTGAAAGTCATGACCGAGAACGGCTGGTTCGCGGCGCGTCCGTCGGGCACTGAAGACATCTACAAGATCTACGCTGAAAGCTTCGTCAGTGACGAACACCTCAAGCAATTGGTGGCTGAAGCGCAAACACTGGTGGACGGCGCGATCTCTGCGAAGTAATCCATGAATGTAAAAAGGGGCGGCCATGACGGTCGCCCCTTTTTTTGTCCTGCGTTTGACGATTAAGCCAGGTCCACCAGGACGATTTCACTGTCTTCGATGGCGGTCACCCGCAACGCTTGCTCATCGGCAACTGCAATACCGTCTCGAGCTTGTGCACGCAAGCCATTGACTTCAATGACACCGGTAGCCGGTACCAGATAGGCGCGACGGCCATTGTCCAGACGATACTCGGCGGACTCACCGGCCTTGAGGTTCGCGGCCACTAATCGGGCGTCGGCTCGAATCCGCAGGCTTTGATCGTCGCCGGCCTTGCCGCTTGCCAGTGTCACGAAACCTTCGCGCTGGCCTTTGGGGAAGGGTTTGGCGCCCCAGGACGGTGCCAAACCGGATTCGTTCGGGATGATCCAGATCTGGAAGATCCTGGTCTCGGTCGCTTCCAGGTTGTATTCACTGTGGGCGATCCCGGTGCCGGCGCTCATGACCTGAACGTCGCCCGCTTCGGTACGACCCTTGTTGCCCAGGTTGTCTTCGTGCGTGATTGCGCCTTCACGGACGTAAGTGATGATTTCCATGTCCCGGTGGGGGTGTTTCGGAAAACCGGTGCCAGAGGCAATCACGTCGTCGTTCCACACCCGCAGGTTGCCCCAGTTCATGCGTTTTGGGTCATGGTATTCGGCGAACGAAAAGTGGTGATGAGCATCCAACCAGCCATGGTGGGCGCCACCCAGGGAGTTGAAGGGTCTGAGTTCAAGCATGATCGTCTCCTGAAAAGGTTCGTCATGGGGCGGAGCGCCTGAGCCACGAAACGCGAACCGGTGGTTGATGGCGAGCATCATCTATCAGGCACCAATCGATAAAAAGCGTAAAAAATGCCTCAATACAATCGAATAATTTGATATCAAATCACCTCGAAAGATTCTCACCCAACCTTCACTTCATCGCATAAGCCAATGACCTGTAAGCATTTCACTAGAACTGAACGGCAAATGCAGACACCATAGCCCTCAACAGCCTCACACCCTGGAGTCAGCCCGCGTGCCGCAACACACCCCCGACCTTCCTCCTGAACTTCGTCCCCTTGCCGAGATGCCGTTGCTCAAGCGACTGGCAGCCCGGTTCTTTGGTCATGGCCTGACACGTCTGCGCGCACAACACCGTGCATCCTGGCTGCACGGCCAGGCCGACGGCTTTCGCAGTGGGCACAGTGCCGGGGTGGATTACGGCTATAAGGAAGGCAAACTTGAAGGGTTGGAGGAAGGTCGGCAGGTATTGTTGATCCGCGACTCGCGCTCCACCGAACACCGGCCGCCCAACGTTGACGACAATTTGTTCGACGATTGGCGTCTGCCGTTGAGCGCTGAGTTGAAGAAACGCATGAAGACGGATGTTGCTCGACTGCTGCCACCGCACGCCCAACCCAGCGCCGCACAGTGGAAAATGATCTTCAGTGACACACCCTCGACCTCGGTGATTGCCGGCGCGGGTGCGGGCAAGTCGACCACGTTGGTGTTGCGTATTTTGCTGCTGACCCATTATCTGGGATTCGAGCTGAGTTCGATGACGGTGGTGACCTTTACCCGTGAATCGCGCAAAGACTTCATCAATAAACTGATCGAGCTGTTTGCACTCTGGGGCCGGTCGCTCGGTTTCAAAGAGGCGCGTGATCTGGTGCGCACCTTCCATTCGCGAATCCTGCCGATGGTTCGCAGCCTGCCGGGCTTCGAGCGGCTGCAAGCCTTCGAAAACCTCAGTCACCGTGTGCAAAGCGGCGATGAGGAGGTCGACAGCAATCCTTTCGACCTGCGCATCAACGACGCCCAGCGCCAGCAACTCAACGCTTGCTATCACAGCCTGCACACGCGCAATGAGCGCTTTCGCGAATTGATCAAGCCATTATCCCGTCACGCATTGCAACTCAAGGAACTGGAGCGCGATCACCCGGACGTACAAAAGCGCATGGCCGTGACCGAACTGGCCGCCAAGCGTGATGAAGAACTCTGCGACGCTATCGAAGATTTGTGGTTTCGCGCGGGTGCTTGGCCAATCAAAGGCATCGAGCCGAAGCGCCAGACGTTCGATATCAACGGCTCAACATTTCATTGTCATGGCTGTATTCCGAGCCTGGACGCTTGGGTGGTGTTGGGATTCGATCCCCGGGAAAATCCGCAGGTCAGCCGGCCCAATGCCAAATTGAGCGTGCGCGCGGAATGGGCGGTCAAGCGCACCCTGTTTCAAGCTTTCTGTCGTAAGCCTTTGATTTGGCTTGATAGTTACGAGTCATCAAAGCGTGTGTTGGCGTCTCTGGGAGGCGATGCCAGTGCCGGGCCGGGCTTCGATTACAAGGTCAAGGGCGAGCTCGGCTCCGCGCCGTTACTGGACTGTTTCGTCGCTGCCGCCGGATTTATCGAGAACCTCGGCCTGGATGTACCCACTGCCGTGGGCCAAATGAGCTTTGCCAAGGACGACCCTGACCGGTTTTTCTTCGAGGCCTTGAGCCTGTACTGGCGAGCGCTGGAAGATCACCTGCTCGATCAGAAACCCCCGGTGATGACTTACAACCGGATGTTCGCCTTGTTCAGCGAACATTCGCCGGAAAACCTGAAGCTGCTGAGCGATGAGTTGCTCAGGCCGATGTCG
Source organism: Pseudomonas sp. LS2P72 (assembly GCF_054897865.1). Taxonomy (NCBI): domain Bacteria; kingdom Pseudomonadati; phylum Pseudomonadota; class Gammaproteobacteria; order Pseudomonadales; family Pseudomonadaceae; genus Pseudomonas; species Pseudomonas sp. LS2P72. The sequence goes on from NZ_CM142708.1 coordinate 3,552,023, forward strand.
CACTTAATGATCGACGAATTTCAGGACGTATCGCCGCAGATCGTTTCCTGGATTCGCGCGAGCCTCACGGAAATCCGCAGTCGCGGCCCGGCCATGCACGTGGGGCGCGGCGCACAACGTTCGTCCTTGCTCTGTGTCGGCGATGACTGGCAGTCGATTTATGGCTGGCGGGGCAGTTCGCCGACATACTTCATGGAATTCAACAAGGAATTCCCTTCGCCGAGCACGACCAAGGTGATGCTGAGCGACAACTATCGCAGCCATCAGCACATCATCGATGCGGCCGAACACATCGTTCGTGCGGCGCCGGCGATCGCGGGCAAGAAGGCCAAGGCCAGTGGCGAGCCGAAGGCATTGCTGCCGGTGAACGTTCTCGATCGCGACGATCAAGGCATGGCCAAGCGCCTGATGGAACACTACAGAAAGGGTGATTCAATCTTGATGCTTTATCGAAAAAGTAGCGATAAGTCATTGATAGAAGAACATATTCAGTCTGTAGTTAATGTGGATTCCAGCTTGCCGTACGAAGCACGACGGCTCAAACAACTGACCTATCACAGCGCCAAGGGACTTCAGGCTGACGCTGTGTTCCTGCTGGGTGATTGTCAGCACCTGACCAGTTCACCGTACAAGAACCAGGTCTACCGTATGGCCGGTCTGGGCAAGGCTGGCGACAGCGAAGCGTACGACAGCGCACAGAAAGACGAGATCCTGCGTTTGGCTTACGTCGGCATCACTCGGGCGGTGAGTCATTGCTACTGGTATGTCGATGGGCAAGACGCCCAGGCAGCCAACCTGCCTAAAGCGTCCGATCGGATCGGCAAGGGCAAGGCGTTCTTTGCAGATCACCGACAGGGCAAGACATCGGCGTGACCTGTAAAAGATCGTCGCCCACAAAAAAGCCCACTTAACGTGGGCTTGTTGTTGAAAGTTCAGCCTCAGGCATAGCTCCTGAGAGCGGCTGGCGGAATGAAAGCCTCAAGCTCATCTTCCACCGCTTCGATAATTCGCTCTACATCCGCCGCATTCATTACCGTCGCGCAAGGAATGCCGGCGATGGCGATCATGGTCTCGCCACTGGCACGGTCAAATAGACGGGCAATCATGCTGCCCGGCGCATCCATGCTCGCCTCGAAACCCATGGGATGAAAATGCCAGCGCATCAGCTGGCAGGCGTTTGGAAAGGTGACTTTACTGAACCCTTTATTCATATGTTGCCCGCCTCATTCATCGAGCGCTTCCTTTAGCTCATGTTAGGTGGGAAGAGCCTTCAATGGCTCAACCGGTGACTGCCTTTAAAAGTAGCAGCCAAATGTGAAAACAATGTGGATTTTTCAGGCCGTTTAGCGATTGGTTCAATTTTTTTGATGCAGGTCATGGGAACGCTCGGTGTTCGACAGTCGGCCGCCACTGGTTGGTCATTGAAGCTGAGACGGAATTTCGGCAAGCTCGGCTTTTTTTCGCCGAGTCCTTTATGCACGCCGATGATGATGGTCCGCTGCAAACCCAGGCCACGGGCGACACGGTGATGCGATATCACTTGCGCTGGAAACACCGGGACCTGGACGGGGTGATGGCGCTCTATCACCCTGAGATTCAGTACAGCGATTTTTTCCAGAACCGTGTGATGGGGCTGTCCGAATTGCGTGAGTACGTGCGTAGCAGCATGCCCCGCGATCCCGATGAGGCCCTCGAACACTCAGACCGCATTCGCCTGGACGGCAACACGGCGTTCATTCAGTACCGCATCACCCTTCGCGGCGGTGAAGGCCTGGTTTCGTTCCGGGCCAGCGAGGCGATTACCGTACGTGACGGACTGATTTGGCGGGTCAACGAGTACGCCTCGCTGGTGCATGAGCAGCCCTCTAGCAAGGTCACCAGCAGCCAACGTCCAGCGGCCAGTCGACTCGGGCTGTCTGCACGCCAGCTGAGTTTCATGGCTGAAGACTTGCAGCAATATTTTCAGCGCCAACAACCTTACCTCGATCCTGAACTCGACCTGCAACGGGTGGCGAAGGAGTGCGGGTATAGCCGCAATCAGATTTCCTATCTGCTGAATCAGGTGCTTGGCCAGAGCTTCTATCGATACGTCAACCAGGCGCGCCTGCAGCATTTGCTCGCGGCACTGGATAACGCCACGCCGCCACTGCGTATCGACGAACTGGCGTTTGCCGCCGGGTTCAATTCGCTGTCGGCGTTTTATAGCTGCTTCCGTCAGCACACCGGCCAGTCGCCCAAGGCCTACGTAAAACAAATTTCTTTGCGTGCACGCGCGCAAGACAGCCTCTAAGCCCACGCACTAGGATCGACGCCATCGAAGTTTGAGTGGCGGAGACTTGCATGTCGGCGTGGCGCACTATCAGTTTGTGGATGGATCAACTCGACGAGCCATTATTGGCGCGTCCGGCGCTGGAACAGGATCTGGACGTCGACGTCGCCATCATTGGCGCGGGGTACACCGGGCTCTGGACCGCGTACTACCTCAAACGCCTGGCGCCCGACCTGAGCATTGCCATCGTTGAAGCGCAAACCGCCGGTTTTGGCGCCTCGGGGCGTAACGGTGGCTGGCTGATGGGCAATGTGCTGGGCGAAGACCGCTTGCTCGCCGACTTGCCGCCCGAACAGCGCCGGGCTTCTTTCGATTTGCTGCACGGCATTCCGGATGAAGTCGGGATTGTCCTTGAACGCGAACACATTGACTGCGATTACCGCAAAGGCGGGGCGCTGTATTGCGCTGCCCGTTATCCGGAACAGGAAGCCAGCCTTCGGCATTATCTCGACACGCTCTACCGCCAGGGATTGACCGAAAGCGATTACCGCTGGCTCAGTCCCGAGCAGTTGGGGCAACAGATCAGACTCGCCAAACCTTATGGCGGTATCTATGCACCGCACGTCGCGACCATTCACCCGGCAAAGTTGGTGCGAGGTCTGGCTCGGACGGTGGAGAAAATGGGCGTCAGGATTTACGAGAACAGCCCGGTCACCCAATGGCAATCGGGAGGCCTGCGTACGGAAATAGCCTCGGTTCGCAGCCGTTGGATCGTGCCGGCGGTCGAAGGTTACTCGGTCACCTTGCCACCGTTGGGGCGTTATCAGCTGCCGGTGCAAAGCTTGATCGTGGCCACCGAGCCGCTATCCGCAGCCACGTGGGATGAAATCGGCCTGAGTCGCGGCCAGGCCTTCAGCGAAAACAGCCGCCAGGTCACTTACGGTCAACGCACGGCTGACAACCGGTTGGTGTTCGGCGCGCGGGGCGGTTATCAGTTCGCTGCCAAGTTGCGCCATGACTTCGACTTGACCACCAGCGAAGTGGAGCTACGGCGTTATCTGTTTGGCGAACTCTTCCCGCAGCTCAAGAACGTGCGGATTACCCATGCCTGGGGCGGCAACCTGGGGATGTCCCGGCGTTTCAAGCCGCACATGCTGTGCGATCAGGCCAGTGGCATCGCCTTGTCGGGTGGCTATGGCGGGGAGGGCGTCGGTGCCAGCAACCTGGGCGGCCGGACTCTGGCCGACCTGATTCTGCAGCGCGACACCGAGCTGGTTCGTCAGCCGTGGGTCATCCATGGCGGGCTCGACGCGCTCAGGGCCTGGGAGCCGGAGCCCTGCCGCTGGCTCGGCTACAACGCGATCATCCGCAGCTTCGTCCACGAAGACCAGACACTGGCCAATCCGGCCACCGCACCTTGGCGTCGCAAACTGGCCACCGGTATTGCCGGCTTCATGGAAGGTTTCATGCAGTAAACCGCGCGCTCTTCATTTATAGGCTCAATCGACAGGTACTCCCATGAGCATCACGCAATTCAAGAACACCGCAACCCTGAAGCTGGAAGAGTCGAATCCGGTCGCCGTCCCACTGGGCATGCCTGTGGCGGTGGCCTCGACCACCAGCGTTGAACGCGACGATGGCGTCGAAACCGGCGTCTGGGAATGCACGCCCGGCCGCTGGCGGCGGCAGATCGTCGCCCAGGAGTTCTGTCACTTCATCCAGGGGCGCTGCACGTTTACCCCGGATGACGGTGAAACCCTGCACATAGAAGCCGGCGATGCACTGATGTTGCCAGCCAACAGCCTCGGCATCTGGGATATCCAGGAAACCGTGCGCAAGACCTACGTTTTGATTTTTTGATCCTCTGATTGCCTGCCAACAACAATAAACCCATCAGGAATCGACTCATGATCCGAAAGACACTGACTCTGGCTCCACTTGCGCTCTTCGCGACCCTTGGCCACGCGGCCGAGACCGTCAAGATCTACAACTGGTCGGAATACATCGCCCCGGACACCACTAAAAACTTCCAGAAGGAAACCGGTATCGCGTTCAGTTACGACGTCTTCGACAGCAATGAAACCCTCGACGGTAAGTTGATGACCGGCAAATCCGGTTACGACGTGGTGTTTCCGTCCAACCACTTCATGGCGCGGCAGATTCAAGGCGTGGCGCTGAAGAAACTCGACAAGAGCCAACTGCCGAACTGGAAAAACCTCAACCCGGCGTTGCTCAAGGCCTTGCAAACCAATGACCCGGGCAACGAACATGGCTTCCCGTACCTCTGGGGCAGCACCGGCATCGGTTACAACATCGCCAAGATCAAGGCCGTGTTGGGCGATAACGCGCCAGTGGACTCCTGGGACCTGATTTTCAAACCCGAAAACATGCAAAAGCTGCAGAAGTGCGGCGTGGCCATCCTCGATAACGGCCCCGAACTGTTGCCGGCGGCCCTGAATTACCTGGGCCTGCCACATCACAGCAAGAACCCGGAAGACTACAAAAAGGCTGAAGCGCTGCTGATGAAAGTCCGCCCGTATGTCAGCTATTTCCACTCATCCAAGTACACCAGCGACCTGGCCAATGGCGACATCTGCGTGGCCGTCGGCTTCTCCGGTGACATTCTGCAAGCCGAAAACCGCGCGAAAGAAGCCAAGAACGGCGTCGACATCGGCTATTCGATTCCCAAGGAAGGCGCCGCGATCTGGTTCGACATGGTCGCCATGCCGGTAGACGCCCCGGACGAAAAGGCCGGCTACGCCTTCATGAACTACCTGCTGCGCCCGGACGTCATGGCCAGCATCAGCAACTACGTGCACTACGCCAACGGTAACGAACAGGCCGACAGCCTGATCGACCCGGCGATCAAGAATGACACCAAGGTCTACCCGAGCCCGGACATGATGGGGAAATTGTTTGCACTGGAGGCGATGCCGCTGAACATCGACCGGGTCCGTACGCGGGTGTGGAACAAGATTCGTACCGGGAGTTGAGGGTAATGCCAATCAGTTAAGCAATTTCAGCTGCGACGCACTTCCGTGTAGCAGCTGCCTTGTGGCGAGGGGATTTATCCCCGTTCGGCTGCAAAGCAGTCGTGAATTCAGACAACGCGGTGCATCAGATGGACAGTGTGTTCAGGTTTTACGACTGCTTCGCAGCCGAACGGGGATAAATCCCCTCGCCACAAGGCAGCTGCTTCGGATCGCGTTTTGGCTTAACTGATCGGCATTTGGGAGTTGAGGCTTCGTATTTTGTAGTCATTGCGGCCAGTCGGGCAGGCTGGTAACGCTGTAGATTCCAGGCCTCCTTTCGATGGATCAGGAGGCAATGGAATGCCTGTTTGTACAAATGCGGGTCAGCTACGCGTTGGTCGTTTCTCTGAATCAGGGCGCATTTATTTGCTAACGGTTGTCGTTGATCAGCGACAGCCGTTTTTTGCTGATTGGCGATTGGGGAGGTTGGTTGTTCAGGAGTTGCGTCAGGCACAGGAGGAGGGCTGGGCGGACTTTTTGACGTGGGTTGTGATGCCAGACCATATGCATTGCCTGGTGCAGCTCCACGAAAAGACGCTGGCTGAGCTGATGTGCCGAATAAAATCCCGGAGCAGTTTGGCGGTTAATCAAGCGCTAGGGCGGCGAGGGCGGTTGTGGCAGAAGGGTTACCACGATCGTGCGGTTCGGCGGGAGGAGGATGTGAAGGCGCTTGCCCGGTATGTCGTGGCCAATCCGATCCGAGCGGGACTGGTGACGCGCGTTCATGACTATTCGCTGTGGGATGCGTGTTGGTTGTGAGTATCTGACGACTGCGCAGCAGTCGTCAAAATCTCTAATCCTATGAAGATCCAACTGATATCAATGCGCTGGCACTCATATTAATAACTCACGCAAAGTGAGACCCCATCGACAAAAAGAAACTTACCCCTATTTAATAATTAAATAACTAATCGTCAGACAATTTGCGCAAACCGCCATCTAACAAACAATATTTCGACAGCGCAGGCATTGTTTCCGGGTACTTGCAGGAACAACTCAATTTGACGTCAAAAAAAATGTAGACGGTTGATTTCAAATTGTGTCAGTTTTCTTTCGCCTTCATTGGGCGAGTGATAGGACGATCTCGCCAGAGATCGTTGCTATCTGACAAAAAACTGTTCCATAGCTAAACAAGGAAGTGTGTTTATGTCGAAAGTAAAAGACAACGCTATTGATACTGCCGAACAGGCGTTCCAGCCACTGCAAGCATTGGCTGCATCCAGTTCTGCGTTCAACCAGATCAATAGCTTCAGCCATCAGTATGATCGGGGCGGTAACCTCATGGTCAATGGCAAACCCTCCTTCTCCGTCGACCAGGCGGCTACCCAATTACTGCGCGATGGCGCTGCGTACCAGGACAAGGACGGCAGCGGCAAAATCGAACTCACCTACACGTTCCTGACCTCGGCGTCGTCGAGCACCATGAACAAGCACGGGATCACCGGGTTCAGCCAGTTCAGTGCTCAGCAGAAAGCCCAGGCCGTGCTGGCCATGCAATCCTGGGCCGATGTGGCCAAAATTACGTTCACCGACAAGGCCACGGGCGGCGACGCTCATATGACCTTCGGCAACTACAGCGGTGGCCAGGATGGCGCAGCGGCATTCGCTTATCTGCCGGGCACCGGCGCTGGTTATGACGGTACTTCGTGGTATCTGACGGGCAGTGGCTATAACGTTAACAAGACACCGGACCTGAACAATTACGGCCGGCAAACCCTGACCCACGAAATCGGTCATTCCCTGGGCCTTGCCCATCCTGGCGACTACAACGCCGGCGAGGGCGCGCCGACCTATAACGACGCTTCCTACGGGCAAGACACCCGCGGTTACAGCGTCATGAGCTACTGGAGTGAAAGCAATACCAGCCAGGACTTCAGCAAGGGCGGCGTCGAAGCCTATTCGTCCGGTCCGCTGATGGACGATATCGCGGCCATCCAAAAGCTCTACGGTGCCAACACCAGCACCCGAACCGGTGATAGCACTTACGGCTTCAATTCCAACGCCGGGCGCGACTTCCTTAGCGCGACTTCGTCGTCGGACAAAGTCGTGTTTTCGGTATGGGATGCGGGCGGCAAGGACACACTTGACTTCTCCGGTTTTACCCAAAACCAGAAAATCAACCTCAATGAGGCCTCGTTCTCCGACGTTGGCGGCATGGTGGGGAACGTTTCCATCGCCAAGGGCGTCACCATCGAGAACGCTATTGGTGGTTCGGGCAGCGACCTGCTGATCGGCAACAGCGTGTCCAACGAACTGAAGGGTGGTGCCGGCAACGACATCCTCTTCGGCGCGGGCGGCGCGGACAAACTGTGGGGGGGCGCCGGTTCGGACACTTTCGTGTTCGCGGCCAGCAGCGATTCCAAACCCGGTGCAATCGACCAGATCCTCGATTTTGTCAGCGGCCTGGACAAGATCGACCTGACCGGCATCACCAACGGTGCAGGTCTGCATTTTGTGAACTCGTTCACCGGTGAGGCAGGCGAGGCGGTGTTGACCTCTTCGGGTGGCAACAGCCTGTTGTCGGTGGACTTCTCCGGGCATGGCGTGGCTGATTTCCTGGTCAGCACCGTGGGCCAGGCGGCTTACTCCGACATCGCTGCGTAATGTGAGCTGAAAAGGAGGGCGGCGCAGACGCGCTGCTCTCTGCCCCTTGATCGGAGTAAAGCGCCTTATGATCCATAACGGCTTCACCTACAGAACAACCGCGTGGCTATTGGCGACGTTCATGATGTTTTTTGGAGATTTGGCCATGGCCAGCAGCCTGAAATTAGCAGACCCCTCGGAACTGGCCGGCAAATGGCAGGCGACCCTGATCGCCAAAGATGACTCGCCAGAGTCCCTGGCGTTGCAGGACAAACCGTCCAACGTCTGCGTCATCGACTTTCAACCGAAACAGACGCTGGGTGAGGGCGCCGATTGTCTCAGCGCCTGGTTGGGCGGCGAATCGGCGATTGGTTGGTTCCCTGAGCCGGATGGGCTGGCGATCACTGGCAAAGAAGGTTCGAAGGTTCTATTTCTCAGCCGCCAACGCGACGGATCGTATAAAGCCACATTGAAGTCCGATCTGGTCATAACACTTGTGCGCCAGGTGCAATAACACGATTCGACTATAACGCTCGTCATTGCCGACATAAGCACAACACAACTAGTCGAGGCGCTCTGCCGCTCACGAAAAGTTGTTATTAGTTTGTAAGCGCTACTGCAAAGCCTCTATCCGCCCCTGCGCGGACAGTTAATGGAAACTTCGCCAGACAAGGCGAGGAATAACACCTCAGGAATAATCCATGAAGATGGCAAAGAGCCCGGCCACCGCACCCTTATTCAAAGCGCTGGGCGACTACAAGAGCATCCTGATCAGCGTCGGTTGTTTTACCGCGTTAATTAACGTGCTGATGCTGGTCCCGTCGATTTACATGCTCCAGGTCTATGATCGCGTGCTGTCTTCGCAAAATGAAACCACCCTGACAATGCTGTCGTTGATGGTGGTCGGGTTCTTTGCCTTCATCGGTCTGCTTGAGATCGTGCGCAGCTTCATCGTCATTCGCATCGGCAGCCAACTGGAGCGCCGCTTCAACCTACGGGTCTATCAGGCCGCATTCGAGCGCAACCTGTTCAAGGGCGAGGGCAACGCCGGGCAAGCCTTGGGGGACCTGACGCAAATTCGCCAATTCGTCACCGGGCCTGCGCTGTTTGCCTTCTTCGATGCGCCGTGGTTTCCGGTTTATCTGTTTGTGATCTACCTGTTCAATGTCTGGCTCGGCGTGTTTGCGACGGTGGGCGCGTTGGTGCTGATTGGCCTTGCTTGCCTCAACGAGACAATGACCAAAAAGCCCTTGGGCGAAGCCGCAGGTTTTTCCCAGAAATCCAGCCAACTGGCCACCAGTCACCTGCACAACGCCGAAACCATTCAGGCCATGGGCATGCTCGGGGCGTTACGTACACGCTGGTTCCAGGTCCATTCACGTTTTCTCGGTCTGCAGAACCAGGCCAGCGACACCGGTGCCGTCATCAGCTCGCTGAGCAAAACCTTGCGCCTGTGCCTGCAATCGCTGGTGCTGGGCCTTGGCGCCTTGCTGGTGATCAAGGGTGATATGACGGCCGGAATGATGATCGCCGGCTCCATTCTGATGGGCCGCGTCCTGAGCCCCATCGATCAGTTGATCGCGGTATGGAAACAGTGGAGCGGCGCCAAGCTCGCTTACCGTCGTCTTGATTCGTTGCTGCAAGCCTTTCCACCGAGCGACGAAGCCATGGCGCTGCCGGCGCCGAAGGGCCAGATCAGCTTCGAACAGGTCAGCGCCGCGCCGCCGGGGCAACGGGCCGCCACGCTGCATTTGGTCAATTTCAGCCTCGGTGCCGGGGAAGTGCTGGGCGTGCTCGGGGCGTCCGGTTCCGGCAAATCGACATTGGCCCGGGTGCTCGTGGGCGTCTGGCCGACGCTGGGCGGCACGGTGCGGCTCGACGGCGCGGACATTCATCGCTGGAACCGCGACGATCTCGGTCCCTACATCGGTTACCTGCCGCAAGATATCGAATTGTTCAGCGGCAGCATCGCCGAAAACATCGCCCGGTTCAGCGAGGCAGACCCGCAAAAAGTCGTTGAAGCCGCGCAACAGGCTGGTGTTCACGAACTGATTCTGCGCATGCCACAAGGCTACGACACCGTGCTCGGCGAGGACGGCAGCGGCTTGTCCGGGGGCCAGAAGCAGCGCGTGGCCCTGGCGCGCGCAGTGTATGGCAACCCACGCCTGGTGGTGCTGGATGAACCCAATTCCAACCTCGACACCGTGGGCGAAGCAGCATTGGCCAGCGCCATTGCGCAAATGAAAGCCCAGGGCACCAGCGTGATTCTGGTGACCCATCGCTCCTCGGCACTGGCCCAGGCCGACAAGTTGCTGGTGCTCAACGAAGGACGCCTGCAAGCCTTCGGTCCAAGCCAGGAGGTGCTGAAAGCACTTTCCGGCGCCCACGAACAGCAACGGGAAAAAGCCGCGCAAGCACCGGGCGGGCTCAGCATGAGCCGTCAGTATCAGCCCTCGACAAGGAATTCGGGTGTATGAGCAACATCAGCGAAGCCAGCATGGAACACGACTACATCGCAGAACGTCCTGAGCGCGACGCGCGTTTCTTCGCCCGCATGGGCTGGGTTCTGGCGATCGTCGGCGCTGGCAGTTTCTTCACCTGGGCCAGTCTCGCGCCCCTTGACCAAGGCATTCCCGTGCAAGGCACGGTTGTGGTGTCGGGCAAGCGCAAAGCTGTGCAATCGATGAGCAGTGGGGTGGTCAGCCAGATTCTGGTGCGCGAGGGCCAAGTGGTGAAGCAGGGCCAGCCCTTGTTCCAGCTCGACCAGACGCAAGTCGCCGCGGACGTGCAATCGCTGCAAGCGCAATACCGCATGGCCTGGGCCAGTCTGGCGCGGTGGCAGAGTGAACGGGACAACCTCAAGCAGGTGAGTTTCCCCGCTGAACTGAGCAACAATCCTGACCCGCGTCTGGCCTTGGTGCTGGAAGGTCAACGGCAGTTGTTCAGCAGCCGCCGTGAAGCGTTTTCCCGCGAGCAGGCTGCCTTGCGCGCCAGCATCGAAGGCGCCAGCGCGCAACTGGCGGGCATGCGTCGCGCCCGCACGGACTTGACTGCTCAGGCCAGCTCTCTGCAACAACAGCTGAGCAACCTTCAGCCCCTGGCGGATAATGGCTACATCCCGCGCAATCGGTTGATGGAGTACCAGCGTCAGCTGTCGCAAGTTCAGCAACAACTGGCGGAAAACACCGGCGACAGCGGCCGTGTGGAGCAGGGCATCCTCGAATCGCGGCTGAAACTGCAACAGCACATCGAGGAATACCAGAAAGAAGTCCGTACTCAGTTGGCCGACGCGCAATTGAAAAGCGTGACGCTGGAAGAGCAGCTGACTTCCGCCGGGTTCGATCTGCAACACAGCGAGATCATCGCCACCGCCGATGGCATTGCGGTCAACCTCGGGGTTCACACCGTGGGCGCGGTGGTGCGTCAAGGCGAAACGCTGCTGGAGATCGTGCCTCAGGGGACGAGTCTGGAGGTGGAAGGGCACCTGCCGGTCAACCTGGTCGACAAGGTCGGCACACACTTGCCGGTAGACATCTTGTTCACGGCGTTCAACCAGAGCCGCACGCCGCGCGTGCCCGGCGAAGTCAGCCTGATCTCCGCCGATCAGATGATCGACGAGAAAACCGGTGCGCCGTATTACGTGCTGCGCAGCAGCGTCAGCGATCAGGCCATGGAAAAACTCAACGGCCTGGTGATCAAGCCTGGCATGCCGGCGGAAATGTTCGTGCGCACGGGTGAACGTTCACTCCTCAACTATTTGTTCAAACCGCTGCTCGACCGGGCAGGTTCCGCGTTGACTGAGGAATAAGGATGTTCCGCTGTATGAATAAGCTTTCCATGCTCGCAGCGACCCTGGCGTTGCTGACCTGCAACAGTGTGCTGGCCATGGGGCCGTTCGACGTTTACGAACAAGCATTGCGCAATGATCCGGTGTTCCTTGGCGCGATCAAGGAACGCGATGCTGGCCTTGAAAACCGCGTCATTGGCCGCGCCGGGCTGTTGCCCAGAATCGGTTACAACTACAACAAGGGGCGCAACACCTCAAAGGTGACCTACCTGAACGATCGCGGTCGTAGCCAGAGCGATGACCGCAACTACAGCAGTTACGGCTCGACCCTGACCCTGCAACAACCGCTGCTCGACTACGAGGCTTACGCGTCGTACCGCAAAGGCGTGGCGCAATCGCTGTTTGCCGACGAAGCCTTTCGCGGCAAGAGCCAGGAATTGCTGGTTCGGGTTCTGGAGAACTACACCAAGGCGCTGTTCGCTCAGGATCAGATCGACATCGCGCAGGCCAAGAAAAAGGCTTTCGAGCAACAGTTCCAGCAGAACGAACACATGTTCCGACAGGGCGAGGGCACGCGTACCGACATCCTTGAGGCCGAGTCCCGCTATGAACTGGCCACGGCCGAGGAAATCGAAGCCCGTGATGAGCAGGACGCGTCGTTGCGAGAGCTGGGCGCGCTGATTGGCGTGCCGGCGATCAACATCGGGGATTTGGCGCCGCTGGATCAGCGTTTCCAGACGTTCACCCTGCAGCCGGCCAATTACGACACCTGGCACGAGATGGCTGTGGCCAACAACCCGGATCTGGCTTCGCAGCGCCATGCCGTGGAAGTCGCGCGTTATGAAGTCGAACGCAACCGCGCCGGACACCTACCCAAAGTCAGCGCCTACGCCTCGGTGCGCCAGAACGAGTCGGAAAGCGGCAACACCTACAACCAGCGTTACGACACCAACACCATCGGGATTGAAGTCAGCGTGCCGCTATATGCCGGCGGCGGTGTGTCCGCATCGACCCGTCAGGCCAGCCGCACCATGGAGCAGGCCGAATACGAACTGGACGGCAAGACCCGGGAAACCCTGATCCAGCTGCGTCGCCAGTTCAGCGCCTGCCTGTCGGGCGTGAACAAATTGCGGGCTTATCAGAAAGCCCTGAAGTCTGCCGAGGCGCTGGTGGTTTCGACCAAGCAAAGCATCTTGGGCGGTGAGCGGGTCAACCTCGACGCATTGAATGCAGAACAACAACTATTTACCACCCGCCGCGATCTGGCACAGGCACGCTACGACTACTTGATGGCCTGGACCAAGTTGCATTACTACGCCGGGACGTTGAATGAGCAGGATCTGGCCAAGGTTGACGAGGCGTTCGGCCAAGGCCCAAGAACTCAATGAGTTGAACCTGTAGCAGCTGGCGAAATGTGGCGAGGGGATTTATCCCCGTTCGGCTGCGCAGCAGTCGTCAATCCTGTAAATGCGTGTTGCGAACGAACTGCTGGGGCTGCTTCGCAGCCCAACGGGGATAAATCCCCTCACCACATTTCGCCAGCGGATACAGATGCGTTGCTGCCCGTTATGGGCGACCAGAATTCTAAAAACGCCAAAAAAGCGAGAAGTCATGAACATGGACGTACAGATCAAGCCGATGTCGGTCGGCACGCTATTACTCCTGGTGTCAGCAATGCCCGGCTCGGTGCAAGCCGCTTACCTGGAAACCGGCACACCCGGCGATGCCGCCAGTTGGCGCTCGGCGGAGTTCAAGCGCGACTGGGGACTCGCCCGTATGCAAGCCGATCAAGCCTACGCCGCCGGCATCACTGGCAAAGGCGTGAAAATCGGCGAGCTCGATTCAGGCTTCGATGCTGCCCATCCCGAATTCGCCACCGACCGTTACCACGCGGTGACCGCCAGCGGCCGTTACGTTGACGGCGCCCAGTTCAATGTCGACGGCACACTCAATGCCAACAACGACTCCCACGGCACGCACGTCGCCGGTACCATCGGTGCTTCCCGCGATGGCACCGGCATGCACGGCGTGGCGTACAACGCGCAGGTTTACGTCGGCAACACCAACAAGAACGACAGCTTCCTGTTCGGGCCCAATCCTGATCCACGCTACTTCAAAGCGGTCTATAACGCGTTGGCGGACGCCGGTGTGCGAGCGATCAACAACAGCTGGGGCAGCCAACCGCCGGATGTCAGCTATCGGACCCTCGACGATCTGCATGCCGCCTACGCCCAGCACTGGAACAAAGGCACCTGGCTCGATGAGGCGGCGGACGTTTCCAGGCGCGGCGTGATCAACGTGTTCAGCGCCGGCAACAGCGGTTACCCCAACGCCAGCGTGCGTTCTGCCTTGCCGTATTTTGAGCCGGACCTGGAAGGCCACTGGCTGGCGGTGTCGGGGTTGGATCAAGGCAACCAGCAGAAATACAACCAATGCGGGATCGCCAAGTATTGGTGCATCACCACCCCCGGCGCGAAGATCGACAGCACCATTCCAGGCGCAGGCTATGCGATCAAGTCCGGCACCTCCATGTCCGCGCCGCATGCCACCGGTGCCTTGGCGCTGGTGATGGAACGCTATCCGTACATGAGCAACCAGCAGGCGCTGGAAACCTTGCTGACCACCGCCACCCAACTCGACGGCTCGATCACCGAAGCGCCGAGTACCCGCGTCGGCTGGGGCGTCGCCAACCTCGAACGGGCGATGCACGGGCCGGGGCAATTACTCGGACGTTTCGACGCCAATCTGGGGGCAGGGCAGAGCGATGTCTGGAGCAACGACATCACCGACAAGGCGCTGATTCAGCGTCAGAGCGAAGACGCGGCGGAACACAGTGCCTGGCAACAGACACTGAAGACCAAAGGTTGGGAGAACGGTGTACCGGTCGGTGCCAGCCAGCAGGATCAGACCGACTATGCGGTGGGCACGGCCCGGGATCTTGCAGCCTCCACGCGGGTCTACGAAGGCAGCCTGATCAAGTCCGGTGCCGGACGCCTGATGCTGACCGGCAACAGCACTTATCGCGGGCCGACTTCGGTGAATGGCGGTCTGCTGTCGGTCAACGGTTCGCTGGCATCGCAAGTGACCGTCAATGACAGCGGCACGCTGGGCGGATCGGGCCGCGTCGGCGCACTGACCGCCAACCGCGGCGCTACGGTTGCGCCCGGCAATTCGATTGGCACCTTGCAGGTCAGCGGCGACGTCACGTTTGCGCCTGGCTCGACTTACGCGGTGGAGCTATCGCCGACCGAGAGTGACCGGATCGTCGCGGGCGGCACGGCCACGGTCAGCGGCGCGACCGTCAGCCTTTCCCTGGAAAACAGCCCGACCTTGCTCAGCACTCGACAAGTGCAAAGCCTGCTCGGTCATCAGTACAACATCCTGCAAGCAGCCGGCGGCATTCGAGGCCAGTTCGGCGCGGTGCTGCCCAACTATCTGTTCATTGGTGGCAGCCTCGATTACGCCGCCACCGGTATTCAACTGAGTGTCGAGCGTAACGACACGACCTTCGCCAGCGTCGGCCAAACGCCGAACCAGCGCTCTGTAGCCTCCGCCGTTGAAGGCCTTGGGGCGGGCAGTCCGGTTTACGAAAGCTTGCTGCTGTCGCCCACCGCGACATCCGCCCAACAGGCGTTTCAGCAGTTGTCGGGGGAAATCTATCCGGCGCTGGGCTCGGTGCTGATCAACGACAGCCGCTACCTGCGTGATGCTGTCGGTGAGCGACTGGTTGACGCCCAAGGCACGCAAAGCAATGGCTGGATCAAAGCGCTGGGCGCCTGGGGCAAGACCGACGAGCGCCATGACACCGCCGATTACACCACTTCAATTGGCGGCTTGCTCGCCGGTGTCGACGGGGCGCTCGATGAACAAACCCGGATCGGTCTGGTCACCGGCTATAGCGACAGTTCAGTGAGCATGGGCTCCGGCACTCACTCATCGGCCAAGGTCGACAGCTATCACCTGGGTGCTTATGCCGGCCGCGAGTCAGGTGCCTGGCGTCTGAGTGCCGGCGGTGCCTACAGCTGGCATCGCGCCGACGTCAAACGTGACCTGCAATACGGCGACGTCAGCGCCAAACAGAAAGCCAAGGTCGATGCCGGAACCACCCAAGTGTTCGGTGAAGCGGCGTATCGCCTGAACCTGCAACCGCTGGCGCTCGAACCTTTCGCGAATCTGGCTTACGTGCACCTCGACACCGAAGGTTTCACCGAGAAAGGTGATGCTGCCGCACTGAAAAGCAGTGGCGACACGCGTGACGCGGTGCTCAGCACGTTGGGCGTGCGCGCATTGAAAACCGTGAACCTGTCCGGCCAGCAGAAACTGGACCTGAGCGGCAGCCTCGGCTGGCAGCACAACCTGAGCCATACCG
Source organism: Pseudomonas sp. LS2P72 (assembly GCF_054897865.1). Taxonomy (NCBI): domain Bacteria; kingdom Pseudomonadati; phylum Pseudomonadota; class Gammaproteobacteria; order Pseudomonadales; family Pseudomonadaceae; genus Pseudomonas; species Pseudomonas sp. LS2P72. The sequence goes on from NZ_CM142708.1 coordinate 3,568,063, forward strand.
ATTCTGAAGAGCACCTGGCGTTTGCCAGCGGCAGCACGCCGTTCTCGGTGGAAAGTTCGCCAATGGTGCGCGATGCCGCGCTAGTGGGCGCCCATGCCAGCCTGGCCCTGAGCCGGGACATCCGCTTGAACCTCGATTACACCGGCCAACTGGCCAGCCGCGAGAAAAGCCATGGCGTAGGGCTCAGCCTCAATTGGCAGTTTTAATGCAAACCCCTGTAGGAGCCGAGCTTGCTCGCGATGGCGGAGCGTCAGTCGACATATTTGTTGAATGTTAAGCCGCCATCGCGAGCAAGCTCGGCTCCTACAAGGGGCGTGCTTCACAAATAGAAATAGGTGCTTTCAAGGCACAGGGATTTTGGCAACACAACTAAGGACGGTAGCTGGATGAATAACAAGTACAACAACCTTGCCTTGCTTTGCGCATTGGCCACCTTCGGTACCGCGCAAGCGGCGCCTTACATGGAAAACGGTAGAGCGGGCGATCCCAACAGTTGGCGCAGCGCTGAATTCAATGCCGATTGGGGGCTGGGAGCGGTCAACGCACAAGAGGCCTACGCCGCCGGTTACACCGGCAAAGGCGTGAAGCTGGGGATCTTCGACCAACCGGTCTACGCCGCGCATCCGGAATTCTCCGGCCCGAACAAAGTAATCACTCTGGTTACCAGCGGCATCCGCGAATACACCGACCCGTACATCCCGGTCAAAGCGGGAGACGCCTTTCGCTACGACGGTTCGCCCTCGGTCGGTTCCGACGGCGAGCTGGGTGCCCATGGCACCCACGTTGGCGGGATCGCTGCCGGCAGCCGCGATGGCGGCCCGATGCATGGCGTGGCGTTCGGCGCGCAGATCATCAGTGCGGACAACGGTGATCCGGGCCCGGAGGACGGCATCATTCGCGGCAACGACGGCGCGGTCTACAAGGCCGGTTGGGATGCCTTGATCGCGAGCGGCGCGCGGATCATCAACAACAGTTGGGGCATCGGCATCACCGATCGCTTCGACCTCGGCGGACGCAACCCCGCCTACCCGCATTTCACCGTGCAGGACGCGCAATTGCAGTTCAACGAGATCCGTCCGCTGCTCGGGACCAAACCGGGCGGAGCCTACGATGGCGCCATCGCGGCTGCTCGCAGCGGTATCGTGACGATCTTCGCGGCCGGCAACGACTACAACCTCAACAACCCGGACGCCATCGCTGGCCTGGGCTATTTCGTCCCGGACATCGCGCCGAACTGGGTCACCGTGGCGGCGTTGCAGAAAAACCCGGATCTCAACAGCCCGGACCTCTACAACATCAGCACCTTCTCATCGCGCTGCGGCTACACCGCAAGCTTTTGTGTGTCCGCACCGGGCAGCAAGATCTACAGCTCGATCATCAGCGGTACCAACGCCGACAACCTGACCACCGGCTACAAAAACTACAACGGCACGTCGATGGCGGCGCCGCATGTCGCCGGTTCCATGGCCGTGCTGATGGAACGCTTCCCGTACATGACCGGCGCCCAGGTCGCCAGCGTGTTGCGCACCACGGCCACCGACCTCGGTGCGCCAGGTGTCGATTCGCTGTACGGCTGGGGCATGATCAACCTGCGCAAAGGCATCGATGGCCCGGCGATGTTCGTCACCGAGCAAGACATTCCCGAAGAATTCCGCATCCAGGGTGCCTACGGTTCGAGCCAGTTTGTCGCGGATCTGCCAGGCATCGGCGCGATCATCGACGCGGGCAAACCGACTCAACGCGTGTGCAATGACGTGCACTGCGGCCTCGACACGTGGCGCAACGACATTTCCGGCCATGGTGGCCTGACCAAGCAGGGCATTGGCACGCTGGTGCTGACCGGTGCCAACACCTACGCCGGCCCGACGCTGGTTAATCAGGGACGCTTGGCAATCAATGGCTCGCTGCTCTCGGCGGTCACCGTCAACGACAGCGGGATCCTCGGCGGTAATGGCCGCATCGGCGCATTGACCGCGAAAAGCGGCGGCACCGTAGCGCCTGGCAATTCCATCGGCACCTTGCAAGTGGCGGGCGACGTCACCTTCGAGCCTGGCTCGACCTACGCCGTGGAGTTATCGCCGACCAGCAGCGATCAGATCGTGGCGGGCGGCAAAGCCGTGATCGACGGCGCTACCGTCAGCCTGTCCCTGGAAAACAGTCCGACCTTGCTGACCACCAGCGAAGTGAAATCCTTGCTCGGCAACCAGTACAACATTCTGCAAGCGGCCGGCGGGATCGAAGGGCGTTTCGGCGCCGTGCTCCCGGATTATCTGTTCATCGGAGGCACACTCGGCTACTCGGCCAATGGCATCCAACTGGCGGTAGAGCGCAACGCAGCGTCTTTCGCCAGCGTCGGCCAAACCCCGAATCAACGCGCCGTCGCCGCGGCCGCCGAGCAATTGGGCGCGGGCAATGCGCTCTATGAAACCTTGCTGCTTTCGCCGACCGCTGCCGTCGCGCAACAAGCCTTCCAGCAACTGTCCGGTGAGATTCACCCGGCGATCGGCACGCTGCTGATCAACGACAGCCGTTACCTGCGCGATGCCGTCGGCGAACGCCTGCGTGAACGTGATCTGTTCAATGCTGCGGCACCGACCGATGACCGCAGCAACGCCTGGGTCAAAGTCCTCGGCGCCTGGGGCAAGAGCGATGGCGGGCATGACAACGCCAGTTCCAACAGCTCCATCGGCGGCTTGCTGGCCGGTGTCGACGGTCTGATCACTGAAGATACGCGGCTGGGTTTCGTGACCGGTTACAGCGACAGTTCGTTGAGCATGGGCGATGGCACACATTCGTCAGCCTCCGTCGACAGCTACCACTTGGGCGCCTATCTGGGCCATGAAATCGATGCCCTGCGTCTGAGCGTCGGCGGCGCCTACAGCTGGCATCGCATCGACGTGAAGCGTGATCTGCAATTTGGCGACGTCAGCGGCAAACAGAAATCCAAACGCGATGCGACAACCGCACAACTGTTTACCGAAGCAGCGTATCGCCTGGACCTGCAACCGCTGGCACTGGAACCGTTCGCCAACCTGGCTTACGTGCACCTGAACAGCGACAGATTCACCGAGAAAGGTGATGCCGCAGCGCTCAAGGGTGGCGAAAACAACCGCGACGCCGTGCTCTCGACCCTCGGCTTGCGGGCGAGCAAAGCGATTGCCCTGTCGGACCAACAGCAGCTGGAGCTGTCCGGCACGCTGGGCTGGCAGCACAACCTGAGCAACACCCGTTCCGAAGATCATCTGGCCTTCGCCAACGGCAACACCGCGTTCAGCGTGCAGAGCGTTTCCCTGGACCGTAACGCTGCCGTCATCGGTGCGCGGGCCGGTTTGGCGGTGGCGCAGGACGTTCGTTTGAGCCTGGATTACAACGGACTGCTCGGCTCCCGCGAGAAAGACCACGGTGTGGGTCTGACGCTCGACTGGCAGTTCTGATTTGACGCAAAAGGAAGCAAACCTATGGGACTGTTTGATTACAAAAATGCTGACGGCAAGGCGTTGTACAGCGACGCCATCGCCCTGACGTTGTACGCGTACACGCCAACCGGTCAACCGCTGCCGGCGACCGGTTGGGCGCCGATTGGCGCTACGCAGCTGGGTTATCAAGGCAAGGTCGGCGCACAAGGCACCTTCTATGGCGAGAAGGACGGCTTCACCAGCGCCGAAGCCGAAGTGCTCGGCAAGTACGACGCGGCGGGCAAGCTGATCGGTATCGGCATTGCCTTTCGTGGCACCGGCGGCCTGGGTTACAGCGACACCTTCGGCGACATGAAAAACAACCTGCTGGCCGCTGTCGGCCCGGTGGATTACGCGACGAACTACGCGAAAAACGCCTTCGACAATTTGCTCAAGGACGTCGCAGCATTTGCGCTCGGCCATGGCCTGAGCGCCAGGGATGTGCTGGTCAGCGGTCATAGTCTGGGCGGTCTGGGCGTCAATAGCCTCGCTGAACTGAGCGGCGACAACTGGGGCGGTTTCTTCAAGGAGGCCAACTACGTTGCCTTTGCCTCGCCGACCCAGAGCGCAACCGGCAACAACGTGTTGAACATCGGTTACGAGAACGATCCAGTGTTTCGGGTACTCGACGGCACCACCTTCAGCAGTAGCTCCCTGGGCAAGCACGACGGACATCAGGATTCGGCGACCAACAACATCGTCAACTTCAATGACCAGTACGCCTCCACCGCGCAGAACCTGGTGCCGTTCAGCATCCTCAACCCGCTGAACTGCTCGGCCCACGGCTCGCTGGGTTACGCCGACGGGTTGAACCGGGTGATCGACTCGCGTTTCTACGACCTCACCGACAAGGACTCGACGCTGATCGTGTCCAACCTGGCGGAAGCGTCCCGGGGCAAGACCTGGGTCGAGGACCTCGGTCGCAGCGACGAACCTCACACCGGTAGCACATTCATCATCGGCACCGACAGCAACGACCTGCTCAAGGGCGGTGCCGGCAATGACTTCATCGAAGGCCGCGACGGCAACGACCGGTTCCGCGATGACGGTGGCTACAACATTCTGCTGGGCGGCAAGGGCAGCAACACCTTCGAATTGCAGAAGCCGTTGCAGAACTTCAGCGTTGCCAACGACGGCGACGGCGACGGCACGCTGTACGTGCGTGATGCCTACGGCGGCATCAGCATGACCCGCGACATCGGCGCGCTGGTCAGTAAAGAGTCGGGTTCATGGTGGGGGAGCAAGGAAGTGACCTACAGCGTCACCGCCAATGGCTTGCTCAACGGCAATGAATTGACCCACTACAACCACTCGCTCAACGGTGACGCCTACGGCAACACACTGGCGGCCAGCGTCGACGGCGACTGGTTGTTCGGCAATGCCGGCGATGACCTGCTGCGCAGCGACAAAAGCCAGGTGACCTTTGTCGGTGGCGCGGGCAACGACGTGATGCAGGCTGCGGGTGGCAACAACACCTTCCTGTTCAGCGGCGCCTTCGGCTTCGACGCGATCAATGGCTACCAGGGCAACGACAAACTGGTGTTTCTCGGCGTTCAGGGCGCGGGGCAGGGGTATGACTACACGCAACACGCTTCGCAGTCGGGCCACGACACAGTGCTGAAGATTGGCGACTTTGCCGTGACCCTGGTGGGGGTGGGACTGGATAACCTGTCGGCTTCAGGCATTACGTTCGCCTGAGGCTGCATGCACTAAATGCTCCGGGGCACCTCGTGAGTGAGGCGTCCTGGTTGTGAGCTATCTCTGACAATTCCAACAAAAAGAGAGGCAATACCAATGGGTGTGTACGACTACAAAAACTTCGGTACAGCCGATTCCAAAGCGTTATTTACCGACGCGATGGCGATCACGCTGTATTCCTATCACAACCTCGATAACGGCTTTGCCACCGGCTATCAGCACAACGGCTTCGGCCTTGGCTTGCCGGCGACATTGGTGACCGCACTGATCGGTGGCACCGACTCCCAGGGCGTCATTCCTGGGATTCCATGGAACCCCGATTCGGAAAAAGCCGCGCTGGACGCCGTTCAGAAAGCCGGCTGGACGCCGATTACCGCCGCGCAATTGGGCTATGACGGCAAGGTCGATGCACGCGGAACGTTTTTCGGCGAGAAGGCTGGTTACACCAGTGCTCAAGTCGAGATCCTCGGCAAGTACGACGCGCAGGGCCATCTCAGCGAAATCGGCATCGCCTTTCGTGGCACTAGTGGCCCACGAGAAAGCCAGATCAGCGACTCCATCGGCGATGTGATCAATGATCTGCTGGCGGCGCTAGGGCCCAAGGATTATGCGAAAAACTACGTCGGCGAAGCCTTCGGTAATCTGCTTGGCGACGTGGCGGCATTTGCCCGGGCCAATGGCCTGTCGGGCAAGGACGTGCTGGTCAGCGGTCACAGCCTGGGCGGGTTGGCGGTCAATAGCCTGGCGGACTTGAGCAACGACAAGTGGGCCGGGTTCTACCAGGATTCCAACTACATCGCATACGCCTCGCCGACCCAAAGCAGCACCGATAAAGTGCTGAACGTCGGTTACGAAAACGATCCGGTGTACCGCGCGCTCGACGGCTCATCGTTCAACCTGTCGTCGTTGGGCGTGCACGATGCGGCCAAGGTCTCGGCGACCGATAACATCGTCAGCTTCAATGACCACTACGCTTCGACAGCGTGGAATGTGCTGCCGTTTTCCATCCTCAACATCCCGACCTGGATCTCGCACTTGCCGACCGCCTATGGCGACGGCATGAACCGGGTGATCGAGTCGAAGTTCTACGACCTCACCAGCAAAGACTCGACGATCGTAGTTGCCAACCTGTCGGACCCGGCTCGCGCCAACACTTGGGTTCAGGATCTGAATCGCAACGCTGAAACCCACAAGGGCAGCACCTTCATCATCGGCAGTGACGGCAATGACCTGATTCAGGGTGGCCGGGGCAACGACTATCTGGAAGGCCGCGACGGCAACGACACCTTCCGCGACGGTGGTGGTTACAACATCCTGTTGGGCGGCAAGGGCAACAACGTGCTGGATGTGCAGCAGTCGGTGAAAAACTTCGACTTCGCCAATGACGGCGCCGGCAACCTGTACATCCGCGACGGCAATGGCGGCATCAGCGTGACCCGCGACATCGGCAGCCTTGTGACCAAGGAGCCGGGGGTTCTGTGGGGGCTGTTCAAGGATGACGTGATCCACAGCGTCACGGCCGATGGCCTTAAGGCGGGCAACAACCTGACTCAGTACGCGTCAACAGTGAAGGGCGGTGCCGGGGCCGATACGCTCACGGCTCACGCGGGTGGCGATTGGTTGTTTGGACTGGACGGCAACGATCATTTGCTCGGCAGCCAGGGCAACGACGTGTTTGTCGGCGGGGCGGGCAATGACGTGTTGGAGTCGGGGGGCGGAATCGATACGTTTCTGTTTAGCGGCGCGTTTGGTCAGGACCGGGTGGTTGGCTACCAGGCCAGCGACAAACTGGTGTTTCTCGGGGTTCAGGGGGTGACGCCGAACGATGACTATCGGGCGCATGCCACGGCGGTGGGGCACGATACGGTGCTGACGTTTGGGGGGGATTCGGTGACGTTGGTCGGGGTTGGGCTGGATAGTTTGTCCAGCTCAGGAATTGTTATCGCCTGAGCTTGATCCGGTGGCTGTAATGGCCCCATCGCGAGCAAGCTCGCTCCCACAGGGGATTTGTGAACGCCACAGATCCAATGTGGGAGCGAGCTTGCTCGCGATGAACGATGACGCGGTATTCAGTCTTCCTGTCGAATCGTGGTCACTTCATCAGCCTTGACCTTCACTTTCGCCCCGGAAATATCTTCGAACTCGAAGAAGCCATCCTGGGTCTCGGTTTTCGGCATGTCCTTGGTCAAATACTGGGTGCCGTTCTGCAGCGTCACAACCGTTGGCGTCGCACAACCGGCCAGGGCCAGAAAGGCCGCTACCGCCAGGGGCAAGCCCAGAGTCTTGATATTCATAACCACCTCTCATCCTTCAAAAAAAACAGCGCGACTGCCACGAACGAAATCAATCGTCACTGTACCTCTAACGCGGTTGGTGCGATGGATTGGCAGAAAGTTCATAGACACTCGAAAAATTACAGATTAACGCCGCCGCTTATCCTTTTCCGTTTGCACCGGGCAGGGCGTAGCTGGTATCTGTACGCATAACCAGTACTCGCTCGCCATGGCCTTTTTCCTGTGACTGCAAACCCTCTCGACGATCCGTTCTATTACTTGAACAACTTCATGCAAGTGCTTGATTGGCTTGAGCATCGCTATGCCGATGTGTTGAGTGTCGAAGAACAACACTTCATCCGCGAGTTCAAGCGGTTGCCCCGTGAGTCCCGGGCGTTGCTGGTCAGGATGGTGATGCGCAAGGGGATTCACTTCCGGGCGAGCAAGCTGCATTACCTCGAGATCGGCGACATCGCCATTGCCGCCGGCCCACTGCTGGCGCTGGGCTGGATCGACGAGCAATCGCCGCTGTCGATCGAAGCGCTGTTCGAGGTATTGCTCAAGGCAGAAATTATCCAGTGCTTTGGCGCCACCCTCGATCGACCCAAGGGAAAAAAGACCGATTGGCTGCCCGCACTGAGCGAACAGTTTCCCCAGGCTCACAGCTTTGGCCAGTGGTGCCCGTCGCTGGATGACCGATTGTTCAGCCTGACCATCATGGGCCTGTGCGACCGGCTGCGCTTAATGTTTTTCGGCAATCTTTACCAGGACTGGTCCGAGTTCGTGCTGGCTGACCTGGGCATCTTTACCTATGAAAAGGTCGAGTTCTGCGCCGATTCCCGAGGCCTGCGCAGCCGTGACGACGTGGACGCCTGCCTCTTCCTTCATGAATGTCAGCAGCATTTTGAGGCCGGTGAAGCCGTAAAAGGCATCGTCGAGCAGATCAAAGGGTTGGCGCTGAGCAATCCCTGGCTGCAACGACGTCGCGGCAAACTGTTGTTCCAGATCGGTCAACACTGCGAGCGACTGGCGGATTTCGCTACCGCACTGACGATCTACCGCGAGTGTGCCTATCCCGGCGCGCGCCTGCGGTTGATTCGCGTATTGGAGCGCTGCGGTGAATACCAACTGGCCATGGACCTGGCCACCGCGGTGGAGCAATCGCCGGAAAGTGCCGCCGAGCAGCAACAATTGCTGCGAGTGCTGCCCCGGTTGCGGCGCAAGTTGGGCGGTCCGGTGATAAAGCGCTCGTCCCCACGGGAAATGCTGCGCCTGGACCTGCAACTGCCCAGAACCGATCCGGCGTTGTCGGTGGAGTCTTACGTGCAGGCGCATTTGGCGCAAGAGTCGGCACCGGTGCATTACGTCGAAAACAGCCTGATCAACTCGCTGTTCGGTCTGCTGTGCTGGCCGGCGATTTTCGCGCCGTTGCCGGGGGCGTTTTTCCACCCGTTCCAGCGTGGGCCGGTGGATCTGCTCAATGAGGACTTTCACGCGCGCCGCGCGGAACTGTTCCACAGCTGCCTGGCGGAACTCGATGACGGGCGTTACCGCCAGACCATTCTTGAACGCTATGCCAGCAAGTGGGGCGTGCAGTCGCCCTTCGTGTTCTGGGGTGTGCTGAGCGAAGAATTGCTCGATCAGGCACTCGATTGCCTGCCGGCCGAACACTTGAAGCACTGGTTCAATCGACTGCTGTTGGACATCAAGGCCAATCGCGCCGGCATGCCGGACCTGATCCAGTTTTGGCCGCTGGACAAAACCTACCGGATGATCGAAGTCAAAGGCCCCGGTGATCGCCTGCAAGACAACCAATTGCGCTGGCTCGAGTTTTGCCATGAGCACCAGATGCCGATTGCCGTCTGCTACGTGCAATGGGCGGAGCAGGGCGCGTGAGTTACAGCATCGCGGTGCGGGCGTTGTGTGAATTCACCGCCAAGGTCGGTGATCTAGACCTGCGTTTTACGCCTTCGCCGACGGCGCTGGAAGGGATTGTCGGGCACCGTACGGTGGCGTCCCGGCGCAGCGAAGGCTACCAGAGCGAAGTCGCGCTTGAGGGCCAGTATCAAACGTTAAAAGTAAAGGGTCGGGCCGACGGCTATGACCCCGTACAAAACTGCCTGGAAGAAGTCAAAACCTATCGCGGCGACTTGAGCAAGCAACCAGCCAACCACCGTCAGTTGCACTGGGCGCAGGCGAAGATTTACGGCTGGTTGATGTGCCAGAAACTGGAGCTGGCGCAGATCAATCTGGCCCTGGTGTACTTCGACATCGTCAGTGAAAAGGAAACCTGCCTGGTCGAGGCCTTCAGCGCCGCGGAGCTGGGGCTGTTCTTCGAACAACATTGCGCCTTGTTCCTGCACTGGGCCGAACAGGAAATGGCCCATCGCGAAGGGCGTAATCAGGCGGCGCAACAACTGGCGTTTCCCCATACCGACTTTCGACCCGGGCAACGTCATCTGGCGGAATCGGTGTTCAAAGCCGTCAGCACCGGTCGTTGCTTGATGGCCCAAGCGCCCACGGGGATCGGCAAGACCGTCGGCACGCTGTTCCCGATGCTCAAAGCCCTGGCGCCGCAGCAACTGGACAAGGTGTTCTTCCTCACGGCGAAAACCCCGGGGCGCAAACTGGCGCTGGACGCCGCGCAAGTGATCCTCGATAGCGCCGACGCGCCACCCTTGCGGGTCCTCGAAATGATCGCCCGGGACAAGGCCTGCGAGCATCCGGACAAAGCCTGTCACGGCGAATCCTGCCCGCTGGCCCAAGGGTTTTATGATCGCTTGCCCGCCGCTCGCCAGGCGGCCAGCAAATTGTCCCTGCTGAACCAGAGCGCTTTGCGCGAGGTTGCCCTGCAACACGACGTCTGTCCCTACTACCTGAGCCAGGAAATGGCCCGCTGGGCAGACGTGGTGGTCGCCGACTACAACTACTATTTCGATTTCAGCGCGCTGCTGTTCGGGCTGGCCCAGGCCAATAACTGGAAAGTTGCGGTGCTGGTGGACGAAGCGCACAACCTGGTGGAGCGCGGCCGGCAGATGTACAGCGCCAGCCTCGAGCAATCGACCCTCAACGGCGTACGAAAAACCGCGCCCGAGGCGTTGAAAAAATCCTTGCAGCGGGTCAATCGTGAGTGGAATGCCCTGCATAACCAGCAACTCGGCGCCTATCAGGCCTATGACAAGGCTCCGGAAAAACTGCTTCAGGCGTTGTCCTCGTGCAGCGCGAGCATCGGCGATTACCTGAACGATCATCCGCAAGGCCTGGACGGGGCATTACAGAACTTCTATTTCGACATCCTGCAATTTTGCCGGGTGGCCGAGCTCTTCGATGAACAGTTCCTGTTCGACATCAGCAAGCGCGACCTCGATCGCCAACGCAACCTGTCGCAGCTGTGCCTGCGCAACGTGGTGCCCGCCGGCTTCATCCGCCCACGCCTGACGGCCGCACGCAGCAGCGTGCTGTTTTCCGCGACCCTGAGCCCTCGCCACTACTATGCCGACCTGCTCGGTACGCCGGCGAACACGGTGTGGATAGACGTTGAATCGCCATTTCATGCCGATCAGCTGCAAGTACACATCGTCAGCCAGATCTCTACGCGGTTCGTTCATCGCCAGTCATCCCTTGCGCCGATCGTCGAGCTGATCGCCCGGCAGTTCAGCCAACGTCCCGGCAACTACCTGGCGTTTTTCAGCAGCTTCGATTATTTGCAGCAAGTGGCGCAGTTACTGGCCGAGAAACATCCACACATCAATCTGTGGTCGCAGTCCCGCGGCATGGGGGAAGGGCAGCGACAGGACTTTCTCGAACAGTTCACCACCGAAAGTCAGGGCGTGGGTTTCGCGGTGTTGGGCGGGGCTTTTGGCGAAGGCATCGACTTGCCGGGCGCGCGACTGATCGGAGCGTTTATCGCCACCCTTGGACTGGCGCAACTCAACCCGATCAACGAGCAGTTGAAACAGCGCATGGCGGCAATTTTCGGTGCCGGTTATGACTACACTTACCTGTTTCCCGGTGTGCAAAAAGTGGTGCAGGCGGCGGGGAGGGTGATCCGCACCCAGCAGGATCAAGGGGTGGTGATGTTGATCGATGACCGGTTTGGCGACAGCAAGGTCAAGCAGCTACTGCCGCGCTGGTGGTCGATTGCCCCGAGGATTTTGCACGCTGTCGTGTAGGATTTTTTACTTTATAAACATCGACATATCTTGAGAAAAAGGCCCATTTGAACAATCAGCGAATGCCGTCTTTATTCAAAGAGCCAGTCATCACTTCCAAGCTGAATCTTTGATAAGGAAATCAAGGTATGTCAGTAGCATCGAAATACACGTACACCCCTGAGCAGGTCACCGCAGCATTCAATGAAATAAAAGTGACGCTGTTCAGCGGCATCACGGCCGAGGCAACACCCAAAATTCTGGTCGTTGCCGGGCTGCAAGGGTCAGGCAAAACCTATCTGCTGGACAAGAACCTGCTGCCTTCAAAACGCTACGACAACTATGTTCGGCTGTACCTGCCTGACTACCGCAAAAAACACCCCCAATATGCAGAGATGATCAGACTCGGGGTCTTGCATGCTTATGAGCATACCGAGGCATTTGTTCGTGAAGTCAGTACGAAGATCTTTACGCAGGCCTTCACCGGTAAATTCAACATCATCATGGAATGTGCGTTCGACAGTGTCGATTTCGTTGCTTTTGCGACTTCGGCGACCGCCGCCGGCTATCAATTCGAGACTCACATCGTTGGCTGCACTCAAGAGTTTGCTCATGTGTCGAGCATTAAACGAGCGTTCAAAAGCCTTGAAGACCAGGAAATGGAACGGTTTCTCACGGTATCGATGCTGGATGCCAGCATGAGTTATGCGCCTGCGATCATCCTGGCCTTCGAGACGGCTGCAAAGGCGGTCAGCGGCTCGCAAATCAATGTGTACGAGCGCGGGTTCGGTGGATTGAACGAACGAACCTTGATTGCCCAGAGTACCTACTCCAAAGCTGCCGACGGTTCCGTCAGCACAACCACAACCAAAGTGGATTTTGCGTACAGCGTCTATTCAAACATCATCGACAACCGTGTCTTCGCGGTGAGTGATCGCGACGAAGTCGTCAAAGAGTGTCATCTGGCACTGCTCAAAACGACGACTCATGCTTCGCATGTTCCGAATTTCGTCTACAACGATCTGTACGCGTACATTGTCCAATACGTGAATCGATAACGCTGGGCGACGAGTGCCGTTTTTCCGACTTTCCAAATGCGTGGTTTGTCGCATACTCCAAAAAAACGGTCATACCAAGAGGGATCAATGAACGAGGATCGGACCAAAGCCAACGCCATCGACGACAGTCGTTTTCGCCTGTTGATCGATGCTGTGATTGACTACGCGATCTATATGATTGATCCCGAAGGCATCATCACCAGCTGGAACGCCGGCGCCAGGCGTTTCAAGGGGTATGAAGAGGCCGAGATTCTCGGTCAGCACTTTTCGCGGTTCTATACCGAAGTGGATCGCCGTTCCGGTTTGCCCCAGCGAGCGCTGGACACGGCGATCAGGGAGGGGCGTTTCGAGGGGGAAGGCTGGCGGGTTCGCAAGGACGGCACGCATTTCTGGTGCCACGTGGTCATTGATCCGATTCTCGACCCGTCGGGCACGTTGCTGGGGTTTGCCAAGATCACCCGGGACCTGACCGACCGCAAAATGGCCGAAGAAGTCCTCAAGCAAAGCGAGCAGCAATTCCGTCTGCTGGTTCAAAGTGTCACTGATTACGCCATCTACATGCTCACGCCGGATGGCCGCGTGACCAACTGGAACCTCGGGGCTCAGCGCATCAAGGGCTACTTGCCCGAAGAAGTCATCGGCCAGCATTTTTCGATGTTTTACACCCCGGAAGACCGCGAGGCCGGCGAACCACAACGGACCCTGGACATTGCAATCCGTGAGGGGCGGTTCGAAAACCAAGGCTGGCGCGTGCGCAAGGACGGTACGCGGTTCCTGGCACATGTCGTGGTGGACCCGATTCGGGGCGACACCGGCACGTTACTCGGCTTTGCCAAGATCACCCGTGATATCACCGAAGTCACCCAAGCCCAGCAGGCGCTTGAGCAAACCCGCGAAGCGCTGTTTCAGGCGCAGAAGATGCAGGTCATCGGTCAACTCAGTGGTGGCATTGCCCACGACTTCAACAATTTGCTGACCGTCATCCTCGGCAATCTCGAAATCGTCCGCAAACGCGTCGGGGACGATTCGAGAATTACCCGATTGGTGGACAACGCCACTCAAGGTGCCTTGCGTGGCGTAACCCTGACTCAGCGCATGCTCGCGTTTGCCAGACGCCAGGAGCTCAAGTCCGAACCTGTCGAGATTCCGAAGCTGGTGCAAGGGATTATCGGGCTGTTGCGCAGCTCCCTTGGGCCTTCCGTGGTGCTCGAAACGCGCTTTTCGCCAGATCTTGAACCGGTCATGGCCGACGTCAATCAGCTCGAACTGGCAGTACTGAACCTGGTGACCAACGCTCGAGATGCGATGCCCCATGGCGGAAAAATCGTGATCAGCGCCCAGTCAGATGCTGTTCTGGACAAGGCGCAGCTTTCCCTGGCGCCCGGTGGTTATGTCTGCCTGATTGTCACCGACACCGGTGAGGGCATGGATGACGCGACGCTGGCATCGGCAACGGACCCTTTTTTCACCACAAAGGGCGTTGGCAAAGGTACTGGCCTGGGGCTGTCAATGGTTCATGGTTTTATCGAGCAATTGGGCGGCCGATTCGTCCTCAAAAGCCTGAAGGACAAAGGCACAACCGCCGAACTGTGGATACCCGTCGCCACAGCTGATTCAGTCGCCAAACCTGTTGCCGAGGAGCAAACCGCACCGCCGGTGCCCCGACTGTGTGTGTTGGTGGTGGATGACGACAGTCTGGTATTGACCAGTACCTGCCTGCTGCTCGAAGACCTGGGGCATCGAGTGATCAGTGCATTGTCCGGCGCACAGGCGCTGGCCATGTTCGGCAGCGAACAGGCGATTGACCTGGTCATCACTGACATGGCCATGCCACAGATGAATGGCGCGCAACTGGCGCAGGCTATCCAGATCATCAAACCGAGTCTGCCGATCATCCTTGCCACCGGTTACGCCGAGCGGCTGGAAGGTTTTGCAACCAGACTTCCGCGTTTGTCCAAACCCTTTACCCAACTCAATCTGGTGGAAATCATCGCCACGACCATGAAATGACAAAGCCCGAGACTGTTCACTTAAAGTTGGGGGTACATATCCGTTTTCGCGGTAACGGCGGCTATCGGTTTCGCTTTTACAGCGAGTCACTTGGAAAAGCCCCAAGTAACCAAGGGCTCTTGCCCCGCCATTCGGTGCCTCGCTTAGGCTCGGCATGCCCTCACTCCGGCATTGCTCCGGGGGCCCGCCGCCATCGGCCATCCATGGCCGGGGGCGGCTACCGCGGCATCCTTGCCGCGGTGCCCCCTACACAATACCTGCGTTCGGCCTCTGGGAAAGGGGCAAGCAGATCAAGATCAAAAGCCACAGCCACAGCCACAGCCACGGCAAGATCAAAAGATCGCAGCCTCGTTTCACTCGACAGCTCCTACCGGGGCGGGACGGGGCGGGACGGGGGTGTACGCAAGCTTCTCACCACTCAACAGGCCGAGCGTTAGCTCGCCTGCAGCTCTTGATCTTGACGCACCGCGCCCTCGAGAGGCCGAGTGGAGGTTCTGCGCAGTGGGCAACCCGGCATGGATGCCGGGTTAGCCGCCCCCGGCCATGGATGGCCGATGGCGGCGGGCCCACGGAGCAGGACCGGAGCGAGGGCATGCCGAGCCACAGCGAGGCACCGAACGACAGGGGCAGGAGCCCTTTGGTTACTTTGGGGCTTTTCCAAAGTGACCCGCCGTAAGGGCGGAACCCTAAGCCGCCATCACCGCAGAAACGGATATGTACCCCAGCTTTGCTGTTCCTCCAGCATCAAGCCGCCAGATTGGCTGAACTCATTTCTTTCTTGTACCGAGCTTTCAAACTTTCCATTTGCGCGCCCAGCTCTTCAAGTGTGGCTTTGCCCAACAGCTTTTTAGCCTGAGGGAACATCTCGGTTTCCTCTTCCTCGATGTGATGTTCCAACAGTTCCTTGACCACTTTCACGCGACCGGCGAATTCCGGAGTGGACGGATCGGTGACTTTCAGGTCTGGCAGCACCAGCGAATCAACGGTGCGATGTTCTTCCTTGGCTTCGTAATACATGACGTCCTGTTCCTTGCCCCCGGCTTTCTTGTACGCCGGGTACAAGACTTCCTCTTCGAGACGAGTATGGATGGCGATTTCCATTTCCAGCTTGGCCAGCAACTCGCCGCGTTTTTTAACACCACGCTCGGTGGATTCGCTTAGCTGGGTCAGGATGCCTTTTACACGTTCATGGTCGGCTTTCAACAAGTCTATGGCGTTCATGGTCGAGTCTCTCCAACGAGTCAGGGGGTGAGCGCGAACGGTCTCAGGGCCGAAGGTCGCTCATAGTCCTTGAGCATTTGTCGTGCCGGTTTCTCGTTGCGATAACGTTTTTATAAAACAATGAGTTGGAGTGGCTGATAGCAAACTGAGGTCATGCAGCCTGCATGAGTCCGGAAATTCACTCATGCAGTTCGCAGTGGTGCATTGATGCCTTGAGTAGTAAAAAGCCCGGTGATTGCGCCGGGCTTTTCAAGTTCAGGATATGGATTCGGGTTGCTGGAGCGAACGATGAGTGTTTTGTGTGGAAATCGAGACAGGTGGGAAAGTTTTGTTGAGCAGCCGCAAGTGCCCGATCGCTTCCTCGAACTTCAAGTCGGCCTTCCTGCGCATCGCCTGATAGCGATCAAACAGCTCCACATCCATGTCGCTATCCTCGAGTAACCCAAAGGCGCTACGGTTCAGCGCCTGGGCCTCTTCAAACATCTGATGATTACGTTCCAGGGCTAAGGCCCGGCAGGCTTTGATTTCTTCGGAGGTGGAATAGTGAATCATGACCAGCACCTGATTTTTCGAGGTTCCTTTTGATAGGTATCGATGCCGCTGGGGAACCGAACCTGGCAAGTCCCGCCATGCAAAGGCCGGGTGGGATTAGAGTTGTGACTTATCGGATCGCAAAAGAATTCATATTTATGAATGTGAAAATTCGATATTTCCGACCCTGAGAGCACAGACCTCAAATCAAATATCCTGTTTTTTATGCTGTTCATATCGCGCCAGGATCGGTTGAGTGCTGACCCCGTGGATAAGGATGCTGAGCGCGACCACAGATAACGTCAGGTCGATACATAACGTTGCTATCGAATCGCCCAACCCATGGTTCACGGCATAAAACAGGTAATACAAACTGCCGATACCGCGTATGCCGAACCAGCCAATCAACATTCGCTGGTGACCGTTGAGCAAGCTGCCCCAAGGCATGACGACGACGCTCAGTGGTCGTATCAGGCAAAACAACACGCCAGCGATCAGCAACGCGCGCCAGTCCCAGTGAGCCATCAGCACCACGCCGAGCAGCGTCACCAGAAAGACTTCCATGGCCCGCTCCACCAGGCTGCCGAAGGCGAGCATATCGCCCATCATGATGCCCGCGGCGACCTGAGCATCTTCAAGGCTTGCGGTGTCACCATGAACCGCCTGTTGCGGGTCGACATTTTGATGTCCCACGACTGGCTGAACCAGATGCTCGGCGGGAAGCGCGTCATCGCCTGTGGATTTGACTTCTACGTGGCGCAAACCCAGGCCGGCAGCGAACACCGACAGAAAGCCATAACCGTGAATCGACTCGGCCCCTACATAGGCCAGGGCAATCAAGGCGAGGGCGAGGTAATCATTCGGCGAAAGGGTGCTGTCGTCATTTTTGATGCGCATTGACAAGGTCAGACGGCCAATGCCGCGTCCCATCCAGTAGCCGGTGAGTAAACCGGCCGGGACTGCCCACAACAGACTGCGCAGCACCCAGTCGCTCAGCCAGCCGGGGTTGCCGTCGTGTTGCACCAGCAGCAGGCCGAGGATGACAAACGGGAAAGCGATCCCGTCATTGAGCCCGGCTTCACCCGACAGCCCGAAGCGCACGCTGTCGTCATCCCGGGCGTCGTTGACTTGCACCAGGGCGGCGAGTACCGGGTCGGTGGGCGCCAGAATCGAGCCGATCAACACGGACGCGCCCCAGGACAATCCAAAACCGTAATGCAGCAACAGACTGACGCCGGCAATGGTCAGCACCATGACCGGGCCGGCCAGGCCGTAGGCGATGCGCCAGTTTTTGTCCCTGAGCGGCAAGCGCAACTTCAAACCACAGACAAACAACGAAAACAGCACCGCGACTTCCGTCAGATGCTCCATCCAGGTGGACGCATCTTCGGTGTCCAGTTTCAACAGCCCGAACCCCGCGGGCCCGATGGCTACACCCAGCACCAGGCACACCGCCGACGTAGTCACCGGCATCCATCGCAGGTACGACGATGTCAGTGCCAGCGTCAGCAGCACGGCACCCAGCACCGCCACCCACAAAATGAAACTCATGTTCGGTACTCGCCGGGTGCGTGCCGCGATGTAGAGCCTTTGGCGATCAACCGACGGTCGCGCGCAGGTATTCAGGTGTCAATACGTTGAACCATAGCAGGATCATTGAGACCAGGAGGGTGACCAGTACCAGCAATCCGACGCCCCAGACGCAAGCGGCGTTCAGCGGGCCTTGTTCCTTGCGCTCATGCATAAAGATCGGCAAGCCGACGAACAGCAGAAACGTGGAATAGGTGGAATAGATTGACGATAGGTGCGGACATTATGACCTCCGGATCTGGAGTGGCCCGTACAGAGGGGCCCTGAACGTATTGAGGGGCGAGTTTTGACAGGGGTTCAATTTTTTATCCCAGAGCCGGGCGTGGTCCGAAAGAGGGAATGTTTGGAGACGCTGAAGGTCAACCGAGCAGCTCTCCTTTCTGGATGATTTGCCATGAGCGTCAGCCAATCCGTGGTCGAGTATTTGCGTGAAAACGACTTGCTGTTGACCACCGCAGAGTCTTGCACGGCCGGAAAAATCGTCACGCTGCTGGCTGAGGTTCCGCACAGTGGGGAGCTGATCGAAAGCGGGTACGTGGTCTATTCCCCCGAAGCGAAGCAACGCTTGCTCAACGTCAGCCCTGAGACGATTGAAAGGTTCAACCTCACCAGTTGTGAAGTCGCTCGGGAGATGGCGTTGGGTGCGCTGCGCGACAGCACAGCCAATGTCGCCGTGGCGACCACCGGCATCCTCGGGCCGGAAGACGTCGATGGCATCCCTGCCGGCACCATTTGTTTCGCCTGGGCCTATCAGACCGGGCAGGGGCCATGTGTCTTCAGCCGACAACTGCGGTTTTCCGGCACCCGCAGTGAGGTTCAGTTATTGGCCGCGGAGCACGCGTTGAAGTTGCTGCCGCATTTCCATCAACGGGCATTGGACGGCGAGCAAGGGCAGGGCGCACGCGATGAACGATGAAGCCGACCATACCGATTACCACAGCCGCGACTATCCCGTGCGCGAAGACATGGCGCATCAGGTCAAGGTCTGGCGATTCGAGCGTTGGGGATGGTTCGCCCTGATGCTGTTGGTGTTGCTGGCGCTACTCGGCCTGTTTTCACGCGGGCCACTGAGCACCCGGGACGTTCAAGGCGACGATGGCAAGGTCCGGGTGCAATACGAAGTGTTCCACCGCCACGGATCCTCTAACCCGATGCAGATCAGCGTGAGCGGTGCGCCCAATGCCACGGTTGAGCTGGAACTGACCGGGGCGCTGCTGGACGGTTTCAACATTGAAACCCTGCAACCGCAACCCCAGCGCGCCATCAGTGCCGGGTCGGGCATGAGGCTGTGGGTGCAAACCGACGCTCAGGGCCAGGCAAACCTTTATCTGACGTTGCGCGGCGATGGGCTGGGACTGTTTCGCAGCCGCGTTGCATCGCCCGGCGCCCTGCCCGTGAACCTCGATCAATTCATTTTCCCTTAGGTGACCTATGGACTCGGTATTGCGCGCGGCTGCGATGTATCTGGCGCTGATGGTGCTGTTCAAAATCGCGGGGCGACGCTCTCTGTCCGAATTGACGACATTCGATTTTGTGCTGTTGATGATCATCGGTGAAGCGACGCAACAGGCGTTGCTGGGCGATGACTTTTCCCTGACCAATTCGATGCTGGTGATCGTCACGCTGATTGTCATCGACGTCGGCCTATCGCTGCTCAAACAACGCTCGCGATGGGTGTCGCAGTTGATCGATGGCGGGCCGACGATCATCGTCGAGAACGGCAAGGTTCTGCACAAACGCCTGCGCCACGCGCGATTGATCGAGGCCGACATCATGGAGGCGGCACGCTCGAGTCAGGGCATCGAAACCCTTGAGCAGATCAAGTTCGCGATCCTGGAGCGCAACGGCAAGATCTCGGTGATTGCTCAAGAATCGTCGTGAAGCCTGTGCACTTAATGAAATCTTGAGGCAGGCGCAAACTTGTGGCGAGGGGATTTATCCCCGTTCGGCGGCGAAGCCGTCGCTAAACCTGCTTGCCAGGAACACCTGAAAGAATGCAGGGGGCCGCTTCGCAGCCCAACGGGGATAAATCCCCTCGCCACGGGGTTTCTTGCTGATTGAAGAATGTGTTCAAAGCATCGGCTTGCCACCGGTGATCCCGTAGCGCTGCCCCGTGATGTAACTGGCCTCATCCGACGCCAGCAACACATAAATCGGCGCCACTTCCACCGGTTGACCCGGCCGGCCGAGCGGCGTTTGCCCACCAAAGTTCTGCACTTCTTCATCGGGCATGGTCGAGACAATCAGCGGCGTCCAGATCGGCCCTGGTGCCACGCAGTTCACCCGAATGTTCTTCGGCCCCAGCATCTGCGCGAGGCCCGCAGTGAAGTTGGCAATCGCGCCTTTGGTCGTGGCGTAAGGCAGGAGGGTCGGTTTGGGCATGTCGGAATTGACCGAGCTGGTGTTGATGATCGAACTGCCGGGTTTCATGTGCTTCAACGCGGCCTGACAGAGCCTGAAAATGGCGGTGATGTTGACGTCGAAGGTCATCACCCATTCTTCGTCCGGGATGTCCTCGATGTTTTCGTGGCTCATCTGGAACGCGGCGTTGTTGACCAGCACATCGATTCGGCCGAAGCGTTCGACCGTCTTGTCCACCAGGGCCTGGCAGTGGGCTTTCTGCGCCAGGTCACCGGACAGCAACAGGCACTGCCGGCCGGCCTGCTCGACCCAGCGTGCAGTTTCCTGCGCGTCTTCATGTTCATTGAGATAGGCGACGACGACGTCCGCGCCTTCACGGGCGAAGGCGATCGCTACGGCGCGACCGATGCCACTGTCGGCGCCGGTGATCAGGGCGATCTTGCCGTCCAGTCGGCCTGATCCCTTGTAGCTTTGTTCGCCACAGTCGGGGTACGGATCCATTTTCTTTTGGGAACCGGGGACAGGCTGGGCCTGTTTCGGAAAGGGTGGTTTTGGGTAGGTAATCATTGGGAAATCTCCGTTCGCAAGGCAGAGGAGTCAAAGGGTTGACCCTGGTGTTTTGCCTTGAGTTCGGTTGGATTTCAGTGATCGTTCCCACGTGGAACGTGGGAACGAAGATCATCAGGCGTTGCGATTGAGCAAGCTGCGTTCCATCCGCGCAATGCCTTCTTCCAGCAATGCCCGTGGGCAGCCGAAGTTCAGGCGCACGAACTGTTTGCTGTCATCGCCGAAATCCAGACCCGCGCTCAACCCGACCTTGGCCTGTTCAAGGAAAAACTGCTGAGGGTTATCCAGTCCCAGCGCCGAGCAGTCGAGCCACGCCAGATACGTGCCTTGCGGAATATTCATGGTCACACCCGGCAGGCGCGTGTTGACCGCGTCCACCAGATAATCCCGATTGTTTTGCAGATAAGCTTTCAAGCCGGCCAGCCAAGGGCCGCCTTCGCTGTAGGCGACGCGCGTCGCTTCCATGCCCAACGGGTTGACGCTGTCGACCATGCCGCAGCGGGCGTGGTTGACCCGCGCACGCAACGCCGAGTCCTGAATGATCATGAAAGACGTCTTCAGACCGGCAATGTTGTAGGCCTTGCTCGCCGACATCAGCGTGATGGTGCGCTTGGCGATTTCCGGGCTCAGGGACGCTGTCGGAATGTGTACGCGCCCGTCGAAACACAACTCGGCATGAATCTCGTCAGAGATGATCCAAGCGTCCTGCTCCACGCAGATGTCGGCGACCGCTTGCAGTTCTTCTCGCGGGAAGACTTTGCCCACCGGGTTGTGCGGGTTGCTCAGCAGCAGCGCACCGCCACCGGTCAGCGCCCGATTCAGGGCATCGAGTGGCGTGGCGTAAGTGCCGTCCGCCAACGCGTCGAATTCGAGTTCAACCTTGTTCAAACCCCAGTGCCCCGGCGCATGACGCAGCGGCGGGTAGTTCGGGACCTGAACCACAACGTTCTGCTGCGGCTGGACCAGGGCATTCAGCGCCATGTTGAACCCCGACTCCACGCCCGGCAGGAAAATCAGTTCCTCAGGCGATACGCGCCAAGCGTACTTGTTCCATAGGTCGGCGACGATGGCATTGCGCAAGTCATCCTGGGCCACGCTGTAGCCGAGCATCGGGTGTTCCAGACGTTTTTGCAGGGCCTGGATGATCACCGGCGGCGCGGAGAAGTCCATGTCGGCCACCCACATCGGCAACACGTCGGCCGGGTAACGGCTCCATTTGGTACTGCCGGTGTTGTGGCGGTCGAACACCTGATCAAAATCGAAAGTCATGCTCAGTCTCATAAAGGGCAAGGTAAATCCGACGGTCATGATAAACGCCAAGCCCCTGTGGGAGCGAGCTTGTGTGGCGAGGGGATTTATCCCCGTTGGGCTGCGAAGCGGCCCCGAAATCGAAAACCGCGGTGTGCCAAGTACACCGCACACGATGGTTTTACGACTGCTTCGCAGCCGAACGGGGATAAATCCCCTCGCCACACAGGCTCGCTCCCACAGGTTATGCGTGATGGTTGATGCCACTGTATTGCCCGATGGTCGGTTTTCACACAGTCAGTTCTAACATTGTCTACAGTTTTAAGAGTCGGCAGCCAGACTGCCGCAACCGTGATTGTCCAGAAAAACCCGGCAAAACTACCGGGTCTCCACCTGACAGGAGTGCACGATGGACCTCAACCGTCGTCAGTTCTTCAAGGTCGCTGGTATCGGCCTTGCGGGCTCGAGCCTCGGCGCGCTGGGCATGGCCCCTGCGACTGCCTTCGCCGAGCAGGTGCGCCACTTCAAGCTTGCCCACACCCATGAAACCCGCAACACCTGCCCGTATTGCTCGGTAGGCTGCGGCTTGATCATGTACAGCCAGGGCGATGCCGCCAAGAATGTCGCGCAAAACATCATCCACATCGAAGGCGATGCCGATCATCCGGTCAATCGCGGCACCCTGTGCCCCAAAGGCGCGGGCCTGCTGGACTTCATTCACAGCCCCGGCCGTCTGCAATATCCACAGGTGCGCAAACCCGGCACCACCGAGTGGACGCGCATCTCCTGGGATGAAGCGCTCGATCGCGTCGCCGATCTGATGAAGGCCGACCGCGACGCCAACTTCATCGAGAAGAATGAAGCGGGCAAAACGGTCAACCGCTGGCTGACCACCGGCTTCCTCGCGGCCTCGGCGGCCTCCAATGAAGCGGGTTACATCACCCACAAGGTGGTTCGCAGTCTCGGCATGCTGGGGTTCGATAACCAGGCGCGTGTCTGACACGGCCCGACGGTGGCAAGTCTTGCCCCGACGTACGGCCGTGGAGCCATGACCAACCACTGGACCGATATCGCCAACGCGAATCTGATCCTGGTAATGGGCGGCAACGCAGCAGAAGCGCACCCGTGCGGCTTCAAATGGGTGACCGAAGCCAAGGCGCACAACAAGGCTCGCTTGATCGTGGTCGATCCGAGGTTCACCCGGACCGCCTCGGTGGCCGACTATTACGCGCCGATTCGCACCGGCACCGACATCGCCTTCATGGGCGGGCTGATCAACTACCTGCTGACCGAAGACAAGATCCACCACGAGTACGTGCGCAATTACACCGACGTGTCGTTCATCGTCAAAGCCGGTTATGGCTTCGAGGACGGGATCTTCAGCGGCTACGACGTGGCCAAACGCAGCTACACGGACAAGTCCGGCTGGGGTTATGAACTCGGTGATGACGGCTTCGTCAAGGTCGACCCGACCCTGCACGACCCGCGCTGCGTCTATCAATTGATGAAGCAGCATTACAGCCGCTACAACATCGAACTGGCGAGCCAGATTTGCGGCATGCCGGTGGATGCCATGCAAAAAATCTGGGAAGAAATCGCCACCTGCTCGCAACCGGGCAAAACCATGACGATTCTCTACGCGCTGGGCTGGACGCAGCACTCGATCGGTTCGCAGATCATTCGCAGCGCGGCCATGGTGCAATTGCTGCTGGGCAACGTCGGCATGCCGGGCGGGGGCGTCAATGCCTTGCGCGGGCACTCCAACATCCAAGGGCTGACCGACCTCGGTTTGCTGTCCAATTCGCTGCCGGGGTACCTGACTTTGCCGCAGGATGCGGAGCAGGATTACACCGCCTACATCACCAAACGCACGCAAATGCCGTTGCGTCCGGGGCAGCTGTCCTACTGGCAGAACTACAGCAAATTCCACGTCAGCCTGATGAAAGCCTGGTACCGCGACAACGCCACGCTGGAGAACAACTGGGCTTACGACTATCTGCCGAAACTGGACATTCCTAACTACGACATCCTCAAAGTGTTCGACCTGATGGGCCAGGGCAAGGTCAACGGCTACCTGTGCCAGGGCTTCAACCCCATCGCCGCGTTGCCTGACAAAAACCGGGTGATGGCGGCGCTGGCCAAGCTGAAGTGGCTGGTGGTGATGGACCCGCTGTCCACCGAAACCTCGGAGTTCTGGCGCAATGTCGGGCCGTATAACGATGTCGAAACCGCTGGCATCCAGACCGAAGTGATTCGCCTGCCTACCACCTGTTTCGCCGAAGAAGACGGCTCGCTGGTCAATAGCAGCCGCTGGCTGCAATGGCACTGGAAAGGCGCCGACGGTCCGGGTGAAGCGCGCACCGATGTGCGGATCATGAGCGAGCTGTTTATCCGTCTGCGTCAGCGTTATCAGGCCAACGGCGGCGCTTATGCCGAGCCGATCCTCAAACTGTCCTGGCCGTACAAAATTGCCGAGGAGCCTTCGCCGGAAGAACTGGCCAAGGAAATCAACGGCTATGCCACCACGGACTTCACCGACGCTAACGGCGCGGCGATCAAGGGCAACGCGCAACTGGCCGGTTTTGGCCTGCTCAAGGACGACGGCAGTACGGCTTCCGGTTGCTGGATTTTCTGTGGCAGCTGGACTGAGGCGGGCAACCAGATGGCCCGGCGCGACAACAGTGATCCGTATGGCATGAAGCAACACCAGGGCTGGGCCTGGTCCTGGCCGGCGAACCGACGGATTCTTTACAACCGCGCTTCGTGCGACCCGCAAGGCAAACCGTGGGACGAGAAAAAACGCCTGGTGTGGTGGAACGGCAAAGCCTGGAGCGGCACCGATGTGCCGGACTTCAAGGCCGACTCGCCACCGGAAGCCGGGATGAATCCGTTCATCATGAACCCCGAAGGCGTGGCGCGGTTCTTTGCCGTCGACAAGATGAACGAAGGGCCTTTCCCTGAACATTACGAGCCGTTCGAAACGCCGATCGGCATCAACCCGCTGCACCCGGAAAACAAGAAAGCCACCAGCAACCCGGCGGCGCGGATCTTCGATTCGGTGTGGGATTCCTTAGGCGTGGCCAAGGACTATCCGTATGCCGCGACCAGCTACCGGCTGACCGAGCATTTCCACTTCTGGAGCAAGCATTGCAAGCTCAACGCGATTTCCCAACCCGAGCAATTTGTCGAGATCGGTGAAGTGCTGGCCAAGGAGAAAGGCATCGTGGCCGGCGATCGGGTCCGTGTCAGCTCCAAGCGCGGGCATATAGAAGCAGTGGCGGTGGTGACCAAGCGGATTCGACCGCTGCAGGTCAACAATCAGGTGGTGCACCAGATCGGTATCCCGCTGCACTGGGGTTTTACCGGGCTCACGCGTCACGGATACCTGACCAACACCCTGGTGCCGTTCCTCGGCGATGGCAACACTCAGACCCCGGAATCCAAGTCATTCCTGGTCAACGTGGAGAAAGTCTAAATGGCCAGCCAAGACATCATCGCCCGTTCGGCCACCACGACCGTCCCGTCCTCGGTCCGCAATCAGGAGGAAGTGGCCAAGCTGATCGACACCACCAAGTGCATTGGCTGCAAGGCTTGCCAAGTCGCCTGCTCGGAATGGAACGAGCTGCGCGATGAGGTCGGCCACACCCTCGGCACCTACGACAACCCACAGGACCTGACCGCGGAAACCTGGACCTTGATGCGCTTCACCGAGCATGAAACCGACGCCGGCAATCTGGAGTGGCTGATTCGCAAGGACGGCTGCATGCACTGCGCAGAACCCGGTTGCCTGGCGGCGTGCCCGAGTCCGGGGGCGATCATCAAGCATGCCAATGGCATCGTCGATTTCGACCAGGATCATTGCATCGGCTGCGGGTATTGCATCACCGGATGCCCGTTCAATATCCCGCGAATCTCGCAAAAGGATCACAAGGCCTACAAATGCACGTTGTGCTCGGACCGTGTGGCGGTGGGGCTGGAGCCGGCCTGCGTGAAAACCTGCCCGACGGGCGCCATTGTGTTCGGCACCAAGGACGATATGAAAGACCATGCCGCCGAAAGGATCGTCGACCTCAAGAGCCGTGGCTTCGAACACGCCGGTTTGTATGATCCCGAAGGCGTCGGCGGTACCCACGTCATGTATGTGCTGCACCATGCCGACACGCCCAGGTTGTATGCCGGGTTGCCGGACCAACCGACCATCAGTCCGCTAGTGGACTTATGGAAAGGCGTGAGTAAACCCTTGGGGTTGCTGGCCATGGGCCTGGCGGTGTTGGCTGGGTTCTTCCATTACGTGCGCGTTGGTCCGCAGTTGGTCGAGGAAGACGAACATCCAGTCATCGTTGACCCAGCGGTGCATGAATTCGATCCATCGGTGCACACCTTTGATCCGACGAAACCCGGCGGGGAGGACAGGCCATGAATGACAAACCGATCATTCGTTACACATCAAACCAGCGCACTAACCATTGGCTGGTGGCGATTTTGTTTCTGATGGCGGGGCTGTCGGGGCTGGCGTTGTTCCATCCGGCGCTGTTCTGGCTCAGCAATTTGTTTGGCGGCGGTTCGTGGACGCGCATTCTGCATCCGTACATGGGCGTGGCGATGTTTGTGCTGTTCCTCGGCCTGGTGTTCAGTTTCTGGCGGGCGAATTACTTCAGTGCCAACGACCGGTTGTGGCTTAGACGCGTCGGGACTGTCATGCGCAACGAAGAGGAGGGCGTGCCGCCGATCGGCAAGTACAACCCGGCGCAGAAGCTGCTGTTTTGGGTGTTGCTGATCTGCATGCTGGTATTGCTGTTCAGCGGGCTGGTGATCTGGCGCGCCTGGTTCAGCGCCTACTTTGGCATCACCAGTATTCGCTGGGCGATGCTGTTGCATGCGCTGGCGGGTTTCATTCTGGTGCTGAGCATTATCGTCCACATCTATGCGGGTATCTGGATTCGCGGCTCGGTCCACGCCATGGTGCGTGGCAGGGTCAGCCGCGCCTGGGCGAGAAAACACCATGAGCTCTGGTACCGGGAAGTGACCCGTGATGAGACGCCTGAGCCACCGATCAGCAAAAAAGGATGACCCCTTGGCCACGATCCTCGAGCCTGGGCAGATAGAAGCGGCGGCGAGTTCACCGCCGCTTCTGTATCTGCCACCGAACAACCTGTTCACCTTGCGCGCGCTGCGCCTGGAACGCCTGGCCGACGGGAATCCCATGGCGGACTATCTGCGCTTGATCGCGGGGCTGTGCCACGCGCAGCAGAAATTGATGGACGATCCGCCTGTGGCCGCCATACCCGATCCCGAACGTCTTCGGGTCTGCGTGGAGCATGGCTTGCCACCGTTCGCCGCCGACAGTCTGGTGCGCGAAAACGTTTGGCTGCCGTATCTCGAAGCCTTGTTGCAACGCTATCAGCCACCGCCACAAACGGCGGTAGAAAACGCCGTGGCGACTTTGCGCAGTGCTAACCCTGGGCTGCTCAAAGCCTGGGCGATTGCCTTGGTCAGTGGCCAGTATTCAATGCTGCCGGCGGAGCTGGTGCCGTTCCTCGGCGCAGCGTTGCAGGTGGCCTGGAGTCATTGGTTGTTGAGCACGCCGGACCTTGCGCTGAAGCCCGGCGACAGTCTCAGTCAATGCCCGGCCTGCGGGTCGCCGGCCATGGCCGGTGTGATTCGCCATCGCGGCAAGTACAACGGCTTGCGGTATCTGGTGTGCTCGCTGTGCGCCTGCGAATGGCATGTGGTGCGGGTCAAATGTGTGTATTGCGAACAGAGCAAAGGCCTTAAATACGTCAGCCTCGATGACGACCGACACGCCGCCAATCAGGCACCGATACGCGCGGAGGTCTGCCCCGGCTGCCGCAGCTACCTGAAACTGCTTTACCTGGAAAACGACGCCGAAGCCGAAGCGCTCTCGACAGACCTGACCAGCCTGCTGCTGGACATGCGCCTGGAGCAGGAAGGCTACCAGCGTCTGGCGCCTAATCTTCTGCTGGCACCCGGAGGTGACTGAGCTCTCCCTTTGAGCTAATGCCGATCAGTTAAGCCAATACGCGATCAGTAGCAGCTGGCGAAGCCTGCGTTCGGCTGCGCAGCAGTCGTAAAACCTGAGTTTGCGGTCTTTATGAAAACCGCATCGTCTGATTTCACGACTGCTTCGCAGCCGAACGCAGGCTTCGCCAGCTGCTACGGTGATTGGCATTACCCCTTTGAGCTCCCATCAAACTCAGCGGCTACACTCAGGCGCGACGGTCAACGTTTGCGGGAGCGCCTGATGTCTTCCAGATCCGCCAGCCAAGCTCTGCGGCTGCCTTCCATCGACAGTTTGCTGCGCCATCCCGCCTGCCAACCGCTGGCCGAGCGTTATGGGCGTGACGCGTTGCTGGCGAATTTGCGCCAACTGCTCGATGACTTGCGTGAACCGGTGCTTTCAGGGCAACTCGATGCCATTGAAATTGCGCCTGAAGCGTTAGCGGGCAGGGCGGGTGAACGCTTGGCCACTCAGCATCGCAGCAACGTGCGCCGGGTGTTCAATCTCACCGGCACGGTGCTGCACACCAATCTGGGGCGAGCGTTGCTGCCGGAGGAAGCCATCGAAGCGGTGCAACTCGCGGCACGCTACCCGCTCAATCTGGAATTCGACCTGCACAGCGGCAAGCGCGGCGACCGTGATGACCTGATCGAAGGCCTGATCCGCGAGCTGACCGGCGCAGAGGCGGTGACGGTGGTCAACAACAACGCCGCTGCGGTGTTGCTGACGCTCAACAGTCTGGGCGCGCGCAAGGAAGGCATCATTTCCCGGGGCGAACTGATCGAAATCGGCGGTGCGTTCCGTATTCCCGACATCATGGCCAGAGCCGGGGTCAGGCTCCACGAAGTCGGTACCACCAATCGCACGCATGCAAGGGATTATGAAGCCGCGATTGGCCCACGCAGCGGTTTGGTGATGCGCGTGCATGCGAGCAATTACAGCATTGAAGGCTTTACCGCGCGGGTGTCGACCGCCGAGTTGGCGCAACTCGCACATCAACACGGCTTGCCGTTGCTTGAAGACCTTGGCAGCGGCAGCCTGCTGGACCTGACGCGCTGGGGCTTGCCCGCCGAGCCGACCGTGCGCCAAGCGCTGATTGATGGCGCAGACATCGTCACCTTCAGCGGCGACAAGTTACTGGGTGGCCCCCAGGCCGGGTTGATTGTCGGCCGCAAAGACCTGATCGCAACGATCAAGAACAATCCACTCAAGCGCGCCTTGCGAGTCGACAAACTGACCCTGGCCGCCCTCGAAGCGGTGTTGGGCCTGTACCGCGCTCCTGATCGACTGGCCGAACGGTTGCCAAGTTTGCGCCTGCTGACCCGACCCCAGGCAGACATCCTCGCCCAGGCTGAGCGCCTGCAACCCTCGCTGGCCAACGTCTTGGGCGACGGCTGGAGCGTCAGCGCGGTACCGGCGCTGGGCATGATCGGCAGCGGCAGCCAACCGGTGGCGCGCTTGCCGAGCGGCGCGTTATGCCTGCGACCGCACGCGTCCAAACGTCTTCGCGGACGGCGGCTGCACGATCTGGAGTCAGCCCTGCGTGCGTTGCCGATTCCGGTACTCGGGCGCATTGATGACGATGCGTTGTGGCTGGATCTGCGGCAACTGGACGATGAACCGGCGTGGCTGGCGCAACTCGATCAAATCGCAGGAGCCATGGAGTGATCGTCGGCACGGCTGGGCACATCGACCACGGCAAGACAGCCTTGCTCCAGGCCCTGACCGGCCAGGTCGGCGACCGTCGCCGGGAAGAACGTGAACGCGGCATGACCATCGACCTCGGCTACCTTTATGCGGCGCTGGAACCGCAAGCGCCCCTGACCGGTTTTATCGATGTGCCCGGTCATGAGCGCTTCACCCACAACATGCTGGCGGGGGCTCAGGGCATCGATCTGGTGTTGCTGGTGGTCGCGGCCGACGACGGCGTCATGCCGCAGACCCGCGAACACCTGGCCATCGTTGAACTGTTGGGAATCCCTCGGGCGCTGGTGGCGATCAGCAAATGCGACCGCGTCGATCCGTCCAGAGTGCAAGCCGTTCGCGAACAGGTCCAGACATTACTGGCGCCGGGGCCTTATGCCAACGCGTCGCTGATTGCGCTGTCGAGTGTGACCGGTGAGGGCGTCGAGACGCTGCGGCAAGCCTTGCTCGAGGCACAGCGTGAAGTTGTTCAACGCAGCACCAGCGGCGGTTTTCGCCTGGCGATCGACCGTGCTTTCAGTGTGGCCGGCGTCGGTATCGTGGTGACCGGCACTGCGTTGTCTGGCGTGGTGGCGGTGGGCGATAAGCTGATGCTCGGCCCACAGGGCAAACTTGTGCGTGTGCGCGGCCTGCATGCGCAGAATCGGGCCGCCGAAGTCGCAATGGCCGGACAGCGAGTGGCGTTGAACCTGAGTGCCGAACGATTGGCCCTGGAGCAGATTCATCGCGGTCACTGGTTGCTGGCCGAGTGGCTGTACGCGCCAACCCAGCGAGTGGACGTCGACCTGCAATTGTTAGCCAGCGAACCCAAGGCCTTCGAGCATTTTCAGTCAGTACACGTTCACGTCGGGACTCAGGACGTGACCGGGCGGGTGGCATTGCTGGAAGGCGCCCGCCTGGCGCCGGGTGAACGGATGTTCGCGCAACTGCTGCTGAATACGCCGGTGCAGGCGGTGAAGGGCGATCCGTTGATCCTGCGTGACCAGAGCGCCCAGCGCACCCTCGGCGGCGCGCGGGTGCTCGACCCGTTTGCACCGACCCGACAACGCCGAAGCCCCGAGCGGCTGGCGCAGCTACACGCCCTCGCCACAGGCAAAGAGTTGGAAGACAGCCTGCCGGCGTTATTGGCCAACAGCGACACCGGGCTCGATCCGCAGCGTCTGGAGCGTCAGTTCAACCGCCCCCGTAACACCTGGGTTTTGCCCGATGACGTGCGCCTGATCGACACCCGCCAAGGTCCATTGCTGTTTAGTGCGGCCCGCTGGGAAGCGCTGAAAGCAGCGTTGTTGGAACACCTCGCACGTTTTCATCAACTGGAACCGGATCAAATGGGCCCCGACCGGGATCGCCTGCGGCGGTTCTCCGGCACAGCGCTGGACCGACCGACGTTCATCAGTCTGCTCGACGAGTTACTCGCCAGCGGTGCGATTGCCGCCAGCGGGCCATGGCTGCATTTGCCCGATCATCAGGTGCGTTTGAGCGAAGACGACGAAGCCCTGTGGCAACACTTGCAACCGTTGTTCGAAGAGGCTGGTTTTGATCCGCCGTGGGTGCGCAACCTTGGCCATGACGAGGCGGCCGTGCGCTTGCTGCTGTGCAAAATGGCGAGGTTGGGATTGGTGCATCAAGTCGTCCGTGACCTGTTCTACACCGACACGATGATCCGACGATTGGCGGCTATGCTTGTGCAACTGGCCGCGCAAAACCCGGTGATTCAGGTCACGGCGTTTCGTGACGCGGTGGGCCTGGGTCGCAAGCGCAGCATCCAGATCCTCGAATACTTCGACCGGATCGGCCTGACGCGACGGTTTGGCGACAAGCGCCATATCCGCCTCGACAATGCCTTGGCCCAACGTACCGATCACTGATTTCAAGGAAGGCAATCGCGCCCGGTGGCGCGGCCGGGCTTCAAACCCGGTTGGGGACGGCATCCGTTCCCGGGCAGGTTCGACTCCGGCTGCCTTCCGCCATTTTCAATCATGCTGGCTGAACCGAACACTGGATCGACTCGTCCCATCCGAGTAGTCACAGATCCTCTGTGGCGAGGGGATTTAGCGAAACGTCGCACCGCCCCGTTCGGCGGCGAAGCCGTCGTAATCCATTGGACGCGGTGTGGCTGGAAAAACAGGGGCCGCTTCGCAGCCCAACGGGGCGGTGCGACGTTTCGCTAAATCCCCTCGCCACAGTCGCAGGCTCGACAGCTGCTACAGGGCCTACCACAGAGCCCGAGTTTTTCGCCCGTGCTGAGTGGTCGATCACTGCATCACGTAACGCCCCGGCGCCGACTCGATCGCCGGGTATTGCGCGTTGCCGGTATGCAGTACCGAGGGCTGGCGTTCGCCGGACTGTTCAGCCAGCCAGACGAACCAGTCATTCCACCAGCTTCCGGAATGTTGCTGGGCGTTCTTGAACCAGGTTTCCGGGTTTTTGGTGACCCGGTTGTTGGTCCAGTAGTGGCGTTTTTCCTTGGCCGGCGGGTTGATCACTCCGGCGATATGCCCTGAGGCGCCCAGTACAAAACGCTTGGGTCCGGAGAGCAACCCGGTGCTGGCGTAAGCGCTTCTCCACGGCACAATGTGATCGTCATGGGTGGCGAGGATGTATGCCGGAGCATCGATGGCGCGCAGGTCCAGCTTGACCCCGCAACAGTCCAGCTCACCGGATTTCAGGTCGTTCTGCAGATAGGTGTGGCGCAAATACCAGCAGTACATCGGGCCCGGGAGGTTAGTGCTGTCGTTGTTCCAGAACAGCAGGTCGAGGGGGATCGGTTTCTGGCCCTTGAGGTATTTGTCGACGTTGTAGTTCCACCACAAGTCGTTGGGGCGCAGCAGCGAGAAGGTATTGCCCATGTCCTCGCCCTTGAACAGGCCGATGGGGCCCTCCAGGCCGCCGATGGTGCGCTCGCGGTAGGCCACCAATTGTTCGTCGACGAAGATGTCGATGGGGCCGGTATCGAGGTAGTCGAGGAAGGTAGTCAACAGGCTCACGCTGCCAATCTCGCGGTCGCCGCGCGCCGCCAGGACGGCCAGCGCCGAACTCAACAACGTGCCGCCGATGCAGAAGCCGACGCAATTGGGCCGCTGCTCGCCGCTGATTTCGCGGGTCACTTGCAGGCCTTTGATGATGCCGGTTTCGATCAGGTCATCCCAGGTGGTGCCAGCGTGTTCCTGGTCGAAGTTGCGCCACGACATCAAAAACACCGGGTGCCCTTGTTTCAACAGATGGCCAACCATCGAGTTTTCCGGGCGCAAGTCGAGAATGTAGTACTTGTTGATTGACGGCGGCACGACAAACACCGGGCGCCGGTACTGGGTTTCGCTTTGCGGGTAATACTGAATCAGTTGGAAGAGTTCGTTCTCGAACACCACTTCGCCCGGAGTGTTGGCGAGATCAACCCCCACTTTGAATGCACCGGCGTCGCACTGGCGCATCTTGCCTTCTTGCAGGTCGCTGGCCAGGTGCAACAGGCCGGTGAGGAGGCTGCTGCCCTGGGTATCGACGACCCGTTGCAGCGCGTCGGGATTACTGGCCAGAAAGTTACTCGGCGCCCCGGCGGCGATGGCTTGTTCCACCAGATAGAGCAGGCGCTGACGCGGCTTTTTGTCCGGAATCGCCAACGTGTCCAGCAGCTTCAGCAGAAACCCTGCGTTGAGCAGATAAAACGCTGCTAGCGAGCCGAACAGTGGCTGGCTCCAGTTGCCGCTGGAAAAACGTCGATCGTCGAAACTGAATGGTTGTCCGGTCAGCAGTTGCTGGCCGAGTTCGCCCCATTGCTGTTGGTAATCCGATTGGAGGCTGTCCAGGGTGCCGCGCGGCAGGTCAAACCACTCGTTGTAATCCTGGCCGGTAAACCACGGATTGGTGCTGACCCAGAGTCGTAATTGTTGCACTGCAAAGGAGGCAATGAACGGAACCTGGCCTGACCAGAAGGTGTTGAAGGTATGCGCGTTATTGTCCATGGAACTCCTTGCCCACATCAGTAAACCGGGCAGAAAAAAACCGCGGCGCCGGACTTCGGCGCCGCGTCAGCAACTTAAAAAAACACTCCTGTGTTTCTAGCGCTCGATGACCAGGCTGACACCCTGGCCGCCACCGATACACAACGTGGCCAGGCCTTTTTTGCCGTCGCGACGAATCAGTTCGTGCAACAGCGACACCAGAATCCGCGCGCCCGATGCGCCGATCGGATGGCCCAGGGCAATCGCGCCGCCGTTGACGTTGACCTTGCTGGTGTCCCAACCCAGTTCCTTGCCGACCGCCAATGATTGCGCGGCGAACGCTTCATTGGCTTCGATCAAGTCGAGGTCGTCCAGGCTCCAGCCGGCTTTGGTCAATGCCAAACGGGTGGCCGGTACCGGGCCGATGCCCATGATCGACGGGTCCACGCCAGCGCTGGCGTAGGCCTTGATGCGTGCCAGAACCGGCAAGCCGAGGGCCTGGGCCTTGGCGGCGCTGGCCAGCAACAGCACGGCGGCGCCGTCGTTGAGGGTCGAGGAGTTACCGGCGGTCACGCTGCCGTTTTTCTGGAATGCGGGTTTGAGGTTGCCCAATGCCTGCAGCGTGCTGTCCGGACGCGGCTGTTCATCGGTGTCGAAGACCAGCGGCTCACCTTTGCGCTGAGGAATCAGGATCGGGGTGATTTCACGCTTGAAGTAACCCGCTTCGATGGCCGCAGCGGCTTTCTGTTGCGAGGCTGCGGCGAAAGCGTCCTGGTCTTCGCGACTGAGCTCGTACTTCTGCGCCAGGTTCTCGGCGGTGATGCCCATGTGGTAGTCGTTGAAGGCATCCCACAAACCGTCCTGAATCACGCTGTCTTGCAGTTGCGCATGACCCAGACGCAAACCGGTGCGGGCCTTGGGCAACACATACGGTGCCAGGCTCATGTTTTCCTGACCGCCGGCAATGATGAGTTCGGCGTCGCCACAACGGATGGCCTGGACCGCCAGCTGGACCGCCTTGAGGCCTGAGCCGCAGACCTTGTTCAGGGTCAGGGCAGGGGTGGTATGGGGCAGACCGGCCTTGATCGCCGTCTGGCGTGCCGGGTTTTGCCCCGAGCCCGCGGTGAGTACCTGGCCGAGGATCACTTCATCGATCTGCGAGCCGTCCAGACCGGTCTCTTCCAGCAAACGGCGAATGACCGCCGCGCCCAGTTCGGTGGCTGGAATCGCGGACAAGGCACCTTGAAAACTGCCAATGGCGGTACGAGTTGCGGCAACGATTACGACTTCGTTCATGCGTGACCTCATTAAGGTTTTGTCGAGCGAAAGCAGGGCATCCATGCCCTGACAGGTCTACTGCATGTTCATGCCGCCGTTGACCGAGAAGTCGGCCCCGGTGCTATAGGCCGATTCATCGGAAGCCAGCCAGGCCACGATGGAGGCGATTTCTTCAGGTTGACCGAGGCGCCCGACCGGTGTGGCCGCGATCATGGTGTCGAGAATGTCCGGGCGGATGGCCGCGGTCATGCTGGTCTGGATGTAGCCTGGGGAAACGGTGTTGACGGTCACGCCCTTGCCGGACACTTCCCGGGCCAGGGCCATGGTGAAACCATGGATGCCGGCCTTGGCCGCGCTGTAGTTGGTCTGGCCGAACTGGCCGCGCTGACCGTTGATCGAGGAGATATTGATGACGCGTCCCCAACCCTTGGCCAGCATCCCTTCAATCACCTGTTTGGTGGTGTTGAACAGGCCGCTCAGGTTGGTGCCGATGACCGCGTTCCAGTCTTCTGGCGTCAGTTTGCGAAAGGACGCATCACGCGTAATCCCGGCGTTGTTGACCAAGACATCGATCGGGCCGAATTGCTCACGTGCCATCTCGAACGCTTTGCGCGTTGACTCCCAATCGGTGATGTCGCCATAGATGCATTCGAATTGATAACCCGCCTCCAGTTGGCTCGCCATCCATTCTTTCTTGCGGGCGGAATCTGAGCTGCAGCCCACGATGACCTTGAATCCTTCCTTGTACAGGCGTTGGCTTATCGCAGTGCCAATCCCACCCATACCACCCGTGACCAACGCAATACGACTAAGCGACTTCATATGCTCTCTTCCTTTTTGTATTTTGCGCTGCAAGATGGGGGATTGTTCGGTATTGGCGGGGCGTGCGGAAGTGTTGAGAGGTGACGGTCTGGTGTCCAACGGTGCCATGCCCGAAGCGAAACGGAACTTTCTATCGTCGCCTCGCCGCTCATCTGTAGCAGCTGCCTTGTGGCGAGGGGATTTATCCCCGTTGGGCTGCGAAGCGGCCCCTGTTTTTCCAGCCACACTGCGTCCAATGGATTACGACGGCTTCGCCGCCGAACGGGGATAAATCCCCTCGCCACAAGGCAGCTACAAAGCGACGACTGGCCTGAAATAGTGGCTAAAAGTGAGGAGTACCTATACTGGGATCAATATTGGTAACGGTACGATCCGTTTAGTCTTTGATTCATCGCAGATCAGTCATGGCTCCGGACAGGATGTTCGGTTCCACAGGTCATTGAGGACGCCATGTATAGAATGAGTTCAGGCTATGCCAGCGTGCTGGTAAATACGCTCTTGGCTCAAGGACTGGATGTCGCCAGTCTGTGTCAGGAGGCTGAACTAGACATGCAGCTCGCGAGCAAACCAGGAGCGTTTTGCGAGCGAAGGGCTATCTATCGACTATGGAATCTGGCCGCTCAGGCCTCGGGAGATCCAGACATCGGCTTGAAGGCTTATGGAAGTTTCCATCCCGGCAGTTTTCAAATCGTCGGCTACACCATGATGTCCAGCCTGAATCTGAAAAAAGCCCTTGAACGACTGGTCCGTTTCAGTCCGTTGATCGGCACCGGATTCAGCCTTTTCTTTACATCGGAACAACAGAATTACCGACTTTCCGGCCTCGATCATCAACAAAAAGGCTCGGTCAAACCTCGCCAATACACCGATGCGGCGCTGGCTTCATTGCTGGGGTTCTGCCGTAAGCTGGCGGGCGGCAACGCACCGCAACCGTTGAGTGTGGGATTCACCTATCCCGAACCTGAAGACACCTCCGAGCATCGACGGCTGTTTGGCTGCGACCTGCATTTCGACGCGCCTTACGACAGCATTTTGTTTGACGGTCAGGAACTGCTGCGTCCGTTGAACATGGCCAATGAAGCGTTGGCGGTGTTGCATGACAGTTTTGCCGAGGCTCAACTGGATCTGCTGTTTGGTTTTTGCATTGTCGGCAGGATTCGCGCGCTGATTACCGAGCGCTTGAGTCAGGGCCAGGGGCAGTGCGACATGGAGTCGATCGCGGCGCAATTGAACATCAGCAAGCGGACGCTGCAGCGCGCGCTGGAAAAGGAAGGGACGCAGTTCAAGGACGTGCAAAACGATGTGCGCCGGCAACTGGCCGATTTCTACCTGCGCCATTCTCACTTCAACATGAAGCATGTCGCGTTTCTCCTTGGTTTTCATGATCACAGCAGTTTCAACAAAGCCTGTAGCCGCTGGTTTGGCATGACACCCGGTCAGTATCGGGCCGATGAATCGTTTGAAATCAAGGAGGCCGCGCCGGTCTGACGCGGTCCTGTGTGGCGAGGGGATTTATCCCCGTTCGGCTGCGAAGCAGTCGTAAAACCATTGTGTGCGGCGTACCTGATACACCGCGGTTTCCGATTTCGGGGCCGCTTCGCAGCCCAACGGGGATAAATCCCCTCGCCACACAGGTTGCTCATCAGGGTGCAGGAGGTTTTTTCACGCCTTTCTTGCCCTTGGCAGGTTTGCTCACTGGACTCGCAACCTTGGCGACGGGGTCTGGGGTTACTGCGGGTATTTTCTGCTTGATGGGCTCAGGGATGACCACCGGGACTTTCTCTTCGATGGCATCGGCTTCGCCGGGTGGTTGCGTCAGGCTGAAACCTGGCAGCGGCACGTCGAGGAGTGTGTGCAGTTCACACCAGAAGAGGTTGTCTGCACCGCTGGTCAGCAGTTCCGGCAGCAAATTGGCGACGGCCGCCAACACTTGCTGGCGCTCTTCGACCTCGGCAAGCATCACGGTCAGGCTGTACAGGCTTTCTTGCGGGTAGGTGGCGACCAGCAGTTTTTGCAGCCGCAGGGTTTCGCGCAGATCAAGCGGCTCGGCACTGTAGTCCTGGAGTAGCACCTGCAGTTGCAGGATCAATTTTTCGACACTTTCCTTGCCCGGCTCGTCGCTGTCGCGGCCCAGCAGGAACAGGATCCGTATCAAGGCTTCCATCAGGCCGCCAAGGGGCAGGGCATCCTGCAGGCGCTCGATCAAAACCTTGTCGTGTTGCTGCGCATATTCCTGCAGATTTCGCCCGGGTGCATTGCCGGTGAGGCTGTTGAGTACGCCATACACGCCGTAGAAACACATTTCCTGAGCCGCATCGCGCAGGTCGCGATAGCCGTTCAAGGCGTCCTGCACCTGATTGGAAAACAGTTCCTGCCAGACCAGCAACGGGTTGTTCTCGCTGGCGGGGTGACGATCCTTGCTCACTTGAGCGGCACTGCCTGCCAGCCACCACAACGCCGGGTTCAAACTGCTCCAGGCCACTTGCTGCTGATGGAAAGGGTGCGCCCGGCGCAGCATTTCGGCGCTCGGTTCGTTGATCAACTGGCGCAACCACGGGCGAACGAATTCGTCATACACATTGTTGTTGATGTCGGACGCGCGCTGGACCAGCGCAAATTCGCGATCGTCATCACGGGGCGGCTGCACCTGGCCATGGATGTCGGCGATACGCCGGCGTTCGAAACGCACGGCATACGGCGTCGCCGAATTCTCCGGCAGGTCTTCGATCAGCATTTCATACAGACCGGCCGAGAGCGCATTGATCGCATCGACCGCACCGAGCAATTCACGGTGCTCGCGCCGCGCCACTTCACCGGACACGAAGATGCCCAGGTGACCGATGCTCGCGTGTCGCAGGTAAACGATGGTGCGTCCGGCATTTTGCAACGCGAGATCGCTGGGATAGACGTCGGTGATCCAGTCCAGTGCCTGCTGC
The DNA here is from genome assembly GCF_054897865.1 of Pseudomonas sp. LS2P72. Lineage (NCBI taxonomy): Bacteria > Pseudomonadati > Pseudomonadota > Gammaproteobacteria > Pseudomonadales > Pseudomonadaceae > Pseudomonas > Pseudomonas sp. LS2P72. The sequence continues at coordinate 3,606,923 of NZ_CM142708.1, forward strand.
GGGGAGGTGATGTTGTCGCCATACGAGCAGAACACCACCACCGGTACTTCAATCCGCTTGAGATCGAGCCCGCTGCTCTTGCGCCCGAGGCCACCGGACAGTCGATTGCCGATGAACAGGTCGTCGACAATCATCTCGATCTCTTCGCCATTGAGCAGGGTCGGGCTGCCCCACCAGCGTTCGAAATCCAGAAAGCGTGCGGCCTCGCTGTCGACTTCGCTGAACAGATGGTAGTACTTGCCCCACCAGGTATTCGCCGGGTCCAGGTTTTCGAAATTGCTCACCAGCCAGGTGCCGTCGAAACGGTCATTACCGAGGTCACTACCGAGGCGCGCCATCCAGCCACCGCCCAGCAAACCGCCGGTGTAGCGCATCGGATTGCGGCCATTGACGCCGGCCCAGTACGACAACGGCGCACCATTGACGATGATCAGCCCCGGCAATTCCGGCCGAGTGGCCGCCAGGCCCATTAACGCCCAGCCCGCCTGGCAGTTGCCGATCAGCACGGGTCTGGCGCTGCCCGGATGCCGGGCGCTGACGACTTCGATGAACTTCGCTTGGGCTTCTGTGATATCGGCAAGGGTTTGCCCAGGGCGTGGCGAGTGACTAAAGGAAACGAAGTAGGTGGGGTGGCCAGCTCTCAAGCTCTCGCCGATGACCGAATCCTGTTTGAAACCGCCGATCCCCGAGCCGTGACCGCCGCGGGGATCAATGATGATCACCGGCTGTTTTTTGCTATCGATCGGTTGACCCGGGCCGCCGAGGATTTGCAACAACGAATAGTTGACCGGGCGAGGCAGGTCTTCACCGGCGACCAACGTTTGATGATTGAACTTGAGCAGCAGCGGATACCCGGCGCGTTCGTGGGCCAGGGTGTTGTCGCCGCGCTGACGCAAGGTGTCCCAGAACAACACGCTGCGTTGGCCGAGGTCCGTGAAGTATTCCTGCCAGTCAGCAGGCGTTGGCTGGCGGAGTTGCCCAAGGCTTAAAGGCGCGAAGGTTTTTGCCTGGCGCTTTTGCACGGCGTCGAGGACGTTACGGGTATTGAGGCGTTGCAGATGATTCAGGTGTTCGAACAAGCCGGCGGGTTCGGAGAGCTTTTCATCTTGCAGTGCAACACTTGATTCCTGAACCATCGTGATCTCCTGACGCTGTGCATGGGAATCGGCCCATCTGAACCCTTTAATTAAAGAGGGCTGGCCTGGCCGTTCGATGTGCAGGAGTTTACAGCGCATGAGGAGGGCTTTAGCAAAGGTTATTTTGCAGCGCACAAAAATAGGCGTTGCCAAATGGTTTTGTGCACTGCAATATCAAGGCTAACGCGATGACTGCCGGATCGCTATCGCGTCCTCAGGTCCATCAGGGCCTTCTAGTACCAGGAGATTCAAGCATGTCTTTTTTCAATTCGGAAAAACTGCAAACCGCTCAGAAAGCCAACCTCGATCTTTTGCAGCAAATCAGCGGCAAAGTCTTCGCCAGCGTTGAACAGCTCAGCCAGTTGCAGTTCAAGGCACTGCGCGACTCCACCGAAGAGCACTTCGAAGGTGTTCGCAAGCTGCTGGCCGTTCGTGATCCACAAGGTTTCGCCGAGCTGCAGGCTTCTTTCACTCAGCCGAGCGCGCAGACCGAACGTCTGGCCGAGTTCAACCGTCAGGTTCAAGCGCTGATCGTGGGTACTCAGTCGGACATCGCCAAACTGACCTCGAGCCAGGTCGAAGCGGGCACCCAACAGGTGCAAGAGTTCGTTGAAGCCATCAGCAAGAATGCACCGGCCGGCTCCGAGCCTGTTGTGGCCGCGTTCAAGTCGGGCCTGGCGAATGCCGGTACTGTGTTCGAAAGCGCACAGAAAGCCGTAAAACAGGCTGCCGATGTGGCTCAGAGTGGTTTCGACGCCGCGACGGCTGCGGCCACCAAGGCTGCCCCGGAAGCAAGCGCCAAGCCTACCAGCGGTAACAAGTAAGTCACGTCAGGCCAGCGGCACCAATGGCGATGGGTTTATTCCCCATCGCCATTTTTTTTCGGCCCGTTATCGGTGCCGGGTTTACCGCCGAACATGCCAAACAGGTTCTGGGTATTGAGATACAACGCCTTGGACTGGTCGACATATTGGCGCATCAGGTCCTGCATCACCGGGGCTTGTTGATGCATGAAGTCGCTCCAGGCCTCGGACGATTGCGCGCCGGTCTGGGACTGGATGTCGATCACGGTCTGAATGCTCTTGTCCAGATAGCTGCCGAGTACACCCTGATAAGGGCCGTAGAACTGGATAATCCCCATCAGCATTTCGCTGGTGAAGATCGGCTCACCGCCGCTTTCGGCTTCCAGAATCACTTGCAGCAGGATGCTGCGCGTCAGGTCTTCGCCGCTCTTGGCATCGACCACCTGAAAGGCAATTTTGTCGACCACCAACTGGCGTATGTCCGCCAGCGTCAAATGACTGCTGGTGTGGGTGTCATACAGTCGGCGATTGGGGTACTTCTTGATCAGGCGGGGGGTGGTATCAGTCATGCGGGGCGTCTCGTGGCGAGCCTGGTTTGCAGGCATCTTAACCTACTCTCATCCTTGGCGCTTTTGAGGCCGCCTTCGCGAGCAGGCTCGCTCCCACATTAAACTGTGTCAATTTGAACAACCCGGTCAACTGTGGGAGCGAGCCGGCTCCGGGCGGCGATCCGACGAAGAGGCTCGCCATCACTGCGAAAACCCAGAATTAAAAAGAGGACTCCGCCGTCAAGCGAGTCCCCCCCCTTGTGCTGCCAGAACTGACTTACCAGATCGGCAAGGTGTAGCTGACGATCAGGCGGTTTTCATCCAGGTCGCTGCCGAAGTTGGTCGAGCGCACCGTCGCATTGCGCCATTTCACCCCGACATTCTTCAACGGCCCGCTCTGCACGACATAGCCGATGTCGGTATCACGCTCCCATTCCTTGCCTTCCGGGCGGTTGCCGCCTAGATCGATATTGTCGCCGGTGAGGTAGCGGGTCATGAAGGTCAGGCCCGGAACACCGATGGCCGCAAAATTGTAGTCGTAGCGCGCCTGCCAGGACTTTTCGTCCTTGCTGGCGAAGTCGCCGATCTGCACGAAATTCACCAGGAACGCATCGGTGCCATTGACGTAGGCGTAGCCAGTGTCGCCGCTCATGCCTTGATAACCCAGGCCCAACGCATGCCCGCCAAGGTTGTAGGTGAACATCGCGCCGATGGCATTGTTATCGACATTGCTGCCGCCATCGTCCGTGGAGCGGGCGAAGCGCAGATCCGTCTTCAGCGACTGGCCCGTCGTCACCGGCAATACGTAGGTCAGGTTGACCAGGTGCTGGCTGTAGAAGTTGTCGAGATGGCCGTAGCTGTAGCCGGTGGCGAGGTTGCTGGTCCATTTGTAGTTCAGGCTGGCGAAATCGAAGCTGTCGCTATCGAGATGACGTGTGGTGATGCCCTTGGCACCGGTGCGGGTGATGCCCATGTCCTCGTAATCTGAGGAGTCGCGCTGATTGACTTGCGTCAGCCGCCCGGCATCCACCGTCAGGCCTTCGAGTTCCAGCGACGTCAACTGACCGCCCTTGAAGGTTTGTGGCAACAGCCGTGAGTCGTTGGCCAGTACCGTCGGCAGTTTCGGCAACAGAGTGCCGAGTTTCAGCGTGCTTTTCGAGGCACGCACCTTGGCGGTCAGGCCCAGTTCACCGTACTCGTCCTGCGCACCTTTGCTCGTGTCGCGGTGACGTTTGAGCAGGCCGGAGCCTGCGCGATCAGGGCTGGAATCGAGCTTTACGCCGACCAGTCCGATGGCATCGAAACCGACACCGATCAAACCTTCGGTGAATCCCGATTCATAGCGCAGCAGGAAACCCTGGGCCCATTCCTCTTGTTTGGATTGGGCAGCGTTGTCCTGGCGATAGTCACGGTTGAAATAGAAGTTGCGCAGCTCAAGGCTGGCCTTGCTGTCTTTGACAAAGTCAGCAGCGGCGGGGGCCGAGAGGCTGATGACGCTGCCGGCCAGCAACAGTCGGGTAGCGAGGATGCGGGTGTTGCGGTCCATGGTGAAGCCCCTTTGTTTTTATTATGGAAAGACAGGTCCCGCGGCCCTCGCCAGGTGGGCGAGGGCTTATCAATAAAAAACGCGAACGCCAAAAAGAGAGGAGCGTGACGCCGCGTGCGGTTCAATCGTTAGAACTGTTCGGCGCTCAGGCCAAACAACGAAGCACTGCCCGCACGGATGGACTGCTCCAGACTCAAAATGCGCGGCAACAGGCGATGGATATAGAAGTCGGCGGTGGCGATTTTCGCGCCATAAAAGCCTTCGTCTTCGTGCAGCTTTTGCTTGGCAACCTGTGCCATGCGCGCCCAAAGCCAGGCGTAGGCGACGTAACCGAACAGGTGTAAATACTCCACCGACGCAGCGCCGACTTCGTTGCGGTTGGTCGCGGCCTGATCCTGCAGCCAGTCGCTCAGGTCTTCCAGACGCTGCACGGCATCGAACAGTTGAGCGGAGTAGGGCGCGTCAGTCTGATGAGCGAAATGACGGATCTCAGCGGTGAACTGGCGCAGCGCGAAGCCTTTGTCGGCGAGCACTTTGCGTCCGAGCAGGTCCAGGGCTTGAATGCCGTTGGTGCCTTCGTAGATCTGCGCGATGCGCACGTCACGGACTAATTGTTCCTGGCCCCATTCGCGGATGTAGCCATGGCCGCCGAACACTTGCTGGCCGTTGATGCAGCTTTCCAGGCCGGTGTCGGTGAAAAACGCCTTGGCCACCGGAGTGAGCAGCGCGACCAGGGTTTGCGCGCTGTCCCGCTCCTTGGCGTCATCGGAAAACTTCGCCAGATCGAGTTGCTGACCGACATAACTGGCAAACGCGCGGCCACCCTCGGTCATGGCTTTCATGCTCAGCAACATGCGGCGCACGTCGGGGTGAACGATGATCGGGTCAGCCACTTTGTCCGGAGCAATGGCGCCGGTCGGCGCGCGGCTCTGCACACGTTCGCGTGCATAGGCGACGGCGCTCTGATAGGACGCTTCGGCGCAGCCAATGCCTTGAATGCCGATGGACAAGCGCTCGTAGTTCATCATGGTGAACATCGCTGCCAAACCTTTGTTGGCTTCTCCGACCAGCCAACCGCTGGCGCCGTCGAAGTTCATCACGCAGGTGGCCGAGGCCTTGATGCCCATCTTGTGTTCGATCGAACCGCAACTCACGGCGTTGGCATCGCCGAGGGAACCGTCGGCATTGACCAGCACTTTGGGCACGACGAACAGCGAGATGCCTTTTGGTCCCGCCGGTGCGTCCGGCAGTTTGGCCAGCACCAGATGGACAATGTTTTCGGTCAGGTCCTGATCGCCACCGGTGATGAAGATCTTGCTGCCGGTGATGCTGAAGCTGCCATCGGCCCGGGGTTCGGCGCGGGTGCGGATAATTCCCAGATCGGTGCCGGCGTGGGCTTCGGTCAGGCACATGGAACCGGCCCAGCGGCCTTCGTACATCGGCGGCAGGTAGAGGTTTTTCAGGGTGTCGCTGGCGTGGGCATCCAGCGCCAGGCAGGCACCGGAGCTCAACGCCGAATACAGCGCGAAGCTGGAGTTGGCGCCGTAGAGCATTTCTTCGAACTGCACGGCGAGCATCTTCGGCATGCCCATGCCGCCGAAATCGGCGTTACCGGAAAGGCCCACCCAGCCGCCTTCGATGTAGGTGGCATAAGCCTGTTTGAAACCGATTGGCGTGCTGACCTGGCCATCGACCCACTGGGCGCCTTCCTCGTCGCCGCTGCGATTCAATGGCGCAATCAGGTGCGAGGTGACTTTGGCCGCCTCCTCAAGAATGGCATCAGCGGTGGCGGCGTCGACACTGTCGGCCAGGGCCGGCAGGCGCGCCCACAGGGCCGGTGCGTCGAACACTTCATGCAGCACAAAGCGCATGTCGCGCAGCGGGGCGTTGAATTCGGGCATAACGTGAACCTCAAAAGGTTGTGCGATGGGCACGGCGCCGCTTGAGCAGGCCGTGCCCTCTCTATCAATGAGCGGAAGCGCTGGCGGCACCGAGGCCGGTCTGGGCGCGAACGAACTGGTCGGCGTAAGCGTCACGCTCCTTGTCGGCCCGCACGCTGCGGTCGAGTTTCGACACCGCGACGATCACGAAGAACGCCAGCGGCATGGAGAACAGCGCCGGGTGGTCGTACGGGAAGATCGCGTGAGCATGGCCGAGCACGGTGACCCAGACGGCTGGCGAGAGGATCACCAGCACCAGCGCACAGATCAGGCCGGCAAAACCACCGATGATCGCGCCTTTGGTGGTCAGGCCTTTCCAGTACATGGCCATGATCAGCACCGGGAAGTTGGTCGACGCGGCGATGCCGAAGGTCAGGCCTACCAGGAACGCGACGTTCATCTTCTCGAACAGAATGCCCAGCAGAATCGCGATGATGCCAAGGCCCACGGTGGCCATGCGGGTCACGCGCATTTCCTGTTTCTGGCTGGCTTTGCCCTTCTTGAACACCGTGGCGTAGAGGTCATGGGATATCGCCGACGCACCGGCCAGGGCCAGCCCGGAAACCACTGCAAGAATGGTGGCGAAGGCCACGGCCGAGAGGAAACCGAAGAACAGGTTGCCACCGACCGCTTTGGCCAGGTGCATGGCAACCATGTTGCCGCCGCCAATCAAGGCGCCGCCGACTTCACCATTAACGTAGTACTGCGGGTCGGTGCCGATGATCACCATCGCGGCAAAGCCCAGGGTGCAGACAACAAGGAAGAAGAAACCGATGAAACCCGTCGCGTAGAACACCGACTTACGCGCTTCCTTGGCGTTAGGCACGGTGAAGAAGCGCATCAGGATGTGCGGCAGACCGGCAATCCCGAACACCAGGCCCAGCGACATCGAAGCGGTGTTGATCGGGTCGGCGAGCATCGAGCCTGGGCCCATGATGTTCCAGCCGCTGGCGTGGGCTTCGACGGCTTTGCTGGCCAGGGTTTCGTAGCTGAAGCCGAATTGCGACATGGCCATCAACGCCAGGGTCGTGCCGCCGGCAAGCAGCAACACAGCCTTGATGATTTGCACCCAAGTGGTGGCGATCATGCCGCCGAAGATCACATACACCAGCATCAGCGCGCCGACAATCACCACCGCAACCGGGTAGTCGAGGCCGAACAGCAACTTGATCAACTGACCGGCACCGACCATCTGCACGATCAGGTAGCAGCACACCACCGTCAACGAACCAAACGCGGCGAAGATCCGCACTTTGTTCTGGTCCAGTCGATAGGACACGATATCGGCAAAGGTGTAGCGCCCCAGGTTGCGCAGACGCTCGGCCATCAGGAAGGTGATGATCGGCCAGCCGACGAAGAAGCCGATGGTATAGATGAAGCCGTCGTAGCCCTTGGCGAACACCAGGCTGGACAGCCCCAGCAGCGTGGCGGCGGACATGTAGTCGCCGGCAATCGCCAGACCGTTCTGGAACCCGGTGATGCCACCGCCTGCGGTATAGAAATCAGACGTGGATTTGGTTTGCCGCGCCGCCCACCAGGTGATGGCCAGCGTGCCCAGCACGAAGACGAAGAACATGCCGATCGCATGCAGGTTGAGCGGTTGTTTTTCCACCGCACCCAGCGCGGGTGCAGCCAGCACAACGGAGGCCGGCAATAGCCCGGCAGCGGCGAGGAGAAATTTACGGAGCAGGTTCATTACTTGCTCTCCTCGAGAATGGCGGCGCCCAGTGCATCGAAACGCGTGTTGGCGCTGTAGACGTACCAACCGGTCAGTAGCCAGGAAAAAATGATGATCGCCGCGCCAACCGGCATGCCCAGGGTCAACATCCGATGCTCGGCGAGCGGCGCATGCAGCCACTGCGGGGCAAACGCCACCACCAGCATGAACGCGTAGTAAGTGCCCAGCACCGCAGCGCTGAGTGACCAGGCCAGACGCGAACGGCTGCTCACCAATTGAAGGAATTTCGGATTGGACCGAATGCGTTCACAGCGTTGGGTATCGGTTGAATGGATGTCGATCATGGTGGCTCCACCTTGTTGTTGTTATCGGTGCTTTTGGTATTAGGGGCAGGGCAGAGCCGAATCCGGCCTGCACGAGCCCGAGACGGCAGGTAAAAACACCTGCCGTCTGGCGGGTACAACGTTGGTTCGGGTTAGAGTGCCTTGGCCCTGTCGCGCAGAACGTACTTCTGGATCTTGCCGGTTGAGGTCTTCGGCAGCAGGGTGAAAATCACGGTGCGCGGGACTTTGAAGCCGGCCAGGTGTTCGCGGCAGAAACTGATGATGTCGGCCTCGCGAACGTCCTGGTGATCAGCCTTCAATGTGATAAAAGCGCAGGGCGTTTCGCCCCACTTCTCATCGGGACGGGCGACGACGGCCGCTTCCATGACGGCTGGATGGCGATAGAGCACACCTTCCAGTTCGATGGTGGAAATGTTCTCGCCGCCGGAAATGATGATGTCCTTGAGTCGGTCCTTGATCTCGACATAACCGTTCGGATGACACACCGCCAGGTCGCCAGTGTGGAACCAGCCGCCTTCGAACGCTTCGGCCGTGGCGGTCGGGTTCTTCAGGTAGCCCTTCATCACGGTGTTGCCGCGCATGAAGATCTCACCGATGGTCTGACCATCTCGCGGGGTCGGCTCCAGCGTCTTCGAGTCGCCGACCATCACGCCTTCGAGCGTCGGGTAGCGCACGCCCTGACGGGATTTGATTTGCGCCCGTTCGTCCAGCGGCAACTCATCCCATTCGGCATGCCAGGCGCAGAGCGTCACCGGGCCATAGGTTTCGGTCAGGCCATAAACGTGGGTGACCTTGATGCCCATTTCTTCCACGGCCCCGATCACTTTGGCCGGCGGCGCGGCACCGGCGACCATCGCGTTGACCGGGTGATCGATCGCCGCTTTAGCCGATTCCGGCATGTTGACCAAGGCATTGAGCACGATCGGCGCAGCGCACAGATGGGTGACCTGATGCTCGCGGATCAGCGTGAGGATTTTCTGTGGATCGACCCGGCGCAGGAACACATGCACACCGGCCATGGCGGTGATGATCCACGGGTAGCACCAACCGTTGCAATGGAACATCGGCAGGGTCCAGAGGTAGACCGGGTGGTTGCCCATGGCCCAGGTCATCTGGTTGCCCAACGAGTTCAGATAAGCACCGCGATGGTGGTAAACCACGCCTTTGGGGTTGCCGGTGGTGCCTGAGGTGTAATTCAGCGAGATGGCTTGCCATTCGTTTGCCGGCCACTGCCAGGCGAAGGCCGGATCGCCTTCGGCCAGCAGCGCTTCATAGTCCAGATCGCTGACCGCCTGACCTTCGCCGTATTCCGGGTCATTAACGTCGATGACCAGCGGCGGGTGATCGAGCATGCCGATCGCCGCGTGAATCACATCATGGAATTCGCGATCGGTAATCAGCACCTTGGCTTCGCCATGCTGCAGCATGAAGGCGATGGCTTCGGCATCCAGACGCACGTTGAGCGGGTTGAGTACCGCGCCAATCATCGGCACGCCGAAGTGCACTTCAAGCATCTCCGGAATGTTGGGCAGCATCACCGCCACCGTGTCGTTCGTGCCGATGCCGCGACCGGCCAGTGCCGAAGCCAGACGGCGGCAGCGGGTGTAGGTCTGCGCCCAGGTGCGGCGAATAGAACCGTGGATGACGGCGGGGTAGTCCGGATAAACGCTGGCGGTGCGCTCGATGAAGCTGAGCGGAGACAAGGCAATATGATTGACAGCCGCAGGGCCTAGCCCTTGTTCATAGATCGACATGTACGGGTACTCGGTGGCTGATTGTTAGCTCTATAGATGCCCTTGCAACGTCGCCGCTGAGGGCACCTTTTATGTCCGGCTTGCTTTATATAACATTCAGCCATTGATATGGAAGTACAACCTACGTCATATAGGATATGTACTATATTTGATTCTGCCAGGTCTAAATCAATACAGTCACACTGCCAAGGCCGGTATATCCTTGGTTCCCCCAAACGAAGCGGACCTGTGATGACCCTGACTCCCGTTCGATTGCACAGCTGGTTGCGCCTGCAGCGCGAGGGTGTGTCTCTGGCCGCCCGGGCTGATGCGTTGTGCCGTGCGCTGCAGGAGTGTCCCGAGGTGCGCCGGGCGGTTTATCTGAGTTGGCAAGCCAATGCGCGGATTTACAGCCACGAGGGCGCGGCCCAGCATTTTCCACCGGGCCTGGGTGACCCGTCCCTGGCCAGCGATCAGTTGCTGTTTGATCGGCTGGTCGAGGCGGGGCGCCTGGACCTGGCGCAAGTGCGGCAACTCGATTGCTGGTTGTCCGGTCGATTGCGTCGGGCCGCTATCAGCCATGGCCAGGTGTTTGATCTGGCCTTGCAACCGGGGCAGCCGGGGTTGTTGCTGGTGGAAGTGTGCGAGGGCGTGAGTCTTGATTGGCTGGGTTGGGTGCAGGACTTGCTGACGACCTTGCTGAGCAGCGTCAATGGCATGCTGCGCGGCTCGCCGCTGTTGGGGCACGATCCGCAACCGAGTCTGTTGCTCGATGCCCAGGGCCGGCCGCTGGAATTCAATGCCGCGCTGTTGGCACTGCTCGCCGAAAAACCGCTGGCCGATGTGCTGGGTTTTCTGCCGGTCAATCACCGGGTGCTGGTCCGTGCCTGCCTCGACCAGCAACGCGCCATCGACGGGGTCGAAGCCCAATTCGAAGCGCAGATCCTGATCTGGACGTTTATCCCCGATCCGCAGGACAACCGCGTGCTCGCCCGTTGCCGCGATGCCACGGCACAAGTGCTGGCCGAGCGTGAAGCCGCCACGGCACGCAGGCTGTACAGGTTGATCATTGAGAACACCACCGACCTGATTTCCCGACACACTCCGGACGGGCGCTTTCTGGATGCCTCGCCCGCGTCCTGGACATTGCTCGGCTACTGGCCGGAAGAGTTGCGCGGGCAAATGGCCCAGGGTTTGTTCCATGGTCAGGACCTGGCCAGTCTGGTGCAGCGCGCACGGGATGCCTTGGAGCAGGACGGTTATCACACAATGACGTATCGCATTCGTCATCGAGACGGGCATTACCTGTGGTTTGAAACCGCGAGCCGGGCGATTCGTGAAACCTACACCGGGACGGTGGTTGAAGTGGTCAGCGTGTCCCGGGACATTACCGCCCGGGTGCAAGCCGAGGAGAACAAGCGGCGCCTGGCGGAGGTGGTCGAAGCCAACACCGATCCGGTGTTGTTTATCGACCCCGAGGGGCAGGTCACTTACCTCAATCCAGCGGCGCGGCGCATTCTCGGGATCGACGAGCAACAACCGATGCCGGCTCTGGCGCAATTGTTCGCCAGCGCTGACCTGGCACGTCTGCAGCGTGATGGCTGGAGCAGCGCCGAACGCGACGGTGTCTGGAGCACCGATGCGCGATTGCAGCCACCGGGTGGCGGCACTTCAGTGCCGATATCGCTGGTGCTGTTGGCGCACCGTTCGGCCGGCGGCGAGCGCTATTACTCCTTGGTGGCGCGGGACATGACCGAGCGAGAACTGCGTGAGGTGCAACAGCGCCGCCATCAGGACGAACTGGCGCACACCGCGCGGTTGGTCACCCTGGGTGAATTGGCCTCGGGCATCGCTCACGAAATCAACCAGCCGCTGGCGGCGGTGGTCAATTACGCCAATGCCAGCCAGCGCTATTTACAGACGCTGGACTCCAACCCCCAGGCCGCCGTCCGAGTGGCGCAAGGGCTGGAGCGCATCACCCATCACGCCACGCATGCCTCGGAAGTGATCAGACGTTTGCGCGCATTTCTGCGCAAGGGGCAACGCCGTATGCAGGCCTTGAATTTCACCGAGGTCGCCCGCGAGGCCGTGCGTTTGTGTGCCTGGGAAGCGAGCAATTGCCAAGTGACAATCGAGGATCGCCTGCCGGATAATCTGCCGCCGATTTATGCCGACCGGGTGCTGCTGGAGCAGGTGCTGCTCAATCTGTTGCGCAATGCCATCGATGCCAACCGCGAACAACATCCGGGGCAACCTTCGCTGATCGTGATGGCTGCGGGGCAGGGCGGTGGTGCAACCGTGGAAATCAGTGTGCAAGACCAAGGGCCGGGCGTCAGCGAGCCCGAACTGGAGCAGATATTTACCCCGTTTTATACCAGCAAGGCCGATGGCCTCGGGCTTGGCTTGTCCATGAGCCGCAGCATCATCGAAGGTTTCGGTGGCGAACTGCAGGCCCTACGCCAACCAGTCGGGCTGCTGATGTGCTGCCGCTTGCCGCTGGCCGGCTCAACAAAACAACAACAGGAATAACGTAATGGCAGCTGTGACAGAGCACGTGGTGTATGTGGTCGATGACGATCAAGGCATGCTCGACTCAACGGTCTGGTTATTGGAATCGGTAGGGCTCAAGGCTTTGCCGTTTACCAGTGGCGTGGAGTTTCTCAATGCTTGTGATGCCACGCTCGATGCCTGTGTGCTGCTCGATGTTCGCATGCCCGGCATGGGCGGTTTGAACGTGCAGGAAGAAATGCGCACGCGTGAGCTGAACTTGCCAATCATTTTCGTCAGCGGGCATGCGGATGTGCCGATCGTGGTCCGCGCCTTCAAGGCGGGCGCCCATGACTTCATCGAGAAGCCCTATAACGAGCAATTGCTGCTGGACAGCGTGCAACAGGCGCTCAGCAACTGCGCGGCAAACCGCTCGGGCAATCAGGGCCACGAAGCCTTGCAGGCGCGGTTGCTGACACTGACCCCACGGGAGCGCGATGTCTTGCTGCCGCTGGTCCAGGGTTACACCACCCGTGAAATTGCTGAACAACTGGGCGTGAGCGCAAAAACTGTCGACTTGTATCGTTCGCGGGTGATGAAACGCATGCAGGCCAATACCTTGCCGGACCTGGTGGGCATGGCCATCGCCGCTGAACTGGTCGATCCGCTGAAGCTGCGGTGATGTGCGCAAGGGTGGCGCCCCTCACCCTAACCCTCTCCCCAGGGGGCGAGGGGACTGACCGAGTTGTTCTTAGAGTTGCATCGACCTGAAATGTCGAGGTGAACTCAGGATTGAAGAACAACACAGATCGGCTCCCTTTCCCCCTCTCCCCACTGGGGCGGTCCGACGTTTCGGGAGGGCTGGGGTGAGGGGTGGATCCTGAGCCAGACACTTATCCAACACCGCCATCCTCACGTTTTCCATTGAGCGTCTATGCTGGGCTAACCGATCTCAACCCTCTGCAGCGATCTGCAAGGAGGCAGCCATGGTGCCCACATCCAGTTCCGAAAAGGCGTTCACACGCAGTCTGCTCGATGTTTTGATCCGTGCCGGGCTGATTGCCGTACTGGTGCTGTTCTGCTTTGAGATCTTCAGCCCGTTCCGCGACCTCATGCTGTGGTCGCTGATCCTGGCGATCACCCTTTATCCATTGCAAGAGCGGCTCAAGGGGTCGCTGGGTCAGAAAGACGGCCACATTGCGACGCTGATTGTGCTGATTGCTATCGTTGTGCTCATGGTGCCGATCTATCTGTTGGTCACCTCGATTGCCGATTCGGTCGCGCATGCCATGACCACCGTCAAGGACGGCAACTTCCATATTCCGCCCCCGGCTGACTCAGTCGCTGACTGGCCGTTAGTGGGCAAATCGGTCTCTGCTTTATGGCTGCAGGCCTCAACCGATCTTCCCGACCTGGCAGAGAAGTACCTGCCGCAGATTAAACATTACAGCGTGAGCTTCCTGGGCAAACTCGCCGGCGTCGGCATGGGCTTCCTCACCTTTATCTTTGCATTGATCATCGCCGGCATTTTCATGGCCTATGGCGAAAGCGGCAGCCGCAGTGCGGTACAGATCGCTTCACGCGTAAGCGATCCGGGCAAGGGGCCGAAAATCGCCGAACTGTGTACCGCAACGATCCGTGCGGTCGCGCTGGGGGTGGTCGGCATCGCCTTCATCCAGATGCTCCTGGTGGGCATCGGATTTGTGCTCATGGGCGTCCCCGGTGCCGGGCTGCTGGCCTTGGCGGTGCTGCTGCTCGGCATCATGCAATTGCCGGCAACCCTGATTACGCTGCCCGTGATTGCCTTTGTGTTCGCCACCGAGGGGGCCAGCACGTGGACCATCATCTTCGCCATCTATGTGTTCGTTGCCGGCCTGGTCGATAACGTACTCAAGCCATTGCTGCTGGGGCGCGGTGTCGATGTGCCGATGCCGGTGGTGCTGATCGGTGCCTTGGGTGGCATGGTCACCAGCGGCATCCTCGGTCTGTTCATCGGTCCGGTGGTGCTTGCGGTCGGCTATCAGTTGTTCTGGCAATGGGTGGAGGATCAGCCGCAGAACAGACCGGACGTCCCGCCGACGTTATGACTGCCCGGGCTTGCGCTAGCATGAAAGAAGTTCAGGCCATTCGCCCTGACGAGCAGGGCTGCCACCATGACGACTCAGAGTCATCAACTGCTGGACCAGGTGCTGATCGCCCATGGTGGTCTGGAACGCTGGAACCACTTCAGTAAAGTTCGCGCCACGCTCGTGACCGGCGGCTCGCTATGGGGCCTGAAAGGGCTGACGCAGGACAGCGCCCCCCGCCAGATGACCGTTTGGCTGCACGAACAGCGCGCTTCGGTGACGCCATTTGGTGGGCTTGATCAACGGACGGCCTACACCCCGGACCGCATCGCCATCGAAACCACCGAGGGCAAAGTGATTGCCGAGCGATCAGCGCCCCGGGAATCCTTTCGCGGTCACGGGGAAACAACCCCTTGGGATCCACTTCAGCGAGCGTACTTCAACGGTTACGCGCTCTGGTCCTACCTGACCATGCCTTTCCTGTTCACCTTGCCGGGTGTCCTGACCGAGGAAGTCGAGCCCTGGCAAGAGGGAACACAGCGCTGGCGACGGTTACGGGTGACCTTTCCCGAAAACATCGCCACCCACTGCGCGGTGCAGGATTTCTACTTCGGCGAGGACTTCCTGCTTCGTCGACACGACTACACCGTGGACGTAAGTGGCGGCTTGCCTGCCGCGCAGTATGTTCATGACTACGTTGAAGCAGACGGGCTGCGTATGCCCGGCAAACGGCGAGCCTATCGGCGCGGAGAAGACGGGCAGCCAGACAAGGATGCCTTGATGGTGGCCATCGACCTCAGCGACATCAGTTACGCCTGACGAGGGTTGAATCATGACCATCCACTCCTGGGAAAAACTCTACCTCGATGACCTGAGCCTGGGTCAGCAGTTCGAAAGCGACAGCCTGCGTGTCCATCGAGCGTCGATGCTGGCCTTTGCTCAGGAGTTCGACCCGCAACCGTTTCACCTCGATCCTGAAGCCGCCGAACTGAGCCTGTTCCGAGGTCTGGCAGCCAGTGGCTGGAACACTGCAGCCCTGACCATGAAGCTGCTGGTGGAAAGTGTGCCATTGGCAGACGGGATCATCGGCCTGGGCATCGAGTTGAGCTGGCCGACGCCGACCTATCCGGACGATCTGTTGCGTCTGCAATGCACCGTGCAGGCCATCGATCCATCCAGCACCAAACCAGACCGGGGTGTGGTGACCCTGTTCATGGAAACACTCAATCAAAACGACAAGGTCGTGCAGCGATCCACCGGCAAACTGCTGGTCTTCAGAAGACCGGCGCCTGATTGAGAGCGTAGTCTTGGGTGTGTGGAGCGTGCGTGATCGGCAAGGCGTCTTGCCGTTACATTGAGCGCGTTCTTTGTCGATTGCAGGGGCCGGAGGCGGCGTTGTGAAAACATTCCTGCTCAGACCTAGCGCCTCAACGCTGAACATGTTGCGTCAAGCGTGCCTGCAACGCCGAGATGCGGTGCCGCCAACGTTAACCGAAAAAGCGCTCATCCCTGGCATTCCAGATGCCCGTTACTGGCTGGACCAGGATCTGACGCCGTTCATTCGGGATGTGAGTCAGGCCAACGTTCGAGAGGCCGCGGCGCTCGCCAGCGCAGGGATGCCCAATGACACTCTGCCGCTGGCAAGCATGTTGGCCGTTTCGGGGGGCGGCGACGCCGGCACATTCGCGGGGGGCATTATTGCAGGATGGACACTGCATGGCTCTCGGCCGGTGTTCAAAGTGGTCACCGGCATTAGCGCTGGCGCCCTGGTCGCCCCATTCGCCTACCTGGGGCCCCAGTACGACGGTGTCATTCTGGGTATCTGCAATGCAGTCGGTCCAAAAGACATTTTCCATGCGCGCAATGTGCTGACCCGTCTTGCCAGCGACGGTATCGCGCACAGCAAGCCACTATCGCGGCTGATTGCACAGCACATCACTGCCGAGGCTCTTGCGGCGATCGCGTCGGAATACGCCAAAGGACGACTGCTGATGATCGGCACCACCGACCTTGATTCTGGACGCCCGGTCACCTGGAACATGGGTGCTATTGCCTCCAGCCAGGCACCGGGCGCGCTCGACCTGTTTCGCAACATCATGATCGCGTCGATGAGTATTCCCGGCGCCGTTTCACCGGTCATGATCGATGTGGAGGTTGACGGCCAACAGTTTCAGGAAATGCACGTGGACGGAGGCGTCCTGACTCAGGTGTTCCTTTACCCACCCGGCACTGTGATGGCGCTGAACCGCGTGACCGGGGCGCGCTTGCGTGATGAACGGCATTTCT
The DNA here is from genome assembly GCF_054897865.1 of Pseudomonas sp. LS2P72. Lineage (NCBI taxonomy): Bacteria > Pseudomonadati > Pseudomonadota > Gammaproteobacteria > Pseudomonadales > Pseudomonadaceae > Pseudomonas > Pseudomonas sp. LS2P72. The sequence goes on from NZ_CM142708.1 coordinate 3,623,490, forward strand.
ATGTGATTCGTAACGGCAAACTGGAGTTGCAGTGGTCCGGAACCAAACGTCGAACCTTGAGTATCGGCGGTCGCGCCATCAGCGCATTGATCCAGACTCAGGGGATCAGCGATCTGGACCGCATTTACCGAATTGCGCAGCAGGATGGCGCGGACTTCAATCTGGCGTACATCGGCTCCGATTTTGATACTTTTCGCAATCATAGATTTGATGGCGAGTACATGAAGCGCTTGTTCGATTACGCCTTTCAACTCAGCGCGAAAGGGTATCCGTGGCATAAATCGCCGAGTACGTGAGGGAGGGCCGGCGCTCTGCCTAATGCCGATCAGTCAAGCCGTAACGCGATCTGTAGCTGCGTTGTGGCGAGGGGATTTATCCCCGTTCGGCTGCGAAGCAGTCGTGAATTCAGACAACGCGGTGCATCAGATAGATCGTGCGTTCAGGTTTTACGACTGCTTCGCAGCCCAACGGGGATAAATCCCCTCGCCACAACGCAGCTGCTACAAAAGTGTCGCGGCTGAAATATCGGAATAGCGGCGCTTGAACTTCCGGACTTGCGCCAAAAAATCAGCTGACCGGCTCGGCCGTACAACTCATCGCCCCTGAACCCGGCTTCTGGAAAATCACCCCGGCGCCGTCTTGCCAGAAGCGGTAGTTCCCCAGGGAGTCCTTGCCAGTGTATTGGGTTCCCGAATCACTCGGCACCTGGCTCAGGGTGATGGAGGTGTTCGCCCATTTCAGGAACACGACACCTGGCTGCGTATTAAAGTAGGTGGCGGCAATCAGCGCGTTAAACCCCATACAACGAAAAGCCAATGGCCCTTCGGTGAGCCTGTCTGGATCCTTGGTTCTCACAATGGCCGAGCCTTGGCGTAGCTGGTAAGCGCGCTCGGCATAGCTTCGGATCGTACACACCTTGGGCTCAGGCGTGGACCCACACTGATTACGGGCGTCGATCCAGAACTGCTGGTCGATCACGATTTTGTCTGGCCGAGGTACTGAACGTTGATCCGTGAGCGCAAGGCGATAAAGACGCGTCAGTTCGATATCCATCTGCGCCAGTTGCGAATCGCGACAGATAAGCTTTTCGACGGATGTCCTTGCCGTGGGGCAGTCGAAGCTGGTCTTGAACGACGCAGCATTTGCGCAGGTGCTCGTCGCCGCGCAAACGCTGGCAGCGAGCAGACAGGTGAAAAGGGCCGTGACCGTTTTCATGTTGGCTTCACCCAGATCATGACGTGATCCCCGGATTGTCATGGAACCTATCGATCTGTTGGACATTGATTCGTTCGCATTGGGTGTATCGCAGTGTAAGTCAGTGCTCAAAACTTGCCACACCGCCGGGCGCAGAAACGCCTGCCTTGTAGTAGCTGGCGAAGTCTGCGTCCGATTGACGGGGTCTGGGACTAAAATTGAGTCACGTTTCGCGTGCAGAGAGCTTCCTGCTCTTTCGATATGTAGCGAGTGAAGGCACAATGCGCATCCTTTTTTGGCTGGCCTTGCCGGAGGCGCCTCGAAATGATCAAAACGCCGTACTACCTCATCGATAAACAAAAGCTGCTGGCGAACATGCAGAAGATCGCCTATGTACGCGAACAATCCGGGGCCAAGGCGCTCCTGGCACTCAAGTGCTTCGCCACCTGGTCGGTATTCGACCTGATGCAGCAATACATGGACGGCACCACGTCGTCGTCGCTCTACGAGCTCAAGCTCGGTCGACAGAAGTTCGCGGGCGAGACCCATGCCTACAGCGTGGCCTGGGCCGACGACGAGATCGAGGAGATGCTCGACAACTGCGACAAGATCATCTTCAACTCCATCGGTCAGTTGCAACGCTACACTGAAGCTTCAGCAGGCAAGGTGCGCGGTCTGCGGGTCAATCCGCAGGTGAGCAGCTCGGATTATCTGCTGGCCGACCCTGCGCGGCCATTCAGCCGTCTGGGCGAGTGGGACCCGGTGAAGATCGAGCAGGTCATCGAGCAGATCTCTGGCTTCATGTTTCACAACAACTGCGAAAACGGTGATTTCGGCCTGTTCGACCAGATGCTGTGCACCATCGAAGAACGCTTCGGCGACTTGCTGCACAAGGTCGAGTGGGTCAGCCTCGGTGGCGGTATCCATTTCACGGGTGAAGGCTACGCAATCGACGAGTTCTGCGCGCGCCTCAAGGCCTTTTCGCAAAAATACGGTGTGCAGGTCTACCTGGAGCCGGGCGAAGCAGCCATCACGCAGAGCGCGTCGCTGGAAGTCACCGTGCTCGACACCCTCTACAACGGCAAGCACCTGGCGGTTGTGGACAGCTCCATCGAAGCGCATATGCTCGATCTGCTGATCTATCGCCTGAATGCCAAGCTGGCGCCTAGCGATGGCGAGCACACGTATATGGTGTGCGGCAAATCCTGCCTGGCCGGAGACATTTTCGGTGAGTATCAATTTGATCGTCCGCTGGCTATCGGGGATCGGCTGTCGTTCATCGATGCAGCGGGTTACACCATGGTCAAGAAGAACTGGTTCAACGGCCTGAAAATGCCGTCCATCGTAGTGAAACAACTCGACGGTACAGTCGAGGTGGTTCGTGAGTTTGGTTATAACGACTACATGTCCAGCCTTTCGTAAGCTGGCAAGAGAAGGAGAGAGAGAAAAATTGAAGAAGAACGTGCTTATCATTGGTGCAGGAGGTGTCGCCAAGGTGGTGGCCCACAAGTGCGCGCAGCACAACGATGAACTCGGTCGTATTGCTATCGCGTCGCGCAACATCTCCAAGTGCCAGGCCATCATCGACAGCGTCAAGGCCAAGGGCAGCCTCAAAGTGCCCGCCGAAATCCAGGCCTTCTCGCTGAACGCCCTGGATGTCGAAGCGACCAAGGCGCTGATCCGCGAAACCGGATCGCAGATCGTCATCAACGTCGGCTCCGCCTTCCTCAACATGTCGGTGCTGCGCGCCTGCATCGATACCGGCGTGGCCTATCTGGACACCGCCATTCACGAAGAACCGGGCAAAGTCTGCGAGACGCCGCCCTGGTATGGCAACTACGAGTGGAACCACCTCGAAGAGTGCAAAGAGAAGAACATTACCGCCATTCTCGGCGTGGGCTTCGACCCGGGTGTGGTCAACGCCTATGCAGCGCTGGCGCAACAACAGTATTTCGACCGTATTGATTCGATCGACATTCTCGACGTCAACGCCGGTTCCCATGGCAAGTATTTCGCCACCAATTTCGACCCGGAAATCAACTTCCGCGAATTCACCGGACAAGTGTGGAGCTGGCAGAACAGTCAGTGGACCAGCAACACGATGTTCGAAGTCAAACGCACCGACGACCTGCCGGTCGTAGGCGCGCAGAACCTGTACCTGACCGGCCACGATGAAGTGCACTCGCTGTCGAAGAACCTCGACGTGCCCAACGTGCGTTTCTGGATGAGCTTCGGCGAGCACTACATCAATGTGTTCACCGTGCTCAGGAACCTTGGCCTGCTCTCCGAGCAACCGGTCAAGACCGCCGAAGGCCTGGAAGTCGTGCCGCTGAAAGTGGTCAAGGCCGTGCTGCCTGATCCGAGCTCGCTGGCGCCCGGCTATACCGGCAAGACCTGCATCGGCGACCTGATCAAGGGCACCAAGGATGGCCAGCCGCGCGAGGTGTTCATCTACAACGTGGCTGATCATGAAGACGCTTATGCGGAAACTGACAGCCAGGGCATTTCCTATACCGCAGGCGTGCCACCCGTGGCCGCAGCCTTGCTGGTCGCCCGTGGCGAGTGGGATGTGCAGCGCATGGCCAACGTCGAGGAGTTGCCGGCTGAGCCGTTCCTCAAGGCGCTGGATGTGATGGGCCTGCCGACCCGCATCAAGGACGAGAATGGAGATCGTCCGTGGAGCTGAAACGCTTGAGGCTCGCCACCTTCGGGTGAATCGAGTTTCTCGCTCCATACGCAAAAACGCCGCTCTTTGAGCGGCGTTTTGGTTTGTGCGTAATGGGGAATGCAACATTCCCGCCCGTCACCCACATGCAAACCCAGCCCGTCGAACCGGCACTAACCCGTGGTTGCGTGGTCAGTAACTGGCGCCTGAAGCGACGAGGATCGTCTCTGATAGCGGCGCATCCGGCTACGTTTAGTGTTTTCTCCAATGCCTTGGGGCTAAAAAAACCCGCGATGGATTGCGTCTTGAACTGACTATTTCTTTTGCGGGCGACACTCTATGGGTTTGCTTCTCGATCCGCGTCATGACATTGATGCCGCTTTATTAAGCTATCGCCGAGTGTTCTGGTCGCTGGCGCTGTTCAGTGGGGTGATCAACCTGCTGGTGCTGGTGCCGGCGCTCTACATGATGCAGGTGTACGACCGGGTCCTCACCAGCCGCAACGAAACCACCTTGTTCATGCTCACTTTGATCGCCCTGGGACTGTTCATGTTCAGCGCCCTGATCGAGTGGGCGCGCGGCGAGGTGATGATTCGCATGAGCGCGGGGCTGGACGATGCCTTGGGCGAGCGGATTTTCGACGCCGCCTTCGCCCGCAGCCTGCGCGAGCACAACGCCAACCCGGCGCAGGTGCTCACCGACCTGGCGACGCTGCGGCAGTTGATCACCGGCCAGGGCCTGATCGCCTTGCTCGATGCGCCGTGGTTGCCAATCTTCCTGCTGGTGGCGTTCATCTTTCATCCCTGGTTCGGCGTGCTGACGCTGGTTCTGGCCCTGGTGCTGATCGGCCTGGCGCTGTGGGGCGAATTGGCGACTCGAGCGCGTCTGGGCGAAGCCAATCGCCTGGGCGTGCAGTCCTCGATCTATGTAAACAGCACGTTGCACAATGCCGAAGTCATCCAGGCCCTGGGCATGCTCGGGCCGTTGCGCCAGCGTTGGAGCCTGCTGCAGCAACGGATCATTGCCGCCCAGGCCCATGCCAGCGACCGCGGCGCGCGTATCACTTCGATGACCCGATTCGTGCGCATCTCCGGACAGTCCCTGGCCCTGGGTCTGGGGGCGTTGCTGGTGCTTGAAGGCCAATTGTCGGCAGGCATGATGATTGCAATGTCGCTGCTGCTGGGGCGTGCCCTGGCGCCCGTGGAAATCGCCATTGGCTCGTGGAAGCAATTCAATGCCGGCCGCCAGAGCTATCAGCGCCTGAGCGGACTGCTTGCCCAGCATCCGCGCGAGCGCCTGCGCATGCCTTTGCCGCCGCCCACCGGCGCGGTGCGCCTGGAGCAGTTGTATGTCGGCCCGCCAGGCGTCTCGCAACCGATCCTGCGGGGCATCAATTTCAGCCTGACCAAAGGGGATGTGCTCGCCGTCGTCGGCCCCAGCGCCAGTGGTAAATCAACGCTGGCCAGGGCGATGGTCGGCGTATGGCCGGCCATGGGCGGTTCGGTGCGCCTGGACGACGCCGAGATCAGTCAATGGTCCCACGACGCCCTGGGCCCGCACCTTGGATACCTGCCGCAGGACATCGAACTGTTTGACGGCAGTGTGGCCGATAACATTGCGCGCTTCGGCGAGCAGGACGCCGACAAGATCATCACCGCCGGGCGTCACGCCGGCATTCACGAGATGATCCTGAGGTTCCCCAAGGGTTACGACACGCCGCTGGGCCCCGGCGGGCTTGGCTTGTCCGGTGGACAAAAGCAACGCCTCGGCCTGGCTCGAGCACTCTATGGGCACCCGTCACTGATCGTGCTCGATGAGCCCAACTCCAACCTCGATGAAGCCGGAGAACTGGCACTGGTGCAGGCCATCAGTGCGCTCAAGGCTGCTGGCAGCACTGTGGTGCTGATTACCCACCGGCCTAATGTGCTGGCGGTGGTCGATCACATCCTGGTGCTCAAGGACGGCACTCAACAAGCATTCGGCCCACGGGATCGGGTGCTCAAGGCATTGATGCCGGTGCCTAGAACGGCCGTGGTCAGGGGGGCTGGCGAAGATGTTTGATCTGACCCGTGAGGCACAAACCGAGCAAGGCCTGAGCGTGCGCAACACCACAGCGCTGCCCAGCGCCAGTACCGACGCCGGCGGTGCGGCGCGCTATGGTGTGGGTTTTCTGGTCCTGACGTTGGGCGGCTTTCTGCTTTGGGCCTGCCTGGCGCCGCTCGACCAGGGTGTCGTCGGCAGCGGCACCGTGGTGGTGGCGGGCGAACGCAAGGCTGTGCAGTCGTTGGTCGGCGGGGTGGTGGAAAAGCTGCTGGTCAGCGATGGCGACCGCGTCACCCAGGGACAGTTGTTGGTGCAGCTCAATACGGTGCAGGCGCAGTCGCAACTGGACGTGACCTTGGGCAAGTTGCTCAACGATCGCAGCGTCGAGGCGCGGTTGATTGCCGAGCGCCTGGGCTCAGCCGAGATCCAATGGCCCGCTGAATTGCTGGAACATGCGCACGAGCCGCGGGTCAAGGCGGCCATGGCCTTGCAGAGCCAGTTGTTTCTGACTCGCCGCGCAGAGCTGGGCAGTCGCTTGCAAATCAACGAACACGAAGTCGCGGCATTGCAGCAGCAATTGCTCGGCTATGAAGGCGTCAAGCGCAACTACGACACGCAGATGCGCTTCCAGCAGCAGGAGCTGGAAGGCCTGCGTGGTTTGGCCCGTGAAGGCTACATTCCGCGCAATAAACTCTTCGAGGCCGAGCGCAATGCAGCCCAATTGGCCGGGCAGATTGCCTCCGGGGTGGGCGATGTCGGCAGGACCCGCCAGGCGATCAATGAAAGCCGGCTCAAGGCCTTGCAGACGCAGCAGGAATTTCGCCGCGATGCCGAAACCCAGCTCAGCGAGGTCTCTGCCGAGGCCGCAGGTTATGACGATCAGATTCGTGCCTTGCAGTTTGAAGTCGACAACGGTGCGATTCGTGCGCCGGTGTCCGGGCAGGTCATGGACGTGAACATTCATACGGTCGGGGGTGTTGCGCAGGCCGGCCAAACCCTGATGCAGGTGGTGCCGCTGGATGCGCCGATGGCGATCACCGCGCGTTTCGAGCCGCTGATGGCCAATAAGTTGCGCCCGGGTCTGCCGGTGCATGTGCATTTCACCGCGCTGCAACGGGTGGATACGCCGACGATTACCGGCACGGTAACTACGGTGTCGGCGGACCAGTTGATCAATGAACAGACGCACCAGCCGTACTTTTCCGCCAAGGTCGAAATTCCCGCCGACACCGTCGCCTCGCTGCAGGCCGCCGGCCTGCTGGTGCGCCCCGGCATGCTCGCCGATGTCACGGTGGTGACGGGGGAACGCACCTTGATGAACTACCTGATGAAACCTTTGCGTGAGCGCTTGCTTGCGGCCTTCAAAGAGGAATGACATGTGGGAGCGAGCCTGCTCGCGATAGCGGTCGGTCAATCAGCCTCCATGCTGGATGTACCGCCGTCTTCGCGAGCAGGCTCGCTCCCACAAGAGGTCAAGCTGTAAAGTCGCTGGCGTGCAGCTCCTGGACGCCCACCAGTTCGAACTCGAACTCGGGGGTGGCGTCGGCGTTGACACTGCCGTAGAGAATGCCATCGGCAAAGCGCAGTTGGCCGGTGGCGTTGGTGGGGTCGAAGGCGTTGCTGCCGATGAACGTGAAGGCGTCGACGGTGGTGGTCAGCGGGTTGGCATCCAGGCCGGTGAAATCCAGATGATCACCCTCGGTGCTCTTGAAACCGCTGATCACATCGCGCAAAGCCCCGACGCCCATGTCCGACAGCGCACTAAACGCGTAGGTATCCGCGCCGGTGCCACCGGTGAGGTTGTCGGTGCCTGCACCACCAATCAGCCGGTCATCGCCCGAACCGCCCACCAGCGTGTCGTTGCCCGCCCCACCGTTCAGAACGTTCGCGACGCTGTTGCCCGACAGACTGTCGGCGTAGGCGCTACCCGTCAGGTTTTCGAAGAATTTCAAGGTGTCGAGCCCGGACCCCAGGGTGTTTTGTTGCGCTGACGTCGAAAGATTTACGGTAACGCCGGACAGGGCGCGTTCATAGGACACCGTGTCAATGCCATCGCGCCCGTCCAGCACGTTGTTGCCGGCTCCGGCGAACAGCGTGTTGTCCAGCGCGTTGCCCGTGCCATTGGCGGCGCCAGTGCTATCGATGTAAAGACGCTCGATGTTGTTACCGAGGGTATAAGCCGCCAGTCTGCTGTGCACGCTGTCGATTCCTCCAGGCGCCGCGTTGCTGTTGATTTCGATCACTGCGTCGCCGGCGTTGTCGACATAGTAGGTGTCATTGCCATCGCCGCCGCTCATGCTGTCGGCCCCTGCGGCACCATCGAGCACGTTATTGGCGGCATTGCCGGTGATGAAGTTGTGCCGCTCATTGCCGGTGCCATTGATGGCCGACACGCCGGTGAGCACCAGGTTCTCGAGATTGGCGCCCAGGGTCCAACTGACCGAGGCCAGCACCGTATCGATCTGCGAGGTCGAGGTGTTGGTTTCCACCACGCGGTCGGACGCGTTATCGACCACATAGACGTCGTTGCCATTGCCACCGGTCATGGTGTCGGCACCCAGGCCGCCATCCAGTGTGTCGTTGCCCGAACTGCCCACCAGGGTATCCGCCTGGTCGGTACCGGAAATCATGTTCTGAGCGTTGTCGAAAATGGCCTGCACGCTGTTGTTGTCGTTGGGATTGCCCTGGAAGCCAAGATCATTGGCAATGTAATCGGCGAGGCGCTGGCCGACGATCTCCGCCGATTCCTCGTGCAGGTGCCAGACATCGTCGGGATACGCCAGCGGATCGACTTCGTGACGCAAGGGGAGGTCGGTGTAGTCGACCGCCAGCTTGACGTCGGCGCGCTCGGCGGCGATGGCTTCCTGGGCGGCGCGGACATAACCAACCCCCTCGACGATGGAGGCAATCTTGTCTTCCGAATAACCACGGGTACGCGCCGCGTCCTGTGCGTAGTGACCGGTTTCCATCATGTACACGCTGAAGTTGCCGAGCTGGGCATGCAGGTAATCAAACACCTTCAGGGTCGCAGCCTTGTAGGCCGCTGCTGCCGCTGGTTTGTCCGTGGCGCGGGCGATCTCCTGGGCGGCTTCCTCGCCCTGGCCCCAAATGATGCCCATGGTGACGTTATTGATGGATTGCAGTTCGGTGAGCTGGTCCCGCAGCAGCGTCACGGCGCGCAACAGCGCAGGCCCGGGTTGGTTGGTGTCGGTCAGCCACCAGCACAACTTGAGTTCTTCGGCGCTGAGCGTCGACAGGCCAGTAACCGTGCTGCCGCCCACCGCGATGTCGATGCCGTTACCATCGGCATCGGTGAACTGGCTGCGCACATCATAGGAGGTGTAGCGGTCCAGGTCGTTGACCAGCATCGAGGTGCCGGACTGATTGTCGTCCTCCGTCATGCGTAGCAAGCGCGCATTGGATTGGCCGAGGGTGGGCACGTAGAGGATGTCCTGCTGGACGCGCTCGCCGAACACGAAGTCGCTGGCGGTCAGGGTGTTGAGGTAGTTGCCGCTGAGGGCGATTTCGAAGCGATTGCCATCGGCGTCGGCCTCGGAGGACTTGATGTAGGTCTTGTCGCCGGCCGCGTTGAGGGTAACGTACAACGTGCCATTGCTGCCGTCGCCGAGGCCGATCAAGCCCAGGCCCGAAACATCGATCTTGTCGACGCCCACGGTGAAGTCATAAATCGTGTCGGTGGCCGTGACACCTCCGGTGTCGTAGTCGCGGTAGCTGTCGAGCGCGTTGGTGTAGCGGAAGGTGTCGGCACCGTCGCCGCCGTACAGTGAATCGCGTCCGGCGCCGCCGTCGACGATGTCCGCACCGGTGCCGGCTTTGATTGTGTCGTTGCCACCGAGGCCGAGGATCAGGTCTGCGCCCGCCGTGCCGTTGAGGGTTTCGGCATTGTTGGTGCCGGTGACGGTGTTGGCGGGCGCATCAGCCACAACCAGGGCGAAGCTGTCGCTGACCGATGCACCGGCCGGGTCTGTAGCTTTGACCAGTACGTTGTAATTGCCGGACGCAGTGCTGGTCGGTGTGCCGGTGAAGGTCAGGTTGGTGACATTGAAACTCAGCCACGCGGGCAGGGCGCTGCCATCGGCCAGGGTCGCGGTGTAGCTGAGGCTGTCATTATCCGGATCGGTGAAGCTGGTGGCCGGCACCGCGTAGTTGAACGGGGTGTTCTCGGTCGCGTTCTGATCCAGCATCGCCGTGGCCAGCACCGGCGCCTGATTGGTCGGTGACGTCGAGGCGAAGACGAAATTGGCGCTGGTCAGCGTGTTGAGGTAGTTGCCGTCCAGCGCCACTTCGAAGCGGTTGCCATTGGCGTCGGCGGTCAGGGATTTGATGTAAGTCTTGGTGCCGGCGCTGTTGAGCGCCACGTACACAGTGTTGTTCTTGCCATCGCCCAGGCCGGTGAAACCCATGGCCGAGAGGTCGATCTTGTCGGCAGTGATATCGAAGTCGGTGATCAGGTCGCCAAGGTTGGCGCCGCCGGTGTTGTAGTTGCGGTAACTGTCCAGACGGTTGGAGAACACGAAGGTGTCCGCCCCGGCGCCACCGGTGAGGGTGTCCATACCGGCGCCGCCGTCGAGCCTGTCGTCACCCGCGCCGCCACTGAGGCTGTCGTTACCCGCGAGGCCAAGCAAGGTGTCGGCCGAATCGCTACCCAGCAGCGAGTCGCTGCCACTGGTGCCGGTGACCACCCGATTGAAGATGAAATTGTTGGCGGTCAGGGTGCTGGCGAGGTTGCCCGAGAGAATCAACTCGAAGCGATTGCCGCTGGCGTCGGCATCGTAGTCCTTGATGTAGGTGCGGTCATTGCTGGCGCTAGAGCTGACTTGCAAGGTGCCGCCACGGCCATTGCCCAGGCCGGTGAAACCGAGGCCGGCGAGATCGATCTTGTCCTGGGTGACGTCGAAGTCGGTGATGGTGTCATCGAAACTTGTGGTTGCGTTGCGGTAACTGTCGGACTGAGCGACGAAACGGAACGTGTCGGCGCCGGTACCGCCGGTGAGTTTGTCGATGCCTGCCCCCCCCACCAGAATGTCGCCACCGGCCCCGCCATTGATGGTGTCGTTGCCGGCGCCGCCGTAGAAAATTTCGCTGGCGTCACTGCCCAGCAGGGTGTCGTTACCAGCCGTTCCTTGCACGGTGGTCATCGGCACCGTGGCGCTGACGTAGCTGCCGTCGCCATAGACCAGCGTGGCACCTTTGCTGGTGTGACTGATGGTGTTGCCAATAATGGCGTTGCGATCGGTGCCGTCTTCATTGCGCTCTGCAACACCGTAGGTCGACAGATTGCTGCCGATGATGATGTTGCCCTGGATCGTGTTGTCGCTGCCGTTGAAGTACTTGCCGGACACGCCGAGGGTATCGTCGTAGGACTGGATGATGATTTCCGGTACGGGGCTGCCCAGGGAATTGTTGTTGAGCGTGTTGTCAATGATCTCGACGTGGTTGCTGCCGTAGATGCGGATCCCGGCGCTGGCGTTGTCGTGAATCTCGACGCCGCTGACGGTCACCTCGCTGGACATTTTGATCAGCACCCCTTCGGCGCCGTTGCCATACACCTCGCCACCGGTGATGGTGATGTTGCTGGGGGAGGGGATGTCCTCGCTGCCGCGCTGCACCACGATGCCATTGCCGCCATTGTTGTAGGCAACGTTGTTGGTGAGGGTGAAGTCGTGAGTACTGGTGACGACGTTGAAACCGTGGCGGTCATTGTCGTAGGCGACGTTGTTTTCGAAGGTGCTGTCGCTGAGGAAGTCAGCCACGAAGCCATCCAGGCCATTGCCGTGGGACACGCTGTTCTTGATGACCATGTTGACGGTCTGCTCGTGGGGGTCGAAACCGTACCCGGAGCAATCCTTGATCTCGACGCTGTCGAGGGTGACGTTGGAGTCGTAGCCTGCTTCGCCGGGAATGTAGCCGTTGAACCAACCGTCGATCTTGCCCGTGGTGTTGTCACGGTTGCCGTCGATGGTGAGGTTGCTGACGCCAAAGTCGTGGGTTTCCTCGCCATAGGCCGAGCGGATGACCCCCGTGATCTTGGTGTCGGAACCGTCAGCCACTTTGACGGTTGTTTCGCCCATGCCGTCGCCGTACAGGTAGACGTTGCTCTTGAGCATCAGGCAACCGTCGGAGGGTTCCTCACCTCCCGAGACGATATAAGTTCCGGTGGGCATATACACCTGCCCACCGCCTGCAGCGGCCGCTGCATCAATCGCACTTTGTATCGCGGCCGTGTCGTCAGTAATGCCATCTCCTTTGGCGCCAAAATTTTGTACATTGAAAATCATGAGCTTATCTCCGTATCAGGCGGAAACCTCGATAAATGCCAATATTCCATCGACAGCTACCGTGTTATGACCCAACGGAGCGCAAAAGTTGTGACCGCATATCGGGGAAGCGTCAAAAAACCGAACTAACTGATTAGCGGTTGTAAGGGATTTCGGAAAAGTAATGTTCTGTTGACGCTCGCTCAGTTAGCGAAGCAATGCAGCAGTGGAGGGCGTGAGCGGCGAAATATAGGGAAATAGCGGCCGTGCTGACAGTTCCCGACCCTGATGCCGGGCTTTTTATTACCTTCGTTTTCGCCACTACCTTTTGCCAGAAGGATTTGCCGAGTAGCAAGGAGTGGCAGCGCTGACACGTTCGAGGTCGCTTCGCAGATCTGCGATCAGGGTCTCGATGGCAAAACCGTTGTTGAGCGGGGCAATCGAGATCCCGGTGACAGTGAGGATTTCTTGATTGGAGGTGCCCTGATAAAAACGAACGGTCAGCGCCGCAGCTGGATCGACCGTACAGTCGCAGCGATTCGGGAGGAAGCTTTGCTCTACGAGATGGCGTAGTTCCAGAGTCGATAACATGGCGACATACCTTGACGGGAGTCAGCCAAATGACTTTTGTCAGACGCGGGTGGGGAAGCTCCTGGAAAGTAGATGCTTGGAAGGCCCCCTAAACACATTTGGCCAGGAGCCTCTTATTAAGTGTATTCCTGAACCCCACGAGGGATTAGACCGTTTTTCTCCCTGGCAACCTTGAAAGGCAGCGCATTTGACCGTTATGGATAATCCGACGAGGAAGTTCGAGGCACCCAAGCAGCTGTAACCCTGGATTTGAGCCCCGTCAGTCAGAAATGAGGTTAGAGTGTTCATCAATGTCTGTTCATAAGGGCCTTCCACTCGATTCGCGTCGTCGCGCAAGCGGTTCCAGCGAACGAACAGGGCAAAAAAAACCGTATATCAATCGTCATGTGAAGAATGAATCGTCCGCTGTTTGTTTCTCTAGATGGGCCCAAGGGAGCCGGCAAAACCACACTGTTGGAGGCCGTTACGAAAGCACTGAGGGCAGACAACAAAAAGGTGATCCGACTTTGCGAGAAAAAAAGCGATCCCTATAGGGGTGAAACAATGATCCTCGTTAACAAACTCGTCAGAAATCCCACCCGGGATCTGGAATTGGAGGTTTGTGAGCGCTTTGCTGATAGCCGTACCTGGATTTCCCAGCACGTGCTGACTAAACAGCCACCAGGCAGCATCATCTTGATCGATCGCTGGTACCCGTCTGATGCCGCTTTTCGCCGGATAGTCCCGTTTGCAGAGATTCTGAAGTTGAACATTGATCGAAACGTACGAGTGCCAGACCTGCATGTCGGGGTTGTCACCGCCCCTGAAATTTCATGGGCGAGGGCAGCGGCACGGCGGCGTGGGCTGAGCAGTACTGTGATCCATAAGCTGGAAGAACATGTCGCTTGTACCAAGGCGTTCGAGCGAGCGATTGCAGATCACGGCTGGGTTTTATGCCGTAATGAAGGAACGATCGAAGACGCAACGATGCAGGTGATTTCTGAGATCCATAAGGTTCTTCAATGCCCCGTACGGGAAGTTCGCTGACGCTTTAATCTGGATGCCTGCCATCGAACTCCAAGCCGAAGCCGAAGCTGCATTTACATGATTATTGATTGCTGGAGATATCAAGAGGAAAGCGATTTGATAGGGGTAGTGGTGATTGCTGTGAGCACTGAGAGATAACTGGACTCCGCTAACTCTATGAGTTTAAAAAGGAAATTTTCTTCAGCGCTAATTAATCGGATTTCAGAATCCGAAGTCTCATAAATTACTCCACGTTTTCTGAAGTCCAGTTAAATTGTCACTGTCTATGCCGTCATGTTCTGGACAGCCTGGTTGGCTGCCAATCGATCCACGATTAATGCCATTGCACCACCATAATCGATTCATCTGGAAGTGACCTGATCTAAAGGCGTCGAACGCTTCGATGCGACGGCTATCCGCTACGTATAGGACGGTAAACGACCAGTCCACGCGTCAAATTGGCAATGGCCGGGACTGCTCTGCCAACTAATTGTGTACTCAATTGTCTTGAGATAAAGTTAGTTGCTGGTTCGAGCTTCATTTTTTTTGAGAAAATTAAAATGTCTGTTAGAACAATTCGGAATTAGTCTATTAAAAATTAATGCTCATACTTATAAGGCATTTAATTCATGAAATAACCTCCTATCAATTTTCGTAAAAATCATAAAATTAATCATAAGATGATGATTTGTCGGGCTATTCCGTAGTTGATTAATATAAAAGAATTAATTTTGGTCTGATTTCATTATTTTGCATTTGTCAATATATAATATACTCGTTGTATATATCACCAGTGGTTTTCAATCGGCAGCCAGAGGCAGCCTTCATATTGCCAGTAGGTTATCGACTTGCGAACTTAGGTAATCTGGCATAACTTTTTCTGCGTGATAATCAATGACCAGTCTTACGAAGAGGAGCGCAATTTGAAAGAGCTTCCCGCTAAACTAGAAGGCAGATCACCTGATAAAACCAAGATCGAATCTAAATACACTCCGATCCCTGATCCTTGGATTGCTAGTGGCGTTGAGTTCGAAGAAGAGTCGATTAAACCGATCGAGGACGATGACGTTAGTGAGCAAGAACGGCAGCTCGCGGAGAAAAGAAAAAATTTTCTTCGAAAATATCACGCTGGCAGTAAGTCGCGCGAAGAGGTGATGAAAAGATTAAGGGTTGGTCGTTCTCAGTTTTTTAAACTCTACGAGATATACAGAAGAGTAGAGGGTGAGAAAAGTTTCGTCGAGTCGGGCATTGAGACGAAGGATTCTCCCGAAGACAAGCTATTTACGTATGGGGCGCGTGAGTTCGTACGAAAAAAGAGAGGGCCCCGCCGAGGTCTCATTCGAGCATCTCCGTTACTCCAAGAGGTATTGCAACGCGCATACGACAGGAGATGGAGAGGCCCAGGCGCTTCATATATAGATGTTGCCAGGTACGCAGGGAGGTTTGCTAAACGCATAAACATTCCTGAGCCCACACTTTATGTGGTGACCAAATTTATCAAATCCAAGCCTATAAAGGAACGAGACTATCGTAAGCTAGGTAAAGACGAAGGTGATCAAGAGCATAGGAGGAAAGGTAAGAAATCTAAGGTTGGGAATATACTTAGCGACGTTCAGATGGATCATACCGAAATTGATGTATTGGCAGTGCATCATATTCATCGTGACGTAATCGTTGGCCGCCCTTGGATTACAATGTTGATCTGCATGACCACTAGGGTGATCCTGGGTTTCTACATCAGTATGAGTAACCCGAATATCCAAACCGTTCAGAACGCATTGGTCTTTGCGGTGCTCAGGAAGGATGATTGGCTCAGGAAGCTCGGTATTGATCCACTTGAGTATGCTTATTTCGGATTGATGAAGTGTATACGTACAGACAATGCTGCAGAGTTCATCAGTAAGGCCCTGCTTCAGAAGTGTAAAGATCATTGGGGGATCGACTGGATCCATCGCCCCAAAGACAAAAAGTGGTATGGAGGTCATATTGAACGTGTCATTGGTACCTTTATGGGCCACGTCCGTTTCGTACCTGGGGCTACGGGTAGAAATGTGGGGGAGCGAAAATATCTTTCAACCGAAAAAGACGCCTCACTGGACATTTATCAAATCTATGATTGGGTCATGCACGAGGTGATTGCATACCACGGAATAAAACACAGAGAACTGAAATGTACACCGAGTCAAGCGTGGGACTATTATGCAAAGCAAGGCGTACCAATAGTCCCAAAAGAAGATGAAAGAAGGTTCTTGATCGATTTTTTACCATCTGAGTATCGGTTAACGGTACACCCATACGGAATAAATTTTTCTGCTCGTCGTTATGATTCGGAAGTCCTAAATGAATTCCGCAATAGTGAAGTAGATATACGCTACGATCAGTGGGATCTTTCTGAAATATGGGTATTACTTAATGGGGTGTTCATAAAGGTGCCTTGCACATATACCCGAGCGGGGCTGCCAACGCTTTATGAGGCCTACAGGATTGACAAGACATTCCGGCAACACAAGAAGCTCCCAGGGGTGGTGGCGAATGGCATGATAGATGATCCATATGCAGGCCATGCCATAGAACAACAACTTCGGATTATCGATGAGGCCAATCAGCAAACAGCGGATTACAAAAGGCTGAAAAAAGAGGGAGGGCTGCCTGAAGATCAAGATGATGACTTTGGCATTGAAAGTGACGCTAATGCAGCGTTCACCGATGCCGCATTCGATGAGGTGCTTACGCTGCCGCTACCCAAGGAGGATGCGATTCAAGAAGATTGGATGCCACGAATCATCATCGACCCCTTAGACTTCTGATTCGTTGGATTTGTTCAGTTCTAACTAGTTTGGATCAACACAGCTAGACCACAAACAATCACCGTACATTCACATTCTGCTGCGTGAGCCGTTTTCTAATGGCTCACGATATCAGACCCATAAATGCATCTCCAAGATTTATTCGAGAGCATCATTCCTGTTATTATTTTTTGAGGATAACGCATGGAACAGTACGAGCACATCGTTGAAGCTAAACGCCATTTGGCGAGTCTACCGAATGCCAATCGAATAGCCATATGTCGACATGACTTCTGGATTAACACACCACGCCTCGCGCCGTTGTTCAAATGTATTGAAAACATGCTTTACACTGAAGATCAACTTCAGGCATCGTGCATCATTGTTTACGGGAAAGGAGGTTACGGAAAATCTGCGATTGTTCAGCGACTAATCGACTTAAATATCATATCTCCTTACAAGCTAAAATTCGTCACTATGACCGAAAACCTAGATCGGTATCGCCTCCATCAATCTGTATGTATCGCGTTCGGCGTTGAGTCTACCGGAAAATCGACGCCAAAAACTGCCGCAGTATTTCGGGTTATAAAAGCCGAAAACGTCACGGGGCTCTTGATTGACGAGATTCACGACGCAATGTCTCAAGCCTATGGTCAAAAGAGGGCCACACTTTCTTTGATGAAAAATATGGCTGGCGACCCATTGATGCTGTGCCTGATCGTGTTTGGCAACCACACTGCAGCCCAAGTTTTAGCAGTCGACGATCAGCTCAATCGTCGATTTGTCCAATGGGAGCTTACTCCTTGGAAGAATGACCAAGATTTCACTGATTTCGTTCATGCGTATGAGTCGCACCTGCCGCTACGGCTTCCTTCTGGTCTCGCTCAAAAGCGGTTACGCGACCTGCTTTTCAAATATTCTCATGGAATCATGGATAACGTCGTGAAAATTATGAAGGCATTCGCCATGGATGCAATCGAAACGGGAGCGGAGAGAATTCATAATAAGCAATTTCCGCATGTCATGGACATAACTAAGAAGTTTGGGTACCAGTTGACGCTGCCATCCACTTCAGTAGGTAAAGACAAAGGGAAATAGTATGATTCCGAAGATAATCAACCCTACAAATTCCCAAAAAAAATCTTTGCCGTAAAATCAGCAAAGTACTTGCGGCTCCAGTTTTTCCCGGACACGTTTTGAAAGTTGTTGGACAATCAGGTTCCGGACTGTCCACATGCTGTTCACAACTTATGGCAACACTATCGCCATTTGCTTTAATGGTGCGTCCACTTTTGTGGGAGAAGGGAAATAGGTTTATGGATGATTTCTTTCATGTGTTAGGCTTAATCCCCAGCGGGAGGCACCCCCATATAATTGGCAAGGATATTCACGAAATACTTAAGCTTAGAAATGTTACCACGGTCGTTGTATCAGACGCCCACGAATACTGGAATGCCTCAGGTGCGAGACGCTATGATCTTTTTAGATTGATAGAGCAGCTTCAATCTCTAAACTTCATTCTGTTTGAAACGTTGACAAATCCGGCACCTTTGTCCCGCCCGTTTGAAGCCAAACGCGTTGCCCAGACCATCGACTGTCGCAGCTTTGAATCCACCGCAGAGTACTATCAGCATTTCAGGTCTGAAGTTGGAAATCTATTTGGCGCATTTCCGGAATCAATAAATGCGCAGTTGATTCTCGAGACTCTATATCGTTCCTCAGGCGGTACCATTGGGAACACATATCAGATTCTGGCTGCCGCCCGTACATATCTATGGAGCCCAGAGTCGCTGATTTCGAATCTCACACCCTTAAGGAATTGATTATGCAACATGCATATGACGGTGTTTATACCCCTTTCGATGGTGAGACTTTTTCCACTTGGGTCTTCAGATTTTCGTTATTCGAAGAAATATCAGCAATGCAAGATGACGAGATTGCGGGGTTGTATACTCGTTGGTCTCTAGTAGAAAATTTCGACCCAGACTATTCTTTTGATAGCGGATTTTTTATCGAATGCTGTGAATCGCTTGATTTTCGGGTTGAATTTTTCGCCGCTATGTTTTCGTCGGGCAGTAAGTGGGTCATGCCTTTTCATTTTCGGCGAGCTTATTGTCACCAATGTTTTTGTGAGCAAATCCAGGCTCAAAAGTATCCAGGATGCTTAACGAAATGGGGTGTTGTGTATTACACGGTTTGCGATCTGCATAAAAATGCATTGTGTGAAGCTCCATCTCCTAATCCCAAGGCACTGGATCGCGCCATGCATATGTTCCGATTGTCATATCAGCGCGGATCAAATCTTTTTGCCCCAAACCATTGTCCTCCCATCCTAATTGATGCAGCCTCACTAGCACAGTCACGTTTTCTGGAGTGGGATGATATATCTCGAAGCTACCAATCCGATACCGTGAAGCTGTTAATGCGATTGCTGCTTTATCCTAGATATGGTCTGGTGTCACAGCGGTACGTTGTGCGCATGAAATACCCAGCTGTGCAAAGCTTCCGGCAATTGCTGCATTATGGCGCGCTTACGGCCAATGTTTTTCAAAGGCGGTTAGCAACTGTACTTACAGCAATAATCTTGGGCATTTATGATCGTAAGCTTTCCAGTCAATTACTTGGCGTAATCAACGATCTTTTTCCGGCGCATATTCCAATATCCAGCATGCAACAGCTCGGATCCCTCTCGAATGTATTTATAAGCTCTTTGGCACCTGGTCTACATGATGAGTTAAAGTCTATTGCTGCGAAATTTTACTCTGAACCACTTGTGGAGTTTGCCAGCGGTTTTTATAGTTTGTCGTCGAAAAAATCATATGGCTACTGATCGCCTTTTCAAAATTCACCATTTACAATTTGACTTGCATGTTGCCATTGAGCAACCCGGTGAGTACGTGCATTCTCAGCCATCTTGGTTACGCTGTACTTTGTCATCTAATAATCAAATACTCGGTTATGAATTGTGGGCTGGCTACCCATCCGCTAAATCTGCCTCGTCAGCCATATTAATACACAGAGTTGGTGATTCTGCGCTCTATGGCTTACGCCCCGTCGTCACTTTCCATCATGATTTTTACAGAGTTTTGGGGCAGGGCCTTCCTGTAGTCGTGAATCTCCCTGATTCAGCGACCAAGACTTTTTACCAAATGTTTCAAGATCGGTTTTTGGCTATCTTCTACGATTGGCCAGTAGGTGTCCATGGGGTAAGAGCAACTTTATTCAGGGCATCTACGCGACAGTTGATTGACATCCTAAAATTTACTGCCCACGCCTACCATTGCTCGGTAAACGGGTCGTCATTTTCATCGAGTCCCGGGAAATTTTGTGAAGTTACCTTGGCAGTGCCCACTGGCTATTGAGATAAATTGGCGCGAGGGGTGGTACTGTATAATGACCCCCAAGGTATGCAGGACATATATAGTCAGAAAGTGAGTCATCACCTCGACAAGCAGGCCTTACGGCGTCAGCGCCAGTGAGTGCGTTAGCAGCTATCCAATGGTTGTTCATGACCAACTGCTTCTGCTTTATGGCGTGATGGGGTTGTCTTAGGTCGTTAAGGGCGTAACCGCTCCCAACTACACAAGTTGCCTCTGGGTCATTAATGGTCAGCCAAGCCAGACTTGTGTTCCTTGCAACCTTGGTGGAAGTCTCACTCAATTACCTGGACGTGACGCTTCAGGCAATGAAACGTTGAGGATGTGATCCCGATAGATCTCCGGGATTTTCTCCAACACCAAGTCTTTCTCAAGGATATCCGCGTTTTGAACGGCGTCTATGAGTAGTTCAACAGTTACCTGATCCAGCGCTTTGATTGAGAGCGGGGCGTAGCTGAGATGCCAAGGTTCCGGATACATCCCCCCGCTATCACGTAGGTAAGGCCCGAAAAAGCCGTATTCAGTCATGTGGTGATCCAGCCACTGGTGCAGTGGCAAAAACAATCCGTCGTGAGCTACCTCTTCCGGGAGCAATTTCGGCTGATAACCAGGAGGCATCACGGCACCGTCGACGACATCAATTTCTGTGCCCCAATGGTGACGACTGCCTCCCGGGAGCGCAGACCAATTGAGTATGCAACCGATGACTTCCGAGGCAGAGAGTCGAGTAAAGTCACGCGCCTTTCCGTTGATGTCAAACAGCGGTTTGGCACCGCTGAATTTAGAGTTCCAGATGCGCAGCTGTGTCCGAAAGTCTCGGAAGCTGCTATACGGCAGTAAATCAATACCAGCTCGCAGCGCATCTGATCGCATGTCCAGAAATGCAGTCGCGGCCTCCGGTTGTGCGGCAAAACGCGGTTCGTAATATTGCGCGATATGTGTCCTGGATCGACCTGTCAGTTCCAAATCGTTAAGCATAGTTTGCACGCTCATTGGTGTGGCGAGTGAGGCGCCGAACACGCTGTCAATCGGGCCTAAGCAAAGGCTGAGCGTAGCGGCCGCGACTTGCTCCGTCCAAGACTATCGAACAGTTGATAATTAGCACTGCCGACGCGGATCTAGAAAAATGTCATCTCAAGTTGAGCTCGCGATCATGAATCTTGACCGGGGCTAATCGAATGAAACTAGTCTTCTGCGACCACTAAATTTTTTCTACGCCCCGGTCGATCCTGGTTACCTCAGCAGTTCCGGTTTTGGTGCTGCAACCTGAACAGCTAGCTCCCCAAACGATGAGCTGGCATCTACATATCGCAGCGCCGACTTCACATCCTTCCAGCCCACATAACTCATCAAATTCTTAATGTCCCAGCCACTCGCCGATGCCCAGGTCGCGAATCCGCGGCGCATGGAGTGACTGCTATAAAGGTCAGCCGAGACGCCTGTCTGTTCGAAGATTCGGCGAAGCAGAGGTATCAGGCTATTTGAGTTGATGCCGCCCTCAGCAAGATTGCCCCACCGATCGACTTTTCTGAATACGGGGCCGCGCGCAATGCCAGCGACAGTGATCCAGTTGATGTAAGCCTGGACAGGGCAGAGCTTCTTGAGCGCAGGGGTGTGGAATGTCGTCCCCAAGTGCTGTCGATCACCCTTTGTGTGGGGCAGATAGAAGGTAATTCCAACCCCTGACTCCGCCTTGGTGTGCTCGACCTGCAGGCGAGCCAGCTCGTCACCCCGGAAACCCCGCCAGAACCCAATCAGCACAAGAGCAATGTCTCGTCGATGCCTCATAACGCTTTTGTAGTCATCGCGCTCAGCCGCCAGGGCCGCCTCTCGCTCAAGCCAACTCACCGCTTGTTCAAGGTGAAGTAGAAGGAGAGGGGCGGCCTGTTTCTCTTGGGTCGGATGTAGTGTCCGGATCCCCTTGATCATCTGCTTAACGGTGGGAGTTTTCGTGGGGTCAGGGAATCCTTGGGTGACGTGCCACTGCGCCAGCGCCGCCAGGCGTTGCTTCAGCGTGTTGATGGAGTGCTTGTCCGCGTACTCGGCGAGGTAACGCACGATGCCATCGCCAGTTGCCGGCAAAAAACCACCCCAGGTCACTTCGAAATGCTCCACCGCGGCGCGGTAGCTGCGCCGGGTGTTTTCCCGGGTGCCAGCCTGCAGGTAACGATCAACCTTGTTCATCTCGACCCTTCTGCGCGAAACGTACCTTTTCCGGCGGCGGAAAAAGCCAAAACCAACTC
Source organism: Pseudomonas sp. LS2P72 (assembly GCF_054897865.1). Classification (NCBI taxonomy): domain Bacteria; kingdom Pseudomonadati; phylum Pseudomonadota; class Gammaproteobacteria; order Pseudomonadales; family Pseudomonadaceae; genus Pseudomonas; species Pseudomonas sp. LS2P72. Next base: position 3,645,672 of record NZ_CM142708.1, read on the forward strand.
TATGATGCGATAACGCTCCATTATTTTATCAAAGAATCACTCTGATATTGTTCTTTTTATAGTAGTAAAGTGCTATGTATATACGTGGTATGTAAAACAGTACGAAATCGTAGGAGAGGAAAATGGCACGCGGCGGAATTAACAAGGCGATTGTCCAAAAAGCCCGGGAATCGCTGCTTGCTCGGGGAGAGAATCCGAGCATCGACGCCGTGCGCATCGAGTTGGGAAATACCGGCTCAAAGACAACAATTCACCGCTATTTGAAGGAAATAGAAGATTTTGACCCCCGGCCGCGAGCTTCTAGAGAGCGGCTGAGTGATGAATTGACCGAGCTCGTTGCCGGCCTGTTAGAGCGAATGACGGAGGAGGGAGGCGAAGCTCTTGTGTACGCCCAGGCGCGCTTCGACCAGCAGCGCAGCGAGCTGGAGCAAAAACTCGACGGCTTGAATGCCGAAGTCACCTCATTGCAGCGTGAGGTGGATAGTCAAAAAGGAGCGTTAGCGCTCCAAGCGGATGAGTTGCAGATTTGTCAGACAAGCCTGCAAACCGAGCTCACCCGCAATGCCCGCCTGAGCCAAAATTGCAGTGACTTGGAAATTCGCGTGCAGGAGAAGGACGAGCAAATCCGCTCCCTGGAAGAAAAGCACCTGCACTCTCGAGATGCCCTTGAGCATTACCGCAATGCAGTCAAGGAGCAGCGAGATCAGGAACAGCAACGGCACGAAGGACAGGTGCAGCAAGTTCAGGTTGAGCTGCGCCAACTTCAGCAGACGTTGATGGTCAAGCAGGACGAACTGACTCGACTCAACAGAGATAACGAGCGCTTGCTGAGTGAGGCTCGACAGCAGGCAAAAGCTGCGGCGACGCATGAAGATGCGGCGGTTCGATTGACCGGTGAGATTGCCGCCATGAAGACAACAGTTGCCAAGGCTGACGGTGCGAAAGAAGCGCTTCAGGAACAGCTAGGCATGTTGCGTGCCGAATCCAAGCGGCTAGAGGAGGGTTTGGCGCAGGCGAGCTCGCAACTGGCCGAAGCCACGAGGTTGTCGTTGCACTATTCAGCGGAGCTCACTCAGCTTCGAAAAGCCCCGGGGCATCCTGATATCAACAATGAAAGCTCCACTAAATAACACCCCAAGGAGAGTTAGATTGAGCAAATTTAACGCGGTGTGCAGCGGATCTGTTGCAAGTACTCTTGGCCTGAAACATGCGCATGAGCGCCTGAACCAGATGGTTTCTTCGAATGATTGTTCTGGGCCACTGAAGCGGATTGGGCGAGTCGCATCAAGTGCGAAGAAGTTGATGCCCAAAATGAACAGGGAGGGTTTCGATGCGTAAAGGGCTTAACGAAAGTCGCCGCGAATTTCTAGGGGTTGTTTTGACTTGTGGCCTTTGAGTGGGTCGGTAGCCTAGATAACGGGTCGCTTTCATCCATACCAAGGAGCTTTTATGCAGCTAAAGAAAGGTTACATCTTAATCCCCGCCCTCATCGGCTTCGGCATCAGTCTGATGTTCCTGATCGTGCAAAGCCGGTTGTTCAATCTGATTGGGTGGAATTACAACTTCTGCCATGCGCTGTACGGCTTCACCTTTCCTTTCGTGATGAGCTATCTCTCATTCGAGTTCAGCAAAGTACAAAGGACGCCGCTGCGCCCGGTGATGAAGCAGATCCTTAGCATCCCTTGGTACTCCTGGCCGTTAGCGTTCGTGCGCGTGTTGGGGCGATCGATTGTGCGCGACTTTAACGAAGGGATCTGCTGGATCCCCCTTGTCGGCGTTGCCTACGTGCTCGCAGGCTCGATTGGCAACGAAGTGTTTATCGATCCAGCCACTAATGGAATCCCATTTACCCTGGCTTACGAAAACTTCGTGGCTGACGTCTTCGGCATGTCGTTATTTCTGCTGGTCACCTTTCCTTTTGTGACGCGCCAGAAACGAGCACGAGCGTTGTTATCCAGCAACGCGTAATTCGTTTCTCAGTGATGCTGCGCCGGAAGACAGGGAGTGACACCTCGTGCCAGCCCGACGCAGCCTCTCACTGCGGATAGCGAAACAAGGCAAAACGTCCGCGGCCCAACAGGCTTTTTGCTTTTTTTTGATCGCACCTGGCGCGGCGTCACCCGGTGCGATCATTCACTCTTCAATACGCTTCCAGATCCGGCCCACCGTGGATGTCGGCATGCCCAGAATGTCCGCAGCTTGTTTTTGAGTCAGCCCGTGCGCTCGGCAGCGGAGCACCGCGTCGACCTTCTCAGGAGGAGTCCGCTGACCCGGTAGCCGGGGTTTCAGGGCGCCATCCAAGAACTGCGTCGGCAATCCTTCCAAAACCCCCAGATCCTTGAGTGTCTTGATCTCCTCGTTGAGGTACTTAAGAAAGTCTTCGGGGGACTGCTGCTTTTCATAACTGGCCGCAACGGCGAGGAGAGCCAGCGGCTCTATATCTAGCCGCTCAGCGAGAATTTCCAGGGTGTCGAGGGTCACGCTGGCCTTGGCATGCTCCAAGTTATAAACATGCTTGGCATCCAATTGGCCATGGAAATCCTCTTTCGCCAGGCCACGGGCCGACCGAACGAGACGGATGACGGCTGCCAACGGATCTCTCAACGGCATTATAAATCCCCAAAGCTGAGGATAAAGCCATATTGATCAATCCCATTCCATGGAATATAGTCCCTGTACTGGGATTTGTGCTCAGCTATGGCCCTTGCGTGAATCGGCGTTCGCCGGGATGTATCTGATCCAGATTCATGAATCCATGCTGATCATTTTCCTGCGCCTCTGATCGGTTAGCCCGACATGTATGAGCGGTATGACGGCTTTCAATATATCCCTTAATCGAAGTTGCCTGTTCACCATGAAGCTCCGAATTTACTCAGACCTGCACAACGAATTTGCTGTCTTCGAGGCACCAGCCGTCGCCGCGGATGTGGTCATTCTCGCGGGCGATATCCACACGAAGGCTAGAGGCGTTGCTTGGGCTGGTGAGACCTTTTCCTGCCCAGTGATTTACATCTGCGGTAACCACGAATTCTATGGTGGCCACATCGACTACACGCTCCAAAAAATGAAGGAAGCCGCCTTACCACACGTCCACGTCTTGGAAAACGAGGTGTTTGTTTGGAATCAAACACGGTTCCTTTGCGCCACCGGCTGGACAGATTTTTCGTCGACCGGAAACGTGGTTGCAGCGACCCAAACAGCATGGGATTGGATGAATGATTTTCGTGTCATTCGCACTGGAGAAAACTATCGCCGGCTGCGCCCGTCCGACCTCATCAGTCGAAACCACGCGTCGTTCGCTTGGCTGTTCAAGGAGCTCGATGAGCCATTCGATGGCAAAACTGTGGTCGTGACGCATCACGCACCAATTGCCGAGGTAATGGGTGACAAGCATGAGGGCCATTTGAGTGCTGCTTACTCAAACCGTTGGCACGAGCTTCTGGATAAAGCGGATCTTTGGATTTTCGGACATACACACCGGGCCATCGACATCACACTGGGCCGGTGTCGCGTGGTCTCCAACCCTCGCGGCTACCCATATGAAGACACTGGCTTTGATCCCAACCTGATGATCAACCTTTCGTGAGTGCGGTCAGACGTCATGCGCCCACTAAGTGCGCCTTCAAACCTGTGAAACGGTTCTGGCACATATCGACCGTGTCTACATTCCAATGCTGTCAGCGCGCAGGTCGGTGTCCGATTTTTCATGATATGCGGATTTCGAATGATGCATAGAAAAGACCAAATACGACCCTTGGTGACCCAGATGCACTTCTTAGTTGCAGCGGTATGAGCGAGGTAGAGCGTGGCCCATCGATTCCGCCAGCAGTCGCCATGGCAATGGAAATGGATTTCGGTACGCCCATCTCCGCGTATTTGCTCGCAGCTGTCGATAGCCCTCCAATACTGATGGGGACAGTTTATGGCGATACAACGGGGCGTTTTCGCGAAGGCGCCAGCATACGAACGTCCAGGATTACAAGCGTCGACTTCGTCAATGGCTATTCAATATTTCAAACCGTTGCAGGAAGTCGGTACCTGGTAGTCAGCTGGGCGCCGGGTGGCAACAACCTCTATATGAATCGGATTTATCACTGAGCGATCTGCAAATGCGGATACGCGTCGCAAAAAAGCTTCGGGTTATCCAGGTGGTAACGGGGATCGGGAAAATGATTCTTGGGCTGGTACCCGCGGCAAGAGTTGAAGCGAGATTATGAATACAAGAGTTACGGATGCAGACCTGCTGGGCGATTTACTGTTCGGCTCAGCACGCCCTCTAGGAGGCTCAAAACTTGGCGACGATGAGTTGATCGTACTGGCCGCCGATACCTTCAGAGAAAGGCCTTTTTGCATCGTCAGACATTGGATGGTTTTGGATGTGATGCTCCCAGAGTTTCAGGAGCGAGAAATCAAAGCGCAGGGGCTTGAGGCAACACTTTTGTATGCCCATGCAGCGGTATTCGACAGCCAGAACAAGTACCAGCCTGGCGATAGGATCGTAAGCGGATATCAACGTGATTTTGATGGCTGCTTTTTTGAAAGTGACGACACGATCTTCATCCTGGCAGGCCAAGGCGCGCGCAAGCATGCGAGCTTTCCCGCTGTCCAGGCACTATCTGCGTATTAGTAAGCGAGCACAAAATCCAATGATTGAAGATCTACTGCCTGTCCTGCGTGATCGTTACCCAGCGTTTTTCTGTAGCGCGCCTCTTCGCGAAATCGGATGCCTGCCAGGTTGGCTGGATTTAATCGATGAGCTTTGCCGCACGCTAAAAATTTACATGGATGCTCACCCTGAGCTGCCGTCGATTCAGGTGCGTCAGGTCAAGGAAAAATTCGGGGGGTTACGCTTCTACTATTCCGGTGGTGATGCGGCGTGCCGTGAAATGGTTACTTCTGCAGAGCAGCGGTCAATGTCGACCTGCGAGGTTTGTGGGCAAGCCGGGACTTTGGGAGGGGAGCGTTGGATCAGCGTACGATGCCTCGATCACGTCAACTGGTCACCCTCAGGCGATTGCGCATGAACTCACGGAAAGCTCCTTGTTGAATTCATGAAAACAGACATTTGGGTCACTGTGAATTTGCCTTCGCCAGGCATTGAACTTCACGATGTCGTTCGGCGCCGTATGCCTTTTCCCTCATTTCAGTTTCTAGCCGAGATGTTGTGTATCGATGAAGAGCTGCTTGGTAAGCACATCGGTATTTCTTCCGAACTCATGTCGAGCGCGGCGAAGGTAGGTTTTTTTTCTTTGTGCGAGAGCAGACGTCTGTATGGATTGATTGTTGCTCTACAGGCTTCCTGCGAACTGTTCGAAGGCGACGTTCAGGCAGCCAGGGCTTTCTTACGCTCGCCGCTGCGTTGTTTTAACTCAAAGCCACCTTTGGAAATGCTCATTACGGAGGAGGGCGCGAGCGCCGTGATCGATCTAATCGGAAAGCTCGAACACGGCGTACTCACTTGAATGCTTTCCTGTTTACGCGCTGACAAACAGGACGCCAAACGGGGAGTTTCTTGAATGAATACGCGCAGTAGCCCAGATGCTGACTTTATTGAGCACCGGCATTTTTCATCAGCCCGAACAGTGCGGCCTTTGCCACTGGAGTTGGTCGCACGCATCACCTTGCTAGTCGTGATGGGGACATTGACCTGGACGCACCGCTCGTGCTCGATGATAAACGATGCAGGCTCGCTTTCTGATCCTCGTCCAATTCGGGTTTCACCGGCTCATGCCACGCAAAACCTCGTAATAAGGGAGAGTGATGTATAGGGAACGTGATTTAGCCATTTGGTGTTCAGTATATGAGACATGTGGTGTCACTGAATTTGTGCGGCTGGTTGAAGAGGCGCTCACCAGCTACAAGCGTGTACCTATATATGATTGGCCGACTCGAGTTCACGTATCCGAACTCGGGTTACCGTGCGTTCAGGTTTTGCAAGGTGTAGTGAGCAGTCGAGGTTTATATGCCAGCATCTCAGAGGATTACATCGAGATCGGATCCCGTCTGACAAATCATCTGGGTCAGCAGCTGCAATGGCATCTCGTGGTCAATGACCTGGCAACTGACGAAATGAAGGAGGATCAATTGGGCATAGATTTAGGTATGTAACCGGGCCACATTGCTGATGTGCCGCCACACCTTCGATCCAAACTTTTCCATGCGCGTCATTTACTTCAGCCCGCACCTCGTGGCTCGGGTTAAGCAGTCTTGCGCGTCAAAACCATGTCGGCTTTCAGGACTTTTTTTTGTGCGACGGGCCGCTGGCGAGGAGGGGATAGTCGCCGTCGCAAACCAGGGGAAATTAGGAGAGACGGTGAGCCGCTAAATGCTCCATGTCTCGAATCCAGCCCCTCAGAAATTGGCGCCAGTCGTGGGCATAACTTCCTTCAGAAAAACGTTCGGAGAGCGCATTGGCTGCTTCGAATCTCGTTCGCCAAACTTCAGGTATGTGTTGGTCTAGAACGATCACGAAATGGTGGCCATCGCAGCTTTCGAACGGCGTTTCTGGCACAGAATCTCGCAACTCCTCAATCGTCATGAGCTGAGCTTCCCCATGAGATTGTTCGAGATCTTGCCGATCAATCTCATCGAGAATGCTCAGGTGGGGTATTGCGCGTTCATCACCGGGTCGCAATCCCTCCAGATCCCACAAAGCCGCCCGTCTCGCACGCTCGCGCTGCCACAGGCTTTTCAAATCGACCGCCATCAAGATTTCCCTTAATACATTTACATTCTGCGCTAGCGTGTATCTGCAGGGGCGGATTCAATTTAAGCCACCACCTTCCTGGACGACCCATGCGTTCCAACAGGATACGCAATTGTACGCTGCTGGACGTTTAGATTTGAATGCACCCATCGCACACCTCTGAAAGCCAGCGTATTGGGCCGTCATTATTTCTTGCTGGGCAGTGTCAACAAAAATATTTTTTCAGAAGGCCCCTTGAAATTTTTTTTCAGCGACGGATCTTTATTATTTGAGACCAACAAAAAAGCAGCGATCTCGGCGCTCCACCTTTCACCGACCCTTCTGGCAAAACGATGTGATTTTTGCTTTTGCAGTGCTCCTGCTTCTGGCCTTTTCTTGCGATTTATCCTGTTGACGCTGATGTGTGACTGCCCTGTGGGCATAGCAAAATCGCCACTTCGCGGCGTGAGCCGCTGCTTTCCAGTTTGATTTCAAACAACGAGTAATTTTTCTAAAAAATACCCGTGTCGGACAACATCTGGGTGGGAGCTCCTAGTAAGCGAGGAGTGATATGTGAATGAACAGTGAACTCGAATCTGAAGTGTGGCTATCGGCACAGCAAGCGTGTGACGCCTTAACGTTTGAAGCATTAATTCAGCGGGCCGTGGATAGTTTCAAGAGGCATCCGGGATATGATCCTCTAGTGCGATTACATGCTTCCGACATTGGCCCGCTAGGTGTTCAGGTACTGCGTGCAGTGCTGCGGCAACGAGGGCTTGATCCTGAATCCTGTATTGATGTTCCTGGTTACCTTGAACTGCGGTCTCGACTCAAAGACCACCTACGCTCTCAGCTCCAGTGGTATCTGGTGAAGGGTGGGCATGCAACTGAGGAGATTCAAGAGGAGCAACTCCAAAGAGATTTGGGGCTGTAAAACGATCTATTATGTGTCCCGACACTACGTGTTATCCAAATTGAAGGAAATTACCAATGTTTCGTCTGGCTGAATACCGTAAACTTGAACAACAACTGGCCGCCCAGTTGGCGGAGCTCGAGTCGATGAAAAGTGATTCCGGCCTGAAGAAGGAAATGGAATTTGAGAGCAAACTGCGCGTTTTGCTGGGTGAGTACGGCTACAGCCTGCCGAACGTGATCAGCTTGCTTGATCCTCAAGCTCGCCGTCGCGCTCCGGCCATCGAATCCAAAGCGGGCACCCGTAAGCCTCGTCAAGTGAAGGTATACAAAAATCCGGATTCTGGCGAAGTCGTGGAAACTAAAGGCGGCAACCACAAAACGCTGAAAGAGTGGAAAGCAAAATTTGGTTCGGACACCGTAGAGTCCTGGTTGACCACGTAATCCTATTTTAATGCTAACAAAGTGCCCGTGGAGGGCCAGCAGTCTGGTATCAAGCAGGGGTCATTGCACAGCGGACTCCGTTCGCTCGCGGCAAAAGTGCTACCTGCAACTGGCGACGTGGAGACTGTAGTGACCATCCTCGATCATGCCTGCCTCGACGGTCGCGGTAGGGATGGCAGTTACCTGCCACCCCCCGCACAGATCCGTACGTGCGGAACTACCGCATACGGCTCCTGCCTTGGGTACGTGACGCGAAGCGATCCTCAGGGTAAGGATGTGCATTTCTGGGTCTAGGCATGTAGAGGTCGACAAGGCGTCCGTAGCGTGACCATTGAAGCCGATTACGCTGGCTGCGACGTTTTAGGGCTTGCCGCCATAGACGGCATACCGCCAGACGAAAACCACCAAGACGTATCAGGTTCCCCGGCACCGAGTGGTAGTTGAAGTATCCCGTGACCACCCGGGTAAGCCACTGACCCACGACTTGAACAGATTCGTGGCGTCGACGTTTCAGCTCATCCCGAATAGCCAGCAGCGTCGCACGCATTCGCTTCTTGACCGTCAGTCGCAGAATTTGAAACCCACCGCTTCTGTTGGTACTACAACAGTGTGTGAAGCCCAGGAAGTCAAAAGTCTCCGGTTTACCTAAGCCTCGCTTCCTACGATTTCTCGCAGCAAAACGACCAAACTCAATCAGCCGTGTCTTCGAGGCATTGAGGGATAAACCGAACCTGGCCAAGCGCTCCTGCAACTGCACCAAAAACTGCTGAGCCTGCCATTGCGCCCTGAAACCCACCACGCTGTCGTCCGCATAGCGCACAACAATAACATCGCCACGGGCATGCCGCTGGCGCCACTGCCTTGTCCACAGATCCAGCACGTAGTGAAGATAGATATTCGCCAGCAGCGGCGAGATTACGCCGCGTACAATCTTGCATACTTTTCTCTCCGGTGCCTGAGCCAGTCGACGTCTCGCTGGCGTTGAACCCGGGATCCGGATCAACCCGGAACACCACCAAAATTTCGTCCTTATGAATTTCGACACGTTTGACCAGGCCACGGATAATCTCGCGTTTCGTGACGAAATCGACAGTACCCAATCGGTCATGGACAGCAGCGGCAAACTCTTCGAGACGATTAATTACGAGAAACAGCTCGCGTTGACCCACCTGATGGCGCCGTGAGCCCTGAATCTGCTGATCAAGCTGTTCCAGACGACTCTTCAAATTTCGCATCTTTGGATCAAAGTCCATTTTGTCGATCATACCTTCGGCATAACTATCGATGAGCCGCGACTTGCCTTTCTCGAATTGCAGTCGTTGTCGTTCCAGCGCGGCAGTATCAGGGTTTGTTTTTTCTTTTTCTTCAAGGATTCCCAGCCGACGTTCATATTCATTCTTTAGTCTTCCAGGGTGAGCGAGCAGCTCAACAACCTGCTGCCACACCAGTTCATCGAGACGGTCCGTTCGTATTTGCTGATTGTCACAGACGCGCTCGCCACCAAAGCGGTAGGCATCGGTTCCAATGCAACGATAATAGGCATAGTCCCGACGTTGGCCTTTGGCCGCGGTCTTGCTGATCTTTTTACCGTAATAGGCGTAGTGACAATGGCCGCAAACGGTCAAGCCCTGAAGCAGGTAAACAGCACCATGACGACTCTGGCGCGCTCTGCGATTCTCAGCAAGTTGCTCTTGAACCGACTGAAATAACCCGTCACTGACGATTGCCGGTACGGATATCTCGATCCACTCACTTGGATCCGTACGCACGGTTGAATACCCCTTCCTGGGCACCTCGGCACTGTGGCGTTGTGCGCGTATCCGAGGTAAACGATCACGCGCCTGTGTTTTTCCGAAAGCAGCTCGTCCCCTGTAGGCTGGATTTTGTAATATCCCCCACACGGTACTGCGATCCCAATACGGTTTACCTGAGGCGGTTACGGTGCCTGTTGCGGTAAGACGACGCACCACTTCGCCAATGCTCAGTCGCTCCACCCCAATCCATTGAAAGATGGCTCTGACCGTTGCCGCTTGCGCCAAGTCGATAACGTACTGTGCGGGTGCGCCATCAAGCTGCTTACGAATGTAGCGATAACCGTACGGCGCAGTCGACAGTACATTGATGCTGCCGCGTCTGGCGCCATGAAGCTTTCCGCGACGATTGCGCTCCATGATTTTGGCACGCTCATATTCCGCGATCATGCCCTGCATCTGCAGCAGCAACGACTCCTCTGGCGTGACGCCAATGGCATGATTGAGGAACACGACCTGTACGCCGCACGCCGATAGTTCTTCCATCAGCAATGCCTGGTGAGCATATTTTCGCGACAGCCGGTCTGGGGAGAGGACGTAAAGACGATCTACCAGGCCAAGTGCAGCGCGGTCTCTGAGCCGTTCCAGTTGAGGGCGAATCAGCGTCGCGCCGCTGACGCCGGCGTCGACAAAGCGCATGTCCTCAGCAACGTGAACTCCATCAGCTACGATCCGCTCTGCCAACGCGGCAATCTGGCTTTCAATCGTGCCGCGTTTAGCCTGTTGATCAGAGGATACCCGGGCATAGAACGCCACCATCAAAGCCTGGCTCATTGCTCACCTCGCGTGGCGTTACGATGTTTTTTCACATTGGGCCGGGATTGCGACAACTCTAAGGAAGTCCGCGTTTCTGTCGGTTTTAGCTGCTCGTAGACCCTCTCGAGCTGTTCACAAGAGAATCGATTTGGTTCAAAAGCCAAACGAATACGCCAGATCCGCGGTTTTCGGCTCATGACTGAAGTCTCCCGTCAGTGGGGGCGATGACCTCAATGACGAGAACAATCTCGACGTCGGGGCATCCCGCATACCTCGGAGCAAAACACTCCCTGGCAATGCGCAGCCCCCATTTTATCCGAGAGTTTGCTCTATTGTTGCCGGCGCTATCAGTCCTTTGCTGATGAATCTGTTTATGCACTATGCGTTCGATGCCTGGATACAACGGACGTTTCCGGGCTGTCCATTTGCACGCTATGCCGACGATGCGGTGGTTCATTGTCGCAGCGAAAAGCAGGCATGCGAGGTCATGGCGGCAATCAAAGCGCGCTTGGAGGCGTGCCTGCTGAACCTGCACCCGGACAAGTCGAAGATCGTTTATTACAAGGACAGTAACCGTAAAGCAGCTTACCCAACGACGCAGTTTACGTTTCTGGGATTCACCTTCCGGCCACGGGAGGCATGGGGCAATCATGGACGCCGGTTTACCAGCTTCCTGCCCGGTGCCAGTAACGAGGCTCTGAAACGGATGCGTCAACAAACTCGCAGATGGAATATCCAGCGGCAAACACCAGCCAGCCTTCTGGAGTTGTCAAAGCAGTACAACGCCACCCTGCGTGGGTGGTGGAACTACTATGGAGCTTTCTACAAAACGGTGATGCACAAGGTCTTCAATCACTTTGATTTGAAGCTGCAACGCTGGGCCCGTCAGAAGTACAAACCACTGGCGGGGCACAAGCGCCGCAGTGCTGATTGGCTCAACCGGATGAAGAAGGCCTGTCCATCGTTATTCGTGCACTGGCATGTTTATGGAAATGAGGTTCGACCGGGCAACGGGAGCCGTATGAGTTGAGAGACTCACGTACGGTTCTGCGAGAGGCTGAAGGTGAAATTCCTATGGCCTACTCACCATGGCGACGGTTTGTGCCTGTTTTGCAAACGATTGGAGCAAGGACGCTTTGTCTGGCCGCAAGCAACCAGCGGCAGTGCGTCACTGACGACCCTGGCCGACTGGGTCGGCCAGAGCAGTCAGTTGCTGCGACCACTGATCAACGCCCTTGAGCGCCATGTCATGAGCGGCCATAAAGTCCATGCCGACGACACGCCGATTGGCGTGCTCGCGCCGGGCAACGGCAAGACCAAAACGGCTCGTCTGTGGACTTACGTGCGGGACGACCGACCTGCCGGTGACACGACACCGGCGGCGGTATGGTTTGCCTAATCGCCGGATCGCATGGGGCAACATCCCCGCGCTCATCTCAAGAGCTTCAGCGGTATCTTGCAGGCTGACGGCTACGCCGGTTTTGCTCAGCTGTATGCCACGGGCACTATTGAGGAAGCCGCGTGCTGGGATCACGCCCGCCGCAAGTTTTACGATGTCTACAAAGACCTGGCTTCACCACTTGCCGCCGAGGCGCTGCAACGGATTGCGGCTTTGTATGTCATCGAAAGTGAGATTCGAGGACAACCGCCCAATCTGCGAAAAGCGGTTCGGCAAAGCCGAGCAAGTCCGCTGCTGGAACAACTACACACTTAGCTTAACCAGACGCTGACTCAACTGTCGAAAAAATCGGCATTAGGCGGTGCGATCCTCTATGCCCTCAATCGGTGGCAGGCGTTGACGCGCTACTGTGATGACGGCCGAGTCGAGATCGACAACAACGCCGCCGAACGGGCGCTGCGCGCCTTGGCGTTGGGTCGCAAAAATTACCTGTTTGTCGGTTCCGATGCCGGCGGAGAACGAGCGGCTGCGATTTACAGCCTGGTGGGTTCGTCCAAACTCAACGACCTGAACCCGCAAGCCTATTTGACACACGTGCTGGAGCGCATCGCCGAACACCCGATCAATCGGGTCGACGAACTGCTGCCCTGGAACGTTTCTCTCACCCCTACGGAACTCTGCGAGGCCGCCTGATCCATGGTCAAAACTGTTCGCTTGCCAAAACCCGAACCTGATTTGTTGCTACTGCACATTGAATTGAAGTGGATCGAACCTGCCATCTGGCGCCGTGTGGCGGTGCCCGAGAATATCACCTTGGGCAAATTGCACACGGTGATCCAGTTCGCGATGGGCTGGGAGGGCGGACATATGCATGAGTTTGAAATTGCCGGTGAAAATTACGGTACTCCCGACTCAGATGGGTGGGGCCCACCCGTGAACTCGGAAACCCGCAAGACTCTGATCAAAGCGTTGAACGGGAAAAAGACGTTCCGCTACCTCTACGACTTTGGCGACGGCTGGGATCACCGGATCAAAGTCGAGAAGAAATTGCCCGCTGGAACCTGTCCTCAAGTGCCGTATTGCATCGACGGCGCCAATGCTTGCCCACCGGAGGATATTGGCGGTGGGCCGGGTTTTGCCGACTTTCTTGAAGTGATGGCTGACCCCAACCACCCAGAGCATGAAGACATGCTGGAGTGGCATGGCAGTACCTTCGATCCAGCAGTTTTTGAATGGGAACGTGTCAACCAATTGTTAAAGGAGATTAGGGTCTGAGATGCAAGGCGGTGTAGCTCGGACGGTTACGCCTCGACCACAGCAAGCAGGAGCCGTATGCGGTAATACCGTACGTGCGGATTGTGCGGGGGGAGGCAGGTGACTGCCATCCCTACCGCGACCGATAGCTGGTGGCCTAGCTCAGGGAGTAAACGACTCTTTCAACCCAGCCGCGCGGCACTAATGCTTCACATCAAGGCACGCTTTTTGGTCTACGGTCTCCACATATCATTAGCCGATAAAAATGTTACTGAACCGACCTCGTTCGGAGCGCCTGGTACGAGGAGTGCTCCAATTTGTAACACTTCGCCATCAATCGAAAACGAGCCCACCCTATTTAGCAAACGCCAATCAGGCCTGAACCCGCTCTGTCGCGCCAATTTAGGCAACGAAAGTGATCCCGCTGACGAAATGGCACGTCGTTTGCTAAATAAACTTTCGTATACGAAACAAATTATCCGGCGCTACAGATTATTTAGGGGTTTTTATGAAAAAATTGGCTCATGCGGTTCTTTTCACAGCCATGATCGGCGGCACCTATGCCGGCACCGTCCAGGCAGACAAGCTGGATAGCATTATCGATTCGGGCAAGCTTCGCTGCGCCGTAACACTGGACTTTCCGCCAATGGGGTTTAGGGACGAAGCGAACAAGCCTGCAGGCTTTGACGTAGATTACTGCAATGACTTGGCGAAGGTGCTGGGCGTAGAAGCCGAGATTGTAGAAACGCCTTTCCCCGATCGTATTCCAGCGCTGATGTCTGATCGTGCAGATGTCATTGTGGCTTCCACCTCCGATACGCTTGAGCGAGCAAAAACCATCGGCATGTCGATTCCATACTTTGCCTTCCAACTGGTCGTGCTCACTCGCGATGATGCGAAGATTAATAGCTTCGATGATTTGAAAGGGCGAGCAGTTGGCAACACAGCGGGCAATTTCGAGGGTATTGCTCTTGAAAAAGACGTAAAAAAATGGGGGGACGGGACTTATCGGGCCTACCAGTCGCAGAATGATACCATCCTCGCTGTGGCCCAAGGGCATATTGACGCTACGGTAATCACCAACACCATTGCGGTTGCCACCATCAAGTCCGGTAAATACAAGAATCTCAAAATCGCAGGCAACGCACCGTACACTCTGGATTACGTTTCCTTGGGCGTAAAGCGGAATGAGTATGGACTACTCAACTATCTAAATATTTTCATTAATCAGCAAGTGCGGAACGGCCGTTACGAAGAACTCAACAAGAAATGGATTAGTGCAGAGTTGCCCCCTACGGATCTTATCGTCCCCAAGGTCTACTATTAAGTTTGTTGTCGTGATCGATTAGATTTAGTGCGGGTGCTTAAGTATCTAAAAATTTGCATATAGCAAACGCTCTCCCCTGAGAAAGAGTAGGCTCGTGCCATCTTCGTCGGTGCGGGTCTAAATACTCGAAGGTGGATTAATTTTGGCAAACTGATGATTGAGTTGCCGTTAGGCTTCAGCACCCCTTGTCTGCAATGTGAGACCCTGTAGAGCCGGATCTAATAGCGCTCGGAGATATTATTATTTATGTTTGATTACTCTTTCCAGTGGCGAACGGCGTTGCGAGCTCTACCGGACATGCTGGGAGGCGCCTTAGTTACGTTTGAGACTGCGGCGTTGTCCATGATTTTCGGAGTACTGTTAGCCCTGACATTGACCGTGATGCGTGAGGCGCCTAGCCTTTTCATGCGAGGGTTCGGGAACAGTTGGGTTTCTTTAGCGCGGAATACGCCCGCGCTCTTCCAGGTATACATCCTGTATTTTGGACTGGGCTCTCTAGGGATTCATGTGAGTTCTTGGGCCGCGTTGTTGGCCGGTATTACATTCAACAACGCAGGTTATTTGGCAGAATATTTCCGTGGAGGGCTTAAGGCTGTACCTGGTACTCAAATGCGGGCAGCGAGATCATTGGGCATGAGTGCCTTTCAGGCCTATCGCATGATCATAGTTCCTCAATTGCTCCGAATAGTTTTCTATCCGCTGAGTAACCAGATGGTCTGGGCAGTCTTGATGACCTCTTTGGGGGTCATTGTTGGTCTCACTGACGACCTTACAGGCATCACTCAGAGTTACAACGTAAAGACCTTCCGAACCTTTGAGTATTTTGCCATCGCAGCCGTGCTTTATTACTTGATCGCCAAACTCATTGTTGTCCTGGCGCGCCTAATGAGCTGGCGACTATTCCGCTACTGAGGAGCTGTAAATGTTCTCCACCAGCCTAACTGCTAGCGACTTGTTATTTTTGTTGCATGGCGCATGGGTGACCCTGCAGTTAACATTTGTCGCAATGATTATTGGTACATTCGCCGGGGTGATTTTTGGTCTACTCCGTGCGATATTTCCTTATGGTTCTATGCCGCTGGCGTGGGTGTTGGATATATTCCGCAGCGTACCGTTGCTGATACAGTTTGTGTTGGTAAACTCACTCAAAAGTATTGTCGGTCTCAATATAAGTGCGTTCACCGTAGGGTGTGTAGTGCTGGGTGTATACGCTGCGGCCTACATAACAGAGATAGTTCGTAGCGGTGTGTTGGTAGTATCACCATCGATCAGGCGTGCAAGTCGATCGCTCGGAATGAGTTATTGGCAAGATATGCGTTACATAGTTCTGCCTATGGCTATGCGTGTAAGCTTCCCGGGCTGGCTGAACCTCGTGCTTGGATTGATGAAAGACACCGCACTAGTGATGTGGATTGGTATAGTTGAGCTTCTGCGTTCATCTCAAACTATCGTTACGCGTATTCAAGAGCCGTTATTAGTGCTTTGTATCGCGGGAATTATTTATTATGTCATGAGCCTGGTGGTGGCGCGCTTAGGGGCCGGTCTAGAGAAGAGGTGGCAAAATGATTGAGATTACCAACGTTCATAAGTCTTTTGGCAAACTGGAAGTTGTTAAAGGCGTAAGCTTGCAAGTTGAGAAAGGGGAGGTCGTCTCGATCATTGGCGGCTCAGGTTCTGGAAAGTCAACTCTGCTTATGTGTATCAATGGGCTCGAACCGATTCAGAAAGGCAGCATTCGAGTCGACGGCGTAGAGGTGCATAATAAAGAAACCAATATCAATAAACTTCGCCAGAAAATAGGCATTGTTTTTCAGCAGTGGAATGCCTTTCCGCACCTCACTGTGCTTGAAAACGTTATGCTCGCGCCGAGAAAGGTACTGGGGAAGTCTAAACAAGAAGCCGAAGCTATCGCAGTCCAGCAATTGCAGCACGTTGGGCTGGGTGAAAAGCTAAAAACCTTCCCGGGGAAGCTCTCCGGCGGTCAACAACAGCGGATGGCAATTGCGCGCGCACTCGCGATGTCTCCTGATTATATGCTGTTCGATGAGGCAACATCTGCTCTTGACCCCCAACTTGTGGGCGAAGTACTTGACACAATGCGCATGCTTGCCGAAGACGGTATGACGATGGTCTTGGTAACCCACGAAATTCGTTTTGCTCGTGACGTATCAGACCGCGTGGCATTTTTCCGGAACGGGCTAGTACATGAAATCGGTACCCCAGACCAAGTGATCGGAAATCCAACACGGCCAGAAACGATTGAATTTTTGCGCTCAATAAAATGAATTGCACGGGATCTTATTTTAGTCAGACCCCAGTTATTCCTTGAACGTAGCGTGTTAAGGCGAAATACAGCATGAATAGCAAACCCAGCTGTGCCGTGATCGGCGCGGGATTCGTAGGAATATGTACAGCCCTGAAATTTATTGAGAAGGGCTTTGCGGTTACTCTTTACGATCGCCAAGGCCCAGGGCTCGGAGCATCCTTCGGAAATGCCGGTTTCATTGCGACCGAATTGGTGAATCCACTTGCTACCGCGCAGGCGATTCGAAAAGCGATCCCGCTGCTGCTCGATCGTCACGGCGCGCTTCGTGTCCCATTGGGCAACTGGGCCCAAAGCGTACCGTGGATGTTTCGCTTTGCGGCTTCCGCACGACCAGCAGTGGTTCAAGGTACACGTCAAGCGCTGGCAAGCCTTCAGCGACTCGCAGTCCCCGCCTGGAAAGACCTACTAGGGCAGGAGCGGCTCCTGGATCAGTTGGTTCCGACTCACTATATGAAGGTATGGGAAGATAGTACCCGAGTGGCGGCAGCCCGCGCGGAACAGGCCTTTTACAACCACTGGGGCACTGAAGCTGAATTTGCTGACCAGCGGCGCGTCGCTGAGTTGGAGCCTGTGCTTAAGGGCCGAGTCCATCATGCTGTGCTTCTACCCTATGCTCATCGCGTGCGAGACCCGTACCAACTTAGCCTGGCGCTGTTCAAAGCTTTCACCTTGCGTGGCGGGAAACTTAAAAAAGAGGACGTGTGGGAGGTTCGCCCCATATCTGGATCTGTCACGGTTACCTCTACTACCGCTCAGAAGTCTTTTACTCATGCAGTTGTCTGTGCAGGAGCCCATAGCGCCAAGTTGATGCAACCTCTAGGATTGCGTGTGCCGCTTATGGCCGAACGCGGCTACCACTTGAACCTCACGCGAGCGAAGGGTCTTCTCAACGGGCCGATATGTTCGGCGGATCGAAATGTCTTCTTCAACCCATTGGATGAAGCCCTTCGCGTAGTAGGCTTCAGTGAGATGGGCGGAGTGGATTTGCCACCTGTTCCGGAGCGCTTTGATACGCTGAGGTGGCATTTCAATGGCCTATTTCCTGGTTCCGAACATCTTCTCACTGGAGCTTCTGAGTGGATGGGGATGCGGCCCACCTTGCCCGACTCGAAGCCAATTATCGATACGCACCCTGCATTTCCGAACTTGGGTTTTGTTTTTGGACATTCTCACGTCGGTTTAACACTGGCGGCAGCAACAGCAGACCTTATCAGTAGCCGGATGATTTTGGGCGAAGACAAAATCGATCTCTCACCTTTTAAAGCCACACGTTTTGTTCTGTCTGGCGATTTTAACTCCCCGACAGGTTAAGGGTTGCACAACTGACCAATAAAGAAGAGAGAATCTAATTAATCCGAGGCTGCTGAAGATTCGCATGTTCGAATTATTCAGCAGCTTGTCAAAAATAAGTTTACAAAATTAAGTTTACAAAATTAAGTCTACGTTGTTAGCTTTTGCGCAACTCAGTAATTTTCTAGCGAGGCGTTATTTGCCCTATGGTTAAGTGCGGCCTCCTGAGCGCACGAGTGAACTCTCGTCATTAGATTTAAAACTGAGAACTACTCGCAAAAAATTTACCAAAAGCAACAAAACAACCGAGAGAGGTATAGGGATCATTATGTCTACCCATGGCAACGCTTTGCCCATTCCAGTGTGCAACCAAGAAGAAACAGCTAAATTATTAGATTTTAAACGGCTCGTTGATGCGGTTGCAGTCGCTGCAGCCGAGTTGGAGCGCGGGACTATCCTTAGCCCTGAACGAATGGTCGTCCCAATAAGCGGAGAGAATGTCCTCCTGAGCATGCCGGCTACGACGCATGACATTTGCATCCATAAGCTGGTATGCGTAATGCCATCCAATGCTAAACTGGGACTACCCACTATCAACGGTACCGTTACCGTCTGTGACTCGGCGAAAGGCCAAGTGATGTGCCTTCTTGATGGCCCTGAACTGACAGGCAGACGAACCGCTGCAGTTACCATGCTCGCCATTCGAAACTTTTTGAAAAAAGAGCCTGAAGTCATTCTCCTCTACGGAACGGGTGTTCAGGCTCGTTACCACTTGCAGGCGATCAATGCACTGCATCCGCAGACTAAGGTATTAGTCCGAGGCCTGAACGAGCAAATGGTTCAGGACTTCTGCACTGGCAATAGTCAGTACCACCCACACTTGAGCCCCTGCCCCGTAGAGCTCCCCAGCGGTGTTGACGTAGTCATCACGGTGACCACCAGCACCAAAGCCGTCTATGATGAAGACGCCGTGGTTGGTCGTCTTGTTATCGGGGTAGGCGCATTCAAGCCTGACATGGCGGAAATCGGTGCGACCACATTGTCGGGCAGCGATATTTATGCTGACGATCCACCAGGCGCCATGCACGAGGCCGGTGACCTGATTCAAGCCGGCGTTGACTGGACTCGCGTCAAATCTTTAGCTACCGCACTGAATAATGAATTAGATCCTGCGCGCCCTGTTGTCTTCAAAAGTGTGGGAACCGCGGCTTGGGATCTAGCTGCGGCACGGGTCGCCTTGGCAGCCTTGGGTCTCAACGCTTAAAGCCTGTTCATGTTGGATGAGCCTTAATACTAGTGGCTGAGCACCGGAGAGGTGGCACTAGACGCCTCTCCCCTTAGTTACAATGGTACACCCACTCTTAACGATTAGGGAGGCTGCTCGGCTAAACATGTGTGGCGCTAACTAGTGGGTGTTTGCTTAATTCGTTTATCTATTTAAAATATTTGGTCGCGTGTTTCTGGGTGACTTAGGTTAACGAACTACCCGTACAGGCCGCTAGATGCGAGGTGCTCCGCCTGCTGATAGAGAATCGGAGGTGTCGAATGTTAAGTAAGCCCTATGTCGGGTGGTGCCTTATTGACGGCTCAGCGCAAGGAAGATTGCTGTATGCGGATGTTGGTCTGAGCTTTTGGGGTGGAGTAGATTCACTCACTGGAGAAATTATCGATCAACACCATTTGTCAGTTGGAAAACGTCTTGCTGGCTGTGTGTTCACTATTCCGGGCGGTCGAGGCTTTTGTACGGGTAGCAGTGTAACGATGCAATTTCACAAGCGCATGCAACGAATAAATTTATTTAGGCGGTAGAATTTTCACTCAGCGACGCGACCGCTTTGGCTGAGTTGTATCCGTATAGTAAACAAATGGAGTTTATATGTCGCAAACAACCTTGGGAGTTAAGCTAAAAATTAAGGATATTGAACGACTAAAAGTAGCGGCTGCTTCTATAGACCGAACCCCGCACTGGTTGATTAAGCAAGCGGCGTTGAATTGGCTGTCTCGGGTAGAGTCTGGGGATGCAATTGCCGATTTGATAGGTTCCGACCATGTTGATAGTGATGCCCAAAAACATAGTGTAAGAAATAGGAGTCAAGAATAATTTAGGGTGTTTGGAATGGGGTTTGCTCGCACGGACAATTACTTGTCCAGTGTCGTAAAAATAGGCCGCTATATTGCAGAGGTATCTGTGTAGGGCGGAGTGCATTATGAAACAGTGATCTGTTTGCATTCGTAGTAAGTTAATGGGCGGTGTAGCTAGTTATCAGTACGGGTAGTTCGTTAATTGAACTCGCCCAGAAAGATACGGCCAAATAATTTAAATAGATAAACCAATTGTAAAACAGGCCGCTAGCTGAGGGTGGTAATATCTTGCACACCCCCCTGGAATTCGATCAAAGAATGGCCGGGCCACGGGGTTCCCTGCGCATTGGTACTGCCTTGTCGCCAGCCTCACTACGTATTCGATTCGCCATTTGAGGCTTTTTTGATAGGACTAGGCATCGCGTATTGCCGACAAACTCCTCGATCAAATACAGCGAGTCGCCAACATCGAGTTCCAGTTCCTGCAGCGCCTCATCGGGAATTCGAATTGCGCCGTCGCCGTCCCATTCTTCGATGATGATTTTCATAGGTGGCTTTCTCACGTGTGGTCTCCATTGCTTCTGATCCGCCAAGCAGTTCAACGCCCGTAGATTCCCGGCGACACGGTCGCGGTAGGGATGGCAGTTACCTGCCACCCCCCGCACAGATCCGTACGTGCGGAACTACCGCATACGGCTCCTGCCTCGGGTATGTGACGCGAAGCGATCCTCAGGGTAAGGATGTGCATTTCTGGGTCTAGGTATGTAGAGGTCGGCGAGGCGTTCGTAGCGTGACCATTGAAGTCTATTGCGCTGGCTGCGCCGTTTGAGGGCTTGCCGCCATAGACGGCAGACCGCTGAACGAAAGCCACCAAGACGTATCAGGTTTCCCGGCACCGCAGTTTGGCCATTCCGCAAGGGAAATTCACCCTCTTTCTCGCGTAGCAATATAGCAATTGCGCCGCCCTTACGCACAATGAGACAGGCCTGACCTCGTCGTTGAGTCATGTTATCGGCAAAAGAGGGGAGCCGTTATTCGCAAAGGTGTCGACATGGCCATGTGCCTGATGGGTAACCCTCTAGTTTGTTGCTGCGCCGTTGCAACCGGCAAATGGACTGGCGTCAATACAGCTACGTGGCCAACCATCAGTTACTTTCCGTGATAACAAAGCAAGTCGCGTTAACTATCGCGCGTTCAGCGCGCGCTTCAAATCGTCAATTATGGGACATAGCCTAGCTCGCGGCTGATGTCTGCACTGCACGTCAATAGTAAGTTTTTGAACTGATCCTGCGCACCAGGAGGATCCATCACTGCATCGGGGCCTGAAAGGTTGATCGCAGCAGTGACCGCCCCCTTATGGTCTTTGATCGATGTAGCAATTGCAGTTGAGTAATCAGATCGATGTAGCACCCAGCCACGCTGGCGGTCGTTTAGGATCAGGGCTTGGAGCTCAGGAAGAGTTCGAGGTGCTGGTGAGGGATAGTCGTCCAGCCTGATATGTTGATAGAGCGCCCCTAACTCTATGTCATCCAGCGCGGTCAGCAAAATCCTTCCCATAGCTGTGCAGTGACAAGCGATTCGTGTCCCGATGGGGATGTTGACAGAGAGGCGTTGAGCGGCAAACGCTCGGTATACGTAGAGGCTGTCGGTCTGCTCACGAATAGTCAGATGACAAGACAGCGAAGTACGGTCTCGCAACAGGTTGAGGTGCGGCATAGCGACTTCGACAATATCGCGATTAGCCAGATAGCTAAATCCGTCACTGATGACTCGTGCGCCCAGTTCGTACTGTGTGTTTATCTTATTCAGATAGCCGGTGTTGATGAGCGTGAACAATATCCGGTACACAGCCGAAGTGCTGACGCCCAGCCTTTCAGATATTTCATGGATGTTCAGACTGCGTGTGCTTGCATCGAACAGTCCTAACACGCTTAGCCCCCGAGCCAGGGCCGGCACACTGTAGTCAGTTTCCTTATCCGGCGTGTCGAGAATGGTCATCGTGGCCTCTGATGGAGATATGAGCGAGAGTATTTCGACGGCAATTGTTGAGCAGACTTTGCTGCTCAACAATCTATGCTGTTGCCTGCGTTGAGTTTCAGATCGACGCTTCGATGTCTAGCTCGGCTCCATCGAACTCTCCCATGGCATCCATCAATGCGCCCTTGAAATAGTCCAGAGAAGCGCGATCAAAGAGGATATGAAAAACTGGCGTAGCTACCGAACCCAGATTGATCACAATCACGTTGATACGTGCTGCTGATGTCTGTGCCACGGCACCAGGCGCAAACGCCTGCGGCCGGAGGTCGACACTGCAAAGTTTGGCCATGACCTCGGCAATGTGGACTCCGCTCAGTAGCAGCCAGCCATGACTGTCCTCGCGAGGTAGCAAGTAGTTGGCGCTGTGATCCATTTCCCAACGTGCTTCTTCGCCAGCGATGCGCTCACCACGATCTAGCAAACTGCCCAAGAGCAGAAATTCGGTTTGCGAGAGCCGTACGACATGGCTTCCGTCCGCCTGAGTCACTGCACGATTTGGTGAGTTCGGCAGAATGAATTCTCGTGCCAGCAAATACGCTGCGCTGTCCGTGCCACGAAATCCGACTCTAGGTACTTCGGTCAAATCGACCACGGCGCATCGTTGCAATGGGCTCAGCCCGATATGATTTTCTGCATTGAGGCTGGACATGTCAGAGCTCCTGGCGCTTGTTTTCAGGGTCGAAGAAAGGCAGTTTCACCACGGTAGCATGCACAATTACGCCGTTCTCGACGCGGATCGGAATCTGCTGTCCTGGGGCGCTTTGATCAAAACCTGCGTAAGCCAGGCCAATGATCTGGCCGAGGGATTGCGAATACTCGCAGGAGCTTACGTTGCCACTGATGGCCGGGCCGTTGAGCACCAGATGACCCTCCAGCGGCAAGGGACTGGATTTAGGCAGGGTGAAGCCGACCAGTTTGCGCTTCTGCGGTTGGGCTTCGAGAATGTCCACCGAGCGACGACCCACGAAGAACGGTTTGTTCCGACTGACTGCCCAACCCATATCGATCTCGGCCGGATGGGTCATCCCATCGGTGTCTTGGCTAATGATCACGTGGCCTTTTTCAAGACGCAGTAGACGCTGGGTTTCGACGCCGAAAGGGCGGATATCGAAAGACTTGCCAGCCTCCATCAATGCGTCCCAGAGCTTCAACGCGTGCCGGGCAGGGACGTGAATTTCATAGCCCAGTTCACCGACAAAACCGACTCGCATTAGACGTGCCTTGATCCCGGCCACCGTACCTTGACGCACGCCCAGATACGGGAATCCTTCCGACGATAAATCCAGATTGGTACAGACCTTCTCCAGCACTTTGCGTGAATCCGGCCCTGCGACGTTGACCGCCGAGATCGCGGCCGTGACGTTGGCGATGTCGACGTTCAGCCGCCATTGCGCATTCCACTTGAGCATCTGTTGATAGATGCGATCCACGCCGCTTGTGGTGGCGGTGACGTAGAAATGATTTTCGCTGAAACGTGCACAGACGCCGTCGTCGATCACCACGCCATGTTCGTTGGTCATCAGCGCATAACGTGAGCGACCCACGGGTTGCTTGAGAAAGGCGAAGGTGTACATGCGATTGAGCAGTTCAGCGGCATCCGGGCCACGTACGTCCAGACCGCCGAGGGTCGAGACGTCGATAATGCCGACCTTGTTGCGCACATGCAGCGCTTCGGCCTGCATGCACTTGTCACGGTCACTAGCCTTGCCGTAGTAGGCGGGGCGCTGCCAGATTCCGGCGGGCATCATCTTCGCACCAGCGTCCAAATGCCGCTTGTGCATCGGCGTCTGCCGATAGGGGTCGAAAGCTCGGCCTGCAACGTGGGCCAGTTTTTCCGCTTCAAAGGGTGGTCGCGCGGTGGTCACGCCGGTTTCGCTGATGCTGCGCTGAGTCGAAGCGGCTACCAGCCGCGCGGTTGGCAACGCAGAGTGACGCCCTTGGGACGGCCCCATGCCTACGGTGGAGTAGCGCTTGACCAACTGCACGTCGCGATAGCCAATCCTGGTAGCGTTGATGATGTCGCGCACTTGCAGGTCTTCATCGAAATCGACGAAATCCTTGCCCTTGGGGTGCGGGAAGATCGGCCAAGGGAAGTTGACCTGTGCTTCGGCGTGCATCGGCAAAGGTTTGTTTGTGAGGCCGAGATTGAGCGCGATGACAATCTCTGCGGCAGCATGAGTCGCGTCTGCCAACACGTTCTCCAGCGCGTGATAACCATGGGCGGATCCCGCGACGCCAAGGTTCTTCGGAAGACCTGTGAGTGTGAACTCTGCCAGTTGATCGTCGTACGCTAACTTGCCGCCAGCCTGACACAGCAACTGATACACCGGCATGTAACCGCCGGACATACACAGCAGGTCGCAGTCCAGGGTCAGGCCGCTACTGGCCACCTGGCCTTGACCGGTGATCTTGCGAATGTCGGCACCGTTGACATGGCGCATGCCTTTTTCATGCAGTGCCTCGTAAACAGTACTGCCGAGGTGGCAGGTAATGTCGCGCTTCTCCAGTGCCAACAGCAGGGCTCGGTCAGCCGGATTCACCCGCATGTCCACCAGTGCCGAGACTTCGACACCCTGCTCGTGCAGATCCAGCGCTGCGAGGTAACCGTCATCGTTGCCAGTCAGAACCACAGCGCGTTTGCCCGGTTTAATGGCATACAACTTCATCAGTCGCTGCGCGGCGCTGGTCAGCATCACCCCGGGCAGGTCGTTGTTGCGGAAGATCACCGGCTGATCGAACGAGCCGCTGGCGACAAGGCACTGGGTCGCACGGACTTTGTACATGCGTTTGCCCTGAATCACCGGCAAGTAGTTGTCGGCGAACCAGGCGTTGCAGGTCGCCTTTTTCAGTACATGAATGTTGGCGTGGCCTTCGACGGCGCTGACCAGTTCACGACGTAGGTTTTCGGCGCGGGTACCTTCGAGATCGAAACGGGCATAGGTGAGTGAACCGCCGAGCACAGGTTGTTGCTCGATCAGCAGCACCTTGGCGCCAGAATTGGCGGCAGTCAGTGCGGCCTGCAAACCGGCCGGGCCTGCGCCAATGACCGCCAGATCAGCAAACAGATAGGCCTTGTCGTAATACTCGGGCTGAAACTTCAGGTCGAGTACACCCAGACCGGCCTTCTTGCGGATGATCGGTTCCCAGACTTTCCACATACCTTTTGGCTTGTAGAACGAGCGGTAATAAAAGCCCACCGGCATGAATTTCGAGAACTTGCCGAGGTAGGCATCCTTGTCGTTGTCCAGCGAGCCATTGAAGTTCTGCCCGGTCACCTGCACGCCGTTTTCCAACAGGTAACTGTCGGCGAGCACGTTGGGTTCGCTCGGCAGTTGCACCAGGGTATTGGCGTCTTGCCCAGCCATGGTCAGCGGGCCACGCGGACGGTGGTACTTGAACGAGCGAGACAGTAGAAACCGACCGTTTGCGAGCAGCGCGCTGGCGATGCTGTCACCCTCGAAACCCTGATATGGCTTGCCGTCGAAACTGAAATTAAGCGGCTGATTGCGGTCGATTAGAAGGCCCATGGGAGCGGGTAGGCGGCTCATTTGGAGGTCTCCTTGGGGGTGGCGGCATGGAAGTCGACGCGGGCGTTGAACACTTCCTTAGGATCAAAGGTGCGAAGTATTTCGTCACTGCCAGTGTGGCGCTCTGCCAGGAACCAGTAGCTGGAAGGGTTGTGCATCCACCATTCGCGCACGACGCCCAAGGAGTCCTCGCTATTGAATACGTAGTCGGCCCACTCGGTGTCGGTGCAGGTCTGAGGATCGGGCATCTGCTTGAACTCACCGCCATAGGTGAATTCGCTGATATTGCGCGGCCCGTTGAGCGGGCAAGTCATGACTTTCATCTGTCGCTCTCCGTCAGTGGCTGGCCGCTGTCGCGCCCATTTCGTTAACCTGTTGGAATGTGGAGAAGCGCTCAAGGCCGAACGGCTTGATCAGTTCTGGCACCTTGCCACCGCTTGCCACAAGTTCGGCCATGGTCTTGCCGCAGATGGGCGTGGCCTTAAAGCCCCAAGTGCCCCAACCGGCATCAAGATAGTAATGTTTGACCGGCGACAAGCCCATGATCGGGCTGTAATCAGGGGTCATGTCGGTGATTCCGGCCCATTGACGCATCAGCTTGGCGTTGGCCAAGAACGGGAACATTTCGATGGCGTGGGCCAATAGGCTTTCCTTCAAGTCCAGCGTCGAGCGAGTGTTGAACAGCGGGTACGGGTCAGAGCCGCCACCGAATACCACTTCACCACGGCTGGTCTGCTGCACATAGCAGTGCAGGGCCGACGAACTCACCAGTGGGTCAAGGAAAGGTTTGAATGGCTGGGTGACCATCGCTTGCAGCGGAAAGGTCTGGATTGGCGAACGGATACCGGCCTTTTTCATTAGCTGGGAACTCATGCCCGCCACGGCCTGTACTGCACAGCCGCATTTGATGGTGCCACGATTAGTTTTGACGGCAGTGATGGTGCCATTTTCGATGACCAGCTCCTGCACTTCAGTGAGCTGATGAATCTCCACACCGCGCTTGGCCGCCTGCTTGGCATAACCCCAGGCCACAGCGTCGTGACGAGCGGTGGCACCATCCATATGCCACAAGCCCGCGAGTACTGGGATATGCCCTGGATCGAGATTCAGCGTTGGCACCAGTTCCCGAATCTGCTGACGATCAATCATTTCGGTGCGGCCACCAAAGTGCTTATTGACCTCTGCACGCTGACGGAACGAGCGCACCGTTGCATCGGTGTGCGCCAAGGTCAGTTGGCCGCGTTGGGAGTACATGATGTTGAAGTCGAATTCATTGGATAGGCCCTCGAACATCCGCACCGACTCAGCGTAGAAACGCACGCCTTCGCTTGTCAGATAGTTGGAGCGGATCACGGCTGTGTTGCGTGCTGTGTTGCCTCCGCCCAAGTACCCCTTTTCCAACACCGCAATGTTTGTGATGCCGTGGTACTTCGAAAGGTAATAGGCGGTGGCCAAGCCGTGACCGCCACCACCGATGATCACCACATCATAGGAAGACTTGAGCTCTTTTGGCGCAGGCAGATCCACCTCTACGGGATACTCCGAGCTGAGCCCGTATTTCAGGAGATTGAAAGGCATGGGGCCTCCGAAGAGCTGCGTTGTATGTGGGCTTGCTGTACGGCAGCGATCACCGTGTTTTTCATCAAAAACGCGATGGTCATCGGGCCGACTCCGCCAGGTACCGGGGTAATGGCCGAAACTTGGGGCAGGGCGCTTTCGAGATCGACATCGCCCACCAGATGGCTGCGGCCGTCCTCATCAATGCGATTGATGCCGACGTCGATGACCACCGCGCCGATCTTGAGCCAGCTAGCATCGATCATCCGTGGGCGGCCAACGGCGGCGACCACGATGTCGGCCTGACGGCACAGGGCCCGGGCGTTCATGCTGCGTGAATGCAGTATGGTGACCGAGCAATGAGCCTTGAGTAGCAGGGCGGCCATGGGCTTTCCGACAATGTTGGAACGGCCGACGACCACCGCGTGCTTACCGCTCAGGTCTCCGCAGGCATCCTCCAGCAACTGCATGCAGCCACTTGGGGTGCAAGGCGTCAGAACGTTGCGACCCTGGCTCAGGCCGCCGACGTTTTCGCTGTGAAAACCGTCCACATCCTTGCCCGGAGCGATGGCCTGTAACGCTAGGGGCTCCTCGATGTGCGAGGGCAGCGGCAACTGCAGAAGGATACCGTTGACGCTGTCGTCATCGTTCAACTCGGCGATGAGCTTGAGCAACTGCGTCTGGGTTGTTTCGGCACTCAGGCGATATTCAAGCGAGCGGATGCCGGCTTCTTCGGCACGCAGAATTTTGTTGCGAACGTAAACCTGACTGGCCGGATCCTGGCCAACCAAAATTACCGCCAACGCAGGTTCGATGCCATCGGCTTTGAGGCGTTGGACATCGGCTTTGACCAAAGTCATGATGCGATTGGCGGCAGCTTTCCCATCGATCAGTTTGGAGGTGTTCATCGGAAAATCACCGTTCTGTCCTTGTTAAGGAAGACACGGTGTTCAAGGTGGTATTTCACCGCCTTGGACAGCGCCACGGTTTCGGTGTCGCGTCCAATGGCTACCAAATCCTCTGGCAGATAGGCGTGATCAACACGCTGTACTTCTTGCTCTATGATCGGGCCTTCGTCCAGATCGCTGGTAACGTAGTGAGCGGTGGCGCCGATCAGTTTTACACCACGCTCGTACGCTTGGTGGTATGGCTTTGCGCCCTTGAAACCGGGCAGAAACGAGTGGTGAATGTTGATGGCTTTACCCGAGATCTGCTTGCAGAGATCGTCGGAGAGGATCTGCATGTAACGGGCAAGTACCACCAGATCAGTGCCGGTTTCATCGACCACTTTCATCAGCGCGGCTTCCTGTTGAGCCTTGGTGTCCTTGGTCACCGGCAGGTAGATGAAGCGAATGCCTTCACGCTCGGCCATTGGGCGCAAGTCGAGGTGGTTGGAGACGATGGCGGTGATGTTCATGTCCATCTCGCCTTTGTGGTAGCGATACAGGAGATCGGTGAGGCAGTGGTCGAATTTGCTGACCATCAGCAGCACGCGCATAGGCTCGCGGGTATCGTGCAGTTCCCACTGCATATCGAAACCCTTGGCGACGTCATCGAAACCGGCCTTTAACTGCGCGATGTCGCCGACGTGACCGTCGTTGAAACGGAACACCGCACGCATGAAGAACTTGCCGCTGAATTCATCATCGAACTGCGCCATTTCACCGATGTAGCAAGCGTTGCCTGCAAGGTATGAGGTGATCGCCGCAACGATGCCGGAGGTCGCCGGGCAGCTGATTTTGAGAATGAAATGGTTCTTTTCGTGTTGCATCACGTGTCCTCAGAGATATGGCGGCAGCTGAAAGCAGGTTGAAATTCAGGGGTGAAAAATGTTTTAAGATATGAATAAAAATTCCTCTTGAGAATTAATTATTCTTCGTGCGGATTTATAGGCGAAAGAATCCTGCGAGTCCAGAATTATATGGAAACTTTTTTAACTGTCAGGAATATTTGGCTTTGCTACGTCTGGCGGCCGAGGCGGCCCACGCCCGCAATGCGGTTGTGGATACGCCTGGATGATGGTGGGGGGAGATCAGCGCTGTAAACGCTTTCTTGCGGGTTAATCAGTGGCTTAGATTACTCCGCCTGCGTCCCATAATTCATAATCGACAGCAGTTTAATCGGCACCCTCACCAGCTCTTCCGGGCCATGAGGGATGTCGCCATCGAAGGTCAGGCTGTCCCCAGCCTCCATGTGATACAGCTGGTTACCGTGGCGATAGACAAGTTCGCCCTCCAGCAGGTGCAGAAACTCCGTACCGGGATGGGAGAAGGTCGGAAACTCTTCACTGGCGTCGTCCATGGTAACCATGTACGCCTCGAAGCTTTTTTTCGGCCCGCGAGTGTGGTTGAGCAAGTGATAGGTATGCCCTTTCTCGGTACCTCTGCGTACGACTTCCAATCCGTCATCACGCTTGACGAGCAGCGCGCTGCTACCTGGTTGGTCGTACTGGCTAAACAGCTTCGACATTGGCATACCCAGCACGTCGCATAGCCGGCTCAGATTGTCGAGGCTGGTGGACACTTGAGCGTTTTCGATCTTACTCAACATGCCCTGGCTGATACCTGCAATCCGTGCGACGTCTGAAAGTTTTAGGTCTTGAGCCTGCCGCTGCCGCTTTATCTCAATGCCTAAGTATTGCTCAAGCTTCAATTTCGGCTTTGTTTCGGTTGGCATATTCATCACGTGCGCACTGTTTCCGCTCAGTAAAAAATATTTCGCACTGGGAATGTGCGAAACGTAAAACTCTGTGTAAGGTAGCCCGGTCAGTATTCCTGTCGGGAAATCAATATTCCCATATAAACAGAAAAAAATCTTTCGCCAACGGCGAAATGATCCAGGAATACGATTTTGGCAAGCACCTTGCATTCCCAAAGGGAAAGTAAATTTCCTCGTCGGAATACGGAGCATAGATAAAATGTTACCAGCAGAGACTCAGCGCCTGATTGAACAGCACGGGATCAAATACGTGCTGGCGCAGTTCGTGGATATCCATGGTTCTGCCAAGACGAAGTCGGTACCGATTTCCGGTCTTCCGATGGTTGCAGAAGGTGGTGCTGGTTTCGCCGGTTTCGCGATTAGCGGAATGGGTATGGAGCCACACGGCCCAGACTTTATGGCCAAGGGCGATCTGTCAACGCTGACGCCAGTTCCGTGGCAACCAGGCTATGGCCGCATCGTCTGCATTGGTCACGTCAATGGCGAGCCATGGCCCTACGACACTCGCTACGTCCTTCAGCAGCAAGTAGAACGGCTCAAGGCGAAAGGCTGGACGCTTAACACGGGCCTGGAGCCCGAGTTCAATCTTATGCGTCGGGATAACAGCGGTAAGCTCCAATTGGTCGACGCCAGCGATACTCTGGACAAGCCTTGTTATGACTATAAAGGGTTGTCGCGTTCCAGGGCGTTTCTCGAAAAACTCACCGAAGCGCTCCAGCCAGTGGGTTTCGATATCTATCAGATTGACCATGAAGACGCCAATGGCCAGTTCGAGATCAACTACACCTACAGCGACGCGATGGAGTCGGCTGACCGATTCACGTTCTTTCGCATGGCCGCCGGTGAGATCGCCAATGATCTGGGCATGATTTGCTCGTTCATGCCTAAACCCGATCCTAGGCGTGCTGGTAACGGCATGCACTTTCACCTCTCCATTGCCAGCGCCGAGAGCAAGAACCTGTTCTTCGATGCTTCCGACAAGAACGGTATGGGGTTGTCGAAGTTGGCCTATCACTTCGCCGCCGGACTTCTAGCCCATGGCCCAGCGCTGTGTGCCTTTGCTGCACCGACCGTTAACTCTTACAAGCGTCTTGTCGTCGGCAATTCGCTGTCCGGCGCAACTTGGGCACCAGCCTTCATCGCCTTTGGCGCAAACAACCGCTCGGCCATGGTTCGCGTGCCTTATGGCCGTCTCGAATTCCGTCTGCCTGATGCCGGCTGCAACCCGTATTTGGTCAGTGCCGCGATCATCGCTGCGGGACTGGACGGCATTGAGCGCCAGTTGATGCCCGATCAAATCTGCAATGAAAACCTTTACAGCCTTGGGCTGGAAGCCATTGCGGCGAAGGGCATTAAAACCTTGCCGCAATCGCTCAAGGAAGCCTGCGATGCGCTGGAAGCCGATCCGCTTTTTGCCGAAGTGATGGGCAAAGAGATTGTCGGTGAGTTCATCAAGCTCAAGCGCATGGAGTGGGTGGAGTACAGCCGCCACGTCTCGGACTGGGAAGTGAAGCGCTACACCGAGTTTTTCTAATCCTTCCGTTTTAACCAACTGTTTCTGACGCCCAGCTAATGGGTTGGGCGTCTTCTGCCCAGGAGATATGAATATGTGTGGAATCGTGGGTCTTTACTTGAAAAACCTGGCGCTGGAATCACAGCTCGGCAAGCTCTTCGAACCCATGCTCGAAGCCATGACCGACCGTGGCCCGGACAGTGCCGGCTTTGCCATCTACGGCGATGAAGTAGCGGATGGCTGGGTCAAGTTGACCCTGCAGGCCACCACCGAAGAGTACGACTTCAAGACTCTGATTGCGGCGCTTGAAGGCAAGCTCGGCGCATCGCTGGACTGGTTTCAAAACGCCAGCGCGATTGTGCTGAAGATCAAGGCTGAAGAAGCCGCCGTACGCGCTGCATTGGGCGAACTGGCACCGACCGTGCGCATCATGAGCGCCGGTAAGAGCATCGAAATTCTCAAGGGCATGGGATTGCCCAAAGAAATCTCCGAGCGCTTCGGCTTGGGCAGCATGAAGGGCAGCCACATCATCGGTCACACCCGCATGGCCACCGAAAGCGCCGTGACCATGGAAGGCAGCCACCCGTTTTCCACCGGCGCCGACCTGTGCCTGGTGCACAACGGCTCGCTGTCCAATCACTTCCGGCTGCGTCAAGAACTGCGCCGCGAAGGCATCAATTTCGACACCGAAAACGATACCGAAGTCGCGGCCGGTTACTTGGCCTGGCGCCTGCAGCAAGGTGACTCCTTGAAGACCGCGTTGGACAGTTCGCTTGAAGCGTTGGATGGGTTTTTCACCTTCGCTATTGGCACCCGCAACGGTTTTGCAGTGATCCGCGATCCGATCGCCTGTAAGCCGGCGATCCTCGCCGAGACCGACGACTACGTTGCCATGGCCTCGGAATATCAAGCGTTGTCGAGCCTGCCAGGTATCGAGAAAGCCAAAGTCTGGGAACCCGTTCCCGCCACCATGTACATCTGGGAACGCGAGTCGGCTTAAGGAGCACTCATATGAAAACTATCGATCTTTCCACCTCTACCGTGCGCGACCTCAATCAGGCCCTGCACGATCAGGCTAAGAATCTCGAAGATCGCGAGTGGGTGGTGACCCACTCCAACGGCGCACACAATCTTGCGGTTGGCGTCGATGAAGTGGTGTCCATCGATATTCAAGGCCACGCCGGTTATTACTGCGCGGGCATGAACCAGAAAGCCTCGGTGACTGTGCATGGCAATGTCGGCGTGGGCTGCGCCGAGAACATGATGTCCGGCTACGTTCGAGTCAAAGGTAGCGCCTCGCAAGCGGCCGGCGCCACTGCCCATGGCGGGTTGCTGGTGATTGAAGGTGATGCTGGTGCCCGATGCGGCATTTCCATGAAAGGCATCGACATCGTTGTCGGTGGCAGCATCGGTCATATGAGTTGCTTCATGGGCCAGGCCGGGCGCTTGGTGGTCTGCGGCGACGCGGGTGATGCACTGGGTGATTCGCTGTACGAAACCCGCATTTACGTCAAAGGAAAGGTCGAGTCCTTAGGCTCGGATTGCATTGCCAAAGAGATGCGTGTCGAACACATCGAAGAGCTTCAGGAGCTGCTGAACCGAGCCGGCTTCAACGAGAAAGCGTCGGACTTCAAGCGCTATGGCTCGGCCCGTCAGCTGTACAACTTCAAAGTCGATAACGCCTCAGCGTACTGATTCAGGAGCAAGAACATGAGCGAGAAAACCCCTCCAGTCCTGCGCGAATCGGCCACCTTCGATCGCCTGACCATCCAAGAAATTCAGCGTGCTGCGGAAACCGGCATCTATGACATTCGCGGCGGCGGCACCAAGCGCAAGCTGCCGCACTTCGACGACCTGTTGTTGCTGGGTGCTAGCGTTTCCCGTTACCCGTTGGAAGGCTACCGCGAGAAGTGCGGCACTGATGTAATCCTCGGTAACCGCTTCGCCAAGAATCCCATTCACCTGAAGATTCCGGTGACTATTGCGGGCATGAGTTTCGGCGCGCTGTCAGCCAATGCCAAAGAAGCCCTGGGTCGTGGCGCCACTATCGCCGGCACCAGCACTACCACCGGTGACGGCGGCATGACTCCGGAAGAGCGTGGTCAATCGCAGCATCTGGTTTATCAGTACCTGCCTTCGCGTTACGGCATGAACCCGGATGA
The DNA here is from genome assembly GCF_054897865.1 of Pseudomonas sp. LS2P72. NCBI lineage: Bacteria > Pseudomonadati > Pseudomonadota > Gammaproteobacteria > Pseudomonadales > Pseudomonadaceae > Pseudomonas > Pseudomonas sp. LS2P72. Next base: position 3,679,472 of record NZ_CM142708.1, read on the forward strand.
CCTGCGCAAGGCCGATGCCATCGAAATTGTGCTGGGTCAGGGTGCTAAACCGGGTGGCGGCGGCATGCTGCTGGGCATGAAAGTGACCGAGCGTGTTGCAGGCATGCGGACTTTGCCGATCGGTGTCGACCAGCGCTCAGCGTGCCGCCACCCCGACTGGACAGGGCCAGACGACTTGGCGATCAAGATTGCCGAGATCCGCGAAATCACCGATTGGGAAAAACCGATTTACGTGAAAATTGGTGCTAGCCGCCCTTACTACGACGTCAAGCTGGCGGTGAAGGCCGGTGCCGATGTGATCGTGCTCGATGGCATGCAGGGCGGTACTGCGGCAACTCAGGAGGTATTCATTGAACACGTTGGTATCCCGATTCTGCCAGCTATCCCGCAGGCAGTGCAGGCACTGCAGGAAATGGGCATGCACCGCAAAGTGCAACTGATCGTCTCCGGCGGTATCCGCAACGGTGCTGACGTGGCCAAGGCCATGGCGCTTGGCGCTGATGCAGTGGCCATCGGTACGGCGGCGCTGATCGCTCTGGGCGACAACCATCCGCGTCTGGACGAGGAACTGAAGAAAATCGGTTCTGCTGCCGGTTTCTATGATGATTGGCAGAACGGCCGTGACCCTGCAGGTATCACCACCCAAGACCCGGAGCTGTCAAAACGTCTCGATCCGGTCGAGGGCGGACGCAGATTGGCCAACTATTTGCGCGTATTGGTGCTTGAAGCACAAACCATGGCGCGCGCCTGTGGTAAATCCCATCTGCATAACCTCGATCCCGAGGATTTGGTGGCATTGACTGTGGAATCGGCAGCAATGGCCCGGGTGCCGCTGGCAGGAACCTCGTGGATTCCAGGAAAGCAGTATTGAGACGCTAACCACCTCTGAGCGCGCTGGCCCGCGATAGGAATTGTCGCTGACGAGTGCGCTTTTACAAATGCTTCGACTTCTAATTACTTCCTCGAAGAGGCCATCAAGGCCCGTCACTTCTACCTCGCTTTCTGCCAGACACTTTTCCATTCATTGCAGGAGCTTCGAAAATGGTAAACCGTCTAATCGGCAAATCTCTTCTTGCATTACTGGCGCTCGGCGCCCTCATTCCTCTGGCCCAGGCTGCCGATGCACCAACACTTAATACCGGTAGTACCGCGTGGATGGTCACGGCAGCAGTGTTGGTGCTGTTCATGTGTCTCCCGGGCCTTGCGCTGTTTTACGGCGGTCTGGTGCGGGCCAAGAATATGTTGTCACTGTTCACTCAGTGCTTCGGTATCGCCGGACTGGTCGGCGTGTTATGGGTGATTTATGGCTACAGCATGGTGGTCGACACCACCAACATGGTTGAGGGCGAGGTCAGCTTCAATAGCTTCGTCGGTGGCTTGAGTCGTGCGTTTCTGTCAGGCATGACGCCAGAAAGCCTGGTGGGCGACATTCCCGAGGGCGTGTTCGTGACTTTCCAGATGACCTTCGCGATCATCACTCCTGCGCTGATTGCTGGTGCCTTTGCTGAGCGCATGAAGTTCTCCGCTGCGCTGCTGTTCATGGCGATCTGGTTTACCCTGGTCTACGCGCCGGTGGCGCACATGGTTTGGGGCGGGGCGGGTGCCTTGATGCATAACTGGGGGGTGCTGGATTTCGCTGGCGGGACAGCCGTGCACATCAACGCTGGCGTCGCAGCGTTGGCAGCATGTTTGATTCTGGGCAAGCGCAAAGGATACGAAAACGCGCCAATGCCTGCGCATAATCTCAGCCTGACCATGGTCGGTGCGGCAATGCTTTGGGTCGGTTGGTTCGGCTTTAATATCGGCTCTGGTGGCGGGTTAAACGCTCTGTCGGGCATCGTCATGCTCAACACTCAACTGGGCGCCTGTGCCGGTATTCTCGGTTGGATGTTCACTGAGTGGTTCAGGGTCGGAAAACCGAGTGCGCTGGGCCTGGCCAGCGGAGCCTTGGCCGGCCTAGTCGGCATTACGCCAGCGTGTGCGTATGTCGGTGTCGGCGGTGCTTTGGCAATCGGCCTGTTGTGTGGCGTGTTCTGTTACCTAAGTGTCACGGTGCTGAAAAAAAGCTTTGGCTATGACGACAGCCTCGATGTGTTTGGCCTGCACGGCATTGGCGGGATGATCGGCGCTGTATTAACCGGCGTATTTTGCGTACCGTCGCTTGGCGGTCTAGTCGAAGGCGTGACCATGGGTGACCAAGTGGTCGCGCAGATCAAAGGCGTATTGTTCACTGTGGTTTATTGCTTTGCGGTCAGCTGGATCATTCTGAAAGTGGTCAAGGCGCTGATTGGATTGCGCGCGGACGAGCATGTCGAAGAGATTGGGCTGGACTTGGCCGAACACAATGAGAGTGCTTACAACTATCGCTAATTGCCTAAATCAACTCAACGCTGGCTCTCGGCGTTTTCGATGAAGAAGCGTTTGTCTAATTCACCTTGCGTGACTGAGACAGCCATTGGCACGGTGGCATTTGAATCTCAGCTACCTTCTGCGATTCAATATTCTCACTCGCTCGTAGTATTGACGGGCGCGTGAGGCCTCCTTCAAGTTTGCGTGCGAATCGCCGACACGGTAAAGGCGATGGTGAACGCTTTCATCACTTCCGGAACAATGAACAGATCTCTCATTCTGTTGGGCAGTGCAATTCGAGTGCTTTAGGTGTTGCTCGTGTCGCGTGCCCGGATGATCTGTGCAGCCGACCAATAATGGAAGGCTGACCAAAGACCAAAGAATGCGATGCCTGCCAACATAATGCGCAGCGATTGAAGGGAGTCCGCGCCGAGTGTCTGCAACATGTCTGATCCCGCTCCGATGATCAAAGGGGCTGCTGCCAGACATGAGATGTTCGAATTGAACATATAGATCGCTGAGCCCTTAGCTCTCATTTCAGGCGGAAGATAATTCTGAATGAGTGCGGTAGTCGGGCCGAGATACACGTAAATGGACGGGACGAACATCCAGAGGAAAATGAGGTAGTTCCCATCTGTGGAAAAGGTAAACAGCAGTACGCAAGGAATGGTGGCAAGCACCGCGACGCCACCAACATATAACGCCTGCCAACTTGCAGACCTGGTTCGCAGCCATGCCATGAGGGCAATTGTCACGAACATGAGCGAGGTGCCGCCGATGGCATGTATGGGCCCCATGACTTGTCCAGCAGCGCCAGTGGACAGCCCGTATGCTCTGGAGAGATAGGCCGGTAGCCACCACACGATCCCCCATCCCCAGAACGAATATAGAGTGGCCCCCTTCATGATATGCGAAAGGGCCTCATGTGAGCGGATGTAGCGGATGGTGCCCATCAGGCTTGCCTGTGCCGATTTCGTGTGAAGTTGATCGAGGTATCCGCGCCCAGGCTCCCTTAGCATCAATCCAAGCAACACCACTGGTAAGAGGAAGCCTTTGAGCGTATGGCGCAGCGGATGCAACTGCATCCGGAGATGATGGAACGGCGCAGATCCATCGTGGAGCACCCGTTTGGGAACCTCAAACAATGGCTGTTTGGAAACGGGCGGTTCTTGCTGCGACAACTTGACGGGGCGAGAGCTGAAATGGCCTTGGCTGTGACTGCCTACAACCTCAAGCGGGCTGTTGCCGTTCTGGGTGCCCGAAAAATGATGCAACTGATGGGTTGAAAGGCCTTTTACAGCGCAAAAAACAAACGCCCCGAACAAGTCGGGGCGTTTGGTCTAGGGCCTGTCAGTGTGTTTTCACACAGTCTGTTCGAGGGCTCTTTTTAGTTAGCGAGGAAGAGGGGGCACGGACGAGAATCGTAAGGGGCCGGCGAACACACCTTCCGAGCCCGGTCGATAAGGGCGATCGCGGGATGATCCGCACGGCACGGCTGCTTTTCGATGGAAAGGTTTGTGTCCCGCAAAGCCTATGGGCCGGCTTGCCATTTCTGACAAATGAAGGCTGATCAAAGCGTCAACCCGATGGGTCGACGCTTGCGTGGAACACCTTACGCAACGGGCGCATTGTGAAAGACGCGACCACGGGCCAGCGGGATCGTCGCGAGCCCCATCAGGCCGAACAGCGTCGCCGCAACGATCCAACCTAAACCACTGGTATACAGTGGGACTACCTCGTTCAAAATGGCCGTCATGCCGGACGGAATCATGCCGAATGCATTGAATGCATCAATTAACCCCATGACCCCGGCACCCGTTACCGCGCCGACGTACACGGCTTGATGCCCTTTAAAGAAACGGTTCAGAAATACCAATGCGACTAGAGTGATCGCGATAGGATAAAGCAACAGCAGAATAGGCGAGGCCAGATGAAGGATCGAGACCAGCCCGAAATTGGTGATCACTAGGCTAAGCAGACCCAATACCAGGTTCCAGGATTTATAACTGAGTACCGGAAAAATCCGACTGAAGTATTCAGACACCGCAGCAAGGCAAGCGACCGCAGTGGTCAAGCCTGTCAGGAAGATAATCCCCGCCAGCATCATGACGCCGGTGTTGCCGAGTAGCAGGTCAACAATCTGCGTCAGCGCCTGACCACCGTTGGTGGACAGACCCAGCACCGCAAAACTGCTCGCACCCATGCCTGCCAAAGACAACTGCACTACCGCCAAACCAGTCACCGCGAAGATGCCTGCCCGCACGAACAGCTTGGACAACTGCTGCGGTGCAACGCCGTAGAGCTTGGCAGCGTCTAGGAAAATTTTGCCGAAGACAAATGCCGCCAATACATCCATGGTGTAGTAACCCTGGGTAAAACCGCGGCTAAATGCGTGGTTTATGTAATCACCTGAAGGCTCTGCGAAGTCGGCTATCGGCGTAACCAACGACTTGAGCACGATGATCAGCAGCAGAATGATAAACGTGGGGGTCAACACATTACCCAGGCGATCAACGAGTTTTTTCGGCTCCAGCGCGAGGTAAACAGAGAGACCGACAAACAACACTGAGAATGCCATCAAAGCCCAGTCTTGCGCGACGAAGGGAGTGATGGAAATTTCATATACCACTGCCGCAGTCCTAGGCACCACGTAGATAGGGCCGAGGGTCATGAACAGCAGTAGCGAAAAGACCTTGGCGAAACGGGGGCCTACCCGACCTGCCAGCGTGTCAATAGTACCGCCGGCGATTGACAGCGCAGTGATTGCCAGAAGCACCAAGCCTACCCCAGTGATCAGAAACCCTGACATCGCGACCCAGGTGTTAGTCCCAGCGGCCTGGCCCAGAGGAGGGGCAAAGATGATGTTTCCCGCCCCCAGAAACATCGAAAACAGAAAGAACGAAAGGGAGAGGAATTTCCTGATGCTGATGTGCTGGGTCATACAAAGTGCCTATTGTTATTAATAGTGTCGCTTCGGAATATCCGGTTCTGGGGCAGAACTAGAATCGGGTAACGCGGTAAGCGTTGAGGTCGAGTCCGACCTTCGCACCGCTCATGTGGTCGCTGATGAGCTTGCCGGTGATCGCGGCCAACGTCAGTCCGGCGTGTTGGTGGCCAAAGGCGAAACCGATGTTTGGGTAATTGGGATGGGTGTCGATGACCGGCAACGAATCAGGCAACGTAGGCCGCATCCCCATCCATTCTCCCGCTTGCGCCAGGTGGGACTGCGTCTGGGGCAAGAGCGAGCCCAGATGATGGCGAAGGGTCTGATAGCGAGCCGGGTTGGCAGGGAGTTTCAAACCACCCAATTCGCTGAAACCGACTATCCGCAGGCCTGTTTCCAATGGGGAGATAAATACGTTGCGCTCGGCCGAGCAGATAGGGCCGTTGATCAGCCCTTGTACACTCGGCAAGTTGAGGTGATAACCGCGCTCGGCCATGAGCGGCACGCTTATACCCAGCTTTTGCAGCAACTTCGCGCTATGTGCACCGGTACAAACAATGGCTTTGTTGAACGTGCGCGGCCCGCCGTTAGTCAGCACTTCCACATGGTTTGCGACCGGGCGCAGCGCTAATACCTGCTCCTGCAGTAATACGCCCCCATGGGCGATGAAGCGCTCCAGCAGGGCTTGACTCAAGCGATAGGGGTCACTGACCCGATGTGCGTGGGGCAGCAGAACGGCATGATTAACGCGACCGCGCAGAGCCGGTTCCAGCGCTACTACCTGTTCGCTGTCCGCAAACTGGGCGGCAATCCCCCAGGCGGAGTAAAAGTCCTGCTCTGCACGAGCGGCTTCAGCCCCTTCGGCCTTTTCCCATATGCGCAGGTAATGGGTTTGCACTAGGTGTTCGGTCAGCCCCTCGCGTCCCAATAAATCTTGCCACGCGGGCACCGCGGGTTTCAGTAGTTTCGCCAATGCCTCCCGGCCTTTTACCACCGAGTTATGACGAGCGGATAACGCGAAGCGGATCATCCACGGCAGGCTTTGTTGCCAGTTTTTTGCAGGTACAGACAAGGCGCCATGGGGGTCTTTGAGCAATGACCACGCATTGCGAATGTTTTCTGCGTTGGCCAAAGGTTCGATCAGCTCGGTGGCGATAAACCCGGCGTTACCGTACGTAGCTCCCATGCCGGGAGCGTTTTGCTCAAGCAACGTTACCTGGCTGCCGCGCCGAAGCAGTTCCAGGGCGGTGCACAGGCCAATGATGCCGGCGCCCACAACAGCGTAATGATTGGATGATTCCATTTTCGAGTCCCCAGATAACAAGCGGGTATAGCCATTTTGGCCACCTCAGCGCACAGGTAACCTGCTGCTGATTGTCGAGGTGTTGACCCCTTATGCGACGGTTGCTTCGAACGCGTCGAATGCCAATGACGCCGCAGCCAGATCTTCCAAGGCAGTGCCCACCGCTTTGAATACGGTAATCTCTTCGGCATCGGTGCGGCCGGCGTGCTGCCCACGGCATAATTGCTCCAGGGTCGCTGCCACTTGCTGCTCACTGAACGCACCGTTGGCAATCGGGGTGAGGATGTCGCCGGCTTTGAGCAACGCTTCGGTTGTATCGATAAATACTGTGCTTTTGCGCAGGCATTCATCATCGCTTTCGCGCATGGCTGGAGTGAAGCCGCCAATCAAGTCCAGATGGGTGCCGGGTTTGAGCCATTGGCCCAGGATGAGCGGGGCAGTGGCAAGCGTCGCACAGGTGATGATGTCAGCTGTGCGGGCTGCATCTTCGAGGCAATCCACTGCCAGGGCATCAACGCCTTGCCCGCGCAGGTGGGTGGCCATTGTGGTGGCTGCTTCGGCGTTACGATCCCAGACCAGTACTCGCTCAATCGGGCGCACACTGCGATAAGCTTCTGGTAACAGGCTCCCAACGCGTCCGGCACCAACTACCAGCAATGTGCTGGCGTCCGGCCGGCTCAACCACTTCGCCGCGAGCGCCGAAGCAGCTGCGGTACGCCGGGAGGTGATGACATCACCGTCGAGGATTGCAAGGGGGGCGCCCGTGGTGGCGTCATACAGAATGAACACTGAGTGCAGCCCTGGTAGGCCACGTGTGTGGTTGTCAGGGAAAATCGAGACCGTCTTCACCCCCAAGCGCTTGCCTGGTTGCCATGCAGGCATCAGGAGCAGGATGCCGTCCTGTGAGGCGTTGTCGCCAGCAATGGCATGATTGTGCCGCAGCGGCACCTCGCAACCCTCTCTGAAGAACCCTTCCAGAGCCTCGATCAAACCGTCGAAAGGCAGGTGAGCTGCCGTTTGGTGGTTAGTTAGAACTCGCATGCTATGCTCCACTCATTGCCGGGGATAATGTGCTTATCCTACATTTATATTTCGTATAGGAAATTTATAGCGCAAAGTAACCTGTTCGTCTAGGGCTTCTGCTCGAACGGTTGTTGCGCGGAACGCCTGCCATGACCTCAGAAAACTCCGAAAATACGTTGACGTTCGTTGCCCCCGAGCTTTCCAGCAGTGTGCTTGCTGGCAAACTGCGCATGCTGCGGCGCAACGCTGACCTGACCCTGCAGCAGTTGAGCCAGCGCTGTGGCATCTCCGCATCTGCGCTTTCAAAGATCGAAAATGGCCAACTCTCGCCGACGTACGAAAAAATTGCTGCGTTGGCATCAGGACTTAATATTGAGGTGGGCGAGCTTTTCAGCCCGGCTGCAAAAGCCTCAATGTCGGGGAGAAGAAGTGTGACGCGTCGCGGACAAGGTATTGCGCACCGCACAGACCAGTACAACTATGAAATTTTGCATCCCGACATGACGGACAAACGCTTTATTCCGTTGGTGACGACTATCCGAGCCCATGACCGTGCTGAGTTTCCACAACTACTGAGTCATGATGGCGAAGAGCTGATCTATGTCCTGACCGGAGAAGTAATATTGCATACCGATGGTTATGCTCCCCTGCATTTGGGGGCAGGAGACTCCTGCTATTTCGACAGCACCATGGGGCATGCATGTGTTTCTGGCACAGCAGAAGACGCAACGGTGTTGTGGATCAGCTCTCATGCGGAACTGCGCTAAAGTTCTGCTCATGTTGCCTGATAAGTAAAACCGATATCTGCTATAGCATTTCGCAGCTAGCATGGGTATGACTGGGATGTTATGCATTATACCTTCCCTTCGTATGCGTCCAGGCATCAAGCCTTGCCTGATTAGACTGGCGCCAACTATGCGGCAGCAACTGATCGATTTCACTCGCCCGCTGCGTCGGCAGGCGCGTGAGTACATCCTTCAAGTATGCATACGGATCCTACCCATTCAGCCGCGCAGACTGATCAAACTCATGATCGCGGCCGCGCGTTTTTCCACTGCGTAGCGATCCCGTGAAGAGCCAGTTCTTGCGATTATGCCAAGCTTGGCATAATCGCAATTATCCGCAGTCGGAAGTTATGACGGGTATGCGGCGATGGTGGCAGCGCGCCTGGTTGCCCACCACTGCCGATTTTGCATTTCAGAGACATTCCAGAAACTTCAGCAGGGTGTCAGTCGGACGTTAGCGCGCGCTTGATTTCGGGTGGGTCGATGGTGGCAAGCGCACGCTCCTTCATGGCTAGATCGGCTTCGATATAACCGTGAGTGGTGACTTGGCTTTCGTGGCCCAACCATAGAGCGATGACGGTGATATCCACCCGGCCGTCAGAAGGTGTATGGCTGCCGAATGACGCGGCGTGTGTGGTGATACCTTGCGTTGCTGCAACTGGGGACACGTATTTATCGCCCCAGTGACAGTCAAGGCAATCCGCTCAGCCACACTCGAGCGCGTCATCGGCAGTCCGCGTGGGCTTGTAATAGGGTCTGCTCCGCCCGCAAACCAACGTACTGCAGCCAGTGACGGATCTCGACGTCCGTTTTCTTTCACAACGGCGCGGCTCGCTGCTTACGCCATTCGGTTTAGGCCCAAATATCGCCCACCGTGAAGCCTTCGGTGAATGGATCGTCGTGGTCAAGAACAAGCGTGTTCAGGCCATAAATCCAACTCTTGCCGGTGATGGTAGGCACTACAGCCTTGTGGTCGCCTATGCGAGCTTCTTCGATAAGGCGGCCCGTGTAGATATTCCCAATAATGCTTTGGTGACGAAAGTCCTGATTTAGTGGCAACTCACCTTTGGCGTGAAGCGTTGCCATTTTGGCGCACGTACCAGTGCCGCATGGGCAGCGATCCAGGGCTCCAGTCCAAGTTGCTTTATCGTCCCAAGAGAAATCTCCAGAGGCCATGGTCACTACGTTTTTCCAATCGGCATTAGGGTCATCGGACGGGCCAGACAACTGCGAAATAGTGATGCCTACGCCAGGATAGTCCGGGTGTGCCACAGGCAACTGTTCAATGGCAGCTTGGCGAATCATGGAGGAGATACGTGCGATTTCAGCGCCGTGCTGAGGGATCAGTTGCAGATCTTTGAACTGACGAACATCAGCGATGACATAGAACATCCCGCCCCAGCCCACGTCTACTTTGACCTTCCCTAGGTACGGAACGTCGATAATGGCATCGAGGTGAACGGCAAAGGCAGGCACGTTCTTGAAAGTTACACCTTTTACCTTGCCATCCTTGCACTCCGCTTTAATCCGAATCAATCCGGCAGGAGCTTCAAGCGTCAGTTCGGTGACCGGTTCTTTCATAGGCAGCATGCCCATTTCGAGAAGAACGGTTACCACAGAAATGGTGTTGCCTCCCGACATCACTGGGTATTCGATTTGCTCCATGATGATGTAGCCAGCATCGGCTTCCGGGTGATTCGGTGGCACGATTATGTTGCAGCAATGTGCCGGATAGCCACGCGGCTCTCGCAGCATCAACTTACGCAGCTGATCATCATTTTCCTCAAGCCATTTCATCTTCTCATAGACGCTATTGCCTGGGATGTTCGGGACGCCGCCGGTGATGACACGCATAGGGGTGCCGGCGTGAGTGTCTACCGCGTGAATTGTTCTTTTGAATGCCATTTTCTCTACCTGTCGAATACGGGGTTGGCCGTTGAAGATGCTAGCTCACGAAGGGGGAGGGCTCGCGGAGCGCGAGCTTCCCACCAGTGGATAGTTTCAGCAGCGAACCGAACTGGCCTGATGCAGATCCAGAGAGCGCGTTTCTGGAGCCATTAGCCAAGTAAAAAACAGCCCCACCATGGATATACCGAATGCCACGAGCATTGTGTTTCCAATCCCAATGCTGTCCAGAGATAACGGAACAAAGTATGTGCCGATGGCTGCGCCTACACGCGATAGAGAAGTTGCCAACCCGACAGCGGTACCGCGAATCGAAGTAGGGAAAAGCTCGTTAGGGTAAACATATTGCAACACTTGAGCGCCCCCAATAAACAGGGCGTAACTACCAAAGAGAGCCAGAGTCAGCATAGTCCCACTCTCCGGGTAAAGCCCCAGCAGCAGTAGTGCGAGGCCAGACCAAAGAAAGCTATGCATAAGCATGTTGCGACGCCCCAGAGGGTCGATCAGTTTAACGCCCAACAGACAGCCTAAGACGAACATCACCGTGATTGCGACTGCGCCCCAAGCTGCCAGTTCGCCGGTCAGTCCCATTGTGTTCAGAATCTTAGGAGCAAAGGCGTAGATCGCGAACTGGGGGATGATCGAGCAAGTCCAGAAAATGCTCACGAAGAAGATGCGTCTTCCGTAATTGGAATGGAACAGTGACCACACCGACACGTTTTGCTCCGGCGTTTTCTCGGGCAAGTTGTGAACAGACCACTGATTGCCATAGACTTTTTTAATCACTTGATCAGCTTCCTGAACTCGGCCTTTGTTCAAAAGCCAACGTGCAGATTCAGGAGTTCCAGCACGCATGATCAAAAATAGTAATGCAGGAGCTGCGGCACTTGCCAGAGCCCAACGCCACGCTTCAGGGCCTGCTGTACGAAGGATGAGCTCTCCGGCAATGTACGCCACTGCGGCACCCACGAACCACATCATTACCAGTGACGCCAGGATCGACCCCCGCTGCTTTTTTGGTAGGAACTCTGCGAGAAGCGATGTCGCAAGCGGATGGTCGGCACCTATTGCAATACCAAGCATCAGGCGCAGCGCAATTAGCGACCAGGCCGAGGCGACCCAGAATTGACAGAGAGAGAACAGACCAAGGACTACGAGTACGAGTACGTACATCGTCTTTCGACCTAAACGGTCAGTAAAGAGACCACCGACGAAGCCACCGAAGAACATCCCTACTAACGAAGCTGCCGCTACCATGCCTTCTTGCAGAGTGGTCAACTGCAGCGCTTGGCTGAGCTGTACCATGACGACACCGATAATGCTCAGGATGTAGCCGTCAAGGAATGGCGCACCAGAAGAGTAAACCGCCAGTTTTTTGTGAAAGGCGTTTAGTGGAGCGTCTTCTAGTGAGATTTTTTGACTGTTGGTCATCGTGCCTCCATCAGCACTGAGTATGTTTGTCGGCCAATGCGGACAAGACTTACTAGCGCCAATCTGCTGAGTTTTTAGAATTGTTATAAGGTGTCATCGGTGTTGCATTAGGGGGTGATTCACCTATAGAGATAATTACGCGATTGGTCGGGCAAAGAGTCTGGGAGACTTTTGCCCATCACACCAATCAACGGCCATCGCTTTATCCAATTACGGGCGATAAACAGAAACGTAATACTTGCTCCTTGGACGGCACTATCTCACCGTTCATTTGGGAGCCATATAACAGGCCTGACTACTTTTGGGAGATTCTTCCTCAGGCAAAAAGTGCGCCCAGCTCGACTGAGAAGTGTTTTAAAATCGTTGATTTAGAGGTGCCGGAGGGACTGGGTTGTGAACGACTCGCTGGGGAAGAGACTGGTTTTTGAACAGGGGATAACTGCGCGCCAATTGGGGAGAAGCAGTGCTGATTTTAAACGTAAGAAATGCTGATGGCGGTGCTACCGCCATCAACGAAATCCATTATGTTGACGGGCTGTAGCGCCTTACTGGATGGCCAGGCAGATGTATTTGATTTCTAGATAATCTTCGATACCGTACTTTGAGCCTTCACGGCCCAGTCCAGAAGCTTTGACGCCTCCAAAAGGCGCAAGCTCATTGGAAATCAGGCCGGTGTTGACCCCTACCATGCCGTATTCCAACGCTTCGGCCACACGGAAGACGCGACTCATATCTCGCGCGTAGAAGTAAGAAGCAAGGCCGAACTCGGTGTCATTGGAGAGTTCGATGACTTCTGCTTCATCCTTAAAACGGAATACAGGTGCTAGGGGGCCGAAAGTTTCGTCTTTGGAGACCAGCGCATTTCGAGGGACATCAATCAGAATGGTCGGCTCGAAGAAGGTGCCACCCAAGGCGTGCGGTTTGCCCCCGGCAATTACTCTGGCACCCTTGCTAACCGCATCCGCAATATGCTCTTCGACCTTGGCGACTGCTTTAGAGTCAATCAGTGGGCCGGTCGTAATACCCTCTTCCAACCCGTTGCCGATATTCAGCCTAGCAACTGCCGTCTTGAGCTTCGCGACAAAAGCGTCGTACACACCGTCCTGAACATACAGACGATTTGCACAAACACAGGTCTGACCATTGTTGCGATACTTGGAGATGAGTGCGCCTTCTACGGCTGCGTCCAGGTCGGCATCATCAAAGACGATGAACGGTGCGTTCCCGCCTAGCTCCAGGGACACTTTTTTGATGTCCTTGGCACATTCAGCCATCAATTGGCGACCGATATCAGTAGAGCCAGTAAAGCTGAGTTTGCGTACGATCGGATTACTGGTCAGCTCACCGCCGACGTCTCCAGCACTGCCAGTGACGACGCTGAATACACCCTTTGGAATGCCGGCACGTTCTGCTAACTCAGCGAGCGCCAAGGCGGAGTAGGGGGTCTGGGAGGCTGGTTTGAGCACCATCGTGCAACCGGCAGCCAAGGCTGGCCCGGCCTTGCGAGTAATCATTGCGCATGGAAAATTCCAAGGGGTAATCGCAGCAGTGACCCCAATAGGCTGCTTTATAACGAGCAGTCGTTTGTCAGGCTGATGGCCTGGGATAACGTCGCCATAAACGCGCTTAGCTTCTTCCGCAAACCATTCGAAAAACGCGGCAGCGTAGACAATTTCGCCTTTCGATTCCGTCAGGGGCTTGCCCTGTTCAATAGTCATCAAACGTGCCAGGTCGTCCTGGTTTTCAATCATCAATTCAAACCAGCGGCGCAACTTACCTGCGCGCTCTTTTGCTGTTAAGGCACGCCAGGCCGGCAGTGCCTTATCAGCGGCCTCAATGGCGCGCCTGGTTTCGGTCGCGCCCATTTTTGGCACGGTACCGATGATTTCATTGGTGGCCGGGTTGTTGACCTTGAGGGTTTGGCCGCTGTCGGCGTCGAGCCAAACTCCGTCGATGTAGGCTTGTTGGCGGAACAGCGAATTGTCTTTAAGTTGCATGGGAGCTCCTGTTCATTTCAGGATGAGTGCGAAAGCTGCACGAGGGTGCGGTGCAGGGTTGCGATGCTTATTTGTTAAACTTTCGAGCTGCGGGTTCTGAGCTCGGTGTTCAGGATTTGGTCGTTCTCGGAGTAGTCCACCGGACAGTCGATCAGGTGTACGCCAGGCGTGCTCAAGCATCTTTCCAGGAGCGGCAAAAAGCCCTCTGTGCTTTCAACCCGATGGCCGTAAGCACCGTAAGCTTGTGCGTACTGAACGAAGTCAGGGTTGCCGTAATTCAGGCCGAAGTCAGTGAACCCCATGTTCGCTTGCTTCCAACGAATCATTCCGTAGCCGTCATCACGCAAGATAACGATGGTCAGGTTCATCTTCAGGCGCACAGCGGTTTCCAGCTCCTGGCTGTTCATCATGAAGCCACCGTCTCCGCATACCGAAAGGACTGGACGGTCTGGATAGACCAGGTGAGCTGCCATCGCAGAAGGCAAACCAGCACCCATTGTGGCCAGGGCGTTGTCCAACAGCACGGTGTTAGGCATATGGGCTTTGTAGTTCCGCGCGAACCAGATTTTGTAGATTCCGTTGTCCAGCGCGACGATCCCGTTGGATGGCATCGCTTTACGCACATCTGCAACCAGGCGTTGTGGGTATACCGGGAAACGCGCATCGTCGCTGCCTTCGGCAACCTGTGCCTCGTTCGCTTCGCGGATAGTCATCAGGCGTGAGAAGTCCCAGTGCGAGACATCGTTAAGCGCCTCGCCTATCTGCCAGACAGCGTTGGCGATGTCACCGATTACTTCGATCTGCGGGAAATACACGGAATCGACTTCGGCCGAGCGGAAGTTAATGTGGATGACTTGGGTGCCTCCGCGAACCATGAAAAAGGGAGGCTTTTCGATGACGTCGTGGCCAATGTTCACGATCAGATCTGCGGCTTCGACGGCTCGGTGCACGAAGTCCCCAGATGACAGTGCAGCGTTGCCAAGGAAACGTGGATGACGCTCATCGACCACACCTTTACCCATCTGGGTGGTCACGAACGGAATATTGGTTTTGTCGATCAACTGCTTGAGTACCTTGGCGGTCATCTTGCGGTTGGCACCGGCGCCGATGACCAGGATTGGGCTACGGGCGGTCTTCAGTTTATCGACTGCGGCCTGGATAGCCTTGTGTTCAGCCAGTGGGCGACGGTGCAGGCTCGGCGGGATCGGCAGACTGTCGGTTTGCTCGGCGGCGATGTCTTCCGGCAATTCAAGGTGTACCGCGCCAGGTTTTTCTTCCTCTGCCAAACGGAAGGCCTCGCGCACACGGGACGGGATGTTGTCCGCCGAAGCCAGTTGGTGGGTGTATTTGGTTAGCGGCTGCATCATGCCTACCACATCCAAAATCTGGAACTTGCCTTGTTTGGATTTTTTGATGGGTTTCTGGCCGGTAATCATCAGCATCGGCATCCCGCCTAGGTAGGCGTAGGCGCCTGCAGTAACCAGATTGGTAGCGCCCGGGCCAAGGGTAGATAGGCTAACCCCGGTTTTACCAGTGAGACGGCCATAAGTCGCGGCCATGAAGCCAGCTGATTGTTCGTGGCGGGTCAGCACGAGCTTGATATGCGACTTACGCAGGGACTCCAGTAGATCGAGGTTTTCCTCGCCGGGGATGCCGAACACATACTCGACACCTTCGTTTTCCAGGCATTGCACTACTAGATCGGCGGCCTTGGTCATCTTGCTTACTACCTCAAACGGTTTGGTGACGCGCACCCTTTGCCCAGATGGATCTCTCATCTGGACGATGGGTGTAGAGCGTCGGTTATCAAAAATGGCTTGGTGGAGTTGAGCTGGCCTGCAATGCTCCCAGCACAATTTCACAAGCGGCCCCCCAGTGGGCATTGGCTTGCAGGTGGTAAAGCATATCGAGCCCATCTGCTGTATACGTGCCTGGCGTCGCTATCGCTTGCCCCAGTGTTTTGAGATCAATAGTCGAATGGTGTCGAGCTGAAGCGATGCAATCCTGCATGTTATCCAGCACGAGGCTGCGAGCTTTGTCCGAAGGCAGCCCTTTTTCCACCAGCCACTGTTGCAGGTCATGAAGGAAAAAATAGAACCAGCCGTTCATGCAGGCGGCAACCGTAGCGAGCTCGAAATCAGCTTCATCTTCGAGATCCACAATCTTCCCGAGGGGGAGGAGTAACTGTTCGCAAGTGGTATCTGGTGGGCAGATAACAACAGTTGATTGGTTGAACTGCGCTGCGCAGGAGAGCATTGCTCGAACACATTGAGCATTGGGGAAATGGCGTTTCAATGCGTCAAGGCTCACGCCGGCTGCAATTGAAATGACCTTTTTCCCTGCCGGGATGACCAGCTCGGCTGCCAGGCCTGGTAAAGCATCTGGTCGCACTCCGATGATCAACAGGTCTGCACTATCCACGACCGCCTGGTTACTGGGCATCACTTGGCAGCCGCAATCGGAGGCTAGTTGGGCTGAACGCTCGTCATTGCGCGGTGACAAAAAAATGCTCTCGTTGTGTCCACTACGGCGTAAACCGCGAACGATCTTATCTGTTAGGTCGCCGACACCAAGTATTCCAAGTTTCTGCATGAGTACCTCCTTTCAATGCCGCCTTTTTATTCAATGGCGAAAAGGTGGGTGGAAAACCAATCACTCCATGAACGGAGCGTGATGGGTGTGGCTCTCGATCATCTAACTATCTCATTCGTGCCTTGCCTGGCCATATAACAGGGGGGACAAGTCATAGGAGGTTATGGGTTAGTTGCTTCGATGGGCTTGAGCCTGGGAGTTCATCTGTGGATCAGGGAAATGGATGCTCGAAGGATCAATTTTGGCGTTGAGGGAGAAACTTGCTGGCAATCGTCCGTATCGTTATAGGCGCAGGAGAGGAGTACAACCCAGAATCGGTGCACAGTTGTGAGAGCCGAAAATTATGAAAATAAAAGAAACCCCTGCTGACGATAATGGCTGTGGCTGGTTCCATCTCAGTCCTCCGCGAACGCCCCGTGTTGCTCGCCAAGGTCATGTCCGCGCCCGATGGGGGGTCGTAGGTGCCGGGCTGACCGGACTTGCGGTCGCGCGCCAGCTTGCGTTGAACTTTCCTGACGACGAAATCGTGTTGTTAGAGGCTCAGGAAGTCGGTTTTGGCGCTTCGGGTCGCAACTCAGGGTTCGCTATCGATCTGCCGCATGACATCGGTGCAGCGGATTACATCGGTGACCCTGTGACTGCCAAGATGAATTTGAAACTGAATCTCTTCGCCCAGAACATCATTACTTCTCTGATTGCAAAGCATGGTTTCGATTGCCAGATAGAGCTCGCCGGCAAATATCAGGCAGCGGTAGAAATGAAAGGTCTGCGAGTTTTGGAGGCTTATAAGAGCGGCCTGGACAAGCTCGACCAACCTTACGAAATCATTGAGTCTGAGGAGCTTCCTTCGCATTTAGGAACCTCATTTTACCGACGCGCATTGTTCACTCCTGGGACAATGTTGATCCAGCCCGCCAGCCTGGTTAAAGGTTTGGCCGAGAGCCTACCGGCCAACGTCTCTTTGTTTGAGAATTGCGCTGTCACTGCTGTCGACTATTCCAATCCGATTGTGCTGACCCATGCGAAAGGGACAGTTACTGTCGATAAACTGATACTCAGCAATAACGCTTTCGCAACACAGTTTGGCTTTCTCAAAGGACGCCTGCTGCCCGTTTTCACCTATGCCAGCATGACTCGGCCGTTGAGCGCAGATGAGCAAGCTCGACTGGGGGGAAAACGAGTCTGGGGCGTTATTCCCGCCGACCCGTTTGGCAGCACCCTGCGGCGTACTCCAGATCAGCGTTTGCTGGTTCGCAACAGCTTCACCTTCAACCCCAGCGGAAAGATAAACGCCCATCTTCTTGCTCGCGCTGAGGCTAACCAGCGCCGTTCTTTCCAGAACCGCTTTCCCATGCTGCCGGGTGTAAATTTCGACTACACCTGGGGCGGTGCTATGTGCATGACCCGCAATCATTCTGGACATTTCGGTCAGCTGGCTCCTAACGTCTACGGGTCGCTGGGGTGTAATGGTTTGGGCATCACTCGTGGAACTGGGGCCGGCACTCTATTGGCCGACTGGTTGGCCGGTAAGCACCATGAATTAATCGACTTCTTGCTCGCTAGCGCTGGGCCGAACCGAAATCCGCCAGAGCCATTCCTATCCCTAGGCGTGAACGCCAATTTGCATTGGGGGCAACGTCGCGCACGCCTGGAAAGTTAAGAGTGCAGCCCCCTTTCAGTAATCAACTGTAAAACTGTGCCTGAAACATGAAGGCGCCCATGAACAGGAAAAAAACCAATGTCCGTTAAACCTACAGTAATCACAAACGCAGAGCGCTCTCCGATGGGCGAGCCCACGCCTGCAAAACTGCCAATTGGAGATGTGGTTGCTCATTCGCAGCTTGGCCAGGATGTCACACTGGAAGAGTCTTCATCCTCCGTAGGTATCTGGGAGTGCACTCCAGGTGTGTTTCGCCGCCACATCATGAATCGCGAATTCAGTCACGTCGTAGCAGGCTGGTGCATCTTCACTCCAGATGGTGGGGAGCCGGTCGAGCTTCGTACAGGGGATGCGGTGTTTTTCCCAGCTAACTGCGAAGGTGTTTGGGACATCCGCGAAACCTTCCGAAAGACCTATGTCATTTTCTGAGGATGCACGCCGTGGTTTCTCGAATTGACGCATCGCATCGAGCCAGCAAGCTGGTAATCGCTGGCGACTGGATTGAGACATCTGGCCTTGTGGCCAACGATGTCACGCAGGACATCGCAGGCCAAACTCGTGATGTGCTTACCCAGCTCGAAGAGCTTTTAGGCAAGGCCGGTGTCGGTCGTGAAGAGCTAATGCGGGTGCAGATCTGGCTCGCAGACATGAAGCACTTTGACGCCATGAACGAAGTATATGACGCATGGGTGGGAGCCAAGCTGCAGCCTGCTCGCGCCTGCGTCGGTGCGCAGCTTGCCACCCCTGATTATTTGATTGAGATTCAGGCTTCGGCGCACCGCTGAACGAGATGCGAAGGTAATAGCCAGCGTCATCATCGTAGATGAGCTGGCTTCGTATCGACCTCGTCCCAGGGTGAGGTCGAGCCCATAAAATCATCTCTACAATCCTGCTTTAGCCAATGTGTTACAGCTCTTGCAGGCTCTATTCATCGTGTTTCATAGATACTTCCAGGAGTGATCGAATGATTGCCCGTCTTCACGCCGAACCTCAGCTCGCCAAGGCGTACCGATCATTTCTCACTCAGTTGCGCGCTGTCGGTTTTGACGGAGAAATCACTCTGGATCAGGCGACCAGGACGGTGCTCGCCACCGATAATTCCATTTATCAGCGGATGCCACAGGCCGCAGTTTTTCCAAGGGACGCTGCGGATGTTTCATGTCTAGCCACGCTGATTGCACAAGAAGAATTCCAAGAGGTAGTGTTGACGCCTCGCGGAGGAGGAACAGGAACCAACGGCCAATCGCTGACCGAAGGTATTGTCGTTGATCTCTCACGCCATCTGACGCACATCCTGGAAATCAATCCTGAAGAGCGCTGGGTTCGGGTTCAAGGGGGAGTGGTCAAGGATCAGCTCAACGCAGCGCTGAAACCTTACGGACTGTTCTTCGCGCCAGAGCTCTCGACCTCCAATCGGGCAACCATCGGCGGGATGATCAATACCGACGCGAGTGGGCAGGGTAGCTGCACTTATGGGAAGACTCGTGATCATGTGCTTGAGCTGAAAACTGTGCTGTTGGGTGGTGAGCTGTTGAACAGCTCCGCCATTGAGGAGCAAGCACTGGAGCTCGGGATTACTGGCGCTGGCCGCAGCGCTAAAGTGCTGCGTTGCGCCCGCGATATTGTCGACCGCAACGCCGATCTGATTGCCCATAAATTCCCCAAACTCAACCGCTGTCTGACTGGCTATGACTTGGCGCATCTACGTGAAGCTGACGGTCGATTCAACCTCAACAGCGTACTGTGCGGGTCTGAAGGTACCCTCGGTTTTGTTGTCGAAGCCAAGCTGAATGTGCTTCCGATTCCGAAACATACGGTCTTGGTCAATGTGCGATACGCAAGCTTCATGGATGCCTTGCGCGATGCCAATGCGCTGATGGCACTCAAGCCACTGTCCATTGAGACCGTCGACTCCAAGGTGCTGCTTTTGGCGATGCGTGACATTGTCTGGCACGGTGTCGCTGAGTATTTCCCTGAAGATCATGAAGCGCCAACTTTGGGTATCAATCTGATCGAATTCAGTGGCGATGACTGGCCGGAACTGGAATCGCGCGTACATGACTTCGTGGAGCATTTGTACAGGGATACCTCCGTACGTCGTTTAGGGCACACGCTGGCCATTGGCGAGGCGGCGGTTAAGCGTGTCTATATGATGCGCAAGCGGGCAGTTGGTTTGTTGGGCAATGTTGAAGGGCAGGCAAGACCCCAGCCCTTTGTTGAAGACACTGCGGTACCACCCGAGAACCTTGCAGATTTTATCGTCGAATTTCGTGAGTTGCTCGACGGCTATGGGTTGCAGTACGGCATGTTTGGGCATGTTGATGCGGGTGTGCTTCATGTGCGTCCACTCCTCGATATGAAAGATCCTGTACAGGCATCGTTGATTCGTCCTATCTCCGATGCTGTAGCAGCGCTAACCCATAAATACGGTGGCTTGTTATGGGGAGAGCATGGGAAGGGGCTGCGTTCGGAATATGCACCGGCCTTTTTTGGGGAGCTCTATCCTGAGTTGCAGGCGCTGAAGGCTGCCTTCGACCCGCATAACCAATTGAACCCTGGCAAGATCTCAACGCCGGCGGGCATGATCAATGCGAAGTTAACTGGAGTAGATGAAGTCCCGCTGCGGGGAGACCTGGATCGGGTTATTGACGAACGTGTGTGGGAGAGTTACGACACCGCCGTTCAGTGCAACGGAAACGGAGCTTGTTACAACTTCGATCCAAACGATGCCATGTGTCCGTCTTGGAAGGCGACTCGCGATCGAACCCAGTCGCCAAAAGGACGCGCTTCGCTGATTCGCGAATGGCTCCGTCAGCAAGGGCAGGCAGGGGTCGATGTGTTGGCTCAGAGCGCCGCCATTCGACAGAGATCGAGCTTGTTCGCACCTCTAGCTCGGCTGCGTAATTCGATTGCCAGGTCTTTGGGAGAGCCTGATTTTTCTCACGAAGTTTACGATGCCATGGCAGGTTGCCTGGCTTGTAAGTCCTGCGCCGGCCAATGCCCGGTAAAAGTAAATGTTCCTGAATTTCGGTCACGTTTTCTGGAGCTTTACCACTGCCGATATGGACGGCCTTTGAAAGACTATCTGATTGGCTCTCTTGAGTTTAGCATTCCTGTGCTTGCGCGATTCCCGCGTCTCTACAACGGCTTGATGGGTTTACCGCCAGTGAGGGTGCTGCTGGAGCGAGTTGCTGGGATGGTTGATAGTCCTCGAATCAGTTCGCTCAATTTCAAGACTGCCTGCAAGCGTTGGAATGTGCAGTTGGCTACCACGCAAAAACTTGGATGTTTGTCGCAAGCTGAGCGCGAGGGCAGCGTGATTTTCGTGCAGGATGCGTTCACCCGTTACTTCGAGACCACGGTGGCCATAGATTGGATTGAACTGGTTTCCCGCCTCGGTTACCAAGTGTACCTCGCACCGTACGCTCCAAATGGCAAGCCTCTGCAAGTGCAAGGCTTTCTTGGTGCTTTCGAGAGGGCGGCTCGGCGCAACGGTGGGACTTTGGGAGCATTGGCTGCTTATGGTATTCCATTGGTGGGACTCGATCCTGCGATGACACTCGTCTACCGGCAGGAGTATTCAAAAGTGCTGGGGGAGGGCGCGCCTCAAGTGCATCTCATCCAGGAGTGGTTATGCGAAATCTTGCCTGATACGGAAATTGATGTGCCACCAATGGCTGCCTACAACTTGTTGGCTCATTGCACCGAGAAAACGAATGCCCCGGCGAGCATCACTCAGTGGCAAAGAGTGTTTGAGCGATTTGGACTGAAGCTCTCAGTGCTGACTACGGGATGTTGCGGCATGTCCGGTACTTATGGGCACGAGACCAGGAACGCTGAGTCATCCCGGAAAATTTATGCGCAGTCGTGGGGCCCACTGATCGACAAGCATCGGGCTGACGGCAGTTTGCTCGCAGACGGCTACTCCTGCCGGAGCCAGGTGAAACGCATGGATGGAAAAACGGTGCTGCATCCACTCCAGGCGCTGTTGGCTCATGTTCGCGGTGCCGCCGGCATGTAGCCGCAACCTTCAGCCTCTTCGCGAGGCCCACCAGCAGATCAGCGAGCCCATTGTCACCATCACCGCACCTTGCCAGAAGCTGAACTGCAGGGTGGTGCTGAGAAGCAAGGAGCTCAGAAAAGCGGATAGAACTGGGGAGGTGTACGAGATGGCTGCTAGCATCATCAGATTGCCGGTTCGCAGTGCTCTGTTCCAAGCGGCGTAACCGAGAGCGATGACCACTGCGGTGGCGATCAGTAAACCCACACTTGCGAGCCCAGGTTTGGGCAATGGCTCGCCATTAACCGCGTATATGATCCATAGGACGATGCTAGCGAACGCAAAAAACGGTACCGTTCCGTCTTCCGAGTGCACCATCTTCTTCGATAGGCAGCAGTAGAAAGTCCATAGAAATGCACACGATAATCCGAGACCGTAACTGAGCGGATTCTGATTTGCATTAAACAATATGCTGTCGATGGTTAGCCCCTGACCGCCACTGAGAATCCAGCCTACGCCCAACAAGGAAATCGCCATCCCGGGAACCAACAAAAGGCTTGCCCGTTGTAATCCCATCAGCGCCGCCAAGGCGACGGTCAGGCATGGCCACATGTTGTTGAGGATGGAGACCTCAATGGCTTGCGAGCGGTTTTGAGCTAACCCTAAAGCGAAGAACAGTGCGATCTCGTAGATTACGAACAGCGACCCCACGACAATCAGGTATCGCAGTGGAAAGCGCTTCATCGACGGCCAGCCAAGCAACAGCGATAGAACAATAGTTGCTATTGTATACATCAGCGCCGCGCCCGCAGTGGGGCCATATGTCTCGCTAAGCAGTCGCATCAGGGAAGTCATGGTGCTCCAGAGCAGGATTGCACCGACGCCCAGAAAGTTGCCTTTGGCTTGTTGTGAAGTGGCCTTTGTCATTATTTGCCTGATGTGAAGCGAAGGGGCAGTGGACTGTTGGTTTCGAGAACGGCGCGAGTATCGCCCGCGATTGAGGGGCGAAAGATTCAGTATGTGTAGATAGAGGAGGACTCTAGTGAGAGCTCACCTGCCGCTTGTTACAGCGGCGGTAAACGCAAGCGCAAGCGCTTAGTGCCCGAAGTTGATGAGCTTCTCCACATCATGGCGGCGCTTTCGGAAGGAGCACGGCGTTTCACCGAACTGCTTGCGGAACCAGAGGATGAAGTGCGAGGCGTCCGAGAACCCAGTCTGAAAAGCAATTTGAGTAACATGCATCTCAGTGTTCATCAGTAATTTGCGTGCATATTCCAGGCGGAGTTTTCGCCAGTACTGCGCGGGAGATTCGTTTGTACTGGACATGAACGCTCTATGCAGTTGGCGCTCATTGGTACCAATACTTTCTGCGACCTCTTTCAGAGACGTAGGGGAGTCCATGTGGTTTCGCATGTAGCTGATGGCACGTTCGACCATGGCGTTTTTGTATACGTGCAGCTCGGTTATGCCGGTTTTTTCATCGTTGGCTTGTCGTTGAATTTCTTCATCGTTGACGAGCAAATACTCAAGCCCTTTTTGTGCTCGTATCGAGCCGCAATGTCGACTGATGATGTGTGCAGCTAGATCAATGGCCGTGCCGCCCGGGCAGGTGATGATCCCATCATCGTCAACGAAGCTTTTGTCTACCAGGACTTCAGCTTCCGGAAAGCGCTGCATGAACTCTTCACGGATGGTGAAGTGGATTGCGCAGCGCCGATCTTCCAGCAAACCTGCTTTCCCGAGAACGAAGGAGCCGGAGCACAGGGCAATGAGCGGAATCTTCGCAGCATGAACGCGGCGCAGCATTTCCAGTAGCCATTCTGGCGGGTTGCGTGTTTCGCTCAGCAGTCCACCAGCCAGGACGACATAGTCGTAACTTTCGATGTCAGTCAAGGGCTTGGTCGGATGGATGGGCATTCCGCAGCTTGCGGTGATGGGCTGATCGTTGCAGGTCATCCAATCCCACTTGCAGAAGATCTGCTGGCTTCGAAAGGATTTGTCGGCTGCGAAGCGCAATGAATCCACGAATCCCGCAACTGGAACGAGAGTGAATTGGTTCATGAGAATGAAGCCGACGCGCAGGTCGGGCTTGACTACCTGAGCCTCGGGGTCTTTGCCGCCTGTTTCATAGACGCTGGAAATTTTCATTATTATTGTCCTCACTGGCCTCACGCACCGTTAGGTGGATTGGGTGCTGCGTTATTACTAGAAGAGTAAGCTGTTGCGCGCGCAGCACCCTCTGTGAGCGAAAGCTTATGCTCACTCTGCCGTCTTAAATATAACAGCGCTATCAGAAGATATAATATTTATGCCATCTATATAAAAATTCGGACAGCAGGTAGCTGCTTCATTCAGCTAGAAATTCTTTTTGCATATTTCTTCATAACGGCAGCCGGCTAATAGCATCTGTCCGTAACCTGATAGTGGTAGATCCGTCCGTTCGGCAACATGTGTCCCATCGATCAATCTAATTGTGGGTGAACACACATGTACCGTGGCTTTTGGTATGCGCAAGCTCTGGATCAGGAGTGCCATCTTGCACCTTCTCTGAAGGGTAATGAGCAGGCGGACGTTTGCATCATTGGCGGTGGTTTTCTCGGTTTGTGGTCTTCGATCCGCCTGAAGCAGGCTCACCCCGACTGGCGCATCGTGATCGTTGAGCGAGATCGCTGTGGTTCTGGTGCAAGCGGACGTAATGGCGGTATCGCGACCAACTGGTGGGCAAAATACCTATCCGTGATGAGCATCTGTGGTGAAAAAGAGGCTCGCCGCATCTGCGAGGCTGCGGAATCTGCCATCGACGAGATTGGCTCCTTCTGCGCAGAGCATGGCATCGACGCTCAATACCGAAAAGATGGCTGGATCTGGACAGCGAGCAACCAGCGTCAAGTCGATTCCTGGAAGGTGCTGACCGAAAGTCTCGCAAAACACGGCGTGAATCCGTTCAGCCCACTGACTCGCGAAGAGGTACGTCGCCGCACGGGCTCTGCGCGCATGATGGGCGGGATCTTCGATCCTAACGCCGCTACCGTGCAGCCTGCGATGTTGGCCCGTGGCCTGCGCCGTGTTGCATTAAAGCTCGGCGTTGTGATTTACGAAAAGTCGCCCCTGACCACCTTAGAGCGGTCAGACAAACCTGTTGTTCATACCGAGCATGGAAGTGTTCAGGCGAATAAAGTTGTCGTGGCGATGAATGCTTGGGGAGCCCAATTCCCCGAACTGCGTCGCATGATTGCGATCATGTCGAGTGATATGGTTGCGACCGCGCCGGTCAAAGAGCGTCTTGACCAAATAGGCTTCAGTGGCGGCGAGTGCATCACAGACTCACGCACGGTGCTGAACTACTACCGCAACACGCCCGATGGGCGAATTGTATTTGGCAAGCCACTGGGTAAATTCGCGTTCGCCGGCAAGATCGGTGACCTCTATGAGCGCCCAACGCCCGCAGTGGATAAAGTCACTGAAGAAGTGCGCAGCTTCTACCCGCAACTGAGCGATGTTCCTATCATCAGCAGTTGGACAGGGCCTATTGACCGTGCAATGAAAGGCTTACCGAACTTCGGTCAGCTTGGCGGACACCCAAATATCGTCTTTGGCATCGGTTTCTCTGGTAACGGCGTTGGTACGACTGTGTTCGCTAGCCGGATCATCAAATCTCTGGTGGAAAATGCCAACGATGAGTGGTCGAACTGCGGTCTGGTGAATCAGAAGATGAAGCTATTCCCAGTCGAGCCCTTCCGCTTCATTGGTGCACACCTCGTACGTGACGCGCTTGTACGCAAGGAGTCACTGGAGGATCGAAACATGGATGCCAGCGTTCTGACTTCCAAACTCGCATCGCTGGCACCTGCTGGCTACGTTCCCGCTCAGAAAAAATAGGAATGTCCCTCATGAAGCATCGCATCGTGTTCCTCGATGACGAAGGCATTGGGCCGGATGTCGCCTTGCCAGAAATGCCGTTTGATCACAGCTGGGTGAGCTATCGCTATACCCAACCCGATCAGGTGGTTGAGCACCTGCGCGGCGCTACAGTCGCGCTGACCTGCAGCGTTGCATTACGCGAGGAGCATCTCGCTCAACTGCCCAATTTGCAGATGATCTCTCTTGCGCTTACGGGTACTGACATCGTCGATGTGGAGTACTGCAAGGCGCGAGGAATCAAAGTCACCAACGTTCCAGGCTATGCAACCAATACTGTGGCAGAGCACTCGCTGGCGATGATGTTCGAGCTGTTTCGCAACGTCTCCAGCTACAGTGATTTGATGCAGAAAGTTCAGAGGGGCGAAACAGAGCCTCGCAACATCTATTTCGACTTCCCGATCAGGGATCTATGTGGTCGAGTGCTTGGTATCGTAGGGCATGGCTCTATCGGGAAACGAGTAGCAGAGCTCGGACGCGCAATCGGCATGCAGGTGTTTTTCTATGATCGTGATGGTCGCTACGTCGGGCCGGAGTTCGTTCGTATGGAGAAGTTATTGCAGATCAGTGATGTGCTCATGATCAACTGTCCCTTGACTGAGGAAACACTCGATCTTGTAGGGGCTGCTGAATTGTCCCAGATGAAGAAGGATGCAATTCTCATCAACACAGGGCGCGGTGGCATTGTCAACGAAGGTGCGCTGATAGATGCGATGCTGGCTGGGCGTATCGGCGGTGCTGCGTTGGATGTCCTGGTGGATGAGCCAGTACAACCGGACAACCCCATCCTGCAGTTGATTGGAATGCACAATTTCATCCTTACACCTCACGTTGCCTGGAGCAGCAGAGACGCGATGCAGCATCTGATCAGTCGCAGCGTTGAGAACATCACGGAGTTTGTGCTTTCACGCGTAGATGCTCGCTTGCCCGGCATCGCTGAGTAATATCCACGGCTAAGCATTCAAGGATCAAAGGTTCTTGCTTAGTGCTACTCACATACCCTGTGTGCAGCACTTTGTTAGAGAGCATGAGGGGCACAAAATGCGGATCATCTCGGCGAGCGAAATCAATTCGGTGATGGAGTGGGACGCTGTGTTGGAAGCGTTATACACGGCTCATCTTGGGCCTCGACCGATAGGGGACAGTTTTTTTTTGGGTGATGCCGATTATGGTTTACTAAGTAGGGGTGTCATCCTTCCTGGGTTCGGGGCAGGGCTGAAGATCGCGTCTATGTGCCCGGTCAATAGCCGTGCACGACCACCCCGCCCAGTCGAGGACGCCGCATTTGTGGTCATCGATGAGACGACTAAGGCCATTCAGGCCGTGCTGGATGGCCCTGAGATTACTCGCTGGAAAACTGCTGCAGACTCCATCGTTGCAGCGAGAAAACTCAGCCGTAAGGACAGTGGTGTCTTGCTCGTTTTGGGGGCCGGCCCCGTGTCCAAATCCCTGGTCGATGCCTACTTGCATATCCGCCCAGCCATTAGCAAAGTGCTATTGTGGAATCGCACGCCTTCAAAACTGACCCTGACTTGCCAGGAACTGCGCGGGAGAGGTGTGCCAGTCGAGATCGTCGAAGATCTGTCTGCGGCAGTCGGTGAGGCGGACATCATCAGCGCGGCCACCAGTTCGACGATACCTTTGATCGAGGGTAGGAATGTTAAACCAGGTACCCACGTCGACCTTGTAGGCGGCTATCGCCAAGATATGCAGGAAGCAGATACCGATCTGATGCGCAGGTCGAGGATCTTCGTGGATGACCGTTCCACCGCATATGTGTCCGGCGATATCCATATCCCCTTGACCCTCGGCGCGATTAGCGAAACGCAGATCGAGGGTGACCTGTACGATATTTGCCAGGACGAGGGATTTAGCCGCGCACCAAGCGATATCACCGTCTACAAAAACGCCGGCGGCGCGCATTTCGATCTGGTGATTAGTCAGTTTGTGATAAGCCAATTGGTGCTTCGCAGGATTGCTTGCACCCACTAAAGATCCCTTCGTTCGGCCAGAAGAATCGGTACTCAATCGATCCGCCATTAAAACCAACTTAGCCTTGCACCACGGCCAGCTTTGGCGGTTTACCGCGAGCCGCAGCTCAGGCCAACACTGTCAAGAAAAGCCAATCTGCGGCTTGCACAGCCATTGCTGCCCGGTGCTTCAAGGATTTCCGTTAGTCCAAATGTTCAGAAATGACTGAGTTGTGCGGGCGCGTCTCAACCGCAGCGAAAAGTAAGAATCGTAGCTGTCAGATTCTGCCGGTAATCGTCCGTTTCCTTATAGCTGTGGATCTTCAGCCGGAACAGAATCAACTCAGACCTCGAAGGCTCGACCGCCATGAAGCTAAAGAGTACTCGGCTGATGATTACCCACGTAAGCACCGGATTGTATTGGGTGCCTTCTCCCTGATCATTGATCGCGTCACTTGTATGTTAAAGGCCGAGCCTTGGAGATTGGCAACAAGCTATGCCTGCGCTTAGTTAACGCCAACAAGGCGACCACCAAATATGGAACATTCACTGCCCGTTTGGACTGGAGTGTCGCTGCGGTAGGAGCTGGTCGAGTAAGTCGTTTCTGAGCGTCCTTAATTTCGTACTTGCGGGTGTGCTAACGGCATTGCTCGCTTTATAGACGTGAGCGCGCAAACAGGCGCGAATGTACGTCTGAATAAGCTTCCTAGATGAACATAAGAAGGGTGACTGCAAATGAAAATAAAAAAAGATGTCTCCGTCCAGATGGATACCAGAGGGCTTGCAATCAAACGCTTGGTCTCTAGCATGTCGCTGGTGCTGGGTCTTGCAGCCATTACGCCGGTTGCCAATGCTGCAGACTGTGGCGCCGTGACGATTGCGAGTATGAACTGGGCATCTGCAGAGCTCCTTGCCGAGGTCGACAGGTTCATCTTGCAGAACGGCTACGGTTGTGATGCGAGCATCGTACTCGGCGACACGGTTCCGACATTGACCTCAATGGCCGAGAAAGGAAAACCGGACGTGGCGCCCGAGTCTTGGACGAGCTTGCGACCGCCTATTACACAGAAGAGTATCGTCGAAGGTAAATTGCTCATTGCAAGCAAAACCTTCGCTGATGGCGGCGTGCAGGGTATCTACATCCCCAAGTTCATCGTTGATCAACATCCTGACATCAAGACTATCGCAGATGCCCTGAAGCATCCTGAGCTCTTTCCTGATCCTGAAGATCCGTCGAAAGGCGCCTGGTCTGCCGGACAGCAAGGGTGGGGCGGCACCATCATCGCTAGCCAGTATTACAAGGCGTACAAGGGCAAAGAAGCGGGCTTTCGTCTTGTTGATACCGGATCTGCGGCAGGGCACGACGGTTCGCTCATACATGCCTATGAGCGCAAGAGGGGCTGGATTGGCTACTACTGGGATCCGACCTCGCTGCTGGGCAAATACGAGATGGTTCGCCTTCCATCAGGCGTTCCCTACGATGAGGCTGAGTGGAACCGTTGCAACAAGGTCGAGAATTGCCCGGATCCAAAACCGAATGAGTGGCCTGCTGACGAAGTCAACACGATTGTCACTAAGTCATTCTCCGACCGTGCTGGATCTGCCTATAAATATCTGACAGTACGCACCTGGCCGAACGCTGCAGTCAGTCAGATGCTGGCTTGGATGGCGGCCAACCAGGCGACCGGTGCTGATGGTGCAAAGCAATTCCTGAAAAAGCATCCTGATGTCTGGGCGAAGTGGGTCGAGCCTGAAGCAGCTCAGAAGATCAAGTCAGCGTTGTAATTTGCTTTGCGGCTCGGCGTTTCTGGACGCCGAGTCCACCAGGTAGAAAACAAAAAATGAGCCTGGCATTTATGAAAAAGGTGAGCATATGAGCTGGTTTCAACAATTTCCTCAAATGGACGAAGACTCCCTGCGCGGGCTCAAACAAGTTATCGACGAGGGATTTCGATCGTTTACCCGCAGCTACGGCGAGGGCATCGAGGGGTTCTTTTCTCCCCTGCAGAAGTTCCTCCTCATCTCCGAGAAGTTCATGACCCAGACGCCTTGGCCGATTATCGTCTTGATCATTCTGGCCATCGCCTGGGGCGCCAGCCGAAGCATCAAGATCGTACTGGGTGCACTCATGGCGCTGATGGCCATCGGATACTTCGGTATGTGGGACGATTCAATGCGCACCATATCCATGATCTTTGTCTGTACGGTGCTGTCCATCGCGATTGGTTTGCCGATCGGCATTCTGATGGCGCGCTCTGACCGCCTTCAGAGGCTAGTCAATCCTATCCTGGATGTCATGCAGACGATGCCAAGCTTCGTATACTTGATTCCCGTTGTCATGTTGCTGGGCATCGGCAGAGTTCCAGGGCTGATCGCAGTGGTTATCTACGCGATTCCCCCGATGATCCGCATGGCCAACCTTGGTATTCGCCTGGTTGACAAAGATGTTCTCGAAGCCGCCGACGCTTTCGGCTCTTCCAGCTGGCAAAAGCTAAAGAACGTTCAATTGCCTTTGGCATTACCGACCATCATGGCGGGCATCAACCAGACGATCATGATGGCGCTCGCCATGGTCGTCATCGCGTCAATGATCGGGGTGCAGGGCCTTGGCCAACCAGTACTCAAAGCTATCGCCAACCAGTACTTCACACTTGGAATTTTCAACGGCCTTGCGATTGTCGGTATCGCCGTCATCTTTGACCGGGTCAGTCAGGCATACGGGCAAAGACTTCAGAAACACCTGGAGGTGGTACATGGCTGACCAACATTTTGACGGCATCAAGATCCGCAATCTATACAAAATCTTCGGCCCGAATGCGGCTAATCATGTCGATGCCGTGAAAAACGGCATGTCGAAGATGGAGCTTATGGAGCGTTTTGGCCACGTGCTTGGCCTGAAGGACATCACTCTGGAAATGCCGGCAGGCTGCATCCAGGTGATCATGGGGTTGTCTGGCTCGGGCAAGTCCACGCTGATTCGTCACATCAACCGGTTGATCGATCCTACCGCAGGGGAGGTGCTGGTTAACGGTGTCGATGTAGTGAAAATGAGCCAAGCTGAACTCCGTGATTTTCGCCGTCAGCAGACAGCAATGGTTTTTCAGAAGTTTGCATTACTTCCCCATCGTAACGTCATTGAGAATACCGTCTACGGGCTGGATATCCAAAAAATGTCCCGCTCCAAGAGCACCGACATTGCGATGCGCTGGATCGAGCGAGTGGGGCTCAAAGGCTTCGAGAAAAAATATCCGAATCAACTGTCGGGTGGCATGCAGCAACGGGTTGGTTTGGCGCGAGCGCTTGCCAATGACGCACCAGTCCTTTTGATGGACGAAGCCTACTCCGCGCTTGACCCGCTGATTCGCACTGACATGCAGGCCGTGCTTCTGGATCTGCAAAAAGAGATTAAGAAAACCATTGTCTTCATCACACACGACCTTGATGAGGCCCTGCGCCTCGGGGATCAAATTGCCATTTTGCGTGATGGACAGGTTATTCAGCAGGGAACAAGTCACGATATTGTGCTGCGTCCGGCTGATGACTACATTGCGAATTTCGTCAAAGAGGTCAACCGTGGGCGGGTGCTGAATGTGGAGGCCGTAATGTTGCCGTTGCGCTCAGGAGCACCAGCGAATGGAGCCACTATTATGGCAGGCACCACTGTTGAGGAGGCTGTGCGTACCCTCGCGTTAGCGCCAGAGGGCGATGTCACGGTCGTTTCTGCATCCGGTAAACCGCTCGGGGTTGTCACTTTCCGGCGTCTCGCCGAAGCCATGGTAAACGCACACGAGTTGCCGGCCCATCGAGAGCATAACCTCGCGATTGTGCAGTAAGCATTTGAGAAGCAGAAAGGGAGGAGGTTGTTGAATTAGCGTCCACACCCTCGGCCGTCGTCGTGCGACGCCCTATGCCTCACTAAAATCGAACCAATCAGGGATTCCGTCGCAACTTACATGATGCGTACCACCTAGGCATGGATGCTTTTCCCTCCCAGAACTTCGCAAAGCGCACCTGTGCTGCTTCCGTCGTTTCAACACCTATAAAAATATCCGCAGGAGAAGTCATGAGTATCAAGCAGAAGCTGACATGGGCGTTCGCGGCCATCGCCTGCCTCCCGGTTATCCTGGTGGCGGTGCTCGTCGTTTTGAACCTGCGCGACGCGGCACAAACCAGTTTCCTTGATAGCAGTAGCCGTGAAATCCGTCAGATCGACAACGGTATGAAGCAGTTCTTTGATGGCATCAGCCAGAATGTCGAATATTTCGCCAATGACCCGCGGATTATCAGCGCAAAGGGCTTAAAAATTTACTCCGGGGCCGACGCTGCACAAACTCCTCTTCCTGAAATCAACCAACAGCTTCTGGAGATTTTCGACGGATTCGCCAAGAGCCATCCGACCACAGCCTATCTTTCCGTAGCGCTGAACGACGGCGGCTACGCTAGCTGGCCTAATGATCCTAAAATGTCCAATTACGACCCCCGCGTGCGCCCATGGTACAAGACCGCCATGGCTGCGCCGGGCACTACCGTCCGCACAGACGCTTATTACTGGGCGCCTGATGATGTATCGCTGATCTGCACCGTACGCACCGTTGCCGACGCCAACGGCAACCTAGTGGGCGTAGTCGGCCTCGACGTGTCGCTCAAACAACTGACCGAACTGGTCAAAAACATCAAGCTGGGCGATAGCGGCTACCTCATGCTGGTCGAAGCCAACGGCAACGTTCTCGTGGATGCGAGCGATGCCAAGCACAATTTCAAGTCTCTGGCTGACCTGGGCCCAAACTATGCCGAACTCGCCAAGAGCGGCGACGGCGTGACTCGGATTGAGATTGATGGCGTTCCCTACATGGTCAATGTGGTCAGTTCCGAAACCCTCGGCTGGCGCTTCATCGGCCTGATCAAACGCGACGAGGTGATGGCCAGCGCCTCAAGCCTGATTTGGATGATCGCAGTCATTGCTACCGCGCTGGCTGTCGCTTTTGCGATCGTGGGCGCGAGTTTCGCCAGCGTGATCGTGCGACCGATTCGCGGCGTTGCCGATGGCCTGAAGGAAATCGCCGAAGGGGAAGGCGACCTCACCCGAAAACTCTCCGTACAGGGCAAGGACGAAACAGCCACTCTGGCGAGCTGGTTCAATCAGTTCCTGGGTATGATTGCTCAGATGGTGCAGCGAATCGGCAGCGCTTCTTCCGACCTGCAAAATACGGCGGCCGACACCAGTAAAGTGGCCATGAGCATGAACGAAGCCGCCGGTCGGCAGCGCCAAGCGGTGGAATTGGTCAGCACCGCCTTCAACGAGATGGTCGCAACTTCCAACGAAGTAGCCCGCTCCTGCAGCCAGGCCGCCTTCAGTGCGGACACTGGCTATCGCGACGTCCACGACGGGCAGCATCATATAGGTGAGGCCACAGGTAGCGTCCTTCAACTGAGCGAAGACTTGCAGCAATCAACCCAGACCATGCAGATGCTTGAACAGGACAGCAAAAACATCAACACCATTCTCGATACCATTCGATCGATCGCCGAACAGACCAACCTGTTGGCCCTCAACGCAGCCATCGAAGCGGCGCGCGCCGGCGATCAGGGCCGTGGCTTTGCCGTAGTAGCCGACGAGGTGCGGGCTCTGGCACGACGTACGGCCGATTCCACTGGCGAGATCGACAGCCTACTCGGCAACCTTGCGCGGCGCACCCAGGAAGTGACCCAGCAGATGCAGCGCAGCCTGCAGATGTCACAAACCAGTGTTGAGCGCATCCAGCAGGCTCGCGACAGTTTTGACAAAATCCGCAGCTCAGTGGACTTGATTCGTGACCAGAATACTCAGATCGCAACTGCGGCAGAGGAACAGCATCAGGTGGCCGAAGACATTAACCGGCACATTGCGCAGATCCATGCTGATGCACAGCTTGTAGAGGAGTTTGCGCACTCGGCACAGACCGGATCGGGCCGTCTGACAGACATTTCCGGTCAACTAAAGGGCTTGGTCGGACGCTTCAAATTCTAGTCTGTATTGCCTGGAGCAGCCGAATCAACCGACATATTTCATCGCAAGGGCTCGACTTTATACAGAGGGAGAGCCTTATTTTTTATTGGCGCTGGCGTGCTGTTCGCTATTCCAAGCTTCAGTGAGTTCATCTATTCGATCCGCTATCTGGGCCGTCTTCGATAGCACTAGGCAGCGAGTGTTGCCGATGTACTCTTCGATTAAGTACAGGGAATCACTGCCGTACAGCTCGAGCTCCTACAGGGCCTCATCCGGAATTCGGATGGCTCCATAGGCCTGCGTTTGTGGAGCTTTCCGCGTGCCGAATCAACCTGACGTGTTTCATCACGGGGCCTCGATTCGATACACCGGGAGTACATTATTATTGGCGCTGGCATGCTGTTTGCTATTCCAAGCGTGGGTCAGCCCGCCTAGCGCTCGCAGAACCAGCTGTATTGGAAGCCTTGTGGGTGATTGAGTCGATGTTCCTGCTAGAGCAAAGCCAGAGTCACGCCGGGGCGGCGCAACTCGGTGTGAGCCCATGCCGAGTCACGCATCGGGCGTTGGTCGCTCGGCGCCTGAGCTGCCGGTGGAAACAGGCGTCGGTTCAACTCGGCATCAGAGATATCGATGGGCCAATGAGGCCCGCTGGCTGCGAACCGGTAAAACTAGTCGCCCGCACTCGAATAGCCAATGGATAAGCTGGTGGCGATCTTGCGCACGGACAGGCCGGCGGCGAACTTTAGACGTAGTACCTCTCGGATTTTACGCCTGGATAAACGCTCCACGACGACCTCCTCGCTTCGATAAAAGAGGTCGATGGCAGTGAATAGTCCTGTGTTGCTGCCTGAGAGCTGATACAGGAGAAGACCAGCCCGACCGGAAGGGGTTCGCTGGAAGTAGGCCGACGATCTCGGATTTCTTGCCGCGTCAGTGCCATTTAGCAGACGCCCCAGTTGCTGCTCACTGACACGAATCGGGAGTCTCGAACATTACCGTTTATGTCGTGGCTACAGCATGTCGTTTGCGGTCTTTTGAATGGCGCCTGTAGACATCCGATTCGGTGAAACACCGTATTTTCAAGGGTAGGGGGCGTTCAATTTGCGACAGGTTACATTTCTGTTAACGACCACCTAGATTCGAATAAAAATGCTAACTGCATGATTTAAAAGTAATAAATTGATTTTGTATGTGAATTTTCACAGTATTTTCTCTGTATACATAAATAATACAAAGCATTGACGACACACCAAACCCGTGCGAATCTCAATTCAACAACAAGCCGTACCGCTGATCTGGTTGCCTCGGGAGGTCATTTTGAAAAACGGCAAGAGCAGTCTATATGACGACCTCAAGCGTCAGATCCTCACGATGGAACTGAATCCTGACGAGGCACTGGATGAGGTTGCTATCAGCGAGCGGTACGGGCTTTCACGAACCCCAGTACGAGAAGTATTTCGACGTCTTGCTGGTGAGGGATACATCGATATCAGGGAAAACCGGGGTGCCCGAGTGATTCCAATGAACCACTCAACGCTACGGAACTTTTTCCTTGTTGCCCCGATGGTGTACGCCGCGATTGGTCGACTTGCGGTTCAAAATTTCAAAGCTCATCAGTTGGTTGACCTGAAGGAAACTCAACGCCGCTTCCGCGCCGCTACGGTATCGCGTGATGCCCTGATGATGGTCGTTGAAAACAATCGGTTCCACGCGATCATGGGCGAAATGTCAGGTAATCAGTACCTTGAGCCTAGCCTCGAAAGACTGTTGATTGATCACGCGCGTATTGGCCACACATTTTTCCGCCCTTGTGACGAGGATACGGAGCAGCGGCTACAGCTTTCCGCAGAGCACCACGATTCTTTTATAGAAGCAATTGAGAATCGTGACGAGAGTGCTGTAGTTGATCTGGTTTTCGAGCATTGGGAACTCTCACGAGAAAACATGGAAATGTTTATCGCTCCCCATGGGATGAAGGCCGACCTGCCATTTCTTCTAAAGTAATGCCGATCCTCTACTAAAAGGGTCGATACAGGTTCATGCCGAAGCAACGACGGCATTGAGTATCAGTCCGGTTATGGATTGATAGGCAACAACAACGGGAACAGATGGTGAGCTTACAGCTGTGCACCACGCGCTTCTATTGTTTAGAGGCTAATATAATAAGTTTAACCGTAGATCGAGGAACGCCATGAAGAAGATTTGGAAGGCAGTTTGCGCGGTCGCGATGATGGGCATGGTAATGCTGCCCGTTCACGCGGAAGAAAAAATAATTACGATGGGTACACTGACATGGGAAGACTTGACACCTATTACCGGTATAACCAAAAAGGTACTTGAAGACTCTGGTTATACCGTTAAGGTTATTGAGTTTTCCGAATGGGGTATCGCCTACGCCGCATTGGGGAAAGGTGACATCCAGGTTCTTGCGTCCCAAACAGACTACGCTGCGAATGACTATTGGAACAAGAATAAGAACCGTCTAGAGAAACTTTCCCCTGTTTCTTTTGGATTGTATCAAGGGATTGCTGTTCCCAAGTACGTAGATATTGACTCTATCGATCAGCTTAATGACAACGCAGAAAAACTGGGCGGCAAAATTATTGGCATTGAGCCAGGCTCCGGTTTGATGAACGATGCAACCAATGCAGTCGGTGCGTATGGGCTGAAACTAAAATTGCTGGAAGGCAGTACTGCTGCTATGACGGCGGCGTTAAAGTCGGCGGTTGATCGTAAAGAGCCGGTAGCAGTAACTGTGTGGGAGCCGTCATGGATGGCTCAAAAGTATGACTTGAAATTCCTCAAGGATCCAAAAGGTATTTTCCCTCCACCACAAGGTTATTACTGGATCGGGCACAAGGATTTCTCCAAAGAATACCCTCGTGCCCGTGAGGTGATGGCGAGCGTGTACGTACCGATTGCAGATATCACTGCTATCAACGGCGAGGTGAAAGACGGAAAAACAATGGAACAAGCCATCAAAGGATGGACAGACAACCACGCTGAGCTACTTAAGCGCTGGGAAAATATAAAGAAATAATAAATAACTACATCGCCACTGCCGCCCTTTAGTTAATTAGAGAAGCCAGAAAACTGGTTCGACGGGTACGAAAAATGACAACGCCCAAGATTGATACAAACGAAGTGCTAATAGATTGTCAGTCAGTCTGGAAAATCTTCGGGAAGGCCGCACCTGCTGCGATGAATGCTGTCGTTCAGCAGGGGCTCACCAAGACTCAGATCCTGCAAAACTACGGCTGCGTCGTTGGTGTATCAGACGTCAGTCTCCAGGTTCGCCGAGGAGAGATTTTTTGCATCATGGGGTTGTCCGGCAGTGGCAAATCTACATTGATAAGGCTGTTGAACAAACTCATCACACCTAGCGCCGGCAAGATCGTAGTCAAGGGCAAGGAGCTCTCGTCATTGAATGCCGCACAACTGCGTGAGGTGAGAGCACGTCACATCGGGATGGTTTTTCAGAGCGTTGCGTTGCTGCCTAACCGTACGGTTTTGGAAAACACGGCTTTTGGGTTGGAAGTACAGGGTGTGGGTAAAGCCGCGCGCTACAAGGTCGCCGAGCAGGCCCTGGCCAAAGTTGGCTTGAGCGATTGGGTGTCAAGATACCCCAGTGAGTTGTCGGGGGGCATGCAACAGCGTGTAGGTCTAGCTCGGGCGATAACCGCAGACCCGGAAGTGATCCTGATGGATGAGCCTTTCAGTGCACTCGACCCTTTGATTCGCAGGCAGTTGCAGGATGAGTTCCGCCAACTGACCAAAGAGTTGGGCAAGTCTGCTGTATTTATTACTCACGACCTGGACGAAGCGATTCGAATAGGTGACCGGATCGCAATCATGAAAGATGGGGCGATCATTCAGGTGGGAACGGCCGAGGAGATTGTTCTCAATCCGGCTGATGATTACGTCGCGGAGTTTGTGGCAGGCATTTCCAGGTTGCATTTGGTCAGGGCTCATTCAGTCATGACTCCCCTCGAGCCATTTAAGGTGGCAAACCCAAGCTGTGACATCTCTCGGCTTCCAAAAACCACGCTCAACGCTGATATCAACGAGCTCATCGGATTGACAATGAAGTCCGAGCGCGATGCACTCGCCGTACTGGATAACGGTACGGTAGTCGGGATTATCACACCCCGTGATTTGCTTCGTGGCGTTCAAGGCATTCCGAACGAATTCGCGGCTTCACCTGCAGGCACAGTTCTGGAGGCGTCGACATGAGCATTCCTGACTTTTCTAATCAATTCGACGCAGCCATCGACTCGAGCCTGGAATGGCTTATGGATAACGGCGAGTTTGTATTCGACACGGCTAATAAGGTGTTGAAGGGGATTTTTGAAGGCGTGCAATGGTGTATCTCCTATCCCCCGTATTACGTAATCGCAATTGCCATGGCCCTGATTGGCTGGCGCGCCGTGGGTGCGCGGTTCGCGATTCTTACAGGTTTAGCGATATTGTTCTGCGATGTCATGGGATTGTGGCCAGAAACGGTCAGTACTCTCGCCTTGGTGCTGACAGCCACCGTGCTCGCGTTAGTCGTAGCTATACCATTGGGCGTGCTGGCAGGGCTCGCTCCGTCGTTTGATCGAGTCGTGGATCCGTGCCTGGATTTGGTTCAAACCATGCCTCCTTATATCTATCTGCTTCCGGCTATTGCGCTGCTTGGCTATGGCACGGCCACAGCACTTTTGGCGACCTTTATCGTTGCTGTGCCACCTGCCATGCGTCTGACCTCTCTTGGCATTCGAATGACTCCCAAAGAGTTTATCGAACTAGGGGAGGCCAGCGGCGTCACCGGATTGCAGATGTTCTTCAAGATCCGTTTACCGTTCGCCATGCCAAGCATCATGGCAGGGGTGAACCAAAGCCTGATGATGGCTTTTGGCATGGTCGTCATCGCTGGCATCGTTGGTTCCGGTGGCCTTGGTGAATCGATCTACGGCGCCGTTCGCACACTCGATATCGCCAAATCGATAAATGCGGCAATTGCCATCGTGATTTTGACCATGATTCTGGATCGATTAGCGCAGAGCGCTGCGCGTTCTCGGATGGGAGAATCCCAATGACTTCAGCAGAAATCCATTTTTCTCCAGGAGAGTTCCTGGCGCCCGCAGTCGATTGGTTAAACGCTAATTGGCATGGATTGTTCAAGCTTATTAGCCAGGTAATTGAAGCGGTACTTGGCGGAGTTGAAGGCGCGCTGCTTGCGCCGCATCCTTACGCCATGATCGGCGGTGTGGCGTTGCTAGCTTTCTTTTTTGCTAACAAGAAAGTCGCGGTGTTTGCCGCCTTGATGTTGGCATTTTGCTTGTTCTCTGGGCTCTGGGTTGCGTCGATGCAGACCATTGCGCTGGTTTCTGTTGCGGTGCTGATCTCGGTTGCAATCGCTTTTCCGCTCGGTGTTCTTGCCGCTCGTGTAAAAAAGGTTGATGACGCATTTTTGCCAATCCTCAACATCATGCAGACGGTCCCACCTTGGGTTTATCTGATTCCCGCCGTGATGCTGTTCAGCCTTGGTCGAGTACCGGCAATCATCGCGACCATCGTATACGGCATCCCGCCGATGCTCAGGCTGACAACCCTGGCCTTCAAGCAACTGCCCAAGGAGTTCCTCGAACTGGGGCAAGCTATCGGTGCATCGCCGAGGTCGATTCTTTTCAAGATCGAATTACCGACTGCCGCTCCGACGCTGCTGGTTGGGCTGAACCAATGCATCCTTCTTTCTTTGGCGATGGTGGTTCTGGCAGGTCTGGTGGGGGCTGGTGGCCTTGGTGCTGAAGTAACCCGTGGCCTCACAAGGATGGAGATGGGATTAGGCCTTCGGGCAGGCCTGGCAATTGTCGCTGTGGCACTGCTTCTGGATCGACTGTCACGCGGAGCGTTGCAGCGTCATTCCCCACGCAAACTGGTTTGAGAGATTTTCGGAATGAGACGTAGCTTTTTTTGTGTTGACTCACATGCGTGCGGGAACCCGGTTCGGGTAGTGACAGGTGGTGGGCCTCTGTTGCCCTCCGTTTCAATGGCCGAGCGACGCGAGATCTTCGTTCGTGATCATGACTGGGTGCGCACGGCATTGATGTTCGAGCCGCGTGGGCACGACATCATGTCCGGCGTGATCATCTATCCCTCCACCCGTGAGGATTGCGACTTCGGTGCCTTGTTTATCGAGGTCAGTGGGTGTCTGCCTATGTGCGGAGCTGGCACTATCGGGTTGTCCACGGTTGTCATTGAGGAAGGCCTGGTCACACCTCGCGAACCTGGCCGGCTGGCCATAGAGACCCCGGCAGGTCGCGTGGATGTCGACTACACCATGAACGGTGAATATGTTGACTCCATCCGCCTGTTCAACGTGGCCAGCTATCTACACAGTGCCGATGTGGTGGTGGATGTGCCTGGCATTGGCGAGCTCATCGTGGACATTGCCTACGGCGGCAATTTTTACGCAGTGGTTGAACCACAGAAAAACTGGTCGGGCTTGAGCGGGTTGACGACGGCAGACATCGTCAGTCTGAGTCAGAGGTTGCGCACGGCCCTTGCTGAACTCAGTGACCCCGTGCATCCAGAGAACAGCAGAATCAGCGGCGTTCACCATGTCATCTGGTGTGACGAGCAGCACTCGACCGCAGCAGACGGGCGCGGCGCAGTATTTTACGGTGACAAGGCGATTGATCGCTCTCCCGGTGGTACAGGGACTTCGGCACGAATGGCGCAACTGTTTGGCAAAGGAAGGTTGAAGATCGGGGAGACATACCGCAACGAAAGCCTGATCGGTACGATCTTCGAAGGAAAAGTCGAAGCCTCTGTGAAAGTGGGTGCGTATGACGGAATTAGGCCAAGTATCGGTGGCTGGGCACAAATCACCGGACACAACACGATCTTTGTCGACGACAAAGATCCCCTGCGTCACGGTTTTCAACTTGCCTGAGCAGATCGGCTTGGAGTCAGGATGAGGGGCGTTGTTTGTTTTGCTTTGGGAATTCGCAACGCTACAAATGACGCATTCTCAAACGTAAAAGAGTGGATTGAAGATTGATCGAGAGACGCCAGTTTAGCGGAGGCATGAAGGGGAAGAATCTTCGCTATGTGAATGACAACCCCAACCAGTCGGCGCAAATGGTTAGAGCAGGATTCTTGCTGCT
Source organism: Pseudomonas sp. LS2P72 (assembly GCF_054897865.1). Taxonomy (NCBI): domain Bacteria; kingdom Pseudomonadati; phylum Pseudomonadota; class Gammaproteobacteria; order Pseudomonadales; family Pseudomonadaceae; genus Pseudomonas; species Pseudomonas sp. LS2P72. The sequence continues at coordinate 3,720,486 of NZ_CM142708.1, forward strand.
CGAGCATTTCTCGCTACCCGCGTTCACCCAGGCGCTGGATACGATTGTCACCGCGAATCTCCTGCGTCCCAAGCTATTCTCCTCCAAGACGTTCGGCCTGAACGATGGGGAGGTCGTCAGTGATCTCGGCCTGGTTATCCGGCCAGATACCCATATCAATTGTTCAGTGCTTCAAGACCTGGATCTGCTGGTGATTTGTGGCGGTTACAGAACAGAGCTCAGGGCTTCCGATGAGTTCATCCATTTACTCAAAACAGCCGCAGGTCTAGGCATCACACTAGCTGGATTGTGGAATGGCGCATGGTTTTTGGGGCGCGCCGGGTTACTTACGGGCTACCGATGTGCCATTCATCCAGAACACCGTCCTGCACTTGCCGAGTTCCGCAAGGCAACTCAGGTCAGCAGTGAGCCCTATGTGATTGACCGAGACCGGCTTACAGCCTCCAGTCCTTCCGGGGCATTCCACATGGCGCTGGACTGGATCAAGGGGCTGCACGATAAGGCGCTGGTCGAAGGCATCGAGGATATTCTTGCTTTTGAAGAGTCTCGCTACCGGCGCATTAAGCCAACAGAAAACATCTGTTTGAGTGCTCCGCTACGGGAGGTGGTCAAGCTGATGGATGCCAACCTCGAAGAGCCGCTGGAGCTGGAGCAACTGGCGGTCTACGCCGGTCGTTCACGCAGGCAACTCGAGCGCCTGTTCAGGGAGCAGTTGGGCACCACGCCGCAACGCTATTACCTGGAGTTGCGAATCACTGAAGCGCGTCGGCTCCTGCAGCATACCGAGCTCTCGCAAGTCGATGTGCTGGTTGCCTGTGGCTTTGTTTCGCCCAGCCATTTCAGCAAGTGCTACAGCTCATACTTTGGCTATCGCCCGTCGAAGGAAGTCCGGCTGGTCAAGTAAAGAAGCCTTCATTGAACAACCGCCATTCGTGAGGCCAACACACTCAGGGACATGCCAGGGCGGCGTCACGACGATCACCCCCCTGATCTCGCAAGCGAAGCGGCTCTGACGCCTGTTTTCGCCAAAATCCGGCGCTCTGACGCCTTCGTTATCCGTCTGCCAGAACCATCCGTCGCTTCGAAATAAAGGTTGTTTTGAATGTGTATTTTAATTGTAGACACAAAGAATAATGTTGTTTTATAGTGAGAATACAGGTAGTAGACAGCGTTCACTCACCCGTACAAAGGTTTCTAATAAATGGCTACCAAAGAACTCGATCTGCAGGCCATCGCGGATCTGCCCGTTGACCGTAAAGCTGTGCTGGGAGAGGCGTTGCGCCGCCGGATCCTGAGCATGGAGCTGGCACCTGGTGCAGTCGTTGACGAACTGGCCTTGTGCGACGAGTTTGGCCTTTCCCGTCCACCTGTGCGCGAGCTCATGCGGCAGATGGCGGCCGAGGGATACATCGATCTTGAAGCGAATCGCGCCGCCCGCGTTTCGTCGATGAGCTACCAGTCGCTCAGAAGCTTTTTCCTGGCAGCACCGTTGATTTACATCGCCACCACCCAATTGGCGGCTGCCCATGCAACGCCATCGGAGATTGCAGAGCTGAAACGCATTCAGGCGTTCTTCCGCACGGCCATCGAAGAGAAAGATGTAGAGAAGCGCGTGCTCTATAACGACGAGTTCCATCTGCAGATCGGCAAGATGGCGCACAACGCTTACTTGATGCCAAGCCTGCAACGCTTGCTGATCGACCATGCGCGGTTGGGGAAGATCTTCTATCGCCATCCCACGACGGTGGATATGCAAGAAGACCTGGAAGTGGCGGCGCAACAGCATGACGACATGATCAGTGCCATTGAAAACCATGATCAGGTTCTGGCGGGAGATATCGTGCGCGCACATCTGGAATTGTCGCGACGTCGTATGTCCGAATACGCCGCTCCGGAAGGATTGGATGTAGCACTTACCTACTAAAGCAGTACCGATGCCACTTGCATGAACCGTGTGACGAGAACGTGCAGAAGGGACGCTTTTAGTAACTACAAATATAAAAGAGCCCAGGTCGCGAAAAATGGCAAAAATCAGATACACACCTGCAGATGACTCTACATGCGGCTGGTTCCACCTCAGCCAGCCGAGAGTGGCCCGTCCGTCCCACTCCGGCGTCCGTTCGGCCCGCTGGGTCGTGCTAGGTGCCGGGTTTACCGGGCTTGCGGCAGCTCGCCAGTTGGCGCTGAATTTTCCGGATGACGAGGTTGTCCTGATCGAGGCCCAGGAGGTCGGTTACGGGGCCTCCGGCAGAAATGCCGGCTTCGCCATCGATCTGCCACACGATATCGGTGCCGATGACTATATCGGCGATATCAAGACGGCAAAAATCAGCATGGCGTTGAACCTGACAGGTCAAAGCATTCTGAGGGATCTCGTGGAAGGATACGGAATCGACTGCCAGTTGCGCATGTGCGGGAAGTATCAAGCTGCCATCGAAGACCGGGGTATCTCGGTTCTGGATGCTTATCGCCGTGGTCTGGACAAGCTCGGTCAAGCATACGAAGTGATCGAAGAGAAGGACTTGCCGGATCACATCGGCACGCATTTCTATCGCAAAGCTCTGTTCACCCCGGGCACGGCACTCATCCAACCGGCCGCCTTGGTAAAGGGCCTGGCCGACAGCCTGCCGGCCAATGTGACGCTTTATGAAAACACGCCGATTACTGAAGTGGAGTATGGCGACAAAACCATCCTCACCCATAAGAACGGTCGTATTGTTGCCGACAAATTGTTACTGACCAATAACGCGTTCGCCATGAGCTTCGGTTTTCTAAAAGGGCGCATGCTGCCGATCTTCACCTACGGCAGCCTGACCCGGCAGCTAACGGAAGATGAGCAAGCACGTCTGGGCGGCAAACCCTATTGGGGCGTGATTCCTGCCGATCCTTTCGGCACTACCTTGCGCCGGACAACAGACAACCGGCTGTTGGTGCGTAACAGCTTCAGCTTCAATGCTGATGGACGTAGCCATCAAAAATACCTGGAACGGTTTAGCCAACGACACAAGGATTCGTTTGCGCGCAGGTTTCCCATGCTCCCCGATGTCAATTTCGAATACACCTGGGGCGGGTCGCTGGCGTTGTCGCGCAACCACATGGCGCACTTCGGGCAGCTGGCCAACAACGTCTATGGTGCACTCTGCTGCAATGGATTGGGTGTAACCCGTGGCACGGTGACAGGAACCCTGTTGGCCGACTGGCTGGCGGGTAAGAACGATCCACTTATCGATTTTCTGTTGGAGTCCCCGGGGCCTAACAGAAACCCACCTGAACCCTTACTTTCAGCAGGCGTGAATATGAACTTGCTGTGGGGACAGTGCCGGGCAGGAAAAGAAAGCTGATTACGCAACACTCTGACAGGCAAGTTACACATTAAATAATTGGTTAGAAGTTCTTGGTTTATTGGCTAGTCCATTAAGACTTATGGTTTCTTATCGTGGCGGCATTGATTCACCTGGATTTTGGGTTTGCGCTTCAGCCCTCTGAATGACCGAAGCGAAATGGGAGACAATAATGACAAGTCCTAATACCTCTATTGAGGATGTGCCTCTCAATAATTTTCACCGGTTACTGACAGCCCGCTCCGGGGGCGGGTCATTTGTAGACGGTTATGTACTGAGCATTGTCGGTATAGCGATGATGCAAATAACATCCGCACTGAACTTGTCAGAGTTCTGGCAAGGAATGATTGCCGCATCGGCACTCATGGGAGTGTTTTTTGGCGGCTTCATCGGTGGCTGGTTGACCGACAGGTTGGGTCGCAAAAAGGTTTATTTCGTTGGGCCTACGCTGTTCATCATTTGCTCGTTGGCACAGTTTTGGGTTGAATCAGCGCCAGTTTTGTTCGCCCTCAGATTTATCATCGGTCTGGCGGTGGGCATTGAATACCCGGTGGCCACGTCATTACTGGTCGAGTTCCTGCCGAAAAAACAGCGCGGCCCCAGGCTCGCGGCACTGACCATCCTGTGGTTTGCCGGTGCGGCATTTGCCTACGTTGTTGGTACTTCAATCCTCAATGTGGGAGGAGATGACGCCTGGCGTTATGCGCTGGCGAGTGCCTCCGTAATCGGGCTGTTGCTGCTATTGCTACGTGTCGGCACCCCTGAGTCCGCGCGCTGGCTCTTGAGCAAGGGGCGCGAGGCTGACGCAGAACGCGTGATCAAGCATGTGTACGGTCAGCACTATTCGCTTCGCGATCTCCCTGAGGAGCCAGACCAGAAGAAAACGTCTTTCCTGGATTTGCTTCATTCAGGGTATGGGAAACGCTTGTTCTTTGTTTCCATCTTTTGGTCATGCTCGATTATTCCTGTTTTTGCAGTCTATGGGTTCGCCCCCAAGGTTCTCCTGGCGTTGAATTTGAAAGGGGAGTGGGCCTCATACGGTTCCATGATCATCACGATGCTGTTTGTGGTCGGTTGTGTGCTCGCGACAAGGCTGATCAACACGATTGGCCGGCGCTGCATGCTTATTCACAGCTTTCTATGGTCGGGTCTGGCTCTGTTGGGCTTGGCGACCTTTTCACACAGCAATGAAGTGCTGGTGCTCTTCCTGTTCGGCGCCTACGCGGTATTTATCGGTGGAGCACAAGTTCTGCAGCTTGTTTATCCAAACGAGTTGTTCCCTACAGAGATAAGAGCATTTGCCGTAGGCATTGGAACTTCCCTTTCCCGTGTGGGAGCAGCGGTTGGCACTTACCTGGTACCTGTTTCGCTACAGACGTTGGGTATCGGCAACACGATGTATGTGGCTGCCGTGGTCACCTTTATCGGCCTGATGGCGGCTTGGGCCATGGCACCTGAAACACGTTCGTTGAATTTGCGCGACGCAGCGGCGCTGAGCACTTGAGAAGTTGCAACTGAGCCGTAGGCAATGAGTTGTCCCTGATAAATGGCGGTGGACGCCAGGTTGAATAACATTCCCTTAGTGATGGAGAGGCAATCATGAAATTCGAAGGCATTTATACCCCGGCAATCACTCCTTTGACCGCGAGCGGTGAAATCGACAAGGCCGCTTTCGCCGACGTGCTGGAGTACCTGGTCGAGTCGAAAGTGCATGGCATTATCATCGGTGGTTCCACCGGCGAGTACTACGCGCATACGGCTCAAGAGCGCATCGAACTGGCGACCCAGGCCAAGGATGTCATCGGCACACGCCTGCCTCTGGTGATCGGCACCGGCGCCATCCGCACTGAAGACTCGGTCGAATATGCCAAGGCCGCCCGGGCCATCAAGGCCGATGCCATCCTGGTTGGTTCGCCACCCTATGCACTACCAACTGAGAAGGAAAACGCCATCCATGCACTGACTGTCGACCGTGCCGCCGATCTGCCGATCATGCTCTACAACTACCCTGCGCGCATGGGCGTGAGCATGGGCCCGGAGTATTTTGCTGCGGTGGCCGAGAGCAAGAACATCGTCGCCATCAAGGAAAGCTCCGGCGACATGGCGCAGGTTCACCGCCTGGCACGGGAATACCCGAACATCAGCCTGTCCTGCGGCTGGGATGACCAAGCGCTGGAGTTCTTTGCCTGGGGCGCCCGCAGTTGGGTGTGTGCCGGCTCCAACTTCATCCCGCGCGAACACGTGGCGTTGTATGAAGCCTGCGTGATCGAAAAAGACTTCGATAAAGGTCGCAAGATCATGAGTGCCTTCATGCCTCTGATGGACTTCCTGGAAAGCGGGAAATTCGTTCAGTCGATCAAGGTTGGCTGCGAACTGAATGGACTTCGCACCGGCGGGGTACGTTCGCCTCTGCAACCTCTATACGAACACGAAAAGCAGGCCTTGCAGGACATCATCACCACTCTGAAACGTGACGTCGCCCAGGTGACCGGGAGCGCAAAATGACTAGCCTTCTCAGCGCGGCAGAATATGCCACCATCGCTCGGGAACTGAAGTTCCCGACTCAGTCGTTCGTCAACGGTGAGTCTTACACATCGGTGTCGGGTAAGACTTTTACGACAACGAACCCGGCGACCAATGACGTCCTGGCCGAAGTTACCGCCTGCAACGCTCAAGACGTTGACTTCGCAGTGGCCAAAGCCAAGGAGGCCTTCGAAGATGGTCGCTGGCATAAACTGAGCCCCGGCGAACGCAAGAAGGTGTTGCTGCGCTTTGCCGATCTGCTGGAGCAGAACTCCCACGAGCTTTCTGTCCTGGAAAGCCTGGATAGCGGAAAACCCGTTCGTGAATGCCAACTCACGGACGTTCCTGAAACCATTCATATGATCCGTTGGCATGCAGAGCTGATCGACAAAATTTACGACAGTACCGCACCGGTCGGTTCCGGCGCATTGAGCCTCGTGGTGCGAGAGGCCATCGGTGTTGTGGGCCTGGTTCTGCCTTGGAATTTTCCATTGCTGATGTTGGCGTGGAAGATAGGCCCGTCGCTGGCCGCAGGTTGCTCGATCATCGTCAAGCCCGCCAAGGAAACCACGCTGACAGCCCTGCGTGTCGCGGAACTGGCATACGAAGCCGGTGTGCCAGCCGGTGTCTTCAACGTGCTATCGGGCGGTGGCAGTGAAGTAGGTGAGCCGCTTGGCCGGCACATGGATGTTTCCATGGTCAGCTTTACAGGCTCGACAGCGACCGGTCGCCGCTTCCTGAACTATGCGGCAGATTCGAACCTCAAACGCATTGTGCTGGAGTGCGGTGGCAAGAACCCGGCTGTTGTGATGAATGATGTAGAGGATCTGGATTCGGTCGCGAGCCATGTGGTCAATGGCGCATTCTGGAACATGGGTGAAAACTGCTCGGCCTCTTCGCGCTTGATCGTCCATGCCGATGTTAAGGACGAACTGCTGAAGCGTATCGGCGTCCAGATGCTGGAATGGAAAATGGGCAGCCCACTGGATCCGGAAAACCGTATCGGCTCGATGGTCAGCAAATCGCATTTCGAGAAAGTCCGTTCTTACCTTGAACAGGCTGGCGTTGAGAAACTACGGGTTGTCTTTGGCGGCAACACCGAGAGCGATATTTTTGTTGAGCCTACCGTCGTAGATGGCGTGGGTGCTGATAGCAAACTGTTCCAGGAAGAGATCTTCGGCCCGGTGCTCGCCGTTACGACGTTCACCACTATCGACGAAGCCATCACCCTAGCCAATGACTCGGTGTATGGCCTGGCGGCATCGGTCTACACCGACAACTTGCGTAACGCTATCAAGCTCTCGCGTGAAATACGCGCAGGAATCGTGACAGTCAATTGCTTCGGTGAGGGCGATGCCTCGACACCGTTTGGCGGATACAAAGAGTCTGGCTTTGGCGGGCGCGACAAATCGATCTGGGCGCACGATCAGTACACCGAGATCAAGACGATCTGGATTGACGTATCTGAGTAAGGCACTACTTCGATATCGCAGGGATGCACATTCATCTCGGTTATCCAACAAGGAGGTCGAGATGAGTGTGTGTCAAGGTCTACGGGATTTATCTCTGCTTGGACACGCAAGCAAAATTCACGCTGAAAAACAGCAGTCGTTTTCTTGCGGTTTGGTCACCCAGTTTGCTTCCGGAGCGATTCGGAAGCTATTTTTCTTTTCCAATGCAGCGTTGCAGAGCTGTGTGTTTAGGAAAGCTGTGATTCTCTAGCGATTGCTCCGCTAGTCGAGCGGCGAGGGAAGATTAGCAGCCATTTCTCGATGTCGTTAATGCCGCAATGGCATTAAAAGTCCATATAAAACAGTTGGTTGTGAACATGTATATCGGTGGATATATGGACACTGCCTATGTCGACGTTTAGCTTGAAATGACAAACCTTGATTTGGGTTATCACTAAGGAAAACGAAATGGGTCGACTAGAAGGCAAGGTGGCGCTGATTAGTGGTGGGGCAGGGGGCTGTGGTCTGGCCGTTTCGGAGTTGTTTGCCAAAGAAGGGGCGAAAGTCGCGATTCTGGATCTTCCAGTCAGCCAAGGCGAAGCGATCGCTGCGCGTATTAATGCTGCCGGCGGAATTGCATGTTTCCTGCCTGGCGATGTTTCTGTTGCCGATCAGGTTCATCGCGCGGTCAGGCAAGCCGAAGAGCGCTTTGGAGCGATCACCGTGTTGATGAATCATGCCGGTACGATTTCCGCCGGGCCTTTCCTGGAAACGGATGAGGCGGACTGGGATCGCCTGATGAGCATCAACGTCAAAAGCATGTTCCTCGTCACGAAAGCTGTCCTGCCTGGAATGATAGAGGCGGGAGGCGGCAGCATCATCTCAACGTCGTCTATCTCCGGGGTGGTCGGTACGCCCATGGAAGTCTTGTACTGCACCACCAAAGGGGCGTGCCATATGTTCTCGCGGGCCATTTCGGTGGAGTTCCGTGATCGAAATATACGCAGCAACGCCATCTGTCCGGGCTTTATCGGTACAGCTCATGGCAAGCGCGAGCTTGATTTGCTGCGGAGTTTTGGCGTGGACGCTTCCGATGAGGCAATCGGTGCAATGCAGGGTCGACTGTGTGAGCCCTCCGAAGTCGCATCCGCCGCGCTGTTTCTAGCCAGCGATGATTCCAGCTTCGTCAATGGCACCCATCTTTTTGTCGATAACGGATATACCGCACTCTAAGTCAGAATACTGACCGCTAATAATAAAAACTTCTGCAACGCAATTCTGCCAAACAATAAACTCCTAATAGCAGAGGCAGCAATGGAACATATAGGCACGTATGTAATTTATATCATTATGGTGTGCGCCGTTATAGGCGGTCTGGCATCCATCTTTAATGCAGAGTCTGAGCTCGCAAAGGAATTCAACGCCGGCATCAACAGCATTGGCCCGATCTTCTTGCCCGTGGCGGGCATCATGGCCGCCATCCCCTTTATATCCAGCTTCATCAGCCAGATTCTGGCGCCGATCTTTCTCGCCATGGGCGCGGATGCCGGCATTGCCGGGCCGATATTCATTGCCTCCGATCTTGGTGGATATCAACTGGCTCATGCCCTGTCACAAAGCCCCGAAGGCTGGATTCTAGGCCTTATTACCGGCTTCCAATCCGGCTCTACCGTGATCTTTGTCATACCCGTGGGCCTGGCGATGCTGGCCAAGGCCGATCATAAGTATATGGCCCTGGGCATCATGGCGGGATTATTGAGTATTCCGATCAGTATCATCATCATTGCGATGGGTATGCAGTTTCTTGGACTGGGCGTACGGCCGGACATAGCGACTGCGGGTGAAGCCACGCAAGCGCTGAATTTCAATCTTGGGATGCTGGTTCGGAATCTTATGCCGTTGATTCTGTTCTGCGTCGCGCTCGCCGCAGCGTTGCGCTACTTGCCAAACCTAATGGTGCTGCTGTTCCTCAGGCTTGGCCAGATTGTGTACGGAGCCGTGACATTGGTACTGGTGGCCTCCATCGTCGAATATTTCACTTCGTTTTTCAGTTCGGTGTTTGGCACCTGGGGTTTCGCTCCCATCATTGCCGACAAAGAGGATCAATTCCGAGCTCTGGAAATTGCCGGATACGTCGGAATCATGCTGTGCGGTGCCTTTCCAATGGTCTACCTGATCAAGCGTTTTCTTTCCAGACCCATTGAAAAGGTGGCTTCCCTGCTGGGACTCTCGCCTGTGGGCGCCGCAGGTCTGCTCGCGGCATCGGCCAACATATTGGCGATGTTTCGATTGGTCTCCGACATGCCGCCCAAGGACAAAGTGTTGGTGATCGCCTTTTCGGTTTGCGCTGCGTTCACCTTCGGCGACCACTTGGCCTATTCCGCCAACTTTCAACCGTCTCTCATTCTTCCACTGATCATTGGGAAGCTCAGCGGTGGCTTGATTGGCATGATGCTCGCTTATTGGCTTGCTGTGCCCAAGGCGCTGGAACTTGGCGAGAAGGATATCGCAGAGGAGGGGAGGAACGTCGCCCCTGAATTGACCTGATGGCTGCGTAATGTCAGTGCGCCCGGTGAGTTTGAAGTATCGCTGGATGGTTGCGTTAGCTATCGTGCGGCTTCCTTCAAACCGCCAGGGCGGCACTATTTTCTGAACCAGAAGTGTAATGAAGATGAAAGCTTGTGACGCAAAAATGCTATCAACCCTGATAGGGGACGTCGGTTCGGATCGTCTGGGAGCGTCCATCGATTCGGCCCTGAGAGGCACATTGGGGTTTGATATGAGTTGCGGTTATCTCTTCCGCTTCAATCAGCCGCCCATATTGATTCACAACGGGTACAACAAGTCGGTTCCTGAAAAAACGCTGAATGCCTACATTCGCGGTGGCTACCTGCTCGACCCTTTCTATGTCGCCTGCATTAACAATCACCCGGCCGGATTATGGCGGATGAGCGACCTGGCTCCCGACAGTTTCTTTTCGTCGGGCTTTTCAATATCCAAGGATTTACACCCGTGTGTGTCGTCGGAGCACGGGACACTAATTGAAGAAATAGGTTTCATCATTCCCGTCCAGTCACGGGTCGCGATTGTTTATTCGCTGATGAGGAGCTTGAAGAATGGGGCTTTTCTGACGGGTGAAATGAAGGCGTTGGAAACGCTGGCACCGGTGATCAATTCCTTGCTGGAATTGCACTGCCGGCTAAGGCTCAGCGATTTTTATACAGACACAGAGAGCACGGATGCCAGATCGGAGGACGCTTTCGTCCACATCCTCAAAGGACAACTCACGGAAACACAGCGTTACATAGCCAAATTGATATTGCAGGGTCACAGCAGTACGTCAATCGCTACTGTTCTGAAGATATCGGAAGGCACGGTTAAGGTTCACAAGCACAATATTTACCAGCGACTCGATATTTCCACGAATGCTGAGCTGTTTCGTCTGTTCATCAGCTATCTGACGGGGCCTCTCTGAACGTCGTAACCGTCCGGCCACCATCAAGGCCGCCTCCAGGAAAGCTGAAGTCGTTATAGCGCTCGGTGAACAGCAACAGGATCTGTTCATCCCGCATCACGATGCCGCGTGCTGCATGTCGACGGAATACTCTGCCCTGTTTCGATTTCAGCTCGGGGTGAACAATTTCGGTTATGAGTTGCATGTGGTCTCGTTAGGGCAAGATCAGTTAATCATCGTCCAGCATGGCCACAACATTTCCGCAGTCATGGAAATACTGTGGCCGAGGAAACGGGCTCAGCGAAGCAGCAATACGGGTAGAGTGGATGTTCGCAGCATCGTCGTGGTCGTGCTGCCTACCAGAAACTGCCTGATGCGTGAGTGCCCGTACGCTCCCATGATCAGGAGGTCAATGCCGTGCTCTGCCTGATACGCATGCAGTACCGACTCTACTTCGCCTGGGAGGATCACGGCATGCACCAGCGAGCCAGAAGAGGCAAGTGTGGCTCGTGCTTTCTCCAGCTCGTTCTGGTTTTCTTCAGAGTCCGTTCCAACCATGACGATATGAATTGGCAGGCCTTCGCACAGCGGGCTTGAAGCAAGCATCTGTACGGTCTTGTGGCCAGTAGCGCTGCCGTCAAATGCCACCATGACCGTTTCTGGTTTCCTGAAATGGCTGGTTGTAATCAGGATGGGGCGGTGGATAGTTCGGACTACCGCTTCAATCTGGCTGCCAAGACTTTGGGCACTGCGCGTGCTGTCCTCACCGACTCTTCCAATAACCAGTAATCGAATATCGTCTTGGAGATCGCTCAGGCTCTCGACGAGATGGCCATGGCGCTGCTTCAGATCAGGTGACATGGCGCGAGAGATGACTGTCCGCTCGCGAGCTTTTTCAAGCATGTGCTGCCCATGCTCCAAGGCCAGTTTTGCACGCTGCGCATCCAGCGTGGCCAGCTCGTCCAGTAGATGCTCTCTGCTACCGAGACCGATATTGCCGCTGAGGTCAGCGGATGCAGGATATTTCTCCTTATCCAGCACATGAAGCAAGGTCAGGGGAGCCCTGAGTCGTTGCGAGGCCCATGCTGCGTAATCGCAGACCGCCAATGAGGATTGTGAGTTATCAATGCATGCCATTACGTGGGTCATTGTCGTTCTCCTTAGTGGCTCATGAGCTTGTCGATGGCACCGGGTTTGTCATGCACGCCAAAGCGGTCAACGATTGTTGCGCTGGCTTCATTGAGACCCAGCACTTCAACCTCAGCGCCTTCGCGGCGGAACTTGATCACGACCTTATCTAGCGCTGCGACGGCGGTGATATCCCAGAAATGCGCCTGTGTGATATCGATGGTGACCTTGTTGAGCGCTTCTTTGAAGTCAAAAACTTCAGTGAACTTGTCCGCAGAGCTAAAGAACACCTGGCCCACGACGTGGTAAGTCCGATGCGATTCCGTCTCTTCCAGAGTGCTCTTGATATCTAGGTAGTGCCCGACCTTGTTTGCGAAGAACAGGGAGGCCAGCAGCACACCTACCAGTACGCCGTATGCAAGGTTGTGAGTGGCCACGACGACCACGACGGTCGCCACCATGACGAGGTTGGTCGACAGCGGATGCTCTTTCAGATTGCGCAAGGAATCCCAGCTAAAGGTGCCGATGGACACCATGATCATGACTGCGACGAGTGCCGCCATAGGGATCTTGGAGAGCCATTCACCGAGGAACACCACCATCAGCAGCAGGAAAATACCGGCGCATAACGTCGAGAGACGGGTGCGGCCACCGGATTTCACGTTGATGATTGACTGGCCGATCATGGCGCAGCCTGCCATGCCGCCGAGCATCCCGGCAGCGATGTTGGCCACACCCTGACCCTTGCATTCGCGGTTTTTGTTGCTGGTGGTATCGGTCAAATCGTCGACGATGGTCGCGGTCATCATTGACTCAAGCAGACCCACTACGGCCAAGGCAACTGAGTACGGGAAGATGATGCGCAGGGTTTCAAAATTCAGCGGGACTTCAGGCCACAGGAAAATCGGCAGCGTGTCCGGCAGTTGGCCCATGTCACCTACGGTGCGGATATCCAGCCCCAGGTAAATCGCGATTGCAGTCAGGGTCAGAATGCACACCAGCGGCGAAGGAATCAGCTTGCCGATCTTCGGTACATACGGAAACAGGTAGATGATTCCGAGGCCCGCTGCGGTCATGGCGTAGACGTGCCAGGTGACGTTGGTGAGTTCAGGCAACTGCGCCATGAAAATCAGAATCGCCAATGCATTCACAAAGCCTGTGACCACCGACCGCGAAACAAAGCGCATCAATGAGCCAAGCTTCATGTAGCCAGCGAGTATTTGGAGAACCCCACAGAGTAAGGTGGCTGCCAGCAGATACTGAAGCCCGTGCTCTTTAACCAGAGTGACCATGAGTAGCGCCATGGCGCCGGTAGCTGCCGAGATCATGCCGGGGCGACCGCCGACGAAGGCAATGACAGCACAAATACAGAAGGAGGCGTAGAGACCGACCTTGGGATCGACGCCGGCAATGATTGAGAAAGCAATGGCTTCCGGGATCAACGCCAGGGCGACTACGAGACCCGCGAGCACGTCTGCACGGACGTTGGAAAACCACGTTTGTTTGAGTGTTTGTAGCATCAGAATATCCAAAACAATGCACCGCACGCACGCCAGGAAAATGGCGAGCGCGTCGATACGAATTCAAATTGTGAGGATTATTTTGCTGTGTGCTTTGGGTGTAAGAACCGGGCATACAGCAGTACGCAGCCGCGAGCGAAACTGGCGGAGGCGAGGTGTTGCGAGGGGGCGTAGCGCTAAGGCGGCGTAGGCTGCCAGTAGAGCGTTTGGAGTACAGTCATGCTGGTGTTCCTGTAGCTTCAAGGGGTATGCGGAGCCAGAAGTATACAGCGAAGCAACCGTCGATTGCGACCTGCTGCCTTGCTTTGTGTAAGTTATGCCTCGGTATTAGCTTAGCGGAGGGTATCACCATCAGAATCGGAGGAAAAATAATCGAAAAATGTTAGTGGTGTAATATCGTTATAAATCAATGGTTTGCAATTTACTAACTGTTAGAGTCATTCAGATACTCAGACGGCTGTGTGATCGCCCGCTCAGCCGACAGTAAGCCCTACGTAAAAATGGGTGAGCCGTACTTCCAGATCAAACACAAACTCAAGCAGCATGGCATCGTCGCCTTCTCGTCGAATTACGCACTTTACGGCGACATGAGCGAGCGCGTGATGAGCGTGATCGAGGCGCTGGTGCCCGCTGTGGAGGTCTACAGCATCGATGAAGCGTTCGCGGATTTGGCGGGTGTACCAGGTGATCTAGAGGCACTCGGTCGTCGGATCCGTGCACAGGTTTATCAGAGCACTGGTATCCCAGTCGGTGTTGGGATTGCTGGTACGAAAACCCTCAGCAAGCTCGCCAACCACGCTGCGAAAAAGTGGCAGGCGCAAAGTGGCGGAGTCGTTGACCTCCGCGACCAAACCAAGCGCGACTGGGTGCTAAAAAAATGCTCGGTCTCTGATGTCTGGGGAGTAGGGCGGAAGATGACTTTGCATCTGGAGGGGATGGGCATCAAGACAGCTTGGGATCTCTCCAAAACAGATCCCTGGATGTTGCGCAAAAAATTCAGCGTGGTGATCGAGAAGACTGCTCGTGAGCTTGCCGGCACGCCATGCCTTGAGCTCGATGAACCTGATCCACCGAAGCAAGAGATTTGCTGTTCCCGAATGTTTGGCAAGCGTCTCACCGATATTGCCCCGATCAAAGAAGCTGTGGCCACCTACATAATGCGGGCCACAGAGAAGCTCCGAGCCCAGCATTCACTGTGCAAGAAAATTCGGGTGAGCATACGCACTGGGATGTTCAATCCGGAGGAAGCCAAATACGCCAATGGCGTTCTGGTGGAGCTGCCTTACCCCACTGACGATGTTCGATTGATGACAAAGGCAGCGGTGGAGGCGGTGGATCGCGTCTATCGCCCAGGTTTCAAGTACAGCAAAGCTGAGGTGCTTCTGGTTAACCTTTGTCAAAAGGGTGAGTACACCGAAGATCTCTTCTCGGTCTCCCAGCCGGAAGCAACCGAGAAAGTGATGAGCGTTTTGGATGCCATCAATGGCAGGTGGGGCAGGGGGACAGTACGCTTGGCGAGTGTGCCGACGGATCCGGATTGGGGCATGCGCAGGGAGATGATGAGTCAGAGCTTTACGACGAGGGTTGATCAGCTTTGGACTGTGTATTGCAGGTAGCCCATACCGATTGTTAGAGGCGTCAGATTAATCTGAATCAATTATTCGAAATTATGGCTCAGCGATAATTTTTGCCAGACCATAATTTGGCGGCGTCGTTTGCGGGTCAACTCGCAGAAGCGTTTTTGATACTCAATGAATGGTACCAGTCCGCATACGGTGTATTGGCAACCTGGTATCTATTGAAATCAGGGCTGCCATCGTCCCACCAAACTGGGCCGAGCTCTCCTAGTGCTACCTTGTTCGCTTGGACGCATGCTCTAGAGTGATAGAGCAACGAACGGCGTCAATCATCGCCTATTTTTAAGATAATCTCTGACTCGTCTTGATCGTCTTGATCGTCAGGTGGCAGTTCTTCCAGCTGCACATCGATACGGTTTAGAAGATCTGCTGCGCCGACGAGCAAAGCTTCTATTTTTTGTTTTCGGTCATTCAGGATACGTCGACGATCGGCAGCAGGATTCGGTGCCTTTATCAAGTCACTTCTGTCCGTGATGATCCTTATCAAGGTGATATCCAAACCTTCATTCGCTTCAGCCTTACTTGCGAGCTGTACCCACTCCTTGGAGGTGTCGAGCGCTTTCTGCGCCGCCTCAGCTATGCAAAAATTGACGATTACTTTTGATGCTCGATCAATCGCTTTCGCCATTTCAACGTATCGTTGTACCTCTTCGGATTCTTCGTCGCTGACGCCGGGGGCTAAAGACGGCGAAAAGTATCGAAAGTGAGGTGTGTCCGGGTCGAGGCTTTCCAGTGCATTGAAAATGGGCTCCATGTCTGCGAAAGGGCTTCGCCCAGAGGGCAGTACATGCCTATGTGCCCACAGGGCCAAAATCGCTTCACGCACGTTTGCCATCTTTGCAGTGCGGTCATCACCACTTGCCGATTCAGCCTCCGTAATAAGCTCGGCGATGTGATGAGCCATCCAACGGCCAAGCGTATCCACTGAACCATCAAATCCTTGTTCTGTGACCAGCTTTTTCCCGAGGGCCACTATCGCGTCAGAGTGTTCGGAAGGTTCCGTCACCCTTGAGAATGAAAATTCGGTTACTGGGGGTAGTGTATTGGAGCTCATCTTCGTCTCGGTTTCGATAATTTTGGTGGCGAGCGTTTCTTTGGATTTCGACCTCCACTACCAGATCCTTGCCTGTTGCTTTCAAAAACTCAATAACAAAGGGAATGGTAGCGTCTAGCCGAACACCTGTGGCTTGCTCAGATCTATCATTGTCTTGGAAGTACCCCCATGTATGGGAGCGCATTACAAACATTGGCGATGAAGGTAGCACCCATTCTCTGCGATCTGCATCGGTCGACATATTCATGAGATCAACAACGAACGCCGCGGGTTCGGGAACCGGGAACCGTACATTGCCCGCCCATGGATCGCTGTTGTCTATACCATTTTCGGTGTGCTGATCCTTTATCCAACCCTCAAGTACGTACGGTGGTGTGTCGAACTCCAACTCGTCGCCAGCGCTTGGTATTCGAAAGTCGTGTGGGTGTTCAACGGTTTGAATGGCGCGTAAAAGCGCCGAAGAAGTGGTCGGTGATACCAGAGCTGAATGCACCGTTATTGACTCCGAGTGATTCACATCGAATTGAGTCCAGTGGCCCCAAACTGTAATCAGCCCCGAACTGGGGTATAGGCCCCGGTCAAAGTCATGGATAGCGATGGATTTAAGCCAATCATCAGCCTCAGCGCGTCGCGGCCAGTCATTGCGACTCACTGGTTCTGGGTCACGTCGATCGGCAACCCATCTTCCATCTTGGCGTGCGATATCGTGACGAGTTAGCCAGTCAGAAAACTTCTCTTCATTCGACTCCTCGCTAGGCTTGACCTGTGGCCGGGTCAACAGAAGTCGTCCGGCAGTCATCATCATTGCGTGATAGGAGTGATAGAAACTTAGATCATCCACACGTGGATAGATGCCCTGCCTGCAATTCGTATCCTCATACTGAAAAAGTTTAGCTTGGTTTCTCTCGTCAGCATCCCAGCGATGTGTCCCTGTGTAACCTAGCTCGTTACGAAGAGTCTTTTGTGTCTCGTAGCAAATCTCAGATTGCTTCATCCCGAAACTGCGTCCTAGGGGGGCTAACCAATACTGATCAAAGTCTCCCCCGAAGAAGTACCGGTCGCCTTCCGTGGAGTCTTCATCATCTGAAAATATGCTCGACGTCGAAGGTGCGTTTTTTTCTATGCTTTGGAAGGCCGAAGCGTGTGTATTTGCGAGCTGTTGCTGAGCTCCGGATGGAAGAGTGACAAGCCCCTGGCTAACCAAAGTCATTATGGTACGGGCTGCAAACAGTCGAATGAGCACGTGAGGCTGGTGCAGATCAGCCTTCGCGAGGAAGTAGTCAATATGAGAAACCAGGGCACCTGGATGTTCCAAGGCTGCACGTGATGTTGCTATTAACAACCACTGGTGAGCGTGCAGGCTGTAAAATTTGAAGCTGATGTCTCCATACGGCATTTGTGTGTCACTGACTGCATGGGCCAAAAGCCCATCGACAATACGTTTTCGATCCAGCGCACATAACGCAACCACAGTGTGGGCCGCTTCCCATCGCGTCGCCGCGATAGGCGAGGCCAGAGCAGCCCATACGTAGCCCGCTAGTGCATCCTCAACAGCAGCGGGTGGTGCAAGCTGTTGAGACCAACGTCCATCACCGTCATTTTCCTCAAGTACAGTGTTGAACAATTCCAAACCGTAGGATAGGGCACCCAGGGCTTCGTCTTGATTCAGCTTTTCAGCGAGCAGTCCGACAAGGCTAAAGAGACGCTCCGATCCCGCAGGCTCAGCTGATTCGGCGATTGCGCCCAAAATTGTATTCAGTAACTCATGCTTGCTGATACCGGATGATTCGTAGGCGAGATCAAACGGCATTACCTCGTAGTACCGGCTGCGCTTGATTTCCACGCAATGTCGTCGGCAAACAATCTTCAGCATGCTGACAAGCGCATTACGGAGCGCGAGCCTGGCCTTCCATTGCGGTGGCAGCGTTTCCAGAAAGCTGCGTAAGTCCCTCAGGTCGAACTCCGCTGCGTTTGCGAAGGCCGTAATGAACGAAGCTTCCTTGCCGAACTGAATGCGTCCGAATGCTTTGCTGAAGAACGCGTCCGTGTAGAACGGGGGCTCACCGCTCCTGAACGTTTTATGGGCCGTCGAAATCCCCGTTGATGTCGACAGGTCGCAACCGGCAAACACTTCGTCCCAGTCGCGTTTATCGTGGGAGATACTCGTTTGATAGTCAGGCTCAGGTGCTTGACGTTTTACATTTGCTGCTTCGCATTGGATGGTCTCGGAAATGCGCGAGCTCAATCCCGGTATGGTCACGGCCGCGGAATTCGCGATGGACTCCAGCACTTGCCACTGCTCGGCTGTTCGCGTTTTCAATGTCATGTACCGGTAGGCAAGCTTAAGGGCAGTCTCCTTTAGCTGCATTTCCGCACAGTCTTGAATTGCCGCCGCAACCAGTGCGTTTTCACTCCACTCGGCGCGAAAGCCAATCAGCGGCAATGCGTCTAATGGACTTACATTTTTTTTGCCGAGCAGTGCACGAATCGCGACTTCCAATATTCTGCTGTCATCGCCAAAGTGCCGATCACGCCAACGACTCGCGATGACTAACGAAGAGCAAGGGCACAAACTCACCAAGGCTTCGATCGTAGCGTTCCACGCAAAGTGCTTATCACGCTCTACGTATTCATAGGTCAGTTCCGCACAACGGGCAAAATTGTAAGCGACCTCTGGTGCCGGGCGTTTTTCATTCGCAGCGCGTTCCGCCAGATGAATGAGGGAATCCCAGCGAGCGAGGTTTTCGTCACCAATTTTACTTGCAACATCGACGGCCTCGTTGAAATAAACTTGTGCATCGCCAGGGCTGATCGCGAGCAAAGAACGAGCGACTTCAACGAGTCCTTCCACCTGGTGTCGCGCATCGGAACGTTCTGCTCGGTGCAGCGAGGCCGCTGTCTCAGCCATTTCAAAAGCATAGTTCTCCGCGCCACTGACATTGGCGAATAGACGCGTAAGACGATTGAGAGTCGGGGTGAATAACTGGCGGCTCAAAGTTGTTGTCCAGTCCACCAACTCTTTTATGGTGTTGTGGTCAGCTGCCTTAGAGACCAGGAGAATGTCTATCCATAGACTCGCAATTTCGTTGGCGGTGTGCGCGTGTTCGCGATAGCGATACCCCTGCGATTGCGTAAACGTTGATTTGGTTTGGGCGAGAGCCTCGTCCAGTTGAGTTTTCACTAACGGGCTCACAAAAGACTGTGCCCATAAATTAACCCATGGAAGCAATGCGCCAATTTCAGCCTCAAACTCCCGCAGTTCCTGCGACTTGCTCTGTGGTTTGCTAGCCTGCATCTCTTTTTTTAGTGCCGGTGCAGCAACATCAATAATTTCGAGAGATGTCCCTAAGAGAGCAGCGCGTAAGGCGCAGGCCCGTAGGTAAGACGTCGGGCTACCGCCGAAGCGAGCTGAAAGATGAACTGGAGCCTCAGAAGGAAGATACCGTGCTATCAGATCGCACGCTTCAGCCGCATCGCAAATACCGTGGCAGTATGCGGTCTCAATCACTGCCACAACCGCTGATAACGTAGGTGCGCTATTCGAGGTGCCCTGACCAGCCTGAATCTGCGAGCGGGCAAGAAGCTTGAATATCCGCTCTATCGGTTCCATCGGCAGCAAACGGTTTAAATTCCGTGCCTCTTCCGCCAACGCAAGCACTAACCCTAGGTCATCACCTGCTGCTATCGCGAGCTCATCTAGCTGCTGATATCGCCCATGATCTAACAGGCGCCTGGCCACGATACGGCCCGCCGTGAACGATATCGAACGTGGGCTCCACCTACGTAAGCTGTTCGCGGCGGACGCTGCGCCATTAATATTGAGGTGCGCGATCGTCATCATGGCCAAATCCGCATCTTCGATTAGCTCATGCTGTCGCTCATCGGCCGATAATTTGTTCCAATTGTTCAGCCACTCTTCCGCCATACGAAGACGACTACGAGCCTCGCCGATTAAGTCGACACAGCCCGAAAGAATTGTGGCCTCGTATACATGGTGAGAGCCGATCCATCCGGAGCCAAATGTGCGACGCGAAACAATTTCTTGGACGCCATTGCTGTCCATAAATGAAGAGACCAAATCCGCATTCTCCTGTAGGAGAGCACGTTGCCTTTCATCACCGGCACTTTCGCCGCCAGCCTTTAGAGCGAGCTTGGTCGCCTCGGGATAACGCTGACTCCGCAAGCTTGCCTTCAAGGCAAATTGAAGACGCTGAAGCTCGATATCACGACGTTCAACTGGCCCTGAATCGGGAAGGCCACTTGAGGTCAGGGCCAGATCTACAAGCTCTGAAAACTGCCCGGCTTCGAGCATCAATTGTGGTAATACACCCGCTACGTACGCACTGGATGAACTTAGGTTTGCCAGGTGCGCAATAAACTCTCCTAGTTTTGACGCATCAGGTTTGAATCGCTCTCGGAACCAGGTCTCTGCGGGCTCATCGAAAAACTGAATGGTGCCTTCATTGACGACAAGAGGCCGGCCTAGATCGAGCGCAAAGCTTCTGATCAACGCTTGGCTCACGCCAGACATCGCTGCGAGAACTGGTATTGGTATCAACGGGCGTAACGCGGCAAGACCAGCACAAATCAAATCAATTTGCGATTTCTCAGGATTGCCGGCTGCATCGCGTAAATTCGCGATGGATTTTTCCAAAAGGCTTTCGATTACGCTGTCCACGGTTGTCGGATTCGGGCCGAGCAAACGAAGCATTTCTGGAAGTGTGGCTTTACGAGAGAGCGCGAGTGCTTGAACCCGAGGGTTGTGTGAACTTAGCCGGTGGAATTCGGCGACATCGTGCTCAGTAGCGCGGGGGAACCTTTGACGCAGGTGCGCAGCGGTTTCCTCCTCAGTAAATGCGTCTAGCTCAAGCGACAGCGCATAGGGAGGAGGGTCGAGCATGAATTCCCGATGAGGACGACAAAGGGCGACGAGTCTAACCCCTTCAGGTAGAGCTTCACGCAGGAGGTCGCGAACAAATGAACGAGATTCACCGATGTCTTGAGCGGCCATCTGCGCATTATCTGCGGCGTCCACGATGATGCAAAGCAGGGCGTCTGTACTCTTAGCCCGAAGCATCGACACGGCCTGTCCAACACGATGCATGAACGCTCGCATGTAGGCGGCACTGTCTGCATTCATTGTCGGAATCAGGAGGTGAGAGAGTCCAAGTGCAGAGAGTTGGTTCGCTAGTTGAACTAGGGCAATTCGGTGGCGATGCCGGTAGCCCGTTACGCTGCGATACTGGCCGTTCCCGAAGCAGTCATAGAGCAAGCTGGCCGATCCGTCAGGCAAGTTTTGACAGATCCTGGTCGAGAAGACTGATTTCCCGACGCCTGCATCAGCGTGCACGATTACGGGTTTACCAGCGGCTTCAATGATGGAGCGGATAATTGCCTGTTCTTGCTGGCGTGGTATCAGCTCTGCAATTTCTTCAATCAGACATGGCGCAGGGAATAGTTGAGATTCATCCGTGCGCAGTTCTCGGAGCACGTCCATCTTGGTGATTGCGGGATTAGCGGCGCTCTCTGACAACGCTTTACGGTTGACCAGCTCCTTAAGCCTAATGGGAGAGTCGACATCCATATCCGGGAGATAGCCGCTGACATCTTGGAAAAGGATGTTTCGTTGAGTCCAGTAATTATCATGCGTACCGTCCAATCGAAGCATTCGGCAGAATGTCGCGAGCGCTTCTCCATCCAGTGACGTGAATGTCTCCAGCTTTTTGAGGTTGCCAGGATGTCGAGGCTCACTCTGCGCAGCAGCATCCTCGATTGCCGCAATAAAATCGGCGCTGATAGGGCGATTCGTGACGAACCAAAACTCAAGTTTTTCGGACAACGGGACATCTGGAAGTTCTTTTTGAAGCGCGTCATAGCGTTCAGCAAAACCACGGATGGTCTTTTCCAGACCGCTCGGCTGCCACAATTCGTCTACACGTACCGTCGAATGCTTGAGCTGCATGTAGCGAACCAGCGTTGCGCTTTCTAGCACAGTGCTGCCGTAGTACTCAGCTATGTCGATGAGCTGCTCGCCGATCTCAACGGGCTCGACACCAGGAAGCTCGTCGGTTGCCGCCCCCTCAATCGTAATAGCTACAAGACCGCTTTCCGGTGTGAGTAGACGCAATGCGCGGCGTGCTGCCCACAGATAATGAAACTGATCGCCATCGCGGCTGGCACGAACGAGCATGCTTTCGGACATTTAGACACTTCCCTGATTCAGTGCGGAGCACGTCGCTGTGTTCAGTAAATTACAGATGTTGGAAATGTATGATTTCGCCATACCTAGCCGACTGTGGCAATAACAATACGCGGTGAAGCAAGCATTTGCACAACCGTGCCATTTGATGCGATTTGGTTGTTTGCAAGGATTGATCTTTACGCGCAGGATCCGCACATCGATACACTGCCTTGGTTCAGGGTGCTTACTCTATTCATTCAAATGTGTATGCTAGAGGTCACCTTTTACATTCACTAAAACCTTTTTGGAGCATCAAATGTCCCGTCTTGCTGAGTTCCGTAAACTCGAACAACAACTTGCATCTCAGCTTGCTGAGCTTGAAGCAATGAAAGGCGATGCTGGTCTCAAGAAAGAAATCGAATTCGAATCGAAACTGCGTGAGTTGCTTGCAAAATACGGCTACAGCTTGAAAGACGTGATCAGCCTGCTTGATCCACAAGCTGGTCGCCGCACGACAGCACTCCAGCCGCAATCGGGCACTCGAAAGCCTCGTCAAGTGAAAGTCTACAAAAATCCTGAGTCTGGCGAAATCGTGGAAACTAAGGGTGGCAACCATAAAACTTTGAAAGAGTGGAAAGCTAAATACGGCGCCGATAAAGTCGAGTCCTGGCTGGCCAAGTGATACTGGCTTGAGTTTAAAAAGGGCCCGAGAGGGCCCTTTTTGTTTGCGAAGATTGATGGCATAGACATTGATAGACGATGTCGAACGTTTGCAAGCCGCGGTGATACAACTAACGCAGTTATCGTTTTGCCAAGTCCTTGGCGGTCGGCCAGCTCGGCTTGGGCTGATCACCGGCGCTCCAGCTGTCAGCCAACTCCTGTGGCCTGAAAAACCAGGCGGCTTGGTAGCTTTTGATATCGATGAGTCCCTCAAGAAAGCCCTTGTCCAGAGTGACGACAAATGCGGGGAGCTTTAGAAAGCGATAAAGATCGAAATCGATGCCGTCGTTGCGACTGTTTACGGAGTTTGGGTCATAAGCTCTCTTGGCTTTCTGCATGCTTGAAAACTGTGTCCAGCAATAAAGCAGCTCCAAATGGCTGCGCATTTTCATCGTGAATACAGTCGATCCAGAACTTTTGAACGCCTTAGAGAAGCCTTCGAAAATTTGAGGGCCTATGATTTTCCAACTGATCTGCTGATCCGTCCATGCTTTCCAGGCAAGAGTGGGGTCAGCCTCAGCATCGGTTATGCATTGTTTCTGATGTCGGTATTTTTTTGCCAGATCCAGTACACCTCGCAGATCGCCCTTGTTCAATGGCTCTAATGACTGGATTACTTTCTGTAGGACGGGCCTTGGAATAAGGTTGAGGATATTCAACAGTTCCTCGACCGGGCACGAATGAAGTGTGTGCAGGGCTTCCAGAGCCTTCAGCGATTCCGGCTCCGGAACAATGCGTAAAGCGTGCAGCAGTCCGGACTCATCCAAAGCATGCAGAATCTCGACTTTAAGTTGTTCTCTTTTTTTGAAGATATCGACCTTTTCCTGGAAGTTAGCAAGCATCGCTCTCCATGAATTCCGCTCCTCCTCTAGAAGCTGTTCAGTTGAGCGGGGGACATATCCTACGTTTGCGCAGCGAAGCAATTCCGCCCAAGCAGCCAGCGATTGTGAGCGACATTCCTGTTCGCTCCAAGATTCGCTGGATTGCTGGATCATTCCCAACAAATCACTCCGACCCGGAGCCACTGGAAGCTCGGTGCTGATGAACCGTGTTAGCCGGGTGCACATGCGATGAAATTCGACAGCCGTGATCGATCCACGGCTACGCTGATTCACAAGCTCTACAAATGTTCCGTCAGCTAGAGAGAAGCAATAGCCGTCTCGCGCCATCTTTGCGAATGTTTCTGCCCACTGCGGGCAGTTTTCTTGCTCACCAAGAATTCGCGCGGGCGCGGTGTCCAAAATGACCACTATCTGGCGATCATCGATTATCAAACGAGAGGGAAAAAAGTCAGTCATGTTCAATCCAAAGCGGGGCTGAATGAGGTGATGTTGGCCGAATGCAGTTTACGAGAGATCGTACTTCGCTAGCTCATCGCTCCCTGATCGGCCTGATTGATGTCGATGAGCTGATCGAATTGTCCAAGCAAGGGTATGTGAAGGGGATCTTAAAAAAATTGGACGAGTTAATGATTGAAGAGCCTCAACAGGCTGCTTTCATCCTCAGCCTTCGGTCACTGATGGAGAACTTTAAACTGCATGATTTCAATCGCCGTCTGCAGGAGATAGCTCATGAGTAACGATGACGTGGCGCAGGGCAGGGTGGTGCTGATTGTTGATGACACCCCGGATAACCTGGGCTTTCTCTCAAGTGCACTTGATCAGGAGGGATATACCGTCCTCGTAGCGTTGAGTGGCTTGGAAGCATTGGACAGCATTGAGAGACGCGCCCCTGACGTCATTCTGCTGGATGCGATGATGCCCGGGATCGATGGATTCGAGACTTGCAGGATGATCAAAGCTAAACCGCCGTATGCGGATATTCCGATTATCTTCATGACAGCTTTAAGCGAGAGCGAATACGTAGTCGAAGGGTTTGCAGCGGGGCATCGATTACGTCACCAAGCCATTGAAGCTGATTGAGGTAATAGCGCGTTTAAAGGCACACATCAACAACGCGGTGTCGAGACAGGCTGCCCTTACAAACGCTATTCAAAGCCATACGCCGTTGAGCGCCACTGAAATTCAGAAAATTCTGTCGAATCGATATGAGCTGACGGTTAAGGAATCCGAGGTCTTGAAGTGGGTCGCGTTCGGCAAAACGAATCGCGATATCGCAGAGATTCTTGAGCTCAGCACCCGCACTGTCGATAAGCATTTGGAGCATGTGTACGTGAAGCTTGGTGTTGAAACACGTACAGCGGCGACATCCATCATGAACGCGGTGAGCTTGGTGTCAGGTGGATGGGGCAGGGGGCAGGGGGCAGGGGGCAGTTTGATGTTAATGGGGGATGAGGCAAAACGTGGAGTATTTGATACGCCCATCACCGATGCATGATGTCGTTTTGATATCGTTTTATGTTATGATGACACTAACATAGCGAGTGGATACTGTCAGACTGGCAGATTTTTAGCAAATATAAACACGCGAAA
Source organism: Pseudomonas sp. LS2P72 (assembly GCF_054897865.1). Lineage (NCBI taxonomy): Bacteria > Pseudomonadati > Pseudomonadota > Gammaproteobacteria > Pseudomonadales > Pseudomonadaceae > Pseudomonas > Pseudomonas sp. LS2P72. The sequence continues at coordinate 3,745,927 of NZ_CM142708.1, forward strand.
CTAAAATTAATAGGCGACTTTTGTGACTGTAAAAAGCCCAGAGGCTAAAGTTGTTGAGCCAACCGTAAAGCAACTCAAACCTTACGATTATAAAATTGGCGAAGATGACAACGACAACCTTCCTATTAGAAAGATTTATTCAAAACTACCAGGCTATACCGTCTACAGAACAGACAACGCAATTAGAATTGACATTGATGATGATCACGAACTTTGCAATACCTATGCTAGCAATCATCAGAGTCTTAGCGTCGATCTTGCCCGAATATACTCGTGGCTACCGGAAGAATTGTCAGGCTCTGAATCAATAAATCGTTTGGTTGGTCGCGCCATTACTACAAATGCTTCCGGCAACAAAGAAGCTGCAAAGGCTATTTTGGCGCAAGCCGAACAGCGAATCGTAAAGCTAAAAACGATAGAGGGTAGACTTCAATATACGCTCAGTGCTTTCATACTGGTTTTGTTTGTATTTATCTTTTCACTTTTTTTTGGCATGGCAAGCGCACCCATATTGCTCAACGTCGCATTATGCGGTGGTCTAGGAGGAGTACTTTCCATAGCTCTGGGTTTTTCGTCTCTGGAAATAGACTTAGATGCAAGCAGAACTGTTAATTGCCTGATAGGTTGCTCAAGAATACTAATCGCCATCACAGCGGCAATTTTTTCATACTTTGCAATCAAAACTGACGTTGCATTTTCCTTTGTATCGAAAGCACCTGATTTTTCCGGGTTTTACATGATCGCCATGGTTTCTGGTTTTATCGAAATGCTCGTGCCTAACATTATGAGCAACTTAGCAAAAGAAAATTCGGATACTCAGAAAAGCGTAACGACCGCTCCGACGCAGCAAGATACGCCACCTATATCGTGAGACTGTTAGATTAACTTCAAAAATTACGCAAATACTATGACATCCATACATCGCTCGCTCGTCGCCCTGTGTCCTATGTGCCATACAGATTTTCATTTTGTAGAGCGTGCCGAGTCTAGCCGCGTTGCAAAAGGTGAATGGATAGTGAAATGCATGGGCTGTGATGATCGTTACAAGATTAAGATTCGAGACCCATACAGCTCCTACACCGAATATATGTTTCAAATCACACATTCAGATAGCGAGGAAAATACCGCTATGCTGAAGTTGGCAACCGATGTCATTGAACACAAAATTCCTTCAGTAACCCTAAATTTCAAATACGACAAAAAAGCCCCAGCGCTTTATCGCTGCGATCACGATCAGACAGATTTAGACCTTATTGCGTACAAGGCATTGGAGATAGAGCGCGAGCGCTTACAAGCCGTCTGGGTTAAATGGCACAGCTGGATATCGGCAAAAGGTACCAGAGCTCCGGCGATGGAAAAAATACTTGTCCAGCTTGAAATTTCTTGTAATTGTGGAAAACGTCATCGGGCCACATTTGGCGCCCCAACACTGCTGAGTCATATCCCTTCGAATCTTGTTGATCATTGCTTACTGATAGATATCAGCTCTGCGAGCCTCGAAGATAGATTAAATTGCCTCGCTAGTAAAACCGAGGTGATGGCCTTACTTGAAAAGCTACTTATTCGATGGCACTTCATTTCTGATCGAATCATTATCGCTAGCCCGTTTGTGGGGCATCAACGCTTATCCACAAAGGAAATACTGGACATTTGGAAGTGGCTTTTCAAAAACTCTGACCCGCGAAAAGTCACAGTGATTACAAAAGGGGATACATGGGCGGAATTAAAAGCAGCTTATAATGAGTCAGAAATGCCATATGAAAAACTTGAGCGCTATGGATTGCAAGATAACATTATAACCAAGGGAGTGGCCATACAGAATTTTCACGCGAAGTTTTTTGCAGGCTGCTCTTCTGAGAAAGTTGAGCTTTTGAGCGGTTCCGCAAATTTAGTGCGCGGCCCAACCCTTGAAAACATTTCGTTTAGTACGATGCCTGCAGCGCGGTTTAAGAAGAAATATATGGATTTGCTTTGTTCTTCACTACCACAGACAGACAAAGCCGAGCGTGTGGTGGAAGCACTAGTCCTTACGGAAAAAGGTTGGGAGTACACAATTTTGAAAACTGAAAGCTGGCTTTAAACAGAAGCTCGATACGTGGCAGCGCTGTTCGGGCCTATCCCGCTTTATCAGGAATCTGCGTGTTGAACCTCGCGGGACGTTTGGCGCGGGGTGGCTTGCGACAGCGTTGACGCTAAGGCTTTTCCCCGTACAACGTTCATATGTCAGGGTCGTAAGCGCCGTTCCTTCTATCCGACAAGCATCCGTTAGCACAGCGCCAAAGCTATTCTTTACCTATCCCTAGTAGGGATACAGTCGACGGCCAAGTCGCACAATTTTCTGTCCTTCAAAGCCGCCAACCTTACGAGATCGGGAGCCCCTAACACCGCTCCCGAAGGAAGAGGTGACTATCATGAGCGGAAGCAAAGCATCCGGCGCACCGGCGCTGAATCCTGATTTCTCCCCGATGCAAGTGGCCAATATGGCATTCCTTATTGACCGCCTTCACCAAGATTGCTCGCCCTTACAGTTCTTGCGCGAGCTAACCTGCAACTCTATAGAGAGCATTCTACGGGGCACTGGTTCAGGTGTGATCAGATGGAATGTGGATGAGAAGAGAGAGGCACTTACGGGCGAGCAGAAGCTTTGTATCATCGATACCGGGGTCGGTATGACCGGGAATGAGATGGTTAAATACATCAATCACCTAAGCTCCTCAATCAGCCAGCAATCCACCTCGGGAAATTTCGGCGTGGGCGCCAAAATCTCTGCCGCACCGGCGAACCCCGAAGGATTGGTTTACTTGAGCTGGGTAAATGGACAGGGCTACATGATCCATTTGCACCGAGATAGTGATGGTCAATATGGTCTTCAACGTTTTCCCACTGGGGAGTTCTGGACACGCATTACGGACGACCCAAAGCCGGACATCATCAAACAGCATGGCACGATGGTGGTTTTGCTCGGTAAGCACTCCACCCATAACACGGTTGAGCCACCAGGTAATGTCCGCATGCCACGCAAGTGGATCGTGCGATATCTCAACTCCCGATTCTTCAGATTCCCCGAGAATGTCAAAGTTTCCGCGGTTGAGGGATGGGAAAATCCTCCGCATGATCAGCACCGGTTTCTACGTACCGTAACTGGAATGGCCCCTTGGCTGGAGTCTAATAGCCAAGCGAGGGGAGAATTCAAAATGCCCCATAGCGATGCGACGGCCTTTTGGTACATCGTGAAAGATGACGTCGATACAGACAGCGGGCATTTCACACCGCCTGGCCAGGTGGCTGCGTTGTATCACGACGAATTGTACGAGGTTGTGATGAGCAACGCCGGTTACGCTCGTCTCCAGTCGTTTGGTGTGATCTTCGGTTGTGAGCGCGTAGTTGTTTACATCCAACCGAATAATGAGTCAGCGGTTACGGCAAACACCGCACGCACGGCGCTTTTAATTAAAGGTGAGCAACTGGATTGGGCAGCATATGCCGCAGAATTCAGGGAGAACATGCCTCAAGAGTTGGCGACCTTCCAGGATCAAATAGGACATAAAGCCAAGGGTAGCGACCACCGCGCGGCGATTCGCGAGCGATTGAAAGCTATCAAGGAGCTGTTCAAGTTTGGTCGTTACCGTCCAAATCCGAAGGGAAACTATGCGATTTCTCACACCAACAACGCTGGGGGAGAACCTCTTGCAAAGGGAGGTCAATCGGCTGGTGGTTCGGGTTCATCAGGTGGAAAAGGGGGGCGTCAGGGTGATCTGTACGCATTGTTCACGGCGGAAGAGGGGACGCAGGCTGAATTCATAGATCAGAATACGGAGCCTGAAGTGGCCTGGGTGAGCACTGAAGATGGCTCACGAGCTAAAGAGGAAATGGACGATCGGGCAGCAAACTACATCTTCGATAGTAATCTCATCAAGGTAAACGCCGACTTTCGGGTCGTCACGGACATGGTGGAACGTTGGGAACAGCGCTACGCCAATGTTCCGGGCGCGGGAGGCCGTGGCGGGGCTATTGAGCAAGTCGTCCGCGAATGGTTCGAGCAACAGTTGATCGAAACCGTGATGAGCGCTCATGCGCTAAGAAAAGGCGGTAAGTGGAGTACTGAAGAGGCATGCAGACTCTGGGATGAAAATGCACTGACCGCTGCAGTATTGCCGCGGTACCACATCGACGTCAGCATCAAGCGCACGCTAGGACAAAAGCTAGGAACTCTCAAGTAGAGCGATAGCGGTTCAAAATGTAAGAGCAAGAGTCTAGAGCCCCTAGTTTAAGAAGGCCGGGGCTCTTGCGGGGAATCTACCAAGGCTTATGCAATCGGGCCAGTGATGCCCGGCCTTCCTACCTGCAATCCACTTACTCAGGCGTCATCAGCACTGCGAGCGTCATATTGATGAATTCTTCGTTTCTGCTGAGGGTTGCCAGCGCGCCGCGCACGTTGCCTCCAACCTCACCCGAATCGCGCTGCTCGGTAAGCGTCCGGCGAAGTCACCTACCCGATCCCAGCGATAAGGGCGATGTTGTCCACTTAAAAATACGTGGACACTATCGCCCCTATCATCAGGATTGCCATGCGCCAAAGAACCTCTTATCCCAAACCCTTTAAAGCCCAGATCGTCCAAGAATGCCTGCAACCTGGCGTGTCGATGGCCAGCGTGGCCCTGCGTCACGGCATTAACGCCAACCTGGTTCGAAAGTGGATACCTGCTTATCGTGATCATCAGGCGCCGGCTTTGCCTGCTTTTGTTCCGATGAAGCTTGCGCCCGCAACCCAGCCCGATCAGCAGATGTCGGTCAACATCGAGGTTCCTTTCGGGCCGCAAAAACTCACTGTGAAGTGGCCATCCTCAGATCCTGACGGGTGTGCTCGTTTTGTCCGCGAGCTTGCCCAGTGATCCGCATTGATGCCATCTGGCTCGCCACCGAGCCCATGGATATGCGTGCAGGTACCGAGACCGCGTTGGCCAGAGTGATTGCAGTATTCGGTGCGGCGAAGCCGCACTGTGCTTATCTCTTTGCCAATCGACGTGCTAACCGAATGAAAGTCCTGGTTCATGACGGGATTGGTGTTTGGCTGGCTGCACGGCGGTTGAACCAAGGCAAATTCCACTGGCCAGGCATTCGGCACGGCTGTGAGATGGAGCTGGATACCGAGCAACTTCAGGCCTTGGTATTAGGTTTGCCTTGGCAGCGTGTTGGTGCTGCCGGCACAATCACACTGCTGTAAAAACTGTAATTAGATTCTTGGCCTACTGCCGCAAGCGATCTGCTTTGGTAAAATCCAAGGCATGACTTCTTCGCCCAATATCGATCAGATGACCCCCGACCAACTGCGTGCATTCGCTGCGCAGTTGATGTCGAAGGTCGACACCATGGGCAGAAAGATCCACCGCGATCAAACCATCATCGAACAGCTGACCCACGAGATCGCCATCCTCAAGCGGCACAGGTTTGCCAAGCGCAGCGAGCAGATCAGCCCTGAGCAAGGCAACTTGCTCGACGATCTGCTCAACACTGATCTTGAGGCTATCGACGCCGAGTTGAAGGCCCTCCGACCAGCTCCCGCTCCAGAAGAGAAGCGCCAGCAACCCAAGCGCGCGCCGCTGCCACCGCAGTTTCCACGCACCGTAATTCATCACGAACCGGAAAACACCCAGTGCGCCTGCGGCTGCCAACTTCAGCGCATCGGCGAGGACGTCAGCGAGAAGCTGGATTACACGCCGGGCGTGTTCACCGTCGAACAGCATGTGCGTGGAAAATGGGCCTGCCGTCAGTGCGAAACACTGATCCAGGCACCGGTGCCGGCCCAGGTAATCGACAAGGGAATACCTACCGCAGGTCTGCTCGCTCACGTAATGGTGGCGAAATTCGCCGACCACTTGCCGCTGTACCGGCAGGAGAAAATCTTTGGCCGCGCCGGCTTAGCCATCGCGCGTTCAACTCTCGCGCAATGGGTTGGGCAGACCGGTGTACAGCTTCAGCCATTGGTTGATGCCTTGCGAGAAGCTGTTCTGGCCCAACGAGTTGTCCATGCTGACGAAACTCCGGTGCAGATGCTTGCGCCCGGAGAGAAGAAAACTCACCGCGCTTATGTCTGGGCTTACTGCACCACGCCGTTCTCGGCGCTTAAGGCAGTGGTTTATGACTTCAGCCCGAGCCGCGCCGGTGAGCATGCACGTAACTTCCTCGGCTCGTGGAACGGCAAGCTGGTGTGCGACGATTTTGCTGGCTACAAAGCCGGTTTCGAGAAGGGCATGACCGAAATTGGTTGCATGGCCCACGCACGCCGCAAGTTTTTCGATCTGCACGTGGCGAATAAAAGTCAGTTGGCAGCACAGGCACTGCACTCGATTGGCGGCTTGTACGAAGTTGAACGCCAAGCGTGCGAGATGAGTGATGAGGATCGCTGGCGGATACGGCAAGAAAAAGCTGCGCCGTTAGCGAAAGCGCTGCACGACTGGATGTTGGCCCAGCGCGATCTTGTACCCAACGGATCAGCGACGGCCAAAGCCTTGGATTACAGCCTTAAACGCTGGGTCGCGCTGACGCGCTACCTGGAAGATGGGGCCGTGCCCATCGACAACAACCCAGTCGAGGTGCGACACGAAGTCGCTTAATGAAGTTGTTCCCCCCTGCGGGAACCATCCGTGTCACCGGGTGAATCTAGAAGGCTGAATCAAGAGCGCCTTCGACAATGGAACGAGGCACTGCAAGGTGCGGGGTATCAATCGTGAGAGGCGTACTCTTCTGGCAGCCATAGCCGGACAAGGACTAGATAGTCGGTATGGTGAACGCATGTGAATCTGCGCAACGATCGTTAAGTTGAACGAGCGGAAATGGCTTACACGCTCGAACCAAAACGGTAATGGAGGTGGGAATAGCGTCTTTCGACTACGCGTTCGTGACCCACATGCCTCCCGGTCGATAGCAGGCACCTAACCCGACGTACTTCAGTAGGCGGAACGTGGAAATCCCGTATCGCTCCCGTCAGGGAAAGCCGTTTGTAAAAACTGCCCATGGCGGTGCGGGCGAAGGAACGAGGAAAAAGCGAACGCCATCCTGTAATGGGTTGGATAGAGGTTGAAACATCACTTCACGCGAAAGCGGGCAGACGTCCTCATGGTCTCTCTTCACACGAGAGTAGGTAGAACCCTTTCAGCGGAAGGAGAGCAAATGAACGCAGCAACATTGGCGTGTGCACCTTCCGGCACGTCGTGGGACGGCATCGATTGGATCGCCTTACAACGTCGTGTCAAAGGGCTGCAAGCGCGTATTGTGAAGGCTGTACAAGACGGCAGGCATAACAAGGCGAGAGCCTTGCAATGGCTGCTGACTCACTCGTTCAGCGGCAAAGCTTTAGCTGTGAAACGTGTGTCTGAAAACAAAGGCAAAAATACCCCCGGTGTGGACAAGGTCACTTGGAATACGCCTAGGGCCAAGATCGGTGCGATAGAGTCGTTGAAGCGGCGAGGCTACTCGCCGCTTCCGCTTCGGAGAGTGCTTATTCCGAAGAAAAACGGCAAGACTAGACCTCTCGGAATTCCCGCGATGAAATGCCGGGCCATGCAGGCACTTCATTTGCTGGCTCTGGAACCGATAGCGGAGACCACCGCCGACCCGAACTCTTATGGATTCAGGCCGGAACGCTCAACTGCGGATGCCGCCGCGCAGTGCTTTGGTGTGCTGTCACGAAAAGCAAACGCGGAGTGGGTGTTAGAGGGCGACATTCAAGGCTGTTTCGACAATATCAGCCATGACTGGTTGATCGCCAACATTCCCATGGATAAGGCGATTTTGCAGAAATGGCTCCAGGCCGGTTATGTCCACCAGAATCAACTGTTCCCCAGCCACGCCGGAACCCCGCAGGGAGGCATCATATCCCCGGTGTTGGCCAACATGGCGCTGGACGGGTTGGAGGCGATGCTGGCGAAGAGGTTTCCCAATGCAAAGTGGACAGCCCGAAAAATGCGCGTGGTGCGCTATGCAGATGACTTCATCATCACAGGCTGTTCGAAAGAGTGGCTGGAGAATGAAGTCAGGCCCGCTGTGGTTGATTTCCTGGCAGAGCGTGGACTTGTCCTCTCTCCGGAAAAAACCAAAATAACGCACATAGGGGACGGGTTCGACTTCCTCGGATGGAACCTGCGCAAGTACAACGGCAAGCTCCTGATCAAGCCGTCCAAGGCGAACATCGGGGCTCTACTTGCCAAGCTGCGAGAGTTGATCAAGACCAACAAAACGATACGGCAGGCTAACTTGATAGGTTTGCTCAACCCGGTTCTACGGGGCTGGGCGAACTATCACAGTCATGTCGTCGCCAAGAAGGTCTTCAACCAGGTGGACAGTGCAGTATGGGAAATGCTCTGGCGATGGGCGGTACGCCGCCACCCTCGCAAGACACGCCGATGGGTGAAGGATCGGTATTTCAAAGTACAAGGGGCGCGTCGATGGGTATTCTCATGTGCTGAAAAATCCGCCGATGGTCGGAAGCGTCAGTACACGTTATTGGACGCCTCGGACACGCCAATTGTGCGACATATCAAGATCAAGGCTGCTGCCAACCCTCACGACCCTGAATGGGATGAGTACTTCGAATCCCGATGGGGCAAAAGAATGCTTATCTCCCCAAAGGGTCGAGCCAAGCTGTATCGGGTGTGGCTACAGCAAGGTGGTCGCTGCTGCGCATGCCTTAAACCGGTCACCAAAGACACACCATGGCATAGCCGCCATGTTGTGAAGCTGAGTGACGGAGGGACGGATGCGGCCGCCAATCTTGAGATCTACCACCTGCGGTGCCCAAGGGATGTGCAATTTGCCAACGTCGACGATGTACAACCGGGTGCCCAATAGCGCCTTAGTAGAGGCTTGAGCCGTGTGCTGGGAAACTCGCATGCACGGTTCTTAGGGGGTTGGACGCGGGCAACCGCGTCTGACTACCCGACAATCAGATCCGGCCGTGGGCGCTCGGGCGTTCAAACTGGTTGTTTGCCGGGTCGCTTCGCAGCGGCAAACGAGCGGCGGCGATCATGAGCTTGATCCAGTCAGCGCGTATGAATGGGCATGATCCGTATGCCTATCTCAAAGATGTGCTGACGCGGTTGCCGATGCAGCGAGCGAGTGAGATCGACCAACTGCTGCCGCATCAGTGGGTATCTGCCAGAGTCATGCAAGGTGACTTCGGCGGACGCTTACGCTGCTCGACCCAAAGCGTGAGCTCCATAATCGCGGCCTCGAGAGCCAGTTGGTTCTGGTTGATTTTGAAGAGAAGTGAAGGGAGTAGATCTGCATTCGACATCGGGGAACCTCCTTGTAAAGAGGTGAGCGTAGCAGTCGGGAGGGCTACTCGTGTTCAAGATGCCTGGCGTGTCCAAAAAACTGGGGCAAGTAGGGTTGGCATCACTCCAACTTATACATGCCATCGAAATGGTGTTGTACCTCTGTGCATACACCAGCTTGCTCTCGACGGTGCTTATGGCACGCCTAGGGGGGCTCGACGTCGCCCCAGGGATGTTGATGGTGGACGCGTATTTGAGATTTCACTCATCGCCGAGTCATCACCTGCCCGTTGGTCGTTGAGAGGCTATCCGCGCAGCTGTATACGCTGAAGAGAATTCAGACTGGTCGACCGTACCGCGCGTTAAGCTTTCGTTAAAAGCAGAGTAGATTCTCAGACCCTCTCCAGTCTCAATGGCCTCTAAATTGGCACACTGTGCCGCCAAAAGCCTGATAGCTTCCCTCTCAAGGCGTTCGTCCATCCTGGGGCCGTGATGGGCCTCTACAAGCAACAAGTAGATCCTCCACGCTCTATTCGCTGAAGGCTTTGGCAAGTCCCCCATCATTGCGGCAGTGAGGATCAACAGAGTAATCGTTTCAAGGCCACGCGATGGAGCATCCTTCTTCATGGCTGCTTTGACATACCACTGCCGCAGCAGCGCTGCTAACCCGATGTCTGAAAGTAATTTCTCTTCTATGAGAGTGCGGAGCACCGCTGCGGCATGCCCTAGGGTCTGTTCAAATGGCGAGCGATAGTCCCATAGTGCAGAAATCACAGAGACAAACCCATGTTCGGCATCAAGGATTTCTACACCTTGGCGTACAGTTCTTGCCGATTGGAGCGCTGGAGGGAGCAACAGCAAAATATCAGGTAGCTGCACGACTACACCGACTCGCCATTCACAAAGCTGGGCAATTTTCTGAGCTTTCTCAATGGGAGTGAGCCCCCCAACTTCTACTAGGGCGGCCAAGATATCAAGCGTGCAGACTCCATCGACTTCGGACTCTCCGGCGCAAAAAATTCGGAACGCATAGTCATCAGAGTAGAGCCTGAACCGTTCGGGATCTGTAGCGCATATCTCCGCAATTTGAGCATTGCTTCGGCCAATTGATGCTGGGGTAGACGCCTGGTGCGCTCCTTCCGGTGGTGACGGTTGTAGAATCGAAGCGAGGTGAGGCCTCAAGGCTTTTTGTAGACCCAAGCATTTACCTCGCAACGGGCTTCCGAACAGAGGATTTGTAAACTCTGCGAGCTCCTCCATGGTGGCTTTAGAGACCGCAATTGTGCCAAAGAAAGTGACTACTACTTCGATCAGCCCCAAGTCGTAGAGGACTAACAGCGCCGTCCAATCAAGCAAGGGTACGCGTTGACGTAGGGCATCTGCACCGGGTGGCTGCCAGCCAAGCTCGGTTAGCATTGTGAGATGGAACTGTCGATCATCACGGCTCGACACCTTGGCAGTTTCCCAGAGGTGCACGACATCGCAGATCGAGGAAAGGACAAGTCGCGGGCGCCATGAGAAAGGAATGGTTTTGAATCCTTGCTGCAAGGCGTATTCGAGCCGTTTCTGGAACGCCTCTCGATCGGGTGTTAGACCAGTTAACGCCTTCAAGCTTTCAATCAATTCTGTGTCAGAGGAGCCCTCTCTAATTTCTCCTCTCCTGAGCATCCGAGAATTGGGGAAATTCTTGAAAAATGCGTCAGCGCGTGCGCGGAATTGTTCTCGATCACTGGCGAGGTCTAGGTCAGTTTCTCCTCCCAGCGAGGAACTCAGGTGCATCATCAAGTAGGCGCCTTCCTGGCTCTCTACGTTCTGATCAACCAGGTCACCGGCCCGAAGGGCGAGTTCAATAAGCCTATTGCTCGTCGGATCGGCGAATTGAATCAGCGTGAACAGCAGCTTTACGCATTCGAGCTGATCCTTTCTGGACTTTGCAGTTTCAAGAGCCTTTTCGGCTGCCTCGACAGCGTCCTCGACATAACCACATCGAGTGGCGATGGTCACGTAAGTATTCAGAGCCAGTTGATCATCGGATCCGGTGGCTACGATCCTAAACGTCGGCTATCAAGGCGTGTTTCGTCGGGTCAATGAAAGCCGGTTCTCCGCAACCATTTACAAAGATGGCCGAGACGTAGCCAGGGCTACCGTCTTCGTAGGGGGCCAGATGGGGGCGGGCATCTATTACAGTCAGGGCGACTCATTCAGCGGGGGCTCCTTTAACGAGGCGCTTCATGTCGAATCAGATGACCAAACACTGTACTGGCGCAGCATGGGGATGGCGTCGTTTCGCAGCCAGCGAGATCAGAAGTTGTCTGAAGAAGGCGCCGCAGCAGCACTCTGGGATATCGTCATCGCGCCTCTTCAGCGGGGTCGCTAGGCTTCGATATCTGCCTTTTCTCATACTTCGAGAGGCGTCTTTTTGCAGTCTGTGAGCGGTGAATGATGGATACCGCTCCGAGTATTCATAGTAAGGAGGGGGACAGTTGCCCAAGCATCGCGTGGCCTTCGCTGATGTGTGAGTCAGTGGCTTCGACGTGGCTATGCGCAGTTTACGCGGCTTGCCTCAAGCTGGAGCGGCGCAGGCCGTGATTTCGCGACACCAAGTTGGATTGCGAGCCACCGTGGACTGATGGCAATCTGATAGGCCAAAGTCTTGGTGAAGGTAATGCAATGAGTGAAAGATCTGGCGGTGCGCTGCCTTGGGTAATCGGTTTCATCACGGTAGGTCTGGTGATTTTTAGCATGGGCACCACCCTGGCGAACCTGGTGCGGCTTGATGCTGGCACAATGTTTCTGGTGGTTTGGTACCTTGGGGGCATCTGGGGAATCGCCTGGATGATGGGCTTGTTGGCATTTCCTCTGAATTACACGTGGCCTGTATGCCTGGGGCTGTCTTGGCTGGCACTGATGCCCGCCCTCAGAGTGTGGTTCAGTGAAGACATCTATGCTTTTTTAGACCCCCTTTGGGCCAGGTTCGTAGGTGTGGCCGTCATTACATTCATCAGTTCGCGGATCAAATCACTGGTTGAGTGAGGCAGATCGTAGATATCTGCGCACAGCGAAGTGCTACTGTCCAAGCCAATTTCGAGGAGCTCGCCAGGTTGTATTGGATTGATCCCCAGGCCTATGTCTCCGATGACGGAGGTTGGTCGATCGAGGTCTAGATAGTAGCTGTCCCGTTTTATGAAATACTCCATAAGCGACTCGAGGATGCGGGCATCCCCATTCCCTAAATACCTTCAAGGCGTGTGGTAATGGCTTTCTGACTTTAGTCCGGCTACGCTGATACACGAATAAAGGCGTCGTGGTTATTGATCACGCGGGTGGTTTTCAGAAGAAAGTGCATGTGGCGCTGTCGGTCTTCGACGTTCGCCAGGCGTTGCTGTATTGCCGTATCTGGTTTGAATCTATGGTGCTTGAGTTCTGCATCGAAAACAGCGTTAAAGTCACCGCGAACTTCAATAAATCGCAGCTTAAGAAGAACATGTACCTTCAAGTCAGCCTAGAGCACACCTTCGCGCTGGTTGAGCCGTTCATTGACTACGACTTGTCGCACTTCAATTTCATTAAGAATGATTTAGTGAACTGGGGTGGACAGAACCAGGAGCATCACGCCTTCGATGAGGGTAGCCTGAACTTCGTGCATTCGAAGACCAGCAGTGAAGTCTTGAGAATCTACGATGCCATCCGCTTCCTGGAATGCCAGCTCTTCACGGGAAGGAAAAAAGAGTCTGGGGAGAAGTACCTTGCCGAGGTTAATGAAAAAATCGAGAGGAGCCGGAGAAGGCTGGCAGGGCTCGCTAGGGCGCCGGAAGAGGTGCAGAAGGAGCATCAAGCGGTATTGAAATCCCTTGAAAAGCGTGCGGTGGAGCTCGGCGAGGAGCTTCAGTTCATCGACCGGTGCCTCGCCAGCGTCGCCCAACGTGAGCAGCCCGCCCGGGTACCGCCCGCCTAGATTCTCAATAAACGCATCACGATCGAGAAGTGCTCGTGGGCATGGCCTGACTTCGCTACGCACTCCTCAACCTACCGGAGAAGTGCTTCGCTGTCGGTGGTTTTAAGGTCAATACCCATCACACTCATTTTAGGGTATGGAGGATAAGACTCGTGCTAACAGACGTACCCGTGACTGACTCTCTCGAGCTCAGCCTTTACGAGTTCGTATCCCGCTTCCGTTTGAGCAAACTCCAATGGTGTGCTTCCATCGAAGGCAGTTTTCGGTTGGTTCAGCCAAATATCCGCTTTCGCTTTGTTGCCAAATACCTGCTCGGCCTGGTGTTGCACCAGCTCAACATAATTCATTTTCAGACTCTCTAGAGACCCATTGATGATGGTTGGAGGTACTCTGTTTTAGTGCTTTTCTGTGCGACAGCAGGAGTATACCCGCGGTTGATGCATGTGTTGGCCGGGCTTCCTAAGTAACGTTATGAGCAGAACGGCGCATCGATCTTTGCGAATTGGAGCTTTCGAAGGCGGCTGCTGACGTGCATTCCCGGCTGGGGTTATTCTCGAACTCAGGCGAGCATCGGAGCTCTTGTTTCTAGGTAACCACCAAATGAAATCCTCTGGAAAAACACTAGCAGAACGCGAAGGGCTGCAATCAGTCATCGATAATGCGCGCAAATCAGCTGCGGCGGGCTATCCAGATTTTACAGGTGATGACCCGGCGACCTTCGTTGCGGATTTTATCGTCGAAAAGGAGAGGGAGGGCATGAGTCTTGACCGTGCGCTTCAGGCACTGATTGCATTCAAGCGCAATCGGAGGTCATGAGATTTCAACCCGGCTTTATGGGCTTCTATCTGATGCCAATCCAGTTAATCGGGTTCATTCATCCATTTCTCGACTTGGGAGTTCCAACCTTTAGCGCAAAAATCAAGTGTTGGCCAATAGTTCTGGAACTTCCCATAGTCTAGTTTTAACGCCTCTGCCCTTGATTTTTTGTCGATAACAATCCAAGCGTAATACATTCGCTCTTCCCAGCTATCAGCAGAGAGCAAAACATCGCCTATATCAAGCTTTCCTCCTAACCCGTACAGTCGAGAATTGAAAAACTCAATTCCAACGTGAGCATAGTTTGGTTGGCGCAGGGCAACTGCGTCGGCCATGTGATAGAGCAAGCCGATGCCTTGAAAAATCGAACGTGTGATCGACTCTTTTTTTCTGTGGTGTGCTCTGTTTCTAGCACACGGCCAGCATTAGTTTGTAATAGACGAACATCGATGGAAAAGGTAGGCATGATCAGATCCTCATTTTATTAGCAGTTCGCTTCGGTGCATGCTTTCCTACGATTCCGGAGTGGGGATTTCCGAATAAAATCGTGAAACATCATGTTGAACGAGTCGAAGCCAGGCCAATAATTTTTATTTTCCTCGTCGTCATAGTCATACCCGAGTGCAAGTATTTGGTCTTGATAGCTCAATAGCGGCCAGATAAGGTTGAAACGCTCCCGCCAAGTTTCAGCTCGCACAAGAGCACAGGCAGTCTCCCAGTCCAACGACGCCAGGTTTCTCAATGCATCGGAAACATTGCTTTCACGGACAATTTCGTCCCACTCATCAACGAGCGCTCGCATTTTGTCGAACACATTTAATATCCATCCGATAGTTTGGAATCTGCACTCGCGCACTGACTGCGGAACTTCACCTAAGTCATTAAATATCACGAAAGCCATTTTTGTGTTTTCTGAATGTTCAACGTGGATGGAATAAGACTCCATTGCATAACCCCTTTTTTATTGTTGTATGAACAAGCTAGCATGTTAGATTTTTACTTTGCAAGAGACTTTCGCTTGACAAGCGCAAAGTGTCATATATACAAACAACCACTTAAATCCTGCGCGTTAACGAGAGGCTGCTTAAATGACGCAGATAGACTTAACCCGGGTAAACCTGATTTTTAGATGAGTGATAAGAATGCCCTATGACCTAGAAAACCGCTTGGTAATAGGCGTGGCATCCAGCGCCGTGTTCGACTTGGTGGCTTCGGATGCGGTATTTCAGAGCCGGGGAGAGGAGGAGTACCGCAAGTTTCAGCAAGAAAACCTCCACGTACCGCTTCCTAAGAGGATAGCGTTTCCGTTCATCAAGCGTTTGCTGTCGGTGAATGACCTGAGCGTTGACCCTGAAGATCCGCTCGTAGAGGTCATTCTACTTTCGAGAAATGATCCTGACACCGGGCTGCGTGTACTGAAGACAAACTTGGGGCACCCAAAGATCTAACGGCGAAGCGGACAAAGAAGATTTGACCGCCGATCCCGCTGAGGTTGGAATCTATGTCTTGGGGCTAACTTTTCGAAGTTGAGGGTAAGTCGCCAGCGTTTGCTGATTATAAGCGGCAGGCCATGTGCACGAGGTTGATGCTTATTTGTCATCTCTCCAACGTGTGTAGGCTCGCGAGGCGACCGACCCTGCTATCAATGACGCTCGATCCGGTGTATGCCGGGATTCCAGGTCAGGCCTCTGCGCACAACGAGCGTCAATCAGTCCTCGTAAAAATCTGTGAAGCTTTGCTCAGTACGACCGCCGCGCATCAACTCCACGGTCATCTTATTGCGGTCGGGCTTGATCTGGAATGGAGAGCTGGTATCCCAAGACTTTACTATCAGGATAACTTGGGCTTGGGCGGAGTCGGTATACTGGTATTGGTACTCCAATGTTGTGACGTTTCCATTCTTTTCGCCTCCTACCATTCCTCCAGCTTCCGCTGCCGATGTGGCTATTGCGAAAGCCTCCTCCGCGACCGAGCGCTCGATCGCTAGCTTCAACTGCTCAAACAACTGTTCTGCTGAAAGGGCCATAATTCATCCATTATCAAAAGAAGAAGGGGGGGGTTGGTTAATCCGCCTACCTTGATGGGCCAAGAGAGGCGGGTGGGGCTTACTGCGCTGCTGGGCTCTTCAGTGGCCAATCCTCTGGCACAAGTGCTGGTGGTTTACTCCAGGGTTCCTCTATAAGCGACTGCTGGAACCAATCATCTCGTAAGTTCGCGTGTTCAGTCACAATGATCTGGAATCCAGGCACATCCTCGACCGTGAACTTGTAAAGCAGGTTGAATAGCTTGCGTACCGAGTCCATGTCAGCATCGGACTGTTCGGTCGTTTCTACTGACCCGTCCGCGGCCTTGTAGACCTCCTCGGATGGGAAGTACACCTGCGTGGGCTGGTCGATCATCAGGAAACGAGGCATCGGGCTTTTGCTCTCGGCGCAGTACCAGTGAAGCGCCAGCAACGCAGATAGATGGTAAGCGAGATGGTTTTCAGCACCTCCCGTTTTGGACATCGGCACTTGTCGTTCAGGCCGATCAAACACGACTGTCAGACGCTTCAGGTCGAGCCGTGCCGGTAGATTGCAAAACTCGGATTGGAAGCGTTTATTGTAGACGCCCATCTGGGCCGAAATGCTGTTCAGGATCGAGGCCAAGCGATCATCGACATCGATGTCTGCCAATGCTTTCTCGAGCTCCTCGACCCGAAGCTCTTTGCGCCGATGCTCAGCCTGTTGCTGCTTCAGGGAATTGTCCGGCACGTAGCCTTCCAGGAAGAGGCTGACGCGACCTGCCACGTATTTGGCTGCGTCACTTTGCTTCTGCGCTTGAGCAAGCAACGTATTCGCAGCGATCACTGCTGCTAACTCAGCTTCTCGCTCCGTGATGAGCTGATTCGTATCTCGCAGCCGTTGCGTTTCTTCTGCGAGGTAGTCCTGCAGGTGAGGGCGCTGGCCCATTACCGTCTGCATTTCGACTTCGAGAGACGTCAACTCACTGATCAGTGCCTTGGCAATGGGCGTATCCATACCCAGGTTCTTTTCTGCGAAAGGCCACTGCCATTGACCGGTTGCGCTGTTTTTGGGCAGGGCTTTGATGGACGCCAAGCGGTCGATTTGCTCAGCAGCTTCACGCTCGAACCCACCAGTTCTGCGTTCAAAGTTTTGCCCTGCTTCGATTTTTGCCTTGATTTCGCGCCGAGCTTTCCGAAGTTTCGCCAACCCCAGCTCCAGCTTCGGTGCTTTATCTTCAGCTTGAGGTTGCATTGCCACAGGCACCCACTGGGCAGCCGTGCGGAGAGCCACCAGGATGTGATCAATCTCATCGGCATGAAGATCGGCTGGCAGAGCGCCGACGGCCTTGGCTTCGGCAATCAACCCAATGGCCATGTTACGGCTGTTCCCGATCACTTGCTTAGATTGATCGACCAGCTTTGCATGAGCCCTAAGATCACGTTGAGCGGTGCGCAGCTTCGTCTGCAATTCATATCGCTCATTCGTTGAAGCTCCCAACAAGATGGGCAGCGTGTCCTTGATTGCCTGGGGTTGGAAGGCCTCACTCTGACGGTAGAAGAGCTGGTCTTTACTGGTGACCAGGCCCTGCTTCTGAAAGAGGTAGTAGTAGGCATGCTTGATCGAAGCTTCGTAGCTGACCCGGGTGTGCTGCTCAGCAACCTCAGTGCGGTTCTCTGGGATGCCAAGATGGCGGGACAGCAGCGACGTGACTGCGATGTCATCTGTATTTGCGATCAATTCGGCATAGTCGGGAGGGGAAACGAATTCCCCCGTCCGCGTCATTGCCATCCGGCAGCTGTCGCCTCCCCTAGGAGGCGCAGGTTTGGCCACCAGTACTTGAACATCTTCAAATTGGTAGATGACAGCGAACCAGGACACCTTGTCCCGAATCACACCCTCGGCCACGTTGAATTCGGAGCGGCCCATGCAATATTCGATGATGTCAGAAAGCGCCGATTTACCCGTCGAAGAGCGCCCGGTGATCACGTTGAGGCCATCGACCTCAAAGTTAACATCACGACGTTGACCATCATGGCTGTAGATGTGGATGGAGCTGATTTTCATGGTCGGATCCCAAATGCCGTGTAGACCGTTACCCTGTCCGCGATTCGGGCGAACTCTTTGCCCAGCAAAATGGCTGCCTGCTGACATGCCACTGACTCTTCAGTGCCTTCGACTGTCGACTTGAGCCGGCGCGCCTTAGGCAATAGACGACCCTCGGGCGTGACTTCAAAACAGCCCGCCTGATGCGCAATCCCAAAGGCCTCGAATGCATAAGGCATCATCTCTGCTACACGCTCTGGGAACCCGATCAGCAATTGGGGGTGCACTGAGACTGCCTTGAGCAAGTAACTTCTGACGTATTGAAGGAGCACTGTTCGCGACTCCTCCTGAAGCGCCAGCGGCAGTACCAGAAGTGAAAGTGAAAACGGCATTCCTCGGGAATCCTCCGCGGCGTAGGCCTTGATCGAGCGCATCAGGATTACTGCACAGAAGGCCGGATTGAAGAGGTTTTTGGTCTCAAACGGACGCTGATCCCACCGGTTCATTCCGAATCTCCTGTACTGTTAGCAAGGTGATCTAGGAGTCTCGGATGCCAGTAAACGGCTGGGTGCGGTCGTTTATTCGCGAGGATCTGATAGCTGCCGCGCACTACATAAGGAGCTGTAACACGGGCGCGGATCTTAAGATGTTCCAGCTTCTGTGCTTCGATCTCTGCCCAGGTGTAGAGCTTCTTCCCCGCAGCTACGAGGCGAGAGTCAGAGCAATCTTCTTCCGACATTTCGAATGCCTCGTCGAAGATGATGTCCCGGTGTCTCTTCCATTCATTGGTCAGACGTTGCTCGTACGCCTCGATTTCTTCTGCACCTGTAAGACGCTGCCGCGCCCAAGCCGATCGCTGTTCAAAGGCCTGGTAGTAATCGAGTATTGCGTTTCTGACCCGACTCGGACTGAGGTGCAAATGTCGAAGTTGGAGAACAAACAGCCGGTTGTCGGTGGCTACTTCAATCGGCTTTTCGGGCTCTGCGTCTTCGAAGGTGATGGGGAGGTTATCGGCTCGATACTCCTCGCTGAATGCATGAAGCTTCTCCGACACATCAGAGCCGGTGATCGGATCAAAGTCAGGATCGCAGAGCATCTGGATGATCATGTCGTTCCACCAGCCTTCCAGACGCTCAAACACCGCTTCCCGATGTTCAGGGCGGATAACGCGCATCTTCTGCCCCTTAATCAGTGCCGGCAGGTCTTGAATCCGCGGAACGTCGTCCACGATGGTAATCCTCGAGACGAAGTCTTCCTTCTCCGGGTCGGACAGGGTTGAGAGCAGCCCTTTCACCTTCAGTAGCGCTTTAGACTCGCTGGAGTGGAGAGTTGCCTGAGTCACCTCCCAAACACTGGGCAGAGCGTCAGTGGTATCGGCGCCGTGAAGGAAAAACTCTAGGAAGGATCCAGGTGCTACCGTCGAAGTCGTGAACAAAAAAAATTGGAAATTTGATTCGATCCTCCCGTTACCGGTATATCGGGTAAGCCATATATTGACGGACTTCCAGAAGTCGACCGATAGGTCATTCAGCCGGTCACCGACCGCTTTGTGCTTCAATGACGCCAGCGTTTTGGTGCCCGAAGCATCCTCAAAATCCAGGTCGTCTTCTTTCTCGATGACGATGGCAGTGTCTTCAGGAAGATCCAGCGCTTGGAATAACGCAAAGCGGGGCTGAAAAATGTAGCCCAAGCCTTGTTCCCTAGCGCTGTAACGGTCAGCCGGCTTTTCGCCGCGCTGAGAGTCAGGTATCGCAGAACTCATGATGCGGCCTATGGTTGGCGAGCAGTAGAGAGAGGAAGAGGGTGGTGCATCGCCCCACCCTCCGTAAAGGAAGCCGTTGACGCCCACGGGTCGACAGTAGCAAACCTGGCGCTAGCAGGGGGGGGTACCCTAGCGGGGCATCGACCGCACGCTCTAACGGGGCGCGTGCTAAAGAATATGCCATTAACCGGTGGAGCTGGGCGGCAACGCGGGATCGTAGGTTCGCGCAAACAATACGGAGACTGCGGCTGCCGCTATTCGCGCTCTGGGGCAGATGGCATCGGGAGCGATGCGTTAACACACGATTGTGGTGCGACTTTCCGTGCTCGCAAAAGATTCTTCCTGAAACTGTCATTCCCTTGCCCAGATCGTCGTGGCCGTTGGAGTCCTTAGGGACGCTATTCTGATCCGTGTGGTGGCAAATGGCAATTACTCGCTATCCTGCGGATTTATAACGGCACGATTTGCTGCATGGATGGAAATAGAGGGCAGATCACGCCCAAGCGCGACACCCGTTACCAGTCGCCACCCCATGGGCGCCTAGTGTATCGAGGCGATTTTCGGTGTCGATATCGTGCACGAGATGAGACTCTGTGCTGCAGAGTATTTGGGCCCAACCTGCGCAACGCATTCGCTTACGATCGTGATGAACGACAGTGATTTCTGCTCGGTGGTTGTCGTTTACCCTTGGTGGTTCATGTTGGAGTGGGTTGCGATGGTTCACTGGGCCCAGTGGGCCCAAAACCGTGAAGCCGCAGCCGATGCACAACCGGCTACTGGAGATGGCGAAGGCGTGGCAGTCGATCTACCGGAGCCAAACGCATTCTCACTGGCCTGCCTCAGGTGAAGGGCGTAACCAGCTATCTGGCCAAATCTTTAACTTATGTCAGTTGCTCTCAACGGAGTATGGCTCGACAAAAATCTTAGCTGATAGCTCTATCTCAGGCCTTGGCGTCCCATGCCCAGCGCGTTAGTCTCCAACTTTTGCGTTGAGGTAGGACATGCGAACGAAGCGAAGAATTACTCGGGCGTATTGTTTTGAGCTGGGCGAGGAATTGACCATCGGCGGTGCACGTCAGGCGTATTTTAACCAAGGCCAGCCGCGCAACCGGTTCTTGTTTCAGTGCTCCTCGCCTGAGTGCAGGATGCTCAAGGTGGCTCCCAAGATCACAGCCGTCAACTACGACATCCACCCAACCGAGACAGCGCGCGTCAAATCTCCCCACTTCAAGGACAACGAGCACTATGAGCATCATGCAGAGTGCGAGTGGGTGTTGCCCGATGAGGACGAGGATAGCGATGCACCGCTGCCAGGAGAAACGGAACAGCAGACGCGCACCCGTCTGGCTAAACGGCAACTCAGTGCAGTCATCGATATCTTTATTCCCCCAACGCAACAAGAGCAGCCGATAGTTCGTCCCCCGCGAGCCGTTCCGGGCAACGGTGAAGAGGCGGGGCCAGGTCGTCAGCGGGGCGGTGGCACGGAAGTTACGCGAGCCGACCGCAAGCACCGGAGTGGAGATCTCCGAGAGCTTGTGGATTACTACCACGACGCACGCGAGACCCTTGGAGATCTATTTTCTGAAGTGACCCTCAACGTGGCGGGGCGGGGCGAGATATCGCTGCGTTCGTACTTCAAGAAAGTGGCTTGGGCCAAGCCTGGCACAGCGGGTTGCGTCTACAACGGTGGCGGCCGGATCGTGCGCAGAGAGGGGGCTGGCTTCGTCTTCAAGTTCTACGACCAAGTTGCGGACAAGGACGCATTTCTCCAGGTCTCCGATGAGGTCATGACCCAATACCGATCAAGACGCTACCTAAATGAACTCCTCGACCAAGCAGGGGCGGTGAGGTACTTCACCTTCTATTTTATCGGCGCATTTACGCATGATGAGGCCAGCGACACCATGATCACGCAGATCAATGACCTTCGCTGTATCGCGATCGACCTAGGGCCTCTGAAAAATTGAATAGGCTTTGTCGAAAAAATGCTCATAAAAAGGGTTGAGGCATTCGGTCACCTGACTCGATTATGCAGCCGCATGCCGCTGGCTCCAGATTCGATTGTCGTCCGTTGCACCGTCATCAAGGTAGGCGGTGAGAGTCTAATCCAGTAAGCCTCTCCCTGGTGTCTTGATATGCAGCAGATGAGCTTCACAGGAACGACAATCGAGCCCTTCCGTAATGGCTCATTGGGCCGGTGACATTGGCATCTAACTGACGTAGGAAAAACGGTGTTAAGAAAACACGAGCAGTCCGTGATAGATGGTTTTTCGAATTTTATCGTACGAAAAGCACAAGCCGCCGGGCGGCAAATTACCCGTTGCTCATTCGATGGCCAAGATTCAATTCTTGGGGCAGATTATGTATTCACCAACCACACAAATTTTCTGATGGTCGAGTTCAAGTATGAAGAGTCTGATTTGAAACACGAGGCCCTCAAGCCTCGACGACTGAAACTCTGCCGTATACTGGATGATAATGACGATTGGAGAGGCTTGAGCTCCCAGTGCCATTATGTGGCTTGGTCGGAAGAGATGAAACCAACGTCGCAAGGAAAGCGTTTTGTCAATTTTAACGGCTATTACGACGAGGTCTGCAACTGCAGCATTTTTGGAGAATATTCTAAGCTCAAACGAGACACCCCAAGCGACGATTTAAGACTCAGAGCTGGGCGTCTCGCGGATGAATTCTTATCGGGCAACCTAGGAATGGACTTCCAAAGCTTTGAGCAATACACCGATTGGCTGATGGGTTTAGAAGACAGCGATCCTTCGGGAATCGAACTCATGGTCGATGACAGCGTCGAGGATGAATTGATTCTCATGGATTTTCCCTCTGTCCGTGAGCTAAAAAGCTGGTTGGACAGAACCACTTTCCAGCCTCCCAAACCTCGAAACTCTAGGGGGCCACGCATGGGGTGAGCTGACAGTGCCCGTTAGCGTTCGGCCTGTACATCGTCGACGGCGTGAGGCCGGACGCAGACATATGATGGCGGCTCGCTTCCATCCGGTGATGGAATCTCTAAATCCTCAAATGCAAGCTTCCATGCTGTGTATCTGCGGCGAAGTTGCGGCTCATACTTTAGTTTCGGCACCTTGCTGCGTCGTCTTGCACGTGAGATCTGCAACGTGGCAGCTAAAGCGCAACCTGATGTGCTCACCTCAGTAATAAAAAGAGAGGGTGACCAGCGACCTGAGCGGTTGACCCGCTCGAGCTTCGAATTTTCGCGGTGGTGCAGCACAGAGCAGCCAACCCGCCGCGGGTGAGGTACTGTTCAACCTCGGAACCAAGCTCCGCGAAACATCTGGGGTATGCTTCTGGTACCTTGGCCAAATTAGCTAATGGAGTAGCAGGAGACGATGAGTTGTCGATCGAACAGCGATTGCCCTTTCTATAAACCCTCCCTAGCCTCACTCCGCGTAGCCCCGCGCCTTCAGCGTCTGCGGGGAGCCCGGACGCAGCACGGCCCCATCCCGCTTGCATGCTCCTGCGATCGTGAAGCTCAGGCCACATCGATGGAATATTTTGAGTTCGGCGTCACGCCAAGCACACTTGCCATTCTGGACTTATCGAGAAGGAAGCATCCATGAGTAAGCCGTTCAAAGACCGAATCTACGCCATGAATCAGATGTACAAACTTCCCATCAGCAGCGCGCCTAAGCTACTGGCCGATCCCGCGGACAAACTCAAGAAATTCAAAGCGACCCTGATGGCCGAAGTGAATGAAATCGATGAAATCGTCGAAAAAATCGAGAATGGCGAGACTGAAATTGATGTGAAGGTTGCCATCGCCGACCTGCTTGGCGACGTGATTGTTTATTGCAGGTCTGAAGCTCTGAAGTACGGCTTGCCGCTGGAGGAAGTACTGGACATCATCATGGACAGCAACGAGAGCAAGCTCGGAGCGGACGGCAAGCCCATCTACGACGAAAATGGCAAGTTCCTTAAAGGCCCCAACTATTGGAAACCTGAGCCCAAGATCCAGAGTTTGCTTCTGGGCTTCGAGGTCAAAGCGGACGCGTGATCGGAGAACCAGGCTTGAAACCAACCACTCTTGGCAAGACCCGTACGCTCAGAGAGATCGAGGCGGCCATTCGCAAGATCTGTGAGAACCCTGGGAGGAGATTCCTCATTCAGGCAGACATGCTCAGCGCGCGGCGCGGCGCCATGCACGATGCCGCACGCCTCCAGCTTAGCGTCACACTGGCCCGGCAGCAGCAGAGTGGCTACCTCGATTTCAACGCGCAGGCCGATGTTCAAACATTGCTGCGCAACCTTGGTAATTGCTCACCAGGCATAGCAGCGGTACGTCTTTCCAAGGGCATCCGGCTTGGCGAACAGACTTTCAATCGGCGAGAGGTCTTCCAGGAGTCTGTAGAAAGGATGCAGGCTATGGACGCCGGAAAGTACGAAGACGTCGTCAACGGCCGGGTCGTCGATTTGATTTGTGTAGCGGGATCGAAGGTTCAGCACTTGCGACCTCTATTTCGCGCCTCAGGTCAGGTAAAGCCTCCATCCGAAATGGCCGCTGAGATTCGCAGGCTCATTGACTTCGTCAACAAACAGAGCGGACGTACCAGCGTTCCGGAATCATTGATAGAAAGCCTGGGCCTCTTCTGCACTGAGCTTGTATCCAACACCCAGGAGCACGCGACCTCCGACCATCTTGGCCTCCCGTATCTTGCCCACGTGGAAGGCGTGATGGTCGGCTGGAGGCGGCTGGAGGACGAGATCTTTGCTGAGGATTTTGACGGCAGTGAGGATTTGAGGCGTTACTGGCAGCGCGAGTCTTCAACCACAGACAATAACAAGACCAGTTTGCGCGCGTTGCACATCAGTTTCTTCGACTCCGGCCCTGGGTTCGCCTCCAGAATGAGCGGCAAGGCGGTGCAAGATATGTCGCTCCAGGAAGAGCGGGAATATCTGCTCAAATGCTTACAGCCGCGCCAGTCCAGCAAGACTCTGGACGCCGCAGGCATAGGTCTCCCTGCCATCCTGAATGAGCTATGCAGAGTTGGCGGGTTAATCCGTATCCGCTCTGGCCGCTTGTGCATCTACAACCAGTTCGAAGAAAACGATGTCCAGCGCGATCTTGGCGATTTCAGGGATTGGGACAACGCCGATTTGGCGCCCGTTGCAGGGGCCGTTGTCACCATCATGATTCCATTGAGGGGCATGTAATGGAGCGTTTCTATCAATGGATGTCTGAGGCCAGCAACGCCAGTGGAAGTCACGAGGCGTTGGTCATCTGCTACAACGATTCGGAGCTATCGGTACAACACGTTTTCTCAGACATCGAAATGGCGTTGAAGGCTCAACGACATCTGCCAGACTGCGTGTACATCCTGGGCACGTCTGATCAGTTGGCGGTGTTTAACAACGGTTGGGCTGACGATCAAGGGCGCCTGGCTAACCTCCTGAGACGTGGCGTAAAAAATGAGCGTGTGTGTGTCCATGAGTACGTATTCCTGGAATGGAATGGTGAGACCTTTAACACTCATGTGCTGGGCGGGCGCGAAATCACCTATCGCCACGATCCGAGCGTGCTCCTGAAGCACGGGTTAAAAACGCTGATTGAAAAGAACAACGTCATACATTCGGCACCGTCTTCACATTCCTTCAAACATCCCTCCGGCACGCTGAACAATGTGTTCATCCAGGCCAGGGAGCTGGCGAGCGACGAGGCCGAAGTCTGCGTGGTGGGGTATGCGATCGCATTGGAATACGGTGCCAGGCTGCGCCCAGCAGACAAGGTGTTCATTGACACCATGGGTATCTATGCATTCGTGAAGAATGCGCTCGGACGCTTGAATGGCAAAGCCGAAGTGATGAGCTTTCACTCCTACGACCGGCTCAAGACGATGTTCCCCCCGACGAGTGATTATTTCTGCGTGGTGTCCGCTTCCACATCCGGCGGGATGGCAAAAAAAATGGGGGAGCAGTCCTTCAGTAATGATTGCGTTGCCACGCTGATCGACCGCACCGCTGATGACCGATATGGTCGTGTCCTGGTCGCGTTGGACGATATTGGATATCCACTGCCTGTCAAAGCGGAGGAGGGCTGTACGCTGATCGAGATCATAGGGGAAAATTTTTCGGCAAAATCAAAGCCGCCTAAATCGATCACCATCTCCATGAAGCATGGGCCAAAGCCGTTGTCCAAGTTCCACAAGTATTTCGGCATGGGTGGAATTATTGGGTTCAATAGGTCAAGTCGGCCTCACAAGCTATTAACGCTTGATCCCGATCTGCTGCTGGCGGACGACGACTTCAAGCGATGGCTTGCCGCTGAAATCGACTGGTCTGTTTCAATGGCGACGAACCTCATCGTGTACGCCGACGATCCCGGTTCAAAAAAACTTGGCGAGTTGACACATGAGCTGCTCAGCCAGAAATGGGGAGCGACCAAGTCTATCCAGTGCGTACCTTACAGCCAGCTTGATGAAGTTGATTTCGGTACCGTTACCGGGGTTCTTGTTACTACGGTGGTGGCGCGCGACGGAGGGATTCTGAGGGAGATCAGTCGTGATTTGCGGGCTTACATGGACGCGAGTGTGCCACGCCGTTTCCTTGCCCCGATCGGAATTCCGCAGAGCGGCAGAGCTTGGACGCTCCTCAAAAGCTTCTTGATGAAAAACCCCACACCCCGGGATTACGGCTTTTCCAACTGGCTGTGTCTACCGATTGGTGATGACGGGAAGGAGAACGCTTGGAATCGCTTGGTTCTAATAGGCTCTGCTGGGCAGGTCGATGATGCCGGCTTCACGCCCAATGTCGAGGAAAGTGTTCGCCATGATTCGATTGATATGGCCACTGAACTTGTGGAGGAACACAAGCACAGCTTTCTTCCAAAACATGATGGAAGCGCGCTCGCCTTGTCCGATGGATTCCTGTTCTTTGAAGCATCGAGCAATGTAGGTCGGGACTGTCCAAATGTTCCGCAAAGTACGGTGTTCTTCACGATTGCAGCCGTTTTGCAATTTGCTCGCGAACACGACGATCATCAGCTGCGCCTTCAACCGACGGGATACGAGTCCGTGGTGTTGTCGCCTGAGTGTTTTCTTCGATTCAACGACAACATCCTCCAGGCTTCATTCTTGCGGGCCTGTCTCCCCTCGGAGCTTGATTACTCAGCGAGTCCAGAGCTCAGCAAGCTGATGAAGGAATTCATCGCCAAGGTGTTTGCTCGGTGGGAGAGAACCTATGGCGATGCGGCCCTTGAGTTCGCCGCAGCGCTGGCCACCGGTTCGCTAAAGCTCACACAGGAAGACACCCGGGCCCTGCTCGAGGAGGCTATAGAAGATCGCAAGGCTGAGGCTTCCAGTCTTCTTGGGCTGCTTCTGCTCATTCAGCGTGCCTTCTTTCCCGCTTTCGAAGGTAGCTAAGAAGTAGCGGGGGCAGAGTTCCTTCCCCCAGGCTGCTGCTAGTTTGCAGGAGCCTGGCCACCGGGTGGTTAATGGCGATACTACGGGGTCATGCCTGATAGTGCTCTACAGCGGCCACGAGGGTCGCGCAGGCGTGAGGATTGAAGCCAAGAGGGTGTGTGGGACTCAGCTTAAACCCAAGTGGCACGCGAGCCGACCCGAAGGGAGGCGCGACGAAGAATGGCCCGCCGAACTGCGACAGCTGATACCTATATTTTAGGGCTATGCTCAGACGCTGCAGTGTGTGATGACCTGCTTGTGGCTCTTTGATTTGTCATCACAACGTTCTGCCTCAAAGGATGACGGCATTGATCACCAAAATAAAAATCCACGGTTATCGAATCTACAAAGACTTTGTGTTGTTGCCAAACCCAAAGCTGAACTTGCTGGTTGGAGGAAATGAGGCGGGCAAGTCTTCCCTGATGGAAGCTGTAGCTTTGGCGCTAACGGGGCGTGTCGGAGGGCGAACAGCTACAGAGGAGCTAAACCCTTATTGGTTCAATACGTCATTGGTTGCCGATTTTCTCAACGCGCGTCGCGCAGGTGAACGTGTTGCGCTGCCAGAGATTTCAATCGAGTTATTTTTTGACAACAGGGCTGATCTCCAATCGCTTTGTGGGGCGATCAACAGCGACGTCCCCACCAATGCGTGCCCAGGGGTGTCGCTAAAAATCTTGCCAAATCCCGAGTACGCCCCAGAGTTGGATGAGTGGCTTAAGTCTCCATCGGCATTGTTACCCGTTGAGTACTACACCGTCGAATGGCGCTCGTTTGCTGACCAGCCGCTCACCAAACGGCCAAGGCAGCTCGCTGTAGGCATCATCGACTCCAGGACAGTTAGATCATCGAGCGGCGTCGATTACCATCTTCGACAGATTCTCAGTGATCACCTTGAGCCGGCCGAGAAAGCGTCGATCTCACTCGCGTATCGCGATGTCAAAGCTTCCATGTCCGATAACGCGCTCAAGGATGTGAACAAGCGCTTGGGCGTTCTGGAGGCGTCTCTGCAGCAGCAGCCGATGTCTTTGGCGATGGATCAGAGCTCAAGGACGTCTTGGGAGGCCGCAGTGACGCCTCACGTTAACGACGTGCCATTTTCAATGTCAGGGCAGGGCGAACAGGCCTCCATCAAGATTTCGCTGGCAATGGGCCGTCATGCTGACAAAGCGAATATGGTGATGATCGAGGAACCAGAGAACCACCTGTCACACACCAGCTTAACCACACTATTGGCTCGCATAGAGAAATTGGCAGGTGATCAACAACAACTGTTCATCACAACCCACAGCACATTTGTATTAAACCGACTGGGCCTGGGCTCATTGATTTTGATTGGTCGCAGCGCAGCAGCAAAAATTACTGAGCTGGATCCTACAACAGTGTCCTATTTCCAGCGCCTTCCCGGTTACGACACGCTTAGGATGGCTCTTGCGAAAAAAATCGTGCTCGTTGAAGGGCCATCCGATGAGATCGTTTTCGAACGCATCTTTTATGATCGGTATGGCGAATATCCAATGGCATGCGGAATTGACGTTCTGAGCATGCGCGGCCTTGCGCTTACTCGTTGCTTGGAGCTATGTGCAGCGCTCGACAAGCCGGTTGCTGTCCTACGTGACAATGATGGGATTGATCCCGAAAAGCTACGGACACCAGTGGAGCATTTGCTCACCGCCGACAGACGAGAGCTGTTTATAGGAACGGTGGAGACAGGGAGAACGCTGGAGCCGCAACTGATATCGCACAATGGCGAGAAAGCCATGCGTGAAATTCTTGGCATCAAGGATTCAGCAGGTCTCGAAACCTGGATGCAGAGAGAGAAAACTGAGGGAGCACTTCGGATCGCACAGTCGAAGCTTGCGCTAGTCCCGCCGGCTTACATGGTCGCTGCTGCTGAGTTTATCCATGGCTAACCATCTGACGTTGGCAGTGGCCGGATCCCGCAAAACTCAAGGAGTCGTCGACCACTGCGCAGAACTCCCTCCGACCCGTCGTGCGTTGGTTGTTACGTTTACCCAGACTAATCAGGAGGAGCTTAGACACCGACTGGCGATGTATGCAGGAGACCATCAGGGTATAGAGGTGTTGGGTTGGTACACCTTTCTTCTCCGCCATTTCGCTAAACCTTTCTTGCCTTTTAAGTATCCTGGCAAACGTGTTCTCGGATTTGATTTCGAGGGCCGTCCGCCCATGATGGTAAAAGGGCTCAAGCGATATTTAAATTCCAAGGGCGCGGCATACGCATGTGAGCTAGGGCGCCTGGCTTTCGAGTTAATAGAAGAGAGTAGGGGAGCACTGCTTCACAGGCTGGAGTGCCTCTATGACGAGATCCTCATTGATGAGGTGCAAGACCTCAGCAGCTACGACTGGGAAATTCTCGACGTACTGCTTCATTCATCCATCGACATCCGAATGGTCGGCGATATTCGCCAGTCAGTATTGGCCACAAATCCACGTGGTTCGAAGAACCGAAAGTACGCGTATACCGAGGCTATTCATTGGTTCAGGGAGCGTGAGAAAAAAGGTCTTTTGGAAATCACTGAAAGGGTTACCACTTGGCGATGTCACCCAGGAATCGCCGCATTCTCCGACACCATTTTTGACGCCAGCTGGTTGTTTCCCGCGACCGTTTCATTGAATGAAACCAGGACGGAACACGACGGAGTGTTTCTTTTGCAGAAAAAGCACGTAGACAGTTACGTAGCCCAATTCCGGCCGCAATGCCTGCGTAATGCTGCGAGCTCTGGCAAGGATTACGATTTGGATTTCCTGAATTTCAAGATATCTAAAGGCGCTACCTATGAGCGAGTTTTAATTGTCCCTACCACTCCGATACTCAATTTTCTGCATAAAGGAGTTTCGCTGGAACCAGGGCCAGCGGCTGCTTTTTACGTCGCTGTGACTCGTTCACAGCAGAGCGTAGCGATCGTCGCAGAGAAGGCGGAGGTTTCAAATCTACCGTATTGGAGCCCTTGATGCTTGGTGTACAGGCTGGGCAGGATTTACGCCAGTCCTAGCTTGAAAGGCTTGGAGCTTGGGCATCGCATCCGTCCCGACCTCAA
Source organism: Pseudomonas sp. LS2P72 (assembly GCF_054897865.1). Lineage (NCBI taxonomy): Bacteria > Pseudomonadati > Pseudomonadota > Gammaproteobacteria > Pseudomonadales > Pseudomonadaceae > Pseudomonas > Pseudomonas sp. LS2P72. Next base: position 3,776,264 of record NZ_CM142708.1, read on the forward strand.
GACCCTTGCTGAGAGGGGAAGGGTGCCCAATTCAGAATCTGGGGTATGAGGGCGAGCGGAGATTTTCATCGGGAAATATTCAAAACCTGAGAGGCCTCAAACTCCAAATATCACGAGATAGCGGGGCAAATATGTTCGCACCTAATAGCCCCATTTCGATGAGCGCCTGTTGTACGCGATAACACCCGAGGACGGCACGTCCAGCCTGAGCTTTGACAGCGTTTGCGTTTTCCCCTGCGGACATGGCCAGAAAAGGACTCCATGCTAAATTTTCGTGATGCACGTCAGCACGTAAAAATCTTCTAACCGGGCGACTATTTGAAGCCCATGTTTTGGGAGGACAGATGCAAAATTTATAGAATTGTTCGATGTCTTTTGGCATTAGATCTGATAGCGGGCGGCGCTTAATGAGTACAGACCATAGCAGCGCAGTTTCATAGGCCTTTAGTCGCAGCCTAGCTCCGGAACCATCCTCTGAAGCAGCAAATGTGAAAAAGTCTTCTATCTCTTGCAAATGTTGATCCTTGAAGAGCGCCAACGCATTGTTAACTACCATTCTGCAAGCACCCGCGCGATTTAAGTGATCATCGGAGCGCTCAATATTGATGGGGAATTTATAAAGCGGAATCGGTCGGGTTTCGGTTTTAATTTGCTCAACTAAAGCCTCGGCGTATAGCGTGTCCAGACGCTTGTTAAGATTGATTCTAGAGAATTGACGGAGCCTATTAATATTGCAAGTCTCTTGTTTGTGCACTGAGAATATCGCCGCCTTCTGAGCTAAGGAAACGTCAAGGTCATCATAGTGCTTCGCATTAATGCGTAACAAAGTTGTTGGTGAGGCGTACGTATTGTTCATTGCTGGAAAACCGATGGAGTGTCTAGCTACACGACGATCCACAAGTGGTTCATTATGGCCAATTTGACGACGAGCTAGCCCCTCGGCATATTTGCAATATCGATCGAAATATTCCATGTACTCTTCAGGAGCTCTGCGTACTAATATGCCTCTCCTTGTTGGAATTTGAAATACAATCGCATCTTCCTGCGAGGCAAAACAGGCTTTAGAGAAAAATGGAAGTGATGCAGAAAGATCTTTCGAAGCCATTTTTAAGTGGAAACAAGTCGCGAACAAGAATAATTTTTTTTCTGCGTTTTTTGTGTGCGGACATATATCAACTAGCCATGTCAAATATATTAATGATTGCTCTACAACCTCTTTATATGAGAGCTCTGTGACTATATCTTGGAAATGGCTTAGCTTAGGTGGACGTATTGTAGCTCTCTGATCTCCACTAACGAAGTCAGCGACCAAGCAGAGGTAGCTATGCATTGCTCCCAACGTTTTAGATATTTTAACGGGAAAAGGCTTCCACTCTTCATTGAACACCGCTGCTTTATCTTTCGGCACGAAGAACCGAGGCTGACGGCCCTCGTAGTTAATCCAGTCTGATTCGGGATTTTGATAAAATCGTAAATATTCATTCATATCATACGCTGTCAGAGACGCTACGGGCTTTTGTTTAATACAAAAGCACCACAGCAAAAACCTTTCAAAATAGGGTAACGCGATGCTAGAGCTGGTGCCGAGCAAAGTTAAAAGATTTGAAATGGTGTCGTGAGAGCGCAGCGCATGGCATTGGGGCGGCAAGCTCAGCAAGTATTTTTCTATACAACAACTCTCATCTGAACATACAGAAAATGTCTCGACGTTGGGGTCGTATGGAGTAATGAACAGTGGTCGAGGAGTAATCATTGATGCGAACCGGGTGCTGTTGTTCAGCAAGCGTAAACCGGGCGCCGGCTTAATGAAAGCAGTAACGAGCGATTTCGTTCGAGAGAATCTGAAGTCTAATTATTTACTTGAGGGACTGTCCAGATTGATAATCTAAAACCCCTATTGATAAGCTGTCACGTCAAAAGTTTCTGGAGTCCGATAAACAATCTAAGTTTCTCTTCGGTAATCCGACTAATTACTGTTCTTTATGATCCGGAAAAGTCCGCTTATATGCTGAATGTCGATGAGATCGGAAGAAGAGAAAGCTAACGTAAATTATGACAAAGCCTCGCTAAACGACTGATCGCGAGAGGAGTCCGATTAACTGTTCATCAGTCCTATTATTTCTCAGTGCTCACAATTGCAGGAGGAGCTTTTGTAAAAGTTCCGCTCTGACACATCATTTAACATAATATACATTATGCGAATCTAAGGATTCTCTTTGTGGGGCTCGACACGCTGCTTTGGGCGCTTTGAACCAGCTCTCGGAAGTAATCTCTCTTCATTTCGAGAACTAAATTTCGTGCATAGCCGTTTAGCCGCCTGGAAAAGAATTTACCTCTACCTGAGTTCTCAGAAGTAATCGTGTAAAAAAATGGGAAGTAATCGTGTAAATCGAGCCTTTCGCCTCACGTTCACGGATTTGCTTGCAGATCACTTGTCCGGCAATCATCAGGGCGCTACAGGCTCTGGCGCGGCCTTTGTGACCGTCATCGTTCATGATTCTACGTGATGAGCAGCGGATCCAGAAATGTCGCCCTTGATGAGAGTGATCGCGCATCGTATGCGGATTCGCCTATTCGTTTGATTGAAGGAGCTTTTTTGCGACCAGTTCGCTCGTTTACGGTATTACTTACGCGGCGAGTCGATCCGAAAACACGTCGCTGCGTGAAAGCTGAAGCGTTCAGCGTGGTGTTGGTGCGCTGATTTCAAGGGCTGCCACACGTGAAAAGCGTCGCCTGATTTACTTGCAAATGCTGACAGTTTGGACGGTGAACACCTTGCGCTTGAAGGCTGTTGAGCTTTCCTCCCACCAAACACCCTGGGAGCTCTCTTGAACCTAGCCAGATAAAAGCTTAGAAAAAAATGCCAATCCGGTACCGTTGTTAACCACAATTTTGACTTGTTAACTACGGTGGTTAACAAGTCAGAAAACAGGTTTACAGAGTGTTTTTGCCCCTGAGTGTTAGCCTTTATTTACCTGGCGCATCTGAGATTTTAAAGCTCCGTAATGCTGTTCCAACTCCGGAATTGTCGCATGGAACGGTTACACTTATTATTGCTAGCGCTGGTCTGTCAGCCGCAGACTTCCAGTTTTTGGCCCCGCAAGATTATTGGACTACATCAGAGCGCGTTTCTGACGAGCGATATGTGCTCTTAAAGGTGGTCTACCGCCAATGGCAACCTAACGACCTTTACGTGAAGTCATTAGCTAACTCAACTAAACATCTATTTAGTTGAGCTATTAAACTGGACACAAATATCTCAATCCTGCCCGGCCTGCTCTACGATGATCGCTCGTTCTGCTGTTCGGTTAACCGCAAGATAGAAAGCAACAGTAGAACCAGACTCAAGCGCAACACCTCTCCAAATTGCCCTCGAAAGCTCTTCGCCTTACATCCAACTCCCTTGATTTTCTCTTAAGACCCGACATCAACTGATTTCCACTGATTAATGAGAATTGGTACGAATGCCAAACAATTCACCTACATGGTGAAGTTCGGAATGACGCCAATGCAGGGATCCAGTCCGCCACTGTGGTCGCCGCCGATTTGCTCAATTGGCAGGAGGATGTAGGTGCCGTCAGCGCGGGTCGCTACGCCGACATGATCGCGGTCGACGGCGATCCGGTTGCTGATATTTCCATTCTTGAGGCCCTCCCCGTGGTGATGAAGGGTGGTGCGATTGTGCTTGGGCGAGTCCATTCAATTACAAAGGGTGGTCCTGCCGGCCCTAGTTCGGGTCCAGCAACCCTCCGCTCCAATTCCGCGACGGACGATTGCCAGTGAACTTCGCCACCCCCATGCCCTGGGAAATCAAACGATCCCGATAGCATGTCAGCAGGCGCCCGGTTTGCTCGGCGAACAGCACCACTTCGGAGCTCGGATCACCCGGTCGACGCAGGATTCGCGCAAAACGCTGCCCTTCTTCGACGACATCGCCCAGTTCCTTTTCAAAGATCAGCACCCCCGGTTGCGGTGCAAGAATGGTCTCCATGTGTCCCATATCCACGGCTTCGACGGGCCAGTCAGCCGGTGATACCGCATCGTCGATGACCCCATTTGCGCACAGCCAGGCATACAGCCCCTCGGCATCCTGCTCGGCGAATCGATCGCAGACGTCGCCCTGCCCTCGCAGCTCCAGGGTCGCTGCCATGTGCTGATCGGCGGTGCCGTCGCGCAGCCACGGCGCAATGATGGTCTCTTCGAAGGAGCCATCGGCACCGTCGTCCCAGATGATCGCCACGTCCATCTTCATCGCCGCCGCCAATTCACGGCCACGGGGCCAGAAACTGCGGTGTACATAGAGGTATGGCAGCGCTTCGTCATCGGTGTGCAGGTCGAGCATCAGGTCCGCCGACGCCGCCAGTTGCACCAGTTTTTTTTGCCACTGCTGAACGTTGGTTGAAGGTCGTTCCATCGCCGCCGACCGGTCGAATCCGCGATTGAAGTTCTGTCCGGTCGCATCGTGATATCGCCCGAGGATCCGCCCCTGGGAAAACTGCCCGATGCCTAGGGGATTGGCCTGTGGCACCACGGTCACACAGCCCTTGAACCGGCCCTGTGCTTGCGCCACGTGAAGACGTTGCATCAACAAGTGCAGGACCAGCATCCCGGCGATTTCGTCGGCATGCACCCCGGCCTGCAAATGCACCTTCGGCCCGTGGCCGTCGCCCACGAAGCGCCAGGCACTGACCTGCACCGCGTCGCCGTTATTGTTGAGTACGTTGAACGAAACGTCCTGCACCATGTGTTTGCCCTCCAGTAATGACTGTTAAACATCGTCGCTGCCGATACTGGATATTGAACGCCTGTCCAACTAAGCTCGCCAGCGTGGAACTACTCCAAGGAATTCTTTGTGACCACCCTCGCCCCGAAAAACCGCCGTGCCGATCCCGACGAACGCCGCGAACTGCTGGTTGAAGCGACCTTGCGCTGTCTGGTTCGCGATGGCCACGCCGGGATTTCCGTGCGGCGCATCGCTACCGAGGCCGGAGTGTCCGTTGGCCTGCTCAATCACCATTTCGGCAGCATCGATGTGCTGATCGCCGACACCTACCAAAAGCTTGCCAGCGAGCTCACCACTGCCCTGCTCCACGAAATCCACCAGGCCGGGACACCGGCGCAAAAGATGGATGCGTTCCTGGTCGGTTCTTTTTCGCCGCGAGTCATGGACCCGAAACTGCTGGGTGCCTGGGTGGTGTTCTGGAGCCTGATCCGCCACTCCGAGCACGTCAGCAAGTCCCACGAAAAAAGCTATGGTGCTTACCTCGACCTGCTGCGTCAGTTGCTCGATGACCTGGCCGCCAGCGAAGGTCTCACGATCCACGACACCCGCCTGGCCGCCATCGGTTTATCGGCGATGCTCGACGGCCTCTGGATCGAGTGGTGCCTGAACCCCGGGACCTTCAGCCCCGCCAACGGCCTCCATATCTGCCGCTGCTGGATAAAGGGGCTGCGACACGGAGCATTCGGAGCCGACGACGTCCTGTGACGGGTGCCGCCCGAAGATCATCGCCAGGGTGCCGCTGACCGCGATCAGACCGGCGCCGATCATCAGCGACACATCCATCAGCGTGCCCCAGATCAGGCTCGACAGCAGGAACGCCCAGATCAGTCCGGTGTACTCGAACGGCGCCAGCACGGTCGCGGTGGCCCGCTGGAAGCTGGCGAACAACAGGAACTGCCCGATACCGCCCATCACACCTGCGCCGAGCATGCCTGACCAGGCGGGAATCGGTGTCGGGGTGTAGGTCCAGGGCAACGCCACCGTCATGCAGATGACAAACACCACATTGGTGATCAGCATCTGTTCCAGCACCGAGGTCTGGTCATCCACCTGGCGCAACTGGATGTAGGTAAACGCCCAGCACATCGCCGCCAACAGCGTCAAAACAATCGGCAACGGATCGACCATGTTATTGGGGCGACAGGCAATCACCACACCGACAAACCCGATAATCAGGGTAAACCACTGCCAACCGGTGACGCGCTCCTTGAGAATCACCGTCGCCAGCACCGTCACCATGATGGGTGCCGAGAAATACAGGGTGGTCATCTCCGCCAGCGTCAGGTCCCTGGCCGCTGTGTAATACATCAGCCATGCGGCGATCGACAGCAAGCCGCGCACCACCAGCAAACGCCGACTGGGCGAGCACCATGCCCGTTGAACCAATTGCAGGCGGCCCACCAGCAAACAAGCGACCGTTACCACAACCGCGCGCCAGAACAGGATCGTGAACACCGAATAATCGTCCACCAGCCACTTGATGCCCGCGTCCTGCAAGGACAGAAATGCGTAGCCCAAAGTGCACAGGCCAATGCCTTGCAGCGAGCGGTCAACCAGTGGCTTATTCATCATGCGGACCTGCGTACTGGCGTTCCCCGCCGTTCGGCAAACGCAAACAACGCCTCGATCAGGAATGTCAGACAGACGTACACGCCGGCCACCAGCAGCAACGGCTCATACACTTGCAGCGTCTGGGCCCGCACCACGTTGGCCGCGCCCAGCAAGTCGATTACTGCGATGGTCGATGCCAGTGCCGTGGATTTGAGCAGCATCACGGTTTCCCCGGCCAAGGTTGGCAACAGCAAGCGCAGCGCCCGGGGCAAACGCACCCGCAACAGAGCTTGACGCGCCGTCATGCCAAACGCCGAAGCGGCTTCCATTTCGCCTTTGGGCACCGCCAGCAGGCCACCGCGAATCACTTCGCCCACGTACGCACCCACCGATATCACCAGGGCGAACACGATGTACCAGTAACCGTCGCGCAGATAAGGCCAGAAAAAACTGCCCCGTATCAGCGGAAACTGCGCAAACAGACTGCCCAGGCCGTAGTAGAAAATGTAGATCTGGATCAGCAACGGTGTACCGCGCGTCACGCTGGTATAGAACAGACTGACCTTGGCGATCACTTTGTTTTTTGAAATCCGGGCCAGCGCCACAAGCACCGCCAGCACGAAACCGAACACAGAGGAAATCAACAGAATTTCGATGGTTGTCTGCAACCCTCGAATCAACAACGATGCGTATTCAACTGCCCACGCTGGAATCATTTCATTCACTCAGCCAAAGGCATCCAGCGACGAATACGTCGCTCTAGCCGTCCCGACAGATAGTTGGACACCAGAGTCACTGCGTAGTACAGCGCCGCGGCCGTGAGGTAGAACAACAGATATTGGCGTGTCGACCCCGCCGCTTGCTTGGCGGTGTACAACAACTCGTTGGTGCCGACCACGCTGATCAACGCACTGTCCTTGATCAGGTTGATCCACAGGTTCGACATCCCCGCCATTGCATAAGGCGCCATGATCGGCAGCGTCACACGCCGAAACAGTCCAAAGCCGTGCAGGCCGAACGCCTTCCCGGCTTCGATCTGGCCATAAGGAATCGCCTGTATCGCCGCCCGGAAAATTTCCGACGCGTACGCGCCCTGCACCAATCCCAGCACCACAATCGCCGCCAGTGGCCCGCTGACATTCACTGCGCCGTAACCCAACCACTCCATCAACGAATTGAGGAGCATGGATCCGACATAGAACAGCAACAGGATCATCAACAACTCTGGTACGGCGCGGAACAACGTGGTGTAACCACGCGCCAGTGCCGCAATCGGCTTGGGCGCACCCAATTTGAGGCAGGCGACTACCAATCCGACGATCAGTCCGACCATAAAGGCTCCAGCCGATATCTGCAGGGTCATCAGGAGCCCCTTCAGCAGCGCCCAGCCCCATCCCTGTTCGCTGAAACCGATCATCTCGAACATTGTTGGCATTTCAGTCTCCGCTTAGCTCACATCAACTTGACGCGATCCTGTGGGAGCGAGCCTGCTCGCGAAGACGTCCGAATATCTAACGTCGATGCAAGCTGACCCAACGCTTTCGCGAGCAGGCTCGCTCCCACAAGGGATGTTGTGCGCTTCTGCTGTCAGAACGTCGGCTTCACGCTGGTACCGAAGTAGCTCTGGGACAAGTCGTCATAGTCCTTGCTCGCCAGCAAGGTCTTGATGGCCTGGTCGAGCCTGGCCTTGAGTTCGGTGTCATCTTTGCGCAGGCCGGCGCCCACACCTTTGCCGAAAATTGGGTCATAAGGCACCGCGCCGAGGTACGCCAGGTCCTTGGCATCGGGGGTCTTGACGAAGGCCATCATGGCCGTGCCATCCGCCATCATCAGGTCGATGCGACCGGCAATCATGTCGGCGTTGGCCGAGTCCTGGGTGTCGTAATACTTAACGTCGGCAATTTTTTCGTAGTAAGTCTTCAGGTAACTGGCGCTCACCGTCGAGTTCTGCACACCGATGGTCTTGCCCTTGAGATCATCCGGATACTTTTTCACCGAAGCATCTTTCGGTCCGACAATCGCAATCACCGAGTCGTAATACGCCTTGCTGAACGCGATTTGTTTTTCACGCTCTTCGGTCACCGACATCGAGGAGAAAATCACGTCGATCTTCTTCGCCAGCAGCGACGGAATGATTCCGTCCCACGCCACTTCCTTGATCTCGCACTCGGCTTTCATTTCGCTGCACAGCTTGTGGATCAGGTCCACTTCAAAGCCCTTCCATTCACCATTGGCCTGTTTCTCGGTGTACGGCGGATAGGGTTCGGCCGCGACCGCGAAGCGGATCGATTGGGCTTGCGCCGCGCTCATCCCGGCGAGCATTACGCACGCCACGCCGGTCAACCAGTTTGCCAAACGTCGATTTCCCATGATTTTTCCCCGTCTTTTGTTGTTATTAGCGAGTCTGATGAGCGTTGACGAATTGTCGGCAACGCTCGCTGCGTGGGTGTACGAACACTTCGTCCGGCGAACCGGTTTCCTCGATCAGCCCCTGATGCAAAAAGGCGACTTTGGAAGAGACATCACGTGCGAAGGCCATTTCATGGGTCACCAGGATCATGGTCCGGCCTTCTTCGGCGAGAGAGCGGATCACCCGCAGCACTTCGCCGACCAGTTCCGGGTCGAGTGCCGAGGTGGGTTCATCGAACAGCATGACCTTGGGCCGCATGGCCAAGGCACGGGCGATGGCCACCCGTTGTTGCTGTCCCCCGGAAAGAAACGCTGGGTACTCGTTACGCTTGGCTGCAAGCCCGACACGCTCGAGCAAGGCTTCTGCCCGTTCAGTGGCTTCGGCACGGCTTTCACGCAGGACCTGGGTTGGCGCTTCGATAAGGTTTTCCAGCACCGTGCGATGGGGCCAGAGGTTGAAGTTCTGGAACACCATGCCCAGGCTCGAACGGATACGAACCAGTTGCCTGGCGTCCGACACCAGCGGTAAACCGGGGCGGGTCTGGTTGAGGTGGATGCTTTCGCCGTCTACCAGAATGCGGCCCTGGTCCGGCACTTCGAGCATGTTGATGCAGCGCAACAAGGTACTTTTACCCGAGCCGCTGGCGCCGATCAGCGAGATCACCTCCCCTTCGCGGGCGGTCAGGGACACGCCCTTGAGCACCTCGATGTTGCCAAAGCGTTTATGCAGCTGCTCAACCTCGATCATGGTCCGGGCCCCAACGGGCGCAGCCACGGCTTCACGGGTCACGTGTGCAATGATGGGCCGCGGCGCTTCGCCGTTGAGCACCAGGACGAAATCGCGGATACGCTGACAGGCCTCGGCCAGCCGCTCTTCTGCGAGGGTGAACGACAGACGCACAAAACCTTGTGCAGGTTCGCCGAAGGCGGCCGCGTCCAGCACCGAGACGCGCGCCTCGCGCAACAGCCGCCAGGCGAACTCCAGCGAGGTCAGACCGGTGCCGCGTACATCCACCAGCACAAACATGCCGGCATCGGGTTTGAGCACTGAAATCCCCGGGCAATCCGAAAGACCTGCCACCACCAGATCACGTCGACGACGATAGATATCGCGCATGCCGTGAGTCACTTCTTCATGGGCCTGCACGGCCTTGAGCGCGGCCTCCATGGCAAACCCCGGCAAACCGTACAACATGCTCAACACCAGGGTTTCGGCATGCGCGACCAATGCCTGATCGGCAACGATCCAGCCAATGCGCCAGCCGGTCATGGCATGGGATTTCGACAGACTGCCAATCACCACGCAACGCTCGGCCATGCCGGGCAACGCCGCCAAGCTCAGATGATCGCGCTCGAACGTCAGGCTTTCATAGACTTCATCGACCACGACCCACAGGTCATTGGCTATGGCAAGATCGGCGATAGCTTGCAGCTCTTCGCGGTTCATCACCACGCCAGTGGGGTTGTTCGGGTTGGAGAAGAACATCGCCCTGGTCTTCGGGGTGATTGCCTTGGCCAGCATGGCGGCATCGACGCGAAAATCATCATCCGCCGAGCAGGGCACCCGCACCAGCGTGGCGCCGGAGGCCTTGAGCGTTGCTTCGTAGGTCACGTACATCGGATCGAGGGCGATGACCTCGTCGCCAGCAGTGAGCAGGCACATCGAAGCTGCAAATAGCGCGTTTTGCGCCCCGGCCACGACGATGACGTTTGACGCTTGCAACTCGCGATCGAACAGCTTCCCGTAGCGCGCGGCGATGGCTTCGCGCAAGGCCATGCGACCGGCGATTTCGGTGTAGTGGGTGTCACCTTCGCGCAACGCCTGGATGGCGGCATCGGTGATGAAGTCAGGCGTGGGGAAGTCCGGATCACCGACGCTAAGAATGATTACATCCTCGCCACGGCGTCGTGCTTCAAACGCGGCGTAATGGATATCCCAGGCCGCAACGCCTTGTCCTGAGATTCGCTCAACAAAGGGTGAAAACCGCATGCCAGTGCCTCGTTCGAAGTGAAGAAACGCAAGCCCGCAACCAACCGGGAGAGAGAATGTGAAACGAACATAGACCAAGCTGAACACTCGTTCAACAGAAAAATTCTCAGGGTTCGCGTTCAGCGTAAACAGGTCGTTTTTACGACAGTCCTGGCGTTTTTGCGTAGTGTCATTTCAGACATCCACGGCAACGGGATGGCTTAGTGGATAGAGCCTTTCATCGAACTGCGACAGCTTCGGAAACACCAATGGTTGTTCGTCATTCAGATGTTCCAGGCGCTTGGCATAGTCCACCAGGAACTCTTTGCGCGCCTCGTCGCTGATGTACGGCACATGCCAGGCGACAAAGGGTTCCAGCACATCAAACCCGACGTACGCCAAGGTGCCGCGCAGGATCGGCCGAAGCATGTCCTCCAGCGGACCGTGAATTGCGCCGTCGCCGAACATGTGGTCGCGACCGCCCAAAGTGACGGTGACCAGCGCTTTCTTGCCGCTCAGGCCACCCTGGTCGTAGAAACGCTTGCCGCCGTAACAGATGCCGGACACCAGCACGCGGTCGATCCAGCCCTTGAGCATGGCCGGGGCGGAGAACCAGAAAATCGGGAAGTTGAGGATCAACAGATCGGCCCACAACAGTTTGTCCAGTTCAGCATGGATATCCGCCGCCAACGATTGGCTTTTCGCACCCAAACGTTGCTCAAGCGCATACACCAAGTACTCGGGATTTTCCCGCGACGAGAAATCGTCGGCGCTGGCCACCGGGTTCCAGTTCATCTTGTACAGGTCACTGACCTGCACCTCGTGGCCCTGGGCTTCAAGGGTAGCAACAGCCTGATCACGCAGGGCCGCGGTGAAGGATTTTGGCTCGGGATGAGCGTGGACGATCAGTACTTTCATGGCGATTCCTTAGACTTTTTCCAGCGTAGGGTTTGAATTCGGGGCGGCGCGACTTGCCAGCAAGCGGTCGAGCCAGTCGGGGTCCATTTGCGGTTCCGATGAGAACAGCAGTCCGGTGTAATCCTGGTGCGGCGGGGTGAAGATCGCGCTGCGCGAACCGTGGTCCACCACCCTGCCCCGCTGCATCACCAGCACCTCATCGGCAATCGCGCGCACGGTGGCGACATCGTGGGTGATGAACAGGTAGGCGACACCCAGTTGCTGCTGAATACGGTTGAGCAACTTGAGCACGCCCTCGGCCACCAGTTGATCCAGTGCCGAGGTGACTTCGTCGCAAATGATCAGTTGCGGATCGGCCGCCAGCGCTCGGGCGATGCACACCCGCTGTTTCTGGCCGCCGGACAGTTCGCGGGGTTGACGCTCCATAAAAGTCGCCGGGTCCAGTTCGATCATTTCCAGCAACTCGGCGACCCGCGCGCGCATGGCCTTGCCCTTGAGCCCGAGGTAGAACGTCAGCGGCCGGCCGATGATGTCGACGATGCGCTGGCGCGGATTGAGCGCTGTGTCCGGAATCTGGTAAATCATCTGGATGCGCCGCAATTGTTCCTTGCTGCGCTGGCGAAAGTCCGCGGGCAGCGGCTTGCCGTCGTACAACACTTGTCCGGCAGTCGGTGGCAGCAGGCCGGTAATCAAACGCGCTGTCGAACTTTTGCCGCTGCCTGACTCGCCGATCACCGCCAGGGTCTGGCCCCGGTACAGCTTCAGGGAAACATCGTGCAGCACCGGTTGATGCCCATAACTGGCGCAGCTGTTGCGCAATTCCAGCAGCGGTTGTTCTTGCTGCGGCAAGTCCTTGGGTTCGGTGCGGAAACTGCGCACGGCCCACAACGACTTGGTGTAGTCCTCCTGCGGGTCGCCGAGCATCTTGCGAGTCTCGGCTTCTTCCACCCGTTTGCCGTGGCGCAGCACCATGATCCGGTCAGCCATCTGCGCCACCACCGCCAGGTCGTGGCTGATGTAGATGGCGGCACTGCCGTAGGTCGACACCGCATTGCGAATCGCCGCCAGCACTTCGATCTGGGTGGTGACGTCCAGTGCGGTGGTCGGTTCGTCGAAGATGATCAGGTCCGGGTGGCAAGCCATCGCCATCGCGGTCATCACCCGCTGCAACTGGCCGCCAGAAACCTGATGCGGATAACGCTGTCCGATCTGCTCGGGATTGGGCAGGTGCAGCACCCGATACAGTTCCACCGCTTCGCTCATCGCCTGGGCGCGGCTCATTCCGCCGTTTTTCACCGCGGTTTCCACGTGCTGGTCGATCAGCCTATGGGCCGGGTTGAAAGAAGCCGCCGCACTCTGCGCGACGTAGGCGATGCGCAAGCCACGTAATTTACGCAGGGCTTCGGGTTTGGCCTTGAGCAGGTCGATACCGTCGAAATGCACCGAGCCACCGGTGATCCGGCAGCCATCGCGGGTGTAGCCCATGGCCGACAGGCCGAGTGTCGACTTGCCCGCCCCCGACTCACCGATCAGGCCCAGTACCTCACCGCGTTGCAGGGTCAGGTCGATGCCCTTGATCAGCGGATGCCAGGCGTCTTCGTAGTGACCTTCGATGTGCAGGTCGCGGATTTCCAGCAAAGTGTTGGATGTCGTCATGTTCAGCATTCCTTGAGGCCGCTGGATTTGTGCAGCATCCAGTCGACGACGAAGTTGACGCTGACCGTGATCAACGCCACCGCCAGGGCAGGCAGCAACGGGCTGATGTCGCCAAAGGTGATCAGTACGGCGTTGTCGCGCACCATGCTGCCCCAGTCGGCGGTCGGCGGCTGGATGCCCAGGCCGAGAAACGACAGCGCACTGATGAACAGGAACACGAAGCAGAAACGCAGACCGAATTCGGCAATCAGCGGCGCCGCCGCGTTCGGCAGCACTTCGCGGGTCACCAGCCACCACAGGCCTTCACCGCGCAGGCGCGCGGCTTCGACGAAGTCCTGCACCACCACGTTCATCGCCACGGCCCTTGAGAGGCGAAACACTCGGGTCGCATCCAGCAGCGCGATGACCAGTACCAGCGACGTCGCGGTGGTGCCGACCACGCTGAGGATCAGCAAGGCAAAGATCAGTTGCGGAATCGCCATCAGGATGTCCACCACCCGCGACAGGCCCTGATCGATCACACCGCCCTTGATCGCCGCGATCAGTCCGCTCAGGCCACCGAGCAGGAACGCCAACACCGTGGTCAGGAAGGCAATGCCCAACGTGTTGCGCGCGCCATAGACCAGGCGGCTGAACATGTCGCGCCCCAGGTTATCGGTGCCCAACAGAAACTGCCCACCCCACGGCGCGAAGCCCTCGCCCACCACCTGGGTTTCGCCGAAGGGCGCCAACACCGGGGCGAACAGCGCCACCAGGATGTACAGCACGATCACCAGCAGCCCGAATTTCGCGCTCAGCGGCGCCCGTAACAATTGTTTGAACAGGATCATGGTCTACCCCTTCGGATGCATCAGGCGTGGGTTGCTGGCGATCGACAGCACATCGGCGCTGGTGTTGAGCAGGATGTAAGTCGCGGCGAAGATCAGGCTGCAGGCCTGCACCACCGGGATATCGCGCTTGGCCACCGAGTCCACCAACAACTGGCCGAGGCCCGGATAGACGAACACCACTTCAACCACCACCACGCCGACCACCAGGTACGCCAGGTTCAGCGCGACCACGTTGACAATCGGCGCCAGCGCGTTGGGCAAGGCGTGGCGGAAGATGATCCGCGACTGGCTGATGCCCTTGAGCCGGGCCATTTCGATGTACGGGCTGGCCAGCAGGTTGATCAACGAGGCCCGGGTCATGCGCATCATCTGCGCGATGACCACCAGGCTCAGGGTCGCCACCGGCAGCACCGATCGCTCCAGGATCGTGCCGAGGGACGCGTCCGGTGCCAGGTTGGAAATGCTCGGGAACCAGTTGAGTTTTACTGCGAACACCAGGATCAGGATGTAGGCGACGAAGAACTCGGGGAACGACACCGCACTCAATGCCGACGTATTGAGCAAACGGTCGAACCAGCTGTTGCGATACAACGCGGCAAGCATCCCCAGCAGCAAGGCCAACGGCACCGACACCAGCGCCGCCAGCAGCGCCAGGCTGAAGGTGTTGCCCAGGCGCGTAGTGACCAGATCAGCGATTGGCCGCTGGTTGGCCAGCGATACGCCGAGGTCACCGTGCAACAGTTGCCAGATCCAGTGCCCGAAGCGGGTCAGCGGCGGCAGGTCCAGACCCAGTTGCGCACGAAACGCCGCCACAGTCTCCGGCGTGGCGGACTGGCCGAGCATGGCCTGGGCAATATCGCCCGGCAGCATCCCGACGGCGAGAAAAATGATCACTGATACCGCGAAGAGCGATAACAGGCCTAGTGCCAAACGCTGCAACAGCAGCTTGAAAATACTATTCATCGTGCAGTTCCTTGAATTCGGCACGCTGGTGAAGACCACCACGACTATTGTGGGAGCGAGCCTGCTCGCGAATGCGTCATCTCAGTCAACATTGATGCTGTTTGACACACCGCATTCGCGAGCAGGCTCGCTCCCACATTTGATCTTCAGTGTTTTAACTATCCCGATTTACGCCTGCCACCACCGCTCGATCACGCGCAGTCCATCCAGTTCGCCATACGGCGCAGTCTGCCCGCCATGCATGACCCGGTTGGAACGGGCCGCCACGGAACTGGCGAACAGCGGCACGATCGCCCCGCCATCGTCCCGGCACAGCGACTGCATTTCGTTGTACATCTCGCGGCGCAACGGATCGTTCATTTCGCCCCGGGCGGCGTTGAGCAGTTGGTTGAAGCGTGGATTGTCCCAGTGGGTTTCGTTCCACGCCGCGCCCTTGGCGTAGCCGATGCTGAACATGCGGTCGGCGGTCAGGCTGCTGTACCAGAACGATGTGGTGAAGGGTTGTTTCATCCAGACATTGGAGAAGAAACCGTCGGCCGGTTCGCGCACCACGTCGATGTCGATCCCGGCCGCACGCGCCTGTTCCTTGAACAGCACCGAGGCATCGACCGCACCGGTGTACGCCGCCTCGGAGGCTTGGAGGCGTACCTTGAGCGAATCCAGGCCAGCCTTTTTAAGGTAGAAACGCGACTTGTCCGGATCGTAGGTGCGTTGTTCCAGGGAGGTGTTGATGAAACGGCTGCCGGGCTGGATCGGGTGATCGTTGCCCACCAGGCCATAGCCGTACAGCACCGAAGCCAAAAGCGTTTCGCGATTGATCGCGTGCTTCATCGCCATGCGCACGTCGTTGTTCTGGAACACCTGGCTGTCGGTGAGCATCGGGAAGGTGTAGTGCTGCGCGCCCTTGGTTTCTTCGATGACCAGCTTCGGGTTGCGTTTGAGCAGCGCCACGGTTTTCAGGTCGACCTTGTTGATCACGTCGACCTGCCCGGTGACCAGCGCATTCACTCTCGCCGCGCCATCGGCGATGGCGATCAGCTCGGCGCTGGCGAAATGCGCGCGGCCCGGCTTCCAGTAATCCGGGCTGCGTTCCAGGGTCATACGCACGCCGGGTTCGAAGTCCTTGAGGCGATAACCGCCGGTGCCGACACCCGCCTGCCAGTCCGCAATCCCGTCCTTGCTCGGCATGATCACCAAGTGATAGTCGGCCACCACGTAAGAGAAATCGGCGTTGCCCGAATGCAGCTCGAACACCACGCTGTCGCTGCCATGGACGCTGACGTTAGCCACATCGCCCAGCACGGTCTTGGCCGCCGAAGTGGATTTCTCGCCGAGGTGATGCCGGATCGACGCCACTACGTCATCGGCGGTCAGGGACTTGCCGTTGTGGAAGGTTACGCCTTGGCGCAGTTTGAAGGTCCAGACGCGTGCGTCCGGGGTCGAGGTCCAGCTTTCGGCCAGCTCGGGAATCGCCGTGCCGTCGACGGCAATTTCGCTGAGGGTGTTATAGACCGCCGAGAAGCCGACGAAGGTAAAGGTGTCGCTCCACGAGCCCGGATCGCGGGAATCGGTGGTGCTGCCACCGGCCAGGCCCAGGCGCAACACACCACCCGGTTTTGGCGTGGGTTCTGCGGCGAAAGCGCCAAACGGCAGGCCCACGGAGAACGCGCCGGCCACCGCGGCAGCGGTCGCGCTGAACTTGAGAAAGTCTCGGCGCGGAAAACTGAATTCGTGGTTCGCTTGAGTAATCTTGTTTTTGTTATCGCTCATGTGCATTTGCCCCTGATCAAAAGCTAATGAAATGCCGGTTCAAAACCACGCAAGACACCGGGCCATGGCCCGGTGCTAACAATCCTTGGAACGTTGACTGTCACACCTGGATCGCCTTCACTTCGACGAATTCGTTAAGCCCCTCTTCCCCCCATTCACGTCCATTGCCCGATTGTTTGTAGCCGCCGAACGGCGCCTGATAATTGAACGCCGCGCCGTTGAGGAAACACTGGCCCGCGCGCAATTGTCGGCCCAATTGCAAGGCCCGCTCGGTGCTGCCGGCCCACACCCCGCTGGACAGACCGAACGGCGAGTCGTTGGCCATCTGGATCGCCTGCGCCTCATCGGCATAGGGAATCAGGCACAGCACCGGGCCGAAGATTTCTTCCTGGGCGATGCGCATGCGGTTGTCGACGTCGGCGAACAGCGTCGGGTTGACGTAATAGCCGCGCTCGTACGCCGGTGCTGAATCGCTGCCGCACAACAAGCGCGCGCCTTCCGATTGACCGAGACGGATGTAGTCCTGCACGGTGCGTCGTTGCCCGGCGGAACACATCGGGCCAAGAAAGCTTTGCGGATCGAGCGGATCGCCCATGCGCAGGCTCAAGGTTTCTGCCAGGGCGATTTCCACGGCTTCGGCATAACGGCTGGCCGGCAGCAACAGGCGGGTCAGAGCGGTGCAGGTCTGCCCGGAGTTGATCATCACGTCCTGCACGCCGTAACGCACGGCCGCCTCCAGATCCGCATCCTCGGCAACCAACAGCGGCGACTTTCCGCCCAGTTCCAGACACACCCGTTTCACTGAAGGCGCCGCTGCTTGCGCAACCCGCACGCCGGCGCCGGTGGAACCGGTGAACGACACCATGTCCACGTCCGGGTGCCTGGCCAGGGCTTCACCGACCTTGGAGCCCGGCCCGCTGACCAGGTTGAACACCCCGGCCGGCAGGCCGATGTCTTCGACCATTTGTGCCAGCAGAAACGCGTGCAGCGGGGTTTCCTGACTCGGCTTGACCACCACCGTGCAACCGGCGGCCAGCGCCGGGCCGAGCTTGCCGATCAACTGGTGCAGCGGGTAATTCCATGGGTTGATGAACGCGCAGACACCCACCGCCTCGCGGAACACCAACGAGTTGCCGACCTCGCGCACTTCGCCCATCACCCCGGCAAGTTCGACGTACTGCTCAAGGCCCACGATCGGCCCGTCGACTTGCACCGAACGGCACCACTGCACCGGCATGCCCAGTTCAGTGGTGATCACCGCGGCCATTTCGTCGGCGCGGGCCCGCAGTTGATCGGCCAGTGCGCGGATGAAGCCGGCGCGCACGCTGGACGGCGTACGCGACCACGATGCAAAGGCCTTGCGCGCCGCCGCCACCGCATTGTCGACATCGCGTTCATCGCCCAGCGGCACGCTGCCGGCGACTTCTTCGGTCGCTGGGTTGATCACCTCGGCGATGCCCTGCCCCGACGGGATTTGCCAGCGGCCATCAATAAACAGTGCCTTGTGATTAAGCATGAACCTGAGTCTCCATCAGTTCTTGAGTGCAACGGGCAATACGCTGGCAGGCATCGCGCAACGGCGCGGCGCCCACCACCAGCCCGAGGCGAATATGACCGGCAGCGCTCGGACCGAACGCTTCACCGGCCAGTACCGAAACTCCGTGTCGATCGAGCAAGCGGTTGGCGAACGCCTGGGCGCTGAGCCCGGTTTCGCGGATGTCGACCATCACGAACATGCCGCCATCAGGCTTCAACGCACGCACGCCGGGGCAACCGGCCAGGCTTTCGCAGACCAGATCACGGCGTTGGCGATAGGCTTCTCGCATCGCTTCGAGTTCTGGCAGTAGGCTTTCCAGCGCCACCACCGCGGCGTCCTGAATGAAGTCCGGCAAGCCGTAAAGCATGCACAGCGCAAGGTTTTCCAGATGCGCGGACAACGAGGGCGGCGCCACCACCCAACCCACGCGCCAACCGGTCATGGCGTGGGATTTCGACAGGCTGTTGAGCGTCGCGGTGCGCTCGGCCATGCCCGGCAGGCTCGCCGGGCTGACGTGTTCGCCTTCAAACAACAGTTCGCTGTAGACCTCATCGGAAATCAGCCACAGATCGTGGGCGATGCACAGTTCGGCCAAGGCTTCCCAAGTGCGTCGCGGCAGGCTCGCGCCCGACGGGTTGTGCGGGCTGTTCAGTGCCAGCGCACGGGTGCGCGGGGTGATGCGCGCGGCGACATCCTCCGGCAAAACCCGGAAGCCGTTTTCCGAACGCACCGGCACCGGCACCACCACCGCGCCGCAGGCACCGAACACCGCTTCGTAGGTGACGTACATCGGTTCCGCGACGATCACTTCATCGCCCGGATTGAGTACGCATTGAGCCACGCTGAACAGCGCGCACTGCGCACCTGCCAGTACCGTGACCTCATCCGCCGAAACAGCCTGACCGCTGCGTTGCCGATGACGCTTGGCAATGGCTTCACGCAAGGCACGCTTGCCGCGCACCTCGGCGTAGTGGGTGTTGCCGGACAACAGGCTATCGATGGCGCTCTGCACGATGGGTTGCGGCGTGTCGAAATCCGGATCGCCAACCGACAGCAACAGGATGTCTTCGCCCTGTTCGCGCAATGCCAGCGCGCGGTAATGAATATCCCAGGCCGCAGCGCCGTCACCGGCTATGCGTTGGGTCAGATCGGAAAAGCGCATGGCCCTACCCCTTAAAAAAACCCACAAAACAAGGTTGAACCCTCAGCGAACGCAGGCATGCTTGAGTTCAATCAGGGTGACGCCGTTGCGGTTGAAGCCGTGGCGCAAGTCGGTTTGCAGTTCCGCGAGGTTCTGCGGCTGGGTTACCGTGCAACCGAATGCGCGACCGAGAGCAGCAAAATCCGGGTTGCGTGGCAGCACGCCGATCGGCTCGATGTCCAGGCCGATCATGTCGTCGCGAATCTGCCCCAGGGCGTCGTTGTTCCACAGCAAGACCACCAGCGGGCTGTCCAGTTCTTCGACCGCTGTCGCCAGTTCCTGCGCGGTGTAGAGGAAGCCGCCATCACCGACCAGCACCAGGCCCGGACGTTGCGGCGCGCCGAACTTGGCGCCGATGCCGGCCGGCAAGCCGTAGCCCAGGGTGCCGTAGCCGGTCGGATGCAACCAGCTGCGTGGCGCCAGGGAGTTGAAGGCGTAGTTGCCGGTGTAGGCCAATTGGGTCATGTCGGTGCTGATGAAAGCGTCGTCCGGCAGTTCGGCGGCGATGCGCTGCAGAATCGCCTGATGGATCGACTGCAACGGGCCATGGCCGGCCTGAATCGCGTTACGCAGTGCGGTCACTTTGGCGATGGCGGCGCCGGCGTCACGGATATCCGGCGACAGACGTTCCAGCAATGCACTCAGGGTCTGTTGCGCATCACCGTGCAACGGCACCGCGCATGGATAGAAGTCGTTGAATTTGCGCGGATCGATGTCCACTCGCAGCAGTTCCGCGTTGAGTGGCAGGCGCTCACGCCAGAAATCGGTGTCGGCCATTTCCGTCCCCACCGCCAGTACCACGTCGGCTTCGGCGATCAGGTTCCAGCCCGGCTCCACGCACAGCGACGAACCGGCATTGAGCGGCGCGTCCGGTGGCAGCAAGCCTTTGCCGGCGACGCTGGTGAACAGCGGCGCGGCCAGTCGAGTGCTGAGATCATGCAGTTCCTGCGTGGCATCCAAGGCACCACCACCGGCGATGATCATTGGTCGTTTGGCGCCATGCAGCTTGGTTACGGCCTGATCCAGCGAGGTGGCCGCTGGCGTACCGCGACCCGGGCGGCGCACTACGTCATTGCTCCAGTCGCGAGCCACCCGTGCCGACAGCACGTCCAGCGGCACCGAAATATGCACCGGGCGCGGACGCTCGCTATCGAACACCGCATAGGCGCGTGCGATCAGCTCCGGAAGGTCTTCGGCGCTCAGAGCCACTGCGGAGAACGCGGTGATCGGCGCGGTCATCGCGCGTTGATCCTGACATTCGTGCAGGCTGCCCCAACCCTTGCCGAGGCTGGCGCTGTGGTTGACGCTGGAAATCACCAGCATCGGAATCGAATCGGCGTAGGCCTGGCCGATGCCGGTGGCGGCGTTGGTCACGCCGGGGCCGGTGATGATGAAGCACACGCCGGGTTTGCCACTGACCCGCGCATAGCCGTCAGCCATGAAACTGGCGCCCTGCTCATGACGGGTCAGCACGTGGCGAATGCCGCTGCCGGGCAAGCCGCGATACAGCTCAAGCGTGTGCACGCCGGGAATGCCGAACACAGTGTCGACGCCGTAGTTGGCCAGCAGACGCACCAGCGCCTGGCCGCCGGTCAAGGTTATGCTTTGCATGTTCAGATCCTCACGCATGGCCAAGGCGAATCAACGCATCGACCGCAGTCGTGCCATCGGCACCGACCAACAATGGGTTCACATCGAGTTCGAGCAACTGCGCGACGTTTTCACACGCGTAATCGGCCACGGCACGGATCGCCGCCACCAACGCATCCAGATCCGCCGCTTCGCGACCGCGAAAACCTTGCAGCAACGCCGCGCTGCGCAGGCTCAGCAAGGCCTGGCGAATGGCCCCGTCGGTGGTCGGCAGCAACAGGCTGCGACTGTCCTTGAGCAACTCCACCAGAATGCCGCCGGCGCCAATCACCAGGGCCAGGCCGAAATCGTTTTCACGCTTGATGCCGACGATCAATTCCGCCAGTGGCGGCTTGGCCATCGGCTCAAGCAGCAGTTGATCCAAGGCCACGCCCGGTGCGTAAGCGGCAATGCTCGTGCGCATTTTTTCCAGTGCCGCGCTGAGGGCCGCGTCGTCCTTGAGGTTGAGCGCCACGGCGCCGGCCTCGGTCTTGTGCGGTAGTTGCGCGCTGACGGCTTTGAGCACCAACGGATAGCCCAATGCGTTGGCGTCTTGCACGGCTTTGGCCGGAGAACTGAGTACACCGTTGGGGGTTGGCAAGCCAAATTCACGCAAGGCCTGCTTGGAATCCCATTCGTTGAGCAACTGTCCTTCGCCTTTCAACGCTTGCGGGCACAACGGCACCAGCGCCGATTCGCCCAGCGCCAGCAAAGCCAGACGATTGCGTTGGTAGTCGGCGATGCGGCCCCACGCGGCCAACCCGTCTTCGACACCTTGCAATGCCGCTACGCCCTGCTGATGCAAACGCTCGCGGGCATGGGCCGGCAGCAGTTCGGGAAATGCCGAAGTGACAAAACCGGTCTTGCCGTGACGCACCAGTGCCTTGCAGTACAGGTCCAGTAGCAGGTCGCATTCCTTTCGCTCGCCGGTGAATTCCGAGGGGTAATCGAGCACCAGCATCGCTGCATCGGCTTCGGTGCGCAGGGCGCTGTCGAGCATGCGGTTCAGCGCTTCGCCATCGCCCCAGATCGCCGTGGTGAAATCCAGCGGGTTGACCAGGTTGGCGTAGGTTGGCAGCACCTGTGCCAGCTCATCGACCTGGCCAGCGTCGAGTTTCGGCAAGGCCAGTTCATTGCGTTCGGCGTAGTCGGCGATCAACCCGGCATCACCGCCGGAGCAGGCCAGCGCAATCAGGCTGTTGCCCGCCGGCAGATTGCCGCACGCCGCGGCTTTCAGGGTTTCAACAAAACTCACCGGACCGCTGACGCGAATCACTCCGAGCCTTGCGAACAAAGCGTCGTACAGCGCATCGGAACCGGACAACGAACTGGTGTGACTCAGGGCCAGTTCGGCGCCGATCTGCGACACGCCGGTTTTCAGAGCAATGATCGGAATGCCCTTCTCCAGAGCCTTGTGCGCGGCGCGGGCGAAACCCGGTACGTTTTTCAAGCCTTCCATATGCAGGCCGATGGCGGTGACCCGTGGCTCATCAAGCAACACGTCCATCAATTCGGCCACGCCCAGTTGCGCCTGATTGCCGACCGAGGCCATGTAGGCCACCGGCAGCGAGCGGTCACTCATGGACAGGTTGTAGGCGAAGTTGCCGCTCTGGGTCAGCACGGCCACGCCCTTCTCCACCGCATTGCCGCCATGGGCCACCGGCCACAGTGCGCAGCTGTGCAGGTAGTCGAGCAGCCCGTAGCAGTTGGGGCCGAGCAGCGCCATGTCGCCAGCGGCTTCGAGCAGTTGCTGTTGCAGGGCTTGGCCCTCGGCGCCAGTCTCGGCAAACCCTGAGGCGTAGCAGATCGCGCCGCCGGTACCAATGGCGGCGAGTTCGGCGATGCAGGTCAGGGTCAGTTCACGGTTGGTCGCGATGAACACCGCATCCGGGCCGCACGGCAAGTCGGCAATGCTGCGCACACAAGGTACACCTTCGAGGCTGTCGAACTGTGGGTTGACCAGCCACATTTGCCCTGGGTAACCGCCGTCGGCACAGCGCTTGAGCGCGCGGGCCATGCTGCGGCCACCGACGAACGCCACGTGGCGCGGGGCGAGCATGCGTTTGAGGTTGTCACGAATCGTTGGCGACATGGGAATTCTCCGGGGCGATCAGCGCAGCAGTGGCCGCAGCAGCTCGCGGGAAATGATGTGGCGCTGGATTTCCGAGGTGCCTTCCCAGATCCGTTCGATCCGCGCATTACGCCAGATACGTTCCACCGGACCTTCGTCCATCAGGCCCATACCGCCAAAAATCTGCACCGCCTCATCGGCCGCGCGCCCCAGCACTTCGCTGGCAAACAGCTTGGCCATGCCGGCGTCGCCATCGGTCATGGTGTCCTGGTCCATTTTCCAGGCGGTATGCAGGGTCAGCAGCTCCGCTGCGCGGATCTGCGTGGCCATATCCGCGAGCTTGAACGACACCCCTTGATAGGTGCCGATCGGCTGGCCGAATTGCTTGCGATCGGCCGCCCATTGCAGCGACACGTCCAGCGCTCGTTGCGCCTGACCGACGCAGTTGGCGGCGACCATCACCCGGCCGGCAGTCAACCAGGCGTTGGCCACTTCCCAGCCTTTGCCGACTTCGCCCAACACTTTGGAGGCCGGGACACGGCAGTCATCGAAGAACATTTCGAAGGTGTGATAACCACGGTTGCTCACGCACTTGGGGCCACGGCGAATGGTCATGCCCGGGGTGTCGCGGTCGACCAGGAACGAGGTCACGGCGTTGCGCTTGCGGCCGTTGTGTTCGTAGGTGTCGGTGACAGCGAAGACAATGGCGAAGTCAGCGTGGCCGGCGTGGCTGATGAAGTGTTTGCTGCCGTTGAGAACAAAGTCGTCACCGTCACGCACGGCACGGGTCTGGATTGCATTGGCATCGGAACCGGCGCCCGGTTCGGTCAACGCGAAGCAGTCGATCTTCTCGCCCTGGATGCACGGTAACAGGTAGTCGTCGATCTGATCGCCGGTGCAGGCCATGAGAATTTTCGATGGCCGCGCAACGAAGACATGCAGCGCCCAGGACACCTTGGAAAGCTCACGCTCGATCAGCGCCTGGGACAGGTAATCCAGACCACCACCGCCGACCTCTTCCGGCATGTTGAAGGCGTAGAAACCGGCGGCGATCGCCTTGCCGCGAATCTGCGCCGCCAGCTCCGGGGAGACTTCGTCGGCGCGATCGACTTCATCTTCATAGGGCAGCAGTTCCTTGGCGACGAAACTGCGGACCGCGTCCACCAACATTTCTTGTTCTTGGGTCAGTTGGAAATTCATGGTGCTACCTGTTGTTCGTATGCTGATAGAGGTGTACCGAGGCTCAACGACCGATAAAGCGTGCCGGGCGTTTTTCCATGGCCGCGCGCAGGGCTTCGTTGCCGTCCTCGCTGCGACCGCACAACAGGCCGGCGGCCAGTTCCGCTTGCAGTTGCTCGGACAAGGTACGGTCGGCGCCTTCGCACATGAGTTTTTTGGTCTGGGCAAAGGCAAAGGTCGGCCCTGCGGCCAAGCGTGCGGCGAGCTCTCTGGCGACGCTCTGCAATTGATCGTCGGCGCAAACTTCGCTGACCAGGCCAGCGGCCAGAGCACGGTCGGCGCCCCACAATTCGTCGAGGAACAACAGGCGCTTGGCTTGCTCGGCACCGATCAGACGTGGCAGGTGCCAACTGGCGCCGGCGTCCGGCGAGTAAGCCATGCTGGTGTAGCCGGCCTTGAACCGCGCCGACTGTCCGGCGATGCGCAGGTCGCAGCACAGGGTCAGGTCCATACCCGCGCCGACGGCGGTGCCGTTGATGGCGGCGATGGTCGGCTTTTCCAGGCTATACAAACGGCTCATCAGGGCGTGGGCGGTTTCGGTCCAGCCGTAGCTTTCCAGTGCACCACAGGCTTCAGCGGCGGCCCATTCGTCGAGGTCGGCACCGGCGCAGAAGCTGCGACCGCTGCCGGTCAGCACGACAACGCGGACCGCAGGATCGGCGTTGAAACCGTCGAGCAAGGCGTGGATATTTTTCAGGGTCGGGATGTCCAGCGCATTGCGCTGGGCGGTGCGATTGAGGGTGATCCAGGCAACGCCTGCTTCGACCTGACTTAGCAGAGAATCGTGAGTAGTCATGCGAGTCCTCGAATTATTGTGTTTGGCGTGAGGTGATGCGACTGAGGTCATACTAAACGAGTGTTCAGCAAGGCGGCAATCGAAGGTGAAATGCGCTGTAACAGACTTGAGATTTGTTTAAGCTATTGTTTTATATGGGTTATCGCTCGACAAGCGATCGTGGGGCGGTGGCGCTGTTACAACTTCGAACAACTGCCTACATTGCTGTGATATCTGGGACGCCTTCGCGGGCAAGCCTCGCTCCTACGGGATTTGCGGAACAACGGTGGGAGCGAGCTTGCTCGCGATGGCGTCATCACAATCAACATATCTGCTGACTGATCTACCGCTATCGCGAGCAAGCTCGCTCCCACAGGGTTTGGATTTTTTTCTGGGGCTTACGGCAAGCTCGGCGCCAACACCGCTTCGCGTTTGCGATGAAACACAAAGTACGCGCCATAGCACAGGGCGATGAATCCAAAGCCCCAATACAGCGACGGGCGCTGGGTTTCGTCCAGTGCCAGGAACACGAACAACGAGCAGCACAGCGTGATGCACATCAATGGCAGCACCGGGAACCACGGGGCGCGGTATTTCAGGTCGCTGAGTTTGCCGCCATCGCGCAGGTAGGCTTTGCGGAACTTGTATTGCGCCAGAGCGATGACAATCCAGGTCACGGTGCCAGACATGCCACTCACCGCCATCAGCACCATGAACAGCGTGTCCGCCGCTACGAAACTGGTCATCAGCGACACCAGGGCAAAACACAAAGTGATGCTCAGGGCGCGCAACGGCACGCCGCGTTTGCTCAGTACCGACAGGCCTTTGGGCGCCATGCCGGTTTTCGACATGGCCCAGAGGATGCGGGTCGACGCGTAAAGGCCGGAGTTGCCCACCGACAAAATCGCCGTGAGGATCACAAAGTTCATCAAGTCAGCGGCGTACGGGATGCCGACCATGTCGAACACCTGCACGAATGGACTTTCCATCAGCCCTGCCTGCTGCCACGGTACGATGGCCGACAGCACGATAATCGCCAGCACATAGAAAATCAGCACCCGGAACACCACGTTGCGCACGGCGCGCGGGATGCTTTTTTCCGGCTGGTCGGTTTCGCCAGCGGCCACGCCCATGATCTCGCAGCCCTGGAAGGCGTAGACCACGGTCATCATCACCGCGAATACTGCCGACAGGCCGTGAGGGAACAACGAGTCGCCGATCAGGTTGCTCATCATCGGCGCGGGTGCGCCACTGGTCAGGGGAATCGCGCCGAAGATCACCAGCACGCCGACCACGATGAAGCCGAGAATCGCCGCGACCTTGATCCCGGAGAACCAGTATTCCGCCTCACCGAAGGCGCGGGTCGCCAGGGCGTTGAGGCCGAACAGCACCACCACGAACAGCGCCGACCAATACCAGATCGGCACCGCCGGGAACCAGCGGGTCATGAGCATCCCGGCTGCGGTGAATTCCAGGCCGACTGTGGTGGCCCAGCTCATCCAGTACACCCAGCCGATCATGAACCCGGTGGCCGGGCCGATGTATCGGGTGGCGTGGGTCTGGAACGAACCGGATACCGGCATGTGTACCGACAGTTCGCCCAGGCAGACCATCACCAGGTACATCAGGAAACCGGCGACGAGGTACGCCAGAATCGCCCCCATCGGACCGCCCTGGTTGATGATCACCCCGGAGCCCATGAACAGACCGGTGCCGATCACGCCGCCCAGAGACAGCATGAAAATGTGCCGGCTTTTCAGGGCTCGGGTCAGATGGATGCCTTTGCGTTCAGTGCTTTCGTTCATGTCGGCACCTCAGCGGTCAGTGAGGTGTGCGACGCATGACAGGCGATCATGGCGCGGGGAAGGATCAGCTTTAGGCAATTCATTATTATTGTCTCCAAGAAGCTTCGAAGACCGCGCTGCGGCGGCTGCGTCGATTATTGGAACGCCATGTAAGGTCGCGTTGTACGCAGCGATCTAAGTTGTAGAAAATCGTAACGATATTGTAAGAGCGGCTTGTTCATCTGTGCTGCAACAGATCTTCCAGGGTTTGCTGCGCCCGTTGTATTTGCGCTTGAACGGTCGGCGCCAGCTCACGGATTGCCGGTTCGTCGTTGCCCAGCGCCGCTGTTTCCAGCCTGCGCAATACCTCAGCCAATCCACGAAAACCCAATGAATCGCTGCTGCCGGACAGGCGATGCGCCAGTTGCGCTACCTCTGTGCAATCGTCGGCCTCGATTGCTTCGTCCAGCGCATCTCGGTGCTGAAGGATCGAGTCGTGCAGCAATGCCAGCAGGCCCTGCACCTTTTGCTCACCGAGCAAGGTGCGATGGGTTTGCAGCAACGCCCAGTCCATCGTCCCGCCAGCCACCAAGGGTTTTTTGACAATCGTCTGCCCCGCCAGCACCTGGCGCAGGCTGTCCAGCTTCAGCGGTTTGGCCAAAATGCCGTCCATGCCGGCGTCCAGGTAACCGCGTACCAACGCCGGTTGTACGCTGGCGGTCAGGGCGAAAATGCGCGTCTGGCAATTCGGCCCGTCGGTGCTACGGATCTGTGAGCAAAGCTCGACGCCGCTCATCCCCGGCAGATGCACATCCAGCAGAATCAGATCAAAAGCCCGTGTCGCACACTGCAACAACGCCTGTTGAGCATCGATGGCCAGCCACACCTGATGCCCATCCCGTAGCAGCAGCCCCTCGGCCACTTCACGGTTGAGCGCCACATCCTCGACCACCAGAATGTCCAGTTCCGGGCCCTCCTCGGGAAGCGGCGTTACGTTGATGACATCGTTGGCCGGCTCCAGGGCCAGTTCGAACCAGAAACAACTGCCGTGCCCGACTTCGCTGCTGACACCGATGCAACCACCCATGTGCTCCACCAGATTCTTACAGATCGCCAACCCTAACCCGGTGCCGCCAAAGCGCTGCGCCACTTCCTCGCTGGCCTGGGTGAAGCGCTCGAAAATCTTCGCCTGCATCGCCGGGGCAATGCCGATGCCGTCATCAGTGACACTCACCCGCAAGTGCTGCCCGTTCTGCCCTTCAGTCGGCGCGAGCAACGCCACTTCCACGCCGACCTCGCCGCCTTCGGTGAACTTGATCGCATTGGCCAACAGGTTGCTCAAGACCTGGCGCAAAAATTGTTCCGCGCCGTGGTGATGTTCAGCCACCCGCTGATCGACCCGGCAAGTGAGAATCGTGTCGTTGTTCAGCGCCTTGGGTTCCACCAGGGTCAGCACTTCGTCGAGCAATTGGCGAATCGAGAAATCCACCGGCTCTGGCAGGCTCGCCCCCTCCTCCAGCTTGGCGAAATACAGCACTTCATTAAGGATGGCCAGCAAGCCCTCACCGGCCTTGTGCAAGGCATCCAGGCGCTTGCTGTCCTGCTGATTCAGGCTGGCGCCGCGCAGCAACTCAGCCATACCGAGAATACCGTTGAGTGGCGTGCGCAACTCGTGGCTCATGGTCGCCAGAAACCGCGACTTGGCCTGGTTGGCCGCTTCGGCTTCGTCCTTGGCGCGCATCAAGCTGGCGGTGCGCCGCTCGACCCTGCGCAGCAATTCATCGCGATTGTCCTGCAAGGCCAGGCGGTCGGTTTCCCGGCGGTCGATATCAATGAGGATCGCCCGGCGCATGTCATCCAGTGCGTTGGCCACGGTGTCGATTTCATCTTCTTGAGCGTTGCGCCGCTTGTCCAGGCGTAACGGCTCGTGCCATTTACCGGCGGCGATGCGCCGGGCAAATTCGGCCATGACTCGCAAGTGGCGGGTGACCAATCGATAGAACAAGCCGGACAGCGCCACCGCCAAACCGCAGAGAAATACGCCCATCCACAACAAACTGGTCAACCCGGTGGCATACAGGCGCTGATGCACCGCGCCCAGATCAGTGCTGACTTGCAGTTCGCCGAGCTGGCGCAACGGGCCGGATGGCGGTAGATAGCGCAGGGCAAAACGTTCGATGCGCAACGGCCCCACCGGGTTGGGATTGCCTTGTAGCAAGTCGTAGTCCGGACTGGTCAGGTGCACCCGCGCCACGTCGGAAAAACCCACCAGGCCGCGCAATTGCACGTTCAACTGCTCCTGGTTCAGATCCCACAGACTGCGCTCCAGGCTCGCCAGATAACCGGCGCGGATCAACTCCATGCGCGAGTCGATCTCGCGCATTTCCCGACGGTATTCGATGTATAGCTGCACGCTGCTGGCCAGCACCGTGAAGCACAGGCTGAACAACAGAATGAACAGCAGCAGACGCCGCAATAGTCCACCGGGGCGGGCGCGGATCATTGTGTGTTGGCCGGCAGGTTGATCATGTCGCGGTAGGTGACTTCGCTTTCATTGAGCAGACGCTCGATATCACCGGCATCGACCATGCGCTGCAGCTGCGCATTGATTTGCGGCATATGCCTGGCCAGCGGCGAAAGACGCGAAACGGCCACCCGCAGATGGTCCATGCTCAATACATCGGGCAAGGCCACGATGTCTTGTGCGCCGGGCAGGTTTGCGATGTACAACTGACCGGTGCGACGCTCCTGGACAATGAAATCGATGCGCCCGCGAATCAGCTTGCCGAAGTTCTGGCGGTTGTCGGAGACCCATTCGATGTTGTTGTTTTGCGCGACCATGCTATCGAACTCCACGCCGTAGCTTTCACCGAACAGCAAGCCGCCACGGTATTTGGCCAGATCTTGCAGCCGTTCGAATTTCACCGGGTGCTGGCGATTGATGAACAAAGCCACTTCTTCGCGCAGCACCGGCACCGTGGAAAACAGCATGCTCTGTTCCCGTTGCGCGTTGCTGTAGGCCAGCACCACGTCGACCCTGCCTTCAGCGGCATCCAGCAGGCAGCGCTTCCAGTTGCCCAGCACCACCATCTCGACCTCGTAGCCCAATTGACTGAACAGCTTTTTCACCACGCCCGGCGCCAGACCCCGAACCTGTTTGCCGTCGCTCCAGGAAATCGGCGGGTATACCGGGTAATCGCAATAACGGACCTTTTCGGCCGCCAGGGTACTGCCGGCCACCAGCGCCAGCATCAGCCAAAGCAGTCGCCTCACAACCGTCACGCCGCCAGGCTGGCAGTGAACAGGTAACCGGCGCCGTGGATGGTGATGATCAACTGCGGTTCGGCGGGATCGTCGTGCAACTTGCGGCGCAAGCGGCCAACCAGCACATCGATGGAGCGGTCGTTGGGCACCCATTCGCGGTTGCGAATCTGGTCCATCAACTGGTCGCGGCTCAGGGTGTGGCCGCTGTTGCGCAGGAACACGCTGAGCAACTGGTATTCGCCGTGGGTCAGCAGGGTTTCACTGCCGGCTGGATCGATCAGGCGCCGGCGATCGGTATCCAGCGCCCAATCGGCGAACTGTTTGACCGGTTTGGACACAGCCGCCACGGGCTGCGGTGATTGCGCATGCCGAACCCGCCGAGTCAGGTTTTTCGCCCGGGACACCAGTTCCCGTGGATTGAGGGGTTTGATCACGTAGTCATCGGCGCCGCATTCGAGGCCGACGATGCGGTCGATTTCGTCATTGCGCCCGGTGATCAGGATGATCCCTACTTCCGAACGCACCCGCAGCTCCCGGGTCAGGGTCAAGCCATCCTTGCCGGGCAAACGGATATCGAGCATGACCAGGTCCACGGTCTGACTGGCGAGGAAGGTTTCGGCCAGTTCCGCCGTGGCGGCGCAATGTACCTCGTAGCCTTCCCGGGAAAGATAGGCCTGCAAGAGTTCGCGAATCAGCGGATCGTCATCGACGATCAGTACCCGAGGAGTCATTGCTTGGTGTCCTGCACAGGCCCGAAGGCTTATTTCTTATTAGAGTGTTTTGTTGCATCTGCGCCAGAGAGTATCCACTGTTGAACAAGCGATCAACAGCTGCTCGTCTGCACACAAAAGCGCTGGCGACCGCCGGCCTGCAAACCATCGACCCAAGCCTCGCAAATCTGCATGCCCTGCTCCGGGGTGAAGGTGCCGGGGTTGAGGCCCAACTCCAGCCACAAACCGTCAAGCAAGGCGCTCAGGCTGATGGCGGCGAGATCGGCGTCGAAGTTTTCCCAGCCCTCCTCCAGCGCCAGTTCCATCAGCACTTTGCGCAAGATGCCGCGGTATTCGCCATAGGACTGATCGTGAGCCTGATTGATCGCCTCGGCAGTTTTCACTGCGCCCCAGAATGCCAGCCAGGCATCGATCAGCTGCGGGTCGAGCAATTCGGCGGAAAACGAACCACGGAAGAACGCCGACAACCGTTCGCGGGCATTGGGCGCCGCCTGTTCCATGGCCTCGCGCAGCAGGGTCATGACGCGCCCGGTGATCGCCATGTAGGCCTCGGCCACCAGTTCGTCCTTGCCGGAATAGTGATGGCTGATCAAGCCGACCGACACACCTGCCTCAGCGGAAATTTTGCGGATTGAAGCGCCCTGGAAGCCATGGCGCTTGAGACACACCAACGTCGCCTCGATCAGATTGGCCTTGCGCAACTCCGGTTCCATGCGAGAAAAACGGGCTTCCTGATTCATGACGACACGCTCCTGGATCCAATCATGGGGCCCGCGTATTGCCGGCGAGCTGAACGACTGTACAGCAAGAGCGTGGCATGTCTCCAGCAGTCATACGCCTGAAAGACCGCTTTCGCGAGCAGGCTCGCTCCCACACTTGGCCAGCGTGGAGCCCAAATTCGTGCCACAACGCATATCCCCTGTGGGAGCGAGCCTGCTCGCGAAGGCGCCACACGATACAACACTGGGTCTCGATCAGTCCCGATAACCCGGCGCCACCCGATCCAGCAACCTCAACAGTGCCGCCCAGGCCAACTGCATTGCATCCGGGTCGCTCAGCTCGCCGTCATCCAGCGGCCGACCAGGGTCGTTGAACTGGCGCTCGGTGTGTTCGCACACCTCGGCCGGGGGTAACACCAGCTCACCGGCAGCTTGCGCGGCCAACTGGATTTCGCAGGCTTTTTCCAAATAGTACATGCGCAAAAATGCCTGGTTCACCGTCTCGCCAACCGTCAGCAGACCGTGGTTGCGCAGCATCAGCACCGGTTTGTCGCCCAAGTCCTGCACCAATCGTTGTTGCTCGCTCATGTCCAGCGCCACGCCTTCGTAGTCGTGGTAAGCAACGCGACCGTAGAACTCCATGGAAATCTGATTGACCGGCACCAACCCGCATTTCAATGCGGCGACTGCGCAACCGGATTTGGTGTGGGTATGCAGCACGCATTGTGCGTCTTCGCGGGCACCGTGAATGGCGCTGTGAATCACGAAACCGGCGGGGTTCACCGGGTACGGTGACAGTTCAACGGCCCGGCCTTCGAGGTCGATTTTCACCAGATTGGATGCAGTGATTTCATCAAACATCAGCCCATAGGGGTTGATCAGAAAGTGATGTTCCGGCCCCGGCAGGCGCACCGAGATGTGGGTGAAAATCAGGTCGGTCATGCGAAAATGTGCAATCAAGCGATAACAGGCTGCCAGTTCTTCGCGCAGGCGCTGTTCGGTAGCGCTGCGCGCAGTCAGGTAGGTCGCGATCTCATTCATCGTTATGGTTCTCTAGGCTGATCGGTTCGGGCAGTCAGTACGGCTGGACGCGCATGGACGTCCAGCCGCAGTCAGTTACTTGCTCGCCCAGGCGTTGAAGCGCTCCTCAAGCTCCTCGCCATGGTCGACCCAGAAACCGACGTCCATCGACAGCGCGCCCTTGAGGTTCTGCGGCGCAGTCGGCACCCATTGCGCGAGTTTGTTGTCCAGTCGCGCAGCGGCCTCGGTGTTGGTCGGGCCATAGGGGATTTGCTGCACGTACTTGACCTGGGCATCCGGCTGATTGGCAAAGGCGATGAAGCGCTGGGCCTGATCGACATGTTTGGAGCCCTTGATGATCGCCCAGTAGTCCATGCCATACAGGCTGCCGGGCCAGACCAGCCCCAGATGGCTGCCGCTTTGCGCGGCGGCGGCGATGCGTCCGCTGTAGGTTGAAGTCATCACCACATCGCCGGCGGTCAGCCATTGCGCCGGTTGTGCGCCCGCTTCCCACCACTGGATGTACGGCTTGATCTGATTGAGTTTGGCAAACGCCCGGTCTACGCCCTGTGGGGTATTGAGCACCTTGTAGACATCCTCGACCTTCACCCCGTCAGCGAGCAAGGCGAACTCCAGGTTGTACACCGCGCGTTTGCGCAGGCCACGTTTGCCCGGAATTTTCTGCACGTCCCAGAAATCGGCCCATGAGGTCGGAGCCTTGGCCAGTTTGTCGGTGTCGTAGGCAATCGCAACGCTCCACACCAGCGCCGCTGAACCGCACTCCTGCGCGGCTTCGGGGATCAACTGCCCGGCGTCGCCCAGGCGGGTCCAGTCCAGACGTTCATACATGCCTTCTTCGCAGCCGCGCATCAGGTCCGGGCCTTCGATCTGCACCACGTCCCAATCGACATTGCCGGTGTCGACCATGACTTTGATCTTGGCCATTTCGCCGTTGTATTCGCTCTGGATGACCTTGCTTTGTTCCACTGCGCTAAACGGTTGGAAGAACGCCACGTCCTGGGCTTTTTGTCCGGCCCCGCCGTATCCGACCACCACCATGTCCGAAGCTGCCTGAGCGCTGCCCAGGCCGATGGCCAGGGTCAACACCAAGGGATAAAAACCGTGCTTGAGCGTATTCGATTTCATCAGTGGTTCCTCGTACAGGTGCAAAGCCGAATATCGGTCGGCATAGCCCTTTTTTATTGTTGGTGAGGTTCGCCCCAGGAGCGGGCTCGCAACGAAACTACTGTATGCCACAGTAAAAAAACAAGTTGATTTTTTACTGTAGGTAAATTTCTATAGGTGAATAACAACAACGCCGAAACCCGCCTTTCGGCTCCAGCCTGCCGGAGTATCCGTACCATGCCGAGCCCGACCCCAGTTTATGCGCACCTGTTCGAACCCTTGCAGATCCGTGGCAAACGCCTGAAAAACCGCATCATGTCCAGCGGTCATGACACCTCGATGCCCACCGACAATCTGGTCAACGAACAGCTGATCGCCTATCACCGGGCGCGCGCTGAAGGTGGGGTCGGGCTGATCGTGCTGCAAGTGGCCGGTGTGCATGACAGCGCGCGGTACACCTCCCATGTGCTGATGGCCACCGACGATGCCTGCATCGATGGCTACCGGAAAATCGCGCAAACCTGCCACGCTCACGGCACCTTGGTGCTGTCGCAGGTGTTCCATCCGGGGCGGGAGATCATGGAGTCCAGCGATGGCCTGCTGGCCGTGGCCTACTCCGCTTCGGCGGTGCCCAATGAACGTTTCCGGGTGATGCCGCGCGCACTGGATCAGCCGATGATCGACGAGATTGTCGCCGGTTATTCCGCTGCCGCCCGGCGTCTGCATCAGGCCGGGATCGATGGCGTCGAAGTGGTCGCCAGTCACGGCTACCTGCCTGCGCAATTCATCAACCCCCGGGTCAACCGCCGAACCGACGGCTACAACGGTGAGCTGGAACAGCGTCTGCGCTTCCTGCGCGAAGTCATCGCCGCGATACGAGCCAGCACTGACGAGCAGTTCATCATCGGCCTGCGCATCTCCGCCGACGAGCGCGACCCGGAAGGCCTGACCGAAAACGAATCCCTGGCTGCCGTGCAATTGCTGCAACCACAACTGGATTACGTGCACATCGTCGCCGGCACCTCAGCGTCACTGGGGGGCGCGGTGCACATTGTGCCGCCGATGGCGATTGAAGCGGCATACCTGGCCAAAGAGGCTGGCACCTTCAAGGCCGGATTGAGCATTCCACTGTTCGTCACCGGGCGCATCAATCAACCCCAGGAAGCCGAACTGATTCTGGCCCGGGGTCAGGCCGATGTGTGCGGCATGACCCGGGCGTTGATCTGCGACCCGCAAATGCCCAACAAGACCAATGCCGGCCGCGCCGAAGACGTGCGCGCCTGCATCGCCTGCAATCAGGCGTGCATCGGGCACTTTCACAAAGGTTTGCCAATTTCCTGCATCCAGCATCCTGAAACCGGTCGCGAGTTGATCTTTGGAGCGCGGCAACCGGCGCCGGCACGCAAGCGCATCATGATTGCCGGCGGTGGTCCGGCCGGGATGAAAGCCGCTGCGGTGGCGGCGCAATGCGGGCATGACGTGACGCTGTACGAAGCCAGTTCACAACTTGGCGGCCAAGTGCTGTTGGCGCAATTGCTGCCACGGCGCAGCGAATTCGGTGGCGCGAGCACCAATCTGCAACGGGAAATGGAATTGGCCGGCGTACGAGTAGTGCGCAACACCCGGGTCGACCGGGCATTGGTGGAACGGGAAAAACCGGAGATGGTGATTGTTGCCACGGGTGCCGAGCCATATTGGCCGGCGTTCGAACGCGGGGGTGAATTGCAGGTGGTGGATGCCTGGCAGGTGCTGCGCGACGAAGTGCAAATCGGCCGTTCGGTGGTGGTGGTCGATTGGCGTTGCGACTGGATCGGCCCCGGCATAGCCGAGCGTCTGACCCGTGCCGGCCATCAAGTGCAACTGGCGGTCAATGGCACCCATTGCGGGGAAAACCTGCCGCTGTATGTGCGTGACCAACTGGCCGGTGAGCTGCACAGACTGGGCATTCCCATCATCCCCTACGCGCGGCTGTACGGTTGTGACGACAACACCGTTTACTTGCAACACACCGCCAGTGGCGAACCCATGTTGCTGGAAAATATCGACACGCTTGTGTTGTGTCAGGGTCATCAACCAGTGGATACACTTGGCGCGGAACTGCAAGGCCTGGTGGAATTTCGACGCATCGGCGATTGCCTGGCGCCGCGCACCGCCGAAGAAGCGATTTATGAGGGTTTGAAAGTCGCTTGGGCGCTTTAAGCCCGTTTATACTCCGGGGCTTTTACCCTGTTGGAGCGAGCTTGCTCGCGATGCTCCCTAATGCGTGCTTACTGGTTGAACGCGGCGTCGGTGAGTCTATCGCGAGCAAGCTCGCTCCTACGGGGTTCACGTTCGACCCGGTTCGGAACTCACCATGAGCAACAATAGCAATACACCGCCCACAACCGGCACCGCCGAACCGCACTTTCTGGGCACGCGGATTCGCGGCCTGCGCAAACGCCGGGGCATGACCCTGGCGAAACTGGCGCAATTGAGTGAGCTGACAGCGGGCTACATCAGCCAACTGGAACGCAACCTCGCTTACCCGTCTATTCCGGCGCTGTTCAACATTGCCCGTAGCCTCGGTGTGACCATCCAGTGGTTCTTCGCCAGCGAAGCCAACACCGCCCCCGAGGACGATGGCGTAGTGGTGCGCAAAAACAGTCGTCTGAGCGTGCATTACGAAGACGGCATCGTCGACCAGCTCCTGACCCCACCACCCAACCGGCAACTGGAAATGCTCCACTCGCGCTTTCCGCCCGGCACCTACAGCCAGCAAAGCTACAGCCACGAAGGCGAAGAAGCCGGTTACTTGCTGTCCGGCAGTTTCGAATTGTGGGTCGGCGAGCGCTACTTCCAGCTCAACGAAGGCGACAGCTTCAGCTTTTCCAGCCAGGAACCGCACCGCTACGGCAACCCTGGCGAGGTGGATGCGGTGGTGATCTGGGTGATTACCCCGCCAACGTTCTAACGGAGATTGACGACTTGAAGTGCCGTGTCCTCGACCTGTTCGACCTCGACGCCGGGACCGCGCTGCGCTGGGGTGAACCCGGCCCATCGGCCACCGGCCATTTCGCAACAACCAAGGAGCGCACGAGTACTCATACCCTCGCCTACTTTTGTTATTCACGCCGCACTTGGGGTTGCGACACGAGCAGTGCGAATAAACAAGGCGCGCACTTTCTCCCAGAAATTTCCCCCTAATACAAAAAAGCTGCCGATCAGCATGACATCACCCAGCGCTTGAGCTTGCCAGAGGTTGGGCCTGAGTCCAGGCCAAATGCTGTCGACGTAGGGTTCAAGAAAGGAGGAAATTAGCGGCACAAAGAACATAACAATGCCTATTCTGTGACGCCATGGGCCCACTTCGACTTCCGTGCTAGGAGCAAGTGAGGACACATATCCGAACAGGCTGCGTTTTAACTGTTGGAATCCGGCTTTGCCCATCACCGCAATAACGATGATCAACAGGACTTTGTTGCTGATGAACAGCACACCAGTCAGTGCAGCGATCTTTGAACCCGCCACATCCGCTGCCGCAGCAAGTGGCACCAACAGCCAGGAGCCCAGCATCAAGCAGATGATGGCTATGCCCAACTTAAAGCGCCAGCCAGCTGAATGGGCTTCAACGACACCCGGGGTGTTATTCATAATCGTCGTACCTTTTTAACCGATTGCAGTAGATTTGATGGCGCTTAAAAAGCGTAGCAGCCATGTGCCCATTTGGACGGCTATGCTCCAGTGATGTTTGTTGGTCGGGAAATGCGTAATGCCTCCAGGTACAACCCTGCTGAATTGGCCAGGCCGGCTCGTGCTGCTTGGCTTACTAGGCCTCAATGGCTGCGTACGACTTGGGCCGGACTTCCAGCCGCCCAGCGAAGAATGGGTCAAACACTGGACCACCCCTGCCCTCGAGCAATCCAGCCAGCGCAGCCTGAACCCGGACATTCGTCAGTGGTGGCAAGTCTTCGCCGATCCGGTCCTCAATCATTTGATAGCCGAGTCGGATGCACGCAACTCCAGCCTCAAAATCGCTGGCCTGCGCGTCATCGAAGCCCGTGCCCAACTCGGCATTGCTCAAAGCGGTCTTTACCCGCAACTGCAGCAAGCCAGTGTCGACAGTCTTTACTTTAACCGCAGGCAATCTGGCGGGACCAATCCGCAAGACAGCCATTTCTGGCAGCACAGCGCGGGGTTCGACGTGGGTTGGGAGCTGGACTTCTGGGGCCGCTTCAGTCGAGCCATCGAGTCGTCCGATGCCAGCTACTTCGCCGCCCAGGCCAACTATGAAGACGTACTCGTCCTGCTGCGCGCGCAAGTGGCCGATACCTATTTCTCACTGCGCACCACCGAAGCCCGTTTACGCGTCGCCCAGGAAAACGCCAAACAGCAAAAGCGCAACTTCGAGATCACCGAGAAGCTCTTCAACAGTGGCCAAACTGCCGAGCTCGACCTGCAACAAGCCAGAACCCAGTACCTGGGCACGTTGAGCACCATCCCCAACTTCGAAGATCAGCTTCAGCGCACCCGAAATGCGTTGGCCGTGCTAATCGGCCAGCCGCCCGGCGCATTGCCGCAACTGGTCGAGAACGTGGGATTGATCCCGCTGGTCGACCGTGCAGTGTTGCAAGATGTACCGGCCAATTTGCTGCTGCGTCGGCCCGACGTGCGCGCCGCCGAGCTTAATGTCGCCGCTCAGTCAGCACTGATCGGTGTGGCCGAGAGCGATTTCTATCCGTCGCTGACCTTGCTCGGCAGCATCGTCTGGTCCACCGACACGCTCAGTGGCACGCCTCGGAGTCTGGATTTGATCGGCGGCCCCAGTCTGCGTTGGAATCTGTTCGATCACGGCCAGATCAGCAACAACGTGCGCGTGCAGGATGCGCGGTTGCAGCAACTGATCGAGGCTTACCGCGACAAGGTTCGCCAGGCGGCACGCGAGGCAGACGATGCGGCCTATGGCCTGATCAAATCCCTGGAGCGCGAAAGGATCCTGCGTGAGGCCGAAGTGGCGGCCAAACGTTCGCTGGTGTTGGCCAGCGCGCAATATCGCGAAGGTTATTCAGACTTCCAGAGGGTGCTGGATGCGCAGCGTGCCTTGCTCGAACAACAGGACAATTATCTGGTCGCCCGCAGCAATGCCGTCAGTAACGTCATTGCCTTGTACAAAGCCGTGGGCGGTGGCTGGTACAGCGCCCAGCCGAAAGTTGATCCAGCCACCCGCCAGCAAATGGAAAAACGCACCGACTGGGGCGATCTGCTGGAAGAGCCCAGCACTGCACAGCCTGCCATTCCAATGTCTTACAAGGTAAAAGACCAATGAGTGAAACCGTCCCTTCCTCGTCCGAGCCCCCAGCAGTCGCCCAGGCACCAGCAACGGCTGCCGACCCGGCGAAAAAAGGCAT
Source organism: Pseudomonas sp. LS2P72 (assembly GCF_054897865.1). Classification (NCBI taxonomy): domain Bacteria; kingdom Pseudomonadati; phylum Pseudomonadota; class Gammaproteobacteria; order Pseudomonadales; family Pseudomonadaceae; genus Pseudomonas; species Pseudomonas sp. LS2P72. The sequence goes on from NZ_CM142708.1 coordinate 3,815,592, forward strand.
CAAGTGGGTGCTGTTACTGATCCTCCTGAGCCTGACCTGGTACCTGTTGGCGGATCGTTTCACACCCTATACACAGCAGGCCCGGGTGGGTGCCTTTGTGATTCCCGTTGCCTCGGAAGTGGCGGGCCGCGTGATCCGGGTGAGCGTGCGCAACAACCAGGACGTCAAGGCTGGCGAAATCCTGTTCGAGGTGGACCCGCAGCCGTACCAGATTGCCGTCGACCGTGCACGTGCCGACCTTGAATCGACCCGCCGACAGATCGGTGCGAGCACCGCTGGAATAGCCTCGGCCCAAGCCAATCTGCGGGCCGCCCAGGCCAATGAGCTCAAGGCGCGCCAGGACAATCAGCGACTCGAAGGTTTGTATCGCGAAGACCCGGGCACCATTTCCGTACGCCTGCTCGAAGTGTCTCGCGCCAACCGCGAACAGGCTGTGAGTCAGGTCGCCGCTGCCCGCGCCGAAGTGCAGCGCGCGCGTGAGCAGGAAGGTGGCAGCGAGGAAGACAACGCCTTGCTGCGCAGCGCCGCCACGGCGTTGTCCAAAGCCGAACTGGATCTGTCCAACACGCAGATTCGCGCTCGCTCGGCCGGGCTGATCACGGATCTGCGCACTGACGCTGGGCAATTCGCCGCTGCCGGTAGCCCGGTCATGACCCTGATCGCCATTCATGATGTGTGGATCAGTGCGGACATGACCGAGAACAACCTCGGTCTGGTAAAGCTCGACACGCCCGTTTCGATTGTTCTGGATGCTCTGCCGGGCGAGGTCTTCGAGGGGCGCGTACGCAGTGTCGGTTACGGCGTCAGCGTGGGGCAAACACCCCCGCCTGGAACCTTGCCCAGCGTGCAGAACAGCCGCGATTGGTTGCGTCCGGCCCAGCGTTTTCCAGTCGTTATCGAGTTTTCACCTGACTCATTGAACACGTTGCGTGTCAGTCGGGGGATCCGTGCCGGTGGGCAGGCCGAAGTCATGGCCTTCCCCACCGAGGGCAATCCGCTGAACCCACTCGGTCGAGTGTTTGTGGGGTTCATGAGTTGGCTGAGCTATGCCTATTAAGGGTATGTCGTCTCAGCGCACGCCACGGAATCAACGCGCACTGCGTCTGGCCACTGGCACGGCGTTGAGCCTCACCGCGAGTTTCGGCCTCGGCTTGCCGATTCCCTTTATGGCGCCGGTGCTTTGCCTGCTATTGCTGGCCTCGGTCAATCGCCCGCTGCCGTTCAAGGCAGGACTGGTTCTCGCACTGGCCGCCATGTTGACCACCGGCATTGGCCTGCTATTGATCCCGGTCCTGCGTTATTACCCCGTCAGCGGCGTGCTATTGATCAGCGTCGGTCTGTTCCTTGCCTTCCGCTATGGCCTGCGCGGCGGCAACACCTTGATCATGACCTTCCTGGTGATTGGCCTGACCATGATTTCCTCGGCCGGTATCGCCGAATACGATCTGGCAGCGATGGTCATCGGCGCACTGGTCAAGGGTTTGCTGCTTGCCGTTATCGTCGTGGCGTTCAGTCATGGGCTATTTCCGGATCCACCCAATGCACCTTCCCCGCCGGCTGCTCCACGTCTGCCGGCAGAAGAAGTCAGTCGGATTGCGCTGCGTGCCACCCTGATCGTGCTGCCGGCATTCCTGCTGGCGCTGATCGACCCGGCCGGTTATCTGCCGATCATCCTGAAGGCCGTCGGCCTGGGACAGCAAAGCTCCACGACGAACGCCCGCAACGCCGGTCGCGAGTTGCTCGGCTCAACCTTGCTTGCAGGCCTGCTGGCGATCCTGTTCTGGAGTGCGCTCAGCCTGTTTGTGCATCTGTGGATGTTCTTTCTGTGGATGCTGCTGTTCGGCCTGGTGATGGCGCGCAAGCTATATGCCCTGAGCCCGACGCGGTTTACCCCGGGGTTTTGGCTCAATACCCTGATCACGCTGATCATCCTGTTGGGTCAGTCGGTACAGGACAGCGCAGCAGGCAAAGACGTTTACACAGCATTCGCCATCCGCATGGGCTTGTTCATTCTCGTGACGCTGTATGCCTGCCTGATGGTTCATCTGCTCGATCAACGGCAGGAAAGTGCTCAAGGGTTAACCTGATATCCCTTACCCTGCAGGCAACTGGTATAGGCCGTTGAACTGGTCGCAGCACTGGTTTTATCTTGCGCCCGGCGTTCCTGACGCTGACGCGAGCCTCCGACGACCGCGCCGGCCACGGCGGTTTCTTTGGCGCGATTCTGCCGATAGTCCTGCTTCACGTCATCGTCGACACGATCATAGAACTCGTCATGTTGACGTCCCCGCACCTGCGCCCCCGCCGCACCGGCGGCAGCGCCCGCCGCGGCCCCCTTCAGCCTTCCACCGCTAGCAGGCGGTGCAGTCGAGGCGCTCTGACCGGCCGCGATGTTGTGGCATTCGGTCATGTCCGTTTGAGTTTGTTGCGAACTCTGCCCTTTCATCGGCACGACCGTTTCCGCCCACCCCTGGGTCCAGGAAACCGACAGTGAGATGCACAGGCTAATGGATGACAACCTTTTCATGATGACCTCCGACAGGGGCCCGGCACTCTGTAAGCACACTGGGTCGATAAGACAGACCGCTCAATACGTCACACCTCGTGATCCTGAGCGCGGTTTAGCATAAAAGATTGTAGATCACCCCTTCTCACCCGCTCCCCTTCCCTCTTCCTCCGTATCGCAGAACTATTTTTCGCGCCTGCACACGCCATGACCTAACCTGAATGGCTAAAGCCGCTGGAGGCATGCCTATGCGTCCTGCATTGAAATTACTCATATTCGTTGTGTTCGCGCTGATGGGAGCGAACATCCGCGAACTGTCGGCGGACGAACTACCCAACACGTCAAGCAACAGTGAGGCCAGCGCTACCGCTACGGTGTCAAAAAGCGATCTGGAAGAACTGCAACTAAGGCTGGACACTCTTAAGCAGAAGGCCTCACTGACCAGTAACTACACACAGTTGATAGGCTTTCAGGACAACGTTCAGTTGCTCCTCAGTGATGCGGACAAGTTGGCGGCGGTGTTACTTCCCGAGCAAGCGCAATTGCAAGCGCAACTCAGTGTACTCGGCACGGCATCCGCCACCAGCGAGGCCATGGAAAAGTCCGATCTGGTGAAACAAAGGTCTTATCTCACTGCACAAAAAGACAAAGTGGATGGCGACCTCAAGATACTGCAGGCCATCAAAGAAGGCGCTACTAACCTCATCACTCAGATTGCCAGCATGCGGCGTACCCAACTGGAAACCGAACTGGCCCAGCGCACAGCCAGCTTCCTCAACCCCCGGTTCTGGTTACCGCTGTTTTCTCCACTGGAGGAGGATAAAAATCGTCTGAGGTTTGTGATCGATCAGTCCAACAGTGTCATTCAGTCCGCCTGGCAACCCGGCCGGCGTGCCGCGACCGCGACGTTGTTATTGCTGGCCCTGGCCTTCTGGACGCTGGGGCGAAGACTGGCTGAACGTGGTTTGACATGGGTCTGCATCCATCGAGTACCGGAAGGTCGCCTGCGCAGAAGTTCATTGGCGATAGCGACGGTAGTTGCCACGATGTTGAGCGCTGGTTGCGCAATACAGCTCATCTCCGCTGCCGCTACCCGGTTTGAAGCATTGCCGCAGCCACTGCAAGGATACTTTGACGATGTCGAGAAAGTTGCTTACGCCTGCGCTCTGATTATCGGTTTGAGTCGGGCGCTGCTGTCTAAACGCAATCCCTCATGGCGGCTGCCTGGCATCGCCGATGAAGTGGCACTTGCAATCAACCCATTTCCGGCGCTGCTGGCCGGATCAATGCTGATACTTATCTCGCTGGTACAAGTCACCAATGCGACAGGTATGAGTACGCAAGTGGTTCTCTTCAGCCGGGGCGTCGTTTCATTAGTCGTCATCATGATTATCGGTGCGCTATTGCTACGCGTCAGTAGAACCCGCCGAGCGATGGTCATTGCCGGGGAACACCCTGAGTCAGGTACTACGCTGGCGGGGCTGATATATACCGGCGTCAGTATCGCCATGTTGATCTCGATTTTTGGCCTGCTGGTCGGTTACATCTCCCTGGCCCGATTCATCACTTACGAAATTGTCTGGCTCTACATCGTTATTGCCAGCTTCTATTTGCTGACGCAGTTGTTCAGGGACTCGTGCGATTACCTGTTTTCGCCAAAGCACCCCAGCGGCAAAACGATCAAACAGCTGCTGGGTATCGGCGACGTACGGCTTGAACAAATCGAGGTTGTCGTGGCGGGTATTGGCAGAGCGGCCTTACTGTTGATTGCCGCGATTACAACGATTGTTGGCGGGATTGGAGCGACCTTTGGCCAACTGACTGACAGGGTTTCAGCGATCCTCGGCGGCGATGGCCTGCGCAAGCTGAACATCATTCCGGGCAATCTGTTGAATGCGTTCCTCGCGCTGTTGATCGGTATTTACCTGATTCGATCGCTGCGCAGATGGCTGGATAACGAGTTCCTGCCGAAAACCGATATGGACCCCGGCATGGGTGCATCGCTGAGTACCCTGTTCAGTAATATCGGCTACGTACTGGTCATTCTGCTGGCGTTGTCTTCGTTGGGCGTCCAATGGACGAATCTGGCCTGGATCGTCAGTGCGTTGTCAGTGGGGATCGGCTTCGGCCTGCAAGAGATCGTCAAGAACTTCGTGTCCGGGTTGATCCTGCTCACCGAGCGTCCGGTCAAGGTCGGCGACCTGATCAGCATCAGCGGGGTCGAAGGCGATATCCGACGGATCAATGTCAGGGCCACCGAGATACAGCTCAGTGACCGCTCGATCGTGATCGTGCCCAACTCGCAGCTTATTTCCCAGAACCTGCGCAATGTGACCATGGGCGGCAGCGCCCAAGGGGTGGCCACCCTCGAGCTGGTGTTCCCTCTGGATATCGACCCCGAACAAGTCAAAACCCTGCTGTACACCGCCTATCAAGAGCATGAAACCATCCTCGACAAACCCGCCCCCGTTGTCCGTTTCAGCAATCTGAGCCCTGATGGCATCACCTTGACCATCACCGGCTATGTCAGCAGCCCAAGAATTGTCAGCACGACCAAGAGCGATCTGCTTTTTGAGATCCTGAAGCGATTGAGTGCGGCCGGCATTGAATTGGCCAAGCCTGTTCCTCCCGCGTAATGCCCATCTGAGGTGGCCCACGGCTTACCCGCGACCTGCTGCGCTACAGGGTTTGCGGGCGAGCGTCTGACTGGGAAGTTCGTTGAACAACGCGCGATAACTGCTGGAAAAACGCCCCAAATGCCAGAACGACCAGTGCATCGCCACTTCGGCAACGGTGGTATCCATCGCTGTGCGGCTGAGCAACTCGCGGCGTGCGCTGTTGAGTCGGCGCAAGCGCAGCCAATGGGTCGGGGTCATCCCTGTATAGGCTTTGAACGCATGCTGCAACTGCCGCAGTGAAACCCCGGCGACTTGTGAAAGCTCAAGCAGATTCAGGGTGTCTTCCGGCGCATCAGCCGCCCATTCACCAATGCGTTTCATCACAGCGCGCTCTTCGGCGCGGCGCTGTAAACCGCCGCGATCAAGGCAAACACACGCGTTGTCGAGGATGTACAGGCAGTCTTCCAGCAACTGCTGGGTCAACGCGTCCCTGCTCGGCGGATCGAGCGTCTGCGCCAGTCGGGTCAATGTCCCGCTGAGCCAGCGGCTGAACAACGCGTTCTGCCCCGAATTCAGTGGCGCCATGAACAGGCCTTCGAGCCTGGCCACGTTCAAACCGTGACGCTGCACGAACTCCGGACCGAACACCACGGCGATTTCCTGGTAGTTCTCCGGGGTGATCCAGATGTTGCGGCTTTCGCCATTCAACACGTACAGCGCGTTGTCGCTGCGATCGAAACAGAACGCCAGCGAGCCTTCGGGCGCGCTGAAATTCTGCTCGACCCGCGTGTTCATCTGTTCCTCGTAAATCTCCACGCCTTGCAGGTCCAGGTAGCGCACGCGCCCGGCGAAATGCCCCGGTGACATTTGCTGGTAATGCTGCACCCAACCCGGCGTGGCGCGGATTTGCTCGGCGACATCGGCGGTGTTGAACGCTTGGACTTGCAGGGGATTGCACGTTGTCATGGGTGACCTTACGCACTCGTTTGGTGCGTTTTGGTGCTGCTGAAAGTGGATAGATGGAACGTCAAGGCTCGCCCAAGATAGTCGTCAACGCGCCACAGGGGAAGTGTGTGGTGGATGAAACCAGCCTCCCCGGCGTTAATAAAACCAATAACGAGGTCTTTATGAATGTCCCTTTCGATCAGTTGCTCACGTGGCTGAAAGATCACAAGATTACCGAAGTCGAGTGTGTGGTCAGCGACTTGACCGGCATCGCACGCGGCAAAATTGCACCCACCAACAAGTTCCTGCATGAGCGAGGCATGCGCCTGCCGGAAAGTGTGCTTTTGCAAACGGTAACCGGGGACTTTGTCGACGACGACATCTACTACGACCTGCTCGACCCGGCCGACATCGACATGGTGTGCAAGCCCGTCTCCGATGCGGTGTACGTGATCCCATGGGCCATCGAGCCCACCGCCATCGTGATTCACGACACCTTCGACAAGTTCGGCAACCCGATCGAACTGTCACCGCGCAACGTGCTGAAAAAAGTCCTGCAGCTGTACACCGACAAAGGCTGGCGGCCGATTGTCGCGCCGGAAATGGAGTTCTACCTGACCCAGCGCTGCGAAGATCCGGACTTGCCGCTCAAGGCACCGCTGGGGCGTTCGGGCCGTGCGGAAAGTGGCCGTCAGTCTTTTTCCATCGACGCCGCCAACGAATTCGATCCGCTGTTTGAAGACGTGTACGACTGGTGCGAGCTTCAAGGCCTGGACCTCGATACCTTGATCCACGAAGACGGCCCGGCGCAGATGGAAATCAACTTCCGTCACGGCGACGCACTGGACCTGGCCGACCAGATCACTGTGTTCAAGCGCACCCTGCGCGAAGCGGCGCTCAAGCACAACGTCACCGCAACCTTCATGGCCAAACCGATTGGCGATGAACCCGGCAGCGCCATGCATATCCACCAGAGCGTCGTCGACATCGCCACCGGCCAGCCGATCTTTGCCAATGCCGACGGGCAGATGAGCGAGCTGTTCCTGCACCACATCGGCGGCCTGCAAAAGTACATCCCCAAAGTGCTGCCGATGTTTGCGCCGAACGTCAATTCGTTCCGCCGCTTCCTGCCGGACACTTCGGCACCGGTGAACGTGGAATGGGGCGAAGAAAACCGTACCGTGGGCCTGCGTGTGCCGACTTCAACGCCGGACGCGATGCGCGTGGAAAACCGTTTGCCGGGCGCCGATGCCAACCCTTATCTGGCGATCGCTGCGAGCCTGTTGTGCGGGTATCTGGGTATGGTCGAGCGCATAGAACCGAGCGCTGCGGTCCAGGGCCGTGCGTACGAACGTCGCAACTTGCGCCTGCCGATCACCATCGAAGACGCCCTGACGCAGATGGAAGAATGCGAAACCATCGGGCGTTATCTGGGTAGCAAATTCGTCCGCGGATATGTCGCGGTCAAGCGCGCCGAACACGAGAACTTCAAACGCGTGATCAGCTCCTGGGAGCGAGAGTTCCTGCTGCTCAGCGTTTGAGATCTGCGCTGCCCGTGAGGGCCTCATCGCGAGCAGGCTCGCTCCCACAGGGGAATGCATTCCAAATGTGGGAGCGAGCCGGCTCCGGGCGGCGTTCCGACGAAGGCGGCCGTCAGAACACCAAAAAACGCCTGAAAAATCCAACAATTAGAAGAGGTGTCGTATGCGTCTATTGAAATCCGTGGTGCCGGTCGCACTGGCGTTATTGTTCAGCGCCGTTGCGCAGGCTAAGCCAACGGTCAGCGTCTACAACTGGACCGATTACATCGGCGAGACCACCCTCGCCGACTTCCAGGCGAAAAGCGGGATCAAGGTGATCTACGACGTGTTCGACTCCAACGAAACCCTGGAGGGCAAATTGCTCGCTGGTCGCACCGGGTATGACGTGGTGGTGCCGTCCAACCACTTCCTCGCTCGCCAGGTAAAGGCCGGCGCGTTCCTGAAACTCGATCGTTCGCAACTGCCCAACTTCAAGAACCTCGACCCGAAACTGTTGGCGCTGCTGGAGAAAAACGATCCGGGCAACGAACACTCGGTCCCCTACCTGTGGGGCACTAACGGCATCGGCTACAACGTCGACAAGGTCAAGCAAGTGCTCGGCATTGACCGCATCGACTCCTGGGCGGTGTTTTTCGAACCGGAGAACCTGAAGAAACTCAGCCAGTGCGGCGTGTCGATGATGGATTCGGCCGATGAAGTGTTCCCGGCCGTGCTCAATTACATGGGCATGGACCCGCGCAGCGAAAACCCTGAAGACTTCAAAAAGGCTGAAGCGAAGCTGTTGACCATCCGCCCTTACATCACCTACTTCCACTCCTCGAAGTACGTTTCAGATTTGGCCAACGGCGACATCTGCGTGGCTTTCGGTTACTCGGGTGACGTGTTCCAGGCCGCGAACCGGGCCAAGGAAGCCAAGAACGGCGTGAACATCGCCTACGCGATTCCCAAGGAAGGCAGTAACTTGTGGTTCGACCTGTTGGCGATTCCCGCAGATGCCAGCAACCAGAAAGAGGCGCATGCTTTCATCAATTACCTGCTCGATCCGCAAGTGATTGCCAAGGTCAGTGAGTCAGTCGGTTACGCCAACCCCAACCCGGCGTCCAAGCACGACATGGACCCTGAGCTGGTCAACAACCCTGAGGTTTATCCGCCCCAGGCAGTCCTCGACAAGCTCTACATTTCGACCACCCCGCCCCAGGCGATCATGCGTTTGATGACCCGTTCCTGGAGCAAAGTGAAGTCCAACCAATGAACCAGTACAGCAACGAACATGCTCGCTCCTATTACGCGGCGTCAGCCAATGGAATGGCGCCCTACCCCACACTGGCCGAGAACCTTGAAGCCGACGTCTGTGTGATCGGCGGCGGTTTTACCGGCGTTAACACCGCGATCGAACTGGCGCAGCGCGGGCTCTCGGTGATTTTGCTGGAGGGCCGACGGATCGGCTGGGGCGCCAGCGGGCGCAACGGCGGGCAGTTGATCCGCGGTATCGGCCATGACGTCAGCGGTTTTGCCCGTCATGTCGGTGAAGAAGGCGTGCGCTACCTTGAGCGTGCGGGTGTCGAATCGGTTGCGCTTGTGGGCAGCCGCATTCGTGAGCACGGGATTGATTGCGACCTGCGCTGGGGATTCTGTGAACTGGCCAACACGTCGGCGCAATTCACTGCATTGAAGGCTGAGCAAGAAGGTCTGACCGAATCCGGTTACGCCCATGAAACACGCCTCGTCGGACCGGATCAGATCCGTCAGCAGGTGGTGAACTCAGGCGTGTATGCCGGTGGTCTGGTCGACATGGGCTCGGGTCATTTGCATCCGCTCAATCTGGTGCTCGGTGAAGCGCGGCTAGCCGAATCTCTCGGCGTACGGATCTTCGAACAGAGCCCGGTGCTGGAGTTGATCCATGGCAGCACGGCGCAGGTTCGCTGTGCCGGCGGCACGGTGCGCGCCGGCAGTCTGGTGCTGGCGTGCAACGCGCACCTGGAAGAACTCGAACCGAAACTGAGCGGCAAGGTCCTTCCGGCGGGCAGCTACATCATCGCCACCGAGCCGTTGGCACCCGACGTTGCAGCGCAGTTGATCCCGCATAACCTGGCGCTCTGCGACCAGAAAGTCGGTCTGGATTACTATCGGCTCTCGGCAGACCGACGCTTGCTGTTCGGCGGGGCCTGTCATTATTCCGGGCGTGATCCGGCGGACATCGAAGCTTATATGCGCCCGCACATGCTCAAGGTCTTCCCGCAACTGGCCAACGTGCGCATCGACTATCAATGGGGCGGCATGATTGGCATCAGCGCCAATCGCTTCCCCCAGGTTGGGCGCTTGAGCCAGCACCCTAATGTGTTTTACGCCCAGGGCTACTCCGGTCATGGCCTGAACGTGACCCACTGGTGCGCGAAGCTGTTGGGCGAAGCGATCCACGTCGGACACAGTCAGGGCTTTGACGTGTTCAGCGCGGTGCCGCACATGACCTTTCCCGGCGGGCCGATGCTGCGTTCCCCGCTACTGGCGCTCGGGATGTTCTGGTATCGCCTGCGCGAACTGCTCGGCTGACCGCCCCCTACAGGATCACCGTCCGTCCGCATCCCATTGAATAACCTTTTAATTTGCTCAATTGCGAGGTCCTTCTATATTGAGGGAGTGCTCTGACTTCCCTGCGTCCTGGCGAGTGCAGCCTATGGCTACGACTGACCCACTGATCATCTGCGAGCACTGCGACTGCGTGTATCAAAAAGTCACGCTCGCCAAACATCAAAAAACCCTGTGTACGCGCTGCGGCGGCGTGCTTCAGCGCTATAACGGTCTGACGGTGGAGCAACGTCTGGCGTTGACCTTCACCGCGTTGATGCTGTGGATTTTCGCCAACTTCTATCCCGTCATGAGCATCAGCCTCAAAGGCCTTAAAAACAGCGCAACACTCTGGGATTCGGTGCTGGCCCTGAGTCTGGGGCCGATCACGTTCATCGCCATGGTGGCGGCGATCGCGATAATCATCGCGCCGATTTTCCAGCTGTTGCTGCTTATCTGGGTCCTGAGCTTCGCCCTCGCCCACCAGCGCTCGCCCGGCTTCAGGTTCTGCATGCGCTGGCTGGAAACCCTCAGGCCCTGGAGCATGCTGGAGGTCTGTCTGCTGGGGGCGATGGTCGCGGTCATCAAACTCGCCGGATTGCTGGATGTGCTGCCCGGCATCGGCCTGTTTGCCCTGGCCATTCTCAGTCTGATGATGATCCGCATCGCCGGACGCGACATCCGTGATCTATGGGACATCTTATGAACAGGCCTCCGGTGGCGAGTGAACTCAACCTGTGCCTGTGTCATAGCTGCGGCCTGGCCTGTGACATGACCGATGAACCTCACGAATGCACACGGTGCGGCGCGCCGCTGCATCGGCGCAAAACCAACTCACTGGCCCGGACCTGGGCCTACATGTTCACTGCCCTGGCGTTTTATGTCCCGGCCAATCTGCTGCCAGTGATGAACACCCAGATGGTCGGCAACGGCGCCGATAGCACGATCATGAGCGGTGTACTGGAGTTCTGGCAGCACGGCGCCTGGGACATTGCCCTGATTATTTTTATCGCCAGCATCGCGGTGCCGGGCATCAAGTTCGTCGCCCTGACGCTGTTACTGGTGACCGTTCAGCGCGACAGCCAATGGGCGAATAAGCAACGGTCAACGCTGTACCGTTTCGTCGAGCTCATTGGTTACTGGTCGATGCTCGATGTGATCGTGGTCGCCCTGGTGGCCTCACTGGTGAAGTTTCAAGCCCTGGCCGATATCGAACCGCGCCCGGGCATTCTGTTTTTTGGCCTGGTGGTGGTCTTCACCATGCTGTCGGCGATGAGTTTCGACCCACGCCTGATCTGGGATAAAGAGCGGAAAAATCCGCAAAACGAGGAGGTCATGGATGAAGTCGCAAGCCACTGACGGGCCGCAAGCCCCTGGGCAGGCCCCTGTCAAGACCACCCGCCGCTTCAGCGTTTCGCTGGTGTGGATCGTGCCGATCGTCGCGGTGCTGGTGGGGATTTCCCTGGTCGTACACACCATCATGCAGGAAGGTCCGACCATTACCGTCACGTTCAAAACCGGTAGCGGCCTGACGGCCAACAAGACCGAAGTGAAGTACCGCAACGTGGTGATCGGCCATGTCTCGGACGTGGAGTTGAGCAACGATCAGAAGAGCGTCAACGCCACCATCAAACTGTCCAAGCAGGCGGAAAGTTTCACCCGCGAAGACTCGCAATTCTGGGTCGTGCGCCCGCGTATTGGCGCCGGCGGGGTGTCGGGTATCGATACCTTGCTGTCCGGGGATTACATTGGCGCCGACATCGGCCAGGCCAACGCTCGTGCAAAAAACTTTATCGGCCTGGAAAACCCGCCGCCGATTACCTATGGTGAGCCGGGCAAACGTTTCACTCTGCACACCCAGGATCTCGGTTCGCTGGACATTGGCTCTCCGGTTTATTACCGCAAGATTCCGGTGGGTCAAGTGGTGGCCTATGCCCTGGACGCCGACGGCAAAGGGGTCAACATTGAAGTGTTCATCCACGCGCCCAACGATGCCTACGTCACTGAAAACACCCGCTTCTGGAACGCCAGCGGGATCGACGTGAACGTCGGCGCCAACGGCTTCTCGGTGAAAACAGAATCGCTGTCATCGATCCTGGTGGGCGGCATCGCCTTCCGCGCTCCGGAATACAGCCCCAACGATCAACCGGCTACCGAGGACAAAACTTACGACCTGTTCGAAGACCAGCTAACCGCCCTCGCCCCGCCCAGTGGCAAGGGGCAATTCTTGAGTTTGCGTTTCGATCAGGCCTTGCGCGGGCTGAGGGTCGGCGCGCCGGTGGAATTCCTTGGCATCGAGTTCGGCAAAGTCGTGTCGGTCGTTTTGGATTTCGACGTGAAAAAGCGCAGTTTCCCGGTCAATGTCGGCATCGTGATCTACCCGCAACGCCTCGGCCAGGCACACATCAAAATGCTCGAGGTCTTGAAGCACGACCCCAACGACGAAGCCGCAGGCGTACGCCTGATCGGCAGTTTCATCGACAACGGTCTGCGGGCCCAGGCCCGTAGCGGCAACCTGTTGACCGGTCAGCTCTACATCGCGCTCGACTTCTACCCCAAAGCGGAGAAAGTCGCATTCGATCCGACCGCCCGCCCAGTCTCTATCCCGACCGTTCCTGGCAGCCTCGAACAATTGCAGGAAAAACTGGAGGGCATGGTCAACAAGATCAACCAACTGCCGATCGAGCGCATCGCTGGCAACCTTGACAGCAACCTCGTCGAACTGCGCAAAGGTCTGGTGCAATTCAACGCCAAGACCCTGCCCGGCGTGCAGACCACCATGGCGGATGTCAGCAAGACGCTGCAATCGGCCAGTTCGACCTTGGCCGAAGACTCGCCGCAACGCGAACAATTAGGTCAGACCCTCGACGAACTCGGGCGCATGTCGCGCTCCTTGCGTGAACTCTCGGATTACCTGGGACGGCATCCGGAATCACTGATTCGCGGTCGTCCCGACAATGCCGCGCCGATCGACCTGCAAGGGCCGCCGCGCAAATGACCACAGGAGCACACTCATGGTTTATCCGCTGAAAATCAGCTTGGTCACTGCATTGTTGCTACTCGCCGCTTGCCGCGGTGATCCGATTCAATTCCACACCCTGACCCCGGCTCAACCGAGCGGCAATTCAAGGACCAGTGCTGCGGAGATCCAGATCGAGGGCATCAGCGTGCCGCCCCAGGTCGATCGTCCGCAGATCGTCATTCGCCAGGGCAACAGTGGCATGGCGATCCTCGAGACCGAGTGGTGGGGTGCAAGTCTGGTGGATGAATTGCGCAGCGCCCTGGTCGATCAAATGGTCAACAGCAATCCTCGACGCAACGTATCGGTGCGGCTGGACGTGCAGCGGTTTGATTCGATTCCCGGTCAATATGCGTTGATCGACGTCAAGTGGCGCCTGCGCAATCTGAGCGAAGGTGATGCGGCGCTACTCACCTGCCGCAGCACTTTGCAGACGCCTTCAGGGCCGTCCATCGATGAGCTGGTGGCGGCTCAACAAAACAACGTCAAACGCCTGGCCGCGCTTATCAGCCAGGCCGCGGGCGGAACACAAAAAGGGTGTCCATCGGCTTAATTAAGCCATAACGCGATCCGTAGCAGCAGGCTTCGCCGGCTGCTACATTTTGACGCTTTTTTCTCATTTGGCACTTTACATTTGCCGCGTCTCAAACATGCAAATGATTCGTATTGATCTACACTGATCGACGACCCTTGCCGTCGATTCTGCCGAGTCTGCGCGCACGATCTTAAAAAACAGGAGCTGCCAACGCATGAGTCCCAACCTCCCTTCTTTCCTGAAAACAGCACTGCTGGCCTCCGCACTGCTGAGTGCCGGTCACGTGTATGCGGCGGAGGCCGATGGCATCGTGGTCTACAACGCCCAGCACGAAAGCCTGACCAAATCCTGGATCGAGGGCTTTACCAAGGAAACCGGCATCAAGGTCACCGTGCGCAATGGTGACGACACCGAGATGGGCAATCAGATCGTGCAGGAAGGCACCGCCTCCCCGGCCGACGTGTTCCTGACCGAAAACTCCCCGGCCATGGTGCTGGTCGACAACGCGGGGCTGTTTGCACCGGTTGCGCCGGCCACCCTGGAACAGGTCGGCGATGCTTACCGCCCGGCCCATGGCAAATGGGTGGGGATCGCCGCGCGCTCCACGGTGTTTGTCTATAACCCGAGCAAACTGCCCGAAGCCGAGCTGCCCAAGGCGCTGATGGACCTCGCCGGCCCGAACTGGAAAGGTCGTTGGGGCGCGTCGCCGGCCGGTGCCGACTTCCAGGCCATCGTCGCCGCCGTGCTGGAACTCAAGGGTGAAGCCGCGACCCTGGAGTGGCTGAAAGGGATGAAAACCAACTTTACCGCATACCGGGGCAACAGCGCCGTGCTCAAAGCGGTCAACGCCGGGCAGATCGACAGCGGCGTGATCTACCACTATTACAGCTTCGGCGACCAGGCCAAGACCGGCGAGAACAGCAAGAACACCGCCCTGCACTACTTCAGGCACAAGGATCCGGGCGCGTTTGTCAGTGTCTCCGGTGGCGGCGTGCTGGCGTCCAGCAAACACAAGGAACAAGCCCAGGCGTTCCTCAAATGGATTACCGGCAAAGATGGCCAGGCGATCCTCAGGACCGGCAAATCGTTCGAATACGCCGTGGGCAAGAACGCTGAATCCAATCCAAAACTGGTGCCTTTGCAGCAACTCGACGCGCCGACAGTCGATGCTTCAAAACTCGACAGTAAAAAAGCCGTGGAGCTGATGACTCAGGCGGGACTGCTCTAATTGATGCCTGAAACCTTGCCGGCGGGTGTCGCCGAGACGATACCCGCACATTTGCGACGACGATCCCGCGGCCTCTTCGCGGGACGTGGTGGCGCGTGGGTGATTGGCTTGTCGGTGCTGGTTTCGCTGCTGTCGCTGGTGCCGATTGCCTTCGTCATCGGCGTATCGTTTCAGACAGGCTGGGCGACCCTTGTGCCACTGGTGTTCCGGCCGCGGGTCGCTGAACTATTGATCAACACCGTTTTACTGGTGGTGATCACGATTCCGTTGTGCGTCACGTTAGGCCTGTCTCTGGCCTGGCTGACAGAACGCACCAACCTGCCGGGGCGGCGCTGGTGGTCGTTGTTGGCGACCGCGCCGCTGGCGGTGCCGGCGTTCGTCCACAGCTATGCATGGGTCAGTCTGGTCCCGCCGATTCACGGGCTGTTTGCCGGGGTTCTGGTCTCGGTCATCGCCTACTTCCCGTTCCTCTATCTGCCGATTGCAGCGACCCTGCGCAGGCTCGATCCGGCCATCGAAGACGTTGCCGAATCGCTGGGGCTAAAACCCTGGGCGATATTTTTCCGCGTGGTGCTGCCGCAACTGCGCTTGGCCATCTGCGGCGGCGCGTTGCTGGTAGGCCTGCACTTGCTGGCCGAATATGGCCTGTACGCGATGATCCGCTTCGACACCTTCACCACGGCCATCTTCGATCAGTTCAAGTCCACCTTCAACGGCCCCGCCGCCCACATGCTAGCCAGCGTGCTCGCCCTGTGTTGCCTGGTGATGCTGACCGCAGAATCGGCCGCTCGCGGTACGGCGCGTTACGCCCGGGTCGGGTCGGGAAGCGCTCGTGAACAGCGGGTGGTGCGCCTGAAACCCGCAACCACCCTCCTCGCCCTGACCGTGCAAGTCACGACCTGCGCACTGGCGTTGGGCGTGCCACTGGTGACTTTAGGTAACTGGCTGA
Organism: Pseudomonas sp. LS2P72; assembly: GCF_054897865.1. Lineage (NCBI taxonomy): Bacteria > Pseudomonadati > Pseudomonadota > Gammaproteobacteria > Pseudomonadales > Pseudomonadaceae > Pseudomonas > Pseudomonas sp. LS2P72. The sequence continues at coordinate 3,831,498 of NZ_CM142708.1, forward strand.
TCGCCGGCGGTACGCAGGTCTGGCAGATGGACGAACTTCTGCCGGCGCTGGAACAGACGCTGCTGCTCGGCGTTGCGGGGGCCGCCCTCACCACCTGCGCCGCCATCCCGATTGCCTGGCTGTCGATTCGCTCTCCGGGCCGGTTGCAACGTGTACTGGAAAGCTGCAACTACATCACCAGTTCGTTGCCCGGGATCGTGGTAGCCCTGGCCTTGGTGACCGTCACCATCCATTTCGCCCGGCCGATTTACCAGACCACGATTACGGTGCTGCTGGCGTATCTGCTGATGTTTTTGCCCCGCGCCCTGGTGAGTTTGCGCGCCGGTATCGCCCAGGCACCGGTTGAGCTGGAAAACATGGCCCGCAGCCTCGGCCGCTCGCCCGCCCGGGCGTTGTGGCTGATCACCCTGCGCCTGGCCGCGCCGGGCGCTGCCGCTGGCGCCGCGCTGGTGTTTCTGGCGATCACCAATGAGTTGACCGCCACCCTGCTGCTCGCCCCCAACGGCACGCGCACCCTGGCCACCGGATTCTGGGCCATGACCAGCGAAATCGACTACGCCGCGGCTGCGCCCTATGCCTTGCTGATGATTTTGCTGTCGCTTCCCTTGACCGGACTTCTTTATCACCAATCCAAACGAACGGCTGGCCGATGAACGCTCTTGAACTACATTCCATTTCCAAATCCTACGGCGCCCATCAAGCGCTGGAGAGCATCAACCTGTCGGTGCCAACGGGCAGCCGAACGGTCATCGTCGGCCCGTCCGGCTCAGGAAAAACCACGCTGTTGCGGATGATCGCCGGCTTCGAATTCCCGGACACGGGCCGTCTGTCACTCAATGGTCAAACGCTCGTCGACAACACCCATGAAGTCCCGGCGCATCAGCGTTTGATTGGTTATGTTCCGCAGGACGGCGCCCTGTTCCCGCACATGACCGTGGCCGCCAACATCGGTTTCGGGCTTTCGATCAAGGGCGGTGCAAAACAGCAGCGAGTCGCAGAATTGATGGACAGCGTGGCGCTGGATGCAAACATGGCCAACCGTTGGCCCCATGAACTGTCCGGCGGCCAGCAACAGCGCGTGGCGCTGGCCCGGGCGTTGGCGCAACAGCCGCGTTTGATGTTGCTGGACGAGCCGTTTTCGGCCCTCGACACCGGACTTCGAGGCGCCATGCGCAAAATGGTCGCACGGCTGCTGACAGACGCTGGTGTGACCACCATTCTGGTCACCCATGACCAGAGTGAAGCCTTGTCGTTTGCCGATCAGCTGGCGGTGATGCGCGATGGTCGGCTGGTGCAGTCAGGCCATCCGCTGGACCTTTACCGCTACCCCGAGGATGAACAAACCGCGGTGTTTCTGGGGGATGCCGTGGTCTTGCCCGCCAGAATCGAAGCCGGCTGGGCCCATTGCGAACTCGGTCGGATACCGGTGAACAACCACCGGAACAATAAATCGGCGCAGATCATGCTGCGTCCCGAACAACTGCAACTCGTCAGCATCCAGCCCAGCCCGACCAAGGCTACCGGGTGCCGCGCCGTCGTGACCGAGCGGGATTTCAGCGGCAATACCTGCACGTTGACGGTGGAATTGGAGTCGTTGGTTTCCGGGAAACAGCCGGGTCGATCATTAATGGTGCGCAGTTCGGGCCTGTATGCGCCACCCGCCGGCAGTGCGGTTCACGTCTCGACGATCGGCCATGCCCACGTACTGAGCGAATCCTGAACCCCATCCATCAAAGATCGAATCGGTCCACGGCCCGACGCCGTTCGTTGTCATCGCGCACATCGTAGTTGGCCGTGGTCTGGATGTTGCTGTGATGGGCGAGTTTCTGCGCGATCGACAAGTCATATTCCTCAATCACGCGGGTAATGAACGAACGTCGAAAATCATGCGGCATGATTTTCACCCCGACCTGCGCGCCCCGCTGTCGGGCGATGTAATAGATCGCATGTTTGGTGATGCGCTCGCGGGTGATGTGACTGCCGCGGCGGATGCGGTTAAACAGGAACGGATCGTCCACTTCACCCTCCTTCAGTAGCGAGCGCCGCAGCTCCAACCAGTCATTGAGCTTGGCGAACGCCCAGGCCGGTGCGTACTTGATCAATTGCTTGTTGCCCTTGGCGGTCACACGAAGGCTGCGCTCGGCGAAATCGACCTGGTTCAGGTCCAGGTTCACCGATTCCGATTTGCGCATGCCCGAGCCATATAAAATCCCGATGATCGCCGCATCCCTCAACCCTTGTGGCCGTGGATCGGCGGCACAGACCGCCATCAATTCCTGGATCAGCGTGCGCCTGAGGTTGCGCCCCTGGGACAATCGAGTGCCGGCAATCCCTTTCACCGAACGCATTTTCAGCAAGTGTTCCTGACTGATCAGGCTCATGCGCCACGCTTCGTTCATCACCCCGCGCACCGCGTTGACGTACAGCGAAGAGGTGTTCGGCGCGTAGCCGTCGGTGCGCAAGGTGGCCACCAGCGCGATGACATCTTCGGGTTGCAGGTTGTGCCAGGGAATCTCCTCGACGTTCATGTCTTCGAAGCCCAAGCGGTCAGCGGCGTCCTGCAACACATAACGCATGGTCAGTTGGCTGGAGGGCGCCAGGCGTGCCAGGTACAGGGTCAGCGGATTGATCTTTGAAGGGATTGAGTCGGTAGCGGGTAAGTCAATCAAACGAAACGGCCTTAATGTGGAAACAGTTCATTAAACAACTAAGGATTGAAACATCCTTCATATAAAACGGGACACTTCTGTAGGACTGCCTACTAAAAAACTCGATGAACGGCAGAACTCTGAACAGTGGCTGTATGACTACCAGATCAACGATTCGGCCACCGGATTTTCATGTTTCTCTGACATAACCTTCAATCAATACGGTGAGCCTCGATGGGCTCCCAACCTGCCGACCACGGCTGTAAAAGTCAAATACAGCGTGTGCCTGGCAGTTAGCTAAATAATTGAAATCACGTTTCTTTCGCCATTTACGCTGAAGGTCGGCTTACGCCCCGAGCAACGACCTCGGCGCCGCCGCGGCTTTGGCCTGGCGTCTGAAACGCGCGGACGTGGCGTTGTACAACACGATAGGCTAATTGAAATATGGCCTTGCCTATCCTGACGGCGAACAGTAGCGAGTCGCCTCGGCGTCATCACCATCAACTCTCGCCCTGCTCCCGCGTCCGAACTCAGGAGTGCCTCATGAAAATCAGTGTATTTGGTTGCGGTTACGTTGGCCTGGTGCAAGCGGTCGTCCTGGCTGAAGTTGGCCACGACGTGGTCTGCATGGACAATGACGAGAAGAAAGTTGAACTGCTGCAACAAGGCCACGTGAGCATTTTCGAACCGGGGCTCGCCAGCCTGGTACGCGAAAGCCTGGAAGCCAAACGGCTACAGTTCACCACTGACGAGAAGTTTGCAGTGCAGCATGGCCAGGTGTTGTTTATCGCCGTCGGTACGCCCTCCCGGGACGATGGTTCGGCGGATCTGCGTTATGTGGTGTCGGTGGGAGAAGCCGTGGCGCGTCACCGTGAACAACCGGTGATTCTGGTGGAGAAATCCACGGTACCGGTAGGCACGGGTGACACCTTGCGCGCGCATATCGACAAGTGCCTGATCAAGGTCGGCCGCTTGCTGAAATTCGATATCGTCTCCAACCCTGAGTTTTTGAAAGAAGGCTCTGCCGTGGCCGATTGCCGGCGCCCGGACCGGATCGTCATCGGCTGCGAACGTGATGAGGTGCGTGACGTGATGCGCGACCTCTACGCGCCCTTCAACCGCAATCATGACCGGATCATGTTCATGGACCTGCGCAGCGCCGAGCTGACCAAATACGCCGCCAACTGCATGCTGGCGACCAAGATCAGCTTCATCAACCAGATCGCCGAACTGGCCGAACACCTGGGCGCCGACATCGAATCGGTGCGCCTGGGTATCGGCGCCGATTCGCGCATTGGCTATCACTTCATTTATCCCGGCTGCGGTTATGGCGGCTCGTGCTTTCCGAAGGACATGCGCGCGCTGATCCACAGCGCTGAAGAGGCGCATTGCTCCAGCGATCTGCTGCAGGCGGTGGAAGCGATCAACCAGCGTCAGAAGCACAAGTTGTTCGAGCGCATCAACGCGTTCTACAAGGGCGATTTGCGCGGTAAGACCTTTGCCGTGTGGGGCCTGGCGTTCAAACCGAACACTGACGACATGCGCGATGCGCCGAGCCGGGTGCTCCTGGAATCGCTGTGGGCGGCCGGGGCCAATGTCCGAGCGTTCGATCCGGAAGCCATGCAGCAAACCCAGCAGCTGTATCCCGATGAATCGAGATTGATGCTGATGGGCACACCGGAGTCGGTGTTGTCCGGCGCTGACGCATTGATCATCTGCACCGAATGGCAGCAGTTCAAGGCCCCGGATTTCAGCCTGATCCAGCAGCGGCTCAACGCACCGGTGATCTTCGACGGACGCAACCTGTACGACGCCGATCGCCTGGCCCGCGCTGGGTTCATGTACTTCCCGATGGGTCGTGGTGAATCGCGCAATCTGCCGATTCCGTACCAGCAATGGCCGGCCGCTTCGGTCGTCGCTTGATTGCGACGTTAGATCCGCCGACAGTCCCTGGGGCCAGGGCTGTCGGCGTTGCTATTGTTCAGCGCCGGGGTGTATTGCCGCCCATTTTGAGCGGCCGTTTCGATAAGAACGATTACGTCCTGCTGCATTCCACCTTGTAACGCCGTTAGGCCCGCAAATTCGCTCTCGTCCTACCGGACACCCGGAAAATCCCTACATATACTCGAAGACGTTTTCAATAAGGTGCCCCATCGACAAAAGGAGCGGCGCCTACATGGCTAATCACGGCTATATGACCATCACAGGTAAGACTCAAGGACTGATATCGGCGGGTTGTTCAACTCAAGATTCTATTGGCAATAAATGCCAAACAGGCCATGCAGATGAAATCATGGTGCTGTCTTACAGCCACAACATGTCCAATATAGGGAACATTAATAAGCCGACGCACCGCCCGCTCGTCATCACAAAAAATGTCGATAAGTCATCTCCCTTACTCGCGCAAGCGCTATCCAGTAGAGAGGAAATTAACTGCGCGATAAGTTTCTATCGGATTTCTTCGTTTGGTCTTCAGGAGAAATTTTTCAGCATTGAAATTGAAGGCGGCATTATTGCCGACCTGACACTTGATATGCCCCATGTGGTTTTACAGAATGACGTCGAACCCCAAGAGCATGTTGCTATTCGTTATCGTGAAATCACGTGGCGGCACCACCTCGCAGGAACCAGCGGGTACGCTTCATGGGGAAATGACGAATGGGACAGTTGAAGGATCGCTGCGAAGAAAGTAGTTGTGATTACTGGGCGATCAGCAAGGCCGCAGCTAACTTGACCCAACAAGCCTGCACATTGGGCGCCCGTCATATCAATGACGGGACGTTGCGCCTGCAATTCAATCGCGAAGTTTCTTATTACGCGAGAGTGATTGTTAATGATGTGGCGCAGGGGCGAAAGAGTGCTGAACAAGGTTTGAAAGAGATAAAGAGCGAACAGAGTAGTTTGCTGAGCCAAGCATCGGAGGTTGCACAGAAAGGTGTCGGAGCAATTGCAGGAGCACTTCAAGTCGCGACAGGTGCTGGGATTTGCTACGGATCAGCGGGTACGTTGTGCCTTTTCTTCGGGGCGCCAATGATGGCCCATGGCGCAAATAATGTTTATGAAAACGGACGCAATATCCTAGAGAATCGCACTGACACAGTAGGTCCGGTAAGAAAAACATACCAAGCAGTGGCACAGTCATTTAAATATACGAAGCGAGAAGGAAACATTGCCTATGGCTCCTTCGATGTAGGAATGTCGATATATGGAGCTGGAAGACTTGTATTGAAACCTGACTCGTGGCGATTATTTCGACATGTTAGAGCAGACTATGTACGCGCATACCAAAATACACCCATCCCTGTATTTGTATTGGAGCACAGCGCTGATGCAATAACCACAAATGGAATATATAAAGAATGGAAAATCAAAGATGAGCCCAATCAATGATTATCGACAAAATCAGAAAAATCATACTTCTCGTCCGCATTTATTTATTACTGATTTCTTGTGCCGGCTTCTACACTGTAGTCATTTTATTCGTAATTTCTTACTTCGTAGAAGTAAACTATATGATTGCCAGGCTAATGGGCGTTATTTGCTTTGCCGGCTTATCTGTTTATTTTTTGGTAGCTTTCCCTAAAAAACTTCAGGAGGCGCTACAAGGAAAGAACAATAAAAGATAGTTAGCTCATGGAATGAGCTAGCCTAATCAATTTTAACTGCCGTCGACACTATCGCACCCTGCAGGGCACGCCTTTGCGTGCATTGCCGCCCATTTTGAGCGGCCGTTTCGACAAAAACGATTACGCCCTGCTGCACCTCAATCCCTTGTAGCAGCAGTCGAGCCTGCGAGGCTGCGTTCGGCGACGGGAAGAGCTGCGCGGCAGCTATTACGGCGCGCAAAACCTCGCGGCCCTCGGCGGTGCCCTGAGCCCGGTGATTTGCGGTTTCCTGCTGATGCACACCCCCGCACCAACGATGTTTTATGCCCTGAGCGCACTGACCGCCATGGGTGGTTTCCTGTGTTTCATGAGCGGTCGTCGTGTGGCCTTACAGCAAAATTAATGCACTAAAACTGCATTAATATGAATTTGTCAGCATCAGGAATGAACGGCACACTGTGCCCGTTCCTCCCCCAATAGTTGGAACAACTTCAAGGGCTTTCTGGGTATCCCAGCTAAGCCTTTTTTTTGCCTCGGTTTTTTCAACGGATCGTCTGCCTCATGTTCGCTCGCTGGTTTCCCGCCGCCATTAACACCCGCCCCTCCGAATGGAGCCGCGCCGCGATCGGCATGTCCTTGGGCACGATGTTCAGCGTCTGGCTGTGCAGTCAGGTATTCGGCATGCAAGTGGCACAGCACCTGATCGGTCCGCTGGGCGCATCGGCTGTGTTGTTGTTCGCAGTGTCCTCCGGCGCCCTCGCCCAGCCCTGGTCGATTCTTGGCGGCTACCTCAGCGCCGGGGTGGTTTCGCTGCTGGTCGCTCACGTGCTCGGACGAACTCTCGGCAGCGCTTGCCTGGCGGCCGGCATGGCGCTGATTCTGATGTGCTGGCTGCGTTGCCTGCATCCACCGGCCGGGGCGCTGGCATTGCTTTTGGTGTTGGCAGACCCGGCGACCATTGCCCTGGACTGGAAAGCCCTCGGCCCGGTGATGCTCAGCGGATCGACCCTGCTGCTCAGCGCCCTGGCCTACAACAACCTGACGCGCATTCGTTACCCAAAACGCGCCAGCGAACCGGTGTCCAGGGTGCCGGCCGATCGACCGCCCACCGACAGCCAGGCGATCACCGCCCAAGACCTGAAACTGGCTTTGGCGGACATGGAAGCCTTCTTCGACGTCACCCCCGAAGACCTCGAACAGTTGATCCATGCCAGTGAGCTGCATGCCAAACGGCGCAGCATTGGCGATGTGTTTTCCAGTAAGGGTTGAAGATCAAAAGATCGCACCCTGCGATCTTTTGATCTTGCTTTAAGGCAAAAACGCAAACTAACCCTGCACATATGCCGGTTGTACATCACAAATTTGCACTGATACGATCCAGCATCGCTCGCGCGCGAGCATCTCTATAAAGAACAATAAAAGCAGGGAGTTAGTGATGACTGCTCAGGTTTCATCGAAGGCGACTTCGTCCATGGATGCCACGCAAAACGAAGTGCTGGCCGAGGTTCGCAACCACATCGGCCACCTGACCCTCAACCGCCCCACTGGACTCAACGCCATCACCCTGGACATGGTGCGCAACCTCCAGCGTCAGCTCGACGCCTGGGCACTGGATCCGCATGTACACGCAGTGGTATTGCGCGGTGCTGGCGAGAAGGCATTCTGTGCCGGCGGCGACATTCGCTCGCTGTACGACAGCTTCAAGAACGGCGACACGCTGCACGAAGATTTCTTCGTCGAGGAATACGCCCTCGACCTCGCGATTCACCATTACCGCAAACCGGTGCTCGCCTTGATGGACGGCTTTGTCCTGGGCGGGGGCATGGGTCTGGTGCAAGGCGCTGACTTGCGAGTGGTCACCGAGAAAAGCCGTCTGGCGATGCCGGAAGTGGCGATCGGTTATTTCCCGGATGTCGGTGGCAGCCATTTCCTGCCGCGCGTTCCCGGTGAACTGGGTATTTACCTCGGCGTCAGCGGCGTGCAGATCCGTGCGGCCGATGCGCTCTATTGCGGCCTGGCCGACTGGTATCTGGAAAGCGACAGGCTGGGCACCCTGGACGAGCAACTCGATCAGCTCGAATGGCACGAAACGCCGTTGAAGGACCTTCAAGGTCTGCTGGCGAAACTCGCGGTGCAACAGCTGCCCGACGCGCCATTGAGCGCGTTGCGCCCGGCCATCGATCACTTCTTCGCCCTGCCCGATGTGCCGAGTATTGTTGAGCAACTGCGTGAAGTAACGGTCGCCGACAGCCACGAGTGGGCTACGACCACCGCCGACCTGCTGGAAAGCCGTTCACCGCTGGCCATGGGCGTGACCCTGGAAATGCTCCGTCGCGGCCGGCACTTGAGTCTGGAAGACTGCTTCGCCCTTGAGCTGCACCTGGACCGTCAGTGGTTCGAGCGCGGCGACCTGATCGAAGGCGTGCGCGCCTTGCTGATCGACAAAGACAAGAAACCGCGCTGGAACCCGTCGACCTTGCAGGCGCTGGACGCCGAGCACGTCGCGAGTTTCTTCACGGGTTTTGACCAAAGCGGGAGCTGAGCCATGCACGATATCGAATTGAGCGAAGAGCAAGTCATGATCCGCGACATGGCCCGGGACTTTGCCCGCGGCGAAATCGCACCCCACGCCCAGGCCTGGGAAAAGGCTGGCTGGATCGATGACGGTCTGGTGGCGAAGATGGGCGAACTGGGTCTGCTGGGCATGGTGGTGCCCGAGGAATGGGGCGGCACCTACGTCGACTACGTCGCTTACGCCTTGGCGGTGGAAGAGATTTCCGCCGGTGACGGCGCCACTGGCGCGCTGATGAGCATTCACAACTCCGTGGGCTGCGGTCCGGTCCTCAACTACGGCACTGAAGAACAGAAACAGACCTGGCTGCCGGACCTCGCCAGCGGTCAGGCCATCGGCTGCTTTTGCCTGACCGAACCCCAGGCCGGTTCCGAAGCCCACAACCTGCGCACCCGCGCCGAACTGCGCGATGGCCAGTGGGTGATCAACGGCGCCAAGCAATTCGTCAGCAACGGCAAACGGGCGAAACTGGCCATCGTGTTCGCGGTGACCGATCCAGACCTGGGCAAGCGCGGCATCTCGGCGTTCCTGGTGCCAACCGATACCGCGGGTTTCATCGTTGATCGCACCGAACACAAGATGGGCATCCGTGCTTCCGATACCTGCGCGGTGACCCTGAGCAACTGCACCATTCCCGAAGCCAACCTGCTGGGTGAGCGCGGCAAAGGACTGGCGATTGCCCTGTCGAACCTTGAAGGTGGCCGCATCGGCATCGCGGCGCAGGCGCTGGGCATTGCCCGCGCGGCATTTGAAGCGGCGCTGGCCTATTCCCGGGATCGGGTGCAGTTCGACAAACCGATCATCGAGCACCAGAGCATCGCCAACATGCTGGCCGACATGCACACCCGGTTGAACGCGGCACGACTGCTGATCTTGCATGCCGCGCGGTTGCGCAGTGCCGGCAAGCCGTGTCTGTCGGAGGCTTCACAGGCCAAACTGTTTGCATCCGAGATGGCCGAGAAAGTGTGTTCATCGGCGATGCAGATTCATGGCGGGTATGGGTATCTGGAGGATTACCCGGTGGAGCGTTACTACCGGGATGCGCGGATTACGCAGATATATGAAGGGTCGAGCGAGATACAGCGGATGGTGATTGCTCGGGAGCTGAAGCACTATTTGGTGTGATGCCTAAAAGCATCGCGAGCAAGCTCGGCTCCTACAGGTTATGCGCAATCCTGTGGGAGCCGAGCTTGCTCGCGATGGCGTCATCGAATACGCCGAATTACTTTCCGACGAACTCGGCCTCACGCTTACCAATAAACGCCGCCATCCCTTCCTTCTGATCCTGCGTAGCAAACGCCGCATGGAACACCCGACGTTCAAAACGCACACCTTCCGACAGGCTCACTTCAAACGCGCGGTTGACGCTTTCCTTGATCATCATTGCAATCGGCAGCGACTTCTTGGCAATCAGCGCCGCGACTTTCAACGCTTCTTCCAGCAACTCATCAGCCGGAACAATCCGCGCGACAATCCCGCAACGCTCCGCTTCCACCGCATCGATCAAGCGACCGCTGAGGCACATTTCCATGGCCTTGGCCTTGCCCACCGCGCGGGTCAGGCGCTGGGTGCCGCCCATGCCTGGCAGTACGCCGAGGTTGATTTCCGGCTGACCGAATTTGGCATTGTCGCCGGCCAGGATGAAGTCGCACATCAGCGCCAGTTCACAACCACCGCCCAAGGCGAAACCGTTGACGGCGGCAATGATCGGCTTGCGGCGGTTAGCCACGCGATCGCTGTCGCTGAACAGGTCGTCGAGGTAGATCTGCGGGTAGGTCAGCTCGGCCATTTCCTTGATGTCGGCGCCGGCCGCGAAGGCTTTTTTCGAGCCGGTCAGCACGATGCAGCCAATGTTCGAATCGACTTCCAGGCCATCGAGGGCGTGGTTCAGCTCACTGACGATCTGAGCGTTCAACGCATTCAGCGCTTGCGGACGGTTCAAGGTAATCAGGCCGACGCGACCATGGGTTTCCAACAAAATCGTTTCGTAGTTCACAAGTAGCTTCCTTCTCAAAGATTGCGCGAAATGACCATGCGCTGAATATCGCTGGTGCCTTCGTAGATCTGGCAAACGCGCACGTCGCGGTAGATCCGCTCCAGCGGGAAATCGTTCAAGTAACCGTAACCGCCGAGGGTTTGCAAGGCTGCGGAGCACACCTTCTCAGCCATTTCCGAGGCGAACAGCTTGGCCATGGACGCTTCGACCAAGGCCGGTTTACCGCTGTCACGCAGCGCCGCCGCGTAATGCACCATTTGCCGAGCGACGGCGATTTGGGTGGCCATGTCCGCCAGGCGGAACGCGACCGCTTGATGTTCGATGATCGGTTTACCGAAGCTTTCACGCTCGCGGGCATAGTCGCGGGCCGCTTCGAACGCAGCGCGGGCCATGCCCACCGATTGCGAAGCGATGCCGACACGGCCGCCTTCGAGGTTGGCCAGGGCGATTCGATAACCTTCGCCCTCCTCGCCCAACCGGTTGGCCACCGGCACCTTCACGTCCTCAAACAGAATCTGGCAGGTGTCGGAGGCGTGCTGACCGAGCTTGTCTTCGACCCGTGCGACTTTGTAGCCCGGCGAATCGGTCGGCACGATCAGCGCCGTAATGCCACGCTTGCCGGCACTCGGGTCGGTCACGGCGAACACGATCACCACCCCGGCGTTCTGCCCGGAGGTGATGAACTGCTTGCAGCCGTTCAACACGTAGTGATCGCCTTCCAGACGGGCACGGGTTTTCAGGCCGCTGGCGTCGGAGCCGGCCTGCGGTTCGGTCAAGGCAAAAGCGCCGAGCATCGAGCCACTGGCCAAAGGTTTGAGGAAGCGTTCTTTCTGGTCGTCGTTGCCGTACTTGAGAATCGGCACGCAACCCACCGAGTTGTGCACGCTCATGATGGTCGAGCAGGCGCCGTCGCCGGCCGCTATTTCTTCCAGGGCCATGGCATAGGCCAGGTAACCGGTGTCGCAACCGCCCCACTCTTCCGGCACCAACATGCCGAAGAAGCCCAGCTCCGCCATCTCGCCGATGGCTTCCTTGGGGAAGCGATGCTCGCGGTCCCACTCGGCGGCGAACGGTTTCAGCCGTTCCTGAGCAAACTGCCGGGCCGCTTCGCTGATCTGAAGTTGTTCGTCATTGGGAATCATGCCAAATCCTTAAAATCCGGGGTACGACACAGAACTCTGTGGGAGCCAGCCTGCTGGCGATGGCGTCGTGTCAAGTCAATGTCTACTTTTATGACACACCGTCATCGCCAGCAGGCTGGCTCCCACAGGGGTGAGGTTGGCCTAGTAAAGGCATTCAACGGCCATGGCCGTGGCTTCACCGCCGCCGATGCAGATCGCTGCAACGCCGCGTTTCAGGCCTTTCTGGCGCAGGGCCGAGAGCAAGGTCACGAGGATCCGCGCGCCAGACGCACCGATCGGGTGACCAAGGGCGCAAGCGCCGCCGTGAACGTTGATCTTCTCGTGGGGAATTTCCAGTTTGGTCATGGTGACCAGACTGACCACAGCGAAGGCTTCGTTGACTTCGACCAGATCGACTTCGTCCAGCGACCAACCGGTTTTCTTCATCAGCTTCTCGATCGCGCCCACCGGTGCCACCGGGAACAGGCCCGGCGTGTCGGCAAACGCCGCGTGGCCGTGAATCACTGCCAGCGGTTTCAGGCCGCGCTTTTCAGCTTCGGAACGGCGCATCAACACCAGTGCCGCGGCGCCATCGGAGATCGAGCTGGAGTTCGCCGCCGTCACCGTGCCGCCGTCGCGGAACGCCGGTTTCAAGGAAGCGATCTTGTCCAGTTTGGCTTTCGGTGGCTGTTCGTCGTTGCTGATCAGCACCTGCTCTTTACCGACGGTCACGGTGAGCGGCACGATCTCGTCTTTGAAGCTGCCGTCCTTGATCGCCTGCTGCGCGCGGGTGGTCGAGGCAATGGCAAATGCGTCCTGAGCTTCACGGGTGAAACCGTTGGTTTCGGCGCAATCCTCGGCGTAGGTGCCCATCAAGCGGCCCTTGTCGTAAGCGTCTTCCAGGCCGTCGAGGAACATGTGGTCGAGTACGCGACCGTGGCCCATGCGATAACCGCTGCGGGCGCGGTCCTGCAGATACGGCGCGTTGGACATGCTTTCCATGCCGCCGGCGACAACCACGTCGGCGCTGCCGGCCACCAGCATGTCGTGGGCCAGAATGGCTGCTTCCATGCCAGAACCGCACATCTTGTTCAGGGTGGTGCAGCGGGTCGATTTATCCAGCCCGGCGCCCAGTGCGGCCTGGCGCGCAGGGGCCTGGCCGAGGCCGGCGGACAGGACGCAACCGAACAGCACTTCTTCAACCGAGTCTGGCGCCACACCGGCGCGTTCGACGGCGGCGCGAATTGCCGCAGCACCGAGTTGCGGTGCAGTCAGGCTTTTCAGTTCGCCCTGGAAACCGCCCATCGGGGTGCGGACGGCGCTGACGATAACAATGGGATCGTTGGAAATAGTCATGACAAATCCTCCTTACTTGGCGGCCATGCGCAAGGCACCGTCGAGACGGATCACCTCGCCATTGAGCATGCTGTTTTCAATGATATGCCTGACCAGCCCGGCATACTCGCCTGGTTTGCCCAAACGTGGCGGAAACGGCACGCCAGCCGCCAGGGAGGCGCGGACCTCCGGGGTCATGCCAGCCATCATCGGGGTTTCGAAAATGCCCGGGGCGATGGTCATCACGCGGATGCCGAAGCGCGCCAGTTCACGGGCGGCGGGCAAGGTCAGGCTGACGATCGCGCCTTTGGAGGCGGCATACGCGGCCTGGCCGATCTGGCCGTCATAGGCTGCAGCCGAGGCGGTGTTGATGATCACGCCGCGCTCGCCATCGGCATCTGCTTCGGTTTCGGCAATCGCCGCAGCGGCCAGGCGCAGCATGTTGAAACTGCCGATCAGGTTGACGTTGATCACCTGGCTGAAATTGGCCAACACGTGTGGGCCGTTCTTGCCGAGGATCTTCTCACCGCGCACGATGCCGGCGCAGTTGACCAGACCATTGAGGCCACCGAAGGCTTTGACCGTCGCCTGCACAGCGGCTTGCGCCGCGGCTTCGTTGCTGATGTCCGCCACCACGCTTTGTGCGCCGAGACGTTCAGCCTGGGCCGCAACAGCCTCGGCGTTCATGTCCACCAGCATCACTTTGGCGCCCGCCGCGACCAGCATTTCAGCCGTGGCCGCACCGAGGCCGGACGCACCGCCGGTGACGAGAAAAACCTTGTTTTCGATCTGCATCATTGTTTCCTTGGATTCAAGCTGAAACGTTCTTCGCGGCGGCCTCTTGAGCCTTGGCGATTTCCTGGTTGCGCAAGATAAAGCGCTGCAATTTGCCGCTAGGGGTTTTCGGCAATTCGCTGACAAATTCGATTTCACGGGGGTACGAGTGCGCGGCCAGTCGTTTGCGCACGTGTTGGCGCAGTTCTTCGGCCAGTTCCGGCGCGGCGCGGTATTGCGCGCTGAGCACGACAAAGGCTTTGACCAGTTCGGTGCGCTCCGGATCGGGTTTGCCGACCACGGCTGCTTCGACCACGGCCGGGTGTTCGATCAACGCACTTTCCACGTCGAACGGACCGACGCGATAACCGGAGGTGGTGATCACGTCGTCGCTGCGGCCGACGAAGCTGATGCTGCCGTCCGGGTTCCACTCGACGGTGTCGCCGCTCAGGTAATAGTTGCCGACGAAGGCCTTGGTCGGTGCGCCTTCGTAACCGGCGAACCAGCACATCGGCGACTGGGTGCGATCAATGGCCAGAATGCCCGGCTGACCGACGCCGAGTTCTTTGTACTCGTCATCCAGCACCACGATGCGGTGGCCCGGCGAGGCGAAACCGGCGGCGCCCATGTGGATCGGATGCTCGAGGCCATGGTGATTGCACAGGACCATGCCGAGTTCGGTCTGGCCGTAATGGTCGTGAATGACCACGCCGAGGTTGTCGGCGAACCAGCGAATCACTTCCGGGTTCAGCGGCTCGCCGGCGCTGCTGACGATGCGCAGCTTGCCCTTGATCGAGCGGGCGAACTCGTCGCCACCCGCGATCAACAGGCGATAGGCCGTCGGCGAACCGGTGAGGTTGGTGATCCCGTATTTGTTGATCACCCGGCAAGTGCTTTCGAGGGTGAACGGGCCATCGTAAAAGGTGATCGGATGCCCCATGGCCATCGGCCCGGTGACGCCGAAATAAATGCCGTAGGCCCAACCCGGATCGGCGACGTTCCAGAAGGCATCTTCGGGGCGCAAATCCACGGCGTCACGGGTGTAGCTCTGGAACGCGACGATGGCCTTGAGCGGAACGGACAGCGCTTTCGACGGACCGGTGGTGCCCGAGGTGAACATCAGCAGGAACGGGTCTTCGCCGGTCAGCAGGACCGGTTCGCATTCAGCAGAATAATTGGCCAGTTCGGCCCAGAAACTGTAATCGCCACGGACGATGCCTTGGCCTTTGGGACCGGCGACGGTGACGATGGTCGGGCAGTCGGCGACTTCAGCGAGTTTGGAGCGATTGCCCGCGTCGGTGACCACCACTTTGGCACCCGAGCTGCTGAGGCGGTGTTCGATGGCTTTCGGGCCGAATGCGGTGAACAGCGGCTGGTAGACCGCGCCGATGCGCCAGGTGGCGAAGACGGTGATCAATAGTTCGATGTTACGTGGCAGGAGACCGGCCACCTTGTCGCCTTTTTTCACGCCCTGGGCCAGCAGGAAATTGGCGAACCGCGCCGCTTTGTCCTGCAAGTCGCTGAAAGTGTAGGTCGCGCTGGCGCCATCGCGGCCTTCCCAGAACAGCGCGATGCGCCCCGGCAAGGCATGCCGGTCGCAACACTCGACACAGGCATTGAGGGCAGTCAAATCGCCGGCGAGTGCGGCGTCGACGGTGTGCTGATAATTGAACTGTGATGTAGCAGACAAGTAATCGCGCATTGCCAGAATCCCTTTGTTTTTTTATTAGGCTGGGGGAACCTCGATTAACAGGGAAATACTCGCTCTGCGCGGGGCGCGGGACAATGGTCAAAGCTATCAAGTTGCGTGACTGGTTTGGCCAAGATTCGAGAGATATGGCGCCTGTAAGGGCCCCATCGCGAGCAGGCTCACTCCCACAGGGAAACGCATTCCAAATGTAAGAGCGAGCCTGCTCGCGATAGCGTCAGCCCAGACACCACAGGCTTCAGATCAGTCAGCTTCGTTGAGAATCAGGCTGCGGTAATGCCCGGGATTTGACCCCGACCACTTGCGAAACGCCTTGTAGAACGAGCTGGTATCGGCAAACCCCAGCCGCGTGGCGATCTCGGAGAAGCTGATGGTCGGTTCTGCCAGCCAGACAATCGCCAGCTCCTTGCGCACGCTGTCCTTGAGCCCCTGGTAAGTCTGGCCCTCTTCGGCCAGACGTCGACGCAGGGTGGAAGCCGACATGCACAGCTGCTGTGCCAGGGGGTCGGTTTCCGGCCAGCGTTCGGCGGGCAGTTGCCGCAAATCGTGCTTGATCCGGCTGGCGAGGCTCTCCGGGTCGCGGTACTTGACCAGAATATTGGCCGGCGCATGGGCCAGGAAACGCTTGAGTTCTTCCGGGCTGCGCTTGATCGGCAGATCCAGGCTCTCGGCCGAGAAAATCATTCGCGTACGCGGCCGGTCAAAACGCAAATTCTCGGAAAACATCACCTGATAGTCATCGCAGAAGTCCGGTGTCGGGCAACGCAATTCGATGGCCAGGATCGGAATCCGCCGCCCCGCCAGCCAGCAGGCGACGCCGTGCACGATCATCCAGTAAGTGAAATAGGTAAAGGCGCGGCGCGGGTCCTGGTCGTCTTCGAGCAGGACGATTTCCGCCAGGCTTTGCTGACGAACCAACTGCGCGGGCAGGTGTTCGAGCATCAACGACAAAAAGCTCAAACCCGAGGTCAGGCCGGCAGCCAGACTCGGCTGGACCATGGAGCAGCGACAGAGAAACTCCAGGCTGCCGGATTTGAGTTTGCGCGGGTCCATGCCAAAAAACTCATCGTCCCGACGCCGTGCCAACAAGCGCCACAGCCTTGCGTAAGCGGTGGCCGGTACGCGGGCAGTGGTGGTTTCCAGCAGCGCCGGATCGATGCCGACCTTGTTCAACACCTCATCGGTGGCCGCTCCGGGGGCGCAACTTTGCAACAGTGCTTCGCGCACCAGTTGAATGGAGATGGTGTCTTTTTCCGACATTGACCGAGGCAAGCCTTGTTCTTGTTTGAGTGCCGGCATCTTAGCGCAGAACCCTGTGGGAGCGAGCCTGCTCGCGAAGGGGCCGTACCAGTCAGAATTGATGTCGCCTGACACGCCGCTTTCGTCGGAACGCCGCCCGGAGCCGGCTCGCTCCCACAGGGGGTTGTGTCGATCACAAATCCAGTGCGGCGATCTGACCTGCTCGCGAAGGCATTTTGGAGGGCGACGCACCTACCCCGCCATGCTCACAAAATCCGGTACAACAACCGCTCGATCCGCACACGACTCACGCGCTTGAGAAACTTGGCCACCCCCGCCGGGTATTCCAGCAGCGTTTCCAGTTCCTGATAACGCTCGATCCGGCGGGTGTTCTCGAAAATCTCCGCCAGCTCTTTACGACGCGGCTCCAGCAGCTCGCCTTTCGGATCATCAATCAGCAAGGCGTTTTCCAGGTCGAGTCGGAACGCCCGCGGGTTGAGGTTGTTGCCGGTCAGCAAGGTGTAGCGCTGATCGATCCACATGCCCTTGAGGTGGTAGGTGTTGTCGCCGTCACGCCACAGATGCAGGTTCAGTTGGCCGCTGTCGACGCTGCGATGATGACGCTTGGCGAAACGCCGCAGGCTGATCTCGTAAAGGTACGGTAGCGCCGAAATTACCTTGAACGGTTCGCTCGGCGGGATGTAGAAGTCGTTGGCCGTCTTGTCGCCGACGATGATGTCGATCTTCACGCCACGCGCCAGTGCCCGGTTGATTTCCCGGGTCACGCTCAGCGGCAGGTTGAAGTATGGCGTGCAGATGGTCAGTTGATGTTGAGCGCTGGCGATCAACTCGCAAATCACCCGGCTCAACGGGTTGTTCTTGCCGACACCGAGCAATGGGCTGACCGACAAACCACCCTTTTGCGTGGTGCCAGTCGTGGTGTCGTACGCCGCGTGCTTGAGGCGGCTGCGCAAGTCGCCGATGTCGTTGCGCAGGCTGCGGGTGGTCGGCAGGTTCGGCAAATCAAGACGATGCACCGCTTTGGAAGCGATCAGACCGTGCTGGACCAGGTGCTGCATCGAATCGGCCAGAGCGCTGTTCTGCAGCACGTGATAACGGTCGTAGCGGTATTTGTCGAACTTGTGCAGATAGACGTTGTTCAGGCTCGCGCCGCTGTAGATCACACAGTCATCGATCACGAAGCCTTTCAAATGCAGCACGCCGAACAGCTCTCGGGTCTGCACGGGGACGCCATACACCGGCACTTCACTGGCATGAGTCCGGGTGGTTTCCTGATACCAGGCCGAGTTGCCCGGCTGCTTGCCGGCGCCGATCAAGCCGCGCTGAGCGCGCAGCCAGTCAACGACCACTACCACGTCCAGTTCCGGACGCGCCAGTTTGGCCGCGTGCAAGGCATCAAGAATTTCCTGGCCGGCTTCATCCTGTTGCAGATAGAGCGCGACGATATAAATGCGCCGGGTAGCGCTGGCGATTTTTTCCAGCAGGCAACGGCGAAACTCGGCAGCGCCGGAAATGATGGTGACGGCATCGGCGGTCAGCGGAAAACTGCGCAGTTTGGGCAGCAGAGAGCGTTTGAAGAGCGACGGCATAAGGCTCGCAAAAAGGTCGAATCCGAAGAACCCGAGAGCTTACACCATGGATTGCCTTGGGTCTTGTGAGTGTCTGTAAAGGCCCCTTCGCGAGCAGGCTCGCTCCCACATTGAAATGCATTCCCCTGTGGGAGCGAGCCTGCTCGCGATAGCAATTTTGTAGGCGACAAAAATACCTGCTTGACCAAGGAGAACGATCGTTCTACTGTGGCGCCATGAACGACATAACCAGCAACGACACACGCGACATCATTCTGGACGTCACCGAAAAGTTGATCTACAAAAGTGGCATCGCTGCCACCGGGATGGATCTTCTGGTGAAAACCGCCGGCGTCTCCAGAAAGAGTATTTACCGCTACTTCGCCAACAAGGAGGAGCTCACCGTCGCGGCCCTGCAACGCCGTGATGTGCGCTGGATGCATTGGTACAGAAGCGAAGTCGACCAGGCTGAAACACCGGCCGACCGGCTGCTCAACCTGTTTACCGTACTCAAGGCCTGGTTCGCCTCTGAAGGTTTCCGTGGCTGTGCATTCATCAACACCAGCGGCGAAACCGGCGACCCGCAAGACCCGGTTCGCCTGGTCGCCAAAGACCACAAACAGAAGCTGCTCGACTACGTGCGCGAGCTCTGCACCGAACATGGCGCCACAGACCCGGAGACGCTGGCCAAACAGCTGCTGATCCTGATCGACGGTGCCATTACCGTGGCGCTTGTCATGGGTGATCACAGTGCCGCCGATAATGCGCAATGCATGGCGCGAAAGTTATTGGACCTGTAACACTTAAACCAAGCCCGACAACTTGCTAGAACTTTACTTTGATAGGGAAACTATTAATGTCTGATGCCAAAGTTCGTCCGCCATTGCCGCCATTCACCCGTGAATCGGCCATCGAAAAAGTACGCCTGGCCGAAGACGGCTGGAACTCCCGCGACCCGGAACGCGTGTCGCTGGCCTACACCCTGGACACCCAATGGCGTAACCGCGCCGAGTTTGCCTACAACCGCGAAGAAGCCAAAGGTTTCCTGACGCGCAAATGGGCCAAGGAACTGGATTACCGCCTGATCAAAGAACTTTGGGCCTTTACCGGCAACCGCATCGCCGTGCGTTATGCCTACGAATGGCACGACGACTCGGGCAACTGGTTCCGTTCCTACGGCAACGAAAACTGGGAGTTCGACGAGAACGGTTTGATGGCCAATCGGTTTGCCTGCATCAACGACATGCCGATCAAGGAAAGCGACCGCAAGTTCCATTGGCCGCTGGGCCGTCGGCCGGATGATCATCCAGGCTTGTCTGACCTGGGTCTGTAACTTCACCGAGATCCAATGTGGGAGCGAGCCGGCTCCGGGCGGCGTTCCGACGATAGCGGACTATCAGTCAACATTGATGTTGAATTTGTTGGCGCCATCGTCGGAACGCCGCCCGGAGCCGGCTCGCTCCCACAGGAGTTTGGTGGTGTTCAGGCTACCGCGGCGGCCTGCTTCACCTGCGCTTTTGCTTCCAGCTCACGCACCAACGGCAATACCCGCTTGCCGAAATACTCCACTTCTTCCTGAAAGTGCAGAAACCCCGCCAACACCAGATCCACGCCCACCGCTTTCAGCGCGACGATCCGCTCGGCAATCTGCTGCGGCGTACCGATCAGGTTGGTCTTGAAACCGTCGTTGTACTGCACCAGATCCTCGAAGGTCGACTTGGCCCAATTGCCCTCACCCTCAGGTGACGCCCTGCCCGCCTGCTTCGCCGCATCGCCAAACGCATTCACCGCCTCGGGGTCCGCCTGATCGATGATCTGCGCCAGCACGGCTCGCGCTTCTTCTTCAGTGTCGCGGGCAATGACAAACGCGTTCACGCCGACTTTCACCGAATGATTGTTCGCCGCCGCCTTGGTGCGAATGTCATCGACCTGGGCCTTGATGCCTTCCGGGGTGTTGCCGTTGGTGAAGTACCAGTCCGACACCCGTGCCGCCATGTCTCGAGCCGCGCGGGAACTGCCGCCCTGGAAGATTTCCGGCTGACCGAGCGGTTTGGGTTTGAGGCTGTAGTTGTCGAAGCGGTAGAAGTCGCCGCGAAAGCTGAAGTTGTCCTGGCTCCAGATGCCCTTCAGCGAGCGAATGAATTCTTCGGAGCGGCGATAACGCTCGTCGTGTTCCAGCCAATGTTCACCAATCGCCTGGAACTCACCCTTGAACCAGCCACTGACAATGTTCACCGCCACCCGGCCGTTAGTCAGCTGGTCGATGGTTGCCAATTGCTTGGCCGCCAACGCCGGTTGCCAAGGGCCGGGCAGGATCGCGGCGATCACTTTCAGTTTGGTCGTGGCGGCCAGCAACGCGTGGCTGAAGGCGACGGATTCGTGCTGGTACTCGGCGCCGTAACCGGCGGTGAAGCGGATCTGCGTCAGGGCGTATTCAAACCCTGCCTCCTCGGCCAGTTGCGCCAGTTTGCGGTTGTAGTCGATGCCCCAGTGGGTGCGTTGCTCGATCTTGCTGACCACCAGCCCGCCGCTGACGTTCGGCACCCAGTAGGCAAATTTGACGGCTTGCTGACTCATTGGCATGTCCTCGGGACTTTAGGAAAGTCCTGAGGTAAGAGCAGCAACCGTGCCAGCGCTGAAACGTGGCGTGTGGCACGAGTGTCTTGAGCCGGGCGAGAACCCTGTGGGAGCGAGCCTGCTCGCGAAAGCGGTGTGCCATTCAACATCTTCGTTGGCTGACATACCGCTTTCGCGAGCAGGCTCGCTCCTACAGGGATCCGGGTGTGTCTGAGCAATTTGCTGATGCACTGTTGGCGCTGCAACAGTTGCAGTCGGGGCAAACCCGTGCATGCCCGTAATGACAGGCCTTTGAATTCGGCATGGTCCGTGCAATCCCCAGTGGCATCCACTGCCGAATCAAGGAGCCGTCCCATGACCGAACACCAGGTAATCAATCCGCTGTCCACCGGCGCTGACTATGAAGCGCTGGCCGCAAGGTTCCGGCCGATCTTCCAACGCATCGCCGCCGGTGCCGTTGAGCGCGAACAGTCCCGCAGCCTTCCGTACGAACCGATTCAGTGGCTCAAGGACGCCGGTTTCGGCGCCGTACGGATTCCGGTTGAATACGGCGGTGGCGGCGCCTCTGTCCCACAACTGTTTGAGCTGCTGATCGAATTGGCCGAAGCCGATTCCAACGTACCTCAGGCCTTGCGCGGGCACTTCGCCTTCGCCGAGGATCGCTTGAATTCCCCGCAGGGTCCGGGCCGGGACCTCTGGTTCAAACGCTTCGTCGAGGGTGATATCGCCGGCAATGCCTGGACCGAGATTGGCAGCGTGGCGATCGGCGATGTCATCACCAAAGTCTCGCCTCACGGCGATCAGTGGAGGCTCAACGGTGAGAAGTTCTACAGCACCGGCAGCCTGTTCTCCGACTGGATCGACGTGTACGCGCAACGCAGCGACACCGGCGACGACGTGATTGCTGCGGTCCGCACTCGTCAGCCGGGCATCGTGCAGAGCGACGACTGGGACGGTTTCGGCCAACGCACTACCGGCAGTGGTACTTCACGGTTTATCGATGCCGACGTGGAGGCCGAGAACATCATCGACTTCGCCACCCGTTTCAAATACCAGACCGCGTTTTATCAGTTGGTGCTGCTGGCGACCCTGGCCGGGATCGGCCGTGCGGCATTGCGCGATGTGGCTCATCAGGTGCGTGAACGTAAACGCATCTACAGCCATGGCAATGCGCAGCATGTCAGCCAGGATTCGCAGGTGCAGCAAGTGGTCGGTGAAATCGCGGCCCTGGTGTATGCGGCCGAGGCCAGCGCCTTGAGGGCTGCGCAACCGGCGCAGCGGGCTTATCTGGCGAGATTCTCGGGTGATGACGCCTTGGAACATGAGGCGAATGTCGCGGCGGAAATCGAATCGGCCAAGGCGCAGGTGGTGGTGTCGGAACTGATCCAGCGAGCGACCACGCAACTGTTCAACGCGCTGGGGGCTTCGGATACTCGCGTGGGTAAATCGCTGGACCGGCACTGGCGCAATGCGCGGACCGTGTCGTCGCACAACCCGGTGATCTACAAGGCACGGATTGTCGGGGATTGGGCGATCAACGGGACCGAGCCGCCGTTTGTGTGGCAGATCGGCAATGGGCCGCAGCCAAAGTGATGGGTTGTTTGGGCTGACGCCATCGCGAGCAGGCTCGCTCCCACAGGGGATCTTCGGTGCGACATAGATCAAATGTGGGAGTGAGCCTGCTCGCGATGAGGCCAGAGCGGTCGCCGCAGAAGTTGGATATAGGTAAGATATCGGCCCTTCCCCGCAGCCCTGTCCTGCACCCCGCCGAATAAGCCGATTCCATGCCATTTGAACTCAGTGTTGACCTCACCACCCTGGCCGTTCTGGCCCTCGTTGCTTTCATTGCCGGTTTCATTGACGCCATTGCCGGCGGCGGTGGTTTGTTGACCACCCCGGCGCTGCTGACCGCAGGCCTGCCGCCGCATCTGGTGCTGGGCACTAACAAACTCAGTTCGACGTTCGGCTCGGCCACGGCCAGTTTCACCTTCTACCGACGCAAGCTGTTCCATCCAAGGCAGTGGATGCACGCCATTGTCGGCACGCTGGTGGGCGCGCTGACCGGTGCCGTAGTCGCTCACTACCTGCCCGCGGAATGGCTGAACAAGATGCTCCCGGTGATCGTTTTCGCCTGTGGCCTCTATCTATTGTTTGGCGGCACGCCGAAGGCGCCGCTGGACAGCGACGCACCGATCAAGAAAAAGTGGCAATCGACCCAAGGCTTCAGCCTCGGTTTTTACGACGGCGTGGCCGGCCCCGGCACCGGCGCGTTCTGGACCGTCAGCACGATGCTGATGTACCCCATCGATCTGGTGAAGGCCAGCGGTGTGGCGCGCAGCATGAACTTCGTCAGCAACATTGCGGCACTGTCGGTGTTCGTATTTTCCGGGCAGGTGGACTGGATCATCGGCCTGAGCATGGGCCTGTCGGTGATGGTCGGGGCGTTCTTCGGGGCTCGCACCGCCATCAGCGGCGGTGCGAAGTTCATTCGCCCGGTATTCATCACCGTGGTGCTGGGCTTGACCGTGCGGTTAGCCTGGCAACACTGGTTCAGCGTGGCCTAAGCGCCGCGCCACATAGACGTCGATCAGGTAACGGGCAATCGAGCGCGACGCCGGCAACGGCGGCAGCTCATGAACGTTGAACCACTGGGCGTCTTCGATCTCATCTTCCTGACACACGATCTCGCCACCGGCGTATTCGGCATGGAAACCCAGCATCATCGAATGCGGGAACGGCCAGCACTGGCTGCCCATGTACTGGATATTCTTGACCTCGATCTGCACTTCTTCGCGGACTTCGCGAATCAGGCAGTCTTCGGCCGATTCGCCCGGTTCGGCAAACCCCGCCAACGTGCTGTAGACGCCGGTGACAAAGCGAGGCGAACGGGCCAGCAGGACTTCATCGCCACGGGTCACCAGCACAATCATGCTCGGCGAAATGCGCGGGTAGCTGCGTAAATCACACGGTTCGCAATACATCGCCCGTTCCCGGGTCACCTGGGTCATCGCCTGCCCGCAGTTACCGCAAAAGCGGTGTTCGCGGGCCCAGGTGCCGATTTGCGCGGCATAACCGAGCACCTTGTAAACCGTATGGTCGCCTTCGAGCATGAACGCCCGCAGCCCCTTCCAGTTGCAGCCCGGCACGTCGCTGTGACTGCGCAGTTCCAACAAATAGACCGGTTCGCCGTCCAGGTGACCGATGCCATGTTCAGCAAGGATCGACAGGTCCTGGCGCTTGAGCCATTCGCGCGGGAACAGCGCGCCATTGTCATCGAACAGAAAACCTTCGGGGCTGCGCGCCACGGCCCAGCCGCCGGGTTGATCGGTGTCCAGTACTGCAGTGGTCCAGCGTGAAATCATTTTTAATCAGTCCAGAAATTCGGGTTTCTGTTTGCTCATATGGGCGGCCATGGCCACGCGCAGATCGGTGGATTGCAGCATCGCGGCGTTCCAGGTGGCGACGTATTCGAGGCCGTCGTCGATGCGATGGTCGCGCATGTAGCTGATCATCTCTTTGGTGCCGGTGATCGCAATCGGCGACTTGCTGGCGATCTCGCGGGCTATGCCCATGACACCGTCGAGCAGGCTGGCGGTGTCGCTGTAAACACGATTGACCAGGCCCATGCCACGCGCTTCTTCGGCACCGAAAGTGCGACCAGTGTAAGCCAGTTCACGCAGCATGCCGTCACCGATGATCCGCGGCAAGCGTTGCAAAGTGCCAACGTCGGCCGCCATGCCGATGTCAATTTCCTTGATCGAGAATTGAGCGTCTTCGGCGGCGTAACGCATGTCGCAGGCAGCAATAAGATCGATGGCGCCACCGAGACAATAACCCTGAACCGCCGCCAGTACCGGCTTGCGGCAATTGTCGACAGCATTGAAAGACGCTTGCAGGGCGAGGATCTTGCGGCGCAGCAGGCGCGCATTGCGACCCACGTCCTTGCCCAGTTCATTGGCTACGCCAGCCAGCATCATCAGGTCGATGCCAGAAGAAAAATGCTTGCCCGCTCCACTGAGCACCACCACCCGGACTTCGTCGGTATCGTCGACCCACTGGAAAATCTCGATGATCTCGCTCCAGAACGCGGCATTCATCGAATTGATCTTTTCCGGCCGGTTGATCTGCACATGGGCGATTTTATCGGCCAGTTCGACGGTGAACGCAGTGTACTGAGACATGGCAGTGATCCTTTTACCGGGCAGAAAATGAGGCCCGAACTATAACAAGGCATCAAGGCGGACCGTAAGGCAGCGGTTCGGCCAAAGACGGGACCAACCTGCGCACTGCAACGGTGCACGAGCAACGCCGCGCTTCGCACATTCATGTGACATCTCGAATACTTCTTGACGCAAAAACGTAAAAAAACATGCCCTTCGTCGGTGCGTTTCTTTCTCCAAGCGGAACGTCCGTACCTCTTTAAACCGATTGTCGAACAATTTTGCCATCTGGCCTCTCCCGCTCTAAGTTCTGGCCTAGACTCAGTTTCGCGGGGGGAAACCGGTCGGTCACAAAGCGGAAAAAAAGTCGAAACTTTTGCCGGTCGTGACGGGTCCGCTTAAAAGGAGGTGCGTTGAGACTGGTGCAATCCTTGCAACGATCCGTATAGCCATTCTGCTTCATCGTATTGGCGGCGCTTGCTCACCGATGCGTAGCGCGTTTGCGCCCGGCCACAGGAATTGGCCACGAAACACCGTTTGTGCCAGACCTAAGAATTAGATCAACAACACGGGAGATTCATATGATCAGTGCGGCTTTAGATATTCAGGGAGAACGTGCACATCAGCAGGTCGGCGAAACGAGCGCTGTGAACGCCCCCAGTCACCAATCGATCAGCGTCCCCGGCACCAAGACGCTGGCACCGGTGGCCAGTCAGAATCCCAACAAGAAGAAAGTCCTGTTCGTCACCTCGGAGATTGCCGATCTGGTGAAAACCGGAGGTCTGGGCGACGTTTCCGCAGCGTTGCCGCGAGCCATGGCTCACTTGCACGATGTGCGAGTGTTGATTCCCGGTTACCCGCAAGTGCTGAACAGCGAAAACCCGATTCATATCATTGGTGAACTCGGCGGTCACGCCGCGTTGCCCCCCTGCAAGATCGGGCGCATGGACATGCCCGACGGTCTGGTCATTTACGTGTTGATCTGCCCCGAACTCTACGAGCGCGAAGGTTCGCCTTACGGCGCCAACAACGGCCGCGACTGGCCGGACAACCACATTCGTTTCGCCCGTCTGGGCCTGGCCGCTGCCGATATCGCCGCCAATCTTGCACAAATTCACTGGTGCCCGGACCTGGTGCACGCCCATGACTGGCCTGCCGGTCTGGCGCCTGCTTACATGCACTGGCGTGGACAGCGCACCCCGACGCTGTTCACCATTCATAACCTCGCCTATCAGGGCGTGACCAGTCTTGGGTCGTGCCCGGAACTGGGTATTCCCATGCATGCCTTGCAACAGGAAGGCATGGAGTTCTACGGCAAGATGTCGTTCCTCAAGGCCGGCATGGCTTATTCGAGCCACATCACCACCGTCAGCGCCACCTACGCCCAGGAAATCACCACCCCGGCCTTCGGCTGCGGTCTCGACGGTTTTCTTGCCGCCAAAACCCAGCAAGGTCTGCTCAGTGGTATTCCCAACGGCATCGATGAAAGCTGGGATGCCGCCACCGACCCGCACCTGTTCCGCCCCTTCAAAATTGGCGATTGGGAAGGCAAAGCGGTCAACGCCGCCCACGTGCGCAAGCTGTTTGGCCTGAACGATAGCGAAGGTCCGCTGTTCGCCGTGGTTTCGCGACTGGTCTATCAGAAAGGCCTGGACCTGACCGAAGCCGTCTCCGAGTACATCGTCAAATCTGGCGGGCAGATCGCGATCATCGGACGTGGCGAGCCGGAAGAAGAACAAGCCATGCGCGAGCTGGCCCTGCGCTTTCCAGGCCAGATCGGCGTGCGCATCGGTTTCAACGAGACCGACGCCCGGCGCATGTTCGCCGGCAGTGATTTCCTGCTGATGCCTTCGCGTTACGAGCCTTGCGGCCTGAGCCAGATGTACGCCCAGCGCTTCGGTTCGTTGCCGGTGGCACGCAATACCGGTGGTTTGGCCGACACCATTGAAAACGGCGTGACCGGTTTCCTGTTCGACGAGTCCACGGCCGAAAGTTACGAGGAGGCCCTGAGCCGGGCCTTCAAGGTGTTTGCCTTCCCCGACCTGCTCCATGCCATGCGCTGCCGGGCCATGGCCGCGCCTTTCAACTGGTGCAAGGCGGTCGAACCATACGCCGAACTCTACGAAAAACTGGTGACCAAAGCGCTGGGTAAATCGGGCAAACATTAAGAGGTTTTCATAGATGCCGTTACGGACCCTTGAGACCTGGCCCCACGGCGCAATCATGCTGGACGCAGAACACACGCGTTTTGCCTTGTGGGCGCCAGATGCGTTTTACGTCAGTGTCGAACTGGAAGATGGACAGTCCTTGCCACTCCTGCCCCAGGCAGATGGCTGGTTCGTGATCAACACCCGTTGCCCCGCCGGCACGCGTTACCGCTACAACATCGACGGGGAGCTTGCGGTGCCCGACCCGGCCTCCCGCGCGCAGGCCGGTGATATCGACCGCCACAGCGTGGTGGTCGATCCACTTGCGTATCAATGGCAACACAGCGCCTGGCTCGGGCGGCCGTGGAATGAGGCGGTGATCTACGAACTGCACGTCGGTGCGCTCGGCGGCTTCAGCGAAGTCGAGCAGCATTTGGCGCGCTTCGTGGAGCTGGGCATCAGCGCGATCGAATTGATGCCGCTGGCGCAGTTTCCCGGTGATCGCAATTGGGGTTACGACGGGGTTCTGCCCTATGCGCCCCAAGCCTCCTACGGCACTCCCGAACAACTCAAACACCTGATCGACACCGCCCACGGTTATGGCCTGGCGGTGATTCTCGACGTGGTCTACAACCACTTCGGCCCGGACGGCAATTACCTGCATCGCTACGCCAAGGGTTTCTTCCGCGAAGACAAGCACACCCCGTGGGGTGCGGCCATCGACTTCCGGCGGCGCGAGGTGCGGGACTTCTTCATCGACAATGCGTTGATGTGGTTGCTGGAGTACCGCTTCGATGGCTTGCGCCTGGACGCGGTACACGCCATCGAAGACCCGGACTTTCTCCAGGAACTGGCGCAAAAGGTCCGCCAGCAAACCGATCCGGCGCGACATGTCTGGCTGACGTTGGAAAACGAACACAACCAGGCCAGCCTGCTCGAAGAAGGCTTCGACGCGCAGTGGAACGACGACGGCCACAATGCCTTGCACGTGCTGCTGACCGGCGAAACTGACGCCTATTACGCCGACTACGCGCAAAACCCCACCGAACAACTGGCCCGCTGCCTGAGCCAGGGCTTTGTGTTTCAGGGCCACGTGACCCGTCACGGTACAACCCGTGGCGAGCCCAGCGGTCATTTGCCGCCCAGTGCTTTCGTGCTGTTTCTGCAAAACCACGACCAGATCGGCAACCGCGCCTTGGGTGAACGGCTGCATCAACTGGCCAACCCCGATGCGCTCAAGGCAGCCACGGCATTACTGCTGTTGTCACCGATGATCCCGCTGATGTTCATGGGCGACGAGTTCGCCGCCGAGCAACCGTTCCTGTTCTTCACCAGCCATCACGGTGAACTCGCGGAACTGGTTCGCGAGGGACGACGTAACGAGTTTGCAGCGTTCAGCGCGTTTGCTGATCCGCACAAACGCGAGCAGATTCCCGACCCCAACGCGCGCCAGACCTTCGAGGCTTCACGCCCCGAGCTCACATCAACCCGAAAATCCGCCATGCACGACCTGTATCACCAACTGCTGCAGATCCGCCACCAGCAGATCATTCCTCGCCTGCCCGGCGCGCAAGCACTGGGCGCCGAGGTGCTGGGCACAGGCGCGGTAACGGCGCGCTGGCGACTGGGCGATGGCAGTCTGCTGTGCATTGACCTGAACCTCAGCGACACGCCGGTGGTCCACTCCCCACAGGCCGACGCTTCGTTGTTGTTCGAATACCCGCCACAGTCAGCCGGCCTGTTGGATCAGGGCACGCTTGCCCCGTATTGCGCGCTAGTCAGCCTCACGGCCGCAGCCCCTTTGCTACCCCCGGATGGAGAGCGCCAATGAGCGATGCGCAACTGGAAATACTGGCCAGCCGAGCTGGCCTGGCAGTCGACTGGATCGACGCCAACGGCCGCCCACAGAAAGTCGCGCCATCAGTGCTACGCAACGTCCTCACCGGACTCGGCCACCCGGCCGGCAGCGCTCAGGAAATCGACGCCAGCCTGCAGGAACTGCTGCAGGTGCAACAAACCCGACACCTGCCGCCGCTGCTGACCGCAGACTTCGGTGTCGGGCTGAGCCTGGCGCATTACTTTGAGCCCGAAACACCGTGCGAGATCCACCTTGAAGATGGCTCGCGACTTCATTTAAAACTGGATGCCGAGGCGATACTGCCCGGCCTGGTCCCGGTCGGTTATCAGCACGTCAGCATCGACGGACAGGAATTTACGCTGGCCGTGGCACCGACACGCTGCTACAGCGTCGGAGATGCCGTCGACAGTGCGATCCCGCGCGCCTGGGGCCTGAGCGTGCAACTGTACTCGCTGCGTCGTCCGGGCGATGGCGGTTTCGGCGATACCCAGGCGCTGGAAGACCTGGCCCGAGTGGCCGGCGAACGCGGCGCCGAAGCGCTGGCAATCAGTCCGCTGCATGCGATGTTCGGCAGCGACACCCAACGTTACAGCCCGTATTCGCCGTCCAGCCGCTTGTTTCTCAACAGCCTGTACGCCGCACCGGGTGCCATCCTCGGTGAGCGAGCGATGCGCACCGCGATTGATGCCACCGGCCTGGCCGCGGAACTCAAGCACCTTGAAGCCTTGCCGTTGATTGATTGGCCGGTGGCGGCCGAAGCCAAACATCGTCTGTTGCAGGCGTTGTACGAAGGCTTTGTGCAGGGCGAACACCCGTTGCATGCCGACTTCGGCAGCTTCCGCCACGCCGCTGGCGAAGCCCTGGAAAACCACTGCCGCTTTGAAGCCATTCAAGAATCACGCGCCGCCAAGGGTGAAAGCCTCGACTGGCGGCAGTGGCCCGAGCAATGGCAAAACTCGCGCAGCGCGGCCCTGGCCGAATTCGCCGAAGAGAACGCCGGGCGCATCGGCTTCTTTGCCTTCTGCCAATGGCTGATCACGCGGTGCCTGGAACGCGCACAAACCGCGGCCCGCAGCGCAGGCATGAGCATTGGCCTGATCGCCGATCTGGCGGTGGGTGCCGATGGCGGTGGCAGTCAGGCCTGGAGTCGTCAGGACGAATTGCTCGCCTCGCTGACCGTGGGTGCGCCACCAGACATTCTCAATCGCACCGGCCAGGGCTGGGGAATTTCCGCGTTCTCGCCCGAGGGTCTGGTGCGCAATGGCTTTCGTGCCTTCATCGAAATGCTCCGCGCCAATTTTGCCCACGCCGGTGGCCTGCGCATCGATCACGTCATGGGCCTGCAACGGCTGTGGGTGATCCCCAATGGCGCGTCGCCTGCCGACGGCGCCTACCTCTATTACCCGGTAGATGACCTGCTGCGTTTGCTGACCCTCGAGTCCCATCGGCATCAGGCCATCGTCCTCGGTGAAGACCTCGGCACCGTGGCTGACGGTCTGCGAGAAAAGCTCATCGCCCGCTCGATCCTCGGCATGCGCGTGCTGCTGTTCGAACAGGACAACGCGCACTTCAAGCCGATTCTCGACTGGCCGGACAACGCCCTCGCGACCACCAGCACCCATGACCTGCCGACGCTCAATGGCTGGTGGCATGGCCGCGATATCGACTGGAACGCCCGACTCGGCCTGGTCAACGCCCCGGGTGAAATCGAATGGCGTCACCACCGCGAACGCGAGCGTGAAGGCTTGCGCCGGGTGTTGAGCGAAGACCCACAAAACTTTCGCGAAGAGTCCCATGAAACCGATCAGGTGCTCGACGCCGCGATACGTTTCCTCGGTCATACCCGTGCGCCACTGGTGTTGCTGCCGCTGGAAGATGCCTTGGGCATTGAACAGCAGGCCAACTTGCCCGGCACCACCGACACGCACCCCAACTGGTCCCGACGCCTGCGCGGCGACAGTGAAGCGTTACTCGATGACGCGGACGCCGCCCGACGCCTGGAACTGCTCGCCTGTGCGCGGCTTCAGGCGGCCGAGCGTGACCAATGAAGCAAACGCTTATCCAACCGCTACGCGCCACCCTGCGGCTGCAGTTCCATAAAGACTTCACGCTGGACGATGCGGTGCCGCTGGTGCCGTACTTCGCCCGCCTCGGCATCAGCCATGTCTATGCGTCACCGCTACTGAGTGCCCGCGCCGGTTCCATGCATGGCTACGACGTCGTGGACCCGACCACGGTCAACCCGGAGCTGGGCGGCGAAGCGGCACTGCGGCGTTTGGTCAGCGCATTGCGCGAGCTGAACATGGGGCTGATACTCGACATCGTCTCCAACCACATGGCCGTCGGCGGTGGCGATAATCCCTGGTGGCAGGACTTGCTGGAATGGGGACGCCTGAGCCCTTACGGTGAGTTCTTCGATATCCAGTGGCATTCACCCGACCCGTTGATGGAAGGCCAGTTGCTGCTGCCCTTCCTCGGCAGCGACTACGGCATCGCCTTGCAGGACGGCACCCTGCCCCTGCGCTTCGATGCGCAAAAGGGTGCATTTTATGTCGAGCACTATGAGCATCACTTCCCGATCTGCCCGACGAGTTACGGCGAACTGCTCAGGACCGATGACCCGCTGAGTGCCGAATCGCTCAAGTCGCTGGCAGACCGTTTCAGCACTTTGAGCTACCAGACCGACGCCCACAGCCTGGCGATACCGCTGAAAACAGAGCTGCGTGATCTGGCCGGCGATCCGGTGATTCTGCAAGCGATCCAGCACAACCTCAGCGCTTACGACTCGCTCACGCCCGAAGGTTTCCAGCGCCTGCACCTGTTGCTTGAACAGCAAAGCTATCGCCTGGCGAGTTGGCGCACGGCGGCAGATGACATCAACTGGCGGCGTTTTTTCGATATCAACGAACTGGGCGGCCTGCGGGTCGAACGCCCGGCCGTGTTCGAAGCCACCCACGCGAAAATCTTCGAGCTGGTGGCCGAAGGCCTGGTTGACGGTCTGCGCATCGACCACATCGACGGTCTCGCCGACCCCCGGGGTTACTGCCGCAAATTGCGGCGGCGGGTCGACAGCCTGTCGCCGGATCGGCACCTGCCGATCTACGTCGAGAAGATCCTCGGCGAAGGTGAAACCCTGCACCGTGACTGGTCGGT
This sequence comes from Pseudomonas sp. LS2P72, assembly GCF_054897865.1. NCBI lineage: Bacteria > Pseudomonadati > Pseudomonadota > Gammaproteobacteria > Pseudomonadales > Pseudomonadaceae > Pseudomonas > Pseudomonas sp. LS2P72. The sequence continues at coordinate 3,863,980 of NZ_CM142708.1, forward strand.
GGATGGCACCACCGGTTACGAGTTCATGAATCAGTTGTCGCTGCTGCAACACGCGCCCGAAGGCGCCGGCCCCTTGAGCGAACTGTGGAATCGCTACAGCGAACGGCCTGCGGATTTCCGTCAGGAAGCGCAACTGGCCCGCCAGCAGATCCTCAACGGCTCCCTCGCCGGCGACTTTGAAAGCGTCGCCCAGGCCCTGTTGCAAGTGGCCCGGGATGACCTGATGACCCGCGACCTGACCCTCGGTGCGATTCGTCGGGCGTTGCAGGAACTGATTGTGCATTTCCCGGTGTACCGCACCTACATCAGCCCGCGTGGACGTTCGGCTGAAGACGATGTGTTTTTCCAGCAAGCCATGGACGGTGCCAGGCAAACCCTCGGCGAGGCCGACTGGCCGGTGCTCGATTGCCTGGCCCGCTGGCTGGGCGGTGAATCCTGGCGCAAACGCTCGTTGGGCCGGGCGCGCAAGATGCTCAAGCATGCCTGCGTGCGGTTTCAGCAACTGACATCGCCGGCGGCGGCGAAGGCCGTGGAAGACACCGCGTTCTATCGTTCGGCGACGTTGCTGTCGCGCAATGACGTGGGCTTCAGTACCGAACAGTTCAGCGCGCCGGTGGCCGATTTCCATGCGGTTTGCATCAACCGTCTCGAAGCCTTCCCCGATAATTTGCTGGCCACTGCGACCCACGACCACAAACGCGGCGAAGACACCCGCGCGCGCTTGGCGGTGCTGAGCGAGCGCAGTGCCTGGTACGCCGAGGAAGTCCCGTTCTGGCGAACCCTCGCCCGCCCCCTGCGCGACGACGACCAGGTGCCCACTGCGGGCGATGAGTTGATTCTCTATCAAGCAATCCTCGGCAGCTGGCCGCTCGATTTGCGCAGTGACGATCAGGCAGCCCTGGAGAACTACACTCAACGTGTGTGGCAGTGGCAACAGAAAGCCTTGCGCGAAGCCAAGTTGCAAAGCAGCTGGAGCGCGCCGAACGAGGCTTACGAACAAGCGGTTCAGCGATTCCTGCAACGTCTGCTGCTGGGTCCCGAAGGTGAAGTGCTACGCGCGGCCCTCGGCAAAGCAGCCCAGAGCATCGCCGTCCCCGGCGCCCTCAATGGTTTGGCGCAAACCTTGCTGCGCATGACTGTGCCGGGGGTACCGGACCTCTATCAGGGTAACGAGTACTGGGACTTCTCGCTGGTCGATCCTGACAACCGCCGGCCAGTGGATTACGCCAGCCGTGAGCAGTCGATGCAGGCGCCATTGGCACTGCCCGAGCTGTTGGCTGACTGGCGCGACGGACGCATTAAACAAGCGCTGATCACCCATGTTCTGAACCTGCGGCTCGAGCACACCGAGCTGTTTCGACGAGGGACGTATCAAGCCCTTGAAGTCGTCGGCAGCCAGGCTCACCGGGTGCTCGCATTTGCTCGCTCGCTGGAAGGGAAACGCGCCATCGTGATCGTGCCGATACGCTGCGCCGAGCTGCTGAAAAACAGTGCCGATCCCCGGATTGACGCGCCGCTGTGGGGCGATACACGGGTCAAATTACCGTTCACCGTCCCTGATGAAAATTTGAAGGGACTTTTTTCAAGCACAACAGTCACACCCCAAAGGGAACTGAACATCAGCGACGCGCTGGGGGATTTCCCGGTCAATCTTTTTATCCAAAATACCCACACTTGAGTTCAGTTCAGGAGCACTGCGATGAGCACTAACGATAAACGCATCCGCGAGTTCGCCTATCAGATCTGGGAATCGGAAGGAAAACCCGAGGGCCAGGACGCTCGCCACTGGGAGATGGCCCGCAAACTGGCTGAAGCCGAAGCGCTGGCACCGAGCAAATCGCCCAAAGGTGCTGGCAGCAAAACCACCGGCACCAAGGCCCCTGTCAGCAAAGCCAATGGCAAGGCGCCGCAGGAAAAAACCAAAGCCAAGCCCGCCGCTGCCTCCAAGGTCATCCCGCCGGGCGAAAAAGCCAACGAGAAAAAGCCTCGAGCAGCGCGTAAACCGCCCGCTGTCTGACGCCTCTACCTGTGTCCTGATTGACCTCGTGGCGAGCCTTCTCGCCACGGAGGGTTCGCTCGCCCTCAAAAAAAACCAGAGCCAAGAATGTCCCCCCCTTTGCAGGAGCACCTATGACCAGTCCGAAGAAAGCCGCGCCAGAACCTCAAGCCGAGGCCTCGCGAATCCGTGAAGGCTTGCCCTTCCCGCTGGGCGCGACCTGGGATGGCCTGGGGGTCAACTTCGCCTTGTTTTCCGCCAATGCCACCAAGGTCGAACTGTGCATCTTCGATGATGCCGGCGAAGTCGAACTGGAACGCATCGAACTGCCGGAATACACCGACGAGATCTATCACGGCTACCTGCCCGACGCGCATCCGGGGATGATCTACGGCTACCGTGTCTATGGCCCGTACGACCCGGCGAACGGTCATCGCTTCAACCCCAACAAGTTGCTGATCGACCCCTACGCCAAACAACTGGTCGGCCAGTTGAAATGGTCCGAAGCACTGTTCGGCTACACCATCGGCCACCCCGACGCCGACCTCAGTTTCGATGAACGTGACAGCGCACCGTTCGTGCCCAAGTGCAAGGTGATCGACCCGGCCCACACCTGGGGTCACGATCATCGGGTGAGCGTGCCGTGGGACAAGACCATCATTTATGAGACGCACGTGCGCGGTATCAGCATGCGTCACCCCTCCGTCCCCGAGAATGTGCGCGGCACCTTCGCCGGGTTGATGGTCGATGACGTGCTGGAACACATCCGCAAGCTCGGCGTGTCGACCGTGGAATTGCTGCCGATTCACGCCTTCGTCAACGACCAGCATCTGTTGCACAAAGGCATGACCAATTACTGGGGCTACAACAGCATCGCGTTTTTCGCCCCCGACCCGCGTTACCTGGCCAGCGGCAAGATTGCCGAGTTCAAGGAGATGGTTGCGCACCTGCACGAAGCCAATCTTGAAGTCATCCTCGACGTGGTCTACAACCACACCGCCGAGGGCAACGAACAAGGCCCGACCCTGTCCATGCGCGGCATCGACAACGCCTCCTACTATCGCTTGATGCCCGAGGACAAGCGTTTCTACATCAATGATTCCGGCACCGGCAACACCCTGGACCTGAGTCACCCGTGCGTGCTGCAAATGGTCACGGACTCCCTGCGTTACTGGGCCTCGGAAATGCACGTGGACGGTTTCCGCTTCGACCTGGCGACCATTCTCGGGCGCTACCACGATGGCTTCGACGAACGTCACAGCTTCCTTGTCGCTTGCCGTCAGGACCCGGTGCTGCGCCAGGTGAAGATGATTGCCGAAGCCTGGGATTGCGGCCCCGGCGGCTATCAGGTCGGTAACTTTCCGCCGGGTTGGGTCGAGTGGAATGACAAATTCCGCGACACCGTGCGTGCGTTCTGGAAAGGCGACGACGGCCAACTGGCGGACTTCGCCAGTCGCATGACCGCCTCCGGCGAGATGTTCAATCAGCGTGGCCGGCGGCCTTACGCCTCGGTGAATTTCGTCACCGCCCACGACGGTTTCACCCTGAACGACCTGGTGTCGTACAACGACAAACACAACGAAGCCAACGACGAGAACAATCAGGACGGCAGCAACAACAACCTGTCCTGGAACCACGGCGTCGAAGGCCCGACCGACGATCCCGAGATCAATGCGCTGCGTCAGCGCCAAATGCGCAATTTCTTTGCCACGCTGCTGCTGTCCCAAGGCACGCCGATGCTGGTGGCCGGCGACGAATTCGCCCGCACCCAGGAAGGCAACAACAACGCCTACTGCCAGGACAGCGAGATCGGTTGGGTCAATTGGGACCTGAGCGAAGACGGCAAGGCCCTGCTCAAGTTCGTCAAACGGCTGATCAAGTTGCGCCTGGCCTACCCGATCCTGCGTCGCGGCCGCTTTCTGGTGGGCAATTACAATGAGGACATCGGCGTCAAGGACGTCACCTGGCTCGCGCCGGATGGCAGCGAAATGTCCATCGAACAATGGGAGGAAGGCCATGGCCGCTGCCTCGGCATGCTGATGGATGGCCGCGCCCAGGAAACCGGTATCCGCCGTAAAGGTGCCGATGCCACCCTGCTGCTGGTGGTCAACGCACATCACGACATCGTCAATTTCCTGCTTCCGGAAGTGCCTGACGGCAGTTTCTGGACCTGCATGATCGACACCAATCAACCGTCGATCCGGGGTCAGGAACGCTTCGAGTTCGATCACGAGTATTCGGTCACTGGCCGTTCACTGCTGCTGTTCGAATTGCAGCGTGAGGAAGAAGACTGAATTGAATCTTCAGGGTTTCCAGCCCAAAAACGTAACAGATGGAACATCGGGGCGACGAATAGCGTGACATGAGCAATACTCTGCTCGCGGCAATCCAGGGTTTGGAGCGCCGCACATTGCTATCAACGTGAACAAGGACGTAGCCATGAAAACGGTCTCCATCAGCGAAAGCAGCCTGCCCGTACAAATCTGGAACAGTGCCCCGCAACTGGACAACATTCCTGTCATCAGCACTCAGACCCTGGTTCCCGCCGGCGCACGCGCCGTGTTGATTGCCCCACATCCCGGCGATGAAGTCGTGACCTGTGGCGGCCTGCTGCAGTTGCTCAGCGCCCTGGGTCATCCCCTGCAATTGATCTCGATTACCGACGGCAGCGCCAGCCATCCGGGCTCGCAACAGTGGTCGGAGAAACGCTTGAGCGTGTTCCGGCCCCAGGAAAGCCTCGAAGCCTTGCGCCGACTCGGATTGCCGATGCACAGCCTCAAATGGATTCGTGGCGGCTTCACCGACAACGCCCTGGCCGAACGCGAGTTTCAGATGACTCAATTCATTGCCCGTTATTTGCGCCCCGGGGATGTGGTGTTCAGCACCTGGCGCGAGGATGGCATTGTCGACCATGACGCCGTTGGCCGTGCCAGTGCCAAGGCCGCGGCCATGGTCGGCGCGACGTTCAACGAAATACCGGTCTGGGCCTGGCACTGGCCAACGCGTGATCGAGGGCTCATCCCCTGGCATCGCGCGCGCAAAGTGCGACTGGACACATGGACTGTCGCGCGCAAAAGCCACGCCACCCACGCCTATGCCAGCCAGCTCGACGGCGAACCGGCCATCGGCCTCGCCCCACTGCTGCCCCCGGTGCTTCTGGAACGGATACGGTTACCCTACGAAATTGTCTTCGTCTGACACAACTCTGTAGCAGCTGTCGAGCCTGCCGTGGTGAGGGGATTTATCCCCGTTCGGCGGCGAAGCCGTCGTAATCCATTGGACGCTTTGTGGCTGAAAAACAGGGCCGCTTCGCAGCCCAACGGGGATAAATCCCCTCGCCACGGCAAGCTCGACAGCTGCTACATTTTGGTGTGGAGGCTGCTGGCGACGAATCGCTCTGAACTGCCCGCCGCAGCATCAGTCGCATACATAACCAGTCCTGATTCAGAGGAGTGAACGTGACCAGTGATTCCAAGTGGCAGGCCGTCGGATCATCTCCATTGAACTCGCCCCTGGCGATTCATCGACTGCGAGTGCTGACGGTCAACACTCACAAGGGTTTTACCGCACTCAACCGACGCTTCATTCTCCCGGAACTGCGTGAAGCGGTACGCAGTACGTCGGCGGACCTGGTGTTCCTGCAGGAAGTCGTCGGTGAACACGACCGTCATTCCGCTCGCTACAACGATTGGCCGCTGACCTCACAATACGAGTTCCTGGCCGACAGCATGTGGAGCGACTTCGCCTATGGCCGTAACGCGGTCTACCCCAACGGTCACCACGGCAACGCCCTGTTATCGAAATACCCGATCCGCGAACACCGCAACCTCGACGTCTCGATCACCGGGCCCGAACGCCGCGGCCTGCTGCATTGCGTGCTGGATGTGCCGGGCCACACTGAAGTCCATGCGATCTGCGTGCACTTGAGTCTGCTGGAAAGCCATCGCCAGTTGCAGCTCCAGCTACTCTGCCAACTGCTCGAATCCTTGCCCGACGATGCGCCGGTGATTATCGCCGGCGACTTCAACGACTGGCAGCTGCAAGGCAACACCGCCCTCGCCCGACGCGACTACCTGCATGAAGCCTTCGAACGCCACCACGGTCGCCCGGCGAAAACCTATCCGGCGCGCTTTCCTCTGCTGCGCCTGGATCGGATTTATCTGCGCAATGCCAGCAGTCATGAACCGCGAATACTGGGGCATAAGCCCTGGACGCATTTGTCGGATCACTTGCCGTTGGCGGTGGAAGTGCATCTTTGAAACACCTGCAGCTTCGTTGAATTCGGGAAATTCGCGGCCCTACCTGTTATTTGTGACAGTAGCGCCTTTCACAAGCTGTTGTTACGGTGCGCATGCCCGTAACCGTTGCATGTACGGGCATCAACCGTAGCAGCCAACGTTGCCGAAGGTTTTCCAGTTCGGGTACTTGTATTACCGATGTCGTCTCGCCATTCGCGCTGCCAAGGACGTCTGACACTTTTCCACTTACGACGAGTGAAGGGATCGGGCGCCAATCGATGCGTGGAGACGAGCATGATGTTTTGGACAGAACCGCCCAAGTACCGTTACTCAACCTGCGCCGTTTCTCTCTGGCTTTGGATAGGCTGGTCCCAGACCGCCCAGGCGGCTTGTACGCTCGCTCCTGGCGCCGGCAACGACAACTACGTGTGCGACAGCGCCAGCAGTGGCCCGCTGACCGACTTATCGGGCAACAACACCCTGACCTTTCCCGCCAATGGCACCGGCATCATCAATGGCGACGTAACCTTCGGCGCGGGTGTCGACCGGGTGCTCATGGGTTCGGGCACCCTTGCAGGCGTACTCGATCAGGGCGACGGCGACAATATTCTGCAAATCGACAACGGGCAGATTACCGGCGAAGTCCACCAGCACAGCGGCATCGACACCTTCATCATGAATGGCGGGAGTATTGAGTCCCTGGCGCAGGGCGATGGTTTCGACCAATTCCTGATGAGCGGCGGCACGATTGTCGACGGCTTTGAAGATGGTGACTTTGCGCAGATGACGGGTGGCACGATCGGTCGTGTCAACATGAAACTCGACGACAACACGTTCGACATGTCCGGCGGGCAGATCCTCGGCAACCTGGTGACCGGTTTCGGCACTGATACCGTCATCGTGTCCGCCGGGCGAATTGGCGGCAACGTCAGTGTCAGCGGCGGCAACGACAGCATCACGGTGACGGGTGGCGAGATCGGCGGCGAGGTCCGCGCCAGCGTCGGCAACGACACGTTGGTGTGGGACGGTGGCGGTATCATCCGCTCGGCCATCCTCATGGGCGCCGGCAACGACAGTGTCACCCTGAGAAATCTCGGCGAAAGCACCCTCGCCCTCACGCCGAGCATCGACGGTGGAAACGGCACAGACCTGCTGACCTTCAATCACACCACCTCAGCGGGCGCTGCCCGGTACATCAACTGGGAAACGGTCAACCTGAACAACGGTTCGCAGTTGGACCTGGCCGGCAACTTTGTCTTGGGCGACAGTGCCAGCGGCACCGGTGTGTTCAATATCGATGGCAGCAGCACGCTGACGTCAACCCAGGGCAGCATCACGCCATTCACTGCCGGTGAGCGTGCAACCTTGAACAACGCCGGGCGGATCGACCTCGGCAGCGGTAATACCCGCACCAATGACACCCTGAGCGTGCAAGGCAATTACGCGGGCAACGGCGGCCAGTTGCTGTTGCAAAGCCTGGTAGGAAACGACAACTCCCCCAGCGACAAACTGGTGGTGAACGATGGGACATTGACCGGCAGCACATCGATCACGGTCACCAATCTGGGCGGAACCGGCGGGTTGACGCAGCAGAACGGTATTGAGTTGGTGCAGGCTCAAGGCGCTGCTGTCAGCACCGCCGATGCGTTTGCGCTCAAAGCTCCGGTATCTGCGGGTGCCTTCGATTACTACCTGTTCAAGGGGGGCGTTAGCGCAGGCAGCGAAAACAGTTGGTATTTGCGCTCTGCCGTTGTGGCCCCCGCGACCGTCACCCTCCCAAACCCGGATCCGGCCTTGCCACCGATTGTCGTCCCGGTTGTCGCAATGCCGGTAGCCGCACTCGCTCCCGCCGGCAGTCCACCGCTAGCGGTTTTACCGGCAGCCGTACCGGGCGCATCACCGATTCCGCTGTACCGCCCCGAGGTCCCGACCTGGTCGGTACTGCCACCCGCTGCCGCGCAACTGACCCTGAATGCGCTCGGCACTTTCCATGAGCGCCAGGGCGATCAGCGCCTGCTCAACGAAACCGGGGCCTTTGGCGCTGGCTGGGGTCGGGTCTACGGCAAGAACGTCGATCAGACCTGGGCCGGCACCGTAACGCCAAGGCTCGACGGTTCGCTCAGCGGTTTCCAGGTGGGTAACGATGTGTACAGCTCACTGACTGCCAATGGACAGACCCAGCGCACTGGTTTTTTTGTCGGGCATACGCGTTTGCAGGGCGATGTCGACGGTTTCAACCAAGGCTTTGAAGACAAGCGCGCTGGCAAAGTCAAACTTGAAGGCGACAGTTACGGCGTGTACTGGACGTTGACCGACCCCAAAGGCTGGTACGTCGACACCGTCATCATGGGCACCCGGCTCGACGGTGACAGCCACTCCGAACGCGGTCTCAAACTGGATAACCGAGGCCACGCCTTGACTGTTTCGGCGGAAACCGGCTATCCGATTCAAGTGACGGGCAACTGGGTGGTTGAGCCGCAGGCACAGGTCATCCATCAAAAAGTCTCGCTGGACAGCCAGGACGACGGCATTTCCCGCGTCTCGTTCGACTCCGACGGTGCCTGGACCGGTCGCCTCGGCGCTCGACTCAAAGGCCGTTACCAAGTCAGTGGACGACCGCTGGAACCCTACCTGCGAGCCAATCTGTGGCACACCCTTTCCGGGACCGACTCGGTAACCTTCGACGGCGCGGACCGGATCGATACCGAGCAAAAATCGTCATCGGCTGACCTCGGTGTGGGGGTTGTGCTTAGTCTCGCGAAAACCGTGAGCGTGTATGGCGGGGTCGACTACACCAGCAATATCGACAGCAATCAGCTGCGCGCAACGGCCGCAAATCTCGGTGTCAGGGTGACTTGGTAAACCGGTAGTCCACTATTAAAACCGCTCTGGAACGCGGATTTTTTGACGATTTTTCGAACAAACAAGAACTTAGATGTGCGGCGTAAATCAGTCACTTGCGAGTCCTAAAATACACATACCACTTATCGGCCATTTTCTTGACGCGATGTCAAGGGTCTTCTTAGCTACACGTTACTACCCCCGGAAATTCACCTGGGGCAAACCCCAAGACTCCCGCAAAAACGGGCGGCCAGAGGCTTGCCCCACTACATTCGGTCGCCCCTCATTCGGGGTAGGAGAGACGCCAGAGCGAGATACGGCATGCGATTGCAAGGTAAACCTCCATGAAAACTTCATTCACCCAACAAGAGATCAAAGTTACTTTTTGCACTGTCTCGAGTTCACTCCTCCTGTGCTCGTCCATGGAAGTACAGGCAGGGCCGACAGAGGATCAAACCACGCCTTGGTACCGTCAGGACGTTCCGGTCATGACCTTGCCCGCCGTCACTTTCAGCGCCCCCTACTCCGGCCGCTTCAGCGCCGCGTCCGATACAAGAAGTTCGCGCCTGACCATCGAGGATGCTTCGCCTTCGGCCTGGGATCAGGTGTATGGACAGGCTTCGCGGCAGGCGCAAACCGATGTTCTGGCTCAGGGGTTTGCGATCCCTGGCAGTAGCGAATTCAAAGGGCCGGCGATTCTGACGCTGCAAAGCGGTAGCGGTCATACCCAGCGGGTCGGACTGGTCAGCGGCATGACTCAGTTACAAGGCAACAGCAACGGGCTGCTGACCGGCCGCGCCCTTGCTGACCCCAGCCACGACACCCTCAACCTCGAAGGCCAGAGCCTCGGCGCCTACTGGAGTTTGACCGGGCCCCAAGGCTGGCACGTGGACTTTACGGCCAGCGGCGGTCGGGTCAACGGCTATACCCGCAATGACCAGGGCGCCCGACTGGCGACCGAGGGCAGCGCGGTGACACTGTCGGTGGAAGGTGGTTTCCCCATTGGCCTGAGCGAAAACTGGGTGGTTGAACCCCAGGCGCAATTGATCAATCAACGCATTACCCTCGACACCCCGTATTCCGGCTCAGGCAACGCCTCGTCCAGCGATCTGACGTCCTGGAGCGGCCGGGTCGGTGCACGGTTGAAAGGTAGTTACGACATCAACGGCCTGGGGGTCGAACCCTATGTGCGAACCAACGTGTGGCACACCGTGTACACCGGCAATACCGTGAACCTCGATCAGGTCGAGAAGATCAGCAGCAGCCGCTATTCATCGACCGTTGAAGTGGGTTTAGGCTTGGTGGCCAGAGTGACGCCCGCCGTGAGTCTGTACGTCAGCGCCGACTACAGCAGTGATGTGGATGACAATGATTTGAATGGGTTGATTGGAAGTTTGGGTGTGCGGATGCGGTGGTGAGATCAGGCTTGAAGAAATGTTTTGTCAGGGCTGACGCCTTCGCGAGCAGGCTCGCTCCCACAGTGGATTGATGTCGTACACAAAACCACTGTGGGAGCGAGCCTGCTCGCGATGGGAGCGACTCGGTGTTAGATCAACCCCCCGGACGCAGCATCAACACCGCCAGCGGCGGCAGGTTCAATACCAGCGAGAGTGGCTGGCCATGACTCGGCTCTTCCTCGGTAAACGCCCCGCCGCTGTTGCCATAGTTCGAACCGGCGTAAGTGGCCGCATCGCTGTTGATCACCTCGGTCCAACGCCCTTCAATCGGTACGCCGATGCGATAACCCTCACGCGGCACCGGCGTGAAGTTGGCCACCACCAACACCGGTCGCCCCTCCCTGCTCCAGCGCATGAAGGCGTAGACGCTGTTGATTGCATCATCACCAATCAACCACTGGAAGCCTTGCGGCGCGTCGTCCTGATCATGCAGCGCCGGCTCTTCGCGATACAGCCGATTGAGATCGCCGACGAGTTTCTGCACACCTTTGTGTTCCGAGTACTGCAGCAAGTACCAGTCGAGTTGCTGATCGTGGTTCCACTCACGCCACTGGCCAAACTCGCAACCCATGAACAACAGCTTCTTGCCCGGATGCGCCCACATGAAACTGAGGTAGGCGCGCAGGTTGGCGAATTTCTGCCAGCGGTCGCCGGGCATCTTGTCGATCAGCGAGTGCTTGCCGTGTACCACTTCGTCGTGGGAGATCGGCAGGATAAAGCGCTCGGACCAGGCATACACCAGGCCGAAACTCAGTTCGTTGTGATGATGAGCGCGGTACACCGGGTCCTGCTGGATGTAATGCAGTGAATCGTGCATCCAGCCCATGTTCCACTTGTAGTCGAAGCCCAGTCCGCCCTGTTGCGTGCCCTGGCTGACACCCGGCCACGCAGTGGATTCTTCGGCGATCACCAGCGCGCCGGGGGCTTCGAGGTCGACCACATCATTAAGATGGCGCAGGAAGTCGATGGCTTCGAGGTTTTCCCGGCCGCCGTGACGGTTTGGCACCCATTCGCCGGCCTTGCGCGAGTAATCGCGATACAGCATCGAAGCCACGGCATCGACCCGCAGACCGTCAACGTGGAAATGTTTGAGCCAGTGCAGCGCCGAGGCCAGCATGTAGCCGTGCACTTCGGTGCGACCCAGGTTGTAGATCAGCGTGTCCCAGTCCTGATGGAAGCCTTCCTGCGGGTTGCCGTATTCGTACAGCGCCGTGCCGTCGAATTGCGCCAGGCCGTGGGTATCGGTCGGAAAATGCGCTGGCACCCAATCGAGGATCACGCCGATATCGGCCTGGTGGCAGGCATTGACGAACGCGGCGAAGTCATCCGGCGACCCGTAGCGAGCGCTCGGGGCGAATTGCGACAGCAGCTGATAGCCCCAGGACCCGCCGAACGGGTGTTCCATGATCGGCATCAGCTCGATGTGGGTAAAACCCAGGTCCTTCACATAAGGAATCAGCCGCTCGGCCAACTCATACCAGGTGTACAGGCGCGAAACTTCGCCCAAATCGTCCAACTCACATTGCCAGGACCCGGCATGCAATTCGTAGATCGACAGCGGCGCACTCACCCGATGACGATCACCCCGCGATTGCATCCAGTCGTGGTCCTGCCAATCGATGTTCAGCGGCGAAGCGACTTTTGACGCGGTGTCCGGCGGCAGCGAGGTGGCCAGCGTCATCGGGTCGGCCTTGAGCGGCAGAATGCCGTGGGTGCCGAGGATCTCGTATTTGTACGTTTCCCCCGCTTGCATGCGCGGGACGAAGATTTCCCAAACGCCGGTCGGATGACGCAGGCGCATCGGGTGCCGGCGACCGTCCCAGTTGTTGAAGTCACCCACCACCGAGACCCTTTTGGCGTTCGGCGCCCACACGGCGAATCGCACGCCATCGACACCGTCGACCGTTTTCAGCTGCGCGCCCAGGCAAGCGCTGAGATCGCGGTGATTGCCTTCGGCGAACAGGTACAAGTCCATTTCGCCGAGCAACGGGCCAAAGCTGTAAGGGTCTTCGGAAACCTGATCGCCGCCGGCCCAGCGGGTTCGCAGCAGATACGCCTGCGCCCGATCGAAGTGCCCGACGAACAGGCCCGGCGTCTGGGTGGCTTCAAGGTTGCCGAGTTCCTCCCCGGAGTCCTTGGCCAGTACCTGCACGCTCAAGGCGTCCGGCAAATAGGCCCGAATGAATTGCCCGCCGGCACCATCGCCGTGCGGGCCAAGAATTGCAAAGGGGTCGTGATGTTCGGCGCGTACCAGTGCGTCGATGTCCCGCGATCTGGGCAGCAACGCTTCTTTAGCGTGACCCTGTTCCTTGTTCGAGAAACTCATGACTACTCTCCACCAAGATCGGAAAAGGGTGTAAGCCCACTCAATAACCCATACAAACCGTGCAACGGCACGGGCAACCATGTGGGCCGATTTTCTGCCTCATAGGCCACTTCATACGCTGCCTTCTCCAGGCCGAACAACGCCAATGCGGCGTCCTCGCCTTCCGGATCTTGCCATGCATGAGCAAGACTAGCTGCCGCCAGCCGATAAGCGTCGACAAATGCTTGTCTTGCTTCATTTAGATAGCGATCAGCGACACGCTGACGAGCGGCTTGGGCATCGGCCGTGTAGTCGACGTTGTGTACGTTGATCGCCATCGCCGCAGCGTAGTCAAAGGAGCGCAATACGCCACTGACGTCTTTGTACGGGCTGTGTTTGCCCCGTCGTTCGTGCAGTGGCCGCGCCGGTTCGCCTTCGAAGTCGATCAGGTAGGCATCGCCCTTGATCACCAGCACCTGGCCCAGGTGCAAGTCGCCGTGGACGCGAATGCGCAGACCACCAACGGCTTTTTTTCCCAGCTCCTGAACATGGCTGAGGATGACTTTTTTGTTGTCCAGTAAACGACTGACCAAGGCTTTGTCTGCCGGGTTCAACTCGCTTTGATGCTGTTTGAGCAACTTTAACGCGTGTTCCAGTTGCGCCGACACGTCCTTGGCGCAGGCCAGGGCATCTTTCTGGGTGGTGACCTTCGGGGTGAAGTCCGGGTTGTCGCTGGGCGCCGCCAGGATCTGATGCATTTCACCCAGACGCTGACCGAGCATACCGGCGAAGTCTCTCAGTTCGCCCAAGGCGTTGTAGTGTTGCTCCTGCTCGGACATGGCGTCGGCCAGTTCGTCGCGCAACGCCCGTTCGAGGTTGTTCTGGGTCCATTCCCAGGCGTCGCCCTGATTGCTCAAGTAGCCTTGGGCAATCATCAGCAGACTTTCCTCACCCGCCGGATCGCGGCGAACCACCGAACCCAGCAGCGGCGAGATATTGCGGAAACCGGCGTGAGTCAGGAACGCGCTCATTTCCAGTTCCGGGTGCACGCCAGACGCGACCTTGCGGATCAGTTTCAGCACCAGGCTGTTGCCGATCACCACCGAACTGTTGGACTGTTCGGCGGACAGGTAACGCACTTCCGATTCCCCGGTCAGACCGAGTTTCGCCAGCTCCCATGTGGGCTCAAAACAGATGTCGCCCGCACTGGATGGCAATACGGTATTACTTTGCATGCCCTGCAACACCGCATGCACAAAGGTGTCGAGGCTGAAGGCGTCAGTGATCAAGCCGACCTGACGCACGCGCCGGACCCGAGACAAGGCCAGTTGCTGCGGCAACGCGGGACCGACCTGATCTTCGGAGATAAAACCGAACGGCAACTGATAGCGGCTGGTCTGGCCGCCACTGGTGACATCAATTTCACTCAACAGCACCGGATGTTGTGGATCGCCGAAACGTACGCCGTATGCAATGTTGACGTGCTCAATGGCCGCGTCCTTGCCGGCAAACCAGCGGCGATTCTGCAGCCAGCTCGGCAAGATGCCCTGCTCCAGCGTGCCGCGGGACGGTGCTTCGAGCAGTTCTTCCATGCGTTTTTTCAGCACCAGCGTGGTGAAGTCCGGCAAGCTTTGCGCCGGTTCCACGTGCCAGCTCGGCATCTGGTTTTCCAACGCGAGCACGAACCAATAGAAGCCGTAAGGCGCCAGGGTCAGCAGGAAATTCAACTGACCAATAGGCGGGAAGGCGTTACCGCCGAGCATCTCCACCGGCACCATGCCGACGTAGGCCGACAGATCCAGTTCCGCCGCTTGCGCGCTTCGGGACACGTTGGCCACGCACAAGATGATTTCGTGCTTGCCGTCCGGTCCGGTGAATTCCCGGGTGTAGGCCAGGATCCGTCGGTTAGTCGGCGAGAGCATTTTCAGCGTGCCGCGACCGAAGGCCTTGGACTGCTTGCGCACGGCGAGCATGCGCCGGGTCCAGTTCAGCAGCGAATGCGGGTCGCCGGCCTGGGTTTCAACGTTGACCGACAGGTAACCGTATTGCGGGTCCATGATCGGTGGCAGCACCAGGCTCGCCGGGTCGGCGCGGGAGAAACCACCGTTACGGTCAATCGACCATTGCATGGGCGTACGCACGCCGTCACGGTCGCCGAGGTAGATGTTGTCACCCATGCCGATTTCGTCGCCGTAATACAGGGTCGGCGTGCCGGGCATCGACAGCAGCAAACTGTTCAGCAACTCCACGCGACGACGGTCGCGCTCCATCAACGGCGCGAGACGGCGGCGAATGCCCAGATTGATCCGCGCCCGACGGTCGGCCGCGTAGTAATTCCACAGATAATCGCGCTCCTTGTCAGTGACCATTTCCAGGGTCAGCTCATCGTGGTTGCGCAGGAAAATCGCCCACTGACAGTTGGCCGGGATCTCCGGGGTCTGACGCAGGATGTCGGTGATCGGGAAGCGGTCCTCCTGGGCCAGCGCCATGTACATGCGCGGCATCAGCGGGAAGTGGAACGCCATGTGGCATTCGTCACCGTTCAGGCCTTTGGCGTCGGTGTCGCCGAAGTACAGCTGAGTGTCTTCCGGCCATTGGTTGGCCTCGGCCAGCAGCATGCGGTCCGGGTAATTTGCGTCGATTTCGGCACGGATCTGCTTGAGGACGTCGTGGGTCTCGGGCAGGTTTTCGTTGTTGGTGCCGTCGCGTTCGATCAGGTACGGAATCGCGTCCAGACGCAAGCCGTCGATGCCCATGTCCAGCCAGTAGCGCATCACCGACAGCACGGCTTTCATCACTTGCGGGTTATCGAAATTCAGGTCTGGCTGGTGAGAATAGAAGCGATGCCAGAAGTACTGGCCGGCCACCGGGTCCCAGGTCCAGTTGGATTTTTCGGTGTCGAGAAAGATGATGCGGGTGCCGTCGTACTTATGATCGTCATCGGACCAGACGTAGAAATCCCGTGCCGCCGAGCCTTTCTTGGCCTTGCGCGCACGCTGGAACCAGGCGTGCTGGTCAGAGGTGTGGTTGATGACCAGTTCGGTAATCACCCGCAGGCCACGTTTGTGGGCTTCAGAGATAAATCGCTTGGCGTCGGCCATGGTGCCGTAATCAGAATGCACGCCGCGGTATTCGGCAATATCGTAGCCGTCATCGCGTCGTGGCGAGGGATAGAACGGCAACAGCCAGATGGTGTTGACGCCCAGATCGGCAATGTAATCGAGTTTGGCGATAAGACCGGGAAAGTCGCCGATCCCGTCATTGTTGGAGTCGAAATAAGACTTAACGTGAACCTGGTAGATCACCGCATCCTTGTACCAGAGCGGGTCCTTGATAAAGGTGGCTGCCTTGGGTTTCTTCGCCATTTGAAACTCCTGTTGAATTCGATAAAGCTACTGGGCCCGCCACTCATTTTGGTGAGGCGGCCTCTGTGGCGAGGGGATTTATCCCCGTTGGGCTGCGAAGCAGTCCTAAATGCTGTGAATCCAAATCTGACGGGAGGAATGGGTTGCCTGGTTTATCTGGGGGCCGCTTCGCGGCCCAACGGGGATAAATCCCCTCGCCACAAAAGCCCTCTAACCACAAAAGCCCTCTAACCACAGAAGCCCCCTCACCACAAAAGCAGTCTCAGGAAATGCTGATCCGCCAGATCCCGAACGGTTGATGCGCCGGGTCGATCCGCATGAATTGGTACTTGCCGTGCCAGGTCCAGCGATGACCGCTCATCAAGTCTTCGCCCTGAGTGCTGGCGTCGTCGGGCAAGCCCATTTCCCACAGCGGCAATTCGAAATTCGCTTCCTGGACGTTAAGCGGATCAAGGCTGACCGCCACCAGAATGAAATTGCTGCCATCGGCGCTGCGTTTGCCGAAATACAGAATGTTGTCGTTCCAGGCGTTGTAGACCTTCAAGCCCAGATGCGTCTGCAGTGCCGGGTTCTGCCGACGGATGCGGTTGAGCTGGGCGATTTCGGCAATGATGTTGCCCGGCGCGTTGAAGTCCCGTGGGCGGATTTCGTACTTCTCGGAATTGAGGTACTCCTCCTTGCCGGGCACCGGTGCCGCTTCGCACAGTTCGAAGCCTGAATACATGCCCCACAAACCAGAGCCCATGGTCGCCAGCGCGGCGCGGATCAGAAATCCGGCACGCCCCGACTCATGCAAAAACGCCGGATTGATGTCCGGTGTGTTGACGAAGAAGTTCGGCCGGAAACATTCGCTCCACGGCGATTCGTTGAGTTCGGTGAAGTAAGTGGCCAACTCGGACTTGTTGTTGCGCCAGGTGAAGTAGGTGTAGCTCTGGGAGTAACCGACCTTGCCCAACCGCGCCATCATTGCCGGGGTGGTGAAGGCTTCGGCCAGGAAGATCACCTCGGGGTACAGCGCCCGCACATCAGCGATCAACCATTGCCAGAACGGCAGCGGTTTGGTGTGAGGGTTGTCGACGCGAAACAGCTTCACGCCCTCCTCGACCCAACCCACCACGATGTCGCGCAACTCGACCCACAGACTCGGAATCGCATCGGTGGCATAGAAATCGACGTTGACGATGTCCTGGTATTTCTTCGGCGGGTTCTCGGCGTATTTGATCGTGCCGTCGGGACGCCAGTTGAACCAGCCCGGATGCTGCTGCAGCCACGGGTGATCCTGGGAACACTGAATCGCGAAGTCGAGGGCAATTTCCAGTCCGTGGTCAGCGGCCGCCGCGACAAGACGCCGGAAGTCTTCGCGCGTGCCCAGCTCCGAATGAATCGCCTCATGCCCACCCTCTTCGCTGCCAATGGCATACGGACTGCCCGGATCGTCCGGCCCGGCGGTCAGGGAGTTGTTCGGGCCCTTGCGGTAACTGCGGCCGATCGGGTGGATCGGCGGGAAGTACAGCACATCGAAGCCCATGTCCTGGATCATCGGCAGCCGCGAATGCACATCGTTGAAGGTGCCATGACGGGCCGGATCGTCGGTGATCGAACGCGGAAACAATTCATACCAACTGGCGAACTGCGCCAGGTTCCGCTCGACGTCGAGCGGGTACTCGGGGCTGATGCTCAAATAGGCACGATGATCGGCCTGCGTCATCAGCTCGGCGCTACGCTGGTGCAGAAACAGCTCGACCTGCTCGATTTCGAGCAGACCCGACAATTCATGGTGCAGCGCCGCCAGTTGCTCGCTCAGCTGCCCTTCCGTGCGTTCGGCGGCTTGCTGGACTTGCGTCCGTCCTTCCTGCAGTTCCAGGCTGATCGGCACTCTGGCTGCGTGTTTTTTCTCCAGGTCATAACAGAAGCTGGCGAACTGATCGATCCAGGCTTCGATGCAAAACACATAACGGCCCTGACACGCGACCCGGAACTGGCCCTGCCAACCGTTATTGCCCAGCTCGGCCATGACTTCGCTTTGCCAGGTTTCCTCACCCTCGGCGTGCCAGCGTACGCGCACGGCCAATTTGTCGTGACCGTCGGCGAACACTTTGCTGGTCACCACCACGTCCTGACCCACAATGGCTTTGACGGCGAACTGCCCGCCATCAAGGGTCGGCATGGTGTTTTCGATGGCGATGCGCGGTAGCAGTAAAGCCTGCGACAGCGGCATATGAGGGTTGTAGTTCAGCTCTGTGGGTTTTTCAGCAGTCATCGAGCATCTCTCCTTAACGCCCCATGGACGCTCTTGTGTCTGTGGCTTGTGACAGGGTAGCCATCCCGCAGGATCGTCCGCCCCGGAATGAACTCACTTAGGTTCCGAGCGACTGGCGCCGGTAAAAGTTCACGAGAAATTGCCTGGGCTTTCGGCGGAATCAATTCCTTTGCACGGTGGTCAACACACTTAAGCACGACTTACGCCATGTGCCACTGGAGGCTGAATTTCATGAGCATTCCGATCCCTGCCGAAACGCCTGATCCAAACATCGACAGCCCGACCATTCCGCCGACCGAGCCTGAACCTGTGCCTGAGCAAGAGCCCCCCGGCACCACCCCGCCTCCGCGCGAAGACCCGCCAGAGACGATTCCGCCGGTGATCGTTACACCGGAGTAATTTACGAATTTTGATCCTTGTCCTTGTCGATCATTCGCACAACGAAGGGCATCACACCGAGGATCGCCAACGCCAGCAACGTGCTGAGCACCGCCGTCGCCTCTCGCCCCAACCCGGCCGAGACGCCGATGGCGGCGGTCATCCACAATCCGGCGGCGGTGGTCAGGCCTTTGACGTGCCCCTCGTCGCCCTCGTTGTTTTTCAGAATAGTCCCCGCGCAAAGAAAGCCGATCCCGGCGATCACGCCCTGCACCACCCGACTCATCGCATCGGCCTGCGAGCCGGACATTTGCGGCACCAGCACGAACAGCGCGGCGCCGAGGGCCACCAGCATGTGGGTGCGCACCCCGGCGGCCTTGCCCTTCTGCTCGCGTTCGAAGCCGAGAATCCCGCCCAACACCGCTGCCATCAGCAAGCGCACGGTAATGCGCGTCAGTTGTGAAGCGTCGCCAATGTCGGCGAACTCCGCTTGCAGGGTCACCCAAACCTCATGCCACCAGGCGTTCATGGTGTTGTCCTTGTGATGACTGAATAGAAAGTTGCTCTATTGAGGATGGACCGCGCCGACCATTAATCGGTTGCACAGAACGATGATCTTCGGCTGTGCCCTAACACTTTAGAACCCGCAGAAAAAAGGATACCTCCATGACTGTGCGCATCGAAAACCAGACCTGCTTCTTCATTACCGAGAACGGCGAAGAAATTCGTTTGTGTCCCGACGTCACCATCATTACCGACCCCGAAAAAGCCATGTCGGCGGTGGAGCTCGATGGCCAGCGCTTCTACATTACCGAAGCAGAAGCCGACGCATTGACCGTAGCAGGCGCAGTCGACGGGCGTAGGCATTTGAAGGCCACCGACAGTGATTCGGTGATTTGACTGACCCGGATCAACAACCCCCGCAGACGCTTGATATAGGCGTCTGCGTCCCGCTGCTGCGGGTGCATCAACTTGTCGCAGGCAGCGGATCAATGCCCATCTGATCCGCTTTTTATTGCATTAGGTGAGTCTGTTATGCAAACAGATCACCGCTCATAGTGCTCAGGCCTGATGGAGGCTGATGAGCGAAAGACCATGAGCGATAGAATCCCCGTCCGAACCGTAGAAACCGCCCCTTTAGTAAAGAACCCTTCAGTGCAGAGCTATGAGCCTTCGCGTCCAAAGATGAAGGCCAAGTCCAGCGACAACCTGATCCATACACGCAGCTTCACCGGTTTATTCCGCACCTTGCGCATGAGCGGCGCGGGGTTTCTGTTTTTGCTGTTTTTCGGCACGGTGTGGTTGAACTGGGGCGGCCGCCAGGCTGTGCTCTGGGACCTTTCCGAAAGCAAATTCCACATCTTCGGCGCAACCTTCTGGCCCCAGGATTTCATCCTGCTGTCGGCGCTGCTGATCATTGCCGCGTTCGGCCTGTTCGCGATCACCGTGTTCGCCGGGCGAGTCTGGTGCGGTTACACCTGCCCACAGAGCTCCTGGACCTGGATCTTCATGTGGTGCGAGAAGCTCACCGAAGGCGAACGCAACCAACGGATCAAGCTGCAAGCCGCACCCTGGGGCCTGAACAAACTGATCCGCCGCTCGGCCAAGCACACCTTGTGGCTGGCCATCAGCCTGTTGACCGGCCTGACCTTTGTCGGCTATTTCACCCCGATCCGGCCGCTGGCCGAAGAACTGCTGACGTTGCAGATGGGCGGCGTCAGCCTGTTTTGGGTGCTGTTCTTTACCGGCGCGACTTACATCAACGCCGGTTGGCTGCGTGAAGCGGTGTGCATGCACATGTGTCCGTATGCACGGTTCCAGAGCGTGATGTTCGACAAAGACACCCTGACCATCTCCTACGACGTGGCCCGTGGCGAAAACCGTGGCCCGCGCAAACGTGACGTGGCACCGGCTGAAGTCGGCCTCGGTGATTGCATCGACTGCCAGGTGTGCGTGCAGGTCTGCCCGACCGGCATCGACATCCGCGACGGCTTGCAGATGGAATGCATCGGCTGCGCCGCGTGTATCGACGCCTGTGACTCGATCATGGACAAAATGGGCTACGCCCGTGGGCTGATCAGCTACACCTCCGAGCATCAATTGCAGGGTGGCAAAACTCATTTGTTGCGGCCGCGATTGATCGGCTACGTCGCGATCCTGTTGGTGATGATCGGTGCGCTTGCCCAGGCCCTGGTGGAGCGGCCGATGGTGTCGCTGGACGTGAGCAAGGACCGTGGCCTGTTCCGCGAGAACAGTCAGGGGCAGATCGAAAACATCTACAGCCTGAAAGTCATCAACAAGACCCAGCAACGTCAGGACTACCGCCTGACTCTGGTCGATGGCGAAGGCTTCCAGTTGCAAGGCAAGACCGAACTGAGCCTGGCACCGGGTGAGATTGTGGATGTGCCGGTGTCGGTGGCGATGACCACGGAGCGGCCGAGCAGCAGTTCGCAGACGATCAGCTTCAAGATTGTCGACAGCGATGAGCCAGAGATTTATAGCGTGGCGAAGAGCCGGTTTGTTGCGCCGATGAATCGATGATCCCTTAGACTGCGGTGCCCTGTGGAAAGCGGGCCCCCTGTGGCGAGGGGATTTATCCCCGTTGGGCCGCGAAGCGGCCCCAAAGTTTTACGGCTGCTGCGCAACCGAACGGGGATAAATCCCCTCGCCACAAGAGCCCCCTCGCCACAACAGCTAATTGAACCTATTCGATTGCGGGACTTAGATGAAACGCTACGAAAAATTCGCCGACGACATCGCTGAACTGATCCGCTCCGGTGTTCTCGGCCCCGGCCAGCGTGTCCCTTCCGTGCGCTATGCCAGCCAGACCTACGGGGTCAGCCCGTCCACGGTGTTCCAGGCCTACTACCTGCTCGAACGCCGAGGCTTGATCCGCGCTCGCCCGCGTTCCGGCTACTTCGTCAATGCGCATGCACCGAGCCCTTTCTCCGAGCCGGTGATCAGCAGCCAGGTCAACGAGTCCACCGAAGTCGACGTCAGCGAACTGGTGTTTTCGGTACTCGACTCGATCAAGGACCCGAACACCGTGCCCTTCGGCTCGGCCTTCCCAAGCCCGACCCTGTTCCCGTTGCAGCGCCTGTCCCGTTCCCTGGCCAGCGCCGCCCGCGAGATGGACCCGCGCATGGTCGTCACCGACATGTCGCCGGGCAACCCGCAACTGCGTCGACAAATCGCCCTGCGCTACATGGTCGGCGGGCTGATGCTGCCCATGGAAGAACTGCTGATCACCAACGGTGCACTGGAAGCGCTGAACCTGTGCCTGCAAGCGGTCACCGAGCCCGGCGATCTGGTGGCCATCGAAGCCCCGGCGTTTTACGCGTGCCTGCAAATACTGGAGCGGCTGAAGCTCAAAGCCTTAGAAATCCCTGTGCATCCGCGCGATGGCATCGACCTTGGCGTACTCGCGCAAACCCTGGCACGGCACCCGATCAAGGCTGTCTGGTGCATGACCAGTTTCCAGAACCCGATGGGCGCGACGATGCCCGAGGCGAAGAAACAGGAACTGGTTGAGCTTTTGCGCAGCCATCAAGTGCCGCTGATCGAAGACGATGTCTACGCAGAGCTGTATTACGGCCAACAGGCGCCGAAACCGGCCAAGTCCTTTGATACCGAAGGGCTGGTGATGCATTGCGGTTCGTTCGCCAAAAGCCTGGCCCCCGGCTACCGCATCGGTTGGGTCGCCGCCGGGCGTTATGCGAAGAAGATCGAACGGCTGAAACTCATGACGTCGCTGTGCGCGTCGATGCCGGCCCAGGCGGCCATTGCCGATTACCTGCAACACGGCGGCTACGACCGGCACTTGCGAAAACTGCGCTACGCCCTGGAAGAACAGCAAAGCGCCATGCTCGCCGCTATCGCGCGCTACTTCCCGGCGCAAACCCGCGTCAGCCAACCGGTCGGTGGTTATTTCCTGTGGCTGGAATTGCCACCGCAGATGGATTCGCTGAAGTTGTTTCAAATGGCCTTGGCGCAAGGGATCAGCATTGCGCCCGGGCCGATCTTTTCACCGACCCAGCGCTTCAGGAATTGCATTCGGCTGAATTACGGCAGTCCTTGGGATGAGACAGCCGAGAAGGCGATGGAGACGTTGGGGCGGATTGTGCGGTCGTTCTGAAGGTTTGATGGCGTCTGGTCTACCGCCTTCGCGAGCAGGCTCGCTCCCACATTGGATGGATGTGAACACAATAATTGTGAACAACACCAATCCCTGTGGGAGCGAGCCTGCTCGCGATGAGGCCAGACCAAACAGTGCAAATCTGAAGGGTTAACGCCCGCCGCCGAGGTCGACGAATGTTCCGGTCGCATAGGAAGCCTTGTCCGACAGCAACCACACAATCGCCTCAGCCACTTCATCCGGCCGCCCGCCCCGAGCCATCGGAATCGCCGATTCCAGTTTGCTGACCCGATCCGGGTCGCCGCTCAATGCGTGGAAATCGGTGTAGATGTAACCCGGGCGCACCGCGTTGACGCGGATGCCTTCGCCGGCCACTTCTTTGGACAGGCCGATGGTGAACGTATCCAGCGCACCTTTCGACGCTGCGTAATCAACGTATTCACTTGGCGCGCCCAGGCGTGAGGCCACCGAGGACACGTTAACGATGCTGCCGCCCTGCCCGCCATGCTTGGGCGACATGCGCAGGATCGCGTGTTTGGCGCAGAGGATCGGCGCCAGGACGTTGGTTCTGAGGATTTTGAGAATACGGAACTCGGACATTTCATCGATCCGGGACTTTTGCCCGACGGTGCCGGCGTTGTTCACCAGTGCCGTGACCCGGCCCAACTCAGTGTCCACGCGGTGGAACAGCGCGATCACTTCATCTTCGATGCTGACGTCGGCGCGCACTGCGATGGCTTGGGCGCCGAGGGCACGGACTTGTTCCAGCACAGTTTGCGCAGCCGATTCGTCAGCCAGGTAGTTGATGCAGATCCGATAGCCTTGTTCGGCGGCCAACAGGGCTGTGGCGGCGCCGATACCGCGGCTGCCGCCAGTGATGACGATAACTTTGTCCATGCGAAATATCCCCCATTCCAAGCGTTAGCAGTCGGGGCCAAGAATAACCGCCATCGCTGGCTTTTGCATGGGCTCACATCAATCACAGTGTTCTCAGCTCACCGCCAATTGCTCTGCACGCAGAATATCCACCATGAAGCGGTCGGCCGGCAGCGGGTGCCCGAGCAGATAGCCCTGCAGCGAATCACAACCGAGTTGCGTCAGGAAGTCTTGCTGCGAGTCGGTCTCCACCCCTTCCGCAACGATCCGCAACCCCAGTGCCTGGCCGAGAGCAACGATGGCGGAAACGATGGCGGCGTCATCGCTGTCACGTTCCAGATCGCGGACAAAACCACGGTCGATTTTCAGTTCGTTGGCCGGCAAGCGCTTGAGGTACATCAAGCTCGAATAGCCGGTGCCAAAGTCGTCGATCGACAGGTCGACACCCATTGTCGAAAGCTCCTGAAGCACCGTCATGCTCGCATCGGCATCGCTCATGGCGGTGGTTTCCGTGATCTCGAGGGTCAGGCTGTTGGCCGGCAAGTGGTGAGTGGCCAAGGCTTTGGCGACGCTCTGGACCAGACCCGCATGGCAGAACTGCAAGGCTGAAAGGTTCACCGCGATGCGCCAGTCGGTGTATCCGAGCACGTACCACTCACGCATCTGACGGCAGGCTTCGTTGAGCACCCACTCGCCAATCGGAATGATCAGCCCGGTTTTTTCCGCCAGTTCGATGAACTTGTCCGGCAGCAGCATGCCCTGGGTCGGATGCACCCAGCGCAGCAACGCCTCGGCACCGACCGGCCGGCCGTTGTTGGCGTCGAACTTGGGTTGGTAATAGAGACGGAATTGCTGCTGATCAATGGCGATACGCAAGTCCTGCAATAACTGCAGCTGTTTGCGCGCGTTGCTGTTCATCGAGGCATCGAAGAAGCTGTAGCCGTTTTTACCGGTGCCCTTGGCGTGGTACATCGCCGCGTCAGCGTTCATCAGTAATTCCTCGGCGGTTTCACCGTTGCCTGGAAAAATCGCGATGCCGACGCTCGCGGAAATCTGCAAGTCATGTTCGCCGACCCGGAACGAACGCCCGATCAGCCCGACCTGACGGGCCGCCAGGTTCAATGCGTCATTCTGCTCGCCGAGTTGCACCAGTAAAACGAACTCATCACCGCCGATCCGCGCCAGGGTGTCATGGCTGCGCAAATCCTCGCGCAAGCGCAAGCCGACCTCACGCAACAACAGATCG
Organism: Pseudomonas sp. LS2P72; assembly: GCF_054897865.1. Taxonomy (NCBI): domain Bacteria; kingdom Pseudomonadati; phylum Pseudomonadota; class Gammaproteobacteria; order Pseudomonadales; family Pseudomonadaceae; genus Pseudomonas; species Pseudomonas sp. LS2P72. Next base: position 3,889,077 of record NZ_CM142708.1, read on the forward strand.
CCCATATGGTGACCGAAGGCATCGTTGACGGGTTTGAAACCGTCCAGATCGATGAACATCAGCGCGAAACAACCGCCCTGTTCCTGCACCATCGACATCGCCTGATCGATGCGGTCAGCCAGCAACACGCGATTCGGCAGGCCGGTCAGGGTGTCATGCAGGGCCAGTTGGGTCAGTTCGCGGTTGGCCTCGGTCAATGAGTGGGCAAGGCCTGCGGTGCGGGCCTCAAGGCGCGCATCGAGGATCGAGGTCAACAAGGCAAGGCTCAACACTGCCAGGGTGGTGATCAGCACCAGATTGTCCAGGCCCTTACCATTCAGGCCGCTGACGGCCACGCCACAGAAGCTGCCATCCGGGAAACGCGCGGCCGCCATGCCGGTGTAATGCATGCCGACGATCGCGAAACCCATGATCACCGCCGCACCGCCACGGATCAGGCCGACATAAGGTGTGTGCTGGCGCAGGCGGAAAGCGATCCACAACGCAGCGCCCGAGGCGAGTACGGCGATCAGCAGCGAGGCGCCGAATAGCGTCGGATCGTAATCGATACCCGGCTGCATACGCATGGCGGCCATGCCGGTGTAGTGCATCGCGCTGATCCCGGAACCCATGACCAGTGCGCCGAATGCCAATTGCCAGGCTGGCAATTTTGGCTGACTGACCAGCCACAGGGCAAAGCCGCAGGACAGGATGCCAGTCAGCAAGGACAGCAACGTGATGCCGACGTCGTAACCGAGATCGATGGGCAGTGTGAACGCGAGCATGCCGATGAAATGCATCGACCAAACGCCAACCCCCATGGCAAACGCGCCGCCAGCCGTCCATAAATGCACAGCCCGGCCCTTGGCCGTGGCGATGCGTTCGGTCAGGTCGAGCGCGGTATAGGAGGCGAGAATCGCCACAAAAAGGGAGATGACAACCAGCGTGGGGGAATAGCTACCGATAAGCATGAGACTACTCGTGACAGCCCTCCGCTCTCGGGGGGCAAATCGGGCGATTGTACTGATTGCGCAAAAGAACGCACTGACAAAATAAGCAAATGGCCATCAAGCCGATGAAACACTTGTTGACACTCGCAACGTGGCGAGGGGATTTATCCCCGTTCGGCTGCGAAGCAGTCGTGAGATCAGACTATGCGGTGTTTCAGGTAGACCGCAGATACAGGTTTTACGACGGCTTCGCCGCCGAACGGGGCGGTGCGACGTTTCGCTAAATCCCCTCGCCACAGTATCGAGTTGCCGTCAGGGAATGGGTTCCTACTCTTTTTCACTTACTTGCAACGCTCCATCCCAGCCGCCACCCAATGCTGCGATCAACTGCACACTGGCAATCAACCGGCTCTGCAACAGGCTCAGCACGCTGCGTTCGTTGTTCAACGCGGTGGCCTGAACGACCACCACACCCAGATAAGCGATCACGCCGGCCTTGTACTGGTTCTGGGTCAGGCGCAAGGACTCTCGCGCCGCGTCCAGTGCTTCCTGGCGCACGCCCGCTTCGTCTTCCAGCACCTTGAGCTGCACCAGATAGTTTTCCACTTCACGGAAGCCATCGAGCACGGTCTGGCGGTACTTGGCCACGGTCTCGTCGTAGGCCGCTTCACTGCGGTCAACTTCCGCGGAGCGCTGGCCGCCGTCGAACAAGGTCATGGCCAATTGCGGTCCGACCGACCAGAAGCGGTTCGGCACGCTGATCCAGTTGGAAGAGGTGCTGCTGCTGTAACCACCGTTCAGACTCAGGGTGAAATCCGGATAATAGGCCGCCTTGGCCACACCGATGTTGGCATTGGCGGCCATCACCGAGCGTTCGGCGGAGGCGATGTCCGGGCGGCGCTCGAGCAATTGCGAAGGCAGGCTCAGCGGTATCTCGGGCAACGCAGGAATGTTATTGGTTTCAACCAGGCTGAACTCGGCCGGCGGTAGCCCGATCAGTACGGCGATGGCGTTCTCGAATTGGGCGCGCTGCCAGATCAGATCAACCATGTCAGCCTGGGTGCTTTTGAGCTGAGTCTGAGCCTGCGCCACCGCATCCTTGCCGGAAACACCGGCGCGGTATTGGTTTTCGGTCATTGTCAGCGAGCGCTGATAGGCCTCGACTGTCGCTTCCAGCAGGCGTTTTTGCTCGTCGATCACCCGCAATTGCAAATAGTTCTGCACCAGTTCCGACTGCTGGCTCAAGCGCATCGCCGCCAGATCGGCATAACTCGCCTCGGCGTTGGCCGTGTCGGCTTCCAATCCTCGGCGCAACTTGCCCCAAACGTCGGCCTCCCAACTGACTCCGGCCTGCGCGGTGTAAGTGTCACGAATCCCGCTGGAAGAACTGGTCAGGCTCGAACTGCTGCTGCCGGTGCCCTGGCTGGAGCGGTTTTTCCCGACGGTCAGGTCCACAGTGGGGAAAAACGCGCCACGGGCACTGCGTACCAAGGCCTGGGCCTGACGGTACTGGGCTTCGGATTGCGCGACCGTCTGGTTGGCACTGTTGAGTTTTTCGATCAGGCCATTGAGCTGCTGATCGCCATACAACTCCCACCAGGCGCCACGGGCCAGGGAATCACTGGGATTGGCCTGACGCCAGCCGGCCGCTTCCTTGTATTGCGCCGGCGCAGCCGCTTGCGGGCGCTGGTAATCCGGGCCAATGGCGCAGGCGCTGAGCATCGCCACGCACAGCGCCAGGCTCAACAAACGCGAGCCTCGAGCCGTTACCAACGGTGCAGCCAGAGTGATAAGCGAATGGTCAGTCATAGCGGAGTTTCCAGAGCAACATCGGTACGCACCCCACGCCAGTGGTTGAAGCGATGGCGCAGTTTGTCCAGATAGAGGTAAACCACCGGAGTGGTGTAAAGGGTCAGCACCTGGCTGAAGATCAGCCCGCCGATGATGGTCAGGCCCAGCGGCTGACGCATTTCCGCACCTTCGGCGCGGCCCAGCAGTAACGGCAATGCGCCGAGGATCGCCGCCAGTGTGGTCATCAGAATCGGCCGCAGGCGTTGCAGGCAAGCGCTGCGAATCGATTCCAGCAGCGCCATGCCCTGATGCCGTTCCAGCTGCAAGGCCAGGTCGATCATCAGAATGGCGTTTTTCTTCACCACGCCGATCAGCAGGAACAACCCGAGCAACGAGATCAGGCTGAACTCACCGCCCAGCGCGTAAATCGACAGCAATGCGCCGACCCCGGCCGACGGCAAGGTCGAAAGAATGGTCAACGGATGGATGTAGCTTTCATACAGCACACCGAGCACCAGATACACCGCCACCAGCGCCCCGAGAATCATCCACGGCTGGCTCTTCTGGGTCGCGGCGAAGGCGTCGGCGGTGCCGGCCATTTTCACGATCACGTCTTCCGGCATGCCCAATTTGGCGATGGCCCGCTCGATGGCCGCCGAGCCCTGCTCCACCGTCACGCCTTCAGCCATGTCGAAGGAAATGCTCTCGGAGGCGAACTGGCCTTCGTGGCTGACGCGGTCGTCTTCCAGGCTGTTTTCGTAATGAGCGATAGTCGAGAGCGGAATCCGCGCGCCGTCGGCGGTGATCACCTGAACCTGTTTGAGGGTGATCGGGTCCTGGGCATATTTCGGATTGACCTCCATCACCACTTGATACTGGTTAAGGCTGTCGTAAATCGTCGAAATCTGCCGCTGGCTATAGGCGTTGTTCAGCACCGCGGTGACCATGTCCATGTCGACGCCCAGGCGTTTGGCCTGATCACGATCGACGATCAGGGTCACCTGCTGGGCGCCGCGCCCTTCACGGGCGTCAATCGCGGTCAGCTCCGGCAAAGCCTTGAGTGCGGTAACGACTTTCGGGTACCACTCGCGCAACTCGCCAAGGTCGGCGCTTTGCAGGATGTAGGAATACTGCGACGTGGACTGTTCACGACCGCCACCAAACTGCAGGTCCTGATCGGCCATCAGCATCAACTGCGCACCGGCGACCTTGGGCATTTCCTTACGCAGGCGTTCAATGACCTTTTGCGCAGAAATGTTGCGTTCCTTGATCGGTTTCAGCCGCACCAGCATGAAGGCGTTGTTGGTGCCGTTGGTGCCGCCAATGAAGCCGGCGACGCTTTGCACCGCGTCATCCTTGAGCACGGCGCGGCGGAAGGTTTCCATTTTTGGCTGCATCACGCTGAACGACAACCCATCGTCGCCGCGCACAAAACCGATCAGCTGACCAGTGTCCTGCTGAGGCATAAATGTTTTAGGAACAACGACATACAGTGCAATGTTAACGCCGATTGTCACAATCAAGCTAAGTAAGGTCAACCGGCGATGACGCAGCACCCAGTCAAGGCTTGTGGCGTATTTGCCGACCATCCACTCGTTGGCGCGCTGACTCCAGCGCTGCAAACGGTTTTCCTCACCCGGTGTATGCGGTTTGAGCCAGCGGGCGCAGAGCATCGGCGTCAGCGTCAGCGAGACCACCAGCGACACCACGATGGACGCCGCCAACGTGATGGAAAACTCGCGAAACAGGCTTTCGACGATCCCGCCCATAAACAGGATCGACAGGAACACCGCCACCAGCGAGGCGTTCATCGACAGTAAGGTAAAGCCGACTTCCTGCGCACCCAGGTATGCGGCCTTCATTGGCGGTACGCCTTTATCGATGTGCCGGGAAATGTTCTCAAGCACCACAATGGCGTCGTCCACCACCAGCCCGGTGGCCAGAATCAGCGCCATCAACGACAGGTTGTTCAGGGAGAAACCATAGAGGTACATCACCGCAAAGGTGCCGACCAGCGACACAGGCACCGCAAGGGTCGGAATCAACGAGGCGCGGAAGTTACCGAGGAACAGGAACACCACCAGAATCACCAGCGCCACGGCAATCAGCAGGGTCATTTCCGCTTCGTGCAAGGTCGCCTTGATCACCGGCGACCGGTCCATCGCCACGTTCAGTTTGACGCTGGCCGGCAACACGGCCTGCAACGCCGGCAGTTGAGCCTTGATTTCGTTGACCGTCTCGATGATGTTGGCGCCGGCCTGGCGGTTGATCACCAGCAGTACCGCCGCGTCGTTGTTGAAGAAACCACTGTTGTAGCGGTCTTCGACGCCGTCGCTGACCTTGGCCACATCCTTCAGGCGCAAGGCCGCGCCGTCCGCGTAGTGAATGATCAGCGACTCGTAATCCTTGGCTTTTTCCAGTTGATCGTTGGCCTGAACCTGCCACAGTCGCTGGCCGTCTTCGACGGAGCCCTTGGGCCGGCGCACGTTGGCGTTGGCGATGGTGTTGCGCACATCGTCCAGCGCCACGCCGTACTGGTTGAGCGCCTGCGGTTCAAGTTCGATGCGCACCGCCGGCAAGGAACTGCCGCCGATCTGCACTTCGCCGACACCCTGCACCTGAGACACACTCTGGGACAGAATCGTCGAGGCCAAATCGTAGAGCTGGCCTTTTTCCAGTACGTCGGAGGTCAGCGACAGCACCATGACCGGCGCCTGGGACGGGTTGATCTTCTTGTAGGTCGGCATGCTGCGCATCCCGCTCGGCAGCAAATTGCGCGAGGCGTTGATTGCCGCCTGCACTTCCCGCGCCGCGCCGTTGATGTCGCGGTCCAGGTCGAACTGCAAAATCACCCGGGTCGAGCCCTGGCTGGAGCGGCTGCTCATGGTGTTGACCCCGGCGATGGCGCCGAAAGAGCGTTCCAGCGGCGTGGCCACGGTCGAGGCCATGACCTCCGGGCTCGCACCGGGCAGACTCGCCTGGACCACGATCACCGGGAAATCCATCTGCGGCAGCGGCGCCACCGGCAACAGGCCGAAGCTCACGCCACCCAGCAGCATGATCGCCAGGCTCAGCAACATCGTCGCGACCGGGCGCTTGATGAAAGGTCCGGACAGGTTCATGGCTGTTCTGCCGCTTCCACGGCTTCAGGCTTGCGACCCCAGCGCCGACCGAGGCGGTCGAAATACAGGTAGATGACCGGAGTGGTAAACAGCGTCAGCACCTGACTCACCAACAAGCCACCCACCATCACCAGCCCCAACGGTTGACGCAGTTCCGCGCCGGAACCGGTCGCCAGCATCAGCGGCACTGCGCCGAACAACGCGGCCAGTGTGGTCATCAGAATCGGCCGGAAACGCAGCAGCGCCGCCTGATAGATTGCCGTTTCCGGGTCCATGCCCTGATTGCGTTCAGCGTCGAGGGCGAAGTCGATCATCATGATCGCGTTCTTTTTCACGATACCGATCAACAAAATGATGCCGATGATCGCGATCATGCCCAGGTCATTGCCACTCAACAGCAACGCCAGCAAGGCGCCGACCGCCGCCGAGGGCAAGGTCGAGAGAATGGTGATCGGGTGTATGTAGCTCTCGTAAAGCACGCCGAGCACGATGTACATGGTGACAACCGCCGCCAGAATCAGCAGCAAGGTGCTCGACAGCGAGGCCTGGAATGCCTCCGCCGCGCCCTGGAACTGGGTCTGCACGCCGATCGGCATGCCGATGTCTTTCTGCACCTGGTCGATGATTTCCACCGCATGCCCCAGCGCCACGCCGGGCGCGAGGTTGAACGACATCATCACTGCCGGGAACTGACCGATATGAGTGATCGCCAGTTGCGCCTGACGCTCCTCGATATGCGCCAGGCTGGACAGGCGCACTTGCCCGCCGTCGGTGGTTTTCACGTGAATCTGGTTCAGCGCATCCGGCCCGATCTTCTCGCCGGCCTGCGATTGCAGCACCACGCGGTATTGGCTGGCCTGGGTGTAGATGGTGGAAATCTGCCGCTGACCGAAGGCGTCGTACAGCGCATCGGTGATGTTCGACACCGACACACCGACCCGCGACGCCGCATCGCGGTCAATCACCAGATACACCTGCAGGCCTTTATCCTGCAAATCGCTGGCAACGTCGGTCAGCTCCGGCCGTTGGGCCAGCGCATCCACCAGACGACCGCTCCACAGACTGAGCAGCACGGAATCCGGCGACGACATGCTGAATTGGTATTGAGTCCGGCTGACGCGGTCTTCGATGGTCAGGTCCTGCACCGGCTGCATGAACAGGCGTATGCCGGTGAGCTTGTCCAGTTCCGGTTGCAGGCGCGCGATCACCTCGGTGGCGCTGAGGTCGCGATTGCTGTGGGACTTGAGGTTGATCAGCAGACGACCGCTGTTCAGCGTCGAGTTGTCACCGTCGACGCCGATGTAGGACGACAGGCTCTCCACCGCCGGATCTGCCAGGATCACTTTGGCCAGTTCCTGCTGACGTTCGCTCATCGCCGCAAAGGAAATCGACTGCGGCGCCTCGGAAATGCCCTGGATCACCCCGGTGTCCTGCACTGGGAAGAAGCCTTTGGGCACCACCATGTAAAGGAACACGGTCAACGCCAGCGTGCCGATGGCCACCATCAGGGTCAGCGGTTGATGCTTGAGAACCCACTTTAACTTGCGCCCGTAAGCCGCAATCATCCAATCAATTGCGGCGCCACTGAAGCGGTAGAAACGGCCCTGTTCTGCTTCCTTGGGCTCACGCTTGAGCAGCCGCGCGCACATCATTGGCGTCAGTGTCAGGGACACCACCAGGGAAATCAGGATCGCCACCGCCAGGGTGATGGCAAATTCGCGGAACAACCGCCCCACCACGTCGGCCATGAACAGTAGCGGAATCAGCACCGCGATCAGCGACAGGGTCAGGGAGATCAGGGTGAAGCCGATCTGTTTGGCGCCCTTGAGCGCCGCATTCAGGGGGCTGTCGCCCTCTTCGATAAATCGGGAAATGTTTTCCAGCATGACGATCGCATCGTCCACCACGAAACCGGTGGCGATGGTCAGCGCCATCAGGGTCAGGTTGTTGACCGAGAAACCCGCGAGGTACATCACGCCGAAGGTGCCGATCAGCGACAGTGGGACCGCGACCGACGGAATGATCGTGGCGCTGGCCCGACGCAGGAACAGGAAGGTCACCATCACGACCAGCGCAATGGCGATCAACAATTCGTGCTGCACGTCGGTGACCGAGGCGCGGATGGTCTGGGTGCGGTCGGTCAGCACAGTGACTTCGAGACCGGCCGGCAGGTTGTCGGTGATGCTCGGCAACAGGGCTTTGATCCGGTCGACCACTTCGATGACGTTGGCGCCAGGCTGACGCTGGATGTTCAGCAGCACGGCCTGACTTTCGTTGGCCCACGCCGCCAGACGTTCGTTTTCCGCGCCATCGACGATCTCTGCCACGTCCTTCAACCGCAACGGCGCGCCGTTGGCGTAGGCGAGAATCAGGTTGGCGTAGTCCTTGGGCGAGGTCAGTTGATCGTTTGCATCGAGCATCGACACCCGGGTCGGGCCATCGAAATTGCCCTTGGGCTGGTTGACGTTGGACGCGCCGATCAAGGTGCGTACGTCGGAGAGGTTCAAGCCGTTGGCCGCCAGGGCTTCGGGGTTGACCTTGATCCGCACAGCCTGACGCTGGCCGCCGGCAATGCTGACCATGCCGACGCCGCTGATCTGGGCAATTTTTTGCGCCATGCGCGTGTCGACCAAGTCATTGAGCTTGGGCAGCAGCATGGTCTTGGAGGTGATGGCCAGCGTCAGCACCGGGGTGTCCGCCGGGTTGACCTTGTTGTACACCGGCGGCGCCGGCAGGTCCTTGGGCAGCAAATTGGTCGCGGCGTTGATCGCCGCCTGCACTTGCTGCTCGGCAACGTCCATGTTGATGTCGAGGCTGAAACGCAGGGTCAGCACTGAAGCGCCGCCGGAACTGGTCGAAGCCATCTGGGTCAGGCCGGGCATCTGCCCGAATTGACGCTCAAGGGGCGCGGTCACGGCGCTGGTCATTACATCCGGGCTCGCGCCGGGGTACAGCGTCATGACGCGGATGGTCGGGTAATCGACCTGAGGCAATGCCGACACCGGCAACAGCCGATAGGCGATCACACCGGCCAGGATAATGGCCAGCATGCTCAGGGTCGTGGCGACCGGGCGAAGGATGAACAGCCGCGAGATGTTCATGCGCCGCCCTTTTTCACCTTGTCGGTGGTCGTCGCGTCAGGTGCCGTGGCGGCCGATTTGCCTTGCAGGTGGCCGGTCGGGGTGGTCGGTACATCCTTGGTGTCGTTGACCACTTCCACTTCGCTGCCCTCCTTCAAGCGGTCGGTGCCTTCAAGGACCACGCGATCCCCAGGCGCCAGGCCTTCGGTAATCACGGTGTTTTCACCGTCACTGGCGCCAACTTTCAACTGACGAATCGCGACTTTCTTGTCGCCGTCCAACGCGTAGACAAACGTACCGTTGGTGCCGAACTGAATTGCTGCCGAAGGTGCGAGCACCACGTCTTTGAGGGTGTCGGCCAGCAGGTGGACGTTGACGAACTGATTCGGAAACAGCGCTTGATCACGATTCTCGTAACGAGCCTTGAATTTCAGGGTCCCGGTGGTGACGTCGATCTGGTTGTCCAGGCTTTGCAAGACGCCGGTGGCCTGCAACTTGGTGTCGCCACGGTCCCAGGCTTCGGCGGGCAGTTTGGCGCCCGTGCGATAACGGGCCAGCACGGTCTCCAGGCTGTTTTCCGGCAAGGTGAAGGCAACGCTGATCGGTTGGGTCTGGGTGATGATCACCAGCGCGGTGGTGTCGTTGGCCGCCACCAGGTTGCCGACATCCAGTTGACGCAGGCCCACACGCCCGGCAATCGGGGCGCGGATCTTGGTGAATTCCAGATTGAGCTTGGCGTCGTTGACCGCCGCCTGATTGGTTTTGACCGTGCCCTGATACTGGCCCACCAGCGCTTCGGCGGTGTCCAGGGTCTGCTTGGCGATACTGTCTTCGCGATACAGCCCGCGATAACGCTCCACATCGACCTGGGCGTTTTTCAATTGTGCCTGGTTCTGCAGCAACGTGCCTTCGGCCTGAAGCAAGGCGTTCTGATAAGGACGCGGGTCGATTTCAGCCAGCAGATCGCCAGCCTTGACCATCTGCCCTTCCTCGAAGGAGATCTTCATCAGCTCACCTCCGACGCGGCTGCGCACATTGATGGTGTTCAGCGCCGTCACGGTGCCCAGCGCCTTGTAGTACAGCGGGAAGTCACCCTTGACCGCTGGCGCGACACGCACTGGAACCGGCCCGGTCGCCCCGCCGAAACCGGGACGCATTCCCCCCGCCCTGCCGGTTTGCCCGGCAACGGCTTTTTGCCCTGCGCCCTCTTTTTGGGCAGTGCCGGCGGGCCAGAATTTCCAGCACAGGCCAGCGATGACCAACAGGACAAGCAGGCCAAACAGCCAGCGACGGGGACTACGGGAAACGGAGGATTGCATGGAATGATCAACCATTGGGCGCGTGGGCTTCTTCTACGGGAGGCTGAACGATAAGCACTGGAGGCTGATTAGCAAAGCGCCTTTACCGGCAATTTACCTTCGGCTTACGTAACAGGAGATGTATCTAAGGCACTGAAGCACAAATGAAAACGGCCTGGAGAGGGCCAGGCCGTTAACAATTGTAAAACGACGCTTACTTCAGAACGGCGAGTGCTGCTTCGTAGTTCGGTTCTTCAGCGATTTCCTTGACCAGTTCGCTGTGCAGAACGTTGTCATTTTCGTCCAGAACCACGACGGCACGGGCGGTCAGGCCTTTAAGCGGGCCGTCGGCGATGGCCACGCCGTAGTTCTCGATGAACTCGGCACCGCGCAGGGTCGACAGGTTTTGTACGTTTTCCAGGCCTTCGGCGCCGCAGAAGCGCGCTTGAGCGAACGGCAGGTCAGCGGAGATGCACAGCACGACAGTGTTGGCGACATCACTGGCCTGGGCGTTGAACTTGCGAACCGACGTGGCGCAGGTCGGGGTGTCAACGCTTGGGAAGATGTTCAGCACTTTGCGCTTGCCGGCGAAGCTCGCCAGGGTCACGTCGGACAGATTGCCGGCAACCAGGGAAAAGGCTGGCGCCTTGGAACCGGCTTGTGGCAGTTGGCCGTTGACTTGAACCGGGGAGCCTTTAAGAGTGACTTGAGCCATGAACGGAGTCCTTCTGAACGTTGTTGTAGAGAATTTTGAAGAGGCCGAAGTTAACCACGAAATGGCCCGACGACCTATGCCCAGATACAAATTGTGAAGTGTCGTCGCACACATTGGATACAACCCGCCCCCTCACCGCATAGCGAGTTTAGTGTCGAGAAACAAATCTGCTTTTCGGCGATCTTCCGTAAGAAGCTGTCGATCCAGGCGACGGCCATTCGACTAGCCTGTGAATCACTCACATCCAGCGGAGATAAGACCATGCGATTCATGATCATTGTAAAAGCCAGCCAGGATTCCGAGGCCGGTGTGATGCCCAGCGAGGAATTGATGACCGCGATGGGCAACTACAACGAGGAGCTGGTCAAAGCCGGCATCCTCATCGAGTGCGATGGCCTGCAACCCAGCAGTAAAGGCGCCCGCGTGCGTTTCTCGGGTGACCAGCGCACGGTGATCGACGGTCCGTTCGCCGAAACCAAGGAGCTGATCGCCGGCTACTGGATATGGCAGGTGAAGTCGAAACAGGAAGCGATCGAGTGGGTCAAGCGCTGCCCCAACCCGATGCCGGGCACCGACGCCGAGATCGAGATTCGCCAGGTGTACGAGGCCGAAGACTTCGGGGACGAGTTCACACCGGAGCTGCGGGAGCAGGAAGAACGGCTGCGTGCGCAGGTGAAAAAGCCCTGAATAGCGGATCATTCCCACGCGCCTGCGTGGGAATGATCAAAATGTCGGTCTCCCAAAGGAGCGAGGCTTACCCGCGATTGCTTTTTAGCCTCCCGCCTCCTTAACCCCCTGTTTCGAATTAACTTTTTAGTACACACAAATTCACGCAAACGTGTACAAAAAAACCAAAGATTCCCCCCTTCGACTGGCGAACCCCGAGTTAGCTGCTAGCGTCAACAGACGTGTCCTACAGGCTTGATAGGAAAGAGATTTCGCAGTAACGGCCGTCAAGTGCCGAGTCGTCCAATGAGCCACGAAGGAACGGGGGATTCATGTCGAAGAATGCGGGAGCACACGCCTTTCTATTGGCGGCTTCAATGGCGTCTGCCGTTTATGCCCACGCGGATAACGCCGAGACGGCCAACAAAAGTAACAACCCGCTGAACCTGGCTCCCGGCGCCAATCTTCAGGACTACTACACACCCAAGCTTTACGACACCAATGCCCACACCAACGACGTCCTGATGCGCGGTACTTTGCCCATCGCACCCAACGATTTCATTGGTGTGCCGCAATTGCTGCGCGCCACCGTGCCGATCAGCACTCGGCCCGATCCAAACGGCGGCTACAGCACCGGCGAAGGTGATCTGAACATTTTCGACATCTTCTTGCTCAAGACTGACGGTGTGCAGCTGGGCATCGGTCCAATGATCACTGCACCCACCGCCGATCAAGACGAACTCGGCACCGGCAAATGGCAGGCAGGCCTGGCGGCCATTGCGATTGATTCATCGCCGCGCGGCCTGCTCGGCGCATTGGTGCAATACCAGAGTTCGTTCGCCGGCGACCATGATCGCGCTCACGTGGAAACCGCAACGATGCAGCCCTTCATCATTCATAACCTGGCCAAAGGTTGGTATTTGCGTTCGACCGGTACCTGGACGTTCGACCTGAAAAACGACACCCATTACATCCCCATCGGTTTCGGTGGCGGCAAAGTGTGGAAATCCGGGACAAATATTCTCAACGTATTCGTCGAACCGCAGTGGACCGTGGAACGCAAAGGCGATGGCCTGCCGCAGTTCACGCTGTTCACCGGGATCAACGTCACGTTTGGCAAATAAGGACTTTCAAATGCACGGTGCAATTCGCGCAGCCGGTTTCAGCCTGATGACCATGTTCGTCAGTTGCGGGGTCGGCGCCCAGGAGCTGGATACGCGGATCGGCAAGATCGCGATGGAAGGCGAACTGCCGGCACGTGAATCGATTGCCAAACTCTACGCCGAGCTGGATTTCCAACAGGCGACCCAGAGTTACCTGTGGGCCTTGCCGCTGGTGTCCTACGCGCAATGGCAGGAAGAATTTCGCGACAAGCTCGGCGCCCACGGCGGCGACCTGATGGTGCTCAACAGCTACGAAGACAAACTGGGCGTGATCACCGCCAACGCCACCACGCCGTACATCCTTGGCTTCGTCGACCTCAATGAAACCGGCCCGCTGGTGATCGAACTGCCGCCCGGCCCGACGGCTGGCGGTGTGGGTGATTTCTGGCAACGGGCAATCATCGACATGGGCCAGACCGGCCCGGACAAAGGCAAGGGTGGCAAGTATCTGGTGCTGCCACCGGGTGCCGAGCCACCGGCCGACGCCGGCAAGTATTACCTCGCCAAGTCGGAAACGATGAACGTGCTGGTGGGTTTTCGCGTCCTCGATCCGGACCCGGCCAAGGGCAAGGCGCTGGTCGAACAATTCAAGATGTACCCGTACGCCAAACGCGCCGAACCGGGCAAGACCCAACTGCTCTCCCCCGGCGGCAAAGCCTGGTCCGGCACTCAGCCGCGTGGCCTGGCATATTGGCAACGCTTGCACCAGATCATTCAGAAAGAGCCAGTCAACGAACGGGACCGTTTCTACATGGCCATGCTGGCCAGCCTGGGCATCGAAAAAGACAGACCCTTCAACCCCAACGACAACCAACGCAAGGCACTGGAACAAGGTGCGCAAGTCGGCGAGTTGATCGCCAAGGCCAACACCTTCGCCAAGCGTTTTGCAGACGCCCAGTACTGGAAAGACCGGCAATGGGACACCGTGCTGAACATCGCCGAGCCGTCGCAGCGCGTGGCTTATTACGACCAGTTGTGGGAGCGCAGTGCCTGGTTCTACGAAGCGGTGACCAACACCAAGGGCATGGTTTCCAGGACACCGGGCCTGGGCCAGACCTACCTCGGCGCCTACACCGACGCCAAGGGCCACTGGCTCGACGGCGGCAAAAGTTATCGCCTGCACGTCGGCGCCAACCCGCCGGCCAAGCAGTTCTGGTCGATGACCGTCTATGACATCGACAGCCGTTGCCTGATCGACAACCCACAGCGCAAGGCCGACCTGTCGTCCCGTCAGGATCTGAAAAAGAACGCCGACGGCTCGGTGGACCTGTATTTCGGCCCGACCGCGCCCAAAGATTTCGAGAGCAACTGGGTGCAAACCGTGCCGGGCAAACACTGGTTCAGCTACTTCCGGCTGTACGCGCCCACCGAAGCCTATTTCGATAAAAGCTGGAAACTCGACGACATCACGGCCGTGGAATGACGCCCAAGCGTTTTATAAGGAAGTTTTATGAATAACCGCATGCCGGAAGTCACCAGTGGCGAATGGAAAATGCCGCTGCTGACGCCCGTCAATCAACCAAAACAATAAACGGAGTTCGGTATGGTCTGGCCTTATGTTGTGCGCCCTTTTGTGGCCCTGTGCGTGCTCGGTGCAAGCCCGTTGGCGCTCGCGGCCGAGGGCGGTGTCGGCCGGCCGATCACCGGACAACAGGTATTTTCCAATGCCGGGATCGTGCCGCCGGAACCTGGCTGGGTCATGTCGCTGACCAGCATCTGGTACGACGGTGACCTCAAGGGCAGCAAGGGTGTGCCGATTTCCGGTGAGATCGGCGCGGATCTGGACATGAAAGTCTCCTACACCATGGCCAACTTCACCCATATCTGGGACACCGGCAAGGGGCGCTGGAACTACGCCTCGGCCATCGGCGTGCCGGTGCAGTACACCGACGTCAACATCAGCATTACCGGCCCGCGCGGCCGGACACTGGGCGACGAAGACACTGGCACACAGTTCGCCGACATGCTGATCACGCCGATCGCCGCCGGCTACCACTTCGACGAGGTCAACCACCTCTCGTTATCCCTGCCGATCTACGTGCCGACCGGCGCCTATAACGACGATCGTCTGGCCAACCCCGGCCAGAACACTTACACCTTCATGCCCACCGCGGCCTTCACCCATCTGGATGGCAAGGGCGGCGAGTTCACCCTGTCGAGCGGCCTGGAGTTCTACACCGAGAACGACGCCACGGATTATCGCAACGGCAACATTTTCACCCTCGATGCGCTGTGGACCCACGGTTTCGGCAATGGCTGGAGCGCTGGCGTTGTCGGCGGTTACGTACAGCAGGTCACCGATGACAAGGGCCAGACCGCCGATTCACTCAACGGTTTTCGCGGCCGCTCGGTGGGCGCCGGTCCGGTGGTGGGCTGGGCCGGTAAATTTGCCGATGCCCAGGCCAGCGTCAGCGCGCGTTGGGTGCCGGAGTTCGACACCAAGAACCGCCCTGAAGGCAATGGCATCAGCGTCAACCTGACGTTGGCGTTTTTCTAGGAGAGGAACATCCCATGACTGCGCTCCAAGACCTCAACGCCCTGCAAGCCAGCATCGCCGAAGCCGTACTCGGCCAGGATCAGGTGATCCGCCAGATTATCCTTGGCCTGTTGGCCAACGGGCACTTGTTGCTCGAAAGCCTGCCCGGCCTGGCCAAGACCCGCACGGTCAAGGCACTGGCCAAACACCTGGACGCGAAGATGAGCCGCATCCAGTTCACCCCCGACCTGCTGCCGTCGGACATCACCGGCGCCGAAGTGCTGCATCAGATCGATGGCAAAAACGAGATCCAGTTCCAGCCGGGCCCACTGTTCGGCAACCTGATCCTGGCCGACGAAATCAACCGCGCTCCGGCCAAGGTTCAGGCCGCGTTGCTGGAAGCCATGGAAGAACGGCAAATCACCGTGGCCGGCAACAGTCATGGGCTGCCGGAGTTGTTCATCGTGGTAGCGACGCAGAACCCGATTGAACAGGAAGGCACCTACCCGCTGCCGGAAGCGCAGATGGACCGATTCCTGATGAAGGTTCTGCTGGATTACCCGAGCGCGGAGAACGAAAGCCAGGTGCTGCGCCTGTTACGTGAAGAAGAGTTTGCGCTGGGCGCGAAAACGGCTGCGGTGCAAGGCTTCGCGCTCTCCCAGGAGGTGATCTTCGCGGCGCGTCGGGAAGTCAGCGCCGTTCACGTGTCCCCGGCCATCGACCGCTACCTGATCGACCTGATCAATGCCACCCGCCACCCGGCCGATTACGATGCCGACCTCGGTCGGTGGATCGCCATCGGCGCCAGCCCTCGCGGCGGTATCGGCCTGGATCGTTGCGCCCGGGCCGATGCCTGGTTGCAGGGGCAGGATTTTGTCTCGCCGGATAACGTTCGCGCCGTGGTGCATCCGGTGCTGCGTCATCGTCTGCAACTGAGTTATGACGCGGTCGCTGACGGCGTCACGGCCGATCAGGTGCTTGATCGCCTGCTCGACAAAGTCGCAATTCCGGCCTGAGATTGAAAATGAACAGTGCGGACGGTCTGGTCTATGTCTCTCTGGCGCAGTTGATGGCCCTGGAGTTCAAGGCGCGTGACCTGAGTTTCCTCGCACGTCAGCCGCAAGGCAGCATCCTCGCCGGCAACCATGCCTCGCGCCTGCGGGGCCGTGGTTTGAACTTCGATGAGCTGCGCCGCTATCAGCCGGGGGACGACTTGCGTCATCTGGATTGGCGGGCGTCGCTGCGCACCGGCAAACCGGTGGTTCGTACCTTCACCGAAGAACGCGACCGCCCGGCGTTGATTCTGGTCGATCAGCGCATGTCGATGTTCTTCGGCTCCCAGCGCAGTTTCAAATCCGCCATTGCCGCCGAACTTGGCGCGTTGGCCGCGTGGATGGTGTTCCACGCGGGAGATCGGGTCGGCGGCCTGGTGTTCAACGATTTGCGCATCGAGGCCATTGCCCCGCTGCGTAGCCGTAAACGTGTCGAAGCGCTATGCAGTCGCATCGCTGAGCAGAATCAGCAACTGAATGCGGCCAATCCGGACGCCGAAGGCGAAGACCAACTCGACAAGGTGTTACAGCATTGCCTGGCGGTGGCCGGTCACGATCACCTGATTTGCATCGTCAGCGACTTTGCCGGCGCCGGTGAGCGCACCTTGCAGTTGATGCGCCAATTGGCGGCTCACAACGATGTGATTGCCATGCAGGTCTACGACCCGTTGGCGCTGAACCTGCCGAAGAATGGCCGCTTGCTGGTCACTCAAGGCCAGTTGCAGGTGGAACTGGCCGTCGAGCAACGCAGCGTTCATCAGCCGCTGGGGGACTTTCTCAGTGGTCGGCTCAAGGACGTCGCCACTTTGCTGCGCCGCAGTCAGGTGCCGTTGATGATGTTCAGCACCGCCACCGAGGCGCAGGAACAATTGCGCGCCGAACTGGGCAAGCTCGGCAGAGGTCGGCGATGAACCCGAACATCCCGAGCATCGAGCAGCTCAAGGAGATCGCCCTGCCCGCGCCGGTGAGTTATGCGCCGCAGACGTGGGGTTGGTGGGTGTTGCTCTGCCTGTTGGTGATTGCCATTTTGTGGGTCAGCGCACGGAAGTATTGGCAGTGGCGGCGGGATCGCTATCGGCGCGAGGCGTTGGTGCGGCTGGCTGAGCTGCAAAACAGCGATGATCAGTTGCAAGCCCTGCGCGAACTGCCAGAGCTACTCAAACGCGTGGCCCTGTCGATGCCCACCGATTGGAACAAAAAACCTGTGGGAGCGAGCCTGCTCGCGAAGAGGCCTTTACATTCACCATTGATGTCGACTGACCGGACGCCATCGCGAGCAGGCTCGCTCCCACAGGTGACGGCGTTAGGCGGGAAAGATTGGCAGGCGTTCCTGGAACTGCACAGTGCTCAGCCGCTACCGGCGGATTTCAGCCTGCAACTGGCGCAACTGGCCTATGCGCCTGATGCCGCATTGTTGGCGCTTAAGACTGAACAGCGCCAACACCTGTTCGCCACCTGCAAACACTGGGTGGAGCATCACCATGTGGCAGCTTGATTACCCTTGGCTGCTAATCCTTTTGCCGCTGCCGTGGTTCGGCTACCGCTACCTGCCCGATTACCGCGAAGCCCGCAGCGCCGTGCGCGTACCGTTTTTCGCTGCCATGAGCCGAGCAGTCGGCCAGGCACCCAGCCAGGCCGGCACCCGCAGCAATCGCTGGCAGTTGCTGCTGAACCTGCTGGTCTGGGCACTGTTGCTACTGGCGGCCGCGCGCCCGGTGTTCGTCGAAAAGCCAATCGAGCGCCAGCAACCGGTGCGTGACCTGATGCTGGCCATCGACATTTCACAGTCCATGGAAACCACCGATTTCACCGACGCCAACGGCCAGAAGATCAACCGTCTGGCGGCGGTCAAGGACGTGGTTCATGGCTTTATCGACAAGCGTAAAGAGGATCGGCTGGGCCTGATCGTGTTCGGCAGTGGTGCTTACCCGCAGGCGCCGCTGACCCTCGATCACGCCAGTCTGTCGCTGTTACTGGACGACACCGGCATCGGCATGGCCGGTCCCAACACCGCCATCGGCGACGCCATCGGTTTGAGCCTGAAACTGCTCGACCAGGCCCACGAACAGGAAAAAGTCCTGATCCTGCTCACCGATGGCAACGACACCAGCAGCGCCATCACCCCGGATCACGCGGCGTCCATGGCGGCCGCCAAAGGCGTGGTCATTCACACCATCGGCATTGGTGACCCTGACGCTTCGGGC
This sequence comes from Pseudomonas sp. LS2P72, assembly GCF_054897865.1. Lineage (NCBI taxonomy): Bacteria > Pseudomonadati > Pseudomonadota > Gammaproteobacteria > Pseudomonadales > Pseudomonadaceae > Pseudomonas > Pseudomonas sp. LS2P72. The sequence goes on from NZ_CM142708.1 coordinate 3,907,573, forward strand.
GAAGCCAAGGTCAACCTTCAGGGTTTGCAGCAGATCGCCGAGACCACAGGCGGCAAGTTCTTCCGTGCTGAGGATCGCAATGCGCTGGATCAGGTGTACGGCACCCTCGACAAGCTCACGCCGCATCAAGTGAAAACCCTCAGTCATCAGCCAAAAAAGGATCTGTTCTGGTGGCCAATGGGGGCCGCGATCGGTTTGCTCGCGCTCTATCATTTGGGCGCCCTGCTCCGTCCGCATCTGTCACTCACGCGTCAGCGGCAGGAGGCTTGAGATGGAGATCAATCTCAGTGACTTCCATTTCCTGCGTCCACTGTGGCTGTTGCTGGTGCCGTTCGGTGCCCTGCTGCCCTGGCTCTGGCGCCGCAGCCGTGATGTGCAACGGCGCTTGCGCAGCAACATTGCCGAACACTTGTTGCTGCATTTGTTGATTACGCCGCAGGATCAGCAGCGCTTTCGGCCCGTGCATCTGGCGTGCGTGTTGTTGATGCTGGGCGCCGTCGCCGCTGCCGGGCCCACATGGGAACAGGACCGTCCGGACTTTCTGGAAAATCGCGCGCCACTGATCATCGCCATCGACCTGTCGCCGTCCATGGACGCCACCGATGTCCAGCCAAGTCGTCTGGAAGCGGCCAAACACAAGCTGCATAACCTGATCCAGCGTCGCGCTGGTGCTCGCAGCGGGTTGATCGCCTACGCCGGCAGCGCGCATCTGGTACTGCCACCGACTGACGATCCGGCCCTGCTCGACACCTTCATTCAGGCCCTGAGCACCGACCTGATCAGCAAACCGGGGAAAAATGTCGGCGCGGTGATCGAGCAAGCCAAACGCCTGCTGATCGCCGAGAAGACGCCGGCAACCCTACTGCTGATCACCGACGGCGCCGACACCTCATCACTTTCCAGTCTGGACAAAAAACTGGACGACAGCGCGCTGCAAGTGCTGATTCTGGCCGTCGGCAGCGAGGACGGCGGGATCATCCACGACGCCAACGGCCAGCCACGTACCGACAGCAATGGTCGTCCGGCACTCGGCAGTTTTGGTCAGGCCGCACTCAAACAGCTTGGATCAACCTTGGATGCGCCGTTGGGTAGCCTGACGCTCAATGACGACGACCTGGACTGGATCGAGCTGCACGCACAGCAGCATTTCCAGAGTGCCAGCGATGAACAGCGCGAACTGCACTGGAAGGACGCCGGTTACTGGCTGTGTTGGCCACTGCTGCTGATCGCCTTCTTCAGCGTACGCAAGGGCTGGAGCCTGAACTGGATGGCCGGGTGGTTGCTGGCACTGGGCATTGGCTTGCAACCGGCATCGGCCGAAGCCAACGCCTTGACCGATGCCTTTTTCACCCCGGACCAGCAAGGCCGATGGGCCTTCGAGCACGGGCACTTCCCGCAAGCTGCCGCGCACTTCGTGGATCCTTACTGGAAAGGCATTGCCGCCTACAACGCCGCCGATTACGACCTGGCACTGGCCAGTTTTGCGCGACTCGACACCCCGCAGGCGTATTTCTACCTCGGCAATATTTACGTGCGCCGCTTCAAGTTTGATCAGGCCATCGCCGCGTATACCCAGGCGTTGAAGGTGCAACCGCACTTCCCTGAAGCCACCGCCAACCTGGCCTTGGCCATCGCCTTGCAGAAAGACACCGACAGCGCCGAACAGAACGCGCCGGAGGTCAAACCCGACGACATCAAAATGGACAAAGCGCCGGGCAAGGGCCAGAGCAAAGCGGTGCAGACCGAGCAAGCGGCGTCGGATGCGCTGTGGTTGCAGAACCTCAGTACGTCACCGGCGAAATTCCTGAAGCAGAAATTCAGCTTGCAGGATCAGGCGGGAGGCAAGCCATGATCCGGCTGATAGACCGAGTCGCACCCATCGCGAGCAGGCTCGCTCCCACACTTGATCTGTGTGCGCTGCAAATCCCCTGTGGGAGCGAGCCTGCTCGCGATGGCGTCAGATCATTCACCACTAAACTCGGCACTTTGTTGATCCTCTCCCTGATCAGCACCAGCGCCTTGGCCGCCGAACCTGAACTCCGGGTGCAGACCCGCCTGCAACCCGCCGACTCGGTCATGGTCGGCGGCATTCTGCAACTGCAACTCGATGTCCTCACCGACAGCTGGTTCACCGACGCGCCCATCCTGCCCGACCTGAAGCTTCCCGGCGCACTGGTGATGCCGCCCGACGGCCATGCCGAACACCTGAACCAGACGCTCGACGGCAAATCGTTCAACGGCATGCGCTACAGCTACCGGATCACCCCGAATCTGCCCCAGGGTTTCGACATCCCGGCATTGACGGTGCGCGCTACACCCGGTCAGGCAAGCACGCCGTTGACCGCCCAAAGCCAGCCACTGCACTTCATTGCCACACAACCGCCGGGATTCCAACCTGGCGAGCCGGTGCTGGTGGCCCAAGGACTGCGCTTCACGCAAACAGTCGCCAACTCGGCGACACCCCTGAAGGTCGGTGACAGCCTCACCCGGCAACTGACGTTACAGGCCGACGACGCCTTGGCGATGTCGCTGCCCGCGCCGTCACTGGAGGATGTCGCCGGCCTCAGCCGTTATCCGAAAGCCGCGCAAATCAGCAACCTCGACGACGGTCGCGGCCATTTCAACGGCGGCCAGCGCATCGACACCGTGACCTATCGGATCGATACCGAAGGCCGCCACAACCTGCCGGCGATCGAGCTGAAATGGTGGGACACCAGCACCGGACAGACCCGAACGGCCCAAGTCCCGGCCGTGACCTTCGATGCCGCCGCCAACAGCGCTTATCGGCCGGTGTTTTCGATCACCGAAGACCTGAAAAACCTGGGCCAGCAAGGACGCATGCATCTCTCTGGGCACTGGCTGGTGCTTTTAGCGGTGCTGCTGGTCGTGACGTTGCTCGGCTGGCTTACCCGTCCGTTCGTCCATCGTACGTACCTTCAATGGCAGGCCCGACGCCGCGCCCGACGCGCTGCGTGGCTGGAGTCCGCCGACTACGCCTGGCGGCAAATTCCGGCGCAAATCGACGCCAGCCCCGCGCAGTTGAGCGCCCTGTACCTGTGGGCCAGACGCAGCCGCATGGGCCTGAAACTGACAAATCTTGGCCCGCGCCTGCAAGACCTGTTACGCGCCTGTTACAGCCGTCAACCCACCGAAGAACAGGCGCTGCACCACCTCAAGCAATCCTTGGCTACGCTGCATAGTCAGGCCAAACGCGACACAGCGTCAGCCGCACCTGCACTGCGTCCACTCAATCCCGCTCACGAGAAGGATTTCCCATGACGAACCCGATATCGCTGCGCCACCGCTACGGGCTGACGTTGCTGTTGACCCTTGCGCTGAGCCTCCCTGCGCTGGCCCAGACCAGCGAACCCCTGCCCTCGTGGAACGACGGCCCGGCGAAAAAGAACATCATCGAGTTCGTCCAGGCGGTGACCGATCAAAGCAGCAAGGACTTCGTCAAACCCGCCGATCGTATCGCCGTGTTCGACAACGACGGCACGCTGTGGAGCGAGCAGCCGATGTACTTCGAATTGCTGTTTGCCCTGGAAGAGGTCAAGCGCACCGCACCGCAGCACCCGGAGTGGAAAACCACCCAGCCCTTCAAGGCAGTGCTTGAAAATGATCACAAGGCCCTGGGCGAGTCGGGCATGGATGGCATCCTGAAAATCTTCGGCGCCACCCACACCGGCATGACCACCGAAGCCTTCGATGACTACGCCAAAACCTGGCTGACCCAGGCGCGCCATCCGAAAACCGGCAAGCCGTACACCGAGATGATCTTCCAGCCGATGCTGGAAATGCTCGATTACCTGCGCAGCCAGAACTTCAAGACGTACATCGTCTCCGGCGGCGACACCGCGTTCATGCGCGCCTTCGCCGAGAAGGTCTATGGCATCCCGCCGGAACAAGTCATCGGCACCACGTTTGTCACCGCCTACCAGCTCAAGGACGGCCAACCGTCGATCCTGCGCACCGCCAAACTGGCCCACAACGACGATGGCCCGGGCAAACCGGAAAGCATCGACGCGGTCATCGGCCGGCGTCCGATCCTCGCGTTCGGCAACTCCGACGGCGACCTGCAAATGTTGCAGTGGACCGCCGCCGGGCCGGGCAAACGCCTCATGGGGCTGGTGCATCACACCGACGCTAAACGCGAATGGGCCTATGACCGTCAATCGCAGATCGGCCGCCTGGACAAGGCCCTGGACGAAGCAAAAACCCGTGGCTGGACTATCGTGGATATGGCCGCCGAATGGCGCCGGATCTATCCCTTCGAGGCCGCCACACCCGAGCAAGTGCAATAAAAAAGCGTAACGCAGGACTGCAAAAAACGTTTGTCGCGCTTGAGCGACGCAAGTGAACAAAGGAGCAAGTCAGATGACTCGCATACACAAGTGGCTACCGAAATTCGCCCTGGTGGCAGCCTCGGTGATGGCGATTTCGGCAACGGCCGGAGCCGCTGAAAAACCCAACATCCTGGTGATCTTCGGCGATGACATCGGCCAGACCAACATCAGCGCTTATTCGATGGGCGTGGTCGGGTACAAGACGCCGAACATCGACCGCATCGCCAAAGAAGGCATGATGTTCACCGACTATTACGCGGAGAACAGCTGCACCGCCGGACGGTCCTCGTTCATCACCGGCCAGACGCCGCTGCGTACCGGCCTGTCGAAAGTCGGCATTCCAGGCGCACCGGTCGGCCTGCAAAAACGCGACATCACCATCGCCCAGGCACTCAAGTCGCAGGGCTATGCGACCGGTCAGTTCGGCAAGAACCACTTGGGCGACCGTGACGAGTACTTGCCAACCAATCACGGTTTCGACGAGTTTTTTGGCAACCTGTACCACCTCAATGCCGAGGAAGAGCCCGAGCGTCCGTACTGGCCCAAGGACGACCCTGAATTCGTCAAGGCCAACTCTCCGCGTGGCGTGATTCACAGCTTTGCCGACGGCAAGATCGAAGACACCGGCGCCTTGAACACCAAGCGCATGGAAACCATCGACGACGAAACCACGGCGGCTGCGCAAGCGTTCATCGAGAAACAGGCCAAGGCGGACAAACCGTTCTTCGTCTGGATGAACACCACCCGCATGCACCTGTTCACCCACGTGCGTGAGTCGATGAAGGGCCAGAGCGGCATGCCCGGCAACGAGTATGCGGACGGCATGCTGGAGCACGACGGTGACGTCGGCAAACTGTTGAAAACCCTCGACGACCTGAAAATCGCCGACAACACCATTGTCGTCTACACCACCGACAACGGCCCGAACCAGTTCTCCTGGCCGGACGCGGCAACCACGCCGTTCCGTAACGAGAAGAACTCCAACTGGGAAGGCGCGTTCCGGGTACCGGCGATCGTGCGCTGGCCGGGCAAGATCAAGGCCGGTGAAGTGTCCAACGAGATGTTCTCGGGCCTGGACTGGTTCCCGACTCTGCTGGCTGCTGCCGGTGACACCGGTGTGAAGGACAAACTCCTTAAAGGCTGGGCACCCACCGCGGGCGACACCAACTTCAAAGTGCATCTGGACGGTTACAACCAACTGCCGTACCTGACCGGGCAGCAGCCTAAAGGCGAGCGCAAGGAGTTTTACTACTTCAACGATGACGGCATGCTGGTTTCCATGCGTTTCGATAACTGGAAAACAGTGTTTTGCGAACAACGCGCGCCAGGCGGCTTCAAAGTGTGGAGCGAACCGTTCGTGTGCCTGCGTGTACCGAAGGTCTTCAACCTGCGCATGGACCCGTATGAACGTGCCGACATAGTGTCCGATCAGTATTACGACTGGACCACCAAGAACGTCTACCTGTTCGAGATCGCCACCATGAAAGCGGCGAAGTTCCTCCAGACCTTTATCGACTATCCACCCAGCCAGAGACCGGCCAGCTTCAGCATCGATCAGATCCGTGCTGCGGTAGATGCCAAAATCGCTGAAAAAATGAAAGCTGCGCAGTAAGACCGCTTGACCGCCGCTCGCCTTCATCGGTGAGCGGCCCTTTTTTTTTTTGGCTTGAGACCGCGTCGGCCCCATCGCGAGCAGGCTCGCTTCCACAGGGGACCGCATTTCAAATGTGGGAGCGAGCCTGCTCGCGAAGGGGCCCGCACGGCCGAAGGTTTTTTCACATTGGAACAAGGCAATCCGCAATGTCCTCACGTGTCGCCAGCAAGTCGTCGGCCATCCCAGCCACTCAGAGCAAAGCCCCGGCATTGCTGATTCCCGCCCTGCTGCTATTCGTCTCCGGTGCCGCGGCGCTGGTGTATCAGGTGCTGTGGATCAAGCAGTTGTCGCTGGTGGTCGGCGTGGAGGTGTACGCCATCACCACTGGGATCAGCGCCTTTTTTGCAGGGTTGGCATTAGGCAGTTTGCTGTTTGGCCGGTGGGCCGATCGCTTGCAGCGGCCGGTTCTGCTCTACGCAGGGCTGGAAGTGCTGGTGGCCGTGCTCGGTGTCGGTGCGACCTTCGCCATGAGCCTCGCGGCCAGCCCGTTTGCCTGGCTGGAACAGCAAGTCGGCCTGCTGGCCTGGGTGTTGCCGTTTGCGCTGGTGGGCATTCCGGCGCTGCTGATGGGCGGCACCCTGCCGGTGCTGGTTCGCTCGTTGGCGACGAACCCGCAACAGCTGGGCAAGGCCGGCGGTCAGCTCTATGCGGCGAACACCGCCGGGGCCATTGCCGGCACCTTGCTCGCCGCGTTTGTGTTGATTGCGACCCTCGGTGTACGCGGCAGTGCCTTGGCCGCGGCCATGCTGAACCTGCTGGCCGCCGTCGGCGCCTTGTGGTTCCAACGCCACCGCTCGTTGCCGAATGAGGCGCCGGTCAAGCACCACGCCGATAAAGCGCCTGATCGCGTTGCCTTGTGGCTTTACTCAATTGCCGGTGGCGTGGCCCTCGGCTACGAAGTGGTCTGGTCGCAATCCATCGTGCAGTTCATGAGCACCCGTACTTACGCCTTTGCGGTGGTGCTGGCGACGTACCTCACCGGGCTGTTTCTCGGCAGCATCCTGTTGGCCCGTCGGGTTGATCGCATTCGCGACCCCTGGGGTGTGTTCGGTTTGCTGATCGCCGGTGCCGGGCTCGTCGCGTTGCTGGAAATCGCCCTGCTCGGACGCTGGCTGGTGGTCGCCCAAAGCCTGGCCGAAACCTGGGTGTTGTCATTGGGTGCGAGTGATCTGTTGGGTATGACTGCACGGTTTGCGGTGACGGCAGTGAGCATCGTGTTTGTACCGACTCTGCTGCTCGGTGCTGCATTTCCACTGGCCCTGCGTTTGAGCGTCGGCCGCGAGCGGGTCGGTCAGGCTGTCGGCGCGGTGGTGGCGTTCAATACGCTGGGCGGGATTGTCGGGGTGATGCTCTGCGGGTTTGTGCTGATCCCGTTGCTGGGGCTGGTCCGAACCCTGGGTCTGCTGGCGATTGTCGCCGCCGGGATTGGTTACTTCGCGGTGCGCAAGGGTCATGGGGTCAAGAAAGGCCGGCGCCAGGCTGTGGTCGCTATCGGCCTGGTGTCGATTGCGGTGGCGGTTTTCACGCCGGTGAACAAACTCGCCAGTCTGTTTCCCGGCGCTCGCAACGCGACGTTGGCGTTCTACGAAGAAGGACGCGGCGGGACTGTGGCCGTGGTCACTCAGGGCAAAGGACAAAAAGCGTTCCAGCGCTTGTACATTCAGGGCGTCTCCAACACCGGCGACGCCATGCCGTCCCTGCGCTACATGCGTATCCAGGCGTTGCTGCCACTGCTGATCCACAACGGCGAACCGCGCTCGGCGCTGGTGATCGGTTTTGGCACCGGCATCACCGCGGGCGCCCTGACGCGCTATCCGGGGCTGGAGCACCGTGTCGTGGCCGAACTGCTGCCATCGGTGGTCAAAGCCGCGCCGTTGTTCAAAGGCAACTTCAATGCGGCCGCTGACCCCGGCGTTGACGTACGCCTGCACGATGGCCGACAGGAACTGCTGCGCAACCCACAACGCTACGACTTGATCACCCTCGAACCACCACCGCCCTCCGCGGCGGGCGTGGTGAATCTGTATTCCCGGGACTTCTATCAGTTGGCCGCCAGCCGCCTGGAGAAACAAGGCCTGGTCGCTCAGTGGTTGCCGCTGCCCACCCAGAACATCGACGATTCGCGCTCACTGGTGCGCAGCTTTCTCGACGTCTTCCCCTACGCCACCCTGTGGACCAGTGAGTTCCACGAAATGCTGCTGGTGGGCTCGATGGAACCGATCGAACTGGATGCGGCGAAAATCAGCCAACGCTTCCAACAGGACACCGTGCGTAGCACCTTACAGGACGTGGGCATTGGCTCCGCTGCAGCGTTGCTCTCGACCTGGGTCACCGATCGTGCAGGCCTGGAGCGTTTCGCTGCCGACGCCCAACCGGTCACCGACGATCAGCCGCGTATCGAATATGCTCCATGGGTGCGGGCCAAGGAGATCAGCCGCGTACTGCCGGCCCTGCTTGACCTGCGTGTAGCGCCACCGCTGGTGAATGCGGATGCGGGTTTCAACGAGCGGATGAACACACACCAGCAACGCCTGATGCAGTTCTACCGGGCGAGTCTGCATGCGTATGACGGTGACCGAGACGCGTGGGCTAGGGATATTCGCGAGGTGATGCGCGGGGATGGGGGGAATCCGTATTTCCGGTGGTTTGTCAGGGAGTAGACCACAACCGTCATTTGACAGACGCCGGCCATCCGGCAAAGCTGCGTCGAGCTTGAACGCGCGCCTGACGGCAAACGCACCCGGACTATGGAAGTCGCAATGCCGAAACATAAAAATAAAGCGCTACAGACAAACCCTGATTCGCCACCGACCTTGATTAACCGTTACCTGTTTCCCGTCACCCTCGGCGTCCTGCTGCTGGCCATAGCGGGCATCGGCTGGTTTCTGTTCAGCAGCAAACCGGCGCCCGCGACTTATGCGCCAGTCAGTACGCCGGTCGCTCAGCCGGCCAAACCGCAACCGGTCGCCGTGGCGCCGGCAACGATGGTCGATGAGCAACAATGCCAAGGCTGCCACAGCGAGCAGGTCAAGGACTGGCAAGGTTCCCATCACCAATTGGCGATGCAGGAGGCCAATGCCGAAACGATGCTGGGCGACTTCAATAACGTCACCTTCAAAGCGGAAAACGAATCCTCCCGTTTCTCGCGCAAGGGCAACGAATTCTGGGTTAACACTCCCGGCATTGACGGCAAGAATGCCGACTTCAAGGTCGCCTACACCTTCGGCATCGCGCCGTTGCAGCAATACCTGATCGAGGTCGGCGAAGGTCGGCTGCAAGCCCTCGGCGTAGCCTGGGATACCGAAAAGCACCGCTGGTTTCACCTTTATCCAGGCCAGGGCGTGAACTTCAAGGACCCGTTGCACTGGAGCAAGCCGAGCCAGAACGCCAACTTCATGTGCGTCGAATGCCACACCACCGGCTACAAACGCAATTTCGATGCCGCGAAAAACACCTTCGACAGTCACTGGAACAGCCTCGGTGTCGGCTGTCAGGCCTGCCACGGTCCGGCCTCCAATCACTTGGAATGGACAGCAAAAAAAGCTGACCTGGTCCATGCCGGTTTTGCCGTCGACCTGAAGGACAAGAATGCCACCGTCGAAATCGAAACCTGTGCCCGCTGCCACTCGCGTCGCGCGCCATTGGGCGACGGCTTCACCGCCGGCAAGCGCCTGATGGATGACTACCTGCCGAGTCCCCTGACCCGCGAGTTGTATGCGCTGGACGGCAAAATCAAGGACGAAGTATTCGAACACGGCTCCTTCGCCCAGAGCAAAATGTTCGACAAGGGCGTGCGCTGCAGCAACTGCCACAACCCGCACAGCACCGAGCTCAAAGCACCGGGCAACGGTGTCTGTCTGCAATGCCACAACACCGCCGGCAAGACCTCGGCGGCAGGCGTCGATGGCCAGGGCCTGCAAGCGAAGAATTACGACTCCATCGAACACACCCGCCACACCATGGGCCAACCGGGTTCGCAGTGCGTGGATTGCCACATGCCCGGCAAGTTCTACATGGGCAATGACTTCAGGCATGACCACAGTTTCAGCATCCCCAACCCTGAGCGAGCGAAAAAACTCGGCACACCGGACGCTTGTCTGACCTGTCACCAGGGCAAGGCTGGCGACAAGGTCACCGAGCAATTCAAGCTCTGGAACACCGCCACCGCGCAGGCACCGCGTTACGACGAAAGCCTGTGGCTGATTCGCAACGGTCAGCCCGGGGCGGCATATGCCTTGTACGAGCAGCTCCAACGCAACAATTTGCCAGCGATTCAGCGCGCGACCCTGCTCGCCGAGTTGCCGCTGTACCCAAGCGAACAGGCATTGAAACTGGCCACCCTGGACTTGAATAACCCGGCCCCGCAAGTGCGTGAAAGCGCCGTTCGGGCGATCAGCGCGTTCCTGCCGCCACCGGAGCGCGCGGCGCTGTTGACACCGTTGCTGCATGATCCGGTGAAGGCTGTGCGGATCGTCGTGGCTCGGGATCTGCTGAGCGTGGCCCGTAATGGATTGGGCAACGCCCAGGACCACTGGAATGCGGCCATCGCCGAGTATGAGGAGGTCCAGAAAAGCCTGGCCGAACGCGCCGAAGCCAACCTCAATCTCGCCATGCTCTATCAGGCCAACGGTCGTAGCGGCGAAGTCGAAGCGCTGCTGCGCACAGCCCTCAAGCGCGATCCTGATTTCCACCCGGCGCTGGTGACGCTGGTGCAATGGCTGGAGGCGAACGGACGCAGTCAGGAAGCTCAGACGCTGCTGGAGCAGAGCCTGAAAGCACATCCGGATGCCGCCCTGCTGCAACACACTCAAGGTCTGTCGCTGGTACGCGCGGGCAAATCCGCCCAGGCCATGCCGGCCCTGCGCAAGGCCGCACAACTGGAGCCTCAGAACGCCCAGTACGGTTACGTGTTGGCGGTGGCGTTGCACGACAGTGGCAAGGTCGATGAGGCCTGCCAAGAGCTGGAGCGATTGTTGAAAGTGCAGCCGGCCAATCGCAATGCGCGGTTGTCGTTGATTCAGTACTACCTGGAAAACGGGCAGGAGCCGAAGGCGCAGGTGCTGTTGCAGGGCTGGAAGAAAATGAACATGGGGGATCCGGCGTTGAAGTAATTGATGGTGTGCATCCTTGAAATCCACCCCTCACCCTAACCCTCTCCCCAAGGGGTAGAGGGGACTGACCGAGGTGTTTTTTTCGAGCTACATCGACCTGAAATTCCGAGTCGAACTCAGGTTTGAAAAGCTTGAAGATCGGCTCCCTTTCCCCTCGCCCCCGTGGGGAGAGGGTTGGGGTGAGGGGTGGATCTATATGACACCCCACATCTTCACCATGACGACCCACTCTTCAACGCCAACTCCCGCCGACTATTGGCCCGCATCGCCTTGATCAACGACACCGTCCCCACCAGCAAAATCGCCGCGCCGAACAGGAAGTCGATGTTGTACAACTGGAAGTCCTGCAACGGCCCCACCAGAAACACCCGGATCGCCCCGATACTCACCAGCGTGGCGAGAAAATCGATGCCCGGCTCGTCGCGATAAAACACGTGCATCAGCGGCAGGCAAATCACCAGCAGCAACAGCAATACAATCACCTTGAACGAGCCCTTGCGCTCGACGCTGAACGCACATTCGTTGGCGGCGTAAGGCTTGTAATCCTCGTCGCGCACCAACGAGTTTTTCTCATTGATGTACTCGGCCCGGTTGTACTTCTGAATGGGCGTAAAGGTGTTCGACATCTCCATCAGCGTGGTGATGTGGCGAAAGCGCAAATCGATGCGCTCATTGCCCTTGAGGTAATACAGCACCGGTTTGTAGCCGTAGCGGTAGGTGTCGAAGGGAAACTCGGTGGCGCGCCCCTGTACGCCAATCGGTCGCGACTCGAGCTCCGCGTAAGCGCTTTTGTTGTCAGAGGCGAGGTTACGGCTCAGGGGTTTGATCCTGACCTGTTCGAGGAAAATCGGCGTGGTGCCGTAGGACCATTGCAGCGGTTCCAGGCGCAGGCGCAGCTCGTTTCGGCCCAGGTCGTAGCGGTTGAAAGTGCGCTCGGAAACAATCACCGCGCCGCTGAGCATGAACTCGCCACGCAGGTTGTTGGTGATGCGCAGGGTCAATTGATCCTTGCCCAGCGACAGCGCATCGGCGGCCGGTGGCGTGCCGCACCAGGCGTAACTGTCGAACGCACCACCCAACTGCCCGCCGCGGTTTTCCTGAAACACATAAAAGTAACCGCCCCACAGGGTCAACATCAGCAGAAACGCGGTTAACCCTAAAATCTTCTTGCCCACACTCAAACCAGACTCCTTTCGGTACGACTTCCCTATGAGGTGCGGACTCTACCAAAGAGCCATCATCGACCCAAGTCCAAATGCCTGGCCCTGCGCGCAACATCTCCCCGGTCGTGCAACTAACTCGAATTAGCTTGAAATCTGGATGGTGGCGCAATGCCATTAGTGCTAGAGTCCGCGCCGCGCAATCAGCCCTCAATCATCGCAACGAGGCGGCATGAGCGCGCCTCGGCCAATGACGGCAACTCCCAGTCTCAAGGATCATCAATGAAAGCTCTCCGCACGCTGTTCACCGCTACAACCCTGACCGCCACACTGCTGACTTCGGGTTGTGCAAGCATCGTTGGCGACAGCAAATACCCGGTGAACGTGTCGAGCACTCCAAGCGGTGCTGACTTCACCATCAAGAACAAGGCCGGTGTGGTCGTTCATAACGGTTCCACGCCCAATACCGTGACGCTGCCTTCAGGTCGTGGCTACTTCAAGGGCGAGGCCTACACCATTACCTTCAAGAAAGAAGGTTATGCCGATGCCAGCGCCACACTGGAAACCAGCATGAGCGGCTGGTACTGGGGCAATATCGTGTTCGGTGGCCTGATTGGCATGCTGGTCGTCGACCCGCTGACTGGCGCGATGTACAAACTGCCCGAGAATGCCGCGGGCAATCTTGGCAACCCATTGGCTGGTGAAGCGCCAAAAAACCTGACACTGCTCGAAATCGATCAGCTTTCTCCAAGCGATCGAGCTGCTCTGGTCCGTATCAACTGACAGCGCTTGGCGCATCCTGCTCTACAGGATGCGCCATCCTCACCGGGGTTCTACTGACGCCGGCGAAACAACGGCCGCGGCTCAATCACCGAACGCCCATACAGCACATCGCCGACGGCGCGCAACTCGCCCGTCCAGCAACCGCGACCATCACGGAAACTCGGAAAATCCAGGACAATCAGCGGCACGTGTGAAAACCACGGCTTGAGACTTTCCACCTCATCGTCCGGCCCCAACCAGACACCCTTTTGCGGTGGACCTTCAAGCCAACGAGCCAACGGCAGAATCACTGCACCCACCGGCCATTCATCGTTGACATCCCTGACCAGGGTCCAGGGATCATCAGCGACAATCCGCGCAACACCCTCCTCCAGCCGCAGCAAATTGTTCATGCCGTCACCTCACTTAGGCCGCGCCGATGCCCAGCGCCTTGACCAGAATTTTGATCCGCGCCTTGTACTTGTTGTCCCGCCGGCCATGTCGGTTATAGACCCGCGCCGACGATAACCCGCAGCAGCATTTGCCCGTCGGTGCCCGGGTAAAGATAGAGGCCGATGTCATGCATCATGATCGCCGCCCGGTCCTGTTCCGCCGAGCAGATGGCGATCTTGAACTTGCGCGGCAGAAACAGGAATTCCGGGTTGATGGTCGACCACTGCCGGAGGATTTCCGCCAGCGGCCGGGGGTCGATCATTTGTTCTGCCCCGTAGCCGCTGTGCTCGACAGCTGCTACGGGTTTGGCGGTGCTTGTGGTAGCGACTATGGACCTGCGGCGCAGTACGTTACAGATTCAGCTAAATACTAAAAAACCGTATCAGACTGCGGCTGATCACCGCAGGCATGCGCTTAATCTGATCCGCATAAACTCGGTTTTTCTGAGTCTGTTTTGTTTCCAGCAGGGTTTCTACAGTGGGCGACATGCCAGTCCGGGTGGCCTGGCAAGACTTTGCAACCGTGGAAGCATTGACCATGAGCACAGCAACAACTGGACAGGCCTATAACTACAAGGTCGTCCGCCAATTCATCGTGGCTACCGTGGTTTGGGGTGTCGTGGGGATGGCGATGGGGGTGTGGATCGCCTCGCAACTGGTGTGGCCCGAGATGAACCTGGACCTGCCGTGGACCACCTTCGGCCGCTTGCGCCCGCTGCACACCAGCCTGGTGATTTTCGGCTTTGCCGGCAGCGCGCAATTCGCCGCCAGCTACTACGCGGTGCAGCGCACCTGCCAGGTGCGGCTGTTTTCGGACAAGCTCGCGGCATTCACCTTTTGGGGCTGGCAGTCGGTGATCGTGGTGATGCTGATCACTCTGCCGCTGGGCTACACCACCACCAAGGAATACGCCGAAATAGAATTCTCCGGCGCGGTGTGGATGACGGTGGTCTGGGTCGTTTATGCCATCGTGTTTTTCACCACCGTGGTGCAGCGCAAGACCAAACACATCTACGTCGGCAACTGGTTCTTCGGCGCGTTCATTGTGGTGATCGCGATGCTGCACGTGGTCAATCACCTGGCGATTCCGGTGGACTGGTTCAAGTCCTATCCGGTGTATTCCGGGGCGACCGACGCCATGGTGCAGTGGTGGTACGGGCACAACGCAGTGGGTTTCTTCCTGACCACCGGGTTCCTGGGGATGATGTATTACTTCGTGCCGAAACAGGTTGGGCGGCCGGTGTATTCCTATCGGTTGTCGATCGTGCACTTCTGGGCGCTGATCACCCTGTACATCTGGGCCGGCCCGCACCACTTGCATTACACCGCGCTGCCGGACTGGGCGCAGTCACTGGGCATGGCGATGTCGCTCATCCTGCTGGCACCGAGTTGGGGCGGGATGATCAACGGCATGATGACGCTGTCAGGAGCCTGGCATAAATTGCGCACCGACCCGATCCTGCGCTTTTTGGTGTTGTCCCTGGCCTTCTACGGCATGTCGACCTTCGAAGGGCCGATGATGGCGATCAAGACGGTCAACGCCCTCTCCCACTACACCGACTGGACCATCGGCCACGTCCATGCCGGCGCTCTGGGTTGGGTGGCGATGATCACCTTCGGCGCCCTCTACCACATGATCCCGAAAGTCTTCGGTCGCGAGCAGATGTACAGCACGCCGCTGATCAACCTGCACTTCTGGCTGGCGACCATCGGCACCGTGTTGTACATCGCCTCGATGTGGGTCAACGGCATCACCCAGGGCTTGATGTGGCGTGCGATCAACGATGACGGCACGCTGACCTATTCCTTCGTCGAAGCCTTGCAAGCCAGCCATCCAGGGTTCGTGGTGCGCTTCGCTGGCGGGGTGTTCTTCCTCAGCGGGATGTTGCTGATGGCTTACAACGTCTGGCGCACGGTGCGGGTTGCGGACGTCGAAATGGCCCACCGAGAAGCGCAGATTGCCTGAGGCAAGGGGCTTGAGATGATTGAGGTCGTGTTGAATGTGCTCGGCGTGGTGGGGCTTTGGCTGGCGGTTGAATACTGCTTGAAACACCAGACTGCAGAGAGTCTGGATGAAGCCAGTTTGATGCCGTTTGCGGATGACCCGGAGGTGGCGCGGCGGGTGGAGTTGGCGACGGGGAAGACCGTGAAGGCGGTGGCGCCGGAAGAGGCAAAATCGGGCTGGAGCAACCTCGATATCTGAAGCCACACTGATCCATTGTGGGAGCGAGCCTGCTCGCGATGAGGCCATAACATCCAACATCTATGTTGACTGTTACACCGCCATCGCGAGCAGGCTCGCTCCCACAGGGGTATGTGTCAGGTCAGAGGGTTCAGCTACGCTCGCGGGGGATCAGGCTCTGCAACTGCTGCGCCAAAAAGTTCGCATCAAAGGCAAACGTATCCGGGTCTTTCAAGCCATTGGTCTTGCGCCATTGCCAGCTGCTGGACGGCGGCAGGCACACCAGCGAAATGCTGCCGTAGCGCGCGGCCGTCAGGCCCATCACGGCCAATGAAATCTGACCACCGGCACCCATCACATCCGGCACAAATTCAACCGGTTTACCGGCGATCACAATGGACAGCTTCTCGGTCTTGAAGGTCGACGTTTCGACCGGAACGCTCGGCCCCGAGGCGACATACGCCTCGCGGCTCACCTCCAGCAGATTAGGGGCCTGGACCGGTTCCAGCCATTGCTGGATCTGATCGAACAGTTCACCAATGCGCGTCGCCCACACGGCCGATTGCGACTCGAACAGTTGCTTCTTGTGTGCTTCGCTTTCTGCGTAATGGCGAAGCATCTCACCCAGTTGCTGTACATCGTCCATTGCGGTGTTCCTTTGTTGAAACGGTGCTGCGGACTTTGAGCATGGCAGATGCGCGCTGCCGGCGTACGACTAAAAGCGTGAACGGTATTGGCTGGGGGTCATGGCCAGGTATTTGCGAAAGGCACTGCCCATGTGGGACTGATGGGCGAAGCCGGCGTCCAGGGCGATGTCGGCCAGGGAAAGGCTGGTGTGTTCGATCATCCGGCGTGCCGCCTGAAGCCGCACTTCAACGAGGTAAGCGTGGGGTGTCAGGCCGATCGCCCGAGTGAAATCGCGCAGAAAGCGCAGCTCGTTTTGCCCGTAGGTGGCGGCCAATTGTCCAAGGGTCAGGGGTTGGTGGAACTGCTCGGCGATCTGATCCAGCACTCGGGTGAAAACCCTGGGTGTGGCACGTTGCGCGGTATCTGCCTTTGAACTCACCAAACCAACGAATTCCACCGCCCTTTGCTCAAGCGCCAGCCTGTCCGGTTGCGGAGCAAGCAACAGGCGCCGCAGTTCCCGGCCCAGCATCAGCGCACGGCGATTGCCTGAAGACTGAATACGGTGGTCAACCGAGGGTAAATGCTGATGGGCCAACGACTCGTCCAGTCGCATCAGCAGGTATTCGCCACCGCTGGCCGACTCGGAAAACACTTCCACGCCGACCGGGGTGTAAGCCAGTACGCCAGGCAAGGTGTCGAAATCCACCCGGTGATCCGAATCGATGGCATGCACGCCGTGTTGACGTTCCAGCGTCACCCCAAGGGTTTGCCACTGCACAGGGTCGCGCGCACTGTAAGCCGCACGGGGTAAAAGCTGCAGGCAGA
This sequence comes from Pseudomonas sp. LS2P72, assembly GCF_054897865.1. NCBI lineage: Bacteria > Pseudomonadati > Pseudomonadota > Gammaproteobacteria > Pseudomonadales > Pseudomonadaceae > Pseudomonas > Pseudomonas sp. LS2P72. The sequence continues at coordinate 3,924,692 of NZ_CM142708.1, forward strand.
GTCTCCCGCCCAGCAGCTCCTGGCTCAGCACCGTTGGCATGTGAAATTTCCTGATAGATCGCTATGAAGACCCACGGGTACTCTCAAATAAAGGCATGCTCAAAAACAAAGGGTTGCCACCAACAGGAGCACGACATGCGCACCATCGGCCTAATCGGCGGCATGAGCTGGGAGTCCAGCGCCGAATATTACCGTCTCATCAACCAACAGGTACGCGACCGGCTCGGGCCGTTGCGTTCGGCGAAATTGCTAATGTACAGCGTCGACTTTGGCCCTGTCGAACAGGCCCAGCATGCCGGGCGCTGGGACGATGCGGCGGCGATTCTGGTGGATGCGGCGCAGCGGCTGCAGGCGGGTGGCGCCGATTGTGTGGTGCTGTGCACCAACACCATGCACAAGGTGGCCGGGCAGATTCAGGCGGCGATCAGTATTCCGTTTCTGCACATCGCCGACCCGGCGGGTCAGGCTGCCGTCGAGGCCGGCGCGCTGAAGATTGGATTGCTCGGCACAGCGTTCACCATGGAGCAGGAATTCCTCAAGGAACGCCTGACTTCAATGGGGCTGACCGTACTGGTGCCGGAGGCCGATGAACGTCAGGCCATCCACCGGATCATCTATGACGAGTTGTGCGTCGGGGTGATCAGCGAGGCGTCACGCAAGGTCTATCAGCAGGTCATCGAGTCACTGACCCGACGCGGCGCCCAGGCCATCATCCTCGGTTGCACGGAAATCGGCCTGCTGATCAAACCCGAACACAGCGCCCTGCCCTTGCTCGACACCACCGAACTGCATGCTCAAGCGGCAGTGGCGTTCGCCTTGGGCGAGTGACTCAACCGGCCTTGGGCGTACGACGCAGACGCGCCATGCTCAAGGCATCGACCAGCACGCCGTCACGCACGGCGTAGTCGCGAAACAGCCCTTCGGTGTCGAAGCCAAACTTGCGATAAAGCCCGATGGCAGCTTCGTTGTCGGCGTACACCGAAAGCTCGAGCCGTTGCAGGTTCATCCAGTTGTCGGCGATGTCCAGCGCCGCCGCCAACAGCTTCGAGCCAACGCCCTTGCTCTGCCAAGCCACCGCGACGCCCATGCCGAGATTGCCAGCATGGCTGCGGCGGATCCGCGAAAACTGCTCCAGGCCAATATTGCCGATGACCGTCCCTTGATGCAGCGCCACCAGCTGCACCACACGCTCTTTGTCGGGTGCGAGGCGCTTGCGCCAGACTTCCGCGGACTGAAACGGCATTTGCAGCACCTGACGGGTAATGGCCGGGTCGTTGTAGAGCGCGGTAATGCCGTCGATGTGGGATTCGTTGAAACGTTCGAGGGTGATGACAGCGTCAGTGGCGGGCATGGGTGATTCATCCTTGATACAGACATGGCCGCCCACTCTATACCGCAATCTTCCAGTGCGGCGAGAACCATTGTGGGAGCGAGCCTGCTCGCGAAGGCCGTTTATCAGTCACATCAATGCCGGATTTGCCGACGCTTTCGCGAGCAGGCTCGCTCCCACCTATTCGACAGTGTTCAGCCTTCGAACCACTCCCGCCGTTCATTGAAGGTGTTCTGGATCAGCTCGACGATCATCTGCACCTGCGATTGCCCCTCGGACTCGGCATTGACCGCCATCCATACCTGGCGCTGCATCGGTTGACTGAACAGCCCCGGCAATTCAATCAGGCCCCGGTCGAAGCGGCTGATGTATCCGGGCAGCAGGCCAATGCAGGCACTGCAACGGATCATCTCCAGCATCAGCTGATAGGAATGCAACTGCACCACCCCCGCCAGGCGCTGGTCGACGAGGGTATTCCACGGCCGAAAGCTGTCGACCTGACGGTCATGCTGCCATTGCACCAGCAGGAAATCCGTCAGGTCGTCGAGGCTGTCTGGCCGCGACGCGACCCGCGAATAACGTTTGGCGATGTGGGGCAAGTAGTCGAGCCGCGCCAGACGCCGGGGCTCGCTGACCGCAAAACTCGGGCCCGGCAGCGGTGAATCGGTGCCGGCCAGCCACAGCACCACATCGGCACTGACCGCTTGCACGGAGAGTTCACTGTCCAGGGTGATGATGTCCAGACGCACGCTGGCGTTGCGCCGCAACAAGGCCACCAGATCACGACCGAGAATGTCATGCAGGATCGATTCGGCGACGGCCAGGCGAATCAACGGCTGTTCGGTTACCGGCAAATCGCGCTCGTGGGCCAAAGCAATCAACTGCGATTGCAGCTGCAAGCCGTCACGACTGAGGGCAACGCCATTCTCTGAGTGGCTGAACAGCGAACACTGCAGCTGCGCTTCAAGCTGCGCCAATTGTTTGCGCAGCTGGGTGGTCTTGATGTTGAGACTGCGGGCCGCTTGCATGAAACAGCCGCAACGGGCACTGACCCGAAAAGACTGCGCCAGCACCGGATCGATCCCTGCCGCCAGAGTGCGCCAGGATGAGATTTTTTCTACGGGCGAGCGGTACTCGGCAACTTGCTGACGACCTGTGGTTTCCATGAATGGCATCGCTGACTCCCTGTCGATCTGTCCTTGAAAGCCTCATCCTGCGCAGCGTTTATGAACCTGATGTGACACTCGGGGCGGAAAATCGATTCAGCCTCCAGGGGTTTGCCGAAAACTCACCGCCAGTCGATTCCAGCTGTTGATCGAGGTGACGGCGATGGTCAGGTCGACCATCTCGCCTTCGTTGAACTGCTCCCGGGCCTGCGCGTAGACCTCGTCCGGCACATGGCTTTCAGAGAGCAAGGTGACGGCTTCGGTCCAGGCCAGCGCCGCGCGTTCTCGCGCATTGAAGAAGCCGCTGTCGCGCCAGACCACGATCGAATACAAACGGCGGTCGGTCTCGCCGAGTCGCCGGGCATCCACCGAGTGCATGTCGGTGCAGAAAGCGCAGCCATTGAGTTGCGACGCACGGATTTTGATCAAGTGCAGCAAGGCCGGCTCGATGCTGAGGTTGCTGGTCAACGCCTCCATGGCAATCATCGCTTTCATCGCTTTTGGCGATGCGCTGTAGTAATCCAGGCGGGCGTTCATGGAGTGTCCTCGTGCCGAATGTGTACCCCTCAAGGTAGGCGTTGATACGCAGGCGTTACAGATCCAATTCTACGAAATACCCGTGGACCACTCAGGCACCAGACCAATCGGAGGTTTTTCGCCCACGCAACTTTTGCGCAGGCGCTCATGCGGGTAATCTGGCCCGACGCACACGCGCCTCAATCGCCCCAGGAGCCTCGCCGGTATGGAACTTCACGTTGTCATCAACGGCCGCAAGGACCTGGCAGGCCAGTTGTACACCCAACTGCGCAGCGCCATCGAATCCGGTCGTCTGGCAGCCGGGACGCAACTGCCGCCCAGTCGTTTGCTGGCAGAACAACTGGGCATTTCGCGCAAGACCATTTCCGACACCTACACCCAACTGACCTACGAAAACTTCCTCACCGGGGTCATCGGCAAAGGCACCTACGTCAACGCCCGACCGGCGAAACTCATCCGTAAACAGAGCCATTCGGAATTGGCCAGTGCCGAGGTCATCGAGTCCTGGCGCAACCTCCCGGTGTTCCTGCGCCATCCGATGCTGGAAGGCTCGATGCGCTACGACTTCATCGGCGGCGCCACCAGCAAGGGCCAGTTTCCCCAGGATGACTGGCGGCGCTGCACCGCTCACGCCTTGCGTCAGATCGCCGCGTCCAAGGGCTTCTACAGTCTGCCCGAAGGCTTGCCGGCACTGCGCAACGCGATTGCCCGGCACATCGCGTTTTCCCGCGGGGTCAATTGCCAGGACGAAGACGTGGTGGTGTGCAACGGCGCGCAACAGGCGCTGGACTTGATCTCCCGGGTGCTCACGCGCCCCGGCAGCCTTGTCGCCATGGAAGACCCCGGCTATCCGCCCGCACGCCTGTTGTTCGGTACCCACGGCGCCACGGTGATCGGCGTCCCGGTGGATGCGGAAGGTATTCAGGTGGACAAAATCCCCCTTGGTACCCGGCTGATCTACGTCACGCCGTCCCATCAGTTCCCGCTCGGCATGCCGATGAGCCAGGCGCGCCGGGTGGCGCTGCTGGAGCGTGCCTATGAGTTGGGCGCGATCATCATCGAGGACGATTACGACAGCGAATTTCGTTACGAAGGCCGACCCACCGACTCGCTGCAAAGCATGGACGAACGCGGCATCGTCGCCTACGTCGGGACCTTTTCGAAAACCCTGCTGCCGGAGCTGCGCCTGGGTTATGCGATCCTGCCGCCGGCAATACTCGAAGCGGTCATTCGCGCCAAGCAGCTCACCGACCTGCACACCTCCACCCTGCCCCAATGGGCGCTGGCCAAGTTCATCGCCGAAGGCTGTCTGCTCAAGCACATTCGGCGCTGCCATACGATCTATGCCGGGCGTCGTGAGCGGATCCTCGAGCGCATGGCCGGCGATCTTTCACCGTGGTTCGAGGCTGTCCCGACCACCGCCGGGTTCCACATGGTGGTTATGTGCAAAGTGTCTATCGATATTCCATTGGTGATCGAACTGGCGAAAAAGGTCGAAGTCGGGGTGTACCCCATCGACAGCTTTTACTATCAGCAAGCGCCGCAGGCCGGACTTTTCCTCGGTTTTGGCGCCATTGAAACCCTCGACATCGACATCGCCCTGGACCGCCTGCGGGACATTTTGCAGCAGGTCGCCTGACGGATTGGTCTGCGTTTTTATCCCGCGATTGGCTATTGGTGGTCCGGGGACGCAGGCCTATCCTGCATAAGCGTTATCCCTCAATGAGCAGGATTCGTCTGGCCTGATTCAGGAGTGTGAGCAATGTCCAACGAAGTGATCAATACCGTTAAGGTGCAGGCCGCCGCCGGCTGCTCGGACGAACTGGGTAAGCAACTGCAAAAGATTGTCGACACCCTGCGCGAACTACCGGGCTGTGATTCCTATATGGTCGACCGCTGCCCCGAGGACGACAACCGCTGGACGGTCAGCGCCCGCTGGCAATCGGAAGCGGCCATGCAAATGCATTTCAACTGCCCTGAAGTACAAGGCTTTATCGGCCTGATCGACAGCCGCCTGGCCAACAGCGTCGACTTCAACAGTTTTCCTATCGTTTAAAAATTAGGTCGTCGCCTTCGGCTACTCCTACAGGGCTATGGGTACCCCTGCAGAAGTAGCTGGAGGTGGCGATCTTGTTTTTTCAACGCGCATGATTGGTCCCCTCGCCTTCACGAAAATTGGCTGTTTGATTGGCCTCGGCCGAGACTTACTGTGGTCCCTGACAACTAACCACAGCAGGTGATAACCCATGAACGCCTTCCGCTACTGCGCTGCGCCCCTCGCCGCCCTGGCCCTGACCTTTTCCGCCTCGGCATTCGCTCATGAAGCCGCGCCTTCGGAAAAGGTCACCGTGTTGCAGGACCAGATGTTGAAAAACGTGCCCGATAAAAAAGCGCTGATGATCGAGGTCGACTATCTGCCCGGCCAATCGTCCATCGCCCACAAGCACGAGGGCACGGCCATGGCTTACGTGATTTCGGGAGAAATCATTTCCCAGGTCAAAGGTGAAAAGGCGATCACTTACAAGGTCGGCGAATATTGGTACGAGCCAGCCGGTTCGGAGCATTTGGTCTCGAAAAATGCCAGTACCACCAAACCCGCCAAACTGTTGGTGTTTATGGTGTTAGCGCCAGAAGAAAAAATATTGATCCCTTTGGAAAACTGATAGCTGTTGCGCCAGCCATAAATAAACAGGCCCGAATTAACAATTCAGGCCTGTTTATTTCTCGGCGCAATTAACCGGGCCCTTTTAAACCAAACAAAACTAGTAGCCACCTGACAAGTGCGGTGACTGGCCATTTCATTCAGCGTCGACAGGTTTAGTCTGGAATCTCCGCCGACTGCGTCCGGCCTATTAACTTTCCGACTCAAATTGTTTCACGGGAGAAACACCATGAAACTTGCACTTGTCAGCACCATGACGATGACGATTCTTTTAACCGGCTGTTCAATACCCACTGCACCGAAGGCTGTTTCCTCGCTCGACGGCGTCTTCACCGAGCCGGTGGGCCGCAGCAGCGCCACGCATGTCAGCAATGGCAGCAACGTGTCCCTGGGCATCGTCTACAGCCGCAACACTCAGACCAACCGCGCCTACCTTCAGGATTACCAGGCCAATGCCGGCACCGGTTTCGGCCAGAGCCTGCTGGTGCAGTCGATTCACGACGCCTACGTCGCCACCTCCAAACCCGACCTGGCCGTGGACTGGGTCAAGGCGTCCTTGCAACGTCAGTTTGGCTCGGTGACGGTGTATCCGGACATGCAAAGTCTCATGGCCGCCAAACCGGATGTGGTCGCTATTGTCGATACCCGCAGTCAACTGATGACGTCGCGCAGTTCGGACATCAGCGCGAATGTCAGCGCAGCGTTCTACGATTCGAACTTCAATTACATCGGTACTGCACAAGGGCATGACGCTAAAGAACTGAGTCCGGTATGGGCGGACTATAAACGCAGCGAAGAGATAGTTGCCGACATTAACGAACAACAGAATGTGCAAGTTCGGGCCTTGCAGAAGTTTGACCAGTCGCTCAGTAATTTATTGACCAGGCCGACAGATAAAGTGTCGATGATCGATAATAAAACAGACCGGAAGTTGTATTGAGGCAAATGGCCCCATCGCGAGCAAGCTCGGCTCCTACAGGTTTTGTGTTGGACACATAACTTGTAGGAGCCGAGCTTGCTCGCGATGGGGCCCGACGAGACGGTACAAAACCTTCAGACAAAAAAAAGCCCCGCAACTCTCATTGCGGGGCTTCTTCATTCAGCGCCTGATCAGGCCGCCGGTTCCAGCTCAGCGCTGGCAGTGCTAGTGGCAGTGACTGGCACTACCGCTTGACCGCTCAACGCCAGATCCAGCAACTCACGGTTGGCCACCGCATACATGGCGTAATCAGTGCCGCTGGCGGCACGGATTTCTACCAGCATGGCGCGCCAGCGTTCGATCATGCCGTCGTGCTCTTCCATCCACAGCTCCAGACGGGTTTCCACGTCCTGGGTGCCGTCGCCCTGTTGCAGGACGGAGATGGTGATCGCACGCTGTTGCCAGTCGACATCGTCACGGAACGCTTCACGGGCCAGGGCCTGCCAGTTGTTTTCAACCGGCAGAGCGCTGATCTGTTGCAGGTACCAGGTGATGTCCAGCGCGCTGCCCACGGCGAAGTAAGCCTTCGCCACGTCGGCGGCGTTCTGACCGGTCACGTCGGACGCTTCGATGATCGGCAGCAAGGTGTACAGGTGAGTGGTGCCTGCAACCATGCGCGCCAGCAACTCAGGTACGCCAGCCGCGACGTAAGCCTGATAGCGGGTCTGCCAGCCTTCGCGAGTCGGGCCTTCCAGCAGTTCGTCGAGCTTGAGGCCCAGCGCGGCCAGATGCGGACCGAAGTGCGCGACGTCACGGGCAGCATTCTGCTCGTTGCGACGGCTGCGCAGGAACCAGCGCGTAGCGCGACGGCCCAGACGCATCAGCTCATCCATCAGCTCCAGTTGTACGTCGGCCGATACCTGATAATCCAGGGCTTCGATCTGACGGAACCAGTGCGGGAGATGGAAGATGTCACGCACGATCACATAAGCACCGGCCACGTTCGCCGGGCTCATGCCGGTCGACTCTTTCAGTCGTTGAACGAAGGTGATGCCCATGTGGTTGACCAGATCGTTGGCGATTTGGGTACTGACGATTTCTCGCTTCAAACGGTGACGGCGCATGGCATCGGAGAACTTGCTCACCAGGCTCGGCGGGAAAGCGGTTTCCATGTCGCGGGTCAGGTAATCGTCGTCCGGCACCAGGGAGTTGAGCAGCGCTTCCTTGAGGTCGATCTTGCTGTAAGAGATCAGCACCGACAGCTCAGCACGGGTCAGGCCATGGCCCGCCGCGACGCGCTCGTTGATCGCCTCTTCAGCCGGCAGGAACTCGATGGCGCGATCCAGCTTGCCGCGGCCTTCGAGATCGTTCATCAGACGCTTGTATTCGGCAATCCGCGGCAAGGCACGACGGGCCGCCAGGGACAGGGCCTGAGTCTGCTTGTAGTTGTTGCCCAGAACCAGGTTGCCGACTTCGTCGGTCATGCTCGCCAGCAACTGGTTACGTTGCTTGTCGGTCATGTCACCGGCATGAACCACTTCGTTCAGCAGGATCTTGATGTTTACTTCGTGGTCGGAGCAGTCCACACCACCGGCGTTGTCGATGAAGTCGGTGTTGGAACCGCCGCCATTGAGGCCGAATTCGACACGACCCAGCTGGGTCATACCGAGGTTACCGCCCTCGCCCACGACTTTGCAGCGCAGTTCGTTGCCGTTCACGCGCAGTGCATCGTTGGCCTTGTCGCCGACATCGGCATGGCTTTCGCTGCTGGCTTTGACGTAAGTACCGATACCGCCGTTCCACAACAGGTCCACCGGTGCCTTGAGCAAGGCGTTCAGCAGTTCGGTCGGGGTCAGCTTGTCAGCCTGAATGTCGAAGCGCTCTTTCATCTGCGGGGAAATCGCGATGCTTTTCGCGCTACGGGAGAAGATCCCGCCGCCTTCGGACATGATGCTGGTGTCGTAATCCGACCAGGCCGAACGCGGCAGGTCGAACAGGCGCTGACGCTCGGCGAAGCTGTTGGCCGGCTCCGGGTTCGGGTCGATGAAAATGTGCAGGTGGTTGAACGCTGCGACCAGTTGCAGCTTGTCGGACATCAACAAGCCGTTACCGAACACGTCACCGGCCATGTCGCCGACGCCGACCACAGTAATGTTGTCTTCCTGAACATTGATGCCGCGTTCACGGAAGTGACGTTGAACGCCAACCCACGCGCCCTTGGCGGTGATGCCCATTTTCTTGTGGTCGTAACCGGCCGAGCCGCCCGATGCGAATGCATCGCCGAGCCAGAAGCCGTAGTCGATGGCAATACCGTTGGCGATGTCGGAGAAGGTTGCAGTGCCCTTGTCCGCTGCCACTACCAGGTACGGGTCATCGTCGTCATGACGCACGACGTTGACCGGCGGTACCAGAACGCCGTCTTTCAGGTTGTCGGTGATGTCCAACAGGCCCGAAATGAAGATGCGGTAGCAGGCGATGCCCTCGGCCGCGATCTCGTCACGGCTGCCGCCCAGTGGCAAGCGACGCGGCAGGAAGCCGCCCTTGGCGCCCACCGGCACGATGACCGAGTTCTTCACTTGCTGGGCTTTTACCAGGCCCAGGACTTCGGTGCGGTAGTCTTCTTCACGATCAGACCAGCGCAGACCACCGCGAGCAACGTTGCCGAAGCGCAGGTGCACGCCTTCGACGCGAGGCGAATACACGAAGATTTCGAACTTCGGTACTGGCTTCGGCAGCTCTGGAATCTGGTGCGGGTTGAACTTGAAGCTGAAGTAGGACTTGTTCTGACCGTGCGCGTCGGTCTGGTAGAAGTTGGTCCGCAGGGTAGCCTTGATCAGGTCCAGGTAGCGACGCAGGATACGGTCTTCGTTCAACACCTGGACGTCGTCCAGTGCGCTCAGAATCGCGTGTTCCAGACGTTGCTGCTTGTCTTCCAGATCGTCAGTACCGAGCTTGCGGGCCAGGTAGAAACGGGTTTTGAACAACCGGGTCAACTCGCGAGCGATGTCGGTGTGGTTGTTCAGGGTGCTGGCGATGTACCCCAAATCGAAGCCCAGGCGAATCTGCTTCATGTAACGAGCATAGGCACGCAGCAGCGCGACATCGCGCCATGGCAGGCCGGCGGTCAGCACCAGACGGTTGAACGCATCGTTCTCGGCATCGCCACGCACGATGTGGACGAACGCGTCCTGCAAGGTGTCGTTGAGTTGCTGGATGTCGAGTTCCAGGCCTTCAGCCGCGGTGAACGCGAAATCGTGAATCCAGAACTCGCGGCCATTGTTGTGACGCAGGCGATACGGGAATTCACCCAGCACGCGCAGGCCAAGGTTTTCCAGGATCGGCAACACGTCGGACAGCGCCAGCGGCGTATCGGCGTGATACAGCTTGCAGTGCAGCATGCGCTGACCGGAAACCTGAGCCAATGGCTGATAGAAACTCATGACCAGTGGATTTTTTTCGCTCAGGCTCAGCAAGTGCTGCATGTCGACCACAGCCGAGTGGGCGGCAAAACGCTCGCGGTAACCGGCCGGGAAGCCTTTCGGGAAGTCGGCCAGCACGTTGGTGCCGCTGGCCTCACCGAAACTTTCAACCGTCAGGCTCGCATAGTCGTCCTGCCAGCTGCGGCAGGCTTGCACCACTTCTTTTTCCAGCAGAACCGGGTCGATGTCCAGACGGTTCTTTGGATCGACGCGCAGAATCAGCTGCACGCGTGCCAGCACGGACTCGGAGAAGAAAGTCCAGAACTCGCAGTCCGAGGCTTTCAGGCGATCCATCAGCACTTGCTGGATCTTCTGACGCACTTCGGTGGAATAGATGTCGCGCGGCACGTAGGCCAGGCAGTAGCAGAAACGGCCGTACGGGTCTTTACGCAGGAATACGCGAATCTTGTTGCGTTCCTGGATCTGCACGATCGACATCACGGTGGCAAACAGTTCGTCGACCGGGGTCTGGAACAGATCATCGCGCGGCAGCACTTCAACCACCTGCGCCAGTTCCTTGCCCAAGTGAGCCTTGGCCTGGAAGCCGGAACGGCGTTCGATTTCTTCGACCTTGCGACGGATGTACGGGATGACCCGCACGCTCTCGCCATACACCGAGGAGGTGTACAGGCCCATGAAACGGCATTCCTTGATGACCTTGCCGTCGGCGTCGATTTCACGGATCGACACGTAATCCGGGTAAGCCGGACGGTGTACACGGCTTGGGTGCGCAGCCTTGGCGAACGACAGCAGAGTCGGTTCGCGCAGGTAGTTCACGGCGTAGTCTTCGATGCGCAGGTCATCGTAGGTCAGGCCGGTGCGCAGCAATTTGGTCAGGCCGAGGAAGGAGTCCTGGTCGTAGACGATGTGGCCGCCATCGGCTTCATCGCGAACCACGAACTCTTCATAGCCGAGGAAGGTGAAGTGGTTGCCCACCAGCCATTCCAGGAAGCTTTTGATTTCGGCTTTTTCTTCCGAATCAACCTTGAACTGGCTGTTGTCCAGGCCGGTGAGAATTTCCTGGACCTTGGTTTTCATCGGTTCGAAATCGGCGACCGCGACGCGGACTTCACCGAGAACCTGTTCCAGTTCCTTGCTCAGGACATTCAGTTCGGCCGAATTGGCGCAACGGTCGATTTCCAGGTACATCAACGACTCTTGCAAAACGTCGTCGCCCTGGGTGCCTTTCGGCAGGATTTCCAGCAGCTCGCCCTTGCTGCCGCGACGCACGCTCAGCACAGTGGTTTGCAGGGTGTGGATGCTGTAACCGCGACGGTTCAGTTCGGTGCGTACCGAGTCCACCAGAAATGGCAGGTCGTGGTGCAGCACTTCGACCGCGGTGTGGGTCGACTGCCAGCCGTGGCGTTCGTAATCGGGGTTGTAGACGCGCACTTGCGGTTGCGCGTGATCGAAGCGCTCAAGCAGGCGCCACGCAGAAAGGGTGCAGCCGGCGAGGTCGGACAACCGACGCTGGGTCAGCTCGTCCAGGGAAATAATGCCGAAAAATTGTTCCGCGAACAGCGCCACTTGTGGCAGTGCCTGTTCACTGATGTGCTGGGCCAGTGCCGCTTGCAGTTGGTGCTGGAAGTCGGCTTTGCTGGCTGCGGTGAAGAACGCCATCTGTGGTACTCCGCTTGGGCTTGTTATTGATGGAAGCGTCGCGTGCAAACCCCTTTCGGGGCAATCCGTCACCCTGTTCCTGATTCTCGGGCAGAGGAAACAGGATGACAGGTGGGTGAAGCTGGACGAGACACTCAGGTCACATTCACCTTCCATGAATGGGCATCTGCAAAAACGACTGGGCAAGGTACAGCGCAATGCCTTTACAGGTGCTCATCCGTTGCGCAGCTTAACCAGTGCGGCAAGCCCCGTGCTTGCAGCGCTGCGACATATTCGGTCATCGGTACGCAGCTTGCGCCTTGTGCATCGAACAACACTAGCAGCCGCACGGCAAAACGGTGGGTTTAGGCCCGGTTTTGCGGCACATCCGTGCCAGAAATGACCAGCAACACCCCAGATGCTCACGACACATCCTCTGACACTCAGGCGAGCAGAAATTCCCTTCTGCTGGCAGAATCGCCCTTTGTTCGTCTTCACAACGCTCGTCGAGCCAGGAATTTCCCATGCAAATGACCACCGCCCTCTTGATCGTCAACCCGTGCGACGACGAAGAAGACAACATGGCCATGCTCTGCTGCCACAGTGATCAGGGCGATATGTTCCTGATGACCCGCTACCCGGACGAGGACGCGCTGGACATCAGCCTCGGCGACGAGCCTTCGACCCTGGACGGCGTGAAAGTCACCCTCAGCCCTACCCGCTTGCTGATCGAGATCGCCGCCGCTGACGCCGATGCGCTGAATGGCGATGATTCACTGGAAATCATTCACAGCACTGATGCGGCGGATTTGGCCGAAGTGGAAGAAACACTGCAGAACATTCTCAAGGGGACTGGCACTTATATAAGCGAGCTCTGAGTTTTCTGCGCCTGCACCGGCCCCTTCGCGAGCAGGCTCGCTCCCACATTGGAATTGTGCCGGATGCAAATTTCGCGTCCGCTGGAGATCCCCTGTGGGAGCGAGCCTGCTCGCGAAGAGGCCCGAGAGTCCCACCCTTCCCCATTTCCCTCACTTTGCACAAAATGCCGTTAGTCGCCGCCCCCCGCGATAGATTAAAGTAACGCCCCCAGCCCTGGCGTTATTCGAACGTCTTCGGTCACCCTTTCCAGGAACAGTCATCGATGGAACATCGTGAAGCGCTGCTAGCGCTGCGAACCTTTCTTTCAACGCAGATTCTCGGCCAGGAAAAACTCATCGAGCGCTTGCTCATCGCCTTGCTTGCCGACGGCCACATGCTGGTCGAGGGCGCTCCAGGCCTGGCCAAGACCAAGGCCATCAAAGAACTCGCCGAAGGCATCGAAGCTCAGTTCCATCGCATCCAGTTCACCCCCGACCTGTTGCCCGCCGACATCACCGGCACGGAAATCTATCGCCCGGAAACCGGCAGTTTCGTGTTCCAGCAAGGCCCGATCTTCCACAACCTGGTGCTGGCGGACGAAATCAACCGCGCCCCGGCCAAGGTTCAGTCGGCCCTGCTCGAAGCCATGGGCGAGCGCCAGGTCAGCGTCGGGCGCAGTACTTACGAGTTGTCGCCACTGTTTTTGGTGATGGCCACGCAAAACCCGATCGAGCAGGAAGGCACCTACCCGCTGCCCGAAGCTCAGCTCGACCGCTTCCTGATGCACGTGAAAATCGGCTTCCCGGACGCCGCCGTCGAACGTCGGATCCTGCAACAGGCCCGCGGCGAAGCGTTGAATGGCGAAACCAAGCCCGAGCGTCGGGTCAGCCAGCAGGCGATTTTTGCCGCGCGAAAGGAAATCCTCGGTTTGTACATGGCCGACGCCGTGGAGGAATACCTGGTGCAACTGGTCATGGCCACGCGCACCCCGGCCAAGTTCGACCCGGAGATGGCCGAGTGGATCGCCTATGGTGCCAGCCCGCGTGGCTCGATCGCCCTCGACCGTTGCGCCCGAGCCCACGCCTGGCTGGCCGGTCGCGACTTCGTCAGCCCGGAAGACATTCAAGCCGTACTGTTCGATGTGCTGCGTCATCGCATCATTCTTTCCTTCGAAGCCGAAGCCGCGGGCATCGACCAGGACCGGGTGGTCCAGCGGATTCTCGACGTCGTAGCCGTCGCTTGACCCCGATGAACGCCCTCCTGCCGCCCGAGCCGGGCATCCGTGTCAGCCTCGCCGAGCTGATCGAGATGCGCCATCGCGTGCGTGAAGTGCAACTGTTTTCCACACCGAGCCAGCGCAGCCCGCTGATCGGCTTGCACCACTCCAAACTGCGCGGGCGCGGGGTGGACTTCGATCAGGTGCGGGTCTATCAGGCCGGCGATGACGTGCGAAGCATCGACTGGCGCGTCACCGCCCGCACCCAGGAACCCCATACCAAGCTGTTCCATGAAGAGCGCGAGCGGCCGATTTTCATCATGGTCGAGCAAAGTCGCCGACTGTTTTTCGGCTCGGGGCTGATGTTCAAATCGGTACTCGCCGCCCAGGCCGCGAGCCTGATTGGCTGGGCCGCACTGGGTCATAACGATCGGGTCGGCGGACTGGTGTTCGGCAACAACGAACACTATGAAATCAAGCCACGACGCAGCAAACAGAGCCTGCTGCAGTTGCTCAACCGTCTGGTGCGGGTCAATCAGTCGCTGCACACGGAAAACGAGCCGGACCGGGACGCCTTCAACATTGCCCTGCGCCGCGCCCGGGAAGTCCTGCGCCCCGGCAGCCTGGTGATCATAATCTGCGACGAACGCACCCTGACCGAGGGCGCCGAACAACAGCTGAGCCTGTTGTCGCGGCATTGCGATCTATTGCTGCTGCCGGTATCTGACCCTCTCGATCACGCCCTGCCCGCCGCCGGACTTTTACGTTTCGCCGAACGCGGTGCGCAACTGGAACTCGACACCCTGAATTTCGAGCTGCGCCAGACCTATCGCGCACAGGCCGAAGCACGCATCGCTCGCTGGGAATTGCTGGCGCAGAAGCTGCGGGTATTGCTGATGCCCCTGAGCACCCAGAGTGAGATGGTCGAGCAACTGCGCGAATACCTGAACCCACAGAAACCGGGGAAAGGCCGATGAGCAGCCTCGATCAACTGCAACCGCTGATCTCCCCACCGCCGATCGAATTCTGGCCACCGGCACCGGGCTGGTGGCTGTTGCTGGTGTTACTGCCGCTGATCGGTTTCGGTCTGTGGAAGGCAAGGCGCTTCCTTGCGAACAAGCACCCGATCGTGCGCGTCGAGCAACCGCTGGACCCGGTGCGGCTCGCCGCGCTGGCCGAACTGGCGCGGATGCCCAAACCCTACGACGGCGCTCCGGCCGGTGCCTGGCTGCAGCAACTCAACGGTTTGCTCAAACGCCTGTGCCGCAACCACTACCCCTATAGCCAGAGTCATACCCTCAACGGGCGCAAATGGCTGGCATTCCTCGACAATCGCTGCCCGGCCGCCGGCCTGACCCGCTGGATGGTACTGGTCGAAGGCGCCTACAAACCCGAATGCAAACTCGACGACAAGGCCATTGCCGGCCTGACTCAAGCGGTCGACACCTGGATTCGTAAACATGTTTGAGTTCGCCTGGCCGTGGATCTTTGCCCTGCTGCCGCTGCCCTGGCTGATGCGCATCGTGCTGCCTGTGGCCGACAGCGGCGAACCGGCGCTCAAAGTCAGCTTCCTCGGCGACCTCGAAGGTCTGGTCCGTCGCCGCGCCCGGGCCAACCTGCCGGCCTGGCGCCAACAGGCACCGTTCATTCTGCTGTGGCTGTTGTTACTGATCGCCGCGGCGCGCCCGCAATGGCTTGGCGAACCGCTGCCCATCGCCGCCAGCGGTCGCGATCTGCTGGTAGCGGTCGACGTGTCTGGCTCGATGGATTATCCCGACATGCAGTGGCAGGACGAAGAAGTCAGTCGACTCACACTGGTTCAGCATTTGCTCGGTGACTTCCTTGAAAGTCGCGATGGCGACCGCGTCGGCCTGATCCTGTTCGGCAGCCAGGCGTATCTGCAAGCACCGCTGACGTTCGACCGGCACACGGTGCGCGTGTGGCTCGACGAAGCGCGGATCGGCATCGCCGGCAAGAACACTGCCATCGGCGATGCCATCGGCCTGGCCCTCAAACGCCTGCGCCAACGCCCGGCACACAGTCGCGTACTGATTCTGGTCACTGACGGCGCCAACAACGGTGGCCAAATCGACCCGCTCACGGCGGCGCGGCTGGCGGCGAGCGAAGGCGTGAAAATCTACCCGATCGGTATCGGCGCCGATCCGGAGGAAAGTGGCACCTTGGGTTTCCTGGGGGTCAACCCGAGCCTCGACCTTGATGAACCCTCCTTGATCGCGATCGCCGAAGCCACGGGCGGCCAGTATTTCCGCGCCCACGATGACAAGGAGCTGCAAGCGATCAAGGACACCCTCGACAAACTGGAACCGGTGACCCAGCAACCGACTCAGGCCCGCCCGGCGCAGGCGTTGTACCACTGGCCTTTGGCGATAGCGTTGCTGTTGAGCATGCTGTTGGTGGTTCGCGAGCGCTGGCCGGACAACCCGTTGCGGCGACTGTTTACCAAGGATCTGTTTTTGCAATCGCAACTGCCCGACTGGCGCCAGCGGCTTAAACGCCTGCGCCTGCGGAGACGCCGATGAGTGCACTCTGGCCGTACGTGTTCCGCCCCTGGTGGTTGCTGTTGTTGCCATTGCTCGGCTGGTTGCTCTGGCAACTCTGGCATCGGCAAAAGCGCGCCGGGCGCTGGCAGATGATTCTGCCACCGGCCTTCCATGCGGCGTTGCTCAGTGGTGGCAACGGTCGCGACAGCAAATTGCCGTGGGTCATCCTTGGCTGTGCCTGGGTGCTGACCGTTCTGGCGCTGCTCGGGCCGAGCTGGGAACGTGTCGAGCAAGCCAGCCAGAAACCCGCCGACCCGCTGGTCGTGATCCTTGAGCTGACCCCGGAAATGCTCGCCACCGACGTACCACCCAACCGGCTGGAACAGGCCCGACGCAAGCTGTTCGACCTGCTGGAGAACCGCAGCGATGCCCAGACCGCGATCGTCGTCTACGCCGGTAGCGCTCACACGCTGGTGCCACTGTCGGATGACCTGTCGACCAGCCGCAATCTATTGGATGCCCTCAAACCTTCGCTGATGCCCCAAGTGGGGCATCGCGCCGATCTGGCGGTGACCAAGGCCCTTGCCTTGCTTGATCAGGGCGCCCTCGGTGACGGGCGGATCCTGCTGATCGGGTCGACCTTGACCGAACTGGAACGCCAGGGGATTCAGCAGGCGCTGGATGGCAAGTCGACACAGTTTCTGATGCTCGGTATCGGCACTGCCGAAGGCGCGCCGATCACTCAGGAGGACGGCAGTTTTCTGAAGGACGACCAGGGCGCGATTCTGGTGCCACATCTGGACGAACCAGGCCTGAAAACCTTTGCCAACGACCTGGACGGAAGCTATCGCCACGCACGCCTGGACGACACTGACCTACGCGCACTGGGCTTGCTCGATGGACCCCGCGCGCTGCGCAACGACGGCCAGACCCTGCGCCTCGATACGTGGGCCGATCAGGGTTACTGGCTGTTGTTGCCGTTGCTGCTGCTGGCGGCGTGCGCCGGTCGTCGCGGCTGGCTGTTCTGCTTGCCATTGCTGTTTTTGCTGCCACAACCGAGTTATGCCTTCGACTTCAACGATTTGTGGCTGCGCCCCGATCAACAAGGTTTGCACTTGCTCAAGCAGAAGCGCCCGGCCGAGGCCGCGCAGCATTTCGAAGATCGACAATGGCAAGGTGTGGCGCTCTACGAGGCAGGCGACTACAGCGGCGCCGCCCAGCGGTTCGCCGAAAGCAGCAACGCCCACGCCCACTACAATCGTGGCAACGCCCTGGCCAAAAGCGGTGAGCTGGAAGCCGCGCTGGATGCCTACGAACAGGCGCTGGAGCGTCAACCGGATTTGCGCCCGGCCCTGACCAACAAGGCGCTGGTGGAAAGTCTGCTGAAGCAGAAAAACACTCCACCGCCCGTTGCGCCGGACAAAAACGCCGGTAACGAGACCGAGCCCCCCACGCAAGAACCGCCGCCGGGCGCGGCCACGCAACCGTCGGACAATGGCGAACCGAAAACCGACGGCCAACAAACCACGACGGACTCCGACCAACAGAGCAAAACGCCGTCGAAACCCGGCACCAATGAAGTCCCGGGCAGCGAGCTGGGGAACGAAGACACCACCCGCCCACCGATGCGTCCGGCCAGCGACAGCATCGACGGTGAACAGCGCCAGGCGCTGGAGCAATGGCTGCGCAAGATCCCGGACGATCCGGGGGAATTGCTCAGACGCAAATTCTGGTACGAACAGCAACAACATCAGGATCAGGAAAAAACTCGATGACCCGCTTCACCACTTTCTTGCTCGCTTTGCTGCTTTTCACTTTTCAGGCCCAGGCTGCGGGACTGGTCGCCAGTGTGGATCGCAGTCGCCTGAACAGCGGCGAAACGATTGAACTGACCCTCGAATCCAGCGACGTGACGCAGTTCGGCAAGCCTGATCTGACACCGCTGGAGTCGCTGTTCGAAGTGCGCGGCAGCCGTCAGGTCAACCAGTTGACCACCCTGAACGGCGACAACCGTGCGACCACCCGCTGGATCATCACCCTGCTGCCTCGGCAGAACGGCAGCGTGGTGATTCCGTCCCTGCAACTGGGTGACGTACAGAGCCAGCCGATCACCGTGCAAGTGGTCGAGACCGAAACCCAGGACAGCCCGACTCAACGGGCTCCGGTGTTCATCGACGCCAGCCTCGATCAAAACAGCGTGTACGTACAAGCCCAGGCGATCCTGACCTTGCGCATCTACCATTCGGTGTCGCTGTACGACGACAGCAGCCTGCCTCCTTTGCAAATCCCCGATGTGCGCATCGAGCAACTGGGTGAGGCGCGCACCTACGAGAAAGACATCAATGGCCTGCGCCACGGCGTGATCGAGAAGCGCTACG
Organism: Pseudomonas sp. LS2P72; assembly: GCF_054897865.1. Taxonomy (NCBI): domain Bacteria; kingdom Pseudomonadati; phylum Pseudomonadota; class Gammaproteobacteria; order Pseudomonadales; family Pseudomonadaceae; genus Pseudomonas; species Pseudomonas sp. LS2P72. The sequence goes on from NZ_CM142708.1 coordinate 3,943,337, forward strand.
CGATCTACCCGCAACACAGCGGTGAGCTGATCATTCCGCCACAGATATTCAATGCCGCACTGGTGGAGGCACAACCCGCTCAGGACGCCGCCGCCCAGGCACCGAAATCCGGCAAATTGATGCGGGTCAGCTCCGCCGAGATTCTGCTGACGGTCAAGGCCAAACCCGCCACCTACCCGGCCGACGTGCCATGGCTACCGGCCCGTAGCCTCAGCCTGAGCGAAAGCTGGAATCCGGAACCGGATCATGCGCAGGTGGGTGATTCGTTGACCCGCAGCCTGACGGTAAAGGCTGAAGGCCTGGACAGTTCGCAATTGCCACCGCTGCCCGCCACCGATGGCAACGGCTTGCGGCGCTACCCGGATCAACCGGTGCTGGGCAACCAGAACAGCGAACGCGGACTGATCGGCAGTCGCGAAGACCGTGAAGCGCTCGTCCCGACGCGTAGCGGCGCAATCGAGTTGCCTGCGGTTGAAGTGATCTGGTGGAACACCTTCGAGGACCATCTGGATCACAGCAGCCTGCCGGCCCGAACCCTGCCAGTGGCGAACAATCCGAGCCTGATGGTCGACACCCCGGCCGGCATGCCCCAAGTCTTTACCGCGGCCGACAACGAAGCCCTCTGGTGGTGGAAACTCAGCACCTTAATCCTGGCCTGCACCACCCTGCTGGGCTTCGGCCTCTGGTGGCGCGCCCGCTGGCAACCGGCAATCCTGCGCGCCGCGCAGACCGGCCCGAGCCCGCGCACCGTACTCGACGATCTCAAGCGCGCCTGTCAGGCCAACGACTCCCACGCCACCCGCCAGGCCCTCGACGCTTGGGCCCGGCAACAACCGGAAACCCTGGCCGACATGGCGGCGCGGTTTGTGCCGTTGTCCGACGCCCTCGACGGCTTGAACGGCGCGCTCTACAGCGAAACCGGCCAGCATTGGCAAGGTGAAGACTTGTGGCGGGCGATCAAGGCGATTCCGATTGCCGAGCGGGTTCAGGACCCGGTTGGCGACAGTGGCCTGCCGCCGCTTTATCCGAAGTAACGGTCCCTAGCTGTCGAGATGGAACTCGGCGTCCAGATGAATGGCCTGTAAAAAAGCGCTGTCGTGAGAGACCACGATCAATGCCCCTTGGTACTGATTGAGCATCTGCTCCAGCGCAATTTTACTGGGCAAGTCCAAATGGTTGTCCGGTTCGTCCAGCAACAGCAATTGCGGTGGCCGCTGTGCATACAGCTGCGCAGCCAGGGCTATTTTCAGGCGTTCGCCGCCGCTCAACTGACAGGTCTTGAGCATCGCACGATCCGCATCAATGCCCATCTGCGCCAACCGGGTTCGCGCCTCGGCTTCGGGCAACTCCGGATTACTCTCGTAGAGCCATTGCACCGCGGTGCGTTCGGGGTACTGCAATCCGGCGTGTTGATCCAGCCAGCCAACATGGCAACTGCGGATGAGTTCGCCTTCGCGCACCGGCATTTGGCCGGCGATCACTCGCAGCAAGGTCGACTTGCCGCTGCCGTTCGCGCCCAGGATTGCCATGCGCATAGGCCCCGTCAGCGTCAGATTGACCGGCGCCGCGTAGCCGAACGGGAGAATGACGTCGTTGAGCTGCACAATCAGCTTGCCATTGGGCACTACGCTTTCTGGAGACAACATCATGCGTTGAATGTCCGGCGCGCACCGCGCACGTGCCTCGGCGATACGTTGTTGTTGCTGCTCCCGGGCCACCTGTTGATTGAGGCGCAATTTTCCCTGACTGTTTTCACTGCGCTCTTTCTGGGCGTTGGTGATCAGCTTGGTCTGATTGCCGTCACGGGCCTGACGGTCGCCGCGCGCATTACGCCGTTGCTGACGCTCTATCTGCACGGCCATCTCACGTTGCTCGCGCTTGGCCTGCGCCCGCTCACCTTGCAATGCCGACTGGAACGACTGCTGTTCTTGCTCGCGTGCCGCCGCATACTGACTGTAGTTGCCGCCATAAACCGCCAGCCCCAAGGGTGAAAGCTCAACAATTTCGTTCACGTGCTCCAGAAGGCCCCGGTCGTGGCTGATCAACACCAGGCCGTTGGGCCAGCGAGCGATCTGCTGCGCAAACTTGTGTTGCTGATCAATATCCAGGTGATTGCTGGGCTCATCCAGAATGAGCCAGTCGGCCCTGGACAACCACGCCCCCATCAGCGCCACCCGTTGCCGTTCGCCACCACTGAGTGCGTCGGTGCGCGCGTTGGCATTCAAATGACCCAGGCCGATCTGCTGCAGTTCCGCCTCAAGGCGGGTGGCGCAATCCCATTGATCGACCGCCAGCGAATGGTCGTCATCGTCGACGCTGCCCTGAGCAATGCGATCCAGTGCCGCCAGAATAGGGGCGACCCCGGCCAGTGCGGCAACGCTGGGATAGCGCTCGGGTTCCAGTAACTGTGCCACGGCATAAACCCGCCCTTCTCGACGGACGATGCCACTGGTGGGCAGTTGTTCCCCCGTCAGGAGCCGACCAAGCAAGGACTTGCCACAGCCATTGGCGCCCACGATGCCGGTGGCCCTGGTACTGAAGGTGTGGTTCAAGTGATCGAACAGAACGCGCCCGTCGGGCAGGTTGAACGACACTTGATCGAGTTGAAGTAACCGTTGGGTCATGACGCCTCCTTAAACATTAAAACTCCCTGATGCTGCGCAACAGCGTTCGACTGCCCTCCACCATACTGAAGCTGCACCACCCAATCGACAGGCAATCTTTCAAGGCTTTCAGCATCCCCGGTCTTTTGCCAGTAAACTCCCTCCCCTTTAGCCGCCATCATTTTCCTCGCGGCCATCACCTTATTTCCTACGGAGTTCACCTTGCGTCTGTTTCACACCTCCGACTGGCACCTCGGGCAAAATCTGCATGGCCAGGAACGCGATTTCGAACACGCCTGCTTCCTCGAATGGCTGCTGCGCCAGCTGAAGCTGGACCAGCCAGACGTGCTGCTGATCGCCGGCGATATCTTCGACACGGTCAATCCGCCGGTCAAAGCCCAGGAGCGTCTCTACGATTTCATCGTCAGCGCTCATGAACAACAGCCAAAGCTGACCATTGTGATGATCGCCGGCAACCACGATTCCGGCTCGCGCATTGAACTGCCCGCGCCGTTGATGCGGCGTTTGCGCACGCATGCGCTGGGTCGTGTGCTGTGGCTGGATGACGGTCAACTCGACGCCGAACGCCTGTTGCTGCCATTACCGGATGCCAAGGGCAAAACCGTCGCTTGGTGCCTGGCGCTGCCGTTCCTGCGACCCGCCGAAGTGACCGGCGCGCACTTGGGTGACAACTACCTGCGCGGCATCGGTCAGGTTCACGAATGGCTGATCGAAGCGGCCAATGCCAAGCGCAAACCGGGCCAGGCGCTAATCGCCATCAGCCACGCGCACATGGCCGGCGGTTCGGTCTCGGAAGACTCCGAGCGCAGCCTGATCATCGGTAACGCCGAAGCGCTGCCCGCCAGCCTGTTCGGGCCGAGCATCAGTTACGTCGCCCTCGGTCACTTGCACAAGCCGCAGAAGGTCAATGGTGAAGAGCGCATCCGCTACAGCGGCTCGCCGATTCCGTTGTCGTTCTCCGAGATTGGCTATCAGCACCAGATTCTCGACATCCAACTGAAAGGCGAAACCCTGGTCAGCGTCGAACCCAGACTGATTCCCCGGGCGGTGAATCTGCAACGCATCGGTTCCGCGCCACTGGCGGAAATCCTGCTGCAACTGGCCGACTTGCCGAACATCGACCTGCTGGCCGATATCCAACGCCAGCCGTGGCTGGAAGTTCGGGTGCGCCTCGATGAGCCGCAACCCGACTTGCGTTATCAAGTGGAAACCGCCCTGCAAGGCAAAGCCGTGCGCCTGGTGCGGATCGCCGCTGAATACGCCGGTAACGGCAGCCGCGATGGCGTCGATGACGGCACGACCTTGATCGAACTAGACCAGCTCTCACCTCAGGAACTGTTCAGCCGCGCCTGGCAGGACAACTACGGCAGCGAGGTCGATGAACAAACACTCAAGGACTTCGCCGAGCTGTTGCAAGACGTGCAGATGGAGAGCGAACCAGCATGAAGATCCTCGCGATCCGCTTGAAAAATCTAGCCTCACTGGCCGGGCCCTTTGAAATCGACTTTACCGCTGAGCCGTTGGCCAGCGCCGGTCTGTTCGCGATCACCGGGCCGACCGGCGCCGGCAAAAGCACCTTGCTCGACGCCTTGTGCCTGGCGTTGTTCGGTGCTGTGCCTCGGCTGAGCAATGCTCAGGTGTCTGCCAAAGCGCCAGACGCCGACGGCGAGATCAGCACTGGCGACCCCCGCACGCTGCTGCGTCGTGGAACGGGCGAAGGTTATGCCGAAGTAGATTTCGTTGGCATCGATGGCCGTCGCTACCGCGCTCGCTGGGAGGCCAATCGCGCCCGCGAGAAGGCCGGCGGCAAGCTGCAAGCCAGCCGTCAGAGTTTGCGTGACATCGATCTGGATCAATTGCTGGCCAGTCAGAAAGTTGAATTCAAAACCCAGCTCGAATCCGTACTGGGCCTGAACTTCGAGCAATTCACCCGCGCGGTGCTGTTGGCCCAGAGCGAATTCAGTGCGTTCCTCAAGGCTAACGACAACGAACGGAGCGAACTGCTGGAAAAACTCACCGACACCGCGCTCTATACGCGCCTCGGTCGCCGGGCGTTCGACAAGACCAAAGAGGCTCGCGAAACCCACAAGCTTCTGCAGGATCAAGCCACCGGTGTGACACCGCTGTCGCCAGAAGCACGCGCGGAACTCGATGAACGCTTCAACGAGGCTCAGCAGCAACTCAAGACCCAGCAAGCGCAACTCAGGCAATTGGAACTGCAACACACCTGGCTCAAGGATTTGCGCCAGTTGCAGGACGAACAACAGAGCGCCACCGAGCAGCTGCAATCGGCCCGGCAGCACTGGGAAGGTCTGGCCGGCGAACGTCTGAAGCTGACTCGCCTGGAGCAATTGGCCCCGCAACGGCACCAGTTCGCCCGAAAAACAGAACTCACTGCCCAGCTCACACCGCTGGCCGCGCAGATTCAGCAGCACACCCAACAGCAAACCGAGTTGAACGAGCGCCAGGCGCAACTCGAACACAGCCTGAGTGCTGCGCAGACCGCGCTGGTCGAGTCCCAAAGCCAACACACCATAAGCGCTCCGCTGCTGCGTCAGGCCTTCGAAGCGCAAAGCACCCTCGCCCGTCTGGTCAAAGACGCCAGCCTCAGTGCCGACCTCAAGCAGCAGGCGGAACTGGCCTGCACTCAAGGCCAAAACACGATCCAAGGTTTGCTCGACCAACAGAAACAGGTCGCCGAACGTTTGCAGCGGATTGCCGGGGAGCTTGAGCAAAGCACCCCTCTGGCGCCTTTGAGCGATGCCTGGAACGCCTACCGTGATCGCCTGCAACAGCTGATGCTGATCGGCAATCGCCTGAACAAGGGCCAGGCCGAACTGGCCGCCCTGGAACAGAGCGCCGCTCGCGCTGCCGAGGACCTGTCCACTCAGCGCCAGAGCCTTGAAGTGCTGTACAAGGAGGCTGGCGCCGAACCGGAGGCAGTGGCCGAGCAGATCCGGATTCTCGGTAGTCTGTTGCAAGACAACCGCAAACAGCAGCGAGCCTTTGAAGAGCTGACGCGCCTGTGGGCCAGTCAGCAGGAACTGGACAAGCGCGCGTCCGAACTCCAGCAGCGCCAGCTCACCGCTCAGCAAGAACGAGAACGTCTGACTCAGGACGGAGTGAAGGCCAAGAACGAATTGGTCGTTGCCGAACAGACCCTGAACGTCACCCGCGAACTGCTGGAACGCCAGCGCCTGGCCCGCAGCGCCAGCGTCGAAGAACTGCGCGAGCAGTTGCAGGACGATCAACCGTGCCCGGTCTGCGGCAGCCCCGACCATCCCTATCATCAACCCGAAGCCCTGCTGCAAAGCCTGGGTCGGCATGATGAAAGCGAACAGGCCAACGCACAAAAAGCCGTCGACCTGCTGAAAGAAAAGCTCACTGAACTGCGCGCTGAAGTGGGCGGCGTTATTGCGCAGCAAAAGGAGTTGCTGCAACAGCAAGAACACCTCGCAACCCAGCAGCAGAGCCTGGCACCGAGCCTTGAAGCACATCCGTTATCTGCGCAGCTGTTGACGCAGGATTCGCCTAAACGCGATGCCTGGCTGGTGCAGCAAAACAACCAGTTGAACCAAAGCATCACTCAGGACGAACAACGGCAAACCGCCCTGCTCACCCTGCAACAGGACGCCGCGCGCCTTCAACAGCAACTGCGTAGCGCTGAAGCGGCGAGCCAGCAAGCAGCCCAGCACCTGGCCAACCAGCAACGTGAGTTGAGCAGTGATCGCCAGCGTCTGGACGAAGAGTTGACAGCGTTCAGCACGCTGCTCCCGGCCGATACGCTGCAAGCGCTGCGCAACGAACCGGCCGCGACCTTCATGCAATTGGACCGGCAGATCAGCCAGCGCCTGGAACAACTCGATCAGCAACGCGATGAACTCAGCGAACAGCAACAACGGCAGCAGACGCTGGAGAAAGAACAGGACCGCCAACTCACGCGCATCCAGCAGTTGGAAACGGCCCGACAGCAGTTCACCGCCCTCGCCGACCAGCAACAGGCCTGCCAGCAAAAACTCACGCAATTGCTCGGCGAACACTCCAGCGCCGAGCAGTGGCAGCAGCAATTGGATCAAGCCGTCGAACAGGCGCGCAATGCTGAGGCGACGGCCAATCAGGAACTGCAAACCGTGCGTACGCGGCTGGTGCAGCTGGGCGCCGAACTCAAGGCCCAGCAGGAACGCTCGCAGGCACTGGAAACCGAAGATCGCGAGCTGAGCAGCAAGATCGCCGACTGGCGCGCATTGCATCCGGAACTGGATGACGATGGTCTGGAAGATCTGCTGAGTGTCGACGACCAGCAGGTCAGCGAGCTGCGTCAGCAATTGCAGCAAAGCGAAAAAGCCATCGAACAGACCAAGGTCCTGTTGCAGGAACGCGATCAGCGCCTGCTCAATCATCAAACACAGCACAACGGCAATCTAGACGCCGAACAACTGGCGACGGCGCTTGCCGAGCTGCAAAACCTGTTCACCGCCAGCGAGCACCGTTGCGCCGAACTGCGCGCCGAACAGGCCGAGGATCAGCGCCGACAAAACGCCAATCAGGCCCTCGCGCAGCAGATTGCCGACGCCTACACCGAATATCAGCGCTGGGCACGTTTGAATGCTCTGATCGGTTCGGCCACGGGCGACACCTTCCGTAAGATCGCCCAGGCCTACAACCTCGACCTGCTGGTGCATCACGCCAACGTTCAGTTACGGCAACTGGTGCGGCGCTATCGCCTCAAACGTGGCGGCAGCATGCTCGGGTTGTTGGTGATGGACACCGAGATGGGTGATGAACTGCGTTCGGTGCATTCGTTGTCCGGCGGCGAGACGTTCCTGGTGTCGCTGGCCCTCGCGCTTGGTTTGGCGTCCATGGCATCGAGCACGCTGAAAATCGAATCATTGTTCATCGATGAAGGCTTCGGCAGCCTTGATCCGGAATCCCTGCAACTGGCCATGGATGCTCTCGACGGCTTGCAAGCGCAGGGACGAAAAGTCGCGGTGATTTCACACGTGCAGGAAATGCATGAACGGATTCCGGTGCAGATTCAGGTCCGTCGTCAGGGCAACGGCCTGAGTACGCTGGAGGTGAAATGAATACGCTGTATTCCTTCCGCCGCTGCCCCTACGCGATGCGGGCGCGCATGGCCCTGCGCTACTCCGGCGTGGCGGTGAACATTGTCGAGGTCAGCCTGAAGGCCAAACCTGCAGAGATGCTGGCGCTGTCGAGCAAAGGCACGGTACCGGTGCTGAGCGTCGACGGTCAGGTGATCGATGAAAGCCTGGCGATCATGCAGTGGGCGTTGGCGCAGCGCGATCCGCAGGATTGGTTGCTCAAGGATGATCCTGTCGGTCAGCAACTCATCGCCGAGCTGATCGAAGAAAACGATCAGGTGTTCAAGGTGCACCTGAATCGCTACAAGTACGCCGAACGATACCCCGAGCAGCCGATGACGTTTTATCGCGCCGAGGGCGAGGTGTTTTTGCGCAGGCTCGATGAGTTGCTGGAAGGACGCGACTACTTGCTGGCCGAGCATCCGAGTCTGGCGGATGTGGCACTGATGCCGTTCGTGCGGCAGTTCGCCCATGTGGATCGTGAGTGGTTCGGGCAGACGCCCTATCGGCGTTTGCAGGCCTGGTTGCAGCGGTTTCTGGAGTCGGAGCTATTTATGGGGGTGATGGGCACGTAGCCGCGCCGATCCCTGCTACAAGGTGCGCGTCTAGGCGACTCACGCCAACACTTCACACATCTGCAACACCGAGCAATCCACCTGGAACGGCCCGAAGAAATCGTCCTGCCGTTCCATTGGCGGATTGCCGGCCAGCAGCCCCAGGGCCTTCGCGGTTTCAATGTTGCGAGCAAGGTTGTGATTCGCTTCGATAGTCCGTGCCACCGACCCCGCCGAGCCCTGTCCGATCCCCAGCAAGGAAGATCCATTGGTCATGAACGCCAGGAAGGCGATGACCCAAAGTCTGTGCCCTTTCATGCCCCGGCGACTCCTGCGAGTTCAGCCTGATCGACCATCGCGCTTTGCGAACGGTGTTCAAACTGGATGCCGGGATGAGTGACTTGAATCGGCGCATCGAGGGTCTGTTGCGATTGAGGCGAGAGGCTGAAAACCAGCACCATGGCTAAGTAAAGAGCGATAGCCAGGTAGGCGCCGTGTTTGGCAGAAGTGATGATTGCGCTGGCCATGATGTTCTCCGCAGGCATGTTTCGATGCCCGCAGAATCGATCAAAAAAGCGGTGATAACCACTCAGGGTTATCCATAGTGACCATCAGCTTCGTTAATCATTAAACCAAACTATCTCAGTCTTCAATAAAACTCATCATGCGTTCGCGGGCCGCATCCGGCTCATCTGGAACGGGCTGGGCAGCCGAAAGAATGGGGGTGGAATAGAGAAACAGAAGAACCACGGCCAGACGCATTGCCATGCTGTCGATCCTTATCATGAGAAGGAGTCAAAAAATCAGCGTCAAATTTAAACTTATGGCCATGTGATATCAAGCACTACATTGATAGCAATATGATGCTGTCGTAAACGCGTTATGCAGGAGCGACATCACTCGGGTTTCTCAAAGCTTTTCAGCTCGATCGGCGCAAGTGACTTCGCTCCTGCATAAAGGGTGCAGGGTTCACATTTCAGGCTTGGGTCTTGTGATCCAGAGCCGCGTAGAAGTTGGCGCTCTGTTGCAGGTATTTCTGGGTGTAGCTTTGGGCGTGGGATTTTTTGTCGCTGATTTCAACGTTGGCGCTGGCTGGCAACGCAACGGTGGCAGAGATGGCGGAAGCGGCGATGACGGAGAAGAGATTTAAGTTCATGGCGGTGTTCCTCGGATTCAGTTGGCTTGCTTGCCCGGTGGGGCCGTGAAGCAAACTTAACCTTCGAGGTTGGCGCCTTGAAATCTTTTGTAGCATTAGCAGATATCAGCGTCATTAATAGAAGGATGCAGGCCCCATCAACCGGGGCCTGCGGCCTATTGACGCACCAGAAACTTGAGGTCGCTCGGGGCATCCATCGGCAGTTTTTGCACGGTTTGACCCAGCAGGCCTGTCTTTGAATCGCGCTCGACGACGACAATCTGGTTGCTTTTCTGATTGGCGATCAACAAGAACCTGCCACTCGGATCGAGGCTGAACTCACGCGGGTGATCACCTTCTACGGAACGGCGCTGCAGCTCCTTGAGGTGCCCGGTCGCAGGATTGATGGCGAACACCAGCAACTGATTGGCGGTGCCACGGTTGCTGACATAGAGGAACTTGCCATCACTCGACGCGTGAAGCGCAGCGGCTGCCTTGTCCGAAGCGGGTTGCCCCGTCGCCAACTCGACCATTTGCGTTTGCTTGAGTTGGCCGTCCTTGTAATCGAACACCGCGACCTGCGCACTCATTTCCATGGTCAGCCACGCGTGCTTGCCATCGGCGCTGAACAGCAGATGACGCGGCCCGCTGCCGGGTGGCAAATGGACAGACGCCGGCGAAGCGGCGATCAAGGGCAGTTCCGGGTTGGCCTTGGGGTCGAAGCGGTAGGCAAAGATCTTGTCGGCGCCCAAGTCATTGGAGAACACATACTTGCCGTCCGGCGAGGAAACCGTTGAATGCACGTGCGCCGACATCTGCCGCTCGGGATTGACCCGGCTTGATGGATGGCTGCTCATCTGCACCACCGGTTTGAGCTTGCCATCGGCGCCTACCGGCAGCACCGCCAGGGTGCCACCCGGATCTTCAGACACCGAATAGTTGCTGACAAACAGGTGACCGGCTTCATAGCCGAGACTCGAATGCGTCGGCTCGTTGCCCAGGCTTTGCACCTGATTGATCAGGCTCAATTCATGGGTTTCGGGATCGATCGCATAACTGCTGACACGCCCTACCGGATCAGTCTGTCCCGGGCCGTTTTCGTTGACCACGAACAGCTGACGCTGGTCCTTGGACAGGGTCAGCCAGGATGGATTTTCGCTCTTGACCACTTGCAGCGGCTTGGCATCAATCTGCCCGGTAGCGCTGTCGAAGTTCAGGCGATAAATCCCCTGGCTCTGACCGGCTGTGTAGGAGCCGACCAGCAACTGATAGTCGTCGGCCGACGCAACCTGAAAACCCATCGCGCCGACGCTGCCGGCCATCAACAGTGGCCAGAGCTTACGCATCCTCATTCGCTTCTTCCTCGTCGTCATCACCGCGGAACGCGGTCATGCACACCAACCGGTGCTCACCGGAACTGCCGGTAATCAGCCAGCTTTGCAGGGTTGGATCGAAGGTCGCGGCCTGGACTTCGGCCGGGGTGAACTCCCAGTGCCTGGACACACGACCGTCCAGGCATTCGATGTGCAGGTTATCGTCTTCATCGAGGGAGAATTCGAAGGCGTGCAGCCCGTCGATTTCCACCATATCGCAGTGTTCGAGGGTGGCGAGCAAGGTGTCGGTTGCGGCAGTCATGGCAGTCAATCTTTGAATGGGAAAGACGCAATGATAGCTCATTGCGCCTGAGACCAATGTGGGAGCGAGCCTGCTCGCGAAGACGGCGGTACATCCGACATCGATGCAAGCTGAACCACCGCTTTCGCGAGCAGGCTCGCTCCCACAGGGATTGTGCTCGCCGTTAGAGGGCTTCGCGGGATGGTTGGCCATCCACCAACCGCTGAATACGCAGCGGATTGCCATTCTTCAACGCGTCCGGCAGCAGGCTGTCGGGGTAGTTCTGGAAGCATACCGGGCGCAGAAAACGGTCGATGGCCAACGTGCCGACCGACGTGCCGCGCGCATCGGAAGTTGCCGGATACGGCCCGCCATGGACCATCGAATCGCAGACTTCCACGCCGGTCGGATAGCCGTTGAGCAGGATCCGTCCGACCTTCTGTTCCAGCAACGGCGTCAGCTCAGCAAACTGCTCGAAGTCCGCCGGTTCGCCAATGATCGTCGCCGTCAGCTGCCCGTGCAGGCCGTTCACTGCGGCGCTGAGTTGCGCCTGATCGGCGACTTCGACAAACACCGTGGTCGGGCCGAACACTTCCTCCTGCAGCACTTCGTCGCCATTGATCAACAGGCTGACATCGGCCTTGAACAGCTGTGGTTGTGCCTGATTGCCTTGTTGCGGATTGCCGGCCAGATGCTCAATGCCGGGATGCGCGAGGAGTTTTTGCAGGCCTTGGCCATAGCTGCTCAAGGTCCCGGCATTGAGCATGGTTTGCGCCGGCTGATCGCCGATCAGGCCCGTCACCTGTTGCATGAAGGTGGTGAACTGCGGCGAGCGAATACCGATCACCAAACCGGGATTGGTGCAGAACTGACCACAGCCCTGAACCACCGAAGCGGTCAGGTCGCGGGCGACCGATTCGGCGCGAACTAGCAGCGCCTGCGGCAACACGATCACCGGGTTGATGCTCGACATCTCGGCGAACACCGGGATCGGTTGTGGACGCGCGGCGGCCATGTCGCACAACGCACGACCGCCCTTCAATGAACCAGTAAAGCCAACCGCCTGGATCGCCGGATGCTTGACCAGCGCTTCGCCGACCCCTCCGCCGTAGATCATGTTGAACACGCCGGCCGGCATCCCGGTTTTTTCTGCGGCGCGGATGATCGCGTCGGCCACCTGTTCGGCTGTGGCCATGTGACCGCTGTGAGCCTTGAACACCACCGGGCAACCAGCGGCCAACGCCGACGCGGTGTCACCGCCCGCCGTGGAAAACGCCAACGGAAAATTGCTCGCACCAAACACAGCCACCGGGCCGAGGCCGATGCGGTACTGACGCAAGTCCGGACGCGGCAACGGTTGGCGCTCGGGCAATGCCCGATCGATCCGCGCTCCGTAGAAATCACCGCGACGCAGTACTTTGGCGAACAGACGCATCTGGCCGCTGGTGCGACCGCGCTCGCCTTGAATGCGTGCATCTGGCAGCGCGGTTTCGCGGCAGACCAGCGCAACAAAGTCATCGCCCAGCGCGTCCAGTTCATCGGCAATCGCGTCGAGAAATTGCGCTCTGCGTTCGGCGCTCAGGCTGCGATAAGTCGGATAAGCCGTGGCGGCAGCCCTGGCGGCGGAATCGACTTCTTCAAGGGTGGCCTGGTGGAAACTGTAAGGCAGGTTTTCGCTCGTGCTGGCATCAACGCTGTTGACGATGATTTCGCCGGCAGCGCTGCGCTGACCGCCGATGTAGTTGTGACCAAGAATCTGGGTCATGCCTATCTCCTTAAAGGGTGCCAACGGTGCCGGGCTCGAACGCTGCTTCAACCGGTGCAATCCCGTTGATCAACGGTGCACCGAACTCGGCCTGACTGATCTCGAACACGTCACCCGGCCGGGTGCGAATGCCGTCGGCAAAGGACAGCGTCGCAGTGCCGAAGAAGTGAATGTGCACATCGCCCGGGCGCAGGAACTGGCTGTACTTGAAATGGTGGTACTCGAGGTTCTCCAGGCTGTGGCACATGTTGGCCTCGCCACTGAGAAATTCGTTCTGCCACAGCACTTCACCGTTACGCAGGATGCGGCTGGTGCCTGCCAAATGCTCCGGCAATTCGCCGACCCGAAGTTCCGGGCCATAACTGCAACTGCGCAGTTTGGAATGGGCCAGGTAGAGGTAGTTTTTGCGTTCCATCACATGGTCGGAGAACTCGTTACCCACGGCAAAACCGAGTCGATACGGTTTGCCGTCGTGGCCAATGACGTAGAGGCCGCTGAGCTCCGGCTCCTCCCCCGCGTCTTCGGCAAACGGCGGCAGCGGGAACGGTTGGCCCGGACGCACGACGATGCTGCCGTCGCCCTTGTAGAACCATTCCGGTTGTACGCCGGCCTGCCCCGCCGTCGGTTTGCCGCCCTCCACGCCCCATTTGAAGATGCGCATGGTGTCGGTCATCGCCGCTTCGTCGCCGACTTGCTGATGCATTTTGTCCCGTGCCGACGCGCTGCCCAAATGGGTCAGGCCAGTGCCGCTGACCAGCATGTGCGCCGGGTCCGGGTGATCCAATGGCGGCAGGATGCGCAACGTGGCCAACAGTTCTACGTAGTCATGGCTGACACCCAGGCCCAGGGCTTTCACCTGTTGCTCAAGATTGACGCCCGCCTCGATCGCGGCCAACGCCAGGTCGCGAACCGTGCGTGCGTCCTGCACTTCGCGCACCAGACCGTCATCGACCACGCCCACCCGGCGCTCGCCGTTACTCAATTCGAACTGAACTAAACGCATGATTTTCTCCTTTGGACAAACCGAAAACGCCACAAAACCAATGTGGGAGCGAGCCTGCTCGCGATGAGGCCGTCCATCCAACAGTAATGGTGACTGACACTCCGCTTTCGCGAGCAGGCTCGCTCCCACAGTTGATAGGTGTGAAACCTTAGGTGCGGGTCGCGCCTCGGGCGCTGGCAGCGAACTGGTCGGCCGGCAGTACGTGCTTGCGTTCCAACAGGCGATAAACCACACCGGTCAAAACCAGCCCGAACACCATCACACCGGACAAGAAGTACAGACCCGAAGCCAGATTGCCGGTGTATTCCTTGAGCGCGCCGATCACGAACGGACCGATGTAGCCGCCGAGGTTGCCCACCGAGTTGATCAAGGCGATTCCGGCCGCCGCACTGGCGCCGGCAAAGAAGCGGCCCGGCAAGGTCCAGAACACCGCAGTGCAGGAAAACAGCGCGAAGGCCACCAGGCACAACGCTGCCAGTTGCAGCACCGGCACGGTGAGCCAGGCGCTGAGAAACAAGCCGATGGCACCCAACACGTAAAGCACGGCCAAGTGGCCGTAGCGATCATTCAAGCGATCGGAACTGCGCGGAATGATCAGCAAACCGATGATCCCGAAGATGTACGGCACCGACGACACGAAACCGGTCACCAGATCCGTGCCACCGAACTGCTTGATCAGGGTCGGCAGCCACAAGCCCAGGCCGTAGATGCTCAGGGTCACCGGCAGATAGAACAGCGCCAGCAGCAACACACGTTTGTCCTTGAGGGCGTGCAACGGATTGCCATGGCGGGTCTGGCCGTATTCCTCAAGATCCTTTTTCAGTTCGCCGGTCAGCCAGTCCTTTTCGGCCTGGTCCATCCACTTCACCTGTTTCGGACCATCCGGCAGCCAACGCAGCACCGGCCAGGTCAACAGGATCGCCGGGGCACCGATGACGATGAACAGCCACTGCCAGCCATGCAGGCCAAGAATGCCGTCCATGCCGAGCAGACCGCCGGACACCGGGCCGGTGATCAACATGGCGATGGGTTGGGAAAGGATGAATAACCCGAGGATCTTGCCGCGATGGCGCACCGGGAACCACTGGGTGATGTAGTAGAGAACGCCCGGAAAGAACCCGGCTTCCGCCGCGCCGAGCAGAAAGCGCATCACATAGAAACTGTGCGGCCCCTGGACGAAGGCCATACCGATGGTGATGGCGCCCCAGGTGACCATGATCCGCGCGAACCAGCGCCGCGCGCCAAAGCGTTCGAGCATCAGGTTGCTAGGGATTTCCAGCAGGAAATAGCCAATGAAAAACAGCCCGGCACCCAAGCCGTAAGCCGCGTCACCGATGCCGAGGTCGGCGCCCATGTGCAATTTGGCGAAGCCTACGGCGGAGCGATCCACATAGGCGATCAGGTACAGCAGGATCAGGAAGGGAATCAGTTTCAGCGTGATGCGACGAATAAGCCGCAATTCCTGGCTCATGAGATCGGTCTCCGATTGTTGTTGTTATAGAACCTCGGGGGACGCCTCTCGCAGAAAACCGCCAGGGCAATCCCTCCGTTGAAACGGACTATATAGTAATACTATTTATGCAACAACACTTCCAAACGGCCAAATTTGCGCTTATGTTACGCCTCAGCTCGAACAATATAGTCATACAATAAGAGAACCGATCATGTCTGATAAGAAACCCACCCTGCGCTCCGCCCAATGGTTTGGCACTGCCGACAAGAACGGCTTCATGTACCGCAGCTGGATGAAGAATCAGGGCATCGCTGACCACCAGTTCCACGGCAAGCCGATCATCGGCATCTGCAACACCTGGTCGGAACTGACCCCGTGCAACGCGCATTTCCGCCAGATTGCGGAGCACGTCAAACGTGGGGTGATCGAGGCTGGGGGCTTTCCCGTGGAATTCCCGGTGTTCTCCAACGGTGAATCAAACCTGCGTCCGACCGCCATGCTCACCCGCAACCTGGCGAGCATGGACGTCGAAGAAGCGATTCGCGGCAACCCGATTGACGGTGTCGTGCTGCTGACCGGCTGCGACAAAACCACCCCGGCGTTGTTGATGGGTGCGGCCAGTTGCGACGTGCCGGCGATCGTCGTCACCGGAGGGCCTATGCTCAACGGCAAGCACAAAGGTCAGGACATTGGCTCGGGCACCGTGGTCTGGCAGCTCAGCGAACAGGTCAAGGCTGGCACCATCACCATCGACGATTTCCTTGCGGCCGAGGGTGGCATGTCCCGCTCGGCCGGTACCTGCAACACCATGGGCACCGCGTCGACCATGGCTTGCATGGCTGAAGCACTGGGCACTTCCCTGCCCCACAACGCGGCGATTCCGGCGGTCGATGCGCGCCGTTATGTGCTGGCGCACATGTCCGGCATGCGCGCGGTGGAGATGGTTCGCGAAGACTTGAAGCTGTCAAAAATCCTCACCAAAGAAGCCTTCGAAAACGCCATTCGGGTGAACGCCGCCATCGGTGGTTCGACCAATGCCGTGATCCATTTGAAAGCCATTGCCGGGCGCATCGGCGTGGAGCTGGATCTGGATGACTGGACCCGCATCGGTCGCGGCATGCCGACCATCGTCGACCTGCAACCGTCCGGGCGTTTCCTGATGGAAGAGTTCTACTACGCCGGTGGCCTGCCAGCGGTGCTGCGTCGTCTGGGTGAGGCCAACCTGATTCCCAATCCGAATGCCCTGACCGTTAACGGCAAGACCCTCGGCGAGAACACTAAAGACGCGCCGATCTATGGCCAGGACGAAGTGATCCGCACCCTCGACAACCCGATCCGCGCTGACGGCGGCATCTGTGTGTTGCGCGGGAATCTGGCGCCACTGGGCGCAGTGCTCAAGCCCTCCGCCGCCAGCGCCGAACTCATGCAGCATCGCGGCCGTGCGGTGGTGTTCGAAAACTTCGACATGTACAAGGCACGGATCAACGATCCGGAGCTGGAGGTGGATGCCAACTCGATCCTGGTGATGAAAAACTGCGGTCCGAAGGGTTATCCGGGCATGGCCGAGGTCGGCAACATGGGCTTGCCGGCCAAGTTGCTGGCCCAAGGCGTGACAGACATGGTGCGCATTTCCGATGCGCGCATGAGCGGCACGGCGTACGGCACTGTCGTTCTGCACGTAGCGCCGGAAGCGGCCGCTGGCGGACCTCTGGCAACCGTGAAGGAAGGTGACTGGATCGAACTCGACTGCGCCAACGGTCGTCTGCACCTGGACATTCCCGACGCCGAACTGGCGGCGCGCATGGCGGATTTGCAGCCACCGCAGCAATTGATCGTGGGCGGTTATCGTCAGTTGTACATTGATCATGTACTGCAGGCGGACCAGGGTTGCGATTTCGACTTCCTGGTCGGTTGCCGTGGCTCTGAAGTTCCGCGCCACTCCCACTGATCACCCACACCCTCTGTAGGAGCAAAGCTTGCTCGCGATAGCGGTTTAACATTCAGCATCTATGTTGGCTGACACTCCGCTATCGCGAGCAAGCTTTGCTCCTACAGATGATCATCTGATTCAGGACTGTGCTTGCTCTGGCGACCGTCCTCGCCGCGCCTGTTATCATGCGCGGCACCCCATCGCCCAGGATCGCGCCGTTCCCCATGGATTACCGCAAACCCTCCGTCCGCAAAAGCATGCACTCGCGCATCGTCCAGGAACTGGGCATGCAGATCGTTTCCGGACGCTTCAAGCCGTGTGACAAACTGCCCGCCGAAGCCCTGTTGTGCGAGGAGTACGCGGTCAGCCGTCCAGTCCTGCGCGAAGCTACCCGGGTTTTGGTCGCCAAGGGTCTGGTGTATTCCCGTCCGCGAGTGGGCACGGTGGTCAAGCAGCGCAAGGAATGGCACATGCTCGATCCGGATGTGCTGCACTGGCTGATGCAAAGCAGCCCGCAAAATGAATTCTTCGATTTGCTGACCAGCGTGCGCAGCATCATTGAACCCGCAGCGGCCGCCCTCGCGGCGCAGTTCGCCACGGACGATGACATCGCCTCGATCGGTGAAGCCTACCAACGTATGGAAGCGGCGCCGACGCCGGAAGCGCTGTTGCAACCGGACCTGGATTTCCATAGCCGGATTGCCGATGCGACCCATAACGACTTGCTGGCTAACCTGTGCAACATGCTGTCGGTGGCGATTGCCGAAGCCTTGAAGCATTCCAACCAGAGACCGAATCTGCATGAACTGGCATTGCCCCGGCACAAGGCGATTCTGACGGCGATCGAGAATCGTGATGCGCTGGGTGCGCGGCATGCGACGTTGGTGCAGTTGGATGATGCACGTAGTGCGTTGAATGCGGTGCTCGGCGCTGATCCTTCCTGACACAACACGATCCAACAGCTACAAAACTCCCCTGTGGGAGCGAGCCTGCTCGCGATGACGGAGTGTCATTCAACATAGATGTTGAATGTTAGACCGCTATCGCGAGCAGGCTCACTCCTACAGGGGGGGCCAGTGTGAATTTCGGGATGTAAAAAAGCCGCAACCATGGTTGCGGCTTTTCTATTTCAACCTGGGATCAGTGAGCAAACAGCGAATTGCCCTTCTGCCCCGCCAGTTTCTCCGGTTTGATCAGGAATCGCGCCAGCGCTGGCAACAGCCACAGTGCGCCGAACATGTTCCAGAGCAGCATGAAGGTCAGCATCAGGCCCATGTCGGCCTGGAACTTGATGGCCGAGAAAATCCAGGTGCACACGCCGATCGCCAGGCACAGACCGGTGAACAACACGGCTTTACCGGTGGATTTCAGCGTCTGGTAATAGGCTTCCTGCAACGGAAGACCGGCACGCAGGAAGCTTTCCAGACGGCTGTAGATGTAGATCCCGTAGTCCACGCCAATCCCCACCCCGAGTGCCACAACCGGCAGGGTTGCGACTTTCACGCCAATGCCCATGAAAGCCATCAGGGCGTTGCCTAGTACCGAGGTCAGGACCAGCGGCAGCACGATGCACAACGTCGCCGCCCATGAACGGAAGGTGATCATGCACATGGTCGCCACGCAGATGTACACCAGGATCAGGATGGTCAGCTCGGATTCCTTGATCACCTCGTTGGTGGCGGCCTCGATCCCGGCGTTACCGGCGGCGAGGATGAATTCCAGGCCTTCCTTGTTGTTCTCCTTGGCGAAGTCCTGCACCGCATGCACGGCACGATCCAGCGTGGCGGCCTTGTGGTCGTTGAGGAACACCAGCACCGGCGCCAGGGAGCAACTGTTGTTGTACAGGCCATCAGCCCGAGCGATCGAGTTGTTCAGCACGTCCGGGTTACGCGACAGGGTCTCCCATTTCAGGTTGCCTTCGTTCATGCCCTTGATCATCTGCTTGGACACCGTCACCAGCGAGATCGCCGACTGCACGCCCTCGGTGTTCTGCATCTTCCACATCAGCTCGTCGATCGGCGCCATGGCTTCGTAGCGCGAGCAGCCTTCGGACTTGGTCTTGACCATCACCACCAACACATCGGAACTGGTGGAATAATTGCTGATGATGAAGTTGTTGTCCTTGTTGTAGCGCGAGTCCGGACGCAGCTCTGGAGCACCTTGGTCAAGGTCACCGATTTTCAGGTTCTGGCTGTACCAGAGGCCGCCACCAAAGGCCAGCAAGGCCAGCGCGATGGACACCGGTGCGACTTTCGGGCTGGCAAAGTTCGACAGCAGACGCCAGAACGGGTGTTCGCGGTGTGCGTCTTTCTTGCTGCGTTCGACGGCGCGTTTGCTGATGCCGACGTAGGAAATCGCCACTGGCAGCAGAATCAGGTTGGTGAACACGATTACCGCCACGCCGATGGAGGCGCCGATGGCCAGTTCACGAATCACGCCGATGTCGATGATCAGCAGCGTGATGAAACCCACCGCATCCGCGAGGATCGCAATCATCCCCGGCAGGAACAACTGACGGAATGTGCGTCGCGCGGCAGTCAGTGCGTTGTCCGCCTCGCTGGACTGCAAGGCGATACCGTTGATCTTTTGCACGCCGTGGGAAATACCAATGGCGAAAATCAGGAACGGCACCAGCATCGAGTAGGGATCGAGCCCGAAGCCAAAGAAGTGCATCAAGCCCAGCTGCCAGACCACCGCAACCAGCGTCGTACTCAACACCGCCACGGTGCTGCGCATGCAGTTGGTGAACCAGTAGAGCAGGATCAACGTGATGATGAAGGCGACGCCGAAGAACATCACCACCATGACCAGCCCATCGATCAGGTCGCCGACTTTCTTGGCGAAACCGACGATGTGGATCTGCACGTTGGGGTTCTGCGCTTCGAACTTGTCGCGGATCTTCTCTTCCAGCTCGTGGGAGAACTTGCGGTAGTCCAGCGCCAGCAACTTGCCTTGGTCTTGCGGGTCCGGGTAGGACTCCAGCAGCGGGATATCGACAATGCTCGACTTGAAGTCGTTGGCCACCAGACGCCCGACCTGACCGGACTTGAGCACGTTGTTGCGCAACAGGTCGAGGCTTTGCTGGGAGCCGTTGTAGCTCTGGGGAATCACTTCACCACCGGCGAAGCCCTCCTCCGTCACTTCGGTCCAGCGCACGCTCGGGCTCCATAGCGACTTGAGGCCGGAACGGTCAACACCGGAGATGTAGAACACCTCGTCGTTGATCTGACGCAGGGTCTCCATGTACTCCTTGGAGAAGATGTCGCCATCAGTGGCTTCCACCGAGATGCGCACTGTGTTGCCCAGGTTCGCCAGATCGTTGCGATGCTCCATCATCTTTTGAATGAACGGATGGTCGAGCGGGATCATTTTTTCGAAACTGGTGGACGGACGGATCAGCGTCGCCTGCCAGAACAGGAAAATACTCACCAGCAGGCAGATAGTGATCACTGCCGGGCGGTTGTTGAAAATCAGGCGTTCAAGAAACGTCGCCTTGTCTTGATGATGACTGCTCAAGGATGTCATAGACCCGCCTTCTTATTATTTGCCCGGCTCATTTGGACGACCCGTTTTTTCCATTCTCTGCGCCGGCGCCGGTTGGCGAAGTGACGCGAACGCCACCCTGTCCTGCCAGAATCAGATTGCCGTTGCCCGCTGCGGTGACTGCCGAAACGGAAATGCGATCCGGACGGTTGAACACGCTGAAGGTTTCGCCGTTGTCGTCGCTGCGGATCACCGAGCCACCGTTGCCGACGATCACGATGGAACCGTTGTCGAGCAGCGTCGCGCCGGACAGGCCGAACTCCAGCGCACCGCGAGCGGCCTTGAGCTCAACCGGCTCCCAGGTCCCGCCGAAATCGGTGGAGCGAAACAGATTGCCACGCAGCCCGTAGGCCAGCAGCGTGTTGGCTTGAGCGGTGCCGATCACGCCGAACAGCGAGCCTTCATAGGGACCTTCAAGCTTCTCCCAGGTCTGACCCCAGTCGGCGGAGCGGAACATGCTGCCCTGCTCGCCGACGATGAACAGACCGGAATCCTTGACCGCCGCGATGGCGTTGAGGTGGTACTGGTCTTCGTTGTCGAGGCGATCGCTGACATCTTCCCAGTTCTTGCCGCCGTCCGTGGTTGTCAGCAACGCGCCGTAAGCACCCACGGCAAAGCCGCTATTGACGTCCTGGAACCAGACGTCGAGCAGCGGCGATTCACGTTTCAGGTCTTCGAATTGCTTGGTCCAGGTGATGCCGCCGTCCTCGCTCGCGAGGATCTGCGCATCATGGCCGACCGCCCAACCGTGTTTATCATCGACGAAATACACCGACGTCAGCAGTTGCCGCGTCGGCACCTTGGCTTGGGCCCAGGTCGCGCCCTGGTCATCGGAATACAAAATGTGCCCGCGATCCCCGACCGCCACCAGACGCTTGCCGGCGTGCACGACGTCGAGCATCAGGCTCTTGCTGGCTTTGGCAGACTCAACGGAATAGACAATGTCGGATGCTGGCGCAGCAGCGGCCAGCGCAGGTGCCGACAGCACGGCACAGCCCAACAGCGAGAGCGCTGTAGCCAGCAACGCGAATTTGCGTAATGCCGGCGGGCGGCAGATACCCACACCCATGACAGGCTCACTCATAGACCTTCCCCCATTATTATTGTTAGGCCGTTCAACCTTTCTGGGCGCCATAAGGGTGCTCTTTGCGATTGCCTTTACTGGAGTTTAGTCCTGAAATACGCAATCTAGAGCCCCTTCGGAAGCTGGCTTATCCTATCGGGGTTTGGAAAGGTCTGACAATCGACGCCACGTTATGTTTTGTTAACCTGGGCGATATGCGGGTTGGCTGAATGGTTGGGTATCAGGTGCGGTGATTGGTTGGTTGGTTGGTTGGTGTACATATCCGTTGCTGCGGTAACGGCTGATTATGGTTTCGCTTTTACAGCGAGTCCCTTTTTCAAACGCCAAAAAGGAACCAAAAGGCTTCGCCCCGGCGTACGGCACTTCGCTAAAGCTCAGTGTTCCCTCGCTACGGTGTCCATAAGGGGCATCGCCTACGGTCTGCTTCGCGACGACCTCCTCTCGATGTGTGCGGCTTCGCCGCACGGCGCTACGCGCCTAACCCCCTGATGAACACCTACGCTCGGCCTGCCGAAGGGGCGAAAGATCAAAAGCAGGATCAACATCTAAAGCCACAGCCGCAGCCACAGCCACAGCCACAGCCACAGCCAGATCAAAAGATCGCAGCCTCGTTCACTCGACAGCTCCTACAGGAGATGGGTTTACGCCCGTTTCTCACCACTCAACAGGCCGAGCGTTAGCTCGCCTGCAGCTTTTGATTTTGATCTGCCCGCCCCTTCGGGAGGCTGAGTGGAGGCGTTCATCTGGGGGGCAGGCGCGTAGCGCCGTTCGACGAAGTCGAACACATCGAGAGGAGGTCGAAGCGAAGCCGACCGGAGGCGATGCCCCCAGATGGACGCCGGAGCGAAGGAACGCCGAGCCTTAGCGAGGGGCCGGACGCTCGGGGCGAGCCTTTTTTTGCTTACTTTTTTTTGGCGTTTGAAAAAAAAGTGAGTTGCCGTAAGGGCGAAACCCCCGTTCCCGCAGGAATGGATATGTACACCTCAAAGAAAATGGTCGGCTGTCAGGCCGCCTTCGCGAGCAAGCTCAGCTCCTACAGGGTTCGCGTGAACCACTGCAGGAGCGAACCCAGAGTCAAGCCAGGCTTTTGCTGACCACTTCAAACACGTCGCTCGACAGCTGACCCGAAGCGCGAATCCGCTCCAGCTCACCTTTCATCAACGCCTGACGCGCATCGTCATATTTGCGCCAGCGAGTCAGCGGCGCCAACTGCCGAGAAGCGATCTGCGGATTAAACCCGTTCAACTCAATCACCAGATCCGCCAGGAACCGATACCCGGACCCGTCAGCCGCATGGAAATTGATCAGGTTCTGCCCGGCAAACGCCCCCACCAGCGCCCGCACCTTGTTCGGGTTCTTGATCGTGAACGCCGGGTGTTGCATCAAGGCTTTGACCCGCTCCAGACCTCCCGGCAATGTGCTGCCGGCCTGAACGCTGAACCACTGATCCATGACCAGCGGATTATCCTTGAAGTGTTCGGCGAAGGTCGCCAGCGCCGTGGCTTTCTGCTCTTCGAACGGCGAATTGACCAATACCGCCAATGCCGTCAGGCGCTCGGTCATGTTGTCGCTGGTCTCGAACTGCTCAAGCGTGGCCGCCAGGACTTCCGGTTTACCGCTGAGCATCAGGTACGACAGCGCAATGTTCTGCAACGCGCGGCGGGCAAAATGCTCGGCTTCGGCCACATACGGCGTCTTTTTCGACAGATCGCGGTTGGCCTGATAACGCAGCCACAACGCCTCGAACAAACCTTCAGCCAGTTGTTTACGAGCGAACTCGCGGGCGATGTGAATGGCGTCTACGTCAGCCACTTCACTGATCTCGGTCAGATACGCCTCGCCCGGCAGCGAAAGCATTTCGGCGACCATCGCCTGATCCAGCGTCTCGTCGGACAGCACGGTACGCAGCGCTGCAACCAAACGCTGGTCCAGCACCAGCGCTTCACCCTTCTGTTGCTGTTCGATCAACTCTTGCAACACCTGAACTGACAATTGCTGACCGGCATCCCAGCGGTTGAAACCGTCGCTGTCGTGCTGCATCAGGAACATCAGCTGATCGCGGTTGTACGGGAAGCTCAGTTTCACCGGCGCCGAGAAGCCACGCAGTAACGAAGGCAATGGCTGTTCAGCGATGTCGATGAAGGTGAATGTCTGCTCGGCTTCGGTCACCGAAATGACCCGTGAGGTGCCCTGAGCGCCGGCTTCACCGGAAAGACGCAACGCAATGGCCGCACCTTTGGCGTCCAGCAGGCCCAACTCGACCGGGATCACGAACGGCAACTTCTCAACTTTGTCCGGGGTTTCCGGGCAGCTTTGACGGAACGTCAGGCTGTAGGTTTTCGCCGCAGCGTCGTAGGACTCGCTGACCGCCAGGCGCGGTGTGCCAGCCTGGCTGTACCAGCGTTTGAACTGGGTCAGGTCGACACCGTTGGCATCTTCCATGGCTTTAATGAAGTCGTCGCACGTCACGGCCTGGCCGTCATGACGATCGAAGTACAGGTCGCTGCCTTTGCGGAAGCCTTCGGCGCCGAGCAAGGTATGGATCATGCCGACTACTTCCGAACCCTTTTCGTACACGGTCAGGGTGTAGAAGTTGGAAATCTCGATGAAGCTGTCCGGGCGCACGGCGTGAGCCATGGGGCCGGCATCTTCGGCGAACTGGTGGGTGCGCAGGTAGGCCACGTCCTGGATGCGCTTGACCGTGGCCGAGTTCATGTCGGCGGAGAAGCCCGAATCGCGGAACACGGTGAAGCCTTCCTTCAGCGACAACTGAAACCAGTCGCGGCAGGTCACACGGTTGCCCGACCAGTTGTGGAAGTATTCGTGGGCAACAATCGCCTCGACCCGCTGGTGCGCGGCGTCGGTCGCGGTTTCAGCGCGGGCCAGCACGGCGCTGGAGTTAAAGATGTTGAGACCCTTGTTCTCCATGGCGCCCATGTTGAAATCGTTGACCGCGACAATCATGAAGATGTCCAGGTCGTACTCGCGACCGTACACCTCTTCGTCCCAGCGCATGGATTTCTTCAGGCTGTTCATGGCGTGCTGGCACTTGTCGATGTTTTCCGGCTCGACATAAATGCGCAGCGCCACGGAGCGCTCGGTCATGGTGGTGAAGGTGTCTTCGACGCACCACAAATCACCGGCCACCAGCGCGAACAGGTAGGCAGGTTTCTTGAACGGATCTTCCCAGGTCGCCCAGTGCCGGCCGTCTTCGCCGGGACCTGAGGCAATCGGGTTGCCGTTGGACAGCAACACCGGATAGCTGTGCTGCTCGGCAACCACCGTGGTGGTGAACGTACTCATCACGTCCGGACGGTCGAGGTAATAGGTGATCTTGCGGAAGCCTTCGGCCTCGCACTGGGTGCAGAACATCGTGCCGGATTTGTACAGGCCTTCCAGCGCGGTGTTGGTTTCCGGGTGGATCTTGACGCTGGTGTCGACCGTGAAGGTGGTGCTGGCCGGGTGCAGGGTCAGGTGATTTTCGGTCAGTTGGTAGTCCGCTTCGGCCAACTCGCAATCAGCCAGGGACACCGACAGCAATTCAAGCTGCTGGCCATCCAGCACCAGCGGCGGCAGGCCCGGGCCACGCTCAGGATTGCGGCGCATCACCAGTTGCGCATGGACCAGGCTGTGGTCCTCGAACAACTCGAAGGTCAGGTGCGTCTCGTCGATCAGGTACTCGGGCGCCTGATAGTCCTTCAGGTAGATCATCTTCGGTTGTTCGGTGCGCATGCTGGAGTCCTTACTGATGCACGGCGAGCTGGTAGGCCGTGTATTTACGAATATTGATCACGCCAGTGTCGAAGATCAGGTATTGGCCTTTGATCCCTAGCAGCGTGCCTTCGGCGATCGGGTTCTTGTCCAGGTTGAAGCTGACGATTTTGGCCGGGTATTGCTCGATCGGATAGCGGATTTCGAGCGTTTCTACATCGGCAATAGTCTGGATCGCCTGTAGGCCGAATCGTTCCTGCAAACTTTGCAATCCTTCGGCGCAGCTGTCGAACAGCTGATCACGAACCTGCGCCAGGTCGACCGACACCGCGTCGCCCTTGAGTAAAGCACGCCAATTGGTCTTGTCCGCCACCTGACTGCGGAACAGGTCTTCGACGAAGCCCGACTGCTGACGGGTCGAAACCCGCATGATCGGCAGCGCCTGACGGGCGCCCTGATCGATCCAGCGGGTCGGCAGCTGGGTGGCGCGGGTAATCCCGACCTTCACCCCAGAAGAATTGGACAGATACACAATGTGATCCGTCATGCAGAACTTCTCGCCCCACTCCGGCTCACGGCAGGTGCCGGCGTCGTAGTGGCAACGCTCCGGGCTCATGATGCAGATGTCGCACTGGGCCAGTTTGGTCATGCACGGGTAGCAATAACCCTGGCTGAAACTGGTTTTGGTCTTGCGTCCGCAATGGGAGCAATGAATCGCCCCAAGGTATTCCAGGCGCACCGTGGTCCCGATCAATGGATTGACCGGCACCTCGACGTCGTCCAGACGAAACGCGTACTGCACGTTCGGCCCGTCAAGGCGCGCCGACATTTTGCTGATTGCACCGCGGCCAATCTCGATCAATGGACGGCATCCGATTTGAACAGGATATTCGGCACTTCGATCGACTTGGAGCCGCACTCCTGCACGCCCATATAACCGGTGCGCTGGTCTTCGGGCAGGTTCTGGATTTCCCAGGCGATCATCGCTTGCAGCGACAGTTCGCGTTGTTCGGCGGTGAGTTTGCCACCGTCGGACCATTTACCGATTTCCACCGCCAGTTTCAGGCTCTGGTAGATATCGGGGGTGATGTTGTTGATCATTTCGTTAAAAGAGGACATCAAGGGCTCCGCGCTCTTTATTGACATAACTAGTTAGACGGCCAGTTTACGGCGGTTGTACAAACCACCCAACAAACCGGTCAAGCATCCGATGAGCAACCCGCCGACGTGGGCCGCATTGGCAATTTCACCGAAGCCGATCATCGAGACCAGCCCGGACAGGCACAGCAGCAGCCACACCAGCATCATCACCAGCACGCCGCGCGGCAGGCGATAAGCCGGGTTTGGCGACAACAGCTGAAAGATCCAGCAATGCCCGAGCAAGCCGTACAGCACGCCGGACAAGCCGCCAAACAGCGTCGGACCACTGAAAACAAACTGGGCGTAGTTCGAGACCAGCCCGAACAGCAACGTCAGGCCGATGAGGTTGATACTGCCCTGGCGCGACTCGATGCGCCGCCCCAGCTCCCAGTACCACATGCCGTTCATGGCCAGGTGCAGGATGCCGAAGTGGATCAGCATCGGCGTCACCAGACGCCACCACTGCCCCGCCGCCAGGCTGTCGGCCAATGGCACGAAGTGGATGTACTCGCCGACAACGCGAAAATCGAGGAAGGTCAGCCAGCGCATCGTGTCGAGGTTTTCGCCCAGCAGCGTCACCGCGCCGACAAGCAGGCTCAGCAGCAACACGAACGCTGTCGCCTTGGCGTGGCGCAGTTGCTCGACGAAACTTGGGCGCTTTATGGTTTGCGCCACCGGAATGTCCAGCTGTTGATCGGGATCACCGGCCGGGAAGCGTTCGTACAACGTGCGCACGTCTTCGCTGATGTTGGCCGGCACCCACAGCACTTGCTCGCCCGCCTCTTCACTGACCCGATGCGGCACCTGCATGCGTTGCAGCAGTTTGACGAACCCGCTCAAGTCCACCGCCAGCGGCAGCCGTAAAACAGCAACGGCACTCATCGCAGCACCTCCGGCCGCTCGACATCGACCCAGACAAATTTGTGCGGGTCGAGGCGGGTTTCCTGGTCCAGACGATAGGCGACCAACTTGCCGTAAAGCACCGCGCTGTAATCCAGACAGGCCAGATTCGGCCGGATCGGCACCGGTTTGCCGCTGCGCCAGTAGTGGCCCACGAACAACAATGGCTCATTGACGCCATAGCGCAGCAGGGTGTTTTTTTCAGTGGACGACAGCGGCGTCCGGGCCACGGGTTCGGGCAAGGCGTCGGGCTGGAACACAATGTCTCCGTAGGTTTGCGGGTCGTCTTCCCAGAACTTGGTGCGGAAGAACGAACGCGTCAGGCCATCGCCGCTGGTCATGGTCAGCCCATGCGGCAAGCGCATGTCTGTGCCGCGCAACAGGCGGTCGAACACGGTGCAGGCGAAACTGCCCGGCACGGCCGAGGCCTGGAGGAAATGTTCATCGACGCAACCGTTGGGGAATAGCGCGCGTAATGGTTCGATCAGCCCCGCGTCCCAGCAGGCATGCACCACCCGGAAACGCCCGGCATCGACGAACAATGGCATCTCATAGAACCATTGCAGGAAGTCATGCCAGTCAGCCGGATGGTCTTCGAATTGGGTCAGGGTTTCGTTCAGCAAACGGGCATGGCGCGGGGTGTGTTCACGCACGAACTGCTTGCCGCTGCCCGGAGGCGCCGGCGTGCTCCAGCCGAGGGCGTTGAATTCATGATTACCCATGATGCACAGCGCCTGGCCGGCTTCGACCATGTCGTGAACGATGTGCAGCGCCTCGCGAATCCGCGGGCCGCGGTCGATGATATCGCCGACGAACACCGCCATACGCGACGGATGCCGCCAGACGCCAGCGTGTTTTTGATAACCGAGCCGGTCGAGCAAGTGCTCAAGGGTCAGAGCGCAACCGTGCACGTCACCGATCAGGTCGTAGCTACGCGCGGGATCGAGCATCAGTCGCCTCCACCACCCAACTTGCTGCCCCAGCCGAGTTTGGTCCGGCAGACTTCATAGTAGTTGTGGTCAAGCGGGTGAATCAGCCGCAGCTTCTGGGCCTTCTTGCTGATGGTGATGGTGTCACCCGGCGCGCAGGTGAAATGATTCTGCCCGTCACAGGAGACTTGCGGGTAAATCTGCATATCTTTGGACACGACGATTTTCAGCTCACTGTTGCCATCGACCACAATCGGCCTGCCCGACAAGGTATGGGGGTACATCGGCACAATCACAATAGCGTCGAGCTTGGGATGCATGATCGGTCCACCCGCCGACAGCGCGTAAGCGGTCGAACCGGTCGGTGTGGCGACGATCAGGCCGTCGGCCTTCTGGCTGCAGACGAACTGGCCGTCGATGTACAACTCGAACTCGATCATCCGCGTCGATTTGCCGGGATGCAGCACCACATCGTTCAGCGCGTCGCCCTGACCGATGGCCTCGGCGTGGCGGCGGACTTCGGCTTGCAGCAGGAAGCGGTTTTCCACCAGATAGTGGCCGTCGAGCACTTCGGCGACTTTGACTTCCAGCTCATCGGGGCGAATATCGGTCAGGAAGCCCAGGCTGCCACGGTTGATGCCGAGCACCGGAATATTGTGTCGGGCCAGTGCGCGGGCGGCACCGAGCAGGCTGCCGTCACCACCGACCACAATCACCATGTCACAGACTTCGCCGAGCATCTTGCGCGACGAGGTTTGCAAGCCATGACCCGGCAGCACTTCGGCGATGGTGTCTTCGAGGATCACGTGCAGGTGACGATCGAGCAGAAACCGTTTCAGTCGGCGGACGGTATCCAGCACCTGAGAACTGCCCAGGCGACCGATGATGCCGATATTACGAAATTGCTCCATGAGGTTCCTGCGCGGCGGCGAAAAACACGATTATGGGCGAAAGCGCGGGATAGACAAAATCCTTTCAGCCACAACGGTGTACTCACGATTGAGGCTATGCTCGCAAGATGATCCTATTTCCCGATTTGCTGCAGTTACCCCACCAGTTGCGCCACCCCGAAGTGCGCGACCTGGCCTGGGTCATCCTCGCGCCGCCGATGCTTGGCGTCACGACGTGGCCGCAGCGTCACCCGCTGACCGGCAGTGACTGGGTACAGGTGCCGGAGCAGCTGGAACGGTGGCTGCGGCAACTCGATCAGGACAGTTATGACTTGTTGCACTGGCTGGCGCAGGCCCGGACCCGGCGATTGGGCTTGTACTACGAACGCCTCTGGCAATACGCCGTGCGGCACGCGCCGGGTATCGACCTGATTGCCGCCAACATGCCGATCCGTCGTGAAGGCCACACGCTGGGCGAGTTGGACATGCTGCTGCGCGATCG
The DNA here is from genome assembly GCF_054897865.1 of Pseudomonas sp. LS2P72. Classification (NCBI taxonomy): domain Bacteria; kingdom Pseudomonadati; phylum Pseudomonadota; class Gammaproteobacteria; order Pseudomonadales; family Pseudomonadaceae; genus Pseudomonas; species Pseudomonas sp. LS2P72. Next base: position 3,973,216 of record NZ_CM142708.1, read on the forward strand.
TGACGGCGTGCATCATCTGGAACTGGCGATCAAACTTTACCTTGGCCCGCAAAATGGCGACGGACACGACACGGCGCAGTGGCTCGGTCCCGGTTGCCACGATCGGCTGGACCGCAAACTGGCCCATCTGACGCAGCATCAATTGCCGATTTCGGCGCGACCGGAGAGCCGCGAAGTATTGGCGGCGCTGGATATCCAGCAGTTCAGTGCACATTTGTGGATGGGCGGCTATTTGCTGTATCCGTGGCCGGGGCCGGCCGAGCCACCGAGCGGTGCACATCCCCAGCATTTACGCGGTAGCTGGCTGCATCAGAAGGACTGGGCAGAATTTTTCGTGCAACGCCCGTTCGGTCGCTGGCAACCCCTGCCCCGCCATGCCTGGCTGGCGCCGGCGCACTATCCGGTGGAGCAGACCTGGAGCACTGAACAGCTGAATGCCTGGCTCAGCGATCTGGAGCCACTGGCCCCGGCGCAGTTGCTGGTGCGACTCACAGAAAACGCCCAGGGCGATTGGGAAGAAGCCGAGCGGCTGTTTCTGGTGGCGGATCTTTGGCCTAACGTTCCTGGCAGTGGCTGAGTTTTGTAGCGTCTGGGCGGGCCTCATCGCGGGCAAGTCGGATCGCCGCACCGCTTGCTCCTACAGGATTGGTGTCGTTCGCAAAATTCGTGATCGACTCCTGTAGGAGCAAGGCTTGCCCGCGATGAGGCCAACTCGATTTAAATCGTCAACCGCACAGCCAGCGCCGCCAACGTCACCAACAACACCGGCACCGTCAGCACAATCCCGACCTTGAAGTAGTACCCCCAGCCGATCCGAATGCTCTTGCGTTCCAGCACATGCAACCACAGCAACGTCGCCAGGCTGCCGATCGGCGTAATCTTCGGCCCCAGGTCGCTGCCGATGACGTTGGCGTAGATCATCGCCTCCTTCACCACCCCGGTCGCCTGGCTGGCATCGATCGACAGCAAACCGATCAGCACCGTCGGCAGATTGTTCATCATCGACGACAGCAGCGCCGTCAACACGCCCGTGCCCATGGCCGCGCCCCACACACCGTAAGCGGCAAAACCATCCAGCCATCCGGCCAGATACCCCGTGAGCCCGGCGTTGCGCAGGCCATACACCACCAGGTACATGCCCAGCGAGAAAATAACGATATGCCACGGCGCTTCCTTGATGACTTTGCGCGTGGAAATCTTGTGACCACGGGCGGCGATGGCCAGCAGCAACGCCGCGCACACCGCAGAAATGGCACTGATCGGAATCCCCAGCGGTTCCAGCGCGAAACAGCCGAGCAGCAGAATCACCAACACGGCCCAACCGGCATAAAACGTGGCGTTGTCGTGGATCGCCGAAGCAGGATGCGCCAGTTGCTCGGGATCGTAATCCTTGGGAATGGCACGACGGAAAAACCACATCAGCATCGCCAGGGTCGCCGCGACACTCACCAGGTTGACCGGGATCATTACCGCCGCGTAACGGTTGAAACTGATGTTGAAGAAGTCTGCGGAAACGATGTTCACCAGGTTCGACACCACCAACGGCAGACTCGCCGTGTCAGCGATGAAACCGGCGCCCATGACGAACGCCAGGGTCGCCGCCGGAGAAAAGCGCAACGCCAGCAGCATGGAAATCACGATGGGCGTGAGAATCAGCGCTGCCCCGTCGTTGGCGAACAACGCCGACACCAACGCACCGAGCAGCACCATATAAGCAAACAGCTTGCGCCCGCTGCCCCGCCCCCAACGGGCCACATGCAATGCCGCCCAGGCGAAGAACCCCGCCTCGTCCAGCAGCAGACTGATGACAATCAGTGCGACAAACGTCCCGGTGGCGTTCCAGATAATCTGCCACACCAGCGGGATATCGCTCAGGTGTACGACCCCGAAAATCAGCGCAAGCACCGCGCCGAATACCGCACTCCAGCCAACGCCAAGGCCTTTTGGCTGCCAGATCACCAAAGTGATGGTCAGCAGGAAAATCAACGATGCGGTCAACATGCAGTACAGCCTTGTCGGAAAAACAAACCGCGATTCAGCCGCAACACACGAGCGGAGTAAAGCCCAAACTTGCGGCCTTCCCCTAAACGCACTGTGGCGAGGGGATTTATCCCCGTTGGGCTGCGAAGCGGCCCTGTTTTTTCAGCCACACCGCGTCCAATGGATTACGACGGCTTCGCCGCCGAACGGGGATAAATCCCCTCGCCACAAGGCAGCTGCTACCACAGATCAATGTGCTACAGCCGAATCACATGCCCCTCGATCGGTGCGATCTGGCCGTGGAACAGCCGGGCAATCACGCTCTGCGCGGCTTCATAGCCTTTGTCCTCGACCACTTCCAGCAATGGTTTATCAGCCGCGGTCAACTGCCGGTAGAAACGCTGCAAACCCTCACCAATATGCTGACTGACCCCTTCCGGCCCCCACTCGGTATTGCGCTTGCGGATCTGGATCGGCGCAAAAAAGAACACCGGCTGCGGTCCCTCAATAGCCGTCAATCGAGCCTCATCGGTGCTTTGCGCAGAACCGGCGAAGCAGCTGTAAACCAACTGCCCGGCAAAATGCTGGTGGACTTGATCACGTAAATCCAGGTCGCCGGAAAAATCCACATACAACGTAGGACGGTCATTGGCCAGGCTCGCCAGTTCTGCGTAGGCCACCGTTCGCTCGTAACAACCGAGTTGCTCGACAAACGCCTTGTTGCCGGTCGAGGTCAGGGCCACACGTTCCAGGTCAGGGTGATTTTCCAGGCAGACCGCCGTGCCATAGGCGGTTTTACTCGAAGCGCTGGAGAACACCAGCCGGGTTGCGCCGAAAAACTGGTTGTCCTGGAGGAAGTCCGCGAGCATCGACGACGTCAGGAATAACGGCTTGAGTAAAATTTGCAGGTTTTCGGTTTCAGGGCTGTAGTACGAATCCCAGCTGCAACGGGTGTATTGATTGTAGGCCGACGTCAGTGCCTGCCGATGCTCGGCGGCGTCATAGAAACCACGCTCGGTGACCCGTTCCGGGCGCATCCACAGATGGCTGGCAATCGGAAAATACCCGTAGAAGCGCTCCCCGACTTTGAGACCTGCCACATCAGACGCAATGACATCAGCAAAGCCCCACGTCGGGACGTGTCCCCATTCCGCCAACCCTGTAGGAAAGAACTCCCAGTAGTTCATCGAATTGCCATAGGCCGCGTAAGTAATGTTGTTGGTGGTCAACGCGCACCGGTCGATCTTGAAAATCACCTCGCCGGCCGCCGGAATCAGGCTACGTTGCTCCTGCTCGATTCGGCTTTGGTCAAGGGCGTTTTTGCGGGTGATCAGCCGTGTTACCGTGCTCGGACTTTGCATCTTTCAGACTCCTGCTGCGAGTGAATGGCGGGTAGCACCAGAGTAGTGGCAGCCGATGAAGAGCGGGTTCGGAAACAACAAGGGCATCGCGCCCACCCTCAATCCCCGCGCAAAGCCGCTGAAACGGCCGAGCCAGGCCCGGGCGATTTTCACCGTAGAGGCGATTTACGAAGCATTTGTTCGGATTTGGCAACGCGACGGCTGGTCGGGTTTGACTACGCGCGCGGTGGCCCTGGAAGCAGGCGTCGCCATTGGCACGTTGTACGATTACTTCCCGAGCAAGGAAGCCTTGTTGTCAGGCTACATTCGGCACTGCCTGGACGCCTTGTTACTGCGCCTCGATGAGCACGTCGTGCACGCGAAAGAGCTGAACTGGCCCGTCCGGGTCAAACGTTTGATACGCCTGACCTGCGACCCTGACGATACGTTTCAACCACTGTTCAACGATGATGTGTTGGCGATCGAACACCGGATCGCCGAACCCAAACATCACCGACGGCTATTCCAGGAGCTGTCGCAGAAATGGCGTGAAGCCTTCGCCTCCTGCGAGGACTTGCCCACTCAACCGTCGGCACCAACCATTGATGCCTGGGTAATCATGGCCTGGGGTGGCCGTCGTTATTGCATCACTGCGCAACCGGCGGCGGAGCAAACCGCCGCGTGGCTGTCGGAAATGGAAGCAATGATCTGTAGCCGACTGGCCAGCTCCCCGTAACCCAGGGGATTTGTCACTCCTTCTTGTGTTGTTCGACCCACTGCCCATAAGCATTGATGAATTTTTGCAAAAACGGTTTTAGCGACTCGGACAGGTTACCCGCCTCGTCGAACGCTGAACCGGCGCCGCTCAGATAGGCTTCCGGTTGCTGCATGCACGGCACATCCAGAAACACCATGGACTGGCGCAGGTGATGGTTGGCACCAAAACCGCCGATAGCGCCCGGCGAAGCACTGATCACCGCTCCGGGCTTGCCGCTCCAGGCACTCTTGCCATACGGACGCGAACCCACATCAATCGCGTTCTTCATTGGCGCAGGCACCGAACGGTTGTATTCGGGGGTGACGAACAGCACGGCGTCGGATGAGCTCACTTGTTGCCGGAAAGTGCTGTAGGCTGCCGGCGGTGTAGCACCATCGATGTCCTCGTTGTAGAGCGGCAGATCGCCGATTTCGACGATAACCAGTTTGAGATTGGCAGGCGCCAGGTCGGCCAGGGCCAGCGCCACCTTGCGATTGATCGATTCCTTTCTCAAGCTGCCGACCAGTACAGCGATCGTATAGACGTTGCTCATGGAAGATTCTCGACTGTCCGATGGAAAGAGCTTGTAGTTATAGATGACGATTCAAGCAGTGGGCGACTGAAAAACGCCGCCCCTGACTATTTTTTTCCTGTAGGAAAACTTACCTCGCCCAACCACGGTCTACAGAGCCGCAAATTGAGTGATTTATCCCCAGAGGTTCTAAGCAGATGGCAGCAGTACTCGTCGGTCAGTTCCATGCAAGAGACGCGGAAGGCCGCGTTTATTCCGTGCATGAGTTCCAGGAATCCACCCCGTCGGCAGACGGCCTCACTGGCTCGGTGCCTGTCACCACTTACAAGCTGGCCATTGGCGATCGCGTAAAGAAGCTTGATGACAACCAGTTTTTGCTGGTGCAATCGGACGTCACTATCGTGCGCGAGCCCGACACCTATGTCGGCAGCCGGCCGGAAACCAACGTCGCTTCATAACCCCGCGTTATGAGCAGAAGTCATATGCGCGCACTTGAGTTAGGATTCAGCCACTGACTCCCTCACCTGCTGAACATGGACTTCACGCATGCGTTTACGTCATATCGAAGTGATCCAGGCGCTCCTGCAGACCGGTCACCTGGGCACCGCCGCCGAATGGCTGCAGTTGCCTGTGGCCGAAGTCGAAGGGATTCTGCGCGACGCCGAGGATCAGTTGGGTTTCATGCTGTTTTCCAGCGTGCGTGGACGTTTGCAGGCCACGCGCGAGGCGCGGGAATTGCAGGTCCAGATCGCCCACGTCTATGAAGCGCTCGAGCCGGTCCAGCGCCTGGCCAACAGCCTCAAGCAATATCAGGCTCCGCCCTTGCGGATCGTCTGCACGCCGCCCCTTTCCCAGCAACTACTGCCACAGAGCATTGCCGCCCTGCGCCGACGCCTGCCTGACGCCCCTTGCACCCTTCTGAGTCAACCTACTCGCGAGATCGTCAAAAACCTGCTGCTGCGCGAAAGCGATCTGGGCCTAAGCCTGCATGACCCCGATCACGCCGACATTCATTGCCAGGTGATCGCCCAGGGGAAACTTCAGCTGCTCGCGCCCCACGGCTGGTTGCAACCCAAACAAAAGTACATCTCGCTGCAGGACCTGGCCGGCCAATCGATGGTGGGCCTGGAAGGCCATGATCCGCTGAGCCCGGCGCTGGAAAACAAGCTGCATGCCCTGCGCCCTGCCCCGGTCATTCAAACCCGGGTTCAGACTCACCAGATGATGCGCAGCATGGTCGAGGCTGGTGAAGGCCTGGCCATCGTCGACCCTTTCACCGCCCTCGGGGCTAAATCGGCCGGGCTGGATGCCTGCCCGCTGGCGCCGGCCGTGCCGATCAGCCTATATGCCTTGACCCTCAAGAACGGCGAGCCATCACCGGCGATTCAGGCATTGCTGGGCATCATCACGGAACAAGCCGTGGCGATGTTGGCGAACTAACCGGGGTTTCCAGCGGATTATCGAACAATCGATACCAGAACAGCGCCACTTCGGCGGTGTTCCGATCGATCCCGCGATAACGCAGATGATCGATTCCGCCCAAGACGTAACCGCGGCGCTCATAGAGCCGGCAGGCCCCCAGGTTGTTGTTCTGGGTTTCGAGCATGATCCCCGGCAGTTTCTTTTTGCGGCTCCAGAACTGCGCCACATCCAGCAACGCCTTGGCCACGCCATGACGGCGCGCTGGCGCATGCACCGCCAACTCGTCGATATGGGCAAAGCCATTCCAGTTGGTGCTGACCACCAGGTGACCCACCGGCTCATCATCGAGATAAGCCATGAAAATCGCGCTGTCAGCGGCATCGCGGAAACTGCTGAACTCTTCGGGATCAATGCCGTAGCACTTGCGATAGGGCGTGATCGGCGTCACCGGCCACTGCTCCACCGGTTTACCGATTTCGGCGGCACCGTAGGTCGCGACTTCAAAACTGAAATCACTGCCCCAGATGTAGGCTGCAAAACCATCGTCGGCAATGCGCACCGACAGCCCTGGGTATTTCGGATTCATGATCGGTTGCATACTGGGAAAGGTCCTCATTCCTTGATGCAATCAACGGTGTAATGCCGTCCATTGCCCTCGTCTTCGTGTTGCAATCCGTGCACATCAGCGACAAACCCCGGGAAGCTGCTATCGAACGTGCGCGCAAATACCAGGTAGTCGATGATCGAGCGCGTCGACTCGGTAAAACGCTCGCCGGGCATGATCAACGGAATCCCCGGTGGATACGGCACCAGCATCACCGCGGCGATCCGCCCATCCAGGGCATCGATCGACACCGCTTCAACTTCGCCACGCACCAACTGATCATAGGCGTCAGACGGCTTCATGGCGATTTCCGGTAGCACCGTGTACATGCGCTTGAGGTGTTTGGCCGTGGCATTGCTGCGATAGCAGGCGTGCAGTTGATCGCACAGATCGCGCAAACCCATGCCCTGATAGCGCGCGACATTCTCTTGTGCCACGCACGGCAGGCACGTCGCGAGGCTGACATTGGCATCGTAGCTGCGCTTGAACTCCAGCAACTCGGTCAGCAGCGTGCTCCATTTACCCTTGGTGATGCCCATGGAGAACAACACCAGGAACGAATACAGCCCGGTCTTTTCAACGACCAACCCCCGCTCCCAAAGGAATTTGCTGACCACCGCCGCCGGAATCCCGCGCTCGCTGAGGGCGCCACCAGCCGTCAGCCCCGGCATCACCAACGTGACCTTGATCGGATCAAGCAGCACGTAGTCGTCGGTCACGCCGCCAAAGCCGTGCCAGTCGGCGTCGGGTTGCAGCAGCCAGTCATCGGTGACCACACGGTTGATGCCCTCCACCGACGGCGGCTGCCAGATGGAAAACCACCAATCGTCAGCGGCGATGTGCTGGCGCAAATTGGCCAGCGCCCGGCGAAAGCTCAGCGCTTCGTCAAACATTTCCTGCAACAGCGAACGCCCGGCCGGACCTTCCATCATGGCCGACGCCACATCCAGCGAAGCAATGATGCTGTACTGCGGCGAGGTAGAGATGTGCATCATGAACGCTTCATTGAAGCGATCCCGATCCAGTTGCCGCGCGCCACCGTCCTGGACGTGAATCATCGACGCCTGGCTGAACGCCGCCAGCAGTTTGTGGGTGGAATGGGTGGTGAACACCAGCGGGCCGTCTTCACTACGGGAAGTGCCCATGCCGTAACGTCCGGCGAAGAACTCGTGAAACGCCGCGTAGGCGTACCAGGCCTCATCGAAATGCAAGACCTCGACGCTGTTGCCCAGTTGCTGCTTGATCAGCTCAGCGTTGTAGCAGAGGCCGTCGTACGTCGAATTGGTCACCACCGCCAACTTGACCTTGGGCGCCCGGCCCTTGGTCAGCGGGCTGGCGTCGATCTTGGCCTGAATCGATTCACGACTGAATTCGCTCAATGGAATCGGGCCGATGATCCCCAGCTCATTGCGCTCCGGGCACAGGTACAGCGGAATGGCGCCGGTCATGATGATCGAGTGCAATATCGACTTGTGGCAGTTGCGATCCACCAACACCAAGTCATCGCGAGCGACCATCGAATGCCATACGATTTTGTTGGCGGTCGAGGTGCCATTGATCACAAAGAAGGTGTGATCGGCGCCGAAATTGCGGGCAGCACGGGCCTCGGCTTCTGCCAGCGGACCGGTGTGATCGAGCAAAGAACCGAGTTCCGGCACCGACACCGACAAATCGGAACGCAGGGTATTTTCCCCGAAGAACTGGTGAAACGCTTGGCCCACCGGGCTCTTGTGGTACGCCACGCCGCCGCCATGGCCGGGTGTGTGCCAGGAATAATTGGAGTCGGCCGTGTGCTGCACCAGCGCTTTGAAAAACGGCGGCAGCAGACCATCCAGATACTTGCGTGCCGCTCGGGCGACCTGCCTGGCCAGAAAAGGCACGGTGTCTTCGAACAGGTAAAGAATCCCGCGCAGCTGGTTGAGTTCGGCCATGGCGTCGGCCGGAGCGTTCTCCAGGGTCACCTGCTCACCCAGCGCGAAGATAGGCAAGTCAGGCGCACGCACCCGCGCCAGGCCAATCAGCTCGGCCATGTTGTGCAATAGATGAGAGTGAGTGCTGGCGTCTTCGGCCGCAATCAACATGCAGGAAAGACCGTGGTGGGTCGAGGCGACCAGACGCCCTTCGGTGTAATCCACCGCCGAGACAATGCTGAAGCCTTCCTGCTCCAGCTCCCGGGCGATGCCGCGCACGCGATCACCGGCGACGGTGTCGGCCTTGATGTCGCGATGGACGATCAGGACCGGAAATTTCAAATCTTTATACATGAGGCTCAGTGTCCTGAGGCGGCAGACCGTGGTCCGCCAATCACCTCAGGGTAGAGGGTTCGAGCGCATGTAGCGAGTGCGGCGCCCCGAAGAAGGTCATCGGGCGCACCATTGTGTGGCGAAAAATCAGGCTTGAGCCTTGGCCTCGGCCAGTTGCTGCCAGAGCGACGCAGCGCCGGCGGATCTGGCGATGGCTTCCAGGCGCGCCACGTGTTGCGCCAGGTCATCTTCGCTGGCACGGATAATCCGCGTCGGCTGACGGTCGGCTGGCAGACGACGGATCTCGGTGGCGGAATTGTCCGCACCTTCACCCGAACCGTTGCCGTCGGAGGCATTACCGGCCAGCGACAGACTGGTCTGGCCGCCCGTCATGGTCAGGTAAACGTCGGCGAGGATCTCGGAGTCGAGCAAGGCGCCGTGCAGTTCGCGACCGGAGTTGTCGACGCCATAGCGTTTGCACAAGGCGTCGAGACTGTTGCGCTGCCCCGGGTGACGCTCCCGGGCCATCATCAGGGTGTCGAGAATCGAGCAGTGCTGCGTGATGTCCGCACGATCGTGCTGACCCATCAGGGCGAATTCGTTGTTAATGAAGCCAACGTCGAACGCCGCGTTATGGATGATCAGCTGCGCACCCTTGATGAATTCAAAGAACTCATCGGCGACTTCAGTGAAGCGCGGCTTGCCGACCAAAAATTCGTTGGTGATGCCGTGGACGCCAATGGCGCCTTCATCACTCTCGCGGTCCGGTTGCAGGTAAACGTGGAAATGCCGGCCCGTCAGGCGCCGACCGATCAACTCGACACAACCGATTTCGATAATCCGGTGGCCGTCGGTCACCGGCATGCCGGTGGTTTCGGTATCGAGTACAACGGATCTGGTGGCCATCAGTGCTCAGCTCTCAACGGGTCATTCGTGCAAAAGCGGCGATGTTAACACGCCCGCCGGGGTCTTTCAGGTACACCGTGTTGCACCCATCGCGAGCAGGCTCGCTCCCACAGGGGAACGCATTCCAATGTGGGAGCGAGCCTGCTCGCGATTGGCCGCGACGCGATGTATTGGCAAAAACTGAATCAAGCCTGTTTGTAACCGCGCACTTCATCCACGCCACGGTTGGCCAATTGGTCAGCCCGTTCGTTGCCATGGTGACCGATGTGCCCGCGCACCCATTTCCAGGTGACGTTGTGGCGATTGACCTGCTCATCCAGCAGCTTCCACAGATCAGCGTTTTTCACCGGTTCTTTCGCGGCGGTTTTCCAGCCGCGCTTCTTCCAGTTGTCCATCCACTCGTTGATGCCTTTCATCACGTACTGCGAGTCGGTGACCAGCAGCACGTCGCAGGAGCGTTTGAGTTCTTCAAGGCCACGGATCGCGCCCATCAGCTCCATGCGGTTGTTGGTGGTGTTGGCTTCGCCGCCCCACAGTTCTTTTTCAATGCCCTTGCACACCAGCAAAGCGCCCCAGCCGCCCGGGCCAGGGTTGCCTTTGCAGGCGCCGTCAGTGAAGAGTTCTACGCTATCGCTCATGCCAATCTATCCAGAAAATGCGGTGGCTCGCCGATCGGTGATCGACGATGCCCGAGGCCGGGGCAAACCCGGCCGGGAAAATAAAAAGTGTATTACGGATCGATGCGGCGACGATTGACCTTGGCCATCGGCAATGGAATCAGCTTGCCCATCGGTTCGCGCCGCTCCTGACGGACGGGCCGCAGGCCCACCACGATCTTGCGCGCGACCAATAAATAGAAGCCGCCACCTGACAGTTGCCAGTCACCGGCCTTGCGTTCCCAACCGGCCAGACGAGCCTGCCAGGTGGGTGACGCAAGCGGCGGACGATAGCATCCGAAGCGGCGTTTCTCCAGCGCGAAACCCAGCAGGTTCAGCCAGTCGCCGACCCGCGACGGGGAGATGCAGCGAGCCTTGCGCAAGGCGTCGTGAGCGAAAACGTGACGCAAACCCCAGGTGCTCCAGGGGTTGATCCCGACGATCAGCAGATGCCCGCCGGGCCGTACGCTGCTCGCCGCTTCACGCAGCAAACCGTGGGGCGACAGGCAGAAATCCAGCCCATGCTGCAACACCACCACATCGGCGGCATGCTCGCTCAAAGGCCACGCCTGCTCTTCGCAGACGATCTCGACACCCGGCAACGGCGCGCCGAGCCGCACATTGCGCTGGACTTGCGGCGCCGACGGCGGCGTTTGGGCCGACGGGCCGTAATGTACCAGGTAGCCACCGAAGAACCGTCCCAACTCGTCTTCGAGCATGCGACGTTCTTCGTCCAGCAGAAATTGCCCGATGGGGCCGGACAGCCATTCACGGGCCGCGCTGATCAATGTCAGCCATTCAGGATCAGCCTGAGCGAACGCTTTATCGGTCATTGCATTCTCCAACGCGCCAGGAAGTTCTAAGATGCGCCAATGTTTTCCGCTTGGCGAATCCGACGATGATACAGATCAGTGCCCTGCCCGCCTTCACCGACAACTACATCTGGTTGTTACAAGACCACAGCACCCAGCGCTGCGCCGTGGTCGATCCGGGCGATGCCGCGCCAGTGAAGGCCTGGCTCGCAGCGCATCCGGGTTGGGTGTTGAGTGATATTTTGATCACTCACCATCATCATGACCACGTCGGCGGCGTCGAGCAGCTTAAAAAAGAGACAGACGCGACAGTCTACGGTCCGGCCAGCGAAACCATACCGCTGCGGGACGTGGCGCTCAAGGACAACGACCGCGTCAGCGTGCTGGGCTTGAACTTCGATGTTTTTGCAGTCCCCGGCCACACCCTGGGACATATCGCCTATTACCATCATGGTTTGCTGTTCTGCGGTGACACCCTGTTTGCCGCCGGTTGCGGGCGCTTGTTCGAAGGCACGCCGGAGCAAATGCATACCTCGCTGACGCGCCTGGCCGCGCTGCCTGAAGATACGCTGGTCTACTGCACTCACGAGTACACCCTGAGCAATCTGAAGTTTGCCGCAGCGGTCGAACCGGGCAATCCGGACACCGCCGCACGTCTGGAAAAAGTCACCGCACAACGTGAAGCCGGAATCATGACGCTGCCCTCTACTCTGGCACTTGAAAAGCTTACCAACCCTTTTTTACGTGTCGACGAAACATCCGTTAAAGAAAAAGTGGACGAACGGAATGGAACCCAAAACCGGGCTCCGAGTGCGGTTTTTGCGGCTCTACGTGCTTGGAAAGATAAGTTCTAAGTAGCCATCACCTTGGTACAAAAATTCTGAATGGTTGACCGCAGGGGGTACGCTTTCTAGAATCGCCCGACATTTTTGCCCGGAACTTACTTCCAGCCAATGTCGTCATCTATTCGTAAAGCCATCAATTCAGACGCATTGACCCGCTTGGCTCAAGCCATTGCGGTGGCTGTGTCCGCCACTTTGGCGGGCTGCTCAAGCCATGTGCCGCAGACCGAAGCGACACACACTCCGAATATCGCCGCCCGGGCCAAGCAGAAACCTATCTGGCTCAGCGAAAAACCGACTCCACAAATTCCACAAGATGTCTGGGAGCGCATGCGCCAAGGCTTCCAGTTGCAGGACAACGTAGGTGTCAACCCGCGCATCGAGCAACAGCGCCTGTGGTTCGCCAGCAACCCGTCCTTCCTCGAAAACGCCGGCGAACGCGGCAGCCTTTACATTCACTACATCGTCGAACGCCTTGAAGAACGCAACATGCCGCTGGAACTGGCGCTGTTGCCGGTGATTGAAAGCGCCTACAACCCGATGGCTTATTCCCGGGCCAACGCGGTTGGCTTGTGGCAATTCATCCCTTCCACCGGGCGTTACTTCAACCTGCGTCAAACCCGCTTCTATGATGGCCGTCGCGATATCACCGCCTCGACCACCGCGGCCATGGATTACCTGACCCGCCTGCACGACATGTTCAACGGCGACTGGCTGCTGGCGCTGGCGGCCTATAACGCCGGCGAAGGCACGGTCAGCCGGGCCATCGAGCGTAACGAAAAGCTCGGCTTGCCGACCGACTACTGGAACCTGCCGCTGCCGGCCGAAACCCAGGCCTACGTGCCGAAACTGCTGGCCCTGTCGCAAGTGGTGCTGGCACCTGAAGCCTACGGCGTGAACCTGAACCCGATCGCCAACGAACCCTACTTCCAGGTCGTCGAAATCAACCAGCGCATGGACCTGTCCAAGGTCGCCGCGGTGGCTAATATCGACGAAGACGAACTGTTCCAGCTCAACCCGGCCTTCAAGCAGCGCACCACCATCGATGGCCCCCAGCATTTGCTGGTCCCAACGTCCAAGGCGCAATTGCTGACTGCCAGCCTGTCGACCATGCGTCCTGAAGAGTTGATCAGCAAGAAGCCGCTCAAGCCGGTATTCGAAGGCTCGGACGACGCCGAACTCGCCAGTCTCAAACGCGCCTACCGCGTTAAACGCGGCGACAACCTCGGCACCATCGCCAAGGCCAACAAGGTCGATATCAAGGACCTGCAACGCTGGAACAAGCTGACCGGCAAAAACCTCAAGGTTGGCCAGACACTGGTCATGCAGGACACCACCAAGCGCAGCAGCGGTCGGGTCAACACCGTCGTGGCGGCGAACAGCAAAACAAACAGCAAAGCTGACAAACAGAAGCCGCAGACCCAATACAAGGTCAAGCAAGGTGATTCGCTGTACATGGTGGCCAAGCGTTTCAACGTTGAAATGCAACACCTCAAGCGCTGGAACCCACGTGTTGGCCAGGCGCTTAAGCCTGGCCAGATGCTGACGGTGGCTTCCCCACGCTAAATGAGCCCCTGATTTCAGGGGCTTTTTTTTGGGTGCGCCAGGCATGGCGCGTTGCGCGTAAGCGCAACCAGTTTGGCTGTGGTGGCCACGCTGGTGACTTGGAGGTGAGAGTCCTCTACACACCCGGCAAGGGGAAGTGTTAGCCAGAGGCAAGGGTGTCGCGGGTGACTGCGAATCTGAAGGAAGCCCGAGGCAAAATGCTGGCCTGACGAACAGGAAGCGGATAGAGGCGGCGCAGCGGGGTAAGACGGCCCAAATCGTCAAAGCCCAATACTTGCACGGAACGCTGTGACGTAAATCCGACAGGCATAAGCAGGAAGGTCGCGCGAATTACCCTGGGAGATCTGCACGTTTGCCACTGTGCTACCGAGCGTCGAGAGGCGACGGGATGAACGTGCAGAAGTCAGCCGAGGCCGTAGTAAGTGACGAATAACCACGTCACCAAGGGCCGAACAGGTTATGCCGCCAGTAGGCGTCAGAGTCTCGTCGAGTATCGAAATGCAGAAATTTCTCCCAGAGAAGACTGTTACCCCGAGTCCCGGACAGTATCCGAGGATGACGGCTGACAGGGCAGAGGTATCGACGGCGTCTGTGGCGTGGACGAACGCGGAGCCGGACACGCTGATGGCGCGGGTGCTTGCACCGGCGAACCTCAAGCGTGCGTATCACCGCGTGGTCAGCAACAAGGGCGCACCGGGTGCCGATGGCATGACGGTCGATGACTTGGCGGGCTACGTAAAACAGTATTGGCCGACCCTCAAGGATCGGTTGCTGGCCGGTGAGTACCACCCGCAAGGTGTATGCGCCGTCGACATCCCCAAACCCAAAGGCGGCACAAGACAGCTGGGTATCCCCAGCGTCGTGGATCGCCTGATCCAGCAGGCTCTGCTGCAACAGCTCACGCCGATCTTCGACCCGCTGTTCTCGGACTACAGCTACGGTTTTCGTCCGGGCAGAAGCGCCCACCAAGCCCTCGAAACCGCTCGGGACCATGTGGCAGCGGGTCACCGCTGGTGCGTGGAACTTGATCTCGAGAAGTTCTTTGATCGGGTCAACCACGATGTCCTGATGGCTTACGTGACGCGTCAAATCGAAGATAAGCGGGTGCTCGCGCTGATCCGTCGTTACCTCGAAGCGGGAACGATGTCGGGCGGACTCGTCAGCCGACGGCAGGAAGGGACGCCGCAAGGCGGCCCGCTCTCGCCGTTGCTGTCGAACATCCTGCTCAACGAACTCGATCGCGAACTGGAACGGCGAGGCCATCGCTTCGTGCGTTATGCCGACGACGCCAACATTTATGTGCGCAGTCGTCGTGCGGGTGAGCGAGTGTTGGCTGGGGTTGAGCGCTACCTGAATCAGCGTCTGAAACTGACGCTGAATCGGGAAAAGAGCTGCGTAGCACGGCCTTGGGTCTGCGACTACTTGGGCTATGGGATGAGCTGGCATAAACAGCCAAAGCTGAGGGTAGCGAGCATAAGCCTGCACCGCCTACGCGATCGACTCAGGGAAATCTTGCGTCGGATACGGGCTCGCTCAATGAGGTATATCGTCGAGCAAGTAACGCCCGTACTGCGTGGTTGGGCTGGCTACTTCAAGCTGACTCAGAGCAAGCGGCCACTTGAGGAACTGGACGGATGGGTGCGTCACAAACTTCGTTGTGTCATCTGGCGTCAATGGAAGCGGCCCTCTACGAGGGCGCGCAACTTGATACGTTTGGGACTCGACGAGGCGCGGGCGTGGAAATCGGCGACCAATGGCCGAGGCCCATGGTGGAACTCGGGAGCGTCGCATATGAATCAGGCGCTACCGAAGAAGCTGTGGGATCGACTCGGGTTGGTCTCGATACTGGATACGATAAACCGGCTTAGCCGCATAACCTGAACCGCCGTATACGGAACCGTACGTACGGTGGTGTGAGAGGACGGCGGCTGTGAAGCCGCCTCCTACTCGATCCCAAGGATTTACCCAAATCCTTGTAGCTGGCGAAGTGTGGCGAGGGGATTTAGCGAAACGTCGCACCGCCCCGTTCGGCTGCGAAGCAGTCGTCAATTCTGTAAATGCGTGTTGCCGATGAACTGATGGGGCCGCTTCGCAGCCCAACGGGGATAAATCCCCTCGCCACACTTCGCCAGTTGCTACAGGGAGACCATTGACGCAATTACCCCCGCATTAAGCCCCGTCTTTTTCCTGTCGATACAAGCTGTTACTGTACGGGCCACAAAGCCCAAGCCGCCTGGATCGGATCCCTGACTTGAAGTGTCCCCTCCTCCTGCTCCTGATCTGCCTGGCCTTGAGCTCCCCCGCAAGCGCGACGATCAGCGAAAGCCATGGTTATGCGCAGTTCGGCACGCTCAAGTACTCAGCCAGATTTACCCACTTCGACTGGGTCAACCCGCAAGCGCCCAAGGGCGGTACGTTGCGGGTGATGGCGTTTGGCACCTTCGATACGCTCAACCCCTACACGTTCAAAGGTTCAAGCCCGGTTTCCACGCCGAATTTCCTGCAATACGGCATCAACGAACTCAATGAACCGCTGATGGTCGGCACCGGTCAATACGCGCCGTCCGGCGATGAGCCGACCTCCAGCTATGGCCTGATCGCCCAATCAGTGGAATACAGCGAAGACCGCAGCTGGGTGGTGTTCAATTTGCGCCCCGAAGCGCGTTTCCACGACGGCACACCGATTACCGCCTATGACGTGGCGTTTTCCTACCGTTTGTTGCTCAAGGAAGGCCATCCGCAATACCGCACCAACCTTCAGGAAGTGTCGCGGGTCGACATCCTCAATCCGCAGCGCATTCGTTTTGTCTTCAAGCGCGCCGGCAATCCGTTGCTGATCCTGCGCCTGGGCGAATTGCCGGTGTTGCCCCAGCATTACTGGAAAGGTCGCGACTTCAAGGCCACCACCTTCGAAGCGCCACTGGGCAGCGGACCGTATCGCATCACGTCGGTAGAGCCTGGGCGGCAGATCATTTTCGAACGAGTCAAGGATTACTGGGGCAAGGACCTGCCGGTCAATCGCGGCAAATACAACTTCGATCGAATGGAAGTCGAGTTCTACCGCGACAGCGACGTCGCGTTCGAAGCCTTCAAGGCCGGCGAATTCGACATCTACATCGAGCACCAGGCGAAGAACTGGGCCAACGGATACAACTTCCCGGCCGTGCGCCGTGGCGATGTGACCAAGGCGCAAATCGCGCACCAGATCCCGACCCAGAGCCAGGGCTTGTTCATGAACACCCGGCGACCAACCTTCGCCGAGGCCAAGGTCCGCGAAGCGCTGGGGCTGATGTTCGACTTCGAGTGGACCAACCGCACACTGTTCAGCGGCGCCTACAAGCGCGCCATGAGTTATTACCCCAACAGCGAGTTCTCCGCCACCGGGCTACCGGTCGGTCATGAGTGGCTATTGCTCAAGCCCTATCGCGATCAGTTGCCCGCCAAGCTGCTCACCGAGCCGTTCAGCCTGCCGCAGACCGAAGGCCGCGGCATTCCGCGGGAAACCATGCGCAAGGCCCTGGAGTTACTCGCCGAGGCCGGCTGGAAGCTCAACGATCAACGGCTACAGAACACCATCGGCCAACCGTTGCGTCTGGAGATCCTACTGGTCAACCCGAACCTGGAGCGCATCCTTCAGCCATACGTCGAGAACCTCGCCAGCATCGGCATCGATGCCCGGCTGCGCACGGTTGATCGCGCCCAGTACAAACAACGCCTCGACCAGTTCGATTTCGACATGATCCTGATGACCCTCAACCAGACGCTCAGTCCGGGCCTGGAACAATGGCAGTACTTTCATTCCAGCCAGGTCGGGGTCAAGGGCAGCAAAAACTACGCCGGCATCGCCAATCCGGTGGTCGATCATTTACTCGAACAATTGCTCGCCGCCCAGACCCGCGATGAACAGGTCGCCGCCGGCAAGGCCCTGGACCGGGTGTTGCTGTGGCAGCACTACATCATTCCCAACTGGTATCTCAATTATCACCGCCTGGCCTACCGCAACCGGTTCGCCTTCGTCACCACGCCGCCCTACACATTGGGCCTGAGCGCGTGGTGGCTGAAATCTTCGGAGAAAGATCGATGAAACCCGTACGCACCCTGCTCTTGCAGGCCAGCGGTCTGTTGTTCGCCGGGCTGGCCTGTGCCGCCCCGCAACATGCCCTGACCCTGTACAACGAGCCGCCGAAATACCCGGCCGATTTCAAACATTTCGATTATGTAAACCCGGACGCGCCCAAGGGCGGGATCTTCCGTCAGGCCGGTTTCGGCGGCTTTGACAGCCTCAACCCCTTCATCAACAAGGGTGTCGCGGCCGACGACATCAGCATGATCTACGACACTCTTGCCAAACAGGGCCTGGATGAACCGTTCACCGAGTACGGCCTGGTCGCCGGCAAGATTGAAAAGGCCCCGGACAACAGCTGGGTGCGTTTCTACCTGCGCCCCGAGGCGCGCTTCCACGACGGGCATCCGATGCGCGCCGAGGACGTGGTGTTCAGCTTCCAGACCCTGATCAAGGACGGCGCGCCGCTGTTCCGCGGTTACTACAGCGATGTCGAGGAAGTGGTCGCTGAAGATCCGCTGACGGTGTTGTTCAAGTTCAAACACAACAACAACCGCGAGCTGCCTCTGATCCTCGGCCAGTTGCCGGTGCTGCCCAAGCATTGGTGGGCGACGCGCGATTTTACCAAGGGCAACCTGGAAATACCGTTGGGCAGCGGCCCGTACAAGGTCAGCGAGGTCAAGGCCGGGCGTTCGGTGCGCTATGAGCGGGTCAAGGATTACTGGGCCAAGGACCTGCCGGCGAACCGCGGGTTCTACAACTTCGATGTGATGACCACCGACTACTACCGCGACAACACCGTGGCCCTGGAAGCGCTCAAGGCCGGGCAGTTCGATTACTGGCTCGAAATGGCAGCCAAGAACTGGGCCAACGCCTACAACATTCCGGCCGTCACCGAGGGCCGGTTGATCAAGGAACAGATCCCCAACGGTAACCCCACCGGCATGCAAGGCTTTGTATTCAACCTGCGCCGCCCGGTGTTCCAGGACGTGCGCGTGCGCCAGGCCCTGACCCTGTTGCTGGATTTCGAATGGACCAACAAGCAACTGTTCAACGGTGCCTACGCGCGCACCCGCAGTTACTTCGAAAATTCGGAAATGGCTGCCAGCGGCCTGCCGGACGCCGATCAATTGGCGATCCTCGACCCGTTCCGCGGCAAGATTCCCGAGCAGGTGTTCAGCGAGGCGTTTCAGAACCCGGTGACCGACGCCAGCGGCATGATCCGTGCCCAGCAGCGCAAAGCCTATCAACTGCTGCAAGAGGCGGGCTGGCGGATCGTCGATGACAAGATGGTCGACGCCAATGGCAAACCGGTGACCATCGAGTTCCTGCTGGCCCAAACCGAATTCGAGCGGGTGTTGCTGCCGTTCAAGCGCAACATCAGTGACCTGGGCATCGACCTGGTCATCCGCCGGGTCGACGTCTCGCAGTACATCAACCGCGTGCGTTCACGGGACTTCGACATGATTGTCGGCAGCTTCCCGCAGTCCAATTCACCGGGCAATGAACAGCGTGAATTCTGGATGTCTGACGCCGCCGACAAACCCGGCAGCCGTAATTCCATGGGCTTGAAAGACCCGGTGGTGGACCAATTGGTCGAGCAACTGATCAATGCCGATTCGCGCAAAAGCCTGGTGGCCCACGCCCGTGCGCTGGACCGCGTGCTGCAATGGGGTTATTACGTGATCCCCAACTGGCACATCAAAACCTGGCGCGTCGCGTACTGGAACCACATCGGTCATCCGAAAGTTTCCCCCAAGTACGACATCGGCATTAACACCTGGTGGGTCAAGCCAGACGCCACCCCGGCGATAGAAGTCGAAACCAAACTGCAAGCCGACCCTGCGGGCACGGAGTAATCAGATGCTGGCGTATATTTTTCGGCGACTGCTGCTGATCATCCCGACCTTGCTCGGCATTTTGCTGATCAACTTCGTGATCATCCAGGCCGCCCCTGGCGGGCCCGTGGAGCAGATGATCGCCAAGCTCGAAGGCTTCGAAGGCGCCACCAGCCGTATCGCCGGCGGCGGTGCCGAAGTCTCGGTGGCCGGCTCCGCTTATCGCGGCGCCCAAGGCCTGGACCCGGCGCTGGTCAAGGAAATCGAGCACATGTATGGCTTCGATAAATCGGCGCCGGAACGCTTGTGGATCATGATCAAGAACTACGCCACGCTGGATTTCGGCGACAGCTTCTTCCGCGACGCCAAAGTCATCGACCTGATCAAGGAAAAGCTGCCGGTGTCGATCTCCCTCGGGTTGTGGAGCACGCTGATCATGTACCTGGTGTCGATCCCGCTGGGGATCGCCAAGGCGACACGACACGGCAGCCACTTCGACGTCTGGACCAGTTCGGCGATCATCGTCGGCTATGCGATCCCGGCGTTCCTGTTCGCCATTCTGCTGATCGTGGTGTTCGCCGGCGGCAGCTATTTCGACTGGTTCCCGCTCAGAGGACTGACCTCCAACAACTTCGACGAGTTGAGCATGGGCGGCAAAATTCTCGATTACTTCTGGCACCTGGCATTGCCGGTGACGGCGCTGGTGATCGGCAACTTCGCGACCATGACGCTGCTGACCAAAAACAGCTTCCTCGACGAGATTAACAAGCAGTACGTGGTCACCGCCAAGGCCAAGGGCCTGACCCATCACCGCGTGCTCTACGGCCATGTATTCCGCAACGCCATGCTGCTGGTGATCGCCGGGTTCCCGTCGGCGTTTATCGGCATCTTCTTCACCGGCTCGTTGCTGGTGGAAGTGATCTTCTCCCTCGACGGCCTCGGCCTGATGAGTTTTGAGGCGGCGATCAACCGCGATTACCCGGTAGTTTTTGGCACGCTGTTCATATTCACCCTGTTGGGTTTGGTGGTGAAACTCATCGGCGACCTCACCTACACCTTTGTCGATCCGCGCATCGACTTCGAAAGCCGGGAGCATTGAGATGAATCTGTCCCCTCTCAATCGCCGACGTTTCGAACTGTTCAAGGCCAACAAGCGTGGCTGGTGGTCGCTGTGGCTGTTCCTGATTCTGTTCGGCGCAAGCCTCGGTGCCGAACTGATCGCCAACGACAAACCGCTGGTGGTGCATTACGACAATGCCTGGTACTTCCCGGCACTCAAGCGCTACCCGGAAACCGCGTTCGGCGGCGAATTCCCGTTGGAAGCCAACTACAAGAGCCCGTACATCCGCGAACTGCTCAAGGCCAAGGACGCTTGGGTCTTGTGGGCGCCGATCCCCTACAGCTACCAGAGCATCAATTACGACCTGAAAGTCCCGGCCCCCGCACCGCCCTCGGCCGATAACCTGCTAGGCACCGACGATCAGGGTCGCGATGTGTTGGCTCGGGTGATTTATGGTTTCCGGATTTCGGTGCTGTTCGCCCTGACGCTGACCATTCTCAGCTCGATCATCGGCGTGATTGCCGGAGCCTTGCAGGGTTTTTATGGCGGCTGGGTCGATCTGGCCGGGCAGCGCTTTCTGGAGATCTGGTCCGGGCTGCCGGTGCTGTACCTGCTGATCATTCTCGCCAGTTTCGTCCAGCCGAATTTCTGGTGGCTGCTGGGGATCATGCTGCTGTTCTCGTGGATGAGCCTGGTGGACGTGGTCCGCGCCGAATTCCTGCGAGGGCGTAATCTGGAATACGTGCGCGCCGCGCGGGCGTTGGGGATGCAGAATGGTGCGATCATGTTCCGCCACATCCTGCCCAATGCCATGGTCTCGACCATGACCTTCATGCCGTTTATCCTGACCGGCGCCATCGGCACCCTGACCGCTCTCGACTTTCTGGGCTTCGGTCTGCCGCCTGGCGCGCCGTCGCTGGGTGAATTGGTGGCCCAGGGCAAATCCAACCTGCAAGCGCCATGGCTCGGCATGAGCGCGTTTGCCGTGCTGGCGTTGATGTTGAGTTTGCTGGTGTTCATCGGCGAGTCCGCTCGCGATGCCTTCGACCCGAGGAAGTGAAATGAATCAGGACAATCTGATCGAAGTGCGCGACCTGGCCGTCGAATTTGTCGTCGGCGAGCGTGTTCAACGGGTGGTCGAAGGCGTGAGCTTCGATATCAAGCGCGGCGAAACCCTGGCGCTGGTGGGCGAAAGTGGTTCCGGTAAATCGGTGACCGCCCACTCGATCCTGCGGCTGCTGCCCTACCCGCTGGCCCGGCACCCGTCCGGCACCATTACCTATTCCGACCAGAACCTGTTGGACCTGAAAGAGAAAACCATCCGCCACATCCGCGGCAACCGGATCGCAATGATCTTCCAGGAGCCGATGACCTCGCTCAATCCGCTGCACTCGATCGAGAAGCAGATCAACGAGGTGTTGGGCGTTCACAAAGGCCTGATCGGCAAAATCGCGACCAAGCGCACGCTCGAGTTGCTGGAAATGGTCGGCATTCCTGAGCCGCACAAGCGCCTCAAGGCTTTGCCCCACGAATTGTCCGGCGGCCAGCGCCAGCGGGTGATGATTGCCATGGCGCTGGCCAATGAGCCGGAACTGCTGATCGCCGACGAGCCGACCACCGCGCTGGACGTCACCGTTCAGCTGAAAATCCTCGAATTGCTCAAGGAATTACAGGCCCGATTGGGCATGGCACTGCTACTGATCAGTCACGATTTGAACCTTGTACGAAGAATTGCGCATCGCGTATGTGTCATGCAGCGCGGTTGCATCGTCGAACAGGCATCGTGCGAAGAGTTGTTCCGCGCGCCACAGCATCCGTACACTCGGGAACTGCTGGCAGCGGAGCCCAGCGGCAAGCCGGCAACTAACGTTATCGGCCCGCCATTGCTGCAAGTCGAGGACCTGAAAGTCTGGTTCCCGATCAAGAAAGGCTTTCTGAAAAAGACCGTCGACCACATCAAAGCGGTGGACGGAATCAACTTCAGCCTGCCTCAGGGCCAGACCCTGGGGATTGTGGGAGAAAGCGGTTCGGGCAAGTCGACGCTGGGTTTGGCGATTTTGCGGCTGATCGGCAGCAAAGGTGCCATCCGTTTTGATGGCAAGCAGCTAGACTGCCTGACGCAGCAACAGGTTCGACCGCTGCGGCGGCAGATGCAGGTGGTGTTTCAGGACCCGTTCGGCAGCCTGAGCCCACGGATGTGCGTGAGCCAGATCGTCGGTGAAGGCCTGCGGATCCACAAGATGGGCACCGAGGCGGAACAGGAACTGGCGATTATTGCGGCACTCAAGGAGGTAGGTCTGGATCCGGAAACCCGGCACCGCTACCCCCACGAATTTTCCGGCGGGCAACGGCAGAGAATCGCCATTGCCCGGGCATTAGTGCTAAAACCGGCGTTGATTCTGCTGGACGAGCCGACATCGGCCCTCGACCGGACAGTGCAACGCCAAGTGGTGGAGCTTTTGCGTTCACTGCAAACCAAGTACAACCTGACGTATCTGTTTATCAGCCATGACCTGGCTGTCGTCAAAGCGCTGAGCCACCAGTTGATGGTGGTCAAGCAAGGCCAAGTGGTCGAACAGGGAGACGCGCAAAGTATTTTTGCGGCCCCCAAACATCCGTATACACAGCAGTTGCTGGAAGCCGCTTTCCTGGCCCCAGCCACTGCGCAATAACCTGAAAGAGAGGAGCAACACATGGGTTTTCTCGCCGGTAAGCGCGTACTGATCGTCGGTGTCGCCAGCAAGCTGTCCATCGCATCCGGCATCGCTGCCGCCATGCATCGCGAGGGCGCTGAGCTTGCCTTCACTTATCAGAACGACAAACTCAAGGGTCGTGTCGAAGAGTTCGCACAAAGCTGGGGTTCCAACCCTGACCTGTGCTTCCCGTGCGACGTGGCCAGCGATGAAGAAATCGCCAAGGTTTTCGTCGAGCTGGGCAAGAAGTGGGACGGCCTGGACTGCATCGTGCACTCCGTCGGCTTCGCCCCGGGCGACCAACTGGATGGCGACTTCACCGAAGCCACCACCCGTGAAGGTTTCCGCATCGCTCACGACATCAGCGCCTACAGCTTCGTGGCCCTGGCCAAAGCCGGCCGCGAAATGATGAAAGGCCGCAACGGCAGCCTGCTGACCCTGTCGTACCTGGGTGCCGAGCGCACCATGCCGAACTACAACGTAATGGGCATGGCCAAAGCTTCCCTGGAAGCTGGCGTTCGTTACCTGGCCGGCTCCCTGGGCCCGGACGGCACCCGCGTCAACTGCGTATCGGCTGGCCCTATCCGTACCCTCGCCGCTTCCGGCATCAAGAACTTCCGCAAGATGCTGGCCGCCAACGAAGCGCAAACCCCGCTGCGTCGTAACGTCACCATCGACGAAGTCGGCAACGCCGGCGCCTTTCTGTGCTCGGACCTGGCGTCCGGCATCAGCGGCGAAATCATGTACGTGGACGGTGGCTTCAACACCACGGCCATGGGTAGCCTGGAAGAGTAATCTTCGGTCAGCCCACTAAAAAACCCGCCTGTTCAGGCGGGTTTTTTGTGCCTGTAATTTCAGGTCTGGCGCAGATCCCCTGTGGGAGCGAGCCTGCTCGCGATGGCGGAGTGTCAGTCAACATCAATTTTGACGGTTAGTCCGCTATCGCGAGCAGGCTCGCTCCCACAGGGTTTGGTGTTTAGCCGGAAATGTGTGTCAGGCAGCTGGAAAATAGCTGCTGGATTGGTTGTGTGCGCTGGCTATAGCGCTGCAACAGGACGATCTCGCGGTAGAACGTCAACTCCCCCAACGGGATGATCCGTACCTTCGCCCCATGCTCGAGCCAGAGCCCCGCCTCGGGTAGTAGCGACACCCCCAACCCGCATTCAACCATCTTCACGATGGCTTCCAACTCATCCAGCTCCAAAGCCACCTGCACATCAATCTGCTGCTCACGCAAAAACCGCGTCACCAATCTTCCACCGAACGAATTGCGGTCGTAGCGCACGTGCGGATGGCTCGCGAGGATCTGCAACGGCTCATCACCTTCAAGGTCCGCCGGCACGATCAATACAAACGGTTCCTTGCGGATGACCTGCGCTGACAGTTCTTTGGGCAACTCGAACGGCGGCTTGATCAGAATCGCCAGATCCACCTCACCGGTGTCCACCTGGCTCAACAGGTTCAGCGACACGCCGGGCACCAGTTTCGGCTCCAGCAACGGCGCCTGTTGCCTCAGTCGAAGCAACGCCTGGGGCAGCAGTCCGGTCTGGGCCGTGGCCACCGCGCCTATTTTCAACTCGCCGCGATACTCGCTGACATCATCGCTGACCGCCATGCGGCTGAAGGTCTCCAGTATTTCCCTGGCCATCGGCAATGCCCGATGGCCCGCCGCATTGAGCAGCGCCTGACGTCCGGTGCGGTCGAACAAACGAATGCCCAAGGCTTGTTCCAGATTGCGAATCTGCGCGCTGACAGCCGACTGGGTCAGGCCGATGTGCATCCCGGCCGCGGCAAAAGTGCCGTAGCGCGTCACCGCAATGAAGGTTTTCAGTTCCCGCAGCATGGCGTACTCGATTGATCGAAAAAATTTGAGCTCGATGCAAAAATTATCGTCTTTTAATCAAAAAGCACAGAGCTAAACTCAGTCTGAATCCACACAGCCGAGGCACATCCGATGCAACTCTCCCCTTTTCACTTGGCCATCCCGGTCAACGACCTGACTGCCGCACGGAATTTTTATGGCGAAGTGTTCGGCCTGGAAGAAGGTCGCTCAAGCGATCATTGGGTCGATTTCAATTTTTTCGGCCATCAACTCGTCATTCACCTGGCGCCGAAAAACGCCTCTCAAGAAACTGCGCACACCAATGCTGTCGACGGTCATGACGTACCGGTACCGCATTTCGGCGTGGTGTTGGGCATGGCGGAATGGGAGGCTCTGGCCAAGCGACTGAAAGCCCTCGACACCCGATTCGTGATCGAACCGGGCATTCGCTTTCAGGGCATGGTGGGTGAGCAAGCAACGATGTTTCTCGTCGATCCCTGCGGCAACGCGCTTGAGTTCAAGGCATTCAAGGATGAGACTCAGCTATTTGCCAAGTGAACGCATCGGCTTGCGCCGTCAGCTCTTCGATCGAGCCGGGAAGCAGAGGGTTGCACTCGATTTGTCCGATACTGAAGTGGATGTCATAACCGCGATGCACCGTGGCATTGCGCTCTTCGAGTATTTCTTCGAGTCGCGCCCTGATCGCGGGAATCTCCACAATGCTTGATCCGGTCAGCAACGCGACGAATTTGTCGCTGCCCAAGCGGCCGATCACGTCGCTTTCGCGAAAGGCAATGCGCAGCACATCAGCAAAGGTTTTCAGGGCGTTATCGCCCTCGGCACGACCATAGAGATAATTGATGTGCTTGAAGTCATCAATATTGAAGAGCAGCAGCGTCGCTGGCTTCTTCAGCTGGTGGCAGACATACAGCCCTTGTTGGGCCAGCGCTGTAAAACCGTGTCGGTTGGAGAGCAGCGTCAACTCGTCCATGCTCGCCATCTGCACGCCCATCAACTCCTCCTCGGCCTTGCGGGCCAGGTCACGCAGCAGCTCGCGCTCCTGCAGTGGCGTGCGCAACGGGTCGGCGCATGCGCCTGGTTTTACCGGTTTGCCTGGGATCAGCATTACTCACTCCATTGGCGGGTATATTTCTTAGAGCCGTCAATACCCGGTTTGACTCCCTGTTAACGGACCGCCGGTCAACTACCCACGACCGGACAGGGCCCTCCCGCGTCTGCCCAAAGCTTGAACTGGGTGACGAAAATGTCGTGCGGCACCGGCACCGGCGCCCTTCCCTCACCCGGATTCCAGCCCCACAGCACTAATTTGTCGTCGCTGACATGCTTGATCAGCGCGGCGAAATCGCGGTCGCCATTGCTGGAACGGTCCTTGATCATTGCGCACAACTGGTCGGCCGGCAGACCGATCCAGGCCATTTTGTGCGCGGCGGGCGGCAGGCTCCAGTGTGGCGCCCCCGGCGGTGTGTGGGCGCCGTAACTGGCAGGCGGATTACGCTCGGCGTGGCAGGTAGCGCAGGGCAAACCCGCTGCTCCCTTGCCGTCCATGCCCCGCACGACGTTCATTGCGTGAGGAATGCCGCCGTCGAACTGCAACGGCGAATCGCCGGGGATATGGCAGTTCTGGCAGCGCGGGCTCTGGAAGACCTTTTGCACGGTATCGAACGCCTTGATCGCTTCCTTATCGTCAGCGAACAGGTCTTCGGCGTAGCCGACCAGGCCGATCAATACCACCGCGCCAAGAATCAGATGTCGTCTCATCTCACACCCCCGACAGTTGCAGCGGCAGTTCCCGCAGGCGTTGGCCGGTCAGGGCGAACACCGCGTTGGCCACTGCCGGCGCCGTGGGCGGCACACCGGCCTCGCCGATGCCGCCGGGTTTGTCGCTGCTGGGCACGATATGCACTTGCACCACCGGCATTTCATTGAGCCGCAGCACTTGATAGTCGTGGTAATTAGACTGCACCACTTGGCCGTTCTTGAAGGTCAGTTTGCTGTGCAAGGTAAACCCGAGGCCAAAGGTGATGGCCGATTCCATTTGCGCCGCGATGCTCATCGGGTTGACCGCAATGCCGCAATCCACCGCACACACCACGCGGTGTACGCGGATCGCCAGGTTGTCCTGGGACACCTCGGCCACCTGGGCGACGTAGCTGCCGAAAGACTCATGCACCGCAATGCCCAACGCATGGCCGTCCGGCAGTGGCGCCTTCCAGTTGGCTTTCTCGACGGCCAGGTTCAACACGCCAAGATGCCGCGGATGGTCCTTGAGCAAGGTTCGTCGGTACTCGACCGGATCCTTGCCGGCCGCCTCGGCCAGTTCGTCGATCAGCGACTCCATCACGAATGCGGTGTGGGTGTGCCCTACCGAACGCAGCCAGAGCACGCGGATACCGGTTTGTGGCGAATGCAGATCCACCTGGTGATTCGCCACCCCTTCAAGGTACGGACTGTCCGCGACCCCTTCAACAGAGGTCTTGTCGATGCCATTCTTGACCATGGTCGCCTCGAATGACGTGCCCGCCATGATCGACTGCCCGACCATCACATGCTTCCAGGCGATCGGCAGACCACCGGCATCGAGGCCGATACGGGCCTGATGGAGGAATGCCGAGCGGTAGTATCCACCGCGAATGTCGTCCTCCCGGGACCAGACGGTTTTCACCGGTGCGCCCGCTGCCTTGGCGACTTCCACGGCTTCAGCGACAAAATCAGAGGTTGGATTGGCCCGGCGACCGAAACCACCGCCGAGAAACTCGGTGTGAATCTCCACCTGCTCGGGTTTGAGCCCGGTGATTTTCCCGGCGACCATTTGATCCAGGGTCTGGAACTGGGTGCCGGTCCAGATTTCGCATTTGTCTTTGGTGATTTTCACTGTGCAGTTGAGCGGCTCCATCGGCGCATGGGCCAGGTACGGCACGTTGTACTCGACATCGATGGTCTTCAATGCTTTACCCAGGCCTGCCGCGACATCACCGGCCTGACTGGCCGAAGCGCCAGGGGTGGTGGCGAGTTTGCGGAAGCTTTCCAGCAGTGTCTGACTGTCGAGCCCGGTGTTCGGCCCCAGATCCCAATCGACCTTCAACGCATCGCGCCCCAGCTTCGCCGCCCAGTAATGATCGGCAATCACCGCCACCCCGGTGGGCACCTGCACCACTTTGTGCACGCCCGGAATCGCCAGCGCCTCGGCGCCTTCGAAGGATTTGACGCTGCCACCGAACACCGGCGAGCGCGCGACCATGGCGGTCATCAAGCCGTCGAACTGCACGTCCATGCCGAACTTGGCGCGGCCGGTGATTTTCTCCGGAGTGTCCAGACGCTTGGTCGGTTTACCAATGATTTTCCAGTCCTTGGACTCCTTGAGCTTGATCGACGCTGGATCCGGCACCGGCAACTTGCCGGCGTCATCGGCCAGTTCGCCGTAGGTGGCGCGGTTGTCGCCAGCAACCACCACACCCGATTCGGTGCGAATTTCGGAAGGCGCAACGTTGAAGCGCTTAGCCGCCGCGTCGATCAACATCAATCGCGCCGCTGCACCGGCCTGCCGATAACGGTCGAATTCCATCCAGGTCGAGGTCGAACCACCGGTAATCTGCATCCCGCCAAACCCGGCCAGGCCGTACTCGGCGGCCGAAGCCGGTGCATGCTCAACACGAATCTTCGACCAGTCGGCGTCCAGCTCTTCGGCGATCAACATGGTCAGGCCGGTCCAGATGCCCTGGCCCATTTCCGAATGGCCGAGCAGCATGGTGACGCTGTTGTCATTGCCGATTCGTAAAAACGCATTGGGCGCGAAAACGTTTCCTTCATTCTCCGCACTCATGGCAAAGCGATGACCACCGGGGATGACAAACGCCACCACCAGACCGCCGCCCAGCACTGCGCTGCCCTTGAGGAAACCACGGCGTGACAGAGGATTGAGGCTGTTCATTGTTCAGACTCCCGTCAACGTGGCATCAACCGATCTCGGCGGCGCGTTTGACCGCTGCGCGGATCCTTGGGTAGGTGCCGCAGCGGCAGATATTGCCGGACAGCGCCTGATCGATGTCGCTGTCGGTGGGCTTGGGGATTTTCGCCAGCAACGCGGCGGCCGACATGATCTGACCGGACTGGCAGTAACCACACTGAACCACGTCGAGTTCGGCCCAGGCTTGCTGCACCGGGTGCGAACCGTCGGTGGACAGGCCTTCGATGGTGAGGATTTTTTGCCCATGGGCCACCGCGGTGGCGGGCGTGATGCAGGAGCGCAGCGGCGCACCATCGACGTGCACGGTGCAGGCGCCACACTGGGCCATGCCGCAACCGAATTTGGTGCCAGTCAGGTGCGCGACATCGCGCAGTACCCACAGGAGCGGCATGTCCGCGGGGACATCCAGCGCCTGGTCCTTGCCATTGATGTTGAGGGTCAGCATTGCGATTTTCCTCAGACTCACGGTGTTCTGAAGAGGCTCTCGTTAGGCCCTTGTAGGAGCCGAGCTTGCTCGCGATGAACGATAACGCGGTGTGTCAGACCTGACGCCATCGCGAGCAAGCTCGGCTCCTACAGGGTCGGCGGGCTCTCGGGAACCTCGGGTTATCCCTACAGCTAAGCGCAAATTGCCGGGCGAGACCGGTTCATCGACCACCGGTCACACAAAAAAGACTGAAGTAACCCGCACTGTGTAGCAGCTGCCGAGCCCGCGAGGCTGCGTTCGGCGACGAAGTCGTCGTGAAGTCAGGCACTGCGGTGTGCCAGGAAAACTGCATGCGCAAGGTTTACGACGACTTCGTCGCCGAACGCAGCCTCGCGGGCTCGGCAGCTGCTACACGGAGCGGTTGGGGCTTAGAAGCCGGTGGACACCGACAGCTCACGCCACGCCTGCAACTTATCGGCGACGAAGGTGTTCCTTCACCGTGGGCGTCAAGGGTGGCGTGATCGTCAATGACCGCAAGTTGTTGGTGGCGGCCGCACGCAGCGGTTCAGGTTTGGCCTATGCCTGTGATCTGGAGATTGCCGACGAGTTGGCGGATGTACGCCTGGAGCGGGTGCTGCCCCTTCGTGCCACTCAGCTCGGCGTTGTACCTGTACTTTCCCAGCTGCACCTGACCGCCGCCCCTTGATTCCATCGCAAGGAAACTCCTTCAACTTGTCGATCTACGGTACGGCCAGACGACCCGAGGCTGACTACGCTGAAAGTCCAGCCTGAGTCATTCGTAGAGGAGCTACACCATGCATCGCGTTCAAAAACTCACGCCCTGCCTGTGGTTCGACGATCAAGCCGAGGAGGCCGCGAAGTTCTACTGTGCGATCTTCGATCATTCGAAAATCAGCGCCACCACTCACTACGGCAAGGCCGGACAGGAGATCCATGGCAGGCCCGAAGGCTCGGTGATGACGGTCAGTTTCGAACTGGACGGGCAGAGTTTTACCGGCCTCAATGGCGGTCCCGTTTTCAAGTTCAATGAAGCCGTTTCGTTTCAGGTCAATTGCCATACTCAGGAAGAAGTCGACCACTTCTGGGGGCGTCTGTCCGTGGGTGGGCCCGTTGAGGCCCAGCAATGCGGCTGGCTCAAGGACAAATTCGGCGTGTCCTGGCAGATCGTGCCGGTGGCCCTGACCGACATGATGAAGGACCCTGACACGGCAAAATCACAACGCGCCATGACGGCGATGTTGCAGATGAAAAAACTCGACATCGCTGCACTGCAACGAGCCTTTGACGGTGAGAGCTAATACACTTCGACGCTGACCTGCCGAGGACGCTGACCATGAAGCCCGCCGTTGCCAAAGACGCTGACAAAGCCCCGCGCTTCTGGCGCGACGACGCCCTGCCCTTCATCGAAGCCCGTTCTATCGCCGACGGCCGCGAGGTCTGTTACACCCGGCATTCCCACGAGCATTTTTCCATCGGTGCGATCACGGCCGGGCGCAGTACCTACCTCCACGAGCAATCGCAATTTCAGGTCAGTGCCGGCACCGTGGTGCTGATGAATCCCGGTGATGTCCACGCCTGCAATCCCATCGATGACGAGCCGTGGTCGTACCTGATGCTGTACGTCGAGACACCCTGGCTGACCGATTTGCAGCACCAGCTCGGCTTCAGCCAGGACTTGGCGTTTCGCCGGTTTTCCATCACCCACACTGACGACAGCGACCTGTTTGCCGGCCTGAACGGTTTGTACGACGTGCTGGTCGATGCGCAGCAAGACGTGTTGCACAAGCAAAGCGCGGCCGTGGAGTTTTTCACCGACGTGCAGCAGCGACTCAATCCGATTGATCAACCGTTGCGCGAGCCCAATTTCAAACTGGAACGGGCAGCCGACTACATCCGCGACAACTGTACGCAACTGCTCAAGCTCGAAGACATTTGCGCGGCGGCCCAGTTATCGCCGTCCTACCTGATCCGCGCATTCAAACAGCATTACGGGATGACGCCCCATGCGTTTTTGCTCAACCGGCGCATCCAGTTTGCCCGGGACCGGTTACGCAGCGGCAAGCTGATCGCCGATGTGGCGCTGGAGGCGGGATTTGCCGATCAGGCCCACTTTCAGCGGGTGTTCAAACAGCATCTGGCGGCGACACCGGGGCAGTATCAACGCTGAAGTTAACGTTGGGCTGTATATATTGCGCAACACTCCGCCTCGGATATAAACGGTAGTATTTTACCCTTAGAGCACAACACCTCTTTCTCACCACTATTTATCGGGTGCGCAGCGTCATTAGTTATGATGCCAGCATAGCTATTAGCCAATAACGAAACACATCGACATATAAACCTGATAATAATATTTCGCACTTGCCTTTAACCTGATAAACCAACAGACAGTTGAAATCGAACAGGTCGCTGCCTTGGAACCGCTGCACCTGCATCAATTCGCCCAAAAAAAACATGGAAGTTATCTTATGTACACGTCTATCGATGCACCCATCGCCTCGCGCAATGAACGTCAGTTACAGGAAGTGAGAAAAGCCCTTATCAATGTTATTGGTGACGAGTACTTGCTGAGCAGGCTCGACAGCACATGGAGTCGCCTTGGTGGTAAATCTGTGATCGGCTCAAGCCTTGATGAAGCTCAGCGTGCGGGGGCGATTTATCTATTGCGTCTGACCCGCCAAGCCGACTTTATTAAGATGAGGATTAAAAGTGGTATACCGGAAGACTATGCCTTTCATGTCGATACAAAGGGAGAACTCTGGGCCGTTCAAGAGCAGATGAGTCGGGGTGCAATCCCTGACATTAACTCAACCGAGGTTAATGTCTTTTTTAGAAAAATCAGTATTACCCCCCACGCCAAAACCGCCATACCCAGCATCGTCGACGACCTGAAATTGCTCGCCAATTTGGCCGGACAGGCTGGAGGGACAATTACCTCAAATGGGCGGATTTCGATTGGCCAATGGCTTCAGTTCCATGGTTTGCCGAAGCCAGGCACTAAAGAGGACACCCAACAGCTGATCGACGTGCTTAATTTCGCGAATCTTCCCGCAAGCCCACCATTGGAAAATTACTGGCAACTTCTGGACACTCCCGAAGATTCACCGTTTAGTCTGACTGAAACTACCCGCTCAATCATTGGTCAGCAAACCCGTCAGCTGAAAGAGGATGCCTCCTTCCTGATCAAACAGATTGGCGCCTGGCTGATCAGCGAAAGCGCCGGATCAGAAAAGCTGCCCACCAGCATTGAATACCGAATGCAAAGGCTGCTGGAAATCGCCCGGCAAACCTGCAATCACGGGCAAAATTACCTTGATGCGCTGGGTTGGTTCGGTGAAGGGAACGGAGAAAAGGCATCTCAACAGTTCATCGATCAACTGCTGATTGCAGCCATGCTGCTCGATCTCGATCCTGACGTCGACAGCGCCAACACCTCCTTCGCAGGCTTCGACTTTTACGCCAAACGCTTCTTGCAACAAAAGCCTGGAGTAGTGCGACTGGAACTGGAAAATTATCTGGCCAATCATTTCCAGCTACATCAGATGCTCGCTCCACTGTTGGCGCAATGGATTCTGGCGGGCATGGCGCCGCAATACCTGATCCGTGACCTGCCACCTGAATTGCAAGTGGGCACCCCGGGTTGGGTCGTCTTATGCCAGGCGGTGCAGCTGGTTGAGGCCGTCGCCCCCGGCGCTTCGCGGTTGATGTCCTATGAGCACCTGCTCGGCTTCAGCCTGGTCCCGGGTTTAATGCCACAACTGGCATCGTTGCATGCCACGAACAACCTCGATCCGATTGTCACTTGGGCATTGATGAATAGCCTTGTCGAACGGGACGCTGACGGTAGCCTGAGCCAGAAAACAGTCCTTCGCGCCATCGAAGAATACGACCGGTATGTCATGGCTTTGACCCATGCCGTGAGCGACGTCAACAAGCCAATACCCAGTCGCAGAGCCATTGCGCTGAAGGAGCTGACATCAAAAGTACCTCTCTGCAACCCTGACGAATTGCTGGTAAAGCATCGTGGCAATGGAGGCGGCGCAGGGCGAAAGGTATCGGTGCTGGATCTGTACCTGGGTGATGAACTTCATACCGGTGATTGGGGGCGAATCAGAGGCACTGATATTTATCAGGAGTTCCCCAAATTGAAATACTTGTATCCCGCCAATGATTTGTATGAGGAGGCAATTCACGCTCATTACAATGGCATCACTACCGCACTATCGACCAATATTCGGTACGCACTGTCGCAACTGCATCAATCAGACAGGTCGTTTATCGAACATGGCCGATTGGCGATATACCAGGTAAAAAAAGACATTCCCAAGAACATCGCCAGCACACTTAAACCCTTCATTTCTGCATTAAACCCAGTTGCCGGGCTTATCCCCCTGCCCGAACCGGTAGCAGATCCAGGACGCTACGGCGTCATACTCTGTGCTGTGAAAGGGCCACTGATTCGTTGTTATGAACTGTTTCCACTCAGACTGGATTGCCGCTCAAACCAGGCATTCAAGAGCCGATTTTCCTATCACCTGATTCCCGATCCAATTGGAGGAGAGTTTGTTGATAGCAAACTGCTTCTGGAGGCGCCCGTCGACATTGACGCGTACGTTAAAAACATTCCGCCGCGCGGCGATCAGAATGCCTCGGTAGTCCTCACTAAAATTGGAGAATTCGAGACGTCAGCCCATGACACGACCGCTCCCAATCCGGTGCAGTACTTTAATTCCCGGCGGATAGAAGACGTCAGTAAGCTGATTGCTGAACGCAATACATTCATTAATGAAGAAGAGCTGAGCCAGATCGGCTTTAACCGGACAGACCGGGAATTAGCCATTGAAAAAACCGACAAAGTGTTCAATGTCATTCTCAACTTGATCATTCCATTCAAGGAGTGCATAGAGGAACTTTCTTCGGGTGTTCCCTCAAGACAGAAAAACGCCATCGCCGGTTGCGTTATGGAGGCGGCATTGATCGCGATCTCGCTGGTCGCCGCGCCATTGAAAATTGTCGCCGCTGTCACAAAAGGCGCAACCCTGGCCACAAAACTGCTTTCTGCTTCCCGGATCGCTGCACGCACGGTTATCGGACTATTTAACCCTCTGGACGGCGTGCCTCAATTGCTAAAGGGCGGTACAAAGCTGGTTGGCAGGAGCCTGGCGAAGCTCGGTGTCCCCTCCATTCCTCACTTCGCTCGTACGCAATTACTCCGACTGACTGGCGCAAGCAGCTATGACTTGCTCAAAGCGGTTAATCATTCCGGCGTGGCGTCAGAGTTGCGCATGACACTGGACGTTGTGGGTCACGGGCGAGCGATCTTCAAAAATGAGGGTATCGAAACCGCTGAGCACGTGCTCAAGCACCTGTACGACAACCACAAGAATCTCCTCCAGCACATTCCTGAACAGGAGCTTCAGCACCTGATGGAAATCTCCTTGGCCGAGATCGCACTCAAGTCCGACAGCGCTCACCAACTCAGCAAGATTCTGGATTCGAAAGTGGTCGATACATTGACACGTCGGCATGCGCAAACCTTTTATCTGGACAATCTTCACCAGTTCAAGGACGTCACTGTTTTGCCTGAGGTTCTCCAGGACACCTTACGCGTGGAATACAAGAATCTGGTAGCCATGCAGGCACACCAGCAAGGATTGCTTACCAAGGATCTGGGCAAGGCGCCTTACCATGGCGTACTGGATGAATCACGGTTCAATCCTCACGGTTTGACTGACAACACGGATCGAGCAACCGCCTGGATTCTGAATGCATCGAATTCTGAGAATGAAACAAACACCCTCCGGACCTTGCTCCTTGAATACGCCGCCAGCAACAAGCCCTTGACCGATCCCACGATTTATAACGAACTGCATCGACGTGTTGCACCCAACGCATTCGATAAGTACCGCAGTCCTCGCCCGGATGTTCGCTACCCGTCCAATATCTCAGGCACTGCAATGCTGGAGCACCACATGGCCAAAATGGATCCGGCACACGAACACTTTGGCAAACACCTGTTTGGATCTTTCCTTGGCTATCACGCTTTCTCGGATGGCAATGGCCGTACCGCACGTGCCATCTATGCGATTACAGAACTGAGGAAGGGCCGATTCAGTGCGCTGGACCGCCCAACGGAAAACGCGTTAAGCGGTTTGAATTGACGCTTGACATGCTTCCTCCTCGTCGCTGATACCGCGCCCCTGTCTGATGGGGCGCGGCATCTTCCGGCCTGGCCACTGACTCTAGGCATACACCAAATACACGGCACAGACAGCCAATAACGAGGCCATTGTCCTGTTGAACAACCGCAGTCCCTTGGCGTTGTTCAAGTACTCGCGCAAGAAGGTCCCGGCATAGACCCAACACGCCACCGATGCATAGCAGACCACCAGATAAACAACCGCAAACTGCCAGACCAGCCGCGCCTCGCCATCCGCCACAAAAGCGCCCATGCCGGCCACGCAAGCCAGCCAGGCTTTCGGATTGAGCCATTGCATGACCGCGCCATACAGCATCGACGGCGCCCGGCCTGACGCCTTCGCATCCAGATGCCCATTGTCGGCGGCCAACTTGAAGGCCATGTACAACAGGAACGCCACACCCGCCCATTGCACCCCCTGCGTCAGCGCTGGCCATTGCTGCAACACTTCATGCAGGCCTAATCCCATCAGCACCAACAACACGACGAAACCCAACGTCGCCCCGGCTACATGCCGTTGACTGGCGCGAAAACCAAACTGCGCGCCGGAACTCAGCGCCACGATGTTCACTGGTCCCGGGGTTATCGAGGCGACCAATGCGAACGCCGCCATGGAGATAATCAGACTCATCACAGACCTTCTTCAATTCAGTTGAACGAGGCCTCAAGGTAAAGAGCGACCTGAGGGCTGTATTGAACAAAATACCCCTCAGCTGTACCGCGACCGACGTCCACCACTGTATGGGTCAAGCCACACCGCGCCTGTGATAAAAATGCCGTTCCTGCTTTTGGAGACCCGTCATGGACCTCGCCACCCTCACCCTGTTTCTGCCGGCCTGCTTTGCCTTGAACATGGCGCCCGGGCCGAACAACCTGTTGTCGGTCAGCAACTCGACCCGCTACGGCTATCGCATCGCCTGTGTCGCCGGGATCGGTCGGCTGCTCGCGTTCTCCGGCATGATCGTGCTCGCATCGGCGGGGCTGGCGGTGGTGCTGCAAACGTCGGAGTTGCTGTTCTACGCGATCAAGATTCTGGGGGCGGCGTATCTGCTCTATCTCGCCTGGCAATTGTGGCGCGCGGATCCCGGGGCGGAAAACGTGGTGGCGGGCGCTCCGGTGGGAATGCTGGCGTTGGCGCGGCAGGAGTTTCTGGTGGCGGCCGGTAGTCCTGACGATGGCCAATCGAAAGTTCGCTGATAGTCCGTATCGGCCAATAGCGGACGCTCGCGGCTTAGCTCAGATCTTA
The DNA here is from genome assembly GCF_054897865.1 of Pseudomonas sp. LS2P72. Classification (NCBI taxonomy): domain Bacteria; kingdom Pseudomonadati; phylum Pseudomonadota; class Gammaproteobacteria; order Pseudomonadales; family Pseudomonadaceae; genus Pseudomonas; species Pseudomonas sp. LS2P72. The sequence continues at coordinate 4,010,230 of NZ_CM142708.1, forward strand.
CGTATACAGTAATATCCGTCTGCACCGCCCAAGCTATGGAGTCGGGCTATTAGCCATGAAGGGATCAAGTGAATCTACAACTTGAAATTGAGAGGATCTTTGGGGGTAAAGCATTTGCCAGGCCACTTTTCTATTCCTATCCAGGAGGTCTGCGTTTTGAGCTCTCTGAAACTGGTGGAGTGATTGAGCAATTTCTAACAGCACTACGAAAATCAACAAAGATCTGCAGCGATATCTTCCTTGATGACGCGACGCTTGTTGCTTGTCTGCGCATTCATTCTGGCAGCAACCGATTTGCTCATCGGCCCCTGATTCACGCGCTTCGATCTGCCGGCATTGACATACCCACGGAATGCTCAGTCTGGAGTGAGGAGATAGATCCGGAGGAATGGTTTTGCGAAAGGGAGCCGGAGTATTGGATCAACATCGCATTTGAAGCGCCTGCGACTCTGCTTCAAGCATTTCTTTGGTGTGCTTTGGCTAGAGACTTTGCCGCAATTCAGCCTAAACCCAACTGCGTTTTATACCTCTTCAATTTGAAGAAGCACGTCATGGTTTTCCCCTACGACGACAGAGGTATGGATGTGGTCGGCCCCAACAAAGATCTGCTTTCACAGCTGTATCGTCTGCATCATACATACCTGCTGGATTACGACCGACACACGATGGACACCACATTTGCAGGGCCTGCGCGCTAGCCTCATTGCTTACATTGGAGCTGAAACGTAAGCGCTCCATAAACCCCACCTGCACATGAAGCGCCGATTCAAGGATGCTGAGCTCCCATTTCTCGCTCGGATTGACCGATCCGCCGGACGGTCTGTTAGTCGTTACGTGTCTGTTCAAGCCGCTTATCAAGCTCGCTTGGCGGCAAGTTCGGCGTCGAGTGAAGCGTCAGCCAGACGGCCCGCAGAATGTTGATCGCGGCCATGTTCAGGTGTTGTTCGGCGGCGTGCAGGGCCAGTTCGGCTGCCAGGCGCTTGTCGGCAGCACTGAGGTGCGCCGTTTTGTGGGTCATGTCCGCATCGACGTTGGCCAACAGCCCCTGGAGTTCCTGCACCGCCTGATCCGATGCCTGACGCATGTCCGCCAGCAGGCGGCTGGCTTCGGCAGGCGTCATGGCCAAGGCGCGGACGCTGCGAAAAGTCAGGCGGGCGGGCAAGGTGGCCAAACTGAAACCCGTCGAAATTAACTTGCCAATCATGCGAACAACTCCTGTAAACGAGTGTTTCAGCAGCGTATCAGAGTAAATCGCAAAAAAATGTCTGCTCATCGCTTGCCAGAATCAACTCTCCGCCTCTTTTTGGCAAACCGTGCCCACAGCCCACATGGCCACCGTCTCCTTTGGGTCGGTTATAGCCCTTCACGACGGGCAGAAATCGGCCAAAAGCGGACATTTGCCAACCCCGACCACGGTTCACACCGGTGGCTGCCGCGCCTCAAATAGCAGCCACCTTACGCATCAAGAGCATCCGTCAGTTATTCAAAAATTTGACCACCAGAGGATTCAATTCAGCGGAGCACTCCTCCGGCAACCAGTGCCCACAATTGGGCAAGACTTGGCCTTCTACATTGGTCGCGTACTCTTTCATCTGATCCACTTGAAATTGCCCCATTCCGCCGCGCCCTCCACCGCCGATTGCCAGCACGGGCATGTTCAGGGGAGTCTTTGACAGCTCGACGTTTTCAGTGACCGATTGGTTAAGCGCTCGGTAGTATTCGAACGACGCGTTCAGCGTATGGGGCTTGGCGTATGACTTGGCGTAAAGATCGAGCAGCTCAGGCGTAAAGGCATCCTTGTTGGTCGCGTGTTCTTTGATGAAGTGCGAGAGGAACAACTTTTCATGCCCTGTGATCAACTTTTCGGCCAATTGGTTGCCAGCGGCAAAGAAGCTGAAATGCCAGACCAGCGATTCACCCTGTGGTGAGAATGCCGGGAAATCGTAAATGCGCTTGTCGGGAATCGGTGCCTCCATGTACACCAGTTTCCTTATCTGGCTTTGGTGGGTTACCGCCATGGGATAGGTGTTCCAGATACCGATGTCATGCGCAACCAAGTCAAACGGCTGGTTCGCGCTTAGTTGTGTCGCGAGGGCGAACAGATATTTCGAGACGTCAGTGCCGGTGTAACTGGTCTTGGGCGGTTCCGACTCGCCCAGGCCCGGTAAATCCACTGCAACTACGGTGTGAGTCTTCGCGAGTTCGGGTATCAAGGTGTGCCACTCATACCAGGCTTGACCAAATCCGTGGACAGGTAAACCAAAGGCCCGGAACCGCCCTTCACATAGTGGAGCTTGACGCCGTCTATGGTTTTGAATTCACTCTTGAATCCCGCTGGAACAGGAAACTCTGCCGCTTGAGCCAAGCATGGCAACGCCAGGGTGATTGCGACTGCGGCAATGGCCAATCTAAAGCGCTTTTTCATTTTATTTCTCCATCGAGTTATGACTGAAAATTACGACCATGCGAAGGCGTGCTATCCCCCGATCAATGACTGTGGATCGCCTGGGTGGTGTGCCGTTGACCTTGCGGAAAACCATGCGCCCGTGCCCGAAATGCAATGGCCAAGCTGATCAATAGCAACGCCAGCAACACGCCCGGAAATGCACTCGCTCCCCATTGGCCGAGTAACACGCCACCCAGCAGTCCACCGCCGGCAATAGCACTGTTCCAGACCACTACGTTCATGGAGAGCGCAACGTCAGAGCCCTTACCTGCGGCGTCGGCGAGTGCTGTTTGCAGCAGGGTGGCCGCGCCACCAAAGGTCAGCCCCCAAATGAAGACACCCACGTAAATGGCCGCGGCGGAGCCTGAGAACACTCCGAGGAAAATCGAAACCGCTGCGAATGTTGCGAGGCTGGCCAGCACGGTTGTTCGCAAGTGCCGATCAACCAGTCGGCCCGTGAGCCAGATGCTGGCCAGCGCCGCGACACCAAATGTGAGCAAGACCAAATCGACGTCGCTGTTCAGCCCAGCCTTGGAAACGAAGGGCGCGACATAGGTGTAAAGAATGTTGTGGGCCAGCATCCAGGTGAAGACGACCGCCAATACCGAGCGGACGCCTGGGGTGAAAAACACCTGGCGTAACGGCATGCGCTGTGAGGATGATTGGCCAGGGTAATCCGGCACTTTGATTAGCACCCAAACGATCAACACCAGGGTCATGCCGGACATCAATCCAAAGGCCATGCGCCAGCCCATGAATCCACCGAGCCAGGTTCCCATCGGCACACCCAATGACAACGCGATGGGCGTACCCACCATCGCCACCGCCAATGCGCGCCCCTGCAAATGAGGGGCGACCATGCGCCGTGCATAGCCCGTGATAAGGCTCCAGGCCAGCCCCGCTGAAACCCCGGCGAAAAACCGTGCAATCAGCGTCAGCCAGTAATCGGAAGACAGCGCCGTGAGGGAGTTGAATACCAGGAAGCCGACAATCGTCAGCAGCAGTACCGTCCTGCGGCGCCAGCTTTGCGTGGCAATGGTCAGCGGGATTGCCGCCAGCAACGACCCCAACGCATAGACAGTCACCATCTGTCCGGCCAGAGACGCAGAGACACCCAGGCCACTGCCGATTTCAGGTAGCAAACCTGCTGGCAAGGTCTCAGTGACAATGCAAATGAAACCCGTCATCGCCAGTGCAAGCAGGGCTCCAAGCGGAAGCTTTCCGCTCTGTCGTTCATCTATAGTCATTTGCCACCCCATATATATACCGATCGGTATAATATGGAGGTGTGCCGCGATCTAGTCAACGACTTATATATCGATTAGTATTTAAGTGATCGAGAGGAGGTTCACATGGCACAGATGGGACGTCCACGCACCTTTGACCGTGGCGTGGCAATTACTCAGGCGATGCATTTGTTCTGGGAGCACGGCTATGACGCAACATCACTCAGCCAGCTCAAGGCAAATATCGGCGGCGGCATCACCGCACCCAGCTTCTACGCTGCATTCGGCTCAAAGCAGGCGCTGTTCAATGAAGTGATGGAACGTTATCTGAACACCCACGGCCGGGTGACCGATAGCCTGTTTGATACCACGCTCTCCCCGAGAGAGTCGATCGAACTCACGCTGCGGCGCTCCGCGAAAATGCAGTGTGAGCCCGACCACCCCGCAGGGTGCTTGGTGGCGCTGGGTCTGTTGAGTGCCTGCACGGATGAAAGCAAAGCCATCTCCCAGCCGCTGGCTGACGCAAGATCCTTGAACCGTGCAGGGATCGTGGCGTGTGTCGAACGCGCTATCGCATCCGGGGAGCTGCGACCAACGGTTGTGCCCGAGGCATTGGCCACGGTGTTTGACAGCTTTCTGCTGGGGATTTCGGTATTGGCCCGAGACGGTGTGCCCCTCAAACAGATAGATGACGCGGTGACGCAAATCATGACGTTATGGGATGCATCGTGTATCGGTCGTCCGGCTATTGGTTCAGGCAATCCCTAAACGGCAGTAAACAGCGAAACCTCGTTCCCAGCAAACGCATCGGTATCGAGCCAATGAGACTGAAAGGAGCTCTTGGGCTGTTGATGTGCGTGTTGTACCTGAAGAATGTCCGCTTTGGGTCGAAAGCGGGCACCCAGCAGCTGAGATTCAAGCTGGGCACCAGCAATCCGAAAAGCAATCCTGATCTTCACCGCGTTCCTGCCCCGGTTCGTCGACTCGACCCAAGCCGTATCGCCGCAATTCGCCGTGTTGGGCGCGTTGTTCCTGGTGCTGGAATGGATCGCCATCGGTGCCTACGCCTACATGGGTCTGCACATGCGCCGCTGGTTCGCCGAACCCCGGGGCAAGCGGCTATTCAATCGTTGCTGCGCGGGATTGTTATCAGCGGCGGCTTCGGTGTTGTTGCTGGCGAAGCGGGCATAATCAATCGTGTTGCGACGGTCCTTTTAGCTCGACCTGGTTGCCGTCCGGGTCGAAGCAATAAAGCGACAAGCCATGACCTTCGGCGCCGAAGCGCGTGGCCGCTTTCTCGGGCGTCAGGCCGAAGGACTGCAAGTGACTGATGAGCGCCGCTTCGTCGAAGGGCTCGATGCGCAGGCAGAAATGATCGACGTTTCGCCCCTCGCGACCGGCGGCCGTACCGCCCTTGCGCCCGAGTTCACCGTCAAGGCTGACGAGGTCGATCATGGAGGTGCCGGCGCGCAGATGCACCAGCCCCAGGTCATCGCGGCGCTTGACCAGTTCAGCGCCGAATACCTGCGCGTAAAACGTGATGCTGCGCTCCAGGTCCTGGACGCGCAGCACAATATGATCAATGTGTTGAATCGTGAACGGTTGCATGAAATCAGTTCCTGAGTGGCAGCCTTGTCAATAACCCGATGACTGTAGTTCAGCACCACAAAAATTCACTGTCGATTTTCCGGTGGAGACATCGCCCACAGGGTTTTATGCTCAGCCCATGAACATACAGACCGCTTTACTGCCGCCCCACGCCGAAATGGTTCGCGCCATGCTCGAACGAGACACCGCCTACGAGGGGGTGTTCTTTACCGCAGTCAAAACCACCGGCATCTTCTGTCGCCCCAGTTGCACGGCGCGCAAACCGAAACCGGAGAACGTCGAGTTCTTCGCCCATGCCGATGAGTGCATGTCCGCGGGCTACCGCGCCTGTTTGCGTTGCAAACCGCTGGACGCGGCGGCCATCGCGCCGGACTGGGTGCAGCGGCTGCTCAAATCCGTAGACGCCACCCCCGACCAGCGCTGGACCGATGCCCAGCTGCTGGCCGAAGGCATCGAACCGCTGAAACTGCGCCGCTGGTTCAAGCAGCATTTCGGCATGACCTTTCACGCCTGGCTGCGCACCCGACGCCTCGGCATGGCGTTGGGCGGGATCAAACAGGGCGACTCCATCGACAACGCGGCGTTCGACTCGGGCTACGAATCCCTGAGCGGGTTTCGCGATGCGTTTCAAAAGTCCTTCAACATCACGCCCGGCCGTGCCGCCAACAGCGAGCCGCTGCTGTTCACTCGCCTGACCACACCGCTGGGGCCGATGATCGCCATGGCCGAACGACGTGGGCTGGTGCTGCTGGAGTTTCTTGATCGGCCGGCGCTGACCAAGGAAGTCGAAGAACTGCAGAATCGATACGGCTATGCCGTCGCGCCAGGACATAACGCACATTTGCAGCAGATTGAAGCCGAGCTGACGCAGTATTTCGCCGGCAAACTCACTGACTTCAACGTTCCACTACACTTGCCTGGCAGCGATTTCGCCCGCCAGGTCTGGGCCGAACTGGCGAAGATCCCTTACGGACAGACCAGCACCTACGGCGCCATTGCGGCGCTAGTGGGCAAACCCGGCGCCAGTCGCGCCGTGGGCCTGGCCAACGGGCATAACCGTCTTTCGATTGTTGTGCCCTGTCACCGGGTGATCGGCGCGGACGGCTCGCTGACGGGCTATGGTGGAGGACAACCGCGCAAGGCGTTCTTGCTAAGGCTGGAAAAAGCGGCGGTGCAGATCACGCAACAACTCGCATTCTGATTACTTTCCGGCTCTCTCAATCAGTCATAAGGAAGGACATTCGATGGACAACCTATTTCACCAGTTGCACCACGACGGTTTGCTGATCCTCACCAACGTCGCCGATGCCGCCGGGGCGCGCATTGTGGAACAGCTGGGCTGTAAAGCCGTCGCCACCAGCAGCGCGGCAGTCGCCTGGGCTCACGGTTATCCGGATGGCAATGCCCTGCCCCTTGAGCGCCTGATATCAACGGTCGAGTCCATCGCCCGGGTGATCTCGCTGCCGTTGACCGTGGACATCGAGGCCGGTTATTCCGATGACCTGACGCGGGTGGCCGACCTCATCGATGCGGTGATTGCCGCCGGGGCCGTCGGGATCAACATCGAGGACGGTGCGTCTCCGCCCGAGCTGCTGGTGCGTAAGATCGAAATCGCTCGGCAGGTTGCCAGTCGCCGAAATGTGAAGCTGTTCATCAACGCCCGCACCGATGTGTACCTCAAGAGCCTGGTGCCCGCAGAAGATCGCGTGGCCGAGACGCTCAAGCGCGCCGCGTTGTATCAGGCGGCCGGTGCCGATGGGTTGTTTGCGGCTGGCGTTACAGCTGAGTACGAAATCGCTGCGCTGTGCCAAGGCACTCCGTTGCCGTTGAACGTCCTCGGGCTCCCCGGCGTGCCATCGCCTGAAAAGCTGAAAGCCCTCGGCGTACGCCGTTTGAGCGCAGGCTCACGTATCGCCGAGTTTCTGTATGGCGCCATGAGCGCACTGGCCAAGAGCTTTCTGGAAACAGGGACACTCGACAGCCGTGATCTGAAGGCCTTCACCTATGGCGAAGTGAACGCCCTGTTGACGCCGCCCGGGAAAGCTTGATCCCATGCCCGACGCCTATCTGCCCGCCACCGAGTTTCTATCGTCCATCGATGAGGACTGGCGCCGCCACATCGCCGCCGTCGGCCCTTGTCTGCATCAGCCCCATGCGGCTCGCGATCCTTATGAGTCGCTGGTGCGGGCGATTGCCTACCAGCAACTGCATGCAAAAGCCGGGGATGCGATTGTCGGTCGGTTGATCGCGTTGTTTGGGACGGGGGCGTTCCCAAGACCTGAACAGATTCTGGCGACAGGCTTTGATCAGCTGCGCGGTTGCGGGTTTTCCGCTGGCAAGATCGCGACCATTCAGGGAATAGCCCAAGCGGCGCTGGACGGTGTGGTGCCGGATTACGCCACGGCAGTGGCCATGGAGGATGAAGCGTTGATCGAACGCTTGATCACGCTGAGTGGGGTTGGGCGCTGGACGGTTGAGATGTTGCTGATTTACAGCCTGGAACGGCCGGACATTTTGCCGGCCGATGATTTCGGGGTGCGTGAGGGGTATCGGCGGATGAAGGGGTTGGAGGTGCAGCCCAATCGCAAGCAGATGATTGAGATCGGGCTGGGGTGGAGTCCGTTTCGGACGGTGGCGGCGTGGTATTTGTGGCGTGTGCCGAAACCACCCCTCACCCCAACCCTCCCGAAACGTCGGACCGCCCCAAGGGGTAGAGGGGGCTGACCGTGAGGATCTTAAGGTTTACATCGACCTGAAAGTTTTTGTTGAATCCATAATCGACTCGGTTTTTCAGGTCGATGAATATCTTCTTACACCTCGATCAGTCCCCTCGCCCCCTTCGGGAGAGGGTTAGGGTGAGGGGTCGATTTGAAAGCCCCGATTTCAAAGCCCCGACTTCAACCGACTGAACGCCCGAATCAGCGCCCGGTTAAACGCCTTGCCATTGTCATTCTTGCTATACAACGAAGCCCTCACCTCAGCCGACGGATACGTCCCCGGGTCATTGCGAATCGCCGGATCAATCAAGCCGTCCGCCGCCGTAATCGCGTTGGCGTAGTGGATGGTGTCAGTGATTGGCGCAATCACCTCCGGCGTCATCAGATAATCCATCAACGCCAGTCCCGCCTGCGGATGAGGCGCATCCTTGGGAATGACCATCGCGTCAAACCAGATCAACGTGCCCTCCTTCGGTATCCGATAACTCAGCTTGAACGGCTTGTTCGCAGCCTCGGCCTGTCCGGCGGCGATGGCCACGTTGCCGTTCCACGACATGGCGACGCAGGTGTTGCCATTGGCGAGGTCGCTGATGTTCAGGTCATTGTCGAAGTAGCGGATGTAGGGCCGGATCTTCGCCAGATGCTGCTCGGCCCGTTTCAGGTCATCGAGGTTCTGACGGTTGATGTCCAGGCCCATGTACTTCATGACCGCGGCGAAAACCTCGTTGGGATCATTGAGCAAACTGACCCCGCAATCGGCAAATTTCGACACCACCGCCGGGTCGAACAGCATCGCCCAACTGTCACGTGGTGCGTCGGGCAGGCGCTTCTTGATTGCCTCTTCCTGATAGCCGACGCCGGTGGTGCCCCAGGCGTAGATCCCAGCGTACCGATTGCCCGGATCGAACACCGCCATGTGCTGGCGGAACTCGTCACCCACGCCGGCAAAGTGCGGCAGCTGTTGCGGGTTCAGAGTTTGAATCGCACCGCTCTGGATCGCCCGGGACAAATGCTGGCCGGCGGTCAGCACCAGGTCATAGCCGCTATGGCCGGTGAGCAATTTGGTCTCGACGGTTTCCAGGGAGTCGAAGTGATCGGCCACCACGTGGATGCCGGTTTTCTTCTCGAAATTGGTCAGGGTGTCCGGGGCCAGGTACTCGCCCCAGATGTACAGATTGACCACCGGTTTGGCGGTGTCGGCGGCCTGCACACACAGGGGTGCAAGCACCAGCAATAACGCTTGAGTCAGTTTGTGCAGGCCCATTTTCAAACTCCCTTTTTGTGGCAGGCACTGCCCGCATATTGCGGCATGGTGATGCACGCAACGTTACCGCCGCCGAGGAGGATTTCCCGGGAGTTTTCGATACCGACGATTGTGTGTTGCGGGAACAGTTCGGCGAGGGTCGCCTGTGCGGCCTGATCGTTACGATCACCAAACAGCGGCACCACGATTGAGGAATTGCCGGCGTAATAGTTGATATACGACGCGCAGATTTTGGTCCCGGCCTGACGGGTGTGCGTGCTGTCTTGCTGATCCAGGCCTTCGGCTTCCTCGGCGGTCCATTCCAGCACATCCGGTTGCGGCAGTTTGTGCACGATCAACTCACGGCCACGGCTGTCGCGGGTGCTGCGCAGGATGTCGTAGGCCTCCTGGTAGATTTCCCATTGCGGGTCATCGCGATTGTCGGTCCATTGCAGCACCACTTCACCGGGGCGCACGAAGCACGCGAGATCGTCGACATGGCCGTCGGTTTCGTCGAATTTGCAGCCCCGTGGCAGCCAGATGATTTGCTCGGCACCGAGGTAATCGGTCAATCGCCGGGTGACTTCTTCCTTGCCCAAATGCTGGTTGCGATTGCGGTTGAGCAGGCATTGCTCGGTGGTGAGAATGCTGCCCTGGCCGTCGCTCTGGATACCGCCCAATTCGGCAATCAGCGGCGCGCGGTAGCGGTCGAACCGTTCGATTTCGAGGATTTTGCTGGCGATCTGATCGTCCTTGTCCCACGGGTAGTACAAGCCGCCGTCGAGACCGCCGTATGCGTTGAACTCAAAGTCCACGCCGCGTACCTCACCGCTGTCGTCGTTGACCACAAAGCAGGGGCCACTGTCACGGAACCAGGTGTCGTTGCAGGTCATTTCCACCACCCGCACTTGCGGCGGCAATTGGCGGCGGGCGGTGGCGAATTGCGCGGCGGAGGCGCACACGGTGACCGGTTCGCTGTGGGAGATGGCACTGACGATCTGCACCCAGACTTTCTGCGCAGGCTTGGCGCCATTGCGCCAGACGTCGGTGCGCTCCGGCCAGCCGAGCCAGCAACCCGACTTGGTTTCGAATTCGCCAGGCAGGCGAAAACCATCGAGTTTGGGGGTGGAGTCGAGCAAACGTGCCATGGTCAAACCTCATCAGCGGGGATTGGAATGACCACAGGCTACGGTCGCCGGCGCCCTCCTCGCCAACGATGATTATTTCGGATTACTTGAATTCAACTCATCAATCGATCAGCTGATCGTTGAACCATTCCAGCATCTGCGCCACTGCCGGGCGCTCCAGCCGCACTCGCTCACACACCAGCGCATATTGGCCGAGTGCAGTCATGCTTGAGGTGAAGGGCCGCACGAGCCGACCGCTGAGCAAATCCTCCTGCGCGGTCAAGTTGTCGCCCATGGCCACACCCTGGCTTTGAGCCGCCGCTTCCAGCGCCAAACCGGCGTGAGCAAAATACAGCTGCCGTTCGGGTCGCTGATCGCCGGCATGGCTGGTGAGCCAAGCGGTCCAGGTCTTGCCGTCCTGATCGTCGTGCAGCAGGCAGTGACGCGCCAGATCCTTCGGGGTTTTCAAGGTGCCCTGATTGAACAGTCCGGGGCTGCACACCGGGAAGAACTGCAACGCCGGCAACGGCCTGACGAAGTACGCGCTGCTGTCCACCGGGCCGGTGCCGTACGTGATCGCCAGGTCGATGTCTTCCCCTGGCGCTGTGGCGTCAATCGGTTGTTCGTAGAGGTGCAAGGTGATGTGCGGATAGCGCGCGTAGAAATCTGTCAGGCGACTCATCAACCACTTTTGCGCCAGCTCGGCGGTGACTGCCAGGCGCAACACCGCCAGCGATGACGGGTCACGCAGCTCATCGCAGGCATCGCCGATCAGTTCGAAGGCCTGCTGCAAGCTTTGCATCAGGCGCCCGGCGGCCATCGTCGGGCGAATCTGTCGGCCCTCACGGATGAACAACGTCACGCCCAGCTGCTCTTCGAGCTGGCGAATCTGGTGGCTGACCGCGCTGTCGGTGACGCACAACTCCGCCGCCGCCCGGCCGAAATGGGCGTGGCGGGCGGCGCATTCGAAGGTTCTGAGTGCTGCTAAAGAAGGCAGTCGTCGCATGATCAAAGTCCCGATTTCGAGGCGCCATGCTGACCCGGCGGACAGTGGGCGTCCAGTGGGACCGCGTTATCGTTCATCGCGAGCAAGCTCGGCTCCCACATTTGATCTTCAGTGAACTCAAATTTTGTGTACAACAACGATCCCCTGTGGGAGCCGAGCTTGCTCGCGATGAGGCCAGCACATTCACCAAAAATCCAACTGTCTATCACCCTCCCTTATCCACCATGACTTCCCCCAAAACCCGGCGCATGTTGGTGCCTCAACCGGAGGGATTCGCCATGCTCAACACACTCAAACAGATCAACTCATCCTCAGCCTTCAACCGCTGGGCCGGCGTTGAAGTCACTCGCGCAGAAAGCGGCGAAGCCGAACTCACCATGGCGTTTCGCGAGAGCGATATGGCGCAATACGCAGGCTTCCTGCACGCCGGACTGATCGGCGCGCTGCTCGACACAGCCTGCGGATTCGCCGCCGGAACGGTCGCCGGCAACGTGCTGGCTTCACACTTCTCAGTGAACTGCCTGGCACCCGCCATTGGCGAAGTGTTCATCGCTCGCGGCCAGGTGGTGAAGGCTGGCAAGAAGCAGGTATTCGCCCGCGCCGAGTTGTTCGCGCAAACCGGTGATCAACTGAAACTGGTGGCGACCGGCGATGCGATTCTCGTACCGGTCGAGGGGCGCTGAAGGTCTAGGCTGTCTTGGGTACGTTCCAGACTTGTCGGAGGTTCCCATGCAGCTCGAAGGTTCCTGCCATTGCGGCGCGGTGTCGTTCAGTTTGACCAGCGCCCACCCCTACCCGTACCAGCGTTGTTACTGCTCGATCTGCCGCAAGACTCAGGGCGGTGGCGGTTATGCGATCAACATCGCTGGCAATGCCGCCAGCCTCAAGATGCGCGGAAGCAAATCCATCGCGATTTACCATGCGCGGCTAAAGGACGAAGGCGACAAACGCACCCACCGCAGCACTGCAGAGCGGCATTTCTGTTCGGTCTGTGGCTCGGGGCTATGGCTGTTCAGCCCCGAATGGCCGGAGCTGATTCACCCGTTCGCCTCGGCCATCGACACGGCGCTGCCGGTGCCTCCCGAACACACGCACGTGATGCTCGGTTCGAAAGCGCCGTGGGTGGAGGTCCCGCCGCATGCCGGTGATCGGCAGTGCGAGATCTGGCCCGAAGAATCCATCGCGCAGTGGCATGAGCGCCTGGATCTGATTCGCTGAATCAAGAAAAAAGCGGCTCTACGGCGAACCGCGCAACCTGATGCTGAGAACACGGCCCCTGTAGCGGCTGGCGAAGCCTGCTGCTACAAGGTTTGGCCGGTTCACAGTCTTTGACAGTTTCCCGACAAAGCTGTCAAAGATTGCTGGCCGACAGCCACCTAGCATGGGCGCATCCAAACTCCCTCGGGTGCTCCCATGTTTCGCTCGCTATCCCTGTCGTTGACTTCGCTTTGCCTGCTCATTCCCACTGACTCTTTGCGCGCTGAAGACTGGCGCTACACCTTGCGGGCCGGTGCAGCCAGTGTGCCCCGTTACAGCGGCAGTGACGAACACGTGGTAGCGCCGCTGCTGGGCGGTGAAATCGTCAGCCCTTACGGATTCTTTCTGGACATCGAAAAGGGTCTGGGCTGGGCGTTTGACGAGGACGACTTCGGCCTCAGCGTGTACATCGGCGCCAGTGATGTGCGCAAGGATCGCAAGACCGGGTTCAAAGGTTCGGATGAGCTGAACGGCATGGGCTCGATCAAGTCGCGCCCGGCACTGGGGCTCGACGGGACTTACCACATGGGGCCGATTATCCTCGGTGCGAGCTTTGAGCATGCCTTGGAAAAGGACGATGACAATCATGACACCGGCTCGGCGTGGAACCGCTTGAAACTGAGCATCAGCGCGCCCTTTTATGAGGGCGACCATGGCAAGGTCGTGGGCAGCCTCAACAGCCAATTTGGTGACAATAATTACGTGCGCACCTGGTACGGCGTCAGCGATACCCAAGCGTCGCGCAGTCGGTTCAGGGCTTATGACACGCATGGCGGGCTGGTGAGTCGCGGGGCGGATTTGACCTGGTCGTTGCCCGTCAATGATCAGTGGAGTGTTTCGACGGTTCTAGCCGTGCAATATCTGGCCAACGATGCGGCGGACAGTCCTATTGTCGAACGGCGGATGCAGACATCGTTGGCTTCGCAGGTGGTTTACACCTTTTGATCGGGTGGTGATGCTGATGGCCCCTTCGCGAGCAGGCTCGCTCCCACAGGGGAATGCATTCCAAAATGTGGGAGCGAGCCTGCTCCGGGCGGCGTTCCGACGAAGGGGCCAGTAAGAACAATACAAACTTAATCCTGATGCGCCCAGGTCATGCGAAACGACGCCCCGCCCCACGGCGAGTCCATCACTTCCACTTGCCCGCCATGGGATTGCGACACCCGCCGCACCAGCGCCAGGCCCAGGCCGAAGCCTCCGGTGCGGCGGTCGCGGCTGGCGTCCAGGCGCGAGAACGGTTCGAAGATTTTCTCTCGCCCGTCCAACGGCACGCCGGGCCCGTCGTCGTTGACTCGCACTTCGTAGTGATCACCGGTGCGCACCAACGACACTTCCACCCGCTCATCGGCATAACGAATGGCATTGCGCAACAGGTTGATCACCGCCCGGGCCATGAAACGCGGCTCGATGCGGACTTCATCGACCTGACACTCGACAATCAGCAATTGCACGCGGGCGGCTTCGGCTTCCAGCGCGACGCTGCCGACCACGCTGTCGAGCCAACTGCTGGCCTGAATGTTTTCCCGAGTGATCACCGTGGCGCCGCGCTCGAGGCTGGCATAGGTGAGCAGTTCGGACACCATCTCTTCCAACTCGCCGAGGTCGGCGTACATGTCGGCAATCAGTTCACGGTTCTGGGCCGGATCGGGTTGCTGCTTGAGCTGGTCGAGTTCGAACGACAGCCGGGCAATCGGCGTGCGCAGCTCATGGGACACGGCGTTGGTCAGCTCGCGCTGATTGGCGATCAGGCCTTCGATGCGCGCGGCCATCAGGTTGAAGTGTTCGGCCAGGTCACGGATGTTCGAGCGTTTGGACAGCTGGATCCGCGACGACAGGTCGTTATCACCAAAACGCTCGGCCGCCAGGCGCAACTTTTCCAGATCGCGCCAGTGCGGCCGTACCCAGAAAAACAGCACGATGCCGATCAGCCCGGCCAGCATCAGGTACGCGGCGCAGATGTAGAACGGCATCAGGCTCGGCTCGGCCGGCAACTTGATACTCAGCAGTTGAGAACCGCCGTCGATCGACGAAATGAACTGGGTGTACTCATCCCGAATCACCAGTTTTCCTTCGGCCAACAGGGCTTTTTCACGATCATCGAGGGCCAACTGATCGGCTTCTGGCAGGCTCAGCCCCAAGCCGTAATGCGGGCGCAACGCTTCCAGTTGTTGCGCGCGCGCGGGGCCTTCGAGCCCGCGTAACTGCTCTACCAGCGACCAGGCCTGCCCTCGCACCGCTTCACGGTTATAGGCCTGCATCTGCCCATCGAGCAGCGCGTTGAAGGTGTGCTCAACCGTCTGCAATGCCAGCACCAGCCCCACCGCCAGCACCAGGTACAACCCTAAAAATAACCGCAGCATTTACAGCTCCCACGCAAACGGATTGAACAGGTAACCCTTGCCCCAGACGGTTTTGATGCACGCCGGTTCGCGCGGGTTGTCCTTGAGCTTGCCCCGCAGTTTGCTGATGTAGACGTCAACGCTGCGGTTGAGACCGTCGAACGCAATGCCACGCATGCGATTGAGGATGTCATCGCGGGACAGAATCTTGCCGGCGGCGCTGGCCAGCAACCACAGCAGTTCAAACTCCATGGTTGTGAGTTCGATGCCCTCACCCGCCAGCCGCACTTCCCGGCAGCTGCGGTCGATGCTCAGATGGCCGAATTCCAGAGCGGTACAGACGCCGCTGTCCGGCGTCTGGCGACGTTGCAAGGCACGCAACCGGGCCAGCAGAACCGGCGGTTTGATTGGTTTGATCACATAGTCATCAGCACCGGACTCCAGCCCGAGGATGTGATCAAGGTCATCTTCCTTCGCGGTAAGAATGACGATCGGCGTGTCGGACACGCTGCGGATCTCGCGGCACACGTGCAGACCGCTCTGGCCCGGCAGCATCAGGTCGAGCACGACGACTTTCGGTTTGAATTCGAGGAACGCGGCCAATGCGAGGTCGCCGCGATGCACCTGCCGCACCTCAAAACCGTGTTGGGACAGGAAATGCGCGATCAGCCCGGAGAGCTTTTCGTCGTCTTCCACCAGCAGTACTTTGCCAAAACCCAGGTTATCCATAACGACCGTCTGCCAGCCTTTGCGTGAAGTGGCCGGCATTATGGCGCCAAACAGTGACCGGACGGTTATGACAGGCAGCAAAAACCGGCCTCGGGGGCCGGTTTTCGGAGATGTTTCATTCTTTTAAGAGTTTTTTACATTTCCAGTCGAAAACGTCAGGCCGCGGCTGGCACACCGCTGTGGAAACGGAATTCCACGTCTGGCGACTCGATCAGTTCCTGCTCGGCAGCGCGGACCTTGTCGATCACTTGGGCGATGTCTTTGGCGTCTCCGTACTGGTAGGCCAGTTTCAGGTAACCCTGAAAATGCCGGGCCTCGCTTTTCAGCAGGCCGAAGTAGAACTTGCCCAGGTCTTCGTCCAGATGCGGCACCAGCGCCTCGAAACGCTCGCAGCTGCGGGCTTCGATAAACGCGCCGACCACCAGGGTGTCCACCAGTTTGACCGGCTCGTGGCTGCGCACGACTTTGCGCAGGCCCGAGGCGTAGCGTCCGGCGGACAGCTGACGCAGCTCGATCTTGCGCTTTTTCATCAGGCGCATGACCTGTTCGTGGTGCACCAGCTCTTCCCGGGCCAGACGCGACATCAGGTTGATCAGATCGACGTGGGAGTGATACTTGGCGATCAGGCTCAACGCGGTACTGGCGGCCTTGAATTCGCAGTTCTTGTGATCGATCAGCAGGGTTTCCTGATCGGCCAGCGCGGCTTGAACCCAGCCATCGGGGGTGCGGCAGCCGAGGAACTGGTGAATTTCGGGAAGGATCATGGGGCTCACGGATCAGAGGTTCAAAATCGAAGGGCGCCGATTATACCGGCCTTCCGGCAGACCACCAGTCGCGACCGTTGATATACATCAAGTCCCGAATCACCAGCCAGCAACTATAGTTGTCCAACGCAGTATTTTTTACTTCATGGAGATCCCGATCATGCAAGCCATTCGCAGCATTCTGGTGGTCCTCGAACCTGAACACCCGGAAAGCCTGGCGCTCAAACGGGCCAAGCTGATTGCCGGCGTGACCCAGGCTCATCTGCATCTGCTGGTCTGCGACCGCAAGCATGACCATAGCGGCATGTTGGGCGTGCTCAAGGCCGCGCTGATCGAGGACGGCTACAGCGTCACCACCGAGCAGGCGTGGAACGAAAGCCTGCACGAAACCATCGTCGATGTGCAGCAGGCTGAAGGCTGCGGCCTGGTGGTCAAACAGCATTACCCCGACAGTCCGCTAAAAAAAGCCCTGCTGACCCCGGCGGACTGGAAGCTGCTGCGTTACTGCCCGACGCCGGTGCTATTGGTCAAAACCTCGAAGCCCTGGACGGGCGGGGTCATTCTGGCGGCGATCGATGTCGGCAATACCGATGGTGAACACCGCACCTTGCACGCTTGTATTGTCGATCACGGTTACGACATTGCCAGCCTGGCCAAGGCCCATTTGCACGTAGTCAGCGCCCATCCGTCGCCGATGCTGTCGGCGGCCGACCCGACGTTGCAACTCAGCGAAACCATCGAGGCGCGCTATCGCGAACAGTGCAAATCGTTTCAGGCCGAGTTCGACATTGATGACGAGCATCTGCATATCGAGGAAGGTCCGGCGGATGTGTTGATTCCGTTCATGGTCCACAAACTGCAGGCGGCGGTGACGGTCATCGGTACCGTGGCGCGGTCCGGGTTGTCAGGGGCGTTGATCGGGAATACGGCGGAGGTGGTGCTGGATGCGGTGGAGAGTGATGTGCTGGTGCTGAAGCCGGATACGATCATGGATCATCTGGAGGAGATCGTGACCCAGCATTGAGATTTGCGGCGCCAGATAGATCGCCATCGCGGGCAAGCCTTGCTCCTACAGGGGGACGCGGTCATCTGTAGGAGCAAGGCTTGCCCGCGATGCTTTTAACGGTTAGCCGCCGAAGGTATCCCGGAGGAAACCGGGGGCAATGTAACGCTGGTAATGCGCCTCGGAGAGCAAAAAGAACTCCCGATCAATGGCATCCCGCAGTTCCGGCAGGTTCCAGTCGCGAAACTCCGGCATCAGCACCATCCCGTAGGCTTCCAGGTTGTTGATGACCCGCGCGCCCCGGGCGATCAACTGATACGCCCAGCAATACTCCGACTGATGCGGCACAAAACGGATCTTGCGCTGCTCCAGCTGCAGTCGCAGGCGCTGGGGGTCGAAAACTTCAAGTTTGCTGGCCATCACCTGGGACAGCAGCAGCTCAAGACGCAGCCACACCGCACGCTTCTCCTCCTCGTTGTAACCATTCCAGTTGATCACTTCATGGTGGAAACGCTTGCAGCCACGGCACACCAAATCACCGTAAACAGTGGAGCAGAGGCCGACGCAGGGGGTCTTGATGGTCTGATTGGGCATAGGTTGGGAAAGCACGGGAAAGCAGAACAGGTCGGCATGTTAGCCCTTTGTCTAACATTCATCACCCCTCAAAGTTCAGGGCCTAACTTACCTTTCCATTTTTTTTGCCGTAGAATCAGCCAGCCTTTTAAGGCGCCAATGTCCGTTAGAAGCTGTTTTCAAAGCGTCACGAGCACAGTCGTTCCTTCAGAGCGGTGTTGGCGAAGGGTTTTTCCAGCGGGGAAAAGCCTGACGCCAACCCTCATCAGCTCCCCGTTCTGCAGGCGTAAAACTTTGAAAGCAGCTTCTGTAAGGAATTGTCGGTAATTCTGGCTAAGTGGCCCACAACGCCACGCAGCGCATGAGTACGGCAATTTCGGGATGAGCGTCCCGGACACCCATTTGGGACCACTGATGAGGGTAATAACTGTGCTTGAAGCCTACCGCAAACATATCGAAGAGCGTGCAGCACTGGGTATCGTTCCCCAGCCGCTAAACGCCGAACAAACTGCAGGCCTGGTCGAGCTGCTGAAGAATCCCCCGGCTGGCGAAGAAGCTTTCCTCGTTGACCTGATCACCAATCGCATTCCGCCAGGTGTGGACGAAGCAGCCTATGTAAAGGCCGGTTTCCTGTCTGCCCTCGCTCAAGGCGAAGCAAAATCCCCTCTGATCGACAAAAAACGCGCTGTTGAACTGCTCGGCACCATGCAGGGCGGCTACAACATCGTAACTCTGGTTAATCTGCTGGACGACGCCGAACTGGCGCCAGTCGCTGCCGAAGAACTCAAGCACACCCTGCTGATGTTCGACGCTTTCCACGACGTCGCTGAAAAAGCCAAGAACGGCAACGTTCACGCCAAAGGCGTGCTGCAATCCTGGGCTGACGGCGAGTGGTTCAAAAACCGCCCTGTGCTGGCTGACAAGATCAGCCTGCGCGTGTTCAAGGTCACCGGCGAAACCAACACCGACGACCTGTCACCTGCTCCGGACGCCTGGTCCCGCCCGGACATCCCGCTGCACGCCCTCGCCATGCTGAAAATGGCCCGTGAAGGCATCGAGCCTGACGCCCAGGGCGTCACCGGTCCGATGAAGCAGATCGAAGAAATGCGCGGTCAAGGCTTCCCGATCGCCTACGTCGGCGACGTGGTCGGTACCGGTTCTTCGCGTAAATCCGCCACCAACTCGGTGCTGTGGTTCTTCGGCGACGACGTGCCTTTCGTGCCGAACAAGCGTGCCGGTGGTTTCTGCTTCGGCAGCAAAATCGCTCCGATCTTCTACAACACCATGGAAGATGCTGGCGCACTGCCAATCGAATTCGACGTCACCAACATGCACATGGGCGACGTGATCGACCTGTACCCGCATGCTGGCAAAGTCTGCAAACACGGCACTGACGAAGTCCTGACCACCTTCGAAATGAAGACCCCGGTGCTGTTGGACGAAGTCCGTGCTGGCGGCCGTATCCCGCTGATCATCGGCCGTGGCCTGACCGACAAGGCCCGTGCCGAACTGGGCCTGGGTGCTACCGACCTGTTCAAACTGCCTGAAGCACCTGTCGACACCGGCAAGGGCTTCACCCTGGCACAGAAAATGGTCGGCAAGGCTTGCGGTCTGCCAGAAGGCAAAGGCGTTCGTCCAGGTACTTATTGCGAACCGAAAATGACCACCGTCGGCTCTCAGGACACCACCGGTCCTATGACCCGTGACGAACTGAAAGACCTGGCGTGCCTGGGCTTCTCGACCGATCTGGTCATGCAGTCCTTCTGCCACACCGCGGCTTACCCTAAGCCGATCGACGTGACCACCCACCACACCCTGCCAGACTTCATCATGACCCGCGGCGGCGTTTCCCTGCGTCCGGGCGACGGCATCATCCACAGCTGGCTGAACCGTATGCTGCTGCCGGACACCGTCGGTACCGGTGGCGACTCGCACACCCGTTTCCCGATGGGTATTTCGTTCCCGGCCGGTTCCGGTCTGGTAGCGTTTGCCGCAGCCACTGGCGTTATGCCGCTGGACATGCCGGAATCGATCCTGGTGCGCTTCAAAGGCAAAATGCAACCAGGCGTCACCCTGCGTGACCTGGTTCACGCCATTCCTTACTTCGCGATTCAGGCTGGCCTGCTGACCGTCGAGAAGAAAGGCAAGAAGAACGCCTTCTCCGGCCGCATCCTGGAAATCGAAGGCCTGGACAACCTGAGCATCGAGCAAGCTTTCGAGCTGTCCGACGCCTCGGCCGAACGTTCGGCTGCCGGTTGCACCATCAAGCTGTCGAAAGAGTCGATCACCGAGTTCCTGAGCTCCAACGTCACCCTGCTGCGCTGGATGATCGGCGAAGGCTACGGCGATGCGCGCACCCTGGAACGTCGTGCTCAAGCGATGGAAGCCTGGATCGCCAACCCAGAGTTGATGGTTGCCGATGCTGACGCCGAATACGCTGAAATCATCGAAATCGACCTGGCCGACATCAAGGAGCCTGTGCTCTGCGCGCCAAACGATCCGGACGACGCCCGTCTGCTGTCCAGCGTTGCTGGCGAGAAGATCGACGAAGTGTTCATCGGTTCGTGCATGACCAACATCGGCCACTTCCGCGCTGCCGGCAAGTTGCTGGAACAGGTCAAAGGTCAGCTTCCAACCCGTCTGTGGCTGTCGCCGCCGACCAAAATGGACGCTCACCAGCTGACCGAAGAAGGCTACTACGGCATCTACGGCAAGGCCGGCGCACGCATGGAAATGCCGGGCTGCTCGCTGTGCATGGGTAACCAGGCACGTGTAGAGCCGAACTCGACTGTTGTGTCGACGTCGACCCGTAACTTCCCGAACCGTCTGGGTGACGGCGCAAACGTCTACCTGGCTTCGGCCGAGCTGGCGTCTGTTGCTTCCATCCTGGGTCGCCTGCCGACCGTCGAGGAGTACATGGAATACGCTGGCAAGATCGACAGCATGGCGGCCGATGTTTACCGCTACCTGTCCTTCGACCAGATCGCCGAGTTCCGTGAAGCTGCTGCGAACGCCAACATCCCGGTCGTTCAAGCCTAACGCTGCAACGCAATAAAAAACGCCGCCCATCGTGAGATGAGCGGCGTTTTTTTATGCCTCAAGAATGCTTGTTTCCAAGAAGACCGAGGCGCCTAAATCGCGAGCAGGCTCGCTCCCACAGGTTTTGCGCAGTCCCTGTGGGAGCGAGACCGGCTCGCCGGCGATGGCGGACTCACAGCCCCGAAGAAATCATCAGGCAGTCAGCGAATAGATCAACGCCGAAATTGCCACCAGGCCCACCGCCGTCACGAAGACGTTAGAGGCTTGACCACGGAAGCGCGCCATGGCCGGAACCTTGCGGATCGCATACATCGGCATCAGGAACAGGATCGCGGCGATGACCGGACCACCGAGGGTTTCGATCATCCCGAGAATGCTCGGATTCAGCGTGGCGACGATCCAGCAGACCACCAGCATGAAGGCAGCAGTCATGCGATCCAGGGTCTTCGGTGCCGGGCGCTTGCCACTCTTCACGATCAGACCTTTAAGACCTTCGCTGGCGCCGATGTAGTGACCCAGGAACGACTTGGAAATGGCCACAAACGCAATCAACGGCGCCGCGAAGGCGATGGTCGGGTTGCTGAAGTGGTTGGCCAGGTACGACAGGATCGACAGGTTCTGCGCCTTGGCTTCAGCCAATTGCGCCGGTGACAAGGTCAGCACGCAACTGAACACGAAGAACAGCACCATTACCACCATCAAGGCGTGGGCGCGGGACAGGATCTGCGAGCTGCGCTCTTCGGCGTGATCGCCATAACGACGTTTCTGGTCCACTGCGAACGCCGAGATGATCGGCGAATGGTTGAACGAGAACACCATCACCGGAATCGCCAGCCACAGCGTGTGCAGCAGTGCCGACGGTTCTGGCAGCGTCGACGCGGTGGCGAGGATGCCGCCGTTCCAGTGAGGAATCAGGAACACCGCGAGGAACAGCAGCGCAACAATGAACGGATAAACCATCAGGCTCATGGCCTTGACGATCACCTGCTCGCCGCAACGTACCACCGCCAACAGACCGAGGATCAGCACCAACGACAGCACGGCGCGCGGTGGCGGCATGATGTGCAGTTGATGCTCGAGGAAACTACCCACGGTGTTGGTCAGTGCCACGCTGTAGATCAACAGGATCGGGAAGATCGCGAAGAAGTACAGCAAAGTGATCAGCGCGCCAGCCTTGATCCCGAAGTGCTCTTCCACGACTTCAGTGATGTCCGCGCCTTCGCGTCCGGACAACACAAAGCGTGTCAGGCCACGGTGTGCGTAAAACGTCATAGGGAACGCCAATACCGCCAGGACCAGCAACGGCCAGAAGCCGCCCAGACCCGCGTTGATCGGCAAAAACAGCGTGCCAGCCCCGATGGCCGTGCCAAACAGGCCCAGCATCCAGGTGGTGTCATGGCGATTCCAGCTCTCAAGCGTCGCTGGTGCCGCCGATACATAGCGTTCGTCGACGCTATTGGCCTGATCATTCATCCGGTGGGATCTCCGCATTCCGGTCAGTTGCTACCCGGTCAGGACGAGTCGGAAAAATCCGACAGGCAGCGCCCTGGCCGAAACAGGGGCGCGATTGTCCGGGATTAATGAGCAGAAGCAAAGACTTAGCTGAGGAGCGGTTGTGCGGATCAGATCCTCTGGCACCTTTTATTAAATAGATGTTTAAAAAATCTATTAAATAAAGGATTGCCGTCATGTAATTTGATCCCGACTGCTGGCCGGTAAATCCTCATTTCGGAGCCCTCTCATGCCACTCGTTCGCGTCGACATCAAAAAGCATCAAGACCCTACTCACGCCAAACGTGTCGGGCAATTGATCTACGCCGCCATGCACAGCGCCATTGGCGTGCCGGAGAACGATAACTTCCAGATTCTGGCCGAGCACGATGAACAGCATTTCATCTTTGATCCCGGCTACCTGGGCATCAATCGCACCGACAATCTGGTGGTGATTCAGATCACCTTGAGCGAAGGCCGCACCATCGAGCAGAAAAAACTCCTCTACAAAACCATTGCCGAAAGCCTTAACGCGGAACTGGCGGTGCGCCTGGAAGATGTATTCATCAACCTGGTGGAGGTCAAGAAAGAGAACTGGTCGTTTGGCAATGGCATTGCTCAATACGTCAGCTGATATCTACGTTCTATATACCTGTGAGCCGCCAATGCCCCGAGTCTCCCGCAAACAAGCCGAACTCAACCGCGAGATCATCGTCGAGGCCGCCGCGCGTCTATTTCGCGAACGCGGCCTGCACGGGATCAGTGTCGTCGATGTGATGGGCGCGGCCGGCCTGACCCATGGCGGGTTCTATGGTCATTTCGAATCCAGGGAAGCGCTGGCGCGAGAGGCGTGCAGCCGGGCGTTCACCCAATCGATGGAACGCTGGAAGCAGAAAATAGAGGATAACGGCGACAGTCTCTCGGCCCGCGAGAGCATCATCGCGCCCTACTTGTCCGCGGCCAATCGCGATAATCCGGGCGAAAGCTGCCCGGTGACCGCGTTTGCCGGCGACATGTGTCATGAAACCGCTGAAAGTGGTTTGCACCAGACCTACACCCAAGGACTGGAGGCATTGTTGCAGATGCTGGCACCACTAATGGGCGCGGATCAGCCCCAATCCAATCGGCAAAAAGCGTTGGTGGACTATTCGCTGATGGTCGGCGCCCTGACCCTGGCCCGTGCAACCCGAGGTGACGCCTTGTCCGATGAAATTCTCGACGCAGCCCGGACATTTCTCACCTCGGACACGGGCCGGTGACACACCCGCGACGTTGAACGGCGCCTTCGGGTGTTGAACACCGTGGATGTGTAGGCGCTACGGAAGGCTTCCACAA
Organism: Pseudomonas sp. LS2P72; assembly: GCF_054897865.1. Lineage (NCBI taxonomy): Bacteria > Pseudomonadati > Pseudomonadota > Gammaproteobacteria > Pseudomonadales > Pseudomonadaceae > Pseudomonas > Pseudomonas sp. LS2P72. Next base: position 4,034,133 of record NZ_CM142708.1, read on the forward strand.
TGAGGTCGCAGGCCACAAGCCTGCTATCTTTGGTAAATGCCAGACCGTTGCGGAATCAGCCATTTGAAGCAACGTTTTGAAGCCACTTTCGAGCCCCGACTTTCCGATGTCCACAGGAGCCCAGCATGCCCGCAACCGTTCTGGTACTGGTTGAAACCATCAATGATTACCTGCCGATTCTCGAACATCAGGGTTTTCACCTGATTCTGGCGCCCACGCCTGCCGAACGCGCCGATGCCATTACCCGCCACGGCGCCCAGATCGATGCGGTGCTGACCCGTGGCCCATTGGGGCTGTATGCCGACGAAATCACCGCTCTGCCCAATCTCAAGATCATCTGCGTGATCGGCGCCGGCTACGAACACGTCGACCTGCAAGCCGCCGCCAACCGGGGCATTACGGTCACCAATGGCGCCGGCGTCAATGCCTCTTCAGTCGCCGACCATGCCATGGCGATGCTGCTGTCGCTGGTGCGTGACATTCCCCGTTGCGACGCCGCCGTGCGCCGGGGCGAGTGGCCGAAAATCATGCGCCCTTCGCTGGCGGGCAAGCACTTGGGCATCCTGGGGCTCGGTGCGGTCGGGATGGCCATTGCCAAACGCGCCGCCTACGGCTTCGACATGACGGTCAGTTACCACAACCGCCAGCATCGCAGCGATGTGCCGTACAGCTTCCGCTCGACGCCCACCGAGTTGGCACGGGAATCAGACTTTCTGGTCGTCGCCACCCCCGGCGGGCTGGGCACCAAACACTTGATCAACAAACAGGTTCTCGACGCCTTGGGGCCTAACGGGTTCATCGTCAACATCGCCCGAGCCAGTGTGATCGTCACTGCAGACCTGATCAGCGCGCTTGAGCAGCGCAGGATTGCCGGCGCTGCGCTGGATGTCTTCGACGCAGAACCCCAGGTACCCAATGCCCTCAAGACGTTGGCCAATGTGATCCTCACCCCGCACGTCGCCGGTTTGTCCCCGGAAGCCACTCAAGGCACCGTGGAGCTGGTAGGTCGCAATCTGGTGGCGTTCTTCTCCGGCAATCCGGTATTGACCCCGATTGCCCTGCCATCGTCGATGAGCATGATCTGACTACCATTCAAACGGATGTATCAAACACAATGATTGCCCGGCAACACGCTCACCTATAAGGGCGTTTCGTGGTTGTGGGTGTCGGATGTGCGCATTAGATTAGCCAATAGTCTCAGGCCTCCAGAATAAGCAGAAGGGATAAGCATGGCGCTTACTGACCAGTCCACCCGTATCCGCACCGGCGAAGAACTCGATGCCAGCCTGATCGATCCGTACCTCAAGGCCCACATTCCGGGCCTGAGTGGTTTGCCACAGATCAGCCAGTTCCCGGGCGGTGCGTCGAACCTCACCTACTTGCTGGAATACCCCGAACAGGAATTCGTCCTGCGTCGCCCGCCCTTTGGCCACAAGGCAAAGTCCGCTCACGACATGGGCCGCGAATTTCGTATCCTCAATCAGCTACGTGATGGTTTTCCGTATTGCCCCAAAGCTTACGTGCACTGCACTGACGAATCGGTGATCGGTGCCGAGTTCTATGTGATGGAACGGGTCAAGGGGATCATCCTGCGTTCCGAACTGCCCCCGGAACTGGGTCTGGATTCGGCGAAGACCGAAACGCTGTGCAAGAGCTTCATCGACAAATTCGTTGAACTGCACCGGGTCGACTACAACGCCTATGGCTTGGGTGACCTCGGCAAACCCGAAGGTTATGTCGCGCGGCAGATCAAAGGCTGGAGCGATCGCTACGAGAAAGCACTGACCCCGGACGCGCCGAAGTGGGAAGCGGTCAAAGCCTGGCTCAACGACAAGATGCCGGCCGATCACCCGACCTCCAGCATCGTTCACAACGACTACCGCTTCGACAACGTGATCCTCGATCCGAACAACCCGATGGACATCATCGGCGTGCTCGACTGGGAACTGACCACCCTCGGCGACCCGCTGATGGACCTGGGCAACACCCTCGCCTACTGGATCGAAGCCGACGACCCGGCTCCGGTGCAACTGATGCGTCGTCAACCGAGCCACGCGCCGGGCATGCTGACCCGCCGCGAGTTCGTCGATTACTACGCCGAGCGTTCAGGCATCCAGATCGACAACTTCGACTTCTACTACACCTACGGCCTGTTCCGCCTGGCCGGCATCGTGCAGCAGATCTACTACCGCTTCTTCCATGGTCAGACCCAGGACAAACGCTTCGCACAGTTCATTCACATGAACAAACTGCTGGAGCAGATGAGCCTGCAAGTCATCCAGAAATCCAGCCTCTGATTGCGCCACTGGCCCCAATAACAAGACTTTTTATAAGAGAATCCCATGTCCAAGACTCAGTTGTTCGACCTCGACGGCAAAATCGCATTTGTATCCGGCGCCAGCCGCGGCATCGGTGAAGCCATCGCCAAGCTGCTGGCCCAGCAAGGCGCCCACGTGATCGTCTCGAGCCGCAAACTCGACGGCTGCCAGCACGTGGCTGATGCGATCATCGCCGCCGGCGGCAAAGCCACTGCCGTGGCATGCCACATCGGTGAAATGGAACAGATCAGCCAAGTCTTCGCCGGCATCCGCGAACAGTTCGGGCGCCTGGACATCCTGGTCAACAACGCGGCGACCAACCCGCAGTTCTGCAATGTACTGGACACCGACCTCAGCGCCTTCCAGAAAACCGTCGACGTGAACATCCGCGGCTACTTCTTCATGTCGGTGGAAGCAGGCAAGCTGATGCGCGAAAACGGCGGCGGCAGCATCATCAACGTCGCCTCGATCAACGGCATCTCGCCGGGGATCTTCCAGGGCATCTACTCGGTGACCAAAGCGGCGGTCATCAACATGACCAAAGTGTTCGCCAAGGAATGCGCGCAGTTCGGCATCCGCTGCAACGCCCTGCTACCGGGCCTGACCGACACCAAATTCGCTTCGGCGCTGGTGAAAAACGAGGCTATTTTGAACACCGCATTGCAACAGATTCCACTCAAGCGTGTAGCGGATCCGAGTGAAATGGCGGGTGCGGTGTTGTATCTGGCGAGTGATGCTTCGAGTTACACCACAGGGGTTTCGTTGAATGTGGATGGTGGGTTCTTGTCCTGATCCGATTTACCGGATGAACAAAAAGGCAGCTTTCGGGCTGCCTTCTTTTTTGCCCTCATTGATCGTTCCCGCCACTCTGCGTGGGAACGATCACGCGAAAGAACTTTAATTCCAATATTTGCAAATAAGGAATTTTTATTCCATAAATAGCCCTCCTGAAAACACTATTCAAAAAAAAGGACCCCGGCTATGCGCGAACTCGGTATCGGACTCATCGGCACAGGTTTCATGGGCCGCGCCCATGCCTTGGCGTTTCGCAACGTCAGTGCGGTTTTCGAACTGCCTCTCAAACTCAAACTCGCCGCCCTGGCCGACGCCGATCCCCAGCGTGCCCGCCACTGCGCCGATGCCTGGGGTTTCGACTCCGCCCATAGCGACTGGCAACAACTGGTCGATGACCCCAAGGTCAATCTGATCGCCATCACCACGCCCAATCACCTGCACTACCCCATGGCCATGGCCGCACTCGCCGCCGGCAAACCGGTGTATTGCGAAAAGCCGTTGGCGGTGAATCTGGAACAGGCCGACGCCATGCGACTGGCGGCCAAAACGGCAGGCGTGGTGACGCGGGTGGGTTACAACTATCAGCACAACCCGATGATCGCGCTCGCCCGGCAGCTGATTGAAAACGGCGACTTGGGTCTGATCATCAGTTTCCAGGGTGAATTCAGCGAAGACTTCATGGCCGATCCCGCGTCACCCTGGTCGTGGCGTTGCGACGCCGATCATGCCGGTGGCGCACTGGCCGATTTGGGCAGTCACTTGTTGGCCATGGCCCGTTATCTGGTGGGCGATGTCGAGGCAGTGAGCGCCGACACCCAGACCGTACACCGGCAACGTCCTGCCACGGCTGGCAGTCAGGAGCAACGCAGTATCGCGGTCGACGATCAGGTCCACGCCTTGTTGCGATTTGCGAATGGCGCCCGGGGCACGTTCAGCAGCAGTTGGCTCAAGCATGGCTGCAAGAATCACCTGAGTTTTGAAATCAGCGGCACCCGAGGGACGTTGGTGTTCGATCAGGAACGCCTGAATGAACTGCGTCTGTTCCGTGCCGGTCAGGACGGTTTCCAGCGCTTGCTGGCAGGGCCGAATCTGCCGGGTTATGCGGCGTTCAGTCCGGCGGCAGGGCATCAGCTCGGCTACAACGAACTCAAGACGCTGGAAGTGCATGATCTGGTGATGGCGCTGGCAGGCTTATCTCAGGGTGGAACAGATTTCGAGCAGGCGTGGGAAGTCGAACGGCTGGCGACGGCGATCCGGTTGGCAGCGCGAGAGTCGCGCTGGGTCAGGATCGAGGAAGTCTGAGCGAAGCGCGCGGATACCCGCCAGCAGCACAGCGCTGCTGGCGGTTCAAAATGAGCCGATGGATGCTTACTGAGTGACACAACGCGTGAGCGTCGTTTCCCGGGTCACCTGCCCCTCAGCCCTCACATCGCCTTGCACATCGGTGTTTTCAGTGGTTTGGCACGTGCGCACAGGGGGTGGAGGCGGCTCGGCGGGAGGTGGCGGTGGCGGACTGGCACAACCACCCAGAATCGCTATCCAGAGTGCGAATGACAGTGTCGTAAAAATGCGTTTCCCAAGACTTTTCATAGGTTGACCCGCGGTAGGTGATCGACATATTTCCGCGACCCAACACTCTCACCGCGTACCCGCGGACCGGTCACAGAAAAAATACTCTCGTATTCTTTGTACGACCGCGGGCAAAACCCGACAGTTCCTAGGACGTCTCGCGACGTTGCAACGTGTTGCTCTCAAGTTCATAACGCAGCTCTTCGATTAACGTTGACATCGCCTCCGGCGTTCTGAGGTTGGTCACGCTCAACCCGCTGACCACCAGATCCACCTGCCCCGACAGCGGATGATAGAGCTTCAACGTCAGTGAATGATCACCTGTAACCGAGCAATCACAGGCCAACGGCGAAAAGCTCCGCTCCAGTTGCAAACGCAATTGCGCCACATGAATCATCTGGCAGTTCCTGTAGCTGTTTCGAAAGGGACGCAATACCCGAAAACCGGTATCGCACCCTTACAGCCTAAGAATTGCTGCCTCTGTCCAGAACATGAATTTGCACCCCCTCGGATAGTGCATTTGCACCTACCGCTGGGACTTGGGCCGCCACTCGCTGGAGAACAAACCGCGCTCGCGAGCCCAGACAATCGCCTCACTACGACTGTGAACATCGAGCTTGGAATACACCGTCGACACATGGTTGCGCACCGTGTTGGGTGCGAGCTTGAGCCGCGCGGCGATTTCTTTGTCGGCCAGGCCTTCGCAGATCAGCCCGAGCACATCGCGCTCGCGGGCAGTCAGGTCGGTGAACGACACGCTGGGCAACTGCGGCGAGTTGACGTTTTTCACGTTAGCGAGTTTCTCGATGAGCGTGCGACTGAACCAGGAAGCGTCTTTCATCACCTCTTCGATCGCCGACACCAGCTCCAGCTCCGTGCGTTTACGCTCGGTGATGTCCATAAACACCAGCAGGTAGCAGGGATTGTCCTGAATGTTCACAGTGTCGGCCGAGACCGCGCAATCAATCAGCCCGGCGCCTTTCTTGCGTACCCGAACATCGACCCGATCCACGCTTCCGGTTTTTTCCAGCGCCGCAAACAGTCGCGAGCGCGCGCCGGTGTCATCGATAAAATCGATCTGCGTCACCGATTTGCCAAGCACTTCTTCACTGGTATACGCGAGCGTATCGAGGAACGCTTCATTGACGTCCATCACCACCTGATCGCCAGCGTTGCACACCAGGATCGGCACTGGGGTCAGTCGAAAAGCCTTGGCGAAACGTTCCTCGCTCTGGCGCAGGGCGACTTCGGCCTTATGCCGAGACTCAATGTCGACGAAGGAAAACAGCATGCAGGCTTCGTCGTTCAGCTCCAGGGGCTGACCAGCGACGATCACCTGTTTGCTGCCACCCTCGGGTAATTGCAGCTGCGCCTGCATTTGCGGAATGGTCGCCCCTTCGCGCAACCGCTGCTTGGCCAGGTCTTTGTTTTCGGCGCCCTCCAGCACGTCCAGTTCATAGGTCGAACGGCCAATCACCTGATCACGGGCACAACCGGTCATCTCCAGAAAGCCCGGGTTGACTTTGATGTAGCGCAAATCACTGAGGCGACAGATCACCGCCGGGGCCGGGTTGGCATTGAAAGTTTTTTCGAAACGCTGTTCGGCGCTGGCCCACTCTGTGACGTCGTTCATGATCAGCACCAGCGACTCCGGCTTGCCAGCGCTGTCGGCCAACACCATGCTGCGCACGCTGTGAACCCAGGTGCGCTCATCGTCATCCGCCGGCGTCACCTCAACCAACACATCGCTGAAGGACTCGCCTCGGGCGACGCGGCTGATCGGATAATTGTCGGCCTGAACCGGATGATTATTGCGATAACGCAAGGCGAAGCGCTTGGCGTACTCCTCGGCATTCGCCCCCAGCTCGCCGAGCTGCCCGACGCCGTGCATGGCCAACGCGGCGTCATTGGCCCAGAGGAGGGTCTGGTCGAGCTCCAGCAGAATCACCCCATCGGACAGGCCGGCGATAATCTGCTGCAACTGACGGCGATTGGTTTCGGTGGTCAGTACGTCCTGGCTCATTGGATCTCCACGCGTGCGGCGGCGCATTCATGCGCCGCCCTGTGAAGATTACGACCGCGGGGGGGTGGGATAGTGCAAACGGCATGTCACCCAAGGCGCGCCTCCAACACCAACTCGCGCAATGTATCGAGAAACAACTTGAGCACCGGCGAGTCGTCGTCCGCGCGATAGGTGGCGTACAGCGGCACTTCCGGCAACGCCGGTGTCAGGCGGCGGAACACCAGCCCGGCCGGCGCCATCTGCTCGATGGACGCCGGCAGCAATGCCACGCCGAAACCGGCCTGCACCAGGCTGAGCAAGGTTTGCACCTCGATCACCTGCTGACGGATCTGCGGCGTAAACCCGGCCTTGATGCAGCACTGATAGAGAAAATCGGCAAACCGCGATTGCTTGAGTTCCAACGCCACGAACGGCTCCTGCGCCAGGTCCGCCGGCGCCAGTTTTTCGTGTCGGGCCAGCGGATGATCGACAGGCATGACCACCCGAATCGGCTCGTAGACCAGCAGTTCATTGCGCAGCTGCGGGTCGTCATAGCCGACCCGAAACACACACGCATCGATGCGTTTCTCCTTCAACGCGATGACCTGTGCCGCCGGAGTCATCTCATGCAGACGCCAACTGACCTGCGGGTAGCGCTCGCGAAACAGATGCAATGCCCGTGGCAGCACCCCGACCATCACCGAGCTGATCATGCCGATTTCCAGTTCCCCTAGCTGACCACGGCCGGTCTGACGGGTCAGGTCCAGCGCGCGGTTCAGTTGTTCGAACACCAGCGGAGCCTGTTCTTTGAGCATCTGTCCGGCTGCCGTCAGTTCCACCCGGTGATGGCTGCGCTCGAACAGCGGCGTACCCAGCTCTTCCTCCAACAGACGAATCTGCTGGCTCAGCGGTGGCTGACAGATGTGCAACCGTGTGGCGGCCCGGCCGAAATGCAGCTCTTCGGCCAATGCCATGAAGTACCGCAGCAATCGCAAGTCCATGACGGCTATCCCAGGGTCAGTGGCGTCGAGCGCTGGCGCACTCCAGTCAAGCCGAACAGCGCATTGGCGATGGCCGGGGCCACCGACGTGCTGCCCAGTTCACCGACACCGCCAGGTTTGCTCGGCTCGCCGTCCAGCACCAGAATATCTATCGTCGGCATGTCCGACATCCGGGGCACCCGGTAATCATGGAAGTTGCTCTGCACCACCCTGCCCTGTTTGATGTCCATGCGGTCGAACAGCGCGTGGCCGAGGCCCCACATCAGGCCGCCGTAGATCTGCTCTTCGACACCGCCCGGCGACACCGCCAGACCGCAATCGACCACACAGGTGAGCTTATCGACCTTGATCGTCCCGTCTTTTTTCGAAAGCCTGGCGACCACCGCGATGAAGCTGGTGTAACCCTGATTGGTAGCGATCCCCAAGGCTGTCCCTTCCGGCAATGGCTGGCCCCAACCGGCGCGTTCGGCGGCGTTCTTCAGCACCGCGACATGCCGGGGCCGGTCTTGCATGTTGGCCAAGCGAAAGGCCAACGGATCCTGTCCCGCGCCGTGTGCCAATTCGTCCATGAAACTTTCGACGGCAAACACATTGGGAATAAAACTCACGGAGCGATACCAACCGCTGGGCACGTTGCTTTCGTGCTTGACCCAGACCAGGTCCAGATTCGCAGGACGATAAGCAAAGTCCCACGCAGTGATAGCCTCGGTCGTGCTGTAGTCCATGTGGTCGGGGCGTTCGAAATAGCCTGGTTCCCACTGTTCCGGCGAAGCCGGTGAGACAGCGTCAAGTTTCAACGCCGTGAGTTTGCCCTGAGCATCCAGCGCACCTTTGACTCGATGCAGCGTCGCCGGGTGCATGAACAGCGAACGCATTTCGTCTTCACGGCTGTTCATCAACTTGACTGGAACCTTGGCCTGCTGCGCCAGGTATGCCACTTCGAACAACCAGTACTTGGCCTCCCGCGCCCCGAAGCTGCCACCGGACACCAACTCGTTGATGGTGACCTTGTCCTTGGCGATCTTGCACACCGTTTGCGCAGCTTCCAGCGCCGAGGATGGCACCTGAACGCCGCCCCAGTAAGTGATGGCGTTATTCTTCACCTGGGCGGTTATGCAGATCGGTTCCAGCGGGTTCTGCACCTTGTACGGCATGAGGTAATCGGCTTCGAGCAGCTTCGCGGCATTCGGCCACTGAGCGCTCACATCACCTGCAACCATGGCGGACACCCGTTGTGCATTTTTGTCGTCGATGGCCGCCGCTTGCGCCGTCGCCAGTTGATCGCTGTCAAAATCGGCCAGGGGTGAATCGCTCCATTGCACCTTGAGCAACGCGCGACCCTGTTGCGCGGCCCAGTAATTGTCCGCGAGCACTGCGACGCCTTCCTGATTGCCGCCCAGCACATCAGGCCGGCCGGGAATCGCGATCACCTTACGCACGCCCGGTACTTGCAACGCCGTACTGGAATCCATCGAGACAACCTTGGCGCCGACCACTGGAGTGCGCTGAATCACCGCCACCAGCATCTCTGGCAATTCCACGTCGATGCTGTACTTGAAGCGCCCGCAAACCTTGGCCGCCGCATCGCGCTTGTGCCGCAGTTTGCCAATGTACTTGAACTGCGCGGGGTCCTTCAGAGTGACCTTGGCCGGTGTTGGCAATTTCGCGGCAACACTCACCAATTCACCATAACCCAGGCTGCGTTTGCTGGCGGAATGTACCACCCGGCCCTCTTCGGTTGTGCAACTGTCGGGACTGACTTTCCATTGCTTGGCCGCCGCAGTGATCAGCAGTGCGCGCGCCGTGGCGCCGGCCATCCGCAGGCGATCGTATTCCAGCGAAACACTGGTGCTACCACCCGTCGAGAAGACTTTCCATATCGGGTGAATGTAGGTTTCAAAGAACGGATTTTCCGGCGATATCACCTGCACGGTCATCGGATTGACGTCCAGTTCCTCGGCCACGCAAGCGGCCAATGCGGTGTGGGTGCCTGTGCCGGAATCGTGTTTGTGCACCACCAGTTTCACCGTGCCGTCGGGCAATACTCGAACCCAGGCGTTGGGCTCGAAATCACCCGCAGGCGCAGTTGCTTTCGGGTCCGTAGCGGCTATGCCTGAGGGCAGATAGAACCCAATTGCCAGGCCGCAGGCAACAGTGCCGGCCTGCTTGAGAAAGAGACGGCGCGGCAGTTCGATCTGTGTGTCGTCGATAAACGTCATCACGCCTCCTTCGGCGCAGCAGCTGCGCGCTTGATGGCTTTATTGATTCGCCCGTAAGTGCCGCAGCGGCACACATTGCCGGACATGGCGTTGAGGATCGAGTCATCGGTGACTGTCGCACCGGTATTGAGCAACGCGGCCGCGGACATGATCTGCCCGGATTGACAGTAACCGCATTGCGGGACATCTTCGGCAACCCAGGCCAGTTGCAGCGGATGCTGTTCGGTGGGCGACAAGCCCTCGATGGTGGTGATGCTGTGCCCCGCCACGGCGGCGACCGGCAGTTGGCAGGAACGTACTGCGACACCGTCCAGGTGCACGGTACAGGCACCGCACAGGCCCATGCCGCAACCGAACTTGGTGCCGGTGAGTTTCAAGTGATCACGCAACACCCATAACAAGGGCATGGAGGGCGATGTCTCTACCAGCTCGTGTCGTTCGCCGTTTACCGTGAATTCGATCATTGTCAGGCTCCAAGAGAGCGGCCCGTCTTTGTGCAGGCCTGGTCGCCGATTATTGGGAGTCTGCGGAAAATCGGGCCAGCGACGATTTCTGCCATCCTGTGTAAGTAGGACTAACAGCATGTACAAGCGATACCCGTCGGTGCAGTCCATGAGTGCGTTTATCCAGGCGGCGCGCAGCGGCAGCTTCTCCAGTGCCGCGCGCAAACTCGACCTGACTCACAGCGCCATCAGCCAGCAGATCCGCGCCCTGGAAGACTTCATCGGCCAGCCGCTGTTCGTGCGCGAAGGCGGTGGCAGCAACCTGACCGACGCCGGGCAGTTGTTCGCCAGCGTGTTGTCCGACGGCTTGGCGCAGATTGACCGCGCGCTGTCCTCGGTGAAAAACCGCAGCGTGGCGCAACGACTGACGATCGATGTGGACAGTGAACTGGCGCAGAGCTGGCTCAATCCACGACTGCCGGAACTGCTCGACGCGTTGCCCGACCATGAGGTGGTGTTGCTGTCGATGCCGCGTTCGGATCGCAGTTCGTTCGAGCGGGTGGACCTGGCGTTACGCTACGGTTATGGGGATTGGGAGGACTGCGAGATGACGCAGATCTGTGGTGATCGGGTGACTGCGGTGGCTTCACCTGCGTTGCTTGAGCGCTATGGATTGCAGGTGCCCATCACGCCGGCGCAGGTGCTGGAATTGCCGTTGCTGGGGTATACGCGGCGCTCGTGGATTCCTTGGCTGGATGCGGCCGGGATGCCACCCACCGAACCGGGCGCGCGGGTGGTTTTTGATAATGCGGCGAATTTGATTGCGGCAGCTGAAGCTGGCGTTGGTGCCGGGTTGGTGCGCGGGTTGTTGGCGGCAGATGCGTTGCGTAGCGCCAGGTTGGTGGAGCTGACCGAGTCGGAGATTGCGGCCCATTACAACTTGTATGCGGTGTGGCCGTCGGGGCAGGCCGAGCGGGTGGCGCCGGTGGTAGAGGTGATCAAACAGTTGGCTGAGCAAACACTGACCTGACGCCTTCGCGAGCAAGCCCGCTCCCACATTTGATCGGCGTCGTTCACACATTTTGTGTCCGTTGAAGATTCAATGTGGGAGCGGGCTTGCTCGCGAAGAGGCCGGCACATCTACCCCATCAACCGGCCCCATATCGAACACGTATCACCCCCTCGCCCAATTAATATTGTACGAACCCCAACCCCTCTTCCAATACTTCCCCCCAAGCAACCAGCGTCCCGAGCCGGATGCGACCAGGCGTGGGAATGCGCAGCGTTGTGCGCATAGAAATGGCCGATTACCCGGGACGTGGCTGCTGCGAACCGCAAGGTTCCCTTCCCCGCTATCAGGAGATCGACTTCAATGATCATCGATATCAGTTGCTATCCCACCGACCTGGTGGACCTCGCCTGGAGGCATGACGGTGACCCGTTCACCGGCGAGCGTCTGCTGGAGATGATGGATGGCCCGTACATGGTCAACGGCAAACCACGCCGCATCGACAAAGCCTTCATCCAGCCGCCGCAAGGCAACACCATTTACACCTGGACCGACGGCGACCTCACCGGTCGCGAATCGATCGACGCCTATATGGCCTACACCCTGAAGATGGTCCAGACCTACCCGGATCGCTTCATCGGCTGCTTCGTCTACAACCCGCGCTGTGGCGTGGAAAACGGCGTCGAAGCGATCGAGCGCTACGTCACGGAACACGGTTTCAAGATGGTCCAGATGCAAGCCAACATGCACGCCTATCGTCCTGACCGTGCGCTGGACTGGGTCCGGCCGGCGTTCGAGAAATGTGCCGAGTTGGGCATCCCGGTCAAACTGCACACTGGCGACGGGCCGTACAGCATCCCATCGGAATGGGTGCCGATGATCAAGGAATTCCCCAACGTCGATTTCATCATGGCCCACTTCGGGGTGCAGACCGGTGGCGTCTACGTGTTCGAACCGATGCAATGGGCGATGGAGTTGCCCAACGTCTACTGCGAATCGGGCTGGTGCCTGCAATCGCGGATCGTCGAGTTCGCCAAAGTCCTGCCGACCCACAAGATCCTGTTCGGCACCGACACCCCGCCGAACGAGCCGGGCATGTGGTTGCGCCTTCTGGAAGTGCTCTGCCATGAGCCGCCGCAAGGCCTGAACCTCGACGAGGACACCCTGGAGGAATACTTGGGCAACAACACCGCGCGGATGATCGGCCTCGAACCGACCCCGCCGCCGCGTTCCGTGTCCGAAGCCGAGGCGCAGTTGAAGCGCCCTGTCACTACCCAACTGGCCAGGAGTTGAACCGATGATTATCGATACCCATCTGCACCCCACCAACCTGGTCGACGAGGCCTGGCGTCACACCGGCGAACCGTTCACCGGCGAGCGCATGCTCAAGCTGATGGACGGCCCGTACATGATCAACGGCAAACCGCGCCGCATCGACATGGGCTTCATCCAGCCGCCACCGGGCAACACCGGTTATCGCGACGGCAACCGGCGGGGCCGCGAAGGCGTGCGCGACTACATGTCGTACATCGCCGAGCTGTGCATGAAGTACCCGGATCGGTTCATTGGCAACTTCAACTTCAACCCGCGCTGGGGACCGGAAAACGGTGCAGCAGAGCTGGAGTTTCATATCAAGGAATACGGTTTCAAGATGCTCAAGCTGCACGCCAACATGCACGGCTATCGTCCCGACCGGGCACTGGACTGGCTGCGGCCGGCGATGAAAGTCTGCGCCAAGTACAACATCGTGGTGCTGATCCACACGGGTGACGGTCCGTACACCATCCCGACGATGTTCTACCCGATCATCCGCGAATTCCCGATGGTCAACTTCATCATCGGTCACTTCGGCATCCAGACCGGCGGCAACTACTCGTTCGAAGCGTTCTGGATGGCCATGGACACGCCGAACGTGTACTGCGAATCCGGCTGGTGCTTCCAGTCGCGGATCGTCGAGTTCGCCAAGGAGCTGCCGCGCAACAAGATCGTCTTCGGCACCGACTCGCCGCCGAACGAACCGGGCATGTGGTTGCGCGAACTCGAAGTCCTGTGTTCGCCAGCGCCGCAAGGCCTGGGGATTGATGAGGATCACCTTGAGGATTACCTGGGTAACAACATTGCCCGGTTGTGCGGCATCGAACCGACACCGCCACCCAAGGATCTGATCGAGGCGGACATTCGTCTGACCACGACCTACTTGTAACAAAAGCGGCTTTCCAGGCGTACAGATGAGCCCGGCGTTCGATCGACCGGCAGGCCAACGGTTTGTCGATCGAGCGTCGCCCTCAGCCCTGCGCGCCTGCTTTTTACGAGGTGAAACCATGACCCTCTCTACGCTCGGCGATACCCAGGATTTTCACGATTTTATCGACGCCTATCGCCGGCAGTACCCGGACGATGTGTTGACCGTTCACGAAAAACTTTCCGCCGATCAGGACGTCACCGCCCTGGTCGATGCTCTGGCCACCCAGGGCCGTGACCCGCTGCTGATCTGCGAAAAGGTCGGCCAACTCGGGGTGCCAGTGGCCACCAATGTGTTCGCCTCCCGGACCCGCATCGCGCGGATCTTCGGTGTCACTGCGGCGCAGCTGCACGAAACCTTCCAGACCCGTGCCAACCATCCGATCCCGCCGCGCTACGTCAAAACCGGCCCGGTACTCGACGAGATCTTCGAAGGCGAAGCCGTGGACCTGGCGCTGCTGCCGATGCTCAAGCACTTCGACAGCGACCGCGGCCCCTACATCACCAACGCGATCATCATTGCCGAAGACCCGGTCACCGGCATCGCCAACATGAGCTATCACCGCTCCATGCGCCATACCCGGCAGACCCTCGCCACCAGCCTGCACTCACGCGGTCACCTGTGGCGCATGCTGCAAACCGCCCGGGAGCGCGGTGAAGAATTGCGCGTGGCCATGGTAGTCGGTGCGCATCCGCTGTTTATGCTCGCTGCGGCGGCGCGTCTGCCATTTGGCAGCGACGAACGTGCGGTGGCCGGCGGCCTGTTCGGCGCGCCGTTGGAGCTGGTCAAGACGCCGCGCTATGGCATCGGCGTGCCGGCCTACGCCGAGTTTGTGCTCGAAGGCGCCATCGACCCGGCGGCGTATGCCGAGGAAGGTCCGTTCGGCGAGTTCAGCGGCTATTCCTCGGACCGCTCGACCAACAACGTGCTGCGGGTCGACACGCTGATGCGCCGCAAAGACGCCTGGCTGGTGGACGTGGTCGGCGGCCGTTACGCCGAACACCTGACTCTGGCGCGACTGCCGCGGGAAGCGGAGATGAGTGAAAAGCTCAAGGCACGCTTCCCCGCCGTCACCGCCATGCACTACCCGAACTCCGGCACGCACTTTCATTGCTACGTGGCGCTGGATCAAAGCCGTGACGGCGAAGCGCGGCAGATCATGCTCGCGCTGCTGGGCTGGGACCCGTATCTGAAAACCGTGATCGCGGTGGACAGCGACATCGACATCACCGATGACAGCCAGGTGCTGTGGGCCCTGGCCACACACTTTCAGCCGCATCAGGACATCTTCGTCATCGACGGCTTGCCCGGCAGTCCGCTGGACCCATCGTCCTCGGTCAACGGCACCACGTCGCGCATGGGGCTGGATGCCACGCGCGGTTCGGGGTTCGACGGGATCAAGGCGCAGCTGGATCAGGACGTGGTCGAGCGTGCACGCAATCTACTGAAGAGACATCCACCCGGAGAGCAGTCATGAACCGCCGGCGCATGGTGGTCGGCATCAGTGGCGCGTCGGGGTTCATCTACGGCGTACGCCTGCTGGAATTGCTGGCGGAGTTAAACATCGAAAGCCACCTGATCATCAGCCGTGCCGCGCTGCTGACCATGGCCCATGAAACCGACTACAAACTGGCGGACGTCACCGCCCTCGCCAGCCATTACCACCGCGCCGACGACGTGGCTGCCGGGATCGCCAGCGGTTCGTTCCGCTGCCTGGGCATGGTGGTCGCGCCTTGCTCCATGCGCACCCTGGCGGAGATCGCCACCGGCACTTCATCGGGGCTGATCGGCCGCGCCGCCGACGTGACCCTCAAGGAACGCCGCACCCTGGTGCTGATGGCCCGGGAAACGCCGCTGACCCTGGCCCATCTGCGCAACATGACTGCCGTCACCGAGATGGGCGGAATCATCGCCCCGCCGGTGCCGGCCTTTTACGCCTGCCCGCAAAACCTTTCGCAAATGGTCGATCACAGCCTTGGCCGTGTCCTCGACCTGTTCGGCCTCGACGCCGGGACCGCGTTGCGCTGGGGTGAACCCGGCACATCGCCCACCGGCCATTTCGCAACAACGAAGGAGCTCGCATGAACAGCCCATTCAACGCCCCGACCCCGAACCGCAAGATCCCGGTGACCATCCTCACAGGCTTCCTCGGCGCCGGTAAAACCACCCTGCTCAACTACATCCTCAAGGAAAACCACGGGCGCAAGATTGCCGTAATCGAAAACGAATTCGGCGAAGTCGGCATCGACGGCGACCTGGTGCTCAGCTCTGAGACCGAAGAAATCTACGAGATGGTCAACGGCTGCGTGTGCTGCACCGCCGAGGTTCGAGAGGACCTGGTGCGCATTGTCCGCGAACTGGTGGCGCGCCCGGTGCGGCTGGATCACATCCTGATCGAAACCAGCGGCCTGGCAGACCCCTACCCGGTGGCCCAGAGCTTTTTCATCAACGACCCGATCGCCGATGAAGTGGAACTGGATGCGATTGTCACCATGGTCGATGCCAAGCACATCGCCCAGCACCTGGAAGACCTGCAACTGGATGGCGTGGACAACCAGGCAGTGGATCAGATCGTCTGTGCCGACCGCATCGTCATCAACAAGGTCGATCTGGTCAGCGAAGACGAAGTGGTGGCGCTGAGCGGCAAGATTCGCGGGTTGAATGCGACGGCGGAACTGGTGACTTCCAGCTATGCAGAGATCGACCTGACGAAAATCCTCGGCATCGGCGCGTTCGAGTCCACGCAAAAACTGATGGAGATTGGCTCGGAGCACGATCACCACGCTGATGAGCATCATCACGATGAACTGGATCATGACCACGACCCCAGCGTTTCCTCAGTCGGCATCGCGGTAGACGGCGCCGTAAACCTGGGCGCCTTCCACCGCTGGATCAGCGAATTGCGCACCGAACAAGCCGACAACCTCTACCGCATGAAAGGCGTGTTGGCGGTAAAAGATCAGGATCAACGCTATGTGCTGCAAGGCGTGCACAGCCTCGTCGAGTTCCGCGCCTCCACCTCATGGGGCACAGAACCACGCTCCAGTAAGATTGTGTTCATCGGCCGCGACCTGGACCGCGCGGCGTTGAACCAGGGCTTTGCCGCCTGCCTGGCAGGCTAAACGGCTCCGGGGCCGGTGGATGGCGGCTCCGGGCACACTGAACGGGTATCCCTCTCTACAACAAAAAACAGCAAGAGGAGCTTCGCCATGACTTCAGCCGTGCACCCGGTAGACCAGATTCTGCCGATCCGACAAATGCTCACCCTCGGCCTGCAACACATGGCCGTCTCGTACATCGGCGCCATCGCCGTGCCGTTGATTGTTGCCAGCGCCTTGAAAATGTCCCAGGCCGACACCGTGGTACTGATCAGCACCACGCTGTTCTGCTCCGGCATCGCCACCCTGCTGCAAACCGTCGGCTTCTGGAAATTCGGCGTGCGTCTGCCGATCCTTCAAGGTGTGGCGTTCAGCAGCGTCGGCCCGGTCATCGCCATCGGCACCAACCCGGAGGTGGGGTTCGCCGGGGTTTGTGGGGCGGTGATCGGCGCAGGGATCTTCACGATGCTGGTCGCGCCGTTTGTGGGTCGATTACGGCGGTTCTTTCCGCCGGTGGTCACCGGTTGCATCGTCACGGTGATCGGTTTGCAGCTGTTTCCGATTGCCTATGAGTGGGTCGGTGGCGGTCGACACGCCAGCGATTTCGGTGCGCCGGCGTACCTTGCAGTCGCCGCCGTCGTGCTGGCGACCATCCTCTTGGTCAACCGTTATGGCAGCCCGATGCTGCGCAACATGGCGGTGCTGGTGGGCATGCTGGTGGGCGCGGGGCTGGCCTACGGTCTGGGCATGGGCAGTTTCCAAAGCATTCAGGAGTCACCGTGGCTCACCGTGCCCTATCCGTTCTACTTCGGTTTGCCGACCTTCAGTCTGATCCCGATCGCCACCATGGTAGTGGTGATGATTGTGCAGATGGTCGAGTCCATGGGGCTGTTCGTGGCCATCGGCGACATCGTCGAAAAACCGGTGGAAGACAAACAGGTGATCAACGGCCTGCGCGCCAACGGACTGGCGAGCACCATCGCCGGGATGTTCGCGGCGTTTCCATTCATTGCCTTCATGGAAAACGTCGGGCTGGTGATCCTGACCGGCGTGCGCAGTCGCTGGGTGGTGGCGATCAGCGGCTTGCTGATGTGCTCCGTGGCACTGGTGCCCAAGGCCGGCGCAATCATCGCCTCGATGCCGACCGCCGCCCTCGGTGGTGCCGGGATTGCCATGTTCGGCGTGGTCGCGGCGGCGGGGATTCAGACCCTGGCCAAGGTCGATTACGAACGCAATCGCTACAACGTATTGATCGTTGGTTTCACCATCGCCGCTGCCCTTGTGCCGGTGCTCGCGCCGGCTCTGTTCAAGCAAATGCCCGAGTGGTCCCAGCCGTTCCTGCACAGCAGCGTGGTGATCGCCTGCCTGGTGTCGGTGTTGCTCAACGCGGCGCTCAACGGCGTCAGCGTTCCCGACAGCGCGGCGACCAAGCCCGCCTCCCACAGCCTCTGACTGGAGAAACCCATGACTCAACTTCAAAACATCCTGATCAAGAATCCGGTGGCGGTGATGACCGGCCTGCGTGGCCCGCGAGCCCGGGCCGGAGCTGTAGACATTCGAGTGGTGAACGGGCGCATTGCCGAAATGGCTGCGGACCTGGTTGCGCAACCCGGCGAGCGGGTGATCGATGCGCGCAACTCGGTGGTCTATCCAGGCTGGATCAACACTCACCATCACCTGTTCCAGAATCTGCTCAAAGCCGTGCCCGAAGGGTTGAACCAGGACCTGCAAGGCTGGCTGGCCAGCGTGCCCTACCCGCGGCTCAATCGGTTTACTCCGCAATTGGCGCGGATCGCCGCGCGGTTGGGCATGGCCGAGTTGCTGATGTCGGGGGTGACGACCTGCGCCGATCACCATTACCTCTACCACGCCAACGGCACCACCGAGACCGGCGACCTGCTATTCGACACGGCTGACGCGTTCGGAATGCGTTTTGTACTGTGCCGGGGCGGGGCGCTGGAGTCGGCCAGCGCGCATCCGGGGTTCTCCAAAACGGCGTTGCAACCGGAGACACTGGATCAGATGGTCGGTGACATCGAACGGCTCAAATCGCTGTATCACCAGGACACTCCGGACGCGATGCGCCGGGTGGTGGTCGCGCCGACTACACCGACCTTCTCGCTGCCACCCACCTTGCTCCGGGAATTGGCCCACACCGCTCGCGGCCTCGGACTGCGGTTGCACACGCACCTCTCGGAGACGCAGAACTACGTCAACTTCTGCCGCGAAAAATACAACTGCCTGCCGGTGGAGTTCGTCGCCGAACACGAATGGCTCGGCCCCGATGTCTGGTTCGCCCATGCGGTGCATTTGCAACCGGGGGAAATCCGCATGCTTGCGCAAACCGGCACCGGGATTTCCCACTGCCCGGTGAGCAATGCGCGCCTGGGCAGTGGTATCGCTCCGGTGCCGCAAATGTTCGAGGCAGGCGTGCCGATTTCCCTCGGGGTGGACGGTGTGGCGTCCAACGAGTCCGGCAGCATGGTTGGTGAAGCGCATACGGCGTGGCTGATTCATCGTGCAGAACAAGGCGCGTCGGCCACCACCGCCGAAGACGTGATCCATTGGGGGACGGCCGGTGGCGCGCAGGTGTTGGGACTCGGTGCGGTCGGGACGCTGGAAGTGGGCCAAGCGGCGGATCTGGTGATCTACAGCCTCGATCACCCTCGGTTCTTCGGCTTCCACGATATCGCCGTGGCGCCGGTGGTGGCGGGAGAGCCGATTGCCGTTCGGTATAGCCTCGTCGGTGGCCGCGTGGTGGTCGATGACGGCGTGATACCGGGGCTGGATCTGGCGCAAATGCGCGCCGAAGCGTGGGATGGGGTGCGGCAGTTGATGCAGCAGGATGTCGACTGACCTCCCTGCCCAGAACCCTTGTAGAAGCTGCGGTGCGCAGCTCCTACAGATTCCGCGCCAGCCTTCGGGATGAAATGATATGTCCGGCCTCAACGATCTCCTGCAAGCCATCAAAACCGCCGCCCTCAATGGCGAAGAAACCATCCTCGCCACCGTGGTCAAGGTCGAAGGTTCAGCCTATCGCCGCCCCGGCGCACGCATGCTCATTCCCCTGCACGGCCGCACCATCGGCACTGTCAGCGGCGGTTGCCTGGAACAGGACCTGGCAAAAAAAGCCTGGTGGCTGACCGATTCGGGCGAACCGGTGGTGCGTCGCTACAGCACCGGCGCCACCGAGGACGAAGACGACGAACACAGCTCCCTGACCTTCGGCCTCGGCTGCAACGGCACGGTGTTTGTGATGCTCGAACGCCTGCGAGTGAAAAGCCCGTCACCGGCCATCGAATTGCTGTGCCGGGTTCGCGACAGTCAACAACCCGCGGCCATGGCGACCATCATTGCCACCTCACGCAACGCGTCGGTCAAGGTCGGTGATCGAGTGATGTCGAATGCCGATTGCACCTTGAGAAACCCAACACTCGACCGCGCCATCCGCCACGACCTGCGCAAGACGTTAACCGAGAAAAAATCGTCGTTAAGGCTCTACACCGATGCCCGTGGCGAAGTCGAAGTGTTCTTCGAATACGTCGCGCCGCCACCGCGGCTGGTGATCTTCGGTGCCGGTCACGACGCCCAGCCGCTGGTGCGCATCGCCAAGTTGCTGAACTGGTACGTCACCGTCATCGATGGCCGCAGCCACTTCGCCCGGCCTGAACGCTTTCCTCAGGCCGATGCGGTGATCTTCGCAAATCTGCAAAACCCTTTCGATCTGAGCCCATTGATCGATGGCTCAGCGGCGGTAGTGATGACTCACAGCTACCGACAGGATCGGCATTGGCTTGGGCAATTGCTGCACGGTTCACCCGCCTACCTCGGCCAACTCGGGCCACGGGAGCGAACCGAACGGCTGCTGGCCGATATCGGATCGCACACCTCCATGCTG
Organism: Pseudomonas sp. LS2P72; assembly: GCF_054897865.1. Lineage (NCBI taxonomy): Bacteria > Pseudomonadati > Pseudomonadota > Gammaproteobacteria > Pseudomonadales > Pseudomonadaceae > Pseudomonas > Pseudomonas sp. LS2P72. The sequence goes on from NZ_CM142708.1 coordinate 4,054,727, forward strand.
CACTACCCAATGGGGCTGGACCTGGGCGGCGATGCGCCTGAGAGCGTGGCGTTGTCGATTTTGGCGGAGATAACCGCGGTGTTAAACCAGCGCAATGGCGCGATGCTGAAGCACCGGAGCAAGCCGATTCATCGGGTGGATCTATTGATATCTGAAACGTTGCCTGCAATGGAGTCGGTGGAATGAGGCAAGTCGAACGTCTTTTGGCATTGGCGGCCTACCTGACCGTCGCCACCCACTCCATTTCCAGCAGCCCATCACCGGGCAAGCCCGCCACCCCCAACGCCGGGAAATCTCAAGCCGTCAGTTGACCACTGGCAATCGCCGCCGACGCCGCCAGCATCGCCCGCAACAACACCGCACACCCGGCCGCCAGGTCATCCGGTGCGGCGTTTTCGATTTCGTTGTGGCTGATGCCGCCTTCGCACGGTACGAAGATCATTCCAGCCGGGCCGAGTTCGGCGAGGAAGATTGCGTCGTGCCCTGCTCCGCTGACAATGTCCATGTGCGACAGGCCCAAGCTTTGGGCGGCGCCGCGTACCGCTTCGACGCAACCTTTGTCGAAGTACAGCGGCGGGAAATCCGCAGTAGGTGTCAGTTCGAAGGTCAGGCCGTGTTCCTCGCAGGTGGTTTCGATGACTTCGCGGACTTCGGCGATCATCGAGTCCAGCCGTGCTGGTTCCAGATGCCGAAAGTCCAGCGTCATGCGCACTTCACCGGGGATGACGTTGCGTGAGCCGGGATAGGCTTGCAGGCAGCCGACGGTGCCGCAGGCGTGGGGTTGATGGCCGAGAGCGGCGCGGTTGACCGCACCGACGATCACCGAGGCGCCAACCAGGGCGTCCTTGCGCAGGTGCATCGGCGTCGGGCCGGCATGGGCTTCGACGCCGCGCAGTTTCAGGTCGAACCATTTCTGGCCGAGGGCGCCCATCACCACACCGATGGTTTTGCGTTCGTCTTCGAGGATTGGGCCTTGTTCGATATGGGCCTCGAAATAGGCGCCGACGGCATGGCCGCTGACCTTGCGCTCGCCAGCATAGCCAATGGCGTTCAAGGCTTCACCGACGGTGACGCCCTCGGCATCGACCTTGGCCAAGGTTTCTTCAAGGGTGAATTTTTCCGCGAATACACCGGATCCCATCATGCAGGGGGCGAAGCGTGAGCCTTCCTCGTTGGTCCAGACCACGACTTCCAGCGGCGCTTCGGTTTCCACGCCCAGGTCATTGAGGGTGCGCAGCACTTCGACGCCGGCCAATACACCGAAGCAACCGTCGAACTTGCCGCCTGTGGGTTGGGTGTCGATGTGGCTGCCGGTCATCACCGGTGGCAGGTTGGGGTTGCGACCCGGCCGACGGGCGAAGATGTTGCCGACGGCATCGATGCTGACGGTGCAACCGGCCTCCTCGCACCAGTTGACGAAAATGTCCCGGGCCTGGCGGTCGAGGTCGGTCAGGGCCAGGCGACAGACGCCGCCCTTGACCGTGGCGCCGAGCTTGGCCAGGTCCATGAGCGACTGCCACAAGCGGTCGCGGTTGATGTGCTGATCGGTGGACTGCAGAACGTCTACGGCAGCGTTCATGATGATCTCCTCAGGCAGTTGTTATAGGTTTCTTCAGGCATTTCCTGGGTGTATTCGAGGCCGCCATCGCGAGCAGGCTCGCTCCCACAGGGGAATGCATTCCAAATGTGGGAGCGAGCCTGCTCGCGATAGGGCCATCCGTCACACCGCAGTTTTCACAGCAATCGGACTCGGCCGCATCACATTCAACCCGTAATAAATCAGCCCACCCAGCACCGATCCGGTGAACCAGCCATAGTCGTAGAACCAGCTGAATGCATTGCTGCCGAGCGACAGCAGCGTCAGCGCCACCGGCACACCAAACGCAATAAACCCGAACCAGTTCCACGCTGGATAAACGTCGTCGCGGTAAAGTCCGGCCAGATCCAGTTGCTGTTTCTTGATCAGGAAATAGTCCACCACCATGATCCCGGCAATCGGCCCCAACAGGCTCGAATAGCCCAGCAACCAGTTGGAATACACCGTCTCCAGGCTCAAATCCGAGACGATCAAACCGAGCTTCTTCAACAGCTCATGGGCCATCAGCGCCAAGCCGACCAGGCCGGTGAGCAACACCGCTTTGGTGCGGTTGATGAACTTGGGGGCTACGTTCTGGAAATCGTTGGTCGGCGAAACGATGTTGGCCGCGGTGTTGGTCGACAGCGTGGCGATGATGATCAGCGCCATGGCCAGTGCGACCCAGACCGGGCTCTGGATATGGCCGATCAGGGTGACCGGATCAGAGACGGTGACGCCCACCAGTTTGACCGAGGCGGCCGTCATCACCACGCCGAGGGAGGCGAACAGAAACATGGTCAGGGGCAAGCCGATAATCTGCCCGACGATCTGATCCTTCTGGCTTTTCGCATAGCGGCTGAAATCCGGAATGTTCAGCGACAAGGTGGCCCAGAACCCGACCATCGCGGTCAGCCCGGCAGCAAAGTAACTGACCACGCTGGCCCCTTCCGGACGCTTGGGCGGGATCGCCATCAATTCGCTCATCGATACGTTCGGCATCGCCCACATCAGCAGCCCCACACCCACCAGTACCAACAACGGTGCCGAGAGGGTTTCCAGCCATTTGATCGAGTCCGCGCCACGAATCACCACCCATAGGTTCAAGGCCCAGAACACCATGAACCCGATCACTTCACCGGTACCGCCGAGGGATTTCCAATCCTCGAACACCGAGCCGAGAAACAGGTGAATGGCCAGCCCGCCGAACATCGTCTGAATGCCGAACCAGCCACACGCCACCAGCGCCCGGATCAGGCACGGAATGTTGGAGCCGAGGATGCCGAAGGACGAACGCAACAACACCGGAAACGGAATGCCGTACTTGGTGCCGGGAAAGGCGTTCAGGGTCAACGGGATCAGTACGATGATGTTGGCGAACAGAATCGCCAGCAGCGCTTCACCGACGCTCAGGCCGAAATGCGCGGTGAGCACGCCGCCGAGGGTGTAGGTCGGCACGCAGATCGCCATGCCGACCCACAATGCGGTGATGTGCCATTTGTTCCAGGTTCGTTCGCGCACCTTGGTCGGTGCCATGTCGTGGTTGTAACGGGGGCTGTCGAGGACGTCACTGCCGGCTTCGAGCTCAAACAAGCCGTCGCGCTCGGTCACTTGCGATCTGATCTGTTGCATGGCCGCTCCACTGTTCTTTTGATTATTGTTGCTCATCCGGGGCTGGAGGCATCAATTAACGTGCCGGTCTCCCCGTTTGCGCATCGGGCAGTTCCATAAAAAATTTGTAACCAACTGATATTTATCAGTTTATTTATATAGCCAATGAGTCACCGGTGACTTGCTTGTTCACTCAGGCCAAATGCCAGGCAAGTTGTCCGAACCGTCAGGACTCAATCTGGTGCATGCCACTTTTTTTTCAACGTTGCGCATCAACCATAGACCATCCTCAAGCGGCTGATTTCACATAAGAAATCTCGTCTATTTTTGGAACCTGTCAAGTGCGTCAAAATGGTGAGCGGCCTCACCATTTTGGTGATTTACGTATTTAGTCGTTATTTATCAATACGTTAAAACAGATATAAGCTTATAAAAAATATTCTTGCTCAATCCTCAAACTCAGACTAGCGTTTATTCCTGACAGCGTTGACAGGAATACACCTGTTTGCGTCGCTTCATATAAAACATTTAGAACCGGCACAAGTCGGTCATTGCCTGCGAGGAACTCGGAATGTCTCTGTTGATCCGTGGCGCCACCGTTATTACCCATGATGAAAGTTATCGCGCCGACGTCTATTGCGCCGACGGCGTGATCAAAGCCATCGGTGAAAACCTCGATGTTCCCGCCGATGCCGAAGTGCTCGACGGCAGCGGTCAATACCTGATGCCCGGCGGCATCGACCCGCACACTCATATGCAGCTGCCCTTCATGGGCACGGTGGCCAGCGAAGACTTTTTCAGCGGCACCGCGGCGGGGCTTGCCGGCGGCACCACGTCGATCATCGACTTTGTGATTCCCAATCCACAGCAATCCTTGATGGAAGCCTTTCATCAGTGGCGCGGCTGGGCCGAGAAGTCGGCGTCGGATTACGGTTTCCATGTCGCAATTACCTGGTGGAGCGAACAGGTCCGCGAGGAAATGGCCGAGCTGGTCAGCCAGCACGGGGTCAACAGCTTCAAGCACTTCATGGCCTACAAGAACGCGATCATGGCCGCCGACGATACGCTGGTGGCGAGTTTCGAGCGCTGCCTGGAACTGGGCGCGGTGCCGACCGTGCATGCGGAAAACGGTGAGCTGGTCTATCACCTGCAACGCAAGTTGATGGCCCAGGGAATGACCGGCCCGGAAGCGCATCCGTTGTCGCGCCCCTCGCAAGTGGAAGGTGAAGCGGCCAGTCGGGCGATCCGCATCGCCGAAACCCTGGGCACGCCGTTGTACCTGGTGCACGTCTCGACCAAGGAAGCCCTCGACGAAATCACCTACGCCCGCAGCAAGGGCCAACAAGTTTATGGCGAGGTCCTGGCCGGGCATTTACTGCTGGACGACAGCGTCTACCAACACCCGGACTGGCAGACCGCCGCCGGTTACGTGATGAGCCCGCCTTTCCGTCCGCGCGGCCATCAAGAGGCGCTTTGGCACGGTCTGCAATCGGGCAACCTGCACACTACCGCCACCGACCATTGCTGCTTCTGCGCCGAACAAAAAGCCGCCGGCCGTGACGATTTCAGCAAGATCCCCAATGGCACGGCCGGTATCGAAGACCGCATGGCGGTGCTCTGGGATGAAGGGGTGAACACCGGGCGTCTGTCGATGCAGCACTTCGTGGCGCTCACCTCCACCAACACCGCGAAAATCTTCAACCTCTACCCGCGCAAAGGCGCGATTCGCGTCGGTGCGGACGCGGATCTGGTGCTGTGGGATCCGGAAGGTACGCGGACGATTTCGGCGAAGACTCACCATCAGCAAGTGGACTTCAACATCTTCGAAGGCAAGACCGTGCGCGGTGTACCGAGCCACACGGTCAGCCAGGGCCGGGTGGTGTGGGCCGATGGTGATTTAAGGGCCGAGCGTGGTGCCGGGCGGTATGTCGAACGGCCGGCGTATCCCGCGGTGTTTGATTTGCTGAGCAAGCGGGCTGAGATGAATAAGCCGACCGCAGTGAAACGCTGAAAGCGGCCTTCGGCCTATCGCGGGCAAGCCTTGCTCCCACATTTGAAATGCATTTCCCTGTGGGAGCGAGCCTGCTCGCGAAGAGGCCGGTAGCGACAACACAAAACCAATGCCCATCAGAGGCAGCACCTCAATAACCGTGAGGCCAACACCGTGATCAAGACCCTGAACCACCTCCCGCATCCGCACGAGAATGCAGCCGCCCTCGCCGGCCATTTCACCGATCTGGCGCCACCACTCAACGACCGTCAGGCTCATCTGGAAGCCTCGCGTTGCCTGTACTGCTACGACGCGCCGTGCGTGAATGCCTGTCCGAGCGAGATCGATATTCCGTCGTTCATCCGCAATATCCATCAGGACAACGTTCAGGGCGCTGCGCAGAAAATCCTCTCGGCGAACATCCTCGGCGGCAGTTGCGCCCGGGTCTGCCCGACGGAAGTGCTTTGCCAGCAAGCCTGCGTGCGCAACAACGACCATGAATGCGCCCCGGTGCTGATCGGCCTGTTGCAGCGTTACGCCGTCGACAACGCACACTTCAGCGAACACCCCTTCACGCGTGCGGCAACAACCGGCAAGCGCATCGCCGTGGTCGGCGCCGGTCCGGCCGGTTTGTCCTGCGCTCACCGCAGTGCCATGCATGGTCATGACGTAGTGATTTTCGAGGCACGGGAAAAGGCTGGTGGCCTCAACGAATACGGGATCGCCAAGTACAAACTGGTGGACGACTACGCGCAGAAGGAGCTCGAGTTCCTATTGGAAATCGGCGGAATCGAAATCCGCCACGGGCAGAAACTCGGAGAGAACCTGACCCTCAGCGAACTGCATCAGCAGTTCGATGCGGTGTTCCTTGGGCTGGGTCTGGCCGCCAGCAAACAGCTGGGGCTTGCTCATGAAGACGCGCCGGGCCTGTTGGCCGCCACCGATTACATCCGCGAACTGCGTCAGGCCGATGACCTGACCCAACTCCCCCTCGCTGACCGTTGTATCGTTTTGGGCGCCGGCAACACCGCCATCGACATGGCCGTGCAAATGGCTCGCCTCGGGGCGCGCGACGTCAATCTGGTGTACCGCCGCGGTGTCGAGGAAATGGGCGCCACCGGCCACGAACAGGACATCGCCAAAGCCAATCAAGTGCGCTTGCTGACCTGGGCACAACCCGAAGAAGTCCTGCTCGATGCTCAAGGCCAAGTACGCGGCATGCGCTTCGCTCGGACCTGGTTAGTCGAAGGTCGCCTGCAAACCACTGGCGAAACGTTCGAACTGGCCGCCGATGCGATCTTCAAAGCCATCGGCCAGGCCTTCGACGCCAATGCCCTCGCCGACCCGCTGGCCCGTGAACTCAAACGTCAGGGCGAGCGGATTCAAGTGGACGAAAACCTGCGCACCAGCATCCCCGGCGTGTACGCCGGCGGCGACTGCACCAGTCTCGATCAGGACCTCACCGTGCAGGCCGTCCAGCACGGCAAACGGGCCGCCGAGGCCATCAACGCCCAACTCATGCTCAACGTGGAGGCTGCGTAAATGGCCGATCTCTCGATTGTCTTCGCCGGCATCAAAGCCCCCAATCCGTTCTGGCTGGCCTCCGCGCCACCGACCGACAAAGCCTACAACGTGGTCCGTGCCTTCGAGGCCGGCTGGGGTGGCGTGGTCTGGAAAACCCTGGGCGAGGACCCGGCGGCGGTCAACGTGTCGTCGCGTTACTCAGCACACTTCGGTGCCAACCGTGAAGTGGTGGGCTTCAACAACATCGAGCTGATCACCGATCGTTCGCTGGAGATCAACCTGCGGGAAATCACTCAGGTCAAAAAAGACTGGCCTGACCGCGCGCTGATTGTGTCGCTGATGGTGCCCTGCGTCGAAGAATCGTGGAAATTCATCTTGCCGCTGGTGGAAGCCACCGGCGCCGACGGCATCGAACTGAACTTCGGTTGCCCGCACGGGATGCCGGAGCGCGGCATGGGCGCGGCGGTCGGTCAAGTGCCGGAGTATGTCGAGCAGGTCACCCGTTGGTGCAAGACGTACTGCTCGCTGCCGGTGATCGTCAAACTCACGCCGAACATCACCGACATTCGCGTCGCCGCCCGCGCGGCCCATCGCGGCGGTGCCGATGCGGTGTCGCTGATCAATACGATCAACTCGATCACCAGCGTCAACCTGGAGCGCATGGTCGCCAATCCCGCCGTGGGCAGCCAAAGCACCCACGGCGGTTATTGCGGTTCGGCGGTGAAGCCGATTGCGCTGAACATGGTCGCCGAAATCGCCCGCGATCCACAGACGCAAGGCCTGCCGATCTCGGGCATTGGCGGCATTAGCAACTGGCGCGACGCGGCGGAGTTTATTGCGCTGGGCAGCGGCTCGGTGCAGGTGTGCACGGCGGCGATGCTGCATGGTTTCCGGATTGTCGAGGAGATGAAGGACGGGTTGTCACGCTGGATGGACAGTCAGGGCTACGCCAGCGTGTCAGAGTTTTCCGGGCGTGCGGTGGGCAACACCACGGACTGGAAGTACCTGGACATCAACTATCAGGTGATTGCCAAGATTGACCAGGAGGCCTGCATTGGTTGCGGTCGCTGCCACATTGCTTGCGAAGACACTTCGCACCAGGCGGTTGCCAGCCTGAAGCAGGCGGACGGGACGCATAAATATGAAGTGATTGATGATGAGTGCGTGGGGTGCAATCTGTGTCAGATCACGTGCCCGGTGCAGGATTGTATTGAAATGGTGCCGATGGATACGGGCAAACCGTTTCTGGATTGGAATCATGATCCGCGCAATCCCTACCATGTCAGCCCTTGAGCTCAGCGGCGCCTGAACAGACGCCATCGCGAGCAGGCTCGCTCCCACATTGGAATGCATTTCAAATGTGGGAGCGAGCCTGCTCGCGATGGGGCCAGCAGCAACACCGCAAAGCTCAAGGTTCTAATCCAATCCCCCGCAAGATCACACTCGTCACCGTCTGCACCGCCCGCTCGAACTGCATGTCCGACAACGGCTGATGGTCATTCAGAATATTCACCTGATGATCAAAGTCGGCGTAGTGCTGGGTCGACGCCCAGATCATGTACAGCAGGCTCGAAGGCTCCACCGGCAGGATGCGTTTGTCGTCCACCCACTGGCGAATTTTCGCTTCTTTCATCTTGGCCCAGTCGTACAGACTCACGTCCAGCTTCTCACCCAGGGTCGGTGCGCCGTGGATGATTTCGTTGGCCCAGACTTTGGAGCCGTAAGGCCGGCTGCGGGAGTGGTTCATCTTGGCGCGGATGTAGCTGCTGAGCACCACGCGCGGATCGTCGAACATCTCGAAGCACAGCGCGTCCTGTTTCCACACTTCCAGCAAACCCAACAGCACGGCGCTGTACAGCTCACTCTTGGTGCTGAAGTAGTAATGCAGGTTGGAGCGCGGCAGTTGCACTTCGGCGGCGATGTCGGCCATGGCGGTGCCGCCGAAACCTTTTTCGGCGAAAACCTTTTCGGCCCCCAACAGAATTTTCTCGACGTTACTGCGACGAATCTCGATCTTGTGATTGCCCATGAGGGCTCCCTGACAACAGCGTTGCCCAAGACTAGCATCCGCTCTATCTCGCGGCGACAAGGGAAAACGAAACTTCGTACACCCAGCTTCTCGCAGGTAAACTGACCGCCTTTTCGAACCTGCCTCAGAGGTATTCCACGTGTTGCTCAAGAAAACCCTGACTACCGTCGCCCTGCTCGGCTCGCTGATCGCCGCTTCATCGGTGTTTGCCCACGCCCATCTGAAAGACCACACCCCGGCCGCCGACAGCACGGAGAGCGCGCCGTCGGAACTGCGCCTGGTGTTTTCCGAAGGCGTTGAAGCGACCTTTTCCAAAGTCACGATCAGCAAGGACGGCAGCGACGTGCCAGTGAAGAGCCTCGCCACCGAAGGCAGCGACAAGAAAACCCTGATCGTCACCCCGGCCGCACCGTTGGCTGCGGGAACCTACAAAGTCGAATGGCACGCGGTGTCGGTCGATACCCACAAAAGCGAAGGCGCCTATAGCTTCAAGGTTGGCCAGTAATTCATGACGAGCGCGATGGTGCTGTGCCGCTTTCTGCATTTCACCGTTGTGCTGATGCTGTTCGGGGCCTGGGTGTTCAGGCCTTTGCTGGTCAATGGCGACGCTGGACATCTGGATCAGCGACTGACGAAGACAAGCCGCTGGCTGGCGGCGGTGGCCCTGGTCACTGGCGTTAGCTGGATGCTGCTGATCACCGCCAGCATGGCCGGTTCGTGGGACGCGGCATTCGATCCGTCGACCCTGCGACTGGTGCTGGGCAATACATTTTTCGGTCAGGTCTGGCGTTGGCACCTGCTGCTCAATGCGTTATTGGTCGCGCTGCTGATGACGCCCCTGCGTGCAAACCTGCCCCTGCGAATCGGCCTCGCCAGCCTGCTGCTCGCTACCCTCGCCCCGGTTGGCCACGGTGCCATGCTCGACGGCCTCAACGGCCAATTGCTGATCCTCAATCAAATCATTCACCTGACCTGTGTCGGCGCCTGGCTCGGCGGTTTGATGTTGCTGGTGATGATCCTGCGGCAGCCGACAGAGCATTCAATCAAAGCGAGCTTGCAACGCTTCAGCGGCGTTGGTTACGTATTGGTTGCCGGGTTGGTGATGACCGGTTTGATCAACGTTCGTGTACTGACCGGGCAATTCTGGCCGACGCCGCTGCTGTCCGGGTTTGCGCTGATTCTGTTGATCAAGGTTGTGCTGGTCGCCTCAATGCTGGGGCTGGCGCTGTTTAATCGGCTGCGGATCAACGACTGCGATCAGCATCCGACTGCTCTGAAAAGCAGTGTAATTCTCGAATGGTTGCTGGGGATGGGAGCGGTGGCAGCGGTTTCACTTCTGGGCACCATGCCCCCGATGATCGTGAGCTAAAACACAAAACCCTGTGGGAGCGAGCCTGCTCGCGATAGCGGTCTGACATTCACTGCAGTGGTGTCTGTTCTACCGTCATCGCGAGCAGGCTCGCTCCCACAGGGTTCTTCGGCATACTCCTGACCGCCGCAAGTCATCGTACAACTTCTGATTGACATTCCTCGTAACACTTGCAAATAATCCGCCCCGACGTTGTACGACGACGTATAACAAAAAATAAAAACAACAAGAAACACGGGAGCGTCACTGTGAGCAAGCTCGTCCGCAATTCCTCCGTCTGCACCCCTCACCCAACCTTCGCACGCCGTCACACCCTGAGCCTGATCGGTTGCAGCAGCCTGGCCCTCGCCCTGCCCATGACCAGTCATGCCGAAGGTTTCGTCGATGACGCCAAAGCCACGCTGAACCTGCGCAACTTCTACATCAATCGCAACTTCACCAACCCGGCCTACCCCCAGGGCAAGGCTGAAGAGTGGACGCAAAGTTTTATCCTCGATGCCAAATCCGGATTCACCCAAGGCCCCATCGGTTTCGGCATGGACGTGCTGGGCCTGTACTCGGAAAAGCTCGACGGCGGCAAAGGCACGGGCGGCACTTCGTTGCTGCCGATTCATGACGACGGTCGTCCGGCCGACAATTTCGGGCGCCTGGGTGTGGCGCTGAAAGGTAAAGTCTCGAAAACCGAAGTGAAGGTCGGCGAATGGATGCCGGTGTTGCCGATCCTGCGCTCCGACGATGGCCGCTCGCTGCCGCAAACCTTCCGCGGTGGTCAACTGACGTCCACCGAGATCAGTGGCCTGACGCTCTACGGTGGCCAGTTCCGCGCCAACAGCCCGCGCAACGATGCGAGCATGGAAGACATGTTCATGAACGGCAAATCGGCGGCCTTTACCTCGGACCGCTTCAACTTTGGCGGCGGTGAGTATGCGTTCAATGAAAAGCGCACCCAGGTCGGCGTCTGGTACGCGCAACTCAGCGACATTTATCAGCAGCAGTATTTCAACCTGAGCCATAGCCAGCCTCTCGGCGACTGGACGCTCGGCGCCAACCTTGGCTACTTCATCGGCAACGAAGACGGCAGCGCCCTGGCCGGCGACCTCGACAACAAAACCGCGTTCGCCATGCTCTCGGCCAAGTACGGCGGCAACACCTTCTTTCTCGGCCTGCAAAAACTCTCCGGCGATGATGTCTGGATGCGGGTCAACGGCACCAGCGGCGGCACCCTGGCCAACGACAGCTACAACTCCAGCTACGACAACGCCAAGGAAAGATCCTGGCAGCTGCGCCACGACTACAATTTTGTGGCGCTGGGCATTCCCGGCCTGACGATGATGAACCGCTACATCAGCGGCGATAACGTGCACACAGGCACCATCACCGACGGCAAGGAATGGGGCCGCGAGTCAGAACTGGCTTACACCGTGCAGAGCGGCGTGCTGAAGAATCTCAACGTCAAATGGCGTAATGCGTCGATCCGCAAGGACTTCAGCACCAATGAATTCGACGAAAACCGCATTATCATCAACTACCCGATCTCATTGCTGTAAGGCGGGTAGGACAAGGTTGAATCCCCGATTTGTGCCACAACTCGATCTTTGTAGCAGCTGGCGAAGCCTGCGTTCGGCTGCGAAGCAGTCGTAAAATCAGCCGACGCGGTGGATCAGGAAATTCACGTGCGCAGGGTTTACGACTGCTGCGCAGCCGAACGCAGGCTTCGCCAGCTGCTACATCGAATGCGGGGCGACCAGACCCTTCGTCAATTTCAATTGGTGTGTCGTTGACATCGACCTAGTCGTACGACAACCTACAACAAACTCAATAACAATGACTGCTGGGACTTCCATGACCATCACTACTCAAGCCCGCGCTCCTTTCAATCGTCTCCTCCTGACCGGTGCCGCCGGTGGCCTCGGCAAAGTCCTGCGCGAACGCCTGCGGCCTTACGCCAATGTGATTCGCCTGTCGGACATCGCCGACATTGCCCCGGCCATCGATGACCGTGAAGAAGTCGTGCCCTGCGACCTGGCAGACAAGCAAGCAGTCCATCAGCTGGTTGAAGGCGTGGACGCGATCCTGCATTTTGGCGGCGTATCGACGGAGCACTCGTTCGAAGAGATCCTCGGCGCCAACATCTGCGGCGTGTTCCACATCTATGAAGCCGCTCGCCGCCATGGCGTGAAGCGGGTGATTTTCGCCAGTTCCAACCACGTGATCGGCTTCTATAAGCAGGATGAAGTCATCGACGCCCACTCCCCTCGCCGCCCGGACAGCTACTACGGCTTGTCCAAGTCCTACGGCGAAGACATGGCCAGTTTCTACTTCGATCGCTACGGCATCGAGACCGTCAGCGTGCGCATCGGCTCTTCATTCGCGGAGCCGCTGAACCGCCGAATGATGAGCACCTGGTTGAGCTTCGGCGACCTGACTCAATTGCTCGAATGCGCGCTGTACGCCCCCAATGTCGGCCACACCGTGGTCTACGGCATGTCCGACAACAAGAACGTCTGGTGGGACAACCGTTTCGCCACCTGCCTGGGTTATGAACCTCAGGACAGCTCCGAAGTGTTCCGCGAAAAGGTCGAAGCGCAACCGATGCCGGCCGCTGATGACCCGGCACGGGTCTACCAGGGTGGTGCGTTTGTCGCGTCCGGCCCGTTCGGCGACTGAACCCGCGCACATCACTTGATCCCAACAACAAAAACCCGAGGGGATGAGCTGTCATGCATGCCGAATTGGTTGTCGATGCCCGTAACGCAGTCGGTGAATGCCCGGTCTGGATTCCCGAGGAAAACGCCCTGTATTGGGTTGATATTCCGGCCGGTGGACTTCAGCGCTGGAGCGCCGAAACCGGCCATGTCCATGCCTGGAAAGCGCCGCAGATGCTCGCCTGCATTGCACGTCACAGCGACGGCGGCTGGGTTGCCGGGATGGAAAGCGGGTTCTTTCATCTGCACCCGCACAATGACGGCAGCCTCGACAGCAATCTCCTGGCACCGGTCGAACACGCCCGCACAGATATGCGCCTGAACGATGGTCGCTGCGATCGTCAGGGGCGCTTCTGGGCCGGCAGCATGGTGCTGAACATGGGCGCCAACGCTGCCGACGGCACGCTTTATCGCTACAGCGCCGGGCAACGCGGGCCACTCGAGGCGCAACTCAGCGGGTTTATCGTGCCCAACGGCCTGGGTTTCAGCCCGGACGGGCGAACGATGTACCTGTCTGACTCTCATCCTCTGGTCCAGCAAATCTGGGCTTTTGATTACGACATCGACAGCGGCACGCCGTCCAACCGCCGGCTGTTTGTCGACATGCATCAATTCCCTGGTCGTCCCGATGGCGCAGCGGTCGATGCCGAAGGCGGTTACTGGATTTGTGCCAATGACGCCGGGCTGATTCACCGTTTCACGCCCGATGGCCGACTGGACCGTTCCCTCGCCGTACCGGTAAAAAAACCGAGCATGTGCGCCTTCGGCGGCAGTCGCCTGGACACACTGTTCGTGACCTCGATCCGCCCCGGCGACGACCATGACGAACAGTCACTGGCCGGCGGTGTGTTTGCCCTCAATCCCGGGGTGAAAGGTTTGCCGGAGCCACAGTTCCAAGGATGAACCCCGTGTAGCAGCTGCCGAAGGCTGCGTTCGGCTGCGAAGCAGTCGTAAAACCATACGGCGCGGTATATCAGGAAAATCGCATACATCGGATTGACGACTGCTTCGCAGCCGAACGCAGGCTTCGCCAGCTGCTACAGGGCTCAGCGGTGCTCTCACATTAGAGTTCAATTGAAATGACGCCAACGTTGCTTAACCTTGAAGACGAATTCACCCATCTCACCCTCGCCCCGCAACTCGGTGGCAGCATCGTCAACTGGAGCGTGCGCGGCACCGGTCTGCCGCTGTTGCGCCACAGTGACGCCCACGCGCTGAACACCGGTCTGCCCGGCAAGCTCGGCTGCTTTCCCTTGGCGCCGTGGTCGAACCGAATTTCCGAAGGCGGCTTTGAATGCCCCGAGGGCTGGCTGGCGCTGACACCCAACAGCCTCACCGATCCCCTGCCGATTCACGGCAGCGCCTGGCAACAGCCGTGGCAGGTGGTTTCGCAGACGCGCGATGAAGTCGTCCTGCAACTCGACAGCACCACACCCTTCGCTTACCGCGCCCGGCAACGATTCCATCTGAGCGACGGCAAACTGAGCATTGAGCTTAAGGTCACCCATCTGGCCGAACGCCCTGCCTGGCATGGGCTCGGTTTGCATCCCTATTTTCCGCGTACCACGGGCACCCAGTTGCAGGCGCAAGCCCGGCACGTCTGGTTGTGTGACGTGACAAAGCTGCCGACACACCTCAGCGCATTACCAGCCGAATGGGATTTCCAGTCGCTCAAGGCGCTGCCCGAGACATTGGTCGACAACGGCTTCTGCGAATGGGACGGTCACTGCCTGATTCGCCAGCCAGCGCTGGGCTATGAGCTGGAATGCCACGCCACCGGCGGCGATTACTTCCTGCTCTACTGCCCGGTGGGACTGGATTTTTTCTGTATCGAACCGGTGAGCCACCCGGTCAACGCGCATCACCTGCCCGGTCGTCCGGGGTTGCGATTGCTGGCGCAAGGCGAGTCAGCCGAGCTCGGTTTCAGCCTGCACTATCGCTACCCCAGCAACTGACTCAGCACTGCACGCAACTTGCCGGGTTTCACCGGTTTGTTCAGCAGCGGTGCGTCGAGTCGCTGCAATGAGCGCCGACATTGATCCGTGCGGTCTGCGGTGATGATGACCGCAGGAATCACCTGGTGGTAATACTCGCGCAAATGCCTGACCACATCACAACCCACCACCCCGTGATCGAGGTGGTAGTCCGCCAGAATCAGTTCCGGCGGTCGCCCCTGCAAGGCGGCCAGTGCGGAAAATTCATCGGTAGCCGTCACCACTTCGCAGCCCCACTGCCCGAGCAGCGCGCTCATGCTTTCGAGGATGCTCACCTCGTTGTCCAGCACCAGCAAACGCCGGCCCGGCAATGGATTGCCGGTGCCGGGTTGTGGCGCCGCCAGGCTGATCGGCAGCGGAATTTCATGGGAAATCGGCACCTCGATACTGAACATCGAACCGCGCCCCGGCAGCGAATGAACCCCGACTTTATAGCCGAGGATCTTGGCGATCCGTTCAACGATGGCCAGCCCCAGGCCCACACCCTTGCGGTCGGCGGCGCGGCCGACGTCCAGTTGGTTGAACTCGAGGAAGATCGAATCCAGTCGGTCCGCCGCGATCCCGCGCCCGGTGTCCCAGACTTCCAGGCGCAGCATTTCACCCCGGCGTCTGGCACCCAGCAGGATGCTGCCTTCGTCGGTGTAGCGGCAGGCGTTGCTGAGGAAGTTGCGCAGGATCCGCGTCATCAGGCGCAAGTCGGTGCTGATGGCGTAATCGCCCATGTGCACCCGCAGGTTCAACCCTTCAGCCTGCGCCACTGACTGGAACTCCGACACCAGCGGCGCGAGCAATTCATCGAGGCGGTACAGCGCAATGTCCGGTTTGACCGCCGCCTGATCGAGCCGGGAAATATCCAGCAAATCGGTGAGCAAATCTTCCGCCCCTTCCAGCGCCTGGTGCGTACGCTCAACCAGCACCTGTTCGACGTCGGGCAGCTTGCGTTCGCGCAGTGTCGAGATCAGCAAACGCGCGGCATTCAGCGGTTGCAGCAGGTCATGACTGGCGGCGGCGAGGTATTTGTCCTTGCTGCGGTTGGCGGCCTCGGCGGCGTCCCGGGCATCGCGCAAGGCGTGGGCGATCTGTTTACGCTGGGTGATCTGCTGTTGCAGGTTGCGGTTGGCTTCCAGCAACTCGTCGGTGCGCGCGGTAACACGCTGCTCCAGTTCGTCGTTGAGTTGCTGCAGGCGTTGCTGGGCGAGTTTGCGCTCCGTGATGTCGGCGACAAAACCCTCCACCAACCCTTCCTGATCGGGCTTGAGCAGCAGGTTCATCAGCACGTCGAGGCTGCTGCCATCCTTGCGCCGCAATTGGGTTTCATAGCCATGCAGGCTGCCCTGGTGCCTGAGGATTTCGCCGATATTTTCCAGTTCCTGTGCACCACCGACAAACAGGTTGCTCGCCAGATCCGCCAGGGAAAACAGCACTTCCTGGGGATTGTCGTAGCCGAGCATCCGCGCCAGGGCCGGGTTGGCGGCGCGCATGCCTTCCAGGAGGCTGGCCTGAAAGATCCCGTGGACCGCGTTTTCGAACAGCCATTTGTAGCGATTGCGCTCGGTTTCCAGCTCATCGAGGCGCGCGGCCAGTTCCGGGTAATGACTTTTGCGCGCCGAGTGGCTGCCTAATCCCAGTAACCCCGCCAGCGCCCGTTGCTGTTCGTCAGAGGGCTTCGCCATAGACGACCTCGACATCACGCTGACTGGACTCGCGCGGGTTGGTCAGGATGCACGGGTCGTGCATGGCGTGTTGCGACAGGAACGGAATGTCCGCAGTGCTGACCCCGTGCAGTCCCAGGGTTTCGTGGAAGCCGATGGCGTGTTTCAACGCAATCAGATGTTCGACCAGACGCCCGCAAATCTGCCGGTGATTCAAGCCACGGCAATCGATGCCAAAGGTTTCGGCGATCACCTTGAAGCGCTCCGGTGCGGAGCTGTAGTTGAACGCCACCACGTGTTCCACCAGCACCGCGTTGCACAGCCCATGAGGCAAGTCGAGAAAGCCACCCAGACTGTGGGACATGGCATGCACCGCGCCAAGAATCGCGTTGGAGAACGCCAGCCCGGCCTGCATGCTGCCGAGCATGATTTTCTCGCGCAGGGCGATGTCGTTGGGGTTGGCGATCATCTGCACCAGGTTGCCGTTGATCAGGCGCATCGCCTCCAGCGCATGGGGATCGGTCAACGGCCCGTGACCGGTGGACACAAACGCTTCGATGGCATGCACCAACGCATCGATGCCGGTACAGGCCGACAGGAACGGGTCCATGCTCAGGGTGGTTTCCGGGTCGATCAACGACACGTCCGGGACCACCGCCTTACTGACGATGGAGAACTTCATGCGTTCTTGCTGGTTGGAGATGATCACGAATTGCGAGACATCGGCCGAGGTCCCGGCGGTGGTCGGAATCAGGATCAGCGGCGGGCTGGGGACACGGATGGTGTCCACGCCTTCGAATTCGAGGATGCTGCGCCCATGGGCGACGACAATGCCGATGCCTTTGCCGCAATCCATCGGGCTGCCGCCACCGACGGCCACGATCACATCGCAATGATTTTCCCGGTACAGATCGGCGCCGAGCATCACTTCCTCGACCCGCGGGTTGGGCGAGACCGCGCTGTACAGGAAATACTCGATGCCCTGGGCTTGCAGGCTGGCCTCGACATCGGCGACCCAACCAGCGGCAATCACACCAGGGTCGCTGACCAGCAGCACCTTGCGGGCGCCAAAGGTTTTGGCGCAATTGCCGACGTTGTGCCGGCAGCCAGCACCAAAGATGATTTCAGGCGAAACGAATTTACGCAGTTGACTAAGACTCTGGCTCATTGGAAAGCCTGTTTTTATTGTTTTGAAAGGTAACGTTCACACTAAAGCATCCGGCTGTGAATGCAATCAGACCAATGGGTAGCAGGCTGGGGTGTACTCAAATCTTGAATTCACCGGAAATCCCCTGTGGGAGCGAGCCTGCTCGCGATGACGGAATGTCAGGCAACATCAATGGTGACTGGAAGATAGCCATCGCGAGCAGGCTCGCTCCCACAGGGGATTTGTGTCGCTTGATTCATCCGCGATAGATCAGTCGCGAAGCCTTCTCGTTACGCAACGTCAGGTGTTCCATGCCCAGCCCTGGTGCCTCGGCTTCCTCGCGGGCCTTGAGAATCACACCGTGGTGGGGTGACTTGCTGCACACCGGGTCCGCGTTGGCGGCGTCGCCGGTCAGCATGAATGCCTGGCAGCGGCAGCCGCCCAGATCCTTGTGCTTTTCATCGCAGGAGCGGCACGGTTCCTTCATCCAGTCATCGCCACGAAAGCGATTGAAACCGAAAGAATCAGTCCAGATGTGCTCGATGCTGTGCTCGCGCACGTTGGGAAACTGCACCGGCAACTGTCGCGCGCTGTGGCAAGGCAACGCCGTGCCGTCGGGGGTGATGTCGAGAAACAGATTGGCCCAGCCGTTCATGCAGGTCTTGGGGCGTTCTTCGTAGTAATCCGGGGTGACGAAGATCAGCTTGCACGGGTGGCCCTGCGCTTCAAGACGCTCGCGATATTCGTTAGTGATGCGTTCGGCACGCTGCAGTTGTTCGCGCGTGGGCAACAGGCCGACGCGGTTGAGCTCGGCCCAACCGTAGAACTGGCACGTCGCCAACTCGACGAAATCCGCTTCCAGCTCCAGGCACAAGTCGATGATCTGCGCGATCTGGTCGATGTTGTGCCGATGGGTGACGAAGTTCAGCACCATTGGGTAGCCCTGGGCTTTCACCGCCCGGGCCATCGCCAGTTTCTGCGCGAAGGCTTTGCGCGAGCCGGCGAGCATGTTGTTCACCGCCTCGTCGGCGGCCTGGAAGCTGATCTGGATATGGTCCAGCCCCGCGACCTTGAAATCGCGCACTTTCTGTTCGGTCAGGCCGATGCCCGAGGTGATCAGGTTGGTGTAGTAACCCATGTCCCGGGCGGCCTTGATCAGTTCGGCCAGATCCTGACGCACCAACGGCTCGCCGCCGGAAAAACCCAGTTGCGCGGCGCCCATCTCCCGGGCCTCGCGGAACACCCGGATCCATTCTTCGGTGCTCAACTCTTCGCCTGATTGGGCAAAGTCCAGCGGGTTGGAGCAATACGGGCATTGCAGCGGGCAACGGTAGGTCAGCTCCGCCAATAGCCACAGCGGCGGGCCCGGACGCCAGTCACTCGATCCAGAATTGAGCATGGGCCACCTCCAGAAACGCCAGCACATCTTCATCGATCCCCGGTACGCCGGGGAAACTCTCGGACAGTCGATCAATGATCGCCGCGACACTGCGCCGGCCGTCCACCAGATCGAGGATCTGCCCGGCACTGGTGTTGAGTTTGATCATGCCTTCGGGGTACAGCAGCACATGACAGTCCTGACGAGGCTCCCATTGCAGGCGAAATCCCTGCCGCAGCGACGGTGATTGCTCGCGGTTGATCAGGCTCACAGGGCAATCCCCCGGTGCCAGACCTTCTCCGTGGTGACGCTGTGATACGGCGGGCGCTCAAGCTCGTAGGCCATGCTCATGGCGTCGAGCATGCTCCACAGCACGTCGAGCTTGAACTGCAGGATTTCCAGCATGCGTTGCTGGCCTTCGACCGTGACGTAGTGCGCCAGGGTGATGCGCAAACCATGCTCGACATCCCGTCGCGCCTGACTCAGGCGCGTACGGAAATAGTCATATCCGCCGACGTCGATCCACGGGTAATGGGCCGGCCAGGCATCGAGCCGGGATTGGTGGATCTGTGGCGCAAACAGCTCGGTCAGCGAACTGCTGGCGGCTTCCTGCCAACAGGCGCGACGGGCGAAATTGACGTAGGCATCGACGGCGAAACGGACACCGGGCAGCACCAATTCCTGTGAGAGGATTTGCTCACGATCCAGCCCTACCGCTTCACCCAGCCGCAGCCAGGCTTCGATCCCGCCTTCGCTGCCGGGTGCACCGTCGTGATCGAGAATTCGTTGCAACCACTCACGGCGTACGTCGCGGTCCGGGCAGTTGGCGAGAATCGCGGCGTCCTTCAGGGGGATGTTCACCTGGTAGTAGAAGCGATTGGCGACCCAGCCTTGAATCTGGCCGCGGGTTGATCGGCCGGCGTACATGGCTTGGTGGAATGGATGGTGGATGTGGTAATAGGCGCCTTTGGCGCGCAGGGCCGCTTCGAATTCGGTGGGGGACATGGGGGTGTCAGTCATTGCGGTTCTCCGGGGAATCTGCGGTGTCTGGTCAGGCCTCATCGCGAGCAGGCTCGCTCCCACAGTTTTGTGTCTGGCCTCGGTCCTGTAGGAGCTGAGCTTGCTCGCGATGAGGCCATCCGCTACAACTCGATGTTCATGCCGTCATAGGCCACTTCGATCCCCCGCCGCTCCAGCAACGCCCGCTCAGCCGAGTCTTCATCGAGGATCGGATTGGTGTTGTTGATGTGGATCAGCACCTTGCGCTGGCGGGTGAAGCCTTCAAGGATGTCGAGCATGCCGCCTGGGCCGCTCTGCGACAGGTGACCCATTTCACTGCCCAGATTCTGGCCGACTTCGCAGACTCGCATCTCGTCGTCGCGCCACAAGGTGCCGTCCAGCAACAGGCAATCGGCGCGTTGCATCCAGCTCAGCACCTCATCGTCGACTTGTCCCAGGCCCGGGGCATAGAACAGCGAAGCACCGCTGCGCCGGTCTTCAATAAACAAGCCGATGGTGTCGCCCGGCTGCGGATTGCCGCGATTGGGCGAGTACGGCGGTGCGTTGCTGACCAACGGGATCGCGCGAAATCGCAAGTGTGCGCAAGCGGTGATGCTGAACGGCTCGCGGTCGAGCCCGACCGGTTGCCACTGCAACCCGCCGTTCCAGTGCTTGAGCATGGTGAACAACGGGAAGCCGCTGCTCAGGTCTTCATGGACCCGTTCGGTGCACCAGACCGAATGCGGGCAGCCTTCGCGCAGACTCAACAGGCCGGTGCAGTGGTCGATCTGGCTGTCCAGCAGGACGACGCCGGCAATCGCCGTGTCACGCACCCGGCGCGCCGGTTGCAGCGGCGCGAAACTCTCGAGTTGCGCGCGAATGTCCGGTGAAGCATTGCACAGCACCCAATCCACACCGTTGTCGCTCAGGGCAATCGAGGACTGGGTGCGCCGTTGGGCCCGCAGGCTGCCATTGCGCATCGCGGCGCACTGGCGGCAGTTGCAATTCCATTGCGGAAAACCACCGCCAGCGGCGGATCCGAGAACGCGAATGTGCATGGGCAATGCTCCAGAAGGCAAGCCCGGCCAACGCAACAGCTGGCCGGGTGAACAATCAGCGGTTGGCGAAATACATCGTCACTTCGAAGCCAATGCGCAGATCGGTAAACGCGGGTTTAGTCCACATGGGTTAATCCTCTTCTTGTGCCGGACGATTCCGGTGAAGCCATTAATGCACGGGGGGCCAGGCACCCGAATGCTACTTTCGAACGAGGTGGCGGCGTGCAATGGTAGGGGGTGTTGCGGAGTGTCAGAGACGGCCATTCGCGGGCAAGCCTTGCTCCTACAGGTATTGCGCGATCCTGTAGGAGCAAGGCTTGCCCGCGATGGCCATCACACGGTTGTGTGTCGAATCAGAAGAACCCCATCGGATTGATGTCGTAGCTCACCAGCAGGTTTTTGGTCTGCTGATAATGGTCGAGCATCATCTTGTGGTTTTCACGGCCGACACCGGATTTCTTGTAGCCACCGAACGCGGCGTGGGCCGGGTAGAGGTGGTAGCAGTTGGTCCAGACACGCCCGGCCTTGATCGCCCGGCCCATGCGGTAGGCACGGTTGATGTCGCGGGTCCACAGACCGGCGCCGAGGCCGAACTCGCTGTCGTTGGCGATGGCCAGGGCTTCGGCTTCGTCCTTGAAGGTGGTGATGCCCACCACCGGGCCGAAGATTTCTTCCTGGAACACACGCATTTTGTTGTGACCCTTGAGCAGGGTCGGCTGGATGTAGTAACCCGTCGACAAGTCACCGTCAAGACGCTCGGCCGCGCCGCCGGTGAGCAGCTCGGCGCCCTCTTCCTGAGCAATTTTCAGGTACGAGAGGATCTTGTCGTATTGCTGCTCGGACGCCTGGGCGCCGACCATGGTTTCGGTGTCCAGCGGGTTGCCGCGCTTGATCTTGACGATCTTCTTCATCACCACTTTCATGAAGTCGTCGTAGATCGACTCCTGCACCAGCGCTCGCGATGGACAGGTGCAGACTTCGCCCTGGTTGAAGAACGCCAGCACCAGACCTTCGGCGGCCTTCTCGATGAACTGTGGTTCGGCTTGCATGATGTCTTCGAAGAAAATGTTCGGCGACTTGCCGCCCAGTTCGACAGTGCTCGGAATGATGTTCTCGGCCGCGCATTTCATGATGTGCGCGCCAATCGGCGTGGAACCGGTGAAGGCGATCTTGGCGATGCGCTTGCTGGTGGCCAGCGCCTCACCCGCCTCGCGACCGAAACCCTGGACGATGTTCAGCACACCGGGTGGCAGCAAGTCGGCGATCAACTCAGCGAAGACCATGATCGACAGCGGCGTCTGCTCGGCAGGTTTAAGCACCACGCAGTTGCCGGCGGCCAGGGCCGGAGCGAGTTTCCAGGCAGCCATCAGCAGCGGGAAATTCCACGGAATGATTTGTCCGACCACGCCCAAGGGCTCGTGGAAGTGATAGGCCGTGGTCAGCTCGTTGATCTCGGCGGCACCGCCCTCTTGAGCGCGGATGCAACCGGCGAAGTAACGGAAATGGTCGGCGGCCAGCGGCACGTCGGCGTTCAGGGTTTCGCGCACGGCTTTGCCGTTGTCCCAGGTTTCGGTGACGGCGAGGATTTCCAGATTCTGTTCGATGCGGTCGGCGATTTTCAGCAGCACCAGGGAGCGGTCCTGCGCTGAGGTCTTGCCCCAGGCATCGGCGGCAGCATGCGCTGCATCGAGGGCTTTTTCGATGTCGGCGGCTCTGGAGCGAGGGAATTCGGCGATCACTTCACCAGTGACCGGCGAAGAATTGGTGAAGTACTCACCATTGACCGGCGCGACGAACTCGCCTCCGATGAAATTGCCGTAGCGCGGTTTAAACGTAACGACGGCGCCAGGTGTGCCGGGTTGTGCGTAGATCATGGTGGGCCTCTGTCTGGGTCGATGCCTGTCGGGCAAACAGGCGATGAACCGATAGTAGAGAGCCCTGCGCGTCAGACGAATGCGCCGTTGGCAGGAGGACTCTCGTTATTTGGTAGTAGGAGCTGAGCTTGCTCGCGATTGGAGCACCACAGTTATCCGGGCATTCCGCAACACCTGTAGGAGCAAGGCTTGCCCGCGATTGGAGCACCACAGTTATCCAGGCATTCCGCAACACCTGTAGGAGCAAGGCTTGCCCGCGATTGGCGCGCCGCGGTGATTCAGTCAAAACGCGGTGAGTTCATCGCGAGCAAGCTTTGCTCCTACAGGTTTGGTGCAGGTATTCGATCAGTGCTTGGCCACTACAAGGTCTTTCGGCAGCTTGAAGGTCCAGAGCATGCCGCCCTGGTTGAAATCCTTGATGCGCTTGGCCACTTCGCCGCCCCACAGCGGTACGGCGCCGCCCCAACCGGAGAGGACCGAAACGTACTGTTCGCCGTCCATTTCCCAGGTCACAGGCGAGCCGAGTACGCCGGAGCCGGTCTGGAATTCCCAGACTTTCTCGCCAGTCTTGGCATTGAACGCCTGCAGGAAACCTTCCGGCGTGCCGGTGAACACCAGATTGCCCTTGGTGGTCAGCACTCCGCCCCACAGCGGCGCGAAGTTCTTGTGGCGCCAGACTTCCTTGCCAGTTTTCGGGTCGATGGCGCGTAGCACGCCGATGTAGTCTTCATTCAATGGCTTGATGGTGAAACCGGCACCGAGGAACGCCGCACCTTTCTTGTAGGCGATGCCTTCGTTCCAGATGTCCATGCCCCATTCGTTGGACGGCACGTAGAACAGCCCGGTGTCCTTGTTGTAGGCCATCGGCATCCAGTTTTTCGCGCCGAGGAATGCCGGAGCTACGAATACCGAACTGCCTTTGGCTTCGGTGCCTGGCGCGCCTGGGCGGCTGGCTTCGTTGTAGATCGGCCGGCCCTCTTTATCCAGGCCGGTTGCCCAGGTGATTTTGTCCACGAACGGGAAGCCGCGAATGAATTTGCCGTTGGTGCGATCCAGCACGTAGAAGAAACCGTTACGGTCAGCGGTCGCGGCGGCTTTGATCTCTTTGCCGCCTTCGGTGTAGTTGAACGAGACCAGCTCGTTTACGCCGTCATAGTCCCAGCCATCGTGAGGCGTGCTCTGGAAGTGCCATTTGATGGTGCCGTCGTCCGGGTTGAGCGCCAGGCGCGACGACGAGTAGAGGTTGTCGCCAGGACGCAGGTGCGAGTTCCACGGCGCCGGGTTGCCGGTGCCGAACAGCAGCAGATTGGTTTCCGGGTCGTAGTAACCGCCCAGCCAAGGGGCGGCGCCGCCGGTTTTCCAGAGATCGCCGGGCCAGGTCTTGCCGGCTTCGCCGCCGGAGATGCCGTTCTCTACCGCTTTGCCGTCCTTGTAGGTGTAGCCCATGTGGCCTTCGACGGTGGGACGGGTCCACAGCAAGCTACCGTTTTTCGGGTCGTAGGCTTCGATCTTGCCAACCACCCCGAACTCGCCGCCGGCGACACCGGTGATCAGTTTGCCGTTGATCACCAACGGCGCGGCACTGATGGAATAGCCTTCCTTGTGGTCGGCGACTTTCTTGCTCCAGACGACTTTGCCGGTGTCTTTGTTCAGGGCCACAAGCTTGGCGTCGAGGGTGCCGAAAATCACCAGGTCGCCGTACAGCGCGACCCCCCGGTTGATCACGTCGCAGCAAGGGCGGATGTCATCGGGCAGGCGCGCATCGTATTGCCAGAGCTTCTTGCCGGTGCGCGCATCCACCGCAAACACCCGCGAGTAGGAACCGGTCATGTACATCACGCCGTCCTTGATCATCGGCTGTGCTTGCTGACCGCGTTGTTTTTCACCGCCGAAGGAGAACGCCCAGACCGGCCGCAAGTCCTTCACGTTGTTGACGTTGAGCGTGTCCAGCGGGCTGTAGCGTTGACCCTGGACGCCCAGACCGTTGGTGACGATCTGCTCCGGGTTCTTGGGGTCCTGGAGGATGTCTTGATCGGTGACGCCGGCCAGCGCGGTGCCAGACAACAGCATGGCACTGAGCAGCACGCTCAAGACGAAGGGTTGGCGACGTGCGGGTTGGGTCATGACGGCTACCTCTGCAGTTTTTGTTATACCCGGGAAATTTTCCCGGTCTGGTGCAGATTCTTGGGCGCCGCCGCCCTTGGAACAATTGCCCGCAGTGCTGAGATTGCTAGTTCCTTAGTACCGGGTCGGAGGAGATCAACACAAGTCCCCTGTGGGAGCGAGCCGGCTCCGGGCGGCGTTCCGACGATGAGGCCCTTACATTCAGCATTGATGTCGGCTGATACACCGCCATCGCGAGCAGGCTCACTCCCACATTGGATTTGTGTTGGTCATTTGTTCGCGGCGGAATCGACTCGGGTCATTTGTGCGCGCTCGTAACGCGGATACAAATGGCTGATGCTGCGGATCAGTTCGTAACGACTCAGGCTGATCCCGGCGAAACGCTCGGGGATAGGGCTGCGGATCATCTCAGCCATGTCGCTGCCATTGGCGGCGCCATCGCACATCAACTGGTCGAGCCAGCTGAGGTAGTCACGCATTTGCTCGAACGGCTGCTGATCGCTGGCCACCGGTCCATGGCCGGGGACGATCAGCGTCCACGGCAGGCCTTGAAGGGTGGCGATGTCCGCCAGCCACACAGCCAACCCCGGGCTGTTGGGCGTGGTCAGCGCCCGTTGGTAAAACACCAGGTCCCCGGCAAACAGCACGCCGGTTTTCTGGTCGAGAATAGCCAGATCCGCGCCCGTGTGCCCACCCAGGCCCAGCAGACGCAGATCGTGATTCCCAAAACTTCGCACACCGGGCGTCAGCGTCCGGGTCGGCAACACCACCTCGGTGCCGCGCATCCAGTCGCCCACCAGGCGATACATATTCTCGGCCATGGCGTCGCCCTGCTGCTGCAACAGCTCGGTGGTGCCGGCCAACGCGCTGATCGGCACATCACTGAAGGCCTGGTTGCCGAGCACATGATCAGGATGATGATGGGTCAGCAGCACCTCGATCACCGGTTTGTCAGTGGTTGCGGCAATGGCTTTGCGCAGCGCTTCGCCGTAGCGTTTCGACGGCCCGGTGTCGATCACCACCACACCCTGCTCGGTGACGATGAACGCGGTGTTGACGATGTTGCCGCCATTGGCCTTGGCGAAATTGTCGGTGCTGCCTTCCAGCAGCCAGGTGTCTTCGGCGATCTGCCGGGGCTTGAGTGAGTAGTCGAGTTCGGCCAGGGCCGGCAGGCTCAAACCGATGAACAACAGCAGCATCCAGCGCATCACGCGCTCCTTTGGGTCAAGGTATGGCCGCATCGAATTGATTGCCGCTGTTGTCGCGCAGCATCAGACGCGTCTGCCCTGCCCCTTCGATATCAAAGGCCAGGTTGGGGTTTTCACTGACGGCGGGAAACAGCTCAAGACGGGCCAACAGTTGATCGTTCTGATCCCGCAGTTCGGCATGGTTGATGAAAAATTCCGGGATGCCGCTGACCATGCCGTTGTCCATCGGGTGCGCCACCTGCAAGCGCACGCGACTGAATTCACCCCGGGGATAACGACCGCCCAGCACTTCGCCGATGTGCTCTTCCCAGCCCGGCTGAGTGCGCACCACACTCGGTGCCGTGCAACCCCCGCCCGCCGCATCGATCAGCGTCGAGCCGACATGCCACAGCCCATCACGGGTCAGCACTGCCGCGCGCAACGGTGTCGCCTGTTCGATACGGATGCGGATCGACAGCCACGGCAGCACGCGGTCCAACGGCTGGAAATCGACAATTTTCGGCAAAGGGTTGAGTTCGGCCCAGGCGAGAATTTTCACCACCTCGCCCTTGAACGCTCGCGCGTCGATTTCCAGCGGTACTTGCCGGGCGTCTTCGGCGAACGGCGGCGCCAGCACCTTGACCCGGTCGTCGAACACGAATGGCGCATCGCCGAGCATTTGCTTGTGATAGAAGGCCCACATCACCGACGGCACAGGGTCTTTGCCCGGATCGATGTCCACCGCGTGCGCGGCGATGGGTAACCAACAGGCCAACAGACAACTCGCTCGCCAGTTCACTATTGATACATCTCGGGCACGTCATAGCGCAGGCCGTAATGGCCATAAATCTTTTTGACAGCGCCCTCGCGGATCAAGGCTTCCAGCGCCTCCTCCACGGCATAGGCCAGTTGACGGTTGCTTTCATGCACCGCCATGCCGATCTCCCACAGCTGCTTGCCCATGTTCGGGTAGGCGTTCTCCGCCAGCGCCACTTGCGGGTCCGCCGCTTCATGCACTTGCCAGTCGATCTCGCCGCGCATAGCCATGACCGCGTCGACTTCACCGGCCTTCATGGCCGCGAAAGCCTGGGGCACGCCGGGATAATGGTGGGTTTTGCCGGCGAGCATGCCGTTGAACACCGAGGTCAGGTAGAACGACGGCACGCTGTCGACTTCGACGCCGATCGGATGGTGCTCGAACACCGCGACGCTACTGACCTTGTCCAGCCGACGACGGTCATAGGCGACCTGCCATTGTTCGTTCTGGTACGGCCCGAACATCACCACATGACCGTTTTCCAGCTCACCCAGTTCATTGCGTTTTTGCGCGTAATCACGGTCGTACGGCACGCGCATCATCAGGTCGGCCAATTGCAGATCGTGCAACTGACTGGCGCGCCAGATGTAATCGCGCAGGTCATCGTCGAGCTTCTCGCCGGCAGGTGCCCAAATCAAAGTGAGCCGCACGCCGAGAGCCTTGGCCAACGCTTCGGCGAGTTCGACATCAACGCCAAGGGCCTGGCCGGCGTCTTCAAAACTGTAGGGGGCGAAGTCCTTGTAGACGGCCACTTTCAGCTCCCCGGCGGCGATCATTTCGTCATAGGTACGAACCTGCGCCTGCACGGCCTGGCAGCACAGCAACACAGCGCTGATCAACACAGCAAGCAGGCGCATGGGTTACTCCTCGACGCGAACGGTGTCCAGGTAAGTGCGTACCGCCCACAAGGCTTCCTGGCTCAGGTAGTCGGCCATCTTCGGCATGTAGACCCGGCCGTCACGCACGGCGCCGTGGCGCACGCGTTCGACGAACCATTCATCACCCGCCTCGCCGACATCCAGCATGCGCAAATCGGGGGCGATGCCGCCAGACTTGGCTTCCAGGCCATGACAGGCCGCACAGTTCTGGTTGTAGGCCGAAGAGCCGATTTCCACGGCCTTATCGTGTTCCGGAGTGGCGCGATAAGGGTTCACTGCGGCCCAACCATCGGCATCGACCGGTACGCCAGCGTCCTTGATCGGGGTCAGACCCGGGGTGGCGACAGCCTGGGGGACCACGTTGCCGTGAGCCCAGACCGAACCTGCACTGATAACGCCGGCCAGCAGTCCGGCAACGAGCAAGGCGGTGCGTTTTGTTGTCATTGTTATGCCCTCTTGATTGCACGCAAAACCTCTTTGAAGAGGCTATGGCACCCATCTTAGAAAGGGCTTCGCGCAAGCCCCATGCTGCTTTGGTGGTCGCCGTCTAGTTCCTTGGTAGTAGGGCTTGTGGCGTCACAGGGCCGACACGCCTAGCGCCCCGGCGTCATGGGCAAGACCAGCAACGGCGCGGGACGCGGGCCGTGGAGTTTGTCGACACCGATCAGGGTCAGGATCAGCAGCAACGGCAGAAGCAGCGCTTTGAGAATACGCATGATCGATCGCCTCCAAAGTGATGGCCGTTGTTATCCATGCTAAAACCGCGCCGCCCCGGACGAGTTACTACCTTGGTACTGGCTCACCGGTACTTTCTGCATATTTTCTTCTGCCTCACAGCGTTCCTATGCTGACGCTACCTGTAATGGAGTGCCTTATGCGCCAGCTTGCCCCTTACGCCCTGATCTACCTGTTGGCGATTGCCTGCGCCGCCGGGTTGGCGACCCAGAGCCAGGCTGCCGACGCGCCGTTGCAGGTGCAGATCGGATACCTGGGCTATCGCCCTGATCCGGGCCCGGTGCTGTCGAACGTCATTCCCGAGCCGGTCGATGCCGGGTTGCGTGGCGCCGAACTGGCGATCACCGACAGCAACAGCACCGGACGTTTCCTCAACCAGAGCTACAGCCTGGTCAGCGTCAACGTCGACAATCCCGATGCCCTGGTCGAAGCGGCCAAGGCTCAACATGAACAAGGTCTGCGCCTGTTTGTCGTCAACGCACCGGCCGCCAGCCTGCGCCGGCTCAGTGCGGTGCTTCCTGACAGTTTGCTATTCAACGCCGGCAGCCCCGACGACAGCCTGCGCACCACCGACTGCCTGCCGAACGTGCTGCACAGCCTGCCGAGCCGGGCGATGCTCGCCGATGCGCTGGCGCAATTTCTGGTAGTGCGTAAATGGCAACGGGCGCTGCTGATCGTCGGCCCGACCCCGGACGATCAAGCCTATGCCGCCGCTCTGCGCCGCGCCGCCAAACGCTTCGGCCTGAAACTGGTCGCGGAAAAAGCCTGGAGTTTCGACAACGATCAGCGTCGCAGCGCCCAAGCCGACATGCCGCTGTTCACCCAGACAGCCGAGTACGACGTGGTGCTGGTGGCGGATGAACGCGGTGATTTCGGCGAATACGTGCCCTACCAGACCTGGTACCCACGGCCGGTCGCCGGCACTCAGGGCCTGACCCCGGTGGGTTGGCACAAAACAGTGGAAACCTACGGCGCTGCGCAGTTGCAGAAACGCTTCGAAGCCCTGACCGGGCGCTGGATGAATGACCGCGATTTCGCAGCCTGGATCGCCGTGCGCAGCATCGCCAGTGCGGTGAGCAAACTGCGTCAGGTCGATCCGATGGCGATCCGTACGCTTGAAATCAGCGATCAATTGCCGCTGGACGGTTTCAAGGGTCGCAAGCTCAGTTATCGGCCGTGGAACGGCCAGTTGCGCCAACCCATTCCCATCGTGCAGCCCCGGGCGCTGGTCAGCACGTCGCCGCAAGACGGCTTCCTGCACCCCGTCAACGAAATGGACAGCCTCGGCTACGACAAGCCCGAGGTCAGCTGCCGCTTTCCCTGATCCAACTTTCCATAAAAATCACAAAAAAAGGATTCCGCCATGCGCCGCACCCTGCTCTGCCGCTCCCTGCTTTCATGGGCCCTGCTGCTCGCCGCCGGGCAGGCCACGGCCAGCACCGCCTGGGTCTCCAACGAAAAGGACAACAGCCTCAGCCTGATCGACCTGCAGACCCTGCAAGTCACCGACACCCTGCCCGTCGGCCAGCGCCCGCGCGGTCTGCTGCTGTCCCACGACAATAAGCTGCTGTACATCTGCGCCAGTGACTCGGACCGGGTCCAGGTAATGGACGTTGCCACGCGCAAGATCATCAAGGAATTGCCCTCGGGCAAGGATCCTGAGCAGTTCGCCCTGCACCCGAGTAATCGCTGGCTGTACGTTTCCAACGAAGACGATGCGCTGGTGACAGTGATCGACACCGAAACTTCCAAGGTACTGAGTCAGATCAGCGTCGGCGTCGAACCCGAAGGCATGGCCGTCAGCCCTGACGGCAAGTGGGCGGTGAACACCAGCGAAACCACCAACATGCTGCACTGGATCGACACCAGCACCCAGACCCTGGCCGACAGCACGCTGGTGGATCAGCGACCGCGCTTCGTCGAGTTCACACCGGATGGCTCGAAGCTCTGGGCCTCGGCGGAAATCGGCGGCACAGTGACGATACTTGACGTCGCCACCCGCAAGACCCTCAAGACCCTGACCTTCCAGATCAAGGGCGTGCACCCGGACAAAGTCCAGCCGGTGGGGATCAAACTCAGCGCCGACGGCAAGTACGGTTTCGTCGCCCTCGGCCCGGCCAATCATGTGGCGGTGATCGACGCCAAGACCTTCGAGATCCTTGATTACCTGCTGGTCGGGCGACGGGTCTGGCAGATGTCATTTACCCCGGATCAAAAGCAATTGCTGGCCACCAACGGCGTTAGCGGCGATGTGTCGGTGATCGATGTCGATAACCTCAAGGTCACCCGATCGATCAAGGTCGGGCGCTACCCGTGGGGCGTGGTGGTGACGCCATGAACGCACTGGAAGTCAGCGAGCTGAGTTTCGCTTATGGTGCGAAAGAGGCGTTGCGTCAGGTGGGTTTCAGCCTGGCGCCCGGCCGTTTCGCGGCGCTGCTGGGGCCGAACGGCGCCGGTAAATCGACGCTGATTGCCTTGCTCACTCGACTCTACGATGTGCAGCGCGGTGACATCCGCGTCGGTGGATGTTCGTTGCGCAACGCGGCGCGTCCGGCGCTCAAGCAATTGGGTGTGGTGTTTCAGCAAAGTACGCTGGACCTGGACCTCAGCGTCGAGCAAAACCTGCGTTATCACGCCGCGCTGCATGGGATGTCCCGGCGTCAGACCGGCCTGCGGGTCGACGCCGAACTGGCTCGTCAAGCCTTGACCGAACGCCGTCGCGAACGGGTGCGCGAACTCAATGGCGGCCACCGTCGCCGGGTGGAAATCGCCCGTGCGCTGCTGCACGAACCGCGCCTGCTGCTGCTCGACGAGGCCAGCGTCGGTCTCGACCCGGCCAGTCGGCTGGCGCTCAATCAACACATCCGCAGCCTGTGCCTCGAGCAAGGCATCAGCGTGCTCTGGACCACTCACTTACTCGATGAAGTACAGCCGAGCGACGACTTGTTGATTCTGCATCAGGGCCGGTTGGTCGCCAGCGGACAAGCCGACACCCTGAGCCTGGAACACGGCGGCGACCTGGGTTCGGCCTTCACTCGACTGACGATTTCAGGAGCCGCCCAATGAATGCCTACTGGCAATGTTTCAGCGGCATCGTGCTGCGCGAATGGCTGCGTTTTGTGTTGCAACGCACGCGGTTTCTCAGCGCGTTGGTTCGGCCATTGCTGTGGCTGCTGGTGTTCGCCGCCGGTTTTCGCGCGGCACTCGGGATCGCGATCATCGAGCCCTACGACACCTACATTCCGTATGAGGTGTACATCATCCCTGGCCTTGCCTGCATGATCTTGCTGTTCAACGGCATGCAAGGTTCGCTGTCGATGGTCTATGACCGGGAAATGGGCAGCATGCGCGTGCTGCTGACCAGTCCCCTGCCCCGGACTTTCCTGCTGTGCAGCAGACTGTTGGCCACCTCGCTGATCTCGCTCTTGCAGGTCTATGCCTTTCTGACGATTGCCTGGGTGTACGGCGTGCAACCACCGGCCATGGGACTGTTGATCGCCTTGCCGGCGTTGCTGCTGGTGGCGTTGATGCTCAGCGCGTTGGGCCTGTTGCTGTCGAACGCGATCCGTCAGCTGGAGAACTTTGCCGGGGTGATGAATTTCGTGATCTTCCCGCTGTTTTTCCTGTCGTCGGCGCTGTATCCGCTGTGGAAGATGCGCGAGTCCAGCGAGTGGCTGTACTGGTTGTGCGCATTGAACCCATTCACCCATGCGGTGGAACTGGTGCGGTTTGCCTTGTATGAACGCTTCAATCCGTTGGCGCTGGCGGTCTGCGTGGGGCTGACGCTGATATTCGCGCTGCTCGCCGTGTTCACCTTCAACCCGCAACACGCCGCCCTGCGCAAAACCAACTAGCAACACAGTTCCCCTGTGGGAGCTAACTGTGGCGAGGGGATTTATCCCCGTTCGGCTGCGAAGCAGTCGCAAACCCGGTGAATACGGTTTTTCTGAAACACCGTAATCACAGGTTCAGGGCCGCTTCGCGACCCAACGGGGATAAATCCCCTCGCCACACAGGCTCGCTCCCACAGGGGATCTCTGTTCAATTGGTTGAAAATTACTACTTTAGTACTGGTTTTCCTGTCTATCGTCGCATTCCAATCGCACCGAGACTGGCATGTAATAGGTTCGTAACTATAAGGACTGAACCCATGCCGCGTGCCCGACGTCGTCTGCTGCGCCCTTCTCTCGCCGCGCTATCGCTGAGCCTGTTGCTGGGCGTCGCGCAGGCCGAAACACCGCTGTTTTCCGCTGACGGCTATCGCATCGGTCTGTACCGCAGCCCGACCCCGAATCAAGTACAAGGCGCCGACATCATCGATACCGCGGCCCTGCAAACCCTGCTGACCCAGACGCCGCGTCCGGTGCTGATCGACGTCTACCGCCGTCAGTGGTTGCAAGGACGTTTCATCGAGGATCAGCCCCACGAAAACCTGCCCGGCAGCCATTGGTTGGCCAATACCGGCGACGGTGACCTGACGCCCGACTGGCAGGACTATTTTGCGCGTAAGCTGAACACATTGACCGCAGGTGATCTCGCGCAACCGCTGGTCTTCTACTGCCGCTCCGATTGCTGGCTGAGCTGGAACGCCGTGAAGCGCGCCGCCGCCATGGGCTATAAGACGCTGTATTGGTATCGCGACGGCCTGGACGCCTGGCAGGCAGCCAACTTGCCCGTATCGCCGGCCCAGCCCGAGCCCTTCCCCTGACCTTTACGCGTGCGAGTTGTTGCCACACCCTAAACAAAATAATGAGGTGAAAGGCTATGTACAAAATTCTGATTGCCGACGATCACCCGCTGTTTCGCGAAGCCATTCATAACGTCATCAGCGACGGTTTCCCCGGCAGCGAAGTGATGGAAACCGCCGACCTGGACAGCGCCCTGGTGCTGACGCAGGAACACGACGACCTGGACCTGATCCTGCTCGACCTGAACATGCCCGGCATGCACGGCCTCAATGGCCTGATCAACCTGCGCAACGAGGCGCCGACCATTCCGGTGGTGATCGTCTCGGCCGAACAGGACAAACAGGTCGTGCTGCAAGCCATCACTTACGGCGCGGTGGGTTTCATCACCAAATCCTCGCCACGGGTGCAAATGACCGAAGCGATCCAGCAAATACTCAATGGCAATGTCTACTTGCCGCCGGACATCATCCGCACGCAAAAATGCGGCACAAGGCGCATGAACGATGCCCCGAGCTTCCCACCGGAACTGCTCCAGGCCTTGACCCGCAAGCAGTTGCTGGTGCTCGAACGCATGACCAAGGGCGAGTCGAACAAACAGATCGCCTACACCCTGGAAATCGCCGAAACCACGGTCAAGGCCCACGTCTCGGCCATCCTGCGCAAGCTCAATGTACACAACCGGGTGCAGGCGATCCTGAGTGCCGGGGATATTGATTTCGGATCGTATTTACGGCGCTGAAACCGAGTCGCCCCATTCGCGAGCAGGCTCGCTCCCACATTGGATCTGAGTGAACTCGGTCAATTGTGGGAGCGAGCCTGCTCGCGATGAGGCCCTCACAAACACCGCAAGACTCAAGGCCTGCCGAGCAAGTGACTCATCGCGGTCTTGAGCTTCATCGGCCGCACCGGTTTGTGCATCAGGGTGTGGCCCAGTTCGCGGATCTGCTGCTTCAGCTCGTTGCTGTAGTTGGCGGTGATCATCATCGCCGGAATCGCCGAGCCGCGACGGGCGTTGATCCGGGCCACGGCATCGACGCCGTTCTGATCGTCGTTCAGGTGATAGTCGGCGATCAGCAAATCGGCTTCTTCGTGATAGTTGTCCACTTGCCGCGCCAGGTCCTGCTCCGACAGTGCCGTGACCACCAGACACCCCCACCCTTCGAGCAAGGTGCGCATGCCGGCGCAAATGGCCGCGTCGTTGTCCAGCACCCACACCCGTGCCCCACGCAGGCGTTCAAGCATCGGTTCACTCATCAGCAGACTTGGCAGCGCCTTGGGTGCCGTGGCGCTGAGCGGCACTTCGACCGAGAACATCGAGCCCTTGCCCGGCCACGAACGCACATGAATGCGGTGACCGAGAATCCCGGCAATTTTTTCGACAATTGCCAGACCCAGACCTAACCCGCGATCCTGATCCGGACGCTGCACATCACCGCGCTTGAACTCCTGAAAAATCTCCTCGAGGCGGTTTTCGGCAATGCCCATGCCGCTGTCCCAGACCTCGATCGACAGGCGCTGGTGATGACGCCGGCAACCGAGCACCACACGACCGCTGTAGGTGTAGCGAATGGCGTTGCTCAACAGATTGCGAAGAATCCGCGCCAGCAACTGAATGTCGCTGCGCACCAGTGCCGAACAAGGGATGAAATGCAGCTCCAGGCCTTCGCTGCGAGCCACCTGGGTGTACTCGGCCGCAAGGTTTTCCAGCAATTCGCTCAGGGCAAACGGCGCAATGTCGGCCTTGATCACCCCGGCATCCAGTTTGGAGATATCAACCAGCGTACCCAGCAGGTTCTCCACATCTTCCAGAGAGTTGCTGACATTACGCACCAGAATGGCATTGGCCACCGGCTCCCGCCGTTCGAGTAACGCACTGGTAAACAGCCGCGCGGCGTTCAGCGGTTGCAGCAGGTCGTGACTGACGGCGGCGAGAAATTTGGTCTTCGACAGGTTGGCCTGTTCGGCTTCGAGTTTGGCTTCACGCAGGCGAGATTCTGCCCGTCGACGCTCATCGATTTCACGCAGTAATTGGTCGTTGAGCGTGGTCAGTTCCGCCGTGCGTTCGCGCACACGTAACTCAAGATTCTGATAAGCCTGGTGCAGCGCTTCAGCGGTGCGGCGGCGTTCGGTGATGTCGCGGATCAACACGAAAATCCCCACCACTTCCCCGGTGGCCAGGCGATTGGGTACGTAGGAGCGCAGCATGTAGCGCTCCTGATTGTTGATGTTGGTTTCGGCGAACTCGAACGTCACGCTCTCACCGGCCAGGGCCCGGGCCACGTAGGCTTCCAGGCGTTGGTAATGCTGTTCGCTGTGGACTTCGCGCAGGCTCTGCCCAAGCATCACGCCCCGAGGCCAGCAGTACCATTCTTCATACACCTTGTTGGTGAACTCGTAGACCAGATCGGCATTCAGGTAGGCGATCAGCGCCGGCACATGGTCGGTGATCAAACGAATCCAGCGCTCGCTTTCGCTCAGCGCTTCGGCGTGTTGGTAGCGCTCGGTGATGTCGGTGAAGGTGTTGACGAAACCGCCGGTGGGCAACGGATGGGTGCGGATTTCCAGCACTCGGCCATCGTATAGGCGCTGCTCGCATTCCTGCACGTGCCGCCCGTTTAGATCCCGACTGGCCGGGGTCAGCAGATTCAACTCGCTGTCGCCGATCACTTCGGCAAACGGACGATGAGCCGCCACCGGGGCCAGGCCGCTGAGTTCGAGGAAACGCCGGTTCCACAACTCCAGAATGCCCTCGGCGTTGACCATCGCCACGCCTTGGGACAGGTTGTCGACCGCCCGTTGCAACAAATGCGATTTCTGCGCTACCGCTTGCTCGCGGCGCACGGTTTCGCTGAGTTTGACGTCGGTAATGTCGGTGAACAGGATCACCCGCCCGCCTTCCTGGGTGGGTCGTTCGCTGACTTGCAGCCAACGACCGTCCTGCAGGCGATAGAGCAGGTTTTCGTCGGCATGCCCACGCGGTTCTTCAGTGAACAGCCCGGTGGCAGACATCAGTCGCTTGACCTCGGCCAGGCGCATGCCGGCGTTGATCCGCACCCGGCTGTTGCCCCAGAACGCCTTGAAACGGCTGTTGAACAGCACGATCCGCTGGTCCGCATCGAACAGCACGAACGCGTCGGAAATGCTCTCGATGGCATCGATCAAATGCTGATGCGCGGTTTCCGCCCGCAGGCGTGCCTCGCTGAGCAAGTGATTGCCCGACTTGAGTTCAGCCATGGCCTGATTCAACGCGTCGGTGCGTTCACGCACCTGCTCGGCCAGCACCACCGAATGCTGGAACGCCGCGTACGGGTCGTTGCCGCGAGTAATGCCGGACTCGATCCGCTCGATCAACGCGCAATTGATGCGCTGCAGTTTGTGGTTGTCGCGCTGCAGGCTGGCGATCTGTGCCTGAAGCTCAGCGGTGTCCAGGGGACCGGCCTCGGGCAATGGCAACCCCGGTGAAGGTCTGGTTGATGTGCATGCCATTGAACTGTTCTCCGTAGGTGTTGAAACCCATCACCCGTTGATCACGCAAAAACGTTCCGATCTGCTCCAGACTGCCGCCGTCTTCGAGTTCCAGACGCCTGAGAAAGCAGTCGCAGCCGATGGTCAGCAACAGATCGCCGAGGCGCTCCTGCAAGCCTTCGAACAGGGTTTGCAGATTCGGCAGCATCGGGCCGGGCGTCATGACGGTGAGGACGATGCCGTTTTCCACCGCGCAGTAGAAACTCAGGCTCAGGTCCGGATGAACCTGCTGAATTGCTCGTACGTAATACTGATCGTTGATCCGCACGGCCAACGGGTGCGCGGCGAAGATCCGATGATCGAGCTCGGCCACCGGCACGCCGATGTGCCGGGCGTATTCCTCGGCGGCCGGCTCGGCATTCAGTTCAAAGACCCGGCGCGACGCGCTGTCGGCGCCGGTGACCACCAGCTTTTCCGCCCTCGGCAGGATGTGGTGAGTGGTGAACACCTCGAAGTCCAGCCAGGTGTTGACCAGCACCACCACCGCCGCGCCGCTGTGAAACTCGCCATTAAAATAGACGTGGGTGTGGGTCAGGTAATTGTCGTCGCCGGCCGAACCGCCGAAATGCGGGATGTCGCCCAACGCCGCGCTCAGGGCCGCAAGGACCATTTCTTCACGACTGGACAACCCATCGAGCAAGGTCAGGGCAAAGCTGTTGCCCTTGATCGGCGCCAGGGTATTGCTGCGACAGCCGCTGACCAGTCGTTCGACCATTTGCTGAGCGTCGATCAGGCTGAAACGCTCCATCTCAGAGATCAGTTCAGCGTCGATGGAAAAATGCCGGTGGTCGAAGCCCACCGCGGTCACGCAATTGCGGCCGTAGCCAAGGGGCGTGATTTCCCCGGCGCTGGTGCAACCCACCAGGCGAATGCCGCCGAAGCTTTGTTGCAAGGCCTGGCCCAGCGCCTGCAAGTCGTACTCGGCGGAACAGAAGAACAGCACGAAGCCCAAGTGCGGGTGCAACAGTTGTCGCGCCAGTTCCTGGGCCACCTGTTGGGCATCGGTGGCCTGGGACATTGCACTGACCACACCTTCACTCTGGACCTGCTGCATCGTCGCCTCCCGCAGGTGCGCATGTATGAGGTTCGAGTGTACGAAGCCTGTGAGCTGCTACGTATGCTACTTGGGTAGCGGGTAGCCGCTTCGATGGGATGAGAACCGGACGGTATCTTCAACGCACCGCAGGCCCCCTGTAGGAGCAAGGCTTGCCCGCGAAGAGGCCGTAACATTCAACATTAATGTCGACTGATACACCGCTTTCGCAGGCAAGCCTTGCTCCTACAGGGGATCTGCGTGGTGGCGAATCTCGCCGCGATGCGCGCAGCCAGACTCGCCACCCAAGAGTTACCAGGTCAGCACCGCCCCCACCGCAAAGGTGTCGGTATCTTCGTTCTGGTCGCTGGTGTCGTGGCCGTTGATTGCGAACTGGTTGTACTCGGCCACCAGCTTGAGGTTGTCGTTGACGTCATGGAACAGCGCAACGCCGCGCGTTTCGTAGTCCGCGCCGCTGCCGACCACGCCATTGCCGTCGTCGTTGGTTTTGCCGTAAGACAAGGCCAAGCGGTTCTTGCCCAGTTTGTAGGAGCCCTGCAGCAGGTAACCGTCACTGTCGACGTTGCGCAGGGTCGGTTCGCCGGCGTTGTTGGTGAAGAACGGATTGATGCCCTTGGCCTGGAAACCGGAGCCGGTGAGGGACAAGCCGCCCATTTTCGCCTGCACGCCATAGCCGACGCCTTTGGAGGTGATGGACTCGACGGTGGAATCGGTATTGTCCGAGGTCTGGTAGCTGCCGTTGACCCAGCTGTAGATCTTCGCCCCGGCAACGTCGAACTGATAGGTGATCTCGCTCTCGGTGCGCGGGTTCTCCTGATAGGCCTTGCCCAATGGACTGCTGTCGTTGGTGTCCACCGGGTCCATGATCCCCACGGCCACCCGCAGTCCCTCCATCACCGGCGTGCGATAGGTAATCTGCGACGTCGGGAACGGGTACGGATAACCCGTGCCGATGTTGCCGAACGACACCCCGCCACCGTCCACCAGCCCCAGGGAATCGCTGACCTGGCCGTAACCGGCGAGCATTTCATCCAGCAGGATGTTGGAACGGGCGAACAGGCCGAAGTCCTTGCCGATCAGCACTTCGCCCCACTCCGGGTTGGCCACGGTGCCGTAGAACTGCCGCACGTCGATGGCGGTGTCGGTGCCGTTGGTTTCACTGTCGTTGATGGTCACCCAGAAGGAAGACCGGGCGCCGAGCTTGAGGTCATCGACCTGCTTGCTCATATTGAAGCCCAGGTAGTTGGGCAGAAAACCCATTTTGACCCGCGCCTGTTTCCGGTCGAACTGGTCGCCGGCACGGTCCACATCGCTGTTCACATAGAAGGCGTTGATGTAGCCGTCGGTGGAAAACGTGGTCTGGTCCTTGTCGTACAGCACGATCTCGGCTTCGGCCATCGAACTCAAACCGAGGGTCGACAGGCCGGCGATGAAGGCAGGCAAGAAACGATGCTTGATGTTCTTATTGTTGTGCATGACGCGCTCCGCAGCGGGGGACTGGATGTCGGAGGCGATTATCGAAAGCTGACCGGCGGCGTCATACGCTGCCTTGGAGGCGGTTTTGAAGTGCTTTGGAGTGGCAGGTCATGCGCGACAAGTTCGGTGTAAGACCGTCCGTCGACGAGGCCCGGAACTTAAGGTGTACACCTGTGGAACGGACTGGCCTCCACAGGAACCGGTACTTGCTAGACGCCCGCTCTAAACAGCATGTAAGCGGCGACCACGACACAGATGCTGGCGAAGCCGATCTGCAATCCCCGGGCCGGCACTCGCGCGCAAAGCCTTCGGCCAATGATCATGCCGACGATGCTCGCGACGATAAACGCCACGCCCAAACCGTCAATTCGCACCCCGGCCTGAAACGCGCCGATCACCCCGATGGCGGAAATCAGGCTGATCACCATCAGGGACGTGGCGACGATTCCGCGCATCTGCACATCCGTCAGCTGCTTGAACGCCGGGACGATCAGGAAGCCGCCGCCCACCCCGAGCAGCCCGGAGACCACACCGGTCACCGCGCCCAGTGCCGCGAGGGTTGCGGTGCACTTGGCGGTCCAGGAAAAGCGCCCGGTCTGCTGATCGAGCATGCAGTTCTTCTGGCCCCAGTTGGCGTGGCCGTGGTCGCTTGGTCCCTCTTCCTGTCGCTCACGGCGCAGCATCCGCCAGGCCACCATGACCATCAGCAGGCTGAACAGGATCATCAGGACTTTTTCCGACAACTGATGGGCGAAGAAGATGCCTACCGGCGAAAAAATCGCCCCCAACAGGGCGATCAGCAAGGCTGCGCGATAACGCACCAGGCCATGACGCAACCCGTCAATGGCGCCGACAGCCGCCGCACTGCCCACCGCAAAAAGTGCGACCGGCGCAGCCTGGGTCATGGTCAAACCCAGCCCCAGCACCAAGGCCGGCACCGCAAGAATGCCGCCACCGGCGCCGGTCAAACCCAGTACCAACCCCATCACCACGCCAAAGAAACTTGCCAGCAACATAAAACACTCGTGATCTGCAAAAAAAGCCGGGAGCGCCCGGTATCGATGACTGACAGGATAGAGCCCACGCAGCTTTTTTCATTAATTGAATTGATGCGGGCTGGTCAGCGCAGGGGAAATGAAACTACCCTCAAGGCTTGTCCAGAAAGAAACGGCCACCATGCCTGCCTTGATTGAAGCTTTTTTAGACCCTGCCTCGTCGACCTACAGTTACGTGATCTACGAGCACGATGGCGGGCACTGCGCGATCGTCGACCCGGTGCTCGATTACGACCCCGCCGCCGGACGAACCGCCACCGCCCAGGCCGACAAGATCATCGCCTTCGTTCGCCAACATCAGTTGCAGGTGCAATGGCTGCTGGAAACCCACGCCCATGCCGATCACCTGTCTGCCGCGCCATATTTGCGTCGGGAACTGGAGGGGAAGATTGCTATCGGCGAATCCATCAGCAAGGTTCAGGGGGTGTTCAAGACCCTGTTCAACCTTGAACCGGAATTCTGTATCGATGGTTCGCAATTCGATCATCTGTTCGCGCCGGATGAATCGTTTCGCATCGGCAATCTGAAAGCCACGGCGCTGCATGTGCCCGGCCATACGCCGGCGGACATGGCCTACCTGATCGACAGCGATGTGATTCTGGTGGGCGATACGCTGTTCATGCCGGACGTGGGCACTGCTCGTTGCGACTTTCCCGGCGGCAATGCCAACCAGATGTTTGCCTCGATCCGTAAACTGCTGGCCTTCCCTGCCGGCGTGAGACTTTATGTCTGCCACGATTACCCGCCTGAGGGCCGCGAACCTCAGTGCATGAGCACGGTGGGCGAGCAGCGCAAAAGCAACATTCATATCCATGACGGTATCGACGAAGCCGCGTTCGTCGCCATGCGCACCCAGCGCGATGCCGGGTTGGGTATGCCGACGCTGTTGCTGCCGGCGATTCAGGTGAATGTGCGGGCAGGGAACTTGCCGCCGGCCGAGGGCAATGGCGTCACTTACTTGAAGATCCCCCTGAATAAACTCTGAGCGTGGGAACGATCAAAGATCCCCCTGAATAGACTCTGCCCCTGTAGGAGCACGGCTTGCCGGCGATGACGTCCTTGAGATCGCCATCGCGAGCAAGCTCAGCTCCTACAGGGTCCGGGGCGCGTTCGAATGATCGCATTCACGCGAGGGTCAGGCCGTTGGCCGGCAACGGCAGCGCGGTTTTATAGCGCACCTGCTTGAGCGCAAAGCTCGAGCGGATGTTGGCAACGCCGGGGACTTTGGTGAGGAAGTCCATCATGAAGCGCTCCAGCGACTGAATAGTCGGCACCAGTACGCGAATCAAATAGTCCGGGTCGCCGGCCATCAAATAGCACTCCATCACTTCCGGGCGATCCGAGATCGCCTCCTCGAAATGCTGCAACGCCTCCTCCACCTGTTTTTCCAGGCTGACGTGAATGAATACATTGACGTGCAGCCCCAGCAGCTCGGCATCCAGCAGGGTCACTTGCTCACGAATCAGGCCCAATTCTTCCATCGCCTTGACCCGGTTGAAGCACGGCGTCGGTGACAGATTGACCGAGCGTGCGAGGTCGGCGTTGGTGATGCGCGCGTTCTCCTGAAGGCTGTTCAAAATGCCGATATCGGTACGGTCCAGTTTGCGCATGAGACAAAACCACCTGTTTTTTATGTTTATGCAGATTTTTTATCCTCAAATGATCGCCAACGCAACGAAACAGAGAGAAATATTCTTCTGGGCCCGGCCTATGATTGTTGTAGGACAAGATTTCTTTCATCGAAGAATGACGGTCAGCTCACTACAAGAAATTCACAAGATCGAGCGTAGAAGCCATGAACCAAGCGTACGAACCGCTGCAACTGCACGTTCCCGAACCATCGGGCCGTCCTGGCTGCAAAACCGACTTCTCCTACCTGCGTCTGACCGACGCCGGCACGGTGCGCAAACCCCCAATCGACGTTGAACCGGCCGACACCGCTGATCTGGCCAAGGGCCTGATTCGCGTGCTCGATGACGAGGGCAATGCCCTCGGTCCATGGGCCGAAGGCGTACCGGCCGAGATCCTGCGTAAAGGCATGCGCGCCATGCTCAAGACGCGGATCTATGACAACCGCATGGTGGTCGCCCAGCGTCAGAAAAAAATGTCGTTCTACATGCAGAGCCTTGGCGAAGAAGCCATCGGCAGCGGCCAGGCCCTGGCGCTGAACGTCGATGACATGTGCTTCCCGACGTACCGCCAGCAAAGCATTCTGATGGCGCGGGAAGTGCCGCTGGTGGACCTGATCTGCCAGTTGCTGTCCAACGAGCGTGATCCGCTCAAGGGACGTCAGCTGCCGATCATGTATTCGGTTAAAGACTTCGGCTTCTTCACCATTTCCGGCAACCTCGCCACCCAATTCGTACAAGGCGTGGGCTGGGGCATGGCCTCGGCGATCAAGGGCGACACCAAAATCGCCTCGGCCTGGATCGGCGACGGCGCTACCGCTGAATCCGACTTCCACACCGCCCTCACCTTCGCCCACGTTTACCGTGCGCCAGTGATCCTCAACGTGGTCAACAACCAGTGGGCGATCTCCACGTTCCAGGCGATTGCCGGTGGTGAAGCGACTACCTTTGCCGGTCGCGGCGTCGGTTGCGGCATTGCCTCCCTGCGGGTCGATGGCAACGATTTCGTCGCGGTCTACGCCGCCTCTGCCTGGGCCGCCGAACGCGCCCGCCGCAACCTCGGCCCGACCATGATCGAATGGGTCACCTACCGCGCCGGTCCGCACTCGACTTCCGATGATCCGTCCAAATACCGTCCTGCCGACGACTGGAGCTATTTCCCGCTGGGCGACCCGATTACGCGCCTGAAGCAGCACCTGATCAAGATCGGTCAGTGGTCCGAAGAGGAACACGTCGCCGTCAGCGCCGAACTCGAAGCCGAAGTGATCGCTGCGCAAAAAGAAGCCGAGCAGTACGGCACCCTCGCCGGCGGCCAGATTCCAAGCGCCGCGACCATGTTCGAAGACGTCTATAAAGAGATGCCGGAGCACTTGAAGCGCCAGCGTCAAGAGTTGGGGATCTGACATGAACGATCACAACAACACAATCGAGTTCAACACGGAAACCGCCATGACCACGACCACCATGACCATGATCCAGGCCCTGCGCTCGGCCATGGATGTGATGCTTGAGCGTGACGACAACGTCGTGGTGTTCGGCCAGGACGTTGGCTACTTCGGCGGTGTGTTCCGTTGCACCGAAGGCCTGCAGAACAAGTACGGCACCTCCCGGGTGTTCGATGCGCCGATCTCCGAAAGCGGCATCGTCGGCGTCGCCGTCGGTATGGGCGCTTACGGTCTGCGGCCGGTTGCCGAGATCCAGTTCGCCGATTACGTCTACCCGGCGTCGGACCAAATCATTTCCGAAGCCGCCCGCCTGCGTTATCGCTCGGCCGGCGAGTTCACCGCACCGATGACCCTGCGCATGCCTTGCGGCGGCGGCATCTACGGCGGCCAGACGCACAGCCAAAGTATTGAGGCGATGTTCACCCAGGTCTGCGGTTTGCGCACGGTGATGCCGTCCAACCCGTACGACGCCAAAGGCTTGTTGATCGCCTCCATTGAAAACGATGACCCGGTGATCTTCCTCGAGCCAAAACGCCTGTACAACGGCCCGTTCGACGGTCACCACGAACGCCCGGTAACCCCGTGGTCGAAACACCCGGCCGCACAAGTGCCGGACGGTTACTACACCGTGCCACTGGACGTCGCAGCCATCACCCGCCCGGGCAAGGACGTGACCATCCTGACGTACGGCACCACCGTTTACGTTTCGCAAGTCGCGGCTGAAGAAACCGGCATCGACGCTGAAGTCATCGACCTGCGCAGCCTTTGGCCGCTGGACCTGGACACCATCGTCAAGTCGGTGAAGAAAACCGGCCGCTGCGTGATCGTTCACGAAGCGACCCGCACCTGCGGTTTCGGCGCCGAACTGGTCGCCCTGGTGCAAGAGCACTGCTTCCACTACCTGGAAGCGCCTATCGAACGCGTCACCGGTTGGGACACTCCCTACCCGCACGCACAAGAGTGGGCGTATTTCCCTGGTCCGTCCCGAGTGGGCGCGGCTTTGCATCGGGTTATGGAGGTCTGAATGGGCACGCACGTTATTAAAATGCCGGACATTGGTGAAGGCATTGCAGAAGTTGAATTGTCGGTTTGGCACGTCAAAGTCGGCGACATGGTCGTCGAAGATCAGGTATTGGCCGATGTCATGACCGACAAGGCGATGGTCGACATCCCTTCGCCGGTGAACGGCAAGGTGATTGCGCTGGGCGGTGTGCCGGGCGAAGTCATGGCGGTTGGCAGCATCCTGATCAGCATTGAAGTCGAAGGCGCGGGCAACGTTAAAGAGTCGGCTCAGCCTGCACCTGTTAACGAAGCGCCGGTTGCGGCACCGAAAGTTGCCGCCGCTGCTGAAAGCAAACCGGTTGCTGCTGCAGCGCCGCGAGCTGCCGTTTGCCAAGGCCCGATGGTTGCCCGCGAAGCTGATGAGCGTCCGCTGGCCT
The DNA here is from genome assembly GCF_054897865.1 of Pseudomonas sp. LS2P72. Taxonomy (NCBI): domain Bacteria; kingdom Pseudomonadati; phylum Pseudomonadota; class Gammaproteobacteria; order Pseudomonadales; family Pseudomonadaceae; genus Pseudomonas; species Pseudomonas sp. LS2P72. The sequence continues at coordinate 4,099,681 of NZ_CM142708.1, forward strand.
CCCCGGCCGTACGCAAACATGCGCTGGACCTCGGCATTCAATTGCGTCTGGTGCGTGGCACCGGCCCTGCCGGTCGGGTCCTGCACGAAGACCTCGACGCCTATCTGGCCCAGGGTCAGCAGCCGCAATCCAGCGCTGCCGCCGCTTACGCCCAGCGTAACGACGAAGAACAAATCCCGGTCATCGGCATGCGCCGCAAGATTGCCCAGCGCATGCAGGACGCTACTCAGCGCGCCGCTCACTTCAGTTACGTCGAAGAAATCGACGTCACCGCCGTGGAAGAACTGCGCGCTCATCTGAACGAAAAACACGGCGCGACCCGCGGCAAGCTGACCTTGCTGCCGTTCCTGGTCCGCGCATTGGTCGTTGCCCTGCGCGACTTCCCGCAGATCAACGCCCGTTACGACGACGAAGCCCAGGTCATCACCCGCCTCGGCGCGGTGCATGTCGGCGTCGCCACGCAAGCCGATATCGGTTTGATGGTGCCGGTGGTCCGTCACGCTGAAACCCGCAGCCTATGGGACAGCGCCGCCGAGATCTCCCGCCTGGCCACCGCCGCGCGCACTGGCAAAGCCAGCCGCGATGAACTGTCCGGCTCGACCATCACCCTGACCAGCCTCGGCGCCTTGGGCGGCATCGTCAGCACCCCGGTGCTGAACCTGCCGGAAGTGGCGATCGTCGGCGTCAACAAAATCGTCGAACGGCCGATGGTCGTCAAAGGCCAGATCGTGATTCGCAAGATGATGAACCTCTCCAGCTCCTTCGATCACCGCGTGGTCGATGGCATGGACGCGGCGCAATTCATCCAGGCCATTCGTGGCTTGCTCGAACAACCCGCTACCCTGTTTGTGGAGTAAGGCATGCAACAGTCTTTGAACACCACGCTGCTGATCATCGGCGGCGGCCCTGGCGGTTATGTGACGGCGATTCGTGCCGGTCAGCTGGGCATTTCAACCATTCTGGTTGAAGGCGAATCGTTGGGCGGCACTTGCCTGAACATCGGCTGCATTCCGTCCAAGGCGTTGATCCACGTCGCCGAACAGTTTCACCAGACGCAGCACCACAGCCAGCACTCGGCGCTGGGCATCAGTGTTTCGGCGCCGACGCTCGATATCAGCAAGAGTGTCGAGTGGAAGGACGGCATCGTTGATCGCCTGACCACCGGCGTGTCCGCACTGCTGAAAAAGAACAAAGTCCAGGTCATTCAAGGCTGGGCAAAAGTCATTGACGGTAAAACTGTCGACGTCGGCGACACGCGCATTCAGTGCGAGCACCTGGTGCTGGCCACCGGGTCGAAAAGCGTGAACCTGCCGATGCTGCCGATTGGCGGCCCGATCATCTCCTCCACCGAAGCCCTGGCGCCGACGTCCGTGCCGAAACGACTGATCGTGGTCGGTGGCGGTTACATCGGTCTGGAGCTGGGGATTGCCTATCGCAAGCTCGGCGCCGAGGTCAGCGTGGTCGAGGCTCAGGATCGTATCCTGCCCGCCTACGACGCCGAACTGACGCAGCCAGTGCATGACGAACTGAAAAAACTTGGTGTGAAGCTTTACTTGAAGCACAGCGTCCAAGGCTTTGATTCTGCAGGTAATACACTGCAAGTTCTTGAACCGGGTGGCGATACCTTGAACCTGGAAACCGATCAGGTACTGGTGGCCGTTGGCCGCAAACCGAACACTCAAGGCTGGAACCTCGAAGGTTTGAACCTCGACATGAACGGCTCGGCGATCAAAATCGATAACCGCTGCCAGACCAGCATGCGCAACGTGTATGCCATTGGCGACGTGAGCGGCGAACCGATGCTGGCCCACCGGGCCATGGCTCAGGGCGAGATGGTTGCCGAACTGATCAGCGGTAAATCCCGCGAGTTCAACCCGACCGCCATCGCCGCCGTGTGCTTTACCGACCCGGAACTGGTGGTCGTTGGCAAGACACCGGACGAGGTCAAGGCGGCGGGTCTGGACTGCATCGTTTCCAGCTTCCCGTTTGCGGCCAATGGCCGGGCGATGACTCTGGAATCGAAAAGCGGTTTCGTGCGGGTCGTGGCGCGACGTGACAATCATGTGATTGTTGGCTGGCAAGCAGTCGGTGTGGGCGTGTCGGAATTGTCGACGGCGTTCGGTCAGAGCCTGGAAATGGGCGCGCGGCTGGAAGACATTGCCGGCACCATCCACGCGCATCCGACGCTGGGTGAGGCGGTGCAGGAAGCGGCGTTGCGCGCGCTTGGCCACGCGCTGCACCTGTGATTCAGAACAATTGATGGCGGCAGAGATGGCCCCATCGCTAGCAGGCTAGCTCCCACATTTGGAACGCGTTCTCCTGTGGGAGCTAGCCTGCTAGCGATTTCTTGAGGCCAACTCGATTTATCTGTCTGTCATCCGATAGTCCGGGCTGCGAAATGGGCCCGGAATGAAGTATTGTTGTCCCCATCCAGAAAAACGTCAGAAGCCTTGAACCGTTTCGGCGGTTGTTAAGTGATAGAGGGTGTCATGGGTAACGAAAGCATCAATTGGGACAAGTTGGGTTTTGACTACATCAAGACAGACAAGCGCTATCTGTCGCACTGGCGTAATGGCGAGTGGGACAAAGGCACCCTGACCGAAGACAATGTGCTGCACATCAGCGAAGGCTCCACTGCCCTTCACTATGGCCAGCAATGCTTCGAAGGGCTGAAGGCCTATCGTTGCAAGGACGGTTCGATCAACCTGTTCCGCCCGGACCAGAACGCCGCACGCATGCAACGCAGCTGCGCGCGCCTGCTGATGCCGCATGTGTCCACCGAGCAGTTCGTCGAAGCGTGCAAGGAAGTAGTCCGCGCCAACGAGCGTTTCATCCCGCCTTACGGCACCGGCGGCGCGCTGTACCTGCGTCCGTTCGTGATCGGCGTGGGTGACAACATCGGCGTACGTACCGCCCCCGAGTTCATCTTCTCGATCTTCGCCATCCCGGTCGGTGCCTACTTCAAGGGCGGCCTGACCCCGCACAACTTCCTGATCTCCAGCTACGACCGCGCCGCCCCACAAGGCACCGGTGCAGCCAAGGTCGGTGGCAACTACGCGGCCAGCCTGATGCCAGGTTCCCAGGCCAAGAAAGCCCACTTCGCCGACTGCATCTACCTGGACCCGATGACCCACACCAAAATCGAAGAAGTCGGTTCGGCCAACTTCTTCGGGATCACCCACGACAACAAGTTCGTGACCCCGAATTCACCGTCCGTGCTGCCGGGCATCACCCGTCTGTCGTTGATCGAGCTGGCAAAATCGCGTCTGGGCCTGGAAGTGGTCGAAGGTGACGTGTTCATCGACAAGCTGTCCGACTTCAAGGAAGCCGGCGCTTGCGGTACTGCTGCGGTGATCACCCCGATCGGCGGCATCAGCTACAACGACAAACTGCACGTATTCCATAGCGAAACCGAAGTCGGCCCGGTCACCCAGAAGCTCTACAAAGAGCTGACCGGTGTACAGACCGGCGACGTCGAAGCACCAGCGGGCTGGATCGTCAAAGTTTGATTTGACGCAACTGTCCGTTTGAACACAAAAGCCCGGCCATCACGTTGACGGCCGGGCTTTTTTTCGTCCGTGTATCGCGCAAAACGTCTCTAGACTGCCACGTTCAGTAGCCATTAACAGGTGCCACCTCAACCATGAACAAACTCTGGCGAAAGTATCTGGCTTTGCTGGACACCGACTTCACCACGCAAGTGTTCGACAACATCAAGAACCTGCTGGTGTGTGCCCTGCTGTTCGCGGCAGGCACCAACGCGTTGCACAGCGATCAGTACTTGTTTATGGGGTTTCTCACTTCAAGCCTCGCGGGCTGGGGATTGATCCTGCTGTCAGCGGTGCTGATGCTGCTTAATGTCAGCGACGGCCTCCGTCGGCTGTCCAGGTTGCCGTATCACACGGCGTTTCAGATCATTCTGTTTTTGGTCTACCTGGTGCTGGCGGTGCGGGTGGTGGAGATTGTCTGGAATTTCAGGGCGTAGCAGTTACAGCACGAGGTGTTTGCCAATGCAGCTCATCCTGAGCAATGCGGGCAAACAACCACTCCACAACTGGTGATCCTGGTGCATGGCAGCTATGCCTTGCTCGCCAATGCCGCCAAAGGCTGGTTATCCAGCCCGAAGGGTTCCTGGCTGGCGGCGAAAGTCTCAGGCGTGACCTTCGCCGGATTCGGTGTGCTGATGGCCTCGGCCAGTCGCTAAGGCGCAGAACCGGCGTTCGCGCGACGCCGGGTTTCGGTGAGCGCGGCGTGTGCTGTCGATACCTGAATCGGCAGTTCAACGGCAAACCGTCTGCTGAGTTCCTTTTGCCCCGTCGCCGTCAACGCCAGCGCGCGGCTGTCCAGGTCCTGAGTCACCCATTTTCTCTTGATCGCCGTTTGCAACAACGCCGCCCCCAACGAACCGCCCAGATGCGGCCGGCGCATGCTCCAGTCCAGGCATGGGCAGGCGAAGCGGCGACGCAGCGTGCTCAAGTCCTTGACCTCGATACCCAACCCTTCAAACAACGCCTCACCGCTGTCGCTGAGCTGATAGACCTGCTCATCGGTTTCCAGCAGCCACCCCGCTTCGATCATCCGGTCATGCAGCAGCACCGCCAACGTGCCGGCCATGTGGTCGTAGCAGGTGCGGGCGAATTGCAGGCGATCCGGGGTGCGCGGATTGAAGGTTGGCGCGGCGTTCTGGCCGATCACCATCAGCGCTTCCAGCGCCTGGGCGACGCGCTTATCCGTCAGGCTGTAATAGCGATGTCGGCCCTGCACGTGCAGCCGCACCAGCGCCAATTCCTTGAGTTTGGCCAGGTGCGCACTGGCGGTGGAGGCGCTGACTTCGGCAATCGCTGCCAGCTCGGTGCTGGTGCGGGCGTGGCCGTCCATCAGCGAACAGAGAATTTTCGTCCGGGCCGGTTCCGCGATGGCCGCGGCCACCTGAGAAACGCCGATATCGTGCTGTTTTACGTTCATATTTCGTTCCCGGACGAATCAAGGCCTTTTCGGACTGGAGATAGTAGCAACACTTTTCCAACCACGAACAAGGCTGCGCCCCATGGACCCGATCATCGCTGCGACTCACGCCGATCCTTATCCCTATTACGCGCAACTGCGCGCGGACGGCGGGCTGGTTTTTCACCAGGGACTGAACGTGTGGGTGGCGAGTAGCGCCCGAGCCGTTGCGGCCGTGCTGGCGCACCCTGACTGTCGTGTCCGGCCTTCCCATGAACCAGTGCCCAAGGCGATTGTTGGCGGGATGGCCGGCAAGGTCTTTGGTCAGTTGATGCGGATGAATGAGGGCGAACGGCAGCGTTGCCCGAGGTCGGCGATTCAACCGGGGTTGGCGTCGACTGATGCAGATGAAGTCAACGCGCTGGTCGGCGCTCGCCTGATCACTCCGGGCGCCGATGGGTTGTACCAGGCGATGTTCCGCGGGCCGGTGTGCGTGGTGGCTGCATTGCTGGGGTTCTCTCCGGCTCAGGGCCGGGCTATCAGCGAGCTGACCGGGGACTTCGTCGCGTGTCTGTCGCCCCTTTGCGATCAGGGGCAGCGGGATGCAGCACACGTTGCGGCGGAACACTTGAGCGGCTATTTCGTTGAGTTGCTGAATGACCCGTACAATCAGAGCGCCCTGCTTGCCGGGATCCGCCAGCGCTTCGCGGCAACCTCTGGCGACTCTGAAACGTTGATCGCCAACCTGATCGGGCTGTTTTCCCAGACCTATGAAGCCACCGCCGGGCTGATCGGCAATGCCCTGTTGGCGTTGATTCGGACCCCGTCGTTGCACAGCGAATCGACACCCGTGGACGACTTGATCGCTGAAGTTCAGCGCTTCGATCCGTCGGTGCAGAACACCCGTCGGTTTGTCGCTGCGTCTTGTGAAATCGACGGGGTAAGGCTCAATTCAGGCGATGTGATTCTGGTGTTGCTAGCCTCGGCCAATCGCGATCCACAGCTCAATGACCACCCCGACGTGTTTCTTCTGGATCGTCCAGAACGGCGTAGCTTCACCTTTGGTGCGGGTCGGCATCAATGTCCGGGACAGAGATTGGCGCTGGGGATAGCCAGTGCAACACTGCGTCAGATTCTGGCAATGAAACCCGCACTGGACCGATTGGCCTGGCACTACCGCCCTTCCCTCAACGGCCGCATTCCTCTATTCAACGACTGCCCCTGAAGAGGCATCACGCGTTGCGATACTCGACGGTCAGGTGAGACAACTCATGAACCGGCGCCAGACGTTCGCGAACGTTGTCGGCACTCACTCCTGCTGCCGCCACTACGCTGACAATCGCTGCCCGCGCCTCAGGCCCGACCTGCCAGACGTGGAGGTCGCTGATATGCACGTCACCCGACGACTCCAGCAGTTCACGAATTTCAGCAGCGACGTGCTCATCGGTGGTGTCGAGTAGCACCGCAGCACTGGTGCGCATCAGCCCATAGGCCCACTTGGCGATGACTATGGCGCCGACGATCCCCATCACCGGGTCCAGCCAGACCCAATCGAGGTAACGGCCGGCCAGCAAGGCAACGATGGCCAGCACTGAAGTCAAGGCGTCGGCGAGCACATGGACATAAGCTGAGCGCAGGTTGTTGTCGTGATGGTGATGATGACCGTGGCCATGGTCATGGCCGTGATGCCCATGATTGCCCGCCAGCAAAAACGCACTGACGATGTTTACCGCGAGCCCCACCACCGCAATCATCGTCGCCTCCGTGAAGGCCACGGTGGTCGGCTGAAACAGGCGCAGGATGGATTCACCGGCGATACCGAGCGACACCAGCCCCAGCACAATGGCCGAGGCAAAACCGGCCAGATCACCGACCTTGCCGGTACCGAAACTGTAACGGGCATTGTTGGCATTGCGTCGGGCAAAACCGTACGCCGCCGCCGCAATGCCCAAGGCACCGGCATGGGTCGCCATGTGAAAACCATCGGCCAGCAGTGCCATGGAGCCGGTGATGTAACCGGCAGTAATCTCGCCAATCATCATGACGAAGGTCAGCGCCACTACCCACAACGTGCGGCGGGCGTTTTCATCATGGGAGGCGGCGAGAAACATGTGGTCGTGAGAAAAATTCGAAGCTTGCGGCGTTTGTGTCATGTGTCCGGATCTCTATTTCGAGTAACGACGGATGGCTTGCAGCAACTCTTCCAGGCCTTCGGCGCGCTCTTCGTCGCTGAGGCCAGGACGTGCGACGTGTTCACGGGCGTGGGCCTCGATGAACTGATCCATCAAACCGTTAACCGCACCGCGGACAGCCGCGACCAGATGCAAGGTCTTGGCGCAATCGGCATCGGACTCAAGCGCCCGCTCTATGGCCTGGACCTGACCTGAAATGCGCCGAACCCGGTTGAGCAAGTCATCTTTGTGTTCGTGGATGTGCGCCATACCTATACCCCCTACCCCTATATGGCGCACATAGTCACTGATCCCGGTACAACTGGCAAGACGACAATCAGCGAGAACCTATCGAAACCCTGCTGAAAAATCCGTATCCGCAACGGTCGTGCCAGTCGCTGCGCAACAAATTCGATAAAGGCTTTCAACTTGGGCAGTGATTTGCGCGAGCGTGGATAAACCATCTGCACCGGCTTCGCCTGAATGAGCAGGACAAAACCTGGGCTCAGAACACCTGCCTCAAGTACCTAGCAAGTGAGACCGAGTCGATTGCAGCATCAGCCATCACAGCTCTTGGCCATTTAGCCCGCAGGTATGGCGATCTGGATACGAAAGTGGTGCTCCCGACACTCGAAAGCGTGAAGTACAAGTTCCCCTCCTTGGAAGGTCCTGTCGTGTAGTTCGTTGCACAAGGCTCTCAGCAAGTGGCTGATTTTGGTAATGGCGTAACACTGATATGGACGCCAGCGGTTGATCCGTCCAGCACTTCAGGTATCCCTCCACTAGAGAGTGCCCCGCAAGCCCCGCAAATCTTGATTTATCCGCCTACTGAACAGGCAGACAACATCATCGTCAACCCGGCGCAGTCGGTGGAAAAGACCTAAAGGGGCGAATATATGAATGGGACAGCAAGACAGGCGCATTAGAGGTCTATGACAAGCAAGGTAAGCATCTTGGCGAGTTCAACCACGAAACAGGTGAACAGATAGACCCCGCAAAACCCGGCAGAACCACCGAGAAGTAAATAAAGAGGCTATTTGTGTTTTTATGGATTAGTGGATTTTTAAAAGACAGTGACGAGGACGACTCCTTAAAATACGACCTGAGTTTGAAGTCGCGGTAATGGATGTTCTAGGTTGGAGAAGTCTTGATGAAAGCGCGGATGGGGAATGGCTACTGACTGGCGAGCAAGTCCAACAAGTTGCTATAGCTCTCAATGAGCAGTTACCGACTGATTTGGACCTCTTCATAGGGGTGCGGGAATGAGGGTGTCCTAGATTTTGTGTAAACGGGATTTTTATTAAACCGTTAACAGCCGATCTTCGAACTGGATACTGAAGCGATTCAAGGCCGCTTTCCAGTCCCGGATCGGCATCGTCCACTTCTTGCTGATGTTGTTCAGCGCCAGATAAAACAGTTTCATCACCGCGTCATCGGTCGGAAATGAGGCGCGCGTTTTGATCACTTTGCGCAGGCTCATGTTGATCGATTCGATGGCATTGGTGGTGTAAATCACCTTGCGAATTTCGGCTGGATAGTCAAAAAACGGGATCACCCGAGCCCAGTTTCGCCGCCATGACAGGCTGATCGACTGGTACTCGGCATCCCATTTGGCTTCAAATTCGCAGAGTCGTTGTTCGGCCAATTCGGCGGTTGCCGAGGTGTAAATCAGTTTGAGATCAGCCGCCACCTCTCGCTGCTTTTTCCACGACACGAAGTTCAAGCTGTTGCGCACCATGTGCACGATGCACAGCTGAACGACGGCTTTTGGGTAGACGGCTTCAATGGCTTCAGGGAAACCTTTGAGACCGTCCACGCAGGCGATGAAGATGTCCTGCACGCCCCGATTCTTGAGTTCGGTCACCACTTGCAGCCAGAACTTCGCGCCTTCGGTTTGAGCGATCCACAGACCCAGCACTTCCTTGTGACCGGCCATATTGACGCCGATAGCCAGGTAAACCGCCTTGTTGCGCACGGCGCCAGCGTCACGCACTTTGACGTGAATGCAGTCCAGATAGAGGATCGGGTACAGCGCGTCCAGTGGTCTGGCTTGCCACAGCTTGACCTCGTCACTCACCGCGTCGGTAATCGCCGAGATCAGGCTGGGAGAGACCTCTGTGCCGTACATTTCCTGTAAGTGAGCCTGGATTTCTCTGACACTCAAACCGCGAGCGTAGAGAGAGATGACTTTGTCATCGAAGCCCGTCCAGCGGGTTTGATGCTTGGCCACCAACTGCGGCTCGAAGGACGCCTGCCGGTCGCGAGGGATGTCGAGCGGCAGTTCGCCGAAGTCGCCCTTCAGGGTTTTACCGCTGTGACCGTTGCGCGCATTGGCGGCGGTGTTGGTGATCGCTGCGCTTTTGTCGTGCCCCAAGTGTTCGGTCATCTCGGTTTCAAGGGCCCGCTCCACCAGCATCTTGGTGAGCTGTTTGAGCAGGCCGTTTTCGCCGATCAGATCTTCGGGCTTTTTGTAGTTGGCCAGCAGACTGTCGGCCAGTTTAACCAGTTCAGGATCAGGCTTGACTCGTTTGGCGCGCTTGGGTTTTGGCTCGGTCATTGGATTTCCTTGGGGTAGGCAGTCTCCTGCCAAATGACCGTTTACACAAAACTAATTACACCCTCGTTGAACGTTGGCATAAGAATTACTCATACGTTAGTTAAGTAACCGTCAGCACCGTGACCAAACGATGGAGGCGGACTGTGTACAGGCTTGGTCAACCGATAACCCGCACAACTCGGCTCGCCCGAAGGCGTCCAGCACACAGCCGCCATAACAACGCACAACGAAGACAAAGATGTCCGCAGGGCGAATGATGGCACATATGTGTGCGGGATATCAGGTGACCAAACCTGCTCGCTGATTTTGCAGCGAGGTCAAACAGTAAACGCTGGTAGCCTGCCGGCGAAAGACGACAAAGAGTCCGAGCGTGTAGGAACACGCCGAAGCTCCCTCAGTTTTTTTACCTACATGAAACCTCTGACAGAAACCTCCTCACGACAGGCGGCATTCAGTCGGGTTAACCATCGCTTAACCCCGCGGTCCAAAACTTTACTGGACCGCACGCCCTCAGAGTTCTCTGACGCCCAGTGCGGCAGGTTCGACGCCTAAACGTCGAGCTGACTTTAAGCCTGCATCGGAGATCGTTCATGAACATGCGCACCTTGCTGATCACCACCGCCCTCGCCGGCACCGCGTTTGCCGGCCTGGCCCAGGCCAATGACACTTCGAGCTCCCAGGCGGTGCCGTACCACTACGGTATGCCGCTGCACGTGGGCAAGGTCATTACCTTGACCGAACCGTCGACGCTGGACTGCAAAGTGGTCACAGCCGACATGAAGTACATCGATAGCACCTCGGGCAAGCCTGCGGAAATCTCCTACCGTAAACTTTCCGACGCTTGCAGTTATCAGAACTGACTGAAAGGTCTGATTCGACACGTTGCGGTATTCCTGTGAGGGGTTCTGGCGCTATGCTCTGCGCCTCCCCCCACTGCCGCAAGGATTCGCCATGCAGTTATCGTTTCGTGCCTTGTCGACCTTCACTTCCCTTCTGTGCTTTTTGCTGGCCCTGGTCTGGGGTTTGATGCCCGACTGGTTGCTGTCAATCTGGGGGCTCGAATACTCGTTGGCGGTGGGCGTTGTTGCGCGGCGCAGCGCAATGCTGTTTGCGGCATTGGGCTTGATGTTTTATCTGGTTCGAAACGAGTCGCCTTCGATCACCCGCAATGCGTTGACCAATGGTTTCATGGTCGGCTGCTGGGGGCTGGCAGCACTGGGCTTCGGCGAATGGCTCAATGGCCATGCCGGTCCGGGCATTTTGCTGGCGGTGGTGGTCGAACTGGCGCTGGGCCTGGCGTTTCTCCAGACCAAACGCGTGTCGATGGAACTCGAAACCGTGGGTTAAAGCGCTTTTTTGTCTGGATGAACATTCTCGGCAATGGTCTGGTGCTGCATGTCAGAGCGCAGTTCAGCGATCAGGTTATTGATTTCTCGACAACCATTTAGCTGTTTGGCATTTATTCCTGTTTTCATTAGATCGAGGTGATCGGTTTCACGATCGGAATACACCTTGACGGTCATCGACAGGTCCGGCGACAGCGTGCATTGACAACGTTTCGGCAGAAAACTGCTTTCAATGATATTGCGAAGTTCCAAGGCAGAAAGAAACATGGCGACCCTCTCCTGAATGTGAGACTGCCAATTAACTATCGATACTGACTCAATGAAATTCCGGTCAGCTTAAGACCAGCTACAGCATAAAACATGCCCAGAATTTCGCCCTGCAGCTCATCGGTAAATCAACGATTTAGCCAAACGACTGCTAAATGGCCTCATGCAATATGCAAGAAAGGCGTTGTGCTGCCCCTGCAATTTGCATACGTCCAGCGACAAGTTTGCATTGGCCGACGACGCCAGTAAGAATGCGGCCAATCAAATCAGTATCCGCCGACCCCACACACACGCAAGGAGGCATCATGGGTTCTTTGACCTATATCACTACCGTCGGGCTGATTTTGGCCGGGCTGTCGACCATCGCTCACGCCGCGAAACTCGAAAAAGTCGCGCCATTCCCCAAGGCTGAGAGCGGTTTCATCCGCCAGGTCATTCACCTTGCCCCGCAGACTCAGGAAGACGGCTACCAGGTCGAAATCCTCGCCGGCAAAACCCTGACCGTCGACTGCAATCGCCAACGCCTGGGCGGCATTCTCGAGGAGAAAAACCTCGAAGGCTGGGGCTACCCGTTCTACCGTCTGGAAAAAGTCATCGGCCCGATGAGTACGCTGATGGCCTGCCCGGACGGCAAAAGTAAAAAGGACTTTGTGCCGGTGGTCGGTGACGGTTTCATGCTGCGCTACAACAGCAAACTGCCGATCGTGCTCTACGTACCGAAAGACGTCGAAGTCCGCTACCGGATCTGGTCGGCATCGAGCAAGGTCGAGAAAGCCGTCCAGGAATAACCGTTCTATCCCGTTACAGGAGCGCCATTTTGATTACCTGCCACGTCAAATATGTGATCGATCCGTATCAACTCAGCGAATTCGAAGCCTACGCCAAGGCCTGGCTCGGCATCGTCGAGCGTTTGGGCGGTACACACCACGGGTACTTCCTGCCTTCCGAGGGCGCGAGCAATATCGCCTACTGCCTGTTCAGCTTTCCTTCGCTGGCGGACTACGAAAGCTACCGGCATGTCGCGATGACTGACGCCGAAAGCACCGCGCTCGTAGCTTCACTGGTCGAGAAGAAGTTTATCGTCAGTTACGAGCGGACCTTCCTGCGCCCGCTGCTGGCCTGACACCGTTTACACCGGGGCGCCGCTCATTGCGGCGCGCTCGGCGACATGGCGCAAACTGTCGAAATTGATATTGGCACCCGAATCGATAGCTACCAGTGTCTGGCCACGGGCACCGGTTTGCGCCACGTATTTTTTGATTCCGGCCACGGCCAAGGCACCGGAAGGTTCGGTGATCGAGCGGGTATCGTCGTAGATATTCTTGATGGCGGCGCAGAGTTCGTCGTTGCTGACGGTCAGCACCTCGTCGACGCAAAACCGGCAGACCTCGAAACCATAAGCTCCGATCTGGGCGACGGCCACACCGTCGGCGAAAGTGCCTACGTTCGACAGGACAACTCGCTCGCCGGCCCGCAATGCCGCATATAAACAGGCGGAATGCTCCGACTCGACGCCGATGATACGGACTTCTGGTCGCAGGTATTTGACGTACGCCGCGATACCGGCGATCAAACCACCGCCGCCCACCGGGACGAAGATCGCGTCTAGCGGACCTTGATGTTGGCGCAGGATTTCCATGGCGACGGTGCCCTGCCCCGCGATCACGTCAGGGTCGTCGAACGGCGAGACAAAGCTGCGACCGGTTTGCCGCGCCAGGTTCAGTGCATATTCCAGCGCAAACGGAAAACTCTCACCGTGCAGCACGGCGTCGGCGCCCCGACTGTGTACGCCAAGCACCTTCAGTTCCGGCGTTGTGCACGGCATCACAATGGTCGCGGCGATTCCCAATTCACGCGCCGCCAGCGCCACGCCCTGAGCATGATTGCCCGCCGAAGCGGTGATCACGCCACGTGCCTTTTGCTCATCGCTCAACTGCACCAGTTTGTTGTAGGCACCGCGGATCTTGAAGGAAAAAGTCGGTTGCAGGTCTTCGCGCTTGAGCAGGATCTGATTGCCGAGCGTCTCGGACAACGCTGGCGCCGGTTGCAGCGGCGTACGCACCGCGAGCTCATACACCGGCGCGGCGAGGATCTTTTTCACGTAGTGCTCAAGCAAGGTCTGCTGGGCGGTGGTCGTGCTCATGGTCGTCTCCTGGCTTTGATCGGAACCCAGGAGACAGAAAGTAAAAACCCGCCTCGAGGGCGGGTTGGGTGCTGCAGTCGTGAGCTAGCCCGCCAAATAAGGAATGGCGGTAATAATGCTTGGCTGGCAGCGCAATACAGTGGAAGTCATGTCCGAAAATTAGCCGGGCGCTGATGGCAAGTCAATGGCCAATTTTACTCGGCCTCTGTAGGCTGACGACTCGCTCATCGTCCCAAGGAAGGAAACCATGAAGTCTGTCGCCCTGCCCCTCATTGCCCTGATTGCGTTCGCCGGCTACACCGTTTCGGTGATGCTTCAGGCCGAACAGTCATTGATCGACTTCGGCATCAGCCTGATGTCGCGCCCCGACACGGCGCAGGTAGTGATTGATTTGTACCTGCTGGCGACGCTTGCGGGCATCTGGATGTACCGAGATGCGCGTAAACGCGGATGGTCGGGGTTGGCGGTGATTCCGTATCTTTTGCTTACTGCGATTTTCGTGTCGGTTGGGCCGTTGTTGTATTTGGTGGTTCGGGGGCTGCAAAGCCGTAAAGATCCTGTCGATGCAAGCCAAGGAGTTTGATCCCGGAACTATTGTGATTTTGAGATTGCCTTCGCGAGCAAGCTCGCTCCTACAGGGGTCTTGTGAACGCCACAGATCCAGTGTGGGGGCGAGCCTGCTCGCGATGGCAATCTTCACAGCCACCGAAGTTACTTAGCCAAGCGCCTGAGCCCGAGCACCATCACTCCAGCCCCCACTATCATCGCGGTCAGAAACAGCGGATACGAAACCCACCACGGCACGCCCGCCGTCATCATGCTGAACTCGGACATGCCGCCGATACTTGCAATCAGGTTCAGCGGCAGAAACACCACGTTGATCAATGTCAGTTTGCGCAACAGGTTGTTCATGCTGTTGTTCATCAGGTTGCCCCGGGCGTCGATCAGCCCGGAGAACACCGTGGAGTAGATTTCCGCCTGTTTGTAGCACTGGTTGTTTTCGATGATCAGGTCGTCGATCAGGCCAATGGCTTCGGCGCTGAAGTGTTCCTTTGCCGCGTGATTGCGCAAGCGGGTCAGGACTGCACCGTTGCTGTGAATCGCGTTGATGTAATAGATCAGGCTTTCGCTGAGGTTGAACATCTGGATCAGGTGCTGGTTCTGCATCGACGCGTTGAATTTCTGCTGCAACTCCCGGGCAACCAGCTTGATCACCTTCAGGTGACCCAAATAGTGATGGATGTTGTTGAACAACAGGTCGAGCAACACATCCAGCGGCGTGTTCAGAGGTTGGCGCATGCCCAGGCCACTGAGCGGCGAGTCGTCGGTGGCGATCACCAGCAAACGATGCTCGGAAAACAGCAAACCGCAGGACGACACTTCGAAGGCTAGGCTGCCGGCACCGGAATAGTTTTCCGGGCGTTTCCAGATCAGGAACAGGTTGTCCGGGTGAAACTCAATGCGTGACACCTCGTCGGGGTCCAGGGCCGAGGCCAGCGCGTGTTCATCAACTTTGAAATGGCTGTGCAGCAGATCCCGTTCGGCCGCATCAGGATTGCTGAACAACATCACGTCGGCGTCCAGCTGTTCGACCGCTTGCAGGGCGCCGTGGCTCAGTTGAAAGCGCTTGATCATCCGCCGCTCACCAGGCCTGGCCGCGGCGCTTGAGTTCCAGGCGACGGACGAACTCTTCCAGCACCAGTGAATACAGATCGTCCTGCAAGTAAGCGTCTTCGATGCCGGCGTCCATGTTGGGATTGTCGTTGACCTCGATCACCACCACTTTGTCGCCGGACTGCTTGAGGTCGACACCGTAGAGGCCATCGCCGATCAGGTTTGCGGTCTTCACCGCCAGCTCCACCACCGCCCGCGGTGCTTCGTGAACCGCCAGGGTGCGGCATTCGCCGTTGATGTCCTGGCCCTTGGCCTTGTGGTTGTAGATCTGCCAATGGCCCTTGGACATGAAGTACTGGCAGGCAAAGATGGGTTTGCGGTTGAGCACGCCGATACGCCAGTCGTATTCGGTGTAGAAGAATTCCTGAGCCAGCAATAGCACCGAATGCTCGAACAGTTCGGCCGTGGCTTCGAGCAAGGCTTGCTGGCTTTCGACCTTGATCACCCCCCGAGAGAAACAGCCGTCGGGGATCTTCAATACCAACGGGAAACCGAGGCGCTCGCCGACCCGCTCAAAATCTTCCGGTCGCTCCTTATAGAGAATCTCGGTGGCGGGCATGCCCAGTTGATGGCTCTTTAGCAAGTCGGTCAGATAGACCTTGTTGGTGCAACGCAGAATCGACGCCGGGTCGTCCATCACCACCAGCCCTTCGCTCTCGGCTTTCTTGGCAAAACGGTAGGTGTGGTTGTCGACGCTGGTCGTCTCCCGGATCAGCAGCCCGTCGTATTCGGCGATGCGTGCGTAGTCCTTGCGCTCGATCAGCTCGACGTCGATGCCCAACGTCTTGCCAACCCTGACGAAGTTGTCCAGCGCCTTGGCATTCGACGGCGGCAACGCTTCCTGAGGATCGTGCAGGATGGCCAGGTCATAACGGGCCAACCGCCGGGAACGCGGTACGCGCCAGATCTTGCGACTGAAACTGTCGAGTGAGTGGGCGAACTGGTCTTCCTGATCGTCGCGCAACTTATGTATGGCGCCGGACTTTATCCCTTCAATGTGCCAGCCGTTAGTTCGACGAAACTCAACTAACAATATCGGACACGGGAAGACTTCAAATATCTGTCGTGCCAGATCCTGCAATGGCTCGATATGAGTCTTGCCAAAGTACAGCGTCAGGGTAAAGCCTTCGGTATCGCTGTAAAGATGATGACTGAGGGCTTTTTCCAGGGTTTTATCCAGATCATCCAGGGCCAGGCCGTACAAGGATTTTCGAGTCAGTTCGCTGATGGTCCGCACCGACGGAATCACCTTGTGCCCACGGGCTTCGGCCAGCAGCGAGCAGTAGTAACCGTGCCCCAGGTACTTGTAGCTGCGGCACAGATTGATCACCTGCACCCGCTTGCCCTGCTCGTTGGCCCGGGGTTTCTCAAGGTATTCCTGCGCGCTGACGATGTCTTCACTGGGGAAGTAGGAGGTCCAGTCTTCCTTGCGTTCGACGATGATAATCAACTGACTGGACGTTCTAACACCGTCATTTAAATAAGTTGCCGCCGGCAAAGTTTGCTCGGATACTTCGCGCCAATGACCCTGTACCGCTGACATAGTGATTGATCCGTTGGAGAACAAGACCTTTCCTATTAAGCACGAACTTTTTAGAAAGTCTCGTTTCGTTACGCAACTTTTACGGTGGTCATATGAATCTGGTTTTTCGCCTGGCGGTGATTGAAGACTTGCCGGCATTGCTGGAACTTGAACAACACTGTTTCACCACGGATCGGCTTAACCGTCGCAGTTTTCAGTGGATGATCACGCGAGCCCACGGGCAACTGCTGGTGGCCCAGCGTGGCGAGCACCTCGTCGGTTACGCCGTGGTGCTGTTTCACCGGGGTACGTCGCTGGCGCGCCTTTACTCAATTGCGATCGCCCCCGAAGCTCGCGGCAGCGGCCTGGGCAAGCAATTGCTCCAACGCATCGAGGCCTGCGCCCTTGAACACGACTGCGCCTACCTGCGGCTGGAAGTACGCATCGACAACCCGACGGCAATTGCCCTGTACGAGCGCAACGGTTACCGACGCTTTGCCCTGGTTCACGACTATTACCAGGACCATGCCGACGCGCTGCGGCTGGAGAAGCGCATCCTCCAGCACCGCGACTCGCGCAACATCAAGGTGCCCTGGTATCGGCAGACCACCGATTTCACCTGCGGCCCGGCCTGCCTGCTGATGGCCATGGGCGCGCTGCAGGATGATCGAGTGCTGGAGCGTCGTGAAGAACTGCAGATCTGGCGGGAGGCAACCACCGTGTTCATGACCTCCGGCCATGGTGGCTGCAGCCCTCAAGGCCTGGCGCTGGCGGCATGGCGACGAGGGCTTCGGGTGCGATTGCAACTGAGCATGACCGGGCCACTGTTTCTCGATGGCGTACGCGATGCGCATAAAAAAGAGGTAATGCGCCTGGTGCACGAGGAGTTTACGGTGCAGTTGCACACCACTGACGTCGAACAGGTGATCGGGGGGCCTCTGGATCTTCCGGGTTTATTGAACGGTGGCGGACAACCGCTGGTGCTCATCAGCAGCTATCGACTGACCCGCTCCAAATCGCCGCATTGGGTGATCGTCACCGATTGCGATGAAGAGTTCGTCTACCTGCATGACCCGGATGTCGACCACAGCCAGCATCGCCAACCCATGGACTGCCAGCATTTACCGGTCAGTCATGGGGAGTTCGACAAGATGTGCAGTTTCGGTCGGGGCAAGCTTCGGGCGGCGGTGATCCTGTACGCCCGAACGTGAGTTTCACAATCCCTGTAATTGAATGGACTCGCCCTCGCTGTCGTTGGCTGTTTAGACTGCCACCGTGGCGCATTGACGCCTCGGCGTGGGCGAGTCCATTCAATTACAGGTACCGGTTACTTCAGTCCGATTTTGTACAACACTCCGTCGTCTTCATCGGTCAACACATACAAATACCCATCCGGCCCTTGCCGTACATCGCGAATGCGTTTGTTGAGCTCGCCCAGCAATCGCTCTTCGTGAACGACCTTGTCGCCATCGAACTGCAAGCGGATCAACTCCTGGCTCACTAACGCGCCGATAAACACGTTGTGCTGCCAGGCCTTGAAGCGATCAGCGTCGTAGAACGCCATGCCGCTAAGGCCGGGGGACTGTTCCCAGACATGGCGGGGGGCGACTGTGCCTTCGGCGGTCTTGCCCGTGGCTTCCGGAATCGGCTGGCCGGAATAGTTGATGCCATGGGTTGCCATCGGCCAGCCATAGTTCTTGCCACGCTCGATGATGTTGATTTCATCGCCCCCCTGGGGACCGTGTTCGTTTTCCCAGAGGGTGCCGGTCCAGGGATTGAGCGCCGCGCCTTGCGGATTGCGCTGGCCGTAGGACCAGATTTCCGGGCGTACGCCGGCCTGACCGACAAAGGGGTTGTCATCCGGCACCTTGCCGTCCGGGTAGATCCGCACGACCTTGCCTTGCAGCTTGTCGAGGTCCTGAGCAGTCGGCCGGTCGTTGTTCTCGCCAAGGGTGATGAACAGATAGCCGTCGCGGTCGAACACCAGACGCGAACCAAAGTGGTTACCGAGCGAAAGCTTGGGCTCCTGGCGGAAGATCACTTTGAAATCCTTGATGGCCGTCAGGTCGTCAGACAGACGTCCGCGACCAACCGCTGTCCCGGCCTTACCGCCCTCACCACCGCCTTCGGCATACGACAGATAGACCGTGCGGTCTTGCTTGAAGTCGGGTGACAACACCACGTCGAGCAAGCCGCCCTGCCCCTTGGCCCAGACCTTTGGCACGCCACTGAGCGGTGCGGAAAGTTTACCGTCGGCGCTGATCACCCGCAGGTTGCCGGGCCGTTCGGTCACCAGCATCCCTTGGCGATCGGGAAGAAACGCCAAGGCCCAGGGATGTTCGAGCCCTCTGGTAATCGGCGTCACCTCGAGGGTGCCCTGTTCGCTTTTCAGATTCTGGGTTGGCGCCGCAAAAACGGGCGTGGTGGCGCTGACCAGTGCGCTGGCACACAGTGTGGCCAGAAGGGTTTTACGCAACATGCACGATTCCTTTTGTCGTTCGAATGGCTGGCAAGAACATCGTAGTGCCGTTCAACGGTTGCTGGTGTCTGCGTCTCGATGAGGCGGATTGGGAATGAATTTCGGTGATGTAGCGGGAGGCGACCGGCCCTGAGGATAGCGGTTGCCGATGCCACCATTATCAAGCGTCGGTGGCCTCGGCACCGGCACTGTGTTCGGCCCGCGGATGGCCGGCGCGCTGGGTTGAGTGCCTTGCATGCTGTTGGGATTGGCCCGGCGAATCGGGCTGTTGTAAGGATTGCTGGCGTTGCCTGTCGGGCTCTGGGCCAACAGCAGTGAAGAAGGTGGCGGCGCGGTGTCGGCCTGGGCCAGATTGCTCAGCCAGCCACTCAACGCCAACGCGGTGCAGCCGAGCACAAATCTGTTCATGGGGAGCCTCTCGACATCAGCGTGGATAGGAACTTCGATATCACGCTACGCCCGGGGTTCGGATTTGTTAACTAAAACCTCCCCGGCAAGATGTAACACGAAGTTGAGTACGCCGCAGATCCCCCACAGGACCGGGCCGCAAGCCACTGAAACTTTTGCGCCAGGCCGCAGGTCACCTGAACATCACTCGCGAGAAGACGACCATGGCACGGGCAATCTGGAAAGGCGCGATCAGTTTCGGTCTGGTGCATATCCCTGTGGCGCTGGTTTCGGCGACGTCCTCGCAAGGGGTGGATTTCGACTGGCTCGACAGTCGCAGCATGGACCCGGTGGGCTACAAGCGCGTCAACAAGGTCACTGGCAAGGAAGTGACCAAGGAACACATCGTTAAAGGTGTGCAGTATGAAAAGGGTCGGTATGTGGTCCTCAGCGAAGAGGAAATCAAGTCGGCGCACCCGCTGTCCACTCAGACCATCGACATCTTTTCCTTTGTCGACAGCGAGCAGATTCCCCTGCAAAACATTGATACGCCCTACTACCTCGCCCCGGATAAACGCGGTGGCAAGGTCTATGCGCTGTTGCGCGAAACGTTAAGCAAGACCAATAAAGTCGCCCTGGCCCATGTTGTGCTGCACACGCGCCAGCACCTCGCCGCGCTGATGCCGCTGGAATCGGCAATGGTATTGGTGATGCTGCGCTGGCCCGCAGAAGTGCGAAGCCTGGACACCCTCGAACTGGGCAGTGAAGTCACCAAGCCCGAACTGGCCAAAGGTGAACTCGATATGGCCAAACGACTGGTTCAGGACATGAGCGCCGACTGGAAACCCGAAGATTACCGCGACAGTTTTGAAGACAAGATCATGGCGTTGGTGGAGAAAAAGGCCAACGAAGGAAAGATCGAAGATGTCGAGACGGCGACGGGCGAAGAGGAGCGCAAAACCGCAGACGTTATCGATCTGACCGAGCTGCTTAAACGCAGCCTCGGCGGCAAGAGCACGGACAAAACGAAGCCGGCCGCAAGCAAAAAAGCCACGAAGACTTCTCGTGGCTGATTGAAGGTTGTGCGGTGAATGTTATGGCCCCATCGCGAGCAGGCTCGCTCCCACACTGGATTTGTGTACAACTCAGATCCAGTGTGGGAGCGAGCCTGCTCGCGATGGCGTCTTCCGACGTAACGCAAAGCTCAGATCAGATCAGATCAGAACGAAAATCGCCAGCAAGCCACCAAAAATCGCCCACTTTTCGAGGTAATAAAGCTTGCGGTTGCGCTTCTTCAGCGCTTTGCCGTGCAGGCGAATCTTGTAGATTTTGGCGAACAAGCGGTTGATACCACCGGTCTTGTCACCCGCATCGTTCGGTGCGCCCGCCGCCGACATCACATTACGGCTGAACCAGCCATTGAACGCCGCTGCCCAGCGATACTTCATCGGCCGCTCTACGTCGCAGAACAGAATGATGCGGTTCTGCTCGGTAGTGTTTTCGGCGTAATGAATGAAGGTCTCGTCGAACATGACCGCTTCACCGTCGCGCCAGTGGTAGTTCTCGCCATCGACGTTGATGTAGCAACCGGCATCGTTCGGAGTTTCCAGACCCAGGTGATAGCGATAGGAACCGGCATACGGATCGCGGTGACGCACCAGTTTCGAACCCGGTGGCAGCTCGGCGAACATCGCGGCCTTGATCGAGCCGATGTTTTGCACCAGTTCGGTGGTGCGCGGGCAGAGTTTCATGGCCGAAGGGTGGCTATCGCCGTACCACTTCAGGTAGAAACGTTTCCAGCCAGTCTTGAAGAACGAGTTGAAGCCGACGTCATCATATTGATTCGAGCGCTTGATCTCCCCGGTCCTGAGCAAGCTTTGGCCTTCGGCTCGAATTTCTTCCCAGTGGTCCTGCAACGGACTCAGATCAGGAAAGTCGGCCGGGTTGAGATAAGGCTTGTTGGGGATTTTCGAGAACATATAAAGGAAGCAATTGATCGGCGCCAGAAATGTCGAGTGGTCGCTCAATTGGCGGCCCAGCTTGTGGCGCACGCGTCCGCGCAAGTGGACGTACGCAATGGATACAACATAAATAGCGGCAATGATCAATTTCACAAAAATCGTCACACGTCAGAAGTGAACAAACTGCGTCCCTTGCCGGCCCACTGGCCCAAGGGTCTTGTGCAGCGTCTGAATACTAAATAGCGGACCCGAATGGCACGTCCTTTAGCCTATGCCGCCTGTCGGCATCTGGTAACAGATGGCATTCTAGCCATAGTTTGTAACCAATAGTTAACCTGCAGATGTGAAAATCTGTCCACTGATGCTGCCAAAATGGCCGTGCGGCCTTAACGCCCTATCGTTTAAAGAGCCAGACC
This sequence comes from Pseudomonas sp. LS2P72, assembly GCF_054897865.1. NCBI lineage: Bacteria > Pseudomonadati > Pseudomonadota > Gammaproteobacteria > Pseudomonadales > Pseudomonadaceae > Pseudomonas > Pseudomonas sp. LS2P72. Next base: position 4,121,548 of record NZ_CM142708.1, read on the forward strand.
AGTACAATCGCCGCCAAACATTACGCGCCCCCCTTGGTTGATGACGGGAATGAACTCCGTCTCAGCGCACTTCGACTCGGGCCAAGCGCTCCATATGCTGCTGTCCACTTATTGCCAGATGGACCTTCCGCTTCTGACCGGGATGCATTTCCTGTGGTTCGAAAACCGGAAACGGGTACTGAATCGGTACTGCCGCAACCCTAGCTACTCTGAATGCTTCGCAGGAAAAACCTTTGATCTCTACAGCTAACATCACGATGCAGTTCGGCGCCAAGCCGCTATTCGAAAACGTTTCGGTCAAATTCGCCGCGGGCAACCGCTACGGCCTGATCGGCGCCAACGGTTGCGGCAAGTCGACTTTCATGAAAATCCTCGGTGGCGACCTCGAGCCGTCCGGCGGCCAGGTCATGCTCGAGCCGAACGTGCGTCTGGGTAAGTTGCGCCAGGACCAGTTCGCTTACGAAGAATTCACCGTGATCGATACCGTGATCATGGGCCACGAAGAGCTGTGGAAGGTCAAGGCCGAGCGCGACCGCATCTACTCGCTGCCGGAAATGACCGAAGAAGACGGCATGGCCGTGGCCGAGCTGGAAACCGAATTCGCCGAAATGGACGGCTACACCGCCGAATCCCGTGCTGGCGAATTGCTGCTGGGCCTGGGTATCGGCATCGAGCAGCACTTCGGCCCGATGAGCGAAGTGTCCCCAGGCTGGAAACTGCGCGTATTGCTGGCTCAGGCGCTGTTCTCCGATCCTGAAGTGTTGTTGCTCGACGAACCGACCAACCACCTGGACATCAACACCATCCGCTGGCTGGAAAACATCCTGACCCAGCGCTCCAGCCTGATGATCATCATCTCTCACGACCGTCACTTCCTGAACAGCGTGTGCACCCACATGGCTGACCTGGATTACGGCGAGCTGCGCCTGTTCCCGGGCAACTACGACGAGTACATGACCGTGGCGACCCAGTCCCGCGAGCAACTGCTGTCGGACAACGCCAAGAAGAAAGCACAGATCTCGGAACTGCAATCGTTCGTCAGCCGCTTCTCGGCCAACGCCTCGAAAGCCAAGCAAGCGACCTCCCGCGCCAAGGCGATCGACAAGATCCAGCTGGCCGAAGTCAAGCCTTCGAGCCGTGTGAGCCCGTTCATCCGTTTCGAACAAACCAAGAAGCTGCACCGTCAGGCGGTCATCGTCGAGCGCATGGCCAAAGGCTTCGACGGCAAGACACTGTTCAAGGACTTCAGCTTCCAGGTTGAAGCTGGCGAGCGCGTCGCGATCATCGGCCCGAACGGTATCGGTAAAACCACCCTGCTGCGCACCCTGGTCAACGAACTGACCCCGGATGCCGGTACCGTGAAGTGGACCGACGCCGCGGAACTGGGCTACTACGCCCAGGACCACGCGCACGACTTCGAAGACGACTGCAACCTGTTCGACTGGATGGGCCAATGGACCCAGGGCGGCGAGCAAATCGTTCGCGGTACCCTCGGCCGGATGCTGTTCTCCAACGACGAGATCCTCAAGTCGGTCAAGGTCATCTCCGGTGGTGAGCAAGGTCGCATGCTGTTCGGCAAGCTGATCCTGCAAAAGCCGAACGTGCTGATCATGGACGAACCGACCAACCACTTGGACATGGAATCCATCGAGGCGCTGAACCTGGCGCTGGAGAACTACCCGGGCACGCTGATCTTCGTCAGCCACGACCGTGAGTTCGTATCGTCCCTGGCCACCCGCATCATCGAACTCAGCCCTAGCGGCGTGATCGATTTCAGCGGCACCTATGACGACTACCTGCGTAGCCAGGGTGTTGTGTTCTAAATAGCTGCTGAAACTGAAAAGCCCTGTCCTTGTGACAGGGCTTTTTGCATTTCAGGGCTGAATATTTTTCGGTGCAGAGGGCCTCTTCGCGGGCAAGCCTCGCTCCTACAGGATCAAAGTCATCCACTACAATTGCGCACGACACAAATCCTGTAGGAGCGAGGCTTGCCCGCGAAGAGGCCCTCATGCACAACGAATATAGTTAGCCTGCTTTCTTTTATTTCATGCCCGCGCCATGATGCAGCTCTCCCCCCGCCGCCCGCGAACGAGCCCTCATGTCTGTGCAGCAACTGCTCCCGCAAAGCCCCATGGCGATCACCCTGCAGATCGTCTCTATCGTCTTCTATACCTTTATTGCCTTCCTCTGCATCGGCCTGCCGATTGCGGTGCTGCCGGGGTATGTCCATGAGCAGCTGGGTTTCAGCGCGATCATCGCGGGGCTGACCATCGGCTCGCAATACCTGGCCACCCTGCTCAGCCGCCCGATGGCTGGGCGCCTGTCGGACAGCATCGGCACCAAGCGGGCGATTGTTTACGGGTTATCGGGGATTGTGTTGAGCGGTGCGCTGACGTTGATTTCAACGCTGCTGCAAAATTTTCCATTGCTGAGCCTGTTGATCCTGATTGCCGGCCGCTTGTTGCTGGGGATTGCCCAGGGATTGATCGGGGTCGGTACCATCAGTTGGTGCATGGGTCAGGTGGGCGCTGAACATACCGCGCGATCGATCTCCTGGAACGGCATCGCCTCCTACGGCGCCATCGCCATTGGTGCGCCACTGGGGGTGGTGATGGTCGGCGAGCTGGGGTTCGCCAGTCTTGGGATCGCGCTGTCGGTGCTGGCGCTGGCGGCGTTGCTGCTTATTCGTAACAAACCCTCGGTGCCGGTGATTCGCGGCGAGCGCCTGCCGTTCTGGGCGGTGTTCGGGCGCATTGCGCCGTTCGGCGCGAGCCTGAGCCTCGCCTCCATCGGTTATGGCACCCTGACCACTTTTATTACCCTGTATTACGTCAACCGTGGCTGGGCCGGCGCGGCATATTGCCTGACGGTGTTCGGCGTGTGTTTCATTCTGGCGCGACTGTTGTTCATCTCCAGCATCAGCCGTTTCGGTGGGTTCACCTCGGCCATTGCCTGTATGAGCATTGAAACTGTGGGCCTGGTGTTGCTGTGGCTGGCGCCTTCGACTGGTTATGCGCTAATCGGAGCAGGCCTGACCGGGTTCGGTCTGTCGCTGGTGTATCCGGCGTTGGGGGTCGAAGCGATCAAGCAAGTGCCCAACGCCAGTCGCGGGGCGGGACTGAGTGCTTACGCGGTGTTTTTCGATCTGGCGCTGGCGATTGCCGGACCGTTGATGGGCGCGGTGGCGTTGAACCTGGGGTACACGTGGATTTTCTTCAGCGCGGCGTTGTTGTCGATAACAGGATTGGGTCTGACCTTACTACTCAAGCGTCGTGCCATGGCCTGACACCCGCAATCCCTGTAGGAGCTGAGCTTGCTCGCGATGGCGGCCTGTCAGACGACTAATTGTTGAATGTGACGCCACCATCGCGAGCAAGCTCAGCTCCTACAAGGGATTGCTTATTGATCGGCTGTCTGCATTCCTGCCCGGGTCGGTTTGCCAAGCGCGTGAGAGAAGAAACGCCCGGCTTCGGACACCATGGTGCGATGGATATCTTTGCGGTCTACGCCGTCGGCATCGGTACACAGCGCCGGCATGGTGATGATCTGCTCTTCATTGCAAGGCGCCAGGAACACAAAGTGCCCTGCCCCGGTCAGTAACTTGAAGTCCGGTGCGATCGGCAGTTTGCGCGCGAGGGCGGCGGCATTTTTGTCGAAGGCCACCAGTTTGTCGCCGTCGCCGCTGTAGAGCAGCACCGGCACATGCACGTCGGCCAGGGTATGGCGACCAAACTTCAGGCTCAGCGGTGCCATCAGCAGCAAGGCGCGAACCCTCGGGTCAGCCACCGGTTGCAAGTCATCGCGGTCAGCAATCAATTCGCCTTGGGTGTCGCAGGCATCGCGGTCGTCCGGGCGTTCCTGACAATAGCGGCGCAGACGGTCCAGGTCTGGCGTCGCGCCGGACAGAATCAGCGCCGTCTCCCCGCCCGCTGAATAACCGATCACACCCACCTGATCGGCATTGACGAAGGGCGCGAGCATTCGATCGCCGAGCGTCGCGGTAATGGCTTCGGAAATCTGGATGGGCCGACCGTAAAGGTTACTCAACGTACCGAGGCGGCTGTGGTCTTTGGAGTTGTCACCTGGATGGATCACCGCCACCACCACAAACCCTTTGCGTGCCAGCGACGTGGCGAGGTCGTGCAAGGCCAGCGGGGTTCCGGTGTTGCCGTGGGAAAGCATCAGCATCGGGAAACGGCCGATAGCGACTCGGGTGTCTTCGCCCGCTTCGACCGTGTAGCCCTCGATGATGCTGGCGTGCTCCTTGTCGCGGGAGGGATAGAAGGCGATGGCGCGCATCGGCTGCAAATCCAGAGGGTCGAGAAAGCTCACCTCATGGAAACCGACGCTCCAGTGAGGATGCGGCGCAGGCGCGGCGTGCACTGAGTTCAGGCTGCTGAGCAGGCAAATCAGTAAGGTTGCACAAAGATGCAACATGGCAGGCTCCACCTGGCTACTGACCGGGGACGTTAACCCTCGACTGCATGACTCGGGCCACTATTTAATGAAATTTCGAAATAGTCAGAAACAAAAAACTCCGTATCTGGCACTTGCGTGGTCAGAATACAGAGTTTTTTGGGTGTTGCTCGAGCTGTCTGATTTTCTTACAGAAGCCTTACGCAGCGGCGAACAACTGCTCGCTGATTTGCGTGTGAGCATCGCTCATGGCTTTGGTGCGGACTTCGTCACCGTAGGCCAGGCCATGGGCACGGACGAACTCGATGTCAGTGATACCGATGAAGCCGAACAGCACCTTCAAGTACTCTTCGTGAGCAACACCAGTGGCCTGACCGGCATGCAGACCGCCGGAAGTCGATACGATCACGACTTTCTTGCCACCGCACAGGCCTTCAGGGCCGGCTTCGGTGTAACGGAAGGTCTGACCGGCAACCGCGATGCGGTCGATCCAGGCCTTGAGTTGGGTCGGGATGGTGAAGTTGTACATCGGAGCTGCAATCACCACGGCATCGGCGGCGAGGAATTCGGCCAGGGTGGTGGCGCTCAGCTCGGCTTCGTGTTGCTGGGCGGCGTTACGCAGTTCAGCGCTGGTACCGGCGGCAACCAGGGTCATGGCGGAAAAATGGCTGATGGCATCAGCGGCCAGGTCACGGTAGGTCACCACGGCAGTCGGCTCGGCGATTTGCCAGGCTTTAACGACTTCGCTGCTCAGCTGACGGGAAGCCGAGTTGTCACCAAGAATGCTCGAATCGATATGCAGCAGTTTCATGTGGGATCTCCAGGTGAGGATCGCTACGAGGCGATCTGATGGGGAGAATCCTACAGGCGAAACCAATAGCTGATTAGACGGCAACAATGCGATAGTTCGTCCCACTGATAGAACAATCGAGCTCACACCATGCAAGACCTCAATGATCTCTACTACTTCGCCAAGGTGGTTGAAGCCGGTGGCTTCGCGGCGGCCGGGCGTTTGCTCGGAATTCCCAAGTCGCGGTTGTCGCGGCGCATCGCCGAGCTGGAAGAGCGTCTCGGCGCGCGCCTGCTGCAACGCACCACCCGACAACTCAAGCTGACCGCCGTGGGTGAACGTTATCTGCGGCACTGCCAGGCAATGCTGCTGGAAGCCGAGATGGCCGATGAAGCCGTCGCCAGTATGTCCAGCGAACCTCGCGGGCGGTTGCGGGTGTCCTGCCCCGTCGGGCTGGCCCACGAAATTCTGCCGACCGTGATCAGTGATTTCCTTGAGAAATATCCTCAGGTTCAACTGGAGGTCATGTTACTGAACCGCCGCGTCGACCTGGTGACCGAGGGCGTCGATGTGGCGCTACGGGTGCGTGATTTGGGTGATGAGGATCCGCTGCTGGTTACCCGACGTTTGCGCCAGGCACAGATGGCGTTGGTCGCCAGCCCCGGTTTTTTGCACGGACGTGAAATCAACCACCCCGAAGACCTGAAAAACCTGCCCGTGCTCGGCGCCCTGGAAGCCGACCGCATGGTGCATATCCGCCTGCTCGACCAGCGGGGCAAAAGCTGCGATCTCACGCTCGAAGCGCGATTGGGCATCGATGACTTTATCGTGCGCAAGGCCTGCACCCTCGCCGGACAGGGCTTTACCATGCTGCCGATGATGTATTGCGAGCAGGAACTGGAAAACGGCTCGTTGGTGCAGTTGTTGCCTGATTGGTCGTTGCCTGGCGGCTGGCTGCAAGCGGTCTACCCTCATCGACGCGGGGTGATGCCGGCCGTACGCGCCTGGCTCGACCATTTGATCGAATCATTCAATGCCTGTGGGGACCGACTGCTATGAAGGCTGGGCGTATGAGCGAAGAGGACGTCGCGCAATTCTGTCTCGCGCTGCCGGGTGCGCGGGAAGACTACAAGTGGGGTGGCGTACGGGTGTTTTCGATTGCGGGGAACAAGATGTTTGCCTTGCAAAATCTGCGGGGTGAATCCCTGGCCTTCAAGGTCGACAAGGACTTGTTTCTCGGTCATTGCGACCGCCCGGGAATCCGCCCGGCGCCGTATCTGGCACGGGCTCAGTGGATCATCATGGAAACGCCCTACCCGTTGGGCTCTGAAGAGTTGCAAGGCTTGTTGCAGCGTTCCCATCAATTGGTGGTGAGCAAGTTGCCCAAGCGCACCCAGGTCGGACTGCTGCTTTGAAGCAGCGCGAACAGATGGGCGCCGAGAAACAGCTGGTCGATCCAGAACACCTGATGCGTCAGCACGATGATCCAGAACACCAACTGAAACGAGAGCTTGCGCGTCTTGTGCCGGAACAGCTGCTGCGCCAGTAAGGCGCCCGGCCAGCCGCCGGCGAGTTCCACCGCATGCAGCACGTTCTCGGGTGTGCGCCAATGGTCGGCTCGCGCCTTGCGTTTGTCGCTCCAGTACAGAAAGAACGCCAGCAGGCTGACGACCCCGTACGCCGCCAGGGGAATCACGGAAACACCGCGCAGCCACAACGACATCGAGCCGTACAGCGGCAGCGCGCACAGGGCCGCAAACACCAACAATTTCAGCTGAAGATTGCGAATCTCTCCGGCAGGTTTGCGTCCGTGATTGCTGCGCGCGCTGGCATCATTCATGGCTTGACCGCGGTCCAGTCGACCCAGCCGAACTGCCAGGTGGCCAGGATGACCAGGCCGAACGCGATGCGATACCAGGCAAACGCCGCATAGCTGTGGCTGCCAATGAACACCAGCAAGGCTCTGACAGCAATCATCGCGAAGATGAACGCCGTGACGAAACCGATCGCGAACACCGGAAAATCAGACGGAACGAACAGGTCGCGATACTTGTAGCCCGAGTACACCGCTGCGCCGACCATGGTCGGCATCGCCAGGAAGAAAGAAAACTCGGTGGCGGTCTTGCGTGACAAGCCGAACAGCAAACCGCCAATGATCGTCGAGCCGGAACGCGAGGTCCCGGGAATCATTGCCAGGCACTGGGCAAAGCCAACTTTCAGGGCGTCTTTCCAGGTGATTTCGTCGACGGTGTGGGCATGCACTTCATGCTGACGCTGCTCAGCCCACAGCATGACGATGCCGCCCACGACCAACGCCGTGGCCACGGTGATCGGATTGAACAGATACTCGTGGATCAGATCAGCGAAAATCACCCCCAACACCACCGCCGGCAGGAAGGCGATCAGCAGGTTCGCGGTAAAGCGTCGAGCGTTTGGCTGCGTCGGCAAACCGATAACCACATCGAATATCTTGCGGCGAAACTCCCACACCACCGCCAGAATCGCGCCCAACTGAATAATGATGTTGAAGGCCATGGCCCGCTCGCCACCGAAGTCGAGCAGGTCAGCCACAATGATCTGGTGGCCGGTACTGGAAATCGGCAAAAACTCCGTCAGCCCTTCTACAACCCCAAGAATCAATGCCGAAAAGGCAGTCCAAAGATCCATCAATCCCCCAAGAAGCGATGCGCCACGGCATGCCCCGTTAATATTTTTTCAAAACGTTTACTGCGATTAGCCTAGCTGAAGTCCCGCGCGCACAGGATCCAGACGAAACCATAAAAATTCCGTGAAAAATCAACTTGGATTCAGGTTTTTCCGTGCGGGGCCGAAATCCTATCAGACAAGTCTGATTAACGCTGCCGCGTTATTGGACCTGGGTCGGATATGACCGATCGGCAAAGTGTGGTTGGATGCTGGCGATCATTTAATACAAGAAAAAGAAATCGGAGTGACAGCGTTATGAACAGCTTGCGCAGTATGTCGATCAGCCGACGTTTGTGGCTCATCTTGATCGTGGCCGTCCTGATGCTAATGACGTTGGGCGTCTTGATGCTCAAGCAGATTCACGATGACCTGTACCACGCCAAGGCTCAGAAAACCCAGCATGTGGTGCAAACCGCCAGCGGCATTCTGACCTATTACCACAACCTCGAAACTGCCGGCACGCTCACCCGCGATGCCGCGCAGAAACAGGCACTGAGCGCCGTTCGCGGTCTGCGCTACGACCAGAACGACTACTTCTGGATCAATGACCTGACGCCGGTGATGATCATGCACCCGGCCAATCCGAAACTCGATGGCCAGAACCTCTCGGCGATCCGCGACCCGGACGGTTTTGCCCTGTTTAACGAAATGGTCGCCGTCGCCAAGGCAAAGGGTGCCGGCACGGTCGATTATCGCTGGCCGAAACCGGGCGCCAGCGCGCCGGTAGAAAAAACCTCCTACATCAAACTCTTCGAGCCCTGGGGCTGGGTGATCGGTTCGGGCGTGTATATCGATGACATGCAGGCCGAGTTTTATAGCCAGGTCTGGAAGGCCTCGTTCGTGGGGCTGGTGATTGCCCTGATCATGGCATTGCTGGTGATCCTGATTGCCCGCAGCATCGTGCGTCCACTGCAGGAAACCGTGAACGCCATGGCCAACATTGCCAGCGGCGAGAGCGACCTCACCCGCAGCCTTGACACTCATGGCCAGGATGAAGTCACGCAACTGGCACGCCACTTCAACGCCTTCACCGCCAAGCTGCGACTGGTGATCCGTGAACTGCAAGTGTCCGCCAGTGCCTTGGGCCAGTCTTCCAGCGAACTGGGCAATGATGCCGCCCAGGCCCAGCAACGCAGTCAGCAACAGTCCCAGCAAATGGAACTGGTGGCCACGGCAATCAATGAAGTGACGTACGGCGTACACGACGTCGCGAAAAACGCCGAGCACGCCGCCAGCGAAATGCGCGATGCCGAGTCTCAGGCGCAGCAAGGCCAGGTCAACATCGATGGCAGCCTGCAACAGATCGACAAGCTATCGTCGACCATCGATCAGGCGGTTGAAGTGATTCGTACCCTGGCCGCCGAAAGCACGCAGATCGGCAGCGTTCTCGAAGTGATCCGTTCGATCGCAGAGCAAACCAACCTGTTGGCCCTTAACGCAGCCATCGAAGCCGCCCGGGCCGGCGAGCAAGGTCGCGGTTTTGCGGTGGTGGCCGATGAAGTGCGACTGCTGGCCCAGCGTACCCAGAAGTCCACGGCCGAGATCCAGTCGATGATCGAACGCCTGCAAAGCCACTCCGAAGCGGCGGTCAAAGTCATCGGCGACAGCAGCCGTGCATCGCAGTTGACCATCGAGCAGGCCGGCCTGGCCGGTGCAAGCCTGAATGCCATTGCCCAGGCGCTGCGCAACCTCAACGGGTTGAACGCCTCCATCGCCAGCGCAACCTTGCAACAGGCGCATGTGGTCGAGGACATCAACCAGAACGTCACCCAGGCGGCCGGTTTGTCCCACAGCACGGCGCTGGCGGCCGAACAGTCGAGCGTGGCCAGCGTTCACCTGAAGGAATTGAGTGAGCAATTGAACGGTCTGCTCAAGCAGTTCCGGGTGTAACCACCTTTGTAGCAGCTGCCCTGTGGCGAGGGGATTTAGCGAAACGTCGCACCGCCCCGTTCGGCGGCGAAGCCGTCGTAATCCATTGGACGCGGTGTGGCTGGAAAAAAAGGGGCCGCTTCGCAGCCCAACGGGGATAAATCCCCTCGCCACAGGCGGTTCTACTTGGCAGCGCCTGCCGTTACAATCCGTCCCCTCTTCGACTTCCCCCAAGGAGCCTCCATGTCCGGGCTTGAACTGTTCGCCGCTACCCTCGGTGTCATTGCCGTCTGGTTGACGGTCAAACAGAACCCTTGGTGCTGGCCGATCGGCCTGGTCATGGTGCTGCTTTATAGCTGGATCTTTTTTGAGGTGAAGCTCTACTCGGACATGCTCCTGCAGGTGATCTACGCCGCATTGCAGCTCTATGGCTGGTGGCAGTGGACGCATGGGGGCGCGCACCAGGGTCGGCAGGTCAGCCTGCTCGACGGTAAATCGGTCGCTTTGAGTCTGCTCATTGGCGCGATCGGCAGTCTGTTGCTGGGTGCTGCAATGGCGAACTGGACCGATGCCGCACAACCCTGGCTCGATGCGGCACTGACGGGCTTCAGCCTGGTGGCGCAGTTATGGATGGCGCAAAAGCGCGTTCAATGCTGGCCGCTGTGGTTCACCCTGGATGTGATCTTCGTCGGGCTGTTCATCTACAAAGACCTGTACCTGACCGCCGGGCTCTATGCGATGTTCGCCCTGATTGCCGTGCAAGGCTGGCGGGAATGGCGGGCCGATCTGGCGTTGCGCACATGAAAGTCCTGGTACTCACAGGCCCCGAATCCAGCGGCAAGAGTTGGCTGGCAGCCGAGTTGCAAGAGCATTTCGGCGGGGTCCTGGTAGACGAATATGTACGCTGGTTCATCGAACAAAATCCACGAGACACCTGCCTGGCCGACATTGCGGAAATCGCCCTTGGGCAGCTGAAATGGGAGGACGAGGCACGCGCCCGGCAGCCGCATTTGCTGATTCTCGACACTCACTTGCTGAGCAACATCCTCTGGAGCCAGACCTTGTTTGGCGATTGCCCGACGTGGATCGAGCAAGCATTGCTGGCACGGCACTACGACCTGCATTTGCTGCTGAGCCCTGAAACCGTGACCTGGCATGACGACGGGCAGCGTTGCCAACCGCAACTGGCAGAGCGCCTGGCGTTTTTCCAGGCCAGCCGCCAATGGCTTGACCTGCACCGCCAGCCCTGCCAGGTGCTGCAAGGTGATTGGCAACAGCGCAAGGACGCGGCATTCGAGGCTGTGACGCGCTTGCTCAAGATCTGACAGGGCCACCCCCGCCCGGCCGCAAATGTCCATTCCTGAAACACCCTTCCCTGCGCAAACCCGCGAGCTAAAGCGGAATAAGCACTCCAGCAAGAAAATGTTAAGCCACTGATACAACCCGCCTGCACCGGCCTTAGCGAGGAATACCGCCAGCATAGGCGGCGTTTTTGCGTGGCTCTGTCTCAGTCGCGTTACAAAATTTTTTGACTACTTCGACAATTTAAGCCAACTAACTGTTTTCAAAAGAAAAACAAAAACCGGCACACCTTCTGCTCTCTACATCGAAACGCTGATAAGGGCCAGCGTTCCACTTACAGAAGGAATTGCCGCCGTGGGGAAACTTGGTAACAACTTTTATAGCCTCCTGCTGATCGGATGCGCACTGGGCTCAAGTGTCTGCATGCCCGTACAGGCTGACAACGGCATCATTATTATCAAACGAGATGTCCAACCGCGCATGGCAATACGTGCGCCGTTGATTCCCGACCCTAGCCCCACGACCGCCAATGCCAACCCGACCAAACACATCGTCAGTCAAACGAACGAGTTGAGCGACGGCGACTTTGCCGGTGTCGCCAGTGGTGCAGGCATCTCCCGCCTGGTCACCCAAAACACCAGCAACCTGGGCGGCAATATCAGCAACCAGACCCAGCTTTCCAACCTCCCCGCTGGACGTTCGGGAAATGCCGGCAACGGTATTGCCAACATGGTCAATTCAAGCGTCCAGCAAGGCCTGGGTGCTCTGAAAGCCATCACGGGAGACCGTTAAGATGAATCGTACGCTGCTGATTATCGCCATGTTTTGCAGTGCATCGACCTTTGCTCAATCTCCCGTCATCAACAACGCCGACATCGACGGCTCGGGCACACAGTACCAGGGCAATCTCACCGTCAATCAGGCTGCAGGCGATCTTCAGCAACAAGCTAACGCCCGGGCCATCGCCGTTGGCCATGGAGCCAGCGCGACCACACAGATTCGCCAACGGCTGCGTACGGTAGTCGACCCCAGGATCGATGCTCGGTCCAGCATTCAAGGCGACTCCTTCAGCCACGGCAACGGCGTACTGGGTGTAAACCAGAGCGCGGGCGCCAGCAACCAGCAAGCCAATGCCCTGCGGATAAGCATTGGCACACAGCCGCAAAGTATCGACGACAGCGTCCTCAGGCAACAGAACGTGGCGCTGATCATCAACTCCGATCCAACTGACTCTGCACCAGGCTATCGCCAGGTCGCTACCAGCGATCAGGCCTTCACCGGTAGCCGTGGGGTGATCCAGTTGAATCAGAGCGCCGGGGTGGGAAACCGAACGGCCAACACCCTGAGCGTACGGATCATGGATTGATCCAAACAGGTAGGTACAACACTTAACCTAAAATAAGTACGGAGAATCACCATGAAACCTTCGATGGCAATAAAACCTCTGGTTTTTGCAATCGCTGCGGTCTTGGCTGTTGCTGCACAAGCTGGGCAGAACGATCGGCGTGGACACCATAATGGTCACCATAATGGTAACAACCACACCCCTCCTCCAACATGGATCAAAACCAACGCAACCGCCAATGCAAACGATCGGCAGAGTAGTACCGGTAACCGCATCCTCAATGAAGGGACTGAGAACTCAGCCGAGATGAGCAGCTCAGGCTCAGGTGCGAGCGGCAACGTCGGCATCAACGTGGCAGCAGGCGCCGGCAACCAACAAGACAACGCGGCCGCCATTGCAAACGCAGGTTCCACCTCCAGCCTCGATAACAGCTTCGTGTTCGGCACTTCACAAGCCACCGCTCGAGTCACGCAATACAGCAACAACAACAAGGTCCTCAACTACGGCGTCACAAACTCTGCCGTGATGAGCGGATCGGGCGATGGCAGCAGCGGCAACATGGGTATCAACATTGCTGGCGGCGACCTGAACCAACAGAAAAACACCATGGCAATTGCCAACTCCAATGCCCCGCTGGGTAATGCAAGCGCAAGCGCCTCTGCCAATCAAAGCGGTCCTGGCCTGACCGTGGAGAACCGCGCTGATCGGACCTTCCGCGTGGATACTATTACGAGAACCAACACGGCCACCGGTACTTTCTCTAAAGATAAGTCGTTCGAGGCTAGCGGCAGTGAAAGCGCTTCTTCGAGCTGGGCCGCGGCGGGTGCCAGCAGCTCTGAAAGCAGCGGTTCCCTAAGCATTGATGTAAGCGGTTCCAACAGCAGCAATGCGAGCGGTTCCAACAGCAGTGCTGCGAGCGGTTCCAACAGCAGTTCTGCAAGCGGTTCCAACAGCAGTTCTGCAAGCGGTTCCAACAGCAGTAATGTGAACGGTTCTTCGAGTGCTTCCTTGAGTGCTTCCTTGGGCGCTACCTTGGACGCTGAAGCGGCGGCTTCCCGTTCCACTACCGTCAATTATGGCTTTGGCGATCGCACCCGCAGCAGCAGTTCCGAGGCATCGCTTAGCGCATCGGTTGACGCAACGCTTGACGTATCGGTAGACAGATCGTTCGACGTATCGCGCGATTCCTCGTTCGACAGATCGCGCGATTCTTCGTTCGACAGATCGCGTGACTCCTCGTACGACAGATCGCACGAATCCTCGTACGACAAATCGCGCGATTCCTCGTTCGAAAAATCGTTCGACGCGTCGTTCGAGAAAGCGAACGCCTCTTCGTTCGAAAAATCGGGCTCGAAATCGTCCGAATCCGAGTACGCAAAAGCGAAAAGCTACAGTGAAAGCAGCTCATATGATTTGAGCACTACCGTCTCTTATCAAGTGCTGACTCCAACTGGCTGGGCTAACCCTATTACCAACACTGCAACCCTGAGCGGTTCGGTGAATGGCGGTAGTGGCAACCTGGGCGTCAACGTGGCTGCCGGTGTGGGTAACCAACAAAGCAACTCGCTGGCCATTTCCAACCAGTCGTTCTAATTGTTGTCTCTGGAGGCCCCCTTATGGGGGCCTTTTTTCAACATAACCAGAAGGCATCCCACTATGCGCATTATCGCCTTGGCATTTTTGCTTTGCGTGACCAGTGTGAGCGAGGCTGCACAAATACCGCTTTCCGTCCTGCCGGGCGGCGCGGTGGTGTTCAAGCCGATCCAAAGCGTGCGTGAGCGCAAGTTTGCCGACCTGGTCCAACAGAAAACCGACTTCAGTTGCGGCGCGGCTGCGCTGGCGACGATATTGCGCCAGGCGTATTGGCTTGACGTGGACGAAGAACAAATCATCGAAGGCATGCTGGCACACTCCGATCAGGAACTTGTCCGCGTCCAGGGCTTTTCCATGCTCGACATGAAGCGCTACGTGGAAAGTCTCGGCATGCGGGCCCGTGGCTACCGGGTAGCACAGGAAACGTTGAGCGAGATCAAAATTCCGGTTGTGGTACTCATGGATATCCGTGGCTACAAACATTTTGTGGTCATGCAAAAAGTTCACAAGGGCTGGGTATATATCGGCGATCCGGTACTCGGTCATAAACGTTACAAAGTCGAAGACTTTGTAAAAGGCTGGAACGGCATCATCTTTGCCGTCATCGGCCAGGGCTACGACAAAACCAATGCGTTGCTAGACCCTCCCCTGCCACTGACCGCCAAGAACCGCATCAACACCTTCAGCCCGGTGCAAGACGCAGAGTTGATGGATTTCGGATTCATCCAAAGCGACTTCTTCTAATAACAAGGGAGCACGACGCTCCGGGAGCATTCCAATGAAGACTCCAATCTGGCTGGCGATGGTTTGCCTGGCCGCCAGCCTGCCGACCCAGGCACAGATATTCAAACCCATTGAACTGAACGATCAGGAACTGGCGAGCCTGCGAGGCCGCTATGTCATGCCGGGACGGATCATCAGTTTCGGTATTGTCATGACCAGCACTTGGCAAAATGCCAACGGTGAAGTGATCGGGGCAACTTCCTCGATGCAAATTCAACAATCGACCATCACGCCACAGTTCTATGTGTCGATAATCAACGAAAAAGGTAATGGCTCAGCGAGTTCGCAAGGCACCGGCATCGTCACGGGCGGCAGCGGCCTCAACAGCACCGAAGGCGTCACCCAAGTCGTGCGTGCTGCCGGCGACCATAACGCTGCCTACAACTACGTTGATATCAACGTCACAAGGGGTAACCAGGCACCAACAACGCAACAGCAGGGCCAGGCATTGGCCGCAGGCTCGACGTTGACCGACGCCAATGGCGCGGGCTCGCTGAGCATTTCCTCGGCCGGTACCGGTGTGCAACTCAACATCGTGGCCAACAACAACCAGGGCAGTACCGTACAACGCCTGGGCCAGGGTGGGCTGATGCAGAACACGACGTTGCTCGGCGGTGGCAACCAGGTCCGCAATCTCACGTCCTTCAATGTCGTGCTGCGTGAAAACGGGGCGACAGCCGGGTCGCTGGACGGCAACCTGGACCAACTCAAAGGTCTTCGCACCCAAGGATTCTGATCTACGCTCAGTCTCATCAGATGAAGTCAGAAGGGACGGCTAACCCATGCACCGATCGTTAACGTTCAGAGCTATCGTTTATTTGAGTAGCCTGGCCCCGGCGACACTGCTATACGCAGCACCGGACCCCCAGGTGGAGATGCTAAAACAAGAACTCATGGAGTTGAAACAGCGTTACGAAGCACAACAGAACGCGCTGATGGTACTTGAGCAACGCGTTCGCCAAGTCGAAGAAACACCCGCGACACCGGCTCCCAAACGCCTGACCAAATCCCCTGCCGAAACGACCAGGAGTGGCCAGACGGTGGCCGCCGGTGCGCCGGGAACCACAGGCAGTTCATACGGCCAGTCACTCAAGGATGATTCGGAGCCTGCGCAAAGCGTTTCCAACCTGTATGACGAAGCCAGCGGCTTCTTCGGTGGCGGCAAGTTCAGCTTCGAAACCGGCGTGACTTACACGCACTACGATACCCGTGCGTTGGTACTCAACGGCTTCCTGGCACTGGACTCGATTTTCCTCGGCAACATCAACATCGACCGTATCAAGGCGGATAACTGGACCCTGGACCTGACCGCCCGCTACAACACGGGAGACCGTTGGCAGTTCGACATTAACGTCCCCGTGGTTTATCGCCAATCAACGTATTCCTCCGGTGGCGCCGGTGGCGCAGGCCCGGTGACGTCGGACGCCACGGTCACCCGCGACCCGACCATCGGCGATGTGAACGTTGGCGTTGCTTACAAGTTTCTGGATGAGTCGGCTAACCTGCCCGACGCGGTTGCTACACTGCGCGTCAAGGCGCCGACAGGTGATGACCCTTACGGCATCAAGCTGGTCCCGGTCTCTGGCAACGATAACCTCTCGGTACCCGAGGACTTGCCTACTGGCAACGGTATCTGGTCGATCACCCCGGGTATCTCGCTGGTCAAGACCTTCGACCCGGCCGTGCTGTTCGGCAGCCTGTCCTACACCTACAACATTGAAGACTCTTTCAGCGACATCAGCCCTCAGGTCAATGCCAAGGTGCCCGGGGACGTGAAACTGGGCAACTCCTGGCAGGTCGGCGCTGGCATTGCATTCGCCTTGAACGAGAAGATGAGTATGTCGTTCTCGTTCACCGATCAGTTCGCCAGCAAGAGCAAGATCAAGCCGGACGGTGGCGATTGGCAGTCGATTACCAACAGCGACTACAACTCGGCCAACTTCAACATCGGCATGACTCTGGCAGCAACCGATAACCTGACGATCGTTCCCAACCTGTCCATCGGCCTGACCGACGACTCGCCAGACTTTTCCTTCAGCCTGAAATTCCCGTACTACTTCTGATCCACAACAACAAAGCCCCGCTGCGACTTCAATCGCGGCGGGGCTTTTTGTTGTAGAGCTTGCGTCTAACGTATCTGATGCTTGTGCAACAAACGGTAGAAAGTAGGCCTGGATATCCCCAGCACTTTGGCGGCGATGCTCAAATTATCGCTGTGGCGGTTAAGCACATCGCACAAGGCCTGGCGCTCTGCCCGGTGCTTGTAGTTTTCCAGCGTGCCCATGGGCGCGGCAACGATCTGCTGGCTGATCAGCCCCAGGTCTCGCGCTTCGATCTGCCGGCCTTCGGCCAGTACCAACCCGCGACGTACCCGGTTGGCCAGCTCGCGCACATTGCCCGGCCAGTCATGCTTGCCCATGGCAATCAAGGCGTCTTCACTGAAGCTGCGCGGACGGCGGCCGGTTTCATGGCTGTAGAAATGGGAAAAGTGGTTGGCCAGCATCGACAGATCGCCATTGCGCTCACGCAGGGGCGCGGTCGCGACCTGCAACACGTTCAGGCGGTAATACAGATCTTCACGAAAGCGTTTCTTCTCGATCGCGGCCTCAAGATCGACATGGGTCGCAGCCAACACCCGCACATCCACGGGAATCGGCTGACTGCCACCCACCCGCTCGATGTGCTTTTCCTGGAGGAAACGCAACAGGTTAGCCTGCAGCTCCAGGGGCAGATCACCGATTTCGTCGAGAAACAGCGTGCCGCCGTTAGCCGCTTCAATCCGCCCGACCTTGCGTTGATGGGCGCCAGTAAAGGCCCCCTTCTCGTGGCCAAACAGTTCGGACTGGATCAAGTGTTCTGGAATCGCGCCGCAATTGATCGCGACAAAGGGTTTGCTGTGACGTTGGGATTGTCGATGGAGCGTGCGGGCGACCAGTTCTTTACCGGTACCGCTTTCACCCCGGATCAATACCGGAGACTCGGTAGGCGCCAGCTTGCTCAGCAACTTGCGCAGCTCGCGAACGGGTTTGCTGTCGCCAAGCAGTTCGTGTTCAGGCTGATCAATGTGAACCGTGCCCTGCCCACGCAGACGTGCCATCCCGAATGCTCGCCCCAGCGTCACCTGAACCCGGGACACATCGAATGGCAAGGTATGGAAATCGAAAAACCATTCGCAGACAAAGTCCCCGACATTCTGCAATCGCAGGACTTCCTGATTGAGTACGGCGATCCACTCGGTACCGCTGCGACTGATCAGCTCTTTGACGGCTTCCGGGCGTTCGAGGTGAAAAGGCTGCAAACGCAACAAGCCGACGTCGCAAGTTTTGTCCCCTGCGTTTTCCAGGCTGCAGCTGTCAACATCCCAACCCACATTGCGTAAACCCGGCAATAGACGATGACAGTCGTCACAGGGGTCCACTACTAACAGACGTCGTAAGGCAGGCACTTCGATCATGACTGTTCCTTGGCGCCAAATTTATGAAATATTATTAAAAACAGTCGCTTGGCGGGCCTGGCTGTAACGTTAGCAATAATCTGACGTGACCTTGTACCGTTTGACTATAGAGCGGTTGCGTTATTAGTTATAAGAAGCGACTTAGTTAGTTACCTAACGAGTCTTTCCTTTCATTCAGCTTTCAAAGCCAGTCCCTACCTTGAGCCAAACAAAGAAAGTTGATATTTCTTTCAACAGTATGTGACCCGCCCCCCGGTTGAGGGCATCAGTACAAGTAACTAGCCGAACGGTAAGCCCAACCGACGGCACATCACTTGATTGGGCATACAGAGAGAAAAACCCATGAACGCCCCGCTCCGCATCAACGAAGCTCTTTTGATTGCCGACCGCGCATTCCAACCGTTCCAATGCGTGGCTTGGGCCCCACAAGACGGTAATGGTGAACTCAGCCTGACCGTTATGGATCGCACCAACACTCGCAGCATCGGCCGTAAGCAGATCCCAAGCAGTGCCTATACCGATCCTGCGCAACTTGAATGCCTGCTTGAAGCGGCACGTGCGGAATTGAGCGAGGAGGGTTACAAACTCCAATCGTGGTCGATGCCACACTAAGCGTTTTGCGGGTTACCAAACGGTAACCCGCGCCCTCCCCCGATTATTATTCGAACTTGCACGCGCCCTACTACTTGGCAGGCTTGTCAGTGGTTCGAAAAGACACTGTTCTGGCACACAGCGACCCTCCGCCTGTTAGTTATGACAGTTGTGCATCCAGGCGTTCAGGGATTGAATGTTTCCTTATACAGTCGCCACCCAAACTCCCGGTTCAGGACGACTCGCAAGGAGCTGCGTGCATGTCAATCCAGACCGCGTTTGCGTTACCGGCAACACTGAGTGACGCCGGGCAACTTGATGCAACCTTTGCCTCGGCGGGCAAAACCCAGGTGTATTTCGCTGGCAGCCTCTCAAGCATGGCCAACGGGGTCGCGATTGATTCTCGTGGCAGGTTGTTAGTCGCGGCGAAGGTAGGAACGCCTGGTGGCAGTCGCTTCGGCGTGGCTCGCTTGCTCGAGGACGGCTCGGCGGATCTGGCGTTCGGCAATCAAGGCAGCATCATCGGGCAATTTGAACACGGCTTCGAGGCCATGGCCGGCAAAGTCCACGTACTGCCCGATGGGCACATTCTGGTGGCCGGGCTGCACTACGAAAATGCTCACCGAACATTGCCTGCACTCGCCCTGTTTGATCAGCATGGCCGCCCGGTTCAAGGTTTTGGCGACAACGGCCGTTGCGTCGTGCGTCTGCCGGGCGGCCTTTCCCAAGGCATGCGTGACACTTGGCTCCCCCCCGGCGTATCGGGCGCCGAAGGTTGTGATATCTGCGTGCAGGAGGATGGTCGAATCCTGCTGCAGGCCAATCATCACTTCGAACTGTCCGATCATGTCGGCATGCTGATACGGCTCAACTCCGACGGCTCGCTGGACGACACCTTCAACGGTCGTGGCTTCGTGATTGTCAGGCACTTGTTGATGAACACCTGGCTCAGCAGCCTGATGGTGCAACGAGACGGCCGGATCCTGGTGGGCGGCTCGATCAACTTCCCTGAAGAAGGCCTGCTGGCCCGCTATCACACCGACGGCAGGCTCGACGATTGTTTCGCCGTGGATGGTTTCATGACCTTCAAGGCGCGCGGGTATAGCGCTCAGGTCAGCCAGATCGTTCAACAGGAAAATGGCGATGTGCAGTGTTTTGGCAGCAGCCGCGACCCGATGCATTGCCTGGCACTGAAACTACACAGCAACGGCCGCCCGGACATTCATTGCAATGGAGGCCACGCCCAACTGCTGGAAATCGGTCACAGTGGCTGCCAGTGGACCGACGCAAAGGCACTGCCGGACGGCTGTGTGGTGACGGTCGGGGCCACGATCGGCGGCGTCGAGGCGGATTTCATTTTGGCGCGGTATCTGCCCGACGGGCAGCTCGATTGCAGCTTCGGCAATGGCTCCGGCTGGGTTCGCACCCGCCTGGGCCGCAGCCTGGATACCGCGACTTCAGTGGTCATGCAGGCCGATGGAAACATTGTCGTCGGAGGTTATTCACTGGACGGCAACTATCGAGCGATCGTCGCACGCTATTTAGGGTAGGCCTGCACAGTTTTCCTACACTTGATCTTCGCTTCCGCTTACGGCAAGTTGCGCGCTTCTTAATACAAGGAGTAGCCGATGCCCGGTTCAATGGCTCAGGCGTTCGCGCATAATTTTCTCGGGCATTCACCCCGCTGGTACAAGGCAAGCATTGTCGGCTTCCTGATTCTCAACGCATTGGCGCTGTGGACCGTCGGCCCGGTGGTGGCCGGTTGGCTGCTGGTGCTGGAATTCATCTTCACCCTGGCCATGGCGCTCAAGTGCTATCCGTTAATGCCCGGTGGCCTGCTGTTGATCGAAGCACTGTTGCTGAAGATGACCACGCCCCAGGCACTCTACGACGAGCTGGTGCACAACTTCCCGGTGATCCTGCTGCTGATGTTCATGGTGGCCGGTATCTACTTCATGAAAGACCTGCTGCTGTTTCTGTTCTCACGGCTGCTGCTCGGGGTTCGTTCCAAGGCGCTGCTGGCGTTGATGTTCTGCTTCCTGTCGGCATTTCTGTCGGCATTTCTTGACGCCTTGACCGTGACCGCCGTGATCATCAGTGCAGCCGTCGGCTTTTACTCGGTGTATCACCGCGTCGCTTCCGGCAACGATCCGCGTCAGGACAGCGAGTTTGGCGATGACCAGCACCTGCCTACCCTCCATCACGCCGACCTGGAACAATTTCGCGCTTTTCTGCGCAGCCTGCTGATGCACGGCGCCGTGGGTACCGCACTGGGCGGTGTTTGCACATTGGTCGGTGAGCCGCAGAACCTGCTGATCGGCCACGAGATGGGCTGGCACTTCTCTGAGTTCTTTCTGAAAGTCGCCCCAGTTTCACTGCCGGTCCTGGTGGCAGGCCTGGTGACCTGCGTCCTGCTGGAGAAACTTCGCTGGTTCGGTTACGGCACGCTGTTACCGGACAACGTGCGTGCGGTTCTGGCCAATTACGCGGCAGAAGACAATGCCGAACGCACCTCGCGCCAACGTGCAGCGCTCATCGTGCAGGGGTTGGCAGCGCTGATTCTGATTGCCGGGCTGGCGTTCCACATTGCTGAAGTCGGGCTGATCGGCTTGATGGTGATCGTGCTGATCACCGCATTCACTGGCATCACCGACGAGCACCGTATCGGCAACGCGTTCAAGGACGCCATGCCGTTCACAGCGCTGCTGGTGGTGTTTTTCGCGGTGGTGGCGGTGATTCACGATCAGCAACTGTTCACGCCTTTGATCCAGTGGGTGCTGGCGCTGCCAGCGGATCAACAGCCGGGCATGCTGTTTATTGCCAACGGCTTGCTGTCGGCCATCAGCGACAACGTGTTCGTCGCGACCATTTACATCACCGAAGTCAAACAGGCCTTCATCTCTGGCCACATGAGCCGTGAGCATTTCGAGACACTGGCGATTGCGATCAACACCGGCACCAACCTGCCGAGCGTGGCGACGCCCAATGGTCAGGCTGCATTTCTGTTCCTGCTGACCTCGGCGATTGCACCGCTGATTCGCCTGTCGTACGGACGGATGGTGTGGATGGCGTTGCCGTACACCGTGGTGATGGGTGTTCTTGGCTGGTACGCAGTGAGTTTCTGGCTGTAACACCGACCAAAAAATGTGGGAGCGAGCCTGCTCGCGAAAGCGGTGCGTCATTCAACATCAATGTTGACTGACATGGCCTCTTCGCGAGCAGGCTCGCTCCCACATTGGTTGTGTGTTGTTAGTGAGGGAGGATGTAGCGCTCGATTGCCTGCGCCGCGCCGTCCTCGGTATTGGCGCCCGTCACCACATCGGCCTGGCGCTTCACTGCCTCTTCCGATTGCCCCATCGCGATCGACAAGCCTGCGCGGTGAAACATCGCCGGGTCGTTGCCGCCATCGCCCAGCGCCGCGGTCTGCTCCAGCGGCACACCGAGAAACTCGGCCAGTGTTGCCAGCGCTGCACCCTTGTTGGCTTGCATCGCGGTCACGTCCAGATAAATCGGCTGTGAACGGGAGACTTGTGCCTGGCCTTTCACTTTGGGCAGCAGGAGCGCTTCCAGTTCAATCAACAATTGCGTGTTGTTGCTGGTGGCGACGATCTTGTCGATGCGCTCCAGATACGGCTCAAAACTTTCCACCACCACTGGCGGATAACCCAGGCCATGCTGTTCACGAGGCACCATTGGGCCGTTCGGATCTTTCAGCAACCAGTCGCCACCACTGAACACCCAGATTTCAATGTCCGGCCGGTCTGCAAACAGCGCCAATGCCGTCAGCGCAGCCGTTGCCGGCAAGTAATGCGCGACCAGCAAACTGCCGTCCGGATTGACGATAGTACCGCCATTGAAGGCTGCCGTCGGCAGGTCGACACCCAGGGCTTCAATCTGCTGCAACATGGCTTTGGGTGGACGGCCGGTGGCCAGACTGAACAGCACGCCGGCCTCGCGCAAGGAACGGACCGCTTCAATAGTGCGTTGGCTGAGGCTGTGATCGGGCAGCAACAAAGTGCCGTCCATGTCACTGAGCAGAAAACGGATGGGAGGCTGCGGTGCGTCGATCATCCGAGGCCGTGCCAGACGCGACCATCGCGAGTCAGCAGATCTTCTGCGGCCTGCGGGCCGTCTTCGCCAGCAGCATAGCTCTGCACGCTCGCGTCCTGATGCCAGGCATCGAGGAAAGGTTGCACGGCGCGCCAGCCGTTCTCGATGTTGTCGGCGCGCTGGAACAGCGTCTGATCGCCAGTCAGGCAATCGTAGATCAGGGTTTCATAGCCGGTGGACGGCTGCATTTCAAAGAAATCCTTGTAGGCAAAGCCCAGTTCGATATTGGCCATTTTCAAAGCCGGGCCGGGCCGTTTGGCCAGCAGGTCGAACCACATGCCTTCGTTGGGTTGAATCTGGATTCGCAGATAGGTCGGTTGCAACTCATCGACCTCGGTATCGCGGAACTGAGCATACGGCGCCGGTTTGAAGCAGATGACAATCTCGGTGTCGCGCACGCTCATGCGCTTGCCGGTGCGCAAGTAAAACGGCACGCCGACCCAGCGCCAGTTGTCGATCATGACCTTCAGCGCGACGTAGGTTTCGGTATTGCTGTCGGGCGCCACGTTGCTTTCCTGGCGATACCCCGGCATCGGCTTGCCGTCGATTTCACCAGCGGTGTATTGGCCGCGCACCGAGTTGGCCAGCGCGTCCTCGACCGACCAGGGGCGAATCGCACCGACCACCTTGGCTTTCTCGCCGCGTACCGCATCGGCGCCAAAAGCGGCCGGCGGCTCCATTGCAACCATCGCCAGCAACTGGAACAGGTGATTGGGCACCATGTCCCGCAAGGCGCCGGTGTGTTCATAAAAACTGCCACGGGTTTCCACGCCGACGGTTTCGGCGGCGGTGATTTGTACGTGGTCGATGTAGTGGTTGTTCCAGAACGCTTCGAACAGGCTGTTGGAGAACCGGCTGATCAAAATGTTCTGCACGGTTTCCTTGCCCAGATAGTGATCGATCCGGTAGATCTGGTTTTCCGTCATCACCTTGAGCAAGCAAGCGTTCAAGGCTTCGGCAGTATGCAGATCGGAGCCGAAGGGTTTTTCGATCACCACCCTTCTGAACGCCTCTGGCGACTCTTGCAGCAAACCGGCGGCGCCGAGACGACGCACCACTTCGCTGAAGAAACGTGGCGCGGTGGCCAGGTAGAAGACGGCGTTGCCGGTGCCGCTGGCGGCGATTTTCGCCGCCAGCGCTTGATAGGTGCTGTCGTCCAGAAAGTCGCCCTGGACGTAGCTGATGCCTTTGGCCAACTTGGCCCACAAGTCCGGGTCAAGGGCTTGATCGCCCTTGCCGACCTTCGCGGCCACTTCGGCCCGAATGAAGTCTTCGAGTTTTTTCGCAAAGGCTTCATCGGTGATGGCGTTGTGGTCAACGCCGATGATCCGCAATCCATCCCCAAGCAGACCGTCACGACTCAGGTTGTACAGCGCCGGCATCAACAGACGCTTGACCAGATCACCATGGGCACCGAACAGAAACAGCGTGGTCGGTGGTGCGGGTTCTGCCTTGGATTTATTGCGGATCAGCCGGGTCATTTTTTCGAAGTCTCCACGTGGCCGCCGAAGCCGAAGCGCTGGGCCGAGAGAATCTTGTCGCCAAAGGTGCCTTGCCCGCGCGAACGGTAGCGGGAGAACAGCGAGTTCGACAGCACCGGTACAGGCACCGATTGCTCCATGGCGGCTTCGATGGTCCAGCGACCTTCACCGCTGTCAGCCACCGAGCCTGAATAACCGTCGAGTTTCGGGTCGCTGGCCAGCGCGTCGGCGGTCAGGTCGAGCAACCAGGACGACACGACGCTGCCACGACGCCAGACTTCGGCGATGTCGCCTACGTTCAGGTCGAAACGCTGGTCTTCTGGCAGGTTGGTGCTGGCTTTGGTCTTGAGGATGTCGAAGCCTTCGGCGAAGGCCTGCATCATTCCGTATTCGATGCCGTTGTGGATCATTTTCACGAAATGGCCCGAACCGGCCGGGCCTGCGTGGATGTAACCGCGCTCGGCACGATCGTCTTCGGACTTGCGGTCCTTGGTGCGAGGGATGTCGCCCAGGCCCGGTGCAAGGCTCTCGAACAGTGGATCAAGGCGTTTAACCACTTCGGCTTCGCCACCGATCATCATGCAATAACCACGCTCCAGGCCCCAGACGCCGCCGGAGGTGCCAACGTCGACGTAGTGCAGGCCTTTTTCCGAGAGGGTTTTCGCCCGGCGGATGTCGTCCTTATAGAAGGTGTTGCCGCCGTCGATGATGGTATCGCCAGCTTCGAGCAAGGTGCTCAGGGTGCCGATGGTGTCTTCGGTCGGTGCGCCGGCCGGCAGCATGACCCACACCGCACGTGGCTTGGCCAGGCCAGCGACCAGTGCCGGCAGGTCGATGACGCCAGAGGCGCCTTCTGCGGCCAGGGTGTCGACAAAGGCGGTATTGCGGTCGTAAACAACGGTGGTATGACCGTTGAGCATCAGGCGCCGCGCAATATTGCCGCCCATGCGGCCCAGTCCAATAATCCCGAGTTGCATGTGCTGATGCTCCCTACTACTAAATAAATGTGTGTCAAAGGTTATAGCCCAACGCGACTCATTCGACTTAGTCCAGCGTCGGGGCACATAGTTTCCGGGCATTGTGCCCGATCCAGATTGATAACGTCGGTAATCGCATCGAAGACACAACGACCATGAAAAATAAAAAAGTTCCCTTCCAGGGCAAAAGAAATCAAAATCAGCGCCGATAGTAAGTCAGCACCCGATGTCGGGGCAGGTTTACAGTTGAGACAGCCATTTGCGAGGTGAGCAATGGGCACAGTACACGCAGCACTGCCAGCACAAACCCTTTACGTCACGATCCGTCGCGATGAATTGCGCCAGTTGAAAGACGAGCGCGACCAGTTGAAGCAGGAGCTCGCGCAATTGCGCTTGTTGACACAAAGCAATCAGGCCCAGCCTTTGCCCGTCACTCACCGTGTGCCTCACGCCTGATCCCCTCGCTTGATTCGGAAGCAGCCCGCTGCTGTTTCCGACCTGCCATCGCTCTTTGACAAACCCGGCAACTCACAAAGTTTTCACACCCGCTTGTTGATACTCCGGCGCATTATGGCCGCTCGGTATCCGCGCGGTGCCTGTTCGTCGGTGATATTGATGTCCCGACGATGAAAGTGATTACTGGCTGGAGCGCTGAATGGCTTTGTTTAAACGCAGCAATACGTCTGCGAAAGGTTTCGACTGGACAGGATTTCTCTGGCTGTTTCTGTTCTTCTGGTATTTTTCCGGCATTACCCAACTACTGATCCAACTGACCGGCACCTCTGGTTTTACCGGGTTCCGCCAAGCCTTTGTGATGAGTGCCATCTGGCTTGCGCCGATGCTGCTGTTCCCCAAACAAACACGTGTCATGGCTGCACTGATCGGTGTGGTGCTGTGGGCCTGCTCAATGGCCAGCCTGGGTTACTTCTTCATCTATCAGCAGGAGTTTTCCCAAAGCGTCATCTTCATTATGTTCGAGTCGAACATCTCTGAAGCCGGCGAGTACATGACTCAGTACTTTGCCTGGTGGATGGTGGCGGCGTTCCTCGCTCACACCGCTTTCGCTTACTTCCTCTGGACTCGCTTGCGCCCGGTGTACATGCCGCGCGGTCGGGCGCTGGTGGCTGCAACGGCGATTGTGGTCGCCGTCGTCGGTTATCCGCTGATCAAGCAAACCGCGCGTACCGGCAGCCTCGCCGGCGGATTCGAAAAGTTCGAAACCCGCATCGAGCCCGCGGTGCCCTGGCAGATGGCCGTGGCTTATCACCGCTACCTCGATACCCTGGCCGGCATGCAGGACATGCTCCATAGCGCCAGCAAGATTCCACCGCTGCACAATCTCAAGGATTCGGCGGCCAATCAGCCGGCGACGCTGGTGCTGGTGATCGGTGAGTCCACCAACCGTCAGCGCATGAGCCTCTACGGCTACCCTCGGGAAACCACCCCGGAGCTGGACAAACTCAAGGATCAACTGGCGGTCTTCGATGACGTCATCACCCCGCGCCCTTACACCATCGAGGCGTTGCAGCAGGTTCTGACCTTCGCCGACGAAGAAAACCCGGACCTGTATCTGTCGACTCCGTCGCTGGTCAGCATGATGAAACAGGCAGGCTACAAGACCTTCTGGATCACCAACCAGCAGACCATGACCAAGCGCAACACCATGCTGACGACCTTCTCCGAGCAGGCCGACGAGCAGGTATACCTGAACAACAACCGCAACCAGAATGCCGCCCAGTACGATGGCGACGTGATCGAGCCGTTCAACAAGGCCTTGGCCGACGCTGCGCCGCGCAAGCTGATCGTCGTGCATTTGCTTGGCACGCACATGAGCTATCAATACCGTTATCCGTCGTCCTTCGATAAGTTCAAGGACCGCAAAGACGTTCCGGACGGTGTGCGCGACGATCAGGTGCCGACGTACAACAGCTATGACAACGCGGTGCTGTACAACGACTTCGTGGTCTCGAGCCTGATCAAGGACTACGCCAAATCCGATCCGAACGGGTTCCTGCTGTACCTCTCCGACCACGGTGAAGACGTTTTCGATTCTCCTGGCCACAGCACCCTTGGGCGCAACGAAAGCAAACCGACGGCGCCGATGTACACCATTCCGTTCATGGCCTGGGCCTCGCCTAAATGGCGCGAAAATCATGACTGGAGCTTTGCCGGTGATCTGGGGCGGCCTTACAGCAGCTCGCACCTGATCCACACCTGGGCTGATCTGGCGGGTCTGAGCTTCGATGAACTGGATCGCAGCAAGAGCGTGGTCAGCGACAGTTTCAAACCACGGCCATTGATGATCGGCAATCCTTATGAGCGCGAGCAAAAGGCATTGATCGACTTCAGCCTGATGAAACCCAAGGCGGTGGCAGTCATTCAGCAGTAATCCTTTCAGGGGCCGGTTCCGGCCCCTTTTTCACTGTGCCAATGGCGCGATTGCGTTGTCCGAAACATTTGCAAATAACAATAATTCTCGTTAATCGCTAAATCCCTTCTTCCCTCTTCGTCTTTGAACAAACGGAATTTTTCCCTCGAAGACAAGGAGTCGGCTGCGATGTTCGCGCCTATCACCCGTTCCATGACCTTTACCCTGGGCTTGTGCAGTGCCGCCCTGTGCCCCGACTTGCTGGCTCAAACCAGCCCTGACAAAGAGCCCGGCCGCACCCTCGAACTGGGCGCCACCAATGTCACCGCCCAAGGCTTGGGCAGCACCACCGAAAACACCGAGTCGTACACCACCGGCGCCATGAGCACTGCGACGCGCTTGAACCTGTCGATCAAGGAAACGCCGCAATCGGTGTCCGTGGTCACGCGCCAGCAAATGGACGACTTCAAACTCGGCACGCTGTCCGAAGCCATGAGTCAGACCACTGGCGTGGTCGTTCAGCATAACGATTCGGACCGGGTCAGTTATTCGTCCCGGGGTTACTCGATCACCAATTTCCAGATCGACGGCATGCTGAACACCTTCACCTACATGAAGTCCGATTCCGACACCATCATCTACGACCGCATCGAAGTGGTTCGCGGCGCGACCGGCCTGACCACTGGCGCGGGCGACCCGTCGGCCACCATCAACATGGTGCGTAAACGCCCAACGGCGCAGTGGCAGGTACAGACCGGGGTCAGCGGCGGCAGTTATGACGACTACTACAGTTATCTGGATGTCGGCGGTCCGCTGGCCTTTGATGGCCGCTTGCGCGGACGCAGCGTGCTGGCCTATCGCGACAGCGATTCGTTCCGCGACAAGTACCAGCAACAACGGGAGGTCGGTTACGGCATTCTCGAAGCCGACCTGACCGATGACACCGTGTTGGCCGTGGGTTACGACTATCAGAACAAACACGTCCAGGGCACATCCTGGGGCACGGTGCCGTACTGGAACGCTGGCGGTAGCAAGGCCAACCTCGGACGCTCCACCAACATGGCCACGTCGTGGAGTTCCTGGCCGCTCAAGGACAAAACCGCGTTCGCCACGCTGGAACACCAATTGGGTGCCGGCTGGCACGCCAAGGCCGCCTACACCCATCGCGAGAGCGACACTGCCGGCAAGATCTACTACGGCGGCGGGGGTTTCCCCGAGGCTGATCGCAGTGGCATGAGCGCCAACGTCAGCCACATGCTCAGTACGCAAAAAATGAAGGCTTATGACTTCAACGTGGCAGGCCCTTACTCGCTGTTCGGACGGGAACACGAAATGATGATCGGCTATGGCGAGGCCGAGCGCCGGGAGGATTCCCCCTACATGTCGGAAGGCCCAAGGGCGGCGGATTACGAAAGCATTCGCGACTGGAAATACATGGGCGACATCGCCAGGTTTCCCGACACCGTCACCCATCTTTCAGGTTCAAAAGACAGTACTCGCCAGAAGGCCGGTTACCTGGCCACTCGCCTGAGGCTGACGAATGACCTGCACGCCGTACTCGGCAGTCGTTATGGCAGCTGGAAAGTGTCGACCAAGACCAACAAGTACGACGACAACCTGCAACTGAGCAGCGTCGATGCCAGCAGCCAGGAACACAACGACATGTGGACGCCCTATGCTGGGCTCCTCTACGACCTCACCCCCGAATACACGGCATACGTCAGTTACACCGACATCTTCAAGCCGCAAGACAACCGCGACCGCAATCGCAAATACCTCGAACCGGTGGTGGGCAGCAACTATGAACTGGGGCTCAAGGGCAGCCTGCTTGAAGAACGTCTGAACCTCGCCACCGCGCTGTTCTGGAGCAAACAGGACAACGTAGCCGAAGTCGACGATTCGGTGCCACCGGACCCTGTGACCGGCGACGAGTTCTACAAGTCAGGCGGCAAAGGCAACAAGGTTCAGGGCTTCGAAGCCGAGCTCTCGGGCGAGGTCATGGCCGGCTGGAACATGACGGCCGGCTACACCTACACCCACTCGACCAATGGCGAAAAGAAACGCGCCAATACCAACCAGCCGCTGAATATGTTCCGGCTCTCCACGGCCTATCGTCTGCCCGGCGACTGGCAGGCACTGACCGTGGGTGGCGCGGTGAACTGGCAGAGCGATGTGTTCCGCGCCGCCAGTCGCCCGGTGGGACGTAGCGCCGACGGTGCGGTGATCACCGAAAGGACCAACATCCGGCAGGCGGCCTACACCGTGGTCAAACTGATGTCGCGGTACGAGTTCGACAAGCACCTGTCGGCCTCCTTGAACGTCGACAACCTGTTCGACAAGAAGTATTACGACAACGTCGGGTTCTATAACGGCGTGTTCTGGGGTGACCCGCGCACGGTGACCCTGAGCCTGGACTGGAAGCTCTAGGTGCAGGCAATTCCCATTTGACGGAATCGGCGGATAATGTCCCTTCGACATTGCTTCATGGACGAAAGGACCCGACAACTCGTAGTGGGGCACACCATGAAATGTACAACCATGATCCTCGCCGGCCTGATGATGTTCAGTTCAACCGCTGCATTCGCCGAAGGCGGCGCTGAACGCATGCGGTATTACTTTGAGAGCCTGCGGCTGAGCCAGGAGGCGAATCAAAGTAGCAACACCGCTGAAATCAGGGTTCCGAATGATCAAACCGCGCAAGTGACAGAGACCTACAGACCGAAATAGACAAAGGGCGAAATGGACCCATCGGATTCGTAGGAGCCAGGCTTGCCGGCGAAGGCGTACTTGAGATCGCCTTCGCCGGCAAGCCTGGCTCCTACGAATTGCGATTCACGTCCCTAGCTGAAATGCTTAAAGCGCTTTGGTCCAGAACAACATCCGACCGTGCGCAGGGTCGAACATGCTTGCGGCAAAACCGAACTTGCCATAGCAAGCCTGGGCGACTGCATTACCTTCCAGCACCTCCAGTGTGATTTTGCAGCAACCGCGCTGGCGGGCGATGTCCTCGACCTTTTGCAGCATCTTCTGGCTCAACCCCAAGCCACGAAATTTCGACACCACACACACATCGTGCACGTTGACCAACGGCCGACAGGCGAAAGTCGAGAAGCCCTCAAAGCAATTGACCAGCCCGGCCGGCTCGCCACCGACGAAGGCCAGAACGCTGAACGCGTGGGGACGCTTGGCCAGTTCCGCCGGCAGTTGCTTGAGCAAGTCGGCGGGCAAGGAGTGGCCGCCACCCATCGGGTCTTCGGCGTAAGCATTCAGCACCAGCCCAATAGCCTCGGCATGCAGCGGATTGGTGTAACTGGCCTGAAGCACAAGAATTTCTGCGGATTCCATTTCCACCCTCGTTCACACATTAAGTTGCCCCAGTGCATCTCGCACTGAAGGGCCGACCGACAATATCGCGGGCACAGCCGTGTCGACAACCCGATCCTGCGGTAATTTCTCGCTCAAGCACCCCAGATCAGCGCTTCGGTCCACCCCAGCTCGGCAAAATCCTCAGCCCTCAGGCCTGACTCACCGGCACAGAAAAACTCGTCCAGTTGCGGTGGTTTGACCGAGGTACCGCTGAGCATGGCGTGAACCTGCCCGCGATGATGGATCTGGTGCTCGAACAGATGGGACAGCAGGCGCAAGCGGCTGTCATGTTGCGGCGTGTCCCGGGCGATGGTCACGATCTTGCCGAGGTCTGCGTCGCGCATTTGCTCGCAATAGGCGATCAGTCGAAGGTCCACCAGCGCTTGTTCGCGCTTGAGTTCAACTGCGTGCGTAAACGGCTCGTCCTGGTTGAAAAACACATAGCAATCGGGATGCGGATCGTCGCCGCGCAACTCCCGCTCCAGCGCATCCAGGTAAAACCAGTCGCAGGTCAGGATGTGATTGAGGGTGGCGCGCAGACTTGGAAAGAAGCTGACCCGCGGCGCCGCCAGATCGGCCGGGCTCAACTGGCTCCAGGCCTTGGCGAGTCGATGATTGGCCCAGGCGTTCTGATAGGCCATGGTCAGCAAATGGTGCGACAAAGGCTGATTCATGTTCGCGGCTCCTTGTTCAAGCTTCGGCGAAACGTTGCAGCTGCATTTCCTGTAAACGGCTGAGGGTGCGGCGGAACGGAAACTCCAGATAACCCTCGGTGTACAACGATTCCATGGGCACCTGCGCTTCGAGGCACAGTGGCACCTTACGGTCGTAGCACTCCTCCACCAGGGCGATGAAACGCCGTACACCGTCGTCATGCACCGACAATTGCGGCAACTCGCGATCGCCCGCCACCACCCGTTCGACGCCATCTTCAGTGCCTCGGGCGATGCGCCCTTCGCGCTTTTGCGCGCTGAGGTTGGGTACGTCACTCAACAGAATAACGCTGAAGGTGTCGCACAGGGCGATGAAATCCATGGCGGCAAAAGGCTGTTCACAGAGGTCGCCGTAACGAGTCCAGAGCACGGTTTGACTGGCCTGCACGACATTGAGTGAGCGGTAGCCCACTTTGATCGGGTCGCTGGACACCGATTGGCCGACGGTCAGTGCCTTGAACACTTCACCCAGCGCGCTGGGTTGCCCCGGTGCCGCCACCCAGTAACGTTGCAAACCTTTGCCTGGGTGCAGACGATGATCTTCGCCGCCATCCACCGCAATCACCTGCATATGTTTCTTGATGGCCTCGATGGCGGGCACGAACCGGTCGCGATTGAAGCCATCGGCGTACAGCTGATCCGGTGGCTGATTGGAGGTGCAGACGACCACCACGCCCTGCTCGAACATCACCTGAAACAAACGCCCGAGAATGATCGCGTCGCCAATGTCGTTGACGAACAATTCGTCAAAACACAGGACCCGCACTTCCTCGCTCAGTTCGCGAGCCAGCGCCTTCAACGGGTCGGCGGTGCCGGTCAATTGAAACGAACGCTGATGCACCCAGCCCATAAAGTGGTGGAAATGTTGGCGGCGGGCCGGGACCTTCAGGCTTTGGTAAAACTGGTCCATCAACCAGGTTTTGCCGCGCCCGACCGGACCCCAGAGGTACACGCCAGTGATCGGCGTGCGCCCTTCATGCAGCGCCTCGTAGCATTTCTGCAGCGCCCACACGGCATGTTCCTGGGCTTCGTCCTGGACGAAGCCCTTCTGTTCAATGGCGTGTTGCCAGGCACTTAAGGGGGAGTCGACATTCATGCGCGGCAGTATACGTCCATGTAACAGATGGCGAAGCCTGCGTTCGGCGACGCAGTCGTCGTAAAACCTGTATACGCGGTCATCCTGATACACCGCGACGCCTGATATCACGACGACAGCGTCGCCGAACGCAGGCTTCGCCAGCTGCTACAAGGGGCTCTCGTTGCGATCTTGGTTTGGTGTTAAAGAGAGATGTCTAGCCGGGCGATCTTGCCCTGTTCATTCAGGCGAAACATGTAGCGCAATTCCAGCGGGCTGCCGGGAAACGTTCCGGAGATCAGGTTATGCACCAGCACTTTGCCGGTGCGCAGTTGCACGTCGAGCACTTCAACCCGTGGCTGGTAACGCTGGGCGGTGTCTTGCATCCATTGCGCGATGGCCTGAGTGCCGACCTGGTGCAGGCCTTCATCGAACACATTGGCATCCTCAGCGAAAAAACTGGCGACCCGCGAGGTGTCGCGGGCATTGGCCGCAGCGATATAGGCGGCGATGGCAGGTGCCAGTGAAGAGGCGGGATTGGACATGGTTACGGCTCCTTGTTTGTTGATTCTGGAGCCATGCTAAAACAAGCCTGTGTCAGTTCTTGTCAGGAGTGAAGCGCCCGGCTTCGTCCAGTTGCATCTGCTTGCGCCAGGTACGTAGCAGGTCGCTGCGCCGCCCCGGATAACGCTCGCCCTGCTCGTTCGCAGCCGAAATCCGGTCAGTGCGAAAGGTGCGGTAGGCGCTGCGCAACTCGCACCAGGCGACGATGATTCGCACCTCGTTCAGGAACCCCAGCGCCAGCGGCCAAATCAGCCGCTGACTCGGCACCTGATTGGCGTCCGCGTAATCGATGTGCAGCTTGGCCTGATCGCGAATGGCCTGGCGAAACACATTCAGTGGCACCGCGTTGGGTGCAAAGCCATAGCCGGATGGCCCCGGCAACACCGTCGGGTTGCGTAACGCGTCCAGCGCTTCAGGCGCCAATACCGCGGCAATCTTGGCCAGCGCATCCGCCGCCGCCTTGCTCAACACCTCATCCCCGCGCTGATCCACATAGCGCAACCCCAGCACGATGGCTTCGGTTTCATCGGCGTTGAGCATCAACGGCGGCAGAAACAAACCGCTGCGCAGTACATAGCCGATCCCCGCTTCGCCGTAGATTGGCGCGCCAAGGGCAGTAAGTTCGGCGATGTCGCGGTACAGCGTGCGCTCGGAAATCTCCAATTCACCGGCAAGTGTCGCCGCGGTCACCGGGCGACTTTTGCCGCGCAGCACTTGCAACAGGGTCAGTAAACGAGTGGTACGCGACACGATCGGCAGGCTCTGTCCGTAAAAGTTGTCGGAGCTTAGCAGAGGACCCTGTCAGAAACTGGCAGTAGCGTTGTGGCCGCTGGTCGGCCCTTTTCTTGCGAATGAAAAAGTATCTTGACGTTCAATATTACCGACATCATATTTAATACATGTCGCTAGACATTTATATTCGACCCCAACGTCTTTCCCTTCAGGAGTCATCCCATGCATTACAAAGTCTTCGGCCGCAAAACCGGCTTGCGGGTCTCGGAACTGGCGTTGGGCGCCGGTAACTTCGGCACCGGTTGGGGCCATGGTGCCGAGCGTGACGAAGCCAAACGCATTTTTGATGGCTACCTGGAGGCCGGCGGCAATTTCATCGACACCGCCAATGGCTATCAGGCCGGCCAGTCGGAAGTCATGCTTGGCGAATTCATCGCAGCCGAACGGGATCGCCTGGTCATCGCCACCAAATACACCTTGGGGACTACGCCGGCTGCGGGCATTTCCCACACGGGTAACAACCGCAAGAACATGGTTCGCGCCGTGGAAGAAAGCCTTAAACGACTCAATACCGACCACATCGACCTGTTATGGGCCCACATGAGCGATGGCGTGACGCCGATGGAAGAAATCCTGCGTGGTTTTGACGATCTGGTGCGCGCCGGCAAGATTCATTACGCCGGGCTGTCGAACTTCCCGGCGTGGCGCATCGCTCGGGCTGATTTGTTAGCCGAGGTTCGCGGGTTCTCACCGATTGCTGCGATTCAGGTGGAATACAGCCTCGCCGAACGCACCGCCGAACGTGAACAACTGCCGATGGCCGAAGCCTTGGGCCTGGCCGCTACGTTATGGTCACCGTTGGGTGGCGGGTTCCTCACTGGCAAGTACCGCACCAACGATAGCGACAACCGCGCCGCCAAACTTGGCATGCTGATCCACGCCGAGAAAAGCGCCCGCGAAACCGCCCTGCTCGACACCTTGCTGGCCGTCGCCGCAGAACTGGGCGCCAGCCCGACGCACGTGGCCATTGCCTGGCTGCGGGAAAAAGCCAAGCGTTCGACCACGGCACTGATTCCGATTCTCGGCTCGCGCACCCGTGAACAACTGGATGCGACCTTGGGTGCCTTGGATGTGCAGTTGAGCGGGGATCAACTGTCGCGACTTGATGGGGTCAGTGGTGTGGAGATGGGCGTGCCCCATGAATCCATTGCCGGGTCGATGGCGCGATTTACCGGGGCTGAAACCCTGGACCTGCCAATCATTCCAGTAGCCTGAAAAGCATCGCGGGCAAGCCTTGCTCCTACAAGTCTTGTGGCGTTCACACATTTTGTGTTCGCCGAGAATCCTGTAGGAGCAAGGCTTGCCCGCGATAGCGTTTTACCGATCGACCTTATGCTTCGCTGCATAGAGGCACAGCATTTCCATCGCCAACGTCGCCGCCGCCAGTGAGGTAATGTCCGCACTGTCGTAGGCCGGCGCCACTTCCACGACGTCCATTCCCACCAGATTGATCCCGCGCAAGCCGCCGAGGATTTCCAGCGCCTGCACCGTGCTCAAGCCACCGCACACTGGCGTTCCGGTGCCTGGAGCGAAGGCCGGATCGAGGCAGTC
Organism: Pseudomonas sp. LS2P72; assembly: GCF_054897865.1. Classification (NCBI taxonomy): domain Bacteria; kingdom Pseudomonadati; phylum Pseudomonadota; class Gammaproteobacteria; order Pseudomonadales; family Pseudomonadaceae; genus Pseudomonas; species Pseudomonas sp. LS2P72. The sequence goes on from NZ_CM142708.1 coordinate 4,157,394, forward strand.
GATGTCGAACGTCAAGTACACCGGGTTATCACCGACCCGCGCCCGAATGGCCTCGACAATTTCATCGACACCACGTCGATGCACTTGTCGCGCATCCAGCACCTGAAAGCCCTGGTGATCGTCATTGGTGGTGCGCAAGCCGATCTGCACCGAACGCGACGGATCCACCAAACCTTCCTTGGCCGCGTGCCAGAACATCGTGCCGTGATCGACGCGCTTGCCGTCTTCGTCCGGCCAGGTGTCGCTGTGGGCGTCGAAGTGGATCAACGACAGCGGACCATGTTTACGCGCATGGGCCTTGAGCAGCGGATACGTGATGAAGTGATCCCCGCCAAACGTCAGCATCGCGCTACCGGCGTTGAGAATGTGTTCGGCGTGGGCTTCGATGCTTTCCGGCACCGACTGCGGCGTGCCGTAATCGAAGTCGCAATCGCCGAAGTCGATGACCGCCAGATGGTCGAACGGGTCGAAGGCCCATGGCCAGTGGCGTTCCCAGGCAATCCCGGTGGACGCGGCACGAATGCCGCGTGGTCCGAAACGCGCTCCGGGGCGGTTGCTGGTGGCGGTGTCGAACGGGACACCGCTGACCGCTACGTCGACGCCGCGCAAGTCGCGACTGTAGCGTCGACGCATGAAACTGGTGATACCGGCGTAGGTACTTTCGGCGGCAGTGCCGTAGAGGCTGTCGCGGGTCATGGCCTGATCGTTTTGCATCGGGACGTCCATCTCGGGTTCCTTATTATTGGCGGCTACGGAAAGTGGTCCACAAGCGAGTGCGCTGGCGCAGGTCCTTGAGGCTCATGCTGCGGTCGGCGTACAGCAGACCGCGAACATCGGCGGGTGGGTAAATGTCCGGGTCGGTGCGCACCGCCTCATCCACCAGCGGCGTTGCTGCCTGGTTGGCCGTGGCAAAGAACAGTGTGTTGGTCAGCGCCGCGACGGAGTCCGGGCGCAACATGAATTCGATAAAGGCGCGGGCGGCTTCGGGGTGTGGGGCGTCCTTTGGGATCGCCAGGTTGTCCTGCCAGACCAGCGTGCCCTCTTTCGGAATCCGGTACGCCACTTCAAACGGCTTGTTGGCCTTGCGCGCCTGATCGGCCGCCATGCTGGCGTCACCGTTGTAGGTCAACGCCAGGCAGACGCTGCCATTGGCCAGATCGCTGATCTGCCGACCGGTCGCGACGTACAGCACATTGGGTTGCAGCTGATGCAACAGCGCCTCGGCGGCTGACAGATCAGCCTTGTCAGTGCTGTAGGGATTTTTACCCAGGTAATGCAGCGCCAGGCCGATCACTTCCTGAGGCGAATCGAGAATGGCGATGCCGCAGTCTTTCAGTTTGCTGGCGTACTCAGGCTTGAACAGCAGGTCCAGGCTGTTGAGCGGCACATCCGGCAAACGCTGCTTCACCGCTTCGACATTCATCCCCAAACCCAGGGTGCCCCAGGTGTAAGGCACGCCATAGCGGTTGCCGGGGTCGACGGCAGCGAGTTTTTCCAGCAAATCCGGATCGAGGTTGGCGTATCCCTTGAGACCTTCATGTGGAATTTCTTTCAACGCACCGGCTGCCAGTCCGCGAGCCAGCACACTGGAAGATGGCACGACCACGTCATAACCGCTGCCACCGGTGAGCAACTTGGTCTCGAGCACCTCCGAGGAATCGAACGTGTCGTAGCGCACGTGGATGCCGGTTTCCTGCTCGAAACGCTGCAAGGTTTCAGGTGCTACGTAATCGGACCAACTGTAGAGATTGAGGACTTTTTCCTCGGCCTGGGCCGATACGGCCATGGCGAGGAACAGCGCGGGTAAACACAGCTTGAACATGGGAGCCATGACGGAACACCTGACCAGATGAAGTGGATGCAGAATGCATCGTCGGATACATTGGAAAAATACCAAGTTAGTTATCCTGACTTTATCCAGGAGTAATGTTAGATGCTCGGCCAACTCCATGATCTCGATCTGCAACTGCTGCGCCTGTTCGTCAACGTGGTGGAGTGCGGCGGTTTCAGCGCGGCTCAGGGTGAGTTGGGCTTGAGCCAGTCAAGCATCAGTCAGCAAATGGCCAAACTGGAAACCCGGCTCGGCTATCGCCTGTGCAGTCGCGGCAAGGGTGGTTTCAAGATCACGCCCAAGGGCGAACAACTGCTCAGCGCGACTCGCAGCCTGTTCGAGTCCATCGAAGCCTTCCGCCACCAATCCAATGGTGTGGCCGGGCGTTTGATCGGCGAGGTTCGTCTGGGGTTGTCCGAAGCGCTCGATCAATCCGTGCTGCAACGGGTGGCCGATGCGATCCGGCGCTTTCGTGAACGGGACGAATCGGTCCGCATCGAATTGATCAGCGCCATGCCCGGCGAAATGGAACGGTTGCTGCTGCAACAACGACTGGACCTGGCGATCGGCTATTTCTCACAAGTGCAAAGCGCTTTTGACTACCGCGAACTGTTTACCGAAACCCAGCACCTGTATTGCGCCGCCGGCCATCCGTTGTTCACCCATGATGCGCCTGACGATCAAGCGCTACAGGCGTGCGATCGGGTCGATCACCCTTATCGCTTCCTGCGCAGCGACGAACCCTTCCAGGGGAAAATGTGTTCGGCGCGCTCGGAGCAAGTCGAAGGTACCCTCGCCTTCATTCTTTCCGGCAAGCACGTCGGTTACTTGCCCAGCCACTTTGCCCGCAGTTGGGAAGACAAGGGATTACTGCGGGCCGTGCGCCGTACCGATATGAGTTTCGACGTGGCATTCCATCTGGCCCGCCATCGCGCCCAGGTACCGGGGGATGCGCAAAAAGCCTTTGAAGAGGATTTACTCGCGGCGTTTACCTGAAGCCAGCGACGTTCCTGTGGGAGCGAGCCTGCTCGCGAAGGCGGCGTATCAGTCGATATCAATGTTGGATATGCCGGCCTCTTCGCGAGCAGGCTCGCTCCCACAGAGATTGCGCTTGGTATGTGAGGTTCATCGCTCGCCACAAAATAGTCTTTCTGGCATCCTGCGCCTCCATTTTTTGACCCGGCCCGCCTTCTGGCACGCACATCACCATGACCGCCACTGAAAAAGCCCCTGCCCCGCGCTATAACGACCTGATTTACGGCCTCGACGATCGCCCGCATCTGACCGCCACCGTCTTCGCCGCCCTGCAACACGTGCTCGCCAGTTTCGTCGGCATCATCACCCCGACGCTGATCATGGGTGGCGCCCTCGGCCTGCAAAGCGAAGTGCCGTACCTGATCAGCATGGCGCTGTTCGTCTCGGGGCTGGGCACGTTTGTTCAGGCGCGTCGTTTCGGCCCGATCGGTTCCGGCCTGCTGTGTCTGCAAGGCACCAGTTTCTCATTCATCAGCGTGATTCTCAGTGCCGGTTTCATGGTCAAGGCCCGGGGTGGCGGCACCGATGAGATCCTGTCGACGATCTTTGGTGTGTGCTTTTTCGCCGCCTTCATCGAAGTGGTGTTGAGCCAGTTCATCGGCAAATTGCGGATGCTGATCACCCCGGTGGTGACCGGCACGATCATCACGCTGATGGGGCTGTCGCTGATCAAAGTCGCCATGACCGACATCGCCGGCGGTTTCGGTGCGGCGGACCTCGGCGCGGCCAGTCACCTGGCCTTGGCGGCCCTGGTGCTCGGAACGATTGTGGTGTTGAACCGGGTCGATGTGCCGTTCCTGCGCCTCGGTGCGATCGTCATCGGCCTGACTCTCGGCTATGTCGTGGCCTGGCTGATGGGTGACGTCAACTTCGCCAGCCTGCCCGACGTACCGCTGATGAGCGTACCGGTTCCGTTCAAGTACGGTTTTAACTTCGATTGGGTGGCGTTTGTGCCAGTGGCGGTGATTTTCCTGGTGTCGCCGCTGGAAGCCGCCGGTGACTTGACGGCTAATTCGATGATTTCCCGGCAGCCGGTCAAAGGGCCGATCTACATCCGCCGAATCAAGTCAGGTCTGCTCGCCGATGGTCTCAATTCGGCCATGGCCGCCGTGTTCAACAGCATGCCGATGGTGACCTTCGCCCAGAACAACGGCGTGATTCAGCTCACCGGCGTGGCCAGCCGCTACGTGGCGTTCTTTATCGCCGGTTTGTTGGTGCTGCTGGGGTTGTTCCCGATGATCGGCGCGGTGCTGCAGTTGATGCCCAAACCGGTACTCGGTGGTGCTGAACTGGTGATGTTCGGCACCGTCGCCGTCGCCGGGATCAAAATCCTCGCCGAAGCCGGCCTCCATCGGCGCAACATGCTGATCGTGTCGATTTCGCTCGGCATGGGCCTGGGTGTCGCGGCGGTGCCGGAAGTGTTGCGCGAGTTGCCAAAGGCGCTGCACAACATCTTCGAATCGCCGATCACCGTCGGCGCGTTGTGCGCTATCGTGCTCAACATCTTCCTGCCCGAAGAGTTCATTGAACTGGAAGAAGACGATTTCGATCCGGAAGCCTCGATCCTGCGGGTCATGGAAAACCCGGATGTCCCGGCCAAGGGTGAACCCGTCTCGCCCGCAGCTGTCGCACCCTTGAACCGCTAGAAAATGCTCGAGGCCGAGCCACTGGTGGTTCGGCCTTTTCTTTAAGAGAGCATGTCCATGCGCAGTGTCCACGCCGTAATCCTTTCCCTTCTTTTGCTCTCCCTGAGCGCCTGCGCCCTGCTGCCCAATCGCGATCCGCTGAACATCAACGTGGTCGGCTTCGAGCCGCTGCAAAGCCAGGACATGGAAGTACGCTTTGCCGTGAAAATACGTGTACAAAACCCCAACGAAACCACCATCAATTACAACGGCGTGGCCTTGGACCTGGAGGTCAATGGCCAGCCACTCGCCTCCGGTGTCAGCGATCAATCGGGCTCGATGGCACGCTTTTCCGAAACCGTGCTGACCGTTCCGGTGAGTGTTTCGGCGTTCTCGGTGCTGCGCCAGACACTGGGCCTGAGCAAAACCCAAACCCTCGACAACCTGCCCTACGTCCTGCGCGGCAAACTCGCGGGCGGCTTGTTCGGTACCCTGCGTTTCGTGGACAGTGGCAAACTCAGCCTGCCAACATCGACGACGGGTACCTGGTAATTCACGACTCAAGGAGCGGCAAAGAACATGGACGCCACACCCACGCTGTACACCGAACGCCTGATCCTGCGCCCGCTGGAATTGGCCGACGCCGACGCTATCCAGCAACAGTTTCCGCACTGGGAAGTGGTGCGTTATCTCAACGCCTTGGTACCTTGGCCATACCCCGCCGACGGCGCACTGACCTATCTGCGTGACATCGCGTTGCCGGCGATTGCCGCCGGCAAAGAGTGGCACTGGTCGATTCGTTTGAAGTCGGCGCCAGAGCAACTGATCGGCACTATCAGCCTGATGGATGAGCAGGACAACAACCGCGGCTTCTGGCTCGGGCCAAAATGGCAAGGCAAGGGCTTGATGACTGAAGCCAGTGCGGCGGTCACCGAGTACTGGTTCGACACCCTCGGCCGATCCGTGATGCGGGTACCGAAAGCGGCGCCCAACATCGGCTCGCGCAAACTCTCGGAACGTACGAGCATGCGCTTGATCCGCAGCGACGAGGGCGACTTCGTCAGCGGGCAGTTCCCCAGGGACCTCTGGGAAATCACCCGTGAAGAGTGGCGTGCTCTCAGATAAATCGAACACCCGGTTTGGCCCGCTTATCCGCCGTCCACCCGACGATCACGCTGCCACCGGCAATCAATGGACGGTCCGCCGGCCAGTTGGCGATCTCCACGCCCAAGGCTTGCGGCGAATCCTCGATCAGGTGGTGCTGAAAGTCCGGGCAGCACCGCGGGAGTGGTGTCAAATAGAGTTTTATTTAGCAGCCATCAGGCGATTGACTTCGCTGCGCACCATGTTCGCGAATTCCGGGGGCGACATGCCGTCAAGTTCGGCACGGACCCACTCGGCCCATTTGCCTTTGCGCTTGGCGCGTTCACCGAACAATCGTGCGGCTTCGCCCTTGGACTTGCCCAGGTTGCTTTGCCATAGATCGAACAGACGGGATTTCTCATCTTCCAGCGCAGCGCGCTCGGCAAGGGATTTGTCGGCCAGATTGAAGCTCATGGGAGTTACCTGCTGCATAAAATAGGCGACATCTTACACTGTAGGAAGAAATGTCCGACTCAGGATTTTTCGTCAGGGTTGGGTCAACGCGAAAACCCACTGCAACTTTTTCGCTGACGACAGACTCCACTGTTCACTGTCCACTTATCTGCAAGGAGTACCTCAATGGCCCGGAAAACCGCCGCACAAGTCGCCGAAGACCAGATCAAGGATCAAGCCTTCAGCGAACTTCAGGCTCTGATCGAAGAGTCGGAAAAACTGCTCAAAAGCAGTGCCTCGCTCGTCGGAGAGGAAGCGGACACACTTCGTGGGCAGATCGCCCAGAAACTTCAACAGGCGCGGGACTCCGTCACCAGCGTTCGTGACCGGACCAAACCTGCGGTCGAAGCCACTGAAACCTACATCGGTGGTCATCCGTGGCAAACCGTAGCGATCTCTGCCGGTTTCGGCCTGGTAGTCGGGTTGTTGCTGGGTCGGCGTTAAGCGACCCCGTTTAATCAGTACCCAGCAAAAAGGCGAGCACGCAGCTTAATGCCGATCAGTTAAGCCAAAACGCGATCCGTAGCAGCTGAAATTGCTTAACTGAATGGCATTAAGCACGCAGCTCGCCTTTTTCATGCCCGGCTTTTAGCAGACTGAGAGTATGCAGGACTCAGAGCCCGGCCAATGCCCGCAAACTCGCCAATGTCTGCGCGTCGAGCGGGATGCCACCGGTGCTGGCCTTGGCCCGCTGTTGGTGACGTCGATCACCCGGCAACCGCTTGAGCCCTACCCCGTGCATCTGTCGGACCAGTTCCTGACTGCGCTCGGCAAAATTCTGCCCGGCCGCCTTGCTCGGGTCGATCACGATCAACAGTTGGCCCGTCCACGGCGTCTTGGCCCCCGGATGGTTCGACCAATCGAACTCGAAGGAAAAATTGCCGCCGGTCAATGCTGCCGCCAACAGCTCCACCATCATCGACAGCGCCGAACCTTTATGCCCGCCAAACGGCAGCAACGCACCGCCCTCAAGAATCGCTTTCGGGTCCTGGGTCGGCTGGCCGAGACCGTCCACCCCCATGCCTGGCGGCAAACGCTCGCCCTTGCGCGCGGCGATCTGCACATCGCCGTGGGCAATGGCGCTGGTCGCCAGGTCGAAGACAATCGGCTCGCCGTCAGCCCGAGGGGCGGCGAACGCAATCGGGTTGGTCCCGAACAGCGGACGATCGGCGCCGTGCGGCACCACGCAGGTCATGCTGTTGACCACGCTCAGCGCCACCAGGCCTTCATAGGCGAAGGGCTCGACATCCGGCCACAAGGCGGCGAAATGGTGGGAATTACGAATCGCCAGCACCGCAATGCCGGCACTGCGGGCCTTCTCCACCAACAGTGCGCGCGCTGCCGCGAGGGCCGGCTGGGCGAAACCATTACCGGCGTCGACCCGGACAAAGCCCGAAGCCACGTCCTCGACCACCGGCACGGCCTGGCCATTGACCCAGCCGCTCTGGAGCGTCGATACGTAACCGGGAATGCGGAACACGCCATGACTATGGGCGCCATCGCGTTCGGCGCCGGCGCAGTTGAGGGCCAGTGTCCTGGCGACATCGGCGGAGGTGCCATGGCGCTGAAAAATCTGCTCAAGCAAAAGAACGAGCGCGTCGAAATCGAGCGTTTGAGTGTTCGAACTGACGGCCACTTCGGGTGTTGCGGTCATCTGAAGCTCCAGTTTTATTATTGAGTACGGGCAACAGGGTGAAGCGAGTTGCAGGGCAACCCAAAACAGTTGTCGATTAAGCGCTGTTTTACCGTCGTCCTGTCAAGTCTCGGCAGCCTGTTCGGATCAAGCAATATGTACCGCACTCGAGCCTTCCACTGACCGTACTGTTTTTCCTCAATCCAATGACCCGCGATTATCCGCCGGTCGTAGCGAATCGAGGAAAACCATGATTGCTCCCCCACTGCCGTATTTTTTCGACGAGGCAGAACGTGCATCCAGAGCCAGACAGCCCGGTGACCGCGAAAAGGCACTGTCCTTCACGCTTGATGACCTGAAGTGGTTGCAGGTTGTTTATCAGGCGACGCATGACATCCGTATCGCCAATAGCAAGCCCATGCACGTCGCCCAGTTGCGTTTAAGCGTGCCTGATGCACCCGATATCCCCCTGGCCGGCGCTTTTTCCATGAGCCGGCCCAATGATGGAGAAGTCACGCTCTACACACCTTGGAAAGGCCTGATCAAATTCGCTGACATGACGGACCTCAAAAGCAAACTCAAGGAATGGTTGGCACAGCCCATTGGGAGGCGTGAGTTACTGCGCTTTCTCTCCATTGAGCAACGCAGCGCTTTACCCGCCGCCACTGCGCCAGACATTGCCACGCAAATAATCGAAAATGCGGTGTTCCAGGACCAGGAGCTCACCCTCGAGCGCAATCAGGCTCAGAACATCAAGACGATGACGGGCGAGCTGGTCAAGTTGCCAACACTGCAATCGATGCTGGACGAGACCCTCAAGAACGCGTTGTACAAACCGTTCCCCAAACTGGACCAGCGCCTTACTCGACTGAAGAACATCGTCAGTACGATTTCAGCCTTCGACAACAGCAACTACCAGCACACGCTTTCCTCGCAGTCACTGAGCGATGCCCTGCTGCATTTCTACCTGACCAATCAGTGGCCGACTGGCGACTCCAGAGTCTTTTCAAATCCCCAACACAGTGCGAGCAGCGACGCCGATAACCAGGCCTGGGAAAGCACCATTAAAGAGATCGCACAAAGTTTTACCCCTCACTTGCAAAGTTTGCTCACGACTTTCTGGAACACACCGATGAGCAACGGACAGTCACGCTCAGCGTTTTTTGCCGAGGGTTTGCGCGATACCTTTCACGTGAAGCTTTTGTTTGGGCGACAGCAAGGTGTTCTAACGACGCAGGAATACCTGCGCCTGATGAATGTCAGCCACGAACCTGAAACCGTCGATCCTCTTCGCATCGAAAAAGTGCGTATCACCGCGCCCTTCAAGCATTACGCGCAGTTGGCCTCGACCTTGATGATCGGCAGCCGCGACACCCTGGGTTTTCTGTACACCCCATCCAGAGGCATCGAGGCGACGAGCGACCTGCCCGCTGTCAGGAAAATCGTCCTGGAAATGATGAAAAGCGAAGGCCACGAAGACACCCTGCTCAACTTCATGTCTCTGGACGAACGCGGCACGTTTCTTTCACTGGAGCCGGATGAGCGCGTCATTGTCGGTGAATCGATCGTCAGCCCGGTATTTGAACAATTGATGGACGACATCCTTGGCAAACAACGGGAGAACCTGTCCCACGCGCTGAGCCGTTACCGTGAAAGCGAAGGGACACAGGACCCCCATGCCTTGATCGACAAGGCACTGGATGTCCGGGGACTGATCGACGCTCGACTGCTGGCGGCCGATGCCGCAGGACGCTGGAGCACACACGCGGACCAGCGCTGGAGCGCGCAACCGGCCACCGTTCGTGCCGAGTCGGCCAAAGAGCAACTGGCCCGACTCTCCTCCGTAAAGGTGGCGCTCGACCAACTCCTCGAAAACCACCCGGACATTCCCCCAACCACCCGCACGATTGCCGAGGCGCAGCGTATCGTCAATTCGACACTCGGGAGCCTGCAATCAAGTTTCACTCACACCCTGTCAACGGCATTGCGCAGTGAATTGAAGCTGCACACCGTCATGCGCACCCTGGGTGCGACGGAACAGGCAATCATCAAATCCGTACTCGATACGCCGGTACGCTTGCAGCGAGCGGCATTGAACGGCTTTTTGCCGGACGTATTTTCCTTGTCGCTGAAGGCAGGCGACTCTGCTGACCTGTTGAAACTGGCCAGTTGTTTTGTGCTGACCGAACGAGGTGGCCTGGACCCGATGCATTCGGGCAAGGCAATTCTGTGGACGCCTGCATCGGGATTTGAAGCCTACAAGGCGTTGGCACCGCTGCTGACCGAGCTGGGGCGACGCCTCAACGACGACGATGATCGCACCACACTTCTGGAGAACCTTGGACGCAGCGAGCGATTGCCTGGCAAGCACTACACCCTCGCTCCACTACAGCGAATAGATCAGCATTTTCTCGATCAGGTGCAAAAGCCCTTTGTTCAGCTGGACCAGACGTGCGTCACCCGTGCGCTGGTCTCCAAGCTCCCCCCGACGACCCTGGCCAGTCTTCTGAAGCTGGTGGCGTTACGTCAACCGATGACCGGGTTAGACCGCGCGACGGACATTGCCCAATCCCTGACGACCCAGCAAAAACTTCCGGCATGGCTGACCAAGGCGTCCATCAAAGATCAGATATTGCATGGGGAGTTGCTTCAGCAATACCTCAACAACGTCACCGACGACCAGGACTACCTCACCGGCGTACGTTCCCTGGCGCGCACGGCTCACCATGCACTTGAAAAACAACTCAAGGCAGATACGTTCGACATAGATCCGGATAAGGTCCAGATTCTGATCAACGCACGCCCGAGGTCTGCAGCCAGCACCCAAACCTTGACCGACTTTGCACTGACCCACTTCAAGAATCTGGACATAACCCATTTCAGACCGGTGTCGCTGGATAGCACCGTGATTCCCGAGAGGATGGATGAACGCTATCTCAGAGACCTGATACGAAACCTGAAGCTGGGCGAACATCAGCAGAAAACATTGAACGAAGCTTTTGCAGACACCCAGGCAAACGCAGCAGATCGCAGGAAACGGTTTTACACGCAATTACCCTGGCAACTGATGCATTACGCCCACACGGAAAAACTGCAGGAGCGCCTGAGCGAGACGGGGTTCGATCTGATACGCCAGGTCATGGACATGCCTGACGCTATCGCCCGCGCGGCAGTCAGTGGTACCCACGCGATCATCCGCCCACTTGAACTCCTGGGCATCAAGAGTGAACAGGCGCTCAAAGTGCCAGGCGTCTATCTGATTGGCTCATCGGCCGATAGCGCAGCGCCACAGGTCCTTCTCGCGCCATACAGTCCCAGGCACGGGGTGAAAGAATACAAGAATGAAACACAGCTGCTGACTGAACTGAAGACTCGCGGCAGTCTGCTCGATTGGGTACTCATGAACCTCCCGCAGCCTGATCGGATACAGCTTGAGTACAGGATGGCGACCTCCAGTAACCGCCTCCCCGAAGTGACGCTGGCGTCCAATCCGATCAAGGGGAATCTGCTCAGGCACTTGTTCAACGACAACGTCGGGTTACTAACCCGATTGCTCGGTTGTCAGACCGATGACAACAAGCAGGGTGAATGGGCAACCATCAAGCATGTGCTGAGTGAAGATTTGCATCAGGCATTTACGTTCTTGACGGGCAAGCTTGCCTACCCGATCACGGTGTGGCGCAGTTATCGCGACCTCAAGCAGTCCGCCGAAGACCTTCAAACGCACAAATGGGCGGCGGCGATAAAGGAATTTATCAGCGGCATTGCACAACTGGCCTCGTTGCGGCAATCGATGGAGGATCCAGTGAAGGAGCCTTCGACGACCAGCGCGCCCGCGCCGGAAACGCCCGACACCCGACTCAAATGGCAGGACATCGACTTCACTGCACCTCAGCGCACGCAGCTGAAGCGTCATGAAAGCGTTGACGTCGATCTGGGTTCGCTGACACACGACTCCAGGCTTGGGCTCTACTCACATCCATCGACAAAAAAACACTACGGGCCGGTTGAAGGCAACGTCTATCCCGTCGAAAAACACGGCACCCGCTGGCGTATCGACGACACAAAAAACCGTGGCCCTTATCTACGTCTGAACGAATCCAGGCAATGGGTTCTGGACAGAGAAACACCGGCGCCCCGCTTCAGCCTTATCAACCGGGTACATAACGCGATAACGGTTTGGGAAAACATGAATGTCGAAGCACGTGGAATGACCCAAATCCGTCAAATTTCTCCGCGCAAGGCGCGTCAGATTGACGAGGCGCTGGATCTGGCAACCCACTATGCCTGGAACAGCTTTCGCAACCTGCAACTGCTGAAAACGTCTGACGGCACAGTCACCCCCGTCCATAGGCTCATCATGGATTTTATTGATGTGCCTGCAGTGACGGACGCACATGTGGAGAAACTCGAAAAAACCGTGGGTGACATTTTTGCAGCCTTGTTGGAACCGACACTCAGAAAGCCGAACTCCAGGCGTTTTGTGGTCGGAAAACCCCTCAATTACTCGGAAAACTCCTTCGGCTTCACCATTCCAAAGGACCTAAAAAGAAAAATTTACCTGACAGAGAGATTCTTCTTTCCCAATTTCGACTTCTACCGTGAACACCTGTCCGACGCCGCCTTCCCCATCGGACCCCATGCCCGGGCGGCGACCCTGATCCATGAGCTTTCGCACATTGCTTGCGAAACCGAGGACATTGCTTATCTCGATTCCGGCAGACCTTTCGTCGACCTGATAGGAACGGCCAGTACTTTCGCCACGGAGCTCAAGACTGTCTTGAGCCATCTTCAGGGCAGCGCACTGTCAATCAAGACGCCTTATACACAGCTGTTCAAAGTCCGGAACCCTGATGATGGTGAATGGGTGGACCTGGGTGATACGTATTATGAAAGTACTGATCGGATAAAAAATCATATCTTGACCTTGAGCGGCGAGGAGAACCTGAGCGGTGCCCGCACCACCTTCAAAAAAGACCCACTGATCAGATTGGCGGTGCAACTCGCTAACGCCGACAGCGTGACTTGGCTGATCACTCATCTGGGGCGCCAATTGCACACCAGCACCCCGTGAGTTTTAAAAATAAGTGCCACTTGGATTGGTAATTGCCATGACGGTTGTTCTCGCAGACTTCCTCACAAGGTTAGAATGCGGGAAATCAGGATGAGTCAATGACCGACAACTCTCTCTCGCAAGCCCAATATGACGCAATCACCGATGCCGCTGCGCATTGGTGCATGCGTCTGCACGCCATCGATTGCACTGCTGAAGAGCGGCTGGCGTTCAAGCAATGGCATGACGCTCATCCGCTTCACGCGTTCGAGTACGAGGCCATGCTGGAGATCTGGGATGTCGCGGGTGACCTGCCACGTCCAGAAACCGTGGTGGTCCCGATGGTCCGCGCCAAACCTGCTACGCCTTGGCGCACCTTTGGTATCGCCGCCGCGGTTTGCGCCATGGCGTTGCCTCTGGCGGCCTATAGCGGCTGGAACCTGGGCTGGCTGCCCAATTCCTACCAACATTTCGAGGCGAACGACAATGTCCGCCAGATCACCCTGAGTGATGGCAGCCAGGTGGAACTGAACCTGGGCAGTGAGCTGACGTTCAGCAACTACAAGGACCAGCGTCAGATTACGCTGAAAAAAGGCGAAGCCTTCTTCAGCGTCAGCCATGACACTGGACACCCCTTCATTGTCAAAGCGGCTGAAGGCAGGATTCGAGTCACCGGAACCAAATTCAACGTCTGGATGTATGAAAATCAGGTACGCGTGAACCTGATTGAAGGTTCGGTGCTGGTAAGCAGTAATGACGCGGTTGCGGGTGACGGTTTGCGTCTTGAGCCCGCGATGCAGGCGAGCTATAGACGCGGCGACTTCACTCCCCGGATCAGTCAGACCTACGACAATGACAACTCACTGGCGTGGCGCAGCGGAAAACTGGTGCTCGATGATCTGGCGCTGACCGACGCACTGCCATTGATCAATCGTTACTTGAGCAAACCGGTGATGGTGGCCGACAACAGCACCGGCTCGATTCGTATCGGCGGCATCTACAACATCAAAGAGCTCAACAACCTGGTGGCTTCCCTGCCCAAGGTATTGCCGGTCTACCTGACCCGCAACAAAGACGGCAATCCGGTCCTCAATTCCATTCCGCAACAAACCCCAAAAAGCTGAAGGCCGCGACCCTTGCGGGTGCGGCCTTCATTCCTGGTTCAAGCGCCATCAGCGTTACTGTGCTGCCACCTTCCCGGCTTTTTCGTCCTGCTCGTGGATTGTCTGAACCTGATACTGCGGATCGGACGTGATCTGCTGCTCGGTGAACGGCAACACACTCAACTGTTTCCTGGAAAATGCCAGAGTCTGGTCCCTGGCGTACTGGGAGGCCGGATCACTGGACAGCGAGAACGCCAGAAGGCCCTGGGCCTGCGGTCCCTTGTCATCGAAAGTCACCACCTGCAAATAGCTGGTCCCGCTGACGACTTCGAGTTTACCGTCGGTTCTCGGCACGCTCTGAATGGCGTTGTAAACCCCCAGCGTGCCAGGTCCACCGTGAATCGGCGTCTGCTGGCCGCCACTGCTGACCACCTGGATATCACCCCAGCGGCTATCGGCCTTGAGCCCCATCTTGTTCACCTGCGCGACCGACGCCAGCATCGCCTCGCGAACCGCCTTTGCGACGTCCGGACGATCGACCGCCAGGCCACTCGGGGTGTGTTGCGGGTCTTTCGGATCGAATGCCACACGCCAGAGATCAGGCGTTTGCTGTAGCGACTCCATGACATTCTGGAAATGCACAAACCCCAAACCACTGTCCAGATTCGCACTGCGATCCCAGGCCTTGAGGCTGGCACACAGCGGCGTGAGCGCGGGCGCATCGGTACCCAGTGCCTCCGCACAGAACTGCAACAGATCCGGCATCACTTGAGCCGCCTGGTACACCTGATCGTCCATCACCATGCGTTGCAGATCCGCCGCAGCTATTGGACCGGTCTTGTTCAACGAATTCAGGCGATCCAGTGCAAAGCGTGAGCGCAGCCCCAATGGCTGGCCGTCCTGGCTGATCAGTGGCGAAAAACCGGTAAGCGGTTGCGCCGGGTTGGCCATCCAGGCCGAATCGTTGGAGTGCTGTACAAAATCCTTGCGCCACAGCTGCGGCAACTTGTCTGCCGCATAAATACCTTTTTGTGCAGCCGCCGAATCGATGTCCCAGGCACACGCGCTGTTGGAACCGTCGAGGACGATCATCTGCAACCCGGCCCGCGGATCACTGCATTTGGCCAGTTTGTCGGCACTGACGTTCGGCACGACCGAGAGGTTCATGTACAGCGTCTGCCCCTGATCATCCGCCGCCAGGGTGTTGACCCACGGGATCCCCTGGATCTTGTGCACCGAGGCCTGCAAATCCTTGAGGCTGACCGCGCGGTTCATTGCATACCACTGCTGCAACACCCGGTCGTTGTCCAGATTGGCGTCGCGCAGGCTGTAGGCGAACTGGTTGTCCCAGTCGAGCTTTCCGGGCCATTGCACGATCGGGCCGAACAGCGAACTGTAGACCACATGAGAAACCGGTCTGGTCTGGCCGTCCGGTTGTTTCACGTTCACCGTCAGGGTCTGTTTCTGCATGGGCAATGACTTGCCGTCGAGCAGATAACGGGTCGAATCCTTGGGATCGAGTTGCAGGCGATACAAGGTGAAATGCTTGGACGAGTCCACGGTGTGGGTCCACGCCAGGTGCTGGTTGAAACCGATGTTGATCATCGGCAGCCCCGGCAGCGCCGCGCCCATGACGTCCAACTTGCCGGGAATGGTCAGGTGCATTTGATAGAAACGCATCCCGCCGACCCAAGGGAAATGCGGATTGGCCAGCAACATGCCCCGGCCGTTGAAAGAACGTTCACCGCCGACTGCCACGGCGTTGCTGCCGCGATCCAGGGCAAAACGCTGCATGCGCGAGGCAGCCATCTGGAACGACGCGGGTTCGCCTGCCTCATGAGTAACGGCCTTGGGTGGCGTCGCACCGGCCAAGGCTTCGGCAAACTGCCCTACTCCGCCTTCGACCAACAGACGCCGCGTCAACTTGACCAGATCCTGAGCGGTAATCTCGCGCACCCAGTCGCCCTGACACTGCTGCGGCAAACCCTGCGCCCCACGCTCGGTCAGCGAACGGTTATAGCCCGCCACATACCCTTCGATGAGATCGCGCACTGCCGGGGTTTGCGCCTGCCAGAAGCCGTCCACGGCCTGTGGCGTGTTCAGCCAATTGAAAAACAGATCGCTGACCAGGTTTTCGCGCTCTTCGACCGTGAACTGATCCGGGCCGAAATAGCGTGAACGTTCGCCGTTCACGGTGGTGATCTCATTGGCCAACAGGCACAGGTTGTCCTGAGCGTAGGCATAACCAATGCCATAACCGAGCCCGCGATCGTTGTCGGCACGGAAATGTGGCACACCGAAACTGGTCCGGCGAATGTCGGCGCTCGCCTGCTCTGGCTGACTGCGGGCATTTGCCGCAAGACTCAAGCCCACCAACACGCCTGCAAGGCTCAACCGGGTTAACTGCCTGGAAATAATCACGCTCGCTCCTGATCGAAAAGACAAACACCCTGCGTCATACACGCACTGCGCCTTCCCCTAGAAACGAAACAAATGACAAAAATTTAGGCCGTGAAAGGCGCTTTTCACGGGCATCTCACAGACCGCTGACGTGATAGCGACAAAATTTCTACATTCGGGGCTTCATTATTTGCCCTGCTCATACGTCTTATTGATTAAGAGCACCCCTCACATTTCCTGGCCGGCTCGAAAAAGGAGTTTTTGCATGTACAACTCGCAACTGCCAACGGACGGTAGCAATGCGCCAAAGGGCTCTGCCATGGGCTCCAGTGTTTTTAGTCAGCGCAGTGAGCGCAATGGCAACGAGCGGATCAGGTTGCTGCTCAAGAGCTTTGGTCTGCGAACCAGTCTGATCCGCCTCAAAGTCATCGACGCCTTAGTGACCGCCGCCGAAAGCGATCGTAGCCTTGGCGTGCGCGGCGTGCACAGCCACTTGCTGGACCTGGATATTCCGCTGTCCTTCCTCAGTGTGCGGGAAGTGTTGAAACGCTTGTGCAGCGAAGGCGTGATCATGCTCAATCCGGACAAAAGCTACAGCCTGCATCCGCACGCCGCAGCCATGCTCCATCGCGAATGATCCGCCTTAAGGTGCGTCTTTCAGGCTTTGACCTTGCGACGCATCACGCCATTGATTACCACCACGATCACCGCCACGCCGATGGCGATGTACTGAAACAGCTTCTCGCTGATGACGCCTGCGTTTTGCAGATACGAAAGGCCGAACATGATCCCCAACACCACGAGGGAGATCAGAATCGAGTATTTCAAACGTTGCGATTGAGTCATTGCGAGTTCCTGAACTTGAAAAATGTATCCGGTTTGTATCAGAACGCATGCCAAGCCCCTACCTTTCTCCGGGGATGCGGCGCTGCAAACGGGGTCTCATGTTACAGCCGATGAAGAGATTTGGCTTCATAGCGGCGCTAACCGGGGATTTTGAAATGTTCCGTCGAATCACACGGCTGATTCCCCTGCTCGCGCTTCTGACACTGAGCGGCTGCATCGTTTTCCCCCACGGCGGCCACCATTACGACCGTGGCGGGCCGGGTTATTACCAGCATCGATAACGTAAATAATTGAACCTTCATTCGTAAGCCAAATACCCCATCCGATAACTGCTAAATAAATGCCCGCCCTGTCGCGGGCATTTTTCGTACGTGCATATTCACCTCTTCCTACACATAGAATAACGAAACATAGAGAAAACACTTGAAACCTTAAGTCTCAATAGTTCATTGGAGCTATTCATACTCAATGACTAGTCTCGGCGCATCGCAAAAACCCCGTTATTAAATTCGCACAACAACCAGGGATGCCATGCACAAGCCTTTAATCAATATCAGCCCCCACCATTTGTTTGGCTTTTGCCTTGCAATCACTTTTTTCGAACTGCTGACTTATATGGCCAGCGACATGATCATGCCTGCCATGTTGACCGTCACTGAACAACTGGATGCCAGTCCCGATCACGTCCCTTACGCCTTCAATCTATATCTGGCCGGCGGCATGCTTCTGCAATGGCTGATTGGCCCGCTGTCTGATCACTTCGGCCGTCGCCGGATGTTGCTCATCGGTTGTGCGGTATTCGCCTTGGCCTGTGCCGCCGCGTTCAACGTGCAAAGCATTTATGCGTTCAACGGCTTGCGACTGATTCAGGGCATGGGGTTGGGGTTTGTCATCGCGGTCAGCTACCCGGCCCTGCAAGAAGTTTTCTGCGAAGCCGACGCGGTCAAAATCATGGCGTTGCTGGGGAACGTTGCGCTCCTCTCCCCGCTTCTGGGGCCGTTGCTCGGCAGTCTGCTGCTGGAGTGGTTGTCCTGGCGGGAATTGTTTTTCGTGCTGGGTCTTGGCGGAGCGATGGTCTGGCTCGGGCTTTACCTGTTCATGCCGGAAACCGTGGGCACCCTGCGCCACGACGGTCAGCGGCTGGAAGCCGTGCGCTTTGAGTGGCACGGCACTCTGCGCCGCTATGCCGCGTTGCTGACTAACCCGCAATTCCTTTGCGCCGCTGTCGCACTGGGCGTGATGAGCCTGCCGTTGATTGCCTGGATCGGGTTGGCGCCGCTCTTGCTGATCCACAACCAGGGGCTTTCAACGCTGCACTACGGCCTGTGGCAAATTCCGGTGTTCGCGGCAGTCATTCTCGGCAATCTGATCCTCAACCGACTGATCGCCAACGCTGAATTACCACAACTGATTCGATACGCGCTTTGGCCGTTTTGCGGCGGGCTTATCGCGCTAGTCGCCGTCAGCTTCTACGGTGCTTCGACAGTCGTGCTGATCAGCTGCCTGGCGCTATACGCCGTTGGGCTTGGCATGAGCAATGCCGCGCTGTACCGGCTTGCGCTGTTCGCCAGCGACGACAGCAAAGGTCTGGTCTCGGCCATGATCGGCATGATCTCGATTGCCGTCATGGGTGGTGGCGGCTCGCTTCTTGCGGCCGCCGGTGCCGGTAATAGCCACGAATCCTTTGCCCTGATGGCTGGTATTGCAGGGCTTCTTTGCCTGCTTCCTCTGCGGCTGTTTCTGCGGCGTTCTCACATCGCGCTTGCCGTCTGACACCACAACGTAGGTCTTTTGATGATCCATTTACCCCATACCGATGCGCTCTGTGCGTTAACGCAACCCTATTGCCTGGATTCAGTGCCTGACGGCCTGTTCGACCAGGCGATGGGGGAAATCAGCCTGTTTCATTGTCACCACACGCCTGGCTACGAACGCTGGCTAAACGCCAACGGGCTCGATGCAAAGGACCTGGAAACACTGGATGACTGGTCAAGACTGCCGCCGATCTTCGCCAACTATTTCAAACGTCACTTGCTGTTCGGTCCCACCGGCGAAGGTGCACTGGAGCTGAGCTCATCCGGCACCAGCGGCCAAAAGAGCCGCATGCGCTATGACCCTCGCAGCATGGCGGCGGCCCAAGGCATGGTGAGCCACATTTTCCAGCACTACGGCTGGGATACTCCGGACAGCCCCTGCAATTATTTGCTCCTGAGCTACGAGCCCGAGGCGGCCATCACCTTGGGCACTGCTTACACCGACCAGTTTCTTTGCGGCTATGCACCCATCAATCGAGTCGCCTACGGATTGCGCCTGACGGGTAACGGTCACGAGTTCGACCTGTTTGGTGTTGTTCGCACCTTGCAAGAGTTCGCCGACGAGGGTTTACCCGTGCGGATTCTCGGATTCCCTGCGTTCCTTTCCCATGCGCTACAGCACATGGAAAACACCCGCGCACCGAATCTCAGGCTGCCCGCCCAGTCATTGGTGTTTCTGGGTGGTGGCTGGAAAACCCAGGCAGCACAAGAGATTCCCCTGCTTGAGTTGTATGCCCGAATCAATCGGCAATTGGGTATCGACCTGACCCGATGCCGGGATGGCTACGGTGCCGTCGAGCATGCCGTGCCCTATATCCAATGTGCCCGCCATCATTTTCATGCCCCCGTTTACTCGAAGGTTTTCGTGCGAAACCCATCCGATTTCACTGTCCAGCCATACGGCCAGCGCGGCTTGCTGGAATTCGTCTCCCCGTACATCTCGTCAAGCCCTGCTCACGCTGTGGTCATGGGCGATCTGGCGACATTACACCCTGGTGCGAGTTGCGGATGTGGCCTGACGAGCGATTGGTTCGAGCTGCATGGACGTGCCGGCACCACCGCCAGTCGAAGCTGCGCCATGGCGGCTTCAGAACTGCTCGGAGGGGCTTGATATGTACCTCATCAACGGCCAACTGCATGACGACGTTATCCCGGAAAGCGCCCTCGACAGCCTTCGAAAACAATTGCCCGGGTTGCTTGCTGCACCGATCGACTGCGAAACCGTCATCGAAACCGCTGCTCGTTTCGCCACGCAACTACAGACTCGCAGCCTGAACCTGCCCCTCGACGACGATCAATGTCAGGGACTTATCGAATTCTGCCAGCGCAGCAACCTGAGCACCAAGCTTGAGCGAGAACTGGGTTCGCAACCCCGTTCGCTGAGGCGTATCGACTACCAGCAGCAACGCTTTGAAAGCTGGCACCCCTTGGGACTGGTGGTGCATGTGACGCCGGGCAATGCACCGATGCTCGCGTTCTGTGCGGTTCTCGAAAGCCTGCTGGCCGGCAACATCAACTGGTTACGCCCCAGCGCCAGCGATGCGGGTTTGACTGCGCGATTGCTGGCTGCCTTTGTGCAATGCGACACCAGTGGCAGGCTTGCCGAATTCGTCGCGGTGCTGCCTGTGGGCACTTCCCGGATAGCCGAACTCTGCGCCCAGGCCGATGGCGTGTCAGCCTGGGGCGGTGAAAAGGCGCTCAAGGCGATTCGTCAGCAGATCCCTGCTGGATGTCGCTGGATCGATTGGGGGCACAGGATCAGTTTTGCTTATCTGTCGCCTGACGCGACGAGCCCTTCGGCGCTGGATGCATTGGTGGATGAGGTGTGCAGTCTGGATCAGCAAGCGTGTTCCAGTCCGCAATGGGTGCTGGTGGACAGCAACGATCCGGCCATCCTGCAGGACCTGGGAGAGCGTTTGAGCGCAGCCTTCAAACGCCGTGCCTCACACTGGCCGGCGCTGGTGCCCACGGACCTGGAAGCGTGCGAGATCACCACTCGCACGGCCATGGCGCAACTGGATTACTGTTTTGCGAACCAGAGCGGCCAGGTCTGGGCTGGCCACGGGTGGCGGATCATCTGGGAACACCATCAGACGCTCGCGCCTTCCCCGCTGTTTCGTACGGTGCTGCTCAAACCCGTGCCGCAACACTTGATCACCGAGACGCTGTTGCCCTGGCGCACGGTCCTGCAAAGCTGCGCACTGATTTGCTCTGCGACAGAAACGCCAGGACTTGTGCGAACGCTGGTCAACGCTGGGGTCACCCGTATTGCGCCTTGCGCGGGGATTCATGACGGCTACGCCGGTGAGCCACATGATGGTGTCTACGCGTTGACGCGTCTGAGTCGCCGCCTCTCGGTGAGTCTTTCGCCGGAGGTTTTGCCTGGCCGGGCAACGCTCGACCCGGTCCCGCCCGCCCCCGACATCGCGCATGCGCCGATCATGGACAAAAACACCTTCACGACCCAGCCGATGGGCGCCGCGGCGCAATTGTATTTTCGCTCTGGAGGCAGCAGCGGCATTCCGGCCCTCGCCGGTTTCAGCTATCGCGACTTTCAACGGCAGATGCGCGCAGCGGCCGACGGCCTGTTCGCCGCCGGGCTCGATCCTTCACAGGACCGGGTCATGAACCTGTTTTACGGCGGCAGCCTGTACGGAGGGTTCCTCAGTTTTACCAAAATACTGGAACAGATGGGCGTCACACATTTCCCCATGGGCGCGCCCCAGGACGATGACTTCAGCGAAATCGCCCAACTGATCATCGACCAGCGAGTCACCGTGCTGATTGGCATGCCGAGCACCTTGCATCGCCTGTTCTTCAACGAACAGACCCGGCTCCGCGCGTACGCCGGTATCGCCAAAGTGTTCCTCGGCGGCGAGCATCCGGGCCAAACCAGCCTGAGCCTCATGGAAAGCTGCGGGGTCACGCTGATCCGCTCGGCAATCTATGGCTCCGTCGACGCCGGTCCCTTGGGCCATGCGTGCGCAGCCACCGCGAACGGGGTGTTTCACTTGATGTGCGATACCCAGCATCTGGAAATTGTGCAGATCGAACAGGATGAACCCGTTCTGGCCAATGAGATCGGTCGCCTGCTGTTTACTTCACGAGCACGGCAAGGCCAAACCGTGCGCCGATATGACGTGGGCGACACCGGTCGCTGGATCCCCGGAGCCTGTAAGTGCGGGCTGGACTCACCCCGATTCGAACTGCTCCAGCGCCACGGCAAACTGGTGCGAATGGGCACGGAGTTCATTTCGCCGTCGGCTCTGCAGGATAGCGTCGGAACGCCCATTCAGATTGTTCTCGACCATGCCCCTGATGGCATCGAGCGACTCAACGTTCTAACGGACGCAGACATCAACCAGGTTCGCAACGCATTGTTAAGCCATGAAGCGCTGGCCAATGCCGTAAACGCCAAACTATTAACTGTCGAAGTTCAAGTGTGCATAGAGCAAGCATTCACTCGAAACAAGCACAGCGGAAAAACACCTTTGGTTATTGATAAAAGAAAATAAAAGACTAACCACTCACAGCTTGTCTTAAACCGTCAAGACGCCTGATATAAAAAGAGAACCCAGTGAAAACAACTTACTCGCTAGAACAACTGCTGCCTTATATACGACAACATTCAAACTTCTACCGCCAGCAACTGGAACACTTACCGCCGCAGGGCATTACGTTACAAGATTTACCGCTGACCAATGCGGCGGACTATTGGGCTGACAGCAATGACTTGAATCATTGGCCGGTCCTGACCGGAAAGGTCGACAATGCGCTGGTGTTTAAAACCGGCGGATCGACCAGCCAGGGCAAACTGACGGTGTACACCTATAACGAATGGCAAGAACTGGTCAGTACGTTCGGAGAAAGTTTTTCCTCTCAGTTGAACGACGGCGACCGCGTCGCCAATCTGTTTTTTTCCGGTGATCTTTACGCCAGTTTCCTGTTCATCCACGACTCCTTGGCGCACGTCAGGCGATCGATCTGCGAGTTTCCATTTACCGGGCACGTCGAGCTGGACGTACTGGCCGATGCGATTGATCAGCATCGGATTAACGTGCTTGTCGGCGTACCGGCACAGCTGCTGCGATTCGCGGCCTACCTGAACCAGCATCGACGAGTACTGTGCGGGGTTGATACGTTGCTGTACGGCGGCGAAAGCCTGTTTGCCCCGCAAGTGGCAATCCTCACCGACGTGTTTCCCAACGTGCGCATTGCTTCCATTGGCTATGCCAGCGTAGACGCCGGCCTTATCGGGTCCAGCGACCGCGACTGCGCCTTGGGCGAGCATCGGGTGTTTGAACCACACACCGTGCTGGAGATCGTCGATGAACTCACGGGTGAAGTCATCGAAGAATGCGATCGCACCGGATTGTTGGTGGTGACCAACCTGACGCGCCGGCTGATGCCACTGCTGCGTTATCCGGTGGGCGACCGCGCGTGCTGGCGCGAACCCGGCTCAACCCCGAAGCGCAAATTTGCCCTCAAGGGACGTAGTGCGCACAGCCAGCGAGTGCGAGTCGGGGTGCTGTCGCTGCTGATCGATGACATCCAGCAGATCGTCCAGCGCATTGCCCACAACGACCAATGGCAATTGCTGATCGAACATGACGGATACAAAGATATTGTGAGTGTGAAGTGGGTTCCCTCAGCGCTATCAATGGCAACCGTACCGGTGTGCCGAGCGTTGTACCAGGCGCTGGTTGAACACTATCCCGCCATCGACGAACTGAGCCGCGAGGGTCTGCTGGAATTGCGAGTGCTGTCCTGCGATGTCACAGCATTGAAGCTTCACCCACGCTCCGGCAAACAACTGCGGGTCCTGGATCTGCGCGTGTATGACGTACCGTTGCCGGAGCCCGCATGATGATGCCTTTGATTTTTCGACCCTATCGGCCATCCGACGCACGTGCCGTGAGCCAGTTGTTTCGCGAGGTCTATGGCGATCATTACGTTCAGCCGGATGTTTACTTGCCAAACATGATCAATCAGCACAATGCCGAGGGGCGCTGGAAGTCGATGCTGGCGGTGGACGGCCTACGCGTTCTGGGGCATGCCGCGTTGCGCCATGACACACCTGCGGACACCACCGAGCTGGCCCTCAGTGTGGTGCATCCCGCCGCGCAGGGGCAGAGTATCGCGACCCGTCTGGGCCGGGAGTTGCTGTCGCAGTCAGGTTCCATGGGGTTCAAGGGCGTCTCGATCAAACAAGTGACCCACCATCCCTACACGCAACGCATGGCAGCAAATATCGGCTTCCATAGCACGGGCTTGCTTCCTGACTACGTCCCTTCGCCCTTCGCTGAGCCGCTGCCGGAAACCATCGTGATGGGTTGTTACGTCGTCGAAGGACATACGCGTCCACTCCCCGACATCCCATGGCCTGACACCTGCCGGGGGTTTATGCAGCACCTGTGTTCCGTGTTCGGGACTCATCCGGACACGACGCCGTTGTCTTCTCTGCCCTTGCAACTCAAGCAACACCATCAA
Source organism: Pseudomonas sp. LS2P72 (assembly GCF_054897865.1). Classification (NCBI taxonomy): domain Bacteria; kingdom Pseudomonadati; phylum Pseudomonadota; class Gammaproteobacteria; order Pseudomonadales; family Pseudomonadaceae; genus Pseudomonas; species Pseudomonas sp. LS2P72. Next base: position 4,181,820 of record NZ_CM142708.1, read on the forward strand.
AGATTCGACATGGTCATTCAGCGTTTGACCAAACGGCTGCTTGAGCAGATCAGGCAATTGCCCAGGCACTGGCTGATCTCGGCCAAACTTCAGTTATCGCGGCACTTTGCCCAGGACTTTCGCAATTTGGCGGCCCTTGGCTTCACCTTCACCGGGCTGATGCCTACATCAAACACCAATGGATGGTTCGCACTGTTTCATCGAGGGGCGCAGTCTCGACACCTCAGCCTGCACTGTCCGCACATGCAACGCTTGCATGACGATTTACAGCAAAACGCCAACACACAGAGTAGCGCCGAAACGCAGAACAGAGCCCGCTCAGCCGCGTGAGTCTTTTCGATAAAAGTCATTGCCCGGCTGCGCGCAAAGCTCCACCAGCCAGTCGACAAACACCCTCACCCTCCGGGACAACTGGCGGTGTGGCGGGTAGAGCGCCGTCAGCGGCATCCCCGGTGTCGGCACTGACCTGAGGACTTCACACAAACGGCCTTCGTTCAGCTGGCGGGCGACGTGGTAATACGGGGTCTGGACCAGACCATATCCCGCCTCACAAGCGGCCAGGTAACCATCGGCGCTGTTGACCGAAACCTGCTTGGGCAGATTAATGGCTTGAACCTGATCATTGACCATGAATTCCAGCCCATAACGCTTGCCATTGCTGCTGGAGAAGTACTCCACCATCTGATGGCCTTCAAGGTCAGCCAGACACTGAGGCGTTCCGAATCGCTTCAAGTAGTCGGGGCTGGCACATGTGACCTGGTCCAGCATGGCCAACGGCCGCGCCACCAGCGAATCGTCCAGTGAGTCGCCGCCCCGCAGCACGCAATCGACGCCTTCGCGAATCAGGTCGACAGGCCGGTCATTCAAGCCGATTTCCAGCTCGATCAAAGGATACCGGGCAGTAAATTGCGGCAATGCCGGGATTACCATCAAGCGCCCCACACCCGCCGGCATGTCCACGCGCAACAGCCCCTTGGGGTTGTTGCGTGCAGCGCTGAACACCGCTTCGGTTTCCTCCAGATCCGCCAGCAACCGCACGCAACGAGGGTAATAGGCCGCGCCGTCGAGCGTCAGGCTGATCTGCCGCGTCGTGCGTTGCAGCAGCTGCACACCGAGATGCGCCTCCAGTTGCTTGATCAGAATGGTCACTGAGGCCCGGGGCAATTGCAGGCTATCCGCCGCCTTGGCAAAGCCGCCCAGCTCGACGATTCGGGTAAACACGCGCATCGCGTTAAATCGGTCCATTGGTTTTGCTTACCCGCTGATTGTTTAGAAATTACGAACAGTGATGGCAGATTTAGCCGGTTTATCTTGTTTCTGTCGAGATCAACAATAGGCTCCACATTCACAGGGAGCTGATTTCATGCAAACACGTCAACTGGGCAAAAATGGTCCACAAGTGAGCGCGATAGGTCTGGGCTGCATGGGCATGACCGATTTCTACACGACTGGCGTGGACATCCGCGAAGCCACCGCCACTCTGCACCGAGCGCTGGAGTTGGGGATCAACCTGCTCGACACCGCTGACATGTACGGCCCGCACACCAACGAAGAACTGATTGGCAAGGCCATCGTCGGCAAGCGCGACCAGGTGTTTCTGGCCAGCAAATTCGGGATCGTCCGCGACCCGTCCGATCCTGTCGCGCGGGGCGTCAACGGTCGACCGGACTATATTCGCGCCTCTATCGACGGCACCCTCAAGCGCCTCGGTGTCGAGACCCTGGATTTGTACTACCAGCACCGCATCGATCCGCAGGTGGCCATCGAGGAAACCGTCGGCGCCATGGCCGATCTGGTGAAAGCCGGCAAGGTTCGGTACCTGGGTTTGAGCGAGGCCTCGGTCGCAACACTTGAGCGGGCACACAAGGTTCATCCGATCAGTGCACTGCAGAGCGAGTATTCGTTGTGGAGCCGTGATCAGGAGGAGAACGGTTGTCTGGCCGCGTGTCAGCGTCTGGGGATTGCCTTCGTCCCCTACAGCCCTTTGGGTCGTGGCTTTCTCACTGGAGCGCTGAAGAGTCCTGATGATTTCGCGGCAGACGACTACCGTCGTTTCAGTCCGCGTTTTCAAGGCGAAAACTTCACCAAAAATCTATTGCTGGTGCAGCAAGTGCAGGACCTGGCCGCAGAAAAAGGCGTGACCGCCGGCCAATTGGCGCTGGCATGGGTGCTGGCTCAGGGTGATTACGTGATCCCGATTCCGGGAACCAAACAGCGAAAATACCTGGAAGAAAATGTGGTCGCGGTGGATGTGAAACTGAGTGGCGAAGAGTTACACGCTCTGGAAACAATATTTCCGGCCAATGCCACCGCAGGCTTGCGTTACCCGGAAGAGGTCATGAAGTTGCTCGACCGATAGCCCCACCTTACCCCGAGTGCCGTTCCCGGCACTCAGAGGCCAACCTGACAATCTTGTAATGTGCGCCTCATCTGACTGACAGCTTTGATCTACGATGATCAAGGCTGCCCAGTTTTGTATTACTTGGAAACACACCTTGAATGTCTGTCCGCTAAAAATGGTCAGAATGCACTTTTTTGGCCGCAATTCGAGACGAGAATTCCCATGCGAACCCACCTGCGTCTGGTCGCCCTGAGCGCCCTGTTCATTTCTTCCCTCGCCCAGGCCGCCGACCTGATCCCGATCGAGGTTCACCGCGATGCCAACTGCGGTTGCTGCAAAAAATGGATCAGCCATCTGGAAGCCAACGGCTTCAAAGTCGACGATCGCGTCGAAGCCAACATGAGCGAATTCAAGCAACAGCACGGCGTGCCTCCGCGTCTGGCGTCGTGCCATACCGGCTTGATCAACGGCAAATTCGTCGAAGGCCATGTGCCCGCCGATCAGGTGCTGGCCTTGAACAAGCGCGACGATCTGTTGGGTGTTGCCGCGCCCGGCATGCCCATGGGTTCACCCGGCATGGAAATGGACGGCATGAGCGATGCGTATCAAGTGATCGGCCTGAAAAAAGACGGCACTGACGTGGTGGTGGCGGACTACCCCGCCCATTGATGTTCGGTGCGTACAGCGGGCTGTTCTTCGCCGCATTCGGTGCGGCAACCTTGCTGCCCTTACAGTCCGAAGCGGTGTTGGTGGGGCTGTTGCTCAGCGGCAAGTATTGGCTCTGGTTGCTGCTCGCCGTGGCGACATTGGGCAATGTTCTGGGGTCACTGGTGAACTGGTGGCTGGGGCGCGGTATCGAGCGGTTTCATGATCGGCGCTGGTTTCCGGTCAGCCCGCGCCATTTGGAAAAAGCCCGAGTCCATTATCAGCGTTACGGTCATTGGTCCTTGCTGCTGAGCTGGGTGCCTGTGATCGGTGATCCGCTGACCTTGGTGGCCGGCGTGATGCGCGAACCGCTGGGGCGGTTCCTGCTGATCGTGACCCTCGCCAAAGGCGCCCGTTATGGGGTGTTGGCCATGGCCACAGTGGGCTGGATGGGTTGAACGATTATTCACGGCGATTGCCTGTGTTTAATGTCGCCCTAATCATGCCGATCCAGCATCGGCCGATTTCCAATGGAGTTCACCCATGTCCCTCACCCGCTCCCGCTGGCTGCCCGGTCTGCTGCTGACCGCTGCATTGCCTGTCATCGCCCACGCCGAAGGCCCGGAATATGGCCCAGAGCTGCAAGGCTTCGAGTATCCCTACACGGTCAAGCATTTCGCCTTTGAGTCACAGGGCAAATCCCTGCAAATGGGTTACATGGATGTCGCCGCTCAAGGCAAAGCCAATGGACGCAGCGTGGTGCTGATGCACGGCAAGAATTTCTGCGGTGCCACCTGGGACACTTCGATCAAGGCCCTGAGTGAGGCCGGTTACCGGGTCATCGCCCCGGACCAGATCGGTTTCTGCACCTCCAGCAAACCCGACCATTATCAGTACAGCTTCCAGCAACTGGCGACCAACACCCAGCAATTGCTCAAGGCGCTGGGCATTCAGAAGGCCAGTGTTCTCGGGCATTCCACCGGCGGCATGCTCGCCACTCGCTATGCGCTGCAATACCCCGATCAAGTCGAACAACTCGCACTGGTCAACCCCATCGGCCTGGAAGACTGGAAAGCCCTCGGCGTGCCGTATCGGACAGTTGATCAATGGTACGAACGCGAGCTGAAACTCACGGCCGACGGCATCCGCACCTATGAACGCAACACCTATTACGGCGGCCGCTGGAAGCCGGAATTCGATCGTTGGGTAGACATGCTCGCCGGGCTGAACAAAGGACCGGGGCATACACAGGTGGCGTGGAATTCGGCGCTGATCTACGACATGATCTTCACCCAACCGGTGTACTACGAGTTCAAGGACCTGAAGGTGCCGACCCTGCTGCTGATCGGTACATCCGACACCACCGCCATCGGCAGCGACATCGCACCGCCCGAGGTCAAGGCTAAACTCGGTCATTACGACGTGCTCGGCAAACAGGTGGCGAAACTGATTCCCCATTCGACGCTGGTTGAGTTCCATGGCATGGGCCACGCGCCGCAGATGGAAGAGCCGGCGCAATTCCACCAGGCCCTGCTCGCCTGGCTGAACAAACCCAACCCCGTTGATTGATGAGGTAAGGCTGATGGCTGTGCAGATTGCGGTGACTGACGATTGGCAGGACGTGGCCCGTGACGTAGTGGACTGGTCAGTGCTGGACGACATCGGTGAAGTGAGCTTCATCCATGACTACCCTGCCGACAACGACACCCTGGCGGCACGGTTGGGCGAGTTCGAGGTGATCTGCGTGATGCGCGAGCGCACCCGGTTCGATGAGAACCTGCTGCGGCGCTTGCCGAAACTCAAGCTGCTGGTCACCGGCAGCATGCGTAACGCCGCCCTGGACCTGAAAGCTGCCGCTGCGCTGGGTATCCAGGTCTGTGGCACCGACAGTTACAAGCACGCCGCCCCGGAGCTGACCTGGGCGCTGATCATGGCGGCGACCCGCAACCTGGTGGTCGAAGCCAACGCACTGCGCGCCGGTTTATGGCAACAAGGCCTGGGTGGCGACCTGCACGGCAAGACCTTGGCGATCCTCGGTCTGGGCAGCATTGGCACTCGCGTTGCCCAGTTCGGTCAGGTGTTCGGCATGCGGGTGATTGCCTGGAGCGAGAACCTGACCGCCGAACGCGCAGCCGAAGTCGGCGTGACCTACGTCAGGAAGCAGGAACTGTTCGAACAGGCCGATGTGCTGTCGGTCCATCTGGTGCTCAGCGATCGTAGCCGTGGCTTGGTGGACGCCCAGGCGCTGGACTGGATGAAACCGACGGCGCTGCTGGTCAACACGGCCCGTGGTCCGATTGTCGATGAGGCCGCGTTGATCAAGGCGTTGCAGAAACGGCGACTGGCCGCTGCTGCGCTGGACGTCTTCGAGCAGGAACCCTTACCGCCTCATCATCCGTTCAGAACCCTGGACAATGTGCTGGCCACGCCCCATGTCGGGTATGTCAGCCAGCAGAACTACCACCAGTTCTTCTCGCAGATGATTGAGGACATTCAAGCCTGGTCTGCGGGAGAACCGATTCGGTTGTTGGGCTAATGCCCATCAGTTAAGCATTTGCACACCGCAAACCTTGTGGGAGCGAGCCTGCTCGCGATGGCGGACTTTCAGTCAACATTGACGTTGAATGTGTCGGCCACATCGCGAGCAGGCTCGCTCCCACAAGGATTGCGGTGTGGCTAGCTGCTCTTCACCGCCACAAACGCCGCCGTCTCATAGGGCACCGTGACTACGTCTCTGCCACGCAGATCAGGATCCGCCGCAATCAACGCCCTGATCTGCTCATCAACCTTCGCCCGCTCCTCCGCCGGTAATGCAGCCACAAAACTGGTGGAGCGCACGCGGTTGAAAATCACGTCTTCGGGCGAGCCTGTATGCCCATGGCTGAAACGCTGTTCCGCCAGCGGTCCGAACGCCGCATGCGGAAACGCCTGTCGCCAGGCCCCGGTGTAATAGCGCGGCGTATCGCCCTCCAGCGCATTGACGATCGCATCCAGTTTCGGCACCCAACTCACCCGGGAATCGCGCTGATTCCACACCAGCCCCAGCTTGCCGCCGGGTTCGAGTACACGGGCAATTTCGGTCAGTGCCTCGGTGCTGGCAAACCAGTGAAACGCCTCGGCGCAGATCACCCCGTCCACCGACGCATCCGGCAGCGGCAGGTCCTGTGATCAAAGGTCGGCTGGACCTCGCTCAGGAACAGTTGCAGCAGATCAAATCCATCTGCGGCAGCACCACCTGCGAGGAATACCTGCCGAACCCTTCCACTGGAGAACGTCGATGAACGATCACGCACGCCCGACGATACCCGCGGATGAGCAACTGGTGGCCTACCTCGACGACCAGCTCGACAGCGAACAGCGCACCCGCATCGACGCGGCCATCCTTGAAGACCCAACGCTCAGCCTGCGCCTGCAATGGCTGGCCCGCAGCAGCCTGCCGTTCAAAGGAGGCCTACGACGAGTTGGGCCGACAGGCGCCCATGGACCGCTTGCCCACTGACGAAGCCGGTCAGCGGGCGCAACTGCGGACCATTGATGCGCGACTAGGCCTGAGTCTTGTGCCGGCGCAACTGGCCCTGCCACGTTCCCAGCTCAAGCGCGCGCAAATTCTCGAGTACGACGGCGTCGCCATTGCCCAGATCACCTACCTGGACCCGGTGCACGACCCCATGGCGCTGTGCGTCACCCGTTCCAACAGCGGCAGCCGGCATTTCGCCCGCGAGCGCCGGCATGGGATGAACATTGTCTATTGGGCTGACATGCAACATGCCTGGATGTTGATCGGGCATAACCCGGTGGCGGAACTGGAGGATATGGCGAAGTTGTTGAGAGGCCGGCTTAACGCGTGATCCCTTTTGTCACTATGCTGGGCGTCTCATTTCCAAAGAGGAATCTATCCATGCCGATTGCTTCACGCACTGCTTTGCTGGTCATCGACATACAGAACGACTTCATCCCCGGCGGCCATCTACCGGTGCCGGAGGGCGACCGGATCGTCCCGCTGATCAACCGCCTCGGCGCCCGGTTCACCCAAGTCATCATCGCCCAGGACTGGCACCCGGCCGGACACGCCTCATTCGCTTCCAGCCACCCCGGGCGCGCGCCTTATGACGTGATTCAACTGCCTTATGGCGAACAGACGCTCTGGCCGGACCATTGCGTGCGGGCTACGCCCGGTGCCGAGTTGCACAAGGATCTGGACCTGCCCCACGCCCAACTGATCATTCGCAAAGGCTGCAACCCGGACATCGACAGTTACTCGGCGTTTCTGGAGGCGGACCGAACGACCACCACAGGCTTGGCCGGGTACTTGAAGGAACGCGGTATCGACACGGTTTATCTGGTTGGGCTGGCACTCGATTTCTGTGTGATGTTTTCCGCGCTGGATGCGCGGGCGGCGGGGTTTAACGCGTTTGTGGTGATGGATGCGTGTCGGGCGATTGATCTGGACGGCTCACTGGTCGCAGCGATCGAGCGGATGCAGGGAGCTGGGGTTGGGTTGATTCCATCAACCGAAGTGCCAGGTTAACCCTCTGTAGCAGCTGTCGAGCCTGCGAGGCTGCGTTCGGTTCGGGCCGCGTTCGGACGAAGCAGCCGAAAAATCAGACACTCCGTTCTTTCAGGAAAACCGCATCCGCCGGGTTTGCGAGGACTACGGTCGGGCGCGACCCCGGCTCGAACGCAGCCTCGCAGGCTCGGCAGCTGCTACGAAAGAATGCAGACGCTAACTGACCGTTAAATAAATCCGTCCCGTTATTCGATCAATTAATACTGCATGGTGAAGTTATCAAGAAACGAATCCCCTCCTCCATCCGTGATATCCATGAACTTTATTTTTTGATTAGCTGTACCAGCATAGTCAGCCCAAACTTGATACGCACCACCGTATGCAGGCGTGCTACGCGAGACAATTAATTGGTTATTTTCATCGTAGCACTGAACCGACGATGGAATCCTGGAGGAATCCGCTATACCGAATCTCACACTTATCGCGGCCGTTTTCAGGGTAAACCTTAGAGTTGCCCCTGGTGCTATGTATAAATATTTCAGTGTTATAGGAGGGCCGTAGGCGCTACCATCAGCACCCAAAGACACCGATCCTCTCACTACCAAAACGGTCATGGCTGGAAAATCCATCACTGTACCGACGGGTTTAGCCTCCACAACGCCTGTTTCGAATCCCTCATGCAGCACTGGAGGAGCAACTAATACATTCAGGCTCAACACAGGGAATAAAACCGGAGCAACCGGGCTGACGGCTTGGCCGAACAAAACCCTCAAAGTCACCGTTAACGGGCTGTCGGTCTTCAATCCCAGCAGCTTCTCTCGCCGCAACGGTACACTTAGCCCGGAACTTACTTCCGCCGTTGTTACTTTATGTGCTTCCAACAGTGGAATCACATACTCAGCGCCCACGCTATCGATCCCTACACACTTCAGTTCAACGTCTTGCCCAATCCGAATCCCCAACCACGGCAGCACCCTCACCTCGGCATCACCCTCAAACTTACTCAAATCCAGCACCTTGTCATCCGGCGCCTGAGGCACCTTCGGCGTTGGCAGTCTCGAGTCCCCATCGGCAATTTTCTGCACCGTCAGCAATGTCGGTTTCGAGCGGGTCTTGATGCCGTTTCGCGTCAGCTCCCACGGCAAGCGGATCACCGTGCTGTGTCGGGCAACCAGGTCTTCAATCGTCAGGGTGTTATTGACCCGGTTATTGCCATTGAATGCCTTGGCGGTAAAAGTCGGCAGGCCGTCCGCCGTCACAGGGCGGGCAAAGAGCTGGCATTGGTCGCCCGTCTGCGCTTGGGCAAATTCGACGCGCGCGATGTGGCCAGCCAAACTGGCGAGCGGATCAACCACCAGTCCCGGCACACCCACAACCGTCACCTGCGGCAGATTGATCAGCGCCTCACCAATCACATCGACCCGAGTCGTGAAAGACCGGCCGACCTCTTTGCCCGCGCGCAGCAGCTTATATTTGAAGGTGGCTGAACCACCCACCGCGGCCACGAAGTGAGCGTGGAGCACCGACAGTTTGTAAATGAACGGCGCGCTGGCCACGGTCTCTTTCAGAATCAACGCTTCGGATGCACCTGACGCCGTTTTGAATGTGCAGGTCAATTCGATAACGTCATTGCGTTGCCAGGAGCGCTGCGCATGCACTTGGGCAATCGCCGGTCTTCCTGCAAGCTTGCCCAAATCGATACTGTCCGGATCGTCCGAGGCATCGTTCGGGTCTTCGCTCACCAGCGGTGGTTCCAGCCAGATGCCGTTCAGGCTGACGAACAGTTCGAGGGCCGCCGACCAGAGCGCGTCCAGATCAACGCTGTTCCCAATCCAGTCCCACACGGTATAGGTCAGGACGCATTTCGCGGTGTCACCGACCTTTTTGAACACCGCTTCCTCGATCCGAGCCTGAACGGGGTCGCCGGATCTCGCCTCATCCTCGGTGACTACGTGGTCGATCGTTTCGCCCCCGCACCTCACGCGGATCTTGTCGAACGCTCTCGTCAAAGGATAAAACGCGGTACAAATCACCCCTTGCCGGGCCTGTTCAGGGTCTACCCCGTCGTCCAGCACGTTGGGCGGCAACACATTGATCGCCAGTTCCGAGTGCCACTCGTGGTTACCTTCAAGATCCTTGAGCCCTGGGCGTCGCTTGTGGAACCACGCCCGCAACGTCGTCGAAGAGTCGATATTCTCCGAGCCGCGCCGGATTTTGTAGTGGATGGTATTGAGACCATCGAACAGCGCTTGTACGGGCAGGTACAGGGTAAACAGCTTGTCCGTCGTGGACTCGACGATAGCCACATCCACCACAATGCCATTGAGGTAAAGATCGATGCTGTCTTCAGCCAATTGCTCCAGATAAGCGTCGACCAGTACTTTTACCCCTTGACCGGGATAGAGGTAGGTCAGCGCCAGTGGAATCCCGCCGTGAGCGTCGATTGCGCCAGGCACAACAGCTTGCCAGCCTGGAATTCGCGGCGCGTACAGCGTCAGTACGGACATGTCAGTCATGGAAGCGCTCCCTGTCAGTGGCAGCGTTCCGGGGATGGAAAAGGTGGAAGGCTGTGGATGCTATGGAACATCCATGGCGCACTGTCTGACTACTGTCAAATGTGACAGGTCAGGCCGAAAACAGCCCGATAATCACTACCGTCCGTCGATTCGGGAGCTCTCGGTTCAAGCCTTAGCTGGCAACCACAACCGGAACCGTGCCCCACCCAGCGGCGACGCTTCAACGGTCAGCGTACCGCCCTGAGCTTCCAACGCCCGACGACTGATTGCCAACCCCAGCCCAAACCCACCCGTGGCCCGATCCCGACTGCGGTCCAGCCGATAGAACGGTTCGAAAATCCGCTCACGCTCCTCATCCGGAATTCCGATCCCGTCGTCGTCCACCCAGATTTCAGCCCCCTTGGCACACACCCGCACACCAATCTGAATGTGTTTTTCGCAGTAGCGCATCGCATTGCGCAGCAGGTTCTGAATAGCGCGGGCCGTCAGCCTTGGGTCGAGGGCGAAGCGTTCAAGTTGTCCGTGCAGGAGCACATCGATAACGATGTCCGGGGACTCCAGTTCTTCGTCGACGCTGCCAAGGATGCTGTCGATAAATTCATCCAGCGACACTTCGACCCGCTCCGGCAGCCGCGCCGGGTTTTGCAGGCGGCTGTAGGACAACAGTTCCAGCACCAGCTCGTCGAGTTCGCGAATGTGCGCGACCAGACCTTGCAGACGCTCGCGGCTGGCGGCGGGCAAATCATCAGACAGTGCCAGCGCCAGGCCGAAATCCAGTCGTGTCAGGGGTGTGCGCAATTCGTGAGAGACCGCATTGAGCAGGTCGCGCTGCTGGTTGAGCAGGTTCTCGATATCGCCGGCCATGGTGTCGAAGACGTTGGCCAGGCTACCGATGTTGGAGCTTTTGGAAATCTGTGTGCGCTCGCTCAAGTGGCCCTTGCCGAAACGTTCAGCCGTACCTTTGAGGCGTTCCAGGTCGCGCCAGTGCGGACGCAACCACAGCAACAGGCAGGCGAGCATGGTCGCGCCGATCAGCACGTTGATGCTCCAGTACAACAGGCTGACGTCCATCGGGTCCGGTGGCACGACCATCTCCACCACCGTCCGCTCGTTCAGCGGCGACACCGCCAGGGTGCGCCAGCCCCAGTCACCAATGCGCACGACATTCTCGCCACGCTGCAAACGCTTGCGCTCATCAGGGGTGAAATCGGCATCGTCGTTATCGGTCAGGACGATGTCCAGCGGCTGGAATTCCTTGTCCATCTCCGCGGCCAATGCCGGCCACTGCGCCGGGGGCACGGCGTGAAACTGTTTGACGATGAGGGTTTGCAGCCCGCGCGAATAATCGAGGTTGTAGGTGACAAAGCGCTCCTTGAAGACCTTGATTACCACGTCAGGCACCAGATAGATCGCCGCGCTGTACGAAACGATGGTCACCAGGTACAGGCGAAACAGGATTCTGAACATCGACTCAGCATTCCCACTCGGAACGGCTGAACAGGTAACCCTTGCCCCACACGGTCTTGATCTTGCGCGCCTCGCCAGCGTGGTCGTCGAACTTGCGCCGCAGCTTGGAAATCGCCACGTCCACCGAGCGGTCGGTGCCATTGAACTCGATGCCGCGCAGGCGTTGCAGAATCTGGTCGCGACTGAGCACTTCGCCGGCATGCCGGGCGAGTACCACCAGCAGGTTGTATTCACCGCTGGACAGCTCGACCAATTGCTCGCGCCAGGTCACGGTGCGCTCGGACAGGTCGATGCACAGATTGCCCATCAGAATGCGATCGTTGGCGGTCTGCGGTTCAGTCAGGCTGCTGCGCCGCAACAACGTCCGTACCCGGGCCAGCAACACGCGCGGTTCGCAGGGTTTGGTGACGTAGTCGTCGGCGCCCATTTCCAGGCCCAGTACCTGATCGTGACTGTCGTCGCGGGCGGTGAGCATCAGGATCGGCAACGTCGCCGAATCGGCGCGCAACAAGCGGCAGACTTGCAGGCCATCGAGCCCCGGCAGCATCAGGTCGAGGATCACCAGGTCCGGAGGATTGACCCGCGCACGTTCGCGCACATGGTCACCGCGGCTGATCACACTGACGCTATAGCCGTTGCGTTCCAGGTAACTGGCGATCAGTTCCGAGAGCGCGGTGTCGTCTTCGACCAGGAGGATGTTGGGCATGGGTGTTTCCAGGGAGTGCGGTGATGACCTTCAGATCGCCATCGCGGGCAAGCCTTGCTCCTACAGGTTCCAGGTGGGATGCGGTATGTGCTAACGACACAATCCGTAGGAGCAAGGCTTGCCCGCGATGGCGGTGCATCAGTCTCAAAAGGATTCAAGGATATACGCCCTCACGCCCGCCTGAGTAAAACCCTTACACAATTTCACACAGCGCCTACAAAGCTTCACCGCTAGCCTCGTCGCCTCCCCGTAGGATGCCGGGGGTCATTATTGGGGTATTACATGTCAAAGAATCTGCTTGCCAGGCTCAGCCTGATTGCACTGGCGGTGACGCTGAGCGCTTGTGACAAGGCCTCGACGGCCGAACAACAGGCGCCTCTGGCCACGGTTCGGATTGAAACCATCCAGGCCAGCCCCCTGTCGATCACCAGTGAACTGAGCGGGCGGATTGCCGCGCCACGCATCGCCGAAGTCCGCGCCCGGGTGGCCGGCGTGGTGTTGCAACGGGCCTTCCGCGAAGGCAGCGATGTGAAAAAAGGCGAAGTGTTGTTCCGTATCGACCCGGCGCCGTTCAAGGCTGACCTGGACAGTGCTGAAGCGGCGTTGCGCAAGGCTGAAGCCAATGCGTACCAGGCGCGCTTGCAGGAGCAGCGTTACGCGCAGTTGATCGAAGGCAATGCCATCAGCGGCCAGGATTATGACAACGCCCGGGCCAGTGCCCGGCAAACGGCTGCCGACGTCGCCGCGAACAAAGCCGCCGTGGAACGGGCGAAACTCAACCTGGGTTACGCCACGGTCACGGCGCCGATCTCCGGGCGCATCGGCCGCGCGCTGGTCACCGAAGGCGCGCTAGTCGGGCAGAACGAAACCACACCGCTGGCATTGATCCAGCAACTGAACCCGATCCACGCCGACCTTACCCAATCGACCCGCGAACTCAACGACCTGCGCCGGGCGTTCCGTTCCGGCCAGTTGCAACAGGTCGGGCAGGACCAGGCCAAAGCCACGCTGATCCAGGACGACGGCAGTCTCTATCCGTTGCCCGGCAAGTTGCTGTTCGCCGACATCACCGTCGACCCCGGCACCGGCCAGATCATCCTGCGCAGCGAGTTCCCCAACCCAGACCTCGACTTGCTGCCGGGCAGCTTCGTGCGCGTGCGCCTGGAGCAAGCGGTCATCCAGCAAGGCATCAGCGTGCCGCAACGGGCCATTCAGCGTGACAGCGCCGGCATCGCCCAAGTGCTGGTGCTCGACGCCGAACAGCGGGTTGGCCAGCAGCCGGTCGAACTGGGCGCCGTGCAGAACGATCGCTGGATCGTCACCGCCGGCCTCAAGCCCGGTGATCGCATCGTCACTGAGGGCCTGCAACACGCCCGTCCCGGCGAAAAAGTGCAGATCGACGACACCCCTCTTCCACTTGCCCAGGCTTCTGGTCAGTAAGCAGGACGCTTTTTTATGCCGCAGTTCTTTATCGATCGCCCGGTGTTCGCCTGGGTGGTTGCCCTGTTCATCCTGTTGGCCGGCGCCCTGGCCATTCCGCAGTTGCCGGTGGCGCAATACCCCAACGTCGCGCCGCCGAAAGTCGAAATCTACGCCGTGTACCCCGGTGCTTCGGCACAGACCGTGGACGAAAGCGTGGTCAGCCTGATCGAGGAAGAACTCAACGGCGCTGACCATCTGCTGTATTTCGAATCCCAGAGCAGCCTCGGCAGCGCCACCATCACCGCAACGTTCCAGCCGGGCACTGACCCGGAAATGGCTCAGGTCGATGTGCAAAACCGCTTGAAAGTGGTCGAGTCGCGTCTGCCTCAAGCGGTGACACAGCAGGGTTTGCAGGTGGAGAAAGTCTCCGCCGGCTTCCTGTTGCTGATCACCCTCACCTCCAGTGACGGCAAGCTCGACGACGTGGCGCTCAGCGATTACCTGGCGCGCAACGTGATGAACGAGATCAAGCGCCTGGACGGCGTCGGCAAGGCGCAGTTGTACGGCGCCGAACGGGCGATGCGAATCTGGATCGACCCGCAAAAGCTGATCGGTTTCAACCTGACCCCGGCCGACGTCAACGCCGCCATCGTCGCGCAAAACGCGCAAGTGTCGGCGGGCAGCATCGGCGATTTGCCGACCCGCACTACTCAGGAAATTACCGCGACCATTCTGGTCAAAGGCCAGTTGTCGACGCCGGAAGAATTCGCCGACATCGTGTTGAAAGCCAATCCCGACGGCTCCACCGTGCGCATCAAAGACGTGGCGCGCGTCGAGATCGGCAGTCAGGAATATCAGTTCTCCACCCGCCTTAACGGCAAGCCATCAACCGCCGTCAGCGTGCAATTGGCGCCGGGCGCCAATGCCCTGAGCACCGCCACGTTGGTGCGGGCGAAGATGGACGAACTGGCGCGCTACTTCCCGGCTGGCGTGGAATACAAGATCCCGTACGACACCTCGCCCTTCGTCAAAGTCTCGATCACCAAGGTGGTTTACACCCTTGGCGAGGCGATGTTGCTGGTGTTCGCGGTGATGTTCCTGTTCCTGCAAAACATCCGCTACACGCTGATTCCGACCCTGGTGGTGCCGGTGGCGCTGATGGGCACCTTTGCGACCATGTTGGCGCTCGGGTTTTCGATCAACGTGCTGACCATGTTCGGCATGGTGCTGGCGATCGGCATCCTGGTGGATGACGCGATTGTGGTGGTGGAGAACGTCGAGCGAATCATGGCCACCGAAGGCCTGTCGCCCAAAGAGGCAACGCGCAAGGCGATGAAGCAGATCACCGGGGCGATCATCGGCATCACGCTGGTACTGGTCGCGGTATTCATTCCGATGGCGTTCATGCAGGGTTCGGTCGGGGTGATTTACCGGCAGTTCTCCTTGTCCATGGCCACCTCGATTCTGTTCTCCGCGTTCCTCGCCCTGACCTTGACCCCGGCGTTGTGCGCGACGCTGCTCAAGCCGATCGCCAAGGGCGAACATCACGAGAAGCGCGGGTTCTTTGGCTGGTTCAACCGACGTTTCGAACAACTGACCGAGCGTTATCAGGGCTGGGTCGCCTATGCGCTGAAACGCACGGGCCGTTACCTGCTGATCTACGGCGTGCTGCTGATCGGATTGGGCGTGTGCTTCAGTCGACTGCCCTCCTCGTTCCTGCCGGTGGAGGATCAGGGTTACACCATCACCGACATTCAGCTGCCACCGGGTGCAAGCAAGAACCGTACGGTGCAGGTGGTCGAGCAGATCGAAGCCCACAACGCCACTGAACGCGGCGTCGGCGACAGCACGGTGATTCTCGGTTTCAGCTTCTCCGGTAGCGGTCAGAACGCCGCGTTGGCGTTTACCACGCTCAAAGACTGGTCTGATCGAGGTAGCGACGACTCGGCCAGTTCGATTGCCGATCGCGCCAACATCGCGTTGAGCCAGATCAAGGACGCCGTAGCGTTTGCGGTACTGCCGCCGCCGGTGGATGGCCTTGGCACCTCCAGCGGTTTCGAGTTCCGCCTGCAGGACCGCGGCGGTCTCGGCCATGCCACGTTGATGCAGGCGCGCAGTGAGTTGCTCGCTGCCGCCGAGAAAAGTCCGATCCTGATGAACGTGCGCGAAAGCGCCTTGGCCGAAGCGCCGCAGGTGCAACTGGAAGTCGACCGCAAACAGGCCAATGCGCTGGGCGTGTCCTTTGCCGACATTGGCAACGTGCTGTCCACCGCCGTCGGTTCGGCCTACATCAACGACTTCCCCAATCAGGGGCGGATGCAGCGTGTGGTGGTGCAGGCTGAAGGCGATCAGCGCAGTCAGGTCGCCGATCTGCTGAAGATCCACGTGCGCAACAACGCCGGGAAAATGGTGCCGTTGTCGGCCTTCGTCCAGGCCAAATGGACCCAGGGCCCGGCACAATTGACTCGCTACAACGGCTACCCGGCGATCAGCATTTCCGGCGAACCGTCGCCCGGTCACAGCACCGGCGAAGCCATGGCGGAAATCGAGCGTCTGGTGGCGCAAGGACCGGCGGGGTTGGGGCAGGAATGGACTGGGCTGTCGTTGCAGGAACGCTTGTCCGGCAGTCAGGCGCCGATTCTGCTCGGTTTGTCGTTGCTGATCGTGTTCCTTTGTCTGGCCGCGTTGTATGAGAGCTGGTCGATTCCGACCTCGGTGCTGCTGGTAGTGCCGCTTGGTGTGCTCGGCGCGGTATTGGCCGTGACCTTGCGCGGGATGCCCAACGACGTGTTCTTCAAGGTCGGGCTGATCACCATCATCGGGCTGTCGGCGAAGAACGCGATCCTGATCATCGAGTTCGCCAAGAGCCTGTACGACGAAGGCCACGACCTGATCGACGCCACCCTGCAAGCCGCACGCCTGCGATTGCGGCCGATTGTGATGACGTCGCTGGCGTTCATCCTCGGCGTGGTGCCGTTGGCGATTGCCACCGGGGCCAGTTCGGCGAGCCAGCAAGCCATCGGCACCGGGGTGATTGGCGGGATGATCACGGCGACGCTTGCGGTGGTGTTTGTACCGGTGTTTTTTGTGGTGGTGATGAAGTTGGTCCGCAAGCGGCATAAAGACCTCTAACCCACAACACCGGCCTAATGTGGGAGCGAGCCTGCTCGCGATAGCGGTGTAACCGTCAACATGGATGTTGAATGTTACGACCTCTTCGCGAGCAGGCTCGCTCCCACAAGGGTTTTCATTGATCTCAGGGTTATGGTCACAACTGGATGCGCTGGGCTAAGGTGTTTGCAAAACCCTGACGTATCGAGTTCACATGCCCTTCCTCGCCCGCACCCATCCTCGCCTTTCCTCCGCCGCCACCCTCGGCGTCGCGGTGGGCATTCTGGCGCCGGCCGATTCGATCATCAGCAAAATCCTCTTCGGCTGGAACGCCGGGGTCTGGACTTACCTGGTCCTGATGTTCTGGCTCACCGCGCGCGCCAAAGCGCCGGATGTGAAACGCATTGCCGAAGTCGAAGACGAAAACGCCGGGCTGGTGCTGTTTGTTGTATGCATCGCTGCGATAGCGAGCCTGGCGACCATCGCCTTTGAACTGGCCGGCAGCAGAGAGCTGGAAACCACTCGTAAGCTGCTGCATTACGGTTTTACCGCGTTGACGGTGATCGGTTCATGGTTGCTGATCGGAGTGATTTTCAGTGTGCACTACGCCCGTCTGTTCTACACCTGGGGCGGCAAAGACCCCGCACTGCGTTTTGCTGAAGGTCTGACAACGCCCAATTACTGGGACTTCCTGTATTTCTCTTTCACCATCAGCGCGGCGGTCCAGACGTCCGATGTCGGCGTGGCGACTCGGGATTTGCGCAAGATTGTCCTGGCGCAGTCGCTGATCGGCTTTCTGTTCAACACGGCCATTCTCGGGTTCTCGATCAACATCGCGGCGGGACTGTTCAACTGATCCCTGCACAAACGTTCTAGTCATCGCCCTCGGCGCGGGCGTTAAATAAGTCGGCTATCCGTCTCACAGGTGCAGCATGACTTCTCACAACTGGATCGACCTGGCCCAGGACGCCGACACCGGCATCGAGACCCTGCGCGCGCATTTCGAAGGCCATGCCTACGACCCGCACTGGCATGACAGCTATCTGGTGGGCGTCACCGAACAAGGGGTTCAACAGTTTCACTGTCGGCGGGCGAAGCATCAAAGTACGCCGGGCAAGGTGTTTCTGCTCGAGCCGGGTGACATCCACGACGGCGACGCGCCAACCGAAGACGGTTTCACCTACCGCATGCTGTACCTCGACCCGCAGTGGCTGAAACGTGAACTCAGTGCAGTCTTCGAAAATGCTCCCGACAACAGTCAATTGAGTTTCGCCAACACCCTGGCCAGCGACTCGCGACTGGCCCACGCCACCAGCCTGGCGTTTCAAACCCTGCATCACGGTGAGCTGAAAATCGTCCGCCAGACCGCCCTCGACGGTTTGCTCGAACGCCTGACCAGTCACCTGCACTGGCGCGCCCGCTATGGCGAGGATCCGCGCCTGCCGCTGGTGGCGCAGAAAGCACGGGAGTACCTGCACGCCAACGCTCAATACGACATCGGCCTCGACCAACTGGCCGCCGTCACCGGAGTTGATCGCTTCCGCCTGACCCGCGCCTTCAAGGCCGCTTATGGCATGGCACCCCACGCCTACCTTGTGCAATTACGCCTGGCGACCGCCCGGCGAAGGCTGGCTCGTGGCGAGCAGCCGGCGACGGTGGCGATGGAACTGGGGTTTGCCGATCAGAGTCACCTGGGCCGCTGGTTTGTTCGGGCCTATGGCTTGACGCCGGCGCTGTATCGCAAGCGCTGCTCAAATCTTCCAGACGCATGACCCGGACTTTGTGAGGATCGGCTTCTGAGATCATTCACGGAGTCCGCTGCCATGTTGTCCACCTTTCCCACGCTGCTGCCATTTTTGCTGTTCGCTTTCGTCGCCTCCATTACGCCGGGGCCAACCAATATTTTGGTCCTGAGCAACAGCGCGAGGTACGGTTTCAAAGCCGCATTGCCGATTATTTTCGGAGCCTGCGCGAGTGCGGCATTGATTGTGTTGTTAGTAGGCAGCGGTGTTGGTCAGTCGCTTGCCGGACTGCCACGGGTGCAGTCGCTGATGAAATGGAGCGGGATCGTCTGGCTTAGCTATTTGGCCTGGCAAATTTTCCATACACCGGTCACGACCTTCGATGTTGATGAAGGACACAAGCAAAGGTTTGGATTATGGGCGGCCGCTGGCTTACAACTGGTCAACCCCAAGACCTGGATGATGGCATTTGCGGTGGTCGGTGTATTTGCCGGATCCGGCGATAATCGACAGTTTCAAACAGTCTGCCTGTCGCTGGCATTTTTCCTGGTCTCGCTCCCGTGTCTGGGTGTTTGGGCATTGCTGGGAAAGGGAGCAACCAGATGGTTTGGCTCGGCGAAAGCCATCCAGCGTTTCAATCAGGCAATGGCACTGCTGCTACTGGGTTCTGCCTGGCTCACGTTGGCTTGACGCACGGCGTCAGCACAACCGGTACAAAAATGCCCCGAAACATTCGGGGCATTTTGTGTTCAATGACCGCAAGACTCCCTCTATCAGAAGAAGTAACTCAGCCTCAAGCTACCGCTCCAATCCTGACTGACCGTTGTACCTTTGCTGCCACCCACCTGACCGGAAACCTGCCAGTTGCGTTGCGCCGGTGTCCACTTCAAGCCGGCGCCATATTCGATAGCGCTGCTGGCGCGATCATCATCGAAGCTCTCGTCGTTGATCCTGACCTCATTGGTTTTCACAAACTCATGATTGACCGCGGTGGACAGGCTCGGCTCTAGAAGGCTGCCGTTGTCGAGGGTGATGACACGCCCACCACGAACACCCACCTTGCCTTGAAAGGAACGCATGGTATCGGCTTTGACTTCGAGACCATTGTCGAGCGTGTAGCTCTCGCTTTGGATGACCCCCGTCGAGACCTGTACTTGAGGCTCGACAAAATAATCATCCTTGAGACGAATATGCTTGCCTACCGCCACGGAGCCGCTCGCGCCCAAGGCCTTGTAGTCACCCTTGGCCCGAGTGCCATCACTCATGGTGACCTTGGCCTTGTTATCGAACTGGTTGATCTTGGCCATGACATTGACGAACACACCGCTTTCAACATCAAACGTGCTGCCGTAAACACCGGCATTCAGGCTGTCGACAGTGGCGCTGGAGCCGTATTTGAGGTCCATTTTGGTATGGCTTGTTCCGACAAATCCGCCCAGCACCCAGGCACGCCCCCCGAGGTCGACCACCGTATCGGCACCACCCGTAATTCCGGTCTGATTCTGGGTGTAACCATCGCCATAAGCGTTATCTACGTTGTACTGGTTGCCATAAGTGCGAACCCAGACACTGTTGCTGAGGTTTTTCACCGAGCTGTCGTTCATCGAGCGCATCGACGCTTCCGGTCGGACACTCAGGCTCCGGTCCCCCAATTGGTCGCTGAGCATGGCCCCTTCAGCATTCAGCACACTGCGTGCACTCCCGGCCAGGGCCAACGCAGTATTACTTGAGGTACTGACCGTTTCCTTGTCTGGATTCAGGTACAAACCCTGACCCTCCTTGGCCAATCGGTACACAAACGCACCTGCGTCCACGGTTTCACGACCGCCCAGGGAGAAGCTCGCATCGCCAGCGGCGATACTACCGACCTTCACCGCTTCGGCCGTGACAGGTGTCGTACCGGTAGCGGTGATTTGCAGTTGATGTTGCCCGCTCGCGTTGCCGGTGACGTTCAGGAAATCGGTGTTACCGTTACCCAGATCGGTGCCCATCACAAATGTACCCTTGCCGGAAAGATCACCCACGTTCAGTTGCTGGAACTGCTCGTTGGTACCCATGCGAACCACGCCGTCATTCAGGGCAAGACGTTGCACGTTACTGTCGTCGGTCATCACCCACTGCGCTGCGTTGTTGATATTGAGGTTGCCGGAATTGTTGATGTGGCCGGTCAGTACCGAACCGTTGTCCAGCAGCACGCCGCCATTAGTATCCGTGTTGACGTCCCCGGTCATGCTGCTCGCATTGTTCAGCGACAGGCTGGCGACATTTTCGACATTGCCGTTGATCGCAGAACCGTTGTTCAGGTTGACCGTGGCACTAGTGCCTGCAACTGCCTGCACATTGCCGTTCAGTACGCTGCGGGAGTCAAGATTTACCCTCGTAACGTTTTGAAGATTCCCTTCGATGGACGCGGCGTTTTGCATCGACAGCGCGACGGTACTACCGGTGTCGACAATCACATTACCCTTCAAGGCACTGGAGTCGACGGTAAGGTTGGCCGTGGAGCGATTAGTCGCCTGTAACAGTGTGCCGTTGCCACCAATCAGTTCAGTGCTGCCGAGCACATTGATGTTGGCGACTGTGCCGGCGGCCCCGGAGGAGCCGAGCACAATCGCCGAGCCTGTACCGCCCGTCACGCGGGTGCTGTTGAGTGTAACGGTGCTGGCATTGACGCCCGTGTTATCGGTGACAATTTGCAGACCATCTTGCGCTCCGGCGATGGTGCTGCTCACGGCCGACAGCGTTGCGCCGCCCAACTGCACGCCGTAACTGGTGGCGCCCGTGCCACGAACCTCTGAGTTTGCGAGGTTCAGCACAGCGAAACCCACGACACTCGCGCCACCGATTACCCCCGTGATCACACTGTTACCGGTCACCGTCGCGCTGGAGGAGGCCGGCGTATTGATGTTTCGGCCTAGCAGCAGTCCGAAACTATTGGTACTGGTGATCGTTGAGTTATTGATGGTTGCGGAACTGTCGCTAAGTGAAAGAGCCCCCCTGCCGGTTGAGCTGTTGACAGTTGCACCCGACAAAGAAAGCCTGGAGTCATCACGAGCCTCGATTCGCTCACTCTGACCACCGTTGAAAATGAGGTTGGCGTTTTGCGAAGTAATCGACAGTGCGTTTGCGTTATTGATCGTCAGCGTCCCTCCCTGGGACACCGTCCATGCCTCCGGTGCCGGTGGATTGGTGACGGTCTCGCTCTCACCGGGAAGCAGTGTTCTGGCATGCACGGTGGGTGTACCGAGGACAATCGCAGCAAGCAAGTATCCAGTCGTTGCGTATTGGTTGAAACAAGAGGGTAGAGGCATTAGAACTCCGCACAGCGAACAAATCCGAAAGAGACTTTTCTGGCAAACAGAAAACCGCCTCAAAAACGTCCGACAGACTAATCAGCAATCTCTCAGCAAGATGTAGGAATAGTCCTCGGTTCAGTAGGATTTATCTGCAAACGTGAAAGGATATATAACTGCCAGTCGTCATAGACTAATTAATACACGGGAGAGAAAAATCTCTCCCGCGATATACTTCCCTTACGGCTCAACCATCATGAGGTTGGAACAGGAGTTCGGTCGCAGTACTCGGCACTTGAGGTGATTGTGTCCAGTTTTTTGATAATCGGAATCGAAGTTTGAACGCCCCCAATATTTGCCGTGTACCAATACTTGGCCCAAGCCGCGGCGTTCCGTATTGGTTGTGCAAGCTTGAAGATTGTTGCACTGCCCACACCTGCGACATCGGGCGTGCCGGGGGCCAGGATGGTATACGGCTGGGAATCCGCCGTATTCGGGATCAAGTTACTTCCCGCTTCATCGCTGTACGCTTCAAAGTGCACAGTGATAACGGTACCCTGCGGCAAATTGACTGCATCTTTGGGGATACCGATCGCCACCTTCCAGTCTGTCATCGCATTGTTCATTGCGAAGCAATCCATCTGATCCCTTAAAGGGTTGCGGATCCGGATAGTCGGCGCGAGCAAATCGATTCTCTTGCCGCTGACTAGTACAGTTTGTGGACTGGACTTGATGACGTTCTTGTCAATGCCCGTCTTCTGGCGTGTCCAGTAGGCAAGTACGCTCGGTGTCGGCAGCGCCGCGATGTCCGCAGCGGTGATGATATGACTAAACACTGTCATGTCACCGAATGGTGAAACGTCTCCTACATGTTTGTCGTTCAGGTAGAACTTGGCCGTTTCAGTCGAACTAAGCGGCGGATCTGTAAGATTCAACGTCACTTCGATTTTTCCCGGTTTGTCGCGATCTCCCGGTTGTAAGTCATTCGGTGTAGTGGAGGCACCGGTGACTACAGGCAAGGCAAAGGCCGGGTTTACATCGCCAGGCAACTCCGGAAACACCCCTCCAGACGGGTACAAATCCGCCCAGAAGAATAATTCTGGCGATGGAACGGCATTGGCTCCCCGAACAACCTCAGACCATATTTTGAACTCCATGGCTTCTTCATACGTTCCAAAGAGATCTTCAAAGAAGCCCTTATAGTCAAGTGTAAAAGGTACATCCACGTTAGTGATAGGGACAGGACCGAGCTCTTTGAAATTCGTAGGGTCCGTAGCATCTTCGACGTATATCTTTACCTGATCGCCTGGTTCCAGGTTATCAATGAATGCGCGTTCGACGATCGCCTGTATGCTGCCTGTTGCAAGAAAGTTATCCAGATAAATCGTGGTGGTGGCATTGGGGTCAGTCGCCGGCACCAGCGGTGCTCTACGCAAAACAGGATCCAACGCAAGACCTAGCGTCAGGAGGGGTGCGGGAGTGGAACTTGCGCTTAGGTTGCCAACATGGTCTTTCCAGAAAAAATGCGCCATGACCCGGCCGTTCTGGAGTTTGCGCAGTTCAGTGTTGGGAACCGAAACTGTACCGCCAACCGGAACCGTGCCTTTAAACGCCACGATATTCACACCACCCGAAACCAGATGGAGCTCCAGCTCATCATCGTTACGCCGATTCGGATAAGCGGCGCCAAACACCAGCTCCGCGTTCGCATTCTCGGCCAACTGCATCCAGGCTTCGTTGACGGTCCTTTGCGGATCGATCGGTGCATTGGTGAAAGTGGGCACGGGCGTTGGTGGGTTCAGTCTTTTCGCCGGAAACTTGACCCCGAATGGCGGGTTTTCGTCAATGACGAGCCTAATCTCATTCGAAGGGTCGTCGGTACCGCCACCGCCCTTGTAGACTACGACTTTCACTGTATACGCAGTAGGACCAGCAGGCTGAGGCAAGTCCGGAAAAAGTGCTTTGTCCAGTTCAATCGGGAAAGGGTCGGGACGACCGGCGACCGTGCCAAGCGTCTGGTAACCTATTTGCTTAAGCGGTTGCCCCACCACGGCAGCCCAAATATCACAATCATCACCGTCTTGAGGCTCTGCAAAGGCAGCCAACTTGATAATGACTTTCCCGGTGTCCAGTTGACTTTTGGGAATGAATTCGTCAGTTATCGTATCCACCGAAATTTGTGTTGCATAAATACCATTAATACTCGCACCAAACTGCGGCGGGTTAGCTCTGGCTTTAAATGTCACCTTTTCTTGAACAGTCATCGCTCTTTCTCCTTGATTAAGCCCGGACGGGCCACTTTCACCAGGTGTTACTTGGTCGATTTTCACAAGCGCCTTACTTGACTCAGCAATAAGTCGGCCACCGCGAAGCAATTGGCAGACAACAACTGCCGAATCATTATCGAACAACGAAACTATGTGTGGCAGATATGGCACAACACGATCAAATCCATTTGTTATATCGGCAGCAGAGAGAGGCTTATCCCAAACACCATAGGTACCAGGCACCTCCGACCCACTACCGTTCAAGGTTGAGTATCCTCGCCAGTGAATTCTTGCTATATCCCCACCCACGGCGATGTTTATAAAAGGAGGAATTCGAACGGTAGCGCCACTTGTCAAAGGAGGTTTTGTCAAGTTATTCAGATAACCCCACAATGTGGCGTGTGGAAAGTTTGGCTCCGGCAACTTCATTAATGGCGTGTGATCAATAGTCAGCTGTCTTTTCGGAGAAGGGTCATCATTACCACCCGACCCTTTCCAGATTTTGTAATACAGGAACACGACGCCATCCGTTGCCAAGTGTGACGGCGTCAAAGCGAAATATAAAAAAGGTACGGTCAGCGGATCTGGATAAGTTATGTCGTAAAGGGTCGTTTCAATATCGTTACGGACCATAATTATCAATAGCTGATCTTTTTCCTCCGGTTGACTCCAGTAAGGAATGACGAGGCGTGTGCCGTTGATGAGAATGTCGCCGGGCACATGACCTTGCGTATCACTGTCAGCGATACCCTCTACTGAAAGCGGCAATGCCAGCGGGCCTATGGCTCCCTTAGACAGGTAATTAAAAGGCATTGAAGTCATTTTTCTATCACCGCCCAATACAAAAAAATCGATAGATTTATATTTGTTTGTTCCTGTTCAGTGAAGAAATTAGGCGCTTGTACGTTGAATTTTCCTACTGTCAAATCTGACAGGTATTGCTACCGTCTGTCGGATACGTCGATCTTCCATCCTGCAGTCCGAAACATCTTCACTTGACGCAAACAAACAAACTGGTGTTTCCTGAAACCGGTTTCAGACAATAAGAAGATGACCCGTGAACGACTTTTCCGCCGCCCAGCGCAGCCGCGTGACCATGCTCGACGTCGCCGAACACGCCAAGGTCTCCAAGGCCAGCGTCTCGCGCTTCATCGGCGACGACCGCGCCCTGCTCTCCGATGCCATTGCCCTGCGCATCGAGCAGGCGATTGCCGAACTCGGCTATCGCCCCAACCAGATGGCCCGCGGCCTGAAGCGTGGGCGAACCCGCCTGATCGGCATGCTGGTGGCCGATATCCGTAACCCTTATTCGATTGCCGTGATGCACGGGGTGGAAACCGCCTGCCGTCAGCACGGCTACAGCCTGGTGGTGTGCAACACCGACCGCGATGACGAGCAGGAACGCCAGCACCTGGCCCTGCTGCGCTCCTACAACATCGAAGGCTTGATCGTGAACACCCTCGGCCATCACCGCGACGAGTTGCGCGAGCTGCATCGGGAAATGCCGCTGGTGCTGGTGGATCGCAAGGTCGAGCAGCTCGAGAGCGATCTGGTCGGGCTGGACAATCCTGCCGCCGTTGAAATGGCCCTCACCCATTTGCAAGAACGCGGCTATCGCGATGTGCTGCTGGTCACTGAACCCTATGACGGCACCAGTTCGCGGATCGAACGGGTCAGCAGTTTCAAGGCGCAGATCGAGCAACGCCCGACCCTGCGCGGCACCCTGATCGAAACCGGCAGTGAACTCACCGTCAAACTGAAAACCTTCCTTGAAACGCCCGGCCCCGGCCCGAAAGCGCTGTTCTGCGCCAATGGAATCGCCGCGCTGGCCAGCACCCATTCGTTGCGTGAGTTGAAGTGCAACCTGTTCGAGGACGTCGGCCTGATCGCCCTCGATGATCTGGATTGGTACCCACTGGTGGGCAGCGGCATCACCGCCCTCGCCCAACCGACGGCCGAGATTGGCGCCAGCGCGTTCGAGTGTTTGCTCAAGCGTTTGCGCGGCGATGATGGGCCAGTGCGGACCCTGGATTTTTCGGCAAAGTTGATTGTGCGTGGGTCGACTCTTGGAAATTTGCGGTGAATGTTATGGCCCCTTCGCGAGCAGGCTCGCTCCCACACTGGATTTGTGAGCGCCGTAGGTCCCCTGTGGGAGCGAGCCTGCTCGCGAAGAGGCCCTAAAGGTCACCAATCTATTTTTTTTGAACAAAAATGAAACCGGTTTCAGAGGTATACAACAATGAATAAACCACCCGTTTCCATCAGCCTGTCGAGCTACGGCGCCGACCTTGTTCGCCAACGCGGACAGGGCAGCTTCATCGACGTGTTGGCCGCCGCCGGCGCCACGCACATCGAATGGCGCGAAGAACTGCTGGCCGTCGAAGACCCCGCGCAACTGGCCGACGCCACTCACGCCCAAGGCCTCGAAAGCGTGTATTCCTCGCCGATGGAGTTGTGGCTGGCCGGCCAGTCCAAACCCAATCCCGAACTGATCTCTGC
Source organism: Pseudomonas sp. LS2P72 (assembly GCF_054897865.1). Classification (NCBI taxonomy): domain Bacteria; kingdom Pseudomonadati; phylum Pseudomonadota; class Gammaproteobacteria; order Pseudomonadales; family Pseudomonadaceae; genus Pseudomonas; species Pseudomonas sp. LS2P72. Next base: position 4,208,336 of record NZ_CM142708.1, read on the forward strand.
GCTGCAGCGTGCCCAGGCATTCGGTGCCAAATGGCTGAAAGTGTCCCTGGGTTATTTCACCGACAACAGCGACCTCCAGGTCTTGTCCCGCGTACTGGGCAAAAGCGCCGTGCAGTTGCTGGTGGAAAACGATCAAACCCTGCACGGCGGCCGGATCGAACCTTTCCAGCGTTTTTTTACAGAAATCGAACAACACAATCTGCCGGTCAAAATGACCTTCGATATCGGCAATTGGCATTGGCAAGACCAGTCCGCCGCCAGCGCAGCGCGGTTGCTCGGTCGTTACGTCGGCTATGTGCACTGCAAAGCCGTGACACGCCGGGCCGACGGCAAACTGGTCGCCATACCGCCGGCCGCCAGTGACCTGCATCTGTGGGAACAACTGCTGCGGCACATGGCCCAAGGCGTGATGCGGGCGGCGGAATATCCGCTGCAAGGCGACGACCTGGTGCAGTTGACCACCGAGCATGTCGCTGCCCTCGCCCGCCTCGGCCAACCCCGGTTGGAGAGCGCTCATGTCTGAGATCGATATTCTGTCGTTCGGCGAAACCATGGCAATGTTCGTCGCCGAGCAGAGTGGTGATCTGGCGGACGTAGGCCGATTTCACAAACGCATTGCCGGAGCCGACAGCAATGTCGCCATTGGCTTGTCGCGGCTGGGTTTCAACGTCACTTGGCTGAGCCGAGTCGGCGCCGATTCGCTAGGCCGGTTCGTCATCGACACCCTTGAAAAAGAAGGTCTGGATTGCCGCAACGTTGCCATCGACACCGCGCACCCCACCGGTTTTCAACTCAAGTCGCGCACTGACGATGGCAGCGATCCGGTGGTCGAGTATTTCCGCCGTGGGTCGGCGGCGAGTCATCTGTCGCGGCAGTCGATCGCGCCTGAGTTGCTGAACGCCCGGCACTTGCACGCCACCGGTATTCCGCCGGCGCTGTCCGAAACGGCGCGGGAAATGTCTTTCGAGTTGATGACTCGCATGCGCGATGCCGGGCGCAGCGTGTCCTTCGACCCGAACCTGCGCCCGAGCCTGTGGGCCAGCGAGCAACAGATGATTACCGAGATCAACCGCCTCGCCGCCCTCGCCCATTGGGTGCTGCCGGGGTTGAGCGAAGGCCGCTTGCTGACCGGTTTCGAAGACCCGGCCGACATCGCTGCTTTTTACCTCGACCAAGGCGCTGAAGCCGTGGCGATCAAACTGGGCCCGCACGGTGCGTATTACCGCACCCATCTGGACCAAGGTTTCGTGGCGGGCGTGCCGGTGGAAACGGTGGTCGACACCGTCGGTGCCGGCGATGGTTTTGCCGTCGGCATGATCAGCGCCCTGCTGGAAAACCACAGCTTTGCCGACGCCGTGAAGCGCGCCAACTGGATTGGCAGCCGCGCGGTGCAGAGCCGTGGGGATATGGAGGGGTTGCCCAATCGATCCGAAATGTTCGCCGAATTTGAGGCCGCCAATCGCCAGCAAGCTGTGCTCCTACAGGATTAGCGCATCCCTGTAGGTGCAAGGCTTGCCCGCGATGACGCCCGCACAGTCACTGAAGATTTAACCCGTTACCTGCTGCGACAAAAACAACAAGCTCAGGAGCACCACTATGAAAACCGCAACACTCGCCGCCCGCCGTTGGTGGTACATCATGCCCATCGTGTTCATCACCTACAGCCTGGCGTATCTGGACCGCGCCAACTATGGGTTCGCCGCCGCCTCCGGGATGGCCGCCGACCTGATGATCACGCCGGGCCTGTCGTCGATGCTCGGCGCGCTGTTCTTCCTCGGCTACTTTTTCTTCCAGGTGCCGGGCGCGATCTACGCCCAGAAGCACAGCGTGAAAAAGCTGATTTTCGTCAGCCTGATTCTCTGGGGTGGCCTGGCCACGCTGACCGGGATCGTCTCCAACGCCTACTGGCTGATCGTGATTCGCTTCATGCTCGGCGTGGTCGAAGCCGCGGTGATGCCGGCGATGCTGATTTATCTGTGCCACTGGTTCACCCGTGCCGAACGCTCGCGCGCCAACACCTTCCTGATCCTCGGCAACCCGGTGACCATGCTCTGGATGTCGGTGGTCTCGGGGTATCTGGTGCAGCACTACAGCTGGCGCTGGATGTTCATCATCGAAGGTTTGCCGGCGGTGCTCTGGGCGTTTATCTGGTGGCGTCTGGCCGATGACCGTCCCGCCCAGGCCAAGTGGCTGAGCGACCAGGAAAAGCACGATCTGGAAAGCGCCCTGGCTGCCGAACAGGTCGGCATCAAAGCGGTGAAGAACTACGCCGAAGCCTTCCGTTCGCCCAAGGTAATCATCCTGGCCTTGCAGTTTTTCTGCTGGAGCATTGGCGTTTACGGCTTCGTGCTGTGGCTGCCGTCGATCCTCAAGGCCGGTGCGCAAATGGACATGATTGAAGCCGGCTGGCTCTCCTCGCTGCCGTATCTGGCCGCGGTGATTGGCATGCTGCTGGTGTCCTGGGGCTCGGACAAAATGCAGAAGCGCAAACGCTTTGTCTGGCCACCGCTGCTGATCGCCTCGATTGCTTTCTATGGCTCCTACGCCTTGGGCGCTGAACACTTCTGGTGGTCGTACACCTTGCTGGTGATCGCCGGCGCCTGCATGTACGCGCCTTACGGTCCGTTCTTCGCGATCATTCCGGAAATCCTTCCGGCCAACGTGGCGGGGGGCGCCATGGCGCTGATCAACAGCATGGGCGCGCTCGGTTCGTTTGGCGGTTCGTATCTGGTCGGTTACTTGAACAGCTCCACCGGCTCGCCGGGTGCGTCCTATCTGTTGATGAGCGGAGCGTTGATGCTCTCGGTGGTGCTGACGATTTTCCTCAAGCCCGGCGCCAGTGACCGGGTCGTGGCCAAGGCCGTTGTGCAACGGTCGACGGCTGCTCATTCCTGAATTGAAATTGAGATGATGACGATGAAAAAGCAGGTTGTGCTGTACAAGAAACTCTCGCCGCTGCTGATGGCTCGCCTGCACGAGCAGACCGAGGTGACGCTGATCGACAACCTCAATGCCGACGGCCTGGCAACGCTGCGCGAGGCCCTGCCCCGTGTTCACGGGTTGCTCGGTGCGAGTCTTAAACTGGATGCCGGATTGTTGGATCTGGCACCTGACCTGGAGGCCATCGCCAGCGTGTCCGTGGGGGTCGACAACTACGACATCGACTACCTGACCGAGCGACGGATCCTGCTCAGCAACACCCCGGACGTGCTCACCGAAACCACCGCCGACACCGGTTTCGCGCTGATTCTGGCGACCGCCCGGCGCGTGGTGGAACTGGCAAACATGGTTCGCGCCGGCCAGTGGAACCGCAACATCGGCCCGGCGCAGTTCGGTAGCGATGTACACGGTAAAACCCTGGGCATCATTGGCATGGGGCGGATCGGTGAGGCCCTGGCCCAGCGTGGGCATTTCGGTTTTGGCATGCCGGTTATCTATCACAGCCACTCACCGAAACCGGCAGTCGAGCAGCGGTTCAACGCACAATACCGCAGCCTGCCGGCGCTGTTGCAGCAGGCGGATTTCGTTTGCCTGACATTGCCGCTGACGGCTGAAACCGAAGGACTGATCGGGGCCGATCAATTTGCCCTGATGCGCCCCGAAACCATCTTCATCAATATTTCACGGGGCAAGGTGGTGGACGAGGCGGCGCTGATTCAGGCCTTGCGTGACGGGCAGATTCGCGCTGCGGGGCTGGATGTGTTCGAACGCGAGCCGCTGAACACCGACTCGCCGCTGTTGCAGCTGAACAACGTGGTGGCGACGCCGCACATTGGCTCGGCGACGCATGAAACGCGGGAGGCGATGGCCACGTGTGCGGTGGACAATCTGCTGGCGGCGCTGGCGGGTGAGCGGCCGAAAAATCTGGTGAATGTCGGGGCGTGGAAAGGCTGAGGAATTCGGCGCCTGTCAGGCAGCCATCGCGAGCAGGCTCGCTCCCACATCTGGAATGCGTTCTCCTGTGGGAGCGAGCCTGCTCGCGATGAGGCCATCAAAGCCAGGATCAATCTTCAGGCTCGACGAGCTTCCAGAAGGTCCGCCGCACACAACGCAATCCGCTGGCACGCATCCGCCAGTTTCAGCTGATCCACCACCAACCCCAATCGAATATGCCCCGCCGCACTCGGCCCGAACGCTTCACCGGCCAGCACCGACACGCCATAACCCTCCAGCAATCGCTCGGCAAAACCCTGGGCGCCAAGCCCGGTCTGGCGCACATCGATCATCACGAACATCCCGCCATCAGGCCGGATCGGCCGAATGCCCGGGCAATCATTCAGGCTCGCGCACACCAGGTCGCGACGCTGGCGATACTCCTCGCGCATCAACGCCACTTCCGGCAGGTCCTCATCCAGCGCCAATTGCGCGGCGTTCTGAATGAAATCCGGAATGCCAAACAGCATGCATAACGACAGATGCACCAAGTGTTCGGCCAAGGGTTTCGGCCCGATCACCCAGCCCACGCGCCAACCACTCATGGCGTGGGATTTGGACAGGCTATTGATGGTCGCGGTGCGCTCGGCCATGCCCGGCAGACTGGCCGGGCTGATGTGTTCGCCTTCATACAACAGATCGCTGTAGACCTCATCGCTGATCAGCCACAGGTCGTGACGAACACACAGCGATGCCAGTTCCTGCCAGACCATCAGCGGCAAACTGGCGCCGGAAGGATTGTTCGGACTGTTTAGCAAAATGGCGCGGGTCTTGGGTGTGATCAGCGCCGCGACATCCGCCGGATCGACCCGAAAGCCGTTCTCCGGGCGCACCGCCACCGGCACCACTTTGGCCGCGCAGGCACCGAACACGCCCTCATACGTCACGTACATCGGTTCGGCGACGATCACTTCATCGCCCGGGTCGAGCAGGCACTGCGCGACCGAATACACCGCACACTGAGCACCCGGCAGCACGATCACATGATCGGCATCCACCGCTTGACCACTGCGACGTCGATGACGGTTGGCAATGCTATCGCGCAACCCCCGACTGCCACGTACTGACGGGTAGTGGGTGTCACCGGCCAACAAGCTATCGATGCACGCCTGAACGATGGGCTGCGGCGTATCGAAGTCGGGATCGCCGATCGATAGCAACAGCACATCAACGCCTTGCTCAAGTAGTTCCAGTGCTCGGTCATGAATCTGCCAGGCCGCAGCGCCGTCACCGGCGATTCGTTTGGTCAAGGCTGAATAGCGCATGTAATTCTCCAGTCGCGCGGGTTCCAAGCCACAACCCTATCTCAAATCACGAAACGCGCCACCATGGCATTTAAATCCACGGCCAGGCGCGACAGTTCGTGCGTCGCGGCGCTGGTCTGGTTGGCACCAGCGGCGGACTGGGTGGCCAGGTCGCGGATGTTCACCAGGTTGCGGTCGACTTCGCGGGATACCTGGGCCTGTTCTTCGGACGCGCTGGCGATCACCAGGTTGCGCTCGTTGATCAATTGGATCGACTGCGTGATCTGCTCCAGCGCAACGCCGGCGGCGCGGGCCATTTCCAGAGTGCTTTGGGTGCGTTGATTGCTCTGTTGCATCGACGCGACCGCTTGGCCGGTGCCGTTCTGGATGCCGGCGACCATTTTTTCGATTTCCTGGGTCGATTGCGCGGTGCGATGGGCCAGCGCCCGAACCTCGTCGGCCACCACCGCAAAACCACGCCCGGCTTCACCGGCACGGGCGGCTTCGATCGCGGCGTTCAGCGCCAGCAGGTTGGTTTGCTCGGCGATGGCGCGGATCACGTCGAGCACCTTGCCGATGTCGCGCCCCTGAGCGGCCAGGCCTTCGATCATCACCGAGGTGTTTTGCACATCGTGGGTCATGGTCTGGATCGCGCCGACAGTTTCCACCACCCGGTCACGACCTTCGCGGGCGGCCTGGGTCGACTGGTTCGAGGCCTCGGACGTCGACACCGCGTTGCGCGCCACTTCTTCCACGGCGGCGGTCATTTCGTTGACCGCGGTGGCGGCCTGTTCGATTTCGTTGGTCTGCTGTTGCAGACCGCGGGACGCTTCTTGGGTGACGGTGCTGAGTTCTTCAGCGGCGGCACCCAGTTGGGTGGCGGAACCGGCGATCTGTTCGATGGTTTTGCGCAGGCTGGCCTGCATCGCGGACAAGGCACCGAGCAAACGGGCCGGTTCGTCTTTGCCGTCGACCTCGATGACGTTGGTCAGGTTGCCGCCCGCAATGGTTTGCGCCGCCTGCAAAGCACGGTTCAGCGGTGTGACGATGCTGCGGGTCAGCAGCCAGGCCAGCAGCACGGTCATCAGCGCCGCAATCACCGCCACGGCGATGATGCCGGTAATCGCGCTGCGGTACTGCTCGCCCGCTGCGGCCGAGGCGGTTTTCGCATCGGCATTATTCATCGCCACCAGTTTGTTCAATTGCTCGCCCATCTGGTCCGTACCGTCCTTGATCCGGGTGTTGATCAGCGTGCGCATCTCATCGAGCCTGTTCTGCCGCGACAGCTCCAGCATCTGGTTCTGGGCTTGCATGTAGCTGTCCAGCGTGGCCGTGAAGGTCTTGTACAGCGCGGCTTCTTCCGGGGTGGCCGACAACGCGGCATAACTGGATTGTGCGCTGCGAACCTTGTCGACCAGCACGCCGATCCGTGTCTGGGCTTCCTGCAAGGCGTTCGGATCACGGTTGACCAACACCCGGAACGAGAGAATGCGCAGACGCAAAACGTTTTCCGTCAGGTTGCCGAGAAACCCGACGCTGGGCAGCTGCGTGGTTTCCATTTCGATGGAGGCTTGGTGGATGCTCGTCATGCGGTTCACGGCAAACACACCCAGCACGATGACGAGCAAGGCAATGAAAGCAAAACCGAGGAAGGCTCGAGGCGCGATATTCAGATTACGCAGTGACATAGGATGATTCTCGGGTGATGGAGCTACGAGCATCCTTGCGTGATCGCTGAAGGGCGGGCGGTGGCGCACGCGCGTTCAGTTTGGCGCCACTGTTGGAATAGGTTTGTGTGGGCCTGATATCTGTATCGGCTGGAGTTGAGAATTTTTGCGGGGCGTTGAGAAATATATTTCAAGTTTGGAACCGCCCTCACCCTAACCCTCTCCCGGAGGGAGAGGGAACTGACCGAGGTGTTTTTTCGAAGTACATCGACCTGAAAGTTTTGAGCCGAACTCAAGTTTTGAAAAGCACGAAGATCGGCCCCCTTTCCCCCTCTCCCCTTTGGGGAGAGGGCTGGGGTGAGGAGGGTGTCCTAGATTTTGTGTAAACGGGATTTTTATTAAACCGTTAACAGCCGATCTTCGAACTGGATACTGAAGCGATTCAAGGCCGCTTTCCAGTCCCGGATCGGCATCGTCCACTTCTTGCTGATGTTGTTCAGCGCCAGATAAAACAGTTTCATCACCGCGTCATCGGTCGGAAATGAGGCGCGCGTTTTGATCACTTTGCGCAGGCTCATGTTGATCGATTCGATGGCATTGGTGGTGTAAATCACCTTGCGAATTTCGGCTGGATAGTCAAAAAACGGGATCACCCGAGCCCAGTTTCGCCGCCATGACAGGCTGATCGACTGGTACTCGGCATCCCATTTGGCTTCAAATTCGCAGAGTCGTTGTTCGGCCAATTCGGCGGTTGCCGAGGTGTAAATCAGTTTGAGATCAGCCGCCACCTCTCGCTGCTTTTTCCACGACACGAAGTTCAAGCTGTTGCGCACCATGTGCACGATGCGCAGCTGAACGACGGCTTTTGGGTAGACGGCTTCAATGGCTTCAGGGAAACCTTTGAGACCGTCCACGCAGGCGATGAAGATGTCCTGCACGCCCCGATTCTTGAGTTCGGTCACCACTTGCAGCCAGAACTTCGCGCCTTCGGTTTGAGCGATCCACAGACCCAGCACTTCCTTGTGACCGGCCATATTGACGCCGATAGCCAGGTAAACCGCCTTGTTGCGCACGGCGCCAGCGTCACGCACTTTGACGTGAATGCAGTCCAGATAGAGGATCGGGTACAGCGCGTCCAGTGGTCTGGCTTGCCACAGCTTGACCTCGTCACTCACCGCGTCGGTAATCGCCGAGATCAGGCTGGGAGAGACCTCTGTGCCGTACATTTCCTGTAAGTGAGCCTGGATTTCTCTGACACTCAAACCGCGAGCGTAGAGAGAGATGACTTTGTCATCGAAGCCCGTCCAGCGGGTTTGATGCTTGGCCACCAACTGCGGCTCGAAGGACGCCTGCCGGTCGCGAGGGATGTCGAGCGGCAGTTCGCCGAAGTCGCCCTTCAGGGTTTTACCGCTGTGACCGTTGCGCGCATTGGCGGCGGTGTTGGTGATCGCTGCGCTTTTGTCGTGCCCCAAGTGTTCGGTCATCTCGGTTTCAAGGGCCCGCTCCACCAGCATCTTGGTGAGCTGTTTGAGCAGGCCGTTTTCGCCGATCAGATCTTCGGGCTTTTTGTAGTTGGCCAGCAGACTGTCGGCCAGTTTAACCAGTTCAGGATCAGGCTTGACTCGTTTGGCGCGCTTGGGTTTTGGCTCGGTCATTGGATTTCCTTGGGGTAGGCAGTCTCCTGCCAAATGACCGTTTACACAAAACTAATTACACCCTCGCGGGAATAGACACGGCAGACACGCTCGTTGATATCAAGACGTTCACTTAACATGCAAAATCAACATCAAAAGATCGCACGCTGCGATCTTTTGACCTTCAAATCCAAGACAACAATCAATCATCGCGGGTCAGCACTTCCAGCAATTCAATCTCGAAAATAAGGTTCGAGTTCGGCGTGATCTTGCCCATGGTCCGTTCACCGTAGGCCAGATGCGCCGGCACCAGCAATTTGCGCTTGCCGCCGACCTGCATGCCCATAATCCCCTGATCCCAACCCTTGATCACCCGACCGGTGCCAATCACGCACTGGAAAGGTTTACCCCGGCTGTAGGAAGAATCGAATTCAGTCCCGTCTTCCAGCCAGCCGCGGTATTGGGTGGTAATCAGCGCGCCTTTGACGGCGGCTTTGCCGTCGCCCGGCTCAAGGTCAATGATTTGCAACTCGTTGTTCATGATTCCTACTCGTTCACTGTCGCCCAGTGATTGGGGCGCGGACGGAGGTTTTCGCAGAAACCGGCGCGCAAGGCAATCCACGGAACCGAAAGACCGTCATTTGGCTCACATGAATAACGACTTCGTGTTCAGGAAAGGATGCTCTGATGACCGACTCTTCACCGCTGTACAGTTTCATCCCGCCCTACATCCTCAACCGAATCATCGCCCACGGTTCCGACCGTCAGCGCACCAGCGCCCAGACCACGCTGATCCATGTCCGCCGTCTGCGGCACAATCCCGGCCCGCCATCGCAACCACCCGCCAAAGCGATCCTGCCGCTGCCCGGCCGCCCCGGCCTGGCGCAACGCAGCATTCATGACGCGCAAGGGAAAATGCTTCTGCCGGGAATGCCTGTGCGGCTTGAAGGTCAGGTGGCAACCGGCGATCCGGCGGTCGACGAGGCCTACGTCGCAATGGGCGCCAGCTATGATTTCTTCTGGAAGGTGCTGGGTCGGGACTCCATCGACAACAAGGGTTTTGCCCTGATCGGCAGCGTGCATTACGGCCAGGATTACGAGAACGCGTTCTGGAATGGCGCGCAAATGGTGTTTGGTGACGGCGATGGCGAAATCTTCGAACGCTTCACCCGTTCTCTGGATGTGATCGGTCACGAATTGGCGCATGGCGTGATCGAAAGTGAAGCCGGTCTGGTCTATGCCAACCAGTCCGGGGCATTGAATGAATCGATTTCGGACGTGTTCGGGGTATTGATCAAACAACATGTACTGGGCCAGACCGCCGAAGAGGCTGACTGGCTGATCGGCGCCGACTTGCTGGCACCGCGTATCAAAGGTATCGGTTTACGCTCGATGGCCCATCCGGGCACGGCCTATGACGATCCGTTGCTCGGCAAGGATCCGCAACCGGATCACATGCGCAGGTTCGTCATCACTCAAGAAGACAATGGAGGGGTGCACATCAATTCGGGCATCCCCAATCGGGCGTTTTATCTGGCCGCGATAGCACTGGGCGGCTTTGCCTGGGAAAGAACCGGCCGCATCTGGTACGACTCGCTGTGCGACAAACGCCTGAGTAGCGAATCGACATTCAGTGCCTTCGCGCAACTGACCGTCGAGCATGCCCGGCAAGGGTTTGGGGCAAAGGCAGTCGAGGCGGTGCGACACGGCTGGTCTGAAGTGGGCGTCGACCTGACGCTGGAGGATCCATGAAAACCTTGCCAACACTGGACGATAACGCGGTGGTCTGTGTCTCCCGCCAGGGCGGCGTGGCGGCGATCCACAGCTTGACCCGCCCCCGAGAAATCGAATTCGCCCAATGCAATGCCGACCAACGCACCCGCATCTGCTCGTTGCTCGAGGGTTGCCTGCTTATGACGAGTTCATCCGCCGGCCGGGGCGATCAGCGCTTCTATCAAATCGAAGTGCGCTACCGCAGCGGCGAGCAGGACGACCGGATGGTGATGAAGGTTCCCGAAGATCAGGCGCCAGGGGAATTGGTGCATCTGTGGGACAAAGGTGAACTGCTATAAGGTTGGCGCCCTTCGTAATAGAGGCTGATGATCGAAGGCCGTGTGAACTAACATAGGCGCATCTCGGCTTCAAGATCGACGAAGTAACGCCCTCCTACGCCCTGTTTTGCTCATGTGTTCACCTTGACGATCGGGCCAGGGTCCGGGCCGGGGAATTGCGCGTTCAGTCCTTGCGCTGGCCGAAAGGAATGCCGTTGAAGGTGTGAGTGCAACAATGACAATAAGGTGTCATGCCTTCGGCCGTCAGCTCAGGATTGACGATCCGCAAACGCCCCTGATCATCGACATACAAGCCACTGAAGTAGCTCGACTCTCCTAATCGCACCTGCTCCTGCCTTTCGCTTTCCTGCAGGGCAACCATCCAGAACACCGGCTCAGGCCGATCGAGGCGAGCCACCGCTTCGCTGAAAACCTCATCCCATTGCCCACCGACTCGAGATAGCAGAAACCGAAACAACGGCGTGTAGTCGAACCCGTGCTGACGAGTTCCATGCATTGAGCCTCGCGAAGCATCGTTTTGGATTTCAGTCCTGGTATTGCGCAGATGCCGGTAATGTCCCGTGATTTCATTACGTCGGACACCCCAAGTGCGGGTATTGACCTTGCGGTAAAGAGGTTTCTTTTCCAATGAGTCGCTCCTGACATCCAGCCAACAAAATCGACGCCGATCTTTACCGGAACGGCGTGCAATTTCAATCTACCGTCCCTGGCCAATTGTTACTGGCGGCCTAACGCTCCACTGGCGTGATATCAATAATCGTCCCGTTGGTAATCACTGAATCATTCCTTGTTGCTGTGATTTGCGATTGCATTGGCATGACGCATTCTTCTCAAGCCTTTATCCTTACCGCCCCGCCGTACCGAGTCCCTGGAGTTTCGCTATGCCCCATGAAGGCAACCTGTTGCAAGCCGCTGTCGTGTTTCTGTTCGCGGCGGTGCTCACCGTTCCCTTGGCCAAGCGCCTGCAGCTGGGGGCGGTGCTGGGTTATCTGTTTGCCGGCGTGATCATTGGCCCGTCGGTGCTGGGCTTGATTGGCAATCCGCAAAGCGTCAGCCACATTTCCGAACTCGGGGTGGTGTTGCTGCTGTTCATCATTGGCCTTGAACTCTCACCGCGACGTTTGTGGGTGATGCGCAAATCAGTGTTCGGCGTCGGCCTGGCGCAAGTACTGCTGACGGGCTCGGTGATTGGCGTGCTGGCGTTGTTCGTGTTCGGCCAACCGTTGAACAGCGCGATCGTGCTGGGCTTGGGCCTGGCGCTGTCGTCCACTGCGTTCGGTTTGCAAAGCCTGGCCGAGCGCAAAGAGCTGACCAGCCCCCACGGGCGCTTGGCATTCGCGATTCTGCTGTTCCAGGACATCGCCGCTATCCCGTTGATCGCCATGGTGCCGTTGCTGGCGGGCGGCGATCACACCAGCAGCGGCGGCGAAGGCTTCAATCACGGCTTGCGCGTGCTGGGCAGCATCGCGGTGGTGGTGATCGGTGGGCGGTATCTGCTGCGACCGGTGTTCCGGGTGGTGGCCAAGACCGGTTTGCCGGAAGTCTCGACCGCCACCGCGTTGCTGGTGGTGATCGGTACGGCGTGGCTGATGGACCTGGTCGGCGTGTCCATGGCATTGGGGGCGTTCCTCGCCGGGTTGTTGCTGGCGGACTCCGAATACCGCCACGAACTGGAAGCGCAAATCGAACCGTTCAAGGGATTGCTGCTGGGGCTGTTTTTCATCAGCGTCGGCATGGGTGCCAATCTGAGTCTGCTCCTGAGCGCGCCGATTACGGTGCTGGGCCTGACCTTGCTGCTGATCGCAATCAAACTGCCGCTGCTGTTTGTCGTCGGTCGGCTGGCCGGTGGCTTGGGCAAGGTCAGTGCGATTCGCCTCGGCATCGTGCTCGCGGCCGGTGGTGAGTTTGCGTTTGTGGTGTTCAAGATCGGCCGCGACCAGGGACTGTTCGAGCCGCGCCTGTACGATTTGCTGGTGCTGACCATCACGTTGTCCATGGCGGTGACGCCGCTGCTGTTGCTGTTGTGTGCGCGACTGGTCAGCCCCAAGGTTCAACCGGTGGTGGTGCCGGAGAAATTCCGCGAAATCGATACCGACACGCCACGCGTGGTGATCGCCGGCATGGGCCGTATGGGGCAGATCGTTGCGCGGATTTTGCGCGCGCAGAACATCAAGTTCGTCGCCCTCGACACCTCGGTGGAAACCATCGAACTGTCGCGCAGCTTCGGTGGTGTGCCGGTGTTCTACGGCGACCCGATGCGCCCGGAGATCCTCAGCGCGGCCAAGGTCGAGCAGGCGGAATACTTTGTCATCGCCACCGACGACCCGGACACCAACATCAAGACCGCCGAACTGGTGCACAAACTCTATCCGCACATCAAAATCATCGCCCGGGCGCGTAACCGCCAGCATGTGCATCGTTTGGTGGACCTTGGCGCCGAGGCCATTCGGGAAACCTATTATTCGAGTCTGGAAATGAGCCGGCGCACGCTGGTCGGCCTGGGACTGACTCAGGCTCAGGCAGATGCGCGGATCAAGCGTTTCAAGCATCACGACGAGCAAGTGCTGGAGGCCCAGCACGCGATTTATGATGATGCGGCGAAGGTATTGCAGACGGCGCAGGAAGCCCGGGCGGAACTGGCGAGGTTGTTTGAGTCGGATCAGCTGGAAGAAGAATCGGGATCGATCATAAGGACACCTCGATGAGCAATGCAGATCAAAGCCCCCCCGCTCTAAAAGAAATCTTCAACGCCGAACGCCTCAAGCACATCGCCACCGAGATGACCGCCGTCTACCCCGCGTTCAACGCCAAGGCCTTCCTGACACTGGCCAACGACGGGCTTGCCGATTTATCAATCATGCAGCGCATGGCCCGGGTCAGCGAGTGCCTGCACGCGGTCCTGCCGTTGAGCTATGAAGAGACGCTTGAAGTGCTGCGCGCCCTCGCTCCGCGGCTGAACAGCGGTTTCGTCAGCATTTCATTACCGCATTACGTTGCGACGTACGGCGGACATGCCTTCGAACAATCCATGGACGCGCTGAAATATTTCACTGCGTTCGGCTCCTCGGAGTTCGCGATCCGCCATTTCCTGCGCAGCAACATCGAACGCTCCCTGGCGGTCATGCACGATTGGTCCCTGGACGAAAACGAACACGTCCGTCGCCTGGCCAGCGAGGGCAGCCGACCGCGCCTGCCATGGTCGTTTCGACTGGAACAGATTCAGGCTGACCCAACATTGGCGGCGGCGATCCTCGATAACCTCAAGGCCGACAACAGCCTCTACGTGCGCAAGTCCGTGGCCAACCACCTCAACGACATCACCAAGGATCATCCGGAGTGGGTGCTGGACTTGATCGAAGGCTGGTCGCTGGACAACAAACACACCGCATGGATCGCCAAACACGCGCTGCGCAGCCTGATCAAACAGGGCAATCAACGCGCATTGGCGATCATTGGCGCGGGCGGCAAGCCTGAGGTCGAGATCATCGATGTGAAGGTCGAACCGGCGGTGATTCGTCTGGGTGAAAAAATCACCCTGTCCTTCGCCGTGAAATCCACGGTCGAGGACAGTCAACGACTGGTGATCGACTACGCCATCGATTACGTAAAAGCCAACGGCAGCACGTCAGCGAAGGTGTTCAAGCTCAAGGCGCTGACGCTTCCCGGCAAGGCGACCGAGACCATCGCCCGGGGTCAGCACATCAAGGAACTCACCACCCGCAAACACTACGTGGGCAAACACGCCGTGCACGTGATGGTGAATGGGGAGCGCCTGGCCAGCACCTCATTCGAAATCCTCGCCTGAAGCAAGAACGTCTGTAGGAGCAAAGCTAGCTCGCGATGGCGTCAGGTCTGGCATACCGCGTATTCGTTCATCGCGAGCAACTCGGATCGCCGCCCGTTCGCTCCTACAGGGGGACAACTCCACCGAGTATTCCCATAGCCATGCCACGTTGCGAGCCGCTTACAGGTGGCTCACGTTTTAGCGCTCGCCAAATAATGCGCAACCAACGCATTCGCATGGCCATGCCCCATACCGTGTTCAGTCTTCAGCCAGGCCACCATTTCCATATGCTTCTTTGCGCTCACTGTTCCGAGCAGACCCAGCCAGTGGCTGATTGGCTGCCCGTACTTTTTCTCGATTGACGGGAAGTACGACGCCGGGCCTTTCACTTTTGTATCTTCGGTCATGCTGCAAGCTCCCTTTATCGCGACGGAGTGTCGGCGGACGCTCCTTGTCTTCAACCCACGAATTGAAGGCCAGGACAGCTGCGCTGTCCAGCGCAAACAAGCTCGCAGTTAATAAGTAACGATTGAAGCTATCTCGAAACGCTCTAAAGAACTGTCATTTCTAACAGGTCACTTTCAGTTTTGCCGGGACTAAGCTGCGTCCACTGGAATGAATTGAGGTGTTCATCATGTCTCGCAATCGTTACCTATTGCCGCTGGGCGTTTGCTTGTTGGCAATGCTACCGGTGTTCCGCGATGCCCTAGGTGTCACGTGGGTGCCCTTAAAAGACGAAGTGGAATTTCAATGCGATAACAGCAACAAGGTGCCGGACTACAGCGTGTATGTTGTCGGCAACCATCCGGAGCTAGGGAGTTGGGATCCGGCCAAGGCCGTAAAGCTCGACCCTAACCCCACCCCTAACAACTCCACATGGACCGGCAAGGTACTTTTCCCAGGCACGGACGACGGCAAAGATGTGGAATGGAAGTGTATCGTGCGCAAAGAAAACGACCCGACCGACGTGAAATGGCAGCCCGCCAAAAACAACACGGTGAAGTTGGTTTTCCGCACAAAGAGTATCGGCACGTTCTGAGGCGTGAGTGAAGTTATGGGAAAGTGAATCTGACACGCTCCCACGATCAAAAGATCGGGCCGCGTTCGGACATATGTTGATGTTGGTTACCCCATCAACAACCCCTGCTCCGCCTCACACAACCCCACCACGTAATCCCACAACACGCGCAGCCGCACGGATTTGTGCAGCTCCCGCCGCGTGCTGATCCAGTAGCTGCGCTGAATACTCTCATCCGGCAACAACGGCACCAGGCCGGGATCGGCGCTGGCCATGTAGCACGGCAGCACGGCGATCCCCAACCCGGAACGCGCGGCCTGTTGCTGGGCGATGACGCTGGTGCTGTGAAACACCACCTGCGGATTGCGACAGAAGCTGTTGAGGAACATCAGTTCCTGGCTGAACAGCAAGTCATCGACATAGCCGATCCAGGCGTGGCGACCGAGGTCTTCGCGGCTGCGAAGCGGTGGCGAACGGTCGAGATACGCCTGGCTGGCGTACAGCGCCAATCGATAGTCAGTCAGTTTGCGCGTGACCAGCATGTCGGCGGCCGGGCGCTCCAGGTGGATGCTGATTTCGGCCTCGCGATTGAGAATGCTGACAAAGCGCGGCACCGCCACCAACTCCACTTCCAGACCCGGATAACGTTCGAACAGGCCGTTCATGCGGCTGGCGAGAAACATGATGCCCAACCCTTCCGTCACGCCGACGCGTATCTTGCCTAACGGTGCACTCGACTGGGTGATTTCTTCCTGCGCCAGCAACGCGACGTTTTCCATCGCTTCGGCATGTTTGAGCAACGCTTCGCCCGCCGGGGTCAGCTCATAACCCTGGGCGTGTTGAACAAACAGCGCGGTGCCGAGGCTCCTTTCGATGGCCTCGATGTGCCGGGCCACGGTGGCGTGGGTGGTGTTCAAACGGCGGGCAGCGGTGAGCAAACGCCCGCTGCGCTGCAACTCGAGAAAAAACCGCAGGTCATTCCAGTCGAACATGAACCGTCCTTGAGGTGGGGCTGTTTAAAAACGCACAGCGGCTGCGCAAAAACTAACATTCTTTTGACGAAAGCTAACAACTAGGATGACCGACAACAAGAACAACAACATGAGGTCACGGATGCAGACTTCCCTGGATGAATACGACTACATCGTGGTCGGTGCCGGCCCGGCCGGTTGTTTGCTGGCCAATCGGTTGTCGGCCGACTCGCAACATCGGGTGTTGCTGCTCGAAGCTGGCGGCCGCGACAACTATGCGTGGATTCACATCCCCGTGGGTTATCTGTTCTGCATCGGCAACCCGCGCACCGACTGGTGCTTCAAGACCGAAGCGCAACCCGGCCTGCAAGGCCGCGCCCTGAGTTATCCGCGTGGCAAGGTGCTCGGCGGCTGTTCCTCGATCAACGGCATGATCTACATGCGCGGCCAGGCCGGCGACTACGACGGCTGGGCGGCTCAGGGCAATCCCGGCTGGAGCTGGAACGACGTGCTGCCGTTGTTCAAAAAGAGCGAAAACCACTTTGCCGGCGACTCGGAATTCCACGGTGCCGCCGGGGAATGGCGGATCGAACGTCAGCGGCTGTCATGGCCGATTCTCGATGCCTTCCGCAGCGCCGCCGAGCAAAGCGGCATCGCCAGCATCGATGACTTCAACCAGGGTGACAATGAAGGCTGCGGCTACTTCCAGGTCAACCAGAAGGCCGGGATTCGCTGGAACGCGGCCAAGGCGTTTCTCAAACCGATCCGCAACCGCCCCAATCTCACCGTGCTAACTGACGTCGAAGTGGATCGAGTGCTGCTGGAAAACGGCCGAGCGTCAGCGGTCAGTGCGCGTTGGCAGGGTCAGGCGAAAACCTTCAAGGCGCGCAAAGAGATTGTGCTGTGCGCCGGTGCCGTCGGCTCACCGAGCATCCTTCAACGTTCCGGCATCGGCCCTCGCTCGCTGCTGCAAAAACTGGGGATTGGCGTTGCCCATGAACTGCCCGGCGTGGGTGGCAATCTGCAGGATCACTTGCAACTGCGGCTGATCTACAAATTGGAGAACGCCCGCACGTTGAATCAAATTGCCGGAAGCCTGTGGGGCAAGATGGGCATGGGGCTGCGTTACCTGTATGACCGCAGCGGCCCACTGTCCATGGCGCCGAGCCAACTCGGGGCCTTCGCCCGTTCGGGACCGGAGCAGACATCGGCGAATCTCGAGTACCACGTTCAACCGCTGTCACTGGAGCGTTTCGGTGAGCCATTGCATGCCTTCCCCGCCTTCACGGCGTCGGTGTGCGATCTGCGCCCGCAAAGCCGTGGTCGCGTCGAGATTCGCTCCACCGATCCGCAGGAAGCGCCACTGATTCAACCCAATTACTTGAGCCACCCGGAGGACTTGCGGGTGGCAGCGGATGCCATTCGCCTGACCCGCCGCATCGTCGCCGCACCGGCCCTGCAAGCGTTCAAACCGGTCGAGTACTTGCCCGGCGACAGCTTCCAGAGCGAAGAGCAATTGCACGAAGCCGCCGCCCGCATCGGCACCACCATCTTCCATCCGGTCGGCACTTGCCGCATGGGCAACGACGCGGATGCTGTGGTCGATGCGCAACTCAAAGTGCATGGCGTCCCGGGCCTGCGCATCGCCGACGCCTCGATCATGCCGCGCATCACCTCGGGCAACACCTGTTCGCCTACGCTGATGATTGCCGAAAAAGCTGCACAACTGATCCTGGCCACTCCTGTAAACACTATCCCTGTGGGAGCGAGCCTGCTCGCGAAAGCGGAGGATCATTCAACATTTATGTTGACTGACACGACGCCATCGCGAGCAGGCTCGCTCCCACAGGGGTCGCACTAGATTCACGGACATTGAGCTTTAACCCTGCAAGGAACACGCAACACCAGTGGAACAAAAAAAACAATCACTGTGAGGGATACCGATATGTCAGAACATGTTCAGCCCCTGGAAGCCGTGCGTAGCGCGGGCACCAGCAAGGAAACCCAGAAAGTCATCTTCGCCTCGTCGCTCGGGACGGTCTTCGAGTGGTACGACTTTTTCCTCTATGGCGCCCTCGCGGCGGTGATCAGCAAACAGTTCTTTGCCGGGGTCAACGACACCACGGCGTTCATCTTTGCGCTGATGGCCTTCGCTGCCGGCTTCATCGTGCGACCGTTCGGCGCCTTGGTGTTCGGCCGGTTGGGGGACATGATCGGGCGTAAGTACACGTTCCTTGCGACCATCATCCTCATGGGCGTTGCGACCTTCTGCGTCGGGCTGCTGCCGACCTACTCGAGCATCGGCATTGCCGCGCCGATCATCCTCGTGGTGCTGCGCATGCTGCAGGGCCTGGCCCTTGGCGGTGAATATGGCGGCGCTGCCACTTACGTGGCCGAACACGCACCGATGGGTAAACGCGGCTTCCACACCAGCTGGATTCAGTCCACTGCGACCCTCGGGTTGCTGCTGTCGCTGCTGGTGGTGCTCGGTTGCCGCTACTTCACCGGTGACCAGTTTGAAGTCTGGGGCTGGCGGATTCCGTTCCTGTTTTCGATCATTCTGCTGGGCATCTCGACCTGGATTCGCATGAGCCTGCACGAGTCGCCTGCGTTCGTGAAAATGAAAGAAGAAGGCAAGCTCTGCAAATCGCCGCTGCGCGATTCCTTCGGCAAATGGGAAAACCTTAAAGTCGTCCTGATCGCCCTGTTCAGCATCAACGCCGGGCAAGCCGTGACCTTCTACGCGGCGCAGTTCTACGTGCTGTTCTTCCTCACCCAGTTCTTGAAAATGGACCCGGCGCTGGCCAACAGTCTGCTGATCGTCAGCGTGATCATCGGCGCACCGTTCTTCATTTTCTTCGGCTGGCTGTCGGACAAAGTCGGGCGCAAACCGGTGCTGATGATCGGCCTGCTGCTGGCCACTGCGCTGTACTTCCCGATCTTCAAGTCCATCGCCCACTACGCCAACCCGGCCATCGACCAGGCGAGCCGTCAGGCGCCGATCACTGTGCTGGCGGATCCGGCCACCTGCACCTTCCAGTTCGACCCGGTGGGCAAGGCGAAATTTGATAGTCCTTGCGACAAGGTCAAAACCTTCCTGGTGAAACAGGGCCTTCCTTACAACAGCGAAGCCGCACCGGCCGGCAGCGCCGTGCAGGTCAGCGTTGGTGAAGTGAAACTCGAAGGCTACGATGAAGCGGCCCTGCGAGGCGCGGTGACATTGGCGGGGTATCCGTCACAAGCCGATGCGCAACAGGTCAACAAGTCCATGATCGTGGCCCTGATGGTGGCGCTGATCATCATCTCTGCCATGTGCTACGGCCCGCTGGCAGCGCTGATGGTCGAACTGTTCCCGACCCGCATCCGCTACACCTCGATGTCCCTGCCGTACCACATCGGCAATGGTTGGTTCGGCGGTTTTCTGCCGACAGTATCGTTTGCCTTGGTGGTGTATACCGGGGACATCTTCTATGGGCTGTGGTACCCGGTGGTGATTACCGGGGTGAGTCTGGTCGTCGGGATGATCTGTTTGCGTGAGACCAAGAACGTGGATCTGGATAAAAACTGATCTCATCACAATCCCCTGTGGCGAGGGGATTTATCCCCGTTGGGTCGCGAAGCGGCCCCGATCCAGCCGACTCGATTGTTCTGACACACCGAGGCGGCTGGTTTAGGCCTGCTTCGCAGCCCAACGGGGATAAATCCCCTCGCCACAGGTAAGCTCGACGACATCGGCAGCCCCGCCACTCACCAGACCGAGGCACCATGATCATTTCATCCGCATCTGACTATCGCGAGGCAGCACGTCGCAAACTCCCACGTTTTTTGTTTGATTACATTGATGGCGGGGCCTACGCAGAGCACACGCTGAGGGCCAATAGCGCTGATCTGACCGGCATCAGCCTGCGTCAGCGCATTCTGAAAAACGTCGAAACCCTGAGCCTTGAAACCACCCTCTTCGACCAACCCCTTTCAATGCCGATCATATTGGCCCCGGTAGGGCTGACGGGCATGTTCGCCCGCCGTGGTGAGGTGCAGGCGGTAAAAGCGGCGGAAAACAAAGGCATTCCACTGTGCCTTTCAACGGTTTCGGTGTGCTCGATCGAAGAGGTCTCGGCACAAAGCCAACAGTCCATCTGGTTTCAGCTGTATGTGTTGAAGGACAGAGGCTTCATGAAAAATGCACTGGAGCGGGCGAAGGCCGCCGGTGTGAAAAACCTGGTATTTACCGTGGACATGCCCACGCCCGGCGCCCGATACCGTGACGCACATTCGGGCATGTCAGGCCCTTTTGCATCATCGCGGCGCATGCTTCAGGCCATGACCAAACCCGACTGGGCATTCAACGTCGGCGTCATGGGGCGTCCACACGATTTGGGCAATATTTCGAAGTACCTTGGCAAAGCCGTCACGCTCGAAGACTACATGGGCTGGTTGGCTAACAACTTCGACCCTTCGATCAGCTGGAGTGATCTGGAGTGGATTCGTGAGTTCTGGAAAGGCCCGATGATCATCAAAGGCATCCTCGATCCTCAGGACGCCAGAGACGCGGTCAGCTTTGGCGCGGACGGCATTGTCGTGTCGAACCACGGTGGGCGACAGCTGGACGGCGTGCTCTCCACCACCAAGGCATTGCCGCCGATCATGCAAGCCATCGGTAATGATTTGACGGTGCTGGTCGACTCGGGCATCCGCTCGGGGCTTGATGTCGTGCGGATGTTGGCCCTGGGCGCGAAAGGCGTATTGCTGGGGCGTTCAATGGCCTATGCACTGGCCGCTGATGGTCAACGTGGGGTGGAGAATATGCTGGATATCTTCGCCAAGGAAATGCGCGTCGCCATGACCTTGACCGGGGTGACCTCGATTGGCCAGATTGATGAATCTACGCTGGTGGATGCTGTTCGATGAGCTGAACCCAACTGTGCCACTGCAAGAGAACGCCTCGCCAATGTGGGAATGCTGTTCACTTAAGTTGGGGACATATCCGTTTCTGCGGTAATGGCTGATTACGGTTTCGCTTTTACAGCGAGTCACTTGGAAAAGCCCCAAGTAACCAAGGGCTCTTGCCCCGCCATTCGGTGCCTCGCCTAGGCTCGGCATGCCCTCACTCCGGCATTGCTCCGGGGGCCCGCCGCCATCGGCCATCCATGGCCGGGGGCGGCTACCGCGGCATCCTTGCCGCGGTGCCCCCTGCGCAATACCTGCGTTCGGCCTCTGGGAAAGGGGCAAGCAGATCAAGATCAAAAGCCACAGCCACAGCCACAGCAGATCAAAAGATCGCAGCCTCGTTTCACTCGACAGCTCCAGCTCCTACAGGCGGGAGGGGTGTACGCACGCTCCTCACCACTCAACAGGCCGAGCGTTAGCTCGCCTGCAGCTTTTGATCTTGATGCACCGCGCCCTCGAGAGGCCGAGTGGAGGTTCTGCGCAGTGGACAACCCGGCATGGATGCCGGGTTAGCCGCCCCCGGCCATGGATGGCCGATGGCGGCGGGCCCACGGAGCAGGACCGGAGCGAGGCACCGAACGAAAGGGGCAAAAGCCCTTTGGTTACTTTGGGGCTTTTCCAAAGTGACTCGCTGTAAAAGCGAACCCAATAGCCGCCGTGACCGCAGAAACGGATATGCACCCCAACCTTAAGTGAACAGCATTACGCCAATACGGGGCGTTTTCATCTCCGTCGCCGTCAGAAACTCGCTTTGACCGACATCATGAAGTTGCGAGGATCACCGTAGTAGTTACCGAAGGTCTCGGTACCGATGGTGGCGTAATAGCGCTTGTCGAACAGGTTGTTGCCGTTCAGCGCCACCGACCAAGTGTCGTCGATGCGGTAGCCGATGCGACCGTTCCAAATCGCATAACCCGACTGGCTGATCTTGTTTCCGCTGACCGGAGATACCCGGAAGTTATCGCTCTGCGCGTTGACGCCAGCACCGACAGTGAACCGCTCAAGAGGCCCGCTCAGGGCATAATCGCCCCACATGCGCAACACATGCCGAGGCACATAACTGTTGAACGCTGCGCCATTGAGGCTGGTGTCGATGTCGTCGAGGGTTTTGGTCTGGGTGTAGGTGTAACCCGCGAGCAACTGGAGTCGCTCGATGACTTCACCACTGATCTCGGCCTCGAAACCCTGGGCGCGAACTTTTCCGGCGTTGACGTAGCAGTAGCCATCCGAGGACGGGCAGGATGAATTGAAGTCAGTCTGTGCCTGGTCCTTCTGGACAGTCCGGAACAGGTTGAAAGAGCTGTTCAGGCGACCGTCGAACCAGGCGCCCTTGATCCCCAGTTCATAGCTCTGGCCTACGAGCGGTTTGAGAGCGGATCCGTCTTCCGATCGGAAATTGCCTTGCGGGGTAAAAATTTCCGAGTAGCTGGCGTAAGCCGTCAGGTTTTCGTTCAAGTCCAGCAGCAGGCCGGCAAACGGCGTGACCTGACCAGTCTCCGTGGTGCTGGAATGTTCCGAGGTGCCGGAATTAATGAACAGGGAATCGGTATCGGAGTTGTACCAACTCACCCGACTGCCCACCACCAAGGTCAGAGGATCCGCCAGCTTCAGGCGCAAAGTGGAGTAAACGCCCTTCTGCCGGATGACTGAATTGACCGGCCCGCCGCGCGACGAGTTGTCGATGAAGTAACTGTCGTCCGGCTCCGGAATATGCTTGTCGGGGTTGAACACATTCTGCCGCTGCGGCAGAAACGCCACCGAGTAGAAGTCGTCTTTTTTCGAACGGCTGGCGTTGAAACCCGCCACTAATTCATGTTGCTGACCGAACGCGCCGAACTTGCCATCCACGTAGGCATCAAGTCCGTAATCGACCTGATCGTAGTCGTACATACTGCCGAGCATGCCGGTGGTGTCCACGCCGGGTGTCACTGATCCGGAGGCGAACGCGTACTTGATGTCCTGAGTGTTCTTTGTATAAACGCTGGCGACCTTCAACGCCCAGTCTTCATTGATCTGATGTTTCAGGTCGCTGAAAACGGTGGTTCGCTGGCTGCGCCAAGTGTTCCAGGAAGGGTCGAGGCAGGTCGAACGACTGAGTTTCAGATCCCTGCCATCCTTGTAACGCGGCAGGCCACCCCAACAAGGACTGGCGTCAATGTCTTCATAGGCAACGCCCAGACCGAAGGTCGTATCAAGATTCAGATCAACGTCGAGCGCGCCGTAGTACACCTGATCCTTGCGACTGGCGTCGTCAGCGAAGTAGTGTCGGCTCTGCTCGGCGACGACGGCGCGTCCGCGAATCGTACCGGACTCATTCAGCGGGCCACCGGTGTCGACCTGCCCGCGATAGTTGTCCCAACTGCCGCCGGACAAAGTGATGTCGGTATGTGGGGCGGTCTGACCGCGCTTGCGAACGAAGTTCACCCCGCCAGCGGTGCCACCCGCGCCTTTCATCATCCCCGCAGCACCCCGCAGGATTTCGACGCGGTCGTAATACGCCATGTCACCGCTGAAACTGTCGGCCTGAACATACAGATTGCCCATGTCCAGCGGCACACCGTCGTACTGGTACTGGCCCGACATCCGGAACCCGCGCGAATAGAAATATTTGCCGCCCATGGTCGAGTCGTAGACGGTGATACCCGGGGTCTTTTCCATGACCTGATCGATGGTGTTGAGGTTCTGGTCATCGAGCATCTTGCGGGTCATCACGGTAACCGATTGCGGTGTCTCTTTCAGGGAGTGCTCGCCCTTGCCGATAGTCACCGCTCCCGTCGTGTACGAGCCGCTGTTCTCGGTAGTCGCGCCCAGCATCTGCCCATTGATGTTGGTAGCGCCTAACTCCAGCGCCGAGCCGACAGCGGGAACTGGCCGCAGTACGTAGGTGCCGTTGGCCTGGGGCTCGGCTTGCAGGCCGCTGCTGCCAAGAATGCGCGCGAAGCCTTCACTGACCCCGAACGCACCTTTGAGCCCGGGGGACTTCAACCCTACGGTTTGACGCGCATCAAAGGAAATGGCGGCACCCGCTGCACTGGCGAAATGACTGAGGACTTCGGTCAGACTGCCAGGCGCAATGTCGAAGGATTGCACCGAATGTTGTTGTTGCGCCGGCGCCGCAGTCGCTGCAACTGGCCATACGCAAATCGACGTTGCCACGACTAATCCAACCTTCACCGCAATCGCCAGACGACCTGGCGTGTACACCCGAGACATGCTTACCCTCCCCCAAAAACAATCAATAAAAACTCACTGAGGGATGAGCCGAACGATGTGAATGAAAAGTGCAAAGGCAACAAAACTTTTTTGTGCACGGTGGGCGCTACTGCAAATCACCACCCGAAACATTGACCCAGTAACGGCTGTATCGGCTGACGCGAAGGGAAAAACCGCTCTCCAGCGCGGCCAGCGCCAGGTCTGTGTTATCGATGGGAAACGCGCCGGATACCCGTAAATTGGCGATGCGCGGATCACAGCGCAGCACCCCGGCGCGGTAGCGCGAAAGGTCGGCCAACAACTCGGCCAAGGGACGATCGATGGCGATGATACTGCCTCGCTGCCACGCGCCTGCCGAAGCATCGTTGCGCCGTACCGTCCCCAATGAGGTGGAGTTGAAGCCGATAGCCTGACCCGCCTCGAGGCGCACTTTCGATCCACCGCCAGAGGTCACCTCCACCGCTTTCTCAAGCACAGCCACCTCGCCACTCGGACCATGGGACCGGACGATAAAACGCGTCCCCAGCGCCAGTACATCGCAATCGCGGGTGACCACCTTGAAAGGCCGCTGCGAAGGATCGACGGCCGTCGTGACGAGAATCTCGCCCCGCAACAGTTCCAGCACGCGTTGATGATTGTCGAAACGCAGGTTGACCACGGTGTCGGTGTTCAGCAGCAATGAACTGCCATCCGCCAAACGAAACTCTCGGCGCTCACCCACGGCGGTGCGGAAATCGGCCAACAGGTTTTGGGTTGTTTCACTGCGCCATCCTGACCAGCCCAGCGAACCGGCCGACGCCAACACCAATACACTGCGCAAAACCTGGCGACGGGATCGCTCGGCACCCCGCAAGGCCGGCGAAGCCAGCGCGCCCGGCACGCTGCTCATCTGCTCGCCGACGGCGGCCATGCGCTGCCAGGCCTGGCGATGCGCAGGGTCAGCTATCAGCCAGTCGTTCCACGCTGCACGATCCGAATCGGTCGCGACGCCGGACTGCAATCGGGCGTACCACCGGGCGGCGATGCTGATCGCCTTTAACTCGGCGGGCGACAGGCTCATGCCAGCTGCAACCGGATTTGCATCAGGCAGCAATGTTCCATGGCCTTGGCCATGTAACTGTTGACCGTGCGCACGCTGACACCCAGGTGCTCGGCAATTTGCGGGTAGGTCAGGCCATCGAACTGAGACAGGATGAACGCTTGCTTGACCTTCGGCCCCAAGCCTTGCAGCAAACGGTCGATTTCCATCAGGGCCTGAAGCAGGATTGCCTGTTCCTCCAACGAGGGCTGTTGCCATTCGGGCATGGCGGCCAAGGCTTCCAGATAGGACTGCTCCAGCGAGCGCCGACGGAACAGATCGATCAGCAAGCCCTTGGCGATCATTGACAGGTAAGGTCGCGGCTCGCGAATCTCCAGCGCGTTGCGCGCCTTGATCACCCGTACGAAGGTGTCCTGCGCCAGGTCCGCCGCATCGAAGGCATTGCCCAGACGTTTGCGCAGCCAGCCTTTGAGCCAACCGTGATGGTCGCAATACAGATCATTGACGGCGCTGCGCAGGGACAAATCGTTGACGGACATGACAATAGAATAATTCGCGAGTGATAATGACTCGCATTGTCATGTGTGCGGGAGGTGATTTGCAATAGCCACCTCGGCTAAAAAACCACCCTCTCACTCGACGTCTTTGAGCAACTCGAACGTGACTTGATCGGGATAGAACGCCATATAGCCGCGAATCTGATCGACCGACACTTTAGGGTCTTCATAACTCCACGCCGCGTTAGCGCCCTCATGTCCCGGGACTTGCAGACTGAAATAGCTGGCATCGCCCTTGTAGGGGCAATAACTCGTGTGATCGGTGCGGGCAAAGTATTTTTCATCGATGTCCTCCCGCGGTACGTAATACACCGGAGGATAGTTGGCCTCGAGCAACACCAGCGCCCGTGCGGAAGCGGCCACCTGAATGCCGTGAAACTTCACAAGCAGGCAGCCCGGCTGCTCTGCAATGGTGATGACAGGACTAGGACCGGTGCTTTTCATGAAATACGTTCCTCATGACGGTGATGAACCTGTGAGAGCGACGCTTGCCCGAGGTGCGCGGCGCAGCGGCCGCAAAACCTGAGACCACGACTTTCAGGTATAACCCAGATTTTGCACTTACGACGGCTTCGCAGCCGAACGGGACGATGCGGCGTTCCCACGAGTCCCCTCGCCCGCCGCGGCCCGGTGTAAGCGCGTCAGCGGCATAGGCTCCTCTGTGCAATGAATCGCAATGCACTGACTGTACATCCATACAGATAAAGATTGCCCCATTGCTCATCAGCCGCCATTCTGTCCGCCTCTCGACAGTTGATGAGCGATGGTGGTTATGCGGCTGTACCTCTGTGAAAAACCTTCCCAGGCCAAAGACATTGCGGCCGTCCTCGGCGCCAGGCGTCGGGGCGACGGTTGTTGGCTGGGAACGGACGTCACGGTGACCTGGTGCATCGGCCATCTGCTGGAAACTGCGCCGCCGGACGCCTATGACGCGCGTTACAAGCGCTGGGTGCTGGCAGATCTGCCGATCATTCCAGAGAAGTGGAAGATGACCGTCAAACCGCGTACGGCCAGCCAGTACAAAGCGGTGAAGCGGCTGCTCGGCGAGGCCGATGAATTGGTGATCGCCACCGACGCCGACCGTGAGGGCGAGATGATCGCCCGTGAACTGGTGGAGCATTGCCGTTATCGCGGGCCGATCCAGCGGCTATGGCTGTCGGCGCTGGACGATGCGTCGATCCGCAAGGCATTGGCGGCCCTGAAGCCGGGGGCCGAGACCTTCAGCCTTTACCATTCGGCACTCGGGCGCTCGCGGGCCGACTGGCTGATCGGGATGAACATGAGTCGGCTGTTCACACTGCTGGGGCGTCAGTCCGGTTATCAGGGCGTTTTGCCGGTCGGTCGGGTGCAAACGCCGACCCTGCGCCTGGTGGTGGATCGCGACCGCAGCATCGCCGATTTCGTGCCGGTCGCCTATTGGGCCATCGACGTGCAACTGCTGCACGACAGCACCGCGTTCACCGCCCAGTGGCGTGCGGCCTCCGAGGTTTGCGACGATCAGGATCGCTGCCTGAATCAGGCGTTGGCGCAGCAAGCAGCGGCAGCAATAGGCAGTGCGGCGAGTGCCCGGGTGATCAAATTGAGCACCGAGCGGATGCGCGAAGTCGCACCCCTGCCCTTCGATCTAGGCACCTTGCAGGAAGTCTGCTCGAAGAAGCTCGGGCTCGGCGCCCAGGAAACCCTCGACATCGCCCAGGCCCTGTACGAAACCCACAAGGTCATCACCTACCCACGCAGCGACTGCGGTTATCTGCCCGTGAGTCAGCACAGTGAAGCACCGGGCATTCTGGCCGCGCTGAGGCAGGCTGATCCGGTACTGAACGCCTTGAACGACTTCCTGCAGCCTCAGCGCCGCTCACGGGCCTGGAACGACGCCAAAGTCAGCGCTCACCACGGCATCATCCCCACCGCTGCGGCGAAAAACCTCGAACGACTGGCGGGCAAGCAGCGGGCGGTCTACACGCTGATCCGCGCGCGTTACCTGGCACAGTTTCTGCCCAACCATGAATACGACCGGACCCAGGCCGACTTCGACTGCGTCGGTGAAGCCTTGCGTGCTGTCGGCAAGCAGATCGTCGAACCCGGCTGGAAGCGCGCCCTGCCCGAAGCCCTCGCGCCGGCCAAGGGCCGCGAAGCACCGGCGCCGCAAACACTGCCGGCACTGGCCGAAGGACGTGACTGCGCAGTGGCCGACGTCAAGCTCAAGGACCTCTGGACCCAACCGCCCAAACCGTTCACCGAAGGCGATCTGATCAAGGCGATGAAGAACGTCGCCAAACTGGTGGAAGATCCCCTGCTCAAGCAGAAACTCAAGGACACCACCGGCATCGGCACTGAAGCGACCCGCGCCTCGATCATCCAGGGTCTGCTCGACCGAGGTTATCTGATCAAGAACGGCAAGGCCCTGGCCGCCACCCCGGCTGCGTTCAGCTTGATCGATGCGGTGCCGCGTGCCATCGCCGACCCCGGGACCACGGCGATCTGGGAACAGGCGCTGGACATGGTGCAGAGTGGCGAGATGAGCCTGGAAGAATTCGTCACCAAGCAAGCCGCGTGGATGAGCAAACAGGTCGCCCGTTGCGCCGGCCTGAGCCTGACCATCAGCGGACCGGCAAGCCCCGCCGGGCGCGCTGCCACACCGTGGAAAAACAAACGCAAGCCCGCTAAACGAAAGCCCTCGACGGGCACCAAACGCGCGGCAAAACCGGCGAGCAAGGCTTGAGGGCACTTCGATCGAGCCAAAAGGGTCTAGTGTTCTTCAAGTCCAGCGACAACCCCATTTTCTGATAAGGCATCGACCATGATTATCGTGCATCACCTGAACAACTCCCGTTCCCAGCGGATTCTCTGGTTGCTGGAAGAACTGGCCATCCCTCACGAGCTGAAATGCTATCAGCGCGACCCGAAGACCAACCTGGCACCGCCGGAATTGAAAGCGATCAATGCCCTGGGTAAATCACCGGTCATCGAAGACGGCGCGCAGACGCTGATCGAGTCCTCGGCGATCATCGACTACCTGATTCGCCGTCATGGCGACGGTCGCCTGCAACCCGATCCGTCCACCCCTGCCTATGACGAATACGTGCAGTGGCTGCATTTCGCCGAAGGCTCGGCGATGTTGCCGCTGATGTTGAACCTGTACGTGGGGCGTCTCGGTGAAGCCGGAGCGCCGTTGCATCCACGGATCAATTCGGAGGTGGCCAATTACCTGGACTACCTCGACACGGCTCTGAGCCAGTCCGATTACCTGCTGGGCGATGAGTTCAGCGCCGCCGACATCCAGATGAGTTTTATCGGCGAGATCGCCAGAGCCCAGGGCAAGCTCGGCAACTATCCTCATATAGCGGCCTGGATTGAACGCTTTCAGGCTCGTCCGGCCTATCAAGCCGCACTGAAAAAAGGCGGGAAATACGATTTCGCCCCCCACTGAGTGATCACGCCCGGGCCAGGGATGGCCTGCACCTCAGGAGCTATCAACATGCCCTTGATCGAACTGCACGCCGCCCAGCGCGACGAACTGGAAACGATTGAAAACCTGATGCAGTTCTACATGTATGACTACAGCGAGTGGCTGCCGCTGAAGCTCGGTGAGCACGGTTTCTTCAACGCCCTGCCCAAACCGGGTTACTGGCGAAAACCCGCAACCCGGCCGTTTCTGATCAAGGTCGACGGTGAATTGGCCGGCTTCGTGACGGTGGATGATGAAACCCATCTTCACGGCGCCGAGTACAACATCGGCTACTTCTTTGTCAGTCGACGCTTTCGTGGCCAAGGCGTCGCGAAGTTTGTCGTTTCCACCCTCTTGAGCCGGTTCTCCGGTCAATGGCAAATTTTCCACCTCGACGTGAATCAGCCTGCGCAGCGGTTCTGGGCCCGGGTCTTGGCAGATCTCACCCATGGCGAGTTCACCCTGCATCAACTGCCGGTAGACGGTTATCCCTGCACTGTTTACCGATTCCAGACATCGTTGCCAGCGTCCTGACTGGCGCTTTCCCATCTGCTTTTTAATTCCAAACGACTTTGTCCGACAATATGTAGTGACCAAAAATAATCACTACAAAACCGTTGACGCCTCCGATTTGCCCTTGCATGATGCAGACGTCTCCCCGATCGGGAGAACAGGCAACACGTTTGAGCAAGCTCGTCTGACCGCCGAGCTGTTTTTCCCGGATACACGCTGCCCACAAGGCAGATTGAAGAAGCTGACCTGGCCTGAACGTCCAGTACAAGGACGAGAAGCGCTGGCGATCAATCCTCATGAAGCTTGTGGTCGACCCTGAAAACGTCGGCAGTGGCCTGAAGGTTTTCGCTGCTTCTCCTCGTTGTGACGCTATTGCGTAGCAGTTATTCAACACGACTACATGCAACAGACGCGGGACCCCGTCATTTCGGCGGCCGACCGCTGACGTCCTGGTTTCGGTGCCAGGGATCAACTAACCGATGGGCTACCTGTATTAGCGAATCAACTTTGAAAGATCACCAAATGGTCAAGGGGCTTACTATGAATCTGAACAATCAACCCACTATCGATGAACTGGCTCATCTGTTCGCTGCACAGAAAGACAGCCATGACAGCCATATTCTGTGGATCAGCAAGTCGGGCCAGGTGCATATCGACTGCCTGTCGCCTCACGCCCATGAAGCGGAGTTCGACAAGAACAACCAGAACCTGCTCGCCCGACTGAAGATGTACCGTCGCGGCCAAGGCTATGTCGGCAAGAAAGCCGCGGCTGACAAGGACTTCATCGGTAATGTGCTGCATACGCTGAAACAGGCCTGGGCCTCGATGCAGAACCACAACGAAGTTCGGGTGATTGACCGGTTCTACTGATACCTCCACACCCCATCCCTAAAAAGGCCCCGCTCGTCATATCGAGCGGGGCCTTTTTGTTTGTCTCGTGCGCACCAAACAACGCTATCGTTAACCGTGTGCACTGGATCATTGGAGGTTTGTGATGAACATACAACTGACAGGCTTGCTGTTGCTCGTAATGGCCAGTGCTGCCCAGGCAAACAGCATCACCGGCGTTCCGTTGTTCGATGCGGACTGTCCCGGCAAAGTCATCGTCCACGCGGATCAGGACGGACCGGTGTTGATCAACAGCAAGGAAGCCGAGACCAAAGCCATTGACGATCGCCGATTCGAGGCCAAGGGTTCGGGCGTCGTCATCTCGATCCTCCTCTCCGATGACGACTCGGTCACGGTGTCCTCCACGGGCAAGGCGCCCAATGGTGTGTGCCAATTAATAGAAGACTGACGTCGTCGACTCACCCGCAGCCGCACCCAACACCAGCTCCATAAATGCCACCGACGCTGCGCTGTGATAGTTGTTTTTGCGTCGAAGCAGCGCGGCCCCTCTTTTGGGTGACTCCCCCAACAACGGGATTTTGCGCAACGCGCGGTCCTCGGTGGCAATGGGCTCCGGAAGGATGGTGGCGATGGCCGTGTGCCGAATGACTTCCAGCAAGGTGCTCACCGAGTTGACCTCGATCACCACCTTCGGCGTGATCTGCTCCTGGGCAAAGTACTCATCAATGCGGGTGCGGGTAACGAAGTCCGGGGCCAGCAGCGCAAATTCCAGTTGCGCGACCTCTTGCGCGGACAACGCGACCTGGCTTTCGTATAACGGGTGATCGCGCCCCACCATGACGCCCAACGTTTCGGTAAACGCCGGGATCGACTCGATGTCGGCATTTCTGACCTGGGTAAACGCGATAGCGATGTCCAGGGAGTCATCCACCAGACCGGCCTCGATGTCATCCATCGACAGCTCGAAAATCTGCAGATGGATGTTCGGATACCGCGCCACGTAATCACGCACCAGCGGCCCCACCAGGTACGCCATGAACGTTGGGGTCATTGCCAGCCGCAAGGTGCCGCGGGACAAATCCTTTACGTCATGCAGCGCACGTTTGCCTGCCTCCAGTTCCACCAGCACCCGACGAGCACATTCGATGTAGGCCTCTCCCGCATCGGTGGGTTTCACCGTGCGCGAGGTTCGGTCGAACAAGCTCACGCCCAAGGTTTCTTCCAGTTGCCGGATCTGCTGGGACAGGGTCGGCTGCGAAACGTGAAGCGCCTCGGCGGCGCGCGTGAAACCGCCGTGGTCAGCGACCGCGAGCAAATAGCGCAAATGTCGGAGCAGCATGGGGAATCACCATCTATAGGCTGTACTTATGCGCTGCATTGTATATCGGTCTTGGACCCTATGGATCGATCAGCAGAAGATGGCTCCACACCCAAGCAACATCACTCCCGACAGGAGAAACACCATGCAACAGTCCCACGCTTACAAAGATCCAAGCCTGGCCCTGACCACGTCGATCCTCGATGCAAAAGCGCGCAAGAACCTGTCCTGGCAAGACCTGACCGACGGCACCGGCCTCGGTCTGGCCTACGTCACTGCCGCCCTGCTCGGTCAGCACCCGCTGCCGGAAAGCGCCGCCAAAGTGATCGGCGAAAAACTCGACCTGGACGCCGACTCCGTGGCCCGCCTGCAAATCATTCCGCTGCGTGGCAGCCTCTCGGGTGTCCCGACCGACCCGACCATCTACCGCTTCTACGAAATGATCCAGATTTACGGCACCACCCTGAAAGCCCTGGTTCATGAGCAGTTCGGCGACGGCATCATCAGTGCGATCAACTTCAAGCTCGACATCAAGAAAGTCGAAGACCCGGAAGGCGGCTCCCGCGCAGTGATTACCCTCGACGGCAAGTTCCTGCCCCTGCGTCCTTTCTAACATCCGTAGCAGCTGTCGAGCCTGCGAGGCTGTGGCGAGGGGATTTAGCGAAACGTCGCACCGCCCCGTTCGGCGGCGAAGCCGTCGTAATCCATTGGATGCGGAGTGGTTGGAAAAACAGGGGCCGCTTCGCAGCCCAACGGGGATAAATCCCCTCGCCACAGCCTCGCGGGCTCGGCAGCTGCTACAAAATAATCACTCGATTCACGTATGAGGACATCGCTATGAAAGCGCTCATCGAAGGTTTTTTGAAGTTTCAGAAAGAAGCGTTCCCGCAACGGACCGACCTGTTCAAACACCTGGCCACCACCCAGCATCCGGGCACGCTATTCATCACCTGTTCCGACAGCCGTGTCGTGCCGGAACTGCTGACCCAACAAGAACCCGGTGAACTGTTTGTGATCCGCAATGCCGGCAACATCGTGCCCTCTTACAGCCCGCATCCCGGCGGTGTGTCGGCCACGGTCGAATACGCGGTCGCAGTGCTCGGCGTCACCGATATTGTGATCTGCGGGCACTCGGACTGCGGCGCCATGACCGCCGTCGCCAAGTGCAAATGCATGGACCACCTGCCCGCCGTCAGCGGCTGGTTGCAACACGCCGAGTCAGCGAAAGTCATCAACGAATCCCGCCCTCACGCCAATGAAGCGGCGAAGGTCAGTTCAATGGTCCGGGAGAATGTCATCGCGCAACTGGCCAATATCCAGACGCATCCAAGCGTGCGCCTGGCTCAAGAGAAAGGCCTGCTGAATTTGCATGGTTGGGTTTACGACATCGAGACCGGTTCGGTCGACGCACTGGATGCCGACAGCCACCGTTTTGTGGCGCTCGCCGAGTACCCGGACACCTGCGCCCTTCAAGCCCGATCCATAAAAGCAGCCGCCTGAAGTATGTATCCATTGGCAGAGAGCCGATCGACGCAGCGCCCCCGGCTCACGGGAGCGCTGCACTGACATGATCGACCGGGTTATTTATCGTCGATCTTTGTTGACGATTGTGGCCGGGTTTCAGGGGCCTCTTCAGCGTTGGGGGGTTCTGGAATGCTGCCTGGCGTGAACACGTGAGTCAGCAAGTCTTTGGCATCGACTTCGACGACCCCCTGAACCGAACGGGCCAGAGCAACAGCCTGCTCACACTGTTTATGGGTGTTGACTCGGCCGCTCAATGCCACCGTGCCCCCGTGGGTTTTGACATGGATTTGCAGGCCAAGGCTTGATTCAGCCATTGCCAGGGCTGACTTCACCCTGGCAGTAATCCACGTGTCGTGAACGCCCCTTTCCAGATCATGAGAGTATTGCTGAAAGGAATGAAGTTTCATGGTGTAACCCTCTCTCCGTCATCAGGTGCACTGCCCGTCCATTGGCTGTGCAGCCTTGACGCTCAGGCGAGCGTTATGGACACCTGATTCGTTTTGGAGTGCTCGCCACGCCCATACGGACGCACATTAAGTATAGTGCGGCCGTTGACCAGGGTCGTGGCGCTGGATCAGCGTTTGACCGACAGATCCGTCTGGGTCATGCGACTGCGGATCGTGAACACCCCATCGCCCGAGAGAATCGCGCTGCGAGCAAACAGGCGCCCGCTCTCCCAGTTCGAAAGCCCCAGTTCCGGCTTGTTCAGCGCGTACTGTCCGTCGACCCAGCGGGTAATCCCGTTGCCGACAAAAGGTGCGTTGACCGCGCTGTAGAAGCGCTCCTGAGCCGCGGGATCTTCACTGATCAATGACACGGTGAACTGCGGGCTATAGCGATTGAACAACGCGATGGCGCTGTCCAGGTCATCGACGATCTTCAGGCTGACTTCCGGGGTTTCTTCCCATTCCCACTCGCGGCCCAACTGATCCTCGGGCAGCGGTTCGGCCATGGCTTCGGTTTGATAACCTTCGGCGCGGTACACCTCAACGCTGGCGGTTTGCCAATCGGTCGGCAAGTACGGCTCGCTACCTTCGACGATGTGCAATTTACAGCCCTGGCCGCGTGCGGTGCCGGCCTGTTGCAGCGCGTCGAGGAACAACGGCAGCAGTTCCGCGACGCGGTCACGGTGGATCAGGCAGACGTTCATGGTGTTGCAGACTTTGCGGTCTAGCGAGTTGCGCACTACCGCGGCAAAGCGCTGGGCATCGGCGTCCTTGTCGGCGATCAGCCAGGCGCCACCGGTGCCGTGCAGGCTGACGGCGGTGCCGGCCTGTTGGGCGATGCTGCCCAGTTGACTGACGGCACGACCCGAACCACGGGCCACCGCCAGCGACAGGCGTCGGTCGGCGAACATCGCCCAGCCGGCGGCGTGATTGACGCTTTCCACCAGCGACACCGCGCCGGTCGACAACCCAGCGTCACTCAGTGCCGGATTCAGCGCGTGGGTGACAATGGCTTGCGCCGTGCCCAACGCATCGCTGCCAATGCGCAACACCGCGGTGTTACCCGTGCGCAACACACCGGCGGCGTCGGCGAAGACGTTCGGCCGACCTTCGAAGACGAAAGCGACGATGCCCAGCGGCGAGACCACTTGCTCGACTTTCCAGCCGTCATGCTCGATGCAACTGACCACTTTGCCGCGCGTGGCCGACGCATCGCGCCAGGCCCTGAGGCCGGCGATCATGTCGCGACGCATGCGCTCATCCGCCAGAAGCCGCGTGGTGGAGCGTCCGCGAGCCTTGGCCCGCTCGATGTCGGCGAGGTTGGCGGCCTCGATCAAGGCCCAGCAGTCAGGGTTTTCCAGGCGTTGGGCGAAGCGATCAAAAAACTCGCTGATGGCATGATCGGAGACCGCAGACATTGCGCTGAAAGCCGCTTCGGCGCGCTCGATTGCAATGGCCGCCGCTTGCTGGTCGGCCACCGGGATCAGCAACAATTCGCCGCTGACCTGCTCCACCAGCAAATGATCCCCGGGCTGAAAACGCGCGGCCAATTCGGGGCTGACCACAGAGACACGATTCCCGGCGAAAGGGATAGGCGTGCCAGCGACTAGACGTTCGAGCGCAAGAGACATGAAGCGGTTTCACCATGCAGTGGGCGGCCGGAAAATGTATAGGAAAATCCCTGGAGCGTCATTAACCGCACGCCTGGCCGGTGATCGAAAACCCGACGGCCGCGCAGTCGGGTCGAAGCGTTGCCGCGCGGCCCCGGCACCATTGTGTCTAAAACACCGACCAGCCAATCCGCTGACTCAGCAACTCCAGCGCAGCCATGCCCGCGAGGGAGTTGCCGGCGGTGTTCAACTCCGGTGACCAGACGCACACCGTGAATTGCCCCGGCACCACCGCGACAATCCCCCCGCCCACGCCGCTCTTGCCGGGCAAACCGACGCGATAGGCAAAATTGCCGGCTTCATCGTAGAGGCCGCTGGTGGCCATGATCGAGTTGACTTGCTGGGTCTGGCGGGCGGTTAGAATCTGTTCGCCGCTGTGCTTGCAGAAACCGTCATTGGCCAGAAAACAGAACGCCCGCGCCAGATCCACACAGCTCATGCGCAGCGCGCAATGGCTGAAGTAACTGCGCAGTACCGCTTCGACGTCGTTGTGGAAATTGCCGAAAGACTGCATCAGATAAGCCATCGCCGCGTTGCGCGCGCGGTGCTGGTATTCGGACTCGGCGACCTTGCCGTCCACCATGACTTGCGGGTTGCCGGACAGTCGGCGGACAAAGTCGCGCATCGACAGTGCCGGCGCGGCAAAGCGTGACTGGTTGATGTCGCAGATCACCAACGCACCGGCGTTGATGAAGGGATTGCGCGGGCGCCCGCGCTCGAATTCCAGTTGCACCAGCGAATTGAACGGTTGGCCGGAAGGCTCGTGACCCAGGCGTTCCCAAATGGCTTCGCCGGAGTGTCCGATGGCCTGCACCAGGCTGAACACCTTGGAAATACTCTGCACCGAGAACAGCGTATGGGCATCGCCGGCGCAATACAGTTCGCCGTCATTGCCATACACCGCAATGCCCAGCTGATCGGCCGGCACCGTACCGAGGGCGGGAATGTAGTCAGCCACCTTGCCTTGGCCGATCAGAGGACGTATTGCGTCAAGGATCTCGTTCAACAGCGCTTGCATGCCGGGTTCCGAAGTCTCGCCCCATGGGATTGCGGGGACACAGACGCTAGACGCCAGCGGTCGAGGTCGGATCACAGTTTTGTAATGTGCCACCGCCTCTCTGTAGCAGCTGTGGGTTGGCTGAGCAATTTCAGGGTTAGTATCACAGTGTGTACAGCGCCCCTCCCGACACACCCCGCCCCTAAAACCCCACGCCAAAGACACATCGCAGATACACCTGCTTGATGAACTGCGCCTGTCGATTGGCCACGCCGATCAAAGCGCTCATCTCACTCAATGCTACGGAGTATCACCATGTTCAAGCTCTCGACTTCTTCTTTGACCCTCGGCCTGATCATCGCTGGCGGCCTGGCGCTGTCCAACGCGGCTTCAGCCTCCGAGTCCGAGGCGTTCAGCATGAAACAACTGGCCCACGGCTACAGCCAGGTCCAGGCCGACACGGCAGAAAAACCGGCGGAAGGTAAATGTGGCGAAGGTAAATGCGGCGAAGGCAAGTGCGGCGCTGGCGAGTAACCCACTGTGTGGGGCACCGCGATGCCCCACTTCCCTGACTGAACGGAGATCAAGCCATGACCACCTCACTTTCTTCGGCTGTGAAAGGCCTGCACCTGAATCTCGACCGTGCCGGTAGCTGGATCGCGCCGCTGACCCTGCGGGTGTTCCTCGCCTGGGAGTTCTTCGAATCAGGCCTGGAAAAATTCAATGGCGAAAACTGGTTCGCCGATATTCAGGACAGCTTCCTGTTCCCCTTCAACCACGTTCCGGCCACGCTGAACTGGGAACTGTCGATGTGGGCCGAACTGATCTGCGCCCTGGCCATACTGGTCGGTCTGGGAACGCGGATCTCGGCAGTCATTTTGATCGTGGTCACGGTCGTCGCGACCGCCGCCGTTCACTGGCCGGCCGATTGGTCTACATTGAGTGAGCTTGCCCAGGGTTACGCTATCAGCAACAAGGGTCACGGCAACTTCAAACTGCCGCTGATCTACCTCGCGGCCTTTATGCCGCTGTTGCTCTCGGGTGCCGGCAAGCTTAGCCTCGATGCGTTGCTGGCTCGAGTCTTCTGGCGTCGCAATAACCGCTGAAGCGCCAAGGGCTCGATAACGTCAAGAACCCGGCAGCGACGACTTACAGCCCCAAAGGCTTCACCCACTCACATGCGAAGACAGGAGCCACCATGAGCGTGACCACCCAATGGATCGAAATCGACAGCGCCGACGGTAAATTCGGCGCTTACCTGGCCATTCCGCACACCGGCAAAGGCCCGGGGATTGTGCTGATCCAGGAAATCTTCGGCGTGAATGAGCACATCCGCTCGGTCGCCGAACAATACGCCG
Organism: Pseudomonas sp. LS2P72; assembly: GCF_054897865.1. Lineage (NCBI taxonomy): Bacteria > Pseudomonadati > Pseudomonadota > Gammaproteobacteria > Pseudomonadales > Pseudomonadaceae > Pseudomonas > Pseudomonas sp. LS2P72. The sequence goes on from NZ_CM142708.1 coordinate 4,246,538, forward strand.
CCGACGGTTACCTGGTGATTGCACCGGATCTGTTCTGGCGCAGCGGCGCGCGGATCGAACTGGGTTACGACGAGACCGGCTGGAAACGCGCCGTCGAGTTGATGAACGCCACCGACGTCGGCAAGGCACAGACTGACATCGAACTGGCCATCGACGCCTTGAAAGCCCAGCCGGGTCTGGACGGCGGGATCGCCTCGATTGGTTACTGCTTCGGTGGTCTGCTCTCGTACCACACCGCCGCCAATGGGCTGGTGGACGTGGCCATCGCCTATTACGGCGGCGGAATCCAGAATCAGCTGGACCGGGCCGATGAAATCGAAGTGCCGCTGCTGATGCACTTCGGTGAACAGGACAGCCACATCCCGCTGGAAGCCGTGGAGAAAATCGCTGAGCGTTTCGATACCAACGATAACGTCGAAATTGTCGTGTACCCGGAGGCCGAACACGGCTTCAACTGCTCGCATCGCGACAGCTACAACCAACGCGCAGCGGCTGAGGCCCATGGCAATACGTTGATCTTTTTGGGTCAGGAACTCTAAGGCCAGATGTTTTAGCGCCTGTAATGGCCCCATCGCGGGCAAGCCATGCTCCTACAGGTTTTGTGGCGTTCACACATTTTGTGTTCGGCAAAAATCCTGTAGGAGCATGGCTTGCCCGCGATTGGGGCGACACGGTCTCAAGCCGTTTAAATTCTGAGTTCTTCCACGGTATCGGTCACCGCCAATTTCGGATGTGCACTGCGTTCATGCACATGGCTCGTCGGTGTGCGGTCGATCAGCAGGCTCAGCAGTTCCGGGCGGCTGTAGTGACCGCGCGAATCCATCATGCGTTTGCGCTTGTCGATCAGACTCATGTCGAGGTCGACGATCACCTCGCCTTCGCCTTCGGTCAGCGAGCCCTGCACCACACCATCCGGGCTGATGATTGCGGTGAAGCAACCACCGGAAATCGGGCCGATGGGGCAACCCGTGTCGGCGATGATTTGTGCCTGTTGCTCAGGGTTCAGCCAGGCCGTGGAGTTGACCACAAAGCAGGCTGCCTCCAATGCATGCTGGCGGATGCTGACTTCCATTTGTGAAGCAAACAACGGCCCCGCAAACGATCCTGGGTACATCGCCGCATGGATCTGTTCGCCATCGGCCATCAAGGCGTAACGGGCCAGCGGATTGAAATGCTCCCAACACGCCAGTTGACCGATGCGCCCTACCGCGCTGTCGGTGGCGCGCAGGCCCGAGCCGTCGCCCATGCCCCAGATCATGCGCTCGTGATAGGTCGGGGAAATCTTGCGCCGATGCTGAATCAAGGTGCCGTCGGCATCGAACAACAACTGTGTGTTGTACAGCGTTCCGCCGTCACGTTCGTTAACGCCGATTGAAACCACCATGCCAACCTGTCTGGCGGCGGCGCCGATGGCCTCGGTGGCCGCCGAAGGGACAGTGACGGCCTGATCCAGCAGTTTGAGGTGTTCAGCCGCCATTTCGAAAGGCGACTGAACGAATGAGAAGTACGGGTAGTAAGGCACGATGGTTTCCGGGAACACGGCGAATTGCACGCCCTGCTCGCCAAGTTCAAGAATCTTCTGCACCACTTTGTCGACGGTGCCTTCACGGCTGTAAAGAACGGGGCTGATTTGTACGGCGGCGGCTTTGACGAGGGTCATGACGGTGATCTCATTGAGGGAATGGACTTCAACGAGATCAAAATTACGCCAATAATATTTAGACCGAAATGTCGAATACACCACCTTTTAGGACGCACCGCTTCTGTAGGAGCACGGCTTGCCGGTGATGGCGATTCCGAAGACGCCATCGCTGGCAAGCCATGCTCCTACAGAGCGTAGGCATCACCCGCGATTGGCGCGTTGAATGACCTGCGGTGGCTGGCCAAATGCTCGGATAAACGCCCGACGCATCCGCTCCCGATCGCCAAAACCGGTATCGGTCGCCACCACGTCGATAGGGGGCCGACCGGTTTCCATCATCAGACGCGCCGCTTCCACCCGCAGGTTTTCGATAGCCTTGGCCGGTGATTGACCGGTTTCGGCATGGAATACGCGACTGAACTGCCGAGGGCTGAGGTTGGCGGCGCTGGCCAGTTCCTCGACCGACAGCGCGGACTTCAGGTTCTGCTTGGCATAGGCCAACGCGGCCTGGATGCGATCGGTCTTGGGCTCCAGTTCGAGCATCACCGAAAACTGCGACTGCCCTCCCGCGCGCCGGTGGTACACAACCAATTGCCGGGCCACGCGCCGCGCCACCTCCGCGCCCAGGTCGTTTTCAACCAGCGCCAACGCCAGATCGACGCAGGCGCTCATGCCCGCAGCCGTCCAGATGTTGCCGTCATTGATGAAGATACGGTCTTCCTCGACCTTCACCTTCGGGTACGCCTTCTGCAGCGCCGGTGCATGGCACCAGTGTGTGGTCGCGCGTCGACCGTCCAGCAAACCGGCCTCCGCCAGCGCAATCGCGCCGGTGCAGATCGAACCCAGACGCCGGGTGGCATGGCTGGCGTTGCGCAAAAACGCCACCATGCCCGGCGATACCGGACGGATCAGGTTGTCGCCCAGCACCAGCAGCGTGTCGAACGAGCGCTGGTCGAAGGCCGTGGTTTCCACGCCAAACCCGGCGGAGGTCTGCACCGTACCGCCGCCCTCGGACAGCACGGCAATGGTGTACGCCGGTTCGTCGGTGGCCATGTTGGCCAACTCGAATGTGGCGCACATGGCCAGGCCCAACACCTGAAACCCGGGGTAAACGATGAGTCCGATGGTGTGCATGGTGGCGGGCTCTTCTGGCCTTAAAGGAGGCACACCTGAGTTAACAGCCACTGACGTTGCATCGCAAAATGATCGTCATTACATTTTTGGGTGCTGTCGGTGACCGGCATCGACGGCTCGGCCATTGTCGATGCGCTGAACTCGGCCAAGTTCTAGCAGCAACGGGTATTGCATTTTCCACGGCCGAAGCGGGCTTCCTGACGCTCACGGAAAAACGCCGAATAGCTCATGACCGGCTCGCCGGGATGATTGAGCGCCATTTGCGCAACGTAGTTGTCGTAATCGGGTACACCGACCATTAAACGCGCGCTCTGACTGAAGAACTTCGCGACATGCTGCAGTTTGCTGTACATGGCAATTCTCTCTATGTGTATGGGGCTGGCCCATGAAAGCGCACCGATGTATCTGCACTGTGTCAGCGCCGGGGCGCTTTGTATCTTCAAGTATCCAACGCCGGGATGCTCAGTACAGGCTCGTTCTCACGCTGCGCTGAAAGCACAAGGGTCAATACTCGGCGAACTGCGGCAACCCATCCTTCGTCATGACTTTTGCCCGCGTTCGAAAAGCCGAGGCGTGGAGTTTGCGGCACATCGAGCAATGGCAGTTGAGGACATCGGTCAGTTCACCGTGGATCTGGTAGGTGATTTGGCCGCAGAGGCAGCTTCCGTGGTGTGTCATTGGGTTTCTCCCTGGGTGTATCGGATAGGGGCTTCGGCCTGAGAGGAATAGTGCAGAAGGTTTGAGTTTGATGCGCACTGGCTCAGGAGACATTAACTGGCAGGTTTCAGCCAATGTTGAGTCATCAAAGGACACAGCCATCGTAAATGAGTAGCTATGCTTGATGTGTTGCCAGCCCCTGGCAGCCACATCGTGAAAGGAGGCATTCGAGATGCAACTCATCACGTTGAAAATCGACAAACCCGAAGCAACGAACTTCATTTTGGGACAGACGCACTTCATCAAGTCCGTCGAAGATATCCACGAGGCGTTGGTCAATGCCGTGCCAGGTATCCGCTTTGGCGTGGCCTTTTGTGAAGCTTCCGGTAAATGCCTGGTGCGTTGGTCTGGCACCGACACCGCCATGATCGAACTGGCCCGGAGCAATGCCCAAGCCATCGGCGCCGGCCATAGCTTCATCATTTTCCTCGACGATGGCTTCTATCCCGTTAACGTGTTGAACGCCGTCAAAATGGTCCCGGAGGTGTGCCGCATTTTTTGTGCAACGGCCAATCCGACAGAGGTAATTCTCGCCGAGACGGACCAAGGGCGAGCCATTCTGGGCGTGGTGGACGGCTACTGTGCCCGTGGCATTGAAGGCGAGGAAGACATCCTGTGGCGCAAGAACCTGTTGCGGCAGATCGGCTACAAACTTTGAGCACCTTCCGTATTCGGCACATTCACTTGTGCGCTAGCCCGAACCGCATTCGGCTTCACTTGTGCGCTACAAGCCCGAACCGCGCTCAAGGCGTCATCGAGTTCCGATGGCCTACCGGTCTGGGGCACGCCCCCGGCACTTTGTCTGACACCTTGAAACGGAAACGCCAGCATGAGCACCTTGCAACTTCACCCTGCACTGGACAATGGTATCCAAACAGAAAGGCCTGCTCCCCGCCGCCTGATTGATCGGTCGCCGCGGTTTCCTTTCCGGACCGCGGCTCGGGTAGATAACGGCCAATTCTGCCTCTCACGACTGAATGAAGTCGCCGATGAGAATAACGATGCATTCCTTATTGGTTACTTATGTTCCCGTGAACATTTTTACCTGCTTGTGCAGCAGAAATCGGGAAGAAGTCTAATATTGAATTGCCTTAGATCGGTACATCCCATATTTGCGTAATGATGCGAAGGATCATTGGCATGCAGGCGGCTTTGGAGCCAGCACCGGGACCGGTGCTGACTAAATAGATTCAAAACTGGAGGGAACCATGAGCAATCTCATCGCCAGCGGCGAACCACCTGAAGCCGTCCGCCTCATGGTCAAGGTTTACGCTTACTTGCTGCTCGCAGGATTTGCGTTTGTTCCGGCCTATCTGATTGGCTACTTATACGTCTTTCAAGACCCCACTCTTATTTTCGAAAACCACCTGTTCCATATCTTTGCGATCACGGCAGCCACCTTGGCGGGCCTGTTTGTGACTTACGTCACGTGGCGCTGCTATCAATCATCGGGAGATCCGCTGCTGCGATGGATGACGCTTGGTTTTCTCGGTTTTGTACTGATCTACGCATTGCATGGTGCGTTCACCGGGCAAGCACACCACAACATCTGGCTCTTTCTGCTGTATGGACCAGCCTCTCGACTGGTCATGTCGATTCTGCTGTTAGTCGGAATGCTGTCGTACCACCGCCCACCTGATGCCGCGGACCAACGAAACAAGGTCCGCCCGTGGTTGATCTGGATAGGACTGTTCCTGCTGGTTGATGTGGTGGTGGCGTACGTCGCGAATTCACCGATCGCCGGCAATCTCGCGGTGCGCCTCTCGATGGAAGGTGGTGCCCTCATTCTTTCCGCATTGACCGTGGCAATACTCCTGCTGCGCCGTATCCGTTCGCCGCTGATGATGATTTTTGTCGTCTCGGTCACCGCGTTCGCGCTGTCATCGCTTGCCTTCATCCTTGCACGCCCGTGGAACCACATGTGGTGGCTCGCTCATGCGATCTTCGCCGGAGGATTCTTCATGTTGAGCTATGGGGTCGTGCAAGCGTTCCTCACCACGCGGTCGTTCTCGAAGATCTACAGCCAAGAGGAGTTGATGGTGCGTCTTGCCGAAGCGATGGCATATACCGAGAGCGCCCTGCAGGAACTCCAGCGCACTAATCAAGAACTCGGGCACCTTGCGGCCACCGATCCATTGACGGGTGCTGATAACCGGCGTCGGTTCATGGAGCGGCTCGAAGTCGAAATGGGACGGACCAAGCGCGGCGGTGAGCCGTTCTCCGTGTTGGCACTCGATCTGGATAATTTCAAGTCCATCAACGATCGCTTCGGGCATCAGGTTGGCGACGACATCCTGAAAGATTTCGTAGAAAAATGCCTCGATTCGATCCGGCCGTATGACGGCGTAGCCCGCGTGGGTGGGGAAGAATTCATGATTCTGCTACCTCAGACTTCACTTGAAGGCGCGCACGTCATCGCTGAGCGTCTGCGAAACACCGTTGCAAACAATTCTTTTCATGGTCTGCAGCGGTTAACCGCGGTCACAGTGAGCATCGGCGTATCGCAATCCGGCCACGACGGCGACACCATCGAGGCCATTCTGCGTACAGCCGATCAACGCCTGTATCACGCTAAACACGAAGGTCGTAACCGTGTAGTCACGACCATCAAAACCAGCCTCCAATCTATGTGAAAGCGTCGGCACCGATACCCGGCGTTGCCCATCGCAACAGGCAGCAATCGGCCAGAAGCGGACGGTGAATGGGTCAAATGGATTTCATTTTCGATTTGATAGCTCATCGTATTGGCGTTTTTGTGCTGAGATTGCTGAGTGGCGGCCGTTTCAAGGGAAAGAGTGGTTTTGCCTGGGGTTGGGCAGTTGCCGTCGGCGGTCTGATTCTGCTCTCTCCATTCGCAGCTTTCATAGCCTTGCTCATCTATACCAGTGGCCAGTGAACTGATGTCTGCTATGGACCGGCGGACAAGCTGCTGGCATGTCGGCATACGCTGTTTGATTTGAGCTTCTGGCGGCAACCGATGGCAATACCTACCGGGATATCTCAACACGCGCCCTCAAAAACCCCCGCCCCAGTCGTTGAGGCGCTCTTTGCGAGTCATTTAATAGCGAATCCATTCACTGATCCGCAGACCCCGTAACGGCGAAAATGTTGCAGGGCACTTGATACAGAACATGCTCCGTCGTACTGCCCACCCATTTGCCCAGTCCTTTGCGATGCGCATTTCCCATGACGATCACATCGGCCCGGTGATGCGCTGCAAAGTCGGCCAGCGCTTTGCCGGGCGGCCCTTCAACGAAGTGTTGCCGCTCAGTGGGCACGCCATAGCGGTCAGCCAATGCGATAAATGACTTTTGCAGTGACTTGCGTACTTCGCTGTTGAAACCTGGCATCGTCACCGCACCAGCGCCTGCGTCGGATATATGTGTCCGTGATAGGTCGTAGGCATGCAGCAGATGCAGTTCCGCGCTGCATTGCATGGACAATCCGTTCGCCGCCTCGATGATGCGGTCGTTGATGTCCGAGATCTGAGTCTCGGGTTGTGACGGATCGACTGCCGCCACTACCACCCGCGGAAGTGGACACCTGACTTCGCTGACCAGATGCACCGCCACCGGACATTCGCGCAATAGATGCCAATCCAGAGGCGTAATGAAAACGCGTTTGAGCGCTGACTCGTGTTGCACGTCCTTGATAACCAGATCCGGCTGCATTGCTGCCACATGCCGAAGTATTTCTTGCAGCGCGGTTCGCGTAACAAGCACTTCGGTACTCAGCATGACCCCGCGTGCGCGTATTAGATCGGCTTCATCCTTCAACCATTTTTCGTTCTCTTGCTGACAGGCCTCACGAAAACGTGCACCCGCGCTCTTCAAACCCAAGAGGTTGGAATCTTCGATAAACACCGTGATGTGCAGCGCTGCGCCAGTGGCTTCGGCAATGGCGACAGCGCGCTCCAACGCCGGTGTATGACGCATGCCTGGACCTGCTATCAGAAAGAGTCGTTGATATTGGCTCATGTAACACCTCCAAACGTTCCGGGATATCTAGCTCCCCCAGCGCTCTCGCCTGTCACACCACCGACGATTTACTATCGCCTCAACTATCTGGATCGACACTATCAATATACGCCTGGATTCCCGAGTTTGAAGCCATAGGCGTTGAGGATGCGAAGACCTCGCTCATGCGAACCTCCCTACTTCGCCGACCCGCCACGCGGCTTGTAAAAAAGAAACCTCGAAGTCTCGGTGGTCTTGATGTATTTCCTGGCCCAAGCGGGTTTTACATTCCGGTCGTGGAAATACAGCGCGCCGTGGGTTCGGTCGTTCAGTTGCCTGTTGAGCGCCTTGCGCGCGATTTCCTTGGCAATCGCGTATTGGGTTTCTTCCTGGACCTGATCCGGGCGTCCGTCACACCACCACGAAAACTGACAATTTCTGGTTTCAGAACCCTGCTTGACCACGGCACATACCGTGTCCGGAAAGCCCTCATGGCCCAGGCGATTCATGACGACGCTGGCGACGGCTTCCATGTTGGCGGGTGATTTGCCTTTGGCTTCCCAATAGATGGAGCGGGACATACAGGTGATTGCATCGTCCAGCGGCGACGCTCCGGCGGGATCGACTGCCTGAACTTCAGAGTTGGTGATGGCTTCGGACCTGGGCACCGGTACATCGGTGCCCTTCTCCGCAGCTTTATGCTCAAGGACCTCGGCTTTGTCCTCAGCCGCTTCCTTTTTTTGCTCTTGCTCGGACGCTATAGCCTGGCCGGCGAAAAGGGTTATTACCAAGCAGATGGCTATCCAGACAACTCGCATGATCGCCCCTTCGGACAGAACCGGAAGCACGCCACACTGGCGACTTTGCTTGATTGTAGTTGCCAGAATTCATTCCAACAGACGGGCAAAAAAACAGTCTTGGGGTGTGAAAAGTCATTGCGCTCGCGGGGGTGAAATCGCGCATCATGGGCGCAGTCAGCTCAAGGGGATTTCCATGCGCTTCAAATCATCTGCTATGCGTCTTGCCACAGTGTCATTGGGGATGTTGTTCGCCATGAATGCGTTGGCGGCCGACGAGAAACAACTGATTGATTCGATCAACCTCTACCGCAGCCAGGTGCAGCGCTGCGCGGGTCAGGTATCGCAGGAACTGCCACCGCTGGCCGGCGACCCACGGCTGGCGCTGAACGCCAGCAGCGTCGGCAATCTGCAGCAGGCAATGGCCAGCGCGGGTTATCCGATGAAGAATGTACAGGCGATCAGCCTGTCCGGGCCGCGCGATGCGCCGTCGGCGATGAAAGCCATTCAGGAAAGCTTTTGCCAGATCGTGCTGGACCCGCAATTCGTCGATGTCGGCGTCAGCCACGAGGACCGCGAATGGCGCATCGTGCTGGCGCGTCCACTGTTGAGCGCTCGCCTGGGCGACTGGCAGGCGGAAGGCCAAAAGCTGCTGGCCGAGCTCAACATCGTACGCAGCCAGCCGCGCCAGTGCGGTACACAATCCTTTGCCGCCACCACGCCACTGGCCTGGAGCGCTACGCTGGCGACGGCGGCAGAGGAGCACGCCCGGTCAATGGCCAACAACAATTACTTCGATCACAAGGACCGCGATGGCCGCATGCCGGGTGACCGGGCTGAATTGGCCGGTTACAGCGGCGGGCAGGTCGGCGAGAACATCGCTGCCGGCCAAGACACCGTGCGCAAGGTGGTCGATGGCTGGGTGTCCAGCGCCGGTCACTGCGCGAACCTGATGAACCCGCAGTACCGGGAGTTGGGCGCGGCCTATGCGGTTGATCCGAAGAGTGATCCGGGGATTTACTGGACGGCGATGTTCGGGGCGCAATAAGTTCGGGAAGCCCGATAGCAAAAACCATCGGCCAACGGGACGAAACCCAACGCGCTCACGCCTCTACCTGCACCACCTCGATCCCGAGTTTTTGATAGTCCTCGACATTGCCCGACGCCACATGACGCTCGGTGATCAGGGTATGAATGCGCTGACACGGCGCGACAACGAACGGCTCCACCGCCCCCAGTTTGTCGGCGGTGGTGACGGCAATGACATGGGAGGCGCTGGCGAGCATCGCCTGTTTGACCGGCACTTCGTCGAAATGCAGGGAGCTGATGCCGACTTCCGGGTGAATCGCGCAGACGCCGGTGAACAGCAGATCAGCCTTGATGCCCTCGATCAGCCGCAAGGTTTCATGTCCGCTGGCCGACAGGGTTGCGGGATTGAGTTGCCCGCCAGCCAGAATTACCGTGATGCCTTTGTATTCAGCCAAGGCGATCGCGATCATCGGCGAGGCGGTGACGGCCGTAATGGCAATGTCCGACGGTAGCGATCGGGCGATTTGCAGCGTCGTGCTACCCGAATCGAAAATCACAATCTGGCCGTTGTGCACCTGGCGTGCGGCGAGTTGTGCCAGGTGTGTTTTCACCTCATCGGTTTCACTGACGCGGGTGAAATAATCCTTGCCGGTGTCCTTGGGCCGCGGCAGCGCCCCGCCGTGCACCCGCTGCACCAGCCCGGCGGTCGCCAGCTCCGCCAGGTCACGGCGAATAGTATCTTCGGACACCACGAAATGCTGGCTAAGCTCACTAGCCATGACCTTGCCGTCACGTTCGAGGATCAACAGGATTTTTTGCCGGCGCAGATGAGGGAGCTCGGCGGCGGAGTGTGAATCGTGCATGTTTTTGCCCGCTTTTGCGTGTAATTGCGTGTTTGTGCGAGACTAGCCAAAGCGCGGAATAAACACAAACCAGACGGCTATCAATTATTTCGATGATTCAAATCATGAAGTCGAATTTTTTATTTGTTTGTGACCTATTCAAGATGGCGCCCTCACACATGTTTTGGATGAAAACTTCATGAATCTGAATTTTGCCTTTGCCTGCATGATCGTGGTCTCGTTCGCGATTGCGTTGGGTCACGCCTGATCAGCAGAAGCCAAGGGCCAGTCGCTCCCTCCTCCATCCAGAGTCAACTCATGCTGTGTTCCCTTGTATCGAACGGCGCTCTCGTCACGCCTCAAAGGCCGGATACAACGGTGCGAGCCGATCTAGCGGGTGTGAACATGGGCAGCGCGCCAACCTACGACCCCGGCTGGGTCTATCACGGCTTGCTGGTTGGCCCACTTGAGGAAGCCGCCCTTTGTCTGGACGGCCTGCTGGCCGGCAACCTTCTGCCAAACCCGCTGCGGCAAGCGATGCAAACGCGGGTACTCGGCGGTCCGATTCCCGGTCGCCCATGGACGTCCTCGGGCTACGGGCTCGGCTTGATGCAGGGCATGGTGCAAAGCGGCCTGATCTTGAGCGGACACACCGGCGCCGGTCCGGGCAGCGTCGTGGCGATCTATCGCTGCGTGGATGGCGACGACGCGGCGAGTTGTGCTGTCTTTCATGAAGGCGCCAACGAAGGGATTGCCGAAGCAGAAGTGGTCGAACGCCTGTCGGTAATCCTTGGGAAAAGCTGGTAGAAAAGCCGTAACCCTTCCCACATGGTCTATAACCAACATCGACATGATTTGGATCAGGGAGCCTTGAAGGCTCCCTCGCTAAATTGATCTCTTGAAAAAAGCCGACAAGTGACTGTCCGCTAGGAGATTCCTCGCATGAAAACCCTGAAAATTGCCGCCAGTGATTCCGCGTTCGATTGTTTCCAGACCTCCCGAGAAGTGATTCCACTCAATCTAACCGACTACACCGACGTCGCGGTTGCGGTGTTCTCTGTGGAGGATGTGCTGGGAGACGCCTTGGGCATCCTGCAACGCACCGGTTTCGATATCCCCATTTTTCTCGTCGCCTCCCCCGGTTCCGGCAACCGCGCCCGGGAGGTTTACAAGCACCTGCAAGATGTTCTGCTTCAGGTGAATGGCATTTTTGACCCCTCGCGCAACAACGCCGAATACCATGGCAACCAATTGGAGACTGCGGCAAAAGCCTATGAAGAAAGTCTCCTGCCGCCGTTCTTCGATGCGCTCAAGCACTACACCGAATCGGCCAACGCCACGTTCGCCTGCCCTGGCCACCAGGGCGGCCAGTTTTTCCGCAAACACCCGGCTGGCCGGCAGTTCTTCGACTTCTTCGGCGAAACCCTGTTTCGCGCCGATATGTGCAACGCCGACGTAAAACTTGGCGATCTGCTGATCCACGAAGGTCCGGCACTTCTGGCGCAAAAACACGCGGCGCAGGTGTTCAACGCCGACAAGACCTACTTCGTACTCAACGGCACATCGGCCTCCAACAAAGTGGTCACCAATGCGCTGCTCACACCTGGCGATCTGGTGCTGTTCGATCGCAACAACCACAAATCCAATCACCAAGGTGCGTTGATCCAGGCGGGGGCGACCCCGGTTTACCTGGAAACCGCGCGCAACCCTTATGGCTTTATCGGTGGGATTGACGCCCATTGTTTCGAAGAAGACTACCTGCGCGAACTCATCAGCGAAGTCGCACCGAACAAGGCCCAACTGCCGCGACCGTTTCGCCTGGCGATCATTCAACTGGGCACCTATGACGGCACCATCTACAACGCCAGACAAGTCGTCGACCGCATCGGCAAACTGTGCGACTACATCCTGTTTGACTCGGCGTGGGTGGGCTACGAACAGTTCATCCCGATGATGAAGGATTGCTCGCCGCTGCTGCTTGACCTGCACGAGAACGACCCCGGGATCTTTGTCACTCAATCGGTGCACAAACAGCAGGCGGGGTTTTCCCAGGCGTCGCAGATCCACAAGAAAGATCGCCATATCAAAGGCCAGGCCCGTTATTGCAACCATGCGCAACTGAACAACGCCTTCATGGCCCAAGCGTCTACCAGCCCGTTTTACCCGCTGTTCGCCTCACTGGATGTGAACGCGCGTATCCATTCCGGCCGCAGTGGGCTGCGCCTGTGGGAAGACTGTGTGAAGTTCGGCATCGACGCGCGCAAGTTGATTCTGGAAGCGTGCACCCTGGTTCGCCCCTTCGTGCCGGACACCATTGACGGTCGCCCCTGGCAGGACCATCCGACTGAGGACATCGCCAACGACATCCGGTTTTTCGAATTCCACCCGAAGGATCGCTGGCATGCCTTTGGCGGTTACGCCGACAAGCAATACTTCATCGACCCCTGCAAGTTGCTGTTCACAACGCCCGGCATCGACCCAATCGACGGCAGTTACACCGACTTCGGTATTCATGCCGGCATCCTCGCCAACTTCCTGCGCGAGAATGGCATCGTTCCGGAAAAGTGTGACTTGAACTCGATTCTGTTCTTGCTCACCCCGGCCGAAGACTGGGCGAAGATGACTCATCTCGCTTCACAGATCGCCCGTTTTGAACGTTTTATCAGTGATGACGCGCCGATGAGCCGGGTGTTGCCGGCCATCTATGCGAAGCATCAGGAGCGCTATAGCAACTACACCATTCGTCAACTCTGCCAAGAGATGCACGACCTCTACCGCAGCCACAACGTCCAGCAATTGCAGAAGGCAATGTTCCGCAAGGAACACTTCCCGAAAAAGGCGATGAACCCGCAAGCAGCTCAGTTCGAATTCATCCGTGGCAACGTCGAACTGGTGGCGCTGGCAGACGCCGAAGGTCGCATCGCTGCCGAAGGTGCTCTTCCCTATCCACCCGGCGTGCTCTGCGTAGTGCCCGGGGAAATATGGGGCGGTGCGGTGCTCAAGTACTTCCTGGCGCTGGAGGAAGGTATCAACTCTCTTCCTGGCTTCACGCCGGAACTCCAGGGCGTGTACTTGAAACAGGAAGGTGATCGCATTCGAGCCTATGGGTACGTGATCAAGACGCGCGGTGAAATTGGCGAATCAGCCCGGGGTTGAGCGCGATGGCGAGTGGATATCTGCGCGAAGCCGATTATGCTTCAGGAAACCTTGCAGCGATGCGAGGCCGTCAGCCTGTGTGCATGCTTCGCGCAATCCGTAATCCGACGACATCAGCCCCGGGGCCTGGGTGCGGCAAAAAGTAACGAGGTACTCCGGCCTATAACAAGAACGACGGAGAAGACTCATGGCCGCAATCGACAACACTTCCACGGGCAGCGCGCCCCACCACGGGCTCACCAAGGAGGAGCGCAAGGTCATTTTTGCCTCGTCCCTGGGCACCGTGTTCGAGTGGTACGACTTCTACCTTTATGGTTCTCTCGCCGCGATCATTGCCAAGCACTTCTTCGCCGGCGTCAATGAGACAACGTCCTTCATCTTCGCGCTGCTCGCGTTCGCCGCGGGCTTCGCGGTACGCCCCTTCGGCGCCATCGTGTTCGGCCGACTGGGCGACATGATCGGACGCAAACACACCTTTCTCATCACCATTGTGATCATGGGTATCTCAACCGCCATCGTGGGCTTTTTACCCGGCTACGCGACCATCGGCGTGGCGGCACCGATCATCCTGATCACCCTGCGCCTGCTGCAAGGTCTGGCTCTGGGCGGTGAGTACGGCGGCGCAGCGACCTACGTCGCGGAACATGCGCCGAAAGGCAAACGCGGCTACTTCACCTCGTGGATTCAAACCACCGCGACCCTAGGCCTGTTCCTCTCGCTGCTGGTGATACTCACCTGCCGCACGATCCTCGGCACCGAAGCCTTCGAGGCCTGGGGCTGGCGGATTCCGTTCCTGCTGTCGATCCTGCTGCTGATTATCTCGGTGTACATCCGCCTGCAACTCAGCGAGTCGCCGGTGTTCCTGAAAATGAAGGCTGAAGGCAAGTCTTCCAAGGCACCGCTGACCGAATCCTTCGCCCGCTGGGACAACCTCAAAATCGTGATCATGGCCCTGCTCGGCGGCACTGCCGGCCAGGCCGTCGTCTGGTACACCGGGCAGTTCTATGCGCTGTTCTTCCTGCTGCAGACGCTGAAGATCGAAGCGCAGACCGCCAACCTGCTGATTGCCGGCTCTTTGCTGATCGGCACGCCGTTCTTCGTCATATTCGGCAGCCTGTCCGACCGTATCGGCCGCAAGGGCATCATCATGGCCGGCTGTATCCTGGCGGCAGTGACCTACTTCCCGATCTTCCATGCGTTGACACAATACGGTAACCCCGACGTATTCATCGCGCAGGAGAAGTACCCGGTCACGGTAGTCGCCGATCCCGACCAGTGCTCGTTCCAGTTCGACCCGGTGGGCAAGGCCAAATTCACCAGCTCCTGCGACCTCGCCAAGACTGTGTTGGCAAAGCGGGCCATACCCTATGAAAACGTGAAGGCCGAACCGGGCACCGTCGCGCAGGTCCGTATCGGCGACAAGGTGATCCAGAGCTTCGAGGGCACCGGCATGCCGGGCGCCGACTTCAAGGTCAAGAACGACGCCTTCGCCGCCACCCTCGGCACCGCGCTCAAGAACGCCGGCTACCCCGAGAAGGCCGACCCGGCCAAAACCAATTACCCGATGGTGCTGCTGCTCCTGACCATCCTGGTGATCTACGTGACCATGGTCTACGGCCCGATCGCCGCCTGGCTGGTGGAACTGTTCCCGGCGCGCATCCGCTACACCTCGATGTCGCTGCCCTACCACATCGGCAACGGATGGTTCGGCGGCTTTCTGCCTACGGTAGCGTTTGCCATGGTCGCGGCCACGGGAGATATCTATTACGGGCTGTGGTACCCGATTGTCATCGCGGTGATGACGGCCATTCTTGGCACGTTCTTCCTGCCGGAAACCAAGGATCGGGAAATTCATCACACCTGAGGCTGGCACCTGCCCTCTCCTGCCAGGGAGAGGGCAATCCGGAGACGATCAAACGGTCTACGCTCATCCAGATGGCTTCGGGGCTCCTTCCCCGCGCACTGATGGGGACACCGTCATGATCCGTCTGTTAACCGCTTTTATATTGATGGCGCTCAGCATCCCGGCGATGGCCGGGGTGACGCCATTCCCTGCTGCCTTTCGGATTCAGGACATCCCGGTCGAAGGCGTCACGCTGCATGTGCGCGTCGGCGGCAAAGGGCCCGCCGTGGTGCTGCTGCATGGCTTCGGCGACACCGGCGACATGTGGGCGCCATTGGCCGCCGATCTGGCCAAGGATCACACCGTCGTCGTGCCGGACCTTCGCGGCATGGGCTTGTCGTCGATCCCGGACAGCGGCTACGACAAGAAGACCCAGGCCGGCGACATCCGTGCGTTGTTGGCAGCGCTGGGTATCGAACACTCGGTGGTCATCGGCCACGACATCGGCACCATGGTCGCCTTCGCCTACGCCTCGCGTTATCCGCAGTTGACCGATCGCCTGGTGGTGATGGATGCGCCGGTGCCGGGCATTCCCCCTTGGAACGACATTGTCCGCTCACCGATGTTGTGGCACTTCGACTTCGGCGGACCGGATGCCGAACGCCTGGTCGCCGGTCGGGAGCGCATCTACCTGGACCGTTTCTGGAACGAGTTCGCCGGCGACCCCACTAAGGTGGATGAAGCCACCCGTCAGCATTACGCCAAACTCTATTCCCGGCCCGGCGCCATGCGCGCGGCCTTCGCCCAATTCCGCAGCATTCGTCAGGACGCGGTGGACAACGAAGCGTCGATGGCGACGCGGCTGACGATGCCGGTGCTGGCCGTCGGAGGGGAAAAATCCTTTGCGGAGAATGAAGCGATCGTGATGCGCAATGCAGCGGACACGGTGACGCAGGTGGTGATTCCGGGGGCGGGACATTGGCTGATGGAGGAAGCGCCAACGCAGACCATTCGAGCGATTCGCGAGTTTATTGCGCAGTAATGCAACTCGTACCGTGTAACAGCTGGCGGAGCCTGCGTTCGGCTCGTCAGGAACGCAACACGCCGATCGCCCGCCGATATTTTTCAATGCGTTCCAGGTCTTCCCACGACGGCTGCGCGATCCGCGATAAGTCGCTGTTCTCTTCCAGGTCCGCCAGTTTCACCACCCGCCCTATCGGATTCTGCGCCGCGCGTTCGACGAAGGCTTCATAGGACTCACCCGGCACTTTAGTGATCGACTCGATGGCTGTCAGAACGACTTCGCTGAAGCCTTCCTTGCGCAGGTCATCAAGGCTGATGCCGCAGTCCTCGACCACGTCATGCAGCACCGCGACGATGCGTTCTTCCAGCGTCGCGACCCGCAACATGACTTTCAGCGGATGCAGGATGTAAGGACTACCGCCCTTGTCGACCTGCCCCTGATGCGCAGCGGCGGCGATGGCAATGGCGCGTTCCAGTGTTTGAGTCATCTCGCAGCTCCCAGGCTTGAATGCCTTGGCGGTCGTTGGGTTAGCGCAACACAAAGCCTTCCTCAAGCGCTGAGGCAACAATATCTTGAGCAGGCACGTTGATCCAGGTGAAGCATCGACTTCGCCCACTGACGCAAGCCAGCGCCCCACCATCTGATAACCGAGCGTATAACCAAACCATTTCGGGTGAGCACCAACACCGAAAAACCACTCGCTGTGATTGTAGTGCGTGGACTCAAGGGTCTTCAGGTCTACCGGGGAGCGAAGCAGATCGGCATCGGTAACGGCACACTCCCAAGGCTCTGTGTGGTTGCCGAGCAAATGCCGGACGAACTGTCCGGCTAGTCCCTCGCTGACCAAGGCTTCACCTAACGTCCAACCGTAGCCAGGCCCCGCCATGCGTAAACAATGATGAACTTCATGGACAATTTGTCGATGCAGCGTTCCCGTGCGCAGGCTGGGCAACAAATTAGGGTTGTCCGGGTCGATGGTCATCGTGAACATGGTGCTTCGATAAGCCCGCCCCATGAGGCCCATTTCAGGAATGGTCTCGCCAGGGAGCCGCTGGATCAACACATCAAGTCGCGGAGGCGTAATCAAACGGGAGATCGTCTTGTAAGCAGCGTCAAATTCGCCGGTCAAATCGGAGCGAAGTTCGGCAAGGCTCCCCGAGGCTTCCAGCCAATGCAGTGTCCATGCGTCCATTGTTACCTCTGAAAAACTGTCACGAAGCCTAAAAACTCAGCCCAACAGATGCTGTGAGATGAGTTTGGAAATCTCGACCATCGACGTCCTTCCAGTGAATTCAAACTTCACTCTGCCCAGCGCCGAGAAGTAGATTTCCAGCTCAGAATCCAGGTCGAAGGTGCCCGAGGTTTCCACGGAATAAGCGACGATGTTTTTGTAAGGCAATGAAGTGAAGTCTTTTTTGCTGCCGGTGATGCCTTGGACGTTCACCGCGATGATTCGTTTGTTGGTAAACACCACGCCGTCGCGCATGGATTTATAGGCATCAATGACCTGCTCGCCGTCCAACAGCAGCGCGGTGACTCGCTCCGCGTACTCGTTGTTTTGCTTGAGTTTGAAAAAGCCTTTGTTGTTGAAATCGATCATCCGCCATCCCCTTCCTTAAAGAGTGTTCCCTGGATTGCCAGCGCGTGGCGCGGCGAGCATACCATCGGGCCTGCGCTTTTTGCGCCCCCTCCCACAACGGATCTGAAAAACCAATGGAACCCCGCGCCTCATCGCGTTTTCGAAACCCTATCAGCGCTGATCTTTGAACAATCAAGGCGCCATTGGAGAGGAAATCCCGATGAACAGTAGACTGCTGTTTTTGCTTGCCAGCCTGACCCCCACCCTGGTCATGGCTGAAGGCTGTGATGTGCTGACCCGCTCCCAAAGTCCTTCCGTGCCGGTGGTCGAAACGCATAGCTGCTATGAGTACGAAGGCATGCCGGTGGGCTCCATTGATTGGTCATGCAGCAACGAAAGCAAAGACATGCTGACCAGCACCAAGAAAAAAGTCGAACAGTGTGCCGATCATTCTCAGGCCACTTGCATCGCCACGTTGACGCAAGAATCGCTGGCCAATCCTCACTCCACTAGCAAGGACAAGAGCAGCACATCGCTGAATATTCCGGACAATGCGAAGGTCACTACGTATTACTACGGTGCTGAGCATTTGAGTCAGGCGAAAATTGATTGCGAGTCGGGTGGTGGTCACTGGAAAACCCAGTAACCCCCAAGCAGCGCTGGTTAACCCTTAACCGCCGCTTCAATCCCAGCGATGTCGATCTTTCCCATTTCCATCATGGCGTCGAACGCGCGCTTGGCCGCTGCTTGATCAGGATTGGCTATCGCAGCCGTCAAAACGCGTGGTGTGATTTGCCATGACACTCCCCACTTGTCCTGGCACCAGCCGCATACGTTTTCGTGGCCGCCATTTCCGACAATCGCGACCCACAAGCGATCCGTTTCGGCCTGGTCGTCGGTAGCCACCTGGAACGAAAAAGCCTCGTTGTGCTTGACCCCCGAGCCTCCGTTCAATCCGAGGCAAGGGATGCCGATCACCGTGAACTCGACCGTCAAGACATCGCCCTGCTTGCCTGCCGGATAGTCGCCAGGTGCGCGAAGGATGGCTCCCACCTCGCTGTCCGGGAACGTTTCGGCGTAGAACGTCGCAGCGTCCAGCGCGGTACCGTCGTACCACAGACAAATCGTGTTTTTGCTGATCATCGCGGTTCTCCAGAAAAGAAACGGGTACGTGCATTCTGGTACGGATACGCCTTTCGTGCACCTTGAAGGTAGAAAACCCCAAGCGATCACCTAAGCTCTAAGGGGAGATTTTGCGCTGCTACAAATTGATAGCTCCACACTATGGAGCACGCACCCCCAAAAGGAGCCTCTCATGTTCACACCCGGTCACCTGAACCGTACTAATACGCCTGGCACTCCCGGAGTCCCGGAATACAACATTGATGTCTTCTATGAAGTCCGCCGCGACCCCAAGGAAGGCATGCTGATGCACTTCAAGATGGACGGAGCGGTATCAGGTAAAAGCTTCACCGAAGAGTTCGATATGCACCGCGACACGGCCTTCAACTTTGCCAGCCGCGTGGCAAAGGCTGCGGCCAAGCATGGAGTGCCCGCCAATGCCAGTCTGATCATGCGCGGGCACAAGGAATACGACGCGATGTTCGAGGATATTCGCGACAAACTCGGCGTCCAGCCAGGCGATCCAGTCAATCTGGATAACGCTGAGAACGACCGTCGCTGAGTGACGCCAATGCCACTCAGCGCGCCCCATTCACCGGGTAGATCGCAAGGTAGTTGTCGACGGCATTGCCTATGGTTGGAAAGAACGCCGTTTCGCCAAGCCGCGCGAACAGCCCGAATCGCTTCAGCTTGTCCTTGACCGGGTCCTTCATCTCGGCCACGCACAATTTGATGCCTGCCGCGTGCAAGGTGTCGTCCAGCTCAGCCAACATGTCGGCAGAGGTCACGTCCACACTGGTGACGGGTTCCGCCGCAACGACCAACCAGCGCACGGGCGTAGGCGATGCCGCCACTGCGTCGAGCACTCGCTCATTGAACAGTTCGGCGTTGGCGAAGAACAACGGCGCATCCCAGCGAAACAGCACCAGGCCGGGTATAAGGTGCGCGTCGGGATAGCGCTGGATGTCGTGGTAGCCCTTGATGCCATCGACTCGCCCCAGCACCGCCGAATACGGTCGCCAGCCATCCCACAGAAATTCGATCACGGCGATCACGATGGCCAGGCCGATGCCCTCGATCGCACCGAACACGGCCACACCGACGGTGCAGACGATCGACAACCAGAACTCCCAGCGCTGGATGCGATAAATGCGTCGCAGATCGGCGACTTCAATCAGGCCGATGGCCGACGCGATCACGACCGCTGCCAGTGCGCTGCTGGGCAAACTCTGCAACAGGTTCGGCGCCACCATCAGCAATAAGGCGACTGCCAACGCGCCGACAACCCCGGTCAACTGGGTTTTGGCGCCGGCGGCTTCGGCCACAGGGGTGCGTGACGAACTGCTGCTGATCGGAAAGCCCTGGAAAAATCCAGCCGCCAGATTGGCAAAACCGAGCCCTGCCATCTCCTGGTTCGGATCGACATAGGTTCGGGTCCGTGCCGCATAGACACGCGAGAGCACGCTGGTGTCGGCGAACGACACCAGGGCAACGGCGAAACCGCCGATGAGCACGGGGACCATATCGTCGCGGGTGATCCAGGGGATGGCGAACGCAGGTAAACCTTGTGGAAGAGCACCGAGGACCGACACACCCGCGCGAGCGCCAAGGTCCAGCACGCC
This sequence comes from Pseudomonas sp. LS2P72, assembly GCF_054897865.1. Classification (NCBI taxonomy): domain Bacteria; kingdom Pseudomonadati; phylum Pseudomonadota; class Gammaproteobacteria; order Pseudomonadales; family Pseudomonadaceae; genus Pseudomonas; species Pseudomonas sp. LS2P72. The sequence goes on from NZ_CM142708.1 coordinate 4,267,001, forward strand.
GACGGCAACGGTCGCGCCTGCCACGGCGATCAAAATGCCCGGCACACGCTTGAAGCCCTTGAGCAGCAGGATCACGACCAAGGTGGCTGCGCCGATCATAAACGCGGTCCAGTTAGTCTTTCCTTCCATCACCGCGGTGGCGATAGCCCATATGTTTCTCAGCGGGCCGTCGGACTCAATCGAAAAACCGAAAAACTTGGGCAGTTGGCTGATCAAAACCGTCAGCGCGATGCCGTTCATGTAGCCGTAGCGGATCGGTTTGGACAGCAACTCCGTAATGAAGCCCAAACGCATGATGCCCGCCAGGATGCACACGGTGCCTGAAACGATCGCCATCATGCCCGCAAGGGCGACGGCGCGATGCGGGTCGCCGCCCGATAGGGGCAGGACGACAGCAAGGATAACGGCGGCCAGTGAGGAATCCGGGCCCAGCACCAGAATCCGGCTAGGCCCGAACATGGCGTAAGCGAGTAGCGGAACGATGGTCGCGTAGAGGCCATAAATGCCGGGTACGCCCGATGCCACGGCGTAGGCGATGCCGACGGGAACCAACATCGTGGTGAGCACCAGCCCGGCCATGATGTCGTGACGCAACCAGGCAATCTGGTACCCGCGCAGCGTGCGAAGTCCAGGAAGCCAACGGCTCCAACCGGTTTCGTCGCCGGCATCCCGGCGTGCAATCCGGCCCGGTTCCGGGACGGGAGGCGAAGAATCCGAATCGCTCATAAAGCTGTGGCCTATAGGTGTACAGCGCAGATTCGCTTAAACGTGCCCGTCAGAACTTTTCGGGCACTCGCCGGTGCGGATAATCCGGATCGCGATAGCCGCCTGGCTTCTGCCGTTTGGGCAATATCACCTCCTCGCGCGGTACATCCTTGTACGGGATGCGGCTGAGCAAATCGGAGATGATGTTAAGGCGCGCCCGCCGTTTGTCGTTGGAATTGGCCACCAGCCATGGGGCATGATCGGTGTCAGTCGCCTTGAACATGTCGTCACGCGCGCGTGAATAGTCATACCAGCGGCTGTATGACTTGAGGTCCATGGGGGTCAGCTTCCAGATTTTGCGCCCATCATTAATGCGCTCCTGAAGCCGGCGGGTCTGCTCGTCTTCGCTGACTTCCAGCCAGTATTTGAGCAGGATTACGCCAGAGTCGACGATTGCACGCTCCACCAGCGGCGTTGTCTTCAGGAAACTGGCCACCTGCTGTTTAGTGCAGAACCCCATCACCCGCTCGACGCCCGCCCGGTTGTACCAACTGCGATCAAAGATCACCACTTCGCCGGCCGCGGGAAGGTACGGCAGGTAACGCTGGACATACATCTGGCTTTTCTCTCGATCATTCGGCGCCGTTAGCGCCACCACCCGAAAGACACGCGGGCTGACGCGCTCGGTGATCGCCTTGATCGTCCCGCCCTTGCCAGCGCCATCACGCCCCTCGAAGACGATGCAGAGCTTGATGCCCTTGGCTTTTACCCACTCCTGTAACTTGACCAGTTCGACGTGCAGGGTGCGCAGTTGTTCAAGGTAATCCTTGCTCTTCAGCTTCGGGGTTTCAGCAGATTTACGCTTAGGGGCTTTTTTCTTGTCCTTTGCCATGACCAAGACCTCATAGATGCCAGTCGCCGATAGGAATTCAGCGTAGGTTGCTTTCAACTCATCCGCCGAGCGCGATGATCGCGGTGATTAGCACAGCGCCGGTGACGGCCATCGCAAGACTGAGCAGGCCGAAGATGACCTCCGTGACACGATCGACCGGATCAAGTACACGGGCCCGTTTTTGCTCTCCAGTGCTTTGCATGCGTTCATCCTCACCACGGCTGCGTCAGCGTGGTCCTGGTTTTCAGCCGTGCCAGGATGGCCAAGACCCAGCATCCGCCAGCACACCGAACAGCTTAGTTCAGACTTCACCTGTCACCACGCGACGTATCGACAACGACTAAACTTTTGCGATTGAACCTTGTTTCCCAAGGAGATCTCCATGAGCACCACGCCCCTGTCCGAACTCGATGCCGCCCTGCCCGGTCTGGCCCGCAAGATCCGCGTGCTGGATGCCCTGGCCTGGCCGGAGGGGGTCGAAGAAGTGTTCCTGGCACGTTGGCGCGCCGGGCAGGCAGAACTGCCCAAGGTCGAACTGCGCCCGCGCGACCACAGCGCCGACATCGCCGCCCTTGAAGCCTTTATCGGCCGCTGCGATGAGGGTCATCCGGCCGGGCGCCATCTCGCCATGACGGCGCGCAGCTATGCCACGGCCGGGTTCATGCTCGGTGCCATTGGCACACCCGCCTTTACGCAGTATTCGTCAGCGCTGTACCGGCGCCCGGACTTCTACTACACACGCCTGAAACTGAGCATGCTGGACGCGGCCCAATTCTTCCTCAAGACCACCGACGCCCTTCTGGGCGGTGCGCGGATTCCACCGTGCCCGGCAGAAATCCCGGCCGAAGTCTTCGCCGCCTGGATGCAGCCGGAACTCGACCGCTTCTTCGGACCGGGCCGGATCAGCGTCGTGCTCGATCCGACCCTGGCCGCCAAGGCCATCGCCGGGGCCAGTCGCATCCGCCTGCGGGCCAGCGCGCTGTTCTCGGAACTGGACAAGAACCAGTTGTTGCAACATGAAGCCTTCGTGCATGTCGCCACGGCACAAAACGGCGCACTCCAGCCCAACCTCAAAAGCCTGGGCCTGGGGGCGCCACGCACGACTCAGACCCAGGAGGGCATCGCCACCCTGGCCGAGCTGTTCACCGGCAGCATGGACATCAACCGCCTGCGCCGCCTCGCCCTGCGCGTACTCGCGGTCCAGCAGGCGCTGGATGGCGCCGATTTCATTCAGGTATTCGAAGGTTTCCTCGCGGCCGGTCAGTCGCAAGAGGAGTCCTTCCGCTCGACCCAGCGGGTGTTCCGCGGCGCCGACCTGCGCGGCGGTTCGGCGTTCACCAAAGATGCCGCCTACCTGACCGGTTTGCTCGGCGTGCATACCCTGTTGCGCATCGCGATTCGCGACAACCGGCCGGAACTGGTGGGCCATCTGTTCGCCGGACGCCTTAGTCTGGGCGATACCGTGCGCCTGGCCCCACTTTTCGAGTCCGGCTGGCTCCAGGGGCCGGTCCATGTCCCGGCCTGGGCCTCCGATCTGCGTCTGCTCGCCGCCAACCTCGCCTTCTCCGCTTTTATTTCCCGGATCAAGCTGGATGTACTCGATCTGGAGGTGCTCATGGCCTTCGCCGACGAGCATGAAGCCGATGCCAGCGCCTAGTGTTTAAAGGGAGAGCCACCGAACCAAACGCTCTGCATCAGTTATTTATACTCAAATGCCAGCTTAATAATATTTTACCGATACCAGGGTGATCCCTAGTCTTGACCCCAAGAAATGGCAGGCCGTTACCGACCTAAATCCAACTTCGAAGGGTATTGAGATGACCACTGAAAAAATAAAAACAGATACGCTGATTGTTGGCGCCGGTCAGGCTGGCGTGGCCATGAGTGAACACCTGAGCAAACTCGGCGTGCCGCACCTGGTGCTGGAGCGCAACCGTATCGCCGAGCGCTGGCGCACCGGCCGTTGGGATTCGTTGGTGGCCAACGGTCCGGCCTGGCACGACCGTTTTCCCGGTCTCGATTTCGACGACCTCAGCCCCGACGACTTTGCCCCGAAAGAGCGGGTTGCCGACTACTTCGAAGCCTACGCCAAGAAATTCAACGCCCCGATCCGCACCGGCGTGGACGTGCTGAAGGTCGAGCGCAATGTCGGTCGCCCAGGCTTCACCATCGAAACCTCTGAAGGCGTGATCGAGGCCAACCGCGTTGTTGCCGCCACCGGGCCATTCCAGCGCCCCGTCATACCGCCAATCGCGCCGAAAGATCAGCCATTCCTGCAGATCCACTCCGCCGACTATCGCAACCCGGCGCAGCTGCCCGAAGGCGCTGTTCTGGTGGTCGGCGCAGGTTCGTCGGGCGTGCAAATCGCCGATGAATTGCAGCGTGCAGGCAAGAAGGTCTACCTCTCGGTCGGCGCACACGACCGCCCTCCTCGCGCCTATCGCAACCGTGATTTCTGCTGGTGGCTGGGTGTACTTGGTGAGTGGGATCAGGCGGCCATGAAACCCGGCCGGGAACACGTCACCATCGCGGTCAGCGGTGCACACGGCGGCCGCACCGTGGACTTCCGTGGTCTCGCCCATCGCGGCATGACGCTGGTGGGTTTGACTCAATCGTTCAACGGCGGCGTAGCGACTTTTCAACCGAACCTTGCCGAGAACCTGGCGCGCGGCGACGAGAACTATCTGGCGCTGCTCAATGCCGCCGATGCCTACATCGAACGCAACGGCCTGGACCTGCCGGAAGAGCCTGAAGCGCGCATTACCTTCCCGGATCCGGAGTGCGTGACCAACCCGATTCTTCAGCTCGACCTGGCCAAGGCCGGCGTGACCTCGATCATCTGGGCCACCGGTTTTGCCACCGATTACAGCTGGCTCAAGGTTGATGCCTTCGACGACAACGGCAAGCCGGCGCATCAGCGCGGCGTGTCGAGCGAAGCTGGCGTGTATTTCCTCGGGCTGCCGTGGCAGTCACGTCGCGGCTCTTCGTTCATCTGGGGCGTTTGGCATGACGCCAAGTACGTGGCGGATCACATCGCCATCCAGCGTTCCTACCTCGACTACCACGATGCCGCGCAACGCGAGTCTGAAACCGTCCCGGCCGCCCATAAAGCCACCGTCAGCGCTTGAGCGATTTTTCTTTAGGAGCTTCAAATGTCCACGCCAACCCATACCCGCATTCGCATGTTCAACACCAAAGAAACCTACCCGAACCAGAGCCTGGACAATGACCTGTGCCAAGCGGTCCGTGCCGGCAACACCGTTTACGTTCGCGGTCAGGTCGGCACCGATTTCGAAGGCAACCTGGTAGGCCTCGGCGACCCGAGAGCGCAAACCGAGCAAGCCATGCGCAACGTCAAGCAGTTGCTGGAAGAGGCTGGTAGCGACCTCAGCCACATCGTGAAAACCACCACCTACCTGATCGATCCGCGGTATCGCGAGCCGGTGTATCAGGAAGTGGGCAAGTGGCTTAAAGGGGTGTTTCCGATTTCGACCGGGTTGGTGGTGTCGGCGTTGGGGCAGCCGCAGTGGTTGATGGAAATTGATGTGATTGCGGTGATTCCTGAGTAGACCGAGTCGCGGCCATCGCGAGCAAGCTTTGCTCCTACAGCGGATCTTCAGTGCGACGACTGTCCCGTAGGAGCAGAGCTTGCTCGCGATGAGGCCAGCTCAGACACCACCTCAGCCAAGGCAATACAAGGAGCAAAACCATGACCTTCTCCATCGCCGCCCGTTGCCCCGAAACCGGTCAGTTCGGCATTGCGATCAGTTCCTCCAGCATCGCCGTCGGCGCCCGTTGCCCCTGGTTGCTGCCGGGTGTCGGCGCCGTTTCCACACAAAACATCACCCTGCCGTCGCTCGGCCCGGAAGTTCTCGCCCTCATGGAACAAGGCCTCACGCCGGCCGAAGCGTTGGACAAAGTCCTGACCCGCAACGGCTACAGCCAATACCGCCAGATCACCGCAATTAACCACCTCGGCCAAACCGCGCACTTCAGCGGCTCGCAAACCTTGGGCAATCACAACGCCGTGTCCGGCGATCAATGCGTGGCTGCCGGCAACATGCTGGCGGACCGTGCAGTGATCGAAGCGATGGTCGAGGCGTTCGAGCATGGCGAGGGCCAACTGACCGACCGCTTGCTGGCGGCCATGAAAGCAGCCATCGCAGCGGGCGGTGAAGCCGGGCCAGTGCATTCGGCGGCGGTGGTGGTGGTCGGCGAGCTGACCTGGCCGATCATCAACCTGCGGGTAGATTGGGCGGATCACGATCCAATCGGTCAGCTTGAGAAATTGTGGGACGCCTATCGCCCACAGGTTCAGGACTACATCGACCGCGCCCTGGCCCCCGACAAATCCCCTGGTTACGGTGTCGCCGGAGACGACCGATGAGCAACAGCCTCGATTTGCTGAAAACCTTGGTGGCGTTCGACACCACGAGCCGCGAATCAAACCTGCACCTCATCGAGTTCGTCCGCGACTACCTCGAACGCTTCGACGTGCCTTGCGAACTGGTCTACAACGAGCAGCGCAGCAAGGCCAATCTGTTCGCGACCATTGGCCCGGCGGACCGGCCGGGCATCGTGCTGTCGGGGCACACCGACGTGGTGCCCGTCGACGGCCAGCCGTGGACCGTTGCGCCGTTTGAACTCACCGAGCGCGACGGCAAATTGTACGGTCGCGGCACGGCGGACATGAAAGGCTACATTGCTTGCGTACTGGCGTTGGTTCCGTCGCTGGTGAACGCCACGCTGCGGGTGCCGGTACACATCGCGCTTTCGTATGATGAAGAAGTCGGCTGCCTCGGTGTGCGTTCGTTGCTGTCGGAATTGGAAAAGCGCCCGGTCAAACCGATGCTCTGCATCATCGGCGAACCGACCGAGCTCAAACCGGTGCTCGGCCACAAGGGCAAACTGGCGATGCGTTGCGATATTCACGGTGCCGCGTGCCATTCGGCGTATGCCCCGCTCGGGGTCAATGCGATTGAATACGCCGCCGAACTGATCGGTGAACTGGGACGGATTGGCAACCGGCTCAAAGCGCCGGAGCATCACGACGCGCGATTCGATCCGCCGTTCAGCACCGTTCAAACTGGTGTGATTTCCGGCGGCAAGGCCTTGAACATTGTCCCGGCGGATTGCCGCTTCGACTTCGAAATCCGCGCCCTGCCCTCGCATGACCCGAGTGAGGTTGCGCAAGAGCTGAAGGCCTATGCCGAGCAACAGGTGTTGCCGCGCATGCGTGCCGTGAGTGAGCAGAGCGAGATTCGCTTCAGCGAGTTGTCGGCGTATCCCGGGTTGGCGACCGATGCGCACAGTGAAGCGGCTGAGTTGATTGCTGCGTTCTCAGGCTCCCGAGAATTTGGCACCGTCGCCTTCGGAACCGAGGGCGGTCTATTCGACGCCGCAGGCATTCCCACCGTCGTCTGCGGCCCCGGCAGCATGGATCAAGGCCACAAACCCGACGAATTCGTCAGCCTCGAGCAACTCACCGCCTGCGACGCCATGCTGCAACGAATGCTGCTATCCATCAGCGAATAGCAAAGATTTTGAACACCCAAAATCCCCTGTGGGAGCGAGCCTGCTCGCGATAGCGGTCCGTCAGCCAAATCAATTTTGACTGTCAGCCCCTCATCGCGAGCAGGCTCGCTCCCACAGGTTTTTCGGCTGCTAACCGACATACATTTTTTAGCGTCTATACCCACAAACTTACTAATTTATCTCTCACTCCCCACCGCACATCATCAACTCCAACAAGAAAAGCGTCGCCCCGTGCAGCGCTCACCGAAGTACGTCCACGTACTCAAATTGCCTTGGAGTCCGTCATGGTTACCGCAGCAACAACCTCCGCCCCGCTCATCGAAAAACACACCATCGGCTACGTGCCGCCCGAAGATCGCCACGGAAAAACCCGCGACCTGTTCACCCTCTGGTTCGGCGGCAACATCGCGCCGTTGCCCATCGTCACCGGCGCCCTCGGCGTGCAGATGTTCCACCTGAACCTGGTGTGGGGCATCGTCGCCATCCTCGTTGGCCACCTGCTCGGCGGGGTGCTAATGGCGTTGCACTCGGCGCAAGGCCCGCAGATGGGCATTCCGCAAATGATCCAGAGCCGCGCCCAGTTCGGCTCGCTCGGCGCACTGCTGGTGGTGCTGATCGCCGGCATCATGTACATCGGCTTCTTCGCCTCCAACATCGTCCTCGCCGGCAAATCCCTGCACGGCGTGGTCGACAGCGTGCCCGTGCCGGTGGGCATCGTCATCGGCGCCCTCGGTTCCGGCATCATCGGCATCATCGGCTACCGCTTCATCCACCTGCTCAACCGCATCGGCACCTGGGTGCTCGGTGCCGGCATCGTGCTGGGCTTCGGCTACATATTCACCCACGTGCAGACCGCCGACTTCCTCACCCGCGGCAGCTTCAACATCTCCGGCTGGCTCGCCACCGTCTCCCTCGCCGCACTCTGGCAAATCGCCTTCGCGCCCTACGTCTCCGACTACTCGCGCTACCTGCCCGCCAACGTGCCCGTGGCCGCAACGTTCTGGACGACGTATCTTGGCACCGTGCTCGGCTCCAGCCTCTCGTTCATCTTCGGCGCCGTCGCCGTCCTCGCCACACCCGTCGGCATGGACACCATGGACGCCGTCAAACTCGCCACCGGCTCCATCGGCCCACTGATGCTCGTGCTGTTCCTGCTCAGCGTCATCAGCCACAACGCCCTCAACCTCTACGGCGCCGTACTGTCGCTGATCACCCTTGTGCAAACCTTCGCCCACCGCTGGATCCCGACCGCCAAAAGCCGCGCCGTCCTCTCGATCATCGTCCTCGCCGCCTGCTGCTTCGCCGCCGTCGGCGCCTCCGCCAACTTCATCGGCCACTTCGTCGACATGGTGCTGGTGCTGCTCGTGGTGCTGGTGCCGTGGACCGCGATCAACCTGATCGACTTCTACGCCATTCACAAAGGTCAGTACGACATCGGTTCGATCTTCAAAGTGGATGGTGGGATTTATGGACGGTACAACCCGCAGGCACTGTTGGCCTACGCGATTGGCATCGTGGTGCAGATTCCGTTCATGAATACGCCGCTGTACGTCGGCCCAATCTCCGAACACATCAACGGCGCTGACTTGTCCTGGCTGGTCGGCCTGCTAATCACCTCCCCGCTCTACTACTGGCTAGCCAACCGTGACACCGCTTACAAGCGTCGCTTGTCGAGCGGGAAACTGGCCACCAGTCTGTAATTGGAACCCAATCCCCTGTGGGAGCGAGCCTGCTCGCGAAGAGGTCCTGACAGTCAACATCCATGTCGACTGTCACACCTTTCGCGAGTAAACCCGTTTTCGCTTTACCCGCCATTCCCACAACCCCCGAATTTTATTGAACCCCACCCCCAACCAATCACCTAACTGAATGACTATCAGGAGGGTGACCCATGCAAACCGTAACCATCTGGATCGTACTCGCCGCAATACTTGTGCTGGTCGAGATATGGGCAATCAACAAAGTGCGTAAAGCCGAAGGCAAATCAAGCAACAAACTCGTATGGATGGTGGTGATCGTGTTTGTACCGCTATTCGGGCTGATAGCGTGGGCACTGGCGGGACCGAAACACACCAATCCCAACCCGCATTCACCGCAGGCCAGACAATGACGTTGGATGCTGTGCGGTAAGGATTATGGAACTGCGCAATCACAAAGAACAAAGCCACGATAATTCGGGGCTTTGTTGTTTCTGATCACCCGATTTCATAAACCTGACGTCCGAAATCCGTGTAGGAACTTACCCTTTGTGGCGAGGGGATTTATCCCCGTTGGGTCGCGAAGCGGCCCCAAAACCTGCACCCCATTTCCCAAGGCACTCCACACGGCCCGAATCACCGCGACAAGCCCGAAAACAGTGGCATTCAGCCTTGTCACAACAAGCGCCAAACCGTCCTACAGCCCGGTTGTGAGCACCTAAATTGGCGCCTATATTCGACCGGTCGCTGACACTGTTAGCGATGGGTTTCGCAGCCCTAATAAAGAGATGACCAATACCGTCGAATGAGAACTCTGGCAAAATTCGCCCGCGTTTCATTTCATGGCGGTTGTGCGTGGGAGACTTTCGAGTCTGCCGGGTGTCGGTCATCTCTCGGTCTGCGAACCCGCGTACAACTGCCACCCAATTGTTTCGCAGCGAAAAGGTGGCGCCTCTATTTACTTCCGTAGAGAACTACTTATGACCATGAACAACCCGCCTCGCCGCTTCACCCCCATGTCCCAATTCGCCACCGACTACCCCGTCCTCCTGATCGACAGCGACGCCCCAATCCGCGAACTCCACAACTGCGTCAGTGAACGCCTCAGCGCCGTCCTCAAATACCTCAACCTCATGGCCTGCACCAGCCTCCCCGACTACGCCGAAAACGACATCAACACCGTCACCAACATCGCCCGGATCATGATCCAGGATGTGAGCGATGTGTTTCGGGTGATTGAGCAGCGTGGGTTTGATGTACCAAAGAGTCAGTGATCAGAGTTGAGTCGTAAAAAAGCCCGCACTGAGTTGCGGGTTTTTTGTTGTTCAGGCCTGTCGAGTTGGCGAGAGTATTGTCTTCTCTATCAGCACAGCAAGAACACACTATCGTCTCTATAAGCGCTGTCCTATTTGGCAGCCAGTACTCATGTTAATATGCCATCACTCTTTCGATGAAGTACACCCGCATGGATGCCACGTCCCACCCTTTCAGCGTTTTTTCACTGCTTGGCGCTGCCTTGATCCTTTCTGGATGCCAAGCGACCAAGCCCGCGTCCGCTCAAATCACAACACCTGAGGCCCTGCCAGGCCTTGAGGTCTTCAACAGTGTGATGCTCGAGACCCCCGAGCCGAGTTCGATTGTGCGAGAGGGAGACAGGATCACCTATTTAGTGACTTCGTCCCCCAGCCCGGAACTCCACTATCTGGCACGTTTCGACGCCAACTGCAGCCAACCCGATGCGCAAATGGCTTACCGCAGCAAAGCGGGGATGTCTCTATTCGCCGTTAAACCGCGGGGGCGTTCAGAGGAATCCTGGCAATTGCCTGCGGAACAAAAGAGCCAGTACCTGCAAGGCGTGCAGTTGAAGCAGGTGTGCGCCCAGACAACACCGCCTCAATGGCGCGTGTTCTCGGCACCCGAACATCAGGATTGGCAGATGATCGACCGCAGCAGCCTGAAAGTAAAAGGTGATGAGGTAACTTTCTGGACTGCTCGGGTACTTCCCGCCGAACTGTTGCTGCCTGGCTCAAAAAACGTCTTGTATAGTCAGGCACGCCAGCGCTGGACGGCCAACTGCGCCCTGCAACAACTGACCGCGTTAAGCCATTTCTATCTTGATGCGCACAGCCGCGTGATCAATGGAGCGGTTCAAACGGAAGTTAAAGCCATCGGCCTGCAAAGCCTCAGCGCCGATGAGCGTCAGCTTTTTCAGGTGGCCTGTGGCAAGCCGCAATCGCTGGATCAATACAAACACTTTGAAGGACGCGAGCAGTCTCCCTTCGAATTGCCGGTCCCCGCCGTTGCCGTCCCGGTGTTGAGAGCCATCGAGGCATTGAATATGCCCAAACCGGAGAAAAGCATTCAACACTTGCGCCGGGTGTTCACGGATAAGTCCGAGCCAAGGCAGTATTCAGATGAAGGCGCACGGCTTAACGGGCGTGACTCGAAATACCTTTCTTACGAGACGAGTAAACAACTGACGGAGCGTTTTAAAGGCAGAGGAAGTCAGTGGGCCAAAGTCACTTTCCGGGGCCTGATTGACCTGGCTGAAAGTGAGTTCAGCACTCGTGCAGGTGAGATAACGATCGAGGATAACGCGATCACGAACCTCAGCTTCGAGGGCGATTGGGTGAACATGCCAGTCGGCGCACTGCTGCGATACACGGCGCAGGATATGCAGTTCCGTTACGGCAACGGCGGGAAAGGTCCCAGAGCCTTGGTGCCGGTCGACAACAGATACAGTTGCGAGGTGGAGTCGCAGAAGCCGGCCAGCACGTATCACCCAAGTTTGACCGGGACGGCCAAGGTACTCAGTTGCATGAAAGATACTTATCAATACGCCACCAACCTTTACGTCTACCTCGAAGCGTATGGCGTGTTTGTGCAGACTCAATACGTCACGAAGAACGTGCTGGGCGAATGGACGATTGAGGCGGTGGAATTTTGAGTTGCCTGGCCATTAGCTCCAAAAAAACCGTTGAAGTGGAAGCACACACTGCTTCTGCGTTTTCACATCAATGCCAAAACCCGGCAAGGAACGCACATGAATTTTTTTAAGAAGCTTCTCGACTCACTGAGAAGCCCTGTCACCCAAGACCTCCGGGCCGAACCGCAAATCGAGGCATTCCAGAAGCTGGCGGCTTTCGGTGAGTTGAACGAGGCCGAAGCGGCCAATCTGGCTGCGCGACTCGCCGGCGAAGCGTGCCTGGATCGTCATTGGCGCTCTGTCGGCACGGTCGAGCGGGACGTCATTGCCTATATGATCAGTCCGAGTTTCAGAGGTGGCCCTGACTGGCCCTCGACTCGTCAGGCCTACCGGGTGGTTCGCCGTGGTGACTCGATACTCCTTGCCACCGACGGCCTGTCGGATCCATTCGATGGAGTTGAAGGGATGGGCAATGGTTTCGAGATGGAGTTGTTCATGGAAACAGCTGACATACCCGAGCACGCACGTGGTTCACTTGGTGACGTCGATCCATTAAAAAACAGCTGGGCATTCGAACTGTTGGAGCACGTTGCCAAAACGGTGGCTGACGCTGGAGGTGTCACCGAACGGCTCGATCAGTACGGTACGCTATCTCTCGAAATTCCCGGGTTCAGCCTGTCGCACCACATGAGCGATCAACTCCCCAAAAGCTTCGTGACCGAGGACGACTGTACAGGCGTCCTGCTGGGAGCTCTGGAACCGGATTTCCCGACCCGACTGGATGACATGCCGTTATCTCCGGTCAGGTTGGTTTCGATGGTATTGATCACCGCATCGGAACTTGAATATGTCCGATCAGGTGGGCGAGCAGCACGCGAAGATCTGGTCAGCCGTTTGAAGGCCGCCGGCATCGGACATATGAGCAATCTGAATCGTGCTAGCGTTGTGTGAAAACCGAGCGGTCGTTTTCATGTGAGCAATCAGGAAAGACACCGCACAGTGCGTTGCCCTCCCAGGAGCGTTCACAGATGAAAACCTGTGACCGAAAAAAAGGTGACAGATCTATGTATTCAAATAGATCTGTCATCTTTTCCGCTTCATACACACGAATTTTTAACCAGTGGAAAACCTCAGTGAATTCATTCAAATCGCTAGTTGAAGAACAGAAGTCAAGAGAAGAAGTTGTTCCTCTCTTCGGAGTAATGCTTTATACCGACAGCCACCCACACATAAAAAAGGTATTGCGCGACGACGACTACTGGCTCGCACTACATGAGCTAACGGGAAATAATTTTGCTGTATTCTCGGTACGACCAGAAAAAGGCAGCTATGAAACTCCAAGTATGCCAAGAGGGTTCACAGGCTTCATGGTTAAAATATGGAAGGAGCCCAAAGAAAACAAACAACTCATTGAATTGTTCGAAATAGAAAACACTGAAAAACTCCCATCTCTATTATTATTCACCGAAATCAATCATCAGTACTTTTCCATTCAACTACCCATCGATGACTCAACTGAAAACAGCGCTTACCACTCTATACAAGAGCACCTTAACTTTGCCCTTGAGGTAATATCTGGAATAAGGAAAGAGAACCAAGATAACCCAGAAGGTATATTTGCTGCTTTATCCATGCGCCACAATGACAATAACACTTGGAAAGCATTAAAGAATTGCATGAATATTTACAAAAAAATCAAGGAGCTTCTCCCTTGAGATTTTATTAAGAAGGATAATGTCAAAGCCATTACCCCTATGAATTCTAGAAAAGTGGTAAATCTTTTTCTCTCAGGATCTGCCACCTTTTGTTGTCTTTTTCTATGTCGTTTAAGCACAAAAACACGAGGAGAAAAACATGGATTGGAAGTTTTTAATTACTACCGCCATTGCTGTATTGGCAGCGTGGATCTCCTGGAATGCGCGTCGAGAGGCGAAGCGCGCATCGAGCGCCACATACGATCTACAAACTCGCGTAGAGCAGTACGAGCACTTTCCGATCATCCAGGTGGCTGTCTCGCCAGATGGTGACCGCATCAAGGTTACTTTAACAAACTCTAGCGCTAGGAATGCCGTAGTATCATTCAAGATAAAATTTATACTTCGAATCTCCGCAGGAAACACATTCCACGTATCAAAAGAGGACTATGTATATCAGGGAGGATTTTTAGGTCCGAACTCGATCGAGGAAATTTATCCAGCAATTATTAATGACTGCATCGCTCACGCCCTACCACCATTAAAAGAATACCCCTCAGATCAGAATCATTTTGTTTTGCGAGCGTACGTAGAGTGCACCCCACCGAATCCAAAATCAGAGAAGATTAATGAGCAAGGGGTCGGTTTTTTCGTGTATGAGCAAGATCGCTTGCAGTTGAAAGCTGAAAGCTGAGGAAACACAGGGACCTATTTATTTTTTGGCAGGATGATATCTAGCACCGCCCCCTGCGCGGAAAATAAATAGGTCCTTATTTGTTCACGCATATGGAGCACTATCTATTGCTTCGAGTGAAAGAGCGAACAATTCGCGAAGCATATCGTTATGCTTTTTCAATGTAGTAGTGTAAATAATTTTGCGATCAAGAAGAGCGATTTTCAAAGCAGTGGGAGATGACAGTACTTCAGGCGCCACAGAAAGCACTTCCGTTTCACCATCAGTAATGTCTGTCACTTGCAGAATGTAATGACTAGTCTTTCCGTCCGCATTCTGCACGTACTGACGGCATTGAAAATCGTATCTACTTTCTGTCATAACGCTCTCAAACAGTTGTGCATACCTGACCCTAACCGCCCTAAATCAGTGTCCCACAGACTAGTAAAGACATAACTTTCATCATCAAAAATTCGCCGGCGTATTCGCACTAATAATCTCCGCCTCATCCGCCCCAATATTCCGAAACCGATGCGGCAACGTCGTCGGGAAGTAGTAGCCGTCGCCCGCGTTGAGCACGCTGATCTGCCCATCAACCGTCAACTCAACCGTGCCCCGCGTAACCAACCCACACTCCTCCCCCTCCGAATGCACAATCGGCTCTTCCCCGGAACTCGCCCCAGGCGCGTATTGCTCGCGCAACAACCGCATCTGCCGACTCGGCACCGAAGCCCCAATCAGCAGCAACCGCAACCCATGACGGCCCAGATCCGGCTGTTCATTGGCGCGGAACACGTATTGATGCTCGCGGGGCGGTTGATCAAAGGTAAAGAAGTCCGCCAAGGACATAGGGATGCCTTCGAGCAGTTTTTTGAGGGAGCTGACGGAGGGACTGACGCGATTTTGTTCGATCAGGGAGATGGTGGCATTGGTGACGCCGCTACGCCGGGCCAGCTCGCGCTGGGAGAGTTTGTAGCTTTCGCGTACTAGTTTGAGTCGTGAGCCCGTGTCCATGACAGCCTTATGCGAGGAATACTTAAGGGTTATGGGGGTGGATGGCGGGCGACTTTTGGCCGCGAGAACACCGCTTCCCTGTCCCGGAAATTTGAAAGGCGGGTATTAAATCACGTTTGGTGGTGTTGCTCAGCAGGTTCGATAACTGGTTAGAAAAAAACTGATGGTGCTCGTGTCAGACCGTTTAGCGATGCTAGTTTTTGGAGTGTCAGGTGGTATTGATGGTGGCTGATTTGGCGTCATCGCGAGCAGGCTCACTCCTACAGTTTTGGCCGGGGCGTATATGCATTTTGTGCATGCCGTAGATCTCCTGTGGGAGTGAGCCTGCTCGCGATGGCGGTGTATCAGGCGACATTGATAGCGACTGATATGGCCTCATCGCGAGCAAGCCCGCTCCCACATTTTGATCGGTGGTGGGAGCAGAGCCTGTGTCGGGGCTTAGATGCCGAAACGGTCGCGCAGTGCGTAATACGCGGCGCCCATGGCGGTGAGTGGGGCCTGGAAGGTGCGGCCGCCGATCATGGGCATGTGCGGGAGCGAAGCGAAGGCGTCGAAGCGTTCGGCGTCGCCGCGGATCATTTCCGAGATGAGTTTGCCGGCCAGGTGCGAGCAGGTGACGCCGTGGCCGCTGTAGCCTTGCATGTAGTAGGCGTTTTTCTCGATGCGGCCGAATTGCGGCATGCGGGACATGGTCAGCAGGAAGTTGCCGGTCCAGCGGTAGTCGATTTTCACGTCCTTCAGTTGCGGGAAGGTTTTGAGGATTTTCGGCTTGATCAACTGCTCGATGTCGTCCGGTTCACGGGCGCCGTAGACCACGCCGCCGCCGTACAGCAAGCGGTTGTCGGCGGTGAGGCGGTAGTAGTCGAGCAGGTAGTTGCAGTCTTCGACGCAGTAGTTGTTTTTGATCAGGCTGCGCGCAACCTTTTCGGACAACGGTTCGGTGACGACGATTTGCGAACCGCAGGGCATGCTTTTGCGCGTGACACGGTTGTCGAGGTCTTGCGGCAGGTAGGCGTTGCCGGCGATCAGCAGGTATTTGGCGCGCACTACGCCTTTGGCGGTGCGCACGGTGATCGGTTCGCCGTAGGTGATTTCCACGGCCGCCGATTGTTCGTAGATTTTGCCGCCCAGGCCGATGATGGCCGAGGCTTCGCCGAGGGCCAGGTTCAGCGGGTGGATGTGGCCGCCCTGCATGTCGAGCAGACCGCCGACATAGTTGTCGCAACCCACTTCGCGTTTGATGTCTGCGGCGTCGAGCATTTTCAGGTTTTTGTTGCCGTAGCGTTCCCAGCTGCTTTTCTGCTCGGCCAGGCCTTTGAGTTGCTTTTTGTTCAGCGCGGCGAAGATGCCGCCCGGGCGGTAGTCGCACTGGATGTCGTAGTGTTGTATGCGCTGACGGATGATGTCGGCGCCTTCGAAAATCATGCTGCCGAGGACTTCGGCGGTTTTGTCGCCATAGCGATCTTCGATGACATCGACGTCGCGGCTGTAGGAGTTGACCAGTTGGCCGCCGTTGCGACCGCTGGCGCCGAAACCGACTTTGGCGGCTTCGAGCACGGTGACGCTGTAGCCGGCTTCGGCGAGGAACAGGGCCGAGGACAAACCGGTGTAGCCGGCGCCGATCACGCAGACGTCGCAGTCCACCGCTTGTTCGAGCACAGGGAAGTCGCCGGTGAAATTGCGGGTGGCGGCGTAGTAGCTGTTTACATGTGTTGTTGTTTTCATACGTTTCTCCGATGGCCGCTGGCATGTGCCGGCGACCGCCGTTGTAGAGGTGTTAGAGCTTGATCCAGGTCGCTTTGAGTTCGGTGTATTTGTCGAACGCATGCAGCGATTTGTCCCGACCATTACCCGACTGCTTGTACCCGCCGAACGGCGCGGTCATGTCGCCGCCGTCGTACTGGTTGACCCACACGCTGCCGGCGCGCAAGCCGCGCGCGAAGGTGTGGGCCTTGCTGAGGTTGCTGGTCCAGACGCCTGCGGCCAGGCCGAAGATGCTGTCGTTGGCGATGGCCAGCGCTTCATCGAAGGTGTCGAAGGTGATCAGCGACAGCACCGGGCCGAAGATTTCTTCGCGGGCGATGGTCATGGCGTTGGTCACGCCGTCGAAAATCGCCGGTTCCACGTACAGGCCACCGGTGGCTTCGAGGGTGCGGCTGCCGCCAGCGATCAGTTGCGCGCCCTGGTCTTTACCGATCTGGATGTAGCGCAACACGTTGTCCAGTTGACGCTGATCGACGACCGCGCCGACGGTGGTTTCCGGGTCCAATGCATGTCCCGGTTTCCAGGCTTGCAGGGCTTCCACCAACAGTGGAATGAACTGCTCGCGAATCGACCGCTCCACCAGCAAGCGCGAACCGGCGGTGCAGACTTCGCCCTGGTTGAAGGCAATCGCACCGGCCGCCGCTTGTGCTGCCGCGCGCAGATCCGGCGCGTCGGCAAACACCACGTTCGGGCTCTTGCCGCCGGCTTCTAGCCAGACGCGTTTCATGTTGCTTTGGCCGGCGTAGATCATCAGTTGCTTGGCAATCGCGGTCGAGCCGGTGAAGGCCAGCACGTCGACGTCCATGTGCAACGCCAGCGCCTTGCCGACGGTGTGACCGTAGCCCGGCAGGACGTTGAACACGCCTTTCGGGATGCCCGCATCCAGCGCCAGTTGGGCGATGCGAATCGCGGTCAGTGGCGACTTTTCAGAAGGCTTGAGGATGAACGAGTTGCCGGCCGCGAGGGCTGGGGCGAACTTCCAGCTGGCCATGATCAGCGGGAAGTTCCACGGCACGATGGCGGCGACCACACCGGCAGGTTCGCGGGTGATGAGGCCAAGTTGGTCGTGGGGTGTGGCGGCGACTTCGTCGTAGATCTTGTCGATGGCTTCGGCGCTCCAGCGGATCGCGTTGGCGGTCGCCGGGATGTCGATGTTCATCGAGTCGTTGATCGGCTTGCCCATGTCGAGGGTTTCGAGCAGGGCGAGTTCTTCCTGGTTGGCCAGGATGAGGTCGGCGAAGCGGATCAGGATGCGCTTGCGTTCTGCTGGGGCGAGTTTGGCCCAGATGCCGGATTCGAAGGTGCGGCGCGCGACGGCGACGGCCGCATTGGCGTCGGCTTCGTCGGTGCTGGCGACGTTGGCCAGGAAGCGGCCGTCGACCGGGCTCATGCATTCAAAGGTGTCGCCGCTGAGTGCCGGGCAGTATTGGCCGTCGATGAATGCGCGGCCTTCGATGGTTAGGGACTGGAAGCGTTGTTCCCAGTCGCTGCGAGTGTTTGTCATGGTTGTGACTCGACGCAGAGGAATAAGTAGTTGTCGGAGAACCTGTAGGAGCCGAGCTTGCTCGCGACAGCGGTATATCAGGCGACATCAATGTTGAATGTGCCGCCGTCATCGTGAGCAAGCTCAGCTCCTACAGGGGGATGTGGCGTACACATTTTCTGTGTCCGACACATCGCCCGCGGAGGCCCATCAAACCGTGTGCAAGTACCAGTTGTACTCAAGGTCCGAAATGGAGTTCTCGAACTCGGCCAGCTCGCTTTCCTTGCACGCCACGAACACGTCGATGTACATCGGGTCGATGTAGCGCGACATGACTTCGCTGTCGTCCAGCTCACGCAAAGCATCGCGCAGGTTGTTCGGCAGGCTCTGCTCGTTCTGCTCGTAGCTGTTGCCTTCAACCGGTGCACCCGGCTCGATTTCGTTGGTCAAACCGTGGTGAATACCGGCCAACACTGACGCCATCAACAAGTACGGGTTGGCATCGGCGCCCGCCACGCGGTGTTCGATGCGCACGGAGTCCGGCGAACCGGTCGGCACACGTACCGCGACGGTACGGTTGTCGATGCCCCAGCTCGGCGAGTTCGGCACGTAGAACTGCGCGCCGAAGCGACGGTACGAGTTGACGTTCGGGCAGAGGAACGCCATCTGTGCCGGCAGGGTCTCGAGCACACCGCCGATCGCGTGTCGCAGCGCGGCGTTCTGCTCGGGATCCTCGCTGGCAAAGATGTTGTTGCCTTCTTTGTCGAGAATCGAAATGTGTACGTGCAAACCATTGCCCGCCTGGCCCGGATACGGTTTGGCCATGAAGGTGGTGTCCATCTCGTGGTCGTAGGCGATGTTCTTCACCAGACGCTTGAGCAACACCGCGTAGTCGCAGGCCTTTATCGGGTCATTGACGTGATGCAGGTTCACTTCGAATTGCGCCGGGGCGCTTTCCTTGACGATGGCGTCCGCAGGAATGCCCTGCTCTTTCGCGCCTTCGAGGATGTCTTGCAAGCAATCGACGTATTCGTCGAGGTCGTCGATCAGGTAGACCTGAGTCGACATCGGACGTTTGCCCGACACCGGCGAACGTGGCGATTGCGGGCGACCGTTCACGTTGTCCTGGTCGATCAGATAGAACTCGAGTTCGAACGCGGCGCAGATGGTCAGGCCCATGTCATCGAACTTGCTCACGACCTGACGCAACACTTCGCGAGGGTCGGCGAAGAACGGCTGGCCTTCGAGTTCGTGCATGGTCATTAACAGTTGCGCAGTCGGGCGCTTCTGCCAAGGCTCGATGCTGAGCGTATCCGGGATGGGGAAGCAGATTCGGTCTGAGTCACCGATGTCCAGACCCAGGCCGGTGCTTTCCACCGTAGAACCATTGATGTCCAGAGCAAACAGCGACGCCGGGAGGTTGATGCCTTTTTCGTAAACCTTATGAAGACTGGTGCGCTCGATGCGCTTGCCGCGCACCACACCGTTCATATCCGCAATCAGAAGGTCGACGTACAAAACCTCAGGATATTTCTTAAGGAATGCGTTTGCTTCGTTGAGTTGAACGGTACGCAGAGGGACCGACATGATGCACCTATTAGCTGTTAATTATTATGTTCACTACGTTGTTGCGAGCCCAGTCAACCCGAACGGCAAAGTGAAGTCAATAGCGAACACCTGGCCTCTCAACCTTTATTTTCGGGCCTTTCTTGGGCACGAGAGTGCCAAATCAGCCTTACGCACCGTGTAAACCCTGAAGATCGGACGCACGGCGTTTAGAATTTTTTACATGAGAGTTGTTAATTAAAATCAACAAGGCTAAGCTCCGGAAAAGCTCGTTCAAGTGTGAAACTTCGAGGTGATAAAAATGGCACTCAAGCCATTGATCGGTGTTACTGCGTGCGTCAAACAGATAGGCCTGCACCCCTACCATGTCAGCGGCGACAAGTACTTGCGTGCTGTCAGCGTCGCGGCGTTGGGGCTGCCGGTTGTCATTCCTTCCTTAGGCGATTGGACCGAAATCGATGACCTGCTCGCGCAGCTCGACGGTCTGCTGCTGACCGGTTCGCCCTCGAATGTGGAACCCTTCCACTATCAAGGCCCCGACAGCGCCCCCGGCACGGATCACGATCCGCAACGGGATGCCACCACCCTTCCCTTATTGCGTGCGGCCATTGCGGCGGGCGTGCCGGTGCTTGGCATCTGCCGGGGCTTTCAGGAAATGAACGTCGCGTTCGGGGGCAGCCTGCATCAGAAGGTCCACGAACTCCCGGGCATGCTTGATCACCGGGAAGCGAATCACCCAGACCTGGCGGTGCAATACGCACCGGCGCATGCGGTCAACATGCAACCGGGCGGTGTGTTCGAGGCGCTGGATTTGCCGCAGGTGTTCCAGGTCAATTCGATTCACAGCCAAGGCATCGACCGACTGGCGCCCGGCCTGCGCGCCGAAGCGATTGCGCCGGACGGTTTGATCGAGGCGATTTCGGTTGAACACAGCCCGAGCTTCGCCGTTGGCGTGCAATGGCACCCGGAATGGCAGGTTCTGTCGAATCCTCCTTACTTGAGTATTTTCCAGGCGTTTGGCGATGCATGCCGGCAACGGGCGGCGTTACGTAACAGGCGCTGACTTCAAACACGACTAAATCAATTTACTGCCCCGTGAGTCAGGCGGGCGTGCCTTTGCGCGCTGGTCCCTCACGACAACAACAAACGCGATAACAACAAGTACCACCAGGCAGCCAGGACGGCGGCGCCGAATAAGCCCAGGCCGGTATGGATAAACCTGTAGGAGCCGAGCTTGCTCGCGATGGTGGCCGAACATTCAACATTGATGTCGGCTGTCAGGGCCTCATCGCGAGCAAGCTCGGCTCCTACAGGGACCGTACCCGGCCAGGGCTTGCAATCAACTATTAAGTCAGGCCGCGTTGGCCCGACGACTGAAACCTGTTGGGAGTTTCACATGGCAAACGCCTCCAGCATCTACAGGAAGGCTCTTGAAGGTCACCAGGCACCGAAAAAGGTGCTGGTGAAAGTCGACCGCGTCACCAAGAAATTCGACGAAACCATCGCGGTGGACGATGTCTCGCTTGAGATTCATCAAGGGGAAATCTTCGCCCTGCTCGGCGGTTCCGGTTCCGGTAAATCGACCCTGCTGCGCATGCTCGCAGGCTTCGAGCGCCCGACCGAAGGGCGGATTCTGCTCGACGGTGTCGACATCACAGACATGCCGCCGTACGAACGGCCAATCAACATGATGTTCCAGTCCTACGCACTGTTCCCGCACATGACGGTGGCGCAGAACATCGCCTTCGGCCTGAAGCAGGATCGTCTGTCCGCCAGCGAAATCGACGCCCGCGTTGAAGAGATGCTGCGACTGGTACACATGACCCAGTACGCCAAGCGCAAACCCCATCAGTTGTCCGGCGGTCAACGTCAGCGCGTGGCCCTGGCTCGTTCCCTGGCCAAGCGTCCGAAACTGTTGCTGCTCGACGAACCGATGGGCGCGCTGGATAAAAAGCTGCGCTCGCAGATGCAACTGGAATTGGTTGAGATCATCGAGCGCGTTGGCGTGACCTGCGTGATGGTGACCCACGATCAGGAAGAGGCCATGACCATGGCCCAACGCATCGCGATCATGCACCTGGGCTGGATCGCGCAGATCGGCAGTCCGGTGGACATTTATGAAGCGCCGGTCAGCCGCATGGTCTGCGAATTCATCGGCAACGTGAACGCCTTCGACGGTACGGTTGTGGAAGACCTTGAAGGTCACGCGATCATCCACAGCCCGGACCTGGAGCAGAAGATTTACGTCGGTCACGGCGTCAGCACTTCGGTGCAGGACAAGTCGATCACGTACGCCATCCGCCCGGAAAAACTGCTGGTCAGCACCACCCAACCCGATACCCGCTACAACTGGTCCAGCGGCAAGGTGCATGACATTGCCTACCTCGGCGGTCACTCGGTGTTTTACGTGGAGCTGCCTGGCGGCAAGGTTGTGCAGTCGTTCATGGCCAACGCCGAACGCCGTGGCGCGCGTCCGACCTGGGACGACAAGGTCTACGTGTGGTGGGAAGACGACAGCGGCGTGGTACTGCGCTCATGAGAACACTCAATCAGCGGTTTATGCGGCTGATGCCGAGTGGTCGAAAGCTCGTCATCGGGATTCCTTTCCTGTGGCTGTTCCTGTTCTTCATGCTGCCGTTCTTCCTGGTGATGAAGATCAGCTTCTCGGAAGCGGCCCTGGCCATTCCCCCTTACTCAGAGATCTACACCTTCGCCGAGCAGAAATTTCAGCTGCTGCTGAACCTCGGCAACTACTCGCTGCTGACTCAGGATGAGTTGTACATCTCGGCCTACTTCGGCTCGTTGAAGGTCGCGTTTTTAAGCACGCTGATGTGCCTGGTGATCGGTTTCCCGATGGCCTACGCGATCACCAAGGCGAGCAAGGAAACGCAAAACGTCCTGCTGTTGCTGATCATGATGCCGACCTGGACCGCGATCCTGATCCGCGTCTATGCGTGGATGGGCATCCTCAGCAACAACGGTTTGCTCAACGGGTTCCTGATGTGGACGGGGCTGACCGATCACCCGATCGAGATCCTCAACACCAATACCGCTGTGTATATCGGCGTGGTGTATGCGTATCTGCCGTTCATGGTGCTGCCGCTGTACGCCAACCTGGTCAAGCACGATCAAAGCCTGCTGGAAGCCGGCTCTGACCTGGGCTCGAGCAACTTCAACAACTTCTGGAAAATCACTGTGCCGCTGGCCAAGAACGGGATCATCGCCGGTTGCATGCTGGTGTTCATTCCGGTGGTCGGTGAGTTCGTGATTCCGGAGCTGTTGGGCGGCCCGGAGACCCTGATGATCGGTCGCGTGCTGTGGCAAGAGTTCTTCAATAACCGCGACTGGCCGGTGGCGTCAGCCCTGGCGGTGGTGATGCTGTTGATCCTGATTGTGCCGATTCTGCTGTTCAACCGCAGCCAGGCCAAAGAGATGGAGGCACGGGGATGAAACGCTTCGGATTTTCAAAGTTCATGCTGATTTTCGGCCTGTCGTTTATCTACCTGCCGATGTTGATTCTGGTGATCTACTCGTTCAACGCTTCCAAACTGGTGACGGTGTGGGGCGGCTGGTCGTTCAAATGGTACGCCGGCCTGCTCGATAACTCGCAACTGATGGGCTCGGTGGTGCGCTCGCTGGAAATCGCCTGCTACACCGCGATTGCCGCGGTGGCGCTGGGGACGTTGGCGGCGTTTGTGCTGACTCGCGTGACGCGCTTCAAGGGCCGCACGTTGTTCGGTGGTTTGGTGACGGCGCCGCTGGTGATGCCGGAAGTGATCACTGGTCTGTCGCTGTTGCTGCTGTTCGTGGCGATGGCGCAGCTGATCGGCTGGCCGCAGGAACGGGGCATCGTCACCATCTGGATCGCCCACACCACGTTCTGTGCGGCGTATGTGGCGGTGGTGGTTTCGGCGCGTTTGCGTGAACTGGACCTGTCCATCGAAGAAGCGGCCATGGATCTCGGGGCGAAGCCGTTCAAGGTGTTTTTCCTGATCACCATTCCGATGATCGCGCCGTCACTGGCGGCCGGCGGCATGATGTCGTTTGCCCTGTCGCTGGATGACCTGGTGCTGGCGAGTTTCGTCTCCGGCCCGGGTTCGACGACCCTGCCGATGGAAGTGTTCTCGGCGGTGCGTCTGGGCGTGAAGCCTGAGATCAATGCCGTGGCCAGCCTGATCCTGCTCGCCGTATCGATCGTGACCTTCATGGTCTGGTACTTCAGCCGCCGCGCCGAAGCGACCCGCAAACGGGCGATCCAGGAAGCGATGGACCAGACCGCCAGCGAATCCTGGCAGCAACCTAAAAAGCAAATGGCTGGAGCGACGGCCTAGTGTCGTGTTGAGATAACTGTGGCGAAGGAGATTCTGTGGCGAGGGGTTTTATCCCCGTTCGGCTGCGCAGCAGTCGTAAAACCAGTGAATGCGGTGTACCTGATGCACCGCGGTTGCAGGGTTTGGGGCCGCTTCGCAGCCCAGCGGGGATAAATCCCCTCGCCACAGGTATTGGGTTTACTCCACAGGTTTTGTGTTCACTGCATTTTTGCTGTGTGATTTTGAATAAAAAGAGAAATGGAGTTGTACCGATGAAAATGTTTGGCAGGACTCTGCTGACACTGTCCTTATTGGGCGCGATTGCCACCGGCGCCCAGGCCAATGACAAGGTACTGCGCGTCTACAACTGGTCGGATTACATCGCCCCGGACACCGTCAAGAAGTTCGAAGACGAGACCGGTATCCGCGTGACCTACGATGTGTTCGACAGCAATGAAACCCTTGAGGCACGCCTGCTGGCAGGCAAATCCGGCTACGACATCGTCGTGCCGTCCAACAGTTTCCTGGCCAAGCAGATCAAGGCTGGTGTCTATCAGGAACTGGACAAGTCGAAGCTGCCGAACTGGAAAAACCTCAACCCGGTCCTGCTGAAAAATGCTGCCGCCAGCGACCCGGACAATGGTCACGCCTTCCCGTACATGTGGGGCTCGATCGGCATCGGCTTCAACCCGGAGAAGGTCAAGGAAGTGCTCGGCAGCAACGCGCCGACCAACTCCTGGGACCTGCTGTTCAAACCGGAAAACGCTGAGAAACTGAAAGCGTGCGGCATCAGTTTCCTTGATTCGCCGACCGAGATGCTCCCGGCCGCCCTGCACTATCTGGGTTACCCGGTGAACTCGCAGAACAAGGAGCAGATCGCTGAGGCTGAAGCGCTGTTCATGAAGATTCGTCCTTCGGTGGCGTACTTCCATTCGTCGAAATACATCTCGGACCTGGCCAACGGCAACATCTGCGTCGCCGTCGGTTACTCCGGCGACGTGCTGCAAGCCAAGGCGCGCGCCCAGGAAGCGGGCGATAAGGTGAAGGTCGACTACAGCATTCCCAAGGAAGGCGCGGGCAGTTTCTACGACATGGTCGCTATCCCTCGGGACGCGGCGAACGTGGAAAACGCCTACCTGTTCATGAACTTCCTGATGCGCCCGGACATCATCGCCGAGATCACCAACAACATCGGCTACAGCAACGCCAACTCGGCGGCCACGCCTTTAGTGGATGAAGCGATTCGCGATGATCCGGGGTCGTACCCGTCGCAGGCTGTGATGGCGACGTTGTATGCGATTCCGGATATGCCGATCGGCGTTCAGCGGGTGATGACCCGGGGCTGGACGCGGGTGAAGCTCGGAAAATAATTCACTCGAAGCCGCCATCGCGAGCAAGCTCGGCTCCTACAGGGGTCTGTGGTGGAACACAAAATGGTGAGCGACGCTGATCCTGTAGGAGCCGAGCTTGCTCGCGATGAGGCCATAACATCCAACATCAATCAGGATTCAAAGATTTCCGTTCACGCAGCGCCTTACCACCGCTGCACTCCTATCTGCAGAACGGCCTCACCTGGCTTCCTCGGTTAAGGTGAGTTTGGGCGCCCTCCTCGGGCGCCTTTTTTTATGATGGGACGAGCGGCCATTCGGCAAGCGCTCGGTAACGGCCCTTGTGGGATTCGAACAGGGTGAAGTGATCGGCGCGCAGATAGAACTCGGGCGGCGTCGCGGACTCAGGCACCGGCACTCGGTAATCACGCATCAGCGTCAGATGCGGCCGAAACTCCTTCGGCGAATCCTCAAACCCGAACGGCAGCATGGCCTGCTCAAGCGCATAAACCAGCCGCAGCAACTCCGGTGATGCCTGCTCCGGCGCGAGCACCAACACCCCTGCCCTGCGCCAGACATCCAGCCGATCAAGCGCAACCTTCAAAGGCACACCCGGCGTTCGAACGTTGGCGGCGGCCGTGCAGATATCGGCGATTTTCGCCACCTCGACAGCACCCAAAAACAACAACGTCAGATGAAAGTTTTCTACCGGCACCGGGCGTCCACTCCTGAGCTCAAGTGCGCTGCGCCATTGGGCAATGGCCCGACGTTGCTCGGGCGTGCAGTTCAGGGCAAAAAACAGTCGTTTTAAGGGCTCATGGGATTCGTCGCTCATATCTGGCACCTCCTGACATCCAAGTTATAGTTCATGCAAACGATTCAACTGGAGGGGGCCATGCGCGAGATCATCAGCAAGGAGCCATGGTGGGCCGTACCACCGAAACCCGGTCAGGATGAGTCCGAGCTGGAATGGGGCTGGCTGGTTCATTACAACGAAGGAGAGCCGCGCTTCGAGTTCATCAAAGAGCGACCGACGGACAGCGAAATTCGTAATCGCAAGAGTTGCAGGATCACCCCGACACCGGAGTGATCCTTTTGTTGGATTCAGGCTTTTACGATCATTTCGAACCCGCCAAAGATCAGCCTCTGGCCATCGAATGGCATCGGGTTGACGTCTGGCTGCATACGCGGATCGGTCATGAGTTTTTCCATGCCTGCATCGCGGGTGGCCTTGTCTGGCCAGACGATCCAGGAAAACACCACGGTTTCGTCTTCCTTGAGTTTTACCGCCATCGGAAACGAGGTCACTTTGCCGTCAGGGACGTCGTCGCCCCAGCATTCGGCGACGCTGAGGGCACCGCTTTCCTTGAAAATGACAGCGGCGGTTTCGGCGTGTTTCTTGAATTTTTCGCGGTTGGCGGTAGGTACTGCAGCGATAAAGCCATCAACGTAGGACATGGTCCTTCTCCTTGGGTTATGGGGTGATCTGCTGGTTAGTCGATTCCGTAACCCCCCAATCGACAGATCCGCTGCCCGAACTGACCGACGGTACTTCGACGCTTCCCGCCAGATTGCCCTCGATCTGCGCCGCCATGTACAACGTTCCGGCCATCACGCCGGTGGTCGGGTTTTGCACCAGCTTCAGCCAGGCCTTGTCGAACGTGTTGCCCAGACTGCTGCGAATCAGTGCCTCGCTGTCAGGCCGGTCATTGGCCTGGATAATCGCGCGAATACCCGCCACACCCACGGAAATCAAGCCCCCGGCCAATTTGCCCGCTGCAGCGGCCACTGCACTGGCTGCACCTCGCGGGACCATTTCGGCTTCCATCCGTTTACTGGCGCGCTTGGCCACCGGCGCCATGGCGGTGTCTGTCGAATCAACGCCCCTGTCGCCACCTGCCTTGTGGATTTTCTCGATCAGCGCCGCATAGGCCGGCAGCGTGTTCAACGGCTGGGTGTGCACCACCTGATACAGCGAGGCGTCCCGCGCGGGCGGTGGCCCGAGGGCGATGGCGGGGATTTTCTGGATTCGGCCATTGAGCTGAGCCATCGGCACGCCATGGCGCTGGGAGATTTTCTGCAGTGCTTCCTGAAGAATATCCACGTAGAACGCCGTTGCCAGGCCGAGAATCGCGTCGGGATCGATCTCCACTGCAACCGGCGCCAGCACACGTTCCTGGTATTGCTCCAGCAGATAGGCCGCCAGGCGCTTGGCCGAGGCATCTTGCTCGCCCTTGGCGCTAAGGGTGTACCAGCTGACCTTCATCGACAGCCATTCCTGAGTCCAGTAACTGCTGAACCATGGAATGAAGTTCTCTTCGGTCAGTTGATAGACCCGCGTTCGCCAGTACTCCATCGCACCGCGCGCGTAAATTTTGGTTTGCTCGGTGGCCGATCGCGACGCCGCGACAATCTCCTGGTCGACAATCTGCCAGGTGCTCTGGGAAACAATCACCGGCACCACTTCCACCGGGGCACGCACAGGCGTGGCGCATCCCGCCAGCACCACCAACACGGCGACGATCAGCGAACGCACGTTCAAGATCGCGGTTCTCTCGGGTTGAAATCAGAACTAGGGCTATATGCCTGAGTATAGGCGGCTGACCACACTGAGGCCGGAACAGTCAGCGATGATCCCACCATCACTTATGTCGATATTCACCATTGCCGCGAAAGCCTTCCGCTCAAAAACCGTCAGCGTAGGATCGAGCCTGACCCAACGCAAAACCCCGCATCGGAGGGGCGAATCATGATTATCCATCTCCTGACCTGCCTGGCCCTGACGGCCGTCACACTGAGCGTTTTTTCCTTGTACGTCCTGTCCGAGGAGCGCACGTCATGATCCACTCCGTGACCCTGGCTGTAAGCTTTGCGGTGTTCGGCAACAACTACTATTCCCAGTCATTCGTTTCGCGCAAAACGTTCGAACTGGTGTTCGACAAAAACTTCGAGGCGTTTCTGATGCCGTCCGCCGCCAATCACTTCAACAATGAAGTGATCGGGCTCAATGATCAGTTCCGGTTCCTGAGCGATGTGCTGGAGGAGCACCTGCTGGCGACTGAGCTCGCCGCTACCGTCCCCCGGAATCAATACTTCTGAGCAGTTGACCCAGACCTTCGGTAAAACAGGTCGGTGAGTTCAAGGAGAAACGCTCAAGCAGGCGACTGTTGTCGGCGCGCGAATGTTTGATATCTCCGGAACGTGGCGCGTCGTAGTTCAACGTCAGGGGTCGCCCCAGGAGTTCGCTCAATGCCGCTGCCAGATCATTAACGCTGGTGGATCGGTTAAACCCGACATTGACCGGCTCGATACACGGCTTTGACTCCCCGACCGCCTGTACCAGCACCTTGACGAGGTCATTGACGTAAACAAAGTCCCTTGTTTGCTCCCCATCCCCGTAAACCGTGATGGGGAGTTTTTTTTGCGCCCTCTCGCTGAAAATGCTGATGACGCCAGAGTAAGGCGATGAAGGGTCCTGTCGGGGTCCGTAAATATTGAAGAACCGCAGAATGACTGGTTCAAGACCATGCTGGCGACGATAGAAATCGAGAAAATGTTCGCTGGCCAGCTTGTCGGCGGCATACGGGGTCAGCGGATTTTTGGGCGTGTCCTCGGTAATCGCCATGCCCTCGCCATTGTTGCCATAGATCGCCGCACTGGACGCGTAAACCACTCGTCTTACGCCTGCCTGGCGCATGGCTTCGCAGATATTCAGCGTACCGACAAAATTGCTTTGGTGAGTCGCGACCGGGTCATCGACCGACGCCTGCACCGAGGCCACCGCCGCCAGATGCACCACCGCGCTACAGTCTTTCATTGCCCGCTCCACTGTCGGCGCGTCGGCGACATCCCCCACCACCAGGGTCAAATGGCAGCGATCAATCGGCAAGTTCGACAATTTTCCACTGGAAAGATCGTCCAGAACCCGAACGCTATAACCACTTTCAAGCAGTGCTTCGACCAAGTGCGAACCGATAAAACCGGCACCGCCCGTCACAAGAATTCGATCAGCAGTCATGATTTATTTACTCCCCGGTGCAGTGGTGGGTGTTCGTTCCATTGCAATGAAGTCGCCTATTTGTTCGAAGAATTCCCGGCTGTTACTGAGCATTTGTTCCCAGTCGGTGGGAAAGCGCACATTCAACGGCAGTTGATCGATTCTCCAGCGCGGCGACAGAGGGCGATCAAACCGGGCGGCGACCTGCAAGCCCATTTCACTGGCAGCGAATGGCCCACGCAACACCGTCGGCGTGCGACCGGCGCTGTCGACAGCCTGGACAACATGGGCCGCCAACCACTCGCCATCGGGCATGCGGACGCGCAGCGGCTGGCCAATCGCGGCGTAGCTGATATTCAACGGTTCCAGATAAATCCACAGCAGAGGCTCTTCCAGCCGCTCAAGGCGCATCAACAACGTGCCCGCACCGACGTTTTCGCCGGGCGTGACCAACACCTCCGCAATTCGACCGCTTTGCGTAGCGTTGACCGACAGTGCCGCGAGGCGAGTTTTCAACCACTGCTTTTCGGCGGTCTGTTGAATAATCTCGCGCTCAACGCTCACCGGCGACTGACGAGCCAGTTGCTCGCGGCGCTCGAACGCCAACAGGTCGGCTTTGAAAGCATCGAGTTCGGATTGGGCTGCCAGCACTTCTCCACGAGAGACGGCGCCGGATAAAACGAGGTCCTCAAGCACCTGCACGCGTTCCTCCGTCCTGTTCACTCGGGTCCTGAGCAACTGACGCTCTCTCTTGTCCAGTTTGGCGTTGTTGGTTGGCACGGCTTTGGTCGGCATCGCGGCGAGCTGCAAGAGCCGCGCACGCCATTCGGGATTGTCGAGACTGACCAACGGTTGATCGATCTGGACCTGTTCACCGGCCATGACAAACAGTTGATCGACCCGACCGGCCTCCCGTGCGCGCACCTCAAGAATCGGCAGGCGCAATTGCGCCGGTGCGTCGATCATCAATATGCCGTAAGTCAGCTTCCCTCCCAGCCAGATCAAGGGACTCGCGACCAGGAACAGGATCAAATACCAACGCACGCGAAACGCCACGCGCTTGCCCGGCGCATAGAGAACACTCAAACCGTGTTCCTGGGTCGGGCTCAGTTCTTTGCGACTATCGAATCGAATCTTCATGACGGCTCACCGTTTTGGAAAGTCTCGCCAGGCTTGCCAGTCAATGCCGGCAATTCCCCGTGGTTGCAGCTGTTCGCGCCAGACACGGGTCTGGTGCTGCAACTGCTCAGTCGACGCGCCGGCCCAGGATTCAGTGGCATCCAGTTGCGGCTCCGTGCTTTGCGCCAGGCGGAACTGCAGATCGGGCCAACGTTGGGCGATCTGTTCTGCCATTCGTGCGCTGTTTTTCGGGTTACGGGTGTAGATCATCAGGCTGACCTGACGCACGCCCGCCTCGGGAAGCGCGCATGGCAGACAGGTTTTTCCGGGTTTTGCTTCAGCGAACCAACGATGATGGCTGGAGATTTCTACCGGCCAAGGGCTGGCTGCCGAGGCTGCGCGCAAGGTATCGAGCAAGTCCTTCAAGCGCTGATCCGGAACCGGCACACCCAGTTGTTCGAGTTCCAGGTCCAGGTGCAGGCTGGCGAATGAAAGCCCCTTCAGTTTTGCCAGTAAGTCGGTGAGCTGATGGCGGTCCTGCGGCTCCATCCAGGCCGGATCACCGAGCAACAGGCTGACTTGCACCCCTTTGCCGGCCGCGTCCCGCAGCAATTGCTCCAGCCGTTGGCGCGTCGTGGCAAGGTCTTTCAACTGGGAGGACTTGAGGCCAAGGTAGATCTTGTCCATCCCGGCTTTACGCAGTTGCTCGAGCTCCGCCTGACGATGATCGGGATCGAGCAACGCTTCGCTGTCCCAGACATAACTGGCCTGGGACCATTGGCTCGACGGCGCCCCCACCGCCGGAGTCGGCAGGGGTTGTGCGGCCAGTATCGTGGGGGGCAACGACAGTGTCAGCAGCAGAAGTATCGAACGCATAATCAAAACCTCGTGGCGCGTTTAAGCACCCACCACGGTGCCATGGAGCTTTCTTCGTGGCCCCGGCGAAAGATCTCGTTGAGCATGGCCACTGCGCTCCAGCACCGCAGGAGTAGCATGAACAGGGGAAAGAAAGGCACCAACAACCCCAGGACCATGTCCTTTGCAGGCCGGTCGGACACCATCATCAACATGGCGCCGAACAACATCGCGGTGATCATCAGGTACAGCGCATAGATCAGTACAAACAGAAACAACAGCGTCTTGCCTGGCAGAACAAATAACGCCAGCAAGGTGTAGCTGAAGATGAGGAACGGCAGCACCAGCTGAAAAAAGAAGCCACTGAGCAGGATCATCAGAAAGGACGGCCAGCCCAACAAGCTGGGGCTGATGTTGCGGTTGTGCTTTCTGATGTACAGAAAAAACAGGTCGCCATCCCAGCGCAAGCGCTGCATCAGAAACTGACTGAGCGTCGACGGTGCATCGGTGTGTCCAATCGCTTCCGGCTCGAAGGGAATCCTCAAGTCGTGGCGCTTGAAGTAACTTTTGATGCGCAACGTCAGGTCCAGATCCTCCGCGGTGTGTGTGTTCCAGCCACCGATTTTCACCAGAAAGCTGCGGCGGAATGCCCCGAAGGCCCCCGAGACGTTATTGACCAGGTTCCATTCGGCCAGACCGATTTTCGACATGTGGATGGACAACAGGTATTCCAGTGCCTGCATCGCGGTCACCCAGGAAGCCCAGACATTGCGCACTCGCAGGCTACCGGCGACCGCGGGCACCGACGGGTCCTCGAAGTGACGCACGATGGAGCTGACCATGTTGTTGTCGAAGGACGTATCACCGTCGAGCGCCATCACGATTTCACCGCTGGCAAGCGACAGGCCGGCGTTCAACGACGACACCCGCCCGCCCCTCTGCCATTTGGCGATCGGGCGCAAATGGCGTCTGGGGTACAGCTTCGGATCCACGCAAAAACTGCGAACGGCGCTGAGCGTCGGCTGGTTCGCCGTGGCCCCGTCCACCACCGGAATCATCTCGATGTGGCCGGGGTACGTCTGCTCGCACAGGCTTAACAGCGTGGTCTGAACATCCATCCCTTCGCTGTAGCAGGTAATGATGCAAGAGACCTTGGGCCGATAGAGACTGATCCTCGGTATACGGGAGCGCCGACGTGCGAACCAGCGCAAAACACCCAGCATCACCATGATCATCAGGGGCAATTCAAAGATCAGAAACAAAGGGAAAAGCATGAAAAACACCCGGCTCAAACCATCCGGCCCCATGAGCCCGCTGAGTGCGCTGAGGAGTTGCTCCAGGAAAGGGCTCATGGCGGTCACGCCAACTCACTGGCCAGACGGGCCAGTAGTAGTTCGCCATCTTCCTGTTCGAGCAGATCCTGGGGCGCCGTGATGCTGACGACACGCAAGGAAATGTCGCTGACCTCCGGTGCTGAAAACAACTCGGCGACCCGGCCCAAGCGTTGTTTGACGGTTTCCAGGCCGTTGCCATCGGTATGGGGAAGCATGATCCAGAAGTACTCTTCGGTACTTCGAGAGCAGCGGTCTGTATCCCTGACGGTTTCCTTCAATCGATCAGCCACGCTATCGATGAAGGCATGGCCGTGGTGTTCACCCAGGCGAGTCAATGTATCGGCCAGGTTGACGAAGCGCAGACCGAGCAGGGAGAAGGCAGGCGTCTGGTAGCGGCGTACAACCTGCATCTGCCAGGTCAGCAGCTCATAGAAATCCTTGCCGCCTAACAGATTGAGTCGACCGAAGTGATGGGCCGTTTGATCGCTGAACTCCTGGCGACAGCGGAAACGGCCGGCCTCCGCCAGACGGAAATCTCTGACCTCGCGTACGCGCAACTTGTCGGGCCTGTGTGACAGGCCGCAATCCAGGCAGCGCGCCTGCACTTCGGCATCGACAAAAAACGCCTGACATGACCGACAGCGATAGTTCTCCATCGGGCGGTCGTAATCAGTGCCGATATGGCGCAACCGGTTCAAGCAGTTGGGGCACAACAACACCCCGTCCTTGAGGAAGGATTCCTGTGGTCCCACATGCCCACAGGTAAAGCAGTGCAATGAAGGCTGCCGTGAAATGTCCAGAGCCTGACATTCGGCACACACATCAATGTAATTGAGCCGGCCCGAGCCACACTCCGAACACAGGCGAACGCGATCGACCAGAATTTCCTCTTCCAGCCAGTCCTGCTGCACCATCAAACTGAGCCACCCAAACGAGTTGACCTGCTCGTTATCAGCCAGGGCGTCCAGCAACGGATAGCGATAATGCTGAGGCACCTCCGGGTCTCGAAGGGCATAGATGTGGGCGTTGTCGCGCAACCACAACCATGAAAGCACCCGACTTTCAAAACGCTCAGGGCCAGAACCCTGTTTGAACAACCTGTAGCGTTCTCGCCACACCCCCCAGAGGCTTTTTGTTTCGCTGGAATCGACAGGGCACGCGCCATCACTCAAGGCTTCACACCAGCCGTTCTGATCACGGCAACAGTAAATGAGGCTGTAGCGATAAGGGGGAATGGTGCGCAACTTTCGAAGCACCCGTCCGGCATAAACCGCTGGCAGGTCCAGCAGCAGGACATCAAAGGCGGGTGCAGCCAACAAGCTGCCAAGATCGGCGAAGTGCTCAAGCTCCGGAAGATTCAAGCTTGGAACTCTATTGCCCAATATCGCAATCCGTGGAGTTGGAGTCGGCATGACGCACAGCCTCTGCAGACAGACAAGTACGGTTAACAGGAGTTAGAAACACTAGCACCGCATCAGAAAAACGTCAGTATTATTATGAAGTTATTTTTTGACATATCGACCGCCAATATTTCGGCATCAGCTTTAATTGGATCCCGTCTGGCTCATCGCGTTGCGGCTCAACAAGTCATCTATTCACCACAAAAAATAATCGTTTATATTTCATCATGTTAACCACACTAAGTAACTCACGCGTTACAACTATACTCACTACTAGTTAATGGCCACCATTGATATCGTTGCGCCACTGTTAGCGTCAGCAGTTAATTCCCATTTGCGACAGCCTTTCACCTACCGCCCATATATTAATAAGTTCAAAGAGTTTTTATACCAAAATTAATCATTCATAGAACCAGAACAACCAAGTGTTAAACAAGTGAAACAGCACTGTTTCAATAATGAACATTAGATCAGATCTGACAACTTTCTTAATCAGCACAAACATCCCGAAGGCAACCCCGCAACCAGCGATGCACGGGGTCGGCATCCAGCCGCGGATGCCAGAGCATGGCGACGGTGAACGCCGGCAGAGACAACGGCAGTGCGAAGCTGTGCATGCCGGCGCGCAGGCTGGTGGTGTGGCGTTCGGGAACGCTGACGATCAGGTCAGTGGCCCGGGCGAGCGCCAGCGCAGTAGAGAAGCCCGCGACGATGGTTGCTATGTGCCGATCCAGCTTCAGGGGCTCAAGAGCTTCATCAATGGGTCCCTTGTCGAGCCCCCGCCGAGAGACGCTGATGTGGCTGCCCGCCGCATAACGCGCGGGGGTCATCTCGCCTTCGCTGAGCGGATGCCCCAATCGCACGACGCCAATAAAACGATCCCGAAACAAGCCCTGGGTACGCAACTCCGGGCCAGCGGTTGTCCCCACCACACCCGTTTCCAGATCGACCGTCCCGTCGCGCAGTGACGCGCTGTCTTTGTCGGGTTTGTGCATGAAGCGCAGCCGCACGCCAGGGGCTTGCTCGGCAACGCGCGCAATCAGTTCTGCGCCAAAGTTCTCCACAAAGCCTTCACTGGTGCGCAGCGTGAACGTGCGGCTCAGTTGGCTGAGGTCGGGTTGCTCGGCAGGCCGAAGCACCGCTTCGGCGTCCTGCACCAACTGACTGACCCGCTCGCGCAGTTCGAGCGCGCGCGGGGTGGCAACCAGACCGCGTCCGGCCCTGACCAACAGAGGGTCGCCGGTGGTTTCACGCAATCGCGCCAATGCCCGGCTCATCGCCGACGGGCTCAGGCGCAAGCGTTTGGCGGCGCGCGCCACGCTGCCTTCAGCGAGCAGCACATCAAGGGTGAGCAACAAGTTGAAATCGGGAGTGGACATACAGCGCCCCGCAGCAGAGTGATATGGCGTTGGACGCACGTATCAAGTGCAAACGGTGCGCCTTCCGCCATGTTAGGCCGAGGCGTAGCTTTCTGATAGCTCCGCTTCGTGAGTGGCCAGAAAAGAGGAACAGCATGAAATCACTCAGCGCAGTCGCAGAGCGTGCGCAACAGACCCCGTCGGTTCGGTGGGCGCTGGTCAGTCTTTCGCTGTCGATGCTGCTGTCCTCGCTCGGCACCAGCATCGCCAATGTGGGTTTGCCGACCTTGGCCCAGGTGTTCAACGCCTCCTTCCAGCACGTGCAGTGGATCGTCCTCGCCTACCTATTGGCGATTACCACCCTGATTGTCAGCGTCGGTCGACTCGGTGACATCACTGGCCGTCGGCGGTTGCTCTTGGCCGGCATCGGTCTGTTCACCCTGGCGTCAGCCCTGTGCGGTTTGGCGCCCACGCTGTGGCTGCTGATTGGCGCCCGGGCGCTGCAAGGAATCGGTGCGGCAATCATGATGGCGCTGACCATGGCGTTTGTCGGCGAGACGGTGACGAAGGCCAAAACCGGCAGCGCCATGGGCTTGCTCGGGACGATGTCGGCGATTGGCACCGCGATGGGGCCATCGCTCGGTGGCCTGCTGATTGGCGGGTTTGGCTGGCAGGCGATATTCCTCATCACCGTACCGTTGGGCTTGGTGACGCTGGTGCTCGCGCATCGTTACTTGCCCGCCGATCACCAGAAGCCCAGGACCGAGCGCACCGGTTTCGACCCGCTGGGCACGCTGCTGCTGGCGTTGACGCTCGCCGCTTATGCGCTGGCCATGACCCTTGGCCGAGGCAGCTTCGGCCCGTTCAACATTGCCTTGCTGTTGGCGGCGGGCGGCGGCGCCTGCCTCTTTGTATTCACCGAGGCTCGAGTCACCTCACCGTTGATTCGATTGGCGATGTTCCGCGATCCCGCACTCAGTGGCAGCCTTGCCATGAGCCTGCTCGTCGCGACAGTGATGATGGCAACGCTCGTGGTTGGGCCTTTCTATCTCGCCCATGGGCTGGGGCTCGATGCCGTGCTGGTTGGACTGGTCTTATCGGTCGGGCCGTTTGTCGCGGCACTGACGGGCGTGCCCGCTGGCCGTATTGCCGACCGCTTTGGCGCCCAACGCATGACCCTCGCCGGGCTCATCGCCATGGCGACCGGGTGCCTCATGCTGTCGGTATTGCCGGAGACGTTCGGTATCGGCGGCTATCTCTTGCCCATGGTCGTGATAACCCTCGGCTATGCCCTGTTCCAGACAGCCAACAACACGGCGGTCATGGCGGATGTTCAGCCGGACCAGCGAGGCGTCATCTCCGGCCTGCTCAACCTGTCGCGCAATCTGGGGCTCATCACGGGGGCGTCCGCCCTGGGTGCGGTGTTCGCGCTCGCATCGGCCTCGGTCGACATTGCAACGGCGCGACCCGAATCGGTTGCCAGCGGTCTGCGGATCACCTTCGTCGCGGCGCTGGTGCTGATCGCTGTCGCACTGGCCATCGCGCTGGGAAGCCGCGCGCTGGCAGTGCGTCGTGAACGCCGGTAAGCCGACAGGTCGTTTACTTTTCCAGCACGACCAGTGGCGTGTCTTTTTTCACAATGTACGTCGCCAGCTCAGACGCTTTGCTCGCGCCGACGTTCTTCGCGACGTGCGCGGTGCCTGCCGGGATGTACAAGGAATCGCCGGCTTTGAGCGTAATCGGTGGACGCCCTTCAAGTTGATATTCAAACGTGCCTTCAATCACATAGGCCACTTCCACCCCGGGATGAGAATGCTTGGGAGATGTCACACCCGGCTCGAAATCAACGCGAACCTGGATCACTTCACGCCCCGCGACATCGAGGTCCTGACGCAGCAGATCGGTGCGGTGAAGACCCGCCTGCCAGCTCTTTACAGGAGGCGCCTCTTCGGCTTGAGAGAGGCCCGCGAAGGCAGTGAATGCCGCGGCAACGGCGACGCCGAGCATGCCAGCAGAGATACGGCGGTTGAAACGGGACATGGCATTTCTCCAATCAATCAGTGCGCGGGAATGCGCGCAGAGCTTGCCGCGGATGCGGTGGCTCTATTTGGAGGCCGCCGTGTATCGCGCAAGTGTCGAAATGCCTTGGATTTGTATGCGGAGTTAGCTGAAGGCGCACCGGATACGTTCCGATACAAACGGGTTCTGCACTATGAAAAAGCCCGCACAAGGCGGGCTTCGTAAATCGAGTAGGTGGCCGGTGCTGGTCTCCGGCTTACAAGGTTTATCAGGACTCCCACAGAACAGTTTTGTGCTGTCCTGCTTCACACGGCATAAGGGCTGGATCTCAGCGCGGAGATCTTTCTAACCGTGTCCCCTTCGGAACGCGCCCCACGTTTCCTTGCCATCCGCTTGCGCATCAGTCTGCGTCTTCACCTACACCTTCAAGAGTAGTACAAACTCCAAAGCGCAAGGCGGGCTTTTTAGAACGATTTTGCCCTGTGGGTAGCGCTACAGGATGGAAAAACACTAACACCAGTGACACACCTCACTGGGGCAAAGCACAGTGCCGGCTCCTCCCTCGACCTATGACTGCCGGGTCTTCACGGTGACGAACATTTTGATGCGGTCGTGAATTTCCTGGAGGGCATGACGAAAAGGCTCATGTCGCTCGCTGGTCGTCGGATCTTCGAAGCTCCACACCATCACCTCTCCGGAAGATGGCATTCGAGAGGCCTCTTCGGACGATTTATCACACAGGGTGATGACATAGTCGAACGGCTGTCCCTCAAACTCATCGATTGCTTTACTACGTAACCCCGCGCGATCTACCCCAATGTGATCGAGAGATTCCAAGGCGCGTGAGTCGATCTCACTGGCTTCGAGGCCAGCGCTGAAGGCTTCGAAGCGTACCGAGTCAGTGTGTCGCAGCAGTGCTTCTGCCATGAGTGAACGAACGTCATTTTTCGCACAAACGAACAGCACTCGACATTTGTCAGTCATAACGTTCTTCCCCTGTTTCAAACTGTTGGCCTTCATCGAGGCAAGGTTGCTGGGTTGATCAGTGTTTACTCATCAGTCCATGCAGAACGCCGAACCTCAGGCCCGGCTCGGAAGGCGTCATATGCGAGACACCAAATACCTTGAATGCCGCCAGCATGAGCACCAGACCGCCAGGCAAGATGCTCTGGCGATGGGTTTGCAAGCCCGCCAGGCCGAGCTGTTTGACATGCCCCACTTCAAGCAGGCGCAACGACAAACGCAACAGACCGCTGTACGTGATGCCGCTTTCGCCATAGTCGTTCAACCCGTTGGCCTTGAGGACTTTGGCCAGCATCCGTGCGGTGCCTGAAGAGCCAATCACCTGCTGCCAACCCAGCGCGCGATACCGACGTGCCACCTTTTCAAATTGTAGAGTGGCTACGCGCTCAGCTTCCAGGAGCGCCTGAGCCGTGATACAGCCCCCCTGAAAGTAACGCGCGCCGAAGGTGCCGCTGCCAATGGCAATACTCTCGGTCATCAGCGGCTGAGCGCCCTGCCCCAGAATCAATTCAGTGGAGCCGCCACCGATATCCACGACCAATCGCCTGCTCTGTGTACCCGGCACCGTATGAGCAACACCGGCGTACACCAGTCGAGCCTCTTCATGCCCAGAGATGACGTCAATACGAAACCCCAGATGCCGCTCCGCGCTGGCCAAAAACAGTTGCGCATTGTCGGCTTCGCGCACGGCACTGGTCGCCACCGCCCGCACACGACCGGCCTCGAAGCCGCGTAACTTTTTGCCAAATCGCGCGAGCGCTTGCCATCCCCGATCCAGAGCCAACTCGTCCAGCGCGCCGCCTTGAGACCCCTCCGCCAAACGGACAGGTTCACGCAGGGTTTTCACTTCCTGGATCACGAACCCCTGACGCTGTCTGACTGACTGGCCGATCATCATGCGAAACGCATTAGAACCAACGTCAATGGCTGCAAATAGAGAGGCGTCTCCTTTCATGGGGGATTCCTTGCAAGCTGAGCGCACTAGGCGGTTTGCGAGGATCTTGCCATGGGATCGATGACGCTAAGATGACACCCGCTGCCCTTTACGGATGAGCAGACACCAGGATCGCGGCTCTTGAGGATGTGAGCTTCGAAGGATGCAAAAAATGTGTCATCGCGCTGTAACCTTCGACAGTAATACTCAGGCTATACAACGCGTGCTCGTTCTTCTGCTGCCACTTTAGGCGGCTTTTTTTTGCCTGATGATTTTGGCAGCAGTTTTGCCAAATCGACCAATTGGGTCTCGGCTTTGTCGAGCGCGGTTGCTGCGCAGCTTTGCCAAACCTTTTCCAATGGACGCAAGTCGGATTCGATCAGCGCCTTTTGGCACCATTGATAATGGTCATGCCAGGCGCCCAAAGCCGATTGCAGGGCTTTGAGTGAACTCGCCGCTTTCCGCGAGAGAGGTGAAAGCTTGGGAAAAGCTTCCGTAAGGTAGCGCGTGCGCTTGACCAGGATTCTCAACTCGTGCCGATCGAACCCAGCGTCATCCACGGCAGCATGCAGCCGGTCAATCTGCTTCTTCAGTGCTTTTTCAATTTGAGGTTGGATGTGCTTCAAACCGCCGTTGACTTCCACTGAGCGAAAAATGGAAGGCCATTCATCCAATTGGATGAACAGGTTGTTGAGGTGTGGGCTTTTTAGAACCCTGGTGTAGTGAGATGCCAAGCGCGCTTTCCTGACCTGAACGTGGGCAGGAAAGCCCCTGCCCTCCAGTTCCTAAATCATCACCTCCAGATCCCGAGCGGGCGTAGTCAGCCTTCCCACTTCAGCTGCCGCGATGTTTAGCGTCGCCACCTCGTTCATGGCGCGCATCGGTCGGAGCAAACTCCTGATACGCCTCACGGCGATCCTGAGATCGTGCAAAGCTTCGCTATCAGTCCGTGCCTCCAACCGAGCACGGGCGTGATACAGGGCAACCTGAAGGGCCAGTATCTCAGCAACGAACTTGTTGACGAATGCCATTCGGTCATCTCGTTGAAACGGAATTGACACGAGCTTAGCAAAGGCTGCGACCATCACATATTGACCACCTTGAGGTCATACCTGGCATGCCTTCCAGACCTCGCGCATCAGCTCCTTCAGCATCAACGCCTAAGTCCAGCGATCGGTGATGTCCCCTCCGTCGGCACCCGTGATGGCATACGGCGGAGGACAGAGTTCACCGGTGAAGGACAGACTCTTGGGTGCGTTCGGTCGGGCCAGCCAATCCTCAATCCCATAGCGCCACCAGACCATGAAACGCTCCAGCCAGGGTCGATGCTGGGCGAAGCTCAAAGGCACCTGGACCTGGCCGTGTTTGAGCAACGCTACAAATAACGTCAAACGGGCGCATGGCCTGCGGACGGGAAATCAGCAGGCCATGCGCGTCACAGTTTACAGGTCGGTGATTTCCTTATGACGCGGTACCAGCACCTTCATTACGCTCCACGCCACCAGATAGGCCAGCGCACAGATGGCAAACATGATCATGTAGCCGGTATGGATATCGTTGATCAGTTTGTAATGGTCGATCACCCAACCGCCAATCTTGGTCATCACGACGCCGCCCAAGCCGCCGGCCAAACCGCCAATGCCAACCACCGACGCGATGGATTTTTGCGGGAACATGTCAGACACGGTGGTGAAGATGTTGCACGACCACGCCTGGTGCGCCGATGCGCCCACACCGATCAGCAGCACCGGCACCCAGAAACTGATGTAACCGAATGGCTGCGCCAGCAGTACCAGCAGCGGGAAGAAAGCAATCACCAGCATGGCTTTCATACGGCCGTCATACGGCGCGTCGCCGCGTGACATGAAATAGCTCGGGAACCAGCCGCCGCCGATACTGCCCACCATGGTCATGCTGTACAACACGGCAAGCGGCAATACGATGGCCTGGCCCTTCATGCCGTATTGCGCAGACAGGTAGGTCGGAAGCCAGAACAGGAAGAACCACCACACGCCGTCGGTCATGAATTTGCCGAAGGCAAAAGCCCAGGTCTGGCGGTAGGTCAGCAACTTGAACCACGATACTTTTTTGGCAGCTTCAACCGAGTCAGTACCGGTGAGCGCTTGTGCGCCCTGATCGCTGCGGATATAGGCCAGCTCTTGCACCGACAGGCGTTTTTGCTGCTCCGGTTTTTCGTATAGCGCAATCCATACCACCACCCAAACGAAGCCCAATGCACCGATCACGATGAACGCCGCTTCCCAGCCCCAAAGACCGGCAATCAGCGGCACGCAGATCGGTGCCAGGATCGCGCCCACATTAGCGCCGGAGTTGAAGATACCGGTGGCGAAGGAACGCTCCTTCTTCGGGAAATATTCGGCGGTGGCCTTGATCGCAATCGGGAAGTTACCCGCTTCGCCGATCGCCAGCACGGCGCGCGACAGCATGAAACCGGCGATCGAAACAGGGATGACGGCAAGGCCCAAGGCACTGCTGATGCCAGCAATCCCCTCGCCCATCGGCTCTGCAAAGGCGTGCATGATCGCGCCGGTCGACCAGATGCAGATCGCTATCACATAGGCCTTCTTGGTGCCGATCTTGTCAACGAAGCGCCCGGCGAACAGCATGGAAATCGCGTACACAAACTGAAAGACAGAGGCGATGTTCGCGTAATCGGTGTTACTCCAGCCAAATTGCGTCGACAGATCCGGCGCCAACAGACTCAGTACCTGGCGGTCCAGGTAATTGACGGTGGTGGCAAAAAACAACAGCGCGCAAATCGTCCAGCGGTACTTGCCGACGGCCTGGCCGATTCGTTGCGGATTGATGGGCTCGTTCAGATTCATGGCATCACTTTATTGTTGGATTATGGTGATGATCTCTCGGTTTCAAGCGAGATCAATTGTGCCGTGAGGCATCGCCAAAACGCGATGGGGCTACGCCACTGTATTGCGGGCTCGAAAATGGGTACTCCATGCTCAGCGGCTGGAGTTGGGCATTTGGCTAGAGCTATCGGGCGTTTGGTGGGACAGTTGTATGTGACAGGCCTGACCCAGGGGATGGGCAAGCAGTCGAGGTCGAACGATAGGAAGCGGCATTCAGAGCGATGCGCGGGCGAGTTGTGTTCATGATGGGGGCCGACACTCTTTTTATTTTTAGGGTTTAACAGTCGGTGATCGTCTGTCGTCGTACAACTGTGCCTTTTATATCGAGTTCACTACCGGGCTGTCAATCTGAAAAACAGCCGTTCGTCTCGACAAACGCTACCCTTCAACACTGCGATATCGTGCATGCTGCTGGATTCTGAATCCGTTAAGCGTTTGACGTTTCGGGTGTCAATAGCAGGGGTATGAATGATTTGTTGACCGAGCATTGTTGTACGACAACGCACTCAAATCCAGCGAGACACCCCTGGCAAACGTCAGCTTCACGACCTGTTTGTAGGTCTCGCCGGTGCAGATGATTCCGGCGTGCGACCACACTGGAACCCCCGCCACTTCCATTCCTCGACCACGTCGGGGTCGGCCCGGGCTCTACAGCGTTTTTTGACTGTTGCCGAGGGTCTTGGCCTTTTCGATCCCCCAGTCAAAGGCTGCCTCCATGTCCAGCAGATGCGGTTTCGGATCGTGATCCTCAAAAATGGCCGTGCCGTCCGGCCGGTAAACACCGATAAACATCCCCAGTGAGCCGTCCTTCAAAATCTCGGCTTTGACCTCGATCTTGCATCCGTTCGACAACGTTTCCTTGTGGTGCATATGGCGTTCAGTCATGGCTGCATTTCTCCCGTCGTTGAAGTCCGAGTAGCGCATTTACCCATTGGCCATGTTAGCTCAGTGCGGCCCACTCAAAGGCCTGCCAGGACAGCGCCGTAATGCTACCTATACTAGAAGCCACCGCCCCCTCGGGGTCTGCACTCCCAACAATAAAAAGCAGAGGTGGAACATGGTCTGGCAGCAAATCTACGATCCGTTCGGCAACCCGATACTTTCAACCCTCATGGCCGCAGTGCCGGTCGTGGTGATGCTGGCAGCGCTGGCGTTTTTCCATATCAAGGCGCATCTGGCCGCATTGTTGGCCCTGGCCTCGGCGCTGGTGATCGCGATCTTCGCCTTCGACATGCCGGCGAACATGGCTGGCTCGGCCGCACTGTACGGCGCCGCCAATGGCTTGCTGCCCATTGGCTGGATTGTGCTCAATATCATCTTCCTGCATCGGCTGACCACCGAGAACGGCTCGTTCAAAGTGCTGCAGGATTCCCTGGCGCGCATCACTGATGATCGACGCCTGCAACTGCTGCTGATTGCCTTCTGCTTCGGTGCTTTCTTCGAAGGGGCCGCCGGTTTCGGCACGCCGGTGGCGGTGACCGGAGCGATTCTGATCGGGCTGGGCTTCTCGCCCCTGGCCGCGTCTGGCCTGGCCTTGATCGCCAACACCGCGCCCGTGGCGTTCGGTGCGCTGGGCACGCCGATCATTACCCTGGCCAAGGTGACTGGGCTGGATGAAATGGAGCTGTCGATGATGGTCGGCCGGCAATTGCCGTTCTTCTCGGTGATCGTGCCGTTCTGGTTGATCTGGGCCTTCGCCGGTTGGCGCAAGATGCTGGAAGTCTGGCCGGCGATTCTGGTGGCCGGGGTCAGTTTTGCCGTGCCGCAGTTCCTCGTGTCCAACTACCACGGACCGATGCTGG
This sequence comes from Pseudomonas sp. LS2P72, assembly GCF_054897865.1. Taxonomy (NCBI): domain Bacteria; kingdom Pseudomonadati; phylum Pseudomonadota; class Gammaproteobacteria; order Pseudomonadales; family Pseudomonadaceae; genus Pseudomonas; species Pseudomonas sp. LS2P72. Next base: position 4,311,314 of record NZ_CM142708.1, read on the forward strand.
TGGACGTGATCGCCGCGCTGATTTCCATGGCCTGCCTGACCGGTTTCCTCAAGGTCTGGAAGCCGGCCACCATACATACCTCCGCCGCGCTGTCAGGGCGGGTAGACAACTCAAAGATCGACGATGAGCACGACGTACAACCCACGGCGACCGCCACCTTCAACAGCGAAAACCGCTCGGCGGTGATGCGCGCCTGGATGCCTTGGATCATCCTCACGATCTTTGTGTTCGCCTGGGGCACCCAGAGCTTCAAAAACATGTTCGATACTCGCGCGGCGATCGATCCGGCCACCAGCTCCGCCAAACTCGACCCGCAAGGCAAACCGATGCGCGAAGCCAACCCGATTTTCGCCCCGACGCTGACCTTCACCACCATTCACCAGCAGATCGAGAAGGTTCCACCGGTGGTGCCTGCGCCGAAAACCGAAGAGGCGATCTACAAGTTCAATTGGTTCACCGCCACCGGTAGCGGCATCCTGTTGTCGGCGATCCTCGGCGGGTTGTTGATGGGTTACTCCATCCCGCAGTTGATCCACCATTACCTGCGAACGATCTGGTTGGTGCGTTACTCGTTGATTACTATCGTGGCGATGCTCGCCCTCGGATTCCTCACCCGCTACTCGGGCCTGGACGCCACCATGGGCCTGGCCTTCGCCGCGACGGGCGTCTTCTACCCCATGTTCGGCACCTTGCTCGGCTGGCTCGGCGTGGCGTTGACCGGCTCGGATACGGCGTCAAACGTGCTGTTCGGCGGATTGCAGCGGGTGACCGCCGAGCAATTGGGGATCAGCCCGGTGTTGATGGCTGCCGCCAACAGTTCCGGCGGGGTCATGGGCAAGATGGTCGACGCGCAGTCGATCGTGGTGGCCTCGACCGCCACCCGCTGGTACGGGCATGAAGGGGAAATCCTGCGTTACGTGTTCTTCCACTCGATCATCCTGGCCATTCTGGTCGGTGGTTTGGTGACGTTGCAGGCGTATGTGGCGCCGTTCAGTCATATGGTTGTTGGGGGGCATTGATTGATGTAGTTCGGGATGGGATGGGGCCATATCCGTTTTTACAGTAACGGCTACTTAGGGTTCGCCCTTACGGCGGGCCACTTGGAAAAGCCCCAAGTAACCAAACGCTCTTGCCCCCGGCGTTGTACCTGTGGGAGCGAGCCTGCTCGCGAAAAAAGTCCGGACATCGCGTTCATTCAGACAGCACGCGTCTTCGTTGACGTCCTTCGCGAGCAGGCTCGCTCCCACAGGGGAATGCGTACGCTTAAAGGCGCAGTGGGCAACCCGGCGGACCTACACTTGGGTGGGTGAGGGGTTCAGCAGCAAGTCCGTCAGCGAGCGCAAGGCTGCCAGGCGTGCGGACTCGCCCTCGAGCAGGCTGCGGACTTCGAACAAATCGTAGAGCGTTCGGGGTTGAGAGCTGAACAAGTGCTTCAGCGGCGACGCGGCAACGTGACCCGAAAGATCGGCAACAAATGAACCTTTGCCCTGCTCTGTCTTGATAATCCCGCGAGCGCGCAACAGCTTCAGGCCCTCACGAAGTGCCGTGCGGGAAACGCCGAGTTTTTCGGTCAGACGACGCTCCGACGGCAACAACTGCCCGGTCTTGAGTACCCCGTCCACGATCAGCCGTTCGATGCGTTCACAGACCACGTCGGCGACTTGCGGATTACGGCTCGTTTCTGCCTTTTCCATCGACTCTCCAACGGGTATGACCAGCCTCACCGGCAAACCCACAAATGTTCAAGTACAACCATAAACCTATGTTTTAAAACTGTTTATTTGCACCCATAAAAAACCATCGAATAAAAAACTTGTTCGACCAGCCAAACAACACATAGACAGTAGAACGCCTCAGGCCAATGATGCAAGTCAGTGGTAAACGGACACAGACCTCCTATAAAAACAACTGAGGGTCGTCAACCGACTATGAACATTCTTTACGATGAACGCGTCGATGGCGTCCTGCCTGATGTCGACAGAACCGCCCTGTTGCAAGCCCTGCAAACGCAGTGGCCGGATCTGGAAGTCCTGCATCAACAGGAAGAGCTCAAACCGTACGAATGCGACGGACTTTCTGCTTACCGCACCACGCCCATGCTGGTGGTGCTGCCGCGCCACATTGACGAAGTGCAAGGCGTGCTTCGACTCTGCCATGAGCGGCAGGTCGCGGTGGTCGCCCGCGGTGCCGGCACCGGTTTGTCGGGCGGAGCATTGCCGCTGGAAAAAGGCGTGCTGCTGGTGATGGTGCGTTTCAACAACATCCTGCACATCGACCCTGCCGCCCGCACCGCTCGGGTTCAGCCGGGGGTGCGCAACCTGGCGATTTCCCAGGCTGCAGCGCCGTTTGGCTTGTATTACGCGCCGGACCCTTCCTCGCAGATCGCTTGTTCAATCGGCGGTAATGTGGCGGAAAACGCCGGTGGCGTGCATTGCCTGAAGTACGGGCTGACTGTGCACAACCTGCTCAAGGTCGACATCCTCACCGTCGACGGCGAACACCTGTCCTTGGGTTCTCAGGCGCTCGATTCTCCGGGCTTCGATCTGCTGGCGTTGTTCACCGGTTCCGAAGGCATGCTCGGGGTCATCACCGAGGTCACGGTCAAACTGCTGCCCAAACCCCAGACCGCCAAAGTGCTGCTGGCGGCGTTCGATTCCGTCGAGAAAGCGGGTCGCGCGGTGGGTGACATTATTGCTGCCGGCATCATCCCCGGTGGCCTGGAAATGATGGACAACCTGGCCATTCGCGCCGCCGAAGACTTCATCCACGCGGGGTATCCGGTCGACGCCGAAGCCATTCTGTTATGCGAGCTCGATGGCGTTGAAGCCGACGTTCATGATGACTGCGACCGCGTACGCCAGGTGCTGGAACAGGCCGGCGCCACCGAAGTACGCCAGGCCCGCGATGAAGCCGAACGCGTGCGTTTCTGGGCCGGGCGCAAGAATGCCTTCCCCGCAGTGGGCCGTCTCTCGCCGGATTATTACTGCATGGACGGGACGATTCCGCGTCGCGAGTTGCCCGGTGTGCTGCAGGCGATCGCCGCGTTGTCGGCCGAGTACGGCCTGCGGGTGGCCAACGTTTTTCACGCAGGTGACGGCAACATGCACCCGCTGATTCTGTTCGATGCCAATCAACCGGGCGAACTCGATCGCGCTGAAACCCTGGGCGGCAAGATCCTCGAATTGTGCGTGAAAGTCGGCGGCAGCATTACCGGCGAACACGGCGTGGGCCGGGAGAAAATCAATCAGATGTGTGCGCAGTTCAATAGCGATGAGCTGACCGTGTTCCATGCCGTCAAAGCCGCCTTCGATCCGAGCGGCCTGCTCAACCCCGGCAAGAACATCCCGACGCTGCACCGCTGCGCCGAGTTCGGCGCCATGCACGTTCACATGGGTCAGCTGCCCTTCCCTGAGCTGGAGCGTTTCTGATGCGCAGCGAACACGATATCGACGACAGCGCCTCGCTGCTGGAACAGGTCAACCAGGCGCTGCAAAACGCCACGCCGCTGCGCATTCAAGGCTCCAACAGCAAGGCGTTTCTTGGGCGCATCGTGGCGGGCGAAGTGCTCGACACGCGCAGCCACCGAGGCATCGTCAGCTACGACCCGACCGAGCTGGTGATCACCGCCCGCTGCGGCACCCCGTTGGCAGAACTGGCTCAAGTGCTGGACGCGGCACAGCAGATGTTGCCCTGCGAACCGCCCTCCTTCGGCGACGGCGCGACCATCGGCGGCATGATCGCCGCCGGGCTGTCAGGGCCGCGGCGCCCCTGGTCGGGCTCCGCCAGGGACTTCGTCCTCGGGACACGGGTCATCACTGGCCACGGCAAGCATTTGCGCTTCGGTGGCGAAGTCATGAAAAACGTCGCCGGTTACGACCTGTCGCGCTTGATGGCCGGCAGCTACGGCTCGCTCGGTGTGATCACCGAAGTCTCGCTCAAGGTCCTGCCCAAACCGCGTCAAGCTTTAAGCATCAGCCTGGAAATGGACAGCGATCGCGCCTTGCTGCGCCTCGCCGAATGGGGGCAACAGCCGCTGCCGATCAGCGCCGCGTGCCACGATGGGCAGCGCCTGCACCTGCGGCTTGAGGGGGGCGAAGGCTCGGTGGCGGCGGCTCATGACCGATTGGGCGGCGAGTTGCTCGACGCCTCGTATTGGGACGATCTTAACGAGCATCGATTGAGCTTCTTCGATGAGGACCAGGCACTTTGGCGTCTGTCCGTCCCTCACAACACGGCTCGGCTTTCCCTGCCTGGCCGTCAGTTGCTCGACTGGGGCGGTGCGCAGCGCTGGCTCAAATCCGACGCGCAGGCAGCGTTCATTCGCTCGATCGTCGAAGAAGTCGGCGGGCATGTGACCTGCTATACCCATGGCCTGATCGACAGCCCGTTTCAACCGTTGCCTGCCGCATTGATGCGCTACCACCGGAACTTGAAGCAACAACTCGATCCCCGGGGCATCTTCAACCCCGGGCGCCTGTACGCGGAGCTTTGACCCATGCAGACCACCTTGAGCGAACAAGCCCGCCAACTGCCCCGCGCCGAAGAAGCCGAAAGCATCCTGCGCACCTGCGTGCACTGCGGTTTCTGCAATGCCACCTGCCCGACCTATCAGTTGCTGGGCGATGAACTGGACGGACCGCGAGGCCGCATCTACCTGATCAAGCAGGTTCTGGAAGGCAACGAAGTCACGCAGAAGACCCAACAGCACCTGGATCGCTGCCTGTCGTGCCGTAACTGCGAAACCACCTGCCCTTCCGGCGTTGACTACCACAACTTGCTGGACATCGGCCGGGCGGTGGTCGATGCGGCGGTGCCGCGCCCACTCGGTCAGCGTTTGTTGCGCGAAGGGCTGCGTAGCGTCGTGCCCAATCCTGCGCTGTTCAAAGGGCTGGTCAGCAGCGGTCAGGTGTTCCGGGCGTTGTTGCCCAACACCTTGCAGATAAAGTTGCCTCGCCGCGTCTATCCGGCCAAGCCGCGCCCGGTCACTCGCCACACCCGGCAGGTGCTGATGCTCGAAGGTTGCGTGCAACCGAGTCTGTCACCCAATACCAACGCGGCCGCCGCCCGAGTACTGGATCGACTGGGGATCAGCGTCACGCCGACCCGCGAGGCGGGCTGTTGCGGCGCCGTGGATTATCACCTCGACGCTCAGGCGGCCGGCCTGAATCGCGCCCGCCGCAATATCGATGCGTGGTGGCCGAGCATTGAAAACGGTGCCGAAGCCATCGTGCAAACCGCCAGCGGTTGCGGCGCGTTCATCAAAGATTATGGCCACCTGCTCAGCACCGACCCGGCGTACGCCGAGAAGGCGAAAAAGGTCAGTGCGCTGGCCAAGGATCTGGTCGAAGTGCTGCGCGACGAGCCGCTGGAAAAGCTCGGTATCCACAGCGCCCAGCGCCTGGCGTTCCATTGCCCCTGCACCTTGCAGCACGCGCAGAAACTGGGTGGTGCGGTGGAAGCGATTCTGACGAGTCTGGGCTTCAACCTCACGTCGGTTCCCGACAGTCACCTGTGCTGCGGCTCGGCGGGCACTTATTCGCTGACCCAACCCGAACTGTCCCGGCAACTGCGCGACAACAAGCTCAATGCACTGGAAAGCGGACACCCCGAAGTCATTGTCACGGCCAATATCGGCTGTCAGTCCCACCTCGACGGTGCGGGCCGAACCCCTGTCAGGCACTGGATCGAACTGGTCGAAGCCGCCTTGCCATAACCGAGCACTGGAGAGTTCCCATGAAAAGCAAAGCCGTACTGAGCCAGACCGAAGTCAGCCAAATCCTCGCGGCGGCACGCACCGAAGCGCAGAACAACCAATGGGCCGTGACCATCGTGATTGTCGATGACGGCGGCCATCCCCTGGCCCTCGAACGCCTAGACGGTTGCGCTCCGATTGGCGCCTACATCGCCACCGAGAAGGCCCGCACCTCGGCTCTGGGTCGGCGCGAGTCCAAAGGCTATGAAGAGATGGTCAATGGCGGGCGCCATGCCTTTTTGTCCGCGCCATTGCTGACATCCCTTGAGGGCGGCGTACCGATCATCGTCGACGGCCAGGTGATCGGCGCAGTCGGGGTGTCCGGTGTCAAAGCCGAGCAGGATGCGCAGGTGGCCAAGGCCGGAGCGCAATGCCTGAACTGATCCGAACTGATTTGAGCTGAGTGCTGAAATAGCCGGGCTGTGTGATAAACGGCCCGACGTTCGTTTTCGATTACTGCCCTTCAGCAAGTTTTGTCTTCGGTATCCGCAGAGCGCGCCAGGCAATTAGAATCGCCATGAGTGCCAAGCCGAACGTCACCCACGAAGCCAGATTAATTCCACCCTCGAATGCACTTCCCGCCTGCGTCATCAGCTCTCTTGCCTGATCTCCTGACAACTGCACCGCTACATGATTAGCACCCGATAGCGTCTCACTCGCCTGCATCGTCTGCACCTCGGTCAAAAAGCCCGGAAGCTGCAATGCACCGCGATAGTAGGCAGTGACGAGACCACCGAGCACCGTAGTCCCCAAAACCACACCCACTTCATAGGCTGTTTCACTAATGGCCGACGCTGCACCCGCCTTTTCCGGCGGTGCAGCCGACAAAATCACATCGTTGGATACCGTCGCGATCGCGCCCACGCCAATGTTCAGCAAGGCAAAAGCCACCACCAGAACGATCAGACTGCTGCCGATGCTGGCAACCAACAAAAACGCCACCCCGGCAAACGCCATCAGAACCGGCACCAGCACATACACCGGTACTCGCCGCGCTACAGGCACGACGGCCATTCCCACTACGATCGCCATGATCTGACCAGGTACTAACGCAAAGCTGGCATTCAACGGGGACATCTGAAGGACGATCTGTAAGAACTGAGTGGTGAAGAACACAAAGCCGACGAGGAACGCGAGGCTCATCAGATTGATTAGTACGGAACCGCTAAAGGTGCCACTTCGGAACAGGCTCAGGTCCATCAGCGGCACAGGCAGACGTAACTGCCGATGCACAAACATCCATCCAGCAACCGTGCCCACCACAAATGCTGTCAGTGCCATCCCGTCGACCCCATTACTGGCGCTGAGTTTAATGCCGTAAACGATGGCACTGAGGGCAACCATCGATTGCAGAATACTTAGCGGATCCAATGGCCCTGAACAGTCTTTCTCGGACTCGGGCAACAACACCGGCCCCAATACCAACAACGGCACCAATACGGGTATCGCCAATAGGAAAATCGCCCCCCAGCTGAAAAACTCCAGCAAAACTCCACCGACCAAAGGACCGAGTGCTGATCCTACCGTCAGCGTTGTTGCCCAGATCGCGACAGCTACCCTGCGCTCCTCTCGATCCAGAAACACCGAGCGTATCAATGCCAAAGTAGAGGGCATCAACATCGCACCGAAAATTCCCATGCAAGCTCGACCGGCAATCAGTTGCATGGCCGTTTGGGAATAGGCAGTCAGCACCGACACAATGACAAAACCCAAAGACCCGGCCAGTAACAACTTTCGATGACCGATTCGATCGCCCAAACTACCCATGGACACCAGTAATCCCGCCAATACCAGCGAATAGGCATCGATCATCCATAACTGCTGACTGGCGCTCGGACTCAGGGCCTCGGCAATCTTTGGTAACGCGAATCCAAGCACCGTATTGTCTACGGTCACCAGTAGTACTGGCAGCATTAGCACGGTTAGGGCTGACCATCGTTTTGATTTTGCTCTGTGTTGCGCTGTCTCACTTATTAGCGGCATTAGCCAAGCTCCTTATCTTCCTCAAAGTATTCACGGGAGATTTCGCAATGCACCCGTGAAACGAACCCAGCGCGCTTCCATGGCGAGGACTCGGTCAGTTCAGTAATGAAAAAACGTGCTGACAATCGACGGCCCCTGAGTTCAAACGACGACCCAAAGCCTTTGAAACGCCCCGTAAGTCGCATCTGAACTCGTCAAAATCCTGATTAGAGACATTACTCATCAAGCGTTCCATCCCTTCCGCCAGCGCGGCGCGCTGGTGGTTGGCCTGGTCATTTTCAAGCTGTACATCCCAGTAGACTTCAGGCGGATTGACCAGAACCCGGGACAGCAACGCCATCATTGTCCGCATCGGTGGTGGCATCACTTCAAGAGCGCTTTCCAGATCAAGTGAAGACCTTGCCAACGCCAAACCGAACCCGAGAATTGCGGCATGGGGCAGCGCCTGACATAGCGCCATGAGTTCATCATGGGCCACCGGCGTCATTCGCTTTATCTTCATCCCAGCCCCCATCAAGTGCTGTTCGATGAAAGTCGAAGGCGAGTCGCCATCTTCCAGACAAATTGCGACGGTGCGTCCCTGAACGGAGAGCTTGGGTGAAAACATCGGATTGACGCCGACGAAAGGCTGCTGGGACGAAGCATTCTTCAATGCTCTGTAAAAAGGCTCCTGAACAGAACAAGTCGGTATGAATACAACATCGTTCGAAACGGAGTCAACAACCCAAGGTATTGCCCGAATAGCCACGTTTTCGGGCAATGCAAAGACCACTGCCACCGCCCCTTGGAAGATGTGACCGGTGTTGCTGAACGGACTTGTGACATCGACTTCATAGAAGCCACTTTCCTGTTCGGGAGGCCTCCGATCCACCACCCGGACATCGTATCCATATTGCATAAGAATGCGGCTGATCATTGAGCCAACCAAACCCGCTCCTCCCAACACGACAACCGTGTCGCTCATCATGATTCGCTCCCTGCGACAAAACTGTAATAAGGCACGCTAGCCTTGACCAACGTTTCTTCAAGCTCTTGCTGTGGATCAGAGTGCGCAACTATCGCGCCACCAATTCCAAATTTCGCCTCGTTACCCTGGAGCACTGCTGTTCGGATGACAATACTCAGCTCCGCTCCACCACTGAAAGATAACCAGCCTAATGCGCCTGAGTAGACACCACGGGCAGAGGACTCCAATACGTCAATAATTTCCATCGTGCGTTTCTTCGGAGCTCCCGTCATTGAGCCTCCCGGGAAACAGGCTCGAATAGCTTCGATCGTTGAAATATCCGAGCGAAGGTGCCCACGAACTGTTGAGACAAGTTGGTGGACCGAGGAAAAGCTTTCCACTGAGAAAATCTCAGGAACATGAACGCTCCCTGGACGGCACACTTGATTCAAATCATGGCGCACCAAATCTACAATCATTAGGTTCTCGGCCCTATCCTTGGCCGAGCTACGTAGCTCATCCCGTAGTATTTGGTCCTCTGCGAACTGTTTACTACGCGGCCTAGTTCCCTTGATCGGTCTGGACTCGATCAATCCGCTGTCATCGATTCTGAGAAAGGTTTCGGGCGAAGCGCTTAATACTGAAAATCCTGCAAACGAGAGGTAGGCACCGTAGGGTACGGGGCTAGCCTCGCGCATTCGCCAATAAGCACTCAAAGGCGCACCGCTGTAAGCCATTTTTGCCCTATTGGTCAGGCAGATCTCGTATGACTCCCCATCGGTGATGTACTTGAGAGATTGATTGATCTTACTGATGTAATCATCTGGCCCGTCCTCAAGCGAGAGCTTCAGCTGATCTACGGCACCTGGAATAAACGAATTGCAATGACCAGCTGACTCATCATTACGATGGAGAAAATCAGGTAAGGAAGGCCAATCCACAGCATCGCCAGTCGCAGTCATCAGGCATTCATAGGCCTTGTCTTCATGATGATCAAAGACAAAGAAATGCGGCGAAAACATGAATGAAGCATCCGGATAGACCGAACGGTAAGTTTTGCGTCCACCCGCCAAAGCTTTCAATTCGTAACCGAGAAAGCCAACAAAACCGCCCTTGAAAACAAACGGCAAGTACTGAGGGGTCGCCACCTGCACAGCTTCGAAGATCTGTGCAATCAGTGTAAAAAAGTCTCCTTTGATACTTTTTTTACCTTTGGGGCCCTCAAGCTTCAGGCACTCATCGTTGACATCGTACTCAAGCCTTATCGCTCCTTGCGCCTCCCCACTACCCATGATCGAGTAGCGGGCATTAGGTCTTTCTGACTTCTCGCTGTCTAGCCAAAAAGCATAACGATCATCTGCATAGAGCGTTGAAAATACTGCTAGTGGATCCGTGCATTTGGAAAACTCACGGTAGGTAAGCTGCATATTCAGCATCCCCCCTACCGCGAGGTATGCATCTTTTGATGAGGTACATTCCGTGTCGGATTCTAAGTGAGCTCTAGCACTGACGTTATGTTCCAACGCCATGCGTATGAAGTTGCTCAATAGCGCATGGCCATATTCTGAATCGATGGATTCGGGGTGGAACTGAACACCCCAAACCGGTCTAGTGACATGTTCGATTGCCATGACCACACCTTCAGATGTCCAAGCCGTACATTGGAGCTCTGCTGGGAGGCTGGTACACATCAACGAATGGTATCTGACCACTTCGAACTGCTCCGGTAAATCTCGAAAGAGCCCTTTACCGGAATGAGTAATCCGACTGCGGTAGCCATGCACAGGGCTGGGAGCGTACCCCACAGTCCCCCCAAGAAATTGAGCGATGCCTTGGTGTCCTAGACAAATACCAAGCAACGGGACAGGAGAACGAAGAATGACGTCACCGCACACACCGAAATCAGCCTCTTGACCGGGGTGCCCTGGACCGGGCGACAGCACTACAGCATCATATTTTTCGATGCCCAATTCATTGTACGAAAAGGTATTTTTGACTACATCCGCGCAAATACCTGTCACCTCATACAAATACTGAGCAATGTTCTGGGTGAAGGAATCAAAGTTATCAATCAGCAATATTTTCATGAAGGTCGCCCCTCAGCCAGACACCGATTGATCAGGACATCTTCCTGAATACACGTCTCTTCTATAATCAGTTTGAATATCGACTCGGTGTATTCTGCCCTCAATCCTACCGCCTCCGACCTAGTCTTAATCATATCGAGCACGTAGGAAATTCGTCCGGGTTGCATCATCGCAATGCCATGGACGGCTTTGAGCTCGGCAATGTCCATACACACTTTCATTCGCTCAGAAAGCAGGTCGACAACTTGCAAATTTATCGAGTCAAGCCGCTCCCGCTGCGGCTGCAAAATGTTAGACGTGCCTGTCTGTGATAACTGTCCCTGTTGTTTCATCTTTTGCACCTCCGTTTGACAATTTCTGGTAGAGAGTCGTCAGTCAGGCGTGATCCCGCTCATTGATAGCAGGCGTCCATAACCCCTTGCTCGTCATAGCCCCTAGAGCAGCTCCCAATAACTTGATGTCTTTGCCACTGTGGTCTGCTGAAATTGCAAAACGCAGCATCGCTTTGCCTTTGGCAATGATTGGGTAAAACACCGGAAAGAGCAGCATGCCTTGGTCACGCAGGGTTCTCGCAGCCTGCAAGCCGGCCTCCTCTGTTTCAAAGAAGGCTCCTCTGACAGGTGACTGGATACCTGCGTTGAGCAACTGGTTGTCGGTGAGGGAATCAAAGAGGGCGACATTTTCCCAAAGTCGCCGTTGCAGCATATCGATCTCTTCACTGAGATGGATCTTCGCCGAGGCAACGTTAGCCGCCAACATGGGCACCATAATGGAATGACCAAATATCAGCGGATTGGCCAGGGTTCGGATAACTTCAACATCCCGTGGATCTGAAACCACGACAAAACCACCCGCGCCACCAAATGCCTTGGAGAGAGACCCTGCCAGAATAATATTTGCAGGTAATGAGTGATCAACCGCTGAAAAGGCATATCCCGCACCATGACGTCCGACGATCGAAATACCATGAGCATCGTCTACATATAGGTATCCCTGTGCCAACTCTAGCTGCCGAGAGAGCTCGGCGATGGGTACAAGACCACTCATCGAGCCAATTCCATCGATCAAGAGCACAGGAGTTTCACCTTTGTCGGTGCAGACTTTCAGCGCTGTGGTCATTGATTCTTGGCTGGTGGACTCAACTCTAGAAACAGGTCCGAACTGCTCCAAAATCCCCCTAAGTACCTGCATCGAAGCATGGGCGGTTTTATCCATCAGCCAGTGGATTCGTTTTTTGACCGGATACCCACTCAACGAACCACTCCCCAGCAACGGTAAAACACCTAAATGGACACTGCTGGTAGAAGTAAACACCGCAACGCCGCAACCTCTGTAAATCTGAGCAAGCAACTCTTCCAGTTGAGGTAGGTAACTTGGGCGCATTGCACTTCGAGAAGACGACAGGTGCAGTCCGGAAGTTTCCATAGCCTGGTGTGCGGCATCGATCAATGCAGAGTGGGTTTCCAAGCCCAAGTACGAACAGGAAACGAACTCTGTGAATGTGCCTCCGTCCTGCAAGGTAATGTGCTTACCCACACGACTCGCAACCGTAAAACCTGTCAGCCCTTCCTCGTAAGCCTTCGCCAATGCACCAGTGGTGTTGCCGCGACGAATGCTCATCCAGTCTTGTCTAGTTTGCACATCCATAGCTAAAGCTCCTTTCTGAAAATCAATGAGATTTGCATCCGATGGTCATTACTGAGCTGCCCGAGGCGTCGGACGCTTCCTTATCGATTACAGTTTGTGTATTTGTCAGCTGACTCTGCTTGAACAGTTCACGCACCTCTCTGGCCTGTTCCTCGCCATGTTCAATGACTAGCCAACCTTCACGACTAAGTAACTGGTTTGCGAGCGAGATGATTTGCCGTATCAGTTCAAGCCCATCCACCCCGGAATAGACCGACTCCCGTGGATGGTGATCGCTCCACTCAGGTAACAACTCTTGGGACTGTGGGACGTACGGAGGATTAGCGACAATCAAACCAACCTGATCTGTGAATCGCGTAAATGCCTGTTTGTCGCGAATGTCTGCCTGCAAGTGATTGACCTTCCCCCCCTTGCAGGCCAGTCGATCGATGTTGCGCTTGAGGTACTGCATCGCTATCTCATCAAACTCCACACATGTCACTTTCAGATCCGGTCTGCGCCGTGCGATCGCCAAGCCAATCGCGCCGCTTCCGGCACACAAATCGAGAACACTAGCTCCCGGTCTCAGCGCAGCACTGGTCTCCAGCCACTTGTGAATGATTTTGCTGTGAGGGCGGGGGATAAACACGCCAGTACCGACCACCAGCGGCATTTCGTCAAACTCCACCATGCCAACAATATGCCCGAGAGGAATTCGGTTACAGCGCTCTTTAACCGCTAACATAAATTCATCGAGCGCACGGCTTTTATCCATCCGTTCGATATAGCGATCTATAAGACAACTCAAGTCGGCTTCCAAGTCCCAGACACCAGACGCTTGCAACATGGCCCGTGCTTGACTAATAGCAAGATACTCACGATCCGTAAGACTCATGACCACTCCTTGTAATACTGCGAAAGTCTTTTCAAAATTGACTCATACAGATAGGAGAATGCGACCAACTCCGGCGGAGGCGTAAATGACGGATGCAAGTCATTTATAAGTTTTTCGTAATTGCGCGACAGTCCTTCATCCAGCAAAGGAAACCAATAAGGTTTTATATCCCAACGATACTCATATCCTGTGGCAAACATCTGCTGTACCGTTTCCCTGACCGTATTCTCGCGGGCAAACCCAGATAACGGAGCACGCACAGGTTTGAAAGGGCTGAGATCTAGATCGGGAGTCTCTATATCGGTAAGGCAATCAGCTATATACCGCGCCAGCAATGGTGATTGGTGCAGGCCGTCTCGGTACGTGCCTGTTGCAAGCCAAAGACCTTCGATGCCGCACTCGCCAATCAATGGAAAACCATCTGCCGGAATTGGTCTGTTGCCAACCTGTATGGAAATGATTTCAGCGCCATGAAGGTCCAGGTTCAACTGATCAACAGCACAGTCAAGCAAAAACTGAACATCCGATATGAGAGCCTGTTGTTTAGGCCGCTCTGAAATAATATTAGTAGCTCCCAGATACAAAACGCCGTCCCCACGAGGGACACAGTGCAAGCCGCACGCAAAAGCACGATTTGGCGTCCGTATGACAGAACTCGGTAACTCAACCCCTTCTGGCATTTTCACGAGAATTGACACGCCGTATCCACTGAACAACGGTGGAATTTTCTTTACGAGTTCGTCGAAATCACTAAGCAGGTCTAAAGATTGAACGCCTGCCGCAATCACAACCTTTTTAGCCCAAAGAACCTCTCTATTGCATAACTCAATGCCGGTGACTACCCCACCCTCAACCAACACGCGTTGGGCGTTCTCATTTTTCAGAGTGCCTCCCTCGGAGACAAATGCAGCATCCAGTTTCTCCAGCAAAAGATGAGAGTTCACTGAATGCTCGTTTGGTATGTACAGCCCACGCAAAGGGCGAACCAGATGGTTGGGCTTCAGCCACTCAATTTTGCGTGGATCAACAATTTCGAACGGCTCACCATATTCACGAAGGGTTCTCTCGATGGTGTCGTAGTTAACACTGTCCACCTCATCCATGCCGGCAGTGTTGAGCAGCACATGGGTCCCAATCGCGGTAAACAACGAACTGGAATCACCTGAAGAAACTGCCAAGCGCTCCGCCCAACTTGACCACAGGTTTTGAGCTTGTCGGTCCATGTCTAATTTCAATCGACCAAAATCACTTGCAAGCAGGCCGCTTGTTACCTCCCCGAAACATCCATTCATCGCTCCGGCAGCCCTTGAAGCTGCATTTGTACGATCAGTCTTACCGACTCGACAGACATTTAAACCACGCGTGGACAACTCATACGCGATTGACCCACCAACTGCTCCTGCACCTACAACAATGACGTCGAACTCCATGTTTTGACCTCAGACGATTACCCGCAATGTAAGAAAAATCAAATTTTCTCGTTGGAAAACAGAACACTTCTATAATTTCGTTACATTACGATTCAACCGACTATTTGTTTCATATTGTATCTTCGAAATAATTCTACACATATCCCAATGAAGCTAAAAACCCGAACCACCGCGTTTAAGCCTCAGACTGCCCAGTTAACTTTTAAAAAACAGTAGCCTATGAAAACTTAGTAAAAGTTACATAATTAGTAAAAACAAATACTCCAAAAAAATCGACCATCACAGATTGTGTGAAAACTTTGCTCCCCTCCTGACGGTTCGTGCTTGGCCATAGGTGAGCTGGTGGCGATCGATAGCAGTAAGTTCCAGGTAGTCGCGTCCTAACCCAAAAGCAAGCGCCCCAAACAATCTCGGGCGTTTGCTTGAGTCACCCTCTCCGCGTTTTCACCCAGTCTTCAAGGCCTCTTTTGTTTGTGAGCGGCTACGCTCGTTAGATATCGCCCACCCTGTCCAACCGACAGAGCAATCGGCCCGCCCAAGAGGAAGCGCACAGATGACCCGTCTCACTGCGAAAGACTTTGCCCCGGAACTGCTCGAACTGTACGACTACTACGCCCACGGCAAGATCAACCGACGAGAGTTTCTGGATCGGGCGGCGTTGTTCACCTTGGGCGGTTTGACCGCCAGCGCGCTTCTCGCCGCGCTGAGTCCGAATTATGCGCTCGCCGAGCAGGTTGAATTTACCGACCCGGACATCGTTGCCGAGTACATCACCTATCCCTCCCCCAAGGGCAACGGGCAGGTCCGTGGCTATCTGGTGCACCCGGCGAAAGCCACCGACAAGGTGCCGGCGGTGGTGGTCGTGCATGAAAACCGCGGGCTCAACCCTTACATCGAAGATGTCGCACGGCGTGTGGCCAAGGCAGGTTTCATCGCCCTCGCCCCTGATGGTTTGACGTCTGTGGGCGGCTATCCCGGCAACGATGACAAAGGCCGGGAGTTGCAGGCGACCGTCGACCCGGAGAAGCTCATGAACGACTTTTTCGCCGCCATCGAGTGGTTGATGAAGCATGACGCGACCACTGGAAAAGTCGGGATCACCGGGTTCTGCTACGGCGGCGGCGTGACCAATGCGGCGGCCGTCGCCTATCCGGAACTGGGGGCTGCCGTGTCCTTTTATGGCCGCCAGCCAGAGGCCAAGGATGTCGCCCGAATCAAGGCGCCGGTGATGCTTCACTACGGCGAACTGGATACGCGCATCAACGAAGGCTGGCCCGCCTATGAGAAAGCACTGAAAGCCGCGGGCAAGACGTATGAGGCGTACATCTACCCCGGCGCCAACCATGGTTTCCATAACGACTCCACGCCTCGATACGATGAAGCCGCAGCCAAGTTGGCCTGGGACCGGACGCTGGGGTGGTTTCGGCGGTATCTGGCTTAATGGTGAAGCTGAAGTCTGCTTTTTACACTGTCGTCAGATTCCGCATGAATGGCGGGTTTCGAGAAAGCAGACAAGCCAGGTGCTCAAACGCGGCTCAATAGGCCTCGTTCACGTCTCAATCACATCATCCGCCCAACTGATGGCCGCAACGACGGTCGGGAAACCGATCGTACTGGTCAGTGAGATCAGGGTGTGACGGATCTGTTCTGGCGTAGCGCCCGCCTCCAATGCCCGTCGGGTATGACTGTGCACCGCGCCCTCAGAACGGATGGCCGCCGCGGCACCGAGCTGGATCAGTTGGACAACGATCTCTTCCAGTGGACCGGTATGACGCACCGCCGTACCCAAGGCCTCCACGGCAGCCAGGTAATCCGGGTACTGCTGTTCGAGACGTTGGTAGGTGTTGTGCTCTGTTTTCTTTGCCATGGTTGTTTCCTCGCGTTGGAGGTCGATCAATTCGCGACTTTGCACCTGAGTCATCAGGCTGCGATTTGCGAAACTTGCACACTGCAACAGTAGGCTACGCTTACAGCAGCTTATTGCACACGATGCTCGCGTCTGCAGGTTTTGGTTTGTTCTGGAGAGCGTCTGCAACAGCTATTTCAGACAGGCCCAAACAATTCACGCAGGACTACGTGATGACCGAGCCCTTCCTCAGTTTTGATCAACTCAAGCGTGCCGCCGCCTCCGGCGAGATCGATACCGTTCTGGTCTGCATGGTCGACATGCAAGGCCGACTGGTCGGCAAACGATTCCAGGTCGAGTTTTTCATCGACAGCGGCCATGAAGAAACCCACTGCTGCAATTACCTGCTGGCCGACGACATCGACATGGAACCGGTGCCGGGTTACGCCGCGGCCAGCTGGAGCAAAGGCTATGGCGACTTTGTGCTCAAACCCGACATGGCCACGTTGCGACGGGTGCCCTGGCTTGAGTGCACGGCGCTGGTGCTCTGCGATGTGCTTGATCATCACCATCGGCGCGACCTGCCGCACAGCCCGCGGGCGATCCTGAAAAAGCAGGTCGAGCGACTGCGCGAGCGCGGCTACACCGGCATGTTCGCCTCGGAACTGGAGTTCTATCTGTTCGACGAGAGCTACGAGGCCATCCACGAGCGCAACTACCACAAGCCGAAAACGGCCGGTCACTACATCGAGGACTACAACATCCTGCAGACCACCCGCGAAGAGCCGGTGCTGCGGGCGATTCGCAAGCATCTGCAGGCCAGCGGCATTCCCGTGGAAAACTCCAAGGGTGAATGGGGGCCTGGCCAGGAAGAGATCAACATCCGTTATGCCGATGCCCTGACCATGGCCGACCATCACGTCATCATCAAGCACGCCTGCAAAGAGATCGCGCAACTGCAGGGCAAGGCGATCACGTTCATGGCCAAGTGGCGTTATGACGCCGCCGGTTCCAGCAGCCACATTCACAATTCGCTGTGGGACAAGAACGGTAAAAAGCCGCTGTTCTTTGACGCCAAGGCTGAGTTTGGCATGTCAAAACTGATGCGTTCCTGGGTGGCCGGGCAGCTTAAATATGCCAACGACGTCACCTGTTTTCTCGCGCCCTACATCAATTCGTACAAGCGCTTTCAGGCCGGCACCTTTGCCCCGACACGAGCGGTGTGGAGTCGGGACAATCGCACTGCGGGCTTTCGTTTGTGCGCAGAAGGCAGTAAATCCATCCGCATCGAATGTCGTATTGGCGGTGCCGACCTCAACCCTTATCTGGCCTTCGCCGCGTTGATCGCTGCGGGACTGGCTGGTATCGACGAGAAGCTCAGCCTCGCACCGCCCTTTGAGGGCGACGCCTACGTCGATGAACACTTGCCTGAAGTCTCGAAGACCCTGCGCGAAGCTTGCGCCGCACTCCAGGGCTCGACCATGTTGCGCGAAGCGTTCGGCGATGAAGTGATCGATCACTACGTGCACACCGCCGAATGGGAGCAGAAAGAGTACGACCGGCGGATCACCGACTGGGAACTGCAGCGCGGTTTTGAGCGCTATTGAGACCGCCATCATGACTTCAACCATTCAACTCATCTCACCGGTCGATGGCCGGGTCTATGCCGAACGCCGCTGCGCCGATGCGGCGCAAATCGACCAGGCGCTGGCGGCGGCCGAAGCGGCCCAGACACAATGGAAACGCCGGCCACTGAGCGAACGCGCCGCCTTCTGTAGCGCCGCGGTGGATGCGATGCTGGCGATGAAGGCTGACATCGTGCCGGAACTGGCCTGGCAAATGGGCCGCCCGGTGCGCTTTGGCGCTGGCGAACTGCGCGGTTTCGAAGAGCGTGCCCGGTATATGATCGCCATTGCGCCTGAAGCGTTGGCAGCGCTTGTGCCCACGCCCGTCGCCGGTTTTCGACGCTGTATCAAACGCGAGCCGGTGGGTACGGTATTGGTCGTCGCACCCTGGAATTACCCCTATCTAACGGCAGTGAATACGATTATCCCGGCGCTGATGGCGGGCAACAGCGTCATCCTCAAACACGCGTCGCAAACGTTGCTGGTGGGTGAACGGTTCGCCGAGGCGTTTCGCCGTGCCCACCTTCCCGAAGGGCTGTTCCAGAACCTGCTGCTCAGTCATGTTTATACCGGAGCGATCATTGCCTCTGGACGCGTGCAGCAAGTGAACTTCACCGGCTCGGTCGAAGCCGGCAAATCCATGGAACACGCTGCCGTCGGAGGTTTCCTCGGTGTGGGCCTGGAGCTCGGTGGCAAAGACCCCACCTACGTACGGGCAGACGCCAACCTCGACCATGCGGTGGAAAATCTGGTGGATGGCAGCTTCTTCAACTCCGGGCAAAGCTGTTGCGCCGTGGAGCGCATTTATGTCGATGAAAAAATCTACCCGGCGTTTGTCGAGCGCTTCGTTTCTTTGACCCGCCAATACGTGCTGGGTAACCCACTGGACGAAGCCACCACGCTGGGTCCGCTGGTGACACCGAACGCCGCTGATTTCGTTCGTGGTCAGATCGCCGAAGCACTGACCCAAGGCGCTCGGGCGCTGATCAATCCAAAGGATTTTCCTGCCGACGCACCGGGCAGCGCCTACCTCGCGCCGCAAGTATTAGTCGACGTCACCCATCAAATGTCGGTGATGCGCGAGGAAAGCTTTGGTCCGGTGGTCGGCATCATGCCGGTGACCAGCGACGACGAAGCCATCGCCTTGATGAACGACAGTGAATTCGGCCTCAGCGCGTCCATCTGGACGCAAGACCTTGCCGCCGCCGAACGCTTGGGCAACGAGATCGACACCGGCACCGTGTTCATGAACCGCTGCGATTACCTGGACCCGGCCCTGGCCTGGACCGGGGTGAAGAACAGCGGGCGCGGCGTCACGTTGTCGCGCCTGGGTTATGACAACCTGACCCGAGCGAAATCCTTCCATTTGCGCCACGAGATCTGAGCCATGAGCCTGACCGCGAACTGGAATTACCCCACAAGCATCCGCTTCGGTGTCGGCCGCATCGCCGAGCTCGCCGAGATCTGCCGCAGCCAAGGGATCCAGCGACCATTGCTGGTTACCGACAGTGGCCTGGCGCGAGCCCCTATCACCATCGCAGCAGTGGACGCCTTGCGCGCAGCCGGCCTCGGCGTCGCGCTGTTTTGCGACCTCAAGCCCAATCCGGTCGAAGCCAATCTGGCGGGCGGGCTCGACGCCTGGCGCGCCGGTAAACACGATGGTGTGGTCGCCTTTGGCGGTGGCAGTGGCCTGGACATGGGCAAGCTCATCGCCTTCATGAGTGGCCAGACCCGACCGGTATGGGATTTCGAAGACATCGGCGACTACTGGACCCGCGCCGACGAAGGCAGCATCGCCCCGATCATTGCGGTGCCGACCACGGCGGGCACCGGCTCCGAGGTGGGCCGTGCGGCGGTGATCATCGATGAGCGCACGCACACCAAACGCATCATCTTCCACCCGAAGATGATGCCGCGCGTGGTCATCAGCGACCCGGCGCTCACCGTCGGCATGCCGGCCAAGGTCACCGCGGGCACCGGCATGGATGCATTTGCACATTGTCTGGAATCGTATTGCGCGCCCGGTTTTCATCCCATGGCCGAAGGCATTGCGGTCGAAGGCATGCGCCTGGTCGCCAATGCCCTGGTGCGAGCCGTACACACACCCTCGGACCTGGAGGCGCGAGCGGAAATGCTCGCGGCTGCCGCGATGGGCGCTACCGCTTTCCAGAAAGGCCTGGGCGGGATGCACGCCCTCTCACATCCGGTGGGCGCCCTGTACGACACCCATCACGGCATGACCAACGCCACGTTCATGCCCTATGTCCTGAAATTCAATCGCCCGGCCATCGAGGAACGCATCACCCGCCTCGCGGCTTATTTGCGTCTGCCCTCGCCCGGCTTCGACAGTTTTCTGGCCTTCGTCCTCAAGTTGCGCAAGGACATCGGCGTGCCCCATACGCTGGTTGAGCTGGGAGTGGATGACCGGCAGGCCGACCTGATCGCGGACATGGCGATTGTCGACCCTTGCGCCGGCGGCAACCCGCTGCCATTGACCCGAAATGGCGCGGCAGAAATTTTCCAGGCGGCGTACCACGGCCGTCTGTAGGAGCCGAGCTTGCTCGCGATGGGCTCAAGGGCGACGCGTTTATGCAGAAAGCACGCGTTATCGTTAACGTCCATCGCGAGCAAGCTCGGCTCCCACAGAAAACCAAGGTCGCAGCCTACGGCGGCTCAGTTCGGCCTGTACCAAAACCTGACAAGGGGCACACAACATGAATCCAGCAAGCCAGCCCGCCACGAGCGCGCCGCAAGACGATGACGTCAAGGTGCTGCACAACATGGGCTATGCCCAGCAGCTCTCTCGACGCATGGGCGTTTTCTCCAACTTTGCCATTTCCTTTTCGATCATCTGCATCCTCTCGGGTGGTATCAACTCACTAGCCCAGGGCACCTCGGGTGCAGGCGGTGCGTCCATCGGCATAGGCTGGCCGATCGGGTGTCTGATCTCCGGGGTTTTTGCCATGGCCATGGCGCAGATTTCCTCGGCCTATCCTACCGCTGGCGGCCTCTATCACTGGGGCTCGATTCTCGGTAACCGCTTCACCGGATGGCTGACCGCGTGGTTCAACTTGCTCGGACTGGTCACCGTGCTCGGCGCGATCAACGTCGGCACCTATTACTTCTTTTTCGGCGCCTTCGGACCGGCCCTGGGAATGGAGGACAGCACCACGACCCGGGTGATTTTCCTGGCGATCCTCACCGGCCTCCAGGCCTTGTGTAACCACCTGGGTATCGGCCTGACCGCGAAGCTCACCGACTTCTCGGGCTATCTGATCTTCGCGACGGCGCTCGCGCTGACCATCGTCTGCCTGATCTCTGCACCCAGCTATGAGTTCGCCCGGTTATGGACCTTCAGCAACTATTCCGGCGAGGCTGGCGGCAGCGTCTGGCCACAGGTCTCGAACGGCTGGATTTTCATGCTCGGCCTGCTGTTGCCGATCTACACCATCACCGGTTATGACGCCTCTGCACACACCTCGGAAGAGACCCGAAATGCCGCCATGTCGGTGCCACGCGGCATGGTCATGTCGGTCGTCTGGTCGCTGCTGTTCGGCTGGGTCATGCTCAGTTCGTTTGTGCTGATGCTGCCGAGCATGGACGAGGCGGCAAAGCATGGCTGGAGCGTGTTTTTCTGGGCCATGGACACCCAGGTCAATCCGACTGTGAAGTTGGCGCTGTACGTGGCGATTTTCATCTCGCAGTTTCTTTGCGGGTTGGCGACGGTGACCTCGGTCTCACGCATGATCTTCGCGTTCTCCCGTGACGGCGGCCTGCCCTTCTCCAAAGCGCTGTCCTCGGTCTCGCCGACCCTTCGCAGCCCGGTGGCGGCGATCTGGACCGGTGCCACCCTCGCGGTGTTGTTTGTCTGGGGATCGTCGGTGATATCCGTCGGTGAAACGCCGGTCTATACCATCGTCGTGTCCTGCACGGTGATCTTCCTGTTCTTCTCCTTCGTCATTCCCATCATCCTGGGCCTGTTTACCTTCGGGACGTCGAAGTGGCCAACCATGGGGCCGTGGAACATGGGGCGTTTCTGGTACTCGGTGTTCGCCATCCTCTCGATCCTCTCGATGGTGATCATTTTCGTCATCGGCATCCAGCCTCCGAACGATTGGGCGCTGTACATCACCATCGGCTTTCTGGTGCTGACGGCCATCGTCTGGTTCGGTTTTGAAGCCCGACGCTTCCAGGGTCCGCCGATTGGCGACATGATTGTCAAGCGTCAGGCTGAGATTGCGGCGGCTGAAGAGGCGTTGAATAAGCGGGCTGGAAGTTGATCGCCACAGCCATAAAAATACGGACCTGTGGGAGCGAGCTTGCTCCCACAGCGATCATTGCAACGCAACAGCGCGGTTAATGGCATGCTGAGCCCGGTTTGTGATTGAACAATCTCGAGATCAGGAGGAGGCATGCAATGGAACTGAAGTTCAGTCACGTCGATGTACTGGTCAAGAACCTCGAAGAAGCCTGTGCGTACTACGCGCAGATACTGAAAGCCAGGATCTCCAAAACGCTCGTCTGGGAACGAGGTGGCCTGCACGTGCGCTACGCGATTGCGCTGATCGGCCAGGAGCGTTTCATGCTGGTACAGCCGTTGGCGGGGAATCTGAAGGAGCTATTGGACTCCTCGGGCGAGGGGATGATTTATCGCCACTGCTACTCGACACCGGACATCGAGAAGGCCTATGACGAATTGATGGTCGCCGGTGTTCAGCCAGAAGACGAAAACGGAGAGCCATTGGCCCGCGCGAACCTGCAATCCCCGTCCGGGGCACGCATCATCTGGTTGCCCAAGCGCTTCGGACACTTCTCTATCGAGATCCTGGAAAACAAGGCGCTGGAGGCATTTATCGAGGCTGCGTTTGCCTGAGTGAGCTACATAGATCAGCTCTCAGAGGAAATGATTGAGTCGTCACTGGATTCAGCAGCCAGCTTCAATCGGTCAGCTTTACTAATGTATTTAGACTTGCTTGACGGTGCCAATTTGGCCCTGGCCTTTTTGGCGTGGGCCTTTAATAACTGCTGTATTTTTTTACGACGATTCATTTTTTCTACTCGGCTTGTCAGTTTTCGAATGATATCAGCTTGTGGTTTGCGCAAAAAAGCAGAAGCAGCCCCGGTGCCGCGGGTCGTGCGTTATTACTGTCACCCGCTTGACCCTCCGCCAGATCCAGCTTAAGAATCGGCCTCTTTGGAGCCTCGCATGCCCCCTCACTGCACCCTCCAGCCTCTGCCCTCCTCGACACTGTTTTCGCTTCGGCGATGGATCCTTTGCCTGAGCATTATCGCGCCCGGCATGGCCGGTGCAGAGACACGCCCCGAACACATGGTGTATCTGCGTACGATTGATCCGGGCATCGAGCAAGACATCCGCTATGCCAGCGCTCACAACTTCACCGGGCACACACTCGACGGTTACGCCGCGGGGCAGTGCCTGTTATCGCTGGACGCCGCCAAGGCCCTCGCTCGAGTACAAACAGCATTGCGTGCGCAAGGCTACGGTTTGAAGGTGTTTGACTGTTATCGACCGAGCCGTGCCGTTGCCGATATGGGGCGTTTCGCTTTGGTGCCGGGTGACCCGCGCAAGGCCGAGTTCTATCCGCGCGTGGACAAGCAGGACTTCTGGCGTCTGGGTTACGTGGCCCGGGTGTCGAACCACTCCAAAGGCTCAACCGTGGACCTGACACTGACCGGCCCGGATGCCCTGCCCGCCGATAGCTGGACGCCTTCAGCCGGGCAAGTCGATTGCACGGCCCCTTATGGCCAGCGTTGGCGCGACGGCGCGCTCGACATGGGCACCGGTTTCGATTGCTTCGATGAGCGAGCGCATACCGACAACCCGACGATCAGCGCTGCCGCCAGGGACAATCGCCAGAAGCTCCGCAGGGCCATGGAAAAAGAAGGATTTACCGGGTACTCCAAGGAATGGTGGCACTTCACCTACAGCGGCGAAGGTTCGCCGAAGAACGTCATGGACTTCCCCATCACGCCGCTGGGTACACGCGACGCTCTCGACACCGCCAATCAGCTGATTGTGGTCACTACAAAAAACTGGACTGACATCCAGGGCATAGCCCAACGCTATGAACGACAGGGGAATACCTTTCGAAAATACGAAGGGTCGTTTCCGGTGGTGGTCGGCACGAGCGGGCTGGCGTGGGGCAAGGGCCTGAGCATCGTTGAGCAACGCGAAGGGCCGGTCAAACATGAAGGCGATGGAAAAGCGCCTGCCGGGGTGTTCAAACTGGGGACGGCGTTTGGCTACGACAGCACGGCCGACACCAAGCTGCCTTACCTGGCGCTGACCCCGACCATCGAATGCGTGGATGACAGCCATTCCAAACGCTACAACGAGCTTGTCGACGGCGCGACAGTTTCGAAAGACTGGAACAGCTCCGAACGTATGCGCCGCGCTGACGACACGTATCGAAAAGGCATTTTCATCGAGCACAATACGCCGCCGTCCCCCGCCTCGGGCTCGTGCATTTTCTTCCACATCTGGCGCGGTCCCACCTCCCCGACGCTGGGCTGCACGGCCATGGACCCAACAGAAATTTCTCGTTTGTTCGAATGGCTGGATCCTCGCCAGTCCCCTCTGCTGGTTCAAATGCCCGAGGCGGAATATGAGCAATTTCGCGAGAGCTGGAACCTTCCCGAGCGTTGATAGCGTCAGCATTGGCAGACGGTGTCTGGAAGTCCTGTCCATCGCCGAAGGAACACTCAGTGCAAATTCGTATACCATATCTGCCATTCAATCCTGACGATCACGACCGTGGCCCTGACAAAACTCAACGCTCCCGACCTTGGCAATTCGCCTTCGACGTCGGAAATCATCACCCGTCATCTGCGTGACGCCATCGTCGCCGGGCATTTCGCCGAGGACGAGCCGATTCGCCAGGACGACATCGCGCGCCAGTTCAACGTCAGCAAGATTCCGGTGCGCGAAGCCCTCAAGCGCCTGGAGGCCGAAGGCCTGGTGATGTTCCAGCGCAATCGCGGGGCGATGGTCACGCGGGTTTCCGATGCAGAACTGGCGCAGATGTTCGAAGTGCGCATGCTGCTCGAAGACAAGGTGCTACGCCTGGCCATTCCCAACATGACCGAAGACACCTTCGCCCGCGCCGAGCGCATCTGTCAGGAGTTCATCGGCGAAGATGACGTCGGGCGCTGGGCCGAGCTCAATTGGGAACTGCACGCTTGTCTCTACGAACCGGCGCAACGTCCGTTTCTGGTCGGCCTGATCCGCTCGGTCAACGACAAACTTGAGCGCTACTTGCGCATGCAGATGAGCCTCTCGGCGGGCAAGGAGCGCGCCGATCACGAACACCGGGAAATCCTTGCGGCCTGTCGCGCCGGTGACGTGGACCTGGCGGTGAAGTTGCTCGACGAGCACATTGCCGGCGTCTGCAAGACTTTGTTCGAGCACCTGCCTCACCACCACTGACGGCTCGCCGCACTGTGCCGATTTCGTCATCGGCACTGGATAAAACCATCAAGCCGACGAGCCCCCGCACAGGCCACTCTTTCGTTCACTCATCTGAACGGACGTGGCCATCCCATGAAACGCATCACCGTGATCGACTCCCACACCGGCGGCGAACCGACCCGCCTGGTGACCGCCGGTTTTCCTGACCTGGGCAACGGCAGCATGGCCGAACGTCGACAGCGGCTGGCCGAACAGCATGATCAATGGCGCGCCGCCTGCGTGCTCGAACCACGAGGCAGTGACGTGCTGGTCGGCGCCCTGCTCTGTGAGCCGGTGGACCCGAGCGCCTGTGCCGGTGTGATTTTCTTCAACAACAGCGGTTACCTCGGCATGTGCGGCCACGGCACCATCGGCCTGGTGGCCTCGCTGGCGCATCTGGGCAAGATCGGCCCCGGGGTGCACAGCATCGAAACCCCGGTAGGCACGGTGCAGGCAACGCTGCACGAAGACCATTCGGTCAGTGTGCGCAACGTGCCGGCCTACCGTTATCGCAAAGCGCTGTCCCTGCAGGTGCCGGGGATCGGCCAAGTGATCGGCGATGTTGCCTGGGGTGGAAACTGGTTTTTCCTGATTGCCGAGCATGGCCTGCGCATTGCCGGCGATAACCTCGATGCGCTGACCGCCTACACCTTCGCCGTGCAGCAAGCACTGGAGGTTCAAGGCATTCGCGGCGAAGACGGCGGCTTGATCGACCATGTCGAACTGTTCGCCGACGACGAGCAAGCCGACAGCCGCAACTTCGTCCTCTGCCCTGGCAAAGCTTACGACCGCTCGCCCTGCGGCACCGGCACCAGTGCCAAACTGGCATGCCTGGCAGCCGACGACAAATTGCAGCCGGGACAGATCTGGCGTCAGGCCAGCGTCATCGGCAGCGAGTTCGAGGGTTCCTACGAACTTCAGGGCGAGCGCATCGTGCCGACCATTCGCGGTCGCGCCTTTATCAGCGCCGAAGCCAGCCTGATCATCGAACAGGACGACCCGTTCGCCTGGGGCATTCGTCCATGAACGAGGGCCTGGTGGCCGATGTGATCGTGATCGGCGCCGGCATCATCGGCGCCGCGTGTGCCCAGGCGTTGGCGGGGCGCGGCTTGCGCGTGCTGGTGCTGGACGCCGGCCTGCCCGGCGCCACCGCGGCGGGGATGGGCCACTTGCTGGTCCTCGACGACAACCCGGCCGAACTGGCCCTCAGTCAATACTCTCTGCAACGCTGGCGCGAATTGGCGCCAGCCCTGCCCGATGGTTGCGCCTACCGCTGCAATGGCACGCTCTGGCTGGCGGCCAATGCTGAAGAAATGGCCGTCGCCCACAGCAAATACCTGAACTTGCAGGCCCAAGGCGTGGCCTGCGAATTGATCTCCGGTAGTGCCTTGCACCAACGCGAACCGGAACTGCGCGAGAGCCTGGAAGGCGGACTGCTGATCAATGGCGACGGTATTCTTTACGCCCCGGCGACGGCCAATTGGATGCTCGACACACCGAACATCAGTCAACGCCGGGCGCGGGTCTGCGAAGTCGACGGCAACCGTGTGCAACTCGACAACGGCCACTGGCTGAGCGCCGAAGCGGTGATTCTGGCCAACGGCGTCCAGGCCAACGAGCTCTGCCCGGAGTTGCCGATCGAGCCGAAGAAAGGCCACTTGCTGATCACCGACCGCTACCCCGGCAAGGTCACCCATACCCTGGTGGAACTCGGTTACGTCACCAGCGCCCACAACGCCACTGGCCCCTCGACGGCGTGCAACATTCAACCCCGACCGACCGGACAATTGTTCATCGGTGCCTCGCGACAATTCGGCACCACCGACCCGCAAGTCGAGGGCTGGATGCTGGCGAAAATGCTCCGGCGTGCCACCGACTACATGCCGGGCCTGGCTCAGCTCAATGGCATCCGCGCCTGGACCGGTTTTCGCGCCGCCAGCCCCGACGGTTTACCGCTGGTGGGTCAGCACCCGCAACGCAAAGGTTTATGGCTGGCGGTCGGTCACGAGGGCCTCGGCGTGACGACCGCCCCCGGCACCGCCGACCTTTTGGTCGCGCAGCTGTTCGATGAAACACCGCCACTGGCCGCGCAACCGTATCTGCCGCAACGTTTTCTCGGAGAGCCCGTTTATGCCTGAATTGATGCTGGACGGACGTGCCCTGCGGGTTGCCGAGGGCACCAGCGTCGCCGCGGCACTGGCCCTGAGCGGCGATGGCTGCACGCGCACCTCGGTCAGTGGCCAACGCCGCGCACCGCTGTGCGGTATGGGCATTTGCCAGGAATGCCGGGTCACCATCGACGGTCGACGGCGCCTGGCCTGCCAGACGCTGTGCCGTGATGGCATGCATGTGGAGACTCAAGCATGAGCGAATACGCCGACCTGCTGATCATCGGTGCCGGTCCCGCCGGCATGGCCGCCGCGCTCGCCGCAGCATCAAGCGGTGCGCGCATCGTCCTGCTCGATGACAACCCACTGCCCGGCGGGCAAATCTGGCGTGACGGGCCTCAGGCCAAACTGCCGAAACCGGCGCATCAGATGCGCGAGCGACTGGAGGCGTGCAGCAACATCCGCCGCCATTCCGGCACTCGAGTGATCGCCTGCGCCGGGCCGAAACAACTGCTGGTCGAAGACGCCGATCGAGGCTGGTTGATCGGTTACGACAAACTGATTCTGTGTACCGGCGCCCGTGAATTACTGCTGCCCTTCCCCGGTTGGACGCTGCCCGGCGTGACTGGCGCGGGTGGCCTCCAGGCATTGATCAAGGGCGGGCTGCCGGTGCAGGACGAACGCGTTGTGATTGCCGGCAGCGGACCGTTATTGCTGGCCAGCGCCGCCACCGCGAAACACAACGGCGCCCAGGTGTTGCGCATCGCCGAGCAGGCCAGCGCGGTCGCCGTCGCCGGTTTCGCCGCGCAACTGCCACGCTGGCCCAACAAGCTGATGCAGTCGGTCACGTTGTTTGATCGCCACTACCGCTCCGGGACTTATGTACTGGCGGCCCTGGGCAATGAGCGGCTGGAAGGTGTGCGCTTGCAACAGCAAGGAAAAATCGTCGAACTGGAATGTGATCGCCTGGCTTGCGGCTTCGGTTTGATCCCCAACACTCAACTCGGCCAAGCCCTCGGCTGCGAACTTGAGGATCAGGCGATTGCTGTCGATGCCTGGCAGGCCACTCGCCGCTCCGATCACTATGCGGCGGGTGAATGCACCGGTTTCGGTGGCAGTGAATTGGCGTTGGTCGAAGGCGCCATCGCCGGTCACGCCGCAGTCGGTGACCTTGATTCGGCCCGAGCATTGTGGCCGCGTCGTGCGCGCTGGCAGGGTTTTGCCAACGCCTTGAACAAGGCCTTCACCCTCGACCCGCAACTCAAGTCGCTGGCGCAACCCGACACCTTGGTGTGCCGGTGCGAAGACGTGCCTTACGGGTTGCTTGCCGGGCACACAGACTGGCGCGAAGCCAAACTGGCCAGCCGCTGCGGCATGGGCGCCTGCCAGGGCCGGGTGTGTGGCGGCGCGTTGCAGCACCTGTTCGGCTGGCAACCTTCGGCGCCACGCCCGCCCTTCAGTCCGGCGCGGATCGAGACCTTGATGTGCCTGGACGACACCCCGCCGGCCTGAATGCCGGTCCGGGGCTTTCAGGTCCGTCGCCGAGTCTTTATGATCCCGGGCATTGCCTCCAGACGCCCAGCGCCATGTATGCCTCGCTCACTACCTTCAAACCCTGCGACCTGCCCACTCTGCTGAGCAGTCTGCAGCCGATCGCGGCGCTGCTCGACACCCTGTCGGACGTAGTGTTTTTCATCAAGGACAGCGAGGCCCGCTACGCCTTCGTCAACCAGACCCTGGCCCGGCGCTGTGGCTTCAAACACAGTGACGAGCTGCTCGGGCGCACCGCCGACATGGTCTTTCCCGAACGCTTCGGCCCGCTGTACACCGAGCAGGATCGGCGGGTGCTGTCCACCGGCCGCGAACTGGCCGACCAACTCGAACTGCACCTGTATTACGGTAACCAACCGGTCTGGTGCCTGACCCACAAACTCGCACTGCGCGACCTGCAAGGTCAGATCGTCGGTCTGGCCGGCATCTCCCGCGACCTGCAAACGCCACAGTCCAGCCACCCGGCGTTCCAGAAACTCGCGGCGGTGGACGCGCATATCCGCAGCCATTTCGCCCGTCCTATCAGCCTTGCCGAACTGACCGCGATCGCCGGGTTTTCCGTGGCGCAACTGGAGCGCCACTGCAAACGGGTGTTCCAGCTCACCCCACGGCAGATGATTCACAAGGCGCGCCTGGAAGAAGGCTCCCGGCTGTTACTGCACACCGACCTGCCCATCACCGAGATTGCGCTGCGCTGCGGTTACACCGATCACAGCGCCTTCAGCCGGCAGTTCCGCGCCTTGACCAGTCTGGCGCCGAGTCAGTATCGCGAAAGCCGTCGCTGAACCCGGGCGAGTGTTCCTTTAAGGGGCGCCCGACGTTCCCACTGCTCCCTTCTGTAACACCGCCTGATACGGCCCGTCCAGACGGTCTTCTCCTACGCCCTGTTCCCACAATCTTGTAAGACCTTTAGCTCAAGGCTTGGCGATTAATTCTCGCCTCGGTTCGGAAACAGGCACGCTCATTGCTAATCAAATATCGTATACGAAATTCACAATACGATATCCAACAGCACTTTCCGACAACGAGGCCTCTATGAAAAACCCCGCATTTGCCGTAGCCCTCAGCGCTGTTCTCAGTACGTCCTTCATCGCCACCGCCCAGGCCGACAAGCTCGACGACATTATTGGTTCGGGCAAGCTGCGCTGCGCCGTGACCCTGGACTTCCCGCCCATGGGTTTTCGCGATGAAGGTAACAACCCGGCCGGTTTCGACGTGGACTACTGCCGCGACCTGGCAAAGATCCTCGGGGTCGACGCCGAAGTGGTTGAAACGCCCTTCCCCGATCGAATTCCGGCGCTGGTCTCCGGGCGTGCCGACGTGATCGTTGCGTCTACGTCCGACACTCTTGAACGGGCGAAGACCGTCGGCCTCACCGTGCCGTACTTCGCCTTCCAGATGGTGGTGCTGACCCGCGACAACACCGGCATCAACAGCTTCGCCGATATCAAAGGCAAAGCCCTGGGCAACACCAGCGGCACCTATGAAGCCATCGCCCTTGAAAAAGATGTGAAGAGCTGGGGCACTGGCACCTTCCGCGCCTATCAGTCGCAGAACGACACACTGCTGGCGGTCGCCCAGGGTCACATCGACGCCACCGTGGTCACCAACACCGTGGCCGCCGCCACGATCAAGTCGGGCAAATACAAGAACCTAAAAATCGCCGGTAACGCGCCGTACACCATCGACTACGTGTCCCTCGGTGCCAAGCGCAACGAGTATGGCTTGCTCAACTACCTCAATCTGTTCGTCAATCAGCAGGTACGCAGCGGCCGCTACAACGAGCTGTTCACTAAATGGGTCGGCACCGAAATTTCACCCACCGACCTGACCGTGCCCAAGGTCTATTACTGAGGTGTCCGGCATGCCTAGGCCAACCTCTCTGACCGGTCGCAGCCTGGTCACCGGCGCCGCACAAGGCGCCTTGCTGTTCGCCGATGTCGGGCTGAGTTTCTGGGGTGGGGTCGACCCGTACAGCGGCGAGATCATCGACCGTCACCACCCGCTGAGCGGCGAACATCTGGCCGGCCGGGTGCTGGCGATTCCCAGCGGCCGCGGCTCGTGTACCGGCAGCAGTGTGCTGATGGAACTGATCAGCAACGGTCATGCGCCGGCCGCACTGGTGCTGGCCGAACCCGATGAGATCCTGACCCTGGGCGTGCTCGTGGCACAGACCATTTTCCAGCGTTCCCTGCCGGTGCTGTGCATCGGCCGGGAGGCCTTCGCCGCCTTGCGCGGCAAGGCCTTTGCTCGGGTCGAAGCATCAACGGTGACCCTGTTCGAACACCTGCCGGACGATGCCTGGCAGGCACTCGACAGTCCGTTGCAGACATCAGCAAAAAGCACCGCTATCGAACTCACCGAACACGATCAGGCGCTGCTCGACGGCGAGCATGGCAAAGCCGTCCAAGTGGCGATGCAGATCGTCTTGCGCATGGCTGAACTGCAAGGTGCGCGCAGTCTGGTGGGTGTCACCCAGGCGCACATCGACGGCTGCATTTACACGGGACCTGCGAGCCTGCGCTTCGCCGAACAACTGGTGCAGTGGGGAGCAAACGTACGGGTGCCGACCACCCTCAATTCGATTTCCGTCGACCAGCGCCGTTGGCGCGAGTTGGGCATTGATCCGGCACTCGGTGTGCCGGCCAGCGCCTTGGGCGATGCCTATATGGCGATGGGCGCACAGCTGAGTTTCACCTGCGCGCCCTACCTGCTCGACAGCGCGCCGAAGGCCGGCGAGCAAATCGTCTGGGCCGAATCCAACGCCGTGGTCTATGCCAACAGCGTGCTCGGCGCACGCACCCTGAAATACCCGGACTACCTGGATATCTGCATCGCCCTGACCGGCCGCGCACCGTTGATCGGCTGCCATCTGGACGCGCAACGTAAAGCGACACTGCAAATTGAATTACCGGTTTTGCGCGAGTTGGACGATGCCTTCTACCCGTTGCTCGGTTACCACATCGGTGCCCTGGCCGGCAGCCGGATTCCGCTGGTGTTGGGACTGGAACACAGCAAGCCGAGCCTGGATGATTTGAAAGCTTTCGGTGCGGCTTTCGCCACCACCTCCGCCGCGCCGCTGTTCCACATCGCCGGGGTGACCCCGGAAGCACTCGACCCGACGCAGGTGCTGGAGGCGGATGCCGATGTGCCGGTGGAAAAAATCCGCCTGAAGGATTTGCTGCTCAGCTGGCGCGAGCTCAACAGTGCCCGCGACAACCGGGTGGACGTGGTCTCGCTGGGTAACCCGCATTTCTCCCTCAGCGAATTCGCGCATCTGGCGCGGTTGTGTCGGGGTCGGCACAAGCACCCCGAGGTCGTGCTCGCCATCACCTGCGGTCGTGCGGTGCTGGAGCAGGCTCGCGAGGCCGGGCATATCGCCGTGATCGAAGCCTTCGGCGCGACGCTGGTCACCGACACCTGCTGGTGCATGCTCGGCGAGCCGGTGATCCCGCTGACCGCCAAAACTTTGATGACTAACTCAGGCAAGTACGCCCATTACGCACCCGGCCTGGTGGGCCGCAAGGTGCACTTCGCCAACCTCGCCGAATGTGTCGACGCCGCCTGCAGCGCCACGGCCAGTGGTCGTTTGCCGGCCTGGCTGCAATCGCCCGCCTCTCTGGAGAGCCACGCGCATGTTTGATTACACCTTCCAATGGCGCGCGACGCTGCGCGCCCTGCCGGACATGCTCGCCGGCGCCTGGGTCACCTTCGAGACCGCCGCGCTGTCGATGATCTTCGGCGTGCTGATCGCCCTGGCCCTGACGGTGATGCGCGAAACCAAACAGCCATTGTTGCGCGGCATCGGCAACGGCTGGGTGTCGATCGCCCGCAACACCCCGTCGCTGTTCCAGATCTACGTCCTCTACTTCGGCCTCGGCTCGCTGGATTTGCATGTCAGCTCATGGTTCGCGCTGCTGGCCGGGATCACCTTCAACAACGCCGGTTACCTGGCGGAAAACTTTCGCGGTGGCCTCAAGGCTGTGCCCGGCACGCAAGTGCGCGCTGCGCGTTCGCTGGGCATGAGTGCCTTCCAGGCTTACCGGATGATCATCGTCCCGCAGCTGCTGCGGATCGTGTTCTACCCGTTGAGTAACCAGATGGTCTGGGCAGTGTTGATGACGTCGCTGGGGGTGATCGTCGGGTTGAACAATGACCTCACCGGCGTGACCCAGGATTACAACGTCAAGACGTTCCGCACCTTCGAATACTTCGCCATCGCCGCGGTGTTGTATTACCTGATTGCCAAGGCGATCGTCGCCGTCGCCCGGCTGATGGCCTGGCGACTGTTCCGTTACTGAGGAGGTGAGCATGTTGACCACCAGTTTTTCCTGGAATGACCTGTTGTTCTTGCTTGATGGCGCCTGGGTCACTCTAAAACTCACGTTCTGGTCGATCATCCTCGGCTCTTTCGCCGGGCTGTTGTTCGGTTTGCTGCGGGCGCTGTTGCCGCGCGCCAGCCTGCCGCTGGCCTGGGTGCTGGACGTGTTTCGCAGCGTGCCGTTGCTGATCCAGTTTGTGTTGTTCAACTCGCTGAAAAGCATCGTCGGCTTGAACATCAGCGCCTTCAGCGTTGGCTGCATTGTGCTCGGGGTCTACGCCGCCGCGTACTTCACCGAGATCGTTCGCAGCGGCGTGCTTTCGGTGCCATTCACCGTGCGCCGGGCCAGTCGCTCGCTAGGCCTGAGTTTCCTGCAGGACCTGCGCTGGATCGTCCTGCCGATGGCCACGCGCGTGGCTTTTCCCGGCTGGCTGAACCTGGTCCTCAGCGTGATGAAAGACACCGCGCTGGTGATGTGGATCGGCATCGTCGAACTGCTGCGCGCTTCGCAAACCATCGTGACCCGCATTCAGGAACCGCTGCTGGTGCTGTGCATCGCGGGCCTCATCTACTACGTCATGAGCCTGGTGGTCGCTCGCCTCGGCGCTCGTCTGGAAAGAAGGTGGCAAGAAAATGATTGAGATCGACAACGTACACAAATCCTTCGGCAACCTCGAAGTGGTCAAGGGCGTCAACCTGACGGTGAACAAGGGCGAGGTGGTGTCAATCATCGGCGGCTCCGGCTCGGGCAAATCGACCCTGTTGATGTGCATCAACGGCCTGGAGCCGATCCAGAAAGGCAACATCCGCGTCGACGGTGTCGAGGTCCATCACAGCGCCACGGACCTCAACCGTCTGCGGCAGAAGATCGGCATTGTCTTCCAGCAATGGAACGCGTTCCCGCACCTGACCGTGCTGGAAAACGTGATGCTCGCGCCGCGCAAAGTGCTGGGCAAGAGCAAGGCGGAAGCCGAGGAACTGGCGGTCAAGCAACTGACTCACGTCGGTCTGGGCGACAAGCTCAAGGCCTTTCCCGGCAAGCTCTCCGGCGGCCAGCAACAGCGCATGGCCATCGCCCGCGCCCTGGCCATGTCGCCGGATTACATGCTGTTCGACGAAGCCACTTCGGCCCTCGATCCGCAATTGGTCGGCGAGGTACTGGACACCATGCGCATGCTCGCGGAAGACGGCATGACCATGGTTCTGGTGACTCATGAAATCCGCTTTGCCCGCGATGTGTCCGACCGCGTGGCGTTCTTTCGCAATGGGCTGGTGCATGAGATTGGTTCGCCTGATCAGGTGATTGGCAACCCGGTGCATGCGGAAACTGCGGCCTTCCTGAAATCGGTGAAATAACTAATGGCCCCTTCGCGAGCAGGCTCGCTCCCACAGGGTTTGGTGGTGTACACAAAATCAGTGTGGGAGCGAGCCTGCTCCGGGCGGCGTTCCGACGATGAGGCCCTAACAGACAAAACAAGGAGCAGACAATGCGCTCATCGAAAGTCATCCATGTAGTCAGCTGTCACGCCGAAGGCGAAGTCGGCGACGTGATCGTCGGCGGCGTCGCGCCACCGCCCGGGGCCACCGTGTGGGAACAGTCGCGCTGGATTGCCAAGGATCAGACCCTGCGCAACTTCGTGCTCAACGAGCCGCGCGGTGGGGTGTTCCGCCACGTCAACTTGCTGGTGCCAGCCAAGGATCCTCGGGCGCAGATGGCCTGGATCATCATGGAACCCGCCGACACACCGCCGATGTCCGGCTCCAACTCGCTGTGCGTGGCCACCGTGTTGCTCGACAGCGGCATCCTGCCGATGACCGAACCGCAAACCCGACTGGTGCTCGAAGCGCCGGGCGGGCTGATCGAGGCGGTGGCCGACTGCCGTGACGGCAAGGTCGAACGGGTGGAAATCAAGAACGTGCCCTCCTTCGCTGACCGCCTCGACGCCTGGATCGAAGTCGAAGGCGTCGGCTCATTGCAGGTCGACACCGCGTACGGCGGCGACAGTTTTGTGATCGCCGATGCCAAGCGCCTGGGCTTTTCCATTCGTCCTGATGAAGCAGCCGAACTGGTCGAGGTCGGGTTGAAAATCACCCGCGCGGCCAATGAGCAACTGGGATTTGTCCATCCGCTGAACCCTGAGTGGTCGCACATTTCCTTCTGCCAGATCGCTGCGCCCCTCGTCTATGAAAATGGCATCGCCACCGGGGCTAACGCGGTGGTGATTCAACCCGGCAAGATCGACCGTTCACCGACCGGCACCGGCTGCTCGGCGCGCATGGCGGTGTTGCAGGCGAAGGGATTGATGCAGGTCGGCGAGCGTTTTATCGGCCGCTCGATCATCGGTTCCGAGTTCCACTGCCGCATCGATTCGCTGACGGAAGTGGCCGGGCGCCCGGCGATCTACCCGTGCATTTCCGGCCGGGCATGGATCACCGGCACCCATCAGTTGCTGCTCGATCCGAGCGATCCGTGGCCACAAGGCTATCGACTGTCCGACACCTGGCCTGGGGCCTGAGCACAACCTTACAAACCCTCACCAAAAAACTCTGACAAACGGCTAGTAAAAACCTTTCGTCACTGAAAAAAGCACTGGCCGAGTCTTTTCACATGCAATATCGTATACGAAATACAATTAACCAACCGGAGGCAACAATGAGCAAGCGCATTAACTGGAGTGGCGTCTTCCCCGCGGTGACCACTCAATTCAACGATGACTTCACCATCAACCTGGAAAAAACCCACCAGGTGATTTCCAACGTGATCCGCGACGGCGTGTCAGGCCTGGTGGTGTGCGGTTCGGTGGGGGAAAACACCTCGCTGACCGCCGAAGAAAAAATCGCCGTGACCGAAGTCGCAGTCGACGCTTCCCGCGGCCGCGTGCCGGTGATCTGCGGCGTGGCCGAATTCACCAGCGTGCAAGCGGCCAAGGCCGCCAACGCCGTGCGCCGGGTCGGTGTCGACGGGGTCATGCTGATGCCGGCGCTGGTCTACGGCTCCAAGCCGTTCGAGACCGCCGAGCACTACCGCTACGTAGCGAAGAATGCCGACGTACCGCTGATGGTTTACAACAACCCGCCGATCTACAAAAACGACGTGACCCCGGACATCCTGATTGCCCTGGCCGACTGCGACAACGTGGTGTGCTTCAAGGATTCCTCTGGCGACACCCGCCGCTTCATCGACATTCGCAACGAAGTGGGTGACCGTTTTGTGCTGTTCGCCGGCCTTGATGACGTGGTGCTGGAAAGCCTCGCGGTGGGGGCCGAAGGCTGGGTCTCGGGCATGTCCAACGTGTTCCCGAAAGAAGGCGAAACCATCTTCCGCCTGGCCAAGGCTGGTCGCTTCGCCGAGGCCATGCCGATCTACGAATGGCTGATGCCGATCCTGCACCTCGACGCCCGTGCCGACCTGGTGCAGTGCATCAAGCTGTGCGAAG
Organism: Pseudomonas sp. LS2P72; assembly: GCF_054897865.1. Taxonomy (NCBI): domain Bacteria; kingdom Pseudomonadati; phylum Pseudomonadota; class Gammaproteobacteria; order Pseudomonadales; family Pseudomonadaceae; genus Pseudomonas; species Pseudomonas sp. LS2P72. The sequence continues at coordinate 4,348,389 of NZ_CM142708.1, forward strand.
CCATCGCCGGTCGCGGCAGCGCCCTGACCCGTCCGCCACGCCTGGCCCTGCCGGAAGCCGATCGGGTTTTCGTCGAGCAGATCATGGCCAAGGCCCTGGCCAACCGTCCGGAACTGCCGGACGTCGGTCTCTGAGTGATTGCCGGGCGGGTCCCTTGCGGACCCGGCCCGGCTGCCTGTTTTTTGCGCCTCTACAGGAAACGTCAGCATGCCCAATCCTCACAGCACCGCCCGCGCAACTTCACCTTCGGGACTCAAGCGTGTCGTGGCCGCCGCCATGGCCGGCACCGTCGCCGAATGGTATGAATTCTTCCTCTATGGCACCGCCTCGGCACTGGTCTTCGGCCAGCTGTTTTTTCGCCAGACCGACAGCCCGATCGACGGCATCCTCGCCGCCTTCGCCCTGTATGCCGTCGGCTTCCTCGCCCGCCCGCTGGGTGGCTTGGTGTTCGGTCATTACGGTGACAAGTTCGGCCGCAAACGTCTGCTGCAATTGAGCCTGGTGGTGGTCGGCATCACCACCTTCCTGATGGGTTGCCTGCCCGGTTTCGACCAGATCGGCTACGCCGCGCCCGTGTTACTGGTGCTGCTGCGGCTGATCCAGGGTTTCGCCTTCGGTGGTGAATGGGGTGGTGCGATTCTGCTGGTGTCCGAACACTGCCCGGACAATCGCCGAGGCTTCTGGGCCAGCTGGCCGCAAGCCGGTGTGCCGGCCGGCAACCTGGTGGCGACTGTCGCGTTGCTGCTGTTGTCGTCGAACCTGTCCGAGGAGCAATTCCTCGCGTGGGGCTGGCGTGTAGCGTTCTGGTTCTCGGCGGTGGTGGTGCTGATCGGCTACTGGATTCGCACCAGCGTCGATGACGCGCCGATCTTCAAGGAAGCCCAGGCCCGTCAGGCGCAAAACAAGCAACAGCAATTGGGCGTGGTCGAAGTGCTGCGTCATCACTGGCGTGCAGTGCTGGTCGGCATCGGCGCGCGGTTTGCCGAGAACATTCTCTACTACACCGTCGTGACCTTCTCGATTACCTACCTGAAACTGGTGGTGCACAAGGACACCTCAGAGATTCTGTTTCTGATGTTCGGCGCGCACCTGTTGCATTTCTTCATGATCCCGCTGATGGGTTATCTGTCCGACCTGATCGGGCGCAAACCGGTGTACCTGACGGGCGCAATCCTCACCGCGTTCTGGGGCTTCATTGGCTTCCCGATGATGGACACCGGAAACAACTGGCTGATCATCGGGGCAATCACCCTGGGCCTGGCGATCGAGTCGATGACCTACGCGCCCTACTCGGCGCTGATGGCCGAAATGTTCCCGACCCACGTGCGCTACACCGCGTTGTCTCTGTGCTACCAGGTGGCTCCGATCTTCGCTGGCTCGTTGGCGCCGCTGATCGCCCTCACCCTGCTCAACAAGTACCACAGCTCGACACCGATCGCCTGGTACCTGGTCGGCGCTGCGCTGATCTCCATTGTCGCCGTCGGTTTGACTCGGGAAACCCGGGGCAAGTCGCTGCACCTGGTGGATAGCGAATCCGCTGCGCGGATCGCAGCCCTGGACACCGCCGGACCCGCCACCGCACGCCGGGGTGATTCTCTGGCTTGACCTCCATACGCAACCTGTAGCAGTTGCCGAAGGCTGCGTTCGAGCGCGTAGCGGTCGTCAATACTCGCGACACGGTGTGACTGTGACACCGCGTTGCATGGTTTTACGACGGCTTCGTCCGTACGCGGCCCGCACCGAACGCAGCCTTCGGCAGCTGCTACAGGTCATGCGCTGCGGTCTGCCAACGTACTTGGCTTCACATTCCGACAGGAGTTTTTCATGCCCCACATCATCGGCCACAACTACATCGGCGGTGCGCGCAGTGCCGCCGGCAACATCACCGTGCAAAGCCATGACGCGAGCACCGGTGAAGCGCTGCCCTACTCGTTCATGCAAGCCACCGTTGAAGAAGTTGACGCCGCCGCTCAGGCCGCGGCTGCCGCCTACCCGACCTTCCGCAACTTGCCGGCGAACCGCCGCGCAGAGTTTCTAGAGGCCATCGCCGCGCAACTGGATGCGCTGGACGATGAGTTCGTTGCCCTGGTCACCCGCGAGACAGCGCTGCCGACCGGACGCATTCAGGGTGAGCGCGGCCGTACCAGCGGCCAAATGCGGCTGTTCGCTCAAGTCCTGCGCCGTGGCGATTTCTATGGCGCGCGCATCGACCGCGCCTTACCCGACCGTCAGCCATTGCCACGTGTGGATTTGCGTCAGTACCGGATCGGCGTCGGCCCGGTCGCGGTGTTCGGCGCGAGCAATTTCCCGCTGGCGTTCTCCACCGCCGGTGGCGACACCGCTGCCGCCCTGGCCGCCGGTTGTCCGGTGGTGTTCAAGGCCCACAGCGGGCATATGGCAACTGCCGAGTTCGTGGCCGATGCAATCATCCGCGCCGCCGAGCAAACCGGCATGCCCAAAGGTGTGTTCAACATGATCTACGGTGCGGGTGTCGGCGAAGCGTTGGTCAAACATCCGGCGATCCAGGCGGTCGGTTTCACCGGTTCGCTCAAGGGTGGTCGCGCCCTCTGCGACATGGCCGCCGCACGGCCTCAGCCGATTCCGGTGTTCGCCGAAATGAGCAGCATCAATCCGGTATTGGTGTTGCCCGAAGCCCTGCAATTGCGGGGCGATAAAATTGCCAGCGAACTCGCTGCGTCAGTGGTTCTTGGTTGCGGCCAGTTCTGCACCAACCCCGGATTGGTGATCGGCATTCGCTCCCCCGAGCTCAGCGCATTTGTTGAATCGCTCAGCGCGATCATGGCCGACCAGCCGGGGCAAACCATGCTCAACGCCGGCACGTTAACCAGCTACGCCAAGGGCGTACAGGCGCTGCACGCGCATCCGCACATCAGCCACTTGGCCGGCCGCGAACAACAGGGCAATCAGGCCCAGCCGCAGCTGTTCAAGGCCGACGTCAGCCTGCTGCTCAATGGCGACCCGCTGTTGCAGGAAGAAGTTTTCGGGCCGGCCACGGTGCTGGTAGAAGTGGCCGACAAGGCCGAACTGCAACGGGCATTGCAGAGTTTGCACGGTCAACTTACGGCCACGCTGATTGCCGAAGCCGGTGACCTGCAAACCCATGACGAACTGCTGCCGCTGCTCGAACAGAAAGTCGGCCGGGTACTGTTCAACGGCTACCCGACCGGTGTCGAAGTCTGCGATGCGATGGTGCATGGCGGGCCCTACCCGGCCACCTCCGATGCCCGTGGCACCTCGGTCGGCAGTCTGGCAATCGAGCGTTTCCTGCGTCCGGTGTGCTACCAGAACTGCCCGGATGCGCTCCTGCCCGAGACGCTGAAAAACGCCAATCCGCTGGGCATCGCCCGTCTGGTCGATGGCAACAGCCATCGCGAACCGGTTTAAAAATCACTCAGCAACCTACTGTGGGAGCGAGCCTGCTCGCGATAGCGGCATGTCAGTCAACGAAGATGTTGAATCTGATGGCCTCATCGCGAGCAAGCTCAGCTCCTACAGGTCCGGCTTTCACTCAGCCCAGCAGTGCCTTCAAGTCGTTGTACAAGGCTTCGGGAATCTGCACGCCCTCCACCAAGCTGCGTGCTCGCGCCTCGTAACGGCGTTGCGACGGCAAGCGTGCGCCCTGCCCTTGTATGCTCTGGAACATGACTTCGGCACGGGCCAGGTGCTGCTCGGTGGCCTCGCCGAGAAAGCGCCGCGGGTCGAGGGCGATGATCAGCTCGCCGTGGTACGGCGACGACTTGCTGCCCGCGTCGTACGCCAGCGATTCGGCACTGGTCAGGTCACCAATCAACGGCCCCGCGATTAACTCCACCATGGCGGCCAGCGCCGAGCCCTTGTGCCCGCCGAACGTCAGCATCGCGCCGGCATCGAGCACCACGTTCGCATCGGTGCTCGGTTGCCCGTCTGCATCGACGCCCCAGCCTTCGGGAATCGCTTTGCCGGCGCGTCGATGCAACTCGATCTCGCCACGGGCAATCGCACTGGTGGCGAAGTCGAACACAAACGGATCCTTGCCCGAACGCGGCCAACCGAATGCGATGGGGTTGGTGCCGAACACCGGCTGACTGCCTCCTGCCGGCGCGACCCAGGCATGGCTGGGATTACACGCCAGCGCCACCAGGCCGGCAGCGGTCAACTGCTCGATCTCGACCCACAGCGCGGAAAAATGCACACAGCGATTGATCGCCAGCGCCGCAATCCCGTTTGCCCGGGTTTTCTCCTCCAGTAATGGCAACCCCGCCTGAAACGCCAATTGAGAGAAACCACCCGCCGCATCGACCCGCACGATCGAAGGGGCCTGGTCGATCACCCGTGGCTCGGCATCGGCCACCACCTTGCCGGCCCTGAGCGAATTCACGCAACCCAAAACCCGATACAAACCGTGGGAGGCGCAGCCATCGCGCTCGCCGGCAATCACCGTGGCGGCCACCGCCTGAGCGTGGGCAAGGTTGAAACCGTTGTGCAGCAAGATCGATTCGGCCAGCTCGCGAGCTTCGGCCAGGGACAGTCGTTTCATCATCAACTCCTTGGACAGACCGTCCAGAGTGATCCATCCCCGAAGCCACGGCTTGATCGCTTTAGACCCGGTCGACGACGAATTCGGCATACCCCGCCAACAAACCATTCGTCGGCAGGCCCTCGCACCACCCCTTGACACTGATTGAGCTCTGCGCGAGTATTATTTACATCGCATACGATACAAACGTATGCGATACACAAATCGCACCCTTTGAAACGTTGAGGACTCACTCCATGAGCAAGATCGAAAAAGTACTGGTCACCGGCAAAACCCACACCACCGTCAGCAACACCTCACGCGGCAGCCTCGACATCACCCTGTCGACGCCTGGCAACGCCAAGCCAGCCCACGTATTCGCCCGCCACCCAGCCGCACCCAACGGCCGAGCAACTGTTCGCCGGCGCCTGGTCGGCCTGCTACACCGCCGCCGTCGGGCTGGTGGCCGGAGAAATGAACGTGGTGCTGCCGTCTGATCTGTCCGTCGACATCGAAGTCGATCTGGGTCAGACCGGTCCGGCCTACTTCCTTCAGGCTCGATTGACCTTGCGTGTGCCGGGTTTGTCCCACGACATCGCGACGACACTGGCGCACACCGCCGATCAAATCTGCCCGTACTCGAAAGCGACGCGGGGTAACATTGACGTGGCCCTGAACGTCCTCACGGCTTGACGCACCGCGCGGCGTTGCTATCGATCGGCATGGTCGATACGCCATATATATCGTATGCGCTTTAAGCGCATACGAATCACAAACCCAACAAAACATTGAGGACTTAATCATGAACAAGATCGAAAAAGTCCTGGCCACAGGCAAAACCCACACGACGTTCAGCGACGGTGCCAACTCTTCCCGCGGCCTCGCCATCCAGCTCTCGTCGCCTGGAAACCCTAGACTGGCACACGAGTTCGCAGCCATTGTGCCGCACCCAACGGCAGAGCAGTTTTTCGCCGGCGCATGGTCGGCCTGCTACACCGCTGCCGTAGAGCTGGCGGCGAAAAATATGAAGGTGACGCTGCCGCCCAATCTGGCCATTGATATTGAGGTCGATCTGGGCCAGACCGGTCCGGCCTACTTCCTCCAGGCCCGGCTGACTCTTCGCGTGCCAGGCTTGACGCAAAACGTCGCGACGGAGCTGGCGCACGCCGCAGACCAAATCTGCCCGTACTCGAAGGCAACGCGCGGCAATATCGACGTGGTCATCAACGCCCTGACAGCGTGACGCACCGTACGACCGGTTCGACTTTCGCCATCGAACCGGTCGCCACCGTCAATTAGAGTCGTTCCGACACAATCGCATACGAGGTATATTCTGCTTTTTTCGAGCCATCCGTCTTTGGCCAACGAGGATGCATATGAAACCCACCGACAACGCCGTCCCTGACAACCTGAAGCTCTCCCAATTCCTGTGTTTTGCGGTCTATTCCACCAACCTGGCCTTCGGCAAGGCTTACAAGCCGATACTCGAGCAGCTTGGGCTGACCTATACGCAATACATCACCATCGTCGCGCTCTGGGAGGAAGACAATCAGACCGTCGGAAGCCTGGGCGAGAAGCTGTTTCTGGAATCGAACACACTGACCCCGATCCTGAAGAAACTGGAAGCGATGGGCTTTTTGCAAAGGCAGCGCGATCCCGAAGACGAGCGCCAGGTGCGGATCAGCCTGACGAAGAACGGTCGACAGCTGCGCGAAGGCCAACCGGAAATGGGCCTCGCCGACGCGACGGGCCTGACGCTCGAAGAGTTCACGGTCCTGCAAAAAGCGGTCGTGAAGCTGCGCAACAATCTGATCAAGTCGACAAAAGCCGGGGAATGAGCCGGCACACCGATCTGGACATTCTCAAGCGCGCGAACTAGCGCGCCACTTCATCCCGCACCACCCCGCGCTCTTCAAGCAAGCGCACAAACATGGTCAGACTTTGCGACACCGTGCCCCGGCGCCACACCAGCCAGGTGCGTAAATAGCGGAACGATTCCGATAGCGGCCAGACGCTCACGGTGGTGCATCCGGGCATGCTGTTGAGCATGCTGCGGGGCATCAGCGCCAGGCCTGCACCGGCGCTGACGCACGCCAGCATGCCGTGATAGGACTCCATTTCGAAAATCTTGCCGGGCACCGCCGCGTCTTTGGCGAACCAGCTTTCGAAGTGATGGCGGTAGGAACAATTGGAGCGGAAGGCGTAGATATTTTCGCCATTAACATCCCGCGCACGATGAATGGGGGAATGATTGAGCGGTGCGATCACCACCATTTCTTCCTCAAACGCCGGCACGCCTTCCAGTGCCGGGTGCAGCACCGTTCCATCGACAAACGCTGCCGCCAATCGGCCAGACAACACCCCGTCGATCATCGTCCCCGAAGGTCCGGTGGACAGGTCCAGCTCGACCTTGGCGTGCTTCTGGTTATACGCGGCCAACAGCTCAGGGATGCGCACTGCAGCGGTGCTCTCCAGTGACCCCAGGGGAAACGATCCCTGCGGTTCTTCGCCCGCTACCGTCGCGCGAGCCTCCTGGACCAGGTCGAGAATGCGCCGGGCATAGTCGAGGAAACTCCAGCCGGCCGGCGACAGGCGCAGGCGGCTCTTCTCGCGGATAAACAGGTCCACGCCCAGATCCAGCTCCAGTTGCTTGATCCGGGTCGTCAGGTTCGACGGCACCCGGTGGATGTGTTGAGCCGCCGCGCTGATGCTGCCGTGTTCGGCGACGGCTTTGAAAATTTCCAGCTGAACCAGATCCAAGGCATTCTCCAAACGTGAACGATATGCTCAGTATTATTCAGTTTCCAGAAAACAAACGCCACCGTAACCTGAGCGCATCCCCACCTCGCAGGACGGTGCCATGACCCAAGTTTGCAGCCTCACCCATGCCATTTCGATCAACCCCGCCAACGGCGAGCAGATCGGCCACTATCCTTTCGAATCCGCATCGGCACTGGACGATGCCCTGTCCCGCGCCGCTGCCGGGTTTCGCGCCTGGCGCAGCAAACCGGTGGATCAACGTTCGCAGTTGTTGATCGCCCTGGCTCAGGCATTGCGCAACAACGCCGCAGCGATGGCGAACATAATCACCTTGGAAATGGGCAAGCCGATCACCCAGGCGCGCGGCGAAATTGAAAAGTGCGCGCAACTCTGCGAGTGGTACGCCGAACACGGCCCGGCGATGCTGAGCGCTGAGCCGACGCTGGTTGAAGGTGGAAAAGCGCGCATTGAGTATCGCCCGCTCGGCCCGATTCTCGCGGTGATGCCGTGGAATTTCCCGATCTGGCAGGTCCTGCGCGGCGCGGTTCCAGCGTTGATCGCCGGCAACACCTACGTGCTCAAACATGCGCCCAACGTGATGGGCAGCGCCTATCTGTTGCGGGAAGCCTTCAAGCAAGCCGACTTTCCCGAAGGTGTCTTCGAGGTTATCAATGTCACGCCGGACGGCGTCTCCACCGCGATCGCCGATCCACGCATCGCGGCAGTGACCCTCACCGGCAGCGTGCGAGCCGGCATGGCCATTGGCGCTCAAGCCGGTGCGGCGCTGAAGAAGTGTGTACTGGAACTGGGCGGCTCCGATCCCTTCATCGTGCTCAACGATGCCGACCTCGACGAAGCGGTCAAAGCCGCCGTGATTGGCCGTTACCAAAACACCGGGCAAGTCTGCGCGGCGGCCAAACGCTTGATCGTCGAGCAAGGCATCGTCGAGGAATTCACGCGCAAGTTCGTCGACGCCACGCAAAAACTGGTGGTCGGCGATCCACTGGCCGCCGACACCTACATCGGCCCGATGGCCCGCTTTGATCTGCGTGATGAACTGGATCAACAGGTGCGCGACACCCTGGAAGAAGGCGCGACGCTGTTGATGGGCGGCAAGAAGGCTGAAGGCCCTGGCAATTTTTATGAGCCCACGGTCTTCGCTGATGTCACCGACCAGATGACCTCGTTCAAACAGGAGCTGTTTGGCCCGGTGGCCTCGATCATCACAGCGCGCGATGCAGCCCATGCACTGGCGCTGGCGAATGACAGTGAGTTTGGCCTCGCCTCCACCATTTACACACGCAACGTCGAGCTTGCCGAGCAGATGGCCGATGAACTGGAAACCGGTGGTGTGTTCATCAATGGCTATTGCGCCTCCGACCCACGCGTCACCTTCGGCGGCGTGAAGAAAAGCGGGTTTGGTCGTGAACTCTCGCATTTCGGTGTGCGTGAATTCTGCAATGCCCAGACGGTGTGGCTGGATCGGCGCTGATTGCATAACGATGCCCGGGAGCTATTTGGCTCCCGGGCTCACGCGCTATTCGTGGAGGTAATACAGCTTGTTCACAATCCGCCATCGATAATTGATGTTCATTAGCGACAGATAATCGGTAAATCGCATGCCGAGATAATCATCAGTGACTTTTACCGCAGCGGCATCGCCCGTGACATCGATGCTGAGCACTTCCCAAAACGGTTTGACCTCTTTGGCTGCCGGCCCCTCGGCCTTGATCGCGCTGATAAATTCCTCCAGGGATGCCCATTCCAGCTTTTCTTCGTAGTGACCAATGATGCGACAAGAAGGATGAAAGGCCTTTCGCAGCAAGGCTTCATCAGCGAACACCATGCCTTCTACATAATTGCGGACCACCACGTTGATGTGTTCTTTAGCCAGCAGTTGAGTCGTCATGTCGTACCTCCATCCCACCCTGAAAGTCTAGCACCGCACGCTTGACCGTCCCGGACGGCGGCTATGATGTTGGGGGTCACTTGCCTTTCGAGGAGCTGAGAGATGTCGCTGACTCTTTACTACCATCCGCTGTCGTCGTTCTGCCACAAAGTGCTGATCGCGCTCTACGAAAACGCTGTCGAATTCGAGAAGCGGATCATCGATCTTGCGAACGATGCAGACAGAGCAGAGCTGCAAGCGCTGTGGCCGCTCGGCAAATTCCCGGTCATCCGCGACCACGCTCGCCAGCGCAACGTGGCGGAAACCACGATCATCATCGAATACCTGGACCGATTTTATCCGGGTGAACATCCGCTCATTCCCAGCGATTGGGACACCGCGCTGGAAGCCCGTCTGTGGGACCGTGTGTGCGACCACTATCTACAGACGCCGCTGCAACAGATTGTGTTGGATCGCCTGCGCGGCGTTCACGGTGACTTGACCAGAGAACGTTCCACCCTGCAGACGGCGTACGGCATGCTCGACCGCCAGTTGGCGTCCAGAATCTGGCTCGCCAGTGCAGATTTCAGCCTGGCCGATTGCGCCGCCGCCCCGGCACTTTTTTATACCAGTACACTCGAGCCGTTCCCCGACGACTTTGTCCACTTGAAAGCCTATTTCGACAGGCTGATGAACAGACCATCCGTCCAGCGGGTCATTGACGAAGCCAGGCCCTGGTTTTCGTTTTATCCATTTGCAGAGGCCATCCCGAAGCGGTTTCGCCAAGCGACGGACAACACCTGACAGGCCTCGAAAGTTCGCCTAACCCACTACGTCGATCAACTGCTCGCGCTGCGCTCCCGTCAGCATCGGACCGAAACCGGCACCGGCATTTTCCGCCATATAACGCGGGTTGCCGGTGCCGGGGATGACGCAGGTCACCGCAGAATGCGTCAGCAGGAACTTGAGCGCCAATTGTGGCCAGCTGTTGACCCCCACTTGCGCGGCCCATCCCGGTAGCGGCTTGCCCTTCAAGCGCGCGAGCAAATCACCGCCGCCGAAGGGCCGATTGCAGATCACGGCCACGCCGCGTTCGCGACACAGCGGCAGGATGCGCTTCTCGACGCCGCGATCGTCCAGGGCGTAGTTGATCTGCAAAAAGTCCAACGGCTCGGCCTTGAGCACCGCTTCCACCTCGTCATACGCCGACGCCGTGTAATGGGTGATGCCGATGTAACGAATGCGCCCTTCTTCCTTCCATTTGCGCAGCGTGGGCAAATGGGTTTTCCAGTCCAGCAGATTGTGAATCTGCATCAGGTCGATCCGGTCGGTCTGCAGCAACTTGAACGACTGTTCCATCTGCGCGATGCCTTCTTCGCGACCACGGGTCCACACCTTGGTGGCCAAAAAGGCCGGCGAGCGCGGCTCATGAATCGACAACAGTTCACCGGTCGTCTGTTCGGCGCGACCGTACATCGGCGAACTGTCGATCACCTTCCCGCCCTTCTCGAACAACGCGCGCAGCACAGCAGGTAGCTGCTTGTAGTCAGGACTTGAAGGCTCGACATCAAAGCCGCGATACGTGCCCAGCCCAACGATCGGGAGTAGTTCGGCGCTGGATGGAATGGCCCGGGTCAGCATGTTCTTGCCTCCTGTCTCGCTCGACGGCGTGGTTGCTGCAAATGCCGGATCGAAAGTGAAGACCGCCGAAGCACCGGCAGCCAGCGTGAGTATTTTTCGACGCGTGTACCCATCAGTGTGGCTCATGGAATTGTCCTTCCACATTTTTGCTGTCAGCCCTTTGCGCCTGCTGCCTGGCCAGCCACAGGCACAACCCGCCCCACAGCCCGGCAAACGGCACGATCACCAGCGCCACCAGGCCGAAACCCGCGCCCAACGCCGTCAACCCGGCGGACAACCAGCCACTGGCGGCGTCTCCACCGCGATACACCAATGTTTCGATCACATTTTTGGCCTTGTACTTTTCCTCTCGGCTGACCACGGTCCACAGCACTTCCCGCGCCGGACGCACGATGGCGAACTCGACCGCACGGCGCAGCCCCTGCGCCAGCGCCACGGTTGCCGGCACGGGCGCCAGGGCCATGGCGGCGAACGCCACGATCGTCGCCAATGGCAAGACTGCCAGCGCCCCGCCGATGCCAATCAAACGGATCAACGGCGCCGTCAACACCAACTGAAAGACCAAGGTCAGCGCCGACACGATCAAATCAACGACGGCGAAGAATTGCGTCCGGCTGGCCACATCAGCATAGCTACCGGCAACAATTCGTCCCTGTTCGAAATACAACAAGGTCGCCGCGCTGGTGTGCAACAGCATGAACAGCACCAGCCCGAGCAGATAAGGCGAGCGCAGAATCAGGGTGATGCCGGCGAGCATGCTGCCGCCCATGTGCCGATCATCCAGCGACCGACGGCCGAATTGCGATTCGGTACGGGACAGCAGCGCCCGATAGCAGCGCACCGCAACTTCCAGCAGCACCGCCGCAGCGATGGTCAACGCCACCGGGCCAAACCGGGTGGCCATGGTCGCGGCCAACAAAGGCCCGATGAACGTGCCCAGCGTTCCACCGGCCGCGACGAAGCCGAATAGCCGCCGCCCTTGTTCGCTGGAAAACCGGTCCACCAGCACGCTCCAGAAGATGGAGACGATGAACAGGTTGTAGATGCTGATCCAGACGAAAAACACCCGGCCGACGGCCACCGGTGCAACGTGATTGGCGATCAACACACCAAACACCAGCATCGACACGGCGATCACACGATAGATCAACGGCACGAAACGAGTGGCCGGCAGCCGCGAAACCAGCGCACCAAACAGCGGCACCATCAACAGCATCACCACGAAGGTGGCCGTGAACAGCCAGTGCAACTTGTCGGCGCCGCCTTCAAGGCCCAAGGCATCGCGCAGCGGGCGTACCAGGTAATAACTGGCGAGCACGCAGAAATGGAAGGCGAAGCCCAGCCTCAGCGCCGCTCTTTCCGACGGCAGGACGTTGAGCCATTTGACAGCGATGGGCATGGCTGCCCCTCCCGGTGCGTCGCGCTATCGGTCTACTACACTCTGACAGCGATCAAGCGATAGCCGTCTTCAGGCCAGAGCCGTCAATGCCGCCCACTAAAGTTAGCCGAATGCCACGAATCCTGGGGTCAATCGTCGTCATCATCGCCGTTGTGTATCTGGCGCTGTGCGCTGCGCTGTTCGTATTCCAGCGCGCCCTCATCTACTTCCCGCAACCGCGCGCTGTCGGCACCTCGGCAACGCTGCTCACACTGTCCGTCGACGACGCGCAGGTGCTGGTATCCGTCAAGCCGCACGAGGGACCCAAAGCGTTGATCTATTTCGGTGGAAATGCCGAGGACGTCTCCCGGAGCCTGCCCTCGTTTTCCGAAGCCTTCGCCGATCACGCCCTCTACTTGCTGCACTACAGAGGCTACGGTGGCAGCTCCGGATCGCCCTCCGAGGAGATGATTTCGCGCGACGCCATGACCTTGTTTGACCTGGTCTACGCCACCCATCCACACATTACGGTGGTCGGTCGCAGCCTGGGCTCGGGCGTCGCCGTGCGCCTCGCCAGCCAACGTCCGGCGACGCGTCTGGTGCTGATCACGCCCTACAACAGTGTTGCAGAACTCGCTGCCCGGCAATTCCCCATCTTCCCGGTGAAGTGGTTGCTCAAGGACACCTATGATTCCTGGAAATACGCCGCCCACATCACGGTACCGACGCTATTGATCGCGGCTGAGCACGACGAAGTGATTCCCCGTTCCAGCACCGAGCGGCTCTTCACGCATTTCGCCAAGGGGATGGCGTCGCTGAAGGTCATACCGGGTACGGGGCACAACTCGATATCCGAGAGCCCCGAGTACCTCAAGGCGTTGGGTGACGGGTTGTAAGCGGTGGTGTTCGACTAGCGCAGTGATCGGAACGCCGCGCGAAGCTCCTCGGTAAAAAGCTGAGGCTGTTCCCAGGCCGCGAAGTGGCCGCCCTTGTCGGTCTGGTGGAAATAGATCAGGTTGCTATAAGCGCGACGGGCCCACGATTCCGGTGGGCAGTAGACATCCTCTGGAAACACCGTGACGGCCACCGGCAGCAAAATCTCGGTGGTCTTCTGCGCGGCCGAAGACAGAGGGCTTCGCCCCATGTTCTCCCAGTAGAGCCTTGCGGCCGAAGCGGCGCTATTCGTCAGCCAGTAGAGGGTGATGTCGTCCAGCACTTCATCCTTCGTCGGCAACTGTTGGGGGTCGGCGCCGTATGTCCACCGGGCAAAACCTGGATGCACGAGCAGCAGCGCTGCGAGGAAGGCAGGTGAATCTGTCGCGCCGTAACCGATCATCTGCGGTCGCGCGGCCATCATCGTGCTGTACGCCAGGTTTCCCTGTTTGACGAGGGTGGCGACGGCGTCGTAGGTCGCGCGTTCTTCCTCGGAAAACCCCGCTGGCGCCGGTCCGCCGACAGCAAGCGCCGCGCTCGCTTCCGCCGGTATCGTGGCGGGCAGGTTAAGGTGAATGCCGCGCAACCCGGGTGGCGCCTGGCGCGCCATCGCGCTGGTAATTGGGGCACCCCAGTCGCCACCCTGGGCGACGTAGTGGGTGTATTCGAGGCGCTGCATCAGCTGCGCCCAGACCCGCGCGATGTGGTCCGGATCCCAACCGATGCCACTCGGTTTGCCGGAGAAGCCGTAGCCAGGAATGGACGGAATCACCACATCGAATGCATCTGCCGCATTGCCCCCGTGCGCGGTCGGATCGGTGAGCGGACCGACGACCTTGATGAACTCGAACACCGAGCCTGGCCAACCGTGGGTCATGATCATCGGCAGAGCGTTCGGGTGGGGCGAGCGCACCCAGATAAAGTGGATATCGACCCCGTCGAGCGTGGTCATGTACTGCGCCAGCGTATTGAGCTGCGCCTCGGCCTTGCGCCAGTCGTAGTCCGTGCCCCAGTAACGAACCAGCGCCTGCAGCTGTTCCAGCTGTGCGCCCTGTGATCGATCGGAAACCGTCTCTTTGTCCGGCCAGCGAGTCGCCGCGATACGGTTGCGCAGATCGACGAGTTCCTTGTCCGCCACATTGACGTGGAAGGGTTGAATGGTGGGGGAATCTGCGGCGGAAGCGGCGCTGGCGAGGGCCGAGACGCAAAGCGCGAGGATAGCGATAGCAACCGCGAAAAGGTGCTTCATCTTCATTACCTCAGTTGAGGGTCACGATGAGTGATGAGTTTGCGCTTATCGGTCACCGAAGACGCTTTACCAGCCGGTCAGAGAAGACACTGGGCACGTGAGTCATCTCGCAAGGGCGAAACGTTGAGTTTCACCCTTGCGATGCCTTGCCCAAATTGCGTAACAGGTCCGGCTCAGACCAGGTTGATCTCGACTTTAATATTGCCCCGCGTGGCTTTGGAGTACGGACACAGCTTGTGCCCTTCATCCACCAGCGCCCGGGCCGTTTCGCGGTCCATTCCCGGCAGGCTGATGTTGAGGCGAGCCTGCAGGAGGTAACCGCCTGCGTTGGTGCCCAGGTCAACTTCGGCGTCAATGGCCAGGTCAGGCGGGAGCGTGACCTTCATTTTGCCGGCAGCGACCTGCATCGCACCGATGAAGCAGGCTGACCAACCCGTGGCGAACAACTGCTCCGGATTGGTGCCGTCGCCCTTGGTGCCAGGGGACGAAAGCTTGACTTCGAGTCGTCCATCATCACTGCGTGACGCGCCGTCCCGCCCACCCGTGGTGTGGACTTTGGCGGTGTACAGTACTTTTTCGATCTGGGTCATGATGATCTCCTGATTGAAATGCTGGATGAAAAAGATTGCCCTAAGTGACTGTATCGACCAGTCCTTCTTGCTTGAGGGATGCGCCACTCGTCAGGGCGCTTGCGTCACCTGCAGCGGACTGGACCTTTCAATATAGATGGCGGTAAGCGACTTCGGGTTATGAATAAGCACCAATCATCCACTTCACTTTTTCCAGCGCCTCCCGCAGTGCGCCCATCTCCGCAGACCCCAGCGCCAGCCGAATCGCATGCGGTACATGAGCAGAGGTCGCAAAAGGCTCGGCGGTTGAAACCGCGACTTTTTCACGCAGCAGCGCCGCGGCGATCTGGTCGGCCCTCGCATCTTCGGAAAGAGGCAGCCAAAGAAAATACGACGACGGATGACGAATGCACGGAAGGCCCGCCAGCACTTCTGCGGCCATGGTTTGCCTGGCCTGAGCATCCTGACGTTTTTCAGTTTCCAATTGCATGACCGTGCCATCGTCGAGCCACGTGCTCGCGATCGCCGTCAGCACGCCGGGGGTATTCCAGGTGGTCGCCCTGATCGTTCGCTCCAGCGCGGGCACTTTTTCGGCCGGGGCGGCGACGAAACCTACACGCAATCCGGTGGCCACACTCTTGGAGAGCCCTGAAACGTAAACGGTCCGCTCAGGGGCGAGTTGCGCTATCGGTGCCGGCGGGTTCTCGGCAAGGAAGGCATAGGCGGCGTCCTCGATGATGAGCAAGTCATGCCTGCGCGCAATCGTCACCAGCGACTCGCGCTGATCGGCACTCATCACCCACCCGAGCGGATTGTGCAGCGTCGGCATCGAGTACACCGCACGCACGCGGCGACTCCGGCACAGACGGTCCAGCGCCTCCAGATCAGGTCCGTGTTCGGTCACGGGAATGGGCACGATTTCAAGGTGCAAGGCTTCGGCCAGCACGATGAATCCTGAATAGGTCAGCGCATCCGCTGCAATCACATCACCGGGTTGCAGCAGCGCCATCATCGTCACGGCCAGCCCATGCTGAGCACCGCTGACCATCAGCACTTGCTCGGCATCCACGGTCAGCCCTCGGGCGAGCAAATGGCGCGCCACCGAGGCGCGCTCATGCAGGCGCCCGGCGTGTGGCTGGTAGCGCAACAGGGATTCCAGATCACCGCCCGAGGCGAGTTGGCGCAGCGCATTTCGCAAGAGTTCTGCCTGGCCTGGCAGCGAGGGATAGTTGAAATTGAGGTCGGTCATTCCCACGGCAACGTTTTTCTGGTCGATGCCCAAGCCCGGCGGCAACGACGTCTCCCGCACGAACGTGCCTCGCCCCGTCTCGCCGCTGACCAGGCCCATGGCTTCGAGTTCTGCATAGACCCGACTGGCGGTGACCAGTGCCAGCCCTTCTGTTGCCGCAAGTTGACGATGCGTCGGCAAGCGCGTGCCCGGCAACAACCGGCCAGACCTGATGTCAGCCGCCAAAGCATCCACTAATGACTTGTACCGTGAGCGAGGCATGTCGAGATGTATCCATGACAATTTTTTGATTGTAGTGATCGTCGATCATACGATGGAACTCTGCAAATTGAGAGTGCCCTCAGATGGAACGGACCCTGCAAAACCCAACGACGGAAAAGACCGCGAGCGGATGGCTCAACGGGTTTATCGGTGTGCTGATTTTCAGCGGCTCGCTGCCGGCCACACGGTTGGCCGTGCTGGAATTCGACCCGGTGTTCCTGACCGTTGCCCGAGCGGCGATTGCCGGGCTCCTGGCGCTTTGCATGCTGGCGCTGTTTAAAGAAAAACGTCCCGCCAAGCGTCAGCTTTTGCCCTTGGTCATCGTGGCAATGGGGGTTGTAGTCGGGTTTCCGCTGTTGACGGCACTGGCGCTGCAGTACGTGACGTCGGCGCATTCCATCGTCTTCGTTGGCCTGTTGCCGCTCGCTACAGCGGTGTTCGGCGTGCTGCGCGGCGGGGAGCGTCCCCGGCCGGTGTTCTGGTTCTTCTCGGTGCTGGGCAGCGCGTTGGTCGTGGGGTTTGCCGTTTCGCAAGGCCTGACCGCTTCGCCGACCGGCGACATCCTCATGCTGCTGGCCATCCTCGCCTGCGGGCTGGGTTATGCAGAAGGCGCAAAGCTTTCGAGAACCCTGGGAGGCTGGCAGGTGATCTCTTGGGCATTGCTGCTGTCGCTGCCCGTCATGGTCCCGCTGACCTGGTTTCTGGCCCCGGCTTCCTTCTCGGGAATCTCTACCTCCGCGTGGTTCAGCCTGGCGTACGTATCGATCTTCAGCATGCTGATCGGCTTTGTATTCTGGTACCGCGGGCTGGCCCAAGGGGGGATTGCCGCCGTCGGCCAGCTTCAGCTGCTGCAGCCGTTTTTTGGCTTGGCGCTGGCGGCCACGCTGCTTCACGAGCACGTCAGCATCGGCATGCTGGGGGTTACCGTCGCGGTGATCCTTTGCGTGGCCGGGGCGCGAAAGTTTTCGAAGTGAGCGGGCGCGACAAGCGCTGCTGCCAGTTTCCGCCATTGGCGCGCTGGCATGCTTCTTCAGAATCGAACTGCACATGGGCCGATACCGGGCTGACGAGAACGTCCGCTTCGCTTAACGCAATGGCGGTCAACTCAATCATGCGCTCGCCCTGCCCGCTGGCCAGCGCCTGATCCTTGTTGGCCTGCGTGTCGAAGACCCAGATGACCCGCAGACTGGAAGGAAACAGGTCGTAATCGATCTCGTGGGTCAGCCAACAGAACCCGAGGATTTCCACTTTAGCCGTCTCACACGCCTCGGTCAGGGTGGCCACCAGGCGACGCTCGATGTGCGCCTGATCGCGTTTGCTTAACGGCATGGCTGGGTCCTTGTGACGGGTAAAAAAAAGCCATCATACGACACCTCCATGTCCTCTTTGGCGGACGCACAGCGCACAGCGCAAATATGCCTCTTGCGCCCGTGAACCTTATGTTGAAGCGCCAGTCATAGCCGAGCCGTGAATTCCACTTGCCCGCTCAGAGCTATTCATCCATGCGCCAAACCCGCCTGTCCGCTCGCATTGCTTCGCTCTGTTTCATTCCTCTGTTTTCCCTGTTCGCCAACCCCGCCCACGCCGGTGCCGAAAGGCAATTGGTGGAAGCCATCAACGACTATCGAGCTCACCCCGATCGCTGCTTGGGGCGTGCGGGTCGAGCGTTATCGCCGTTGGCGTTGAAGTCGAACCTGGCCTTGCCGATCGGCTATGGCGGCGGTTTGCGCGATCGATTGAAAGCGTCCGGCTATCAGGCGGTGACGGTGCGCACGATTCGTGTGGTCGGTGCGCAGGATGCCGATGAGGCCTTCGACATGCTCCAGAGCGATTACTGCGGGGCGTTGCTCGATACCCAATATGCCGACATTGGCGTCAGTCGCGCCCGGAGTGAGTGGCAGGTGGTGCTGGCGCAGCCCGTGCTGGACAGTCGTGTGGGTGATTCGCGAGCCGTCAGCAAAGCGTTGCTGGCACAGGTCAATGCGGCACGCTCAAAGTCGCGCCTCTGCGGTCGTCAGCGCTTCGCCGCCGCACGGCCATTGGCCTGGAACGCAGCCCTGGGCGCTGCGGCGCAAGGGCATAGCAAGGCGATGGCCTACGGCAACTACTTCGCCCACCAGGACCCCGACGGTGACATGCCCGCAGATCGGGCCAGAGCCGCTGGTTTCCGTGGCCGGCAAATCGGCGAAAACATCGCTGCCGGCCAGGGCTCACCGAACAAGGCCATGTCGGGCTGGCTGGCCAGCCCGGGGCATTGCGCCAACCTGATGAATCCGGTGTTTACCCAGATGGGCGCAGCCTATGCGGCGGACGCACGCAGTGATAGAGGCGTTTATTGGACGATGTTGTTTGGCGCGCCTTGAATGATTGAACGGCGCCTCATCTGGGGCGCCGCACCGCCCTCACCTTTCCACTGTTACCGCCGCCGCAGAAAAACTGCTCGCCGCCGTCCGATTCAAGCCCCGACACCCCGACGCCGGCCGGCAGCTTCACGCTCTCCAGCACCTCGCCGGTGGTCGAATCGATATGGCGTAATTCACTCTCGTCTTCTTCCCAGGTGCCATGCCACAACTGACCCTCGACCCAGGTCACCCCAGTGACAAAGCGGTTGGATTCAAGGGTGCGCAGAATCGCGCCGGTCTCGGGATCGATCTGATGGATCTTGCGATCCCGATACTCGCCGACCCACAGCGTCCCTTCCGCCCACGTCAGCCCTGAGTCACTGCCGCCAGGTGCCGGAATAGTCGCGAGTACGCGGCCGGTCTGCGGGTCAATTTTCTGGATGCGATCCTCGGCAATCTGGAACAGGTGCTGGCCGTCGAAGGCGGTGCCGGCATGGGCGGCGACATCGATTGAGCGCAGTGTGTTGCCACTTTCAGGGTCCAGGGCGTTGAGCTTGTCACCGGTGGCAAACCACACGTGCTGACCGTCCCAAGTGACGCCATGCACCTTGTCGATACCGGCAAAGGGTCCATATTCACGAAGGATTTTGGCTGCTGACTGTTTCATGTTGGCATTCCTGGTTACGGGTGGGTGACGTTCATCCTAGTCACCCGGCAGTGGCACCGGGAGTAACAAGGTCGTCGCGAAACCCGGCACCGGCGGGGTCATCCAGCGACGCGTCCGGCCGCGACCGAACGACTGCACCTTGCCCGCGCAGGCCAGTTCCTCGAGTGCCCGTTGCACCGTGCGCTGGCTGGCGCCGAGGGCCAGTGCCAGGGCCGAGCTCGACCACGACTCACCGTCGACGAGTAAAGCGATCACCTGCGCGTGCTTCTCTTCGACGTGTGGCGCCAGCACCACAACGTCAGAGTCGATCAGCGCCACCAGCGCAAAACCACGTTGAGTTGCAGTGACGCCGGCCAAGGGTTTAAGCGCCGTGCGCAGTCGCCCGATTTCGACTCGCAACCGTGCGCGAAGTGACTCATCGGTGTGCTTCAAACGAAAGGCCCGGGTAATCAGCGTTTCCCTCGACACGTCGGCCGGCCACGCTTCGGCCAGTGCCCGTGCGAGGGCGAACAAGACCGGGCGTGTTGCGAGGGGAACCGACATGCCGGCACCACGCACCCCATAGCGACAAGCATCGACGACCAGCGACGTGGACGCGAGCAACGCTTCAACCTCATCCAGCAACAGAGGCCGCTCTTCGCCATAGGCAATCAAACGCGCGACGGGTGTGTCCAGGACAAGGGCAGCGTTTTCCACCTCGGCCGTCAGCGCAGGAATATCGGCGTCCTGCGCGGCGTGCTCGGCCCTCGTGAGGGCAGACCGCGCCTTGTTCGTCTCGAGGCGCCGCATCGCTATCCCCGCCACGACCAGTTCGTGGGCGGCGCGCAATGCCGGCGGCAATGGCGCGGGGTCAAGCTCGGCGAGCAGCACGTCGGCCTCTTCGAGACGCCCGATCAGCAGCAAACGCCGAATCTGCAGATACCGCGCATGAGCGGCGTTCACTCGATCGCCGTGCGCCTCAAGCGTCACCCGCGCCGACTCGAGTGCCTTCACCGGCCAGTCCAACTCCCGGGAGGCCAGCGCGATCTCGGCCTCGGCGACCACACACCGCGCCCGAGCCAAGGCCTCCTTCGGCCCGAAGGCCCGCGCCGCCCTCTGCACCAGCGTCTTGGCTCGCACCAGATCGCCGAGTTGCGCCATCGCAATCCCGCGCAACGCCAGCGCCGGCGCATCGTCGCGCAACGCGACCCGGTTCAGCGCGCCGAGCGGATCACCCGCCGCCAGCGCCTGCGCTGCGGCCGTGATCAGCGAATCCATCGCAATCCCGCCACCGTTGCCACTCCCACCGTTGGATGTTCGCTGTTGAGTCTATCTCACGATGTCCCATCACGAAGGAGGCCGCCCGACATTCGAATGTCGGGCGTGACTCTAAAGCCGCAGGTGCCTGCCCCGCCTCTGGGAAATTCAGGCACACCGACAAAAGACGACCTGCAACCGATGCCCGTGCAGGCGATGGAGCAGATCGCCGAACTGCGGCGACAGGCCTGCGAAAGCGCCGATTTCACTGAAGGGCTGGCAGCCTTCATCGAGCGCAGGCCGGCGGTGTTTAGCGGTAAATAGCACAGCAGATCCGATCTGAAATTTTCACCGTTTGTGCTGCCGTCTTCGCGGGTAAACCACACTCCTGTAGGAGCTGAGCTTGCTCGCGAAGAGGCCATCACATTCAACATCCCTATTGGCTGAACCACCGCCTTCGCGAGCAAGCTCAGCTCCTACAGATGCGGGTTTGCCCGAACCCCATCGTTTCATATGTAAAACAAAACCCCTGTTTTTGCCCCGCTTCGCGTTACCTCAACAAGCCCTCCTCCCTCGCCCTTTCCCATGGCAAGGCCATACACGCTAGACGCGCGGTCGTAGAAAGGCCAAAACGTCCTGAAAGACCTGATGCCATTCTTCACTAGGCTCGTGCGCCAGTGGATGCCAAAAGAACTGGAACTCGTGTCCTCCATCGTCTTCTGCAAAATGGCTCCAGGCATCCGGAAGGTTTTGCACAGCGCGGCACTCGTGAAACGCCCACGTGTGCCCCGTTATCGCCGAATTCCAGCTCCCCAGATTCCGTATCACCTCGCCCCTGACGCCCGCCTCTTCGAATAACTCCCGAATAGCCGCCGCGTCAGTCGGCTCTCCGGGTTCGATACTGCCCTTGACCAGTTGCAGACCAGCCAACGGATGCCGGAAGGCTAAAATCTCCAGCCCCTCTTTTTTTCGCAGCACGACGGGGCAAGCTTTATCTATACGCATGGGATATCTACTCTTTTGGCTTCGGTGAGCAACCGCATGTTTATCAGCGCCACACGACGTCCGTCCGGCGCTAACCGCTCCTCAATCCCATACGGCACAAATCCGAGCTGCGGATACAGAAGCAGCCCCGCCGTATTCTCGTTGAAGCACGACAACTGCACCTCGCGTGCCCGATGACGTTCAAACGCCAGCCCCACCATCGTCTGCAGCAAAAACTTCGCGATCCCTTTTCCCCGAGCCTTGGGCGACACGATCACATTGCCGATCGCGCAAACGCCATCGCGCTCAAACCTGTAAAAGTTAGCAAAACCCATAACAGAACCGTCCGCCTCAACCACCGTTGAGTCGGCACGTTGAGCAATCGATGCCTGCAGTTGATCTTCCGTCAGCGGGTACTGCGCCTTCGGGAACATAAAAAACAGCTCTTGGGGATTTTGAGGAAAGTCGCAAATCGTCAGGACATCTTCAGCGCTGACGGGGCGGTTGGTGAGGCGCATGGTTGGATCCATCCAAATGTCGGGAGTGACAGATTACTTTTTGCAAAGGATGGATAGAAGTTTCCTTTTCAGGTTCACCACGGCTTAGGTCCGGCTTTTGCGACCAACGGTGGAGATGCTCGGCAAGCCCCGCTCGGCGGAAGTGAAGACTGTCTAATCCGGTAGTCTCAGCGTCTCAATCAGATTTGGATCGTCGTCCACGCAGCACGCCTCAAACAATTTCTTACAAAATAGAAAATCAATAAGCCCGATCGTGTACTACCGAGTGTTAATTTGAGCGCTTTATCGGGCCATGAGATGCCAACGTCTTAATTATGCGCATCAAACTTCCCAGCGTTCCTGCCCTCGGTGCATACCTTGCACTCTCCTGCCTTTTTGCGGCTGCATGGTTCTTCAATCCTGCCAACACGCATTCTTCCTTTGCCCTGATCAGTCCAGTGATGGCAGTGGCCGGCCAAGTGGCCAAGCCCATTTATACCAGCCGTTTCGCCTCCTCCGGGCTGGTGGATTTCGTGCATTCCTCGGCGGTGACCGCCTTGCCTGACGGCAGTCTGATGACGGTCTGGTTCGCCGGCTCCCGCGAAGGCGCAGCCGATGTGCAGGTGCGCTCCGCCCGTTTCGACCCGAAAACCGGCGAATGGGGTTCTGAAAAGGTATTGGCGACGCGGGATTCGACCCAACAAGGCACACGAAAATACATTCGCAAGCTGGGCAATCCGGTGGTTGCCCTCGCGCCGGATAATCGCGTGTGGTTGTTCTACGTGTCGGTGTCCATGGGCGGCTGGGCTGGCAGCGCGGTCAATGTGATGGTTTCAGACGACTTCGGTGAAAGCTGGTCCACCCCGCGCCAGCTGATCACCTCACCCTTCCTGAACATCAGCACCCTGGTCCGGTCGGCACCGGTGTTTCATGCCGACGGCTCCATCGGTTTGCCGGTCTACCACGAGTTTCTGGGCAAGTTTGCCGAGTACCTCTACTTGAGTGCAGACGGCAATGTGATCGACAAATTCCGCATCAGCCACGGCAAAAACTCATTGCAACCCACGGTGGTTCCATTGGACGGCCAGCGCGGCATCGCCTTGCTGCGCTATGCCGGCGACACCCACCACCGTGTGCTGGCGACCCGCACCGAAGACGCCGGGCAATCCTGGAGCGAACCTTATCCGCTCGACCCCTCGAATCCGAACTCATCGTTGGCCGCCGTCGCGACGCCTGAACATGGGTTGCTGGTGGCGCTCAACGACCTGCAGGAGGGGCGCTTCAAACTGAGTCTTTATGGGACCGACGCGAAAATGGACGATTGGCGCTCGTTGCGAGACCTGGACAAGTCACCTGATCCAGCAGGCGCTCCGTTTTCACCCGAGGCCTACAAGGAAATCATCGGTAAAGAGTTCCGCGGTTCCAGCGGCGCGCTTCGCCAACCGCTGGAGGCGCAGTTCCTGGATAACCTCGACAACCGTGTCTGTAAAAACCAAGGGTGTGAGTTTGAATACGAATACCCGTACTTCATCCGCAGTCCCGACGGGATGTATCACTTGGTTTATTCCTGGAACAACACCTTCATCAAGCACGTCACCTTCAACGATGCATGGCTTAACGAGCGTCGCAAATGATCAGCCTGTGGCAAGCCCATGTCAGTTTCGCAATGATCATCTTCCTGGTGCTGCCTTCTTTCGGCTTGCCCAGGACCTGGCGGATCGCACTGTTGGCCGCATTGCTGGCAGTCAGCGTCATACCGCTGAACGGGTTGTCGTTGGCCGCCTATTTGCGCAGCTACATTGATGACCTGGCGATCACCTCCATGGTGTTCATGGCGTGGGGCTGCTTGCGTCGGCTGGACATCCTGCCACCTGCGCGGGGTAAAACCGGCGTACTGATCCTCTTCGCCGCGATGGCCGTGGTGCTGTACCCGGCAACCCTGGGCATGAGTGATCTGGACCCCTATCGGTTTGGCTACAGCCCGCGCCCCATGCTGATTGTCCTCGCTGTGCTGACACTGGGCCTGTTTTACCTGCGCAACGGACTGGCCGTCGTGATGCTGGCCTGCGCGACCCTGGCCTTCATTGCCGGGATAAAACCTTCGCAAAACTATTGGGATTACCTGATTGATCCGCTGCTGGGTCTGTATTGCTGCGTGGCACTGCTGGTGCTTGCCGTGCGCTGGACGTATCGCCGGGCAACCAAACGCCGCGGTGCAGTGGGCAAGGTGTCCAGTTCCGTTTGAGATTTAACGACTTTATTAACAGGGGAACATGGATGGGTTGGCTGCACTCGAGACGTTTACATTACTGGCTGGGCGCGACAGCGATTACGTTCGCGCTGTTTGCTGTGCTTCGGGTCATGTTTTTTTTCGGCTATTCCGGTTTCGACGCCAACGCCCTGATCGACAAAAATGACGTCCTGGAAACCCTGGGGATCGGCTTTCGTTTCGATCTGCGCCTGGCCATCCTGGCGATGTTGCCGTTGGCGTTTCTCGCCTGGATTCCTCGCTGGAACCTGATCGGCAGCCGCCTGCTGCGCCGTATCGCCCGCGTGTACCTGGTCGCGATCCTGAGCGTCCTGCTGCTGATTTACATCATCGATTTTGGTCATTACGCCTACCTGGGCGTGAGGATCAACGCCACCGTGCTGCGCTTCATCGAGGATGCGCAAATATCCCGTGACATGGTCTGGCAGACTTACCCGGTGATCTGGATTTCACTGGGTTGGCTGGCAACGGTCGCGTTGGTGACATTGGCTCTGGTGCGTCTGGAACGCGTAACGCTGGACCGCCCTCGCAAAGCCATTCGCCGGCTCGCCGCGACATTGGGTGGCGCGTTGATGGTCGTGGTGGTGCTGCTGGGCATTTTAGGTCGTGTCGAAAACATGAACCTTGAAAACCCGGTCCCGCTGCGCTGGAGCGATGCGTTTTTCTCGGGTAATAACCAGGTTGCTGCGTTGGGCTTGAACCCGGTGTTGTTCCTCTATGACACGGTCAAAGTCGGCCAGTCGCGCTATGACGAAGCGCAAGTGCGCGAGCACTACGCGGTGATGGCCAACTATCTGGGCGTAGACAAGCCCGATCCGCAAACCCTCGATTTCGTCCGTCACCAGGCACCACAACCCTACAAAGTGCCGGGCTCCCGGCCGCCGAACGTGATGTTCGTCATGCTCGAATCGTTGGGCACCAGCGCCGTCGGGGCCTACGGCAACCCGATCAATCCGACGCCGAACATCGATCGCCTGGCCACGCAGAGCTGGTTCTTCGAGCACTTCTATGTGCCGGTGACGGGGACCGCAAAAACCGTCTGGGCCAGCATTAGCGGTGTGCCTGACGTCACTCGACAGGAAACCGCGACGCGCAATCCGTTGATCACCAAGCAGAACACACTGATCAACGCCTTCACCGGTTACGAGAAGATCTACACCATCGGCGGCAACTCCGGCTGGGCCAACATGAATGCCTTGATTCGGCAAAGCATCGACGGCGTTCGCTTGTTCGAAGAGCGGGACTGGAAGTCCCCGGTGGTAGATGTCTGGGGGATCTCCGATCTGGATCTGTTCAAGGAAACCGACCAGATCCTGCAAGCGCTGCCCAAGGACAAACCGTTCTTCGCCTATGTGCAGACGGCCGGCAACCATCGTCCCTTTACGATTCCCAAGACCAATGATGGATTCGAGGTCAAACACCCTACCCTGGCCGAAGTACAGGCCGCAGGGTCGCGCAGTGTCGAGCAGTACAACGCCGTGCGTTTGCTGGACTTCAACATCGGTCGCTTGATGGAAATCGCTAAAGAAGGTGGCTGGTACGACAACACCATTTTCGTGCTGTTTGGCGACCACAACACCCGAATCGCGCAGATTCCGTTCCTGGCACCGGCCTACGAGCAACTGGGCCTGGAAAGCAACGCGGTGCCGATGATCATCCACGCACCGGGTTTGCTGGGGACGCGCAAGGTCAAGGAAGCAGTCGGCCTGGTGGACTTGCTGCCCACCGTGGCGGGCATGGCCGGTCTTGAGTTTCGCAACAGCGGCATGGGCCGTGACATTCAGCAGCCCGCGCCCGAGGGTGAGCGAGTAGTACCGCTGGTGTTGCGCGAAGGTACGTTCCCGCTGATTGCCGGCGTGACCCAGCACTATATGGTGCAGATGGAACACGATGGCAGCTCACCAAGTCTCCATGACCTGGCCTCAATGACGCCACTGGACAACGTCGCCGAGCAAAACCCAGAAGAGTTCAAGCGCCTGTCAGAGCTGACCCGCGCCATGCATGAAACCTCAAGGTTGATGCTGTACCAGAACGTGCGCAAGTAACGGCTCTCCCGCGTCTATGCTTCAAATAGACGCGGGAACTGACCGTGATACCCGTAAAAGACTCTGCCTATCACGCCCCAATACTCCCCCTATTAGCTGACTTCCCAACTGGGGTCTAACCTTATTCGAGCGTCGGCACCATAAGCCGGCCGGTCAAGAGCTGATAAGGAGATAGGAATGGGTCAGAAGCCTGACTAAACCTGCCGTAGGCCACCGTGCAGGCAACTCGATTGCCGCTGTTCAGAATTCCCGTGTGATCAAAACAATCAGTTGATCAAACTGCTGGCCCTGCAGCCTGTGTCATTGGTTTCGCCCGTTGCTGTTTAACGCCCACGTTGGGCCGGATAGCCGGATGAATACGACCAAAGGTAGCTCACACATGGCAAACGAATCGAAATGCCCGTTCATTAGCGCCGCTGGCGGTGGCACGACAAACCGCGACTGGTGGCCGAACCAACTGAATCTGAAGATCCTCCATCAGCACTCGTCCCTGTCCGATCCCATGGACGAGGGCTTCAACTACGCCGAAGCTTTCAAAAGCCTGGACTTTGAAGCGGTCAAAAGAGACCTGACTGCGTTGATGACCGATTCCCAGGACTGGTGGCCGGCGGACTTCGGTCACTACGGGCCACTCTTCATTCGCATGGCCTGGCACTCCGCCGGTACGTACCGCACCGGTGACGGTCGTGGTGGCGCCGGTTCCGGCCAGCAACGCTTCGCGCCGCTCAACAGTTGGCCGGACAACGTCAGCCTCGACAAGGCACGTCGGCTGCTCTGGCCGATCAAGCAAAAATACGGTCGTAAAATTTCCTGGGCCGATCTGATCGTCCTCACCGGCAACGTTGCGCTGGAGTCCATGGGCTTCAAGACCTTTGGCTTTTCCGGTGGTCGTCCGGACGTTTGGGAACCGAGTGAGGACGTCTACTGGGGCTCGGAAAACAAGTGGCTGGGCGGCGACACCCGCTACGGCAAAAAAAACGAGCCCATGCAAGAGCCTGGCGAAGGCCCACTCGTAGCTGAGCCTGGGGAAAATGAGGCAAGTCGCACCGACCAGGGGCGCTTCCTGGAGAACCCGTTGGCGGCTGTGCAAATGGGCCTGATCTATGTGAACCCGGAAGGTCCTGAAGGTAATCCGGATCCGGTCGCTTCGGGTAAGGATATCCGCGAAACGTTCGGGCGCATGGCGATGAATGACGAAGAAACCGTGGCACTGATCGCCGGCGGCCACGCCTTCGGCAAGACCCACGGCGCCGGACCTGCCGACAATGTCGGCGCCGAGCCCGAAGCCGCTGGCCTCGAAGCCCAGGGCTTTGGCTGGCAGAACAGCTTCGGCACCGGCAAAGGCCCGGACACCATCACCAGCGGCCTGGAAGTCACCTGGACCACCACACCCACCCGGTGGAGCAATAACTACCTGGAAAACCTGTTCGGCTTCGAGTGGGAACTGAGCAAAAGTCCGGCCGGTGCGAGCCAGTGGATACCGAAAAACAACGCCGGCGCCGGCATCATTCCGGATGCTCACGACCCGTCAAAACGTCGTAATCCGACCATGCTGACCACTGACCTGGCGCTGCGGTTCGACCCGATCTATGAACCGATTTCGCGGCGCTTCCTGGCCAATCCAGACCAGTTGGCCGACGCATTCGCCCGTGCCTGGTTCAAGCTGCTCCACCGCGACATGGGCCCCCTCTCCCGCTACCTCGGCCCGGAAATGCCGAGCGAAGAATTGCTCTGGCAAGACCCGATTCCTGCGGTTGACCATGCCCTGGTCAACGACAGTGACGTCGCCGCGCTCAAGAGCAAACTCCTGGCCTCGGGCCTGACCGTCTCGCAACTTGTATCAACGGCTTGGGCGGCGGCTTCGACCTTCCGTGGCTCCGACAAACGCGGTGGCGCCAACGGCGGGCGTTTGCGTCTGGCCCCGCAGAAGTTCTGGCAGGCCAACCAGCCTGAGCAGCTGGCGAGCGTGCTGGCGAAACTCGAAGGTATCCAGAGCGAGTTCAATAACAGCGGCAAGAAAATCTCGCTGGCAGACCTGATCGTGCTGGCCGGTAACGCCGGCGTCGAGCAGGCGGCGAAAAATGCCGGTCAAACCGTGACAGTTCCGTTCACACCAGGACGGATGGACGCCACCCAAGAGCAGACGGACGTGGAGTCTTTCGGCTTCCTCGAACCCATCGCCGATGGTTTCCGCAACTTCCTCAAAGGCAGATACAGCGTAGCGGCCGAGCAGCTGTTGATCGACAAGGCGCAACTGCTGACACTCACCGCGCCAGAAATGACCGCGCTCATTGGCGGCATGCGCGTGCTGAACACCAACGTCGGGCAAACCAGGCACGGTGTGTTCACCCAGCAGCCGGAGGCATTGACCAACGACTTCTTCAAGAACCTGCTGGACATGGGCGTGGAATGGAAACCGGTGTCGGAGGCCAATGAGGAGTTTGAAGGGCGCGATCGCAAAACCGGCGAAATGAAGTGGACCGGCACTCGCGTTGATCTGGTCTTCGGCTCACATGCGCAACTGCGTGCGTTGGCGGAAGTCTATGCAACCGCTGATGCGCAGGAGAAGTTCGTCAAAGACTTCGTAGCTGCCTGGGCCAAAGTGATGGACCTGGATCGCTTCGACCGTAAGTAACACGAGCGGTATCGCTGAAACTGCAACGCCTCCCACTGTGGAGGCGTTGTGCTTTTTGTCACTTGACGCTTCACGCCGTTAGATGGGAAAACGTGCGTGGCGCGGATGCAAGCGTTGGGTTCCACAAGAATCAAGGAAGACTCACAAAACCATGAAAACCCTATTGTGTTTGCTGATCGCCACCGGTATCGGCACCGCGCTGCAGTACGCCGGCCTCCCCCATGGCCTGTTGCTCGGTTCAATACTCGCGACTGCGTTGATCGCCAGCAACCTGCGTTTTTCTCCTGCGCTGCCCTTCAGCCTTGTCTACGTGCAAATCGTGTTGGGGATCGCGACCGGCCTGATGTTCACCTCGTGGAACAGCCAAACGGCGGCTGCCATGTTGCCCAGTCTGGGCTTCATGCTGCTGGGCCTGACGGTCCAAAGTGCCGTGGCCGGTGTGTGGCTGCTAAAGGTCTCGGGATGGAACCCGAAGGACTCTCTGTTAGCCGTGTATCCGGGCGCACTCGCCGCCGTGTTCGATTTGCTCGAGTCCGAGCGCGCGTCCAGCAAGGTGATCGTCGTGCACCTGGTGCGACTGCTGTCGATCACCGTGCTGGTCAGTTTCTGCATTCCCGGACAGACCGACGTAGCGCTTGCCGAGAGCAGCCCGCTGCTCATGAGTACCGCGCTGACCCTGCTGTCGCTGATTGCCTTGTGCCTGTTGCTCGGCCGCTTGCTGTTGCGCGTCGGCGTTCCGGCGCCGTTCATGCTCACCGCTATCGTCGTCACCGGCGTCTACCTCAAGCTGGGCTATCTCCAGGCCTTCCACCTGCCGTCATGGAGTGTCGACACCGCCGTGGTCCTCCTCGGCGTACTGATTGGCTCGAAATTCAAAGACATCAGCCTCGCAGAACTTGCCCGCCACGGACGAGCCGGGCTGATGGCCATCGGCCTGATGCTGCTGATCGCAGCAGCGTTTGCCGCAGTGGCCGGACGGATTCTGGGCAGCGATCCCTTGTCGTTGTGGCTGGCGTACATGCCGGGCGCCATCGAAACCATCGCCCTCGTCGCCTTCAGTGGCGGGCTAAACGTGGTGTTCATCCTGACCCATCACCTGGTGCGAATGGTCGTGCTGCACTTTGCGCCAGCGTTGGTCGTTCAGGCGCGGCGTTGGCGGGAAGATGTTTGATCGCAGGAAGAACTAAGCGGGAGAGATTGTGGCCAGCGCCCCAATCAAAATGGTCAACACCAGAAATCCACCCAGGAAAATCGCCATCTTGCCCATTGGGCCTCCTACATTATGAGTTTGCGGTGCAGCGGTTGCCGCGACTGCGGCGCATGCCGATATTGTGAGCCGGCGGCTGTGTGCGTTACAGATGCAGATAGCGCAGGAAAATACGGATCAGAACACCGGATCGGGGCTAGATCGCCTTTAAACGTCAATTCCGCCAGGATTTATTTATGCCACTGAATTTTCATAAAATGCACGCCAATGGCGATGACTTCATTATTGTGAACTCGCGAAACGCGGCCAATCCAATGACAAGTACCCTGGCTCGGCGAATGGGTGATCGGCACCGAGGAGTCGGATTCAATCAACTCGCGGTGGTGCTCGATTGCGATGATGCAGATGCGCGTTTGATGTTCTGGAATGCAGATGGCTCCACGCTGGATGCTTGCGGCAGCGCAACGCGGGGTGCCGCGGATAGGCTGATGCGCGAATCAAATACCACTTCGATATCGCTCCGAACCAACCGTGGTCTACTCACTTGCGAACGGACCTCAACCGGCGCAATTTCTGTGAACATGGGAGAGCCGCTTTTCGGCTGGTCGGATATTCCCCTGGCTCTGGAACTGGACACTGCTGTTTTGCCACTTGCTGGTGGCCCAACAGCGTGCAGCATGGGCAATCCGCACTGCACCTATTTTGTGGATGATCTGACGGCCATTGATATAGCGGCAATCGGACCGACAATAGAAACCAATCCCCTATTCCCCCTCAGGACGAACGTGCATTTCGTCCAGATCATTAACCGAAAGCACATTCGGTTGCGTATCTGGGAGCGCGGGAGTGGTATTCCACTCGGTTCAGGTTCCTGCTCTTGTGGCGCCGCTGTTAACGGAATTCGTCGTGGCTTGTTAGACAATTCCGTTGAGGTTGAATGTGATGGTGGAACTGTGACGGTTCAATGGGATGGCGTGGGATCTGTCTTTCTTATCGGACCGGTCGAGACAACTTTTTCGGGAATGATCACGGATAGCTTATTGCACGTTTAATAGCGGCTATATCGTGATAAACGGAGGAGTTAATCATTCACGACCACTGATATCAGCTCAACAACCAACGCGACATCAGACGCGTCGTCAACGGCATCAACCCATAGACCATACTGAATGACACCACCCCGGCAACCGCAACCTTGAACAACCAGACCGGCAGACGCAGATCAGACAGTTCAAGCCCAGCCGCCAGAACCCAAGGCACAAAAACGGTCAACGGCAATACGATCATCCAGGACACCAACCATTGCTTCCATCGCTCGACGGTCACCCGACCTTGCAGCGGCTCAAACCAGAATTTCGAATCATCGTCAGTACGGTGGTAGTCCTGCCGCAGCCAGGGCAACGACTCGCGCAACAAGGCATGACGAACCCGGGATTCCAGCCAGGCCGTGACATGCCCCTTGCTGACAAAGCGCAGGATGATTGCGTAGCGCAAGTGCAAGCCGACCGGTTTGACCACATCCGTCGCCAGGTAACCCGGAAACTGTCGATGGGCGTCGATGGCCTTGTTCATCCATTGCTCATACAACGCCTGATACTGCGGATTGACCTCATGCACAATCACACTGACGCCAATATCGGCGTCAATGCTCATGGTTGCTGCCGCCGGAGCATGGCCCGCTGGTAGAGGCGTTCGCGCGCCAGAATCATCGGGTCGTGACTGGGTGCGATGCCATCGGGCAAGCGCCCGGGGTTGAAATCAAGGCGCTGCTGGGCAAGCTGTTGTTCCTCAGCCGGGACAAGCGCATCAAGGGTCAGAATCCCCAGCTCGACTTCCTCGTGGCTGCGCGACCAAGGGATCGACCCGTCTTCGATGGCATCCCCCGGCGCCGCCAGTTGCACCACCAGACGTAACTTCACTGCCCCCCTGGCCAGTCGGGCGCCGATTTCGTCCTGCAAATAATCGGCTGGCATCGCGGCGGCTTGCTGATCACTCAATGCAGGCTCTGCCAGCAACGGCTCAATACGGTAGCGACCGATAAACGCTTCACCCTGACGGTTGCTGAACACCAGGGCATTCACGCCAAAGTATTCGACGCTGGCGTAACTGCTCGGCGCGGGCTTGGGTGCCTGAAGGAAATGCTCCGCACGTGGATGATTGGCCAGAAAGGTTTGCAGCGGCAGCGGATTCGGCGACGTGGCGACGTTGGCGGCGATGCCCTGCAAAAAACTCAGGAAGTCTTCGGGTGTGGCCACCGGAAAGCCGTTGAACGAGTGCGTCACGATGTCCGTGAACTCACCGTCCGGCAGCGTAAAGCGAACGGCCAGGCCGTGAGGACTGGCCTGCGGATCGCCGTCCTCGGTGGCTGGCACGCCGCTGAAGTTGGAGAACCTCAGCAGCACCGACTCCGGTTGCCCCTGCAAATGGGCTGCCCGGCTTAGTACGGGAGCTGATGGCGAAGCCGCAAAGGTTCCGCGTAGCAATACACCCTTGGCATGGGTCACGCGAAATCCCGGGTGATGGCCGAACGTCGCGGCGAGTGCATCAAGTAAAGCGTCGTAAAGTCTGTCCTGGGACATGGGGGCACTTCTCATGGGCGACACATTATTCTGGTTGGCGGCAAAGGCAGAGGACGCGGCAAGCGTCCCTGCCAGCAGCATGCCGGTCAACAATCGGGGTGGCTGCATTGGATTCAGCCTTGACGCAGGCCAGGATTGAGGGCGATGTGTTTGTACTCGACAAAGTCATCCATGGCCGCCACGCCGTTGAGGCGCCCCTGCCCCGACTGTTTGAAACCCCCTTCTTCGAACTCGTCGTAGACCACGGCCCAGTCGTTGACCCACACCGTGCCCGCCTCCAGTTCGCGAGCCACCCGCAGCGCGCGGTCGACATCGCGGGTCCAGACACTGGCCGCCAGACCGAACTCGCTGTTGTTGGCCAGTTCGATCGCCTCGGCTTCGCTGTCGAAGACCTGCAGCGTCAGCACCGGGCCGAAAGTTTCGCGCTGGACGATCGCCATCTCGGGGTCGCTGACCCGCAGCAGCGTCGGGCGATAGAACGCGCCCTTGGCCAAAGGCCCCTCGGTCACCGGGCCACCGCGAACGATGACCTGGGCACCGGCGGTAATCGCCTCCTTCACGATTTGATTGACCCGTTGCACGTTGGGCTTATCGATCAACGGACCCATTTCGCTGGCCGAATCCGCGGCGGGCCCCACACGCACAGCTTCCAGTTGCTCGGCCAGACGCTCGGTCAACGCCGTGGCGATATCGCGTTGCACCAGCAGCCGCGAACCGGTCATGCAGAACTGACCGGCGAATACCGTCAGGGCTTTCACCAGAGTGGGTACCGCGGCATCAAGGTCGGCGTCGTTAAACACCAACATGGGTGTTTTCCCGCCCAACTCCAGGCCAAAACGCTTGAGGTGTTGCGCCCCCACGGCTGAAATCGCCCGGCCGGTGGTGGTGCTGCCGGTAAAACTGATCACCGGAACCCGGGGTGATTCCACCAGGTGGATGGAGCCGGCCGCGCCCTGCTCGCTGAACAGGTTGATGACGCCGCGCGGCAGCGACAGCGCCTCGCTCATGATCCGGGCCACCAGGCAGTTGGTCTGCGCGGTTTGCCCGGGCATTTTGATGACCGTGGTGCAACCGGCCGCCAGCGCCGGTGCCAGTGAGCGAATCATCAGCACCACCGGCGAGTTCCACGGCACGATGATGCCCGCCACGCCTACCGCCTGACGAATCACCAACGATAGCTTGCCGAGTCGGGGCTCGGCCGCTCGACCGTATTCGGCACGCGCCAGGGCGGCGTAATAGCGCAACTTGGAGGGCACCATGCCGACCTCGAACTCGGCTTCGGGTCGGATCTTGCCGTTTTCCAGCGCCAGGGTATCGATCAGCTCATCGGCGTTGCGCTCGAAGGCGTCCGCCAGCTCCAGCAACACCTGAGCGCGCAATTGGCGGTCATCTTTCCAGGGTGTTTCGGCAAACGCCCGTTGCGCCGCTTCAATCCCTTGTTGCGCTTCGTTCAAGCCTCCTTCGGCGTATCGACCAATCAGCTCGTAGGTCGCAGGGTCGATGGAGTCTTTGTAAACACCGGAGTCCAGCCATTGGCCGTCGATCCAGTTCAAAACCGGGGTGCTGTTCATAGAGGCAGGTTCCTGAGGGTCAAGCGTAAAGACGGGCAATGTGCTCGGCGGTGGCAATCACGGTGATGTTGGTGGCGACCGATGGCACGTCGGGGAAGACCGACGCGTCCACCACGCGCAGCCCCTGCACACCGATGACCCGCGCTTGCAGGTCGACCACCGCTCGCGTATCCCCTGGCTTGCCCATCGGGGCCGTCGAGGTCGGGTGGTGATAGGTGTCGAGACTGGCTTTGACACTGGCCAGCAAGGCCTCGTCCGAATCGTTGCCTTGACCGGGGTTGAGCTCGGAATGGATCAACGAATTCAGAGGCCCCGTGGTGCCGATTTTGCGGGCCAGACGGATGCCATCCAGCAGGCGCTGGCGATCCTTGGGCTCGGCGAGAAAATTCAGGTCGATGTTCGGTGC
This sequence comes from Pseudomonas sp. LS2P72, assembly GCF_054897865.1. NCBI lineage: Bacteria > Pseudomonadati > Pseudomonadota > Gammaproteobacteria > Pseudomonadales > Pseudomonadaceae > Pseudomonas > Pseudomonas sp. LS2P72. Next base: position 4,383,271 of record NZ_CM142708.1, read on the forward strand.
CACGAACGGATCGCGACTGGCCAGCGTCACCTTGCCCCGAGACAGTGGCCGGGTCAGGGCTACCGCGAGCACGAAGCCAACGCCGGTCGGGCTCTGTTCATGAGGGAACAAATGCGTGGCCGTGATATGCAGATCCAGCTCGCCATTCTCGGCAGAACGGCTGTGGGTCCAGAGTTTGGCCCCGATGGCGGGCGACTGGCTGCCGATCAGGTCAGGCCTGGCGGCATAGGCGTTGTAATAGAACGGGTGATCCACCAGATTCTGCCCGACCGCCAGCTCAGCGACTTGTGGAATCTGCAAGGCTCGCAGGTCCTCGCCAGGACCAATGCCGGAACGCAACAGGATCGCGGCGCTGCCGTAGCTGCCAGCTGACAGGATGACTTCACCGGCCAGCAGCTTCTCACCGTTGCCCAGTTGCACACCGATCGCACGAGTACCGTCGAACAGCACTTTGTCCACCAGGCTGTCGGTACGGATATGCAGGTTGTCGCGGGCGCGCACCTCATCGGTGAGATACGCCATGCCGGTGTTGACCCGCACGCCGTTGACGATGTTCATCGGGTACGGACCGACGCCGTGGGCGTCAGCGCCGTCAAAGTCGTCAATCACCCTGTAGCCGTTGGCGAAGGTCGCATAGATGAAGGCCCTCTGCATAGGAGTGACATCGGCCTTGCCCAATTGATGCACCGGCAGCGGCCCTTCATGGCCGTGCAACGGGTTGGCTCCACCGCTGTGGGTTTCCAGTTTTTTGAACGACGGCAGCAGCTCTTCATAGCTCCAGCCAGGCAGATCCCAGCGCTTGAAGTCGCTGGCACGGGCGCGGATGGCCACCGCGCCGTTGATCGCCGAACTGCCTCCCAGCACCTTGCCGCGCAAGGCGCCGATGGGATGATCAATGTAGCCCGGTCGGGTCTTGTAACCCCATTCGAACTCAGGATTGGCATTGGCACCGACGATGTCACTGCTGGCAATGATCTCGGGGTAATTGTGCGGACTGTAGCTGTGGCCCGCCTCAAGCAATACCACCTGTCGCTGGTTGTTCTCGCTCAAACGACGGGCCAAAACCGCACCTGCCGAGCCACCGCCGACAATGATCACGTCAACCGGGGCGCTGTGAGCGGCACGCTTGCCGGCACTACCGCTTGACTCCAACGCCTGCGCCAAACCACTGCCCGCCGCCAACGTAGCGGCGGCCACAACACCGCCGGCCAGAACAGCACGGCGAGCAGGATTGTTAAGGGTACTCTTCATCCGTCTTCTTCCCTGTCAGACGCCAGATTGCGCCTGTTGGGAAAAAGCATATGGGAGGGTGCGCAGACTCATAAGCCGGCAAAAGACGATTCCACGTTTCGTTATTCTCGAACGAATCAACGCTGTGGTTGCGAGTGAGCCGTCAGCATTTGCTCCCACACCGGTGGGCTACCGATCTGTTCGATGAGGAAGTTGATCAGCGCCTGAAGCTTGGGCGAAGCTCGCTGGGATCGCCGGTAAACCGCCGAGATATTGCCGCCTCGCGGGGCATAAGGCGCCAACACCTCTTTCAGTTCACCAGCCACAATGGCCTGCGCCGCGAGGAACGTCGGCAAAATCGCCAGGCCCATACCAGCCTTGGCGGCTTCCAAAAGTTGATGGCCATTATTGGTGCGCATACGGCAGCGGACACGAAACGATTCCAAGGTGTTGTTCACCGGTAGCATCCACATGCCGTGGGGTTCGCGATTCACATAAAGCATGGCGAAATGCTGGGCCAGCTCTTGCGGGGTTTGCGGTGTGCCGTGAGCGGCCAGGTACTCCGGACTCGCACAAATGATGTGCCGGTTGGGCGTAATGGTCTTGGCGACCAGCGAGGAGTCAGGCAACTCGCCGATGCGGATGGCCGCGTCATAATGCTCTTCGTGCAGGTTGACGTGGCGGTCATCAAACTCGACGTCCAGCCGCAACTCGGGGTAACGCACCGCGAATGACGACAGAATCGGCGTCAGGTAGCGAATGCTGAAGGCCATCGGCGCTGCAAGCCGCAGGACCCCGCGCAAACTCGATTGAAACGCCAACACTGCATCTTCGGCATCCTCGACATCGGCCAGAATACGTACGCAATAACTGTGAAACACCTCGCCCGACTCAGTCAGCCGGGCCTGACGACCACGCTCCAACAAGATGCTGCCCAGGCGCTTTTCCAATTGCTGGATCCGCAGGCTGACCATTGACTTGGCGATACCCAAACGCCGGGCGGCTTCGGAAATACTGCCGGTGTCCACCACCATGGCGAAAGAATGCATCTCGGACAGTTTGTTCAAGTTTTGGTAATCCAAAGAAAAGTCGGGGGCATACCTTCCAGATGGCATGCCCCCTCAAGGTTTTTTATGCGGACTGGAGGGATTTTTTAATGGCATCGGACAACTTTTCCGCCGTCATGATGACGGTCGGGTTCAAGTTGATCAGCGGGATCTCGGGAAAAATAGACGCATCAATAACGCGCAGCCCTTCTATGCCGTAAACGCGCCCTTCCTCATCCACCACGGCGTTTGGGTCATCCGGCAACCCCATCGGGGCCGTCGAACAAGGGTGCTGCAAAGTGCCCACACCTTTTGCCAGCGCGGCACGAATGTGCTCATTACTGTCGTCAGTGGATGAGCCTGGATAGAGCTCTTCCACGATCATGCTTTTAAGCGGCTCCGTGTTGGCCAGTTTTCTGGCCAGACGGAAACACTCGATCATCCTGTTCATATCATCCTCACTGCTCAGATGATTCAGTTCGATAACAGGTGCCTCTTCGGGATCGCGACTTTTCAAACGCAGGCGGCCGTGGGACGTGCAATGCATCAGTTCCAGACCCAGCGAAAACGCGACACCGGTCGGACTGCTGGCGGGATCGAGCAAATGTGAGGGGGAAATAGCGATATCCAGCTCCTTATCCGAACCGGCATAGGATGAATGGGTCCACCACTGCGCCCCCACCACCGGATGATCCAGCCCCTTCAACGCTTCTGTTCCACTGAAATTCATCCAGAAGAACGCATGATCGAGCAGTCGAACACCGACCGGCGCCTCTTTGACCAAAGGAATATCCAATGCTTCAAGATCTGCCCTGGGGCCGATACCTGAACGTAGAAGAATGGCAGCAGAGCCATAGGCGCCAGCACTAAGAATGACTTCTTTGCCGTGGACTTTTTCGCCGCCAGCCAACAACACGGACTGAACCTTGCCGCCTTCAATCAACACTTTGTCGATGAGGCTTTGATCCAGGATCGTCAGGTTTGGGCGAACACGCACTTCACGGGTGAGATAGGCCATCCCGGTGTTAACACGTACACCGTTGATCACGTTCATTGGAATGGGGCCAGCGCCGTTATTGGCCTCTGGGTCATTAAAGTCGTCAACTTTGTTGGCTCCGCAAGCCCATGCCGCCTCGACCATTGCGCGCTGTACAGGAGTGATGTACTCCAATGACATTTGGTGAATCGGAAGCGGCCCGCTGCGGCCGTGCCATTGTTCTTCACCGTGCGGGGTGCGCTCCATTTTTTTGTAATAGGGCAGCACTTCTTCAAAGCTCCAGCCTTTCAGGCCTTTGGCAGTGAAGCGCGCAAAGTCAAAAGGCAAGGCCCGGCAGGCAACGGCGCCATTGATGGCGGAACTTCCGCCCAATACTTTTCCACGCGGAACGTAGACCGATTGCGGTTGATCGACCGGCGTTGCGAAATACCCCCACTCATAACGTCCATCCGCGTTGGCGGCGATGATATTGCTGCTGTAGATCGCTTCTGGATATTCATCGGGTTCAAAGGCTCGCCCCGCCTCAACCAACAGAACACTAAGTTGTGGGTCTTCCGACAAACGCGCCGCCAATACGGCGCCGGCAGAACCGCCACCCAGAATGACAAAGTCGAACACCTTGCTATTTACAGTCATCTTTCATATCCCTATTTATTGATGTAGCGACTTTGATTTACATCGCAGGTCATGTTCAGCGCGTGGTGTTCAGCGCTTCGGTAATGACCTTGGCCACGTCTGCCGGGCGGGACTGATGCGGCACATGGCTGGTGGGCAGCGCAGTCGTTGTGGCGTTTATTTTCCTGGCGAGTGCGCGCTGAAGTTCAGGTGCAATCATGCGATCGCGCTCACTGACGATGTACCACGATGGCTTCTGCTTCCACGCGGCCACGCTGATGCGTTCGTCGAACGCTCGGGCATTGATGGCGCCTTGCGTGGAGGCCATCAATCGGGCCTGAGCCGCGGGCACGTCCGGGGCAAAATCCTGCTCCATACCTTGCTGCGTGAGCGACAGATACCCGGCCTTGTCGGCCACAAATTCGCGCATGCCCGGCGACGGCGGATAGTCTTTACCGAGCTCACCCGTGGTCTGCCCGACGTCCGGGGCGAAGGCGGCCACGTAGACCAGCGCCGCTACCTTGTCACTGGCACCGGCTTCAGTGATCACACTGCCGCCCCACGAATGCCCTACCAGCACCACTTTGCCCGGCGCCGTTTCAATCGCGCGGCGGGTTGTAGCCACATCATCGGCCAGCGAATTCAAACCGTTCTGCACGGCCCGTACTTGCACACCCTTGGCCTGTAACAAGGTGATCACCTTCGCCCAGTCAGAACCGTCGGCAAACGCCCCATGCACCAGCACAACGGAAGGATCATTTGCAGCATTGGCACAACACACCGAACCCAGTGCGGCCAAACCCAAAGACATGGCGAGAACTGTCCTGCGTAACATCTGTATCTCCTTAAGTGAACCAACCAAACAGCGGCAATCTAGCCCCCGCGTTGCCTAACGAACTAGGCCCCAATAGTTGGTTTCTCTTTCCCATACAGTGGACGATCCTTCTTGTATAGTTGGCCTCCTTTGGCTGAATGAACGTCGCCCAGTGCTCGATCTCAATGACCTTCAGTACTTTGTTATGGTGGTGGACCACGGTGGCTTCGCGCCGACTGCACGGGCGCTAGGCATTCCAAAATCCAACCTCAGCCGACGGATCGCCCTGCTCGAAGAAAGACTCGGCGTGCGCCTGATCATCCGTAACACCCGCAGTTTCAAAGTGACGGAACTAGGGCTGACGTACTACGCCCATTGCCGTTCAATGCTCAAGGAAGCAGAAGCCGCTGAAGCGGCGGTTGCCATGACCCGCTCAGAACCCGGTGGCTTGCTGCGCGTCACCTGCCCGACGGTGTTACTGGAAGAATGCGTGGGCGGCATGATCACGCGATTCATGGCCATGCACCCGCGAGTCGAAGTGCATCTGGAAGCCAGCGACCGTCAAGTAGACGTGGTGGCCGAGGGCGTTGATCTTGCCCTGAGAGTACGCCCGCCTCCCCTTCAGGACTCGGACCTGGTTAACCGGGTTATGTCCCAGCGGCCACAATGTCTGGTGGCCAGCCCCGCGCTATTGCAGCGCCTGGGCGAACCCCAGGAACCGGAAGACCTGTCACGCTTCCCCAGCGTCCATCACGGCAGTCCGCAACGTGATTACAGCTGGACGTTGTTTCATCAGGATGGCGCGGAATTTACTATTCAGCATCGTCCGCAACTCATCACCAAAGGACTGCCGATGCTGCGATGCGCGGCGCTGGACAGCGTCGGCATTGCGCAGATGCCTATGTCCCTGGTGCACGACTACATTGATCGCGGGCAACTGGTGGTGGTTTTGCCTGACTGGGCTCCGCGGACTGAAATGATCTACGCCGTGTTTGCGAGCAGGCATGGAATGCTGCCGTCGATGCGGATGTTGATAGATTTCATGGTGGAGCAATTCAAGTTGCTGGATGATCCGGCGCGGGGGATGCGGGTGAGTCCGCTGGTTTGAGACTGAGTCGCCTACAAAACACTCTCCATCGTGTCATTCGAAGCAACTGAATTTCAGACACTAAAAAGCCCACTGACCGTCACCGGTTCAGTGGGCTTTTTACTGCGTGACTGTCAAAAAATCCTTAACCGCTACGCGGCAAGCTCGACGTAGCTAGACTCCCCACCTCCAGTCGCACCCGACAGCCAACCCCAGACAAAGGTCAGAGTGGTGCGTCCTGCGTGATCAACGCCTACCGTGCCCCGAGACCAGCCGGCAAGAATCTCACCATCCGTAGTCAAGCACTGATAAAGAAGCTCAATGGTATCGGGACCAGTCACGCGTCCGACTTGATTACCCATGCGGATATGGCCGCCCTGGTAAGTACCCCAAATGGCACCTTCCTCGACATGGTAGTGAAATACGGTGCGTGCATCGGACAGCCCGTGGGCGTTGTCTGCTACCGAAAACCGGCGATTGTTCAAACGCTCGCTGATTTGAGAAAAGGGGATTTCCATAAATGTCGCGTCCTTTAGTCGAGATGTTCCATTCCAGTCTTCGATTAGCTTAAGCCATTTTGTCGCGACGGATGAAGGCACTGCTTGGCCGTCTCTGGTGCTGCGAAATCAGGAGCCACCACCGTTTGTCTGCTCCTCAGCACCTTCCCCTTCCCGGTTATTCCAACGCTGTACACCCCCTCACATGGCAGGCCTAAATGATGAACAGGACAATTGCTGCTCTCACGATCGCGGGCCTGGTGTCCGCCTGCTCGCTTTTCGCGTTTGCTGCGGAAAAGGTGACTGAAGACGCACCTGCCGCGCTTCCCGGAATCAACCAGGCTCAGGGCACTGAATCCAAGGAGGAGAAGGCCGACAAAAAAGGTGAGGAAGCGGCGGGTTCAAACTCCGGTGCCAGCTCGGAGGAGACGGACAAAGATGCGGCCACCTCTAGCGGTTCGAAGGACGTTGAGAAAAAACCAACGCAGGAGTGAGTTAGCGGTCCGCCCGCTTCGGCCTTAGTGTTGCGTAACCTGCAAGAACTGAATTGCGCCCACAAAAAAGCCCACTGACCGTCACCGGTTCAGTGGGCTTTTGATTTGGCCTCTAGTTACAAAGCCATATCAGTCGCAGCATTGGCCTTCGGAGCCTTAGCCGGAGCAGCCGGAGCAGCAGCCGGAGCCACCATCTGACCAATCGCCGGCGGCGGAGTCAGCTGCAACACCTTGGCGGTGTAAGCCCACTCTTCAGCCACTTTCTCAGGGCTGCCATTCAACTGAGTGCCATAGCTAGGCACGATCTGGTGCAGCTTTTCCTGCCAGGCTGGCGAAGCCACCTTGTCCTTGAACACTTTCTGCAGCACGGTCAGCATGATCGGTGCAGCCGTCGAAGCGCCCGGCGATGCGCCCAGCAGACCCGCGATGCTGCCGTCTTGCGAAGCAACAATCTCAGTACCCAACTTCAGCACACCACCAGCGGCTTCATCACGCTTGATGATCTGCACGCGTTGGCCGGCTTGCCACAGGCGCCAGTCTTCGGCTTTGGCGTTCGGGAAGTATTCTTTCAGGGCGTTGAGGCGGTCTTCGTCAGACAGCATCAGTTGGCCAGCCAGGTACTCGACCAGCGGGTATTCCTTGATGCCGACTTTGGTCATTGGCCACACGTTGTGCGTGGTGGTGGTGGTCAGCAGGTCCAGGTACGAGCCTTCTTTCAGGAACTTGGTGCTGAAGGTCGCGAATGGGCCAAACAGGATGACGCGCTTGCCGTCCAGGACACGGGTGTCCAGGTGCGGAACCGACATTGGCGGTGCGCCAACGGAGGCTTTGCCGTAGGCCTTGGCCAAGTGTTGTTCGGCCAGGGTCGGGTTTTCGGTCACGAGGAACGAACCGCCAACCGGGAAGCCTGCGTATTCCTTGGCTTCAGGAATGCCGGACTTCTGCAGCAGGTGCAGTGCACCGCCGCCCGCGCCGATGAACACGAACTTGGCGTCGGTTTCGGTTTTGCTGCCGTCTTTCAGGTTTTTGTAGCTGACGCGCCAGCTGCCATCTTCGTTCTTGGTGATGTCTTGCACTTCGCTAGACAGTTTCAAGTCGAACTTCGGCGTGGTTTGCAGGTGCGCAACGAACTGGCGGGTGATCTCGCCGAAGTTGACGTCGGTACCGATCGGAGACCAGGTGGCCGCGACTTTCTGGTTCGGGTCACGCCCTTCCATCATCAGCGGAACCCACTTCTTGATCACAGCCGGGTCTTCGGAGTACTGCATGCCGGCGAACAGCGGGCTCGCTTGCAGGGCTTCGTAGCGCTTTTTCAGGAACTTGATGTTGTCATCGCCCCACACAAAGCTCATGTGTGGCGTGGAGTTGATGAACGAACGCGGGTTTTTCAGCACGCCTTGCTGAACCTGCCAGGCCCAGAATTGACGGGAGATCTGGAAGGCTTCGTTGATTTCAACGGCTTTCGGGATCTGAACGTTGCCTTTATCGTCTTCCGGGGTGTAGTTCAACTCGGCCAGGGCGGAGTGACCGGTACCGGCGTTGTTCCAGCCATTGGAGCTTTCCAGGGCGACGCCGTCGAGGCGCTCGACCATTTCCATCGACATACCCGGTTCCAGCTCGTTGAGCCAGACACCGAGGGTCGCGCTCATGATGCCGCCGCCAATGAGCAGCACATCGACTTTCTTTGCCTCTTCCGCGTGAACGGACGTGATCCCCATCGACAAAGCCAGCCCCAGCAGGGCCGTGTTCATTTTTTTAAACATGTGTAGCACCTATGATAAAACGCCATCCGCCCTTCCATCTTCACTTACGAGCCCCTTGTTTACGGCATTCAGGCAGGATGTCGTGGGTTCTCGCACATGACGATTGGAGGGTGGGCACACAAGGCCGACGTGTCTCCATCGACCTCAGTTTATATGTCCCTACTGAACTGACTTTTTATCGTTATTGGCTTCAGCTACTTGAGCGACAGTGATTCTGTTGGCGCGTCTCGAGGACGCGCAAACTGAATAGGTCAAAGCAAGTTGGGGCGAAGAATATCACGACACGGCAAACCCGCGCGTCTGTTCCCGACTTGATAGTCCGCCTCGGCCACTATACTCATCGTGCTTTTCTCGATGAGCCGGTGAGGAGATGTCATGAGCGACAAAGTTGATCTGCGCAAATATTCCTCTCAAGTGGTCGATGGCGTGGAACGAGCGCCGGGACGATCCATGCTGCGTGCCGTGGGTTTCACCGACGAGGACTTCAAGAAACCGCAGATCGGCATCGCCTCCACCTGGGCGATGGTCACGCCCTGCAACATGCACATCGACAAACTGGCGATTGAAGCCGAAAAAGGCGCGAATGCCGCCGGCGCCAAGGGCGTCATTTTCAACACGATCACCATTTCCGACGGCATCGCCAACGGCACCGAAGGCATGAAGTATTCGCTGGTGTCGCGGGAAGTGATCGCCGACTCCATTGAAGTGGTGGCCGGCTGCGAAGGCTTCGACGGCCTGGTGACCGTGGGCGGTTGTGACAAGAACATGCCGGGCTGCCTGATCGGCATGGCGCGGCTGAACCGCCCTTCCATCTTCGTCTATGGCGGCACCATCCGGCCGGGCGCCGGCCACACCGATATCATCTCGGTGTTCGAGGCCGTGGGTCAGCACGCACGGGGTGACATCAGCGAGATTCAGGTCAAGCAAATCGAGGAAGTGGCAATTCCCGGCCCCGGCTCCTGCGGCGGCATGTACACGGCCAACACCATGGCTTCTGCGATTGAGGCGTTGGGCATGAGCCTGCCCGGTTCCAGCTCTCAGGACGCCGTCGGCAGCGACAAGGCGTCGGACAGTTTCCGCGCCGGTCAGCAGGTCATGGAGTTGCTTAAGCTGGACCTCAAACCGCGCGACATCATGACCCGCAAGGCCTTTGAAAATGCGATTCGGGTGGTGATCGCCCTCGCCGGCTCGACCAATGCCGTGCTGCACCTTCTGGCCATGGCGCATGCTGTGGATGTCGAACTGACGCTGGATGATTTCGTCGAGCTGGGCAAGGTGTCCCCGGTGGTGGCCGACCTGCGCCCCAGCGGTCAATACATGATGAGTGAACTGGTGGCCATCGGCGGTATCCAGCCGCTGATGAAGCGCATGCTCGCCGCCGGCATGCTGCATGGCGATGCGCTGACGGTCACCGGCAAAACCCTGGCCGAAAATCTGGAAAACGTGCCCGACTATCCCGAAGGCCAGGACGTGATCCTGCCCTTCGACCAACCGATCAAAAAGGACTCCCATTTAGTGGTGCTGCGCGGCAACCTTTCGCCCACCGGTGCGGTAGCCAAAATCACCGGCAAGGAAGGTTTGCGCTTTGAAGGCACGGCCCGGGTTTACCACGGCGAGGAAGGCGCGTTGGCCGGCATCCTCAACGGCGAAGTCAAAGCCGGCGATGTGATCGTGATTCGCTACGAAGGCCCCAAGGGCGGCCCGGGCATGCGCGAAATGCTCTCGCCCACGTCGGCGGTCATGGGCAAGGGGCTGGGCAAGGACGTTGCGCTGATCACCGACGGCCGTTTCTCCGGCGGTTCGCATGGGTTTGTGGTGGGTCATATCACGCCCGAAGCCTTTGATGGCGGGCCGATTGCGCTGATTGAAGACGGCGACAAGATCACCATCGACGCCGAAACACGACAGATTACGGTCGATGTTTCCGATGCCGAACTGGCCGAGCGCAAGACCCGATGGGTGCGCCCGGAATCCAGGTACAAACGCGGGGTGTTGGCCAAGTACGCGAAGACGGTGTCCAGCGCCTCGGAAGGCGCGGTGACGGATAAATACCTCTAGGCGTTTCATGCGAGCTTGCGTCCGGTTCTGTAGCAGCTGTCGAGCTTGCGAGGCTGCGTTCGGTTCGGGCCGCGTTCGGACGCAGCAGTCGTAAACCCTAAGTGCGCGGTGAATCTGACACACCGCATTGCCTGACCTTACGACTGCTTCGTCCGAACGCGGCCCGAACCGAACGCAGCCTCGCAAGCTCGACAGCTGCTACAGGGATCGCGTCATGGCTTAGAGTCTGAACCGATCCACCGACTGCGAGAGCTTGCCCGCCAAAGTGGACAGCTCTTCGGTGGTCGAGACAGTCCGGCCGATGATCTTGCTGTTGCCTTCGGACATGCAGGCAATCAATCCCCCTAAGCCAACTGCGGATTGGTTTGCTGAAAGGGTTATCGACTGGCACGAGTGGTTAATGAAGCGAATGTCCATACGCGCATGTCTTACGACATGCGGTATGTTTTTTCGGTTTTGCGGGTGCCCGAATCAAGCTGCAGAGAAGAAGTAGCGCGTCAGGTGAAAGAAGATTGGCGCTGCGAAGCAAATCGAGTCCATCCGGTCGAGCATGCCGCCGTGACCTTTGATCATGGTGCCCCAGTCCTTGGCGCTCAAACTGCGTTTGATTGCCGACATGACCAGACCACCGAGGAAGCCCATCACCACGATGACGAACGACATCATCAGTGACTGCCAGAAGCTGAAGGGGGTCATCCAGAACATGCAGCCGCCAATCAGCGTTGCAGAGAGGCCGCCACCGACCAGGCCTTCCACCGTTTTTGACGGACTCACCAGCGGCGCTACCTTGTGCTTGCCGAAGAGCTTGCCGAACACGTACTGCAACACGTCACTCAACTGTACGACGAACACCAGATAGAACAGCAGCAGCGCGTTTTGACCGGCGAACCCTTCCAGATCCAGGAGCAAAAGCGCGGGCGCATGGCTGATGCAATAAATGCAGATCATTACGCCCCACTGGATTTTTGCCGTCCTTTCCAGGAAGCCGTCAGTGTCCTGACTCAACACCGCAATCGCCGGTAACAGCAGAAATGAATACACCGGAATCAGCAGCGTAAACATCGAATACCAATGCGTACCGATCAGAATGTATTGCAGCGGGATCAGGATGAAAAACGCTGAAAACAGGGCGTTATGGTCACCTCGTCGGGTCGGTGTCAGGGTGATGAATTCCCTGAGCGCGAACAGCGAGATGAAACCGAAGAGGACGACCGTTGCATTACCGCCCAGCAGGTAGGACACGAAGAAGATGATGACCATCCCCCACCAGGCATTCACGCGCTGATTGAGGTTTTCGATGGTCGAGACAGCGCTTTCTGTGTTGGCCCGCCGGGCCAGCAATCGACCGGCCAGCGAAGCAATCGCCAGCAAGCATGCCAATCCAAAAAAGAACCACAAAAACTTTGCGTCAAGACTCATTTCGACAGCCCCACAATGGCGTTACGCGCGCGTTCCAGAAACACCTGTTTGTCTTCGCCCGCAATCCTTTCCATCGGATTGCCGATACGGATCGTGCAGATGATCGGCAAAGGGACGTGTTTGCCTTTGGGCATGGAGCGATGAAGGTTTTCCAGGTAGATCGGCACCAGGTCGACATCGGGAAAGGTCTCGGCCAGCCGGAAAAGACCTGATTTGAACTCCCCGGGCAGTGCCTCGGATGAGCGAGTGCCTTCTGGAAAGAAGATGATCGAATGACCCGCCTGCACCACATCGAAAATGGGCTCCAACGCGTTTTTGCCGGGCGCCGGTTTACGGTCAATCAGCACAGCGTTCAGGCCTTTCTGGGAGATGTACGACAGAAATCTGTTTTTCCCCCAGTAATCGGCAGCGGCGATCGGTTTCACATTTAACCTGGCCTCGGGCGGCAGGGCTGCAATGATGGCCAAGGTGTCCATATGGCTGGAGTGATTGGCGAAATAGATTCGCTGACGCGTGAGATCCGGCGGGCTCTCCCACCTGGCCGTGACGCCAATCAGCAGTCGAAGAACAGAAATCAGCGCATTACTGATCCACATGGTCGGCCCCTTTCAGTTGCTTGGCGATCGCCAGCGTTCGTGTGACGCAGGTGGCGACTGAGCCAATGGCGATGACAGCCAGCGCGATCAGCAGTACGTAGTGAGTGCCATAAACGTTTGCTTCGACGGCATTCAGCAGCAGTCCTGCGGTCATTACGGCCATTCGATGTTGCTTGGCCATAGGGCCGATAAAGGTCTGCTTGAGACCGATCGAGCCGCCGAACACCCTGACATAAGCAGTCAGTGCCGCCGCCAGGGCAGCAAACCATCCGAGGTCGGATTGCCCAATGGCATACCCCAACCCGACGATCAGCAGGCTGTCGGCAATCCGGTCCGGGAATTCGTTGTAGAGACTGCCGATGTCGGACTTCTTGCCGCCCTCTATCGCCACCATCCCATCGAAGAGGTTGCACAGCAGGCGCAACTGAATGCCGATCGCGCAGCAGATCGATCCAATGACACCGCTATCAATATTGAGCGCCATGACGCCGGCAAGCGCGAAGGCGATGCTGGCGACAGATATCTGATTGGGGGAAATGTCTCTTTTCACCAGAATGTCGGTGATGCGTCTTGCCCAGCCCGCAGAGCGCGTCTTGATGGGCCTTCTGTTGTCATCCACTAGCCAATATCCCTATAAATGATGAGTTACAACGTGTTGCATTGTAATGGCGAGTCGAGCTGACTACACCCAGCAGTTGAAGACTTTGCCAACGAACCTGCCGATTCAAACTGCGACCACTCGTAGAAAAGGCCAGCGAGCCTGATAACTCCGGGCCTTCTGATCGAACAGATCGGGTTGATGATTCACCGGATTGATCCGTAAAAGCCCTTCTTCGACATCGCTCAGACCGTAAGGCGCGTACACCTCGCCGGTCACTACATCCAGACCGATACATGTCCCCAGGATCAGATACCGATCGATGCCATCCTTTGCCGACTGAAGCTTGGGATACGCCCGGCCGAACCGCTGGCCGTACCAAAGGTGAACCCGTGCCTGGTTCTTGATTTCGATGTTTAAGTCGAGGTCGTGAAAGAGCTTCCGGGCGGCGATGATGACTTCATTCTCGGCCTCCCAAGACACGTCTTCATCAAAGTAGAAAACGTCGTAATCCTTGATACCCCAAGCGGCGGGAAGCCCGGCTTGATGATTCCAGACCGCCTGAAAAAGGCAGCCCGCCGTCAACATGCATTGGTCCAGGCCGAGCGAAGGCAAGCGCCGGGCAATCTCGGCGTTTGCCGGATTGGCCATCGCGATCTCAATCAACGTTTCAGCGGTTAACGTCATGTTCTCTCCATGGGATGCATCAAATCCTGGGGGCTGACGATACCTTAAAACCGCCTGACGAAAGACCGGGCACTTGGGTTTCACTCAACCCGGCAGACCGCTACAGTGGCGCGACCGACACCTGAGAAACGATGAACATGGATGCACTTCACCAAGGAAGTTGCCTGTGCGGCACAGTGAACTATCGAGTGGCCGCCGAGCTGAAAGCGGTTACCCATTGCCATTGCAGCCAATGCCGCAAGAGCCACGGGGCAGCATTCGCGACGTATGCAAGCGCGCCCAGGTCGGCGATTACTATCGTTGCGGGTGTCGAGACGCTGAAAACCTTTCACTCGTCTGAGGGCGTCGACCGACAGTTCTGTGGCGAGTGCGGCTCTTCGCTGTTCTGGTCTGACTCCAAAGGTGAGTATTCGGACTGGATGTCAGTGGCGATAGGCACGCTGGATACACCGTTCCTGAGTGAAAAACAGAAACACGTGTGTGTTGCATCCAAAGCGCCGTGGTACGCAATCGAGGATCGGTGGCCGCGGACCGAGTGAGCGCTTTCGGCCAAAAAGCGAAAGCACATGAGGTACATTGATACCTGATCCCGAATTCACTGATGGGAGGGACCGTATATGACGACTCGAACTGAAACCGCCATCCTGGCCGGCGGCTGCTTCTGGGGCATGCAGGATTTGCTGAGGCGTTACCCCGGCGTGCTGTCCACGCGGGTCGGCTACTCGGGCGGCGATGTGCCCAATGCGACTTACCGCAACCATGGCACGCACGCGGAAGCGATCGAGATTGTGTTCGATCCGGACCAGATCAGCTATCGCCAGATCCTCGAGTTTTTCTTCCAGATCCACGACCCGACGACGACAAATCGTCAGGGCAACGATGTGGGTATGAGCTATCGCTCGGCACTCTTCTACCTCAACGATGAACAGAAGCAAGTGGCCGAGGACACGGTGGCCGACGCTGATGCATCCGGCTTGTGGCCCGACAAGGTCGTGACTGAAATCGTGCCCGCAGGCCCGTTCTGGGAGGCAGAGCCCGAACATCAGGACTACCTCGAACACTATCCCAACGGCTACACCTGTCATTTCATTCGGCCAGACTGGAAACTGCCCAAACGAGCGTGATGTCTCGGCCGGTCCAGCCTGTTGCGGAGGACCAACGTTTGTCCGTCATTTTCAGCCCGACCGGAAGATTTGTAACGCTGTGTATTTTCGCGGGCGATCTTACACAGCGTTACACAACCACTGAATCAGGACACATACGCAGTACATGAAGGTGAAAGAGTGGGCGGCGTCGAACATCTGGCGTTCTGCGATGAACCCAGGCTAAAGAGCCCAACACCCCAGCAGGAACCACCTCATGATCAATGAAATCGATACCGTGCTTTATACCGGCAAGACCCACACGACCGGAGGCCGTAACGGCGAGGCGCGAAGCGACGATGGACGTTTGGACATCAAGCTTTCTGCGCCTGGCTCGTCAGGGAGCGGCACCAATCCCGAACAGCTGCTGGCTGCAGGTTGGTCAGCCTGCTTCATCGGTGCAATGGGTAAGGCGGCTGTGGCGTTGAAGGTGACCCTGCCGAGCGACGTCGCCGTCGATGCCGAAGTAGACCTTGGCAAGACCGAAGACGCCTTTTTCCTCCAGGCGCGCCTCAATGTCAGCCTTCCGGGTCTGGACCCTGCTCTCGCTCGGGCGGTGGTGGATGGCGCCCACCAGCGGTGCCCGTACTCCAAGGCGACCCGTGGCAACATCGACGTCACGATCAATCTGGTTTAACCAAAGCCCCCCTTGCCGCCTGCCTTCCCGGCAGGCTGCACTGGCCACGCCGCTCAATCGTCCTCATGCAACTTGATACCGCGGGCGTGAAGCAGATGCGGGATCACCAGCACCAGCAGCGTCAGCGCGAGGAACGCGGCCGATATCGGTTGCGTGACAAACACCAGCCAATCCCCCTCGCTGATGGACAACGCATTGCGCAGCTGCTTTTCAGCCATAGGCCCCAGCAGCATGCCGACGATCACGGGCGCAACGGGGAAATCGAAACGACGCATCAGCACCCCACCCCAACCGATCGCCAACATCAGCAACAGGTCGAAGGAAGAGTGACGCATGCCGTACACGCCGATGGTGGCAAACACCAGAATGCCGGCGTTCAGGTACGGCCGGGGAATCTGCAGGAGCTTGACCCACAGCCCCACCAACGGGAGATTCAACACCAACAGGATCACGTTGCCGACATACAGCGAAGCCACAAGGGTCCAAACCAGTTCCCCAGAAGTCTGGAAGAGCATCGGCCCCGGTTGCAGGTTGTAGTTCTGGAACGCGGCCAACAGAATCGCCGCGGTGGCGGACGTCGGGATGCCGAGCGTCAGCAAAGGCACCAAAGAACCCGTCGCACTCGCGTTGTTGGCCGCCTCGGGACCGGCAACGCCCTCGATCGCCCCTTCGCCCTTGTTGCCCGCAAACTCTTTCGGGTACTTGCTCAGTTTGCGTTCCGCCGAATAGGACAGGAACGTCGGAATTTCAGCGCCACCGGCCGGAATCGACCCGAATGGAAAGCCGATCAACGTGCCCCGTAGCCAGGCCGGGACCGAGCGTTTCCAGTCAGAGCGCGACATCCACAACGAGGTCAAGCGGTGCCGACCGGACGCTTCTTCTTTTTGATACAGCAGGCTGTACAAGGCTTCACCTACGGCAAACAAACCGACCGCGACGAGCACGACTTCGATGCCATCCACCAACTCCGGCACCGCCAGGGTGTAGCGGGCAATGCCCGAGGTCGAGTCCAGGCCGATCAAGCCGATGGTCAGTCCAATCCCGAGCGAGACAAAACCACGCAGCATCGAAGCGCCGAGTACCGCAGACACCGTCGTGAAGGACAGCACCAGAATCGCGAAATACTCGGCAGGACCAAATTTGAGCGCCAGCGTGGCAACAATCGGGGCAAACAACGTCAGGAACACCGTCGCGATGGTGCCGGCAACAAATGAGCCTATCGCGGCCGTTGCCAGGGCCGGTCCTGCCCGGCCGTTGCGCGCCATGAGATTGCCTTCCAGGGCCGTGACCATGGAGGACGATTCACCGGGCGTATTGAGCAGGATGGAAGTGGTCGAGCCGCCAAACTGCGCGCCGTAATAGATGCCGGCGAACATGATCAAGGCGCCCGTAGGGTCAACCTTGGCGGTAATCGGCAGCAGCAGTGCAACGGTCAGCGCCGGTCCAATACCCGGCAAGACACCAATGGCGGTGCCGAGCAAACAGCCGATAAAGCCCCACATCAAATTAATCGGTGTCAGCGCAGCGGAAAAACCAATGGCCAGGTTCGCGAGAGTTTCCACCTTGTTTACCTCCTTCGGCCCGGGTCAGATCCAGGCATTGACGAGGGGCGGCAGGGAAACCCCTAGCCCGGCGTTGAACAGCCAGTAAATCGGCAGGGTCAAGGCAATGCCGATAGCGAGGTCCTTCACCGGACGACGACTGCCAAACCCCCGCGCCGAACAGGCAAACAGCAACCCGGCGGCCAATACGAAGCCGATGAGGTTAATCAGCACGGCCACCCCCACCAGTCCCACCGTCACCCAGGCTGCGCCGGATTTGCCGCCGGGCAGCGCTTGGGCAGCTTTGTCGCTGTGGTCTGCCAGCTCGCGAAAACCACCGGTGACGGCCTGGTAACACAGCAACAGACCGACAATGCCCAGGAACGCCGCGACTGCGTACGGATAGACGTGGGCCCCCAAAATGACGAACCCCATCTCAGGAGGAAACCGGAATGCGCCCACCGCCAACACGGCGCTGATGGCAATCACTCCGACGCCGATCGCCAGTTGCACCGGCACGATTGCGCGAGGCTGAGTCATTTCGAAACCAGCCCGACCTCGACCAGCATCGCCCGCAGTCGCACATGCTCTTCGTCGACGAATGTGCCGAACTCATCGCCGGTCAGGACGTTGGGTGACCATTTGTTGGTGTCGATATTGTCTTTCCAGACCTTGCTGTTGGTGGCGGCCACGACGGCGTCGATCACTTCTTTGCGCTGCTCGGGCGTGAGGTTCGCGGCACCGTAAACACCGCGCCAATTGCCGATGGTCACGTCGTAGCCTTTCTCCTTGAGGGTCGGCGCATCGATGCCTTCAACGCGTTCTGGCGCGCCGATGGCGAGTACACGGAACTGGCCATTCCTGATGTATTGGCCAAGCTCGGCATAACCACCGGTGATCACCTTGATCTGCCCGCCCAATGCCTGAGCAACGACTTCACCCCCGCCCGCGAAGGCGACGTAATTCACCTTGTTGACCGGCACACCCATTTTCGCGGCCAATTCGGCAATGCCGATGTGATCGATCGACCCCTTGGAGCCACCGCCCCAGGAGATACTGGTCGGCTTGTCCTTGAAGACTTTCAGCAAGTCCTCCAGGGTTTTGAATTCGGACTCCTTGCGGACGGCAATCACGTTGTATTCGGTAAACAGCCGGGCAATCGGCGTTACGTCCTTCAAGGTGATTTGCGGTTTGTTCTGTTCAATGGCAGTGACCATGATCGCACCGACAACCAGCAGCGCATTCGGATCGCCCTTGGTGCTGTTGGCGAACTGCGCCAGCCCCAACGTCCCCCCTGCTCCGCCCTTGTTCTCGAAGGTGGTGGATTTGGCCGTGTTGGCCTCGATTAAAGCCTTGCCGAGAACCCTGGCGGTCTGGTCATAGCCGCCACCCACAGAACCCGGAGCCATGAACTTGACGGTGTCCAGCGCAAAGGCTGGTGTCGCCAGTGCAGCAGCGGTAACGGCCGTTGCGATGCAGTGGCTGAATCGACGGAACAAAGCGGACATAAGTTGTCTCCCGATTGCATTGTTTTTATAGGTGCCGGGTGAACGCCGAACAGGGCGAACAAACCCTGCTCAATGAACACTGGCCTGCGGATAAGCGTAGGCCATGGTTAGGGAGACAGCATTTAACCAATTCGCTATCGTCACTCGCCTATGAACCGGCCAAGCAAACTATTGATATTCAAACATCTACTTCTTCAGAAACATTTGCTCGGCGCAGTGCTGAAAAATGTCGGACTATTCTAAAAACCCTCTGCGGTGAAAACTCGTCAGGACACACGTTGATCAATGATCTGCAACAGGAGGCTTGTCATGAAAGGCATGCTCGGCAGCATTGGATTGTCACTGTTACTGGCTGCAACGGCGGCGTTCGCGCATCACGGCTGGAGTGAATACGATTCCAGCAATCCCCTGCAGCTGAACGGCACGATAGAAGAATCCGGTTACTCCCATCCGCACGGCTTCGTGCGTCTCAAAACACCAGACAAAACCTGGAACGTCGTCCTGGCACCGCCCTCGCGCATGGAAAACCGCGGCCTTTCCCGGGACATGCTGAGTGTGGGTAACACGGCCACCGTGGTCGGCTATCAGAATCGAAACAAACCCGATGAAATGCGCGCCGAACGCATCACGGTCGACGGCAAAACCACAGAGTTGCGGTGATGCAGGACAGCTGGCTGGACTGGGTGGGTGACTCGCAACTTGGCGCGGCCATGCGCGGCGACCTGTGGCTGTATCCGATGGTCGAGGTGGTTCACATCATTGGGTTTACGGTGCTGGTCGGCTCTGTCGTGATGTTCGATCTGCGGGTGCTCGGGCTGTCGAAAGAGATTGCGGTGACGGCCCTGGCTCGCCACCTCCTGACCTGGTCCGTCCTGGCCCTGCTATTGATCGTGCCCGCCGGGCTGATGATGTTTTCTGCCCATCCCCATGACTTCGCATCGAATGACATCTTCATCTTGAAGCTAAGCCTGATCGCTACTGCCGGGCTCAATGCTGCTCTTTTCCACGTAGGGGCATACCGCTCGGTCACCCAGTGGAACACGGGCACGGCGGCGCCTGGAATCGCAAAAATCCAGGCGCTGCTTTCGATTGGGTTATGGGTCAGCGTCATTCTCTGCGGTCGGCTGTTGGCGTACACCTGATCATCAGGTATTGGTCTTCAACTTGGTCCACAGACGAGTCGTCAACCTTGCAATGGCTGCGGGGAGTTCCTCGACGGTAAACAACTTGTCCAACACACGTGTCGGCGGGTAAATCGCCAGGTCCTGCTTCACGGCCGGAACAACATACTGATCCGCCGCAAGGTTGGAGTTGGCGTAATGGATGCTGTTGCTGATGTTGGCAATGACTTGAGGTGTCAGCAGGTAGTTCATGTAGGCGTAGCCATTCTTCTCGTGCGGCGCGCTCTTGGGCATGACCACCATGTCAAACCACAACGTCGAGCCTTCGTCAGGAATCGAATAGGCGATGTCGATGCCGTTGT
Source organism: Pseudomonas sp. LS2P72 (assembly GCF_054897865.1). Lineage (NCBI taxonomy): Bacteria > Pseudomonadati > Pseudomonadota > Gammaproteobacteria > Pseudomonadales > Pseudomonadaceae > Pseudomonas > Pseudomonas sp. LS2P72. The sequence goes on from NZ_CM142708.1 coordinate 4,403,483, forward strand.
TGGCTTCCTTGGCGCTGGCGGCCGCCTGCACGATGTCGCCATTGAAACCGATCACCGCGCAGACATTGCCGTTCGCCAGGTCGCTGATGTACTTGGAGGCGTGGAAATACTGGACGTAAGGTCTGATTTTGAGCAGCGCCTGCTCGGCTTTCTTGTAATCCGCCGGATCGTGACTATGCGGCGGCAGCCCCAGGTAATTCAGGGTGATCGGCAGGATCTGCGTAGGGTTATCGATAATCGCTACGCCGCACTGGCTCAGCTTCTTGATGTTGTTTTCATCAAAAAACAGATTCCAGGAACGGGTGACATCGGTGTTGCCGAAGATCGCCTTGATCTTCTCGACGTTGTAGCCAATACCCGCCGTGCCCCACATGTACGGATAACCGTATTGGTTGCCCGGGTCATTGACCTCGAGTTTTTTCATCAGCGCCGGGTCAAGGTTTTTCCAGTTGGGCAGCTGGTTTTTATCGAGTTTCTGCACCGCCCCGGCTTTGATCAATCGGGACAGAAAATGGTTCGAAGGGCTCACCACGTCATAGCCGGTATTGCCGGTCATCAGCTTGGATTCCAGCACTTCGTTGCTGTCGTGAATGTCGTACGTTGCCTTGATCCCCATCTCCTTGGTGAACGTGGTCAAGGTGTCGTCGGCGATGTAGCCGTTCCAGTTTGAAATATTGACGACTTCGTCAGCGTAAGTGGCTGCCGACAACGTCGACAGCACGACCATCAGGGAAATGTTATTGACGCGCATGTTCAATCACCGAGTGTTTGTTGAGTTTTTATTGTTTGATCGCCGGGTGTTCTAGATTTCTGTTTTGGCCCTGACCGCCTCCACGCGCATTCGAAGCATGGCACCGATATCGAGCAAGGGGCGCGGCGGCAGCCAGCCCGGTTGGGCCCTGCGCATCACCGATTCGAGGATGGGCGAGCTGTCACCCGACGCCAGTTCGGCGAGCAAGCGTCCCCACAAGGTGCCGCGTGCAACGCCCGAACCATTGCAGCCGGCCACCGCAAACACACCTTCGTCGACCTTGGCGAAATAGGGTTGCCCAGTGCGCGAAGCGCTCAAGTGCCCGGTCCAGGTGTATTGAATGTCCTGCTCGTTCAAGAACGGGAAGCGTCGCTGCAAGCCGAGCACATGGTGTTTGCGACGGTGCAGCAGCTCACTGTTGGATAAATCCCGAGAACGGTATTCCGCCGTGTTGCGGATCATCACCCGGCGGTCCGGAGTCAATCGCACCGTGGCGCCCAGTGGCCGGGTGGACAGCACGCCCCAAGGCTCAACCGCGCCGATGGACTTGAACTCGGCGTCGCTGAGCGGCCGTGTGAGGCTGGCGCTGAGTTCCATCGGGAACGTCCCGCTGTCTTCTATTCCGGAGCGCGGAATGAACGCGTTCAGGCACACCAGGACTTGCCTGGCCTCGATGCTTCCATCGGTGCCATTGGCGCCAAACCGCCCTTTGCCCAAACGCTCCAGGCCAGTGATATCGGTGCTCTCAAACAGGGTCACGTTGGCCGGCAGCGTATCCAGCAGGCCTTTCACGTATTTCGCCGGTTGCAGCAGTGCGTTGCCATTGCCGCACCAGATCGCGGCCCGGTAATGCGCGGTGCCCAGTTTTTTGCTCAGCGGTTCACCTTCCAGAAACTGCGCAGAGGCGCCGACAGCGCGTAGCGTTGCCAGTTTGGCCTCCACATCGGTCAACTTGCCGGGATCGTTGACGGCGAAGAAGTAGCCCGACTCCCTGAATTCACAGTCGATACCGAGACGGGCAATGCGCTGGCGCACTTCGTCACTGGCGGCACGGGAAATCGAGGTATCGACTTCAAAACCGGCAAACCCCGGGTTGCCGATCAGCTCATCCTTGGCCGGATGTTCGTGCCCCACCACGAAGCCCGAATTGCGCGCCGAGGCGCCCTGTGCGGCCCGTTGTCTGTCGACAATCACGATCCGCGCCTGAGGGTGCATTTCAGCGAGTGTGTGCGCAGCGCACAGCCCGGTGATACCGGCACCGACAATCAGCCAATCGGCTTTTTGTGTGCCTTTGAGAGCATCGCGAGCGGGTGAACTCCCCGCCTGCGCAATCCAGCCACATACATTGGTCATGCATCACCTCGTCTGCCTGTCGTTCTGCAAGCACCGCACATGACGTCATCGCATGAGCATTTCCGGTTGGCGCTGGCTAGAGCTAGAATCTATAAGGCCTGTAGTGATACAACCAACGTTATAAAATCATCGAGCTATTCAAAAAACGCATGGATAAAATTCACCACGTTCCTTCTCTCCAGGCCTTGCAGGCGCTGGTCGAGGTCGCAGGCTCGGGCAGCTTCACGCAAGCGGCGCAAAAGCTGTGCCTGACCCAAAGCGCAGTGAGCCGAAAAATCCAGCAGTTGGAGAGCCACTTCGACTTGCCGATGTTCGTGAGGAATAGCCGCAGTGTTCGACTGACACCGGAAGGCGAACAGGTGCTTGCGACCGCCCGAAGTATTCTGGCGCAACTGAAAACCCTTGAAGATCGGCTGACACCACAAAAACGACCCTTCCGCATACGCATGCATGTGTCGCTGGCGGTTCGATGGTTGCTGCCAAAGTTGAGCGAGTTCTATCGAAGTCATCCGCAGGTTTCGCTGTCGATCGAAACCGTGGCCACGGAAGTGGTGGAACCGGCCATCGACAGCGACGCCTACATCCTCTATCTGCCCGAGCCGTCCGGCGATCGTGACTGCCTGACGTTGTTCGAGGAGGCGCTGGTGCCGGTGTGCGCCCCAAGCCTGGGCAGCACCTCCCAGCCGTTGGAGTCGGTGGCTGATCTCATGCGTTTCCCGCTGTTGCATCGCTCGGCGGACAAACATGACTGGTTCCGGTGGCTACAAGCCAATGGCGGACAGTCACTCGAGGACTACCGCCACATCCCCTTCAACCTCGACGAGTTGGCGCTCGATGCAGCGGCGCGAGGGCTGGGGGTCGCCATGACTGACCTGACCCTGGCAGGCGAATCACTCGAACGCGGTGTGCTCGTCGTTCCGTTCGGCCATCCCTTGAAGACCCGCGGCATTTACGCCTTGAACCTGCAACCTTCCGCCGCTGCTCATCCAGCCTGCTCGCTGATCATGCAATGGTTCGCCCAACAGGCCGAACAGCCAACAGGCGAAGTTTGACCATCAGGAATTGACCACTACGTTCCGCGCCCCAACCCTTCTGTCGCATTGGCAAAAGCAGCGCTCGCCTCTTGAACCAGCCTGCGCCATTCAGCGCTGTTGATGAGTCCGGTGCGCTCCATCTCATCAGCAGCCCTGAGCAACGCGTCATATTGCTCTTCGGCATCCATCCGGATTTCGGGCACTTTCAGGAGCTGATACCAGGCCGCCAGGGCTTCGCTCTTTTGATCACTCATGCTCAAACTCCCAAAGACAGTCTTCGTTTTGAAGTTTTTTCATGGGTGGCGTTCCTCGCTCCCGACATACGGCAGGCAGGAACGCGACCACCATCGAGCTGCCGTCGAGCCACCTGCCTTTGATCTCCCACGCCAAAGCAATCGTTGACCTGATTCTCGACGCCGCCGGTCACCCACCGTCACTTCGGCGCCGTTTCGTTTCAAAATTGTCATTCAATCCGCCTCTGAATAGAGGGAATCATCATGAAAATGTTAATCCTCGGTTTTGCTGCTCTCCTCGCCACGGGTTTTGCGTTTGCCGATACCCAGACCACCGAACCCGTCATCCACGACAAGACCGGTTTCTTCGTCCACCTGGATATTGCCAAAGACCTGTCCAGCAATATCATCACGCAAGATTGCGGCATCGTCCCCGCGCAGCTGATCTACCTCGACCATCAGGGTCGCAAGCACGTGCTGGATTACCAGGTCCAGGGCATGGATTGCATTGGTGACAATTGATCGAGCGGCTTTAGTCACCGATGATCGGGCTAAATTGGCGCCACTGGCTGACCTCTGTAGCCCGCCGCTGCGACAGGTATGTTGCTGACATCGAACCAGGCAAATCCCATGAACATCCTCGTAGTCGAAGACGAACCGAAGACCGGTAACTACCCGCTCAATGGCCTGCAGCGTTCGCAGCAGCGAGGGCCTCACCTTCTTCGAGCTGTTTTTCCGGCGCAGCAATTGGATGAATGAGGCAGTTGAGCAAGAACCTGTGGCGAGGGGATTTATCCCCGTTCGGCTGCGAAGCAGTCGTAATCCAGACAACTTAGTCTGTCTGAAAAGACGCTGGGGCCGCTTCGCAGCCCAACGGGGATAAATCCCCTCGCCACAAATGTGGACGCCCGCGCTTAAGTGAACAACATTACCGACGTGTACCGGGCTTTTTCCTTTTCTGCACTTTTGACCGGATCGGACGGATCAAAAAGCTACTCCAACTGAAATGGCCAAAAACGCCACCCCCCTTGAGCAGTTTTGGCATAGGCCGAAATCATCACTGTGTCTAGACTCACCCCCATATAACAGTGCAAAAGCACACATGAAACCAGGACTGTTCCAGGGAAACCCAAATGAACCCATCCGACATTTTTGTTATCAGCGCCGTCCGCTCGGCCATCGGCACCTTTGGCGGTTCGCTCAAAGATGTGTCACCTATCCAACTGGCCACTGACGTTTGCCGCGCCGCCATTGAACGTTCAGGGCTGGCGCCTGAACACATCGGTCACGTAGTGATGGGTCATGTGATCCCGACGGAAGCACGTGACGCCTACATCTCTCGTGCCGTGGCGATGAATGCCGGCCTGCCGAAAGAGACGCCCGCCTTCAACGTCAACCGCCTCTGCGGTTCTGGTTTGCAGGCCATTGTCAGTGCCGCACAAAGTTTGATGTTGGGGGATGCAGGCGCTGCGCTGGCAGGTGGCGTCGAATCCATGAGCCGCGGGGCCTATATATTGCCGCAGGCGCGCTGGGGCGCACGCATGGGTGACATGCAAGCCATCGACTACGTGCTTGGCGCTCTGCAAGACCCGTTTGGCGGTTACCACATGGGCATTACGGCGGAAAACATCGCCGAGCGCTATGGCATCACTCGACAGGCACAGGATGAGTTGGCGCTGCTCAGTCAGCAACGCGCAGCCCGGGCGATTGCTGAAGGGCGATTCACCGACCAGATCGTGCCGATCGAAGTGGCGTCCCGCAAAGGTACCGTGACGTTTGCGACGGACGAGCATGTCCGCGCCGAGGTCAATGCCGAGCAATTGGGCAAGATGAAACCAGCCTTCAAAAAAGACGGTAGCGTCACCGCCGGCAACGCGTCGGGCCTCAATGACGGTGCCGGTGCACTGATCCTCGCCACGGGTCAGATGGTTCTCGATCAAGGCCTCAAACCGATGGCCCGACTGGTCGCTTATGCCCATGCCGGTGTGGAACCAGAGCTGATGGGGTTGGGACCAATTCCCGCCACCCGCCTTGTCCTCAAACGCGCCGGCCTGAGCGTTGCCGACCTCGATGTCATCGAGTCCAACGAAGCATTCGCAGCCCAGGCGTGTGCCGTGGCGCAGGAACTGGGCTTCGACCCGGAGAAGGTCAACCCGAACGGTTCGGGGATTTCTCTGGGCCACCCGGTGGGCGCGACCGGTGCGATTATCGCCACCAAGGCCATTCATGAACTGCACCGTGTGCAGGGCCGTTATGCCCTGGCAACCATGTGCATCGGCGGCGGCCAAGGCATCGCCGTGTTGTTCGAACGCGTCTGATCGGCCCAAACGAAGACGGCGCCCCACAGTGGGCGCCGTCTCGTTTTACCGCGATGGAATCTGTGCGCAATGCACGCCGATTTCAGTTCGATGTAAGCCTCGATCACTTCGCGACCACACTCGCGCCCAAATCCCGATTGCTGACCAGGCACGACCTTGCCGCAGACACCGCGGACGGTCCCCGCTACAGGCCGGTCGGTATCTCGATGGGTTTCATTTTTTTCAAGCCCGAAGGTTCTACTAAACTACCCAGAACTACCCAGACTCAGTGAATGATTTCACACTACTGGTAAAGTGATAGCACGCGTCGCCAGATACTCCCAAAGCCTGCAATTTTCGAAGGTTGGGTGGCTAATCACGGTGACGACACGCTCTCAAGCGAGGGCAGCATGAACTGAATCGCGTCATCATCGAGCGCGAGGGGCAGCAGACATGAGGTCTAAATATGATATTTGAGCCCAACAGCACCCGTTCCGTTCTCCAGCGAAGAAGCAGTACCAGTATCGTTATTCAGGCTGGTCTCGATTGTGTTGCGGTGACCGGCGTTGCGTGGTTTTTGATCAATTATCATATCGGCTTCATATCGCAGTCCTATGTCATCCTGCTCCTGTTGCTGCTGGGGGCGTTGGCCGTCGTGTACGACCACTATGCGATTTACCGCAGCAATGTTGTTTTTACCGTCAAAGCCTTCAAGCTTCTGAAAGCGTGGACTGCCACGTTTGGCTTTCTCGTTGCCATGGCCTTTCTTACCAAGCAAAGCGAACAGTACTCACGTTTATTGGTTGGGCAGTTATTTGTTCTTGGATATTTTGCTCAGTTGCTTTTGCACCTCGCGACACGCGAGATGCAGAAGAAGTTTTTGGCCCACCCGACTCAATTGGAAAACTCGCTCATCATTGGCTCGGGCGAACTGGCCAGCTATCTTCACAAGAAAATCAGCAATAATCCCTGGCTCGGTGAGCGCATAGTCGGCTGCGTGTTGATCGGCGCGGACGATGATCGGGGAAAGGAAAGTCTGGAAGGCGCGCAACGTCTGTCGATACTGGGCGATATCTCCGACCTTGATGAGCTAGTTGTTAAACACGCCATTCGTACCGTCTATTTCGTGACCCCTCTGGGTGGCTCAGAGGTCATCCAGGATGTTTATTTAAGGCTGTTCGATAAACACATCTCTGTTAACTGGGTGCCTGACATTTTCTCGTTGCGCCTGATCAACCACAGTGTTCGCGAGATTGCCGGCATTCCCGTGCTCACCTTGTCTGAAACTCCGCTGATGGGGATGCGTCTGTTTCTGAAGAATCTTGAAGACAAAGTCCTGGCCTTTCTCATTCTGGTTTTTGCAGCACCAGTCCTGGTAGCCGTCGCCATTGCCATCAAACTCGATAGCCCCGGCCCCATATTCTTTCGTCAGCAGCGCATGGGGTGGAGTGGAGAAGCTTTCCGGATCTGGAAGTTCAGAAGCATGGTCGTCCATCAGCCGGAAGACGGCGTCGTCAAGCAGGCGCAAAAGAATGATCCGCGCATGACCAGGGTTGGCGCCTTTATTCGGCGGACCAGCCTCGATGAACTACCGCAGTTGTTCAACGTTTTGATGGGGGAAATGTCTCTGGTGGGGCCTCGCCCGCACGCTATTCAACACGATGTGCAGTACTCGCCCGATGTCTCTGGCTACTTTGCGCGTCACAACATTAAGCCGGGCATCACAGGCCTGGCCCAGGTACGTGGCTATCGTGGTGAAACGAGGGATATAGATCAGATGATCCGGCGTGTTGACTCGGACATTGAATACATCAACAACTGGTCGCTATGGCTTGATTTCGTCATTCTTGTACGAACGGTGTTTGCCTTCTCCGGCAAGCATGCCTATTAGTGCGGTGAATCCTAATGACGACACTGACGCAATCCGTCCTCTATTTTGAACACGTCACCTTACCTTTGTCCCTGTAGATTAATGTGCGCAACAAGAACATCGGATTACCCACTATATAGCGTCTGAATAATCGCTTTGGCTCGCCCAGTAGCCTGAACACCCACTCACAACCGAGTCGACGCACCCATTGCGGAGCACGAGTCACCTTGCCGCCGAGAAAATCCAGAATCGCCCCTCCGCACACGACCAGACAGGGCACGCCGCTGACGGCTAACCTGGCAGCAACGGCTTCTTGCTTGGGCATGCCCATACCCAACACAACCAGTTCCGGCTGAAACTGCCGGGCAAGATTCATGTAGGCATCCACCGGCGCGAAACCATGGTGAGCAGACACTACGTTGACCGCAAATAGCGCTTCGCTACGCTGCACCGCGTTAGTTAGAAAGGGCTCTTCAGTACCCCAGAAAGCCACGCGCCGGCCCTTGAACGCGGCCAGCAGTTTGGGAATGAAATCGGTGCCATTCATGTTTAGCCCCGGCTGCAGGCCGAGTCGACGAAACAGGATGGCCATACCGGAGCCGTCCCGTAACAACACGTCAGCAGCCAGCAGCGCGTCAAAGTAGTCGGTATTGGCCGCCACCAGATTCATGGCATGGGCATTGGCGAACCCGAGCACTGTCGTCACGTCAGGTCTGGATAACGCATCAATCAAGGCCTGCTCGTCATCAGCATCGCTGACCACCCTGAGCTTCCGGGTAATCGTTTGCCAGCTGTGCTGCCAGGATAAAGCACGCATTAACTGTCATCTCGCTTCGAACGCACCCATTCAACCTGGCGCTTAAGCAAAAACCTGAGATACAGAGGGATTTTCTTCACCGCGTAAAACGGCGCATACAACAAGGCTGAAAAAGAAATAATCCCGCGACCAAACTGGCTCCATGCCAGCAAGACAGTCACACCCAATATTGCCATCCCGGAAGAAGCTATCATTGCTGGCGCCAACGCTCCCGACAGCAAAAATACCAACCATGACAGGCCAAATGCCGCCGCCAAGGCCAACGTCAACAAGGCCAATGGAGGGACCATCAAATCCAGCGTCATCGCCAGCAGACTCCCGTTACGCTGGCCAATGGATTCCACCAGCAACTTTGGCGTATCCCCAAGGATCACTCCCAGATGACCATGTTCCCAGCGCGTACGCTGGGAAGTTAAGCCTTCATCGCTGCGCGGAAAGTAACTGGTCACCAACGCATCGGGACAAAACACTGGCGGTTTGCCGCTTCGGCATAAATCCAGGCCCATCTTCAAATCTTCAACGATGTGGCCACTGGCTAAATTGATTAACGTCAGATCCCGCCAGACGAAAGCCATTCCGGTGCCCATTAGCTGACAGGGCAAACCAAGTCGGGTCCAACCCTGCGGCCGTACCCGATTCTTCACACACCAGGCAAACTCGGCAAGCCGCACTTTCAGCCCGGCACCTGCTGGAGCAAGCATTAAATTAAGTGCTTGGGCTGGCCGCCCTGAGTCGATGCAACAGATTGCCAAACGCTCAATTGAACCCTCGGCCACCTGGCAATCCGCATCAATAACAATCATGACGTCCGGCGCATCGCTCGCCAAATGACGCACCCCACAGTCCAGCGCATAACCCTTGCCACGCTGCTGATCATTGCTGCGCTCCACCACCTCGGCGCCCGCCTTGCGGGCCAGCGCCGCCGTGTCGTCAGAACAGTTATCCGCCACCACCAATAGGCGATCCCCCAAATGCAACTGCGGTCGAATGCTATTTAACGACGAGACGATGATCGAGGATTCATTGTGTGCCGGTATCAACACCGCCACCCGCGGTCGCGATCCTTGCGCCGACGAGCGCGACCGTGCAGGCAGGCAGGCCATCAAAACCTGCACAAACAGCACCAACACCGGCAGCAGAATGAGTAACAGCAGTGAGCTGAACAGCCAACCAAGTAATGTGATCATGCTTGCGCCCTAAACAAATTAGCCAACTTGGCCGCTTCGATATCGATGTCGTGTCGCTCAAGCACTCTTTGATAAGCCGCCTCGCCCATCCGCTGTAACACCTCGACAGGTTGCGCGAGACAGTCCGCCAGTGCCGCCGCCAACTCATCCACCGCTCCAGCGGGAAACAACCAACCGTTCTCACCCTGTCGCACTAACTCGGGAATGCCCGCCACATAGCTCGTCAGCACGGGTCGGCGCAACGCCATGGCTTCCATGATGACCACCGGCAATCCCTCGGCGAAGCTCGGCAACACCAAGGCCCGCGCCGCAAGAATCTCCGCCCGCACCTGATCGCTGCTGATCCAGCCGGTAATTCGCACTCGCGCCTGCAAGCCATGCTGTGCAATAAGGGTTTCGATTTCCGCGCGCATTTCTCCATCACCGGCCAGTACTATTGCGAACTCCACGTCTTGTGCCGCCAGAATGCGGGCGGCCTCAAGCAGCAAAAGCTGACCCTTCTGCTCACACAAACGACCGACACAAACCAACCGCGGCGTGGATGGCACGGCAACGGCCGGCACATCGTGAAACGCCCGCTCCAGCCCACAATGCACCACCTTTACCCTCGCCCAGTGCGCATAAGCCACCCAGCGAAACAGCTGGCTGCGCCCATAAGAACTGATAGCAGCGACAAAGGCAGCGCGCCGAACTTTCTCGCCCAAGTGAATAAACTGCGGTTTGTCGAATTCTTCCGGCCCGTGCACGGTAAAACTGTACGCCGGCCCACCGAGTACATTGGCCAGCATCACCACCTCGGTTGAGTTGGTGCCAAAATGTGCATGGACATGCTCGGCACCGAACGCCTGCAACCACAACAGCACGCGACACGCCTCGGACAAATAAACCAAATGATAGGGCCAGGGGCGATCGGCACGCCGGCCCATGCGTAGCGCCAGCCACAGCGCCGAAAAAAAACGTCGGGGCTGGGCGCGCAGTACCTGAAGCACAGGCACTAACAGCTCTTTGACTCCGCCCTGCAGCACATACTGGGTTTTATCGCGTTCGGACACGTCCTCGGCATCCACCAATTCGGCATCCCAACCACGCAGGGCAATGCGCTGCACCACAAAACCCTGTCGCTCCAACGCCAAAATCTCGCGACGAATGAAGCTATGGCTGACCTTGGGGTATTGATTGATGAAATAAGCGATGCGCATAGGAACCAGACTTAGTTGTCATTGCGGTGGATTATTACTGCAAGTAATCCCGCAGTAGTACAGGTATCAGGAACGTCAACTAGCCACACGGCTGCTGCTATAACTGCCTATCAACACGCCATCTATCTTTTTAAAGGTGTCGTCCAGCAGCTCATAGCGCCTGCGGTACATGGCTCGTTTTTTTGAAGCAATACTGTCGAGCGGCTTCCTGGACAGCATCATGGGAATCTCAAAAAAATCTTCGCGCTCTGATGGCGTCGCTCCATGCTCTAACCAGATCACATCATAATTTGCCGCCAGTTCCAGAGCTTTGTGAGCGCCAAAATACGGATGACGATGGTGGCGATACCCATCCCCTACCGCATAAATCTTTTCAACACCGATATTGATGGCAATGTATTTAATCACTTCGATCAGAAAGCTTCTTGGCCGAAGGCCTTCAAAGTCTTTTGTCAGGTCCCTGTAGATACTCAACGACAACTCACTCTCAACGCCTTTATGTATCCCTTGTACGGCGCCGATAAAAATACATAACTCAGTGTCCGTGCGACACAAGGTGAAGGCTATTGATGCAATGCGCAGATCCCCCTGAAACAAGTTCAGCACCAGCTCCCCTTCGCGCATAAACCAGAAGGGACGATCCAGCACCAGGGAACAGCCAGCCGCAAACTCCGACAAATCACTCAGCAGCAAGCTGTCACTTCGCCCCAACAATAATAGCTGCGGACAGCTTTTGGTCACCACTTCGTAGTGCGAGGCTAAAACACTAAGTTTATTCTTGGGACTCCAGCTTTTACTGATGTATGGCCAATGAACAACGCCAACACAATCCCCGCCTAACTTCTCAACACCTGACTGACCCAAGGCGTTCGACATACGCCCGCAAAACAACTTTAGCTCGGACCAGTTTTTTGCAACCAGAACCAACATTTTAAATTTATTATTCAATGCTCTTAAGGAATACCCGGCATGTAAAAAAAACACGCTTTTTAATATCACCCAATTATTCATATCAGTCTCACTTGTATTCGATCAACGCGGTCTTGCCGGCGCCGAATCTGTTCAGTAGAAACTTGACTTGACCGAGCATCTCGGGAAACTTCCCCAGCACGAGAAAGAAAGCCCGCAGCCAGTTTTCGCGCGTGGATCTATCGCCCCCGCGGGCGAGGCGCACGACCTGCAATGGATAGATCAGCAGCAAAAGCAGCCCAAACCCTCCCAACACCAAACTCGCGATAACAGTCGCCAACGGGACACCCAATCCCCAGAACCAGACACGGCGCGACTCACGCAACCAATGCTGCTCCGGTGCGGCGCCATGTAAAAATGCGCCCTCGGCAAAGGCATAACCACCGCGCAGGGTACGCTGCCACCATTGGCCGAACCGGGTCATGGTTGCATCGTGCAAGGTCATTTCCTCGCCCAGACGCCAGATCTTCCAACCATTGCCGCGCAGACGTACGCACAATTCAGGCTCTTCCCCGGCAATAAGGCCCGGTCGAAACCCGGACGCTTCGGCGAAGGCGTCAGCCCGCATCAGCGCATCGCCACCACATGCCTTGGCCTCACCTACCGGCGTATCCCATTCGAAATCACACAGTAAGTTGTAAACAGAGTGCTGCGGAAAACGTTCACGGCGCCGTCCACAGACCACCGCGATGTCAGGATGTGTATCAAGAAAGGCCTGCGCCCGGGGCAGCCAACCGCCGATAACCTCACAATCACCGTCGACGAACTGCACATAACGCATCGCCGGCAACAAGCGTTGCATGCAGGCAAATCCTTCATTGCGCGCACGCGCAGCCGTAAAGGGGATCGTCATGTCCAACTCGACCACCTCGACCCCAAGCCTCAGTGCCATCTGCACTGAACCGTCCGTTGATCCAGAGTCGACATAAACAACCTTCTGCGCCGAGCCGACGAGGGAAGTCAGACAACGCTCAAGCCGTAGGCCTTCGTTGCGACCGATAACAACGACACCTATCCCCATAGCCATGGCGCTCACTCAGCGACGCAATTGAAGTAATCCATCGGGTGGTTCATGAGAACTCCCTCGATTCTGCATACTTCCTTTTCTTGATGGTCGCAGGAACGCCCACTGCCACCGAATCGTCCGGTACATCGGTCAGCACTACAGCATTGGCACCTATCACGACATTGTTACCAATGCGGATATTGCCCAGCACCTTGGCCCCTGCCCCGATATCAACATTGTTTCCCATCACCGGAGCAATTGGCTCACTCACATTCTTGAGGCCCACGACAACGCCATTGCGAATACGGCAATCGTCGCCGAACTGCGCATAGCCACTGATCACGATTCCGCCGAAATGATCGATGACGAAGTTGCGCCCGACCACTACCTCACACGGCAACTCGATACCCGTGACGATCTGCACCAGTTTGAAGAGCACTTTGTATAAAAAGGAGAACAACTTGCGTAACAGTGCCGGTCGCACACCGTAACGCCAGCGCCCAAAGCGATAAATCACCATCACCCAAAACCCCTGAGCCCCCCAATCTCCGGCGTATGCACGTAAATCCGCACGTATGTTTTCGAACATAACTGGCTCTACCGTGTTGGTTGGCTAGCGAATTTGGTATCACGCAGCAACGCCCAGGTCACACGAGTATGCTGCCAACACGCCCCTAAAGCGGCCCGACCGCGGCCCTTCAATAGCGCCTTGAGCGCCACAATCAGATCAGCCAGACTCACCAGTAGCATATGTGAGGCCAAACCAGGCAAACCGTGGTGCTTGCGAAAGTACAAAAGCTCACTTTCGATTTGTAACATGGGTAACTGACGACTATCCGTATTGAGTTTGTCAACAGACTTGGCACTTTCACCACCGATATGCACCACCGTGGTATGCGGGTAGTAAACGACCTTCCAGCCAGCCTGTTTAACGCGCTTGCAGTGATCTATCTCCTCGAAGTAAAGGAAGTAGCGCGGATCGAACAAGCCAACCTGGTCGATGACTTCACGACGGATCAGGTAATAGCACCCGGGCACCCAGTCGCACTCACGCACCGAAGCATGATCCCAGGCCATGTCGTCGACTCTTTTCACCACAGGGAAAAAACGGTCAAGCCCTGTATGCGAAAGGAAGACATTCAACGGCGTTGGAAAATAGCGACAGGAGGGCTGTAAATCGCCCTCTCGTCCAACCAACCGAACGCCGAGAACACCGCAATCAAGATGAGTTTCCATGTAGTCGAGCGTCTTGCTCAGTGTATCCGCAGCCACAAAGGCATCGGTATTGAGGAGCAACGCATACTTGCCCTGCAGGTGTTCAACCAATTGATTATTGGCACGCCCAAAGCCAACATTATTTTCATTGGCCAGTTGCAATGCCTCTGGACAAATAGTTGCCAGACATTCCAGCGAATTATCGACAGAGGCATTATCCACCACCAAATAGCGGGTGCGATCCACACTATTCGACTGGCGTAACGCATTGAACATCGGTTGCAACAGCTCCGCTGTATTGTAATTAACTACCAACACATCAAGGGGAGCACTAACCATTGGGTTGCACGCCAAAAAAGTATTCCGCTCTCATTTTTATAAGCATCGGCTCAAGTGCCGGGTCGTACACACCACTGCGCTGCTTGATAAGGTCAATCCACGGATAAGTGGCACTACGCTCTTCGACTTTCGCCAACACCTCTTCCAGCGTACAAATAACCTTGGCTGGATTACCCGCAACCACCACCCCAGGCGGAACATCTTTTACGACTACAGCACCGGCTGCGACAATCGAATTAGGGCCAACAGTCACACGCGGCAAGATCATAGCGCCATAGCCGATAAAACAATTATCAAGAATATCGACAGGACCGACAGAATCAAGTTTTCTATCAAAGACCACCTCGAGCATGCCGACTACTCCATCGTGGCCGAACAGCGTGCAACAAGATAAACCTACATTATTTCCGAGTCGTACTAGTGAAGGGTCAGGTATGTTGGCAGCAGGATTGATCCATACGCCTTGACCGATGGAGTGCAGTCCTCCCCACCGAACCATATGTTTAGCCCATTCATACCCGTCTGGTTTACAGAATTTTTTATAGAGGGGGGTCCCATACCCCGTTGTTTTTGCAATATAAGCAATCGTACGTTTCAGTAGACCAATCATCCTGTCAGCCTCATCGATTCAGCGATAGACATCTGTGCCAAGGTTAGATACACCCTGATTCTTCTATACCACTTCCCTAAGAGTAGACGCTTCCTAAAATCCAACACTCAAATCATCCACACATGCTCCCCTTCATGTGTACCTGCCCACCCCGGGCCCCATCTGATGGTCAAGATGCTCTGCCAGCCTTAGAGCAAGTTGCAAAAGGGGCATCGTGGGGTTACAGGCACCGCCTGTAGAGAAAACACTGCTACCGGCAACGTAAAGATTCTCGACACCAAACACTTTGCAGTTCTCGTCGACCACGCCAAACTCAGGCGAAGTCGCCATCCGCGTGGTCCCCATATGATGAGCATGGGGATTGAGCATCAGTGGCAAATCGACGTCATACACATATTCTTCCAACTTGACGAAGCCCAGCCCTGTGTCGGCAAAACACTTTGCCACTTCGAGCCCTATGGACTTGACGGTTTCCCTGTCTGCAGGCGTTAGCTCCCAATGAATCTTGACCTTCCTCATCCCTAACGCATCTCGCTCGTCGAGCAATGAGATGCGGCTATCGGGGTTGGGAAACTGCTCGATCAGCGTGCCAAGCACCCCATCACCAGGGCAATCGAACTTGGCAATAAATTCAACCTTGCGCTCCGCACCCACTTCGCAAATGAGGTTCTCGAAAAAGCTCTTGATGGCAGACATTCGCCCATAAGATTTCACTTCAGCTACAAGCGTGGCCGTCACATTCCCTTTACCTGACTTGTGCTCCATCACGAATGCATCGGTCGTGAAGAACTCCTGCCGAGCCTCTGCACCCTGCTCGTCTTTCAGGATGAAGTTTCCCATTTCGACGTTCAGGTGCTCCATGAAACATCTACCGACGAAACCATCCTTGCTTACGATACCGCCAGCTGCCAGAGACTCGCTGCTGAGCAGCTGCCTGGCATTCTCGATCGCGCCTGTCGCCAGAATGAATTGTTTTGCCGTGACTCGCTCTCGACGCAACTGGTAGTCCGAGACGACTATCGTTGCTATACGGCCGGTCTTGCTGTCGAACTCAAGATCGACGCAATTGCAATGGATGAAGACATCCAGCCCCTCGGTCTCATTAAGTTCCTTGGCATATTTTTGTGCAAATCGCGTCGGCGGGCTCAGCAGGAAACGATCAGCGTCAAAGTCGGTGCCGTCCAAAGTCGCATTGATAGCCTTGAATCCGGAGTGCGGTGGAAGATCGACAATATCCATGGCCGCCGACAGATTGCGCTCGATCTCGGAAAACGTGATGGGCCAACCCGGCAGGGGCACCGGAGGGCCCACGGTAAAGTCCGACTTTTCGAATGGACGGCATCGCCCGGCCCAATGATTGGAGGTCCCGCCAAGATAACGCAGGCGTGTTTCATGAGCGTACATCTCGAGGCCTGATGATGAGACCTTGTAGAGGTTCTGCGAGGCTGACGAATACTCGTGCCCGCCACCCTCGACAAGCAACACACGCCGACCATTACCGGCTAAACGCAAGGCCAGCGTAATGCCGGCCGGCCCCCCGCCGATGATGCAGACGTCATAGTGGTCGCGGAGTTCTTTCTGCGATTGGTAGTCTTTGATCATGCGTGTGTTTGCCGAAAATGCTGGGCAGGTAGCACCCATCCGTTGATGACAACAAACTCGGATTTAGCAGCAGAGGGCCGGGCAACGGCTTTGGAAAAGCCGAATGTGAGACCGCCAATACTCAACAGAACAGAAGCCTGGAGGAAGCCTCTGCGCCCCATCACAGAGGTATTCAAATCAGTTTCTCTCATGATTCAAAGCTCCACGACACCGAGATCACGTTGGAAATTTCAACTGCACATCAAGGTCACATTTTTTTTGGCAACCGCTATCAACACCTCAATGACGGCGCGGTGCCACAGCTTTGGAAACATCAAGAGAAATAGATCAAATCAGCCATTTAGCAAGATCAGTCAATAATTCCCCACACAAAGCCCCCACCCCCAGCATTGGCAGCACTACCAGTTCACGCTTGAGACTGAATAGCCCCAGACGACAATTGACATAAAAAACCAGGATAAGCGTAGGAAACGTGTACAGGGCAGCGCCCCAAATCGCATATTCGACCCCGCCAATTGCCAGCAGCAGGGGCAGCAGCACCCACAACGAGACCACGCGAATAATGTTATCCATGGCCTGGTACTTGGTGAGTCCCAAGGCAATCCAGACCTGATTCGCCAGCATGTAGCGCATGGTGAAAAAAGAGAGCGAAAGAATGGCCATCATGTTGCCGGCCTGAGCGTAACGCTCATCGTACAAAATGCTGATGAGCAGTGGACTGCCGGTCAGGAACAGTCCACAGAGAAACAGGCAGGCAAGATCGATCATCAATTTCAAGCGGTGGTACAAAGCGTGGAGCCGCACGGTGTCATTAGTTCTTGAAGCCTCACTGAAGGCCGGCAAGGCAACGGCACCGGCTATCTTTTGCAGCGCAAGCTGAACAGCTCCCAAAATCAGCACGGCAATGGAGTAAACGCCCAGTTCGCTGGTCGTCATGCTGCCGCCGAACCAGATACGATCACCGTACATGGCCAATACGCCCACTGCCGACGACAACAATATCCAACGGCCGAAGCCGACTAATTCATCGAGCGCAGTACGCTCCCACCGTAGACGGTTAGAAGGGCCCTCAAACCAGAAATGCCCCAGCAGCGTGCTGACCATCGATTGGACCAGACCTGCAATCACCAGCGACCAGATGGACCTGGTGAAGTAACCGATGGCCAGCATGACCACCAGCCCGACGACCTGAGACGCAAACTCGGTGAGCACCACTTTCTTTTGCTGGAAAGCGCGCACTGCCAGGTCGATTTTGGTCGACTGAAAACCAACGATGATTGCCGAGAAACCGGTCACGGCCAATACCAGCGGCAACTCGGGTGCGGCGTAGGTGGAATGGGTCGACCACAGATTGAGGATCTGTGCATACCAGGCCAGCGCCGCGAGGAGAAGTGTCAAAGCAAAAAGGATAAAGCCACGCACGATCTGCACGGTCCAGATGGTATTGAGAAATACCGGATCGTCGCCACGCGGACTCTGGATGATGTTCTGGCGCAAGCCGACATCGGAAAGCATGTGCAGAATCAGCGAAACGGTGATGGCGATCATCATGATGCCGAACATCTCCGGCATCAGCAGACGAGCCATTATCAGGTTGCCGCCCAAGCGAAAAGCTTGAGACGTAACCAGCGCCCCCAGATTCCATGCCCCGGCAGAGATCGCTCGCTTACGAAGGCCCATCGATGGTGAAAAATCAGCTAACGACATAACATCATCCCCGGACTCAATGGCTCAAAAGGAACTATAGTCGCGTTTGGCCATTCCACTAGCCGTCGCTCATCAATCAATAAGTCCAATCAAACATGCCTGAGCACTTCCGAGCGTTAATCGTCATTCTGGTCCTCACTGGCATCGTATTTGCCATGGCACGTCGACCAGCAGCAGACCTGATTCCCGACCGTAATTTCACTCGTCGGCGCAATCTGTGGTTCGTATTGACGCTTCTGGCATTTGTGTCGCACAGCTTCTGGGTGTACGCAGGCATTGCCGCGATCGTTTTGACCTTCGCACGAATTCGCGAACGCAATCCCGTGGCGCTATTTTTCCTTCTGCTGTTTCTCATCCCGCCGGCCACGGCGGAGATTCCGGGCTTCGGCCTGGTCAACTATTTTTTTGCCCTTAACCATATTCGTGTGCTGGCACTGTGTGTGTTGCTTCCGGCTTTTTTGGTTCTGCGCAAACGCGCCGACACGGTCCCTTTCGGGCGCACCTGGCCTGACAAACTGTTAGCCGCCTACCTCCTGCTGACGAGTCTGCTTTTCCTGCGTGAAACAACCGTCACCGACACCTTGCGCCAAATGCTCTACCTGTTCATCGAAGTTTTTTTGCCTTACTACGTTGCCAGCCGGGCGCTGAAGAACCTCAGCGACTTCAAGGACGCTCTGTTCGGTTTTGTACTCGCCGCCATGGTGCTGTCGCTTATAGGTCTCTTCGAATATGCCAAGCACTGGCAGCTGTACAGCGCGGTTGTCTACGCCATGGGCATGCAATGGGATCCCGGCTACTTGAGCCGTGGTGGCTCATTACGCGCCAGCGCCACTACCGGTCAGGCCATTGCGCTGGGCTTCGTCATCAGCGTGGCCATCGGCTTTTACCTGTACTTGCAGGAGGAGGTACGTAGCAAATTGCAGCGCAGCCTCGGCGCACTGTTGCTCGCCGGTGGTCTGTACGCACCGCTGTCGCGTGGCCCCTGGATCGGTGCAGCCGTCATGATCGTCGTGTTCATCGGCACTGGCCGTAAAGCGATCAAACGCCTGATGCTGCTGGGAGCCGCCGGAGTGCTCGCCCTGCCCTTGCTGGCCGTCGTGCCGGGCGGGCAAAAAGTGCTTGATCTGCTACCGTTTATCGGCACGGTGGAAGTCGAAAACATCACCTATCGGCAGCGCTTGATTGATAACGCCGTGATCGTTATTCAGCGCAACCCTTGGCTGGGTTCTTTCAATTTCCGCAGCACACCGGAAATGCAATCCATGATTCAGGGCCAGGGGATCATCGATATCGTGAACACCTATATCGGCATAGCGCTGTCGTTCGGTTTGGTTGGCTTAACGCTTTTCGTGGTTTTTTTCGTCAGTGTGTTGCAGGGCATCCGCAAGGGGATGCATTCGTTCCCCAACGAAGACGATGAGGCACGCCGACTCGGACGTGCACTTCTGGCGACACTGGCCGGGATCCTGATCACCATCGTTACCGTTAGCAGTATTACGGTAATCCCCGTGGTGTATTGGTCGGTGGCTGGACTGGGCGTGGCCTACGCTCAGATGGCACGCAGGTTCAAGCTCACCTCGACGGCTGTCACGGCGAGTGCCCATCTCCAACTCAGGTAGAACCCATGATCCAGTTGTTGCGCCGCCCCCAGATACTGCTCCTGCTGTTGTTTGCTATTTGGCCGTTTCGTACCTGGGCGTCGGACTGGGTCGTCAGTGTGGATGAGCGCAACGGCCTGCCAACGCTGATGCGTGGTGGCAGTCCGGTAGTTGCTACGACATTCTCGTTCTTCGGGCGCAACTGGGAATGGACGTATTTGCACACTGAATTCAAGGTAAACACCCCTTATCGATACTCCCTTGCTGGTAAAAACAAAGCGCTGGATTTCGACTTGACTGCGCAGATTCAGAAGCAAAACGAGCAAAAGCTGATCTGGAACTTTGCCCTGGATGCACACAGCGGGAAGTCTGGCGTTTCAGGTGGTGGCATCGTCTTCGAATTCGACCCCGCTCTTTTCGCTGGAGAAATGGGCGAGCCCACTTTGCTACCCGACAACCGCGGCTGGTCCTGGGGCAATGCACAAGGTCGACGCATCGAAATGCGCTTCGAGCCCGCACTGGCGGGTGTGTACTTTGAACCGGGCAGCAAATCCGAGATCCGCGCTTTTTTCTACAAGGACACAATCAAAACTGGTCGTCAGGATTTCACAGCCACCTTGAGCGTTTCGGGCGATGTAGCGGTCGGCCCGACCACTACCGAGCGCTTCGGGCTGTCGGACCCAAAGAGCTGGCCGACTGACAAGCTCGATTTGAAAACCTCGCCGGTCGACTTGTCCTTTCTCAACGCTCAGGAAAAACCTGCAGGCAAGCGCGGCTTCATCAAAGCATCCGGCGAGCAATTGCTATTTGCCGACAACACTACGGCGCGTTTCTGGGGCACCAACCTTTCGGCCTACACGCTGTTCCTCACGCCAGACGATGCAATCAAGCAGCAGGCCAAACGCCTGTCGGCACTGGGCTTCAATCTTGTACGGCTGCACCACCATGACTCGCCATGGGTCTTGCCGAACATCTTTGGCGACGGCAGGGTTACGCGCAGCACCCAGCAACTGAGCCCGGAATCGCAGAAAAAAATCGACTGGTGGATCAAGTGCCTGAAAGACGAAGGCATTTATGTGTGGCTCGACATGCACGTCCAGCGAGTCTTTACTGAAAACGACAACATTTATGGCTTCGATGAATTGCCAAAAGAAGCGCAGAATTTTACCTATCTCAAGGGCTATTCCTATGTGAATCTCACCATTCAAAAAGCCATGAAGCGCTTTACCGAAGCCTACATGACCCATGTAAACAGCTATACCGGCCTCGCCTACAAAGACGACCCGGCGATCGCCGCCGTACTGATCACCAACGAAAACGACGTCACCAACCACTTCGGCAACGCCCTGCTGCCAGACAAGAATCTGCCCAAGCACAACCGCATTTATATGGCGGAGGCCGAGGCCTTTGCCAAACTGCACAACCTGTCTGCAAACCAGACCTGGCGCTCCTGGGAGCCAGGCCCTTCCAAGCTGTTCCTTAACGATCTGGAGCGGCGTTTCAACATCGACATGATTCAGCACCTGCGTGGAATAGGCGTGAAAGTCCCCATCGCCACGACCAGTAGCTGGGGCCGCAATGGTCTGAACTCCCTGCCGGCCCTTACTGCCGGCGACGTAATCGACGTCCATAGCTACGGGGGCTCGGGGCAGATAGAGAAAAACCCGCTCTACAGCGACGGCATAGTGAATTGGATTGCCGCCGGCCAGGTCATCGGCAAACCCTTGACCGTCACCGAATGGAACAATGAGCCCTTCCCGATTCCAGACCGTCACTCGCTGCCACTCTATATCGCCGGCACCGCCAGTCACCAAGGCTGGGATGCACTGATGCAATATGCCTACAGCCAGGAGCCATTCGGGGGCCAAGGGATGAGTGCCAACAACTGGCACGCCTATAACGACCCTGCAATGCTGGCCACCCTGCCCGCCGCCGCCTTGCTTTATCGCCGCGCAGACGTTCACGAAGCAACAACGACCTACGTCTTCGCGCCGACGCCAGCCACCCTGTTCAACCGAATGATCACACCGGCCAGCTCTGCTTTCCTGCGCACAGCCATGGAGAAAGGCAAGCTGGAAATCGCGATGCCACAGACGCCGGAATTACCTTGGTTGCAACAAAGCGCTATCCCAGGCAATGCACAGCAATTTCATGACCCTGACCAGTCGCTGCTGGACGCCAACGCCAGCGAGTCCACGACCGACACGGGAGAGCTAAAGCGCAATTGGAAACAAGGTGTTTACACCATCAATACGCCGCGCACCCAGGCCGCTACCGGCTGGATCGGCGGCGAATCGATCAGCATTGGCAACATTAAGGTTCAAGTGAAGACCGCCAACGCCAGTGTGGTGGTACAAAGTCTGGACGACACGCCTTTGGGCCGATCGCAGGACTTAATGATTTCGTTAGGCACCCGTGCCATCCCCCAGGACGGCGACAAAATACCTTTTTATGTTGAACCCCTCGAGGGCACGCTAACCATCCAGGCGCCGCAAGGCTTGACACTGTTCACCCACGGCATTCAAAGGCAGATGAGGAAGCTGCCCGCGACCTACCTTGATGGCCGCTATACAATCAAGTTCGACGGCTTGCAGGCGTCGAACTGGTTGTTCTTGAAAAAAGACGTCACGCAAGCACAACCTTAGGCGATGCGCAGCCGACCTCAACAAGATGGAACAACACCTTGGCGGTGTTGTTCCGCGAGGGCTATTCAAAGGGCGTCAAAATCAAACGATGGAACATAGCCTGAGCCGAGAAGATGTGGACATTTCGACGATACAAAATCATCACTTAATAAATCATCCGCACTTTTATACTTGTTCGTGAAAACCCCGGTGATATTTAAAAGAGTATGCGGCAAGGAGGATATGCTGATTTTCTGACTTTCTCTTTCCTTCAACTTTAGAAGCTTGAGCGATTGCTCGTTTGAAATATTATCGGATGCCCAGATAAATGCCGAAACCGGGAGATCGTATTTATTGCCAATTCCATGCCCCAGTAGTCCTCTACTATCATCCATCATGTTTTCACCATGATCCGATGAATAAAACAAGACGGATGGTTTTTTGCTTGCCTTCAACTGATCAATAAGCATGCTTAATAGCCAGTCTGTATATAAAATACTATTATCATATTCGGCGGTAATTTTGTCTTTGAAGCTGTCTGTTGACGGCTTGAACTTATCGAATTGCTCTGGGTATCGGCGTGAATACTCGAAATGACTCCCCTTGACATGAATGAATATGGCTTTCCTTTCTGTATTGCCTTTATTTAGTATTTTTTCATATTCCGCAATCAATGCACCATCATAACTTCTCTCAAAATACTGACGATATTGTGCCTCTGCAGCTATTTGTGGAATTATTCCGCCAAAACTATCAACCTCCTGTACGGACAACCAATAGGTCATGTACCCGGCTGTGCGATAAATACTCACCAATGATTTGGTTGACGCAATGGCCTCCCAATCCGATATAGGCTCAAGGCTCAGCATTGAAGGGACCGCGAACGAGGTATAGGGGGCTGTCGTGCAGATCTGATTGAATTTGAAAACCCCCGCCTGCTTACCGAGATTCGGGGTTGTTTCCTTGTTGTAACCGTAGAGGGACCAGTTGTGCGGCCGTGATGACTCACCGATCACAAAAACAATGGTTTCTATATTTGATTGATTCGAGATGCTGGTTATTTTTACGTCAGACTCCCGGCGGCGTTTGATAAGTTCCTCCGTCCCCGAATACAAGTTTGCAGTAAGGGCCATTTGCGATAAATAGCCTACTGGCGTACTTTGATCTTTTGCAAGGAGATCCATGACTGCAGATTTCCCGAAAGAATTAAGCTTGACGGTTTTATAGAAATACGCCCCATACCCCACTAGCAAGGCGCTAACAACCAAAACAAAAACACCTTTGTTTTTATATAATTCGCGCTTATGCAGGCCTATTAACCCAAGCCCATAGCAAAATATGAAAATCACCAAAACAATACTGATGGGCTGCCAATAGGTCGGTAGAAATTCGCCGACCTCCTGATGATTTGTCAAGCCAATAAATATATAGGCAGCTGTTAATCTCGAATTGAAATTCAAAACCAAAAACAGATCAATGGCTGCTACTAAATAGAACGGTAGTAGAACAAGGTGAACCTTGAATTGATTGGATGAAATAAATCTAATTGCCAACAGCCATAACACCGACATACCAAGGGTGTAAAAGACCAACAAATCAATTTTAGAGTATTGATAGTTTGTTAGCGTCCTGACAATCAACGGTGATAGCAGGAATGACCACAATACTAAATTTGGCCATTCTGCTTTTATGCTAAATCCGGCAGAGTTTTTCATTTGATAATTATTCCCGCAGAATGCCCAAACCTCCTCAAAGAGTAGCTCCGATTGGCGCGCTCACTGTGTCTCGTTCGAAAATTCTCTCCTTTGGCGCTCCAAGCGTAGCGAGTCTCGGCTATTGCCAGCAAGCTTGTAGCGAAAAGTCGAACTTGTCCTTTAATGTAATGGTCAGGTCGGATCGCACTGATGTTGCAGCCTCTGCTTGCACAGCAATAGTCGGAGATCAGGATGAAATTTTTGGTGGTGGGTGGCGCGGGTTATATCGGCTCGCACATGGTGAAGCAGCTACTGAGTGCAGGTCACGATCTTGTGGTGGCAGACAATTTCTCAACGGGTTATCGCAGTGCGTTGAGGGGCGGGACATTGGTAGAACTGGACATAGCCGACGAACAGGCGCTGGATGCCCTGTTTGCGGGACACCGCTTCGATGCCGTGTTCCACTTCGCCTCCTTTATACAGGTGGGCGAATCCGTCGCTGAACCTGCCAAGTACTACCAGAACAATTTCGCTGCCACCCTGACGCTGCTCCAGGCGATGGTTCGCGCCGGGGTTAAAAACTTCATTTTTTCCTCGACCGCCGCCGTCTACGGTGACCCGGTGTATGTACCAATCGACGAGGAGCATCCCAAGGCGGCGATCAACCCTTATGGACGCAGCAAGTGGATGGTGGAGCAGATGCTTGAAGATTTCGACTGCGCATACGGGCTGAAATCGGTTTGCCTGC
This sequence comes from Pseudomonas sp. LS2P72, assembly GCF_054897865.1. NCBI lineage: Bacteria > Pseudomonadati > Pseudomonadota > Gammaproteobacteria > Pseudomonadales > Pseudomonadaceae > Pseudomonas > Pseudomonas sp. LS2P72. Next base: position 4,428,336 of record NZ_CM142708.1, read on the forward strand.
GCTACTTCAACGCCGCCGGAGCAGACCCTGAAGGACAGTTAGGTGAACGCCATGAACCGGAAACCCACCTGCTGCCCCTGATCCTGCAAGCAGCCTCCGGACGGCGTGCGACCATCACCGTCTTTGGCCGTGATTACGACACGCCTGACGGCACTTGCATTCGTGACTACGTCCACGTTGTCGACCTCGTTGCCGCTCACGCGCTTGCCGTGGATTACCTGCTGGCAGGGGGTGCAAGCACGGCGTTCAACCTCGGTAACGGTCAAGGTTTCTCAGTACAGCAAGTGATAGATACCGCGCGCTATGTGACGGGCCAGGCTATCTCTGTCAGCGAAGCGCCACGTCGCGCGGGCGATCCACCACGCCTTGTGGCCGATCCCGGCAGGGCCAACACATTACTTGGCTGGCAACCGCAATTTGGCTCACTTGAACAGATAGTGGCGCATGCCTGGAGCTGGGAGCAGAAGTACCCTTGGCACTGACCCTCGGCGCTAGCCAATAGCGTCGATCTCCTGCGAGTGATGCTCTAGTAGTAAGAGCGGTTTTCGGGCTCGGCTTTGTTCAACACCGTGCCAATCAGATTGGCTGTCCCAAGATGATGCAGGCTTTCCTCGATCTCTTTCTTGCTGTTCAATCCATTAGCAACAACGAGCAGGACGCAGTCGAACCTGGGCAGGACGTTAATCACATCATCCGAACTCAACAAGGGCGGCAAGTCGAAAATCACGATGCGTGAGTTGTAGCGCTCGCGCAGGTCAGCAATCAAATGGCTCACTGCAGGCGATGACAACACCTCGGTGGAAAGAGGAATCGGCTCACGCGTCGGCAGGACCACAAAGCGCGGCAACGTCGGATTGACCAGTACTTCTTGCAGTTCAGCTTCATCCGCCAACAATTCATTAAGCGATTTATCCATCGGCAGACCCAGATACTCACCCACCTTCGGACGACGCAAGTCGAAGTCCACCAGTAACGCCGTCTTGGTCGTGTGATGCGCGATACTCATGGCCAGGTTTATAGCCAACACCGTCTTGCCCGCCCCCGGAGTAGGCGAGGTAATGGCGAGCGTGCGCCAGCCATTTTCTTCCATGATTTTTAGCACTTGTGTACGCAGTAGATCGAATGCCCCGCCCATATTCGAATTTTTGTTGTAAGCCACAATGCGGTTGCGCTCAAGGTGATCTGGTCGCAAAGGTACAACCTTGGTTTGCACATAACTGAGTGCATTCAGACCTGTAGACTGCGCGGTCGGCGTCATGGCTTTTGACGAGGTCTGTTGCTCGGCTTTTTCGGTATCGGAATTGAATATTTCCATGGCTATATTCCTTATGCAAACCGGCCCAGAGCTTTAAACATCAGAAGATCCAGAGGCATGTAGAGGAAGTGCAGGAGCACCAGAAAGATCGCGATTGTCACGGCTCCACAGATGATCAATAGCGTTCGCCCCTTCCTGCGGCGTGCCAGTTCAGCCTTGGTGTGAATGTAGGGAATGGAAACCAATACGCGTCTACCCAGCACGCTGGCCAAAGCCTGGGCACCGCGCACACGCTGACTCATCATCTCGAGGAGCATCACCAGCGCGCCAGCCCCCACCGGGGCAAGCAAGAAACCCATGGCAACCACTTTTTTACGGTTCGGCCGTACCGGCTTTTCGGGCATCAGCGGCGACTCCAGAAGAACAAAACGCTCGGCTTTGTTTTCCTGCTCCAGGCTTTCGGAAATTTTCGCACTCATTTCCTTCGTGCGAATCTCCTCATATTTTTTACGAGCATTGTCATGGTCACGCATCACCGTAACCAAGCCGCGCTCGATTTGCGGCGTCTCAATAATTTGTGACTCGTACTCGGCTATTTTTCCGAGTATTTGCTGCTTTTGATCGGCCAGTGACTTGATACGTGCTTCTGCTGCGGAGATCCGCGCCTGAGCCCTGGCAACGTCCAGATCGACCGAAGCCCCTGCACCAGCACCTTTGCCAGCCTGAAGTGCAGCAATTTTGCGTTTGACGGCACGCACGTCAGGGTGGGCTGGTGTATACAGCGCCTGCAACCGGATGTACTCCGCTTTGAGGCTAGCCAGATCCTGTGGTTTATCGACTGCCGCACCGGGTGCTCCAGGCCTGGTCGCTAGCCCGGCATTCGCGGCGGAAAGTTCCAACTCATTGAAGCGCAATTCCTCACGGGCAGTTTTGTAGTCACGGTCGATCTCTTTGAGCTCGGTTTCGGCGCGCGTCAACATATTCATGCGCAGCTCTTGATGCTCGGGCAGCGCGTTGCTGTGTGCCTGCTTGAAGTCCGCCAACCGGTTCTCAAGAGCTTCCAGTTCCACCCTGAGTTTGTCCGCTTCCTGCGTCAGGAACTCTGTCGTTTCACTGGCGCGCTCGGTGCGCTGCTTGATGTTTTCATCCAGAAATAGCGTCACCAGCTCCTTGGCAACTTTGTTCGCAATCTCTGGCTCTCTGTGCTCAAAGGAAAGACGGAAAGCAATCGTTACCTCTCCGCGCCCCTTGACGACAGCACTGACGAGGGAAACCACAATCGCAGTGCGCATTTCTTCGATCTTTTCGCTAACGCTCAGCTGCCGACTTTGCGAAGCAAAAAGATTGTATTTGTCGATGATCCCTTCCAGATGCTCACGGGTCATCACGCGCTGGCGAATGACTTCGATGCGCTCATCGGCAAAGGTATTGTTGTTGGCCGCCACCAGGTCTGGCGAAATCTGTTGAGACTCCACCAGAATCGTGCCGGATGACTCATAGGTCGGCGGAAGGGAGATCGCTACCGCTATGCACACGCCGAGTATGACCACGAAACTCACGATCAACAGCAGGGCGTGGTGCTTGATGATAGCTAGGTAGTCGTTGAACGACATTTCGTATTCAGAGGCCATATTTCTCACACAGCTGAATGTCAGAGACCGGGATAACTATAGGTCAGCGTCAACCCGACGACGTTTGCAGTGGCATCCGGCAAGCCATCTTGCTGGCGTTGTTTGTATGTGTAGGATAGGCGTGCAATCCAAAAAGGCGAGAGTTCTTGGCTAAACCAGGCACTGTAATTTTGCAGGGTATTCGGCGTCCGGCCTTTGGCGTCTTGCCAGGAGACATCGAAACCGGTGCGTCGGGTCTCGTCGACGGCATAGCTCCATGTCCCCCTCAGGGCATCAACCTCGACGAAACCACCGTCCCCGCTGGCGAGAGTGCTACGACTGGCGTCGATGCTGGTATCAATACGCTCACCGGCATATTGCAACAGTAAACCGCCCTGGCCTTTGGGGCCGCTACCGGTGCCGGAGACTTGGTTGAGACCCGCGTAGGCCGTCCCCCTAAGCCGCTCGGAGAATTCGACATTCAAGCCGACCGTGGGGGTGTAGCTGTTGGAGGAAGCCACCTCAGACCCCTCCTCCGGCTCATAGCGCCTCACGCCAAAACGGGTGAACAGCTCGACTTCCTCACTCCATGCATAGTTCCAGCTGAAGCGGGTCGCCAGCTCGTCATAGTCGGTCAGTGAATCAACATCGTAAGTGACATGAGTGTAGTCAGTCTCGTTAACCAGGGTACTTCGCTCGCTGAGAGCAGTGCTCCAGTTGCCACCCACCAAATACATCTTTTGCGTGCCATCGGAGGCAACTACGCCGGTTTCCTGAACCACTGTGGAAAGCGTAGAGTTTTCCTCATACCTCGCCGTGAGTCCAAAAGCACCTGTTTCGGTCTCGCGCTGCCACCCTAGTCTTAGTCTGGGATCTTCACGATCCGAAACGATCGACGTATCCGACGAACGCACGATATTTACACCGAGACCGAACTGGAACTCATCCTGTCCGGAAGTACCCACGAGGCTGTAATCGGGGGCGATGATAGTACGGGTCACCCCCTTCTCATCACTCGTGAGCAGCAATGGGTTGCTGTCGTACTCGACTGTCGAAGGCACTGCTATTGCTGATTGCCAAGTAGCGGCATAGGCCATGTCCGAACACGACAAAGCCAGGATTGCCGTCGCAACCCCAGTAGTTCGATATCCAAGCAAGATAATCCTTAGTGCCTCGCGCAAGGCTAAGGCACGACCAGCGTATCGCCGGCTTTAAGTAGAAAATTGGTGGTCATGTCTTTCCCTGACATCAACTGGCTGTAGTCGACGCGCAGGATCTCTTGTTTAGACCCATTGAGCCGCACGACCTTAATGTCGTCTTTATCAGCGAATTTGTCGAGCCCGCCCGCCACGCTTATTACCTGCAGCACTGACGTTTGACCTGACATATGCACGGTGCCGGGTTTCAGCACTTTGCCCTGGACGTAGACGAGATTACCTTCGGTGCCGGTGACAACAACGCTCACCTGAGGATCAGGTATGAATTTCTCAAGCTTGGCAGCGATTTGCTGCTCGACAGTGGCGGTATCAAGCCCCTCAACATCGACTCGCCCTACCAGCGGGAAGGTAATGCTGCCATTGGGAAGTACGCGTACATCCCGATTGAGCTTGTCTTCGCCCCATACGGAAACAGAAAGGTTATCTCCCGGATTCAGCCGGTAAGCCCCGTCCTTTTCGACGGCATTGGAAATGCTGGGCCAAACGGCCAGCGCACACAGCACAGGTATCAATGAACGGAACATCGGGATCCCTCCGTCTTAGTAGCCATGCAAGGAGTCTAGAACAAAAAAACCAAGTCAAATCACTCTAGCCTATTTCACGCCAAAGAAAGGCCTAAACAGCATTCCCCTTGAGCGTCTGGGCGGTCAATTCCGCCAATGCAACACACCGAAACCGGAACGTTAGAGCAAAACCGCAAAATCGTTTTATTTAACAATGGCTTGGGGCAAGCAACCTGCCCCCGATGTATTACGTGCCAATATTAATTACACCATTTCCGCTTGAGCTGGCTCAACTACGACACTGTCAACCGACGATGGCTACGTTTGCTAGCGCAACTAACAGGTATCAACTATTTCAAACCACTTATTGCCGAAAATCTAACAACCACCACCTATATCTTCCGTCGGTTGGCGACCACAATAAAACCTAACAACGCGGAAGAAAATAACCAGGCTGCCGCAGAAAGCGGTACTGCATTGGGTTGGTTGATTTCAGATACCCCCACCAGACTTTTATCCTGGAGAGATGAATCAATCTTGAATTTCTTATTGTCAACCGCCGCCATTAATCCGTCACGCGAAGAAGAATTGACGGAGGCATCTACGCCAGAGTCAGTATGAGGAGTGACACTGTCAACTTTTGCAGAATGAGCATCATCGACGTATATATCAGTTATCAATGAAGGCAAGCCAAGGCCCTTACCAAAAGTAAGCAGTGCGCCACCCGTGTGCTCTTTGAGAGCCATACAAAGTTGCGGCCCTAACTCTTCGCATGCGCCGCTTATGTCCAAACTGGTCGCTTGAGCACTAGCAACGGCAGCACCATTAAGGATCACAGACAACAACACAAATTTAATGACAAGTGTTGAGCGCATAACACCGCCTCCTTGCGCAGGGGGTTATTCTTTTGTCGGTTGAAGGAATCTTTATCGGCTAAATTGAGCCTATAAGCACATCGCCATTACGTCAATGGCTCGTCACAATAATAAATCGAAATTTATTTTTAGGGCGGATGACGTCAAAATAACGACACAATCAGCACGCCAGTCCGGTGAACTCTATCCATGTGAAATAGCTTCATGCATGGCGTCAACCCGTATCAGGATGCCGGCCAAAGTAGCCGGCGGCGGAGAGTTTTTGACGCATGAAGACGGCATGGCAGGTAGGCTCCCCGTGCATTCCCAGCCCTGTAGACGTCTCGGCGTTGCGCCAGGGAACCATGCTCAACCTCCCTGGCACCCGCGCTGAACAAATCAATTCAATGCGCGTAAAAGGCATCGCGATTGAAGACAGGATGAATGACTGACCCTTACTTCGGTTGCGCCACCGTACGTAAATAAGGTTTCACCGTCTTGAAGCCATCCGGATACTTCTTCCTTGCGTCGTCGTCGGATACAGACGTAGGAATGATCACGTCCTCGCCCGGACGCCAGTTCACCGGCGTGGCAACCGTGTGCTTGGCGTTCAGCTGAATAGCATCGAGCAGCCGTAACACTTCATCGAAATTGCGCCCGGCACTCATCGGGTAGACCAGCATCGCCTTGATCTTCTTATCCGGGCCGACAATGAACACTGAACGCACCGTGGCGTTGTCCACGGCAGTACGAGCGCCGCCACTGGCGTTCGGGTGAATCATGTCGTAGAGCTTGGCCACCACCAGATTCTCGTCGCCAATCATGGGGTAGTTGACCGCATGGCCCTGGGTTTCTTCGATGTCTTTGGCCCAGGTCTGATGGTTACCGACCGGGTCGACGCTGAGACCGACAATCTTGGTGTTGCGTTTGTCGAACTCCGGCTTGAGCCCGGCCATATAACCGAGTTCAGTGGTGCAGACCGGGGTGAAGTCCTTCGGATGTGAGAACAGGATGGCCCACTTGTCGCCAATCCATTCGTGAAAATGGAGCGTGCCTTCGGTGGTTTCGGCGGTGAAATCCGGTGCTTCGTCACCAATACGAATGGTCATGTGCGTTCTCCTCGCTGTGAAGGGTAGGGAAACTCTCGGAACGATCCAGTATAGGAGACCTTGAAGACTTCGCTTTGCAACCCGCCGAAGAGCTGCCACGCGCCGATTTACGCGACTAAAACTTCCTCCGAAAATGCTGCCTATACTGCAATCTGGCCAATCCAACTGCCTTGATTGTCTGCGCTAAGGACCTGACAGATGAATGTGATCGAATATTTTGATCGAGTAAGAATCATCAATATCTCGTCAAGAAAGGATCGCCGTTTAGAAACAGTAGAAGAATTCACTCGCAACGGCTTTCACATTGATGATGAAAAGATAGGATTTTTTGAGGCTGTTACGCCCAGTGAGGGAAATGGCTTCCCGAGCGTCGGGGTCAGAGGCTGCTTTTTAAGTCATCTGGGGGTGCTGGAAGAGGCAATGCGCCTGAACTTGAAAAACATCTTGATTCTGGAGGACGACATACAGTTTTCCAGACATATTTCTGAATATGGGAAAGAGGCGATCGAGTCTCTGGAAGGCATGGAGTGGGACATCGTCTATTTTGGGCATCCGTTTGAAGAAAATTCAAACTTGCCCGCTTGGAAAACAGTTGACCGGCCAATACATCTGGCCCACTTCTATGCAGTAAACGGGAAATGCTTTGGGAAGTTGAGGGATTTTTTATTCCAGATTCTGGAGCGGCCACCGGGACATCCTGACGGAGGTCCGATGCATTATGACGCTGCTCTCAATACACTTATTCATAAGAATAAAGAAATTCTGGCTTACTATTTCACCTGGAATTGCGGCTATCAAAGGCCCTCGCGGACGGATCTGCATGAGCTTTCGATCTTTGACAGGGTGCCTCTCCTGCGGCCGGTAATGGGTATGCTCAGGAGATTAAAGGCAAAAAACCTGAGAAGAACTCGATAGTTTTCGCTCTTCAGGGAAGGTACGAAGTATCCAATGCCTGACGTAACCAACCCGGCACGGCGCAGGAGCCGCGTCCGGGTGATTGTGGCGGACCTCCCTCCTCATTTGCGCGCCAATTTGTACCGGACGCATTCCTCATAAAAGCTCTCGCGCAGGGCTGCGGGCTTCATCCGCGAATGACTGTCATAGGTCTGCTCGGTAATGCCCATCGCCATCATGTGCATCCACGGCTTGCTGAACTTGTAGGTATGTAACTTCTGCCGCGCTGCATACAGTGAAACCCCGGACAGCTTGAGTTCCTGGGCTCTCGCCGCAGTACCTGCGCCCCAGCTGCAAATGTAACGATCATTCGATGCCAGCTCTTTGGCCTGGACAGAGGCGGCAACGCTCGCCAGGCCTAACGAAATCAGCGCAACCATCACATTCCGCATTTGCATTCGATCCTAACTATCTGAAAATAAATTGATTTTGGTCAAAACTTTCAGACTTCGGGGCCAGCAAAATGCCTTAAATGCGCTATAGCTTGGTTTCTCCATGTCTTACGGACGTTTCTTGCGACATTTCAATCTTTTGCTATAGCTAACACTCTCTCCCGCCAACGAATGAGGCAACGGAATGTCAGCCGCAAAGAAAATGACAGTGGGGCAACTGACGATGTTGACAGCCGTCAACATGTTGGGCTCCGGGATTGTGCTGCTCCCCACAAAACTTGCCGAGGTTGGCGGTATTTCCATCCTTTCCTGGCTGATCACGGCCACTGGCTCCCTGGCGCTGGCCTATGCCTTTGCGCGCTGCGGGATGCTCAGCCGAAAGACCGGGGGCATGGGCGGCTATGCCGAATACACCTTCGGCAAGGCAGGCAACTACATCACGAACTACACCTACGGCCTCTCGCTGTTGATTGCCAACGTGGCGATCAGTATTACGGCGGTCGGCTATATCCAGGAACTGTTCCATGTTGAACTGGGCTCACTGCAAGTGGGTCTGGCGACCATTGCCCTGTTGTGGATCACCACGTTCGCCAACTTCGGTGGTGCGCGGATTACCGGCCGGATCGGTGCGATTACGGTTTGGGGTGTCATTGCGCCAGTGGTGCTGGTGTCCACCATTGGCTGGTTCTGGTTCGACAGCAGTGTCTACGCCGCCGGCTGGAACCCCCACAACATGGGCGCGTTCGAAGCTGCAGGTGCATCGGTGGCGATCACCTTGTGGGCGTTCCTCGGCCTGGAGTCGGCGTGCGCCAACACCGATGCCGTGGAAAATCCGGAGCGGAACGTACCCATTGCAGTGCTCGGCGGCACACTCGGCGCGGCGGTGATCTACATCGTCTCCACCAACGTCATCGCCGGTATCGTCGATAACCCGGAACTGGCCTCCTCCACAGCGCCGTTTGGGCTGGTCTTTGCCAAGATGTTCACCCCTCTGGTCGGCGATATTGTGATGGCCGCGATGGTAATGGCGTGCATCGGTTCGCTGCTGGGTTGGCAATTCACCATCGCTCAGGTTTACAAAAGCTCCGCTGACACCGGTTACTTCCTGTCGATCTTCGCCAAATCCAACAAGGCCGGAACCCCGATTGTCGGCATGCTGGTGCTGCTGGCAGTGCAGACGGCACTGGCTTTTCTCACCATCAGCCCTGACCTGAGCAAGCAGTTCGACACACTCGTCAACCTCGCGGTGGTCACCAACCTGGTGCCCTATATCCTCTCCATGGCCGCGTTGATGACCATTCAAAAGGTCTCCAACGTTCCGGCAGGCGCGGCGCTGACAACCAACATCATTGCGTGGGTGGCGGCGGCTTACAGCTACCTGGCGCTGTACAGTTCGGGCGCGCAGGCATTGATGCTCGGCGGCGTGGCGACCATCTTCGGATACACGCTGTTCGGCTTCGTCAACAATCGCCTGATCCGTCTCGAAGCGCTCAATAACAGCGTACCGACACAGACCGTCAGCGCTCAGCACATCACGGGCAAGCCGGTGCCGGTCAATAACTTGCAAGCAGTCGCAGTGGAGGCTTAATCATGACGGAATATAGACAGACGCTCGGGATGCTCACGCTGTTGGTCAGCAGCCCGCCGGACAAACGCACCGTCTTTGGTCGCGCCCTGCATCAGTTGATCAACGATGTGGAGGAACGCGCCGTCCGGGTGCTGGCGTCGGAAACCTTGAGCGACGCCACGTCGATCCTGTGTTCGGACCCCGCCATTCAATGCGTGCTGCTCAGCTGGGAAATGGACAAAAGCGAAGGCCACGAGGAATGCATCAAATTGCTGGTCAGCCTGCGTGAGCGCAACACCCGGGTGCCGGTCTTCCTGATCAGCGACCGCAGTACCGCGTCGAACATTCCGCTGGTGGTCATGCAGCACGCCGATGACTTCATCTGGTTGCCCGAGGACACCAGCCGCTTCCTCAGCGGACGCATCCTGGCGGCCATCGAACGTTATCGCCAAGCCGCACTCCCTCCCATGTTCGGTGCGCTGGTGAAGTTTGCCCGGACTTATGAGTACTCGTGGCACACCCCCGGCCATGCCGGTGGCACGGCGTTTTTGAAGAGCACCGCGGGGCGCGCCTTCTACGAGTTTTTTGGCGAGAACCTGCTGCGTTCGGACCTGTCGATTTCAGTCGGTGAACTCGGTTCGCTGCTCGATCACAGCGGCCCCATCGGCCAGGGCGAGCGCTACGCCGCCAAGGTGTTCGGCGCCCATCGCACCTACTACGTCACCAACGGCTCGTCGATGTCCAACCGCGTCATCCTCATGGCCAGCGTCACGCGCAATCAGATCGCCCTGTGCGACCGCAACTGCCACAAATCCGCCGAGCATGCGATGACCCTGTCCGGCGCGATTCCGACCTATCTGGTGCCAACCCGCAACCGCTACGGCATCATCGGCCCGATCCTGCCGCAAACCCTGAGCAGCGACGGCGTGAAAGCCGCTATCGCCAGCAACCCGCTGGTCAAGCAAGGCATCGACCCGACACCCGTCCACGCCATCATTACCAACTCCACCTACGACGGCCTGACTTACAATGTCACCCGCGTCGAAGAGTTGCTGGGGCAAAGCGTCGATCGTCTGCATTTCGATGAAGCCTGGTACGGTTATGCGCGTTTCAACCCGCTGTACCGCGAGCGTCACGCCATGCACGGCAGCCCGGACGATCACGACGACTCGAAGCCGACCGTGTTCGCCACCCAGTCGACCCACAAGTTGCTGGCCGCCCTGTCCCAGGCCTCGATGATTCACGTACGTAACGGCCGCAACCCGATCGAACACGGGCGCTTCAACGAGTCGTACATGATGCACGCCTCGACTTCGCCAAACTACGCAATCATGGCTTCGTGCGACGTCAGCTCGGCGATGATGGAAGCGCCCAGCGGGCAAATCCTCACCACCGAATCGATCGAAGAAGCCATCAGTTTCCGCCAGGTCGTCTCGCGCATGCACAACGAGATGTTGAGCAAGGATGACTGGTTCTTTACCTGCTGGCAGCCGCCGACCGTGCAGGTTGGCGCGGCCACTGTGCCGTTCCATGAAGTCGACCCGGTGCTGTTGAAAACCGAGCCGAACTGCTGGGTACTGCACCCCAACGCGGTATGGCACGGCTTCGGTGACATCGAAGAAGGCTACTGCATGCTCGACCCGATCAAGGTCTCGGTGCTCAGCCCCGGCATGGGCGACGACGGCAAGCTGCTCGACTCGGGCATCCCGGCCTGTGTGCTCACGGCCTACCTGGGACGTCAGGGCATCGTGGTCGAGAAAACCACCGACTTCACCATCCTCTTCCTGTTCTCCATCGGCATCACCAAGGGCAAATGGGGCACCTTGCTCAATGCCCTGCTCGACTTCAAACGCGACTATGACGACAACGTCGAACTGGAACTGTGCCTGCCGGATCTGCTGGCCGCCAACCAGACTCGTTACGCCGGCATGGGCCTCAAGGACCTGGCCGACGAAATCTTCGCCGCCATGAAGAAACACAAAACCACCGCCAACATGGCCCAGGCGTTCGGCACACTGCCGCGAGCCGAATTCAGCCCGGTGGAGGCCTATGAAAAACTGGTCAGAAACGAAATCGAACGGGTGACACTCGAAGAAGCCGCCGGACGCATCGCCGCCACCGGGATCGTGCCGTATCCACCGGGCATTCCACTGCTGATGCCGGGTGAAAACGCCGGGGCTGCGGATGGGCCGTTGCTGGCCTATCTCAAGGCGCTGGAAGCCTTCGACAAATCCTTCCCGGGTTTCACCCATGACACCCACGGGATCGAAAGCGAGGGCGGGGTTTATAGCTTGCTTGTGTTGAAATGAGCTAGCGCCTGTACCTGCTGCGAAGAAAAAAAACGGGCGCCCTGAAGGCGCCCGTTTTACATGTCTTCTCCTGATCGATTAACCCGTCGGGTTTAAACCCTCACATTGCGCCCCGGCAACGATGATCGCTGGCTGGTTTCCCAATCCTGGACTAGCCCGACGGGCGCATCGGACGCCGGCAGCATGGTGCGCCCACGAACCAGATCGGAAGCCCGCTCGGCCAGCATGATGGTCGGTGCATTGAGGTTGCCGTTTGGCTCGGTCGGGAACACCGACGAGTCGATCACCCGCAACCCCGCGATGCCCCGAACACGCAGCTCGGAATCAACCACTGCCATCTCGTCCTCGCCCATGCGGCACGAGCCGCAAGGATGGTAGGTGCTTTCCAGGTTTGCACGCACGAAGGCGTCGATTTCTTCGTCGGTGTTCACCTGCGGCCCGGGCGCAATCTCGCCGTCGCGGAAGCGGTCCATCGCCGGTTGGCCGATGATCTCCCGGAGTAGGCGGATGCAGCGGCGGAAGCCTTCGCGGTCTTCTTCGCGTTGCAGGTAGTTGAATTGAATCTCTGGATGCTCGTAAGGGTCAGCGGAGCGCACCCGAACATAACCGCGACTCTTCGGTTTGTTCGGCCCGGTGAGCACCATGAAGCCGTGGCCCTTATCGGTTTGTTGCCGTCGTAACGCATGGCTGCGGGCAGAAAGTGGAACTGAATGTCCGGCCAGCGCAGGCCCTTGTCCGAGCGGATGAAACCGACATAGACCTCACGCTGTTCAACACCGTCCCTCCTTACTGCTGGATTCGATTCCCCTTGAAAGCCTCCCGCCGTGCGTCGCCATGCCACTGGCTCATCGCTTGCTGCCGGTCCTGGAGCGGCGCACCGAGCGAATCGTTGTCAACGCCTTCGCGCATCCTCAGGAGGTGTCTTTCCCCACCATCCACGGTGGTGCCCGCTCGTTGAGCGGGACCGCCGGATAAATCCGCGGACTCAGCCCTTGGCCGCCATCGCGGTGACTTCCACGCGCATGCCTTTGACCGCCAGGGAGGCCACGCCCACGGCGGCCCGAACCGGCCAGGGCTTGGCGAAGAAGCGCTGGTAGACCTCGTTGAAGGCGGCGCGGTCGGCCATGTCGGTGAGGTAGATGGTCAGATGCAGAACCCGGTCCATGGAACTGCCGGCGTGCTCCAGCGCAACCTTGAGCGCCTGCAGCGTGCACTCGCTCTGCAAGGTGATGTCGCCCAGTTCCAAGCTGCCGTCGGCGCGGGTGGGGATCTGAGTGGAGACCAGCAGGCCGCCGAAACCGGCGACATCCGAGGAGATGGAATCCGGATCAGGATCGGGGAGAAAGGTGAGGTCGTGGTTTGCCATAGGTGTCTCTTGCTTGAGGGGGTAAGGGGCTGTCGAGTATATAGCGGCTGGAAAACTCAGTGTGGAACGCCCAGGTTGGTAGCTCATTCCACTAGCGAGACCAGACGCGGCTCAATTGAGGTCTCAAACACCTCAAGCAGAGCCAGCGTCACCGGTAGCTTGAAGCGCCGGCGTCCCGCGCTGCCGGGATTGAGGTAGAGCTGTTCGCCGCGCCATTCTATGCGGGGCTTGTGCGAGTGGCCGGTGATCACCAGTTTTATGCCTGCATCAAGCACGGCCGGGACATCGGCACTGTCATGTACCAGCAAGGTCTGCCATCCGTTCAGGTCGAAACATAGGCAGTCGGCGAGATTTTCTGCCCAAGGGGCGTCCAGGTCATTGTTCCCGCGGACCACGTGCAGCGGGGCTATTGACGCCAGTTGATCGAGGATTTCGGGGTTGCCAATGTCGCCTGCGTGAATAATCCGTTCACAGCCCTGCAGTGCAGCAAGGGCTTCGGCGCGGAGCAAGCCATGGGTATCGGAAATCACGCCCACTTTCATGCAGCGCTCCAGACCCGGTTCAAGCATCGGAACCTACTCCTCAAAGCGACCCGAGGCATCACGGTCGCGCGCGTATCGTCTCGCGAGCGGAAACGGCGGCAACCAGGACTCGCGACGCACGATCCAGCTTTCGTAAGTTGGCATCAGTTGGTCAGGGGCATCCAGGGACCCCAGGTTCACTTCGATTTCGTCGTCGGTGCGCGAAAAAATGGATGAGCCGCAGCGGGGACAGAAAAACCGCCCGGCGTAGTCGCGTGTTTCGCCTTCGATCGTCACCGCACTCTGGGGGAATATCGCGGAAGCATGAAAAAGCGCCCCATGATGTTTACGGCAGTCGAGACAATGACAAAGGCCGACCCGATACGGGAGTCCCGACGCCTCAATTCGGACGTTGCCGCACAGGCAACCACCCGTGAATCGCTGCATGCTGCGTCTCCTCTAAAATCAAGCAGTCGGCATGTGATCCCCGACTCAAGGCGCATTAACCACGACATAAGTCACATCGCTGCCCTGATACTGCGGTTGATACCAGGTTGAGCCGCACTGCATGTAAGCCGTGTTGTACTGGATGACTTGCACGCAACTGGGCGGCAATTGTGCTGGTGTAAAGATCGATCCGACCACTGCCGCGGTCACCGCGACTGTTGCGGTGACGACCGCCGCCGCGGCGATCGGATGGTAGTGATCGTCGTAGCCATAGCGGCCACGCCCGTCTACGTCGATGTCCACGTCGCGGCTATTGTCGATGTTGACGTTACGGGTGCTGTTGTTGACATTGGTTCGGTTGCCGACCGTGTTGCCGGTAGTGGTCCGATTGCCAGAGTTGACTCTGTTACCGGCATTAACCCGATTGCCCGCGTTGACGTTGGTAGCGCGTTGCGCGGTATTGCCGGTGTTGATGCGCTGAGCCCTTTGGGCCGAGGGCGGTGGCGCACGATTGACCGATGCCCTGGCATGCCCTTGGGCGCGCTGGGGTCGGGCGTCTACATAAGCGACCAGGCTCAGCGTCAGTACCGAGGTGGTTACGAGCGATAACAACAGGCTCCACGACATCGTCCTGTTCATGTCATTCCCCTCCCTGATCACTGACTTTCTTCAAAGGAATCGCCACATCGCCCTTACGCGGTGCGAAGGTGAAGATCGAGTCCTTGATGCCCGGCTTCAGGTTCCAGCGATACACCGCGCTGTATTCCGGAAAACCCGGCTCATCGGTGGTAGTGATCACCAGTTTGCATGGCAACGGCTTGTCGGATCGGGTGATCCACAACTGCCAGTCAACACCCTCCTGCCGAAAGGCCAGGTGATCACACAGTTGCCCCTTGATCGTCGACGGTCCGACATACAGCGCCTCTTTCAGCGCATCGATCTGTGCCTGATCGCTGCCAAACAGAAACAGGTCCTCCATGGGCACCTGAATCCCGTAATGGTTTTCTATCAAGTGCAGCGTGTCGGAGACGTCAGGCGGTGCATCCACAGTGGTGTAGTACTTGAGAAACGGTGAATACTGGGTCAGTTTCTTGCCGTTGTAGAAGAACTCTCGCGTTCGAACATCGCCTTCCGTCTTGGCATACATTCGATCGCGACCCACCACTTTCAAGACAGTAGAGGCTTCGGTCTTGATCTTCTGGCCAGACTCCAGAACGGTATCCCGGGACACGTCGGCGTCTACCTGAAACGTCGGCAGACTGCGTAGGTGGTTGCCCATATCGATGAGTTTATCGACCACTTGCGGGTTGATCGTCGGGGTGACATCCGGGGTTGACGGATCCTCGGCACGAGCGCCCGGGGCCAACGCAAGGGTGAACAACAGGCAGAAAACACTCGCGTTGGCTTTCATTGATCCCGCTCCTTGGCCTTTGCACGACTCCTAAGCCTAGACCCGGCGTGCCCCATTCGCCAGAAGGGCTCAAAACCCTATGGGCAAACCCGATTGCAGCACTCTATGATTGAACCCCATGACCACCACGCCTCCGATTCGCCAACCCTGCCCGCCCGGCGCCTGCGACTGCGGGCGTGAACCGTTGCTGGAAACTCCGGGGGCGGATGTGCGCATCCTGTTTCTGACCCGTTCGGAAGAAAAGCGCTTGGTCGAACGGCTGGAAAACCTCCAGAGCCTGAGTGACCTCGAGCGTCTGCAACAGCGGATGTACGAGCAGTTGGGCATCCGCGTAGACATCGTCCCCAGTTTCAACGAAGTACGCACCATGCGCGGTATCGGTATCAACCTCGGCGAACAACCGGGGCTATGCCGCAAAACCCGTCAGTCGATCCCGGCCGCGATTCGTCGCGCGCTGGAGAAACGCCCGGAGATTGCCTACGAACTGCTCAACGCCAACGACCTGTTGCGCGATGCGTGAGCAATAGTTGATGAAGCGACGAGCCACGCTCGCCGCTCCATGCCTTCCCGCACCTCGAACAACACATTCCCTCTGGCCGGTCCAGGCACGGATTGAGGCATTCGTCTGGTTGAAGTGTTAGCAATCATCCGAATCCGCGACCCAGCTATAAAACCCATGAAACAAAGGTCTGCGGCCGAAAAACAAATGGCTGGATATTTCACGATTCGTACCTACGCTCTTCGCGGAGGGCTCCAATTTTTTCGTAGGCGGTCGGCTGGCTCGTCTCAGGTACTAACGCTAGTGCGCAGGAGCAGTCGAGCTTAGGGGTGGTCGTTGCTGGCCACCTGCGTTCGGGAAGGACATTTGCCGAGGTGACCCATGCAGTTAAAAACATCCGCCCTGCCCGCCATTACCCTGTGTGCCCTGTGCAGTCAGCACGCTTATGCCGGCGGCATCATGCTCTACGAAATCGGCACCGATAACGCCGGCCTGGCCAACGCCGGTGCCGCGGCCCGTGCTCAAGGCCCCTCGACCATCGCCAGTAACCCGGCCGGCATTAGTTATCTGCCTGGCACACAGATCACCGGTGGTTTGCAGGTGCTCTACGGCGACCTTAGTTTCGATCGCGACTCAAACACCAATGGCACCGGCACTGGCAGTGGCAACGCCCTCGACCCGATTCCCGGCGGCAGCTTCTTCGTCAGCCATCAATTCGACGACCACTGGAGCATTGGCTTCGGCCAGTACGCTGACTTTGGCCTGGCGGTCAATTACGACAACGACTGGTCCGGGCGTTACTTCGCGCAGAACGCCAGCCTCGCCGGTTTGTCTTTCCTGCCTAGCGTGGCTTATCGCTTTAACGAGCAATGGTCGGTGGGCGTTGGCGTGAAAGCCATGTACGGCATTTTGCAAGCGCAAACCGCGATCGACCGCTCGCCTTTCGGCTTCACCGACCGCAGCGACGGCCAGTTCAAGTACAAAGACAACGATTGGGGGTTCGGCGCGAATGTGGGTGTGATCTATGCCCCACAACCCGGCACCCGCATTGGCCTGGCCTATACCAGCAAGGTCGATCTGGAGTTCGAGGACGGGCTTGACATCAAAGGCGACGGGCCCGCGCTTGAGCGCCTGGACGGCCTGAACACCCAACTCGACATGACCGTGCCGCAAACGGCAACACTGAGTCTGTTCCAGCAACTCGACCCGCAATGGGCGCTGCTGGCCTCGGTCAACTGGCAGGACTGGTCAGAGTTCGGTGAGATCGCGATGCAAGTCGACACCACCGCGTTTGGCGCTCGATCGACGACGGTCGACGCCCGTTTCAAAGACACTTGGCAACTGGCGCTCGGCGCGCAGTATCAGGCTACGCCACAACTGCTGTGGAACGTCGGCGTGGCGTACGACAGCAGCGCCGTTTCGGACGGAAACCGAACTTTTACCGTCCCCATGGGAGAATCCTGGCGCATTGCGGCCGGAGCCACCTATGCTCTGAACGAGATTACGGACATTAATGTCAGCTGGGCCATGGTCTGGTTGGGCGATATGCCAGTGGACCAGACCAAATCCGCGTCTGGCATTCGAACTTCCGGTCAGTTCGACAATGCCTGGATTCAGGCCTTGACCGGCAACATGACCTGGCGCTTCTGATGCCCTGCTACTGAAAAAAAACGAATTAATCCATGGAGCAAACACCACTATGAACGTGTCCCGAAAACTGTTTATTGGCGCTGCGCTGGCCAGCCTGCTGCTCGGCGGTTGCACCTCGAAAGTCACCGAGCGTGAGCAGTATTCCGGTTTCCTTTCCAACTACAACAACCTGGAAGAAGTGACGACCACCAGTGGCGAGAAAGCCATGCGCTGGGTGAGCCCTTCCTGGAATCCAGAAGCCTATGACACCGTGGCCTTCAACAAGCTGGAGCTCTACCCGGCGCCCAAGCCTACTGAGCGGGTTAACCAGCAAACCCTGGACGAGTTGCAGAGCTACATGACCAGCAAGGCCAAAGGCGTGCTGGGCCAGAAATATCGGGTGGTATCGAATGCGAGCGCAGCGCCGGCCGGGTCAAAACCCCTGATCCTGCGTGCAGCAATCACCGGAGTGAGTGCCTCCAACGAAGGCATGAAGTGGTACGAAGTGGTGCCGATCGCGGCTGTAGTCGGAGCGACACAGGCCGCCACCGGTCATCGGGACCAGGACACCAACCTGTTCATCGAGGCCGAGTTCATCGACGCAAAAACCAATCAAACTGTCGCCAAAGTGGTGCGCAAGGTATTTGGCAGCCAACTGTCGAACGAGAGCCAGAAGATCACCACCAAGGATTTCAAAGTGGCGATCGACAAGCTGACCAGTGACCTACAGGCATTTATCAAATAGTCCGATTGCTTTTTGTAGGAGCACGGCTTGCCGGCGATGGCGCCCTTGAGAGCGCCATCGCCGGCAGCCGTGCTCCTACAAGGGTGTGTATCGCTATTTTTTCATCCCGACCCGCCGCCGCATCTCGGCGGTGATCGACTGCCGGGTTTTCTTCAGGTCCTTCCAAGGCTCATCACCGACCTCAGCCAGACGTTCATGCAGGGTGTGGATGTTCCACTGATTGCCGCCCTTGAGCTCGGCCACCTCTTCGCGAAAGATCGGTACCGACACCGGCAGCCCTTCACGGGTGCGCACGGCGTAGGCGCAAATGGTCGTGGCACCGAGACCGTTGCGCAGGTAATCGATGAAGATCCGCCCGACCCGGTTCTTCGGTCCTGACACCGCGGAAAAACGCTCCGGCAGCAACTTGGCCATGTGGCTGACGATCGCGTGGCTGAAGTCTTTCACTTCATCCCAACCCAGCTTGCGGGTCAGCGGTACCACCAGGTGAATCCCTTTGCCGCCGCTGGTCTTGAGGAACGCCTTGAGCCCCAATTCATCGAGTACCGACAGGGTCAGTTGAGTCGCCTCGACCATGCTTTTCCAAGGCAGCGCCGGGTCCGGGTCGAGGTCGAGGACGAAGCGGTCGGGTTGGTCGAGGTTGTCCGAGGTGGCGTTCCAGGTGTGTAACTCGACGGTGCTCATCTGCACGGCGCCGATCAGGGTTTCGGCGTTGTTGATGATCATCACCGGTTGGCCGGTGAGTGCCTTGTCCAGGGTGGTGATCCCCGGAATGGCCAGGCGCTCGGCGTTCTTCTGGAAAAACAGTTCGCCGGCGATGCCGTCCGGTGCGCGCACCAACGCCACGGGCCGGTCCTTGAGCTCGGGCAAAATCCATTCGGCGACGCTGGCGTAATACTCCGCCAGTTGCACTTTGGTGGTACCGCTGCTGGCGTCGATCACCCGGTCCGGGTGAGTGATGCGCACCTTGCCCTCGCCCACGCCGATTTGTGAGGGCGCGGGCGCGGCTTTCTTTTTCGCAGGGATGGAAGGTTTTTCGGCAGTGGTTTTTTTCGCGCCTGAAGTCTTCACGGTTTTCGGACGCTCCTCGGTAATGTCTTCGGCAGGTTTGTCGTCACGCAGGCCATGGAACACCGCATGACGGACTGAACCTTCTTTGGTCATTTCGGCATAAGCGACCTCAGCCAGCAGCGTGGGCTTGAGCCAGTGCACACCCTTGGCGTCAAAACCGCTCGGCGGGTTGACCACTGAAGTCTTTTTGGCCTGCAACGGTTTCAGTTGCTCGTAGATGCGCTTGAGCGTCGTCTCGTTGAACCCGGTGCCGACCTTGCCCGCGTAACGCAACTCACCGCTGTCGCGGTCATGCAACCCCAGCAGCAGCGCACCGAAGGCATTGCGCGAACCTTTCGGGTCGGTGAAACCGACGATCACAAATTCCTGCCGATGCTTGCACTTGAGTTTGATCCAGTCGCTGCTGCGCCGCGACACGTAAGGCGAACCCAGACGCTTGCCGATCAGCCCTTCCATCTGCATTTGGCAGGCGCTGTTGAGCAGCGCTTCCGGTTCTTCGCTAAAGGCATCGGAGAAGCGCAGCAGCGGGTCTTTGTTGGGATTGAGCACGGTCGACAGCGCCACCCTTCGCTCCTCGACAGGCACCTCGCGCAGGTCCACACCGTTGAGGTAAGGCATGTCGAACAGGTAGTAGACGATGTTGCCGCTGCGGCCCGAGTCAAAGGCGTTTTGCAAGGCCTGGAAGTCCGGCACGCCCTGCTCGTCGGCGACCACCATTTCCCCGTCGAGCCAGGCCGATTCGAGGCCTAGCGCCGCCAATGCTTCGGCTTGTCTGGGCAGTTTGTGGGTCCAGTCGTGGCCGTTGCGGGTGAAGAGTTTGACTTCGTCGTGGTCGATGCGGGCCATGATCCGATAGCCGTCGAACTTGATCTCATAGCTCCACTCGCCGCCCGGCGCCTTTTCGACCAGCGTCGCCAGTTCCGGTTTGAGCAGCTCCGGCAATTTGGCTTTGCGGGCGCCCGTCAATGGCGCCGATTTTTCCTTGCGCGCCGGGGCGGCGGGTTTTTTGACGGGTTTGGGTTTGGCAGCGGCTTTGGGCTTTTTGGCAACGATGATGCGGTCACTGAGTACGCTGTCGGGCTCGGCGGCGACCACGTCGTAATCGCTTTCGGGTTTGGCCGCGCCGTCCTGATGCTTGATCAGAAACCATTGCTCCTGCTTGCCCGGCATGTGCGTGCGCACCAGGTTCCACAGGCCGCCGAGCTTCTCGCCTTTCAGCTCGAATTTGAGCTTGCCCTTGGCGTAAGCCTCGGCCGGATCGTCCTGAGGAATCCACACCCCACGGTCCCAGACAATTACGTCGCCGGCGCCGTAATGCCCTTCGGGAATGCTGCCCTCGAAGGTGGCGTAATCAATCGGATGGTCCTCGACGTGTACCGCCAGGCGCTTGACCTTGGGGTCCAGTGACGGGCCTTTGGGCACGGCCCAACTTTTCAGCGCGCCATCGAGCTCCAGGCGAAAGTCGTAATGCAGGCGCGAGGCGTCGTGCTTCTGAATGCAGAACTGCAAGGCATGGTCTTTCGCGGTTTTCTTGCCCGAACGTTTGCCGGCGGCCGGTTCAGAGGTCGCCGAGAAATCGCGCATGCGGTTGTAATCGTCCAGGCTCTTGTTCATGGCGCACCGGCTGACGAGGAGGTTACGGCGCCCCCGATGCCCGGGCCGACCCGCGTGACAATCAGGGCGACGACGGCAATGCGTTCCACCCGCTGGTAGCCAGGGGTCAACAGTTCTTCACCGAACACATCGGGGTCAAGTTCGTGGTAAGTCCAGCCGAACATCGACGATTCCAGATACGGAGTCACCGCATCCAGAAATGGGTCGACGCCATCGATCATCGCCACGCCGGTGTACAGCACCAGGGAGCCACCGGGGGCCAACCGATACAGGGCTTGCTCGACAATGCGCAACGACAACTGCGCGCCCAGCGCCCCGCCGCCATGCCGGTAAGCGCGCTCGGCCGGGTCGGCCATGTAGGGCGGATTGGCGACGATCAAGTCGAAATGGCCGTCGACGTCTTGCAGCACATCGCTGGCCTCGATGCTGACGTTAGCCACCTCGGCGAGCGCGACGTTGACCGCCGTCATGCGTAACGCCAAAGGGTTGATGTCCACGGCCAGCACTTCGGCCTCACGGCGCGCGCGGGCAATCACAATCGCTCCGACGCCAGCGCCGCAGCCGATGTCCACGGCGCGCCTGATCGGCGCGAAGCTCTGTTGCAGATGGGTATGAATCAGCCTGGCAAAACGGTAGGTGTCGGGGCCGAAGAACACCGCGTCAGCGGCATCAGTGGGGTAACCCGAATGCACGAACAACAGGTCATCGAGGCTTGACCAGCGCACCTGACTTTTCAGTCGACCATTGCATTCCTCGAGGACGCCTGCCTGCTGCAGCTGCCGCTGCTCATCCACTGACAACAGACCGGGCTCAAACCACCGCGACCAACCGAATACTTCGCGCAGGGTCCGGGCGCTTTGCCCGAAGACGCGATCATTGACCCGCTGATGGGTCAGCGGCGTTGGCGTGATGAAACGGTAACCGTCGGCCTGCAAGCGGCGCCCCAGTTGCAACAACGCCAGATCGGCGGCGCCAAGGTGTTCTTCCTGATTCATGGAGGGCTCCCTATCGAAAACCGGATTTGAGTTCGATGAACCGTCGCGTGGCCATCAGGCCAGCGGGGTGGGCGTGCCGATGGGCAGACATCCACGGAATCAACACCTGCATTTGCTCGTCGGCGGCAAGCCCTTTAAGTGTAGCGTGCAGGCTTTGGACATCCGGGTCATTGACGGGCACTGGCGGTTCGGTCGCGGCACGGTTGCCGCGTCGAACCACGGCCGGCGATCGCTCAGGTCGCCAGTCTCCGGCGATCCAGTCGTGCAGCAGCTGTTTTTCGTAGGGGCTGAACACCCCGAACATGGACGCGCCGTCGCCCTCGACCAACTGCCAGAAACGGCTGGCTTGCGGGTCCTGGTGACGCTTGATCCAGCCCTTGTTTTCCATGGCGCTGAGGAAGCCTGGCAGCTCTGGCGACGACAGCCATTGATTGACGGTCTTGCCTTCAAACCGGCAGTAGTCGGAATGCATGTGCTGACCAAACGGGCGCTTGCGCTCGAGCATGCTCAATAACTCGCCGTACAAGTCGAATGATTCGATAATCGCGCGACTGCCCTGCCCCAGATCGTTGAGCCGATAACCCAGCGCCACCCTGCGCAGAAAGTCTTCACGGTCGGCTTCCACCGGCAACAATTGCAGCACCGACTGCACAGCCTTTTGCGCGTGACCGGTGCTGGCATTGTCGATGGTCACGTGCAGGGTGAAGTAATACGGGTCGATGCCCAGCTCGCTGAGTTCATAGGCGCTGATCAGCAAGTGCAGCGGCAGTTGTTCGTAACCGAGGTTGTAGCCGATCACTTCCGGTAAAAAATCGTCGCTGCAATAACCCAGCGCCAATTGCACCGCGCCTTGCAGGTAACGCTGGTCCGGGATAAACGCGTTGTCCAGCAAGCCATGCTCAGCGAGCAGCTTGCGGTAAATCACCACATGATTTTGCGCCGGGTTGCCGTCGCCCAGCTCTTCCAGGTAAGTGCAAATCAGGCCTTCGAAACGCGGGTCATGCCAGTGGCGCAGCAGGCCATACAGCCAAGCGCCGTCCACCAGTTTGGTCGGGGCAACGGCTTGCAGGAAATACAACGCGTGCGCCTTGTTGGTGAAGAACTGCCGTGGCCCGCCGTCCTTGCGCTGTTGCAGGTAATCGGCGTATTGGCGTGCCACGTCGGCGCAGTGCTGTTCGACAAAGGTTGGCAGTGCCGACAGGTCTCGCGGCATCTCCTCAGGCAGGCTCATTGCTTGCGCAAGTTGAGCCTCGAGAAAGGATTGGCCGAGTGCATGCTGGTGTTCGATATCGTCGCTCAGCAATAACTGTTCGTAGACAGGTTTTAGGCTGCCGGCGGTCAGGGTCGCGCGTTCGTCGGCCGGCTGGGGTTCAAGTCGTGTCAGGGCAGTCATAGGCGTGTCTCTCGGTCTGAGGCCAGTGGCAGGACGCTCAATCAGCACGTCTCTTCATCAGCAGAGCGACACCCCCGGAAGAAAATTCCATCGACGTTGAAATCGCCCGGACAGACGGGCTTGTGGCGCGGCACCCGGCGGCAGGTCAAGTGAATATACTCAGCGGGTGTGGACTCATCCTTCGGAGAGCAATCATGCGAACGGTTCATGTCATCGAGCCCGAAAGAACCCCCGACCCGGTCAATGTCGTGGGTGAGTCCATCACCATTCTCGCGGGTGGGGATCTGAGCAAGCCTTTTGAAATGCACATCCAGGAAGGCGTGCAAGGCGGCGGACCGCCTCCGCACCTTCACCCTTGGGACGAAGCGTTCTACGTCATCGACGGGCAGGTGGAAGTGACGGTTGCGGGCAAGGCCACCACCGTTCTCCCTGGTGGTTATGTGCATATTCCCGCTGGGACTGTTCATGCTTACAAGAACATCAGTGCGACGGCGAAGATGATCGGTGTGGTGTCTGACCCGCGCGGTGGTCAGTTCTTTGCCGCGGTGGATCAGCTCAAAGTGCCGCAGGATTTGCCACGGATCCTGGCAATCGCCGAGAGCTTCGGCGTTACGTTTCTGGTGCCGAAAGCCCCAGCCCCCCTGTAGAGGCCAGACTAACGAAAAAAAACGGCCTTCGCAGGGCCGTTTTCAGGCCATGCCACCTTTGGCCTGTTGTTCCAGATGCACTTGCAACTCCGGATCGATACTCAGCGCCGCAGCCAGTTCATCCAGATAGCTGCGTTCGGCGTCCTGCTGATCGTCCACCAGCATCACACTGGCCAGGTACATCTCCGCTGCCATGCCGGAATCCGTGGCCGACTGCGCCACATCGGCGGCGTCCAGTGGCCGTGCAACTTCGTCATCCAGCCATTGCTGGAGCTCTGGGTCATCGGTGTGGCGGCCGATTTCGGTGCTGATCATCTGCTTCTCGGCATCATCTATCCGGCCATCGGCCTTCGCCGCCGCTATCAATGCACGAAGAATCGCACGGCTGTGGTCCTCGACTTCCGGGCCGGACAACAGGTCGACCGTGCGCGGTGCCTGTTGCGGCGCCGAGGCCTGGCTGCGTTGCCAGGCTTGATAGGCCTGGAATGCCATCATGCCCAAGGAGGCCAGCGCCGCGTAATGGGTGCCGCCACCCGAGCGGGTCTGGGTCGAACCGCCCATGGTTGAGCCACCGCCCAGCAGACCACCAAGCAAACCACCCAGGCCACCGCCCCCGGCGCTTGAACGGGCACCACCGCCCAACAGGCCGCCGAGCAATCCCCCGAGACCGCCGAGGCCACCTTGTGCCGACGCGCCACTGCCACCCTGTTGCGACATTGAGCCTTGGCGGCCCTTTAGTAATTGTTCGAGCAGATCGCTGGTGTTCATGACGATGTCCTCATCGAGTGGAGTTATCCAGTCAGGCAACGATAGTCCTCGCCGGCAAATGCGCCACCACCGTTTGGCTGACGTGAACCCCTTATCGCCCTTGACCCTGTGGCCATCGGCTGCGAGAGTTCTACCCGCGCAAACCCGATGCCCACAGGATCAACGAACACATGGACCGCCACCTGATTGCCGTCAGCGACGTCATCGAACCTGAAGTCGAGCGCGTACTCAGCGCCGGGCTGAGTGCCTTCAATGATCAGATGACCGGGAACAACGACCGCCAGTCGCTGGCGGTCACGGTCCGCGATCCGGATACCCATCAGGTGCTGGGCGGTATTACCGGGCGTACGTCGCTCGGTCTGCTGTTTCTTGATTTGTTCTACTTGCCCGAGTCACTGCGTGGCTCCGGGCTTGGTTCTCGACTGCTTAAAGCGTACGAGGACGAAGGCCGTCGTCGCGGTTGCCGCTCGGCGGTGCTCTATACCCTCAGTTTCCAGGCCCCGCAGTTCTACGAAAAGCACGGCTGGCAGCGCTTCGGGGAAGTGCCTTGCGACCCGCCAGGCACGAGTCGGGTGTTCATGAGCAAGGCGCTGTGAATGAGCCTGTCTGCAGCCGATCAATCCGCCGATCGCTGCGCTTGAGTAAAACGTATCGCCCTGCGCCGGCCCAGCTAAGATTTACGGAGGGTGAACCTTATCCCCGGATTCCCGGTCGATACATGCAACCTGACTTGGTTTGCCGACACCCCCAATTGAAGGGGTGATAACTGGCTTGCTTCACTTTTTGGAGAACGCCCCCGTGATATCGACCCTACACATCGCCAGGCTCAAAGCTTGGGGCGCCCATGGTTTTACCGCCACCGGCGTGGTCACTGCCTTCCTCGCGACCCTCGCCCTGCTGGAAAACCAGGCCACAAACTGCCTGCTGTGGCTGGGCGTCGCCCTGATCGTCGATGGGCTGGATGGCGCGTTGGCACGCAAGGTCAATGTCCAGTCGGTACTGCCAAGTTTCGATGGCTCGATCCTCGATCTGGTCATCGACTACCTGACATATGTGTTTATCCCCGCACTGTTCATTTATCGTTACATCCCCTTGCCGGACTACACGCTGCTGCTGTCCGTTTCGCTGATTCTGGTCTCGTCGCTGTTTTGCTTCTGCAACGTCAACATGAAGAGCAAGGACAACTATTTCCAGGGCTTCCCCGCCGCCTGGAACGTGGTCGCTCTGTGCCTGTACATCATCGCCCCATCGCCGTGGATCACTTTTCTCACCATTATCGGCCTGGCGCTGTTGACCGTGACCCGGATGAAGTTCCTCCACCCGTTCCGCGTGCGCAAGTTCATGCCGATCAACATTGCGGTTACGGCCATCTGGCTGCTGTGCAGCCTCTCGCTGGTGGTCAACCATCCGGTGATCAACCCGCTGGTGATGGGGCTTTGGCTACTGATGTCGGCTTACTTCCTGGGGATCTGCATCTGGCGCACGGCGCTGGAGTGGTTCGAAAACTCGCGGGGATAAGGGAACACATCGAGCATGCCCATCCATATCGTGCGCCTCGGTTCACCGCGCACAGCCAATGAAGGCTTGCGCCTGGGCACGGTGCGTCGTCCGCCGCGTGGCGTGCCGAAAGCCGAGTTCGCCAGTCGTGATTTTTATGACGTGTGGCGGCCGCTGCTGTCTCCCAGTGCAGAACTGGTCGCAGAAGCCAAAGCGGCGGAAGACGCCAAGGCGTGGGAAGCCTTCAAGCGCAAGTTCAAGATCGAAATGAACCATCCGGCGCCCAGCCAATTACTCGATTTGTTGGCGGCGTTGTCCCATCAAACGTCACTGACAATTGGCTGTTATTGCGAAGATGAAGCGCATTGCCATCGGTCGGTATTGCGGGAGCTGTTAAAGGAGCGTGGTGCGCAGCTCAAATAGTCGCTCAACATCAAGCAAAAGGATTTCGGTAGGACACAAGGATGAGGCCTTCAAATGAACAACCAGATTCGACTCGCCACACCTGACGATGCGGCAGCCATCAGCCAGGTCATCATTCAATCGCTACGCCAGTCCAATGCCCTGGATTACCCGCCCGACGTCATCACCCAGGTAGAGAAAAGCTTTTCTACCGAGGCCATCCGCGCCTTGTTGAGCCAACGCCAGGTCTTTGTCGCCACCATCGATAAGCGTGTCGTCGCCACGGCCAGTCTTGATCAAGACGTTGTGCGCAGCGTATTCGTTGACCCTGGCCATCAGGGGCGCGGACTCGGCAGGCAGTTGATGGCGACCCTTCAATCTGTCGCCGAGTGCGCAAAAATCGAGGTACTGCGCGTTCCCTCCTCCATTACCGCGGAAGCCTTTTACTTCAAGTTGGGTTATCGAAAAATTCGCGACGAGTTTCACGGGGCCGAGCGCACGATCATTATGGAGCGGCGTTTGACGCCCGTTGTCGACGGCTGACATTCAAAATAAGCCGGATTTCAATGGCTTATACGTAATTGGCTTGGGTATCTGAGGCAACACGGCCCTGCTTCCTGCAAGCCGGGTCCAGAAAACCGAGCAAGGCCTGGCGGGTGTCATGCATGGCCGCCGAGTGTTCCATATCGAGGAAATGCCCGGTGTTCTTGATGGTATGGAATCGGGACTGAGGGGCGTGATCGGCAAAAATCCTGGCGTCTTCGACCGAGGTGTACTCATCCCATTCGCCGTTGATAAAGAGCAGCGGGATTTCGATGGCGTTGGCACACGCGACATAGCAATGGGTGTCTTGGGTCAGCACTTCATTGACGTGAAAATGCATCTGCCGGTACTCGTGCTCGTCCAGGCTTCTGACATGGCGGTCATTAAAGCGTTTGAACAGCGATGGCAGGTGCTTGCCGATCGTGCTGTTGATCAAGCGACCGACATTGAGACGGTCGCAAGCCTGGAGATGGTTCAAGCCGCTCTCCAGGTAATCGCGCATCGGTGCATTGATCCGCGCGGCGAATGAACTGATTACCGCTTTCTCGATTCGTCGCGGCTGCTGGGCCAGCGCCAGCAAAGTGGCCGCACCGCCCCAGGAAAAGGACAGCACGTGGTGCGCACCAAAGTGTTCGATCAATTCCAGCAGTATCGCGGCCTCGTCTTCCTTTCGGATCGGTTGGCCATGGAAGTTGTGTTCTCTGGACTGACCGGCGTAGGGCTGGTCGTAGAGAACTACATTGAAACGTGGTTGCAGGTAACGCACCGTTTGAGCAAAGGATGCTGTCGTTGCCAGTGAGCCGTTGACCAGAATGATGGTCTTGTCCGCTGCGGTGTTGAGATAGTGCTCGGTATGAACCTTGTACTTCCCGCAGATCTCTACGATGGCAGTTTTCCGCATCATGTTACTTTCTTCCTTGTACCAGTTTGAGCTAAGCGCACAGCATGACGGTGCCCGGATGGCTGCCGTGACCGACAAGTCACGGATCGACCATTGATTCACAGTTAAGCAGGGATTTGCCCGTCTGCAAGAACGCAGACGTGTTAGTGCGGATGCGGTCGCGCTGCTGGCGACATTGGCCTTTGCAGCCATCCTCAAGGCATCGTCATTCACGAGCGGCACGAACCTTCCCGCTAAAGACCTTGAAGCCGTACGTTTTGTAGAGCCGGATACAGCCGAAGGCAGTTGTTCACCTCCGGCCGCCATCAATCGCTACACGGTCGATTGCACAACCGCCGCTTGCCGTCCCTTGAACGCCAGCGAAAAACAGAAAAAAACCGCCAACGCAAACCCGGCCGGGAACAACCAGATGCTTTTCCAGTCATGGCTGTCCGCCAACGCGTAGTGATCGGTCACCTGCCCGGCGACCCAGAAGCCGATCAGCATGCCCAGGCCGTAGGTCGCCAGGGTAATCAGGCCCTGGGCGGAGCTTCTGAAGTGTTCCGAGGCTTTGGCATCGGTGTAGATCTGGCCCGAGACGAAGAAGAAGTCGTAGCAGATGCCGTGCAGGGCGATGCCGGTGAACAGCATAAAGGCCAGGTCGCCATTGTTACCGTAGGCGAACAACAGGTAGCGCAAGGCCCACGCCAGCATCCCCACCAAGAGCGCGATTTTGATGCCGAAGCGCTGAATGAACAGCGGCAGGAGCAGCATGAACAGCACTTCCGAGACCTGACCGACAGCCATTTTTGCCGTGGGGTTGGTCATGCCGAGGTCCGCCAGAAACGGATTGGCATTCTGGTAATAAAACGCCAGCGGAATGCAGATCAGAATGGAGGCGATGAAGAACACCAGGTAGCTGCGGTCTTTGAGCAAGCCCAAGGCGTCCAGCCCGAGCATTTGCTTGAGGCCACCGCTGCCCGACTCTGGCTTCAGGGGTGCGGTGCGCGGCAAGGTGAAGCTGTAAAGGCCCAGAACCAGAGAAGCAATCGCCGACATCAGAAAGGTATTGCGTAACCCGCCTGATGAAATTGCGGCTTGAGAGTCCCAGGCAAACACAAAGCTGATGACCACACCAGCCACGATCCAACCGAGGGTGCCCCACATGCGGATACGGGAAAACTCCAGGGCCGGGTCACTCATTTGCCGGAACGCGACGGAGTTCACCAGTGCCAGGGTCGGCATGTAGATCATCATGTAGGCCAGCACGAATGGATAAAAGGTGCTGAAGTCAGGCGCTCGATAAAGCTGATACAGCAACACGGCGCCCACCAGGTGCAGCACCGCGAGGATGCGCTCGGCATTGAAGAAACGGTCGGCGATCAAACCGATCACAAACGGCGCGATGATCGCGCCCCAGGATTGTGTCGAGAATGCCATGCCGATCTGCCCGCCGCTGGCGCCCAGATTACTGGCGAGGAATGTACCGAGGGTGACGAACCATCCGCCCCAGATAAAGAATTGCAGAAACATCATGGCGCTTAATCGCGCGGTCATCAGGGTCATAACAGTCACCGTCTTATTGTTTTTCTTTTTGGAGAGAGGAACGAACAACGTTTTATTCAGGCATCGGGCAAACCCAGCAGTCGACGATTGAAACCTTCGTCGGAGGTCACGCTGGCGAAGTCGTCGAACGCCTTTTGTGTCTTGGTGATCATGTGCTGCTCAATGAACGCGGCTCCTTGCGCGGCACCCTGTGCCGAATCCTTCAAGCAACACTCCCACTCCAGCACGGCCCAACCGGCAAAGTCGTATTGGGTCAGTTTGCTGAAGATCGATTTGAAGTCGATCTGGCCATCGCCCAGAGAACGGAAGCGGCCCGGTCGGTCGACCCATGCCTGATACCCGCCATAGACACCCGAACGCGCATCGGGCCGGAACTCGGCGTCCTTGACGTGGAACATGCGGATGCGGTCGTGGTAGCGATCGATGAAACCCAGGTAATCCATTTGCTGGAGCAACAGATGACTTGGGTCATACAGAATGGCGGCGCGTGGATGATGATCGACAGCCTCCAGAAAACGCTCGAACGAGGCGCCGTCGTGCAAGTCTTCGCCTGGGTGGATCTCGTAGCACAGGTCGACGCCGGCCTCTTCGAAACACTGGAGGATCGGCAACCAGCGCTTGGCCAGTTCTGCAAAACCCTGTTCGACCAAACCGCTCGGCCGTTGCGGCCAAGGGTAGAGATACGGCCAGAGCAGCGCGCCGGAAAAGGTCGCATGGGCCTTCAACCCCAACCGCTGACTGGCGCGGGCCGCCAGCTTCAATTGGTCGATGGCCCATTCGGTCCGCGCCTGCGGTTGACCGCGTAAATGTGCCGGCGCAAAGTCATCGAACAAGGCATCGAACGCCGGATGCACCGCGACCAGTTGGCCCTGCAAGTGCGTCGACAGCTCACTGATTTCGACGCCCGCCTGAGCACAGATGGCTTTCAATTCGTCGCAGTAATCCTGACTGTCGGCGGCGCGCGCCAAGTCGATGTATTGCGTGCCCAACGTGGGTAACTGAATGGCCTTGTACCCTTGGGACGCCGCCCAACGAGCAATATTGGCCAGCGTATCGAATGGCGCTTCAGCGGCCATGAACTGCGCCAGGAAAATACCTGGTCCGCGCAGGCCTGTCGGGGATGGGGGCGTAGGGTTCACGGGGGGATTCTCCGGGTTCATGGATGGCAGACCAGTTCGGTCCACTTGGTGTCGCCACGATGGTTGGCGATCACGGTTTCGATGAAGGCCATGCCGCGCAATCCCACTTCGATGCCTGGCACACCGGGGGCATCGTTGCCTTCGATGTTGCTGCGTATAGCGCTGGCAAAGTCGCCGTAGAGGTTGGCCATGGCCTCCAGATAGCCTTCGGGATGTCCGGCGGGCAGCCGCATGCGTCGGGTCGCGGCTTCGCACAACCAGGGTTGACCGACACCGGAACGCAGGATGCGCAATGGTTGATCGATGGAGCGATGAATCAGGCTCGACGGTTCTTCCTGACGCCATTCCAGCCCGCCCTTGTCGCCGTAAACGCGGATCTTCAACGGGTTCTCTTCGCCAGCGCAGACCTGGCTGGCGATCAATACACCGCTCGCGCCGTCGGCCATCTTGAACAGCATCGCGGCGTCGTCGTCCAGTTGCCGGCTTGCAAGGTGCGTATTCAACATCGCACACAGGTGCTTGATCGGTTGGTCTGCCACGAATTCGGCCAATGAAAAGGCATGGGTGCCGATGTCGCCAATGCAGCCTCCCAGCCCCGACTGTTCGGGTTGATCGCGCCAGCCCGCCTGCTTGTTGCCCTGCCCGGCCACATCCTGACTCAACCAGCCTTGGGGATACTCGACGATGACCTTGCGCACCGTACCGATCACACCGTCGCGGACCATTTCCCGAGCCTGCCAGACCATCGGATAACCCAGGTAGGTGTGGGCCAATCCATAGAGGCGGTCGCTGGTCTCCAACAGCTTTTTGAGGGGTAACAGTTCGGACAGATTCAGCGCCGCGGGTTTCTCGCTGAACACATGGAAACCTGCCCGCAGCGCTTGGCTGGCAATCGGCGCATGCAAGTGATTGGGGGTGACAATGACCAGCAACTCCATGCGTTGATCAGCGGGTAGCGCGCGCTCAGCATCGAGCATTCGCTGCCAGTCGCTGTAGCAGCGGGAAGCGGGCAATCCGAGCGCCGCGCCCGTGTCCTGATTGTTGCTGGCATCTCGGCTGAACGCACCGCACACCAGTTCAAAACGACCATCGAGGCCGGCGGCCTGACGATGGGCTTTGCCGATGAAGGCACCCTCGCCGCCCCCGACAAACCCCATTCTTATTTTTGGCACTGGAACATTCATCGCAACTCTTCTCTGTTTGAGGCATAGACATTTACACATCTTTTTGGCCCAGTCCTGTAGCAGCTGCCGAGCCTGCGAGGCTGCGTTCGACTGCGAAGCAGTCGTCAAATCAGGTGGTGCATTTTTTCAGCCAGATCATGCACTCAGGTTTTACGACCGCTACGCGTTCGAACGCAGCTTCGCAGGCTCGGCAGCTGCTACGGACTTAGCCTTATCTAGATATCCATGCTGTTTGGGCGCTTAACCTCTGGATGATGTAACCGGTTACATCTTGGCGGAAATTTAGGCCCTGTTGTGCGAGGTGTCAAACCCCGGATTAATATCTATGAACATTTCAGGGCACGGCCGACTTGCGCTAAGCTCGCCAGCCGCACAGTTCGACAACGAGGTGGTCTTGTCCAATATCCGTGAAGTAGCCCGGCTTGCCGGTGTCTCGGTGGCCACGGTCTCCAGAACGCTGAAATCGCCTGAACGCGTGCTCCCCGACACGAGGGACAAGGTCAACGCCGCCGTGGAAAAGGCCGGTTATCGGCCGAACCTGATGGCGGTGCAGTTTCGCTCGCGCAGGACTGGCAATCTGGTGATTCTGGTCCCGGCCATCGCCAACACGTTTTTCGCCCGGGTGATCAGCGGTGCGCAACAGGCTGCCCAGGCCGCCGGGTACCGGCTTCTGCTGTGCGACACCCAGGGCCGTGAGGAAATCGAACGGGAATTCGCCGAGCTGGTGTACGCCCATCAGGCCGATGGCGTGATTCAACTGCGCGCCTACGACCCTTTTGAAGCGCCCTTCCCCACCGTCGAGTTACCGCCCGTCGTCAACGCCTGTGAAGTGATTCAAGGCGGCCGCCATCCCACGATCAGCCTCGACAACCGCGCAGCAGCCAAGGCCATGACCGAGCATTTGATAGAACTGGGCCACCGCCGGATTGGCCTGATCAAAGGGCCGAAAAGCAGCCCGCTGACCCGCGATCGTGTGGCCGGTTATCAGGACGCATTGCGCCAGGCCGGCATCGCGTCCGATCCCGCTCTGATCTGCCACGGTGATTTCAGTTTGAAGGCCGGTCATGACGGTGCAGCAGCGATGCTGCAGCTGACCGACCGTCCCACCGCGCTTTTTTGCGAAAACGATGAAATGGCCATCGGCGCGTTGAAACGAATCAAGCAGCAGGGCTTGCGGGTACCCGAGGATATTTCACTGGTAGGCTTCGACGACATTCCCTTCGCGGCGTATTGCGATCCCCCACTGACGACCATCGCGCAACCCGCCGAAGTCTTCGGTCAGAAAGCCGTCGAGATGCTGATTGCCTTGATTGAGAAGAAACCGATTGCACAGCGTCATGTGGTACTGCCGTTTGAGTTGACGTTGCGCAATAGCACGGCAGTGGTCAACGAGCGCTGAAAGATTTAGCCCGTCGGTTGCCGGTGAGAGGTGGGCCGACTCCCCAATTTTGATCAAGGTTGTTGAGCGGCGCTGTACCCATCTCCGATTTCCGGAGCACTCCTACTTGACGAGTCGCTTTTCCTTGGAAGGTCTGTAGCCGAAGTACGAGCTATAGCACTTGCTGAAATGGCTGGGCGATACAAAGCCACACGCAACCAACACGTCTACCTGGGACAGCTCGGTGTGCTGGAGCAACCGACGCGCCTCGGTAATCCGCAATTCCATGTAATACCGTTGCGGCGTTGTGCCCAGTTGCTCCTTGAACAAGCGCTCGAGTTGTCGACGCGAACGACCTGCGTATACGGCCAACTGCTCCAACTCCAGAGGCTCTTCGAGGTTGGCATCCATCAGCTTCACCACCTCGCGTAATGGCGCACTCACGCAGACATTTTCAGTCGGTTTTATCCGCCGATAACGCGACTCCTCGAAAGCCAGGATGTCCTCAATCCCTTCGACGAGGGCTTTGTCGTGCAAAACTTTGATCCAGTCCAGCGCCATGTGGAATGCCCCCGAGGGACTGGAAGCCGTGAGCCGATCTCGATCAATGACGTAGGGCTCACTGGTGACATGCGTCGCCTTGGAGATTTCCGCGAGCGCGGGGCGATGTTCGGGGTGAATCGCGCAACGATATCCGTCAAGCAAGCCTGCCCTTCCCAGGAACCATGCGCCATTCCACAACCCCGCCAGACCGACACCCTGGTCTGATGCAGCCCTCAACAGGGAGATGAGTTCATCCGTCGCTTTGAGTTCTGTCCTGTAGCCGCCACAAATGACCAGAAGATCCAGGTCCTGGATCACTGAACAATCGAAACGGGCATCTGGCCGAATGACCAGGCCCAGGTCACTGATGACTTCCTCATCGGTCAAGCCGAACGTTCGAGAAGAGAACAACCCGGGTCGCAGAAGATTCGCGGTGACAATCGTATCCAGTGCTTGCGTGAATGCGGGCAGCGAGAAATGTTCAAGCAACAGAAATCCTGCCCGGACCATTTGAGTTTTCTCGTTGGGGTTCTCATTCAGATAGCGGAGATTTTTCCCCTTCATGCCTCCGCTAAATTGGCGTCGCTCGATCAATGTTCGGCCTGCTCGGTTACGTAGCCCAACCTGTCGTTGGGTGCGTTGATAAACCTCAATGCTAACTGTAGAAGTTTCAAAACCACTAGCGCCATTTTGCGATTGATCAGGCCAGCTGTGCCTAAACGATGGCGGCATACCCATCGACACTATCGGGCCAACGGGTCAGCACCTCGAAGCCGTCGTCAGTGACCGCGACCATGTGCTCCCACTGAGCCGAGAGTGAGTGATCCTTGGTGACCACGGTCCAGCCATCAGCCAGGGTTTTCACATGGCGTTTGCCAGCGTTCAACATGGGTTCAATGGTGAAGATCATGCCGGCTTTCAGTTTCAGGCCCTGGCCCGGGAAGCCGTAGTGAAGGATCTGCGGCTCATCGTGATAAATCTTGCCGATACCGTGACCGCAGTATTCACGCACGACGCTGAATCCGTCTCTTTCGGCCACCGTCTGAATGGCATGGCCAATGTCACCCAAGGTAGCGCCGGGGCGGACGGCGCGAATACCGGCACACATCGCTTCATAGGTCGTCTCTGCCAGGCGTCGGGCATCCGGGCTGGGCTCACCCACGAAGTACATGCGACTGGTGTCGCCGTACCAACCCTCCTTGATAACGGCAATGTCGATATTGACGATGTCGCCATCCTTTAGTGGCGTAGCCGAAGGAATACCATGGCAGACCACTTGGTTGACCGATGTACACACGGTTTTCGGGAAACCGTGATAGCCGACATTGCCCGGAATGGCTTTCTGCACGTTGACAATGTAGTCGTGACAGAGCTGATCCAGTTCGTCGGTGGTGACCCCCGCTTTGACGTGGGGAGCAATCATGGCCAGCACCTCGGCGGCCAGCGTGCCCGCCGCACGAGACATGGCTATTTCTGCCGGGGTATTGAGCTTTACATTGGCCTTCATTGTTGGGCTCCTGATGTTGCATCAACCTGCGCGCTTTGCGAAACATCGGCGAGTGCGCAAAGCTGTTTTACATCGAGGCCGCCAGCCAGTTCGGCACGAATCAGCACGCGGCAGATGTCGCTGTGGTCCAGGTTGGGATGTAATTCCGCAAGCATCCCGATGCGCATCCAGTGCTCGGCTTGGGCGTTGATCGAGCGGCTCAACGCATCGCTGGCGACGCGCAGATTCTCGTGCATGGCTTCTGAAATTTTTACGATACCCACTGACAAATCCAATATGAAATGTATATGGATCGTATATTAATCGGTAGTTGTGTGAAATTGCAATTTCACGATTTGTAGCCACGCCTGAAGCACGCGGCGGCATAAAAAAATTACTGGGCGACTTGAAGTCCGACTTCAATAGCTGAGGGAATGAAGTGCTGAGCAATCATCGTTTGTACCCCTACTCGATGGTGCTCAGAATTCGTTGCGCAGACGTTAGCCGTTGTTCTTCCAATTGATCGAGTCAGTACCTGTCAGAAAGAGCGTCATTCACCCTTTCACACCGCACCATTCGACTCAGGAGATAACAATGAATAAAACCATTTCTCGTCGTAGCGGAGGTCAGATATTGGTGGATGCCTTACGCATCCATGGCGTCAAAAGAGCTTTTTGTGTTCCGGGAGAAAGCTACCTCGCGGTTCTCGATGCATTGCATGACGTGCAAGAAGAAATCGACCTGGTAGTGTGCCGCCAGGAAGGAGGTGCGGCCTATATGGCAGAAGCCTACGGCAAGCTCACTGGAGAGCCGGGCATCTGTTTCGTGACCCGAGGCCCGGGGGCAACGAACGCCTCGGTTGGGGTTCACACAGCGTTTCAGGATTCATCGCCGATGATTCTGTTCATCGGCCAGGTCGCTCGCGATCAGCAGTATCGCGAAGCCTTTCAGGAAGTTGATTTTCGCCAGATGTTTGGCCCCTTGGCGAAATGGGTCGTGCAAATAGACGACACCCGCAGAATTCCAGAACTGATCAGCCAGGCGTTCCATCGAGCGGTCAATGGCAGGCCTGGGCCTGTAGTGGTCGCACTGCCGGAAGACATGCTGACCGAAATGGCGGAAGTCAGTGATGCCGGGCCTTTCAAACGCGTATTGATGACCCCGGCAGCCGAGCAAATGGCCGCCATGCAGCAACTGCTTGAGCGGTCAGAGCGGCCATTGATGGTGCTGGGGGGCAGCGGTTGGGATACCGAGTCAGTGCACGACATCCGGCTTTTTGCTGAACAGCAAAATATCCCGGTTGCCGCCTCCTTTCGCTGCCAGGACCTGTTTGACAACCGACACCCGAACTATGTCGGCGATCTTGGTTTCGCCGCGTCAGCGCAGCTGTCCTCAGCGGTAAAAAACGCCGACCTGCTGTTGGTCGTGGGCTCCAGAATGGGTGAGGTTTCAACGGGTGGATATGCGGCCTTGGACATCCCGGTACCGAAGCAAACCTTGATCCATATTCACCAGGGCATCGAGGAACTGGGACGGGTTTACCAACCGGCGTTAGCGATCAACAGCAGCATGTCGAGCTTTGCCAAATCAGCCGCAAAGCTTCCAGCAATGACCAGCCCAATAAAGAGTGATTGGACGCGCACCCTCAACAAAAACTACCGCGAAAATCTGCAACACTCGCCCTCCCCAGGTGACGTCCAGATGGCCGAAATCATTGAGTGGTTGAATCGCAGACTTCCAGACGACGCGATCCTGACCAATGGCGCCGGAAACTATGCCGTCTGGCTTCAACGCTTCTATCAGTTCCGCCAATACCGCACCCAGCTAGGCCCTACCAATGGTTCCATGGGCTACGGCGTTCCTGCGGCAGTGGCCGCCAAACTGACGTGCCCGGACCGAGTGGTGGTTTCGTTTTCAGGGGATGGCTGCTTCTTGATGAACGGCCAGGAGATAGCGACTGCAGTGCAATATGGGGCCAATGTGGTTTTCGTTGTGATCAACAATGGAATGTACGGAACCATCAGAATGCATCAGGAACGCAATTACCCAGGACGCGTGTCAGGCACGGAATTGCGCAACCCGGATTTCGCCGCACTGGCCCAAGCCTATGGACTGCATGGCGAGGTGGTAACCGCCACGTCGGAATTTGCGCCAGCGTTTGAGCGCTGCCTTGAAATGTCCCGGCCATCCTTGATTGAGGTCAGAGTCGACCCTGAAGCATTGACGCCTCGACTCAGCCTGACTCAGATCAGAGAGCAATCAAGCAAGAAGTAACCCGTTTACTTAGTTTTGGGCGCCTGGCTCACGATTTACAAGGCGCCTTTTCTGATTCGTCCTCGCTGACCACTTCAGCGCAAAGCTGCTTGTGACTCGTGAGTTCATCGACCTGTCCCACCTACAACAGCAGTCGATCAATGGCCTGAACAGCATGCATCCGCAAAGACAAACCCTGCACAACGAACTGCACGCGCGCCCGTCACTGTATTTCGACGAGCCAGCCCATGTGTTTCATCTGGCCTTCCTTGGCGGGGTGCTGGAGTGCAATGCGCTGCTGGAGCGCTGCAGCCCTATTGCGATCGATCCTCATGCCGCCCAAGGCATCACCCAACTCGATGGCCACGCCCTGAAATGGGAGCGCCACGCCGAGTTCTTCACCCTGACCCTGGTGGTCACTTCATCCGGCGATGACCTGTCCTGGACATCGCTGCCCGAAGTGCTGGCGCAACAGGTCGAAGCGCATTTGCCGCAGTTGATCAACTCGGTGCAGATCGTCGTGCGTGGCGAAGCCGGGCTGGACCTCGCCGACTTCGGCTTCAAGGACCCGTGCGGTTCCTGCGTGGGCGGTGGCGATGCGGTGGTCTGGAGCGATTTTCGTCTCAGCGAGGACGGCAACAACCACATCCTGTTCATCAACCGGCGCCTCAACGCCTACCGCCAAGGACGGATGATCCGTCGCCTGCTGGAAATCGAGACCTACCGCATGATGGCCTCGCTGTCGTTGACCACGGCCAAGACCTTGAGCGCGCAACTCGATGTCTTTGACAGGACCTTGGTCACCCTCTCCGAGCGTAACGCCGACGCCGACAGCGGCAACGCGAAAGCCCTCCTGGCGGACATCTCCAACCTGTCCGCCCAAGTGGTCAGCAGCACCGCGAAAACCCGCCATCGTTTCAGTGCCACCCAGGCCTATGCGCAACTCGTGTACGAGCGCCTGGGCGAATTGCGGGAAAGCCACGTCGGCGATTGCCAGCGTCTCGGGGTGTTCATCGAACGCCGCTTCAAACCCACCGTCAGGTATTGCACCGCCACTGAACAACGCCTGGAACACCTGGCGAAAAGCGTAGCCAACCTGGGTGACCTGTTGCAGGCCCGGGTTCAGGTGGAAATGGAAGAACAGAACTCGGAAATTCTCAAAAGCCTGAACGCCCGCGCCGATGCCCAGATCAAGATCCAGCGCGCGGTGGAAGGTCTGTCGATTATCGCCATTACTTACTACCTGCTGAGCCTGCTCAAGCTTGGCTACTCAGGGATGCACCTGCTCGGCGTCGAGGTAGCCCCACGGGAGGCGATGCTGGCGATGACGCCCCTCGCGATCGCCATCCTTGCGCTGATTATTTTCCGCATAAAGAAGGTCAAAGAGCACTGATACGGTGAATAGCAGGCAGGCGCCATCGCTCATCAGGATGGGAACAGATCCAATGTGCGCTCAACCTCCTGAATGTCGATTTTGAAGCCATCGCCCTCTGGCGTTCCGACCACAAAGCCATAATTCTGGTTGTCGCGATCCGTCAGGTACTTGAAGTAGCTGACGAAACGGTTCGGTGGCTGCAGTACCAGCAACGAACCACCCTGCGGCAGTACATTGACACCATGTACAAGCTGGCTCCCTTCGACCCCCACCACGGTCCGCGCCCCGGCACACGTCGCCACTATGGTCGGGACATCGGTTTTCAAAGGATTGATTACGCGAAACCCCCTGGTCTTGCGCAGATGTTCAGCGAGCTCCATTTCATTGCGCAAAAAACGCAAGTCACCGTCGCCACCCCGGAGAATGAACACGCCAGGGTGAGTGTCATAGCTCACGTGCGACAGTAGCTTTTCACCCATGGCACGGAAACGTAAATGCCTGCTTTGATTGTTGCTCACATCGTCGAATAGCACGAGCTCACGAAAGAACGCACCGTTCAAGCGAAGCGGTTTCATGCCAAACCAGTCCTCATACGCGGGGGCCTGGGTAAATATGGGAAACCTTGCGGATGGCGCGGTGGTTACCGGGACGCCTTCGTCGCATGCCAATGAATAGGTCGGGCAATCTTCCATCAACCATGTCCCAAACCATGTGTTTCCATTTTGCGTGCAGTAGGCGGCACCGCGCTCGATCTCGTTTTCCACGAGAATTCGCGGAAACATACCAGGCTTGAGAGACAACCAGTGACTTGCATTGTTCTTGTAGAGCGCGCCATCGATCAGCCAGACATCCTTGATCAGGTAGCCACGTGTCTGGCCTTGTACTACGTCGCCCAGCCCTTCCATTGTGCGAGCGGGGTGCTCGAAAGGATAAAAGCGCTTCGCCTCCCATCCTGTCACACGGTCCATTTGATTGGGCAGGAAGAAAGCCGGTGGAGAATGCGATATCCCACCCGGAGCAATATCCCAGGTTTTCACCGCCAGGCTTTTTAAGCTGATCTCCGCCTTTCGTGCGAGTCTTTTTCTTGCCATATACCGGTAGGCGGCAAGGGTCCATTTTTTCCGATTGCCCGTGGTCGAAGTGCCAATTTGCGAGACATCGCTTTCCATGGAAGAGTCCTCCCTGCGGAACAGGGTCAATAGCCAGACGCGAAGCGCTCTGTTTATTTCAGTCGTGGACATTGCTCAGCTGGATGCAATCCTTTTCATAATGGGTGGGGTCTGCAAATTGGCGTAGCGACTACGCAAGGTTTCGAGAAACTGTTCGCCCGAGCTCTTGGCGCAATAAAGATAAATCTTGTGCAGCCCGCCAAATACCATTTCATGATAACGGCTGGCGACCTCCTCATCGCTTGGCCCGTCCGGCAAGCCAAGGTGAAGGGTCAATTCCTTTCCTTCGACAGCGAATAGCGGCGTGTCCCAAAGGAATTTGGCTGCCCCTGTCTTGGGCAGCCGGACAAACATGTAAGCGTGGTTTCCCAAAGAATCAATATCAC
The DNA here is from genome assembly GCF_054897865.1 of Pseudomonas sp. LS2P72. Taxonomy (NCBI): domain Bacteria; kingdom Pseudomonadati; phylum Pseudomonadota; class Gammaproteobacteria; order Pseudomonadales; family Pseudomonadaceae; genus Pseudomonas; species Pseudomonas sp. LS2P72. The sequence continues at coordinate 4,469,013 of NZ_CM142708.1, forward strand.
CGCCACGCCTTCTTTTCCATTTCAGAAGTCCGTCATCCGGGCGTGCCAGGCAAAGACCGATATCGTAATAATCGAAGCCATTGTCTATCGCCCATTCAAGTGCCATGAAGGTGGTAATCGAGTTCACTTCACGCAGTCTTTTGGCATCTGAAAAAATCGCCTCGGTATATCCGAAACGTAGCGTGCTCCAGTAGCGTTTTCCGCCCCGGGTTATTACGCAGCCAAGGTGACATGCAACAACCTCGTCCTCCAGCATGATCAGGTCGAGCCGGCCGACAGTCTTGGCGATCCTGAAAACCTCCTGCGTGGCAAATTGCGCAGCGTGGATGCCTTGCCTTGCCGTGGCATAAGGTCGAAGCATTTCCCTGTCTGCCTTTTCAATGTCTTCATCCAACAGCGTCTGGACCATTCGGTAGCGCGGTCGGTTCTTGCGTATATTTCGACGCAATTCGCTATCGTATTTTGTGGTGATCTCCTCGATGGATCGCCCCAGCGGAACGACGGCGCTCAGATACAAGGGTACATACAAGGCTCCCGAGGTCGGCATTTCACTGACCACTACCAGATGACTCGACGCGCCGGGTTCCGGTTCGCTGTCGACCATAGGGGAATCACCTTGGGACTTCCCCCTTATGAGAAGCTTGGCCATCTCCCGCTTCTGTTTCCTTCCGATATAAAGGACTTCGTAAGGACTTTCGTTCTGCGCTCTGAACCTGGCAATCTCCCAGCGCCAGAAACAGGCACGTCCGAGGATGTCTCGCAACCAGTTTGAAGCGTTTCTAATCTCATACCGCGTTGAAGGAGATATGAGTTTCCTGACAACTGCCGCCACGTTCTCTTTCATTTCTTCGTCATCCTTTGAGCTTTCTTTTGGGTAAATCAGAAAAAGATCAAGGCGGAACTTCAAGAGGCGTGCTTAAACCTTGATATAAAAGACATATTTGACTAAGAACGCTCTCACGTTCAGTGACTAGTAAAGTTCAAGGTAGAGACTTTGCAAGCGACATGGGATGGCGCCAGCCGTCTATTTCATGACGCCAATTTTTCTTCCAGACCCAGTAGAAGCGAAGCCCCTCTGTTAATTGACGTGGAATGCCCAAGTCGATCGGCGCCGACAAAAAATCTCGAACTCAAGCCATGGCATCGAATCCAATGTTCAGGTCAATGGAGGTCAGTGATATGAACAGCGATGACAGTGTTGATGACGTCAAATCAAATGAAACGTCAACCGTTGAAAAACACCTTGAGGACAGCGACACGGACGCCAAAAGCGTGGATCACACCGTTACGCCTTCTCCAACTCGAACCCCGGAACAGGAAGCTGAGGAACTCAGTCGGAAAATAGCGGAAATAGAACGCAAAGTGGCGGACGGTAACTAGCACGACGCCGATAGCCGTGTGGCTATACTCTTGAAGACATGCCGTTCCTCTCCTTTGGTCAATGCATTTGCATTGACTTTGGACGAGGCTGGACCGGTTCCGGTGCTACGCTTTCATTTCCTCGAATGAGAATGAAGCGATGTTCAGCAAACTCACAATCCCCAGACTTTCAGGACGTTAGCCTATGAAACGGATCCTGATCGGTGGAATCACCGTAGCGATTATCGGCACGATGACGTATGGATTTTTCCAATGGAAAATCGTCGAAAGCCAAAAGCACGACCTTCTGTGCGGAGAGGCCAAGCAGACGCTCAAAGGCGTGGAAATCCGGGCGCGGGCGTTGGCTGCCGGATTGTCCGTGGAAGCCTATGGCAAGGCTGAAGAAGACGAAGTGGCGATACTCATTGGTGCGCTCGACGCCGCCAGGAGCGACGCTGAGGTCGACTCGGTCATAGAGGCTCACGCTGCCACCATAGAAGCAGTGGATGCAGCTATTGACGCAGAGGTTGATACCCGAGGCGATCAGACATTTCTCGAACAACGACTCGTGAAACAGCGGATACCGGTCGACGTCAAACAAGAACTGCAACGTGCTGCGAAGGCCGTTAACGTCAGGTGCAGTTAGTATTCAACAGCGCCCTACCCCACAGCCCCCAGTAATAATTCTGTATATCTTCGCGCGCGGCCAACTCGGCTGCCGAACCTTCATCCATGGTCAATACTTAGAGACTGGATGTACGTCGCACGAGCCGCACGTCGGGCGGCTAATCCTCGGGAGGTTCGTCATGTCTGGTCAATCCCGCTTCATGCTGGTTGCATCACCGCTGATGGAACACAGCCCTGCTTTCGACAGGGCCGCTGCGCTGGCCAAGGCCGAAGACGCCGCGCTGCACATCGTCGCCTTCGATTATCTGGAAGGCCTGGCGACCGCCAGTCTGGTCAACGAAAAGGCTCTGCAACAGATGCGCGTGGGCTACGTCGAGCGCCACCGCCAATGGCTTGAGGAACAGGCCCGCCCCTTGCGCAAAATCGGTGTGCACGTCACCACCGAAGTGGCCTGGGTCGAACGCCCATTGGAGGAGATCCTGATTCACCTGAAAGAGCAGCCTATGGATGTGCTGATCAAGGCGCTGGAGCACGAATCGCGGCTGTCGCGGCTGATATTCACTCCGCTCGATGTGCATCTGCTGCGCGAATGCCCGGTGCCGCTGCATTTCGTCAGCCACGCCGTGCATGCCTTGCCGCGAAAGATCGTCGCGGCGGTCGACCCTTTTCATCGCGATGACCATTACAAAACCTTCAACGATCGAATCCTTCACGAGGCGGTGAAACTGGCGAGCGCCTGTAATGCCGAACTCGATGTGGTCTATGCCTATGACCTTTCATCCATCAGTGCCGACGAATTCGGCTTCGACAACGGGTCGGCGTTCTTCTCGTCGGGCAAGGCCAAGACCGTGTTCGATTACCAGGAGGATGCCTTCAACGACCTGGCCGAGCGCAACGGCATCGCGCCGGAGCAGCGGCACATGATCATGGGCAACCCGGCCAAAGTCCTTACCCGCTATGCCGATGCCTATGACGTTGACGTGATTGTCATGGGCAGGATCGGCCATCGCGGCATGGGCCGGCTGATCGGCAGTACGGTGGAGCATCTGCTGTACAAAATGCCGTGCAGCGTTTGGGTGGTGTACACCGAGCGGCTGGATGAGTGAGTGTTCCGGGGCAAGCACAGACCTCCTGTGGGAGCGAGCCTGCTCGCGAAAGCAATCTATCAGTCGACATTGTTGCTGACTGACAGACCGCCTTCGCGAGCAGGCTCACTCCTACAGGGGTTTTGTATTGACTGATCAACGCCGGGTGATCACCACCTCAAGGTATTCACTCGGCACTACCAGTGACTTGTCTCCCGCCCGGTTCAAGCGGTTCAACAGTTCGGTCAGGTCCTTTTCCAGGGCCTCGGCACCCTCGGGAGGCAGCGCCAGGAACACCTTGTGGACCGGGCCGTACCAAGTGCGGAACGTGTCGATGAAGTGCGCGGCCGAGCGGTAGCGAAAGTTGAAGTGCTTGCGAGTGACCTGGACCAGGAATTTGCGCTCGTCGAATTGCGCGTGCAGCCAGGCTTCGGTGCCCCACTGCGAAGGCGGTTGAGCGCCCGGCGGTGGCGGCATGTGGCGGCCGAGGGTCTTGAACATCTGGCCGACGAAACCTTCCGGTGTCCAGTTGGCCAGGCCGATGCGGCCTCCGGGTCGACAGACGCGCGCCAGTTCCGCGGCGGCCTTGGGTTGGTCCGGCGTAAACATCACGCCGAAGGTCGACAGCACGGCATCGAAGCTGGCGTCCTCAAAGGGCAGCGCCTCGGCGTCGGCCACCTGGAAGGTGACGTCCAGGTGTTCGGCCCTGGCCCGGTCCTCGCCGCGCTCCAGCAGCGCGGCCACATAGTCGGTGGAAGTGACGTGGCATCCACGGCGTGCGGCAGCGAGTGTCGCATTGCCGTTACCGGCGGCCACATCGAGCACGCGTTCATCGCAGAGCAGGTCGCAGGCTTCGGCGAGTTCTTCGCCGACAATCTGCAACCTGGTGCCGATCACGGCATAGTCACCGCTGGCCCAAGCGGCCATCTGACGGTTTTTCAATGCAGTAAGATCAATGGGTGTACTCATGAATTCCGCTCCGTTGCGGGTTGGAATGCAGGCCCGGCTTACTCGGCCGTTGTGGGATCGTAATGTTCATGACCTGGGAAACGCTGTTGGCAGGGGAAAACACCCAGCCTCGCGTGTTCCCGTATGAGCTCTGCGTTCGGCGCGATGTAAGGCATGGCAACCTCTCATTCTTGTTATTGATGACGGGGTCGGCAAACCCTGTGTGCCAACTATCGCGCCGGGCAGCGCTGGCGTCCTGCCCGATCGTCGGCCAACCCTGTCCGATCGTCTGGAGACTTCACGGTTTGTGAAGGTTTATGCGGCGGGTGCGGGGACTTTGGCGTCAGCCTTGGCCTCTTCCAGCAACTGCTGAATCATTTTTTCCTGAGTCTCGTAGCGACCTTCACCGAAGTGGGTGAAACGCACCTGGCCCTTGGCGTCGATCAGGTAGTGAGCCGGCCAGTACTGGTTGTCGAAATTGCGCCAGATCGCGTAGTTGTTGTCGATGGCCACCGGGTAGGTGATACCGAGTTTCTTCACCTGATCCTTGACGTTGGCGATGATGCGTTCAAAACCGTATTCCGGGGTGTGCACGCCGATCACCACCAGACCGTCCTTCTCGTATTTCTTCGCCCAGTCCTTCACGTACGGCAAGGTGTGCTGGCAATTGATGCAGTCGTAGGTCCAGAAGTCCACCAGCACCACTTTGCCTTTCAGCGAATCGTTGCTCAGCGCCGGCGAGTTGATCCATTCGACCGCACCGGACAGCGACGGCATTGGGCCTTTGGCGTTGTCCATGGACGAGTCTGCCTTGACCTTGCTGATGAAGTAATCGACGACTTTCGGCACGGTTTCCAGTACGCGTTGTTCAACCGTGGTGACGGCTTCGGACGAAGTGCCGGCCAGCAGTGTTTTGTCGGCATCGGTGGAAATCACCACCGCCGCCGCCAGCACCGCAACACCCGTACCACGACGCAGCCAACCGGTGACCGGGATCGACGTTTTCAAGCGATTGACCAGGCCGCGACCGGCGAAGAGCAAGGTGCCCAGGGACAATGCGCTGCCCAGGCCGTACGCCACCAGTAACAGGCTGGTTTGAGCGTTTGCACCTTGCAGCATGGCGCCGGTGAGGATGACCCCGAGAATCGGTCCGGCGCATGGTGCCCAGAGCAGACCGGTGGCAACACCGATCATGACCGAGCCCAGCGGACCGGACATTTTGCGGGTGTCCGGATCGAGGCGGTTGCCCAGCGCCACAAAGGGACGGGCCAGCCAGTCACCGACACGGGCGGAAATCAGCGACAGGGCGAACACCGCCATCACGATCAGCGCTACGTGGCGACCGGTATTGTTGGCGTGTATCACCCACTCGCTGCTGACCACGGCCAGGCTGGAGATCAGGGCAAAAGTCAGGACCATGCCGCCGAGGGTGAGCAGGATCGAGGAACGTGTGCGTTTGACACCGGCGAACAGGAACGGCACGACCGGAAGGATGCAAGGGCTGAGGACGGTCAATATGCCGCCCAGGAAAGCGATGAGGAACATGGTTGTCACCTTGAAAATGGTGGTTAGGATTCGAAATCCACCCCTCACCCTAACCCTCTCCCCAAGGGGGCGAGGGGACTGACCGAGTGGTTTGGTAGAAATTCTGCGACCTGAAAGTCCGAGCCGAACTCAGATTCTGAAAAGCATGGAGATCTGCCCCTTTCAAAATTCTGCGACCTGCGCTTACGAGTCGAACTCTGATTCTGAAAAGCATGGAGATCTGTCCCTTTCAAAATTCTGCGACCTGCGCTTACGAGTCGAACTCTGATTCTGAAAAGCATGGAGATCTGTCCCTTTCAAAATTCTTCGACCTGCGCTTACGAGTCGAACTCTGATTCTGAAAAGCATGGAGATCGGCTCCCTTTCCCCCTCTCCCCCGTGGGGAGAGGGCTGGGGTGAGGGGTCGATTCCACTGACACCCTCAAGCAGTCTGGTTACCCAACAACTGCCCCTGCGGCGTCCGGCTAGAACCCTCCTCTGCCAGAAAAGCGCTCCCACCCTTCTCCCCCACCGGCGTCAGCTGGAAGCAAGTCGCGCTGCCACAGCTTTTCTCTTCAACAGCACCGTTGGCATGGGCAGCGGCGCCAGCCGCGGAGAAAGCAATGGCAGTCAAAAAGCGGGTAACGTTGTTCATGATGTTCTTCCTGTTTCAATTGGGATGAGCCATGGGTCAGCGCAAGACTCAGTTGTCTGAGTTGCAGCCATCAGCAAATTTGCGATAGTCCAGCACCTGGGTTTTGTTATGGGAATCCAGGTAAGTCAGCTGGGCATCCACAACCCCGCAGGAAGTCGAGGTGTCCTGTGTCAGCGACAGCACTTTCTTGATGTCCAGGTGCGAGCCATAGGTGTAGGTTTTAGCGGAGACATCGGCTTCGGCGCGGGCCGACAAGGTGCAGATGTTCAGAGCGGCAAACAGGCAAGCGGCGTAGACGGCTTTGGTGTTCATGGTGGTTTCCTCAAGGCTTCAATAGGGCAATCGTTGATTGGGCCGAGGCGGTTTGGTTTGCCTCGATGGAACCTATTAGAAGCCCGCGAGGTATCCCGACTGTGTCGGGAACAGGCGCGTGTAAATCGGTACGTATCAAAACCGGCTCGGGATACACAGCGATACAAATGCCCTGAAAATGGGTGTTTTTGCGTCCATGTGTATCCGCCGACAGGCCAGATACACTGCAATACAAAGGACTGCGGGCAAGCGGGCCAAGGCTCGATAGACTGCGCCACATCCCCCATCTACAGAGGCCTGGCCAAATGGAACACGTCGATCACATTCTCATCGTGGACGATGACCGCGAGATCCGGGAACTGGTAGGCAACTACCTCAAGAAAAACGGCCTGCGCACCACCGTCGTGGCGGATGGACGGCAAATGCGCACCTTCCTGGAGTCCACGCCGGTGGACCTGATCGTGCTCGACATCATGATGCCGGGCGACGATGGCCTGATGCTCTGCCGTGAGTTGCGCGCCGGCAAACACAAGGCCACGCCGGTGCTGATGCTCACCGCGCGCAACGATGAAACCGACCGCATCATCGGCCTGGAAATGGGCGCCGACGATTACCTGGTCAAGCCGTTCGCGGCCCGTGAACTGCTCGCCCGCATCAACGCCGTGCTGCGCCGCACGCGGATGCTGCCGCCCAACCTGGTGGTCACCGAAAGCGGTCGCTTGCTGGCCTTTGGGCGCTGGCGTCTGGACACCTCAGCCCGGCACTTGCTTGATGAGGACGGCACGATGGTCGCGCTCAGTGGCGCGGAATATCGGTTGCTGCGGGTGTTCCTCGATCACCCGCAACGGGTGCTCAATCGCGATCAACTGCTGAACCTGACCCAAGGCCGCGATGCCGACTTGTTCGACCGCTCCATCGACTTGCTGGTCAGCCGCTTGCGCCAGCGCTTGCTGGACGATGCCCGCGAACCGGCCTACATCAAAACCGTGCGCAGCGAAGGCTATGTGTTTTCCCTGCCGGTGGAAGTCCTCGGGGCGCCCTCATGAATTTCTCGATGCGCTGGCCTCGCACCCTCGCCTCGCGGCTGTCGCTGATCTTCCTGATCGGCTTGATTCTCGCGCAGGCGCTGTCTTTCGGTGCGCAGTACTACGAGCGATACGAAAGCACAAAGAACACCATGCTGGGCAATCTGGAAACCGACGTCTCGACCTCCATCGCCATCCTCGACCGCTTGCCGGCCGAAGAACGCATGAGTTGGCTGCAACAACTGGATCGACGCAACTACCGCTATTTGTTGAACGAAGGCTCGCCCGGCATGCCCATGAGCGATTCGCCCGTAGCGATGACGTCGATCAAAGAAGCCATCGGCAAGGATTACCCGATGACGATGACCGACATCCCCGGGCCGGATAAACATTTTCAGGTCCACCTGAAACTGGCGGACGGCAGCCCGGTGACCATCGACGTGCGTCCGTCGATGGTGCCGTTGTCGCCATGGTTACCCATCGTGTTGCTCGGGCAACTGGCACTGATGCTCATCTGCACCTGGCTGGCCGTGAGAATCGCCATCCGCCCTCTCACCCGCCTCGCCCAAGCGGTAGAGACCCTGGACCCCAACACCCACGCGGTGCACCTGGATGAAAAAGGCCCGACCGAAGTCGCGCATGCCGCCAAGGCGTTCAATTCGATGCAGGCGCGCATCGCCGCTTACTTGAAGGAGCGCATGCAACTGCTGGCGGCGATTTCCCACGACCTGCAAACCCCGATTACCCGCATGAAACTGCGCGCAGAATTCATGGACGACTCCGCCGAGAAAGACAAACTATGGAATGACCTTGGCGAGATAGAACACCTGGTGCGCGAAGGCGTGGCCTATGCCCGCAGCGTGCATGGCGCCACCGAGGAAAGTCGCCGCACCAATCTGGATTCGTTCCTCGACAGCCTGGTGTTCGACTATCAGGACATGGGCAAAGACGTGCAGCTGGGCGGTAAAAGTGACGCGGTGATCAACACCCGGCCGCACGCCTTGCGGCGGGTGCTGGTGAACCTGACGGACAACGCATTGAAGTTCGCTGGCGCCGCCGAATTGTGGGTGGAAGCTAAGGCTGACGGCAGTTTGTCAGTGAAGGTGATGGACCGTGGCCCGGGGATTGCCGAGGAGGAATTGGCCCAGGTGATGGAACCGTTTTATCGCGTGGAGAATTCGCGTAACCGCAGTACCGGCGGGACCGGGTTGGGGTTGGCGATTGCGCAGCAGTTGGCGTTGGCGATCGGGGGATCGTTGACGTTGAGTAATCGTGAGGGAGGTGGGTTGTGCGCGGAGCTTAGATTACCGGCTCAGTAACATGATCGTTCCCACGCTCTGTGGGAACGATCGGTTACTGTGGCGAAGGGGCTTGCCCCCTCTCCACGGGTGACCTGAGCGTCAAGATCCTGCGCGGCGACAATCGTCCCGGCACCCTGACCCTGGATGAATACTGCGAACGTCCGCACGCGCTGGTGTCGTTTTCCGGAGATTTGACCGGGGCCATCGACAACGACCTCGCGCGCATCGGCCGCTCACGCCGGGTGGTGCTGGCGGTGCCACAGTTCGCCGGCCTGCGCGCCTTGCTGGCCGGCACCGACATGCTCGCCACGGTGCCGGACTACGCGGCGTGCGCGCTGATCGAAGGCAGCAGCCAGCTGCGGGCCGACGACCCGCCGTTTGACATCGTGCTGTCCGAACTGTCCATGGTCTGGAACGGCGTCAACGATAACGATCCGGCAGAACGTTGGTTGCGCTCGCGAATTGCCCAACACAAGTCGGCGCCGCTGCCGGGGCACTGATCGATTGGAAAGACGCGGGGTCGGTCTCACGCAGGTACACCGGCAAGTCAGTGACTGGCGGCATGACCGGAATCTCGAAATACATCTGGATCACCCAGCCGCGGTGATAACTGGCGTGATTGACCACATGCATCAGTATCGCGCCGGCGCTCATGATGCCGCTTTCCCCCGAGACAAAACTGAACTCGACGGGTTTATCCAGCGAGGCATCGGTCTGCCGTTCGCTCCAGTCGCAGTACCAGTGATCGATGTCCTTTTGCGCCAGGCGCAGCTCGGCGAGTTCGGGGTGCAGCAGATCGTGGGACGTCTTGAAGCCGTGCCCTCGGCCTTCGAGGTGGGCCCGCCAGATGCAATCCACCATGTAGATGTGGTTCAGGGTGCCGATCATGTTCTTGAACACCGACACGCGCTCTTTATTGACCTCACCCGGCGGCAGTGCGGCCAGGCTGTCAAAGAGGCGTTGATTGGCCCAGCGTTTGTAATCGGCAAGCATGCGGGCAGTGCGTACGTTAATCATCGCAGGTCTCCCATTGTGATGGGCGCACTGCCAAGCATAGCCCTCAGGGCGAACGGCATTGCAAACGCTGATTACCGGTAGCTTCACGACCTGTGTAGCAACTGCCTTGTGGCGAGGGGATTTATCCCCGTTCGGCTGCGAAGCAGTCGTAAAACCTGAACACACTATCTATCTGATGCACCGCGTTGTCTGAATTCACGACTGCTTTGCAGCCGAACGGGGATAAATCCCCTCGCCACAAGGCAGCTGCTACACCGGTCGTGGTGTGGCTAGTATGGTCGTCACCCGATCTGCCAACGCCAGGCAACTGGTCAACCCCGGTGATTCGATACCGAACAGGTTCACCAGCCCCGGCACACCATGCTCGGCCGGACCACTGATGACAAAGTCGGCCGCCGGCTCGGTCGGTCCGGTGATTTTCGGGCGGATGCCGCTGTAGGCAGGTTGCAGGCTGTCATCGGGCAATGCCGGCCAGTAGCGCCGGATTGCCTCGTAAAAGCCATCGGCTCGGCGTGGGTCCACACGATAATCGACGTAATTGATCCACTCGACGTCCGGCCCGAAGCGCACCTGGCCGCCCAGATCCAGCGTCATGTGCACACCCAGCCCTGCACTTTCCGGGGCCGGATACACCAGATGCCGGAACGGCGCCCGGCCGCTGAAGCTGAAATAGCTGCCCTTGCACAATCGTGCCTCGGGAATGTGCTGCGACGGCAAGCCTTCAATCCGGCTCGCCACCTCAGGCGCAGACAATCCGGCGCAATTGATCAACTCGCGACAGCTCAAGGTCATCGGTTGGGCGCCACCCATCTGCAGTTCGAAACCTTGCTCGGTGCAACGGGCCGACGCCAGCGGCGTATGAAAAACCAGCGACGTGCCACTGGCCTCGGCATCCGCCTGAAGCGCCAGCATCAAGGCATGGGAATCGACGATCCCGGTGGACGGCGACCAGAGCGCAGCGACGCAGGACACTGCCGGCTCTAGTTCCCGCGCCTGTTCGGCGTCCAGCCATTGCAGGTCATCGACGCCGTTGCTGCGACCCTGCGCCAACAACTTCTGCAAGGCCGCGCACTGACCATCATCCGTGGCCACGATCAGCTTGCCCAGGCGCCGATAATCGACACCGCGCTCATCGCAATAAGCGAAAAGGCGTTGCTTGCCCTCTACGCACAATTGCGCCTTGAGGCTGCCGCTCGGGTAGTAAATGCCGGCGTGGATCACTTCCGAATTGCGCGAACTGATGCCCATGCCAATCCCCTCGCCCGCCTCGACCAGAATCACGTCCCGCCCGCTGCGGGCCAGGGCTCTGGCGACCGCCAGCCCGACCACACCGGCCCCGACCACCACGCATTCGATATCGACGCTCACCTGCCCTCAGCTCCTTTCACGCCAGCTCTCGTTCCTGATAATCGATCAGGCTGGAGAATATCGCCAGCAGCATGGTCATGACCACGAAGAAGATCAGCACCAGGAAATACGACCCGGTGAACGCTGAACATGCTGCGCATGACGAGGCAAGCGTGCAGCGATGCTGCAAAGGCAAGGAACCATGTCCGTGTGTTCTCGATTCAAGAGGTAAACCAATGACTGCGGCAACGCCCACTTTGTAGCAGCAGGCTTCGCCAGCTGCTACAAAGTGGGCGTTACGGCTTCGAACGGTGGCTGTCAGCGAATGGCGACCGGGTTGATGTTGACCTGGGTCGAACCCTTGTACAGCGGCTGGCCGAGGACAAACATGAACCCCCAGGCCTTGTCTTTCACCAGCGCGCGGCTGTCGATCAGCTCAAGGTTGTAGATGCCGTTTTTTGCCAGCATGAATTGGTTGGGCATCCGCGGCGTGGGCGGCATTGAGGGTGAACAACAGGGCAAACGGCAGTACCAATCGATTCAACATAACGGGGTCCTTGTGAGGTTGCAGTGGACCAAAGGTACCCAGCCCGTCTGTGGGGAAACAGACAGGAATGGGCAATACATTTGTTCTGGATTGTCACGAGTGATGCGAGTGCCGTAGGAGCAAAGCTTGCTCGCGATGAACGATCACGCGGTGTGAGGCCTGACACCATCGCGAGCAAAGCTTTGCTCCTACAGTGCCTGGCTACTACCCAGGCTTGTGGTTATCCAAAACCCGATTGACCGCTAACTCACCCAACATGATCACCCGTTGCAGCACCAGCACCGTTTGCCGTCGCGGGCCGTCCGTTACGTCGGCGAGATCGTTGACCATGGCGCTGGCTGATGCCAACGATTCACAGGCCTCGACGAGCAACGTTTCGTCATCCACCGCTGCGTCGATGGTGAAAATGGTGCTGGGCTTGCGGGGCGGTATCTGCGTTTTCGACGCCCCGGGGTTGAGGTAGAAGCTGAGTGCGCGGTCGGCCGCCTCTTTCATTTTCTTGGGGTCAAGATCGAGAAAGGCGTCGTAGGGTAACGGACTGGTATTCGGGGGGTTGGGTGTGACTTTGAACATAGATGAAACTCCTACTACAACTTTTAAGGAGCCATCACCCTCGCTACCAAACGATGGGTGGCGGCCATACGTGGGTTGGTAGACCGGCTGTAGTAGGAACCCGGCGCTCACAAAGGAGCCCCACGCATGACCACCATAAAAAGCAAAGCCCCAAAAAAAAGGAGACTGCATAGGGTGTTGCCATACGGCTACAACAGGCGGGCTACCAAACCCGATCACTGTTTTTCAGTGACCGGGAAACGATATAGCCCGCCCCATAGCCGCACAAGCCGGCGGATTCTGGCGTACGCGTAGGTAACGACGCAAGGTGTTGTAGCCGCTTATGACGTAACACCGAGTGTCTTTAAACGCGTGTCGTTAAACAGGTTTATGCGGTGTGCCGGCTGACGCCATCGCGAGCAGGCTCGCTCCCACAGGGGACCTGCGCCGGTTACAAATCTTGTGAACGGCACCAAACAAATGTGGGAGCGAGCCTGCTCGCGATGGCGTCTGCACATTCAGCATCAACATAAGTGACGCACCGCTATCGTCGGATCGCCGCCCGGAGCGAACTTTGCTCCTACGGTGCGCATCATAAAATTGACAATTAACTGTCATTTACCTGAACAACTTCTAACTTCAACAATCAGATCCCGCGTTTTTCCATTCAATTGCACTTTAATCAAGTATTGAAGGTTGACTTCACCCACCTCCCTGAGTAAATTGCGCGGGCCGGTTTCACAGGCCTTTTTTCAACTCACAAAAGAATTCAATGGACACAGTATCTAGTCGCTGCCGGTTCACTGCGTATTCGCGGGCTCTGGCACATAACCCAGAACATGACGGGACTCGACTTTTCGGTCGGGTGAGCTGCGCTAGAGCTTGATGCTCCACCGTAACTTGCCTCGCCGGCGTCAGTCCGGTCCAGAGGTATGTTATGAACTTCAAATCCACTGTAATGCCCGGCGTACGCGCCTTTGCCTCGACCATGCGGGTCAAGCTCTGCCGTGAGCGTCCTGCCACAGCCCGGGCCAGCGCGCCGTTTTCCAGCCCTTCCTCCCCTGCCAAGGCGCAACGGCGTGCCAACTGGCGCGTCTGCCCGATGACGGGTCAGCTGCAGCAACGCTGGAGCCTCGACGATAGCCAGGAACCACCGAGTCGGCGCATCGCGCGCCTGTTCCAGCAGGCCGGCCTGATGCTCGGCCTGTTCCTCGGGGCGCGCACTTTCAATTGAGCTGAAGGCACTTTAAAAGCCCTTCCTTAACGTTTTCCTTATCAAGGAATTCGGCAACTTCTTATTGCCTGTTAAATAGTGAGTTAGTTATGGACGAAGCCAGTAGACGGTTCGCTGCCCGTCACTTTTCAATCGACGGACAGCGAACATCAACTATTAAAAACGCAACGATCAGAATCGATCGCTTATTGGCGGCTCGACATACGTGCGCTCGTCTTTAATTAGCTGAGGTGCCTGTGTGTCGTGCCGCGAGCCGGCGGCAGGAGCACAGCAATGACCCTTGTAAAAACCGCAAAGAAAACCGCCCAAGGCACCAGCAACGACAACGCCAAGCTGTCGATGCGCGCCGCACGGGAAGCGCAGAACGGCCTGGCCGTCACGCTGACCAACCTCAACGCCACCACTGACGGCCTGACCGAATTCGAAGCCCAGGGCCGCCTCGCACGCAACGGTCACAACGAAGTGGCCCACGACAAGCCGCCTCACGCCCTCATCCAACTGCTCAAAGCCCTGAACAATCCCTTCATCTATGTGCTGCTGACCCTGGCCGGCATCAGTTTCTTCACTGACTACTGGCTGCCGATCAGCAACGGTGAAGCGGATGACGCCGACCTGACCAAGGTCATCATTATCATGACCATGGTCAGCCTCAGCAGTCTGCTGCGGTTCTGGCAGGAATACCGCTCGGCCAAGTCCGCCGAAGCCCTCAAGGCGATGGTGCGCACCACCGCTACCGTGCTGCGCCGCGAGCATAGCGACGGCAAACCGCTGCAGCGTGAAGTGCCGATGCGCGATCTGGTGGCCGGCGATATCGTTCAGTTGAGCGCTGGCGACATGATCCCGGCCGACATCCGCCTGATCGAATCCCGCGACCTGTTTATCAGCCAGGCTGTGCTGACCGGTGAAGCCTTGCCGGTCGAGAAGTACGACACCCTGGGCAATGTGGCGCAAAAGTCCGCCACCAGCAGCGCGCCAGATCAGTCGAACCTGCTGGACCTGCCGAACATCTGTTTCATGGGCACCAACGTGGTCAGCGGCACGGCCAAGGCTGTGGTGGTGGCTACCGGGGTTCGGACTTACTTCGGCTCACTGGCCAAAGCCATCGTCGGCTCGCGGGTGCAAACCGCGTTCGACCGTGGGGTGAACAGCGTCAGTTGGTTGCTGATCCGCTTCATGCTGGTGATGGTACCGATTGTGTTCCTGCTAAACGGCTTCTCCAAGGGTGACTGGGGCGATGCGTTCCTGTTTGCCCTGGCCGTTGCCGTTGGCCTGACCCCGGAAATGCTGCCGATGATCGTCAGCGCCAACCTGGCCAAAGGCGCCATGGCTATGGCCAAGCAAAAAGTGGTGGTCAAGCGCCTCAATGCGATCCAGAACTTCGGTTCGATGGACGTGCTGTGCACCGACAAGACTGGCACCCTGACCCAGGACAAGATCATCCTCGAGCACCACGTCGACAGCCACGGCCGGCGCGACGATTCGATCCTCGAACTGGCGTGGCTCAACAGCCATCACCAGAGTGGTCTGAAGAATCTGATGGACCAGGCCGTGGTGCAATTCGCCAACGCTAATCCAACGTTCCGTGTGCCGTTCGCCTACAGCAAAGTCGACGAATTGCCGTTCGACTTCGTCCGTCGGCGCCTGTCGATCATCGTCAAGGACAGCCGCGACGATCACCTGATGGTGTGCAAGGGCGCGGTCGAGGAAATGCTCAGCATCGCCAGCCACATCAATGAAAGCGGCCAGGTGGTCGCACTGGATGCACAGCGACGCAAAGACTTGCTGGCCCTGGCCAACGAGTACAACGAGGACGGTTTCAGGGTACTGCTGGTTGCCACCCGCGACATCCCGAAAACCCAAAGCAAAAACCAGTACAAAACCGCCGATGAGCGCGACCTGGTGATTCGCGGCTTCCTGACCTTCCTCGATCCGCCAAAGGAAACTGCCGGCCCGGCCATTGTCGCACTGCGCGACATGGGCGTGACGGTCAAGGTGCTGACCGGCGACAACGCCGTGGTCACCTGCAAGATCTGCCGTGAAGTCGGCCTCGATCCAGGCACGCCGCTGCTCGGCCAAGACATCGAGCACATGGACGACACCACCCTCAAGCTGCGGGTCGAAGAACGCACGGTGTTCGCCAAGCTGACACCGCTGCAAAAATCCCGGGTGCTCAAGGCGCTGCAAGGCAACGGTCACACCGTGGGTTTCCTCGGCGACGGCATCAACGACGCCCCGGCGCTACGCGATGCCGACGTCGGGATCTCGGTGGACAGCGGCACGGACATCGCCAAGGAATCGGCGGACATCATCCTCCTGGAAAAGAGCCTGATGGTGCTCGAAGAAGGCGTGCTCAAGGGCCGCGAAACCTTCGGCAATATCATGAAGTACCTGAACATGACCGCCAGCTCCAATTTCGGCAACGTGTTCTCAGTGCTGGTGGCCAGTGCGTTCATTCCATTTTTGCCGATGCTGTCGATCCACCTGCTGCTGCAAAACCTCATGTACGACATCTCTCAGCTGGCGTTGCCGTGGGACAAGATGGACAAGGAGTTCCTGCGCAAACCGCGCAAGTGGGATGCGAAGAACATCGGTCGCTTCATGCTATGGATCGGGCCGACCTCGTCGATCTTCGACATCACCACGTTTGCCCTGATGTGGTACGTGTTCGCCGCCAACAGCGTGGAAATGCAGAGCCTGTTCCAGTCTGGCTGGTTCATCGAAGGATTGCTGTCGCAGACGTTGGTGGTGCACATGCTGCGCACCCAGAAGATTCCGTTCTTCCAGAGCACGGCTGCATTGCCGGTGATTCTCGCGACCGGCGTAGTGATCTGCCTGGGCATCTACATCCCGTTCTCGCCGCTGGGCGCGCTGGTCGGCCTGGTGCCGTTGCCATGGGAATACTTCCCTTGGCTGGTGGGTACTTTGCTCAGCTACTGCGTGGTGGCGCAGACCATGAAGACGATCTACATCCGCCGGTTCAAGCAGTGGTTCTGATCGCCTGAACACCACCAATCCCCTGTGGGAGCGAACCTGCTCGCGAAGGCGGCGGGTCAATCAACATCGATGTTGGCTGACAGTCCGCTTTCGCGAGCAGGCTCGCTCCCACAAGGGACATGCGTTAACCCTACTGAAAAAAGGAGAGTTCTCATGTCGGGAACGACTCTACTGATCAACCTCGCTGGCGCCATTGCACTGCTGCTGTGGGGCACGCACATGATTTCCTCGGCGCTGTTGCGCGGCTTCGGCACGCCATTGCGCCACTGGATGGGCCGGCACCTGAACCACCGCTGGCTGGCCCTGCTCGCGGGCATCGGCATCACCGGCGTCTTGCAAAGCAGCACCGCCGTCAGCCTGATGGCCACCTCGTTTACCGCCGCCGGCACCCTGGGCCTGGCCCCGGCGCTGGCGGTGATGCTCGGCGCCAACATCGGTTCCACCCTGGTGGTGCAACTGCTGAGCGCTGATATTTCGATCCTTACGCCAATGGTTTTGCTGACCGGGCTGATCGTCTTCCGGTTAAAGGATGACTCGCGATTCGAAAGTGTCGGCTGTGCGCTGATCGGCCTGGGGCTGATGCTGATGGCCCTGCATATGCTCGGCTCGACACTGGCCGACGTGGAAGGGACGCCTGTGTTCCAGCTGATCATGCAAAGCCTCGACGGCGACCTGCTGATTGCGCTGCTGGTAGCGCTGATCCTTACCTGGCTCTGCCATTCGAGCGTGGCCGTGGTGCTGCTAATCGTGTCCCTGGCCGCCACCGGAATGCTCTCGGCAACGACCATCGTCGCGCTGGTGCTCGGGGTGAACATTGGCGGTGCGTTACCGTCGGTGATCAACGCCGGCTCGAACGTCGGCCGGCGCCTGCCCCTCGGCAATCTGCTGGTGCGCACGCTGGGCGCGGCAGTGGTGTTGCCGTTGGCCGGGTGGCTGGCATCGCTGAATCTCGACCCCGCGGCGCTGGTGGTTTACCTGCACACTGGCTTCAACCTTTTGCTGGCACTGGTGTTCATCGGTTTCACCGAGCCCATGGCCAGACTGCTGACTCGCCTGTTGCCGGAGCCGGCGCGGGATGTCGATCCGGGCATGCCGCGCTACCTCGACGAGGCGGGTCTGGAGGTGGCCAACATCGGCCTGTCCAACGCCGCCCGCGAAGCCCTGCGCATCGCCGACATGCTCTCGGCCATGCTTGAGCGCACGCTGCAACTGTTCCATACCTCGGCGCCGGCCTGTGCCGATGAGGTGCGGCGCATCGATCAATCCACGGACCTGTTGAGCGCGGCGATTCGCGCCTATCTGGCAGACATTGGCCAGGAAGGCATCAGCGACAGCGACGCCGATCGCGCCCAGGAAATCCTCACGTTTGTGATCAACCTCGAACACGCCGCGGACATTCTTTCCAGCAGCCTCACGCAGTTGGCCATGCGCCGTTTGCGCCGCGGCGAACACTTTTCGGTGTTCGAGTTGCGCAACATTGCGCCGTTGCACGAGGCGCTGCTGGAAAGCCTGAGCCTGGCGGTCACCGTGTTCCTGCGCGAAGACATTGCCACCGCGCACCAGTTGATCAGCCGCAAGGAGAGCGTCCGGCGACTCGAAGCCGACGCCAGCCGTCAGCACTTTCGCAAACTGCAAGAGGACAAAAACACCTGGGCTGAATCCGGCGACATCTTTCAGCGCGTGCTGCGTGACTATCGTCGGGTACACCACCACATCGCCGCCCTTGCCTATCCGCTGCTGGAACGGGCGGGTGAGCCGTTGGGCGATGATCAGGTCAAGGAGGCCTCGCCATGCGCGTCCTGATTTGTGCCGGCCGCCATTACGCTGACAACCGCCAATGCCGCCGCGTGCTCGACGCCTTCCAGCGCCTGCACCCGGTGCAGGTGCTGATCCATGGCGGTAATCAATACCTGGGCGCCGACATCGAGGAATGGGCCCGGGAACACGGCGCCGACATCGTGCGCTACCCGCCCAACTGGCAACGCCACGGCAAACTGGCCGAACGCCTGCGCAACCACTTCATGCTGCACGACAGCCGCCCCGACGTGGTCATCGCCCTGCCCGGCGGTGAGGACACTGAAGAACTGGTCGCACAGGCTCGGGGGAAGGGTTTGCAAACGTTATCGGTAGCGGATTGGGGCTAAATCCAGGATCTGTCAGTAAAAGAGGAACCCTGTGGGAGCGGCGAGGGGCTGAGTTTTTTCAGAGGCAGGCGTTGGACTGATAACGCTTCGGCAGGGAACTCCTGGCGACCGCCACGCATCCTACAGATGTGGTACTTCCTTTTTTGCTTCACGCTTTCAGAGGACACCGTCATGCGCCGTCTGATTATCATCTCTTCACTAGTGCTTTGTTTGCCCGTTGGTTCAGCCATGGCCGATGTAGAGGCTAAAGATGTCGCCACCTCGGCTGGGGTCTCCGCATCGCTGTACTCGACCTTCAAGGATGACAAACGGGTGATTCCGGCCCGAGATGACGCCACCAGCTTCGTCGCCAGTGGCGGCGCGATTCGTGGTGCTTATCTGGAGTCGTACTTAAAGCAGGTCCGCCTGGAAAATCCCGGCCTCAACGCCAGCGACGAAGACCTGGCCAGAGCCATCCTCGTCCAGGAAGGCGTAGCTGCAGGTCAATAAAGGCTGAAAAAGTAGCGGTGGGGCTCGCGACACCCGGATAGCGTTTGCAGCCCTACCTTGCTTCTGCGCCTGATAATCGCGCCCAACCCGCTACCAGTTGCGCACTGATGCTCACGCCGCCACACACCACAATCACCACATCATGGGCTTCGGCAATCGCCGGATGGTCCAGGTAGCCAATCGCCAACGAAACACCGCACGCCGGTTCGACCAACTGACGCAAGTCGTTGGCGTAACGCACCACGCCCATGATCGCCTCGTCATCGCTGAGCACTACGCACTCGTGGGAAAAATCGAGGATGTGCTGCACCGGCCAGGCAGCCACCAACGTCGCGCCGAGCGACCTGGCGACCGTATCGATCCGGGGAAATACAACCGGATGTCCGGCACTGACAGCGGCGGCAAAAGACGCAGAACCCTGGGTTTCACAGGCGATGATCCGGCAATCCATGCGCTTGTGGCGGATCAATCCGGTGAGAATCCCCGCCAGCAAACCTCCGCCCCCTACCGACATCACAAGTGCATCGACCTGAGGACAATCCTCAAGGATTTCATCGACCATCGTGCTGTGCCCTTCCCATAGCACCGGGTGATCGAAGGCTGGCACGTATTCAGTGTCAGCGCCCCGCGCGAGTTCTTTGGCCCGTAGATTGGCTTCGTCCCAGACCTTGCCATGGACGATCACCTCGGCACCGGTTTTGCTGATCCGTGCGCGGGTGGTTTCCGGCGTGGTGTTCGGCACCACAATGCAGGCTTTCAATCCCAGTCTGGCGGCAGCCACGGCGGTGGCGAACCCGGCATTGCCGCCGGAAGGACAGATCACTTTGCGTTTCCCTTGCGCCGCCGCCTGGCTGCACAAAAGCCCTATGCCGCGAAGTTTGTATGAGCCGCTGGGCTGCAGGTTTTCCAGCTTGAGCCATATTCGTCGGGCGGGGGTCGACAGGTCTGGATGCAGAATCAAGGGCGTCCTGATATGAAGCATGGTGGTGCTCCTTAAGGGTGAACGGTCCTAATCCAAGCTTAGTTCACCCTGCCCGGCGGCTACCGCTTCAGCGATAACGCGGTGCTGCCGTGGAGTTGCCGAACAAGCCTGACAGCGTCTGGCGCTGGACTTCGTAGGCGTCCCACTGATCGCCTTGGTGCAGGCCCGGAATGGTCACCACTTCGCCTTGTGCCAACCCGGCCAGCGCGGCATCGACCATGTCCTGGGCAGACATCACGATCTCTTGCGGCAGGTTTTCCACTGGGTTGCCGGCCTCGCTCCAGAAGTCAGTGGCAGTAGCGCCGGGCAGCACGGCCTGGATCCGAATGCCTTTGTCCGCCAGTTCGCGGTGCATGGATTGGCTCAGGCCGAGGACAAACGCCTTGGTCCCGCCATACACGCCGTTGAGTATTTCCGGGGCGATGGCAACGATCGAGGAGATATTGATCACAGTTCCTGTGCCGCGAGCGACGAAGCCTGGCACCACCGCGTACGCCAGGCGCATCAACGCGGTCACGTTGAGGGCGATCATGTCTTCCATGTCATCCACCGGGCTGCCGAGCAGCGGCATGACAGCGCCGACCCCGGCGTTGTTGACCAACAGGGTGATACTGGCGTCGGAGCGTAGAATTTCTTCGACCCGCCGCACGTCGGCCTTGTCTTTCAAATCAGCGGCGACCACTTCCACGGCGCGGCCGGTTTCGTTACTCAGGTGGTTGGCCAGGGCGTTCAGTTTTGCCTGGCTGCGGGCGACCAGAATCAGGTCGTAACCCTGCCGGGCCAGACGGTCGGCATACACCGCGCCGATGCCCGATGAAGCGCCAGTGATCAGTGCGGTGCCTTTGGATGAGAGGGCCATGTCGATTTCCTTCACAGTGAGGCGATAACGTCGCCGGGTGTGAACCGTTATAAAGGGTCTAACGCCCGTCTCAAATGACGTTTAAAGTACGTTTTTCGGACATGACCTTTAGAGGACATCTCGATGACTTCCGTGGCATTTGTAGTGTTTGAAGGGTTCCAGTCCATGGCGCTGGCGGCCATGCCGGTGTTCGAGTACGCCAATTTCAGCGCTGGCGAGGCGCTTTATGAGGTGAGCGTGGTGTCCGAAGACGGCCGCACCTTGCGCGCTTCCGGTGGGTTGAACGTCGGCACCGAGGCCTTTGGTGAGCGGGTGTTCGACACGGTGATTGTGGTGGGCGGCGATGCCATCCTCGCGCAGGCCCCCGAGGGCGTGCTGAACTACCTGCGCGCAAACGTTAAAACCGCACGGCGCACGGCGTCGATCTGCTCCGGGGCGTTCGTCCTGGCACAGGCGGGATTGCTCGACGGACGGCGCGCCACCACCCATTGGGCTTATGCACGGGAGCTGCAAGTGCGGTTTCCATCGATCAAGGTCGAAGAAGACCGCATCTATGTTGTCGACGGTTCGATCTGGACCTCCGCCGGGATGACCGCCGGCATCGACCTGGCGCTGGCAATGGTGGAAAAGGATCACGGCGCCGCGCTTGCCCGTTCCGTGGCGCAGAAACTGGTGATGTACCACCGCCGTGCGGGCGGCCAGTCGCAGCACTCGGCGCTGTTGGAACTGGAAGCGAAATCCGACCGCATTCAAACCGTCCTTGGCTATGCGCGAGAACACCTCACCGAGACGTTGTCGGTGGAGCAACTGGCGGACGTCGCGCGCCTCAGCCCTCGGCAATTCAGCCGGGCCTTTCGGGCGGAAACCGGTCAATCACCGGCCAAAGCCATCGAGAACCTGCGCCTGGAAACGGCGCGGCAGATGCTGGAACGCGGGCGCCTGACCCTAGATCAGATCGCCGAAGAATCTGGCTTCAGCGACTGTCGCCGCATGCGCGAAGCCTTCCTTCGGGCGTTCGGGCAGCCGCCACAGGTGATCCGGCGTAATGCCCGTTCGGTGTAGATCGCAGCCTGCGGCCGCTCCTGCACCGAACGGTGTCAGGTCCATTTGTGGAGGTGCAGATGAAAATCTCGGCCAAACTGCAGTGCTGTTCACTTAAGCGCGCTCTTGGACCGTGAGTACCTTTGTGGCGAGCGAGTGCTCGCGCTGGGGCTTATTGCGCCCGCAGCTGGCGGTTGATTCCCGGGGTTTACTGAAGCCCTCGCGTCTCAAGGCGCAGCAGACCTTCGGACTCCACGCGGCTGCCGACCGATTCATAGCTGGCGAGCGTGGCATGCGGGGTCTGGAGCGGATGGTTGTGGGTCGAGGTCACTACGATCAGCCCCGCGCCCGCCGCCTCGGCGGCGAGGATACCCACGGTGGCGTCTTCGAAAATCAGGCAATCGGTCGGTTCAACGCCCAAGCGCCTGGCTGCCAGTCGATAGCCCGCGGGATCGGGTTTGCCGGCACTGACGTCCTCGGCAGTGACCATCACCAAAGGCTGCGGAATACCCGCCGCCGCCATCCGCCGCAGCGCCAATGCCTTCGGCGCCGAGGTGACGATCGCCCACTGGTTGGCGGGCAGCGACTTCAGGAAAATCGCTGCGCCAGGCACCTCGATGATCCCCTCGACATCCTCGATTTCCGCCTCGGTGATGAACGCCGCTTCAGCCTCGGCATCCACCCCGGGCAACGCCAGACGATTGATGGTGTCGATGGCGCGAACGCCATGGATGGTGGGCAGGAATGAAACGACATCAACGCCGTGGCGCAAGGCCCAAGCCGCCCAGATCCGCTCGGCAGCGGCGATGGAGTTGAGGACGGTGCCGTCCATATCAAACAGAAAAGCGCGGTACGGGGTGTTGAAGACAGATTTTTGAGCGGACAAAGGGGAGCTACCTCTCGCAAGTGCCAGGCGGGTTCGCCGAACAATGTAGCATTTGCGAGGAGCTGCCGAACGCGGCCCGAGCCTTCGGCAACTCCTGCAGAGGATTTCCGTGCTAAGCGGGACGCGGTGCGTCAACAGGCGGGGTGCCGTCGTGAAACATTGTCTTCAGTTGAGCGCGCAGTTCCGGTGAGTCGGTGTGCTTGTGAACACTGACCGCATGCTGTGCGGCGGCCTCTAGCAGTTCGTTTTCAGAGTCTGCGGACAGAGCAACCGAGCATTTGGCATCGCTTGGAAACTCGCGGCAGTCGATATATTTACGCGCCATGATCTTATCCTCCCTACGACGAAGGCAGGCCGTGGCCTGCGTCAACGATCACTCGACGCGTCACCTCATGGATCAAACACGATTGCAGGTCGCGCCGAGTGTGCCGACTCTTGAAGTATAGGCCCGCCAAAAGGCGCATCGTGACAGGTCGTAGTGGTCTGATGTGCCGCAGGTTCTACTGGGTACTTTTCGACTTCAAGGCACCTTCCACACAATCCAGCAACTGCCCAAGCGCCCACGGTTTCTTGATGAACGACACCGAATGCCTGACCCCGGCGCTTTCCGGCGTTTCGAACCCGGACATGATCATGATCGGCTTGTCCGGCCAGCGGTCGCCAAACAGATTGGCCAGGTCCGCGCCATTGAGTTTGCCCGGCATGGTGATGTCCGTGAGCAATAGACGGACGGCTTCGGAGTGTTGCTCCAGATACTTCGACGCGGCATCCGCGCTGGTCTGCGGTTGAACCACAAAGCCTTCGTCCTGAAGAATTTCGCAGAGAAACTCCAGGATCAACGGGTCGTCCTCAACCACAAGAATCAACTCGCCAAGGAAATGATCGCCCGCCGTCGATACTGGTCCCATGACTGTGCCACTCCCTGAATGCCTAAATGATTTCGCGCGCTTAAATCCGCTACTTACAGGTATGAGCAGCGGACTTCGCGGAAATTCATTTTTGATGCAATCGGGCGATGAATCAGGCGCCATACAGCGCTGTATGGGCGCCTGCAAACCAGGGTCTGGCCTAGAAGTAGGGTGTTGGGATCAGTACGACGGAGCGTCTTTTTTCATGGTGTCCTTGGACATCTCGTCCTTCTTCATTCCGTCCTTGGACATGGTGTCTTTCTTCATCGTGTCCTTGCTCATGGAATCCTTGTTCATGGAATCCTTCTTCATCGTGTCTTTGTGCATGGTGTCTTTAGACATTGAATCCTTGTTCATGCTGTTATTGGTTGTTGCATCGGCGGCAAGCACGCTCGCGGCGCCAAACGCCAGGCACATGGACAGTACGGTGGTCGCTAACTTTTTCATGATGAAACTCCTTTATACACAGCTTGCGAATGAGCGCAGCGGACGCTGCGCAGAGAAGTGGGCCAGGCGCCATCAGCTACCACCGAACCAGTTGTAGCCCTGGTCTTCCCAGTAGCCACCCGGATAGGTGTTGGTGACGAAAATCGCCTGAATATGTTTGGGGTTCTTGTAGCCCAGCTTGGTGGGCATGCGCAGCTTCATCGGGAAGCCGTATTCGCGCGGCAGCACCGCGCCGTCATAGGTCAGCGCCAGCAAGGTCTGCGAGTGCAGCGCGGTAGCCATGTCGATGCTGGTGTAGTAATCGTCGGCGCATTTGAAGCCGACAAATTTGGCATCCGTGTCGGCACCGATCCGTCTCAGGAAGTCGCTGAACCGCACGCCGCCCCAGCGCCCGATCGCGCTCCAGCCTTCGACGCAAATGTGCCGGGTAATCTGTTCGGTCTGGGCCATGGCGCGCAGTTCTTCCAGGCGCCAGCTGCGCTTGTCCGCGACCATCCCGGTCACTTCCAGTCGATAACTCTGTTCCTCCACCATCGGCGCCTCGTCGATGCCATAAAAGGCATTGAACGGAAACGGTCGGGTGATCATTGACTCGGGATAGGTCGGCGCCAGGGTATTGGGGTTGAACAACCAGCCCTGTACCCGATCATTGAACCGGGACATGGAGGACAGCGCGGTCTCGACGCTTTTGTTGTCGGTGAGGTTGCAGCCGGACAACATGGCCACGCCGCCAAGGGTCAGGCCGCGCATCAGGAACGAGCGCCGTGAGCGGTCTTCGATCTGTGGGGCAAGGATCTTTCTGGCGTCTGTCAGGATGGACGACTCGTCCAGCCCTGAGCCTTGAATGCGCTTTTTCATAGGACCTCCTTGCGACCGACAATCATGGCCCACAACGTTTTGGGAACCAGTGCGACCATCACCAGATGAACCGCGACAAAGGCCACCAACAGCGACATTGCGATGAAGTGCACATGCCGTGCGCCTTCGTAACCGCCCAGCAGTTCACGCAACAGCGGAAACTGGACGGACTGCCACAACACCAGCCCGGAAATCACCAACAGCGTGATGTCGACCATCACGAACAGGTACGCCACCCGCTGCACCTGGTTGTAATGACTCAGGTCGGCATGCCCCAACCGCCCTCTCAACGCGGCCCACAGGTCATGCAGGACACCTTTAGGCGAAACCGGGAAAAAGCGCCGTTTCAGACGACCACTGACGAGGTTGATGATCAGGTAGACAAGACCGTTGACGGCCAGAAACCACATCGCCGCGAAATGCCATTGCAATGCGCCGGCGAGCCAGCCACCCAACGTGATTGCCTTGGGAAAACTGAAGTCATAAAGCGGAGACGCGTTATAGATTCGCCAACCGCTGGTGACCATGACCAACACCGCCAAGGCGTTCAGCCAGTGGGTCAGCCGTAGCCAGCGGGGATGGCTGTTGACCGTGGATGCAGCAGGTAACGGCGACATGATGGGCTCCCGGCGGTTGATCGTTGGAGCCGATTATGCGAGCCGACAGATCGCCAAATCCTCACGTAAAGTTAAATTAAACGTGATAACTGCCCCCCAAAAACCTGTGGGAGCGAGCCGGCTCCGGGCGGCGTTCCGACGATAGCGATAGATCAGTCAATATTGATGTTGAATGTAATGCCGCCATCGTCGGAACGCCGCCCGGAGCCGGCTCGCTCCCACAGGTTTTTGCGTGGTCCACCCTTGGCTCAATTGTGTTTAAAATGCCGCCCCCCTCCAATTGCCGACCGTACCCGATGAACGCTGACGCTCTCTCCATCCTCCACGACCATTTACTGACGGCTCTGACGGCTGCCCCCGCCGAAACCCGCCGGCTGTTCCACGGCCGTGGCCGGTGCTGGCCGGGGTTGGAGCAATTGACCGTGGACTGGTTGCAAGGCGTGGTGCTGGTGTCGCTGTTCAAGGAACCCGAAGCGTCGCAGCTGGAAGCGTTGAAACAGAAGCTGATGGACCTCACGCAATCGCCTGAGTGGACGCAATCCGGCGCGCACACGCTCCTGCTGCAACATCGCTACCTGCTGCAAAGCACCACCGAGTGGCTATTGGGGGACGCGATCGACGAGATGACGATCACCGAGGGCGGCCTGCATTATCGGGTGGACCTGGGCCGCAAACAGAACACCGGCCTGTTCCTCGACATGCGTTATGGCCGCGACTGGGTGCGGGCCAATGCTCAGGGCAAGCGCGTGCTGAATCTGTTCGCCTACACCTGCGGATTCTCAGTAGCGGCCATCGAAGGTGGTGCGACGCACGTGGTCAATCTGGACATGTCCAGCCCGGCCCTGAGCCGTGGCCGCGACAATCACCGGCTCAACAACCACGACCTGAGCAAGGTGACGTTCCTCGGTCATGACCTGTTCAAATCCTGGGGCAAGGTGATCGGCAAGGGCCCTTACGACCTGGTGATCATCGACCCACCGTCCTTTCAGAAAGGCAGTTTTCTGCTGACCAAGGACTACCAGCGCGTGCTGCGCCGACTGCCGGAATTGCTCAGTCCTCAGGGCACGGTGCTGGCGTGCATGAACGATCCGGCGTTCGGTGCGGACTTCCTCATCGACGGCGTCACCCGCGAAGCACCGAGCCTGCGTTTCGAGCAACGGCTGGACAATCCACCGGAGTTTCCGGACGCCGATGTTGAATGCGGGTTGAAGGCGTTGGTGTTCAGGCTGGGGGATTGAGCACCAGCGCAAACAACTCACCATGCCCATTCACATTGAGCTTGTGATAGAGATTGCGTCGGTGCACCTTCACCGTCTCCGGGGAAATGCCCATCTGCTGGGCGATGGCCTTGCTTGAGAAGCCCTGAAGAATCAGGCGCGCCGTTTCGATTTCCCGTACCGACAGGCGCGCGTCGAAGCGATCCAGCAGGGTCGCCAGATCCCCGGCCACCGCCTCGGTTGCCGGTCCTTCCGGTGGCATCAATTGCAGGTGACGGCGCATCGCCGCCAGCACCCAATCGCGCACGCAGAGCAGGCGGCCCTGTTCCTCAAGCGTGAATCGCGTCGAGCGTCCCAACGACAAACCGAGCACGGCGCCATCGACGTTGATCATGAACTGCAACTCGTCGCCGCCCACCACGGTGCGGAAGTAGCTCAGGTAGTACTCGCTCTGCTGGAACTGGTCGGGCGCCACCGATTCGAGGCTGTGCAAGCCGTCGGCGATGCCGGCACAGGCCGCCTGATAAAACGGATCGAGCAGGTACATGCCGGCGCTGTAATCCGCCAGTTCTTCTTGCTCGGCAGCACCGCCCTTTGAGTCGAAGTCGATCAGCAGACGCGGCACCCGCCCGGCCCGCATCACCGCGACCAACGCATTATCCAGCGGCACCAGCAGCCGCAGCGTGTCGACCAGCGCACGCCAGAACCCGTCCTGCCCCACGGCACCAAATACCCGCGCCAGCCCCTGGTGCACGGGTAACTCTTTCAACAACGCGTCCACGCACTACCCCTTTTGAGTAACCCATGATGGGAATGGGTGAGTTCACTCCCGGTCGATACGCTGCAAGCACCTGATCATCACCGGCCTGCAGCAGGTCAGGAGTGCCGCATCATGAGTCGTCACCGCTCGTATATCAATCTTGGACTGGGCGCCTGTTTGTCGGTTTCGCTATCGGCGGTTGCCGCCGAGGGTCCGACGGTTCACGTCTACAACTGGTATGACTACATTGGTCCTACGACGCTGCAGGATTTCAAGCGTGACACCGGGATTGCGCCGGTCTACGACACCTTCGACAGCGCCGAAGTGCTGGAAGGCAAATTGCTCACCAGCCGCAGCGGATACGACGTGGTGGTGGCCAGCAACTTCAGCTTGCCGACCCTGATCAAGGCCGGTGCCCTTGCACCTCTGCCCCACGCTCGGATGCCCGATTTCAAAAACATGGACGCTGATCTGCTGGCGAAACTGGCGAACAACGACCCGGGTAATCAGTACGCCGTGCCCTATCTGTGGGGCACCAACGGCATCGGCTACAACATTGACAAAGTCCGCGCGGCGCTGGGCGACAAGGCGCCGGTGGATTCCTGGGACCTGGTGTTCAATGAAGCGAACCTGGCCAAACTCGGCCAGTGCGGCGTGGCCATGCTCGACTCACCGGCCGAAATGCTGCCAGTCGCCCTGCACTACCTTGGTCTGCCCCCCAACAGCACCAATCCCGAGGACTACAAGAAGGCCGAAGCACTGCTGCTCAAGCTGCGTCCACACATTGCCTACTTCAACTCGTCCAAGTTCATCAGCGACCTGGCCAACGGCAACATTTGCGTCGCGGTGGGTTGGTCTGGCGCGATGCTGGAAGCCAAGACCACTGCCGAGCAGGCGAACAATGGCGTGAAAATCGCCTACAGCTTGCCGAAGGAAGGTGCGCCGGTTTGGTTCGACACCCTGGTGTTGCTCAAGGACGCGCCGCATCCGGAACAGGGTTTGGCCTTCATCGACTACCTGATGCGCCCCGACGTCATCGCGCCGGTCAGTGATCACCTCTCCTACCCCAACGGCAACCGCAGCGCGACGCCACTGATGGCCGAAGCGACCCGCAACAATCCGGCCGTATATCCGTCGGCCGAAGCCATGGCCACGTTATTCACCCTTCAGCCTCTGCCGCCCGCCACCGAACGCGTGCGGACGCGGATCTGGAGCAAAGTCAAAAACGGTCAGTGAACCCGACGGGATCTGTAGCAGCTGTCGAGCTTGCGAGGCTGCGTTCGGTTCGGGCCGCGTTCGGACGAAGCAGTCGTGAATCCGGTTAACGCGATCCCCCTGAAGCACCGCGTACTTAGACTTTACGACTGCTGCGTCCGAACGCGGCCCGAACCGAACGCAGCCTCGCAAGCTCGACAGCTGCTACGGGGATTGCGTTAGCCAATAACTTTTTTGAATAAATTGAAGATGAGAGAAACGATGAAACCACGTGCCCGCGACCTGAACATCCAGTTCGGCCAACTGCAACCCGGCCCGCTCAACGCCATCACCGATGTGCCCGGTGTACGAGTCGGCCACAGCAATGTGCGAGGACGCACCGCCAACGGCCGCGACATTCTGACCGGCGTCACCGTGATCGAGCCGCGTGCCGGTTCTACCAGCCTGCAACCATGCTTTGCCGGCGTCCATGTGCTCAATGGCAACGGTGATGCGACCGGTCTTGAGTGGATTCGCGAGGCCGGTCTGTTGACCAGCCCGATCGCCTTCACCAACACCCACAGCCTGGGCGTGGTGCGCGATGCGCTGGTGACGCTGGATCGTCAGGAGCAACCCGATGACGGGCGACTCTACTGGAACATGCCGGTGGTACTGGAAACCTTCGACGGTCTGCTCAACGACATCAACGGTTTCCATGTGAAGGTCGAACATGTGGCCGAAGCCCTGCGCACCGCGGTAGGTGGTCCGGTGATCGAGGGTGCCGTCGGCGGCGGCAGCGGCATGATCTGCCACGAATTCAAGGGCGGAATCGGCACCGCTTCGCGACGTCTGAACAGTGCTGAGGGTGGCTGGACCGTCGGCGCCATCGTCCAGGCTAACCATGGCATCCGCAACGAGTTGCGCGTCGACGGTTACCCGGTCGGGCGCTACATGGAAAAGGCCGACTCGCCGTTTCTCAAAGCGTCGTTACCGCATCCTGGCATGGGCTCGATTGTCGTTTGCCTGGCCACCGATGCGCCGTTGCTGCCGCACCAGTGCACTCGCCTGGCGCAGCGCGCCAGCCTCGGCCTGGCCCGCACCGGCGGCGGTAATGAAGACCACAGCGGTGACATTTTCATCGCCTTCGCCACCGGCAACCAACACGTGCCGCCGGCCGCTTACGAGAGTAAGCGTGCGCCAACCACCGACAACCTGAGCATGGTCAACAATGACCACATCAGCGAGCTGTTCCTAGCCGCCACCGAAGCAGTGGAGGAAGCAATCATCAATGCCTTGCTGGCCTCCGACACCGCCGAAGGCAATGGCCATGCGGTGCCGGGACTGGATGCGGGGACGCTGCTCAACGCCTTGCGTCGAGCGGGTTGGCCGGGAGTGCAGGTCTAACAGGATTGAGGTGCATGGATGTCGCAAAGAGCTCGCGACCAAGGCTTTTCGCGGCATCCAGGTGTACTGCCGGGTCCTGAATTTCCGATTCGAGCAGCAACTCGGACGTCACCACCCGCGCACCGCAGTAATCAAAAATCCCATGGTCAATCTGCGTCTTCATGGCTTCGGCATAACCGTGCCGGGCGTAAGTTGCAGCGTCGGCACCGCCCACACCGATCAAGTGAATCCGCAAATGACCAAGCTTCTTCTCCAGCTTGGCATCCGCCGTGAAATCGAACGCCCAGCCGTTGGCGAACACCCGATCAATCCAACCCTTGAGCAGCGCCGGCATCGACCACCAGTAGACGGGATAAACCAGCACCACCGCATCGGCGCGGTCTATCCGCGCTTGCTCGGCAACCACATCGGCAGGGGGCGGCGCTTCCCGGTGATGCACCGCCAGGTCAGCGGCGCTGAACCTCGGATCGAACCCATCGGCCGAGAGGTCGGCGATTTCAACGGTATGACCGGGATCGTCCAGGGTGACGCCCTGAGCGACTTGCGCCGCCAGGCTATGGGTAAGCGAACGAGGATCGTGATGAGCCACAACGATAAGCGCGTGCATGCTGGAAACTCCTGATTGAGAGCACAAGGCGGACCTTATATACTCTTGGTAAGTTACGATCAGTAAGTTACTTTTGGTACATAGCCATGTCAACCACCGAAACAATCGAGCAGGATTCCAACCCCCAACCTCGACGACGCATGTCCCGGGAAGACCGCCAACGCCAGTTGCTGGACGTCGCCTGGCAACTCGTTCGGGATGAAGGCACCGACGCGCTGACATTGGGACGACTAGCCGAGCTGGCCGGGATCACCAAACCGGTGGTGTACGATCACTTCACCACGCGAGCCGGGCTGCTGGCGGCGCTCTATCAAGACTTCGATGCCCGGCAGACAGCGCTGATGGATGCGGCGCTTCAGAGCAGCGAACCGACTTTACCCGGCACCGCCAAGGTGATCGCTTCGTCGTACGTCGACTGCGTGCTGCTTCAGGGCAACGAGATCCCCGGTGTCATCGCGGCACTCGCCAGCTCCCCGGAACTGGAGAAGATCAAGCGCGAGTACGAAGCTATTTTCCTGAACAAGTGCCGAGCCGCCCTCGCCCCTTTTGCCGGCGCGGGTGACATCAAGGCAGCGGGATTGCGGGCGATGCTCGGTGCGGCGGAAGCCTTGTCACACGCCGCCGCGAATGGAGAAATCAACGCCGCGCAGGCACAGGACGAACTGTACGAAACCATCATCGCCATGGTCGAAAGAAGCGCCCGTGGCGACGCTGAAAACATCGCGAAAACTGACGCCGGACCGATGGATTCGACTAGCGGTACTTGAGCACCAACCCCCAACTTTCTACGATGATTCTACGCAGCCGCTTGTTTGCTCAAGCCGTTGCGTAAGTGGTGGGTGAAATGAACCCCTACCAAGCTCACCACTTGCTTCATGCGCATCTTGAGCCTCGAGTGCTCTACTTCTCCCCATCAAAGAGCTTTGAGGCTCTTTTTTATCTGCACGAAATCCAGACAAGAAAAAGCCCTTGGCACGTTGTCCGCACCAAGGGCTTTTTTGCGTCGATTCGAAGCGACTAGACCAACCGCAGTCGAGGTGAAGGAGCTGGCACCGCACCTTCACCCAGTCGCTCGCGGACAAACCCATTCGCCTTGCGCGTCATCTGGTCCAGATGCCGATCACGCTGCTTTTCCGCATCGAGCATAGCTCGCTTGCCGTGTTTTTGCAGCAGGTACGTATGAATCTGCCGCAGCTCCAGCGAGCTGTAAATCGATGCCACATCCAGCACGGCCATCAAGCCATCGGTGCCGTGGTCGCGGGTGTTCATCAACACTTGAGTCGCGCGCACGCCCACCACCTGAAACCCCATTGCCTCAAAATACGGAACCTTGGCCACCGCGCACGTCAGCTCGGCATGCGGGTAGCGGCCAATCATTTCCCGCAGCATCCGCCGAGCAATACCTTGGCGCCGATGGCTGGCACTCACTGCCATATACGCAACACCACACGCATCGGGATCGTCCTTGACCGGCAGGTACAGCAAAAAGCCGACGAC
Organism: Pseudomonas sp. LS2P72; assembly: GCF_054897865.1. Lineage (NCBI taxonomy): Bacteria > Pseudomonadati > Pseudomonadota > Gammaproteobacteria > Pseudomonadales > Pseudomonadaceae > Pseudomonas > Pseudomonas sp. LS2P72. The sequence goes on from NZ_CM142708.1 coordinate 4,501,450, forward strand.
CTTCTCCGGGTCGTCTTCGTCGGTCGCGACGAGCAACTCCACCGCAATCCCTTTCGCCCCGTTCAACGCCTCCAGATAGAGGTGAACCTCGTAGCCGATCGCGTACTGGTACACGTTGTACAACAGGTTGCTGGGCGCGATAGCGATCATGCTGATGTCGGTCAGGTAATCGACCACCATTTGCAGGATCTGACTATTGATGTGCTCGGGGCACGGGGTTTTGAAATGGGTGATCTGGGGCATTCGTGGCTCTGACTCTGGGGCGGACGTGAAGAGTGTGTTCGCGGGCGTGCCTATCATAACGTGCCGGGGCAGCATGCGCCGCAGCACGTTACTGCTGCGGCGCAACCATCCGAAACCGGATATTGATCTTGTCAGAGACAACACCACCGGCCCATTCACCTTCACCGACTTTGAAGTCGCTGCGCTTGAGCGTTAACTGGCCATCGAAAATCCCGATGGCGTTGTCGGTCTTCAAGAGGACCGGTACCTCCACTTCACGTGTGATCCCTCTGAGCGTGAGTTTTCCGGTGATCGAGTAACGGTTGTCGCCCAGTACCTTCACGCCGGTCGATTCAAACGTCGCCACTGGATACCTTGCCGTGTTGAACCAGGCTGGTTTTTGCAGTTCGTTGTTGGCGTCGCTGCTTCCGGCATCGATGCTGTCGAGCTGGATGGTGAGCGCGGCCCGGCCTGCTGACGGGTTCGCTGTGTCGAAATCAAGTGTGGCGTCGAACTTGCGGAACGTACCGTATACCCGCGAAGAGAACTGTTTAAACGTGAAGGAAATCGTACTGGCGGTTTCATTCACCTGCGTGTATTCGACCGCCTGGGCGCAAGGCAACGCGCCGAATGCAAGGGCGGCCACCAGCACGGCGCAGGTCGGGAATCGGTGTTTCATGGGATTCTCCGGTCAGGTCCCGTCTTGAGCAGAGGCGCCGCACACATGAGCCAGCGATAGGTGGACTAAAGCAAACAAACGCTGTTAATTCCACCTGCCGCTCAGACTTCCGACCACCTGTCGGCCCACGCCAATGGCCGCCCGATACGGCCGCTGCCCGGGTGTTTAATGACTGTCCCAACTCACCGCATCGGGAGACCGGCCATGAAATTCGTCATCATCGGAGGAAGCGGGCTGATCGGCAGCAAAGTCTGCAAGAACCTCCAGGATCTGGGGCATGAAGTCATCTCAGCGTCACCGAGTACCGGCATCAACGTCATCACCGGCGAGGGCCTGGCGGACGCGCTCAAGGGCGCCGACGTGGTGGTCGACGTGGCCAACTCCCCCTCATTCGAAGATCACGCGGCGTTGCATTTCTTTGAGACCGCCGGGCATAACCTGTTTGCTGCCGAGAAGGTAGCCGGCACCCAACACCATGTCGCCCTGTCAGTCGTGGGCACCGAACGAATGCTCGACAGTGGTTATTTCCGGGCCAAAATGGCCCAGGAAAAACTCATCAAGGCCTCGGGCGTTCCCTACACCATCCTGCGGGCCACGCAGTTCTTCGAGTTCATTGGTGCCATTGCTTACTCGGGTCGCGAGGACGGCAACACCATCCATCTATCGTCCGCCGCGTTGCAACCGGTGGCTTCGTTGGATGTCGCGGCCGCACTGACGGCTATCGCGCAAAAAGCGCCGATCAATCAGACCGTGGAAGTGGCCGGGCCGGATCGCCGACCCATTGTCGAATTCGTAAGTGAGTACCTGAAACACACCAAGGACCCGCGCGAAGCCGTTTCGGACGACACGGTTCCTTACTTCGGCGCCCCGATCAATGACAAGTCCCTCACGCCCGGCGATAACCCCATTGTCGGAGTGACCCGGTTTGAAGACTGGCTAGAGATCGCTCATCCGTCGTGAGTCGCTATCAATAATGATCAGCGGGTGTGCAGCCATAGCCTGGCGAATGGCCGTGCTGCCCCCTTAAAGTGCACGATCACGCAGCCACCGGATCGCCGAATCGACGGGTCACTGGCTTAGAATTTTTCCCCTGTTTCTGACTCAAATCAAACACAGACAAGTCAGTCGTACCGATCAAAGCCGACTCACTGCACGCTGGACAATCCACCCTCATGGGGATGACGTCCATGAACACCACTTCCCAAGACATGCCAGACACTCTTTATGGCTCACATAGCCATATTGACGATGCCGCCATCGCCCCTCTCCTGCGTCAATACGCCGAGCCCCTGCCGGAACAGGACGCCGAAGCCCTGGGTGAAATGTTCGACCGCTACGCTGATGCGCGGGTGGTGATGATCGGTGAAGCCAGTCATGGCACTTGCGACTTTTATCAAGCCCGGGCTGCGATCACCCAAAGACTGATCAAGCAGCACGGCTTCACTATCGTGGCGGTTGAAGCCGACTGGCCAGACGCCGGTCATGTCGACCGTTATGTCCGGGGGTTGGCGCCCTCGGCCTGGAAACGTCATATCTTTAGCCGGTTTCCGACCTGGATGTGGCGCAACACCGATGTGAGAGCGTTCGCCCATTGGCTCCATCAGTACAACCACCAGCAAGCCCCTGAATGTCGCGTCGAGTTTCGCGGTCTGGACGTTTACAGTTTGCGTAACTCCATTCATGAGGTGCTGAGCTATCTGGAACGGGTCGACCCGCACCTGGCCTATGAAGCAAGGCGTCGTTATGGCTGTTTGACCCCCTGGCAGGATGATCCTGCGTTGTACGGTCATTTTGTGGAACGCGACGGCTTGATGCCCTGCGAGCAGGCCGTGGTCGACCAACTCAATGCCATGCTGGCCGAACAACTGGCCGGGCTCGTCCAATACGACGAGGCGTTCTTCAATGCGGCGCAAAACGCCCGGGTCGTCCGGGCGGCGGAACAATACTACCGAGCGATTTATCGAGGTTCGACCACCTCCTGGAACCTGCGTGACCGGCACATGTTCGACACATTACAGGCCCTGCTTGAGCATCGAGGCCCAAAAGCCAAAGCGGTGGTGTGGGCGCACAACTCCCATATCGGCAATGCGGCGGCCACGGAAATGGGCTGGAAAGGTCAGTTCAATATCGGTCAGCTGTGCCGCAACGCTTATGGCCGCAATGTCGTTCTGATCGGCATGAGCACCGACCGGGGCCAGGTAGCAGCGGCCGATGACTGGGATGGCGAGATGCACATCAAGGACATCCGGCCATCTCGTCCAGACAGTTGGGAGCATCAGTTCCTCAAGGCCGGTGTCCCGGCTTCATTGACTGATTGGCGAGATCCGCAACGAAAAGATCTGCTTCGAGCCTTGTCCAAACCTTTGTTGGAGCGGGCCATCGGGGTGATTTACCGACCCGACACCGAGCGCAGCAGTCATTACTTCGAGGCGGTGCTGGCCGAACAATTTGATGCAATGGTCTGGATTGAACAGACCCGACCGGTGACGGCACTGGCACTGCCGAAAAGCCAGGAACTGGAACCGGAAGACGACACCTTCCCATTTGGTGTGTAAACCCGGGAGTAACGCCTAATGCCGATCAGTTAAGGAGCGACACAATCCGTAGTAGCAGGCTTCGCCAGCTGCTACGGATTGTGTCGCTTACGCCTCGGAACGTCCCTGAGCTGAAGCGGCGCTAGCAGATTCTCGCAGCCAGGCCCGCTGCAACAGCTTGATGACCTCGGCATCCGAGGTCTGGGTAAAGTCCATGTACCAACGGCTGATCGACATCAGCCAGTCGGGAATGATCGGGCATATCAGCTCATCCACTTCGCTGCGCAGCGCCTCCGCCGTCTCGATCGGCGCCACCGGCACAGCGACGACGATACGAGACGGCGTCTGCGCGCGCACCGCTTGGACTGCCGCCATCATCGAGGCGCCTGTCGCCAGGCCGTCGTCGATCAGGATCACCACCTGATCCTTAAGTTGCACAGGCGCGCGCGTTCCCCGGTAAACCTTCTCGCGGCGTAACAGCTCTCGGGTTTCCCGTGCGACGACTTCATCGAACGTAGCCGGGTCAATCGGGTGAACCCGCAGCGCGTGTTCATTGAGAATTTGGATACCGCCGCTGGCAATGGCGCCCATGGCGAGCTCTTCATGAGACGGGACGCCCAGCTTGCGCACCAGCATCAGGTCCAGACGAACGTCCAGTGCAGCGGCCACCTCATAGGCCACCGGCACACCGCCACGGGGCAAGGCGAGGATGATGACATCGGGGCGATGAGCGTATTTGAGCAGCGACTCCACCAGCCGCCGACCGGCAGCGGCCCGGTCCTGCAGGATGGTGGGCGATGAGGGACTCATTTGAAAACCTCCTGAGGCGATCACGCCTGTCGGTTCGCATCACACGGTCACTAGAGATTGTCAGTCTGAAGGTGGCCGACAGCAAGTCCGCCCGCCTACACCAACCGCTCGATCTTCTGATGCTGCCAGACCATTTTGTAATACGCCGTCTGCAACACCAGCATCCCCAGATACGCCACTGGAAACGCCATCCACACCCCTTGCAACCCGAAGTGCCCGTCCAGCACATACGCCACCGGCAACTGCACCCCGACCACACAAAAAATCGAAATCGCCATGGGCACCAGCACCGAGCCGCTGGCACGCATGATGCCGCCGACAATCGCCTGGAAGCCGAACACCAACAGACTCCACAGCATGATGTGCAACAGATGCTCCGCTTTCGCCCGGGTGGAATCATCCGTAAGGAACAACCCCAGCAACCAGTGCGACAACAGATAACCCAACACCACCAACCCACCGGTCAGGCACACATTGATCAACAGCCCCGTGCGCAGAATCGGCCCCATGCGATCAAGCCGCCCTGCCCCAATCGCTTGAGCACCGAGGATCGACGCCGTGATCGCGATCGACAGCGCCGGAAACTGCACATAATTGACGATCTGCGTCACCGCCCCATACGCCGCGGTCGCCTGCGAACCGTGCTGATTCACCAGCGCCAGAATCACCAGCTCCGACACCGACAACACCACCATCTGCAACCCGGTCGGCAACCCGATGCGCAACACCTTGCCGAGAATCACCAGGTCCAGCCGCATCGCCGCAAACATCTCCCGATCCGGCGCCAACGGATGCCCCTTGCGAATCAACCGCCACGCCAGCCACCCCATCGCCGACAAATTACCCGCCAACCCCGCATACGCCGCACTCTGAATCCCCATCATCGGCAACCCGAACCAACCCCGAATCAACGCCGGCGTCAGCGCCAACCCGATACACGTCGACACCACCAGCGCGATCAACGGCGAAACCGTATCGCTCACCCCGCGCAGCAGTTGGGTGAACAGCACGTAGACCAGCAATGACGGCATGATCCACATCATGACGTGGGCGTAGGACACGGCGTCGTCGATAACGTCGGCCGGTGTGCCCAAGCCTTCCAGGGCTGGCCTTGCGAATACGCTGCCGAGTACTGCCGCTGTCAGGCCGATCATTGCGCCTAACAGCAAGGTTGTGCCGGCGATGGTTTTCACCAAGTGCGGTTCACGCGCGCCCCAGGCCTGGCCGATGAGCACACCCGCACCCGCGCCGAGGCCAATGACCAGGGCGATGAAGAAGAAGACGATGGGGAACATGCCGGACACGGCCGCCAGGGCTTGGGTGCCGAGCATTTGGCCGATGTAGATGCTGTTGATGGTGCCCGACATGGATTGGAGGAAATTGGAGAGGACCATGGGGGCGAGGAAAAGGAGGTAGGTTTTCCAGAGGGGGTGTTGGGTTGAGGGGGTATGCATTGAGGGTCCGTCTCGGGGGTGGGCTGGCGCTTCAGGATTCTACGCTAAGGAAAATACGAACAGTACGCTGGTAATTCTCGAATCTAGGTAGAGCTCATGGTTTCCGCTTCCAGTTTTAACCAGTCAGCCTACAGTCATAGAACTTCAAAATTACCATTGTGCCACTACTGTTGAGCGTGTAGGTTCAATCGAAGAAGGAGGGTGTCCTAGATTTTGTGTAAACGGGATTTTTATTAAACCGTTAACAGCCGATCTTCGAACTGGATACTGAAGCGATTCAAGGCCGCTTTCCAGTCCCGGATCGGCATCGTCCACTTCTTGCTGATGTTGTTCAGCGCCAGATAAAACAGTTTCATCACCGCGTCATCGGTCGGAAATGAGGCGCGCGTTTTGATCACTTTGCGCAGGCTCATGTTGATCGATTCGATGGCATTGGTGGTGTAAATCACCTTGCGAATTTCGGCTGGATAGTCAAAAAACGGGATCACCCGAGCCCAGTTTCGCCGCCATGACAGGCTGATCGACTGGTACTCGGCATCCCATTTGGCTTCAAATTCGCAGAGTCGTTGTTCGGCCAATTCGGCGGTTGCCGAGGTGTAAATCAGTTTGAGATCAGCCGCCACCTCTCGCTGCTTTTTCCACGACACGAAGTTCAAGCTGTTGCGCACCATGTGCACGATGCACAGCTGAACGACGGCTTTTGGGTAGACGGCTTCAATGGCTTCAGGGAAACCTTTGAGACCGTCCACGCAGGCGATGAAGATGTCCTGCACGCCCCGATTCTTGAGTTCGGTCACCACTTGCAGCCAGAACTTCGCGCCTTCGGTTTGAGCGATCCACAGACCCAGCACTTCCTTGTGACCGGCCATATTGACGCCGATAGCCAGGTAAACCGCCTTGTTGCGCACGGCGCCAGCGTCACGCACTTTGACGTGAATGCAGTCCAGATAGAGGATCGGGTACAGCGCGTCCAGTGGTCTGGCTTGCCACAGCTTGACCTCGTCACTCACCGCGTCGGTAATCGCCGAGATCAGGCTGGGAGAGACCTCTGTGCCGTACATTTCCTGTAAGTGAGCCTGGATTTCTCTGACACTCAAACCGCGAGCGTAGAGAGAGATGACTTTGTCATCGAAGCCCGTCCAGCGGGTTTGATGCTTGGCCACCAACTGCGGCTCGAAGGACGCCTGCCGGTCGCGAGGGATGTCGAGCGGCAGTTCGCCGAAGTCGCCCTTCAGGGTTTTACCGCTGTGACCGTTGCGCGCATTGGCGGCGGTGTTGGTGATCGCTGCGCTTTTGTCGTGCCCCAAGTGTTCGGTCATCTCGGTTTCAAGGGCCCGCTCCACCAGCATCTTGGTGAGCTGTTTGAGCAGGCCGTTTTCGCCGATCAGATCTTCGGGCTTTTTGTAGTTGGCCAGCAGACTGTCGGCCAGTTTAACCAGTTCAGGATCAGGCTTGACTCGTTTGGCGCGCTTGGGTTTTGGCTCGGTCATTGGATTTCCTTGGGGTAGGCAGTCTCCTGCCAAATGACCGTTTACACAAAACTAATTACACCCTCCGAAGAAGCGATAAAAAAACAACCAAATTCATAATTTTTTACGAAATCTCTAACAAAATACTGCTGCCAAATTGAGGGGAATCCGGAATGCCATTAGATACAGGGATGTACGAGACGAACGAAGCCTATCGTAGCTGGGTAGATCAGCCGTTCCGTTTCATCGAACCTAATGCTACCAATGGAGGTTTAGGGCTTAGAAAGCCTCAACTGGCAGCGCTATATATCGCACTAGGCCATCTCGTTTCATCGCCGAGCACCCCTGCAACGGTCGTGATGCCTACCGGTACAGGTAAGACCGATACAATATTTTCTCTAATTCTGGCCGGAATGTTTCCTAGAACTCTGATTATCGTTCCGTCTGATGCACTTCGCGAGCAGACCTCCGAAAAAATAGAAGTTCTTAAAACCCTAAGAAAGATGAATGCCATCGGAGAAATGGTAAAAAACCCTGTCACCATCAAAATCAGCTCAAAACTGACAGTACTTGAAATAAACAAGCTAGTTGGAGCGAACGTAATAATCGCGACACCTCAGGCACTACAGAACTTCAATGAAGAGGAGTTGATGGCACTAACCAACATATCCACACACCTAATCATTGATGAGGCCCATCATGTTGCCGCAATTACTTGGAATCGAATCAGAAAAGCTTTTAAAGAAAAACCCTGCTTGCAATTTACAGCAACACCCTTCAGAGAAGACAAAGAAAGCCTCGATGGAAAAATAATTTACAACTACCCATTAAAAGACGCACAAAACGATGGCTACTTTCAAAAAATAGAGTTTCACCCCATTAGAGAATACCAGCCAAGCTTAGCAGATAGTGCTATCGCAGCAAAAGCCGTTGAACTATTAAGGCAAGACCTAAAAGACAACAAAGACCACTTAATGATGGTAAGAGCCAAGTCACAGAAAAAAGCAGAACAGCTTTTTGAGATATACAAACATCACAACGACCTCTCACCCATTTTAATTCACAGTAAAATTAAAAACAAAGAAAACACCTTAAAGAATATAAAACAAAAGAAACACAAGATAATTGTCTGCGTAGACATGCTTGGTGAAGGATTCGACCTCCCCGAACTTAAAATTGCAGCAATCCATGACCAACACAGAAGTCCTGCTGTGACCTTACAATTTATAGGACGACTTACACGAGTCGACGACAAACTCGGCACCGCTAAATTTGTTGCAAACATCGCCAACCAGAAGATGGATGCTCAGATGTCAGCTCTTTATGAGGAAAGTGCCGACTGGAGTGCTATTATTCGGGACGTGAGCACCAACAAGATCCAAAGAGAAGTACAGAGAGACGAACTCACCTCTCAATTTGAAGGTGATAGGGACGGAGAAAAAATCCTAGCACTGAACCCTACCCCAAAAATTAGTGCAATCGCCTATCAACTTACTAAAGAAGACTGGCAGCCAGCGAACGCGGAAAACTTTAAATCCCTTAGAGAAAAACTACAATTTGTCACCGTAAACGATGCTAACAACATGGTGATCATGGTAACAAAGGCAGAGATACCGGTAAACTGGGCTAATTCATCCGACATTATAAACACTGAATGGTACCTTTATATAGCCTACTTCCAACAAGAACAGAAAACACTGTTTATTCATTGCTCGGGTGATGAAGGACAAGCGACAAACTTTCGAAATCTAATATCGAACAATAGTGTAAAAATCGCTGGAGAGAAAACATTTAGAACACTGCACAACATTTCATTCATGAAGCTACAGAACGTTGGCTTATCTCGCACTCAAAAGGATGTAAGCTTCACGATGCATGTTGGCCGAGATATTAATTCGATTATGGGTGATTTAGAAAATGGGACCGCGATAAAATCCAATATTTTTGCAAGTGGATTCGAGGATGGCGAAAAAACAACAGCAGGATGCTCTCACAAAGGAAAAATATGGGAAATGAACTCAGAGTCTATTGATTACTGGGTGCGTTGGTGTGACCAAGCGTCGTTGAAACTAAATGATGCCAACATCAACACAAAAGATATTCTTGATAATGTAATGCGCTCGGAGCAAATTCGCGATGCATGGCCCACAGGAATTTTTTACGCTGACTGGCCAGATCAAATATCAATTGAAACCGAATCGAAAGTATCATTAACAATAAACGGCCAATCATTTAATTTGCTAGATATTTATCTTGGCAGGCCTATTCTCACCTCAGACAATATACTTGAGATCCCAATCCTAACTAATAGTGCCACTGACGATGCAATAGAAATTTCAAAAATAACAATTACGCTATTACATGACGATTACAAGACCTCATGCAACAATGTAAAAATCTCTTTACAGGGGGAGCAGCTTTTTTCCGAATACCTCGATGAAAACCCTCTGAGATTACTAAAGCAAGACGGATCTTTCATCAGAGGCAATTATAGATATTATTCGCCAGTCACCCTTAACATTAAACTACCCAAAAAACTGCTATCCACATGGGACTGGGGCAATACAAGGATCCAAAAAGAGTCAATGGGAAAAGCACTAGACCTTGATACAGTCCAAGGTTTCACTTACAAGAAGATCGAAGAAAAATATCAGATTGTATTCAACGACGACGGTGCTGGCGAAATAGCAGACCTTGTAGGAATCAATGAAAAAGACGACAGGATAGAAGTGGATTTCTACCACTGCAAGTATTGTGGCGCGACTAAGGGAAAAGCCGCACCGGGTGGTAGAGTTACCGACACATATGAAGTAAGCGGCCAGACATCTAGATCCGTCAAATGGCTTCACTCAGGTGAAGCCCTATTCTCACAGCTTGTTTCGAGATACTCAAAATCAAAGGAAATAGGCTTTAACAGAATACTAAAAGGAGACATTTCTCAAATCGACCTTCTTCGGTATAAATGCCGTGACAAGGAATTGGTCATAGGGTTCTATATTGTTCAGCCCGCAATATCCAACAAACATATTTCAGACGAGCAACTTGCAGTACTTGGTACAAGCTATGTTTACATCAAAGGAATTTCAGGAACAGATTTAAAAGTCATAATTAACAACTAAACCACCCATCGCTAATGACGGCCTATTATGGCCGTCATTTAAAGCTCACACCCAAAAACAGAAACTATCCAAAGCTTATCTAGTAGATCCCAACAATCCAAAAAAGCAACCAGATATTTTACATACATTTAATTAACGCCAACTTAACAACCCACAAGAACATGAGATAAAAAAAGAGACAGATTTTTTAACTAAACAAATCCGTCACCTTTTCCATCCTAACAATCCTGCACAATATCGATACCCCTTTGATTATATGCTATGCCCCCTTACCCCACCAACTTATGAAACATCGCATACTGCTTACCTTTACCTGTAAGCGACAGGTCCTTATCACCATATTGAGTTATGTAATCCGCCTCTAAAGCCTGGTCAATCAACACATCAAACATCAATCTAGAGATCCCCATTTTTCGAAGTACTGTGCCGTAATCTAAATAGTCATGAGTTTGGCGCTCGAAGACGTCAACAATAGTTTTCATAAGCTCAAGAATGGCGTCACCGGTCCTTTCAGGCATATTATCTACGACAGGTAAAAATGGACTATTCCCTACGGGAGGTTTCACAAATAGTGGAGAACCATGCAGAGATCTAATCAGCTCATCGTAAGAAAACTCACTTTGTCCATCGTCAGAAAAATCTATAAACATTTTCGACTTTAGAAATGTTGGCACTATAAAAGTACCAGCCTGTCGAATTACGGGTATCACCTTATTTGAATTGATAGACTTCATCAAATCCGATGTGACAATCATTTTTTCATAACCAACACCACCTGACCCTATGTTTGCTTTATCAACATATCGCTCTGTACAGACCATAATTACACGATCAGAGGATGCGAGATTTTGTTCCATAAAGTGAGGAAGATCATCTCCTGGCTTTAGATCCCATTGATCAAGCGCCGCATCCACACCAGAGTTTCTTAATCGCGTTGCAAACTCAAGAACCCACTTTTTATGCTCTTGCGAATCATGAGAGTACGACACAAAAACTTTCGGTATAGTCATTTTCCTTCCTCCCTGCCTAGCGATTATCAACTTTAATATTCGTCTTTTTTTCTAAATTAACACAAAAGATGGAATTTTAGTTTTCGGGTGAAGTCCCCCTGCCAGATAGTGCCTCAACGCAATATTCCACCTTGCCCCTATCATCCATAGAAGCTTATAGTTCGCCCCGTCGCCCCAATGGCGACCAGGTTTGGCGACCTGAGTTATCGGGTGCAAAAGCTCTGTGCTTTCTTGCCGACGCTGTTGCACGCTCGCAAAGCTGTCTTTATGGCAGCTGTGCGCGGGAGACCTTTGGGTCTGCCGGTTTTCCGATCCCGGTTCGCCAACCTGCGTACAGCTGTCACCCATTCGTTTGGCGACGATAGAGGGACAGTCAACCTTTGCCTTGATCGGAGTTTCACCTATGGAAAGATACATGCCCCTCACCGGAATCGACCTGATCCCGGCCTCCCTGCTCATTGACACCCAAGCCCCACTCGACGTCCTGCAAGCCATGGCCGATTACCGCATCCGCACGGTCACGCAGGTGCTGGAAAACATCGCCTACCGCGGCGAACTCGGTTGCGACACGGTGGTGCTGTCGGACTTCTCCAAACTGCTGGCCATTCCGTTACGCGACGGCTGTGACTTGATGGACGTGATCGGTCGACGCTTGCGAGCGGAGGTGAAGGAGTAAGTAGAAACGGGCACCTCAATGGGTGATGCCGATTAGTTAAGCCGCAATGCTGCTGGCGAAGCCTGCGTTCGGTTCGGGCCGCGTTCGGACGGAGCAGTCGTGAAATCAGACGATGCGGTGTTTCAGGAAGACCGCAAACTCAGGTTTTACGACTGCTTCGCAGCCGAACGCAGGCTTCGCCAGCTGCTACGGATTGTGTCGTTCCTTGATTGATCGGTATTAGCTTCAATGGGCGCCCGTTTTTTTGCAGTTGGGGTCTGTGCGTGAACGCGGCTGACGGGGCCCTTCGTGAACCCATTGACCGAAGCCACTTCACCTAAAAATATGTGAAATAAAATGTGAAGGTAATTTTGTTTTAAGCGCCTACAAAACCTCTGGAGGCCAGGAAATTAGCGCCTCTTCATCAAGTCAGTATGTGAAATAAAATGTGAAGACTTTCATACGGTGAAAAGCGCTATATGCGATGGATTAAATGAGAACGGGCGCCATCAGGCGCCCGTTTTTTTGTATCCATGATCGAAGTGTTTAACAGCATCCAACAGACGACTGACCGTCCCTCAGGAAGGCAAAGACCGCGTACTCCATACCTTCAAGCAGGCCTTTGAAATGACAATCAAGCCCTCCGCTTCGAGCAGTACTCCACAATCATCTGAGTAACCGCAGCCACAACCACCTGATCCGCGTCAGGCGACGCGAACAGCCGACATTGCGCATCCGGCAATTCCGGCAACCCTTGTTCTACCCCAATAACCGCCAATCCTTGCCCCAACTGACTGAGTGGCATGGGCGCTACCGCGAAGCCTGCCAGTGCCGCCGCCCGTAATCCGGCAGTGCTGCTGCACAACATCGCTGTGCGTTGGGCGATTCCCGCCTGCGCCAGCCTCGTCAGCGCGGCTTCGCGATAAGGGCACGGCTCGGGGAACAGGGCCAGCGGCAACGGCGTGGGTAACCGGGGGACGAGTTGCGCCGACCAGGCCCACACCAGCGGTTCTTGCCATAGCAACAGCCCCGCTTCGCTGGTTTCGCACAGCGAACCGATGACCACCTCCAGATGCCCTTGCTTCATCAGCGCCAGTAACGTGCCCGGAATGTTCACCTGCACTTCGATCTTCATCCCGGGGTACTGCGCTGCGAAATCCTGAACGGTGCGCAGTAATCGAGACTCGACAAAATCTTCGGACACCCCGATCCGCAGCCGCCCGTGAAACGGCGTGCGTGTCAGGTCTGTCCAGGCATCACGGTTCAGCGCGAGGATCGTGCGCGCATAAGAGATCAGGCGCTCGCCATCGGCTGTCAGTTGCTGGGAACGGGTGGTGCGCGTCAACAGGGGTTTACCAATCTGTTCTTCCAATCGCCGCACATGGCCACTGACCGCCGACTGAGTCAGGTGCAGCTTCTCGGCGGCACGACTGAAGCCGTCTTCATCGACGACGGTGACAAATGTCTTGAGCAGCAGAGCATCGAACATAGTTTTATACGTGATCAATTGAGTAGGAATTTACGATTTATATTTCAAATACAACTATGTTGCAATGCTCTCACCTGCCCTGCTTCCCCATCATCAAGGTGTGCCATGACGACTCTTCTCCATATTCAGTGTTCGCCACGCAAGCAGCGTTCGGCTTCCCTTGAAGTCGCCCGCAGCTTCATTGCGCGTTATCAAGCAAACACCCCGGACACCGAAATCATTACCCTCGACCTCTGGAACATGGCGCTGCCGGAATTCGATGATCTGGCCATGGAGGCCAAATACGCTGGGCTCAATGGCACGCCGTTGACCGCCGCACAACAAGACGCCTGGAACACGTTAAAAGAGTTGGCCAGTCACCTGCACCGCGCGGATGTACTCGTGATGTCCGTACCGCTGTGGAATTTCAGCATCCCGTACAAACTCAAGCACTTCATCGACCTGGTATCGCAGAAAGACATCCTGTTCAGCGTTGACCCGGAACGCGGTCTGGAAGGCATGCTGCACAACAAACTCGCCGTGGTGATGTACGCCCGCGGCCTGGATTTTTCGGCGCAGTCGAGCACACCGGCGGAGCGCTTCGACTTCCAGAAGCCCTACGTGGAAGCCTGGCTGAAATTTATCGGCGTCACGGATGTGCATTCGGTGATTGTGGAGAAAACCATCCTGGGGGAAGACGTTGATCTGCGCGCGCGTGAGGACGCGACTCAGCAGGCCAGACGCCTGGCAGACAGTTTGTCGCAGATCGATTCATTACAAACCGAAAAACTTGAATAGCCACAGTCCTCCCATACCGACCGCCAGCGTCAGGAGCGTATTACGAGTCTGCCAGGCGACCCAGGCCGCAATAATGGCGGCGGGTATCTGGGGGTTATTCAACACGAATTCACCCTGCCCGTTGGGATACACCACGGTGGGCAGCACAAGGGCCGCCAGCACACTCGCCGGTACGTAAAGCAAGGCCCGACTCAGCACTGACGGGATGCGCAACCGGCCATACAGTTCGACAAAAGAAAGACGCATCGCGAACGTTCCCAAACCGACGGCCAGGAACATCCCCCACAAGGCCAGATCACTCATGGTGTCTCCCTCTCGACGTCATGGGTTAGCGCATCGCTCAATGGGCGCTTGCGAACACTCTCGATCAACAGACCCGCGATGACACCGCCGATGGAAGCGGTTATCAGCCCAAGGTTATAGGGCATGTTGACCGCCAACACGGCGATCAGCCCGCCGACCGAGGCGGCGGCCAGGCTCGGCGCGCTGCGTATGCCGGGAACCAGAAGCGCCAGAAACGAAAGCGGTATGGCAAAGCTCAACGACCAGGTCTCGGGGATGCTTGCGCCCAGGTAGATGCCTGCCAATACCGACAATTGCCAGGTCAGCCACATGGCAGCGGCGGTGCCGGCATAGTAGTGGTGTGCAAATTGACCCAGCTCGCCAGAGGACAGCTTGAGACTGCACAGTGCGTAGGATTGGTCAGAAAGCATGTAGGACACCGGCCACGTCCAGCGTCGGGGCAAGTGGTGCAGATGGGGAGCCAGTGACGCGCTGTACATGATGAAGCGCAAGTTGATGACCAGGGCCGTCACCACGATCGCCAGCGGCACAACGCCCGTATGGAGCAGTTGCAACGCGACCATCTGCGCGGACCCAGAGTAGAACAGCAGTGTCATGCCCATGGTCGTGCCGGGCGACATGCCCATGTTGATCGCCATGACCCCCGTCAACAATCCGAAAGGAACGACGCCGGGACTCAATGGAATGAGCGCCCGGACACCTTGCATGAACGCTTCCCTTCCTGATCGGTACGGCATGTCGTCTCCTTGTTTTTGTGTTCGCGGCGCCGGTTCGATTGCGACCCATCGTGCGGTAGAGTGTGGACCCGGAGCCCGAAGGGCAGAACCGACTTTTTTTTCGCGAAAACAGGTAGTTTTTGTTATGGCAAAAAGCTCCCAGCCGGATCAGGCCCTGCTCTCAATGCCGTCCTTCAAGGCCATGAGATCCTTCGTGGCCGCCGCCAAGTATCGGAACTTTACCCGGGCCGCCGAAGCGTTGTGCGTCACCCAGGCGGCGATCAGCCGTCAGATTCGCGAGCTTGAACTCTACTTGGGGACCGAGTTGTTCACCCGTACCGGGAGGGAAGTCAGGCTGACAGCTTCGGGCACCGCACTCTTCGATGCGGCACAGCTGTCCCTGCTCAACATCTTTCAAGCGACTGAAAGAATCCGCCGGGAAAAAAGCGATAAGCGCACCCTGACCCTATGCTGCTCACCCGCCTTGTCGGCGCTGTGGCTATCCCATCGACTGAAAGACTTCTTCAGCGCCAACCCCGATGTCGACCTGAATGTCATCACCACCCAGCATTTTCTGGTGATGGAGCCCGGGATCAATACGGATATTTTCATCACCAAGAACAGTGATCTGCGCCCCGGCTATCTGCGAATACCTTTGTTTAATGAAGTCGTCTATCCCGTGTGCACGCCTCGTTATCTGGAGGCTCATCCAGAACTGAAAACCCTGGAGGGTATGCGCAACAGCGTACTGCTGGACCTGAACCCTTATGGCCGCTCCCAGCTGTCAGAACAGGTCGACTGGAATGTGTGGTTCGCTTTCCAGTCCCATGACCTGCAGATCCCGGCCTCGGAAAGTCCGCACTACTTCAGCAGCAATGACTACAGCCTTCTCGTGCAAATGGCGCTGGATGATCAAGGTATCGCCTTGGGCTGGGATCATTTGGTGAGACATCTGGTGCAGCAGGGGCGCCTGGTTCGGCCGGTGACGGAGGAACTGACGCTCAGGGAATCGGTTCAGTATTTGATGATCAATGAGAAGAAGGCAGAGGATCCGGCGTGTGGGCGTTTGAAGGATTGGCTGGTAGCTCAGTTCAAGTGAAGTAAATGAGCTTACGCCTGCCTGACCATATCGACCGAGATCTCCACCGCCGCAGTCGTGCCTCTGTTCTCAAGCCAGTGAGTGGTGTTCCTGTCCTCGGGCCAGCCCACTCCCGGCCCATAATCCGTGGCGACTCCATTTCGATGGTCAGTGATCGTTCCTTGCAGAATGTAGACGGTGCCGGGTCTGTCTACATGGTTGTGAATCGGCCCGAAGACGCCTCCAGGCTCGATGGTCACCTTGCGCATTCTAAGTTGGCGCCCTGCCATACCCTCGATCTCAGGACCCAGGTCAATCGTAGC
This sequence comes from Pseudomonas sp. LS2P72, assembly GCF_054897865.1. NCBI lineage: Bacteria > Pseudomonadati > Pseudomonadota > Gammaproteobacteria > Pseudomonadales > Pseudomonadaceae > Pseudomonas > Pseudomonas sp. LS2P72. The sequence goes on from NZ_CM142708.1 coordinate 4,518,088, forward strand.
CAGTAACTTCACCGTAACGCCTTTCGTCTCCGGTGCCGTCTGTTCGTTGCTCATCGCGCGCTCCCAACTGTACATACAGGGCCTAACTAGAAGTAGAGACCCTATAAAGGTGTGATCAGTAGGGAGGCGACAAAGGGTCGATTGCAGCCCTCTCTGACAGGCAGCTAGCGAGCCAGAAGCAGTCACTCAGCGCGCTTAAAAAAGGAGGGGCGATTCAGTTTCCCAATCAGGTGGCCTTGCTGCGATACCAGACGGCAGTACGCTCATTATCAGCTTTGGATTTTCGTATTTCGAACTGCCGTGATTCGTGCAGGGCATGCCTCCATCTGCTGCAGCCGTAGCGCTTGGGCGTCTGCTCTGGATAGGCACTACCCATCCAGCGGATGGCTGCTTCCAGTCGGGTCCAGCCACCTTCGGCAAGCTTGGTTTCTGCTTCACGTAAACAGCTGCATATCCCACTGCCAGGCCAATTGACTGAACCATCCACCCGGATACCGTCGAACACATCTTCAAATGCTTGGCTCTGTATAAACGAAGCCATTTCAGTTCGTGCCACATCAATGGTTTTGGCCCAAGATCGCAGATTTAGACAATGCCGATTGATGATGTCGTAGCTTTCCTCCAGAAAACCATCCGCCGCCTGGCAGCCTGATTCAGACCAGAGATCGAAACGCTCAATGAAGTGGTGAACCAGTTTATTGCGCAGGTCAACCAGCTCCTTGAGGTCGGCCTTCATTGCCTCATAGTGCTCGGCTGGCATTTCCAACTGGTATCGATACCTGAGCCAGATCTGCTCACCGACATCGGCTTCCGTCTGTGACTCTTCTTCATTTGGGAGCGGCGGAGTCAGAAAGTTTTCGGTCAACATCCCCATCAATGTGCCCATCGTCTTGTTCTGGACACATGCGACCTTTTGCTCACGGATGATAGGCAGCCGATCCGCAGGGCCGCTCAGCTCACCATGCGCGACAATGGCTTTCAGCTGCCGTTCGTATTGTTGCAAGCGCAACAGACAGCGTCCGAGTTTGCGCTGCACTATATGTTGAATAGCAGGTACATCATCCGAGGGAATGGTAGTGACTTCATCCATGATTAACGACTCAGGCATAAGTGGTAGGGCTGGAGCGATTCACTGCAATACGCTTGCCCTGCCAGAAGGGCTTGCAACGCGTAAATCGGACGCTTTTCAAGCTCAGTGTAGGTTGGGCCAAATCCGCTCGGAGTTTTTCAATAGAATCGGTCGACAGCTGCTGCTGGCGAGTGACAGCTTTGGGTCGCTTTCTGCCTCTCGCGACGGGCAGAAAACGGCCAATAGCGGTCCTTCGTGGCACCTAATCGCTACTGATGAAGACCCTCAACCGCCGCGACATATTCCTCGCTACCAATTCCGATCGCCCCCACACCTCACGTTCTTCTCCGCCTTACGATCGATTGTTCGTCGGCGTCCCAAAGTGTAAGAATTTGGTTTGGAAAACAGTATTCATACCGGTCGAACACATGCGGGCCGGAGTCGTCCGCAGCAGCCATAAAAGAAAATAATTCTGTCGCGGCGGTGGAAAAAACATCGATTTCATGGTTTTTATCCCAAGCAATGACTGATTCTGTGCGCTTGTTTTGTAATTCTCGATACTTAAGATTTTCATGTTCAAGGCTTCCAAAAGTGTGATTAGGAACGCTAACCAACAACCCAGCGCGGTATGCGTTGAGATTGGAGGCAGTGTGCCTTTTGTTTCACCCCTGGGGCTTCTGAACGTCTCGTATTTAGTGCGGAACGTCTTTATTCATCAACAGGTTTTGGAGGAGTGATCATTCGTGTCTAGTTAACCAAAAAAAAGCCTCCGCAAAAGGCGGAGGCGATATCACGAAAAAGTAGTATCACTCTTTTGTCGAAAATAGACCTTTTGGCAACTCTTTACCATTTTCGTTGTAAGCGGCCTTGACGCTAATATAAGACTCCATTTCGTCGATATAGCCATCTTTATTAGTGTCTTTTTTTGCAAATACTGCTTGAGCGCTTGGTGCAACAACTAGGAACTCTGCAAGCGAGACTCGAGCATCATGATCGGTATCAATCGAATTGAAAATCGCGTCGCCACACTTGCCTTCACCGCATTTTCCTTCAGCGGTGGTTGCCTTCGAGGGCTTGGCGTTGGTTTCACTGGAACCGCATTTGCCCTCACCACATTTACCTTCCGAGGTTTTATCTGCAGCGGCTAGTTGATAACCCTGAGGCAATGTTTCCACGGCAAAGGCGGCGGATGACGCTAAGCTAATGCCGGTCAGGGCAAGAGCTGCCAAGCCGAGGCTAGTTTTATTCGAGAACGAACGGGACATATTACTTCTCCGGATATTGTTGCGCGACCAAGCCGCGCAGGACATGCCAGAAAGGGAAAAACCTTCTAGAAGGCAAAAGGCAAAGCGGATGAAACCAGAAACCTCTGGCGACATACGCGCAACCACGTTCACTTCAACAGGCAGATCTCATTTGGGCGAAATCATTTAGCCGTAGCCGTGTATCCTTGATGTATCGGTAAAATGGGTATTTGTAAGTCAATGTTTAAAAGTTTCTTCGGGATACAATAAAATACATATACATGAATTCAATTCAGCAACAGATACTAAATTTTGAATTAGGGTTCTGGGTCTCTTCCCTCAGTACGGCCTTTTGCCTCTCGTTTCATGGTTAGTACAGATGGCAGTGATCGGCTAACCGTTCAAAAATCCAATTACGCTGGGTTTGCATTGCACCGAGAAAACCACTGTGGTCAGACGGGTATTTGGCAGCAGGCAAAGAAGGCTCTGCTTCGGCTCGATTTATGTAAGGAGGTCCGCAGAGGAGAAAAAAGATAGTGAACAGCTCAATGACTACGAAGCTGGCTTCGAGCACTTCAACAAGAGTTATTACTACCAACAGGCAGTAAGACTATTCAAATCTTGAATGACGTAGAACGCAACGTGCCGCACTTGCACACACGGTTGTAACTCCATAAAAAAACCGGAGTCTGATTAAGGCTCCGGATTTTTTGTGAACTATTGGACACCATCGCAAGCAGCAGGCTTTATCGTGCGTGCCGAATGACCGAGCTGAATTGAACGCCACTGCTGAGCTTACTGCGCAAGTGTGGCCTTCGCAGCGGGCGCCTTGCGTGCGCGCATGAGCCGGAAGGCTAAGAAACCGGCCACGGCGAAGGCGGCATTCAGAGCGACCATCGGCAAGGCCGAGTCGTCCTGAAGTCGACTGAGCAATATGCCGGAAATAGTCGCGCCAGCCATCTGGGCAAAACCGATAAAGCCCGCTGCCAACCCTGCGCGAGTCGGGTTGGGAATCACCGCGCCAGCGACCGAACCCGGCAAGACCATGCCCGCGCCCAGAGTCAGCACCATCTGTGGCAGCATCAAGCCGAGCACTGATGGGCCGTTAAGTTCATGGAGCACCAGGACCAGGCTGGCGCCAACCGCAACTAGGCTGGTGCCGATACCCACGATTTTTTCCGGACCGAACTTCATGATCGTGCGGTTGGTAAAAATCGCACCAGCGATCATCCCCGAAACGATGCCGCCGAAAACCAGGCCATACTGGGTCGGGCTCAAGCCGAGTTGCCCAACGAATACCCGCGAGGAGCCGGCAATAAAGCAGAACATCGCGCCATAGGTGCAGGTAATGGCCATGGAAAAGCTGCGCAAGGATGAGCTTTTAAGTAACACAGCGTAGTTGCTTAAAAGCGTTTTCAACCGACCCGCCTGTGGGTCGCGTTGCAGATTGGTCTCCTTGAAGAACAGCGAGGCAATCAGCGCAAGTGCGCCAAACAATACAGTGGCGAACACAACCGTGCGCCAACCTCCAGCGTGGGTAGCGATCAGCCCGCCAAGCACCGGTGACAGCATGATCGCACTGAGCATGCCAATCACCGTGACGGCCATTATTGGGCCGGCTTTCTCTTTCCAAACATCGCGCACGATGCTCCGCGCCACTACCAATGCAGCGCAGGCACCCAGCCCCTGAAGCGCTCGGCCACCGATGAACTCGGCCATATTCCCTGCAAACGCCATCCATAGAGAAGCAAGCACATAAATGGCGACCCCGGCGAGCAGCAACGGCCGGCGACCGATGCGGTCGGATAGCGGGCCTAAGAAAAGTTGCCCGAGGCCAAAGACAGCGACAAACACTGATAAAGCCGCCAAGGAGGCACCCGGCGCGGCGTTAAGCCCCATCTCAAGGTCTCGCAGGCTAGGGATCAGCAGCTGGGTAGATATTTCACCTAGGCCGCAAAGCCCGATTAGGAGGGCAAGCAACACGCTGGAACGACTAGGATGTTTCATGGCTATTTCCAAGGTGACGTGAGGGAGGCACGCTCAATCTGTTGGGGTTTCTGGCTGGGGTTATGGCGCATTAACACGAGGTCGCAAGCGCAAGAAACCCGCGGCATTATGATCATAATAATTTGTTGCTGTAAATATGATGGGCGTAATTTTATTTGCCGTTTATCTCCTCAGGATCCCTTGGGCACCTTCGCATGCGCGACGCGTTAATAGCTTTCCGTAGAGACTGGCTTAAGCGCCCTGGATCACGACATTGAAAAAATGTGGGCTCAGTTGCCAAGACGTGGTGGCTGGCTAAGTAAAGTTGCGCTGCTACGCTTGAATTGTCGGAGCTGCCGACAAAAGACGACATGTTCCGGTCAGCCAAAGTATCCCGAGTGATTCGGGATAGATCAAACAGCCTACCGTTAACAACTCTGTCGACACCTGTCCCCTACCGCCAATCGTGCCCAGCCGATTTAAGGCGCTTATGCACGAAACCAATGCATGTATTTACTCGCGAAGGAATCGAGCGAAGGGGCGTGAGTTTTAGCGCGCTTCAATTACTACGCAGGCTGCACACCGCTCAAGCGGGGACCCGCATGCTTTTAGGCAAATCTCATGGAGATTCATATGAGAATTCAGTTGCTTACGGCTGCATTGATCTTCGTTTGCGCGGCGTCAACAGGTGCGGTACTCGCCGGTGACTCCCCCCTTAGTGCGGTAAAACAGGAAATCAAGCTCACGAAGGTCACACCCCAGTACTGGCGTGTCACGTTTCACAACCCTCCGTACAACATCTACGGGCCGGAAACCATGCCGCAGTTGAACGAGGTAGTGACGGCCATCGAGTCCGATCCGAAACTGGTGGTCGTGGTGTTCGACAGTGACGTGCCGGATTTCTTCCTGACTCACTATGACTTCGTGCCGCCGTTGACTGATACAACCAGCATGCCCAATGGGCCGACCGGCCTGCCACCGCTACCCGACATGCTGGTGCGATTGAGCAAGGCACCAGTGGTCTCGATTGTGTCGATACGAGGCCGTGCGACTGGCGTCGGCAGCGAACTTGCCCTGGCCAGTGACATGCGTTTCGCCAGCCGAGAAAAAGCCATTTTGTCGCAATGGGAAATCGGCGCCGCGCTGGTTCCCGGAGGTGGCCCGATGGCTCGCCTACCGCGGCTGATGGGACGAGGGCGGGCACTGGAAGTCTTGTTGACCGGCAATGACATCAATGGCGAGCTCGCCGAGCGTTATGGCTACGTCAATCGCGCGCTACCCGATGCCGAACTCGACACATTCGTCGACACCATGGCTCGCCGCATCGCCCGGTTCGACAAACAGTCAATTGCCGACATCAAGAGACTGGTCGACGCGGCCAGCCTTCCACCCAATGAAGCCATCGCCTCAGAATGGGAAGGTTTCATCGGTTCAGTGAAACGTCCGGCGGCGCAGGCGCGGATCAAGCAATTGATGGAGCTTGGATTGCAGACGAAAGCCGACGTTGAGAAACGCCTAGCGCATTACACCGGCACCTTGGGTGAGGAATCGAAATAGTTTCCACGCTTTTTTGAGTCGAATGCAATGTTTGCATAGCTGAAAGCAGGGCTTCACCTTGCAGATGTAGTTTTTGATTTTTCCAGAGGCTGAAAATGCAACGCCCCGAATCAAACGGGGCTTTGTGTCGGCGCCCAAACTTCGTACCAGGCATCACAGCCAAAACCTTCTCCTAATTTGGAGGTATTCGATGAGTACTAGCACCGAACTCAACTCTTTCACCGGTTGGGCTGCTATGGCGGCCGGCGCTCCACTGGAGCGCTATAGCTATAATCCCGGTCCGTTGGGAGATGAAGAGGTAGAGGTCGCTGTTGAGTATTGCGGCGTCTGCCACTCTGACCAGTCGATGATCGATAACGAATGGGGGCTGAGCCAATATCCTTTTATCCCCGGTCACGAAGTGGTCGGTAGCATCGTGCGAATGGGTACGCACGTGCGCGGGCTCGACGTAGGGCAACGCGTGGGGATTGGTTGGTACAAGGGCAGTTGCATGCATTGCTCCTCGTGCATCGGTGGCTCACACCACTTATGCGGTACCGTCAAACCCACCATCATTGGTAGCAACGGTGGTTTTGCGGATTACCTGCGTTCGCACTGGGCCTGGGCTGTTCCGTTACCGAAAGAACTCGACCCTGCCATGGCCGGGCCACTGTTCTGCGCTGGCTCGACGGTCTTCAATCCACTTCTGGAATTCGAAGTTAAACCCACTGACCGCGTCGGCGTAGTGGGCATTGGTGGTCTCGGTCATCTGGCACTTCGCTTCCTTAACGCCTGGGGGTGCGAAGTCACCGCCTTTACCTCGACCTTGAACAAACAGGACGAAGCCAAGCGTCTGGGTGCACACAACGTGATTGCCTCGACCGATAGCAATGCACTGAGAGCCATTGCCGGCACCCTGGATTTTCTCTTAGTTAGCGCCAGCGCAGATCTCGACTGGCCGGCCATGCTAGAAACGCTGCGCGGCAAAGGCCGACTGCATTTTGTAGGCATCGTGCCGAGCGCTATTCCAGTTCATGTTTTCAACCTGATACCACAACAAAAAAGCTTGTCCGGCTCACCGATCGGTTCGCCCAATAACACGGCAACCATGCTGGAATTTTGCGCACGTCACAATATCCTGCCGCAGGTAGAGATATTCCCCATGAGCCGAGTTAACGAAGCCATCGATCATTTGCGCAGTGGCAAGGCCCGATACCGCGTCGTGCTGGACGCGAACAAATGACAAAACCGACGTGGCAAGTGCGCTACACGCGCTTGCGATGTATTGACCGCGCGTCTTAAGTACTTGCCCGCCGCCATCTACCTGAGAGGACAATCTCATGCCTTCGATCTCGCTCAAACTGTCGGGTCCACGCAATCCCAACTTGGGTCAGCAAGCTATGGTTGCTATCAATCAGCTCACTGCCACGGTATTGGGCAAACAGCCTGAACTCATGGCAACGACCGTCGAATATATCCCCAATGAGGATTGGTTCATCGCGGGGAAACCGTTATCGCAGGCAGGGGGTAGCGCGTTCCATCTTGTTATCAGCATCACTGACGAGACTAATACAAAAAAAGAAAAAGCGCGTTTTCTCCTTGAGGTTCATTCCGCTATGAAAAAACTACTTCCAGACCTGCATGACATTTCCTACGTGTACCTCATCGATGCACGCGCAGCAGCCTATGGCTATGGCGGCCGCACGCAGGAATGGCGCCATCAGCAACCCGTCGTGTGAACAATCCCGTTTCCTAGTCGATTACCTAAATCGGCAGTTGATGGTTATGGGCATTGGCGATGTGAGACCGCTGGCTTTTGAAGGCATGTCATTTGCGACGCAATGCGTTGCCAGCCTGGCCGCGGTCTCCTCAACATTTTCAATTCGAGTTCAATCGGTATTTCAGTTCAGAACTGTTTGAACACAACCGGTACATAGGCGTCATCAGAGAAGACGCAAACGAATTCCGATTCGTGAATCCCTCCAGGCGACGACATAGTCGTTCGCAATGCCGTGTGGGTCGCGAGTGTATTCTCCAACACAACTTCCAATGGATGGCGCAGTTGCAGGCTGGCAAAGCGCTTCCTGAGTGCTACAGGAATATCCCGTTGCCAGCGCCTCGTTCTTTTCTTTCAGTTTGCCGGCCCAGGACTGCTCAAAAATGGTCCGTGAGTGGCCTTGGTTGCTTGCTTCATGGCCGAAGGTGCCGGACATGCCGCAGCAGCCGGTCGCCTCAGTCGTCAACTTGAGCCCGAGCCGGGCAAAAACGGCTTCCCATTGCGAAGTGCTGGCCGGAACATTGGTTTCTCGGTGCAGTGCGCCAACAATCGGAATGTCCCAGTCGCGGGATGCGGGTTTCCGGCAACACATCGCAGAGCCACTCCTGAGGCAGCAAGACCTTAGGGCAATCAGTCAGCCCCAGTACTTTCTGATATTCCTGGCGGTAGACCAGCGTCATCGCCGGGGTCAGCCCCACCAGCAGCACTCCACAATCGGCGAGCGCCTTGAGCTGATTGCCGTTGCGGATTACCGCCTTGGCGAAGGCACCGAGAATACCCTGCAAGTGCAACGGCTTGATGCCCGCTATGGGTTAACCTCGGTAATTCGTGACCGGCCGCTATGGGTCGATTGCCGCCCTTCGCGACAGGCTGTTCTCGACCAGAAGCAGACATTCACCTGCCAACAGTACGTCCTGTTCCAGATATTGCTGGACTTTCCCCTATATTAACTATCATTCAAATAAGTTTGGTCGCAGTAGCAACTTAAACTTAATCGTCATACTTAAGATGTCACACATGAACAGCGCACCCATTAAAAGTTGATCGACTTTTTACTCAAACTTGCCATTCGTCGTCATGCAGAAAAAAAATTCAACTTTTTCGAAAGCGGGTGACTCCCACTAATACAGCCATCAAGGCGGTGAGTATATTTTTCTGATTGATTGACGATTGTTGATAGGAGATAGTAATGAACTACGTAGATCGCGATACCTATGGCATGTACAAAACCAACCTCCTGCGAGATGCCGACTCTGAAGAACAGGGCCCTGGCCCCGATTTGATGGGGGCAGACACACTCATTGGAAATGATGTTTATAACCATAATGAAGAAGACTTGGGAGATATCAAGGAAATCATGCTGGATGTTCGCAGCGGCAGAGTGAGTTATGCTGTTCTATCTTTTGGTGGCTTTCTTAGTATGGGAGAAAAACTGTTTGCAGTACCTTGGAATGCATTGACACTCGATACAGTAAATAAGCGCTTCGTACTAAACGTAGAAAAAGAACGCTTGGAAAATGCACCAGGTTTTGACAAGGACAATTGGCCTAATATGGCCGACGAGACTTGGGCAACAGAAATCCATTCTTTCTATGGAACTAAACCCTACGATTACGATACTGTTCGGAGATAAAACATCGACAAAGCTAATATTCATATCCGAAACGATGCGCGCCGAGCAAACAACGACATGTTTCGTTGGGGGGGTGCCAACCCCTAAGGCGCGCATTGCGGTGAAAAAAGGTTTGTCGAAGCAACACTCCGCAGGACTCAACGACGCTCCCCTTTCACTTCGCGAGCGAATGCTCCAACACAACCTCCAATGGATGGCGCAATTGCAGGTTGGCAAAGCGCTTCACCTGACTGCGACAGGAGTATCCCGTTGCAAGTGCCTCGCTCTTTTCTTTCAACTTGCCGGCCCAGGACTGCTCAAAAATGGTCCGTGAGTGGCCTTGGTTACGTGCTTCATGGCCGAAGGTGCCGGACATGCCGCAGCAGCCGGTCGCCTCAGTCGTCAACTTGAGCCCGAGCCGGGCAAAAACGGCTTCCCATTGCGAAGTACTGGCCGGGACGTTGGTTTTCTCGGTGCAGTGCGCCAACAAACGGAATGTCCCGGTCGCGGGATGCGGGTTTTCCGGCAACACGTCGCAGAGCCACTCCTGAGGCAGCAAGACCTTCGGGCAATCAATCAGCCCCGGTACTTTCTGATATTCCTGGCGGTAGACCAGCGTCATCGCCGGATCCAGACCCACCAGCGGCACGCCACAATCGGCGAGCGCCTTGAGCTGATTGCCGTTGCGGATTGCCGCCTTGGCGAAGGCACCGAGAAAACCCTGCACGTGCAACGGCTTGCCGTTGGCGCTATAGGGCGCCAGAAACACCCGATAGCCCAGCTGATGCGCCAGTTGTATAAAGCTCGCCAGCAACGGTGTTTCGAAATAACGGGTAAAGGCGTCCTGCACCAACACCACGCTACGCACACGTTGTGCGACGGTGAGTTCGCGCAAGGCTGGCACGCTGGCGACAGCGACCTTGCAGCGGGTCAGCGTGGCCTGCAAGTCATGACGATTGATCAACGGACTGTCGAGCATGCCGACCTGTCGCTCAAGCAGACGGCTCATCCATTTCGAGCTCATCACCGCGTTGTACACACCTGGCGCGTAGGCCATGTAAGGAATGGTGAACTCCAGCGAGCCAATCAAATAGTCGCGCAGCGGACGTTGATAGCGACCGTGGTACAGCTCCAGAAATCGCGAACGGAATTCCGGCACGTTGACCTTGACCGGGCATTGCCCCGCACAGGATTTACAGGCCAGACACCCCGCCATCGCGTCGTAGACTTCATGGGAGAAGTCCGCCTCGCCGCGCGAGCGCGCCAGGTTATTGCGCAACCTCGTCGGCAATCCGCTCAACCACGACAACTTGCCCCGGGCCGCTTGCAATACATCGATATTGGCCGCGCCTTGCAAACGCAACCACTCGCGAATCAACGACGCCCTGCCCTTCGGCGAATGCTGGCGCTCACGGGTGGCTTTCCACGACGGGCACATCGCATCGTTGGGATCGTAGTTGTAGCAAGCGCCGTTACCATTGCAGTGCATCGCGGTACCGAAGCTTTGCCAGACGCGCTCATCGATTTGCCGATCCAGATCACCACGCAGCGTGACTTCGTTGACCTTGAGCAAGCCCTGGGCGGCATCCGGCGGGGTGCATATCTTGCCGGGGTTGAGCTGATTGTGCGGGTCGAACGCGCCCTTGAGCGATTGCAGCGCCGGGTACAGCTCACCAAAAAATTCGGGGACATATTCCGAACGCAAACCCTTGCCGTGCTCGCCCCACAGCAGACCACCATAACGCTTCGTCAGCTCGGCCACGGCGTCGGAAATCGGCTTGACCAGAGCGGCCTGTGCCGGATCTTTCATGTCCAGCGCCGGACGTACATGCAACACACCGGCATCGACGTGACCGAACATGCCATACGCCAGGTTATAGCTGTCCAGCAACGCTCGAAACTCGGCGATGTAGTCGGCCAGTTTCTCCGGCGGCACGGCGGTGTCTTCGACAAATGGCTGCGGGCGAATCTCGCCTTCGACGTTACCCAGCAGCCCAACCGAGCGTTTGCGCATGGTGTATACGCGCGCCACAGCTTCGGCCCCTTCGGCCAGGGTGTGGCCCAGTCGCTCGATCGTCGTATCGGCCTGCAGATGCGCCACGAACGACGCCACGCGAGCGTTCACATCCGCCAGGTCTTCCCCGCTGAACTCCACCAGATTGATGCCCAGTGTCGAGCGCTCGGCGTCCGTCGGGAAATACTCGGCGACGCTGTGCCAGACAATGTCTTTCATCGCCAGCATCAACACCTTGGAATCCACGGTTTCGATGGACAACGGCTTGTGCACCAGTAACGCGTTGGCGTCGCGCAGCGCATCCATGAAGCTGCCGTAGCGCACGTTCACCAACACCGAATACTTGGGAATCGCAAGCACGTTGAGTTTGGCTTCGACGATGTAGCCCAGCGAACCTTCCGCACCGCACAGCACGCTGTTGAGGTTGAAACGCCCGTGCTCGTCGCGCAGGTGCGCCAGGTCGTAACCGGTCAGGCAGCGGTTGAGTTTGGGGAACACCGAGTCGATCAGGTCAGCCTGGGTTTCCTGGATGTGCCGCGCTGTCCGGTACACCTCGCCGATGCGGCCGGGTCGCGTACACGCCACTTCCAGCTCCGCGTCGGACAGCGGCTGGCTGTGCAGGCGCTCACCGCCGAGCAGCACGCTGTGCAGTTCCAGTACGTGATCGCGGGTCTTGCCATAGGTGCAGCTGCCCTGGCCGCTGGCGTCGGTGTTGATCATGCCGCCGACGGTGGCGCGGTTGGACGTCGACAGCTCCGGGGCGAAGAACAGTCCGTGGGGTTTGAGCGCAACATTGAGCTGGTCCTTGACCACGCCCGCCTGCACCCGCACCCAACGCTGCGCGACGTTGATTTCGAGGATGGTGTTCATGTGCCGCGACAAGTCGACCACGATGCCATCGGTCAACGACTGGCCGTTGGTGCCGGTGCCGCCGCCCCGCGGGGTCAGTTTGATCTGGCGAAAACGTGGTTCGGCCATCAAGGTCGCGATGCGTGCGATGTCGTCCGCATCCACGGGGAACACCGCGGCTTGCGGCAGTCGCTGGTAAATCGAGTTGTCGGTCGCCAGCACGGTGCGAGTGGCGTAGTCGGCGCTGAGCTGACCGCGGAAGCCACTGGCGCGCAGGGCTTGAAGAAATTCCGGGTACTGTGCCGCGAGTGCAACGGTGGGCAACTGAGCGATCATCGCAGGCTGTTCTCTTGTCGGTCTAATCACGGGAAAAATCAAAACACTTGTCGCCTGAGCATTAATGGGTCAGCCTCAGGTCGTTGTTTACGCCAATGATCCTGCAGGCTCTGGCGCCGGACAAACGGATAATCCTGCCGCTATCGATGACTTTTACGAATGAATTACCGTCACCTAACGCCCTCGATGTCGTTGCTGCTGGCCTTTGAAGCCGCCGCTCGCCATGAAAGCTACACCCGGGCCGCGATGGAACTGTCACTGACCCAAAGCGCCGTTAGCCGGCAAGTCCAGGCGCTGGAACAGCAACTGGGCCTGACGCTGTTTCGCCGTGAAGGCAGGCAAGTGCAATTGACTGATGTCGGTCGTCTCTATCAGCGGGAAATGAGCGAAGCGCTCGGACGCATCCGCAGCGCCACGTTGCAAGCCATGGCTTATCAATCCGGCAGCGGCACCTTGCGCCTGGCCACCTTGCCGACCTTCGGCTCGAAGTGGTTATTGCCGCGCCTTCATGACTTCTACAAAACCCATCCTGGCATGCTGGTGCACATCAATTCCCGGATCGACGCCATCGACTTTGAAACCAGCGGCATCGATGCCGCGATCGTCGTCGGCAATGCCGATTTGCCGGGCCTGATCAGCCATCGCCTGCACACGGAAGAACTGATGGTGATCATTTCTCCACAAGCGGCCGAACTCCATGACACCTGGACCCCGGAGCGCATTGGCGAACAGACGCTGCTCAACGTCGCGAGCAATGCCAACGTCTGGGGCGAGTGGTTCAGTCACCACGGCCTGCCCCATCGAATGATGCGGCTGGGGCCGAGTTTCGAACTCACCTCGCACTTGATCCAGGCCGTCAGGGCAGGCATTGGCATCGGTCTGGTGCCGCGCATTCTGGTGGCCGACGAGTTGGCCAACGCCGAGCTGATCAGCCTCGACCAGCCCTTCGCCAGTCAGCGCAGCTACTACCTGGCCTACCCGCCCCGCAACGAAATGCTGCCATCGCTCATTGCGTTTCGTACCTGGTTGCTGGAACAGATCTGACGGGATCAGCGCCCGAGGAATGCGTAGCCAAAGCCCACAACCTTGGCGTCTTCGCCGTAGCCACCCAGGAACGAAACACCGACCGGCAGGTTGCCCTTGATCGTGCCTGCCGGAACGGTGATTTCGGGAAACCCTGTGGCGGAGGCAATGTACGACGACGCGTAGGTATCGCCGGATTTACACACGTAACTGTCATCGGTCACGCCGTGAACCACCGAAGCCGGGCAATTGATCGTCGCAAAGAACAGGCTGTCCACTTTGTTCTTCTTCATGATGTCCATCAGTTGCGCGCGCAACTGCGGGATCTTTCTCGAGAGGATGGAGATATACAGCGGCGAATCGGTGCTTGTGGTATTCGATACGGCTTCCAGTCCGGCCAGGCGTGCCGGGTTCATGCCATGCGGTCCGTTTTCAGCCTGATTCTTTTTCGCCAGATCGAGAAACTGCGCCAGCGTTCGCGGTTGGCTCGGGTTGAGGGTCGCCAGGTAGCGTTCGAATTGCGGTTTGAATTCGCTTTCGCCAACGGGACCCAACACATCGCTCCATAGCGTTTCGAACGACTTCGGAAGGTCGATGGAAACAACATGGGCGCCGCGCTTGCCGAGGGTTTCCTGAGCGGTCTTGAAGACTGCATCCACCTCGGGATTGGCGCCTTTGAAATTGGTGATCACCCCAATGGTTTTGCCTTGCAACGAGGAACGGCTCAGCGCTGGCTCGAACTGAATTTTGTCGGCGACCAGATCCAGGGTCGCCGGGTCGCTTTTGTCCTGGCCCTTGATCGCATCCAGCACGATGGCCTGATCCAGCACGCTGTTGGTAATGACACCACCGGTATCAAACGCGAGCGACAGCGGAATGATGCCGCTGCGGCTGATCAACCCCAGCGAAGGTCGAAAACCCACTGTGCCGGTGACGCTGGCCGGGGCGCGGATCGAGCCGCTGGTGTCCGACCCTAGCGCAAACGGTGCAAACGCTGCCGCCACGGCGGCGGCAGAACCGCTGCTTGAGCCAGACGCATCACGCTTGGTATTTTTCGGATTCAGCGTCTGGCCGCCGAACGAGCTGTAGCCAAACCAGCCAAAGGACGCGGCCAGTTCCGACAGGTTGGCCTTGCCGAGAAGAATCGCTTGCCCGTCGATCAACTTCTTGACGGTAAAGGCATCCTGGCTCGGCACTGACGAACGCAGAACGTAGGACCCACCGGAGGTGACCATTGCGGCGGTGTCAAAGTTGTCCTTCACTACGAACGGAATACCGGCCAGCGGTGCGTATTTGGCATGGGGATTTTTCGCCCGTTCAGCATCCCACTTCCGGGCCTGATCGATCGCCTGTTCATTGATGCTCACCAGCGCATTGATGTTTTGGCCCTGGTGATTGTTCGCCCGGATGTTATCCAGATAGTGCTGGACCAGTTGCTCGGAACTGAGGGTCCCGTTATTCAATGCATGACGCATATCGGCGAGGGTCATGCGGTCGATACCGTCATCCGCCTGAGCACTTGCCGCCATTAGCAAAAACGAGCACACCACGAATTTCTTATTCAACTGCATTTTTATTCTCCGAGTGGGTACAGGCGAACGAAACCAGCTCGCACCTCATGTGGGTGCGAGGGAATGGGTGGTAGGCAGGGTAAAAAAGTCCGGCGTTATGCCCAATGCTGTTCACTTAAGACATTCTTCAGTCGAGCAAAAACCTGTGGCGAGGGGATTTATCCCCGTTGGGCTGCGAAGCGGCCCCAAGCATTTCATCCGGAATACGCATTTACAGGGGGTGACGACTGCTGCGCAGCCGAACGGGGATAAATCCCCTCGCCACAAATGTGGATGCCCGCGCTTAAGTGAACAGCATTGCGGCGTTATGCCAGGCCTGGAAGGTTATAAAGGCACCATCGAAGATCGCAGCCTTCGGCAGTTCCTACAGCAACTTGCTCTTTTGCAGAAATTCCTTGGACACGCTCTCGATCGATTCACGGCCAACATCGACCCGAGAGTTGAGACCCGCAATGGTGTCGTCGTCCAGTTTGGAAGACAGGGCGTTGAGCAACTCGCCAATCTTCGGATTCTCTTTAAACACTTCAGTGCGAATGACAGGCGTCAACGCGTAGCTGGGGAAGAAGCCTTTATCGTCTTTGAGCACCACAAAACCGAAGGCCGGAATCCGTCCATCGGTCGACAGGACCAAGGCCAGATCGACCTGACCGTCCCTGAGTGCCTGATAGGTCAGCCCGCCGTCCATGCGGACGATATTCTTGCGCTCGAATTCAAACTTGTACGCCTCTTGAAGAGGACGCAGGCCATCGGGCCGGGAAAAGAACTCAGCGTTGGAGGCGAATTTATAGGATTTGCCGCCTTGGATATTCTTTGCAAGATCGCTGATCGAGACAATGCCATCCTTCTCGGCCTCCGCCTTGCGCATGGCAAACGCGTAGGTGTTGTTGGCCTTGGAAGGGTTCAGCCAGGTGATGCCCTTTTGCGCATCAAGCTCGCTGATCTTCTTGTAAGTTTCGTCAGCGCTAAGTTTGTCCGTGACTTTGTTGTAAGTAATCAGGGAAGTGCCGGTGTATTCCCAATACACATCGACCTGACCGTTCTCTTGCGCCGCGCGCAATACAGACGAACCCAGGTCCGGGCGTTTATCGACACTGTAGCCATTGGCGCGCAGGAGTTGAGTGGTCATCTCGGCAACCAGTTGCTGCTCGGTAAACTTCTTGCCGCCGACCACAATCGTGCTGTTGGCAGAAGCGCTGCCCACAACACCTGAAACAAGACTAAGGCTAAAGATCAGACTGGCCAGCATTCGATAAATCATCATGCACCTCATATTATTGGTTTAGGTCGATGGTCTTCAGATTCATTCGCGCCCGGCCAACCTCAAGCCCCGAGACACTGCAATGTTTTGAATCAAGCCGCAGCCCAAATCGACTGCAATCGCCAGGAGCGCGGTCGAGGCGGCGCCGGCCAGCATCATGCCGAAGTCGTTCAAGTCGATCCCTGTAAAGATCAACTCGCCCAGCCCGCCGCCGCCAACCAGAAAGGCCAGCGGCGCGGTACCGACGTTGATCGCCAGCGCCGTGCGGATGCCCGCGAAAATCACGTTCATCGCATTCGGAATTTCGACTTTCCACAGCGTCTCCCGTGGCGTCATGCCCATGGCCTCAGCCGCTTCGACCAAGTGCTGCGGCACCGCGCGCAAGCCTTCATAGGTATTGACCGCGACGGGTAGCAACGTCGCGACAAACAAGCCGATGATGGCCGCCCCGCTGCCAACGCCAATGAAACTCATGGCCAAGGCCAACAGCGCGAGCTTGGGGATCGCCTGTCCCACGTTAAGGACCTGTATGCTGGCCATGGCGTAACGCTGGTTCGCCGGACGGCTCATCCACACGCCCAACGGCAGCGCGATGGCCAGGGCCAGCGCCCCGCTGACCGCCACGATCTGCAGATGCTGGACCGTCAGGTAGCTGATGTCGCCCCAGTAAAACTGCAGCCCTTCCCACAATCTGATCAGTAAGTCAGACATCGTCAGTGCACCGCCGGAGTAATGTTTTCAACAAGTCGCGCCAGGATGTCAGCCTGGTGGACATAACCGATGAAGCGTCCGTCGCTGTCGTTGCATATTGCCCAGTCCTGCCCGCGACCCAGCAGTTGCGAGAGCACCTGGCGCAGGTCATCCCCGGGCTTGACGATCAGGTGTGTGTGCGAAGTAACACCGCTGTTGCCGCCCACGATCTGCATGTGTTCGCGCGGCGCGATCTTGCTCACGACGTCAGCCGCGCGCAGCAGGCGCAAGCGTTTCATGATCCGGTCGCCGCCCATGAAGTTCGCCACGAACTCGCTGTTGGGTCGGGCCAGCAAATCATCCGAGCTGCCGAATTGCTGGATTTTTCCGTTATGGAACAGGGCGACGCAGTCCGCCATCTTCACCGCTTCATCGATGTCGTGGCTGACAAACAGTACGGTTTTGTTGACGAGGCGCTGGATGCGCATGAACTCGTCCTGGATCACTTCGCGGTTGATCGGGTCGATCGCGCCAAAGGGTTCATCCATCAACATCACGGGTGGATCCGCTGCCAAGGCCCGGGCCACCCCTACCCGCTGCTGCTGGCCGCCAGACAGTTCGCACGGGTAGCGCTTGAGGAATTTGGACGGTTCCAGCGCGACCACTTCCAGCAACTCCGCCGCGCGTTTGCGACTTTTGTTCTTATCCCATCCCAACAGATTAGGGACGACGCAGATGTTTTCCTCGACGGTCATGTTCGGGAACAGGCCGACTTGCTGAATCACGTAGCCGATGGAGCGTTTGAGGGTGACGCTGTCCAGTTCGGATGTGTCGCGACCACCGATTCGGATCGTGCCTGAGGTCGGCGTGATCAGTCGGTTGATCATTTTCAACGTCGTGGTTTTACCGCAGCCCGACGGCCCAAGCAGTACGCAGATCTGCCCCTCTTCAACATTGAATGAGACATCTTCTACTGCAGTGATTGAGCCGAATTTCTTGTTTAAATTTTCGATCTGGATCACGTCGTAGCTTCCTTCATTCGGCCAGCGGCCACTTTGTTCTTGTTCAGGCCTTTTGGCGTCAGGACACGCTGCAAGCCGTAGAGCGCGTAATCGGCCGCAATGGCAATCACGCTGATGACGATTGCGCCGGCCAACAGCTGTCGGGTATCCGATTGAGCGATGCCACGAATGATCAGACTGCCCAGGCCACCAGCGCCGATGTAAGCCGCGATGGCCGCGATGCCGATGTTGATGACGGTCGCCATCCTGACGCCTGCCATGATCAGCGGGACCGCAATCGGCAGCTCAACCTTGCGCAGTCGTTGCCAGGTGGACATGCCCATCCCAATCGCCGCTTCGCGCAAGGCGGGATCGATGTTGGAGATCGCGGTGGTGGTGTTTCGAATGATGGGCAGCTGGGAATAGAGAAACAGCGCAATGACCGCCGGCACGACGCCGATCCCGTAGCCAATCAGGGACAGAGCCGGAATCATCAGCCCGAACAGCGCGGCAGACGGAATGGTCATCAGGACAGCGGCGAACGCCAGGACCCAACGGCGCGTTCTAGGGTGTTGGGAAATCGCGATCCCGACAGGCACGCCGGTCAGAATCGCCAGCCCCACCGCTACCGCCACGATGAGAAGGTGCTGTC
The DNA here is from genome assembly GCF_054897865.1 of Pseudomonas sp. LS2P72. Classification (NCBI taxonomy): domain Bacteria; kingdom Pseudomonadati; phylum Pseudomonadota; class Gammaproteobacteria; order Pseudomonadales; family Pseudomonadaceae; genus Pseudomonas; species Pseudomonas sp. LS2P72. The sequence goes on from NZ_CM142708.1 coordinate 4,536,706, forward strand.
CGAGTAGCAGGCCGATCAGCCCGCCGTTTTCCAGAATGAAACTCAAGGTTTCCATGGTTGTTATGCCTTCTGTACGTCATTGTTGTTTTTGCCGGCTATGCATCTGGAAGTGGACGCCGGATTTGTACGAAACATTACCGCGCTACCGTAGGCAGCCTGACCTTTGAGCCCGACGATTTCTATCAAAAAACCGACGTCACGTGGCACCCCGGCGCGCAATGCAAGATGAAGGGTTGATTGAAGAAGGAAGTATGCAGGATCGCCAAATTCCCGAAGCGTGCCGGAGCGCACCGCCTGTCGGGCCGAGTCATTAGCTTGCTATGCGGTTTTACAGAGCCGGATCAACTCTGTGGTTTTTCAGGGGATCAGCGTTCATTGACCAGCCGGTTCAACGACTGCAATCAGGAATGAGCATCATCAAATTTCCGCCGCTCTTCACCCGGCGTGCATCCCCATACCCGACGGTAAGCAGCACCCAGATGTGACGCCGAGACAAATCCGCAGCTGTAGGCGATGGAAGCAATGGGCTGGGTGCTTTCACGCAGCAAGCGCCGCGCTTCGTTCAGCCTGAGCTCCAGATAAAATTTCTTCGGCGTCATCCCGAAGTGCTGATGCCACAGCCGCTCCAGCTGACGATGGGACAGATTGCAGCGGTCGGCGATTTCTTCGATGCCGACAATGTTCTCCAGATTGTCTTCCATGAAGGCGATGGCGGCCGTCAGCCTGCGATCGTGAATCCCGAACCGCCACTGAATCGACATCCGCTGATGTTCTTCCGGGGCTCTTATCCTGGCGTGCAGAAATTGCTCGGCGATGCTCGCGGCCAGCTGATTGCCGAAATCAAGCGCGATTTGCGCCAGCATGAGATCGATGGCTGCTGTCCCCCCGGCACACGTCCAGCGGTTGCCGTGGTTGACGTACAGTTCTTTGGTCACTTCGATCGTGGGGAATTCCTCCGAAAATTGACCGATGGACTCCCAGTGCAACGTGCAGCGCTTCCCTTCCAGTAACCCGGCGCGTGCGAGGATGAACGTCCCGGTGCTCAGTGCGCCGACGGTGATTCCTCGGGCCGCTGCGCGCTGCAGGAAGCGCAACATTTTGGGTGGTTTCTGATGTTCGATGTCCAGGCTCGCCAGTACAAACAAGCGATCAATATCGGGCGCTTGATCGATCGGCACGGTCTGGATTTCGATACCGCTGCTGGAGCTGACCGGCCCACCGGATTCCGTGAGCAAGGTCCACTCGTAAAGCGTCTTGCCGGACAACCGATTCGCCGCCCGCAAAGGCTCGCTGGCTCCGGCCAGTGCCATCATGGAGAACTGAGGGAGAATGAGCAGCCCGATTCGCTTGGTGGTGTAGCTATTCACAGACGTCGCTGATTCGCTGGGGGCTGCCATCGCCGGATCCTTTCATGGGTCGTTCCAGCCGTTCAAGTGAACAGCTCAGGCCAGCCTGAGAGAGAGTGGCTTTGAACACGCCATGTTAGGGGTTGGGCACGCATTCAGCCAGATTCAATCGCTGCGACAGATCGCAATGACGGGAAAATGCGGCGCGGCGCTTGAGCGTCGCTGCGAGACCTCGTCGCCCGAGGCCTCACAGGATAAGGGCGAGCGGATCAGCCGCGCGCGCGGATGGCCTCATCGATGCTCTGGATCATCGACTGGAACACAGGGCTGTCGACCTGATTCTGCTGGCCATGTTGCATGTGGGAAATGATCAGCGCGCTCGGACCTGCATCACCCGGATAGTTCTGGTGCAGACGCACAGACTCCGAGGGCATGTGCAACGTGTTGTCCGCACCGTGGATGATCAGTGCAGGCGGGAAGCCTTTTGCACCTTCGATGGACTGCTCCGGGTCATACGCCACATAAGACTTGTAGGACTTCGCCGTCACGTGGGTGCAGCCCGGCCAACGGTCCGCGCCACCCGCTTCGGTGTAGCCGCCCAACTGCTGATCAACGTAAGCCTGAGTCTCGGGATCCAGCGGATAGTAGCCGAGGCGGGTTCCGTCAGTTCCGGTATCGAACGGAGGGATCGGCGCGTCATCCGCGAGTTGGTTAATGGCGGCATCCGCCGCGTCTTTGTCTGCACGCAAGGCTTGCAGCTTACGGATGTTGGTGTAGCTCATCGGCACCCAGAAGCGGATCTGTTCTGCGCCTGCGGCGGCCAGTTCAGCCACTGCTCCGAGGCTCGCCACCGAGCCCATCGCCCAGGACGCAACTACCGGCATCTCACCAAAATTCTCGCGCGCCCATTCAATGGCACCAAGGACTTCATCTTTCTGGTCTTCGAGGATGACATTGGTGATCTCAATGTCGGCGGCCTGAATCGTGTTGCGGATGTATTTGTTGGAAAAAAAGCCCGCCACGTCGTAAGTCATGACGCGATAACCGCGGGCTGCCAGGGCGCGGCCAAACAGCTGGCCGTACATCGTGACCCCACCGGTGAAGCCGGAGTTGAAGATGACGGGCGGAATTGACGCGTCGATCAGTTCCGGCTGAAACACCGTTCCTTTGAGGTTCAGGGTTTCGTCACCATACTTAACGGCAAACTCGATTTCTTTTGTAGTAATGTTCGTCATCGCTAGATATCTCGAAGTTAGAGCGTGGTCATAGATCAACTTACCAATTGGCCAGATGCTCCTCGGAGAAGTTGGCCAACAGGAATTCGGGTTTCTGTAGAAACATGCTGTGCAACGGCATCTACAAAGTTAAAAGCATTGTTCAGATTAAAGAGTCGGGAATACGGCACACCCTGGCTGTCAGTCCCCACATGAGGTGAATCGGTTGCTTCCAGAAGAATCTTGTCCGCGCCGACTGCGCAAACAATTTGCGTCACGAAACGTGCTGTTTCCTCGGGATAGACAGAAGTGCGATAGCCCGGGCCTTTGAACCACACGTTGCCTCGTTCTCTCGCTTCAGAGAGCAGCGCGATGTAAGCCGGCTCAGTAATGTCACGCTCGCTGTGACAGGTGCCCAGGTGATCGATAATGACCCGCACATCGCGAGGGATCTGGCGCAATACGCGCAGATTCGTCTCGGCTTCTTTCGCGTAAATGTGCAGATGCTGGTGCGGTTGCAGGCGGCCATAAAACGCCGACCACTGCCCATCACTGAACTGCGCATCGGAAACCGTTTCAGGCCTTGCATCGTGCAGAACGATTCGGGCGCCAACCACCTGCGGGTGTGAAAGACGTTCCTGGGTGGCATAAGAAGGCTCTGCCTTGATCGTCCCCACCAATTTGACGTCCCCATAGCGCAGTGGGTTGGCTGCCTGGAGATTCTTGAGTTCGTCAAATGAAGCAAATACGTTTTCTGAATCGGGCAGGATACTTAAATGGACGTTATTGAGGAGCGTCGGAGCAATTCCGGCATCGATCAATGCATCCAGATAAGCAGTCAGCGGATGCGGCTCAGGTAACGTATAGGGCAGCGAACCGGCCACTCGGCGAAGGTCTTGCGACGTATAAAAATGAACGTGACTGTCTATTCTTTTGATCAACGGCAGCATGATTATTGTTTCCTGCTTTTGTGTGAAAACAATAATCGTCGTCAGTGCTTCGTCGCTCCCGCCAACTCGACGTGTAGTATCAAAATTTCGCCATGCGCGATTTTTTTGAGCACGGAGGCGGTCGATGGGTAAGCGGTCCGTCAGGCGGATGGCGAAAAATTGATGGGGTTGGACCGCTTATAGTTGGCTTCCCGGATCCCAACCACTTTGCGACGATCGGCATCTATATGCTGCTATCAAGCAACGTCAAACAAACAACGCCAAAAACCCAGTCAGTTAGCGAATACCACGCGACTGGAATTTTTTCATGGCGTGAAGTGTAAAGTGCAAAAGGTGTCCTAGACTACAGGCTTAAATGATCTGATTTCTTGAATTTTTCACCGCTGCAACTACTGGCTTTTTATATAAATTCAGACAGTCTTCAGGTGCAGCACTGCTTTTATAGAATGCCCTCTATCGACCCAAGAGCGGGATGCGAATATGAACAGTAGTTCCGTAGCGGGCTCTCGATTCAGCGTACTTGATGGATGGCGCGGCATAAGCATCTTGCTTGTCTTGGCATGCCACCTGCTACCACTTAGCCCAAAGGCCTGGCAATTCAATGCCGCCGCAGGCGTTATGGGAATGGCTATATTTTTTACGCTATCGGGTTTCCTGATAACAAATTTTCTGCTCAACAACAGCAGCGTCGTTGATTTTTTAATCCGCAGAATCTTTCGGGTTGTGCCGCTCGCGTGGTTGTACATGCTCATTGCTTTACCTGTCATGAACAGCACCCCGGAGTTCTACATCGCAAACTTTCTGTTCGTCGCCAACTGGCCGCCTATGTGGCTTGGCAGTGTAAACGGCCACCTATGGAGTTTGTGCATGGAGGTGCAGTTTTATTTCGCCATCGCTTTGCTGGTCGTTCTGATGAGAAACAAGTGGGTACTGCTGATCCCTGTTCTCTGCATCGCCGTCACGCTGTACCGGGTCATGAATGATGTACATGTCGCCATCAACACTTACTACCGCATTGATGAAATTCTTTCCGGATGCATACTGGCCCTGATATACAACAATAGGCTGGGCAACCTCCTTGACAAACTTCCGACACAAACGGCGATCACGCAAATATTTTTATGCTTCCTGTTTGTCTTGTCTTGTCATCCCGATGCGGGCTTTATGAACTACTTCCGCCCCTATCTTGCCGCAGCAATGGTGGGGAGCACGTTACTCAATAGTCGAACACGAGTTGCCCGGATTCTGAATAATCGCGCTCTATTTTATATCGCCACCATCTCGTACGCACTCTACGTTGTTCATCCGCTGCTAATACATACTTGGCTGGGCAGCGGAGATACCGTCATAAAATATTTGAAGCGCCCTTTGTTGTTTGCCGCCATTTTTATCACCGCACATATCTCGACCTTCTATTATGAAAAATGGTGGATTGCTTTTGGCAAGCGATTTGCCAAGAAAGTAGCTAGCCAATCTGTTACATCGACCGGTTGACTCATCATGGGTGACGCAAATGGGATATCGTTCTGACCCGTTTGCAAAACGCTCAGGGAGAGCACCATGCCGGTACAAATCCAACTATCAGAAAATGTAACTGAAGCAGATCGCCTGGCCATTCTGACCCCGCTGCTGGCTCATAACCTGACTAACGGCGGAGACGACGCGCATGAAACATTTGCTCTGCTATTACGAGCCCCTGATACGGGTTGTGCACTCGACCGGGACTAGACTCGCTCATCCTTGCAGCCCTGCCATACTGTTCAACATGACCAGAGCAACCTTCCGCTTCTACGAGGAGCTCAACGATTTCCTGCCGGCCGGACGGCGGCGGCAGTCATTCACTTGCGAGTGCGCGCGAGCGGCGACGGTCAAGCACATGATCGAGGCGCTCGGGATACCGCACACGGAGGTCGAGCTGGTGCTGCTCAACGGCGAGTCGGTGGGTTTGGAGCGGGTGATTTTCGACGGTGACCGGCTGGCGGTGTATCCCAAGTTCGAAGCGCTGGATATCAGTCCGCTGCTCAAGGTTCGTGCGCAACCTTTACGGGTGCTGCGCTTCATCGCTGATGCGCACCTTGGCGGGCTGGCCAACCTGTTGCGCATGAGCGGCTTCGACACCCTCTACGACAATGGCTTCGAGGATGGCGAGATCGCCGAGATCGCGGCGCAGCAAGGACGCATCGTGCTAACCCGCGATCGCGAATTGCTCAAGCGACGGATCATCAGCCACGGCTGTTACGTGCATGCCCTGAAACCGTCGCTGCAACTGCGCGAATTGTACGAGCGCCTCGACCTGGCGCGTAGCGCGCGGCCCTTCAGCCTGTGCCTTCATTGCAACCTGCCGCTGCACGAAATCAGCCCGGAACTCGCCCGGTCGCAGGTGCCGCCACGCGTTGGCATCCTCTATTCGCACTTCCTGCGCTGCGACGCCTGCCAACGGGTTTACTGGGAAGGTTCGCATTGGCGCGGCATGTGTGCACTGCTGGCACCTCTGCTGTACCGATAGCCGAACGCATCGGGCCGCCGCTACGACTTGCTATCTTCATGCCGCAGCATTGGTGAGCTGATTCCTGTATCAGTTCAAATCAACTCACGAGGATTTCGGACGCTGAGGCAGATTCGGCGTTCTGCACCAGATCGATCAGCCAGGTGCGGAATGCCACGACTTTTTTCGAGTTGGCAATTTCCAGCGGCGTCACCAGGTAGAAACCCAGATCGGACTTCAACTTGAGGTTGAACGGCGCTACCAGTTTCCCGGCCTTCAAATCGTCATCGACGTAGGTGGAGCGACCGATGCACACCCCCAATCCGTCGATGGCCGCCTGCACCGCCATCATTGCCAGATCGAAGGTTAGCCGCGTGCCTTCGGCGAGTTTCTTCGGTTGCCCCGCCGCGCTCAACCACATGTTCCAGTCGTTGCTGGTCATGCCGCTGACCTGCAATAGCGTGTGATTGGCCAGATCGACCGGGCTTTTCAAGGCTTTGGGGCCAGTCAGCAGCTTGGGGCTGCACACAGGAAAGATCTCGTCGGACATCAGCCAGTCCGCCCGCAAGCCCTTCCAGTCGCCGAAGCCGTAGCGGATCGCGGCGTCGATGCCGCCCTTGCGGAAGTCGACCAGTTCGGTTGATGCGGTGACCCGCACGTCAATATTGGGAAATGCATCCTGAAAGGATGCCAGGCGCGGCAACAGCCATTTGGATGCCAGGGAAACCAGGGTGCTGATGGTCAATGCGCTGTTGTTGGTCGACTCGAGCAACATTTCCGTGGAATAGCGCAATTCATGAAATGCCGAGCGAATGCCAGGCAAGTACGCATAGCCTTCGGTGGTCAGCGCCAGACCATCCTTGAGCCGCAGAAACAGGCGAATGCCCAGTTCATCTTCAAGTCGGCGGATCTGATGGCTGATGGCAGTCTGCGTGACATTGAGTTCCTCGGCGGCCTTGGTAAAACTCATATGGCGAGCAGCAGATTCAAACGCTTTCAATCCATTGAGAGACGGAATTCTGGAAACCATAAGACTTCGTAATGCTCATGAGATTTTGTCATAAGGTAGCATCGAAGAAGTCCTTTGCAAATTGTTTCAGGGGTCGTGGATCCTAGCGTCGTTTTCAAGCCAGAACGGCTTGAAAACGACCACTCAAAGGATGAGATCGCCGTGAACAAAACAGTTGAAATCAACAACAGCCCGGACGAAAAAACTTCACAACCGAAAGCCCGCAATGCCTCGAGAATGGCTGAAATAAGCCGTCCGCATTTCGACGCCGCGTATGAAAAAGGTCTGATGGGGGTTTCTTGCCGTGTGCTCGACAACCGCCGCATCGAAATTGCCACCAGCGGCAAGGAAGTGATCGACTACACGCGCTGCGGTTACCTCAACCTGGACGCCCACCCTAAAGTGCTCGCGGCCGCCAAGGCCTCGATGGATGAAATCCCGTCGGCGCATTTTTCGGTAGCCCGCACACGCCTCTCCGCCGAGCCGCTGGTACGCCTGGAACACACCCTGGCCAAGCTGTTTGATGTAAACGGTGTGGTGGTGTTCCCGACCGTGGCTGCCGCCAACATGGGCGCCCTGCCGCTGCTGGCTGCCGGCCTGTTCACCGGCGGTGAGAAACCGCTGATCGCTTTCGACCGTTTCGCCCACGTGACGCTGCAGTACCACATCCCGGTTCTGCGCGAAGAAACTGACGTGATCGTGATCGAGCACAACGACCTCGAACACCTGGAGCGTCTGTGCCAGGGCGGTCGCAAGGTCGCCTACGTGGGCGACGGTGCCTACTCGATGGGCGGCGCGGCGCCGGTTCGCGAGCTGCGTGCCTTGCAGGACAAGTACGGTCTGTTCGTATATCTGGACGACGCCCACGGCATTTCGGTGGTCGGCCAGCACGGTGAAGGCTTCGTCCGTTCGCAACTGGACGGGCTGGATGAAAACACCATCGTGGCCGCGTCCCTGGGTAAAGGCTATGGCGCAGCGGGCGGTCTGTTGATGCTTGGCACCAAGCACATCGAGAACTCGATCCGTCGCTATGCACCCACCTACGGCTTCTCCTGCGCACCAAACATGGCTGCCGTGGGCGCAGCACTGGCGTCGGCGGAAATCCATGCCACGCCGGAACTGCACAAACTGCAACGCTCGCTGCGCAACAACATGAAGCTGTTCGACAACCTGATCCCGACCGAAACCAGCGGCAGTGAATTGCCGATCCGGATCGTACGCATCGGTAACGAAGAGGAAGCCATCGCCAAGGGTGAGTACCTGCTGCAACAGGGTCACTACACCTCCGTCGTGTTCTTCCCGACCGTACCACGTGGTCAGGCAGCACTGCGCATGTCGGTCACCTCGGCACACAACCCGGCCGATATCCTCGATCTGAGCCTGATGCTCAAAAGCAGCGATTCGAATCGGGATAGCGCCCCTGTCGCTGCCCAACTCCAGCCTGCGCTGGCTGTTTGACTGACGTTGTGCAGGAGACTCACAAGATGAAGCGAACGGATCTGGCGCAAACCTTCGTCACGTCGGTGACGGATTTCGATATCAACACGGCTTCCCTGGAGGAGATTCGTGCCATTCAGGAACTGGTATACGAACGCAAAGTGGTGGCACTGAAAAACCAGACGTTGACCCGTGAGGGTTATCAACAGTTTGCAGCGTGCTTCGGAGAACTCGAACAGTTCAAGCTCAAGAGTTACCACGACCCGGCGTATCCGAACATTCTGGTAATCAACAACCGCAACGGCGCTGGCGCGGTCGGTGCGCGCAAGCTCGGCAACATGTGGCACAGCGACTCCAGCTACTTGGCCGAGCCACTGCCACTGACCATGCTGCACGCGCAACAGATTCCCGAAGCGGGTGGCGATACGCTGTTCGTGGATATGCAGTCGGTGTATGACGATCTGCCGAAGGATCTGTACGAGCGGATCAACAATCGTCAGGCGGTACATGACGTGCGCTGGACTTACAAAGTCAAGGAAGACGATGTCGGGGAGTCGATCCAGGAAATCTTCACTCGCCTGGAGCAGACCTTCCCGGCCAGCACTCACCCAACGGTTGCCGTGCATCCGCGCACACAGCACGAAAGCCTCTACGTTAACCCGGGCTACACCTCGCGCATCAACGGTTACTCGCAAGAGCAAAGTCGGACGTTGCTTGATGAGCTGTTTGCGTTTGCCCTGACGCCGGAGCGGATTTTCAACTACCAGTGGGAGCCCAACGACCTGCTGATCTGGGATAACCGATCGGTGCTGCACTGCGCTACCGAGCTGTCGCGGGATGCCCAGCGGGTGATGTTCCGCATCGGCGTCAATGACGGCGAGTTCTTTGCCCGGAACGCGGTACAGGAGCACGTCGCATGAACAAGAAGCGCGTCCTGATCGCCCATATCCTGGGTGCCGAAGGCAAGCAAATGCTGCACGAGCGTGACGACATTGAAGTGGTGGAGTTTCCTAACACCATCGAGCAGGGCCAGTTCCAGGCCTTGCTCGAGAGCTTCGATGCAGTGCACGGCGTGGTTCTCGGCCTGACCCGGTTCGGCACCGCCGAGTTGCAACGCGCATCGGGTTTGCAGGTGGTGTCGCGGATCGGCGTCGGGTTCGACGCAGTCGATATCCCGGCGATGACCGAGGCCGCGATTCCCGTGATGGTCTGCGCCAATGCCAATCACCGGGCAGTGGCGGAGCACACCCTGGGCTTCATGCTGTCCCTGGCGAAACGAACCGAGGCGCTTACCCATCTGGTGCGCAACGGCAATTGGCATCAGCGCTACGACTACCTGCCCAGTGAACTGGAAGGCCGCGAAGTGCTGCTCATCGGTTGCGGGCGGATTGGCGCCCGTGTTGCCACGCTCCTCGTGGCGCTGGGGATGCGGGTCAAGGTGTACGACCCGTACCTCGCCCCACGGCAGTTGCCCCACGGCGTCGAGCCGGTTGCCGTGCTGGAAAACGGATTGGCGAGCGCCGATTACGTCAGCCTGCACTGCCCGAAGACCGCCGAAACGGTCGGCTTGCTGTCCGCCGAGCGTTTGGCCCTGATGAAACCCCAGGCGTATGTGATCAACACCGCACGTGGCGGCATCGTCGACGAGCAGGCGCTTTATCAGGCCCTGGTCGAAAAACGCATCGCCGGCGCCGCGCTGGACGTGTTCCTGCCAGAACCGCCGTCCCACGGCAGCGGTCTGCCCAGCCTCGACAACGTTATCTGTTCGCCGCACCTGGCCGGGGTTTCCCGCGAGGCAGTGAGCCGCATGGCGAAACTGGCCGCCGGCAACGTACTTGACGTTTTCGACGCTCAACCAAACCACGAAAACGCTGTGAACCCACAGGTGTTCGATCAATCGTTTTTTCTGGCTGACACAGACTCCGCCGCCATCCCTTACCCAATCTGACTTGTGAGCAATGGAATGTACTTACGCTATCAACTGTTCGATGACCAACGCGACGCACTGATCCTCGTGGCACGGATCATGATTCTGATCCTGTACGGCTACTTCGGTTTTACCTATGTCACCGACCACGGCAGCTTCGTGACCTACCTCAAATCGGTGAACGCGCCGATCCCTGAGTTCACCGCGATCGTCGCCACCCTCGTCGAATTCTTCGGCGGACTGGCCCTGCTGTTCGGCTTCTGGACCCGGCCCATCGCAGCGATTTTCGTGCTGTACACCATCGGCACCGGGATCATCGGTCATGCGTTCTGGAACACCACCAATCCGGCCGATCATCACACGCTGTTTGTGCATTTTTTCAAGAATGTGAGCATCGCCGGCGGTTTCCTTTTCCTCTGCCTGTTGGGGCCTGGAAAGTACTCGATCGACAAACGTTGATCTGCTGACGGCGGGTGCAGAAATGCGCCCGCCGTTTTTTCTATTCAGTCCCTGCGGATACCCAAGATGAACGAATTGATTGAACCGGTTGCCGACCTTCGAGACTGGCTGGCACGGGCCGAGAAGATCGGCGAACTGCAGACCGTCTCGCAAGCCGTCGACCCGATTGAAGAAATGAGCGCCATCACTTATCTGGTGGCCCGCCAAACCGACTCGCCTGCGGTGCTCTTCGACCAAGCGGACTCGCCGCTGGGCTTGCGTCATTTGTGGAACATCTTCGGCCCGAGCGTGGCGCGCACCGCGATCACCCTTGAGGAGGCACCGGATACGCCGACCATGGAACTGATCCGGCGCACCAAAGACAAGCTCAAACACAGCATCGCCCCGCTTGAAATCTCGGCTGAAGCCGCGCCGATCTACCAGAACACCCTCACCGGCAACGACATCGACCTCACCCGCCTGCCGATCCCCAAACACTGGCCAAGGGATGGCGGCGCCTACGCCGGTACGGCGGACGCAGTGTTCACCCGGGATCTGGAATCCGGCTATCTGAACGTCGGCACTTATCGAATGATGATCCAGGGTCCCCGCGAGGTCGGCCTGTCGCTGGCACCGGGCAAGGATGCCCTGCGTCACATCCACCAGGCGTGGGCCAGGGGCGAGGCTCTGCCCGTCGCGGCAGCCTGGGGCGTCGATCCATTGATGATGGTGGTGGGATCGCAGTCGTTGCCGCCGGGCGTCAGCGAGTATGATTTTGCCGGTGGCATCAAGGGCAAACCCATTGAAGTGGTGCGCGCGAGAAACTCCGACCTGCTGATTCCTGCCGCAGCGGAGATTGTCATTGAGGGCGTCATTCGCCCGGGCTCGACCCGTGAAGAAGGGCCTTTCGGCGAATTCACCGGCTACTACGGCTACAGGGACATCGATTGTCCGCTGATCGAAGTCACCGCCCTGCACTACCGCACCCGACCGATCCTGACCAATGCGCTGATGGCCGATTTTCCCTCGAACGAGCAAAGCGCGTTTTTCTCCACCATCCGCTCGGCCAAGATCTGGAGCGACCTCGACAAGCTCGGGATCCAGGGCATTAAAGGGGTGTATTGCCCGCCCGCCGCTGCCGGGGCCTTCGGCATGATCGTCATCAGTCTCGAACAGAAATACGCCGGGCATGCCGCACAAGCCCTGGCGCTCGCCAGTCAGGTGCCCGGCGGCGCCTACATCAGCAAATGGATCGTCGCGGTAGACGAGGACGTCGATCCCACCGACATGAATCAGGTGCTGTGGGCCATGGCCACGCGCGCCACGCCCAGCGATGACATCGACATTCTGCGCAACACCCGCGGCTCGCCGCTGGATCCGGCACAGAACCCGCCGGAGAAGCGTTTCTTCGGTTCCAAAGCCTTGATCAACGCTTGCAAGGATTACCGCAACATTCGCAACTTCCCGATCCGCACCCTGTTGCGCCCATCGGTCTACGAACGCGTGCGCGAGCGCTGGAGCGATTTGGGTCTGCCGGGCGAAGCGCCGGTGATCAGCGCATTCGACAACGCGGTGGATTCCCATGAGCAGCCCTGAACGCCGCATCGTGGTCGGCATCAGCGGTGCCAGTGGCGTGATTTACGGTGTGCGCACCCTGGTGCTGCTGCGCGAGCTGGGGCTAGCCACCCATTTGATCATGACCAAATCGGCTCAAGTCACGCTGGCCCATGAACTCGACATGAAAGTGGCGGATGTCAAAGCCCTTGCCAGCGTCGTGCACGATCCGGCAGACATCGGCGCATCGATTTCCAGCGGCTCGTTCAAGACCTTGGGCATGGTGGTGACACCTTGCTCGATCAAGAGCCTTTCGGAAATTTCCAGCGGCATCACCGGCAGCCTGCTCAGTCGCGCCGCCGACGTGACACTCAAGGAGCGCCGGCCATTGATTCTGATGGTGCGCGAAACGCCATTGCATCTGGGACACCTGCGCAGCATGACCCAGATCTGTGAGATGGGCGGCATCGTGATGCCGCCGGTACCGGCGTTTTATGCCCGGCCGCAATCCATCGAGGACATGGTCGATCACACGGTTGGCCGCATGCTCGATCTATTGGGACTGGACACCGGCAAGGTACGCCGCTGGGGTTGAACATCGCTGTTGGCTGCATCTTCGGCAAGCGTGCTTCGGCGCCTTGCCGAATCGCTCTTTCACAACCTGAACCCACACAACAACGTTGCGTTTGCCTGCCTGTTCGATACGGGGCAGGCAACGCAACGTCGATTCATTGAAACACTCACCGGCCAGCTTCGGCGCGCCGGTCAGCATTCACTCACGACATCGACTTCGTCGGTGTACAGCCGCAGCACGGTCAGCAAGGCGGCGGCAATGAACGACAGGGCAATGATCGATAAGGCACCGGTGGCGCGCCCCGGCTCTTCGAGCGTGGCGCCGAGCAAGGCGATACCGGTCACTCCGCCACATTGGCGCGCGGCATTGAGTACCCCGGAACCGACGCCGACCTTGCCGCTTGGCACACTTGCCAGACAAGCGCCGACGATAACCGGCAAGGTCGCACCACCCAGACCGATCAACAGCCCCCCGAGCATCAGGCTGATGCGATCCATTCCGTACAGCGCCAGCAATGCCGCCCCGAGCGCTCCACAAAGCATACCGGCGGCACCGACTGAACGAGCACCGAAGGCATTGGACAAACGCCCCGAGAGACTCGCCATCACGCCGGTCGCAATCGTCATTGGGATCATTGCCAGGCCGATCTCCACCGGCGTCCGGCCCTGCCCCTGCAATGCGAACGGCAGCACGAACAGGCTGCCGTAATACGCCAGGGTTTGCAGAAACCCGGCGCCAATGGCAGCGGAAAAGGTTCTGGACTCGAACAGATTCAGCGGCAGCATCGGTTCACGCTGCGCTTGCTGCGAATAGATAAACGCCGCGCCCGAAATCAGCGCCACCAGCAACGTAGCGATGACCCACGCGTTGCCCCAGCCCCACACCGGCCCTTCAATCAGGGCAAAGATCAACGACACCAGCGCCAGCGCCGAAAGCATCTGTCCCGCCCAGTCAATCGAACGCGGCTGGATGGCAAGGCGACTGCTGCGTACCGCGCAACAGCCCAAGGCAATCAGGCAGAACGGTACGTTCAGATAAAAAATCGAGCGCCAGTCGGCCAGTTCCACCAGCATGCCGCCCAACAACGGGCCGCTCACCAGCGCGAGTGCCGAGATCCCGCCCCACAAGGCCACGGCCTTGGCCCGCGCTTTGGGATCGGGATACGCCTCGACCAGCAGTGCCATGGAACTGGGCAGCATCAGTGCCGCACCGATGCCTTGAATGGCCCGCGCGGCAATCAGTTCAACGACGCCTTGGGCCAATCCGCAGGCCATTGACGAAGCGGTGAACACCAACAGTGCACACAGAAACACTTTCCTGGCCCCCAGACGATCACTTAACGCACCGGCCGATAACAGCAGGCTCGCAAACACCAGGGTGTAGGCGCCGGCGATCCATTGCAGCCGATCCATACCCGTTGCCAGGTCATGCCCGATGCTCGGCAGCGCCACGTTCAGCGCTGTGACATCCAGCGCGACCATGAACGAACTCAACGCCACGCTCACCAGAACAGGAGCCGCCGAGACGGGTCTGGCCGCCAAACCCATTGACAAGGTTTTGCCCACTTTCCAACACCTCACTGTGTATTCAGGGGCGATCCTGAGGCTGTGCAGGTGCTTCGTAAAATTAAATCTCGATTAGCCGAACATAAGAGGAACTACTGAGATGATGAACCTGATGCATTGGCGCCTGTTGGTCGCCGTGGCTGACGCCGAAAATGTTTCCCGCGCCGCCGAGCGCTATGGCATTACCCAGTCGGGCGCAAGCCAGGCCCTGACGCAGATGGAGGAAACGCTAGGCGTAAAAGTATTCGTGCGCGACCGCCGCCAGACCACTGCGACGGCGATCGGGCAGCAGATCATCGACCGCGCACGACGCATGCTCAGCGAGTTCGAATCAATTCAGAACCTGGTAGATGCATCGCGCGGATGCCATCTGGGGCGGATCAAACTCGCGAGCTTTCCATCCGTGTTCGCCAACCTGCTGCCGCCGCTGCTGCAAAGCTTCAGTCGTTTGCACCCCGGTATCGAAATCGTCTCGCTCGAAGGCACCGATGAAGAAGTCGAACAATGGCTGACCAACAGCAGCATCGACCTGGGCGTCGTGATGAATCCCTGCCCGTCCCGTGGTGCGTTGCTGCTGGGCCGCGATTCCTGGGTGGCGGCAGTCCCCGCGAACCATCACTTGGCCCGCAAATCCTCGGCCAGCACGGTCGCGCTCAAGGATCTGGTGGAAGAGCCTTTCATCCTCGCGACCGGCGGCTGCTACCTCAATGGTCAGTCTCTGGTCGAGCGTGAAGGACTCAAGCTCAAGGACATCAAGATCACCGTGCGCGACTGGACCACGGCGTTTGCGTTGATCAGTGAAGGCATGGGCATTTCGATCGTACCGGCCTCGACACTGCCGGTTGATCGCCGGGGAATGCGGGTCTTCGAATTGAGCAAACCGATCTATCGCGAGTTCGGCCTGGTTTGCTCACCCGCCGGCGAACACACGCCTTCTGCCCAGGCGTTTCTCAATGAAATCCGCAAGTCGACCCTCGGCAGCGACATCCCGATGACGGTTCGCAGTACTGAAGCGAAAGTCGCTTGAATGAACATAAGAGCACCTAATGATGGGCGCATAAGATCGTAATTTTACCGTTCGATGACATGACACCAATATGTCTGGAACGAGGTTCACAGCCGTTTCAGGCCTGGAACGGCAACACGTTCGGGTAAGGGTTGCCCGCTTATAAGGAGATATCCATGAAACTGTACTTTGCCCCCATGACCTGCTCCCTGTCGCCGCACATCGTGCTACGTGAGCTGGGCCTGTCTTTCGAACTGATCCGGGTCAACAACAAGACCAAAGCCACGGCAGAAGGCCGTGATTTCCGCGACATCAACCCAAAGGGATACGTCGCCGCACTGGTGCTGGATAACGGCCAGGTACTGACCGAAGGGCCGGCCATCGTCCAGTACCTGGCCGATCAGGTTCCGGGCAATTCCTTGGCACCGGCCAACGGCACCTGGGAGCGCACTCGTCTGCAGGAACTGCTGAACTTCATCACCTCGGAAATCCATGGTGGCAGCGCGCCCTTGTTCAATGCTGATATTCCTGAGTCCACCAAAGAAATTTTCCGGCAGAAACTGTTCAAGCGCCTGGACTACCTGAACAAGGGCCTGGTGTACAAAGACTACCTGCTGGGCGCCTTCGGCCTGGCCGATGCCTACCTGTTCACCGTGCTGAAGTGGCTGCCGTTCTTCAATATCGATGTCAAGAACTGGCCAGAACTGGCGTCGTTCATGAAGCGCATCGAAGCACGTCCAAGCGTTCAGGCCGCCATTGCCGCGGAAGAAGCAACGCAGCCGGTTTAATCAAGGACGGCAGAAGCCAGTCGATGCTGGCTTGTGCCTCACTTCAACCTGGAAGAAGACCCTATGCAAACAATTGAACGCGTTCCGAGCGGCCACGCAGGACGTAGCCGTTCCTGCGCCTGCGCCAACATCGTTTATACCGTGGCAACCTCTGCGGACACCTCACTGGACATCGTCGGCCAGACTCACCAGGCCCTCGCCGCGTTGAGCACCAGCCTCGAAGGCCTTGGCTCCCACGCTTCGCGCATGCTGTCGGCCCAGGTGCTACTGGCGGACATGGGCAGCAAACCCATGGTCGATGAAATCTGGGCCCGTTGGATCGGCGACAACCCGCAGCACTGGCCCCAGCGCGCCTGTTACGGCGCCGACCTGGGTGGCAAACTGCTGATCGAAATCATCGTCACGGCGGCGCGAGGAGCGGCTGATGACGCATAACGATCAGATCGACCTGGTGATCCGCACCTGCGAAGCACAACGCAGTGCCGCCATGCTCGGCGGTCATCTGGATATTTTCAGCTACCTGTTCCACCCGGACCTGACCTACATCCACGCCAGCGGTGTGGTCGACGATCTCAAGAGCTACCTTGAGAAATGCCGCTCCCGGGAGTTCATCTATCACACCCTCAACCATCAAATCGACAAAGTGACCCGGGTGGGTGAACTGGCGATCGCGTTTGGCGAGATGTTCATCACCGTCACCTCCGGGGGCGTGCGAAAACATCTGCACAACCGAACGCTCACGGCGTGGCAGAAAACCGATGAACAATGGCAACTGCTGGTCTATCAAGCAACGCCGCTCCAACCGGCCGTGGTGCTCGAGACAACGTGAGCGACACGGCGTGTGCTGTCGGACTTTTCCAAATTGCTGGTCATTCAGTTGCGCGATGGTTGTGACTTGATGGAGAGGGTCAGCTGCAAAAACGAGCGCCGTGAAGGCGTAATGCAAGTCAGTTAAGCCAAAACACAATCCGTAGCAGCAGGCTTTGCCAGCTGCTACGGATTGTGCTTCTTAACTGATCGGCATTAGCCGTGAAGGCGCCCGTTTTTTTGTGTCTGCAAACAAAGAGATGCGCCAGCATCCATCGGATTGCCGGCCTTCACTTCAAATCAATCTTCATTTAATGCAGATTTCAAGGATGGCTTTCCAAACGCCAAAAACACCGATAACGTAATAAGAATTACAAAATAAATAGCACTCTCTACATGAACAACTGGCTGACACTGATTCTCGCTTTACCCACCGCGAATGCCACCGAGCGCATGCGAGCCTGGCGTGCTCTGAAAGCCTCAGGTGCGGCGGTTTTGCGCGATGGTGCGTATCTGTTGCCTGATACCGGTGTTTGTCGCGATGCTCTGGCGTCTGTCGAGCTCCTCAAGCTCAGATCCTCTGGCTGAATACTCCACAGGACTGTCCGGCAGACGCGTTGGGCTTCGACTTCGATGATGCGACCTTCAGTCATGTCGGCAATCGCGTGACGTTCGAAACCCTGCAAGCCAGTTTTGAGCTTCAAGAGCCTGGCCTGAACCGCATCGCGGCCTTGGTGCACTACCTCGATATCGGTGGCATTCAGCCTTTGGAGGCTGCCGGCATCGAGCGGGTGCTGGCGGGATTGCGCGAAACCATTACCCATGACGACCACTTGCTGGCTGCTGCCAGCGCCATCTTCGACGGCCTGCTCGCCGAGTTTGTGAAAGAGGAACAACCCAATGAGTAAGGTGTTGGCATCAACGGCTGAAGAGGATCTATCGAGGCCGGAGGCGATCAGCTTGTATGAGGCATTCCGGTTCTGGTTGAAACTCGGCTTCATCAGTTTCGGCGGGCCAGCAGGACAGATTTCGATCATGCACCAGGAACTGGTAGAACGTCGGCGCTGGATCTCCGAACGACGCTTTCTGCACGCGCTCAACTATTGCATGTTGCTGCCTGGGCCAGAGGCTCAGCAATTGGCAACCTACATCGGCTGGCTGATGCATCGAACCTGGGGCGGAGTGATCGCCGGAGTGTTGTTTGTGCTGCCCTCTCTGTTCATCCTCATCGCGTTGTCGTGGATGTACATCGCGTTCGGCGAAGTGCCTGTGGTGGCCGGCCTCTTCTATGGGATCAAGCCTGCCGTGACGGCCATCGTGGTGCAGGCGGCACACAGGATCGGCACGCGGGCGCTGAAGAATAACTGGCTGTGGGCGATAGCAGCAGCTTCATTTACCGCGATCTTCGCGTTCAATGTTCCTTTCCCGCTGATCGTATTGGGGGCAGCGTCAATCGGCTATGTCGGAGGGCGTCTGGCGCCTGAGAAGTTCAGAACCGGGGGCCATAGCGCTGCCAAAAAGTCCTTCGGCCCAGCCTTGATCGATGACGACACCCCGTCCCCGGAACATGCCCGGTTCAGCTGGATGAAACTGGCGCTGCTGGCCCTCATCGGCGCAGCGCTATGGGCGTTGCCGATGGGAGTCTTGACCGCGCTTTTTGGCTGGGAAGGCACCTTGACCCAGATGGGCTGGTTCTTTACCAAGGCCGCGTTACTGACTTTTGGCGGGGCCTACGCGGTCCTCCCATATGTCTATCAAGGTGCGGTCGGTCACTATGGCTGGCTTACCCCGACACAGATGATTGACGGACTGGCGTTAGGCGAAACCACACCAGGGCCGCTGATCATGGTGGTGGCCTTTGTCGGTTTTGTCGGGGGATACGTTTCGCAGGTTTTCGGGGCGGATCAAGTATTTCTGGCTGGGGCTGTCGCCGCCTCGCTGGTGACATGGTTCACCTTCCTGCCCTCGTTCCTGTTCATCCTCGCGGGTGGCCCGCTGGTTGAGTCGACCCACAACGAACTCAAGTTCACTGCACCGCTAACGGCCATTACAGCGGCAGTGGTTGGAGTGATCCTCAATCTGGCATGTTTCTTCGGTTATCACGTGCTGTGGCCGAAGGGCTTCAGCGGCAATCTCGACTGGCCCTCTGCGTTGATTGCCATTGCCGCGGCGATTGCCTTGTTCCGCTTTAAACGGGGCGTCATTCAGGTGCTGATGGCTTGCGCGCTTGTCGGCTTGGCGGTGCATCTGCTGCGCTAGAGAGGATGTGATCGGTCGACGCTTACGGATTCAAGCAGCGCAACAAACGAAAACGGGCGCCTTGTCAGGCGCCCGTTTTGTTCAGGATTGCTTGCTGTGGGGTTTGGTAGCTTGCAGCCTATTCACCCACCGCTGGACGATGCAGACCATCGCAGCCAGCCGCTAAGCCCTATCAGCCGTTATGGCTGATCAGTGCGATTTTTTCGATACCGACGTCCCGGCTTTGCTCAACCCTTTCGTGTTGTGATCGCCTGGTGTCGTGGTCGAGACTGCCCTGGCTTTGTCCAAGCCTCGAGAGTCTCTGGAATTGGCGATACCCGAAGTCGTTGAGCCATGGCCGCGATCACCATTGCGATCATTGCCGTAGTGGTTTCCGCTTTCACCACGGTCGCGAACAGCCTTGCCGGCATGATCGCTGGACAGTCCATTACCACGGCCGTTGCTGTCGGAGTTGCCGGAGTGCCCTGAACCGCTGTGACCGCCGCCTGTACCGCCGCCGTGGCCACCGCCATTACCACCTCCGTTTCCGCCACCATTACCACCACCGTTTCCGCCGCCGCCGCCGCCACCACCACCACCACCACCACCACCACCACCACCACCACCACCACCACCACCACCACCACCGTCTTTCGCATAGGCGGAGTTCATGATGGACAGGTCAGCAGGGAGTAATGGGGCGGCCGCCAGCATCAGAGCGCAGGACATTACAGCAATGAGACTCTTATTCTTCAAAAGCATGATGGCTTTCCATAAGTTGATATCGCGAATCTTATGACGCTGTAAGCCCCAGACAGTTCAAAGTCCTGCGACCGACGGAGCTGCCAGCGCTAGCGTGCAGCGCTCCGCGTACCCGCGAACGCGCTCGTGCCAAGCCAGCGCCACAAACTTTCCGCATCCTTCACCGCGCCATCTACACGCAGTTCTCGCGACTGAAGAACCTCCCGCGGTGTGCGGTCGCCCGTCCACACCTCGGTCAACGCGCGCACGCTGGAGTCCACGACGAGCGTCAGTTCGCGTCCGGGATCGTCGCGGCACAGGTCTGCCACACCCTGTTCAACCACGAGCCACCACGCTTGCTCGCCGGGCCGCGCGTCGCGGAATTTGAAGTGGATGACCACCGGTCGGGACGGGAATGTCTCGATGCGCACGAACCGGCGCACGTCCCACATGAGCAGGCCCGCGTCGAGTTCGTCATCGCGAAGGCGACTGCCGATCCAGCGCGCGCCCCAATGACCGAGCGCCATAATGATGGGGCGCAATTCTTCGCCCGCCTCGGTCAGGCTGTACTCCCAGACTTTGCCGGTGGCCGTGCGATGCACGACACCGATTTCTTCCAGATGCCGCAGCCGCTGTGCCAGCAGGTTGGTGGACATCCGGGGCACGCCGCGGTGCAGTTCATTGAAGCGCTTGCTGCCGCACAGCAACTCGCGCACGACCAAAGGTGTCCAGCGCTCGCACAGGGCTTCAGCGCCGCGCGCGACCGTGCAGAACTGACCGTAGCTTTCGTCCATTGCCTTGGCTCCGCAATTACAACGCTTCAGATTCTGAACTAGCCCCGCCACTTCGCCACGCGCACGCTGAAACCTCGAAAGCCCAACATCAAAGGAGCACGCCATGACCAAGGTAGCCATCATTCAGCGTCCGCCTGTGCTGCTCGATCGCAGCGCGACAATCGCCCGGGCCGTGCAATCGGTCGCCGAGGCAGCGACGGCGGGAGCCTCGCTGATCGTTTTGCCCGAATCGTACATTCCCGGTTACCCGTCGTGGATCTGGCGGCTGGCGGCGGGAACGGACGGGGCTGTCATGGGCCAGTTGCACACGCGGCTGCTGGCCAACGCCGTCGATATCGCGAACGGTGACCTGAGCCAATTGTGCGAGACCGCCAGGGTTCACGCGGTGACGATCGTGTGCGGCATCAATGAATGCGACCGGTGCAATGGAGGCGGCACGCTCTACAACAGCGTAGTCGTTATCGGCGCTAACGGCGCAGTGCTCAACCGACACCGCAAGCTGATGCCAACCAATCCCGAGCGCATGGTGCATGGCTTCGGTGATGCAACCGGGTTGCGTCCGGTCGATACACCGGTCGGCCGCGTGGGTGCGCTGATCTGCTGGGAAAACTACATGCCGCTGGCACGCTATTCACTGTATGCCCAAGGGGTGGAAATCTACGTCGCCCCCACGTACGACACGGGCGAAGGCTGGATCAGCACGATGCGTCACATTGCCCTCGAAGGCCGCTGTTGGGTGCTCGGCAGCGGCACCGCGCTGCGCGGCAGTGACATTCCCGACGACTTCCCGGCGCGTGCGCAACTGTTTGCCGATCCGGATGAATGGATCAACGACGGCGACTCGGTAGTGGTCAGTCCTCAAGGCCGGATCGTGGCCGGTCCATTACACCGAGAGGCCGGCATTTTGTATGCGGACATCGACGTCGCTCTCGTCGCGCCAGCGCGGCGGGCGCTCGACGTCACTGGGCACTACGCGCGTCCTGACATTTTCGAACTGCAGGTGCGGCGCACGCCGGCGACAGCAGTGCATTACATTGACGAATGACGTCCGGCGGTATCGCCTGGCAATTGATCAAGGAGTCATGCCATGAGCATTGAACGGTCTTACAAAGGCAGTTGTTTTTGCGGCGCAGTCGAGTTTACCGTCAGCGGCGAACCGGTCGGAATGGGCTACTGCCATTGCGAGTCGTGTCGGCATTGGTCAGCGGGACCGATCAATGCCTTCACGCTGTGGAAACCCGAGGCGGTGCAAGTGACTCGGGGTGCTGACAACATCGGTACCTACAACAAGACACCGCGAAGTTACCGCAAGTGGTGCAAGACGTGCGGCGGGCACCTCTTCACTGAACACCCAGGAATGGGGCTCATCGATGTGTATGCCGCGGTCATCCCGGATCTCGCGTATTCGCCAGGCGTTCACGTCCACTATCAGGAGACAGTGCTGCGCATCAAGGATGGATTGCCCAAGCTGAAGGACGTCCCCAACGAATTAGGCGGATCGGGCATCAGCGTGGACGAATAGCGCTGGTTGCGCCGGCTTCCACCTTCAAATGGGCATAGGGATCATGCCCATTAATCAAATGCACCGTTGAGCACTTCATAGATGAGACCGGTTGCCAGCGCGACCAATATCAAGTCGGTGCCAACTTGCTGCCATTCATACCCATCATAATGGGGCAACCTGCCGATCAATCGACCGTCCAGTTTTTTGGCAATTCCGGGGGGCAGCGGCTTACCTCGCGCGAGGTTCTTTTGAATGCCGGGTGGCAATGCAGGTCCGGGGCTCCAGTAGTCCCGATACCCACCAACAATCTCAAGTACGCTGCCGCGATTGATGCTTGGGCCATTATTCCAATCGCCGCCTCCGGCATTTTTGCCCTTGCCTCCCTGGTTGCCATGGACCTGGCTGTTTTGCGGATTTCCCTTGCCGTTTCCCTGGCCCTTTCCATTACCAGGATCGGCCAATGCAGTCACGGAACCGGAAACCAGCGCAAGGCATGTAATAGCTGCAATCAATGAGCGAGATCTAAGCATGAGTCGTTCCTTCAACGTGGCGGGACATCTCTCTGTAATTTAGACGCTATCGACGAGGTGGGTTCCATCTTCTCCCATCGACACCCAATTCCCCACGGCCGGATTGCAACGGATCTGCCGTACTGCGCGCCACTTCAGCATTAGTCCGCGAAGGCGTGAAGCGCTGTGTCGAAGACAGTCAGCTGGCGGCAGCGATGTTGCAGGCGGTGGGCAGCGACATCTCCCATATCGATGAACTCAATGGGCGCATTGTCACCACCACCCGCGAACAATCCACGGCAAGTCGCGAAGTGGTCGGGCGCTTGCAGTCTGTGCAGACCATCGCGCAAAACACCGCAGACGATGTCGAAACCCTTGCTCTGAGCAGCCAGCGCTTGCCACCCATCGCAATTCGCCTGAATGCACTGGGCCACACGTTTCATCAGTAAGGCTAAATGCGCAGTTGCCACGGTCACTACAGCAATGGCAGTACTTAGCCAAGCTGCGTGCACGGGAGACTGCTAGCGGGGGAACATGTAACGAATTAAGTCACGGATGTTTACCGACAGAGCAGATCCTTATACGATGACGCCCATATAATGCTCACAAGTTCAATTATTTCTCCAATAACACGCAGTATCATTGGGCACATGAACGATGAATAACACTAGATTTCTGGCTGATAACTCTAAAACCTTCAGCATAGTTATAGTCAATTACAAAACACCAGAAATCACCAGGATATGCTTAGACTTGTTGCACCAGCATGTGGGCAGCCACAACGTCCCGATATGGGTAGTTGACAACTATTCCGCCGATGAAAGCACTGAGTACTTACGAACGCTTGACTGGATCAATTTAATCGAGCGCTCTGTTTCTGAACCAGAACCGGGCCATATCGCGCATGGCAAAGCACTAGACCTGGTTTTGGAGCGAGTTGAAACTGATTATTTATTTTTACTGCACACCGACACATTTATTTTCGATAAAAATGTTTTTCCGATGATGTTGAATAAATGTTTGAAAAACCAAAAAGTCGTAGCCGTCGGTTGTGTTGAGCAATTAAACCGTGGCACCACAAGAACGTTTTGGCGCTTTAGCTCACGACTATTCAAACACCATTTCAGACGCCTGAAAATCTCCATAGGATTACGCTCCAGAGAGCCAAAACCGTACAGAGAAGTCTACTTGAAGAGTTTCTGTACATTGTGGAACTGCAAACTTATCAAACAGCACAACATGCATTTTTCGATGGATGATCGCGTGCCAGGCTACACCCTCCAAGACCGCATGACCGAGCTTGGCTATGTCGTTGAAATGTTATCACCGCGTAAAATCTTCAGTTATCTGGATCACATTCAGTCCGGCACTGTCGCAGCCGCTGGCGGCTATGAAAAGACTCATAGACGAACCAAAATGTACAACGATATTCTTAAGCGCCTGAAAAAAGAAGACAGCAAAAGTTAAGCGACGAAGAGACATAACGAGCAGTGCGCTGGACGCTGCTTGAAGTCATCCACCTGGATCAAGTTATTGGAGCGGTAATGGCAAACATCACTCAAGCACTACCTATGACCCTCTCCCCGGCGCTTGATTTCGACCAGAACGCCGCCAGCGCCTTGGGTTCCTCATTGGCCAGTGGCTATACTCAGGCTACGCCATTTCCGCACATTGTCATCGATAACTTCCTGGATGAAGAGCTGATTGCGAGTATCTGCTCGCACTTCCCAATCGAACCCACCAACAACGAAATGCTCTATGAGCGCGGCTATAAAGGTCAACGAAAACGTCAAATCAGTCCCAACGAATGCACTCCCTATTTGAAGACCATTTTCAACGCCTTCAACTCGGCCCCCATGTTGCAATTTCTTGAAAAGCTCACAGGCATCGAAGGCTTGATACCCGACCCCTACTTTACGGGTGGCGGCCTGCATGAAACGAAAACTGGTGGTTTCCTGGGGGTGCACTCGGATTTCAGGCTCAACAAGAAGCTTAACGTTGAGCGCAGACTGAATATCATCATTTATCTAAATGAAGACTGGCGAGAGGAATACGGCGGCAACCTTGAACTTTGGGATGTCGACATGAAGACCTGCCTTAAAAAAGTCCTGCCCATTTACAATCGATGTGTCATTTTCAATACAGACAAAGACAGCAATCATGGGCATCCAGAGCCTTTAACAACGCCAGAGCACATCACGCGCAGGTCTATAGCGCTTTATTACTACACCGCAGGAACCCTGGTGATTGATCCCGCACAAAGAAACAAAACCCACTACAAGCCAAGGCCCAAAGATCGTTTAAGCCTGAAGTATTACCTGGGCAAACTCATCAAGAAGAAAAACTAAACTACGAAACACCCGCTGAAAGATTTAGCCATCTTTAAGGAAGATCAAGGACATTCGGTTGACGGAAACGGGGTCGTCAGTGCCGACCCCAAATGGTCTATCAGCACGCCCACGTTTTCCCGAGCGTCTCCAGACCGGCCTTTTGCAGATCCTGTGCACTCATCACAATACGGAACTTGCAGGTGGCGTTGAAGTTGAGAAAAAAAGGCTCCGCCAATGCGGGGATGTCGGAGGGGTCTTGCACGTCGACCACAAAAATCCCAGCACGCATGCCGTCTTGTTCAGTAAAGTACACCGCCTCCGGTTTGATGCTGTTCAGGATGCGCTCAATAACCTCGCCCACCGTCCCCGCTTTGACAAGGGTGTTGAAGGGTTCGTTAGGGCACTCGACCATCAGTAACATCTTCATCATTCAATCCTCTGTTCCACTTGCAACCCGGTAGTCTCATGAAGAATAGCGAAGCGTGAGCCAACCCTCGGGCCGGGTTACGAGCGGTCATGAACCATGGCAATTTCGGGCTGCAAAATGCGCTAACCCAAGGGTCCTGGCCCGATCGACTTCAGGCTTGTTGCACTAACAACCGGGCCAAAAGCGGTCAATTTAGTTCCATTTCGTCTACCCTCACAAAGCGCCATGCAGCAATCAGCTTGCACTTGGCGTATCGACATTTTTGCCTTAATGCACCGGAGAATTTTCATGCTCAACCGTACCCTGGCATTGGCTGTCGGCTTGACCCTGTCTTTTTGCACCCTGTTGGCGCAGGCCGCCGACACCCTGAAAGTCAGTGCGATTCCCGATGAAGCCCCGACCGAACTGCTGCGCAAGTTCAAGCCGCTGGGCACCTACCTGGAACAACAATTGGGCATGAAGGTCGAGTTCGTTCCCGTGAGCGACTATCCAGCCGTGGTCGAGGCGCTGGCCACTGACCGTATCGATATGGCCTGGCTGGGCGGCTTCACGTTCGTGCAGGCACGCCTGAAAACCGGCAATGCCATTCCGCTGGTACAGCGCGAACAGGACGCCCAGTTCACCAGCAAATTCATCACCGCCGACCCGGCCGTCAAATCCCTCGCCGACCTCAAGGGCAAGACCTTCGCCTTCGGTTCGGTGTCCTCCACGTCAGGCAGTCTCATGCCGCGCTATTTCATGCTCAAGGACGGCATCAAACCGGAAACCTACTTCAGTCGTGTGGGCTATTCCGGCGCCCATGACGCCACTGTCGCCTGGGTCCAGGCCGGTAAGGTGGATGCCGGGGTACTGAATGCCAGCGTGTGGGAAAAACTGGTCGCCGCTGGCAAGGTCGACACCACCAAGGTCAGAGTGTTTGCGACCACCCCGACCTACTATGACTACAACTGGACGGTACGCGGGACCCTCGACCCGGCGCTGGCGGCCAAGATAAAGACTGCCTTCCTGGCGCTCGATCCGGCGAATCCGAAGGACAAGGAGATTCTGGATCTGCAGGCCGCCAGCCGATTCATCGAAACCAAACCCGAGAACTACAAGGGCATCGAGGAAGCCGCACGCGCCGCCGAACTGCTCAAATGACGTTGCATCTGACCCAGGTCAGCCTTACCCACGTTAACGGCGTCCATGCGTTGCGCGGTGTGGACCTGCACATCGGTGCAAGCGAACAGGTCGCCATCATCGGTCCGTCCGGCGCGGGCAAGTCGAGCCTGCTCAACCTGCTGGCCACCGCCCTGCGACCGGACGACGGCGACCTGCAGGTGCTCGGCGAGCGCGCCTGGCAGCTGTCCGCCCGTCAGCGTCAGCGTCTGCGCGCGCGCATCGGCCTGATCCATCAAGCGCCCCCGCTACCACCGCGCCAGCGCGTGGTCACTGCGGTTCTGGCTGGAAAGCTGGGTCAGTGGGGGCTGGGCAAAAGCCTGCTGAACTTACTGCATCCGGTGGATGTTCCGGGCGCACGCGCGGCATTGGCCAGGCTCGACCTCAGCGACAAGTTGTTCGCGCAATGTCAGCAACTGTCCGGTGGACAGCTACAGCGCGTGGGCATTGCCCGCGTGTTGTATCAAGCGCCCGAGGTGTTGCTGGCCGATGAGCCGGTATCGGCCATGGACCCGGTGTTGGCCGAGCACACGCTGTCGGTGCTCTGCCGCCATGCCCGGCAGCACAACGTCACACTGGTCGCCAGCCTGCATGCGGTGGAACTGGCCTTGGCGCACTTTTCGCGAATCATCGGCTTGCGTGATGGGCAGATCATGTTCGACCTTGCGGCCAGCGAAGTCGACCGCGAGTTGCTCGACAAGCTCTACGCCAACGAACAACTGCAATCCCCACCGATTACTCCGGCGCCCTTGAGTGTGCAGATTCCCCGATGCTGACCCGTGATGCCCGAGATCCGGCCACCCGGCCCCGCCTGCTGCTCACCTTGCTGGCCCTTGCCCTGCTGTGGCCGGGCATCCACTTCAGCGAATTGAACCTGAGTGTATTGGTGGCGAGTGACAGTCAGAGCGAGATGGGCCGGTTTGTCTCAGCCTTCTGGCCACCGGCACATGGTGAGGAATTCATTGAGCTGCTAGTGCAAGCCACCCTGCAGACCCTGGCCATCGCCACGGCCGGCATGGCCCTGGCGTTGTTGTTGGCCGTCCCCGCCAGCCTGCTGGCCAGTCGAGCTCTGTCGCTGTCTGCTGCCTCCCGCGCCGGCCACCCGAGCTATTGGGGTCAACTGCTGCGTTGGCCGGTACGCGGTTTACTGATCTTCCTGCGCAGCGTGCCGGAAATCGTCTGGGCGCTTTTGTTTGTGCGCGCCGTCGGCCTCGGCCCGACGGCCGGGGTACTGGCCATCGCCATTACCTACAGCGGCATGCTGGGCAAGGTCTACGCGGAAATTTTCGAGTCGGTCGACCAGCGCCCGGCCCACGCACTATTGCAGGCTGGCAGCGGTCGGCTCGCAGCCTTTTTCTACGGGATCCTGCCCAATGTCGCTGCGGAGCTGCTGTCGTACACGGTGTACCGCTGGGAATGCGCAATCCGCGCCTCGGTGGTGATGGGCTTCGTCGGTGCCGGCGGTCTGGGCCAGCAAATGGATTTGTCGTTGCGCATGTTCGCCGGCGGTGAAGTGGCCAGTTTGCTACTGACGTTTCTCGTCCTGGTACTGCTCGCCGATCAACTCAGCCGACTGCTGCGCTGGAGGCTGACATGAATCGCCTGATCAACCTGGTGCTGCTCTTGTGTATCGGCGCCACGGTGGTCGCCTCGTTCATCTACTTGGGCATCGACCTTGGCGAACTCGGTGGCAGCGGTAACCTGAAGCAGATGGGCGCTTATGCGCAACGCTTTCTCAGCCCGGACCTGAGCGCGGGCCATCTGCAAGCCATCGGCCACGGTGCCCTGGAAACCATCGCCATGTCGGCCCTCGGCACCCTGCTCGCGGCGGTATTCGGCCTGCTGTTGGCATTGCCCGCGGCCGGGCGCTTCGGCTGGCCTTTGCAGAGCGCGTCGCGCCTGGTGCTCAACGCCTTGCGCGCGGTTCCGGAACTGGTGTGGGCTGCGCTGATGGTCCTCGCCGCCGGGCTCGGCCCCAATGCCGGCACCCTGGCCTTGGCCTTGCACACCACCGGCGTGCTCGGCCGGCTGTTCGCCGAAGCGCTGGAAAACACCCCACCCGAACCGGCCGAAGCCATCCGCCTGCAGGGCGGCAATGCCCTATGGGCGTTCTGCTACGGGTCACTGCCCAACCTGTTGCCACAGCTACTGGCTTACATCCTGTACCGCTGGGAAAACAATATCCGCATGGCCAGTGTGCTCGGCTTCGTCGGCGCCGGTGGTTTGGGGCAAATGCTCTATGTCAGCCTCAGCCTGTTCCAGGAAGCTCAAGCCAGCACGGTCATTCTGGCCATGCTGTTGCTGGTATTGGCCGTCGACACATTGAGCAGCTGGAGCCGTCAACGCTGGGTCAAGGCCTGACGGCTTCGCAGCACCCGATGGCAAAGAGTTGTTCCAGACTAAGCCAACGGTTGGTGACTGGTCACACAGTGGATACCGCCGCCACCGGCAGCGATGGCGTCGATGTTGAGCAGCACCACTTCACGGTCCGGGTAGAGTTCGGACAACAAATCAAAGGCTTTGGAGTCTGCCGCCTTGTCACCAAACTCGGGCGCAATGACCGCCCCGTTGATCACGAAGTAGTTGATGTAGCCAACAGCAAAGTCCGGGTTGTTGCGGCTGAACTTGCTCTTTCGTGGTTTGAGCGTTGGCGACACGGTATGCACC
This sequence comes from Pseudomonas sp. LS2P72, assembly GCF_054897865.1. Taxonomy (NCBI): domain Bacteria; kingdom Pseudomonadati; phylum Pseudomonadota; class Gammaproteobacteria; order Pseudomonadales; family Pseudomonadaceae; genus Pseudomonas; species Pseudomonas sp. LS2P72. Next base: position 4,566,174 of record NZ_CM142708.1, read on the forward strand.
TGCAGCGTGCGGCCATCGGCATCCGTAGCATTGTTGAGAATGTCCAAATGGGCACGCGTGACGCTGTAATCGTATGACTGAGGGTCGTTGTCGAGGTTGGCGATCACCACGCCTGGCTTGACGAAACGGGCGTAGAAATCGACGTGGGCATCCGTGATGTCCTTACCTTTGATCCCCGGCAGCCAGATGAGGGCTTTGCACCAGAACGCCGGTGCTGTCGCGGTCGGCCTCGGCGAGCAACTTGCCCTTGTGGTTACAGATAAACGACGAGCCGTAGAAGCTCATCTGCAAGGTCGGATCAGTGGTCGCCGCCTCTCGGCCGACGCGATTGGCGGCCACCACCGGCAGCAGATTGGCGGCGGCGTGGCCGCGCATGGTCATCTGCCAGTGGTCACGGGAATCCAGCGTCGCGCAACCAGGTTCAGATCCGATGGCGGTGGGAAACAGCAAGACTTCAGCACCCATGAACGCCAGGCAGCGCGCGGTCTCGGGGAACCACTGATCCCAGCAGATCCCCACACCCAGGCGCCCGAACGCCGTGTCCCAGACACGAAAACCGGTATCGCCGGGGCTGAAGTATTCCTTCTCCTGATAGCCGATGGCGTTAGGAATGTGGGTCTTGCGATACACACCCAGCAGGCGCCCATCGGCATCGGCCACGCTCAAGGAATTGAAGTAGGCATTGCCGGCTTTTTCGAACCAGCTCAGCGGCAGCACCACTCCCAACTCTTTGGCCAATGCGGCAAAGCGCTTGAGCACAGGGCTGTAGCGATATTCTTCAGCCAGCTCCAGGTGCTTGTGGCTTTGCTCGATGCAGAAATACGGCGTGGCAAACAGCTCCTGCAACAGGATGACCTGGGCGCCTTTGGCCGCGGCTTCGCGCACCCGTTGCTCGGCCTGATCGAGGTTGTGTTGCAAGTCCCAGGTGCAGGGCATCTGGGTGGTGGCGACGGTCAGAAGCGTCATGACATCAACCCTCCACCGGCCAGGCGGGCTGTTGCTGGGTGATGCAATGCACACCGCCACCGCCGTGGGCCAGGTGATTGATCCGCACCGGCACCACTTCGCGCCCCGGGAACGCCTCCCCCAACACGGCGGCCGCCACGTTGTCGGCATCAATGCCGTAAGCCGGCATGATGATGGCGTCGTTGGCGATGTAGAAGTTGGTGTAGGAGGCGCAAAACACTTCGGCTTCGGTGTCCACGGCATCGCTGGCTTCATACAACTCGATCAGCTCGAACTTCCGACCTTGGGCATCGGTGGCCAGCTCCAGCGCACGACGGTTTTCCCGGGCTACTTCGGCATACACCGAGTGCTGGTCGTGGGTGGCGTCCACCAGCAAAACGCCAGGGCGGGCGAACGCGCACACGCCATCGACATGGCCGTCGGTCATGTCGCCGGTCACGTAATCCGGATCGCCTGGCAGCCAGATCGTCTTCTTCACGCCCAGCAGACGCGTGAAGATTTCCTCCATCTGCGCTTTGTTCATGCCCGGGTTGCGATTGGGGTTGAGCAATACCGACTCGGTGGTGATCAGCGTGCCCTCGCCGTCCACATGGATGGCCCCGCCTTCATTGCTCAGCGCAGTGCCAAAGCACTCCACGCCCAAATGATTGAGTGCGCGACGAGCCAGGCTTTCGTCCAGATCATGAGCCGACTTGCCGCCCCACGCATTGAAGCGCCAGCTCACCCCGGCCAGGCCATGTTGCGGATGGCAAACGAAGCTCGGACCGGAGTCCCGGCACCAGCTGTCGTTCACCGCCAGCTCGATCAATTCGATGTTCGGTCCACATAAGGCTTTGGCGCTGGCAATAGCAGAAGGGTCGACGACCAGTTTCACCGGTTCGAAACGGGCGATGGCGTTGGCCACGCGAGCGAAGTCCTCTTGCACCAGAGGCAATGTCACGCCCCAACCGGACTCCCAGAGTGCCGTGTTGTGCGGCCAGACCATCCAGGTGGCGGCGTGCCTGACCCACTCGGCCGGCATCATCCAACCGCTGTTTCGAATTTCATTCTGCTGCATGACATGCTGCATGATAAAAAGCCCTTTTAGTTAAGCCATTGTGTTCAACAAAACTGCTTGGGTGATCCTGGCATGCATGCTACGGCCGTAAAATCAGGCAAACAAACGATGGATTTTGCATAGAAATGATTAGAGGAACTTATCAATATGCTCAAGCACTGGCCGCCACTCAGCACCCTTCGCGGCTTTGAAGCCGCCGCCCGGCTGGGCAGTTTCCACAAGGCGGCCGCCGAGTTGCACCTCACTCAATCGGCGATCAGTCAGCAGATCCGCAGCCTTGAGGCGTACCTCGAACAACCCTTGTTCTTTCGCAGTGGACGCAGCGTCAGCCTGACCGACGCCGGTCACGACCTGCTCAGCACCACCCAGGCCTTGCTGCAACAACTGGCCGTCGGCATTCGCCGTCTCGGGCAATACCAGAAACCCAACCAACTGGTGCTCAACACCACCCCGGCATTCGCCCGTCACTGGCTGCTGCCACGCTTGGGGGATTTTCGCCGCGAGCATCCAGACGTTGATCTGTGGATTTTCAGTACCGATGAAGTCCCGGACATGACCACCCAGACCATCGACCTCGCCGTGCGCGATGACATCAGTTCCCAGGCCGAGTGCAGCTTCAAGGTGCTGCACGCCGACCGCCTGTATCCGGCGTGTCACCCGAGCCTTTTGGCGTTGCCACCCGAACAGCGCACCACCCTTCACGGTGAGCGGGAAACGGATTGGAGTCACTGGGCGGTGGAGGCTGGCATCGATGTCGGCCAGAAAGATCAGGGGCTGAATTTCTCCGACCCCGGCCTGCTGCTGGACGCCGCGTGCGCGGGGCTCGGTATCGCCCTGGTCAGCCAGTTATTGAGTCGGCAGGCGCGCGCCCAAGGATTGTTGCAACCCTTGGTGGAGCAAACCATTCGCGGCCCGAACTGGGCCATGCTGACCCATCGTGACAGTGAGAATAATGCGCTGGCGCGAAGCTTCAGTGAGTGGCTGCTGGGTAACCTGGACTGAGGGAAGCCTCACGCTACGGTTCGCGCGCGGTTCGCGGATGGACTGCGGCTGGCCGGGTTGCCCGAATGACCGATTGCAGCGTTAAAATCCGACAGGTTTGGTTTACATTTATGAGAAGGATCAAGGTATGTCCAGGCTCGACAACTCCCTGCAAGACACCGCCGCGCCTGAAGGCGTTTGTTACGGCTGCGGCAGCAGTAATCCGCACGGGCTTCACATCAAGAGCTTCTGGCATGAGGACGGCGTGCATGTCATGGCCGAGCACTTGCCTGACGCCAAGTATTGCGGCTGGCCGGATCTGGTTTACGGCGGGCTGACAGCGATGCTGGTTGACTGCCATTCAAACTGGACGGCGATGGCTTATCACTACCGTACGGAACACCGCGAAGCTGGAAGCCTCCCACGCATCAATTGCGTCACTGGCAACCTTGGCATCAAGTTCATCAAACCGACCCCGATGGGTGTACCGCTGACCCTGCGTGCGAAAGTCGAAGGTGAAGTCGGACGCAAAACTCGCGTCATCTGCGAGGTATACGCCGGGGAAGTGCTCACGGCGATTGGAGACTCCGTTTTTGTTCGCGTAGATACCGAGCAACTGGCAGCGGTTGCTCATAGTCGGTAGGTTGCCTCTTCGCAAGCACCAAGGACAACCTGGCTGAACGCATGCAGTGCTTTCATGGCTGGATGCGGCCAGCCAAATCGAACATTCAGTTTAAGGCGCCTTACACCATCCATTTTATTGGGCCTCCATGTGGCTGACGGGGAGAAAGCCTTGCTCACGATTTCACGCCTGTTTCAGATCAATAGTCTCTCTTCCTGAAGGGCTTGAATCGGCCAAAAGCAGTCAGTGGACAGACTAGGTGTAACCTGATCGCCGCGTTGCGCCATCGTTGTCGACCAACCGGACTGGGGGCAGTTGCACCATTTTATTCGTGCATAGGTAATTGCCTGTTGTATTTCTTGTGCGCGCAGTTAGAACCAGTTGCCGCCCACAGGCAATGCCAGCCGCTCGACAGAAGTCGCAATTCAATCCCGAGCATCTTGTCATTTGCCAAGGCTTAGGGCAGGGTCGATACCACTGAGATCTCTGCCAAAGGAGTCACGCCATGTCAAAGCTATATCCCAGTATCGATCCCGAGGGGCTGGTCGAGTACTCAGTGGTCTACACCGACCGCTCGCTCAACCACATGTCGCAGTCATTTCAAGGCGTGATGAAGAACATTTCCAGGACCCTGAAACAGGTCTACAACGCCCAGGCTGTTGCGGTGGTCCCGGGCAGCGGCACATTCGGCATGGAAGCGGTGGCGCGGCAGTTTGCCACCGACCAGCAATGCCTGGTGATACGCAACGGCTGGTTCAGTTATCGCTGGAGCCAGATCCTTGAGATGGGCAACATCCCGGCGGCCACTACGGTGCTGAAAGCCCGACCGGTCGACACGGGTCGCCAGGCTGCCTACGCCCCACCCCCTCTGGACGAAGTGCTGGCAGCCATTGCGGCGCAGAAGCCGCAGATTGTCTTCGCTCCCCACGTTGAAACCTCATCAGGGATTATCCTGCCCGACGAGTACCTGCGGGCCGTCGGCGACGCCGTGCATGCGGTGGGTGGCCTGTTCGTGCTGGACTGCATCGCCTCAGGCACGCTTTGGGTTGATATGCACAAATGCGCAGTCGACCTGCTGATCAGCGCACCGCAGAAAGGTTGGAGCGCCTCCCCTTGCTGCGCCTTGGTGATGCTCAGTTCTTTGGCCCTCGAGCGCATCGAACAGACGCATAGCAGCAGCTTCGCCTGCGATTTGAAAAAGTGGCTTCAGATCATGCAGGCCTACGAACAGGGCGGACATGCCTACCATGCGACCATGCCCAGCGATTCCCTCGCGCGGTTTAACGAAGTGATGAAAGAGACGCAAGCCTACGGTTTCGACAAGGTCCGCGGCGAACAACAGGCTCTGGGCGATCGGGTGCGCGCAATGTTGACCGGCAAAGGCATCAAAAGCGTGGCCGCAGCCGGCTTTCAGGCCCCTGGCGTAGTGGTGAGCTACACCGATGATGCCGACATCAAGAGCGGCAAGAAATTTGCCGATCATGGCCTACAGATCGCCGCCGGAGTGCCGTTGCAATGTGACGAACCGGCCGACTTCCAGACCTTCCGCATCGGTCTGTTCGGACTCGAAAAGCTGCACAATATCGAGCGCACGGTCAGCACCCTCGAGCAGGCACTGGACGAGGTGATGGTTAACTAAGCCCTTATCGTGCCCGCAGCAGATACCGAACTTGTGAATTCAAGGAAGGCATCCTGCCCTGGGCCCTGTCGGCCCATGGCGCTGATCTTCGACGAATGTGACGCTGGTCGTCGGGACTTCATGTTAGCCGTCGTTTTTTTTCGGCGCGGGTTTGCCCCATGCATTTGATCTGACGGCTCTCTCCTGGCCAGAAGTCATCTTCATTACCGCGCTCGGCATCGGGATCGACCTGCTGAGCGCTTTGGAGGTGCCTGCATTTGTTCGGTGTTCGTTGACCATAAGTTCCAGGCGATGAACAGGATAAAGGCAACGCCGAGCCATTTCACCGCGATGAAGACCAACTTAAACTGCGGGGCCAGTGCTGCAAGTCCGAGGGTGGCGACCAGCAGCCCAGGCAAACTGATCTGCAGGCCGCGTTGACGTCGAGGTGCGTGGCTAATTCAGGATGAACAGGTCCCCTTCCACATCCGTATCGCCGTGTTTACGACTCTGCGCCGCAGAGTCGTAGAGGATCAGCAGGACCTCCCCAGGCTGCTCGCCCGATTGGAACAGACACATGCCCTCAGCGTGATCGTTGCCTTGCCCAAAAGGCACCTCCAGCACCTTCTCCAATTGATCCGTAAAGACCACGCTTTCCTCGTCGGACGCGAAACCGCCGCGCCAGCGGAAGACCGTTACCGGACCATCCTGGTCCATGGTGGGACCCGCCAGGATCAGCAGATCGTCACCGCTAGTGCACAGGTCACGCAAGCCCAGACCATTTAGCGCGAAGAAGTGCTTGCGATAACGGCGCCCATCCGGACCGATCTTCTTAAGCACCAGCGTGTCAGTCGAGGCGTCGTTCAGCTCAGGTTCGATCTCCAGCAACACAGCCCAGCCGCGAAGGACCGGTCCACGTAGCCCTAGCAGAAGACGCGAGCCAATCACCACCAACCCTTCGATATCGAAGCCGTTGTCTTTACCCGGGATACTCAGGAAGTCGCGTAGTTGAGGATCTTCAGCAATGGCCGTGGTCAGGTCGTTACTGACCTCGTTGCCATGTAGCTGCGCCGCCGTACGTCCATCGGCCTCCACCTTCCTGGCGAGTGCATAGCCGTCGTTCTGCCGGACCACAGGGATGCGGGCCAGCAGAAAGCGATTGCCCTGCGCCTCTACCGTCGATAGGCGTTTGATATTCTTCTGTGCAGGAGTGCCGGCCTCGGCCTTCTTTCGCTTCAGGCTATGGGAGCCCACCAACCAGAGGTAACCACTGTCATGGGTATAGGCCAACCCCTCGATATCGATCTCGGCGTCTTGCTTCGGTAGGGGCAGATCCAAATACTCCAGGAGCTGAAACGATTGGTGCTCATCGCACCTTACGACGTCGCCGGGCGCAGCATCCTGGATTTTCAGGCGTTCCAGGCTCGTGGTTTCGTCGTTCGCCACCCAGAGTGTGTCGTCAATCTGCTGAGCGACCGAAAGGCCATCGCGCAACGACGCAAACGCCGGATCAAAGCTCAACAGCGCAAAATTGCTTCGGTGGCTCATGAGCGGTCTCCTGTCTTTATGGCGCGGCGCGCCGGTTATTCAGAACCGGCTTTCGAGCGTGTTCTTCGTCCAGTGCATGCACTCATTCTAGCCGACCCGTCCACCGCTGATGGCTTAGGTCCTTTCGCTGCAGCTGCTAAGCAACCCGGATTAGTTCCCTCAACTCCAAAAATAGCCGACTAACGGTGACCCCCGTAGGCACAAAGCCTGCAATAACCACTTCGGCGAACATTTGACGTCAATCTACCGCCATACGGGTTTCCTAATCAGCAGACCCAATTGACACAGCTCAATAGCGTCGGTTCGAGCGCAACTGTGGCCGCAACATTCCCCGCATACAGGATTATTGACATGATCGACCTCGCCACCTGGAATTTAAGCATCCCTGAAGGCAGCCCACCGGCCACCATAGAAACGCCTCGACTGGCGCAAGGCTTCAAGGACCAGTATTTCAGTTCTGAAGCCGCTACCCTTTCCTTCTGGGCACCTGTGACCGGTTCCAGGACAGCCAACGCTGTTTACCCGCGCAGCGAGTTGCGGGAAACCTATAGCGATGGAACGCTGCGCAACTGGCAGTATTCAGCAGCGGATAACAAACTGCGGGCGAGTCTGGCCGTCAATCAGGTACCCAGCACCGGCAAGATCGTGATTGGTCAGATTCACAACAAGGACAGCAACAGCCCCATGGTGAAGCTGGAATACCAGTACAAAACGTCAGCTTCGACGGGGAACATTGTCGCCAAGGTGCGCATGCGTCCCGACGATGAAGTGGGCCAGGTCATCACCATTGCGACGGGGGTGCCGCTCAACCGCAACTTTTCCTACCAGATCCACCTCAGCCCGAAGGGCGCGCTGGGCATCAGCGCAGCAGGATACAACTGGAGAACCACCATCGACCCGAGCTGGAAGACCAAACCACTGTATTTCAAAGCGGGTGCGTATGTGCAGGACAACACCGGCTATCCCACCGAGGGCGGAAAAGTGACGTTCAAGATGCTGGAGATCCAACACAACATTTAGTCGCTTCTTTAGGTCACTACCATTGGCACGCCGATCCGAAGGGTGAAGACTGCGATTGTTGGCACGCTTTCAGCCTTGGTGATCGGCTTGATGATTTCGACAGCGAACAATTCTTTCTCAACGCGATCGAGTGAAGTATCCAGGATCGCCGTCGACATCGTTCGTCTCAACCGCGTGATGCAGCGCTACGGGCCAGAAGCGGATTATGCGCGTGTCAAACTGCGCACCTACGCTGAAGCGAAAATGCAGGAGTTGTTCCCGGCGGCAGGGGAACAGTCAGCGTCAATTGAAGCAACTGTCCGGATGATGGAGGCGACACAGGAATCGATTCTTTTGCTTGTTCCGACTGATCCGAGACAGCGCTGGCTTCGCTCCCAGGCGCTCACGCTTTCGGACGATGTATTACAGGCGCGCTGGCTGCTGGCGGAACAGCGTGCCAGCAACATTCCAATGCCGTTCCTGATCCTGCTGATCTTTTGGCTTAGCCTTGTTTTCGCCAGCTTCGGCTTGTTCGCACCTCGCAATGCCACGACTATCGTCGTTTTCTCCCTCTGTTCGGTTGCGGTTTCGGGTGGCATCACAATGATTCTGGAATTGGACTCGCCCTTCTCCGGCCTCGTCCATGTCTCCGGTGAGCCGATGCGCCAAGCGCTGGCCGAGATCATCCGTTGATCAATTAGTCGAGGATGGGGTCGAACAGCAGCCCCATGCAGGTAGCGAAGACCATTTCCAGTGACAGCAACTGACTGGCCAGTGTCATGGGAAGGCGTTGGGAAGCGATGGTCCAGGCCCATGCGCCGCCAATTGACGCAACGGCCGCCAGTACAAAAGCGGGAAGGTAAAGGTGGCTGATCGCGCTTTGCCCGAAACCGAGCATGGGAGCATTGAACACATCCATGGCCGTACCCACCGGGATGAACAGGAGCGTTTGCAGGCTGCCTCCAATCATCATGGCGGTCCAGACCCAGGCATTCATGCCGGGCTTTTTATCAGCGCTTCTTTGATTGGCCAGCCCAAACCAGACCCACAGTGCGACCGCCGCGAGTGACGCACCAATCCCGAGCGCCAGGGTGGTGGGTGATTGCCCCTCGAACCGGGCGATGCTCTGGCCGTTGACCAGGAGCAATCCGAGCACGGCCAGTGCAAAAGGCACTTGAAGCTAGCGCGCCAGCCGCATATCGGGCAGTCCAGCCATCATTCCGGTCCGCAACTGGTGGTGGTCGAGCAGATGCCGAAACAACAAGATGATCAGTAGTTCGAACAAGCGATCCAGCGCCGCCTCCCGGCCACAATGCTCGCCTGCCGCCTCACTGAACATCCATTTCAGGGTATCGGCCAGCAGCGGTAGCTCATCCAGGGACAGCACCAGACAATCGGGTAACGAAGCGGACAACGGGTTATCGACTCCGCCCTCAAACTTCATCGACGCACACAAGAGTTGAGCCCCCCCGGGCTCACCGGCGAACAGTTGATGCCGGCTTGGGCGTGGCAGAAAAATCAGACTGGGCCGGGTGAGCAGCAAGTCCTTGCGATCAGCCCCCTGCAAAGTGACGCTACCTGCCTGCAGCAGGTGAATATGGCCGCGCTGGTCAGCGCCATCGTATGACGCCATGCCGCAAAGATTGCCGTTGTAAAACAGGCTTGCGCGCACGCCGAACTGTGACAACAACGTAGACAAGCGATCCATAGGCAAACTCCGGCGCTTTTATTCGTCGTGATTGTAGCCGTAGCACCCTACCAAGCCACGGTGTTGGCTGAGCGGTACAGCCGACGACAGGAGGATCATTGCCAGCGTCGATAGTCACCATCAACTCAATGAAGTTCTCATAAAAAATCCGCGGCGTAACATCAGCGCCAGACCCCACAACTACACCCCGGAGCACACCATCATGAAACGCCAAATCCTTCTCAGCATCGCTTTCTCGGTTTTTGCAGTTAACGCTTTCGCCGCTACCTCTGCTCACCCGGTTGTCGCTGAAGGCGGCTCGGATCGTTTGATTGAAAGTCGTGTGGCTGAGGGTGGTTCGGATCGTTTGATCGAAAATCGTGTTGCCGAAGGTGGTTCGGATCGTCTGATCGAGAACCGCGTCGCTGAAGGTGGCTCCGATCGTCTGATCGAGAACCGCGCTGTATAAATGAATGGCTTTACCGAAGCACTCAACGAAAAGCCCGGCCTGACAAGCCGGGCTTTTTCGTGCACAAAATAAATCGATCCCTGCTTAATGCCTCCGCCGCACCTGTGATACATAACACCTGATTGTGAGTCCCGTACCCAATGAGGTTTGCCCATGCTCCATTCCCCACGCTTACCGCAACTGCTGACTTGCGTCGTCCTCGGTTTACTCGCCAGCAGCGCACAGGCCAGCGCGCCCTCCCCGGCACCCGATAGCTTGCAACCGCTGCTGGTAACGTTGAACGAGCGCCTGAGCATTGCTGATCTTGTGGCGCTGACCAAGTGGGACAGTGGCAAACCGATCCAGGACAGTGCCCGGGAGGCACAAGTCATCGCCAACGCCAGGAAACTGGCCGTTGAGCGCAATCTGGACCCGGACGAAGTAGCCGAATTGATCGCCGCACAGATCGAAGCCAACAAGCTGGTGCAATACGGGCTGGTGGCCCAATGGCGAGCGGCTGGCAAGGCGCCTGACACGCCGCGGCCGGACCTCGCCAAGCAAATCCGGCCACAGCTCGATGAGCTGCAAAACCGCCTGTTGAAGCAATACGCCGCCTTCGCGCCCTACCGCAAAGACCCGCAATGCGCGGACTGGCTAGCCAAAGAACGATCCAGCCTGATCAAGGACGGTCTGCATGGTCAGGCACTGATACGCGCCACCGGGGAACTGTGCGTCGCGAACCGATGACAAGGTAACCCAACAACAAAAATACAGGAGTTGAAAATGTCTGAACCTAAACTGCATCCCAAAGCCGCAGAATCCCTGACCCAGTGGCACGACATGATCCGCGAGGGTGACTTGAGCGCCTTGCCCGATTTGTTGGACCCACGGGCGATATTCCGCTCCCCGATGGCTCACACGCCTTACCCGGGGGCAGCCGTGGTATCGATGATTCTCAACACGGTCATCGAGGTATTTGAGGACTTTGTCTACCACCGGGAACTGTCGACCGCAGACGGGTTGAGCGTCGTCCTGGAGTTCAGCGCCAACGTCGGCGGAAAACAGTTAAAGGGCATCGACATGATCCGGTTCAATGAACAAGGAAAAATCGTCGAGTTTGAGGTGATGGTCCGTCCCTTGAGTGGCCTGCAAGCCTTGGGTGAGCAAATGGGACAACGCCTTGGCGCTTACCTGGCGGCCAGCAAAGCCTGAAGACGTTGCATCGCCCTGGGCGATGCCTCTGCTCCCGGCTTGGTGTTAAATAGAGTGCGAAACGCAGCGCAACGAGAACGCCGATGAATATCCATTTTGAGATTAGTGATGTCCCTGAGCCCAACATTCAGCGCGATGGCAACATTCATCGCGTCGCCCATCAGCAGACGGTGGTAACAGCATGATCGAGGTCACCGAAGTTTCCATTGCCGAACTGCGTGCTGCGCTCGAGTCTGGCCGAACCACTGCGGTTGAGCTGGTCCAGGCCTATCTCGCCAGGATTGATGCCTACGACGGTCCCGACACGCCCACCGTCCTCAACGCGGTGGTGGTTCGAAATCCCGAGGCGCTGAGCGAGGCGCAGGCCTCCGATGCTCGTCGAGCCAAGGGCGAGACGCTGGGTCCGCTCGATGGCATTCCCTATACGGCCAAGGACAGTTACCTGGTGAAGGGGCTCACTGCCGCCTCCGGCAGTCCGGCCTTCGCGAACCTGATTGCTTATCGCGATGCGTTCACGATCGAACGGCTTCGCGCTGCTGGCGCGATTTGCCTGGGCAAAACCAATATGCCGCCGATGGCAAACGGCGGCATGCAGCGCGGGGTCTACGGCCGCGCGGAAAGCCCGTACAACGCTGACTATCTCACCGCCCCCTTCGCCTCGGGTTCATCGAACGGCGCCGGTACGGCAACTGCCGCCAGTTTCGCGGCATTCGGCCTCGCGGAAGAAACCTGGTCGAGCGGACGCGGTCCTGCATCGAACAATGGTCTGTGTGCCTACACACCTTCACGCGGGGTAATTTCGGTGCGCGGCAACTGGCCGTTGACGCCGACGATGGACGTTGTCGTGCCGTTTGCCAGAACCATGGCCGACTTGCTCGAAGTGCTCGACGTGGTGGTGGCGGAAGATCCCGACACACGTGGCGATCTGTGGCGGATGCAACCGTGGGTGCCGATTCCGAGTGTCGCTTCGGTGCGTCCCGCTTCCTATGCCGAGTTGGCCGTGAAATCCGATGCACTGGCAGGAAAGCGCTTCGGCGTGCCGCGCATGTACATCAACGCGGATCCCGAAGCGGGCACGAGCGATGCGCCTGGCATCGGTGGTCCGACGGGGCAGCGAATCATCACCCGTCCTTCCGTGATCGGGCTCTGGGAAGAGGCGCGCAAAGCACTCGAAGCCGCTGGCGCCGAAGTCATCGAAGTCGATTTCCCGCTGGTGTCCAATTGCGAAGGTGATCGCCCCGGTGCACCGACCGTTTTTACGCGGGGCCTGGTGTCCAAAGAGTTCCTGCATCATGAGTTGTGGGACCTGTCGGCCTGGGCGTTCGATGATTTTCTGCGGGCCAATGGCGATCCCAAGTTGAACCGCCTGGCCGATGTCGACGGACCGCTGATTTTCCCCCACGACCCGGGCACGCTCCCCAACCGGGAGGACGACCTTGCCGCCGGCATGGACGAGTACGTGAAAATGGCCGAGCGCGGCATCACACCGTGGGACCAGATCACCACCGTTCCTGACGGACTGCGCGGACTTGAACAGACACGTCGAATCGATCTTGAGGACTGGATGGATCGGCTGGGACTCGATGCGGTTCTATTCCCGACGGTGGCCGACGTGGGTCCGGCGAATGCCGATGTCGATCCGAAGTCTGCGGATATCGCGTGGAGCAACGGCGTCTGGGTCGCCAACGGCAATCTTGCCATCCGGCACCTGGGCGTCCCCACGGTCACGGTGCCGATGGGCGTCATGCCGGACATCGGCATGCCCGTCGGGCTGACATTCGCCGGTCGTGCCTATGACGATTCGACGCTGTTGCGCCTGGCTTCGGCGTTCGAATCGATCGGAACAAAACGATTGATCCCGCCTCGCACCCCACCCTTGCCGGTTGGCCAACAATAGAAAGAGCGGGATCGGGGCGTTACACGCTCCAATCCCGTCCACTGGTTGAACGTCGCCCCGGAGTTCAGCGCTAACGTCGGCGCAAGAGTCTCAACGAGCGTTTTTCGGCGAAACGCGACGGCCATTCCATGGCACGCCTGACGGGGAACTTGCGGGCGATGTCCACAAAGGGCGTGACGATCAGGCTATAGAGCGTCAGGTAACGGTCGTGATCCTGTTTGCCGGTGCCGAACTGAATGGGCTCGGGCGTCGAGTGTGTGACGTAGAGCGTACCGAACATCCAGTCCCAGAGTGACAGGTTGGTACCGAAATTCTTGTTGAAGTGTCGGGGCGCGTCACTGTGATGAATCTGGTGCTGCGCGGGGCTGTTCAGCACATGTTCGACCACGGGCCCGAAAGAAAGCCAGACATGGCTGTGACGCAGGTTGGCCGCCAAGGCATTGAGGATCAGGACCATATACGTAACGCCGAACAAGGTGTACCGGCTGATCTCCCCGCCACAGGCGTACCAGAAGACACCGGCAAAAGCGCCGAGGAAGACGGTGTCAGTCAGTTTCTCAACCATTTTTTCCACAAAGTGAATCCGGCTTGCCGTCGCCGGCACCAGGACGGGCGCGGAATGATGGACTTTGTGGAACGCCCACAGATACCGGGAATGAAAGGCGCGATGGCCCCAGTAATGGATGAAGTCTTTCACCAGAAACACGCCGAGCCCGTAGAGCAAGGAAAGTAAGAGGTTCTGCCCCACCTGCGCGCGCGCGCCCCAAAGATTGTTGAAAAACGAGAGGTAGTCGCCGGAACGCAGGACGTACGGGTCGACCAGGCCAACAATGGGCAGTACCAGCGCGATCTTCAGAATGGCCCGCACGAAGTAGTACCGGTAATCCAGCAATGCCGAGGGATGAAAATGAACCCGGTGCCCGCCGATGAACTGCCAGAAAGAACGTGCGTCGGTCAGCCCGCGATATTTTCTGAAGCGGTACAGGCTGTAGGCGATGCTGTAGGACACGCAGAGAAACACGATGCTGAAGCGGCCGTTCAGATCGAAAATGCCAAGAAACTGATCCGTGACAGGCTCGATCACCCACTTGATCAGGTAGTCATACAGAAGCGCGAGAACATCCATTAACGGCTGCCCCTCCGTCAAAAGGGGGAATTGTAAATCAGATCAGAACCACCGAGTGCTCCGCGTCTGGCGAATGCCCTCGAAAGTCGCAAAGTACTACTGCGGCTGAAACGTCTGAAGGTACGCCAACAGGTTGTCGATCTTTTCCGGGTCGCTGAGCCCCCAGAAAATCATGCGGGTGCCGGGCACCACTTCTTTTGGATCTTCTAGATACGCAGTTAGGGTTTCACGGGTCCAGACGATACCGGCTGATTTCATCGCATCGGAATACTGGTAATCCGTGGTGCTGCCTGAAGGGCGGCCAAAAATGCCATTGAGTTGCGGCCCGAATGAACCGCGCGCCGACTCCCCGACCTGATGGCAGCCGCCGCATATCCGCTTGAACAGTGTCGCACCCGCTTCAGCATCGCCGGCCGCGTGTGCTTGCGCGCCGAATATTCCAGCATTGAGCACCAGGGCCAAGGTGAGTGCGGCGGATTTCTTCATGTAGGGTTCCGGATCAGTAGGTGCTCAAAGCACAAGCTCGCGGAGATTTCACCATGATCGTCTATCCTGTGCACCCCGAATCTACGATTGCCACGATTTCACCGGAGACATCAGTGCCGCCCCTGACCGCCCGCGAGGTTTACCAGCAGTTGCGCGACGCCGCGCTGGAAGTTCGATTTTTAAAGCGCCTCGACGAACAACCCGAGCCGGGCCAGGTGCAAGTCGATATCGAGGGCTGGCGCCTGACCCTCGACTTCGACGGCACTCACCTTCTCCACTGCCAACGTTGCCAAAGCCCGGACGGTCGCGAGGGCGTGCTCGACAGCTGGCAACGTTACGGCACCGACCCGGTCAGTCTGCTCAGCACCTGGGAGCTGGCGCAGATCGAGCGCCTGAGCACTGCACTCACCCAATAACGCCCGCAAACCGCTTCAACGAAAACGCCGACAGATCCAGATCACTGCTGCCCCGCAAGCACCACTGCGCCAGTGCCTCGCCCAGCGCAGCGGAATGCTTGAAGCCGTGTCCCGAACAGGCGGACACCACCAAGGTATTTTTCAGTAACGGGTGCTCGTCGATGATGAAGTGACTGTCCGGTGTGACGGTGTAGGCACACACCGCCGATTTGACGACCCGCGAGCTGACGCCAGCAATCTTGCCGCGCACATGGGTGTCGAACATCTCGCGTGCTTCGGCGTCGCTGACGGATCTGTCCAGCGTGTCGGGTGAAGTCTCTTCACTGTATTGCTCGGTGCCGACCTTCAGACTGCCCTCGCCGGGCAACGGCGGAAACCCATAGACAGAGTCTTCATCACCTGGCCCGTGAGAATAAATAAAGGTCGGTGACAGCGGTGCGAACCGGGCGTTCTCCTCCAGTTCGAACCAGAACAGCTTTTGACGACACACCCGCAGCAACCGGTCGAAAGGCTCCCCGAGCAAGCCCTTGGACCACATGCCGGCGCTGATCACGACCTTATCGGCGAGGATAGTTCGCTGATTGGTAATGACGGTGACGCCCTGCTCGTCCGAGGTGATTTGCATGACGGTTTCGCCCTTCAGCAGCGTCGCGTCCAGTTCCTCGGCGAGCTTGAGCTGTACCGCGATGCATCGCTCGGGACGGACATAACCGCCTCCCGGTTCGAAGTAGCCGACTGCCGTGTCCAGCACCGGTGAAAACTGCGGGAATTGCTGACGAATCTGTTGGGCCGACAACACCTCGTGCTCAATGTCATGGGTGTTCGCGAGATGAAGGGTGCTGTGGGTGAAGTCATGTTCATCGTCAGCGTCATACGTGGGGCTGGAAGTCATGACCAACACGCCACACTGCTCGAACAATGACTCACCGGACAGCGCTTCGAGTTCGCGCCAGATTTTGTGGGAGTTGCGGACGATGGGCAGATATTCGGCGCCCTCCCCGACCGAGAGCCGGGTGATGCGCGTATCGCCATGGCTGGAACCTTGATCGTGGGGAGGATGATGGCGGTCGATACCCACCACCTTGACGCCGGATTTCGCCAGCTGATACAGGGTGGCGGCGCCCATTGCGCCCATACCGAGAACCGCTACTTCACACCGAAGATCCATCTATGCCCCCGCCGAAACCGACTCGTTGAAAAGCCACCAGCATAGGCCAAGAATTGTGGGTTGCCAGGGCTTTTCAGTATTCCCGGGAGGCACCGTTCATCTGATCAAAAACGCGGTTTGACCGCCTTCCAGTCCGGCTTGTAACGCTGCATCTGTTTCACGTCATCGCGCTGGCGAATGCCGCACGTCAGGTACTGATCGTGCAGCTTGCCCAGTTGATCGTGATCCAGTTCCAGACCCAACCCGGGCGCGCGGGTGATTTCAGGGATGTGGAGCAAAGTATCACCGTCGCCTTCAGTCGCCCGGCAGTACCTGCGCGTCATGAGGTCTGTGCGCAAGCCGCACTTGCCCAGGGCTTCAGCGTCAGTGAAGCCACCTGGCAACGTCTCAAGCAGCTGGCCGAACAGGTACTGGTCGAAAGTACCGAGTCCTCGCGCCGCCACGGCGCAGGTGGCGGCAGCGATGCCGATTGAAAAACCCCGTCCCCTTCACTGAGTAATACCCCAATGAAATATGCGATCAAGACCGACCTTTTCGCGTCTAAAGCCCCGCTTGAATGGGCCGTCGTCGGCAATGGCACCCTCTACACCGCCCAGATCCCCATCGATGCCAGCGGCCAGGTGGTAGCCGGCGGCATCGAGGCGCAGGCGCAGCAGACCCTTGCTAACCTGCGCCATACCATGGAGGCGGCGGGCACATCGCTGGAAGCGGTGACCCAGGTGTTGATCTACGTCACCGACCGTAGCTACCTGGCCCCCGTCAACGCAGCCTACGCGCAGTATTTCCAGGCGCCCTACCCCAACCGCGCGGCCATTGTGGTGGCGGGGCTGGCACGCGAGGAGATGCTGGTTGAGATGGTGGTGTACGCCTGTTTGCAGTGAGCTACCTGTAGTCATACACCAAGCGTAGCTGATCAAACCCCAGGTACAGTGAAGGTAAAACCTTCCTGGGAATCGATCGTTGACTGCCTGCCACGACAGGCAGCTTGGAGTCGATTTTCTGCCCGTCAAGACAGGCATCAATCGGCCCAGAAGCAGCCCTGTATGCCAAGACGCGCATTGCTCGGCGCAGCACCTGGCATCAACTGGATTGATCGACGACCTTAATCTGCGTCAATCCTACCAGCTCAGCCTGCTCTAAAATCTCCTCCGGCGTCGCGTCCGCGGTGGGCATGATGAGGCTGTTTTCTCCATCCCCAAAATGCAGCTGTAGCAGGTGCATCGCCGCCTCATGTACGGACAACTGAGGCTGCTTGAGTTCAAATATGTGTGTGCGGGGCTCGCCGTTGAACAGGTATGCCAGTGTGTATTTGTGCATGGTGAGAACCTCCAGACGAATTAATGCAACAAATCGATTGCCGTCAGTGATGACAGTCAGCAATCGGCTAAAAGCTGCCTCTGACGACGAACCCCGCCGTTGCACAGTGGTCCAAACTTCTGACGGCGTCGCGACTGATCAAAGGCCTTGGGCCCGCGTCATTCAAAAGCGACGTTTTGCCATTCACACACATCAGGGTGCGCCGGATAACGTTCAGTAGGTTCGGAACCTGTCTGGTGCAGGCGCTGACTGCTGCTCCCATCCCCTGCTCCCTTACCGGAGTACGAAAATGACTCAGTCAATGCGCTTCTTCCTATCGATCTTCCTCGCGACAGCATCATTGGCATCAGCGAGCCTCCTGAACAATGCAGGTGCGGCAACCGCCGAGGACCTGAATGCCGACTCCCAGCAAGCGTTGCAAACGCTTTACAAGACCACCCCATCTGCCAAAACCATTTCGCAGAATGCCAAAGCGGTGCTGGTCTTCCCGAAAATCATCAAGGCCGGCCTTGTGTTTGGTGGCAGCTATGGCGAAGGCGTGCTGATGAAGGGCTCGCAAGTAGAGAATTATTACAACTCCGTAACCGGGTCCTGGGGACTACAAGCAGGCGCCCAGTCGTATGGCTATGCGGTTTTCCTGATGACTGACAAAGCCGTAAATTATGTTCGTGAGACCAAGGGTTGGGAAGTCGGCGTAGGACCCACCGTTGTATTGGTTGATGACGGGGTGGCGAAGAATCTGTCCAGCACGACAGTGAAGGACGATGCCTACGCGTTCATTTTCGACCAGCAGGGGTTAATGGCCGGGGTCAGCATCGAGGGAACGAAGATTTCCCTGATCAAGCGCTGAAAGCCTACCCTTCAAGGGGTCTGTCTTTTGAAGCGTGCCGCGTGGCTGCCCCCTCCCCCAAGGCGTCTTGTGTACCAGGCAAGACGCCCCTTTGGGGCTGGATACACGGCGAAATTCCTGGATTGTTGAGCGCTATCACCATCCTCGCCAAGAGGGGGCCTAATGAATCTTCTAACCCGATGTAAGGGTGCATGTATTGCTCTGGTGCTAGGCGTGGTTGTGCTTCTGACATTTGTGATTGGCTCCAGTGCTTTGCCGAGGATAGTGCCGGACATGGCTCACGCGACCTCTGCGCCAGTGCAAGTCGACGGGGTAAACGGACCTCTGTCAGCCGAGCGCAGCAAAGCCATTCTCGACCGACTCAAGTCCACCGGCGCAGAGACCAACATCTTCGATGTGCACCTCGCCATCGAAGAGTCCGTCTCCGGTAGCCCGCTAACGGAAGGAAACAAGGTCGACTTGCTGCAGGACGGCCCCAGCACCTACCAATCGATGATCAAAGCCATTGAAGCTGCGCGCGACCACATCAACATGGAGACCTATATCCTCGACGATGATGAAGTCGGTCAGCGTTTCGCCGCCGCACTGATCGCTCAGCAACACAAAGGCGTACAGGTCAATCTGATCCGTGACAGCGTCGGAACCCTCGGAACACCCTCAGCGTTTTTCTCTCGATTGACCGATGCGGGTATCAAAGTGCTGGAGTACAACCCCATCAACCCGGTGACGGCCAAAGCGGGTTGGGACGTGAACCAGCGCGATCACCGAAAGCTGCTGATAGTGGACGGCCGTATTGCCTTTCTCGGCGGGATCAACATCAGCAGCGTCTATTCGGGGGGCTCGTTCAGCTCACACTCGAAGACGCGTCCCAATGGTGATTTGCCCTGGCGCGATACCGACTTGCGCATCGAGGGGCCTGTGGTTGCAGACCTGCAGAAGCTGTTCATCGGAACCTGGACTGCCCAGAAAGGTGAACCACTCGCGCCTCGCCACTACTTTCCGCCGCTGGAGCGCAAAGGCACCGAGGTGATTCGCGCCATCGGCAGCTCCCCAGATGAGCCGTTCAGCCAGATCTATGCGACGTTGATTTCGGCGCTGCATAGCGCGCAGACCGAGATATGGCTGACTAACGCCTACTTTGTGCCCGATCCGCAGTTGTTGGCGGCACTCAAGGAGGCGGCAGCACGTGGCGTCGACGTCAAGCTGGTGCTGCCCAGTAGCACCGATTCGTGGCTGGTGTTCCATGCCGGACGCGCCTACTACAGCGAGCTGCTGGAGGCCAACGTCAAGCTTTACGAACGCCGTGATGCGCTTCTCCACGTCAAGGCTGCAGTCATCGATGGCGTGTGGTCGACTGTCGGCTCCACCAACCTCGACTGGCGCAGCTTCCTGCACAACGATGAAGTCAACGTCGTTGTGCTGGGCAGCGGGTTTGGAAAAAAGATGCAGGCGGCATTCATGGCTGATCTGGCCAAGTCGAACGAAATCGAGTTGGAAAAATGGCAGCGCCGCTCGCTCGTTTTGAGAGCCAAGGAGCAGATGGGGCGACTCTGGGAATATTGGCTATAAGTCGAGTGGCGCGGTTGAGAATGAGCAACGGAGCTCTGTGTGTTGCGCAATGGAATTGCCAGTAAAGGTGCAGTACCTTGTGGTTGTAACTCCCACGTTCCGCAATCCATTCAGGTTGAGAGGTGGACTTCATGAACAACATCATCTACATCGTCGGGGTCATTGTGATAGTCGTGGTTATCCTGTCGTTTCTCGGGTTCGCATAGCGTCCAAGAGCGTCTCGTATTGACAAGGCTGTACCCCGCATCGCGAGGCACAGCCTGGTCGCGCCTGACCTAGTTGGCCGTGCAGCCAACCCAACGGTAAAAAATCAACTCTGTGAGTAAGGGTCTGCAGCGTCCTGCCGATAACGACAAAGCGTCGCGCTCGTTTGCCGCCGTTTATCGACCCAAAAGCATTTGCAGAGGCAATACATGCGTCACCTCAGACACCTTACTTCCCCTCTGAATCAGCAAAAGATTGCTCGCGTCACCTTCCATTTTGATCCGTCTGATCAGAACGAACTGGTGACGGTGCTTCAGCGGTTTTTTGCCGAGCCGGATCAACATGCATTGCTGGATATTCCCGAGGAAACCCGCAGCGTGTTCCTGCTCGAAGGTGAGCGCAAATGGGTGTTGAAACACAACCGCCTGACCCACTGGAAAAAGCAGCTGCAGAATTTCCTGGGCCTCAAGCGTGTGTTCGGGCTGCATGACCTGACCAACGAATTCATCAACCTGTCCGTTGTGTCCGCCAAGTCGGAGTCATCGCCCAGAGTGGCTGCATTCGGCCACGTCGGACGTTTTCCTTTTCTCAAGGAAGAGTATTTACTGGTCAGTTTTTTCGACAATCATTGCAGCGTCGATGAACGACTGATCGCCCAACCCGAGCAGGTGCAAACGCTGCTGTTGGATATTTTCCAACTGTTTGGGCAGACGCTGGTCGAGGGGTTTGTGCACATGGACCCGCACCCCAAGAACATCCTGATCGGCCCCGATGGCAGGCTGCGCCTGATCGATTTCGAATGCTGCGCGCATTCGGTGCTGGATCACGACTTCAGCCTGGGTTTTCTGCTGGGTTACTTCTATCGCTTCTGGTTCAACAAGTTCATATCGGTTGAACACTACAACACCTGCTGTGAACGCTACCTGAAGCATCAGCACCCGCAATTGAACCGTGGGGTTTTCCAGGCGGTGTATGAGCGCTTTCGTGACCGTGATGTTTCCCGTAGCACGCGTTACCGCATCCTCACGTGCCCCAAGGCCCAAGCTGCATTTCTGCTTGAGTTGAAGTAACCGGCAGCGGTTGGCTCAGCCTTGTTTCAAATCGAGGCAGTAGGTGTAGTAACCCGTGTCGCGCACATAACCCAGGGACTCATACAACCGTTGCGCGCCGACATTGTCAGTGGCCGTTTCCAGCAGCATGCCTTTGGCGCCGGTCAACAACGCAAAGGCTCGTGCGGTGTTCATCAGCAACGTGCCGACCCCTTGCCCTCGGGCGGCGGGTGTTGTGAAGAGGTCGCCGAGCAACCAGGTGCGGTGTGCGTCGATGGAGGAGAACGTCGGAAACAACTGCACGAAACCCAGCGCCTCGCCGCTGGGGGCCTGGGCGAAGAAGATCGCGGATTCGTCCCGGGCAATGCGCTCGGCGATGAAGTCGCGAGACTGCGGCAGGTTCGATGGTTGACCGTAGAAGCCTCGATAGGCGTCGAACAGGCTGGCGATTTTATCGAGGTGGGATGCGTCGGCTCGCAAGGCCTGGATGTCCATGTTGATCGTCTCCTTACGGATTGATGTGATGCGCGGGGAAAGGGAAATGTAGATCAAAAGATCGCAACTTGCGGCAGCGCTTACAAGGGACGGCGTACGCAGGCTGCGAATCTTTTTGCTTTCCTCCTCAGGCCTTTCAGTTCCGCGCAGGGGCCACCGCCGGCATTGATGTCCTCGCCAGCCCGTAATACAGAATCCCCGGCACCACCAGACCAACGATCCAGGAAATATCGACACCGCCGAGCTGCGCGACCATCGGCCCGGAGTAGAAGTGAGTATCGACGAAGGGCAACTGGATCAATACACCGATGACATACACGCTGATCCCGCGCAGGTTCCAGCGGCCATAACGACCCGCCGGGTCGGACAACGCCGGGATGTCATAGCGCTCTTTGTTGATGAAGTAGTAATCCACCAGATTGATCGCGCTCCACGGTGTGAAGAAGGTCAGCAAAAACAGGATGAAGTACTTGAAGGTGTTGAGAAACGAGTACTGGCCCAGCAGGGCGAGCGTGGTGGACGCCGCGACGATCACCAATACAAACACCATGCGCTGGCGGGCGGAAATCTCCAGACGGCTGCGGAAACCACTGATGATGGTGGCCACGCACATGAAGCTGCCATAAGCGTTGAGCGTGGACACCGTGACCTTGCCGAACACCACGCTCAAGTACAGCAGGGACGCCATCACACCGGTGCTGCCCAACCCGACGATGGTCGCCACCTCATGACCGCGGAAGTTCGCACCGGCCAATGCCGCGGCGAACACCCCCAGCACCATGGACGCCTGCGCGCCCAGCACCGTTCCAAGTCCGACGGCAGCGAACGTCTTCCACGACGAGGTTTTGCTCGGCAGGTAGCGTGAGTAGTCCGCCACATAAGGGCCAAAGGCGATCTGCCAGGAAGCGGACAACGACACCGCCAGCAGGAAAGTACTCCAGCCGAAATGGCGATTTTCCAACAACAGACCGATGTCGTTGAGCGTCATCAGCCGGGTAAACAGGTAGACGAAGGCAATGATGCCCAGCACGCTGGCCACCCGGCCGACCAGGTGGATGACCCGATAACCGAAGATCGTCAGAAACGCGATGCAGGAGGCGAAAATCAGGATGCCGGCGCTGTCGCTGACATCGATCAGCTGGGCAATCGCCTGCCCCGACAACACCGCGCCGGTGGCGCTGAAACCGAGGTACATCAGGCACACCAGCACAATCGGGATGGCCGCCCCATAGACCCCGAACTGCACGCGACTGGAGATCATCTGCGGCAGGCCGAGCTTCGGCCCTTGCGCCGCGTGCAGGGCAACCACTGCGCCGCCGAGCACCTGGCCGATCAGCAAGCCGATGAGTGACCAGAACACATCGCCGCCCAGCACCACGGCCAGGGCACCGGTGACGATCGCGGTGATTTGCAGGTTGGCACCGAGCCACAGGGTGAACTGGCTGTAGAGGCTGCCATGCCGCTCGGCCTCGGGAATGAAATCGATCGAACGTGTCTCGATCAGGGGACTTCGTTGCTGACTATCGCTGACCTTGGTCATTACGCTGTTTTCCTTTGAGGCGCTTGTTTTTAGGGTGTGGGCTCGAACGCTTAGAACGCCTTGCTGGCACTGGCAACCACCGTGGCCGTGCACAAATCACCATAGCCGTACCAGCTCGTGCATTCGCTTTTCGACAGGTCGGTATCGATGTAGCTAAGGCCCCAGGTCACGCCCACGAAGTCACGGGTCAACTTGGCTTCCCACTCGGTGTAGGCATCACGGCTTTCACCGCTGGCGGACCAGAACGCCGGGTCTTTGACATCGTTGCGACCCACGCGCAGGTCCAGGCCGATCTCGGCCGGCAATTCGATTTTGTAGCTGAGGTAGGTGTAGAGGGTGTCCTGGTCCTCACCAAAGAAGTTCGGCGTATCGTTTGAGTAATTGGCGCCGAGCTTCACGCCATAAACGTCAAGGACGGCGTAGACCTCACTCATGTTGAATTGGCCTTCCTTTGGATAGTCGTACTTGAGGTACCCCAGATCGAGGCTGATGGCCTCGGTCGCCTGCCAGTAGTAGCCCGCGTAATACTCGAGTTCCTGCCGCGTCTTGAACTCGCCGCCGAAATCGACATTCGAGGTCCAGGCGCCAATGTACAAGCCGCTGCTGTGCACCAGCGTGGCGCCGGCCTGAGCCGCCGGATCACCCAGGGTTTGCGAAATGCCACGGGTGCGGTAGTCGCTGAAGACTCCCAGGGTCATGTCCAGGCTGAAGTCATCATTGAGTGGCAGTGCCTGGGTGGTCAGGGGTGCCAATACGAGAGTGGCAAGGGTCAATACTGAGCGTGCGTTCATACAAGTCTCTTATTTTTATGGAGGTGCGGATTATTTCGGGCATGGCGATGCCGAGCCCCTCGTCATACGAGGAGCCAGGCAGTCTTTTGCGTGGTGCGGGTGAACGGAGGGTCAGGACGCGGGCGCGTACACCTCTTTGCCGGCGAAGAAGGTCTTCAGGACCTTGGTGTCGAACAGTTCATCATCACTGACCTTGAACACATCGCGGTCGAGGATGATCAGATCGGCCTGTTTGCCGGGTGTCAGCGAACCAATCTGCTGCTCCAGGCGCAGGGCCTTGGCGGCATTGAGCGTGTAGGCGTAGAACATGGCCTGGCGATCGATGCTTTCCTTGGCATTCAACACACCCAGCGGCCCTTTGCGCGTACTGGCCTGAGCGATGGCGTTCCATGGATTGGGGCTCGACACCGGCCAGTCACTGCCACCGGCGATGACCGCACCGGCGTTATGCAGGGATTTGGCGGGATACTGATAACCGTAAGCAAACGCGCTGATATAGGGTTTGACGAGCTCGACGGTGTAACTCTCGCCGGTGGCCCAGAGCAATTGCATGGAGGCGATCACGCCAAGTTGCTTGAAGCGCGGAAACTCTTTCGGGTTGACCAGTTGCAAGTGGCTGATGCTATGAGCCACCGGTGTCGGATTGAGTTTGCGCGCATAGGCAAAACCATTGAGTGATTCACGCACCGCACGGTCGCCGACCGCATGCATGTGCACAATCCAGTCGCGCTTCTCCGCTGCCACGACCAACTCACCGAAATGCGCGGGGTCGATCAGCAGTTGCCCGTTCTTTTGGCTGTTCTTGAAGGGAACGATGACCGCGGCGGTCTGCCCCGGAAACTCCAGAACGCCGTCAGCGAATACCTTGATGCCAGGAAAACTCAGGTTGGGCACACTCTCGAATTTTTTCATGACCTTGGCCAGCACTTCCAGATCGGCCGGCCGACTTTTCGGGTTGGCCAACAGCAGCGCGGCGACGTGGGCATTGAGCTCGCCCTTCTCTGCCAGTTCGCGGTAAAGCGGCAGCACGCCGTAACTCTGCTCGGTTGCCTTGAAATCGAACAGCGAATCGCCACTGCCGGCATTCGCCGCCGCGTCCATCCAGGCAGTGACGCCGTATTGATTGTTGACCTTCACTGCCTCGCGGGCGGCTTTCAACATGATCTCGTCGCTGGGCGCGGGGATCTGGCTGCGTACCTGGTCCCAGCGCGACTCGGCAAAATAACCATTGGGGGTGAAATCCGCATCATGACCCACAAAGCTGCGGTCTTGTTCCGAGAGTCCTTTTACCAATGTCGCGTCGATTTTCAGGCGCTTGAGCATGGCGTTGTTGGCCCAGCCGGTGTGCCCGTCGATCCCGCTGAGGACCACCGGTTGATCCGCCCAGCGTCCCTGATTGAAGCGCTGGCCCAGCTCACGGCTCTTGTCCCAATACGCCGAACTGACCCCGGCGATGCTGATCACGTCACCGGCCCGCGCAATGCCCGCCTGATCCTGTTCGATAATCCACTGTTCAAGCTCCGGCAACGGTTTGACTTCATCCAGCAGGTTGGCCCCCATGCTGTCAAAGGCCGCCACCACCGGGTGACTGTGGGTATCAATCATTCCCGGCATCAGCACCTTGCCGGCCAGATCGATCCGTTGCGTGCCGGTGTCGGCCAGGGCGTTGATTTCGGCATCGCTACCCACCTTGAGAATCTTGCCGTCCTGCACGGCCACTGCCTGGACCAGTCCCTGACCGGGTTCGGCGGTGAAGACCTTGCCGTTGAACAACACAAGGTCAGCGGCGGCCATGGCTTGCACCGAAGAAAAGGCCAGGGCTGCGGCCAACAGGTTTGGAATAAATCGCTGCATCGGAACACTCTCTTGTTTTTATTGGGCTGGGTGGGAGGCTGATGCCTGAGTCAACGCCTTCGGATCGAGGCCAACGAATGGCGCCTTGGCCCACACGACCTGGCCGCCCACGACCGTCAGCAGCACGTTGTTTCGAGCCAATTCCTCCTCGGGAACCTGCATGAAGTTCTTGTCCAGAACGATCAGGTCCGCGAACTTGCCGACTTCGACCGAACCGACAACAGCCTCCAGTTTCAGCTGCTCGGCGGCGTTGATGGTGATGGTGCGCAGCACTTCAGTGCGCGACAGCCCCGGGTCGGCATTCAGCCTGCCCGCATACTTGGGGCCATAGCTGTGCGGGTTCAGTGGATCACCTGAGCGGGTGACACCGATCTTCAGCGCCAGGAACTCGTCGAGCGGGTCGACCGGCCAATCGCTGCCATACGCCACACGGCCGCCGGCACGGGCGATGCTGCCGGACGGCTCCATGCGGGCAAATCGCGCAGCCCCCAGATGTTCGTTGGTGCCGTCGACCGTAGACGGTGCCTGCTGGGCCCACTGGAAGGACATATTGGCAGTCACGTCGAGCGCTTTGAAGCGCGCATAGTCGGCAGGGTCCACCGACTCGTTGTGAGTAATGGCCGGGCGGAAGCCATTGCCGGGCAGTTGCTGGCGCACGTATTCGATTCCGTTCAATGAGTTGCGCACCGCGCGGTCTCCGGTGGCGTGAAGGTGCGGATCGAGGCCGGCCTGAACGGCCTTCAACAGTAACGGGTTGAGCACTTGCGGCGGGAAGTAAAGCTCACCGGTGTTCTTGCCGGGTGTCCACTTCGGCGCTGTATCGGTGCCGGCATTGCGCAGGTACGGCGTCAACATGGCACCGGTGTCCGCCGGCGCGTTGATGATGCCGTCCATGAACAATTTGACGTGGCGCATGCTCACGCCCGGCGCTACTTTTGCTTCGCCCTGATCGTAGGTATCAGCCAGCGCCTTGGCTTCGGCGATGGTCTTCGCCGGGTCCGCCGTGGCAGCCGCAGGGTCGAGTTTGATCGCCAGCAAGGCCCGGGCCGTCAGCTCACCCGACTGCTGCAGGGTGGTAAACGCTTTGCCGTTTTCCGGCCCCGACAAGGCATCGAAGAAACTGGTGATGCCTTGCTGGCGCATGGCGTCGAGCGCCGCGCGGGTCTGATTGAGTTTCTCTGCGTCGGTGGCGGGCGGCACCACGGCGGCCATGGCTTCGGCGGCTCCGTCTTCGCAGATGCCGTTCGGGTTGCCGGCGCTGTCGCGCATGTACTTGCCGTCACCGGGATTGGCCGTGTGCTTGTTGATGCCGGCGACCGCCAGGCCGCGGGAATTGGTCAGCACCGTATGGAAGTCGGTGGAACGGACTTGAATTGGACGGTTGGTCTTGAGCGCATCCAGTGTCGATTTGTCGGGGTCGCCGTCGAGTCCGGTCATGCCAATGCGGTCCCAGCTGCCCACTTCGAGCCAGACATCGGGGCCTTTGTCCCTGTCGGCATCCAGGCACGCCTGAATGGTTTCCTGGAAAACCTTGCGGGTCATCGTCTGGTATTTCAGGTCGCACAAGGTCATGGCGCGGCCGCCATCCCCCGGATGCATGTGCGCATCAACGAAACCCGGCATCAGCATGCGGCCGGCCAGATCGATCAGCTGTGTCTGCGTGCCGATGTACGAGGCAACCCCTGCATCGCTGCCGACATATACGATCTTCCCGCCCGTGACGGCGATCGCCTGCTGCACAGAATTCTTGCCGTCGACGGTGTAGACATAGCCGTTGCGCATGACCATGTCGGCGCCTGGCGAAGCGTGTGTCTGACACCCCACCAGCGCCACGCAGGAAAATGTCGTTGTCACGGCAACGGCGATAAATAGCCTGGAAAATTTCAACTGCCTCACCTCTGTTTTTATAGTTTTGGAGTGGCCCGAACGGACGGTCGCAAGCCCCTGATATGCAGGGCATACCCTATAGAACGCGGCGGTCGGATGGACCTCCACAAATGAGGAGGGGTAAGGCAAATACCAGTCAGCCTACTTTGTAGCCGCTGCCTTGTGGCGAGGGGATTTATCCCCGTTCGGCTGCGAAGCAGTCGTAAAACCTGAACGCACGGTCTATCTGATGCACCGCGTTGTCTGAATTCACGACTGCTTCGCAGCCGAACGGGGATAAATCCCCTCGCCACAAGGCTGTGTTTGGACCGGGGACATGGTGGACACATGTCCCCGAACAGATGTAAACCATGTCCCCGGTCCAAACAGGCTGCGTCTACAAGGCAGGCGTTATGGCTTAAGGCGCTGCGCTTAATTACGACGTGCAGTTTGCGTAAGCGAGGTCGGCGAACGCAGGGCTGAACCCAGCTCCACTTTGCTCTTCACGCCGAGTTGCAAGTAGCAGTTGCGCAGATAGGTGCGCACTGTGGCCGGACTCAGCGCGAGGATTTTGGCAATTTCCTTATAGGAATGGCCGGCGGCGAACAGCATCGCCGCCGTGCGCTCGCGAGGCGCCAGCACCGCCCCGCGCGACTGTGTTTCGAGTGACAGGATGACGTGCTCGGCGTTGGGGCTAAGGGTCATTGCAGTGCGACCCAGGCGAATCACACACGGCGCTTTTTGCAGTTGTGCGATGACATCAACGGGAAGCATTGAGCCGCTCCACCCGGGCAACTCGCGCTGAATGGCGGCGCACAGACTTGCACCGACATACAGCAGACTGCCGTCCATCCGCGCGACCCCGAAGTCACTCGCCCCGTTGCCCGTGTCGCAGCGAATCATGTCCTGCACCTGAAAACGCCACAGCTGCAACAGATGGTCGCAGAACGCCGAGAACAACCCGGCCTCGCTGTCATTGAAAGCCGGTGCATGAAGGCCACGGTAGAGACAGACGAAGAACATCAAGCCGCTTTCAGGGAGTTCGAACGTGATGCACATCAGGTGGTAGAGGTCGTGACGCCGTGCGAAGTCGTTCACCTCCTCGCAGGGATCGTTGAACCCACTGTCGCGCAGCACTTCCCCGGGTTGACTTAAGGTCTCCTGGGAAAATCTGTCGCTGACCGCCACTTTGTGCCATTCGACGGCAAACGACTCGGGCAGATCGATTCGCCCGTGCATCCAGCTTTGAGGGGGAGTACTGGCGTCTGACGTCGACATCTCGCCCCACCATGCCGAAGCGAAGGGCACCAGTTGGCGGAAGGCCTGCAAGCCGTCGGCGATGAATTGAGAGGCGCCGCGGTCTCGAGCAAGCCGACCCAGGTGCAACACGCAACGATTGAACGCGGTCAGCGTGGCCATCGACGCCTTGGCGCCAACCTCATCACCCTCCTCCATTGTTTTTATCCTGTTTACTACATGGCGTATTTTTTCGACGATGCCATAGGCGCGGTTATGGCGTCCAGCGAGCGCTGTTGTTGCGGGAGAATTCTGGTGACTGGCAGCTTTTGGCAATAGCTGCCGGAAGGCCAAGCTGTGCGCAAACGGATCGCCGCTCGCTGTCGTACGGTTTACTCCGGCGGTCAGCAAGAATGACCCAAATGCGCTAATTCCGCTAAACCGACCCAGGGGCAGGCACAACACCGTCTAATCTGAATGAAGCACGACCACAAACATGCCTCTAGCCTCTTGATACAGGGGAGATGGGATGACCGGAAAAGCAGCGCGCCAATGCTCGTCATGGATCCTGCCCTCCCTGCTCGCCATCAACCTGGCGCTGGCAGCTGGATGTGCAGGCAAAGCTGCGACGGCTCGCTATTCGGCCTCAAGCCTAGGCGACAGCTGCTATGCAAAAGCGCTCCCCACTGTCGGCGAGGGCGGCCTGGCTTGGGGCTCCACCTTGAACATGGCTCGCAAAAAATCCCTGGATAATTGCATACGCTATGCCGGCCGATCCGGTGGCACGCCCGATACCTGCAAAGTGGTGTTGGTGGAGTGCAAAAATTGAAGCTTTAGGCCCAGAAGCAGCCATTCACTGATTCAAGCCCCTTTGCAAAGTCACGTCCGACAGTCTTATCGACGTCGATCTGATTTTGGCTTGCTCGATACATATGTATAACCGTATATTCGGATAACCACATGTATTGAAGACACTTCCATGCTGAACCCTGCCGCCGTATTCAAATGCCTGTCCGACGAAACTCGCACGCGGGCCACCTTACTGATCACCCGTGAGGGAGAGTTATGCGTCTGCGAACTGGTCTGCGCCCTGGACGACAGTCAGCCGAAAATCTCCCGTCACCTCGCGCAACTCCGGGCATGTGGCCTGCTGCTGGACCGCCGCCAGGGTCAGTGGGTGTATTACCGGCTCAACCCTGAACTGCCAAAGTGGGTTCGCACCATTCTTGAGACAACACTGGACGCCAACGCCGACTGGCTTGAGGAAAACAGCACTCGACTCAAAACGATGGGCGACCGCCCTATCAACACTGCCGCCTGCTGCTGACCCATCACCCGTCGAGACTGCTCATGTCTACTGCGTTCGCCATTTTTCTCGTCACCATTGTGTTGGTCATCTGGCAGCCCAAGGGATTGGGTGTCGGCTGGAGCGCCTCCTTGGGGGCTGTTCTGGCACTGATTGCAGGCGTCGTGACGCTGGACGATATTCCACTGGTGTGGGGCATTGTCTGGAACGCCACCGCTACGTTTATCGCGGTCATCATCATTAGCTTGTTGCTTGATGAGGCAGGCTTCTTTCAGTGGGCCGCACTGCATGTGGCACGCTGGGCCAAGGGCGATGGTCGTCGCCTGTTCGCTTTCACGGTGCTACTGGGCGCAGCCGTTTCCGCCCTGTTTGCCAATGACGGTGCGGCGCTGATACTGACCCCTATCGTAATTTCAATATTGCTTGCCTTGCGCTTTTCGCCAGCGTCCACCCTGGCGTTTGTCATGGCGGCAGGCTTTATTGCCGACACCGCCAGCCTACCCCTGGTGGTGTCGAATCTCGTCAATATCGTTTCAGCCGACTACTTCGGCCTGGGTTTCAGCGAGTACGCCTCGGTCATGGTCCCAGTCAATTTCGTTGCCGTGGGCTCCACTCTCGGGGTGCTGTATTGGTTTTTCCGTCGTGACATACCCGAACGCTATTCACTGGATGATCTACAAGATCCACGACGTGCAGTGCGAGACCCGCTGACGTTTCGCGTCGGCTGGATTGTCCTGGGTTTGCTGCTGATTGGGCTGTTTGCGCTGGAGCCACTGGGCATTCCGATCAGTGTCATTGCGGCGGTCTGCGCCGCGATGCTGTTCGCCGTTGCGGCGCGTGGGCATGTGATATCAACCCGACGTGTATTGCGTGAAGCGCCATGGCAGGTCGTGACCTTTTCGCTGGGCATGTACCTGGTGGTTTATGGGCTGAAAAACGCCGGCCTGACAACCTATCTGACAGTGGCCCTGAATTACTTTGCCGAATTCGGCATCTGGGGCGCCGCGTTGGGTACCGGTTTTCTCACGGCGTTGCTGTCATCCGGCATGAACAACATGCCGACGGTGTTGGTGGGTGCGCTGTCGATCCAGGCCAGTGACGCCACCGGCGTGGTGCGTGAGGCCATGATCTACGCCAATGTCATCGGCTCTGATCTGGGCCCGAAAATCACGCCTATCGGTAGCCTGGCAACACTGCTCTGGCTGCACGTTCTGGAGCGCAAGGGCATCCGCATCACCTGGGGTTACTACTTCAAGGTAGGTGTCGTTCTGACGCTGCCGATTCTGTTCATCACCTTATCTGCCCTGGCCTTGCGCCTGGGCGTTTAGCACCTGCCCATCTGGAAAGAGGAGTCGCCATGCGCGTTCTGTTCATGTGTACCGCCAATAGCTGTCGCAGCATTCTGTCTGAAGCGATGTTCAATCATCTCGCACCGCAAGGCTTCCAGGCGATCAGCGCCGGCAGCTTCCCCAAACGACAGGTTCTGCCGCGCAGCCTGACCACGTTGCAAGAGGCCGGGATTGCGATCGACGGGTTAAGCAGCAAAGGCAACGACGCCTTCGAGGCCAACCCGCCGGACATTGTCATCACCGTTTGCGACAAAGCCGCCGGTGAGGGCTGCCCGGTCTACTTCGGACCGGCGCTCAAGGCCCACTGGGGACTGGAAGATCCATCAGAGGTGAAGGGTGATGAGACAGTCGTCGCCGCTGCATTCCACTCGACGCTTGCACACATCGAAACACGCTGCCGGGCGTTCCTCGCCCTGCCCTTCGCCCAACTTGATCGCGATGCACTGAAGCGCGAACTCGACCGCATCAGCACGCTGTAACCGGAGCCCTCATGACCCACCCACTGCCTAATCTCGACGCGTCATTGATTCAGCCCATTGCCAGTGACGACGGCCAACACAAGCCACGAATCCTGCTGCTGTACGGGTCGACCCGCGCACGGTCGTTCAGCCGTCTGCTGGTCGAAGAAGCAGCCCGTCTGCTCGAACACTTCGGTGCAGAAACGCGGATCTTCAATCCATCGGGACTACCGCTACCGGATGACGCACCCGGCGATCACCCGAAAGTTCAGGAATTGCTTGAGCTGATGCAATGGTCTGAAGGACAGGTCTGGTGCTCACCCGAGCGCCACGGCTCCATGTCTGCCGTATTCAAGGCGCAGATTGACTGGGTGCCGCTGGCCCTGGGCGCCGTTCGCCCGACCCAAGGGAAAACGCTCGCCGTCATGCAGGTCAGCGGCGGTTCCCAATCCTTTAACGTGGTGAATCAGCTTCGCGTGCTGGGACGCTGGATGCGGATGTTCACGATCCCTAATCAATCGTCCGTGCCGAAGGCATTTCTGGAGTTTGACGAGGAGAATCGCATGAAACCGTCCTCGCTGTATGACCGGGTGGTCGACGTCATGGAAGAACTGGTGAAGTTCACGTTGCTGCTGCGCGAGCGCCCGGATCTGGTTGACCGCTACTCCGAACGCAAAGAATCAGCGGAAGAACTGACTCAGCGGGTAAATCAGCGCGTGATAACTAAATGAAGTAATGAACTAAAAAGTTATAACCCGTTGCGACACTGGAGCACGGGTTAACAACCGTCGGTCTGTAAAACCCCTGCCAGAAAACCTGCAAAAACTTCGTGATCTAGTCTGACTGCACGTTCGGCAGGAGATTACTCATGTCATTGGCTGAAGAACGAAAACCTCAGCGCCGCAAGGAAACCCGGCTGTTTCTCTTTCTCGTCGTCTGCCTCTTTCCGCTGCTGTCGGTCGCTATCGTCGGCGGCTACGGTTTTATCGTCTGGTTTTTCCAGATGCTGTACGGCCCACCGGGACCACCCAACTAACTAATAGCCGTTTCTGAAAGCCTATTGGAGCCAGCGCATGGACGAAGCTTTGCATATTGCCAGTCTTGTCGTACTTGCCCGACCTGAAATGTTCGACGCCGTTAAAGCCAACCTGCGTCTGTTGGACGGCCTGGAACTGCATCAGGAAAGTGCGGCGGGAAAACTGGTGGTGGTCCTTGAAGCTGTACACGAAAGTCAGATCCTTCAACGCATCGAACAGATCAACAACTTGCCGGGCGTACTCAACGCGGCGTTGATCTATCACGAACTCCTCGAACCCGAAGGAGATATCGAATGAGCATGTCGCGCCGAGCATTCGTCAAAGCCCAGGCCGCCGCCATTGCAGCCGCCGCTGCTGGCCTGCCGATTATTACCGATGCCAGTAATCTGGTGACCGAAGCGGACATGGTCACCCTGGACTGGAACAAGGCGCCCTGCCGTTTCTGCGGCACCGGGTGCAGCGTGATGGTCGCGACCAAGGACAACCGGGTGGTCGCCACCCACGGCGACGTCAAGGCCGAGGTCAACCGTGGACTGAACTGCGTGAAGGGCTATTTCCTTTCGAAGATCATGTATGGCGTTGATCGCCTGACCCAACCGCTTTTGCGCATGACGAATGGCCAGTACGACAAGCAAGGCGAATTCCAGCCGATCAGTTGGGAGAAGGCCTTCGACATCATGGAACTGAAATTCAAGGAGGCCTTGAAGAGCAAAGGTCCCGGGTCGGTCGGCATGTTCGGCTCCGGGCAATGGACCGTGTGGGAAGGCTATGCCGCCAACAAGCTGATGAAAGCAGGCTTTCGCAGCAACAACATCGACCCCAACGCCCGCCATTGCATGGCCTCGGCGGTGATGGGTTTTATGCGTACCTTTGGCATGGATGAGCCGATGGGATGCTACGACGACATTGAAGCCACCGACGCCTTCGTGCTCTGGGGCTCGAACATGGCCGAGATGCACCCGGTGCTCTGGAGCCGGGTCACCGACCGCCGCCTGAGCCAGCCTCACGTGAAAGTGGCCGTGCTGTCGACCTTCGAACATCGCAGTTTCGAGCTGGCCGACATCCCCATGGTGTTCAAGCCGCAAACCGACCTGATGATCCTTAACTACATCGCCAATCACATCATCGAAAGCGGCGCGGTGAACCAGGACTTCATTACGAAACACACCCGGTTTGCCCAAGGTGCCGACGACATCGGGTACGGCCTGCGCCCTGACGATCCTCGGGAAATGAAGGCAAAAAATGCCGGCAAGGCCAACACCTGGACCGATATTTCCTTCGAACAATACGCAGCGTTCGTCAAACCTTACACGCTGGAACAAACCGCCAAGGAGACGGGCGTTCCGACTGAAAGGCTCAAGGCTTTGGCCGAGTTGTATGCCGATCCCAAGCGCAAGGTCGTGTCGTTCTGGACCATGGGTTTCAACCAGCACACTCGCGGTGTCTGGGCCAACAACTTGATCTACAACATCCATTTGCTTACCGGCAAGATCAGCGAGCCGGGCAACAGCCCCTTCTCACTCACCGGCCAGCCGTCGGCCTGTGGTACAGCACGCGAAGTCGGGACCTTCTCCCACCGCTTGCCCGCCGATCTGGTGGTGACCAACCCCAAGCACCGCGCCATCGCCGAAAAAATCTGGAAGCTGCCCGCCGGCACCATTCAAGAGAAGCCTGGTTTTCACGCGGTAGAACAGAGCCGCATGCTCAAGGACGGCGTGCTCAACGTTTACTGGACCCAGGCCAGCAACAACATGCACGCCGGGCCGAACATCATGCAGGAAGTCCTCCCTGGCTGGCGCAACCCGGATAATTTCGTGATTGTCTCGGATGTCTACCCCACCGTTTCCGCGCAAGCCGCCGACCTGATCCTGCCCAGCGCCATGTGGGTGGAAAAGGAAGGTGCCTTCGGCAACGCCGAGCGGCGTACGCAATTCTGGCATCAATTGGTGACCGCACCGGGGGACGCCAAGTCGGACCTGTGGCAGTTGCTGGAGTTTTCCAAGCGCTTCACCACCGATGAAACCTGGCCCGCCGAGTTACTGGCCAAGTCTCCTGAGCACAAGGGCAAAACCCTGTTTGAGGTGCTTTACAAGAACGGTCAGGTTGACCAGTTCCCGGTCGAGCAAATGGAAGCCGGATACAAAAATGATGAAGCCAAAGCGTTTGGCTTCTACCTGCAAAAAGGTTTGTTCGAGGAGTACGCCCAGTTCGGTCGCGGCCACGGGCATGACCTTGCCACGTTCGACCGCTACCACAGCGAACGAGGACTGCGCTGGCCGGTGGTGGACGGCAAGGAAACCCGCTGGCGTTACCGCGAGGGGCTCGACCCCTACGTGGAGAAAGGCAGCGAGGTGCAGTTCTACGGCTACCCGGACAAGAAGGCGATCATCTTCGCCCTCCCCTACGAGCCGCCAGCCGAAGCCCCGGATGCCGATTACCCATTCTGGCTGAGCACCGGACGCGTCCTCGAACACTGGCACACCGGCACCATGACCCAACGCGTCGAGGAACTGTACAAAGCGGTGCCGGACGCGTTGGTCTACATGCACCCCGAAGATGCCAAGGCCTTGAAGGCGCGGCGTGGCAGTGAAGTGAAGTTGATCAGTCGACGCGGTGAAATCCGTGCACGCATCGAGACTCGCGGGCGTAACAAACCGCCTCAAGGATTGGTGTTCGTGCCGTTTTTCGATGCCAACAAGCTGATCAACAAAGTCACGCTCGATGCCACCGACCCGATCTCCAAGCAGACCGACTATAAAAAATGCGCGATACGAATCGAGTTGATCAGCGTGGCCTGAGGAGAACCGTCATGCCTTTGCGAATCCTGCCGTTGCTCCTGCTCGCTGCGATTGGCGTGGTGATGGCTGCAGAAGTCAATTACCCCCTCGATGCATCGGGGCCTGATGGGCGCCGGCCCGGTGGCACCTTGACCCAGAGCATGCCGGCCCCGCCCATTGCCAATGAAGAAAACAAAGACCTGAAGCGCGAACGCAATTACCCGGACCAGCCTCCCACCATCCCCCATACCATTCGCGGTTATCAGATCGACCAAAACGGCAACAAGTGCCTGTCCTGTCACAGCCGTGCCAACAGCGCGCGGACCCAGGCAACGATGATCAGCATCACCCACTACATGGACCGCGACGGCCAGGCGCTGGCGGCGGTGTCACCGCGCCGGTACTTCTGTAACCAATGCCACGTGCCGCAAACAGAAGTGCAACCCCTGGTGGGCAACAGTTTTGAGACGATCGACAAGATATTGCAAGACGATGCCAACGCCGCGCAGAAACCCTGAGGAGGCAAGATGAAAGCACTGTTCGCCCTGCTTAAGGATTACTGGGGCATTCTGCGTCGTCCGAGCCTCTACTACAGCCTGGGCTTTCTGACACTGGGGGGCTTTATCGCCGGGATCATTTTCTGGGGCGGCTTCAACACCGCGCTGGAGCTGAGCAATACCGAAAAATTCTGCATCTCCTGTCATGAGATGCGTGACAACGTTTTCGTCGAACTGAAGGACACGATCCACTACACCAACCGATCCGGCGTGCGCGCCAGTTGCCCGGACTGCCACGTGCCCCATGAATGGACCCACAAGATCGCGCGCAAGATGCAGGCTTCAAAAGAGGTGTGGGGCAAGATTTTCGGCACCATCGATACACGCGACAAATTCCTCATGCTGCGTCGCGAACTGGCCGAACATGAGTGGGCAAGGCTCAAGGCCAACGACTCTCGCGAATGCCGCAACTGCCACAACTTCGAGTTCATGGACTTTACCCGCCAGAGCAAGCGCGCTTCTGCCATGCACTCAACTTCATTGGCCAACGGTGAGGCCACCTGTATCGACTGCCACAAGGGCATCGCTCACAAGCTGCCCGATATGAGCGGAGTGAAAGGCTGGTAAGGATTTTTCGATCCGCCCGCGCTTGTCCTATCCTTTTATCCAACCAACGACGCCGGTCACCGATATGCCCACCCCCGAATCCACCCTCCTCGACAGCTGGCACCACAACGCCCAATTCTGGATCGACGCCGTCCGCAGCGGCGCCATCGAAAGTCGCCTCAAGGTCACCGACCAGGCAATCCTGCTGGCGGTGTTGGGCCGCCAGCCCGAGCGCGTGCTCGACCTGGGCTGCGGCGAGGGCTGGCTGTTGCGCGCGTTGGCTGAACGGGGCATGAAAGCGGTCGGTGTGGATGGCGATGCGACGCTGGTCGAAGCAGCGCGGGCGGCGGGCTCCTCCCAGGTGCATCTGGCGAGCTATGAAGAATTGGTGGAAGCGAAGGTGGACATCGGCCGCGACTACGACTTGATCTGCGCCAACTTCGCCCTGCTGCACCAGGACATCATCCCGCTGCTCGCCGCCATGAACGCCCTGCTCGCCCCTGGCGGCACGCTGGTGATCCAGACGCTGCATCCATGGACCGCAGCGGCGGGCGACTATCAGGATGGTTGGCGGGAAGAGACCTTCACTGGGTTCAAGGGACAGTGGCAACCCATGCCGTGGTATTTCCGCTCCTTGTCCAGTTGGCTCAATGCGCTGGACATGGCCGGTTTTCAGCTGGCCGTCCTGCAGGAACCGCAGCACCCGCAAAGTCCTGTGCCGCAGTCATTGCTGTTGGTGGCCGAGCAGCGGGGTTCGTGACTCCTCAGTAATTCCCTTCCCGTACCCACCGCCTGACCTCAGCCTGTATGGCATAAGCCGGCGCCTCCACAGCATTGAAATCCTGTGTATACCGCTGGGCAAATCCTTCTACGCCCCATTCCTGATACTGCTGCACATGCTTTAACTCGTGAGCCCAGAGTGCGATGTCCTGTTCTGCGGATTGAGCGTCCCGGAAGAGGATGATGTCGATCAGCGTCACGGCACCGACATCGGGGTTTTGCAGCATGGCAGTGGCGGTGTTGAATTGGCCGTTATCGCTCACTTTGTAGCGCGCAGTATCGAGGACGCTGGGGTCGTACCAGCGCATCAGTTGTTCCCGGATGTGCGGTGGAATGGGTTGGATGCCGGCGCTGGCTGCGTCAGCACGGGCTTGGGTCAGCCACATCGCCAGGGCCGGTGCCGCGATTTGGTAAATGCCATCAGGCATTGGCAGGCAGATGCAGCCGTCCAGGCACACTTGTGTCTCGCCAGCTGGGCAGGCGTTGGTCTGGGCTGGCACTTCAAGCGTCAGGCAAAGAACAAACAGCGCCAACGGGCGCGTGATGATGGGCGGCATTGGGCGCTCCAGGGACGGACGCAACGCGAACAGTGGGTCACTATTGATCGACGATCCGCATGGCTTTAGCGTAGTCCCGAACCAAGCGCCCCAGCGTTAATCCACGACGAACAACTTGGCACCGGTGGTGCTGAACGATCGATGCCCCTCAGCGTTGCTGCCCACCTGATAGCTCATCCCGGCGGTGAGCGTGAACTGACGACCATCCTCCAGCTCCGTGTGCAACTCGCCTTCCAGACACAACAGGATATGACCTCTCCAGCACCAGTGATCGGCCAGATACCCGGGACTGTACTCAACCATCCGCACACGCGCTGAACCAAACTGGCAGGTTCGCCAATAGGCGGTACCCGTCTGTCCAGCATACTGAACAGGTTCGACAGTCGACCAATCGGTCGTACCAAAGGGAACAGCCGTCAGATCCATCGTTGCCTCATCAATGATTGAGTGTCTGTGGACCGTAATCCAGGATGAACAAGTCCCCTTCCACATCCGTATCGCCGTGTTTACGACTCTGCGCCGCAGAGTCGTAGACGATCATCAGAACCTCCCCAGGCTGCTCGCCCGATTGGAACAGACACATGCCCTCAGCGTGATCGTTGCCTTGCCCAAAAGGCACCTCCAGCACCTTCTCCAATTGATCCGTAAAGACCACGCTTTCCTCGTCGGACGCGAAACCGCCGCGCCAGCGGAAGACCGTTACCGGACCATCCTGGTCCATGGTGGGACCCGCCAGGATCAGCAGATCGTCACCGCTAGTGCACAGGTCACGCAAGCCCAGACCATTTAGCGCGAAGAAGTGCTTGCGATAACGGCGCCCATCCGGACCGATCTTCTTAAGCACCAGCGTGTCAGTCGAGGCGTCGTTCAGCTCAGGTTCTATCTCCAGCAACACAGCCCAGCCGCGAAGGACCGGTCCACGTAGCCCTAGCAGAAGACGCGAGCCAATCACCACCAACCCTTCGATATCGAAGCCGTTGTCTTTACCCGGGATACTCAGGAAGTCGCGTAGTTGAGGATCTTCAGCAATGGCCGTGGTCAGGTCGTTACTGACCTCGTTGCCATGTAGCTGCGCCGCCGTACGTCCATCGGCGTCCACCTTCCTGGCGAGTGCATAGCCGTCGTTCTGCCGGACCACAGGGATGCGGGCCAGCAGAAAGCGATTGCCCTGCGCCTCTACCGTCGATAGGCGCTTGATATTCTTCTGTGCAGGAGTGCCGGCCTCGGCCTTCTTTCGCTTCAGGCTATGGGAGCCCACCAACCAGAGGTAACCACTGTCATGGGTATAGGCCAACCCCTCGATATCGATCTCGGCGTCTTGCTTCGGTAGGGGCAGATCCAAATACTCCAGGAGCTGAAACGATTGGTGCTCATCGCACCTTACGACGTCGCCGGGCGCAGCATCCTGGATTTTCAGGCGTTCCAGGCTCGTGGTTTCGTCGTTCGCCACCCAGAGTGTGTCGTCAATCTGCTGAGCGACCGAAAGGCCATCGCGCAACGACGCAAACGCCGGATCAAAGCTCAACAGCGCAAAATTGCTTCGGTGGCTCATGAGCGGTCTCCTGTCTTTATGGCGCTGCGCGCCGGTTACTCAGAACCGGATTCTGCGCGTGCTCTTCTTCCAGAGCATGCACTCATCCTAGCCGACCCGTCCACCGCTGATGGCTTAGGTCCGTTCGCTGCAGCTGCTAAAATTTGTTGCGTCGACCGGTTGAATCGACAGTCGATTGCTGCCCTTCGCCACAGACGGCAATCGGCCCAGAAGCGGACATCGAGATAGCAAACTTCAAAGGGCGCCAAACACTGAGACCGTTGGCTATTTAAGCAGCGCCCCCCCTAGAACTTTTCCCTATTTATCTGTCTATGTGCATAGGCACATCCGCTCGGTAAGCGCGAACCCGCAGCTTCTCGCACCCAGATGGCCACACGTCCAATTGTCAATCAGAGGTTGTCTTCGCTCATGAAATTCCATGACCCACGGATGATGCTCTTCGGCCTGTTCGCGTTCGCGGCAGTGGGCTCGGCATCAGCAACACAAATGAAGACCTCGACCCCTGTTTTCGTAACTGAAGTCGCAGCCGTTCAGGCTCCTGTCCAGGCCGCCGGCAACCCTTGGCTGACCTTGGCCAGTATGGCCGGCACGCAGCCAGGGCCGTTGCTTGCCCATGACGACCGATACTGGCATGACCACCGTTCGCACAATCGTAGAGACGATTGGCGCCGAGACGACTGGCGTAGAGATCAGTGGCGTAGAGAGCAAGCCCGCCGAGAAGCTGAGCGCCATCGTGATTGGGAGCGCCACCACGATCGGGCCATGCGGCACCGCTATGAAGACGATCGCCGCTACTATCGTCGCTAGTGCGACGCCACGGGATTATCCGCCTGCAACACCTGCGACTTAACCGGCCAGAAGGACACTCAGAAACTCAACCGCGCACCAGGTAGGCTCCTGACGGAACCCGATGTCGCAGCTTCTTGCACTTGCCAGGTGCGGGCTGATGCCCGGGCGGGCGATCAGGAAACCAGATTCGGCATTTACCCGGTGGCGGCCAATGGCCCCGGGGGATTTCAACCTCATCGTGCGCGGGCTCTGGCTCTACGGAAGCCACTGGCATTTCTCCTTCGGGCCGTAGCCTGCCAGCCGTCAGCGAATTCGATACGGTCTCTGCCTTTGCGCTGGCGAAGTTGCCAGCGTTGGGTTGTTCAGCAGCGGCCATTTCTGCTTCGCGGCGCTTTTGGGCGTCCTCTTTGAGCCCCTTCTGTACGGCGACCAGGTCCTCTTTGGTGTTGGGTGAGGTACTCGAAGCCTTGGCCTGCTGCGCCGCCTGGATCAATTGGAAGTTGCGGTTGCGTAACTCGACGTTGCGACCCACCCGCATGTTCGAGCGCGCCGCCAATGTTTCAGCCTGCTGGTACTGTCCCTGCTGAAGGCGCAACACACCAAGGTAATGCAGCGTCGCGGGGTTGTTCGGCTGGATATGCAGGGCACGCTCCAGCGTGGCAGCGGCTTGGTCCAACTGGCCATTTTCATACTGCCGCGAGGCAGTTTCGATGAGCGTGGTTGATGCGCTGTTACTTTGCGAGGGCGCTCTTCGCTCGGCAGCAACCGAGCAAAGCGACGCGACGGCGCAGAACGCCAGGACGAGACCCGGCAGAAAACTCTTGGTTGGCATCAGGGGGCGGACTCGGATGTTCTCGGACGGCACTGCCGTAAAACAGGCCACCATCGCTGATCGGCGTCGCCGATACAGGGCCCCTGTTGACCTGGCCAATACCCTGAAGTTCCCGCTGCAACGGCCACTGCGGATGGCGTGGAATTCGCAGACCACCGCAACCCGTCTGATTTTTTACCACCCCACCCTGTCGATTCACGACTCGTCGTCAGCACGTCTCACTCTGTGGCAGTCAGACGGTCCAAGTTTTTGACCACTTGATGAGCGAACATCAATCGGCATCAGGGGCTGGCCGGACTCGTTGTCTATCAGCACAGAACGCGTCTCCTGCGGCTTGAACAGAAAACGTTCGCCCCACTGCCTCATGCTGACCACAACCGGAAAGATCTCCCGTCCTTTGTCCGTAAGGACGTACTCCTTGTAGGCGCTTCCATCTGACGCCGGTCGAACGTCGAATACCCCGACCTCGACCAACGTTTTCAGTCGCGATGCCAGAATATTTTTCGCCACGCCCAAGCTCTTTTGAAATTCGCTGAACCGGCGAATGTCATCGAAAGCGTCGCGGATAATCATGAGCGACCATCGATCCCCAATGGCCTCCAGTGTCCTTGCTACCGGGCATTCGCTGCGTTGCGGTGAAGCGTCTTCGACCATCTTTTTTAACCTTCCGGAATGTGGATTTTTGCCACGTATGTCCACTAGCCTGGCGCAATGTGGTTGCAATTTAAAACCTGATACGGCGACAATGAAATCTAGTTCTAAATTGAAACCAGTTTAACGCCATGGAGGTGTACATGACAGCAGATGCCGACTCAGCCACCAAACGGTTCTTCGGACAGCCCTCGGAATTGCTGCATTCGGACACCGGGGAAAGCAGCAGGACCGACCAGTCTCCGGGGCTTTCCCCGTCGCTCACGTTATTGTTTTCCCTCACCTGCGCACTTGCAGTAGCCAATGTTTACTTTGCCCAACCCTTGCTCGCCTCAATGGCTGAGAGCTTGGGCGTCGCCTCAGGATTGATCGGGGTCGTGGTGACGGCCACTCAGGCTGGATACGCGCTGGGGTTGCTGTTCATCGTACCGCTGGGCGATATGGTTAACCGTAAACGGCTGATTTTGACTCAAGTGATGCTGTCTGCGGTTGCACTCGCGGCGGTCGGCGCAGCACAGCAATGGCTAGCCCTGTTGGGTGCCATGATCGTGATGGGCTTACTGGCAGTGGTTGTTCAAGTACTTGTGGCATACGCCGCCGTGTTGGCAACGCCATCACAACGGGGGCAGGCAGTGGGGACGGTAACCAGTGGAATCGTCCTGGGCATTCTTCTGGCGCGGTTTACCTCTGGCCTGATTGCGGACATCGCGGGCTGGCGCGCCGTTTACTTCGTGTCCTCAGGATTGATGCTGACCATCGCGGCGGTGCTGTGGAAAGTGGTTCCTGCCGCAGCGTCGCCACGCAATCAACACGCCTACCACGCGCTCATCCGGTCGTTCTTCAAGCTGTTCATGACCGAACCGGTTTTGCGGATCAGGGGCCTTCTGGCTTTACTGATCTTTGCCGATTTTTCCGTGCTGTGGACTTCCATGGTGCTGCCGTTGAGCGCCCCGCCGCTGTCGCTTTCACACACTGCCATCGGCATGTTTGGATTGGCCGGCGTCGCCGGTGCCCTTGCTGCGAGAAGAGCCGGTCGCTGGGCCGATCAAGGCTTGGGACAACGAGTTACCGGCATTTCGCTGGGGCTCCTGACGCTTTCCTGGTTGCCCATCACTTTTGCCGAGACATCCTT
Organism: Pseudomonas sp. LS2P72; assembly: GCF_054897865.1. Classification (NCBI taxonomy): domain Bacteria; kingdom Pseudomonadati; phylum Pseudomonadota; class Gammaproteobacteria; order Pseudomonadales; family Pseudomonadaceae; genus Pseudomonas; species Pseudomonas sp. LS2P72. The sequence goes on from NZ_CM142708.1 coordinate 4,609,499, forward strand.
GATCGCGCTGGTCTTCGGAGTGGTCTTGCTCGACTTCGCGGTGCAAGCAGTACACGTCACCAACCAGAGCCTCATTTTTTCTGCACGACCCGACGCCCAAAGTCGCATGGTCGGCGCATACATGTGCTTCTACTCGCTCGGGAGTGCGCTGGGGGCGGCAGCCGCGACCCAGGTTTATGCGCTTTGGGGCTGGATAGCAGTCAGCCTGCTCGGCGCCTTGATCAGCGCTACTGCCTTGATTTTGTGGTTCCTCACGTTTCATTTTTCCCTTGAGAGGCATGTGGCCTTAAAGCAAATAGCCGTTGTCGGAAACAGACGTTCATGACCGGCACCTTTCGCCAAAAATGGACGTTTAGAGTGTCTAGTCCTGAAATGGCTTTACACCTGTTTCACCTGACCACCGGCGCATGCTCGGCCATCAATTCCATTACCCAGTCGATAAATACCCGCACCTTGGCGCTGACATGGCGATTCGGCGGGAATGCCAGATACATCGGCATTGGCGCCATGTGCCAGTCCTCAAGCAGCGGCAGCAGCTCGCCGCTGACCAGGTGCGGTTTTGCCATGTAGTGCGGTAGCCAAAGCATGCCCAGACCAGCCACGCCGGCGGCGAGGTACGCATTGCCGTCGTCGACCGTCAGTTGCGGGCGGCCCTGGACCTCGATGCGTTCCTCACCCCGCTGCATCGCGTAGGGCAAGGATTTGCCCGTACGAAACCAGAGGAAGCCAACGGTACTGTGCCTGCCCTCCTCCAGCTCACGGGGGTGCGCCGGCGTACCGAAGCGCTGCAGATAGCCGGGCGCGGCATAGATGCCGAGTTTCAGATCGCCCACATGCCTTGCCACCAGGGACTGATCGATGATCTCGCCGCCGCGCACCACACAGTCGACGTTTTCGCCAATTATGTCGACGATGCGATCGCTCACGCCCACGGTCAGCTGGATTTCCGGGTAGCGTGCAAAGAACCCCGGCAAGGCGGGTATCAGCAGCATTCGCGCCAGCGGACTGGGTACATCCACCCGCAGCCGCCCGCGCGGTGTCATCGACGCGCTGGACAAGCTGGTCTCGGCGTCGTCCATATCGACCAGTAGCCGGATGACGCGCTCATAGTAGGCCGCGCCATCGGCGGTGACGTTGACCTTGCGTGTGGTGCGGTTGAGCAGGCGTACGCGCAGCCTCGCTTCCAGTTGCTGAACGAGCTGCGTCACGGTGGTCTTGCTCATGTGCAAGGTGGCTGCCGCCTTGGTGAAGCTGCCGGTTTCCACCACTCGGGCAAAGGCCTGCATTGCATCGAAACGGTCCATTTCACGCCTCACTCGGGTCTGGATAGTTTGGATTCTACAAACAGTCATGACCAGAGTTGCCCGTTTATCCAAGTCTGCCTTCTTTTTACAGTGGTTCCATCGTTAACAGCGGGCCATGATGCCCCGAAGGAGCTATGCAATGACCAGCAAACGTGATGTCGTTTTCCCGCCTGACCGCCATGCACTCTACGAGCTTCACCGCTACTCGCCGGCGATTCGCTCCAACGGTTTTCTGTTCGTATCCGGTCAGGTCGGCAGCCGCAAGGATGGCTCGGCCGAGCCGGACCTCGCGGCACAGGTTCGCCTGGCCTTCACCAACCTCAACGCGATCCTTGCCGAGGCCGGCAGTAGTTTCGAGGATGTGGTCGACACGACCATCTTCATGGTCGACCCCGGCACGAAATTCGAAACTATCTGGGAAGTAGCGGCCGAGTACTGGGGCGAAGCTCCCTACCCGACGGCGACCGCTATCGGCGTGACCTGGTTGTCCGGCTTCGACTTCGAGATCAAGGTGATCGCCAAACTACCCCAATAAAATAGGCTCAGCACTCCTCCGCCCGCACCTGACTTTCGCAAAAACGAAAGTGGGAAACCGAGCCCGCTCCGTGCGTTAAAAACGCGCTGCCGGCCCGGCATGCAAGGTGTCATGATCGATCAGTCGGCATTTCGGCGAATAACCCGCAAACCGGTATTGCTGATATAAAAGCGCGCGCCGTTTTTGGGCGGGAATTTTTCTGATCAGGTGACCGTCATGCTGACCAATCTTCCCGATTTTGCCCACCAGGCTGGCCTATAGCGCAGCTTTTCACTGTAATACTCGTCAGGGACAAACGCCAAAAGGCGCATCAAAGCAATTCCTTGACGCGCTATTTACTGCCCAAGAAAAACTGAAGGTTGAGGTGGAGTCGATTCCATAGCGCCCCTGACAGTTTTCAGGTCAATCCCATTTCACCCAGGTGAGCACGTCATGAAATCCCCCGCAGGTTTGCTGCTGTCGGCTATCGAGCTGGACCGTGCCAGTGCCATTCCTCTGTACCGCCAACTGTATCTGCAGATTCGCAAACAGATACTCAACGGCAGACTTCAGGGGGGTGTGCGCCTGCCGTCGACCCGAACCTTGAGCAACGAGTTGGGGTTATCGCGGATCACCATTCTCAATGCTTTCGATCAGTTGATTGCCGAAGGTTTCCTGGCCTCGCGTACTGGCGCCGGTACGTATGTCGGCACTGAGTGGGAAAGCCGGGGTATCGAGGATGAGCAACCGCGCCAGCCACCGCGCCTGTCCGACCTGAGCCAGTCGATGCTGTCGCTGCGCAGCGATCATTTTCGCGGGGTGTCCTATGCCGACTGGGACCCCGCGACCCCGACCTCCTTCCTGCCCAGCCACAGCACCTATGACGCATTCCCGCAGGCGATCTGGCGGCGCCTGATGAACCGTCATCTGCTCAAGCCTACCAAGGCCATTCTGGGTTATGGCGAGTTGCAAGGCTTGCAGGCGTTCCGCACCGCGATTGCCGAATACGTCTTCGATGCGCGTGGCATCGACTGCAATGCCGGGCAAGTGGTGATCGTTTCCGGCGCGCAGCAAGCGTTCAACCTGCTGGGTATGCTGCTGCTCAATCCGCAGGACAGCGTCTGGATGGAGGACCCGGGGCACATCGCCGCGCGCATTGCGTTGCAGGCCCAGGGGGCTCAGGTGAATCCATTGCGTATCGATGAACAGGGGATCGATGTCCAGCAAGGCCTGACCGAGTGCCCTGATGCCCGCCTGGTGTTTTGTACGCCTTCGCGCCAGCATCCTTTGGGTGTCACCCTCAGTTATGCGCGGCGCCAGGCACTCATCGACTGGGCTGCGCAGCATCAGAGCTGGATCATCGAGGACGATTGCGACAGTGAGTTTCGCTACAGTGGCCGCCTCCTCCCGGCGCTGTATGCCATGGACCAGATGGCCCGGGTGATCTACGTCGGAACGTTCAGCAAAGTGTTGTTTCCGTCACTGAGGCTGGGCTACGTGATTCTGCCGCAGGCCTTGGTCGAACCCTTTTGCACCCTGCGCGCGGTCATGGATCGCAGTCCGCCTACCCTGCTTCAGGCGACAACCGCAGACTTCATGATCGAAGGCCACTTCCTGGGGCACATCCGCCGCATGCGTGCGCTGTACAAGGCGCGCCAGCAGGCATTGATCGAACAGCTTGAAAAGCAGATTGGCAGCTTTTTCAGGATCACTGCGGCGGATGCCGGCATGCACCTGATTGCCTGGCTGCCGCCCGAACTCAGTGACACTGACATCGCCCGGCAACTGGCCCAGCACAACATCCACACTTACGCCTTGAGCGACTACCGCATCAAGCATGCGCTGCCGCCGGCCTTGTTGATCGGCTTTGCCGGCACGCCTGAAAACCAGGCGCGGGAGCGTGTCGAGGCCCTGGCCCAAGCCTTGCGCACCTTGGGTTATCTGCCACCGACCACTTGATGCGAGGCAAGTGGTCTTATCAATTAACTGATAATGGATCTATCGAGAGTTCCTGACTGGCGCGATAAAGGCTGCGCCGGTAGACCCGGTGTCTGAACCAGGAACGACTCTAATGAACAATAAGATCCAGGAACGATTCAACGCCTTGCTGAGCCATAAGGTGGTCGAACACGGGGCTGTTCCCGTGCTGACGGACGCGCTGGCCCGGCGGTTACTTGAACGTCTCGGGCAATTGCGTCTGTTTGCCCACGCCTACCCGCTACTGACCAACCTCACCCACGGCCGTGTCATCCCTGCCGACATGCTGGACTTCGCCTATCGCCACGAGCTGCAAGGCCTGAGCCTGCACTTGCTCGACGGCGAGGAAAACAGCCTGAGCCAAATGTCAGGCGAGCAGCTCAAGGCGTTTGCCGCCAAGGCCAAAGCGCTGGGGCTGGATGTGCACCTGGAAATCAGCAGCACGCTGAAAAAGGATGTCGACCAGGTGATCGCCATCGCCAGGACCCTGGGGGTGCGCAACATCCGTGTTTACTCACGTTACGAGGGCACGCTGTCGCGGGTCATGGACGTGATCGAGACCGACCTGCACTACCTCGCGCAACAGGCCGACGCACACGATCTGTACTTTGACTTCGAGCAGCATGAAGAACTCAAGAGCGGCGAAATCGCGCAACTGCTCAACCGCCTCAACCACCCTCGCCTGCATGCCCTGTTCGACTTTGGCAACATGATCAATGCCTGCGAACAGCCCTTGCAGGCCCTGCACAACCTGGCGCCGTACATCCGCCAGACTCACCTCAAGGGTGTGCGCATCGTCCCCGAGCAAAACGGCTTCGGCCATTACGGCGTATTGCAGGGCAGCGACGAGGATGATCTGCCCAGCGCCCGCATGCTGTTCGAGCTGTTGATGCTCGGCGAAGCCACCCCGCAGGTGATCGCCTTCATTCTCGAGCAGGAAAACCACTACGTGGCCCCGGCCTTCCGCCAGAGCACTGAGGCGGCGGATCCCTTCATTGCCTACCGGGAGATGAGCGAAACGCCGCTGCCGAACGGCTACTCACTTGAGCGAATGCTGGCCGACGAACACCGCTGGGCGAACAACCAGGTCGCCTATGTCCGTAGCCTGCTGGCCGAATTTCGCACCCTGGCCGAACTGACCCTGGCCACCTCTTCCAACGCCTGAACCTGACGACACGACTACGCCCGGAGAACAATAATGACAACTCAAAACAAGGCCAAATGGCTCAGATTCCTGATCCTCATCCTCGGTGGCGGCACCATCTACAAGCTGGCGAACCTCAAGGACGCCTTCTATGTACCCATGCAGGAATTCATGGGCTTGAGCCACACCGAAATCGGCATGCTGCTCAGTGCCAACGCGATCATCGCCACCGCGCTGTTTGTGGTGGGCGGCCTGCTCGCCGATCGCTACGACACGCGCAAGCTGATCCCCCTCGGTCTGATCGGCACCGGTGGCCTGGGCTTGTACCTGGCGACCTTTCCACCCTTCAGCAACCTGCTGATCGTGTTCAGTCTGCTGGCTATCTGTGCCGACTGCCTGTTCTGGCCCTCGCTGCTCAAAGCCATCCGTAACCTGGGTGACGATCAGGAACAAGGCCGGTTGTTCGGCCTGCTCGAAGGCGGGCGTGGCGTGATTGACACCCTGGTGGCCTTTTCCGCCCTGGGCGTGTTCGTCGCCATGGGTTCGGGCGAAACCGGCCTGAAGTCGGCAATCCTGTTCTACTCGGTCATCGACATTCTGGCCGGCACCCTGACCTGGTTCCTGCTCAAGGGCGGCAACGCGCAGTCGGTGGCCAAGCCGAAGAATGGTCTGGCGAACCTGATGGAAGCGATCAAGGTACCGGGAATCTGGCTGGTCAGCCTCAACGTGTTCATGGTCTACATCGTCTACTGCGGCCTGACCTATTTCATTCCCTACCTCAAGGAAATGTACGGGTTGCCAGTGGCGTTGGTAGGCGCCTACGGCATCATCAACCAATACTTCCTGAAGATCCTCGGCGGGCCTGCCGGTGGTTTCATTGCCGACAAGCAGTTCAAGAGCACCAGCCGCTACCTGAAGTGGGCATTCCTGGCGCTGCTGCCGCTGATGGGCGTGATCATGCTGATCCCGAAAAGCCCGGACTTCATCTATGCGGGCATGGCCGCCACCCTGTCCTTCGCCCTGATCGTGTTCTCCATGCGCGGCGTGTTCTGGGCCCCCATGGGTGAGGTCGGCATTCCCCAGCACATCACCGGCTCGGCCTTCGGCATCGGTTGCCTGATCGGCTATGCACCCGGCATGTTTGCCTACGTCATCTATGGCGCGATCCTCGACCACTTCCCCGGTCAACAGGGTTACAACTATGTTTTCACCCTGATGAGCATACTGGCCATTGTGGGCTTCATGGTGTCCAGCCTGCTGTATCAAGCGGTGCGCAAAAAATCCATGGCCACTGGCGGGATGAGCGCGGCGCAAGCCTGATCGAACCATAGGCTCCAGGAGGAGGAATCGACTACCACGCCGATTCCTCCTAGCGTACCGGCTTATCAGGCGACATTCGTGGCGGTTCGATTTACCTTCTTTTGCGTGCAGTTGGTCTGCTTTCTCGCACTCATTGTCATAGCCGCTTGTTACGGCGTATGAAGCTCAAGCCAGCAGCTCGGTGATCCACCGGGCCTGCCGGGTGATGTCTTGCACCTTTTCCTCGGGAACGGCTTGCCGCGCACGGGCGAAGTGGGTCAGGGTCTTCTGCTTCTCGCGCAAAATGCGCTGCCACTTGATCAGGAACACCGGGCTGCGTGTCTGCATCTGCAGCGGGCCGAAGTACAGCTCCTCGGCGGTGTACGTCACCGGCCCGGCGCGCTCGGCGACGATGATTTCGTAATCGAAGCGATTTTCCCGCAGCAGCTCCTCGCAGAGGATGCGGTAGCCATTTTCCATCAGCCATTGGCGCAGAGGCTGCTCGCCGCCGTTGGGCTGCAGGATCAGGCGCTCCTGCCCGCTGAGGCGCGTCTTGCCGACGTCGAGGATGTCGCGAATCGTCTCGCCGCCCATGCCGCAGATGCTGATCGCCGTGATCCCGTCTCCCGACTCGATCGCCGCCAGACCATTGGCCAGGCGCACGGTGATCCACCGGTCCAGGCCGTTCTCGCGCACGGTACGTTCGGCCGAGTGGAACGGCGTCAATGCCACCTCGCCGGCCACCGCCGCCGCGATCACGCCACGGCGCATCAACGCCACCGGCAGGTAGCCGTGATCCGAGCCGATATCAGCAAGGCGCGCATCTGCTGGCACATGCGCCGCTACGCGCTCCAGGCGCTGGGACAATGTGTGTTCGTTCAACCGCCGTTCCTTTTTTTCAGTGTGCGCATCAGGTCGATATCAGGAGGTAGCCCTGGCTGCCCCGTCGGCGGGGAATTATAGGCTAGTCAATTTTTTGCCACAGAGAATGCTGTGTGGTCGTGGACACCGCTTTCCCGGCCATGCCCGCCATCGTCACCATCAAGACTGGCGAGCGCAACATGATGAGCTATCTTCTCAAAGCAGTGCTTGAGCGTTGACAGCTCCTTCAAGGAACAATGAAATGGTCCGTCATTGCCTGTTCTTCTGCCTGCTGGCGCTGTCCTTCCCGACCAGCGCCATGGACCTCAAACAAGCTTGGGATCTGTTGCAATACCAAGGCCCCGTCTATCGCGCCGCCGTGCATGAAAAAGAGGCCGGCGCGCAAAACCGCGACATCGGCATCGCCGGCCTGCTACCGCAGATCAATGCCTCGGCTTACGACAACAAGGTCAATGGCACCCAACGCCAGAGCGGCGTCGAAAGAGATCTCGACTACACCTCCAAGGGCGCTAACGTGCGCCTGCGCCAGCCGCTGTTCAACAAACAGAAGATGGCCGAGTACCGCCAGGGCAAGCAGCGTGCCGACTACAGCGTCGCGGTGTTCGATGCCAAGAGTCAGGACACCGCAGTGCGCCTGGCTGAAAGCTATTTCGACGTGCTCCTGGCCAGCGAAACCATCACCCTAGCCAAGTCCAAACTGAAAGCCTTCGACGAGCAACTCGCCTCGGCGAAACGGCGCATGGAGTTGGGGGCCGGCACCATCACCGACATCGACGAGTCGGCCGCTCGTCGCGACCTCGCCGCGGTTGAGCTGATCGAAGCGCAGGACAACCTGGTCAACGCGCGCCGCAAGCTTGAGGAATTTATCGGTGAAACCCCCGAATCGCTGACCACCTTGCGTCCGAGCTTCGATACACCTCCGCTGCTACCGAGCAACCTGCAAGACTGGTTGGTCAAAGCCCAGACCGACAGCCCGCTGATCCATGCGCGCCGTCATAGCAGCGACCTCGCCGAAGAAGAAGTGAAGCGCGCCAAGGCCGGCCACTGGCCAACACTGGATTTTGTGGCCGGCTACACCGCGGGCGATAGCCAATCCATCTCCGAGTTGAATCAACGCAACCGCTACGGCTCAATCGGTCTGGAAGTAAACTTCCCGTTGTACAGCGGTGGCGGCACCAGCGCGTTGACACGCCAGGCGAGTGCCAATAGCTATAAGGCCCTGGACGAACTCGACGCCACGCGCCAGGAAGTCATCACCGGTACCACCCGTGAGTATCAAGGCGTACAAAGCGGTGCCCGACGTATTCACGCGCTGGAGAAGGCAGTGGAGTCCAACGAACGCTCACTGGCTTCGGCACGCAAGGGCTTCAAAGGAGGAGGTACCAGCACCAACTCGGACGTCCTCAATGCCGAAGAGCTGCTGTTCGTTGCGCGTCACGATCTGTTCGACGCCAAGCTTCGCTACTTGATGTCGCGCCTGCGCCTGGCCTCTTCGGTGGGCAGTCTGGGCGCCGACGATATCGACCACGTCAACGACTACCTCGGCCCGGAACTGTTGGTCACCCACTGACGTTCACCTGCGCGGCACTTCTACAAGGTGGTCGGCAAAACCCAGGCACGCGACAGCGTTCCCTTCGCCCACCTTCGAGGACGCGCCGCTTCATCCGCTTGCATTACACAACCAAACTATTCAACCCATACAACTCCAATCGTCGATCCCGATGCAGATCATTACCCGCACTGATCCGCTTATTCCGCGCCCCGGCAAGACTCAGCGTCGCCAGCAAAATCTGCTCGCCACCCTGCTCCGCCGGCCCTGCCACAGAGTAGCCATCGGCATCGACGATCACCGAGCCTTGCACCCAACTGACCCCACGTTCATGACCATGGCGATCACACGCGGCGATGAACATTCGGTTCACCGAGGCGTTGGCCTGGACCCGCACGACTTCCGCCGGACGCTCGGTTGGCGGTCGTGGCCCATCGGGCCAATTGACCGGTGCGCAGAGCAGGTCCGCACCGGCCAGCGCCGGGAGTCGCACCCACTCGGGGAATTCCAGGTCGTAACAAATCAGCATGCCGATCCGTCCATGAACGGTTTCTACAACCGGCGGCGCGTCGCTGCCGGCGCTGAAGATTTCGTTCTCGCCATCCCAGAGATGGGCCTTGCGGTATACGGCGCGCAGGCCTTGGGCATCGATCATCGCCGCACTGTTGGCCAGTACATCGCCGGCTAACCGCTCGCAGAATCCACCCACCACAACGATGTTCAATTCCCGGGCCAGCGCCGTCCACAGACGCAAGGTCGGCCCTTCGACGGTTTCCGCCAGGGACAGGGCTTCGCTGCGATCGGCAAACAAGTAGCCGCTCTGGACCAGTTCGGGCAGCACCACCACTTGAGCGCCCTGGTAAGCCGCCGAACGAATCGCTCGTTCGATCAGCTTCCGGTTGTAAGCCAGGTCGCCTATTTTCGGTGCCAGTTGGCAGCAAGCGACCACGGTATTTTTTGCGCTGTTCAACGCCCCTCCTCCACAGACTGATGAGCCATGGAAACAATGTCGCTCTCAGTAATCGAATCGATAATCCGGCGTTCGTACTCAAGGTCTATCGAACGGCTGAGCAGGTAATACGTCAGGCCCGAGACCACAAGACCCACCAGCCAGGCGATATCAACGCCTTCAAGCATCCGCGCCAGCGGCCCGACGAACACCTCTTTGCCAGCCGCCGCATCAAAGATGTAGAAGAACGGAACCATGGCGGCGAACCCAATCAGGTACGAGACGATGCCGCGAAATTGCCAGGCGCCGTAAATGCCCTTCGGCGTGAAGAAATGCGGGATCGCATAGCGACCTTTGCGCACGAAGAAGTAGTCCACCAGATTGACCGCGGTCCAGGGTACGAGAAAGTACAGGAGCAGCACGAGGAAGGTGTTCAACAGGGCGATACCATCGCCTTTGATCGACAGCACACAGGTCAACAAAATGACGCTGATCGCAGAGATCGACATCACTCGGGCGCGAGGTGTCGGGGTGATTTTCTTGATCGAATCCACACCCGTCAGCAACGTCAGCATGGCGCTGTAGGTGTTGAGCGCGATGATCGGCAGAAAGCCCGCCACCGAGACGATCACCAACACATTGCCCAGGCCTGGAATCATCGAAGAGCCAACCTGATTCAGCGCCACCAGCGCATCCGCCGCTTTCAACTGCTGCGCAAGCCAGGCTCCGAGGCCGATCATCCAGCCGCCCGACAACGACGCACCGATGAATACGGCGGCGATCAGTTTTGGCCGACTGGTATTTTTCGGCAGGTAACGGGAATAGTCGGAGACATAAGGCGCATAGGAAATGTTGTAGCTCGCGCCAATGGCAAACAGCGTGGCAAAGGCAATCCAGCTGAAACCCAGGTCGGTCGCCGGGGTGACGCCCTCCTGGCCTGCGCCGAACATCAAGGCGATGGTGACCAGCGCATACAGCGGCAACGTTGCAAGCAACGCCCACTTGAAGGCTTTGTGCATCAGGTCGTGGCCATAGATCGACAGCAGCGCGCCGATCAGCACCACCGCAATGGCGACGATGGTCGGGTCGATGCCAAACACATGTTCGAGGCCGTTCATGATCAGCGAGATGTTCACCACGTTGAATCCGACGAACACAAACATCGTCGCCATCAACGCCAGGATCACCCCGCGATAACCAAACTGCGCACGCGACTGGATCATTTGCGGCAGACCCATCTCCGGACCTTGCGAGCCATGAAACGCCATGAAAATGGTGCCGAACATGATGCCCAGCGCACCGGCCAACATCGTCCACAGCGCCGACAAGCCAAGGCTTGGGCCGACAAAACCGATGGAGATGGTGAAGAAGTGGAAGTTGCCGAGAAACCAGAAAGGGCCTTGGCTGCTGAGCTTGGCGTGACGTTCGTTTTCCGGAATGTAATCGATCGAGTGGCCTTCGATGGCCAACCCGCTGCTCGCTTCGATGGCGTGCGCAGATTGAGGGGACCCTGACATATGAGTGTTCCTATGCTGGTGATTGTTGTTTTTATGGGCAAAGCGCCGGTTTCATTGCAATGTAGGCCGTTGGTCAGGGCTGTAAAATATCGCAGGCACACTGTTTACATAGATCAACGCCTATGTAATTGAGTATCGGGAGCACGCATGCTGGGAACTGTATCGGAGCTGGATCTGCGTTTGATCCGGGTGTTTCTCACCGTCGTTGAGGCGGGCGGGATTTCGGCCGCACAAACGGCGCTCAACACCACGCAACCCACCATCAGCGCGCAATTGGCGACGCTGGAGGCGCGGGTGGGGTTTCGTCTTTGCGAACGCGGACGCGGCGGGTTTTCGGTGACGCCCAAGGGCAGCCAGTTTGTCGAGGCGGCGCGCCGATTGCTAGCGGCTGCCGAAGGGTTCCGGGTTGAAGTCCAACACATCAATCGCAAGGTGTCGGGCAACATCAACATCGGCCTGCTCGGGCAAATCGATCCGGTGGCCAACAAGAAAATCGCCTTGGCCATTGCGCGGTTACGGTCTCGGCATGAAGGGCTGTACTTCCATTTCACGGAGCTGTCGTCATCGCTGCTGGAAGAGAAAATCATCAACGGCCATATCGATCTGGCGATCGGCTATTTCTGGCACCGCCTGCCCAGCATTGATTACTTTGCGTTATTCCAGGAAACCCAAATCGCCTACTGCGCCCCGACTCATCCACTGTTCGAGCAAGTGGGCGAGCTGACCCGGGATGACGTCAGCGATTACGATTGGGTATGGCCCAGCCATCCCTTGCCGGAAATGCCAGCGCCCACCTCGATAGAACGCCTGACTGTGCTCACGGACAGCATGGACGGCGCCGCCCTGCTCATTCTGTCAGGCCAGCATTTGGGCTTTCTGCCGCAGCACTATGCGGCAAAGCACGAACAACTGGGGCAGTTACATCCGCTGAATCCCGAGCTGTTGCGCTATGAGGTCGGCTTTCATGCGGCGGTCAGGCATTCGGCGCGTCAGCGGGATGTGGTCAGTGCTTTTCTGACTGAGTTGATCGACATTTTCGAGGCCTTGTAAGCGTCAACGGGAGCAAGCCCCTCACCCGTTTCAGATCCGGATTTCGTTGGTCGGCAGGACGTCGATCCGCGCCACGGGCCCCGTCAAGTGCGCCAGGTCTGCGTTGTGCTCGGTGATGATGTCTTCAGCGGCGAGGTTGCCGTTGTCGACGGTGGAATGCGCATCGGCGGCGAGCACTACGTCATAGCCCAGGTTCAGGGCCTGGCGGACAGTGGCGTTGACGCAATAGTCGGTTTGCAGCCCGCAGATGATCAGGCGGTCGGTGCCCAAATCCTGCAATTGGGCTTGCAAGTGGGTCTGGTAAAACGAGTCTCGAGTGGTTTTTCGCACGCGAAGGTCTTGCGGCGAAGTCTTCAGGCTTTTGGCCAGTTGCCAGCCTTCGGAACCGTGCTGCAGCAGATCGCCCCTTTCTTCGTGCTGGATGAGGATGACCGGGATGCCTGCTTCGCGAGCCTTGGCACTGAGGTCGTTGATGTTCTCGATAACGCGCTTGATCTCAAAACATGCGTACTCGCCAGTGCACAGGGCTTGCTGGACATCGATGATCAGCAGTGCGGTAGCCATGAGCTTCCTCCCTTGATAGGTCGGTGAATCGGCAACGGATTTGGAATCCGCTCCCCTTTTAACTTGTAGCAGCTGCCGAGCCTGCGAGGCTGTGGTGAGGATCGGGGGCCACCCTCAAGAATCTGGATGGCCCGGACCTGCCTCAATACCCGAGCGATAACCCGGTGTTACGACGTGGATCGTTCGCCCCATAGAAGCGGTTTTTGCCCACCGGTTTGCCTTCCAGCGACGGTGCGCCTACCAGAATCGCCGCCACATGGTTGGCGTCCTGCGGCCCGGCAAACTTGTGCCCCCAACTTTCGAGCATCTTCACCGTATCGGGGCTGGTAGTGAAGGTCTCAAGGTTGGTCTCTTCCGGCAACCACTGCTGGTGGAAACGCGGTGCATCGACCGCTTCCTGGATGTTCATGCCGTAGTCGATCACGTTGAGCATGGTCAGCAAGGTCGCGGTGATAATGCGGCTGCCGCCGGGGGTGCCGACCACCATGACCACTTTGCCGTCCTTGGTGACGATGGTCGGGCTCATGGACGACAGCGGTGCCTTGCCGGGAGCGATGGCGTTGGCCTCCCCTTGCACCAGACCGTACATGTTCGGCACGCCGATCTTCGAGGTGAAGTCATCCATTTCGTCGTTGAGAATGACCCCGGTTTTGCTGGCCATGACGCCGGCGCCGAACCAGTCGTTCAAGGTGTAGGTCACCGACACCGCGTTGCCCCATTTATCGACGATGGAGTAATGGGTGGTGTTGCTGCCTTCGTGGGGCGCTACGCCGGGTTTGAGCTCGCGGGACACACCGGCCTTTTGCGGGTCGATGGCGGTGCGGATTTTGGTGGCGTAGTTTTTATCCAGCAGATGGGCGATCGGGTTCTTCACAAAATCCGGGTCGCCCAGGTAGCTGTTGCGGTCCACATAGGCGTGACGCATCGCTTCGATCTGGTAGTGCATGCTCTGGGCCGAGTGATAGCCCAGGTCTTTCATCGGATAGCCTTCGAGAATGTTCATGATCTCGCAAATCACCACGCCGCCAGAGCTTGGCGGTGGCGCTGAAACCACGTGGTAGCCGCGGTAATCGCATTCAATCGGGGCCAGTTCGCGGGTCTTGTATTTGTCGAGATCGGCCTGGGTGATGATGCCTTTGTTGGCCTGACTGGAGGTGACGATGGCATCCGCCACCCAGCCCTTATAGAAGCCGTCGGCGCCGTTCTCGGAGATTTCCCGCAGGGTCTTGCCGAGGTCTTTTTGCACCAGTTTCTGACCGACTTGCATCGGCTCGCCGTTGCTCAGGAAGATCGCACCGGAATCCTTGATGTCCTTCTTGAACACGTCGGTGGCGTATTCCAGCAACTCGACATCGCCCTGCTCCAGCACAAAACCTTCTTCGGCGAGCTTGATGGCCGGGGCGATCACTTCCTTGCGCGGTTTGGTGCCGTATTTCTTCAGCGCCAGCTCCATGCCTGACACGGTGCCCGGCACGCCAACAGCCAGATGGCCACGGGTGCTCAGCTCAGGGACGACGTTACCCTCCTTGTCGAGGTACATGTCGGCGGTGGCGGCCAACGGTGCTTTTTCACGGAAGTCGAGGAAGGTCTTGCGCCCGTCCGCCAACTGAATGGTCATGAAACCGCCGCCACCCAGGTTGCCCGCCGCGGGATAAACCACCGCCAGCGCATAACCAACCGCTACCGCGGCATCAACGGCGTTGCCACCATTCTTGAGCACATCGACGCCCACGTGACTGGCCAGGTGCTGGGCGGTGACGACCATGCCGTTTTCGGCCGCAACCGGCGCCACGGAGGCCGCGTAAGCACTGAGGCAGCTGAGCGCCAATGAGGTCGCAATCAGCGATTTGGCAAAAGGTTCGAACTTCATGAGTCGGTCTCTTTTTGTTTTTAGGTTCTGTAAAAAAACAGAGGGAAGGCTTCAAGAGCAGAGGCAAGTATGGCTGGGATTGCGTATTGCGCCTCCCCATCGAGGCAGTATGCTTGGCCTCTGCTCAGCACTTCTACGGAGTCCACCGGCATGAGTTACACCTTCATCACCCTCGCCTCTCCTGTGGGCGAGTTGAAGCTGGTCGCGAACGGCTCACGACTGGCAGCCATCCTCTGGGAAAACGACAAACCGGGGCGAGTGCGACTTGGGCCGATGCTTGAGGCGCCGGATAATCCGATCCTGATGCGCACCGCTCAGCAGCTGCGGGAATACTTTGCGGGTACGCGCAATCGTTTCGACCTGGATCTGGATTTTGCCGGGACGGAATTTCAGAAGAAGGTCTGGGCAGCGCTGCTGACCATTCCGTTTGGTGAGACTCGCAGTTATAGCGAGATAGCCCGGCAAATCGGCAATCCCAGTGCGGTTCGGGCAGTGGGTGCGGCGAATGGCAAGAATCCGATTTCAATTGTTGCGCCGTGTCATCGGGTGATTGGCGCTTCGGGGAAACTCACCGGATTTGCCGGTGGACTTGAGGCGAAGGAGCAGTTGCTGACGCTGGAAGGTTGCGAATGGTCAGGGGCCGGCAGGACGGGCGATTTGTTTTGATCAGCCGCAACGCGATCTGTAGCAGCTGTCGAGCCTGCGAGGCTGCGTCCGACTGCGCAGCAGTCGCAAACTCAGGCGCCACGGTTTATCTGGAACAGCGCAGTGAATGGTTTTACGACTGCTTCGTCCGAACGCGGCGCGAGCCTCGCAGGCTCGACAGCTGCTACATTGATTAGCCCGCGGCGAAGATGTTTTTCATCGCCGCATACTGCAGCAACATGATGGTCTTCGCATCGCAGATTTCCCCGCGATAAAACGCCTCAAGTGCGTCGTCGAATCTCCATTCCAGCACTTCCAGTTCCTCGGTCTCCTCCTCCAGCCCGCCGCCCTCGCTGACCTTCGAAGCAGCATCGTACTCAGCGATGAAGAAGTGCAGCTTTTCGGTCACTGAACCGGGGCTCATGTAGGCCTCGAACACCTTATGCACATGGTGCACGCGATAACCGGTTTCTTCCTCGGCTTCTTCGCGGATGCGCTCTTCAGGCGCCGCACCTTCGAGCAGCCCCGCCGCCACTTCGATCAGCAACCCATCGTGGCCATTGACGAACACCGGCAACCGGAATTGCCGGGTCAGCACGACGGTTTTCTTTTCACGGTTGAACAGCAGGATCGCCGCGCCGTTGCCACGGTCATAGACCTCACGGGTCTGACGTTGCCACTCGCCATTGTTGCGCTGGTAATCGAAGGTGATTTTCTTGAGCAGGTACCAGTCCTGGGACAACACCTGAGACTCGATGAGGTTGACCCGCTCGGCTGTGTTCAACATGACAACATCCCTTTTTTCGTCAGAAGGCGCATATCTTAGGCGAAAACGAAAGCCTGGCGCTAAGACAGCTGAGCCTTGTATTCCTTCTCATACTGACCCGCCAGCGTCTCTTTCTGTTTGTCGTCGAGTAGCTTGCCGGCCATCTGAAAGAACTTCTGCTCTTCCTCTTCGAGGTGGTGATTGACCTTCTCGGCGAGCTTCTTCGCGACCGCCAGCCAGGTTGGGCTGGACATCTCGGTCTCGTCCAGTTCCTCCATCATTTCGTCCATCTCATGATGTTCGGCAATCGCATGGCGGCTGAGGTCGACGCCGTTATCGAACGCCATCAGCGGGATGTAGAAATGGCGTTCTTCAGCGGTTTCGTGGGCCTGAAGTTCGGACTTGAGCTGCTTGTAAGCCTCGACCCGCTCAGGGGTGTCGCCGCTGGTCTGGATCAGTGCATCGGCGTAAGTGCGTTGGCGCTCATGGCTTTCGCGCAAGGCTTCGAAAATATTCACAGAAAGTCCTCATAGGCCGCGTTCAGGAATGACGCTGTTTAGGCTAGACATCTGCGTGATGACGACGGTTCAACTTGAGGACTGGAACATCGACCAGGGGCCGCGATAGGCTTGGAAATGTTTTCCACCCCTGCCATAAGGAAATAGCTGATGACCCTGCGAATCGAACGGTCGCTAAACCCCACGGATGAAGAGCGCCAGGCGATCCTGCTGCCGTTGCGCGCCTATAACGCCGCAAAAGCCGGCGTCTCGACTCAGGAGCCCATTGCCTTGCTGGTGCGTGACGAAAGCGGCGAGATTCTCGGTGGGCTTCACGGTCGAGTGTTTTACCAATGGATGTACATCGACCTGCTGTCGGTACCGGAGCAAGCCCGGGGACAGGGCATGGGCACGAAGCTGATGCAGATGGCTGAAGACCTGGCACGGGAAAAGGAATGCATCGGAATCTGGCTCGACACCTTCGACTTCCAGGCGCCGGAGTTCTACAGGAAGCTCGGCTACAGCGAGTTAGGCCAGATCGCCGACTACCCGCCTGGCCACAAGCGCTTCTTTTTCCAGAAGCGCCTGATCAACGAAGCCTGACCTCGTAGGAGCAAGGCTTGCCCGCGATGGCGTATTTACTGACACACCGCGTTATCGTTCATCGCGAGCAAGCTTTGCTCCTACAGGAATATGCGTCGGTCCAAAGGTCAGAGGCAAGTCGCCAACGCCGCCAGTCGGCGCTTGGCGACAAAGTCGTCATGCTGCGCGTAATAATTCAGCACGGTGGCGGAAGCGTCAGTCTTCACGTCTACAAAGGACTCCGCCGAGCGCGTGTAAACGGTAGTGCCGCCCTTCTCGCCAGGCTGCAAATACGCGCCCGCATCGACACCGAACACCGCCTCATCCTGCCAGGAAAACTGCACACACTGGGCAACGACTTTTTCCGGTTTGTCCGACCTCAGGGTTTTGTACGGGGTTCCAGTGCGGGCGTCGTTCATCGCCGAGCCCGCGCATCCCGCCAGCAACGTTACGGCCAGCGCCACCATCAGAATTCGCATTGCGTTCGCTCATCAAGAAAAAGCGGACTGTATCACTGCGGCACGGCGTATCGTTCTGCTTTACTTCATTTATACCGCGACACCGAGTGACGATTCGCGCACCCTGTCGCGCCATTAACACCGCATCGCCCGTTTTTCCGGGCTCATTTTTTGGAAAGGCCATGACACCCAACGCCGAATATTACAAACCGACCGCTGAATATGCCGACAAGCTGATCAGCCAGATCGGTCAGACGCCGTCCTGGATTGCCAAGCGAATTGGCGTCACCGACAAACGGATTCGTTACATCCTCGACGGCGAAAGAACCGTCAAAGGTGAAACCACGCCGATCCAAATGACCTATCCCGAGCAGTTTGCACTCGAATGCCTGGCAGCAGCCGCCAAGGCCAGCAAGAAACAGTCCTCGTAACCCAGCCTCAAGGAGCGACCATGGCGGCAACCGAACAGCAACACGAGCAAGCGCTGAAGAAGTTTCTCGACGAGCGCCCTGAACTGCGCGTCGAACTCGACAACCTCAACCCGCTGTTGGCTCAGGCCAAGGGCGAGACCGCGGCGCAGTATCGCGAGGAGCGCTTGCATGAAGCCTTCGAAGCCGAGGCCGAGCGTCTGGGATTGTTTGCGTGGGAGCTGACGCTGCAACTGACCGCCACGACGCCCGAGGACTATCAGGCACAGCGCCTGGAAGTGCACAAGGAAGTGGCCGAGATGGCCGGCATGGACTGGCTGGAGTATTGCGAGTTATATGGATTGAGTAAGTGACCATAACGGTCGCTGCCTGAGGACGACCTTCGCTGATGTTGCCATCCCTCTCAACTGACCGCGCCAGTCCAGGCCATCTGCATACCCGCAAATGGCGCGGACGCATCGGCATGTCGCTGGTGGCCAGCCTGTCGGTGCTCGCGGGCATGACCGACGCCATCGGCTTCATGGCCAGCGGCGATTTCGTCTCGTTCATGAGCGGCAACACCACCCGCCTCGCCGTCGCTATCAGCGACGGTGACATGGGCCTGACCTTGCGCCTGGTGATCCTCGTCGGCACCTTCATCATCGGCAACGCCTTGGGGATTGTCGTCAGCCGCCTCGGCGGGCGCCGTGCGCTGCCCTTGCTGCTGTGCATCGCCACGCTGCTCTGCGGCGCCGCTGCCTGGCCCTACGACGAACAATTGCCAGCGCTACTGGCGACGATCATCGCCATGGGCATGCTCAATGCCGCCGTGGAAGAAGTGAACGGCCTGCCGGTCGGCCTGACCTACGTCACCGGCGCCCTGTCGCGCTTCGGCCGTGGCCTGGGACGCTGGATGCTCGGCGAACGGCGCAACGGTTGGCGCGTGCAACTGATCCCCTGGACCGGGATGTTTGCCGGCGCGGTACTCGGCGCCGTGCTGGAACATCATTTGGGGCTCAGGGCGTTATTTGTCAGCGGACTGTTGGCCGGCGTGGTCGGGTTGCTGTCACTGAAAATTCCGCGGCGCTGGCAGTTGGGTTATATGCCGCGCTGATCGGCGCCTGCCAGCCCGCCATCGCGAGCAGGCTCGCTCCCACAGGGGTTTCTGGTGGACTTCAATGTTATGTGCGACACAAATCCCTTGTGGGAGCGAGCCTGCTCGCGATAGGGATGACTCGGTCCCAAGGGAAAAACCCATTTAGCCGCCCCGGCGATAAAGCTTTATCATGGCCGCAGTTTTACTGATCGAGTCCGTCATGAAGTTCGCCATCGCGCTGTTTTCCGCCGCCCATGCGCCCTCCTCGCGCCGCGCCCTGCTGTTCGCCCAGGCTGCGCTGGCCGGCGGGCATGAGATTATCCGTCTGTTTTTCTATCAGGACGGCGTCTACAACGCCTCCGGCAGCGTGGTCACGCCGCAGGATGAGCAGGATTTGCCCAAGCAATGGCGCAACTTCGTCACCGAGCATCAACTGGACGGCGTCGTGTGCATCGCGGCTGCCCTGCGTCGTGGCGTGCTGAACGAAGAAGAAGCCGGGCGCTATCAGCGTGATGCCGTTGCGGTGGGCGCGCCGTGGGAATTGTCTGGCCTGGGCCAGTTGCATGACGCGGTGCAGGATGCTGACCGCCTGATCTGTTTCGGAGGCGCGTGAGATGGCTAAATCCTTGCTGATTATCAGCCGTCAGGCGCCCTGGTCCGGGCCGAGTGCGCGCGAAGCGCTGGACATCGTGCTGGCCGGCGGTGCCTTTGATCTGCCGATCGGCTTGCTGTTTCTCGATGACGGCGTCTTCCAGCTCGCCGCGAAACAGGACGCCAAGGCCCTTCAGCAGAAGGACCTGAGCGCCAACCTGCAAGCCTTGCCGATGTTCGGTGTCGACGAGCTGTTTGTCTGTGGCGACAGCGCTGCAGAACGGGGGCTGGACCCGGCCGGTTTGTCCCTGGACGAAGCGCAGGTGCTGGCCGCCCACGAAATCACCGCACTTATTGACCGTTACGACCAGGTGATCACCCTCTGATGTCGACTTTGCACGTGTTATCTCATTCCCCGTTCGGCGACGATCGCCTGACCAGTTGCCTGCGCTTGATGGGCGCTGACGATGCGTTGCTGCTGACCGGCGACGCGGTTTATGTGTTGCAACCGGGCACCGCGCCGTTCAATGCGCTGAACGCCCGCAATCTGAAACTATTCGTACTGGCCGAAGACGCCCAGGCTCGCGCGCTGGAGATTCCTGACACGGCCAAGGCCATTGATTACCCGGCCTTCGTCGAGCTGTCGATTCACTACGACAAGGTCAACAGTTGGCTATGAACTCCCTGACGGTCGGCGCCCGCGCCATCGAGTTGGACAAGGACGGCTTTCTGGTCGAACTGAGCGACTGGTCCTGCGACGTGGCCAGCGCCCTGGCCGCCGCCGAAGACATCGAGTTGAGCCCCGAACACTGGGAAATCCTCGAACTGCTGCGCAGTTTCTACGCCGAATTCCAGCTGTCCCCGGCCACCCGCCCGCTGATCAAGTACACCGCGCTGAAGCTGGGCCCGGACAAGGGCAACAGCCTGCACCTGAACCGATTGTTCAAAGGCACCCCTGCCAAACTCGCCGCGAAACTGGCGGGCCTGCCCAAACCGACGAATTGCTTATGACCGACTACCCAGCGCTGACCCTCGAAACACCCGCCGAACACCCGTTCGCCCAGTTCGTGCGCATCCTCGGCAAAGGCAAACGCGGCGCCCGCGACCTGACCCGCGAGGAAGCCCGGGTCGCCATGGGCATGGTGCTCGACCACAAGGTCGAAGACACCCAGCTCGGCGCATTCCTGATGCTGTTGCGGCACAAGGAAGAAAGTGCCGAGGAAATGGCGGGGTTCACCGAAGCGTTGCGCGAGCGTCTGAATCCGCCGGCACTAGCCGTCGATCTGGACTGGCCAACCTACGCCGGCAAGAAACGTCATCTGCCGTGGTACCTGCTGGCGGCCAAATGCCTGGCGCAGAACGGCGTGCGGATCTTCATGCACGGCGGCGGCGCACACACGGCGGGTCGGCTCTATAGCGAACAATTGCTCTATGAGTTGAAGATTCCATTGTGCCGCGACTGGCAGCAGGTCGGCGAGGCACTCGATAACGGCGGTCTGGCCTTCATGCCGCTGGTGGATTGGGCGCCCCAGCTGCAACGAATGATCGATCTGCGCAATACGCTGGGCCTGCGCTCGCCGATCCATTCCCTGACGCGGATTCTCAATCCGTTGGGTGCTCGCTGTGGTCTGCAAAGCATTTTCCACCCCGGTTATCAGGCGGTGCATCGCGATGCCAGCGGTTTGCTCGGCGATACCGCGATCGTGGTGAAAGGCGATGGCGGCGAAATCGAGATCAACCCGGACGCCGACAGTCACTTGTACGGCACCACTGGCGGCGAAAGCTGGGACGAGGAATGGCCGCAGCTGTCGGCTCAACGGCACGTAAAACCGGCCACCCTCGATCCCGAGCATTTAAAAGCCGTGTGGCGTGGCGACGTGGTCGACAGCTACCCGCAAATGGCGCTGATCTCGACCATGGCCCTGGCGTTGCGCGGCCTCGGCCAAACCCGCGAGCACGCCTTCGAAACCGCCCAGCAGTATTGGGACGCTCGGAACAAATCGATTTAACCGATCATAAGCGCCCAACCTTTGCGCTTTTTTATCGAACCTATGCGAATAGACTCCTCTCCAACGCTTATTGGTTGAGGAGTCTTGAACATGGGTTTGTTAGTTGAAGGTCGCTGGCATGACCAGTGGTACGAAAGCGGCAAGGACGGTACGTTCCAGCGTGAACAAGCGCAGCGTCGTAACTGGCTGACCGCCGACGGCAAGCCTGGCCCGACCGGTGTCGGTGGCTTTGCGGCCGAGGCCGGTCGTTATCACCTCTACGTGTCCCTTGCCTGTCCATGGGCTCACCGCACGCTGATCCTGCGCAAACTCAAAGGCCTCGAAAGCCTCATCGACGTCTCGGTGGTCAGTTGGCTGATGCTGGAAAACGGCTGGACCTTCGACCGGAACCTCGGATCGACCGGCGACAAACTCGATCACTTCAATTTCATGCATCAGCGCTACACCGCCGATACCGCCGACTACACCGGCCGCGTCACCGTGCCAGTGCTCTGGGACAAACAGCAGAATCGCATCGTCAACAATGAATCGGCGGAGATCATCCGCATGTTCAATGGCGCCTTCGATGATTTGACGGGTAATGACCTGGATTTCTACCCGGCACCGCTGCGGGGTGAGATCGACGCGCTGAACGAACGGATTTATCCGGCGGTGAACAATGGCGTGTATCGCGCGGGGTTTGCCACGTCGCAGCAGGCGTATGAAGAGGCGTTCGACGGGTTGTTTGCGGAACTGGATCGATTGGAAGCGCTGCTAGGCGCCAATCGTTACCTGGTGGGTGAATACCTGACCGAAGCAGATATTCGGCTGTTCACCACGCTGATTCGCTTTGATGCCGTGTATCACGGCCACTTCAAGTGCAACCTGCGGCGGATCGCCGATTATCCCAACCTGTCGAACTGGCTACGCGAGATTTATCAGTGGCCGGGGATTGCCGAGACGGTGGACTTTACCCACATCAAGAATCACTACTACGGCAGCCACAAAACCATTAACCCGACCGGGATTGTGCCTAAAGGGCCGGCGCAGGATTTCACAGCGCCGCATGATCGCGAGCGGTTGAGCGGGAAAGGGGTTTGGCGTAGAGCTGAAGTCTGATCCGAAAAGCGTGTTGATTCTGATGACGCCATCGCGGGCAAGCCTTGCTCCTACGGATGTGTGTCGTTCGCAAAATTGCAAACGACGCCAACCTGTAGGAGCAAGGCTTGCCCGCGATGGGGGCGACGCGGTGTTCAGACTTGTGCCTGAGCGCCCTCGAACCACGCCAGTTTCTCGCGCAATTGCACCACTTCACCAACGATCACCAGCGTCGGCGCATGCACTTCATGCTCCGCCACCAGACTTGGCAAATCCGCCAACGTGCCGGTAAACACCCGCTGATTGACGGTAGTGCCCTGCTGGATCAACGCCGCCGGCGTATCCGCCGCGCGCCCATGCTTGATCAACTGCTCGCAGATGATCGGCAAGCCCACCAGCCCCATGTAAAACACCAGGGTTTGCGCCGGCGCGACCAGGTCGGCCCACGGTAAATCGGTGGAACCGTCCTTCAGGTGCCCGGTGACAAAACGCACAGACTGTGCGTAATCACGGTGAGTCAGCGGAATCCCGGCATACGCCGCGCAACCGCTGGCGGCCGTAATACCCGGCACGACCTGGAACGGGATGCCATGGGCCGCCAGTTCTTCGATCTCTTCACCGCCGCGACCGAAGATGAACGGATCACCGCCCTTCAACCGCACGACCCGTTTGCCTTGTTTGGCCAAATCCACCAATTGCTGGTTGATCTGATCCTGCGGCACAGCGTGATCGGAGCGACGCTTGCCGACGTAAATTCGCTCGGCATCGCGACGGCACAAATCCAGAATCGCCGGTGCCACCAAGCGGTCATACAGCACCACATCGGCTTGCTGCATCAGACGCAAGGCACGGAAGGTCAGCAGGTCGGGATCACCCGGGCCGGCGCCGACCAAATAGACTTCGCCCGTTGCAGTCGGTGCTTCACCGGCAATTTTCGCCAGCATCAAGCGCTCGGCTTCGGCACCCTGCCCGGCCAGTTGCCGGTCGGCAATCGGGCCCTGGAACACATCTTCCCAGAACGCCCGACGCTGCTGCACATCCGGGAACAGGCGTTTGACCTGGCTGCGGAACCGCGCGGCCAGGCCGGCCAGTTGACCGTAGGTGGAAGGAATCCAGGTTTCCAGTTTGGCCCGGATCAACCGCGCCAGCACCGGCGCATCGCCGCCGCTGGAGACCGCAATGATCAAAGGAGAGCGGTCGACGATCGCCGGGAAGATCACGCTGCACAAGGCTGGCGCATCCACCACATTGACCGGCACACAACGGCGATGGGCATCGGCGGAGACTTGCGCGTTCAGCGGTTCGTCGTCGGTGGCGGCAATGATCAGCCCGCAACCATCCAGATCTGCTTCAACGTAGCCTCGCACCAGACACTCGCCACCGCTGTCGGCAACCAGTTCGCGCAGTTGCGGTTCGATTTCAGGTGCGACCACCCGCAGCAGCGCACCGGCTTCGGCCAGCAGGCGGGATTTGCGCAAGGCAATCTCTCCCCCGCCGACGACCAAGACACGACTGCCGCGAAGGTTATGGAACAGCGGCAGATAGTCCATTTAGCCGATGACCTCGAGGCCACCCATGTACGGTTTCAGCACCTCCGGAACACGGATCGAACCGTCGGCCTGCTGGTAGTTTTCCAGCACCGCCACCAGCGTACGACCGACCGCCAGGCCGGAACCGTTCAGGGTGTGCACCAGTTCAGGCTTGCCGGTTTCCGGGTTGCGGAAACGCGCTTGCATGCGACGGGCCTGGAAATCGCCGCAGTTGGAGCACGAGGAAATCTCGCGGTATTTGTCCTGGCTCGGGATCCACACTTCCAGGTCATAGGTCTTGACTGCGCTGAAGCCCATGTCGCCGGTGCACAGCGCAATGGTGCGATAAGGCAGCTCGAGCAATTGCAGGACTTTTTCGGCGTTGGCCGTCAGGCCTTCCAGCGCTTCCATCGAGGTCGACGGCTCAACGATCTGGACCATTTCAACCTTGTCGAACTGATGCTGACGGATCATGCCGCGCGTATCGCGACCCGACGCACCGGCTTCACTGCGAAAGCACGGAGTGTGGGCGACGAACTTGATCGGCAGCAGTTTCGAATCGACGATTTCGCCAGCGACGATGTTGGTCAGCGACACTTCAGCGGTCGGAATCAGGTACAGATCGGCTTCGCCTTCGCGAGTGATCTTGAACAGGTCTTCTTCGAACTTCGGCAGCTGACCCGTGCCTTGCAGCGCCGGCGCTTGAACCAGATAAGGCGTGTACGCCTCTTCGTAACCGTGTTCGCTGGTGTGCAGGTTGATCATGAACTGCGCCAGGGCGCGGTGCATACGAGCGATCGGGCCACGCAACAGGGCGAAACGGGCGCCGGACAGCTTGGCGGCGGTTTCGAAGTCCAGCCAGCCGAATTTCTCGCCCAAGGCCACGTGGTCCTGAACCGGGAAATCGAACGCGGTCGGGGTACCCCAGCGGCGCACTTCGACGTTGCCGTCTTCGTCGTCACCGATCGGCACGGATTCGTGCGGCAGGTTCGGGATGCCGAGCAGGATCGAATCCAGATCGATCTGGATCCCGTCCAGCTCGACTTTACCGGCGCTCAATTCGTTCGCCATGCGCTCGACGTCAGCCATCAGCGGTGCGATGTCTTCGCCGCGCTGCTTGGCCTGGCCGATGGATTTGGAGCGCGCATTACGGTCAGCCTGCAGTGCTTCGGTGCGGGTCTGGACGGTCTTGCGCTGTTCTTCCAGCGCTTCGATGCGCGCAACATCCAGCGTGTAGCCACGGGATGCCAGGCGGTCCGCTACGTCCTGAAGGTTGCTACGTAACAGTTTGGAATCGAGCATGTCGGTCTCTCGTTATCAAAGTTTGGTCAAGGACAGGCCAGCCCAGGTGGCGAGCAGCCCGCCGAATACGCTGATGGCAGCATAGACAAAAGCCAGCGGCATTTGCCCGGTTTCCAGCAGACGCACCGTATCCAGTGAAAAAGATGAAAAAGTCGTCAGCCCCCCGAGGAAGCCGACCATCAACCCGGCGCGCACCTCAATCGGCACCTCCGGGCGTACTAAAAACAGACCGTATAGAACGCCGATCAGCAAACAGCCGACGATATTAACGGCCAGCGTCGCGGTATAGAAGTGCCGCGGCCAATTAGCGTTGATCCAGTTACCCGTGGCAAAGCGTAGAAGCGTTCCGGCGATACCGCCCACGGAAACGGCAACGATCAAAGGAATCACTATTTTCTCCGCTGCCGGGGACTGAGACGGTCAAGTTGCGCAAGGTGATTGAGCTTCTCGCCGATCTTCAGCTCCAGACCACGCGGCACCGGCTGATAGAACGGTTGTGGCTCGAGTTCTTCCGGGAAATAGTCTTCGCCAGCGGCGTAAGCGTCCGGCTCATCGTGGGCGTAACGGTATTCATCGCCATAACCCAGTTGTTTCATCAGCTTGGTCGGAGCGTTGCGCAGGTGCAGCGGCACTTCCAGCGAACCGTGTTCGGTGGCGCTGCGCATCGCGGCTTTGAAACCCATGTACACCGCGTTGCTTTTCGGCGCACAAGCCAAATAAGTGATGGCCTGGGCCACCGCCAATTCGCCTTCAGGGCTGCCGAGACGCTCCTGCACTTCCCACGCTGCCAGGCACAGGCTCAAGGCGCGCGGGTCGGCGTTGCCGATGTCTTCGCTGGCCATGCGCACCACGCGCCGGGCCAGGTACAACGGATCGCAACCGCCGTCGATCATCCGCGCGAACCAATACAACGCGCCATCAGGATTGGAGCCGCGCACCGATTTATGCAGCGCAGAGATCTGGTCGTAAAACGCTTCGCCGCCCTTGTCGAAACGCCGGCGGGTATCACCGAGCAGGCTTTGCAGCAGGTCGACGCCGATCTCGCTGTTGTCTTCAGCCAGGTCCGAGGCGTTTTCCAGCAAGTTGAGCAGACGCCGGCCATCGCCATCGGCGGCCGACAGCAGCATCTGGAAGCCTTCATCGCTGAGGGTCAATTGCCGCTTGCCCAAACCACGCTCTTCAGTCAGCGCGCGATGCACCAGTTTGCGCAGGGCCGCTTCGTCGAGGCTTTTGAGCACGTAGACGCGGGCTCGGGAGAGCAACGCGTTGTTGAGTTCAAACGAGGGGTTTTCAGTGGTTGCGCCGATGAAAATCAACGTGCCGTCTTCGACGTACGGCAGGAACGCGTCCTGCTGGGACTTGTTGAAGCGATGCACTTCATCGACGAACAGGATGGTTCGCTTGCCGTACTGCCCGGCCTGCTGCTTGGCGATTTCCACCGCCTGACGGATTTCCTTCACCCCGGCCAATACCGCCGAAACCGTTTCGAAGTGCGCATCCGAGACTTCCGCCAGCAGCCGCGCCAGTGTGGTTTTGCCCACACCCGGCGGCCCCCAGAAAATCATCGAGTGCAGGGCACCCTGCTCCAGCGCTTCGCGCAAAGGCTTGCCGCGAGCGAGCAGGTGTTCCTGACCGACGTACTCGTCCAGATTGGCAGCACGCAAACGGGCGGCCAAGGGCTGAGCAATCGGGGCACTGCGAAACAGGTCCATCACGTATTGTTAAAACCTCACTTATTGCGCAGTACTCATGCCTGGCGAAAATCCTGTGGCGAGGGGATTTATCCCCGTTCGGCTGCGCAGCAGTCGCGAAACCATTGCATGCGGTATTCCTGATACACCGCACTAACAGATCTTGGGGCCGCTTCGCGGCCCAACGGGGATAAATCCCCTCGCCACAAAAGCCCGTTCCCACAGGTTATGCGTTTTATTCCTGGATCACGTCGGCACCCTTCGGGATGTCGAACTTGAACTTGGAAGCCGGGATCGGTTCGTTGGCTTTCACGCCGGTGAACAGGATGTTGGTGCGCTGACCGACGCTGTCGATCATCTGCATGTCATTGACCAGGCCATTGCGGAACGACAGACGCAGGCTGTCGAACAGGGTGTCCTTGGTTTTCGGCTTCAAGGTGAAGTCGATCACGCCACCGGCTTCCTTGGCGCTGATGTCGAAGCTCTGGCTGATCTTGGACACGTCGCCGGATAGCAGCAACGCCGGGGTCTGGGTCAGGCGCTGGTCGAGGGTCTTGATGGTGGCCTGTTCCAGGTCCGGGTCCCACAACGTCACCTTCTTGCCGTCGGAAACCATCGTTTGTTCAGCCGGCGCGTTGGTGTGCCAGTAAAACAAGCCAGGACGCTGCAAGGACATTTCACCCGCGGTTTCCTGCAACTGGGTGCCGCTGCCGTCGAGGGTCAGCTGGGAGAAACGCGCGGTCAGGGTCTGGGATTTTTCCAGCAATTGGGTCAGACGCGCCACGTCCTTGTCATCGGCGTGGGCCGAGAGCGTGGTCAAAGCCAAAACCGGCAGCAACAGCATGCGGATAAGACGCATGGGAGTCCTCATAACATTCGTGGGGGTGCGATGGCGCGTTATTACGCCACCGCGCTTCAATCAATTCAGTCGCGTACCGGGCCCGGAGCCAGGACTTCACGCGAACCGTTGGTGTTCATGGACGTCACGACCCCGGCCATTTCCATGGCTTCGATCATGCGCGCGGCGCGGTTGTAGCCGATTTTCAGCTTGCGCTGAACCGCAGAGATGGACGCACGACGGCTTTCCAGTACGAACTGCACCGCTTCGTCGTAGAGCGCATCGGATTCACTGTCTTCGTCGCCGCCGCTGCCGCCTTCAAAGCCGCTACCCGGCTCTTCGACACCGGCGAGGATCTCGTCGTTGTATTCCGGCGCACCGCGCAGTTTCCAGGCTTCGACCACCCGGTGAACCTCGTCATCGGACACAAAGGCACCGTGGACACGAATCGGCAGACTGGTGCCCGGCGGCATGTAAAGCATGTCCCCGTGGCCCAGCAGTTGTTCAGCACCGCCCTGGTCGATGATGGTCCGGGAGTCGATCTTGCTCGACACCTGGAACGCCATACGGGTCGGAATGTTGGCCTTGATCAGACCGGTGATCACGTCAACCGACGGACGCTGGGTCGCGAGGATCAAGTGGATACCAGCCGCACGCGCCTTCTGGGCGATACGGGCGATCAGTTCTTCCACCTTCTTGCCGACGATCATCATCATGTCGGCGAATTCGTCCACCACCACGACAATCGTCGGCAGCTTGGTCAGCAGCGGCGCTTCGTCGTGAATGCTTTCGCGCTTGTACAACGGATCGGTCAACGGCGTACCGGCGTCCTGGGCTTCCTTGACCTTGGCATTGAAGCCCGACAGGTTACGCACGCCCATTTTCGCCATCAGTTTGTAGCGACGCTCCATCTCCGCCACGCTCCAGCGCAGGGCGTTGGCAGCGTCCTTCATGTCGGTCACGACCGGGCACAACAGGTGCGGAATGCCTTCGTAGATCGACAGTTCAAGCATTTTCGGGTCGATCATGATCAGCTTGGCGTCTTCCGGGCCGGACTTGAACAGGATCGACAGGATCATCGCGTTCACGCCCACCGATTTACCGGAACCGGTCGTACCAGCTACCAGCAAGTGAGGCATTTTCGCGAGGTCGGTGATGACCGGTTTGCCGCCGATGTCGTGACCCAGGGCTAAAGTGACCGGCGACTTGAAGTTGTCGTACTCGGGGGTCGATAGCACTTCGGAGAAGCGCACGATCTGGCGGTCTTCGTTAGGAATCTCGATACCGACAGTGGTCTTGCCCGGAATCACTTCCACCACACGCACGCTGGTCACGGCCAGGGAACGTGCCAGGTCTTTCGCCAGATTGGAGATGCGGCTGACCTTGACGCCGGCCGCTGGCTGGATTTCGTAACGGGTAATCACCGGGCCCGGGTGAATCGAATCCACCGAGACTTCGACGCCGAATTCCTTGAGCTTGATTTCCAGCAAGTGGCCGACGGCTGCCAGCGACTCTGGGGAATAATTGAGTTGTTTCTTTTCTGCCGGGTCGAGAATCGAAATCGGCGGCAAGGTGCCCTCGACGGCGCTGTCGACGAACAACGGCGCCTGCTTCTCTTTCTCCACGCGCTTGCTGGGCGCCGCTGGCTTGGGCGGAGCTGGGGCAATCACCGGCGGCACCTGCTTCTCGCGGTCCGACATGTGCTTGCTCAACGCTTGCTCGCGCTCGATCAGGCGTTCCTTGACCTTGGCCTGTTCGCGCTTGTCGGTGACGGTCGGCGCGACCACGTCATGCACGCGATCATCAACTTCACGCAACTGCGCAACCAATTGTTTGCGCTCGACACGGGCCGCCCACCAGCGGTTGGCCGCGCCTTGGAACAATTCGAACAGGTCGAGGGTGATCTTGCCGGTGAGGTCCATCACTTTGAACCAAGACAGGTCGGTGAACACAGTCAGGCCGAACAGGAACAATGCAATGAGCAACAGTGTACTGCCCTGGATATTCAGGGCGTTCCTGGCCAGATCACCGAGGCTTTCGCCCAAAGCGCCGCCAGCGCCGGCCGGCAGACCGGTCGCGGCATGGAAATGGATATGGGCCAGGGCCGCGCCCGACAGCACCAGAAACACCAGGCCGATCAGGCGCCAGGAGAACAGCCAGCCGCTCCACTCCCACTGCTCGTGGCGCTGACGGAAGATTTGATATGCCTTGATCGCCAGCAATAGCGGGAAGATGTAGGCAAAGTAACCCAACACCATGAACAGGATATCGGCGCTGTAGGAGCCGACCGGCCCGCCGAAGTTCTGCACATCGTCAATCTTGCTGTTATGGCTCCAGCCCGGATCGTCCTTGCCGTAGGTCAACAAGGCCATCATCAGGAACAGGCACAAGCCGCCGATGGCGATCAATGCACCTTCCTTGAGCCGGTAGTGCAATTGCTGGCGCCAGAGCGGAACGACTGTTTTTGGTGCTGCGGTGGATTTCTTCAAAACGCTTCTTTTCCTGCGCCTGTGGCGCGTCCATCTGTTGATTGACTATAAAAAACTGCCCAATCCAGGCAGGTAAAAAAGTTAACAGGCGTAACTGAGACTACTTTTAACACTACGCTCCGGTTTTTATAAACACGACGCACGGCGTTTATTTTATTACAAACACTGTAACAGGCAGGCATTGTACGGGTTTGTTCGTCCGATGCCATGCTTGAAACCCAAGGTGTAGCATAGCCAACAGCACATAACGTGCGGTTCAATTTGAGCATGCATTCTCTTTTGTGACAAAGGCTTATGAGGTGTTTTTATGAGCGAAGCGAAGCATTCCCGCCTGATCATTCTGGGTTCCGGCCCTGCCGGTTACAGCGCAGCCGTTTATGCCGCTCGCGCCAACCTCAATCCCGTTGTCATCACCGGCATACAGGCAGGTGGCCAGCTCACCACCACCGTCGAAGTCGACAACTGGCCCGGTGATGTCGAAGGCCTTACCGGTCCGGTGCTGATGGAACGCATGCAAAAACACGCCGAGCGCTTTCATACAGAGATCGTTTACGACCACATCCACACCGCCAAGTTGCAGCAGCGCCCATTCGAACTCATAGGCGACAGCGGCACTTACACCTGTGATGCGCTGATTATCGCCACCGGCGCCTCGGCGCAATACCTGGGACTGCCATCGGAAGAGACATTTGCCGGCAAAGGGGTGTCGGCCTGCGCGACGTGCGACGGTTTCTTCTATCGCAATCAGGTGGTCGCAGTCGTTGGCGGCGGCAACACGGCGGTTGAAGAAGCGCTATACCTGTCGAACATCGCCAAGGAAGTTCACCTGATTCACCGGCGTGACAAGTTGCGCTCGGAGAAAATACTTCAAGACAAACTCTTCGAAAAAGCCGCCAAAGGCAATATCCGCCTGCACTGGAATCAGAATCTGGATGAAGTGCTGGGGGATACCAGCGGTGTGACCGGCGCCCGCCTGCGGGACAGCCACACCGACGAAACCAGTGAATTGCCGCTGACCGGCGTGTTCATCGCCATCGGCCACAAACCCAACACCGACCTGTTCGAGGGTCAGCTGAAAATGCGTGACGGCTACCTGCTGGTCAAGGGCGGCAGCGAAGGCGACGCTACCAGCACCGAGATCCCGGGCGTGTTTGCCGCCGGCGACGTGGCCGATCACGTTTACCGCCAGGCCGTGACGTCTGCCGGGGCCGGTTGCATGGCCGCACTGGACGCCGAGAAGTATCTCGACGACATTCCAGTCGTTTGACGGCACACTTCACGGTGGGCCCACCCGCCCACCACTGCCCTCCCCTTCTGCAAGCCCGGATGCCATGCTGACTTGGTTACAACGCAACACCCTGACCTTCCCGCCCCTGGAAAAAGCCATGCGCGATCCCAACGGGCTGTTGGCCGCGGGCGGGGATCTGTCCGCCGATCGTCTGATTCAGGCCTATCGCCACGGCTGTTTTCCGTGGTTCTCGGAAGGCCAGCCGATACTCTGGTGGTCGCCGGATCCACGCACCGTACTGTTTCCCGACGAACTGCATGTCTCGCGCAGCCTGAACAAACTGCTGCGCCAGCAACGCTATCAAGTGACCTTTGATCAGGATTTTGCCGCGGTCATCCGCGCTTGCGCCGCGCCTCGGGATTACGCCGACGGCACCTGGATCACAGAAGCCATGCAGAACGCCTACCTCGAGCTGCACAAGCGTGGCTACGCCCATTCGGTGGAAGTCTGGGACCAGGGCGAACTGGTCGGTGGGCTCTATGGCCTGGCGATGGGTCAGCTGTTTTTCGGAGAATCCATGTTCAGCCGCGCCGATAACGCCTCGAAATATGGCTTTGCCACACTGGTCCGACATCTGAAAGACTCAGGCTTTGTGCTGATTGACTGCCAGATGCCGACCGACCATCTGCACAGCCTCGGCGCGCGAGCGATCCCCCGCCGCGAGTTTGCCGACTACCTTGCGCAGCATCTGGATCAACCCAGCCGCGCGACCTGGGTTTGCTGAGCGGCTTTTGCGCCAGTGGCTTACACTTATTCAAAAGCTTATACCGAGGGTTGATCATGACCGAGTTGGCGCGTTTGAAGTTTTATGCCACTCAGCCCCACTCTTGCAGCTATCTGCCCGAGGAGCAGGCCACAACCCTGTTTCTCGACCCTAGTCAGCCCATGGATGTGCATGTCTACGCAGATCTGTCTGAAATGGGCTTCCGTCGCAGCGGCGATCACCTCTACCGGCCCCATTGTCAGAATTGCAATGCGTGTGTACCGGCGCGCATCCCTGTGGCGCAATTTTCGCCCAACCGCCAGCAGAAACGCATTTTCAAACGCAACGTCGACCTAAAGGTGCGTCCTGGCAGGCCGCAATTCAGCGAAGAGTATTTCGACCTTTATCAGCGCTATATCGAACAGCGTCACGCCGATGGCGATATGTACCCGCCGAGTCGCGATCAGTTTGCGACGTTCCTGGTACGTGATCTGCCGTTTTCCCGATTCTACGAATTCCGCCTCGAAGGACGACTGGTAGCGGTGGCCGTCACCGACTTGCTGCCGAACGGTCTGTCGGCGGTCTACACCTTCTACGAGCCCGCTGAAGAACGCCGCAGCCTGGGGCGTTATGCGATTCTCTGGCAAATCGGCGAGGCTCAGCGTCTGGGGCTGGAAGCCGTTTATCTGGGCTATTGGATCAAAAACTGCAAAAAGATGAGCTACAAGACTCAATATCGACCTATCGAACTGCTGATTAATCAGCGCTGGGTCATCCTGAACTAGAGCAAGCCGTAAACCCCTTGGCTTAAACCCCATTTTTCGGGCACAATGCACGCCGCTTTTGCCTGGCGCAGTTGCACCGGGCCATTCATTGGACACCGAGGGCTTTACTGCATGTCGAAAGAAGACAGCTTCGAAATGGAAGGCACTGTCGTCGACACCCTGCCCAACACCATGTTTCGTGTGGAGTTGGAAAATGGGCACGTCGTAACCGCGCATATCTCCGGCAAGATGCGCAAGAACTACATCCGTATTCTTACCGGTGACAAAGTGCGCGTCGAGCTGACGCCCTATGACTTGAGCAAAGGGCGCATCACTTACCGCGCTCGCTAATCAAGTCAATACAAAACGCCCGGTTTATGCCGGGCGTTTTTGTTTGCCTGCGATTTGACACCCCCACACATAGCCAATGTGGGAGCGAGCCTGCTCGCGATGAGGGCAGCACATGCAATACAAATGCAAGCTGACCCACCGCTATCGTCGGAACGCCGCCCGGAGCAGGCTCGCTCCCACAGGGGTACGGCGCATTATCAGCAGACAGCAAAAAGGCGCCTTTCGGCGCCTTTGCTCTACAGCAACAACCGTCAGGCCATTTCAGCCGTGGTCTCGAAGTCGAACGTCAGCTCGCCGTCTTTGAGATCGATGTGAACCACACCACCATGGTCGGCCAGTTCGCCAAACAGGATCTCTTCCGCCAGCGGACGCTTGATCTTGTCCTGAATCAAACGCGCCATTGGTCGAGCGCCCATTGCCGTGTCGTAGCCACTCTCCGCCAGCCAGCTGCGCGCCGCGTCCGTCACTTCCAGCTGCACGCGCTTGTCTTCCAGCTGCGCCTGAAGCTCGGTAAGGAACTTGTCCACCACGCTTTTGATGACCTCATGACTGAGGCGACCAAACTGGATAATGGTGTCCAGACGGTTGCGGAACTCTGGAGTGAAGCTCTTCTTGATCACTTCCATCGCATCGGACGAGTGGTCCTGATGGGTGAAACCGATGGATGCGCGAGCTGCCGTTTCGGCGCCGGCGTTGGTCGTCATGATGACGATCACGTTACGGAAATCCGCCTTGCGCCCGTTGTTATCGGTCAGCGTACCGTGGTCCATCACCTGCAGCAGCAGGTTGAAGACTTCCGGATGCGCCTTCTCGATTTCATCGAGCAACAGCACGCAGTGAGGCTGCTTGGTGATGGCTTCGGTCAGCAGACCGCCCTGGTCGAACCCGACATAGCCTGGAGGCGCACCGATCAGACGCGATACGGTGTGGCGCTCCATGTACTCGGACATGTCGAAACGAACCAGTTCGATGCCCATCGCTTTGGCCAACTGACGCGCCGCTTCGGTTTTACCGACACCGGTAGGCCCTGCGAACAGGAACGAACCGACAGGCTTGTCAGGCGACTTGAGGCCGGCACGGGACAGTTTGATCGCGGTCGACAGCGAGTCGATCGCGGCATCCTGGCCAAATACTGTCAGCTTCAGGTCACGCTCAAGATTACGCAGCAGCTCTTTGTCGGAACTGGTGACGTGCTTAGGCGGAATCCGTGCGATTTTCGCGACGATGTCCTCGACTTGAGGTACTTCGATGCGTTTCACGCGCTTCTCGATTGGCTGCAGACGCTGATAAGCGCCCGCCTCGTCGATGACGTCGATGGCCTTGTCCGGCATGTGCCGGTCATTGATATAGCGCGAGGCCAGTTCGGCCGCCGCACGCAACGCTTCATCGCTGTATTCGATGTTGTGATGCGCTTCAAAACGACCTTTCAGGCCGCGCAGGATGCCAATGGTGTCTTCCACCGAAGGTTCCGATATATCGACCTTCTGGAAGCGTCGGGCCAAAGCACGGTCCTTCTCGAAGATCCCGCGGAATTCCTGGAACGTGGTCGAACCGATGCAGCGGATATCACCCGACGACAGCAGCGGCTTGAGCAGGTTCGAGGCGTCCATTACCCCACCGGACGCGGCACCCGCACCAATGATGGTGTGGATTTCGTCGATGAACAGGATCGCCTGCGGACGTTTTTTCAGCTCATTGAGTAACGCCTTGAAGCGTTTCTCGAAATCGCCGCGGTATTTGGTCCCGGCCAGCAAGGCCCCCAGATCGAGGGAATACACAACGCTGTTGGCCAGCAGGTCCGGCACCTGGTTGTCGACAATGCGTTTGGCCAGGCCTTCGGCAATCGCGGTTTTACCCACGCCCGCCTCGCCCACCAGCAACGGATTGTTTTTGCGACGACGCGCCAGGATCTGCGCGACGCGCTCGACTTCCAGCTCACGGCCTACCAATGGATCGATACGACCCTGGCGCGCGAGTTCGTTGAGGTTGCTGGCATAAGCATCCAGAGGATTGCCTGAAGAAGAAGACTCACCGCCCTCGTCGTCCTGCATATCTTGCTCACCTTCAGAGTGATCGCCATGCCCCGGCACTTTGGAAATGCCGTGTGCGATGTAGTTGACGACATCGATGCGCGCAACGCTCTGCTGTTTCAGCAGGAACACTGCCTGACTCTCTTGCTCACTGAAGATCGCGACCAGTACGTTGGCGCCAGTCACTTCGCGTTTGCCCGAGCTCTGTACGTGAAAGACAGCACGTTGCAGAACACGCTGGAAGCCCAGGGTTGGCTGGGTCTCACGATCCTCGTCATGAACGGGGATCAATGGCGTGGTGGAGTCGATGAACTCCTGCAGATCGTGCTTGAGTTTGTCGAGGTTTGCGCCGCAGGCACGCAAAACGGTGGCGGCAGCCTCATTGTCCAATAGGGCCAGCAGGAGGTGCTCGACGGTCATGAATTCATGACGCTTCGAACGGGCCTCCTTGAAGGCAAGATTGAGGGTGACTTCGAGCTCGCGGTTTAACATAGCTTCACCTCATACCCAAGTGGTCGGCGATTAACCGTCCTTCTCGATTTCACAGAGTAGCGGATGCTGGCTTTCCCTGGCGTACTGGTTGACCTGCATGGCCTTAGTCTCGGCGATGTCGCGGGTAAACACTCCACATACTGCCCGTCCTTCTGTGTGGACGGCCAGCATGACCTTGGTCGCCAGCTCGCGATTCAGGTTAAAAAACACCTCGAGCACTTCGACGACGAAATCCATCGGTGTGTAGTCATCATTAAACAAAACCACCTTGTACATCGGCGGCGCCTGTAAAGCAGGCTTTGCCTCCTGAACAGCAATGCCTGCGGAATCGTCGTCGTGTGAATCAGGATGATCCTGATTGAATGTTAGTCGAATCTGGCTGATTGCATGCATGGAAAGAAAGGTTCGTCAGTTGTGCAAATACAGTGGTGGGGGCGGCTATGGACGATTTCAACTCCGACTGCCCGGTCACCTTGACTATCGGGAAAACGGTGTTACAACCAATAGAGCCCACAGTGGGTAAAAAAGGTCCGCGGAGTCAATCTTATTTCCAGGAAATGACTGCGGATGAACTGGATGATACTCCAGTGATGGAGTCTGTTGCAGAGGGATATGGGTATGTCAGGTGTCAAGGTCAGCGGCAAGGTCAAATGGTTCAACAATGCCAAGGGTTACGGCTTCATCAACGAGGAAGGCAAGACCGAAGATCTGTTCGCCCACTACTCGGTCATCAAGATGGACGGTTATAAAACCCTGAAAGCCGGGCAAGCCGTCGTCTTTGAGATCATTCAGGGCCCAAAAGGCCTGCATGCCGTGAACATCAGCGCGCCTGTTGATGCTCAGGCAGTCACCGCTCCCGCTGGTGAACAGACCGTTACGGCCTGAGATCGCACTTACCATCCAGTCATAAAAAAACCGCCCGACTCAATTACTTGAGTCGGGCGGCTTTTTTTAGGCTGGTGTATTGCCTGGATTTCGCTTACATGTGCGAAATCAGCGCATCACCAAACGCGGACGAAGACAGCAGTTTCGCGCCTTCCATCAGACGTTCGAAGTCATAGGTCACGGTCTTGGCCGAAATCGCGCCGTTGGTGCCTTTGATGATCAGATCAGCCGCTTCGGTCCAGCCCATGTGACGCAGCATCATCTCTGCGGACAGGATCAGGGAGCCAGGGTTGACCTGGTCCTTGCCAGCGTACTTCGGCGCAGTACCGTGGGTCGCTTCGAACATCGCAATGGTGTCAGACAGGTTGGCACCCGGTGCGATACCGATACCGCCCACTTCCGCCGCCAGAGCGTCGGAGAGGTAGTCGCCGTTCAGGTTCAGGGTCGCGATCACATCGTATTCGGCCGGGCGCAGCAGGATCTGCTGGAGCATGGCGTCGGCGATGGCGTCTTTGACAATGACGTTCTTGCCGGTTTTCGGGTTTTTGAACTGCATCCACGGACCGCCATCGAGCAGGGTCGCGCCGAATTCTTCAGCCGCCACTTCGTAGGCCCATTCCTTGAAGGCACCTTCGGTGAACTTCATGATGTTGCCTTTGTGCACGATGGTCAGCGAGTCGCGGTCGTTGTCGACCACATACTGCAGCGCTTTTCGCGCCAGACGCTTGGTGCCTTGCAGCGAAACCGGTTTGATGCCGATACCGCAGTTTTCGTCGAAACGGATCTTGGTGACGCCCATTTCATCTTTAAGAAACTTGATGACTTTCGTCGCTTCCGGCGAACCGGCTTTCCACTCGATACCCGCGTAGATGTCTTCCGAGTTCTCACGGAAGATCGTCATGTCGACGTCGCCTGGCTTCTTGACCGGGCTAGGCACGCCTTCGAACCAGCGCACTGGGCGCAGGCAGACATAAAGGTCGAGTTGCTGACGCAGGGCCACGTTCAGGGAACGGATGCCGCCACCGACTGGAGTGGTCAGAGGGCCCTTGATGGAAACCACGTAATCTTTAACTGCGTCCAGGGTTTCCTGGGGTAGCCAGGTGTCCTGATCGTAAACCTGAGTCGCTTTCTCCCCGGCGTAGACTTCCATCCAGGAAATTTTGCGCTCGCCGCCGTAAGCTTTCTTAACAGCAGCATCGACAACCTTGATCATGACCGGGCTGATATCAACGCCAATACCATCACCTTCGATGAAGGGGATGATCGGGTTGTTAGGAACATTGAGAGAATGGTCCGCGTTGACGGTGATTTTGTCGCCGACTGCTGGAACCTGAATCTTCTTGTATCCCATGCTGAACTCCATTGTTTGGATTGAACATCTGGCTTCGTTCGAGCGTACCCCAGTTAAATCGGCACGCAAACCCTATGTTCCAACCATCTGCCGCAAAGCTGCACAGTTCGCGACGTACAAGCCTGAAAGCAAAGGGAAAAGCGCCAAACTCAAGCACGGTGCAAGACTCTACGCCCCACTCGCCCCTGCGACCTTTAGACCAATGGACGACAATCGTTGCATATGAACCATCGGCAGATTGCCAGCTACCTATGTATAATGCCGCCCGCTGACCACAGAGTCACGACGGCCGACCGCTCTACGACGAGACCCTCGGCCCGAAAAAGCAGGACTGTTACCGCAGTCCACCCGCTTGACGCTCGACTGATGCACCCAACATCACCGCGAAGAAATCTCGACATTCGGCTCATGGATGACTTTGAACGAACGCGCTTACCCGGCGCCCCTCGAGTTTTTCTGCGCACGCTTTAGCAAAGAAGAGAGAGTTAATCCGAATATGCCCACCCGCTCGAAGATCATCTATACCTTCACCGACGAAGCTCCCGCCCTCGCCACCTATTCACTGTTGCCTATCGTAGAGGCCTTCACCGCCTCCGCTGATATCGCCGTGGAAACCCGCGATATCTCTCTTGCAGGGCGCATCCTGGCCAGCTTCCCCGAGCAACTGGGTGACAAAGCCGTAGCCGACCACCTCGCCGAACTGGGCGACCTGGCCGTTACGCCTGAAGCCAACATCATCAAATTGCCGAACATCAGCGCTTCGGTTCCGCAACTGCAAGCCGCGATCAAGGAACTGCAAGCCCAGGGCTTCGCACTGCCTGACTACCCGGAAACCGTGACCAGCGATGCCGACAAGCTCGCCAAATCGCGTTACGACAAGATCAAGGGCAGCGCCGTAAACCCGGTTCTGCGCGAAGGCAACTCCGATCGCCGCGCACCGCTGTCGGTCAAGAACTACGCGCGCAAGCACCCGCACAAAATGGGCGCCTGGGCTGCGGACTCCAAGTCCCACGTAGCGCATATGAGCACCGGCGATTTCTACGGTAGCGAAAAGGCTGCCCTGATCGACGCCGCTGACGCCGTCAAAATCGAACTGATCGCTCAAGACGGCACCACCACCGTCCTGAAAGAAAAAACCACCGTGCAAGCCGGTGAGATCCTCGATTGCGCGGTCATGAGCAAAAACGCTCTGCGCAGCTTCATCGCTGCCGAGATCGAAGACGCCAAGCAAAAAGGCGTGCTGCTGTCGGTTCACCTCAAAGCCACCATGATGAAGGTCTCCGACCCGATCATGTTCGGCCAGATCGTTGCCGAGTTCTATAAAGACGCACTGGCCAAGCACGCTGACGTACTGGCGCAGATCGGCTTCAACCTGAACAACGGCATCGGCGATCTGTACGCTCGCATCAAAGCCCTGCCGGCCGAGCAACAAGCGCAGATCGAAGCGGACATCCAGGCGGTCTACGCCGATCGTCCGTCGTTGGCCATGGTCAACTCCGATAAAGGCATCACCAACCTGCACGTGCCGAGCGACGTTATCGTCGACGCCTCGATGCCAGCGATGATCCGTGATTCCGGCAAAATGTGGGGCACTGACGGTCAGCTGCACGACACCAAGGCTGTGATCCCGGATCGCTGCTACGCCACCATCTACCAGGCGGTGATCGAAGACTGCAAGCTGCACGGCGCTTTCGATCCAACCACCATGGGCAGCGTGCCAAACGTTGGCCTGATGGCGAAAAAAGCCGAAGAATACGGCTCGCACGACAAGACTTTCCAGATCAAGGCCAACGGCGTGGTTCGGGTTTCCGACGGCGCCGGCCGCACCCTGCTGGAACAGTCGGTTGAAGCCGGCGACATCTTCCGCATGTGCCAGACCAAAGACGCCCCGATCCAGGACTGGGTCAAACTGGCCGTCAACCGTGCTCGCGCAAGCGCCACTCCAGCGATCTTCTGGCTGGACCCAATGCGCGCCCACGACGGTGTAGTGATCGAGAAAGTTCAGGCTTACCTGAAGGATCACGACACTTCAGGGCTGGACATCCGCATCATGTCGCCAGTCGACGCGATGGCCTTCACTCTGGGCCGTACCCGCGAAGGCAAGGACACCATCTCGGTGACCGGCAACGTACTGCGCGACTACCTGACCGACCTGTTCCCGATCATGGAACTGGGCACCAGCGCCAAAATGCTGTCGATCGTTCCGCTGATGAACGGCGGCGGTCTGTTCGAAACCGGCGCCGGCGGTTCGGCACCAAAGCACGTTCAGCAACTGCTGGAAGAGAACTTCCTGCGCTGGGATTCCCTGGGCGAGTTCCTGGCCCTGGCCGCTTCCCTTGAGCACCTGGGTGTTACCTACAACAACCCTAAGGCGCTGGTTCTGGCCAAGACCCTGGATCAGGCCACCGGCCAGTTCCTGGACAACAACAAGTCGCCATCGCGCAAAGTCGGCAATATCGACAACCGCGGCAGCCACTTCTACCTGGCGCTGTACTGGGCACAAGCCCTGGCTGCCCAGACCGAAGACGCTGCACTGCAAGCGCAGTTCGGCGAACTGGCCAAGACCCTGACCGAGAACGAAGCGACCATCGTTGCCGAGCTCAACGCCGTTCAGGGCAAACCAGTGGACATCGGCGGCTACTACCACGCCAATGCCGAGCTGATCAGCCAGGCCATGCGCCCGAGCAATACCTTCAACGCCGCGATCGCTGCGCTGGTTTAAGGTTGTAAGGATGCAAAGAAGCCCCGGCCCTGCGCCGGGGTTTCTGTTTGTAGCGTTTACACATTTTTACCTGTGGAAACCGGATCAAATGTGGGAGTGAGCCTGCTCGCGAATGCGGTTTATCATTCAAAATCAATATTGACTGGCCCACCGCTTTCGCGAGCAGGCTCGCTCCCACATTGACTGTATTTCAATTTCAGAACCGAGGAAGCTTTATGGATTGGCTACCCCACATCACCGTCGCGACCATCGTCGAAGACAACGGCCGCTTCCTGATGGTCGAAGAATCCAAGGGCGGACGAACGGTGCTCAACCAGCCTGCCGGTCATCTGGACCCGGACGAAACCCTGATCGAAGCCGCCATACGCGAAACCCTCGAAGAAACCGGCTGGGACGTCGAGCCGACCGGCGTAGTGGGCATTTACCTCTACACCGCCCCGAGCAACGGCGTGACGTATCAGCGAGTCTGCTTCACCGCAAAACCACTCAAACACCACCCGGACTATCAGCTGGACGACGGCATCGTCGGCGCAAAATGGCTGACGCGTGACGAACTGCTGGCACTGCGCGCAAACTGGCGCAGTGAGCTGATCATCCGCTGCATCGATGATTATCTGGACGGCAAACACTTCGGTCTCGAACTGATCCGCCCTTCTCTTTAGCCTTGCGGGCTTCGGCCTGTTAGAATCGCGTCCTTTTTCAAGACACTCATTGAATCCCTATGCGTGATCCAGCCCCTTCTGACACACAAAAGAAGCGCGTCATTGTCGGCATGTCCGGCGGCGTGGACTCTTCCGTTTCCGCTCTCCTGCTGATCGAGCAGGGTTATGAGGTGGAAGGCCTGTTCATGAAGAACTGGGAAGAAGACGATGGAACGGAATACTGCACCGCCATGGATGACCTGGCGGACGCCCAGGCGGTGTGCGACAGGATTGGCATCAAGCTGCACACTGCCAACTTCGCCGCCGAGTACTGGGACAACGTGTTCGAGCACTTCCTGGCCGAATACAAGGCCGGTCGCACGCCGAACCCGGACATCCTGTGCAACCGCGAGAT
Source organism: Pseudomonas sp. LS2P72 (assembly GCF_054897865.1). NCBI lineage: Bacteria > Pseudomonadati > Pseudomonadota > Gammaproteobacteria > Pseudomonadales > Pseudomonadaceae > Pseudomonas > Pseudomonas sp. LS2P72. The sequence continues at coordinate 4,651,737 of NZ_CM142708.1, forward strand.
CAAGTTCAAGGCGTTCCTCGACTACGCCATGATGCTCGGCGCCGACCTGATCGCCACCGGCCACTACGTGCGTCGCCGCGACATCGATGGCCGCACCGAATTGCTCAAGGGCCTGGACCCGAACAAGGACCAGAGTTACTTCCTGCACGCCGTCGGCGGTGAACAGATCGCCAAGACCCTGTTCCCGGTCGGCGAGCTGGAAAAACCCGAAGTCCGCGCGATTGCCGAGAAACACGAACTCGCCACCGCGAAGAAAAAGGATTCCACCGGGATCTGCTTTATCGGCGAACGCCGCTTCAGCGACTTCCTCAAGCAGTACCTGCCGGCCCAACCGGGCGAGATCAAGACCACCGAAGGTGAAGTCATCGGCCGTCACCACGGCTTGATGTATCACACCATCGGTCAGCGTCAGGGCCTGGGCATCGGCGGCTTGAAAGACGCCAGTGACGAGCCGTGGTACGTGCTGATCAAAGACCTGGAACACAACGAATTGATCGTTGGCCAGGGCAATGACCACCCGTATCTGTTCTCCCGCGCCCTGCTCGCTTCAGACATCTATTGGGTCAACCCGATCGACCTGAGCGAACCACGCCGCTTGACCGCCAAAGTCCGCTACCGCCAAAGCGACCAGCCATGCACGCTGGAAAAAACCGTCACCGGCTACCGCGCCACCTTCGATGACCCGCAACGCGCGGTCACTCCAGGCCAGTCCGTGGTGTTCTATGACGGTGAAATCTGCCTCGGTGGCGGCGTGATTGAAGTCGCGGAGCCGTGGACCAGCAAAGGCACGGCTCAAGGCGAGCAGCAATGAACCCGACTCAGGAGCAACTGACGGCACTGGGCGGCGTGTTCCTCGCCGCCGTGCTGGTCGACAAGATCGCCAAGACCGGCCAGACCACCGAAGCCGGTCTGACCTGCATGCTCGGCAGCCTGCTGATTCGCGACCCAAAGGACACGCTTGAGGTCTACGGCGGCGACGACATCAATCTGCGTGAAGGCTATCGCGCGCTGATCGGCGCCCTTGAGCGCGACCCAAGCACCCTTCAGCGCGAACCGCTGCGTTATGCGCTGGCGATGCTCGGCCTGGAGCGTCAACTGGCCAAGCGCGACGACATGCTGGACGAGATCGGCAAGCGTCTGCCGCAGATTCAGTCCCAGGTCGAGCACTTCGGCCCGGCGCACGAAAACGTGATTGCAGCGTGTGGCGCCCTGTATCAGGACACCCTGAGCACCCTGCGCCAGCGAATTCAGGTGCATGGCGACATGCGCAACCTGCAGCAACCAAGCAACGCTTCGAAAATCCGCGCCCTGTTGCTGGCCGGAATTCGTTCGGCACGCCTGTGGCGGCAGTTGGGCGGTCATCGCTGGCAGCTGGTGATCAGCCGTCGCAAGTTGCTCAAAGAGCTTTACCCGCTGATGCGCAGCAGCTGAACCGCGCCCGCAAGACCTTTTGTAATTTGTAACGCGTAAGACGCTGGTCAGTTGGCAACGGACCGGCGGATTTTTTCATGTATGATACGCGCCCCATTTCGTTGCCCGACTGTCCGAGAACACCCCATGCAGCTTTCTTCGCTCACTGCGGTTTCCCCTGTTGACGGCCGCTACGCCGGCAAAACCCAGGCCCTGCGCCCAATTTTCAGCGAATACGGCCTGATCCGTGCTCGCGTTCTGGTTGAAGTGCGCTGGCTCCAGCGCCTGGCCGCTCACCCTGGTATCAGCGAAGTGCCGGCGTTCTCCGCCGAAGCCAACGCTGTACTGAACACCCTGGCGGAAAACTTCGCTCTGGAGCACGCCGAGCGTGTCAAAGAGATCGAGCGCACCACCAATCACGACGTCAAAGCCATCGAATACCTGCTCAAAGAGCAAGCGGCCAAGCTGCCGGAACTGGCTGCTGTCAGCGAATTCATCCACTTTGCCTGCACCAGCGAGGACATCAACAACCTGTCCCACGCCCTGATGCTGCGCGAAGGCCGTGATGACGTGATGCTGCCGCTGATGCGCCAAACCGCCGAAGCCATCCGCGAATTGGCCATCCGTTTCGCTGACGTGCCGATGCTGTCGCGCACCCACGGTCAACCGGCCTCGCCGACCACCCTGGGCAAAGAACTGGCGAACGTGGTTTACCGTCTGGAGCGTCAAATCGCTCAAGTCGCAGCCGTTCCGCTGCTGGGCAAGATCAATGGCGCTGTCGGCAACTACAACGCTCACCTGTCGGCCTACCCTGAGATCGACTGGGAAGAGAACGCCCGCGCCTTCATCGAGGACGAGCTGGGCCTGGGCTTCAACCCGTACACCACGCAGATCGAACCGCACGACTACATCGCCGAGCTGTTCGACGCGATCGCGCGCTTCAACACCATCCTGATCGACTTCGACCGCGACATCTGGGGCTACATCTCCCTGGGTTATTTCAAGCAGCGCACCATCGCTGGCGAAATCGGTTCGTCGACCATGCCGCACAAGGTCAACCCGATCGACTTCGAAAACTCCGAAGGTAACCTGGGTATCGCCAACGCACTGTTCCAGCATCTGGCGAGCAAGCTGCCGATCTCCCGCTGGCAGCGCGACCTGACCGACTCCACCGTATTGCGCAACCTCGGTGTCGGCTTCGCCCACAGCGTGATCGCGTACGAAGCCAGTCTGAAAGGCATCAGCAAACTGGAGCTCAACGCTCAGAAGATCGCTGCTGACCTGGATGCATGCTGGGAAGTATTGGCCGAGCCAATCCAGACCGTGATGCGCCGCTACAACATCGAAAACCCGTATGAAAAGCTGAAAGAGTTGACCCGTGGCAAGGGCATCAGCCCTGAAGCACTGCAAACTTTCATCGACGGCCTGGACATGCCAGCCGCCGCCAAGGCCGAGCTGAAACTGCTCACCCCGGCGAACTACATCGGTAACGCTGTAGAGCAAGCCAAACGCATCTGATCGACCGCTTTACCCGTTTGAGACGCCCGGCAGCGCCGGGCGTTTTTATTCCCGTCTGAAAAGTGCATTTTTTCAATAGGTTACACATGAATCCTGATATTCCTCTTCAACTTCTGGGCGGCATCACGGCACGCGAATTCCTGCGCGACTACTGGCAGAAAAAACCCCTGCTGATCCGCCAGGCAATTCCTGATTTCGAAAGCCCGATCGACGCCGACGAACTGGCCGGCCTGGCACTGGAAGAAGAAGTTGAGTCGCGCCTGATCATCGAGAATGGCGAGCGCCCTTGGGAGTTGCGCCGCGGCCCGTTCGCCGAAGACGAGTTCAGCAAGCTGCCGGAACGCGACTGGACCCTGCTGGTTCAAGCCGTCGACCAATTCGTACCGGAAGTCGCCGAGCTGCTGGAAAACTTCCGCTTCCTGCCGAGCTGGCGTATCGACGATGTGATGATCAGCTTCGCCGCCCCAGGTGGCAGCGTCGGTCCGCACTTCGATAACTACGACGTGTTCCTGCTGCAAGGTCACGGCAAGCGCAACTGGAAAATCGGCCAGATGTGCGATTCCGAGAGCAAGTTGCTGCAACATGCCGACCTGCGCATCCTTGCAGACTTCGAAGCGACCGACGAATGGGTTCTGGAACCGGGCGACATGCTTTACCTGCCGCCGCGCCTGGCCCACTGCGGCGTTGCCGTTGATGACTGCCTGACCTACTCGGTCGGCTTCCGCGCGCCGAGCGCCGCTGAAGTGCTGACCCACTTCACCGACTTCCTCAGCCAGTTCCTGCCGGACGAAGAGCGTTACACCGACGCCGACGCCCTGCCCGCTGCTGATCCGCATCAGATCCAGCACGACGCCCTCGATCGCTTGAAAGGCCTGCTCGCCGAACACATGAGCGACGAGCGCCTGCTGCTGACCTGGTTCGGCCAGTTCATGACCGAGCCGCGCTACCCGGAACTGGTGGTGGGTCCGGAAGAGATCGAAGAAGACGACGTGCTCGCCAGCCTTGAGCAAGGTGCCGTACTGATCCGCAATCCAAGCGCGCGCCTGGCCTGGTCCGAAGTCGATGACGACCTGCTGCTGTTCGCCAGCGGCCAGAGTCGTTATCTGCCAGGCAAACTGCGCGAGCTGTTGAAAATGATTTGCGCCGCAGACGCACTGCACGTCGACAATCTCGGCGACTGGCTGAGCGACGAAGACGGTCGCGGCCTGCTGTGCGAACTGATCAAGCAAGGAAGCCTGGGGTTTGCTGATGAATAAAATTCACGTACGTGTCGCAGACTGGCAAAAGGACAACGCCGAGATACGGCGCATTCGTGAGACGGTGTTCATCGCCGAGCAATCCGTTCCGCCTGAGCTGGAATGGGATGCTGATGACGCAACGGCGGTGCATTTTCTGGCCTTCGAAGGCGACTTTCCGATAGGCACCGCGCGCCTGCTGCCCGATGGCCACGTTGGCCGGGTGTCGGTGCTCAAAGACTGGCGCGGCCTGAAAGTCGGCGATGCGCTGATGCAAGCGGTGATCGGCGAAGCCGAAAAGCGCGGGCTCAAGCAGCAGATGTTGAGCGCACAGGTACAAGCCACGGCGTTCTATGAGCGCCTGGGCTTCAGCCTGGTCAGTGAGGAATTCCTGGAAGCAGGCATTCCGCATGTGGACATGGTGCGGCATTCGGCCTGACACCGCGGAGCGGCCATCGCGAGCAGGCTCGCTCCCACAATGGATTGATGGTGTTGCTGCAATCTGTAACAACACCTGAAACCCTGTGGGAGCGAGCCTGCTCGCGATGAGGCCCGCAAGAACACACAAAACGCCCCGCCGTCTTCGGATGCCGGGGCGTTTTGCTGCCTACGATTCAACTTGCCCCACGCCGGGCCGACAAACTGGCAATATCAACACTTCAAGATGCCGGAGATAACGGATATGTCCCTACGCACCCAGCTCACCACGCTGCTGCTGACCTGCAGTTTTTCGGTCATGGCCGCCACCGAGATCGTGCCACTGAACTACCGCACCAGTGCCGACATGCTGCCGATGGCCCAGGATTTCATCGGCAAGGATGGCCAGGTCAGCGCCTATGGCAACCAATTGATCGTTAACGCCGATCAGCGCAAGATCGACGAACTTAAAGCCTTGATCACGCAACTCGATGTTGCCGCCAAACGCCTGCTGATCACTGTCGACACCAACGAAAACAACTTCCAGGGCGATCAGGGCTACTCGGTAAACGGCGCGAAACCGAGCCAGACTCGCATCATCAACCGCAGCACCGATAGCCGTGACGGCGGGATTCAGCAGATCCAGGCCAGCGAAGGCGCGCCAGCTCTGATCCAGGTCGGCCAGAGCGTTCCGCTCACCAGCTCTCAGACCGATTCCTATGGCGACCTGCGCAGCCAGACCGAATACCGCAACGTCACCCAGGGTTTCTATGTCACCGCAAGCGTTACCGGCGACATCGTTCATCTGGCGATCAGCACCAATCGTGACCGCATGAGCCAGGAACGTCCCGATGTAGTGAATGTGCAAAGTACCGACACAACTGTCACCGGACGACTGGGCGAATGGATCACCCTGGCCGGTGTCAACCGCCAGACTCAGGCCGACAAACAGGGCCAGACCCGCAGCTACTCGACTCAGGGCCGCGATGACATGACCCTGCGGGTGAAGGTCGATACTTTGGACTAAACCACCGAAAACTGACTGATTAGTCGTATTAGACCAAAGATGTAGTGCCATAAAAAAAGCACTACAAAACGTTTGACGATACAAAAAAGCAAAGGCATGATGGCCTCGCTCCCGCTAATCAGGGGCCCTGGCAAGGGCCTTCGAGGCGCCGCTCGCACCTACCCCGCGAGCCGCTTCGTGTCTGTACCGCCCACAAGGTGTGTTTGACGAGGTTGCCGACTGGAACGAAGTTGTCCCGAGGGACGGAAGCGTAATTAGGTAACCCGGCTCCACACTGAAGTTCGCACCAAGGCCCACGACGCCCGAATGCGCTCGCCAGTTCGCCCTTACCTGCTCACTTCCCCTCGAGCCCATCGTTCACCCCGTCGCCATCCCCGCCGAATCCGACTTGACCACCTAAGCTTCTGGTCAGCGAGCAGCCTTTTACGCCCCCTGTTGAAACGCGTATCTGGCAGGAGCAAGGAATTTTCCACCCCAGACCTATGCAACGAGGTTTATCTCCATGGCACTGACACGCGAACAGCAAATTGCAGCCCTCGAAAAAGATTGGGCTGAAAACCCACGCTGGAAAGGCGTGACACGCGCTTACTCCGCTGCTGACGTCGTCCGCCTGCGTGGCTCGGTTCAACCTGAGCACACCTTTGCAAAATTGGGCGCCGAGAAGCTTTGGAACCTGGTAACCCAGGGCGCCAAGCCGTCCTTCCGTCCTGATAAAGATTTCGTCAACTGCATGGGCGCCCTGACCGGCGGCCAGGCTGTACAACAAGTTAAAGCCGGTATCCAGGCGATCTACCTGTCGGGCTGGCAAGTCGCTGCGGACAACAACTCCGCCGAATCGATGTACCCGGACCAGTCGCTGTACCCGGTGGATTCGGTTCCAACCGTGGTCAAGCGCATCAACAATTCGTTCCGTCGTGCTGACCAGATCCAGTGGAAAGCCGGCAAAGGCCCGGGCGACGAAGGCTACATCGACTACTTCGCGCCAATCGTGGCGGACGCTGAAGCCGGTTTCGGCGGCGTACTGAACGCTTACGAGCTGATGAAAAGCATGATCGAAGCAGGCGCCGCCGGCGTTCACTTCGAAGACCAACTGGCTTCCGTGAAAAAATGCGGCCACATGGGCGGCAAGGTACTGGTTCCTACCCAGGAAGCTGTACAGAAGCTGACCGCTGCTCGTCTGGCAGCTGACGTTGCCGGTACTCCGACCATCATTCTGGCCCGTACCGACGCTAACGCAGCTGACCTGCTGACTTCCGATTGCGACCCGTACGACAAAGAGTTCGTGACTGGCGAACGCACCCAGGAAGGCTTCTACAAAGTGCGCGCCGGTCTCGACCAGGCGATCTCTCGCGGCCTGGCTTACGCTCCGTACGCCGACCTGATCTGGTGCGAAACCGCCAAGCCGGACCTGGACGAGGCTCGTCGCTTCGCTGAAGCGATCAAAAAGGAATACCCGGACCAACTGCTGTCGTACAACTGCTCGCCTTCCTTCAACTGGAAGAAAAACCTGGACGACGCGACCATCGCCAAGTTTCAGCGCGAATTGTCCGCCATGGGTTACAAGCACCAGTTCATCACCCTGGCCGGCATTCACAACATGTGGCACAGCATGTTCAACCTGGCGCACGACTACGCCCGCAACGACATGACTGCCTACGTGAAGCTGCAAGAGCAAGAGTTCGCTGACGCGTCGAAGGGCTACACCTTCGTGGCTCACCAGCAGGAAGTGGGCACCGGCTACTTCGACGACATGACCACCGTGATTCAAGGTGGCTCGTCTTCGGTAACCGCACTGACCGGTTCGACTGAAGAAGAACAGTTCCACTGATCTGCTTCACCTGAGCAAACGGCCGTTGCGGACCGAGTAGAAAGCTAACCGCAACGCCGCACATCTGACGCCCCGACTGGTTCGGGGCGTTTTTTTTGCCTGTAATTCAGCCACGACACGATCTTGTAGGAGCAAGGCTTGCCCGCGATGGGGGCGCCGCGGTGAATCAGGGATACCGCGTCATCGCTCATCGCGGGCAAGTCGGACCGCCGCACCGCTTGCTCCTACAAAAGCACGGAAAAATCATTGATCCAGAGCAGTTTCTCGATCAGGAAAAGAAGGTAAAACGTCGCCGCTCGCTACTTGCAGTAACGCGCATATAAGACAACTTCCCGGCGCTTATCCCATTTAATAGTTTAAAAACCGCCGCAAACAATATTGATTATCATTTAGCCAGAAATATGTTCGTTACATTCCAAACAGGACAATATTGATGAAATCCCGGCTAATGCCCGAGCCGCATGGGCTGCGGGGCTTTGGAGGTGCGCTATGTCCTTATTCCTATAAATAATTTCGCTATAGGAATTTTACTTGCACGGTGTTGTGCCATAAAATCAGCGGGATTGATTGCTGCGACATATCGTCACTGCTTTGTTTCTTTTCAAGCTCAGAGACCTTTGCTCTCTGTTAAGGATTACCAGCATGCCCGAAGCGACAGGACTCATGGCCCACAACTGGGGCTTTGCCATTTTCCTTCTGGGCGTCGTCGGCCTTTGTGCCTTCATGCTCGGCGTCTCCAGCCTCCTCGGGTCAAAAGCCTGGGGCCGCAGCAAAAACGAACCGTTCGAATCCGGCATGCTGCCTACAGGTGGCGCCCGTCTGCGGCTCTCTGCAAAATTCTATCTGGTCGCGATGCTCTTCGTGATCTTCGATATCGAAGCCCTTTTTCTCTTTGCCTGGTCTGTGTCCGTCCGCGAAAGCGGCTGGACCGGATTCGTCGAAGCTCTCGTTTTCATAGCAATTCTGTTGGCAGGTCTTGTCTACCTGTTCCGAGTGGGCGCCCTTGACTGGGCTCCAGAAGCTCGTCGCAAGCGGCAGGCGAAGCTGAAACAATGAGGCTTTGGCAATGCAATACAATCTCACCAGGATCGACCCCGATGCTCCTAACGAGCAGTATCCGATTGGCGAACGGGAAACCGTTTCCGATCCGTTAGAAGATCAAGTCCACAAAAACATTTTCATGGGCAAGCTCGAAGACGTGCTTAACGGCACGATCAACTGGGGGCGCAAGAACTCCCTGTGGCCGTATAACTTCGGTCTTTCGTGCTGCTACGTGGAAATGACCACCGCCTTCACGGCGCCCCACGACATCGCGCGCTTTGGCGCCGAGGTTATCCGGGCATCGCCGCGCCAGGCGGATTTCATGGTTATCGCCGGTACCTGCTTCATCAAGATGGCGCCGATCATTCAGCGTCTCTATGAGCAAATGCTCGAACCCAAGTGGGTTATCTCCATGGGTTCGTGCGCCAACTCCGGTGGCATGTACGACATCTACTCCGTCGTTCAAGGGGTGGACAAGTTCCTGCCCGTGGACGTCTACGTGCCTGGCTGCCCGCCCCGCCCTGAAGCTTTTCTGCAAGGCTTGATGCTCTTGCAAGAGTCGATTGGACAGGAGCGTCGCCCACTTTCCTGGGTCGTCGGCGATCAAGGCGTGTACCGCGCCGAGATGCCTTCGCAAAAGGAACAGCGCCGCGAACAGCGAATCGCAGTCACCAACCTGCGCAGCCCCGACGAAGTCTGATCCAGACCTGCTTCTTTTATAGAACGAGAACCTGGCTTCATTCTTTACGTTGACCGAAAGCGATAAATAACCATGACTACAGGCAGTGCTCTGTACATCCCGCCTTATAAGGCAGACGACCAGGATGTGGTCGTCGAACTGAACAACCGTTTTGGCCCCGAGGCGTTCACCGCCCAGCCGACCCGCACCGGCATGCCGGTGCTTTGGGTTGCCCGTGCCAAACTCGTCGAAGTCCTGACCTTCCTGCGTAACCTGCCCAAGCCGTACGTCATGCTCTATGACCTGCACGGCGTGGACGAGCGTCTGCGCACCAAGCGTCAAGGGCTGCCAAGCGGCGCCGACTTCACTGTGTTCTATCACTTGATGTCGATCGAACGTAATAGTGACGTAATGATCAAGGTCGCCTTGTCCGAGAGCGACCTCAGCGTGCCGACCGTGACCGGCATCTGGCCGAACGCCAACTGGTACGAGCGTGAAGTGTGGGACATGTACGGCATCAACTTTGCCGGTCACCCGCACCTGACCCGCATCATGATGCCGCCGACCTGGGAAGGTCACCCGCTGCGCAAGGACTTCCCGGCCCGTGCCACCGAGTTCGACCCGTTCAGCCTGACCCTGGCCAAGCAACAGCTTGAGGAAGAAGCCGCGCGCTTCAAGCCTGAAGACTGGGGCATGAAGCGTTCCGGTGCGAACGAGGACTACATGTTCCTCAACCTCGGTCCTAACCACCCTTCCGCGCACGGTGCGTTCCGCATCATTCTGCAGCTGGACGGTGAAGAGATCGTCGACTGCGTGCCGGACGTCGGTTACCACCACCGTGGTGCCGAGAAGATGGCCGAGCGTCAGTCCTGGCACAGCTTCATTCCGTACACCGACCGTATCGACTACCTCGGCGGCGTGATGAACAACCTGCCTTATGTGCTCTCGGTCGAGAAGCTCGCCGGCATCAAGGTGCCTGAGAAGGTCGACGTCATCCGCATCATGATGGCCGAGTTCTTCCGGATCACCAGCCACCTGCTGTTCCTGGGGACTTACATCCAGGACGTCGGCGCCATGACTCCGGTGTTCTTCACGTTCACCGACCGTCAGAAGGCGTACACGGTGATCGAAGCCATTACCGGTTTCCGTCTGCACCCGGCCTGGTACCGCATCGGTGGCGTCGCTCACGACCTGCCGCGCGGCTGGGAAAAACTGGTGAAAGACTTCATCGACTGGATGCCAAAGCGTCTGGACGAATACCAGAAAGCCGCACTGGACAACAGCATCCTGCGTGGCCGGACCATCGGCGTCGCCGCCTACAACACCAAAGAAGCCCTGGAATGGGGCGTCACCGGTTCCGGCCTGCGTTCGACCGGCTGCGATTTCGACCTGCGTAAAGCTCGCCCGTACTCCGGTTACGAGAACTTCGAATTTGAAGTGCCGCTGGCGGCCAATGGCGATGCCTACGACCGTTGCATCGTGCGTGTCGAAGAAATGCGCCAGAGCCTGAAGATCATCGAGCAGTGCATGCGCAACATGCCGGAAGGCCCGTACAAGGCGGATCACCCGCTGACCACGCCGCCGCCGAAAGAGCGCACCCTGCAACACATCGAGACCTTGATCACGCACTTCCTGCAAGTTTCGTGGGGCCCGGTCATGCCGGCCAACGAATCCTTCCAGATGATCGAAGCGACCAAGGGCATCAACAGTTATTACCTGACGAGCGATGGCGGCACCATGAGCTACCGCACCCGGATTCGCACCCCAAGCTTCCCGCACCTGCAGCAGATCCCTTCGGTGATCAAAGGCAGCATGGTCGCGGACTTGATCGCGTACCTGGGTAGTATCGATTTCGTTATGGCCGACGTGGACCGCTAAGCATGAACAGCACGCTTATCCAGACAGACCGTTTCGCCCTGAGCGAAACCGAGCGCTCGGCCATCGAGCACGAGCTGCATCACTACGAAGACCCGCGCGCGGCGTCGATCGAAGCCCTGAAGATCGTCCAGAAGGAACGTGGCTGGGTGCCTGATGGCGCGCTCTACGCCATCGGCGAGATCCTCGGCATCCCGGCCAGCGACGTTGAAGGGGTGGCGACGTTCTATAGCCAGATCTTCCGTCAGCCGGTCGGCCGTCACATCATTCGCGTCTGCGACAGCATGGTCTGCTACATCGGCGGCCATGAGTCCGTAGTCAGCGAAATCCAGAGCAATCTGGGCATCGGCCTGGGTCAGACCACCGCCGACGGTCGTTTCACCCTGCTGCCGGTCTGCTGCCTCGGCAACTGCGACAAGGCGCCGGCGTTGATGATCGACGACGACACATTCGGTGATGTGCAGCCTGCCGGCGTTGCCAAATTGCTCGAGGGCTACGTATGACCCTGACTTCCTTCGGTCCAGCCAACCGCATCAAGCGTTCGGCCGAGACTCACCCGCTGACCTGGCGTCTGCGTGACGACGGCGAAGCCGTATGGCTCGACGAGTACCAGGCCAAGAACGGTTACGCGGCTGCGCGCAAGGCTTTCGCCGACATGGCTCAGGACGACATCGTCCAGACCGTGAAAGACGCAGGCCTTAAAGGCCGCGGCGGTGCAGGCTTCCCCACGGGTGTCAAGTGGGGCCTGATGCCCAAAGACGAATCCATCAACATCCGCTACCTGCTGTGCAACGCGGACGAGATGGAACCGAACACCTGGAAAGACCGCATGCTGATGGAGCAACTGCCCCATCTGCTGATCGAAGGCATGCTGATCAGTGCTCGCGCGCTGAAAACCTACCGTGGCTACATCTTCCTGCGTGGCGAATACACCACCGCCGCCAAGCACCTGAACCGTGCCGTGGAAGAAGCCAAGGCAGCGGGCCTGTTGGGTAAAAACATTCTGGGCAGCGGCTTCGATTTCGAGCTGTTCGTCCACACCGGCGCCGGGCGTTACATCTGCGGTGAAGAAACCGCACTGATCAACTCCCTCGAAGGTCGCCGCGCCAACCCGCGCTCCAAGCCGCCCTTCCCTGCCGCCGTTGGCGTGTGGGGCAAGCCGACTTGCGTGAACAACGTTGAAACCCTGTGCAACGTGCCGGCGATCATTGCCGACGGCGTTGACTGGTACAAATCGTTGGCGCGTGAAGGCAGTGAAGACATGGGCACCAAGCTCATGGGCTTCTCCGGCAAGGTCAAGAACCCGGGCCTGTGGGAATTGCCGTTCGGCGTCACCGGTCGCGAGTTGTTCGAAGACTACGCCGGCGGCATGCGCGACGGTTACAAGCTCAAGTGCTGGCAGCCAGGCGGCGCCGGTACCGGTTTCCTGTTGCCGGAACACCTGGACGCACAAATGTACGCCGGCGGCATCGCCAAAGTGGGCACCCGTATGGGTACCGGCCTGGCCATGGCGGTGGACGACAGCGTCAACATGGTTTCCCTGCTGCGCAACATGGAAGAGTTCTTCTCCCGCGAATCTTGCGGCTTCTGCACCCCGTGCCGTGACGGATTGCCGTGGAGCGTCAAGCTTCTGCGCGCGATCGAGAACGGTGAAGGGCAAGCCGGCGATATCGAGACCCTGCTGGGTCTGGTCGGTTTCCTCGGCCCAGGCAAGACCTTCTGTGCTCACGCACCGGGCGCCGTGGAGCCGTTGGGCAGCGCAATCAAATACTTCCGCCATGAGTTCGAAGCCGGCATCGCGCCTACCAGCGCCGTCGTCCCGCCTCTGGCAAGGCCGATCGTAGTCGGCGCGTAAACGCTTAAAAAAGCGAAGGGTCCGTGCCCGCAGCTTTTCGTGTGAGGTCGCCGTAAACGGCTGTGTTGATTCACGCGAATAACAAGATTCCATTAGCCACGCCCGCTGACACCGGGCCAACGAAGAACTTTGAACCATGGCCACTATCCACGTAGACGGCAAAGAGCTCGAAGTCGACGGGGCAGACAACCTGTTACAGGCATGTCTGTCGCTAGGCCTCGATATCCCTTATTTCTGCTGGCACCCAGCCCTTGGCAGCGTTGGCGCTTGCCGCCAGTGCGCGGTCAAGCAGTACACCGACGAAAACGACAAGCGCGGTCGGATCGTCATGTCGTGCATGACGCCAGCTACCGACGGCAGCTGGATCTCCATCGACGACGAAGAAGCGAAAGTGTTTCGCGCCAGCGTCGTTGAATGGCTGATGACCAACCACCCTCACGACTGCCCGGTCTGTGAAGAAGGCGGTCACTGCCACCTGCAAGACATGACGGTGATGACCGGCCACAACGAGCGCCGTTATCGCTTCACCAAGCGTACTCACCAGAACCAGCAACTGGGGCCGTTCATTTCCCACGAAATGAACCGCTGCATCGCTTGCTACCGCTGCGTGCGCTTTTATAAGGACTACGCTGGCGGCACCGACCTCGGCGTATTCGGCGCCCACGACAACGTGTACTTCGGTCGCGTTGAAGACGGCACCCTGGAAAGCGAGTTCTCCGGCAACCTCACCGAGGTCTGCCCGACCGGAGTGTTCACCGACAAGACTCACTCCGAGCGCTACAACCGCAAGTGGGACATGCAGTTCTCGCCGAGCATCTGTCATGGCTGCTCCAGCGGTTGCAACATCTCCCCGGGCGAGCGCTACGGTGAACTGCGTCGCATCGAAAACCGTTTCAACGGTTCGGTAAACCAGTACTTCCTGTGCGACCGTGGCCGTTTCGGCTATGGCTACGTCAATCGCAAGGATCGCCCGCGTCAGGCATTGCTGGCCAACGGCGCCAAGCTGACGCTCGACGAAGCGCTGGATAAAGCGGCAGACCTGCTGCGCGGCCGCAACATCGTCGGTATCGGTTCGCCACGCGCCAGCCTCGAAAGCAACTACGCGTTGCGCGAACTGGTCGGCACCGAGCACTTCTACTCTGGTATCGAAGCTGCCGAGCTGGAACGCATTCGTCTGGTCATGCAGGTGCTCAAAGACAGCCCGCTGCCGATCCCGAACATGCGCGACATCGAAGACCACGATGCGATCTTCGTCCTCGGCGAAGACCTGACCCAGACTGCTGCGCGCATGGCCCTGTCCTTGCGTCAATCGGTCAAGGGCAAAGCCGAAGACATGGCCGACGCCATGCGCGTTCAGCCTTGGCTCGACGCCGCCGTGAAGAACATCGGTCAGAACGCGCTGAACCCGCTGTTCATCGCCAGCCTGGCCGAAACCAAGCTCGACGACATCGCTGAAGAATGCGTACACGCTGCGCCAGACGACCTGGCCCGCATCGGTTTCGCCGTGGCTCACGCCCTCGACGCCAGCGCGCCTGCTGTTGAAGGTCTGGACGCTGAAGCCCTAGAGCTGGCCAAGCGCATTGCCGACGCCCTGCTCGCCGCCAAGCGTCCGCTGATCATTGCCGGTACCTCGTTGGGTTCCAAGGCGCTGATCGAAGCCGCTGCAAACATCGCCAAAGCCCTGAAGCTGCGCGAGAAGAACGGTTCCATCAGCCTGATCGTGCCAGAGGCCAACAGCCTCGGCCTGGCCATGCTCGGTGGTGAATCGGTCGACGCAGCCCTGCAAGCGGTGATCGACGGTAAAGCTGACGCCATCGTCGTGCTGGAAAACGATCTGTACACCCGTACCGACAAAGCCCGTGTCGATGCTGCCCTGAACGCCGCGAAAGTGCTGATCGTGGCGGACCATCAGAAGACCGCCACCAGCGATCGCGCGCACCTGATTCTGCCAGCCGCCAGCTTCGCTGAAGGCGACGGTACGCTGGTCAGCCAGGAAGGCCGCGCCCAGCGTTTCTTCCAGGTCTTCGACCCGACTTACCTCGACGCAAGCATCATGGTTCACGAAGGCTGGCGCTGGCTGCATGCCCTGCGCGCCACCCTGTTGAACCAGCCGATCGACTGGACTCAACTGGACCACGTCACCGCTGCCTGTGCCGCAAGCACTCCGCAACTGGCCGGCATCGTCAGCGCCGCACCGTCCGCCGCGTTCCGCATCAAAGGCCTGAAACTGGCTCGCGAACCGCTGCGTTACTCCGGTCGTACCGCCATGCGCGCCGACATCAGCGTGCACGAACCGCGTACTTCCCAGGACAACGACACCGCGTTCTCGTTCTCCATGGAAGGTTACTCGGGCTCGGTCGAACCGCGTCAGCAAGTGCCATTCGCCTGGTCTCCGGGCTGGAACTCGCCGCAAGCCTGGAACAAGTTCCAGGACGAAGTCGGTGGTCACATCCGCGCTGGCGACCCAGGCACTCGCCTGATCGAAAGCACCGGCGACTCGCTGAACTGGTTTGCCAGTGTTCCGCGTGCGTTCAACCCGGCGCCGGGCACCTGGCAGGTTGTGCCGTTCTTCCACCTGTTCGGCAGCGAAGAGAACTCTTCCAAAGCCGCACCGGTTCAGGAACGCATCCCGGCCGCTTACGTGTCGCTGGCCAAATCCGAAGCCGACCGTCTGGGTGTCAATGACGGCGCCCTGCTGAGCTTGAGCGTTGCTGGCCAGACCCTGCGTCTGCCGCTGCGCATCAACGAAGAGCTGGGTGCCGGTCTGGTCGCGTTGCCGGCCGGTATCGCCGGCATTCCGCCAGCGATCTTTGGCAAATCCGTTGACGGTCTGCAGGAGGCAGCTCAATGACCTGGTTCACGCCTGAAGTGATTGACGTGATCATCTCGGTCCTCAAGGCCATCGTGATTCTGCTCGCCGTGGTGGTGTGCGGCGCGTTGCTGAGCTGGGTCGAGCGCCGTTTGCTCGCCCTCTGGCAGGACCGTTACGGTCCGAACCGCGTCGGCCCGTTCGGCGCGTTCCAGATTGCGGCCGACATGATCAAGATGTTCTTCAAGGAAGACTGGACCCCGCCGTTCGCCGACAAAGTGATCTTCACTTTGGCACCGGTCGTGGCCATGAGCGCCTTGCTGATTGCCTTCGCGATCATCCCGATCACCCCGACCTGGGGTGTGGCGGACATCAACATCGGCATCCTGTTCTTCTTCGCCATGGCCGGTCTGTCGGTCTACGCGGTGCTGTTCGCCGGCTGGTCGAGTAACAACAAGTTCGCCCTGTTGGGCAGCTTGCGGGCCTCGGCGCAAACCGTGTCGTACGAAGTGTTCATGGGCCTGTCGCTGATGGGCATCGTGATCCAGGTTGGCTCGTTCAACATGCGCGACATCGTTGAATACCAGGCGCAGAACCTGTGGTTCGTCATCCCGCAGATCTTCGGTTTCCTGACCTTCTTCATTGCCGGCGTTGCCGTGACTCACCGTCACCCGTTCGACCAGCCGGAAGCGGAACAGGAACTGGCCGACGGTTACCACATTGAATACGCCGGCATGAAATGGGGCATGTTCTTCGTCGGCGAGTACATCGGCATCGTGTTGATTTCGGCGCTGCTGGTGACCTTGTTCTTCGGTGGCTGGCACGGTCCGTTCGGCATTCTGCCGCAGATCCCGTTCATCTGGTTCGCACTGAAAACCGCGTTCTTCATCATGTTCTTCATCCTGCTGCGCGCCTCGATTCCGCGCCCACGGTATGACCAAGTGATGGATTTCAGCTGGAAGTTCTGCCTGCCGCTGACCCTCGTCAACATGCTGGTGACCGCTGCGATCGTGTTGCTCAACACGCCCGCCGTCGCGGCGCAGTGAGGATAGAGAATCATGAAGTACATATTTGACATCGTGCATGGCTTCTTCACCCAGCTTCGCAGCCTGGTGATGATCTTCGGCCACGCCTTCCGCAAGCGCGACACGCTGCAATACCCGGAAGAGGCGGTGTACCTGCCGCCGCGCTTCCGTGGCCGTATCGTGCTGACCCGCGACCCCGACGGCGAAGAGCGTTGCGTAGCCTGCAACCTGTGCGCCGTGGCGTGCCCGGTTGGTTGCATCTCGCTGCAGAAAGCTGAAACCGAAGACGGTCGCTGGTACCCGGACTTCTTCCGCATCAACTTCTCGCGCTGCATTTTCTGCGGCCTCTGCGAGGAAGCCTGCCCGACCACCGCGATCCAGCTGACACCGGATTTCGAGATGGCCGAGTTCAAACGTCAGGACCTGGTGTACGAGAAAGAAGATCTGCTGATCTCCGGCCCCGGCAAAAACCCTGATTACAACTTCTATCGTGTTGCAGGTATGGCGATTGCCGGTAAGCCGAAAGGCGCCGCGCAGAATGAAGCCGAACCGATCAACGTGAAGAGCTTGCTGCCTTAAGGAAGAAAGATGGAATTCGCTTTCTATTTCGCATCGGGTATCGCTGTTGTGTCCACGCTTCGCGTGATCACCAACACCAACCCTGTGCACGCCCTGCTCTACCTGATCATTTCGCTGATTGCCGTGGCGATGACGTTTTTCGCCCTCGGCGCACCGTTTGCCGGTGTGCTGGAAGTGATCGCCTACGCTGGCGCCATCATGGTGCTGTTCGTGTTCGTGGTGATGATGCTGAACCTGGGGCCCGCCTCGGTTCAGCAAGAGCGCGTCTGGCTCAAGCCCGGCATCTGGCTCGGCCCGGTCGCACTCGGCACCCTGCTGCTGGTTGAACTGCTGTACGTGCTGTTCAGCGACGCCAGCGGTCAGGCCATCGGCCACACCACCGTAGACGCCAAGGCCGTGGGCATCAGCCTGTTCGGTCCTTATCTGCTGGTGGTCGAACTCGCCTCGATGCTGCTGCTCGCCGCAGCCGTCACGGCGTTCCACTTGGGCCGCAACGAAGCCAAGGAGCAATGACGATGCCTGCTATCCCTATGGAGCATGGTCTGGCGGTCGCCGGCATCCTGTTCTGCCTCGGTCTGGTCGGCCTGATGGTCCGGCGCAACATTCTCTTCGTGCTGATGAGCCTGGAGGTCATGATGAATGCCTCCGCACTGGCCTTCATCGTTGCCGGTAGCCGCTGGGCGCAGCCGGATGGACAGATCATGTTCATCCTGGTGATCAGCCTGGCAGCCGCCGAGGCCAGTATTGGCCTGGCGATTCTGTTGCAGCTGTATCGCCGCTTCCACACTCTCGATATCGACGCTGCCAGCGAGATGCGCGGATGAATCTTCTCTATCTGACTTTCGTATTCCCTCTCATAGGTTTCCTGCTGCTGGCGTTCTCACGCGGCCGTTTTTCGGAAAACCTGTCGGCGCTGATTGGCGTCGGTTCCATCGGCTTGTCTGCCATCGTCACGGCTTATGTGATCTGGCAGTTCAACGTTGCGCCACCTGAAGGTGGTCACTACACGCAGGTGTTGTGGCAGTGGATGGCGGTGGAAGGCTTTACGCCTAACTTCGCGCTGTACCTGGATGGTCTGTCCCTGACCATGCTCGGTGTGGTGGTCGGCGTTGGCTTCCTGATCCACCTGTTCGCGTCCTGGTACATGCGCGGTGAAGCCGGTTACTCGCGCTTCTTCGCCTACACCAACCTGTTTATCGCCAGCATGCTGTTCCTGGTCCTGGGCGATAACCTGTTGTTCCTGTACTTCGGTTGGGAAGGCGTGGGCCTGTGCTCGTACCTGTTGATCGGTTTCTACTACAGCAACCGCAACAACGGTAACGCGGCACTCAAAGCCTTCATCGTCACCCGTATCGGCGACGTGTTCATGGCCATCGGCCTGTTCATCCTGTTCGCGCAACTGGGCACGCTGAACATCCAGGAACTGCTGGTGCTGGCGCCGCAGAAATTCCAGTCTGGCGACTTCTGGATGGTCATGGCGACCCTGATGCTGCTGGGCGGCGCTGTCGGTAAATCCGCGCAACTGCCGCTGCAAACCTGGCTGGCGGACGCAATGGCCGGTCCTACTCCGGTTTCGGCACTGATCCACGCCGCAACCATGGTGACCGCCGGTGTCTACCTGATCGCCCGTACTCACGGTCTGTTTGCCCTGGCGCCGGATATCCTGCACCTGGTTGGCGTTGTCGGCGGTGTGACCCTGGTGCTGGCAGGTTTTGCTGCACTGGTTCAGACCGACATCAAACGTATCCTCGCCTACTCGACCATGAGCCAGATCGGCTACATGTTCCTGGCCCTGGGCGTTGGCGCGTGGGATGGCGCGATCTTCCACCTGATGACCCACGCCTTCTTCAAGGCGCTGCTGTTCCTTGCATCCGGTGCGGTGATCGTTGCCTGCCACCACGAGCAGAACATCTTCAAGATGGGCGGTCTGTGGAAGAAACTGCCACTGGCCTACGCCAGCTTCATCGTCGGCGGCGCGGCATTGTCTGCCCTGCCACTGGTGACCGCAGGCTTCTACTCCAAGGACGAAATCCTCTGGGAAGCGTTCGCCAGCGGCAACCACGGTTTGCTGTATGCAGGTCTGGTGGGTGCGTTCATGACGTCGCTGTACACGTTCCGCCTGATCTTCATCGCGTTCCACGGTGAAGTGAAGACCGAAGCGCACGCCGGTCACGGCATCGCTCACTGGCTGCCACTGTCGGTGCTGATCGTATTGTCTACCGCCATTGGCGCGATGATCGTTCCACCGCTGCACGGCGTGCTGCCGGAAAGCGTCGGCCATGCCGGCGGCGAAGCCAAGCACAGTCTGGAAATCGCGTCGGGCGCCATCGCCCTGGCCGGTATCCTGCTGGCCGCGCTGCTGTTCCTCGGCAAGCGTCGTTTCGTCACTGCAATCGCCAACAGCGGCATCGGCCGCTTCCTTTCGGCCTGGTGGTTCGCCGCCTGGGGCTTCGACTGGATCTACGACAAACTGTTCGTCAAGCCATACCTTGCGATCAGCCACGCACTGCGCAGAGACCCGCTCGACCAGACCATCGGTCTGATCCCGCGTATGGCCAAAGGTGGTCACACCGCCCTGAGCCGTACCGAAACCGGTCAACTGCGTTGGTACGCGGCATCGATGGCAGCCGGCTCCGTGCTGGTCATCGGCGCCATCGTGCTGGTAGCGGTCTGATATGAACCTTGCGAACTTGCGAAAGGAATTGAGCCCGTCATGATTCTGCCTTGGCTAATCCTGATCCCCTTCATCGGCGGCCTGCTGTGCTGGATGGGTGAGCGCTTCGGCGCTACCCTCCCCCGCTGGATTGCGCTGATCACCATGTCCCTGTTGCTCTCCCTCGGCCTCTGGCTGTGGGCCAACGGTGACTATTCACTTGCCCCGGCGCCTGGCGCCGATCCGAGCTGGGTGCTTGAGTTCAAGCACATCTGGATCGAGCGCTTCGGCATCAGCGTGCACCTGGCCCTCGACGGCCTGTCGCTGTTGATGATCATGCTGACCGGTCTGCTGGGTATCCTCTCGGTACTCTGCTCGTGGAAAGAGATCCAGCGTCACGTTGGCTTCTTCCACTTGAACCTGATGTGGATCCTGGGCGGTGTCGTCGGTGTGTTCCTCGCCCTCGACCTGTTCATGTTCTTCTTCTTCTGGGAAATGATGCTGGTGCCGATGTACTTCCTCATCGCGCTCTGGGGTCACAGTTCTTCGGACGGCAAGAAAACCCGGATCTACGCGGCGACCAAGTTCTTCATCTTCACTCAGGCTTCCGGCCTGATCATGTTGGTGGCGATCCTGGGTCTGGTCCTGGTCAACTTCGACGACACCGGCGTGATTACCTTCAACTACGCCGACCTGTTGAAAACCAAGATGTCGCTGACCACCGAGTACATCCTGATGCTCGGCTTCTTCATCGCCTTTGCGGTGAAGCTGCCAGTGGTGCCGTTCCACTCCTGGTTGCCTGACGCTCACGCCCAGGCGCCGACAGCGGGTTCGGTCGACCTGGCCGGTATCTTGTTGAAAACGGCGGCTTACGGTCTGCTGCGTTTCGCCCTGCCGCTGTTCCCGAATGCTTCGGCCGAGTTCGCGCCGTTCGCCATGACCCTGGGTCTGATCGGGATCTTCTACGGTGCGTTCCTGGCGTTCGCGCAAACTGACATCAAGCGTCTGGTCGCGTACTCCAGCGTTTCGCACATGGGCTTCGTGCTGATCGGCATCTACTCCGGCAGCCAACTGGCGCTGCAGGGCGCGGTGATGCTGATGCTCGCGCACGGTCTGTCGGCGGCGGCACTCTTTATCCTGTGTGGCCAACTCTACGAGCGCACTCACACTCGCGACATGCGTGAAATGGGTGGCCTGTGGTCGAAGATCACCTACCTGCCAGGCGTCAGCCTGTTCTTCGCGGCGGCCTCCCTGGGCTTGCCGGCGACCGGTAACTTCGTCGGCGAATTCCTGATCCTGATCGGCACGTTCCCGAGCGCCCCATGGATCACTATCATCGCGACGTCCGGTCTGGTGTTCGGTTCGGTCTACTCGCTGATCATGATTCACCGTGCCTACTTCGGCCCGTCCAAATCGGACGTGGTGCTGCGTGGCATGGATGGTCGCGAACTGATCATGGTGGTCGGTCTGGCAGCGTTGCTGATTTACATCGGCGTGTACCCGCAACCGTTCCTCGATACCTCTGCTGCGACGATGCATGGCGTGCAGCAATGGCTCGGCACCGCCTTCACTCAACTCGCTTCGGCCCGGTAAGAGCGCTATGGAATTCACGACTCAACACTTTATCGCGCTTGCGCCGTTGTTGATCACCAGCGTCACGATCATCGTGGTGATGCTGGCGATCGCCTGGCGCCGCAACCACTCGCAGACCTTCCTGATTTCCGTGGCGGGTCTGAACCTGGCGTTGCTGTCGATCCTGCCAGCCCTGAAAGTCGCGCCTCTGGCCGTGACTCCATTGCTGCAAATCGACACCTTCGCTTGCTTGTACATGGCGCTGATCCTGGTCGCCACCCTCGCTTGTGTGACCCTCGCCCACGCCTACCTCGGCGATGGCGGTTCGGGTTATCCGGGCAACCGTGAAGAACTTTACCTGCTGATTCTGATGGCCGCCGCCGGTGGCCTGGTACTGGTCAGCGCGCAGCACCTGGCCGGGTTGTTCATCGGTCTGGAACTGCTCTCGGTACCGGTCTACGGTCTGGTGGCTTACGCCTTCTTCAACAAGCGTTCGCTGGAAGCCGGTATCAAGTACATGGTGCTGTCGGCCGCCGGTTCTGCGTTCCTGTTGTTCGGTATGGCCCTGCTGTATGCCGATTCCGGCAGCCTGAGCTTCGTCGGTATCGGCCAGGCCCTCGCGGCCACCGGCCTGCCAAGCTCGCTGGCGCAACTGGGCCTGGGCATGATGCTGATCGGTCTGGCGTTCAAGCTGTCGCTGGTACCGTTCCACCTCTGGACTCCGGACGTTTACGAAGGTGCTCCGGCACCGGTGGCCGCGTTCCTGGCCACCGCTTCGAAAGTCGCTGTGTTCGCAGTAATGGTGCGTCTGTTCCAGATCTCGCCGGCGGCGAGCAGCGGTGTACTGAGCGACGTGCTGACCATCATCGCCATCGCGTCGATCCTGTTCGGTAACCTGCTGGCACTGACCCAGAGCAACCTCAAGCGTCTGCTGGGCTACTCGTCCATCGCTCACTTCGGTTACCTGCTGATCGCCCTGGTGGCGAGCAAGGGTCTGGCCGTGGAAGCCATCGGCGTGTACCTGGTCACCTACGTGATCACCAGCCTCGGCGCGTTCGGCGTGATCACCCTGATGTCCTCGCCGTACAACGGCCGTGACGCAGATGCCCTGTACGAATACCGTGGCCTGTTCTGGCGCCGTCCGTACCTGACCGCCGTACTGACCGTGATGATGCTGTCCCTGGCCGGCATCCCGCTGACCGCGGGCTTCATCGGCAAGTTCTACATCATCGCTACCGGTGTTGAGTCGCACCAATGGTGGCTGGTCGGCTCCCTGGTTCTGGGCAGCGCCATCGGCGTCTTCTACTACCTGCGTGTGATGGTCACCCTGTTCCTGATCGAACCAAACCTGCGTCGCCACGATGCGCAACTGCACTGGGAACAACGTGCAGGCGGCGTGATGCTGCTGGCGATCGCTGCACTGGCGTTCTTCCTTGGTCTGTATCCGCAGCCGTTGCTGATCCTGGTTCAGCAGGCGGGGTTGGCCGGTTGATTGTTTAGCGGTACTTGGTAGAAAACAGAAACGGCACCTTCGGGTGCCGTTTTTGTTTTTGTGGGATTCAACATCAAAAGATCCCAGCCTTCGGCAGCTCCTACATTGGGATGGCGTGCGCCCTGTAGGAACTGCCGAAGGCTGCGATCTTTTGATCTTCAACGCCCTCCCCCTTTTTCGGAGTTTGCCTGCAAAGCGGTGAGCAATGGCTGACATTCGACAGGAGCCATTTGTCGTTAAATTTGAAGCTCAACTATCAAGTGGAGATCGCGAACCATGAAGCGAGATGTTTTTTCAGAGTTGATGGACGGCCTCGAGGCGTTAGCCGAAGAACGCCAAAGCAGAGTTACTTTGAAAAAAACGCGCGTACAACGGATCGGCGCCATGAAGGGCAAACTCACACTTCCCGATGACCTCGATGCCCCTCTGTCAGACGGTATGCTAGATACCTTCGAAAAATAGAAGCCACATCTGCGCACATGTGATTCATCAGACTCACCCAAACCAATGTGGGAGCGAGCCTGCTCGCGATGGCGTCGGCACAATCAACATCTTCATTGCCTGACATTCCGCCATCGCGAGCAGGCTCACTCCTACAAGGATTCGTGTACTTGGGGCTCGCTCCACATGACGAAATTGTAATTCCCCCATCCCCCAAGCGTTATCCACAGCTTGCGACGTTGTCACCCGGCGACCATGCCAGCGGGCCTTAGCGGTGCACACAAAGTCTGCTGGCACTCCGGAATACCGTGTGCGGGCTTGTTCGCAAAAGCGGTCCATCAGGCAAAAATGAAAACGGCACCTCTCGGTGCCGTTCGCGTTTCACATTACAGACGCTTACTTACGCGCCGCCTCCCACGATTTCAGCAGTTCGGCATAGCTCACCGTTTCACCTTTAGGCTTCTCGTTCGCCAGTTTCGGCTTCGGTGCACCCGGTTGATCCAACCAGTACTGCGCGTCGCGCTCGGGGTTCATTTTCGGTGCGCAGGTGGCTTGCGCTTTCGAGCGTTCCAGACGGGTCATGATCGCGTCCTGATCTTTGGCCAAACCATCCAGCGCCTGTTGCGGGGTTTTCTCGCCGCTGGCGGCTTCGGCGATGTGGCTCCACCACAGTTGCGCCAAACGCGGATAGTCCGGCACGTTGGTCCCGGTCGGGGTCCATTGCACACGGGCCGGGCTGCGATAGAACTCAACCAGACCACCGAGTTTCGGTGCCAGGTCGGTCATGGCTTGCGAGTTGATGTCCGACTCGCGGATCGGCGTCAGGCCAACGATGGTTTTCTTCAGGGATACGGTTTTCGAAGTCACGAACTGCGCGTACAACCAGGCCGCCAGTCTTTGCTTCTCTGGCGTGGATTTGAGGAAGGTCCAGGAACCGGCGTCCTGATAACCGAGTTTCATGCCCTCTTCCCAATACGGACCTTTCGGCGACGGTGCCATGCGCCATTTCGGCGTGCCGTCGGCGTTCATCACCGGCAAGCCCGGTTTGGTCATGTCGGCGGTAAACGCGGTGTACCAGAAGATCTGCTGCGCGATGTTGCCCTGGGACGGCACCGGACCGGATTCGGAGAAGGTCATGCCCGCCGCTTCCGGTGGCGCATATTTCTTCAGCCAGTCGACGTATTTGGTGGTGGCATAGACCGCCGCCGGGCCGTTGGTGTCGCCGCCGCGGGTCACGCTGGAACCAACCGGATGGCAGTCCTCGACCCGGATGCCCCACTCGTCCACCGGCAAGCCGTTGGGAATGCCTTTGTCGCCAGCGCCGGCCATGGAGAACCAGGCATCGGTGAAGCGCCAGCCGAGGGACGGATCTTTCTTGCCGTAGTCCATGTGACCGTAGACGCGCTTGCCGTCGATTTCCTTGACGTCTTCGCTGAAGAATTTGGCGATGTCTTCATAGGCCGACCAGTTCACCGGCACGCCCAGTTCATAACCGTATTTTTCTTTGAATTTTGCTTTCAGATCCGCCCGCTCGAACCAGTCGGCGCGAAACCAGTAAAGGTTGGCGAACTGCTGGTCGGGCAGTTGATAGATCTTGCCGTCCGGCGCGGTGGTGAACGAGATGCCGATGAAGTCTTTGATGTCCAGGGTCGGCGAGGTATAGGCCTTGCCTTCGTTGGCCATCAGGTCGGTGATCGATTCGGTTTTGCCGTAGCGAAAGTGCGTGCCGATCAGGTCCGAGTCGTTGACCCAGCCGTCATAGATGTTCTTGTCCGACTGCATCTGGGTCTGCAGCTTTTCCACCACGTCGCCTTCTTGCAGCAAGTCGTGGGTCAGCTTGATCCCGGTGATTTCGGTAAAGGCTTTGGCCAGCACTTTGGATTCATATTCGTGGGTCGCGATGGTTTCCGAGACCACCTTGATGCTCATCCCGCGAAACGGCTCGGACGCCTTGATGAACCACTTCAGCTCTTCGAGCTGCTGGGCTTCGGTCAGGGTGGACGGTTTGAATTCGCTGCTAATCCATTTCTTGGCCGCATCTTCATAGGCATCGGCCCAGGCTGCAGCGCTCAACCCGCTGAGTGCCAGCATGGCTGCCAATGAAACGCTATGTCGCAGCTTATTGTTTTTGTCGAACATAGAGACCTCCTTTTAGGGTTTCGGAGCAACTTTGCCGAGCGATTCGACTAGCCCCAACGCATCACAGCCAACAGCCACACCAGGGACAACGCGAACGCAACCCAGATGCTCCAGTCGGTGACGCCGATTACCAGCAAATGCAGGTAGGCGCTGCCGAGAAGACCGATGAACAACCGATCGCCACGGGTGGTGGCAATCGGCAACAAACCACGCCGAAGAATGCTCGGCGAACGCAGTTCCCAGGTCGTCATGCCCACCAGAATCAAGGCAATGACACTGAAGAATGCCGCCGTAGGGCCGGTCCAACTCATCCATTCCATCATCAGCTCCTCAGACCCGGCCCAGGGCAAAGCCCTTGGCCACGTGGTTGCGAACAAACCAGATCACCAGCATGCCTGGCAGGATAGTCAATACCCCCGCCGCCGCCAGCACGCCCCAGTCGATACCGGACGCCGAGACCGTGCGCGTCATCACCGCCGCAATCGGTTTGGCGTTGACCGACGTCAGGGTTCGCGCCAGCAGCAGTTCGACCCAGGAAAACATGAAGCAGAAAAACGCCGTCACACCGATCCCGGAGCCAATCAGCGGAACGAAAATTTTCACAAAGAACTTGGGGAAACTGTAGCCGTCGATGTAGGCGGTTTCGTCGATCTCCTTCGGCACGCCGGACATGAAGCCCTCAAGGATCCACACCGCCAACGGCACGTTAAACAGGCAATGAGCCAACGCGACGGCGATGTGCGTATCGAATAAACCGATCGAGGAATACAACTGGAAGAACGGCAGCAAAAACACCGCCGGCGGCGCCATTCGGTTGGTCAGGAGCCAAAAGAACAGGTGCTTGTCACCGAGGAACCGATAGCGCGAGAACGCATACGCCGCCGGCAATGCCACGCTCAGCGAGATCACCGTGTTCAGGCTCACGTAGTACAGCGAGTTGAGGTAACCGGTGTACCAGGCCGGATCGGTGAAGATCACCTTGTAGTTGGCAAAGGTGAAGTCCTGCGGAAACAACGTCAGCCCGCTGAGGATTTCGGTGTTGCTCTTGAAAGACATGTTCAGTAGCCAGTAGATCGGCACCAGCAGGAACAGGATGTAGATCAGCAGCGGAATGAGCTTTCTTTTACTCATGGCAGACCTCAGCGGTTGGCGTCAGAGTGAGTCATGGCGGTGTAGAACAGCCAGGACACCAACAGGATGATCAGGAAGTACACCAGCGAGAAAGCCGCCGCCGGGCCGAGGTCGAACTGCCCGATCGCCATTTGCGTCAGGGTCTGACTCAAGAACGTCGTGGCATTACCCGGACCGCCACCGGTCAGCACAAACGGCTCGGTGTAGATCATGAAACTGTCCATGAACCGCAGCATCACCGCGATCAGCAATACGCTCTTGAGCTTGGGCAGCTGGATGTGTCGGAAAACCGCCCAGGCCGATGCCCGATCAATCCGCGCCGCCTGGTAGTACACGTCCGGAATCGCCCGCAACCCCGAGAAGCACAACAGCGCCACCAACGACGTCCAATGCCAGACGTCCATCACCAGCACCGTGACCCAGGCGTCCATGGTGTTGGCCGCGTAGTTGTAGTTGATGCCCATAGCCTTGAGGCTGGCGCCGAGCAGACCAATGTCCGCCCGACCGAAGATCTGCCAGATGGTGCCGACCACGTTCCAAGGAATCAGCAACGGAATCGCCAGGATGATCAGCACCAGCGATGACCAGCGACCCTTGGTCGGCATGGTCAGGGCGATGGCGATGCCCAGCGGGATTTCGATCAGCAGCACACAGCCGGAGTAGATGAACTGGCGCAGCAACGAGTCATGCAGGCGCGGATCGAGCAGCACTTGCCTGTACCAGTCGGCACCGACGAAGTAGCGGCTGGACTGGTCGAAGATGTCCTGCACCGAGTAGTTGACCACCGTCATCATCGGGATCACCGCACTGAACGCCACCAGCAAAAACACCGGCAACACCAGCCACCAGGCCTTGTTGTTCTGCACCTTGTTCATGGCTACGTCTCCAGGAGGTATTCGTCGGCATACACCATCAACCATTGCGCCGGAAAGCTGATGTAGGCGGTTCCCTCAGGCACTGGCTTGTCTTCGGCCAGGCGCACTTTCAAAGGGGCGCCGTCGAGGTTCAGGGTCATGATCTTGTAGGTGCCAAGGTCTTCGACGTGTACGACCTGTGCCTGCATCGCCTCATCAAACGGCTCGTCCCACACGTGCACGAACTCCGGACGGATGCCAACCTTCAGGGTTTTCCACTCGGACTCGGCTATGCGCTTCTGCTGAGCATCGGACAGCGGCAAATGAGTCGAGGCGAAACCGACACCGCCGGGCTGCGGCTGTACCTCGATCAGATTCATCCCCGGGCTGCCGATGAAATAGCCGACAAAGGTGTGGCTCGGTCGCTCGAACAGTTCTCTCGGCGTACCGAATTGCACAATCTGCCCGCCGTACATCACCGCGATCTTGTCGGCGAAGGTCGAGGCTTCGAGTTGATCGTGGGTGACATAGACCATGGTGATGTTGAACTGCTCGTGGATCTGCTTGAGCTTGCGTCGCAATTTCCACTTCAGGTGCGGGTCGATCACGGTCAGCGGCTCATCGAACAGGATCGCCGACACGTCATCGCGCACCAGCCCACGGCCCATGGAGACTTTCTGCTTTTCATCGGCGGTGAGGTTGCGCGCCTTCTTGCTCAGCAGCGTCTGGAGGTCGAGGACTTCGGCGATTTCCTGCACCTTGCTGTGAATTTTCGCCTCGGCCATGCCCTGATTGCGCAGCGGGAAGGCCAGGTTATCGAACACCGTCATGGTGTCGTAGACCACCGGAAACTGGAAAACCTGGGCGATGTTGCGCTTCTCCGGGGTCAGGTCGTTGACCACTTTGCTGTCGAACAGCACCTGACCCTGGGACGGACTGAGCAGCCCGGAAATGATGTTGAGCAAGGTCGACTTGCCGCAGCCCGAAGGCCCGAGCAAGGCATAAGCACCGCCCTGCTCCCAGACGTGGTCCATCTCGCGGATCGCATAATCCTCGGGGCCGCTCGGCGTCCGGGTGTAACAGTGGGCAAGGTGCTGCAAACGGATTTCGGCCATCAGGCAACCCTCGCGATACGGCGACCGGGCGCCTGGACCAGCCGCCCTTGCGTATCGAAGACAAACAGTTTATGGGTCGGAATGTAGATACGAATCGGCGCATCGACGTCGTATTCGTGAACGCCGGGCAAGTGCAGCACCAACAGGAAATGTTCGTTTCGCACATGGAGGAAGGTTTCCGACCCGCTGATCTCGGCCACCTCGACGGTGACCGCCAGTTCCAGGTCATCGTCGTTGCTCGGCACCAGCGAAATATGGCTGGGCCGTACGCCAAAGCGGAACTCGCCCTCGCCCACCGGCCGCAAATCGACGTTCAGCGGGAAGTGCACGAAATTGGCGAAGCTGACTTCGTTGCCGGCGATACGCCCCGGCATCAGATTGATCGGCGGCTCAGAGAACAGCTCCGCCGCCAGCACGGTTTGCGGCTGGTGATAAACCTCGGAAGACTTGCCGCTCTGAATCACCCGGCCTTCGTGAAGAATGGTGGTGGTGCCGCCCAGCGCCAGGGCTTCGTTGGGTTCGGTGGTGGCGTAGATGGCGATGGTGTGGTGAGCCTTGAACAGCTCGCGCATTTCCTGACGCAGTTCTTCGCGCAGCTTGTAGTCGAGGTTCACCAGCGGCTCGTCGAACAGGATCAGCTCGGCATCCTTGACCAGCGCCCGGGCCATCGCCGTGCGCTGTTGCTGGCCGCCGGAAAGCTCAAGCGGATGGCGCTGGAGGAATTTCTCGATGCGCAACATCTTCGCGGTTTCCAGCACTTTGCTCTGGATCAGCTCATTGGACACACCGCCCTGGCGCAAGGGCGAGGCGATGTTTTCGAACACCGTCATGGTCGGGTAGTTGATGAACTGCTGATAGACCATCGAAACGTTGCGCAAACGCACCGGGCGCTGGGTGACGTCGACGCCGTTCATCAGAATGCGGCCGCTGTCGGGCTTGTCCAGACCGGCCATCAGGCGCATGAGACTGGTTTTGCCGGACAGCGTGCGCCCGAGCAAAACGTTGAAGGATCCGGCTTCGAAATTAAGGCACGCATCGTCGATCCAGGTCTGGCCCTCGACGGTGCGGCTGACGTGCTCCAGGGTTAATGACATGGCTCGGCCTTTTTATTATTGGAGTCAAGCGACCGGAGCTACAGAGCGACATTCGTGCCAGAAAATGCAAGCCGTTGATCCGGCTTGAGAATCCTTGGAAGTGGAAGAAAAACCGCGTTCGTTGCTGAACAGAAATGAACAACCGCGACTGAACAATTGAACAATCCAGCCGTTGACAATGAACAATAGTGAACAACACTCTACGGATGCTTTAGCGACACGAATACTCGAATCCCCCGCGATCGCGTTACTCATAACAAAAATAATAACGCTCAGAGATCGATTGCCATGGCCGCACCCGCCTTGCCGCTCTCCCACGACGCCATCATCCAGGACTCCTGGTCCCGTTGCCGCGCGTTCGGCCTCAATCATCAGAGTGCCCCGGCGTTCGATCAGTTGCCGGCCGAGGGCATTGCGCAACTGCTGGAGAGCCAGCACTCACTGGTGCAAACCACTCACCAGGAAGTCTTGCCGTACTACGAGAACATCCTCAGTAACTCCAACTGCCTGATCATGCTCGCCGACAATCAGGGCCAGGTGCTGACGTCCTGGGGCACCCAGCGTTTTATCGAGCCGAACCTGACCCGAGGTTTCAGCGCCGGCGCCAGCTGGATGGAGCGTTGCAGCGGCACCAATGCGATTGGCACTGCACTGGCCTGCGAGCAGGCGGTGCACATCGAGCACGATGAACATTTCCTCAAAGCCAATCGATTCATGACCGGTTCCGCCGCACCGATTTTCGATGCCGAACGCAAGGTAATCGCGGTGCTGGATGTGTCCAGCGACAGCTATCTGCCGCCGTCTCACACCCTCGGCATGGTCAAGATGATGAGTCAGACCGTGGAAAACCGGCTGATCCTCAACCTGTTCCATGGCCAGCATTTTCAACTGACCTTCAACACCGGACTGAACAACCTTGACAGCCAATGGGCCGGACTGCTGATCTTTGATGAAACCGGTCAGGTGCTGTCCGCCAACCGCCGGGCCGACAATCTGCTGGGCATCAGTCTGTCGCGGGTGAGTGTCGAAAGCCTGTTCAAGGTCTCGCTGCTGGAGTTGCTGAACCAGCCGGACGGCCTGCCGTTTGCCCTGCAAGCCTCGGGGCGTAACCGCTTTCAATGCCTGCTGAAACGGCCAAAACAAGCGCCGATTCAAGCCCGAGTGTTTGCTGAACCCACGGTGCCGGCGCCCACAGCGATCAGCCTCAATACCCTGCATTTTGGCGACAGCCGCGTAGAGAAAGCCGTGCGCCAGGCCGAGCGGTTGCTGGAAAAAGACATTCCGTTGTTGATCCACGGCGAAACCGGGGTCGGCAAGGAAGTCTTCGTCAAAGCCCTGCATCAGGCCAGTTCGCGAAGCAAAAAACCGTTCATCGCCGTCAACTGCGCAGCCATTCCCGCCGAATTGGTGGAATCCGAACTGTTTGGCTACGAGAAAGGCGCGTTCACCGGTGCCAACCAGAAAGGCAGCATCGGGCTGATTCGCAAGGCCGACAAAGGCACCCTGTTCCTCGATGAAATCGGCGATATGCCGTTGCCGACTCAGGCTCGACTGCTGCGAGTGTTGCAGGAGCGTTGCGTGCAACCGGTGGGCAGCAGCGAGTTGTTCCCGGTGGATATACGGATTATTTCGGCGACCAACCGCTCGTTGCGCGAACAGGTTCAGTTGGGGCGCTTCCGCGAAGACCTGTACTACCGCATCGGCGGTTTGACCTTGGAGCTGCCGCCGTTAAGAGAACGCAGTGATAAAGAGGCCTTGTTCAAACGTCTGTGGGAACAACACCGCGAGCCGAGCCAATGGGCCGGCTTGAGCAGAGAGGTATTGGAGTTGTTCGGGCGTCATCCGTGGCCGGGGAATTTAAGACAGGTCAGCAGCGTGATGCAGGTAGCGCTGGCCATGGCCGAGGAGCAACCGGTGCGGCTGGAGCATTTGCCGGATGATTTCTTTGTTGATTTGGAATTGGAGCCGGTGGAGGTGGCGGAGCCGTTGGCGGTGGATTTGAATGATGCCGAGGACTTGAATCGGCAGTTGCAGGCGGCTGGGGGGAATATCTCCCATTTGGCCCGCAGGCTCGGGGTTAGCCGAAATACCCTTTATAAGCGGCTGCGACAACTTGGAGATTAAGTGAGCCAGACTACCCTCACCCCAGCCCTCTCCCAGGGGGAGAGGGAGCCGACCGAGGTGTCTGGCGTCATACATCGACCTGAAAAACCGAGTTGAATATGGATTCGGCACAAATCGTTCAGGTCGGTGTATCTCTTGAGCATCCCCGAATCAGTCCCCTCTCCTGGGGGAGAGGGTTAGGGTGAGGGCGAAATTCCGGACAGTGCCAATTATTGAAAGGCTGGCTCAACATTCGCAGCTGAGACCGCACTCAATGTGCGCAGACCAACCAGCACGACAACTACCATCACGACACCGGCGCCAATGGCCACTCCAAACCCTGCCCGCGCGCCATAGGCATCAATAACCAGACCCGAAAGCATGCCACCGAGCGCTACGCCGATGCTGATGCCGGTGGTCATCCACGTCAGGCCTTCGGTAATCCTCGATGGCGGAACGATGATCGTACCCAGATTCATCACCACCACCATGGTTGGCGCAAATGACACGCCAGCGATAAACAGCATCCCTGAAAGGATAAAAACGTCCGCTGAGAAAATCGGTAAAACACCTGTGAGTGCCGTGACCAATATCCCGATAAAGAACTGTTTTTCTATCGGCAGAGAAATCTTCAACGCACCAAATGTCAGACCCGCAACCATCGAGCCGAGCGCATAGGCTGCGAGGATGAACGTGGCGGACTCTGGCCAGCCTTGTGCGTTGGCGAAGGCCACGACTGCCACGTCGATTGATCCGCCAATCACCCCCATCGCCAGCAGCGCGAGGACGATGGTGCGTACGCCGGGAATAAGCAATGTAGAGCTGGTGCGGCTGATGTTGCCCACGACCACTTTCGGTTCTGTCTGGCGCTGCATAAGAAAAGTCGTCATCCCGACCGCCAGCAGCACGACGGCAACCAGCGGCCCGGCTTCGGCGAAAAAGCTCACGCTCAAACCGATCGCCAGTGGCGGGCCGATGATGTAGGCGAGTTCAGTCAGCACGGTGTCCAGAGAGAACGCCGTGTGCAGTTGCGGCCTGCCACGGAACAACTGTGTCCATCGAGCCCGGATCATCGACGGCATGCTCGGCATCGTCCCCGCGAGTGCCGCCAGAACAAACAGCAGCGCGACCGGCGCCCGCAGGTACACAGCGATGATCAGCGCCAGCAACATGCCAATGCTGACAGCCGTCACGACGGGCAGCACGCCACTCTGGCCACGCTGATCAACCAGTTTCGATATGTGCGGGCCAAACAGCGCATTGGCCAAGGTAAACGTACCGGCGACCGCGCCGGCCAGCCAATAAACACCGGTCTGCTGCACCAACATGGTGATGATGCCGATGCCGATCATTGCCTGTGGCAGACGGGCAATGGCGCTCGCGAGTACCAACCCCGTGGCGCCCGGGGTCGTCAGAAGTTCGCGATAGGGATTAGCCATGATTTCTCCATTTTGTACTCGCCGCTGATGAGCATCCGGCTGCACGCGACGCAGTCAGGCTGCGTCCGACATCAAGACGTATGCGAAGACCGAAAGCAACCCCTCACCCCAGCCCTCTCCCGGAGGTAGAGGGGGCCGATCGAGGTGTCTGGCGTCATACATCGACCTGAAAAACCGAGTCGATTATGGATTCACGACAAGACTTTCAGGTCGCAAAATATGCCGAACATCCCCCAATCAGTCCCCTCTCCTGGGGGAGAGGGTTAGGGTGAGGGGGGAATCTCAGGATGCCGTCGCACTCGCGGACAAACCATAAACAAAAACCCGCACAAGGCGGGTTTTGTTTGTAGCAAACGCAGCGATCAGTCAGCCAGTCGCCAGGTCGTGCCGCCCTTCCCGTCTTCCAGCACCACGCCCATGGCGGTGAGCTGATCGCGGATACGGTCGGATTCGGCCCAATCTTTACCAGCACGAGCGGCCAGACGCGCGGCAATCAACGCATCAACCTCAGCCGCATCCACCCGCCCTTCAGCGCCGGCCTGCAGGAAGTCATCAGCCTCAAGCTGCAACACGCCCAACACACTGGCCAATTCCTTCAAGCGCGCTGCCAGACCGGCCGCCGCATCGAGATCGCTCTCACGCAGACGGTTGATCTCGCGAACCATCTCGAACAGCACCGCGCACGCTTCCGGCGTACCAAAGTCGTCGTTCATCACCTGAGTGAAACGCTCGACAAAGGCTTCACCGCCAGCAGGCGCCACGTTCGGCAGGCCTTTCAACGCATGGTAGAAACGCTCGAGCGCGCCTTTGGCGTCCTTGAGGTTGTCTTCCGAGTAGTTGATCGCACTGCGGTAGTGGCTCGACACCAGCAGGTAACGCACGACTTCCGGGTGGTACTTTTCCAGCACGTCGCGAATGGTGAAGAAGTTGTTCAAGGACTTGGACATCTTCTCGCCATTGATGCGAATCATGCCGCAATGCATCCACGCGTTGGCGTAGGTCTTGCCGGTGGCCGCTTCGCTCTGGGCGATTTCGTTTTCGTGGTGCGGGAACTCGAGGTCGCTGCCGCCACCATGAATGTCGAAGGTCTCGCCGAGGCAGCAGGTCGACATCACCGAGCACTCGATGTGCCAGCCCGGACGACCATCGCCCCAAGGCGAAGGCCAGCTCGGCTCGCCCGGCTTGGCGCCCTTCCACAGCACGAAGTCCAGCGGGTCCTGCTTGGATTCGTCGACTTCGATCCGCGCGCCGATGCGCAGGTCTTCGATTTTCTTGCGCGACAGCTTGCCATAGCCCATGAACTTGGCGACGCGGTAATACACGTCGCCATTACCCGGAGCGTAGGCGTAGCCCTTGTCAATCAGGGTCTGGATCATCGCGTGCATGCCGGGGATATGACCGGTGGCGCGCGGTTCCATGTCCGGCTTCTGGATGTTCAGGCGCGCTTCGTCTTCGTGCATCGCCGCGATCATACGCTCGGTCAAGGCTTCGAACGACTCGCCGTTCTCCTTGGCCCGATTGATGATCTTGTCGTCGATGTCGGTGATGTTGCGCACGTAAGTCAGGTCGTAGCCGCTGAACCGCAACCAGCGGGTCACCAGGTCGAACGCGACCATGCTGCGGCCGTGGCCCAGGTGGCAATAGTCGTACACGGTCATCCCGCAGACGTACATGCGCACCTTGTTGCCATCCAGAGGCTTGAAGACTTCTTTGCTCTTGGTGAGCGTGTTGTAGATCGTTAGCACGTTAGATTCCTTGAATCACTGGCCCCACGAATCACGCAAGGTCACGGTACGGTTGAACACCGGATGACCGGGTTTCGAGTCCTTGATATCCGCGCAGAAGTAACCTTCGCGCTCGAACTGGAAACGGTCTTCCGGCTGTGCATTGCCAAGCGAAGGCTCGGCACGACAACCGGTGAGGACTTGCAGCGAGTCAGGGTTGATGTTGTCCAGGAAACTGGCGCTGTCTTCGGCCTTCTCAGGGTTGGCCGAACGGAACAGGCGATCGTACAGACGCACTTCGCACTCGACGCTGGCCGCGGCCGGCACCCAGTGCACCACGCCTTTGACCTTGCGGCCTTCAGGGTTCTTGCCCAGGGTTTCCGGGTCATACGAGCAACGCAGTTCGACGATGTTGCCATCGGCGTCCTTGATCGCTTCGTCGGCGCGAATCACGTAACTGCCGCGCAGACGCACTTCGCCAGCAGGTTCCAGGCGTTTGTAGCCTTTTGGCGGCTCTTCCATGAAATCTTCACGGTCGATGTAGATCTCACGGGCGAACGGCAGAACGCGCACGCCCATGTCTTCTTTCGGGTGGCACGCCAATTCGAGGTTTTCGACCTGGCCTTCCGGGTAGTTGGTGATCACGACTTTCAGCGGACGCAGCACGCACATGGCACGCGGGGCGCTGTGGTCGAGGTCGTCACGGATGCTGAATTCCAGCATGCCGAAGTCGACCACGCCGTCGGAACGGTTGGTGCCGATCATTTCGCAGAAGTTGCGGATCGATTTCGGCGTGTAGCCACGGCGGCGGAAGCCGGACAGCGTGGACATGCGCGGATCGTCCCAGCCAAGAACGTGCTTTTCATCGACCAGTTGCTTGAGCTTGCGCTTGCTGGTGATCGTGTAATTCAGGTTCAGGCGGCTGAATTCGTACTGACGCGGTTGCGCCGGTACGGGCAGGTTCTCGAGGAACCACTCGTACAGCGGACGATGGCTTTCGAACTCCAGGGTGCAGATCGAGTGAGTGATGCCTTCGATGGCGTCCGACTGACCGTGGGTGAAGTCGTAGTTCGGGTAGATGCACCACTTGTCACCGGTCTGGTGGTGGTGAGCGTGGCGGATGCGATACATGATCGGGTCGCGCAGGTTCATGTTCGGCGAGGCCATGTCGATCTTGGCCCGCAACACGCGTGCGCCGTCCTTGAATTCACCGGCCTTCATGCGGGCGAACCAATCCAGGTTCTCTTCCACGGAACGATCGCGGAACGGGCTGTTCTTGCCCGGCTCGGTCAGGCTGCCACGGTATTCCTTGGCCTGTTCAGGGCTCAGGTCATCGACGTAGGCCTTGCCGGCCTTGATCAGCGCAACGGCCCAGTCGTGCAACTGGTCGAAATACTGCGAGGCGTAGCGCACTTCACCGGACCATTCGAAGCCCAGCCATTTGACGTCGCTTTCGATCGCGTCGATGTATTCCTGGTCTTCCTTGGCCGGGTTGGTGTCGTCGAAACGCAGGTGCGTGACGCCGCCAAATTCCTGGGCCAGGCCGAAGTTCACGCAAATCGACTTGGCGTGACCGATGTGCAGGTAGCCGTTGGGCTCAGGCGGGAAACGGGTGACGATCTGCGTGTGCTTACCCGAGTCCAGGTCCGCCTGGATGATCGGGCGCAGGAAATTGACCGGCACGGCAGGGCCGGTCTTGGAATTCGAGGTAGGGTCGACAGTGGGCTTGCTCATAGGATCCTTGAACGTACAAGTGCGCGGCCAGTTGGCCAAATCAAAGCGGCGGTTAAAACAAAGGGGCTTATCATAGCCGATGCCGTCAAGTCGCTGACAGCACAGGGCAAAAAACGGCTGCATTTAATCGAATGCAAATGAAAAACAGCCTCGAAATTCGCGCCCGGCACGCTAAACTGCGCACCTTGGCTGCTGTTAGCCGGACCGGTTTAGGGCTTTAACGCCCAGAAACCCACGAATTCATTAGAAGAGTACCGATCATGACCCAAGTCAAACTGACCACCAACCATGGCGACATCGTCCTGGAACTGAACGCTGAAAAAGCCCCGATCACCGTGGCCAACTTCATCGAGTACGTCAAAGCCGGTCACTACGAAAACACTGTTTTCCACCGCGTCATCGGTAACTTCATGATCCAGGGCGGCGGTTTCGAGCCAGGCATGAAAGAAAAGAAAGACAAGCGCCCAAGCATCCAGAACGAAGCCGACAACGGCCTGCCGAACGAGAAGTACACCGTGGCCATGGCGCGCACCATGGAGCCGCATTCGGCTTCCGCCCAGTTCTTCATCAACGTGGCTGACAACAGCTTCCTGAACCACAGCGCCAAGACCACTCAGGGCTGGGGCTACGCGGTATTCGCCAAAGTCGTTGCAGGCACCGACGTAGTGGACAAGATCAAAGGTGTTTCCACCACCATGAAGTCCGGCCACCAGGACGTACCAGCAGAAGACGTGATCATCGAGAAAGCCGAGATCATTGAGTGATACTGCTGATTTCAGACTTGCATCTGGAAGAGGAGCGCCCGGACATCAGCCGGGCGTTTCTGGATTTGCTCGCCGGACGCGCCCGCTCGGCGAGTGCGTTGTACATCCTGGGCGACTTTTTCGAGGCGTGGATTGGCGACGATGCCATGACGCCGTTCCAGCGTTCCATCTGCCAGGCCCTGCGCGAACTCAGCGACAGCGGCACGGCCATTTTTCTGATGCACGGCAATCGCGACTTCATGCTCGGCCAGGCCTTCTGCAAACAGGCCGGCTGCACGTTGTTGAAAGACCCGAGTGTCGTGCAGTTTTACGGCGAGCCGGTGCTGTTGATGCACGGCGACAGCCTCTGCACCCGCGACGAAGCCTATATGAAGCTGCGTCGCTATCTGCGTAATCCGATCACCCTGTTCATCCTGCGGCATCTGCCCTTGGGCACCCGGCATAAACTGGCGCGCAAGCTGCGCAGTGAAAGCCGTGCGCAGACGCGGATGAAGGCCAATGACATTGTGGATGTCACGCCGGAAGAAGTGCCGCGAATCATGCAGGCATTTGGCGTGAAAACGCTGATCCATGGGCATACCCATCGCCCGGCCATTCACAAGTTGCAGATTGGCGAACAGGCGGCCAAGCGGATTGTGCTGGGGGATTGGGATCGTCAGGGGTGGGCGTTGCAGGTGGATGAGCAAGGATTTGCGTTGGCGCCGTTCGACTTCACCCCGCCGCCACAGCTTGCAGCACCCGCTAACTAACTACCAAACACAAAACCCACTGTAGGAGTGAGCCTGCTCGCGATAGCGGTATCACATTCAACAACTTTGTTGACTGATACACCGCTATCGCGAGCAGGCTCACTTCCTACAGTTTGATCGCGTTTGGTCAGTGGCCGCTGGCAGCAGGGCCTGCTTTAGCGGCAAACGGCGGTTTCGCCAGCCACACAATCACGATCAACCCCATGAACGCCCACCCCAGCAACGTGAAGTAATCCACGGTGGAGAGCATGTACGCCTGACTGGTCAGCACGTGATCCAGTTGCGCATACGCCGGGTTGCCCGCCCCGCCCAGGCTGTTCAACGCCTCGCGGGTAGCCGGCTCATAGGTGCTGATGCTTTCGCTCATATAGGCGTGGTGCTGATCCGCCCGGCGAATCCAGATCCACGTCGTCAACGACGCCGCAAAACTACCGCCCAAGGTCCGCAGGAACGTCGCCAGGCCCGCGCCGTCGGCGATCTGGTTCGGTGGCAGGTCTGACATCAGAATGCTCAAGGTCGGCATGAAGAACAGCGCCACGCCAATCCCCATGAACAGCTGCACCAGGGCGATGTGCTGGAAATCCACTTCGTTGGTAAACCCGGCACGCATGAAGCAGCTCAAGCCAATCGCCAGGAACGCCAGGCCAGCCAGCAATCGCAGGTCGAACTTGTGTGCGTATTTGCCGACAAACGGCGACATCAGCACTGGCAGAATCCCGATCGGCGCCACCGCCAGCCCCGCCCACGTCGCCGTATAACCCATCTGGGTTTGCAGCCATTGCGGCAGGATCAGGTTGATCCCGAAGAACCCGGCATAACCCAACACCAGCACAATCGTGCCGATGCGGAAGTTGCGGTAAGCGAACAGCCGCAGATTCACCACCGGGTGTTTGTCAGTCATTTCCCAGATCACGAACACTGCCAGCGCTATCACCGAAATAGCCGCGCCGATGAGGATGAAGTTCGACTCGAACCAGTCCAGGTCATTGCCCTTGTCGAGGATCACCTGCAAGGCTCCGACGCCAATGATCAGGGTGATCAAACCGACGTAATCCATCGGCTGGTAGCTGGTTTCCACCGGCCGCGCCTTGAGTTGCTGGCGCACCACCATCACCGCGAAAACACCGATCGGTACGTTGATAAAGAAGATCCACGGCCAGCTATAACTGTCGGTAATCCAGCCGCCGAGGATGGGACCGGCAATCGGCGCCACCACCGTGACCATCGCCAGCAACGCCAGGGCCATGCCGCGCCTGGCGGGCGGATAGACGGCAATCAGCAGCGTTTGAGTCATCGGGTACAAGGGGCCTGCCACCAGACCTTGAAGCACTCGAAAGCCGATCAGCTCAGGCATCGAGGTCGAGATACCGCACAGAAACGACGCCAGCACGAACAGAATCGTCGCCCAGAGAAACAGCTTCACCTCGCCGAAACGCCGACTGAGCCAACCGGTCAGCGGCAGCGCGATGGCGTTGCTCACGGCGAACGAGGTAATCACCCAAGTGCCCTGCTCCGAACTCACGCCCAGGTTGCCGGAAATCGTCGGCAGCGCCACGTTGGCAATGGTGGTGTCGAGTACTTGCATGAAGGTCGCCAGCGACAGGCCGATGGTGCTGAGCAACAGGCTGGGCGGCGTGAAAGAGGCGTTATTGCTCATCGCGAATCCTTTGAAACTTGGCTGGCGCTGCGCCTGTTACAGACGCATCTGACCTTGTGGGAGTGAGCCTTTGTGGTGAGGGGATTTATCCCCGTTGGGTCGCGAAGCGGCCCCAGCACTTCAAAGTCCAATCGCATTAATGAGCTGACGTCTGCTTCGCAGCCGAACGGGGATAAATCCCCTCGCCACACAGGGTCGGTGTGATGACTAATCAGCGTTGAACGGTTTTGCTGACCGCAGCGCTGTTGTCGTGGATAAGTTGAGTGATCATCGCGTCGGCCTCGGCCAACTGACGGTCATACACATTGGTGCTGAACGAGGCCTTTTGCGGCGGTTGTTGCGCCAGCACCGGGCCGCTCTGGTCACGCAGGTTCACATCGACCTGAGTCGACAGGCCGACCCGCAACGGGTGCTTGGTGAGTTGTTCAGCGTTGATGTGAATCCGCACCGGCACCCGCTGGACGATCTTGATCCAGTTACCGGTGGCGTTCTGCGCTGGCAGCAAGGCAAACGCGCTGCCGGTGCCGGCGCCGAGGCTGTCGATGGTGCCGCTGAATTTCACGTCGCTGCCATAGAGGTCGGCTTCGATGTCCACCGGCTGACCGATGCGCATGTCACGCAGTTGGGTTTCCTTGAAGTTGGCGTCGATCCACAGCTGATCCAGCGGAATGACCGCCATCAATGCGGTGCCCGGCTGGACGCGTTGGCCCAGTTGCACGGAACGTTTGGCGACATAACCGGTGACCGGCGCGATCAAGGTGCTGCGCGAATTGTTCAAGTAAGCCTGACGCAATTGCGCAGCAGCGGACATCACGTCCGGGTGCGACGACACCACGGTGTCATCGACCAGCGCACTGGTGGTTTTCAGTTGCTGTTTGGCGTTGGCCAAGGCGTTTTGCGCCGAGGTCAGGTCGTCGCGAGCATGGGACAGTTCTTCCTGGGAAATCGCGCCGCCAGCGGCGAGGTTTTTCCGGCGATTGAAGTTGTCCTGAGCCTTTTGCACTTCAGCTTGTTGGGCGTTGACCTGGGCTTTCATGCCGTCGACGTTGCTGTACAAGCCGCGAACCTGACGCACGGTGCGGGCCAGATTGGCCTGGGCACTTTGCAGACCGACTTCGGCGTCGTTCGGGTCGAAGTTGATCAGCACCTGGCCTTCGTGAACCAGGTCGCCGTCGTCGGCACCGATGCTGACCACCGTGCCGGTGACCAACGGAGTAATTTCCACCACGTTGCCGTTCACGTAGGCGTCGTCGGTGCTTTCGTTCCAGCGACCGTAGAGTTCGTGATACCCCCAGACGCCGGCACCGGCGAGGATCACCACGATCGCGAGCAGCACCAGCATGACTTTGCGTTTGCGCGAATTGCTCGCGTCTTGAGTGTTGTCAGGGGATTGGGTTTTATCGGCAGTGGCCATGACAATTACCTTGAATTAGTTGTGCTGCGTGGCTGGGGTTGCGTTGGCTGCGGTCAGGGTTTCGCCCTGGAAGCCGCCGCCCAGCGCCTGCATCAGTTGGATCGACAGGTCGATCTGCTCGGCATTCAGGTTGGCCAGCTGACGCTGGGCCTGGAGCAATTGCTGCTCGATGCTGAGCACGTCCAGGTAATTCCCGATGCCGGAACCGTACCGCTGGACCACAGTGTTGTAAGAATCCTGGGCAATGTCGGTGGCGCGTTGCTGAGCGCCGATCTGCCGGCCGATATCGCGCAATTGGTTGATGGTGTCGCTGACATCGCCCAAGGCTTTCACCAGGCTTTTGTTGTACTGCGCCACCGCGAGGTCGTAATCGGCGTCGCGGGAATCGAGGTCGGCACGCAAGCGGCCACCGTCGAAAATCGGCACAGAAATGGTCGGCGCAATGTTGAAGAAACGACTGGCCGAACCGAACATCGCATCGCCCAGCAACGACTCGGCACCGGCCGCGGCGCTCAGGTTGAGGTTGGGGTAGAACCGGGTTTTGCCGGCGTCGATGTTCTTGCTCGCGGCCTCGACCCGCCAACGCGCGGCCACCAGGTCTGGACGACGACCCAACAACTCGGCCGGCAGCACCGATGGCAACGCGACGGCGCTGGCCTGAAGAATTTTCGGCCGGGCGATTTCGTTGCCGCGATCCGGGCCTTTACCGAGCAAGACGGCCAAAGCGATTTTCGCGCTTTGCAGGCGTTTCTCGGCGTCGATCAGGCTGGCTTCGGACGTGGCTTCCAGACTCTCGGTTTGCTGGAACTGGTACTGACTGTCGATCCCCGAGCTCAGGCGGCGCTGGCTCAGGTCGAGCATTTGTCTGGTGCGTTTGAGGTCTTCACTGGCGAGGTCATAGACGATGTGCGCCTGACCCAGATCGCTGTAAGCGCGAGCCACGTCGGCGGACAAGGTCAGCTGAGCGGCTTGTTGATCGACTTCGGCAGCACGGGCCTGACCGAGCGCGGCTTCCCAGGCATCACGCTGACCGCCCCAGAGGTCGAAGTTGTAATTGAAACTGGCGCCGATGTTGCGCACGGTGGAGTACGCATCGCCCTCGCCCCTCGGGTCTTGATCGCGTGCCAGACGCGAACGGCTGACGCCGGCACTGGCATCGAGGGTGGGCATGCGTGCGGCATCCGCTGCATAAGCGGCGGCGCTGGCCTGGTGGGCGCGGGCGTCGGCGATTTGCATGTCGGGGCTGTCGTGCAGGGCTTCGCGAATCAAGCCGTCGAGCTGTGGGTCGCCGAGGCTTTTCCACCAGTCGCTTTTCGGCCAGGCCGCGGGCGACAGGGTCACGCCGCTGAGGGATTGTCCGGCCTTGAGGGTTTTCGCATCGAGGCTTTTGCCTTCGGTGGTCAGGCCGCTGTAGCTGGCGCAACCGGCCAGGGTCATGGCCGCCAGCACCAGGCTCAGGCCGGTACGCAGGGTTTTACTGCTCATTTGTCACCTACCCGCAGCAACGTGATCGAGTCACCGGCTGCCACCAGAATTTTCTTCAGGATCTGTTCGAGGGTTTTCAACTCCTCTGGGGTGATCGCGCCGGCCAGTTCATTCATGGCATCGGCGCCGATCTCCGGCAGGCGGTCAGTCAACTGCTGGCCTTGTTCGGTCAGCACCAGCTGAACCTGACGGCGATCCGCTTCGGAGCGTTGGCGGGCGAGGAAGCCTTTCTGTTCCAGACGATCGAGCATGCGGGTCATCGAACCGCTGTCCAGCGACAGGTGACGGCACAGCTCGGCCGGGGTAT
This sequence comes from Pseudomonas sp. LS2P72, assembly GCF_054897865.1. Lineage (NCBI taxonomy): Bacteria > Pseudomonadati > Pseudomonadota > Gammaproteobacteria > Pseudomonadales > Pseudomonadaceae > Pseudomonas > Pseudomonas sp. LS2P72. The sequence goes on from NZ_CM142708.1 coordinate 4,694,902, forward strand.
CGACGCCGAACTGGGCCATGATGATCAGCACTTTGAACTGCGCGGCGGTGATGCCGTGGGGTTCCATGTGCGTGTCGATGATCCGGTCCTTGAGCAGCGCGGCGCGCCCGAGCAGGAGGCCGAGATGGCAATTATGGAAATCGTATGAGGTGAAATGTTTCATCTGGCCACCGATTAGCTGCCTAGGCAGAGAATGTATGGCGAGATGTTACTGCCTAGGCAGCGAATGTCAACGCAATAGTTAGGCTGCTTGCTATTTAGTTGATAAATGGCAGCCGTCAGACCGCTATCGCGAGCAGGCTCGCTCCCACAGGTTCGGTGTGATCCCTGTGGGAGCGAGCCTGCTCGCGATAGCGGCCACTCGGTGTGGAGAAAGGACGCGGGTCTAGAAATCCCGCTTGTAGAAGATGTCCAGCGAACTGGCCACGCCGCCCGCCGCTTCGAGGTAGACCTTCTTGCTCAGCTTGTAACGCAAGGCGATGGTGTTGGCCGGTTCGAACACGCCAACGCCATATCGCAGGCTGAGCTTCTCGGAGATATTGCCGCTGGCTACCACGCTGGTGGCGTTGCCGCTGCCCTCGGTGTCGAGCTGGAAGTCCTGAATGCCCAGGTTCTTGGCCAAGCCGCTGGTCACACCGGAACTGCCCATCAAGCCCAACCCCAGCGCCGCTTGGGCGAGCATGTTGTTGTCCTCACCGTTGGTGCTCAACGGACGCCCCAGCACCAGATAGGACAACGCCTGTTCCTGGCTCATCGCCGGCTCGGAGAAGATCTGTGTGGTCGGCTGCTCGGCACTGCCGCTCAGGCGGATGCCGGCGATCACGTCGTCGGTCTGGCGAATCGCTTCGATGTCCAGATACGGCTGGTCGATGGGACCTGCAAACAGCAAACGCGCACGGCGCACGGTCAACCGCTGACCGTAGGCGCGATAACGCCCATCGTTGAGCCAGAGCTCGCCGCGGGTGTCCATGTTGTCGCCGATGTGCACATGACCTTGCAGGTTGGCGGTCAGGCCAAACCCGGCGAAGCTGAGTTTGTCCTGACCGACCACCACATCGATGTCCATCGTCATGGCCATCGGTGGTTTGCCCTCTTCGGTCTGCTGACCGACGATCACCGTGTCATCGGACACCTTGACCGTCGATGGCGGCAACTCGCGCACGGTGATCTCGCCTTTCGGCACCAGCACTTTGCCGGTGATCGCCAGTTTGTCGTCCTTCACCGAAATCTTCAGGTCCGGCGCCATTTCCAGCTTGGCGTACGGCTCGACGGTAACGGGCAATTGCGTGCCTTTGAGCGCCAGATCAACCACCAATGCCTGACCCCAGGCGATGTTGCCGCTCAAGGTGCCCTGCCCGGTCTTGCCGCTTTTCCAGCCGCCGTTCAACTGCACGGTTTCGCCAGCGATCACGGCTTGAAGTTGCAGCGCTTCAAGGTCCATCGGCAATTCAGGCCCGGAAATCTCGCCGTCGCTGAGCAGCAGATTGCCGTTGACCTGCGGCGCCAGCAGCGTACCTGCGAGCGTGCCGCTGCCATTCAAGCGTCCGGTCATCTTCTCGACCATCGGCACAAACGGCCGCGCTACCGACAAGTCCAGTCCATTCAAACGGAAGGAGCCGGTCAGAGGTTTGTCCTTCAGTAACGGATTGATCTGCGCCTGGAGCATAAGCTCACCGAGCTTGCCGCCGACGAAATTGAGGTCAGTGTCGATGCGCTTGGGCGTGAGTTTGCTGTTGAGTTTCAGGGTCTGGTACGGGAAGTCCAGCCACTGATCCTTCTCCTTGATGCGCAACGTGCCGCCGCTGGCATCGATGCTGATCTGGCCGTTCGGGCCGCTGGCCGGCAGGTCCAGTTGCAGGTCGGCGTTGAGCCGGCCCTTCCAGGCGAAATCCTTGGGCAACCACTGCGCGAGGCTGTCGATCGGGAACTGTTTGAGGTGATAACGCAGCTTCGGCTCAGGCATCAGGCGCTGATCCTCACCGCACAGGCTGGCCGGGCCGGACGCCCAGCAATGAGCGCCAAAATTGATCTTGCCGTCCGCCAGCCGTTCAAGCTTCGCCGGACCTTGCAGTTTCCAGTCCTGCCCTCCGGCCTGGATATCGCCGCTGGCCAGCCGCCCACGCCAATTGCCCTGGTCCAGATTGCCGTCGAGGCCGAGCGCGAGTTTCAGCTTCGGCCCTTGCAGGTCGAGGGCGAGTTTCTGGTTTTTGATATCGCCCTGGCCGCTGGCGGTCAGCGTCCCCAGTGACGTCTCACCGGCCTGAATGCCGCTGCCCTTGAGGTCGATTTTCGCGCGCTGCGTGCTGTCGAGAGTGGCGTCCAGATTCAGGCTTTGCAGACGATTGTCTTCGAAGGCCAGTTGCGTGCCTTGCAGCCCGAGCTTGCCTTGCGGGGCCTTGAGGGTACCGGCGACATCGACGCGACCATTGAGCTGACCGCGCAGTTGCGGCCACAACTGAGCCAGGCGCGGCAGCTTGATATCGATCTGGCCGGCGAGTTTCTGTTGCAGGCTGCCCTTGCCGTTGATGCTGTTGTCCCCCAGGCGAATTTGCAGCGCGCTAAGGTTCCATTGTTCACCACCGCCATCGGCGTTGGCCTGGATCACTGCCGGTTGGCCGCGCAGTTTGCCTTTCAGATCGAGATCAGCGGTCAGGCTGAGTTTTTCATTCTTCATCTCGCCCTTGCTGCGCAACGGTCCGGCCAGGGTGCCCGGCAACTCCGCGACCCAGTACGCCGGGTTGATCGCCGACAGGTCCAGCGCGGTGTCCCAGGCAATGCCATCGGCAAATTGCAGGTTCAGGTGCCCTTCGGCCTTGCCCTGCCCGGCTTCGAGTTGAATTTGTTGCAGATAGATTTTCGTCAGGTCGCCGCTGAATGGGCTGGTCAGGCTGAACGCCCCGGCCGGGCCGTCGAGTGCGGCGTTGAAGTTGCCGAGGTATTTACCGTCGGTGTAGGAGACTTCACCGTTGAAGCTGCGCAACGCTACTTCTGGCTCGTCGATCAGTGGATAGAGGCTATGCCACGGGAAATCCAGCCAGTCGATTTTGGCATCGGCACTCAGGCCTTTGCTCCAGTCGAGGTTGCCAGTGAGTTTCAGGCTTTGCTTGTCATTGGCCGTGAGGTTCAACCCGGCGATCTGAGCGCCGTTGGCGTCGACCTTGCCTTGCAGCAACAACGCGACGGGTCCTTTTTCGCCAGGCAACGTGGCTTTGCCGAGCAACTGATAACCGTTTTTCAGGTCGCCGTCGCCGGTGAGTTCCAGTTGGTTGAGTTGCAAGGTGTCCGGCAGATCAACGCCGGGCTTGAAGCCGTCAGCGGTGATCCGCACCTTGGCCGGCAGGTTTTCCACCAGCGGTTGCAGTTCGCCAGTCAATTGCCCGTTGAGGTAACCGCTGCTGTCGGCTTTCAGGTTGAGGGTTTTCAGCAGATCGCCATCGACCTTCAGGGCCAGCGTCCAAGGCCCGGTGCCGGGGGCTGGCAGGGTCAGTTTGCCTTCGGCCTTGAGCGGCCAGTTACCGCTGGGTTGCAGCAGGCCTGAAAGGTTGAGGCTCAGGTCATCCCGTTGCAAATGAACGGAATCGATCTGCAAACCGTTGACCGTCCAGTGCGCCGCCAGTTGCAGGCCCTTGAGTTCTTCGCTGCCGTTGAACAGCAGGCTGCCGACCTGGACGTCGCCCAGCTCGATGGCCAGCGGCAAATCCAGGTCCGGAAGTTCGATCGAACCGCTGCTGTCTTCATCCGTGCCCGGTGGAAATTGCAGGCTGACTTGATCGGCCTTCAATTGCTCGATGCACAGTGCCATGCGCGTCAGGCACAGCGGCGACCAAGCGAAAATGACTTTGCTCAGCTCAACCCGGCTGGCGTCTTGCTGCCATAACACACGGTCGGCGCTCCACTGTCCGCCCAATCGACCCTGATAATTTTCTACGGTCAAACCCGGCACGAACCCCAACGCCCAGCGACTGCCCGTTGCCGTGCCCAGCACTGTGGCCACGGTCAAAACGACCAGCATCAGCAGCGCCAGAATCGCCAGCAGCGTTATTTTCAAACCACGATTCACAGCTCAGGCCCCATGGAAAAGTGCAGTCGAATGCCGCCGTCATCGTCCATCGCATGGGCCAGGTCGAGGCGTATCGGTCCTACAGGAGAAACCCAGCGCACACCGATACCGACACCGGTCTTGAGGTCCGGCAGTTCGAGGGTATTGAAAGAGTTGCCCTGGTCGATGAAGGTCGCGACCCGCCATTTTTCGGCGACGGAGTACTGATACTCGACGCTGCCGGCGATCATGTAACGACCACCGATGCGGTCGCCCTCGGAGTTTTCCGGGGACAGGCTCTGGTAGTCGTAACCACGCACGCTCTGATCGCCACCGGCGAAGAAGCGCAGCGACGGCGGCACCGATTTGTAGCCATTGGTGGCGCTGCCACCAACCTGCACCCGACCGAGGAAGCGGTGCTTGTCGAAGACCGTGGTCAAGCCTTTCACCAACGCGGTGCCGTACAGCAGGTTGGTGTCGGAGCCCAAACCTTCTTTCGCCACTTTGGTCTCGAATTCCAGGCGATAACCGTTGTGCGGGTCGATGCGGTTATCACTTTTAAGGTAGGAATAGCTGACGCCAGGCATCAGCAACGTGCTGAGCCCCGAGTCGTCGCCGAGCCTGTATTCCTCGCGCTGCCACTTGAGCGACACCACTCGCTGCCAACCGCTGGGCAGCTTGCTGTGCCACTCGGGGCCGACGGTCAGCAGTTTGCTGAGGGAGTCCTTGTCGGCGATTTCTTCGTTCTGATAACCCCCGGCGAACCGCAGCTTGTCGGTCAGCGGCGGGTCCAGGGGAATGTCATAGAACACACCGACGTTCTGCCGAGGCGCGGAAACTTCGGTCTCCCAGCCATAGCTGTGCCCTTGAGGGTTGACCCAGTGCCGGGTCCAGTTGGCCTTGACCCGTGGGCCGACGTCGGTGGAATAACCCAGTCCCAGGCCCATGGTCCGTGGTTTACGGGTTTCGAGTTTGACGTCGACCGGGATCACGTCGTTCCTGGACGCCGTCGGCGCCGCATCCACCCTCACGCTTTCGAAATAGCCGCTCGATTGCATGGCCTGACTGAGCTCGGCGATCAATTCGGAGTCATAAGGTGCGCCCGCCTTGAAGGGCACCATGCGTTGCAGCAGGTCCTCGTCGAACGGCGTGTCACCTTCGAAACTGACCTTGCCCAGTGAATAACGCGGGCCGCTGTTGTAGATCAGTTCGATGTCGGCGACGCCGGCTCGCGGGTCGACCAACAATTTCTGGCTGCTGAAATGACCACTGAAAAAGCCATAGCGCGAGCCCTGATTCTGAATCAGGCGCTTGGCGTCTTCGTAATGGCCATGGTTGAGCACGGCGCCGGTCTTCAGCGCATCGCTTTTGGGTACACGGAAGGATTTGAGGGAGGCGGCCGGGCCGTCGATGCGAATAGTGACATTGCGCAAATGCACCGGCTCGCCGGGATCAATGTTCAGCACCAGGCGCGGCGTCTTGCCGCCCTTCACATCCGAGTCGATCTGCGGCTGGTAATAACCCAAGGCCTGGGCAGCCTTGCGCGCCTGTTCTTCGGCGCCACGACTGAAGCGCAGCAAGGCCTCTTCGTCTCGATCGCCGAGGCTGCCGATATAGCCCTCTATATTGGCTTTCAGTTCATCGTTGGACGGTTTGATCCGCACATCCAATTCACTTTGCGCCAGCGCCGCGCAGCTGGTAATCAGCATCAGCACGCCGCTGGTAATTCTTCCTGGAAACTTCATAGGCGCGGATGCTATCACGAGCTTGGGAGCGTGATAGAGCCTTGCATGCGGGGAAAGTTCTACCTTTATGCCCTTGCTGTTTGTAACACCTGCGGATTGGCATGGAAAAACACGTGCTCGCGAATCGGTCCTACGGCGACCTCACCGATTTCCTCATAGCCCTGACGCTTATAGAACTCCAGATAACGAGGATTCCCGGTATCGAGGATTACGCCCTCGGAGTGCTCATCCACCGCGCACCAGTTGTGCACCGCTTGCAGCAATTGTTCGCCAAAGTGTTGGCCCTGAAATTGCGGATGAACCCCCAGCAACGGCAGCAGGTGTACCGAATCGGACGGCACGCAAGCCATCACGGCATCGTGATACTCGAGATAGCGTCGGGTGCAGCGAAACCCGGTGCTGAGCACCATGCGCAGACGCCAGGCCCAACTCTCTGTGATGCCAAGGCGACGTTGCGGCGGCGCGATCAACGCGATGCCGATCAACCGGTCGTTGACCAACAGGCCGATGGCCGGCAAGTCCTGAAGAAAGTGTTGTTTGACCAGTTCGCGCACGGTGGCGCGGACCCGCTGTTCATAACCGGGACGCTCCGCTTCGAACAGGTAGCCGAACGTCGGCTCATGCCGATAAGCCTGGTACAACAACGAACGTGCTTCGCGGGAATAGCCGCTGTCGAGCATGTGAATATCGGCGATGACGGTCGAGGTTTCGGGCATGACGGTAGTTCTCCCCTGGCACAGGTCAAATGACTGCGCTCTTCTGGTTACGAGCCTATCGCGCTGGCACAGTTCCTTGCTGATCCGAATCAGTGTTGGTTGTGATGCCGCCATCGCGAGCAGGCTCGCTCCCACAAGGTATAGACCAGACTCATTACCTGTGGGAGCGAGCCTGCTCGCGAAGAGGCCCTAACTGCCAATAAAGATCTGACAGAACACAGTGAATCCCCTCACCCCACACTGGCCCCATTCCTACATGTCAGCTAGCATCGCCCTTTTGCCAGGACTGCCGACCATGAAGATCGTCTCCTTCAACATCAACGGGCTGCGCGCTCGCCCGCATCAGCTGGCGGCGCTGATTGAAAAGCATCAGCCAGACGTGATCGGCTTGCAGGAAACCAAGGTTCACGACGACCAATTCCCGCTGGCCGAGGTTCAGGCACTGGGCTATCACGTGTATTTCCACGGTCAAAAAGGTCATTACGGCGTGGCCCTGCTCTCGCGTCAGGAACCTATCGCGCTGCACAAAGGTTTCGCCACCGATGAAGAAGACGCTCAGCGCCGCTTCATCTGGGGTTCGTTCGCCGACGCCAATGGCGTGCCGGTGACCATCATGAACGGCTATTTCCCACAGGGCGAAAGCCGCGATCACCCGACCAAGTTCCCGGCCAAGGAACGCTTTTACGGCGATCTGCAGCAACTGCTGGAAAGCCAGTTCAGCAACGATCAGCCGGTGGTGGTGATGGGCGACGTGAACATTTCTCCGGAAGACTGCGACATCGGTATCGGCCCGGACAACATGAAACGCTGGTTGAAAACCGGTAAATGCAGCTTCCTGCCGGAAGAGCGCGAGTGGATGGCCCGCTTGAAGAACTGGGGCCTGGTGGACAGCTTCCGTCACTTGAACCCGGAAGTGGCCGACCGTTTCAGCTGGTTCGACTACCGTAGCCGCGGTTTTGAGGATGTGCCCAAGCGTGGGCTGCGGATTGACTTGATCATGGCGTCCCATGGGTTGTTGCCACGCGTGAAGGATGCGGGTGTGGATTACGAACTGCGCGGGATGGAAAAACCATCGGATCATGCGCCGATCTGGCTTGAACTGAGCTGATCCCTACCTGTCGACACAGATCAACTGTGGGAGCGAGCCTGCTCGCGATAGCGGTGTGTCATTCGATATTGATGTCGACTGACACACCGCTATCGCGAGCAGGCTCGCTCCCACAATGTCGATAACTGTCATCTTTCAGAAACCTTACTGACTTATTCTCCCGGCACTTCCTTTGGCTTTATAGGGTGCCGGCATGACGCTGCGTGTGTTGTTCCTGTTGATGCTGTGCGCCGGGCTGCCGCTGACGGCGTCGGCTGGCGCGTTGCCGATGCCCGAGTCAGGCCCGGTGCTGCGCATCCAGGGTTCCAACACCATTGGCGCGGCGTTGGGCCCGGCGCTGGTTGAGGGGTTGATGCGCGAACAGGGCCTGCTCAAGGTTCACAGCGAGGCCCCGGACAAAGCCAACGAACTGCGCGTCATCGGCGAAACCGTTCAGGGCCGACGGGTCGCGGTGGACATCGCGGCCCACGGGTCCAGCACCGGTTTCGCCGCCCTGAAAACCGCCACCGCCGACCTCGCCGCCTCCTCGCGCCCGATCAAGGACAGCGAACGGACAGACCTTGCACGCCTGGGCGACTTCAAAAGCCCCGGCGCCGAACAGGTCATCGCCATCGATGGCCTGGCGATCATTCTTCATCCGCAAAATCCGTTGAGCGAACTGAACACTGAACAACTGGCGCGAATCTTCAGCGGCGAGGCAAAAACCTGGGAAGAACTTGGCGGCAATGGTGGGACGATTCACCTCTATGCGCGGGATGATCAATCGGGCACCTACGACACGTTCAAGGAATTGGTCCTCAGCCGTCGTGGAAAAACGCTGAGCAGCGCTGCGAAACGTTTCGAATCCAGCGAGCAATTGTCCGACGCGGTCAGCCTCGACCCGCAAGGTATCGGCTTCATCGGCCTGCCTTACGTGCGTCAGGCCAAAGCCGTGGCGATTGCCGATGGCCAATCCCAAGCCATGCTGCCGCTCAACAACCTGATTGCCACGGAAGACTATCCGTTGTCCCGCCGGCTGTTCTTTTATCTGCCGCCCGATGGGAGAAATCCCTGGGCCGAAGCATTGGTGGCGTTCGCCCAAAGCAGCAAGGGTCAGGCGATTGTCGCGGCCAATGGTTTTATCGCCCAGACCGTCCAGGCCATGACGGTCACGCCGAATGCATTGATGCCGGAGGGTTATCAGGCACTCAGTCGCCACGCCCAGCGCCTGACAGTGAATTTTCGTTTCGAGGAAGGCAGTGCGACGCTGGACAACAAGGCCCGGCAGGACCTGTGGCGGGTGCTCGACTATATAAAGCAGCACGAGAAAACCAATCGGCAGGTGACGCTGGTGGGGTTTGGCGACGCCAAGAGTGATCCGGCGCGTGCCGATCTGCTGTCGAAACTGCGCGCCATGGCGGTACGGCGCGAACTGGTGAAAAGCGGCGTGGTGTTTCGCGAGATTCGTGGTTTTGGCGCTGAAATGCCGGTGGCGGCCAATAGCGCGGATGAGGGGCGAATCAAGAATCGGCGGGTTGAGGTGTGGGTGTATTGATGGTGTGTGTGTAGCAGCTGTCGAGCCTGCGAGGCTGCGTTCGGCGGCGAAGCCGTCGTGAAATCAGGCGATGCGGTGTTTCAGGGAGACCGCACATACAGGTTTTACGACTGCTGCGTCCGAACGCGGCCCGAGCCGAACGCAGCCTCGCAGGCTCGACAGCTGCTACATGGCTGATACACGGAGGAGATCAGCCAAGCAGATTCTGCAACTGCGCCGTGGTGTCCACCGCGCCCATGGTCTTGGCGGCATCCAGCGCAGAGACGCCATTGGCATCCTTGGCTTTCGGGTCGGCGCCTTTGCTGATCAGGTAGTCGACGATTTCGACGCGATTGAACATCGCCGCCATCATCAGCGCAGTACGACCGTCGAAGGACGACCCTTCCACTTGCGCACCGCCTTCAACCAGTGCCTTCACCACCGCCAGGTCACCTTTGAACGCCGCGCCGGCAATCGGGCTCTGGCCGTTGTCGTTGCGGATTTCCGGATCGGCCTTGTGTTCGAGCAGGACTTTTACCGTCTCCACATGGCCGTGGTAAGCGGCCAACATCAGCAAGGTGTCGCCCTTGTGGTTACGCAGGTTCGGCGGCAGGCCCTTGGTCAACAGCGCTGCCATCATGGCTGCATCGCCCTCGCGCGCCTTGTTGAATACCTGTTCGGCAAATTCAGCGGCTTCTTCGGGGGACATCTGGCGGCTTTGGTCTGACATTGGGCACTCCACGTTCGGTTATTCGCAAAGCCGACAGTTTCCCGAGCAGCCCCGAGGCTGTCACTTCTTTTTTCTCATGGACGGCCATAGCCACATTCAATAGCGCTGCATTCAATAACGAAAAGCGCCGCCGTGAATATCCGCCAGCAACTGCGGAGTGACCTGCACGTAAGTCTGGGTTCCCGGCAGCCAGGCGTAGATCGGATCATCGCCGGTTTTGCCGGGGTCGAAGGCTTCGTCCTTGAGGCGGGTCTTCTGATACTTGAAGGTGCCGGTGGTCTCCATTTTCACTTTCACTCGCAGGAACAGCGGCACCGCATAAGCAGGCATTTGTTCACGGGCGAAAGCCAGCAGCTCACTGAAGTCCAGGGTCGCCAGGGACTCGGCTGGCGTAATCGCCGCCATCCCCGCGCGCCCGTTGGTGTTGCGGATTTCCACGCCGTAGGCCACCGCTTCGGAAATATTCGGGTGTTGCAGAAGGATGTTTTCGACCTCGGTGGTCGAGACGTTTTCACCCTTCCAGCGGAAGGTATCTCCCAAACGGTCAACAAACTGTGCATGACCGAAACCGATGTTGCGCAGCAGGTCACCGGTATTGAAGTAACGGTCGCCCTTTTCGAACACGTCGTGCAGCACAACCTTTTCGGTCTTCTGCGGATCGGTGTAGCCATCCAGCGGCGCCTTGTCGTCGATCTTCGCCAGCAACAGTCCCTGCTCGCCTTTGGCAACCTTGCGCATAAAGCCCTGGGCATCCCGAATCGGCGCGCCGCTATCGTGGTCGTAGGCCGCCAACTCCCATGACATCAGGGAAAAACCGACGGTGTTATCAAAGTTGAGGATGTTGGTGAAACCAATGTTGCCGTCGCTGGCGGCGTAGAGCTCGCAGATGTGGTTCACCCCGAATCGCGTCTTGAACTCGCCCCACGCGCCGGGGCGCAGGCCATTGCCGATCATCTTCGTCACGCTGTGCTTGCTGTCGTCGGCGCTGGGCGGTTGATCCACGAGGTAGCGGCACAATTCACCGACGTAGCCGAGGGTGGTGGCGCGGTACTTGCGCACGTCGTTCCAGAATTGACTGGCGCTGAACTTGCGGCGAATGGCAAAGCCCGAGGCGCCACTGATCGCCGAGCCCCAGCACACGCACAGCCCGGTGGCGTGATAGAGCGGCAAAGTGCAATAGACGACATCCTCCGGGCGCATATCCAAGGCGATCAGCCCGAAGCTTGCGGAGCTGCGCATCCAGCGGCCGTGCTTGAACACCCCGGCCTTGGGTAAGCCAGTGGTGCCCGAGGTGTAGATATAGAAACAAGGGTCGTCGAAAAAAACCTGCTGACTGCTGGCGGGGTTGGCGCTGGAGCTGTCGGCACTGGCGGTCATCAGGTTGATGAACCCGTCGGGCGCAATGCCCGGGTGGCTGAAGGTGTCTCGATCAGCGACGAACCAGGTGCGCGCCGCGTCGATCGACACCCTTTCGCGGACCGCCGAAAACGCCGGGACCAGCTCTTGTCCGACGATGATCGCCGCGGGTGCTACCAGGTTCAGGCTGTGAGCCAGGGTATCGCGGGTCTGCGACGTATTGAGCAACGCACTGACCGCGCCGACCTTGGCCACCGCCAGAATCGTCACCAGCAGCTCCGGGCGATTCTCGATAAAGACCGCCACCACATCGCCCTTGCGGATGCCTTGGGCAATCAGATGATGGGCAATGCGATTGGCCCATTGGTTGACCTGAAAATAAGTCAGCGCCACCTCGTTCTGCAGCAATGCCGGGCCATCGGGATTGCGCAACGTCGCTTGCTCGAAGCTCCAGCCCAGGCCGCACGGTTGGGTCGGGTCCTTGACGTTGGCGGCTTTCATGCCCTTCACCACGCGAGGAATGGCTTTGGCAATGGAAGGCAGCTTGCGGAGCATCATGCCCCAGGTAATCGTGTCGTGCGGCGTGCGGCTCATGGTTGCTCCCGGTCGATCTTTTTATTGTTCGGGCGGCGTTGATTGAGGCCGAAAATACGTCAGCGGTTCCTGAGCTGTACACGCGGTTTTTGAAATGATTTGTATCCACGGCTGCGGCATTCGATCTCGTGAGCTTGCGCCGGGCAAATGGTTCCATTGAATCGATGTCGACCACGCAAAATGCAGGATGCACGATGGCCATTCATGCAGATTGCACGAAAGCGAAAAACCATAAGAAATTAACTTATTGATTTATAAGGATTTTAAAAAAATCAGATGCTGGCACAATCACTGCAACTACCTCTGCATGCTTGCCATTCACGAGCTAACGGAGCTGATAGACATGAACCTGATCCAAGAAAAATTTTCGTCCCTGTTCTCCAACTTCGAAGTGACCACCCAGCCGCGTCCTGATGGTGGCATTCTGCTGACCTTGAGCAACACCGACGGCAAAGTCTTCAAACGTTCGATTTCCTACCAGCAATTACATGCTGGCGATCAGCTGTCCTGGGTGATCAGTGCCATCCGCCGTGACATCGCCGAACAGGCCAGCGAACTGCCGCAGATTTCCATGCTGCAAAGCCAGCAGCGGTTTGCCCTGCCGACGTATCACTCGGTTTAAACCGTTCCAGAGCTGTAAACAAACAGGCCGTGAAAGCTTTCGCTTCACGGCCTGTTTTGTTTCTGAAATTGCACCAGTCCCTGAACCCTGTAGGAGCTGAGCTTGCTCGCGATGGCGGTGTATCAGGCGACATTAGTGCTGACTGACACGCCGCCATCGCGAGCAAGCTCAGCTCCTACAGGGTTATGTGGTTATAGGGTCGAAGGATCGATCCGCGCAAAACTGCGTTCGGCTCGTTGGTATCCCGGCGAACGGCGACCAGATGCTCGGCAACATCCGCACGCGCGGCGTTATGGCGAACAAAATCCGGCAAGTGTTTGGCCGCGTAGGGAAACAGCACGTCGAACACTAAACTCACCGCGCTCGTAGTGCCTTCGATGTCGGTGAGAATCGCTTTGATCGCCATCGCCTCAGTCCTCAAGACGCGGGAAGCGACTGGCAATGTCGTCGCCGGTGAAATTGGCCACCCAGCCTTCGGCGTTGTTGAACAGACGGATCGCGACGAAATGCGGATGCTCGCCCATGTCGAACCAGTGCGGGGTGCCGGCCGGTACCGAGATCAGGTCGTTTTTCTCACAAAGCACCGCGTAGACGTAATCGTCGATGTGCAGGGTGAACAAGCCACGGCCGGCGACGAAAAATCGTACCTCGTCTTCGCCATGACGATGTTCGTCGAGAAACCTGGCGCGCAATTCGGCTTTTTGCGGGTGATCGCTGTTCAGGCTGATCACATCGACGGTGATGTAACCGCGTTCGGTCATCAGCTTGTCGATTTGCTCCTGATACGCGGCGATCACTTCTTCCTGACTGGCGCCGGGCTGGATTTTCGCCGTGGCTTGCCAACGGTCGAAACGCACGCCCTGTTCAGCCAGGGTCGAGGCGATGTCTTCAAAATGCGTCAGCACCTTGTTTGGCAAATCAGGGCTTGAGACGTGGTAAACGGACAGGCTGCTCATCAGGGCAACTCCTTAGCGGTTCATGCTTTATGGTTCGAGAGCGAGCGCACCTTCAACTCGCACTCGAACAAAAATTCAAAGGCCTCGATCTGCCGCAGCGCGTCGCTCATGCGCGCACCCCAGGTGTAGAGACCGTGGCCGCGGATCAGGTAGCCGACGCAATCGGGATGCGCCTCGCCGCCAAGGCTGCACCTTGGCGGCGAGGCGCGCAATGTCCTGATCGTTGTCGAAAATCGGCACACGGCGCCGGGAGATCGGCGCGGTGCTGCACACGCATTCGGTGAATGCCACGGTGCTGTCGCGCCTGACACCGCAAGACTTCATTGATTTCCCGGGCGAGGTGCTCACGGGTAAGGCTCATGGCCGATCCTCTTGCATACGTGTGGCAATGATAACGGCTGCCGCGAAGGCTGCGAGGCTGGCAATACTAAAGGTCAATGCGGGGCCGAGGGCATTCCAGCTGTAGCCGGAATACAACGCGCCCAGTGCGCCGCCGGTGCCGGCCAGTGCGGCGTATAACGCCTGGCCCTGCCCTTGTTGGCGCGCGCCGAAACTACGTTGCACGAACTGGATGGCAGCCGCGTGAAAGCTGCCGAATGTCGCCGCGTGCAGCACTTGGGCAAACAACAGCACCCAAAGGAATTCAGCAAACGAACCAAGCAACAACCAACGCAACGCCGCCAGCAGAAAACTCGCCAGCAACACCCGACGCACGGAGAAACGCGCGAGGATCTTGCTCATGGCCAGAAACATCAAGACTTCGGCGACCACACCGACCGCCCAGAGCACGCCGATCAGCCCTCGGCTGTACCCGAGTCGCTCCAGATGCAAGGTCAGAAAGGTGTAATAAGGACCGTGGCTCATCTGCATCAGCGCCACGCAACCGTAAAACGCCAGCACCCCGGGATTGCGCAATTGCTTGAGAAACCCATCACCCGCAATTCGATTGCCCTGAGCCGGTTGGGCATTTGGCACCCACACACTGCTGACCACGATTCCGGCCATGATCAGTACCAACGCCAGCGGATAGATATCCAGGCTCAACCCTTCGAACAACCGGCCAAGCGCGACCACGGTGATGATAAAACCGATGGAGCCCCACAGGCGGATCTGGCTGTAACGGTTAGTCTGGCCCTGCAAGTGCGCCAACGTGATGACTTCGAACTGCGGCAACACCGCGTGCCAGAAAAACGCGTGCAAGGCCATGACCATTGCCAGCCAGGCGTAGGTCTTGCTGACAAAGATCAGCGAAAACGTCAGCAGCGTGCACACCGCGCCAAAGCGCACGATGGCCAGGCGTCGACCGGTGTAGTCCCCGAGCCAGCCCCAGATATTCGGCGCCACACAGCGCATCAGCATCGGGATCGCCACCAGCTCGCCGATGCGCGCGCTGGAAAAGCCCAAGTGATCGAAGTACAGCGCCAGAAACGGCGCTGTCGAACCGAGCAAGGCGAAATAGAACAGATAGAAACTGGAGAGCCGCCAGTACGGGAGCGCCGACACAGCCATCAGACCGCAGCGGCGTTGAGGCTCTGTACGAGAACTGCCTGCGCGACGATCATGCTGCGTTAAAAACAGGCTCGCAATGCTCATGTAGGTCCCTACACTCCGCTTGCTCGCCTGTTTTTGCCTTGCCTGATCGCCGCTCGGCGAGTTTTCGTACAGACCCAAGGTCAGACATTAAAGCTGACCCAGCACCGGCGTGCTCACGCGCACGTCCAGGTTCTGCCCGCGGTGACGCAACAGGTGATCCATCAGCACGATGGCCATCATCGCTTCGGCGATCGGTGTAGCGCGGATGCCGACGCACGGGTCATGACGACCCTTGGTGACGACTTCCACCGGGTTGCCATGGATGTCGATGGAACGGCCCGGCGTGGTGATGCTTGAGGTTGGCTTGAGCGCCAGGTGCGCGACGATCGGCTGTCCCGACGAAATGCCACCCAAAATGCCGCCCGCGTTGTTGCTGAGAAAACCTTGCGGGGTCATTTCATCGCGGTGTTCAGTACCGCGTTGGGCAACGCTGGCGAAACCGGCGCCGATTTCCACGCCTTTGACCGCGTTGATGCTCATCAGCGCGTGAGCGAGTTCGGCATCGAGACGGTCGAAGATCGGCTCGCCAAGGCCCGGCATTACGCCTTCAGCGACTACGGTGATCTTCGCGCCAACCGAATCCTGGTCGCGACGCAACTGGTCCATGTAGGCTTCCAACTCCGGGACCTTGTCCGGATCAGGGCTGAAGAAAGCGTTCTCTTCTACCGAATCCCAGGTCTTGAACGGGATTTCGATCGGGCCGAGCTGACTCATGTAGCCACGAATGACGATGCCCTGAGTGGCCAGGTATTTTTTCGCAATCGCCCCGGCGGCCACGCGCATGGCCGTTTCGCGGGCAGAACTGCGACCGCCACCGCGGTAATCGCGCTCGCCGTATTTGTGGTGATAGGTGTAGTCGGCGTGGGCCGGGCGGAACAAATCCTTGATCGCCGAGTAATCCTTGGACTTCTGGTCGGTGTTGCGAATCAACAGGCCGATGGAGCAACCGGTGGTGCGCCCTTCGAACACGCCGGAGAGGATTTCGACTTCGTCGGCTTCCTGGCGCTGGGTGGTGTGGCGGCTGGTGCCGGGTTTGCGGCGATCCAGGTCACGCTGCAGATCCTCCAGGGAGATCTCCAGGCCCGGCGGGCAGCCGTCGACAATGGCGACCAACGCCGGACCATGGCTTTCGCCCGCGGTGGTGACAGTGAACAGCTTGCCGTAGGTATTGCCGGACATGCAGGACGCTCCGTGAATTCAAACCAAATACGTAATGCGCGCCAGTATACGCAGGCTACCCGACTAGTTCATCCTCGAACCTTATGGGTGCCTGCGAGTCCAACCGGCATCTTGTTCATGATGGCGTGATGATGCTGCGAGTTATAGCCTTGAGCCTTACCCTCTTTACCGGCTTTGTACAGGCCACTGTCCTGCAACGCCCGATCACGTTGGACACCGGCACCGGCGAGCTTTTCGGCTCGTTATTGCTGCCCAAGTCCGACACGCCGGTTCCGGTTGTCCTGATCATTTCCGGCTCCGGTCCTACGGATCGTGACGGAAACAACCCCGATGGCGGACGTAACGACAGCCTCAAGCGACTCGCTTGGGTACTGGCCAAACACAACATCGCCAGCGTGCGTTATGACAAACGCGGCGTGGCGGCGAGCCTTGCGGCCACCCCGGATGAACGCAATCTGTCGGTTGAAGCCTACGTGGCGGACGCGGAGGCCTGGGGCCGGAAGCTCAAAACAGATCCGCGCTTTGGCCAACTGATCCTGCTGGGCCACAGCGAAGGCGCCTTGATCGCCAGCCTTGCGGCACCGAGCCTGGACGCCGCCGCGGTCATCTCGATGTCCGGCAGCGCCCGGCCGATCGATCAGGTGCTGCGCCAGCAATTGAGCAATCGCCTGCCGCCAGCACTGATGCTGCGCAGCAATGAACTGCTCGACAGCCTCAAGGCTGGCCACACTGACGACAACGTGCCGCCGCAGTTGCAGGTGATTTTCCGCCCGAGCGTGCAGCCGTATCTGATTTCATTGTTCCGCCAGGACCCGGCAGCGGCGTTCGCCAAGTTGAAGATGCCGGCGCTGATCATCCAGGGCAGCAACGACATCCAGGTCGGTGTCGGTGACGCCAGGCTGTTGAAGGCCGCCAAACCGGACGCCGAGCTGGCGCTGATCGAAGGCATGAACCACGTCATGCGCATCGTGCCCAACGATGTAAAACGGCAATTGGCCTCTTACAAGGATCCGCAATTGCCGCTGGCGGCCGAACTCGGCGCGCGAATCCTCGGGTTTATTGACGGACTTCGCGCCAGTTAAGCGCTGTTTACCCTCTAGTCTTAAAAAAAACGGCCGATAAGCCTTTGTCGCCAGCGCTATGACTGGCGGCAAGCAGAGCTTGGACAGGATCTCGCCGTTATGACTGATACCCAGACTTCACCCGACACCACCGCTGAAAAAGACGCACCGCCAGTGGTCGAGCTGCCGTGGGCGGACGTCCACGCCGAGCACCACAAGATGCTCCGTCTGGCGCCCTTGCAAACCGACCGCAACACCGGTGGACGGCCGCTGCGCTTTGTTGAATTCGGTTACGCCGAGCGCAACAACAAGGAACACAGCCTGATGCGCATGAGCATTGCGCTGCCCGGCCAGCGTGTGCGCAAGGAACAGAATCATCTGGACGTGTGGGTCGATCACGCCACCAGGCGGGTGCATTTCGGACCTGACAGCGGTTTGCAGATCGAACCGATGAACCGTGGCATCGGTCGCTTCATGGCCGCTCAGGGCATTACCTGGGCGAAAAAGAGATGGCCAGGCTACACCATCGACGGCACCGACCTGAACAACAAGGATGCGCTGAACGAAGACACTCGCCTGCGCCGCGATCACTTTTTGCGGATGCATGGTTTCGATGTGATCTACGCCGACGCCCAGCATTTGAAGGGCAGCGTCAAGGAAGTGCAGGTCGGCGACCTGTTGAGTGACTGGAGTACGGAAAAACTGCAGGTCGTGGAAATTCTTGAGGCGGCGCAGATGCTCCAGCAAGCCGAGCAAAATCTCGCCGAGCAGGAAGTCAAACTCAAGAAACACGAAGAAAAGGTCAGCAAGTACAAGCGCGAAGACGCCGGGCTGCGCTTTACCATCACCTGTCTGGTGGCGTTTGCGGTGTTTCAGGCGGGGTTGTTGATCTGGATTGCCACGCACCGTTAACGGCTTTTTGTGGCGAGGGGATTTAGCGAAACGTCGCACCGCCCCGTTGGGCTGCGAAGCGGCCCCAAAAAAAGGGACTGCTACGCAGTCCAACGGGGCGGTGCGACGTTTCGCTAAATCCCCTCGCCACAGAAGCCAGTTGAGTTACACGCGAGAAGCGAACAAGGCCTGATGGTTGCTGCATTGCTCCGCCGTCAGCATGAACACGCCATGCCCACCGCGCTCGAAATCGAGCCAGGCGAAGTCGACTTCCGGGTACAGCGCCGAGACGTGAACCTGACTGTTGCCCACTTCGACAATCAGCAAGCCCTTCTCGGTCAGGTGATCCGCCGCTTCGGCGAGCATGCGACGCACCAGGTTCAAACCATCATCACCGCAGGCCAGGCCAAGCTCAGGTTCGTGCTGGTATTCGTCCGGCATGTCGGCGAAATCTTCCGCATCGACGTAAGGCGGGTTCGACACGATCAGGTCGAAACGCTGACCCGGCAAACCATCGAATCCATCGCCCTGAACCGTGTACACCCGCTCATCGACGCCATGGCGCTCGATGTTCTGGTTGGCCACTTCCAGCGCTTCGAACGACAGGTCGGCCAACACCACTTCGGCGTTCTGGAACTCGTAGGCACAGGCGATACCGATGCAGCCGGAACCGGTGCACAGGTCGAGAATTCGCGCAGGTTCGGTACCCAGCCACGGAGCGAAACGTTTTTCGATCAGTTCGCCAATCGGCGAACGCGGGATCAATACGCGCTCATCGACAATGAACGACATGCCGCAAAACCACGCTTCACCCAACAAGTAGGCGGTAGGAATGCGTTCTTCGATACGGCGCTTGAGCATGCGTTGCAGCTTGACCAGCTCGTCTTCTTCAAGATTGCAGTCGAGGTAGCTGTCGGCGATTTCCCACGGCAAGTGCAAGGCACCCAACACCAACTGACGCGCTTCGTCCCAGGCGTTGTCGGTCCCATGGCCGAAAAACAGATCCTCCCCATGGAAGCGGCTGACGGCCCAACGGATATGGTCACGCAGGGTACGAAGTCGGGAAGTGATCACGAGGCAAACTCCAAAAAAAACGACTGGCGATTCTAACAGCCAAAACGCGTCTCGACGACGCGGGAAAACTACCGTCGCAAATGTAGGACTCTTCTATTTTTTCAGCTGGCTATTGAACAAAACGCACCTATTGACAAGGCTGCGAGCCAGCAAAGACGGCGCCTACGATGGTAGCGATTCACAGAAGCGCTCAGCCAGAGGACAATGTCGCAAAAGCCCCACTCGAAGGAGCCCCAGAATGTCCGTTCCAAAAACGATGTTTCAACTCAGCGGCCGCGGTTATGCAGCAGCCGTTCTGAGTCATGCGACCCTTGTCATCATCGATGCCCAGAAAGAATACCTCAGCGGCCCGTTGGCCTTGAGCGGCATGGATGCTGCCGTCGCGAACATCAAACAACTGGTGGCCGCTGCCCGTGCAGCCGGCCGGCCGATCGTCCATGTCCGCCACCTTGGCACCGTCGGTGGGCTGTTCGATCCACAAGGTGAGCGCGGTGAGTTCATCCCGGGCCTGGAACCACAGGGCGACGAAACCATCATCGGTAAATTGCTACCGAGTGCGTTCCATGGCACCGAATTGCTGGAACGCCTGCAGAATCTCGGCTCGCTGGACCTGATCGTGTGCGGTTTCATGAGCCACTCCAGCGTCAGCACCACGGTGCGCGCCGCGAAGAACCTGGGCTTTCGTTGCACGCTGGTGGAAGACGCCTGCGCGACTCGCGACCTGCCTTACAAGGGCGGCGTATTGAGCGCAGACCACGTTCAGCAGACCGAAATGGCGATCATGGCGGACAACTTCGCCACCCTCGCGCTGACTCACGAACTGATCTGATCGACGCTCGATGAGCGGTCCATGCCGCCGCTCATCCGCAAAAGCCTATCATTTGCTGTAATTGCCTTAGCCTCAGGAACATCCCGGTCAACTCCCGGTCGAAGGGCCGATACCCATTGAGGAAGGTCGGAATGAAGTTATCCGATGGTTTTGACGCTCGCCGCTTGCGGCCTAAAGGCCAACGCAACTGGCGTTTTCGAATCGGCGCGGCATTTGCTGCCTTGCTGTCGATGTGCGGTGTGTTGATGGCGATGGCCGGTGCCGCCAGCCTGCTTGGCCACGCACCCGCCCTGGGCGAGTTGAATACCAACCGGGTCGGTTCGGCAGTGATTCTGGCGATTGGCCTGTTCGTGCTGTACCTCGGCGTGTGGCTGTGGCGTCGCTGCCGTCGCCGCTCGCGGCAGTCGCAAGCGCTGAACATCTCCCCGCATTTGATGAAAAAGCACGACTGAGCCGAGCGTTGCGCGTTTTCTCGCGCCCCATTCGCCTCGAGTTGGGTAAACTGGCCGCCCTTCGCGGAGGCTGACATGCAAGACGACGATTTTTCCCTGTTCAAAAGCGCGATCCAAGGCGTCAAGCCGATCAAACACGATCGCGCCGAAACCGGCAAACCCAAAGCTGACCGCGCGCAAATCGCCAAGTTGCGTCAAGCCGCCACCGTGCGCACCGATGCCACCACCGTTGACGGGCTGTCCGATCAGTTCGTCATCGATGTTGGCCCGGAAGACGAGCTGATGTGGGCGCGTGATGGTGTTCAGGAAAGCCAGATGCGCAAGCTCAAGATCGGACAGATTCCATTCGAAGGCAGCCTCGACCTCCATGGCATGAGCGTGGAAAAGGCCCGGGAAACCCTCTGGGCGTTTCTGGCCGAAGCGACCAAATTCGAAATCCGCTGCGTGCGCGTCACCCACGGCAAGGCTGTGCGTCTGGACGGCAAGCGACCGATGATCAAAAGCCACGTCAACACCTGGTTGCGCCAACATTCACAAGTACTCGGCTTCACCTCGTGCCAAGCGAAGCACGGCGGCGCCGGAGCGGTTTATGTGATGCTCAAGCGGACCATGATGGAAGGTCGCGACGAGTAAAGCGGTCGCCCGGCAAATTATCCGGATAACGATTTGCAATGATATGGGAGCTCCCGTAATACTCCGCAGATGGAATTTAAAGAACGACTCAAAACAGCCCGCCAACACGCCAAGCTCAATCAGACCGAGCTTGCCGAGCGCGCAGGCCTGACGCAAACCTCTATCTCCGACCTTGAACGCGGGAAATCGAAGGCAACAGCCTTTGTTGCCCAGATCGCTTCGGTGTGTGGCGTCTCACCGATGTGGCTGGCTGAAGGTGTCGGTGACATGCTTAAAGGTGTGTCCGATGCTGCTCCGTTGAATCGCACTCCTCCAAGCGTTTCAATGTCAGACATCCAGCCTTGGGACGACAGCACGCCCCTGGATGACGACGAGGTGTATGTCCCCTTCCTGCGTGAAGTTGAGCTGGCGGCCGGTTCAGGCCGTTTCGTGATCGCAGAAAACGACAGCGCCCGGCTGCGCTTCTTCAAGAAAGACCTGCGTCACAACAACGTGCAGTTCAACAACGCCAAGTGCGTGGTGGTGAGCGGAAACAGCATGCTCCCGGTACTGCGCGACGGCGCTACGGTTGGCATGAACGTCGGAAAGAACTCGCTGGGCGACATCGTCGACGGCGAAATGTACGCGATCAACCACAACGGCCAGCTCCGCGTGAAACAGGTCTACCGACTGCCCAGCGGGATCCGCCTACGCAGCTTCAACCGTGACGAGCATCCGGACGAGGACTACACCTTCGCCGAGATCCAGGAGCAGCAGCTTGCGATCCTGGGTCATATCTTTTGGTGGGCGATGTATTCGCGGTGAACTGAGTTGCGGTGATTCGGGAGCGTCCAGTGCCATAACGTGCAATACGGAAAATCGACACCCATCCATGAGAAGCCCGCCAAGCGCGGGCTTTTTTTGCCCTGGAATATAGGTACGGAATAAAATATGGGAATACCCGTTGACACAAAATATGGGAACACCCATATTTATATCCAAGCCAACGGGAAATCGATCGGAACCTGCCAGGCATCACTTCTGCCCATTCACTGAGTGGGCAGTGGGATGTAGGCCTGCATCAAACGCAACGCTCACCAGAGCAAAAAGCGACATCAATGGACTGAGGCAAAAACCATGACTGTAGACATCAGCAACTTCACCATCGCTACCCCGCTTCCAATCTCCGACACCAACCCGATTGCGCTTGAGCTCATCGGCTGGCGCGCACTGATCGAATGCCCCGACGTCATTTCAATGCTTGATGATGGTTCGCTGCAGATGACAGCGCCGACACTTGGAGCCTCGAGCAAGAGCACGAAACGCACTCGCTGCGAGTGGAAGGAGCCAGGTTACTGGCTGTTTTCCAGCGCCGCGGACCACTGGAATCGCCAGGAAATGCGACTGACCAAAGTCAACTCGCTGCAGAAAGTCGTGATTGGCCAGATTCATGTGAAGGGTTCAGAACGACCTCCGGTAAAGGTGTTCTGGAACAAAGGAAAAATCACCATGGGGTTCCGGTCAAGCTACCTCCAGGACGATCCGGTCAACTCGACGGTTTTGGAGAACGTACCGCTCGGTGCGCTTTTCAAAATCAACATTCACGCCAATTCGAGCGGCGCCGTCTCAGTATCGGCCAGTTGTAACGGCGTCAAATCCACTTCCGCGATCATGCGCCTCGACAACACCTGGGACACGAAAACACTCGCCTTTCACGGCGGCGTGTACAACCAGATCGATTACTCCGACACCACCGACCCGCTAGACGGTTCTGTCTGCATCATCAGCGATCTGTCGATCACTCACGCCTGATACAACCTGCTCGGCCTGACGAGCAAGACAGGCTTCAGGGAAGCATCACTGCTGCACCTTGGCGACAGGGTGTAGCGGGATACGCAGACCCGAAATGACCGATTTGGGGATTCGCGCCCGCCGGCAATACAACTGCCGGCACACATACGCTACCATGTGCCCCATGTCGGGGATGAACCCTGCGATTATTGCCACTCAGCTCGGTCATAGCGTTCAGATATTGCTATCGACCTGCACCCGATGGATCAACGCCAGCACCGACTGGAGTGAGCCCGGGAAGATTGAAAAGAGCTTGATTGGTACACAATTGGTACAGACAGAAACAGTACCCCTCTGAAACCCGTATGGAATCAGCCTCTGTGACACTGGAACAGAACTACACCGCGATTCTCGGCCAACTGGGCGAGGACGCCTCCCGCGAGGGCCTGCTCGACACGCCAAAACGTGCCGCCAAAGCCATGCAGTACCTCTGCCGCGGTTATGAACAGACACTGGAAGAGGTCACCAACGGTGCCTTGTTCAGCTCCGACAACAGCGAAATGGTGCTGGTGAAGGACATCGAGCTCTACTCCTTGTGCGAACACCACCTGCTGCCGTTTATCGGCAAGGCTCACGTCGCCTACATCCCGAGCGGCAAGGTATTGGGTCTGTCGAAAGTCGCGCGGATTGTCGATATGTACGCCCGCCGCTTGCAGATCCAGGAAAACCTCAGCCGCCAGATCGCCGATGCGGTCCAGCAAGTCACCGGCGCCCTGGGCGTTGCGGTGGTAATCGAGGCCAAGCACATGTGCATGATGATGCGCGGTGTGGAGAAACAGAATTCGTCGATGATCACGTCGGTGATGCTGGGTGAGTTCCGCGAAAACGCGGCCACCCGCAGCGAATTTCTCAGCCTGATCAAGTAATTCGCAGCAGAAGAAAACCGGCATTCATCGCCGGTTTTTTTTCGTCCGTGAAAAATCAGGTAAGCTGCGCGCCTTCTGTTTGCCCCTGTGAGGCTTATACCGTGTTCGTTAAAGCACTTCGTGTCGGCCTTGGCCAACTGATCATCTTCATCGACTTCATTACCCGCCCCGGCAAAAAGCAGCGCCCTGCCGCCGCCCAGGCTCAGGTCGAAACAGCCGCCAAGGACCTGACCCTGTATCAGTTCCACGCCTGCCCGTTCTGTGTGAAAACCCGCCGTACCCTGCGCCGCTTGAACGTGCCGGTGGCGTTGCGCGATGCGAAGAACAATGAACAGGATCGCCAGACCCTGCTGGAACAGGGTGGCAAGATCAAGGTGCCGTGCCTGCGCATCGAAGAGAATGGCCAGACGACCTGGATGTATGAGTCCAAGGTGATCATCGATTATCTGGACAAGCGGTTTGCCGCCGCCTGAAACCGTACAGATTTCGGATAAAAATAAACCGGCCCATTGGCCGGTTTGTTTGTTTTTGCACCCCAGGGCAGCCTTGAGCAACGTACGCGTGTCCAGCGGCGACGGCCATTTTCCGTAACTGATCTGGCGATATATCCCTATTGCCAAACTTTTCGTCTACAAAACCAAAAACATTATTTGCTTTATTTGTATACAAAAGCATAATCCACTTCGTGCGAGTTCCTGACCAAGCAGTCAACAAATTCGCAAGCACCTCAAAGGGTCGCTGCCACCCTCATGGGTCCGGCCCTGGAAATAACAATAAAACTCTTGAGGAGTATTCGCTGTGGAAAGCCGCAAATCCGAAGCCCCGACGCTCGAACTCTCGCCGCCATTACGTAATGGCTGGCTGGAGCGCATCTTCAAACTCAGCTTGCATGGCACCACGGTGAAGACCGAGTTGATTGCCGGTCTGACAACCTTCATCACCATGGCCTACATCATCTTCGTCAACCCCAACATCATGGCCGACGCCGGGATCGATCACGGTGCCGCGTTCGTCGCCACCTGCATCGCCGCCGCGTTGGGTTGCCTGTTGATGGGCCTGTACGCCAACTGGCCGGTCGGCCTCGCGCCGGGCATGGGTCTCAACGCCTTCTTCACTTACACCGTGGTCGGCACCATGGGCTACAACTGGGAAACCGCTCTTGGCGCGGTGTTTGTATCCGGTGTGTTGTTCATGTTCCTGACCTTTTCGCGGATTCGCGAATGGCTGCTCAATAGCATCCCGGTCAGTTTGCGCTTTGCCATGGGCGCTGGCGTGGGCTTGTTCCTGGGGCTGATCGGCTTGAAAACCGCGGGTATCGTGGTCGACAGCCCGGCCACCCTGATCAAGCTCGGCTCCCTGCGCGAACCTGGCCCGCTGCTGGCCGCCATCTGCTTCCTGATGATCGCCGTGCTCAGCTACCACAAAGTGTTTGGTGCGATCCTCATCAGCATCATCACCGTGACGCTGGCGGGTTGGGGTCTGGGCCTGGTGCACTACGAGGGCATCATGTCCGCCCCGCCGAGCCTGGCCCCGACCTGGATGGCCATGGACGTCGCCGGCGTATTCAACATCAGCATGATCAGTGTGGTGCTGGCCTTCCTCTTCGTGCACATGTTCGACACTGCCGGTACCTTGATGGGCGTCGCCCAGCGCGCCGGCCTGGTGAACGCCGACGGCAAGATCGAAAACCTCTCCCGCGCCTTGAAAGCAGACAGTGCGTCCAGCGTATTCGGTGCGGTGGTCGGCGTTCCGCCGGTTACCAGCTATGTAGAAAGTGCCGCTGGCGTAGCGGCAGGTGGTCGGACTGGTCTTACCGCCGTAACCGTAGGTGTGCTATTTATTGCGGCGATGTTTTTCGCACCGCTGGCTGGCATGATTCCCGCTTACGCCACCGCCGGTGCGCTGATTTATGTGGCGATGCTGATGATGGGCGGTATGGCTCACATTGAATGGGATGAAGCGACCGACAGCATTCCGGCGATCGTTACCGCGATCATGATGCCCCTGACCTTCTCGGTCGCCGACGGCATTGCGCTGGGCTTTATCACTTACGTGGTAATGAAGGCCGGGACCGGTAAGTACAAGGAAATTTCCATCAGTCTGTGGGTGCTCTGCGCGATCTTCATCGCCAAGTTCATTTTCTTGTAAGCCGAACACGCTTCAAAAGCAGTGTTTCAAAACAGCCTCACCCCGTCGGGTGAGGCTTTTGTGCAAATGGAGGAAAGTGATGAGTCTGGAAACCTGGCTGCTGTTCAGCGGCGCTGCGCTGGTGGTAATCCTGATACCGGGGCCACTGTCTTTGCTGATGATCAGCAACAGTCTGAATTACGGTTTGCGTCGTTCTTACCCGGCGTTTCTGGGTGGTGTGGTTGCGTCAATCTGCTTGCTCAGTGCGTCGGCGCTGGGTTTGGGCGCCTTGCTGCTGGCGTCGGAACAGTTGTTCAGCGCCCTGAAGATCGTCGGGGCGCTGTACCTGTTCTATCTGGCCTGGCAGAGCTGGCAGCAATCGCGCCTGCCCTCCCACGGCGCTGAAGTGCCCCAGGCTGCGCCGGTTCCGCGTTTTCGCGCATTGTTCGGGCGCGCGTTTATGTTGGGCGCCAGCAACCCGAAAGATATTCTGTTCTTCGCTGCTTTCCTCCCGCAGTTCCTCAGTGCCGAACAACCGTTCCTGCCGCAGTTGCTGGTGATGATTGCGACCTGGACCGTGCTGGATTTGCTGTGCAAGTTGGCTTATGGGCTCGGGGCTCACGGCGCTGCGCGGTACCTGCGCAGCGGCAAGGGGCAGAGCTGGTTCAACCGGGTGAGTGCGGGGTTGTTCAGTGGTGCCGGTGCTGCGTCGTTGTTGAGCCGCTAAAAGCAAAAAGCATCGCGAGCAAGCTTTGCTCCTACAGGTTTGGTGTCGTTCACATAGTTGGGGAACGACACCAAACCTGTAGGAGCAAAGCTTGCTCGCGATGGCGTCAGCACAAGCGACACCTTTCCCAGCAAGCAAAAAAAAGCCCGCAGTGTGAGCGGGCGAAAGACCAAAGAAGCTATATGCGCAGCTTTTTTTGAGAAGAAGGGGGCTGGGGGGAAAGTCCTAGCTTCCTCTGTAGGTCGAATAGCTGTACGGCGAAATCAGCAAGGGCACGTGGTAGTGATCCTGTTCCGCAGAGATGCCAAAACGCAGCACCACCACATCCAGGAACGCAGGCTCCGGCAACTGAATGCCGCGAGCGCGGTAGTAATCGCCCGCATGAAACTGAACCTGATAGACCCCTGAACGGTAGTCATCACCTTGCAGCAGCGGTGCATCGACCCGCCCATCGCTGTTGGTTATCGCAGTGGCGACCAATTCCAGCTGCGAACCTTCAACGCGGTACAACTCGACCTTGATCGAGCTGCCCGGGCAACCGTGTGCAGCGTCTAAAACGTGAGTAGTCAAACGTCCCATTGATTCTGCGCGCCTGCCTGCATGAGCAGTCAGACCTCGCGCCTCCCGAAGTCAGTTGAAAAGGAGACCGCACCGATTCGGAGCACGAAACGCTGCGGCGAGCGACTGATTAAGACACTTTTCAAAAAAATTGTACACAATAAAAACAACATATTTACCGCTTTACCCGTCATTCAGTGATTCCCGCCAAATCTACCGCCGCGCCATAGGATCAGAGGACCTTCCATCTATTAACTGACCAATCAGGCAGGTTTCTTGCAATAACATGTGAAGATGGCCGTTTTGAAAAATGCAAAAAAACAGGCTTACAAAGTTGATATAAAGTTGTATACAATCAGCCCATCGCTGTGACGCCAGCCTGTCATCACATTGCAGGCCGCCACACAAACCTGACCTTGAACAAGTCGAACGAATAAGAAGGAAGACTGCAGTGAGCGCTGACTACCCACGCGACCTGATCGGTTACGGCAGTAACCCTCCTCACCCACACTGGCCGGGCAATGCCCGCATCGCCTTGTCCTTCGTGCTCAATTACGAAGAAGGCGGCGAGCGCAATATCCTGCACGGCGATAAAGAATCCGAAGCCTTCCTCTCGGAAATGGTCTCGGCGCAGCCGCTGCAAGGCGCGCGCAACATGAGCATGGAATCCCTTTACGAGTATGGCAGCCGCGCCGGTGTCTGGCGGGTTCTGAAACTGTTCAAGGAATTCGACATTCCACTGACCATCTTCGCCGTCGCCATGGCCGCCCAGCGTCACCCGGACGTGATCCGCGCGATGGTCGATGCCGGCCATGAGATCTGCAGCCACGGCTATCGCTGGATCGACTATCAGTACATGGACGAAGCGCAGGAACGCGAGCACATGCTCGAAGCGATTCGCGTCCTCACCGAAATCACCGGCGAGCGCCCACTGGGCTGGTACACCGGCCGCACTGGCCCGAACACCCGTCGTCTGGTGATGGAAGAAGGCGGTTTCCTCTACGACTGCGACACCTACGACGACGACCTGCCCTATTGGGAACCGAACAACCCGACCGGCAAGCCGCACCTGGTGATTCCCTACACGCTGGACACCAACGACATGCGCTTCACCCAGGTCCAGGGTTTCAACAAGGGCGACGATTTCTTTGAATACCTCAAAGACGCCTTCGACGTGCTTTACGCCGAAGGCGCCGAGGCGCCGAAAATGTTGTCGATCGGCCTGCACTGCCGTCTGATCGGCCGTCCGGCGCGTCTGGCCTCGCTCAAACGCTTTATCGAATACGCTAAAAGTCATGAACAGGTGTGGTTCAGCCGTCGCGTCGACATCGCTCGCCACTGGCACGAAACCCACCCGTATCAAGGGGCCGCGAAATGAGCCACTTCCAAACTCTGAAGCCCTCGACCTTGAGCCGCGACGCCTTCGTCGCTGCCTTCGCCGACATCTATGAACATTCGCCATGGGTGGCCGAAAAGGCCTTCGACCTGGGCCAGGACGCTTCGATCGACCAGATCGAAACCCTGCACCAGCGCATGAGCGACATCCTGTTGAGCGCCGATCACGCCAGTCAATTGACACTGATCAACGCTCACCCGGACCTGGCCGGCAAAGCTGCCGTCCAGGGCCAACTTACCGCAGCCAGCACTGAAGAACAGTCTGGCGCGGGTATCCACCAATGCACGGCCGAAGAGTTTCAACGCTTCACCGAGCTGAACGACGCCTACAAGGCCAAGTTCAAGTTTCCCTTCATCATGGCGGTAAAAGGCAGCAACCGGCATCAGATCCTCGCGGCGTTCGAAACGCGCATTCACAACCCGCAAGACACCGAGTTCAAATGCGCGCTGGCGGAGATCAACAAGATCGCCCTGTTCCGATTACTGACCCTATAGCGACCTTGGCCCGAGCGGAATTGAACGCACAAATCGCCCTGGGTCCTGAGAGCATCCCAAGCCAACTTATTAAAGGCAGACAAGAAGAATGAAAGCTTACGCCGTACCTTTCGAGAAGTTCGTCAACCTGGCCGACGCCCGCCTGGGCACCAAAATCATCTCGGTCACCGATGACTGGTTCGCTGATGCCAACCGCCTGTTCCAGCCGACCCCGGCTGTGTGGAAGGAGGGCGTGTTCGATGACAACGGCAAGTGGATGGACGGCTGGGAGTCGCGCCGCAAGCGCTTCGAAGGCTACGACAGCGCCGTGATCCGCCTGGGCGTACCGGGTTCGATCAAAGGCGTGGACATCGACACTTCATTCTTCACCGGCAACTTCCCGCCGTCGGCCTCCCTGGAAGCGTGCTTCCTGGCCTCGGGCGAGCCAGACGACAACACCCAGTGGACTGAAGTGCTGTCCGCCGTCGAGCTACAAGGCAACAGCCACCACTACCACGAAATCAACAACGACCAGGCGTTCAGCCACCTGCGCTTCAACATCTACCCGGATGGTGGTGTGGCCCGTCTGCGTGTTTACGGTGTTCCGTTCCGCGACTGGTCCGCTGTGGGCGACAACGAGCAAGTTGACCTGGCCGCAGCCCTGAACGGTGGCCGCGCCCTCGCCTGCTCCGACGAACACTTCGGTCGCATGAGCAACATCCTCAACCCGGGTCGCGGCATCAACATGGGCGACGGCTGGGAAACCGCACGTCGTCGCACGCCGGGCAATGACTGGGTGATCGTCGCGCTGGGTCATGCCGGCGAGATCGAAAAAGTCATCGTCGACACCCTGCACTTCAAGGGCAACTACCCGGACACGTGCTCGATCCAGGGCGCTTTCGTGAAGGGCGGCACCGACAGCCAGATCGAAACCCAATCGCTGTTCTGGCGCGAATTGCTGCCGGCGCAGAAACTGGAAATGCACGCCGAACACACCTTCGCCGAGCAGATCAAGGCGCTGGGTCCGATCACCCACATCCGCCTGAACGTGTTCCCGGATGGTGGTGTGAGTCGCCTGCGCGTTTTGGGCAAGGTAGCTAAGTAAGCGGCTGATGAAAAACCTGTAGGAGCACAGCTTGCTGGCGATGGCGTCAGTGAGGGCCCCATCGCCAGCAAGCTGTGCTCCTACAAAGGGCAATACAACAACGAATTCAAGGTAAGAAGACCAGCATGCGCACATTGACGATTGAACCGCTGACCAAAGAAGCCTTCGCCCCTTTCGGTGACGTGATCGAAACCGACGGCAGCGATCACTTCATGATCAACAACGGTTCGACCATGCGCTTCCATAAACTGGCGACGGTGGAAACCGCCACGCCAGAGGACAACGCGATCATCAGCATCTTCCGCGCCGACGCGCAGGACATGCCGCTGACCGTCAGCATGCTGGAGCGTCACCCGCTGGGCAGCCAGGCTTTCATTCCGCTGCTCGGCAACCCTTTTCTGATCGTGGTCGCGCCACTTGGCGATGAACCTGTATCAGGCTTGGTCCGCGCCTTCGTCACCAACGGCAGGCAGGGCATTAATTACCATCGCGGCGTTTGGCACCATCCGGTGCTGACGATCGAAAAGCGGGATGACTTCCTGGTGGTTGATCGCAGTGGCACAGGCAATAACTGCGATGAGCATTTTTTCAAAGAGGATGAGCGTTTGATCCTCGCCCCCCACCAATAAGAGAAGGTCTGATCACTCGACAACAGAGTGACAGGCGAGAGGTAAAGACTGTGGAAGCACATCTGTTGGAATGGCTGAACCTGAGCGTGCGCTGGGTTCACATGATTACTGGCGTGGCCTGGATCGGTGCGTCGTTCTATTTCGTCTGGCTGGAAAACAACCTCAATCGGGTCAACCCGAAAAGTGGTCTGGCGGGCGATTTGTGGGCGATCCACGGCGGCGGTATCTATCACCTGGAAAAATACAAACTGGCTCCACCGACCATGCCGGACAACCTGCACTGGTTCAAATGGGAAGCCTATTTCACCTGGTTGTCGGGGATCGCGCTGCTGTGCGTGGTGTTCTACTCCAATCCGACGCTGTACCTGCTGGCACCGGGCAGCAGCCTGACCGGCCCTGAAGGGGTCGCACTGGGCATTGCCTCGTTGTTCGTCGGCTGGTTCGTCTACTCCTTCCTCTGCGACTCGGCCTTGGGCAAACGCCCTGCCCTGCTCGGCTTCATCCTGTTCGTGCTGATCATTGGCGCCGCTTACGGCTTCAGCAAGGTGTTCAGCGGTCGCGGTGCGTACCTGCACGTCGGCGCGATCATCGGCACCATCATGGTCGGCAACGTGTTCCGCATCATCATGCCGGCGCAGCGCGCACTGGTTGCCGCGATTGCCGAAAACCGCACGCCGGACCCGGCACTGCCGGCCAAAGGCTTGCTGCGTTCGCGTCACAACAACTACTTCACCTTGCCGGTGCTGTTCATCATGATCAGCAACCACTTCCCGAGCACTTACGGCAGCCAATACAACTGGCTGATCCTGGCCGGGATCGCGGTGCTGGCGGTGTTGGTGCGTCATTACTTCAACACCCGTCACGACAGCCACAAATTTGCCTGGACCTTGCCCGTTGCGGCAGTCGGCATGATCTGCCTGGCTTACGTGTCTGGCCCGGCGCAGATGCCGAGCGCGCCTGAAGTGGCCAAGGCGCCTGGCACCATCGAGTACCAGCCGTTGCCGGAGACCGCTGTTGGTGGTGGTGTGAAACCTGAAACGGCGAAACCTGCTGCACCTGCCGCTGCACCGGCTCAGGCGTCCAACGCCGGCCCCGGTTTCGACAAGGTTCACAGTGTGATCCAGGAACGCTGCACGGTCTGCCATTCGGCCAAACCGACCAGCCCGCTGTTCAGTGCTGCACCGGCCGGCGTGATGCTCGATACCCCCGAGCAGATCCGCCAGAACGCGGCACGCATCCAGGCTCAAGCCGTCACCAGCCAGATCATGCCACTGGGCAACATCACCCAGATGACCCAGCAGGAACGTGACCTGATCGGCGCGTGGATTGTTCAGGGAGCCCCAACCAACTAACCGTTGAAAAGCATCGCGAGCAAGCTTCGCTCCTGTAGGAGCAAGGCTTGCCCGCGATTGGCCGTGCCGCGGTCCCTGCTGCAGAAAATCACAAGAATAAAAAAGATCCGAGGTGTTGCATGTCCGAGCTATCCAAAGCGCGCATCCCCGACGCACCCGCCATTCAGCGTTTACCTCTTTTGCAACTGATCCTGGTTGGCCTGCAACACGTTCTGCTGATGTACGGCGGAGCCATCGCGGTGCCGCTGATCATCGGACAGGCCGCAGGCCTGTCTCGTGAAGAAATCGCCTTCCTGATCAACGCCGACCTGCTGGTAGCCGGGATCGCTACCATCGTGCAGTCGCTGGGCATCGGCCCCATGGGTATCCGCATGCCGGTGATGATGGGCGCCAGTTTCGCCGCCGTCGGCAGCATGGTTGCCATGGCCGGCATGCCGGGCATCGGTCTGCAAGGGATCTTCGGCGCGACCATCGCCGCCGGATTCTTCGGCATGATCATCGCGCCATTCATGTCCAAAGTCGTACGCTTCTTCCCGCCTCTGGTGACCGGCACGGTCATCACCTCGATCGGTTTGTCGCTGTTCCCCGTGGCCGTCAACTGGGCCGGCGGCGGTGCGGACGCCGCGCAATTCGGCTCACCGATTTACCTGGCCATCGCTGCACTGGTGCTGGCAACCATTCTGCTGGTCCATCGCTTCATGCGCGGTTTCTGGGTCAACATTTCCGTGCTGATCGGCATGTGCCTGGGTTACGTGCTCTGCGGCCTGATCGGCATGGTCGACCTGAGCGGCATGGCCCAGGCGCCGTGGCTGCAATTCGTGACACCGCTGCATTTCGGCATGCCGAAGTTCGAACTCGCACCGATCCTGTCCATGTGCCTGGTGGTAGTAATCATCTTCGTCGAGTCCACCGGGATGTTCCTGGCACTGGGCAAAATCACCGGCCAGGAAGTCTGCCCACGGATGCTGCGTCGCGGATTGTTGTGTGATGCCGGTGCCTCGTTCTTCGCCGGTTTCTTCAACACCTTCACCCACTCCTCTTTCGCGCAGAACATCGGCCTGGTGCAGATGACGGGCGTGCGCTGCCGCTCGGTGACCATCGTCGCCGGCGGTTTGCTGGTGGTGCTGAGTTTGCTGCCGAAGGCGGCGTTTCTGGTGGCCTCGATTCCACCAGCCGTACTGGGCGGCGCGGCGATTGCGATGTTCGGCATGGTCGCCGCCACCGGCATCAAGATTCTTCAGGAAGCCGAC
The DNA here is from genome assembly GCF_054897865.1 of Pseudomonas sp. LS2P72. Taxonomy (NCBI): domain Bacteria; kingdom Pseudomonadati; phylum Pseudomonadota; class Gammaproteobacteria; order Pseudomonadales; family Pseudomonadaceae; genus Pseudomonas; species Pseudomonas sp. LS2P72. The sequence continues at coordinate 4,728,306 of NZ_CM142708.1, forward strand.
ATCGGTGACCGTCGCAACCAGTTGCTGGTGGCGGTGAGCATTGGCATGGGACTGATTCCGGTGGTCCGTCCGGAATTCTTCGCCCACCTTCCGATGTGGATGAGTCCCATCACTCACAGCGGTATTGCCATGGCGACGTTGAGTGCGCTGTCGCTGAACCTGCTGTTCAACATCCTCGGCGGCGCCGAACGCGCGGCCATCAACGACTGCCACGCCCACCCGCATTAACTGACTAAAACCACAAAACCTGTGGGAGCAGTTGCTCCCACAGTGGCCACACCTGTGCCTCAAACAATAAAAACAAGAGGGAGCAACAGATGATTCGGACACACACAAACATGCTGTTAGGCGGTGGTCTATTGGCCGCCAGTCAAGCCATGGCCGGCGATTTACTGCTGTGGCAGACCAACAGCCTGAGCTATCTGTATGGCAAGGATTTCGCGGTCAATCCGTCAATCCAGCAGACAATAACCTTTGAGCACGCCGACCGCTGGAAGTACGGTGATAACTTCCTGTTCGTCGACAGCACTTACTACAACGGCGAGAAAGACCGGAACAAAGGCGTTCACGCCTATTACGGCGAGTTCAGTCCGCGCCTGTCTTTCGGCAAAATCCTCGACCGCCGTTTCGAATTCGGCCCGATCAAGGACGTGTTGCTGGCCATGACCTACGAGAATGGCGAAGACGACACCGAGGCCTATCTGATCGGCCCCGGTTTCGACCTCGCGGTACCGGGCTTCAATTTTTTCACCTTGAACTTCTACTATCGCCAGACCGAAGGCTCGCGTCCCGGCGACGATGTCTGGCAAATCACGCCGGCCTGGTCCTACACCCTGCCATTGGGCAACTCGAACCTGTTGATCGACGGCTACATCGACTGGGTCGTGGATAACGACCAGAACTCACAGGGCACCTACCACGCCAACCTGCACTTCAACCCGCAGATCAAATATGACCTGGGCAAGGCCATGGGCTGGCGAGAGAAACAGGTGTACGTCGGCGTCGAATACAGCTACTGGAAAGACAAGTACGGCATCGAAAACAACGCCAACTTCGACACCAATGAAAACACCACCAGCCTGCTGGTGAAGGTGCATTTCTAGATGATCCGCAACCGTGCTCCAAACCTGTCGTCGGTGCGCTGTTGCGGGGCACTTGAGACCTGGCCAAGGAGTCAGTATTCTCCGCGGCCGCCCGAATCTGGTCTAAAAAAAAGCCCGGATATAATTCCTGACCAGAAAGCCAACTTATCCCGGCGATGGACGGTACCAAGGCATTCCAAAACCACTCTCAATCGACGGCTCTTGAGCCGCCGAACGGGAGTTTTTTGGCTTTTCAAAAGCCTTGGCTCAGCTCTTGCTAACAGCACTGAAGCTGACCGATCGGATGATTTTTTACAGCGACAGAAAAAGGCGCCACACCAGAGCGCCGACCTTAGAAAAATAACGTGGAACCACCTACTTTTTGGGAGCAACCGAATGAAACGTACGTGCACTAGCCTGATGCTGGCGGGATCTTTGCTGGCCGGGGGCCAGGCCATGGCCGGCGACTTGCTGCAATGGCAGAACAACAGCCTGACCTACCTGTATGGCAAGGACTTCCAGGTCAACCCGCGCATTCAGCAGACGGTGACCTTCGAACACGTCGATGGCTGGAAGTACGGCGACAACTTCATGTTCATCGACAAGATTTTCTACAACGGCAAGGAAGATTACTACGCCGGCGAGAACAGCTACTACGGTGAAATCAGCCCGCGCCTTTCGTTTGGCAAAATCTTCGATCAGAAACTCGAATTCGGCCCGATCAAAGATGTGCTCCTGGCTATGACGTACGAGTTCGGTGAAGACGATACCGAGTCCTACCTGATCGGTCCTGCTTTCGACCTGGCGATCCCGGGCTTCGACTACTTCCAGCTGAACTTCTACAACCGTCATACCGAAGGCGACCGTCCGGGTGACAATATCTGGCAGATCACTCCGGTCTGGTCTTACACCCTCCCGGTGGGCGATTCGAACATCCTGATCGATGGCTTCATGGATTGGGTGGTCGACAACGACGTCAACAAAAAAGGCGAATACCACGCCAACCTGCACTTCAATCCACAAGTCAAATACGACTTGGGCAAGGCGTTGAATCTTGGCGAAAAGCAGTTGTACGTTGGTGTCGAGTATGACTACTGGAAAAACAAGTACGGTATTGAAGACAGCCAGGGCTTCAAGACCGATCAGAGCGTGACCAGCTTCCTGGTCAAGGTTCACTTCTGATCCCGCGGCGCCTGTAAGGACGCCATCGCGGGCAAGTCGGATCGCCGCCCGCTTGCTCCTACAGGTTTTGTGTCGTTCGCCAATTATGTAAACGACATAAAACCTGTAGGAGCAAAGCTTGCTCGCGATGGCCACACCGTCGATCTCAAGCCGAAACCACAGGCTCCGCCAACCCGAGAAACCGGCACAACTCCCCGCGCTTGGCCAACGCATCCCGCCGCCCCAAATCAATCAATTCGCTGCAATATCCCGCCTCGAACAGCAGATAACTCAGCACCCCCGCCCCGCTCGTCCTGGTCGCCCCCGGCCCGCGCAGAAACAGGCGCAGCGCCGCCGGCAACTCGTGACGATGCCGCGCCGCAATCTCGTCGATCGGTTGACTCGGCGAAATCACCAGCACGTCTACCGGCGCCACACCCAACGCGCGCGTCGGCGTGCCATCGGGCAGCAGATGACTGAACTGATTGAGCCGCTGCAGCAACTCGATGTCACTTTCCAGGCTGTCAATGAACGTGCTGTTGAGCATGTGTCCGCCGATCTGCGCCAGGCTTGGCTGCTGACCGGTGTAGGCGCGCAGCAGCGGTTGTTCCGGGTCGACGCCGCGGGGGTTGCCGCTGACGCCCACCACCAGCACTCGGCTGGCGCCCAGGTGCAGTGCCGGGCTGATCGGTGCCGACTGACGTACCGCGCCGTCACCGAAATACTCTTCACCGATTTTCACTGGCGCAAACAGCAGCGGAATGGCGGAGCTGGCCAGCAAGTGATCGACGGTCAATTGCGTGGGAACGCCGATTCGCCGGTGGCGCAACCAGGCATCGATGGTGCCGCCGCCCTGATAAAAGGTCACCGCCTGACCGGACTCGTAGCCGAACGCGGTCACCGCAACCGCCTGCAATTGCTTCTGTGCAATGGCCTCGGCAATCCCGCTCATCTGCAGTTTGTCGTTGAGCAATCCACGCAGCGGCGAACTGTTGAGCAACGCCACCGGCACCTGAGCGCCAATCCCGAGCAAACTGTGACTGACAAAACGGCTGGCCTGATGGATCACGCCCGGCCAGTCGCTGCGCAGCACCAGATGGCTGCGAAAGCCTTGCCAGAAGGCTGTCAGACGTTGAATCGCACCACGAAAGTCCATCGCCCCACTGGCGAGGCTGACCGCATTGATTGCGCCAGCCGAGGTGCCGACGATCACCGGAAACGGATTGCTCGCGCCGACCGGCAACAGCTCGGCAATTGCCGCCAGCACACCCACCTGATAAGCCGCCCGAGCCCCGCCGCCGGAAAGAATCAACCCTGTAACCGGTTCAGCAGGACTCATCGCAACACTCCATGGTGCTTATAAGGTCGGTGGTTCAACCGCGTTTTGCGTACAGCTTCGGCTCGCCCGGCGGACGGCTCTTGAAGCGGCGATGGGCCCAAAGGTATTGCTCCGGACATTCGCGCAAGACGCCTTCGACCCATTGGTTGATCCGCAGGCAATCGGCTTCTTCGGTTTCGCCGGGGAAACCTTCGAGCGGTGCATGAATCACCAGTCGATACCCGCTGCCGTCTGCCAGACGTTCCTGAGTGAACGGCACCACCAGCGCCTTGCCCAACCGCGCAAACTTGCTGGTGGCAGTGACGGTCGCGGCCTGAATCCCGAACAGCGGCACGAAGATACTTTGCTTGGCGCCATAGTCCTGATCCGGTGCGTACCAGATTGCCCGGCCTGCGCGCAGCAGTTTCAGCATGCCGCGCACGTCTTCACGCTCCACGGCCAACGAGTCGAGGTTATGCCGCTCGCGACCATTTCGCTGGATGTAATCGAACAATGGATTTTTGTGTTCGCGGTACATGCCATCAATGGTGTGCTGCTGGCCGAGCAACGCCGCGCCGATTTCCAGCGTGGTGAAATGGACGGCCATCAGGATCACGCCTTTGCCGTCGCGCTGGGCTTTTTTCAAATGCTCCAGCCCTTCGACGTGGGCCAGCTTCGCCAGACGCTCGCGCGACCACCACCAGCTCATGGCCATTTCGAAAAACGCGATGCCCGTTGAGGCGAAGTTTTCCTTGAGCAGGCGTTTGCGCTCGGCAGCGGTTTTTTCAGGGAAACACAGTTCCAGATTGCGCTTGGCAATGCGCCGTCTGTCGCCCGCCACTCGATACATCAATGCACCCAGGGCGCGACCGATCGACAGCAACGCCGGATACGGCAACTGGACAATCAGCCACAACAGCCCCAAGCCACACCACAGCGGCCAGAAACGTGGAGATAGAAATGCTGTTCGAAAACGCGGGCGATCCATTAAAGGTTCCGGAAAGACAATGGCCGCGCATTCTACATCGTTCGACCCGGCTTGCGGCTCGCGGGCGTTCTCGTTATAAGTCTCGGCACTTTTAGTGACAAGTCGTTGTATGCCGACCATGAGCCAAACCGAACCACTAGACCAAGATCCCGTGTTCCAGCTGAAGGGCAGCATGCTCGCCATTACAGTGCTGGAACTGGCCCGTAACGACCTCGTAAGCCTCGATCGTCAACTGGCCGCCAAGGTCGCCCAGGCGCCAAACTTCTTCAGTAACGCGCCCCTGGTGCTGGCCCTGGACAAACTCCCGGCCAGCGAAGGCGCGGTCGATCTGCCGGGCCTGATGCGCGTCTGCCGCCAGCATGGCCTGCGCACGCTGGCGATCCGTGCCAGTCGCATCGAAGACATCGCAGCGGCCATCGCGGTCGACCTGCCAGTGCTGCCACCGTCCGGCGCCCGGGAGCGTCCGCTTGACCCGCTAGAAGGCCAAATCAAGAAAAAACCGGAAAAACCGCCAGAGCCGACGATCAAGCCAACGAAGATCATCACCTCGCCCGTACGCGGTGGGCAGCAGATTTATGCTCAGGGTTGCGATCTGGTGGTGATCTCGTCGGTCAGCCCGGGAGCGGAACTTCTCGCCGACGGGAACATCCATGTATACGGCCCGATGCGTGGTCGAGTGTTGGCCGGCGTCAAAGGCGACACGAAAGCCAGGATTTTCTGTCAGCAAATGAGCGCTGAACTGGTCTCCATCGCAGGCCACTACAAAGTATCGGAGGATCTGCGTCGCGACCCTTTGTGGGGCGCGGGCGTACAGGTCAGCCTGTCGGGCGATGTGTTGAACATCATTCGGCTTTAACGGATACTGCCGCATTTTCCAAACATCTCTAAAACGTATCGAAAACGGCTCAAACGAAGTAGGAAAAAGGTCATAAGCAGTGTTTACCCGAGGTAAGCGCCGTTCTGGACCGAATTCCAGCCAAGGCTGTCCGACTGCAGTAGTTTTTCTAGAGATGTTTTTCAGGGGCTAAATGTCCTTTTTCCTTAGGGGTGAAACACCTTGGCCAAGATTCTCGTGGTTACATCCGGCAAGGGTGGTGTGGGTAAGACCACCACCAGTGCTGCTATCGGTACCGGCCTCGCACTGCGCGGTCACAAAACAGTTATCGTCGACTTCGACGTCGGTTTGCGTAACCTCGACCTGATCATGGGTTGCGAGCGCCGCGTGGTGTATGACTTCGTCAACGTGGTAAACGGCGAAGCCAACCTGCAACAAGCCCTGATCAAAGACAAACGCCTGGAAAACCTCTACGTACTGGCCGCCAGCCAGACCCGCGACAAAGACGCGCTGACCGTGGAAGGCGTGGAAAAAGTGTTGATGGCGCTGAAGGAAGACTTCGAATACGTGGTCTGCGACTCTCCGGCCGGCATCGAAAAAGGCGCCCACCTGGCCATGTACTTCGCAGACGAAGCGATTATCGTGACCAACCCGGAAGTGTCCTCCGTTCGTGACTCGGACCGCATGCTCGGCCTGCTGGCCAGCAAATCGCGCCGTGCTGAAAAGGGCGAAGAGGCGATCAAGGAACACCTGCTGCTGACCCGCTACAACCCGCAACGGGTCAGTGACGGCGAGATGCTCGGCGTCGAAGACGTCAAAGAGATTCTGGCGGTCGCCCTGCTGGGTGTCATTCCGGAATCACAAGCGGTACTCAAGGCTTCCAACTCGGGCGTGCCGGTCATTCTCGACGACCAGAGCGATGCCGGTCAGGCATACAGCGATGCGGTCGATCGTCTGCTGGGTAAAAACGTGGAGCATCGTTTTCTCGATGTAACGAAGAAGGGATTCTTCGAGCGCCTGTTTGGAGGTAGATAATGAATCTTTTTGACTTCTTTCGTGCCAGCAAAAAAGTCAGCACCGCGTCGGTAGCGAAAGAGCGTCTGCAGATCATCGTGGCGCACGAACGCGGCCAGCGCAGTACACCGGACTACCTGCCAGCCTTGCAGAAGGAATTGGTCGAGGTCATCCGCAAGTACGTCAATATCGGGTCCGATGACGTGCACGTCGCTCTGGAAAACCAGGGCAGCTGCTCGATTCTGGAACTCAATATCACCCTGCCTGACCGCTAGTCGATCAGACAGGAGCCTCGGCGGCCCAGAACCTGCATTTTGTAGGAGCCGAGCTTGCTCGCGATGACGGTTTTACATTCAACGACGATGTTGAATGACCAACCGCTATCGCGAGCAAGCTCGGCTCCTACAGAGTGCGGGGGTTCTGAGCCGCCGTTGGCGTTTGTTACGAGGCTGTTTTAATGCCGCTGTCCAACATCAGCATCATCCATCAGGACGCCGCCGTACTGGTGGTGAACAAACCGACCCTGCTGCTCTCTGTCCCTGGCCGGGCCGATGACAACAAGGATTGCCTGATTACCCGCCTGCAGGAAAACGGCTACCCGGAAGCGCGAATCGTCCATCGTCTGGACTGGGAAACTTCCGGGATTATTCTGCTGGCCCGTGACCCGGACACGCACCGCGAGCTGTCTCGGCAATTTCACGACCGTGAAACCGAAAAGGCCTACACCGCCCTGTGCTGGGGACAACCGGAACTGGACAGTGGCAGCATCGATCTACCCTTGCGCTACGACCCGCCGACCAAGCCACGCCATGTGGTGGACCATGAATTCGGCAAACATGCCCTGACCTTCTGGCGCGTACTGGAGCGTTGCGGCGACTGGTGTCGTGTCGAATTGACGCCGATCACCGGCCGCTCCCATCAGTTGCGCGTGCACATGCTTTCCATCGGCCACCCACTGCTGGGTGACGGGCTGTATGCCCACGAGCAAGCACTGGCCGCCTGGCCACGACTATGTTTGCACGCGAGCATGCTGAGCTTCACTCACCCGCAAAGTGGCGAACGCTTGCGCTTCGAGTGCCCTGCTCCTTTTTAAGCAACTGCCTAACCAAAAAAACGTCCTTCCATTGAAGGGCGTTTTTTTATTTCTTGTTACAAATAGACGTGAAAATGGCGTGAAAATATTGTCATGAATTTGTAATGAAACGTAAAATGCCATCAATTTGATAGCAGGCAGGAAGCCCTCGTGCTCAGCAACAAGACATTCCAAGACGACTACCCGTTCACCTTCTGCCTGTTCAACACCACGCTGCACCTTAGCGAGCAGCCTTCAGCCGAAGCACAACAGGCGCTCGAACAGCTCATACACAAACGCCGCGCCCACAAGCTCACCCGTGCGAGTGCGCCGCTGGCCTCCGGCGATACGCCGCTGTTTGCCAAGGTCCAGCCACTGGATACCTTGAAGGCAAAAGTGCGCGTGACCTTCGGCAAACCACAGCGCAATGGTCGATTCGACTGGCCGCTGGAAGAGCTGATCAACACGCTTGAAGCGCAACGCCGTGGCGTACAAATGCCGCCGCTGCAAGGGTTCGGTTACACCAAGGACCGACTGGGGCTGACCCAGGAATATTTCATCATCACGCGCCTGCTCGACGATCATATCGACGGCGTGCAATGGCTTAAACGCAACCCGGACAACGTCGAAACATTCATTCTCGACGCCTTCGAATTGCTGAGTTCCCTGTCGCGGAAAAACATCACGCACATGGATTTCTGGGCCGGCAACATCATGATCCCGGAAACACCAAAGACTCCGCTCAAAGCCATCGATTTTGAGAACTGCTTTGCCGGCCAGACAAACCATCAAAGTGAAACCCTGGGCTTTCAACTGGGCTTCTTCTATCGCCGGGATATCTACAAGCTCATCACCGAAGCCGCCTATGACCGGCTGGTGGACGACTACATTCGACAGATCCCGGGCATTTCGAAGGAAAAATTCAACGAGGTGTACCTCGCGAGCAAACATGAAGATGTGGGCCGCAAGCAACGTCGCGAAGTGTTCCTCAATGGCAAGCTGATCACCGGCTGACTCAGCCTCTTCGCCAATCGGCAGCCGGCGGACGTCGAACGGCATTGTCTCTGCAATGCCGCGAGCCAATACGTTAAACTTGCGCCATTGCTGTCTGGAGCTACTTATGCGCGAAGAGTTGAACCAAGGCCTGATCGATTTCCTCAAGGCCTCCCCTACCCCATTCCATGCCACCGCCAGCCTTGTTCAGCGCCTGGAAGCGGCGGGCTATCAACGCCTTGACGAGCGCGAGCCATGGACCACCGAAGCCAACGGTCGTTACTACGTCACCCGTAACGACTCCTCGATTGTCGCGTTCAAGATGGGCCGTCACTCGCCCCTGCACGGCGGCATTCGCCTGGTTGGCGCGCACACCGACAGCCCGTGCCTGCGGGTCAAACCCCAGCCGGAACTGCAACGTCAGGGCTTCTGGCAACTGGGCGTCGAAGTCTATGGCGGTGCACTGCTGGCGCCATGGTTCGACCGCGACCTGTCCCTGGCCGGCCGCGTGACCTTCCGCCGTGACGGCAAGGTCGAGAGCCAGCTGGTCGACTTCAAGGCGCCGATCGCCATCATCCCGAACCTGGCCATTCACCTTAACCGTGAAGCCAACATGGGCTGGGCGATCAACGCCCAGACCGAACTGCCGCCAATCCTTGCGCAATTTGCCGGTGACGAGCGCGTGGACTTCCGCGCCGTGCTCACCGATCAACTCGCCCGCGAACACGGCTTGAACGCCGACGTGGTGCTCGACTATGAGCTGAGCTTCTACGACACCCAAAGCGCTGCGGTCATCGGCCTGCATGGCGACTTCATTGCCGGGGCGCGCCTGGACAACCTGCTGTCGTGCTATGCCGGCCTGCAAGCCTTGCTGACCACCGAAACCGACGAAACCTGCGTGCTGATCTGCAACGATCATGAAGAAGTCGGTTCCTGCTCGGCCTGCGGCGCCGATGGCCCGATGCTGGAGCAAACGCTGCGTCGCCTGCTGCCTGAAGGTGATGAATTCGTACGGACCATTCAGAAATCCCTGCTGGTCTCGGCCGACAACGCCCACGGCGTGCATCCCAACTACGCCGACAAGCACGATGCCAACCACGGCCCGAAACTCAACGCCGGCCCGGTGATCAAGGTCAACAGCAACCAGCGCTACGCCACCAACAGCGAAACTGCCGGGTTCTTCCGCCACCTGTGCATGGCCGAAGAAGTGCCGGTGCAGAGCTTCGTGGTGCGCAGCGACATGGGTTGCGGCTCGACCATCGGCCCGATCACCGCCAGCCATCTGGGCGTGCGCACCGTGGACATCGGCCTGCCAACCTTCGCCATGCACTCGATCCGTGAACTGTGTGGCAGCCATGACCTGGCGCATCTGGTCAAAGTGCTTGGCGCGTTTTACGCCTGCCGCGAGCTGCCGTAATCCGTGTAGGAGCATGGCTTGCCAGCGATGGCGATCTTAAGGACGCCATCGCTGGCAAGCCATGCTCCTACAGGTGTTCACCACCGGTCGGCCAAAAGCCACCTAGACTTCAACAACCCCTTTCGACAAGGCAGTCGCTCATGATCTCGTTGTCTTCGTTTCACGCCATGCTGATCCCGATTCTTTCCGGGATGATCATGCTGGCAATCGGCTTCAATTTTCGCGACAAGAACATCGGCGTGTTCGCAATGTGGATCGGCATGTTGACGATCCTCGCCACCGTAATTTTCAAGATCCTCGCCAAACTCAACGAATAAATCCTCACCCCTGGCTCGCATTGATTTTGACGGGCTCGTACACTCGGTCGACCCGCCCATCCCGAGGTTGACCGCCTAGTGTTCGCTCGTCTTTTTGCCCTGCCGTGTTTATTCCTTGTCTGCCTCATGACGCTGCTGCCGATGGCGCCCGCCCAGGCGGTCGGCTTGCCTGGCCTGCTCAACAGCTCGGCCAAACAGCCAGAGGCGCAAGAGCCCTTGGGGCAATCCCTGGACGAAGTCATCAAGTCGCTGGAGAACGATCAGCAACGCTCCAAATTGCTGGCGGATTTGAAGAAGCTGCGCGATGTCACCAAAAAGGCCCAGCCGGCCACCGAAGTAGGCGTCCTGGGACTGATCGGTGGCACCCTGGCCAGTTTCGAAAAACAGTTTTCAGGCGCGGACAGCCCACTCACTCGCTGGTCCGAAGAGTTCAAACTGGCGGAGGATGAACTGACAGCACTGGCGCTGCCAGCCAATGAATGGCTACCGATCATCTTTGCCTTTGCCATGATCCTGATGGTCTGGAGCTTGCTGGCCGCGGCGCTGATCTGGGTCAGCCACCGGGTGCGGATGCGCTTCGGCCTGACCGAAGAACTGCCGCAGCACCCCAAGGCTCTGGACATGTTGCGCTTCGCCCTGCGCAAACTAGGGCCGTGGCTGATTGCTTTGGTCATGACGGTCTACATGACCTATGCCCTGCCCTCGTCACTGGGCAAAAGCCTGGCCATGGTGCTGGCTTATGCACTGGTGGTCGGCACCTGTTTTTCGGCGATCTGCGTGATCGCCTTTTCGCTGCTCGACGGCCCACACCGCCACCGCGCCTTGTACATCCTGCGGCACCAAGCCTTTCGGCCGCTGTGGCTGATCGGCAGTTTCGCCGCCTTCGGTGAAGCCCTGAGCGATCCGCGCCTGGTCGAAAGCCTTGGCAGTCATCTGGCGCACACCGCCGCGACGGTCGCCAACGTACTGGCGGCGCTGTCCACGGGGCTGTTCATCTTGCGGTTCCGTCGCCCCATCGCCCACTTGATCCGCAACCAACCGCTGTCCCGACGCCTGACCCGCCGCGCCCTCAGCGACACGATCGAAATTCTCGGGACCTTCTGGTACATGCCGGCGCTGGTGCTCGTAGGGATTTCGCTGTTCGCCACGTTCGTCTCGGCCGGCGATACCAGCACCGCACTGCGTCAGTCGCTGATCTGCACCGTGCTGCTGGTGTTGTGCATGGTCATCAACGGCCTCGTGCGCCGCCATTCACTCAAACCACAGCGCGGCGTGAAGCGTCATGCGCTGTATTCGGAACGCCTGAAAAGCTTCTTCTACACACTTGCTCATTTGGTGGTGTGGCTGGCGTTCATCGAACTCGGCCTGCGGGTCTGGGGCCTGTCGCTGATCCGCTTCACCGAGGGCGAAGGCCATGAAGTCAGCGTCAAACTGTTCAGCCTCGGCGGCACGTTGATTTTTGCCTGGCTGATCTGGATTCTCAGCGACACCGCCGTACACCACGCCCTCACCCGCTCGCGCAAAGGCCTGGCGAATGCCCGCGCGCAGACGATGATGCCGCTGATCCGCAACGTGTTGTTCGTGGCGATTTTCATCGTTGCGCTGATCGTCGCCCTGGCGAACATGGGCATGAACGTCACGCCACTGCTGGCCGGTGCCGGCGTGATCGGTCTGGCCATCGGTTTCGGTGCACAGTCGCTGGTAGCAGACCTGATCACCGGGCTGTTCATCATCATCGAAGACTCGCTGGCCATCGACGACTACGTGGACGTCGGCGGCCACCTGGGCACCGTCGAGGGGCTGACGATTCGTACCGTGCGCCTGCGGGACATTGACGGCATCGTCCACACCATTCCGTTCAGCGAAATCAAAAGCATCAAGAACTACTCCCGGGAATTCGGCTACGCAATCTTCCGGGTGGCGATACCTTCCAACATGGACATCGATAACGCGATCAAACTGATGCGCGACGTGGGCCAGAAGATGCGCACCGACCCACTGCAACGGCGCAACATCTGGTCACCACTGGAGATTCAGGGTGTCGAGAGTTTCGAGTCAGGCAACGCGATTCTTCGTGCCCGGTTCAAGACCGCACCGATCAAACAGTGGGAAGTGTCCCGAGCGTTCAACCTGTCACTTAAACGGCATCTGGACGAAGCCGGGTTCGATCTGGCGACACCGCGTATGAGCGTGCAAGTGATCACGGCAGGTGGCGGGACGGAAGTGGAATAACCCTGCAGCTGCCTTGTGGCGAGGGGATTTATCCCCGTTCGGCTGCGAAGCAGTCGTAAAACCTGAACGCACGATCTATCTGATGCGCCGCGTTGTCTGAATTCACGACTGCTTCGCAGCCGAACGGGGATAAATCCCCTCGCCACAATGCTACAAACGGCAGGCAAAAAAATCCCCGAACCAGTCGGGGATTTTTTATGTTCGATCAATCAGCCCGAGAGCGGATCAATCTTCGCGATAGCGACGCAGCTTCAACTGCTTACCAGCAACGCGAGTGTCCTTCAGCTTGGTCAGCAGACGCTCCAGACCATCTTCCGGCAGCTCAACGAGGCTGAAGCTGTCACGCACCTGGATGCGACCGATTGCTTCGCGAGCCAGACCACCCTCATTGAGGATAGCGCCCAGCAGGTTCTTGGCAGCGATACCATCACGCGCACCCAGCGCGGTACGGCAACGAGCACGACCTTCAGCCAATGCAACCGGAGCACGACGCTCACGATCACCACGGTCCGGACGATCACCGGTACGCTCTGGACGATCGCCACGCGGTGCGTTGTTCGGCACCAGTGGACGTTCTTTCTCGATGGCAGCCAGGGTCAGCGCTTGCGCGTTGGTTGCCTTGCGCAGCAGAGCAGCGGCCAGTGCACGCGGGGTGCAACCGATGTCGGCAGTCAGGCGATCCAGCAGATCACCGTGAGTCGATTCGGCATCAGCCACCAGCGGCGACAGGCTGTTGGTCAGTTTCTTGATGCGGGCATCGAGAACGGCCTGAGCGTCCGGCAGGCGAACTTCGGCAACTTTCTGACCGGTTACACGCTCGATCACTTGCAGCATGCGGCGCTCACGTGGAGTCACCAGCAGCAGTGCACGACCTTCGCGACCGGCGCGGCCGGTACGGCCGATACGGTGAACGTAGGACTCTGGATCGTACGGCATGTCAACGTTGAACACGTGAGTGATGCGCGGAACGTCCAGACCACGAGCAGCAACGTCGGTCGCCACAACGATGTCCAGACGGCCATCCTTGAGGGATTCGATCACGCGCTCACGTTGGTTCTGAGCAATGTCACCGTTCAGCGCAGCGGCTTTGTAGCCTTTGGCTTCCAGGGCACTGGCCAGGTCCAGGGTCGCTTGCTTGGTGCGCACGAACATGATCAGGGCATCGAAGTCTTCAACTTCCAGCAGGCTCAATACAGCCGAGGTCTTCTGGTCAGCGTGAACCAACAGGTGAGCCTGTTCGATCGCGGTAACGGTCTGAGTCTTGGTCTGGATCTTCACGTGTTGCGGATCGCGCAGATGGCGTTCGGCAATGGCACGGATCGACTGCGGCAAGGTGGCCGAGAACAATACGGTCTGACGGGTTGGAGGCAGAGCCTTGAAGATAACTTCGAGGTCGTCCATGAAACCCAGTTTCAACATTTCGTCCGCTTCGTCGAGAACCAGGTGGTTCACGGTCGACAGAACTTTTTCGTCGCGACGCAGGTGGTCGCACAGACGGCCCGGAGTGGCGACAACGATCTGTGCGCCATTACGGATTGCTTTCAGTTGTGGACCCATAGGGGCGCCGCCGTAAACGGCCACAACGGTAACGCCCGGCATTTGCTTGGCGTAGGTTTCGAAAGCGGTTGCTACTTGCAGCGCCAACTCACGGGTTGGCGCCAGGATCAGGGCTTGCGGCTCGCGCTTGGCAGGATCGATGCGATGCAGGATCGGCAGGGCGAACGCAGCGGTTTTACCCGTACCGGTTTGCGCCTGGCCAATCATGTCGTGGCCGGCCATGATGATCGGGATCGATTGCTGCTGAATAGCCGAAGGCTCTTCGTAGCCAGTCGCAATGACGGCTGCAAGAATATTCGGATTAAGATTAAAAGCGGCGAAGCCGCCGGTTTCCTGGGTCATGGGTCTGCCTCTAAGTGCATCCGCAAAGACCCATGCTCCAAAGCTGCGCATGCCGTGTAAGACTCAAGAGTCGCCCTGGCTGCTTTGTCGGCGGGGATTTGCGAAAACGAATGAATGAAAAAGATTCGTCAAGGGAGAGTCCGCTGTGCGGACGTGCAGCCGAAGCTGACTTCGGGGAATTGCGCTACCTAAACGCGGCCCGGTTAAAGGCCGGCGCGCACTATACCGGAATTAGCTCAAAAAGGGAGCATTATTTGTCGGAAAACTGACGGATACACCGTCGTGTCACAGGCTTTGCGGATAATCGTGCAACAGTCTATTTTTCAAAGGCCCGGCCCTGCTGGAGATCGCGCTAAAACGGTTCATCGTTATCAGGCAGACCTGCTGTCTTACATCCCCCCCTACCCACCCCTTCCCGCCCGAGGAAATACTCCATGAATCAGCCCTGCTCCAGTCGTGTGAGCCGTGAACGGCACGGTCATATCCTGATGATCGGCCTGGATCGGGTGGCCAAACGCAACGCCTTCGATCTCGATCTGCTCAATGAACTGAGCCTGGCCTATGGCGAGTTCGAGGCCGACAGCGAAGCGCGGGTGGCGGTCGTGTTCGGCCATGGCGAGCATTTCACCGCAGGGCTGGACTTGGTCAGTGCCAGCGCGTCCCTGGCGCAAGGCTGGCAGACACCGCCCGGCGGCTGCGATCCGTGGGGTGTATTCGCCGGCCCCAGAGTCAGCAAACCGGTGATTGTCGCCGCACAAGGCTACTGCCTGACCATCGGTATCGAATTGATGCTGGCCGCCGACATCAACCTGTGCGCCAGCAACACCCGTTTCGCCCAGAAAGAAGTGCAACGCGGGCTCTTCCCGTTCGGCGGCGCCACGCTTCGCCTGCACCAGGTCGCTGGCTGGGGCAATGCCATGCGCTGGCTGCTGACCGGCGATGAATTCGATGCCCATGAGGCGTTGAACCTGGGGTTGGTGCAGGAAGTCATGGCCAGCGAAGATCTGATGCCGCGGGCGATTGAGCTGGCGGAGCGGATTGCCCGGCAGGCGCCGCTTGGGGTTCAGGCGACGCTGATGTCTGCAAGACAGGCACGTTATGAAGGGGAAACAGCGGCGGCGCGGAGTTTACCGCCGCTAGTGAAGAAGTTGCTGGCCAGTGAGGATGCCAAGGAAGGCGTGCGATCGATGATCGAGAAGCGGCCGGGCGTGTTCAAAGGGGTTTGAGAGGTGTGTCGTGAGCGATATCGCCATCGCGGGCAAGCCATGCTCCTACAGGTTATGTGTCGTTCGCCGGCAGTGTGAACAACACATAACCTGTAGGAGCATGGCTTGCCCGCGAAGAGGCCCTTACAGGCAACAAATCAGGTCGCCGGGCGGATTGCCTTGATCAACGACTGCAACGAATACCCCAACCGCGGCGCCAGGCCTTCGGCGCGGGCGATCAAGCCGTCCATGTCCAGCTCCTGATCCAGCTCCGAAGGCACCAGCAGAATCACGTTGCCCTCCTTCACCGGCAGTTCCCAGTAATGCCGGTGATAGAGCCCGCGAAACAATGCCGCGCCCAACGGTTTGCCATCGTCGGTGGCCCACTGATTGATCACCAGCCAGCCACCCGGGTTCAAGCGTTTCTGACAGTTTTCCAGAAAACTCCATGCCAGATGCCCGACACCCGGCCCGACATCGGTATAGAGGTCGACGAAAATCAGGTCCGCCGGCTCAGCGGTATCGAGCAGTTCCAGCGCATCGCCTACCCGGATATACAGCCGCGGATCGTCATCCAGCCCAAGGTATTCAATGGCCAGGCGCGGTACGTCGGGACGCAGTTCGATGGCTTCGACGTCTTCCAGCGGCAGGAACTTGAGGCAGGCCTGGGTCAGGGTGCCGGCACCGAGGCCGAGGAACAGTGCGCTTTCCGGCTGCTCGTGGCACAACGCGCCAATCAGCATCGCCCGGGTGTAATCGTATTCGAGCCAGCTTGGATCGGCCGTGAACACGCAGCTCTGTTCGATGGCATCACCGAACTCGAGAAAACGGTAATCGGCCACTTCCAGCACGCGAATCACGCCGAACTCGTCCTGTACCTCGGCGAGCAGATGCTCGACGCGCTCCTCAGTCATTTCGTCTCCTGATCGTCACCGGGCCCGGCAACGCGATAAAACCGCGGAGTGGCGCGGCAAAAGCGCGATTGTCCGCGAAGCGACGGGAACAGGTCACGCACTAATTGCTGATAACATGACCGTCCGAGCGTAAAACACTAGAGACCGTGATGAGCCAACCCTGGAGCCCTGACAGCTGGCGCGCCCTGCCGATCCAGCAACAACCCCATTACCCCGACGCAGCGCACTTGCTGCACGTCGAGCAAACGCTGGCCAGTTATCCGCCGCTGGTGTTTGCCGGTGAAGCCCGGGAGTTGCGCCGTCAGTTTGCCGAAGTGACCCAGGGCCGCGCGTTTCTGCTACAGGGCGGCGACTGCGCTGAAAGCTTCGCCGAGTTCTCCGCCGCGAAAATCCGCGACACCTTTAAGGTGCTGCTGCAAATGGCGATCGTCATGACCTTCGCTGCCGGTTGCCCGGTGGTCAAGGTCGGGCGCATGGCCGGGCAGTTCGCCAAGCCGCGCTCAGCCAATGACGAAACCATCGACGGCGTGACCCTGCCGGCCTACCGTGGCGACATCGTCAATGGCATCGGTTTCGACGAAAAAAGCCGCGTGCCGGACCCGGAGCGCTTGCTCCAGTCCTACCACCAGTCCACCGCGACCCTGAACCTGCTGCGCGCCTTCGCCCAGGGCGGTTTTGCCGACCTGCATCAGGTGCACAAATGGAACCTGGACTTCATCGCCAACTCGGCGCTGGCCGAGAAGTACAGCCACCTGGCCGATCGCATCGATGAAACCCTGGCCTTCATGCGCGCCTGCGGCATGGACAGCTCGCCGCAACTGCGCGAAACCAGTTTCTTCACCGCCCACGAAGCGCTGCTGCTGAACTATGAAGAAGCCTTCGTGCGTCGTGACAGCCTGACCAACGATTACTACGATTGCTCGGCGCACATGCTGTGGATCGGCGACCGCACCCGTCAGCTCGACGGTGCTCACGTCGAGTTCCTGCGTGGCGTGAACAATCCGATCGGGGTCAAAGTCGGCCCGAGCATGAACCCCGAAGACCTGATTCGCCTGATCGACGTGCTCAACCCGGACAACGATCCGGGTCGTCTGAACCTGATTGCGCGGATGGGTGCGAACAAGGTCGGCGATCACCTGCCGCAACTGATCCGTGCCGTGCAGCGCGAAGGCAAGCAAGTGCTGTGGAGTTCCGACCCGATGCACGGCAACACCATCAAGGCGAGCAGCGGCTACAAGACCCGCGACTTTGCGCAGATCCTTGGCGAAGTGAAGCAGTTCTTCCAGGTTCACGAAGCGGAAGGCACGTATGCCGGCGGCATCCACATCGAGATGACCGGGCAGAATGTCACTGAATGCATTGGTGGGGCGCGGCCGATTACCGAGGACGGGTTGTCGGATCGGTATCACACCCATTGCGACCCGCGGATGAATGCCGATCAGTCGCTGGAGTTGGCGTTTTTGATTGCTGAAACCCTGAAGCAAGTCCGCCGCTAAATCGCGTTAAGTCCTTCGCGGGCAAGCCTTGCTCCTACAGGTTTTGTGTCGTTCGCCGACACTGTGAACGACAAAAATCCTGTAGGAGCAAAGCTTGCTCGCGAAGGCGCCAGCTCAGCCACTATCAATCTGAGCCAATGCCACCCCCAACCGCACCGCACTCGCCCTAGGGCAATTCAACTGAACCCGCTCAAGCCCCAGCCAATCCGCCATTCGCCGCAGATTGACCGCCAACGCCAGCATCCCCTCGTCATCCAGCCCTGGCTCTTCCTCATGCACAGCGTGCACCGCCAGCCTGCCCAACGCTCGCTCGGCGCGCAGATCCACCCGCGCGGCAATCCGTTCGTTGTGCAAAAACGGCAACACGTAATAGCCGTAGACCCGCTTGTCCTGCGGCGTATAAATCTCCAGCCGATAGCGAAAATCGAACAGGCGCTCGGTGCGACTGCGCTCCCAGATCAGTGAGTCGAAGGGTGAAAGCAAGGCGCTAGCCTCGACCTTGCGCGGCACCTTCGGCTCAGGCAGACAATAGGCCGGTTGCCGCCAGCCCAGGACTTCACAGCTCAGTAACTCACCCGCCTCCACCAGTTCCGCCAAACGCGGACGCGCATCGCCGGGACTCAGGCGAAAGTAATCCCGCAAATCCTTTTCAGTGGCCACACCCAAGGCTGTCGCGGCATGCAGCAACAGGCCGCGCTGGGCCTCGGCCTCACTCAGCAGCGGCTGCGCAAGAATCGCCGAAGGAATCACCCGCTCCGGCAGATCATAAAGCCGCTCGAACCCGCGCCGCCCGGCCACGGTGACTTCACCGGCGGCGAATAACCATTCCAGCGCATGCTTTTCCGCGCTCCAGTCCCACCAGGGCCCTGCCCGTTCCTGACGGGTCGACAGGCTGCCGGCCCCCAGCGCGCCCAGCTCCTGAACCGAGGCCAGTACCCGGCGAATCGTGTCCTGCCGCTCCTGACCGAAACGTGCCAGTTGCTGATAGATATCTTCGCCACGGGTCGCGCGCAGCATGCGCCAGCGCATCAATGGGTACATCGACAAGGGCAGCAACGAGGCTTCATGCCCCCAATATTCGAAAAGCGTGCGCCGCCGGCCCGAACTCCAGGCAGCCTGGTCGAGCAAGTCGGATGAGTAATTGCCGAGGCGGGAAAACAAGGGAAGGTAGTGCGAACGCACCAACGCATTGACCGAATCGATCTGCAGAATGCCCAGCCGTTCGATCAGACGATTGAGCTGAACCGGTTTGATCGCCGCTGGCGGCTGGCGCCCGTTGAATCCTTGGGAGGCCAGCGCCAGACGCCGAGCCTGTTTGATGGAAAAGGACAGTGTTGCGGGCATGAGCATCTCCTTGTCTGCTCGCAACCTACCTCACCGGGAGACGGTTTGTGTAGTTGTGTATGACTCATTTGTGCATCGGGTCATCCCAGAATGGGCGGATGGCTTCGTGCTCGACATCCGCACGACTGAGCCCGATGTCCTTCAACGCTTCATCACTCATGCCCGCCAACATTTCACGTTCACGGTGCAGTTCGTACCAGCGATTGAGTTTGTGCAGCAAATCAGAGATCAAATGCACCGAGTGTTTTTCTACGTCGACATAACCTTTTTGACCTTTCATCTTGTTGCCCTCCGTTTGGATGGCTCAAGTGTCGCGCCGGGACTAAGATCAATCCAACGAATGTTTCTTATGTAATACATCTCGGAGATTGATGAATGTCCGCCTTCCCAAGTATCGACACCGAAGTGCTGCGCACCTTTGTCGCCATCGCCGACCAAGGCGGTTTTACCCGCGCCGGTGAGTTGGTCAACCGCACTCAGTCCGCCGTGAGCATGCAGATGAAGCGGTTGGAAGAGGATGTGTTACAGCGTCAATTGTTTCAGCGCGACGGTCGGCAGGTGCGCCTGACCGCTGAGGGTCAGGTATTGCTCGGCTATGCCCGGCGCATCCTCCAGCTGCACAGTGAGGTGTTCAACACGTTGCGCGAGCCGCACATGGTCGGCATGGTGCGCATTGGCACACCCGACGATTACGTGATGCGTTTTTTGCCGGGGATTCTGCGGCGTTTTGCCCAGACGTATCCGCTGATCCAGATCGAGGTGCACTGCGAATCATCAAAACAATTGCTGCTGCGCCAGGACCTGGACTTGACCATCGTCACCCGCGAGCCGGGCAACGAGATCGGCCAATTATTGCGCAAGGAGCATTTTGTCTGGGCCGAGGCGCAATGTTTCAGCGCCCATGAGCAAACACCGCTGCCACTGGCGATGTTCAACAGTGATTGCTTCTGCAGGCTGTGGGCCTGCAATGCGCTGGACGCCATGGGTCGCGATTACCGCGTGGCGTACAACAGCGACAGCCTGTCGGCGATCATGGCGGTGGTCAGCGCCGGACTCGCCGTCACCGCACAACTCGAAAGCCTGATCACGCCCGACATGCGCATACTCGGTGAAGCCGAAGACCTGCCGATTCTGCCCGAGGCCAGCATCATGCTGGTGCGCAACCTGCACAACCCGTCGCCGATCACTGAGTGCCTGGCCGAACACATCGTCGAAGGCTTCAAACTTTAAGGGCGAGCATCACCGCGCAGAACACCAGGAAACCACAGAACAACCCGCGCAGCAGCCGCTCCGGCAGTGCGTGGGCGATTTTCACGCCCCAGCTGATGCTCATCAGACCGCCGACCGCCAAGGGCAGACCGATCACCCAGTCCACCTGATGGTGCGCCGCGTAAGTCACCAGTGTGACGCCCGTACTCGGCAACGCCAGCGCCAGCGACAAACCTTGCGCAACCACCTGACTGGTGCCGAACAGACTGGTCAGCACTGGTGTCGCCACCACCGCCCCGCCCACGCCAAACAACCCGCCCATGGTGCCGGAGGCGGCACCGAGCACGCCCAGCCATGGCCATGAGTAATTCATCTGCGCAGATGCCGGCGCGTTGGCAGCGAACATTCGCACCAGGTTGTAGGCCGACAGGGCAATCAGGAACGCGACAAATCCGACGCGCATGGTTTGCGCATCAATGCCCACCGCCCAGATCGAACCGATCCAGGCAAAACAGAACCCCATCGAAGCCAATGGCAGCGCGTGGCACAATTCAATCCGGTTGCGCTGGTGATAACGCCACAGCGCCAGCATTACGTTGGGCACTACCATCACCAGCGCCGTGCCTTGGGCAATCTGCTGATCGAGGCCGAACAACACGCCCAGCAGCGGGATCGCAATCAAACCACCGCCAATGCCGAACAATCCACCGAGGGTTCCCAAGGCAGCGCCAAATACCAGGTACATCAAAAACTCAATCACAGGCGATTTTCCCTTCACGTCAGGCTGTTCATCCTACGCAGTCGACGCTGGCGGGGAAACGCACAGCAACGCACAATGGCTGTGCCAACTTCGCACAAGCGCTGACAACACCATGAACCCCAATCAATTGACCGAACAACTGGGTCTGTTCCTCGACGTGCTGGAAACCGGCAGTTTTTCCGCCGCGTCCCGCCGCCACCCGCTGACCCCTTCGGCGGTGGCACGGCGCATCGACAGCCTGGAAAACGCCGTCGGCAGCCAGTTGTTCATTCGCAGCACTCACGCGGTGCGCGCGACCCCGGCGGGTTTGGCGTTTGCCGAGCGCGCGCGGCGGATCGTGACTGAACTGCGGCTGGCTCGGGCTGAGGCGGTCTCCTTGAGCAGCGCACCGGAAGGCTTGATTCGGATCGATGCACCGGCAGCGTTCGGACGGCGGCATCTGGCGCCGGTGATCGCCGACTTTCTGATGCTCTACCCCGGCCTCGATGTGCAACTGCACCTGATCGACAGTTTCGTCGACATGCAGGGTTTGAATCTGGGCAAGGTCGATCTGGTGCTGCGCGCCGGGCAAATGGCCGATACCCGGCTGGTGGCCACGCCGCTGGCGAGCATGGTGCGCATCGCCTGTGCCAGCCCGGAGTATTTGCAACGACGTGGTGTGCCGACCGATCCGGCGCAGCTGATTGAGCATGACGGGCTCGACTGGGATGGTCTGGCTCCGCCATTCGCCTGGCGCTTCGAACGGGACGGTCAGCTGCACTTGCACCGCCCGGTGCGCATCCGCATGAGTGCCAACAATGCCGAGGCTTTGGTCTGCGGCGCATTAGCCGGGCTGGGTATCGCGCACTTGCCAACCTGGTTGACCAGCGAATACCTGTTACGCGGTGAACTGCTTCCGCTGTTCTGCGAACACGGCCTGCCACCCCCGGAAACGACCGGCATTTATGCCTTGCGCCTTGAGCAACAGCCCAATCCCCGCAGCCGCTTGTTGCTGGAATACCTGAAAACCCGCTTCAGCCCGATCCCGCCGTGGGATCTGGCGCTGCGAAGTACCCTCGACCGGCACTAGGCTAGAATTGTCTGGTGCATTAAAGATTCGCCCGCTAGATTTATGACGATCACTGATCAAGGCTTCGAAATGACCACCGAGCGCAACACCCCCGAAAACTGCGACGACCTACTGCTGGATAATCAGGCCTGCTTCGCCCTGCACTCCACCTCGCTGCTGATGACCAAGGTCTACAAGCCGCTGTTGCAAGCACTGGGCCTGACCTATCCGCAATACCTGGCGATGATGGTGTTGTGGGAACAGGACGGTTTGACCGTAGGCGAAATCAGCACGCGCCTGCTGACCGATCCTGGCTCACTGACGCCGTTGCTCAAACGCCTGGAAGTCGAAGGTTTACTCAGCCGCACCCGCAGCCGTGAAGACGAGCGAGTGGTGATTGTCGAACTCACTGAACAGGGTCATGCATTGCGGGAGCGCGCGCGCGGTATTCCCCAGTGCATCCTCGGCGCCAGCGGGATGACGCTGGAGAGACTGCAGAAACTGCAAGCGGAACTGCAAACGCTGCGTAGCAATCTACAAGACAGCCTCTGATACTCAAATCAACCTAGATCCCCTGTGGGAGCGAGCCTGCTCGCGATAGCGATCTGACATTCAAACGTTGATGTCGACTGAGACACCGCTATCGCGAGTTCAGGCTCGCTCCCACATTGGTTTTGTGGTGCCCCTTCCAGCCACCTTCGCCCCTCTCCGAAAAAATTTTCAGTCCTGAAAATCTCCCCTCGACAGCTCTAGTTCAGCCCTTCGCATCGCCCGCAAAAAACCCGACCAAAACTTTTTCAAAAATTTATATTGCGCGCTAAATATTTGCGCGATACATTCATCTCGCACTTACTTAGCGCGCAAACATTTAGCGCAAAACACCGAACTCCAAATGAGGCTCACACCATGCAAACTCTCTACACCGCTATCGCAACTTCCACCGGCGGCCGTGACGGTCGTGCGGTTTCCAGCGACAACATCCTCGATGTCAAACTCGCCACCCCAAAAGAACTCGGTGGTGCCGGCGGCGCAGCGACCAACCCTGAGCAACTGTTCGCCGCCGGTTACTCCGCCTGCTTCATCGGCGCGCTGAAATTCGTGGCCAGCCAGACCAAACGCACCATCCCGAACGACGCCTCGATTACTGCCCACGTCGGCATCGGCCAGATCCCTGGCGGTTTCGGCCTGGACATCGACCTGCACATCAGCTTGCCGGGTCTTGAGCAAGCCGATGCACAAAGCCTGGTCGACGCTGCACACCAGGTCTGCCCGTAC
Organism: Pseudomonas sp. LS2P72; assembly: GCF_054897865.1. Classification (NCBI taxonomy): domain Bacteria; kingdom Pseudomonadati; phylum Pseudomonadota; class Gammaproteobacteria; order Pseudomonadales; family Pseudomonadaceae; genus Pseudomonas; species Pseudomonas sp. LS2P72. The sequence goes on from NZ_CM142708.1 coordinate 4,751,885, forward strand.
TCCAACGCCACCCGTGGCAACGTCGATGTGCGCCTGCACGTCACCGTCTAACCGCTAATTCCAAGGCCCGAACAGGAAACGAACATGAACACTTTCAGCAAAGTCTTGACCGGCACCCTTCTCGCCTTGTCCATCCACAGCGCGTTTGCAGGTGAGGGTGTTGAACACAACACCCAGGCGTTCCTCGACGTTCTGAATGCCGGCACCGGCAAACCGATGGAACAACTCACCCCTAAAGAAGCCCGCGCCGTGCTGGTCGGCGCGCAGGCCGGGGTGAAACTGACGCTGCCAAAAGCCGATGTCAGCGAGAAGACCATTCAAGTCGACGGCCAACCGCTCAACCTGACCATCGTCCGGCCGGCCGGGGTCAAAGGTCCGCTGCCCGTGTTCATGTTCTTCCACGGCGGCGGCTGGGTGCTGGGAGATTTCCCGACCCATGAACGTCTGGTTCGGGACTTGGTAACCGGTTCGGGGGCGGCGGCCGTGTTCGTCAATTACACCCCGTCACCGGAAGCGCATTACCCGGTGGCGATCAATCAGGCTTACGCCGCAACCCAATGGGTGGCCGAGCACGGTAAAGAGATCAACGTCGACGGCAAACGTCTGGCCGTGGCCGGCAACAGCGTCGGCGGCAACATGGCGGCAGTGGTTGCGCTGATGGCCAAAGACAAGGGCACGCCGGCGATCAAATTCCAGGTGCTGCTGTGGCCGGTGACTGACGCCAGCTTCGAGACGGCGTCCTACAACCAGTTTGCCGAGGGTCACTTCCTCACCAAAAACATGATGAAGTGGTTCTGGGACAACTACACCACCGATGCCAAACAGCGTAACGAGATCTACGCCTCGCCGTTGCGGGCGACCGCTGCGCAACTCAAGGGTCTGCCACCTGCATTGGTGCAAACTGCCGGCGCCGACGTGTTGCGTGATGAAGGCGAAGCCTACGCCCGCAAACTCGACGAGGCTGGCGTGCCGGTCACGGCGGTGCGATACAACGGCATGATCCACGACTACGGTTTGCTCAACGTGGTGAGCCAGGTGCCGGCGGTGCGCTCGGCGATGCTGCAAGCCTCTGAAGAACTGAAGCAACACCTGAAATAACATCCCCCCTGTAGGAGCACGGCTTGCCGGCGATGGCGTACTTGAGGTCGCTATCGCCGGCAAGCCGTGCTCCTACAGGGATTGGGTTGTGTATCGGCCGCGCATCGGTCCATACATTTCCTTCAGGTACAAAAAAGCCCGACTCAATGGTCGGGCTTTTTCATTCCTGAAGCAGTGCTTATTTAGCACGGCCTTTGTAGGAACCGCCTTCGCGGGTGTCGATTTCGATCTTGTCACCGATTTCGATGAAGTCAGCAACTTGCAACTCAGTACCGTTGCTCAGCTTGGCAGGCTTCATTACTTTGCCGGAAGTGTCGCCGCGAGCCGAACCTTCGGTGTAGTCAACTACGCGCACGATGGTGGTCGGCAGTTCTACGGAAACCAGACGCTCTTCGAAGAAGATCGCTTCGCAAACATCGGTCATGCCTTCTTCAACGAAAGGCAGAACGGCTTCGATGTCTTCAGCGTTCAGCTCGTACATGGTGTAGTCAGTGGTGTCCATGAACGTGTAGGTGTCGCCGCTGATGAAGGACAGGGTCGCTTCTTTGCGGTCGAGGATTACGTCGTCCAGCTTGTCGTCGGCGCTGTAAACGATCTCGGTCTTGTAACCGGTCAGCAGGTTTTTCAGCTTGGTCTTCATGATTGCGCTGTTACGACCAGACTTGGTGAATTCAGCTTTCTGAACCAGCCAAGGATCGTTTTCGAGACGGATCACGGTACCGGGTTTCAGTTCTTTACCAGTTTTCATTGCGAATATCCGAATTTGGATGGGATTTACAAAAATCTAGGCCGCGTATCATATCCAATTTACATAAAACTGTACCAGCGCCGCGGCAAGATCTGCCTGCAAAGCCTGTTCCAGACACCACGCTTCGGCGTGTTTTTGCAGTTCTGGCCAGTGTTTTCGGGTCGATTGCCAGTGCCCGGTCATATTGTCACCCGCATTCCACGCGCGCCAAAGACCGCTGATCGCCTCGCGGGCAGGCTCGGACAGGCCTTTGGTGTACAGAGTGAGGAAGGCGTCGAGCTTGTCCAGATGGATATCTTCGTCCTGCCGATAGATGTGCCACAGCAGCGGCCGGCCCGCCCATTGGGCGCGGACAAAAGAATCCTCACCGCGCACGGCGTTGAAATCGCAGCACCAGAGCAAGTGATCGTATTGATCCTGTCGAACGAACGGCAGCACTTGCACGGTCAATTCACCGCGCACATGCACCGCGCCTGCCACCAGACCGTCCACACCGAGCCAACGTTCGACATCCCCAAGAATCCTGCCTTCGGGCACCAGCAGATGAGTGGGCGTCGAGTCGCCAGCCATTGCCTCGAGCCAGCTGGCCAGCCCGTTATTTTCGTAGGCAAACAGCGAGATCAACTGCGCACCTTGCGCGCGATCGATCCCCAGACCTTGCAGGAATTCTCGTTGAGCCTCGGGGTTTTGCTGAAACTGCTGACGACGCTCAAGCAATCCGCTTTCACGCAGCAAGCCACCGGTGCCCTTCTGAAACCCCGGGAAGAAGAAGAATTTTTGTACGCTCTTGTATTTCACCGACGGCAAGCCGTGGCAGCCGACGATCCAGTCCTCGGCACTCAGATAGTCGAGGTTCATCCACAGCGGCGGTTTTTCCCGCTCGGCCATGGCGTCCATGTAAGCACTCGGCAATTGGCAGGCGAACGCGGCGATCACCACATCAGCGGCTTCAGTGGGCTGCCAGTCGGCCGTCCACTGACGCACTTCGACGCCCTGCTGCCATTGCTGTGAGGCGTTGATGTCGATTTCCGGGCACAAGCGCTCAAAGGCTCGCAAATCATCGACCCACAAACGCACCGTCGCCGAATGTTCGGCCACCAGTTGTCGGGCCAGACGCCAAGTCACGCCGATGTCGCCAAAGTTGTCGACCACCGCGCAGAAGATATCCCAGCGGGCTTTCATTTCAGGCATTCCAGGCTCCCGTTGGCAAAGGCGCCGATTGTCCTCATAAATTACCCCGTGCAGAAGAGCCGACGGCGATTAATCTTCATGCGACAATCGCCACTCGCCCGCGACCACCCGCCAGGAGGCAGCCATGCCCTACCGTCCCAACCCGCGCCGCCCGTTGCCGATCCAGCTCAACGCCTTGCAACTGACCGGCAGCATTGCCCTGGGTGTGTGGCTGGGGTTTATCGCGATCGCGCTGACGTGCTGGCTCGCCTCTCGACTGTTGTTCAGCGAGCAGCTGGCGCCTGTGGCTGAGGCCGTGCAGCAACTGGCCAAACCACCGGTGGTGGTGCAACCGATGCCGGATATTCCACCGCAGAGCCCGTTGTTCGAACAGTACGAAGAGAACCTGCGCAAAAACGAGCAGCAGCAACGAATGGATCAGGCCCGCAGCACCGGCCGCAATCTGTCCAACCCGAAATGCCAGTTCTGGCTGCAACAGGACCAGACTGCGCCTAGCGAAAAAAGCCGCGCCAACGTCCTGCAATTCTGCGATTGATCAAGAAGCTCTCTATGCACAAGCCGACCGTCCACCAACTGATTCTCGACAAGCTGCGGATCGACCTCGACATCGCCGAGCGTGCCGCACAAACCGCTTACGAAACCGCAACCCATGAAGAAAACATCGCCGAGAACAAGTACGACACGCTGGGGTTGGAGGCGTCGTACCTGGCAGCCGGGCAGGCCAGACGGGTGGAGGAAATCAGGCAGTCGCTGACGCTTTGCCAGAACCTGACACTGCGCCCTTACGACGATCAGCGCGGCATTGAAGTCGGTGCCCTGCTCGGCCTGGAAGATGAAAAGGGTCGTGAGCAATGGTTGTTTCTGGCCCCCGACGCGGCGGGTTTAAAGGTCGATGTTGTGGGGCAATGGATTACCGTCATCACCCCTCGCTCACCGCTGGGCAAAAGCCTGCTGGGCAAGTTCGAAGGGGACGAAGTGGAGATTCTGGTGGCGGGTGCTCGGCAACAGTTTTCTGTCACCGAGGTGGTCTGACGTGGCAGATTAATGGACCGGCAGTTCGACGCCGTCGAACAGCTCTTCCAGTTCCTGCTTGTTGTGGCACTGGATGGCCTTGGCCATGACTTCGCGGGTCAGGTGCGGGGCAAACTTCTCGATGAAGTCGCACATGAAGCCACGCAGGAACGTGCCGCGACGGAAACCGATTTTAGTAATGCTGGATTCGAACAAGTCGCTGGCATCAAGCATGACCAGGTCGCTGTCGAGTTTGGCATCGACCGCCATTTTCGCCACGATGCCCACGCCCAGTCCCAGGCGAACGTAAGTTTTGATCACGTCGGCGTCGGCGGCGGTGAACACCACTTTCGGTGTCAGGCCGCGATGGCTGAACGCTTCGTCGAGCTTCGAACGGCCGGTGAAACCAAACACGTACGTCACGATCGGGTATTCGGCCAGGGCTTCGAGGGTCAGCTTCGACAGCTTGGTCAGCGGGTGGCCCTGAGGCACGACCACGCAGCGGTTCCAGCGATAGCACGGCATCATCACCAGATCACCGAACAGTTCCAGCGCTTCGGTGGCGATGGCGAAATCCACGGTGCCGTCAGCGGCCATTTCAGCGATCTGCATCGGCGAACCCTGGTGCATGTGCAGGGCAACGTCCGGGTATTGCTTGATGAAATTGCTGATCACCGGTGGCAACGCATAACGCGCCTGGGTGTGCGTGGTGGCGATCGACAGGGTGCCTTTCTTCTCGTTGGAGAACTCCTGGGCGATCTGCTTGATGCTTTCAACCTTGCGCAGGATCTCGCCGGCGGTGGTGATAATTCGCTCGCCGGCCGGGGTGACGCGAGTCAGGTGCTTGCCGCTGCGAGCGAAAACCTCAACCCCCAATTCGTCTTCCAGCAGACGGATCTGCTTACTGATGCCCGGTTGCGACGTGTAAAGGCTTTGGGCTGTAGCGGAAACGTTGAGGTCGTGGTGCGCCACTTCCCAGATGTAGCGCAATTGTTGAAGCTTCATATGAATCCCTCAAAGCAGGTAGACGCCACGGGCATCAGCGACGGTATATAACTATATTAATGGTTTGAAGAATAAATCTAGAACTTTTTTATCAAACTGCCACTATTCGTGTTCTGGCGTCCTGCCTCGTGAATACGCGAGGCAGGACACTAACGATCCCCTTGGCGACGACGTTCCACCAGCGGCACCAGATAGACCGGCACCCGAGACAGTTGCAACACCCGCGCTGCGGTCCGGCCCAAAGGCGTTTCCGCGCCGGCACCATGGCTATGACTACCTACGATCAACAAATCCACGGAGAGTTTCTGCGCCTGATCGAGAATCACCTGCGACGGATCGCCCTGAAGCACCCGTACTGCTTTGATCCGCTCCAGGTCCTGCTCCCCTTCATCCCCCAATTCTTCACGAAAGCTGTCGAGCACCCGCTGCTCGATATTGGCAATCACCGTATTCAGCCCCTGACTGTGAAACTCGTTCAACGACTGCTCATCGAGATAACTCTGAAGCACCGACTCGGCAAACAGCCCCATCGGTTCAACGGCGTGCACCACGTAGAGATCGGCATTGAATGTTCGCGCCAGCGCCAAGGCATGCTGCATCACCAAAGGTGCGTACAGGCCGAGGTCAGTGGCGTACAGCATCGAATGAATCATATGACCTCCTTGAGTGCCAACATGGCGGAGATTGATTCAGCTTAGCAGTGCCTTGGCGAGTACGACGTTTCGCGTAACGCGTTGAACCGTGGGCTTAAACCTTTTGCTCGTTGCTTATGCCATGCGGCACGTGGCCGGTGGCGACCACCTCGCGGGCCAACTCGCAATGACCGGCCTGATCGTCGAAAAACACGTCGGCGGCAAAGGCTTCAAGAAACGCCGATTTGGTCAGCCCACCGAGAAACAGCGACTCATCCAGACGAATATCCCATTCGCGCAAGGTACGAATCACTCGCTCATGGGCCGGCGCCGATCGCGCGGTCACCAGCGCGGTACGGATTGGGCAGGCGTCTTCCGGGAACTCGCGCTGCAACAGATTGAGGGCTGCGAGGAAGCCTTTGAAAGGCCCACCGCGCAAGGGCTCGCGGGCGGCCTCACGCTCGCTGGCCTGAAACGCTTCCAGACCACCGGACTGATAGACGCGCTCCGATTCGTCGGAAAACAGCACCGCGTCACCATCGAAGGCAATGCGCAATTCATCACTGGCCGCACGGCTGGCGCCACCCGACAGAATGGTCGCCGCGGCGAACCCGGCATCCAGCGCGCTGCGCACGTCTTCGGCATGCGTCGAGAGAAACAGGTCGCAGCCAAACGCCTTCAGGTACGGATAAGGACTGCGTCCGCCAACAAACGCCGCGCGGGAAATCGCCAGGCCATAGTGGTGGATCGAATTGAACACCCGCAGGCCGGTGTCGGCACTGTTGCGCGACACCAGGATCACCTCGACCCGGGCGCGGCCAAGGCTGGAATTGAGGTTGAGGAGTTTCTGCACCAACGGGAATGCATCACCGGGCTCGAGGATTTCGTCTTCGTGTTCGATCTGATATTGCCGATAGGCTTCGACGCCGCTCGACAGATAGACCTTGTGGCTTTCGCTCAGGTCGAACAGCGCACGCGAAGAAATCGCCAGCACCAGTTTGTCGTCGATAGTCTTTGCCATGCCCTTCTCCCTCAGGATGATCGACTCAAGTATTACGTCGATCGATAAAACTCAAACTGCGATACAAGGCTTCGATTCGCGGCAACTCGCATCCTGCGGTCCTGGCTGCGGCCAGTGGCCGGGCGTAAATCGCCTCCAGCTCAAGTGGTCGTTTGTGCAGCAAATCGTGGTACATGCTTGGCCAATAGTCCGGCATTTTCTCGGTCATCATGAACAGTTGATCGGCATAACCGGCCGGTACGTCGTGACCGCAAGCGATTGCTCCCTGAGCCACTTCCGCCATCAGCGCCTTGATCAGTTCCCGACTGTCGGCATCGGCCATCAACGGCGTGGTGCTTGCCCCGAGCAGCACCGACAGACCGTTGTAGGGAATATTCCAGACCAGTTTTTGCCAGCGCGCCTGATGCAGGTTCGCCATGGCCTGGGAGTCGATACCGGCGGCGCGGAATAGCCCGGCGCCTTCCTCGACAATCGCCATGCGCGCTTGCTCATCAGCGGCAGGGCCACTGTGATAGCCCACATTCACCGCACCGAGCGCCTGATGGGTGATGACGCCTGGTCCGTCGCGATGAACGCAGATATAGCAGAGCCCACCGAGCACATGCAGCGAATCGGGGAGCAACGCTCGCAGACTGTCTTCAACGTCCAGGCCATTTTGCAGCAACAACACTTTGGCATTCGGTGCTGCGGCTTGAATGATCGTCGGTGCCAGCTGCGCGTTACTGGTGGTTTTCGCACCCACCAGCAACCAGTCACAGGGCGGCATGTCTTCGGCACTCGAATAGGCCTGAACCGGATTCAACGTCAGCGCGCCATGCGTCGCACTGTCGAGCTGCAACCCGCGCTCGGCCACCGCTGAGAATTCACTGCGTAACAGAAAATGCACGTCGAAACCGGCACGCGCCAGCATCAACCCGTAGAAACCGCCGATCGCACCGGTTCCGATAATACCGATTGTCGGTTTGGTCACTGCCCCCATCATGGCAACTCCTCTGCAATTCGACTCAACGCCTGGCCCACGGCTGCATTGAGCTCGGTGCCGGTCAGGCGCGATTTTAGTGCCCCGAAAAACTCACCGTCGCGCACCACAAACAGCGCCGGCAAATAAAAAACCTGATAACGCTCGACCACCCCGCCATTGTTCCCGGCATCGATCCAGCACAACCGATCGACGTCCAGATCGAGTCGTGGCAATTGCTCACGGGCAAAACGGCAACTGGCGCAGCCGACGCTGGTAAAAATGACCAGCGACACACCACTCATCGCCAGCAGCCGTTGGTCGGCGTCGAAATCAGTCAGTTCCGATTCGACCACTATACTGGGGGAAACAATGTCAGATGGCCGACACATGGAGTCCGTGTTCATGGGACGTTTTATTCCTCACCCTGACGATGTGCCCGTCGAATTAACGTTGCTCAAACCTGAGTGTATTTCACGGCAACAGCTGCACACTATCAGCCTCGGGGGCATGGCTTGCAATTATCACCGGGCGTGGCGCCACGGTACGGCGCTGGAAGTGCGCATGCCGACCTTGAACCCCGACATGCGTTTTCTGGGCTATGTAGCCTGGTGCCTGCGACGCAAGCGCGGTTATCTGGTAGGCATTGCCTTTGTTGACGAACAGATGATGTTCAGTGCCCGGATGGGCGAGCAGGTGTGCCAGATCGAACATTACTGCCGCCTGCATGACGCGCATGACGACCTACAGGAAACTCAGGCCCTGGCCCTCGAATGGGTCCAGGAGCATGCCGACGAGTTCTCTCACGACACGGTTCGCAAGGCATTTATGCAGGTTGTGCTGGATTAGCAGGGGCATCCTCAATGGGTTTCCCCGCGCAAACTCATTGAGAATGCCCCTTAAACCGGTGTCTGCCCATTGTCGAGCCACGGTGTAACGCGCTAAGGTTCTGCTCCCCGACGCGCTTAATTTGCTGTGCTCCGCCGCGCGGGTTCGCTGGCGGCCGGCACCCGTGACCTGACGAGTAAACGATGGCTGATTTACCGATCAACGACCTAAACGTCGCTTCCAACGAGACGCTGATCACTCCCGATCAGCTCAAGCGTGATATTCCTCTGAGCGACGCTGCCCTGCGCACCGTCACCAAGGGCCGCGAAGTCATTCGCAACATTCTTGATGGCACCGACCATCGCCTGTTTGTTGTCATCGGGCCTTGCTCGATCCACGACATCAAGGCTGCCCACGAATACGCCGAGCGCCTGAAGGCACTTGCGGCCGAAGTGTCCGATACGCTGTATCTGGTCATGCGCGTGTATTTCGAGAAGCCACGCACCACCGTCGGCTGGAAAGGTTTGATCAACGATCCGTACCTGGACGATTCCTTCAAGATTCAGGACGGTCTGCACATCGGTCGTCAATTGTTGCTGGACCTGGCCGAGATGGGCCTGCCGACCGCCACTGAAGCCCTCGACCCGATCTCCCCGCAATACCTGCAGGACCTGATCAGCTGGTCGGCCATCGGTGCGCGCACCACCGAATCCCAGACTCACCGTGAAATGGCCTCCGGCCTGTCCTCGGCAGTCGGCTTCAAGAACGGCACCGACGGCGGCCTGACGGTCGCTATCAACGCCCTGCAATCGGTTTCCAGCCCTCACCGCTTCCTGGGCATCAACCAGGAAGGTGGCGTGTCGATCGTCACCACCAAGGGCAATGCCTACGGTCACGTGGTACTGCGCGGTGGCAACGGCAAGCCGAACTACGATTCGGTCAGCGTCGCGCTTTGCGAGCAAGCGCTGAACAAAGCGAAGATCAAGCCGAACATCATGGTCGATTGCAGCCACGCCAACTCCAACAAGGACCCGGCCCTGCAACCGCTGGTGATGGAGAACGTCGCCAACCAGATCCTCGAAGGCAACCAGTCGATCATCGGCCTGATGGTCGAAAGTCACCTGAACTGGGGTTGCCAGGCGATCCCGAAAGACCTCGCCGACCTGCAATACGGCGTGTCGATCACCGATGCCTGCATCGACTGGACCTCCACCGAAAACACCTTGCGCAGCATGCATGCCAAGCTCAAGGACGTACTGCCGAAACGCGATCGCAGCTGATCACTTTTCGCCGCACATAAAAACGCCGGGTTTGACCCGGCGTTTTTATGCGTTCGATTCTTTGAAAAGTTACTGGCTAAGCTTCGCTGCATGCCGCTGGTGGCGCTCCATGTAGCGTTCCACGTAGGAACACGATGGAATGACGGTGTAACCCATTTCTTCAGCGTATTCCAACGCCTTCTCGGTCAAGGCTGCCGCTATGCCGCGACCACGCAGCGCGTTGGGCACAAAGGTGCGATAGATATCCAGGGTCTGTTTTCCCAGATCCATATAGGTCAGGTAGGCACGATGACCGTCCACATTGGTCTCGAACTGATGACCAGCCTGGTCATGGTGGATGGACAACGCCTCGCTCATCACTACTCCTCGCGGGTCTGGAATTCTGACCCCTACCTTACTGATGTTTTTCCGGCGAAGGAACATCTACGCCACCCCGTGCCTGAATGGACACCGAGAAGAACTGCACCCATCTCGCGCAACCGAGCACATATCAAATAGTAGGCACCATTGGCAGAAATGCTCAAGGTACGCTCGTCATCACGCTGGGGCGGGATGCTGCTCCGGGTTACGCAGAGACGGCTTGACCAAGATATCTGAAGGTCGACAGCCTGAACATTGCCGGATGTTGAGACTTAAGACGAGCGCCCTTTGTTAAAGTCACCTGAACATGGAGAAAGATATGAGAGGCGCCACACAGAACCCGAACAAAAGTGTAGACGAATCCATCTAGACAGACTTTAGCCAAGACTGGGAAAGAGCTGTGAGCGCGCGGAACCTTTCTTCGGCGGCTCGCTCAGCTCGGGCCTCCCAGCTGGATATTTTTTAAACAATGCAGTTAAAAGTTGCTCGAAAAAGAATCAACGCCTACAATTTTTTTGGCTTCTTGCTTTACGTCAGTTTACTTACGACAAGTAATGGGTAGTATGTACGCCGGCTATTTCCTCAATCTGAGGAGACCGCTAACTTAATAGAAAGTCCTTGAAGGGGAACACGATGAACAACGTTCTGAAATTCTCTGCTCTGGCTCTGGCCGCAGTTCTGGCTACCGGTTGCAGCAGCGTATCGAAAGAAACCGAAGCACGTCTGACCGCTACTGAAGACGCAGCAGCTCGCTCCCAGGCTCGTGCAGACGAAGCTTACCGTAAAGCTGATGAAGCTCTGGCTGCTGCTCAAAAAGCACAACAGACTGCTGACGAAGCTAACGAGCGTGCTCTGCGCATGCTGGACAAAGCTAGCCGCAAGTAATAATCCCTCGGGATTGTTATCAAGCCGACCCATTTTTTGGGTCGGCTTTTTTATTGCCCGGCGTTTTGTCCAGGCAATAAAAAACCCGCCGGCGCAGTCAGCGTCGGCGGGTTCCTTTCAAGCATTACTGCAACGGGTCGATCGGCGCACTCGTCACCATCGGCGCTGAGGAATTCGGTACTCCGATTTCCACCGGCAGACCATCTTCGGCAGCAACCACGTCGCGGACCACATCCCAGTTCATGCGCAGGTTGTTGGTGATGTCCTCACGCTTGAGCATCGCGTTGATCACCGCGGTGTGTTTGTCGACCACAGAAGGGTTGCCTTTGTCGTCCAGCGGCGTGTGCGCTTCCAGATACACCTTGCCGCCACTGACACCGAACTTGTACGGGTCGCTGATAATGCGCACCGACGTGCCTACCGGCACCATGCCGGCCATTTCCAGCACGTTGTTGTTGAACATGCGGAAGCAACCGTGGCTGGTGCGCATGCCGATGCCGAACTTCTTGTTCGAACCGTGGATCAGGTAACCCGGCGTGCCCAGGGTGAACTTGAACGGCCCCAGCGGGTTGTCCGGGCCGGCCGGCACCACGTTCGGCAGTGGATCGCCATCAGCGGCGTGCTCGGCCTTGATCGACGCTGGAGGGGTCCAGGTCGGGTTCGGCGTCTTGGCGATGATGCTGGTATGGGCAATCGGCGAGCCCCAGCCTTCACGGCCTATACCCAGCGGGAAGGTGTACACCACGTTCCGGCCTTTCGGGAAGTAATAGAGGCGGTACTCGGCCAGGTTGATGACGATGCCTTCACGCGGGCCCGGTGGCAGGATGAAGCGCGTCGGCAGCACCACTTCGGTGCCAGCGCCCGGCAGCCATGGATCGACGCCAGGGTTGGCCGCGACCATTTCCGAATAGCCCAGATCGTAGGTGGTGCCAAGGTCGGCGAAGGTATCCTCGTACTTGGCCTTGATCACCTGGATCTGACCGATGATGTCTTCACCGGGCGGTGGCAGGGGCAGCTCCAATGCTGCTACGGGACCCGCCACACAAAGGGCGGCGAGAGACAGGTAGCGGGTGACGGCAGGAAAGCGCGGCAACATCCGGAAAATCCTTCGCATGATCGACAAGGGTATAAAAACGGGATTGTACACCGGCATCCGGAAAATCGGGGAGTTGACCGATAGCAAGCAATCTATCGGCGTCTAAAGCTCGAAACGCAGTTCCGGCCAGATCGGCGATGTGCCGCGTTTTTGCGATTCCAGAATGGCCCGGCACAGCGAGCACAGGCGCTGATCCTGGAACACACGGCGATCGACACTCGACCAGCGCGGTTGTGCTGGCAACAGGCTGCCACACAAGGTCCGGTCCGCCGAGCCGCCCAACTCCAGTTGACGGGTCACCAGATGTACCCGCACTTCCTGGCAGGCGAACAGATCCAGCTGTTCGTCAGGCTCGATCAGTTGGTAGGCAAAAAGTGACCAGGCAGGACGCGGCATCGGGGGCTCCAAATCGGGGGCGCCACCTTAGCCGAAACACCGCCGCTAGAAAAGCGTCAAAGCAGCGGTTTCAGTGTAGGCCAGACATTTTCCAGCAACTTGTCCTGAGCCCCGACAGCCGGGTGCAAGCCGTCTGCTTGCATCAAGTCAGGATGACCGCCCACGCCGTCGAGAAAAAACGGCACCAACGGGATCTTTTTCTCCTCGGCCAGCGTGCTGTAGACCTTCGCGAAGGCCTCGGTATAGCGAACGCCGTAGTTGGGTGGCAATTGCATGCCGAGCAGCAGCACCTTGGCGCCACTGGCGCGGGAGCTGTCGATCATTGCTGCAAGGTTTTGTTGCAATTGCGTTGGCAGCAATCCGCGCAGGCCATCGTTGCCGCCCAACTCGAGGATTACCAGCTCCGGCTTATGCTCTGCAAGCAGCGCGGGCAGGCGCGCCTGGCCTCCGGCACTGGTGTCGCCGCTGATGGACGCATTGACCACCTTATCGTCAAAACCTTCGCGCTTGAGCCGTTGCTCGAGCAATGACACCCACCCCAACCGGGTATCCAGCCCGAAACCCGCGCTGATACTATCGCCAACGATCAGGACTGTACCCGCCGCTGCGTTCTGGGCCATGCACATCAAGGCCAGGCCAGCACTCAAAAACCACACTCGCATCGGATTCTCCATGGGCGCAAGCATTCTCACCGCGAAGAACCTCAGCAAAGTGGTTCCCAGCGCGGAAGGTGAACTGACCATCCTGCACGAACTGAGCCTGAAACTGAACAAGGGCGACAGTCTGGCCATCGTCGGGGCCTCCGGTTCCGGCAAATCCACCCTCCTGGGCCTGCTCGCCGGTCTCGATCTGCCGAGCAGCGGTGAAGTCACGCTCGCCGGTCAAGCCCTGAGCAACCTCGATGAAGACCAACGGGCGCGCATCCGTGCCGAGCATGTGGGTTTTGTCTTTCAATCATTCCAGCTACTGGACAGCCTCAACGCCCTGGAAAACGTCATGCTGCCGCTGGAACTCGATGGGCGCAAGGACGCCCGTGAGCGCGCCACCGAACTGCTGCAACGCGTCGGGCTGGGTCAACGCCTGACCCATTCGCCTCGCCAGCTCTCAGGCGGCGAACAGCAGCGCGTGGCGATTGCCCGTGCGTTTGCCGCCGAACCTGATGTGCTGTTTGCCGACGAACCCACCGGTAACCTCGACAGCCATACCGGCGAGCGCATCAGCGATCTGCTGTTCGAACTCAATCAGGAACGCGGCACGACCCTGGTGCTGGTAACCCACGACGAACGCCTGGCACATCGCTGCCGACGCCTGATCCGCCTCGACGCCGGCCTGCTCGTCCCGCCTCTGGAGGTTTAATGGCACGCCTGCCGCTGTTACGCCTGTTCAGTCTTGCCATCCGCCAACTAATGCGCGACGCCCGTGCCGGTGAGTTGCGCGTGTTGTTTTTTGCCTTGCTGGTGGCCGTGGCGGCGAGTACTGCCATCGGCTACTTTGGCGCCCGCCTGAACGGCGCCATGATGCTGCGCGCCACCGAGTTTCTCGGTGCCGACCTGTTGCTCGAAGGCAGCTCTCCTGCGCGACCCGAACAGATTAAAAGCGGCACGGAGCTGGGCCTCGAACACGCTCAAGTGGTGGAGTTTTCCAGCGTCATCGCCACCGACAATGGCATTCAGTTGTCCAGCATCAAAGCGGCCGACGACATCTACCCACTGCGCGGCGAACTGAAAAGTGCCCCGGCGCCCTTCGCCCCGGAAGAACCCGGTGGCGGACCGAAACCCGGTGAAGCCTGGGTCGAAGCGCGACTGCTGACCGCGCTGGACCTGAAGATCGGCGACAGCATCGACGTCGGCATTAGAACCCTCAAACTGGCGCGAGTGCTGACCTACGAACCGGACCGTGCCGGCAACTTCTATAGCCTGACGCCGAGAGTGCTGATCAATCTCAGCGACCTCGCCGCGACCGGCGTGGTGCAACCCGGTAGCCGGGTCAGTTTCCGCGAACTCTGGCGCGGCAAAGCCGAGGCGCTGGAAACCTATCGTCAATTGATCAAACCCGGCCTGGCCGCCAACCAGCGTATTCAGGATGCCCGTGATGGCAACCGACAGATCGGCGGCGCGTTGGGCAAGGCCGAGCGTTACTTGAACATGGCCAGTCTGGTGGCGGTTCTGTTGTCAGGTGTGGCGGTGGCTCTGTCAGCCACGCGCTTCGCCACCCGCCGATTCGATGCCAGTGCATTGCTGCGTTGTCTGGGGCTGTCCCGACGGGAAACCATGGTGCTGTTCAGTTTGCAGCTGACGGTGCTCGGACTGCTCGCCAGTATCAGCGGCGCCCTCATCGGCTGGTTCGCGCAGCTAGGGCTGTTCGCGCTGCTGCATGATTTATTGCCGACCGACGTTCCACCGGGCGGTCTGTTTCCTGCCATCGCAGGGATCGGCACCGGATTGGTGGCGCTGGCCGGTTTTGCCTTGCCGCCGCTGGCGGCACTGGGCCGGGTTCCGCCATTGCGGGTCTTGCGTCGGGACATGCTGCCGATTCCTTCCAGCACCTGGATGGTCTACGGCGCGGCATTGGGCGCCCTCGGGCTGATCATGTGGCGGCTGAGCCTGGACTTGATATTGACCTTCGCCCTGCTCGGTGGCGGTGTAATCGCAGCATTGGTGCTTGGCGGCTTGCTGTTGCTGCTTCTGAAGAGTCTGCGTCGAATGCTCGCGCGTGCCTCTTTGCCATGGCGCCTCGGGCTGGGCCAATTGCTGCGCCATCCGCTGGCGGCCGCGGGGCAATCCCTGGCCTTTGGCTTGATTTTGCTGTCCATGGCGCTGATCGCTTTGCTGCGCGGCGAATTGCTGGACACCTGGCAGAACCAGCTACCGAAAAACGCGCCCAACTATTTCGCACTGAACATTCTGCCGGCGGACAAACAGGCATTCATCGATCGCCTGATCAAACTGTCGGCGCAATCGGCGCCACTGTACCCGGTGGTACCTGGACGGCTGATCAGCGTCAACGGCGAACCGGTGCAGGAAATCGTCAGCAAGGATACGGCCGGTGATCGAGCGATCCAGCGCGACCTGAGCCTGACCTGGGCGGCGGATTTGCCGACCGGCAACAAACTCACGGCGGGCAACTGGTGGACTGATCAGACACCGGACGAAATTCCCGGTGTATCGGTGGAAGACAAAGTCGCCGAAAGCCTGAAGCTCAAGCTCGGCGATCACATGGTGTTTACCGTGGGCGGCGCCAATCGCGAAGCAAAAGTCACCAGCCTGCGGGAGGTCAACTGGGACAACTTCCAGCCTAACTTCTTCATGATCTTCCAGCCCGGCACGCTGAAGGATTTGCCGGCGACCTACCTGACCAGTTTTTATCTGGCGGCCGGTCATGATCAGCAGATCGTGGATCTGTCCCGGGCGTTCCCGGCGGTGACCATCTTGCAAGTCGAAGCGTTGCTCGAACAGCTGCGCAGCATCCTCGCCCAAGTCACCCTGGCGGTGGAATACGTGCTGTTGTTCGTGTTGGCGGCGGGGATGGCGGTGTTGTTTTCAGGCTTGCAGGCGACGCTCGATGAGCGCATTCGCCAAGGCGCCTTGTTGCGAGCGCTAGGGGCCGAGCGGCAACTATTGGTCAAGGCCCGGCGGATCGAGTTCGGTCTGCTGGGGGCGGTCAGCGGATTGTTGGCAGCGCTGGGTTCGGAACTGGTGAGTATGGTGCTCTACCGCTATGCCTTCGACCTGCCGTGGCACCCGCATCCGTGGTTGCTGGTATTGCCACTGATCGGCGCGGTACTGATCGGCGGTGCCGGCGTGTTCGGTACGCGCCGCGCGCTGAACGCCAGCCCCCTGACAGTCTTGCGCGAGGGTTGATAGACTCACGCTCTCTCTACCACAAGAAGTCGCCATGAGCCGTTATCGCCCTCCCCGCACCGCTGGCACCGCGCTGATCACCCCCGAAGGTGAAGCGCGGATGCGGGCCGAGTTTCATGAGCTCTGGCATGTGCGCCGGCCGCAGGTGACACAGTCCGTCAGTGAGGCCGCGGCCCAGGGCGACCGCTCGGAAAACGCCGAATACACCTACGGCAAAAAGATGCTGCGCGAGATCGACAGTCGCGTGCGCTTTCTCACCAAGCGGCTGGAAGCGCTCAAAGTTGTCAGCGAAAAACCGAGCGATCCGAACAAAGTTTATTTTGGTGCCTGGGTCACGATCGAAGACGAGGACGGCAAAGAATCGCGCTACCGCATTGTCGGGCCGGATGAACTGGACTTGAAACTGGGCCTGATCAGCATCGATTCGCCGTTGGCGCGCGCCCTGATCGGCAAGGCGCTGGACGCCGAGGTTCGAGTCCAGACACCGACGGGTGAGCAGTGCGTGTATATCGTGGCGATCGACTATCTTTGAACCGCAGCGCTCAAAGCCTCAACGGCGGGTAATCAGCCCCTGTCGGGCAACGCGAATCAGTTGCTTGATCACTTCGGGGGCGTCCTCGAGGCTGGGCGATTGAATCACCGCCAGATCGAAACTGTCGCTGGCAAATCGAGCCAGCGATTCACCCTCTTCGACAAACTGGATCAGGAAGGCCGCAGGCCCACCGGTGCGACGTGGCCAACCATCGAGATAACGCAAAAGTGTCGGCTGATGTTTGCCGCCAAGCAGGATTTTTGGATTGCGCTGGGTCAGGTGTGCCGTGATCGGCGCGGGGCGTATAACGGGGCTTAGTGCATTCATTGTGTCGTGTCTCGGCCTCAAAAGTCTGCATGGCAGGTGAGAGGCAACACCGAACCAGCGCTTTAGCGGTATTTCGAAGCCTGTTTCAAGCTTCTATCGGCAACTGAATGAGTCACCTGGCGCCCCGCAAGTAGCTGTTTAAATCGGCGCATGGGCAGCATCCTAGAGAAGCTGACCGGACAGTGTCAAGAATGACGAGAACAAAAAAGGCCTGCGCAATGCGGGCCTTTTCATTGAGCCAGAGCGGTCAGCCAGCGATAGCGCGGTCAGCCGAGAGCTTGCCGGCGCCTTCGATCAGCACCGCGATGCTGCCACCGAGCAGGGCCAGGGCGAATTCATAACCGTTGTTGGCCATGAACAGACCGTTAGGAAGGTGGACCGAGAAGATTGCCACCAGCGAGAGGAAGGCCAGGCCGAGGGCTGCCGGGCGAACCAGCAGGCCAATGATCAAGGCCAGACCGGCGAAGAACTCGGTACCGCCCGCCAGCATCGCCATCAGATAGCCCGGCGCCAGGCCGATGCTTTCCATGTACTGCGCGGTGCCCGCCAGGCCGTAACCACCGAACGCCCCAAAGAGTTTCTGCGAGCCGTGGGCAGCGAAGATGATGCCGACGAAAATCCGCAAGACAGTCAAGCCGTAGCCAGCGCGGGTAAACAGTACCTTGTTGATCAGTGTGCTCATGCTGTGTCATCCATTGTCAGTGTGTGTTGGTTGGCCGCTATATTAATCGGTAAATTTCATGTAAAAAGCGCAATTAATGCGCCATTACAATCAGTTTATTCGATTATTTGCGTGAGGCAACTTTCTGCCCCTGGGGCTCCAACGTCTCCCGCTCCCGATCGAACGCCAGGTAATACTTGTTCACGCTGTTAACATAGCTGACGGCGCCCATTCCCACCTGCTCCATGGCGATGCGTTCGACCTGGAAGAACCACTGATTGGGATTCAAACCGCGCCGCCGAGCCTCGGCACGCATGCCCTGAACCCGCTCCGGCCCCATGTTGTAGGCCGCCAGCACGAACGCCATGCGCTCACGCTCGTTGAGTTTGGGGCTGGCAAAGAACTTGCGACGAATCATCGCCAGGTACTTGGCCCCGGCCTGCACATTGGCGTCGAGATTCTGAATGTTGTTGACCCCCACCCGCTGCGCGGCGGACGGGGTGATCTGCATCAGGCCGGTAGGGCCGCTGCCACTGCGGGCATTGGGCTGCAAGGCCGATTCCTTGAACGCCAGGGCCGCCAGGTTCAACCAGTCCATGCCTTGGGCTTCAGCGTGTTTCTGCAGCACCGGTCGAAGTTTCTCGAGGCGCTGCCGATCTGCCTTGGCCAATGGATAGTGCACTTGATACAGACGTCGATAGATCCGCAGGAACGCGGCATCCTGATCCGACGGTTTTTTGTAACCGGCCAGGAAGCGATCAATGCTCGCGCGCAACATTGAGGCGTCGCGGCGCACGAACCAGAACTCTTCGCCCGGCTCGCTGATGAGCACCTGCCGATCGAAACGCAATTTGGGCAGGATCTTGCCCCAGCGTTCGGCAATGGGTTGTTCCACGATCGTCAGGTGAAAGATTCCGCCCTGGACCATCTCCAACACATCCTCGACCGCCAGACTGGGATCGACCCACTCGATGCTCACCGGTGGCAGTTTCAACAGCGCGAGCTTTTGATTGATTTGACTGACCGCGTCCCCGGCGGCACTGCCGGTGGGCAACGCCAGGGTTTTGCCGGAAAGTTGTTCGAGACGGGTGTAACGTCGCTCGCCTTTAATCCCGACCAATATCAACGGGATGTTGCTGGCAATCGGTTCACTGGTGCTGACCGCGTGGCCCGGTTGCAGGTCCAGCAGTTCGCCCGGTGCGACCAGATCACCCTCGCCGCGCTGCAACGCGCCGATCAGTTGATCCTTGCCCTTGGGAATGATCTTGAGGGTAATTTCCTGACCGTCACGGGCGTGACCGTTGAGGTACTGCTCGAAGGCACGCAAGCGGTGGTATTCCACACCGATGGCCTGGCCCTGGACTTCGCCGGAGCTGTTGCGGCTCTGGTTGACCAACACGCGCAGCACGCGACTGCTGCGGATTTCCGCCAAGTCGCGCACTTTGGCCGAAGGCACGGCTTGCAGCGGCCCGGCCAGACGCGCAACCGCCGGCATCGGCAGCAGCAACGAGCAACACAGCAGTAGCAAAACCGAGGGACGTATCATCCACTCTCCAGAAAGAATACTGGGCCGATCTCAAGAATTTTCATGAAATCGAACGACAGAAACAGAGCGCCTTGAGCGCTGGCAAAGTGCGAAAGACTGGCACAGTGATGGCACCTTAGCCACCCTGACCTGTCTCGCGGCATCAAGAGACAGCTTTAACTCATTGTAGTTCTTGGCTTTTCTTATAAATCTACAGCTCTGATATGCTTTCCGGCCTTTGGTCCGAGGTAGCACCATGCAACTCATCGATATCGGCGTCAACCTGACCAACCCCAGTTTTGCCGACAAACACCAGGCTGTACTCGACCGTGCCTACGCTGCCGGGGTCTGCCAATTGGTGCTCACCGGCACCAGTGTCGAGGGCAGCGAGCAGGCGCTGGAACTGTGCCGGCAACTGGACGAAACGGCTCAACGGCTGTTCGCCACCGCCGGCATTCATCCCCACTGCGCCAGCGACTGGAACGCCGACAGCGCCCAGCGTCTGCGCAGTTTGCTCAAAGAGCCGAACGTCGTGGCGGTGGGTGAATGCGGGCTGGATTTCAACCGTGATTTCTCGCCGCGCCCGCAGCAGGAAAAAGTCCTGGAAAAGCACTTGGAGTTGGCAGTCGAACTGCAATTGCCGGTGTTCCTCCACGAGCGCGACGCCAGTCAGCGCTTGCTGGAGATCCTTCGCGATTACCGTGATCAATTGCCGGCCGCTGTGGTGCATTGCTTCACGGGCGAAAAGAAGGCGCTGTTCAGTTACCTCGATCTGGATTTGCACATCGGCATCACCGGCTGGATCTGCGACGAGCGCCGGGGCACGCACCTGCATCCACTGGTGAAAGAGATCAAACAGGGACGGCTAATGCTGGAAAGCGATGCGCCGTATCTGTTGCCGCGCAGTCTGCGGCCCAAGCCGAAGAATGGCCGCAACGAACCGGCGTATCTGACCGAAGTATTGCGGGAAGTGGCGCTGCATCGCGGGGAGAGCGAGGAAGATCTGGCCGCTCACAGCACGGCGTGTGCGCGAGCGTTCTACGGCTTGCCAATGGTGAACTGACGAACCGAACCTGTGGGAGCGAGCAAGCTCGCTCCGACATTATCAGTGGCTGCCGCGCATCATTTCTTTGGGCACGTACTTGCCGATCTCGAACTTGCCGATCGCCGCACGGTGCACTTCGTCCGGGCCATCGGCCAGGCGCAGAGTACGCTGCATCGCATACATGTACGCCAGTGGGAAATCGTTGGAAACCCCTGCCCCGCCATGGATCTGGATCGCCCGGTCGATCACCCGCAAGGCCACGTTCGGTGCGACAACCTTGATCTGAGCGATTTCGCTTTTCGCAATCTTGTTGCCAACGGTGTCCATCATGTACGCCGCTTTCAACGTCAGCAGGCGCGCCATGTCGATTTCCATCCGCGAGTCGGCAATCTTGTCGATGTTGCCGCCCAGGCGTGCCAAAGGTTTACCGAACGCAGTACGGGTTACCGCCCGTTTGCACATCAGTTCCAATGCACGTTCAGCCATGCCGATTGAACGCATGCAGTGGTGAATCCGACCCGGGCCAAGGCGACCCTGAGCGATTTCGAAGCCGCGTCCTTCGCCCAACAGGACGTTTTCGTACGGCACGCGGACGTTTTCGAACAGCACTTCGGCGTGGCCGTGAGGTGCGTCGTCGTAACCGAACACTGGCAGCGGACGAACGATCTTCACACCCGGAGCATCCACCGGCACCAGAATCATCGAGTGCTGGGCATGGCGCGGCGCGTCGGGATCGCTCAGGCCCATGAAGATCAGAATCTTGCAGCGTGGATCGCAAGCGCCTGAGGTCCACCATTTTTTGCCGTTGATTACCCACTCGTCGCCATCACGCACGGCGCGGGCGGCCATGTTGGTGGCGTCGGACGAGGCCACGTCCGGTTCGGTCATGGCGAACGCCGAGCGGATCTCGCCGCGCAGCAACGGTTCGAGCCAGCGTTGCTTCTGCTCTTCGTTGGCGTAACGCACCAGCACTTCCATGTTGCCGGTGTCTGGCGCCGAGCAGTTGAACGGCTCGGGGCCCAGCAGCGAGCGGCCCATGATTTCGGCCAATGGCGCGTATTCAAGGTTGGTCAGGCCGGCGCCGAGTTCGGACTCCGGCAAAAACAAATTCCACAAACCTTCAGCCTTGGCCTTGAGTTTGAGCTCCTCCATGATTGCGGTCGGCTGCCAGCGATCGCCCTCGGCGACCTGGCGCTCGAACACCGCTTCGGCGGGATAAACGTAGGTGTCCATGAACGCGGTCACGCGCTCACGCAGTTCTTGCACCTTGGGCGAATAAGCGAAATCCATGGGCAGCTCTACCTTTTAATGGAGGGTTTTGATGAGTTGTTCAGGTCATGGAATCGATGCTAGAACAGCTACGAAAATTTACCTAGCCTATTCTCGGCGTGTATTAACATTCATCACCGATATATGATCGGCTGATCGAGAGCCCAACAATAAGAGTGCAGCGCAATGAATCTGAGCAAGGTCGACCTCAACCTTTTCATCGTCTTCGACGCGATCTACACCGAAGCCAACCTGACCCGTGCCGGGCAGATTGTCGGCATTACTCAACCGGCGGTCTCGAACGCCCTGGCCCGTCTGCGCGAGACCTTCAATGACCCGTTGTTCGTGCGTACCGCTCAGGGCATGGTCCCGACGCCCATGGCGCAGAACATAATCGGGCCGGTGCGCAACGCCCTCTCCTTGCTGCGGGTGTCGGTGCAGGAAAGCCGTATTTTCAACCCGTTGCAGGCGGTCAAGACGTATCGCATCAGCATGACCGACCTCACCGAAGCGGTGATTCTGCCAGCACTGTTCCAGCGCCTGCGGCGTTTGGCGCCGACGGTGATCATCGAAAGCTTTCTGTCCAAGCGCCGCGAAACCACCAAGGAACTGGCGGCCGGGCGTCTTGATTTCGCTGTCGACGCGCCGCTAAACACTGACCCGCAAGTGCGCCACGTCAAGTTGATGGAAGACCGTTACGTGTGTGCCATGCGCAAGGGCCATCCGCTGGCGGGAAAAGAAAAGTTCACCCTCGACGATTACCTGTCGCTGACCCACATCCATATCTCCAGCCGCCGCAGTGGTCTGGGCCATGTCGACCTGGCCCTGGGCAAAATGGGCATCCAGCGCAAGATCGCCCTGCGATCCCAGCATTACTTGATGGCATCCCAGGTGTTGCAGCAGACCGACATGGTAATGACCGTGCCGGAACGCTTCGCCCGTCGCCATGATTTGTACTCGGTGAACCTGCCGGTCAACGATGTGCCGCCGGTGGAAACCCACCTCTATTGGCACGAAAGCACCGACCAGGACCCGGCCAACCGCTGGATGCGCGAGCAGATGATCGAGTTGTGCCAGCAGGTGACGGCACATGAGAAGAAGCTCGATAAGGTGTAAGACTTTACACCGCGGCGCCCCCATCGCGAGCAGGCTCGCTCCCACATTTAACCCGGTTCTTCCAGAAAGAATGCGGTCGAATGTGGGAGCGCGCCTGCTCGCGAAGGGGCCGGCACTGACAGCAAAAATCCATGCCCCTTGACGTAAACGTCAACCTGACATTAGCTTAGCGCCATGACCTTTTTCGAGCGCTTCCATGAGCAGCCAGACCTATAGCATTTCCGACCTCGCCCGCGAGCTCGACATCACCACCCGAGCCATTCGCTTTTATGAAGAGCAAGGCCTGCTCAGCCCCGAGCGACGCGGTCAGGAACGTATCTACTCGCCCCGTGACAAGGTCAGCCTGA
Source organism: Pseudomonas sp. LS2P72 (assembly GCF_054897865.1). NCBI lineage: Bacteria > Pseudomonadati > Pseudomonadota > Gammaproteobacteria > Pseudomonadales > Pseudomonadaceae > Pseudomonas > Pseudomonas sp. LS2P72. Next base: position 4,775,076 of record NZ_CM142708.1, read on the forward strand.
AGCTGATCCTGCGGGGCAAGCGCATTGGTTTCTCCCTGGCCGAATGCCGCGAGCTGATCGAACTCTACGACCCCTCCGGTGGCAATCAGAAACAGCTGCAAACCATGCTGACCAAAATCGCCGAACGTCGTGAACAGCTCGAACAGCAAATGCTCGACATCGAACAGATGAAGCTGGAACTGGACACCGCGCAGGAGCGTTGCACCCAGGCGCTGGAACAGACCATCAAGAGCCAGCAGCTCGTGTAGGAGCTGAGCGCCTACAGGGGTTCTGTGAACATTCATACAATTTCAACAGGTCCATTGCCATGCCCTTACCCACTCACGTACGCCTGGTCGAAGTCGGCCCACGCGACGGTCTGCAAAACGAAGCCCAACCCATCAGTGTTGCGGACAAGGTGCAACTGGTCGACGCGCTGACCGCCGCCGGCCTCGGCTATATAGAAGTCGGCAGTTTCGTTTCGCCCAAATGGGTACCGCAAATGGCCGGTTCCGCCGACGTCTTCGCACAAATCCAGCGTAAACCGGGCGTGACCTATGGTGCACTTGCACCGAACCTGCGCGGGTTTGAAGACGCCATCGCGGCCGGGGTCAAGGAAGTCGCGGTGTTCGCCGCCGCGTCCGAATCGTTTTCCCAGCGCAACATCAATTGCTCGATCAGCGAAAGCCTGGAGCGCTTCGTGCCGATCATGGACGCCGCCAGGCAACACGGTGTCAGCGTGCGCGGTTACGTGTCCTGTGTGCTGGGCTGCCCTTACGAAGGTAACGTCGCGCCGGATCAAGTCGCTCGAGTCGCTCGCGAGCTCTATGCGATGGGCTGCTATGAAGTTTCCCTGGGCGACACCATCGGCACCGGCACCGCTGGCGCGACCCGCAAGATGTTCGAAGTGGTCTCGGCCGATGTGCCCCGTGAAAAACTGGCCGGGCACTTCCACGACACCTATGGCCAGGCCATGGCCAACATCTACGCCAGTCTGCTGGAAGGCATCTCGGTGTTCGACAGCTCCATCGCCGGTCTCGGCGGCTGCCCGTACGCCAAGGGCGCCAGCGGTAACGTCGCCACCGAAGACGTGGTTTACCTGCTCAACGGCCTCGGTATCGAGACCGGTATTGACCTGGACGCCTTGATTCTGGCCGGTCAGCAGATTTGCACGGTGCTGGGGCGAGCGACCGGTTCGCGCGTGGCCAAGGCTCGTAGCGCACAGTGAGGTGTCCGGGTGTTACCGCTGCGTCTGAAACGTGGGGCGCAAGCGAGTAACACGGAAACAAATTGTCGGGTTTTGACTGACGGAAAAATCCGACAAAAACATAAATCATTGATTTTAAAGACTTTTTAAAAGTTGGCACGGCTTCTGCTATCTCTACTGCATAACAAGAATAAAAAAAGCGGCAAACCTAATAACAATAAGACGTAACGACTCTGACATAACAAAAACAACACGGCAGAGACGCAGCTAACAGATTTTTTTGGAGAGGATGTGCTTTTCAGGGTGCTTTTCGGAGTAACCCGCAACCGGGCAGAGAACAATAAAACTACCTTCAGGTAGCTCCCGAACTGGTTGGATCGCTTAGCGAAAAAGTAGATCAGCGCTCAAAAAAATACGTTTGCTCTTGATCCCGGATGGGGATCGACAAAAACAGCGGTAAAGGGTCACGGTTTCCAAAAACAACAACAGACCGCCCCTCAATAATAAAAAAAGAGCACGCGCAACGACAAAATTAAAGGGGAGCTTCGGCTCCCCTTTGTGCTTTCTGGCGTTTGTAATTTGCAGCGCCATCCCAAGTGGGAGCGAGCTCGCTCCCACTTGGGATTTTCGTCATATGTTATTGGTCTTCAACTCCTCGATACTGATCTCGCGCATCCGAAACTTCTGGATCTTCCCGGTCACGGTCATCGGAAACTCTTCGACGAATTTAAAGTAACGCGGTGTCTTGAAGTGCGCGATGCGCTCCTTGCACCACGTTTGCAGCTCCTGCTCGGTGGCGCTGTGGCCCGGATGGAATTTGATCCAGGCAACAATCTCTTCGCCATAACGCGAACACGGAATCCCGATCACTTGCACATCCGCGACTGCCGGATGGGTAAAGAAGAACTCTTCCAGCTCCCTCGGGTAAATATTCTCACCGCCGCGGATGATCATGTCCTTGTTACGTCCGGCAATGCATACGTAGCCTTCGTCGTTCATGCTCGCCAGATCACCGGTGTGCATCCAGCCGGCCTGGTCGATGGCTTCCGCGGTGCCTTGCGGGTTGTTCCAGTAACCGAGCATCACGCTGTAGCCGCGGGTGCACAACTCGCCGATAGTGCCACGCGGCACGAGGTTGCCCGCCTCGTCGATGATCTTGCTTTCCAGTTGTGGCTGGGTGCGACCGACAGTGGTGACGCGCAGTTCCAGTTCGTCTGACGGACCGGTCTGCAACGACACCGGACTGGTTTCCGTCATGCCGTAGGCAATCTGCACTTCGCTCATGTGCATGTCACTGATGACCCGACGCATCACTTCGATCGGACAGGTCGCCCCGGCCATGATCCCGGTGCGCAGGCTCGACAGATCGAATTCAGCGCGTTTGGGCTGATCGAGCATGGCGATGAACATGGTTGGCACGCCATAAAGCGCGGTGGCCTTTTCTTCGGCGACGGTGGTCAGGGTCAGCAGCGGATCGAATGCATCGTTGGGGTAAATCATGGTGCTGCCGTGAGTCATGCAGCCGAGGTTGCCCATGACCATGCCGAAGCAGTGATACAGCGGCACCGGGATGACCAGACGATCACTCGCGGTCAGGCCGAGGCTTTCGCCGACCATGTAACCGTTGTTCAAAATGTTGTAGTGACTGAGGGTCGCGCCCTTCGGGAAACCGGTGGTGCCGGAGGTGTACTGGATGTTTACCGCCTGGTCGAAATGCAGGCTGTGCTGACGTTCGCGCAACTGCTCGGCTGACACGCTGCCCGCCAGATCGGTCAATTGTGACCAAGGCAGGAAGCCCGATGGCGGTTGGGCATCGAGGCTGATCACCCCGCGCAGATCCGGCAGGCGTTCGCTTTGCAATTTCCCGATGGATTGCTCCGCCAACTCAGGCACCAAACCCTGCAGCATCCCGTGATAGTCGGAGGTCTTGAAGGCGCCGGCGCAGACCAGCCATTGGCAGCCGGATTGCTTCAACACGTATTCGAGTTCGGAGCTGCGGTAGGCCGGATTGATGTTGACCAGAATCACACCAATTTTCGCGCTGGCGAACTGGCTGATACACCATTGGGCGCAGTTCGGTGCCCAGATGCCGAGACGGTCACCGGCCTGCAAGCCCAGCGCCAATAATGCTCTGGCATGCAGATCCACGGCTTCGGCCAGTTGCTGCCAGGTGTAGCGCAACTGTTGATGGCGCACGACCAGCGCCTCCCCGGTCGGGTACTGCGCGACGGTGTTATCGAACGCCTGGCCGATGGTCATCGCCAGCAAGGCTTTGTCTTGGGAACCGCGGGTATAGCTGCGCAGCGGGCTTGCACTGGGTTGATCCATGACGACCCCCTATTGTCTTTATTGTGGGAGCTAAGCTTGCTTGCGATAGGAGCACTGCGGTGTAGTTGCAGGACCGCGTTATCGTTTATCGCGAGCAAGCTTTGCTCCTACAGAGTCGCTCAAGTTGACGTTAACGTAAAGGGTGATTGACAGCCATTCATCACAGGCTTACGTTAACGTAAAGGTGAGAACCAAATCACGGCCCTCCCTACCCTACAAAAAAGCCAAAAGGTGCCCCATGAGCTACCCATCCCTGAACTTTGCCCTCGGTGAAACCATCGACATGCTGCGCGATCAGGTTCAGTCCTTCGTCGCCAAAGAGATCGCACCACGCGCCGCTCAGATCGACATCGACAACCTGTTCCCCGCCGACCTGTGGCGTAAATTCGGCGACATGGGCTTGCTGGGCGTGACCGTCCCGGAAGAATACGGCGGCGCGGGCCTGGGTTACCTGGCCCACGTGGTGATCATGGAAGAAATCAGCCGCGGTTCGGCCTCGGTCGCACTGTCCTACGGCGCGCACTCCAACCTCTGCGTCAACCAGATCAACCGCAACGGCAATCACGAACAGAAAACCAAATACCTGCCGAAGCTGATCAGCGGCGAGCACGTCGGCGCCCTGGCCATGAGCGAACCGAATGCCGGTTCTGACGTGGTGTCAATGAAACTGCGTGCCGACAAACGCGGCGATCACTACGTCCTCAACGGCAGCAAGACCTGGATCACCAACGGCCCAGACGCCAATACCTACGTGATCTACGCCAAGACCGACCTGGAAAAAGGCCCCCACGGCATCACTGCGTTCATCGTAGAACGTGATTCCAAAGGCTTCACCCGCAGCAACAAATTCGACAAGCTCGGCATGCGCGGTTCCAACACCTGCGAGCTGTTCTTCGATGACGTCGAAGTGCCGGAGGAAAACATCCTCGGCGTGCTCAACGGCGGCGTGAAAGTGCTGATGAGCGGCCTCGATTACGAACGCGTTGTCCTGTCCGGCGGCCCGACCGGGATCATGCAGGCCTGCATGGACCTGATCGTGCCGTACATCCACGACCGCAAGCAGTTCGGCCAAAGCATCGGCGAGTTCCAGCTGATCCAGGGCAAGGTCGCCGACATGTACACCCAACTCAACGCCAGCCGTGCCTACCTCTATGCGGTTGCACAAGCGTGCGAACGCGGCGAAACCGCCCGCAAGGACGCCGCCGGAGTCATCCTCTACAGCGCCGAATGCGCGACCCGAATGGCCCTCGACGCGATCCAGATTCTCGGCGGCAATGGCTACATCAATGAATTCCCGGCCGGTCGTCTGCTGCGTGACGCCAAGCTGTACGAAATCGGCGCCGGCACCAGTGAGATCCGTCGCATGCTGATCGGTCGCGAACTGTTCAACGAAACCCGCTAAACGGAGCTGTCCATGGCTATCCTGCATACCCAGCTCAACCCCCGTTCGGCGGAGTTCGCGGCCAACAGCGCAGCGATGCTCAAACAGGTCGACGCCCTGCACACCCTGCTCGCCAAAGTACAGCAAGGTGGCGGCCCGAAGGCGCAAGAGCGCCACACCTCGCGGGGCAAACTGCTGCCCCGTGAACGGATTAATCGCTTGCTCGATCCGGGTTCGCCGTTTCTCGAAATCAGCCAACTGGCGGCCTACGAGGTGTATGGCGAAGACGTTCCGGCCGCTGGCGTGATTGCCGGGATTGGCCGTGTGGAAGGCGTCGAATGCATGATCGTCGCCAACGACGCCACCGTAAAAGGTGGCTCGTATTACCCGCTGACCGTGAAAAAACACCTGCGCGCCCAAACCATCGCCCAGCAGAACCGCTTGCCGTGCATCTACCTGGTGGACTCTGGCGGTGCCAACCTGCCGCGTCAGGATGAAGTGTTCCCGGACCGCGAGCACTTCGGACGGATCTTCTTCAACCAAGCGAATATGAGCGCCATGGGCATCCCGCAAATCGCGGTGGTCATGGGTTCCTGCACCGCCGGTGGCGCGTACGTGCCGGCCATGGCCGACGAAGCAATCATGGTGCGCGAGCAAGCGACGATTTTCCTCGCCGGCCCGCCACTGGTAAAAGCCGCCACGGGTGAAGTGGTCAGCGCCGAAGACCTCGGCGGGGCCGATGTGCACTGCAAGATTTCCGGGGTGGCCGACCACTACGCCGAGAGCGACGAACACGCCTTGGCCATTGCGCGACGCAGCATCGCCAACCTCAACTGGCGAAAACTCGGCGAAGTGCAACAGCGCACGCCCATCGCCCCGCTCTACAACAGCGACGAGTTGTACGGCGTGGTGTCGGCGGATGCCAAGCAGCCGTTCGACGTGCGCGAAGTGATCGCGCGGTTGGTGGACGGTTCGGTGTTCGACGAATTCAAAGCACTGTTCGGGACGACCCTGGTGTGCGGCTTTGCCCACTTGCACGGTTACCCGATCGCGATCCTTGCCAACAACGGCATTCTGTTCGCTGAAGCCGCGCAGAAAGGCGCGCACTTCATCGAGCTGGCCTGTCAGCGCGGCATTCCGTTGCTGTTCCTGCAAAACATCACCGGCTTCATGGTCGGCCAGAAATACGAGGCCGGCGGCATCGCCAAGCACGGCGCGAAACTGGTGACCGCGGTGGCGTGCGCCAAGGTGCCGAAATTCACTGTAATCATCGGCGGCAGTTTCGGTGCCGGTAACTACGGCATGTGTGGGCGAGCTTACGATCCACGTTTCCTGTGGATGTGGCCGAACGCACGCATCGGCGTGATGGGCGCCGAGCAGGCCGCGGGTGTTTTGGTGCAGGTTAAACGCGAGCAAGCGGAGCGCAGTGGTCACAGTTTCAGCGCCGAGCAGGAAGCCGAGATCAAGCAACCGATCCTCGACCAGTATGAAGAACAGGGTCATCCCTACTACTCCAGCGCCCGGTTGTGGGACGACGGCGTCATCGACCCGGCGCAAACCCGCGATGTATTGGCCCTGGCCTTGTCGGCGTCGCTGAATGCGCCAGTCGAACAGAGCCGCTTCGGCGTGTTCCGGATGTGATCGGGAGAAAATCATGAGCGACTTCAACACCCTCGAACTGCTGACCGACCCGCGTGGTTTTGCGACCCTGTGGCTCAGCCGTGAAGAAAAGAACAACGCGTTCAACGCCGAAATGATCCGCGAACTGATCCTCGCGCTGGACAAAGTGTCGAGCGATGCCAGTCTGCGTTTTCTGTTAGTGCGTGGACGCGGCAAGCATTTCAGCGCCGGCGCGGATCTGGCCTGGATGCAGCAATCGGCCGAACTCGATTACCACACCAACCTCGACGACGCCCGGGAACTTGCAGAGTTGATGTACAACCTCGCCAAGCTGAAAGTCCCGACGCTGGCGGTGGTGCAAGGCGCTGCATTCGGTGGCGCGTTGGGCCTGATCAGTTGCTGCGACATGGCCATCGGCGCCGATGACGCGCAGTTCTGCCTGTCGGAAGTGCGCATCGGCCTGGCCCCGGCGGTGATCAGTCCGTTCGTGGTGCAAGCCATCGGCGAACGCGCGGCACGTCGCTATGCGCTGACTGCCGAGCGTTTCGGCGGACAACGAGCGCGGGAAATCGGCTTGTTGTCGGAGAGTTATCCGATCGCAGAACTGGAACAGAAAGTCGAGCAGTGGATCGACAACCTGTTGCTCAATAGCCCGGCCGCCATGCGCTCCAGCAAGGACTTGCTGCGCGAAGTCGGCCACGGCGCGCTGACCCCGGCACTACGCCGCTACACCGAAAATGCCATCGCCCGAATTCGCGTCAGCCCCGAAGGTCAGGAAGGCTTGCGGGCCTTTCTGCAAAAACGTCCGCCGAGCTGGCAAGCCGAAACCACCCCCAAGGAGCCGCGTTGATGAGCGCACCTGTTCTCACCACCCTGCTGGTGGCCAACCGCGGCGAAATCGCTTGCCGGGTGATGCGCACCGCCAAAGCCCTGGGCCTGACCACCGTGGCCGTTCATAGCGCCACTGACCGTGAAGCCCGACACAGCCGCGAAGCGGATATCCGCGTCGACCTCGGTGGCAGCAAAGCCGCCGACAGTTACCTGCAAATCGACAAACTGATCGCCGCGGCCAAGGCCAGCGGCGCTCAGGCGATTCATCCGGGTTATGGCTTTCTTTCCGAGAACGCCGGGTTCGCCCGCGCGATTGAAGAAGCTGGCCTGATGTTCCTCGGCCCGCCCGCCTCAGCCATCGACGCGATGGGCAGCAAATCCGCCGCCAAAGCCTTGATGGAAACCGCCGGCGTGCCGCTGGTGCCTGGCTATCACGGTGAAGCTCAGGACCTCGACACCTTCCGCGACGCTTGCGAGCGCATCGGTTATCCGGTGCTGCTCAAGGCCACTGCGGGCGGTGGCGGCAAAGGCATGAAAGTGGTCGAGGACGTCAGCCAGTTGGCCGAAGCCCTGGCCTCGGCCCAGCGTGAAGCGAAATCCTCGTTCGGCGATTCGCGGATGCTGGTGGAGAAGTACCTGCTCAAACCCCGTCACGTGGAAATCCAGGTCTTTGCCGATCAGCACGGCAACTGCCTGTACCTCAACGAACGTGATTGTTCGATTCAGCGTCGGCACCAAAAAGTCGTTGAAGAAGCACCCGCTCCAGGCTTGAGCCCGGAGCTGCGTCGCGCCATGGGCGAAGCCGCCGTGCGTTCGGCACAAGCCATCGGCTATGTCGGCGCCGGCACTGTGGAGTTTCTGCTGGACTCTCGCGGTGAGTTCTTCTTCATGGAGATGAACACGCGCCTGCAAGTCGAACACCCGGTCACCGAAGCCATCACCGGCCTCGATCTGGTGGCCTGGCAGATTCGTGTGGCCCGCGGCGAAGCGCTGCCGATGACTCAAGCCGAGGTTCCGCTGATCGGCCATGCCATCGAAGTGCGGTTGTATGCCGAAGACCCGGGCAATGATTTCCTGCCGGCGACCGGCCGACTGGAGCTGTATCGCGAATCCGCGCAGGGTCCGGGACGGCGGGTGGACAGTGGTGTTGAAGAAGGCGATGAAATTTCACCGTTCTACGACCCGATGCTCGGCAAACTGATTGCCTGGGGCGAGGATCGCGAACAGGCGCGACTGCGGCTGCTGAGCATGCTCGATGAGTTTGCCATTGGCGGGCTCAAGACCAACATCAACTTCTTGCGCCGGATCGTCGGCCATCCGGCATTTGCTGCGGCCGAACTGGATACCGGGTTCATTCCGCGTCATCAGGAACAACTGCTGCCCGTCGCCTCGGACCTCAGTGACGAATTCTGGCAAGCCGCCGCCCAGGCGTTTGCCCAAAGTCAGCCGAGTACGATCCGTGCCGATGACCCGGCTTCGCCTTGGGCCAACAGCAATGGTTTTCGTGCCGGACTGCCGACAGAAATCACCCTGCACTTGAGTTGTGAAGGCCAGGATTGCGCGCTGACGTTGGGCGACGCTGATGCCCACACCGCTCAACTCAAGGGCGAGCAACTGCTGACCGAGCACAACGGCCTGCGCCGCCAGCATCGGGTAATCCGCCGTGGCGACGTTGTGTATCTGCAATGGGAAGGTGAATTGCGCCGCATCGAGTCCTACGACCCGATCAGTGCCGTCGAAGCCAGCCACAGCCATCACGGCGGGCTGACCGCGCCCATGAATGGCAGCATCGTGCGGGTGCTGGTGGAAGCCGGGCAAACGGTCGAAGCCGGGGCGCAACTGGTGGTGCTGGAAGCGATGAAGATGGAGCACAGCATTCGTGCGCCACACGCCGGGGTGATCAAAGCGCTGTATTGCCAGGAAGGTGAGATGGTCAGCGAAGGCAGCGCGTTGGTCGAGTTTGAAGAAGCATGAAATGAAGATCGGTCCTACGTCTTGCGAGGACCGATCTGATTAGAATTTGGCGGTTGCCTGAACCACTACGCCGATAATTCGGCACTCGTCGGTGAAGATAGCCTTCGGATAGGTCGGATTGAGCGGGACCAGGTAACGCTGCCCGCCCTCTTCGATCAGCTTGCGAAAGGTCGCCTCGGCGCTGTCGGGCCACTGGGCGATCACCAGTTTTCCGGGCTCCGGCACGATGGCCGGGTCCACCAGGATCATCATGCCCTCGGCAATGCTGATACCCGTGGGCGCGGTCATCGCATCGCCCACCACACTCAGCCAGAAGGCCGGGCCCTGGGCGTGGTAGTCGGTCAGCTCGAAGCGTTCCTCCTTGCGATACACCGTCAGCTCACCATCGCGCAGCTGCGCCGGCTCCTTCCAGTCACTGACCGGGTAGCGGAAGTACGGGTTGTACTTCAGCGCCAGAGGCATCTCCTCCTCTTCCAGGATGAGTGGTTCGCGGATCACCAGCACCACTTCGAGAAAGTCCATCCCCAGCGCCTTCAACACACGGTTCATGTTGAGGACGCCGGGGTCGCGGCGTTTGTTCAGCCAGTGGCCGACGCCGCCCTGGGACATCCCGAGGCGATCTGCGAGTTCTTCTTGAGTGATTTTGAGTTCACTCATCTTGGCCTTGACCAATTCAATCCATTTATCCATGTGCGGCACGATACGTGGGCGCCTCCGACCGTCAAAACACAAATTGTAGTATTTAATCTCTCGTCATAAATACAGTACGTACTAGGATTGGTTCACGGATCTGAATCTATCACGGAGTTTGCTATCGCCATGTCCATCCCCTGCAACGACCTGCCTGACATGCAAATCGACACTTCCCTCACCTCGCCAAAAGGCTCTGCCGCCGCGCAACGAGCGCTGGACTATTACTTGAAACCAGCTGTTTCAGAGGAAGTGGTCGAAGAACGTTTCTTTGACGTAAACCGCAACATCAGCTGCGAAGAGGCGCTGGTCCATGCCACGGATTTGCTACGTTGCGCCGCCGCCATTGCGTACGAGTCAGCCAGCAATTTACAGGGCGCAAGTCGGGACCTGGCGTTTTCGGCGGTGCACATGATCGACATGGCCAGGGCGATGGTGGATCGATCCCTGGAGGGCGATCAGAACGGGTGAGCCACGGGTGCTTGCGAGGAGGACAGGAAAGATTTTTCCAATCGCGCAGATAAAAGCATTTGACTTGCAAACGAGAATGATTATTATTGCATGCAGCTGGTCGCGAGATCAGTCGATTGTCCAAGTGACCTTAGGTCGGTCTCCTGGACTATCTCCTCATCAGGCTAATCACGGTTTTTGACCCGGCTTTTTGCCGGGTCTTTTTTTTGCCAGTTATTCTGGCTTTACCTTCAGGCTAATGAAGTCTTTAGGTGCTGCAAATTCGAATGGCGCGGATGATATCAAAAGAATATCCGTTGGCAAGAGAAGCCCGGCATCATTGGCCCAAACTAATCAAAAATAGCGCTTGAGAATCAATCGCACAGTCTCTAAGCTGCGTCGGCGTCAAGGAGGACGCCCCCCGCTTCAGGCCAGAATTCCCCCGGTTTTTCCCTTCCCAGCGTGTAAAGTAACAGCCATAAAAATCATATTCAGGAATCGACTATGGCCGTGGCTAAATCCTCTTTCGACATCAGTGCCAACTTCGACAGTGGCAACATTGAAGTGCTGGACATCAGCAATCCGTTGCAAGCCCTGCTGGCCATCAAGCCAGACACCCGCAGCCAGCACTTTCAGTGGTTCCACTTCAAGGCCAGCGGTCTGCACGTCGGCCAGGAACACTGGTTTCGTCTGAACAATGCCAGCAAGTCCTCCTACAACAAAGCCTGGGATGGTTATCAGGCGGTGGCGTCCTACGACCACGTCAACTGGTTTCGGGTGCCGACCATTTTCGAAGGTGACTGCCTGCGCTTCAGCCTTGAAGCCACCGCCACTCACGCCTGGTTTGCTTACTTCGAACCCTACAGCCGCGGTCGCCATGACTGGTTGATCGAGCAAGCGCTGACCAAGGCCGGCACCGAACTGCTGGCCACCGGCAAGAGCGTCGAAGGTCGAGACATCCAGCTGCTGCGTAAAGGCACGGGCGCCGAAGGTCAGCGCAAGGTCTGGATCATTGCCCAGCAACACCCCGGCGAACACATGGCCGAGTGGTTCATGGAAGGCGTGATCGAACGTCTCGAAAAACACGACGATCCGGTATTGACCAAACTGCTGACCAGCGCCGATCTGTATTTGGTGCCGAACATGAACCCGGACGGCGCGTTCCACGGTCACCTGCGCACCAACGCCATGGGTCAGGACCTGAACCGCGCCTGGCAGAGCGCCAGCCAGGAACTCAGCCCGGAAGTGCTGTTCGTTCAGCAGCAGATGGAAAAGTACGGCGTCGACCTGTTCCTCGACATCCATGGCGATGAAGAAATCCCCTACGTGTTCACCGCCGGTTGCGAAGGCAACCCGGGGTACACGCCACGAATCGAAAAACTCGAAGAACATTTCCGCAGTCATCTGAAGCACCTGACCAAGGACTTCCAGACCAAGCACGGCTACACCCGCGACGAACCGGGCAAAGCCAACATGACCCTGGCGTGCAACAGCGTCGGCGAGAAATTCGACTGCCTGTCACTGACCCTCGAAATGCCCTTCAAGGACAACAATGATGCACCGAATGCGCTGACCGGCTGGTCCGGCAAGCGTTCGAAGCAGTTGGGCAAAGATGTGCTGACGACCGTTGCGGACATGGTCAACACCTTGCGCTGATTCCCCCGATCCATGTAGCAGCTGCCGAAGGCTGCTACAAAGGCTCAGCCGCGATCCTTGCCCCGCAACATGCTGTCCAGCACGTCATCGCGGCGCACCCAGCCGTGAAACAACGCCGCCGCCAAATGCAGCAGCACCGTCAAAAACAACAAACACGCCAGATACCCGTGAGCCTTGCGCAGGAACGCAAACACCTGCGCATTCGCCGGTACGATCGACGGCAACTGCAACGAGCTGCTGAGCATCACCGGATCCCCCGCCGCCGAAATCATCGCCCAGCCCAGCAGCGGCAGAATCAGCATTAAGGCGTACAGCAACACATGCGAAGCCTTGGCCGCCAGCGCTTGCCAACCCGGCAGATCCGCCGGCAGCGGTGGCTGTTGCGTGGAAAAACGCACGGCCAGGCGCACGATCACCAACAGCAAAATCGCGACGCCCAAGGGTTTGTGCAGATGAATGAGCCACTCATGACGCTCGGACACCGAAGCGGCCATGCCCGCGCCGATAAACAGCATGGCAATGATCATCAGCGCCATCAGCCAGTGCAGCAATCGCGCTAAAGGCGCGAAGTGGTTCGGTTGAGCGCTCATTGACGAGACTCCTGTTTATTGGCAGAGGGCAACTGGCTGACTTCGCTGGTACGACGCAAGTAGGAAGTGGCGTACCCCGCTGAACGAGCGGCGAGCAATGGGTCGTCGGAACCTTCTATGCCGGCGGGCAGTACCAGCGGGTCGTAGTTGATGTCCCGGCATTCGCCATTGAGTTGCGGCTGGGTGCTTTCGAGCACGAGGGTGCCGGCGTTCAACACTTTGCGACCCTCGGGCCAGGCCTTGCTGGCGTCGTTGACCGGATCGCCAGGGTTGGCCAGCGTGATGTTCAGTTGCCAACGCAGCGGCCCTGCGGAAATACGCTGAACCAGGTCTTTCTCCAGGAATTCACCACCCTCCGGCGCCGTAGCGCCCGCGGCATCCTGAGCGACGGGCACCATGCTCCAGCGCACCGCCTGCCGTTGTCCCGCAGCGTTCACCAGGTAAAACGCATTGACGCTGTTATAGGTTTCCGTCACGTAGCTGGCCGACGGCTTGGCGGTTTTGATCCAGGCCAGGAACGGTGCAGCTTCCGGATGCGAACCGAAGAACGCGGGCACGGCAGCCGGGTTCGGCTTGCCGGTGGCCGGGTCCGGTGACTGGGCTTGTTGCAATTGATAAAACGCCTCCGGCGTACCCACCGGGAACACCGGCATGCTGTTCATCCCGGTGCGCCACTGCTGGCCGTTGGCCTGGGTGAATCGCAACGCCAGGCTGCGAATCGGCACGCTGTTGTCTGGGGCATAAGGATTACCGGCCGGCAATGCGAAACGCCCGACCACCGGGGTCCGCGCTTCATTGAACACCTGAGCGCTGGAATAGCTGCGCGCCTCACCGCTGCTTTCGAAATGTCCGATCACGCACACGCCTTTGGAGTGGTTACGCCGGAAGCCCGCATGCACGCCGTTGTTGGTCTCCAGCACATTGATCAGTTTTTTCGGGGTCAGGCGCTGTGGGTCAAAGGTGCCGTTGACGTAGGCAAAAGCCCCGGCCAGAGCAGCAACCACCACAGCAATACCGGCCAGACGCAATGTCAGGCTCGCGGCACTCAAGGGTGGCCGGGTGGGCGGTGATGAGCGATCTACCATGAAAGACTCCAGGGCCATCGGCCACAAGTGAGAAGGATCAAGCAGACGAACCCCACTGCGGTTTATTCCATCGCGCCGTATTTATTTTTTCAGGCGTGGAATAACCTCGCATGCCGGGCGTCTCTCTAGCCCACAGCGTAGTGACTAGCCAGAAACTCATGAACGATATCGACGAACAACTGCGAGAAATCATTCCCAGATTGCGCCGGTTTGCCGTGTCGTTGACGCGCAATCCCAGCAGCGCCGACGACCTGGTGCAGTCTTGCCTTGAGCGCGCATTGTCGAGTTGGAGCGACAAACGCCCCGAGGGAGACTTGCGCGCCTGGCTGTTTTCGATTCTGTATCGACAGTTTCTCGATGCTCACCGGCGCTCCCGGCGTTATGCGCGGATGCTCGAATTCTTTACCGGGCGTGACGATTCACAGCCGTCGGTGGAACGCACCGTGATCGCCCAATCGACCCTGCAAGCCTTCGATCAGCTCACCACCGAACAACGCGCCCTGCTGCTCTGGGTCTCGGTCGAAGGTTTGAGTTACAAAGAGGTCGCCGAGATTCTCGACGTCCCCACCGGCACCGTAATGTCCCGCCTGTCCCGTGCCCGCCAAGCCTTGCGCCAGCTGAGCGACGGCGAAATCACCCGTCCTTCACTGCGGAGACTCAAATGATCAGCATGCCCCCAAGCGAGCGTGACCTGCACGCCTACGTCGACCAGCAACTCAGCGATGCCGACCGACGTCTGGTGGAGACTTTTCTGGCCAGCAACGCTGAGGTGGCTGCCCAAGTGCGCGCCTGGCAGCAGGACGCCCAGCAATTGCGCGCGGCATTGAGCGGCGTCCTGCAGCAACCGGCCAATCCGGACCTCGACCCGGCGCTGATTCGCCAACGCCTCAAACGACAATCTCGCCGTCACCTGGCCAGCGCTGCCGTGTTGCTGATCGCGGTCAGCGTCGGCGGGTTCAGCGGTTGGCAAGCCCGGGAAATGACGCTCATCAGTGCCCAACTGCCGATGACCGATGCCCTGCAGGCCTATCGCCTGATTGCCCAGCAAGGCATCCTGCCGGCCGACTACAAAGTCAGTGACGACGGTGATATGCAGGGTTGGCTCGACCGTTATTTCACTCAGGCCAATCGCTTACCCGACCTCTCGGGCGCAGGTTTCAAACCGGTCAGCGGACGCTTGCTGAGCACCGAACAAGGGCCGGCGGCGATGGTGGTTTACGAGAATCAAAGCGGCCATAAAGTCAGCTTCTACGTCCGCCCACCGGGACCGAAAAATTACCTGTTACCGAGGGGCAGTCGCAGCGATGGCGAGTTGCAGGCCGAGTACTGGTCGGGGGGCGGGTACAACTACGCGATGGTCAGCCCGAGCGATACGCCGGCGGCGCAGATGCTCAAGCAAACCGTGCAGTTCTGACCACACCACCAATCCCCTGTGGGAGCGAGCCTGCTCGCGAAGAGGTCGGCACATCAAACATTGAAGTCGACTGACCCACCGCTTTCGCGAGCAGGCTCGCTCCCACAGGGGGCTCGGCGAACATTTGTGGATTGTGTTCAACCCTGCCCGAACACTTGCGAAGGCCTACGCAGTAACGGGTCGAACGGATTGATCCGCGGCCCGATCAGTGCCGCTTCGCGCTTGAGCATTTCGACCACCGTCGGCAAGCGATCCGGCCCCAGCCGATCACTCACGGTCGCCACACTCAGTGCCGCCACGGCCCGCCCTTCACGATCCAGAATCGGCACCGCCACCCCGGCCATTCCCTGCAACACGCCGGTGTTGCGCCCGGCATAACCCAGCTTGCGCACATTCTCGACTTCCGAGCGCAGGAACACCTCGTCGTACAGGTGGAAATCCTTGAGCCTCGGCAAGTTGTAGTGAATCACCGTGTCGCGCTCTTCTTCTGGCAGGAATGCCAGAATCGCCAAGCTGCCCTGCCCCACACCCAGCGCCACCCGCCCGCCGATGTCACCAGTAAAGGTCCGGATCGGAAACGGCCCTTCACTGCGATCCAGACAGATCGCATCAAAACCACTGCGCGCCAGCAAGAACAAAGAATCGCCCAACGACGCCGACAGCCGCAGCAGCGCCGGACGCACCAGTTCACGCAAGTTTCCGGTGTTCCCCGCGCGGGCCGCCAAAGCGAAAAACTCCAGGCTCAGGCGATAGCGTTTGCTGCGCACATCCTGCTCGACCATGCCCTCATCCATCAGGCTGCGCAGCAATCGGTGCGTGGTCGGTTGTGACAACCCGATGCGCTGAGCCAGTTGCGTCACGCGCTCCCCGCCCTCGACGGTGTCACCCAGACTGCGCAGCACGGCAAACAGTCTGGAGACCGCGCCAACACCGACATCACTTTTGCTTTCATTCCGCTCAATGGAATCTGTCATGGGTTTTCTCGAGTATTAATTTACTCACTGAATGAAATCGAAAATAGGCATCGATTCAGTGAAATAGGCCATTGAGCCCATCCTAGTCTTCGTCCTAATCTGCGTCCACAGGGGCGATTCGAACAACAGCGGCAGCCGACTCAAGTCGAGCGTCAACGCACCCGGCAAGACCTTTTCGTATCTGCCCATACAAAAAAGCGCGCCTTCGGGCGACGCATAACAATCTCAGGTGGAGCGCAGTTATGGCTTTTGTGCAACTTGAAGGACTCGGCAAACGTTACGGTGAGATCGACGCCGTCGTTGCTACCAACCTCTCGGTCGAGAAAGGCGAGTTTGTCTCGCTGCTCGGCCCCTCCGGATGCGGCAAAACCACCACCCTGCAAATGATCGCCGGCTTCGTCGAAGTCAGCAGCGGTCGCATCCTGCTGGACGGTCGCGACATCACCCACGCCAAACCCGCCAGCCGTGGTCTGGGGGTGGTGTTCCAGAGCTACGCGCTGTTCCCGCACATGACCGTGAAGGACAACGTCGCCTTCGGCCTGCGCATGCGCAAAGTGCCCGGTGCCGAGTTGCAGCAGCGAGTGGACCGGGTGCTGAAACTGGTGCGACTCAACCCGCATGCCGAGCGTTACCCCAGGGAGCTTTCCGGTGGTCAGCGTCAACGTGTTGCATTGGCTCGGGCCCTGGTGATCGAACCGCCGGTGCTGCTGCTCGATGAGCCGCTGTCCAACCTCGACGCCAACCTGCGCGAAGAGATGCAATTCGAGATCCGCCGCATCCAGCGCGAAGTCGGGATCACCACACTGATGGTCACCCATGACCAGTCCGAAGCGCTGTCCATCAGCGACCGGGTGGTGGTGATGCAGGCCGGGCGCATCACCCAGATCGACGCGCCCTACACCCTCTACGAACACCCCCGCACCGAGTTCATTTCCGGGTTCGTCGGCAAGGCCAATCTGCTACCCGGTGAGCGTGATGGCGCGGGCGTGGTCCAGGTTCGCAGTGGCGGCGAACTGACCTTGAGCCTGCGACCGGAAAAAATCGATCTGCGGGACAAAGGCCTGGGCCGTCTGCAAGGCAACATCGTCAGCCGCTTCTTTCTCGGCAGCCAATGGCTGTACGGCGTATCGACGACTCTGGGTGAACTCAGCGTGGTGCGCCGCAACGACGGTTCGGCACCGCTGACCGAAGGCACGGCGGTCGGGCTCGATTGGGACGCGACGTTGCTGCGGGTGCTGAGTGCCGACGAGGTGCCGGCATGAGTACGCTTGTCGCCATTCGCCAGGGACGCCAGGGTTACTGGCTGTCGGCACCGGCCCTGGCCTTGTACCTCGGCCTGCTGGTGATCCCGCTGCTGCTGACCTTGGTGCTGTCGTTCAACGTCTTCGACTACAGCTCGGGAATCAACAGCGACGCCTACACCCTCGATCACTACAGCAGCCTGCTCGGCGATCCGTACTTCTACGAAATCTTTCTGCGCACGATGTGGATCAGCGCCCTGACCACCCTGCTCTGCGTGGTGATCGGCGTGCCCGAGGCCTACATCCTCAGCCGCATGGGCACGCCGTGGCGCTCGATTTTCCTGATTCTGATCCTCACCCCGTTGCTGATTTCGGTGGTGGTGCGCGCCTTCGGCTGGAGCCTGTTGCTGGGTGCCGACGGCCTGGTCAACCAGACCTTGCAAGCCTTAGGCGGCTCGCCGATGAAGCTGCTGTACACGCCGTTCGCAGTGGTGATTGCGCTGGTCCACGTAATGCTGCCGTTCATGATCATCCCGGTCTGGACCTCGCTGCAAAAACTCGACCCGGCCGCCGAGCAGGCCGCGATGTCCCTCGGTGCCAGCCACTTCACCGTGATGCGCCAAGTGGTGTTGCCGCAGATCATGCCCGGCGTGCTCTCGGGCACCTTGATCGTGTTCGGTCTCGCCGCCAGCTCCTTCGCGATCCCCGGCCTGCTCGGCGGGCGCCGGATAAAAATGGTCGCCACGCTGATCTACGACCAGTACCTGTCGGAGCTCAACTGGCCAATGGGCGCGGCCATCGCCGTGGCCCTGCTGTTGCTCAACCTGCTGATCATGCTGTCGTGGAACCGGATGATCGAAGGCCGCTACAAGAAGTCATTGGGATAACTCGACATGTCCAAGAACGGTCCTTTCGCCCTGCTGTTCCATACCCTGGTGGTGTTGTTCATGCTCGCGCCGCTGGTGGTGGTCTGCCTTGTGGCCTTCACCCCGGAAAACACCCTGAGCCTGCCGACCACGGAGTTTTCCCTGCGCTGGTTCCGCGCGGTGTTTGAGCGTGCTGACTTTGTCGATGCGTTCTACAACAGCCTGATCCTGGCGTTCTGCGCGGCCAGTCTGGCGACGCTGATTGCGGTGCCGGCGGCGCTGGCGATCACGCGCTTCGAGTTCCCCGGCCGCGACTTTCTCAACGGTCTGTTCCTGTCGCCGATCATCATTCCGCACTTGGTGCTGGGTGTCGCATTGCTGCGCTTGTTTGCGCTGATGGGCGTCAACGGCAGCTTCGCCTGGCTGATTTTCGCCCACGTGCTGGTGATCACACCGTACGTGCTGCGGCTGGTGCTGGCGTCGGCCATCGGCCTGGATCGCAGCGCCGAACACGCCGCGCAATCGCTCGGTGCCGGGCGCTTCACGCTGTTCCGGGAAATCACTTTGCCGATGATTCTGCCGGGGGTGGCCGGTGGTTGGCTGCTGGCGTTCATCAACAGTTTTGACGAGGTCACGCTGTCGATTTTCGTCACCTCGCCGGCCACGCAAACTTTGCCGGTGCGGATGTACGTGTACGCCACCGAATCCATCGATCCGATGATGGCGGCGGTGTCGGCACTGGTGATTGGGCTGACCGCGCTGACGATGATTTTGCTCGACCGGGTCTACGGCCTCGATCGGGTCCTGGTGGGCAAACAATGAGGGCGCCATGGCTCTGCTGAAACGACTGGCCGAAGGCGACCGCCCGGCCCTGGACTTTACCCTCGACGGCACACCGGCCACCGGTCTGCTCGGCGACACCTTGCTGACAGCGGTGCTGACCTGCAGCGAACACTTGCGCGGCAGCGACTTCAGCGCCGAACCCCGCGCCGGTTTTTGCATGATGGGTGCGTGTCAGGACTGCTGGGTACGACTGGGCGATGGCCGACGCGTGCGCGCGTGCTCGACGCTGCTCGAAGCCGGGCAGCAGATCAGCCGAGAACCGGGGCGATCGGTATGAACACGAACCTTCCCTGCAGAAACCCGATCCTCTGTGGGATCCAGCCAAAAATAATGCGGCATACCTCAATCAACTGTGGGAGCGAGCCTGCTCGCGATAGCGGATTGTCAGCCACCACCCATGTTGAATGTACCGCCGTCATCGCGAACAGGCTCGCTCCCACAGGGGTTCCGTGGCGGTCAAAAATAATGTGGGCAACGCCGACGGGGTGGGTATGAAACCTGTAGTCATCATCGGTGCGGGGCCCGCCGGCATTCGTGCCGCACAAACCCTGGTCGCCCACGGCGTTCGCCCAGTGCTGCTGGACGAAGCAGCACGCGGTGGCGGGCAGATTTATCGTCGCCAACCGGCCAACTTCAAGCGTTCCCCAGTCAAGCTGTACGGCTTCGAAGCCAGCAAGGCCAACGCGTTGCATCAGACGATCGACGCGCTGCGCGAGCAACTCGATTACCGTCCTGAAACCCTGGTATGGAACGTCGAGGACGGTGCGCTCGACACTTTGCATGAAGGCCGCGCCGCGCGGCTGGCGTTCTCGCGGGTGATCGTCGCCACGGGCGCCACCGACCGGATTCTGCCGGTGCCGGGCTGGACCCTTCCAGGGGTCTACAGCCTCGGCGCCGCGCAGATTGCCCTCAAGTTTCAAGGCTGCGCCATCGGTGAACGCGTGGTGTTCGCCGGCAGCGGGCCGTTGCTGTACCTGGTGGCGTATCAATACGCCAAGGCCGGTGCGAATGTCGTCGCTGTGCTCGACAGTTCGCCCTTCAGCGCTCAGGCCCGCGCCCTGCCCGGCCTGCTCTCGCAACCGGCCACCCTGGCCAAAGGCATCTATTACCGCAGCTGGCTGACCGCCCACGGTATTCCGGTGCATCAGGGCGCCAACCTGAAACACATCAATGGCGAACAACGTGTGCAATCGCTGAACTGGTCCAATGCAAAGGGTGAACAACCACTCGATTGCGACGCCGTCGCCTTCGCCCATGGCCTGCGCAGTGAAACCCAACTCGCCGACCTGCTTGGCTGTGAATTCGCCTGGAATCCGCTCAACCGCGCCTGGCTGCCGCAGCGTGACGGCGCCGGTCGTAGCAGTGTCGCCGAGGTTTACCTGGCCGGTGACGGCGCCGGCATCATGGGCGCCGACGCGGCGGAAATGGCCGGCGAACGCGCAGCCCTGGCGTTGCTCGAAGACATCGGTTACCTGACCCCGTCGCAACGTGGGGCGCAATTGGAGCAGGCGCTGAGACGGATCGATACCTTCCGCCAAGGCCTGGAACGGGCCTTCGTCTTTCCCGAAAAATGGGCCGTCGATGCCCCGAATGACGTGATGATCTGCCGCTGCGAAGAAGTACGGGCCGGCGACATCCGCCAAGTGGTGCGCGAGGGCCATTGGGAAATCAACCGGGTCAAGGCGCATTGCCGGGTCGGCATGGGCCGCTGTCAGGGACGGATGT
Source organism: Pseudomonas sp. LS2P72 (assembly GCF_054897865.1). Lineage (NCBI taxonomy): Bacteria > Pseudomonadati > Pseudomonadota > Gammaproteobacteria > Pseudomonadales > Pseudomonadaceae > Pseudomonas > Pseudomonas sp. LS2P72. The sequence continues at coordinate 4,795,930 of NZ_CM142708.1, forward strand.
GTGGCGCCGCCGCCGCGGAAATCATTGCCTGCGAAAGCCAGCGATCCGTATCCGACATCGGCAGGCTTCGGGCTCAGGCGCCGATAAAACCCCTGCCGTTTGGTCTGGAGGTCGAGTCATGATCGAAGTCGATGCCGTCATCATTGGCGGCGGTATTGTCGGCGCCTCCGCCGCTCTCTTTTTGAGCAGGGCCGGTCGTCGCGTGGCGCTGCTTGAGCGGGACTTCTGCGGCTCGCATTCCAGCGGCGTGAACTACGGCGGCGTGCGGCGTCAGGGGCGACCGCTGTCGCAATTGCCGTTGTCGCAGCGGGCCCACGACATCTGGGGACAACTGCCGCAGCTGATTGGCATCGACGGTGAGTATCAGCGCAGCGGCCACCTGAAACTGGCCCGCAGCCTCAACGATCTGCACGCCTTGCAAGACTATGCCGCCAGCAGTCGGGGCTTTGGCCTCGATTTGCAGGTACTCGAGCGCAGTGAATTACGCGCACGTTTTCCGTGGGTCGGCGAGGTGGCGGTCGGTGCCTCGTTTTGCCCCGATGACGGTCACGCTAACCCGCGACTGGTCTCCCCGGCATTTGCCCAGGCGGCGCGGCGGCATGGCGCGCAAGTCCATGAACAATCCCCGGTGACGGCGGTGGAACACGACGGTCAACGCTTTCGCATCAGCACGCAAACCGGTCTGGAGCTGCAAGCGCCCTGGCTGCTGAATTGCGCCGGGGCCTGGGCCGACAGCCTGGCAGAACAGTTCGGCGAGGGCGTGCCGATGCACGCCGGGCACCCGGCGATGCTGGTCACCGAACCGTTACCGCTGGTGATGAATGCCAGCACCGGGGTCGAGGGCGGTGGTATCTATGCCCGTCAGGTCGCGCGCGGCAATTGCGTGCTGGGTGGCGGTCAGGGTTTTGCCCTCGACGACGCTCGCGCCCGGCCCGGTCAACACGCCGTGATCGAGATCCTGCGTCAGGCCGTCGAGCTGTATCCGTTTCTTGAAGGCGCCCAGGCGATTCGTACCTGGAGCGGCACCGAAGGTTACCTGCCCGATCGCCAACCGGTGATCGGCCACAGTGGCACTCAACCCGGTCTGTTGCACGCGTTCGGCTTTGCCGGTGCAGGTTTTCAGATCGGTCCCGCGGTGGGCCAGGCGCTCACCGAAATCATCTGCAGCGGCGCCTCAAAGACGCCACTGGATGCGTTTTCCATCACCCGGTTTCACTCCATCTCCGTTGCTTGATAGAGGAAGGTCGCGCCAATGAATAACGTCAAACGCACTGCACTGCTCGGTATCTCCTGCATGAGCGCCCTGCTCACGGTCAGCCAGGCCCATGCCGAACCGACGCTTTACCTGGGCATGAACGGCGGGACCATGGAGCGGCTCTACGCCGACAAGGTGCTGCCGGTTTTCGAGAAGGCCAACAACGTCAAAGTGGTGATTGTGCCCGGCACCTCCGCCGATATTCTGGCCAAGGTCCAGGCCAGCAAAGGCAACCCGCAGATGCACGTGATGTTCCTTGACGACGGCATCATGTACCGCGCCATCGCCATGGGGCTGTGCGACAAACTCGAAGACAGCGCGCCGCTGGCGCAGATTCCGGCCAAGGGCCGCATCAAGGATCAAGCGGTGGCGGTGAGTCTCGGCGTGACCGGGCTGGCGTACAACACGCGGTTGTTCAAGGAGAAAGGCTGGACCGCACCGACCTCATGGATGGACATGGCCGACCCGCGTTTCAAGGACAAACTGGTGTTCCAGTCGATGGCCTCCTCGACCTTCGGCCTGCACGGCTTCCTGATGTTCAACCGGATTCAGGGCGGCAGCGAAACCGACGTCGAGCCGGGCTTCAAGGCTTGGCCGAACACCGTCGGGCGCAACGTGCTGGAGTACATCCCGAGCTCGGCGAAGATTTCCGAAATGCTTCAGACCGACGAAGCCGCGCTGTTCCCGCTGACACCGACCCAGGTCACCGCCCTGAAACTCAAGGGCATGCCAGTCGAATATGCGCAACCGAAGGAAGGCGCCGTGGTGCTCAACGTGGCTGAATGTGCCATCGCCAACAACACTCAGCCAGAACTGGCGCAGAAACTCGCCGCCTTCTTGCTGACACCAGAAGCGCAGGCCGCCGCGCTTGAAGATGGCGACCAGATCCCGTCCAACCCCAATACCCCGACCACTGACAAGACTCGCGGTCAGGTCGAGGCGATGAAGCAGTACCTGACCACGGCCATTGCGATCGATTGGGATCAGGTCAACGAACAGCGTCCGGAATGGAATGCGCGGTGGAATCGCAGTATCGAGCGGTAGATAGCCGGCCCAACCAGATCTGGGAACACCACAACACCTGTGGCGAGGGAGCTTGCTCCCGCTGGGCTGCGACGCAGCCTCAAAACCATGAAAGCGCGGTTTTTCACACACCGCGTTGAACGGTTACGACTGCTGCGCCCGGGCGCGGATCGGCCGGCGGGAGCAAGCTCCCTCGCCACAGGCAAGCCCTCTCACCACAAGAGCATCGTCGACACAGCTGGAATGGAAATTCCACATTTGGTACAGCCTGACAGACACCACACTTTTCCAGCTATGATGGCGCCCATTTTCTGGCCTCCGCGCCCTCCTCTCGATCAATAGTGAATCTGTTCATGGATACCCTTGCCCAACTGCGCGCCGGCCAACTATCGGGCATCACTCGCCTGGGCCTCACCGGCGGCCTGACGGAGTTTCCGCGAGAAATCTTCGACCTGGCGGACTCGCTGGAAATCCTCGACCTCAGTGGCAATGCCTTGAGCAGCCTGCCGGATGACTTGCACCGCCTGACCCGTTTGCGCGTGTTGTTCTGCTCGGACAATCTGTTCACCGAACTGCCCGACTGCCTGGGCCAATGCTCCGCGCTGACAATGGCCAGCTTCAAGGCCAACCGTATCGAGCGCGTGTCAGGCGCTGCCCTGCCACCGTTGCTGCGCTGGTTAGTCCTGACCGATAACTGCATCACTGAGTTGCCCGCCGAGCTGGGTGAACGCCCGCACCTGCAAAAACTCATGCTTGCCGGCAACCGCTTGCAACGCTTGCCGGACAGCTTGCGTCATTGCCATCGACTCGAACTGATCCGCATCGCCGCCAATCAGTTGAGCGAGTTGCCCGAGTGGCTGCTGTCCCTGCCGAGCCTGACCTGGCTGGCGTACGCCGGTAACCCGCTGGAGACCGAAGCCGATGCGGCCGCCCTCGAAGCCACCCCTCGCATTCCCTGGTCCGAACTGCAACTGGAGCAGCAACTGGGCGAAGGCGCATCGGGTGTGATTCATCGGGCCACGTGGGACCGACCGGGCCAACCGGCCACTCAGGTCGCGGTCAAACTCTACAAAGGCGAAATGACCAGCGATGGCTCACCGTTGCACGAAATGAACGCCTGCATGACCGCAGGTTTTCACCCCAACCTGATTCGGGTTGAAGGGCGCGTCGTCGGGCATCCAGAAGCCCAGGCCGGGCTGGTGATGCAATTGATTGATCCGAGCTATCGCAATCTGGCGGGGCTGCCGAGCCTGGCGTCATGTACCCGCGATGTTTATGCCAGCGACACCCGGTTCAGCGCTGGCGTGGCATTGCGCATCGCCTGTGGCATCGCCTCGGCAGCCGAGCATTTGCACCAGCATGGCATCACCCACGGCGACCTCTACGGCCACAACATTTTGTGGAACGAGCACGGTGATTGCCTGCTGGGGGATTTTGGCGCCGCGTCTTTCCATGCCATCTCGGACAGCCTTGAAAGCCGTGCGCTGCAACGGATAGAAGTGCGGGCGTTTGGTATTTTGCTGGGGGAATTGTTGGAGCGGATCGACTCGGGGTTGATCGATGAGAATCGTGTGCAGCTAGAGGCATTGCAGCAGCGCTGCTGTCAGCCGCAGGTGCTGGAGCGACCGGGGTTCAGCGAGATTGTGCAGGCGTTGAATCGCTGGTGACCGCTTCGCGGTCAATCGTCGGATCGCCGCCCGGAGCAGGCTCGCTCCCACAGGTTTTGTGTCGAACATATAATTTTTATTCAACACAACCTACTGTGGGAGCGAGCCTGCTCGCGATGGCGGTATCACTGAAAAATCAAATTACCCCGCCAACCCGACAAACAGGTCCTGCACGTCATCGTGGTTATCGAGGCCTTCAAGGAAGGCTTCGACTTCTGCCATCTGCTCGTCGCTCAGACCGCTGACCGGGTTTTTCGGCTGATAACCCAGCTTGGCCGACAACACGGTGAAACCTTGCTCCGGCAGGGCTTTCTGCACCGCATCCAGGTCCGCAGGCTCGGTCAGGAACAGAGTCGTGCCCTCTTCCTCGCCCGGCTCGAAATCCTGGGCGCCGGCTTCGATCGCGGCCATTTCCGGATCGGCGTCAGGGCTGTCCGGGGACGCCTCGATCATGCCGACATGGTTGAAGTCCCACGCTACCGAACCGGAAGCGCCCAATTGGCCCTTGCGGAACGCAACGCGGATTTCAGCGACGGTGCGGTTGATGTTGTCGGTCACGCATTCAACGATCAGCGGCACCTGATGCGGTGCGAAACCTTCATAGGTCACGCGATGGTATTGCACGGTTTCGCCCAACAGGCCCGCGCCTTTCTTGATCGCGCGATCCAGGGTTTCCTTGGGCATCGAGGCTTTCTTGGCCTGCTCGACCACCAGACGCAGGTGTGCGTTGGTGGCAGTATCGGCACCGTTGCGGGCAGCGATGGTGATCTCTTTTACCAGTTTGCCGAAGATCTTGCCCTTGGCGTTAGATGCCGCTTCTTTGTGTTTAACCTTCCACTGTGCGCCCATTACTCACTCTCTTGATCTGTGGCGCCGAGACATCTATTGGCCGACGCATGGCGCCAAGTTTATACGCCCTAAAGTTGGCAATCGACCAAAAATTCCATCCTGTTTACCCGCATGACGATCGACATCTTCACCGGCAGTTGTAGGGCGATTCTGAAACTTCGATTTGCGGTGACCATAAAGGGCTGTGGTTTCGTACCCTCTGCGCCCGAATTCCATGGCAGAAGCGCATTCGATGCACAACGACAAGGAAAGTCCCTTCACCCTGACACTCCTCGACGGCGATTTGAGCTTGCAGGTGTTGCAGTTCAGTGGCCGAGAAGCCCTCAACCACCCCTATCGATTCGACATCGAAGTGATCGGCCTGGCACCGGCCATGAGTCTCGACCAATTACTGCAACAGCCGGTTTTCCTCAGCCTGATGGAGGGCCAGGGTATTCACGGTGTCCTTCACAGTGCCAGTCGCGAGCATCGCGGCCCCCACCGGATCGGCTACAAACTGGTGCTGGTGCCCTACCTTCAATGGCTCGACCGGCAGCGTTCACGCCGCGTCTTTCATCACCTCAGCGTACCGATGATCCTGCGCCAACTGCTGGAGGAACATGATGTGCCCGAGGGGAGCTATCGCTTCGAATTGTCGAACGGGCACTATCCGCTCCGACCTTTTTGCATTCAGTACGAGGAGAGCGATCTGGCATTGCTGCAACGGCTGTGCGAAGAAGAAGGCATTCACTATCACTTCGAACATCAGCGCGACGGGCATGTGCTGGTCCTGGCCGATGACAGTCTGAGTTTCCCCCAGGAACCGCTCCTGGCGCCTTTCCTGAGCAATGTGTCCGAAGAAAGTGACCTGCCGGTGATCAGTGAGCTGTTCCAGCGCCATGACTCGCCGCCCTTTCCCTCGCGACTGGAGGCCAGGAACCGTGGCTCGCAAAACCCCGACGACGGCGCGGCCAACCATGCTTTCAGCAAACCATTGCCGGTGATGGTCCGCACCGCTCCCGCGCACCTCCATCGCGATCAGTTGAGCCGACGACAACTGGAACGTCTGCGTTGCCAGCACCTGCAGATCCACGGTCAAAGCAATCAGAGCGCACTGCGCAGCGCACGGATAGTGCAGGTGTCGGAGCATCCACTGCCGAATTTCAACGATCAATGGCTGCTCACCGAAACCCGACATCAGGGGCAGCAGCCTTCGATTCTTGCCACCGACAAACCCGTCACTGTCCGCCATTACCTCAATCAGTTCACCGCCATTCCCTGGTCAACGGTCTTCAGGCCGGCGCTCAGACAGACCCGGCCGAGCATCCCGGGTTATCAGCCCGCCCGGGTGCTGGGGCCGGCCGGGCAACCGGCGGCGCTGGATGATCGAGGTCGAATACAGGTCAGGCTGTGGCCAACAGCGCAAGCGGATTCGTTTAAATCCGCCGGGATCTGGCTACCGGTGGCCCTTGCAGCGCCGGACGGTCGGATTGACCCATCCAGCCTGCCAAAGGCCGGCAGCGACGTCCTGATCAGTTTTCTCGACAGCGACCCGGACCGGCCCGTGCTGTGCGTCGGCATGGGCCATCACCCGCGCACTCGGCCCGTTCCCGAGCCACGCCGCGACAGCCACTTGCTGCTCGACTGGCTGGTCAATCGCTCGGACCTCACACCCTGACACTCAGCCCTTGTCGGCCTTGCCGGCCGCCGCCGCGAACTTCGCCAGACGCACATCCAGATGCCGTGGCCGATGCCCATGATCCTCGGCGCGCTCCTTGCGGCGAATGGCGTTGCGCACCATCAGGGAGCCGAGGTAACGAATCGGTTCCGGTGGAAACAAGCCCAACGGGCCGTTGACCAGAGGCGAACGGGTCCAGGCGTTGTCCAGTCCCTGGACCATCGAGGCGAGAATCTGCCCGCCCATATGACACGGGCCAACCCCGCTGCCGGAGTATCCGAAACCATAAAACACGTTGCCACTGGCGCTCATCTGACCGAAGAACGGCAAACCGGTGACGGAGCGATCAGACGGACCGTTCCAGGTCGCCTCGACCTTGACCTGGGCAAACGCCGGAAAGAACTCGCTCAGGCTGTGCTGCAATAAACCGGCATAGGGCGATGGCTGATCGAACACCGGCAACATTCGCCCGCCATAAGCAAAGGTGTTGCCGCCCTTGCCGAGCATGATTCGGCCGTCCGGCGTGTTGTGGTAGTAGTGCACGAAAATCCGCGAATCGAGCACGGTGACGCCGCTGGTCAAACCGATCTCGTTGAGCAGATCGGGTCGTGGTTCGGTGATCAGCATGTCGCTGGAAACAATCGCCACACTGCGCTCGAACTGTGGAAACGCCCGGGCCATCCAGGCGTTCATCGCCAGTACCACCCGATCTGCACGAATGGTGCCGTTCGGGGTGTGTATCCCCGCAGGCTTGCCCTCCTGCAAACCGGTCATGGCGGTGTGCTCGTGAATCCTCACCCCGAGTTGCAAGGCGACCCGGCGCAAGCCGCGCACCAGCTTGCCCGGCTGCACACTGGCCGCCGCCGGGGAAAACCAGCCTTCCAGATGTTTGCTGGAACCGGCCATGCGTTGCACATCGGCCACCGGTCGTTGGGTGAACGAGTTGATGCCATTGCGCTCCAGCGCCGCGATCACGGCGTCGGTCGAGCCGCATTGGGCGCGGTTGGTGGCGGTGTAGAGCGTGCCGTCGAGGCGGTAATCGGCGTCCACCGCGTACTGTTCGCAAAAGGCGCCGATGGCATGGATGCTGCGCTCCGACTCCGTGACCAATCGCACGGCTTCTTCGACGCCGAACAGCCGTTCAAGGGTGAAGTACTTGGCCGACCACGACAGTGCACAACCACCGTTGCGGCCACTGGCACCGGCGCCGCAGATATCAGCCTCGATCAGCAGCACATCCAGCTCGGGGTTCTGTTCCTTGAGCATGATTGCGGTCCACAACCCGGTGTAGCCGCCGCCGACGATGCAGACGTCGGCGCGGGTATCGCCCGCCAAGGGTTCGCATGGCGCGCAGGACTCGGCCGCCAGCGCCTGTTCCAGCCAGAAAGGTCTCATGGGTCAATCCTTAAGTACGCAGAGGTTTTACGGTGATCGGTTGGTTAGGCACGAAAACGCTTTCGGCACGCAGGCCCGCCGGGCGGCTGTTCCAGTGCGGGATCAGCACCAGGGCCGAAAACAATGCGCAGCCAGCGAAGACGATGAACACGGTGACCGAGTCGAAGTAGCCCGGCAGCAATCCACCGAGAATCGCCCCGACCGAGCCGCAACCGTTGACGAAACCGGCCGCTGTGGCGCCCGCCTTGGCGGTGCCGAAATCGATCGCGGCCGCGCCGCTGATCATCGAGTCCGGTCCGTACAAGGTCAGGCCCATAACGAACAGCAGCGCCACCACCAGCATCACGCTGCCGGTTTGCAGGGCGCCCATGAACAAGGCCAAAGTGACGGTCAACGCCAACAGGCTGAGCACACACGCCGGCATGCGCCGGGCGCCGAACAGTTTGTCCGAAGCGAGCCCCAGCAGAATCGGCCCGAGCAATCCGGCCAGTTCAAACGCGGTCGGAATGATTGCCGCGCCGACCTTGCCCACCGAGGGCATCTGCTCGAAGACGATCACCGGTCCCCAGAGCAGAATCGCGTAGCGCGCCGGTTTCAGCAGAAAGTACGCCAGGCCCAGCACCAGCACGGTGCGGTTGCGCAGAATTTCTTTTAACGGTTCCAGCATGCTGATCTTGCTTTGCGCATCGGCCTCTTGCGCCGTCAGTTGCGGTTCCGGCTCCACCGCCGGCAAGCCAACGTCTTCCGGTTTGTTGCGTTGAAAGATAAAAAACAGCACGGCGACCAGCCCAACCACCGCTGCACTGGAAAAGAACGCCGCATGCCAGGTGCCGATCAGCGTATACGCCCACCAGCCAGCGAACGGCGAAGCCACCAACCCACCAAAGGCGTAGCAGGAACTCCACAACCCCAGCACCCGCCCGCGCTGCTCGGCGGGAAAGAAACTGCCGAGGTTCTTGCACAGCCCGGACCAGCCGGTGGACTGAGCAAACCCTTGAATCAACATGCAGGTAGCGAAGATTGGCAACGTCGCGAAACTGCCCATCACCAAGGCTGCTGCCGCTGAAATCAACAACCCGCCAAACACTACGACCCTTGGGCCAAAGCGGTCGGCCAGGATGCCCCAGGTGAATTGCCCGATGGCGTAAGCCGTGAGGTAGATGGCATCGAGGTTGGCCATGGCCATTTTGTCGAGCATGAAGGTGGGGTCTTCGGCGATCCCCAGTTTTGCCACGGAAAAAGCTTTGCGGGTGAAGTAGAAAGCGGCGTAAGCGAGCCAGGTGATCGCGAAGATCTGCACGCGCCAACGCTTGATAGTGCCGATGTGCTTGTTCATTGTGGTTCTGACCTCAGGGTGTGAGTGTGCCGGCAGAAATTGAGAAATAACGCCTGTTTTTTTATTGTTGAGCACTTCGATATCGCAGCTTCCCTGAGGCGATATCGGTCAGATGAGCCCTGCTATTGCACGCACAGGCTCATGGCCGCCGACGCTGTTCGACTGACCAGTCACCGGGGCTGAGGTGGATAAAAACAATTACTGATTAATAAGTGAAATCGATTTATCGTATTTCCAATATAAGCTCAGCTTGTTACTGGAGGTTTCGATGTCGGTTTCCCACGCCCAGCTCAAAGCCTTCCACGCCGTGGCCGTCCATGGAAGCTTCACCAAAGCCGCCGAACGGCTATTCCTCACGCAACCGGCGATTTCCGACCAAGTGCGCAAGCTCGAAGAACGTTTCGGTGTGCTCCTGTTCCACCGCAATAAACGTTCGGTACGCCTGACGGATCTGGGCGAGCGTTTGCTGAGCATTACCCAGCGATTGTTCGTTATCGAGGCCGAGGCTCAAGAATTACTTCAGGAGTCCCAGGCACTGCAGACCGGCAGTCTGATTCTCGCCGTCGATGCGCCGGTGCATGTGCTGCCGCAGATCGCACGGTTCTGCGAACGCTATCCCGGCATCAGCGTGAAGATCGAAACCGGCAACACCGATGAATCGCTGTTTCGGTTGTTCAACTACCAGGCTGATCTCGCGCTGCTCGGTCGCGATGTCAGTGACGAACGACTGATCTCGCTGCCGCTGCGCAATGACCCGATGGTGGCGTTCGTTTCGCGCAATCATCCGTGGGCCGACCGCGAGTCGATTTGCCTTGCGGATCTGGATGACACACCTTTGGTGCTGCGGGAAATCGGTTCGGTGACGCGGCAAACGCTGGAAGAAGAAATGGCTCAGGCAGGCTTTCGCATTCGCCCGGCGATACAGGTTGAAGGTCGGGAAGCGGCGCGTGAGGCGGTGGTCGTGGGGATTGGTGTCGGTGTGGTATCAGCTGCCGAGTTCGGTGCGGATTCGCGGGTGTGCGCGTTGCCGATTACCGACTGCAAACGACGATTGACCGAGACGCTGGTGTGCCTGCGCGAGCAGAGTTCGCGGCGGGTGGTGGCGACGTTTCTGGAGATGGTTCGCGAGAGTCTGGCATAAGCAGGTCCGGCCTCATCGCGAGCAAGCCTTGCTCCTACAGGAATGGCGTTTCCTCCCGTAGGAGCAAGGCTTGCCCGCGATGGCCGCGCCTCGGTTTATCTGGAAGGTGCTAGTCCAAAAAACGCCTGTATCAAACGCAAATCCCGCCGCCGCTCCATGCAGCCAATCATGTGTCGATTCACCAACCCATCGCCAAGAATCGGCACCGCCACCACCCGCGGGTCATGACTGACCTCCACCGACGATACCACGCCGACCCCCAACTCTGCGGCGACGGCTTCGGTCACCGCCTCGCGACTGTCCAGCTCCAATAACACCCGTGGACTGACCAACGCCGCCGCGCACGCCTCGTCGAAGGTGCGCCGGGTGATCGAACTCGGCTCGCGCAACACCATGATCACCTGATCCAGAGCCTTGAGCGGCACCCCCTTGGACATCTGCGCCCAAGGATGACCGTCGGGCACCAGCGCACAAATCCGTGATTCGCTCAAGTCTTGCAAATGCAGCCCCTTGCGCGGTGCGACTTCGGTCAGCACCGCCACGTCGGCATGCTCCGACAACAACGCCGCCAGGGTTTCCTGAGCATTGCCCAGCCGCAGGTTCACGGTAATGCCGGGATACCGCGCGCGCAAATTGGCGAGCATCGGCATGACCATGTGCGGTCCGTCCGCCGCAACCTCCAGACGCCCAGTCAGCAACTGCCGGTTGGCCTCGAGCATCACCTGCGCTTCTTCAGCCAGACCGAACATCGCCCGGGTGATCGCGGCCAGTTTGGTGCCCTCCTCCGTCAGCTCCACCCGTCGCGCGGTGCGTCGCAACAACGTGATCTGGTAATGCTCCTCCAGCGCCTTGATGTGCCCGGTGACCGCCGGTTGGCTGATGAACAGTCGCGCGGCGGCCCGGGTGAAGCTGCCCTCGCGGGCCACCGCATCGAATGCGCGGAGCTGGAACAGATTCATGAATAACCCTCACTGATGGCTGGCATAACAACAAACAATTTGATTGATAGCTCGGCAAATTGCAATTTAAGCCCCGTAGCTTCATCCCATCGATTGCGAGGACACGAGAATGAGTACCGCCGAACCCATCCTGCTCACCCCCGGCCCACTGACCACATCGGCCCGCACCCGTCAGGCGATGATGGTCGACTGGGGTTCATGGGATGACCGCTTCAATCAACTGACCGCCAGCCTGTGCGAACAACTGCTGGCGATCATCAACGGCGGCGATAGCCACCACTGTGTGCCCCTGCAAGGCAGCGGAACCTTCGCGGTCGAAGCGGCAATCGGCACGCTGGTGCCTCGCGACGGCAAAGTCCTGGTGCTGATCAATGGCGCCTACGGCAAACGCCTGGCGAAAATCTGCGAAGTGCTCGGCCGCTCCTTCAGCACCTTCGAAACCGCCGAAGACGAGCCGACCACCGCCGCCGACGTCGACCGCCTGCTGCGTGCCGACGCCAGCATCACCCACATCGCACTGATTCACTGCGAAACCAGCACCGGGATCCTCAACCCGCTGCCGGAAATCGCCCACGTCATCGCGCAACACGGCAAACGCCTGATCATCGACGCCATGAGTTCCTTCGGCGCGCTGCCGATTGATGCGCAACAGGTGCCGTTCGATGCGCTGATCGCCGCTTCGGGCAAATGCCTGGAAGGCGTACCGGGAATGGGCTTCGTCTTTGCTCGCAAAGAAGCGCTGGCCAATGCCGCCGGCAACTCGCACTCGCTGGCGATGGACCTTTTCGACCAGCACACCTACATGGCCAAGACCGGCCAATGGCGCTTCACCCCGCCGACCCACGTGGTCGCCGCGCTGCACGAAGCCCTGCTGCAATACAACGAAGAAGGTGGTTTGCCCGTCCGGCATCAGCGCTATGCCAACAACTGCCAAGTGTTGCTCGATGACATGGCCAAACTCGGACTGCGCAGCTTCCTGCCCGCCGAGATTCAGGCGCCGATCATCGTCACCTTTCATGCACCGAAAGATCCGCGCTACCAGTTCAAGGAATTCTACGAACGCGTCAAGGCCAAGGGTTTCATCCTCTACCCCGGCAAATTGACCCAGGTCGAAACCTTCCGCGTCGGCTGCATCGGCCACGTCAACCAGGACGAGATGCGCGCGGCCGTGGCGGCGATCGCCGAAGTGCTGCGCGAGATGGAAGTCTTAGAAATCTGATTCACACCGCGATCTAATGTGGGAGCGAGCCTGCTCGCGATAGCGGTCTGACATTCACCCTTGATGTCGACTGACAGGGCCCCATCGCGAGCAGGCTCACTCCCACAAAAGCAGCGCCTCTATTAGCCAGTTGCCACAGGACTTGATCACCATGAACTACGCAAACCCAACCAAGCTGCAAGCCGCCATCCTCGACTGGGCCGGCACCGTGGTCGACTTCGGCTCCTTCGCGCCGACGCAGATTTTTGTCGAAGCCTTCGCCGAGTTCGACGTCCAGGTGTCCATCGAAGAGGCCCGCGGGCCGATGGGCATGGGCAAGTGGGATCACATCCGCACCCTGTGCGATCAGCCGCAAGTCGCCGAGCGTTATCGCGCGGTGTTCGGCCGTACGCCGACCGACGATGACGTCACCGCCATCTACAAACGCTTCATGCCGCTGCAAATCGAGAAAATCGCCGAGCACTCGGCGCTGATTCCGGGCGCATTGGACACCATCGCCAATCTTCGCCAGCAAGGGATCAAGATCGGTTCCTGCTCCGGCTATCCAAAACAGGTCATGGACAAAGTTGTCGAACTGGCCGCCACCAACGGTTATGTCGCCGACCACGTGGTTGCCACCGACGAAGTACCCAACGGCCGCCCATGGCCGGCCCAGGCACTGGCCAACGTAATTGCGCTGGGCATCGATGATGTCGCCGCCTGCGTGAAGATCGACGACACCGTGCCGGGCATTCTTGAAGGTCGTCGCGCCGGCATGTGGACCGTGGCGCTGATCTGCTCGGGCAACGCGCTGGGCCTGGACTACGAAGGTTACCGCGCCCTCGGCAGCGACCAACTGGCCAGCGAACGCAAGCGCATCCACAGGATGTTCGAAGGCTCGCGGCCACACTACATGATCGACACCATCACCGATTTGCCGGAAGTGATCGCCGATATCAACCAGCGCCTGGCCAAGGGCGAGATGCCACAAACCAGCTGATTGCGCCTGTCGCTGCTTAAAAAAGCGCCAGCTCCTGTACGGAACTGGCGCTTTTTTGTGGCCAATCACTTGATCCAGAGCATTGAACGCCCACATAGCCACAGGCAACTCCACCAAAGCGGATTACAGTTAAGGCACACCGTCGAACAAGAACGGTGGCTCGACCTGACCTGTGAGGAACACCGTATGCCCTGGAAGAACTCCGACTCACGCTACAGCACCGTATCGATCACCCTGCATTGGTTGATGCTGGTCCTGCTGGCGCTGGTTTACGCCTGCATCGAATTTCGCGGGATCTTTCCAAAAGGCAGTGGCGGGCGGACGCTGATCGTTGAATCGCACTTTATGCTCGGTCTGACCGTGTTCGTACTGGTGTGGTTGCGCTTGTTCGCGCGCAGCCTGGGCCCGGCACCGCAAATCTTTCCGGCCTCGCCTCACTGGCAGACCGTGTTGGCCAAACTGATGCACTGGGCGCTGTACATTTTCATGATCGCGATGCCGATTCTGGGCTGGCTGGTCACCAGCGCAAAAGGGCACCAAGTGATGTTCTACGGCTTCGACCTGCCGTTGCTGATCGCGGAGGACAAGACGTTCGCCAAGCAGATCGAGGGTTGGCATGAACTCGGCGGCACCATTGGATACTGGCTGATCGGCCTGCACGCCGTGGCGGGGATTTATCACCACTATGTGGTGCGCGATAACACCTTGCTGCGAATGATGCCCAAGCGCGGGTGAACCCCGCCGCTCACTGGAAACCCCGGCGGCCCTGCAAACCGCCGGTATGGATGAAGATCAGGTGCGTGCCCTTTTCCAATCTTCCGGCTTCGACTTGCTGCTTGAGTGCCAACAGGGCTTTTCCGGTGTACAGCGGTTCGAGGGGAATGCCGCTGGCCTGTTCGGTCTGATCGATGAATTCGAGCAACAGCGGATCGACTTTGGCAAAGCCGCCACGGCTGGCGTCGAACAATTCATAAGCGGCGCGATTGTGTAAACCCGCCTCTTGCACAATCGATTCGACCTGCTGCGCCACCCCATGATCGTCGGGCACCGCCAGCGCGCCATACACCGGGTGTTCACCCGCCTCGGCCAGCACCAGACCGGCCAGGGTCGTGCCCGTTCCGCAGGCCAGCCACCAGCCGTCGTAGTCGCTCCAGCCCAGACCGTTCAGTTGCGCGCTGACCATTGTCCTCAGCGGCATGCAACCCTTTGCTCCCGGCAAACCGCCGCCACCTTCCGGCACCGGATGCAGATCCGGATACTGCGCCTGCCATGGCAGCCAGAAATCCGGCTCGTGCCGCGCTCGATAACCGCCATAACCGAGCCAATGCAACTGCATGCCGAACGCCTGCAAGTCTTTCACCGTCGGCGTCTCTTGCGGATGACCGCGCAGCAGGCCAACGGTGCGAAAACCGAATCGTTTGCCTGCGGCGGCCAGTGCATGCAGATGATTGGAGTGGGCACCGCCCAGACTGATGATGCCTTTGGCACCGATCCGGTCAGCGGCTTTCAGATGTTCGATGAGTTTGAACCACTTGTTGCCACTGATCAGTGGGTCGATCTGGTCGAGGCGCAGGATCGCGATTTCGATGCCGGCTGAGGTGAGCCAGTCGAGTTGCAGGGGTTGCAGCGGGGCTTGGGGTAGCCAGTCGTTGGGCGGGAGAAGCATCGATGCCGGCTCTGGGTGAAGAGCCAGCATTCTAGTCGCTCTGAGGACGCCTTCGCGAGCAGGCTCGCTCCCACACTCGATCCATGTCGCACCGAAGATCTACTGTGGGAGCGAGCCTGCTCGCGAAAGCCATTGGCACGCTGAGCCTGCTTATTACAACTCAGCAGCCAACCGGGACCCTTGGTTGATCGCGCGCTTGGCATCCAATTCAGCAGCTACATCCGCGCCGCCAATCAAATGCACGTTCTGCCCGGCCGCCACCAGCCCCTCGTGCAATTCACGTAGCGGATCCTGCCCGGCGCAGATCACGATGTTGTCCACCGGCAGCACTTGCGGCTCGCCAGTTTCACCGATGCGGATGTGCAAACCCTCGTCGTCGATCTTCAGGTACTCGACGCTGTTGAGCATTTGCACCTGCTTGTTTTTCAGACCGGTGCGGTGAATCCAGCCCGTGGTTTTGCCCAGGCCATCGCCGACCTTGGATTTCTTGCGTTGCAGCAGGAACACTTCACGCGCCGGTGCATGGGGTTCAGCCTTGATGCCGGCGACACCGCCGCGCGCTTCCAGATGCGTATCGATGCCCCATTCCTTCCAGAACGCCTCGCGATTCTGGCTGGTGGCCACGCCCTGGTGAACCAGGAACTCCGAGACATCGAATCCGATACCACCTGCACCAATCACCGCGACGCGTTTGCCCACCGGTTTGCGCTCAAGGATCACGTCCAGGTAGCTCAGCACCTTGGCGTTCTCGACACCCGGAATCGCCGGAGTTCTTGGCGCGATGCCGGTGGCGAGAATGATCTCGTCGTAACCGCCCTCGACCAGTTTCGCCACGTCAACACGGGTGTTCAGGCACACCTCGACATGGGTGGTCTGCAGTTTGCGGCTGAAGTAGCGCAGGGTTTCGAAGAACTCTTCCTTGCCCGGCACACGCTTGGCGATGTTGAACTGACCGCCGATTTCGCTGGCCGAATCAAACAGCGTCACCTGATGACCACGCTCGGCGGCCACGGTCGCCGCGGACAGCCCCGCAGGCCCGGCACCGACCACCGCGATTTTCTTGATCTGCTGCACCGGCAGGTAATTGAGTTCGGTTTCGTGACAGGCGCGCGGGTTGACCAGGCAACTGGTCAACTTGCCGCCAAAGGTGTGGTCCAGGCAGGCCTGGTTGCAACCGATGCAGGTGTTGATTTCATCGCCGCGACCTTCAGCGGCCTTGTTGACGAAGTCCGGGTCGGCGAGGAACGGCCGCGCCATGGAGACCATGTCGGCATCGCCTTCGGCCAGAATCTGCTCGGCCACTTCCGGGGTGTTGATACGGTTGGTGGTGATCAGCGGAATGCTCACCGAGCCACGCAGCTTGGCCGTGACTTTGCTAAACGCACCGCGCGGCACTTTGGTGGCGATGGTCGGGATCCGCGCTTCGTGCCAGCCGATACCGGTGTTGATGATGGTCGCACCGGCCTGCTCGATGGCCTTGGCCAGCGTTACAATTTCTTCCCAGCTGCTGCCACCCTCCACCAGATCCAGCATCGACAGGCGGAAGATAATAATGAAATTCGGGCCTACCGCTTCGCGCACCCGGCGGACGATTTCCACCGGCAGGCGCATGCGGTTTTCGTAGCTGCCGCCCCAGCGGTCATTACGGTGGTTGGTATGGGCGGCCAGGAACTGGTTAATGAAATAACCTTCGGAGCCCATGATCTCGACGCCGTCGTACTCGGCCTGTTGTGCCAGGGTCGAACAGGTGACGAAATCGCTGATCTGCTTCTCGATGCCTTCCTCGTCCAGCTCTTTTGGCTTGAACGGGTTGATGGGTGCCTGAATGGCGCTCGGCGCGACTTGTTTCGGGCTGTAGGCATAACGCCCGGCGTGAAGGATCTGCATGCAGATCTTGCCGCCCGCCTCGTGCACTGCGCGGGTGACGATGCGGTGCTTGAGCGCTTCTTCCTCGGTGGTCAGTTTGGCTGCGCCGGAGTACACCCCGCCCTCATCGTTCGGACCAATACCGCCGGTGACCATCAGGCCAACGCCGCCTCGGGCACGTTCGGCGAAGTACGCCGCCATGCGCTCGAAACCGCCGGGCTTTTCCTCAAGACCGGTGTGCATCGAACCCATCAGGGTACGGTTGCGCAGCGTGGTAAAACCCAGGTCCAGCGGGGCCAACAGGTGCGGGTAATGAGCGGCGGCCATCGGTAACTCCACATCGAGCGATCACGGAAAAAGTGCAGGAGCTCTTCGGCCCCCGTCAGTCATGTTGGACAGACTAAGAGCCGCGCCGCCGTCACTCAATGACCGTAACTGACAACTTATTGATCCAAATGTGCAGCGCCCCTTGGCAAGTGCCGGCATGCGCCCTACCCTAGTCGCGAATCCTGCACACGGCCGTTGACTGTTTCCCCATGCGCAAACTTCTGTATTTGACCTTCTCCATGGCATTGATTGCCGCCCTTACGACCTACGCCATGTGGGCCGCGGACCGTCCGGTGGGTCATTACCTGTCGGACCTGCGCATCAACCTCGCGGTCGACCAAGGCACACCCGCCGATCGCGGCAACTTGCTGGGCATCCAGCCCGAACTGTTTCCCACCGACTATCAAAGCCCCGAACGCTTGCACCGCAAGCTGGCGGCCTATATGCAGAAGGCGCAGGACCAGGGCTTGCTGAACGAAAAAACCATCGTCGTCCTGCCCGAACACGTCGGCACCTGGTTGATGGTCAGCGGCGAGAAAGATGAGCTGTACCAGGCAACCACGCTCAAGGAAGCCATGAATTGGCTGGCGGTCAGTAACCCACTGAAGTTCGTCCGCGCACTGATCAGCGCCAAGGGCGAAAAACGTCTGGACGACGCTCACCTGCGCATGAAGGCCAAAGGCATGGCCAAGGACTACCAGGCGCTGTTTGGTGGTCTGGCGAAAGAATTTCACGTGACGTTGGTGGCGGGCTCCATCGTGCTACCCGAGCCCAGCATTATCGACGGCACCCTGAAAATCGGCCGCGGCGCGTTGTACAACAGCAGCGTGGTGTTCGGTCGCGATGGCCGGCCGATCGGCCAACCCCAGCGCCAGATGCATCCGATCTTCGCCGAACATGATGTCATCGCCGCCAATGGCGAGCATACGCTTAACGTCGTCGACACCCCGGCCGGACGCCTGGGCGTGCTGATCGGCAGCGACAGCTGGTACCCGGACAATTACCGCAAGCTTGACGACCAGGGTGCGCAGTTCGTCGCGGTCCCGGCGTTTGTGGTCGGGCGCGGCACCTGGGACAAACCGTGGCGCGGTTACAAGGGGCTGTCGACGCCTGGCTCCGTCAGCCTCAAGGCCGGTGAGCTCAGCGAAGGTCAGGCCTGGCATCGTCTGACACTCACCGCTCAACCGCCCAGCAGCCAGGCAATCGCCGGCATGAGCGTGTTCCTGCGCGGTCAATTCTGGGATCAGGGCAGCGCCGGTCAAAGCTTTCTCAGCAGCAACGGGCAGCAGTTCGCCGACGGCAATGCCCGTGGCGCGCGATTGCTGAACCTCTGGTTGTAACCGATGAAACCGTTGCCGATGCGCCTCGGCGATCTGTCGGTGGGCTTTGTTCATAGCCTGGCCGACGCCGTGCGCAGCCACGGTGCAGACCCTCAGCCGTTGCTCGAACAATACGGCCTCGACGCGGCTCGCCTGAGCGAAGCGAGCGCCCGGCTCTCGATCCCGCGCTACATGCGCCTGGGTCACAGCGCCATTCAACTGACCGACAACCCGGCACTTGGCTTGCGCATGGGTCAGCTCAGTCGCCTGAGCCAGGTCGGCCTGGCCGGGGTCACGGCCGCTCAGGCGCCAACGGTGCGAGAAGCCGCGCGGTGCCTGATTCGCTTCGAAGCCTTGTATGGCTCCAACTATCGTGGTCAATCGAGCTTTCACGAAGACGCCCAAGGTGCCTGGCTGCGGTTTTATTCCATCAGCCCTTACAACGCCTACAACCGCTTTGTGGTGGATTCGATCATCGCTGGCTGGTTGCAGCAATTGTCCAGCATCAGCCCTGCCCCGTTGCGGGCCGAACGCATCGAGATCGAGTTTGAAGATACGGATTACCGCACGGCTTATGAAGTGCTGGGCGACTGCCCGATCCAGTTTGGCTGCGAACACAATCAACTGCGCTTGAGCCTCGCCAGCCTCGCCCAGCGCAACCCGGAACACTGCCCGAGCACTTGGCGACACTTGCTGCAACTGTGTGAGCGGGAACTGGAGCAACTGACACGCACCCGTAGCCTGCGTGAACGCATCACTCAGTTACTGGGGCCATTGCTCAATGGTGGCCGGGAACCCGACCTGGAAGAAGTGGCGGCACGCTTGAAGCTGCCAACCTGGACCTTGCGCCGCAAACTCGCCGAGGAAGGCACGCAATTTCGCGCGATCCTCAATGACACGCGTCGCGACCTGGCCATGACCTACATCCGCGATACCGAACTGGCGTTCGGAGAAATCGCCTACCTGCTGGGCTTTGCCTCAGCCGAAGCCTTTCAACGGGCCTTCAAACGCTGGAGCGGCCAGACTCCCGGCGAGTTTCGCCGCAGTCATCGCCAATCCGCTTGACGCTTACAGCTCGGTAGCGTCTTCGGCCGGTTCCAGCGGGTCCAGTTCAAACGCCTGATACTCGAGCAGCTCTTCTTGATAATCGTCCATTTTGAATCCCCCACAACTCGTTGAAAAAACGCCTGAATAAATGACCAGCGCCCCGAGCATAAAGTGCCCACGTGAAAGAAAAATGACGCAGGCACGCCGCTCAGCAGCTACTTGATAAAACGTAGCAGGCCGTCAGGAATTTATCACAGGATTTTTTCGATACAGGCTGTAGGACAACGGCCTGGGTTGACGCGGCGCTGCGGGATCGGTGTCGTCTGACCCGATCCCGCAGCGTCAGAGCACGATTACTGGCCTGATACAGGGATAGACGAAATAGGCTCGGTAGGTGGAGGCAGATTTGATTGGGGCGGCGGAGTGACCGTTTCTGTGGTCGACGCCGGCTCGCTATTCTCGGCCGGAGCAATCGGAGCGGCTTCAGGCGGCGGTGCAACCGGCTCAGAGGCTGCTGGAGCAGCTTCAGCGGGTGCCGGCGCGGGTTCTGCCGCAGGTGCCGGGGTCGGCGCCAACGAAGCTGGTGCGGCCTTGGCTTCAGGCACGCCGAGATCGGGTTTCGGCTTTTCCTTGATGTGCGCGGCCTTTTTCGCTTCCGGCGGCAGGAACAACTCGACCAGGGTAAAGAACCGCTCGTAGAACTTGGGCGACGATACGGTTTCGCTGGCAACCTTGACCATCGAGTCGTCGGACGAGCCGATCGGCATCGACACAGAGCCCAGCACGCCTACACCAACGCTGGCGGAGTTGTTGGTCTTCTTCAGCGCATAACGGTCTTGCAGGGCGTTGGCGAACACCGTCGCGTGGCGCCCTTCACTGCCATCATCGGCGCAAACCACACTGAAGCTGATCTCCATGTGGGTCTCGCCGGTCTGCTGGAAGCTTTTGTGTCCGCTGACCAGTTTCGGGTCGGAGCTGGTGATGATGTAACCCTGGCTGAGCAACGCCCGACGGGCGGCTTCGCACGTCTGCGCATCCGTCACCGGGTAGCTGCGCGAAAACGTTCCGGAGTCATCGAAATTCTCATGTTCGTAGATAGGGGCTTTCTTCGACGAGCAGCCGGCCGCGGCGGCCAGCACCAACGCCAGCCCTGCAACACGCATGGGAAATGATTTAAACATTGAACATCCTGAGGAAAACGGTCCGGGGCGTATTGTGCAACAGATCGATGCTTAGCGGAGTATCGATTAGTGTCTTAAAACAGTTACAAGTTTACTGACTGTCATTTACAGGAAAAAGTCGCGCGGTAAATACCTCAAGCGACGGGTAACCCGCGCTGCTTTCGTTTCACATCGAGTAGGAGGCGGCTTCACAGCCGCCGTCCTCTCACACCACCGTACGTACGGTTCCGTATACGGCGGTTCAGGTTATGCGGCTAAGCCGGTTTATCGTATCCAGTATCGAGACCAACCCGAGTCGATCCCACAGCTTCTTCGGTAGCGCCTGATTCATATGCGACGCTCCCGAGTTCCACCATGGGCCTCGGCCATTGGTCGCCGATTTCCACGCCCGCGCCTCGTCGAGTCCCAAACGTATCAAGTTGCGCGCCCTCGTAGAGGGCCGCTTCCATTGACGCCAGATGACACAACGAAGTTTGTGACGCACCCATCCGTCCAGTTCCTCAAGTGGCCGCTTGCTCTGAGTCAGCTTGAAGTAGCCAGCCCAACCACGCAGTACGGGCGTTACTTGCTCGACGATATACCTCATTGAGCGAGCCCGTATCCGACGCAAGATTTCCCTGAGTCGATCGCGTAGGCGGTGCAGGCTTATGCTCGCTACCCTCAGCTTTGGCTGTTTATGCCAGCTCATCCCATAGCCCAAGTAGTCGCAGACCCAAGGCCGTGCTACGCAGCTCTTTTCCCGATTCAGCGTCAGTTTCAGACGCTGATTCAGGTAGCGCTCAACCCCAGCCAACACTCGCTCACCCGCACGACGACTGCGCACATAAATGTTGGCGTCGTCGGCATAACGCACGAAGCGATGGCCTCGCCGTTCCAGTTCGCGATCGAGTTCGTTGAGCAGGATGTTCGACAGCAACGGCGAGAGCGGGCCGCCTTGCGGCGTCCCTTCCTGCCGTCGGCTGACGAGTCCGCCCGACATCGTTCCCGCTTCGAGGTAACGACGGATCAGCGCGAGCACCCGCTTATCTTCGATTTGACGCGTCACGTAAGCCATCAGGACATCGTGGTTGACCCGATCAAAGAACTTCTCGAGATCAAGTTCCACGCACCAGCGGTGACCCGCTGCCACATGGTCCCGAGCGGTTTCGAGGGCTTGGTGGGCGCTTCTGCCCGGACGAAAACCGTAGCTGTAGTCCGAGAACAGCGGGTCGAAGATCGGCGTGAGCTGTTGCAGCAGAGCCTGCTGGATCAGGCGATCCACGACGCTGGGGATACCCAGCTGTCTTGTGCCGCCTTTGGGTTTGGGGATGTCGACGGCGCATACACCTTGCGGGTGGTACTCACCGGCCAGCAACCGATCCTTGAGGGTCGGCCAATACTGTTTTACGTAGCCCGCCAAGTCATCGACCGTCATGCCATCGGCACCCGGTGCGCCCTTGTTGCTGACCACGCGGTGATACGCACGCTTGAGGTTCGCCGGTGCAAGCACCCGCGCCATCAGCGTGTCCGGCTCCGCGTTCGTCCACGCCACAGACGCCGTCGATACCTCTGCCCTGTCAGCCGTCATCCTCGGATACTGTCCGGGACTCGGGGTAACAGTCTTCTCTGGGAGAAATTTCTGCATTTCGATACTCGACGAGACTCTGACGCCTACTGGCGGCATAACCTGTTCGGCCCTTGGTGACGTGGTTATTCGTCACTTACTACGGCCTCGGCTGACTTCTGCACGTTCATCCCGTCGCCTCTCGACGCTCGGTAGCACAGTGGCAAACGTGCAGATCTCCCAGGGTAATTCGCGCGACCTTCCTGCTTATGCCTGTCGGATTTACGTCACAGCGTTCCGTGCAAGTATTGGGCTTTGACGATTTGGGCCGTCTTACCCCGCTGCGCCGCCTCTATCCGCTTCCTGTTCGTCAGGCCAGCATTTTGCCTCGGGCTTCCTTCAGATTCGCAGTCACCCGCGACACCCTTGCCTCTGGCTAACACTTCCCCTTGCCGGGTGTGTAGAGGACTCTCACCTCCAAGTCACCAGCGTGGCCACCACAGCCAAACTGGTTGCGCTTACGCGCAACGCGCCATGCCTGGCGCACCCATAAAAAACCCCAGCCTTTCGGCCGGGGTCTTTGTGTAGCGCAAAACTCAGTCAGGCATCAGAAGCGTTTGATCTCAGCCTGGCTTTCCAGCAGTTTGCGGTAGGCCGCAAAGTCTTGCTGGCCAATGCGCGAAGCGAGGAAGCGACGGTATTGAGCCTTCTCTTCTTCGGTCGGCGCAGCAGCTTCGTTCACGCCGTTCAGACGCACAATCACCAGGCTACCATCGGCCAGGGTCACGCTGCTGAACGTCGGCTTGTCCTTGGCGACAGGCTTGGGCATGCGGAACAACGCCTGCAGCACGGTTGGGTCAATCCCTTCCTGGCCACGAGTGGCTGCCTGGGTCACTTTCCAGCTCTGACCGTCGATCGCCTTGTCCAGCGGAGTCTTGGCATCGCGCAGGCTGACAATCAGCTCTTCAGCCTTGGTCTTGGCGGCAGCACTGGCGTGCTCCTTGGCCAATTGCACGCGAATGCCGGCAGCCACGCTTTCCAGCGGCAGTTGTGCAGGCTTCAGGTGTTCCTTGGCGCGCAGCACGATCACGGTTTCCGGATCGAGTTCGATGGCGGTGCTGTTGGCACCCTCATCCAACACTTCAGGACTGAACGCAGCAGCGATCACGGCACGGTTGGCCGCAACACCTTCGCCACCTTCACGGCCGAACGGTTTGGACGTATGAACAGTGAGCTTCAGGTCCTGCGCCGGCTGAGCCAGATCGGAGGCTTCGAACGACGAGTCTTCCAGTTGCTTGGTCGCCTCGACGAAACGCTGCTCGACCTGCTGGGTTTTCAGCTCACGGGTCAACTTGTCTTTCAGGCTGGCGAATGTCGGCACTTCAGGCGCTTCGACACCCAACAGCTTGATCAGGTGGAAACCGAAGTCGGTCCGAACCGGCGCCGAGACCTGATCCGAGGCCAACGCATACAGCGCTGTTTCGAAGGCTGGATCGTAGACACCAGGACCGGCAAAGCCGAGGTCACCGCCGTTGTTCGCCGAACCAGGATCCTGAGAGAACTCCTTGGCCAGAGCTTCGAACTTCTCGCCTTTTGCCAGACGCGCCTGGATCTCATCGATCTTGGCCTTGGCTTGCGCTTCGGTCACCTTGTCGTTCACTTCGATCAGAATGTGCGCGGCCCGGCGTTGTTCCGACAGGTTCGCGGTTTCTTTCTGATACGCCGCTTGCAGGTCTTCGTCCTTGACGCTGACCTGATCAAAGAACGAAGCCTTCTTCAACTCCAGGTAATCAATGACCACCTGATCCGGCGTCATGAATTCCTTGGCGTGTTCGTCGTAATAGGCTTTGACTTCATCGTCGGTCAGCTTCACAGCCGCCGGGTCAGCCTTGACGTTCAGCGAAGCGAAATCGCGGGTCTGTTTTTCCAGACGGGCGAATGCCAGAACCTGTGCGTCGGTGACGAAACCGCTACCTGCCAGACCAGCGCGCAGCTGACCGATCAGCATTTCCTGAGCCAGCATCTGGCGGAATTGCATACGGCTGTAGCCGAGTTGGCGAATAACCTGGTCGAAACGCTCTGGGCTGAACTTGCCATCAACCTGGAATTCCGGCGTCAGCAGGATCACCTGGTCCAAAGCAGCTTCAGAAAAAGCGAACTTCGAGTCTTCTGCGCCTTGCAGCAGCAGCTTGCGATCGATCAGGCCTTTGAGGGCCGATTCGCGCAGCATTTTTTCATCGAGCAAGGAAGCATCGAAATCCTTGCCCAGCTGTTGCATGAGCTGACGGCGTTGCATATCAACCGCCTGGCTCAGCTCGTTTTGGCTAATTTCTTCACCATTGACCTTGGCCGCATCCTGGCTGTTGGTCGTCGCCTGGAAAATGGCCTCGATACCGGTGAAAGCCATCAGTACAACGATGATCCCGATAATGGTCTTGGCAATCCAGCCTTGTGAATTGTCCCTGATATTCTGCAGCATGCGTCCCCCAGAAACGGTTGAACTTCAAAATTAGGCAACCGTGGAGCGTGGGTAGAATCCGGATAGAAGAAAGGCGCATCCGAGGATGCGCCTTCTCGTAACTGGCGGAGCGGACCGATGACTCGAACTTGCGAGCCTCGGTGTCTCGGATCGGCGACTCGCCGACTGGACTACCGCTCCGCTGCCAGGTCAGGCATGACCCCGACCCGGATAGGCAAAAACCTGAATCGAACTTAGTTGACAGCTTCTTTCAGTGCTTTACCGGCTTTGAAACCTGGTTTTTTAGCTGCTGCGATTTCCAGCGTCTTACCGGTCTGTGGGTTGCGACCAATGCGAGCTGGACGATCAGTTACGGAGAAAGTACCGAAACCAACCAGAACAACAGAGTCGCCAGCCTTGAGAGCGCCAGTGACGGATTCGATTACAGCGTCCAGCGCACGGCCAGCAGCAGCTTTCGGGATATCAGCGGATGCAGCGATAGCATCAATCAGTTCCGACTTGTTCACTCTAAGTCCCCTTATATCTATTTGAGTATGATTCTAAGTTTTTTGGTGAAAGCAAAAACGAGTGCTGAATGGCCTACAGACACTTAAGAGCCGCTTTATAACAAGGGCTCTAAAAAGCTGTCAACAAGCCACCCAGGCAAATGCGTACTAATGCGTGCTAATTCTTTCCTTAGAGTCAGACTCGCGTTTTTCATCCTTTGCAACTATCTCTGGAGCTACATCTGGCAAGGGCTCCGGCGCGTATTGCAGCGCAATTTGCAGGACCTCGTCAATCCATTTAACCGGTTTAATCTGCAGATCTTGCTTGATATTGTCAGGAATTTCCTTCAGATCGCGTACGTTCTCTTCAGGAATGATCACCGTCTTGATTCCGCCACGGTGAGCAGCGAGCAGTTTTTCTTTCAAACCGCCAATCGCCAGCACCTGACCACGCAGTGTAATTTCGCCAGTCATGGCGACGTCCGCGCGCACAGGGATCCCGGTCAATGCCGACACCAGAGCCGTGCACATGCCCACACCGGCGCTAGGGCCGTCCTTCGGGGTCGCCCCTTCCGGCATGTGGATATGCGTGTCGCGCTTCTCGTGAAAGTCCAGGGGAATCCCCAGGCTCTTCGCGCGACTGCGAACAACGGTCAGCGCCGCCGTGATCGATTCGACCATGACGTCACCCAGGGAACCGGTCTTGATCAACTGGCCTTTACCCGGTACGACGGCGGCTTCGATAGTCAGCAATTCGCCACCCACCTGAGTCCACGCCAGCCCGGTCACCTGACCGATCTGATCCTGCGATTCGGCCAGACCGTAGCGGAATTTGCGCACGCCCAGGAAGTGTTCCAGCATCTCGGCAGTGACCTTCACCGAGAAGCGTTTTTCCATTGCATGCTCTTTGACCGCCTTGCGGCAAACCTTGGCAATCTGGCGCTCCAGCCCACGTACGCCGGCTTCGCGGGTGTAGTAGCGGATGATGTCGCGGATTGCTTCAGCGTCGAATTCCAGCTCGCCTTTTTTCAAACCATTGGCAGTAATCTGCTTTGGCGAAAGGTATTTGACGGCAATGTTGATCTTCTCGTCTTCGGTGTAACCCGGCAGACGAATCACTTCCATCCGGTCCAGCAGGGCTGGTGGAATGTTCATGGAGTTCGAGGTGCAAAGGAACATCACATCGGACAGGTCGTAGTCGACTTCCAGATAGTGATCGTTGAAGTTGTGGTTCTGCTCAGGGTCGAGCACTTCCAGCAACGCCGACGCCGGATCGCCACGCATGTCGCTGCCCATTTTGTCGATTTCATCGAGCAGGAACAGCGGGTTGCGGACGCCCACTTTTGTCATTTTTTGAATCAATCTTCCCGGCATCGAACCGATGTAAGTACGGCGATGACCACGAATTTCCGCTTCATCACGTACACCGCCGAGGGCCATGCGCACGAATTTGCGGTTGGTGGCGTGAGCAATCGACTCCGCCAGAGAGGTTTTACCCACCCCAGGAGGACCGACCAGGCACAACACCGGACCACGAATTTTCTTCACGCGTTTTTGCACGGCGAGGTATTCGAGGATCCGTTCTTTGACTTCTTCCAGACCATAGTGGTCTGCATCGAGAATGTCTTCAGCGCGCGCCAGATCCAGACGCACTTTGCTCTGCGCCTTCCACGGCACCTGAACCAGCCAGTCGATATATGAGCGCACCACCGTCGCTTCCGCAGACATTGGCGACATTTGTTTTAACTTGTTCAGTTCGCCTTGGGCTTTGGCCAAGGCGTCTTTCGGAAGACCGGCGGCATCGATGCGCTTTTTCAGCTCTTCGATTTCGTTGTGGACTTCGTCGCTGTCGCCGAGTTCTTTCTGAATGGCCTTCATCTGCTCATTCAGGTAGTACTCGCGCTGGCTGCGCTCCATTTGTTTTTTGACGCGACCGCGAATGCGTTTTTCGACTTGCAGCAGGTCGATCTCGGCATCCAGCAACGCCAGAACGTGCTCGACCCGGGCCGACAAATCAATGATTTCGAGGATTTCCTGCTTCTGCTCGATCTTCAGGGCCATGTGCGCGGCCATGGTGTCGACCAGGCGGCCTGGCTCGTCGATGCTGTTGAGCGACGACAGGACCTCAGCGGGGACTTTCTTGCCCAGCTGTACGTATTGTTCGAACTGAGCCAGCAGGCTGCGCACGAACACTTCCGACTCGCGTTCTGGCGCGTCGACTTCGTCGATCAATGAGACTTCGGCACGGCAGTGGCCGTCCACTTCGCTGAAACGCTCAACGGCGCCACGCTGCTCACCTTCGACCAAAACCTTGACCGTGCCGTCAGGCAGCTTGAGCAGCTGTAGAACGGTCGCAATGGTACCTACGCGATAAAGTGCTTCTTCACCGGGATCGTCGTCAGCAGGGTTTCTCTGAGCCAGCAGAAGGATCTGCTTGTCGCCCGTCATCGCTGCCTCGAGGGCTTCGATGGATTTCTCGCGCCCCACGAACAGCGGGATAACCATGTGCGGATAAACCACAACATCACGCAATGGCAGGAGAGGCAATTCGATGGTTGTCTTCATGATTTCGCCTCTACGGCGGCCATAAGGCCGTAAACAGATGGAAGTGAGCTTGAAACCAAGATGGGGGCTACCTTCAAAAAAAACAAGCTTAAAGAAGGTGTTAAAACGCGCAAAAAGCAAAGGGGCCCGAAGGCCCCTTCTTTATTCCAGCAGCGTGACGCTTAGGCGTCTGGCGCTGCCTTGGCAGCCGGCTCACTGTTTTCGTAGATATACAGTGGCTTGGACTTGCCTTCTATAACGCTTTCGTCGATCACTACTTTACTCACCTCGGACTGCGAGGGGATTTCATACATAGTGTCGAGCAATACACCTTCGAGAATCGAACGCAGTCCACGGGCACCGGTTTTGCGTTCCAGGGCACGTTTGGCGACCGATTTCAGAGCGTCGGCCCGGAATTCCAGGTCTACACCTTCCATCTCGAACAGCTTGGCATACTGTTTGGTCAGAGCATTTTTCGGCTCGGTGAGAATCTGCATCAGCGCAGCCTCATCAAGCTCGTCCAGCGTGGCAAGTACCGGCAGACGACCGACGAATTCCGGGATCAGACCGAACTTGACCAGATCGTCAGGCTCGACTTCACGCAGGGACTCACCGACTTTCTTGCCTTCTTCCTTGCTGCGCACTTCCGCGTTGAAACCGATGCCGCCCTTGGTGGAACGGTTTTGAATAACCTTTTCCAGACCGGAGAACGCACCACCGCAGATAAACAGAATGTTACGGGTGTCGACCTGAAGGAATTCCTGCTGCGGATGCTTGCGACCACCTTGAGGCGGAACGGAAGCGACCGTACCTTCGATCAACTTGAGCAGGGCCTGCTGCACGCCTTCACCGGAAACGTCCCGGGTGATCGACGGGTTGTCAGACTTGCGCGAGATCTTGTCGATCTCATCGATGTAGACAATGCCCATTTGGGCCTTTTCTACGTCGTAATCGCACTTCTGCAGCAGCTTCTGAATGATGTTTTCGACATCTTCACCCACGTAACCTGCCTCGGTGAGGGTGGTTGCGTCGGCGATGGTGAACGGAACGTTCAGCAAGCGGGCCAGTGTTTCGGCAAGCAGGGTTTTACCCGAGCCTGTCGGGCCGATCAGCAAGATGTTGCTCTTGCCGAGTTCGACATCGTCATTCTTTTTGTCACGCTGGTTCAGGCGCTTGTAGTGGTTGTACACCGCTACGGCCAGAACCTTTTTCGCACGCTCCTGACCAATCACGTACTGATCAAGGATGCCGCTGATTTCTTTAGGCGAAGGCAATTTATGCGCGCTGCTTTCGGCCTGGGCTTCCTGCACCTCCTCACGGATGATGTCGTTGCACAGGTCGACGCACTCGTCGCAGATAAAGACCGAGGGGCCGGCAATCAATTTGCGCACTTCATGCTGGCTTTTGCCACAGAAGGAGCAATAGAGCAGCTTGCCGTTGTCCTCGCCGTTGCGGGTGTCAGTCATTCGTTCGATCCAAATCCGATAGGCTTGCAACACAAGATGAAGGCTATTGCGGGCTTTTTCAAGCCCGCTAATGATCGGACGCGCCGACCAACCCTATTTTGAGCTGCTTATTTTAAGCGGGGCGCTGGTTGATGACTTCATCGATCAACCCGTATTCACGCGCTGCTTCTGCACTCATGAAATTATCGCGATTGGTATCGCGCTCGATTTCTTCAAGAGTATGCCCGCTATGCTTGGCCATCAGCGTGTTGAGACGCTCACGAATGAAGAGGATTTCCTTGGCATGGATTTCGATATCCGAAGCCTGGCCCTGGAAACCGCCCAGTGGCTGGTGAATCATCACACGCGAGTTCGGCAGGCAGTAACGCTTGCCAGCAGCACCGGCCGTCAATAGAAACGCACCCATGCTGCACGCTTGACCGATACAGGTGGTCGACACGTTTGGCTTGATGAACTGCATGGTGTCATAGATCGACATGCCCGCCGTCACCGAACCGCCCGGGGAGTTGATATAGAGATGGATGTCCTTGTCCGGGTTTTCCGCTTCAAGGAACAGCAGTTGCGCACAGATCAGGTTGGCCATGTAGTCCTCTACCGGACCAACCAGAAAAATTACTCGCTCCTTGAGAAGGCGCGAGTAGATGTCATAGGCGCGCTCGCCACGAGCAGACTGCTCGACAACCATCGGGACCAGGCCGCCTGCGGCCTGGATATCAGAGTTCTGCTGAATATACGAATTACGGAACATGCTCTGCAGTCACTCCCAAATAGTTATGTCTTGAATACGCATAAGCCAGCACGAAGGCTGGCTTATGGTGTGTACTTCTTACCGCAAAAACGATCAGTCGGCTTGTGGAGCTTCTACCGGCTTGACTGCTTCTTCGTAAGAGACCGATTTGTCGGTCACGCTAGCTTTCTGCAGAACAGTATCCACAACTTGTTCTTCCAGCACAACCGAACGGACTTCGTTCAGTTGCTGGTCGTTCTTGTAGTACCAGGACACAACCTGCTCAGGCTCCTGGTAAGCCGAAGCCATTTCCTGAATCATTTCACGAACGCGGGCTTCGTCAGGCTTGAGGTCGAATTGCTTGACCACTTCAGCCACGATCAGACCCAGCACAACGCGGCGCTTGGCTTGCTCTTCGAACAGCTCGGCCGGCAGTTGCTCTGGCTTGATGTTGCCGCCGAACTGCTGAACGGCCTGCACGCGCAGACGGTCAACTTCGTTGGACAGCAGAGCCTTAGGCACTTCGATCGGGTTGGTGGCCAGCAGACCGTCCATTACCTGATTCTTGACCTTGGATTTGATCGCCTGACGCAGTTCACGCTCCATGTTCTTGCGAACTTCGGTGCGGAAGCCTTCCAGACCCGTTTCCTTGATGCCGAATTGAGCGAAGAATTCTTCGGTCAGTTCTGGCAGTTTTGGCTCGGAAACAGTGTTCACGGTCACGGTGAACTCAGCGGTTTTGCCTGCCAGGTCGAGGTTCTGATAGTCCTCAGGGAAGGTCAGGTTCAGAACGCGCTCTTCGCCGGCTTTAGCGCCAACCAGACCGTCTTCAAAACCAGGGACCATGCGGCCGGAACCCAGAACCAGCTGAGTACCTTTGGCGGAACCGCCAGCGAACACTTCACCGTCGACCTTGCCAACGAAATCGATGTTCAGTTGGTCTTCGTTTTGAGCAGCGCGATCGGCCACTTCGAAACGGGTGTTCTGCTTGCGCAGCACTTCCAGCATTTTGTCCAGATCGGCATCAGCCACGTCAGCGCTCAGGCGCTCAACCGCGATACCTTCGAAACCGGCAACGGTGAACTCAGGGAACACTTCGAAAATCGCGACGTATTCCAGGTCTTTGCCGGCTTCCAGCGATTTCGGCTCGATCGAAGGAGCGCCAGCAGGGTTCAGCTTCTGCTCTACAACAGCTTCGTAGAAAGAAGACTGGATCACGTCGCCAACAGCTTCCTGACGTGCATCAGCACCAAAACGGCGCTTGATTTCACTCATTGGCACTTTGCCTGGACGGAAGCCAGCAATCTTGGCCTTTTGGGCAGTCTGCTGCAGACGCTTGTTGACCTGGCTCTCAATACGCTCAGCCGGCACGGTGATGCTCATGCGGCGCTCAAGAGCAGAAGTATTTTCAACAGAAACTTGCATGGATATTCCTCGTTGCACAGACGTTAGCCGGCCGTTTCCGACCCCAGAATCAAGGGCATGCATTCTAGTGGGTCAAACTCAAGAAGTCACCCTACTGAAAACGGGTAAAAAAGCAGCAGGCAATTTATAGGCGGGGACAAACGGTTGTGCCTCGCCCTGTTAGCAAATACAGCCAATCATGCCAGGGCTCTGAACCAATCTTTCTATATATAGAAGGTATCGGCAATCCATCCCTGACAGTCGACCCCACGAGGGGACCAACGGGCGAGCCAGCATCATCGAGAAACATAAACCCGACGATCCGAGACGCCCTCTCGACCCAGAACCTGCGGCCGCTTTGAAAATTCAGACTTCTAAAACAAAAACGGCGCAGCCCTTTTCAGGTGCTGCGCCGTTTTCTGCTATTAAATAGCTACTTGTAATGGTGCGGACGGAGAGACTCGAACTCTCACACCTTGCGGCGCTGGAACCTAAATCCAGTGTGTCTACCAATTCCACCACATCCGCATCAAGCTTTTAAAGCAAAGGCGCCAGACTGTTAATCTGGCGCCTTTCTAAATATGGGGTGGACGAAGGGGATCGAACCCTCGACAACGGGAGTCACAATCCCGTGCTCTACCAACTGAGCTACGCCCACCATATTGCCATGTTGCGTTACTTGTGCCAAAGCTGCCTAATGGCGCACCCGGCAGGACTCGAACCTGCGACCATCCGCTTAGAAGGCGGATGCTCTATCCAGCTGAGCTACGGGCGCCTTGTTAATCTGTATTCTTGGACGATTACAAACTAAGTGCTTTCAGTCTCACCGAATCAAACATCAACTCTGCTCGACCTTCTTAACCAGTGCTAGGCTGTGCCCGACAAGTGCGACGAATGTTATAGGTGACCCTGAAGGTCGTCAACTCTTTTTTAAAAAAAATTCATTTAATTAAAGGGGTTAGGGGAATTTGCAGACCAAGCGCCTTTGCCCTCACCTCATGACATGCGAGAATGCGTTCTCTTTTTTTCCCCTCTCGATGGTTAATCACGCGCAATGACTGCACAACTAATCGACGGCAAATCGATCGCCGCCAGCCTGCGCCAGCAGATCGCCAAACGCGTCAACGAGCGTCGCCAGCAAGGTCTGCGCACGCCCGGCCTCGCGGTGATCCTGGTCGGCAGCGATCCTGCCTCTCAGGTTTATGTCTCGCACAAGCGTAAAGACTGTGAAGAGGTCGGCTTCATTTCCCAAGCCTACGACCTGCCTTCCGAAACCACTCAAGAAGCGCTGACCGACCTGATCGATCGCCTGAACGACGACCCGGCGATTGATGGCGTTCTGCTTCAGCTTCCTTTACCTGAACACCTGGACGCCTCCAGATTGCTGGAGCGCATTCGTCCAGACAAGGACGTCGACGGTTTCCACCCTTATAACGTCGGCCGTCTGGCCCAGCGTATTCCGCTGCTGCGTCCGTGCACGCCTAAAGGCATCATGACGTTGCTGGAAAGCACCGGTGTCGATCTCTACGGGATGGACGCAGTGGTTGTCGGGGCTTCCAACATTGTTGGCCGCCCGATGGCGATGGAATTACTGCTGGCCGGCTGCACCGTGACCGTCACCCACCGCTTCACCAAGGATCTGGCAGGCCACGTCGGTCGCGCCGATCTGGTGGTGGTCGCCGCCGGCAAGCCGGGGCTGGTAAAGGGTGAGTGGATCAAGGAAGGCGCGATCGTGATCGACGTCGGCATCAACCGCCAGGCAGACGGCAAGCTGGTCGGTGACGTGATCTACGACACCGCCCTGCCCCGCGCCGGCTGGATCACTCCAGTCCCGGGTGGCGTTGGCCCGATGACCCGCGCTTGCCTGCTGGAAAACACCCTGTACGCAGCCGAAACACTGCACAGCTGATTCCACCGGCTACGCTGAACAAACAAGAAACCCCGCCGCTGGTGGGGTTTCTCGTTTTCAGCCATGGAACAAGTAATCCCCCTGAAGGACTGCCAGACAGAGCAACGGCGAAAAGCTTAAATCGCCCTAGACTGATTATCGAAACACCCCATAAACCGTAGACGCGAATCGGGAAGTACGCGCGACGCTGAAAAGGCAACATTTATGAACCCCCGCGGTCTGACTCAACATCGCTTTTTCGTTTTCACTGGAAAACTCGCTGGCCTGCTTTACAGCCTCTTCTGTTACCTGTGTTTTCTGCTCACCGCGCTTTACCTGACGGGTTTTCTCTCAGGCATTGGAGTGCCCAAAGACATTAACTCCGGCTCCAGCCGCGGCTGGCCCGTGGCTGCCCTCGTCGACACCTTGCTGATTACGCTGTTTGCCGTACAGCACAGCGGCATGGCGCGAAAACGCTTCAAGCGCTGGTGGACGCGGTTCGTCCCACACCCCATCGAGCGCGCGACCTACGTATTGTCGACGTGCCTGCCGCTCGCGCTGCTGTTCTGGTTATGGCAACCCATGGAGACGTCCATCTGGCGCGTAACGTCTGTATGGGGCCACGGATTACTCATGGCTTTATTTTGGCTGGGCCTGGGGCTGGTCGTGCTCGCGACGTTCCTGATCAGCCATTTCGAACTGTTCGGCATAAAGCAGGCACTCAACGCCTTTTACTCCGCCAGCCCCGAGAACCCCGCTTTTAAAACCCCTTTACTCTACAAGCTGGTTCGCCACCCGATGTACTTGGGGTTTGTGATGGTGTTCTGGGCGACACCCGACATGACAGCCGGACATCTACTGTTTGCGCTGCTCAACACTCTCTACATCCTGATTGGGGTGCATTTTGAAGAGAAAGATCTGGTGGATCTGTTTGGGGAGCAATACCGACGCTATCAGCAGAACGTCGCAATGCTGGTGCCTCTGACCAAACGCAAACCCGACCCACGGCGCAACGATCAAAAGTAAGCCAATCCGGCGCCTGCTCACCAAGGGCAGGCATCAAAAACATTAAATTTTTTTTCATATAATGCTCTCGCCTTACGGGCGCCTAGCGCTTTCGTAGCTCATACTCCTAGAATGCGTCGTTTTAAAGAAACAGCCCGTAACAAAACGGCATATCCACCCTT
Organism: Pseudomonas sp. LS2P72; assembly: GCF_054897865.1. Lineage (NCBI taxonomy): Bacteria > Pseudomonadati > Pseudomonadota > Gammaproteobacteria > Pseudomonadales > Pseudomonadaceae > Pseudomonas > Pseudomonas sp. LS2P72. The sequence continues at coordinate 4,830,539 of NZ_CM142708.1, forward strand.
ATGAGTTCGCCAGCGTGAAAATCCGTCTTTCCATCCTGAGCCTATTTTTTGCATTTACAGGGACTTTCACCACGCCAATGGTCAACGCTGCCGACACCACTTCGGCGCCGCGAGATACCTCATCACTGAAGATCGCTTCCGGCAGCGCATTGCTGCTGGATATGCAGACCAACAAAGTCATCTATGCCAGCAACCCTGACGTGGTAATGCCGATCGCTTCCGTCAGCAAACTGATGGCTGGCCTGATCGTCGTCGAAGCCAATCAGAACATGGACGAATACCTTTCCATCAACATCAGCGACACGCCGGAAATGAAAGGCGTGTTTTCCCGAGTCAAACTCAAAAGCGAATTGTCGCGCCGGGAAATGCTGCTGATTGCCCTGATGTCCTCGGAAAACCGCGCTGCCGCGAGCCTTGCCCATCACTACCGTGGCGGCTATGTTGCGTTCATTGCAGCGATGAATGCCAAAGCCAAGGCACTGGGCATGACCAGCACCCACTTCGTCGAACCGACCGGTCTCTCCCCTCGCAACGTGTCCACCGCCCGCGACCTGAGCAAACTGTTGATCGCCGCGCACAAGTATCCACTATTGACTGAGCTGAGCACGACCAAGGAAAAAACCGTCTCGTTCCGTAAACCCAATTACAGCCTGGGTTTCCGTAATACCGACCATCTGGTCAGGAAGCCGAACTGGGACATCAAACTGACGAAAACCGGATTCACCAATGAGGCAGGTCACTGCCTGGTGCTGGTCACCAGCATGGGTAATCGCCAGGTTGCGCTGGTGATTCTTGATGCTTTTGGCAAGTACACGCACTTTGCCGATGCCAGTCGCATTCGCAGCTGGGTGGAAACCGGCAAGGGCACGAACGTGCCGTCTGTAGCCTTGCAGTACAAATCCGACAAGAACCTCAAGCATCGTCAGAGCGGCGTGGTTGAAGCGTCGAAATAACGGAACGACAGATAGAAGAAAGCCCCGAATTTTCGGGGCTTTTTTCGTCCGGCGTCAGTCATTCGGCAGCGGCATCTGGTCGTCATCCGGAATGCCGTCCCCGGCACTAGGGTCTCTCGTGCCGAGGGGATGTTCCGTTGGCACGACTACGGGCCTGGCCAAAGGATCCCTTAACGGGCTGTCCGGATCCATCACGGGGTCGATGTCTTTTTCAGGGGTGGTTGGAACGCTGTCCGGACGTTTGTCGTTGAAACTCGAATCGGTAGACATACGCACCTCAATCAGGCTCAGGATTTCAGATCGGCGAGTGGATCGTAAGGCTTCGCGGGCTCCTTGGAATTGTCGCCCGGCTTCACATCCTTGGGCGCTTTGGCAGGTCCGATGGGGTCGACCTGAGGATCGGCAAGGTCCGGCGAATCTGGATCGAAGCCTAACTCATCACCCGAAGAATGCTCAGACGAGTGCGGGCCGTCGGGGGTAGTGGAACGTGCCATAGGCGCCTCCTTTGAGATTGGCCCGAAGAAAATCCGGGCCCTACTTCGTTAGAGGTCGACAACACGCAAGGGTGCCCGACAGATGACGAACGGACTTATTGCGCGTTCAGCGCTTTTTTCGCCCTGGCGGCTGCCTGCTCCTGTCCTGCCTGGGCTAGGTCGCTCGCTGCCTTGAGCCATCGCTGCTGATCGACATTGGCCGGCAGTTGATTCGGCTTCTGAATCAGCACGGCCCAGCCACCGGCATCCTTGAGCGCCGATTCAAACGAACCGAACCCCATCAACTCCCGACGATTCATGCCCGAGCGCAGCAGCACTGTCTGCTTCTGACGGTTGTACCCGGCAAGAATGGCGTAACGCGGTTCAGCCCAGAACGCAGAGCCTTCCGTGAAACGCACCATTACCGGGTAACCCGCCGCCACCTGCGTCAACAGTGCAGGCAGATTGCTCTCGAGGGGATAGACGACCATGCCGTACTCGCGAGCGAGGTTCTGCATGTTCTGCTGCAACTGGGCTTCGGCACCCGGCAAATGCAATGGTTTTTCGAGCAAACCCGGGGTAATCACAATGCCTTGTTGGGACAACATGCTGGCCAGCACTTGCGGCCCACTCTGATTCGCCACGCCACGGTAGAACGTGCCACTGAGCTCGACTCGCTCCGGCAGGCGCTTGATTTCCGGCGCCACACTCCCCGCGCAGCCAGCCAGACCTGCAACGCAGCCAACGACCAGCACTAACGATCGAATTCGAGAAAATACCCGCACCATCATCACTCTCTTGATTTAGACGCCAGGTACTCGCGCTCCCGGCTTGGCCGTCGATCATAGGACGCCGCGCGGCAGCGGTATAGCCTTAACCGGCAGATGATGGCAATCGATAGAGCGAACTGATTGGTGACAGCCGACCTTTGGTCAATAGCCTGAAACACAGCAGCGACTAGACTGTCATGTGCAAAGAGTGTGTGCCCGCAGCAGGGCGAAGAGGAGGCACTGATGAGCCTGACAATGACCATTGTGATGTTGATTTCTGGCTGGCTGGCCGTTGCCGCCGCCATGTTATGGGGAGTCCTGCGCATTACCCGCCGGCACCATCATCCGGCTCAGTCGACGCCAGTGGCGAAACCCGATAAAACCGCTGAACAGCACGCTACCGCACACTGACCGACACCCTTGTGTACCCAAACAAAAACGGCCGCCTGGCTCTATCAAGCACAGGCGGCCGTTTCGTTTAACGCAGGTTAAGCTTCAGCGGCTAAACGCTTCTGCCTTGCCCGTCGCGACATCATGTTCAAACCCTCGATCGTCGCCGAGAACGCCATGGCCGCATACACATAGCCTTTCGGTACATGGGCGCCGAAACCTTCGGCGATCAGCGTCATGCCGATCATGATCAGGAAGCCCAGCGCCAGCATCACCACCGTCGGGTTGTCGTTGATGAACTTGGCCAGAGGATCAGCCGCCAGCAACATCACCAGTACCGACACCACCACCGCGATGATCATGATCGGCAAATGCTCGGTCATGCCGACAGCGGTAATGATGCTGTCGATGGAGAACACCATGTCCAGCAGCAGGATCTGACCGATCGCGGCAGCGAAGCCCAGGGTCACGGTCGAGGTGGCCGACTTCGGATCTTCCGGCGCCGGGTCCATGCTGTGATGGATCTCGGTGGTCGCCTTCCACAACAGGAACAGGCCGCCGGCGATCAGGATCATGTCCTTCCAGGAGAACGTCTGGCCAAAGATATCGATCACAGGCTCAGTCAACTGGACGATGAACGCGATGGTGCTCAGCAGCGCCAGTCGCAGGATCAGCGCCATGCCGATACCAATGCGCCGCGCCTTCTGCCGATGCTGCTCGGGTAGCTTGTTGGTCAGGATCGAAATGAAGATCAGGTTATCGATGCCGAGCACGACTTCCATGACGATCAACGTAGCCAGGGCAACCCAGGCGGTGGGGCTTGCAGCAAGTTCTAAAAGGTATTCCATGGGTCAGTCCTGACTCGTTTAAGACGGTTTAGATTTCCTGGGACGAAGATTCGGTTTTCGCTTTATCTTCGCCCGATTGTTCTTTCTTGCTGATCAGCCCGCCCGTGGCGTCACTGATTGCCTGCTCTGCGGCTTTGTGGGTGTCGTCGATCGCTTGTTTGGCGGTTTCGGCAGCCTTGCCCATCAGTTGCTGAGCGCTTTTTTCGGCCTGGTCACAACCGGCCAATACCAGTAAAGACGTAATCAGCAGTGCCGTAGTTTTAAGCTTCATGATGCTTTCCTCGATAGAACAAACCGGGCCGAAACGATGGCCCGTTGATAGCGAGGCATTCTAGGGAGGCGAACACTTCAGGAAAATTCGTATTTTTAGCGGTTATACTTCGGTTTTTACGAACTGTAGGTCGTCATGCTCAATTATCGGCAATTGCATTATTTTTGGGTGGTAGCCAAGACCGGCAGCATCGTGCGCGCCTGTGAGCAGCTGAATCTGACGCCGCAGACCATCAGCGGGCAGATTTCCTTGCTCGAACAAACCTATGGCATCGAGCTGTTTCGGCGGGTCGGCCGGCAGCTTGAACTCACCGAGGCCGGGCGTCAGACCCTGCCCTACGCCGAGCAAATGTTTCAGCTGGGCGGAGAACTGGAGTTGATGTTGCGAGCGCAGCCCAATGAGCAGCAGATTCTGTTTCGGGTTGGCGTGGCCGACGTGGTGCCCAAATCCATCGTCTATCGCCTGATTGCGCCGACCATGGAATTGAGCGAGCCGCTGCGCATCACCTGTCGTGAAGACAAACTGGAACGCCTGCTCGCCGACCTGGCAATCCAGCGTCTCGACCTGGTGATTTCCGACAGCCCGATGCCCTCGCACCTGGACATCAAGGGCTACAGCCAGAAACTCGGGGAATGCGGGATCAGCTTCTTCGCCACTGCTGAACTGGCGGCGCAATACGGTCAGGATTTCCCCCGCAGCCTGCACGGCGCACCGCTGCTGATTCCAGGGCCGGAGACCGTGGTGCGCAGTCGCTTGCAGCGCTGGTTTGCCGAGCAACAGATCCAGCCGCGCATCGTCGGCGAGTTCGACGACAGCGCCTTGATGCAGGCGTTCGGCCAATCCGGCAGTGGGATTTTCATCGGCCCAAGCGTGATTGCCGATGAAGTGATACGCCAATACGGCGTGGAATTGATTGGCCAGACCGACGCGGTGACCGAGTCGTTCTACGCCATTTCGGTGGAACGCAAGGTCATGCACCCCGGCATTGTCGCGATTACCGAAGGTGCCCGACGCGAGTTGTTCACCGAAATGTGAGGTGTCAGGCGCAGACTTCGCGGGGTTTGAAGGTCATCAGCGCAATGGCCAGGAGGATCGAGGCGAGGATAAAAGCGGCCGCTGCGAAACCAAGACCTTGCAGCCCCACACCGTCGATGACCCTACCGCCAATCATGGCGCCCAGGCCAATCCCGAGATTAGCGCCGGCAATGTTCAGCGATGCCGCGAACGCCGGCGCTTCGGGTGCAGCCTTCATCAATCGCACATGGCTGACAAGGAACAACGCCGCTTGAGTCACGCCCCAGATCCCCATCGCTGCAGCCAGACCCAGCGGCGAATGAATGTTCGGCACCAACGCCACCAGGCCGGCGATCATGAACGCGCAGAACATCATCGAGGCGATCAACGGATGACGATCCACTGCGCGGCCTCCCAGTGAGTTGCCGATCAAGCCGACCGCGCCGAAGCCCATCAGGCACCAGCCGACCACCGAGCCGCTGAAACCGGCCAGTCGCTCAAGAATGTCCGCCAAATAGGTGTAGGCGGTAAACATACCGCTAAACACCAGGATCGACAGCAGCACATGCCCCACCATCAGCGGGCTGCGCAGGATTCTGAACTGAGAGCGAAAGCTCACTTGATGCTGATGCAGATTGGTTTTCGGCAAGTAGATAAACAGCAGCAACGCCTTGGCAAACGCGATCACCGCCAGAATGCCGAAAGCACTGCGCCAACCGAACGCATCGGAGATCAGTGTGCCCACCGGAATGCCGAACACCGTCGCGCAAACAATGCCGAAACCAATCTTGGCGATGGCGCGACCGGCGTAGTCCGGGCCGACAATGTCCACCGCGGTTTCACTGGCCAGCGCCCAGAACACTGGCAGCCCCAACGCGGGGATCAACCGGGCGACGGACATCACCCAGATGTTCGGCGCAAACGCCGCGAGGGTGTTGGCCAGGCCGAACATGATCAGCACCGAGATGAACAATTTGCGACGCTCGAACCTCGCGAACCAGGCGGTCAGGAACGGCCCGAATGCAGCGACCGTGAAGGCGAACAAGGTCACCAGCAAACCCGCCTGGGGGACGCTGACTTCAAGGTCTCGAGCGATCGCCGGCAACAGGCCGACGATGATGAATTCCGTGGTCAGCACCGTGAAACCGGCGGCAGACAACAGAAGGATGGGCAACAGCATGCAGAACTCCAGAAAACGACGACATCAGCGATGGCCCGAAGGCCCACTGGCATGACTTGAAAATGAGGATGGCGAATCTTAACAGAGTGTTTCCGATCAGGGTTGCACGAACCTGCCGATCTCGTTGCCCCTTCGGGCGGCAGATCGTCACAGGTCTGAAGGATGAAGACCACGCTGTGATAAAGTCCGCGCCCTGCGATACGTACACCCTGTTCATCGGCCATTGATTGGCATTGATGTCGCGATACCTCCGCACCTAATAAAATCAGAGATGCCGTTTTATGACCGCTCCATCCCCTTCGCTTTGGTTACGCCTGAAACGCTTAAGCCTGGTCACACAAATCATCATCGGCCTGATCGCCGGGATTGCCCTGGCCCTGATCGCGCCGGAGGTGGCGAAGTCCACCGCGTTCATCGGCAAAGTCTTCGTATCGGCGCTTAAAGCTGTCGCGCCGATTCTGGTGTTCGTGCTGGTCATGGCCTCGATTGCCAACCATAAGCACGGCCAGGAAACCCACATCCGGCCGATTCTGTTTCTGTATCTGCTGGGAACTTTCGCGGCGGCGGTGGTGGCCGTTGTCGCCAGTACGTTGTTCCCGTCGAGCCTGGTATTGGCCACTCAAGACGTTGCGATCACCGCGCCGGGCGGTATCAGTGAAGTGCTGCAAAGTCTGCTGCTGAGCGTGGTCGACAACCCGGTCAGCGCGCTGATGAATGCCAACTTCATCGGCATTCTGGCGTGGGCGATTGGTATGGGCGTTGCCATTCGCCATGCCGGTGACACCACTCGCGAGGTGCTCGGTGACTTGTCGAACGGCGTGACCCTGATCGTGCGTTTGGTGATTCGTTTTGCGCCGCTGGGCATTTTCGGCCTGGTGGCTTCGACCCTCGCCACCTCCGGTTTCGGTGCCCTCATCGGCTACGTGCATCTGCTGGCGGTGCTGCTGGGCTGCATGCTGTTTGTGGCGCTGGTGATGAACCCGGTCATCGTGTTCTGGAAGCTGCGTCGCAACCCTTATCCGCTGGTGATCACGTGCTTGCGCGAAAGCGGCATCACCGCGTTTTTCACCCGCAGCTCGGCGGCGAACATTCCGGTCAATCTGGAATTGAGCAAGCGCCTGGGTCTGCACGAAGACACCTACTCGGTCTCGATCCCGCTCGGCGCGACCATCAACATGGCCGGCGCCGCGATCACCATTACCGTGCTGACACTGGCCGCCGTGCATACACTGGGCATCGCCGTGGACGTTCCGACGGCCATTCTGCTGAGCGTCGTCGCGGCGATCTGTGCCTGTGGTGCCTCGGGCGTGGCGGGCGGCTCGTTGCTGTTGATTCCACTGGCGTGCAGCCTGTTTGGCATTCCAAGTGAGATCGCCATGCAGGTGGTGGCGGTCGGGTTCATCATCGGTGTGCTGCAGGACTCGGCGGAAACTGCGCTGAATTCCTCAACCGACGTACTGTTCACTGCCGCGGCTTGCTTGGGCGAAGAACAGAAAGCCGAGCGTCTCGCATAGCGTATCTGTAGGAGCCAGGCTTGCCGGCGAAGGCGCACCTGAGATCGCCTTCGCCGGCAAGCCTGGCTCCTACAGGTATTACATGAGCCGCCAATCCCGAGCATCCCCCGATCCGCAGGATCAAAAAAAGCCCGCCAAGGCTTACACCTTGGCGGGCTTTTTTACGCTGGGAGGTTTAGAACGCGCCCATGTAATCGCGCTTGCCCACTTCCACACCGTTGTGACGCAGCAGTGCGTAGGTGGTGGTGACGTGGAAGAAAAATTGCGGCAGACCGTAGCTCAGCAGGTAAGCCTGGCCGGTGAAGCGCTTCTCTTTCGGCGTGCCCTGACGGGTAATGATTTCGATGCCTTCCTTGCCGTCGATCTGCTCCGGTTTGATCTCACCGATGAAGGCCAGCACTTTGGCGATCAGCGCTTGCAGCTCGGCGAAGGTGGTTTCGGTGTCGTCGTACTTCGGCAGTTCAACTTCGGCCAGACGCGCGGAAACGCCCTTGGCGAAATCAACGGCGATCTGCACCTGACGGATCAGCGGGAACATGTCCGGGTACAGACGGGCTTGCAGGAAAGCATTTGGGTCGATGTTCTTGGCGGTGGCGTGGGCTTCGGCCTTGTTCAAAACGTCGCTCAGGGCGTTGAGCATTTGTTTGAAAACCGGAACGGAAGCGGCGTACAGGGAAATAGTCATGGCAGTCTCGTGTTGTGACAGGAGGGAAACGTGGGGCGATTATAGCCATCCCCGCCGCTCCTGCGGCTTGTCTTTTATCCAGCAAGGATTACGCTAGGCGGCTTCGACTGCATGCTTCGATTGCATAGGGAAAAGCGCGATGAGCACTGAGCAAGAAACGACCTTCGACGAGCCGCGACTCAACAGCACGGAAATCCGCATTCTGGGTTCGCTGATCGAAAAACAGGCCACCAGCCCGGAAACCTATCCGCTGACCCTCAATGCGCTGGTGATTGCCTGCAACCAGAAAACCAGCCGCGAGCCGGTGATGAACCTTACCCAGGGTCAGGTCGGACAAAGCCTGCGCGCCCTCGAGGGACGCGGCTTTACCAAACTGGTGATGGGCAGCCGTGCGGATCGCTGGGAACACAAGGTCGACAAGGCACTGGAACTGGTGCCGGCTCAAGTCATTCTTGCGGGACTGCTGTTCCTGCGCGGTCCGCAAACGGTTAATGAACTGCTGACCCGCAGCGGCCGCATGCATGACTTCGAAGATGCCGAACAGGTGGTGCATCAACTGGAACGCTTGATCGCTCGCGGTCTGGCGCTGTTGATCCCGCGCCAGGCCGGTCAGCGTGAAGACCGCTACATGCACGCCTTGGGCGACCCGGCGGACATCGAAGTGATCCTGGCAGCACGGCAGAACCCGACCGAGCGCAGCGCGGGTGGCGGCGTATCGGTTGAGCGGATCGAAGAGCTGGAGGCGCGAATTGCGGCGCTGGAAGAGCGACTGGCCCGCCTCGAATAAACAACGCGGTCTATGTAGTCTATGTAGCAGCTGTCGAGCCTGCGAGGCGGCGTTTGGCTGCGCAGCAGTCGTAAACCCTGCATGTAAGGTTTTCCTGAAACACCGCGTCGCTTGATTTAACGACTGCTGCGCAGCCAAACGCCGCCTCGCAGGCTCGACAGCTGCTACACAGAGGGAGGCGCGATTATTCGCCGTCCCAATAATCCACGCCGTCCGCCGGCCTGGCGACGGCGACGAAGCCCGAGGCATTGCCCTCGGCATCGACCTTGAAGTCGTCCATCACCGCATACTTGCCGGAATCCGGGTACTCGCAAATCTCGGGTGATTGTTGGGTGCTGACCGCCAGGTAGCGCAGCTCAGCATTGCTGGTGTTGATGATCTGGTGCGCGGCTTCAGGTCCGCCCGGCGGGCAGGCAATGACATCACCGGCGCGAACGGGAAAGCGCTCGGCGCCCAAACGAATCTCCCCTTCCCCGGCCACGATGTAAAACATCTCCTCGTTGACCCGATGACTGTGAAACGGGCTGCCACGCATCCCCGGTTCCAGCGCATACAGGCGATAACCCAGCTTCTGCGCACCCAGTTGCTGGCCGATGCGCGCCTGCCGTTGCCTATAGCGGTCGGCGGTGTCTCCCGTCGGGGCAAACGCTTCGGGCAGCGGTTCAAGTTCGGCCTGATCCAGATTAAGAATGGCAGGATGCATGAGTCACCTCAGTCACGGTTTCGCTTGCTGGGCAGCAGGATAGCCAAGGCCACTGCGGGCAAATTCCACGGCTTTGTGAAACTGCTCATCGGTCGGCCGCACGCCGGTGTACAGCACGAACTGCTCCAGCGCCTGGATCGCGATCACCTCCAGTCCGGTGATCACTCGCTTGCCTTCAGCACGAGCGCGCACAATCAACGGTGTTTCCGAGGGGACTGCCACGACATCGAAGACAGTCTCGGCAGCAGCGATGGTTTCAACATCGAACGCCAGCAGATCGGCCTCGGGGCCGGACATCCCGATCGGTGTGACGTTGATCAGCATCTGCGGCCGCTCCGAGCCCAGTTCCGCTTGCCATCGATAGCCCAGCGATTCGGCCAACGCCCGCCCGGCATGCTCGTTACGGGCAACGATCAGGCCATTTTTGTAGCCACCATCGCGCAAGGCACTGGCCACAGCCTTGGCCATGCCGCCGCTGCCGCGCAGGGCAAAGGTCAATTCCTTCGGCACCTGGTGGGTGTCAAGCAACTGGGCGATCGCGATGTAGTCGGTGTTGTAAGCCTTGAGATGGCCGTTAGTGTTAACGATGGTGTTGATCGATTGAATGGCCGCAGCGGAGGGATCCAGTTCATCGACCAGCGCAATGCAAGCCTCCTTGAATGGCATCGACACGCCGCAACCACGAATCCCCAAGGCGCGAATACCGCCAACGGCGCCTGGCAGATCCTGACTGCTGAAGGCCTTGTAGTAAAAATTCAGGTCCAATTGCTCATACAGATGATTGTGAAACCGCAGGCCGAAGTTCCCGGGGCGTGCGGAAAGCGACATGCACAGCTGGGTGTCTCTGTTGGGGTTCATCTGCATGAAAAATCTCCTTGAATAGCACTTTCAGATGGACGGGATTAGCCAATCCATCGGGTCTGATCGATCATAACGGTGTGTCTGCACGCGGCCTCACTGAACCGTAAAGAAGCGAGTACAGACCTTACACAAAATTTACCCAACGGCTCTGCTGATTTTGAAAAAAACGCTGTCTTAGAAGTATCCCCGCGACAATCCTTGGGTCTATTGCAGGCACAAGCGCCGGGGCGAAGAACCGAGGAACTATCATGATCCGTAAAATCCCCACAGTAGCCTTGCTGATCAGTGCTCTTGCTATCGCAGGGCAGGCAGAAGCTGGCGGCGGTCACGGCGGTCACGGTTGGGAAGGACCGGCGGTATTTGGCGCGATTGTTGGCACGGCCATCGTCGGTTCGGCCATCATCAACAGCAACCGGCCAGTCTATGTACAGCAACCGGTTTACGCTCAGCCACAACCGGTTTACTACGGCCCGCCCCCGGTTTATTACCAGCCGGCACCGGTCTACGTGCAACAACCGGTCTATTACGACCCTCCTCCGGTTTATTACGGCCCGCCACGTGGCTATTACGGTCCACCGCGCGGCTACTACGGCCCTCCTCGCGGTTATGGCCGCTGGTAACGGAATCATCAGGCCCCGCCTCATCAGCGGGGCCTTTTTTGTGACCGTCCGTCGGCAGAGGTCTGGATAAATCTCGCCAAGGTCGCTGTCGGGACAGTCTTTGCGGGGCAAGTTGGCAAGATTGACTCGCCATCCTTCCCCCGCGCTGGGGAAAACGGTCATATGTGTGTCATGTCGGGTCCGCAATCTTGGATCTGTCCGTAAACAACAGGTTGATAAAAACAAGGACGACCTTATGCCCACGCAAAACCCGCACCGCATTGTCGGCTTGTGCACTTCCAGCAAGGTGTACAACGCACTGACCGAACTCAAGCACCTGGAAGGCCATCGCAACGCCAAGTTTCTTTCGCTGCTGGCAGAAAACCTGGTGCGAAAAGGCCTGCTCAACGAGCAGGAAGTTGTTCATATGCTGGATCTGGTGGTGGACTGAAGCGAAGCCTCACTGGCATCAATGACGACTATCGAAAGCGTTGATTGTCCGTTCAAGCGTCCGGTCCGTAAGGTAGCTCCACAGATTGATGGAGGTACTTATGTCCCAGGTTCAGATCATGTCCGTTATCGGCAGCGCCGTTCCCGCACCGCTTAGAGAGCTAGGATTGCTCGCCTGTTGGTACCTGGTGCAGGACGGCGAACCGATCAGCGGCCCGCTCACCTCGCTGCCGGCCGCCCAGGCATTGTCGCAACGCATCGGCCAAGGCCATATCAGCGCTTAAGGCAGCTGCACCCTCGGCTTGGTTTCAATGAAGATTGACCAGCTCGACATAAACAGCGCAGCGATCAGCGGCCCGATCACAAAGCCATTGAGGCCGAAGACCGCCAGACCGCCAAGGGTCGAGATCAGGATCAGATAGTCCGGCATCTTGGTATCCTTGCCCACCAGGATCGGTCGCAGCACGTTATCCACCAGGCCGATCACAAAAATCCCGAACAGCACCAGCACTACGCCCTGCCAGATCGCCCCGGCGAACAGGAAAAATGCCGCTACCGGTGCCCAGACGATCCCCGCTCCCACCGCTGGCAACAGGGATAGAAACGCCATCAGCACCGCCCAGAGCAACGCGCTCGGAACGTCCAGAAACCAAAAAATCAAACCGCCCAACGCGCCTTGCGTGATTGCCACCAGCAGGTTGCCCTTCACTGTCGCCCGCACCACGCGATTGAACTTGAGTTGCAAGCGACGTTTCTGGTGCTCCTGCAGCGGCACAGCGGCACGAACTTTTCGCGCCAGTTCGGCGCCGTCCCGCAGAAAGAAGAACAGCAGGTACAGCATGATGAAAAACCCAACCACGAATTCGAACGTACCCTGACCAAAACTGAAGGCTTTGTTGGCGATGAACTCATTGCCCGACACTGCACTCTTGATGATTTTCTCCCGCAACCCGTCCAGCTCGCCAACCCCGGCCCGATCGAGCACATGCTGAAAATACGGCGGCAAGCTGCGTTTGAAATGCGTCACATACCCGGCGATGTCCAGTTCGCCGCTTTCGATGCTCTTGTACAGCGCGGCCCCTTCTTGAACCAGCAAGATACTGAGGATGATCACCGGCAGGATCGCGATCACCAGGCAGATGCTCAAGGTGAGCAGCGACGTCAAGTTGCGCTCCCAGCCGAACTTCAGTTGCAGTCGACGCTGCAGGGGCGCGAAGAGGATGCCGAGGATGACCGCCCAGAACACCGCACCGTAAAACGGCAGCAAAATCCAGACGAAAGCGGCGGTGACCAGCCCCAGCAAGATCACCAGTGATTTGTTTTGTACTGTCTCTTCGTTCATGTCCGATCCATGTCAGTCCGCAAGGACACAATGTCGCGCCCTGATGCTTAGTCCGCCACGGTTCGCGCGAGTGCCATCCGTTTGTTCATCAAGCATAGATCCAGATCAATGAACCCCGCGGGCAAGCCGCTTATTCTTGGCGGCTTTTGTGACCGACTCTGCCATGACCCTCCTACCCCCAGAACTGCTCGCCCCTGCCGGCACCCTGAAAAACATGCGATATGCCTTCGCCTACGGCGCCGACGCGGTGTACGCCGGTCAGCCGCGCTACAGCCTGCGGGTGCGCAACAACGAATTCGATCACGCCAATCTGGCCCTCGGCATCCACGAGGCCCAGGCTCAAGGCAAGCGCTTCTATGTGGTGGTGAACATCGCCCCGCACAACGCCAAACTGAAAACCTTCCTCAAAGACCTGGCGCCGGTGATTGCCATGGCGCCGGATGCGCTGATCATGTCCGATCCAGGCCTGATCATGCTGGTTCGCCGGCATTATCCGCAGATGCCGATTCACCTTTCGGTACAGGCCAACACGGTGAACTGGGCCAGTGTCGAGTTCTGGCAGCAACAAGGCTTGAGCCGGGTCATCCTGTCGCGGGAACTGTCCCTGGAAGAAATCGCCGAAATCCGCGAGCAAGTCCCGGCGATGGAGCTGGAGGTGTTCGTCCACGGCGCCTTGTGCATGGCTTATTCCGGTCGCTGCCTGTTGTCGGGCTATATGAACAAGCGCGACGCGAACCAGGGCAGTTGCACCAACGCCTGTCGCTGGAAATATTCGGCGCAAGAGGCCACAGAAAACCAGCTCGGCGAGATCGTGCAGACCTTCCAGCCCGAACCGACCCTGGGCATCGGCGCCCCGACCGATCAGGTGTTCCTGTTGCAGGAAGCCAACCGGCCCGACGAATTGATGCCGGCCTTCGAAGACGAACACGGCACTTACATCATGAACGCCAAGGACCTGCGCGCGGTGCAGCATGTCGAGCGCCTGACGCAGATGGGCGTGCACTCGCTGAAAATCGAGGGCCGGACCAAATCCCACTTTTATTGCGCGCGGACCACTCAGGTTTATCGTCGGGCGATCGACGACGCGGTGGCCGGTCGCGAGTTCGACCGCAGCCTGATGACCGATCTGGAATCCCTCGCCCAGCGCGGTTACACCGAAGGTTTTCTGCGGCGGCATGTGCATGACGAATACCAGAACTACCAGCACGGCAGTTCGGTGTCGGAGCGGCAGCAGTTTGTCGGCGAGCTGACCGGCGAGCGGCGTGACCGGATGGCGGAAATCAAGGTGAAGAATCGATTTGGCCTGGGCGACCACCTGGAACTGATGACGCCCAAGGGCAACTTCCAATTCGACTTGCATGAGCTACAAAACGTCAAAGGCGAGCCGATCGAGGTGGCGCCGGGGGACGGGCATACGGTGTACCTGCCGATTCCGGATGCGGTGGATTTGCGGTTTGGGTTGTTGATGCGGGATGTCAGCGTAAGCTGAATATCATCAAGCGACACAAACTTGTGGGAGCGAGCCTGCTCGCGAAGACGGACTTTCAGCCAACATCATTGTTGGATGTTGAACCGCTTTCGCGAGCAGGCTCGCTCCCACAGGTAAGCCGTTACGTGAACTCCTCCCGCAACATCCCCACAAACGCCTCCCGCGCCGGGTGAACCCCGGCGTTTTCATGCCAGTAAAACAGGTTGTCGATCGCCGTCAGCTCGGGGAACTCATACCCCGCGCAACCCGCCCCTTTGGCGTACTGATCAAACACGCCTTTTGGCACCAGCGCGACACCCGCCCCGGCACTGACGCAGCCGACAATCGCCCCGTAACTGGCCAGGCTGACAATCGGCAACGCCTGCCCCTGCCGCAGCAACCAATGCTCCAGCGCCGCCCGGTAGGGACAGCCCTGAGGCCACATGAACACGGTCTTGTCCTGCAAGTCCGCGATGTCACGCACCGGCCCCAAGGATGTCGAGGCGATCAACAAAAGCTCCTCGCGGTACATCGGCGTGCGCTTGAGGTGTGAACGCTCGACATCCACTGCGACGATCGCGCCGTCGAGCCGGTGATTGAGTGTGTCGTCGAGCAATTGGCTCCAGGTGCCGGTGGTCAGTTCCAGCGCAACGCCGGGGAAACGTTTGTGGAATTTCGCCAGCAAACGCGGCAATCGACCGGTCGCCGACGACTCGATGGCGCCAATGCGCAACGGCCCGGACGGCTCGGACGAAGGGTCTACGGCGCGCTTGGCTTCCGCCGTCAGGGCGAGAATTTTCGAGGCATAAGCCAGAAAGGTCTGCCCCGCCGGGCTGATTCGCAGCCCTCGGCCCTCGCGCAGAAACAGCGCAACACCCAGCTCCGCTTCCAGGGACTTGATCCGCGCCGTGATATTCGACGGCACACAATGCAATAGCTCGGCTGCGCGGGCGATGCTGCCGACCTCGGCGACGGTCTTGAACATGCGTATCTGTGCCAGCTCCATACATCACCTAAAGTGAAGAGTTGACGCACTATAAGTCAGTTGTGGCGAACAGTCAGGCTTCTGATACTGGGTACATCCGCCTACAGGTGCCCGATCATGAAGCCACTCACGCCCTCCCCCGGTTCGCCCGTCAAAATCATCCTGGCCATGGCATTTGTGGTCGGCTGCTGGGGTTACTCACCGACCGGTATTCACATCGGTTTGCAGGCCTATGAGCCTGGTCATCTGGCCTTGCTGCGGTTTCTGCTGGCGTCGGCATTCATGGCGGTGGTCGCAGTGTTCCGGGGTATCAGCCTGCCGAAAATGCGTGACCTGCCGCTGCTGTTCGCACTCGGTTTTTTTGCCGTGAGCCTGCACCATGTCGCGCTGAATTTCGGCCAGCAAAGTGTCAGCGCCGGCGCCTCCAGTGTGTTGGCGCAATCAACGCCGTTGTTCAGCACGTTGCTGGCGCGCTTCGTGTTCAAGGACCGGGTGAGCGCGTGGCGCTGGGGCTGCATTCTTCTGGGGTTGATCGGCGTGGTGATTGTGGTGGCCGGGGATCACGGACTGGGGAGCATCGACGCCCATGGCTTATTGATCCTGCTGGCGGCGGTGTCATGGAGTTTCTACTTTGCCTTACAGAAGCATCACTCGCGGCGCTACGACGGGCTGACGTTGGTGTGTTACACGGTTTGGTTCGGGACGCTGCTGCTGTTGGTTTATCTCCCGGAGCTGGTGAGCCAGGTCATCAGTGCTCCGGTTGAAGTGCAGCTTGCGGTCATCGGGTTGGGCATTTTCCCAAGTGCCCTTGCGTATCTCGCCTGGGCCTATGTGCTCACTCATGTGGATTTGAGCCGCGCAACGATGACGCTGTATCTGATTCCACCGACCGCCATGGCGATTGCCTCTTTTGCGCTGGGCGAGCGGCCGACGTTGATGATCGTTGGGGGCGCACTGGTGGTGCTGGTTAGCGTGTTGGCATTGAATCTGGAACGCAGGCCGGTGGTTGTTCGAGTAACCGAGGCCTGATGCAAACCTGTCGAGCACAAAAAACCCAGCGCAATGGCCAATCCCGATCAGTTAAGCCAAAACGCGATTCGTAATTGAATGGACTCGCCCACGCCGAGGCGTCAATGCGCCACGGTGGCAGTCTAAACAGCCAACGACAGCGAGGGCGAGTCCATGAAAAAGCATACTTCGATTGATCAATCCTTGTCTTCTGCCGATTTATCGGCCTGCACTACCGTGGCGGTCGACCTGGCCAAGCATGTTTTCCAGCTCGCCGGCGAAGACGCCCTCGGCAAGGTGCATTATGAGCAGCGGATCAAGTCGCGCGAGGCGTTCTATGAGTTTCTCCGCCAGCTGCCGCCTCATGTCGTGGTCCTGATGGAGACCGGCCCGGGCGCTCAAGCTTGGGCCCGGCAGCTGCAGGATCAAGGCAACCTGGCGCGGATCCTTCCTGCCGGTCTGGTGGCCAAGCATCGCAGCGGCCCTAAAAATGATCGTAACGATGCGCTGGCAATCCTGCGTGCCGGTCGCGACGAAAAGATCTGCGCAGTGCCGGTCAAAAGTGTCGCAGCGCTGGCCATGCAGGCACTGCATCGCGCTCGTCAAGGTTACGTGCGTCGCCGCACCGCCGTGAGTAATCAGATGCGCGGCCTGCTGCTGGAGCACGGGATTGCGCTGGCACAGGGCGACGTCGCGATCAGCCAGAGAATCCCGCGGATATTGGAGGATGCCACCCAGCCGGTGCCTGCCCTGTTGCGCGAGCTGATCGACGAACTGCTGGCCGAGTGGCGCCATTTGGGCGAGCGCATCAACGTCCTGACGGGACGCCTGGAAGTGGCCGCGAACGCCGACAATACAGCCAAACGGTTGATGACCGTGCGCGGTATCGGCCCCATCACCGCTACGGCGCTGGTGGCCAAGGAAACCAAGCCGGAGCGCTTTGCCGATGCTCGCATGTTCGCCGCGTACTTCGGCATGGTCCCTGATCAGCACAGCAGCGGGAAGACGATTCAACTGGGGGACATGACCAAGCGAGGCGATAGCTATTTGCGCAGCCTGATGATCCAGGGTGCCCACGCGGTATTGCAGCAGTTGCGACCTGATTCCCAACAGCCCGACGACCGCCGTTTGTTGCGCTGGATGAGCCGATTGGGCCGCAAGGACGCGGCGGTCAGGTTGGCCAATCGCAACCTGCGCATCGTCTGGGTGCTGTTACAGAATGACCAGACTTATCGTCGCCAGCCCGCCGACGGCCAGCAAGCGACGATGAGCCACTGATCCACCGAGTTCTGCCACCGAGGTACCTACTGACCAACCTGTTGCTGAAAAAACATTGACCCCTGGTAAGACCGGCGTGGATAGATGCCTAAGCTGCTAGTGGCCTTCGAGGCCTGACTGTAATCGGCATGCCACGAGCTCTTCCAATTTTGGCCAGAAGCCGACGACGGCTTCCTCGAGTAGGCCTAATACATAGATGCAACGGGGCGGCAGTTTTTTTAAAAGCGGGTAGACAGTGGGGGCGAGTCCATACATAGCAGCTGGCGAAGCCTGCGTTAGGTTCGGGCCGCGTTCGGACGAAGCAGTCGTGAATCCGGCTAACGCGGTCCGCCTGACGCACCGCAATAGCTGATTTTACAACTGCTGCGCAGCCGAACGCAGGCTTCGCCAGCTGCTACACGAAAGTGCATCGCAGCTGAAATTGCTTAACTGATTGGCATTAGACGCAATGGCCGGGTTGTTTTTATCGCCTGTCATCGGACAGCGGTGTTGGCTCATCTGCCGGAGGCAAGTCCTCGGCCGCATCTGGATCCATCCAGTCTTCAGGTCGATCAATGTCGGCCTCAGTCGGGTCCCGCGAAGGGTCCATGCCGGGGGGCGCGTCGTGATCCATCGTCGGCTCGTCGATGCCGGGCATGGGTCGGGTTGGGTCGGTATTGGGCGTTCCACCCTGGAACATCGAATCGTTAGCCATGACGCACCTCACTGATGAGGTCCAGCAAATCTGGGCCGTACTCGTTGGAAGCAGGGCCGCAGATGAGGTGCTATCGAGTAGACAAACGGTGGTCAGCGATCGGCCGAAAACCGGTCGCGACTGTTGGTCAGGTGCAGCCACATGGCCGCCCGCGCCGCATCCGGATCCTGGCGTTTGATCGCATTGAGAATCGCCTCGTGCTCAAGGTTGGCCAAGTGCCCGAGCTTGCTCAAGTCCACTGCGCCGCGCTCGACGGCATTCACGCGGGTGCGCGGGATCATGGCGCTGCCCAGGTGCTGCATGATCTCGGTGAAGCACACGTTGCCGGTGGCTTCGGCGATCAGCAGATGGAAGCGCTTGTCGGCTTCGACGCAGCTGTCGTTGTTGGCCAGCAGACTTTGATAGTCGTCCAGCGCTTCGCGCATCTGCGCCAATTGATCATCCGTGCGACGGGTTGCCGCCAGTGCAGCGGCCTGGGTTTCCAGGCCCATGCGCAACTCCAGAATGCTGCGCACCCCCAGCGCGGTATCGACGTTCAACCGCAGACCCTGTTCCGGTGCTCGCTCGATAACAAAGGTGCCAATGCCGTGGCGGGTTTCCACGAGACCTGAGGCCTGCAACTTCGAGATCGCCTCGCGCACCACCGTGCGACTGACCCCGTGCTCCTGAACAATCGTGTTCTCGGACGGCAGCTTGTCCCCGGGCAGCATCTGGCCGAGCAAGATGCTCTGGGTCAGTTTGGCGACCAGGTCATGGGCCAGGTTGTGGGTGCGTTTGCGGGCAGGTGCGTCGAGGTCTTCTTGCATGGCGATCATCCGGAAGCAGAACTATCGGAATCGTAGCACTGCACTCGATGGGAATCTCAGGAAAACGTCGATGACTTGTATGACAACACTCAACAAACAGGTTATTTACGCCCATCAGAACACTCATGCGCCAGCAAAAAAGAATAATAAATGCTCCACAAAGCGCCATTTTGTTGGACGACCACTCTTGCGGAATGAAAAAACGTAGTTGTATGATGTCTATCAACATCGCAACACCCAGTCACACCCCGCATAAAAATAATCAGTGGGAGATAACGCAGTGAATACATCCATATCCGGGATGAACGATGGCGCCGATTCGGTCCTGAAGTCCGCCATCTCGAAAGTGAAACGCCATGTTCTGCCGTTGTTCGTGATCATGTTCATCGTCAACTACATCGACCGCGTGAACATCGGTTTCGTCCGCGCCCACATGGAACACGACCTGGGCATCGGCGCTGCCGCCTACGGCCTCGGCGCCGGGTTGTTCTTCATCGGTTACGCGCTGTTCGAAGTCCCCTCCAACATCCTCCTGCAAAAAGTCGGCGCGCGAATCTGGCTGACCCGCATCATGCTGACCTGGGGCCTGGTCGCCGCTTGCATGGCCTTCATCCAGAACGAAACCCACTTCTACATCCTGCGATTCCTGTTGGGCGTTGCCGAGGCCGGGTTCTTCCCCGGAGTGATTTATTACTTCACTCGCTGGTTGCCTGGCGTTGAGCGCGGCAAGGCGATTGCCATCTTCCTCAGCGGTTCGGCGATTGCTTCGCTGATCTCCGGCCCGCTGTCCGGGTTACTGCTGCAAATCAGCGGTTTAGGGATGCACGGCTGGCAATGGATGTACTTCATTGAAGGGATGTTCTCGGTCGGGCTGTGCGTGTTCGTCTGGTTCTGGCTGGACTCCAAACCCCACGACGCCAAATGGCTGAGCCGTGAAGAACAAGACGCGCTGGTCAAGGCCATCGACGACGAACAACTGGCCCGCGAAGCTGCGACGCCGATCAAACCGTCATTGGGCAAACTGCTCAAGGATCGCCAGATCATCCTGTTCTGCCTGATCTATTTCTTCATCCAATTGACCATCTACGCCGCGACCTTCTGGCTCCCGAGCATCATCAAAAAGATGGGCGACCTGAGCGATATTCAAGTGGGGTTGTTCAACTCGATTCCGTGGCTGCTGTCGATCGTCGGCATGTACGCCTTCGCTTCGCTGTCGGCCAAATGGAAGCATCAACAAGCGTGGGTCGCCGCTGCCCTGCTGATCGCAGCAGCCGGGATGTTCATGTCCACCACCGGCGGGCCGATCTTCGCTTTCGTAGCCATCTGCTTTGCTGCGTTGGGTTTCAAATCGGCGTCGTCGCTGTTCTGGCCGATTCCGCAGGCCTATCTGGATGCACGGATCGCGGCGGGTGTGATCGCGCTGATCAACTCGGTGGGCAACCTCGGCGGCTTCGTCGCGCCGACCACATTCGGCCTGCTGGAAGAACGCACCGGCTCGATTCAGGGCGGCCTGTACGGCCTGGCCGCGACCTCGATCATTGCCGCGATCATCGTCTTCGCCGCACGCAATAAACCGAAATCCGCACCTGCCGTCGCACTGGCCAAACAAGCGCCCAACCACGCCTGAACACTCATGCAAGAGCACTGTTTTGAAGGACATGACAATGAACACACAAGAAACCGCCAAAGCCCCGATCATCACCAGCATGCAGGTTGTTCCGGTGGCCGGCCACGACGGCATGTTGCTCAACCTGAGTGGCGCTCACGGGCCGTTTTTCACCCGCAACATCGTGATCCTCAAGGACAACGCCGGTCACACCGGTGTCGGTGAAGTACCGGGCGGCGAGCGCATACGCCAGACCCTCGAAGACGCTCGCTCATTAGTGGTTGGCAGTCCGATCGGTACGTATCAGAAGATCCTCAATCAAGTGCGCCAGACCTTCGCCGATCGCGATGCCGGCGGCCGCGGGTTACAGACGTTCGATTTGCGCATCACCATCCACGCCGTCACCGGCCTTGAAGCTGCACTGCTTGATCTGCTTGGCCAGCATCTGGACGTGCCGGTCGCCGCCCTGCTCGGCGAAGGTCAGCAGCGCGATGAAGTGAAGATGCTCGGCTATCTGTTTTATGTCGGTGATCGCAACGAAACCGACCTGGCCTACCGCGGCGAACCGGACGCCGACAACGACTGGTTCCGCGTACGTCACGAAAAAGCCATGACCGCCGACGCCGTGGTGCGTCTGGCCGAAGCTGCCCACGCCCGCTACGGTTTCAAGGACTTCAAACTCAAGGGCGGCGTGCTCAGTGGCGATGAAGAAATCGAAGCCGTCACCGCCCTGGCCGAACGCTTCCCCGATGCGCGCATCACCCTCGATCCGAATGGCGCGTGGTCACTGAGGGAAGCCATTCGCCTGTGCCGGGATCAGCATCACGTCCTCGCTTACGCCGAAGACCCGTGCGGCGCGGAAAACGGTTATTCGGGACGTGAAGTCATGGCTGAATTCCGTCGCGCCACGGGTTTGAAAACCGCCACCAACATGATCGCCACCGACTGGCGGGAAATGGGCCACGCGATCCAGTTGCAATCAGTGGATATTCCGCTGGCTGACCCGCACTTCTGGACCATGCAGGGCTCGGTCCGCGTGGCGCAGATGTGCCATGAATGGGGCCTGACCTGGGGTTCGCATTCCAATAATCATTTCGATATTTCCCTGGCCATGTTCACCCACGTCGCGGCCGCCGCGCCCGGCGAAATCACAGCGATCGACACCCACTGGATCTGGCAGGACGGCCAGCGCCTGACCCAAGCGCCTCTGCAAATCGTCGGCGGCTGCGTACAGGTGCCGAAGAAATCAGGGCTGGGCGTCGAACTGGACATGGATCAGTTGGCCAAGGCCCATGAGTTGTACAAAGGCATGGGACTGGGCGCGCGGGATGACAGCGTGGCGATGCAGTTTCTGATTCCGGATTGGAAATTCGATAACAAGCGGCCGTGTCTGGTGCGTTGATTCAGCGGTCGCGCCTGGCCTGTTAACAATCAACCCGGCCCGCCTATGCGCGGCCGGGTTTAAAAAACCGCTCGGAGCGTAGCGGTTAACACACTAAAATGGCGCGCAATCGAATCAATGACGGACC
Organism: Pseudomonas sp. LS2P72; assembly: GCF_054897865.1. Taxonomy (NCBI): domain Bacteria; kingdom Pseudomonadati; phylum Pseudomonadota; class Gammaproteobacteria; order Pseudomonadales; family Pseudomonadaceae; genus Pseudomonas; species Pseudomonas sp. LS2P72. Next base: position 4,852,753 of record NZ_CM142708.1, read on the forward strand.
AAACCAACATGGATAGGCTGAAAACTCTCGCCGTTTGCGTGGCGCTGCTCGCCACTGGCCAATGTGTCGCACAGGATCAAATCGAGACGCTGGTGAATGCCGCCGTACGACCGGTCATGCAAGCCCAGGCTGTTCCCGGAATCGCCGTGGCCGTGACTGTCAACGGAAAGCCGTATTACTTTAACTACGGCGTGGCGTCGAAAGAGAGCGCACAACCCGTCACTGAGAACACCCTGTTCGAGATCGGTTCGGTAAGCAAAACCTTCACCGCCACCCTCGCCGCCTACGCTCAGGCCACCGGCAAACTGTCCCTGTCGGACAAGGCCAGCAGTGTTCTGCCGGATCTGCGTGGCAGCGCGTTCGATAACATCAGCGTGTTGCAACTGGGCACCTACAGCGCTGGCGGCTTGCCGCTGCAATTCCCCGACAATGCCGATGCACCGGACAAAATGCTCGGCTATTTCCAACAGTGGAAACCGACTTATGCGGCGGGCACCCATCGGCAGTATTCGAACCCGAGCCTGGGGTTGTTCGGTTATCTGGCAGCCAAAAGCATGGGCGCACCGTTTGATGACGTGATGGAAAAAACCCTGCTGCCGAAACTCGGGCTGAAACACACCTACCTCACAGTACCGCAAGCTCAAATGGGTCTTTACGCTCAGGGTTACAACAAGGATGACAAACCGGTACGAGTCGGGCCGGGGGCACTGGATTCGCAAGCTTATGGGGTGAAAACCAGCGCGGCGGATATGATTCGGTATGTTGAGGCGAACATGAAGCCGGCCAGCCTCGAAGACCCGATGCAACGGGCAATCGCCCTCACTCATACCGGGTATTACAAGGTGGGCGACATGACTCAAGGCCTGGGATGGGAGTTCTACAACTACCCGGTCACCCTCGATACATTGCTGGCGGGTAACTCGACGCAGATGGCGATGGAGGCTCACGAAGTCCAGTGGCTGACCCCGCCGCAACCTCAACCGGAAAACGTATTGATCAACAAAACCGGCTCAACAAGCGGCTTCGGTGCTTACGTGGCGTACGTGCCGTCGAAAGACATCGGCATCGTGATCCTGGCCAACAAAAACTACCCGAACCCTGAGCGGATCAAGATTGCTCATACGATATTGAGCGCACTGGCCAAGTAGCCAAGAACCGCGCTTTCTTGTAGCAGCTGTCGAGCCTGCGAGGTGTGGTGAGGGGATTTATCCCCGTTGGGCTGCGAAGCGGCCCCTGTTTTTCCAGCCACACCGCGTCCAATGGATTACGACGGCTTCGCCGCCGAACGGGGCGGTGCGACGTTTCGCTAAATCCCCTCACCACACCTCGCAGGCTCGACAGCGGCTACAGATCTTCAGCGGGCAAACAAAATGGGCTACCCCATTGGGGTCGCCCATTGTCGTTACTGCGTCATCTCAATGCCGAGTCGGCGGCTGAGCGTCAGGCGCATCGTTTCTCGGATCAAGATTCTCCCGCGCCTGATTCACCAACAACTCGGTGACCGCCACCAATTGCTGAATCGACAGCAGCACCGTGCGGTTCGAGCCTTCCAGTTTCCCGGCAAAATTCGCAATCAGGACAGACAGGGAGGCCAGGTTTTCGCAGGCCTGATTCAGCAGGGTCAGTGTGTCGACACCCGGAGCAACAGTGAAAATCTGCTGAGTCTCGGCGGTACGCCTGAGGCTTTGGGTGACTGCGCCTTTTGCGGTTTCACACGGCTTCGCGGGGTCGAGATGATCGGCGTCGGTTTGGGTTTTCTGTAGATGCTTGCTGAACTTTTTCACAGACGAGGCTCCTTCTTGTGCCATTGGTGTTTTTCGTCCCTGGATCCCTCAGTGTCGCGGATTCCCACGTCCGACCGCGATTTTGCGGTGGCTGACGAAGGCTAGCGGTGCGCTCTGACAGAAACCAGTTCATCAAAACCGACAGAACTTGCAGGAAACTTCCGAGACCAATAGAAGCCAATACATCTCACCCTGGAACATCCGTTTTTTTTAGCAGCAGCCGAGCAAAAAAATGGGCGACCTCTTGAGGTCGCCCATTTTTCATTGTTGCTACAAAAATCTGCGTTTAATCATCCGGCATTTCAGGCGGCTTGGCGGGTTTCGCCGGTTTGCCTGGTTTTGCGCCCTTGGCGCTCTTTGCACCATTGACCGGTTCAGCCGCGTCAACAGGCTTCGCGACCGTCGGCGCTGCGGCTTCTTTCTCAGTCGCTGGCAAGGCGTCGATCGTATCGAAAATTTTCTTCAAATCGACCGATTTCGAGTCATCCCCCGAACTCTCGAACTTCTTCTCGCCGTCCTTGCCCACCAGGATGACTTTGCTCTTCGCGCCGGCACCCAACTTGAGCGAGCGGATCAATGCCGCCGTGTCTTGTGGACCCAGGTCTTTGCCCTCGCGCTGGCCCATCAAATTGAGCACGGTGTACAGGACCATGTTTCGCTCGGTGAACCCCTTGCGATTGGCCGGTTCATCCAGCGACTTTTTCAGGCTGATCCACGTGGGATCGACCGTACTTGGAGCGATGACAATCAACGGCCGGGACCTGCCCTTGTCCATATCCAGCGGCGAGCCGTCATCGGCAGCGAACAAGGGGCCGGCGAAAGCCAGCAGGGTAGTCAGGGTCAATGACCTGATGAGCATGCGCATCTCCTTTTGATATCCACGCTCTAATGATTGCGCATCGCGGCGTTCGTTCAGGGTGACGCACGCAATTATGTCTCGCCTTGCCCCAAGCTTAGGTCAGGGCAGTCATTGCGCAACAGGCTGAGCTAATCTCATAGCTCAACAACCAAGCCCTGATCCGCCGTGAGGACCTGTGCATGAGCGCTCAGTTGAACCACACCATCGTCTGGTGTCGCGACAAGCAGACATCAGCCAACTATCTGGCAGACATCCTCGGCCTGCCCCGCCCCGAACCCTTTGGCCCGATGCTGATCGTCAAGTTCGACAACGGTGTGTCGCTGGATTTCTACGACAATGACCCGCCGATTGCCTCCCAGCACTACGCGTTTTTGATCGGTGACGAGGATTTCGATGCGGCCTTCGCCCGCCTGCAAGCCAGAAAGCAACCCTGTTGGGCCGACCCCGGCAAACAACGACCAAACGAGATCAACGATTACGGCGGAGGCCGGCGGATTTATTTCGATGACCCGGACGGGCATCTGCTGGAGATTCTGACCCGCGCTTGAGGGCGCCTGCCAAGCTGGATTGTTTCTGGAACCTTTACCCGATCAAAAGGCCAGTTTGTACCCGATCAGCACCAGCATCGTGGCCAGGCAAGGTCGCAGCACTTCATCGGAGATACGGCCCGTCAGGTGGCTGCCCAGGTAAATCCCCGGCAACGAACCGATCAGCAAATAACCCAGCACGTGCCAATCCATATTGCCCATGCTCGCATGACCGAGGCCGGCCACCAGGGTCAGCGGTACGGCGTGCGCGATTTCCGTGCCGACCAGGCGGCGGGTCGGCAGCAGCGGATAGAGAATGAACAACGCGACGGTGCCCAGGGCGCCAGCGCCGATGGAGGTCAGGGCAACCATGGTGCCGAGGACCAGGCCGGTGATCACGGTCAGTGCATTCAAGCGGTTGCCGCTGGGGTTGTAATGACCGCCCGCGCGTTTGTGGGCGAAATCGAGCAAGCGTTTCTTGAAGAAGATCGCCAGCGCCGTGGCAAACAGGACAAAGCCCAAGGCCTGCTTGATAACCGCGTTCATCGCCTCGGGCGACGTTTGCAAGGTGCTCAGGAACCACAACGTCAACGCCACCGCCGGCACACTGCCGAGGGTCAGCCAACCGGTAATCGCCCAGTCGATGTTCTTGTTCTTTCGATGAACCAGCACGCCACTGGACTTGGTAATCGCCGCGTACAGCAAATCCGTCCCCACTGCGGTGGCCGGATTGACGCCGAACCACAACAGAATGGGAGTCATCAACGAACCGCCACCAACCCCAGTCATCCCGACAATAAAGCCGACTACCAGACCTGCCACGACTAAACCGAAATTACCGAATTCCATTAACACGCCCACAAAAACGCATGAAAAATCTGGCCCGCAGCATAGCGATTTTTCTTATAACCACTTATATCGATGCGATCTATCTTTATGCCTTAAGTATGCATGCAGTTCCCTGTGGGAGCCTTTGTGGCGAGGGGATTTATCCCCGTTGGGATGCGAAGCGGCCCTAAAAAATGGGACTGCTGCGCAGTCCAACGGGGATAAATCCCCTCGCCACAAAGTCCGCTCCCACAAGGTTGGGTTCACTGTACTGGCAGAAAATTGAGGAACAGTAAACTCTGCGCGTAATTCAAACCGATCCTACGGTAACGTTCGTCCAGCATCTGCGTCAGCAGGTCCAGCCGCGCGACGATCTTGCCAAACTCCACGGCAAAACTCAGGTTGCTGCCCTCCTCCGAAATTTCGTTGGAGAAAAGCAACGGCTCGCCGTTCTTGTTTTGTCGCTGACTGAGTATCCAGGTGGCTTTCTCGATGTTGCGGGCGGCGTTGCTGACGAACGTCGGGTTGATCGCATCCGTCATGTAGAACTCGAGCCGATTGCCGTGGGCGGTGACGAGCATGCTGCCGATGGCATAGATGAAGGCACCGACCCGGTCGCCGAGAAACTCCGGGCTCATGGCATAACTCAGCGCTGCCAGGTCTTTTTTGCCCCCCAGGGTCGGCAGCGGTTGTTGCTGTTCGATGGCCATGCGCACTTGCTTGCCAGCGGTGCGGGCGTCGAGGAAGCCGGATTTTTTCAGCTCGTCCGGGTTGCGCAGGTAGAGCTTGCTCATCAGCAGGTAGAGGCTGTCGAGGTTGTCGCGCATCGCCAGGGACGCCATGCGGTCGACGCTGGTCTGGAGGAATTCCTGGGGTTTGCCTTCGCGGAACTGACTGATGATGTCGCTACCCTGCTGCTGGCTGCACCCGGAGGTTGCGAGCATCGACAAGCAGGCCAACAGCAGGCAACGGCGGCGGATGGGTGTGGAGATGAGGGGTAAAACTCGAGCCATGGGTTATTGAACTTGGGCATGGGCCGACGGTGGGGATTCGCCGCAGGCTGGCCAAGGATAGAGCCGTGAATCCTTGAAAAGTGCAGTGCCGATGGTCCGTAAGCGTTGGCAATCGTTAAGAGGATTACCATATTAGTCATACTTTATAATTGCAGCAGCTCACACATAGACTATAAATCCTTCCTTGATCGGATTAAATCTCGATTATTAGTATGACTACTTTGTCAAAAACATCAAAAAGGAAGGTTACCATGCTTCAATCCCGACACCCGCTCTGCGTCCTTGGACTGTCCCTGATGATCGCCACTCTCTCCGCCCAGGCTGCCGGCCTGTCCAGCGAACACAAGGCCTTCGGCAAAACCAATGACGGCACGCCCGTCGAGCAATATATCTTGCGCAACAGCCATGGCCTGACCGCCACGGTCATTACCTATGGCGGAATCCTGCAGTCGCTGAAAGTGCCGGACAAAAACGGCAAGTTCGACGATGTGGTGCTCGGTTTCGATAACGTACAGGGCTATCAGAGCGGCACGGCGTACTTCGGTGCGACCATTGGGCGCTTCGGCAATCGTCTGGCCAACGGTGCTTTCGAACTGGACGGCAAGCGCTATCAGGTACCGCTCAATGACGGCTCCAATTCGCTGCACGGCGGCCCTCAGGGTTTTGACAAAGACGTCTGGAAAGCCCAACCGAGCAACGGCAAGGATTCGGTCGGCGTGACCCTGACGTATTTGTCGGCAGACGGTGAAATGGGCTTCCCAGGCAATCTGAAAACCGAGGTCACCTACAGCCTCAACGAGCACAACGAGCTGCGCATCGACTACAAGGCTTCCACCGATAAAGCCACGGTGTTGAACCTGACCAATCACAGCTATTTCAACTTGGCTGGCGCGGGTAACGGTGATGTGCTGAAACAACTCGCCACCCTGCACGCCAGCCATTACACGCCAGTCACCGGCAAGCTGATCCCGACCGGCGAACTGGCCCCGGTGGCCGGCACACCGATGGACTTCACCCAACCGACCGCCATTGGCAAAAACATCAAAGCCGATCACCCACAGTTGAAATTTGCCGAACCGAAACAGGGCGGCTTCGATTTCAACTGGGTGCTGAACGCCATGGGTGATGTGGGTCAGCTCGCCGCCGAGGTCAGTGATCCGCAATCCGGTCGTCGCTTGCAGCTCTACACCACCGAGCCCGGTGTGCAGTTCTACACCAGCAACTTCCTCGACGGTTCGGTCAAGGGCAAGGCCGGCAAGGTCTATCCGCATTGGGGCGCATTCACGCTGGAGACTCAGCACTATCCGGACTCACCGAATCAGCCAAACTTTCCGTCCACGCGCCTGGACCCGGGCAAGACCTATGTCCAAAGCACTGTGATGAAGTTTTCTGCCAACTAAACATCCGACATCACGTGATCGTGTAGCAGCTGCCGAGCCTGCGAGGCTGCGTCCGAGCCGGGGTCGCGCTCGACCGAAGTCCTCGCAGTTCCTGCGCACGCGATGCTCCTGAAACACCTCATTGTTTGATTCGGCGACTGCTTCGCAGCCGAACGCAGCCCGAGCCGAACGCAGCCTCGCGGGCTCGACAGCTGCTACAGGTCGATGGAACCACCGGGGTATTCTGTTGCCAACCGATGAGTATTTATCGATTCAAAATAAGGAGGTTTGAATGCGGACCCTCGAACTGGCCGGCGTCAACGTACCGGTCATCGGCCAAGGCACCTGGCGCATGGGAGAAGATCGTTCCCGGCACACTGAGGAAGTGGCGGCTTTGCGCCTGGGCATCGAATTGGGCATGACCCTCATCGACACCGCTGAAATGTACGGCGAGGGTGGCGCGGAGGAAGTGGTCGGTGAAGCCATCGCCGGCAGGCGTGACGAAGTGTTTCTGGTGAGCAAGGTGTACCCGCACAACGCCAGCCGCAAAGGCATCCCCCAAGCGTGCGAACGCAGTCTGCGGCGGCTGGATACCGATTACATCGATCTCTACCTGCTGCACTGGCGCGGCCAGTATCCCCTCGAAGAAACGGTCGAAGCTTTCGAACGCCTGCGCGAAGAAGGCAAGATCGGTCGCTGGGGCGTCTCCAATTTCGACGTCGATGACCTGGAGGAACTGGCCTCACCGGCCTGTGCCACCAATCAGGTGCTCTACAACCTGGAAGAACGCGGCATCGAGTTTGATTTACTGCCCTGGAGCCGCCAGCATCGAATGCCGGTCATGGCCTACTGTCCGATCGGTCAGGGTGGGCCTATGCTGAACCATGCAACGCTCAAACAAATAGCCGCTCGTCACCGTATGACGCCGGCCCAGGTAGCGCTGGCATGGATGCTGCGTAAGGAAGGCGTGATCGCCATCCCCAAAGCGATCCGACCCGAACACGTACAACTCAACGCGCAAGCGGCGCAATTGCAACTGGAGACTGGGGATCTGGAGGCGCTGGACCAGGCATTTCGCGCGCCACAACGCAAACAGCGATTGGCTATGGTCTGAGCCATCGCAGTTCTGACAGAGGGCTTCTTCATGAGAAGCACCGATCAGCTCGATTCCTTTAATCTGCAACGCTTTATCCAGGCACAGGACCCGGTGTACAAACGGGTCCAGGCCGAGCTGAACGCCGGTCACAAGCGCAGTCACTGGATGTGGTTCATCTTTCCGCAATTCTCAGGATTGGGCGGCAGCGAGATGTCCCGCCACTTTGCCATTCGTTCCAAAGAGGAAGCTGCCGCGTACCTCAATCATCCACTGCTGGGTTCACGGTTGCGCACCTGCACGCGATTGGTGCTGAACATCGAAAATAGCTCAATTACGGCCATCTTCGGTCACCCCGACAATCTCAAGTTTCACTCTTCCATGACGCTGTTCGCCCAGGTTGCCGGCGCCAACAGCGACTTTCATCAAGCGCTGGACCAGTATTTCCATGGCATCCTGGATGACTGGACGTTGTTGCTGCTGGACTCAAAACAAGCCCAGTTGCCCACCAATCAAGGTTGAAAAGTCGTCGTCCACGAAGGGCAGAATGGCGTCCGCCACCGGTTGCAGTTGCCGGGTGACGTAGTGGTCGTAGTCGATAGGCGCGCTGCGGATTTCCAGCGGTTCAGGCCCGGCGACGGTGATCACGTAACTGATCCAGCCACCGTTCTGGTATTGCCGCGGACGGCCCTGCTGGTCGTTGTACTCATCGGCAATTCGCGCGGCCCGCACATGCGGCGGCACATTGCGCTGATAGTCATCGAGGGTGCGGCGCAGGCGCTTGCGGTAGATCAGGCGATCGTCGAACTCCCCCGCCAAGGTCTTGCGCACATAGTCGCGCACATAATCCTGATAAGGCTTGCGATTGAAGATGCGCAGGTACAGCTCCTGCTGGAATTGCCGGGCCAGCGGCGACCAGTCGGTGCGCACGGTTTCCAGGCCTTTGTAGACCATTTCGTCGGTGCCATCGACGCGGGTCACAAGCCCCGCATAGCGCTTCTTGCTGCCCTCCTCGGCGCCGCGAATGGTCGGCATCAGAAAGCGCTTGTAGTGGGTTTCGAACTGCAACTCCAGCGCACTTTCCAGACCATATTCCTGCTGCACATGCTCGCGCCACCACTGGTTGACGTGATCCACCAGCGCGCGGCCGATCTGTGCGGCTTCCTGTTGACCATGGGCACGGCGCAGCCAGACGAAGGTCGAGTCGGTGTCGCCGTAAATTACCGTGTGGCCCTGGGCTTCGATCAGCTGTCGCGTACGCAGCATGATCTCGTGACCGCGCAGGGTGATGGACGACGCCAGGCGTGTGTCGAAGAAGCGGCAACCGCTGGAACCGAGCACGCCGTAAAAGGCGTTCATGATGATTTTCAGGGCCTGGGACAACGGCGTGTTGTGTTCGCGCTTGGCGGTTTCGCGACCTTCGGCGACCCGGGCGATGATGGCGGGCAGGCAATGCCGGGTTCTGGAAAAACGCGCACCGCGAAAACCCGGCACCGACTCGCTGTCATCGGGATGTTCAAGCCCCTCGATCAAGCCCACCGGGTCGATGAGGAAGGTTCGAATGATCGACGGATAGAGGCTTTTGTAATCGAGCACCAGCACCGACTCGTACAGGCCCGGTTGCGAGTCCATGACAAAACCGCCGGGGCTGGCCTGCGCAGGCTTGTTCCCAAGGTTCGGCGCCACGAAACCCTGGCGGTGCATCAGCGGCATGTAAAGGTGCGTGAACGCCGCCACCGAGCCGCCGCTGCGATCCGCCGGCAAACCGGTGACGCTGGCCCGTTCCAGCAGGAAGGTCAGCAGCTCGGTCTTGGCGAAAATCCGCGTCACCAGCTCGCAATCCTTGAGGTTGTACTTGGCCAGGGCCGGTTTGTCCTCGGCGAACATGCGGTTGATTTCGTCCATGCGCTGGTACGGATTGTCGATCGACTTGCCCTCGCCAAGCAGGGTTTGCGCGACATTTTCCAGGCTGAACGAGGGGAAACTCCAGGTTGCCGAACGCAGGGATTCGATGCCGTCGATGATCAGCCGGCCAGCGGCCGAGGCGAAGTAATGGTTGCGGCTCCCGTGTTCGCGCCACTGCATTTCCTCGCCGCCACGCCCCAGTTTCAGCGGCACCGCCAGGCGCCGAGCGTGTTCATGGAGCACTCGCAGGTCGAACTGCACGACGTTCCAGCCGATGATCGCGTCGGGGTCATGGCGGGCGAACCACTCGTTGAGTCTTTTCAGCAACAGGGTTCGGGAGTCGCAGTATTCGAGTTGGAAATCCACCTCGCTGTCGTCGCCATTGGGCGGGCCGAGCATGTAGACCTGGCGCTCACCGCAGCCTTCCAGGGCAATGGAATACAGCTCGCCCTGAGCGGTGGTTTCGATGTCCAGTGAGACCAACCTGAGGCTCGGGCGGTAGTCGGGGTCGGGTTTCATCTGTGCATCGAGCAGCAGGCCCTCGGCGTTCGGCGTGCCACTGAACCGGACCGGGGCGGTGATGAAACGCTCCATCATGTAGCGTTCCGGCGGGCGCACGTCGGCTTCGAACATGTCGACGCCGGCCCGGCGCAGCGCGGTTTCCAGACGCATAAGCTGACCGTGCTGCTGGCAATACAGACCGAGCACCGGGCGGTGCTCGAAATCCAGCAACGCCAACGGCCGCAGCTCGACATTCTTTTCGCCGCGCAGCAGCGCTTCGGCCTGCTCGCGCTGAGCTGCGGGGATGAACGCCACCGACGGTTGATGAGGCAAACGGATCCGCTGGGGACCGGTGTCGGTCGCCAGCCAGAACTCGACTTCCGTACCGGCCGGGGTATCACGCCAATGCCGGGTCAGGACGAAGCCCCGCTGTAAATCCACCACTGCAACCTCAAGATTTGATTCAAGGCGCAATTCTACGCGTCATCGAAGGCGATAGCCCTCTCTGCGAGGTGGATGCAATCCGTGTGGGAGCGAGCCTGCTCGCGAAGGCGGCGTATCAGTCGACACCTATATAGACTGACCCACCGTCTTCGCGAGCAGGCTCGCTCCCACATGGATTGAGTCAGCCCATGGATCAATGAATAACTGTGAAAAATTTCAGGTTTACCGAAGAAAAACCGCTGAATGACGTTTTTTGCGTGTTATCTGCCGCTTTCTGCCTTGCCCTCAGCGCCCGTGTCTACGATTCTTCAAGGACAACGACAACACCTGAGAAACTGCCATGAAAACCGTCGCCCAACTGCTGAAGTTAAAGGCTGAACAGAACCATGAAGTCCACACCATTGCACCGCATCAAATGGTGCTGGAAGCGCTGATGGTCATGGCCGCGAAAAACGTCGGCGCATTGCCGGTCGTGAAGAATGGCGAGGTCGTCGGCATCATCAGCGAGCGTGACTATGCGCGCAAACTCGTGCTCAAGGGTCGCTCCTCCGTCGGTACGCCGGTCGAAGACATCATGGTGTCGCCGGTGATCACTGTGGACACCCATCAAACCGTCGAAACCTGCATGGGCATCATGTCCGACAAACGCCTGCGCCACTTGCCGGTGGTGGAAAATGGCACATTGATCGGTTTGCTGTCGATCGGCGACCTGGTCAAGGAGGCCATCGCCGAACAGGCGGAGCTGATTCGCCAGTTGGAGCAGTACATTCGCGGCGAATAGATCAATCCGGCCAATGCCGTGCGAAGACCGGTGCCAATGTCGGGTGCCGGTCGATGCGCGTAAGCCACGCGAAAAACCCGGGCCTTGCGCTGCGTAAATGCTCCCGGCTACCCGCCCATCTGGAAACCACCGCCGCCAGCACATCCAGGGCTCCCGGCGTCTCGTCGCCCAGATACAAATCGCCCGAAAACTGATCGGCAAACACCTCCCAATTCCTGTGCAGTCGCGCGCGGACGCCGATCATGAGGTTTTGCCTGGACGATTCATCCGCCTCGGCCAACCAGCGCTCGGGGTAGTCAATGATGCCAATCGCCGAATAACAATTGCTGACGATGTACACCAGGCCGCGAATGGCCTGATCCCGCGCGGCGGTGTCTTTCGGCAACAGGTTTGATTGGGGGAACGTGAGCCCCAAGTGAATCAGAATCGCCGCGCTCTCGGTGAGAACGCTGCCATCGGGCAATTGCAGTGTCGGGATCTGTTTGAGCGGGTTGAGCTTCTCCAGCGCGTGGGTCGCCTCGGCAGAGGATTCAACGTCGATGAAGCGGTAAGGGATTTCGCAAAGTTCCAGCGCCGCTTCTATCGCGGCAGCGCCGGAGTTCTGGTGTCCGTATAGCTGGTACATATCGCGCGCTCCTGGCGAAATGAAAGAGAGTCAGCTGACGAGTGGGCACGAAGCACGCTCCCTGCCCTTGGGCCGGGCGATACAGGTAAGATACGCCTCCCGGGCCGCACTCATGACTACCCATCGCGGTTCAAGCCCTACTGCACACCTCAAGGAAAGAACATGCGCCAACAGGATGGCGGTCTCGCCCCGCTTCTTCGTATCTATGGGTTTCTTCTGGCTGGCCTGGCCTTGAGTGGCTGCTCTCCGAGCGAACATTCGTCATCGGCCAGTCTAGCCGGTGAACAAGGGCGCGGTGGCGCCATGCTCGCCTATGAGCACGAACTGCAACTTTTGCTGCCACAGGCACAGATCGGGCCGCGCTTGCAGGCCACACGCGAGGCCTGCGAGACCGCTCGCTTCGGGGCCTGTAACGTTCTGCGTATCGAGCAAGGCGCCGGCCGCGCCGAGATCACCTTGCGCATTGCCCCCGCTGGCGTCGAGCCGCTGGTCACCATGGCGGCCGAGGGTGGGGAACTGGGTCAGCGGATCACCAGTGCCGAAGACCTGGCCGACGCCGTGGACGACACTCGTCGGCGTCAAGAACGACTCAAGGCTCAGCAGCAGCGTCTGGATGAGTTGGCGACCCGCAAAGACATCAGCGTCACGGACCTGATTACCTTGAGCAAGGAACAGGCCGGGATCGAAAACGACCTGCAAGCCCTGGCCCAGATCGCCGCCGGGCATCAGCGCCGACTGGACACCAATCGGGTCACGTTGTCGTTCCAGCCGACCGACGCCAGCAGTCGCTCGTCGCACCTGAGTCAAGCGTTCAGCAATTTGCTGGACAACCTGGCCGATGGCGCCGCCGATGCGCTGGAAAAAGTCAGCTACGCGCTGCCCTTCCTGATTCTGGCCTTCCCGCTGTTCATGCTGTGGGTCTGGTTGTGGCGCAAGTTTGTTCGCCGTCGCACGTGAGTCGTTGAACTGAACCATCATGCTCGCGTGGGGTGCGTCGTCCTTCCTATCATTGCCGTCGATGTTCACCATCACGGCAATGAAGTTCTCATAAAAAATCCGCGGCGTAACATCAGCGCCAGACCCCACAACTACACCCCGGAGCACACCCTCATGAAACGCCAAACTATCCTCAGCATCGCTTTCTCGGTTTTTGCAGTTAACGCTTTCGCCGCTACCTCTGTTCACCCGGTTGTCGCTGAAGGCGGCTCGGATCGTCTGATTGAAAGTCGTGTGGCAGAAGGTGGTTCGGATCGTCTGATCGAAAACCGCGTCGCTGAAGGTGGTTCGGATCGTCTGATCGAGAACCGCGTCGCTGAAGGTGGCTCCGATCGTCTGATCGAAAACCGCGTCGCTGAAGGTGGCTCCGATCGTCTGATCGAGAACCGCGTCGCTGAAGGTGGCTCCGATCGTCTGATCGAAAACCGCGCTGTATAAATGAATGGTTTTACCGCAGTACTCAATGAAAAACCCGGCCTTATCAGCCGGGTTTTTTTACACCTGTTTTTGCGCCCGGTCACTTGCCGGCCCGCGCCATGCAACGCTGATAACGCTCATCGACCCGCTTGGCAAACCACGCTGTGGTGAGTTTGCGGGTGATTTTCGGGCTTTGCAGCACAATCCCCGGCAACACCGCTCGCGGTAATGGCCGACCTTGCGCCTTTTCGGCCAGGGCGAAAACCCGTGCATAGAGCTGGGTGTTTTCGAACGCGAAGTTTTTACCCTCCTCCAATTGGTCCCGAATGGTCGGATTGCGCATGCCCAGTTGCTTGCCGAGGGTACGCACCGCCAATTCCGTGGTGCCCGGCATGATCGAATCGTAGCGAACCAGGTCACCATCCAGCGCCAGCGGTATGCCCGATGCGCGACTCACCGCGTTCTGAAACGCGGCATTGCGACTGGCGTACCAACCGGCATTGAAATCGGCAAAGCGATACAGCGGTTGTTTGTAGCTCACCGGATAACCGAGCAAATGGGCGATACCGAAGTACATGCCGCCGCGACGGCTGAACACTTCATGACGGATCGAGCCGTCCACCGGGTACGGATACGCCTTCGCCTGTTGCTCGGCGAAATCGATGCTGACCTGCATTGGCCCACCGGTGTGCACCGGGTTGAACCCACCGAACAGCGTCCGGCCCATGGGCACCATGCCAATGAAGTCATCGAAGATCGCGCTGAGTTCTTTCTCGCTGCGCGCGGCATTGAGGCGGTCGCTGTAGCTTTTGCCGTTGGATGAACTCACCTGCAGCGCACCGCTCACCAGCAGGCCGGGAATGTGGACTTTGTCGGCTCGGCGGGCAATTTCCTCGCGGGCGATTTTGCCCAGGCCCGGTACCGGTGGGTCCACCTGAAAGGTCGACTCCTGCTCGGTGACCGCCAGTACCGAGCACAGGTTCTGGGTGGATGGATAAATGTTCTGGGCAGCAAATGCTGCGTAAATATCGGTAGCCCAGCCCTGGCGATCGGCGGTTTTAGCCGGCAGCAGACGCACGATCTCGGCCTTGACCGCGGCAGGCTTGCGCGCAGTGGGCTCTTGCGTGCGCTGAGTGCCGCAACCCGCCAGCACCAGCAGCGCGGCGACGCTCATCATCAATCGATTGGCTTGCATGTTGCTCCATCAAATCCGTTGAGCCGGGGTAACCATACGATCAATGGCATGGCGCAGGCTATGACTGCGGCTGCCGCGCTCTGTTCCGTAGCAGCTGCCGAGCCTGCGAGGCTGCGTTCGGTTCGGCAATAAGGGCTGCGGGGCCTTTTTCCGTTTGGCAGACAGCCTGCCCGTTCGTCGCGGCTGAACCATACTTGAGCCACACACCGAGGAGGACAGGCTCATGAACCGTAGCGACATACTGATCATCGGCGCCGGCCCGACCGGGCTGGTGTTGGCGCTATGGCTAAGCAAGCTTGGCGTGCAAGTGCGCATCATCGACAAAACGTCGGCGCCCGGAACCACTTCGCGGGCGCTGGCCGTCCAGGCGCGGACGCTGGAACTGTATCGTCAGCTCGACCTCAGCAATGCGGTGGTGCAGAACGGTCATCGAGTGGCCGCGGCGAACTTCTGGGTCAAGGGCGAACCCGTGGCGCGCTTGCCGTTGAGCCGCGTCGGCGAAGGCCTGACGCCTTATGCGTTCCTCGAAATCTTTCCTCAGGACGAACACGAACGGCTGCTGATAGACCGCCTCGAAGCCTTTGGCATCAAGGTCGAGCGCAACACGGCGCTGGAGAGTTTCATGGAAACCGGTGACGGCATCACCGCTTATCTGCGCTTGGCCGATGGTCAGGAGGAAATCTGCCAGGCCTGCTATCTGGCAGGTTGCGACGGCGCCCGGTCGATCGTGCGCAAGACCCTGGACACCGGATTTCCCGGCGGCACCTACCAGCAGATTTTCTACGTCGCCGACGTGCAAGCCAGCGGGCCGGCGTTCAACGGCGAACTGCACGTGGATCTCGACGAAGCGGATTTTCTCGCAGTGTTTCCCTTGGCCGGTGAAGGCCGCGCCCGTCTGATCGGGACCGTACGCGACGAGCGCGCCGAGCAGGCCGAAACCCTGCAATTTGAAGACGTCAGCAGCCGGGCCATCGAGCATATGAAAGTAAAGATCGAGCAACTGAACTGGTTCTCGACCTACCGCGTGCATCATCGGGTGGCGGATCATTTTCACACCGGGCGCGCGTTTCTATTGGGTGACGCCGCCCACGTCCACAGCCCCGCCGGTGGCCAGGGGATGAACACCGGCATTGGCGATGCCATCAACCTCGCCTGGAAACTCGCGGCGGTGTTGAGCGGCGGCGCTGAGGCCAAACTCCTCGACACTTACGAAACCGAGCGCATCGCGTTTGCCCGCAAACTGGTCGCCACCACCGATCGGGTGTTCAGTTTTGTCACGGCCGAAGGGCGCATGGCCGATTTACTGCGCACGCGCCTGGCGCCGTTCGTGATTCCGAAAATGGCATCGTTTGAGGCGTCCCGTGAATTCCTGTTTCGCACGGTGTCGCAGATCACCCTGAATTATCGCGGGATGCCGTTGAGCACGGGCGTTGCCGGTCATGTTCACGGTGGCGACCGCCTGCCTTGGGCTCACGATGGTGAGGGGGACAATTTCGAATCGCTGAAATGTCCAACCTGGCAGGTGCATGTGTATGGCGACACCAGCGACGAAATGATCGCCTGGTGCCATGAACATCATTTGCCACTGCATGTGTTTGACTGGCGGCCGGCATTTGAAGCGGCTGGCCTGGGGCGTAACGGGTTTTATCTGTTGCGGCCGGATACGTACGTGGCGATTGCCGACAATTCTGCCGATCCCAAGGTGATCGAGCGGTACTTCCAGGATCACGGGATCAGGCCGTTTTTCGGCGCCCGCTGATTCAACACCGTAGAAATGTGGGAGCGGGCTTGCTCCCACATTAGGTTTGTGGTGTTTTTAGATCCCGGCCAGCGCCAGGTCCATCGCGAAGTAAGTGAAGATCAGATCCGCCCCTGCCCGCTTGATCGCGCCAAGGCTCTCACGCACCACGCGATCTTCATCTATCGCCCCAGCCTGCGCGGCGAATTTGATCATCGCGTACTCGCCACTCACCTGATACGCCGACAGCGGCAATCGCGAGGTTTCACGGATGTCGCGGATGATGTCCAGGTACGCGCCGGCCGGTTTGACCATCAGCGCGTCGGCGCCTTCCTGCTCGTCCATCAGTGATTCGCGCACGGCTTCGCGGCGGTTCATCGGGTTCATCTGATAGCTTTTGCGGTCGCCCTTGAGCGCGCTGCCGCCGGCTTCACGGAACGGACCGTAGAGCGCCGAGGCAAACTTGGTCGAATAGGCCATGATCGCGGTCTGGTTGAAACCCGCTTCATCGAGCGCCCGGCGAATGGCCTGAACCTGCCCGTCCATGGCGGCCGACGGGGCGATCACATCGGCGCCGGCACGGGCCGCGGCCACCGCCTGTTTGCCGAGATTGATCAGGGTCTGGTCGTTGTCGACCTCATGGTTATGCAGCACGCCACAATGGCCGTGGTCGGTGTACTCACAGAAGCAGGTGTCGGACATCACAATCATGTCCGGCACCGCGTCCTTGGCGATGCGCGACATGCGCGACACCAGACCGTTGTCGCTCCAGGTGTCGCTGCCGTTGCCGTCCAAATGATGCGACACGCCGAACGTCATCACCGACTTGATCCCGGCACGGGCATAACGCTCGATCTCACCCGCCAGTTTCGACTCTGGAATACGCATCACGCCGGGCATGCTTTTGATCGGTACGAAGTCGTCGATCTCTTCCTCGACGAAAATCGGCAGCACCAGATCGTTCAAGCTGAACTCGGCTTCCTGGAACAGGCTGCGCAGGCTCGCATTGCGGCGCAGACGGCGAGGACGTGCTTCGGGGAACTGACTGGGCATGAGGGTTTCCTGAAAAACGGAGGACGAGACGAAAGTCGTAGGGGGCGAAGCTTATTCCCTCAACGGTCAGGGGCACAAACATCGATTGTGGAAGACTTTGTTACGGGCCCGGCAATAATCTACCCTCATTGCGCCGGCTAAAGACAACGTTCAGGATTGAGCAAAACCAACACAGGGAGTGACGCAGCATGTTTGATATCCAAAATTACGGCAGCTTCATTGCCGCGATTCTGATCTTCCAGTTAATGCCAGGGCCGGGCACCTTCGCCATTCTCAACGCCACCGCCCGCAATGGCGTGGGGGCCGGGTTCGGCGCCGTGGGTGGCACGCTGCTGGGTGATGCGACGTACATGATTGCTGCGGCCATCGGTCTGGCGGCCGTGATGCAAGCCAATCCCATGCTGTTCCAGGTGCTGCAGTGGTTCGGCGCCGCGTACTTGTGCTGGATCGGCGTGCAATTGCTGCGCGCGCCAGCGGCCAGGGACTCGGCTGGGCTGGAGCCGAAACGGTCGGCCCGGATCTACTTTCGCACTGCCCTGGCGGTGAGCCTGACCAACCCCAAAGTCATCCTGTTTTTTGTGGCGTTTTTTCCGCTGTTCATTCACCCAGATGCCTCCAGCCTGACCCTGATCGCGATGATGCTGCATGTTTCGTTCATCAGCGCGTTGTATCAGGGGTTGCTGGTTCTGCTGGGCAATGCCGCGGCCCGTCGTTTGAAAGCCATCCCCATGGCGCGAAAAATCGCGTCCCGCGTCACCGGTATGGCGCTGGTCGGGTTCGGGATCAAACTGGCGGCGAGTAACCGTTAGGCCGCGACGCTCAGCGCTACAGATTCAAGGTTCCGCTGATACAGGTCACCACCGCGCCGCCGATCCAGATCTCGTCGCCCACTTGCTCGACCTGAATGCGTCCGGCGCGGCCCATGGTCAGGCCCTGGCTGACCCCATAGGACGCCGGCGCCAGTCCTTCGCTGAGTAGCCATTGGGCAATCCCGGCGTTCAGGCTGCCGGTGGCGGGGTCTTCCGGCATGCCGTCGCCGGAGATGAACGCTCGCACTTCGAACTGTGCGCCATCGCCATCGCGCTCGGGATGCCATGGTGCGATGACACCGACGGCCAGGCCAAGCATTTGCGAATGATCCGGTTGCAGGTCCAGCACCTGCTGGCGATCCTCGACCATCACGGCCAGCCATCCGGCACCGTTGTCGACCCACTGAGTGCGCACAATCGCCCCCGGTTCCAGCCCGAGCCCCCGCCGCACCCGTTCCACCACATCCGCCTCCACTGGTCCGGTTTTGAGCAATGGCGGTGCGAGAAACGCCAGCTCTGTCCCTTGTCGACGAACCCGCACCAGCCCCACGCCGCACTCCTGAATGATCTCTTCGCCCTTGGGCACGCCACCGGCCTCCAGCCACGCATGGCAGGTGCCCAGTGTCGGATGGCCAGCGAACGGCAATTCGTTCAGGGTGGTGAAGATCCGCACGCGATAATCGGCGCGAGGATCGCGCGGTTCGAGTATGAATGTGGTTTCGCTGAGGTTGGTCCAGCTGGCGAACGCCGCCATGCGCTCATCGCTGAGCTCATCGGCGCCGAACACCACCGCCAACGGATTGCCCTTGAGCGCAACACGGCTGAAGACATCTACTTGCTTGAAATCGAATGAGTGCATGGCCTGCCTTGGTCTGGATCAAATCGAAGCGTTTTGCTTGGGAATTTCCAGCCCGCGCATCACCGCCGGCCGCGCCAGAAAGCGCTCCAGCACTCGCGTGACGTTCGGGAAGTCCTTGATGCCCACCAGCTCACCGGCCTCATAGAAGCCGATCAAGTTGCGCACCCAGGGGAAGGTCGCGATGTCCGCGATGGTGTAGCGCTCGCCCATGATCCAGTCGCGCCCTTCCAGGCGGTTATTGAGCACATTAAGCAGGCGTTTGCTTTCATCGACGTAGCGGTCGCGGGGACGTTTGTCCTCGTAGTCCTTGCCGGCAAATCTGTTGAAAAAACCGACTTGGCCGAACATCGGCCCGATGCCGCCCATCTGAAACATCAGCCATTGAAGGGTCTCGTATCGCGCCGCCGATTCCTGGGCCAGCAGTTGCCCGCTCTTGTCAGCCAGGTAGATCAAAATTGCCCCGGACTCGAACAGCGCCAAGGGTTGATCCCCCGGACCGTGGGGGTCGAGGATTGCCGGGATCTTGTTGTTGGGGTTCAGCGAAAGAAATTCCGGGGACATCTGATCATGGGTGTCGAAGCCCACACGATGCGGTTCGTAGGGCAGTCCGATCTCTTCGAGCATGATCGACACCTTGACGCCGTTGGGGGTCGGCAAGGAGTACAGCTGGATCCACTCGGGGTATTGAGCCGGCCATTTTTGGGTAATCGGGAACGCGGACAGATCGGTCATCAGAAGCATCCACACGGAAAAAGCAGACGCTGATCATAATGTAGGGACTGGCGAAAGCTGCGATTTTTTGGCGTATCAATGTTGCTGATGAGCAAGATCAAAAGATCGCAGCCGGTCAGTGACGCCGACACGTGTACTGTGTCCATAAATCCGCAACATCCTGTCGATAACCTCTGACCCAACCCATCTCAGGTTGCCGCTACAGTGCTGCGCACTCGCTCGGATCGAACCAAATGGGCTTCAGAGGACTCTGAGCATTGCCCTTTCGGAAACGGACCGGCCCAACGACATGGAAAACACCCGACGCAGGGAGCTCGCGGTGTAAAGGTTTGTCAGCCTTAACCGAATGCGCTGAAGATCACCTATTCAAATGATGAACCTTTTCAAATTCGCCAAACGCTTCAAGCATCGCGCGTATGTCGTCCTGCCCTCCCTGTTGGCGGTCAGCGCGCTGTTCCTGTCCCTTGAGTCCAGCGAAAGCCGCGCCCAAATGGCGGACGGCACCCAGACGCTGGTGTTCCTGCGCCACGCGGAAAAACCTGAAGGCGGCCTCGGCCAGCTCAACTGCCAGGGCCTGAACCGTGCCATCGACCTGGCCACCTTGCTGCCGGAAAAATTCGGCAAGGCCAACTACGTGTTTGCCGCCAACCCGACGCGCAATGTCGAGGAAGGCGAACTGGACAATTCCTACAGTTACATCCGTCCCCTGATGACCATCAGCCCCAGCGCGATCAAGCTCGGTTTGCCGGTGAACATCAACTTCTCGGCCAACGACACCAGCGACCTGGCCGATGAATTGCTCCACGACAAGTATCACAACTCGGTCATCTACACCGCCTGGTCCCACGGCTACCTGCCGGAACTGATCAACAAGGTCGCGGGAGAAGCCGTCGGCAAGAAACAGAACATCACCGCTGACTGGGAATCCAGCGACTACGACTCGCTGTACGTGCTCACCCTGACCTGGCACAACGGCAAGGCCAGTGTGCAGAGCCATGCCTACAAGCAAGGGCTGGATAATGGGCGGGAGACCTGTCCGACGTAAACTTTAAGAGATGTGGTGCCTGTCAGGCCCCCATCGCGAGCAGGCTCACTCCCACACCGGATCTTGGTAGTACACAAAAATCTGTGTTCACCTAAGATCAAATGTGGGAGCGAGCCTGCTCGCGATGGGGCCGGCAAAAACTACATAACTCTCACTGGATAACACGCGCTCGAAGGTACTCAAGCACGGCACCCCGCTCCCCCGCAAACTCAATACGACCCCCTTTCTTCTCCCGCTGAAACGCATACATCGGGTCGTAATACTCGCGTAGCAACCCTTCGATCCAGCCCCGGTGCAAGTCCACCGCCCCGCTGCACGCCTGCTCCGCCAGCGCCTCTTCCATCAATATCAGCATCCGCCGATGGCGTTCACCGCCCAGACGTTTCTGCACATTGTTCAGGCTTTCCAGCAAGCGTTCGGAAAATAGCGCGAAGCCTTCATCGCCATGCATGCCGATGAACTCGGCACACAAGTCCACCACGTAATCGCGCAGGATCCGTTCGACCCGCCCTTCAAGGCTGTCTTCAAGCCAGACCATCGGAAACTGTTGCATGCCCTGAAACAGCGGCAACGGCAGCGCACAACTGCCGATCGCGCGGCTCTCGTCTTCCAGTACAAACTGTTCGATGCCGTGGGCACGCTTCTTCAGCACATCCACCGCCAAGCGGTTCTCAAAATCGATGTTGGAGGGTTGGCCGGTGGCGCGTTTACCGAAACTGGAGCCGCGATGATGGGCGTGACCTTCAAGGTCCAGGCCGTTGCGCAACTGCGTGAGCACTTCGGTTTTACCAGTGCCGGTCATGCCGCCCAGCAAGACGAAATCGCACTGGGTAACGGCCTGATCGAGCGTGTCGAGCAAGAAGCTGCGCATCGCCTTGTAGCCGCCACCCACTCGCGGATAGTCGATGCCCGCCTCGTCCTTGAGCCATTGCTGGACTATCTGCGAACGCAAACCGCCGCGAAAACAATACAAATACCCGTCTGGATGAGCCCGGGCAAAATCGGCCCAGGCCTGGATACGCCCGGCTTTGATCTCGCCGGACACCAACTGGTGTCCCAGCGTAATGGCCGCTTGCTGGCCGTGTTGCTTGTAACAGGTGCCGATTCGTTGCCGTTCATGGTCATTCATCAGCGGCAGGTTGATCACGCCGGGGAATGAGCCTTTGAGAAATTCGACCGGCGCACGGGCATCCATCATCGGTCGGTCATTGAGGAAAATGTCGCGGTAATCGGTGAATTCGATGGACATCAAAACACCTCAACCGCGTTGGTCTGTCGCTCGATCAGTTCACCGATCGGCTCAAGGGTCAGGCCCAGCTCGGCGGCTACTTTGAGGAAGTGTTCGTTTCCTTCAGGGGTGACCGCAATCAGCAGGCCACCGCTGGTCTGCGGATCGCAGAGCACGCGTTTGTGCATTTCCTGAAGACGCCCAAGCTTGCTGGCGTAGCTGTCGAAGTTGCGCAGCGTCCCGCCCGGCACACAGCCTTGGTCGAGGTAATACTCGACACCCGGAAGGCGCGGTACGCGGTCGTACTCGATGCGAGCGGTCACGTTGCTGCCGTCGGCCATTTCCACCAAATGCCCCAGCAGGCCAAAACCGGTGACGTCGGTCATCGCCGTGACGCACTCGAGCTTGCCGAAACGGCTGCCGGGTTTGTTCAGGGTACACATCCAGTCGCGGGCCAGGCCGATGTCGGCGTGGCGCAACTTGCCCTTCTTTTCGGCGGTGGTGAGGATGCCGATGCCCAGCGGTTTGGTGAGGTAGAGCAGGCAACCGGCGGTGGCGGTGTCGTTGCGCTTCATGTGGCGCTTTTCCACCAGACCGGTCACGGCGAGGCCGAAGATCGGTTCTGGCGCGTCGATGGAATGCCCACCGGCCAACGGAATTCCGGCTTCATCGCAGACCGAACGCCCGCCGCGAATCACTTCCCGGGCAATCTCCGGCGCCAGTACGTTGACCGGCCAGCCAAGGATCGCAATCGCCATCAATGGATCGCCGCCCATGGCGTAGATGTCGCTGATGGCATTGGTGGCGGCGATGCGACCGAAATCGAACGGGTCGTCGACGATCGGCATAAAGAAGTCGGTGGTCGAGACCACGCCGCGTTCTTCATCGATGGCGTACACTGCCGCGTCATCGCGCGAGGTGTTGCCGACCCAGAGTTTCGGGTCAAGGTTCTGCGCCCCGCTGCCGGCCAGAATCACCTCCAGCACCTGCGGAGAGATTTTGCAGCCGCATCCTGCGCCGTGGCTGTATTGAGTCAGACGAATCGGTTCGCTCATGGGGGACATACCTTGTGAAATCATTGCCGAAGAGTCTACATCAACGTCGTCTCCCCCGAGGCCCCGCGAATCCGTTCAGCCGCGTGACTTGCTTGCGCACTTTTGCTGTTTCCTTGCTGCTGGCCAGCGTTACAGGACTAGCGGTTTAGGCACCGACATCGACACCCATTGGTCAACCTGTCGGCCAACTTCTATGGTCGCTTCCCGTGGGAAAACTAACGTGGGCGCATTATCTGGTGAAGTTCGGCACCCAATGGGAGCTGGATTCCCGGGACGCGCCGAAAGACTGGCCGACCGGTTATATCGGCATCAACACCAAAGGCCCGAATGAAAAGCCGCCACTGGATTACAAGACCGAAATCTTCGAGCTCAACCCGAAGTTGCAGGCCAAGGCCTTCGCCCTCAGCCACAAAGTCGAGCTGAGCGAGAGCAAGGAATCGCTAGCGTGGCGCATGAAGTATCCGTCTGCCCCGGTCTGGACTAAGCTGCTGACTGATAACAAAGGCGAGTACTGCACGACGCTGCAGGAAGACAACTCCAATTATGAAGCGCTGCTACGGGCGAGTCGTGAGGGATTGGTCGATGTCCAGCGGCTGGCGGTGGAGAACCTGTACCGGACGGGAAATCCGCGGGTGCAGGAGATTTTATAGAACTGCTCGGCGTGGGAGAAAGGCGTTCCCGAGGCTTGACCGTGAACAGAGTATCTACAGGGATGGAATGACGGCCGGAGGAGATATTGCGCATCTGCATCGGTGTCACTCAGGTCTGGGGGCGCGGCAAGGGCCATGGGCAGCAATCATTGGGGGTTTCAGAGATTGCAGGGTAACGAGCCACCAGTCTCGTCGCTACTGGCGGCATCCATCTGACAATCCGAGTGAATTTTCCGTAACCCAAACGATCCTTGTATTACCACAGGGAGGAATACGGGCTCTATGAACAACGCAAAACTTTTTGTCATTGAATACACCCTTCATGGCGCACCCAAGTCTTTCATTATCCGCCTGGACAAAATGGACAACGCGGAGGCTTGGCATTGGGCCAGTTGCGACGCGGGGGTCGGACGAATCCCTCGTTTCGGCCGAGAGAAGGTGCAAAAAACCAGCAAGCCGATGGCTGAAAAATTCGGCGTGGAAAACGTCAAGTGGCGGCCGGCGAATTAACGGATGGCGCGGCGTTGGACATTTGGAAGGATCGGCGCATGAAATCAACGCAACTCACCAGCACGGCACACCTCGACTACGGCCTCGATACGCTGTTCGGTCGAATCACCAAAAGCGCCGAGTGTCAGGTCGGTCTTGAACAAGTCGAGCATGACCCGACCCGCTTCGCACTACGCGTCCAGCCACCTATACCGCAAGATCTTGAACAGGCAAAAACGGTGTTGGTGAGGGTGGATGGACGACGACTCAATGGGATCATCCGCCATACCGAACAGCTGGAAGATCAAAGCCTGAAACTGGAAGTGGAGCCCGAATAGGCCCCACATTCTGTGCTTGGCTGATGTCAGCCTTTGGCGCACTTACAGCCCTTGCTTGCACATTCTTCGCCATGTTCGTGGTGCTTGGCACACGCCTCACAGCAATAGTGCTTGCCGTGGCGCGCGATCGGATGTTCGCCTAGTTTGCAGGAGCATTTGGGGCAGTCGCATTTACTTTCACTGTCGATCATGAGCCTGACTCCATTGGTTGTGGTCGTCCGGTGCGACGAATGCGCACCGTAATACCAGTGTAGGAGCTGCCGCAGGCTGCGATCTTTAGATCTTGATCTTAGGCAGCCTGCGGCAGCGCCTACACGGGGGTCAGCGTTATGCTTGCCGGGTACTGCTGCGATACATGAACAGCAACGCCAACGCGAGACACACCATCGCCAGTATCCGGCTGCTGGACAACTCGATCGCCGGGTTACCCAGCCATCCGAAGTTATCGATCAACATCCCCATCCCCAGTTGCCCGACGATCACCGCCACCGTCGCCACCGCCGTGCCGACCCGCGGCACCGCGCCAACCATCACCATCATGTAGACCACCCCGAACAACGCGCCGCTGAGCTGCCATTTCGGCACGTCCAGCAAACTCACGGCATTGGCCGGTTCGAAAAACAGGATCAGCAACCCGGTGGTCACGGCACCGACCACGAAGGTCAACAAACTGCTGCGCAACACGCCCACCGTTTCGCCCAGCCGCCCATTGATCGCCGCCTGGACACTCAACACCGCACCGGCCGCCACGACCACCGCCAACAAAATAATCAGATTCATCATCAACCCCGAGCGATCAGAACAAGTGCCGCGACAATCAGCAGCAAGGCCAGCCAACGTTCACCGTTGACCTTTTTGCGGGTAGCGCCGAACCAGCCGAAGTGGTCAATCAACACGCTTTTGCCAACCTGACCGGAGAGGATCGCGATCATCGTCATGGCAATGCCGATGTGCGGCGTGGCCAAGGTCAGCACGATCACGTACATCGGCCCCAGGAACCCGCCGATCAACTGCCAGCGCGGCAGCTCATTCAAGGCCGGCCCCTGTTGCGGACCGCTGAACAGCAACAGCAAAAACAGAATCGCCGAGCCCACACCGAAGATGCTCAAGGTCGCCCACAAGTGCCCGACCTGAACCCCGAGCGGCCCGAGCAAACCGGCCTCCACGGACAGGCCCATGCCGGCCAGAATCACCAGCGGCAGCAGCAACAGTCGCAGCCCGGGTTTGGTCGCTGGCGTCTCAGCGATTTCGATTGAAGAAGATTGCATAGCGAAAACCTGCCAATTATCAGATGAACACGGCCCCTGTAGGAGCTGAGCTTGCTCGCGAAGACGGTGTGTCAGACACCGAAGATGGCGACTGGCACGCAGCCTTCGCGAGCAAGCTCAGCTCCTACAAGGGAGGGTGGTGGTGGGCATTATCGGCTGGCGATCCTTTGCGATAAATGGGAGCATCCTGACAACACTTTTGCGTAACTCGCACAGCAGGATTCGTCATGCATGGCCTCAACGAACTGGGATTCAAGGCGCTTCGGCTGTTTGTAGCGGTGCTGGACCACGGCAGTTTTTCCGAAGTCGCCCGCCGTGAGGGCCTGGCACCCTCTTCGATTTCCCGGCAGATCCAATTGATGGAACAAGCCCTGAGCCAGCAATTGCTCTACCGCCACACCCGCGCCGTCTCGCCCACCGAAGCCGGGCGCATGCTCGGTCATCACGCGCGGTTGGTGCTGGTGCAACTCGAAGAGGCCGAACAGGCCTTGCAGGAACAGCAAAGCGAACCGAGCGGACTGGTGCGGATCAATGCGCCAGTGGTGTTCGGTCAGCGGCACCTGACGCCGTGGCTGGGGAAGCTCTGCGAGCGTTACCCGAAACTGCAACTGGATATCCAGCAGACCGACAGCTACGTCGACCCGTTGCAGGAAGGCGCCGACCTGCTGTTTCGCATCGGCCCGCTGCACGATTCGAGCATGCAGGCGCGGATTCTGGCGCCCCATCGTTTTCAAGTCGCCGCGAGCCCGGCCTATCTGGAACGTCACGGCACGCCGCAACACCCCGAAGAACTGGCCGTGCATCAGTGCCTGGCCTACAAGGGCGTGACCGGTCAGCAACGCTGGTTTTTCCGAAAGGATCAGCAGGACTGGACGGCCTGCTCGGTGAAGGGACCGATCACCGGAAACCACGCCGACACCCTGACGCAAGCCGCCGAACAAGGCTTGGGGCTGGTGATGTTTCCGTCGTGGCTGATTGGTGAGGCGGTGCGCAACGGCACGCTGGTGCCGGTGCTCGGGGCGTATCAGGTATCCAACAGCCTGGAGCCGCAGCAGATTGCGGTGCTGTGGCCTGGGAGCCGGCGGTTGTCGGTGAAGGTGCGGACAGTGATTGATTTCTATGTCGAGTGTTTTGGCGCGGTGCCCTACTGGGACAGACCGTAACCACCCGCCCTTGTAGGAGCTGAGCTTGCTCCGGGCGGCGTTCCGACGATGGCGTTCTTGAGATCGCCATCGCCGGCAAGCCGTGCTCCTACAGTTTTTGGGTGGTGTCAGATTCGGAACTGACCGACTAGTTTGCCCAAGCGCTGACCGAGATCGGCGAGGCTGCGGGAGGTCTGAGCGCCGAGTTGGGTTTCGTCAGCAACGCTGTCCACGGCCACGGCGATCTGATGCACGCTGCGGTTGATCTCTTCGGCCACGGCGGTCTGCTCTTCGGCGGCGCTGGCGATCTGCGCGTTCATCGAATTGATGGTGCCGATCAGTTGGGCCATGGTGTCCAGCGATGCACCCGCTTCGTTGGCCTGAGCCGACGTGCCGTCGCCAGCCTCGCTGGAACGGCGCATCGCCTCCACCGCCGACTGAGTGCCGGCCTGCAAACGATCGATCATGCCCTGGATTTCCTGGGTGCTGATTTGCGTGCGACTGGCCAGCGCTCGAACCTCGTCGGCCACCACGGCAAAGCCACGCCCGGCCTCACCGGCACGGGCGGCTTCGATGGCGGCATTGAGCGCCAGCAAGTTGGTCTGCTCTGCTATCGAACGGATCACGCCGAGCACGCTGACAATCGACGACACGTCTTTTTGCAGGCTGTCGAGGGACACGCCACTGCTGCGAATGTCGTCCACCAACGCATGAATCTTCACGATGCTGCCGGCCACCACACGCTTGGCAGCCTGGCCTTCTTCGTCGGTCTGCTGGGCAGCCACCGCAGCGTTTTGCGCACTTTTCGCCACTTCCTGAGCAGCGGCGGACATCTGGTTGATCGCCGTGGCGACCTGATCGGTCTCGTGACGCTGACGCTCCATAGCCTGATCCGAACGCTGGGCCTGATCGGAGACCTGATTCACCAGTCCGGTCAGTTGCGAAGTCATTTCGGTGATCTGGCGCACCAGGCCGTGGATCTTGTCGACGAAACGGTTGAACGAGCCGGCCAGTTCGCCTAGCTCGTCCTGGCTGGTGATGGTCAGGCGACGCGTCAGGTCACCCTCGCCCGCCGCGATGTCATCGAGGTTGGCTTTCATCAGGTTCAGCGGACGCAGGATGGTGTTGGCCAGCAGCATCCCGGCGGCGGCAATCACCACCAGCACCACCACGGCAATCCCGACGATGCTCAGCACCACGCCTTGCATGCGCTCCTGGACCTTGATTTCGACCAGTGCCACTTGGGCTTCAATGCCATCGAGGTTCACCGAGGTGCCGACCGCCATGTCCCACTTCGGCAGGTATTCGGTGTAGCCGAGCTTGGGCACCAGCACTTGGGTGTTGCCGGGCAGCGTCGAGCTGTATTGCAGGTAATGGGTGCCGTCCTTGGCGACTTTCACCAGATCCCGGTTGACGTAGACGCCGTTCGGATCGCGGTTGTCCTTGAAGCTCTGGCCCACGCCTTCCGGGCTGTTGGCCTTGAACAGGCGCACGGTGTTGGAGTCGTAGCCGAAGAAGTAGCCGTCCTTGCCGTAGGTGATGCTCGACAGCAACTTGATCACCTGAGCCCGCGCCGCGTCATCACCGGGGGCGGCCGCGTCGTAGAGCGGTTTAATCGTGGTCATGGCCACGGCGACGTAGCTTTGCAGCGTCGCCTTGGCATCGCTGAGCAGGCGCTGGCGAGTTTCCTCGACCTCCTTGCGGGCCTGCTCCTGCAGAATGAACAACGTGGTCAGGCTGATGACCAGCGCAAAGAGCAACACCGGGAGGACGGCAAGGGACAGGACTTTAGCCTTCAGGCTCATGCGCATGACGGTTCACTCTTTTGATTTTATTGGCGTGGTTAAAGGCTTTAACGGCACGCCGGATCAAAAGTTGAATGCGGTCCTTGTGGGAGCGGCTTGTGTGGCGAGGGGATTTATCCCCGTTCGGCTGCGAAGCAGTCGTAAAGCTTTTGGGGCCGCTTCGCAGCCCAACGGGGATAAATCCCCTCGCCACACAAGCCCGCTCCCACAGGGGTTATGGGTTTACAGGACCATCGCCGCCACCCAGCCGAACGCCAGCAGCGGCAGGTTGTAGTGCAGGAAGGTCGGGACCACGGTGTCCCAGATGTGGTGATGCTGGCCGTCGATGTTCAGACCGGAGGTCGGGCCGAGGGTCGAGTCCGAAGCTGGTGAGCCGGCATCGCCCAGCGCACCGGCAGTCCCCACGATGCACACGATCGCGATCGGGCTGAAACCCAACTGTACGCACAACGGCACAAAAATCGCGGCGAGGATCGGCACTGTGGAAAACGACGAACCGATGCCCATGGTCACCAACAGTCCGACCAGCAACATCAGCAACGCGCCAATGCCTTTGCTGTGGCCGATCCACGAGGCCGAGGCTTCGACCAGTGTCTGCACCTGACCGGTGGCTTTCATCACTTCGGCAAAACCGGACGCGGCGATCATGATGAAACCGATCATCGCCATCATCTTCATGCCTTCGGTGAACAGGTCGTCGGTTTCACGCCACTTCACGATCCCCGACACCGAAAAAATCAGAAAACCTGTCAGCGCACCGATGATCATCGAATCCAGCAACAGCTGAATGATGAACGCCACCGCAATGGCCAGACCGGCGACCATCAGGCTCAGCGGGTTGTACTGCACCGCGACCTGTTCGACCTGCTCGATCTTTTCCAGATCGTAGACGCGCTTCTTGCGGTAGCTGACAAACGCTGCCGCGAGCCCGACGACCATGCCCAATGCCGGAATCCCCATGGCATGGGTGACGTTGATGCCGCTGATGTCCACCCCGCTACGGGCGACGTTGGCCAACAGGATTTCATTAAGGAAGATGTTGCCGAAGCCCACGGGCAAGAACATGTACGGCGTAATCAGACCGAAGGTCATGACGCAGGCAATCAATCGGCGGTCCAGCTGCAGCTTGGTCAGCACATATAACAGTGGCGGAACCAGCAGCGGAATAAAGGCGATATGTATCGGCAGAATGTTCTGCGAAGCGATGGCCACCACCCACAGTAGACCGATCAACAGCCATTTGACCTGACGGCCACCGCTGGCGTGCTGGCGGTCGACCATCAGCAAGGCTTTGTCTGCCAGGGCATGCGCCAGGCCAGACTTGGCAATGGCCACGGCGAAAGCGCCGAGCAATGCATAGGACAACGCGACCGTCGCGCCGCCACCGAGGCCGCTATTGAAGGCTTTTAATGTTGCCTCGATGCCCAGGCCACCGGTCAAACCACCCACCAGGGCGCCCACGATCAGCGCGATTACTACGTGCACGCGGGACAGGCTGAGGATCAGCATGACGCCGACCGCGGCAATTACAGCATTAATCATCATTACCTCAAGGCAAACGGAAAGAGCCCGGCCGACAGTCTGCAAAGAGCCGCCAGCGGATTAAATGAGAGGGTTTTATTAGAGGGCGCGCACTGTGCCGCAGCATCAATCCCTTGTCAAAGCGAACACGATCCCTTGTTGCCGCTGGTGATGCCCTTGTGGGAGCGAGCCTGCTCGCGATAGCGGTGGATCAGGCAACACAAATGTCGCCTGACACTCCGTCATCGCGAGCAGGCTCGCTCCCACAAGGGCTGCGCCAGCTGCTACAGGTTTGTGTGCCTCGATATTCGTCGAGCGGCATAAAGAAAGCCGAATCACGGCCGTTACAGTGCAAAGTCTCAGATAAATATCGAATAAGGACGTCTCCATGTCGCTCAGACAACTTTCCATTCAATGGAAAATCACCCTGTTGGCCGGGCTGTGCCTGGCGGGCATCGTGACCCTGCTGGTGGGTCTTTCGCTGTATCGCATGGAGCACAGCTCCGAGATGGTGAAAGCATCCAGCATGGAGATGCTCACCGAAGCGGCCCAGGCCCGGATCGAATCCCAGGGTGAGAACCAGGCGCTGGGTATTCGCCAGCAGTTCATGGATGCCTATCAATATGGCCACGGTTTTTCGCGTCAGGTGCTGTTCTTGCGCGAGCAGGCCGAGAAGCGCTTTCTCGATGCCTTTGACTTGCGTGAAGACCTGACGCGTCAGGTCAAGTCGGCCCTGCAAGCCAACCCGGACCTGCTCGGCCTGTCGCTGGTGTTCGAAGCCAATGCGCTGGACGGCAAGGACGATCTGTTCGCCGGCCAGGCCGAGTTGGGCAGCAACGACAAGGGCCGTTTTGCGCTCTATTGGTCGCAACCTGTTCCTGGCAAGGTGACGTCGATGGCGCTACCGGAAAGCGACATGGCCGACACCAGCACCGGCCCCAGCGGCGAACCGGCCAACGCCTGGTTCACCTGCCCGCGCACGACCCTCAAGCCCTGCGTGATCGAACCCTACTTCTATGTGATCGACGGCCAGAACGTGCTGATGACCAGCATCGTTTTCCCGCTGATGGTCAATGGCAAGGTCATCGCTTCGCTGTCGGTAGACATCAACCTCAATAGCCTGCAAGCCGTCAGCCAGGGTGCGAGCAAGAAGCTCTATGATGGCCAGACCCACGTCAGCATCATCAGCCCGGTCGGTTTGCTGGCCGGTTACAGCCCGGACGCCAGCAAGCTTAGCCAGCGCCTGGACACCGTGGACAAGGCCAACGGTGCCGAGCTGATCCGCATGCTCGCCGCCAGCAGCAAGACCGAAAGCCTGCACAACAATCAACAGCTCAAAGTGCTGTCGCCATTCCAGCCGATTCCCGGTGGCAAGTCCTGGGGCGTGTTGCTCGAGGTGCCGGAGAAAGTTCTGGTCGGCCCCGCCGAAGCGCTGAAAAAACAACTTGATGAAAGCAACACCGCCGGCACCCTGATCGAACTCGGCCTGGGCGTGTTGGCCGCGTTGATTGGCCTGTTGCTGGTGTGGCTGATGGCCCGCAGCGTGACCAGGCCGATCCTGGGTGTGGCGCAGATGCTCGAAGACATTGCCAGCGGCGAAGGCGATCTGACCCGCCGCCTGGCCTACGACAAGCAGGATGAACTCGGCCAATTGGCCGGCTGGTTCAACCGCTTCCTCGACAAGCTGCAACCGATCATCGCCGAGGTCAAACGCTCGGTGCAGGACGCGCGCAGCACGGCGGATCAGTCGTCCGCCATTGCCACCCAGACCAGCGCCGGCATGGAACAGCAATACCGCCAGGTGGATCAGGTCGCTACCGCTTCCCACGAAATGAGCGCCACCGCCCAGGATGTTGCCCGCAGTGCAGCGCAAGCAGCACAGGCGGCGCGGGATGCGGATCAGGCCACCCGCCGCGGTCTGACCGTGATCGACCGCACCACCACCAGTATCGACAACCTCGCGGCCGATATGAGCGCGGCGATGGTCCAAGTCGAAGGCCTGGCGGCCAATAGCGAGAAGATCGGCTCGGTGCTGGAAGTGATCCGGGCCATCGCCGAACAGACCAACCTGCTGGCGCTCAACGCCGCCATCGAGGCCGCTCGTGCCGGTGAAGCTGGACGCGGTTTTGCCGTGGTGGCCGATGAAGTGCGCAACCTGGCACGCCGGACTCAGGAGTCTGTCGAAGAAACCCGTCTGGTGATCGAGCAGTTGCAGAGCGGCACGCAGGACGTGGTCGGTTCGATGAACAACAGCCATCGCCAGGCTCAGGGCAGCGTCGAACAGGTGGGTCAGGCGGTGACGGCGCTGCGCCAGATTGGTGACGCGGTGACGGTGATCAGCGACATGAACTTGCAGATCGCCAGTGCTGCCGAGGAGCAAAGTGCGGTGGCCGAGGAGATCAACAACAACGTGGCGACGATTCGGGATGTGACGGAGTCGCTGTCCGGGCAGGCGAATGAGTCGGCACGGGTGAGTCAGTCGCTTAATAGCCTGGCGAATCAGCAGCAGAGTTTGATGGATCAGTTTCGGGTCTGAGAAGCCCTCACCCTAACCCTCCCGAAACGTCGGACCGCCCAAAGGTAGAGGGGACTGACCGAGTTGTTCTTGGAGCTACATCGACCTGAAATATCGAGTCGAACTTAAGTTTTGAAAAGCTTGAAGATCTGCTCCCTTTCCCCCTCTCCCCACTGGGGAGAGGGCTGGGGTGAGGGGTGGTTTTCAGCCTGAACGCTTAGGCAACTCAATCACCACCCTCAACCCACCCCACTCGCTCTCCTCCAACCGCAAAACCCCGCCCCACGTATCGACGATGTCCCGCACAATCCCCAATCCCAACCCATGCCCATCGGTCTGTTCATCAAGCCTGGTCCCGCGGCTAAACACCTGATCGCGCTGGTTTTCGGGAATCCCCGGCCCATCGTCTTCCACGCTTAACTCAAACCCTTCGGCCGTCTCGACCACGCTCAACCGAACCTCGGCATCCGCCCACTTGCAGGCGTTGTCCAGCAGGTTACCGAGCAGTTCGAGCAAGTCCTCGCGATCCCATGGCAGCTGCAATCCCTTCGGCGCCACATAGCTGAGCTCAAGATGCTCACCATGAATCATGTTCAACGTCGCCAACAACCCCGGCAATTCAGCATCGCAATCAAACAGCGCCCCCGGCAACGCATCGCCGGATAGCCGTGCGCGGTTGAGTTCGCGATTGAGTCGCAGCTGGACCTGTTCCAGCTGCGCCTTAATCACCTTGCGCAGCTCCGGCTGCGCATCGAGCTTCTCGCTTGAGGCCAGGCTCAACAACACCGCCAGCGGGGTTTTCAAGGCGTGGCCGAGGTTGCCCAGCGCATTGCGCGAACGCTTGAGGCTGTCTTCGGTGTGAGCGAGCAAATGGTTGATCTGCGCCACCAGCGGTTCAAGTTCTACCGGCACCTGGTCATCAAGTTGCGAGCGCTGACCCTGCTGCAACTGGGCGATCTGCTCACGGGCCTTTTCCAGCGGGCGCAAGGCGCGGCGCACGGTGATGCGTTGCAGCAGCAGAATCAGCAACAACCCCGCCAATCCCAGGCCGAGACCAACCTGTTGCATACGCAGGAAACTCTCGCGCACCGGCGTGTAATCCTGGGCCACGCTGATGGAAATCGATTGGCCCAAGCGCCGATAGTCCGAACGCAGCACCAGCAATTGCTGGCCTTCCGGCCCCAATTGCAGGTTGCTGTGCAAGCCGGCATGGTCGAGGCGCGGCAGTTCCTGATCCCACAGCGAACGGGAGCGCCAATGGCTGTCGGCAAAATCGATGCGAAAGTAATGCCCGGAAAACGGTCGCTGATAGGCCGGCGACAGGTGTCGCTCATCCAGCTGTAAACCCTGCGGCCCACGCACCAGCGCCACCAGCAGGTTTTCGCTGTCGTTGCGCAGCCCGGCTTCGAGGTAGCGTTGCAAACCCATTTCGAACAGCCACAAGCTGGTCTGCGCCAGCACCAGGCCGACGATCACCATCACGCTGATCAAACCCAGGCTCAAGCGGCGCTGGATCGATCTCACTGGGCTTGCCCGCCGAACAGGTAACCCTGGCCGCGACGGGTTTCGATGACGCTGCGCCCGAGTTTGCGCCGCAGGTGGTTGACGTGGACTTCGAGTACGTTGGAGTCACGCTCGGTTTCACCGTCGTAGAGGTGTTCGGCGAGGTGGCTTTTGGAAAGAATCTGCTCGGGGTGCAGCATGAAATAACGCAGCAGGCGGAATTCAGCGGCGGTGAGCTGGATGTCAGCACCGTCGCGGGTCACGCATTGACGGCCTTCGTCCAGGTGCAGTCCGGCAGACTTGAGCATCGGCTGGTTGGCATGCCCATGGGAACGGCGCAACAGCGCCTGGACGCGCAAGTGCAGCTCTTCGGGGTGGAAGGGTTTGGTCAGGTAATCATCGGCGCCGGCCTTGAGGCCTTCGATCCGTTCGGCCCAGGAATCACGGGCGGTGAGGATCAGCACTGGCGTGGACAGACCACCAGCCCGCCATTGCGTCAGCACCTCGAGCCCTGGCAAACCCGGCAGGCCGAGGTCGAGGATGATCAGGTCATAAGGCTCGCTGCTGCCCTGATACACCGCGTCGCGACCGTCGGCCAGCCAGTCCACGGCGTAGCCCTGACGGTTGAGGCCGGCCATCAGTTCGTCGGCCAGCGGCACATGGTCTTCCACCAGAAGCAAACGCATCGATCAATCTTCCTTGTCTTTCAGTAACTGGCCGGTGGTGGCGTCGAGGTCCAGTTCGCGGACCACGCCTTCGGCGGTCAGCAACTCGACTTCATAAATGTAGACGTCGTGTTTCTCTTCAAGCTCGGCTTCCAGCAATTTGGCCCCGGGGTAGCGGTCCAGCGCTTGCTGCAACATCTGCTCCAGCGGCAGGATCACGCCCTGTTGACGCAGGCGCAGGGCTTCGTCCTGATCCAGGTCGCGGGCCATGACCACCGAGCAAAAAGCCAGAAGCACCAGAGCCATTCGACCTCTCGTGCGCCGCTGTGAAAAAGAAAACACCTTCATTACGTATCCTGATGATCCTTGAGAACCTGCCCGCTGACAGCGTCCAATTCCAGGTCCCACTCAATGCCCTGAGGATCGCGCAATTCCACCTGATAGATGTACTTGCCGTACTCTTCTTCCAGCTCGGTTTCGGTGATGGTGGCACCAGGGTGTTTGGTCAGAGCGGTAGCGTTGAGCTTCTCGAAAGACACAATGGTACCAGCGTCGCGCAGTCTCAGGGCTTCGTCGGGACCGAGGTCGCGTGCGTGGGCGAGGCTGGCGGTCATGCCGAAGATGGACGCGGTGAACAGGGCAGTCAGGGTTTTCATGGGGTGTCTCCGTATTTTTTATGTGTAGCCTACGGAGTGCACCTTAACGGGGCGAACTTAATTGAAACTGAATTGCCATCATTGAGGATGACCAGACAATACGCATACCTGTAGGAGCACGGCTTGCCGGCGATGGCGTCCGTGAGATCGCCATCGCGAGCAAGCTTTGCTCCTACAGATTTTGTGCCCGCTCCCACATAATCCCCCGCTTGCCAGACATAGAGATCGGTATGACCGCTATCCACATCAAGTTCCCCTCGCTGACGCTCAAGGCCGGCCCTCGTGCTTTAGCGCGCATCCGTGAAAACGGTTTGAGCGCCGCCGATGTCGGCATACTGCCGGGTGCCGCCGGTGGTCCCAAGGCGTTGGGGATTCAAGGTCTGGACCTGGCGTTGTTCGGTGAATGGCTGCCAGCGGCGCCGCGGGAGCGCTCGTTGATCGGTGCGTCGGTGGGTTCCTGGCGCTTCGCCAGCGCGTGTCTGCCGGATGCCGCCGAAGGTATCCGCCGCCTCGGTCACCTCTACACCGAGCAGAACTTCGCCAAGGGCGTGACCATGGCGCAGATCAGCCAGAGCTCCCGGCGCATGCTCGATGAGCTGCTCGACGGCCGCGATGCTTCGATTCTGGACAACACCCATTACCGGCTGAACATCATGGTGGTCAAAAGCCACGGCCTGCTGGCGGACGATCATCGCGGCCGACTGGGGCTGGGCCTGTCATCGGTGATCGCCGACAACCTGCGCGGCCGGGCGCGGCTGTCGCGGCATTTCGAGCGGTTGATCATTCACGATCCGCGCCTGGCACCGCCGGTCAATGCACTCAACGATTTCCCCTCGCGCTTCGTTGCGCTGAATGCCGGCAACCTGCGCCAGGCCTTGCTCGCATCGGGCTCGATCCCGATGGTGATGGAAGGCGTGCGTGACCTGCCGGGTGCCGGTATTGGGACGTTTCGCGATGGCGGTCTGCTGGACTATCACCTTGACCTGCCCTACAGCGGCAACGACATCGTGCTCTACCCACATTTCACCGACCGGGTCATTCCTGGCTGGTTCGACAAAACCCTGCCGTGGCGCCGCGCGTGTCCTGCGCGGTTGCAGGATGTCCTGTTGCTGGCGCCGTCGAAGGATTACCTGGCGCGCCTGCCCTACGGCAAACTCCCGGACCGCAACGATTTCAAACGCTTCATGGGCGATGCCCCGAGCCGGCAGAAATACTGGCGCGCAACGATGGCTGAAAGCCGTCGCATGGGCGATGAGTTCCTCGAACTGGCTGCCAGCGGTCGACTCGGGGAGCGCTTGCTGACCCTTTAGTCAGTGTTTTCCCGCAACGCCAAACGCAAACTGTTAAACTCGCCGCCTGCCCACATCGCCGCGGCGATCGCCACCTGACAGAGCTGAAATCACTTGGAAATTTTCAAAGAGTTCACCTTCGAATCCGCCCACCGCCTGCCCCACGTACCGGAAGGCCACAAGTGCGGCCGCCTGCACGGTCACTCGTTCAAAGTGGCGATCCACCTGAGCGGCGACCTCGATCCGCACACGGGCTGGATCCGCGATTTCTCGGAAATCAAGGCGATCTTCAAGCCGCTCTACGAGCGTCTGGACCATAACTACCTGAACGACATTCCCGGTCTGGAAAACCCGACCAGTGAAGTCCTGGCCAAATTTATCTGGAAAGAATTGAAGCCTCTGCTGCCGGAACTCAGCGCGATTCGTATCCACGAGACGTGCACCAGCGGTTGCATCTATCACGGCGAGTAAGCTGATTTAAAAGACAACAAAATCCCTGTGGGAGCGAGCCTGCTCGCGATGGCGTCTGCACATCCAACATCAATTTGACTGCCAGGCCGCCATCGCGAGCAGGCTCACTCCCACAATGAACTGCGTTTCGTCAGTGAATATAAAAACAGCCTTCTATGGCTGTTTTTTTATGCCTATGCTTTTTGGCTCCCCCACGCCAAGAGGACACCCCCAATGACTGACTGGCCGCTGCCTCAGACCTATCGTTTCAACGGGCGCTCCGTTCGCTACGCCGTACGGGGTGACGGTCCGCCGTTGGTGTTCGTGCATGGCACGCCCTTCTCTTCTTACGTGTGGCACCGGATTGCGCCACACTTCATCACCACCCATCGGGTGCATTACTTTGATCTGCTGGGCTATGGCCTATCGGAGAAATACGAGGGCGATGTATCGCTGGGTGTGCAGAACGACCTGTTGGCTAACTTGCTGGATCACTGGGGTCTGGAGCGACCAGACATCGTCGCTCACGACTTCGGCGGCGCCACCGCATTGCGGGCTCACCTGCTGAACGGCAAGGACTACCGCAGCCTGACGCTGATTGATCCCGTGGCGCTGACGCCCTGGGGTTCGCCGTTTGTGCAGCATGTGCGTCAGCATGAGGCGGCATTCAGTGGCCTGCCCGATTACATTCAGCGGGCGATCGTGCCGACCTATATTCGCGGGGCGATCAAGCGCGAAATCCCGGACGACGAACTCGCGCCTTACGTGCAGCCGTGGCTCGGCGATCCGGGACAAGCGGCGTTCTATCGGCAGATCGCACAGATGGATGAGCGTTATACCCGTGAGGCCGAAGGGCTGTACCCGACGGTTCGTTGTCCGGTGCAGATTCTGTGGGGGGAAGACGATCAGTGGATTCCCATTGAGCGCGGGCAGGCGTTGCATCTGATGATTCCGGGGTCGCGGTTTCAGGCGATTCCGAATGCCGGGCATCTGGTTCAGGAAGATGCGCCGGAAGCGATCGTCGCGGCGTTGCTGCGGTTTCTACCGCAACACACATCCCCCTGAAGAAACCGAATCCACTGTGGGAGCGAGCCGGCTCGCTCCCACATGGGTTCTGTGTTCCTTCAGGTGCACCGCTATCGAGCCTTCCCCAAGCCAAATTCCCCCGCTCGGCTATAAATAACTAAGCCACCCCACGCTTGGCACGACCACTGCAACACGCCCCCGCGTCACTCATTCAGCAAGGAACGCCCCATGACGCAGAACGATCCCGGCAACGATTACCCCCTCAGCGAAGTCCCGATGCATGCCCGCAAAGGCCTGGCCTCCACGGCCATGGTGTTGCTGGGTTTCACCTTTTTTACCGCGACCATGTTTGCCGGCGGCAAGCTCGGTGTGGCGTTCAGTTTCGGCGAGATGATGGCGGTGATTATCGTCGGCAATCTGCTGCTGGGGATCTACGCCGCAGGCCTGGGTTACATCGCCTTCAAGAGCGGTCTGAATTCGGTGCTGATGGGACGCTTTTGTTTTGGTGAAGTGGGCAGCAAGCTCAGCGACCTGATCCTCGGCTTTACCCAGATCGGCTGGTACGCCTGGGGCACCGCCACTGCCGCCGTGGTGCTGGGCAAGTATTTCGAATTGAGCGAGGGCACCGTTCTCGGGCTGATGGTGCTGTTCGGCCTGATGTTTTGCGCGACCGCGTATGTCGGTTATCGCGGTTTGGAGATTCTGTCGTACATCGCCGTACCGGCGATGATGTTGCTGCTGATGCTGTCGATGTGGGCCGCCACGGTGAAGGTCGGCGGCCTCGACAGTTTGCTCGCTGTGGTTCCGACGGGGACATTGGACTGGTCGACAGCCATAACGTTGGTGTTTGGCACCTTTGTCAGCGGCGCAACCCAGGCGACCAACTGGACGCGTTTCTCCCGTTCGGCACGCGTCGCGGTGCTGGCGAGCCTGATCGGCTTCTTCATCGGCAACGGTCTGATGGTGTTGATCGGTGCTTACGGCGCCATCGTTTACCAGCAACCGGACGTAGTCGAAGTGTTGCTGTTGCAAGGTTTCGCCATGGCGGCGATGGCGATGCTGCTGCTCAATATCTGGAGCACCCAGGACAACACCATCTACAACTTCGCCGTCGCCGGTTGCAACCTGCTGCGCACCGGCCGTCGCAAAACCGTAACCCTGGCTGGCGCAGTGATCGGCACGTTGCTGGCGCTGCTCGGCATGTACGACATGCTGGTGCCCTACCTGATTCTGCTGGGCACCGTGATTCCGCCGATTGGCGGCGTGATCATGGCGGACTTCTTCTACCGCTATCGTGGTCAATATCCACGTCTGGCCGATGCCCGGTTGCCGGCGTTCAACTGGTCCGGTTTGGCCGCCTACGCCGTCGGCACTGTCGCTGCGTTCAGTTCACCATGGGTCGCGCCACTGGTAGGGATTGCCGCTGCCGCGTTAACGTATGTGTTACTGACCGGCGTGCTGGGTGCCCGTACTGCCAACGCACCATTACAAGATCTATAAAAGGATTCGCCTGATGCACATCATCAACGCCCGCCTGCGCAACCAAGATGGCCTGCATGAGTTGCACCTGGAAAACGGCCTGATCAGCAACATCGCCCGACAGACCGAAGCCCCAACCCTGGGGGCCGATGATCTGGATGCCGGCGGCAACCTGGTGGTGCCGCCCTTCGTCGAGCCACACATCCACCTCGACGCCACGCTCACCGCCGGCGAACCGCGCTGGAACATGAGCGGCACGCTGTTCGAAGGCATCGAATGCTGGGGCGAGCGCAAGGTGACCATCACTGAGGAGGACACCAAAACCCGCGCCAAGAAAACCATCCAGACCCTCGCCGCCCACGGCATCCAGCACGTGCGCACTCACGTCGACGTCACCGACCCGCAGCTCACCGCGCTCAAGGCGATGCTCGAAGTGCGCGAGGAAAGCCGTCACCTGATCGACATGCAGATCGTTGCGTTCCCGCAGGAAGGCATCGAGTCGTACCGCAACGGTCGCGAGCTGATGGAAGAAGCGATCCGCATGGGGGCCGATGTGGTCGGCGGTATTCCGCATTTCGAGTACACCCGCGATCAAGGCGTGAGTTCAGTGAAGTTCTTGATGGACCTGGCCGAGCGCACCGGTTGCCTGGTGGACGTGCATTGCGATGAAACCGATGACCCGCACTCGCGTTTTCTGGAAGTGCTGGCCGAAGAAGCCCGCAGCCGCGACATGGGTTCGCGAGTGACCGCCAGCCACACCACGGCCATGGGCTCTTACGACAACGCTTACTGCGCCAAACTGTTCCGCCTGCTTGGGCATTCGGGGATCAGTTTTGTCTCCTGCCCCACCGAAAGCATTCACCTGCAAGGGCGCTTCGACAACTTCCCGAAACGCCGTGGCGTAACCCGTGTCAACGAGCTGCTCGAAGCCGGGATGAACGTGTGTTTCGGCCAGGATTCGATCGTCGACCCGTGGTACCCGCTGGGCAACGGCAATATCTTGCGGGTGCTCGAAGCCGGCCTGCACATCTGCCACATGCTCGGTTACCGCAATCTGCAAAGCGCGCTGGACCTGGTCACCGACAACAGCGCCAAGGCCATGAATTTGGGAGATCGATATGGACTGGAACGCGGGCGGCCGGCGAATTTGCTGATTCTGTCGGCGGACAGCGATTACGAGGTGATCCGCAGCCAGGGCCTGCCGCTGTATTCGGTGCGCGATGGCAAGGTATTGATGAAGCGGCAGATGCCGGTGGTGGAGTTCTTCGGCGATCAGAGCTGAGATTTGCGTTGACTAAGCTGACGCTATCGCGGGCAAGCCATGCTCCTACAGAACCGGTGTTCGTCGCGAAACGCTGGTTCTGTAGGAGCATGGCTTGCCCGCGATGGCAGTCTCAAAATCACTCCATCAACCGCGCCGTGCCGAATAACCTGACCCGACTCAACTCACCGTCTTGTACCTCCAACAAAATCGGCGCCGTACCACCGGGCATGACCACTTTGACCTCCCCGGCACTGACCCAACCCACCCGCCAAGCGGCGCAAGCCACCGCACTGGCGCTGGTGCCCGACGACGCCGTCGGCCCCTCTCCACGCTCGAATACCCGCGCGACGACTCGCCCTTCAGACTCAAGCATCGCCCATTGCAGATTGATCCCCGCCGGGCACGGCCAGCCTGCCCCGGTCGGCATGGCATAGGCGATACGCGTCAGCCCTTCGGACAATCCCGGCTCGCGCATCTGCTCATTGCCCGGCAATTCGTCGGCGTTCTCTAAAAGCGTCACACAATGTGGATTGCCGATGCGCACAAACTGGCTTCGAGACCAGGCAGGATCGAGCGCCGACAACGGCTGCACATGGCTGACGTCGCGACCGTTCAACAGCACGCTTTTAACCCCTTTAGCCCCCACCGCGTCAGGCCCGAACGAGGGTTTTCCCAAATCCAGCCAGAAGCCTTTCACACCCTCGACCTCGGCCGGTTTCACCGAAGTGTCCACAGGCGAAACCGCATCAGCCTTGTCGTGATGAACCCTGAGCAAACAAACCTCGTCCCTCGGCAGCCGCCCTTGCTCACTCAGGGCCTGAGAGAAAATCGTCAGCCCGTTGCCACTGCGCTCGGCGAGCGTGCCGTCAGTGTTGACGATCAGCAGGTCAAACGGTGGCGAGTCTTGAAACGGCCCGATCAGCAAGCCATCGCAGCGATGCGACTTGGCATTGACGGGGCGCGAATGCGACGGCCATTCGCAGAATGCATCCACCGTTTGCCGACTCCAGGCTGCCCGGGACGATGCGGCGTGGCCAGCCGTTGTCGGTAAGTCGACACCGGCGCGACGCACCGCTGCGGGAGACACCACGCCATAAATATTGCCGCGTGCATCGTAGAACTGCGCCATGTACCGGTCCTTTTTTTATCTGTTGGGTGCTGTGCAAAAGATAAACTCGCACACTTCCCTCTTTTTTATCGCGAAACGATTGCCGACACCTGTCACTTATGACAGCAGACAGTCGTTCGAAACCGGCTCAGAGTAAAACCTGATTTGATCGTTCGGAAGACGACTATGAAAAGGATGTCCCTGCTGCCCCTGCTGATACCCCTGGCGCTGACCGGCGCGGTTATCGCCGATGAAACCGTCTCCGTTCGCAACGGCACTGGAGAAGAAATTCTGTTGCAGGGCTTTCATTGGAATTCCAGTCGCGACGCCGCCGAAAAGTGGTACCCCGTACTTGCTCGCACGGCCGGTCAGATCGGCCGGGACGGTTTCACCACCATCTGGATGCCGCCGCCCTGGCGCGATCGTTCCAGCTGGGAGGACAGCCGCAAGGGCACTTCAGGCGGAGGTGAAGGTTACTTCTGGCAGGACTTTGACAAAAACGACCATTACGGCACTGATGCACAGCTCAAACAGGTCGCTGCCGCGTTGAATGTCGCAGGGGTAAAGGTCGTCTATGACGTGGTACCCAATCACATGGATGACAGCAAGACAGTCGAACCGCAGTTTCCGAGGGGCCGGAATGAGTGGCGGCATGATTGTGGCGAATGCGATAAGGGTGGCTCGTTCATGGAACAGGCGCCAACAAAAGCCTGGTCATTGCCCTGGATTCGGATCTCACAAAGCTTCCCCCGGGACTGACCGATCCCGTGCTGACTTAGGATGACGGGAAGATCCGGATCTGGAGCATTGCCGCCGAACACCTGTCCGTCAATGTTCGCTTCACTTGCGACTACGCCACGCCCCTTCCCGGTAAAACCGTTTATGCGGTGGGCTCGTCACTGGAGCTGGGGGCCTGGGATCCTC
The DNA here is from genome assembly GCF_054897865.1 of Pseudomonas sp. LS2P72. Taxonomy (NCBI): domain Bacteria; kingdom Pseudomonadati; phylum Pseudomonadota; class Gammaproteobacteria; order Pseudomonadales; family Pseudomonadaceae; genus Pseudomonas; species Pseudomonas sp. LS2P72. Next base: position 4,895,711 of record NZ_CM142708.1, read on the forward strand.
GTCATGCCGTGGCATTGATCAACACCCCCCGCAGAACCAATGGAGCGGTTCGATTGACGTGCCGGCGAAACAAGACATCCAGTGGAAATGCATCGAGCGCAGTAACGATTCGTCGGGAGCCGTGCGCTGGCAGCCGGGTTCTAATGTCAGCTTCACCAGCGGCACCGACATCGAGACACGTGGCACGTTTTAGATTGGCCATGAAAAGCCAATGTGGTGCAGGTCTGAAAAGAGGGCTCGACATGAGCAGCAAACCCCCAAACTCTCCCATGCCCACGCTGTACCGCGAGGGCCGGAAAACCTTTATCGACCTGGTACCAGACGGAGGCGCCCGTCTGGACGCACTATTTCGAACGGTTCCGGCCCTGGGAGAGCTGGCGGTCGGCGTTGTTTATGGTTACTTACATGGCCGTCCCGACTTGGACCCACGTCTGCGCGAAGCGGTATCGTTCGCCGCAATTGTCGCAGCCGGCATGGTGGGGCCACCCTTGAGTGTGCATTTCAAAACGGGGTTGGCTTCAGGACTCGCGCCGGGAGAGATGACGGGAATATTGCTGCAAGCTTCAGCGTTCGCCGGTTTCCCGAGAGCCGTGTCCGCGGCCGACCAGCTCAATCGACTGTTTGATGAAGCAGGAATGGTTTCACCGCCCCCGCCTGCACCGCGTGAAGTGGCGCTGGCGTTTTGCGAGCAAGTTTGCAAGGGCCATTCGCCGGTTCCCCTGAGTGCCGCGATCAAACGCCTGTTGCGCCAATCACACCATCTTTCGGTGCAGGCGACAGCGGCCAAAACCGTGATTATTGAGTGTTTCGACGGTGAGCATTCCCTTCCTGCGGCGCTTATGCATGTTCAGGTGGAAGGGACTCAGGTCGTCGAGGTGACGCGTTATGTTGCCCGTTGACCGACGACGTCTCGAGTGCCGGCCTTCGTTTTATTCGCAAAAAAAACACGCCGTAAACTGTCAGAGCTATCAAGTAGCTCGCATAGACCAGCCGCACAATGGCGGCACTTGCGCTCGCGGCAGAGGGTCAGGCTGTGCAAGGATGTCACCCTGCCTGACCGCGAACCTGGGCGGACGCTGATCGAACCCTCACGGGTGAGTCACTGTCCCTTGGGTACGCGACGTTTTTTGCCAAGGATTGATATGACCAACCTCAACACTCAAACCGCATTTGTTCCCGGACGCCAGGAGCAGATGTCCACGCGCATCGCTTTTTTCATTGCCGGTTTCGGCATCGCCGCGTGGGCGCCGCTGGTGCCCTACGCCAAGGCTCGGGCCGGGCTGGATGAAGGGACGCTCGGTTTGCTGCTGTTGTGTCTGGGGGTGGGGTCGATTCTGGCGATGCCGATGGCGGGGCTTCTGGCCACGCGTTTCGGTTGTCGTCGGGTGGTGAGCGCCGGGGTGTTGCTGATCTGTGCGTCCCTGCCGCTGTTGGCGACGGTGACGTCGATTCCGGCGTTGATTGCTGCGTTGTTCATGTTCGGCGCAGGCCTGGGCACGGTGGATTCGACGGTGAACCTGCAAGCGGTGATCGTCGAACGGGCCAGCGGCAAGACCATGATGTCGGGTTTCCATGGGCTGTTCAGCCTGGGCGGGATTGTCGGTGCGGCGGGCGTCAGCGCCCTGCTCGGCTTCGGGGTTTCACCGCTGGGGGCGACGCTGGTGGTGATCGTGATGCTGCTGATCGCCCTGGCCAAGGCCGCGCCGCACCTGTTGCCTTACGGCAGCGAAAGTTCGGGGCCGGCGTTTGCTGTTCCCCATGGCATCGTGCTGTTCATCGGCGGGATGTGTTTCATCGTGTTCCTCGCCGAAGGCGCGGCGCTCGACTGGAGCGCGGTGTTCCTGGCGCAGGAACGCGGGATCGACACCGCTTATGCGGGGCTGGGTTACGCTGCGTTTGCGCTGACCATGACCGTCGGCCGTTTGACCGGTGATTCGATCGTGCGTCGTCTCGGCGCAACGCGGGTGATTGTGTTCGGCGGGTTGACGGCCGCGGCGGGCCTGTTTGTGGCGACCTTCGCCCCGAGTTGGGAAGCGGCGCTGGTGGGTTATGCATTGTTGGGGGCCGGTTGTTCAAACATTGTGCCGGTGCTGTACACCGCAGTGGGTAAACAGACGGTGATGCCCGAAAGCGTCGCCGTACCGGCCATTACCACGCTGGGTTATGCCGGGATTCTTGCGGGGCCTGCGCTGATCGGGTTTATCGCCCATGGCAGCAGTTTGAGTTTTGCCTTCGGGTTGATGGCGGTGTTGCTGGTGGCGGTGGCCATTGGTGGGAAGGTGTTGAAAGTCTGAAAAGCATCGCGGGCAAGCCTTGCTCCTACAGGATTTACGTGGACCTGTAGGAGCAAGGCTTGCCCGCGATGAGGGCAACTCGGTCTATCAGAACCCGACGCTGGCCTGCACAAAGAACGTGCGCGGCGCACCCACGTACATCCCCGAGTTGTTGTCGCTGGAACGGGTGAAGTACTGCTTGTCGAAGATGTTCTTCACCCCGGCGCCGACTTTCAGGTTCGACAGCGTCGCGCCGAAGTCATAACCACCGCGCACGTTCCAGGTGACGTACCCCGGAATGTCGCCGTACTGGCCGTCCGCAGTGCCTTCGGTGATGTAGTTGCCGCTGAAGCTGCCATCAGCGTTCACAGCCACACCCGGCGAACGCTGCTTGGACTGGGCAAAGGCATCGAGGTTGTAAGTCCAGCGGTTGATGTCGTAACGCAGACCGGCAGTTGCCACCTGACGCGAGTAGAACGGCAGGTCACGGCCCTTGAAGCCCGGGATCTCACCTTCATAAACGGCGCGGGTGTAAGTGAAGCCGGCATTGGCGGTCAGGCCGTCCAGCCGTGGGTCCAGCGCCGCCATGTCGTAGTGTACCGAGGCTTCGAGGCCCTGGTGCGTGGTCGCGCCGAGGTTGGTCCAGCCCGCATCGTTGCTGATGTATTGCAGCTCTTTATCGAAGTCGATGTAGAACAGCGTCACTTCCCCGCCCCACACATCATTGTTGTAGCGCGTGCCGACCTCGTAGGTCTTGGCCTTTTCCGGTTCCAGGCCATTGGCGGGTTCGTCACCCGCGCCACCCTGGCCGAGCTGGAAATACTGCAGGCTGCCGAACGAGGTTTCGTAGTTGGCGAACAGTTTCCACTCCTCCGACACGTGATACATCACGCTCAGGGCCGGCAGCAGCTCGTTGCTTTCGATGCTGCGATTCTTTTCCAGCACCGGTTTGCCGGCGGTGTCGAGCACCGGGCGATCGTGCCAATCGGTGCTGATGTGTTCAAAGCGGATGCCGGGGGTGATGGTCCAGTTGCCGACGTCGATTTTGTTATCGACGTACACCGAGTTGGCTTCAGTGCCACCGGTGCGGTCCTGATAGACATGGCCGTCCGAGCTCTTGGTCGCGACCGGCTCGTTGTTGACCAGCGCCAGGCGGCTCGCCTCTTCGTGCATGCCTTCCTTGAGGTAGCGATAACCGACACTGACTTCCTGGGTGGTCGGGCCGACGTCAAACACACGGGAGACCCGCGGTTCAATCCCGAAGGTGTAGTAAGTACGCGGGAACGAGCCGAGGGTTTTCTGGTCGCGAGCGGCGATGTTGCTGCCACGAAAGCTGTCGGAATAGTAAGTCAGCACTTCGGCCTGGGTGCGGTCGTCGATCTGCCGTGCCCACTTGAACGAGACGTCCTTGCGGCGCCCGCTGAAGTTGTCGTTGTTGCGGTCGGATTGAAACGGATCGGCGTCGTACTGTGCCTGGGTCAGGCCGCCGGGCATGTCGGCGCTGGCGTCGTAGTAGTGGAAGTTGAGGCTGAAATCGTCCACATCGGTGGGTGCCCAGTGGGTCTTGAGGATCACGTCGTCGATGTCGTTGCCGTTGTTGCGTTCACGGTAACCGTTGCCGTTCACGCCCGAGTACAACAGCGCCATGCCGATGCCGTTGTCCGCGGTGCCGCCGAGAAACGCCGTGTCGATGTGCTTCCAGCCACCGTGCTGGGAGGTTTCCAGAGTGCTGCCGATTTCACCGGTGGCTTTTTCCGGAATCGCGCGAGTAACAAAGTTGATCACGCCACCGACGTTCTGTGGCCCGTAACGCACGGAACCGGCGCCGCGAACCACATCGATGCTGTCGAGGTTGCCGGAGGAAATCGGGGCCATGGACAACTGCGGCTGGCCGTACGGGGCGAACGCTGCCGGCACGCCGTCGATCAGCACAGTGGAGCGTGGCGACAGGCGCGAAGTCAGGCCGCGCACGCCGACGTTCAGGGAAATATCGCTGCCACCGGTGCCGTTGGCGTCCTGCACTTGCACACCGGGCACGCGCTTCAACACGTCGCCGACGTTCATCGCGCCCTGCTCGACCATCGCCTCGCGGCGAATCACCGTACGAGCGCCGGGGTGGTTCTGCACCACGGCGGCATCGGCGTCACCGAGCCAGTTACCCACCACTTTGATGTCGGTCACGCCCAATTCCAAAGGGCCGTTTGCAGCCGAAGTCGGTGCTGGCATCAACGTGACCGAACCTTCGTCGATCTGGTATTGCAGACCGCTGCCCTGCAGCAACTGGCGTAGCGCGTCTTCTGGCGAAAGGTTGCCGTCCACCGCCGGGGCCTGTTTGCCGGCGACCAGCTCAGGGCTGAAGAACACCTGCAGCGAGGTTTGCTGGCCTAGTTCACTCAGGGCCTGACCCAGCGGTTGCGCCGGGATGTGAATCGCGTCGGCGGCAAAGGCCTGGGGCAGCGCCGTGCTGACGGCCAGGGCGAGAGCGAGGCGCAACCAAGGTGATTTGTTGTTTTTAGCGGTGGATGTTTTCACGTCGAACGTAGTCCTGTGGATCGCAAGAGTGTGCGCTTGTTAATGCAAACCAGTTGCAGTTGGACAGGAAGACGATCAACTCGAAAAAAACCTGAATTTATTTTGAAAATATTTCCTGACTGCCGTCATCGAGGGTGCGCACGGCCACCGGCAGAATGCTCGGCAAGGCCTTGAGCAGTGCGTCGGTGTTATCGGATTTGAACACGCTGGTCAGGCGCAGATTGCCCACTTTGTCGTTATCGACGGTGAGCGGTTTCGCCCGATAGCGCGAGACTTCCTCGGCGACGTCGCTGAGTCTGGCGTTGTTGAACACCAGTTTGCCGCTGCGCCAGGCAGTCAGCTCGGCAGGGTTGACCGCGTAGGCAGCGGCCACTTTGCCCTCGGCATCGATGTGCGTGCCGAGACCGGCAGTGAGGCTGATGAAATCGCTGTCCGCCGCTGCGTGCCCCTGAACCTTGACGGTGCCCTGCTCCACCACGACCCGGGTTTGGGCGGTGTCGCGGCGCACATCAAAACGGGTACCGGTGACCGTGACCTTGCCGCTGCCCGCCTCGACCACGAAGGGCCGGCGGGTGTCATGCTCGACGCTGAACATCGCTTCGCCCTGCGTCAGTTCGATGCTGCGGCGGTCGTTTTCATAGCGCACCTGAACGCGGCTGCGACTGTTCAGGTCGATCACCGAACCGTCCGGTAACGCCACATGACGTCGCTCGCCCAGGGCCGTGGAAAATTCGGCGGTGTAGATCGCCGGGTGATTCAAACCACTGAACAACCCCAACCCGAGCGCGACCGCCAACACACTGGCGGCCAGCGCATAACGCACCAGTGGGCGGCGCTTGCTGCGTACTGGCGGGGTTTCACACAAGGCTTGCAGACGCGCCGCCGGCAGCAAATCCGCCGCCGACCACAAGCCCTGGAGCAACTGGAATTCGTCGCGATGCTGAGGGTGTTCGTCCAGCCAGGCTTCGAAATGCCGATACTCTTCGACATTGATCGCAGGTTCCTGCAAACGCACAAACCACCGCGCCGCCTCGTCGCGAACCGTTGTTTGCCCGCACGCACAATCACGAGTATCCATCATGGAAGTTCCTGTTTGGCTGGGGATGAAAAGGCACCGCCGATCATGGCTGCAATCCGTCAAGGCGGTCGCGCAGATGCCGCAGCGTGCGGATCATATACTTTTCCACCATGTTCTTGGACAGTCCCAGGCGTTCGGCGATTTCGGCCTGGGTCAGGCCTTCGATCTTCTGCCAGACAAACACTTTGCGGCAGTTGACCGGCAGCTCGGTGAGCGCCCGTTCGATGGAGTCAGCCAACTGGATCGCGTGCATGAAATGCTCCGGGTCGCCGGACGACGACACGCTGTGATCAACCGCCTCCGACTCCATGGCGCCCCGCCGATCCTCGCGCCGATAACCATCCACCGCAATGTTGCGCGCGGTCTGATGCAAATACGCCCGAGGTTGTGCAACCGTCGCCGAATCGGACTCAAGCACTCTCACGAAGGTGTCGTGGGCCAGGTCCTCGGCCTGCTGACGATTTCTCAGGCGACGGGTCCAGGTCCCGACCAACTCTTCGTAATGCTCGAAAAAGCCGTGTCTGCGGGGCAGCTTGGGGGTCATTGCGGTGTGCTGTGAAGACGGGGCGTGAATAGTAATGCTTCCTATTAACCGGAAGCAATGGGATTAACGACCCGTAGTAGCCGGCCGTCGGTGCCGATCAGTTAAGGAACGACACGGACCGTAGCAGCTGGCGAAGCCTGCGTTCGGCTGCGCAGCAGTCGTAAAACCTGAGTTAGCGGGCTTCCTGAAACCCCGCATCGTCTGATTTCACGACTGCTGCGCAGCCGAACGCAGGCTTCGCCAGCTGCTACAGATCGTGTTACGGCTTATTGATTGGCACTACCTTTTTTCCTGCACTCAAACCTGCCCCTGCAATCGTCGTCCGACGACATCCATCAAATCACAGCCATCGCGCAGTGAAGTCACCAACACCCGCGCCAGCTCACTGTGAACCCCCTCGCCAAATGCGATGCTCTCCAACAGTTGCGTTGCGGTACGAATGCGGTAGGCCGCGGTTTCATGCAACACGTCCAGTGGCGCTTCAGTGTCGATCAGCAATGATGGGATGTTGCAGTCGATGCCAGTGATAGGCATGTATCGATCCATGATGAAAAACCTCCATTGGGTAAAGGCACACGATTATTCAGCGCTGGCAGTTGGACGACCTTCAGACGATCCCCGGGGCGGCTCCAGGTTGTCCAGCGCTCGATTGACCAGCAATTCGCCCAGCGCAGACAGTTGCTGAATACCCACAATGACATGGCGACGAGGGCCTTCCAGTTCACGGGCGAGATCGGTGGCCATGACGCTGAGAGAGGCGAGGGTTTCAGAGGCGTGACAGAGCAGCGATTCCATGTCGACATCCGGAACGACGGCGAAGAAATAGTTGGCAGACTTGGGAAGTGTGCGAGTGCGCAGAGGCACGCTGACGAGTTGTTCGGTGACTTTGGCGGGACTGGATGAATCGACGGTGTCGTCGGCCGGAAGGTCTGACGGTTCGATTGCGATTGAGGTGATCTTTTTCATGCCGGAGCTCCTTGCAAGGTTTAAGAAAGCGCCCGTCTCTTGCCTTCAACCAGGATTGGGTGACGGCTATACACGGCGGACCGGTAGATTTATTACCAGAAAATTCCATTTAATTAATCAAATAAATGAACATCTGTGTAATTAAATGATTCCCGCCAGATTAATATTTTTTGGCTCTTCCTAGTTACTGTAAGAAACTTCTATAGCTTGAGTAGGCAACGTCTGACATCCAATGCCAGAACCCAATCGCGGCAATAAAAAATATTCCACAGCTGTTTAACCCGTGAGAAAAATTATCTTTTTTGTCTAGGTGGCAGGCGTGTAGGATGCTGCACTCAAAGCGAATCAGCTCCCACGTGCGATCTATTGCAACGACAAGCAAATGGTAAATATTTAATGCATAAGAAAGACAGAACGGAAAAGTTAAAAAACAACATCAAATACCTGATAAAGAGCCGTGGAGAGACTCGGCTTTCGTTGTGCAATGCTAGCGGATTGACCAGAACGACCATCTATAACATTTTGGAAGGAAGGGTTGTCCATGTGCAACAATCTACGATCCGAAAAATATCGGATTTTTTTGGTGTGTCTTATAAAGAAATAGAGACAATAGATTTTGAAGAGAAAGAAACAATAGAGAGTAGTGTCTCACCACAAGGGAATATGAATCCCGCTGCAGTCCCGGTCATTAGAGAGTGTTTGTTGATTGAGAGCTTGGACAAAAGAATTGGTGAGCTGGCCATCACGCATCCGCTGACATATTACTTCGGCACGGCATGCAATTTAATAGGCGTACTTCTGGAGAATGATATTAGCGGGATGAATGAGTCAGGGGATCTCTTGATAGTCAAGAAGGGTCTATCGAGTGGTGATGGGGAAAAATTGGCATACGATAAAACAACAAAAAAACTACGTATCACCACTGACGTTTTTGACACTGACACTAGCTACATTATTGGAGAAGTGATCGAGGAAAGATTTAATGGTAATTAACAATGAAGCGGAGAACAGCAAATACAAATTATTGGGTTTTGAGAAAAATAAAAACCTGGTCGTCATTATGGTGCTCTCCACAGGAAAAGTTATAAAAATAAAGATAGGCGAGGTATTAAAAAGCGAAGTAATAGACAACCTAAGCAAGCTGGAAATCAAGGATATATACCGCAAATATTACTCTGGCGGAACCGCGCCAACCACCTACGAAATGAATGACCGCAATGAACGGTCGTGGATGACTTACGTTGCCCTCAACCTGCTTCTTTTCGCACTTTACATCTTCACAAATGTTGCCTCGACGAAACTGATATACATAAAACTATTTGACATCGTTGTTACCCCGGGTGTTTTTCTATACCCACTAACCTTTTTAGTTGTTGACATTCTGAATGAATCTTACGGACTCAGACTCGCGAGACGGGCCATATTATTCGCTTTTGCAAGCAATGCATTTATTATCATTTTGCTGAGCACCACCAGCTATCTTCCAGGCTTAACTGGTTGGAAACTCGACGACCCCTACAGAGAGGTGATTACACATGTAACATCTGCATTAGCAGCATCCTGCATTTCGTTCCTTTTTTCTGAATACGTCAACTCTTATCTTCTATGCAAAATAAAAAAACTTACAAACTCAAGATTTTTATTCTTGCGAGTATTTTTCAGCACTTTTTTTGCCGTAATAATAGACAGCTTCATCTTTTGCTTTATTGCGTTTTATGGAACCATGCAAAACAGCGACATCCTTAATATAGTTTATGTACAAATAGCCATAAAAATGTGTTTTGCTGTTTTTAATATTCTGCCGGCCTATGGGGCAAGATCATTATTTAAAAGATACATATCTGAAGCCAATGCCGCATAAGACCCAGGGGAGTGTGAATTAGCTGCTAATCGACCCTCCCCCATTGTGCATTGCTTCCTATAGTTCTAATTTAGTTTTTAGACTGTGAATAACCTCTGCTGTATTTTCCAAAAACTCACTCAATCCTTTTGAACGAAGACTACAAGCATCACAGTCGCCGCATCCACTCCCAATTATCCCGTTGTAGCAAGTCAATGTATGGTAACGAATCAAATCCAGCTGCTCATGATAATCAGCCAAAGCCCAGGTCTCAGCTTTATTAAGCTGCATAAGCGGTGTCTCGATTCGAATCTTATAGTCCATGCCCAAGTGAATGGCACTGTTCAACACCTTAACAAACTCATCACCACAATCAGGATAACCAGAGCTCTCTGTTTCACACACACCAGTGATGACAGCTTCCGCGCCCACTTGATAGGCATAAATAGAAGCCAACGTTAAAAACAGAATATTCCTGCCAGGTACGAACGTATCAGGCACGCCGCTCCCCGTACTCTTTGCAATTGGAATGTGGTCGCGCGTCAAACTGCTAATGGCCAGTTCGCTTAACAATGAAGTGTCCAATACCTTGTGCACCTTCACGCCAAGCTGTTTCGAAAGCTGTTGCGCCACTTCGATTTCCCCACGATGGCGCTGGCCATAATCAAATGTAATGCAATGAATTTCATCGTACATCGGCAATGCATGGATCAAGCAGGTGGTCGAGTCTTGTCCGCCGCTGAAAACGATAACAGCCTTTCTGGTCATGGTTCGTTCTTCCTTGGGGTGTCTCGGCAGGGTGCCGGGGCCGTTGACCCTACCGGGAAGCTCAACCTCTGGGTGTGGGAGGTTTCCGAAATGACCGTCTCCGATTTCCGTTTGTGTCAGTTCTATGCTGGATTCCCGAGCGCCAACACAATTGATCACTCAGCATTGACGCTGACTGACCTGCCGCTATCGTCGGATCGCCGCCCGGAGCAAGCTCGCTCACACATTTGATCAGCGTCGTACACAGAATTTGTGTTCATTGAAGATCTAACGCGGAAGAGAGCTTGCTCGCGATGAACGATTACACGGTGTCTCAATGATTACTTGGGCAATTCGACAATGGCGGTTTTCAAGCCTTTGGAAGATCCATTCTGTAACCCGCCCCCGGCGCACCTTCATGCAACGCCGACTGAATGTTCGCATACAAGGCGTTCGCCTCGTGGGTAGTGATTGATCGCGAACAATCACGCAGTACAACGCGCAGAAGCACATTTTCCTGGCCCGGTAGCAGTCCGAGGCGTTCAATTGCCTGCACAGGTAAATCCGAGAATCCCCAACGTCCCTTGACCTGCATCTCCTCGATCCAGTCAGAGTTGTCGCCAGCAGCTTGTAACATCCTCTCAGTCAACACTTCCTCACTTAACCCTGGCGTTATCGCCAACGAAATATCGCGAGCAATCGAAGGCAAACGTGATACAGCGCTCCAGGGATTCAAATCATGCATCTGCGCCTGTACTCGTACGTTCTGATCACGTAGCAAGCGAATATCCGGAATTCCCTTGCGCAGCATGGTCAGTCGATCCAACCCCATCCCGAGCGCCAGCCCTCCATGACGCTGCGGATCAATCTTCAAGCGCTCTAACAAAGACGTAGCAATACGACCACACTCCAGCACCTCGACAGGTGAGCCGTCATTCACCACATTCACTTCGATTCCGCCCTCCGTGTAGTGATGCGGACTGTCGCTGTAGACCCAACGCTTGTCAGGAACGGCTGATGTGAGGATATCGCTGACCAGACGCAACAAGTGGTCATGCGTCGACAGTTCCGGATCACCCAGCACCCAGATATCCATTTGATGTGGTTCTGCACAATGCCAACGGTCCCGACTATCTCGACGAAAAGTGATACCTGGCGCGGCCAGCAATATCGTCTCCCCCGGTTGCCGCACATGAGCTGCACGCTGAAGTGCCGCCGGAATTTGACTGGTGGTTTGTGTACGCAAAAGGGAACACTCATCGACCCAACGGGTGTGTTCACTCCCAAGAGTGACTTCTGCTGGGTCATAACCCAGCAAACCGTAATTTTCTTCAGCGGACACAATTCGCGGTCCGGTCTGAAGTTGCGCTTGGGGCCAGCCTTTTTCAGCAAGCCCCTGAAGAACTTCATTTAACAATAGTCGGACGGCGTGATCGGGAGCGCTCGCCTCGGTAAGATCAACCAGTAGCAGGGCTTGATGGACAGACGTATCTGTCAGGTACTTCTTTGATGCATGCACTATTTAACCCTCTTTTAACAGTTGAACATTTAGCTTTCAAAAAACAACCCCCACAAACAACCTAACGACATCAGATCATCAGCAACAACAAAAAAAATGGAAATATTAAATTTTCAGAACAAGATTACAGATATACCTTACACAAACAACCTAGAGAGCTTTACGAGAACTCCAACAGCGCGTCACGACTTTCCCTCACGCACAGCCATACGCACTACTTGCCGAAGAGATAGACACGACTTTGTTCAGTCCGTGGCAGAATTTTTTGAAGTTCATTATGCACATATGAACCCACAAGAACCTTGCCCCTTTTTTTTTAGCGGAACTTTGAAAATCGCAGGGATACTGACAGTACTGAGAAAACCTAACCCGACATTGCCAGAAGGATTAAAACCTCACTAAAATGGCTGAGTGATCGCATATCGGAAGAAGGGGCATTCTTATCAGTTGAAGACAATATCATCACCTCACTGAAAGTGAAAAACGAGGAACATTTAAAACTTTTGGATCTTGCAGCTGGTTCTCGCGGACTTAAGCTGACCGAGTTCGCTATCGGGGTAAACGAGGCTATCGCGCCAAGTATTGATTACAATCAACTCACAGATGAATGAAGGTATCAGTGGGGTTCATTTAGCTATTGGTGATGGATCTTCCGGCTACCACATCGACTTCCTTAGCCCAGCCGTGAGCGTAAGCCCAATACATTAGCAGTTCCATTGGTAACTAATTAGTGATAGCACAGAGCAATCGGACCGCGATTGGTTAATACACCTGTTCCACAGCACCTGTCGCAAAGACGCCTGCGACAGTCAGTGTTGGAAGAGTGGTTGGCGGGGGTGGGCAGGATGGGTTAGCGGTGGGCAGTGGGCCCCCTGAAAGGAATGGCTTGGGTCCCGCCGCAAACGCGGCGGGCATCGCTTGATGGAAAAGACTACTTGCCTTCGCTTTCGGTAATGAAGCCGATAATGCTGACGCCCCCTCGCATAATGTCTTCGGCGATGGCCTTGCGCGCCTTGGCCGGTTTTTTCTCGCGCAGGGCTTCGATCAGCACCAGATGCTCGTCGGCACCGATGTAGGTGTTATGCCCTTTGGTGTAGAACAGATTGAGGATCGGCCCCATTGACACCCACAACCCTTCGATCTGGGCAGTCAGCATGTCCATGGCCGCCAACCGGTAGACCGTGAAGTGGAATTCACGGTTGAAGTGCATCGCTTGTGGACCATCATTGGCCTGGTCGGCTTGCTGAAAACTGGCATGCAGTTCTTCCAGCCGCGTCAGGTCCTCGGGCGTCACGTTGCGCGTGGCGAGTTCCGCAGCCAGGCCTTCCAGTGCGATACGGATGGTGCGCACCTCCAGATAACGGCTCATGGTCAGCTCCGGGACCATGGCAAAACGGCCTGAACGCAACTCAAGGCCACGTTCGCTGACCAGCCTCAGGCAGGCTTCGCGGACCGGGGTGACGCTGGTGCCGAGCTTGTCGGCCAGGTCTTGCATGACCAACCGCTCGCCGGGCTTGAAGTTGCCGGCAATCAGCCCTTCGCGGATGGCGTAGTAGGCGCGGGCGGACAGGTTGCCTTGTTCCAGCGGTTGAATCTGCACGGTCGAACTCCTGGATGATGCTTTTTTATTGCGCAGCCTGTCGGGCGTGCGCCAAGAATCTGAAATACATTGTCTTATATCCTATAAGTAAGACTCAACCTTGCATTACAGCGGTTCGGGAATCAGTTGCAGAAAGAGCGGCATTGCGCGTGCCGCTCTCCGTTGCCCGGCCTAGCGAATCAATGCTTTGAGGGTGTGTTCGATGACGTCGAGGCTTTCATCGAGAATCTTCGTGGTATGCAAGGTCGACAGGTACAGGCGCTTAAGGGGCAATGGCTGAAAAATCATCCGCTGCTCGATCAAGCGCTTGCGAAACGCCAGGTCGAGTGCATCGTCGTTGCGCAACAAATCGCGGTACTGACTGTAGGCCCCCTCGAAGAAGTACATCAGCCAGACCGACCCATATCCGGCACTTTGAGCGGGAATGCCCAGCCGCTGAATGATGCCGTCGAGCTGCCCGCGCAAGTAATCACCCATGGCAAACAGACGCTCGTAGACACCTTCGCGAGAAAGCTCCTCGATGGTTGCCAACACCGCCGCCAGCGTCGACGGCGTGCCATTGAACGTTCCGCCCATGAACACACCACGGTCGCCCGACTGCCCTACCCGCTCCAACAGATCCCGACGGCCGGCGACCAGGCCCACCGGATAACCCGATGAAGCTGCCTTGCCGAAAGTCGCCAGGTCCGGTGTCACGCCGACGATGGACTGGTAGCCACCCAGCGCATGACGAAACCCGGTGATGACCTCGTCGAAAATCAGAATGACGCCGTGCTCGAGGGTCAATTGCCGAAGCGCCCGCAGAAATTCCGTCGATGCCGCCACCGAGCCCATGTTGTGGGCAATCGGCTCGACGATGATTGCCGCGACCTGCCCCGGATTGGCTTTGAGGTAACGCTCCACCGCCTCGGCATCGTTATACGGCAGGATGATCGTGTACTGCGCCGCATCCAGCAGGATACCGTCGGACATCGGGTCGAAGCTGTCCATGCGCTCACGGGATGTCTGGCCGTTCATCGCCACATAGTCGTGCCAGCCGTGATATCCGCCTTGGAACTTGATGATCCGTTTGGCGCCGGTAACGGCCCGTGCCAGGCGCAAGGCGTGGTAAGTCGCTTCAGAGCCACTGTTGCAAAACGCGACCTGCTCGGCACAGGGAATGCACTCGACCAGGGCTTCCGCTGTCTCGACTTCCAGATCGGTAATGCCGGCACCGATCAGATCAAGGCGTTCGCTGACCTGCGCCACGCGTTGACGAATCGCCTGGTTGCCGTGCCCGAGTACATGCGCCCCGAATCCGCAGTGGAAATCGGTATGACGCTCGCCATTGGCGTCGTACAGATAGGGGCCTTCTGCGCGGACAAACGCGTAAGGCTGCCCGAGCTTGCGGCTCGGGCTCAGATGACCGCCCGGCAACACCTGCCGGGCCCGTTCATGCAAGGATTGATTGGCATCAAGCAACATGACCGACTCCTTGGGCGAGTGCCTCCCGGGCCACGGCTTCAATACCGACGGCGTCCAGGCGGTAATGGCGATAGAGATGGGTTGGCGGTGCAATCAGGCTGTATTCATCTTCGATCCCGTGACGCCGCAGACGCGTCCCCTGCCCCGTATCGGCCAGCACTTCCGCCACCGCACCGCCCAGGCCTCCCAGCACGTTGTGTTCTTCAACGGTCATCAACAACCCGCTTTCACCCGCCGCACGTAACACGGCGTCACGATCCAACGGCTTGATGGTGTGCATATCGATCACACCCACCGATAAACCACTGGCGCGCAAGGCCTGTGCCGCTGCCAGCGTCGGGTGAAGCATGCTGCCGGTCGCGATCAGCGTCAGGTCGCTGCCCCGCTCATGAACGATGGCTTTGCCAAATTCGAACACCACGTCATCGGGGTAAACGTTGGGTTCCTGGCCGCGGCCGATACGGAAATAAATCGGTTGAGGATGATCGATCGAGGCGCGGATCGCCGCCGCCAGCTGTGGGCCATCGGCCGGCGCAACCACAGTCAGATCAGCGATGCTGCGGGTGATTGCCAGGTCTTCGGTGGCGTGATGCGAGGTGCCATAGAAGCCAAGGCTGATACCAGAATGGTGCCCGATCAGCCGCACCGGCAGCGCGCTGTAGGCCACGTCCATGCGAATTTGCTCGCAGCAGAGCAAGGCCAGAAATGAAGCGAATGTCGCCACAAACGGCATGCTCCCAGTGGTGGCAATGCCCGCCGCCGCGGTGACCATGTTTTGCTCGGAGATACCGAACTGGATAAACAGTTCGGGGTAGCGCTGAGCGAAGCGACTCAAGCCATTGGAGTACTGCAGATCGGCGGTGCCGACGGCGATCTTGTGACCTGCTTCAACCAGGTCGATCAACGCATCGGACAAGTAGCTCAGGCCCGGGGCGCGAGCGTTGATTTGCCGGTATTGCCAGGTATCGGCGCTGACGGGCGAGCTCATCGCACACCTCCTTTGGTTTTGATTTCTTCGATAGCGAGCAATTCGTCTTCCTCGGCCAACCAGCCAAGGTGCCAGCCGGGTTCGGTTTCCATGTACTCGACGCCCTTGCCCTTGACGGTCAAGGCGATCACGCAGACTGGCTTTTCGCGCTGCGTATCGGCTTTTAGCTGGCGCAACAGGCGAGCCACCGCCGCAACGTCATGCCCATCGACCTCATGCACGTCCCAGCCGAAAGCGCGCCATTTGTCGCCCAGTGGCTCGATGCCAATGATGTCGTCGACCTTGCCGTCGAGCTGATAACCGTTTCGGTCGATGATCGCGATCAGGTTCGAGGTTTTGTAATGCGCGGCTGCCATGGCCGCTTCCCACACCTGGCCTTCATGCATTTCGCCATCGCCCAACAGCACATACACATCGAACGGGTTGTTTTGCAGACGTCCGCCCAGTGCCATGCCCAGTCCGCCGGACAACGCATGACCAATGGAACCGGAACTGAAATCCACCCCCGCGACCTTGCGCATGTCCGGGTGATCGCCCAACGGATTACCCAGGCGGGTGTAACCGTCGAGCAGCGCCTTGTCGAAAAAGCCCCAGTCCGCCAGTAACGGATACAGCCCGACTGCAGCATGTCCCTTGCCCATCAAGAAGCGATCACGACCAGGCCATTTTGGCTCGCCGTGGCGCAAGCGCATGGCGTCGTAATACAGCGCCGAGAAAATTTCCGCGCACGAAAATACGGAGGTGTAGTGCCCCACCTTGGCGATGGAAATCAGGCGCACGGTTTCCAGACGAACAAACAAGGCGCGCTCTTTGAGGTGGGCGATGTGCTCGGCACTCAGGTCCTCGACGGGAACGGGAATGGGGGGTGGGGCGGCAATCGACATGGCTGCATTTCCTGAATGATTGTTAGAGAGGAGACCGCTCTCGCGGCCTCCTTCTTACAACTTATAAGATATATATTGCAGCGACAAGCCGTTGGCGTTATTTTTTCCAATAGGCAGGAAAGACCCGGCCAGACTAGGCCTGATTTTCTTATCTTATAAGTTATATGTATTCCAGCTCTCGGAGATGCCACTCGTGTCGCACGAAAACACCCCCGCAGCCAGCGTTCTGGCCCAGGCAGATCAACGCTTTCACCTGCACTCGCAGACCAATCTGCGGCGCCATCAACAACAAGGCCCGATGGTCATCGAACGCGGAGATGGCATCCACGTCATCGACGAACATGGGCACTGCTACATTGAAGGGATGTCTGGCCTGTGGTGCGCCAGTCTGGGGTTTTCCAATCATCGGCTGGCCGAAGCCGCACAACGCCAGTTCGATGTCCTGCCCTACTACCACACCTTCAATCATCGGGTTCCAGCGGTGACAGTACGCCTGGCCGAACGCATCGCCGCCCTCGCCCCCCTGCCGGATGCAAAAGTGTTTTTTGCCTGCTCGGGCTCGGAAGCCAACGACTCGATGATCAAAATGTCCTGGGCCTGGCACCGGGCTCGAGGCAATACACACAAGCGCAAAATCATCGCCCACCAGAAAGGTTTTCATGGCTCCACGGTCATGGGGGCGACGCTGTCAGGATTGCCAAACATGCATGCCGCGTTCGGCTTGCCACTGGACCAGGTGATTCATCTCGAGTGCCCTCATTACTACCGCAATGGCTTGCCCGGCGAGACGGAAGCCGCCTTCTGCGAACGCCTGGTCGCCGACTTGCAACAGCGCATTGAGGCTGAAGGGGCAGACACCATCGCCGCCTTCATCAGTGAACCGATCATGGGTGCCGGCGGCGTGATCGTCCCGCCGCCTGGCTACTTTGGCGCGGTGCAGGCGCTGCTGGCGCGGCACGACATTTTGATGCTGGCCGACGAGATCATTTGTGGTTTTGGCCGCACCGGCCAGTGGTTCGGCCATCAGACGATGGGCTTTGCACCCGACATGATGGCGTGTGCCAAAAGCCTTTCAGCGGGCTATCAGCCGATTTCCTGCACCGTGGTCAGCGGCCCGGTCTACCAAGTGCTCGAAGAACAGAGCCAGCAACTGAACGGCTTCGGGCATGGCTTCACCTATTCCGGGCACCCGGTGGCCGCCGCCGTCGCCCTCGAAACGCTTTCCATCTACCAGGAGCTGGACATCCCGGCCCGCACCCGCCAGTTGGGCGAGGTCCTGCACAGTGAACTTGCGTCACTGCTCGACCATCCCCTGGTCGGCGAAATCCGCGGTATCGGTCTGGTTGCGGGGCTGGAACTGGTGGCCGACAAGGCGTCGCGACGCTCATTTGCCGCGCAGGTGGCGATTGGGGCGCAGGTCGAACTGGCCGCCCGCAAACACGGCCTGATCGTGCGCAACATGGGCGATTCGATCGCCCTGGCGCCGCCTTTCATCATTGAACCGGAGCAAATCCGCGAACTGGTCGGCCGCCTGACGGACGCGCTGAACGACGTCAATCTCGCCACGGGACACTGCTCATGAATATCCTCGCCCATTCCCACGACGCCTCCGGCGCCTTGATCGATCTCACTCATGTGCAAAAGAGTTACGACGGTAAGACGCTGATCATCAAGGACCTGAACCTCTCCATCGCGCAAGGCGAATTCCTGACCCTGCTCGGTGCTTCCGGCTCGGGCAAGACCACCACGCTGATGATGCTCGCCGGCTTCGAAACCCCGACCCGTGGCGAAATCCGCATGGCGGGCAAACCGATTCAGAACGTCCCGGCACACCGACGCGGCATGGGCATGGTGTTCCAGAACTACGCGCTGTTTCCGCACATGACCGTGGCCGAGAACCTGGCCTACCCGTTGAAGATGCGCGGGCTCAATCGCCTCGATGTGCAGAACAAGGTCAAGCGCGCCATCGAGATGGTGCAGTTGCATGACATGCAGCAGCGGCGCCCCACGGAGTTGTCCGGTGGCCAGCAGCAACGCGTCGCCCTGGCCCGCGCCATGGTGTTCGAACCGCAGGTCATCCTGATGGACGAGCCACTGGGCGCACTCGACAAGAACCTGCGCGAGCACATGCAGTACGAGATCAAGCAGTTGCATCGAAGACTGGGTGTCACGGTGGTGTACGTGACCCACGATCAGGGCGAAGCCTTGACCATGTCCGACCGGGTGGCCGTGTTTCATCAAGGTGATATCGCCCAGATCGGTGATCCGGTTTCACTGTACGAACACCCTGAAAACGCTTATGTGGCCACGTTTATCGGCGAAAACAATGTGCTGCGCGGCCATCTCGTTGCTCGCCACGGGCATGAACTGGAGGTTGCGCTGGAGGCTGGCTTCGGGGCCCGTGGCATGGGCGTTACGGTGCCGATCGGCGCCTCGAAAAAAGTCGAGTTGCTGATCCGTCCGGAAAACATCCGGCTGTGCCCAATCAATCAGAACAGCTATCAAGCCACCCTCGCCGACCGCGTCTACCTGGGCGACCACCTGCGCATTCACTTGAAACTGGGTAACGGCGACACGCTGATTGTAAAAACTGCCAACGACGAGGCCATCAAGGGCCTCAACAACGGTCAACACATCGGCTTTACCTGGCGACCCGAAGACGCGCGGGTTTTCCCGCTGGGTTGAGCATCACCCCGCGCCTGACCCACAACCCTTTTCATCACCGAAACACCCCCCACCCACAACAATAAGAAGGTCATCACCATGCAAAGCTTCGATCACTCGACCTGAGTCGCTTTCCTGCCGCTACACCCGCCAATCCCTATTTGCTTTTCCTTCAGCAGGAGAGATGCACCATGCACTCACATTCAACACGCTTGGCCCTTGTACTCGCGCTGGCACTGACCGGCCCCCTCGCCCAGGCCCGCGACCTGACGGTGGTCGGTTTCGGTGGCGCCACGCAGGAAGCTTTCGACAAGGCCTGGTTCAAACCGTTTGCCGCCCAAAGCGCCAAACCAGTCGTTCAAGACAGCTACGGCGGCGGTCTGGCCAAACAGAAAGCGATGGTCGAGTCGGGCAATCCGACCTGGGACCTGGTGCAGATGGACCAGAACGAAATGGAGCTGGCCTGCGAACAGGGCCTGCTGGAAGACCTCGACCACAAACAATTGAAGAATGCGGCCGAGGTCAATCCCGAGGCCTTTTCCGAGTGTGGTGTCGGCGCCTTCGTCTGGTCCGAAGTGATGACCTACGACCCGAAAAAATTCGGTGCCGACGGCCCGAAAAGCTGGGTTGATTTCTGGAACGTGCAGAAATGGCCAGGTAAACGCGGCTTGCGCAAACAAGCCCGCATGACCCTGGAAATTGCCCTGATGGCCGACGGCGTCGCACCGGCCGATGTCTACAAATTACTGGCGACCCCGGCAGGACAGAACCGCGCATTTGCCAAACTGGACGAAATCAAACCCTACATCCAATGGTGGGAAACTGGCGCTCAGCCGCTGGAATGGCTGGCCGCCGGCAATATCGCCGTGAGTGCCGCCTACAACGGCCGGATCGCCATCGCCAATCAACAGGGCAACCATTTCCCGCTGATCTGGCAGCAACAGCTGTACAGCATGGACTACTGGACCATCATCAAGAACACCCCCAACAAAACCGCCAGCTATCAGCTACTCGACTACATCCTCAGCACCAAGGCCCAAAGTGATTTCGCCCACGCGATTCCCTACGGCATCGTCAACAGCAAGGCCATCGCGGCCATGGATGAGAAGACAGCCAGCGCATTGCCCAACGCGCCGGCCAACATGAAAGATGCCCTGCTGCTCGATACGCCGTTCTGGGTCAACTACGAGGAAGACCTGATGAACCGGTTTACCCGCTGGGTAGCCCAGTAAACAGGCCTCAAGACCGCGCCGCCGATGACGACGGCGCGGTTCGAGTATGTTTTTTTCAAGGTGGGTTTGACTATGTCCGTTTCCTCGATAGATGCACCGGCTCGCGTCGACACGCTGGCCATCGCTCATCATCAATCCAGTCGCCGCAAGCGCTGGGTTTCGATGCTGCTGCTCTTGCCGCTGCTGGCTTACACCTGTGTTTTTTTCGCTCTGCCGATCGGCATGATGTTCTATCGGGCCGTCAGCAACCCCGAACTGTTGCAAGCCTTCCCCCAGGCCATCTCCGCGATGGCCGACGAGCAGGCAAACGATTCAACCGCGCTGCCGGGCGACCGGGTGTTCGATTCGCTCGAGCAAGACTTCATCAACGCCCCGAGCAACGCGGTCATGGGTGAGGCGGCACGACGTCTCAACTATGAAAACAGCGGTTATCGCTTCCTGGTCATGAACACCGCCCGCACCTACAGAAAGCCGCTGGCGACCCCGGGCAGCCAGAGCGCCCGCGAGCGTTTGGCCGCCATTGATGAACGTTGGATTTCACCCCAGTTATGGGAGGACTTTCGCCGCGCTTCCCCGGCCTACACACCGTATTACCTGCTGGCCGCCCTGGACTTGAAGCAAACGGATCAAGGCATCGCGCCGGTCGAAGAAAGCCAGCGGGTGTACCTGGACCTGACCTTCAAGACCCTGAAAATCGCCCTGATCGTCTCACTGTTGTGTCTCTTGCTGGGCTTTCCGTTTGCCGCGTTGATGGTCAAGGCTTCACCGGCCCTGCAAGTCCTGCTGTTCCTGGCGGTCATGCTGCCGTTCTGGACCTCGTTGCTGGCACGAACCACGGCCTGGATCGTGGTCCTGCAGGACAAAGGCATCGTCAACACGTTACTGCTGCGCCTGGGCCTGATCGATAACCCGCTGCCGATGATTTTCAATCTGCCCGGCGTGTACATCGTGATGGTGCACATCCTTCTGCCGTTCAGCGTGCTGCCCCTGTACAACGTGATGAAAAACATCCCGCCACATTTCATGCGCGCCTCGGCCTCGCTCGGCGCTCATCCTGTACGCGGGTTCATTCGTGTTTACTTGCCCATGACCTTGACGGGAATCGGTTCCGGCACCCTGCTCACGTTCATCGTCGCAGCGGGTTACTACGTGACACCGACCCTCGTGGGCAGTGCACGCGAACAGATGCTCGGCTATTTCATTGCGTTCTATACCAATACCACGGTGAATTGGGGCATGGCCTCGGCACTGGGGCTGGTGCTGATTTCCTGCGTGATGGTCATTTACCTGCTGGCCGCGCGCCTGGTAGGTATTCGCCAGATTGCCGGCCTGCGCTGAAGGAGCTCTCATGAACCATTTCATACAGGCTTACCTCGCCCGCAAGGCTCACCTATTGTTCGGCCTATTGATGAGCATTTTCATGATCGCGCCCTTGTTGGCGGTGGTCCCGATTTCATTCAGCAGTGGCACGTTCCTCTCCTATCCGCTGCCAGGACTGTCGCTGCAATGGTATGAACGGGTATTCACCAGCGGCCCCTGGATGCAGGCGCTGAGCAACAGCCTGTGGGTCGGCATCGCCTCGACGCTGTTGGCGACGCTGCTGGGCACGCTGGCCGCGCTTGCCTTTGCACGACACAACCTGCCGGCCGCCAGCGGAATGCTCGGTCTGCTGATTTCACCGATGATTTTCCCTCCGGTGATCTCCGGGCTGGGCATGTATTTCCTCTTCGGCAACTTGGGCCTGACCGGAACCCTGTTCGGTCTGATTCTGGCCCACACGGTACTGGCCACGCCTTTCGTCCTGATCAGCGTAGCCGCCAGCCTTCAGGGTTTCGACATGACCCTGCTCAAAGCCGCCGCCATGTCCGGCGCCTCGCCGGTGCGGGCCTTCACAGGCATCGCTTTGCCAATCATCGCGCCCGGCGTGATATCGGGCGCACTCTTCGCCTTCATGACATCGTTTGATGAAATCGTCGTGGTGCTGTTCATCGGTGGCCCCAGCCAAAGGACCTTGCCTCGCCAAATGTTCGATGGCATACGCGACACCATCGACCCCTCGATTCTCGCCATGTCGACATTGTTGTTACTGGTGGGCATCGTCGGGCTTATGACCACTACCTGGCTGACCTTGCGTGCACAACGCACCGCTCGCCAACTCAAGGAGCAATAACGGATGAGCATGTATATCGTGACCGGCGGCACCCAGGGCATCGGCGCCGCCACCGTGGAGCAGTTGATCGGCCAAGGCTTGTCGGTTGTGTTCACTGGACGAGATGTCGATGCGGGGGAACGGCTCGTCCAACGCCTGCCGGGCAGCACGTTCGTGGCGGGTGATGTGCGGCAAGAGGCCGATTGTCAGCGAGTGGTCGATCGTGCACTGGAACTGGGCAACGGCTTGTTGCAAGGTCTGGTCAACAACGCCGGCATGGCCGGACGCAAGGCGCTCACACAGACCTCGCAGCTGGAATGGGACACCATGTTTGAGGTCAACACCCGCTCGGCATTTTTCTTTATCAAGCATGCCTTGCCCGGCTTGCAGACAGGTAATGGAGCGGTGGTGAATGTGTCGTCGATCGCCGGCAAGGCCGGCGAAGAGGGACTGGCCACTTACTGCGCCAGCAAGGCCGCATTGATCGGCCTGACTCAGGCACTGGCCCTCGAATATGGCGCAAGCGTGCGTTTTAACGCGGTTTGTCCCGGCCAGATTGCCACCCGCATGATGGGAGCGATTATGCAGGACGCACCTCGTCTTGCCGCCCTGACCGCACGGATCCCTGCCGGTCGTCTTGCCGCGCCCGAAGAGGTGGCCCAGGCGATTTGCTGGTTACTGTCGTCGGCGTCCAGCTATGTCAACGGTACGGTGTTGACGGTGGACGGTGGCGAGACAGCAGGGCTGAGAACCCCGCCGAGTGACACCGCGCAAGCTTCCCGCTAATACACGTCGTCATTCTTCGCGAGCAACGCGGGAGCGAAACTGCCCGCGATTGCTGTGCGTCAGGCGGCATCTTTATCGAACAACCACCTGACGGCCGGGAGCAAAAATCAATCGTCACCAAATATTGCCTGCGTCATATTTCGTGCGTAGTAAAGACCCGTTTCCCACAGGTAGTCTCCATACCCAGCCTTGAACCCGCCCTTGCTGTCCCGGTGAGCACACCCAAGCCTCCCCTGCTCAAACGGTTGATCTTGCTGGCTGCGGTCATTGCTGCCCTGGTGTTCGCCGGGCTGTATGCGACTCACTGGTGGACCGCCGGACGTTTTATCGAAGAAACCGACGACGCCTACATCGGCGGCGATGTAACGGTGATCGGGCCGAAGGTGGCGGGTTACATCGAAGAAGTGCTGGTGACCGACAACCAGAAGGTCAAGGCCGGCGATGTGTTGATTCGCCTCGACTCCCGCGATTACCGCGCCAACCTGGCCAAGGCCGAAGGCGCAGTGGCCGCCGAAGAAGCGCTGCTCGCCAATCTCGATGCCACCGAACAATTGCAACACGCGGTGATCGGCCAGGCCCGCGCCGGGATCGATGCCGCCGGCGCCGAAACCGTCCGTTCCCGGGATGATGATGCTCGCTACAAAAAACTGGTCGGCAGCAATGCCGTCTCGGTGGAAAGCGCCCAACGCGCCAACGCCACCTTCAAGACCGCCCAGGCCCTCAGCGCCCGGGCCCAGGCTGAATTGCTCGCCGCGCAACGTCAGCTGAACGTGATCGCAACCCAGAAACAACAAGCCCGCGCCGCGCTGATGCAGGCTCTTGCCGAACGTGATCTGGCACAGTTGAACGTGGATTACACCGAACTGAAGGCCCCGGTGGACGGCTCGATTGGCAATCGCCGGGCGCGGGTCGGCGCTTATGCCCAGGCCGGTTCGCAACTGCTGTCGGTGGTACCGGCCAGCGGGCTGTGGGTCGATGCCAACTTCAAAGAAGATCAGCTATCGCGAATGACACCGGGGCAACGGGTGATCATTCATGCCGACGTGCTCTCGGGGCAGGAATTCCACGGTCATCTGGACAGTCTCGCGCCGGCCAGTGGTTCACAGTTCAGCGTGCTGCCGCCGGAAAACGCCACGGGCAACTTCACCAAAATCGTTCAGCGGGTGCCGGTGCGTATCGTGCTTGATCCGGCCGATGGCGTGCTCGGCCATCTGCGTCCGGGCCTGTCGGTCACCGCTGAAGTGGACACTCGCAAGGAACCTGCAACCCCGGCCGTGGCCAGCACGCCATGAGCCGCGCCCTCGCCGCTCCCGCGCAACCGTTCAATGCCGCGGACATGACAACGGCGACCAAGGTGTTCGCCTTCGCCACCATGTGCATCGGCATGTTCATTGCGCTGCTGGATATTCAGATCGTCTCGGCGTCGTTGCGTGACATCGGCGGCGGGCTCTCGGCCGGCACCGACGAAACCGCGTGGGTGCAAACCAGTTACCTGATCGCCGAAATCATCGTGATCCCGCTGTCCGGCTGGCTCTCCCGAGTGTTCTCGACACGTTGGCTGTTCTGCGCTTCAGCGGTGGGCTTTACCCTGGCCAGCCTGCTCTGCGGCGCGGCCTGGAACATTCAGAGCATGATCGCCTTCCGTGCCCTGCAAGGGTTTCTCGGCGGTTCGATGATTCCGCTGGTGTTCACCACGGCATTCTTTTTCTTCACTGGCAAGCAACGGGTGATCGCGGCTGCAACCATCGGCGCGGTGGCCTCTTTGGCACCGACGCTGGGGCCAGTGATTGGTGGCTGGATTACCGACATTTCATCCTGGCACTGGCTGTTCTACATCAACCTGGTGCCGGGGATCTTCGTCGCAGTGGCGGTACCGATGCTGGTGAAAATCGACCAGCCGGAATTGTCGCTGCTCAAGGGCGCCGACTATTTGAGCATGGCGTTCATGGCGCTGTTTCTCGGTTGCCTGCAATACACCCTCGAAGAAGGCCCACGCTGGAACTGGTTCAGCGACAGCACGATTCTGACCACGGCATGGATCAGCGGACTGGCCGGCCTGGCGTTCATCGGCAGAACCCTGCATGTC
The DNA here is from genome assembly GCF_054897865.1 of Pseudomonas sp. LS2P72. Lineage (NCBI taxonomy): Bacteria > Pseudomonadati > Pseudomonadota > Gammaproteobacteria > Pseudomonadales > Pseudomonadaceae > Pseudomonas > Pseudomonas sp. LS2P72. The sequence continues at coordinate 4,921,063 of NZ_CM142708.1, forward strand.
GCCAACCCGATCGTCGATTTACGCGCCTTGAAAGACCGTAACTTCGCCCTTGGCTGCTTCTTTTCGTTCGTCACCGGGATCGGCCTGTTCGCCACCATTTACCTGACGCCGCTGTTTCTCGGTCGGGTGCGTGGCTATGGCGCGCTGGACATTGGTCTGGCGGTTTTCTCCACCGGGGTGTTCCAGATCATGGCGATTCCGCTGTACGCCTTTCTGGCCAACCGCATCGATCTGCGCTGGATCATGATGATCGGCCTCGGGTTGTTCGCGTTGTCGATGTGGGATTTCAGCCCGATCACCCATGACTGGGGGGCTAAGGAATTGATGCTGCCACAAGCGCTGCGCGGGATTGCCCAGCAACTGGCGGTGCCGCCAGCGGTGACGTTGACCTTGGGTGGTCTGGCACCGGCGCGGCTTAAACACGCGTCGGGGTTATTCAACCTGATGCGAAACCTGGGTGGCGCCATCGGCATCGCTGCGTGCGCAACCATTCTGAATGACCGCACCAACCTGCACTTCACCCGGTTGGCGGAAAACCTCAACAGCACCAATGAAGCACTGAATCAGTGGCTGTCCCAGGTCGGCAACAACTTCGCCGCCCTCGGCCAAAGCGGTGACGTGGGTGTCACCGCCAGCCTGCATCAGCTGTGGCTGCTGACCTACCGCGAAGCGCAGACGCAGACTTACGGCGATGCGTTCCTGATGATCATGGTCTGCTTCATCATCGCCACGGCGATGGTGCCCCTGATGCGCAAGGTGCAACCACCGGCGGCGCCGTCAGCAGACGCTCATTGATCAGGCCTGAGGCATTTTGCGAAAGCCAACCGCCAGACGGTTCCAGGCGTTGATCGTGGTAATGGCCACGGTCAAGTCGACCAACTCCTTCGGACTGAACTCGAACGCCGCCAGCTCGTAGTCCTCATCCGGTGCGTGAGTCTGGCTCAGCAGCGTCAGGGATTCGGTCCAGGCCAGCGCCGCACGTTCGCGCGGAGTGAAGAACGGCGTTTCACGCCAGGCCGACAATGTGTACAGACGGCGCTCGTCTTCACCGCCCTTGCGGGCATCGGCGCTGTGCATATCCAGGCAGAAGGCGCAGCCATTAATTTGCGAGGCGCGCAGCTTGACCAGTTCAATCAACGATTTTTCCAGAGGCAGCTTCGAAACAGCGGTGTCCAGCGCGATCATGGCTTTGAGTGCATCTGGGGAAGCAGTATAGAAATCAATACGCGGTTGCATGGTGGGCTCCAGTCAAAAGGGTGTGGAGCTACGTTAATCCCGCACTGACCTGCAGCAAATAGCCAATTACCGGGAAGATTAGGATGCCAATGGGCGGGTTTGAAAAATAATCTAGATGGGTAATTGCCATCACACCACTGACGCCCATAGAATGCGACTCATTCTTGATAGCGCGGCCAGGATGCCGGAAACGAGTGCCTCCTGCCCATGTCGTCCTCATCCGAAATGCCTTTGCCAGCTACTATTTCGCCGAATTCCGAATCGCGTTGGCACCTGGAATCCTTGTTGTGGGAAATGCCGGAACAGGCGCGCGAAGCCTTTCTGCTCGCCCAGATTCATGGGCATGGTCGAGCCCGGATCGCCGCGCGGCGGTCGGCGTGCAAAAAACCGCTGACCCGTCGACAAACCCTGGTTTATCTGGCCTTGCTGTTGATCGCCGGCCCCGTCGGGATGATTTGGCAACATGCGCCGTTCGAGCACTGGAACAGTCACGACCGTATCCAGGTCGGCGCACAGCTTATTGGCCAGGCGCCTGCTGCCGACTCACTCGATTGCACCCGCGCCCATGACCTTCAAGCCCCTACGCTCGATTGCGCAGCCACTGCAAAAATCCCTTCTTCTGCACAACCCTAGGCGCTTCCTGAGTCAACGTCTGAGCCTTGTTCAAGCGAAAATCCAGCAACGCCTTCATTGCTTCGCCGATGTCATGCCGCGCATCCAGGCACGGTTTGAGGTATTCCTTCTCGATCCGGTACAAGCTGCAAAACGTCTTGGCGCTGAAGTCCGCCGGTAGTGCCGTATCGGACAAAATCCCGCCCTCGCCGATCACCTCACCCGGGCCCATGCGCCCGGATTCGAACATGACCCCACCACGGCTCAGCTCCACCGACACGACGCCGGATTCGATGATGAACAAATGATCGCTGACCTCCCCCGCCGGCAGGATCATTTCACCGGCGCGGAAGTTCTGCAGGGTCATGTTCTGGCTGAAGGTTTCTTTCTCTTCCTGACGCAGGGTCGAGAAAATGTTCGACGCGTCCAGCAATGCCCGTGGCCGCGACAGGTTGGCAGGTGCGTTCGGTTCGACGTTCGACAACAGGCTGACGCCGCTGGCCTGCAAGTGCCGGTACGCCAGGTCGAACAGCAGATTACGGACCATGCGTTTCTGGTCCATGGAGACCACAAAACCACTGATTTCGTATTCCACGCCGTTGGCACTGGAGCCTTTCAATGCGACACACGGCGCCGGTTTGTTCAACAGATAACGGCAACCCTCCATCGCCCGTTCCAGTGCTTCGATGACGGTTTGCGGACGCGCGTGCGGGCTCAATTGTAAGCTGATGGAGACGCCGAAAATATCACTGGGCCGGCTGAAATTGATGATCTTGGCCTTGGCCGCCAGGGAGTTGGGGATCACCGCCATGCTGCCTTGGGCCGTTTGCAGGCGCGTCGCGCGCCAGTCGATATCGGTGACCCGACCTTCGGTGCCGTCGATGGAGATCCAGTCATCCAGTTGATAGGGCTTGGTGGTATTGAGGACGATCCCGGAGAACACGTCGCTGAGGGTACTTTGCAAGGCCAGGCCGACGATGATCGCCAACGCGCCGGAGGTCGCCAACACGCCTTTGACTGGCAGATCGAGGACATACGCCAACGCCGCGATGATCGCGATCAGGAAAATCACCGCGCCAAGCAAATCCTGCAACAAGCGCCCGGTGTGCCCGACCCGTTGCATCATCACCGCGCCGATCAGCACCGTCAGGGTGCGCGCGCCGAACAACCACCAGCCAATCTGCAATCCGGTGGCGGCCAGGTGCAGCGGGACGTTGTCGGCCCAGGGCGCCGTTTCCATGGGGTTCAGGCCTTCGTTGAACAGCAGGACACTGAACAACGAAAAAATCACCAACCGCACGACCAGTTTCCATTGACTGCCATTGGCACTGAGCAGGCGCCACAACCCCAGATCGATAAGGACCAAAGCCATCGCGCAGATCAATGGGTGATCGGTAAGCAGTGACAGCATCAAGCAACTCCAGCCATGTACGGATGGGCACAGTGTAGGAGGAATTGGTGACCTGAGAACATCACAAAACACTGTGGGAGCGAGCCTGCTCGCGATAGCGGTCTGACAGTCACCGAATCAGTGTCTGTCGTACCACCATCGCGAGCAGGCTCGCTCCCACAGGGGAACTATGTCGTCAGAGGTTACTTGCTGTTGGTCAGCGCGTTGTAGCTGGTAAACAGGTTGCGGTAGTCCGGGATGTGGTTGGAGAACAAGGTGCCCAAGCCTTCCACGTCGTTGCGCCAGTCGCGATGCAGCTCACAGGCCAGGCCGAACCAGGTCATCAACTGTGCGCCGGAGGACGACATGCGGTCCCAGGCCGATTGACGGGTCAGTTCGTTGAAGGTGCCGGAAGCGTCAGTCACCACGAACACCTCGAAGCCTTCAGCCAGTGCCGACAGCGCCGGGAACGCCACGCATACTTCGGTCACCACGCCGGCGATGATCAGTTGTTTCTTGCCGGTGGCCTTGATCGCCTTGACGAAGTCTTCGTTGTCCCAGGCATTGATCTGGCCAGGACGGGCAATGTACGGCGCATCCGGGAACAGCGCCTTGAGCTCGGGCACCAGCGGGCCGTTGGGGCCGGTTTCGAAACTGGTGGTGAGAATGGTCGGCAACTTGAAGTACTTGGCCAGGTCAGCCAGGGCCAACACGTTGTTCTTGAAACGGTCCGGGTCAATGTCGCGCACCAGAGAAAGCAGACCCGCCTGGTGATCAACCAACAGAACGGCGGCGTTATCTTTGTCGAGACGTTTGTAAGAGGTAGTCATGGGAGTAATCCTCGCTTTTTATCGATGCCGAACGGGCCGGCGTGAGAGAAACCTGATAGTTCGTTAAAAAGCGGCCAAGCAAGGGTAGTCGCCCTCGCCCGGCACGCCACAGCGTTACAACAATGAGTTCAACCGCTCATCCGACCGAACCGGCCTGACTGGAAGTCAGCAAAGGCCTGGTGGATTTCCTGCTCGGTGTTCATCACGAACGGACCGTGACCGACGATGGGTTCGTCGATCGGCTCGCCACTGAGCAGCAACACAACGGCATCGTTATTGGCTTCCAGGCTGAGCTGCTGGCCATTGCGTTCGAACAACGCCAACTGCCCCTCGCGCACCAGTTCCACACCGTTGACCTGAACCGTGCCACGCAACACTACAAGTGCCGTGTTACGACCTTCGTGCAGGTCCAGGGTCAGCAACTTGCCGCCGTTGAGGCGCAGGTCCCAGACGTCAATCGGGGTAAACGTGCGCGCCGGGCCGGTGTGGCCGTCGAACTCACCGGCGATCAAGCGCAGGTTGCCGGCCTGGTCCTTGAGCGCGATGCTCGGGATGTCGCCATCGAGAATCGTCTGGTAACCGGCGTCGGCCATCTTGTCCTTGGCCGGCAGGTTGACCCACAGCTGCACCATTTCCAGGGTGCCGCCGGTTTTGGCGAAACCTTCTGAGTGGAACTCTTCGTGGAGAATCCCGGAGGCTGCGGTCATCCATTGCACGTCGCCAGGGCCGATCTTGCCGCCGCTGCCGGTGGAGTCGCGGTGTTCCAGTTCGCCCTTATAAACGATAGTCACGGTTTCGAAACCGCGGTGCGGATGCTGACCAACGCCACGACGCTCGGTGGTCGGGGTGAATTCAGCGGGACCGGCGTGATCGAGCAGCAAAAAGGGGCTGATGTGCTTGCCCAGGTTGTCGTAGGAAAACAGCGTGCGAACCGGAAAACCGTCGCCGACCCAATGGGCCCGTGGGCTGGTGTAGATACCGATGATGTTTTTCATTCTGCCTCCGAATCGGGTGAGTGACGCGATGGACAAAGCTTAAAACTGAACCATTTAATGCACTAGACTGCAAAAATCAGCCTTAGCGTTCTATATGGAGAACGATGGTGGAAGACCTCAACACCCTCTACTACTTCACCCAAGTGGTGGAACACCACGGTTTCGCCCCGGCCGGTCGGGCGCTGGACATGCCCAAGTCAAAGCTGAGCCGGCGCATTGCCGAGCTCGAAGAGCGCCTCGGTGTACGCCTGCTGCACCGCACAAGCCGGCATTGTTCACTGACGGAAATCGGCCAGGCCTATTATCAGCGTTGTCTGGCGATGCGCGTGGAAGCGGAAAGCGCTGCCGAACTGATCGAACGCAACCGCTCCGAACCCCAAGGCCTGGTGCGCATCAGTTGCCCGACCGCGCTGCTCAACTCCTGGGTCGGGCCGATGTTGACCCGCTACATGCTCAAGTACCCGCTGGTGGAGTTGTTCATCGAGAGCACCAACCGCCGGGTCGACCTGATCCACGAGGGTTTCGACATCGCCCTGCGCGTGCGCTTTCCACCGCTGGAAAACACCGACATGGTGATGAAGGTGCTGGGCAACAGCACCCAGTGCCTGGTTGGCAGCCCGGCCTTCATGCCGCGCCTGTCATCACCGGCCTCCCCGGCTGACCTCAGCGGGTTGCCGAGCCTGCATTGGGGCGCGGCGCAGCGTGAATATCAGTGGGAATTGCTTGGAGCCGATGGCGCGAGCGCGGTGATTCGACATGCGCCACGAATGGTCACCGATGATCTGTTGGCGTTGCGTCACGCCGTGGTGGCCGGGATCGGAATCGCTCACCTGCCCAGCGTGGTGGTGCGCGATGACATTGCCGCGGGCCGACTGGTGGAACTGGTGCCGGGCTGGGCACCCAAATGCGGGATCGTGCATGCCATCTTCCCTTCACGCCGTGGGCTGCTGCCGTCGGTGCGCGCATTGATCGACTTTCTGGGCGAGGAATTCAGCCACAGTGATATTGCTTAGAAACCTGAGCGACGCCGACATGGCGCTGATTTGCGGGTCTGGATCGTGACCATCGACTGACCAGCCCCAAAGGCATCGCGCCCCAGTGGGATTAAGCGTCAGTCTGGCTTGAGGCTCTGATCCAGGCGTGCCATGGCGTGTTGCAATTGATCGACGGCCTCGTCGATCAACGCCGCGCGCCCCTCGGCGCAGGCACGTTCCAGATGTTCGCAGCACTCGATCAAACGGTTTGCACGAACCATCCGCGCACCACCTTTGATGCGGTGCGCCAGGTCTTCCAGCCGGTGACGATTGCCACTGACGTGCGCTGCAAGCAGATCTTCGCGATCGTAGCGATTGGTCTCGGCCAGTTCGTGCAACAACTGATTGATCAGCGTCCGGTCTTCACCGACGTAGAGCTCCAGGCCGGTCAAGTCGATCTCGGACGTTGCTTGCTCTTCAACCGGCGCTGGCGGTTCATTCACAAATCGGGACGCCAGCCAGGCACTCAAATCGGCCAGCCGGATCGGTTTGAACAGACAGTCGTCCATGCCTGCTTCAAGGCAACGGATCTTTTCCTCCGGCTGCGCATTGGCGCTAAACCCAAGAATCAGCGTGGGTGGCAAACCATTAGCGCGCTCTTCATCGCGTATCGCACCCGCCAATTCATAACCATTGACCACCGGCATGTTGCAATCGGTGATGACCAAATCGAGCTCATGCTCGCGCCACTGCGCAAGACCACGCTCGCCATCCTCCACCTCCAGCACCTGATGCCCCAGGTAGCTCAACTGCCGAGAGAGCAACAATCGATTGGCCGGGTAATCGTCGACCACCAGAATGCTCAGCAGCCGAGTGGCCACCGGCAATCCGCTATCGGCCCGCTCGCTGCAGGCCAACGGTTGCAACTCAATCAGATCAAGGCTGATATCGACCTGCGTACCCCGTCCGAGGACGCTGTCGAGCTGCAATCGGCCGCCCATCATTTCGCACAAAGTGCGGCTGATCACCAGTCCCAGGCCGGAGCCATTGTGGCCGGACTGCTGGCTGTTTCCGGCCTGTACGAACGGGCTGAACAGTCGTTGCTGATCGCCCACACTGACACCGATGCCGCTGTCCTCAATACGCACACTGACCGCCAGATGCCCCGACACACCGGGCTCTACTCGCAGTGTCAGGCTCACCTCACCTTCACGGGTGAACTTGATCGCGTTGCTCAGCAGATTGGACAGCACCTGCTTGAAGCGCGTGGGGTCGACTAACACGTCACAATCGCTGTGTTCGGCCAATTCGACCCGCCACCGCAGGTTCTTCTGCCGTGCCAGGCCTTCGAAAACCCGGCACACCGACTCCACCAGCGTGCGTAGATTGGCCCGCTCCGGGGTCAGCGACAAATGCCCGGACTCAATGCGGGCGATGTCCAGGATGTCGCCGATCAACGCCAGCAATTGCTGCGCGGCATTGGATGCCACTTCGATGGCGGAGCGATCAGTGAGGCCCTCTTCCGCTCGCTTCAGCGCCAGTTCGAGCATGCCGATCAGGGCATTCATCGGCGTGCGGATTTCATGACTCATGGTCGCCAGAAAGGTGGTTTTGGCGCGGTTGGCATCGTCGGCGGCGTCCTTGGCATCCTGCAATTGCCCGAGCAATTGTTGGCGTTGAGTGATCTGCCGACGCTGCCAGCCTATCCAGGCCAGTGCGAGCAACAGCAAAGCGCCCGCAGCGGCAAACGCCTGGAAAATGCCTTGGCGATGACGCAGCCAGTAGCTGTCATCGACCACCACATCATTGCTCCAGCGGGCTAACAGCTCATCCATCTCCCGGGGCGAAATGCTCAGCAGTGCCTTGTTCAGAATCGAGTGCAACTCCAGCGCACCACGGCTGGTGGCCAGAGCGATACGCGCCGGTTCATCACCCACGGTGCTGCTGATTCGCAGACGCTCGCGGTATTGCCGGGTAATCAGATACCGAGCCACGATCAATGAACTGACTGCCCCATCGGCCTGGCCCTTGATCACCCATTCCAGACCCTGCGCCGGACTCTGCACTTCGACCAGACGTACAGTGGGCGCCCGAGCGCGGATGAACCCGAGCAACGGATGACCGCGATAGATCGCCAGGCGTTTACCGGCCATGTCATCCAGAGTCCTGGGGCTTCCCGGGGTGGTCGCACTGACCAGTACAAACGGATTGTTCAAGTAGGCCCGAGTGAAACGCAGTTCGACTTCGCGTTCGATACTGGGCGTGACCACAGGTAACACGTCGATCTTGCCGTCCTTGAGTTGCTGGATCTGCTGATCGAGGGAGTTACCCCGCTGCACGTTGAAGGTCAAGCCGCTGCGCTGGCTGATCAGCGTCAGCAATTGCGCGGTCAACCCGCTGAGTTGTCCCTGGGCATCGTAAAAAGTCAGCGGTGCAAAGTTCTCGATGGCACCCACTTCCACCGTCGGATGTTGATCCAGCCAACGTTGTTCACTGGCGCTCAAACGTACTCGCTCTTGACCCGCCATGTTGGCTCTTCCGGCACTCCAGCGCTGCTCGATGTCCGTGCGCTGATCCATGGGAATCGTCGCCAGCGCCTTATCGACAATGCTTTTCAGACGTGGATTGCTGCGGTTTAAGGCAAAGCCGAACGGATTGGCGTCCAGGCCGGAAGGACCCACCAGGCGTACGTTACTGAGGTAGTTGTTATTGATGAGGTAATTGGCGCTGATGAAGTCCCCGAGGTACACATCATCAAGCCCGAACGCCACCGCCCCGATCGCATCGAGTGCCGAGGGGTAGCGTTGCAAGCTCGCATCGGGATAGAAGGCTTCGACAGTCTGCGTCTGCAGATAGTCATCGACCATGGCGATGCGTTTGCCCGCGAGGTCGACGGGCATCCAGTCGTCCAGGCGGGTAACCAGCATCGGCTGGTCTTCGGCATAAGCACTGGATCGGATCAGCTCCGGGTCAGCCGCCTCGAAGTTGTTGGAGGTGCCGAGCAGATCCAGTTCATCGCGCTTGAGCGCATCCATGGCTGCCTCGCGCGTGCGATAACGAAGCACGTCGATTTTTACGTGCAGCAGTTGCCCCAACAATGCTGCGTAGTCTGCGGTAATGCCTTCCAGCTCATCAACGTTGCGCGTGATCTCGAACGGTGGGTAGTCCGGCCCCGACACCCCGAGGCGCAAGACTCGTTTGCCACGCAACCACTGCCAGTCTTTTTCATCCAGCTGGACCTGATAACCCTCCACCGTGGAATGCCCCAGCACATGCAAAAGCTTTGGCTCATCGGCCGCCGTCGCCGGTGCTCCCAGTCCACAGAACAGCAACAGAACCCACAAACAATCGCGCATGATCGGGCTTACTCAGATCAGATGATTACGCTTGGCAAAATCCCTCAGGTACACCGCTGACTCCACTTTGAGTTTTCCAACCACACGGGTCTTGTAGGTGCTGACGGTCTTGTGACTCAAGTGCATGATTTCAGCGATCGCCTTGTTACTGATGCCCCGGGCCAGATGCTGAAAGATCGTCAGTTCCCGGTCAGAGAGGTTATCGATCATCTGTTTTTCACTCAGTTGTATCGAGCTCAGCGACACCGACGCCGAGGGTAGCTGGGCGAAATAGGTGTAACCGCCCATCACGGCATTCACGGCGCTGTGCAAGTGCTGCAAGTCATTGGACTTGGCGATATAGCCTGCGGCGCCGGCGTGCATGCAACGATCCTGATAAAACGTGGGGTCCTGGGACGTGAAGACCAGTACTCGACAGGACACCCCACTGATCTTGATTCGCGCCAGTACATCCAGCCCGTCAAGCGAGGGCATCACCAGATCCAGTACCACCAGATCAGGCTTGAGTTCGCGGATCTTCGGCAAGACCTCATTACCACACGCCGCTTCGTATATCTGCTTGAAACCCTCCTGCACCAATATGACTTTGACTGCGGCGCGAACCACCGGATGATCGTCCACAATCAGCACTGACTTCATGGCAACTCCCTGTGCAACAAAAACGACGATTGAGCAGATCAATGCCCATAAACCCGGCCCGGTTGAACGTACTGGCTGCGCAAAGACTTTTGCATGGAAACCCGGGCTCAGCTACCTGACAGAAATGACAGTGCCGACGAACGGTAGACGAGGGTCGATGATCGCCATCAGCCGCGCAATGGCTGCCAGATCAGGCAGCATTGCGTGGCTCACCTCAACCTTCTGTTGAACGCAGGCAGGAATGGGCGGGAGTTGCGCCTGCTGACCGTCATAGATCAAGGCGTGATGAACCTGTTGGTTATCAAGGAAAAAATCGAACAGGTTCAACGCCCCGCCCGCCAGCGAGGCATTGATGACCACCAGATCAAATGGCTCGCAACCGTATTCGACCAGGGTCAACAGCTCTTCACGGCTGTGCACCGGTGCTATCCGGTAGTAGTCGAGTTGATTGAACAGTCGCTCGACCTTCATGCGGTGAAAATGCAACTCGTCGGCGATCAGGATACGTAAGGCTTTGTTCGACAACGTGGGCCCCCAGGAGAGTGTCAGATTCGTGAGGGCGCAAGGCTACGGAAGACCTGTCGAGCTTTCTGTAGGACTTTTCCTAAAAGCCGCGTCCATCTTCCGGTGACCTGTCCAAACACGCTCCTTCTGTAGAAGCTGCCGCGGGCTGCGATCCTTTGATCTGGCTTCTCGGCAATTTGTGCTCGAGGATCAAGATCAAAAGATGGCAGCCTTCGGCAGCCTCCTGCGTTTGGGTATTGCTCACCATCGCTTTGAGCGCAAACGAAGGAAAGGCATGTGGAGGGGGAATCGCGGGGTTCTTCAGGAAGGGTTCAGGATTGAATGTTTTGGGTACTTTCAAGGGCCTCATCGTCGGAACGCCGCCCGGAGCCGGCTCACTCCCACATTGGCCCTGCATTCACAGTTCCATTGTAGGAGTGAGCCTGCTCGCGAAGGCGGCCTCACAGGCACCAAAAATCTCAGCTGGCAGTCGCCAACAGCAAGTCCATCACCGAACGGCCATGCCCACGTGCCTTGCCATGGTCATACAACGAACCGGCAATCTCATCCGCCCGAATCGGCAGGATCGACAGCAAGGTGTCGCTCAAGCCATGGCTGGCCTGGCAGAAGCCCTGCATATAGATGCCGGCCTTGCAGCGCTCGTCAGTGATCAGTTTGTAATTACGGTCTACCTCGAAGTCGCCCAGATACTGCTCCAGCGGCGCCAGCAGTTTGCGGTGCATCTGACGCTCGTAACCGGTGGCCAGCACCACGGCGTCGTAATGACGGACCGTGACTTCGCCGGTGGCGTTGTTGCGCACGGTCAACTCGATGCCGCGCTCGGTGGCGGTGGCTTTTTCGATGGTGGTCAAGGTGCGGAACGCATGGCGCGCGATGCCCGAGACTTTCTGACGATAGAAGATGCCGTAGATGCGTTCGATCAGGTCGATGTCCACCACCGAATAGTTGGTGTTGTGGTACTCGTTGACCAGACGCTCGCGCTCGCTGCTCGCCTGCTGGAACACCAGATCAGTGAACTCCGGCGAGAACACTTCGTTGACGAACGGGCTGTCGTCCGCCGGTTTCAGGGCCGAGCCACGCAGGATCATGTCCACCTGCACCGACGGGAAGCTGTCGTTCAAATCGATGAACGCTTCCGCCGCGCTCTGCCCGCCGCCGATGATCGCAATGCTCATCGGCTGGTTGTTCACGCACGGCTGCTGGACCATCTGCGCCAGGTACTGGGAGTGGTGGAACACCCGGCTGTCAACCTTGAGCGCCTTGAACGCTTCGGGAATGCGCGGTGTTCCGCCGGCACTGACCACCACCGAACGGGTGGTGCGAACGTGCTGCTGACCTTGGGCATCGCGCGAAATCACCCGCAGCGCATCGACCTGTTGGTTGTGCAGCACCGGCTCGATGGTCAGCACCTCTTCGCCGTAGCGGCTCTGCGCTTCAAATTGCCCGGCGACCCAGCGCAGGTAATCGTTGTACTCCATGCGGCACGGATAAAAGGTGCCCAGGTTGATGAAGTCCACCAGACGACCGTGGTGCTTGAGGTAGTTGACGAAGGAGTATGGGCTGGTCGGGTTGCGCAGGGTCACCAGGTCCTTGAGGAAGGAGATCTGCAACTCACTCTGGGTCACCAGGGTGTTGCCGTGCCAGCGGTAGTCGGCCTGCTTGTCGAGAAACAGAACATCCAACTCGCCCTGACTCGGCCCGCGCTCTTGCAGAGCGATGGCCAGCGCCAGGTTCGAAGGGCCGAAACCGACGCCGATCAGGTCGTGAACGATGGGCGATGTAATTGCCTGTGTCATTTCCAGTGTCCTCTGGATGAACCCCTCAACAAGGGGAATAAGCCTAAGTGACCTGATGCAGGACAGCAGGTCGTCTGTTGAGTAGGAACGAGGACAATGAAAAAAAATTTAGAGAGGAGAGATCAGTGGGCGTCCCACTGCCGCATCCGCACACGGCAATGCTTCATGGCATTGACGATGTGCTTCTCCACCAGCGCGCGCGAAATACCGAGGTGCTCGGCAATCTCCGGATGCGACAGGCCTTCGATCTTGCGCAGCAGGAAACTCTCGCGGCACAGCCGTGGCAATTCCGCCAATGCACGCTGAAGCATCTCCAGGCGTTGACCGTGATCGAGGCTGTGATGGGGGGATGGGGTGAAGTAGCGCTCTTCGGTGTCGAGCACTTCCAGCGATTCGACCTGACGCAGGGCATTGCGCCGATGGTCATCGATCACCAGGTTGAGCGCGGTGCGATACAGGAACGCCCGAGGCTGCTCGATCGGCGTGTCGCTGGACCGCTCCAATACCCGCAGATAAGCGTCATGCACCACATCTTCGGCGACCTGACGGTTGCCCAGCCTGGCGTTCAAAAAACACACCAGCTCGCGATAGTAGTTTTCCAACATGACTCCCGGCCGCAGGGGTGCGGTTTCTGTCCTTGAGCCAGACCGACGACCGCCGAAATGGGCAGTGGCACGATAGTGGCAGTTCAAGGTGCGTAATTTATAGTAATTCTCATATAGATTTAAAGTATTGCTTCACCTTGACTGACAAATAGTCGCGAACTTGTGGGAGCGAGCCTGTGTGGCGAGGGGATTTATCCCCGTTGGGCTGCGAAGCGGCCCCGGCATTTCAAAGTTAAAGCGCGTTTACGACTGCTTCGCAGCCGAACGGGGATAAATCCCCTCGCCACACAAGCCCGCTCCCACAGGTTGCTTGCGTCGTGACCTAAATTCCCCGGTACTTTCCTCGTTTACAGGACAGCTCCCCGTCTCTGTCGCACGTTTTCGCGCACAGCCTGAACGACGGGCCGATATTCATTGGCCGGAACCCTGCATGAAACGTCCCCGACAGACCCGACGCGCCCTGCTTGTAGCACTGTGTCTGATCCCCGTTATCGCCGTGGCTGCCTGGCAGATCATCCCGCCCGGTCGCGACCAGTTCGCCACCGCTCAGGTCACCCGTGCCGACATCGAAAGCAGCGTCACCGCGCTGGGCACTCTGCAACCTCGACGTTATGTCGACGTCGGTGCCCAGGCGTCCGGGCAGATCCACAAGATCCACGTGGAAGTCGGCGATGGGGTGAAGGAAGGCCAGTTGCTGGTGGAAATCGATCCATCCACGCAACAGGCCAAACTCGACGCCGGGCGTTTCTCCATCGAAAACCTCAAGGCGCAGCTGCAGGAACAACGGGCGCAGCACGACCTCGCCCGGCAGAAATTCCAGCGTCAGCAGAACCTCAAGGCCGGTGGCGCCACCCGCGAAGAAGACGTACAGACCGCCGAGGCCGAATTGCGCGCCACCCAGGCCCGCACCGACAAGTTCCAGGCGCAGATCCGCCAGGCCCAGGCCAGCCTGCGCAGCGATCAGGCAGAACTGGGTTACACCCGAATCTATGCGCCGATGAGCGGAACCGTCGTCGCACTCGACGCCCGTGAGGGCCAGACCCTCAACGCCCAGCAACAAACGCCACTGATTCTGCGCATCGCCAAGTTGTCGCCGATGACCGTCTGGGCCGAGGTGTCGGAAGCCGACATCGGTCACGTCAAACCCGGGATGACGGCCTGGTTCACCACCCTCAGCGGCGGCAACCGTCGCTGGAACAGCACCGTGCGGCAGATTTTGCCGGTGCCGCCCAAGCCGCTGGACCAGACCAGCCAGGGCGGCGGCAGCCCCGCCAGTTCGAGCAAAAGCGGCAGCGCTCGCGTGGTGCTGTACACCGTATTGCTTGACGTCGACAACGCCGACAATGCGCTGATGGCGGAAATGACCACCCAGGTCTTCTTCGTTTCGGAGCAGGCGAAAAACACCCTGACTGCGCCTGTCGCGGCGCTGCAGGCCGGCACTGAAGCGAATAGGCAAATTGCCCAGGTCGTCGCCAAAAACGGCAGTATCCAGCAGCGCGACGTGCGCACCGGCATCAGCGATCGCCTGCGGGTGCAGATCCTCGACGGCTTGCAGGAAGGCGATCATCTGCTGATCGGCCCGGCCGACGGGAGTGGCGGCTGAATGCTGACGCCCCTGATCGACCTGCACGACATCCGCAAAGCCTACGGCGGCGGCGATTCACCGAAAGTTCACGTGTTGCGCGGCATTGACCTGTCGATCCATGCCGGGGAGTTCGTGGCAATCGTCGGTGCCTCCGGCTCCGGCAAGTCGACGCTGATGAACATCCTCGGCTGCCTCGACCGCCCGACCTCGGGCGAATACCGTTTCGCCGGGGAAAACGTTGCCGCACTCGACAGCGACGAACTGGCCTGGTTGCGCCGCGAAGCCTTCGGCTTTGTGTTCCAGGGTTATCACCTGATTCCGTCCGGTTCGGCCCAGGAAAACGTCGAGATGCCTGCGATCTACGCAGGATTGCCGGCAGCCGAACGCCACGCCCGCGCAGCCGCCCTGCTCGACCGCCTCGGCCTGGCCTCACGCACCGGCAACCGTCCGCACCAGCTCTCCGGCGGCCAGCAACAACGGGTGTCCATCGCCCGCGCCTTGATGAACGGCGGCCACATCATCCTCGCCGACGAACCCACCGGCGCCCTCGACAGCCACAGCGGCGCCGAGGTCATGACCCTGCTCGACGAACTGGCGAGCCAGGGCCACGTGGTGATCCTCATCACCCACGACCGCGAGGTGGCGGCACGGGCCAAACGCATCATCGAAATTCGCGACGGGCTGATCATCAGCGACAGCGCCCGGGACAACCCCGAAGCGCAGACCTCGGCCAACCCTGGCGCGCTGCAAGCGGTGGACTTACGCAAGCGCCTGACCGAAGGCGCCGAAGCCACCGGGGCCTGGAAAGGTGAACTGGTCGATGCGGTGCAAGCCGCGTGGCGGGTGATGTGGATCAACCGTTTTCGTACCGCACTGACGCTGCTCGGCATCATCATCGGCGTCGCGTCGGTGGTGGTCATGCTGGCCGTCGGTGAAGGCAGCAAGCGCCAAGTGATGGCGCAAATGGGCGCGTTCGGCTCCAACATCATTTACCTCAGCGGCTCGTCACCAAACCCGCGAACGCCGCTGGGCATCGTCACCCTGGATGATGTCGCTGCGGTGGGAAGCTTGCCGCAAGTGACACGGATCATGCCGGTCAATGGCCAGGAGGCCGGGGTTCGCTTCGGCAACCTCGACCACTTGAGTTACGTCGGCGGCAACGACACCAACTTCCCGGCGATTTTCAACTGGCCGGTGGTGGAAGGCAACTATTTCACCCAGGACGATGAACGCAACGCAGCAGCCGTCGCAGTCATCGGGCACAAGGTGCGGACCAAGTTGCTCAAGGACGTCGCCAACCCGATCGGCCAATACATCCTGATCGAGAACGTGCCGTTCCAGGTGGTCGGCGTGCTTGCGGAAAAAGGCGCCAGCTCCGGCGACTCCGACAGCGACGACCGCATCGCCATCCCCTATTCCGCCGCCAGCGTCCGACTGTTCGGCACCCACAATCCCGAATACGTGGCCATCGCCGCCGCCGATGCACGCAAGGTCAAAGAGACGGAAAAAGCCATCGAACAGTTGATGCTGCGCCTGCACAACGGCAAGAAGGATTTCGAACTGACCAATAACGCGGCGATGATTCAGGCCGAGGCACGCACGCAAAACACGCTGTCACTGATGCTCGGCTCGATTGCCGCGATCTCGCTGCTGGTGGGCGGGATCGGCGTGATGAACATCATGCTCATGACCGTGCGCGAACGGACTCGGGAGATCGGTATCCGCATGGCCACCGGTGCCCGACAACGGGACATCCTGCGCCAGTTCCTCACCGAAGCGGTGATGCTCTCGGTGGTCGGCGGGCTCGCCGGGATCGCCCTGGCGCTGATCGTCGGCGGCGTGCTGATCCTCAGCGAAGTCGCCGTGGCGTTCTCCTTGATAGCGGTGCTCGGCGCCTTCGGCTGCGCCCTGGTCACCGGTGTTGTCTTCGGCTTCATGCCGGCCCGCAAAGCTGCCCGACTCGACCCGGTCACGGCCCTTACCAGTGAATGATCTATCTATGAAGCCGCAACTCAGTTTGCTGACTCTTTGCCTGTTGCTCGGCGCCTGTGGCAGTCCCGCCCAGCGCCCGGACAGTGGCCTCCAGCCGCCCGCTGCCTGGCAATCGCCACACACTCAAAGCGCTACCCGCAGCCACCTGCAATGGTGGACGCAGTTCGGCAGCCCGGAGCTTGATCGCCTGATCGCACAGGCGCGGGTCGGCAGTTACGACTTGGCCGCCGCCATCGCTCGGGTGCGTCAAGCGCAAGCCGATACCGTGATTGCCGGCGGCTCTCTGCTGCCGGAGGTCAAGGCCGGCCTGAACGCCAATCGGCAGAAACTATTGCGCGGCAACGGCTACAGCCAGCTCGATGCCGACGGCGATAACAAGGCCGTCGATTACTTTAACGCCAACCTCAGCGCCACTTATGAAGTCGACTTCTGGGGCGGCCAACGCGCCTCCCGCGACAGTGCGCAATTCGGCTTGCAGGCCAGCGAATTCGATCAGGCGACAGTGGAGTTGACGCTGCTCAGCGGCGTCGCCAACAGCTACGCGCAAAGCTTGTCGTTGCGTGAGCAAAGTCGCATCGCCGAGTTGAATCTGGCGAACGCGCAAAATGTTTTGAAACTGGTGCAGACGCGTTTTGACTCAGGCTCGGCAACTGCCCTTGAACTGGCGCAGCAGAAGAGTCTGGTCGCCGCGCAACAACGGCAATTGCCGTTAGTGCAGCAACAGGCCCGGGACGCACAGATCAGCCTTGCCGCCCTGCTCGGTCGGCCGGTGCAGGAGTTGTCCTTGGGTCAGGAACGCTTTGATCAATTGTCATGGCCAACCATTGGCGCTGGCCTGCCCAGCGAACTGATCAGCCGTCGCCCGGACATCGCCCGCGCCGAAGCGCAATTGGCCGCCGCACAAGCCGACGTCACCGTCGCCCGTGCGGCGATGCTACCGAAGGTCACGTTGAGCGCGGAACTCGGATCGGGCGCGGATCGTGCGGCGGACATGATGCGCAATCCTTTCTACAACCTCACCACCGGATTGCTTGCGCCGGTCTTCAACAATGGTCGTTTGAGCGCCGAGCGTGATAAAGCCACGGCCCGCCAGGAAGAATTGCTGGAGACGTATCGCGGGGCGATCATCAATGGCTTCGCCGACGTGGAAAAAGCGTTGAACAGCATTCGCGGCCTGGACGAGCAGCGGCAGTGGCAAAGTGAAGAACTGAACCAGGCACAGACCGCGTTCAACATTGCGCAAAGCCGTTATCAGGCCGGTGCCGAGGATTTGCTGACGGTGCTGGAGACACAGCGCACGCTGTATGCGGCGCAGGATTTGAATGTGCAACTGCGGTTGTCGCGGATGCAGGCGAGTATTGCGTTGTACAAAGCGCTCGGCGGCGGGTGGCAGGTGTTGTGATTTGCGGCGCCAGTGAATCCGCCATCGCGAGCAGGCTCGCTCCCACAGTTGATCTCAGGTGCTCACACATAATGTATTCGCCATAGATCCATTGTGGGAGCGAGCCTGCTCGCGATTGAACGATAACGCGGTATCACCTGCTTAAGTGGTAACTGGTTTAGCCTTCAAATGCCGCGCATACCAAGGCCGCTGCGGCACTTTGCGGAACAGATCCTCCAGCTTCTTCTCGTCCTCACCAAAGGTAATCCGCAACGCCAGCTTCATGGTTTCCGGGTCCATCTCCACCGACTTGCCGGCCTGTAATCCCGGCGTGGTGGCGCAACCATGGGTGCTCGGGCCGAGCCACGGGTCGTCGATCTCGACCCAACGACCGGGCGCAAACCAGGGCACGCCACTCACTTCCAGCCGACTGACCTCCCCCGGATGAAAGCGTTCGTGCGCACGGAACCAGTCTTCCAGTCGATCATCGATCCAGCCATGGAAATGCCAGAAAACCGGGTTTACATGAGACGAAAACGGATCGCCGAGGAAGTCGTTTTCCGGCGCATACCAGCGTGCGGAAAAGTCCGAGGGATCCCGGGCGAACGGCACGGGTTGGCCGTTGGACGGATCACGTGGCACCGAGGCCCAACGCATGTGCAGCCAGTCATGCAGCCCTAATTCGACCTCTGAACCGAACTGACCCAGGGTCAATTTCGACAGGTAACGCGGATCGCGATACTGCGATTCCCAGACCTGGAAATTGCTGTGGTAAGTTTCGGCGGTCTTGATGTCGCTGACCCATTGCGAGTACTCGGCATCGTCGTCGGCCAGCCAGGTCGGCGGCAGCGCAGTGCCGTCGTGGTTGTCGAAATAACGGGCGAAGCCAATGCGATCACGCGCCAGTTCCGGCTGTGGCAAGGGGAAATGCGACCAGGACGGCAAGTCTTGCAGGGAGCGCGCCTTGCCGAGCATGTGTCGGTGCATGAAGAAGAAATCCACGCCCGAGCCGTTACGATCCTTGCGCGCGCCACGGGCATCACGCTCCTTGTCTCGCGGGCCAGGCTGCCAGCCAATGCCGCGCAGGGCGCCGCGCTTGTCTTCGGACAACGTGTGCCATTTGTCCCGGGAGGCATGCCAGAGCTGGTGAAACAGCCGATGCTCCGGAGACACCAGCCAGGCCAGCAATGGTGGATTGAGACCGCTGCGCTCGCGGGCTTCGGGGAATAGGCGTTTGACGGCAATGAAGCGATTGTCCTGGGCCGTCAACATCAACGGACGATCCAGATTCAACACCCGACCACTGAGGGTGCCGCTGCCAGCGTTGCCGAAACCGGCCCAGACTTCGTCCAGCAACAGGCTGAATTCGTAATCCGCTGCGCCGCTGGCGCTGAGCAGCCGCCAGCTCAATTGCGCCGGTTTGGCGCCGGCCAGATCGCCGAGCACCCGGTAACGCGGCGTTTCACTGGAACGCAAACGCTCGGCGGTGTCGAGGAACCCGCTCAGGCCGCGACCTTTGTGACCGATGTCGAGAAACACCTCCAGCCCGTCCCGTGGCAGGCCTTCGATACCGGCGTCACGCCCCTCGAAACGAATCTGCCAGACACCGCGCAAGGTGTTCGCCAAATGCTGGCCAGCGACATCCGCGACATCGAATGACGCTTCGCCGGGGGTGATCGTCGGATCCGCTTTCGTCCATTCACGATGCCCATAAAAAGCCGCAGGCACGGCGGCGCCGGTCAGCGCCAGACCTGCCATGAACCATCGTCGAGAAATCGTCATTGCCCTACCTGTGTCAGCCATGAAGCAGGCTTTATCCAAGCTAGAACGTTTGTTGCGCCCACAAATTTAAAAGCATCGCGAGCAAGCTTTGCTCCTACAGGTCTTGGGCGGCAACCACAAACCTGTAGGAGCAAAGCTTGCTCGCGATGAGGCCGGCACAAACACCTAAATTATTGGACGGGCCACTCGTTCTTCCCAGATAGCAAAGGCCCCTGCGCCTGCTCCCCCTACGGCGGACCTGACTGAGACGGCAATGACAAAACCACGTTCGAAAAAGGCTCTTTACATCGGCCTGCCGCTGGCCCTGGCGATCAGCGCCGGTGCAGGCTTTGCGGCCTGGGATTACTGGTTCAAAAACAATCCCGGTTACCCGGTCAAGGTGATGAAACAGGCCGATGAGCTGCACGAGCGAATCCTCTCCTTCGACAGCCACGTCACCGTCCCACTGGACTTCGGCACCGCCGGCAATGAAGCGGACAAGGACGGCACCGGGCAGTTCGACCTGGTCAAGACCGGGCGTGGACGCCTGTCCGGGGCAGCCCTGACGATTTTCGGCTGGCCGGAAATCTGGAACGGCGCCAACGCCCCGCACCGCCCCACCGCCGGGTTTGTCGACGAAGCACGGTTCGAGCAGGAAACCCGCTACAAAATCATCAGCACAATGGTTCGCGACTTCCCCAATCAGGTTGCCATCGCCTACACCCCTGACGACTTCCGACGCCTGCATGGCGAAGGCAAGTTCGCGATCTTCATGAGCATGCTCAACGCCTATCCGCTGGGCAACGACCTGAACGCCCTGGACAAGTGGGCAGCGCGCGGCATGCGCATGTTCGGCTTCAGCTATGTGGGCAATAACGCCTGGGCTGACTCGTCCCGGCCGCTGCCGTTTTTCAACGATTCCCGCGACGCCCTTGGCGGCCTCTCGGAGATTGGCAAGCAGGCCGTGCACCGCCTCAACGACCTCGGCGTGATCATCGACGTCTCGCAGATGTCGACCAAGGCCCTGGAACAAGTTGCGCAGCTGAGCCGTGCGCCGATGGTCGCGTCCCACTCGGCGCCGCGAGGGCTGGTGGACATCCCGCGCAACCTCAGTGATCAGGAAATGCAGCTGATCAAAAACAGCGGCGGCGTGGTGCAGATTGTCGGTTTCCCGACTTACATCCGTCCGCTCAGCCAGGCCACCCAGGACAAACTCAACGCCCTGCGCGCACGCTTCGACCTGCAACCGCTGCAAGGCCTGGAGATGGCGCTGATGCCGGGCGATCCAGTGATCACCGTCTGGTCCGAGCAACGTTTCGGCGAGTACGCCAGTCAGCTCTATGCCATCGTTGACGAGGAGCCCAAGGCCACGCTCAAGGACTACGGCGACGCGATCGACTACGCGGTGAAGAAAATCGGCATCGACCATGTCGGCATCAGTTCCGACTTCAATGATGGCGGCGGTCTGGACGGCTGGAAGGATGTCAGCGAGGCACGCAACGTGACAGCCGAGCTGATCAGTCGCGGCTACGGCGAAGCCGATATCGCCAAGCTCTGGGGCGGCAACTTCCTGCGGGTCTGGGACTTGGTGCAGAAGTCTTCCAAGCCTGTGGCGAAAAACTGATTCTCTCTTTTGCAGAAGCGAACCGAGCACATGACCAACCGTCGTTCATTCCTCAAGCAGGCCGGTATTCTCGCGGCCGGCCTACCCTTGGGCGCAGCCGTGAACCTGCCGGCGCTGGCCGCCAATCCGGCGCCGCTGCCGAAGGATAAATGGGCGCAACTGCGCCAGATGTTCAATCAGGACCCGGATTACCTGCACTTCGCCAACTTTCTGGTGACCTCGCACCCCAAACCTGTGCGTGACGCCATCGACATGCACCGCGCCAACCTCGACCGTAATCCCGGTCGGGCCATGGACTGGGACTTTGGGGAAACCGAAAAGCGCGAGCAGGAAGTGCGCGTCTGGGCCGGTCGTTACCTCAAGGCCAAGCCCGAGCAGATCGCCCTCACCGGCAGCACCACCGAAGGCCTTTCGCTGATCTACGGCGGCATTCATGTGCGCCCTGATCAGGAAATCCTCACCAGCGAACACGAACATTACGCGACGAACTATGCCCTGGCTTACCGCCAGCAAAAGGACGGGGTCAAGGTTCGCAAGCTCAAGCTGTTCGAGAACAGCCACAGCATTTCCGTGGATGAAGTGCTGGGCTCGATTGCCAAAGGCATTCGCCCCGAAACCCGAGTGCTCGGCATGACGTGGGTGCAATCGGGCAGCGGCGTGAAACTGCCGATCGGCGAGATCGGCAAACTGGTGGACGAACAGAATCGCAACCGAGAGGAAAAGGACCGCATCCTGTATGTGGTCGACGGCGTCCATGGCTTCGGCGTCGAGGACCTCGACTTCCCCGACATGCACTGCGATTTCTTCATTGCCGGCACGCACAAATGGATGTTCGGCCCGCGAGGTACCGGGATCATCTGCGCCCGTTCGACCGAGCTCAAGGACGTGACACCGACCATCCCGACGTTCTCCGAAGCCACCACCTTCTCGACCATCATGACCCCCGGCGGCTATCACAGCTTTGAGCATCGCTGGGCCTTGAATGAAGCCTTCAAGCTGCACCTGGACCTGGGCAAGGCCGAGGTGCAGGCGCGCATCCACGCGCTGAATACCTATGCGAAAAACCGCTTGCTGGAGCACCCGCGGATCGAATTGGTGACGCCAAAAAGCCCGGACCTGTCGGCCGGTTTTACCTTCTTCCGGATCAAGGATCGCGACTGCGAAAAAGTCGCCGTGCAGTTGATGGAAAACCGCGTGGTCTGCGATTCGGTGGACCGCGACGTCGGCCCGGTGATCCGCATCGCCCCCGGCCTGCTCAACACCGAAAACGATATCGACCGCTTCATGGCCTTGCTGAACAAAACCACCTGACGCCATGACGCAGAACCCTGTGGGAGCGAGCCTGCTCGCGATAGCGGTGGATCAGTCACCATCAATGTTGAATGTGATGGCCCGATCGCGAGCAGGCTCACCCCCACATTGGACCTGGCGCGACACCCGTTTTTTTATATCGAGATGATTCATGAACCGAAATCAATTGACCTTGCCGCTCAAGGCCCTGGCCCTGACCGCACTCATGGTCGGACTTTTGCCGACCACCGCCCAAGCGGCCGCCACCCCGCAACCGGGCAAGGTGTTCAAAGACTGCCGAGACTGCCCGGAAATGGTCGTGCTGCCCGCCGGCACTTTCACCATGGGCACCCCTGATGATGAAGTCGGGCGCGAGCCTGATGAAGGCCCGATGCACGAAGTGACCTTCGCCAAACCGTTCGCCATGAGCCGCTTCCAGGTCACTGCCGGTGAATGGGACAGCTACGTGCGCGAGAGTGGCGTGAGCATCGCCAACGGCGACACCCGGCCGGGTCGCGAATGCGTCGCCAGCAAGCCGCGCTATCCGCAAAGCCCGCGTCAGCCGGCGGTGTGCATGAACTTCGACGACGTGAAAAACTACGTCGCCTGGCTGTCGAAAAAGACCGGGCAGACATACCGCATGGTCAGCGAAGCCCAGCGCGAATATGCCGCGCGTGGCGGCAGCAAAGGACCGTTCCCCTTCCCGTTCGATGAGGGCAAGGAATACAGCATCAGCAAACACGCCAACACCTATGGCCCGGCGGACGGTTACAGCTTCAGCTCGCCAGTGGGCAGCTACCCGCCGAACGCCTTCGGCCTGTACGACATGCACGGCAACGTTTACGAATGGGTCGAAGACTGCGAACACCCGGACTACGTCGGTGCGCCCACCGATGGCAGCGCCTGGGTCGAGCCCAAATGCGAAGCCGTGCGGATTCGCGGCAACGACTGGGGCGAAGCGCCGGTGTTCTCCCGCTCCGGCAACCGCAACAGCCAGTACCCGCAAGAACGCGGCGACTGGATGGGCTTCCGCATCGTGCGTGACCTCTAAGCCATACCCCCCTCCTGTAGGAGCTGAGCTTGCTCGCGATAGCGGACTATCAGTCGACATCTCTATCGACTGGACGGCCGTCATCGCGAGCAAGCTCAGCTCCTACAGGGTTTTGTGTGGCACGCCCCGCCGCCAGTCGGCGCCCTTCTAAATTAAGCCTTCCACCAGACGTTCTACTGGGTATCTGCCTTCACGACCCAAGGAACTGTCTTCCATGACCCAGCCTACCCGTGGCGCCATCGGCGAATTGTTCGCCCTGTTGAAACCCTTTCGGCTCATCGTCGCCGCGTCCATTTTCCTGGGCATGGTCGGCGGCCTGAGCGTCACGGTATTGCTGGCGACCATCAACAACGCCCTGCATTCGGACACCGGCCTGACCCAAGGCGTGGTCGCCCTGTTCGCCGGCCTGTGCCTGCTGGCGCTGGCCAGTTCGATCTGCTCGGACATCGGCACCAACTATGTCGGCCAGCACATCATCGCCAAGCTGCGTAAACAGTTGGGTGAGAAGGTCCTGTCGGCACCGATCGAACAGATCGAGCGCTATCGCAGCCACCGCCTGATCCCGGTGCTGACCCACGACGTCGACACCATCAGCGACTTCGCCTTCGCCTTCGCGCCGCTGGCCATTTCCGTCACCGTGACATTGGGCTGCATGGGCTACCTGGCCATTCTGTCGTGGCCGATGTTCCTGATCATGGTCGCCGCCATCCTGATCGGCACCGCGATCCAGGCCTACGCCCAGAGCAAAGGGGTGCAGGGCTTCATGGCCGCCCGTGAGGCCGAAGATGAACTGCAAAAGCACTACAACGCGATTGCCGAAGGTGCCAAGGAATTGCGCATTCATCGCCCACGCCGCCAGCGCATGTTCGTCTCGGGCATCAAGGCCACGGCCGAATTCATCTGCAACACCCAAGTGCGTTCCATCAACACCTTCGTGATCGCCAAGACCTTCGGCTCGATGCTGTTCTTCGTGGTCATCGGCCTGGCCCTCGCGCTGCAAAGCTTTTGGCCGAGTACCGACAAAACCGTGATGAGCGGCTTCGTGCTGGTGCTGCTTTATATGAAAGGCCCGCTGGAGCATTTGATCAGCACCCTGCCAATCGTCAGCCGCGCGCAGATCGCTTTCCGCCACATCGCCGAACTGTCGGAGCAGTTTTCCACCCCGGAACCTCATCTGCTGCTCAGCGATAAGGGCAACGTCAAGCAAGCCGTACACGAACTGAAACTGGCCGATGTACGTTTCAGCTTCCCGGCGGCCGAAGGCGCTGCGCCTTTCCAGCTTGGACCGGTGAACCTGACGATCAAGCAAGGCGACATCACCTTTATTGTCGGTGAGAACGGTTGCGGCAAGACCACGCTGATCAAACTGCTGCTGGGCCTGTACACGCCGCAGCAGGGTGCAATCCACGTCAACGGCGAAGCGATCGACGCGCAGAACCGCGATGACTATCGCCAGTTGTTCACCACGATTTTTGCCGACTATTACCTGTTCGATGACGTGGTCCAGGGTGATACGCATATCCCCGAAGACGCCAACAAATACCTGCAACGGCTGGAGATCGCGCACAAGGTCAGCGTCAAGGATGGCAACTTCACCACCACCGACCTCTCCACTGGCCAACGCAAACGCCTGGCCCTGGTCAATGCCTGGCTGGAGGAACGTCCGGTGCTGGTGTTCGATGAATGGGCGGCCGATCAGGACCCGACCTTCCGGCGGATTTTCTACACCGAGCTGCTGCCGGACCTTAAACGTCTGGGCAAGACCATCATCGTGATCTCCCACGATGACCGTTATTTCGACGTGGCGGACCAACTGGTGCGCATGGAAAGCGGACGGGTTGTCACGGAGCTCGCCCCTGCCTGAATAAACGCCTCTGTAGGAGTACGGCTTGCCGGCGATGGCCAATTTGAGGACGCCATCGCCGGCAAGCCGTGCTCCTACAAGAGCGGGCGTTTCCCCCTTGTTCCACTCTTCCGAGATTTATTTTCCCGGTTTCTTTCCGGTTTTACGCTCGTGCTGCGTCTAATAATCATTCTTATTAACAAAAACTCTGCACAACATTTTTTCAGGAGCTCAGGTAAGTAATGCGACCTCAAACACGCCGCACACCTCTCGCGCTAGCCGTACAGCGCCCGACTTTGCATCGCACCCTGTTCACAAGCGTACTGCTGACCGCCACCTTGCTGGGGAGCTCGATGGCCAATGCTGCACCTGTAAAAGTGAACATTGCAGGTCAATCGCTTTCCAACGCGCTGACCCAGTTGGGCATGCAGACTAACCTGCAGATCCTTTACAGCCCGGATCAGGTTGCAGGGATCAAGTCCCGCGCGGTGTCCGGTTCTCTGGAGCCATCCGAGGCCCTCGCGGCTTTGCTGAAAGGCACTGGCATTTCGTTCCAGATCAGCGGCAATAGCGTCACGCTGGTGTCCGGCGGCTCAAGCCTGCAACTGGGCGCGACCACCATTTCCGGCCAGGCCCTGGGCCTGACCACTGAGGACACCGGCTCCTACACTACCGGCGCCACCACCACCGCCACCAAACTGCCGTTGACCCTTCGCGAAACACCACAATCGGTGACCGTGGTGACGCGTCAGCAAATGGACGATCGCGGCGCCAAGAGCGTCGGCGACGTATTGCGCAACACCCCCGGCGTCACGGCGCAGAAGTACGACAGTGACCGTACCGAGTTTTCCGCCCGAGGCTTCGCCATCACCAACTACCAGTACGATGGCATCAACCTCCCATACGACGGCGTTTACGGTGAGAACCCCAACAACAGCGACGACGCCGCCAGCCTCGATCGCGTCGAAGTCATCAAAGGCGCTACCGGCCTGATGACTGGCTCGGGCGACCCGTCCGCCACCGTCAACCTGGTGCGCAAGAAGCCGACCAAGGAATTCAAGGCTTCGGTCAGTGCCACCGCCGGTTACTGGGACAACTACCGCACCGAAGGCGACATCTCCGGCTCGCTGAACGACTCCGGCAGCGTGCGCGGCCGCTTTGTCGGCGCCCTCCAGGATAAAGATTCGTACATCGACCACTACAGCCAGAAGAAAGACCTGTTCTACGGCATCCTCGAAGCCGATCTGACGGACGACACCCTGTTGACCCTCGGCGTCGACAAGTCCAGTGCCACCCCGCGCGGCAGCTCCTGGACCGGCAACTCGCCGTACTTCACTGACGGCGGCCGTACCGACTTCTCTCGCAGTTTCAACCCCGGCGCCGACTGGAGCCGTCGTGATTTCGACAGCGTCACCTACTTCTCGTCGCTGGAACAAGCACTGGCCAATGACTGGAAATTCAAGGCCAGCTTCGACCAGAAAACCACTGATCACGATACCCAACTGGCCTCGGCCAGCGGTGGTTACGCAGACCGCGCCACGGGCGAAGGCAATTTCCTTTACTGGGGTCGCTGGGAAGGTCATCGCGTGCAGAACACGGCTGACGTGAACGTCTCCGGACCGTTCACCCTGGGCGGTCGCGAGCACGAACTGGTGGCTGGCTTCATGGCGTCCCACTCGCGCCAGACCGGTTCAACGTACGACACCAGCGCCTTCGAACTGGTGCCGGGCAGCATCTATGACTGGAACGGTAGCCTGCCGAAACAGGAGTTCCCGAAAAACGGTAAATACGAACGCACTCAAAGCCAGAACGGTCTTTACCTGGCCACGCGCCTGCGTCCGACCGACGACCTGTCGTTCATCCTCGGCAGCCGTCTGAGCACCTTCAAGTACAACGAGGATTACTCCTACTATCCGGGCGGCACCCTCACCGACACTCACGCCAGCTACAAGGAACACGGCGTTGTCACGCCTTACGCCGGTGTGGTCTATGACCTGAACGATACCTACTCGGTCTACGCCAGCTACACCAAGATCTACCAACCTCAGATCAACAAGGACATCAACGGTTCGACCCTGGCACCGGTCGAAGGCGACAGCTACGAAACCGGCCTGAAAGCGGCCTACTTCGAAGGCAAACTGAACGCCAGCCTGGCCTTCTTCCGCATTGAGCAAGACAACGTCGCTCAATCGATCGGCACCGATTTGAATACGGGCGATGGCATTTTCAAAGCCACCGACGGCGCCACCACCAATGGTGTGGAACTGGAACTGGCCGGCGAACTGGCTCAGGACTGGAACGTGTCTGCCGGCTACACCTACGCCCGCACCCGTGACAAGGACGAACAACGCATCTTCGGTTTCCCGCTGGCCTCCAGCAAACCGGAACACGTAGTGCGTACGTTCACCACTTACCGTCTGCCTGGCGCGCTGAACCAATTCACCGTCGGTGGTGGTGTCAGCTGGCAGAGCGCTTTCTACGGCCAGAGCTACAGCCCCAACGTAGGCAACGGCGAAGGCGGCAGCACCATGCTCAAACAAGGCGGCTACACCCTTGTGGACCTGATGACCCGTTATCAGTACGACGAACACCTGAGCTTCACCGCCAATGCCAACAACGTCTTCGACAAGAAGTACATGTCGGGCCTGGGCAACTTCGGCACCACGTTCTACGGAGAGCCGCGTAACCTGCAGATTACGGCGAAGTATGATTTCTGAGCGGTAGGCTGAAATGAAAAAATGCCCGTGTCGTGAGATCCGGGCATTTTTTTTGGTTATGAATTTGTGTGAATGCCGCCTTCGCGGGTAGCTCCCACAGGGGATCCTCAGTGGAGATAGAATGCGAGTGCGACCAGAGATCAAAAATTGGAAGCAACTGTCATGGCGGTTTTTATTTTGGGGACTGTATCCAGAGTATCTTGCGAGCGATCAAATAATATTAAAACGCTGTTTAAGCCCTACTTCTGTAAGAAAAGTACTACATGGATTAACAGATCCATGTCGTCTGCCAGGTCGAATGGTGCATGAGTACAGGGGCAGCTGTATTAACGGCCCTCGAGTTACTAGAGTGACACTTCATTCGGGATGACCACCTCGCTCCGGGTACATGTTTGAAAATATTGAAGATAATTAAAACAAGACAAATCCAGAAAGATTTTTTTACATTTTACGACTTCCTCAATAAATGTTTTCTGCTAGTTTTTGTAACGCCTGCTGATGCAGGATCAATCTAAAATTTGAACAAGGAACGTACTATGAAATCTGCAATCGATCTATTTAGCACTGAAGTAACCGGCGTTACCACCAAAGGTGTGTGCCTCTGGTAAATGCACAAAAGATGAGGGGAGTTAAATCCCCTCTTCTTAGTTTGGACGATCTCAGGTTTCTTAGGGACAGGAGCAACGACCATTATGGATGACTTGGGTTATCATACTATTTGGGATATTACCGGTGTGGATGCCCGCTTGTTAAAAGACGCACTTGCACTGCACGATTTCTTCCTCGGCACCTTGCAGCGTTCGCGTTTCACTGTGCTCGATCACCTAATACACAAATTTAGTGCTGGCGGGGAGGGGGTAACTGGCCTTTATTTACTGTCCGAATCCCACCTTTCCTATCACACCTACCCGGAAAGCCACTACATCAGTATCGACGTCTATACATGTGGTTCGAATAACATGTCGATCAATGAAGGCATACTGGAGTTTTTCGGTAGCGATGTGCAGATCGCCACCCACACACTTCTTCGCGGAAGCAATGTTCTCATTTCCGAAGAGGTGGAAAATGAAACTTATCAATAACGGCATGGTTAAATTCGACTACCAGTTCCCCTTGTACAATTTCTTTTTCCCTTCACAATCCCTAAATACCTTTCGCCCCAGCGAAGCACAGTTGTCCGGCTTGCTCGATGGCGCCAACGCCAAGGCGAAGTCGCGGGCATTGTATTTTCATATTCCTTTCTGCGAAGCCATCTGTTCTTTTTGCCCGTTCACCCGTGGCTTGTACAAAAATGAAGAAGATATCAACCGCTATACCAAGGCATTGATAAAAGAAATCGAATACAAGTCCCGGCTGATGGACTTTAAAGCCGTTCCGGTCAGAGCGATCTTTTTCGGTGGCGGCACGCCTTCGCTGCTCTCGCCACAAAATATCAATGACATCGGCGAAGCTTTACACCGTTATTTCGATATGTCGACGGTCGAGGAGTTTTCTTTCGAATTCAACATCACCAGCGTCACGCGGGAACGCAATATCGCGCTGGCTGACATTGGCGTTACGCACGCGCGCTTTGGCTTGCAGACCATTGATCCCACCTGGCGCAGACTGTTCAATCTCAACGAAGACATAGCCGAAATCGAGCGAGCGTCCAATCTTCTGGTTCCCACGTTCGAACGTGTTCTATGCGACATCATGTACGGCATGAACGGCAGCAGCGAGACTCAGACCTTGCTAGATATCGACAAAGCCGTCGAACTGGGTCTGAGCAATATTGATATTTACCCGATCAACAATGTTGTTACATCGGTAAAACTTCACAAGCAAATCAAAGAACGCACTGCCGCAGTGTTCCCGGCCATGCGCAAATTGAACATGAAGCTGATGATCGACGAGCATATGCGGCATAAGGGCTACCTGCCTTACAACGGCCATGGTTATGTGCGGCGCACCAGTGCGCAACCGACATTGATTACTCGCGAATATTCGTTCATCTACCACGAGCATGTGTACGGTTATACCGATCATGACTTGCTGGGCTTCGGCGTCGGGGCCATCTCGTCGGTGTCGGAAAACGTGATCACCAATACCTCGTTGCGCGAGCAATATATCGCCAAGATGACCGCTGGCGACTATGTCTGTCAGGTCAGCCAACATGCCCCGGTGCTCGATCTTGTCAAGCCCGTTGTGATGCGGCTCCCCTACCACGGGGAAATCGTCAAGTCCAAGGTGGCGATGAGTCAGTTGCCTCAAGGCTTGCTGGAGCGATTGCATGAATTAGTCGAAGCGGATTTGGTCATTGAAACAGACACAACCTTCGAACTGACCAAGCTGGGCTGGTTGTGGTACAGCAACGTTATGTTTTACTTAATTCCGGAAAGTGAACAAAACATCTTGAAAAAGTTAGTATTCGAAAAGCTTAGTGCTAACGGAAGAGATATAACTCGAGATGAGTTGATTTACTCCGCAGGCTAGTACTACTCAGCAGGCAATGATATGCGGGCACTTGCGTTAAACTATGGTACTCAACGGCTTTCGGTCGCCTACTTTTTTTCCAAATGCGGCGAGTTTGCATTCGAAACAGCATTTGCCGTGGCCGTTGTTACCCTGACCGATGCGGACTTTCTGTTAATTGGCCTGGTTTATTTTTTCCGTTACCTGCCCAGCGCATTGTTTTCCCCGGTGGGCGGGTGGTTGGCCGATAACGTTGAAAAGAAATCCACGCTGGTCGCCGTCGAATTATTGAAGTGTGCAGTGGCAATGGTGCTGTTTGCGGTGTTCGAACATGCCCAGGCTTCGTTGTCTGCGGTCATCGTGGCATCCATGCTCATGACCGCACTTGATTGTCTTTACACCCCAACCTTTCGTTCCTATTTTCCCGATATCGTAGATAACGAAGATCTGCCTTCTGTGAATAGTGGGATACAGGTTATTGAAGATATCTCTTCGATCATTGGCCCGCTCATATTCTCTCTTATTACAATTCTGCTGGCGCCCAGTTATGCATTTGCATTCTTCTCGGTCAGCTTGCTGGTGTCGGCCGCCTGTACCCTGACCCTGCTGTCATCACCGAGAAGCGTAAAAAAGCCGTTCCACCTACTGGCTATTTTCAAGGATGCCACTCGCAGCGTCGGCAGCCTACGCAAATTCAATACGCCGCTATTTACCGTCATTTGCTGCACGACGCTGTGCGCCATATTTGCCACATCCGTCATACGCTTCATATTACCGGCCGCGGTCATCGAAAACTTTCAATCCGAGGCCGCAGTAGGTTACATATTTTCCCTACTGGCGCTGGGGACCGTGATCGGCGGCATGCTGTATGTGAAATTCAACTCGACGACAACCGCGCGTTCGGTAATCCACTACTGGCTGCTGTATGGCGTACTTTTTTTACTCACCGCCATCGCCCTGGAGTTCAACACCTACCTGTTCATCTGCTTGCTGCTGGGCGTTGGTTTTATCGGCGCCTTTGTAGACATTGCAATCATCACCAACATTCAATGCCTGTCGAACCCGCAGGAAGTCGGTAAAAACTTTTCCCTGTACTACTTCACGGCTGTCATTGGCGATGCCGTGTCCGGCCTTATTGCAAGTCTCATGTTCCTGATCGTGGGGCCGGCCACTTTTATCGGCATGACCTTCATGCTGTGTATTGCACCCTTGGGTTGGAGCGTAAGGAGAGATGATGCAGACAAAGATTGTTTGTAGTGCAACCGTCCGCCTTGATGAGCGGCCAGGGCTTGCGGTCGTCGCTTTTGCAGAGTGCAGTAATCTGCTCTGGGCTTCCGCGCTCGTACTGAACCTGGAAGATGCGTCGACGGATCGTGTGATCGACAGTGTCGACAGATGGCGTATTCCGCTGTTTGTGATTCGGGACGGCGATCAGAACCTGTGTTCTTCAGCGCTCGCCAAACTTCGCCCGACCCAGCTTCAAGTGCCGTTGTCGGACGTTGCCACAGCCTGCGTCATCGATGCCGCCAGAGCCTTCGAGTCGGCGGCGTTGCCGCCTTTTAGCTCGGCCATCGCCGAGTTCGTCTCAAGGAAAAGACCTACCTTTGCCTGCCCAGGTCATCAGGGTGGCCAGTGTCTTGACCTGCACCCCGCCGGGTTGCGCTTCAAACAGCTGCTGGGCGGAGAATTCTTCACCGTGGATGTGCCCCACGCAGCGCCCGAACTTGGCGATGTGCTCAGCCATGAGGGGCCAATCAAGCAGGCAGAGGATCTAGCTGCCGAGGTGTTTAATGCCGACGAGACGTATTTTGTCTTGAACGGCACCTCGACCGCCAACAAGATCGTCACCAGCGCGTTGCTCGCTTCGGGCGATCTTGTGCTGATGGATCGAAATAATCACAAGTCAGTGTATTTGGGTGCGCTTGTGCAAAGCGAGGCGCGTGCGGTGTATCTCGATAATTTTCGCGATGACTGCGGCGTGCTCGGTGGCTACCGAAAAGGCGCCTTGCAAGAGGATCAGCTCAGGGCCAGAGCGGCCAGAATCGACGAGACCAGGGCCAGGCAGCCAAGGCCGTTTCGCCTGGCAATCGTGCAGCACGCCACGTGCGATGGCGTTGTGGTGGACGCCGGCGCGCTGCTGGAGCGAATAGGTCACCTATGTGATTACGTTCTATTCGACTCCGCTTGGTTGGGCTACGAGCCTTTTGTCGACCTGCTTGCCCACAGATCGCCTCTGCACATTCCACTTTCGCCGGATTCCCCGGGCATCATCGTGACGCAGTCCGTCCACAAACAGATGTCCGGGCTTTCACAAACCTCGCAGATCCATAAAAAGGACAGGCATATCCAGAATCAGCAGCGCTATTGCTCAGGCCACGTGTTCAATAGCGCGTTCATGCTGCATTCATCGACCAGCCCGTTCTATCCCTTGTTCATGTCATTGGAGATCAATGCGGCCATTCATGCCAATGGCAACGGTCAACGGCTATGGAGTTCTGCTGTTTCGGTCGCTAGCGAATTCAAACGACAGGTCGATAGACATTGCCGGATCATCAAACCGTATTACGGCAACAGGACGCCGCAGGCTCCAAGCGCGCAGGACGATCTTTCCCCGGAAGTCTGTGCAGAGGAATTCCGTCCCCTCAGCCGCAACGCCCGCCCAATCGAAGGTGGCCTGCACTACCTGGACCCGTGCAAGGTTATATTCACTACGCGTGCGAGCAAAGACGCATTAGATTCCGAGTACGTTTCCATTCCCGCGAGCATCGTCACTTATTACCTCAGAGAAATGAACTTCACCCCGGAAAAATCCGACTTCTATAATTTCACATTACTGGTATCTCCTTCTTCCGACGCAGTGCAACTGACTCGATTGATGTACGCACTGAAGCAGTTGGAGCGAGAACTGGCGAACGGCACATGGGTGACCGACGTGTTGCCGTCGCTTGCCAACGCCGGACACAATTACGCCAATATCTCTTTGCGTGAACTGTGCAACGTTATCAACAACCTGTTTCAGCACTACCAGATCGAACAGCTCCAATCGGACATATTCAGTTCTGTGACATCGGCGCAGGCAGTGTTGACACCCCATGCGGCAAACCAGGCCTTCGTTCGGGGACAGTACAAGCTGACCGGTCTTGCAGACGTCCTGGACCGTGTGGCTGCCGAGGGGGTGATCCCGTATCCGCCTGGAGTCATGTGCATTGCGCCCGGGGAGTGCTGGAATGCGGCATTGATCGATTACCTCACGGCTGTGCAAGCCCTGATCAATATCTATCCCGAGTTCGCGCCCCATATCCAAGGTGTGTACTACAGCCACCACGACGACGGTACGGTGACCCTGCTGGTCAATGTACTGCACGGCGTAACGGTCTAATGTCGATGCGTACGGGAGAGTAAATGGCTGCCACGACAACTGGCACGAACGAGCGCAAGTTCATTCATGTCGACATGGACTCTTTTTTTGTTTCCGTCGAACTCCTCGACGCGCCCCATCTAGGCCTGCGCCCCGTCGCAGTGGGCGGCACGGCTGCCGACCGTGGCGTGATCAGTACGGCGAACTACATCGCCAGGAAGTTTGGCGTCAAAAGCGGCCTGGCCACCGCGACGGCGCATCGCTTGTGCCCGGATCTGGTACTGCTGCCAACGCGGTTCGAGGTGTATGAAGCTATCACCCGAAAGCTCGACGAGATCTTCAGGCGATATACCGACAAGGTTGAGTTTCTGTCGCTGGACGAGGCATCTCTTGAAGTCACGGGGCAGACATGCTTCAACGGCTCGGCCACCTACATGGCCGCGCACATCCGCGCTACGGTTCAGCAGGAACTGGGCCTTACGGCATCTGCGGGGGTCGCACCGTTGAAATACCTGGCCAAGATTGCTTCGGAAGTGCAGAAGCCAAACGGAATGTTCGTCATCACACCGAACCAGGTACGAGGTTTTCTCGACGAACTCGATGTTCGAAAAATTCCTGGTGTCGGCCCCAAGACCTACGCGGTGTTGGAAAATCTGGGCTGTAGACTGTGCAAGGATATTACAGAGGATAAAATCCCCGCGCTGATGCGCTATCTCGGCGTGCACGGATTCTATGTCTGGGAGCGATGCCAGGGTATCGAAGAACACGACGAACGGGGCAGCGATATCAAATCCGTGGGCACTGAAAGAACACTCCCCCTCGACTGCCATACGCTTGCCAGTTGCCTGAAAGAACTGGATCGATTGTCGGAAGGCCTGAGGGAACGTATTGCAGAAATGGGCGATGACTACCTGATCATCAAAAATCAGGTGAAACTTAAATTCTCCGACTTCTCGATCTCATCCACGGAGGCGCCAGCCACTACCCTGTGCCAACACACCGTCACGTCGCTTTGTCGGCTGCTCTGGGATACCCGTCGGGAAGGCCGGGCCGTGCGGTTGATCGGGCTCTCTGTAAAAGTCAGAAGAAAGGTCGAGGACGACATTCAACTAGCGTTTCCATGGTAGGTAATACACCCGAGTGGATAGAGGCCTAAATGGTTAGGCATTACGAACTTTCCAATTCCGCGGGGAGTTTGACACGCCAGAAAAAAGGTTGCCTCGGGGAGGCCATAGATTGAGGTGTTCAGAGAGATGCACTCCCTATCAAACACACATCTACAGCATTTAACATCCAAAAGCGGAACGCAGAGCGTCAAGCTGGCGGCATTCCCACGCAGAAACGTGGGAACGATCAGACTTCATCTCAAAGCCGCGAACGCACCCACCCCGCCACTTCCGCATGAATTCCTGCCACTTCACTCAACAACCCACCCATGCGCAAAAAGTCATGGGTCATTCCAGGCTGTTCCAGCAACGTCACGTCATTACCGGCGGCACGCAGTCGATCCGCATACGCCAACCCTTCGTCATGCAACGGATCATGCCCGGCCAGGTACACCAGCGCCGGCGCCACGCCCGACAGATCCTCCGCCAGCAACGGCGAGCAGCGCCAATCTGCCAGATCCTCTGGCGTACGCCCGTAATGCGCATAGAACCAATCCAGCGTCGGCGTCTCCAGCAAATACCCCTCGGCAAAATCCCGATGTGACGCGCGCTGGGTCGTCGCATCCGTCACCGGGTACACCAACAATTGCGCCTTGGGTTTCAACGCCAGTTCCTCAGGTTCATGCACCGCCAT
Source organism: Pseudomonas sp. LS2P72 (assembly GCF_054897865.1). Taxonomy (NCBI): domain Bacteria; kingdom Pseudomonadati; phylum Pseudomonadota; class Gammaproteobacteria; order Pseudomonadales; family Pseudomonadaceae; genus Pseudomonas; species Pseudomonas sp. LS2P72. The sequence continues at coordinate 4,956,874 of NZ_CM142708.1, forward strand.
GATCGACAACACCGTCGCCAGTGTCGCGCCCACGCTGTCACCGGCCACGGCCACCCGCGTTGCGTCCAGGCCATGTGCCGCGCCTTCACGCACCAGCCAGTTCCCCGCGTCGCAGGCATCCTGCACCGGCGTCGGGAACCGCCATTCCGGCGCCAGACGATAATCCACCGTCAACAAGGCAAAACCGCCTTGGGAGGTCAGCCGCCGGCACAGCGCATCATGGGAATCGAGGCTGCCGACCACGTAGCCACCGCCATGGAAATACAGCACCACCGGTTGCAGCCCTTCGACCGATAGTCCGTTGCGATACACCCTGGCCGACAGGCTGTGGCCATCTCGCGCGGCGATGGTGAAGTCCTCGCAGGCAACGCTGTCCAGCGGCACATCGAGAAACCCCGACGACGCTTCGAAATCGATCCGCGCCTGTTGCGGCGACTGTTCATGCATCGCGCGACTTTTGCCGGTCATCCGGCCGAATTCGGCGAGTTCCAGAAATGCTTCAAGTTCTGGCAATACAGCCATGGGAAAATCCTTCAACTGAATTAGGTGTAAATCGGGAAGAAACACCGGACCTGTAGGAGCATGGCTTGCCCGCGATAGCGATCTCAAGGACGCCATCGCGGGCAAGCCTTGCTCCTACAGAAAAGCAGTTACGCGATAGCCGGCCTGCGTTCCAACAGGTCTTCAAGCTCGTCGAGCAACTCTTCACCGCGCAGCAACTCGTAATGCCCGCCCGCCAACAGGCGATCAACGCCGTGGCTACCGACCTGTGCCTCAAACACCCGACGCTCGTCATCGCGTTCGGCCACCCACCAGCGATGCGCCTTAATCTGAATCGCCGGCAGTTGCCGATGCGCCAACGCCAGTTGCTTGAGGCGTGAGCCGGTGGCGAAGATCTGCGTGAGTTCCCCCGCGCCCAACGCAGCTTGTTCATTGGAACCGTGCATCGCCGCCTCGATCACCACCGTGGAACCCTCGCGCTCATTCAAATCAGCGGCTTTCAGCGCAATCAACGCTTGAGCCTCATCGGCCGGCAGACCGAGCACAAACTTCAGGAAGTCGCCCAGGTCCTCGCGCCAATCCCCCGCTTCTGCGGTGCCCGCTACGTAACTGTCGACCAGCCCGGCAAACGCAACCGTTTCACCCTGGGTTTCCAGTTCGTGAGCGACCAGTTGCGTCAACGCGCCACCAAGCGACCAGCCCAGCAAGTAATAAGGTCCCTTGGCCTGTTGACTGCGAATCCGTTGCGCATAGGCTTGCGCCATCGCCAACAGCGACGAGTCCTGCCAGTGCGGATCAAGCAGCATCCGGCATTGCACGCCGTACACCGTGCGCCGGCCTTCCAGTCGACGGGCCAGCGGTTCGTAGTCGAACACCGTGCCGAAACCGGCGTGCAGGCAGAACAGCGCCGGCACGTTGGGGATTCGCGCATTCAGCGCCAGCAACGGGTCCGGTGCAGACGCCGGCTCGGCAGCCTGATAGCCACTGAGTTCGGCGATGCACGGTTTCTGCATCAGGTCGCGCAGTTTCAATTCGAAGCCCAGTTGCGGCTGACTGCGTACCCGCGAAATGACTTTGAGCACCTGCAACGAGTCGCCGCCGAGTTCGAAGAAGTTGTCGTCAATACCTACTTGAGGCACGCCCAGCACCTCTTGCCAGATCTCGGTCAGCACTGTTTCCAGTGCGTTGCGCGGTGCGCGATAACCGCCGAGCGCCCATTCCGGCGTAGGCAGTGCGCGACGGTCGAGCTTGCCGTTGGCCGACAGCGGGAAACGCTCCAGCACCAGGATCCGCGCCGGCACCATGTAATCCGGCAGTTGCGCTTGCAGTTCAGTCTTGAGTCGACGATCCAGCCCGACAGCACCGGCCGCCACCACATAACCGACCAATTGCTTGCCGGTCGGCGTGTCGTGTACCACCACGGCGGCATCCTGCACCCCGGCGCAGTCGCGCAGACGCGCTTCGATTTCGCCCGGTTCGATGCGGAAACCACGGATCTTCACTTGCTGGTCGAGACGCCCCAGGTAGTCGATCAACCCGCATTCACGCTGGCGCACCAGGTCGCCGGTGCGGTACATGCGGCCACCGGCCCCGAACGGATCGGGGATGAAACGCTCGGCGCTCATGCCGGGACGCTGGTGATAACCGCGCGCCAGGCATTCGCCGCCCAGGTACAACTCGCCGCTGACACCGACCGGCAACGGATTGAGGTCGGCATCCAGCACATACAAGCCACGCCCGGCCACACCACGACCAATCGGCGCATACGCCGCGTCGCAGGTTTCGCTGACCTCGGCACGCCACAACAGCGGCGTGACCACGGTTTCGGTCGGGCCGTAACCGTTAACCAGACGCTGCGGACGCAGAGCCCGTTTGACCTGTTCGAAACTGGCCTCCGGCACCGCATCACCGCCAAAGCAATACACCTCGACCGCCGGCGGATTGCCCAAGCGTTCGGCGACTTCGGCCATCTGTTGCAGGTACGCCGGCGGAAAGCAGGCCACGGTGACAGCGTGACGATGCAGCACTTCCAGGGTTTGCTCCGGGGTCCACAAACTGTCATCACGAATCACCAGACTGCCGCCCGCCAACAGCACACTCAGCCAACGCTCCTGAGCACCGTCAAAGGCGAACGACATGAAGTGCAGCTCGCGGCTGCGCGGCGCCAGTTCGTAGAGCTCGATGATGCCGCGGCAATGCCGGGCAATCGGACCACGCGCCACGGCCACGCCTTTCGGTTGGCCAGTGGAACCGGAGGTGTAAATCAGGTACGCGAGGTGCCCCGGCAGTGGATTGGAATCCGGGCACTCGGTGTTGCCAGCAACGGCCAGCTGATCGAGCAACAGCCGTGGCGGGTTATCAGCCAGGGTCAGTCGTTCGCCCAGATCACTGTCGCAGAGCAACAGGCTGGCCGCGGAATCGCTCAACATATAAGCCAGTCGCTCGGCCGGGTACGCCAGGTCCAAGGGCAGATACGCCGCCCCTGCTTTAAGCACCGCAAGGAACGCAACGATGGTGCGTTCGGAACGCGGCAACGCCACCGCCACCAGACTTTCCGGGCCGATGCCGCGACCAATCAGTTGCTGCGCCAGCCCATTGGCCTGCGCCTCAAGCTGTGCATAACTGACTTCCCGATCTTCGCAGATCAAGGCGACTTTCTGCGGTTGCGTGCGTACGTGCTGATTGAACGCGTGCAGCAAATCGGCGTTATCGTCGGACACCTGCGGCAGACTCAAACGCGCTTCAGGCAAACCAATGTTGCCAAGCAGACGCGTGGCATCCTCCGGCAACGCACGCAGCAACCCTTCAAGCTGCGAACGAATCCGTTCTACTTCCACGTCACTGAAGCGATCACGCAGGAACAGATACTCAACCTCCAGGCCTTCTTCGTTGGCGCTGACCATCAAGTCCATCGGGAAGTTGGTCACCCCGCCACTGCCGACTTCGGCGAACCGCAATTCACCTTCCTCGCCCCCCTTCAAGGCACGGTCCACCGGATGGTTTTCGAACACGATGATGCTGTCGAACAAGCCCTGACCGCCCTGCCCGGCCCAGCGCTGAATGTCCGACAACGGCGTGTGCTCGTAGTCGCGCACCATCAGGTTGTAATCCTGCAACTCGCGCAACCACTCACCCAGTGGTTGTTGCGGATCGAGGGTCTGGATCACCGGCAAAGTGTTGATGAACAGACCGAGCATGTCCTGCGCGCCAGCCAGCCCGGTCGGACGCCCCGCCACCGTGGCGCCGAACGCGACGCTGCGTTGGCCACTGTGACGTTGCAGCAACAAGAGCCATGCACCTTGCACCAGCGTGTTCAACGTCACGCGCTGACGCTTGGCGAAGCTGTGCAGTTTGCGCGTCGCCTCGGCGTCGAGGTTGCTGTACATCACGCCGTGGCCGGAACCTGCGGCACCCGAAGCCTTGGCCAGAATGGTCGGTTCCTCGAGCAACGCCAGGCGCTCGCGCCAGAAACCTTCCGCCTGCGCACCGTCCTGGCGTTGCAGCCAGGCGATGTAGTCAGCGTAACGACCGGTCAGGGTCGGCAGGCTGTCGTTGTGGTACAGGCGCAGCATGTCGCCCAGCAGACGCGAAGCACTCCAGCCGTCCAGCAACAGGTGGTGGTAAATCCAGATCATCTGGTAACGGTCATCACCCAGGCGAACCAGGATGAAACGCATCAGCGGCGGGCAGCTCAGGTCGAATCCCTTGGCCTGTTCCGCAGCCGCCAGTTCGCCCAGCGCCTGTTCAGTGTCGGTGCGGTCACGCCAATCGAGTTCTTCGATCGGCAACTCGACGTCAGCGAACACCGCTTGCAGCGGATCGGCCAGACCATCGCGCCAGCGGAACGCCGCGCGCAGCACTTCATGACGTTCCACCAGGGTTTGCCAAGCGGCGCGGAAACGCGGCACCTGCAAGCCGTCGACCGCCACGCTCAACTGGTTGACGTAGGGGTTCAGCTCCGGCGAATCGAGGCAATGGAACAGCATGCCTTGCTGCATCGGCGACAGCGGATACAGGTCTTGCAGACCGACCCGGGCGGCGATGTCGATGTGCGGCACCAACGCAAAAGCAGGGACTTTCGGCGCTTCAACCAACGCCGCTTCACGACTGGTCGCCACCGCAGCGAGTGCCCGAATGGTTTGCTGCTCGAACAGTTGCTTCGGACTGAACACCAGCCCGCGCTGACCGGCACGGCTCACCGCTTGCAGGGAAATGATCGAGTCACCGCCCAGTTCGAAGAAGTTCTCGGTGACGCCCACCGACTCCAGCCCCAGCAGTTCCTGCCAGATCTCCACCAGCAACGTTTCGGCCGGCGACGCAGCGGCGACTTGATCGTGGTTCTGCCGCGACGCTTCCGGCGCTGGCAGGCCTTGGCGATCAAGCTTGCCGTTCGGCGTCAGCGGCAACGCGGCCAGGCACATCAAATGCGCCGGCAGCATGTGCGCCGGCAGACGGCTGCGCAGGTGCAGGGTCAGCGCTTCACGCAAATCATGCTCGTCGGCGAGCGGATCGCGCGGCACCACGTAACCGACCAACTGCCGACTCACCGGGCCATCGCGATCGATCACCAACGCTTCACGCACGCCTTCGTGTTCGAGCAGGCAGGCTTCGATTTCGCCGAGTTCGATACGGAACCCGCGAATCTTCACTTGTTGGTCGATACGACCGAGGTATTCAACGACGCCGTCAGCGCGGAACCGTGCGAGGTCGCCACTGCGATACAAACGCGCGCCCGGCACGAACGGGTCCGGCACGAAACGCTCAGCAGTCAAATCGGGACGTTGATGGTAGCCACGGGCGACGCCCTCGCCGCCCAGGTACAACTCGCCCGCCACGCCAACCGGCAACGGCTGCAAGCCGCCGTCCAGAATATAAGCGCTGCGGTTGCCGACCGGCCGGCCAATCGGCATGAACGCCGAGTCGAATTCGGTATCCGGATACGCCAGCCAGATCAACGGCGTGATCACCGTTTCGGTCGGGCCGTAGCCGTTGATCAGGCGCTTCGGTTGCAGCACTTGCTGGACTTCATCGAACGCATGTTTGGCCATGCCTTCACCACACGGGGTGTAGGAGCGGATCGGCAGCTCACGCCCCGCTTCGCCCATGAATTCGGCGATTTGCCCCAGATAGGTTGGGGTGAAACAGGCGATGGTGATGCCGTGCTTTTCGATCTCGGCGCACGTGCGCTCCACGCTCCACAACTCGTCATCGCGAGGCATCACCGCCGAACCGAACACCAGTGGCGTCAACCAGCGCTCGTGGGCGCCGTCGAAGCTGATCGAAGCAAATTGCAGCTCGCGATCGTCCGGGGTCATGCCGTACAACTCGCCGATCGACAGGCAATGCATGGCCAGCGGACCGTGGGCCACGCTGACGCCTTTCGGCCGGCCGGTGGAGCCCGAGGTGTAGATCAGGTACGCGAGGTTTTCACCGCAGGTCAGGTTGACCGGGTTGGTTTCCGACATCTGCTCCAGCGGCTCGCGGTCGATTTCCAGCACCGACAGGTCTTCCGGCAACGGTAGTTTTTCCCGCAGCCACGATTGGCTGATCAGCAGCGAAATACCGCTGTCGTCCATCAAGTAACGCAGGCGCTCGGCCGGATAGGCCGGGTCCAGCGGCACGTAAGCGCCGCCGGCCTTGAGGATCGCCAGCAGGCCAATGATCATTTCCGGCGAACGCTGCATCGCCAGGCCGACCCGCACTTCCGGGCCGATGCCCAGTGCGCGCAGGCGATGGGCCAATTGGTTGGCGCGGCGGTTGAGTTGGTCGAAGCTCAATTCCAGGTCGTTGAAAATCAGTGCCGTGGCGTCCGGGCGAACAACGGCCTGGGCCTCGATCAACTGATGCACGCAGAGCGGGTTTTCCGACGCAGTGAATGCGGGGTTCCACTCCACTAACTGTTGCGCACGTTCCGGCGCAGTCAGCAGGTCCAGTTCACTCAATGCAGCCTGTGGCGCGGCGACCATCGCTGCCAGCAGCGCGGCCAAATGCTCGCTCATGCGGGCAATCGCCTCGCCGCTGAAGTGGGCGCACTGGTAGCTCCAGTTCAGGCTGAGCTGGCTTTCGGCCGTGGCCGCCAACGTCAGCGGGAAGTTAGTGCGCTCATGGTTCTGCGGGATCGAGAAGCTCAAACCGGCCGGCGCACCCTGTTGCAGCGCTTCGGCCACCGGGAAGTTTTCGAACACCAGCAGGCTGTCGAACAGTGGCTCGCCGGCACGCCCGGCCCAGCGCTGAATGTCGCCGAGGGCGGTGAGTTCATGTTCACGCAACTCCAGGTTCTGCGCCTGCAAACGGGTCAGCCACTGGCCGACGCTTTCAACCGCATCCGGGCTGCTGATCACCGGCAAGGTGTTGATGAACAGGCCGAGCTGACTTTCAGCACCCGGCAAGTCCACCGGACGCCCGGCAACGGTCGCGCCGAACGCGACGCTGCGTTGACCGCTGTAGCGTTGCAGCAACAGTGCCCAGGCACCTTGAACCAAGGTGTTGAGGGTGACCTTTTGCTGACGGGCAAAGTCGCTGAAGCGTTTGCTGGTGGCGACATCGAAGGTCTGGCGGTGATCGGCGAATTCCGCCGTCGACAGGTTTTTACTGTCGCCATGGGCCAGGCTCTGGGCCAGCAGGGTCGGGTTGTCGAGGGTCGCCAATTGCTCGCGCCAGAACAGTTCGTCAGCCTGCGCATCCTGACGTTGCAGCCAGCCAATGTAGTCGGCAAAACGCCCTATCGGCGCCTGCACGTCTTGCCCGGCATAACGCTGCAGGACTTCGCTCAACAGCAGCGAATTACTCCAGCCATCGAGCAACAAGTGATGGTGGGTGTAGATCAGTTGCTGACGCTCATCGTCGAGTCGCACCAGGGTCAAACGCATCAACGGCGCGCGGGTCGAATCGAGCTGCAAGCGTTCGCTGTCGATCAGTTGAACCAACGCTTCGGCCTGATCGCTGCGGTTGCGCCAGTCGAGGCAAGTCAGCGGCAATTGCAGATGACGATGCACCAACTGCATCGGCGCCTCGAAGCCGTCCGGGAAGTGGAAACTGCTGCGCAGGATCGGATGGGTGTCGAGCACCGCCTGCCACGCGCGGCCCAGCCGTTCGGCATCGAGCCCGCGGGCTTCGACGCTGAGCTGGTTTACGTAAGCGCCGGACTCCGACTCGTACAGACTGTGGAACAACAAACCGGCCTGCATCGGCGACAGCGGATACAGGTCTTCGATTTGCGCCGGCGGTACTGGCAGACCATCAAGTTGCGCTTGAGTCAGACGCGCCAACGGGAAATCCGCCGGGATCACGCCGCCCGCGCCGTCGCTCAGGCAATGAGCGATCAGCGCCAGCAACTCACTGCGGAAATCCGCCGCCAGTGCTTCGATCTCGCGCAGGTCGAAGCATTCACGGCTGAAGGTCCAGTCCAGTTTCAGTTCACCGCCATACACCTGACCGTCCACTGACAACCAGTTCGGCAACGGTGCGTCAGCCGATTGCGCGGCCCCGCTGGATTCGCGAGCCGGGGTGAATAGTGCGTCGTCGGAAAAGCTCTGGTCGAACTGGCCGAGGTAGTTGAACGTCACCCGCGCTTGCGGCAACGCGGCCAGCGCCGCTTGGGTCGCGGCATCGCCCATGTAGCGCAACAGGCCATAGCCCATGCCTTTGCCGGGGATTTCGCGCAGTTGCTGCTTGATCGCCTTGATCGAACCCGAAAGGTCGGCGGTCGGCGTCAGACGCACCGGGAACAGGCTGGAAAACCAGCCGACGGTGCGGGTCAGGTCGATGTCATCGAACAGCTCCTCGCGGCCATGGCCTTCGAGCTGAATCAGCGCCGAGGCGTCGCCGGTCCAGCGGCTGAGAGTGCGGGCCAGCGCGGTCAGCAGCAGGTCGTTCACTTGCGTGCGGTAGATCGCTGGCGCCTGTTGCAGCAACTGGCGAGTCTGCTCGCGGTCCAGGCCGATGCTGACGCCCTGACGCAAGTGCCCGGCCTGGCTGGCTTGAGCGTTGGCGGCTGGCAGCGAATCATTGGCGACGCTCAGTTGCGCCTGCCACCAGTTCAGTTCGTTGGCGGCGGTTTCGGAGCGTGCATAGGCATCGAGTTTGTCTGCCCAGGCCTGGAAAGCACTGGTCTTCGGTGGCAGCTCTTGCCCTTGATAAGCAGCCTGCAAATCTTCCAGCAACACCCGCCAGGACACACCGTCCACCGCCAGGTGATGGATCACCAACAGCAACCGCTGCGAGCCATCGGCCTGAGCGATCAACGCTACGCGCAGCAGCGGACCGTCTTGCAGGCTGAGGCTGCGCTGGGCTTCGTCGCACACCGATTCCAGCGACGCATCGCTGGCCACGCGAGCGGTCCAGAGCATGTCGATCACATCGGCGCTGTCGGCCCCGACATACCGCGCCGACCACTCTGTGGGAGCGAGCCTGCTCGCGATAAGGCCAGCACAGGCACCATTGATGTTGTTTGCTCCCGCGTCATCGCGAGCAGGCTCACTCCCACAGGGATCCTGCAGGGATTGCGGTGTCCCAGCGACCTGACTGAAGCGCAAACGCAGCGCGTCGTGTTGCTTGAGCAGGCGTTGCAGCGCGGCTTGCAGGCGCGGCAATTCGAGGGTTTCACGCGGCGTCAGCAACACGGCTTGGTTCCAGTGCGCGCGTTGCGGAATCGGCTCGTCGAAGAACCAACGCTGAATCGGCGTGAGTATTTGCACGCCGTCCACCGGCCCTTGCTGCGCCAACGGTGCCGCCTGCTCTTTGACCACGGCGGCCAGCGCTTGCAACGTCTGCTGCTGGAACAGATCGCGCGGTTGCAGGCTCAAGCCTGCACGACGGGCACGGCTGACCACTTGAATCGAAATGATCGAGTCGCCGCCCAGTTCAAAGAAGTTGTCCTGACGCCCGACCTGCCCCACGCCCAACACGTCCTGCCAGATCTGCGCCAGCACCTGTTCATGTTCGCTGCGTGGCGCTTCGAACGCGCGTTGACTGACCTGTGCGGTCGGCGCGGGCAGGCGTTTACGGTCGAGTTTGCCGTTGGGGCTCAGGGGCATTTGCTCGATCAGCACAGTCTGCGCCGGCACCATGTAATCCGGCAGGCTCGCCAGCAGATGGCTTTTCAGGGTTTCGCGCCACGCGCCTTGCTGCTCGGCATCGGCGCTGACCAAGGCTCGATCTTGCGGCACGATGTACGCAACCAGTTGCTTACCGCTCGGGCCGTCGAGGGCCAGCACCACGGCTTCCTGCACGTCCGCATGTTCTTGCAGACGCGCTTCGATTTCGCCCAGTTCGATGCGCAAACCGCGAATCTTCACTTGATGGTCGATACGCCCGCAGTAGTCGATGGCACCGTCAGCGCGATAACGCGCCAGGTCACCGGTGCGGTACAGGCGCTCGCCGCTGCCGAACGGGTCGACCACAAAACGCTCGGCAGTCAGCGCGCCACGGCGGTGGTAACCACGAGCCAGACCGACACCGCCCAGGTACAACTCGCCCACCGCGCCCAGCGGCAACGGTTGCAGTTCGCTGTCGAGAATGCAGGTGCGCAGGTTGGCGATCGGGCGGCCGATCGGCACGTTGTCGCGCCACTCTTCCACGCAGGTCCAGTGAGTCACGTCGATGGCCGCTTCGGTCGGGCCATACAGGTTGTAGAGATTGGCTTGCGGCAGGCTGCGCAAGGTCTGGCGTTGCAGTTCCATCGGCAGCGCTTCACCGCTGCAAATGATCCGTTGCAACGACGTGCAGGCCAGCGCCTCGTCGGCACTGATGAATGCGGAGAGCATCGACGGCACGAAGTGCAGCGTGGTGATCGCTTGTTCGACGATCAACGCAGCAAGGCGTTGCGGATCGCGGTGCTCGCCGGGGGCGGCGATGACCAGGGTGGCGCCCTTCAACAACGGCCAGAAAAACTCCCACACCGACACGTCGAAACTGAACGGCGTTTTTTGCAGCACGCGGTCGCTCGGCAACAGGTTATAGGCTTGCTGCATCCACTCCAGACGGTTATGCAATGCCACATGGCGGTTGCCCGCGCCCTTGGGTTTACCGGTGGAACCAGAGGTGTAAATCACGTAGGCGAGGTTTTCTGCGATGGCAAGGTTGGGCAGATCGGTGCCTGGCAAGTCGCTCAACCAGTCAGCTTCGGCGTGCAGGCACAAGGTGCGCAGGTTGTCCGGGGTCGGGAGTTGCGCCAACAGATGTTCCTGAGTCAGCAGCAATGAAATGCCGCTGTCTTCGATCATGTAGCTCAGGCGATCAATCGGGTATTCCGGGTCCAGCGGCACATACGCGCCGCCAGCCTTGAGAATCGCCAACAAGCCGACGACCATTTCAAACGAGCGGTCGCAGGCAATCCCCACCAGTACTTCCGGGCCGACACCCTGGGTGCGCAAGTGATGGGCCAGACGGTTGGCACGCAAATTCAGTTCGGCGTAACTCAAGGATTGACCCTGGAACACCAGCGCTGTCGCCTCACCGTTTTCTGCCACGCGCGCTTCAAAATGCCGCTGCACGCAGACTTCGCCCGGATAGGTTTGAGCCGTGTCGTTCAGGTCATCGAGGATCCGCAGACGCTCGTCGGTATCCAGCAACGGCAATTCGGCGAGCGGGCATTGCGGGTTCGCCAGCACACCGGCCAGCAAATTGCGCCAGTGACGCGCTAAATGCTCGATGCGCTCAGCGTCGAACAAATCGGTGGCATACGTCAGGCTGGCGAACAGCTTGTCGCCCTCTTCCTGCGTGTCCAGTTGCAGATCGAACTGCGTGGTGTGCGCCGTGGCGTTCAGTGCTTCGACGCGCAGGCCGGCGAGCAAACCGCTGACCGCCGCCGGTTTGGCTTGCTGATGGTTGAACATCACCTGGAACAGCGGGCTGTGACTGAGGCTGCGTTCACCTTGCAGCGCCTGCACCAGACGCTCGAACGGCAAGTCCTGATAATCCTGGGCATCCAGCGATGCGGCGCGGGTTTGGTCGAGCAATTGGCTGAAGGGCAGACGTCCGTCCAGTTCAGCACGCATCACCTGGGTGTTGACGAAGAAGCCGATCAGGCCACGGGTTTCCGCGCGATTGCGGTTGGCAATCGGCACGCCAATGCGCAGGTCGGACTGGCCGCTGTAGCGATAGAGCAAGGCCTGGAAGCTCGCCAGCAACAGCATGAACGGCGTAACGCCGCGCTGTTTGGCCAAGGTCATCAGGCCGCTGGCCAGGGTCGCGTCGAGGGCGAAATTCAGACGCGCACCGCGCTGGCTCGGTTGTGCCGGGCGTGGGCGATCAGTCGGCAATTCGAGCAGCGGTTGTTCGCTGCCCAGGGTCTCTCGCCACCAGTTAAGTTGACGCTCCAGTTCCCCCGCTTCCATCCAGCGGCGTTGCCACAGGGCGTAATCGGAATATTGAATCGGCAGCGCTTCCAGCGCAGCGTTTTGCCCTTGGCAGTGGGCGGCGTAGAGCCGGGAAAACTCCTCCACCAACACACCCATCGACCAGCCATCGGTGACGATGTGGTGCAAGGTCAGCAACAGCACATGGTCTTCGGCGTCGAGTTGCAACAGGCTGACCCGCAGCAGCGGACCGTGCTGGAGATCGAACGGCCTGGCAATTTCTTCTTCAACGCTTTTCATCGCCAGATCGAGGCGCTGTTCCTGAGGTTCATCGCGCAGGTCGATCTGCTCGATCGGCAGCGAAGTGAACCCCGCCAGCGTCTGCACCACCTGACCGTCGTCCTCGACGAACCGGCTGCGCAGGCTCTGATGCCGCTCCAGCAGCACGTCGAAACTCTGCTGCAACGCCGCGACATTCAGTGGCCCGTGCAAACGCAACGCGGCCGGAATGTTATACGCCGAGCTCTGCGGATCAAGCTGCCAGAGGAACCATTGACGCTGTTGCGCATACGACAGTTCGAACGTCGTTTGCGGCTCGGCAGCGGGCGGAATCGGCAGTTGGCCAAAGCTCACGCCCTGCTCTTGCATGCGTTGCAGAAACTCGCGGCGCTTGTCGGCAGGCAGGCCGGCGAAGCGGCTGGCGATACGCTGGGCAGTGGTGTGTTCCATCAGTTGATCTCCATCTCGTCGAGAAGCGACTCAAGCGCATCAAGACGTGCATCGTTGTCAGCCGGGGCGTGTTGCCCGGCCATGGCGGCATAAGCCTGAAGGTCGGTGGATTCGAACAGCGCACGCAGCGGCAGCTCGATGCCCAGTTCCAGTTCCACAAGGGCACTGGCCTGGGCGGCGAGCAGCGAGTGCCCGCCCAGTTCAAAGAAGTTGTCGCGTCGGCCGAACTGCGCCACGCCCAGCACGCTGGCCCAGATGTCTGCCAGTTGCCGTTCGAGATCGCCTTCGGGGGCTTCGAACGGGCGTTGCCATTCCTGAGCGTCAGGCACCGGCAAGGCCTTGCGGTCGAGCTTGCCGTTGCCGGTCAGCGGCAAGGCATCGAGCAGCAACCAGTGGCTCGGCAGCATGTAATCCGGCAGATCCACTTTGAGCACGGCGCGCAGGTTGTCGCGCCAGGCGATCGGGTCATGCGGAGTGTGCTCGGCCACCACGTAGGCACAGAGCTGCGGGCCGCCGTCGCCGACATGCACGCTCAACACCGCTTGACGAACGCCCGGTTGGGCCAGCAGCGCGGCTTCGATTTCACCCAGTTCGATGCGGAAGCCACGGATCTTCACTTGCTGGTCGATCCGGCCGAGGTAATCGATGCTGCCGTCGGCACGCTGACGCGCCAGGTCGCCGCTGCGATAAAGGCGCTGCGAAGCCTCGAACGGGCTCGGCACGAAGCGCTCAGCCGTCAGGCCGAAACGCCCGTGATAACCGCGCGCCAGACCAGCGCCGGCGATGTACAACTCGCCCGCCACACCCACCGGCACCGGTTGCAACTGGCTGTCGAGCAGGTACCAGCGCAGGTCGCGGATCGGCAGGCCAATCGGGCTTTGGGCCTTGCCGTCGAGGTCGGCCAAACGGATGGCGCGGTAGGTCACGTGCACCGTGGTTTCGGTGATGCCGTACATGTTGACCAGGGTGGGCTGTTGGTCACCGAAACGCTCGAACCATGGACGCAGGCTCGCGACTTCCAGCGCTTCGCCGCCGAAAATTACCTGACGCAACGCCAGGTTTCGCTCGCTGGCGCAGGCAATCGGCAACAACTGGCGGAACGCGGTCGGGGTCTGGTTCAACACCGTCACGCCTTCATCGCAGAGCAAGCGATGGAACTCTTGCGGCTCGCGGCTGATGTAATACGGCACAATCACCAGACGCCCGCCGCTGCACAGCGAACCGAACAGCTCCCACACCGAGAAATCGAACGCGTAGGAGTGGAACAGCGTCCAGACATCGTTCGGGCCGAAGTTGAACTCGGCAGCGGTGGCCGTGAGCAGACGCCCGACGTTGCCATGGCTGAGCAATGCGCCCTTCGGCCGACCGGTGGAACCGGAGGTGTAGATCACGTAAGCGAGGTTGTCCGGGGTCGCCAGCGCTGGCAAGTTATCGGCGCTGAAGGCCTCCAGTTGCAACGACTCCAGCCTCAGCACCTGCACGCCGTCGCGGGCCGGTAAACCGTCGATCAAGTGTTGTTGGGTCAGCAGCAACGTGATGCCGCTGTCTTCGATCATGTAGCTCAGGCGCTCGGCCGGGTATTGCGGATCGAGCGGCACATAGGCGCCGCCGGCCTTGAGAATCGCCAGCAACCCGACCACCAGCGGCATCGCTCGTTCGGTGGCGATGCCGACGCGCACCTCGGGGCCGACGCCCTGTTCACGCAGTTTGTGCGCCAGTCGGTTGGCCTGAGCGTTGAGCGCGGCGTAGGTCAGTTGCTCGCCTTCGTAGACCAGTGCGATTGCGTTCGGTCGCTCGGCAGCCTGGGTTTCGAACAAGTGGTGCAAGGTTGGCGACGGCGGTTGTGCCTGGAACGTCGGGTTCCAGTGCTGGATCAGCGCATCGCGTTGCGGGGTTTGCAGCAACGGCAGTTCGGCGACGCGTTGCTGCGGATCGACGACCACCGCTCGCAGCAGGTTCAGCCACTGCTCGGCGAGGCGGTTCATCGACGCCTCGTCGTACAAATCCGTGGCGTAGGTCAGGCTGGCATCGAGTTCTTCGCCCTGCTCTTGAGTGTCGAGCACCAGATCGAATTGCGTGGTGTGTTGCTGCCAGTGCAGGCGCTCGACCTGCAAGTCGGCGACGCTGCGCTCGACGCTCGCGCCCAACTGCTGCTGATGGTTGTAGAGCACCTGGAACAATGGGCTGTGATTGAGGCTGCGGTCCGGTTGCAAAGCGTCGACCAGTTGCTCGAACGGCAAGTCCTGATTGGCCTGCGCGCCCAATGCCACGCGCTTGACCTGTTGCAACAAGGTGCTGAAAGTCTGCTGCCCATCGATCTCGGCACGCAGCACTTGGGTGTTGATGAAGAAGCCGATCAGGCCTTCGGTTTCCAGGCGCGAACGACCGGCGCTCGGCACGCCGACGCTGATGCTCGACTGCCCGCTCTGGCGATGCAGCAAGGTCTGGAAACTCGCCAGTAACAGCATGAACAACGTCACCTGTTGTTCCTGGGCACGGTGACGCAAACCGGCGAGCAACTCGCGATCAACGTTCAGCGCCAGGCTGGTGCCGCGCTCTGTGCGACGGGCCGGGCGGGTCAGTTCACTCGGCAATTCCAGCGGTTCGTGGCTGCCATCCAGTTGCTCGCGCCACCACGCCAGCTGGCGTGCGCCCTCCCCGGCCTCCAGCCAGTCACGCTGCCAACGGGCGTAGTCGCTGTAGTTCACCGGCAGGCTCGACAGGTTCGCAGCTTTGCCTTCGACGGCCGCCTGATACAGCGCACTGAATTCATCGACCATGACCTGCATCGACCAGCCATCGGCAGCGATGTGGTGCACGGTGAGCACCAGCACGTGTTCGTCGCTGCTCACTTGCAGCAGCAACACGCGCCACAGCGGACCGTTACGCAGATCAAACGGACGGGCGATTTCTTCGGCCACGGCATTGTCGATCGACGACTGATCGAGCGTGCGTTCATCCAGTTGCAGTGCCAGATTGTCGTGCAGTATCGGACGCGCCTGTTGGCCGTCCTGCTCAAAGGTTGTGCGCAGGGTTTGGTGACGTGCCTGCAATTGAGTGAAGGCTTCGCGCAGGGCTTCGTGGTTCAGCGAGCCATTGAGGCGCAGCGCGGCGGGAATGTTGTAGGCCGAACTTTGTGGGTCCAGTTGCCAGAGAATCCATTGACGCTGTTGGGCGTACGACAGAATGTGTGGCTGATCGACCGCTGCACGTTGCAGCAGCGGTTGGCCGCTGACGTTCGCCAGTGCTGCACGTTCGGAAAATTCCGCCAGATTCGTCGCGGAGAACAGGCTGCTCACCGACAGTTCAAGCTGCAACTGCTGACGCACGCGAGAGATCACCTGAAGCACCAGCAACGAGTGTCCGCCCAGCTCGAAGAAGTTGTCGTCACGGCCCACTTGCTCGAGTTGCAACACCTCTTGCCAGATCAGCGCGAGCTGCGTTTCCAGCCCTTCGGCCGGGGCCACGAAGTCACGTTGGGCATCGGTGGCTTCCGCACGCGGCAAGGCTTTGCGGTCGAGCTTGCCGTTGTTGTTGAGCGGCAGTTTGGCCAGCAGAATCAGGTGGCTTGGCACCATGTATTCCGGCAGCGACTGACGCAAGACGGCTTTGAGGCCTTCCAGATATTCCGTCTCTGAAACCACCGCGCCGTTGGCCACGACATACGCCACCAGTTGCGTACCGTCCTGAGCGATAACCGCCGCTTCGCGCACCTTTCCCCGAGCTTGCAGACAGGCTTCGATCTCGCCCATTTCGATGCGGAAACCGCGAATCTTCACTTGATGGTCGATGCGGCCGACGTATTCCAGATTCCCCTCAGCGTTGTAGCGCGCCAGGTCGCCGCTGCGGTACAGCCGCGCGCCCGGTTCGCGGGCGAATGGATCTGGCAGGAAGCGTTCGGCGGCCAGCGCCGGGCGGTCGAAGTAGCTTTGCGCCAGGCTGGCTGGGGCACCGATGCACAATTCGCCGACGCCACCGTTGGGCAGCAGTTGACCGGCAGCGTCCAGCACGTACAGCGCCCGCCCCGCGATGGCTCGACCGATCGGGATGCCGAACGCGTCGCTGGCATCTTCGAGATGGCATTCATGAACGCTGGAAACCACCGTCGCCTCAGTCGGGCCGTAGGTGTTGAGCAATCGCACATGGCTCAAACCGGCCTGATGCCACAAGCGCAGACCTTCAACCGACATCGCTTCGCCGCCGACGTGAACCTGACGCAAATCACCGAGATTGCGCACCACACCGCTCGCGCATTCGCGGGCCAGCAAGTACCAGTAAGCCGCCGGCAAATCCGCCACGGTCACGCCTTGCTGGACGATTTCGGCGGCGAGGCGGCCGGCATCCCACACATCATCGCCGCGCATGATCAACGCCGCGCCGACGCACAACGCCGGGAAACACTGCTCGACGAAGCCGTCGAAACTGAAAGTCGCGAACTGCAACACACGGTCGGACGCCGACAGCGCCGAATAGTCAGCGGCGGTCTGGCAGAACTCGCGCAGCGCGGCATGGGCAATGGCCACGCCTTTGGGTTGGCCGGTGGAGCCGGAGGTGTAGATGATGTAGGCAAGGTCGTCGGCGAGCGCGTGGTTTTGCGGATCGAGGTCGGAGTAGTCGGCGTTGTCTTCGAGGCTCAGACGTCGCACGCCTGGCACGTCCTCCAATAGGCCGGCCTCGCACAGCAGCACGTCGAGGCGGCTGTCGTCGATCATGTACGCCAGACGTTCGGCCGGGTATTTCGGGTCCAGCGGCACATAGGCAGCGCCGGTTTTGAGCACGGCCAGCAGGCTGACGATCAGTTGCGGGCCACGGTTCAGCGCCAGGCCGACGCGCTTGCCGGGGCCGGCACCGTTTTCGATCAAGCGATGGGCCAGTCGGTTGGCCTGCGTGTTCAACTGGCCGTAGCTCAGGGATTGACCGTCGATCTGCAACGCCAGTGCGTCCGGGGTGGCGG
The DNA here is from genome assembly GCF_054897865.1 of Pseudomonas sp. LS2P72. Classification (NCBI taxonomy): domain Bacteria; kingdom Pseudomonadati; phylum Pseudomonadota; class Gammaproteobacteria; order Pseudomonadales; family Pseudomonadaceae; genus Pseudomonas; species Pseudomonas sp. LS2P72. Next base: position 4,974,355 of record NZ_CM142708.1, read on the forward strand.
CGGCCTGAGCGGCGATTTGTTCGTGGACCAAAAGCGTTGTGGATAACTCAACCATCACCCGCTGACTGATCGCTAGCACCGCATTTTTGTCATCGACATCGAGCAGTTCCAGCGCGCCCAATGCCGCGTCCGGCAGCGCCACCAATTGCACCAGCAGATGCTGCAGATTGGCCGACAACTCAGCGACCTGCGCCGCGCTGAATCGCGCAGCGTCGTAGCTGAAGTCCAGGCTCAGGCCTTCGCCCAGCTCGATGCCCAGGGTCAGCGGATAGTGCGTGCGCTCGTGGTTGTGCAGGTTGCCGAACGACAGCCCGGCCGGTGCGCCCTGTTTCAGCGCTTCGGCCACCGGGAAGTTTTCGAACACCAGCAGGCTGTCGAACAGCGCCGAACCCTGCTGCCCCGCCCAACCCTGAATGTCGTAAAGCGGCACATGCTCGAATTCGCGCAGGGCCAGGTTCAGCCCTTGCAACTCGCCCAGCCATTGGCTGACGGTTTGATCCGGCTTCATCGCGCACACCAGCGGCAGCGTGTTGATGAACAAGCCGAGCTGCTCTTCGATGCCCGGCAGCGGCGCCGAACGCCCGGCCACGGTGGCGCCGAACACCACGCAATCCTGACCGGTGTAGCGCTGTAGCAAAAGACTCCAGGCCGCTTGCAGCACGGTGTTGAGGGTGACTTTCTGCTGACGGGCGAACTCGGCCAGACGCTGGGTCGCACGGCTGTCGAGGGCGACGCGATATTCCTCACTACCTTCGGCACCCACCGGCGGCCGCAAGGCTTCGGCCAGCAACGTCGGCGCTTCCAGCGGTGCCAATGCCGCTTTCCAGAACTGCTCGCCAGCGACGGTCGATTGCTGCTGCAACCAGCCCAGATAATCGCGGTATTGCCCGGTCGGTGCCGGCAGCGATTGCCCGGCGACGTAGTGCTGGATCACTTCGGCCAGCAACTGTGCGTTGCTCCAGCCGTCCATCAAAATGTGGTGGCTGGTGTAGATCAGGTGCCAGTCATTGGCGCCCGTACGGACCAGCTTCAAGCGGAACAGCGGTGCACTGCCCAGTTCGAAACCCTGGGCGCGTTCGGCGTCGGCCAGCGCATCGGTGTCGGTCGTTTCAAGCACTTCAAGCGGCAGCGCCACTTGGCGGACAATTGCCTGGTGCGCAGTGTCGAGGCCTTGCCAGTGGAAGCTGCTGCGCAGGATGTCGTGACGCTCCAGCGCGGTTTGCCAGGCCTGAGCGAATCGCTGCGGATCGAGGCCCTGAATGTCCAGGCGCAACTGACTGATGTAGGCGCCGACTTCGGGTTCGTACAGGGTGTGAAACAGCATGCCCTGCTGCATCGGCGACAGTGGATACAGGTCTTCAATCGCCGAGGCAGCGAGAGGCAATGCGTCGAGCTGCGCTTGAGTGATATTCGCCAAAGGGAAATCCGACGGCGTGGCCTGGGTTGACTCAAGCGCACAGCAGTGATCGATCAGCGCGCTCAGTTCCAGCGCGTAATCGTCCGCCAGACGCTGGATGGTCGCGGGGTCGAACATCTCGCGACTGAAACCCCAGCTCAGCGACAACTCACCGCCGTAGACCTGACCTTCGACTGTCAGCCAGTTGCCCAGCGGTGCCGATGGATCTTGCGCGATACCGTTGCCTTCGGTGGACGGCACAAACATCGCCGCATCGTCGAACTGACGGTCGAACTGCCCCAGATAGTTGAAGGTGATGCGCGGTTGCGGCAACGCCGCCAATTCGGCGCGAATCGCCGGTGTGCCGAGGTAGCGCAGCGCGCCATAGCCCAGGCCTTTGTCCGGCACGGCACGCAGTTGTTCTTTGATGGATTTGATCGACGCGCCGAGATCGCTGGACGGCATCAGATTGACCGGGAACAGGCTGGTAAACCAGCCGACGGTGCGGGTCAGGTCGATGTCATCGAACAGGTCTTCGCGGCCATGGCCTTCAAGCTGGATCAGCGTGCTGCCCTGCCCGCTCCAGCGGCAAACCGCCCGCGCCAGCGCGGTCAGCAGCAGGTCATTGACCTGGGTGCGATAGGCCGCCGGGGCCTGTTGCAGCAGTTTGCGGGTTTGCTCGGCGTCGAGTTTGAGTTCGAGTTTTTGTTCGAAGCGGTTTTCCAGCGCGCCGGTTGGGCGGTCGCACGGCAGATCGCTCGGCGTGTTTTTCAGTTGGATCTGCCAGTGTCCGAGACTGTTTTCAAAGGCTGGAAGATGAGCTTGCAGACGGGCGACCCAGCGTTGATAGCTGCTGGTTTTCGCCAGCGACACATTACCGCCGCTATAGAACTGCTGAAGGTCTTCGAGCAGCACGCGCCAGGAAACACCGTCCACCGCCAAGTGATGAATGACCAGCAGCAAACGCTCGGTACCGTCGGCCATCGCAACCAGCAGCGCGCGCATCAGCGGGCCATTTTGCAAATCGAGACTGCGATGGGCTTCGTCGCACAAGGCGTTGAGTTCCGCGACCGATTGCGCCTGACGCTGCCACAACACCGACTCCGTAGTCGGCGCGGCGTAGGTTTGTTGCCAACCTTCGGCGGTCTGTTGGTAGCGCAGGCGCAAGCTGTCGTGATGGGTCAGCAATTGCTCAAACGCGCGATCCAACGCCTCGACGTTCAACGCTTCACGCGGCACCAGCAGCAGCGACTGGTTCCAGTGCTGACGCTCGGGGATGGGTTGCTCGAAGAACCACTGTTGCACCGGCGCCAACGCCACCGCGCCCACCGCTGGACCTTGGTCAATCAATGGCTGCTCACCGCTGCGAGCGGCCTGGGCCAGGCTGCGGACGGTCTGGTGCTGGAACAGGTCTTTGGGGCTCAACACGATCCCGGCCTGACGCGCACGGCTGACCACTTGCATGGAAACGATGGAGTCGCCGCCCAGTTCGAAGAAGTTGTCTTCAAGACCCACATTTTCGATGGCCAACACGCCCTGCCAAATCATCGCGATGGCTTTTTCCATCGCCGTACGCGGCGCGACGTGTTCGCGTTGTTGCTGCGAGCCGTCAATCGCCGGCAAGGCCTTGCGGTCGAGTTTGCCGTTGGGAGTCAGTGGCAGCTGTTCGAGGAACAGTAGAAACGCCGGGACCATGAAGTCCGGCAGGTGTTGGCGCAGCGCGGCTTTCAAGGTTTCACGCTGGATCGCTTGAGCGTCGATGTCGTCCAGTAGCGCTGGATCGGCCGGCACGATATAGGCGACCAGTTGTTGGCCGTTGATGCCGTCCTGCGCCAACACCGCCAGTTCGCGCACGGCGTCCTGCTGCAACAGCCGCGCTTCGATTTCACCGAGTTCGATGCGGAAGCCACGGACCTTGACCTGATGGTCGATACGACCGACGTATTGCAACGTGCCGTCGGCCTGATAACGGGTCAGATCGCCAGTGCGGTACAGGCGTTCGCCGGTGCTGGAGAACGGGTTCGGCACGTATTTTTCGGCGGTCATGCCCGGTCGAGCCAGGTAACCACGGGTAATGCCGGCGCCAGCCAGGTACAGCTCGGCGGACACGCCTTGCGGCACCGGTTGCAGGTCAGCATCGAGCAAATAGCTGGCGGTGTGCTTGAGCGGCCGGCCGATGTTTGCGCGGCCAGCGGCCTCGCGGCGGGTCCAGGTCGAATAGGTGGTGTCCTCGGACGGACCGTACAAATCGTAGACATGCTCGACCGTGGACTGCTGATACAACGCGTCCACCAGGCTCTGCTTCAACGGCTCGCCGGCGAGGTTGATGATGCGCACGCCCGGCGGGATCTGCCCGTCGCGCTGCAACGCATTGATCGCCGACGGCACGGTATTGATCAGGCGCACCTGATCCCGGGCCGGCAGCTGCGGCAATTCCAGGGCATTGCGGGCGATGATCACCGAGCCGCCGTTGGCCAGGGTGACAAACAGCTCCCACACCGACAGGTCGAAGCACACGGACGTCGAGGCCAAAACTCCTTGAATGTCTTCGCGGCGGTAGACCGATTTCGACCAGTCGATCAGCGCCAGCACATTGCGATGGGCGATGGCCACGCCTTTGGGTTTGCCGGTGGAGCCGGAGGTGTAGATCACGTAGGCGATGTTGTCCGGCGTGACGCGGGTGACCGGCGCGCTACTTGGGTAAGCGGCCCACTCCGTGTCGTCCATCAGCAACACTTGGGTGTCGTCGGTGACGGTCAATGTTGCGGCGACAGATTGTTCTGTCAGCAGCACCAGAGCGCGGCTGTCTTCAAGCATGTAGGCAACCCGTTCGGCCGGGTAATCCGGGTCCAGCGGCACATAAGCGCCGCCCGACTTGAGTACCGCCAGCAGCGCTATCAGCAAGTTTTCGGAACGTTGCATCGCCACGCCAACGCGGATTTCCGGACCAACGCCCAGCTCGATCAACCGATGTGCCAGACGATTGGCCTGATTATCGAGCTCGGCGTAAGTCAGCTGCTTCGTGGCAAAGGTCACCGCCAATGCAGTCGGGTTCGCTGCGACTTGCTGGCTGATCAGTTCATGAATGCACAAGTCCTGCGGGAAGCTTTCGTCTGCGCGATTCCAGTCATGCACGATGCGTTGATATTCGGCGTTCTCAAGCAGCGGCAAATCACTGATGCGCTGCTGCGAATCACTCACCATGCCCTGCAACAAATTCGTCCAGTGCTGCGCCATGCGCGCGATGGTCGCCGCGTCGAACAGGTCGTTGGCGTAGGTCAGCGCGGCATGCAGCTTGCCGCCCTTTTCATAGGTATCCAGGGTCAGATCGAACTGGGTGGTGCGCCCTTCCCACTCGATCACGCCCAGCGCCAGACCCGACACGGTGTTGACCGTAGAAATGTCCGCGACCTGCGGTTGGTGGTTGTACATCACCTGGAACAGCGGCGTGTGGCTGAGGCTGCGCTCCAGTTTCAGCGCCTCGACCAGGCGCTCGAACGGCAAGTCCTGATGGGCCTGGGCACCGAGGGCGGTTTCCTTGATGGCACGCAGCAAGTCGTCGACGCGGGTCTGGCCGTCGAGCTGGGTGCGCAGCACCTGGGTGTTGACGAAGAAGCCGATCAGTCCTTCGATTTCGGCGCGGTTGCGGTTGGCGATTGGCACGCCGACGCGGATGTCGGTCTGCCCGGTGTAGCGGTGCAGCAGCGCATTGAAGGCACCGAGCAACAGCATGAACAGGGTGATGTTGTGCTTCTGCGCCGTGGGCCGCAGTTGCTCAGCCAACTGACCGTCGACGGCGAACTCGTAACGGGTGCCGCGATAGCTCGGCATCGCCGGGCGCGGGTGATCGGTGGGCAGTTCCAGCACCGGGTGTTCGTCGCCCAGTTGCGCCTGCCAGTAGTCGAGTTGACGCGCCTGTTCGCCCGCCTCCAGCCAGCGGCGTTGCCACAACGCGTAGTCGCTGTACTGGATCGGCAATGGCGTGAGTTGCGGTTGTGCGCCCGCGTTGAAGGCGTCGTAGCAGCGGATGAATTCGTCGATCAGCACGTTCATCGACCAGCCATCGGAAACGATGTGGTGCAGGGTCAGCAGCAGGACGTGTTCCTGATCGGCGAGTTTGAGCAAGGTGACGCGCAACAGCGGGCCGACTGATAGATCGAAGGGCAGCACGGATTGCTGCTCGGCCGCGCGGACGATGGCCCTTTCGCGCTCCGTGGCCGGTAATGCGCTGAAATCCACCTGATCGATGACCAGCGGCGCGCTGGCCGGCACTTGCAGCAAAGTGTCATCGGCCTGGCGCGGGAACACCGTACGCAGGGTTTCGTGACGTTCAACGAGGCTGGCGAAGGCTTGCTCCAGCGCCGGCAGGTTCAACTGCCCGGTCAGACGCACCGCGCCCGGCAGGTTGTACGCGCCGCTTTGCGGGTCCAGTTGCCAGAGAAACCACATGCGCTGCTGGGCGTACGACAAGGCCTGGCGATCTTCTGCTTCGACGCCGGCAGGAATGGGGAAACGGGAGAAATCAACGCCTTCCTTTTGCAAGGCCGCAAGGAACATCTGGCGCTTTTCCAGGGGCAACCCGATAAACCGGCGAGCAAGTTTCAAGGAGTCTTCAGCATTCATTTCTTAGCATCCGGATCAGTGGCGGGAAGCACAAAGGCACGTCGTCCCTATAAAACGAATGCAGACCGGAAAAATTAGCGAATGAGAACAAGTATCAGGAAGGAGGTGAAGCCAGGGTTGATGCGGGATGTGAAGTGAACCCTGTAGGAGCCGAGCTTGCTCGCGATGACGGTGTATCTGTCGACATCGATGTTGAATGTCAGTCCGTCATCGCGAGCAAGCTCGGCTCCTACAGGTATTGCGTCAGGCGCTGACGGCCATGGCGTGCCGTCGATGGTGAACGTCCAGCTGATCCTTGATCACCCGCAACACCTTGGCCTCGTGCTCGTGGATAAAGAAGTGTCCGCCAGCAAGCATGTCCACCGAGAAACTGCCGTGGGTTTCCTTGCTCCAGCCGATCAACTGCTCGGTGGTAGCGCGATCAGCCTTGCCGCCGAGCACGTGAACCGGGCATTTGAGCAACGCACGCTGTTGCGGTTCGAAACGTCCGCACAATAGGAAGTCCGCACGCAACACTGGCAGCGTCAGACTCATCAGTTCTTCGTTGGCCAGCACCTCTTCACGGGTGCCGTTGAGGGTGCGCAGTTGTTCGATCAATTCGGCATCGGTTTTGGGCTCGGCGAAACCCCGGTCGTAGTCGGCCCGCATCGTCGGTGCAGCCGTCCCCGAAGCGAACAGCGCCACCGGTTCCGGGCAGCCCAGCGAGCGAAACGCATGAGCCATCTCACAGGCCAGCAACGCACCAAGGCTGTGACCGAACAGCGCGTACGGCGCCTTGAGCGTGGCTTTTTGTTCCTGCGCGAGTTGCAGCGCCAAGCGGCGCATGTCGGTGTGCAAGGGTTCGCCAAACCGGGCGCCACGCCCCGGAAGTTCCACGGGTTGCAGCTTGAGCCACTCCGGCAATTTGCGCCGCCAGCGGCTGTAGACCATGGCACTCGCACCCGAATAGGGCAGGCAGAGCAATGTCAGCTGGGTCACCGGGTTTACCTCGAAAAGTTGTCTGTATAGAAGAACGGATGAGCGCTGGGGAGAATTAGTCGTACACATCCCCCTTGTAGGAGTGAGCCTGTGGCGAGGGGATTTATCCCCGTTGGGCTGCGGAGCGGCCCCGGCATTTCAAAGTTAAACCGCGTTTACGACTGCTTCGCAGCCGAACGGGGATAAATCCCCTCGCCACAGGGTTCGCTCCCACAGGTAAATCATCATTTCAAATGGCGGAAGCTTTGCACGGCGGAACCGAGGACCACGGCGCCAGCGGCGACGGCGACCCAGAACCCGCTCCGGGCTCCAAATGCATCGATCAGCCAACCCGAACTGGCCGCACCGATCGCCACGCCGATACTCAATCCGGTCACCAACCAGGTCAGGCCTTCAGTGAGTTTGGCCGGCGGCACGATGCGCTCCACCAACGCCATCGCCACAATCAGGGTCGGCGCAAAAAACAGCCCGGCGACGAACACCGCCAGCGACAGCCCGAGAATGTTCGTCGCCAGCAGCAACGGCAACGTGGTCACCGCCGTCGCCACCCCGCCGTACAGGAACAGTTGCGGCAACGGCAGTTTCGAGCGCAATGCCCCGAACGCCAGCCCGGCCAGGCACGAGCCGATGGCATACACCGACAACACAATGCTCGCCGCCGCCGGCTGGCCCTGCTGCTGGGCGAACGCCACGCTGACCACATCCACCACGCCGACGATGGTGCCCATGGCGACCATCAACAGCATCAGCAACTGAATCTCGCCGGAGCGAATGATCGAACCTTGGTGATGTTCTTCATGAGGATGAATCGCCGGCTCGGTGTCACGTTGCAGCACAAACGCCGTCACCCCGATCGCCAGCATCAGCAACGCCGCCAACGGCCCCGCTTCGGGAAACGCCACCACGCACAACCCCACCGACAGTGGCGGCCCGACAATAAAACAGACCTCGTCCAGCACCGACTCCAGCGCATAGGCGGTTTGCAGTTCAGGCTGGCCGCGATACACCTCGGTCCAGCGCGCCCGCACCATCGCCGACATACTCGGCATGCAACCGGCCAGCGCGGCGAACACAAACAACGTCCAGTTCGGCGCCTGCAAGCGCGTGCAAAGCAACACCAGCAACAACGCCCCGCCCCCGATCAGTGCCGAGACTGGCAAGATCCGACGCTGGCCGAAACGGTCCACCAGCCGCGAGACCTGTGGCGCACAAAACGCCGTGGCCAGGGCAAACGTTGCCGCCACCAGACCGGCCAATCCGTAGCCGCCCTGCAATTGCGAGAGCATGGTGATCAGGCCGATGCCGGTCATGGAAATCGGCATGCGCGCGATCATCCCGGCCAGCACAAAAGCTCGAGCACCTGGGGCGTTGAATAGTTCGCGATAGGGGTTTGCCATGGGATCCTCTCATCCTTTGCGGATGCACGGTGCCACAAACCCGACTGGCAGTAAAAAGTACCTGGTGTAAAAGTCTGCAACGCCTTGCGGCGCTATTGGAACTGAACTAGATTTTCTATTCCCGAAAACTAGTCTGAAGTTCACTACGAAGTCTGGTCCGAAGTAATGTCCAGTAGCGAAGGCACGCAGGAGTCTTGCTATGGAAGAGTTACTGATTCTGGTCAGCCCGAAAGATCGCCAGACCGGCTTCGCCCCCAAGTTGCAGGTCCATCAACAAGGCCTGCGACACCGCGCGTTTTCCATTTTCGTTTTCAATCGTAACGGGCATCTGCTGCTGCAACAACGCGCACTTGGCAAATACCATTCGGCGGGGCTGTGGACCAATACCTGTTGTGGTCATCCTCGCTTGGGTGAGCGAACGCTCGCAGCGGCGCAACGGCGGTTGCGCGAAGAAATGGGCATCAGCTGCAAATTGTTCAAGGTCTCGACACTTCTCTATCACGAGCCCGTCTCGAACCAACTTATCGAGCACGAATACGATCATGTATTTGCTGGTGTCTGCGATATCGACCCCATTGCCAACACCGAAGAGGCCGAAAACTGGCAATGGCTGGATCTCTCGAAAATCCCTGCCGCCATCGATGCGGCACCACAGGCGTTCACCGCATGGTTTCGCAAGATATTCGAACAATTCGGCCTGAACGGCATACACCAATGGCATGAGCTCGCACGGAGTGGCGCAACGCGCAGCCAGGCAGTCACGAACTGGCAGGTACCGCCACTGCATTGCGTGGCGCCTTTTCGAATCAATGAAACACTCGCGTCAGAAGTCGATGACCGCCTCATGCAATGGATTGAAAAAACCGGCATTTTCGCTGGTCAACAGCAAAAAATTCGTGCATCGGGATTCGGCCGGTTCGCCATGTTGTGCCACACGGATACCGACAATCCCGATCGCCTGCTTTTATCCGCTCAATGCATCGCCGCGTTATTCGCCGTGGACGACTACTACTGCGATGATGAACGTACCGGATCCATACCGGCACTGGTCGGCCCTCGCCTGTCCGTCGCGCTCGCCGCGCTGGAACCTGTGCATTTGACCGAGGATTATCGCCCGAACCTTGAAACCGCCCTGGAAAGCGACCCAGTGCTGGTAGGCCTGCGCGCGTACATGGCACGCGTCGCCGAGTTCGCCACGTTCACCCAGATCGCCAGGGTCCGTCATGAAATCATCGCCATGTTCGTTACCATGACCGCCGAAGCGGCCTGGCGCTTCAGTGGCGTCACACCTGCCCTCTGGGAATATCTTGCCCAGCGCCAGACCAATAGTTTTTTGCCCTGCATGTCGCTGATTGACGTCATCGGCGGCTATGAACTGCCGGCCAATGTCTATTCCTCTCCCGCGGTGCGCCGCGTCACCACGTTGGCGGCCAGTGCGACAATCATCGCCAACGACCTGTATTCGGCGCCCAAGGAAAACCTTGCCCAAGTCGGTGACTTCAATCTGCCGTTGCTGCTGGCGAATGAGAGGCAATGCTCTATCGAACAAGCCATGAAGCTGAGTGCGACCATTCATGACGACGTCATGCGCCTGTATGAAGCCGCCGAAAAGGAGCTGCTCGTGGATGCTTCGCCCCTGCTCAAGCGTTTTCTGGCAGGCGTGAAAAGCTGGGTGGCAGGAAGTCTGGAGTGGCATCGCCACAGTGGTCGCTACCGGACCTAAGCTATGAATACCGACCAGGTCTACGAAAACCGGGAGCAAAAGGACGTCGGCATCTGGGAAATGCGCGGCGAGCAGCATCATTTCCTGCACTCGCGGCTGATGTGCTGGGTGGCACTGGATCGAGCCATTCGCCTCGCCTCAAAACGCTCCCTGCCCGCCCCGTTCGCCCGCAGGGACCAGACCCCACAGGCGATTTACGCGGACATCTGGGGAAATTTCTGGAACGAAGAATGCGGGCATTTCGTCCAGCACATCGGCGGCACCGCCCTCGACGGCTCGATGCTGCTGATGCCACTGGTGCGTTTCGTCAGCGCCAAAGACCCGCGCTGGCTCGCGACCCTCGGCGCCATCGAAAAGAATCTGGTGCGCGAAGGCATGGTTTACCGCTATCGCAATGACGACTCCCGGATCGACAGCCATGCGCGGCATCGGGGCAATACGCCGCAAGCACTGACGCATTTGGCACTGATCAGTGCGGCGTGTTTTCTGGATCGGAAGTTGAGTGGGGAGAAGAGTTTCTGGCAGCCGTGAGAGCACCTCGTCACATGTTTGTGTAGTCCGAAGTCCTGCATTGCTTAAACAAAACCCGCGTCCGCCACCGGAAAATCCTTTGTTGCCAGCCGTTACATCCCCACCTACCATCCCCCCTCAACGGGTACAGCGGAGCTGTCCAACAAAACCCGAATTCAAGGAACCAGAATGACCCAACGCATCCACCGCAGCATCGACGCCCCACTCCGGTCAGGCTTGAACCGGGATGAATTGTGGGAATGCCACGACAAAGGCCTGATCAAATGCTGGGAAATCGGCCGCCAACGCGCCGCCCGTTTCCCCGAACTCGCCCAACGCTGCCTGGCCGGCGAACTGCCAGTGCTGGGCTGGAAAGGTGGCGTCAGCCGCAGCCTGAAAAAACTCGAAAAATACGGATCCCTCAAGTACCTCGCTCAGTGGCAAGGGTTACGCGGGGACGATCTGGATATTGATTTGAGTGAAGAGCGGGCGTTGACCTGTTCGCGGACCAACATGGTGGTGACGTTTACGCCGGATCGGTCGAAGTACTTCAATCAAGTTTCGGAAGTCGAAACCTAGCCACCCTGTGCGGCTACGGCTGGGGCGGGTTCGTTGCAACACTCAGAGCATTACTGGATCTGCTGGTGGGCTGACGCTGAAACGCTCGCGATAGGCCTGCGGGGTCACGCCCATGGCCCGCAGAAAACTGCGTCGAAGCGTCTCTTCGCTGCCGAATCCGCATTGCACCGCCACCCGTTTGATCGGTACGCCGGTATCGCTGAGCAAACGTCGGGCGGTCTCGACCCGAATCAGTTCGATGGCTCGAGCCGGCGTCTGGCCGGTGTCGGCGCGGTAGTGGCGGACGAAGCTGCGTTCGCTCATGCCCGCCTGCAAGGCCAGGGTCGGGATGCCCAGGTCCTTGGTGAGGTTTTCGCTGATCCAGGCGTGAAGTTCGTCGAAACGGTTGCCTTCCTTTTGCAAAGAGAGGGTCACGCTGAACTGCGACTGGCCGCCGGGACGTTTCAGGAACACCACCAGTTGCCGGGCAACTTCCAGGGCCATCGTGCGGCCGAGATCTTCTTCGACCATGGCCAGCGCCAGATCGATACCGGCGGTGACCCCGGCCGAGGTCCAGACCGGACCGTCATTGATGAAAATCGGATTGGGCTCAACCTGCAGTCGCGGATGCTGCTGCGCCAACTGCTCGCAACGGGTCCAGTGCGTGACCACCCGCCGGCCATCGAGCCAGCCACTGGCCGCCAGCAAAAATGCCCCGGTGCACACCGACGACACCCGTCGACACCCCATCGCATGTTCACGTACCCAGGCCACCAGCGGTTCATCTCGCGCCGCGTCGTAAACGCCCCAGCCTCCGGCAATGATCAACGTGTCACTGCCCTCTACGGGCAACGGCTCGGCCAACAGCGCCAGCCCCGCCGACGACATCACCACCCCGCCGCCGCAGGCAATCACCGTCGGCGCGTAAGGCGCCGGCAAGCCTTGCTGGCGGGAAATATCGTTAGCCGAGGCGAACACCTGCAATGGCCCGGTGACGTCGAGCAGTTGCACATTGGCAAAGGCGAGCACATGAATGTTTTTCGGCATTGGCGTAATTCGTGGGGTGATTGGCGTATGCGCCAAATCCTACGAGCCTAAAGTGAAGTCGTCCACCCACTTCATGAGAAAAATGCCATGACGTTGCAGATCGGTTTTCTGTTGTTTCCACAGGTTCAGCAACTGGACCTCACCGGCCCTTACGACGTACTGGCCTCGCTGCCGGACGTGAAGGTGCATTTGATCTGGAAGGATCTGGTGCCGGTCACCGCGAGCACAGGCCTGGTGCTGAAACCGACCACCACGTTCGACGATTGCCCGAAGCTGGATGTGATCTGCATTCCCGGCGGCAGTGGCGTCGGGCCGTTGATGGAGGATGAACAGACGCTGGCCTTCATCAAGGCGCAGGCCGCCACCGCGCGTTACGTCACGTCGGTGTGTACCGGCGCGCTGGTGCTCGGTGCGGCGGGTTTGCTGAAGGGCAAACGCGCCACCACTCACTGGGCTTATCACGAATTGCTGGTGCCTTTGGGGGCGATCCCGGTGAAGGATCGTGTAGTGCGCGACGGCAATCTGCTGACCGGTGGCGGGATCACGGCGGGCATCGATTTTGCCCTGACCCTGGCCGCGGAGTTGTTCGGTAAGGACACGGCAGAGCTGGTGCAGTTGCAGCTCGAATACGCCCCGGCACCGCCGTTTGCTTCGGGCAGCCCTGAAACGGCTCCGGTCAGCGTGCTGGAGGAGGCCCGCAAACGTGCTGCCGGGTCATTGAAACTGCGCTCGGAAATCACTGAGCGTGTAGCGGCGAAACTCGATCAGTTGTCAGCACGCTGATCCATCCCGATCGGCAGCCAGTGCCTGGCTGCCGTTCCCCCCGGCCAAAATGATGCGACGAGGATTTTCCATCGCATCGAGTAGGAGGCGGCTTCACAGCCGCCGTCCTCTCACACCACCGTACGTACGGTTCCGTATACGGCGGTTCAGGTTATGCGGCTAAGCCGGTTTATCGTATCCAGTATCGAGACCAACCCGAGTCGATCCCACAGCTTCTTCGGTAGCGCCTGATTCATATGCGACGCTCCCGAGTTCCACCATGGGCCTCGGCCATTGGTCGCCGATTTCCACGCCCGCGCCTCGTCGAGTCCCAAACGTATCAAGTTGCGCGCCCTCGTAGAGGGCCGCTTCCATTGACGCCAGATGACACAACGAAGTTTGTGACGCACCCATCCGTCCAGTTCCTCAAGTGGCCGCTTGCTCTGAGTCAGCTTGAAGTAGCCAGCCCAACCACGCAGTACGGGCGTTACTTGCTCGACGATATACCTCATTGAGCGAGCCCGTATCCGACGCAAGATTTCCCTGAGTCGATCGCGTAGGCGGTGCAGGCTTATGCTCGCTACCCTCAGCTTTGGCTGTTTATGCCAGCTCATCCCATAGCCCAAGTAGTCGCAGACCCAAGGCCGTGCTACGCAGCTCTTTTCCCGATTCAGCGTCAGTTTCAGACGCTGATTCAGGTAGCGCTCAACCCCAGCCAACACTCGCTCACCCGCACGACGACTGCGCACATAAATGTTGGCGTCGTCGGCATAACGCACGAAGCGATGGCCTCGCCGTTCCAGTTCGCGATCGAGTTCGTTGAGCAGGATGTTCGACAGCAACGGCGAGAGCGGGCCGCCTTGCGGCGTCCCTTCCTGCCGTCGGCTGACGAGTCCGCCCGACATCGTTCCCGCTTCGAGGTAACGACGGATCAGCGCGAGCACCCGCTTATCTTCGATTTGACGCGTCACGTAAGCCATCAGGACATCGTGGTTGACCCGATCAAAGAACTTCTCGAGATCAAGTTCCACGCACCAGCGGTGACCCGCTGCCACATGGTCCCGAGCGGTTTCGAGGGCTTGGTGGGCGCTTCTGCCCGGACGAAAACCGTAGCTGTAGTCCGAGAACAGCGGGTCGAAGATCGGCGTGAGCTGTTGCAGCAGAGCCTGCTGGATCAGGCGATCCACGACGCTGGGGATACCCAGCTGTCTTGTGCCGCCTTTGGGTTTGGGGATGTCGACGGCGCATACACCTTGCGGGTGGTACTCACCGGCCAGCAACCGATCCTTGAGGGTCGGCCAATACTGTTTTACGTAGCCCGCCAAGTCATCGACCGTCATGCCATCGGCACCCGGTGCGCCCTTGTTGCTGACCACGCGGTGATACGCACGCTTGAGGTTCGCCGGTGCAAGCACCCGCGCCATCAGCGTGTCCGGCTCCGCGTTCGTCCACGCCACAGACGCCGTCGATACCTCTGCCCTGTCAGCCGTCATCCTCGGATACTGTCCGGGACTCGGGGTAACAGTCTTCTCTGGGAGAAATTTCTGCATTTCGATACTCGACGAGACTCTGACGCCTACTGGCGGCATAACCTGTTCGGCCCTTGGTGACGTGGTTATTCGTCACTTACTACGGCCTCGGCTGACTTCTGCACGTTCATCCCGTCGCCTCTCGACGCTCGGTAGCACAGTGGCAAACGTGCAGATCTCCCAGGGTAATTCGCGCGACCTTCCTGCTTATGCCTGTCGGATTTACGTCACAGCGTTCCGTGCAAGTATTGGGCTTTGACGATTTGGGCCGTCTTACCCCGCTGCGCCGCCTCTATCCGCTTCCTGTTCGTCAGGCCAGCATTTTGCCTCGGGCTTCCTTCAGATTCGCAGTCACCCGCGACACCCTTGCCTCTGGCTAACACTTCCCCTTGCCGGGTGTGTAGAGGACTCTCACCTCCAAGTCACCAGCGTGGCCACCACAGCCAAACTGGTTGCGCTTACGCGCAACGCGCCATGCCTGGCGCACCCATAAAAAAACCCGCCTAAGCGGGTTTCTCAAGACCATTTCGACATCCTGTCGGCAGCCATCCTGGCCAATGGTCGATCATCCGTGATCCTGAGCGCTTCCTGCGACTCAGTTGATGTATCCAGATTAAACACATCGGTGATGCATCAAAAGACGACATACCCGTTAGCGGGTGTAAGCCTTTGACCATTTCAGCCTTGAAGCCCTTTCCTGTAACAGCTGCCGAACGTAGCCTTCGGCAGCTGCTACACGAATTCATCTGCCAAGTACTTTTCGACAGGCGAAAAAAAACCCGCCGAAGCGGGTTTTTCCCAAGACCATTACGACTCCCTGTCGGCAGCGATTCCTTGCTTATGGTCGATCATCCATGATCCCGAGCACTTCCTGTGCTTCGGTTGATGAGGCTAGATTACGCTTGGGATCCAATGTGCAATAGACGACATAGCTACTATCGCGTGTAAGACATTCGCTATAACCGCCCTTCCGAAAACCCTTAGACGGCTCAGGTTTCAAGCATCGAAGCCGCGGTTTTCGCGGCCTGTAGCTGAGCTTTAGGCCCCGGAGTTACCGTCCTCGAGAAACACCCAGCGTTTCAGCCAAGGTTCGAACATGCAGCCATCACTCTTCTTGACGCTCGCGTTGCTTGGCACTGACTTTGAGAAACTCTTCGATGTTGTTCATCTGTTCATCCCAACCGCGGCTGTCCATCCGGAACGCCTTGAGCCGGCGCGTCTGGGGGATGTGATCGAAACCGGACTCGGTGACCTTGAGTAACGTGCCTTCATCCATGTCTTCGAGCTCGAACTTCACCAAAGTGGTGGGTTCCTGGGAGTAATCGAGCTCAGGCTCCACGGCATACGGGTGCCAGCGAAACGAAAACACCCGTTCCGGCTCGACCCGCTCCACCAGTACATTCCACAGCAAGTGTTCATAACCCGGGTACGTAATCTGCCCCTGGGTCCATTCACCGGCGACAAAACGCTTGCCCTCCAGCGCCACGCCAAACCACTGTCCGAAGGCTTCGGCATTGGCCAGCACGCGCCAGACCTGCGAGCGCGGCGTTTTGAGCAGGATCTTCCTTTCGATGCGATCTGATGCTGGATTCATAAGTCACCTCCTGTACTGAACAGTAGGCCTGTCAGGCCACAAGACCAACCTTAAAGTTGTATCAATCGGATATCGCAATCAACCCTACCTGAAATATTCGGCTGTATTTCAAGGTGTAAGTTCTGGCTTCAACACGATAGTCAGTGCCCGAAACTGCTGACGTTCAGGACGAAGTTGACTCAGACAAGGACGATTCATGCAGCTTTCACTTACGGAACGTTATCGCGGAGCCTTGCTGGGCCTGGCCTGCGGGCTCACGCAATCAGGAGCACGCGATGATTAGCCTGCATGGCAGCTGTTTGTGTAAAGCCGTCGAATACGAGCTCGATCGTCTCGACATGCCCATCAGTCATTGCCACTGTCAAACCTGTCGCAAGGCTCACGCAGCGGCATTCGCCTCGACAGCCGGGGTCATGCGCGAACATTTTCGCTGGACCAAAGGCCAGGATCGCCTGAGCAGCTACGAATCGTCGCCGGGCAAGCTTCGGCATTTCTGTTCGGTCTGCGGTTCACACTTGATGGCTGAGCGCCTGGCCCAACCCCACGTTATTGTTCGTGTGGCGACTCTGGACGATGACCCGAAAACGACGCCTCAGGCGCATATCTGGGCGTCACATGATGTGCCGTGGCTCGCCTATGAATCGATTAAAAAGTGCGATGAATGGCAAACATAAAGGGTCGAATACGGCACTAAACTGCATCCCGACTTTCCTGCCACAACGAGAATCCCCATGCCCCCACGCTTTCTTCTGGCACTGACGCCTCTGCTGTTCACCACCGCTGCTTATGCTTTGGACTGCGACAACGCCACTGATCAGGCGACGATGAATCAGTGCGCGGCGCAGCAGCACAAGACGGCGGACAAGGAGTTGAATGCGCTTTACCAGCAGCTCAACGAGCGTTTGAAGAGCAACCCCGAAAGCAAAAAGCTGCTGCTCGGGGCACAGCGTTCGTGGATTGCGTTTCGGGATGCCGAGTGCAAGTTCTCGAGCGCCGGGGTGGAAGGCGGGAGTGTGTATCCGCTGATCTACAGCAACTGCATCACTGAGTTGACCAAGGCGCGGGTTGAGACTTTCAAGAATTATTTGAAGTGCCAGGAGGGGGGATATGAGTTGTCCGGTGCCTGGGGTTTGATGAATCTGTGATCTTGAGGGCCTCATCGCGGGCAAGCCATGCTCCTACGGGTTCGAGTCGAACCAAATGGTGCGATCAACCCGATCCGTAGGAGCAAGGCTTGCCCGCGATGGCGTCAGTTCAGGCGCCTCGATTACCGGACGAAAACCTGCGCCGTCGTAATCGCCATATCCCCACCCGGCAACTTGATGCTGCCAATCTGCTTCATGCTCTCGGGATCAAAGATCGCCACATCGTTAAACGTCCCCGCCAGATAAATCTTGCTGCCGTCCTTGTTGAACGAAATGCAGTAGTAGGAATGATCCAGCGTCGCTGCCTGGAGCATTTTCTTTTCCTTGATGTCGTACTTCGCCAAACGGTTGAGCACACCGAACATCAGGTTCGGATCTTTCGGCGAGCGCATGCCGCTGAAGTAGATTTCGGTCAGCGGGCCGAAGTCGGTGGTTTCGGTCTTGCCGGTTTTCAGGTCGATGCTGAACAGCCCGTAAAGGTATTCGGCAGTCGCTGGATCCTGCTTCTTGTCCTTGAATTTCGCGGCGGTGTAGAGCAGCGAGAAGTCATGGCGGTAGGTCTGCTGATTCCACACGTAGAGCACGTCCGGCGCGCTGTAGTTCGGGCGTTTCCAGTGGCGGCTGGGGATCAGCACGTCGAACTTGCCGGTTTTCACATCAACCCTGTAGACATCCGCCCCGGCCACGTACAACGTGCCGTCGTCACCGCTCTGCATGATGGTCAACTGCCGTGGCGCCGGGAAACTGCGCACGGGTTTGGCGTTCATGCCGGCGTCGGTGGCGTACACATCGAGCCGCGGTTGCTGCACTTCGTAGCGGTCGCTCCGCATCAACGTCGGGTTGGCAATGGTGAACAATTCCTTGCCGTCGTGGCTGAGGGTGAAGGCGAACATCGACTTGGCTTTCTCCCCCGGTTTCTGGGTGATGCTGGCGTGGAACACCTGTTTGCAGCTGTCGAGTTCAACGCCATAGACATCCGCGTAGTGGTTGTTCAACACGTAAGCGGTCTTGCGGTCCGGCGATAACTGCACGGTGCCGGGACCGAAGGCATCCGGCATCTTGCAGGTCTTGAACAGGGTGTCGGTGGCCAGGTCGATGACGTGCAGGTTGTTCGGGTAATTGGTGGTCACCATGTACTCGTGACCCGTTTCGAGTGCAGTGTTTTCATCGGCCAGAACGTTGAGCGAACAGGCGCTCAGGACGGCGAATGCGGCCAGGCCGCAGGCTTTGATGCTAGGCATGCTGGAATCCTTCTATCTGACCGATTACTTGTCTTTTGGAAAGACAGTCCCGAGGTTGCGCCAGTTGTCGTTGGATGCCTGGGCATCCTTGTTCCAGTCCGGGTAGGTGCTCATCATGTCGGGCACCTGGGCCGGCCACCAGCAAGGGTCGGAACAACCGTAAAGGTCGGCTTCCATCGGCTGGCACAGCGACGACACACCGCCAAACGCATCGATTTCCCAACCCGGGTCGGTAGTCGAGGCGCAGCCGGCGACGGAACTCATCGCCACCACTTCTTCGATGCGGTTTTCGGCCGCGGCCTCATCCAGTTTCAGCGCTTTATTATTGATTGCCTTGAGATGTTTCATATCAGTGAGCCTTGCGCGGAGTGATGTAGCTGCTGATAAACGCAGGGTTGTGGGCCATGATCCGGGTGTAGACCTCGATGCCGAAGTCGACCCAGTCACGCATCAGTTCGCAGTAGTGATAGGTCGGGTGGGTCGGATCGCCGTAACGGGCATAGCTCTCGTGGTAGCAGCCGCCGGAGCACAGATTGCGGATCTGGCAGTCTTCGCAACCGGTGTTGGTACGGTCGAGGCGCTGGGACAGGAAGTCGTTCAACTCGACCTGTTTCACCCCGCTGTGAACGTTGCCGAAAGTTGGCAACGATGAGCCGGTAAAGCGGTGGCACAGATTCAATTCGCCCTTGTGATCCACCGCCAGCATCTTCAGGCCCGCGCCGCAGGGCAGGGCTTTTTTGTGGCCTTCGTGGATGTCGGTGATCAGCTGGTGCAGGTTGGAGAAACCGATATTGCGGTGCTCCAGCGCCGCTTCCAGATAACGCCGACCAAGCTTCTTCATGTTGGCGAAGACTTCGATCAGTTCGTCGCTGGACAGATTGAAGGTGCTGATGTCGCCGGAGGTCACCGGGGCAAAACCGACTTCAGCAAAACCTAGTTCGTTGAACAGGTGATCCCAGATGGTTTCGACGTCGGTCACGCCGGTGGTCAGGGTCACGCGGGCACCAACCGGACGGCTGTTGTAGCGCGACAGCAGCATTTCAGCCTTGCGTCGCACCACGTCGTAAGTGCCCTGCCCGCCCACGGTGATGCGGTTGCGGTCGTGCACGGTTTTTGGTCCGTCGATACTGACTGACAGGCCAAAACGGTGGGCATTCAGATAGTCCACGGTCTCTTCGGTGAGCAGCGTCGCGTTGGTGGTCATGACGAACTCGACGAACTTGCCGGCCTCGCGAAAACGCTTCTCGCAATAGTCGACCATGTACTCGATCAGCTTGCGATTGCTCAGTGGCTCACCACCGAAAAACACCACGGTGAAACGCTCTTCGTCCGGCGATTCACGCAGCAGCATTTCCACCGAGGCGACCGCGGTTTCGACGTCCATTTTCTTGCCGGCCGATGGCTTGTCCAGATCTTCCTTGTAGCAGTAGGTGCAGCTCAAATTACAGCCGGTATTGACGTTGAGCACCACGGTGTTGATCGCCGTGCGCTCGACCCGTTTGGTGCCGATGTCCGGGGTCAGCGGCGAGCCGTCGCTGACCAGTTCCAGGGACATCAACTCACGCAAGGTCTCGGTGATTTCTTCGCCGTTGAAGCGTGACGACAAACGCTGGATCAGGTCGTCCGACGAACAGCCAGGACCGCGCAAGGTGTCGATGATGGTGCCCGTCAGTTCATCGCTGGCGAACAGCGAACTGCTGGGAATGTGAAACAGCATGCGGTCGGCATCGACGTGCACTTCGTGCAGATTCCGCTCGACCAGATTCAAAATAGCGCCCATTGCAACCTCCTGTGCAAACCCCGTTCTACGGGGCCTGCGGTCATTCCGAAAAAGTGTCTGAATCTTTTTGGATCAGCCAACTCATGGAATGGGTGGATTGTTCCAGCGTTGCACGGTGACGATCATGTGGCCTTCGCCGGTCAGGGATTTCCCTGCGTCGTCGACCGCGGCGATCACCTTGAGGTTGCCGGCATTGTTGGTGGACATTTTGCGCTGCGGGTTTGGCCCGGCATCGCCCGGTGTGAACACGCCGCTGTCAGCCTGCATGGTGCCGGCGAACTTGACGTCTTCGTCTTCCTTGGCACGGTCGTCGAAAGCTTCGACCGACCACTGCGCCGGGAACACGCCGATGCGATACGGCTTGCCATCGGCGCCCTTGCCCCAGGCTTCGGCATCAAAACGGCCCTGGACTTTCGGTGTCGAACCACCGCCGTCGCCGATCCGCGCCACCGAGAACTCGGGCACGACTTTGACTTCGGCGATTTTGCTGTAGACCGACAGGGTCGGGCCTTTCAGCGTGCCGACGGTGACGTTGCGCAGGCCCGGCTGGGCATTGGCGGCGGCCTTGAGTTTGACCTTGATGCGCTCCGGGCTCTGCTCGATGACGTCGACCACTTCCACACCTTTGCCGAAGTTCGGTTTGCCGGTGAGACCGCTGCCGATCAGGGTGACTTCAGTTTCAGCGCCAGCCTTCAGGTAACCCGGCTGCACCGCCAGCAAACGACTGCTGCCCTGCTTGGCGGCGACGAAGTCCAGGCCTCGCTCATCGTGCTCGGCCTCGAACATCCGGCCCTGCATCGCATTGCCTTGGGCGGCAAACACCTGGCGCATGGTCACGCCGTCGATGGTCACGTTGCCGCGCCATTCGTAGCCGGTGTAGAGAATCGCACTGCCATCGCCGTTGAACGGACTGCCATCGGCGTATTGGCCTTTGACGCTGACCTTGAACGTGTCACTGCCATCGGCCGTGACGCTCATCACACCGGCCAATTCACCCTTGCCCGGTAGGTGGCCGCTGAAGCTCCAGTCACCCACCAGCGCCTCGGCTTTCGGCGCAGTGCTCAGCCATTTTTTCCAGGCTGGGTTGTCCAGCGGATAACGCTTGGCCAGCAGCGGCACCATGTCTTTTCGAGCAAGGTCGAACCAATCACGGTCGCGAGACAACGCCTGGTATTCCAGCGACGGCCATTGGCCGAGGTGGAAGTTCACCAGATGCTCCCATTCCTGGGCCGGACGGCGTTGCAGCGCGACCCGCGCACCGGAGTGGCAGCGGCCGCACATCTGGCTGGTCTGGTCGTCGAACTTCTCGACGGTATTGAGTCGACGTTCCAATGCATAACGCACGCCGTCGGTCTCGCTTGGGGCCAGGCCTTGGGTGTCGGCCAGGTATTTGACCAGGGTTCGGCGGTCGTCATCGCTGATCTGCAAACCGTGCATGATTTGCATGCGGGCGATGCTCATCAGCCAGCCTTCCGGAGTTTTACGCTGGTGGCTGATGCGGCTCAGGGCATTATCGGCTTCGGGGGTATGACAGCCCTGACAGGTTTCCTTGAGGATGGTCTGGGCGTCGCGGGCTGCCAGGCCGTAAGGCGAATGCAGCGCCACACAAGCGGCCACGGCCAGCAGACTGGCGCTCAGGCCTGATCGGAGTTTTCTCTTCATCAACGTCGAACCTCGCACGGTGCTTTCTTATTTTTGTGGCTTATCGTTTTTATGGTTTCTGCCGTCGGCGGCGCACCGCTGACGGAGGCAAAAGAAACGTCTGCGATGAGCAATACACGGAGCGTGCCAGCTTACCGATTACCTTTTTAATCAATGAGTTGCACGAAGAAGGCTGCTTTGCCTCATCGCTGAACGAGATTGCCTGCGTCTAATATCGCGACAGTTGTTGCAGTCTGAGACAGCATAGATGGCCTGACCGGAACAGCTCATCGGCCGACAATTGACGTCGCCCCCCTGCAAGCGCGAAATGGTGGTTCACCGATTGCCACCAGGGGATAAAAAAATGGCAAGCATCACTGTCCTGGCGGGGGACTTTCTGCAGGGTGATGGAGAGTACAGAGACGGCGTTTTCACCCTCAGAACGTCGCTTCATCCATGGCCTGGCATTACCCTCCCGCTCTCATCGTTCAAGAGTGTGGAAGTGGCCAACGAGGATTCGATCAACAACATCAAGGATGCCATCGGCTTTGGCGTGGCCGGGGCCATGCTGTTGGGCCCCATCGGCGCAATCGCCGGGTTCATGCTGGCCGGCAAGGAAACCGAAGTGACCTTTCTGGCAACACTCAAGGACGACAGAAAGCTGTTGGCTGCCGTGGATGGCGGCACGTTTGAAGAGATTTCCCGGAAGTTTGTAGCCTGAACAATCGCTGCGGGCCGCACCGTTTTCCCACGGTGCGGCGTAATGCCGGTTCAGATGTCATAGGTGGGGGAAATGCTTTTTTGTACATCGATTTCGTGCTGCATGTCCGCCACCAGCGACGCGATCGCATGGGGACTGTCCAGTGTCCAGAGGGGAACGTGGGTGGCCACAATATCCACTTTGCCGGTCATGCAGTCACAGACCCGAATCGTCAGGGACTGGTCCGCCGCCACGGTGCAGGTGCACACGGACGGCAGAAAACTGTGTTCAATGATGTTTTGAATTTCCAGGGTTGAAAGAAACATCGTTACCTCCCTCACGCCAGATGGTTTGCCGGATGAACGGTCCGTCATTTCACCTACCGATCCTGAAAAATTCTAGTCCTCAACAATAGGTACCTCAAGGTCGCAACCCGGTTGCTCGTCGTCTCATAGCTGTCGCAATTTGCAACAATCTGCCCGCACCCACGACTTCCTTGAGTGTTTCAAAACCCCGCCAGCCAAGGGCTCTCTGCCTTTCAGAATACTTGGCACAGCCATTGCGAAACCTCTGTTCTCACAAACAACAAGAGGTCTCGTCATGCCCCTCCCTTATTTGCTTCCCGCCACCTCGGCGTTCATCCAGCACGCCCCGCGCATGCTCATCGGCGGCGACTGGGTCGAGGCCGCCGACGGCCAAACCATGCCCCTGCACAACCCGGCCACCGGCGAAGTGCTGTGCGTCGTGCCACGGGCCACACCTGAGGATGTCGACCGCGCCGTGCTCGCCGCCCGTCAGGCCTTCGATGATTCCGTCTGGACCCGCACCCGACCTCGGGAGCGGCAGAACCTGCTGTGGAAACTCGCCGACCTGATGGAACGCGACGCCGAACTGCTGGCGCAACTGGAATGCCTGAACAACGGCAAAAGCGCGGCCGTGGCCCAGGTGATGGACGTGCAACTGTCCATCGACTTCCTGCGCTACATGGCCGGTTGGGCGACCAAGATCGAAGGCTCCAGCGTTGAAGTGTCGTTGCCGTTGATGCCCAACGATCAATTCCACAGTTTCATCCGCCGCGAAGCGGTGGGCGTGGTCGGCGCCATCGTCGCCTGGAACTTCCCGCTGCTGCTGGCCTGCTGGAAACTTGGCCCGGCCCTGGCCACCGGTTGCACCGTGGTGCTCAAACCCGCCGACGAAACCCCGCTGACCGCGCTGAAACTTGCCGAGTTGGTGCTGGAAGCCGGTTACCCCGAAGGCGTGTTCAACGTGGTCACCGGCACCGGCATCACCGCTGGTTCCGCCCTGACCCACAACCCGCTGGTGGACAAGCTGACCTTCACCGGCTCCACTGCCGTGGGCAAGCAGATCGGCAAGATTGCCATGGATTCCATGACCCGGGTTACCCTGGAACTGGGCGGAAAATCACCGACCATCGTCATGGCCGACGCCGACCTGAAGAGCGCCGCAGCCGGCGCCGCCAGTGCGATTTTCTTCAATCAGGGCCAGGTGTGTTGCGCAGGTTCGCGGCTGTATGTGCAGCGTAAGCATTTCGACAATGTGGTGGCGGACATCGCCGACATCGCCAATGCCATGAAACTGGGCAATGGCCTGGACCCTAGCGTCGAGATGGGACCGCTGATCTCGGCGCGTCAGCAGGAGCGGGTTTACGGTTACATCGAAAAGGGACGGGAAAGCGGCGCGACCATCGCTTGTGGTGGCGAGCAGTTCGGGCCGGGCTTTTTCGTTAAACCGACGGTGATCGTCGATGTCGATCAGAAGCACTCGCTGGTGCAGGAAGAGATCTTCGGGCCGGTGCTGGTGGCGATTCCGTTTGATGATGAAGCCGATGCGTTGCGCATGGCCAATGACAGTCCGTATGGGCTGGGGGCGAGTATCTGGTCGAACGATCTGGCGGCAGTGCACCGAATGATTCCGCGGATCAAGTCGGGCTCGGTGTGGGTCAATTGCCACAGTGCGCTGGACCCGGCCTTGCCATTTGGTGGGTACAAGATGTCCGGGGTTGGGCGAGAGATGGGGTATGCGGCGATTGAGCATTACACCGAGTTGAAGTCGGTGTTGATCAAGTTGTAATCACCGGCGACCTTTAGGCCGCCTTCGCGAGCAGGCTCGCTCCCACAGTAGCTGTGTGTCGATCACACATTCCATGTGGGAGCGAGCCTGCTCGCGAAGAGGCCAGATCAGTCACCACACATTCAAGGTTTGAATCCCTGGGCCAATAACCAACGCCTGACTATCCTGCCCTGCTCCACCGTCAACCCCATCAACGCCTGCTCGGCCGGTTCGGTCCGCAGCCGCCGCACCAACGGCGCCAGCTCAACCCCTTGCACATGCCAGATCCCCAGCGGCTGATCCGCCGTGATCACCACCTCGGCTTCATCCACAAATCCATCGCGCAACACCGGCGCACGCTCAATCCTCAACGAGGAAAAATCCACCTCGGCATGCGCCACCTCAGCATCCGGCCACTGCCGCCGTGCCTGCCAGAAAGGTTGTTCCAGCCACCGCTGCTCATCGGCATAAAAATCCCGTCCGATCCGCGCAAAACGCAAAAACAACTGCTCCACCCGTTGCTGATGAAAGCGCTGAGCCAGTGCCGCTCGCTCGGGTTTACGCAACAACGTGTTGATCACCGTCGGCGCCTGTAACGCCGAGGACAATGACTGAAAAATCCCGTTGCCCGACAGCGGATCCACCGCCATCGCCGCATCCCCTACCCGAATCCAGTTTTCGCCACACACCTGCGGGCAAAGAATCGCGGTGCTGCTGCGCGCATGCAGCTGTAGATCGATCTCAGGTTCTGCACCGAAAAACACCCGCGCCAATGCCGAGCCTTGGCGCCGTTGACGACAGTAATCGAGCAACATCGCCTTGCCCGGCAATTCAGCACTGGCCACGTCCACCGTCCATTGCCAGTAACACTGACCGTCAGCTCGCCGGGCCATCCAGGCCCAGCCGTCCTCAAGACTTTCCACGGCACTGGCGGTGCTTCCCGGCGTGCTTTGCCAGCGATTGAGCAGACTGACCGTCTCCGGCCCGCGCAGGCCCTTGCCGAGCGCAGGGGCCTGGCGTCCACGCGCCTCAACCAGAAAATCCGCCAGCAGCGCCTCACGCCCTTCGACCTCGATCCGATGGCCCGAAACCGATGACTGCACCGTCAGCACACGGCCTTCGATCAGCTCAACGCCAGCCAGGCGCAGATCCTCGCGCAAGCCTCGATCAAAGCTTGGGCGATCCAGCAGAAATTCGATGTTCTGCGCATGCTGCTGGCCGTTCCATGACACCTGTCGTTGGGACGGCAGCGCCGCATCCGCCAGCGCCTGATGAAGCCCCGCGCCACGCAACGCCTCCAGCACCCGAATGGAAACGCCTTCCAGCGCCGAAAACCGCCGCCATTCGCTGACCAGCGTCACGGGATAACCGAGCCGGCGCAAACCCAAGGCAACCGCCGCGCCCGCGGGCCCTGCGCCAAGAATCAAAATCATGCTCCGAAGCGCCGTTCAGGGCCGCGATAACGGGCATTCTCCCGCAGCCATTCAGTGACCTGTTCGTTGCTCGCCTCGGGATGTGCCACCAGAAACCCCGCGATGTGCCCGCTCAACGCCGCACAACCGAGACTGGCGCCAGACTGCCCCGGATAGGTGCCATGCACACACGCGGCGAAATCCGCCTGAGCGCTGTTGAGCCACGACCATTCCTGTTCGGCACAACGCGCATCGCCGGTGACTCGCAGGACCTGTGGATAATCCGCCGGGAACACGCCCTCGCCCTGCGCCGGACTGGACGCACAGAGCAAAACACCTCGCGCTACCGCCGCGGCACAGGCTTCACGCAGCAGGCTGCGATCCTGACGCAGGCCGAGGCTCAAATTAATCAGCCGAACGTCCTGCGCCACCAGCCAGTCAATCGCCGTGGCGATCTGCAAGGCGCTGGTGACCCCACGTTGGTCGAACACCTGCGCCACGCAAAATACCGCCGAAGGCGCCCGCCGGCCGATGGCCTCGATCACCGCGCTGCCGTGGCCCAGCGGATCGTCGCGCAAGTCGCTCTCGGCCAATCCATCCGCCAGCAACGAGAAGCGCCGCCCGGCGACCACTTGCACCCGCTGTGCCGCCGAGTGACCGCTGTCCACTACGCCAATCCGCAGCTCAGGCTTCATGCAGCACCGTTTTTGAAGTGAGTACGCCGTCGAGCAATTCAAAGCGCAAATCGGCATCCGCCAAGGTTGAAGGACGGTGGCTGATGAGGATCCGCGTACGCCCGGCAAACAGTCGATCGATGGCTTCGATGACTTCGCGCTCGGTGGTTTCATCCACCGCCGAGGTCGCTTCGTCCAGCACCAGAATCAATGGATCCTGCAACAGCGCCCGGGCGATGGCGATGCGCTGTTTCTGCCCGCCGGACAACTGCTGACCGCGTTCACCCAACGGACTGTCGAGGCCTTCGGGCAAGGACTCGATCAGGCTGTCGAGTTGCGCCAGCCGCGCCACTTCGGCAATCGCTTCACGGCTGGCGTCCGGCACCGCGTAGGCGAGGTTGTCGGCGAGGCTGCCGCGAAACAGCACGATGTCCTGACTGACTACGGCAATTCGTCGACGCAGCTGGAACAAGTCCAGTTCGCGCAGATCGACCTCCCCCAGCAACACCCGACCGGACTGCGGATCGTGGTGCCGTTGCAGCAGGTCGATCAGGGTCGATTTGCCGACCCCGGAGCCGCCGCTCAGGGCGACTTTCAAACCGTAGGGAATTCGCGCTTCGATGCCGCGCAGGGTTGTCGGGCGACCGGGATGGCTGAAGTGCACATTGTCAAAACGCAGTTCACCGGAGGTCGGCATCGGCTGCGGCGTGGCCGGCGTGAGAACAGTCGGCTCTTCGCCGCGCAACTCCATCACGCGCCCGAGGCTGACGGTCATTCGCTGAATCGCGACATAAAGGCCCAGCAGGCTCTGCACCGGTCCGACGGCCATGCCCAGATAGGTGGAAAACGCGATCAGCGCGCCCAATTGCCAGGTCCCCTGCACTACCCAATATCCGCCGATCAGGAACGCGCAGGCACGGGACAGAGACGTCAGTGTGCCCGGTACTGCCTGGGTGAAAAACTCGGTGACTTGCAGGCGCAGCAACTGGCTCATGTAGCCTTGGCCCAATGTCTCCAGGCGCCGCGATTCACGCTGTTGCTGGCCGGCAGACTGAATGAACTTCATCACCGGCAAGGTCTCGACCATGAACGAAGACATGTCCGCCGAGCGCTCACGCAATTGCCGCACATCGCGCTCGACCTTGCGGCGCATCCAGCGCAGCCAGAGCACGTCGAGGGGAATCAGCACCAGCGCCAGCAACGAGAGTTTCCACGACAGGGTCAGCAGCATCGCCACGGCACAGACCAGACCGATCACGCTCGACACCGCCGAGAACAACGAGTCCACGGCAAAGCGCTGGATCTCCGCGACGTCGCCATCGAGGCGCGACATCAGGTCACCGATGCGGCGCTGTCCGTAGAAGCTCGGCGAGAGCGTTTGCAGATGCCGATAAAGATCATCGCGCAGGGCAAACAGAATCCGCCCGGACAGGCGCGTGTGCAGGTAACGGTTGATCCCCGACAGCCCCGTTCCGAGCAGCCCGGCCACGATCATCAGCCCGGCGATCAGCACCAGCATCGGAAAGTTGCGCGCCAGCAAACCATCGTCGATCAGCAGTTTGGTCAGCCAAGGCTGGACCAGCACCAGCAACGAGGCGCAGACCGATAACCCGAGCAACCCGGCAATCGCCAGACGATGGGGCCGCACGAAGCTATAGAGCCAGCGCAATGCCGCTTGCAGGGCTTCGGGGTTCTGGCTGTCGATCAGCCGAACGATCAAGCGCTGCATCACGAGCGCAACTGTTTGAGCTTGCGATACAAGGTCGCGCGGCTGATGCCCAGGGCGTCGGCGGCGGCCGAGACGTTGCCCTGGTGAGTGTCCAGGGATTGGCGAATCAGCTCCAGTTCATTTTCGCGAATGCTGCCGGCCTGAGGGCGTTCGGTAGCGGTCAACTCATCGAGCATGCTGTCGGGCAAGTGGTCGAGGGTGAGTACGGTGTCCCCAGGCTCGCGCATGGCCAGCGCTGTGCGCAAAACCATTTCCAATTGGCGAATGTTGCCCGGCCAGTGATAGCCGCCGAGCAAGCGGTTCAAGTCGTCATGCAGGACCATCGTCGGCGCATCCAACTTCGCCAGCAGACGAGTGACCAGACCGCTGAAATCCTCGCGTTCGCGCAGAGCCGGGAGCATCACGCTGATGCCGTTGACGCGGTAGAACAGGTCCTCGCGGAAATGTTTTTCTTCGACCAGACGCTTGAGGTCGCGGTGCGTGGCGCAGATCAATGCGACGTCGATGTCTTGCTCTTCGCCGGCGCCCAACGGTGCCACTTTGCGGTCCTGCAACACCCGCAGCAGACGGGCCTGCAAGGCCAGCGGCATGTCACCGATTTCGTCGAGAAACAAGGTGCCGCCATGGGCCTGTTGCAGACGACCGATCATGCCGCCGCGACGCGAGCCGGTGAACGCACCTTCGCGGTAGCCGAACAGTTCCGACTCGATCAGACCTTCGGGGATCGCCGCGCAGTTCACCGCGACGAAGGGTTTGTCGCAGCGAGTGCCGGCCATGTGCAGGGCGCGGGCGATGACTTCCTTACCGGTGCCAGTTTCGCCCAGCAGCAACACCGGCAGCTCATTGGCCAGGCCTTGACGGGCCATGCGCAAGGCTCGGGCATACCGGACATTGCTGCCGGCCAGGGATTCAAGATCCGGTTGTGCTTTGGCGGTTTTCGCTGTGCTGCGCGGCGGCGTGCTGACATTGATCGAACGCTGCGGCGCACGCAGGGTTTTGTAGAAGAACTCGCCTTTGGCCGTTTGCAAACTGCCGACACCGCCCTGATGCAGACGCGACAGCAGTTGCAGGCCATCGACGCCCAGAAACTCTTCACAACGTCGACCGAGCAGCGCCGAGCGCTCGGCGTGGAGCAACTGACAGGCTTGGGCGCTGACCGCGAGAATCTGCCCGCCGAGGCTCACTGCCAGCAGACCTTGCCAAGGAGATTCGAGGTACTGCCGACGGCTATGGAAAGCCAGCACGATCTCGTCCGGATAGCTGGCATTGAACACCCGACTTTCGATCTGGCTGACGGCCATCGCCAGCAACGCGGTGCTGTCGTGAACGCGGCCGAGCGGGCCTTCGCGGGTCAGGTCGAGTACACCGAGGATGTCGCCTTGGGGGCAATGGATCGGCACCGAGGTGCAGGAGAAATCGGTCAGGCGATCGAGGTAATGTTCGCCGCAATCGATCATCGTTGGCCGGGCTTCCACCAGTGCGGTGCCCAACGCATTGGTGCCGCGAGCGGCTTCGCTCCAGCAGGCACCGAGGGTGATGTCTTGCAGGCCGCTGCCCTTGAGGCGATCGGCGCGTCCTTCGACCGCAAGGATGGTGGCGTCGGAATTGGCGAGGATGATCAGCCCTTCCTTGCCCTGGCGCTCGGCCAGGTAATCGATGGCCGGCAATGCCGCATCGATCAGCAGCCGATTGCTCGCCAACAGGACGTCGAGGCTCGCGCTCGATTCCAGCGCCAGCTCGTGCTTGGCATTGAAGTGCACGCCATGGCTGAGGCTACGCCGCCACGACGCATCGATTTCCGCCCGCAGCACGCCATCCGGGACTTCGCCCTCAAGATGGAGTTTTTCCCGGGCTAGCCGGGCTTCGCGGTGCAGTTTTGGAAGAGTTGTTTTTATTAGCGTCATCAAGCGCTCCGGATCGGTCCGCCCTGCGCTTTTTCAAGATCAGCGCCCTGCCGCAATCTTTACGTTAACGTCAGGGCGATGGCAAGTGCCGTAGAGCGTTTGCCCGATGGACAAAAAAAGATCGCAGCCTTCGGCAATTCCTACATATGGAATTCGATCCTCATGTAGATACCGTCTTGACCCTCACCGCCGACAATGCCACGTCCAATTGCCCCAGGAAGTCCGCCTCACTGGCGCCATGCGCCATCGGCAAGTTGAGGTTGAAGCCCTCGCCCTTCCCGACACCCCGCCCATCAGCGAAACCGGCAAGCCCCGGATAGAAGTTGGTCGGGGCGCCATGCACCGAGACGTAGAGCACGTCATCGAGGTCGTAGAAATCTCCTGAATTGCCTGGGGGTAATACTGTCAGTGAACGTAAATCTTGTGCATGGATGAGCACTCTGTGGCGAGCGAGCTTGCGCGCTGAGCTGTGTAGCGGCCCCAAAACTCTGGCAGCCCTCGCCGGTTTTGTGAGTGCTGCGCACTCAAGCGGGAGCAAGCTCCCTCGCCACGGGGTTTGTGTTCACCTGGGGTGGTGGATTTCGATATCCAGCTGTTGTGAATCGTGAGCAGCAGATGAGTCAGGCCGAAACCGTGTTCCTCGAAAGCTTCCAGCACATGCTCAGTATTCGTGAGCCTGTGCTGTGAAGCCTTGATCGCTTAGACGTGAGGGTCGCCCGGTGCTTTGCTGGGTGTGGCGTACTGCGGCTTCAAGTGACCGTCCTGATCGAGTAACCAGGCATCCATGATCTGCCGCACCACAGGACCTGCGACTCGACCGCCGGCCTCGCCGTTTTCGATCATTACCGAGATGACAATTTTCGGATGTTCAGCCGGGGCAAAACCGACGAACAAGGCGTTGTCGCGGTTACGCTCCAGGGTTTTCGCCCGGTTGTAACGTTCGCCCTGCTTGATCGCAACCACTTGCGCGGTACCACTTTTGCCGGCGATGCGGTACTGAGCCCCCGCCGCTGCCGCCCGTGCAATCCCGCGAGCGTCGTGCATTACCATTTGCATGCCATGGTTGACCTGCTCCCAGTCACGTGGGTCTTTCAACAGGATGTTTGGCATTGGATGCTCATCCACGGGCGCAACACCGTCCACGGTCTTGGTCAGATGCGGGCGGTTCCAGACACCTTTGTTGGCGATCAGTGCAGT
This sequence comes from Pseudomonas sp. LS2P72, assembly GCF_054897865.1. NCBI lineage: Bacteria > Pseudomonadati > Pseudomonadota > Gammaproteobacteria > Pseudomonadales > Pseudomonadaceae > Pseudomonas > Pseudomonas sp. LS2P72. Next base: position 5,005,965 of record NZ_CM142708.1, read on the forward strand.
GGCCTGAGCCAGTTGCAGCGGCGTGACCTGCATGTAGCCCTGGCCGATGCCGAGGATCACGGTCTCCCCCGGGAACCATGCCTGACGGCGCGTGGCACGTTTCCAGGCTTGCGATGGCATCAAACCGGCAGACTCTTCGAACATGTCCAGCGAGACTTTCTCGCCAAGGCCGAACATGGCCATGTAGTCATGCAGGCGATCGATCCCCAGCTTATGGGCCAGGTCGTAGAAGTAGGTGTCGTTGGAGCGCATGATCGCCGCGTCCATGTCCACCCAGCCATCGCCGCTGTGGTTCCAGTTACGGTATTTATGATCGAAGTCCGGGAGTTGGTAGTAACCAGGGTCGAATACGCGGGTCTGCGGGGTAACGACGCCGGCGTCGAGGCCGGCGATAGCCACTTCCGGTTTGATGGTCGAACCCGGTGCATAGAGGCCGCGCAGTACGCGGTTGAACAGCGGCCGGTCGATGGAGTCATGGAGCGCTGCGTATTCCTTGAAGCTGATGCCGGTGACGAACAGGTTCGGGTCGAAACTCGGCTTGCTGACCATCGCGAGTACTTCGCCGGTCGACGGATCGAGAGCGACCACCGAACCGCGACGATCGCCCAGGGCTTCCTCGGCGGCTTCCTGAAGTTTGACGTCGAGGCTCAGTACGATGTTTTTGCCCGGGATAGGATCGGTGTGCTTGAGCACCCGCAGGACCCGGCCCTGAGCGTTGGTTTCGACTTCTTCGTAACCCACCTGGCCGTGCAACTGCGATTCGTAGAATTTTTCAATGCCAGTCTTGCCGATGGATTGAGTGCCGCGGTATTCCACCGTGTCCAGGGCTTTGGACTCTTTCTCGTTGATGCGGCCGACGTAGCCAATCGAATGCGCAAAGTGCGCCCCCATCGGGTAGTGGCGAACGAATTGTGGCTCTACATCGATCCCCGGCAGACGGAACTCGTTGACCGCCAACACTGCGATTTGTTCTTCGCTGAGCCCGTAGAACAAAGTGACCGGCACGAATGGATGTCGAGCCTGCTTCATTGCCTTGTCAAACAGCGAGCGGTCTTCGGTCGGCAAGTGCAGGAGGGTGACTATTTCATCCAGTTCCTCTTTGACATCAGAGGCGCGTTCGCGGGTAATGGTCAGGTTAAAACTGGGACGATTGTCCGCCAGAACTACGCCGTTGCGGTCATAGATCAATCCGCGCGTGGGGGTGATCGGCAGGACATGGACGCGATTGTTTTCTGAGATCGTCGAGTGATAGTCAAACTCGACCACCTGCAGGACATACATGCGCACTACCAGCGCACAGGTAATGGCAACAACGAACAGGGCGCAAGCCATCAGTCTTTTGTTGACCAGGCGCGTCTCTTTTTCGTGGTCCTTGATCGGTATCGGTTGGGGCATTTCTGCAGCAGCTCTTGACTGTAAAAGGGGCGCCAATCCGTAAGCTTGAAATCAGTCCGTTAAAAACGAGCTGCACCATACCAAAAACCTTGTACATTTTGGCGGCAGTTGCGGGAGTCTGGCATTGATCGATGAGCTTCAGGCTTTACGTGAAGCAGGTGTGCAGCACGTTGGTTTACATCTGCGTCGTAGCGAGTGACCGTACCGGTATGTCCGCTCGCACTTTCCTGCGGGCAAAACAAAACCCCTACCTGCATTCGCAGATAGGGGTTTTGGAATTTAATCTTGACGATGACCTACTCTCACATGGGGAAACCCCACACTACCATCGGCGATGCATCGTTTCACTGCTGAGTTCGGGATGGGATCAGGTGGTTCCAATGCTCTATGGTCGTCAAGAAATTCGGGTACCGAGTCGTGGCCAGTCGGCCTCGCTTCAGCAAATCGGGTATGTGACAGCGGGTGTTTTGTGAGTCTCTCGAATTTTCGGTTCGTTGCGTCTTCACACACCGCAATCTGGCCTTTCGACGCAAATTGCTTGGGTGTTATATGGTCAAGCCTCACGGGCAATTAGTATTGGTTAGCTCAACGCCTCACAGCGCTTACACACCCAACCTATCAACGTCGTAGTCTTCGACGGCCCTTCAGGGGACTCAAGGTCCCAGTGAGATCTCATCTTGAGGCTAGTTTCCCGCTTAGATGCTTTCAGCGGTTATCTATTCCGAACATAGCTACCCGGCAATGCCACTGGCGTGACAACCGGAACACCAGAGGTTCGTCCACTCCGGTCCTCTCGTACTAGGAGCAGCCCCTCTCAAATCTCAAACGTCCACGGCAGATAGGGACCGAACTGTCTCACGACGTTCTAAACCCAGCTCGCGTACCACTTTAAATGGCGAACAGCCATACCCTTGGGACCGGCTTCAGCCCCAGGATGTGATGAGCCGACATCGAGGTGCCAAACACCGCCGTCGATATGAACTCTTGGGCGGTATCAGCCTGTTATCCCCGGAGTACCTTTTATCCGTTGAGCGATGGCCCTTCCATACAGAACCACCGGATCACTAAGACCTACTTTCGTACCTGCTCGACGTGTCTGTCTCGCAGTCAAGCGCGCTTTTGCCTTTATACTCTACGACCGATTTCCGACCGGTCTGAGCGCACCTTCGTACTCCTCCGTTACTCTTTAGGAGGAGACCGCCCCAGTCAAACTACCCACCATACACTGTCCTCGATCCGGATAACGGACCTGAGTTAGAACCTCAAAGTTGCCAGGGTGGTATTTCAAGGTTGGCTCCACGCGAACTGGCGTCCACGCTTCAAAGCCTCCCACCTATCCTACACAAGCAAATTCAAAGTCCAGTGCAAAGCTATAGTAAAGGTTCACGGGGTCTTTCCGTCTAGCCGCGGATACACTGCATCTTCACAGCGATTTCAATTTCACTGAGTCTCGGGTGGAGACAGCGCCGCCATCGTTACGCCATTCGTGCAGGTCGGAACTTACCCGACAAGGAATTTCGCTACCTTAGGACCGTTATAGTTACGGCCGCCGTTTACCGGGGCTTCGATCAAGAGCTTCGCGTTAGCTAACCCCATCAATTAACCTTCCGGCACCGGGCAGGCGTCACACCCTATACGTCCACTTTCGTGTTTGCAGAGTGCTGTGTTTTTAATAAACAGTCGCAGCGGCCTGGTATCTTCGACCGGCATGGGCTTACGCAGTAAATGCTTCACCCTCACCGGCGCACCTTCTCCCGAAGTTACGGTGCCATTTTGCCTAGTTCCTTCACCCGAGTTCTCTCAAGCGCCTTGGTATTCTCTACCCAACCACCTGTGTCGGTTTGGGGTACGGTTCCTGGTTACCTGAAGCTTAGAAGCTTTTCTTGGAAGCATGGCATCAACCACTTCGTCACCCAAAGGGTAACTCGTCATCAGCTCTCGGCCTTAGAATCCCGGATTTACCTAAGATTCCAGCCTACCACCTTAAACTTGGACAACCAACGCCAAGCTGGCCTAGCCTTCTCCGTCCCTCCATCGCAATAACCAGAAGTACAGGAATATTAACCTGTTTTCCATCGACTACGCTTTTCAGCCTCGCCTTAGGGACCGACTAACCCTGCGTCGATTAACGTTGCGCAGGAAACCTTGGTCTTTCGGCGTGGGTGTTTTTCACACCCATTGTCGTTACTCATGTCAGCATTCGCACTTCTGATACCTCCAGCAAGCTTCTCAACTCACCTTCACAGGCTTACAGAACGCTCCTCTACCGCATCACCTAAGTGATACCCGTAGCTTCGGTGTATGGTTTGAGCCCCGTTACATCTTCCGCGCAGGCCGACTCGACTAGTGAGCTATTACGCTTTCTTTAAAGGGTGGCTGCTTCTAAGCCAACCTCCTAGCTGTCTAAGCCTTCCCACATCGTTTCCCACTTAACCATAACTTTGGGACCTTAGCTGACGGTCTGGGTTGTTTCCCTTTTCACGACGGACGTTAGCACCCGCCGTGTGTCTCCCATGCTCGGCACTTGTAGGTATTCGGAGTTTGCATCGGTTTGGTAAGTCGGGATGACCCCCTAGCCGAAACAGTGCTCTACCCCCTACAGTGATACATGAGGCGCTACCTAAATAGCTTTCGAGGAGAACCAGCTATCTCCGAGCTTGATTAGCCTTTCACTCCGATCCACAGGTCATCCGCTAACTTTTCAACGGTAGTCGGTTCGGTCCTCCAGTTAGTGTTACCCAACCTTCAACCTGCCCATGGATAGATCGCCCGGTTTCGGGTCTATTCCCAGCGACTAGACGCCCTATTAAGACTCGCTTTCGCTACGCCTCCCCTATTCGGTTAAGCTCGCCACTGAAAATAAGTCGCTGACCCATTATACAAAAGGTACGCAGTCACCCAACAAAGTGGGCTCCCACTGCTTGTACGCATACGGTTTCAGGATCTATTTCACTCCCCTCTCCGGGGTTCTTTTCGCCTTTCCCTCACGGTACTAGTTCACTATCGGTCAGTCAGTAGTATTTAGCCTTGGAGGATGGTCCCCCCATATTCAGACAAAGTTTCTCGTGCTCCGTCCTACTCGATTTCATGACCAAGAGATTTTCGCGTACAGGGCTATCACCCACTATGGCCGCACTTTCCAGAGCGTTCCGCTAATCTCAAAGCCACTTAAGGGCTAGTCCCCGTTCGCTCGCCACTACTAAGGGAATCTCGGTTGATTTCTTTTCCTCAGGGTACTTAGATGTTTCAGTTCCCCTGGTTCGCCTCTTAAGCCTATGTATTCAGCTTAAGATAACCATCTTATGATGGCTGGGTTCCCCCATTCAGACATCTCCGGATCAAAGTCTGTTTGCCGACTCCCCGAAGCTTTTCGCAGGCTACCACGTCTTTCATCGCCTCTGACTGCCAAGGCATCCACCGTATGCGCTTCTTCACTTGACCATATAACCCCAAGCAATCTGGTTATACTGTGAAGACGACATTCGCCGAAAATTCGATTCTTGCTCATACAGAGCAACTCACAAATTTTACCTTAGCCTGATCCGTTACCAGTGAAAGTAACGTTCAGTCTATCTTTCTATCACATACCCAAATTTTTAAAGAACGATCTAGCCAAAGACTAGAAATCAACATTCACCATCCTACGATGGAATGCTCATTTCTAAGCTTTCAACAAACAGAAGCAGTAGTGGTGGAGCCAAACGGGATCGAACCGTTGACCTCCTGCGTGCAAGGCAGGCGCTCTCCCAGCTGAGCTATGGCCCCGTATTGCTACAGGTTCCCACACAAAATTGGTGGGTCTGGGCAGATTCGAACTGCCGACCTCACCCTTATCAGGGGTGCGCTCTAACCAACTGAGCTACAGACCCAATTTCGGGCTGCTTCTTTTATCGTCTTCTTCAATGAATCAAGCAATTCGTGTGGGAGCTTATGGAGCAGCTGATGTCGTCGATTAAGGAGGTGATCCAGCCGCAGGTTCCCCTACGGCTACCTTGTTACGACTTCACCCCAGTCATGAATCACACCGTGGTAACCGTCCTCCCGAAGGTTAGACTAGCTACTTCTGGTGCAACCCACTCCCATGGTGTGACGGGCGGTGTGTACAAGGCCCGGGAACGTATTCACCGCGACATTCTGATTCGCGATTACTAGCGATTCCGACTTCACGCAGTCGAGTTGCAGACTGCGATCCGGACTACGATCGGTTTTCTGGGATTAGCTCCACCTCGCGGCTTGGCAACCCTCTGTACCGACCATTGTAGCACGTGTGTAGCCCAGGCCGTAAGGGCCATGATGACTTGACGTCATCCCCACCTTCCTCCGGTTTGTCACCGGCAGTCTCCTTAGAGTGCCCACCATTACGTGCTGGTAACTAAGGACAAGGGTTGCGCTCGTTACGGGACTTAACCCAACATCTCACGACACGAGCTGACGACAGCCATGCAGCACCTGTCTCAATGCTCCCGAAGGCACTCCGCTATCTCTAGCAGATTCATTGGATGTCAAGGCCTGGTAAGGTTCTTCGCGTTGCTTCGAATTAAACCACATGCTCCACCGCTTGTGCGGGCCCCCGTCAATTCATTTGAGTTTTAACCTTGCGGCCGTACTCCCCAGGCGGTCAACTTAATGCGTTAGCTGCGCCACTAAGAGCTCAAGGCTCCCAACGGCTAGTTGACATCGTTTACGGCGTGGACTACCAGGGTATCTAATCCTGTTTGCTCCCCACGCTTTCGCACCTCAGTGTCAGTATCAGTCCAGGTGGTCGCCTTCGCCACTGGTGTTCCTTCCTATATCTACGCATTTCACCGCTACACAGGAAATTCCACCACCCTCTACCATACTCTAGCTTGTCAGTTTTGAATGCAGTTCCCAGGTTGAGCCCGGGGATTTCACATCCAACTTAACAAACCACCTACGCGCGCTTTACGCCCAGTAATTCCGATTAACGCTTGCACCCTCTGTATTACCGCGGCTGCTGGCACAGAGTTAGCCGGTGCTTATTCTGTCGGTAACGTCAAAACACTAACGTATTAGGTTAATGCCCTTCCTCCCAACTTAAAGTGCTTTACAATCCGAAGACCTTCTTCACACACGCGGCATGGCTGGATCAGGCTTTCGCCCATTGTCCAATATTCCCCACTGCTGCCTCCCGTAGGAGTCTGGACCGTGTCTCAGTTCCAGTGTGACTGATCATCCTCTCAGACCAGTTACGGATCGTCGCCTTGGTGAGCCATTACCTCACCAACTAGCTAATCCGACCTAGGCTCATCTGATAGCGCAAGGCCCGAAGGTCCCCTGCTTTCTCCCGTAGGACGTATGCGGTATTAGCGTCCGTTTCCGAGCGTTATCCCCCACTACCAGGCAGATTCCTAGGCATTACTCACCCGTCCGCCGCTCGCCACCAGGTACAAGTACCCGTGCTGCCGCTCGACTTGCATGTGTTAGGCCTGCCGCCAGCGTTCAATCTGAGCCATGATCAAACTCTTCAGTTCAAACATCTTTGGGTTTTTAAGAAACCCTAAACTTGGCTCAGCAATCGTTGGTTACATCTTTGATTTCTCGCGGAGTAACTTGTGATGCTGATAATCTTGTTGACTATCAGTCTGACTCCACAAGCACCCACACGAATTGCTTGATTCAGTTGTTAAAGAGCGGTTGGTTAAGATCTTTCGTCTCAACCGAGGCGCGCATTCTACAGCAGCCTCTGTTACTGTCAAGCGGTTATTTTTCGAAGTTTTCAAAGTTTCCTTTGCAACTTCAACCACTTGCGCTTTCGATCTCTCGTTAGCGGGAGGCGAATTCTACAGCGTTATTCGCTGCTGTCAACACCTCTTTTGCTCCGCTTTCGACCGAGAAGATCGAAGCGTCAATCAAGCTAAACATCCGGCCTGACCGACTCCTTCTGGGCTTCGATGACCTGAAGCAACTCGCTGCCGAAAACTGCGTAACTCATTGTTTACCAAGGAGTTTTCCGTTTCGACTGCGACGGAAGTGGGGCGAATTATAGACTTCCAGAATCTACCGTCAACCCTTAATTAAGCTTTTCTATAAGGATGCTCAAAATCGCTGCTTATATATAGACGCGCCCCCCGCGAATGCGCAGTATATTGCCCAACAACACTCTCGCTTCCTACTGCGGACGATGCCACGCCATGAATGACCAACCTCGCAGCCTTGCCTCGACCCTGTTTTCGGTTGGCCTGCTATTGATAGCCATGGCATCGATCCAGTCAGGCGCCTCCCTGGCTAAAAGCATGTTCCCCATTATCGGTGCGCAAGGGACCACCACCCTGCGGCTGATCTTCGCCAGCGTGATCATGATGTTAATACTGCGCCCCTGGCGAGCGAAGCTCACCGCAAAATCCCTGCGCACCGTCATCGTCTATGGAATGGCGTTGGGCGGCATGAACTTCCTCTTCTATATGTCCTTGCAAACAGTCCCCCTCGGTATCGCGGTTGCGCTGGAATTCACCGGCCCACTGGCGGTAGCCATCTACGCCTCACGTCGCGCGATCGATTTTTTGTGGATCGCCCTGGCAGCCGTCGGCTTGCTGCTGTTAATACCGATGGGAGAAACGACTGCGGGGATCGATCTGGTAGGCGCCGGTTATGCATTGGGCGCAGGTGTCTGCTGGGCGCTGTACATTCTGTTCGGCCAAAAGGCGGGCGCCGACAACGGCGTGCAGACCGCGGCACTGGGGGTGATGATTGCGGCACTTTTTGTAGCCCCTATCGGCATCGTCCATGCTGGCGCCGCGCTGCTCACTCCCTCACTGATCCCCGTGGCCATCGCTGTCGCCATTCTGTCCACCGCCGTGCCCTACACGCTGGAGATGGTCGCCCTCACCCGAATCCCGACCCGGACCTTCGGCACGTTGATGAGCATTGAACCTGCGATCGGCGCACTGTCAGGCCTGTTGTTTCTCCAGGAGTACCTCTCACTGTCACAATGGATGGCCATCATGTGCATCATTCTGGCTTCCATAGGCGCGACCATGACGATGGGGAGTGCAGCCAAGCCTGCTGTCGCTGCAGATTGAGACAGGATTTGACGAGGGTCTGGTATTTGCCGCGCAATTAGGCCATGTTTAGACCCGTAACCCAGTGTCAGACATGGATTTTTCAGATAGGGATATCAGAACGCTTCAAGCGAAAGCGAATGCAGCCAGACCCGGGCGCAAAGATCCGGGGACGCTATAAGGACAGTAATGAAACGAATTTTGATACTGATCGCCGCACTTGCGGTTGCGGGCTGCGCGGCGACATCGAAAACCCAGGTAAAACACGGCAAGAGAGGGCTGCATATCAACTGTTCCGGGCTCTCGTCATCCTGGGACAAGTGTTACACCAGCGCTGCCAACTCGTGCGCTCCCAAAGGTTACAAGGTCATCGCCAAGTCAGGGGACGCTGTGGAGGAACCAGGCGATTACCCGTTCGGCCTCAACCCTGCCGGCTATACCAGCCGCAGCATGATCGTCATTTGCAAGTAGATTGATGCCGTCTTGTCAGGTTCGTGGACCTGCGATCTGGCGATCAATCTCATCGTAACTGGACCTCAGTACTGCGCGCTGAATGTCCGGCGTGGCCAGCATTCGCGCAATGACCAACGCACCGATACATTGCGACAGAATCGCCCAGGCCAGGCTGTCGCTTTCCAGAACCTGAGCCCAACTCTTCTGAAGCCGACAAATCCAGTTCTCCGCCTGCTGGCGAATCATCACGTCTGAACGTGCAATCTCAGCCCCCAATGCCGGCAATGCACAACCGGATTCCGGGTGCTCGACATGAGCCATGCTCAAATAGTGTTTCAGGCAGCGCTTGAGCCTGTCACGATTCTGGTCCGCCCCTAAACGCTCCAGGCTTTGAGACAGCTCACGCTCGACGATTGAAGCGAACAGCTCATCCTTCGATGAAAAATGACTGTAGAAAGCCCCGCCACTCAAACCGATCGCCTTCATCAAACCGTCGACACCAACTGTTGAAAAACCAGACTTCTTGGCCGACACCGCACTGCTTTCAAGTAGCTTCTCTTTGGTTTCCAGTTTGTGACTGGCCGAGTAACGCATTGTCTTGCCCTCAGGATTGATCGCCTTGACGCTTGCCGAATCGTAGCATAACGTTCGTTTGGTTAACGATCGTTTAGCAAAGGGAACCACCATGAATAACAAGAAGGTCGTACTGGTTGTAGGTGCAGGGGATGCCACCGGCGGCGCAATTGCAAAACGCTTTGCGCAGGAAGGATTTGTGGCGTGTGTCACCCGCCGCAGCGCGGACAAACTCCAGCCGTTGGTGGATGCCATCAAGGCCGATGGCGGTGAGGCCCACGGCTTTGCCTGCGATGCGCGCAAGGAAGAGGACGTGATTGCATTAGTCGAGCAGATCGAAAGCCAGATTGGCCCGATCGAAGCGTTCGTCTTCAACATCGGCGCCAATGTGCCTTGCAGCATTCTTGAAGAAACCGCGCGCAAATATTTCAAGATCTGGGAAATGGCCTGCTTCTCGGGTTTTCTCAACGCTCGTGAAGTGGCAAAGCGCATGGCCAAGCGTCAACGCGGGACGATTTTGTTTACCGGTGCTACCGCCGGCCTGCGTGGAGCCTCAGGATTTGCAGCGTTCGCCGGCGCCAAGCACGGGATTCGTGCCCTGGCGCAAAGCATGGCGCGTGAACTTGGACCGATGAACATTCACGTTGCTCATGTTGTAGTCGACGGTGCCATCGATACCGACTTTATCCGCGAGAGTTTCCCCGAAAAGTACGCGACCAAGGACCAGGACGGCATTCTCGATCCAGAGCACATTGCCGAGAACTATTGGTACCTCCACAGCCAGCCCCGTGACGCATGGACCTTCGAGCTGGACCTGCGCCCCTGGAGCGAACGCTGGTAAGCCCTCCCCCACAATAATAAACAGAGCGCATCGACCATGAGCAAAACCGTGGAGTTCTATTTCGACCTCGGCAGCCCCGCCACCTACCTGGCCTATACCCAACTGCCGAAGATCTGCGAGCAGACCGACAGCCAGTTGATCTACATACCCATCTTGCTGGGCGGCGTCTTCAAAGCCACCGGTAACGCCTCCCCCGCGACCATCCCCGCCAAGGGCCGCTACATGTTTCAAGACCTGGACCGCTATGCCAAGCGCTATGGCGTGCCACTGAAGTTCAATCCTCACTTTCCTATCAACACCCTGATGCTGATGCGCGCTGTCACCGGCATGCAGTTGCGCCATCCCGAACGCTTTCAGGCATTCATCGATTGCCTGTTTCACGCCCTCTGGGTTGAAGGCCGCAGCCTCGATGACCTGGCGACCGTCGCGTCAGTACTGACACAGAACGGTTTCGATCCAAATGCGGTGCTGGCCCTGACCGCCGACGAGGAGGTCAAAGGCACTCTCAAGGACAACACAGAGAAAGCGGTGCAACGGGGCGTGTTCGGTGCCCCAAGCATGTTTGTCGATAATCAGCTGTTCTTCGGCCAGGATCGCCTGGACTTCGTCCTTGAAGCCCTGAGTTAAATCTCGACAACCAACCGCCCCTGCGCAGCTCCCGAAACGAGCAGTTCATGGGCGGCCTCGGCGGTTTGCAGGGTGAACTGCCGAGGGTCGAGCAACGGTTTCAACTGACCCGCCTCGATCAACTGCGCAGCCTCCCGAAGTATCTCCCCCGTGATGCTCACGTCCCTTGCCAGTCAGTAACGGCAACAAGGTAAACACCCCAGAATACGTCGCCCCACGAAACGAGAGCGGCGCGAGACTGTGCACCCGGCGAATCGTCGCCAATCCGCCAGGGTCAAAGCCTTTGTCGACTACATGAGCCAGGCGCTCGAAGAAGCGCCTGAACTCCAACCGATCAAATAGCCGCAGTTCGGGTGTTCAACCACTCAAGGGCTGCACCGTCGAGCAACGGGCTCAAGCGCTGGCGCACCTCGGCGTGATAGGCGTTGAACCACTGCTTTTCGTCGTCAGTCAGCAGCGATGGCTCCAGGCAACGAGTGTCGATCGGGCACAAGGTCAGGGTTTCGAACTTCAGGAACTCACCGAATTCGCTTTTGCCCGCCTCACGGTTCAACACCAGGTTCTCGATCCGCACACCCCAGCGGCCCGGACGGTAAGTGCCCGGTTCGATGGACGTGATCATGCCCGGCTGCATGGCGGTTTGCGGTGCCGCGGCGGCTTGATAGGCGATGACCTGCGGGCCTTCGTGCACGTTGAGGAAGTAGCCGACGCCATGACCGGTGCCGTGACCGTAATCAACGCTTTCAGCCCAGATCGGCGCGCGGGCAATCGAATCGAGCAACGGCGAGAGAATGCCACGAGGAAACTGCGCACGGGACAACGCAATCACGCCTTTGAGCACCCGCGTGCAATCGCGCTTCTGCTCATCGGTCGGCGTACCGACCGGCACCATCCGCGTGATATCAGTGGTGCCACCCAGGTACTGGCCGCCGGAGTCGATCAACAACAGACCGTCGCCTTCGATCACCGAGTGTTCTTCTTCGGTGGCGTGGTAGTGCGGCATTGCGCCATTGGCGTTGAACGCGGCAATGGTGTTGAAGCTCAGCGACACATACCCCGGACGGCGGGTACGCGCGGCCGTCAGGTGTTCGTCGATGGTCAGTTCGGTGATGCGTTCACGACCCAACGCAGTGTCCAGCCAGGTGAAGAATTCGCACAGCGCCGCGCCGTCCTGCTCCATGGCCTGACGAATGTGCTCGGCATCGGCCAGGCTTTTTTGCGACTTGGCTAACGTAGTCGGGTTCAGGCCTTCGACCAGTTTCACACCGCTATCCAGGTTATCCAGCAAGCCAGCAGTGACGCGCGCCGGATCAACTTGCAGGCTCGCCCCGCTCGGTACGGCGCGCAAGGCGGCGGCCACTTCGCTGTAATCACGCAGGGTCACGCCGTCCTGTTCGAGGATTGCGCGCAGTTCGGCATTGACCTTGCTCAGGGCCACGAACAGGGTTGCCTGCTGCTGGCTGATCAAGGCAAAGGAAACAAACACCGGGTTGAACGACACGTCACCGCCGCGCAAGTTGAACAGCCAGGCGATGTCATCGAGGGTGGCGATGAAGTGCCAGTCGGCACCGCGACTTTTCAAAACCTCACGCAGCTTGGCCAGTTTCTCGCCGCGGCTGACCGTCGCCTGAGGCGGCAGGTGTTGATAGATCGGTTCATTTGGCAGCGTCGGACGGTCGCTCCAGACTTCGCTCAACAGATCGATGTCGGTGCGCAGACGTGCGCCGCGCTCTTCGAGCTTGCCACCCAGCGTACGCGCCGAAGCCACGGCCATTACCGCACCATCTACCGCGACGACGCCGCCTTCAGGGGTTTGCTCGGCCAACCAGTCCAGCGGGCCGGGCTGACCCGGTTGCAGCTTGACCAGTTCGATGCCGCTGCCCTTGAGTTCCTTGGTCGCTTGCTCCCAATAACGGCTGTCGGCCCAGACGCCGGCAAAGTCCGGCGTAACGATCAGCGTGCCGACCGAGCCATGGAAGCCCGACAACCATTGCCGCCCTTGCCAGTAACCCGGCAGGTATTCCGAAAGATGTGGGTCGGCCGACGGCACCAGCAGAGCATGAATGCCCTCCCGGCTCATCAGTTCGCGGGTTTGCGCCAGGCGTTGAGGTACCGATCCATTGATCGAAGGCTGCGTACTCATCATGTCTCCTGCTAATGACTTCATCATTATTGTTGAGTGCCGATCAACGCCGGCACTTTCAGGCCTTATTGCCAAAATGCCGGAGCACTGGCGCAGGCCGCTTTAATCAGGTGTACCGCTTGGTCTATGTCTTGCTCGGTGGTGAACCGGCCGAGACTCAAACGAATGGTGCGACTCGCCGAGCGGGCGTCATGCCCCAGGGCCAGCAGCACATGGGAGGGCGCATTGCTCGCGGAATTGCAGGCCGAGGTTGCGGAAAACGCGATCGAGTTGCTCAACGCCGCAGAACTGAACTCACCTTCGTTGAAGGTCAGGCTCAGGGTATGAGGGATGCGCTGGGTCGGACTGCCATTGAGGCGAACCCCGGGAATACTCAGCAACTGTTTGAGCAAGCGCTCGCGCAACCGCACGATCGTGGCTTTCTCTTCATCGAACGAAGAGGCCGCCAACGAGAACGCCACACCCATGGCAGCGATCTGGTGAGTCGCCAGGGTGCCGGAACGCAAACCGCCCTCATGACCACCGCCGTGAATCTGCGCCTGCAAACGCTGCTGCGCGCGCGGCCCGACGTACAGCGCACCGATGCCTTTGGGGCCGTAAATCTTGTGGGCGGAAAATGACATCAGATCCACTGGCAACCGGGCCAGGTCGATCACTACTTTGCCTGCACCCTGAGCCGCGTCGACATGGAACAACGCATCGCGAGCACGCACGACTTCGCCGATGGCCGAGATGTCGTTGACCGTGCCCAGCTCGTTGTTGACCAGCATCAGCGACACCAGAAAGGTGTCTTCGCGCATCGCTTCGCTGACCGCTTGCGGAGTTATCAAACCCTCGGCGTCAGGCACCAGATAAGTCACCGCGACGCCGGCGTCCTGCAACTGCTTTGCCGTGTCGAGAATCGCTTTGTGTTCGATCTGGCTGGTGATGATGTGGCCGCCAGAAACGCCGCGTGCCTGGGCCACGCCCTTGAGCGCGAGATTGTTGGATTCAGTGGCGCCGGAGGTCCAGACGATCTGGTCCGCCTGAGCGCCGACCAGTTCGGCGACCTGACACCGCGCCTGCTCGACCGTTTGCCGGGCCTGTTGACCGAACGCATGGGAGCTGGACGCCGGGTTGCCGAAGTTGCCGGTAAAACCCAGACACTCGACCATGACCTTGATGACTCGCTCATCCACCGGCGTGGTGGCGGCGTAGTCGAAATACAGAGGACGTTTATTCATAGAAGACTCGCAGAGCATGTTCCGGGATCAGGAGGCTCGTCACTGAAACGTCAAAGCGCAGCCTCGTGAGCTGCGCCGATCGTTCAGAGCGTTAGAAATACCTGATCGGAGGCCGTTAAAGAAGAACAACTTCATTTAAAAGTGCGTAGGAACGCTCCTGAAGTCGAGCTTAACAGGCATCGGGTGACCGGTTGAAGCAATGCGTCAGCTAAAGCTTTCGAGCAACAACGGGTACAGCGAAGCCACCAGCAGCAAGGCCATGCCCCAATTGAACAGCCGCAACCAGCGGCGATCCTTCAACACGTTGCGCAACAACGTGCCACAGCCCGCCCAGACACTGACGCTCGGCAGGTTGATCAAGGCGAACACGGCCGCAATCACGATCACGTTGGTGAAATAACCCTGCATCGGCGTGTAGGTGCTGATGGCTCCGATGGCCATGATCCAGGCCTTGGGATTGACCCACTGAAACGCTGCGGCGCCCAAATAGCTGATCGGCTTACCCTCGCCCTTTTCACTCTCGGAAACCGGTCCCGAATGGGCGATTTTCCACGCCAGATACAACAAATACGCCGCGCCAACGTAGCGCAGCACGCTATAGAGCAAAGGATAGGTTTGAAACACTGCGCCCAAGCCGAAACCTACCGCCACCACGAGTACGAAGAAGCCGCAGGTGATGCCAAGCATGTGGGGAATGGTGCGGTTAAAGCCGAAGTTCACGCCCGATGCCAGCAGCATCGTGTTGTTGGGTCCGGGAGTAATCGAGGTGACAAGCGCAAACAGGGCAAAGCCCAGCAGCAGATCGAGCGAGAGCGTCATGGGTGGCAGTCCATTGGGGTCAGTCAGGTGTTGACCCTATCGCACGCTTTGAGGGAAACCCATGGACAGTTGCGTGAAACTTCAAGCGGTACAGTTTGCGATCAGCTAGGACGACCGTGCAGCTGTACAGCACGTTCGGCGTTCATCTCGCCTTGTTTGTCGAAACTGAACGTCTTTTGCGGTTGGCCGAGCAATTCGGCTTTTTTCGCGTGGTACTCGTCGAAAGACAGACCGCGACGATTCAATGCCTCAAGTGCCAATTCTCTGGTTTCTTCTGCGGTGTACGGCCGTAATTCCGGGGAAACATGGCTGGCACATCCGGCGAGCACGGAGACCGCAAGCAGCAAGAAAGTAGCGATTAGAGGTTTCATTGTGAGTGTCCTGACATCTGGCTTCGAGGCAATGAACACAGGCTACGCCGGGCATCCGATCAGCAGAAATCAACGCTCTCGATAGTGGCTATCAACTTTGCCTAATGCCGCTCAGGTCGTGCGCCTTATATCTCTAAACGATCTATAAATATTAATTCTAGGTCTTTTGCGGAATAACACAGAGCCTTTATAACAACTGTCATCGCTTCACGCACTGTTGCCCAAGCAACTGTTTGCCAGGCAACAGCCATTCAACAAACAGCTCTGCCATTCGTACAGTGTCTACCGGCCAACACGCTGAAAGCCCCGTAAATCGGGGTTCCGATGGATTGGTACAGCTCTTGCTCTCTGTAGTGACTACTCACTGCTCCCTGAGCAACTGTTTAAAAAGGAACTGGTCATGTCGCGTCCATTGAAAGTCGTTGCCCTCTCCGGCGGTACCTGGCGTCCATCCCGCACGTTGGTGCTGACCCAGGCGCTGTTGGCACAACTGGCCGAGCAATTGCCGATTGAAAGCAAACTGATTGAACTGGGTGACATCGCCCGCCCGTTGGGTGCTGCACTGTCCCGTCAAGAGTTGAGCGTCGAGATCGAAGCCGAGCTACAAGCGATCGAGAACGCCGACCTGCTGATCGTCGCCGCCCCGGTTTATCGCGGTTCCTACCCAGGACTGCTCAAGCATCTGTTCGACCTGATCGACCTCAATGCATTGATCGACACGCCGGTATTGCTGGCCGCCACCGGTGGCAGCGAGCGTCATGCACTGGTGCTGGATCACCAGTTGCGGCCGCTGTTCAGTTTCTTCCAGGCCTTGACCTTGCCGATTGGCGTCTACGCCACCGAAGCCGATTTCTCGAATTATCAAATAACCAGTGAGCCCTTGAAGGCCCGCATTCGTCTTGCGGCAGAACGCGCCGCGCCGTTGTTTGGCGTGCACCCCAAAAATCTGCTGAAAATCGCTTAAGGATTTCTTCATGGATGTTTTCTGGTTCCTGCCGACCCACGGCGACGGCCATTATCTGGGCACCACTCAGGGCGCTCGCCCGGTGACACTCAACTACCTGAAACAAGTGGCTCAGGCGGCCGACAGCCTTGGCTACCACGGCGTACTGATTCCCACCGGGCGCTCCTGCGAGGATTCGTGGGTGATTGCTTCGGCGCTGGTGCCGCTGACCGAACGCCTGCGTTATCTGGTGGCGATTCGGCCGGGGATCATCTCGCCGACGGTCTCGGCGCGCATGGCCGCGACACTGGATCGACTGTCCAATGGTCGCTTGCTGATCAACGTGGTCACCGGCGGTGACCCGGATGAAAACCGTGGTGACGGCATCTTCCTCGATCACAGCGAACGCTACGAAGTGACCGACGAATTCCTGAAAATCTGGCGCCGGGTGCTGCAAGGCGAATCGGTGGATTTCGAAGGCAAACACCTGCAAGTGCAGAACGCCAAGGCGCTGTATCCGCCGGTGCAAAAACCCTATCCGCCGCTGTACTTCGGCGGTTCTTCCGAAGCCGCGCATGAACTGGCCGCCGAGCAGGTTGATGTCTACCTGACTTGGGGCGAACCACCGGCTGCCGTGGCGGAAAAACTGGCCGATGTGCGTGAGCGTGCAGCGCGAAACGGTCGCACGGTGAAGTTCGGGATTCGCTTGCACGTGATCGTTCGCGAGACCGCCGAAGAGGCCTGGAAAGCGGCCGACAAACTCATCGAACACATCAGCGACGAAACCATCGCGGCCGCGCAGAAGTCGTTCTCGCGTTTTGATTCCGAAGGTCAGCGGCGCATGGCGGCGTTGCATGACGGGCGTCGTGACAACCTGGAAATATCCCCCAACCTCTGGGCCGGTGTCGGTCTGGTGCGTGGCGGTGCCGGGACGGCGTTGGTGGGCGATCCGCAGCAAGTGGCGGCGCGAATCAAGGAGTACGCGGACCTGGGGATCGAGAGCTTCATCTTCTCCGGCTATCCGCACCTCGAAGAGGCTTATCGTTTTGCCGAGCTGGTGTTCCCGCTGTTGCCTGAGCCGTACGCCAGCCTGGCCGGGCGCGGCGTCACTAATCTCACCGGGCCGTTCGGCGAAATGATTGCCAATGATGTGCTCCCCACCAAAGCCACGGCCTGACCCACGCGCCCTTGTAGGAGCAAAGCTTGCTCGCGATGCGGTCACTGCGGTTTATCCAGTTGGACCGCATCATCGTTCATCGCGGGCAAGCCTTGCTCCTACAGGGGATGGCGTCGATTTTCATGAGGAACCCCGTGTGCCTGCCAAACCGCAAAGCGCCCTGATATCCCCCTTGCAGACCGCCCGCCGATTGGCCGCCGAGTTTGCCCTGACCGCTGTCGAGCGCGATGAACGTGGCGGTACACCCAAAGCCGAACGTGATGCCTTGCGCCAAAGCGGTCTGCTCGCGTTAAGCATTCCCACCCAGTACGGCGGCCTCGGCGCCAGCTGGAGTGACACCCTGACCATCGTGCGCGAGTTCGCCAAGGTCGACAGTTCGATTGCCCATGTCTTCGGCTTCCATCACCTGATGCTCGCCACCGTGCGCCTGTTCGCCCGGCCCGAGCAGTGGCAGCCATGGTTCGAACAGACCGCGCGCAAAAACTGGTTCTGGGGCAACGCCCTGAACCCGCTGGACACCCGCACCGTGGTAAAAAACCTCGGTGGCTGGCGTGAGTTTTCCGGCAAGAAAAGCTTCTGCTCCGGCGCCAGCGATTCGGAAATGCTGATCGCCTCGGCCGTCGACGAAAGCGCTGGCGGCAAGCTGTTGATCGCCGCGATTCCCAGCGGTCGCAGCGGCATCACCTTGCATAACGACTGGAACAACATGGGCCAGCGCCAGAGCGACAGCGGCAGCGCGACGTTCGAACGGGTACGGGTCGAAGAGTCGGAATTACTCCTCGATCCCGGCCCGCTGAGTACGCCATTCGCCTGCCTGCGGCCGTTGATTGCCCAGCTGACATTCACTCACATGTTCCTCGGCATCGCTGAAGGTGCCTTCGAAGAAGCGCGGCAATACACCCTCACCGAGACCCGTCCGTGGCACAAATCCAGTGCTCAGGATGTGCGTCAGGATCCTTATGTGCTCGGCCACTACGGCGAATTCTGGGTCGCCCTCGAAAGTGTTCGACTGCTGGTGGAGCGCGCTGCCGGGTTGCTCGACAAGGCCTGGGCCAAAGGCCCGAACCTCAGCGCCGAAGAACGTGGACACCTCGCTAACGCTATCGCCACGGCCAAGGTCGCTGCCACTCGCAACGGTCTGGAACTCTGTAGCCGGTTGTTCGAAGTGACCGGCGCCCGTTCAACTCATGCCTCACTGCGACTGGATCGCCATTGGCGCAACCTGCGCACGCAAACCCTGCACGACCCGGTGGATTACAAACTCCATGAACTCGGTGACTGGGCGCTCAACCAGTCCCTGCCGGTTCCGACTTTCTATTCATAGCCTTCCATTCATGGAGCCTGCCCATGCAACTGCTGACCTTACCGCCCTCGCCCGCTCTGGCCACCTCGATCCGCGCCACGGCGCAGGTGTTCGAAGACCCTAAATCCCAGGCCTTGCTCGCCCACATTCAACAAGTCGCACCGAGTGAAGCCAGCGTGCTGATCATCGGCGAAACCGGCACCGGCAAGGAGCTGGTGGCGCGGCATATCCACAACCTCAGCGCCCGGCGCAACCGGCCATTCGTGGCGGTGAACTGCGGCGCGTTCTCCGAATCGCTGGTGGAGGCCGAGTTGTTCGGCCATGAAAAAGGTGCCTTCACCGGGGCGTTGAGCGCCAAGGCCGGATGGTTCGAAGAGGCCGACGGCGGCACGTTGTTCCTCGACGAAATCGGCGATTTGCCGATGGCGATTCAGGTCAAGTTGTTGCGAGTGTTGCAAGAGCGCGAAGTGGTGCGACTGGGTTCACGCAAGAGCATTCCCATCAACGTGCGCGTGCTGGCCGCGACCAACGTGCAACTGGAGAAAGCCATCAACGCCGGTCATTTCCGCGAGGATTTGTACTACCGCCTCGACGTGGTCAGCCTCGAATTAAGCCCGCTGCGCGACCGCCCCGGCGACATCCTGCCGCTGACCCGACACTTCGTCGAAGCCTACAGCCAGCGCCTCGGCTACGGCACCATCACCATCAGCAAAGAGGCCGAACTGAAACTGCGCAGCTACAGCTGGCCGGGCAACATCCGCGAACTGGAAAACGTCATTCACCACACCCTGCTGATCTGCCGAAACGGCGTGATCGAACGCGACGATTTGCGCCTGTCGAACATGCGCATCGAGCGTCAGGACGATTACCACAGCACCGTCGACGATTCACCGGAGGCCCTGCTCGATCGGGCCTTTCAAAAACTTTTCGAAGAGCAGGCTGGAGCGCTGCACGAGAAAGTCGAAGACGCTTTACTGCGGGCGGCCTATCGCTTCAGCCATTACAACCAGGTGCACACCGCTGCTTTGCTGGGGCTGAGCCGCAATGTAACGCGCACGCGTCTGATCAAGATTGGCGAACTGGCCGTGAACAAGCGCCGGCCCACCGAAAACCTTCAGGGCGAGCGTGTCATGCAGCTGTCGATCTAACCCACCAGATTGCAGTGCAGGGCGGGGCGGACTGGTCTGTCGATGGAGGCAATGTCCGTTGCGCAACTTGGCGATGTGCTGGGGAACGCGGGCCGGGGGCGCAGCTGTTGGAGTCGAACTGATCGCACTCCTGTGGCGAGGGAGCTTGCCCCCTCGCCACAATTAATTCGCTTGGAACCCCGGCGCAATCTGGCCTTTGTAGCGGGTCAGGATGAAGCGCGACTTCGTTGGCGATCCGATGGGCGACCGGCGGGCTGATCGGATAAACGGTAGATTCAGGCATACAAGCCTCTCAGTACCAACCCGCGCAATCTGCTGCCTCGTGATGCGGCCGCAGCTGTGATCTTTTTTGTGAACTTGGTGAATGCTGAGGATCAAAAATCAAGACCTCGCCATTTTTGGCAGCACCTACACTTGATGATCCTGCTGAAAAGCGGCGAAGTGAAATCTTCCATCTACAAAAAAATCAGGGAGAACCATCATGAGTGTCAAACCTATTCCAGAGGGTTATCACAGCATCACCCCGTATCTGGGCATTCAAAAAGCGGCCGAAGCCATCGAGTTTTACAAGAAAGCTTTTGGCGCCACCGAAGTCATGCGCCTGTCCATGCCCGATGGCGGCATCGGCCATGCTGAACTGCGTATCGGCGATTGCCCGATCATGCTTGGCACGCCGTGCGATCAGGGGCCATTGAGCAATCCGGACACGTCGCCGTCCGTGGGGCTGCATCTGTATGTGAACGATGTGGACACGTCCTATAAACAGGCGATTGCCGCTGGCGGCACGGTGGTGTCCGAGGTCAAGGATCAGTTTTATGGCGACCGCTCGGGAACCCTGAAGGATCCCTATGGGCATTTGTGGTTTCTGGCCACGCGCAAGGAAGATCTGACTCAGGAGCAGATCGAGCAGCGGGCGAAGGAGATGTACAGCCAGGGTTGACTCAATGATCCCGCGAAGTGAATGAACATCCCTTGTGGGAGCGAGCCTGCTCGCGAAAGCGGTGCGTCAGTCAACGTTGAAATTGACTGATATGACGCCTTCGTCGGAACGCCGCCCGGAGCAGGCTCGCTCCTACAAAGGGTAGGCTTCATGGCAATACGAAACATTTTCTTTCATATCCCCCTTCGGGATTTTCGATGCTCATCCGTCTTATTTAGATGCAGTCGGCCCGCGTAGGCAAAAGCCACGGCCCGGCCTTTCATGGACCTCATCGCCGGGAAACCCTCTAGCGGCGGCCATCTCATCGAAACAAGACCTTTAATCATGTCGAAGAAATCCCGTTCCAAACTCTGGTTTCTGGTCCATAGCTGGCTGGCATTGCCGATCTGGTTTTTTGTGCTGATCGTGTGCGTGACCGGCACCCTGGCGGTGGTCAGCCAGGAAATCGTCTGGCTGGCCAACCCGCAAATGCGCGCCAGCCAGCCCTCGGACGATGCGCCGCTGCTCAGCTATGACCAGATCATCGCCGCCATCAAGAAAGCTGAGCCCAACACTCTGGTTGAGGCCATCAGCCGACCCGATGAATCGCACTTCGCCCTCGACGTGGACGTCAGCTATCCCGACGGTCGCTCGGTGACGGTTTACGTCAATCCCTACAGCGGCGTGATTCAGGGCACGGCCCCGCAATTCAATTTCAAGGCGTTTACCCGCGCCCTGCATGGCTGGTGGCTGGTGCCGTTCACCAACGGTTACAGCTGGGGCTGGTACCTGGTGTCATTCCTGAGCTTGCCGCTATTAGCGTCCTTGGTCACCGGGCTGGTGGTCTACAAGCGCTTCTGGAAAGGATTCTTGCGACCGACTTTGCGCATTCGGCACGGTGCACGGATTTTCTGGGGCGACTTTCACCGCCTCAGCGGCATCTGGTCGATCTGGTTTATCGCGGTGATTTCCATCACCAGCACCTGGTTTCTGATTCAGGCGTTCATGTTCGATAACCAGATTACAATTTCCACCGCGCCGGTCGCTGCCGTGGTTCCGCGTGAAAGTGTCCCGCTGACTGCCGACGGTTCGCCGGCGCCGATGATCAGCCTGGAGACGGCGATCCGCGAAGCCAAGGAACGTATTCCCGGCCTGGACGACAGCTTTGTCAGCCTGCCCGCCAACGCCTACAGCTACCTCTCGGTGGGCGGGCGCAGTTGGTATCCGCTGATGTTCCAGACCGCCGACATCAACCCGTACACCGGCGACATCGCCTCCACCCGCCTGTTGTCGGACCGTTCCGGCCTGGAGCTGGTGACCGAGTCCATGCGTCCGCTGCACACCGGCGACTTCGGTGGCATCTGGATCAAACTGATCTGGTTCTTCTTCGGCCTGATCCTGAGCATGATGGTCCTCAGCGGCCTGTTGATCTGGACCAAGCGCACCGCCCTCGCCACGGCCAACGCCCTCAAGCGCAGCCATAAACGCCCGCGCAATCAGATCGCTGCGGCCAACAGCCGTGAAACCACGGAGGTTAGCCAATGAGCCTGTTCATCGCTGATAAACCGGCTTCGAAACTGAGTCGCTTCTGGCACAAATGGCGCTTCCACATCAACGTTCTGCTGTTGCTGGTGCCGCTGGGGTTCATGCCCAAGTACTTTGCCGACGCTGCGCTGTTTCGTGGTGACACCGGCCTGGGTGAGCGGGAGATCGGAGAGGTTCAGGTCGGCCCCTGGAGTCTGCGCCTGGCCGAGTTGCGCAACGATGCCCCGACCCTCGATGGCCCGGCCGGCTACATGAAAAGCTTCAACGCGGCGCTGTGCGACAGTTGCCGCGATCAGGTCAAGGCGACGTACCTGCGCATTGGCAAACCGCGCAGCCTGCGCGCTGCCGGGGTGATTTTCTTCGGCACGCCGTACCGCATGGGCGCGATGTTGCCGATTCCCGAGAAGACCAAAGCCGACGCCGAGCTGTGGATCACCATGGAAGGCTGGGATGGCGCCATGCATCAGGCCTCCATTCCCCTGAGCCAGGCATCCCCGGCCACCCTCGCCTGGCTGAACCAACAAGGAGGCAAACCATGATCAACGCTCTACGTCCTCTAAGCGCCGCGCTGCTGGCGCTCTGCGCCGGTTTCAGCGCCAGCGCCCTGGCCCACAACCCGATGTGCGAATGCAAAGCCATCGACGCCGAGCAGATCAAATGCACCGGCGGTTTCTCCGACGGCAGCGGCGCACCGGGGGTGACCCTGGACGTGATCGGCTACGACGAAACCATTCTGGTGCCGGGCAAGCTCGGCGCCGATTCGACCCTGACTTTCAAGAAGCCGGGCGCCGAATTCTATGTGTTGTTCGACGCCGGTCCCGGTCACGTCGTCGAGATCGACCAAGCGGACATCGAAGCCCCATGAGTACCCCGACTACGCAAATCGTCCGCCCGGCCGGTGCCGGCCATGAAACCCTCTATGTGTTGCTGTTGTGCCTGATGATCCTCGCGGTTGCCGGTTCGGTGGTTGCTTGGCGCGGTGAGTCTCAGGAAGTCAGCAGCGTTGGCAGCCATCAACTGGACGCCCGCCGTGACTTGAGCGCGTCCGAGCAAGGCATCTACGCCGACCTGCGGGTGACGCTCGACGAAATTCATCTGCTGCGTCAGGAGCAACAGGCGCTACCCGCCCCCGCCGCCCTCGCCAGTGAGGGTTTTGCGCCATTCGCCCAGGACGCCAGTTCCGTCAGCCGTGGCGGTCATGCCTGGCAATTGCTCGACGCCAAGGCTTACTTCGGCCAGAGCCAGACGCCCACCGTGGCGGGTTCGTTTCTGATGCGCTTGACCGCTGACGACGATGCGCCGGACGTCTGGCTCAACCGCGGCAACGCCCTCGCGGCCCCGACCGACCTCACCGACGCTGCGCTGGAAAGCGCCGGCTGGCAGCAGATCGTCGCGCAATTCGATGCCGGCGTGACCCGCCAGCACCGGCACTGAACCCTCGCCTTCACCCGAGAGAAGACTGCTTTCCCATGCCTATTTCATCTCAACGTTCTTTCTTGCGCCTGATGCTGGTCGGCTTACTGGCTTGTCTGCTGACTCCGCTGGCCAGTGCCGACGAGGCCAAGCGCCTGCGCATCGGCATCACCCTGCATCCTTACTACAGCTACGTGGCGAACATCGTCGGTGACAAGGCCGAAGTGGTGCCGTTGATTCCGGCCGGTTTCAACCCGCATGCCTACGAGCCGCGCGCCGAAGACATCAAGCGCATCAGTGGTCTGGACGTGGTCGTGCTCAACGGCGTCGGCCATGACGACTTCGCCGACCGCATGATCGCCGCCAGCGAAACCCCGAACGTCCCGGTGATCGAAGCCAACGAAAACGTGCCGTTGCTGGCCGCCACCGGCGTCGCCGCTCGCGGTGCCGGCAAGGTCGTAAACCCGCACACGTTCCTGTCGATCAGCGCCTCGATTGCCCAGGTCAACAACATCGCCCGGGAACTGGGCAAGCTCGACCCGGCCAACGCCAAGACCTACACCCAGAACGCCCGCGCCTACGGCAAACGCCTGCGGCAGATGCGCGCCGACGCCCTGGCGAAACTGACCGAAGCACCGAACGCGGAACTGCGAGTGGCCACGGTTCACGCGGCGTACGACTATTTGCTGCGCGAATTCGGCCTGGAAGTGACGGCCGTGGTCGAACCGGCCCACGGCATCGAACCGAGCCCGAGCCAGTTGAAAAAAACCATCGATCAACTGCGCGAACTGGATGTGAAAGTGATCTTCTCGGAGATGGATTTCCCGTCCACCTACGTCGACACCATCCAGCGTGAATCCGGGGTGAAGCTGTACCCGCTGTCGCACATTTCCTATGGCGAATACACCGCCGACAAGTATGAAAAGGAAATGACCGGCAACCTCAACACCGTGGTCCGGGCGATTCAGGAGTCCGGTAAATGACCGCGAAAGAAACCATCAGTTCGACCAACCCCGAATCCCCTGTGGGAGCGAGCCTGCTCGCGAAGAGGGAGTGTCAATCGACATCAATGTTGACTGACCCACCGCAATCGCGAGCAGGTCGAATCGTCGCACCGTCACTCCCACAGGTTTCCGGGCCGACCTTAGATTTTTCGGAGGTCAGCCTGACGTTGGGCCGCACGACGATCCTCGACAACGTCACGTTTCAGGTCCAGCCCAGCAGCGTGCATGCGCTGGTCGGCCCCAACGGCGGCGGCAAGAGTTCGCTGATCAAGACCCTGCTCGGGCAGATGCCCCATCAGGGTCGCTTGAGTCTGCAATGGCCCGGCATACCGGGAACCATCGGCTACGTACCTCAAGCCCTGGAATTCGATCGGGGTTTGCCGATGACCGTCGACGATTTCATGGCCGCGATGTGCCAGCGACGCCCGGCGTTTCTCGGGTTGAGCAAGCACTACGCCGCCGCGATTGGCGAAGCCCTGGAACGGGTCGGCATGCAGGACAAACGCAAGCGGCGCATGGGTGCGTTGTCCGGCGGTGAACGCCAGCGTGTGTTGCTGGCTCAAGGGTTGATTCCGACGCCGCAATTGTTGGTGTTGGATGAACCGATGTCGGCTTTGGATGAGGCGGGAATTCAGGTGTTTGAACGGTTGCTCGGCGACTGGCGCCAGAGCGGCATCACCGTGCTGTGGATCGAGCATGATCTGGAAGCAGTTGGACGGCTGGCGGATCGGGTCACCGGGCTCAATCGCCGGGTGTTGTTCGATGCCACGCCGAAACAGGCGCTGACCCCGGAACGCCTGCTGACCCTGTTTTCGACCCATCCACGGAGCGCTGCCTGATGAGTTACGAAGCCTTTCGTTTGATGGTCCAGGGCTGGGCCTCGTCAGGTTATCTGCCCGAGGCGCTGGCCTATGGATTTGTGGTCAACGCGTTGCTCGCCGGTTTGCTGATCGGCCCGGTGCTGGGTGGTTTGGGCACGTTGGTGGTGGTCAAGCGTTTCGCATTTTTCTCTGAAGCGGTAGGCCACGCGGCGCTGACCGGCGTGGCCATCGGCATTCTGCTGGGCGAACCGTACACCGGGCCTTACGGCAGTCTGTTCGGCTACTGCTTGTTGTTTGGCATATTGCTGAACTACCTGCGCAATCGCACGGGTCTGGCGCCGGATACGTTGATCGGTGTGTTTCTGTCGGTGTCGTTGGCGCTGGGTGCCAGTCTGCTGCTGATATTGGCGGGCAAAGTCAACGTGCACATCCTCGAAAACGTGTTGTTCGGTTCGGTGCTGACCGTCAACGGCAATGACCTGCTGGTGTTGGCCATCGTCGGCTCGCTGGTCATGGCGCTGGCCTTGCCGCTGTACAACCGCATCATGCTGGCCAGTTTCAATCCGCAACTGGCGGCGGTGCGTGGTGTGGCGGTGAAGACCCTGGATTATCTGTTTGTGATTCTGGTGACCCTGATCACCGTGGCGGCGGTAAAAGTCATCGGCGCGATTCTGGTCGGCGCCCTGCTCGTGATTCCGGCGGCAGCGGCGCGATTGCTGAGTCAGTCGCTGAAAGGTTTCTTCTGGTGCTCGGTGCTGATCGCCACGGTCAGCACGCTGTGCGGGATCCTTGCGCCGATTGTGTTCGACCTGCCTATCCCGTCCGGCGCAGCGATCATTCTGGTGGCCGGTATCGCCTTCGCTCTCGCCGCCATTGCGCGCGGCGTTGTCCCCAGCCTGAAAGGGAATCTCGGATAAATGTCTTTCTCTCTGCGTCAACTGACCCTGGCCGCCGCCCTCTGCGGGCTGGTCAACACAACTTTTGCGGCTGACAGCGCCAAACCGCTGCGCGTGCTGGCGTCCTTGCCGATCACTTATGGTCTGGGCGAAGTCTTGCTCAAAGGCACAGATGTCAACCTTGAACGTGCTGCGCCGGCGAGTCTGCCCGGTAGCCGGCAGACCGCGTACTTCACGGGTCGTGGCGCTCCGGCGCTGGCCAAACTGGCGACCGACGCCGATGCAGTGATTGGTCTGCGTTCGCTGTGGGCGGATGATCCGCTTTACCCGATCTCCCGGCGCAGCAACATCCGCATCGTCGAGGTCGACGCCGCACGACCGGTGGACGGCGCCCTGCCCGGCATCGCCGTGCTGCCTGGCAACAAGGTTGATGGGTTGAACAGTCAGCCGTGGTTTTCCAGCAACAACATGGGGCGGATGGCGGACGTCATGGCGGCGGACCTGGTGCGCCTGGCGCCCGAGGCCAAGCCAAAGATCGAGGCCAACCTGGCGGCGCTCAAACAGCGCTTGCTCAAGTTCAGCGCCGACAGCGAAGCGCGGCTGGCCAGTGCCGACAACCTCAGCGTGATGAGCCTGAGTGATCACTTTGGCTATCTGATCGGCGGTCTCAACCTGGAACTGATCGGCCTCGATGCGCGGCCGGATGCCGAATGGACACCCGAAGCGCTCAAGCAATTGGGCTCGACGCTCAAGGACAATGAGGTGGCGGTGGTGTTGCACCACCGACAGCCGTCGGAAGCGGTGAAAACGGTGATTGCCGAGGCTGGGAGTCGTCTGGTGGTGTTGAGTGTGGATGCGGCGGATCCGGTGGCCGAGCTGGAAGGGAATGTGGATTTGCTGATCAAGGGGTTGAGTGGCGTGTAACGTCAGTTGGTCCGCGTTATCGTTCATCGCGAGCAGGCTCGCTCCCACAGGGGATTTGTGTCGTGCCATAGATCCAATGTGGGAGCGAGCCTGCTCGCGAAGGCGGCCTGAAAGACAACATAAATTCCAGAATCGAGTAGGAGGCGGCTTCACAGCCGCCGTCCTCTCACACCACCGTACGTACGGTTCCGTATACGGCGGTTCAGGTTATGCGGCTAAGCCGGTTTATCGTATCCAGTATCGAGACCAACCCGAGTCGATCCCACAGCTTCTTCGGTAGCGCCTGATTCATATGCGACGCTCCCGAGTTCCACCATGGGCCTCGGCCATTGGTCGCCGATTTCCACGCCCGCGCCTCGTCGAGTCCCAAACGTATCAAGTTGCGCGCCCTCGTAGAGGGCCGCTTCCATTGACGCCAGATGACACAACGAAGTTTGTGACGCACCCATCCGTCCAGTTCCTCAAGTGGCCGCTTGCTCTGAGTCAGCTTGAAGTAGCCAGCCCAACCACGCAGTACGGGCGTTACTTGCTCGACGATATACCTCATTGAGCGAGCCCGTATCCGACGCAAGATTTCCCTGAGTCGATCGCGTAGGCGGTGCAGGCTTATGCTCGCTACCCTCAGCTTTGGCTGTTTATGCCAGCTCATCCCATAGCCCAAGTAGTCGCAGACCCAAGGCCGTGCTACGCAGCTCTTTTCCCGATTCAGCGTCAGTTTCAGACGCTGATTCAGGTAGCGCTCAACCCCAGCCAACACTCGCTCACCCGCACGACGACTGCGCACATAAATGTTGGCGTCGTCGGCATAACGCACGAAGCGATGGCCTCGCCGTTCCAGTTCGCGATCGAGTTCGTTGAGCAGGATGTTCGACAGCAACGGCGAGAGCGGGCCGCCTTGCGGCGTCCCTTCCTGCCGTCGGCTGACGAGTCCGCCCGACATCGTTCCCGCTTCGAGGTAACGACGGATCAGCGCGAGCACCCGCTTATCTTCGATTTGACGCGTCACGTAAGCCATCAGGACATCGTGGTTGACCCGATCAAAGAACTTCTCGAGATCAAGTTCCACGCACCAGCGGTGACCCGCTGCCACATGGTCCCGAGCGGTTTCGAGGGCTTGGTGGGCGCTTCTGCCCGGACGAAAACCGTAGCTGTAGTCCGAGAACAGCGGGTCGAAGATCGGCGTGAGCTGTTGCAGCAGAGCCTGCTGGATCAGGCGATCCACGACGCTGGGGATACCCAGCTGTCTTGTGCCGCCTTTGGGTTTGGGGATGTCGACGGCGCATACACCTTGCGGGTGGTACTCACCGGCCAGCAACCGATCCTTGAGGGTCGGCCAATACTGTTTTACGTAGCCCGCCAAGTCATCGACCGTCATGCCATCGGCACCCGGTGCGCCCTTGTTGCTGACCACGCGGTGATACGCACGCTTGAGGTTCGCCGGTGCAAGCACCCGCGCCATCAGCGTGTCCGGCTCCGCGTTCGTCCACGCCACAGACGCCGTCGATACCTCTGCCCTGTCAGCCGTCATCCTCGGATACTGTCCGGGACTCGGGGTAACAGTCTTCTCTGGGAGAAATTTCTGCATTTCGATACTCGACGAGACTCTGACGCCTACTGGCGGCATAACCTGTTCGGCCCTTGGTGACGTGGTTATTCGTCACTTACTACGGCCTCGGCTGACTTCTGCACGTTCATCCCGTCGCCTCTCGACGCTCGGTAGCACAGTGGCAAACGTGCAGATCTCCCAGGGTAATTCGCGCGACCTTCCTGCTTATGCCTGTCGGATTTACGTCACAGCGTTCCGTGCAAGTATTGGGCTTTGACGATTTGGGCCGTCTTACCCCGCTGCGCCGCCTCTATCCGCTTCCTGTTCGTCAGGCCAGCATTTTGCCTCGGGCTTCCTTCAGATTCGCAGTCACCCGCGACACCCTTGCCTCTGGCTAACACTTCCCCTTGCCGGGTGTGTAGAGGACTCTCACCTCCAAGTCACCAGCGTGGCCACCACAGCCAAACTGGTTGCGCTTACGCGCAACGCGCCATGCCTGGCGCACCCAAAAAAAAAGCCCGCTGACCTTATTGGTTCAGCGGGCTTCGTTTTGCGCGGTGACTCAGTGAGCCACGGCCGCCTGCTCTTCCATCTTCTGCCGCAGGCTCAGCGGACGCATGTCAGTCCAGGTTTCTTCGATGTAAGCCAGGCATTCCTTCTTCAAGCCGCTCTTGCCCACGGTGCGCCAGCCTGCTGGCACGGCTTTGTAGTCGGGCCAGATCGAGTACTGCTCTTCGTGGTTGACCACGACCTGAAAGAGGATGTCCTCGCGGTCGAATACTGAAGTCATGGTGTTTTCTCCATCGCTGTAGGGTGGGCTGCACTGCGTGCGCAGCCGGTATGTAGAAGGAACGTGTCTGAGGCTGAGAAATTTAGAGGCTGGCGGTGGCAGCGGCCATGGCCCGGTCGAAAATCTCGGCCACCTGATCGATTTCCGCCGCGGTGATCACCAGTGGCGGCAGGAAACGCACCACACCGCCATGACGGCCGCCCAGTTCAAGAATCAAGCCGCGCTTGAGGCATTCACGCTGCACCAGCGGCGCCAGACGACCGAAGATCGGTGGATGACCCAGCGCATCCAGCTCGCCAGTCGGATCGACCAGTTCAACACCCAGCATCAAGCCGCGACCGCGAATATCACCCAGTTGCGGGAAGTCCCGTTGCAGGATGCGCAGGTGTTCGCTCAAGCGTTCGCCCATGGCGGCGGCGTGTTCGCAAACCTTGTGTTCGGTCAGGTAACGCATCACCGCAGAACCTGCGGCCATGGCCATCTGATTACCGCGAAACGTCCCGGCATGGGCACCCGGCAGCCAGGTGTCGAGCCAGTCGCGATAGACGACCACGGCCAGCGGCAAACTGCCACCGATGGCTTTGGACATGACCACCACATCCGGGATGATCCCGGCGTGTTCGAAGGCGAACATCTTGCCGGTGCGGCCAAAACCGCTCTGGATTTCATCGACGATCAGCGCCACGCCGGCCTTTTCGGTAATCCGCCGCAGGCCGCGCAGCCAGTCGAGATCGGCCGGGATCACCCCGCCTTCGCCCTGCACCACTTCAACGATCACCGCTGCGGGTAATTGCACGCCGGCTTCTGGATCATTGAGCAGGTTTTCCAGGTAGTTCAGATTGACCTTCACACCTTGCGAGCCGCCGAGCCCGAACGGGCAGCGGTAATCGTAGGGGTACGGCATGAACTGCACGCCGCTGCTGAGCAAGGCGCCCAAGGGTTTCTTCGGCCCCAGACTGCCCATCAGGCTCAGCGCGCCCTGGCTCATGCCGTGATAACCACCCTGAAACGACAGCACGGTGCTGCGTCCGGTGGCGGTGCGCACCAGTTTCAGCGCGGCTTCCACCGCGTCGGTGCCGGTCGGGCCACAGAACTGGATCTTGGCTTCAGCGGCCAATGCCGGCGGCAGCAGACCGAACAGGTCCTGAACGAACTGATCCTTGACCGGGGTGGTCAGGTCGAGGGTGTGCAGTGGCAGTTCATCGGTCAACACTTGCTGGATCGCTTCGATCACCACCGGATGGTTGTGCCCAAGGGCTAACGTCCCTGCGCCAGCCAGGCAGTCGATGAAACGGCGGCCTTCGACGTCTTCGACATAAATGCCCTTGGCACGTTTGAGGGCCAGGGGAATGCGTCGCGGATAGCTGCGGGCATTCGATTCCTGCTGGTTTTGACGGGCCAGCAGCGGCGATTCGTTGAACTGATAAAGCGTCTCGGTCGGCGCCGGAGTGATCCGGGCCGACTGATCTTCCATAAGGCTGGTAGCGACTGACATCTCTCGACCCCTCAATAAGGTTTTCCTGTTCTGGAAACGCAT
Organism: Pseudomonas sp. LS2P72; assembly: GCF_054897865.1. Classification (NCBI taxonomy): domain Bacteria; kingdom Pseudomonadati; phylum Pseudomonadota; class Gammaproteobacteria; order Pseudomonadales; family Pseudomonadaceae; genus Pseudomonas; species Pseudomonas sp. LS2P72. Next base: position 5,037,395 of record NZ_CM142708.1, read on the forward strand.
CAGGGCGCCGAGGATTTAGACCCTCGATCAGCTTTCTATGAAGGTGGTGGCAGTGCTTTGTGCATGGGAATCGCGTGGAGCCCGGCTACGGCGAAGGTTTCGGCGCAAGGCTGGTAACCCAGATGACGGTAAAACGCTTCACTGGTGCGGGTGCTGTTGAGCCGTGCCTGGCATAACCCCTGATTGGTCAGCCAGCCTTCGAGGTCGCGCACCAGCGCTTGCCCGGCCCCGCGACGAAACCATTCCGGTTGCACGTAACAAAACGCGACTTTGCCGCTGATCGCAGCCATCGCGACGCCGACCGGTTTGTCCTGCAATAGGGCGATGTTCAGGTACAACCGCTCGTCGGCCAGCCAGGGCTGCACGTGTTCGATGGTTTTGTTGTGGGTCCAGGTGGCGACGGTGAGCGGATCGTTGCGATGGTCGAGCGCGCAACCCACGCGAATGGAACGCTCGACGATCCGGCTGATGATGCCGGCGTCGGCGGGGGTTGCCTTGCAGATTTGTACGGGGGCATCCATGGCGCTGTTACCTCAATCCATTGAGAAAAAGCTGCCGGGGACGATAGCGCCGGTGGTGGCTCGAATGCCAATGGAGAGGAGTTACATTTGATGTGCAACACAGCGCCCTGAAGGAGCTGAGCTTGCTCGCGATGGCGTCCTGAGATTCAACGTTGATGTTGACTGTACGGACGCCATCGCGAGCAAGCTCGGCTCCTACAGGGTTCGTGGTGTTTATTAGATGGGTTGCAACGGCATGGTCAGTTCGACTCGCAACCCATCCGGCCGGCTGTCGAAATGCAGGGTGCAGCCGCAGCGCTGGACAATCGCCTGGACAATCGCCAGACCAAGTCCGCAGCCGGTGCTCTGGCCGTTGCGCCAGAAGCGTTGGGTTAAATGTTGCAGATCGTCCTCGGCGATGCCGGGCCCATGGTCACGAACCAAAAACTGCACGCGATTGCCGGTGGTTTCCAGACTCAGCTCCACCGCGCCGTCGCCCGGGGTATGACGCAGGGCGTTGTCCAACAGGTTGCGCAACGCCGCAATCGACAAAACTGCCGGCATTTGTACCGGTGCAGCGGAGTATTTGTTCGGCATCTGCAGCTTGATCCGCTGACGATCACCGCTGGCGGCGTCCTGAATCGCTAGTTTCGCCACTTGCTCGGCGCTGCATTGCACGCCGTCATCGAACGACAGACTGCCCTCGACCCGCGCCAGCAACAGCAATTGTTCAAGGGTCCGGTGCAGGCGATCGGCGCCCTCTTCGGCCCGGGCCAGGGATTGATCCCGGGCTGCGCCATCGGTCATGCGCGCCACTTGCAGGTGGGTCTTGATCGCTGTTAGTGGGCTGCGCAATTCATGGGCAGCGTCACCGGTCAGACGGCGTTCCCGTTCGATGGTCTTGCCGATGCGCTGGAACAGCTGATTCTGGGTGTCCAGCAACGGTTGCAGTTCGCTGGGTAACGGCTGGATCTGCAGCGGTTCCAGAGAGTCGGCGCTGCGGCGCATCAAGGCATCGCGCATGCGGTTGAGCGGCGCCAGCCCCTGGCCGATCCCCAGCCAGAGCAGGCACAGGCAACCAAGCAAGGCCACGCCTACCGGCACCGAAGCCGCCAGCAGGATCGACATGTTCAAGGCCTCACGCTCGATCTGCCGGTCGGCGGTGGTGATGCGCACATCGCCGCGGGCCAGGGTGAAACTGCGCCACGGTGCGCCATCGATCATCTGGTCGTGGAAGCCCATTTTCTCGGCTTCCAGGGTTTGTTGCGGATCGGTGTGACTGCGGGCGAGGATTTCGCCGCGCAATGAACTGACCTGGCAGGCCATGCCGCCGGGGAGGTTCAGTTGTTCAGCGCTGAAATGCGTGCCCTCGCCCTTGCTCGGCAATGGCGGCAATTGCTCCATCAGGCCGGCGACCATGCGTGCCGACGCCACCAGCCGCTGGTCGAGGGAAAACATCATCTGATTGCGCAGGTCGCTGAGCATCCAGGCCGCAGCCAAGGCCCAGATCAGGGCAAAAGCGGCGCCGAGAGTCAGGCTCAGGCGCAAACGCAGGCTCATCACTTTTTCAATTCCTCTGCGCCATCAGCCGGCCCCAGGCGATAGCCCAGGCCGCGCACCGTCTCGACAATGCCATTGCCGAGTTTGCGCCGCAGGTGATGGATATGCACGTTGAGAGCGTTGCTTTCCAGCTCATCGTTAAAACCATAAACGCTGTCTTTCAGTTGCTCGGTGGACAGCACCCGTCCCCGATTATGCAGCAAGGCCTGCAACAGCGACTGCTCACGACGGGAAAGGTCCACCGGCTGGCCGCCGAGCATGGTTTCGCGACTGCTTGGGTCGTAAGTCAGACGGCCATGTTCGATCAGGTTGACGCTGCGCCCCGCCACTCGTCGCAACAAGGTGTGCAGGCGCGCGGCGAGTTCACGCAAATCGAACGGCTTGAGCAGGTAATCGTCGGCGCCGGCCTGCAAGCCATCGACGCGGTCGGTGACTGAATCCCGGGCGGTGAGGATCAACACCGGGATTTCCAGACCGTTGTGCCGCAACTGCTGCAGCAGCTTCAAACCGTCTTCATCGGGCAGACCGAGGTCGAGCACCATCACATCGAACTCGGCGACCTTGAGCATCGCCCGCGCAGACGATGCGGTGGCGACATGCTCTACCGTCAGGCCCTGAGCGGTGAGGCCGGCGACAATGCCGCTGGCGATCAACTCGTCGTCTTCGCAAACCAGTACGTGCATGGTGAGACCTGTTGAAAAAAGGTGATTAGGCCGGTGGCCGATTAAGCGGACATTATGCCGCAAGCGCCATTGCCACAAGACCACTGTGGTTAATCATCGGTTAATCGCCGCCTCCCATCCTGCACCTCACTTGCACAGGGATAAGGCCTACCCATGCGTCGACTGTTTTTATTTTTGGTTCTCTTGATCTCGGGTGCGGCCCAGGCAGGGACTGATCCGTTCGCGACCAAACCCGAATTTTTGCCCGTGGAAAAGGCATTCGTTTTCACTTCCGAACGCCTTGAATCGGGCGAAACACAGCTCTACTGGCAGATCACCGACGGGTATTACCTTTATCAAAAACGCCTGAAGTTCGATGGTTTACCCGTTGAACACCATCCCGTATTACCTGAAGGCGAAGCTCACAGCGATGAGTTTTTTGGCGAACAGCAAGTTTATCGCCAAGGTCTGGAACTGATGATTCCGGCAGGTGCCACCGGCCAGATCAAGGTCGGCTTCCAGGGCTGTGCCGATGCCGGGTTGTGTTACCCGCCGCAAACTCAGGTCGTGGATCTGGGCGGCAACGCGACCACTTCTGCGACAAACGAGGCCCCGGATCAGGCCCTGGCCAGCGGCCTGCAACAACGAGCGCTGGGCTGGAGCTTGTTGGTGTTCTTCGGTCTGGGGCTGTTGCTGGCCTTCACGCCTTGCTCGTTGCCGATGCTGCCGATTCTGGCCGGTTTGATCGTCGGCAGTGGCGCCACGCCCAAGCGCGGTTTCGCCTTGGCCACCAGCTACGTCGTGAGCATGGCGCTGGTGTATGCCGCGCTGGGCGTGCTGGCCGCGCTGCTCGGGGCGAATCTGCAAGCGTTGTTGCAGAACCCCTGGTTACTGGGCAGTTTCGCGGCGGTGTTTGTGTTGCTGGCGTTGCCGATGTTCGGCTTCTTCGAGTTGCAACTGCCGGTGACCGTGCGTGATCGATTGGAAAACGTCTCGCGCAATCAGCGCGGCGGTAGCCTGTTCGGTGCCGGAGTGTTGGGGGCCTTGTCCGGTTTGCTGGTGGGTCCGTGCATGACCGCCCCGTTGGCGGGCGCCTTGCTCTACATCGCGCAAAGCGGCAATGCGCTGCATGGCGGGCTGATTCTGTTCGCCATGGGCATCGGCATCGGTGTACCGCTGCTGCTGTTGGTCACCGTCGGCAATCGCTTCCTGCCCAAACCCGGCGCCTGGATGAACCTGCTCAAAGGCATATTCGGCTTCCTGTTCCTCGCCACCGCGTTGCTGATGCTGCGCCCGGTGCTGGATGAATCACTGTGGATTGGTTTGTGCGGTGCGTTGCTGCTGATTGCCGCGTACAGCGCCTGGAAGCAGTCGGAAGGTTTCAGTCGCGTCGCCCATGTGTTCGGCGCCAGCTCGCTGTTGCTGGGTGTGTGGGGCAGCTTGCTGCTGATCGGCGCTGCCGGCGGCAGTGATGACTTGGTGAAGCCTTTGCAGGTCTACAGCGCTGCAAACTCGAGCAGCGCCGCAAACCCGGTCGGGCACGACGCATTCACCACGATCAAGGACTCGGCAGCTCTGCAACGGGAGCTCGACGCGGCACAGGCTCAAGGCCAATGGGTGCTGCTGGACTACTACGCCGATTGGTGCGTGTCGTGCAAAGTCATGGAAAAACAGGTGTTCGGCAAAGCTCGCGTACTAGAAGCCTTGAGCGATGTGCGCTTGCTACGGCTGGACGTCACCGCTGACAATGCCGCCAGCCGCGAACTGCTCGGCCGTTATAAAGTGCCGGGGCCACCGAGCCTGCTATGGATCGGCGCCGACGGCATCGAGCGTCGCAGCCAGCGCATCACCGGCGAAGTCGATGCCGACACTTTCCTGCAACGCTGGACCACCACCCGAGACGCCCGTTAATGCTGACCTTTACCCTCGGCACTTTTGCCATCGCGCTTAATCACCTGCTGCTGATCAGCGCCCTGGCGCTGGCGACTTTTGTCGGCTGGCGGGTGGCCAAGCGAGGCGGCGAGAATCCGGAGTCGGTGCTGTTCAGCCTGTTCCTGCTGGGCATGCTGGCCGCCCGGGTCGGTTTCGTGGCCGTTTACTGGGCGCACTATCGCGATGACCCCTGGCAGATCATCGACTTGCGCGACGGCGGTTTCCTCGCCTGGCCAGGTGTGATCGTACTGCTGCTGGCCGCGTTGTATCGAGGCTGGCGGCGCCCGGGCTTGCGCCGCCCGTTGGGCTTTGGCGTGGCCAGCGGCCTGGCGTTCTGGCTGCTGGCGACCTTCTCCCTGACCATTTACGAACAAGGCACACGCCTGCCGGAAATCACCCTGCGCAATGCCGCTGGTGAAACCGTGCAACTGGCCGATTACAAGGGCGGCCCGTTGGTGATCAATCTCTGGGCCACCTGGTGTCCGCCGTGCCGCCGGGAAATGCCGGTGCTGGAAAACGCCCAGCAACACCGCCCGGACCTGACGTTCCTGTTCGTCAATCAGGCTGAAAGCATGCAAAGTGTCAGTACTTTTCTGGAAACTCAGGGCCTGAGCCTGTCCAACGTACTTTTTGACGGCAGTGGCCGATTGGGTCAGGCCGTCGGCTCCATGGCATTGCCGACTACGCTGTTCTATAGCCCCGACGGTCGCCTGCTGGGCAGCCATCTGGGTGAGCTGTCGGAAGCCAGCCTGGCCCGCGCCCTGGAAAACTTCGACACCCCGAATCCTGCCGTACCGGCCACCTCTTCAAGGAAACTGCCATGCCCCGCCTCCGCCACCTGCTGACGTTGACCCTGGGCGCCGCCCTGCTGCATCTACCATCGGTGCAGGCCGCCGAAGAATTGCCCGAAGCGATCAAGAAAATCGAAGCCAAGGGCGCAAAAATCGTCGGCCAATTCGACGCTCCCGACGGCTTGCGCGGTTATGCCGCGCAGTACCAGAACCGTGGCATGGCGCTGTACCTGACCCCGGATGGCAAGCACGTGCTGCTCGGCAATCTGTACGACGCCGACGGCAATGACCTGACCAGCGAGCCGTTGCAGAAGCTGGTTTACGCACCGATGGCCAAGGAAGTCTGGGGCAAGATGGAAGCCAGCAACTGGATCGCCGACGGGAACAAAGATGCACCGCGCATCGTGTACCTGTTCAGCGATCCGAACTGCCCTTATTGCAACGTGTTCTGGGAACAGGCACGGCCATGGGTCAAGTCTGGCAAGGTGCAGTTGCGGCACATCATGGTCGGCATCATTCGCGAAGACAGTCCGGGGAAATCGGCTGCACTGCTGGCCGCCAAGGATCCGCAGAAAGCGCTGGAAGACCATGAGAAGTCAGGCAAGAAAAGCTCGCTAAAAGCCCTGAAAAACGTGCCCCCGGCGATTCAGGCGAAACTGGCGGCCAACATGCAGTTGATGGAAGACCTGGAGCTGCAGGCCACCCCGGCGATTTTCTACATGGACGACAAGGGCGAACTGCAACAACAGCAAGGCGCGCCGTCGCCGGACAAGTTGGTGCAGATTCTCGGGCCGAAGTGACCTCACCGGCCCCATCGCGAGCAGGCTCGCTCCCACAGTTGATCGCATATCCCTGTGGGAGCGAGCCTGCTCGCGATGGCGTCAGCAAGATCGACTAAGTTCTGTCAGCCAGAAACTTCAGCAGTGCGTCGGTGACAAACTGCGGATTCTCCAGATTGGAGATATGCCCCGCCTCCGGCACCAGCAGATACGGGCAACCGATCAACTCGGCCATCTCCCTTGTCTCCGATGGCGGCCGCGGCTTGTCCTGATCGCCGCACATCAGCAGCGTGGTGTCAGGATTCAACTCGCCCAGTCGCGGCAACAGATCATCACGCCCAAACGTAATCCGCCCCATCGGCACGATGCTTTCGCGCAAACGCTCCGGCGGCAGCGCGGCCAGTTTGGCGCGGAAATCCTGATACAACGCCGACTGCGGATCGATGCCCGGACGGAAGAAGATCGGCACGACGATGTCGAGCAGCTGCGGCTCGATCACGCCGGTGTCTTCGATCTGTTTGAACAGCGAGAAATAGTACTGGCGGGTCGGTTCGGGTTCGACGCCAACGTAGGTGTCCATCAGCACCAGACCATTGATCCGCTGCGGTGCCGACAGCGCCAGACGCACGCCCCACATGCCACCGACCGAGAGACAGACCAGCGAGACACGGTCGATGTCCAGGTGATCAAGCAGTGCCAGTGCCTGGCGCGCTACATCATCCAGCGACTGTGTGCACTCGGGCATCCGCCCGGATTCCCCGTGACCCCAGAGGTCCGGAGCGATCACCCGGTATTGCTGCGACAGAGCGGCAATCTGCGGCGCCCACATGGCCTGGTCCCATAGATAACTGCCGGCCAGCAGAACGGCAGGGCCAGTGCCTTGATCAATGTAGTGAAGGGGTTGTCCATCAACCGTAACGAAGGGCATTGACTGTCTCCTTTGTGAATTGCGATCCACCCAAAAAAGCACAGGCAGCCTGAGCCGGTCCAAAGCGACAGTCAACGCGCAAATCTGCGCACATTTCAACGACGCCTTCGCGGGCAAGCCATGCTCCTACAGGTTTGATGTTGTTCTCAATACTGGGGAACGACACCAAACCTGTAGGAGCATGGCTTGCCCGCGATGAGGCCATCACAGACGCTAGAGAATCAAAGCCCTTCCAACTCCGCCATCAGGTCATTAAGACGATCCACCTTCTCCTCGGTGATATCTCTCGCCGCCAACCCATCGATGTATTCGGCCAACTCCGCCACCGTGCTGCATTCAAACATCGCCCGCAGCGGCACATCACGCTGCAGGGCTTTCTGCACCCGCGAAGCGATTTGCGTCGCCAGCAGCGAATGCCCGCCCAGCTCGAAGAAGTTGTCGCAAATACCGACCTTCTCGACCTTCAGCACTTCGGCCCAGATATCCGCCAGCGTCTGCTCCAGTTCATTGCGTGGTGCCTGATAGTCCTGACTCTGCAACTGACCGATCTCCAGCACCGGCAGTGCCTTTCGATCAAGCTTGCCGTTGGCGTTCAGCGGCATCCGATCCAGCCACAACCAATGCAGCGGAACCATGTATTCCGGCAGTTCAGCACGCAGGCGTTGCTTGACGCGCTCCAGTCGCTCGATTGGATTGATCAAAGCATCAGCCGCTACCAAATAGCCGACCAGGTGTTTGCCGTTGACGCCTTCCTGTACACCGACCGCTGCTTCGCGCACTTCCGGTTGCTCATGCAGACGCGCTTCGATTTCACCCAGCTCGATGCGGTAACCGCGGATCTTCACTTGATGGTCGATCCGCCCGACGTATTCCAGCACACCGTCAGTGCGCCGACGGGCCAGGTCGCCGGTGCGATACAGACGATCCCCCGGCGCGCCAAACGGGTTAGGCACAAACACTTGAGCCGTGCGCAACGGATCACTGACGTAGCCACGGCCGACACCGGTGCCGGCGACGCACAACTCGCCCACCGCCCCCAGCGGCATCAGGTCCAACGCACCATCAAGCAGGTACAAACGGTTGTTGTCGGTCGGCGTACCAATCGGCAAGTAACTGCCGCGCGTCGACGCCATGTCGACGCGGAAGAACGCCACGTCATCCGAGCACTCCGCCGGCCCGTAAGCATTCACCAACCCGATCTCCGGGTAGCGCAGCAGCCACTGGTGCGCCAGCTCCGGCGGCATTGCCTCACCGGTCGGCAGCATCCAGCGCAAGCCATCGAGGCTCATCCGTTCCTGGGCGAGCATGCCCTGAATCAGCGACGGCACGCTCTCCAATACGGTAATGCCCTGGGCCGACGCATGCGCCAGCAACCCTTGCGGATCATGGGCGATGGTGTTCGGCACGATGTCCACCCGAGCGCCGAACAGCGGTGCGGCGAGGAACTGCCAGACCGAAATGTCGAAACTTTGCGAGGCGGTCTGGGCGATCACATCGGCATCGCTCAAGTTCAGGTAAGGCACCTTGCTCAACTGGTTGTTGAGCATGCCGCGCTGTTCGACCATCACGCCTTTCGGCAGGCCGGTCGAGCCCGAGGTGTAGATCACGTAGGCGAGATTGTCCGGGCCGCTGTAGATGCCCGGGTCGGCAACCGAAACATCGCTGACCTGCACCTCTTCCCAGACCAACAACTTCGGCCGGTTGGCGCAACCGAACTCATCCAGCAGCGCCAACGCTTGCTCGCGGCAGGCCTGAGAACACACCAGCAACGGCGTGCGGCTCAGGTCGATGATCCGGCTCAAACGCTGACTCGGCAGCCCCGGATCCAGCGGCAAATAACCCGCGCCGGCCTTGAAGCTGCCGATGATCATGCCCAGCAGATCGAGGTTACGTTCAGCCAGCAACGCCACCGGTTGATCCAGCCTCACGCCAGCAGCGATCAAGGCGTGACCGAGACGGTTACTGCGCTCATTCAGCTCAAGGTAGCTGTGCTGCTGATCCAGGCAACTGGCGGCAATGCGCTGTGGATGCTCGGCAACCTGCGCTTCAAACAATGAGACATAACTCTGCTCCAGCGGGTAATCGTGTTCGCTCTGGTTGCAGCCGTGAATCAGGAAGTCTTGCTCCTCGGCACCCAGCAACGGCAGATCGGCCATGTCGCCGTGGAAACCTTCGACCAGTGCCAACAGCAAGCGCTTGAACTCGCCGAGCATGCGCTCGACGGTCGACTCATCGAAATAACGCTGGTCGTAAGACAGGTGCAAGCCCAGGTCATCGCCCGGATAGCAGACCGCCGTCAGCGGGAAGTTGGTGTGGGTGCGGCCCGAATCCGAGGTCGCGTTGAGGCTTTGCGCACGGTCCAGCACCGAGACTTCCACCGGGGCGTTTTCGAACACGAACAGGCTGTCGAACAACGGCTGGCCCTTGGGCAGTTCGCTGTTTTCCTGAATGCTCACCAGCGGCAGGTATTCGTACTCGCGCAGTTGCATGTTGCTGTCGAGCAAACCGCTCAGCCATTGACGAACGCTGCAGCGCTGGTCGTCTTCCGGCATCTTCACCCGCAGCGCGATGCTGTTGATGAACAGCCCGACCGTGCGTTGCATCTCTGGCATGTCCACCGGGCGCCCGGCCACCGTGACACCAAACAGCACGTCGCGATCACCACTCAAACGGCGCAGCACCAGCGCCCACGCCGCTTGGGCAAAGGTGTTGATGGTCAGCTGATGGGCCTGAGCCAGTTCGCGCAGTTGCGCACCGTCACGGGCATCGAGCCTTGTGTAGCGGTCGCCGACGATCATGCCGCCGCTTTCGCCGGCATGTTCGCGCAGGAATGGCCGGTCGCTCGGGATCGGCGTGGTCCGCTGAAAGCCTTGCAGGTTGGTTTTCCACCACTGCCGCGCCTCGGCCAGGCTCTGGCGTTGCAGCCAGCCAATGTAGTCGCGATAACGCGGCGGCACGGCCAGCTGCGCGTCGCGGCCTTCGCCGAGGGCGGTGTAGATTTCGAAGAAATCGTTCATCAGCAGCGAACGGCACCAGGCATCGATGAGGATGTGGTGGTTGCTCATCATGAACCAGTAACGCGCCACGCCCACCCGGATCAGGCGCAGGTGGAACGGTGCCTGATTGAGCAGATCGAACCCGGCCTCGCGCTCGCTTTTCAGCAGCGCCTGCAACTTCGGTTCTTGCTCGGTTTCGGCGATTGCCGTCCAGTCCAGATACTCGATCGGCGTGCTGCCCGGCGTGTGGATAACTTGCAGCATGTCTTCGCCGACGTTCCAGCAGAACGACGCACGCAAGGCTTCGTGACGAGCGATCACCGCTTGCCAGGCCTGGGCGAAACGCTGCGGGTCGAGCTCGCTGTTGATGCGGTAGCGATCCTGCATGTAGTAGAGGCCGGTGCCCGGTTCCAGCAAGGTGTGCAGCAGCATGCCTTCCTGCATCGGGGTCAGCGGGTAGACGTCTTCGATGGCGGCGGCCGGGATTGGCAGCGCGTCGAGTTGTAGCTGGGTCAGTTTCGCCAACGGGAAGTCCGACGGCGTCAGGCCTCCCGCATCGTCGCCCAGGCAATGCTCGATCAGGCTCTGCAGTTCGCCGAGGTAAGCGTCTGCCAGTTCAGTGATGGTCTGCAGATCGTGGCGTTCGGCACTGAACGTCCAACGCAGCACCAGCTCACCGCCATAGACCTGACTGTCGACGCTCAACTCATTGGGCAGCGGCGCGCGAGGATCATGGGCCGCGCCGACCGCTTCATCGAGCGGATGGAACAAGGCGTCCGCGCCGAAGCTCTGGTCGAACTGACCGAGGTAGTTGAAGGTGATCGGCGCCACCGGCAAGGCTGCCATGGCCTGCCGGCTCGAGTCATCGGCGAGATAACGCAGCACGCCATAACCCAGACCTTTGTGCGGCACCGCGCGCAGTTGTTCCTTGATCGCCTTGATCGAGGCGCCCTGCCCGTCCGCTGGCATCAGCCGCAGCGGATAGGCACTGGTGAACCAGCCGACGGTGCGGGTCAGGTCGATCTCGTCGAACAGCGTTTCGCGGCCGTGACCTTCGAGTTGAATCAGCGCCGATTCATGACCGCTCCAGCGGCACAGCACGCGGGCCAATGCGGTCAGCAGCAAGTCGTTGACCTGAGTGCGATAGGCACTCGGTGCCTGTTGCAGTAGTTGGCGAGTACGCTCGACATCGAGGCGCACGCTGACGGTTTGCGCGTGGCGATTCTGCCGGCCACCCTCGGGGCGATCACACGGCAAATCGGCGCTTTCACCGGTCAGCTGCGACTGCCACCAACTCAATTCCTCACGCAAGGATTCGCTGCCGGCATACGCCTGCAAGCGTGCGGCCCAGTCCTTGAAGGCACTGGTTTTCGCCGGCAGTTTTGCCGACTGCCCCGCGTCCAGTTGGCGATACACCGTTTGCAAATCGTCCAGCAACACCCGCCACGAAACCCCATCCACGACCAAGTGGTGTATGGCGATGAACAGCCGTTGTTGCCCCTCGGGACCATCGACCAGCAGCACGCGCATCAGCGGCCCTTCCTCAAGGTCGAGGCTGCGCTGGGCATCGGCGAACAGTGCCGCGCATTTTTCCATGGACGAAACGCGCACTTGCCACAACACCGGCGCGTCGGAAACCGTTTGGTGTTCGGCTTGCCATTGCCCAGCAATCTCAGAGAAGCGCAAACGCAAGGCGTCGTGCTGTTCGATCACTGCCAGCAGCGCTTGCTCCAGGCGATGGGGCTCCAGCGCCACGGTCGGTTCCAGCAGCAACGCCTGGTTCCAGTGTTGGCGCTGGGGGATGTCGGTGTCGAAGAACCAGTGCTGGATCGGCGTCAGACGCGATTCGCCGGTCAGCAAACCTTGTTCGGCGGTGACCTGCTCGGTGCGGGTCGCCACGGCGGCCAGGGTCTGCACGGTCTGGTGCTGGAACAGGTCACGGGGGCTGAAGTGAATGCCCTGCTGCCGCGCACGGCTGACCACCTGGATCGACAGAATCGAATCGCCGCCCAGTTCAAAGAAGTTGTCGTTGAGGCCGACCTGCAGAACGTTCAGCACTTCGCACCAGATGGCGGCCAACGTCAGTTCAAGCTCGTTGCTCGGCGCCACGTACTGCTGACGGTTCAGCTCCGGATCCGGCGCCGGCAATGCGCGGCGGTCGAGTTTGCCGTTGGCGGTCAGCGGCATGCTGGCGAGCAGGATCAGGTGCGTCGGCACCATGTAATCCGGCAGTTGCGATTTGAGGTGCGCCTTAAGCGCTTCGCGCAGTACAGCTTGTTGCGCTTCGTCCTGCTCAGCGACTTCAGTCACCAGATAGCCGACCAGTTGTTTGCCGCTCGGTGCATCGAGGGCCAGAACTACGGCTTCACGGATCGATTCATGTTCCAGCAGACGGGTTTCGATTTCGCCCAGTTCGATGCGGAAACCACGAATCTTCACTTGATGGTCAATGCGTCCGAGGTATTCCACCAGACCGTCGGCGCGTTGGCGCACCAGATCGCCGGTGCGGTACAGACGCCCGCCGTTGAGGGCGAACGGATCAGCCACAAAACGTTCGGCCGTCATACCCGGACGCTGGTGATAACCCTGCGCCAGACCGGCGCCGCCGACGTACAACTCGCCGGTCGCGCCTTGCGGCACCAACGCCAAATCAGCGTCGAGAATGTAGGCCACGCGAGCGCCAATCACACTGCCGATCGGCACGCCGCCGAGGCCTTCTTCCAATTGCTCGGGCGCCAGACTGGCCAGGGGCATGACCACGGTTTCGGTCGGGCCGTAGGCGTTGAAAAACAGGCTCGGCTTGAACGCCGCACGAATTCGCGCCAGATGCTCGCCAGTCAGCGCTTCACCGCCGGTGATGCACATGCGCACCGGCAGGATTTCGCCCTGAGTCGCCAGCCACTGCGCCAATTGGCTGCCGTAGCTCGGGGTGAAGCCGAGAATGTTGATGTTGTGACGGCGAATCAGCCCGCAGATTTCTTCCGCGTCCCACTGGCCCTGTGCTCGCAACACAACCTGAGCACCACTCAACAACGGCACCAGCAAACGCTCGGTCGCGGCGTCGAAGTTGATGGAATAGAAGTGCAGCTCGCAGTCGTCCGCACGCATGCCGAAACGCTCGATCACTGCACGGCAGTGCATGGCGATTTCACCGTGGGACACCACCACGCCTTTCGGTTTGCCGGTGGAGCCTGAGGTGTAAATCAGGTACGCCTGATGCTGCGGCAGGCTGATAAACGGCAGCTCGGTGGCCGGGTAGTTGGCCAGTTCTGCTGCGTCTTCTTCCAGACACCAACGCGCAACGGTCGATGGCAATTCACCGAGCGCCCTGAACATCGCCGCATCGCTGAGCAGCAAACCGATGCCGCTGTCTTCAATCATGTAGTGCAAACGATCCAGCGGGTATTCCGGGTCCAGCGGCACGTAGGCGCCGCCCGCCTTGAGGATCGCCAACAAGCCAACGACCATTTCCAGCGAGCGCTCAAGTGCCAGACCCACTCGAACCTGCGGCCCAACGCCCCGCTCACGGAGCATCCAGGCCAGGCGATTGGCGCGGCTGTCGAGTTCGGCGTAGCTCAGGGTTTGCCCGGCGAAGGTCAATGCCGGCGCGTCTTTACGCGACAGCGCCCGCTCGCTGAACAGGTGATGAATGCACTGGTCGAGGCGATGCTCACCCGGCTCGACGCCGAGGCTGTCGAGCAGGTTTTGCTGTTCGGTGGCGTCCAGCAGCGGCAGCTCACTGAGGCGCTGCTGCGGATCGGCCAGCAGCGCTTCCAGCAAGTTGCGCCAATGTCCGGCCATCCGAGCGATGCGCGGTTCATCGAACAGATCGGTGCTGTAGGTCAGGCAGCAGCCCAGGCGATGGTCGAGGTCGGTGACTTCCAGGTTGAGGTCGAACTTGGTTGCGCGGGCATCGTTGGCCAGGTATTCGACGGTCATGCCGGCGAGTGTGCGGCTCTGCTGGAATTCCCAGCGCTGCACGTTGCACATCACCTGGAACAATGGGTTGTACGCCGCGCTGCGCGGTGGCTGCAAAGCTTCCACCAAATGATCGAACGGCAGGTCCTGATGGGACTGGCCTTCGATCACGGTGTGGCGAACCTGCTCGAATAATTCGCCGACGGACATCTGCCCGTCGAGCTGGCAACGCAGCACTTGGGTGTTGAGGAACGCACCGATCAGCCCTTCGCTTTCCGGACGAATCCGGTTGGCCACCGGCGCGCCGATGCGCAGGTCGGTCTGGCCGCTGTAGCGGTAAAGCAGCACCGCCAGCGCGGCGGTCATGGTCATGAACAGGGTCAGACCGTTTTGAGCATTGAAGGCGCGGACCCGCGCGGCAAGCTCATCGCTGAGGTCGAAACGGAACAATTCACCCTGATGGCTTTGTACGGGAGGACGCGGACGGTCGGCGGGCAATTCCAGCAACGGATGTTCGCGGCCCAGTTGCGCGGTCCAGTAGTCGAGTTGGCGCTGACGCTCGCCGGACTCCAGCCACTGGCGCTGCCAGACGCTGTAATCCAGGTACTGCACCGGCAGCGGTGCCAGCGGCGATTCACGGTCATCGACGAAGGCCTCGTAGAGCGCGCTCAGTTCCCGGGCGAAAATGTCCATCGCCCAGCCTTCGGTGACGATGTGGTGCAGGGTCAGCGCCAGATAATGTTCGTGCTCGGCGGTCTTGACCATGCAGGCGCGCAGCAGCGGTCCGGTTTCCAGGTCGAAGGGTGTATGCGCCTCGTCGTCGGCCAGTTGCTGCACCGCCCACTCGCGGCCATCGGCATCCAGCGCGGAGAAGTCCTTCCAGTCCATGCGCATCCCGGTGTCCGGGTGAACCTGTTGTTGCGCCACGCCATTGATGCTCGGGAACGTGGTGCGCAGGGTTTCATGACGCATGATCAGTGCTTGGAGCGCGGCTTCGAAGCGCCCGACATCGAGCATCCCGCGCAGCCGCGCCATGCCGCCGACGTTGTAGGCCGGACTGTCCGGCTCCATCTGCCAGAGGAACCACATGCGCTGCTGGGAATAGGACAACGGCACCGGTTGGCTGCGGTCGACTTTCTCGATCGGCGGCTGCTGGTTGGTTTGGCCGCTGGTCTGGATCAGTTGAACCTGTTCGGCAAATGCGCCCAGTTCACTGTTTTCGAACAGCGCGCGCAGCGGCAACTCGACGTCGCAGGCCTGACGGGTGCGGGAAATGATTTGCGTGGCCAGCAAGGAATGGCCGCCTAATGCGAAGAAATCGTCACGCAGGCCGATTTGCGCGAGGCCTAATACTTCACGCCAGATGCCGGCGATTTGCTGCTCGAGTGTAGTGACCGGTTCAACGTGCTCGCGCACCTGCCACTGAGGCTCCGGCAAGGCGCGACGATCGAATTTGCCGCTCGGGCTCAGGGGCATTTCGTCCAGGCGCATGAGTTGCGCTGGCACCATGTATTCCGGCAACTCGGCGGCCAGCGCAGCTTTCAGGCGTGCGGTTTGAGCATCAACATCTTCAGTGGAATCGGTTGCGGTGTAATAACCGATCAACTGCCCACCGGCCGCCGTTTCGCGCACCAGCACCACGGCTTGAGCAACGCCGTCCTGAGCCAGCAATCGTGCTTCGATTTCTTCCGGTTCAACGCGGAAGCCACGCAGTTTGACCTGCTGATCGAGACGGCCGAGGTATTCGATCACGCCATCGGCGGTCCAGCGTGCACGGTCACCGGTGCGGTACAGACGTGCGCCCTGCTCTCCCAGCGGATCGACGACGAAGCGTTCTGCGGTCAGACCCGGACGACCCAAATAGCCACGGGCCAGACCGATACCGCTGATGCACAGCTCGCCCGGCACACCGGCCGGCACGGGATTGAGTGCCTCATCGAGCACGCGGCACAGCACATTGCCCAGCGGACGACCAATCGGCGAGCGTTCGCCATCGGCGGTTGTGCAGTGCCAATGGGTGACGTTGATCGCGGTTTCGGTCGGGCCGTAGCGGTTGTGCAATTGCACGGCAGGCAGTTGTTCCAGCACGCGGTTGCGCAGTTCGGCGGGCAAGGCTTCGCCGCCGGAGAAAACGCGGCGCAGGCTGGTGCACTCGGCCGTCAGCGGTTCGTCGATGAACAACGAAAGCAGCGGCGGCACAAAGTGCAGCGTGGTCACGCCGAATTGCTGAACCCGTTGCGCGATGCGGTGCGGATCGCGGTGTTCGCCGGGGCCGGCGATCAGCAAGCCTGCACCGGTAATCAGTGGCCAGAAGCATTCCCACACCGACACGTCAAAACTGATCGGCGCCTTTTGCATCAGCACGTCGGTGTCGTTCAAACGATAGGTATTCTGCATCCATTGCAGGCGCTCGGCGAGGGCGGCGTGGGTGTTGCCGACACCCTTCGGCTGGCCGGTGGACCCTGACGTGTAAATCACGTAGGCGAGGTTGTCGCCGTGCAAGTGCAAACCCGGAGCATGGCTCGGCCAGCTCTCCAGATGCAAGGCGTCCATGGCGATCACGCTGACGCCATTGGTGGCCGGCAAGCGGTCGAGCAATTGGGTCTGGGTCAGCAGCAATTCGACGCTGCTGTCGCTGAGCATGTAGGCCAGGCGTTCGGCCGGGTAGTCTGGGTCCAATGGCACGTAGGCGCCGCCGGCCTTGATGATCGCCAACAGACCGATCAGCAACTGTGGCGAACGCTCGGCGGCGATGGCCACGCAGACATCCGGGCCGACGCCTTTGTCGCGCAGGTAATGGGCCAGGCGGTTGGCCTGGGTGTGCAGTTCGGCGAAGTCCATGGCGCCACCGTCCCACATCAGCGCGGTGCGCTCAGGGGTCAGGCGTGCCTGTTCGTTGAGCAGTTCCGGCAGCCAAACACTGGCCGGCGTACACGGTGCGGCGCTCCACGATGTTTGCTGATCGAGCTCGGGCGGGGTCAGCAATTGCAGATCACCGATGGCGGTTTTCGGTTGTTCGCAAACGGCTCGCAGCAGGTTGCTGAAATGCTCGGCCAGGCGCTCGATAGTCGCCACGTCGAACAGTTCGCTGGCGTAGTCGAAGGACAGGCTCAGGCGACCATTTCGGTCTTCTTCGCTGTGCAATTGCAGGTCGAACTTGGCTTCTCGGCTATGCCACGGCAGCTCTTCAGCCAGCAACCCAGCCAGGCGACGCAGTGCGCTCAAATCCCGTTGCTGGTGGTTGAACATGACCTGGAACAAGCCTTGTTCGCGGGCTTGCGGGAAGGCTTCGAGCAATTGTTCGAACGGCAGATCCTGATGCGCTTGTGCGTCCAACGCTGCCCTACGGGTTTGCGCCAGCAGCTCAACGAATGGCAACTGCGAATCCAGTTCGGCGCGCAGCACCTGAGTGTTGATGAAGAAACCGATCAGCCCTTGGGTTTCCAGGCGCGGACGGTTGGCGTTCGGTATGCCGATGCGGATGTCGCGCTGGCCGCTGTAGCG
This sequence comes from Pseudomonas sp. LS2P72, assembly GCF_054897865.1. Lineage (NCBI taxonomy): Bacteria > Pseudomonadati > Pseudomonadota > Gammaproteobacteria > Pseudomonadales > Pseudomonadaceae > Pseudomonas > Pseudomonas sp. LS2P72. The sequence goes on from NZ_CM142708.1 coordinate 5,054,965, forward strand.
GTGCAGCAGGCTCTGGAACGCGGCGAGCAACAGCATGAACGAGGTGGATTCATGGGCCTGGGCGGTCTGGCGAATCGCATCGCTCAGGGTCGCGCCCAGCTTCACAGAATGGCGGGCAGCCGTGTAAATGTGGTGCGCCGAGCGCGGGTGATCAGTGGCCAGGCTCAGGGTCGGATGCTCATCGCCCAATTGCGCTTTCCAGTAAGCCAGCTGACGCTCGCCCTCCCCTTGCGCCAGCCATTGACGCTGCCAGCTGCCGTAGTCGGCGTACTGGGTCGGCAATGCTGGAAGTGTCGCCTTTTGTCCTTGTGACGCTGCGGCATACAGGCGCGAAAACTCGTCGATCAGCACGTTCAGCGACCAGCCGTCGGCGATGATGTGATGCATCGTCACCAACAGTTGATGGTCCTCTTCATCGAGGCGCACCAGGGTCACCCACAGCAGAGGGCCTTTCTCCAGATCGAATTGAGTACGGGCTTCGTCCTCACGGATTTGCTGCGCACGGGCTTCACGCTCGGCAGCCGGCAGGTCGCTGATATCGATCAGTTGCAGGTTGAATTCGCTCGCTGCATCGACCTGTTGCAGCGCCACACCATCACGTTCGAAGAACCGCGTACGCAGGGATTCGTGACGCTCGATCAGCTGTTGGAAACTGGCGCGCAAGGCGTCTTCATCCAGTTCGCCGCGCAGGCGCAAGGCGCCGGGAATGTTGTAGGCGCTGCTCCGCGGGTCGAGTTGCCAGGTGATCCACAAACGGTTTTGCGCAAGCGATTGCGGCATGGCTTCGGTGCGCGACAGCGGGGTGATCGCGCCTTGGGCGAGTCCGCCGTCCTGCTGTTGCTGAGCGACTGCGGCGGCAAACGCGCCGAGGGTCGGCGCTTCGAACAGCAGACGCAGGTTCAGCTCCAGACCGAGTGCTTCGCGCAGACGTGCGACTACCTGAGTGGCGGCAATGGAGTTGCCGCCCAGCAGGAAGAAGTGATCGTCGGCGCCGATCTGTTTGACGCTCAGCTGTTCGCACCAGATCTGGCCGATCAGGGTTAGCAGCTCGGAACCTGATTCAGTCGCGGATTGACTTTCGATGTCTGCCGACGGGAACAGCGCGTAGCTGTCGAGGCTGCCGTCCGCCAGACGATTGCGGCATGCCAAGCGTTGCAATTTGCCGCTGGAGGTCTTGGGCAACGCGCCCGGATTGAGCAGCACCACCACGCTTGGCGCTTCCTGATACGCCTCGGCCACGGCTTGGCGGATGGCTTTGATCAGGGCGTCTGGCGCGAGGATTTTTTGCACGCTGCGGCTGATTTCCGCCGCAATGCCGATGCCTTCCTGACCCTCGATGTTGACGGCGAACGCGGCGACCCGACCTTTGCGCACCACCTCCACTTCGCGTTCGATGGTTTGCTCGATGTCCTGCGGATAAAGGTTGTGGCCACGGACGATCAACATGTCTTTCAGGCGCCCGGTGATGAACAGTTCACCGTTGCGCACAAAGCCCAGATCGCCAGTGCGCAGCCAGGTACGGCCAGCGTGCTGAACGAAGGTTTTGGCGCTGGCCTGCGGGTTGCGCCAGTAGCCGTGGGCGATGCTCGGCCCGGCGGCCCAGACTTCGCCGACCGCATTGTCAGCCAACTCGTCGAGCGCAATCGGATCGACAATCAGCACCGCGTGATCCGGCTGACTGGTGCCGCAACTCATGATCGGGCTGCCATCGCCCGGCTCGGCACGGTTTTTTGCCAGGGCCTGATCGTCCACGCGCAGGTTGCCAGTGCCCTGACCGCGAGGGCTGCCGGCCACGAACAGCGTCGCTTCGGCCAACCCGTAGGACGCCATGAAACTGTCTTGGGTGAAACCGCAGGCCGCGAACTTTTCGGCGAAGCGATCCAGCGTATCGAGGCGAATCGGTTCGGAACCGGAATACGCCACGCGCCAGCCACTCAGGTCGAGGCGTTCCAGGGCCGATTCACTGACCCGCTCGCTGCACAACCGATAGGCAAAGTCCGGCCCGCCGCTGATGGTGCCGCCGTACTCGCTGATCGCTTCCAGCCAGCGCAACGGCCGGCCGAGGAAATACGCCGGCGACATCAACACGCACGGCACGCCGCTAAAAATCGGCTGCAACAGACCGCCGATCAGGCCCATGTCGTGGTACAGCGGGAGCCAGCTGACGATCACGTCGTCAGGATTCAGATCGATGCCGAAGCCTTGGCGAATCAGCAGTTCGTTCGCCACCAGATTGCCGTGGCTGACTTGCACCCCTTTCGGCAACGCGGTGGAGCCGGAGGTGTATTGCAGGAACGCGATGTGGTCGTCCGCAAGGATCGGCGCCACCCATTGTTCGGCCGATGCACTGTCGAGCGTATCGACACACAGCAGCGGCGGCGCGCCTTCTATTTGCTGCAACGCCTCGCGCAGACCGGCGCTGGTCAGCAGCAGACGCGGTTCGGCATCGCTGATGATCGACAGCAAACGCTCCTGATGATGACGACGAGTCGATTCCGGCGGATAGGCCGGCACCGCGATCACACCGGCGTACAGGCAGCCGAAGAACGCCGCGACGTAATCCGGGCCGCTGGGAAACAGCAGCACCGCGCGATCGCCAAATGCAGCCTCGGCCTGCAACGCGCCAGCAATGGTCCGCGCCCGCTGATCCAGGTCGCGATAACTGAGCACCACAGCCTGATCCTGGGTTTCGGCAAGAAAACGCAAGGCCACCCGGTCCGGCGTCAGAGCCGCTCGGCGCTGAAGGGCTTGGACCAGTGTGCTGGGGAGTTCGAACGCGTCGGTCATGAGGTTTCCTGCCTGAATTCGGCTTGGTAGGAGCGAGCCTGCTCGCGAAAATCCGGAGAACGCCGCGGGGTGTCAGGCGCCCATCGTCATCGTTGACGACCATCGCGAGCGAGCTCGCTCCTACGGGGTAATGAGGGTTGTGCTGTGCCATTCACCAATGAGAACGGACGACGTCTTTAAATAATTAGTCGAAAGGCCTGATCGCCAATGGGACTGGGTGCCGCAAGCGGGCGCGTCCGCGTGTCGCAGTTCTCACTCTGCATTCTCGCGAAGCATTAGTTCTCTTTCTCATTTGACAATCATTATCATTAAGAATAATTTGTCGCTCGATGTGTTGGACGGCTCAGCCCCCGCGAGCCGTCCCACGAACCTATTGGCAGCAAGGTGATTTCCATGACGGAACAAGTGTCCACAAGCAGGTGCGATTCACCGCTACTTCAGGCATTCGTCGACAATCGACTGATTCTGGTCAAGATTGCAGCACGCATTACCGGTTGTCGGTCGCGTGCTGAAGACGTGGTGCAGGATGCGTTTTTCAGGCTGCAATCCGCGCCGCAGATCACGTCCTCGTTCAAGGCTCAGCTCAGCTACCTGTTCCAGATCGTGCGCAACCTGGCGATCGATCACTACCGCAAACAGGCGCTGGAGCAGAAGTATTCGGGCCCGGAAGAGGAAGGCCTGAACGTGGTGATTCAAGGCGCTTCGCCGGAAACCTCGCACATCAACTTCTCGACGCTGGAACACATCGCCGACGCGCTGACCGAGCTGCCCAGCCGCACCCGCTACGCCTTCGAGATGTATCGCCTGCACGGCGTGCCACAAAAGGACATCGCCAAGGAGCTAGGCGTCTCGCCGACCCTGGTGAACTTCATGATTCGCGATGCGCTGGTGCACTGCCGCAAGGTGTCGGGCAGTCGTGTGGATACCTTTGCCCGTCGCTAAGATCTGAGATTCGCGTCGCCCCCAATCGCGAGCAGGCTCGCTCCCACATTTGATCTATTGTGCTCACAAATTGTGTAGTCACAGAAGATCCAATGTGGGAGCGAGCCTGCTCGCGATGGGGCACTCAAGACCGAAACAGATCTTGAGCCTCATGCATCAAGCCAACGCACACCGATCAAAAAACCGCTCACGCCCCAGCACCATCAACGCCGCGCGCTTGTGCGGGAAGTCGAACGCTTTTTCGCAGTAGAAACCCTGATTCTGCATATGCCCGATCATCTTCGCGTTGTCGGCGCGAGGCTCGGCAACCACTCGCTGAGTGCGTGGTTCGTCGAGAAACAGGTAATGCGTCAACGCCGATAACCAGCTCGCCACCTTGTGCGGGCCACGGTGATTTTCTTCACCCACCAGCATGTGAATACCGCGGTCGTAATCGCCGGCGTCATAGAACGGCGCGATGCGATCTTCCTTGGCCCAATACGCTTCAAAGTAGGCGAACGGCTGATCATCGAAACAACCGATCAGCGTCAGGGTGTGGGGATCGGCTTCAAGTTTGCTCAGGTACTCGTGATGCTGTTCAAGACTGTCCTCCTCCTGCCAGAAACTCGCCACGCGCGGGCTGTTCTGCCAACGATTGAAACGCGCCAGGTCCAGGTCGATGTCCACCGTGCGCAGGGAAATCCAGGCACCGAGGCGCGCATCAAAACGCCGATAGACTTCACCACGCGGTTTCACCGGCCGCAGCGGATGACGCTTGCCGCCACTGATGACCATTTGCTGCGGATAACCCGATGTCAGTGACGCGCCCAGCCAAGGCTGAGGCAACTGCCAGAACAGCGTGCGTTCGCAACGATACTGGCCGACGGTTTCGGTAGGGATCAGCAATCCGCTGCGCAATGCTTCGGTGGGGACTTCATCGAGTTGCCAGGTCAGGCACTGGCGGGCCGGGTCACGGGCAAACAGCCAATAACAGGCCACCCAGACCGCCTGACCGACGGGATGGCCAAAGCGTTCCTCAACCTGCACATGCAATTCGGGCTCGCGAGTCAGGCACAGCTGGATCAACGGCTGCCCTTCAAGGCTGAGGCTCAGGCGGCTTTCGGTTTCATCAGCTACAAGACGGCTTCCTGTCGGCAAGGCCAGGGCAGTCAGGTCATTCAGAGTGGACATGGGTCGGGCTCACGTTAATCGTCGACAGTTCAACGAGGTGACGTGAGCCAGTGCGGGAAATTTAAGAGAAGTCGGTCAATACGCGACCTGTGGCGCGATCTCAGCTACCCGGGACCGGTACCACGGCGATCTTGTAGGGATCGAAAATCTTCAGCATCTGGCCATTGTCCCGCAACCCTTGCAGCAACTTGCCGAAAGCCCCGCCAGTGATCGGTGCGTCGGGCCGGAGGATGGCGTAGTGGTGATAGACCTGATCGATACGCTGGGACACCAGCAGTTGATCGGCGACATTCTCGTTGCGCAGCAGGTAATCGCTCAGGTACGAGCGCGTCACCAGGGCAACGTCGGCACGTCCGCGCAGCACCATCAGCAGGTTACTGTCATGGGAATACGTCAGCGTTGCGTCATAGTTTTGCGCGAGGAATTTTGGATCGGCATTGAAGTTGGCGAATTCGTAGTGATAGCCACTGAACAGCGCCAGACGCTTGCCGGTGAGGTCGGCAAAATAGTTCTGCTGACGAGCCGGCTGGCCATCGGGCTGGCGTTGTGCGACAAAAATCTCGGCGTCTTCCAGCCCCATGTCGACGGTGGTGTGCGGGATGTCCTTCCAGCCCCAGTCCGGGTTCTCGAAAATCGCCATGTCCACCCGGCCTTGCTTGAAGTCACCGAAACGCCGGGGAATGGAAGTGGGCACCAATACAAACTGATAGTCGTTCTGCAAGGCATTGAGCGACTCGACCAGTTGCGGCAGCAAACCGGTGTCGGCACCGGATTCCGGGCGCACCGTATAGGGGGGAAAATGTGCGGCACCGACCCGCACCAGCTGTGCGGCCTGGGATGGAACCATGCATAACACCGCAAGCGTCGCCAGCAAAAGCCGCGAAGCCGTCCGAATTGGCGAAGACATCAAAACAACCCACTCCCCAAAAAAAATACGCTTCAATGCATTCAAGCTAGGCGGTTTCGGCTACTTAGCCAGTTTCCTTCTGCTTCAAAACAAAACTACTGCTTTTCTTCCAGCACGAGAATCAATGCCTCATCGGCCAATTGATCGAGGCTCATGCTGCCGCCTGCGCGAAACCAGGTGGTAGTCCAGGACAACGCCCCGGTCAGGAAACGACGTGTAATGAACACATCGCCGCGGATAAAACCAGCCTCCTTGGCCTCGCCCAGCACCTGTAGCCAGAGGTCTTCATAAATGTCGCGCAGCGCCAGCACCTGCGCCTGCCCGTCTGCGGACAGCGAGCGCCATTCATACACCAACACCGCCATGGCCTCGCCGCTGCCGCCCATGATCGACTGCAACTCACAACGAATCAGCGCCAGTACCCGCTCGCGCACACTGCCGGCTTCTGCCAGGGCTGCACGCATCAACGCAGTGTTGTAGCGAATGGTTTCTTCCATCACCGCCCGCAGGATCTCATCCTTGCTTTTGAAGTGATGAAAAATGCTGCCTGACTGAATCCCCACGGCGCCGGCCAGATCGCGCACGGTGGTGCGTTCAAAACCTTTGTTGCGGAACAGGTGAGCCGCCACTTGCAGCAGTTTGCCGCGGGCGCTGTCCGGGTCGGTCAATTGGCCGTTGTCGACCAATTCGCGCATCACCCTCAGGGCTTTTTGCTCGTCCACCCGTTCTCTCCTACAGTCGATCAATCAAATACGCCGCTCGCCGCTAAAACTGCGGGGTTGCGCGGGCAATTTAAGCTGGCGAGGGCAACCAAGCAAGCGCTCGGGCAGAAGATATTTCAGCCGTTTACAAACCAAGCGCTTGCTTGGTAGTCTCGACGCACTTCTATCGGAGGTGGCTATGGAGTTGACTGTGCCCAAAACAATCCGTATCGGCTGCGCCAGCGCCTTCTGGGGTGACACCTCGACCGCCGCCGCGCAATTGGTGGAAGGTGGGGGTCTGGATTATCTGGTCTTCGATTATCTGGCCGAAATCACGATGTCAATCATGGCCGGCGCGCGGATGAAAGATCCCCTGGCCGGTTACGCCAGCGACTTCATCGAAGTCCTCAGCCCGCTGTTGGGTCACCTCGCCGAACAGAAAATCCGCGTCATCAGCAACGCCGGCGGGGTTAATCCGCAAGCCTGCGCCGCCGCCCTGCAAGCGGCCTGCGACAAGGCCGGGGTAACGCTGAAAATCGCCGTGCTGCTGGGCGATGACCTGCAGCCGCAGCTCAAACAGCTGAGCAGCAGCGGTATCCATGAAATGTTCAGCGGCGCGCCCCTGCCGCCGATGTGCGTCTCGACCAACGCCTACCTCGGCGCACCGGGCATCGTCGAAGCCCTGCGTCTGGGCGCCGACATCGTCATCACCGGACGCGTGGTCGACAGCGCCGTGGTCAGTGCCGCGCTGGTGCATGAGTTCGGCTGGTCGTGGCACGACTACGACAAAATTGCCCAGGCCGCATTGGCCGGGCACATCATCGAATGTGGCGCCCAGTGCACCGGCGGCAATTTCACCGATTGGCGCGAGGTGCCCGACTATGAACACATCGGCTTCCCCATCGTCGAAGTCAGCGCCGACAGCCAGTTCATCGTCAGCAAACCCGAAGGCTCCGGCGGGCTGGTCACCCCGCTGACGGTCGGCGAGCAGATGCTGTATGAAATCGGCAACCCGCAGGCGTATCTGCTGCCGGACGTGGTCTGCGATTTCACTGAAGTCAAACTCGTGCAACAAGGCAAAAACGCGGTTCGGGTGCACGGCGCAAAAGGCTTGCCGCCGACCGACCAGTACAAGGTCAGCGCGACGTACCTGGACGGTTTCCGCTGCACCGCCAGTTGCCTGATCGCCGGGATCGATGCGGTCGACAAGGCGCGTCGAGTCAGCGAAGCGATCATCAACAAGACCTCGGAAATCTTCAACCAGCGCGGTTGGCCACCTTACAGCGAAGTGAACATCGAACTGCTCGGCAGCGAGGCCACTTACGGCCCCCACGGTCAGCGTCAGGACAGCCGCGAAGTGGTGATCAAACTCGCGGTGCGCCATCCGGGTAAACAGGCGTTGATTGTGTTCTCCCGAGAGATCGCCCAGGCCGCCACCGGCATGGCGCCGGGACTGACCGGAATTGTCGGTGGACGGCCGACGGTGTATCCGCTGATCCGGCTGTTCTCGTTCCTTATCGACAAAACCGCCTGCACGCTGGAAATTGATCTCAAGGGCCAGGGCCACCCCTGCGCCCTGCCCGCCGTTGATGTGCTCGACACCGCCGACTTGCCCGTGGCGTGCGCCCCACCGAAACCCTCAGACCGGGCCGATGCCAGCGTGGCCCTGGTCAAACTCGCCGTGGCGCGTTCCGGTGACAAGGGCAACCACAGCAACATCGGCGTCATGGCCCGCGAGCCGGAGTACCTGCCGTGGATTGCCGAAGCCTTGACGCCGGAAGTGATCGTCGACTGGATGAGTCACGTCCTCGACCCGATCCACGGACGTGTCGAACGCTGGTACCTGCCGGGCACCCACAGCCTTAATTTTCTGCTGGAAAACGCCCTGGGAGGCGGTGGCGTGGCCAGCCTGCGGATCGATCCGCAAGGCAAGGCCTTCGCCCAGCAACTGCTGGAAATCCAGATACCGGTGCCTCAGCGCATCGCCGACCAGGTCAACTAGAGGACTGCCGCCATGGCTTACGATTCGATTTTCAAAGCCGATTTGTTTGCAGGCCAAAACATCATCGTCACCGGTGGCGGCAGCGGCATCGGTCGTTGCACCGCTCACGAACTGGCGGCCCTCGGCGCCCATGTGCTTCTGCTGGGACGCAAGGCCGACAAGTTGAAAAACGTCGCAGCCGAGATCGCCGAAGATGGCGGCAAGGCGGATTGGATGGCCTGCGATATTCGTGAGGAAGAAACGGTCAAGCATGTGGTCAGCGAATTGATCCGCAAGCACGGACCGATTCACGGCCTGGTCAATAATGCCGGCGGGCAGTACCCGTCACCGCTGGCGTCGATCAATCAAAAAGGCTTCGATACGGTGTTGCGCACCAACCTGATGGGCGGCTTCCTGATGGCCCGGGAAGTGTTCAACCAGTCCATGAGCACGCACGGTGGCGCCATCGTCAATATGCTCGCCGACATGTGGGGCGGCATGCCCGGCATGGGCCACTCGGGCGCGGCGCGTTCAGGCATGGACAACCTCACCAAGACCGCCGCGTTCGAATGGGGTTATGCCGGGGTGCGGGTCAACGCCGTGGCGCCGGGCTGGATCGCGTCCAGCGGCATGGACACCTACGAAGGCGCGTTCAAAGCGGTGATCCCGACGCTGCGTGAGCACGTTCCACTGAAACGGATCGGCACCGAATCGGAAGTCAGTGCGGCAATCGTTTTCCTGCTCAGCCCGGCAGCGGCGTTTGTCAGCGGCAGCACCTTGCGCATCGACGGCGCCGCCAGCCTGGGCGGGCGCGCCTGGCCGATACACAAGGCGCAGATCAGCGAGTCGTATAACGGCTTCCATCGCGCCTACTTGCCGGACGTTCTCAAGGATAAGGAATAAGCCATGCCGGTGATTCAGTCGCAAGTGGACCCGTTCAGCGAACAGTTCGCGCGCAATCGCGCGGCGATGCTGGTCGGCATCGAGCACGTCCGCCAGCTCGAACAGACCCTGCTGAACAAGGCGGCCGAAGCCAAACCCCGGTTCGACAAGCGCGGCCAATTGTTGCCCCGCGAACGCCTCAATCTGCTGCTGGACCCTGGCGCCCCGTTCCTCGAACTGGCGAGCCTGGCCGGCTACAAACTGCACGACGACAAGGACGGCAGCTCCGCAGGCGGCGGCTTGATCGCCGGGATCGGCTACGTGTCCGGCGTGCGGGTGCTGGTGGTGGCGAACAACAGTGCGATCAAGGGCGGGACCATTTCCCCCAGCGGTTTGAAAAAATCCCTGCGCCTGCAACAGATCGCCATGGAGAACAAACTGCCGGTCATTACCCTGGCCGAAAGCGGTGGCGCCAACCTCAATTACGCGGCGGAGATTTTCGTCGAAGGCGCCCGCAGCTTTGCCAATCAGGCGCGGATGTCGGCCATGGGCCTGCCGCAAATTACCGTAGTCCATGGCTCGGCCACGGCGGGCGGCGCCTATCAGCCAGGGTTGTCGGATTACGTGGTGGTGGTGCGTGGCAAGGCCAAGCTGTTTCTGGCCGGCCCGCCGCTGCTCAAGGCGGCCACCGGCGAAGTCGCCACCGATGAAGCACTGGGCGGCGCCGAGATGCACGCGCAAATCGCCGGCACCGCTGAATACCTGGCCGAGAACGATGCCGATGGCGTGCGCCAGGTGCGCGAGATTGTCAGCCTGTTGTCGTGGAATGATCAGTTGCACTGGGTACCCGAACGTCGGTGGGAAGAACCGCTCTACTCCATCGACGAGTTGCTCGGGCTGATTCCTGATGACCCCAAAAAGCCCTATGACGTACGCGAAATCATCGCGCGGATAGCCGACGGCTCGAACTTTCTCGAATTCAAGGGCGAGTTCGATCAGCAAACCGTCTGCGGCCATTTGCAGATTCAAGGCCGCGCCTGCGGGTTCATTGGCAACAATGGGCCGATCACGCCCAAGGGTGCGAGCAAGGCGGCGCAGTTCATTCAGCTCTGCGACCAGAGCCAGACGCCGCTGCTGTTTTTTCACAACACCACCGGGTTCATGGTCGGCACCGAGTCGGAGCAGCAAGGCGTGATCAAACACGGCGCGAAAATGATTCAAGCAGTGGCCAACGCCCGCGTGCCTAAACTGACCATCGTCGTCGGTGGCTCCTACGGCGCCGGCAACTACGCGATGTGCGGCCGCGGCCTCGACCCGCGCTTCATTTTCGCCTGGCCCAACAGCCGCACGGCGGTGATGGGCGGCGCCCAGGCCGGCAAAGTGCTGCGGATCGTCACCGAGGCCAAGCAGGCCAAGGACGGTCTGGTGCCCGACCCGAAAATGCTCGACATGCTGGAACAGGTCACCGCGCAGAAACTCGACAGTCAGTCCACCGCGCTCTATGGCAGCGCCAGTTTGTGGGACGACGGGCTGATCGATCCTCGCGATACCCGGACCCTGCTCGGATACTTGCTGGATATCTGTCATGAGGCTGAAGTGCGGCCGCTGCAATCCAACAGTTTTGGTGTAGCCCGCTTCTAAGGACGATAAGGAGAACAATAAAAATGATCTTCACCCAGGAACACGAAGCACTGCGCCGCACCGTCCGCCAATTCGTCGATCATGAGATCAATCCTCACGTCGAGGAATGGGAAAAGGCCGGGCGCTTTCCAATCCACGAGATCTTCCGCAAGGCCGGCGACCTCGGCCTGCTGGGGATTTCCAAACCGGAAAAGTTTGGCGGCATGGGGCTCGACTACAGCTATTCAATCGTCGCGGCTGAAGAGTTCGGCACCATCCACTGCGGCGGCATTCCGATGTCCATTGGCGTGCAGACCGACATGTGTACCCCGGCGCTGGCGCGTTTTGGCTCCGATGAACTGCGTGAAGAATTCCTGCGGCCGGCGATCACTGGCGAGCAGGTCGGCTGCATCGGTGTTTCCGAAGTCGGCGCCGGTTCCGACGTGGCCGGTTTGAAAACCACCGCCCGCAAGGACGGCGACGACTACGTGATCAACGGTAGCAAGATGTGGATCACCAACTCACCGAGCGCCGATTTCATCTGTCTGCTGGCCAACACCTCGGACGACAAACCGCACATCAACAAGTCTCTGATCATGGTGCCGATGAACACGCCGGGCATCAGCCTCAGCTCGCACCTGGACAAGCTCGGTATGCGCAGTTCGGAAACCGCTCAGGTGTTTTTCGACAACGTGCGCGTGCCGCAACGCAACCGCATCGGCCATGAAGGCGCGGGGTTCATGATGCAGATGCTGCAGTTCCAGGAGGAACGGCTGTTCGGCGCGGCGAACATGATCAAGGGCCTGGAGTACTGCATCGACAGCACCATCGAATACTGCAAGGAGCGCAAAACCTTCGGCAGTGCGCTGATCGACAATCAGGTCATCCACTTCCGACTGGCCGAACTGCAAACCGAAATCGAATGCCTGCGGGCGTTGGTTTATCAGGCCACCGAGCAATACATCAAAGGCCAGGACGTCACCCGCCTGGCGTCGATGGCCAAACTCAAGGCCGGGCGTCTGGGCCGGGAAGTCAGCGACAGCTGCCTGCAATACTGGGGCGGCATGGGTTTCATGTGGGACAACCCGGTGGCCCGCGCTTACCGTGACGTGCGGCTGGTGTCGATCGGCGGCGGTGCCGACGAAATCATGCTGGGGATTATCTGCAAACTCATGGGCATTCTGCCGGGGAAAAAGAAATGAGCACCTTGCCGGTTTGCCAGACCTTGCTGCTTGAATCGCACAACGGCGTTCTGCACATCACCCTCAACCGCCCGGAAAGCCGCAATGCCATGAGCCTGTTGATGGTCGCGGAACTGCGTGCCGTGCTGTTGGCCGTGCGCGATGACCGTGAGATTCGTGCCTTGGTGATCGGGGGTGCCGGCGGGCACTTTTGCGCCGGCGGCGACATCAAGGACATGGCCAACGCACGCGCTCAAGGCCCGAGCGCCTATCGCGACTTGAATCGCGCGTTCGGTGCGCTGCTGCAAGAGGTGCAACACGCACCACAAGTGGTAATCACGGTGCTGCAAGGCGCGGTGCTCGGCGGTGGTTTTGGTCTAGCCTGCGTCAGCGACGTCGCCTTGGCCGATCATCAGGCGCAATTTGGTCTGCCGGAAACCAGCCTCGGTCTGCTGCCAGCGCAAATCGCGCCGTTCGTGGTGCAGCGCATCGGCCTGACCCAGACGCGCCGACTGGCGCTGACCGCGGCACGTTTCGATGGCACACACGCACGGCGCATGGGACTGGTGCATTTTGTCGAGCATGACGCGCAAGCATTGGCCGAGCGCCTCGATGAAATTCTGGCCCACGTGTTGTGCTGCGCGCCGGAGGCCAATGCGACGACCAAAAAGCTCCTGCTCGCGAGTGCCGGACAACCGTCGAATGCGTTGCTGGATGAAGCGGCCGATTGGTTCAGCGAGGCGGTGACCGGGGCTGAAGGTATTGAGGGGACCATGGCCTTCGTGCAGAAACGCAAACCGGGCTGGGCCCTTTAAAAGCATCGCGGGCAAGCCTTGCTCCTACAGGTTCACGGTCGATCCCACCACGGTGATTCAATCCCAAACCCTGTAGGAGCAAGGCTTGCCCGCGATGGGGCCATCACATTCACCGCAAAACAAAGGGAAGAACCCATGCCCGGACTCAGAAAAATCCTGATCGCCAACCGCGGTGAAATCGCCTGCCGCATCCAGCGCACTGCCCAGGCCCTGGGCTATCGCACGGTCGCAATCTTCAGCGACGCCGACGCCGATGCCCTGCATGTGCAGATGGCCGACGAAGCCGTGAACGTCGGCCCGGCCCCGGTGCAGCAGTCCTATCTGAATATCCCGGCCATTCTCGACGCCGCCCGGCGCACGGGCGCTGACGCGATCCATCCGGGCTACGGCTTCCTCTCGGAAAATGCCGGCTTCGCCCGCGCCTGCCAGGATGCCGGCATTACCTTCATCGGCCCCAGCCCCGAAGCGATCGAACTGATGGGCAGCAAACGCCTGTCGAAACTCGCCATGCTCGAAGCCGGTGTGCCGTGCATCAAAGGTTATCAGGGCAAAGAACAGGACGAAGCAACCCTGAGCCGCGAAGCCGCACGCATCGGCTATCCACTGATGATCAAGGCCAGTGCCGGCGGTGGCGGACGTGGCATGCGCCTGGTGCACGAGGCCAATAATTTGCTCGAACAACTGCGCACCGCCCGCTCCGAAGCGCTGCACGGGTTTGGCAGTGACGAACTGATTCTCGAGCAAGCGCTGATCGACCCGCGTCACGTCGAAGTTCAACTGTTCGGCGACCAGCACGGCAACCTGATCTACCTTGGCGAGCGCGACTGCTCGATCCAGCGTCGCCATCAAAAAGTCATCGAAGAAGCGCCCTGCCCGGTGATGACCGCCGAACTGCGCCAAGCCATGGGCGAAGCGGCGCTCAAGGCGGGGCGCGCAGTGAATTACGTCGGCGCTGGCACCGTCGAGTTCCTGCTGGATGCGCGCGGGCAGTTTTATTTTCTCGAGATGAACACCCGACTCCAGGTGGAGCACCCGGTGACCGAATTGATCACCGGCCTCGATCTGGTGGCCTGGCAGCTGCACGTCGCCGAAGGACTGCCTCTGCCCTTACGACAGGAGCAGGTCCAGCTCAATGGCCACGCCATGGAAGTCCGTTTGTACGCCGAAGATCCGGCAAACGGTTTTCTGCCACAAACTGGCCGCATCTCCGCCTGGGAGCCTGCGTTGCAGGGCGGCGTACGGATCGATCATGGCCTGATCGAAGGCCAGACAATCAGCCCGTTTTATGACCCGATGCTGGGCAAGATCATCGCCCACGGCGCCACTCGCGAAGAAGCCCGGCGCCAGTTGCTGCGGGCGGTGCAGGACAGCGTGCTGCTCGGCGTGCGAAGCAATCAGCGCTTGCTCGCCAGCCTGCTCGAACACCCGCAATTCATCAGTGGCGAATTCAGCACCGGGTTCATCCCGGCACACTTTGCCGAGCATCCCTGCCTGCATGCGCATGTGCCGAGCGCCGAAGAACTGGCCATCGCAGCGGCGCTGTTCTATCAAGCTTCGGCGCGGGTTCATCACGCGCCACTGGCCGGTTGGCGCAACAACGCCAGCGTGCCCTTGCACTATCGAATCGGCCTTGAGGATCAGGATTGGCCAGTGGAACTGAACGCTGTGCCGGGTGAACCGTATCGGATTCAAGTCGCCACAACGCCCTTTGAATTGAAGGTCATCCAGTGCGACGGACGCTGGGCCAGCCTGGAAATCAACGGTGTCCGGCGACGTCATGCTTACCGTCTTGAGGCCGGGCAACTCTGGCTGTTCACCCGTCCCGGCAGTGTGCGGCTGGTGGACCGGACACAGGCGCTGGTCAACAGCCAGGCCAGCGTCAGCACCGGCACCGGCACCCTCAAGGCTCCGATGGACGGGGCGATCGTCGACGTGTTGGTGACTGAAGGCAGCCCGGTCAGTAAAGGCCAGTTGTTGGTCGTGCTGGAAGCCATGAAAATGGAGCATCCGCTCAAGTCGGGCATCGACGGCGTGCTCACGCGCTTGCAGGTCAGGGTGGGCGATCAGGTGAAAAATCGTCAGATTTTGTTGGAGGTCGAATAAGCCGCTAGGCGGATCCGCCGGGTTTGGCTACGCTCAAGCCCTATCAGGACGCGGATACCAGGAACCCTGCGATGCCTCACTGGCTGGTCATTGATCTAGAAGCCACCACCGATGAGGGTGGTTGGCCAGTAACAGAAATGGAAATCATCGAAATCGGCGCCACCCTGGTGGACCGCAAGGGGCGCGAACTGGATGCTTTCCAGCGTTTCGTCCGGCCGCTGCGTCGGCCCTTGCTGACGCCGTTTTGCCGGCAACTGACCCACATCACCCAGGCCAACATCGACGCCGCGCAGCCTCTGAGCGAGGTCTGGGCGTCGTTCGAGCATTGGCTCGGCCAGCATCACTCGCGCCTCGAAGGCTGGGTCAGTTGGGGCGATTACGATCGCAAACAGTTGGTTCAGGAGTGGGAGCGACTGCAACTCGACAGCGCCCTGAGCCGAGTGCCGCACATGAACCTCAAACAGCGCTTTGCCAAGGCTCGCCGGCTGGAGCGCCCGCTGGGGCTCAACGGCGCGCTGCAACTGGCGGGCATGCAGTTCAGCGGCCAACAACATCGGGCGCTGGAAGATGCGCGCAATACCGCACGATTATTGCCACTGGTTCTTCCGTCTTAGAGAGGTGACGCCGGCATGGGCCTTGTGCATACTGGCCGGCCCTTTTCAGCCCTTTTCAGCCCTTTTCGAGGAATCGCCCATGTTTAAAGTCAACGAGTACTTCGACGGCACCGTCAAGTCGATCGCCTTTGGCACCGCTGAAGGTCCTGCGACCATCGGCGTCATGGCACCGGGCGAGTACGAATTCGGCACCAGCCAGCGTGAAATCATGCACGTGGTGTCCGGCGCCCTGACCGTCAAACTGCCAGACAGCAGCGACTGGGAAACCTTCGCCGCCGGCAGCCAGTTCAACGTGCCCGCCAACAGCAAATTCCAGCTGAAAGTGGCCGTCGACACCGCTTACCTGTGCGAATACCGCGGCTAAACCCCTGGGTTTCACAGCGACAAAAAAATGCCCGCGTCTTTGGACACGGGCATTTTTTTGTTCAAGAGCAGTCATTCAGATGGTCTTATTCCAGGATGGTCACCGGCATACCGACCTCAAGTTGGCCATTGCTATCGTTGACCAGGTTCTGTCCGAACATCGCACCATCGGCCTCGGAACGGTATTTCTGCAACGTGGCCAGTGGTTCGCGATCTTCGCTGCGTTCGCCGGTTTGCGGGTCGATGGTGGTCAAAATGCAGCGTGAACACGACTTGACCACCCGGAACTCGACATCGCCGATGCGAATGCGCTTCCAGCCATCTTCGGCATACGCTTCGCTGCCCTCGATCACCAGGTTGGGCCGAAAGCGCAGCATTTCCAGCGGGCGGCCGACTTTTTGCGACAAGTCTTCCAACGATGCCTGTCCGATCAGCAACAACGGAAAGCCATCGGCGAAGGCCACCTGATCGTCGTCCTTGCCATAGCCGGCCTGGGTGGTCCGTGCGCGATCAAGAGGGACTTGTACCAGGCGAGTCGGTTTGCCAATGAACTCACTGACCCAGGCACCCGCCTCGTCACCGGCATCCGGTACACGCAGTGTGTCGCGCCAGATGGTCACGCCACGCAGTTCCGCGTCGCTGGCGGGCAAGGCGATATCGATCGGTGAGCGGCCCGGCGCACCGAGGGTCAAGCCACCGTCGGCATTCCACAATGCCGACAGCTGACTCATCTGCGCCACCGCACGCTGGGTCAGAAAGCGCCCGCTGGCTTCGTCCACCAGCATCCAGCGTCGATCACCGTCCAGGCCCAGCTTGTCGAGGCGGACCTGCTGCAGGATCTCGCCCTTGCCGGATTTCAACGGATAACGGTAAAGCGCGCTCAGACGCAACATGGCCAGCTCCCTGTGGGCAAAAACGCCACCCTATACGAGCTTGCTGATTGAATCAAAGCCTGAGAACGGGACACTGCATACATGGTGGGAGTGAGCCTGCTCGCGATAGCGGTGTGTCAGTAACCAGAAGGGTGGCTGACAGGGCCTCATCGCGAGCAGGCTCGCTCCCACAGGGAATGTGGTCAGTCCTTGATAGTGGTCAGGCAGGCACTTCATCGAGCATCAAGCGCTGGCGCACCACATCGACGAGTTTGTCCGGCTGGAATTTTGAGAGGAAGTTGTCGCAGCCGACCTTCTTCACCATCGAGTCGTTGAAGCTGCCGGACAACGAGGTATGCAGAACCACGTAGAGGCCTCGCAGACGCGGGTCATTGCGGATTTCCGTGGTCAGGCGATAGCCGTCCATTTCCGGCATTTCCGCGTCGGTGAAGATCATCAGCAGTTTGTCGGTCATGTTCACACCGGTATCGGCCCAGGCCTTGAGCATGTTCAGTGCCTTCAAGCCATCGCTGGCGATGTGCATCTTCACGCCCAACTGACCCAGGGTGTCACGCAATTGCGACAGGGCCACGTTCGAGTCGTCCACCAGCAGCACTTCACGGCCACGGGCACGTTCCAGAACCGGATCGTCGAGTTTGTCGCGCGATACCTTGGCGTTGTACGGGACGATTTCCGCCAGGACTTTTTCGACGTCGATGATTTCCACCAACTGGTCGTCGACCTTGCTGATGGCCGTCAGGTAATGTTGACGACCGGCGCTGGCCGGCGGCGGCAGAATGGCTTCCCAGTTCATGTTGACGATGCGGTCCACACCACCGACCAGGAACGCCTGCACCGAACGGTTGTACTCGGTAACGATGATCGTACTGGTCGGGCTTGGCACCAGCGGACGCATGCCGATGGCCTGGGACAGGTCGATCACCGGCAGGGTCTGGCCACGCAGATTAACCACGCCGCAGACAAACGGATGACGCTGGGGCATCAGGGTCAGCTTCGGCAGTTGCAGCACTTCCTGCACTTTGAAGACGTTGATCGCGAACAATTGACGTCCGGCCAGCCGGAACATGAGAATTTCCAGGCGATTCTCACCCACCAGTTGCGTGCGTTGGTCTACCGTGTCGAGAATGCCGGCCATCAATGACTCCTGGGCTTGTTCTGATGAATTCACTAAAGCGGGTTATCGGCTGTTTTCGCCGGACCTTGACCCCCGTGTAAAATGCCACGACCAAACATTGATGTCACATTAACATCATGCTTTACTGGCCAGGCGATTTCATCTGCCCCATTGCCTGCCGCGAGACTTCGTTTCGTTCGGTTGGTTCCCCCGTGTAAGGGATTCCCCTAGTAACAATCAGGCCCAACCTGATATTCGCAATATCCAATAGCCATTAATGTGACGCCATTCTCATTGCATGAACGGAGTCAGGCTTTTGTGTGCGATCGCAGGTAAGTGGCCATCCACCCTATCGAGTTTCCCAGCCTGCAGCCAGACAGGCCGGCGCGCGATCTCACGACGGCATGGCAATGCGGGGACTCAGACCGTTCCCGTCGACACACACGACATTCCCGCATTTGACATGACGTTGTGGAGATAAACATGCCGAACGATCGTAACGAATGGGCTCACCGGCTCCCTGAATTTCTCGTCGAAGCAGAGATACTCCTGGTTAAAACCGAGGAATGCCTGAGTCATTTGCAACTGATCAGCAATGACAAGGATGCCATCGACTGCATGCTGAGCACCCTGCTCAAACTGGCCAACAAGGCTGATGCCCTCGCTCTTGCAGCCGTTTCGGAATTTTCGTTGCACATCCATGGTTTGCTGAGCCATGCCCAGAATCACATGGATCTACACGACGAGGCCTTGAGTGCGCTGAAAGACTGCCTGACGTTGATCGCCTGGCAACTCGAGCTTATCGATCAGAAGACCGGCCAACTCAGCCTTGATGACAGCGAACAGACCTCCTTGATCGAAGCCTTCGCCTTTCAGGTCGGACACAGTCAGTTTCAGCTCCCCGCTAATTCCAAACCGTTCACACTCGTTTCCTTTGCAGGTCGGCAAGCCTGAATTATCGGGCCTCTATGCCGTGCTGCGAGTTTTCATTGCCATGATTGCCTCTCAACGTTAGCGGGCTCATGTCGCAATTGAATATTCCACAGCGCTTACGACAACTCGAAACAAATAATCCATTCTTGCCAGCCAACTTTTTCCATTATGGAACTGCTGTCCATAAACGCCTGTTTACTGGCTCGGCAGACTTATATACCAAACGCGACCAAGGGTATCTTAAGTGGTATTATGCCGCCCATTAGTTGACGTCAATTAATAGCAGAGTGACTCCAGACAGAGACCCGTCATCCACATTGCCCGGTCTTCCCGCAGCGAACATCCATTGGCTCCATCCGCTATGTACGCCAGCCTCAAGTCGATCACCCTAAAGCCACTCTCCCGAAAAAACGCGCGCCTGGTCACGCTTGTGTTGTGTACCTGCTCGGCGCTTGGCTGCCTGCTGATTTACAGCCTGTCCACTCCCCTGCCGTTGAGTCTGCTGGTGCTCAATATTGCGGCATTGACCTGCGTCTGGGTGCAGTACTGTCTTTCGCGCAAGTCGATAAAGTTTCAACCCCAGGAGTTGGCTGACCGGCTGTTGGAGGTTCAGGAAAACGAACGCCACCGGCTCAGTCGGGAACTGCATGACGACATCGGCCAATTGCTGACTGCGGCAAAACTTCAAAGCGACTGGCTCAAACGCCGAATGCCCGAAGAACTTCAGGACCAGTGTGCGGTGCTCTGCGACACGCTGGAGGAAACCCTCGCCAAAGTGCGAGACGTATCGGCCATTCTCAATCCGAGGCAGCTGACCAGTCTCGGGCTGGAAGCCAGTCTGCGGGCGCATTTACTCAAGACGCTGGCCAACACGCCGGTGCACTGGAGCCTGGAATGCCATCAGCGATTGACCGGTATACCGGAGGAAATGACCCTGGCCGCCTTTCGAATTACTCAGGAAGCGGTGACCAATATATTGCGCCATGCCGAAGCGAAAAATCTGTTGGTCCGCCTGCAACGTCAGCCTCAGGGCCTGACACTATTGATCAGTGACGATGGCCTGGGATTCGCACCAGCGACCGATCCAGGTCGTGAGGGGCAACGTGGAATGGCAGGGATGTCGGAACGGATCAATCAGCTGGGAGGCACACTGAGCGTGACCAGCGAGCCGGGCAAAGGCACTCAAATCGAAGCACTCTTCCCCTGGGCGCCTCGTGCACTCGAACGGGCCAGTACGAATAAGGTTATGCGTTGACTTGTAACTTACTTCTGGTGGATGACCACTCGCTTATCAGGGCAGGCGTGCGCGCTCTGGTACTGGATATTCCCGGCTACGCGGTAATCGGTGAGGCCAATGACGGCTCGCAGTTGCTCGATATGGTCGAGCAACTGTCCCCCGACATCATCCTGCTGGATATTTCCATGAAGGAAACCAGTGGCCTTGACGCATTGCAGCGACTCAAGCGAGTACGCCCGCACAGCAAGGTGCTGATCCTGTCGATGCACACTGATCCAGCACTCATCATGCAAGCACTGGAATCCGGTGCACATGGCTACCTGCTCAAGGACACCACGGCTACCGAGCTCGAACATGCCCTGGATGCCTTGCGTAATAACGAGCGCTACCTGAGCCCGGCCATCGCCCACACCGTCATCAACCAGGCGCTGACCCGAACGCAGAAAAACCAGCCCGAACCTGCCGACTCGCACAACCTGACCGCGCGTCAGCTGGAAATTCTTCGGCTGATCGTTCGCGGAAAATCCACCCGGGAAATTGCCAATGGCCTGGGCCTCAGCATCAAGACCGTTGAAACCCACCGTTCGCAGATCATGAAGCGCTTACAGATCTACGATGTGGCGGGCCTGGTGTTGTTCGCCGTTCGCGAGCAGATCATCAGCCTGGATGATTGATCAATTGTGATGACCCCAGCAGCGGCGAGTTTTCAGGTAAATGCACGCGCAGTGCCGCTGGACGTGTCGAGAAACGCAAGCTGTCACCTTCCAGAGGTTCCCCATCGAGGTTGATGTAGAGGCCTTCCGAGACCTTGATTTCGACCCATGGCAACCGGACTCGCACAAACATGTTGTCGATGCCGAAGCCATCCGCCAGCAGGGTTTTCAAGGTGCCGACGACTTCCTGCGGTGCAGGCAGAATGCTGATGTCCAACAATCCGTCGTCAGCCAGCGCTTCTGGACACAACACATGTCCACCGCCGGCCTGTCGGCCATTGCCTATGCCCAATGCCAACAACTCGCCACTCCAATGGAAATCAGGCCCCTGCAACTCGCCATAGGCGGCGTGCAACTCACTGAAGCGCGATAAACCGGTGAACAGGTAAGCCGCGCCCCCGAGGATTTTTTTCAAGTCCTCCGAGGTGTTTGCCGTGACCTGACTGCCAAAACCGCCCGTGGCCATATTCAGGAACACCTGCCCGCCGACCTCCCCCAGATCTATGGCGCTCGGCGCAATGTCGAGAAGTTCCAGCGCCTGCTCGGGCTCCAGAGGCACGCCGGCGGCACGCGCAAAATCATTGGCGGTCCCCAACGGCATCAGTACCAGACTGGCCTTCGTCGAATGCGCCGCCATGGCCTCGGCAATATCGCGCAAGGTCCCGTCACCGCCACCGGCGATGATCTGCGTGTAGCCTGCCGCCAGTGCTTCATCTACCAGACGCTGTGCGTCGCCCGCTTCCCAGGTCACTCGAACGGCCAGCTCCCAACCCTGTTGGCGCTTGTCCGCAACGGCAGAACGAACCGCCTCGTTGAGCGCTTGCTTGCCATGCAGAATCAACAGCGCCTTGCGTTCGCTCATTAGTGGTCACTCCCATGATTGAGTTCCGTATGGGAGATGTTGACCTCATCTCTCCCTATAAAAGTTGCAAGAATTTTGAATTATTTGAAGTCGAGCAGTATGGCGTCCTACAAGGCGGGACTTTTTCTTACAAGATGTGAGGAATCGGCTCAATTGACCGCTCCATGCGATTGGTACACCTTGGCGCCTGCAGTTATCAAACATCAGCAGCAACTACACAGGGACGTGCCATGCAAAGCCAAGAGATCAGGTCAACGGTCATTCCGGTCGTACCGTTCGCCGAAAAACGCGCCGATCATCACGCTGAATTCAAAAACAGCGCAAAGCCCATTGGAGAAGCTGCTATGGAATCTCGCGTCGTTGAATTGGAGACACACCTCAAATACATCCGACGAGACATGGATGAAGTCCGTAGTGACGTCAAATCCATAAAACACCGGCTTGCCTATTCGGCTATGGGAGCAGCCGTCGTCATCGGGGTTCTGGCCTGGATCGCCAACAGCCGTTTCGACCAGCTCGTGACACTCCTGGCTCGTTAAGGGTAAGCCATGAACGCAAAACCCGGTTTGATCAACCGGGTTTTGCTCAGTAAGCCAACGACAGGAGTCAGCTCAGGACTTCGCTCAGCGGGATGAAGCTCACGTTGTCACCTTCGATCAGCGTGCGGTCCTCCAACACCTCAACCAGACCATCAGCCCAGGCAGCGCTACGCAGTACACCCGAACTCTGATTCCTGTAGATAATTGCCCGGCCATTCTCCAGACGGCCGCGCAAGTACTCGCGTCGATTGCCTGCTTTTGGCCATGCAAACCCTGCAGGCACCTGAAACTTCAGGGGTTCGACCTCTTTTACACCCTGTCGGCGCAAGAGATAGGGCCTTGCCAACAAAGCAAAGGTCACCAGCGTTGAAGCCGGATTGCCAGGCAAACCAATCACAGGTACGCCGCGAAAATGCCCGAATGTCAGCGGTTTGCCAGGTTTGATGGCGAGTTTCCACAACGTCAACTCGCCCTCTTCACGCAAGGCAATGCCCAGAAAGTCAGCTTCTCCCACCGAGACACCACCGGTGGAAAGGATCAGATCGACATCTTTCAATTCACCCAGTTGAGTGCGGGTGGTCGCTAAATCATCCGGAAGAATTCCGGCATCGATCACCTCACAGCCCAGGCGCTGCAACCAACTGCACAGCAACACTCGATTGCTGTTGTAGATCTGTCCCGGCCCCAGGGCCTGACCCGGTTCAATCAGTTCATCCCCGGTGGACAGAACAGCAACGCGAACCTTGCGAATCACGTCCAGCTCTGCGCATCCCAGCGAAGCAGCCAACCCCTGTTCGATCGGCCCGAGGCGCGTGCCGGCTGGCAGTATCAACTCACCGACAGTAGCTTCCTGGCCTTGAGGACGAATGTTTTGTCCTGGGGCCATGGTTTCGGTGAAACGTACTCGCTCATCCGCCTGAACCTCGGCGTTTTCCTGCATCTCGACGCAATCTGCACCTGCGGGCACTGGCGCACCGGTGAAGATTCGTGCACAGGTGCCAAGCTTCAAGGGCTCCGGAGCCTGACCGGCAAAAATCTTCTGGCTGACCACCAGTGGCTCTCCAGTCCAGTCGGCCACGCGCAGGGCATAACCGTCCATGGCACTGTTGGGCCAAGGTGGCAGATCAAGCGTCGAAACCAGGTCATCGGCCAGCACCCGGCCCTGAACCTGCGCCAATGGCAAGCGTTCACGCTCACAAATCGGTGAAGTTTCGGCCATTGCCAGCAAGCGTGCCAGTGCCACCTCGACAGCCATCAGACTGCCAGTCTTGCCTGGCTTACCCGCGGGATTCACAGGGTGCCGCCTGTTTGAGATGAGCGACGAAGTTGCACGGGCGGTGCCGCGAATCCAGCTGCTCGGCAAGAATGCCATCCCAACCGGTGCGCACGGCATTGGTCGAACCTGGCAAGCAGCAGACCAGCGTGCCATTAGCCAGGCCGGCCAGTGCACGGGACTGAACAGTAGAGGTGCCAATATCCGCCACCGATATCTGCCTGAACAGCTCACCAAAACCGTCGACCTGTTTGTCCAGCAGGCAAGTCACCGCTTCCGGAGTGCTGTCGCGTCCCGTGAACCCGGTACCGCCAGTGATCAGCACCACCTGCACGACATCGTCGGCAATCCAATTGGCGACTTGCGCGCGAATTTTGTAGAGATCATCTTTGAGCAGAACCCGGGCCGCCAGGTTATGGCCGGCAGCACTCAAACCGTCGACGAAGACCTGGCCTGAGGTATCGGTTTCCAGGGTACGGGTATCGCTGACCGTCAGCACCGCGATGTTGAGCGGTGCGAAAGGTACATCAGCCTTGGCTTTCATAGGCTCATCCAGTTGTAGGAGAAACAGCCCGGTGTTATATCACAGCGCCTCATTTTTTCGCCGCCCCCATGGAGACCTGCCATGACCTCGAATACACATCTGCCGCCCTGTTCCATTCTGCTCCTGGCAGGTGGACGTGGCCAACGCATGGGCGGTCAGGACAAAGGGCTGCTGGAATGGCATGGCGAGCCATTGATTGCCCACTTGCACCGCAAGACCCGTTCACTAAGCGATGACCTGATCATCTCCTGCAACAGAAACCTGGAAAAGTACGCGCCCTACGCCGACCAACTGGTTCATGACGATGAAGGCGACTTTCCTGGCCCCCTGGCCGGTATTCGTGCAGGCCTGAAGGCCGCCCGCCATACACATCTGCTGGTACTGCCGTGTGACGTACCGCGCATCGACGCCGCCCTACTCAACAGCATGCGCGACTCCGCCAGCCAGCACCCGGACCAACCGCTGATGCTGCGCCATGGCGAACATTGGGAACCTCTGCTGTGCATCATCCCCGTGGCGCTCTCGGCCGAATTCGACAGTGCCTGGGACGACGGTGAGCGCAGTCCGGGTCGCCTCATGCGCAAACTGGGCGCTACCGCCCTGCAATGCCCCGACAATGACCCACGCCTGGCCAACCTCAACACACCAGAACTGTTAAGTGCCCACAACTCTGTGTCAGACTGACAGGAGAAGGAACTTGCACGCGCTGGACACGTCTCAAGCTCAGTAACCAAAAGAATTCATATTCGGAGACACACTCATGACTCAACGGACCCTCGCCACTTTCATGCTCGCACTGGGCCTCGCTACCCTCGCCGGCTGCGCATCGCCTACAGTGATCACCTTGAATGACGGTCGAGAAATCCAGGCTGTCGACGCGCCAAAGTTCGATACGGATTCGGGTTTCTACGAATTCGAACAACTGGATGGCAAGCAGACCCGCATCAACAAGGATCAGGTTCGTACCGTTAAAGAGCTGTAATTTTGCGGTAACAACCGGATATGAAAAAGCCCGCTTTATGCGGGCTTTTTCGTGGCTGAAGATCAACAGACTCGCTGAACTTCGTGATCACCACTGCAGGGTGATGTTGCTTTCGAATGCTCTTTCCTGGCCGGTGACCGGGTCCACGAACCGTAGCCCCTGAGCGAGCAGTTTCAAAGGATTGGCATAGTCATCCTGAACATCCTTTAGGACCTGCGGATAAAACGGGTCGTTGCAGATGCTGGCGCCCAAGGCTGTCATGTGTACCCGTAACTGATGTTTCTTGCCCGTCACCGGGTAAAGCGCATAACGCCAGAGGTCACCGTTCTTCTCCCTGACTTCGACAGCCGTTTCGGTATTGCTGACGCCCGGACCTTCCTGCATGCGGAAAAAAGGCTCGCCATCGATGAGTCGGCTCTTATGGACCAATGGAAAAGAGAGTTCAGGCAACGCTCGGGCAATGGCCTCGTAGCGCTTTTCGATCTGTCGTGTAGGAAACAACGATTGATAGGCAGAACGGCTCTGAGGATTGGCGGAAAACAGCACCAGCCCCGCTGTGTGCCGGTCAATGCGATGCAAAGGCACCAGATGCGGGTTATCGAGTCGACGGATCAGCCGCCGCAACAGGGTCTGCTCCACGTATTCACCCGCCGGAGTCACTGGCAGAAAATGTGGCTTGTCCGCCACGACCAGATGCTCATCCGCGTACAGAATCGACTCGACCACCGGGATCGGCTTTTCGTCCGGCACCTCACGGAAATAATGAATCCGCAAGCCTTCCTTGTAAGGCAGATCAAGGGCGATCGGCATGCCGTGACCGTCGAGGACACGACCGCGAGCGATTCTGTCCAGCCATTGTTCACGACCGATGGCGCTGAAGTGTTCGCACAGACAATCGAGTACGGTCTGCCACGGACCAGGCGGCAAGTAGAGCGTGCTGGCCTGGTTGTGCGCAGCAGAAAAAGATGAAATGGACATACGAAAGTTCTGACCCTCAATACAGGGCAGCATTATCCAACAGCGGCCGGAGCGAACCTAGAAGAGAATCCTCAAGCCGGTATCTGCGCGCGCGCCGCCGCTTCGGTGAACTCCTTGAGCCAGCGCAGCACATCGACTGCCTCCCAGCGACCAGGATCATAAAGCGCATACAACAAGCCCTGATAGCCCACGACATCCAGCTGCCGGTGATAACCCGCGCGCTGGAACAAGGCTTCTATTTCGGCAAAACAGGTATTGAAATGCAGTTTATTGAAGGGAGTTTTTCCTTCTGTCACCAAGCCATCCAGACGCAATTCGAGGACAGCCTCGCGCACCACGTCTGCCGACATCCGGTTCACGCTGTTCTTCAATTGTTCGACATTGACCACGATTCATCCCTCTCACGCCCGGACCGCCTGCCCAAACCCGAAAACCAGGGGTACAAGGCAGGCATCACGAATAACTGTATGCGCATACAGTATCCGATCAGTACCGGTAAAGCCAAGGGGATCCATCGCAACGTTCGACAGGCGGAACATCGCCACCGCAACAACCGCTTAACGCAGGAACGCCACGACCTGATCGGCACTGAACGGCCAGCCCAGCTCCGCGCCAGTATCCACCCGCCGTAATACCGGAATACGCAGGCTGTAAGCTTCGAACCATGTTTCGTCGTCCGCGATATCCACCAGTTCCACCAGCAGACCGCGCTCGACAAACTCCATCAGCATGGCTTCGGCCACTTCACACAGATGGCACCCAAGGGTGCCGAACAGCTGACATTCAGGAAGCATGAGCGCTCAACCGAAAAATTTAAGTCATCATTCTAGGCCTGCCCTGAAAAGCCGTCGAGCCGTTGAATGCTCTACCCTTGGGCCATAACGACAACGGATCGTGGCAATACGCTGACGCACATCAGTCGTCTTCAATACCCATTGCGCGATGCTCACGGATTATTTGCCTCTACGCTTGAGTTGCCAGCGTCCATCACGGGAGTTTTTGTGTTTGCCAATCTGTTGATCATCTTCGCCTCCTCCCTGGTGGTGATTGCACTGTTCCAGCGCCTGCGATTGCCACCGGTGCTGGGCTACCTGTGCGTGGGGCTGATCGTCGGGCCAACTGCATTCAACTGGGTGAATGAAAGCGAAGAGTTGCCGGACCTCGCCGAGTTGGGCGTGGTGTTTCTGCTGTTCTCCCTTGGTCTGGAGTTCTCCTTGTCGAAAATGCTCGTGTTGCGCCGAGTGGTGTTCGGGCTTGGCAGTCTGCAGGTGCTGTGTTCCGGGATGTTGCTAGGTGGTTTGCTGATGCTGCTCGGTATGTCGATCACGCCTGCGCTGTTACTCGGCGCCGGCC
This sequence comes from Pseudomonas sp. LS2P72, assembly GCF_054897865.1. NCBI lineage: Bacteria > Pseudomonadati > Pseudomonadota > Gammaproteobacteria > Pseudomonadales > Pseudomonadaceae > Pseudomonas > Pseudomonas sp. LS2P72. Next base: position 5,082,452 of record NZ_CM142708.1, read on the forward strand.
TGTCGCTGTCTTCCACGGCCATTGTCAGTAAAGAGCTGAGCAGTCTCGGCGAGATTTTCAGCAGTCACGGCCAGAATGCCATTGCCGTGTTGCTGTTCCAGGACGTCGTGGCTGTGCTGCTACTGACTCTGGTGCCCGTGTTCGCTGGCAGCAGCGACCAGGCCTGGTATTGGGCGCTGCCACTGACGCTGGGTAAAACAGTGGTGCTGTTCGTCGGTCTGCTGCTGGCCAGTCGCTGGCTGCTGCCGCGGTTGTTCCATGAAGTGGCGGCTGCCCGTTCCCCGGAACTGTTCGTGCTACTGGCGCTGGTCATTATTCTGTTGACGGCGTGGCTGACTCACCTGCTCGGTCTCTCCCCTGCCCTGGGTGCGTTTCTCGCCGGCATGCTGCTGGGGGAAAGCCACTACCGGCATCAGATCGAGGCCGACATCCGCCCGTTCCGCGACATCCTGCTCGGGCTGTTCTTCGTCAGTATCGGCATGCTGATCGACTTGCAGTTGTTCGCCAGCCACGGCCTGCTGATTCTCGGCCTGACCCTGGGATTGTTGTTGCTCAAGGGCAGCGTCGTTGCGCTACTGGTCAAATGGCGAGGCAGCGATGGCGAAACCGCCTGGCGCAGCGGCCTCGCATTGGCCCAGGGCGGCGAGTTCTGCTTTGCGCTGATGGCACAGATGCAGCAGAACGAACTGATGCCCGCGGATTTTGGCGGTCTGCTGCTGGCGGCGACCTTCTGTTCAATGCTCGTCACTCCATTGCTGCTGCGCGCCGCGCCCCACATCGCCACACGCCTGCATCGCAAACCCAACGAAGAAGCGAAACTGGAAGAAATCAGCGCGCTCAATGCCGGGTTACACAACCATGTCGTTATATGTGGCTACGGTCGTGTAGGTCAGTCAATCGGCCGCGCGCTACGCAACGCGCAGCAACCCTACATCGCACTGGATACCGATCCGGTGCGGGTCCACGAAGCCGCCGTTGGTGAAACCTGTGTGCATTATGGCGACTCACGCCGTGGTGAACTGCTGGTCGCGATAGGGCTGGAGCGCGCCAGACTGCTGGTGATCGCCGTGGATCAGAGCGACATCGCGTTGCTGATCCTCAAGGAAGCGCGGCGACTCAACGCGACCGTGCCGATTCTGGTGCGCACGCGCGACGACAGCCAACTGGCCGAGTTGAAGGCAGCCGGCGCCAGCGAAGTCGTGCCCGAACTGTTGGAGTCGAGCCTGATGCTCGCCTCCCACGCGCTGATCATGCTGGGATTACCTGCGTATCAGGTACAGGAACGGGCCGACCAGATTCGGCACGACCGCTATCGTCTGCTGCACGGTTTCTATCCAGGCGCTGACGACGAAGAGACCTAGTCCTGACTGACCGAGCCGATCTTGTGCACCGACAAGTCCGCGCCGTAATACTCTTCTTCCTGACTCAGGCGCAGACCATGGAACGCCTTGATCGCGCCATACACAGCAAAACCGCCGGCCAGTGCCACGACTACCCCCAGTGCGGTGCCGATCAACTGGCTGATCAGACTCACGCCGCCCAGCCCACCCAACGCGCTCTGGCCGAAGATGCCGCAGGCGATCCCGCCCCAGACGCCACACAAACCATGCAACGGCCAAACCCCCAGCACATCGTCGATGCGCCATTTGACTTGAGCGGCAGTGAAGCACCAGACAAACAATGCGCCGGCGATAATGCCCGTGATCAGCGCGCCCACCGGGTGCATCAGATCGGAACCGGCACAGATCGCCACCAGTCCGGCCAGCGGGCCGTTATGCAGAAAACCCGGGTCATTGCGCCCGACGATCAACGCCGCCACGGTACCGCCTACCATGGCCATCAGCGAGTTCACCGCCACCAGTCCGCTGACACCTTGCAGGGTTTGCGCGCTCATCACGTTGAAACCGAACCAGCCAACGATCAGGATCCACGACCCCAGCGCCAAAAAGGGAATGCTTGAGGGCGCGAACGCCACCAATCGCCCTTCGCGATAACGGCCATCGCGCGGCCCGAGCAACAACACCGCCGCCAGGGCCAGCCAACCACCCATGGCGTGGACCACCACCGAGCCGGCGAAATCATGGAAGCTGGCGCCGAAGCGCTCCAGCAACCAGGCTTGCAAGCCAAAGTTGCCGTTCCAGATCATGCCCTCGAAGAACGGATAGATGAACGCCACGATCAGTGCCGTTGCGCACAACTGCGGGACAAACCGGGCGCGCTCGGCGATACCGCCGGAAATGATTGCGGGTATCGCCGCAGCAAACGTCAGCAGGAAGAAAAACTTCACCAGCCCATAGCCATGATCCGCATTGATCACAGCCGCCGGTTGCATGAAGGTCACCCCATATGAAATCCAATAGCCTATAAAGAAGTAGGCCAGGGTCGAAATGGCGAAGTCGCTGAGAATCTTCGACAAGGCATTGACCTGGTTCTTTTGTCGAACCGTGCCGACTTCAAGAAAGGCGAAACCGGCGTGCATCGCCAGCACCATGACCGCGCCGATCAGAATGAACAACGTATTGGAGCTATGGACCAGATTGTCCACAGCGCTTTGCAGATTTTCCATGGGGTTGGCAGACCTGAAGGCTAAAAAGCACCAAAGCAGTTCGCGCAGACAATTCATGCACCAAGTTGCGACTTGCCAGGATCAGCAGATGGATCCCGATGAGCCACTTTGGCGCACAAGGTTGGAACCTTTGCGCGAGTTTTCATTATTTGAGATAAGGTTTTGCTCGAGTCCCGCCCAGCAACAGCGCAACAGCGCAGGCAGACGCACCACGACATAGCAAAAGTTGTACCAGTCATTTGTACTGAACCTTCGCGCAAGGCTCATACTCGAACGCTTCAGAAGCCACTTACGGAGATCCACCCATGGCCAGCATCAAGGCAAAGACTGCTCAAGAAATCCTGATGACCGATTTTCAGACTCTGGTCAGCGACACCGAACGGTTGCTCGAACACACCGCAACGCTGGCCGGCGATCAGGCTGATGAGCTGCGCGAGCAAATCCACGACAGTCTGCTGCGTGCGCGCGAAACCTTGAAACTGACCGAAGACTCCTTGCGCGAGCGCAGCAGGGCCGCCGTTACCGCCACCGAAGACTATGTCCAGGCCAACCCATGGCAATCGGTCGGGATCGCGGCCGGCGTGGGTTTCCTGCTTGGCTTGCTGGCCACTCGGCGCTGATATGGCGATCGGCGAATCCGGCTCGTCCGCGACGGGCCCAAGCTCCTCACCGCGGCGCCTGGGTGCCGCGTTTCTTGGACTGCTGCACAGCCATGTCGAACTGTTCGGCATCGAATTGCAGGAACAAAAAGCCCGCACGGTAAGCTTGTTGCTGTTCGCAGGCTTGGCGCTGGTTTTTGCCTTGCTGTTGCTGGTGGGGTTGTCGACGCTGGTGTTGATCCTGTTTTGGGACACCTATCGCCTGGCGGCCATCATCGGGCTCTGTGTTTTCTACACACTCGCGGCGATTTTCTGTGCGATGCGCTTGAGAGCGGCGATTTTCGATGAATCCTCACCCTTCCACGGCACCCTGGAAGAGTTGGCCAACGATCGGGAGCGTTTGCTGCCATGAGACTGCCTGAACTGCCTCACAACAGCTCGCGCACCGAAATGCGCAAGGCGCTGATCCGCCTGCGCATGGAAATGCATCGTCAGGAAATCCGTCACGAATCCGCGCAACTGCTGCAACCCTTGCAGCGTGTGCGCGGGATGACGCAAAACCTGCAAGATGGCTTCGGCATCAAACACGCTCCACTCTGGGGTGTGGCAGCCGTCACCTTGCTGGGCTTTTTGACGGGTAAGGGCGCCAAGAGCGGTGGCGTCAGCAGCCTGACTCGACTGGTTCGTCTGGGTACCACGCTGGGACCATTGATCAAGCTGGTCATGCAAGGCTCTTCGCGTAACCACTAAGGCCGTTATCTGGCTGCATTCTTGCAAAATCGGATTGAACCTCTTTATCGAGGGGTTCAATCCTGCGTGCCTACCTGGTGAACAGGTTTTATCCGAGAACCGTTCATCGATACCGCCACAGGTCGATATCGACGCCGCCGGGTTGTAGTTCCGCTTGCAGGTCCGGACGCGAAGCCGGAAGCTTACGCAATCAAACACCTGACGGAGAGAACCCGCCTTGGATTGGCAAACCCTGCTTACCCGCGAACGCCTCGGAAAGCCTCTGCACAGCCCGGAAGAACTCGGCCGTAGCCCTTTCCACAAAGACCACGACCGGATCATTTTCTCGGGCGCGTTTCGCCGCCTCGGGCGTAAGACCCAAGTCCATCCGGTCACCAGCAACGATCATATCCACACGCGCCTGACCCACTCGCTGGAAGTCAGCTGCGTCGGCCGTTCGCTGGGCATGCGCGTCGGCGAAACCATCCGTAGCGCCCTGCCTGACTGGTGCGAGCCCAGCGACCTGGGCATGGTGGTGCAATCGGCCTGCCTGGCCCATGACATCGGCAATCCGCCCTTCGGCCATTCCGGCGAAGACGCGATTCGCCACTGGTTCCAGCAAGCCGCCGGCCGTGGCTGGCTGGATGCAATGAGCGAAGTCGAACGCAATGACTTCCTCAATTTCGAAGGCAATGCCCAAGGCTTCCGGGTACTCACCCAACTGGAATACCACCAGTTCGATGGCGGCACCCGACTGACCTACGCCACGCTGGGTACTTATCTGAAGTACCCATGGACGGCAAAACACGCGGATTCTCTGGGCTACAAGAAACACAAGTTCGGCTGCTATCAGAGCGAATTGCCGCTTCTGGAACAAATCGCCCATAAACTCGGCCTGCCGCAACTCGAGGAACAGCGTTGGGCGCGACATCCGCTGGTGTATCTGATGGAGGCTGCCGATGACATCTGCTACGCGCTGATCGATCTGGAAGACGGTCTGGAAATGGAGTTGCTGGAGTACGCCGAAGTCGAGTCCCTGTTGCTGGACCTTGTGGGTGACGATCTGCCGGAAACCTATCGCCAGCTCGGTCCACAGGATTCGCGCCGACGCAAACTGGCGATCCTGCGAGGCAAAGCCATTGAACACCTGACCAACGCCGCCGCCCGGGCCTTTGTCGAGCAACAGGACGCGTTGCTGGCCGGCACGTTGCCCGGTGATCTGGTGGAGCACATGCACGGCCCTGCCAAGCGTTGCGTCCTGAATGCCAAGGACATGGCGCGGAAAAAAATCTTCCAGGACAAGCGCAAGACTCTGCATGAAATCGGCGCCTACACCACGCTGGAAATCCTGCTCAACGCCTTCTGCGGCGCGGCACTGGAACAGCATAACGGTCGAACGCCATCCTTCAAGAGTCGCCGGGTCCTCGACCTGTTGGGTAACAATGCGCCCGATCCTCACGGTTCATTGCACGCCTCGTTTCTACGGATGATTGATTTCATCGCAGGCATGACCGACAGCTATGCAAGCGAAATGGCGCTGGAGATGACCGGTCGTTCGAGCCACTGACGAGACCTGGGGGATCAGCCATTACGCCGTTTGCAATGGTTGATTTGCCTCTCAAACCCCCAAGTGCACTCAACGTTCACCGAGTCCCCCTACAACATGCGCAGAGCTAACTGATCGATTATTCGGTAACGTCGCGAAATAATCTCGCTTCCTTCAGCTCGAGAAGAAGCGTGAATACTCCTATGTTCAAAGACGATCTGCGCATCTTGCTGGTAGAAGATCACCCCTTCCAACTCCGGGCGACTCAATACCTGCTTGAGAGTTACGGTTTTACCCAACTGACCACCACCGACAGTGCCGATGGAGCCTTGCAACAAATGCTCAAGGCTGTGCAACCATTTGATATTCTTTTGTGCGATCAATGTCTGCCCGACCTCTGCGGTCTTGATCTGGTCGAATTCGCCAGCCACCGGGGAATGATTAGACAGGCAATACTATTAAGTAGCCTGACATCCGCGGAACTGGATGAACTTGAAAAAAAGGCCAACGAACACGGACTGCCATTATTGGGATACTTGATCAAACCGCTGAAACAATCCGAATTTAGAAACTTGTTGACCTTGGCCTCAATGTAAAAAATCGCACATCCAACACACTAAAAACTCAGGCGAAATACCACTCACAACTTACAATTAAATACTTACAACCTCTCGATTAACTATCAACAACCTTTACCCTTCTTCATAAAAACCTAGTTGATACGTAGTCCCATTCCTCTTCAGCTGTAGGATTGTTCCTGTATTGCCGCTGCAGGTCCGTCAGCTCATGCGTCGCCTCAACTATCTGAGCTAAGGTGCGCGCTTTATTTGAGCTCGCATGGGATTTGATTATGAACTCCGTTTTTATTGTCGATGATCACCCGGTTATCCGCCTTGCCGTCAGAATGTTGCTTGAACATGAAGGTTACAAAGTCATCGGCGAAACTGATAATGGGGTCGACGCCATGCAGATGGTTCGCGAATGCATGCCTGACCTGGTCATTCTCGACATCAGCATTCCCAAACTGGATGGGCTGGAAGTTCTCGCCCGTTTCAACGCAATGAGTACTCGTCTGAAAACATTGGTACTAACAGCACAATGCCCGACACTTTTCGGTATTCGTTGCATGCAATCCGGCGCATCGGGATATGTGTGCAAACAGGAAGACCTGAGCGAACTGGTCAGTGCTATAAAAGCCGTATTATCAGGTTACAACTACTTCCCAAGCCAGGCCTTGAATCCTGTTCGCGCTGATGACGCGCGTTTTGCCGACCTGGAACTGTTCAAGTCGGTCAATGACCGGGAACTGATGGTATTGCAACTCTTTGCCCAAGGCCGCACCAACAAGGAAATTGCCAAAGGCATGTTTCTGAGCAACAAGACTGTCAGCACTTATAAAAAACGCCTCATGCAGAAACTCAAAGCCAAATCCCTGGTTGAACTCATCGATATGGCAAAACGTAACGCGTTAGTGTGAGAGACAGGATGCCCAGTCGTATAAAGGATTATCTGACACTCATGGCCGCAGGTTTATGCCTGAACACCTCAATGGCCGCGGCGCAGACCGTCAGCGAGAACTACACCCTGATGAGTCGCTCGATGGCCGGACACCAGGAAGTCCATCTGGATAAATCACAACGACAATGGATTGAGCATAAACGGGAACTGATCCTTGGCACTTCAGCCCCGGACTACCCCCCTTTCGACCTGACCGTCAGTGGTCACGACTACGAAGGTTTTACCGCCGATTACGCAGGTATCCTTGGCAAAACAACCGGTTTGCCAATCAAGGTTCTGCGCTTTGCGTCCCGGGAGGACGCGATCGAGGCACTCGAAAACGGCGAGATCGATTTGCTGGGTACCGCCAATGGATTCGAAGCTCACAACACTGACATCGTACTTTCCACCCCCTACGCAGTAGACCAGCCGGTTCTGGTGACACGCGAAGGTGAAAGCAGATCCTTGACCGGTGGCCTGACTGGTCTACGGCTGAGCATGGTGTATCACTATTTGCCGCTGGAGGAGGTCAAGGCGATGTATCCGGGGGCGATCATCACGTCCTTTCCGTCCTACCAGAATGCGATCAATGCCGTTGCCTTCGACCAGGCTGACGTCTTTCTGGGTGACACCATTTCCACCCATTACATGATCAACAAGGGGTACCTGAACAACATCCGCATGGCCAACTTCGGCAAACACGAAGCACACGGTTTCAGCTTTGCAGTGCACAAGGACAACCCGCAACTGCTCGGGATTATCAACGCAATGCTCATGGCCATCCCCACCAGCGAGCGAGACAACATTGCCAAACGCTGGAGTGCCGGCAGTGACCTGCTGCTCACCGATCAAAAGCTGCAACTCACCCACAACGAAGAACGCTGGCTGGCGCAACACCCGGTAGTGCGTGTGGTGGTCAATGAGGCTTTTGCGCCGCTGACGTTTTTCGACAGTGATGGCAATTTTCGTGGGGTTACCGCGGACTTGCTAGAGCTAATCAGATTGCGCACCGGTTTGCGCTTCGACGTCCATCGCAGCCGCAGCGATGACGAGATGATCGAGCAGATCAGGGACCATAAGGCCGACTTGATCGCCGCCCTGCTCCCCAGCGCCCAACGTGAAACGACGTTGAACTTCACCCGCCCCTACCTGCAAAACTCCTTTGTCCTGCTGACTCGCAAAGCCGCCGACAGCCCGACAAGCCTTTTGCAGTTGCGGGACAAACGCCTGGCAATCGCCCAAGGCAATCCCTTGGTGGATTACCTGCGCAGCGAGTTCCCGCGGATCAAGCTGATTGAAACCCCGGACGCGTTCAGCGCCGTGGAGTTGCTGGCCGAGGGCAAGGCAGAAGGTGCGGTGAATTCACTGGTGATTGCCAACTACTTCATCTCATCGCAGCTCTTCGAGCACACCCTTCAAATCAGTACCACCATTGGCACTCGGCAGGCGGCGTTTTCCCTGGCCACAGGCCGGGAAGCCAAAGAACTGAACACCATCCTCAACAAGGCGCTGCTGAGCATTGCGCCGGAAGAACTGGGGATCATCAACAGCCGCTGGCGCGGCTATTCGGCGTCCTCGCAAAGTACCTGGCGCAACTATCACCGTCTGTTCTACCAAATCGTCATCGGTGCCGGGGGGCTGCTGCTGATTTCCGTTGCCTGGAACGCTTACATGCGACGCCAGATTAAGCAGCGTCAGGCAGCCGAGCGCGCATTGAACGATCAACTCGAATTCATGCGATCACTGGTCAACGGGACGCCTCATCCTATCTACGTTCGCGATCGCCAGGGACTGCTGCAAAGCTGCAACGACAGTTACCTGGAAGCCTTCTGCGCGAGACGTGAAGACGTGATCGGCAAAAGCGTCACGCAAGGCAACATGAGCAATGCGTTCGAAGCCCGGGAATATCAGGCCGACTACCAGCGCGTCGTGGCCGAGGGCATACCGCTGATTCTCGATCGTGCGCTGCACATCGGCGGCCGTCGACTGACGATTTACCACTGGATTCTTCCTTACCGTGATTCGAGCGGTGAAGTGCAAGGCATCATCGGCGGCTGGATCGACATCAGCGAACGGCGGCAACTGTTCGATGATCTGCGCTATGCCAAAGAGCGTGCCGATGAAGCCAACCGAGCCAAAACAACTTTTCTGGCGACCATGAGCCATGAGATCCGCACCCCGATGAATGCGGTTATCGGCATGCTCGAATTGACGCTCAAGCGTATCGATCAGAAGCACCCGGATCGCCCGGCCATCGATGTGGCGTACAACTCGGCGAAGGACCTGCTGGAGCTGATCGGGGACATTCTCGACATTGCCCGGATTGAATCCGGACGGCTGAGCCTGAGTCCTGAACGGGTCAATCCAAGTGAAATCGTGGCCTCGGTGGTGCGGGTCTTCGATGGACTGGCGCGCCAGAAAAATCTTCGGCTGCTGCTGGAATTCCGCCCTGCCAATCCGGGGTTTGATGTCCTGTTGGACCCGATGCGCTTCAAGCAGGTCTTGTCCAATCTGGTCAGCAATGCCATCAAATTTACGGAGCACGGCCAAGTCAGGATCATCGTTGACCTGCAGCAGACCGCCGAGCCTGAGCGGGTCCGGATGCTGTTGCAGGTTCACGACAGCGGCATAGGGATCAACGAACAGGATCAGCGGCGGCTGTTCGAACCTTTCGCCCAGGCCGATCACTCCGGGCAGTCAGCCAGAGGCGGTGCGGGGCTTGGACTGGTGATCAGCCGCAGCCTGTGCGAAATGATGGGCGGCAGCCTGCAATTGAGCAGCCAGCCGGGTGTCGGCACTCAAGTCGAGGTGGCGTTGCACCTGACAACACTGCCACTCGAACAGATGCCGGAGACTGCTGAAACGCAAATCCGCACCACGACGACCCCCTTGAATGTTCTGGTGGTCGACGATCACCCCGCCAATCGCTTGCTCATGTGCCAGCAACTGGAGTTTCTGGGCCACCGATTCAGCGTCGCACCGGATGGCCAGGCGGGATTTCAGGCATGGGAAGCCGAGCCGTTCGATCTGGTGATTGTCGATTGCAACATGCCAATCATGAACGGATACGAACTGGCCCGCGCCATTCGCCGACATGAACAAAAAACGCACCGCCCGCCCTGTACCGTGCTGGGTTTTACCGCCAACGCACAACCGGAAGAAATACAACGCTGCAAACAAGCCGGGATGGACGACTGTCTGTTCAAGCCCCTTACCCTGAATGCCTTGAGTCAGTGGTTTGAAGGAGTCAGGCCAATCGTCCGCGATCCCGCGTTCAGCCTGCAAGGACTGCGTCTTTTGACCGGTGGCGATCCGGTATTGGACCAGCGACTGCTGACCGAACTGTTGAACAGCAACCGTCTGGACCGACAAGAACTGCTGGCGCTGTCCCCACCCAAAGAGCCTCAGCCATTTCTCGACGTCGCCCACAAAATCAAGGGCGCCGCCCGAATCGTCCAGGCTTCCCGGGTGATCGACAGCTGCGAGGCCCTGGAAAAGGCCTGCCATGAAGTGTTTCATCACGACGAAGTGGCCGATTGCAGCAAGGCTATAGAGCGCGCCATGCTCGAACTGGAGCAAGCATTGCAGCACCAGATCGGCCAAAACGACAAAAGCAGAATGACCGAGCCTTAACTATGCTTGGACGCTGAGCAGTGTGTTAACCATCATGGAGAGACCTGCAATGCCCAGCCCACTGCGCCCGGATCAACGGCGGTTTCCCCTGCACGTCCATATCAGCGTGATGTTCACTTTCCTGCTGTTGCTGACTGGTGTGGTGCTTGGCCTTTTCAACTACCAGCAAACCACGCAGATCATTCTTTCCAGCAGTGAAAAGCTCTTCAACCGCATCGAGCAGGACGTCCGTCTCGACCTGCATGCCACTTACGAACCGATTCGCCATCTGCTGTCCCTGCTGGCGGAATACCCGGCGACCCAGGCACCGGACCTGGAACAACGCATGGCGCTACTCAAACCCTTCAGCCAGTCGCTCAAGGACAACCCCGACCTGGCCTCGTTGTATCTGGGCTATGGCAACGGTGATTTTTTCATGGTTCGGCCCTTGCGAACCCCCGACCTGAAAACGCTCCTCAAGGCACCGGATCCTGCGGCTTATCAGGTGTGGAGCATTGAGCGAACAGGCAACAGCGGTCAGGTCCGCTCCCAATCATTGTTTTTCGATCAGAATCTGGCCCTCATCAGCCGCCAGGACAACCCCAACGAAACCTACGATCCGCGGATCCGCGCCTGGTATGCCAACGCCCGCCGCGACAACGAACAGATCACCACCGAACCCTACATTTTTTTCTCCACCCACAATGTCGGCACTACCCTGGCCCGGCGCAGCGGCGAACAGGCCATCATGGGTGCCGATCTGACCCTGGAGGAACTCTCCGCGACACTGGCCAAACATGTCGTGACGCCCAGTACCGAAATCGTGCTGTTCGATGCTGAAGGGAATGCCATCGCGTATCCCGACAGCAGCAAACTGATCATCGACGATCAGACTGCCCGCCTGATCAAAGCCGCCGACCTGAGCCCCGGCCTCGGCGCGTTGCTCAACAACCCACCCGTAAATCCCGCCGCAGGCAATCGCCTGGATGTCGGCGGTCGTCAGTGGATCGTTGCCCGCAGCCGCATGCAGGAGGGCGGTCCCCAGGGACTGCAACTGGCGCTGCTGGTGCCGGAAGATGAGTTACTTGTCGATGCCTACCGCATGCGCTGGCAAGGCGCGCTGATTACCCTGGCCACGCTGTTGCTGTGCCTGCCGCTGGGCTGGCTGACCTCCCGAATTCTGGTTAAACCCCTGCGCGCGCTAGTAAAGGAGGCCGACGCGGTTCGCAGTTTCGACTTCAACTTTCCGGCCTCACGTCGCTCTCCCGTGCTCGAAGTCGACCAACTGAGCGTGTCGATGACGCGTATGAAAGACACACTGGCAAGTTTTTTCCAGATCACCGACAGCCTGAGCGCCGAGACTCGCTTCGCCCCTTTGCTGGAACGGGTGTTGTTTGAAACCGTGAAAATCGCCCAGGCCCAGGCCGGTCTGATCTACCTGCGCGAAAGTGATGGCGATCGAATGGAGCCCCATGGTCTGGTCGTCAACGGCACCTCACGGGCATTGCCGTCATTTGATCTTCGAGGTCACGAACTCCAGGCTCCGCAAAGCCCTGCATGGCTACAACAGCTGTCGAATGCCGACAACGTCGTCACCATGCTTGGTTTCGAAGAGGCCGGGGATTTGCAGAAGGTGTTGCTTGCGCTGGAGTGTCCCCGCGTTCATCTGATCGGCATTCGGCTGCACAATCGTCATAACGAAACCGTGGGCCTGCTGGTCCTGCTGATGGCTGATACCGGCAACCAGAGCGATCTGGAAAAACTTCGCCCGGACCGCATCGCGTTCCTCCAGGCCGTGTCCGGCGCGGCCGCCGTGAGTATCGAAAGTCAACGTCTGCAAGCCAAACAGAAACAACTGCTGGATTCCTTCATTCAACTGCTGGCGGGTGCGATTGACGCCAAAAGCCCCTACACCGGCGGTCACTGCCAGCGAGTACCGGCGCTGACCCTGATGCTCGCCCAAGCCGCCGCCGCCAGCCAGGCCCCGACCTTCAGTGGCTATCAACCCAACGAAGATGAATGGGAAGCGCTGCACATCGCCGCCTGGCTGCACGACTGCGGCAAGGTCACCACTCCGGAATATGTGGTTGATAAAGCCACGAAGCTGGAAACCCTTAACGACCGTATTCACGAAATCCGCACCCGCTTCGAAGTGCTCAAGCGCGATGCCTGGATCAGCTATTGGCAAGCCATGGCCCTGGGCGGTGACGAGCAGCACCTGGCCGAACTGCGCAACACTACGCTGGCGGGGCTGGACGATGATTTCGCGTTCATTGCCCGCTGCAACCTGGGTGGCGAGGCGATGGCTGAACCCGACCTGCAACGCCTGCGCAGCATCGCCCAACGCACCTGGACCCGAACCCTGGATGACCGGTTGGGCGTTTCCTGGGAAGAGAACCGGCGTCAGGCGCGGACCCCGGCACCGACACTGCCGGTCGGCGAGCCATTGCTGGCGGACAAACCCGAGCACCTGTTCGAACGGCCCGAAGCCGAACTGATTCCAGAGGATAATCCGTGGGGGTTCAAGCTCGAGGTGCCGCGCTATAAGTACAACCGGGGCGAGCTCTACAACCTGAGCATTGCCCGAGGCACCCTGACCCGCGAGGAGCGTTACATCATCAATCACCACATGGTGCAGACGATTCTGATGCTCAGCCACCTGCCCTTCCCCGGCCACCTCACCAACGTCGCGGAGATCGCTGGCGGTCACCACGAGAAAATGGACGGCACCGGGTATCCCAAACAGTTGAAGCGCGAAGAAATGAGCCTGCCGGCGCGGATGATGGCGATTGCCGATATTTTCGAAGCACTGACCGCCGCCGATCGCCCCTACAAGAAAGCCAAGTCCTTGAGCGAAGCGCTGGGCATCATGGCCACCATGTGCCGGGATGCCCACATCGATCCTGAGTTGTTCGGGCTGTTCATCAATGCGCAAATCTACTTGCAGTACGCCGATCGATTCCTCGATCCCCAACAGATCGATACGGTTGATCCGGCAAGCCTGCTGGTCAAGGCAGGCCTGGCATGATCAGCAGTCGGTCAGGCGCAGGAAAATCGCCGCCAATTGCTCGATACCGGCCTGATCTTCAGCGGTAAAACGCGCCAGTTTCGGGCTGTCGAGGTCCAGCACGCCGATCAGGCGACCGTCCTTGACCAGTGGCACGACCAGCTCGCTGTTCGACGCGCTGTCGCAAGCGATGTGTCCGGGGAACGCGTGTACGTCCTCGACCAACTGGGTCTGCAAGGTGGCCGCCGCCGCGCCGCACACACCCCGACCGAACGGAATCCGCACGCAGGCGATCTGCCCTTGAAACGGGCCAAGCACCAGTTCTTCATTGCGATTGAGGTAGAACCCGGCCCAGTTCAGGTCATCGAGCTGGTTGAACAGGAACGCCGAGAACTGCGCGGCGTTTGCAATGAAATCCCGCTCATCCGCCAGCAATGACTCCAATTGCGCCCACAGCATGCCGTAGCCTTCGAGGCCCTGGCCGCTCTTTTGTAAATCGATCATGCCTTGTGCTCCAACAACTTCAGCCCGACCCAATAGCGGGCAAATTGATACGCGCAACGTCCGTTGCGATTACCGCGACCCGTGGCCCAGCGCACCGCGAGGATGTCCAGTGCTTCGTCTCGCTGCCACTCAAGGCCGGCCTTGTCGGCCAGTTGACCGATCCAGTGTTCGACGACGCTGAGGAAGTGCTCCTGAGTAAACGGATAGAACGACAGCCACAGGCCAAATCGATCCGACAGCGCGATCTTGTCTTCCACCGCCTCGCTGGGATGGAGTTCGCCGTCAACGCGTTTCCAGTTTTCGTTATCGCTTTCCTTTTCCGGCACCAGGTGGCGACGGTTCGACGTGGCGTACAACAAAACGTTATCCGGGGCCTGTTCGAGCGAGCCGTCGAGAACGCTCTTGAGCACCCGGTAATCGCCTTCGCCCGACTCGAACGACAGGTCATCGCAGAACAGCACAAAACGCTGGGGCAGCTTGGCGATCTGTTCGACCACGCGCGGCAAGTCCGCCAGGTGATCGCGTTCGATCTCGATCAGCCGCAGACCGGCCTTGGCGTGTTCGGCCAGCAAGGCACGAATCAGCGACGATTTACCGGTGCCGCGCGAGCCCCAGAGCAACGCGTGGTTGGCCGGCATGCCATCGAGGAACTGTTGGGTATTTCGCCCCAGTTGCTCCAGTTGCCGATTGACGCCGATCAGGTCAGACAAACGCATGTCGAGGCTGACTTCCAGCGGCAACAGAAACCCGCTGCGACCCTCGCGCTGCCAGCGCGCGGCAAGGCAATGATTCCAGTCGATAGCTTGCCGGGGTGCAGGCAGCAGCGGTTCGATACGGGCCAAAACGGCATCGGCGCGTTCAAGAAAAGCATTTAATCGGGAATCCACGTCTTCTCCTCGGGCACGTTCACAGTAATGATGGCGATACAGCGACAAAACACAGCGTTCGGGTGTCCGGTTCAACCCTTTGCACAAGGGCTCACGAGAACATCGGTATCCCTGCATGATCGACTATGCTTGAGCAGCGAAGGGAAACGGAAGTGGTTCGACACCCCATGGATATCAAGTTCACCAACCGGCTGTCCTACAAGCAAGCCAGGCTTACTGTGCTGGTGGGTTTCATTCTGGGCACGCTGCTCAGCCTGCTGCAAATAGGCATCGATTATGCCAGTGAAGACGCCTCCATCAACCGCGAAATCCTGTCTTTGCTGGAAATCAGCCACAACCCCGCGTCCCGCATCGCCTACAACATCGACGCCGAACTCGCTCAGGAACTGACCCTGGGCCTGTTGCGCTCGCCGGCGATCATCGGCGCGCAATTGATCGACAACAACGATACCGTGCTGGCCAACGTCAAACGCCCAGGCGTGCAAAGCGGCTATCGGGTGATCAGTGACTTCCTGTTCGGCGCCAACCGGCAGTTCGAAGACCGTCTCTACCTGGATCACTTGCCGACCGAATCCCTCGGCACCCTGCGTCTGGACGTCGACACTTATTCATTCGGCAACCGGTTCCTGCGCCGGGCCGAGGTGACCCTGCTCAACGGCTTCGCTCGCAGCCTGCTGCTGACCGGCATCCTGCTGGCGCTGTTCTATGTGATGCTGACCAAGCCGTTGGTGCGGGTCATCCGTGAACTCAGCAGTCGCGACCCGCGTAGCACGGAGTCGACGTCGCTGGAGTGTCCGACGAACCATGAAAACGATGAAATCGGTGTACTGGTCAAAGTTGCCAATCAACAATTCGAAAACATCGCCACCGAAATCCAGCAGCGACGCAACGCCGAAAACCGCCTGACCGACTACCTGGGGCAACTGGAGAACATCGTCTCGGCCCGCACCGCGGAACTCAAGGCGATCAACTCGCGGCTCAGCCAATCCAATCAGGAACTGGAAGTCGCCCGCAGCACCGCCCTGGACATGGCCGAAGCGCGCTCGGTGTTCCTGGCCAACATGAGCCACGAGATCCGCACGCCGCTCAATGGCCTGCTGGGGATGATCGCGCTTTCCCTCGACGGCCCGCTCAATGCCGAGCAACAGCAACAGCTGTCCATCGCCCATGACTCGGGCAAAGTACTGGTGGAACTGCTCAACGATATTCTCGATTTGTCGAAGTTCGATGCCGGCCAACTGGAGCTCGAACATATTCCGTTCGACCTCGGTTCGTTGATCGAGGACACCGCCAACCTGCTATCGCAAAACGCCGCGCCGAGTGTCGAGCTGAGCTGCCTGATCGACCCGCACTTTCCGGCTCTGGTGCTGGGGGATCCGACCCGGGTCCGACAGATCGTCAGCAACCTCTTGTCCAACGCCCTCAAGTTCACCCGTTTCGGTCGGGTCGATGTACGCCTGTCGACATTCGAGGACGGCGTCAGAATCGAAGTCTGCGACACTGGCATCGGTATCGCCCAGGACGCCCAGGTCAAGATCTTCCAGCCCTTCACGCAAGCGGGTGCCGGCATTACCCGGCAATTCGGCGGGACCGGGTTGGGCCTGGCACTGACCTACAACCTCTGCGAAGCCATGCAAGGACGCCTCACCATCAGCTCGGAAGCAGGCTTCGGCAGCCAGTTCTGTGCGGATCTGCCGCTGCCCAGCCACACCCGCGCCCTTCCCCCGGCCTCTTTACAGGGCAAGGTCATCGCAATCACCGCCGCCAGCAGTGGTCTGGCAGAACTGTTGAACAGTGTGCTGCCCGGCTGGGGGCTCGACTATGAGCAGCGTTCCCTCGATGACTCGTTGCTGGGCCTGAACCCGGATGTACTGATTACCGATTGCCCCGAATGCCTGTTTGGCCTTCGCCCTTCGTGTACAGCGCCCATTCTGCTGGTCACCGCTTATGGCAGTTTCATGCCCAGCGAAGAAGCCCTCGCCCTCGCCCCCTTACAGCAACAGGCGCGGCCTCTGGCACGCAACGCGCTGTACCAGACGCTACGGCGAACCCTGCAGCCGGAACTCAACACGATCAACGGTGCCCGGCTCGACGCCCTCTCCCCACAACGACGCGGACGCGTGCTGCTGGTGGAGGACAATCCGGTCAACCAGTTGGTGGCGAAGGGGATGCTCGGAAAACTCGGTTGCGAGGTGATTGTCGCCGGTCACGGTGGCGAGGCGCTGGATCAGCTGGAGCAGAGCGAATTCGATCTGGTGCTGATGGACTGCAACATGCCAGTGATGGACGGCTACGAGGCCAGTCGGCAAATCCGTCGTAGCGGACGCTGGCCACAGCTGCCCATCGTCGCCCTGACCGCCAACGCCATGTCCGAAGAGCGCGAACGCTGTCGAGCGGCAGGCATGAGCGATTACCTGGCAAAACCCTTCCGCCGGGAAGAGCTGGCTGCCCTGCTGGACTTGTGGGTTCCTACTACGGCAGTGCTTTGATCTGCCCCAAAAGGTGATCAAGACCCTCGCGCAGATCATTCAGGCGATCCAGATCCACACCGCTGTCGCATAACAGACGGGCCTTGAGCGGCCCGACCTGATCGCGCAAAGCCTTGCCGGTTGGCGACAGGCTCAAGTGCACTTCACGCTCGTCCCGCGCCGAGCGCTGACGCTGAATCAGTTGCAGTTGCTCAAGACGCTTGAGCAACGGCGTCAGCGTTCCGGAATCCAGCGCCAGGCGTTCGCCCAACGCCTTGACCGTCGGCTGCTCCGGGGCCGCCTCCTGCCATTCCCACAACACCAGCATCGCCAGGTATTGCGGGTAGGTCAGGCCGAGCTGATCGAGCATCGGCTTGTAGGCGCGGATCACTGCCCGGGAAGCGGCGTACAGCTTGAAGCACAGTTGACTGTCAAGCTTCAGGGAATCGACTGACAAGGTGCTCATTTGAGCAGGGCTTCGATCTCGCGGGTCAGGTCCTGCGGCTTGGTCGCGGGGGCGAAGCGCTTGACCAGCTGGCCATCCTTGCCGATCAGAAACTTGGTGAAATTCCACTTGATGCCCTGGGAACCCAGCACACCCGGCGCGCGTTTTTTCAGTTGAACGAACAGCGGATGGGCGCCGGCGCCATTGACTTCAATCTTTTTGAACAGCGGAAAACTGACGCCGAAGTTCAACTCGCAGAACTCGGAAATCGCCCCTTCGTTGCCTGGTTCTTGCTTGCCGAACTGATTGCACGGAAAGCCCAGCACCACCAGGCCTTGATCCTTGTAGGTCTGCCACAACTCTTCAAGGCCTTTGTATTGCGGAGTGAAGCCGCATTCGCTCGCGGTATTGACCACCAACACGGCTTTGCCGGCGAAATCCGCCAGGGTCTTTTGCTCACCCTTGATGGTGGTGCAAGGGATGCTCAGCAGGTTGTCGCTCATGGTTCTGACTCTAAATGAGGGAAGATGAGATAAAAATAGCGAGCAATTGAATTGTGTGCAATTTAATAAATCAATCTAACTGATTGGGGTGGGACAATCCCTGTAGGAGCACGGCTTGCCGGCGATGGCGTCCTTGAGATCGCTATCGCCGGCAAGCCGTGCTCCTACAGGGCTCGCATTACGAGCGGGGCACCAGGTCCAGGCACACCGAATTGATGCAATAACGCAGGCCGGTCGGTGGCGGGCCGTCCGGGAATACGTGCCCCAGGTGCGCATCGCATTTGGCGCAGACCACTTCGGTGCGGATCATGCCGTGGCTGACGTCACGGATCTCGACCATGGCGCTGTCGCCGATCGGTGCGTAGAAACTCGGCCAGCCGCAGCCGGAGTCGAATTTGGTTTTGGAGTCGAACAGCGGTTCGTTGCAACAGATGCAGTGGTAAATGCCGTCGACCTTGCTGTCGTTATATTTGCCGGAGAACGGCCGTTCGGTGCCTTTAAGGCGGCAAACGTTGTACTGCTCCGGATCGAGCATCGCCCGCCATTCTTCCAGGGTTTTTTCCAACTTTTCCATCATCACACCTCGGCAGCTGAAAAAGCCCGATCTGTACCTTTTCCACGGATCGGGCGGCACGTATGATTGCGCCTCGTCAAACGCCAGTCTGGCAGCCCGATCACACGCATTCAAACGGATTTATGGGTGCGACCTTTAAAGGCGCCAGGCCTGTGTGAATACGCAGGATTCCCAGTACGGTCGTTCATACGCCGCCTGGATCGTTCATTTTCGGGAACACATCGCCATGCAGGTCAGCAAATCGAACAAGCTCGCCAACGTCTGCTACGACATTCGCGGCCCAGTGCTCAAGCACGCCAAACGCCTGGAAGAGGAAGGCCATCGCATCCTCAAGCTGAACATCGGCAACCCGGCGCCTTTTGGTTTCGAAGCGCCGGATGAAATCCTCCAGGACGTCATCCGCAACCTGCCGACGGCTCAGGGCTACAGCGATTCCAAAGGTCTGTTCAGCGCCCGCAAGGCCGTGATGCAGTACTACCAGCAGAAGCAGGTAGAAGGCGTCGGCATTGAAGACATCTATTTGGGCAACGGCGTTTCCGAGCTGATCGTGATGTCGATGCAGGCCCTGCTCAACAACGGCGACGAAGTGCTGGTGCCGGCTCCGGACTACCCGCTGTGGACCGCCGCGGTGAGTCTGTCCGGCGGCAACCCGGTGCATTACCTGTGCGACGAGCAGGCCAACTGGTGGCCGGATCTGGCCGACATCAAGGCCAAGATCACCCCGAACACCAAAGCCCTGGTGATCATCAACCCGAACAATCCGACCGGCGCGGTGTATTCGAAAGAAGTCCTGCTGGGCATGCTGGAACTGGCCCGTCAGCACAACCTGGTGGTTTTTTCCGACGAGATCTACGACAAGATTCTGTACGACGATGCCGTGCACATCTGCACGGCTTCCCTGGCACCAGACTTGCTGTGCCTGACGTTCAACGGTCTGTCCAAGTCTTATCGCGTGGCGGGTTTCCGTTCCGGCTGGATCGCCATTTCCGGCCCGAAACACCACGCCCAGAGCTACATCGAAGGCATCGACATGCTGGCCAACATGCGTCTGTGTGCCAACGTGCCGAGCCAGCATGCGATCCAGACCGCCCTCGGCGGCTACCAGAGCATCAATGATCTGGTATTGCCCAACGGACGACTGCTGGAACAGCGCAATCGCACCTGGGAACTGCTCAACGACATTCCCGGCGTGAGCTGCGTCAAGCCAATGGGCGCGCTGTATGCGTTCCCACGGATCGACCCGAAAGTCTGCCCGATCCATAACGACGAAAAATTCGTGCTCGACCTGCTGCTGTCGGAGAAGCTGCTGGTGGTTCAAGGCACCGCCTTCAACTGGCCATGGCCGGACCATTTCCGTGTGGTGACCCTGCCGCGCGTGGACGACCTGGACATGGCCATCGGACGTATCGGCAATTTCCTCAAGACCTATCGCCAATAACCTGCCTGTCACCGTGCGACGCTTGCGCAAGTCGCACGGTGATTGATTCAGCAACATTTCTTTGCGCCCTGCCGAACCTCGCTTCTTCAATCGCTGACTGATGACCATTGAGTGCTCGCGTCTAACAACGGCGGGGGCTTATGACGCTAATTGCCTGACAAACGCTTCCCGCATCGACGTCGGAAATGCCCTTCAAGCAGCTAGACTGTTGCCGTAGGACACAGTTTGAAATAGTCACTTGGTTGAATAGCCCGGGTCAGCACCTTATATACCCCGCAGTACGCTACATATTTAGCATGAGGAGATTTCTACAACCATGATGCGCATCCTGCTGTTTTTGGCCACTAACCTGGCGGTCGTGCTGATTGCCAGCATCACCCTGAGCCTTTTCGGCTTCAACGGGTTCATGGCGGCCAACGGGGTTGATCTCAACCTCAATCAGCTGCTGATTTTCTGTGCGGTCTTTGGTTTCGCCGGTTCGCTGTTCTCGCTGTTCATCTCCAAGTGGATGGCGAAGATGAGCACCAGCACCCAAATCATCAGCCAGCCGCGCACACGTCACGAGCAATGGCTGCTGCAAACCGTCGAGCAATTGTCCCGGGAAGCCGGGATCAAGATGCCTGAAGTCGGTATTTTCCCGGCCTACGAAGCGAACGCCTTTGCCACCGGCTGGAACAAGAACGACGCGTTGGTCGCGGTCAGCCAAGGGCTGCTCGAGCGTTTCTCGCCAGATGAAGTGAAGGCCGTTCTGGCCCACGAAATCGGCCACGTCGCCAATGGCGACATGGTCACCCTGGCATTGGTCCAGGGCGTGGTGAACACCTTCGTGATGTTCTTCGCACGGATCATCGGCAACTTTGTCGACAAGGTGATCTTCAAGAACGAAGAAGGCCAGGGCATCGCCTACTACGTGGCAACCATCTTCGCCGAACTGGTTCTGGGCATTCTGGCCAGCGCCATCGTCATGTGGTTCTCGCGTAAACGCGAATTCCGTGCAGACGAAGCCGGTGCACGCCTGGCCGGCACCGCCGCAATGATCGGCGCCCTGCAACGCCTGCGCGCGGAACAGGGGCTGCCGGTGCACATGCCGGACACCCTGACGGCTTTCGGCATCAACGGTGGCCTCAAGCAGGGGTTCGCCCGCATGTTCATGAGCCACCCGCCGCTGGAAGAACGCATCGACGCACTGCGTCGTCGGGGCTGATAGGTTCCGCACTAAAAGAAAAGGCCCGCAGTGAATGCGGGCCTTTTTTTGTCTGCTGATTTTTGTGGTGTTCATTCGGGCCCCATCGCGAGCAGGCTCGCTCCCACATTGGAATGCATTCCCCCTGTGGGAGCGAGCCTGCTCGCGAAGAGGCCAGCACAAACAACATCAATTACCGAGTAGAAACCCGATAAACCCGCTCTTCAAGCCGCGTAACACCGCTTTCCAGGAACTTCCAGCTTTCGCCCAGAACGTCCTGGTCCTCCAGAATCTTCAACTCCCACGAAGCACCGAACAACCGTTGCACTTCGTCATCCAGCACTGCAAAGGGCGGCCCCTCCATTTGTGCCTGGTCGTAATCCAGGGTAATCAGCAGCCCCAGCGAATCCTTTGGCACAATCCGCTTCAGATGCTCGGCGTATTGCTCACGCATCTTCGGGGGCAAAGCGATCAACGCAGCGCGGTCGTACAGCGCACTGCAATCGGCGACATCGCCGGCCGTCAACGCGAAGAAATCACCACACCAGATCTCGATCGAGCCCGCCCGATAGACAGTAAAGGGGCCTTGGTCGCTGACGTCCGGGTCAAATTGATGCTCGTGAAAAAAGTCTTCCACCGCTTTTTCCGACAACTCGACGCCCAACACCTCGTGACCGCATTTCGCCAGCCACAGCAAATCCAGGCTTTTGCCACATAGCGGCACCAGGACACGCGCGCCCTCTTCCATGCCCAGCTGCGGCCAGTACCGTTGCAGATATGGATTCACTTCCGGCAGGTGAAAGCCGATCTGATTCGACGTCCACCGCTTGTGCCAAAACTCCGGCTGCATAATTAATCCCGAAAATTCGATCAAAAGACCCTAAAACTTATATTAGATTTAGATCAATGATCTGACTGAAGATGTTGCCATCTTACCCCTCAGGAGCTCATCCATGTTCCCCAGCCTGTACATATCCCATGGCTCGCCCATGTTGGCACTGGAACCGGGCGCCAGCGGGCCCGCCCTCGCTCGCCTGGCCGCAGAATTGCCGAAACCCAAAGCCATCGTCATTGTTTCTGCACATTGGGAAAGCAACGAGTTGCTGGTCAGCGGCAATCCCCATCCTGACACCTGGCATGACTTCGGCGGTTTTCCGCAGGCGTTGTTCGACGTGCAATACCCGGCGCCCGGCAATCCACAATTGGCCGCAGGGGTTGTCGAACTGCTGAAGAGCGATGGCCTGCCCGCACGCATCGACGCCGAACGGCCGTTCGACCATGGTGTCTGGGTGCCGTTGTCATTGATGTATCCACAAGCCGATATCGCCGTGGTGCAAGTTTCGCTGCCCACCCGCGGTGGCCCGGCCCTGCAGACCCGTGTCGGTCATGCCTTGGCCAGTCTGCGCGAACACGGCGTGCTGCTGATCGGTTCCGGGAGCATCACCCACAACCTGCGCGAACTGGACTGGCACGCCGGCCCGGAAAGCGTCGAACCCTGGGCCCAGGCATTTCGTGACTGGATGATCGAAAAACTCGCTGCCAACGACGAAACCGCGTTGCACGATTACCGTCAGCAAGCACCGAATGCGGTGCGCAACCATCCGAGTGATGAACACTTGTTGCCTTTGTATTTTGCTCGCGGCGCCGGAGGACATTTCAGCGTGGCCCACAAGGGATTCACCATGGGGGCCTTGGGCATGGACATTTACCGCTTCGGATAACGTAAAAACTTACAGTCTGTGGCGGCCAGGCTCAGACAACATCGACCCCGACATGAATCGCATCGTGCCGCCAAAACTCCAGATCACAATCAATCAACCGCTCATGCTGATCGTAGTTGACCCGAGCGATGCGCAACCCCGGACTCCCCACCGACACCCGTAAAGCCGCCGCCGCATCCACCGACAATGCCGTCGGCACAATCTCGAAACGCACCCGCCCGTAGTGCAAATCGTAATGGCGCGCGTACAGCTCGGTAATCGACTGATTCAGATCGAAATCCAGAATCCCCGGAAAAAACTGCGGATTCAAATAGTGCTCCACGTACAACACCAGCCGCTCATCAATCCGCCGTGCCCGGCAAATCTGAATCACGCTGGACAATGCCGGCAACTGCAACCAGGCACAGACCGCCGCCGACGCCGGTTGCAACCGCGCGGAAATCACCTCGGTGGACGGCACCCGCCCCTGCGCACTGACCATCGCGTGAAAGTGACTGCGCTGCATCAGGTTGTAGGCCAGGCGCGGTGGCGACACGAACCAGCCACGGCGCTCCTCCCGATAAATCTGCCCCTGGGCTTCCAGTTGCAACAACGCTTCACGCACGGTGATCCGCGTGGTCCCGAACAACTCACTGAGCTTGCGCTCGGCCGGCAGTTTGCTCCCGGGCGCCAACAGGCCATGGTCGAGCTGTTCCTGCAGCACCTGCCCGATGGCTGTCACCGCTTTAGTTGTCTCGATGCGCATCAACGTTACCTATCTGGACTAGACCAGCACTATTTCGGGGCGGAACCGCGATTCAAATCGGTTCCCTCAACTCCCGACAAGCCTAGGCACTGCACATGACTGACAGATGACAAAGCTGCCGAACGGTTGATCCAGACACCTGCAATTTCACGGCCAAGTCCTTTTATATCAGCCTATTAGCCATGGTCTACGCTTACTCCGAAGCCTGAGCATTGCCGCTCAAAAAATATAGGCCGACCAGTCGTCGACATCAAAATGTCATCAGAGGCGCCTAAATTGGCTCAGGTATTGCTGACCTAGACCAACACAACCGCAATCGCAGCGTTGAAAACGCCCAAAGGAGCTTCGGATGAAACAGCTTTTCCTGGCCTCACTGTTAGGCTCGACCATTGCCATGTGCACCGCCGCGATGGCGGCTGATACCGATTTGAAAACCCTGGAAGCCGCGGCGAAAGCGGAAGGTGAGGTCAACAGTGTCGGCATGCCCGACAACTGGGCCAACTGGAAAGGCACCTGGGACGACCTGGCCAAGAACTACGGCCTGAAACACATCGACACCGACATGAGCTCGGCCCAGGAAATCGCCAAGTTCGCCGCTGAAAAAGACAACGCCACTGCCGATATCGGTGATGTCGGTGCAGCGTTCGGTCCGATCGCAGTGAAGCAAGGCGTTGTACAACCCTACAAGCCAAGCACCTGGGATCAGATCCCGAGCTGGGCAAAGGACAAGGATGGCAATTGGGCGCTGGCCTACACCGGCACCATCGCGTTCATCGTCAACAAAAAGTTGCTGCACGGCTCCGACGCTCCGACCAAATGGGCTGACCTCAAGGACGGCAAATACAAAGTGTCCATCGGTGATGTGAGCACCGCGGCCCAAGCCGCCAACGGTGTTCTGGCTGCCGCGCTCGCCAACGGCGGCAATGAGAAAAACCTCCAGCCAGCGCTGGATCTGTTTTCCGAGATCGCCAAGCAAGGCCGCCTGTCGATGGCCAACCCGACAATTGCCACTATGGAAAAGGGTGAAATCGAAGTCGGTGTGGTCTGGGACTTCAACGGTCTGAGCTACAAGGCCAAAATGGCTAATCCGGATGACTACACTGTGCTGATCCCGTCTGATGGTTCGGTGATTTCCGGTTACACCACCATCATCAACAAGTACGCCAAGCACCCGAATGCCGCCAAACTGGCCCGCGAATACATCTTCAGCGACGCCGGCCAGATCAATCTGGCACGCGGTAACGCCCGTCCGATCCGCGCCGAGCATCTGACACTGCCGCCTGAGGTTCAGGCCCAGTTGCTGCCTAACGAGCAGTACAAAAAGGTCACGCCGATCAAAGACGCCGACGCATGGGAAAAGACCTCCAAAGCCCTTCCTCAGAAGTGGAACGAAGAAGTCATCGTCAATATGAAGCAATGATGCAACCCTCGTAGGAGCAAGGCTTGCCCGCGATGGCTTCACCTCGGTCACCAGACAGACCGGGGTGCCTGCATCGCGAGCAAACTTTGCTCCTACAGGTGTTTCGAATTTCTGTTTAGCGGAGTTCCAGCCCCTATGAAGCACAACGTCATTCTTGTCGTGCTCGACGGCCTCAATTACGAGGTCGCCCATCACGCCATGGGGCACCTGCAGGCTTACGTTGGCGCAGGACGCGCGGCGCTCTACAAACTGGAGTGCGAACTGCCGGCCCTGTCCCGTCCGCTTTACGAGTGCATCCTGACCGGCGTCACGCCGATCGACAGCGGCATTGTTCACAACAATGTCTCGCGCCTGTCCAACCAGCGCAGCATCTATCACTACGCCAGCGATGCCGGCCTTGTAACCGCGGCCGCGGCCTATCACTGGGTCAGTGAGTTGTATAACCGTTCGCCGTTTGTGGCCGTGCGGGATCGTCACACCGACTACCCGGACCTGCCAATCCAGCACGGTCATTTTTACTGGAGCGATCACTACCCGGACTCGCACCTGTTCGCCGACGCCGAGAACCTGCGCCTGCGTCACGCGCCGAACTTTTTACTGGTCCACCCCATGAACATCGACGACGCCGGGCACAAGCACGGCCTCGACACCCCGCAATACCGCAACAGCGCCCGCTCGGCCGACATTATTCTGGCCGACTACCTGCACACCTGGCTCGACGCCGGGTATCAGGTGCTGGTGACCGCCGACCATGGCATGAACAACGACCGCTCCCATAACGGCCTGCTGCCGGAAGAACGCGAAGTACCGCTGTTCGTACTCGGCGACGCTTTCAGCTTCAATGCCAACGCCGCACCGAAACAGACTGAAATCTGCGGCACCGTCTGCGAACTGCTGGGTGTGGCCCACGACAAACCTGTGTGCCGGGAGCTGCTCAAGTGAACACCATGACGCGCGGAAAATGGCTGGCAGCCTTGTGTCTGGTGCCTTTTGCACTGTTCTTTATCGTGTTCCAGATCGCGCCGCTGTCCTGGGTGATGATCAACAGCCTGCAATCGGAAGAGTTCGGCTGGGGCATTGCCAACTTCACCAGGATCTTCAATTCGAAGTTCTATCTGCAGGCGATCCAGTTAAGCCTCGAGATCAGTTTCTGGTCCAGCGTGTTCGGGATCATCATCGCGGTACTCGGCGCCTACTCCCTGCGCCGGGTCGACTCGAAGCTGCGCAACTTCGTCAACGCCTTTGCCAACATGACCAGCAACTTTTCCGGCGTGCCCTTGGCCTTTGCGTTCGTCATTCTGCTGGGTTTCAACGGCAGCTTCACCATCATGCTCAAGCAGGCCGGGATCATTCAGGACTTCAACCTGTATTCGAAAACCGGGCTGATCATTCTCTACACCTACTTCCAGATTCCGCTCGGCGTTCTGCTGCTCTACCCGGCCTTTGATGCCCTGCGCGAAGACTGGCGTGAATCCGCCGCGCTGCTCGGCGCCAACGGCTGGCAGTACTGGCGGTACATCGGTTTGCCCGTGCTGACCCCGGCGCTGCTCGGTACGTTTGTGATCCTGCTGGCCAACGCCCTGGGCGCGTACGCCACGGTGTATGCCCTGACCACCGGCAACTTCAACGTGCTGACAATCCGTATTGCGGCGATGGTTTCCGGCGACATTTCCCTTGACCCGAACCTCGCCAGTGCCCTGGCTGTGGTGCTCGTTGCGTTGATGACCCTGGTGACCATCGTGCATCAGCTGCTGTTGAAGAGGAGCTACCATGTCTCGCGCTGAACTGGGCCCCGTCGGCATCTACCACCGGGTGGTGGTGTATTTGCTGTTTGGCATACTGTTGCTGCCGTTGCTCGGGACGCTGATCTACTCGATCTCCAGCAGTTGGTCGGCGACCATTATGCCCAGCGGCTTCACCGTTAAATGGTACGTGGAGCTGTGGAGCGATCCGCGGTTTCTCCATTCGTTCGGCCAATCCCTGCTGGTCTGCGTCGGCGCGCTGATTCTGTCGGTGGTGCTGATTCTGCCGTTGCTGTTTGTGGTGCATTACCACTTCCCGAAACTCGATGCGCTGATGAACATCCTGATCCTGCTGCCCTTCGCGGTTCCGCCGGTGGTGTCGTCGGTGGGTCTGTTGCAGCTCTACGGTTCCGGGCCGTTCGCGATGGTCGGGACGCCGTGGATTCTGATCGGTTGCTATTTCACCGTGGCGCTGCCGTTCATGTACCGGGCAATCACCAACAACCTGCAAGCGATCAACCTGCGAGACCTGATGGACTCCGCCCAACTGCTCGGTGCCAGCACCTGGCAAGCGGCGTTCCTGGTGGTGCTGCCAAACCTGCGCAAAGGTTTGATGGTGGCGTTGCTGCTGTCGTTTTCGTTCCTGTTCGGTGAGTTCGTGTTCGCCAACATCCTCGTCGGGACCCGCTACGAAACCCTGCAGGTCTACCTCAACAACATGCGTAACAGCAGTGGCCACTTCACCAGCGCGGTGGTGATTTCCTACTTCCTCTTTGTGCTGGTTCTGACCTGGGCTGCCAATATCTTGAACAAGGACAAAAGCGAATGAGCTATGTCAGCGTCCAACACCTGCAAAAAAACTATTCAGGCACCCCTGTATTCAGCGACATCAACTGTGAAATCCATAAGGGCGAGTTCGTCACTCTCCTCGGCCCGTCCGGTTGCGGCAAGTCCACCCTGCTACGTTGCATCGCCGGGCTGACGTCGGTGGATGGCGGCCAAATCCTGCTCGATGGCCGGGACCTCGTGCCGTTGAGCCCGCAGAAACGCGGGATCGGCATGGTGTTCCAGAGCTACGCACTGTTTCCGAACATGACGGTTGAGCAGAACGTCGCCTTTGGTTTGCGCATGCAGAAGGTCAATGCCGACGATAGCCATAAGCGTGTTGCCGAAGTATTGAAACTGGTCGAGCTCAATGACTTCGCCGCGCGTTATCCGCATCAACTGTCCGGCGGCCAATGCCAGCGAGTCGCCCTCGCCCGCTCGTTGGTGACCCGGCCTCGTCTGTTGTTGCTGGATGAGCCGCTGTCGGCCCTGGATGCGCGGATTCGCAAGCACCTGCGCGAACAGATCCGTCAGATCCAGCGCGAACTCGGCTTGACCACGATCTTCGTCACTCACGATCAGGAAGAAGCCCTGACTATGTCCGACCGGATTTTCTTGATGAATCAGGGAAAGATCGTACAGAGCGGCGATGCCCAGACCCTTTACACTGCACCCATCGACTTCTTTGCCGCTGGTTTCATCGGCAACTACAACCTGCTGGACGCGGACAGCGCCACCAAACTGCTGCAGCGACCGATTACCCACCGCATCGCGATTCGCCCGGAAGCCATCGAACTGAGTCTGAACGGCGAACTCGACGCGCAGATCCGCAGCCACAGCCTGTTGGGCAACGTGATTCGCTACCGGGTCGAAGCCCGGGGCGTGGAATTGGTGGTTGATGTGCTGAACCGCTCGGCGGCCGATCTGCATCCCGATGGTCAGCGTCTGGCGCTTTCAATCGATCCGACGGCCCTGTGTGAGGTAGCCTGATGACTTTGCTGATGTTGAAGAGAGAACCGCACTGATGGCCCTGGCAATTTTTGATTTGGACGAAACCCTGATCCACGGCGACTGCGCCACCCTCTGGAGCGAGCAAATGGGCCGCCTGGGTTGGGTCGATCCCGAGTCGTTCATGCGTCAGAACAATGAACTGATGGACGCCTACAGCCACGGCAAACTACGGATGGAGGAGTACATGACCTTCAGTCTGGAGCCGATGATCGGGCGCACACCCGAAGAGGTCGACCATTTGGTAGGGCCCTGGGTGGAAGACTTCATCGAGCCGATCATTTTCAGTGACGCCACCAAAGCCATTGCCGCCCACCGCAAGGCCGGCGACCGGATTTTGGTGATTTCGGCGTCGGGCACACATCTGGTGAGGCCGATTGCCGATCGTTTGGGCATTGACGAGATTCTCGGCATCGAGCTGGAAGTTGCACACGGGGTGTATAGCGGCAACACCGTTGGCACACTGACCTACCGCGAAGGCAAGATCACGCGTTTGCTGGAGTGGCTGGATGCGGAAGAGGAAAACCTCGAGGGCGCCAGTTTCTACTCCGACTCACGCAATGATTTGCCGTTGCTGCTGAAGGTGGATTTCCCACACGTGGTAAACCCGGATCCGGTGCTGCTTGAACACGCAGAAAAAGCCGGCTGGCCAATCCACCTCTGGAAGTAATTCGGCCCCTGTGGGAGCGAGCCTGCTCGCGATTCAGGCGACGCGGTTTACCTGCAAGACCGCGTTATCGTTCATCGCGAGCAGGCTCGCTCCCACAGGTTCACTGTCGTCAGGTCAGGCTTTCGTCGATCACCAACACCAACTTTCCCGACACCTTATTAGTCGCCAACTCCGCAAACGCCGCTTCGGCGTCCTTGATCGGGAAGGTCTTGGCCAATTGCGGGCTTAAACGCCCTTCAGCAAACAACGGCCAGACATGCTGGCTGAGATCGCTGAACAGATCCGCCTTGAATTGTTCGTCGCGACTGCGCAAAGTCGAACCCAGCAGTTGCACACGCTTGGCCAGCACCTGCGCCAGATCGAGCTGCGCCTCACGACCGCCCATCAGGCCGATCAGCACCCATCGACCATCGAGCGCCATCAGTTTCAGATTCAGCGCGGCGTAGTTGCCGCCCACCGGGTCCAGAATCACATCGAACGGCCCCAGGTCGCTCAAGCTGTCCAGATCCCCGTTGCGCACGACCCCACCTTGGGCTCCCAGCGCTTCGCAGTACGCCAAACGCTCGGCGGAACCGACGCTGACCCAGCACGGGTTACCAAACGCCTTGCACAGCTGAATGGCAGCTGAACCGATTCCACTTGCTCCGGCGTGCAGCAGAACTTTCTCACCCGGCTTGAGCGCAGCCAGTTGAAACAAATTCAGCCAAACGGTCGCATACACTTCTGGCAGCGCTGCCGCCTCAGCCAGGGACAATCCTTCGGGAACCGGCAACACATGCCGTCCGTCGACAACTACCTCCTCGGCCATCCCGCCCCCGGCCAGCAAGGCGCAAACCCGATCCCCGACCTGCCAGGACGAGCCCGGCCCCACCTCGCTGATTACCCCCGAACACTCAAGACCCAGTACCTGACTGGCTCCCGGCGGTGGCGGATAAAGACCCGCCTTCTGTAACAAATCGGCGCGATTGAGACCCGCAGCCGCCACTCGAATCCGAACTTGTCCTACATCGCATGTAGGACTGGGCTCTTCAAGCCACTCCACTCGACCTTCAACGCCTTGCAATGCTTTCACAGTGCCTCCATAGTGAGTCTGGACTGAGCCCGTAGCTGTAGCGCCGGGCTTTCTTGCATTATGCGACCGGCCCTGGGGCCTATACGAAAGCTAGCAGGCAGTTTTCGTACAGAGCCTAGTGGTACCGGCGACTTCAAAGACGGCCTAATATGCGTGATCAATTGTCCCCGCGTCGAATCAGCATGAAGCATTTTTTCCCCAGCACCGCCCTAGCCCTATTCATTGGTATCGGTCTGCTGCCGATGTCGAGCCATTCGTTTGCAGCCAATAGCTGGGACAAGCTTCAGCCTGATCGTGACGAAGTGATCGCCAGCCTGAACGTCGTCGAGTTGCTCAAGCGCCATCACTACAGCAAGCCGCCGCTCGATGACGCGCGCTCCGTGATCATCTATGACAGCTATCTCAAGCTGCTGGACCCGTCGCGCAGCTATTTCATGGCCAGCGACATTGCCGAATTCGACAAGTGGAAAACCCAGTTTGACGACTTCCTCAAAAGCGGCGACCTGAACGCCGGGTTCACCATCTACAAGCGCTACCTGGACCGCGTCAAGGCGCGCCTGGACTTCGCCCTTGCCGAGCTGAACAAAGGCGTCGACAAGATCGACTTCACCGCCAGGGAAACCTTGCTGATCGATCGCAAGGACGCCCCTTGGCTCAAGAACACCGCAGAGCTCGACGACCTGTGGCGCAAACGCGTCAAGGACGAAGTCTTGCGGCAGAAGATCGCGGGCAAGGACTCCAAGCAGATTCAGGAAACCCTGACCAAGCGTTACAAGAATCAACTGGCGCGCCTGGACCAGACCCGTCCGGAAGACATCTTCCAGGCGTACATCAATACCTTCGCCATGTCCTACGACCCGCACACCAACTATCTGTCACCGGATAACGCGGAGAATTTCGACATCAACATGAGTCTGTCCCTCGAGGGCATTGGCGCCGTGTTGCAGAGCGACAACGACCAGGTGAAAGTCGTGCGTCTGGTGCCTGCCGGTCCGGCCGACAAGACCAAAATGGTTGCCCCTGCCGACAAGATCATCGGCGTTGCCCAGGGCAACAAAGAGATGGTCGACGTGGTCGGCTGGCGCCTGGACGAAGTGGTCAAGTTGATCCGTGGGCCGAAAGGCACCGTGGTGCGCCTGGAAGTGATCCCGGCCAGCAATGCGCCGAACGACCAGACCAGCAAGGTCGTCCCGATCACCCGCGAAGCGGTGAAGCTTGAAGACCAGGCGGTGAAGAAGTCGGTCCTCAACCTGAAACAGGACGGCAAGGACTACAAGCTTGGCGTCATCGAGATCCCGGCCTTCTACCTGGACTTCAAAGCTTTCCGTGCTGGTGATCCGGACTACAAGAGCACCACTCGCGACGTCAAGAAACTCCTGACCGAGTTGCAAAAAGACAAGGTCGACGGCGTGGTCATCGACCTGCGCAACAACGGCGGCGGTTCCCTGCAGGAAGCCACCGAGCTGACCAGCCTGTTCATCGACAAAGGTCCGACCGTTCTCGTGCGTAATGCCGATGGCCGGGTCGATGTGCTGGAAGATGAAAACCCGGGTGCCTTCTACAAAGGGCCGATGGCGTTGCTGGTCAACCGCTTGTCTGCCTCGGCTTCGGAGATTTTTGCCGGCGCCATGCAGGACTATCACCGCGCGCTGATCATTGGCGGCCAGACCTTCGGTAAAGGCACCGTGCAGACCATTCAGCCGCTGAACCATGGCGAACTGAAACTGACCCTGGCCAAGTTCTACCGGGTTTCCGGCCAGAGCACCCAGCATCAGGGCGTATTGCCGGACATCGATTACCCGTCGATCATCGACACCAAGGAAATCGGCGAAAGCGCACTGCCTGAAGCCATGCCGTGGGACACCATCCGCGCGGCCATAAAGCCTGCAGTCGACCCGTTCAAGCCATACATTTCGCAGCTCAAATCCGAGCATGACGTACGTTCGGCCAAAGACGCGGAATTCGTGTTCATCCGCGACAAACTGGCCCTGGCGCAGAAACTGATGGCGGAAAAAACCGTCAGCCTCAATGAAGCCGATCGTCGTACCCAACACGCCGATATCGAGGCCAAGCAACTTGTCATGGAAAACATCCGTCGCAAGGCCAAGGGTGAAGAACCGCTCAAAGAGCTGAAGAAAGAAGACGAAGACGCGATCGCGGCCGAGCCAGACAAGACCAAACCAGAAGACGATGCTTATCTGAGCGAGACCGGGCGAATTCTGTTGGACTACCTGAAACTCAATACCGCGGTAGCCAAGCACTAAGTGGTTACGAGCAAGATGATGGCAATTTAACGCTGACGCTCCCCGGAGCGTCATCAAACAGTCATCATTCTGTCGTGAAATAAAGGACTGGGAGCACCTCTTTATCCAAGAGCGCGCTCCCAGTCCTTTTTTTATCGCCAGAGAAAGCCATGACCACCACAGAACAGCTGAGTGCCTTGAGTTCCATACTGACTCAAAGCGGTTTGCACAGTCTGTTCCAGCCGATCATTTCCCTTTCTGAGCGACGTATTGTCGGTTACGAAGCCCTTAGTCGCGGCCCCTCCAACAGTCCGCTGCACTCTCCCCTCGCATTGTTCGCCGTCGCCCGTCAGGCCGGCCGCCTGAGCGAGCTGGAAATCGCTTGCCGTCAAAGCGCCTGCCGACGTTTCAATGAGCAGCAACTGCCCGGCAAACTGTTCCTCAACGTTTCCCCTGAATCCCTGCTCGAAGCCGCCCACCAACCCGGTCGCACCCTGCAACTGCTGCAGGATTTCGGCATACCGCCAAGTCAGGTGGTGATCGAACTGACTGAACAGACCCCGACCGACGATTTCGAGCTGCTGCAAACCGCTCTGCATCACTATCGAGCGATGGGGTTTTCCATTGCTCTGGATGATTTGGGCGCAGGCTATTCGAGTTTGCGGCTATGGTCAGAATTGCGCCCGGACTACGTGAAGATTGATCGACACTTCATCGACGGCATTCACCAGGACGCCCTCAAGCGCGAATTCGTCGGCTCGATCCTGCAAATTGCCAAAGCCTCACGGGCACAAGTGATCGCAGAAGGTATCGAGCTGCCGGAAGAACTCGCGGTATTGACCGAGATGGGCGTGGACCTGGTTCAGGGTTATCTGCTCTGCCGTCCCCAGGAACATCCACCTCGTGATGCCCGAGCCCTGATGCCCAAACGGGAAAGCACAGCGGTGGCATTAAATGATGAAGTCAGCGACCTTAGCGCTTTGCTCAACGACCAACCGGCGGTGGATCGCGATACACCGACCGCCACGGTGCTGGAAGCCTTTCGCCGCCAGGCCAACCTGAACTCCCTGGCAGTACTCGACGAGCAAGGTCAGCCCTGCGGCATCGTCCACCGGCATTCGCTCTCCGATGCACTGCTCAAGCCTTTTGCCACCGATCTGTTCGCCCGCAAGCCGATTAGTCGCTTGATGAGCGATGACTTCCTCGCCGTTGAGATGAGCCAGTCGCTGCAACAAGTCAGTCGCCTGATCACCAGCCGCGCGCGGCAGCGCATCGAAGAAGACTTCATCATCACCCTCAACGGCGGCTACCTGGGACTAGGCCGAGTGATCGACGTACTTAAACTGATTACCGAACTGAAGATCCAGCAAGCCCGCTATGCCAACCCGTTGACCCTGCTGCCGGGCAACGTGCCGATCCAGCAATGCCTGACGCGACTGCTGCAACAGCAACGGGAATCGGTGATCTGCTACGTCGACATCGACAGTTTCAAACCCTTCAACGACATCTACGGCTACGGTCGTGGAGACGAAGTCCTGCTGTGCCTGGCGCAATGCCTGAATGATCGCGTCGACCCTTCCCGCGACTTTGTCGGCCATATCGGCGGTGATGACTTTCTGCTGGTGCTCGGCCCGGAAGACTGGCGCAAACGCTTGAACCAACTGCTGGACGACTTCCAGAGCCAATGCCGACGCTTTTATCGCAGCGAACATCTGGAAGCCGGCTGCTTCATCGCCCCCAACCGTCAGGGTGTGCGCCAGGAGTTTGCGTTGCTGTCACTGTCGATCGGCGTGGTGCATTTACATCCACAGGCCTGTGGACAACTCGATGCAAGCCAGTTGGCGGAGATGGCATCGCAGGCCAAGCATCACGCGAAGAATGTGCCGGGATATAGCGTGCATGTGATTGATAGTCTGGCGGTGCCAGCAGCCGAGGAAGCGATGGCTGCGGGACATCAGTGATTGCTGATCCTGATCGTTCCCACGCTCTGCGCGGGAACGATCATTCAACTCAGAGTGAGGGCGGCGCCTCGGAACCGCGAGACGTCAACTCTTTCAGTTTAAGCTCGGCCAACGGATGTCCTGCTTTGGCGGCCATCTCCCAAAACCGCGCAGCTTCAACCGCATCCGGCGCCTTGCTCGGCGTCCCCGCCAGACTAATCACGCCCACCTGATACGCCGCTTTGCCATCCCCCGCCAACGCCGCCAGGCGCAGCAATCGCACGCCCTCTTCGCGAGCGCCAAGGCCGACGCCGCGAAAGGTCAGGATGTGGCCGTAGAAGCTCTGGGCGCCAACATCACCCAGGTTCGCCATGCGCGCGAACTGGCCTTCGAGCCAGCTCCAGCCACGCGGCTGACGCACAAACCATGACCAGTGAAACAAGCGGCGAGCCAGCCAGTAGTTAGCCCGCGCCTTGAGTTTTAAAAACACTCAGGCCTCTGCCGATTCGGGGTATTCGTACTCGAACACCCGAACCACTTCCGAGGCATGCCAGGACGCTGCGGCAATGCCATCGGACGGCCCGGAGAAACGCCCCAGACGCTCGACACACTCAAAGAACCCTGTGCGCGGGAGGCGGCTGGCGCCCTGGCTGATCACCAGCGAACTGCGCAATGGCTGCTCGGCCTTGGCGTCCAGCGCGGCCAGATGTTCAAGGGCGGCGGTCAAGGTTTGCATGGCCGGTGTGGGCAGTTGCAAACGTTCAAGCAACGCCCGGTATGTCAGAAGATGACGCTGGCGGCGTGCCTGATCCAGTTCGCCCAGCAACCCGTCCCAATGTTGACGACTGATGCGTACGCTCACGATTCATCCCTCCACCCTGGCACCGCCAATTCCCAGGCCAGGCTGCGGCGAATCGCAGCGTCGGGTAGACGCTCGCCATTTTCGATCAAGGCCAGATAAGACGGGCTGATGCCGACCGTGCGGGCCAACGCCTCGATGGCGATGCCCTTCCCTTCGCGCAAACTGCGTAGTTGATCCAGACCCGGAAGAATCTGGTCTGGTGTTGCCGTGGGACGCTCTGGAGCGACCCGCGGCGGTTGTTCATTGATGCCTGCTGCTTTTAGTAGAGCCTGATATTGAGCCCATGGCAGAACCGCATACTCGGGCTCTCCTTCGCGTGTAATTATCTGAATATCCATGACTACCCCGTAGGACAACAACACTTAGCGAGTCGGCACTTTTCCCTAGAAGTGTAATCCTAACAGCGGCCAAGGTCGCAGGGGTATCTATGGATGAGACTGAATCAGTTCAGTTTTTTTTCGGACCCTGAAGATGAAGTTGTTCCGGGGTATCGGGCAGGCGTTCAACCACGGCAAGCTTTTCCGGCAACTGACGCTTGCGCCAGGCGCGAAAGGCGTTGAGCTCATCGTCGAGAACTTTCATCAGCCAGGCCAGCACCGCGATGTCATCGAGCATGCCGAACACTGGAATGAAGTCCGGAATGGCATCCAGCGGACTGAGGAAGTACATCAGGCCTGCCACCACCGATATCAACGCTTTGGGGCTGATAGCCCGATACTCACCGCGCCAGTAAGCCAGGCAGAGTGCCTGCAACAGGCGCAGATCATCCTTGAGCTTGCCCAGCCGATTACCCTGGCTGGCACCTTTGCTGGCTACCGCGAAGAGCAAGGTCGGCAAACGTCCACGCGCGAGCAGGCGTCCGGCCAGAGGCAGGAAACGAGCGAAATTCCAGGGTGTTTTCATTATTCCTCCCGCTGCAATGTTATCCACACAAATTGTGGATAACCTTGTGAACAGAGCTGCTTTTCACGGCTGAAAGCCCCGTTTCATAAGGGCCCAACTCAGATCGGGCGTTTTTTACTCACATAAAAAAACCCAAGATTTCATTGACTTGGCGCTCTGGCGCGGCTAGCACGAGCGCCCTCAATGGCTATGACTCCAGCCTACAGCATCCGTTCGCTTTGTTTACCTTTGCTGAACGCCAGATGCAACAACGCCCCGCATAAGCGAGGCGTTGTTTTTAGAGCAGACGCTGATTACTTGGCAGGAGCGTCTTGTTTTGCTGGATCCTTGATCGCCAGCAGTTCCAGGTCGAATACCAGCACCGAGTTGGCTGGAATCGCCGGGCTTGGGCTTTGGGCGCCGTAAGCCAGTTCGCTAGGGATGTACAGTTTGTACTTCTCGCCAACGTGCATCAGTTGCAGGCCTTCGACCCAACCCGGAATCACGCCGCTGACCGGCAGATCGATCGGGCTGCCACGGTCGACGGAGCTGTCGAAGGTAGTGCCGTCGGTCAGCTTGCCGGTGTAGTGAACAGTCACTACGTCGGTCGGCTTAGGCTGTGCGCCATCGGCTTTCTTGACCACTTCATACTGCAGGCCCGAAGCGGTGGTGGTTACACCGGCTTTCTTGGCGTTGTCTTCGAGGAATTTCTTGCCGGCAGCTGCCGACTCTTCGCTCATTTTGGTCATGCGCTCTTCTGCACGCTTTTGCAGTGCTGCGAAGGCTTCGACCAGTTCGTCATCCTTCAGCTTCTGTTCTTTCTTGCCGACGGCATCTTCGATGCCTTGGGCTACGGCTTTGGAGTCCAGATCATCCATGCCTTCCTGAGCCAGGCTCTTGCCCATGTTCAGGCCAATCCCGTAGGAAGCTTTTTGCGCCGGGGTTTTCAGCTCTACGCTGGTCTGCGAATCACAACCCGCAAGTACCAGGCTAACCAGGGCCACCGCCGCCGCCAACCGATGCTGTTTCATGCTATTTCCTTGTTCATGCGCCTAAAGGGCAATCGAATAAAGCCGCGAGCTTATCAGGCGGCCACGACCAATGGCTACCGGCATGAGAGCAGGAAATTTCTGATAAGTTCAGGTGTTTTAACGCATTTCGGGAATGGACTGATGAAGCTTCTGTCATCTTGCGCCCACAGAGACTGATAGCAGAACCCCAGCATCTGGCGTAATGGCCACTTGCCGCACCTCAGGCGCTGAGGCATAAGATAGCTTCAAATTGACAAGGATGTTTATCTTGCGCCTCTTCTTTCGCTTGCTTGTTCTGCTCGCAGTCCTGCTGGGGCTGGGCCTCGCCGTGGTTCTGTACTATGTCGCCAACCCGAAACTGCCGTCCTTATCACCTGTGCAGCAGGTGCATTACCTGGAGCAATGGAGCGCCAGTGACCGCGAGACCTACTACTTCACGCCTCAGGGTACTCAGGTCAAAGGCTTGCGCTATGACTGGTTCAAGGCCCTCGAACTGCCGTTCTCGCAACAGCGATTCGCCGCCCCCGAATACCTCGCCCGCTTCGGTTTTCTGATCGACCCCAGCCAGCGACCCACGCCGAATAACCCCGGCAATCTGCCAGTGGGCTTTGCCCGTCATCAAAACCCTGGAAGCCAGGACGAGTTTCTGGACATCACCTGCGCCGCCTGCCACACCGGCGAACTGCGCTTTAACGGCCAGGCCGTGCGCATCGATGGCGGTTCGGCGCAGCACGTTTTGCCATCCAGCGTTCCTACGTTGCGCGGCGGCAGTTTCGGACAAGCGCTAGTATCGAGTCTGACGTCGACTTACTACAACCCGTGGAAATTCGAACGTTTCGCACGCAACGTACTGGGCCAGGACTACGATGCCCGGCATCAACAACTGCGCAAAGATTTCAAAGTCTCTCTCGACACCTTCTTGAAGGTGGCCTGGAACGACACCCATCGCGGGCTCTATCCCACCGAAGAAGGCCCCGGCCGCACCGACGCTTTCGGGCGCATTGCCAACGCCAGTTTCGGTGATGCGATTTCCCCCGCCAACTACCGTGTAGCCAACGCTCCGGTCGACTATCCGCAACTGTGGGACATGTGGACCTTCGACTGGGTGCAGTGGAACGGTTCGGCGCAGCAACCGATGGCCCGCAACATCGGTGAGGCCTTGGGTGTGGGCGCCACGCTGAACTTCTTCGACGCTAACGGCCAACCGTTTAAAGGAGACGCGCGTTATCCATCCAGTGTTCGCTTGCGCGATCTGCACCTGATCGAACAAACCCTGCAACGGCTCAAACCGCCGGCCTGGCCGGAGGAACTGCTGGGCGCCATCGACAAAACCCAGGCCGCAAAAGGTCGCGAATTATTTACCGAGAACTGCGCCGGCTGCCATGTACCTCGATCGCTCCAGAGCGACGGGCGCTGGGTGCAACATTTGAAAATGCTGCCCGTAGAGTTCATCGGCACAGACCCGGGCGCGGCCAATAACATCGCCGACCATCGCTTCGACCTCACAGCCTTGCAATGGGACCCGGCAGAGCTGGCGCAACTGGATGTGCAATTGCAGCCGACGCCCGTTGAACCGCTGGATTTGAGCAAGCTCTCATCGGCTAAAGGATTGGCCTACATCACCGCTTTCGTCGGAAACCAGGCCTACCGTGAAGCAAACATTCCTGCGGCCGAACGACCGGACATGGATGGCTTCGGCCTGCCGATTGGCGTGCGCGAATTGCGCGCCTACAAAGCGCGACCATTGGCGGGAATCTGGGCGACCGCACCGTTTCTGCATAACGGTTCGGTGCCCAGCATTTATCAGTTGCTCTCGCCCCAGGATGAACGCGCAACCACCTTCTACAAAGGCACCTTCGAGTACGACCCCAGGCACCTGGGTTATCGCACCGAGGCCTTCACCAATGGCTTCATGTTCGACACACGCATCACCGGCAATCACAACAGCGGCCACGAATTCCGCGCAGGCAAGCGTGGCAACGGCGTCATCGGTCGCCTGCTGCAACCAGAAGAGCGCTGGGCGCTGCTGGAGTATCTGAAAGTGTTGGGCGGCCCCTTGGAGGCACAATTGCCATGAGCAGACTCTGGATGCGTTTTGGCGCCTTTCTCGGCAAAACCCTGCTGTGGTCACTGGGCCTTGGATTGCTCGGCTGGGCGTTAGCCACGGCGTGGTTCGCCTGGCAGCACAGCGGCCCGGTTTCGGCGGAAGAACTGATTCCGGATGGCGAATCAGCGATGACTCAAGACATCATCCAGACGGCCGTGCGCATCGTCGATCAGCATCGTGAAAGCACCCGGTATCTGCGCGACGCCCATGCCAAGGCCCATGGCTGCGTGAAGGCCGAGGTTCAGGTGCTGCCGGATCTGGCGGGCGAACTGCGTCAGGGGGTGTTCAGCGAACCGGGCAAAACCTGGCAAGCGACGATGCGACTGTCCAACGGCAATGCCTACCCGCAGTTCGACAGCATCCGCGATGCACGGGGCATGGCAATCAAGTTGCTCGATGTGCCCGGCAAACAACTGCTGAATGATCAACAGAGTGGTGGCGAACAGGATTTCGTGATGTTCAGCCATCCGAATTTCTTCGTCAGCGATGTCGCCGAGTACCGTCAGAATGTAGCCGCACAGGCTGACGGCAAGAAGGTGATGGCGTTCTTCCCGGGTTGGGATCCACGGACCTGGCAGGTTCGCCATCTGTTTGTCGCGCTGGCGACACTCTCACCCGCCCCGCAAAGCCCGACCCAGACGACTTACTTTTCGGTTTCGCCCTACAAATTCGGCGAAGCCAATGCCAAGTTCCGCGTCATGCCCGATCCGGCAAGCTGCCCGACTTACACCCTGCCTGCGCAAAACCAGAAGTTGCCGAACTTCCTGCGTAATGCGCTGAACCAGCAGCTATCGAACGATCGGGTGCCGGCGTGTTTCGTCTTGCAGATCCAGCGTCAGGATGCGGGCAAGTACATGCCGATCGAAGACACCAGTATCGAGTGGAGCGAAAGTGACGCACCCTTCGAGACCGTCGCGCGGATCAACGTACCCGCCCAGGACTTCGATACGCCTGCACTGAACGTGCAATGCGATAACAAGTCCTTCAACCCGTGGTTTGGCCTTGAGGCTCATCGCCCCATTGGCGGCATCAACCGGTTGCGCAAAGCGGTGTACGAAGCCGTGAGCGACTACCGACACAGCCGCAACGCCGAACGATAAGAAGGCAGAACGAAAAAAAGCGACCCGAAGGCCGCTTTCTTTCGTTGCGTCTCGGCAGAAGTCAAACCCCAGACAGCAAAAAGCCCGCATCAAGCGGGCTTTCTGTAGTGACCTGGCGTTCAGCGTTCCAGGTGACCGAATATGGCGCAGCGGACGGGACTCGAACCCGCGACCCCCGGCGTGACAGGCCGGTATTCTAACCGACTGAACTACCGCTGCGCGTAGCGTTGAAAGTAAGTGGTGGGTGATGACGGGATCGAACCGCCGACATTCTGCTTGTAAGGCAGACGCTCTCCCAGCTGAGCTAATCACCCTTTACCTTCGTTGCGGGGCGCATTGTGCCACAGATTTTCATAATGTGTTGATTTAATTGAATAATTTTTCAAAAAAATCTGAAAATCCATAAAACGACGCGACCTGCAGGAACAACGTACAAACTTTTGACAGAAAAAAACCCGCGTTAAGCGGGCTTTTCCGTGGTGACCTGGCGTTCAGCGTTCCAGATAACCGAATATGGCGCAGCGGACGGGACTCGAACCCGCGACCCCCGGCGTGACAGGCCGGTATTCTAACCGACTGAACTACCGCTGCGCGTAACACTGGAAGCGAATGGTGGGTGATGACGGGATCGAACCGCCGACATTCTGCTTGTAAGGCAGACGCTCTCCCAGCTGAGCTAATCACCCTTCACTTTCGGTGTGGCGCGCATTCTACGGAGCGACCACATCTCTGGCAAGCACTTTTTATATTAATTTTTTCAGGCCTTCCAAAGGCTTAGAGAAGGGTTGGCCTATGGCGCCGCGAAGAGAATAATGCCCCCCTTTGTATAAAGGAGAGACTCGCCCCATGTGGTTCAAAAACCTGCTTATCTATCGCCTGACCCAAGATCTGCCTTTTGATGCCGAGGCGTTGGAAACTGCACTGGCCACCAAACTGGCGCGTCCATGTGCAAGCCAGGAGTTGACCACCTACGGTTTCGTCGCGCCATTCGGCAAGGGCGAAGATGCTCCGCTGGCGCACATCAGTGGCGACTTCCTGCTGATCGCCGCCCGCAAAGAAGAACGCATTCTGCCGGGCAGCGTCGTGCGTGACGCGGTGAAGGAAAAGGTCGAAGAGATCGAAGCTGAACAAATGCGCAAGGTCTACAAAAAGGAACGCGATCAGATCAAGGATGAAATCATCCAGGCTTTCCTGCCGCGCGCCTTTATTCGTCGTTCATCGACTTTCGCTGCCATTGCGCCGAAACAGGGCCTGATCCTGGTCAACTCGGCCAGCCCGAAACGTGCCGAAGACCTGTTGTCCACCCTGCGTGAAGTCATCGGCACACTGCCGGTACGTCCGCTGACCGTGAAGATGTCCCCTACCGCGACCATGACTGAATGGGTCACCACCCAGAAAGCCGCGGACGATTTCTTCGTGCTGGACGAGTGCGAGCTG
This sequence comes from Pseudomonas sp. LS2P72, assembly GCF_054897865.1. Taxonomy (NCBI): domain Bacteria; kingdom Pseudomonadati; phylum Pseudomonadota; class Gammaproteobacteria; order Pseudomonadales; family Pseudomonadaceae; genus Pseudomonas; species Pseudomonas sp. LS2P72. The sequence goes on from NZ_CM142708.1 coordinate 5,124,815, forward strand.
CGTGATACCCACGAAGACGGCGGTATCGTGCGTTGCAAGCGCCAGGACCTGACCAGCGAAGAAATCCAGCTGCACCTGAGCACCGGCAAAGTGGTCACTCAGCTGTCGCTGGCCTGGCAAGACAAGCTGTCTTTCGTGCTTGACGACAAGATGGTGGTCAAGCGCCTGAAGTTCGAAGACTTGCTGCAAGACCAGGCGGAACAGGACGGTGGCGAAGAAGCCCTCGGCCAACTGGACGCCAGCTTCACCCTGATGATGCTGACCTTCGGCGACTTCCTGCCGGCGCTGGTTGAAGCGTTGGGCGGCGAAGAGACTCCGCAGGGGATCTAAACCTCTCTACAGGTATTGGGTTACCTTCAAACGCCACCGCTTCGGTGGCGTTTTCACATAACAGGGATCAGGCCATGGCTTTGCCAGGTCGCCGGAAATCGCTGTCGGCGTCATCCTGGTCGGCTGCTGAATCCGGCCTGCTGATCATGGCTCGCTGCTCTCGACCTATTTCCGCCGGATGAGCGAGAAAGAAGATCGGGAGGTGGCGGCTCAACAGGCCACCGGCTGATCCGAAAACTTGATCCCCGGGTTAATGATGGGCACTCTATTGCAAAACGCGAGGACGACCTCGCGGCTCGATCGAGTCATTAATCTGGGGACGACCCCGTCAATCGATGGAGGTCTCTCATGTCCTGGATCATTCTGTTTTTCGCCGGTCTGTTCGAAGTTGGCTGGGCCGTCGGCCTGAAATACACCGATGGCTTCAGCCGCCCTCTCCCCACCGCATTGACCGTTGCCGCCATGGCCATCAGCCTTGGCTTGCTGGGCCTTGCCATGAAGGAATTGCCGCTGGGCACGGCCTACGCGATCTGGACGGGTGTCGGTGCGGTCGGGACAGTGATTGCCGGGATCATTCTGTTCGGTGAATCCATGGCGTTGTTCAGGCTCGCCAGTGTGGCGTTGATCATTTCCGGGCTGGTCGGGCTGAAGATCAGCGCCTGACTGTTTACTGCCATTACGAAAAAGCCCGCCCCCCCCCCCTTTCGATACAGACAAGGGAGGCGGGCTTTTTCAATGGTGTGTATTCACCGATCAGCTCTCGGCCAGCTCCATGCGTTCACGCGCGACCGGGGCCCTTTCCGCATGTTCGAGCTGCATACAGCGTTCCAGGAACAGGAACATGTAGTCGTAGCTCTTGCAGACGGCCTGACGCAGTTCCACTTGCAAGGATTTGCTTGGGTTCGTGCCCGCCAGCGTGCAGATGATTTCCAGCGCTTCCCATGGATGGGCATCGTCGTACTGGGCATGCATCTTCAACCACTTCATGGCCCGCTTGCGATCTTCCTCCGGGAACGATGCCGCGTAGACGCCACTGGAACAGACCAGCGCCGACCACTCCCCGGTCGCACCTTCAATGGCGTAGTTGGTGGCGGCAATGGCAACGATCAGCGAATCCGACGAACTGGTGTGCCAGCACCAGTGGCTCAAGGCGTGAAGTTCAGGATCAACCTTTTGCGCTTGCAGATCTTCCAGGCTGACACCGTGAGCACGGCTCCAGTGCACCCAGTAATCGGCATGGTTCAATTCGACGCGTATGTTACGCATCAGCCAGCGACGCGCCATGTCTTCACCTGGATGGCGGGCAAAGCGAGTCTTGGTCAGGTTCTGTGCCATATATAACGCGAACTGTTCGACCACCGGCCAGCCACCAACAAGGTACTGACGCATGGTCTTTGCACTGAGCTTGTTATCACGCAGACGCTTATACAGTTCGTGTTCGACAACCCGGCGTTTGCTCTCGCTGCAGTCCTGGATCAGGCGTTGAGCCCAGGCAGGATAACTTGCAGCTTCCATAAGTGGTCCGGTTCGGTTGAATGTGTCGATCACTGTCGAGCTCCTTTTGATTGTGATTATAAGGATCAGCAAGAGATTTCAACGGAACGTGCCAGGCGCCTTGAATAACAAGGGCTGAGGCCTGGCTGGACGACTTTTTAAACTGTCGCTGGTAAACAAATGCGGGCGTTCAACAACATACCCTTGAGCGTAATCCACCCCGATCTCCAGCAATGCCTGCTCGATCTGGGGTGTTTCAACAAACTCGGCAATCGTACGCTTACCCATAACATGACCGATGTGATTGATCACTTCGACCATGGCGCGGTTAATCGGGTCGTCCAGCATATCCTTTACGAAACTCCCGTCGATCTTCAGGAAGTCTACAGGTAAATGTTTCAAGTATGCGAATGAAGACATTCCGGCGCAAAAGTCATCCAGTGAAAAGTGGCAACCTAAACCTTTGAGTTCATTAATAAATCTGATTGCACTTCCGAGATTGGAAATAGCACTGGTTTCAGTGATTTCAAAACAAATCATTTCAGGCGGTATGGAGTAAGTAACAAACTGTTCACGCAGGAAGTGCAGAAACGCCTCATCTCCGATAGTTGTGCCTGACAGATTAATCGCACACATGGCCAATGGTCCTTTGTACTGTTCGGCTATGCATTGGGCAATAATTTTGAAAACGTTCTGTACAACCCAGCGGTCAAGGGAGGTCATCAGACCATAACGCTCAGCAGCCGGAATAAAACTGTCGGGCAAAATCATCCGTCCGGCTTCATCATGCAGGCGCAACAGAATTTCGATATGTCCACCGCCCTTCTCGATATGACCAAGGGGCGCGATTTCCTGGGCGTACAGACAGAAGCGGTCTTCTTCCAGCGCCATGTGCAAGCGCTGCACCCAAGCCATCTCGCCGAAGCGCAGGGACAGTTCCGAATCGTCGGGGTGATAGACCTGAACCCGATTGCGGCCCTTTTCCTTGGCCATGTAGCAGGCCATGTCGGCAGCGCGCAGCGAGGCTTCGAGGGTGGTTGGATTCTGAGCGACGTGAACCAGCCCGATGCTCACAGTGGTCACGAACGGTCGACCTTTCCAGACGAAGTGCAGGTTCTGCACGGTCTGACGCAGGCCCTCGGCGATTTTTTCTGCGGCTTCCGGGGCGCAGTTCTCCAGCAGGATGCCAAACTCGTCGCCCCCCAGCCGGGCCAGGGTATCGCCTTCGCGCAAACCGGATTGCAACAGAGCGCAGATATGCCGCAGCAACTCGTCACCCGCCGCATGGCCACAGGTATCGTTGACCAGTTTGAACTGATCCAGATCGAGGAACATCAAAGCATGGCGCCCCGACTGCCGCGCCAGGTTGTGCAGCGCTTGCTCCAGGCGATATTCGAATTCGCGGCGGTTGGCGAGCCCCGTCAAGGCGTCATGGGTCGCCTGCCAGGACAGATTGGCAATGTATTGTCGCTCCTGGGTCATGTCGTGCAGCACCAGCACCGTACCGCTGACTTTCCCGGCGTTGCGGATCGGCGCACCGACCAGGGTGACCGAAACCGTGCTGCCATCCAGGCGCTGGATCAGTTTTGAGTGTTCGCTGCCACCGCTCAGTTGTCCGCTCAAAATGTGCTCGATCAATGTGGAGCCATCGGCCTCAGCGTTCTCGTCCAGCAGATTGAACAACGCTGCCAGCGGCAAACCCGTTGCCTGCTCGGCCTTCCAGTGAGTCAACGCCTCGGCGGCCGGGTTCATGTAGGCGATTGCGCCTTCGACATTGGTGGTGATCACGCCATCGCCAATTGATTGCAGGGTGATCTGCGCCCGGTCCTTCTCCAATTGCAGGGCCTCGGCGAACGCATTGCGATGCTTGAGCAGTTTGTGAGTACGCATCAGTGCTAATGCAATCAAGCCCAGCGCGGTGGCGAGGTTGGTCACCAGCAACAGCCGCAGGATCATCCGCGAGCCTTCGCCCAAGGCATCGCTGAAGGCCTTCGCTGCCGGTGTCACACTTTCGTTGATGACGAATATCTGATCCTTCCAGCGCTTGATATCGGCATCGGTGGCCTGCCGGGCGGTGATGCGCTGATGCATCTCCCGCGCAATGGCATCGAGTTGCACCAGATACGCATCGCCCACCGTCCAGAGGTCGATGGCTTTCTCGTGGTAACTGAAGTGCCGGAAATTCAGGTACAGCCAGATCACACTATTGATGTCATCCGGGTGGTTGCCGCCCTTGAGGATCGCCACGCGCGCGGCTTCGATATTCGGCGGCTGATGATCCAGCGCCACACGCAATTCGTGGCCACCCTGAGGCACGGCAATTGCGTTCTGGTATTTGTTGAATATCGTCTTGTCGTGACTGTCGGCGTAGAGATTGAGGTAATAGATGGCGTCTTTTTGGCCTTTGGACCACAGGCTTTCACCGGCAACGTAGCCGCGAACCGCCGACAGAACATACAGGCTGACACCGCCCAGCAAGGCTTGAAATAACACGACGGCAATAAATGGCCAGACGATGCCCAACAACCGTGGCGTTCCGCGAGTCCGCGCTTGATTCATGAGGTCCCTTGTTTTAGCACTGCCAGATCATCATCCAACGTGATCGCTACAGCTAGCCTAGGGTGCGTTCCCGGTTCCGGCAAGCGGAGGTTCAGCCTCGGTACACTCTAAACACAGTCATATATATATACAGCCACAGCAGATTTCGAGATCGATTTACTGGGCACTCCAGGATTCCCCCTACTTGTTGCGGGAATTACTTTCATGAGGAGTGCGACATGACATCGACAACTTTAGCTGCACCCGACACATCGGCCGCCGAAGAATTTCGCGCCAGACAGGCTCTGGGACTCGACGACGGCCCGGATATCGAATCTTTTATTACCCAACCCACCGCTCAGGACCAACAACGGTTCAAGGCTTTGCAACGCGCGATACCCACCCTCGCGCAATCCCTGACCATCGACATGTACAAGGCAAAACTCATCAATGTTCAAATCGTCGACACCGTAAAAAGCTTCATCACCGACAAGTCCTCGTTGATCCGTCATCTGGGCGGGGATGTACTGCGTCTCGCGTCCGAAGAAGAATTGCGTGCGACGCCCTCGGTATTTCTCCAGCGGATATTGAACGCGCCCCAAGCACAGGATCTGGCAGACCGGCTACTCAAGAAACTCAAGTGGTATGGCGCACACCCCGGCGAACAGACTTCGGCGTCCGTACGCCATCAACTGGTTTGCAAGGCCATATGCCTTTACTCGCACGCCCCGTCAGCCGATGAGCCGCAGGAACTCGCCGGATTCCGCTGGCAAGACCCGGCTCACTGGGGCAAAAACTACCAGACCCTGCGCAGCGATTTTGAACAGCACTTGCTGCGCACCAAACGGGTCATTAATGCAAAAGAGGCGTTCTTTCTGGCGCGGGTGTTCGAGACCCGCCTCTCAAAGGACTTCGCTGTGCGTGATATCCCGCCCGACCTTCCTTACAAAAGCTCGGTGGTGTGGGTGAACTTCATGCACGGCGTGCTGCTGGCAGATGAACTCGGCCTTGATCGATTGCAACCGCTGTCCTTTCAACAATTCGTCGACCTGCCCCTGTCCCGGAGCGCCGATGCCTCGTCCGAACAACTTGAGCAGATTGCGCGACTGAGGATGGATCCAGCGCTGGAATGGGCGGTCTGCAGTGGCTTCGTTCAATCGCGAACGGAATCCGATTACGACGAGGACGATATGACGCGGGCGATGGCAGCTCTGGAAAGCCACAGCGAGCGCCTGAACAACGCCGTCATGACACTCGATTTGCCGCCCCCTGAAAGACTGAAGATGGCCAAACGAGTTAAGGATGAGCTGTTTGGCGATGCAATGTTCGAATCGGACGGGCGCAAGTTGCTGCGTGAGGAGTCACCGAGCAACTTGGGGTTCAGAGATATGCCCTCATTGAAGCTGCCGGGCAATGCGTTCCTCGATGTCTATGCCGATGGCCAATTCGATGACGCAAGCAAATGGTTTGTAACCCAGTCGGATGGGAAAACACGAACCAGTCACTGGATCAAGATCGACGACAAGAGAACCCTGCATCATGAGGAATTTCTCAAGGATCATAGGGGGATCGAAAGGCGTGTGTTTAGCACATACAGGGGCAAGACGCTGCCTGATATCAACACGCAGTTTGAAACAGACTTCACAAACTACCTCTCGAAAATCAGGACGGCCTATCAGACCCTGATCGCCAGTCTATTGACCTCGCTGCCACTGACCGACCGCCATGCCCTTGAACGGGGTGACGTCCGCTTGCTGAGCCTGCACCTGGAAAAAACACTCATCCAATCAAGGGGAGACATCCGGCCAAGAAAAGGTTTCGTTCTGCAGGTGACCCACAATCATGAAATCACCTATTACGAACTGATCCCGAGTGCTGGCGTCATTCGTTGCCGACCCCACTTGAGGTTTTCGACAGTCAACGGGGTTCGCACCACGTTTCCCTTGCACGCCACAATCCCCGGACAAACCTACACTGCTGAAATCAGCACTTCTCTGCTTCTCGATTGGTCAGCGCACTTGAATGGCACGCAGCCTGCTGACAGGGCGTTCTGCATAGCAATTCTCGGCGTGGTAGGTGACGTGCCCGCAGCTCTTGGCCATAGCGAAGGAACGGCGTGGAAATCCCTGCGTTTGAATGCAGTGGCCCACTACATTGCAACGAATTTTCTGTACGTAGATGAACGGCAGTTGCATACCCAAGCCCGCGGCATGACGGCATTCGACACCATCAGGGCTAGAAACGAACAACGGCGGAATACGTTCGTAGAGTTGGCCAAAGGGTTTGTGCCCTTCTGGGGCAGTATTGAGGACCTTATGTCGGGCAAAACTGACCGGATACTCATGGGCGTGGCTGGACTCGTGTTGGACCTGGCTTCATTCATCACCCCTATCGGGAAATTCATGTCGGGCTCGGTGCGGCTGATCAGGGCCGGGGCCACAGCCTCGCGAATGACCGCCAAAGCAAGTCTGCCTTCCTTTTCAACGTTGACCCGAAAACTGCTGACCGCTTCACTGAGCAACCTCAATCCGCTGGACGGGGTTCCGACACTGCTCAAGACAATGGGAAGCGGTGCGCGGAAAGGACTGCACACGGCGGGACGCATCGGTGTTAGCGGGTTCAAGAAGCTGACAGGACACGCCGACAGCTACCGACTGGTCCACAACCTGCCCCAGACAACCGATCCGGGGCGCTGGAAGCCACTGACAAACAATGATCGACTGGCAACGGTCAACGGTGTCGATGATGTACTTGTGCGCAATACCAGCCCGTCGGACCTGACCCGGTTCCACCCCGTCGACCCGGTGACGTCCTTGCCCTATGGCCCGCGCCTGCACAATCACAGCGACAACCTCATACAGGGCCGGTCAATCTTCAAGACGTCCTCCCATACCGAATCCCACGTCCTGGTAGAACTCCCGGAAAACGCCCACATCCGTGAAGTGCTTGAGGTCGATGGTCGGACGACGGTGTTCGTTGATGACATTCCCTATCGTCTGGACGGTAACCAACTGCGCCGTGCCGACTTGATTGAAAGCAGTGAAATACTGAAGGCAATACCTTGCCGCCCACGACGCGCTCCAACAGCAGACGCTTGCAAAACAAGTTACGTAACTCGAAACCCGGCCCCCACACCGGCAGTCAATTCGTTCGACGAAACCAAGGGATGGGCTCCCTGGTTTGGAGACACTATCTATACACCGGCCAACCCCGAATGGCCTCTGTCACTGAAAACCCTGAAAAACCTTGACCAACTCACGGCTTCGATGGAATTTCAAAAAGGGATTTACGGGCGAATCAGAGCGCGTACCCCCCTCTCGCGCACGAATCAATTTGATACCCTTGAGGCCGGCGCCATCATCGTCCCGGCAATTGACGGTTCGAAGCACTATGTGTTCACCCGACTGGATGCCGGAGATTTTTACGTCGCCGAGCGCCTTCCGGTGCAAAGCTTCTCCGCCCCCCTGACATTGCGCAAGACGCAAACCTTGCCCGCCGACCTGGTAGAGGAATTGAAGACGGTTTATACCGGATCGCTCAATGCCAACAATATGGCAAGGATTCACGGTACGGAAGCGGTGGAACGCGCGTTGAAAACCATGGAAGAAATTGCCATTCCGATTGGCGGCCACGTGAACCCGCCCGATACACTCAAGCTGCTCAAGGTCGATACCAGTCCGGGTGAAGCGGTGCTGTTCGACCATTCCACACGAATGATTGTCAGCAAACTTCCAACCGGGGCGACGTCCTGGTCTCGCAGCCGATCCGCATCGGACACCTTCCGCCAAAGAACCGCGGACATCTTCGATACGCTGTTCGCTGAAAAGACCATCACTGTCAACCCGGACATTGATCTGAAAATCAATAGGACGATGGAGAAGCTCCAGAAGCTGCTCCCCGACAATTTCCAATCACATAACCCGAGAAATATCGCTTACGTCGACATCGTGACATCGACCGGTAAGCGCGAGGTTTATGTCAGCGTTTCCGGCGCACAGGGACTTACCGCAGAGCTGCCACTGTTCAAACAGCCTTTCGCCCCGGATAAAGTCATCGTTGGCGATACCACCTACTTCAACATTGACTTCGGCCAGACATTTACCAGGACGTCGTTGAACGTCTCGAGCGAAGGAAAGGTATTGGCCATTCCGCATACGATAAAGAATATTGATAGCTATACGCCTGTGATGACCAGCCGACCGACCTCTCTGGACAGCGAAGCCAAATTGATCAGCACCCTGCGGATAAAGTACCCGGAGAACAATATGATCAAATCAGTCGACGTGGCCACGACCATGCCGCCGTGCAATAGCTGTTCAGTCGTCCTCAAAGAGTTCGGCCATGACGGCGGGGCGGATGCTCTGAAGGTGCTGTGGAATTGACTTACAACTGCTGCAAATGCCCATAAAGCTTGGCGTACAAGCCACCACCAGCAATCAACTGCTGATGGTCGCCATCCTCGGCAATTTGCCCGCCATCAAACACCAGCACCCGATCAGCCTGCTTCACCGCGGACAACCGGTGCGCAATGATCAGCGTGGTGCGGTTGCTCAAGAACCGCGCCAGCGCCTGGTGCAGGTTGTATTCGGTGGCGGCATCCAGCGCTGAAGTGGCCTCATCGAGGATCACCACTTTAGGGTCGGCCAACACCATCCGTGCAATCGCCAGGCGTTGACGCTGGCCGCCGGAAAAGCGCACGCCGGAACGTCCGACGATGCTGTCCAGGCCGTTGGGCAGCTCTCGAACGGTCTGGTGCAATTGCGCGATTTCCAGCGCTTGCCAGCAGGCTTCGTCACTGCGTTCACGCCCCATCGTCAGGTTGGCGCGGACGGTGTCGTTGAACAGTGCCGGATGCTGCAGGACTACGGCAACATTTTCCCGAACGGTTTCCAGGCCGATCTCTTGCTGGGTCGAGCCGCCGAAACGGATGGTCCCGGCGAGCGGCGTGTACAAGCCCAGCAGCAACTGCACCAGAGTACTTTTGCCGCCTCCGCTAGCGCCGACAATCGCGACCTTTTCGCCGGGGGCGATCGACAGGTTCATCTGGTTCAACACCAGCTCGTCGCCGTAACCGAAACTCAATCCCTGGACTTCGATGCCCACGGTGTCGCGACCGTTGAACGGGTCGACACCGCCCGGGTACTCAGGCTCATCGGCCCGGGCCAGCAACTCGTTGATCCGCGACAGCGCGCCGCCGGCCGCGTAATAGGCGTACTGCAGATTCAGCAGCTGTTCCACCGGACCGATCATGAACCACAGGTAGCTGAACACCGCGAGCATCTGGCCGATGGACAGGTCGGAAAACAGCACGGTGAGCATCGCCGCCGCACGAAAAATATCGATGCCGAACTGGAACAGCAAACCGCTGGCACGGTTCGAGGCATCGGTTTTCCACTGAGAGTTCACCGCGTAATCGCGCACTTCCCGGGCGCGCTGCCCCAAGCGCCCAAGGAAAAAGCCCTGACGGTTGCCGGCACGCACTTCCTGAATGGAATCGAGGGTTTCGGTGAGCGCCTGGGTAAAGCGCGAGGTGCTGTCGTTCTCGAGTTTCTTCAGGTGCTTGACCCGCTTGCCCAACTGCACCGTGGCATAGATCACCAACGGGTTGAACAGCAGGATCAGCAACGCCAGCTTCCAGTGCATCCACATCAGGATGGATGCGGTTCCGACCAGGGTCAGCATGGCCACAAGGAAACGACTGAGGGTTTCGCCAACGAATTTGTCCAGCGTGTCCAGGTCGGTCACTAGATGCGTGGTGACCGTGCCGCTGCCCAGGCTTTCGTATTCACCCAGCGAAATGCGCTTGAGCCGTTCGATCAGGCGCACACGAATGCGGTACACGATGTCCTTGGCCAGCGCCGCGAACAACCGCGCCTGCACCACGTTGAACAGCAAAGCGGCGCAACGCAGTCCCAGCGTCACCAGCAGCATAAGGCCAATGTAACCCGCAGCTTTCTGCCAGTTTTCGGGCAGCGCGTGGTTCATGATCTTCAGCGCGGCGTCACCGTGGCCCAGTAGCACTTCGTCCACCAGCAACGGCAGGAGCAAGGGAATTGGCACGCTACACAAGGTTGCCAACACCGCCACGCCGTTGGCAATCCAAAGGGATTTTTTGTGATGCAGCGCCAGGCGACGGATTTCCGCCCAGCTCAGACGGTCGACATGTGAAGCAGGTGGCTCGTGGTCGGGCAGATCATGCACAGGCAGCGCGCTCCAGCCAGCGGCCGAGCAACGGAGACAATACGCTGAGCGGCTGATAACCATTGGTCAACAGCGCCAATTGACCATCACGCTCAGCCAGCAAGGTAGGAAAACCGGCAATGCCCAGGTCCTGGACCCAGGTGAAATCGGCCGCCGTCGCGGCGTGCTGATCGGCACGGTCGAACGCGGCGGCGAATTCGATGCGCGGCAGACCGGCCTGCTCCGCGAGCTCCACCAGAACGCTGGCATGCGTGACATCGCGACCTTCGGCGTAAAACGCGTGCTGAATCAGCCCGAGCAGTTTCCACGCGCAATCCGGCGCCAGGCTGCGCGCGGTCACCAGCGCCCGACAGGCAGGTTCGGTGTCGTAGACAAATCCGTCGGGCAACGCGCCTTCCAGCTTGAACGGTTGGCCCGTCGCCTCGTTGACCGCCTGCCAATGCTCAAGGATGTAGCGCCGGGTGGTCGGCTCCAGCGCGGAACCGCTGCCGGTACGCAAACCGCCCACCACCAGGTGCACGTCCACCCCCGCTGCTTGCGCCTGCTCGACCAGCGCGTTGGCCATCGGTGCGAAGCCCCAGCACCACGAACACATAGGGTCCATCACATAGAGCAGGCGTTGCGCAGACATGGTTCAAGCCTCGGAAGGAGTTTGCTTGTAGTTGTAGCCGATCGGGTGAGGCAGGTTGCGAGCCTTGGCCAGTTCGATCTGCTTTTGCCGGTCGATAGCACTGCGACGGGTCTTCTCGCTCAGCTTATCCCAGCAATGCGGGCAACTGATGCCGGCCACGTAGTGCTCGGATGCACGGTCGGAGGCGCTGATCGGTGTACGACAGGCATGACATTGATCGTAGTCGCCTTCGCTGAGGTCGTGGCGCACGGTCACGCGGTTATCGAACACGAAGCAGTCGCCCTGCCATTTGGTTTCTTCCTGCGGCACCTCTTCGAGGTACTTCAGAATGCCGCCCTTGAGGTGATAGACCTCGTCGAAGCCCTGGCTGAGCATGTAGCTCGACGCCTTTTCACAACGAATGCCGCCGGTGCAGAACATCGCGACTTTCTTGTGCACGGCGGGGTCGAAATTGGCTTTGATGTAGTCGGGGAATTCGCGAAAACTGGTGGTCTTCGGGTCGATGGCGCCTTCGAAGGTGCCGATCGAGACTTCGTAGTCGTTGCGGGTGTCGATCAACAGCACTTCAGGATCGCTGATCAGGGCGTTCCAGTTTTCTGGATCGACGTAGGTGCCGACCTTTTTGTTCGGGTCTACGCCTTCGACGCCGAGGGTGACGATCTCTTTCTTGAGTTTGACTTTGGTGCGATAGAACGGCTGGTCGTCGCAGTACGACTCTTTGTGGTCGATGTCGTCCATGCGCGGGTCGTTCTTGAGCCAGGCCATCAGCCCGTCAATGCCTTCGCGGCTGCCGGACACGGTGCCGTTGATGCCTTCTTCGGCGATCAGCAGCGTGCCTTTGATGCCGTTGTCGACCATCGCTTGCAGCAGTGGCTCGCGCAGGGCGACGTAATCTTCCAGAGTGACGAACTTATACAGTGCCGCCACGACAATCTGTTGTGTCATGGGTGATTCTCCAGGTGGCTACCCTCGTAAGGGGTGAACCGGATGCGAAAAAAAACGCGCCGGGTGAGCGGCGCGTTGCGGATTCTAGCAAAAATAACGCGATCTCTGTAGGAGCATGGCTTGCCCGCGATGGCGTACTCAAGGTCGCCATCGCGGGCAAGCCTTGCTCCTACCTGCCGCCAGCACAGGTCGGCGAGGCCGGAGCTGCTTCGATCTGTGCCCATTCCTCTGGCGTGTAGGTATGCAGCGCCAACGCATGGAACTCGCCCATCAGCTCGCCGAGCGTGCCGTAGACTTTCTGGTGACGCTTGACGCGGTTGAGCCCTTCGAACTGCTGGCTGACCACCACGGCCTTGAAGTGGGTCTGCAACCCACGGCTGTGCATGTGGCTTTCATCCAGCACTTGCAGATGCTGTGGCTGCAACAGGCCCAGTGTCGATTCGATGCGTTGTTGCATGGTCATACCGAACTCCGCTTAAGGCTTTTTCTTGGCTGGGGCGGCGGCGCCTTTAGGCTCCAGCTCGGCCGTCATGTCAGCCAACAGTTTGTTGACCACAGGCACGGCGCTTTCCAGCTTGGCTTGAGTCATCTGGGCCGATTGCTGAGTCAGCTGCGGCATTTTTTCCAGGACTTTCTTGCCCAGTGGCGATTTGTAGAACGCGACCAGGTCTTTCAGCTCGGATTCGCTGAAGTTGGTGGTGTAGAGCTTGACCATGTCCGGCTTCAGCTTGTTCCAGCCAATGGCTTGGTCCAGCGCGGCGTTAGCTTTGGCCTGGTAGGTTTCCAGCAAGGCCTTTTTCGATTCAGGGGCTTTGGTCTGAGCAAAGCGCTGAGCGAACATTTGCTGCACTTGCATGTACACCGGAGTGCCCAATTTGTCAGCGTGCGCCAGAGTCAGGAAAGCTTCGGCACTGGCGTTGTGGCTGGCGGTATCGGCAAAAACAGGGCCGCTGGCGCAAACCAGTGCAACCGCGGTACAGATGGCACGAAGACGAGTCATCGAGTTTCCTTTTCTAGCAGGCGAGGTCATTACCCCAAGGGCGACCATTCTGCACCTAAAAAAGTGTGTCACTCAACCCCAAGCCTTGTCGGGCCTGATTTAGAGGGGTTGAATGGTCAAAAAACAGACTGATGGAACCACGGCCGGCGATCACGGCCTAAACTGCGCTATCGACCTACAGGAGTGTGCATGATGAGCCGTATCGAAACCGACAGCCTTGGCCAGGTGGAAGTCCCGGATGAAGCCTACTGGGGCGCTCAGACGCAACGCTCGCTGATCAACTTCGCCATCGGCAACGAAAAAATGCCGCTGGCCGTGCTGCATGCCCTGGCGCTGATCAAGAAAGCCGCGGCGCGGGTCAATGACCGCAATGGTGACCTGCCCGCCGACATCGCCCGGCTGATCGAACAGGCCGCCGACGAAGTGCTCGACGGCAGCCACGACGACCAGTTCCCACTGGTGGTCTGGCAGACCGGCAGCGGCACCCAGAGCAACATGAACGTCAACGAAGTGATCGCCGGTCGAGCCAACGAACTGGCGGGTAATGCTCGCGGTGGCAAGTCGCCGGTTCACCCTAACGATCACGTCAACCGCTCCCAGAGTTCCAACGACTGTTTCCCGACTGCCATGCACATCGCGGCAGCCCAGGCAGTGCAACAGCAATTGCTGCCGGCGATCAACGAACTGTCGGGCGGATTGGCCGAGCTGTCCGCGCGGCATATGAAACTGGTCAAGACCGGCCGCACCCACATGATGGACGCGACGCCCATTACCTTCGGTCAGGAACTGTCGGCGTTCATCGCGCAACTGGATTACGCCGAGCGGGCGATCCGCAGCTCGCTGCCGGCCGTCTGTGAACTGGCCCAGGGCGGCACCGCGGTGGGCACCGGGCTGAATTCACCCCACGGATTTGGCGAAGCCATCGCTGCCGAACTGGCCGCCCTCTCCGGCCTGCCGTTTGTCACCGCCCCCAACAAATTCGCCGCCCTGGCTGGGCATGAGCCGCTGACCACGCTGTCCGGCGCGCTGAAAACCCTCGCCGTGACCCTGATGAAAATCGCCAACGACCTGCGCCTGCTGGGCTCCGGGCCGCGAGCAGGCTTCGCCGAAGTCAAACTGCCGGCCAACGAACCGGGCAGCTCGATCATGCCGGGCAAGGTCAATCCGACTCAGTGCGAAGCGCTATCGATGCTGGCTTGTCAGGTCTTGGGCAACGACGTCGCCATCGGGTTTGCAGCGAGTCAGGGCCATTTGCAATTGAACGTGTTCAAACCGGTGATCATCCACAATCTGCTGCAATCGATCCGCCTGCTGGGCGATGGCTGCAGCAACTTCCAGCAGCACTGCATCGCCGGCCTGGAACCGGATGCAGAGAAAATGGCTGAACATCTGGAGCGTGGGTTGATGTTGGTGACAGCGCTGAATCCGCACATCGGTTACGACAAATCGGCGGAGATTGCCAAGAAGGCTTATGCCGAAGGGCTGACCTTGCGTGAGTCGGCGTTGCAATTGGGGTATCTGACGGATGAAGAGTTTGATGCGTGGGTGAGGCCGGAGAATATGCTGGAAGCGGGCGCCAAGGGCTGAGTTTTGTAGCGCCTGACAGTCAGCCATCGCGGGCAAGCCTTGCTCCTACGGGTTTTGCGTCGATCAAAATATCCGGTATCGACATAAAACCCGTAGGAGCAAGGCTTGCCCGCGATGAACGATGACGCGGTCTAACCTGCCGCAATCCGCACCTTTCTAGCCCTGAGCCCCGCAATCAACGACGGCCCCAACGCCACCAGCGCCGACCCCAGCACCACCAGCACCGCCCCGCCATAACCCAGACCATTGATCGTCTCGGCATGCACATAGTCCGGCCATAACCACGCGGCCACGGCCACCGCTGCGAACGTCACCAGCGGCGTAATCGCCAGCGTCGCACTGACCCGCGATGCCTCCCAATGGGCCAAAGCCTCAGCAAACGCGCCATAGGCGATCAGGGTGTTCATGCAGCACGCCAGCAGTAGCCAGCCTTGCAGCGGACTCAGTTGCAGCGCTTCCAGCGGATGCACCCACGGCGTCAACAACATCGCGCAGAACAGGTAGATCACCATCATCACCTGCAGCGAATTCCACACCGTAAGCAATTGCTTCTGGCCCAGGGCGTAGAACGTCCAGACCGTCGACGCCAGCAGCACCAACAGCACGCCGGCGGTGTAATCGGTCAGCGAGGTCAGCAACTCGGCGAGCCGCTGATTGAAAAACAGGCCAAAGCCGATCAACAGCACCAGCAGGCCAATCCCCTGCCCCACGCTGAACCGTTCCTTGAACACAAACAGACTGGCGATCAGCAACATGATCGGCCCCATCTGCACCACCAGTTGCGCGGTGCCGGGGCTGAGCAGGTTCAGGCCCATCAGGTACAGCACGTAGTTGCCCACCAGGCCGAGCACCGCCATCAACACCAACCAGCCACCACGCGGCCCGAGCACCTTGCGGCTCGGCAAGCGTTTGGTCGCCGCCAGATAAATGAACAGGCACCCGCCGGATACGATCAGGCGAAACCAGGTCACCGTCACCGGGTCCATCACCAGCAGCACTTGTTTGAGTTTGATCGGCAGGATTCCCCACAGCAACGCGGTCACCAAGGCCAGGAACAGACCGTAAACCCAGCGACCCGATGAAATGTGCATTGCGAACCCCGAAGCCAAGTGGCGAGAACGGTCATTCTAGGCTTAGCGCCGTTCGGCACACAGGGACAGTTGGGCGTTGGCCGCGAATGAAACTGTGCAGGTCGCACCATTAAATTGGCGCTATGCCGTCGATCGGCCGGCCAGGCGTCGCAAGTGGTTCGTGCATAAGCTCATGGGATTCGCCAACAGGAACATTCCTCAGGAGATCGCCATGTACGGCAAACGCGCCCAGGACAATGCCCCCGCCACGCACTTTCGCTGTGACCGGGTGTGTCGTGTGAATGGGGATTTGTATTTCAGCACCCGGGAAAACACCCTGGAGGGTCCGTTTGAAAACCCGGAGAAATTGGCGCGGGAGGTACAGGCTTACATTGAGCGGATGCTGCTTTTGCGGATGAGCCTGTAGACCGCGGCGCCTGAATCGCGAGCAGGCTCACTCCCACATTAGATCTATGTCGCACTCCAGATCCCTGTGGGAGCGAGCCTGCTCGCGATAGCGGTTAACCAGACAACACAAATCTTGCAGTCTTAACGCACCGCTTCGAACAACCCGGCCGCACCCATCCCGCCACCCACACACATGGTGACGATGCCGTAACGCACATTGCGGCGCTGCAATTCACGCACGAGATGCCCGACCTGACGCGAGCCGGTCATGCCGAACGGATGGCCGATGGAAATCGAGCCGCCATTGACGTTGTACTTGTCGTTATCGATCTCCAACCGAATACGGCTGTACAGGCATTGCGAGGCGAAGGCTTCGTTGAGTTCCCACAGATCAATGTCGGAGATCCGCAACCCCTTGGCCTTGAGCAACTTCGGCACCGAGAACACCGGGCCGATGCCCATTTCATCCGGCTCGCAACCGGCCACGGTGAACCCACGGAAGAACGCCTTGGGCTTCAACCCCAGTTCCAGTGCTTTTTCCAGGCTCATCACCAGCGTCATCGACGCACCATCGGACAACTGCGAAGAGTTGCCGGCAGTCACCGAACCGTCTTCGGCAAACACCGGTTTCAATCCCGCCAGGCTTTCCAGGGTGGTGCCCGGCCGATTGCAGTCATCGTGATCGACGATGCCGTCAAGGATCTGCACCTCACCGGTGGCCTTGTCTTCAACCCGATACTTCACCGCCATCGGCACGATTTCATCGTCAAACAAGCCATCGGCCTGAGCCTGGGCGGTACGTTGCTGACTTTGCAGCGCGTACAGATCCTGTTCTTCGCGCCTGACATCGTAACGACGAGCGACGATTTCGGCTGTCTGGCCCATCGGGAAATAGATACCGGGCACCTGCTCTTTCAGCAGCGGATTGATCAGATTGTCAGTGTTGACGCTTTTCATGGTCAGGCTGATGGACTCGACGCCACCGGCGACGATGATGTCGCTGCAACCCGATGCGATCTGGTTGGCGGCGATGGCGATCGCCTGCAAGCCCGACGAGCAAAAGCGGTTGAGGGTCATGCCGGCGGTGCCGGTGCCCAGCCGCGACAGTACCGCGATGTTGCGACCGATGTTGAAGCCTTGGCCACCTTCGTTGGAACCGGCACCGACGATGCAATCCTCGACGCTGGCCGGATCGATGCCAGAACGCGCCAGCAGCGCATTGACGCAATGGGCCGCCATGTCGTCCGGACGGGTCAGGTTGAACTTGCCGCGAAAGGATTTGGCCAGGCCGGTCCGCACGCTGTCGACGATCACCACTTCACGCATGGCATACCTCATTGTTGTTATCGGTTGAGAGTGGACCGAGCATAAGTCCACTGCATTACCGACCGCGACAATCATTCACCCCGCGTATGCGTAACCATCGCTCACTTCTTGCGCGCCTTTTCTTTCCTGTTGTGCTTGTCGGACTTTTCGAACGCCTCTTCCAGCGCCAGATTGATGGTGCGCAGGACTTTGACCCGCGCCCAGCGCTTGTCATTGGCCTCCACCAGCGTCCAGGGCGATATCTCGGTGCTGGTGCGATCGACCATGTCACCGACCGCCGCGCGGTAGGCGTCCCACTTGTCACGATTGCGCCAGTCATCTTCAGTGATCTTGAAACGCTTGAAGGGAATTTCTTCCCGCGCCTGGAAGCGCTCCAGTTGCGTCTGCTTGTCGATGGCCAGCCAGAACTTGACCACGATCATCCCGGCCTCGCCGATCAGCTCTTCAAAATCATTGATTTCACTGTAGGCCCGCAACCAGTCCGCCGGCGGGCAGAAGCCTTCGACGCGCTCCACCAGCACCCGCCCGTACCACGAACGATCGAACACCGTGAACGTGCCCTTGGCCGGGATGTGCCGCCAGAACCGCCACAGATAAGGCTGCGCCCGTTCCTCTTCGGTGGGCGCGGCAATCGGTACGATGTTGTACTGACGCGGGTCGAGGGCCGCCGCAACCCGGCGGATCGCCCCGCCCTTGCCTGCCGCATCATTGCCTTCGAACACCGCCACCAAGGCGTGCCGACGCATGCGTTTGTCGCGCATCAGGCCGGAGAATCGCGCCTGCTCGGTAATCAATTGTTCTTCGTAATCGTCCTTGTCCAGGCGCAGGGTCAAATCCAGGCTGTCGAGCAGGTTCAACTGATCGACATGGATGGGCAACGGTGCGGCATTAACCTTGGAAGGATGGACCTTGTGTCGTTTCAGGGCACTTTGCAGGCCTTCGAGCAGGATCTTGCCCACCGCCAGGCTGCGGTAATGAGGGTCCACCCCTTCGATCACATGCCAAGGCGCGTAGTCGCGGCTGGTACGGCGCAACACGTGTTCGCCGTATTTCACGAACTTGTCGTAGGTTTGCGATTGTTGCCAGTCCAGCGGACTGATGCGCCAACTGTGCAGCGGGTCATCCGCCAGGGCCTTGAGCCGCGCCTTCATTTGCTTTTTGGAGAGGTGGAACCAGAACTTGAAGATCAGCGCGCCTTCGTCGCAGAGCATTTTTTCAAAGCGCTCGGACTGGTTGATCGCCTGATCCAGCACCGGGTCCTTGAACAAGCCATGAACCCGGCCTTGCAGCATCTGGCTGTACCAGTTGCCGAAGAAAATCCCCATGCGGCCCTTGGCCGGGAGCATCCGCCAGTAGCGCCAGGCCGGTGGCCGCGCCAGCTCTTCGTCGGTCTGCTGATCGAACGTGCGGACCTCGATCAAGCGTGGGTCCATCCATTCGTTAAGCAACTTGACCGTCTCGCCCTTGCCGGCGCCTTCGATGCCATTGATCAGAATGATCACCGGAAAGCGGCGTTGCTGGTGAAGTTCGAACTGTGCTTCGAGCAAGGCTTCACGCAGGGCCGGTTCTTCGGCGTCGTAGGTTTCTTTGTCGATGGCGTGACCGATTTCGGCGGATTCGAACATGGGACGGCTCCTTCCAGGATTGAGCAAGACTAGCGGATTGACCTCTCCTGCGTGGGAGAAATCCCATTTTCACCGTTCGAGCTGGCTCGGACGTTGCCATGGATCAAGCACCGCTCCAGCGATCGGCTAGAATGGCCGCCTTGCCGTTGCCGAGCCTGCCATGAAACCTGTATTGCCCCACGCCCAGCTCGACTGGGACGACCAAGGGCTCCCGCGTTCGCGGGTGTTCGATGATGTGTATTTTTCCGATCTGTCGGGGCTGGACGAAACCCGCTACGTATTCCTCGAACAGAATGCTTTGCGTGAACGCTTCGCTGCGTTGCCAGCCGGCGGTCGACTGGTGATTGGCGAGACCGGTTTCGGCACCGGGCTGAATTTCCTTTGCGCCTGGCAGCTGTTCGAACAGCACGCGGTGGCCGGGGCGCGGCTGCATTTTGTCAGTGTCGAAAAGTACCCGCTGAGCCTGCCCGATCTGCAGCGTGCCTTGGCCTTGTGGCCGGAGCTCAAACCGTTTGCCGATCAGCTGCTGACGCAATACATCGCAATCCACCCAGGCTTCCAGCGCCTGGTGCTGGACAACGGCCGCGTGACCCTGACCCTGCTGATCGGCGATGCGCTGGAGCAATTGCCGCAACTGGACGCGCAGATCGACGCCTGGTTTCTCGACGGTTTTGCCCCGGCGAAAAACCCCGACATGTGGACCGCCGAACTGTTCGCCGAACTGGCGCGTCTGGCGGCCCCCGGCTCGACCATCAGCACCTTCACCAGCACCGGTTGGGTGCGCCGTCTGCTGAACGCGGCGGGCTTCAAGATGAAGCGAACGCCCGGCATTGGCCACAAATGGGAGATTTTGCGGGGCGTGTTTCTCGGCTGGCCTGAGGAAGTCCCGGTGCCCGCCGTGGCCAAACCCTGGTTTGCGCGGCCGACGCCACTGAACGGCGAGCGTCATGCGATGGTGATCGGCGCCGGTCTGGCCGGTTGCGCTACGGCCGCCAGCCTGGCGGCGCGGGGTTGGCAAGTCAGTCTGCTGGAGCGTCACGATGCGCTGGCGCAGGAAGCCTCGGGCAATCCTCAGGGCGTTTTATACCTCAAGCTTTCGGCCCATGGCACCGCGTTGTCGCAGTTGATTGTCAGTGGTTTCGGTCACACCCGACGCTTGATCGAACATCTGCAACGGGGCGTCGACTGGGACGATTGCGGGGTCTTGCAACTGGCCTTCAACGCCAAGGAAGCCGAGCGTCAGGCGCAATTGGTCGCCGCCTTTTCGCCAGATCTGGTGCACTTGCTCGATCAACCCCAAGCCCAGGCTCAGGCCGGCATCGCCCTGGAACACGGCGGATTGTTCTTCCCGGAAGGTGGCTGGGTTCATCCGCCGGCGTTGTGCCATTGGCAGGCGTCCTCGGCGAACATCCAGTGGCTGCCTCATCGCAATGTCCTGGAACTGCGCAAAGTTGATGATCAGTGGCAGGCCTGGGACGGTGATGATTTGCTGGCCAGTGCCCCCGTGGTGATCCTGGCCGGCGCCGCCGAGATCAAGCGTTTCCCTCAAAGCGCCGAGCTGCCCCTAAAACGCATTCGTGGCCAGATCACCCGACTGGCGCAAACCCCTGAAAGCCAGAGCCTGGCCACCGTCGTCTGCGCCGAAGGCTATGTGGCGCCGGCTCGACTGGGCGAACACACCCTCGGCGCCAGCTTCGACTTCAAGAGCGATGACCTGACTCCGACCCTCGCCGAACACCTCGGCAACCTGGCCTTGCTCGAGGAAATCTCCCCCGACCTGGCCACGCGACTGCATGCTCAGGAACTGGACCCGCAGCAGCTTGAAGGGCGCGCCGCGTTCCGCTGCACCAGCCCGGACTACCTGCCGATCGTTGGCCCGTTGGCCGCACCAGCAGCCTTCGTCGACGCCTACGCCGTACTGAGCAAGGACGCCCGGCAAGTACCGGACATTCCCTGCCCCTGGCTTGAGGGTTTTTACGTCAACAGCGGCCACGGTTCTCGCGGCCTGATCACCGCGCCACTGTCGGGTGAATTGCTCGCGGCATGGATCGAAAACGAACCGCTGCCCCTGCCCAGAACGGTCGCCGAGGCCTGCCATCCCAACCGTTTCGCCGTGCGCCAGTTGATCCGCGGAAAAGTCTGACGGCGCGCCTTATAACTTATCGGTCTAAAACTCCGGGGATTCAGCCGGGTCAGTTTCTGAGTACCCGCCGTTTTTGGCGCGGTATCGATTGACCCTCCCCAACGGAAAAACCGGTAAGGAATTTATGTGCGGATTAGCTGGCGAGTTACGTTTTGATCATCAACCTGCAGACCTTGCAGCCATTGAACGAATCACCCATCACCTGGCCCCTCGCGGCCCTGACGCGTGGGGCTTTCATGCCCAAGGGCCGATTGCCCTGGGCCATCGTCGCCTGAAAATCATGGACCTGTCGGACGGCTCGGCTCAGCCGATGATCGACAACCAATTGGGCTTGTCCCTGGCCTTCAACGGCGCGATCTACAACTTCCCCGAACTGCGCACCGAGCTTGAAAGCCTTGGTTACGCGTTCTATTCCGGTGGTGACACCGAAGTGCTGCTCAAGGGTTATCACGCCTGGGGCGAAGCGCTGCTGCCCAAGCTCAACGGCATGTTCGCCTTCGCCATTTGGGAGCGCGACGCTCAACGCCTGTTCATCGCCCGCGACCGTCTCGGCGTGAAGCCGCTGTACCTGTCGCGCACCGGCCAGCGCCTGCGCTTTGCCTCGGCACTGCCGGCGCTGCTCAAGGGCGGCGACATCAACCCGATCCTCGATCCGGTGGCGCTCAATCATTATCTGAATTTCCACGCCGTGGTCCCGGCGCCGCGCACCTTGCTGGCCGGCATCGAAAAACTGCCACCGGCGACCTGGATGCGCATCGAAGCGGACGGCACCACCGAGCAGAAAACCTGGTGGACCTTGCCCTACGGCCCACACGCCGACGAGATGAATCTGACACTCGAAGACTGGCGTGACCGTGTGCTCGACAGCACCCGTGACGCGGTGGCGATCCGTCAACGTGCGGCAGTCGACGTCGGCGTGCTGCTCTCGGGCGGTGTCGACTCGAGCCTGCTGGTCGGACTGTTGCGTGAAGTCGGTGTTGAAAACCTGTCGACCTTCTCCATCGGTTTCCAGGATGCCGGCGGCGAACGCGGCGACGAGTTCCAGTATTCGGACCTGATCGCCAAGCACTACGGCACCCAGCATCACCAATTGCGCATCGACGAAAAAGAGATCATCGAGCAACTGCCCGCAGCGTTCCGCGCCATGAGCGAACCGATGGTCAGCCATGACTGTATCGCCTTCTATCTGCTGTCCCGCGAAGTGGCCAAGCATTGCAAAGTGGTGCAGAGCGGCCAGGGTGCCGACGAGTTGTTCGCCGGTTATCACTGGTACCCACAAGTCGACGGTGCCGAAGATCCGTACGCCGCCTATCGCGATGCGTTTTTCGACCGCAGCTACGACGACTATGCCGCCACTGTGCAGCCGAAATGGCTGACGGCCAATGACGCCGCTGGCGACTTCGTGAAGGAACATTTCGCACAGCCCGGCGCCGAGGCGGCGGTGGACAAAGCCCTGCGTCTGGACAGCACGATCATGCTGGTGGACGACCCGGTCAAACGCGTCGACAACATGACCATGGCCTGGGGCCTGGAAGCGCGCACACCGTTTCTCGACTATCGCCTGGTGGAATTGTCGGCCCGCGTGCCGGGCAAATTCAAACTGCCGGATGGCGGCAAGCAAGTCTTGAAAGAAGCGGCGCGGCTGGTGATTCCGAGTGAAGTGATCGATCGCAAGAAAGGCTACTTCCCGGTCCCTGGTCTGAAGCATTTGCAAGGCGATACGCTGAACTGGGTGCGTGAACTGCTGCTCGATCCGAGCCAGGATCGCGGACTGTTCAAGCCAGCGATGCTCGATCGCCTGCTGACCGATCCGCAAGGCCAGTTGACCCCGTTGCGCGGCTCCAAGCTGTGGCAATTGGCGGCCCTGAACCTGTGGCTCAGTGAACAAGGAATCTGATCGATGAAACCCCACGCCACGGCTTATAGCCAACGCTTGTTGCGCGGTCAGGCGCCCTCGTACGAACGCTTGCAGGCCCGCCTGGCCGAAGACGGCAGCGAATTGGGCGCCGCACCGATTGCCGTGCACTGCGGCTGGGGCCGGTTGCTTATCGGCCACACCTTTCCCGATGCGGCGAGCCTGGCCCAAGAGCTGCTCAATGAGCACACCGGTGAACGCGACATCGCCCTGTACGTTGCCGCGCCTCAGCAAGTGTTGGGGCTGGAGCCGGCGCAGTTGTTTCTCGACCCGTCCGACACCCTGCGCCTGTGGTTCAGTGATTACCGCCAGTCGACTCGAGTGTTTCGCGGCTTTCGCATCCGCCGGGCCCAAAGCGATGCGGACTGGCAGGCGATCAATCAGCTGTATCAGTTGCGCGGCATGCTGCCGATCGACGCGAGTCTGCTGACTCCGCGCCATGAGGGCGGCCCGGTGTATTGGCTGGCCGAAGATGAGGGCAGCGGCGCGATCATTGGCAGCGTCATGGGCCTCAATCACCACAAGGCGTTCAACGATCCGGAAAATGGCAGCAGCCTGTGGTGTCTGGCAGTCGATCCGCAATGTTCGCGACCGGGTGTCGGTGAAGTGTTGGTGCGACATTTGATCGAGCACTTCATGAGCCGGGGGCTGAGTTACCTGGACCTGTCCGTACTGCACGATAACCGGCAGGCGAAAAGTCTTTACGCCAAGCTCGGGTTTCGCAACCTGTCGACCTTCGCGATCAAGCGCAAAAACTGCATCAATCAGCCGTTGTTTCTGGGCCCTGGCCCGGAAGCCGAGTTCAATCCTTATGCACGGATCATCGTCGAGGAAGCGCACCGTCGCGGCATCGAAGTGCAAGTCGATGACGCCGATGCCGGCCTGTTCACCTTGATCCATGGCAGTCGCCGCGTACGTTGCCGTGAATCCCTCAGCGATCTGACCAGCGCCATCAGCATGACGTTGTGCCAGGACAAAAGCCTGACGCACAAAGTGCTCAAGGCCGCCGGCCTGAACTTGCCAGCGCAGCAACTGGCCGGCAACGCCGATGACAACCTGGCGTTTCTCGACGAGCACGAACGAGTGGTGGTCAAACCGCTGGATGGCGAACAGGGCCAAGGCGTCGCAGTGGATTTACGGACCATCGAAGAGGTCCAGCAGGCCATCGAATCCGCCCGCCAGTTCGACAGTCGCGTGCTGCTGGAGAGTTTCCACGAAGGCCTTGATTTGCGGATTGTGGTGATCGGTTTTGAGGTGGTCGCCGCGGCGATTCGTCGTCCGGCAGAAGTGGTGGGTGATGGTCAGCATTCCATCGGTGCGCTGATCGAAGCCCAGAGTCGGCGTCGTCAGGCGGCGACCAGCGGTGAAAGCAAAATCCCGCTGGACCATGAAACCGAGCGCACCTTGCACGCGGCGGGTTATGACTACAGCAGCATTCTGCCGGCCGGTGAGCATCTGTTCGTACGCAAGACGGCGAATCTTCATACCGGCGGGATTCTTGAGGATGTCACTGCGATTCTGCATCCGACCTTGGTGGATGCGGCGGTACGGGCGGCGCGGGCGCTGGATATTCCGATGGTCGGGCTCGACCTGATGGTGCCTGCTGCGGATCAACCGGAGTATGTGTTTATCGAAGCCAATGAGCGTGCCGGGTTGGCAAACCACGAGCCGCAACCGACGGCCGAGCGGTTTGTGGATTTGTTGTTTCCGCATAGTCAGCCGGCGGCCTGACATTGATGTGTCGCCTGTTTCATCGCCATCGCGAGCAGGCTCGCTCCCACATTTGACCGCATTTCCCTGTGGGAGCGAGCCTGCTCGCGATGGGGCCCTGACAGATCACACACTCTCTTTTCCTCATCGAAACCATCGATGCTCTCAACCCATCAGGAGTTTCCATGACCAGCAAAATCCCCGAACCGGATCTGATCTACCTGCAAAAAGTCCTGCTGGAAATGCTCGCCATTCCCAGCCCGACCGGGTTCACCGACACCATTGTGCGTTACGTCGCCGAACGGCTTGAAGAGCTGGGTATTCCCTTTGAGATGACCCGCCGTGGCACCATCCGCGCCACCCTCAAGGGCAAGAAAAACAGCCCTGACCGTGCGGTCTCCGCCCACCTCGACACCATCGGCGCGGCGGTTCGCGCGATCAAGGACAACGGCCGTCTGACCCTGGCCCCCGTCGGTTGCTGGTCCAGCCGTTTTGCCGAGGGCAGCCGGGTCAGCCTGTTTACCGACAATGGCGTAATCCGTGGCAGCGTGCTGCCGTTGATGGCTTCCGGACATGCGTTCAATACCGCCGTGGATGAAATGCCGATCAGTTGGGATCACATCGAACTGCGCCTGGACGCCTATTGCGCTACGCGTGCCGATTGCGACTCGCTGGGCATCAGCGTTGGTGATTTCGTCGCCTTCGACCCTTTGCCGGAGTTCACCGAAAGCGGCCACATCAGCGCCCGTCATCTCGACGACAAGGCCGGCGTTGCCGCATTGCTGGCGGCGCTGAAAGCGATCGTCGACAGCGGCGAAGAACTGATGATCGACTGTCATCCGCTGTTCACCATCACCGAGGAAACCGGCAGTGGCGCGGCGGCGGCATTGCCGTGGGACGTCAGCGAATTCGTCGGCATCGATATTGCCCCGGTCGCGCCGGGTCAGCATTCCAGCGAACACGCGGTGAGCGTGGCGATGCAGGATTCCGGCGGACCATACGACTATCACCTGTCGCGGCATCTGCTGCGCCTAGCCAGTGACAACGAGTTGCCGGTGCGCCGTGACCTGTTCCGCTACTACTTCAGCGATGCCCATTCGGCGGTCACTGCCGGGCATGACATTCGCACCGCCCTGCTCGCCTTCGGCTGCGACGCCACTCACGGCTACGAACGCACCCACATCGACAGCCTCGCTGCCCTCAGCCGCCTGCTCGGCGCCTACATTCTGAGTCCGCCGGTATTTGCCAGCGATGCACAACCGGCCAAAGGGTCACTGGACCGGTTCAGTCATCAGATCGAACATGAGACGCAGATGGAAAGCGATACGCGGGTGCCGTCGGTGGATAGCCTCGTAGGGCAGCGGTCGGATACCTGACTCTGACTTTTTCGTCGTTTGAGGGATCGCCATCGCTCCCACAGTTGACCGTATTTCTCCTGTGGGAGCGAGCCTGCTCGCGATGGGGCCAGCTCAGGAAACACATCAGGTCCGGGCTAGCCGCAACCTCCCATTCGCCGTAGCATCGCGCCATTGTTTAGCCGAGGTGCCTATGCTGATCCCCCAAGACCAACTTGAAGTCGACACCCTCACCCGCCTGATCGAGGATTTCGTGACCCGTGACGGTACGGACAATGGTGATGACACGCCGCTGGAAACCCGTGTTCTGCGTGTTCGGCAGGCATTGACCAAGGGCCAGGCGCTGATTGTCTTCGACCCGGAAAGCGAGCAATGTCAGTTGATGCTCAAGCACGATGTGCCCAAGCACCTGTTCGACTGAGGCCTTCAGCGTCCTTTGTTTTTCGCCAGTTTGACCTGGATGCGGTCGTAGACCTCGGCCCGATGCACATTGACGTTCTGCGGCGCTTCGACACCGAAGCGCACACTGCCTCCGTTGACGGCAAGAATGCGCACGGAAATGTTGTCACCGATGGAAATCAACTCGCCCACAACGCGACTAAGTACAAGCATGGCATTCGTCCTTCAGGGTTATCGGACCCTGAAGATGCCCTGCACTCAGCGGGCCTACAATGCGACAGCAGCAAATCAGTCCCGCCCTACAGCGCACTACGAACAGCTCCTAAGGAAACGTCCGACAAATCGATTGAATGAAGGACCGATCCTTCAGGAAGCGGAGAAACGCGGGCCGAAAAGGATGACGCTGGCCCCGATCACACACAGCGCCACGCCGAGCCAGTCCGAGCCCAGCGGACGAATCCGCTCGACCACCGCCAGCCAGCCGATCGACGCGATGATGTAAATGCCACCGTAAGCGGCATAGGCGCGACCGGCGTACGTTGCTTCGATGCGGGTCAGCAGCAGCGCGAACAAGGTCAGACTGAGCAGAGCCGGCACGACCCACCAGGCGCTTTTACCCTGGCGCAGCCACATCCAGAAGGCAAAGCAGCCGGCGATTTCAAACAGCGCGGCGAGGAAAAACCACAAATAATTGAGCATGCAAACGTCTCGCGAGGATGGCCGATGGCGGCCACCCTAACGACGGTGTTGCGTACGGGCAAGTTCAGCCTGCGGTTTGTTTGGCCTTGGCGCGCATTTTGTCGGCCATGGCGGTCATTTCGTCGTAGAGCAATTGCGGGTTCTTCTGCTTGAGCGCCCAGGCCATACGGCCCTGTTCGTGCGGCAGGATCATGAATTCGCCGGCGGCAACGTGCTGATAGATGTAGTCGGCAATGTCGGTCGCGGTGATTGGCGAGCTTTCCAGCAACTTGCCGACCTGGGCTTTCATGGCCGGCGTCGGGCCACGGAACGAGTCCAGCAGGTTGGTCTGGAAGAACGACGGACACACCACATGCACGCCGATTTCCTGCTGCGCCAGCTCGACCAGCAGGCTTTCGGACAACGCCACCACGCCAGCCTTGGCCACGTTGTAATTGCTCATGGCCGGGCCTTGCATCAGGGCGGCCATCGACGCGATGTTGATGATCTTGCCTTTGCTTTTTTCCAGCAGCGGCAGGAAGGCCTTGCAGCCCTTGACCACGCCCATCAGGTTGATCGCGATCTGCCAGTCCCAGTCTTCCAGGGACAGTTCACTGAAGAACCCGCCCGAGGCAACGCCGGCGTTGTTGACGATGACATCGATGCCACCGAGTTTCTCGTCACAGGCTTGGGCGAAAGCGGTCAGCTGGCTGTAATCGCGCACGTCGCAACGCTGGATAAAACCGTCGCCGCCGGCTTCGCGAACCAGTTTCAGAGTTTCCTGCAGACCGGGTTCGCTGACATCCGACAAGGCCAGCTGCCAGCCTTCACGCGCCCAGCGCAGCGCGATTTCGCGACCCAAGCCCGAGCCCGCGCCAGTGATCATCATGCGATTTTGCATAGCAAACAGCCTTGTTGTTCCGGGAAAGATGCATCGAGTGTAGCGAAGGACAATGCCCGACCCACGCTCCATCAGATTGCTGAATGGCCCGAGCAAACCGGGAGAGTGCCTGAACCCACTAGACCAATCAAAAACGAAATAAGCCTTTCTTCGAAAAACATTAAAAAAACTTGGAATTTTCTTTCATTCACCACAGTCGGATTTTGTAAGCAGCCCGGTTATAGCAACCCGGCTGGCCATTAAACGCCAGGTAATTCCAGAACACTTCCAACAAGGAAATAGACATGGGCACAATTTTAATCATTATTCTGATCCTCCTGCTGATAGGTGGTTTACCGGTCTTCCCGCACTCCAGAAGTTGGGGTTATGGCCCGTCGGGTATCATCGGCGTGGTGTTGGTGGTGCTGTTGATCCTGCTGTTACTCGGCAAGATATAAAGGTTTAACAGGCAAAAAAAAAGAGGCCCTTTTTCAAGGGCCTCTTTTTTATTGCATCAAGACTTAGTCCGGCTTGCCATCAACCACACCGGCGGTGTTGTCGATCAGGCTCTTGGTCGCCGTTTGCAGGAACGCTTCGAGCTTGAGCTTCAGCTCAGCGGTACGCGGCGCATCCGGAACGATCTCGGCGTGAGGTGTCGCGCCCAGTTCGTAGCGGTACATCTTCGGCGACATTTCCTTTTCCTTCGGCAGCACCAGAATCTGATCAGCCGTGATAATGGCGGTGGTCTGCTCGCTACCCGACGGTTTGATCACGCCGAAACCGGTATCGCCTTCAGGCAGATTGAGCAAATCGCGGCCCCAGCACTGATGACGCACTTCGCCACCAATACGGCCCATGATGGTCGGCACGATGTCGATCTGCGTGCCCACGGTATGGTCACGCTCGCCGAACTTTTCCTGGATGCCCGATGCAATCATCAGCATCGGCACGTTGAAGCGGCCCAAGTCCATTTCGGTGATCTGACGCTCGTTGCCAAAGCCGTGGTCGCCGACGATCACAAACAGGGTTTCCTTGAAATACGGCTCCTTGCGGGCCTTTTCAAAGAACTGGCCCAGCGCCCAGTCTGCGTAGCGCATGGCGGTCAAATGCTCGTTCAGGCTACCGCGATCGGTCACGCGCTCAACCGGCAATGGTGTCGGCAAGGCGTATGGCGTGTGGTTGGACAGGGTTTGCAACAGCGCATAGAACGGCTTGCCGTTTTCCCGCGCCTTGAGCTCTACCAGACCACGGTCGAACATGTCCTGGTCGGACACGCCCCAGGTCGGATCGGAGAACACCGGGTTCACGAAGTCGTTACGACCAATGAAGTTGGTCATGCCCTGGTTGCTGAAGAAACCCGACTGGTTATCCCAGGCGAAGTCGCCGTTGTAGACATACACGTCATCGTAGTCACGGGCACTGAGCAATTGCGGCAGGCCGGACAACTTGTGGCTGCCTTCCGGGGTCTGCATCAGGTATTCGAAACCTGGCAGGTTCGGGAAGCAGGCCATGGTGGCGAACATACCCTGGTGGGTATGGGTGCCGTTGGAGAAGAAGCGGTCAAACATCAGGCCTTCCTTCGACAGTTGGTCGAGGTACGGCGTGATGTTGCCCGGTGCCCCCAAGGCGCCCACCGAGTGACCGGCCATGCTTTCCATCAGGATCACGACGACGTTCTTGATCGGCAAGGTCTTGTCGGCCGGAGGCGTGTAGTCGCGACGCACGGCTGCGGTTCCGGCATCCACCAGTTTGTCGTCCGCCATCACCAGCATGTCGCGCACGACTTTCTGCGCTTCAGGCTGTGGCAGGGTGGCCTTCCAGACGTTGTCGCGATCTTCGGAGATCCGGCTCTTGGCCGCGGCGACCAGCGACAAGGTGCCGTTGAGGCCCAACTGGTTGGCGAAGTTCGAGTCGGTGGTGTAGACGTCACCCCAACGCATTGGCGGGCCCTGACGCAGGGTGCCACGAGCGGCGACCACGCAGACCAGCAGGCAGACGACAAACACCGCGATGCGTGAGTACCACGGGGCGACCTTGCGCGTGCCGATGCTGCCGCCGCTGAAGGGACCACGAGGACGGGTGGCGCGATCGGCACCCTTGAACGCCAGGGTCAGGATCAACGTGCCCACGGCCCAGGCCAGCAGGTAGCGAACCACTGGAAAACCGTACCAGAGCATGCTCATCACGGTTTTCGGGTCTTCCTTTACATACTGGAAGACCAGGCCGTTGAGGCGCTGGTGGAACTCGCGGTAGAAGTCCATCTCCATCAGGCCGAGGAACAGGGCGATGCTCGAGGCAATGGTCAGCCAGAAACGGAAGAATGCGCGTGCAGCCATTGCTCGGGCGCTGAACAGCGCCAGCAGCAATGGAATGCTGAGGTAGACCACCAGGCGCAGGTCGAAACGCAGACCGTTGGCAAACGCTTCGAGAAAGGTCGAGGCCGGGGTGTCGAGGATCATCTCGCGGTTGTAAACCAGCAGCGCAACGCGCAGCAGGCTGAACATGACCATCATGACCAGGGCACACAGCAGCGTGTAGGCCAGATGCGATTTGACGGTCGGTTGCAGCAGGCGACTAGAAGCTCGCTGCTGACTCAGGGCGTCCGGGTTTGCCATGTCGTTTTAGGACCCATTGGAAGTTGAAGTTTCAAAAATACAGCGGCGCCTTGCCCTCTGTTGGCCAGTACTCGGCCCCGGGGCTTGCGCGGTGCGCAAATGTTGCACGATCAACCGCGGCATTGCCATTGATTACTGCCCGCATGTTGGCGCGGGCGAATTGTCTTGGAGGCTTTGTGAAAATTTCGTGCAACGTATATTCGGAAACAAAATAAAGTCCGGGCTGCTTCTGATGCCCCCGATCAAATAACCCGCCCTACCCAATAGAAAACGCCCCGAACCAGTCGAGGCGTTTTATCAAAAGAGCAAATCGATTACTTCTCAGCGCGTTCTTTCAAGGCTTTCAGGGTATTGAACGGCGCATCAACCACAAACTTATTGGCCACCATTGACGGAATGCTACCGCCCGGCTCGGTGTGCACCTGATAGGTCACTTCGATTTGATCGCCCTTGGGCACGAACTTCCAGAAACCGTCGACCTTGGTAACCCGCACAAAGCCTTTTTCTTCAGGAATGTACTTCGGCACACCTTCAAGTTTACGGGTCAGGCTGCCATCAGCCCCCTCGATGGTGGTCACATGCAACACCGAGTCACGCGCGGTAACCGGCCAAGGCGTATTGAACTGGGTATAGGTCCAGCTCTGATCGCCCTCGTGCTTGAGCAACTTCTGGGTTTTGCAGTCGTGAATCCAGGCGCAGGCCCCCGGCACGTCTTCCTGCAAGGCGCGCAGTTTGGCCATGGTGGTCTTCATCAGCGTGGCGCCCTGGAAGGCCTTGTATTCGGAGCCGGCCACTTCACTCAAGGAAACCTTGATGCCGTCTTCGTTCTTGGCAACTTTCCAGTCTTCTGCCTGAGCGGCCGTAGAAGCCAGCAAAACCGTCAAACCACACAGCACAGCCATACGTTGCAGCGAACCCATAGTGTTATTCCTTATTGTTGAAAATCCATTCGTTAAACACATCACGCCGCCGTCATTTGCTCCCACCAACCCAGCAATTTGATTGCTTCGTCATCGCTGCTGCCACAGACCTCGACGTCGGCCTCAAACGCCGAACAAACGGCCGGCCGTTCCGGTTTACCGAAAATACTGCACAGGTTTTCGATTGAAAGTTGGACGCAGCGTTCTCCCGCGGGCTTGCCATTGGGCATGCCGGGAATCGGTGAACTGATGGAAGGGGCAATGCAACAGGCGCCACAGCCTTCACGGCATTTCATGACGACGAGCTCCTCGACGGGCGATGTGTTAAAGGACGTGGCACAGAGTAACCGCTAAAACGCTTGTTTCAAATTGTCTGGACACGGGTTTTTTCGCTTAAACGAGCGTGACTGACCAGTCTCCGACAAAGCGTCTGGTCAGCGGGTCACGGACGGGAAGAAATTATCGTTTGAACTCGAATTCCAGGGCTGCGCCTTCGACTTCATGACGCTCTTCGTTGCGCAGTTGCAACTGCATTTCGTTGCTGATCAGCCTCCCGTTGAGCTGAAACGGACCAGCCTTGTCGCCAAACATTTGCGGCAATAGTGCATCGTGCCGTGGCATCGCTACCGCACCGAGCGGTTTCAGCTCCTCGGCCATGTCTTGGGGCAGGCTCAAATCCAGGTCGGCCGAGGGAAGCTTGGTTTTCGCGATCTCACTGGCGGATTTGGACTTGGAGGCAATCGGAGGTCGCTTTTTCACCTTGGCCGCTTTCTTTTTGACCGGCGCGGCTTTCTTGGCAGGTGCCGGTTTTTTCGCGGTGGCGCTTGCTGCGGGTTTTTCTTGCACGGAAGCCGCCAATACGCCTTCGGCCTGAAAGGTTATCAGCAGGCAGATCGATAGCCAGACGGCGGGAAAAATCGGCTTCATGGACCCAACGGTACAAACGGCAGGAGCCATATGCTCGCCTGTTGCGCGCGACATGACAAGCTCGGGCAGCAATAACCTGCCCGCCCCCTCAAAAGCCGCCGACCATCTCCTGACAGAGCTGGGTGGCGAGCATGCCCAGGGTCATCAACGCACGCTCGGCTTCACGGTTCCAGGGTGTGCCGCAGTTCAGCCGAATGCAGTGATTGAACTGCTCGGTGTTACTGAAAATCAGCCCCGGCGCGATACTGATGCCTTGCTGCAACGCACGAACGTGCAACTCCTGCGTGTTGACCCGCCCCGGCAGGCTGACCCACAGAATGAAGCCGCCAGTCGGCCGGGTCATCTGCGTGCCTTCCGGGAAGTATTGCTGCACCGCGAGCTGGAAAGCGCTGAGATTCTTGCGGTATTCCTGGCGGATGTAGCGCAAATGTCGGTCGTAGCCGCCGTTCTCCAGGTACGCCGCGATGCCCATTTGCGTGACGCTGCAGGCCGAATGGGTGCTGAAGGTCTGCAAACGCTGGATTTCCTGCTGATACTTGCCGGCAATCATCCAGCCGATCCGCACGCCCGGCGACAGGGTTTTGGAGAAGCTTGAGCAATAGATCACCCGGTCCAGCCGATCATAGGCTTTAAGTGATTTGGTGCGCCCCTGCTCGAACATCAGTTCGCCGTAGATATCGTCTTCGACAATCTGGATATCGAAATCCGAGGCCAGGCGCAGCAGTTGCTTCTGCCGCTCTTCGGGCATGGTGCCGCCCAATGGATTGCTCAGACGAGTGGTCAGCACCAGCGCCTTGATCGACCACTGGTTGGCCGCCAGCTGCAAAGCTTCGAGGCTCATGCCGGTGGAAGGATCGCTCGGGATCTCGATGACCTTGAGGCCCAGCAGGTCAGCCAATTGCAGCAAACCGTAGTAGGTCGGCGACTCGGCAGCGATCAGGTCGCCCGGGCGTGTCAGCACTCGCAAAGACATCTGCAAGGCATCAACGCAGCCGTGGGTAATCACCACTTCCGACGGATCGACCACCACGCCGGCATCGCGCATGCGGATCGCCACTTGTCGGCGCAACGGCTCGAAACCCGGGCTGAACATGTAGCTGAACGCCCGCGGGCTATGGAAACGGGTGACTTTGGCCAGTTGCTGATGCAGCGCCCGCACCGGCAGATAATCAACGCTCGGCACGGCGGCGCCCAAGGGAAACACACCTTCGCGGCGGGATTCGACCAGGACTTGTTGGATGATACTGCTGCGAGTGACCAGACCGGGACGCTCGACCCGGGCGATGTCCGGTGTCGGCGCGGTCAGGGCCGGGGTCTGATGCACGTAGTAACCCGACTGCGGCCGGGCGCGGATCAGCCCCTGATCCTCGAGGTTGGCGTAAGCCTGCAACACCGTCGCATGGCTGACGTTGAGCTGCGAGCTCATCTTGCGCACCGAAGGCACGCGCTCCCCCGGTTGATAGACGCCACGGCGGATGTCTTCGGCCAGTTGCTGAGCAATACGTTGGTAGAGCAAGAGATTGGTCATGACGCAGCACTCGATTTCACGGGCATTTTATTCTTGTGTAAAACAATACCGGAACAGTTTAGAAGTGTACTGGGACAGTTGCCACAATAGTCGACCGTACAGTGCAGTGTCAGCAAAAACTGTACTGTTTTGTGAGTTGATTAGCAGGCGTAAAAAAACCCGGCACTGATGGACAGGCCGGGTTTTCCAGTGACGCAGCCCTTAGCGGGCAGCGCCGAGCTGGCCTTTTTCGTCAGAGAACACAATTTCCACCCGACGGTTCTGTGCACGTCCCCGTTCGGAGGCGTTCACGTCGACCGGATATTCATCACCGTAGCCTTCGACCTGAATACGTTTATCGTCGATGCCCAAATCCATCAGCACGTCCGCCACCGATTGCGCACGGTCACGGGACAGCTTGAGGTTTTCCTGCTTGCCGCCGGTACTGTCGGCATAACCTTCGATGCGCACCACGCGCTTGGGGTTGAGCTGCAGGAACTGCACGATCTTCAACACCACGCGGTTCGCCGAGTTTTTCAACTCCGCTTCGCCCGTGTCGAACAGCACGTCGCCCAAGGTCATCACCAAGCCACGGTCAGTCTGGGTGGTCGCCAGCGCGACAATCTGCTCTTCGAGCCACTTGCCCTGCTGCTGCACGCTGAGCAATTTGGATTCGCGCAGGGCCAGTTGCAGGCGCTGACGCTCCAGTTCGAGCTTCGCCGCACGTTCTTCGTTGAGCACCTGATTGGTGTGTTCGCGCGCGATTTCGCTATAGCGCTCGCTCAGGTAAGCGTAATGCAGCACGTCCGTTCCACTGCCCCAGTAACTGGACAAACGATCGGCACGGGCCAGCGACTCACCGGCGCGAATCACGTCCTTGGGCGCGATTCGCAGTACGTTGGAATCTTCCTTGACCTTCTGGAAGTCAGTACTGGCCTGCTGCAGCGCGGCCTCGCTGTGCTGACCGGCACAACCATAGAGGCTGGCGCAGCCTGCCAGGATCAAACCGCCCAGGGCTTTGGTCTTGAGGCTCATTGGGCATCTCCCAGTTGCTTGCGCAGGCGAGTGATGCGGGTATTAAGCACGTTCAACTGCTCCTCGCTCTTGAGGGTCAGAACCCGGGCTTCGGCCAGACGCGCGTCCAGCTCGGCCTGCTCAGCCCGCATGCGCGCGTTCTTGAAGGATTGGTCGTTCATGCTGCCCTTGGCGCGGTTGAACTTGTCTTCGGCCAGTTTCATTTCCGGCACGTCGACGGCGGTGGCGCCCACGGCCTTGGCCTGTTCGAGGGCCTGCTCGGTCAGGCGCATTTGTTCATTCGGCGCCGGATCGGCTGCACAACCCGCCAGAGCCAGAACGGCCAGGGCAGCGAAAAGAGGTCGAATACTCACTAAAAATCCCTACTGTTTTGGGGTACTGACGGGTTGTTGCGGCGATGGCTGCGGTTGTTGCTGTTGCGCTTTCCAGCGCTCGATATTGCGTTGCAGCACGGCTTCCGTCAGTCCGGACGCGGGCAATTCTGTCATCTTTTTGGCCAGCTGTCCGCGCAACCACGGATCGTTGCAGGCGGAGTTGTGGGAAACCGCGAGGAACAGGCCGGGTTTGTCGATCGATTGTGGACGGGCGATCAGGTCGTTGGCCAGGTTAAGTGTCTGCGCGGCCGCCATGCCCGAGTAGCGTCCGGCAAGGACAAATTCCACCTCGCCCAGCAGCAATTTCTGAAAGGCCTGGGTCAAATTAGGTGTACGTACGAGGGTCAATTGCTGCTCGGCGAACGTGCCAAATGCCGGGGTCATACGAGACTTTTCCGACAATGCGCCGGGATGGCCGTGAAGGTCCTGCGCTTCGTTGTAGATCAGCGTCGAGTCTTTGCGGGTCCAGACCAGGTAATCGTTTTCCAGTAACGGCGGATGAATGTAATCCAGAGTGTCCAGCTCGCTGACCGTCAATGACGCATCCGCCAGCATGTCCATTCGTCCACTGCGCACTTCGCCCAGGGACTGGGAACGCTTACCGGCGTAAAGCAGTTCGACCTTGATCCCCAGCTCCCCCGCCACTTGCTGCAACAGGTCGGCACTGGCGCCGATCAGGTGCTTGGGGTTTTGCGGGTCTTGCCACAGGTACGGCGGCGCATCCGGGCTACCGGTCACCACCAGGCGTTCGCACTTGCCCGCGGCGACGGACAGCGTCGGCGATACCGTCAGCCCCAGCAGCAATGACCAGCCGTAAACGCGGCGCAGATCCATGGCGACACTCTCCCACTCAAATCCGGAACAAAAAAAAGCCCGACCAAAAGGTCGGGCTCTTTATAAGTCAGGCCGCTGGATTAGACCAGCTTCTCGAACTCAGGGATGGCTTCGAACAGGTCCGCCACCAGGCCGTAATCGGCCACCTGGAAGATCGGCGCTTCTTCGTCCTTGTTGATCGCAACGATCACTTTGGAGTCTTTCATGCCGGCCAGGTGCTGGATCGCGCCGGAGATACCGACCGCAATGTACAGCTGTGGAGCAACGATTTTGCCGGTCTGACCGACCTGCATATCGTTGGGTACGAAACCTGCGTCGACTGCGGCGCGGGAAGCACCGACAGCAGCGCCCAGCTTGTCGGCCAGGGCGTACAGGTGTTTGAAGTTGTCGCCGTTCTGCATGCCGCGACCGCCGGAAACGACGATCTTGGCAGCGGTCAGTTCCGGACGATCGGACTTGGCCAGCTCTTCGCCAACGAAGCTGGAGATGCCAGCGTCATGGGCAGCAGCAGCGGCTTCAACAGCAGCAGAACCGCCTTCAGCCGCGACCGGGTCGAAACCGGTAGCACGAACGGTGATGACTTTGACCGCAGCGTTCGATTGAACGGTTGCGATGGCGTTACCGGCGTAGATCGGGCGCTTGAAGGTGTCAGCGCTTTCGACCGAGATGATCTCGGAGATCTGGTCAACGTCCAGCTGAGCGGCAACGCGCGGCAGGATGTTTTTGCCGTTGGAAGTCGCGGCAGCCAGGATGTGGCTGTAGCCCTTGCCCAACTCTGCAACCAGAGGAGCAACGTTTTCCGGCAGCTGGTGAGCGTAGGCGGCGTTGTCGGCCACCAGCACTTTAGCCACGCCAGCGATTTTCGCAGCGGCTTCAGCAACAGCGCCCACATTCTGGCCAGCGACCAGAACGTGAATGTCGCCACCAATTTTGGCGGCAGCAGCAACGGTGTTCAGGGTGGCAGGAGCCACAACCTTGTTGTCGTGTTCTGCAATTACCAAGATAGTCATGATTCGGCTCCTTAACTCAAAGCACCTTCGCTTCGTTTTTCAGTTTCTCGACCAGTTCAGCCACCGACTTGACCTTGATACCCGCGCTGCGTGCAGCTGGCGCTTCGACTTTCACGGTCTTGTTGGTGGAGGCGGTGGAAACGCCCAAAGCGTCCGGAGTCAGCACTTCGAGAGGCTTCTTCTTGGCTTTCATGATGTTTGGCAGGGACGCGTAGCGCGGCTCGTTCAAACGCAGGTCGGTGGTGACGATGGCCGGCAGTTTCAGGGAAACTGTCTGCGCGCCGCCGTCGACTTCGCGAGTCACGGCAACGGTGTCGCCGCTGATTTCGACTTTGGACGCGAACGTGCCCTGACCGTAGCCGCTCAATGCCGCGAGCATCTGGCCAGTCTGATTGTTGTCGCTGTCGATGGCTTGTTTGCCAAGAATCACCAGCTGAGGCTGTTCCTTGTCGACAACAGCCTTGAGCAGCTTGGCAACGGCCAGCGAAGTCAGGTCTTCAGCGGATTCGACGAGGATGGCGCGGTCGGCACCCAGAGCCAGCGCAGTGCGCAGTTGCTCTTGAGCGGTGGACGGGCCGATGGAGACGACGACGATTTCTGTCGCAACACCCTTCTCTTTCAGGCGTACGGCTTCTTCCACTGCGATTTCGCAGAACGGGTTCATCGACATCTTGACGTTGGCGAGGTCGACGCCGGAATTGTCCGCCTTGACGCGAACCTTGACGTTGTAATCCACAACGCGTTTGACAGCTACAAGAACCTTCATGGATTCCTCGTTACTCTCCGGTGAAAAGAAAGTCGCCTAGGCGAACCTGGCGGTTTGATGCTCATCGGCGCAAGGGCACCTCTAAAAACGCTGGCAAAGGTGTCAAGTGACAAGCGCTTACGATGAAGATGACCGTTCGTCAGTGGTGACTGACGAGTCATTCATTATCGCGGCGTGTAAACTGCGCGCCAGAACCTGCGCTGCGCATCACCTTGTCCTGCCATCGCCCTGTCTTTAGAGGTGCTCCTGGAACCAACAGTCAGCCTACGGCGAGCGCAAAACCGACCGTATCTTGACCGGAACGCCTATTCCGGTCAATACGGCAAAATGGCCAGTCATAAGCCGCGTGACTTTGATTTCTCTGGCTTTGAGCCGATTCAAACAAACGTTTGTATTGGACGCTAGGAGTGGTGTAGATATAATGCGCCACCTCAGAGAGAAAGGTGGCTCATCGATTGTCCTCTTCCTGCATTGCGCAGGGATTCATGGATGCGACACCAAACCTCCAATTAGAAAAAAAACTGTTGAGCCTTGAGTAGGAGATAACCTGTGGAACGCGAATACATGGAATTCGACGTGGTCATCGTCGGTGCCGGCCCCGCTGGTCTTTCCGCCGCCTGCCGCTTGAAGCAGAAGGCCACTGAAGCCGGCAAGGAAATCAGCGTCTGCGTGGTCGAAAAAGGCTCCGAAGTCGGTGCTCACATCCTGTCCGGCGCCGTGTTCGAACCACGCGCCCTGAACGAATTGTTCCCGGACTGGAAAGAACTCGGCGCCCCGCTGAATACGCCAGTCACCCGCGATGACATCTTCGTTCTCAAGAACGCCGACAGCGCGCAAAAGATTCCCGACCTCTTTGTGCCCAAGACCATGCACAACGAAGGCAACTACATCATTTCCCTGGGCAACCTGTGCCGCTGGCTGGCCCAGCAGGCCGAAAACCTGGGTGTGGAAATCTACCCTGGCTTCGCCGCTCAGGAAGCGCTGTTCGACGAAAACGGCGTGGTTCGCGGGATCATCACCGGCGACCTGGGTGTTGACCGCGAAGGCAATCCGAAAGAAGGCCTGTACACCCCTGGCATGGAACTGCGTGGCAAGTACACGCTGTTCGCCGAAGGTTGCCGCGGCCACATCGGCAAGCAGCTGATCAAGCGCTTCAACCTCGACAGCGATGCCGACGCCCAGCACTACGGTATCGGCCTGAAAGAAATCTGGGAAATCGACCCGGCCAAGCATCAACCAGGCCTGGTGGTCCACACCGCCGGCTGGCCGCTGGACATCATGGGCACCGAGAACACCGGTGGCTCGTTCCTCTATCACCTGGAAAACAACCAGGTGGTCGTCGGTCTGATCGTCGACTTGTCCTACAGCAACACCTACCTGTCGCCATTCGACGAGTTCCAGCGCCTCAAGCATCACCCGGTGCTCAAGCAATACCTGGAAGGCGGCAAGCGCATCAGCTACGGCGCGCGTGCTATCTCCAAAGGCGGCCTGAACTCGCTGCCGAAAATGGTTTTCAAGGGCGGCGCGCTGATCGGTTGCGACCTTGGCACCCTGAACTTCGCCAAGATCAAAGGCAGCCACACCGCGATGAAGTCCGGCATGCTCGCCGCTGAATCCGTGGCGGAGGCGCTGTTCGCTGAAAAGGACGGCACCGAAGAGCTGACCACTTACGTCGACGCGTTCAAGAAGAGCTGGCTCTACGACGAACTGTTCGCCAGCCGCAACTTCGGCCCGGCGATCCACAAGTTCGGCGCCATCGTCGGCGGCGGTTTCAACTGGCTCGACCAGAACATCTTCGGCGGCAAGCTGCCGTTCACCTTGCACGACACCAAGCCGGATTACGCTTGCCTCAAGCTTGCGGCCGACTGCAAGAAGATCGACTACCCGAAACCAGACGGCAAGATCAGCTTCGACAAACTCAGCTCGGTGTTCATCTCCGGTACCAACCATGAAGAAGAACAGCCGTGCCACCTGAAGCTGACCGACCCAAGCATCCCGATCGCCAAGAACCTGCCGATGTACGATGAGCCTGCCCAGCGTTACTGCCCGGCCGGCGTGTACGAAGTGGTGACCAAGGAAGACGGCGAGAAGCGCTTCCAGATCAACGCCCAGAACTGCGTTCACTGCAA
Source organism: Pseudomonas sp. LS2P72 (assembly GCF_054897865.1). Taxonomy (NCBI): domain Bacteria; kingdom Pseudomonadati; phylum Pseudomonadota; class Gammaproteobacteria; order Pseudomonadales; family Pseudomonadaceae; genus Pseudomonas; species Pseudomonas sp. LS2P72. Next base: position 5,165,167 of record NZ_CM142708.1, read on the forward strand.
GACCTGCGACATCAAGGACCCTGCACAGAACATCACCTGGGTGGCGCCGGAAGGCTCTGGCGGCCCGACTTACCCGAACATGTAAGTCGAACGGCTGAACAACAAAGGCTCCCTGAACGGGGGCCTTTTTGTTGCCCGCCATTTATGCAACAACACCGCCAATAGTAGGAGCCGAGCTTGCTCGCGATAGCGGCATGTCAGACGACCGTGATGTTGGATGACACACCGTTATCGCGAGCAAGCTCGGCTCCTACAGGGGATCAGCGGCGCATCAGGCAGCGCGTTCATCCCCAGGATTACGCTCGAAGTAGCGCTTGTACTCGCGACTGAACTGCGAGGTGCTTTGATACCCGACCCGATGCGCCACCTGTGCCACGCCCAATCCCTCGCCCAGCAGTAACTGCTGGGCCCTGAGCAAACGCAAGCGCTTCAAGTACTGCACTGGCGACAACAACGTGCTGCGTTTGAAATGCTCATGAAAGGTCGACGCGCTCATATTCGCGCAACTGGCCAGGGTCTCTACATTCAGCGGCTCGGTGTAATGCGCATGCAGATGACTGAGCGATGCCGCGATCCGGGCGAATTGCCCCTGCTGCTCGACCAGCGCCCGAAGCACATCGGCTTGCGGACCACGCAAGGCAACGAACAACAATTCCCTCAACCGCGCCGGCCCCATGATCTGGCATTCCAGCGGATCGTGCAGGCAATGCAGCAGCCGCTCCACGCAACCACGCATCCCATCGTCGAGCACTGCCGAGGTCATCGACTCGGGTGTCTGCGCAGGAATATTACGCCCCGGCGCCAGCCCCATGGCCAACACCAACTCACCGAGCAACACCCGATCAATGGCAATCGAAACCCCAAGCATCGGCCCATCCGGCGCTGAAAACGTTTCGCACTCGAACGGCACCGGCAATGCCTGAATCAAATAATGCCCGGCGCCGTATTCCAGCGTACGCGGCCCCAGATACGCCAGTTTGCTGCCCTGGGCGATGATGACCAGACTCGGCTCATAAATCTGCGGGCCGCGAGCCACATCACAACTGGCCCGCAAAACCTGCACACCCGGCAACGCCGTGGGAGCGAAACCATCGCGATTAGTCAAAGGCTGGATCAGCGAAACCAGCGTGGCATTGGCATCCAGATGACGGGTCAACAACATGAGGGCTCTTCACAAAAAAGTCGCGGAAATAGGGATGAAAGCATCATCGCAGGTCTGATGGCCAATGCGACCCATTGAAGGCTGATGCCGGAGGATTAGGCATGACACCCGGAGGAATCGCCATGGCCGGCGACAGGTACGGCGCCCAAAATTCGCCATCTCCCCCGTCACAGCTTTTGCGAGGTTCATCATGTACACCGCCATCGGATACGCCGCCCAGTCGGCCACCACTCCCCTCGCCCCCGTGAAATTCGAACGCAGAAGCCCTCGGGCCGACGACGTCGCGATCGATATTCTCTACTGCGGCGTCTGCCATTCCGACATCCATCAGGCACGCAACGAGTGGGGCATTGCCGTTTACCCACTGATGCCCGGCCACGAGATCGTAGGCAAAGTTACCGCCATCGGTGCGAATGTCACCCAGCACAAAGTTGGCGATCTGGTCGGCGTCGGCTGCATGGTTGATTCCTGCCGCAGTTGCGAAGCCTGCCAGTCGAACCTCGAGCAATACTGCCTCGAAGGTCCGACCATGACCTACGCCACCCCGGACCGCGTCGATGGCAGCAACACCATGGGCGGCTATTCCGACAGCATCGTGGTCAGCGAACACTTCGTGGTGCGCATCCCGGAAAAACTCGACCCAGCCAGCGCCGCGCCAATCCTGTGTGCCGGCATCACCACCTATTCGCCGCTCAAGCACTACGGCGTGAAGGCGGGCGACAAGGTCGGGATTCTCGGCATGGGCGGCCTCGGCCATATGGGCATCAAGTTCGCCAAGGCATTGGGCGCTGAAGTCACGTTGTTCACCCGCTCGGCGAGCAAGGCCGAAGAAGGTCGTCGCCAGGGTGCGGACCACGTGATCGTGTCCACCGATGCCGAACAGATGAAGGCTGCGGCAGGACATTTCGACTTCCTGCTGGACACCATTCCGGTGCAGCACGACCTCAATCCCTACCTCGATACGCTGCGTTTCGACGGCGTGCACATTCTGGTGGGTCTGATCGAACCGGTCGATCCACCGGTCCACGCCGCCAAACTGGTATTGGGCCGTCGCGTATTGGCCGGCTCGCTGATCGGCGGCATCGCCGAAACCCAGGAAGTGCTGGATTTCTGCGCCGAGCACAACATCACCTGCGACATCGAAATGCTCGACATCCGCCAAATCAACGAGGCTTACGCCCGCATGATCGCGGGTGACGTGAAGTACCGTTTCGTGATCGATATGGCGACGCTGAAAGTCTAATCAGACCTTAGCGCCAAGCTCCGCCGACAGCCGGGCTGTGACCCCTTTGATCAGGGGAATCAGCTCGGCCATTTTCTCCAGCGGCATGTACGGCACGGTGCTGGCGATGCTGATACCGGCGACGATACGTTTGCTGGCATCACGGATCGGCGCCGCCACGCAGCGGATCGACGGTTCGTTGTCCTCCAGATCGAACGCATAACCGCCCGCCACATACTCGACCATGCGCTGCTGAAACTGCTCCCACGACTGCTCCGGGTGCTGCGGCCAGAACTGATTTTTCCCACCCGCCGGCAAGCTGACTTCGTACAGCCGCTGCCATTCTTCCTGCGGGTCATCGAGCATCAGCGCCTTGCCGATCCCGGTACGCGCCAACGGCATGCGATGGCCGACCCGCGAACGCATTTCCGGGCCATTGCGCCCCGGATTCTTGTGCAGGTACAGCACCTCGTCGCCTTCACGAATCGCCAGGTGAATGGTGTCGCCCGTCAGCGCCGACAACTCATCCAGATACGGTCCGGCAAGAGTCACCAGCGGCAGCTCTTCGCGCGCCTGGAAACCCAGTTCGATCAGCTTCGGCCCCAACAGATAACCGACTTGCGGCACCACGCGCAGGTAGCGCTCGTCCACCAGGCAACTGGCCAGACGATGGGTGGTGCTGCGCGTGGTGCCGATCAGCCGGGCGATTTCCTTGAGATCGCGGGCGCCACTGGCCACGGCCTGAACCACACCCAGACCACGAAGCAGTGTCTGGGTGCCGGTCGGTGCGGCGTCCTTGGCGATTTTTGGGGCGTCTTCCTGCATATCCAGCCTTTACCGTTGAGCGAGTGAACGGGTGGCATTATGGTCGCCCGCATGCCGCAACTACAACTTGATACGCTCGACTTTGCCGACCAGCAAGATGTAGGAAAGCGCACCGATCAACGCCAGAACCGAGATATAGGTGATCGCCGGGGCAAACGAATCACCGGTGGCGAGGAAACCGATGACGATCGGCGTGGTAATCGCCGACAGGTTGCCGATGAAGTTGAACACCCCACCGGTCAATCCAAGCAATCGCGCCGGGGCCAACGTTGAAACCAGCGACCAGGTGATCGACGCGAGCCCGTTGCCGAAGAACGCCAACGCGAGGAAGGCAATCACCAACGGTGTCGACTCGACGAAGTTGGCGCCGATGATCGAGGTAGAAATCAGCAGGCCGCCAATGATCGGCAACTTGCGGGCGAAACCCACGGTGTAGCCGCGACGAATCAGCCAGTCAGAGAAGAACCCCGAGCAGAGCACACCGACGAAGGCGGCGAGAAACGGCAGCGACGCCAACAGGCCGGACTTGATGAAGTCCATGCCGCGATATTTCACCAGGTAGGTCGGGAACCACGTCAGAAAAAACCACAACGTCGAGTTGAGGCAGAACTGACCGAGGTAGATGCCCCACAACTTGCGTTTGGTCAGCACGATGCCGAGATCGATCCAGCTGAATTTGGCTTTGACTTTGGCTTGTTCAGCCTGGATATCCACCAGCCCGCCACCTTCGCGAATCAGCTCGATTTCGGCGTCATTGGCGCCTTTGAAATCCCGTGGCTCGCGATACACCGCGTACCAGATCACCGCCCAGAGAATGCCCACCGCACCGGTGCTGACAAACACCATGTGCCAGCCATATTGATGCTGCAGCCAGGCCAATACCGGCGTCAGGAACGCCAGACCGACGAATTGCCCGGAGGTATAGAAACCGATGGCCGTGGCGCGTTCGCGCTCGGGGAACCAGGTGGTGACCACACGGCTGTTGATCGGGTACGCCGGGGCTTCCAGTGCACCGACTGCCATGCGCAATACGAATAGGGCAATGAAGCTGGCGGCGAAGCCGAGCATGACGGTGGCGATCGACCATAGCAGCAGCGCGACGCTGTAAAGGATGCGCGGCGGCACCCGATCCACCAGCCAGCCACCGGGGATTTGCATGGCAGCGTAGGTCCAGCCGAATGCCGAGAAAATCAGCCCGACGTGGATTGGATCGATGCCCAGTTCACTGGTGAGTGCCGGGGCGGCGATGGACAGGTTGCTGCGGTCCAGGTAGTTGATCACTACCGTAATAAACAGCAGGACCATGATGAAAAAACGCTTGCGACTGGGCGTCACCAACGACGCCTGCCCGGTGAGGGTTTGCGGTTGCATGGGGAATGCCTCTTCTTATGTTTATTGAGGTCGATGTGAAATCGGGGGGTTGCCGTAAATCTTCCTGTCCATGGAGATCAAACTGTGGGAGCCAGCCTGCTGGCGATCGCGGTGGGTCAGTCACCAAAAATGCTGGATGTGCCGACCAAATCGCCAGCAGGCTGGCTCCCACAGGGATTTGCGGTGGGTCAGTGATCACTCACCACTCGGCAAAACTGCCATCGGCATGGCGCCAGATCGGGTTGCGCCAGCGGTGGCCGACGGCCGCGCGTTCGATCACGTACTCCTCGTTGATCTCGATCCCCAGGCCCGGGCCATTCGGGATTTTCACGAAGCCTTTGTCGTAGTCGAACACCCGCGGATCCTTGACGTAATCCAGCAGGTCATTGCTCTCGTTGTAGTGGATGCCTAGGCTCTGCTCCTGGATGAACGCGTTGTAGCAAACCGCATCCAGCTGCAAACACGCCGCCAGTGCAATCGGGCCCAACGGGCAGTGCAGCGCCAGCGCCACGTCGTAGGCTTCGGCCATGTTGGCGATCTTGCGGGTTTCGGTGATGCCGCCGGCGTGAGACGCATCCGGCTGAATGATGTCGACGTAACCTTCGCTGAGCACACGCTTGAAATCCCAGCGCGAGAACAACCGCTCGCCGAGAGCAATCGGGGTGCTGGTCAGCGGCGCCAGTTCTTTCAGCGCTTCGTAGTTTTCGCTGAGCACCGGCTCTTCGATGAACATCAGTTTGTACGGGTCGAGTTCCTTCATCAGCACCTTGGCCATGGGCTTGTGCACCCGGCCATGGAAATCGACGCCGATGCCGACGTTCGGCCCCACCGCATCGCGCACGGCGGCGACGTTGGCCAGGGCCAGGTCGACTTTCTCGAAGGAATCGAGGAACTGCAGCTCTTCAGTGCCGTTCATTTTCACCGCAGTGAAACCACGCTCGACCGCTTCCTTCGCAGCACGAGCGGTATCCGCCGGCCGGTCGCCGCCGATCCACGAATAGACGCGAATCTTGTCCCGCACCTGCCCACCGAGCAGATCGCTGACCGACACACCCAAAGCCTTGCCCTTGATGTCCCACAACGCCTGGTCGATACCGGCCAGCGCACTCATGTGGATTGCACCGCCCCGGTAGAAGCCGCCGCGGTAGAGCACGGTCCAGATGTCTTCGATGTTGCGTGGGTCTTTGCCGATCAGGTAGTCGGACAATTCTTCAACGGCAGCAGCGACCGTGTGAGCGCGGCCCTCGACCACGGGTTCGCCCCAACCGGTCACGCCCTCGTCGGTTTCGACCTTGAGGAAGCACCAGCGTGGCGGAACGATGAAGGTGGTCAGTTTGGTGATTTTCATCTTTTGCTCTCTTTTTATAAGTGCAGCTCTTATAGATGTAGCGCTCGCAGCGCCAAAAAGTCTTAGCGAAGGGCTTTCCAGGCAGCGACATATGCCTTGGCATTGGCCGCCACTTCATCTGGCGTCATGCCCGGTTTGAACAACCCGGAACCGAGGCCGAAACCTTTGACGCCCGCGTCGATAAACACCTGCATGTTGTCCGGCGTGATTCCGCCGACCGGCGCCAGAATCGTTCCCGCAGGCAGCACCGCGAGCCAGGCTTTGACGACTGCCGGGCCCATCTGCTCGGCCGGGAACATCTTCAGCACGTCCGCCCCTTCGGCCAATGCCGCAAAGGCTTCAGTCGGCGTCGCCACACCCGGCGACAGGAACAACCCCGCCGCTTTCGCTGCGCGCAACACCTTGGCATCGCTGTGCGGCATGACGATCACTTGGCCGCCCGCCGCTTTCACTTGCTCGACCTGCTCCGGCGTCAGCACCGTGCCCGCACCGATCAGGCAATCGGCGGGCAAGGTACTGCGCAGGATGCGGATACTTTCGTACGGCTCAGGGGAATTGAGCGGCACTTCGATGACGCGAAATCCGGCGGCGTAAAGGACTTCGCCGATGGCTGCCGCCTCTTGCGGGCGCAGGCCACGCAAAATCGCGATCAGACCGTTTTGCGCCAATGCTTGCTTGAGCATGTCAGACCTCCAGTCAGGTTTAACGGGATGAGTGTGGTGTGATCAGTCCGGCGGCAACCGCCAGCTGCCACAAGCCGCGCTCGGTGGCTTGTTCGGCCAGGGTCACCCGGGCAAAACCACAGGCGTCGAGCGCCCGGCTGTAGCGGGCACAGAGTTGGGTATTACCGATGAGGATGATCGAAGGCAAATGAACGCTGTTGCGTCGGCGTCGCTGGACGCTGGCCAGCGCCGACAGCTCATGGCCGATCAACAGACCGGACAAATAATCCGGTTGGGCGGTGGCGCTGAGTTCGCCAGTCAATCCGAGGCTGCGGGCACTGAACAATGTCGATAACGGCCCGATCTCGCCATCCGCCGACAGCGCCACCTGCACACCACGATCAAAGGCGTGGCCATCGAAGGACGCACCCTTTTGCTGAGTACGCCCCAGAATGCTGTGCTCGCTGAGCACGGCGAAGACTTCGCCGGTCATGAAGGTATCGAAATGAACGATGCAGCCGTCGGTCACTTCCACCCACTTCGAATGACTGCCCGGCAGGCCGATCAACAGATCGTTGCCCGCTTCGCCCGGCAAATTGTGCAGAACGCCGAGCACCTGGGTTTCTTCGCCGCGCATCACGTTTGGCAAACGAGACCGCTGAATCACGCCCGGCACGATGTGCACATCGACACCGCGAAGACTGCGAACCGTTTGTAGGGAGATTCCGAGATTGGCGACGTTTGCCGGCGTATCGCGGTAAGCCGCTTCACGCCAGCCTTGTGCGCTGCCGACCATGCCGCAAGCAATCACCGGCAAATCGGGCTGCGCGTCGAGCCAGTCACCGCAGGCCTCGTCAAAGGCCAGTTCAAAACCGTCGGTACATTCCTGGCCCGCGATCATTCGCGGCGTCCTGGGCAACTGCATGATCCCCGACGACAGCGAACGCTGTTCGAGCACCTGGCCACCCGCGGCGAGTTTGTAAGCACGTAATGAGGTTGTCCCCCAATCGAGCGCGATCAATTGCGCCAGCATCGCTTCACCTGTTTTGTTTATTGGCAGTGAGTGAGCTGGACTATAAACCCGGACGCATAAAAATCTCAATATATAAATATCACTCCCATATATTGGGATTGAGGCAAAAAAAGATCGCGGCCTTCGACAACTCCTACAAATCGAGGTAGGAGCTGTCGAAGGCTGCGATCTTTAATAGACGCCGGTTGCGATCTAGCCCTCGGCAAACTCCCGCAACACCGCCCCATCCATCCGATACCGCACCCACTCTTCCTGCGGCTGCGCACCCAACGATTTGTAGAACTCGATCGCCGGTTTGTTCCAGTCCAGCACGCTCCATTCAAATCGACCGCAATCATTGGCGCAGGCGATTTTTGCCAGGTGACGCAGCAAGGTTTTACCGGCGCCGCCGCCACGCTGATCGGGGGTGATGTAGAGGTCTTCGAGGTACAGGCAGTTGCTGCCGAGCCACGTGGAATAGCTGAAGAAAAACACCGCGAAACCGATCGGCGAGCCGTCGCGCAGGCAGATCAGACCGTGGGCGGTGGCGCCTTCGCTGAACAGGCTGCGCTCGATGTCGGCGACGCTGGCGATGACTTCGTGGCGGGCACGTTCGTAGTCGGCCAGTTCGGTGATGAACCCGAGGATTTGCGGTGCATCGCTTGGGGTCGCCGGGCGGATCTCGATCGTCATGGACGTGCCTTCGTCAAAAGTTGAAAACGCCATACTAAGTCGGCGCGCGGCGCTCGTCACATATGAAATAAAAACGTCATCCGTGGGGCCTGCTGAAGGCTTTACTCCGGCCAGCGCTAACTTTGAAATCAATAACCACATACCTGACATCGACGCCTTGCGTGATAGATAGATGAAGCTCTCTTCTATCGGTCAAGGAACCGCGTCATGCCTAGCGCAACACCGCAAGTCTCCAGCAGGTTATTCGGCCTGTTTTGTCTGGCCAGCTATCTGCTGTCGCTGTCCTATGGTTCGACTTTTTTGCTGTCGTTGTTGATCGGTTCCCGCGGCGGTAATGAGCACGATGCCGGCAGTGTGATTTCGGCTGCGATGCTCAGCACCTTTGCCGCCGTTATTGTTTCCGGGCACTTGTCCGACCTGCTCGGTGCTGCCCGCTCGATTGCGCTATTCGGCACTCTGCTGGTGGCCGCCAGCCTGGGCTTCGCCCTGGCGCCGGGATTCGGCAATCTGTTGTTGTTTTTCGGCCTCTTGCTGGGGTTGGGTTGGGGCGTGTTCTATACCCTCGGCCCGATCATTGTGGCGAGCCTGGTAACGCCTGCTCAACGCGCGAAATACTTTGCGCTGCTGTCGGGCAGCATGATGACCGGGATCGGCAGCGGTCCCTTGTTAGGCCGCGCTGCCAGTGCCCTCGGCTATCCGATCACCGCGGCGTTTTACCTCGCGGCGCTGGTTAGCCTGATCGGCGTGTTGCTGTTCTGGCGGTTGGATTCGCAACTGAAAAAAGCGTCCGCCCACTCGGCAGCGGTGTCACGAATTTCCTGGCGTGCAGCGGCGCAAGTGCTGTCGTCCAGAGCGATTTTTCCGATCATCATGGTCGGCCTCTGTGGTTGCGTTTTCGGCGGTCTGTCGAGTTTTCAAACCAGCTACGCTACCGCGCGCTCACTCGACTATTCATTGTTCTTCCTCGGTTTCATGAGCGCAGCGATCAGCAGCCGCATGCTGATCGCCGCTTTCGTGGTCAAGCGCGACCCGCTCCGGGCGTCCTGCCTGTTATCGGGCCTGATGATGGGCTCGATTCTGATGTTCGGGTTTGTCGTCGACGACGGGTTCAGCTACGTGCTGGCGGCGGTGATGCTCGGGGTCGGTTACGGGCTGACCTACTCGGTGATCAATGGCCTGGCGGCCAACGAGGCGCCGAACGGCACCACCGCGCAATCGTTGCTGCTGTTCAGCCTGTCCTACTTTATCGGCGTGTTTGGCTTTCCGTTGCTGGCCGGGAAAATCATCGTGGAACAGGGGATGGCGACGCTGTTGCTCACGGTATTGGCAGTTGCTGTGCTGAACTGGCTGATCAGTGTCGGTCGGCTGCTCTGGCGTCGAGCCATTACCAGCAAAGCGCTGCAGCAGGCCTGGACCGTTCGTCGTTCATCAGGCACCAATCCAAATCGGCGGCGGACCAACCTCTAGTAAAGGACTCTAATTAAATGGAACTGTTTACATCCATAAAGAGGTAACCATGAACGCCGATAAAAACCTTGAGAAAGAAGTCCTGACCCGTCTACTGCACGCCCATCCAAGCGGTTTGGGCAAAGAGGTCCTGGACAATTACCGGGGGGAAAGAGTCGTGGCCAGCACCCTCGCCACGCTGCAGGATCGTGGATTGATCCAGCAGGGTCATGTGATCTGCAACGAGACCGGTGAGCACTCGTTGAACTTGCCGATCAAACTCAGTGCCGCAGGGGTGGAGGCGGCGCGCAAGCTGGACGTTTAACAAGACGAATCAGGTCGCAGTCGTGCGCGGCTGCGACCGGGTCAGGTCAGGTCAAGTCAGGATTGATGGTAAATCTTATGGCCTCATCGCGAGCAGGCTCGCTCCCACAGGGGATTTGTATTGTTCACAGATTCAGTGTGGGAGCGAGCCTGCTCGCGATGGCGATAGATCAGACGCCAAAGGTCTTGCTGATTAACCCATCCACCTCGGCAATCCCCGGCGAAGTCGCCGGCCCCCATCGAGTCACCGCCAATGCCGCCGCCGCATTAGCCCGCCGCGCCGCGTCAACCGGTACCAACCCTTGCGCCAACCCGGCCACAAACACCCCGGCATGTGCATCCCCCGCGCCGTTGCTGTCCACCGCCTCAACCTTGAAACCGGGCACATGTTGGCGGTTGCCACGCTGGCTGATCCAGCACCCTTGCGGGCCGTCACGCACCACCATCAACACGTCGGCAGGCAGGTGATCGGCCAACCGCTTCAAGGCCTCGGTAATGTCCAACGCTTCGGTAAATTTCAACGCTTCGACACTGTTGCTGGTCCACAGATCGATGCGCGCCAGCAAGGCTTGCATCAACGGCTCATCCGGCGAATCCACCAGCGGGCCCGGATCGAACACCACGTTGATTCCTCGCGGTAAATCCAGCACCCAATCCAGCAGTGCCTGGGCTTTGCCGCCATGCAGCAGGCTGTAGCCGCTGACGTAAACATAGTCACCCGCCTCGGCCGGCACGCTGGCCAGATCCTCGGCAGTCAGCTCACCTTCAGCACCGATATAGGAAATGAAACTGCGCTCGGCCGAGGCTTCGGTCAACGCGACGCACAAACCCGTATCCCGTTCGGCGCGGTGAGTGATGCCGATCCGAATGCCTTCAGCCTTCATCGCCTCGCGCGCCAGATCGCCGAAACGCCCGGTGCCGTGGCGCCCGAGGTAAACCACCGGCAAACCATTGCGCTGGGCGGCAGCCATCACATTGAAGCCGCCGCCAGCCTCGAAACTGGCGGATTGCGCCAGCACATCGCCGCCCGAATGCGGCAGTTTATCCACGGCCATGACCAGGTCGATCATGACCTGGCCGGTGTGCAGCAATCTAGGCATGAGCGTTCTCGACCAACGCGGCACGGCGATCCCTGGCGCCGCCGAGTACAAAATAAATGCCGCCGGCCACCAGGAACGTCACGATCCAGCCGAGGCCGTTATGGCCCAGCCAGGAGTCGGACAGGAAGCCGCGGAACCACACGGTTTGTTCGGTCGTGCCGATGGTGGTGAAGCTGAAGCCCAGCACGATCGCCAACGCCCACGCACCGAAGGCGCGCCACTCGATACCGCCGCTGTACCAGTAAGCGCTGCTCGGGCTGACGTCCAGCAGGTCTTTGGGGCTGTAGTAATGACGGTGAATCAAGTCGACGACGAAGATCCCGACCCATGCCGTGATCGGCACCGCCAGCAAAGAAATGAAGGTAATGAACGGGCCGTAGAAACTGTCGGCGATCAGCATGAAATAGATCGAACCAGCGAAGATCGCGACGATGTCGACCACCACCGCATACACGCGTTTGACCTTCAAACCGAGGGTCAGCGTAGTCAAACCGGCGGAGTACACCGACAGGTTGTTCGACAGCAGCAACCCGCCGAACGCGGTGATCAGGTACGGCACGGCCATCCAGGTCGGCAGCATGTCGCGGATCGCGATGATCGGGTCGGTGGCCGAAGCCAGGTCATTGTTGCCCACCGACAGCAGGCCGCCGAGGGTGATCAGCAGCACCAGCGGAATCCCCGCACCAAACGCTGCCGACGCCACCAGGCGCACGGCTTTGACGCTGCGGTGCTGGTAGCGCGACATGTCGGCACCGGCGTTGGCCCAACCGATTCCGGTGCCGGCAGCCATGGTACCAACGCCGATGATCATCGCGCTAAGCGGTGCCGGTGTGGCATTGAACACCGCGCTCCAGTCGATGGTGGCGCAGAGGAAACCGCCGACCAGAATGTTCAGCGCACCGAACACGTAGGTTGCCCACTTCTGGATCACCAGCAAGGTGGCGTGACCGAGGCCCGACACCGACAGGGTCAGCAGTACGAAAATCGCAATGAAGATCAACGTCAGCACGGGTGCGCTTTTGGCTTCCACCGGCGAGCCGAACAGGATTGAGCACAGCGACAGCAACACGAACGCGGCGGTGGTGGTGTTGACGGTTTCCCAGCCCAGACGCGACATCAGCGAGACCAGGGTCGGACCGATGTTGCCGCGTACACCGAATATCGCTCGCGACAACGTCAGGCTCGGGGCACGACCACGGCGACCGGCAATGGAGATGATCCCGACCACCGCGAAGGAACCGGCAGCCCCCAGGATCGCGACGATGATCGCCTGCCAGATCGCCAAGCCGCGAAAGGCTACAAGGGTCGCGCCCAGCGGCAGGCCGAGGATGGAGATGTTGGCAGCAAACCAGACCCAGAACAGTTGCAGCGGATGACCGTTGCACTCCGCTTCCGGCACGGGCTCGATGCCACGGGTTTCCAGTTGCCCGGCGCTTTGCCCGGTGTTTGTTGAACTCATGTGAAATGCTCCTGTTGCCTTTGTTGTGGTTGTCGGCAATGACGGAAGACGAAACAACATCCCGGCTGTCCTGGCCAAGTTCGTGCTATCCATTGCGTGGTGAAAAATCAAAGTATGCGGCGCGCCCATCGCGAGCAGGCTCGCTCCCACAGGTACGGTGGATACCTTAAGGTTTGCACTATCCCTTGTGGGAGCGAGCTTGCTCCGGGCGGCGTTCCGACGATGGCGTCAGTGCAATCAGCGCAAGGCCAACAGCCCCTGCACCAACGGTTCCAGCTCCAGATCATTGACCGCTTTGACCTTGTCGATCATCGCCGCCGGCCAACTCTCAAGGCCCAGGCAGGCGCCGAGCATGGCGCCGAGAATCGCCGCGATGGTGTCGGTGTCGCCGCCAAGGCTCGCGGCCATGCACAGCGCTTCGAAGGCGTTCATTTCACCAATGGCCACTTGCTGGGCCAGGGCAAACGAGACCACCACCGATTCCTGTGAAGCCACCGACGTGCCGATCACGTCGTACATCAAATCCGCCAGCAACGCCTTGTCGCTGTCGACACTGATGGTCCGCGCCCAACTGATGCGCGAGGCGATGCGTCCGCCAGCCACCCAGTAACCGTGGCTTTCAGCTTGTTGAGCGATTTGCTGGCCGAGGTTCAACGCCTCGCCCAGGTCCATGCCGTTGATACCGGCCGAGACCACCGCCGCCACCGCCGCCGCACTGGAAATGCCCAGCGTGGTGTTGTGGGTGACCTGGCAAGCCTGCACGACAGCGTTGATGAATCGCTCAGGGTCGGCGACATCCGCCGCGATCCCCACCGGTGTGATGCGCATCGCCGCACCATTGGTGGTGCCGTAGCGCCCCGCTTCTTCCGGTGAGTGGCCGGCGAGGATCATTTCGATGGCACGTTTGGTCGAAGGGCCGAGCAAGTCTTGCGAGCCCTTAGCCTGCATCGCGGCTTCCCATTCGATCAACCGTTGGGCTAGCAGCGACGGTTCGATCCGGCCCTCGCCATCGACCAACAATTGGCCGACCAGAATCGCCTGTTCGGTGTCATCGGTGATCGAGCCTTTGAGCATGTTGGCGGCGATCGGTTGATCGGGGCCCGCGTCCTCGAGGTCAGTGATCTCGCCGAAGCGCACCTTGATCTCGGCACGGCTCAGGGATTGGGTCGGCATGCCCAGCGCATCGCCCAGAGCCAGTCCGTAGAACGCGCCCAATGCACGATTGAGCGCGGTCATTTTGACTCTCCAAACTGCAGGTGCAGGCGAAAATGCACCGGATCGAGCAAGCTTTCGACCTGCTCCATGAAGCGGTTTTGCCGGTCATAAGTGGTGCGCAAGGCCTTGAGGAACACCGTGCCTTCCGGACGGCCGAGCAGTTCGGCGTCTTCGGCGTTCAAGGGTTCGGCGCCGATCCATTGATCGCCGCGCTCGCCGATATAGCCGTAAGCAGCCAGGGTGATGGTTAGGGAGTTGTCGATAAGGCCGACCCGCGGCAGGCTTTCCAGGCCGCCGGTGGCGGGCATCAATGAGCGTTCAAGGGAGACCAGCTTGCCTTCGTTGGAACGACGGCGACGGTCGAGGGTGATGAATTGGTCGGTGCCGAAACGTGGCAACAGGTCAGGACGGGTGACCGCCTCCAGCCGCAGCACTTCGGTATTGATCAGCGCCCCGCTGTCAGCCAGGGCCTGGGCCCAGCCGCTGCGCTGATCGAGCACCACACCGTCGAAGGTAACGATGGAGCCCACCCCGCTTTGCGTCGCGATGTAATTGCGCCGTTTCAACTCAGCCAGGGCTTCGCGCAGCGTGCCGCGGCTGACTTTGAATTCTTGAGCCAATTGATGCTCGCCCGGCAGCAGAAAGCCGTCCTCCATGAGGCCGCTTTCGATGCGCCGGATGAGTTCGTCGACCACCCGTTGTTTCTTGTCAAATCGTACCTGTCTAATCATGTACAAAGTGATAACCGAAACGGGGTTGGCCGAGCAAGGGATATTTTGGGTAGGTGACGGGAGGCGGGATGTTCGGAGGTGTGGTGTCAGATGAATCCACCCCTCACCCCAGCCCTCTCCCCATAGGGGAGAGGGGGAAAGGGAGCAGATCTCCACGCTTTTCAAAGCCTGAGTTCGACTCGATATTTCAGGTCGATGTCACTCGGAAGAATACCTCGGTCGGCCCCCTCGCCCCTCTGGGGCGGTCCGACGTTTCGGGAGGGTTGGGGTGAGGGGTGGTTCTTGAATCCCCCCAAATCTCAACGCTGTTTTAGTCGGTCGATGACAACGGCCAACAGCAAAATCGAACCCCGAATCACATACTGGTAAAACGTATCAATGTTCTTCAGGTTCATAGCATTCTCGATAATCGCCAAAATCAACACCCCGGCAATCACATGCCGGATCATGCCGATCCCGCCGCTCAACGACACCCCGCCCAACACACAGGCAGAAATCACCGTCAGCTCAAAACCCTGGCCAATCATCGGCTGACCGGATGTCATGCGCGACGCCAGAATCACCCCGGCCAACGCCCCTATCAACCCGTGCACGGCAAAGATAATGATCTTGGTCCGGTCAACGTTCACCCCGGCCAGCAGCGCCGCTTCCTGGTTACCGCCGATGGCCATGGTGTTGCGCCCGTAGGTGGTGTAATTCAGCAACCAGCCGAAAAACAGGAAGCAGACGATGGTGATCAGGATCGGCACCGGCACACCCAACAACTGGCCGTTACCGAAAACGAAGAACTGCTCTTGCGACACGCCCACCGCTTTGCCGTTGGCGAAGATGTAAGCCAGGCCGCGAACGATCTGCATGGTCGCCAGTGTGGTAATCAACGCATTGACCCGCAGCTTGGCGATCACGATGCCGTTGATCAACCCGACGATCAGCCCCATGAACAGCGCCGCCACCACACCGAGAAACACGCTGTCGGTGTCGCGCATCACCACCGCCGCGACCACGCCGGCGCAGGCAATCACCGACCCCACCGACAAATCGAAATGCCCGGACGCCAGGCAATACAACATGGTGCACGCGGCAATCCCCGTTGTCGAAATCGCCAGGCCCAGGCCGCGCATGTTCAGCGGCGAAAGAAAGTTGTCGATCAACAAGGTGCAAAGCACGAAGATCCCGACGGCCGCCAGCAGCATCACCCAGTCATCGAGAAACCGCCGCAGGTCCAGAGGTTTGCGCGGGGTTGGCAGTGCGTTGTTTTGGATTGTCATAGTCACCTCTCAGTTCGCCACGCCGTCAGCGCGTTGGCGCGGCAAAGCCAGTTGCAGCAGGTTGGATTCATTGGCCTCTGCGCGAGACAACTCGCCGCGCATCGCGCCTTCGCAGAGCACCAGGATGCGGTCGGAAATACCCATCACTTCCATCAGGTCGCTGGAGACCACGATCACCGCGATGCCGCTGGCGGCCAGGTTGTGGATGATCTGGTAGATCTCGGCTTTGGCGCCGATGTCGATGCCGCGAGTCGGTTCGTCGAGCAGCAGGACTTTCATCGGCATCGACAGCCAGCGGCCGAGAATGGCCTTCTGCTGGTTGCCACCAGACAGGTACATGATTTTCTGCGCCGCGTTGGGCGTCTTCACTTTCAGCGCCTTGATCTGCTTGTCGGCGTTGTCTTTCTCCCACAGGCCACGCAACAGGCAGCCGAAGGTGGAATGGGCACCGCGGGCGCTGATGTTGATGTTCTCGGCGACGCTGGCGAGCGGCAGGATGCCCTCTTTCTTGCGGTCCTCGGGGCACAGCAGAATCCCGGCGGCAATCGCATCGCGGGGTGAACGCAACTTCAGTTCATGGCCGCGCAATTCCAAGCGTCCGGCAGTGTTGCGCTCAAGGCCGCTGAGCATACGGAACAGCTCCGTGCGACCGGCGCCGACCAAACCGAACAGCCCGAGAATCTCGCCTTTGTGCACCTCGAAACTCACTGGCTCACGCAAACCCGGTCCCAGCAAACCGTCAACCTTGAGCGCCACCGCGCCACGCTGACGGTGGCGGTAATCGTAGATGTCCTGAATGTCGCGACCGACCATGCAAGTCACCAGCTGATCGTGAGTCAGTTCGCTCATGTCCTCGAACGTGCGCACAAAGCGACCGTCCTTGAACACCGTCACCGCGTTGCAGATGCGGAACACTTCTTCCATGCGGTGGGAGACGTAAAGCACCACTTTGCCTTCGTCGCGCAGGCGACCGATGATCGCCATCAAACGATCAATTTCCCGTGCCGACAGACTGCTGGTCGGTTCGTCGAACGCGATCACATGCGCCCCACGGGACAAGGCCTTAGCGATTTCCACCAATTGCCGCTGACCGAGGGACAGGCGCCCTACTTTCTCTTGCGGATCGATTTCATCGGCCAGGCCCTTGAGGCAGGCCAATGCCTGTTGCCGCAACGCGCCGCGATTGATCAGGCCGAAACTGGCCGGCAGATGACCGAGGAACAGGTTCTCTGCCACGGTCATTTCCGGGACCAGGTGCAGCTCTTGATGGATCACGGCGACGCCACTGCCGATGCTGTCGGCGGTGGACTTGAAGACCATTGCCTGCTCGCCGATCTGCAGGTCGCCGCTGCTCGGGGTGTAAGCACCGCCGAGGATTTTCAGCAGGGTCGATTTGCCGGCGCCGTTCTCGCCCATCAAGGCGTGAACCTGCCCCGGATGGGCGACGAAGCTGATGCCATCCAGCGCCTTCACCCCGGGAAAGGTCTTGCCGATCCCGTTGAATCGCAAGCTGCCGCCGGCAGTGTGTTGTTGTGTTTTTGATTGCGCGTGCATAACCCACCTCTTCACACAGATCAGGCAGCCCCGTCGCCAGGGCCACCGATGAAATCAACCGGGCCTCAGTTCCAGAGGCCGATCTTTTCCAGTTCCTGCTTGAAGTTCTCGCGAGTAATCAGCGTCACGTCGTCCATCGCGGTGTACTTCGGCGGTTCTTTGCCGGTGGTGACCCACTCGTACATCATGCTGGCGGTGTTGTATCCCTCGATGTGCGGGCTCGGCAGCATCGAGCCGAAGAAGCCGCTGTTGGCCTTCTTCAATTCGCCGATGGCATCGGTGCCGTTGATGCCGATGCCGATCACATTGGCCGCGGCAAAACCGGCACTCTCGGTGGCGCGCACGCCGCCCAGCACGGTGTTGTCGTTCATGCCGCCGATGATCAGGTTTTTCGCCGCGGTTGGCAGTTTCACCAGCGCCGAGTTGGTGGCGTCCATGCTGCCCGGTACGTCGAGGGTTTTCAGTGCCGAGAACAGAATGTGGTCTTTCGGCATGCCGGCGTCTTCCAGCGCTTTGACCGAACCGTCGGTGCGTTTCTTGCCGGTGTCGAGTTCGTTGAAGGTGTTGATCACCGCGTAAGTGTCTTTCCAGTCCCAGCCGCGTTTCTTCGCTTCGGTAGCCATGGCGCTGCCCTGCTTCTGGCCGACTTCGAACGCGGCCATGCCGAGGTAAGGAACGTCTTCCATGAACTTGCCGCTGGCATCGACGAAGCGGTCATCGACGGCGATGACTTTCAAACCGTTGAGCTTGGCCTTGGCCATGATCGCAGGTCCCAGGGACACGTCTGGCGGACAGATCACAAAGCCCTTGGCACCGTTGGCGGCGAGGCTGTCGATGGCCGAGAGGGTTTTCTCGCCGTCCGGCACAGCGATCTTGATGACGGTGAAGCCCTTTTCTTTCCCGGCCTTTTCAGCAAATGCCCATTCGGTCTGAAACCAGGGCTCTTCCGCTTGTTTGACCAGAAAACCGATCTTCACTTCCTCGGCTGCCAGCAACGAACTGCTCAGGCTGACCGCGGTGACCGCCAAAGCGGCACAGCACAGGGAACGGATCCCACGACGACGATTCATAAGCTGACTCCTTGTTATTTTTTTGAGCGTTATTTGAAAGCCAATCAAACTGTGCAGCTAATAGTCATATCGTATGATGATTGGATTTCAGACGTAATTCCACGCCTGAAACCCGATTGACTCAGTCGTGGTACATGACCGAGCGACCGCCATCGATGGTGATGCACGAAGCATTGATAAACGGCGCTTCATCGCTGGCCAGGAAAACAGCGGTCATGGCCACTTCGATCGGCTGGCCAATGCGACGTGGCGGATGCAGATCGAAAGCGCGCTGACGTTCGGCATGCGGGTCGGCAAAACCGTTCCAGTAATCAACGTTCAGCTGGGTTTCGATGTAACCCGGCGCGATGGCGTTGACGCGAATGCCCTTCGGCGCATATTCGATGCCCAAAGCGCGGGTCAGTCCGAGCAGGCCATGTTTGGCCACCGGGTACGGGAAGCAGCCGGGAATGATGTGAGTGGAGTGGGTCGAGGCGATGTTGATGATGCTGCCGATACCCTGCTCGATCATCTGCGGCAATACCGCTTTGCAGCCATACCAGGCGCCGTCCAGGTCGATGGCGAAGCAGCGACGCCAGTCTTCCTCGGTCATTTCCAGCGGATCGCGGAACACGTTGACCCCGGCGCAGTTGACCAGCACGTCGATCCGATCGTGCAGTTCGATCGCCAGTCTGGCCATGGCGTGCAGGTCTTGCTGGTTGGAAACGTCAGCCTTGATTGCCTGAACGTCGAAGCCTTTGTCCCGCCAGTGCACCGCGACTTTTTCAACTTTCTCACCCTGGATATCGCTGATGATCAGCTTGGCCTGCTGGGAAGCGAAGGTCGCGACAATCGCCTCGCCGATACCCTGAGCGGCACCGGTCAGCAGCACGACCTTGTTTTTCAGGCGCTCACCCTTCGGCGGTTCGGGCACTGGTGGCAAGGAAAGAGGTTCAGCCATGGATCAAGACTCCTTTTCGAAGACACGACAAAAGCCGGGCATCTGTCGATGTCCGGTCAAAAGGCTTTTTGGAAAATCGCTGCATCACTTCACCTGTTTTGTTTTTTTAAGTGTGAGTGCGTGTAACTGATGGAGCCGACTATAAACCCGACCGTCAAATAATCTCAATATATAATTTTACATCCCATATTTTGGGACTCACCCAGCAAACCGAGTACAGGTTTTTCCGGGCACTTCGACTCGAATCGACAGCAACGCGCCGTCCAACGGATGGTTGAGCGCGCTCGCGGCGCTGGTGATGTAA
This sequence comes from Pseudomonas sp. LS2P72, assembly GCF_054897865.1. Taxonomy (NCBI): domain Bacteria; kingdom Pseudomonadati; phylum Pseudomonadota; class Gammaproteobacteria; order Pseudomonadales; family Pseudomonadaceae; genus Pseudomonas; species Pseudomonas sp. LS2P72. Next base: position 5,184,873 of record NZ_CM142708.1, read on the forward strand.
AGGGTTTTCAGGTCATCACCCCCGAATACGCAACTGGTGGGGCGGCTGATTGGCAGTTCGATCACGCGATCAACCAGCCCGTCCGGGGTCAGCCTGAGCAGACAACTACCGTCCCAACGAGCGTTCCAGAGGTAACCTTCGGCATCCATCGCCGAGCCATCAGGGCCGCCGCGTTCATGCGGTCCGAACCAGACCCGGGCCGGGTCGAGGTTGCCGTCGGTGCGGATGAAGTACTGATAGAGCGTGTTGTCGAGGCTGTCGGCGAAGTACACGGTGGTTGCGTCTTCGCTCCACAGCAACGTGTTTGGAATGCCCAACCCGCGAAGCAACGGCGTGACCCGAGCATCGCGATCGATGCGAAACAAACCACCGGAACGTCGCACGATGGGCACGTCTTGGCCCTGCTCGCCGATGTTGTTCTGCATAGTGCCGAGCCAGAGCCGGCCCTGAGCATCGCAGCGGGCTTCATTGGCGCGATTGCCAGGTTGTGGATCGGCGACGCAAAGCAAAGTCAGCCCAGGCTCCAGGCCCGGGGAATCCAGATCGAGTCGATACACGCCGCTGTTCAACGTCACCAGCGCGTCGCCGCTTTCGCAGGGGATGAAGGCAGACACGTGCTCGGGCAACTGCCAAATCTGCACGTTGGCGCCAATCAGCCGCAGCGCTTGTTGACCGGCGATATCAACCCAGTACAGCGCCTGGGTCGGCGCGTCCCAGAACGGGCCTTCACCCAGTCGTGCCCGGTGTTCGGTAACCGCAGTCCACATCATGAAAACCTCCTGTTTTCCTATTGTTGTCAGCTGGCCTTTTTGTCGGCCATGACTTGCGGGTAGAAGCGCTTGATGGCCAGGTCGGCGTTATCGATCAGGGTCATGCAGGCCCAGACACCCCGCGCGGCATCACGGGCGGCGATGGCCTCGGCCATGTCTTTGTGAATCGGTAGCGTGCGGCGCAATTCGTCCGGGTCGGCGGCGGACACTTCGAACGACACCGCCAGCAGCGCGCCGAGGGCCGGGACCATTTGTTCGATGAATTGATTGTGGCTGGCAGCGAGGATGCACTCGTGGAAGAACTGGTCGGCGCGGTTGTAATCGACGCCGCTGTCCACTGCCCGCTCCAACGCGTTGTAAGCCTGAAGGATGGCGTGAACCTGCTCGACGGTAGCGCGCTCGCAAGCCCAGCGCACGGCCATAGGTTCGATGGTGCGGCGCAGGTCGAGCAAGTCGTCGACGAAGTTTTCCGGCAAGCCGCTGCGTGACAGCCAGCCTACGACTTGCGGATCGAAGAGGTTCCAGCGACGCACCGGCAACACCCGCGTACCGACCTTGGGCCCGACCTCGAGCATGCCCTTGGCGACCAGGGTTTTGATGGCTTCGCGGATAACGGTGCGGCTGACACCGAGTTGCTCACCCAGGTCGGCTTCGACCTTAAGCGCCTCACCCGGTTTGACCTGGCCCGTGGCGATCCAGCAACCCAGCCAATCGACCGTCGACGCATGAAAACTGCTGGACATGGACACCTCGATTCAGGGACGGCACAAAGCCGTTCGCGATGGGTGTCTACGCTAATCATCATACGATTGAGTGTCAATTTGATTTTACTGTCTGACGGCAGATGGGCGATTTGAACGAACTCGCTTTGTGACCTACGGTTAACCGCGACAGATCAAGCGCAACTAAATTCCGCTATCGACAGGTATAAGCATGAACATGGATGCGTCTACGCAATACCCGATCGTTTTGGTCCACGGCCTTTTTGGCTTCGATAAAATTGCCGGTTATCCCTACTTCTTCGAGATCAAGGAAGCTCTGGAACATGCCGGGGCCAAGGTGTTTGCCGTTAACATTCCAGCCGTTAACGGAAACGAGGAGCGCGGTAAAAAACTGCTCGAACACGTCAACCGTATTTTGCAGGAGACGGGAGCCGCCAAGGTCAATCTGATCGGCCACAGCCAAGGTCCATTGGCTGCTCGTTACGTAGCGGCGTTACACCCGGAAAAGGTCGCATCCGTCACGTCTGTCAGTTGCCCCAATCATGGCTCCGAGATTGCCGACCAGTTGCATAAGGCGCTGACGCCTGGGGAGTTGCCCGAAGTGCTCGTACTCGCACTGTTCAAAGCAGTCGGCACCTTCATTTCGTTGATCAGCGACCATCCGGAAAACCCTCAGGACCCTCAAGCGGCTTTCGAATCCCTGACCAGCGCAGGAATGGCCGCTTTCAATCTCAAGTACCCGCAAGGGCTACCGGAGCATTGGGGTGGGGACGGCAACGAAATTGAAAACGGCGTGTACTACTACTCCTGGAGCGGGATCCTGCAAAACTTTCAAAGTCTGCAACCTCTCGATCCGTCCCACTTGAACTGTATCGTGCTGTCGAAGTTGTTTTATAAAGAGAAACACGCCAACGACGGGCTAGTCGGACAGTACAGCTCGCACCTGGGCAAAGTCATTCGTTCGGATTACCCGATGGACCATTTCGACGCAGTCAATCAAATGGCCGGGATCACGAGTTGGAACGTAAGCCCGGTCCACCTCTATCTTGAACATGCTGCTCGGCTTAAGGAAAAAGGTTTGTAGGCAAAAAATGGCCCTCTTGATAGCAGGCCATTTTCCAGAACGCAGCAACTCGGCGCGTTACGGCTCAAGTCCAATGGGGAAGAACTCGCCACCGCTCCACACGCCTAACCAACGTTGCCCGTCGATCTCGCGGGTTACGGCCAGTTCCACCAGTTGGTAGAACACGTTGCGGTGGATCAGGGCTTCAAGGTTGGTGCGCACATGCACGTAGGGCGCAGGTTCCTGCGTGACCGGGTCGATTACCACACGTATGGGGTGTTCGGTACCGGCCTCGGCGGTCTCGTCAACATTGGTGGTAAAACGCAAGACCTGGGTTTCACCTTCGCCTTCGACCTCCACGGCAATCGCCACGAAGGGCGCATCGTCGACCTTGATGCCGACCTTCTCGACCGGGGTAATGAGGAAGTAATCGTCACCATCGCGGCGAATGATGGTGGAGAACAGCTTGACCATCGGCTTGCGCCCGATCGGCGTGCCCAGGTAATACCAGGTGCCGTCACGGGCGATACGCATGTCGATGTCGCCGCAGAAGTCGGGATTCCACAAGTGGACCGGCGGCAAGCCTTTGGTTTTGGGGATTTGCCCCAACAGATCGTTGGCTTTTTGCGGGCCACTCATGGCGTTCTCCTTTTGAATTACTGGTCGCTGAGCCCCAGCAGGCTGCGCGCGTATTGTTCCAGCGGCGGGCCCATCAGGTCTTCTGGCTTTTTATCGTGGAACGTCAGTAAACCGCCACGACTCTTGATACGTGCAGTATCAATCAAATACTGGGTGCTGGTCTCGATCAACATGATCTGAATCACGCCGCCATCGATACCGAGGCGATCCAGGGCTTCCTGATCGAGCCATTCGTCCGAGTTGCCGATACGGTCATCAGACTTGGCAAACCGGGTATAGAGCAGGTAATGGGCACCGGCGGCACGGGCTTCACCCATGGCTTGATCAAGCCCTTCGGGGGCACGGGCGCGGCGAACCATGGGGAAGTATTCGACAAAACCATCGAAGGCGACTTCGGCAATCACGTTAGGTCGTGGGTAGACAGAACTGCCAGGCGGCACAAAGGCGCCTTGGGCGATATAGACGAATGAGTCCGGTTGAATGCGCAGGTTATTCACACGGCGACTGTCGCTATGGTCGAGCAACCCCGCGTCGCTCATGTGGTAGCGAGTCCCTTCAGCCAGATCGCTGACATTCATGCAGCCACCAAGCGCCAAAACGGCCAGCAGCAAAACCAGGCTACGCATCCTACCCTCCAGAGGCCGGTGACGGAAAACCGGCGAATGGCCATGGGATGCAGCTTCCGCGCCAGCTCGGGATCAGCACCGTCTCGCGATGAGGTTCGATCAGCCGCCGATGATTTTCATGATGGTCGCGCCACCAGAAAATGCCACTTCCTGCTTATCGCCCAAGGCTTTCACCAAGAGTCTTTGCAAGGCGGGCAACGCTTGATGACGGGGCTTGTCCAGCAGGTCGCCGACATAGTGGCGGTTGCTCGACGACAGGCAGCCATGCAGCCAGCCCGTAGAGGACAGACGCAGCCGCGAACAAGTGCGGCAGAAAGGAACGCTTTCGTTGGCGATAACACCGAAGTAGCCCTGCCCCGGAATCTGGTAACGCACGGCGGTGGCGTCTACCGGCGCATCGGCCTGAAGGTATTCGTAGCGCTCGCCGATCAGGCTGAGCAACTGCTGCAGGCTGACAAACTGTTGCAGGAAAGCATTGGAGTCGCTGGCCAGGTGGCCCATGCGCATCAACTCGATGAAGCGAAGCTCATAGCCGCGCTCCAGACAGTAATCGAGTAGCGGCATCACTTGATCGAGGTTCTGCCCACGCAGCGGCACCATATTGACCTTGATCTTCAGGCCGGCGGCGCTGGCTTGATCCATACCGTCAAGCACAGTCGCCAGATCGCCACCACGGGCGATGCTGCGAAAGGCACTGGCATCCAGGGTATCGAGGGAAACGTTGATGCGACGAATGCCGGCATCCACCAGCAGTGGCAGCTTCTTCGCCAGCAGTTGACCGTTGGTGGTCAGGCTGATGTCCGCCAGGCCCATCTGCCCGACGGCGGTCATGAAGGTTTCGAGTTTGGGGCTGACCAGCGGCTCGCCGCCGGTGATGCGCAAACGCTCAATGCCCGCTGCTTCAATCAGATAGGCCACGCCACGCGCCATGGCCTCGGCCGACAACTCATCCTGCGCAGCGACCAACCGCTTGCCATTGGGCACACAGTAGGTACAAGCGTAATTGCAGGCTGAAGTCAGACTGATTCGCAAATTGCGAAAACGCCTGCCTTGACGGTCAACGATCATGGACTACTCCGGCGGGAAGAATATTCGGACCGCTAAAACTTGACTTACAAATCAAGTTTTAGCAAGTCCTATGCCTGAGTATATTCCTGCGGTACTGCGCCACGTAGCGAAATAACGGCGCAATAAAGCAACGGAATGGTTCAGCTGCTCGGAGTGTCGGTATCGCGCTTGCGTTTATTGCCCATGCGCACGCCGATGTCCATCAGGAACTGGAAGAAACCTTCCTGATCTTCCAGCACATTGCTCCAGAACGGCGAGTGATACAACGCCACGGCGCCGTGCACCAGCGCCCAGGAGGCGCAGTAATGGAAGTAAGGCGGTACGTCTTCAAGTTTGCCTTCGCTGATCCGGCCTTTGATCAGCAGGGTCAGGCGTTCAAAGTTCGAGGCGCGGATCTTGTGCAGTTCCTCGACCATTTCCGGCACCTGATTGCCCTTGACCACCTTTTCTTCCAGGCGATCGAACAACCGATAGCGTTGAGGATCGCGCATGCGGAATTCGAAGTAGGCCCGGGACAGGGCTTCCTTGTCCTTGTCGACATCGGCCGAATGCAACAGCTCATTCAAATCGCGCTCGTAATCGAGCATCAGGCGCAGATAGATCTCGGCCTTGGATTTGAAGTGCTTGTAGATCGTGCCTTTGCCGATACCGACGGCATCAGCAATCATCTCGACGGTGACACTGTCTTCACCTTGGTCGAGGAACAGCTTGAGCGCGGTATCGAGAATTTCTTGCTCGCGGCGACGAAACTCACGGACCTTACGAGGTTCTTTATGCATAAGAAAAGGTCTGTTGGGGGTCAAAATTCGAAGCCGCGTATTATGCCTAACTTGCGCAAAAATGCACGGATCATCCGACCATATATGTGTTTCTTGATGAATTCCGGCCGCTTCGCAGATTAATGAGAACTCAACCGAAGCGCCCGTATTCCAAATTTGTTTAAAAACTGGCGCCGGTAAACTGGACTCGGCGCAATACTGATCAATACTTCAACTGTCGGCGGGACATCTCCCCCAAGTGTTGCGCCGATATAGGTACCAACGGACCGTGTACCTTTGTTTTACTCCTAATGGTCTTAACCCGGATTCACCCCCCAGAACCCGGGTTTTTTTTGCCTGCGATTTAACCTTTCACATGCGCCAGCGGAAACAGTCGCTTGAAATTCTCGGTGGTTTGCTCAGCAAACCGCTCGTAAGGCTCACCTCGCAACATTGCCAGAAATTCCGCTACATCGCGCACGTACTGCGGCAGGTTCGGCTTGCCGCGATGAGGGATCGGCGCCAGGTAAGGCGAGTCGGTTTCCACCAGCAATCGGTCAGCCGGCACTTTACTGGCTACGTCACGCAGAGCGTCGGCATTGCGGAAAGTGACAATCCCGGACAAGGAAATGTAATACCCCATGTCCAGCGCCGCTTTGGCCATGTCCCAGTCTTCGGTGAAACAATGCAGCACGCCCGCCTGGGGCAGTGCCGCTTCGCGCAACAGGTTCAACGTATCGGCGCGGGCACCCCGGGTGTGGATGATCACCGGTTTGCCCGTCTGCTGCGCCGCTTGCAGATGCAGGCGAAACGACTCCTGCTGCAACTCCGCCGCTTCCGGCTCGTAGTGGTAATCCAGACCGGTTTCACCAATCGCCACCACACGCGGGTGGTTGAGCTCGCGCAACAGCCAATCCAGTGCCGGCGCAGCGCCCGGTTGCACATCCAGCGGATGCACGCCGACCGAACAGTCGACGTCGTCGTAGCGTTCAGCCAGGGCTTTGACGTCGGCGGCATTCTCGACGCTGACGCCGATACACAGAAAGTGCCCTACCCCGCGCAGACGGGCCGCATCAAGTGCGGCATCCAGGGAGCCGTCGTGGGCGGCGAGGTCAAGGCGATCAAGGTGGCAATGGGAATCTACGAGCATAAAAGGGCTGCAACTTACATCGTATGAGTGGGACGGTCGGACTTCAGGGCTCCGGCCAGATGGGTTTCGATTCGACTGCGAGCGGTATTGTCGCCTTCGTTGAATTGTACGCCGACCCCGGCAGCCCGGTTGCCCTGCGCACCTTTGGGGGTGATCCAGGTGACCTTGCCGGCGACCGGAATCTTCTCCGGCTCGTCCATCAGGTTCAGCAGCATGAATACCTCATCGCCCAACTTGTAGCTCTTGTTGGTCGGGATAAACAGGCCACCGTTCTTGATGAACGGCATGTAGGCCGCGTACAGCACGGACTTGTCCTTGATCGTCAGGGACAAAATGCCGTTGCGCGGCCCCGGATTGACGAGTTCATTCATGCTGACCTCCGTTGCAGATGCTCAGAGTCTAGGCACAGACGGTTACTTCTGGGTAGGCAAACCCACCCATTGCACCAACAGCGCCTCCAGCAACAACACCCGATTGAGGTTGGCTTTGCTCATCACTTTCTGGCGTTGGGCGAGGATCCAGTCTTGAATATTCAGGACCTTGTCCTGGCCGGCTTTCTGCGCCAGGTACTGAATCACCTTGCGCATGTCCGCCAGTCCCAGGCCTTCCTCGTCCTGAGTCAACTGATAGCGCAGGATCAGGCTCGACCAATCGCAGAACCAGTCGAACAACAGCAATAGCGGAATCGCATTCCAGCCTTCAGCCAGTTGTGTCGGCGACTGTTGCTGCTTGAGCAACTTCTTCACCCCGTCGACCACCAGCGCCCGCTGCTCGCGCACGCCCTGGGCCTGCAAGTTGACGGCGGCCAGTGGCGAACCGGCAGCCAGGATCAGCAACTCGATACGTTCTTCTTCCGAGCAGTCCGGCAAGGCTTTCGCCAGCCATGCAAGACTCATGGCTTCGCTCGGCAATGGACAAGCCTGCTGCACACAGCGGCTCTTGATGGTCGGCAACAGACGACTGGTCTGGTGACTGACCAACAGCAAAACGGTATCGCCGGAAGGTTCTTCAAGGCTTTTGAGCAAGGCGTTGGCGGCGTTGATGTTCATCGACTCGGCCGGCTCGATCAGCACCACTTTGCGGCCGCCCATCTGCGCGGTCTGGACCACGAAACTGACCAGCTCACGAACCTGATCGACCTTGATCGCCTTATCGGCTTCTTCCGGTTCCAGAATGTAGTTGTCAGGGTGACTGCCGGCCTTGAGCAACAGACAGGATTTGCATTCGCCGCAAGCATCGTGGGCGGCGCTCGGACGCTGGCACAGCAAACTGGCCATCAAGCGCTCGGCCAGTGCACGCTTGCCGATCCCGGCCGGGCCATGCAGCAGATAGGCGTGGGCATGTTGCTTGCGACCGGCCAACTGCTGCCAGAGACTGTCCTGCCACGGATAGGCTTCAGCCACGGGTCAACTCCAGCAGGCGCGGCAGCAAGGCATCCAGTGACTGCTGAACCTGCGCCAACGGCTGGGCGGCATCGACCAGGACATAACGCGCAGGATCCGCTTCGGCACGCTCGAGGAAAGCACTGCGCACCGCATCAAAAAAGGTTCGGCCTTCGAGTTCGAAGCGATCCAGACGACCGCGAGCGCTGGCGCGGGCCAGGCCCACTTCCACCGGCAGATCGAAAATCAACGTCAGGTCCGGGCGCAGATCGCCCTGGACGAAGGCTTCCAGGGTCTCGATGCGCTCCAGCGACAGGCCGCGACCGCCACCCTGATAGGCGTAGGTCGAATCGGTAAAGCGATCACACAGGACCACCGCACCGCGGGCCAGTGCCGGGCGAATTACCTCGGCCAGATGCTGGGCTCGCGCGGCGAACACCAACAGCAACTCGGTGTCGGGGTTCATGACTTCGTCAACCGGCGCCAGCAACACTTCGCGGATCCGCTCGGCCAACGGCGTGCCGCCTGGTTCGCGAGTCAGCACGACCTCGATACCCGCGGCGCGCAGGCGCTCGGCGAGGTATTCGCGATTGGTGCTCTTGCCGGCCCCTTCCGGGCCTTCCAGAGTAATAAACAAGCCAGTCACAGGCAGTCCTTAGTCAGAGTCATTGCGGGCTTTGCGGCGCGGTTGCATCCGGTTCGGGCGCGGGTGCGGCTGCGGGTTCTTGAGCGGGTTCTTGCGCCGGCTCCGGTGATGGCGACGGGTCAGGCGCTTGCGGCTCTGGTGGCACCGCCTGAGCAGGCTCTTGCGGCGGCACTTGCGGCACAGCCTCGGGGGCGGTGTCGGGCGAAGCAGCCGGGATCGGTGCCTGCTCATCCGTCGCCTCTGGCGCCGTAACCGGCGCCGGGCTGGAGCGGTAGTCGGCACGGCGCCTGATCTGGAACTCACGCACCGCGTTATTGTGCGCGTCCAGATCATCGGAGAACACGTGGCTGCCATCCCCCCGAGCAACAAAATAAAGACTGTTGCCCGCCACCGGATTCAGCGCTGCATGAATCGCTTCGCGGCCGACCATGGCGATCGGGGTCGGTGGCAGTCCCGAAATCATGTAGGTGTTGTACGGGGTCGCTTCCTTGAGATGGGCGCGAGTCAATTTGCCGTTGTAACGATCACCGAGGCCGTAGATCACGGTCGGATCAGTCTGCAACAACATGCCCATTTCCATGCGCCGCACAAACACGCCAGCGATTTGCCCGCGCTCCTGCGGCACGCCGGTTTCCTTCTCCACCAGCGAGGCCATGATCAGCGCTTGATAGGGTTCGGTGTACGGCACGTCAGCGGCGCGCTGGCTCCACTCCTTGGCGAGGACTTCGTCGAGGCGATCGTAGGCTTTTTTCAGCAGCTCGACATCGGTCATGCCGCGCACGAAGCGATAAGTATCAGGGAAGAATCGCCCCTCCGGAAAAATCCCGGTGTGGCCGAGTTTGTCCATCACCTCGCTATCGCTCAAACCGTCGAGGGTCTTTTCGAGCTTTTCATCCTTGGCCAGAGCAGCGCGGACCTGATGGAAATTCCAGCCCTCGACCAGGGTCAGGCTGTACTGAACCATTTCCCCGCGTTTCCACAGGTCAATCAGGCCTTCGACGGTCATGCCGGGCTGCATGCGGTACTCGCCTTTGTGCAACGGTTGTTTGGCGAGATTGAAGCGCCAATACACCCGCAGCCAGAACGCATCCTTGATGACGCCATCGGCTTCGAGTCGATAGAAGGTGCGGGTCGGTGTCGTGCCTTTGGGCACTTCCAGCAGCTCTTCCTGAGTGATGTTCAGCGGCTGTTCCAGCGCTGAATGGATTTTCCAGGCAGAAGCGCCCAGACACAGCCCTGCCAGAACCAATCCGGTTTCCAGCAGCAGCAAGAATTTACGTCTCACGAATCAAACATCCAGTAGCGCGCGGGCAATGGTTTGGAGTTTACGGGTGAGCGGACCAACCGGCCAGCTCAGTGCGGCATAGGCGCGCACCGGCCAAACGCCATACACGCTGTTGCAGACAAAGACTTCATCAGCCCATTGCAGCTGATCGAGGGTGATGTCGGTGATTTGCGTGGGGATCCCTAATGACTCGGCTTGAAACAATAATTCGGCACGCATCACCCCGGCCACGCCGCAGCGCTTCAAATCAGCCGTGATCAGCACGCCATCGCGAATCAGAAACAGATTGCTGAACACGCCTTCAATGACGCGCCCGGCCTGATCGAGCATCAAGCCTTCGGCATGATCGGTGTCTTGCCATTCGGAGCGGGCGATGACCTGCTCAAGGCGGTTGAGGTGCTTGAGTCCGGCGAGCAGAGGCTGTTTGGAAAGCCGCGTTGCACAGGGGAACAGGCGAACACCCTGCTCCGCATTGGCAGCAGGATAAACCGCAGGAGGGTTGCCCAGCATGATGCGGCGCGCCTGAGCCGAAGGATCGGGCGCATAACCGCGCGCGCTTTCGCCACGCGTGACGATGAGTTTGAGCACACCTTCGCCCAACGCTTGGGCATAGGTCAGTAACTCTGTGCACACAGCCGCATGGTCGAGATTAATTGCCAACCGCTGACAACCTTTGACCAAACGCATCAGATGCCGATCCAGCAGCACCGGAGCGCCGTTGCGCACGGCAATGGTCTCGAACAGACCATCACCGTAAGCCAGGCCGCGATCCTTCAGCGACAAAGCGTCAGCCGGCTGACCGTCGACCCAGCTGTCCATCAGTCAGCGAACCGGCGGAACACCAGCGAGCCGTTGGTGCCGCCAAACCCGAAGGAGTTGGACAGCACCACATCGATATCCATATTGCGCGCGGTATGCGGTACGAAATCGAGGTCGCAACCTTCGTCCGGCTCATCAAGGTTGATGGTCGGCGGCGCTACCTGACTGTTGATCGCCAGCACACTGAAGATCGCCTCGACCGCGCCCGCCGCACCCAACAGGTGACCGGTCATGGACTTGGTCGAACTGACCGCCAGCTTGTAAGCGTGATCGCCGAACACCGACTTGATCGCACAGGCTTCGGCAAGGTCGCCGGCCGACGTCGAGGTGCCGTGGGCATTGACGTACTGAACCTGATCGCCATTGATCCTGGCATCGCGCAGCGCGTTGGTGATGCAACGTGCAGCACCTGCACCATCGGCCGGTGGCGAAGTCATGTGGTAGGCATCGCCACTGGTGCCAAAGCCAATCAGCTCGGCGTAGATCGTCGCACCACGGGCCTTGGCGTGTTCCAGTTCTTCCAGAACCAGAGCGCCGGCACCGTCGGACAGCACGAAGCCATCACGGCCCTTGTCCCATGGACGGCTGGCGCGGGTCGGTTCGTCGTTGCGGGTCGACAGTGCGCGGGAGGCACCGAAGCCGCCCATGCCCAGACCGCAAGCTGCCATCTCAGCGCCGCCGGCAATCATCACGTCGGCTTCGTCGTACATGATGTTGCGTGCCGCCATGCCGATGCAGTGCGTACCGGTGGTACACGCGGTGGCGATGGCGTAGTTAGGTCCCTGTGCGCCCAGATGGATGGACAGGAAACCGGAAATCATATTGATGATCGAGCCAGGCACGAAAAACGGAGAAATCCGTCGTGGGCCGGAATCATGCAGCGTGCGGCTGGTTTCTTCGATATTGGTCAGTCCGCCAATACCCGAACCCATGGCCACGCCGATGCGCTCACGGTTGGCGTCGGTGACTTCCAGACCGGCGTTACGAACTGCCTGAAAACCTGCGGCCAGACCGTATTGAATGAACAGGTCGAGCTTGCGAGCTTCCTTGACCGACAGGTATTCCTCGACATTGAAGCCCTTTACCGAGCCGCCAAAACGGGTGGAATAGGCAGAAAGGTCGGTGTGTTCGATCAGACCAATGCCACTGCGGCCAGCCAGAATGCCCTGCCAACTGCTCGGCACATCCGTGCCCAGTGGCGACAACATACCCATACCGGTGACTACGACGCGTCTACGCGACACAGCACTCTCCTTTTTCAAATGACGACTTTGCATCAGGCCTAAAGAAAAAACCGCACGCCGTGATGGCAGTGCGGTTTTTCCATGACAGCAAGCAACGATTACAAGCTATTAAGCCTGGTGGTTAGTAACGTAATCGATTGCGGCTTGTACAGTAGTGATCTTCTCAGCTTCTTCGTCAGGGATTTCGGTCTCGAATTCCTCTTCCAGAGCCATCACCAGCTCAACGGTGTCAAGGGAGTCGGCACCCAGGTCTTCAACGAAGGAAGCAGTGTTGACCACTTCTTCTTCTTTAACGCCCAGTTGCTCAGCAACGATTTTCTTGACGCGCTCTTCGATGGTGCTCATACCTTGTTTTCACTCCTAATGGACAAATTCAGGCAGCTGGCCAGTGGGTAAGTGTATAGAAAGACTTTTCAGTTTTTCAACTGAAAGCTTCACTCCTCAAACCCGACGACCCTCTGTCTATAAATAGATTGCAGCTTTATAACGGATTTTAGACAGCTCGTATGACATTTTTTTGAAGCAACCCGTCACATTTAACTCATGTACATCCCGCCGTTCACCGGGATTGTAGCCCCAGTAACGTAAGCCGCACCGTCGGATGCAAGAAAAGCGACCACAGACGCGATCTCTTGAGCTTGTCCCAGACGGCCCAGCGGAATTTGCGTCTGCAAGGCTTCACGCTGCGCCTCAGGCAGTTCACGGGTCATATCGGTGTCGATGAACCCAGGGGCCACCGAGTTTACCGTAATCGAACGCGAACCGACTTCACGCGCCAGTGAACGGCTGAAACCTTCCAGACCGGCCTTGGCGGCTGCGTAGTTTACTTGGCCTGCGTTGCCCATGGCACCCACAACCGAGCCAATACTGATAATTCGTCCCCAACGGGCTTTGGTCATACCGCGCAAAACGCCTTTGGACAGGCGGAACAGACTGTTCAGGTTGGTATCGACGACGTCATGCCATTCGTCATTTTTCATGCGCATCATCAGATTATCGCGGGTGATACCGGCATTGTTGACCAAGATCGCCGGCGCACCGAACTGCGATGTAATGCTCGCCAGTACGGCAGCAACGGATTCGTCGCTGGTGACATTGAGTTCCAGGCCAGTGCCTTGAATCCCGTTTTCCGCCAGGGTTGCCGCAATGCGCTCGGCACCCGAGGCAGACGTCGCGGTACCGATAACGGTGGCGCCCTGACGACCCAGTTCCAGGGCGATAGCCTGGCCGATACCGCGGCTCGCGCCAGTGACCAGTGCAACTTTACCTTGCAGACTCATGCAGGCTTCTCCTGATTCAAGCCAACGCTGCGCGGGCGGCAGCGAAGGCGTCGGGGGTATTGAGGTTGGATGTCGACACGCCTTCGGCGCAACGCTTGTTCAGGCCAGCCAGTACTTTACCCGGGCCGCATTCGACCAACTGGGTAGCACCTTTGGCGGCCAGCGCCTGAACCGATTCGACCCAGCGCACAGGCTTGTAAAGCTGCTCAAGCAGATCGCGCTTGAGGGTTTCCAGATCGGCCGGCACAGTGGCGCTGACGTTCTGAACCACCGGGATCTGCGGCGCCTGCCAGTCGATCGCTGCGATCGACTCGGCGAAACGCTCGGCCGCCGGACGCATCAGCTCGCAATGGGACGGCACGCTGACCGGCAATGGCATGGCGCGCTTGGCACCACGAGCCTTGCAGCCTTCGATGGCGCGCTCGACCGCTGCCTTGGCACCGGCGATGACCACCTGGCCAGGGGAGTTGAAGTTGACCGCACTGACCACTTCGCCTTGCGCCGCTTCGGCACAGGCTGCCAGCACATCAGCATCGTCCAGACCGAGAATGGCGGCCATGCCACCCTGCCCGGCCGGAACGGCTTCCTGCATCAACTGACCACGGCGTTCAACCAGCTTCACCGCGTCACCCAGGCTCAGACTGCCCGCAGCGACCAGAGCGCTGTATTCGCCCAGGCTGTGACCGGCAACATAAGCCGGACGCGCGCCGCCTTCAGCCAGCCACAGACGCCACAAGGCAATCGAGGCGGTCAGAATGGCCGGCTGGGTTTTATCGGTTTGATTGAGTTGTTCTTCCGGCCCTTGCTGGGTCAGTGCCCACAGGTCGTAACCCAGAGCATCGGAAGCTTCTTTGAATGTTTCGAGGACAACCGGATGTTGCGCGCCCAACTCGGCCAGCATGCCGAGGGACTGCGAACCCTGTCCCGGAAAGACGAATGCGAGGGAAGCAGACATGTAACAAGCCCCTAATGATCTTGTCGTCGGAGAATTGACGTCCCGCTTGGGGGACGCAAGAAACTGACAGTTGGATGGCAAATTGAACTGAGCGGTCACATTTAAGCATTGTCCGACGAAAACGCCTAAAGCAACAAATCCTCCAGGCGACCGTGAATGCGTTCCGGCAGGTTCTCCTGGATCTCGATCAAGGCGCGCTGAATCGCACTCTGGAAGCCCTGAACCCCCGCCGAACCATGGCTTTTCACCACAATTCCCTGCAAACCAAGGAAACTTGCGCCGTTATGTCGCGCAGGCGCCAGATCGGCTTGCAAGCGCTTCATCAGCGGCAATGCCAAAGCACCGACCACTTTCGACGCAAGGTTTTTCTTGAACAAGGCTTCGATGCGCCCGGCAATCATGGTCGCCAGGCCTTCGCTGGATTTGAGCAGGATATTGCCGACAAAACCGTCACATACCACCACATCCGCCTCGCCACGGTACACACCGTCACCTTCGACAAAACCGATGTAATTGATACCACGGGCACTTTGCAACAATGTTGCAGCGAGTTTGACCTGCTGATTGCCCTTGATGTCTTCAGTACCAATGTTCAGCAGCGCCACTCGCGGACGAACGATGCCCAGTGTTTCCGCCGCCACCGACCCCATGACGGCGAACTGCAACAGGTGCTCGGCACTGCAATCGACATTGGCGCCCAGGTCGAGCAACTGGCAATAACCCTTCTGCGTTGGAATCGCCGCCACCATGGCCGGCCGATCAATACCCGGCAAGGTCTTGAGCACGAAGCGCGACAATGCCATCAACGCACCGGTATTGCCGGCACTAACGCAGGCCTGGGCCTTGCCATCGCGCAGCAACTCCAGCGCCACGCGCATCGACGAGTCGGGCTTGCCGCGCAGGGCCTGTGCAGGTTTTTCGTCCATGGTGATGACTTCGGACGCCGGAACAATCGACAGACGCGAGCGATCCACAGCCGATTGGCCAGAGAGCAATTCTTCAAGAAGGGAGGGTTGACCGACGAGGGTCAGATGTAGCGAGGGCGTAGCAGACAGGCAAGCAAGGCTGGCCTGAACAATGCTGCGGGGACCGAAGTCCCCGCCCATTGCGTCAATCGCGATGACTTGAGCAGACAAGTGATTACTCGTCAGCGCCCTTGTCGATCACTTTACGGCCACGGTATACGCCTTCTGGCGATACGTGGTGACGCAGGTGAATTTCACCGGTGGTTTTTTCTACAGACAGAGTGCTTGCCGTCAGGGCGTCGTGGGAACGACGCATGTCACGGGCAGAGCGGGATTTTTTGTTCTGCTGAACAGCCATAATTGATTAACTCCTAAACGTTTGGGTCACGCTTTAACTGCGCCAATACACTGAACGGGTTGGACCGCGTTACCTCGTCCTCGCTCGGTTCGGGCTCATCGAGACCCGCCGGCTGCTGGCATTCTTCCGGATGATGAGCAGGCACAATGGGCAAGGCGAGCAGAAGCTCCTCCTCGATCAGTGACTGCAGATCCAAAGGATCTTCGCCCAGTTCCAGCACGTCATAACCTTTCGGCAACGACTGGGTATTCGCACCCTCCTTCACCACAGCATAACTGCATTCGCTATGGATCGGCAGGGTGACCAGCTCAAGACAACGCTGGCAAACCATTTTGACTTCGGTGTCGATAAAGCTGTGAATTACCACAGACTTACGTTCATCTCGTTCAAAAACGAATTTAGCCTGCACCGTACCGACAGTGTCGGAAAGCGGGTCGCAGAGTCTCTCCAAATCGGCCAGCAGCAGTTCACCTTGAAGGGTGGTGCCACGATCAGCCAATTTGCGCGGGTCAACGTGAGGTGGAATCGGGTCATTCAACATAGGCGCAGCATTATAGGGATGCCCCCAGCCATGTCAAAGGAAATTCAGCCCTGTCCGTCACTTGCAAGCCTCCGCTAGAATTCGCGCCTGTCTTCTGGAGATGCGCATGCTGCCTTTATTACTCGCTTCAAGCTCGGTTTATCGCCGGGAATTGCTGGCCCGCTTGCAGCTGCCGTTTATCTGCAGCTCGCCGGATATCGACGAAAGCCATCGTCCGGGCGAGTCCGCCATCGAGCTGGTCAAGCGCCTCGCCGAGGAAAAAGCACGCGCGCTGGCCAGCAGCCATCCCGCTCATCTGATCATCGGCTCCGATCAGGTCGCGGTGCTTGGCGAGCGGATTATCGGCAAACCGCACACCTTCGAAAAGGCCCGAGAACAATTGCTGGCTTCGAGCGGTGCCAGCGTGACCTTCCTCACCGGCCTGGCGCTGCTCAACAGCCAGACTGGTGAATGCCAGGTCGACTGCGTGCCGTTCACCGTACACATGCGCTCGCTCGACCAGGCGCGCATCGAACGCTACCTTCGCGCCGAACAGCCCTACGACTGCGCTGGCAGCTTCAAAGCCGAAGGTTTGGGGGTGAGCCTGTTTCAAAGCACCGAAGGCCCTGACGCCACCAGCCTGATCGGCCTGCCATTGATTCGCCTGGTGGACATGTTGCTGGCCGAAGGGATTGAAACCCCCTGAACACCACAGTCCCGTAGCAGCTGGCGAAGCCTGCGTTCGAGTGCGCAGCGCTCGCCAAACCATCCACCGCAACCTTTCAGATAAACCGCGCAATCCGGATTTGCGAGTGCTGCGCACTCGAACGCAGGCTTCGCCAGCTGCTACAGAGGCCGCGCAGACATTAAAAAACCGGCCACTTGGGCCGGTTTATTATGCCGAAGGAGATCAGCGCAACGAAGGCCCCTGGAAGCCCATCCACATCGCCAGATGCTCAGCCACGCTGGCACCCAGTTTTTTCGAGAAGCGATCGAATGGCGACTCTTGAACGGTGAAGTCCACCAGCTCTTTCTCGCCGATCACATCACGCGCCACTGAACTGGCATTTCCCAGACCATCGATCAGGCCCAGCGGCAGCGCCTGCTCGCCAGACCAGACCAACCCGGAGAACAACTCCGGATGTTCCTTGTCCTTGAGGCGGTCGCCACGACCTTTCTTGACGCTGTTGATGAACTGCTGATGAGTGGTATCGAGCACGCCCTGCCAGAACTGAGTTTCTTCAGGCTTCTGCGGCTGGAACGGATCGAGGAACGATTTGTGCTCGCCAGAGGTGTAAGTGCGACGCTCGACACCCAGCTTCTCCATTGTCCCGACAAAGCCATAACCAGCCGCCGTCACACCAATGGAACCCACCAGGCTCGCCTTGTCGGCGTAGATCTGATCCGCCGCACTGGCGATGTAATAAGCACCCGAAGCGCCCAAATCAGAGATCACCGCGTAAATCCTGGTGTCCGGATGCAGGCCGCGCAAACGGCGGATCTCGTCATAGACGTAACCCGACTGCACCGGACTGCCGCCCGGACTGTTGATTCGCAGGATGACACCCTTGACCTTCTTGTCCTCGAACGCTGCACGCAGGCTGCCGACGATGTTGTCTGCGCTGGCTGGCTCCTTGTCGGCGATCATGCCGGTCACGTCGATCAGCGCGGTGTAGTTACCACTGAGAGTGGCAGCTTTTTCCATATCCATCAGCGGCGTGAACAGGATCAACGCGCCAAACAGGTACACAAAAGTCAGCAGCTTGAAGAAAATCCCCCAGCGACGGGACCGGCGCTGCTCTTGCACGCTAGCCAGCAGGGTCTTTTCCAACAGCTTCCAGCTTTTTTCGTCACCGCTCTCTGCGCTCGCCTTGGCGGGCGCTTTCCATTCGTCGGTCATGACATCTACCCCAGCAAAAACCTATTAAGCCCGCTGACTCAGCCAGGCATGCAATTCTGAAAAACGATCAATGGCCAGTGCCGGCTCGAATAATTTCAACGCTTCGATCGATTGCGCGCCATAGCTGACGGCCACCGAATCCATGCCGGCGTTGCGCGCCATCTGCAAGTCAAAGGACGAATCGCCCACCATCAGCGCCTGCTCCGGGCGAACCTCGCAGTGAGCGAGGATTTGCTCGAGCATCAGCGGATGGGGTTTGCTGGCGGTTTCGTCGGCCGCGCGGGTGATATCGAAATAATCTTCCCAGCCGTGAGACTTCAGCACCCGATCCAGCCCGCGACGAGCCTTGCCGGTCGCGACCGCCAAGTGATAACCCTCGGCACGAAATGCCTCCATCGACTCGACCACACCGTCGAACAACGGCGAAGGCACGGCTTCCGAGGCGATGTAGTGATCAGCATAGTGCTGACGGAAGGCTACCAATTCGTCGTCGCCGATTTCCGGATACAACGTACGAATCGCTTCCGGCAGACCCAGACCGATGATGCCTTTGACAGCAAAATCTTCGCGCAACTGAAATCCGGAGCGCTCGGACGCGACGTGCATCGACTCGACAATCCGACCAATGGAGTCGGCGAGAGTGCCGTCCCAATCGAAAATCAGCAGCTTGTAATCAGATGGGTGCACTCAGGCGCTCCACGGTTTTGGCCCACATCTCGTCGACCGGTGCCTGCAACTTCAGCTCACCACCATCCGGCAGCGGCACGGTCAGCATGTAGGCGTGCAGGAACAGGCGCTTGCCGCCCAGGTCACGAATCTCTTTGCTGAAGCCTTCATCGCCGTACTTGGTGTCACCGGCAATGCAATGCCCGGCGTGCAAGGTGTGGACGCGGATCTGGTGAGTCCGGCCGGTAATCGGCTTGGCTTCGATCAGGGTGGCAAAGTCGCCAAAACGACGCAGGACCTTGAACACGGTCACGGACTCCTTGCCCTCCTCCTCGTCGACCTCGACCATACGCTCGCCGGAACGCAGGTTGCTCTTGCCAAGCGACGCTCGGACTTGCTTGATCGAGGCCGCCCAGTTGCCGCGAACCAGCGCCATGTAGCGCTTATCGACGCCATCGCCGCGCAATGCCGTGTGCAAGTGGCGCAACATGCTGCGCTTCTTGGCGATCATCAACAGGCCGGAGGTATCACGGTCGAGACGATGAACCAGTTCGAGCTCTTTGCAATCGGGACGCAACTGACGAAAGGCTTCGATCACCCCGTAAGTCAGGCCGCTGCCGCCATGAACCGCGATGCCGCAAGGCTTGTTGATCACGATCAACGCCTTGTCTTCGAAGACAATCGAGGCTTCGAGGCGCTGCAGCAGGCCTTGTGCCAGCGGCACCGGCTCGTCGCGCTCAGGCACGCGAACCGGCGGCACGCGCACGATATCGCCCGCCTGCAGCTTGTATTCGGGCTTGATCCGACCTTTGTTCACCCGCACTTCGCCCTTGCGCAAAATGCGGTAAATCAAGGTCTTGGGCACGCCTTTAAGCCGGGCGAGAAGGAAGTTATCAATACGTTGGCCGGCATATTCCGGCGAGACCTCCAGCAGTTGTACGGCTGGGGTCGAAGGGGCAGTAGTCGTCATGGCGCGGATGATAACAATTTTTTATGGAATTGAAGCACTTAATCATTGCTGCTATAGTCGCGAACGCCGCCAAAAGTGGCCTGGACAGCGGACTAACGGTCAAAAACCGGCCCTGACCAACGCAATTCACGAGGACGAGAGGCCGTCCTACGGGGCTTTCGCTACGAAACGGTAGAGTTTGCAGTTGTAACGAGCGCAGGTGACATGAGGCCTGAAGCATGCCGCAAAGCAGAGTTTTCACTCGCCTTGCGAGCAAATATTCACGGCCAGTTCACAAAGTGCAGTCAGCTACGAACAACCCCGAGCGAACGCTTCGGAAACAACGCCTAAATTAGCCATGATGCGTGACCTCCCCTTTCGGAGCTCACGGTAAATGCCAACCCGCTGCGGATTCTGCGCGCGGCAGCACCCGAATTATCAGGGATACGTGTAGGGTGGAGATGCACAACCGCTGGACTGTGTAGCAATAGGCTTTATCAAGACGCTTCATCTCGTCCACAGCCGCCGGTTGATTCCTCCTCCTGACTGAGTGCTTAAGTAGCCACAGCAAGCAGGACGCGTACGTCGCGACGCCGGCCCAATTGGCCGGGTTCGCTAGACACTGGAGTGTCCAACCACTCCTGACGCACCTGACACCGACCATGAGAAGTCGTGTGTGCCGAACGCCGTTTCCGGCAGCCCGGAAACCGACGGTACTACATGAAAAGAATGCTGATTAACGCAACTCAACCCGAAGAGTTGCGTGTTGCACTGGTAGATGGCCAACGCCTCTACGACCTGGACATCGAATCCGGTGCACGCGAGCAGAAAAAGGCCAACATCTATAAAGGCCGGATTACTCGCATCGAACCAAGCCTTGAGGCTGCCTTTGTCGATTTCGGCTCTGAGCGCCACGGCTTCCTGCCCCTCAAAGAAATCTCCCGCGAATACTTCAAGAAAGCCCCCGAAGGCCGCGTCAACATCAAGGACGTCCTGAGCGAAGGCCAGGAAGTCATCGTTCAGGTCGAAAAAGAAGAACGTGGCAACAAGGGCGCAGCCCTGACCACCTTCATCAGCCTGGCCGGTCGTTACCTGGTTCTGATGCCGAACAACCCGCGTGCCGGCGGTATCTCCCGTCGCATCGAAGGTGAAGAGCGCAACGAACTGCGTGAAGCCCTGAACGGCCTGGTTGCACCAGCCGACATGGGTCTGATCGTTCGCACTGCCGGCCTGGGCCGCAGCAGCGAAGAAATGCAGTGGGACCTCGACTACCTGCTGCAACTGTGGACCGCCATCAAAGAAGCCTCGCTGGATCGCTCCGCGCCATTCCTGATCTACCAGGAAAGCAACGTGATCATCCGCGCCATCCGCGATTACCTGCGCCAGGACATCGGCGAAGTACTGATCGACAGCGTTGAAGCACAGGACGAAGCCCTGACCTTCATCCGCCAGGTGATGCCGCAGTACGCCAGCAAGATCAAGCTGTACGAAGACAGCGTTCCGCTGTTCAACCGTTTCCAGATCGAAAGCCAGATCGAGACCGCTTTCCAGCGCGTCGTTGAACTGCCTTCCGGCGGCTCCATCGTTATCGATCCGACCGAAGCCCTGGTGTCCATCGACATCAACTCGGCGCGCGCCACCAAAGGCAGCGACATCGAAGAAACCGCTCTGCAGACCAACCTTGAAGCTGCCGAAGAAATCGCCCGTCAGTTGCGCTTGCGCGACATCGGCGGCCTGATCGTCATCGACTTCATCGACATGACCCCGGCCAAGAACCAGCGCGCCGTGGAAGAGAAAGTCCGCGAATGCCTGGAAGCCGACCGCGCTCGCGTGCAAGTCGGTCGCATCTCGCGCTTCGGCCTGCTGGAAATGTCCCGTCAGCGCCTGCGTCCATCGCTGGGCGAAAGCAGCGGCATCGTTTGCCCGCGTTGCAACGGCACCGGCATCATCCGTGACGTTGAATCGCTGTCGCTGGCGATCCTGCGCCTGATCGAAGAAGAAGCCCTGAAAGACCGCACTGCCGAAGTTCGCGCCCAGGTGCCGATCCCGGTCGCCGCGTTCCTGCTCAACGAAAAACGCAACTCGATCACCAAGATCGAACTGCGCACCCGTGCCCGCATCGTCATTCTGCCGAACGATCACCTCGAAACGCCGCACTTCGAAGTTCAGCGTCTGCGCGATGACAGCCCGGAAGCCGCAGTCGGCCAGTCCAGCTACGAAATCGCTGCTGCCGCTGCCGAAGTCGAAGAAGTCCAGCCAGCCGCTGCAACCCGCACCCTGGTTCGCCAGGAAGCCGCGGTCAAGACAGCTCCGGCCCGCGCCAACGCTCCGGTTCCGACCGAAGTCGTCGCTGCCGCTCCTGTTGCCGCACCGGCCGCCGCGCCAGAGCCAAGCCTGTTCAAAGGCCTGGTGAAGTCGCTGGTCAGCCTGTTCGCAACCAAGGAAGAGCCTGCTGCTCCGGTTGTGGTTGAAAAACCGGCGACCACCGAGCGTCCGGCCCGCAACGAAGAGCGTCGCAACGGTCGTCAACAGAGCCGCAACCGTAACGGGCGCCGCGATGAAGAACGCAAGCCTCGCGAGGAACGTGCACCGCGTGAAGAGCGCGCACCACGTGAGCCACGCGAAGCCCGCGAGGAAACTCCAGCAGTAGCAGTCGCCCGCGAAGAACGCGCTCCACGTGAAGAGCGCGCACCACGCGCTCCTCGTGAAGAACGTGCACCGCGCGCTCCTCGCGAAGATCGCAAGCCACGTGGCGATCGTGAAGAGCGTCCGGTTCGTGAACTGCGCGAGCCTCTGGATGCTGCTCCAGCCGCCGCTGCTGCTACTGCTACCGCTGAAGAGCGTCCAGCTCGTCAGCCACGTGAAGAACGTGCTCCACGCCCACCGCGTGAAGAACGCCAGCCACGTGCCGAGCAAGCTGTTGCCACAGTAGCTGAAGAAGAGCTGGTTACCAACGAAGAGCAACTGCAGGAAGACGGTCAGGACGGCGCCGAAGGCGATCGTCCGCGCCGCCGCTCCCGTGGCCAGCGTCGTCGCAGCAACCGTCGTGAGCGTCAACGCGATGCCAACGGCAATGTGATCGAAGGTTCGGAAGAATCCGAGTCCGCCGAAGGTAACGAAGCTGCGGAAACCAACGAAGCGCCAAGCGCTGCCGATCTGGCCGCCGGCCTGGCTGTTACCGCAGCCGTTGCCAGCACCGTGATCAGCGCTCCAGCCGAAGCACAGGCTAACGAGCAAGCCGAACGCGCGACTGCCGCCACCCTGGAAACTGCTCCAGTGGAAGCGCCAGTGGTTGAAGCAACGACTCCGGTCGAAGCCTCCGCGGCTCCGGAAATCGAAGTCGCTCCGGTTCGTGAAGCACAGCCTGTATTTGAAGCTGCCGCTGAGCCAGTGGTTGCCGCAGAACCGGTTGTCGAAACAGCCAGCGAAACAGTGACCGAAGCTGTCCGTGAAGTTCGCGAAGAGCAAACCGCGTTCAACTGGGTTGCCGAGCCAGCCGCCGCCGAAGCGCCAGAAGCCGAGGCCATGGTGTCCGAGCCAGTGGTTGCTGCTGCCGAGCCTGCTCCAGTGGTTGAAGCGCCGGTTGTCGCCGAAGTGGCTGCACCGGAAGTCGAAGCCGCCCCTGTCAGCGCCCTGACGCCAAGTGGCCGTGCGCCGAACGATCCGCGTGAAGTGCGTCGTCGCAAGCGTGAAGAGGAGCGTCTGCAGAAGGAAGCCGAACTGGCTGCCGCTGCTGCTCCGGCTGCTGTCGAACCAGCACCGGTTTTTGCTGAAGTCGTCGAGGCAGCACCTGCCCCGGCTGCTGAAGTCGCTGCTGCCGAACCCGCTGAATCGGTGATCGACGAAGCACCGCGCTCCATTCAGGAAGCGGTAGAGCAACACGAACAAGCCCTGGAAAAAGAACACGAGCCTAAACCCCTCGTCTGATTCCATCGGCCATTAAAAAGCCCCGCCTGGTGATCCAGGCGGGGCTTTTTTATGTCTCGTGAACATCACCGCAGCTCCTTGTAGGAGTGAGCTTGCTCCGGGCGGCGTTCCGACGATAGCGGTGGATCAGCTTGCATCTACCGCCATCGTCGGAACGCCGCCCGGAGCAGGCTCACTCCCACAGGGGATCTGCGTCGGGGCTACTTGAAGAACAGTGATTCAGGCACATCGACGTCCCACAGTATTCCGGAATCGTCCACGGCCACCTCGACCACCCTCGCCTGCGCAAACAACGCCTTGGCGCCGTGATCACCAGACAACGCCATCAACGCCGGACCAAAGTTGCGTCCAAATCCCACCGGATGCCCATACTCGCCTTGATGCACCGGAACACTGACGGCGTCATCAGCAATCCCCGCCACCACACGTTCAATACTCGACGGCAAGATAAACGGCATATCCCCCAGCACAATCAGCCAGCCGCCGAGATGCGGGCACGTCGCCACTCCCGCCGCGATGCTGTCGCCCATGCCGGTCGATTCGATCAGCACAATCTCGCAACCATAAGCCTTGGCCATGCGGATCACCTGTGGTCGATCGACAGTGGTCACCAGGACGCGCTTCTCAAGGGAGGCCGGCAAATTCACCAGCACTTGCTCGATCATCGAATGAACAGCACCCTCGCGCCCCGTACAATCCGCGACCAGTTTGTCTTTCTCGGCACCGGCCTCCTGTCGGAACCGACTGCCCTGCCCCGCTGCCAGCACGACGACGCCGATGGACTCGCTCATACGACCTCCTGCAACAGCTTCTTCTGCTTCAGCTCGACGCCGTTCTTGATCGCCACGATTTCGGCCAGCAGCGACAAGGCGATTTCCGCCGGTGTGTGGCTGCCAATGTGCAAACCGATCGGGCCATGCAGCCGAGAGATAGCCTCTTGTGACAAGCCTAGCTGAGCCAGGTTGTCCCGGCGCTTCAAGCTGTTGACCCGGGAGCCCAGCGCACCGACATAAAACGCCCTGGAATCCAGCGCCGTGAGCAGCGCCATGTCATCGAGTCGAGGATCGTGGGTCAGCGCGACAATGGCCGTACGCTCGTCAGTCTGAATGCTCAGCACCGCGTCATCGGGCATGCCCGAAACAAATCGTCCGTGCTGCTCTTCCCAGCCGTAAACGAACTCGGTGCGCGGATCGCAGATCAGCACTTCGAAATCCAGCAGCCGCGCCATCTCGGCGACATAACGGGACAACTGCCCCGCACCGATCAGCAGCAACCGCCAACGTGGGCCGTAAATGGCCCGCAACGTCTTGCCATCGAACGTCAGCACGTCCTTCTTGTCAGCCGGTTGCAGGATGACTTCACCCGTCTCGACACTGAGTGAGCGAGCAACGATTTCATGCGCCTCGCAGCGCGCCAGCAACTCGGCAACCCAAGCCGGGTCGCCGACACGCTCCTCGGTCAGGCGCAAGGTGCCGCCGCACGGCAAACCGAAGCGTGCCGCCTCCTCGCGCGTGACGCCGTAAGTGATCAATTGCACCGGCGGCCCATCGGCGGGAATACGACCGTCGTGCAGCCGGGCAATCAAATCGTCTTCGACACAACCACCGGACACCGAGCCAATCACCACGCCATCTTCACGCAAGGCCAGCATGGCGCCAGGTGCCCGGGGCGCGGTGCCCCAGGTCTGGACCACGCTGTACAACACCACCCGCTGACCGGCGCGGCGCCATTCGAGCACGCTGCGCAGGACGTTCAGATCGACGCTGTCCATCAGGCTTGCGCCTTCTGCCAACCTTGCAGTTGATAACGAACCGGCAAGTTGCGGATGCGCTTGCCAGTGGCGGCAAAGATTGCGTTGCACAGCGCTGGCGCAATCGGAGGCACGCCCGGTTCACCAACACCTCCCAGCGGCACATCGCCTGGCGGCGTGACCAGATGAACCGCAACTTCCTTCGGAGCCAGGGACATGCGCGCCACTTCGTACATGTGGAAGTTGTCCTGCTGGACCTTGCCGTCCTTGAAGCTGATTTCTCCCAGCACCGCGTTGCCCAAGCCCATGACACAGGCGCCTTCAAACTGCGCACGAATCCGCTCGGGGTTGATCTGCGGACCACAATCCACCGCGATGTCGGTCTTGTGCACGATCAGCGTACCGTCGTCTTTGACTTCGACCTCGATCACCGCCGCCACATAGGTCACGAAACTGTAATGCACCGCCAGCCCCAGGCCTCGGCCCTTGGGCAACTCGCGGCCCCAACCGGCGGCTTTGGCGGCGGTTTCCAGCACCGTGCGCATCCGCGCCGTGTCGATCGGATAACGCTCGGGGGATTCGCCGTAGTTCCACTCTTCACTCAAGGTGCGCGGATCGATCTGCCGGTCCGGGCCGAGCAATTTGATCTGGTACTTGAGCGGATCCTGACCGGCCTTGTGCGCCAGTTCATCGACAAAGCTCTGAATCGCAAAACCGTGAGGAATGTTCGACACCGAGCGATACCAGCCGACCCGGGTATGGACCGTCGCTTCCGGGTTTTCCAGGCGCACGTTGGGAATCGCGTAAGCCATGTTGGTGAAACCCATGCCCAGTTCGAAGGCCGCCTCGTGGTTCATGCCTGGCGCAAACAACGCGGTGATGCTTGGCGCCACGGTGCGGTGCAACCAGCCGGACGGTAGACCGTCCTTGTTCAGGCTGGCTTTCAGGTACTCGGCCGACACCGTGTGGAAATAGGAGCAGTGGATGTCATCTTCACGAGTCCATTGCACCCGCACTGCTTTGCCGGGGAATTCCTTGGCAAGGATCGCGGCTTCAATGATGAAGTCCGGTTTGGATTTACGACCGAAACCGCCGCCCAGCAAAGTGACGTTAAAGGTGACCTTATCGAACGGAATGCCGAGGCGTTCGCCAATTCGTTCACGGGAGACTTGGGGTGCCTGGCTTGGGGCCCAGGCTTCGCACACACCGTCCTTGAAGCGGGCGATGGCGACCATCGGTTCCATGGGTGCTTGCGTCAGGTGCGGCAGGTAATAGGACGCTTCGAGCGTGCTGTCGGCACTGCCCATCGCTTCGTCGATGTTGCCGGTATTGCGCACCACTTTGCCGGGTTTGAGGGAGGCGGCCTCAATTTCCTTGCGGTAGGCGATCGAGTCGTAGCTGGCGTTGGGGCCATCGTCCCACTCGATTTTCAGCGCTTCGCGGCCCTTGATCGCCGCCCAGGTATTACTGGCGACCACGGCCACGCCACCCAGCGGTTGAAACTCCAGCGGCAGTGGACGATCTTCGATCTGAATGACTTTGATCACGCCCGGGACTTTCATCGCGGCACTGGAGTCGACAGACTTGACCTTGCCGCCGTACACCGCTGGACGTGCAATGGTGGCGTAGAGCATGCCGTCGAAATGCACGTCTGCACCGTAAATGGCGCGGCCATTGACGACGTCGGCACCGTCGATGGCCTTGGTGCCTTCCTTGCCGATGTAGCGGAATTCCGACGGCTGCTTGAGTCGCAGGCTGTCACGCGCCGGCACTGCCAACGCACCGGCCGCGGCGGCCAAGGCGCCGTAACCCAATTCACGACCGGATGGTTTATGGATGACTTTATGCAGTTGCGCATGGCATTCGCCGACCGGCACTTTCCACTGTTCGGCAGCGGCTTGTTCAAGCATGGTCCGCGCGGCAGCACCGCAGCGACGCATCGGCTCGTACCAGTGGCGCATGCTGCGCGAGCCATCGGTGTCCTGGTTGCCGAAGCGCACTTCGTCGCCCGGCGCCTGTTGCACCTTCATCATCGCCCAATCGGCTTCCAGCTCATCGGCCACCACCATCGTCAGGCTGGTGCGCACCCCCTGGCCCATTTCCGAACGGTTGCAGACCACGGTCACCGTGCCGTCAGCGGCGATGCTGACGTAAACCTTCGGATCATCGATCCAGCCGTTGGGCATGCCATCGGCGCCGAATTTCTTCTCTTTCTCGGCAGCGAAAGCCTCTTGCCAGCCCCAGCTCGCCACCAAAACCAAGGCACTGGTGGCGCCAACGCCTTTGAGGAAACCGCGGCGACTGAGATTGCTCAGCGCGAAATCATTCGGTAACGGGCTCATGCCTTGGCCTCCTTCAGGTGAGTGGATGCCTGGCGGATGGCGGTCTTGATGCGGTTGTACGTGCCGCAGCGGCAAATATTGCCGACCATCGCCTCTTCGATCTGCTCGTCGCTGGGGTTCGGGTTGGTCTTGAGCAGCGCCGTGGCCGACATGATCTGCCCGCACTGACAGAAACCGCACTGGGCCACGGCGGTGTCGAGCCAGGCTTGCTGGACGACTTTCCCGATCGGGTCGACGTGCAGGTTATCGATGGTGGTGACATTCTGGCCAACCACCGAACCGATCGGCGTGATGCAACTGCGCGCCGGGGCACCTTCGATATGAATGGTGCAGGCGCCACACAGGCCCATGCCGCAGCCGAATTTAGTACCGTTGTAACCGGCCACGTCGCGGATTGCCCAGAGCAGCGGCATGTCCTCGGTGACGTCGAGTTGATGGTCTTGACCATTGAGTTTCAGGGTAATCATGGACACGCCCGCATAGTTATCGGTTATGGGGTCGAGCAATCTGCCGCCTGGGGTTGGCGGTTGGCATCACGCAGATCGGCTCAGGCTAATGGGGCTCTCTTATGCGGACGATAGCGCCTGCATCGGGCCTTTGGTGGAGCAAACGTTTGCATCGTTAGGTGGCTAAGTTAACCCAGCATTAACAAAAAAGCCCTGCACCGTTAAACGTGTGCAGGGCTTTGAGATCAGTCTTGAAAGCGTAGCCTCAATACCGATTGGGCTCCATTTCCAGGTGAACATGGAAACGTTCTGAAATGTCTTTCTGGATGCGTTGCGCCAGGTTCAGCAATTGCAGACCGGTCGCGTTGCCGTAGTTGACCAGCACCAACGCCTGCAATTTATGCACGCCGGCGTCAGCATCACGGAAACCTTTCCAGCCGGCCCGCTCGATCAGCCAGCCCGCTGCCAGTTTCATCTGCCCGTCGGGTTGCGCGTAGGCTACCAGATCCGGGTATTCACCTTTGAGTTGCGCGACAAGCGCCGCTGGCACCAAAGGATTCTTGAAGAAGCTGCCGGCATTGCCGAGCACTGCCGGGTCCGGAAGCTTTTCGTTGCGGATGCTGCATATCGCCTGGCTGACATCGGTGGCGGTCGGGTGATCGATACCTTGCTCGGTCAGGCGTTGGCGTACCGGTCCGTACTCCAGATGCAGGTGCGCGGCGCGGTCCAGGATGAACCGAACCCGCAGGATCAACCAGCGCCCCGGTTCCTGTTTGAACAGGCTGTCGCGGTAAGCGAAGTTGCATTCTTCCAGGGTGAAGTCCCGCAAGTTGCCGGTCTGGCGATCCAGAGCGGTCAGGCCGGCGAACACGTCCTTGATCTCCACACCATAAGCACCGATGTTCTGCATCGGTGCCGCGCCGACAGTGCCGGGGATCAGGCTAAGGTTTTCCAGGCCCGACAAACCCTGCGCCAAGGTGTGCTGCACGAACGGATGCCAAGGCTCGCCGGCCTCGGCTTCGATCACGACTTTGCTGCCGTCATCGCTCAGGATGCGAATCCCGCGCGTGGCCATGCGCAGCACCAGCGACTGGATATCGGCCGTCAGCAGCAAATTGCTGCCACCGCCAATCACCAGCAGCGGCACGTCATGTTCCAGCGCATAGGCCAGGGCTTCACGCACATCGGTATCGCTGTGGGCCTCGGCAAACAGCCGGGCCTGAACATCGACACCAAAGCTGTTGAACGGTCTGAGCGAAACCTGGGCACGTACCTGCAAACTCATAACCGTCCCTTCAATTCGATCACCAGCAAATCACTGGCGCGCTCGATCAGGTCCAGCACCTGCTCGAAGCCTTGGTCGCCGTCATAATACGGATCCGGCACTTCATCGATTTCGGACTGGTAGCGACGCAGGAACAGGTCCAGCTCGGCTTTGCCCTTGGCCGGTTGCAAGGCTTTCAGGTTGCGCAGATTGCTGTGGTCCATCGCCAGAATCAGGTCGTAGGTAGCGAAATCGGCGCGGGACACTTGCTGGCCGCGTTGAGCGGACAGGTCATAACCGCGCAGCTTGGCCGCCGCCTGACTGCGCTTGTCCGGGGACTTGCCGACGTGCCAGTCGCCGGTGCCAGCGGAGGCGACTTCGATTTGATCGGCTAGCCCCGCTTCACGCAGTTTGTGTCGCAACACACCTTCAGCCGTGGGTGAACGGCAGATGTTGCCCAGGCAGACAAACAAAACCCGCATCAGGCCTCCAGCAGGCGACGAACGCGCTCAAGGTCTTCAACGGTATCGACGCCGGTGGGCGGTGCGATCAGCGCGTCGGCGACGTGAATCCGCACGCCGTGCCACAGGGCACGCAGCTGTTCCAGGGATTCGGTATTTTCCAGCCAGCACGGGCCCCAGCTAACGAAGTCATGCAGGAAACCGGCGCGGTAGGCATAGATGCCGATGTGCCGACGATACGGCACGCCTTCCGGCAATTGCTCGCGGCTTTTGGCGAACGCGTCGCGTGCCCACGGCAACGTTGCACGACTGAACGTCAGCGCCAAGCCATTAAGGTCGCTGACAACCTTGACCACGTTGGGATTGAACAGGGTTTCCACGTCTTCGATCGGCTCGGCCAGCGTGGCCATGCGCGCTTCGGTGTGGGCGGCCAGGTTGGCGGCAACCTGATCGATCACGCTCGGCGGGATCAGCGGTTCGTCACCCTGGACGTTGACCACAATGGCGTCCGGCGCCAGGCCCAGTTTCGCGGCGACTTCGGCCAAACGGTCGGTGCCGGAATTGTGATCTTCGCGGGTCAGCACCACCTCAGCGCCAAACCCATTGCAGGCCTCGACGATGCGCGCATCGTCAGTGGCAACCACCACGCGCTGAGCACTGCTTTTGCTCGCCTGTTCCCAGACGTGCTGGATCATCGGCTTGCCGGCGATCAGCAGCAGTGGTTTGCCCGGCAAGCGGGTGGAGGCATAACGCGATGGAATGACAACGGTAAAGGCTGTGGTCATTTATCCAGACGCTCGTCGGTGGTCAGGGTGCGGGCTTCGGTTTCGAGCATCACCGGGATGCCGTCGCGAATCGGGTAAGCCAGGCCTGCGCCCTTGCTGATCAGCTCGGTTTTGTCGGCGCTGAGCTTGAGCGGGCCTTTGCAGACCGGGCAAGCGAGGATATCGAGCAATTTGGTGTCCATGAGCATTCCCTGGATAAATGGATTTAAGGCAAAAGACGAGCCGGCAACAGGCGCATCAGCTGCGTATCGAACCAGGCCACGAAGGCCGGCGATGGCGCAGCATCGACCGCCAGGTACCACCAATCGGCAGCGGCGAAGGCACGGCACTTCACCGCGTCCTTTTCGGTCATCACCAACGGCAATGACGGTGTGAAATTCAAGGCCTGCACGCTGTATTCGGCGTGGTCGGCAAACGCATGCGGGACTGGCTGCCAGTGTAGCGTTTCAAGAGTTGTGAAGAAACGCTGCGGATTGCCGATCCCGGCCACGGCGTGCAACGCCTGGCCAGCGGGAAAGTGGTCGAGGGGACGTCGTTCGCCGCTGTGCAGATTGACCAGTTCGGTGGGTTGTAGCTGGAAGGCAAAACCGCCGTCGCGATCGGCATCGGCACCGTTGTACAGCACCGCGTCGACGCTTTGCAGGCGCTCGGCCGGCTCACGCAATGGCCCGGCGGGCAGGCAGCGCTGGTTGCCCAAACCTCGAGTGGCGTCGATCAGCACCAGTTCAAGGTCGCGGGCCAATCGGTAATGTTGCATGCCATCGTCGGACAGGATCAGGTCCAGTGGTTCACTCGCCAGCAGCGCTTTGACGGCACGGCTGCGGTCGGGGTCGATCATCAACGGAACGCCGGTGCGCTGGACGATCAACAGCGGTTCGTCGCCTGCGATCTCGGCGCTTTGATCCGCCTCGACTCGCCATGGCAGTTGCGGTGGCTTGGCGCCGTAACCCCGGCTGACCACCCCGACCCGCAGGCCGCTGCGCTGGCAATGCTGAATCATCCACAGAATCAGCGGCGTCTTGCCGGTGCCGCCGACGGTGATGTTACCGACCACGATCAGCGGCACCGGCGATTGATAAATCTCGCCCTCACCCGCCAGAAAACGCTTGCGCTTGTTCATAACCACGCGCCGATACAGCCACTCCAGCGGCTGCAACAGTTTCAAGGCCGGATGACCTTGGTACCATGCGGCGAGCAAGCGATCGGACATGGCCATCAGGGCGCGGGCGGCGCCGCCTCGACAGTGGTCATGCGCAGGTGACTGAAACCGAGTTTACCGGCGGCGTCCATGGCGGTGATGACGGACTGATGCTGGGTCTTGCCATCAGCGCTGATGGACAGCGGCAGGTTGGTGTCGCCACTGGATTCTTTCTGCAAAGCGTCCATAAGAGTCGCCAGATCGTTCTTGGGCAATACCTGATTGTTCACCGAGAACGCGCCTTCGGCACTGATGGCAACATCCACGCGCTTGACCTGCTGGTCTTCGGCAGGCGAACCGCTGACCGCTTCCGGCAGATCGACACGCAATTGGGTTTCACGGGTAAAGGTGGTGGTCACGACGAAAAACAGCAGCAGGATAAACACCACGTCGATCAGCGACGCGAGGTTGATGTCTACCGTTTCCCGCGGTTTGCGGCGGAATTTCACGCTTTGCCCCCATTCAGGTCAACATCACGGTCACCCTGTACCACCTCGACCAGTTTGATCGCTTCCTGCTCCATGCCCACCACCAGTTCATCGATCCGGCGTTGCAGAAACCGGTGGAAGAATACCGCCGGAATACCGACCATCAGGCCCGCGGCCGTGGTGATCAGGGCTTTGGAAATACCACCGGCCAGCACCGCAGCGTTAGTGCCCATGCCCGTGCCCATGAACGCGCTGAAAATGTCGATCATGCCGAGCACCGTACCCAACAGACCCAGCAACGGGGCCATGGCAGCAATAGTGCCCAATGCGTTGATGTAGCGTTCGAGCTCGTGGATGACCCGCGCGGCGGCCTCTTCGATGCACTCTTTCATGATCTCGCGACCATGTCTGGAGTTGGCCAGGCCAGCGGCCAGGATCTCGCCCAACGGCGAGTTGGCGCGCAGTTCCTTGAGTTTGTCTTTATTGAGTTGTTTGTCCTTGATCCAGACCCAGACCTGCCCGAGCAAATGCTCCGGGGTCACACGGCTGGCTCGCAGGGTCCAGAGACGTTCGGCGACGATCGCCATGGCTGCGATGGAACTCAGAATGATCGGTATCATCATCCATCCGCCGGATTTGACCAATTCCCACACAGTGACAGTCCCCTCGAAAAAGTGCGCCACTCTAACATAGGGGGTGAGCGCACCGAAGACCGTGATGTCGCATCCAGTCGGTGTTTAATCCCTCCGGGTCACTGCGCAGACCGCCAGAAACGCCGTTCTTGACGCATCGTCCATGGCAGCTTGAAGCGTCCCAGTTGCAGACGGATGGCACCTTGCTCGGCGCTGTCATGGATCGATATGCCGCGCTTTCGATAGCGCGCCATGATCGTGGGATGGGGATGGCCGAATGAATTTCCGTGACCCCGGGAGATCAACACCGCATGGGGTTGCAGCCCGGCAAGCAGCGCCACGGAAGATGAACTGCGACTGCCATGGTGCGGCGCCTGCAACCAATCGGTGGTGACGGACAGCGGACTGTCGAGCAGCGCCCGCTCGGCTGCGGCGTCTATATCACCGGTCAATAGCAGACGCTCACCGTTGGCTTCGATCTGCAGGACGCAGGATTTTTGATTGCTGTCGCTGGCCGAAGACCACTGCCAGAGCTGAAATCTCACGTCATCCCAGACCCATTGCTTGCCACTCTCGCAGCCTTCTGCCTGCAACTCAGCCGGCAGCGCCAAGGGATCGCCACTGACCACCCGTTTCACCGGAAGGCCATTGGCAACGGCCCGGGCGCCGCCCGCATGATCGGCGTCAGCATGGCTGATCAGCATCAAATCAAGCCCCTCCACGCCCAGTTTGCGTAATGTCGGCAGCACCACACGCTCGCCCAGGTCGAAATCGCCGAAACGTGGCCCGGTGTCATACAACAGTGTGTGATGGCGGGTGCGCACCAGGATGGCCAAACCCTGGCCGACATCCAGCTGCCAGACTTCGGCGATGCCATCAGGCAAGAGCTGCCTGGGTGGAAAAACCAGCAACAGCAGCATCGGCCAGCCCAACGAGCGAAACGGCACACCTCGAGGCATTAATAGTAGAAAGGCACCGAATGTGCCGAGCGCCCATATCCACAACGGGATCGCCACCGGCACCCACGCGGGTAAATACCCGGCCATCAGCGTCAGGCCCTTGAACAAGAGGTCGATCAAACCTCCTGCCAA
The DNA here is from genome assembly GCF_054897865.1 of Pseudomonas sp. LS2P72. Taxonomy (NCBI): domain Bacteria; kingdom Pseudomonadati; phylum Pseudomonadota; class Gammaproteobacteria; order Pseudomonadales; family Pseudomonadaceae; genus Pseudomonas; species Pseudomonas sp. LS2P72. The sequence goes on from NZ_CM142708.1 coordinate 5,218,962, forward strand.
CCACAACAACCCTTCGCCCACGTAAGGAAGGGGTAAAAACAACGTACCCAGCAATGCCGGAGGCAGCACGACCAGGCTGATCCACGGAACCGCGAGCAAATTGGCCACCGGCCCGCTGAGACTGATCGGCAACCCGAGCACCAGCAGCAACGGGCACAGACCAATCGCGATCAGCCATTGGGCGCGGGTCCACGTTTGCCACCAACGCCATGGGCCCAGCCGACCACCGAAGGTGAAGATCAACACCGCCACCGCCGCGAACGACAGCCAGAAACCCGGTTGCAGACTCGCCAGCGGATCCAGCAGCAAGACACCGTCGAGCGCCAGCAACAGCGGCCACCAGGCGCCGAGGTGACGAAATCGCAGGCGCCACAATAGCACCAGGCCGATCATCACGCAGGCCCGCCGCACCGGCACCTCGAAACCGGCCAGCAGTCCGTAACCGAGAGCGGCCGCGAATGCGAGTCCACAGGCCCACGGCAGCCAAGGCAAGCGTTTCGGCCACAGGCCATAACGGGCCAGACCGGCGATCAGCAGATACACCAGCCCTGCCAACAATCCGATGTGTTGTCCGGATATCACCAACAGATGGACGGTGCCGGTGTCTTGCAGCACCTGCCAGTCTTCGCGACTCAGCCCGGCGCCATCCCCCAGAACCAACGCCGTCAGCGCACCCGTTCGCCCTTGGGCATCCACGGCCTGCAAGCGCTGGCGGATGCCGTCGCGCCAGGCCCACTGGGCTTCCTTGAGTCGCTCGCCAGCCTTGATCGTCCCGGTCGCGCCGATGCGTTGCGCCAGTAGCCAGGCGTCGTAATCGAAGGCATGGGGATTGAGCAGCCCGGCAGGACGCTTCAACTTGACCGCCAGTCGCCACTGTTCGCCGCTGTTGACCGGCGGCCCGTCATACCAGGCCAGGCGCAGCAGTTTCGGCACCTTGCCATGTCGCGACCGGGCGTCCGCCAACTCGAAACGCACGACGGCCTCATTGTTCTGGGGCAATCCCGTCACCCGCCCTTCGACCCAACGGGTTTCGCCATCGAGGCTTGCCGGCAGCCGATCATCCAGCGCCCACTGTGCATTCGCGCCTGCCCAACTGACGCCGATCAGGAAGAATGCAAGGGGATAGCTGCGAAACGGCAGCAACATCAAACCGACCACCGGCAGCAACATCCATAACCAGACCGGCGGTAATACCGGTAAAAAACGCAGGATCAACAGACCCAACGCCAGCGCCATCATCCCTGTGCGCATACGCCCGTCCTTGAGAGTCCCCTCCTAGGCATAGCCGGCTAATCGCACAGGCATCGTTATTAATTGTCACAAAGTCTGAATGGGCGGTTCATGGAATCCAGACATACTTGCCGCCTTAACCGACCGAGAAGCCTTATGCCCCGGCGCTTATTCAAACGTTACATGCCAGACCCGACCAGCATCAGGGAACACAAATCCTTACGCTTTCTCGGCACCCTGCTGCATGACCCGAACCTCTGGCACCTCAACCGCCATTCCGTCGCACGGGCCATGGCGGTGGGTCTGTTCGCGGCGTTCCTGCCGATTCCGTTGCAGATGCTGCTCGCCGCCATTCTCGCCATCATCGTGCGCGGCAACATGCCGATTGCGGTCAGCCTGGTCTGGCTGACCAACCCGATCACCATGCCGGCGGTGTTCTTCTGCACTTACCAGACCGGCGCCTGGCTGATGGACGTTCCTACCCGCCATTTGCCGGACGAGCTGACCTGGGAATGGATCAGCGGCGAACTCTCGACGCTTTGGCAGCCGTTTTTACTCGGCTCGGTGGTGACGGGACTGGTGCTCGGCGCGCTCGCCTATTGCCTGACCATGATGTACTGGCGCTGGTGGGTCGGGCGGCAGTGGCGGCGGCGGCGCCAGAAGAGACGGATGCAGTAAATGCAAAACGGCCTCCATTGTTGGAGGCCGTTTGTTTTGCAGTGTCTGGGCTGACGCCATCGCGATTAAGCTTTGCTCCTACAGGTACGGTGGCGCCCTTGTAGGAGCAAAGCTTAATCGCGAAGCAGACGATGCGGTCTCGATCAGGTACGCATCCCGCGACCACTGACCAGCAGCCGTGCGCAACCGATGTACAACACAACAGTCGCCACCAGCATGAAGGTGATCGCCACGCTGATCCTGATGTCCGACACGCCAAGAATGCCGTAACGAAAGGCGTTGACCATGTGCAGCACCGGGTTGGCCAGGGACACGGTCTGCCAGAACGGTGGCAGCAAGGAGATTGAATAGAACACGCCGCCCAGGTAGGTCAGCGGTGTCAGCACAAACGTCGGGATGATCGAGATGTCATCGAAGTTGCGCGCAAACACGGCGTTGATGAAGCCCAGCAGCGAGAAGATCGTCGCCGTCAGCACCACCACCAGAATGGTCACGCCCAGGTGATGCACCTGCAACTTGGTGAAGAACAGCGACAGCAGGGTCACGATGAACCCGACCATCAAGCCACGCAGCACGCCGCCCAGGGTGTAGCCGATCAGAATCGTATGCGGCGACACCGGCGACACCATCAGCTCTTCGATGGAGCGCTGGAACTTGCTGCCGAAGAAACTCGAGACCACGTTGCCGTAGGAGTTGGTGATCACCGACATCATGATCAACCCCGGCACGATGTACTCCATGTAGGTGAAGCCACCCATGTCACCGATCTGCCGGCCAATCAGATTGCCGAAGATCACGAAGTACAGAACCATGGTGATGGCCGGCGGCAGCAGCGTCTGCGGCCAGATCCGGGTAAAGCGTTTGACCTCTCGGTAAACGATGGTGTTGAGGGCAACGAGGTTGGGTTGCAGCTCGGAACTCATACCGCCACCTTCGACAGATTTTTCTCCACCAGGGACACGAACAACTCCTCGAGGCGATTGGTTTTGTTACGCAGGCTCAACACTTCGATGTTCTGCTGCGCCAATTGGGTGAACAGCGCGGTGATGCCCATGGCCTTGTCGACCTGAACTTCAAGGGTGTGGCTGTCGAGCAGCCTGGTCGGGTAACCGAGCAACTGCGGCGCGGTTTGCACAGTGTTTTTGAGGTCGAGCAGGAATGTTTCCACATGCAGTTGGCCGAGCAACTGTTTCATGCTGGTGTTCTCGACGATGGTGCCGTGGTCGATGATGCCGATGTTGCGGCACAACTGCTCAGCCTCTTCCAGGTAGTGGGTGGTGAGGATGATGGTGATGCCTTTCTTGTTCAGCTCGGTAAGGAACGTCCACATCGAGCGACGCAGTTCGATATCCACCCCCGCCGTCGGTTCGTCGAGGATCAGCAGGCGCGGTTCGTGAACCAGCGCACGGGCGATCATCAGTCGACGCTTCATGCCGCCAGACAGTGAGCGCGACGGCGTATCGCGCTTGTCCCACAGGCCCAGTTGGGTCAGGTACTGCTCGGCGCGTTCCTTGGCGATTTTCGGTGGAATGCCGTAATAACCGGCCTGGGTCACGACGATGTCGAAGGTTTTTTCAAACTGGTTGAAGTTGAATTCCTGAGGCACCACGCCAATGGAGCGCTTGAGCTGCGCAGGATTCTTGTCCAGGTCATGACCGAAGATATTCACCGTCCCGCTGGTCTTGTTCACCAGGGTCGAGAGAATGCCGATGGTCGTGGATTTGCCGGCGCCGTTAGGGCCGAGCAAGGCGAAAAAGTCACCTTCGGCGACGTCCAGATCGATACCACTCAAGGCCTGGAAACCGTTGCCGTAGGTTTTGGTTAGCTGCCGGATGGACAGAGCGGAACTCATATCGGATTTACGCACCAAGAAGGAAAGAAAGGGATAAACAAGGCCGGGTGGCGACTGATACAACCGCGGCGCACGAGCGCAATGGTGCTTGCCGCCGCCACACAAGTACAGTCAAGTGTGTCGATAGTGAGTATTAAGTCAACGCGGTCATAACCGCTTTCTGATACGCCGGACGCTGTTTCAGGCGTGCATACCAGGCTTGCAAATGAGGCTGCGGCGCGCGCTCGATCGGCATCTCGAACCAGGCATAAATGAAACTGCCCAGAGGAATGTCGCCCATGCCGATCTCATCGCCGGACAGGTACGGCTGGGTCGCCAGCGCTTGATCGGCCATGGACAGCAGGCCATCGCACTCCTTGATCGCAGCGTTGATGGCCGGCCAGTCCTGTTGACCTTCCGGCGTACGCAACACGCCCCAGAACACCGTGCGGAACGGCCCGGCAAAACTCGAAGTGGTCCAGTCCATCCACTTGTCGGCAGTGGCGCGGGCCTGCAGATCCTCTGGATACCAGGCGGTGCCGCTGGCGTGACGAGCCATCAGGTAACGCACGATGGTGTTGGATTCCCACAGCACGAAACCCTCGTCTTCAATCACCGGCACGCGGCCATTGGGGTTCATCGCGCGGTACTGCGGCGTATCGACTACACCAAAGGCGCCGCCGGCGTCGATGGCTTCATAAGCCAGGCCCAGTTCCTCGGCGGCCCACAAATCGACGAGTTTTTCCGACCCCAGATCTTCAGCATGACCGCCTCTTTATGGATGAATGCGCAGGCAGCATACGCCGGATCAGGCGCGACTCAAATCGCTCTGCATGTCACCCAGCAGCGCGGGCAGTGTGTCGCTGAACAGATGCGGATAGCATTTCTCGAGGTGCTCGAAAAAGAACATTTCAGGTACGTCGGTGAACTGGCCGTGATCGATCAGGTATTCCATCAATGGCTCGCCGTCGCGATTGAACGGATGGAAAACGCTGTCGTTGATGCCGTCGAATTCCAGTGGTGCGACATTGAACAGTTCGCACAAGCCTTGGTTGAACGCAGGCGTGGATTTGACCCAGCGGTCGTTCAGGTAAAGCTCCGTATAACCGTGCATGGCGAACACGTCGCTCTTGAGCAATTCAAGCAGGCGCGGCGTCGACAAATGATTGCGCACATCCGCCAGACCGATCCGCGCGGGAATCCCGCAATGCCGGGCTGCACCTGCCAGCAGCGTGGCTTTGGGCACGCAATAACTCTCCCCCGCTGCCAACGCATAACTGCCGCGCAAGGTATCCGGGTCGCGACTGAAGGTGTAAGGGTTGTAACGCACGGCTTCGCGCACGGCGTAATAGAGATTGATCGCTTGTTCTAAAGGATCGCGACGACTGCCGCGATGTTTTTCGGCGAACTCCACCACCGACGAGTGGTCACTATCGATGAAGCGGCCGGGACTCAGATACTCGTGCATGAGAACAATCTCCTGGGGAAGCCACGAGTCTAACGACACGTTCAGCACAGAGATAACGACGTTTCGGCCAAACATGGACGCTTTGCCGCCCGCCCAACGAACGATTTCCCCGGCCTGTTGCCCACCGGGCCTACAAAACTCATCCATGGTTTCCCACGAATTCAATCACATTGCTCTGACCACCCTGTTTTGCGGATGCCGTCTAAGCTCTGAACGTTGGTTTTGCCCTGGTTTCACGGAGGATTAAATATGCTGCTGTTGTGGATACTGGTTCTGGTTGTCGGGATTGCTTATTTAGCCCACCGTCGTGTCGCGCCGCTGCCCGCCCTGTGCGTCGTTGCCGTTTACGTGGTGGCGATGGGTATTTTCAGCCGCGCGCCAGGCTGGCTGTTGTTGATTTTCTGGGTGTTGATCGCGGCTGTCGCAGCGCCCTTGTTGCTGCCCGACCTGCGCCGTAAATATTTCAGTGCGCCGCTGTTCAGCTGGTTCCAGAAAACCCTGCCGCCGATGTCGGAAACCGAACGAGACGCCATTGAAGCCGGCACCGTGTGGTGGGACGGCGAACTGTTCAGCGGTCGCCCGGACTGGAACAAATTGCTGTCCTATCCAAAAGTGCAGTTAAGCGAAGAAGAACAGGCCTTCATCGACGGCCCGACCGAAGTACTCTGCACCATGGTCAGCGACTGGCAGCTCGGTCAAACCATGGACTTGCCGGCCGAAGCCTGGGCTTACATCAAGGAACAAGGCTTCTTCGCCCTGATCATTCCCAAAGAGTTTGGCGGCAAGGGTTTCTCGGCCTATGCCCACTCTCAAGTGGCAATGAAACTGGCGAGCCACAGCGGCGATCTCGCGTCCACCGTGATGGTCCCCAATTCCCTGGGCCCGGCCGAACTGTTGCTGCATTACGGCACTGACGAACAACGCAACCATTACCTGCCACGACTGGCGCGCGGTGACGACATCCCGTGCTTCGCATTAACCGGGCCACTGGCCGGTTCCGACGCGGGAGGCATGCCCGACACCGGAGTCATCTGCAAAGGTGAATGGGAAGGCAAGGAAACCTTCGGCCTGCGCCTCAACTGGGAAAAGCGTTACATCACGCTTGGCCCTGTCGCCACCCTGCTCGGCCTCGCATTCAAGGCCTACGACCCGGATCACTTGCTGGGAGAGGAGGAAGACCTGGGCATCAGTCTGGCGCTGATTCCGACCGATATCGCCGGTGTGGAAATCGGTCGTCGCCACCTGCCCCTGGGTGCGGCGTTCATGAATGGTCCGAACTCCGGCAAGGATGTGTTCGTGCCGTTGGAGTTCCTCATTGGCGGCCAGGAAATGCTCGGCAAGGGCTGGATGATGTTGATGAATTGCCTGTCGGTCGGGCGTTCCATTTCCCTGCCGGCGGTGGGCACCGGTATGGCCAAGTTCACCAGCCTGGTGACAGGCCAGTACGCCCAGATTCGCGAGCAGTTCAATGTGCCGATTGCGGCGTTCGAAGGCATTCAGGAAGCCATGGCGCGCATCGGCGGCAACGCCTGGATGATGGATGCCGCGCGGATGCTGACCGCCAACGCGGTGGATCTCGGCGAGAAACCGTCGGTGCTGTCGGCGATTCTCAAATACCACCTCACCGAACGCGGCCGCGAATGCATCAGCCACGCCATGGATGTGCATGGCGGCAAGGCAATCATCATGGGGCCGAACAACTACCTCGGTCGCAAATGGAATGGCGCGCCGATCTTCATCACCGTGGAAGGCGCGAACATTCTCTCGCGCAACCTGATGATCTTCGGTCAGGGTGCGATTCGCTGCCATCCCTTCGTGCTTAAGGAAATGGCCCTCGCCGGTCGTGAAGACAAGGATCAGGCCCTCACCGAATTTGATGGCCTGCTGCTCAAGCACATCGGTTTCGCCGTGAGTAACGCCGCCAGCACGCTGGTGCTGAACCTTGGTTTCGGTCACTTCGAACACGCGCCAGGCGACAAGCTCAGCCAGGGCTACTTCCGCGCCCTCAATCGCCAGGCTGCTGCGTTCGCCCTGCTTGCCGACCTGAGCATGATGCTGCTGGGTGGCGAGCTGAAACGACGCGAACGTCTGTCCGCGCGTCTTGGGGATGTGCTCAGTAACATGTACCTCGCCTCCGCCGCACTCAAGCGTTACCACGACCTCGATTCACCGGAGCACATGGCACCGCTGTTTACCTGGGCCATGGAAGAAAGCCTGGGTCAGTCGGAACGAGCGCTGGATGAACTGCTGACCAACTTCCCGAACAAGGTGTTGGGTTGCCTGTTGCGGGTGATCGTGTTCCCGTTCGGTCGTCGTCACAAAGGCCCATCGGACAAACTCGGCGCCGAAGTGGCTGCGGTGATCGGCCGCGCCAAGGGCGATCCGACCCTGGAAGAGTTGCTCGGCGGTTGCTACCGGCCGCAATCCACTGATGACCCGGTCGGCGCCCTGCAACATGCGTGCAACCTGCTGAGTGCCGCGCAACCGCTGCGCAAAAAGCTGCATGTCGCGCTCAAAAGCGGCCAGGTCAAACCGGTCGCCGGGGAACACGTCATCGATGCAGCGCTTGAGGCTGGCGTGTTGCAGCCCGTGGAAGCGCAGACCCTGCGTGACGCCGAAGCGGCGCAGCGCAAGGTGATCGATGTCGATGATTTCGATAAAGAGGAAGTGGCGCAGGCAGAAGGAAAGGTCCGCTGATCCAGCAGGTCATGTGCCCTACCTGTAAAAATGGGCGCAGGAGCTTTATACTCCCGCGCCCGTTTTGCTCTTGAGGACTTATCTCGTGTCCAATGTCGTTGCCGATCATCTTGTCTTGCTCGACCACCTGCGCAGTATCCTGGTCGCCGTAGGTGAGGCCGAACAGGTTCCCGAAGAAAGCCATGCCTTGTTCCTGGAGCGCTTCGACGAACTGCGTGCGTTGCTGCCGGTCGACCCGATCGAAAGCCAATACCTGGGCCAGGATATTCTGTGCCAGGTAATTACCCGCTACCCGCAAATCGCTCACCTGGTCCCGCGCGACTTGCTGTGGTACTTCGCCGGTGATTGCCTGCATTACATGCCCGACGATGAAATCGACTTGTATCAGGCGCTGGAAGAACGTCGTTTCGAAGCTGAACAAAACGACGAACCGTTCGACTGGAACCAGGAAAAACAGCTACTGGCGATGTCGAAAGACGACAGCAAGCACTGATCCCCGGTCAGAAATACAAAAGGCCCGCATGGTTGAACATGCGGGCCTTTTTTTTTGTGTCATTGCCGAGTGCTGCGGTGTCTGGGCTTGCCCGCGAAGGCGTCCTTCAAAGCAACCCATCACTCTCGGGCAACTCATACTGCGCAGCGACTTTTCCCAAAGCACTGGGTTTGCCCGGCTTGCTCAGGGTCGGTTCCTTTTCCAGGCACTCCACCAGATAGTCGATCAGCACCCGTAATTTCGGTGGCAGATAACGGGTTGGCGAATGCAGCAGCCAGGCACCGCCGTGGTAAGACGCCAGGAAAGTCCAGTCCGGCAGCACCTGCACGATCAGCCCCTGCTCCAACGCATAACGCGCGGTGAAGTACGGCAGGCTGCCAATCCCGATGTGCTGCAACACTGCGCCCAACCTCACGCCGGTGTGATTGGCCGCATACCGTCCGCGTACGCCAACGGTGACAGCCTTGGTGCCTTTCTTGAATTTCCAGCGTGCATCGCTCGGCGTTTCACCCAGATAGATGCAGCTATGGTTGAGCAAGTCATGGGGATGAGTCGGTGTGCCGTGTTCGGCCAGGTATTGCGGTGTTGCACAAAGCATATGATCGATGGTGAGCAATTGCCGACCGACCAATCCTGCAGGTGGCCGATCTGTAATACGAATCGCCAGATCAACGTTGTCGTCGATCAAATCCACCTGGCGGTCCTCAAGCAACAGCTCGACATCCACTTTGGGATAACGCCGCAGAAATTCCGGCATATGCGGATGAATCACGAAGCGCCCCACCGCCTTCGGCACACTGACGCGCACCAGTCCTTCCGCTTCATGGGTGAACTGGCCGCTGATTTCCATCACCGACTTGGCTGCGCTGACCATCTCCTGGCAGCGCTTGAACACCTCTTCGCCACCGTCACTCAAACGCAACTTGCGCGTGGTTCGTTGCAGCAAACGGGTGGCGAGCGCCTTCTCCAGACGCGAAATGCTGCGACTGACCGCCGAGGGTGAAGAACCCAACTGGCGAGCAGCCTCGGAAAAACTGCCGGTCTCGACAACCTTGACGAAAATTGCCATTTCACCGAGCAGCGGCAGTGGAAGATTTATGCTCACAACGCAACAGTCCTTTGAGATTTGAACGGATTATCACGCAATTCCACGCTTCATATAATAAAAAATAGAATTGTTAATAAGGGCATGGAATATGACGCTTCGCCTCTTTTTCCATAGTGATGACCTCAAGGCCAATGTGGAAGTCCTGGATTGCACGCCCCACGAGAACGAATTTGCCGTGGTGCTGCGCGCCACGTTGTTTCATCCCCAAGGCGGTGGACAGCCCTTTGACACCGGCTGGATCGGCGAAAGCCGGGTCCTGCGGGTTGTTCAGGATCCGGACCGGATCATTCATTTCGTCGACCATCCGGTAAAACCGGGCATGACCCAGATTCGGGTCGACGAACAGCGCCGCCAGTTCAATTCACGCATGCATTCCGCCGGCCACCTGATCGGCCACTTCGTCCAGGCCATGGGCTGGATGCCGATCAAGGCTCATCACTGGCCGGGCGAAGGACGCGTGCAATTCAAACCGGCAGAGTCGGCAAAAGAGCTTGATGCCGAGATGATTCAGCACGGCATCGAGCAGTGGATCGCCCATGATCTGCCGCGCCTGACGTCAATGCGTGAAGGCGCCCGGGAAATCGGTTTCGGTGAACTGCCCGCCTACGGCTGCGGTGGCACCCATGTACGCAGCCTGAAGGATTTGGGCACGGTCACGATCGCTTCCCTTTCACTGAAAAAGGGAACGCTGTCAGTCCACTACAGCGTGGATTGAGCATTTGGGCGATGCCGTTCCTGTCATCGCCTGACGCCGGAGGAACCTGCGGTCGCGGGTTCTGTTGACTATCTGATAGATGGACCTAAGACATGATGCTTGACGTCGAGCGTCTCGATGAGACGTGCATAAAAAAACTGGCCAACGAAGAAGTCCTCGCCATCCGCGTCAAAGGCTTGTTGCCCAAGCCGCTGGCGATTCAGATTGGCGACAAGATCCTCGCCCCCGGCTTCGAAGGCTATATCAATGCGCCGAGCATCGGTCGCATCGGCATGGCGTTTTATGAAGCGGAAAACCAGCCGCTGCTGATCGAGGATTATTTCGAACGCGCCACCCGCAACATTGCGGAATTGCGCAACCGGTGTGCGCCCTATTCGTCCCCCGTCGACACCCTGCGCTGCATGCTCGACGAGTCCTGGCCGGCGGGTGCGCACCTGGAAAATCTCTACGGTCGCAAGATGTATGTCGGGCTGTCCCGAGTGGTGAAACCCGGGATCTGTTTTCTGGCCCACCACGACATTTTCGCCAAGGACGCCCCGGACAGTTACCAGGCCAAAAGCCTGGAAGCGCAGTTCGCCTGCAATGTTTACCTGAACATGCCCACCGAGGGCGGTGCGCTGCAGATGTGGGACCACGACATTTCCCCGGACCAGTTCGACGAAATGCGTGGCGACAGTTACGGCATCGATCCGGCGCTGCTCGGGACTCCGACCCTGGAGATTCTTCCCGAGCCGGGTGATTTCATCATGTTCAATTCGCGCTGCATGCACTCGGTGACACCGGGCGTGGCTGATCCGCGTTTGAGCCTTTCGTTCTTTGTCGGCTATCGCGGCAATGCGTCACCCCTTACTTTCTGGAGTTGAGATGCTTTCGAATTATCTGGGCGAGTTTCTGGCGCTGGCAACTATCCACTTTCTGGCCGTGGTTGCACCCGGACCGGACTTCGCAGTGACCATCCGCCAGAGCGTGCGCTTCGGTCGACTGGTCGGGATTTGCACGGCGCTGGGCATCGGTGCGGGCATTTCCGTGCATGTGCTTTACACCTTGCTCGGCGTCGGCGCGCTGATGCACACGACGCCTTGGCTGCTGACGGTGGCCAAAGTTGTGGGTGGCGCTTATATTTTGTACCTCGGTGTCAGCCTGCTGCGCAGCAAGCCCAAGACCGTACTGGAAGGCGACAAGCCTGACGAACCGGCCGTAGAACAAACGTTGCTGAAGGCATTTACCACCGGTTTCCTGACCAACGCGACCAATCCGAAAGCCACACTGTTTTTCCTGGCGATCTTCACCACCATCATCAGCGCCACAACGCCGCTGAAGATCCAGGCGCTTTACGGAATCTGGATGTGTTTTGTGAATGCGCTGTGGTTTGTGATCGTCGCGCTGTTCTTTTCAAGCAGCAGGGTGCGGTTGCTGTTCATGCGCCTCGGGCACTGGTTCGAGCGGAGCATGGGGGTGATCCTGATCCTGTTTGCTGGTCGGTTGATTTTGTCGATGTAAATACGCGTGAATCGAGTAGGAGGCGGCTTCACAGCCGCCGTCCTCTGACACCGTAGGTACGGATCTACGGACTGGACATTCAGCATAACCCGTCAATATCAGGCAACCGCACGGCGCTACAACCTGCCCGCACCGCTCGCCCGCCCGCCTTTCTCCAGCCTTTGCACCCCGTGGTTTTTTTTAAATTCATGGCACTTTGGTTTGATTGAACTAACGTCAAGCAATAAGAAGTCATAACGGCTCGAATTTTCACGTTAGCTTCAGCGATCAGATGGTGAATTGGCAAAAGGAGTTACCTCTTTATGATCCTGTCAGGCGTTTTGCGGCTCTGTACCTTCATTGCCGATTACTTTCCGGGGGAGCCAGGTAGGCGGACAGTACCGTCCATAGCCGCAAGCTTCGCTCTGGCGGGCAGTCCAGGTAAGCGGATCACTAAAAACCCTCTTAGCAAAAGTCGCTCGCTGTCCAGCCAGATCAGCGAATTGCGCCCGCTCGTGTGTAGCACGTAAGGAGTAACACCAAGGCCATGGACAAGTGGTCTGACGCATTGGGGGGGATAGTCCGGTCCCCGTGAAGTGATCCGTGACAAATCAGTCAGCCTAAAGATGGCCTATCCAGTGAGGATGTTTTATATGAGCCTTCGTCCCGTGCCCGCTTTCAAGCGAATTATCCATGGCCTGTTCTGGATGGGCCTCAGCGTGAATGCGGCTCAGGCCGCGCCGAACAATTGTGCGCAACTGGACAGTTGGCCGACAACGTATGAGATCGGCCAGGGGTTGCAAAGTGAACTGCGCAGCCCCGTTCCGGTAACACAACTGGCAGTGGGTGACCCGAAAATTGCCGACGTGCAATCCAGTGCCAACAGTGGCAATAACGCCTTCATACTCACGGGCGTTACACCGGGGACCACCAGCCTGATGGTCTGGACCGCCTGCTCGAAAACGCCGCGCCAAAGCATGGTGTTCGTCAAGGGTAAGGCCACTGCGGCGCTGACCAGCGTCTCGACAATACCTTCCGAAGACCCGCTGTTGCCGATCCAGGTGCAAACCGACATCCGCTTCGTTGAAGTCAGCCGGACCAAACTCAAGGAAGCCAATGCCTCGATTTTTGGTCGACAAGGCAACTTCCTGTTCGGCTCGCCGAGAACCTTGCCCACCATCGACGGCATTGTCAGGCCGTCGTTGCCGGTGAACAACGACATGTTCAACCTCTCCTTTTTGTCCAGCGATACTCTAGTGTCGATCAACGCGCTGGAAGGCAGCGGTTTCGCCTACACCCTGGCACGACCAAGCCTGGTAGCGCTCAGTGGGCAGAGTGCGAGCTTCCTGGCCGGTGGTGAAGTGCCGATTCCGGTGCCCAGTTCAGGCAGCGATAACGTGTCCATCGAGTACAAGGAATTCGGTATCCGCCTGACCCTGACACCTACCATCGTCGGGAAAAACCGTATCGCACTGAAGGTGGCACCGGAAGTCAGTGAACTGGACTTCACTAACGCTGTGAGCATCGCCGGCACCATCGTTCCGGCGCTGACCATACGCCGTACCGACACCAGCATCTCCCTGGCCGACGGCGAAAGCTTCGTCATCAGCGGCCTGATCAGCACCCGCAACAGTTCCCAGATAAACAAGTTTCCGGGGTTGGGTGATATCCCGATTCTGGGGGCGTTCTTTCGCGACAACGCCATCAACCGTGAAGAGCGTGAACTGTTGATGATCGTCACCCCTCACCTGGTCCAGCCACTGGCTGCCAACGCAAAACTGCCGTCGTTGCCAGGCGAGCAACTGCGTAATTACGACCCGAATTTCTACCGCATGTTCTTCCTCGAACGTGGCGACTTCGACAGTCTCAGCGGGCTCTCGCAATGAGCCATGACCTGAACCAGACCTGTCTCGCCCTCACTCGTAACGGTGACCTTGAACGCTTGCCGGGCCAGCCTTATTGCCATTGGCCAAGCGTTCAAAGTGTTGTAGCCAGAGGACATTCGATGAAAGCAGTCATTGCAATAACAGCGACATTGATGCTCGCGGGCTGTGCGTCCAACGGCATGAGTTCGCGGCCACCTGAATGTGCCAAGCCCGCTTCGGAGCAAGAGCTGGCCCTGAGCGTGGCCGACAACATGGCCAACGAAGGTCGTTTGTATGCCAGTCTGGCGAATCTTGAAGGTTTGCCCGACAGTCTGGTCCAGGTTCGCCTGCGCAAGGCCCGAGTGTTGCGCCTGATGGGGCGTAGCGAGGCGGCGCCGTTGTACGAAAGCTTGCTTCGCACCTGCCTGGCGGCTGATGGGGAACATGGTCTGGGCCAGTTGGCCGCAGCCAAAAATGATAACGCCGCCGCGACCCTTCACCTTGAGCGTGCGGTGAAGATGGCCCCCACCGACGACAAGATGCGCAATGACCTGGGGGTCGTCTACCTCAATCAGCGACGGATCCCGGAAGCGCGTTTTGAGTTCATGACTGCCATGGAACTCAAGCAGGCAAACACACTGGCGGCACTCAATATGGTGACGTTGCTGATCTACCAGGATAACTGGAAGGCGGCTTCCGAACTCGTGACCCGCGCCGACTTGAGCCCCAAGCAAGTCGAAGAGGCTCAAACCCGCGCGGAAAAACTCAAGGCCTCCGCCAACAAGGTGGTGGCTTCCGAGAGGAATCGCCGGACTGAGGTAGCCGATGCCTCTTCCAGTGCGATCAAGTAGAACGTACGAGGAGTCGAGATGAAGACCAAAAGACTTTTGATCGTGTGCATGGCATGCCTGTCCACCACTGCCTGGGCCATTGAGCCGGGCCCCTCTTCGCCGTATCAACAAGGCACCGAGCAGTGGTTGCAAATGCAGATTCGCGGTGTGGTTGCCTCCCCTCACCTGCAAACCGCTTCGGCCACCGAACGTGACCTGGCCATGCAGCGCTGGCTGAACAGCTTCCTCTACCCGATTCCGGAGTTTTTTGACCAGGATTCAGCGGGAGAGATCCCCGGCAGCAACTGACACCTCAACGGGTAATCATCCTCTGGCGGAGCCCAGAGTGGCCTGGCTGAAAAGCCGGGCTAGAGGTCGTCTGCGGGAAAGCATTGGCATCTGCACCTCTTCCAGGCCAGGCCGGATTACCCAAGGAGCTGCCGCAGGTTCGGGTGGCGAGGCCATCGCGCTCGACAGCCTCCGGCCGTTTACCTCACCCGAATGCTCTGAACACCCCGATCATGGCAGGGCCGATAGCGACCAGAAAGAAGCTCGGCCACAGACAGAAAATCAGTGGGAATATCAGCTTGGTGCCGATTTTCGCCCCCATCTCTTCGGCGGCCTGCGTACGCCGGTCACGGAACTCGTCGGCATAGATGCGCAGGGTATCGGCCACGCTTGTACCAAAGCGGATACTCTGCGCCAAAAGGCTGACCAGCCCTTGTACATCATCCAGACCCGTGCGCAGGGCCAGTTGTTTGAGTGCCTCGGTACTGGAAATGCCCGCGCGTATTTGCGCATTGACCAGGGCCAGTTCTTCAGCCAGTTCGATCTGACTGACCGTCATCTCCTCAGCCACCCGTTCGATGGTCGCGGGCAGGGCCAGGCCCGACTCCACGCACACCACCATCAGATCCAGCGCATCCGGAAACGCTTTACGCAACCGACCTTGTCGCAACTGCTTACGCTTGGCGACATAGAGCCCTGGCACCAACCATCCGATACAGGCCACCATGGCCACCAACAACAGCCCCATGATCAGGGAAATCCTGGGAATCATCGGCACCAGCAACACCGCAATACCGATCAATAACAGCGGCAACATCAAGCGCACTGCCCAATACATCTGCACCGCCGACGAGGAACGGTATCCCGCATGTATCAACAGGGCCTGGGTGACGGACGTCTGAGCCGATTCGGTCGAGCCAAAGCGCTGTCCGACCCGCTCCAGCAACAGTTGCAGATTACCCGGAGCCTCCTGCCCTGCGGCGTTGCCTAAATGACCACGCTTGATCAGCGCCAGACGACGCTGCACCGGATCCTGAAGCCCCATTATCAGCAAGATCACGGCGACGACCGCAAGCACCGAACTCAAACCGATCGAGCCGATGAACAACAGACGCGCCAGCTCCTCGTTCCCCGTGAACCGACTGAACAACCCAAGCAAAAAGTCCATGACCTGTACCTCCCGGTAGCGATTACCGCTTAAACCTGAATCCGGATGATTTTGCGTATCCAGAGAATCCCGATCAACATGGCGCAGAACGCCCCGATGATCAGCTTATGGCCCGTGGGATCATTGATCAGCACAGGCAGATAACCGGGGCTGGTGACGATGATCGCGATCGCCAGCACGAAGGGAATCGCCACCAATATCCAGGCCGACATCCGCCCTTCCGCCGACAGGGTCTTGACCTTGCGCTGAAAGCGGAAGCGCCCGCGAATCAGCCGACTCAGACGCTCCAGCACCTCGGTCAGATTACCGCCGGTCTCGCGATGGATGAGGATCGAGGTCACCAGCATCATCACCGTCATGCTCGGCATCCTCTCAAGCAGGCCGAGCATGGCCCGACGTACATCGTTGCCATAGTTGATGTCGGCGAAGGTCAGACCGAACTCATGTGCAACCGGCCCCTTGTGCTCCTCGGCGACCAGGCGCAGGGTTTCGTTGAACGGGTGTCCAGCGCGCAGGGCACGGCACATGGCATCCAGTGCATCCGGCAGGCCTTCCTCAAACGCAGCGAAGCGTTTGCCACGGTCACGAGAAATTTTCAGCAGGGGTACCCAGAACACTCCGAAGCCCGCCAGCAGCGGCATCCACCAGACTGACGAGATCATCCAGATCGAGATGCCTGCACAGGCGCCCAGGAACAGCCCGAGCAACAGCACCCGATAAGCACGATATTCATGACCTGACTGCTCGATCATCTGGGTCAGGCTCGCCATAAAGGGCAACTGCTCGAGCATGGCCTCCAGTGGCGATAAGCGCGTCAGGTATTTCTGCCGCAACACCGTCTGCATGTTGGGCTGATTGTTGGCTTTCTCCAGAACATGCAAACGGCCGCGGATGCGCTTGCGCATCTTGCCGGCCTCGCCGAACACCGGCACCACCACCCCCTGGGACAGGAGGAACACAGCGATAAACACCATGCCGAGGAACATCAGAATGAATTCACCAGGAATATGGTTCATGACTGCCGTGCCTCCATCCACTCAGGCCTGAACATCGTCAGCGGCAACTCGATACCGCGCTTGGCCAGCACATCGCGGAAGGCGGGGATCATGCCGCTGGGCCGAAAATCACCCAGTACTTCGCCGTTTTCGCCTATGCCGTGGCGCACGAAGGAGAAGATTTCGGTCATGGTGATGATCTCGCCCTCCATGCCGTTGATCTCCTGCACACTGACCAGGCGGCGCTTGCCGTCCTCCTGGCGTTCCAGCTGGATGACCACTCCGATGGCCGAAGCGATCTGTTGACGCATGGCCTTGATCGGGAAGGTCGCCCCGGTCATCGACACCATGTTCTCGATCCGCCCCAGGGCATCGCGTGCGGTGTTGGCGTGGATCGTGGTCAACGAGCCGTCGTGACCGGTGTTCATCGCTGTCAGCATGTCCAGCGCCTCGGCGCCGCGCACTTCGCCGATCACAATGCGGTCCGGACGCATCCGCAAACTGTTGCGCACCAACTCCCGCTGGCCCACCTCGCCACGCCCCTCGATATTCGAAGGCCGGGTTTCCAGGCGTACCACGTGGGGCTGTTGCAACTGCAGTTCGGCTGAGTCCTCGATGGTAACGATCCGCTCGTTGTGCGGGATGAAACTGGACAGCACATTGAGCATGGTGGTCTTGCCGCTGCCGGTACCGCCGGAAATCAGTACGTTCAAGCGCCCACGGACAATCGCCTTGAGCAGCAGGGCAATGGCCGGGGTCAACGCCCCCACCTGGATCAGGCTGTCGGTATTGAGCAGGTCCACGGAAAAACGCCGGATCGACATGCTCGGACCGTCGATGGCCAGCGGCGGAATAATCGCGTTGACCCGCGAACCATCCTTGAGCCGCGCATCCACCAACGGCGAAGACTCATCGATACGTCGACCCAGGCTGGAGACGATGCGGTCAATGATGTTCAGCAAATGCTGATCATCGCGAAAACGCACATCGGTGCGTTGCAGCTTGCCGAAGCGCTCGACATACACTGAGTCATGCCGGTTGACCAAAATGTCGGACACAGTGTGATCGGCCAGCAACGGTTCCAGAGGACCCAGGCCGAGCACCTCGTCGGTGATCTGCTTGATGATTAACTGGCGGCTGACGGAACTTACCGGAGCCGTATGCTCATCGAGCAGGCGCTGGCAAATATCGCGAATCTGCCGAGCAGCCTCGGCCTGCTCAAGGGAGTCCAGCAAGGACAGGTCCATGACCTTGAGCAACTGCTGGTAGATCTTTTCCCGCCACTCGGCCTCCACCGGGGTGACCTGGCTTCTGGTTTCGTAAAGAATGTCCGGCGTTGTACGCTCCCACGCCATTATTTCCTCTGCCGGATCCAACGGGTCGTCGCCCGGTTGGGCAGCGGCGGGTTTACCGGACTGTTTGCGCAAGCGGTTACGAAAGTCGCTGATCATGGGTCATCCCCCGAAAACACGGTTGAAGGCACGTTTGAGCAAGCCTTTGTTGCCGGCCACCTGTTGACCGACCAGGTCCTCGGTCATGTTGCGCAATGCAGCAGTGATCGCTGCCCTCGGCGCATGCAGCCCCAACGGCACGCCAGTGTTCTGACTCTGGCTGACCAGATTGAAGTCGTTGGGTAACTTCGACAGATTGGTGCAGCGCAGCGCCTCGCCGATATCTTTGAGGCTGACCGCCGCCGCCTTGTCATAGCGGTTGACCACTATCTGCAATTGATCCCCACGCACGCCCAGGTCTTCGCGAAGAATCCGCACCAGGGAGCTGGCATCGCGCAGATGGCTGACACTCTGTTGCACCACCACGTACACCCGATCCACCTGCTCCAGCACAGAGCCGGTGAGGTGATCGATTTGCCGCGGCAGGTCGATCACCACCCAGCCATAGCTGGCCCGGGCCAACTGCAACAGGGTGTCGAGTTGCTCGGGTTGGGTATCCTGCGGCAAACACAACTCACCGGCCCGACCGCCCAGCACATGCAGGGTCGGGCTGAAGTGACTGCAAAAACCGCGTAACGCGACGCTGTCCATGCCGTCGATCTGGTGCAACACCTCTAGATGGCTGTGCGTCTGCGCCACATCCAGATAATGCGTCACGCTGCCAAATTGCAGGTCCATATCCAGCAACAGGGTGCTGCCACCCATGATGCTGAGTTGCTGAGCCAGGTTGCAGGCCAGCAGGGTTCCGCCAGAGCCGCCCTTGGCGCTCATCACGGCGATCAATTTTCCTTCTGCCCCACTGCCGGTCCGAACTTCCGTGACCAGACGATTCAAGGCGGCGACCAGTTCGGTCCCGGCGATGGGCTCCGGCAGCACGTCCCGGGCACCGGCCTGCATCGCCAGGCGCATGGCTTCCTGTTCGCTCAGCAGTCCGCATACCAACATCGGCGGACGCTCATGGGCCGGGCGCTGCAACAGTGCCGACAGCTCTTCACGCCACAGATGGCTAACGCGCAACAGCAACAGATCGGGCATCCGGTCCAGACCGTAGAGCGGGTCGACATGCCCGTTGCTCACCAGCCGCGTACTCACCTCCAGGCTGGGCATGCGTTGGCAGACGCCTTGCAGGTCGCGCAACGACGTGGCATCACGGCTGCTAATCAGCAACCGTAGCCCGGCTTTGCTGGTCGAGGTAGAGACTGGAGTTTCCTTGGTATTCAGCATGGTGTGATCTCCCCGGAATCGGAATGACGCCCGAGGCTTTCGCGTGGCAACGTTGCCCTGAATACAGGCAGGGTAATGGGCACGCCGAACCCGGGAATAAACAGATTGAAAACGAAGTTTTGCAGACTCAATCGGACATAGCGGATGGCACGAAAGCCGTTGACCCCACTGGTGTCGGAGGGGTTGGCTACCAGAGCACCGTTTACGTCCAGATAGGTCAGTGTCAGGTGGGTGGTGGCCAGATCGCCGATCAGCTGGCTATTACCTGCATCGGTCGCGGCATTGAATATCGCCCGCCGCAATACCACCGGATCGCTGATATTGCACACCGAAGCCAGGCGCGTACCACGGCGCACGGCTTCATCCAGCGCATTGACGGTAAAGTACAGGCGGCCCATTTCCACTACGCCGAACAACAACGTGAACACCAGCACACCAATGAAGGCAAACTCCACCGTATAGATGCCGCGCATGTGTTTTCTATTCATCACAGTGCCCTCATCACGGTAGTGGCGACCAGCGGAATGCTCAGCGCAATTTGATTACCGAAGAATCCCGGAATCGAGCCGCCACAATTGCCACCACCAATCACCGGGCAGAACGTGTACGTGATGGTGACCCGCACATGGTCGACACCCACTGCGGCGACGACCACGTCGCCAGTCGTCAGCCCTGACATCACAGCGGTCCCTGTGTTGGCAGGCACGCCATAGACCGCAACGTTTTTCGTCTGGGTCTGTAGCGTATTGCTCAGAGCGACCTGGCCAAGCGTCGAGTCCCAGGCCCGGCTAGCGACGAAACGGTCGGCATCGCGGCTGGCCTGCAGCAGCACGTTGTAGTGATAGAGCATGCGGCCGAACTCACCGAAGGCCAGCAACAGCAATAGCAACACCGGCAGGACGAAGGTGAACTCCACTATCGCCAGGCCTTGCTGGTGCTGCGAATGTTTAAACGCGTGAAGTCTCATGACGCCTCCTACGAGTCAGTGCTCGGAGTGCCAGTGCCGCTGCCGATATAGGTTTTGTAGAGCTGAATGATCTGCGGCCCGGAATCGGTTGACGGCGAGGGGCCGGCCACATTGTCGCCTTCGCACTCCTTCACGAACTGTCCGAAGATCTGCGCGTCACCACCACCGCCATCCATTGGCTGCACCACGTAATAGCAGCCGAAACCGAGGACGGGGATCGAGGTTGAACCGCCCTGCTTCCCGGTGCAGTCGCCCACCACGATTTTCAGCATCCGGCGCTCGAATACGCCACTGCCCTGACAGCCGCTGGCCCCGGCCACACACGCGGCAGTGCTCGCACGCCAGTCGTTGTAGTCAAATATCGCGTTGCTGCCCGCAGTGAGATTGCCGTTGCTCGAGGTGACGGTTTGCCCCTTGTACTTCGCTTGTGGCGGGGAGACTGAGTCGTCGTAAGTAATTGCGGGGTTGCTGGACGTGGTCACAAGGTCCGGCGGATAAGCCGAGGCACTGACCGGCCCTTGATAGATGCCGAAGCGCGTATTCAGGCCTTGAGAGGTAGGGCCAACCTTGTTGCCAGGGGCGGTCTGGACATTGTCCCCCGCAGTGCGGCAGACATTGCCACCTCCGGCCAGGTCCTCCCTGACGGTACTGCCGCCCGAGCCAAAATCGAGCAATTGAAAGTTGCCTGGGCCAATGGGCGACGTATTGCCGGCAGCCGTCTTCAATACCTTCAAATCACCAAACTGGAAGCCCCAGAACATGCCAGTGCCCGGGTTGTATTGAGTCGGGTCGCCACAGACCATCAAAGGTGCGAGATCGCAGGGGCTGGTAGGGCTAGGTCCAGCGGTGGCGATTGCCGCCACCGCTTTGCCCCCCAGGCCGCCAGAGCCGAATACCTGAGCGATGTTCCAGAAAAACCCCGTCAGGCCATAGTTCGCTACCGATACCCGAACGTACTTGGCATCCGAAGGCCCGGGAAAGGAGAACGGGCCATAGACGCTGCTTGCCAGTTCCACCACCGCAAATGTGCCTGGGTTGCCGCCAATAGCCGTTGCCAATTCTGTGTTGCCCGTGGCATTGGCATTTTGCATCAGCGTATTGAGCGCGGCAGCCTTCGTCACGGTGTCAATGTTGGTACCACCTTCCACCTGACTCAGAGTTTTGGCGCCACTCAGGGCGGCGGCGTCCACCGCATTCTGCAGGCGCGTTTTGTTCAGCATCATATGCCCGCCGTCCAAAGCCAACGCCGCCATCATGGCAATCGCCGCCAACGCAATCACCATCAATACACTCACCGATCCTTCCTGGCGCCTTGGCGTCGAAGTGAACGGCCGCTGAATACGAATATTCATCATCAAGCCCTCGTTTGCCGATACTGATCCGGATCGGTTCCGCCAATACTTGGTGCCCAGGCACCCCTACCGCCCTGTCAACGTTTGACTACAGTGGCTTCGGTCCCGCGGATAACAGTGATAGCCCCGCCACCCTCGCCGCTGCTGCGCTGTACCACACGTTTTGGCGGCACGACGGCAGCCACAGCCATGGGCGGCACAACAGGCGCAACGACTGCGGTTTTCTTCTCGAGGTTCAGCGGGTTACGCAGCGCCAGTTGCAACTTGCCTTCCGTCTGCGCGGTAACCAGTGCTTCCGCTTCAGAGGCCGACATCTCCAGCGTCACTGCGCGCACCACCACGGGTTGGGTCTTGTCGGTACCCGCCGTCTGATCCACCGCCAACACCCGCAAGTTCTCGAGGATGGTCCTGGACACGGCATTGTTACTGCCGGCACCGGTGGTTTTGGTCGCCAGAACATCGACCCGGTTACCCGGCAACAGGAATCCGCCGACACCGACCACATCGTCCACACGTACCGATATGGCACGTTTGTCGGGGGCAATCAAAGAGGCCAGGGTGCTGCCACCCAGGTGCTCACTCAGACGCGCGCCGCGCATGATGTCGCCCTTCAGGATGTCGAACGTTGCGATCTTGCCTACTGCTTTGTCGGTGGAATCGAAGGCATCGTCCGGGATCGTGTCCATGGGCATGCGGACGGTCGTGACCTGCTGAGCCTCGACCATCTGCCCGAATGGAATCTCTACCGTGGCGACCACCACGCTTCGAAGGTGGTCATCCGGGCTGGCGTTGATACGTGCGCTCAGCCAGGAGTCGGCCATCCATGCAGCTCCAAGGCCCATGACCAGGGAAACGCCTATCAGGGTAAGAGTACGAGAGCTCATGTCAGTATCTCCGTATCAAAGAAAGTTGAGCTGGACGAAGTAGTTGTGCCAGGCCCATTCCAAATCTTGCGGTGACAGTGATCCGGAACCGCCCATGTAACGCTGACGATCGAGCGCCATGTTCAGGAGATCGCGGGGATGGCAAGGCACCAGGGGCATGCCTTCACTTGCATAGAGCCTTTGCAATACATAACGCAGCAGCAGCTGGTCATAAGGCATGCCCAGACGCTCGCTTTCCTGACGCCAGATCTTTTCGTACTCCTCGGGCTTCAGGTAACCGAACTGCAGCTTGTAGCCAATCCGGCGAAGGAAGGCCTCATCGGCCAGTTCCAGAGGATTGAGGTTGGTGGAAAACACCAGAATCAGATCGAAAGGCAGTTCGCAATGCCGACCGCCGCCCAGGTTGATGAAATCGCGTTTCTCTTCCATCGGGACGATCCAGCGATTCAACAACTCGGCGGGTGCCATGCGCTGGCGCCCCATGTCGTCGATGATGAACAGGCCATTGCTGGCCTTGAGCTGCAAGGCAGCCTGGTATTGACGGGTGGAGGGGTCATAACGAACGTCCAGCTGCTCCATGCTCAATTCACCGCCAGTAATGACGATCGGGCGTTTGCAGCACAGCAGTCGACGGTCGATCCCTTCGTTGAGCATCAGATTGTTCTGTTGGCCGTCATCATCCAGACGCTGGTGTACCTGCGGGTCATAGATCTCGATCACCGACTCGTTGATCACGATGGCATGAGGCACCCAAATCGCCTCTGCGAACAGGCGAATCAACCGGCTGCTGATATAGGTCTTGCCGGTACCCGCGGGACCATAAATCATGATCGCGCGCCCGGAGTTGAGCGCCACACCCAGCTGATCGAGCATCCCCTCTGTGAGCACTACGCCAGCAAGGGCCCTGCGCATATCGCTCGCGTTGATGCGACCATGGTGAATGGTCTGTATTTTGAGCAGGGAACGGTAGGTACTCACCGGGAAAGGTGCCGCACCGATATAGCCGCTGCGCGACAGGGCATCGCGGGCGGCACTGCGACCGCGTTCGGTCAGGCCATAACGCAGCGATTGCCCGCCCGTTTGCGCACCCACCTGGCCAAGCACCTCAACGCGGCCATCCTTGCGCAGAAACGCCAGGACTTCTTCCAGTACGGCGCCGGTCAGCGCCAGGCGCTCCACCAGTCGTGACATGTCCAGCACGCCGGCTTCGTGCAAATGCTTGCACACCAGTTCACCCAGAAAACTGTCCGTCAGCCCCGTCTCGCAGATAGCGCGCGGCTGAGGAGCCAGTCGCTGTACCGCTGCTCGCTGGCTGGGGTTGGCCTCACTATCGACGATGACTTGCATGACTAGCCTCCAGGGCTACGAGCCGATCTACAGCCAATAGCCACTGGCCAGGGTTCCGAGCAAAATTGCAACGGAGTATGGGAAAGGCTTTCCGGCTACTTCATCCCCCGCCGGAGCCAGGTAGGTTTGCGCCCTTAACATCAACCCGTAACGCGCTAGGGTTTGCAGCAACTGGCCACGAAAAAGGATGATTAAAAAACCGCACACACCACCGGCCGCCAGACTGAAAAGCGCCGTCCATAACGCGTCATGCGGTGTAAAAAAACATCCGACCATGGCCATCAATTTGACGTCCCCGGCGGCCATACCGCCCAGTGCGTACAAGGGTAGAAACACTGTAAAGCCGATCAGCATCGCCAGCGCAGCATTACCAAGCCCCTCAACTCCACTTACGTAAGCCTGGCCGGTCAAACCCAAAACAAGTCCTAAAAGAACCAGCAGGTTGGGGATGCGGTGGCGACGAAGGTCGCTCACCACCGCTATACCTAGCAGCCCTAACAGAACAATTGATGTAAACATCTGCTCAATAGGCATCGCTGCATCTCTCACTGAATAGACTTACTAGCACGCCCCACCGGCCATACAGGTAGAGAGCCTACCGATCTGGGTGCTAATGGCTCCGCCCAAGGTAGTAAACGCAGCGGCAACCGCCAGGGTTACCAGCCCACCCGCCACCGCGTATTCCACAATGGTCAGACCATCTTCGTCTTTGACGAACTTCAGTACCGAAGCCTTGATTGTTTGCATGTTCATTTTGCCCACCTCACTCGAAAGTTGTTTTGTCTGAGGCAGTACGTTTTGCGCTGCCTGATGCAAACCTTAGTCAGGGTGAGGGCATAGGCGTTAGGAGGATTTTGCACATCGCTAGGACTTTTTTGCGGGGCGGCCAAACAGGGGTCATTGGCCTTTGCAGAAGTAACGGGAGGGGTAAAAAGGCATGGCAGGGCAAATGCGATTCTCATTGTTCGCAACCGATAAGCGGTTCAACCCGGGCTCATCGAAAACACGCGAGCAAACAGTCGCCCGCGACTGCTTTCCAGGCAACGCATATAGCGAATAGAACTAAAACTCGTCTTTCCTATCGAGATTAAATCTGCGAGGTGATGGCACATTGACGATACTGCTTAGCGTAAAGAGTCACTAAGAACCCCAGAGTAGAGACATGACGTCCAACCTGACCAGAAGGCCAACGCTCCTATGGTTCGATCTGACTCATGATCGATCCACGAAAGAACTCATCGCGCAGTTCGAGGGTACCTGCGACTGCAAACTGGCGAAAAACTCCGTGCTGCCCATCGGGGAACACGCAGACATGATCTGCATCCATTTCGATCGCCCCGACACACCAGGCTTGAGGCTGTTGCTGGAGATCAAACGCAGCGCACCGGCCATCCCAATCACCATGTTCACCGTGCAGCACTCAGAAGAACTGGCCGTCTGGGCCATGCGTTCCAGCGTCTGGGAATACATAGTGCTCCCCTTCCCGGTCACCGAGAGGAGCCGCTACCTGACTGCTGTAGTTCAGCTCTGCGAGCTGCGCCGGAATGTTGTCGACCACCGCAAGACACTGCTGATCGACCACTCCCCGACCCTGCCGGACAGCATCCGGCTGACCTCCGGACACCAAAAACATCAGGCGCTGAGCAACATCATGCTGTACATCGAGCAGCACTATCGGGACAGCATTGATCAGAGGGATTTGGCGCAGCGCTGCGGCATGACAACATTTCGCTTCAGCCGCCTGTTCAAGGAAGCCAATGGACTTGGCTTCACGGATTACATCTTGAACAAGCGCATGAACTTCGCCAAAGAACTTCTCGACAACAGCCAGATGCCCATTACCAGCATCGGCTATGAGGCCGGCTTCAAGGATCCTTCCTACTTCGCTCGTGCCTTCAAGCAGTTCGCAAACTGCACGCCCAGCGAATACCGCTTGGCACGCCAACTCAGAGTGAATGCAGCTGCGCAAATGGTGCAAGATGAAAAAACCACTGAAGCGCTCGAAAGCCTGGTGCAAAGCCTCAGCGGTTGATGCGGTTTTATACGCGCACACAAAAACGCCGCTCATTGAGCGGCGTTTTCGTTAAATATGGAGCGGGAAACGAGACTCGAACTCGCGACCCCGACCTTGGCAAGGTCGTGCTCTACCAACTGAGCTATTCCCGCAAATGGCGTCCCCTAGGGGACTCGAACCCCTGTTACCGCCGTGAAAGGGCGGTGTCCTAGGCCACTAGACGAAGGGGACACGCTAACTGAAACACATGGTGTGTATTTCAGTGCCCAAATCCGCATCCGAAGATGCTGGTTCTGGTTTCACTCAGCGCTGCCCGAAAGCAACACTGTTTAAAATTGGAGCGGGAAACGAGACTCGAACTCGCGACCCCGACCTTGGCAAGGTCGTGCTCTACCAACTGAGCTATTCCCGCATTGGCGTCCCCTAGGGGACTCGAACCCCTGTTACCGCCGTGAAAGGGCGGTGTCCTAGGCCACTAGACGAAGGGGACACACGTACAACATTCACTCCCTACCGCGTTTCGCTGTGTGCTTTACGCTGTAAGTGGCGCGCATTCTATGGATGGATTGAGGGGTCGTCAACCCCCAGATATAAATTTATTTAAATCAATGACTTCGCCCTGCTTTGAGACACTAATCCGGCCTTTCCGTCGCCCGGCGTTTGACGCCTATATTCTGGCACCCACCAAGACGTTATAGTCCACCCACGCCAAAGATGATGGCAATGTGCACCTCGCACGCTATTACTTATATAAGCAGGAACGCGGCCGATACAGACAGTGCAGTAGCCGATTCAACTCGCTGAGCGGCGCTATGCGCCCCAATGCCAAGCCACTACACTCGCACGCGAACCCCATAAAGAGGTCTTACCGGTGACACCACTCATGATCACCCTGCTAGTCGTAGCCGGGATCGCACTCCTGATCGCCATTGGCTACATGAACCATGTGGTGGAAAACAATAAGCTGGAAAAGGCCCGCACCAAGGTTGAGCTCAACGATCGTCTGCGTCGTTGCGGCGAAATCACCGAGACCTTTCCCGGCCAATTGATGACACCGGGCCTCAAGCTGCTGTTGACCCGTCTGGAATTGAACGTCTGCCAACGCCTGCTCAATCTGGAAAAAACCAGCTCCAATCTCAAGACAAGGATTGACGAACTGAGCGTCTTGGTCGGCCAGGGGGAATCGATCCCGGTCAACAACCCGCCAGCACCGATCCAGACCGAAGCCAAAGCCAAAGACGTACGCTTCCTGCTCGAAGCCCTGCACGGCCAAATCACCCGCGCCGCACAGGACGGCTTCCTGCCAACCAACGAAGCCAAACGCTGGATCCGCGAAGTTCGCCACATCCTGGTCCTGCTGCACATCGAATTCTTCAACAACCTCGGCCAGCACGCCCTGCAACAAAACCAGCCCGGCCAGGCCCGCCTGGCGTTCGAACGCGGCGTGCAATACCTGCGCAAACAACAGGAACCCCAGGTCTACGCCGAACAACTGGAATACCTGGAAAAACTCCTGGCTCGCGCCAACGCACAAGTCATGGACAACATCGCCCCGGTAGAAGGCGAAGTGAACCAACTGACCGAAGGCCTCAAAGACGTCGAGGCCGATGCGGACTGGAAGAAGAAAGTGATTTACGACTGATCACAAAAAACAGAGAAGCCACCTGATCAGGTGGCTTTTTTTTGCGTTGAGTTTGGCGTGTACACCCAGGAAAGATAGGTCGGCTGTCAGGCCGCCATCGCGAGCAAGCTCAGCTCCTACAGGAGATCAGTGTTCGCCTTTCGCCCCCCACCACTCAACAGGCCGAGCGTTAGCTCGCCTGCAGCTCTTGATCCACCCGCCCTTTCGGAAGGCTGAGTGGAGGTGTTCATCTGGGGGGAAGGCGCGCAGCGCCGTTCGACGAAGTCGAACACATCGAGAGGAGGTCGAAGCGAAGCCGACCGGAGGCGATGCCCCCAGATGAATGCCGGAGCGAAGGAACGCCGAGCCTAAGCGAGGGGCCGGACGCTTGGGGCGAGCGTTTTTTTGCTTACTTTTTTTTGGCGCTTGTAAAAAAAGTGAGTCGCCGTAAGGGCGAAACCCCAAGTGGCCGTTACCGCAGGAACGGATATGTACTCAGTCAACAAAACATGGCGAGGGTGTAATTAGTTTTGTGTAAACGGTCATTTGGCAGGAGACTGCCTACCCCAAGGAAATCCAATGACCGAGCCAAAACCCAAGCGCGCCAAACGAGTCAAGCCTGATCCTGAACTGGTTAAACTGGCCGACAGTCTGCTGGCCAACTACAAAAAGCCCGAAGATCTGATCGGCGAAAACGGCCTGCTCAAACAGCTCACCAAGATGCTGGTGGAGCGGGCCCTTGAAACCGAGATGACCGAACACTTGGGGCACGACAAAAGCGCAGCGATCACCAACACCGCCGCCAATGCGCGCAACGGTCACAGCGGTAAAACCCTGAAGGGCGACTTCGGCGAACTGCCGCTCGACATCCCTCGCGACCGGCAGGCGTCCTTCGAGCCGCAGTTGGTGGCCAAGCATCAAACCCGCTGGACGGGCTTCGATGACAAAGTCATCTCTCTCTACGCTCGCGGTTTGAGTGTCAGAGAAATCCAGGCTCACTTACAGGAAATGTACGGCACAGAGGTCTCTCCCAGCCTGATCTCGGCGATTACCGACGCGGTGAGTGACGAGGTCAAGCTGTGGCAAGCCAGACCACTGGACGCGCTGTACCCGATCCTCTATCTGGACTGCATTCACGTCAAAGTGCGTGACGCTGGCGCCGTGCGCAACAAGGCGGTTTACCTGGCTATCGGCGTCAATATGGCCGGTCACAAGGAAGTGCTGGGTCTGTGGATCGCTCAAACCGAAGGCGCGAAGTTCTGGCTGCAAGTGGTGACCGAACTCAAGAATCGGGGCGTGCAGGACATCTTCATCGCCTGCGTGGACGGTCTCAAAGGTTTCCCTGAAGCCATTGAAGCCGTCTACCCAAAAGCCGTCGTTCAGCTGTGCATCGTGCACATGGTGCGCAACAGCTTGAACTTCGTGTCGTGGAAAAAGCAGCGAGAGGTGGCGGCTGATCTCAAACTGATTTACACCTCGGCAACCGCCGAATTGGCCGAACAACGACTCTGCGAATTTGAAGCCAAATGGGATGCCGAGTACCAGTCGATCAGCCTGTCATGGCGGCGAAACTGGGCTCGGGTGATCCCGTTTTTTGACTATCCAGCCGAAATTCGCAAGGTGATTTACACCACCAATGCCATCGAATCGATCAACATGAGCCTGCGCAAAGTGATCAAAACGCACGCCTCATTTCCGACCGATGACGCGGTGATGAAACTGTTTTATCTGGCGCTGAACAACATCAGCAAGAAGTGGACGATGCCGATCCGGGACTGGAAAGCGGCCTTGAATCGCTTCAGTATCCAGTTCGAAGATCGGCTGTTAACGGTTTAATAAAAATCCCGTTTACACAAAATCTAGGACACCCTCAACATGGCTCCCACATCAAAGCCGAAAGTGCCCCACCATCCCCTTCAACTCAACCCCCAACTGCGCCAACTCAATACTGGAAGCCGCATTCCCCTGCATCGCCAACGAAGACTGATCCGCGCTGGCCCGGATACTCGTAACACTGCGATTAATCTCCTCAGCCACCGAACTCTGCTCCTCGGCTGCCGCTGCAATCTGCTGGTTCATCTGCTGAATCAATGACACTGCCGCCGCAATACTCCCCAGCGCACTCTCCGTCTGCAATGCATCACTCACCGCCAGCTTCACCAGCTCGCCACTGTTCTGAATCTGCTGAACAGAAGACTGAGCCGCCGAGCGCAAGGCGCTCACCAGTCGCTCAATCTCCTCGGTCGATTGCTGAGTGCGCTTGGCCAGCGCCCGCACTTCATCGGCCACCACCGCAAAGCCCCTGCCCTGCTCGCCGGCTCGAGCCGCCTCGATCGCAGCGTTGAGGGCCAACAGATTGGTCTGCTCAGCCACACTCTTGATGACGCTCAACACTGTGCCGATGTTCTGGATTTCCGCACTCAAGCTTTCGATGCTCGAACTGGCCGAGGTGGCTGAATCCGCCAGTTGTTCGATCCGCGCCATGCTCTGGCGCACCACCTGCTGACCACTTTCAACCTTGTCGTCCGCCGTCTGCGCTGCCTGAGCTGCTTCCTCCGCGTTACGCGCAACGTCATGCACGGTGGCGGTCATCTGATTCATCGCGGTAGCAACCTGCTCGGTCTCCTCCTTCTGGCTACTGACCTCAAGATTGGTCTGCTCGGTCACCGCCGACAACGACTGCGCTGAACTGGCCAACTGTTCGATACCCGCCTGCAAACCGCTGACAATACTGCTAAGCCCCGCGCCCATCTGCTGCATGGCCTGCATCAGTTGCCCGATCTCATCACGTCGGGTCACTTCAACCGTCGCACTCAAATCGCCAGAGGCAATCTGTTGAGCAACACGGATCACGCTGCGCAGCGGTGCCACGATCAACCGGGTAATCACCCAAGCCGCAATCAGCCCGACCAGCAACGCCAGCGCCGAGGAGCCGATGATCAACAGCGAGTTCTTTTTCAGCTCCGCCTGCATCGACTGGTCTTCCGCGACATAGGCCTGATCCACCCGCTCCACCACCTGAGCGGCGCGCTGATGGAGTTGCTCATAGACGGTTTTTTCCTGCGCCAGCAGGCCGGTGTACTCGGCGAGTTTTTCGCTGAATCCGCCGATGTGCCCGACCACTTCATTGAGGACCGTCTGGTAACCCTCATCCTTGACCGTGGTTTTCAGC
This sequence comes from Pseudomonas sp. LS2P72, assembly GCF_054897865.1. Lineage (NCBI taxonomy): Bacteria > Pseudomonadati > Pseudomonadota > Gammaproteobacteria > Pseudomonadales > Pseudomonadaceae > Pseudomonas > Pseudomonas sp. LS2P72. The sequence goes on from NZ_CM142708.1 coordinate 5,249,839, forward strand.
TGCTCGGCCTGGGTCAGTGCCTGGTCGGCCTGCTCGATCTTGCCCTGCCCTGCGCTGTCGTCGCCCTTGCGGCTCAGGTCCAGGCGCACACGCGCTTCGTTCATGGCTTGCAACATCAACCGCGACACCTGGCTGACCTGATTGGCCTGTTCGATGAACTGACCACCGTCCTTGCCTTCGGATTCCTTCAAGGTATAAGCGCCGTCATCGGCCAGCCCGGCCTGCAGCACGTCGAGGTTATTGGCCACGCTGGACACCGACCAACTGGCCATCTCCAGTGCCAGGTCCTTGGCCTGGCTGAGCGAGACGAACTCGTCAAAGGCCTTGCGGTAGGCCCCCAGGGACTGCTCGACGTCATTCATCACCGGCACGTTGGCCGCAGACGCCGCTTTCAGCTGGGTTGCCAGAGCGATCAGGCCGTCAACGCCCTCGCGCAGCGCATCAGCGGTTTTCCGGTTGCCGTGCAAGGCGTATTCCTGCTCGAGCAGTCTCACCTTGAGCAAACCGCTGTTGAGCGACGACATCTGCTTGAGCCCGTCGAAGCGCTGGCTGATGGTTTGCAGGGACCATACGCCGATGGCCGCCACCAAGGCTGTCAACAGCAGCACCAGTACAAACCCGACACCCAGTTTTTTCGCCATACCGAGGTTGGCAAAACGTCCTTGCACGGCCGAATTCATTGCACTTAGTCCCCTGACATTGTCTGTTGACGCAGATTCGCAACGGGCCTGTATCAACACAAGTCTCTGGCGTCTGAATAATGGCAAAAAGCTACGCTTCCGTCGTTTTCAGGACGCTTGAGGTCGATCCAGAGCGGTGGCCTGAAAAAACGCCCGGGCTCGCGGATCACAGGCATAGGCCACATTGATACGCTGCCAGTCACTGGCCTCTGCGGTGGGACTGAATGCCGTCGCAGAAGACAACAGGACACCGTAGCGCTGGGCTTGTTTGCGCACCTGAGCGTAGTCGGACATCCGCGATCGCGCCCAGATGAACAAGCCACCGACGGGCTTGCCAAACACCTCCCATTCGGCGTCTTCAAGCACTTGCAGCGCCGCCTCTCTGTCATTGCTCAAACGCTGGCGCTGGCGCTGGACCAATTTGCGGTAGGCACCGCTGGATAAAAGGTTTGCCAGCACCGACTCGCAAAACCGTGAAGCGCCCATGCTGCTGATCATCTTGACCTCGGCCAGCCGCGAAATAACCCCGGCGCTGCCCACTACAAAACCGACCCGCAACGAACTGCTGAGGGTCTTGGAGTAGCTGCCGACGTAGATCACGTTGTCATCGATACCCAACGCAGCGAGGCGCGTACCGGGGCCGCTGTACAAATCCGCATAGACGTCATCCTCGATGACCAGAAGGCCATAGGTTTTGGCCAGTTGCACAACCCGCTGCGCCACCGCCGGCGCCAGGCTGCTGCCAGTGGGATTGTGAAAGAAGCTATTGATAAAGATCCCGCAGGGCCTGTACTTAACCAACAGTGCCTCAAGCGCTTCGATGTCCGGTCCGTGCGGGGTTCGCGGCACTTCGATCATGCTGACACCGTGCAACCTGAGCAGATCGAACAGCAAGGAATAACCGGGATTCTCCACCACCACGCAATCACCCGGCTTGAATAAGGTCCGCACGATCAGGTCCAGCCCCTGACTGGCCCCCGCCGTTGTCAGGATCCGGCTTTCTTCCACCAGGATATCGAGCTGTTTCAGCCGTTTGTTGATCTGCTGGCGCAAGGCTGGCAGGCCCAGCGGCGTGCTGTAGTTGAACAGGCCGGCCATGTCGGTGCGACTGACCTGGCGGATCGCGTAGCTCAAGTCGTCAGTTTCGCGCCAGCTCTCGGGCAGTCCGACACACCCCAGTTTGAGTTCGCCCGAAGTGCCGCCCCGCTTCGTTTCTGCCCCCTCGAACCGGGGACAATCCTGTTGCCCCTGTGCGGCCAGCGCTGGCGTGGCGACAATGAATCCGGCGCCATGACGCGACGCCAGCACCCCTTGAGCCACCAGACGCTCACAGGCTTCAAAGACGCTGGACTGACTGAGCAAATTGATCCGGGCGATTTGCCGTACGGAAGGCAAACGCGTCCCCGGCGGCACCTCGCCACGGCACAGCCAGCAGGCTAATGCGTCGACGATTTGCTGTACGACCGGCACCATTGCCTGTCGATCGATTCTCAACTCCATGAGCAAGCAAACTCCTGTCCGTTTTGCGGGGAACAGTTAATCACAGGAGCGCTCGATCAGCTGTGCGACAACACCGCTAAAACCATCGGTTCTAACCATTTGAAACACTTTGTCCGGCACCTTTAAGGAACCGAAAAAAAACCCGCACAATTGCGGGTTTTTTCCTACGTTGCAGTGCCTGTTTCAAAACGCCGTAACGCCGCCGTCCACCGCCAGTGAATGCCCCGTGGTGAACGCCGCGCCGTCGCTGCACAGGTACAGCACCGCACTGGCGATTTCCTCGACCTTGCCGATGCGTCCGACCGGGTGCATGGCATTGGCGAACTCGCCTTTCTTCGGGTCGGCTTCATAGGCGCGGCGGAACATGTCAGTGTCGATCACCGCCGGACACACGGCATTCACCCGAATCTTTTTCTTGGCGTATTCGATGGCTGCCGATTTGGTCAGGCCGATCACCGCATGTTTCGACGCCGCGTAAATACTCATCTTCGGCGCAGCCCCGAGGCCGGCTACCGATGCGGTGTTGACGATTGCACCGCCGCCCTGGGCCAACAGCAATGGCAACTGGTACTTCATGCACAACCAGACGCCTTTGACGTTGACGCCCATGATCGCGTCGAACTCATCGACCGTGCCTTCGGCCAACTTGCCTTTCTCGATCTCGATGCCCGCGTTGTTGAAGGCATAGTCGAGACGGCCGTAGGTATTGACCACTTCGTCCATCAGATTTTTTACATCGCTTTCCAGCGTGACGTTGCAACGCACGAAGGTGGCTTCGCCGCCAGCGGTACGAATCAGCGCCACCGTGTCCTCACCACCCGCTGCGTCCAGGTCAGCCACTACCACTTTCAAGCCTTCAGCGGCGAACGCCTGGGCGGTCGCGCGGCCAATGCCATTGGCGGCGCCCGTTACAACGGCGACCTGGCCAGAAAACGTCATGCTCATTGTTATGTCCTCGAAGAGAAGATGCGGGGTATCGCGTGGTCGCAATCTAGCCACAAGGGCCTGCGGCGCGGCAGCACTATCAGAAGGCCGGTTGGGCACCCATGAGTGACAGTGATAAAACCGCCCGCTCGACTATCACTGCACTGGATCGATGTGCATTCGCCGCATCAGCCAAACTTGCGGCATCGTTCACGAAGGTCTATCAACAAGTCTTCATTCATCTTGAGTGCCTGTCATGACTACCCAGACCAATCGCCAGTTCCTGCTCGCCAAACGTCCGGTGGGCGCGGCGACCCGCGAAACCTTCACCTATCAAGAAGTACCGGTCGGCGAGCCGGCTGCGGGTCAGATCCTGGTCAAAAACGAATACCTGTCCCTGGACCCGGCCATGCGTGGCTGGATGAACGAGGGCAAGTCCTACATCCCACCGGTCGGTATCGGCGAAGTGATGCGCGCATTGGGCGTAGGCAAAGTCGTTGCCTCGAATAATCCGGGCTTCGCGGTCGGGGACTACGTCAACGGTGCCTTGGGTGTGCAGGATTACTTCCTCGGCGAGCCACGAGGTTTCTACAAAGTCGATCCGAAACTGGCGCCTCTGCCGCGCTATCTGTCGGCGCTGGGCATGACCGGGATGACCGCTTATTTCGCCCTGCTCGATGTCGGCGCGCCAAAGGCTGGCGACACTGTGGTGCTTTCTGGCGCGGCCGGTGCGGTGGGCAGCATTGCCGGGCAAATCGCCAAGATCAAAGGTTGCCGCGTCATCGGCATTGCCGGAGGCGCGGACAAGTGCCAGTTCCTGATCGACGAACTGGGTTTTGACGGTGCCATCGATTACAAAAATGAAGACGTCCACGCCGGCCTCAAGCGCGAATGTCCGAAAGGCGTCGATGTGTATTTCGATAACGTTGGCGGCGATATCCTCGACGCGGTGTTGAGTCGCCTGGCCATGAAAGCACGGGTGGTGATCTGTGGCGCCATCAGCCAGTACAACAACAAGGAAGCGGTCAAAGGTCCGGCCAACTACCTGTCGCTACTGGTCAACCGCGCACGGATGGAAGGTTTTGTGGTGATGGACTATGCCGCACAGTTCGCCGCCGCCGGGCAGGAAATGGCCGGCTGGATGGCCAAGGGGCAGCTCAAAAGCAAGGAAGATATTGTTGAAGGACTGGAGACCTTCCCGGAGACGCTGATGAAATTGTTCAGCGGCGAGAATTTCGGGAAGTTGGTTCTGAAGGTTGATGATCACAACTAGCTGAAAAGCATCGCGGGCAAGCCATGCTCCTACAGGCGGTGAAATCTGTAGGAGCATGGCTTGCCCGCGAATGGTTTTAGCAGGCGCCGCTTAAGCGATTTCGGCGACTACGGCTGCCAACGCCTTGGCCGGATCCGCGGCCTGGCTGATCGGACGGCCAATCACCAGATAATCCGAACCGGCATCCAGCGCCTGACGCGGGGTCAGAATGCGGCGCTGATCGTCCTGGGCGCTTCCCGCCGGACGAATCCCCGGGGTCACCAGTTGCAGCGACGGGTGCGCCGATTTCAGGGCCTGGGCTTCCAGGGCCGAGCACACCAGACCGTCCATCCCGGCTTTTTCCGCCAACGCGGCCAGGCGCAACACTTGCTCCTGCGGCTCGATATCCAGACCGATACCCGCCAGGTCTTCACGCTCCATGCTGGTCAGCACGGTCACGCCGATCAGCAGTGGTTTCGGACCGGTGCGCTGGTCAAGCACTTCGCGGCACGCGGCCATCATGCGCAAACCACCGGAACAGTGCACATTGACCATCCACACGCCCATTTCCGCAGCCGCCTTGACGGCCATGGCGGTGGTGTTCGGGATGTCATGGAACTTGAGGTCCAGGAACACTTCGAAACCCTTGTCACGCAGGGTGCCAACGATTTCCGAAGCGCAGCTGGTGAACAGTTCTTTACCGACTTTGACCCGGCACAGCTTCGGGTCCAACTGATCGGCCAGCTTCAGTGCGGCGTCACGGGTGGGGAAATCCAGGGCGACGATGATAGGAGTCTGGCAGGCGGACATGAGTGGGCTCTCAGGCAGGTCGAAATCGGCGCGCATTGTAGCGGAACCAGCGCCTCTGCGGGACCCGATGATCGGTAATTCGTCGAGGCGGCTCAAGCAAGACTAGCCCTTGCGTTAATTGTGTCGAGTCAGATACACACATGACATGCCTGCAATACCCTTCAACGTTACCTTCTACCTGCACGAGCAGCGCAACAGTGAGGCCTTGCAGTCAGGCAGTTTCAGAAGATCTACTCGTCAAGCTCGACAGCAACAGCGACGGCGCGGTGGATCAGGATGAACTCAAGAGCGCCCTATCGCAGAAAACCGACGACGCGACCTGAGTCTTTACCCGCCAAGAGCCCCTAAGCCCGAACCAAAAGCCCACTGACCGTCTCAGGTTCAGTGGGCTTTTGGTCATCTCGCGTTCAGGCCGACTCAGGGCCGGCGATCCTCAACCCGAGCCTGACTCTTGCTCCAGTCGTTCAGCAGGCTGTAGGCCACCGCCAACAACGTCGGGCCGATGAACAAGCCAATAAACCCGAAGGCAATCAACCCGCCAAACACCCCGAGCAGGACAATCACCAGCGGCAAATTCCCGCCACGGCTGATCAGGTACGGTTTGAGCACGTTATCGACGCCACTGATGATGAACATCCCCCAAATTCCGAGAAACACCGCCATCCCGTACTCGCCCTTCCAGGCCAGCCAGGCCGTGGCCGGAATCCACACCAGCGGCGGCCCCATCGGAATCAGGCTCAACAAAAACGTGACGATCCCCAGTACCAGCGCCCCGGGCACCCCGGCAATCAAAAACCCGATCAACGCCAGAACCGCCTGGGCCGCCGCCGTCCCGATCACGCCGTTCACCACCCGCTGCACCGTGCCCGCCACCAATTCAATGTAATACCCGGCACGGTCACCAATCAGACGTTCCAGCAACCCGTGAACAAACGCCGCCAGACGCGGCCCGTCACGGTAGAAAAAGAACACGAAGACGATACTCAACGTCAGCTCAAGTATCCCGCCGCCAATCTGCGCGCTGCGCGCCAGCAACCAATTGCCGACCTGGCCCAGGTAAGGTTTGACCGCCAGCATCATTGCCGCGCCCTGCTGATCGATGCTGTTCCAGACTCCCAACAGTCGCTCGCCCACCAAGGGAATACTGCCCAGCCAGGTTGGCGCTTCCGGCAGCCCGTCGACCTGCACATCCTTGATGAACGCCGTGGCATCGCGCACATGGTCCGCGAGGTTGAACCCCAGCCAGACCAACGGCAACGCCACCAGCAACATCCAGCCCAGCGTCAGCACTGCCGCCGCCAGAGATTCGCGACCATTGAGCAAACGCGTCAGCAAACGCATCAGCGGCCAACTGGCAAACGCCAGCACCGCGCCCCAGAACAGCGCCGACCAGAACGGCGCCATCACCCAGAAGCTCGCGCCAAACAGCACCAGGAGCAGGATCTGCACCAACAGCCGATCGTTATTGATCATCTAAATCTCGAAAAAGTCAGTCCGCAAAAGAGTAGGCGAACGCAGTGTCTGCGTTCGCCTGATAAAGCTTACCGCAACAGTTCGATGTGCAAGCCAGCGCCCTCGACGCTGCCGGCTTCCATCCTGGCGGTACGCACACCCTGCCCGATCAGTGCCTGACGCCAGGCTTCGGCCTTCGGCCCGGAAACACTGACCCGTAACGTAGTGTCCAGATTCAGCCCACGAGAGATCAGGCGCAGCCAGGTATCGTCAGGATCGCCGGTCAGCTTGGGGAAATCGAGCTCACCGGTGCTTTTGAGCTCTCGAAGCAAGGTGGCAGATGTCGGCAGCAAATCACCCAACGGCGCAGCGGCATCGAACTGTTCGACGTGCAGATACGCTTTGCGATTGCCGCGCGTGATGCTGTAAAGCGCCACCAGCGTGTTTTCCTGTGGGGCCGCGAGGCGCAACAGCAAGTACGCTTGCTGCTCATCAGCGCCATAAAGCTTGGCATTGCCAAAGACATCATTGGCCCACAGGCTGCTTTCGCCGCAATCACGGGCCTGGCACCAGAACAGCAACTCGGCGTCCTGCTTCTGCAAGGCTTCACGAGCGGCGGTGAAGGCTGCGGTGGAGGAATGCTCCGGTGGCAACTCGTAGGTCACCGACGTGGTTTGCCCCCGGGCAGCGACCTGGCCGTCAAAGCGCAACTGGCCACTGATTTTGCGGATCGAGCCCAGTGGATAGATCCGCTCAAGTTCGGCGACCGGACGATAGTCAACGATCTGCGCATCGGCCATACGCGGCACGATCGGCAGATCCTGACTGCCCGGAACATCAGCGGCAAATAAAAGCGGACTGAAACAACACAGCGCCAGCAGACTGAGTGAACGCATGGATAGACTCATCGGATCAGCATGGCCTGGGCACCCTTGATGATACTGGCGTCATCGATGCGCTCAGGCACCAACAAACCACGTTGTACCGCCGGACGCGCCTCCATGGTTGCCATCCAGCGCTGCAAGGCCGGCAAACCATCGACCTCGACACCCGACCACTCATGGCCACGAACCCACGGAAAAGTGGCGATGTCGGCAATGCTGTACTCACCGGCCAGAAACTCCACGGCTTGCAGGCGCGTGTCGAGTACTTCATAGAGGCGGCGGGTTTCATGTTGATAGCGGTCGATGGCGCCTTGGAGTTTCTCCGGGAAATAACGGAAAAACACGTTGGCCTGACCCTGCATCGGGCCGATTCCACCCATCTGGAACATCAGCCATTGCAGGACCACTGAACGCCCCTTGGGGTCTTTTGGCAGCAGTTTGCCGCTCAGTTCAGCCAGGTAAATCAGGATTGCGCCGGATTCAAACACGGCGAAATCGCCGTTGGCGCGGTCGACAATCGCCGGAATCCGGCCATTGGGATTGATCTTGAGGAAACCCTCGGACTTCTGTTCCTTTTTGTCGAAACTCAAGGCGTGCACCGTGTAGGGCAGGCCGAGTTCCTCGAGCACGATAGAGACCTTGTGGCCATTCGGGGTCGCAGCGGTGTAGAGATCTATCATGGTTGTCTCCCATTTCAACCCGCCCAGCCTCGACAGTTGCCCGGCGCAAGTCAAGGAACGGCGAAGAACCGATTGAAACAGTCTGCGACAAGGTCGGCGCCGGGTTCGTCATTCAGATGCAAATGATGACCGCCAGGCAGCTGTTCACGGCTAAAGGGTAGACGCTCCAGCAACTCGGGATGTTTGGCGAGCATGCCGTCGGCAGCCACCACCAGTTTTGCAGGACAACTGACCCGCAGGACGAAGGCCATCGCCTGTTCGGTGGTCAGACGCAGCGGCGACGGTAACGTCAGGCGGTTATCGGTGCGCCAGGTATAACCACCCGGCACCGGCATCAATCCACGCTGGGCCAGCAGTTCTGCGGCTTCGCGACTGACAGCGACCAAGCCTTTCATGCGCGCCTCGATAGCCCGGTCGAGCGTGTTGTAGACCGGTTTGCGCTTCTCCCGCAAATCCAGCTGCGCTTGCAGGGCCATGCCCATTCGTTCGGCAGCGTTTTCGCCTTTGTCTGTAGGAGGAATGACGCCGTCGATCAACGCCAGATGGGTCACGCGCTCCGGCAACGAACCGGCCAGCACCAACGAAACGATCGCGCCCATGGAATGCCCGAGCAGGCCAAAGCGCTTCCAGCCCAATTGCTCGGCCACTTGCAGCACGTCATGGGCGTAGTCCCACAGTGCGTAACCGGCGCCGTTCGGCCGATGCCCGGAATGACCGTGACCGGCCATGTCCAGCGCGATAATGCGCAAGCCTTTGAGCTTCGGTGCCAGCCGCGCGAAGCTGTTGGCGTTGTCCAGCCAGCCATGCAAGGCGATCACCGGCATGCCGTCTTCAGGGCCGAACAAGTGCGCTGCCAACTCGATGTGCGGCAGGCTCAGGCGAACTTCTTCAACGACGTTGCTCATGCGCAATCCTGTTGGCGGCGACCTTCCCAACGACTGAACAGGTTCTTCAGCAGCGTGGCCGTGTCCTGGGGACGTTCGAGGGGAAACATGTGGCCGCCCGGCATCGTCAGGGATTCGCCCTGCGGCAAGCGCCCCACGAGGCTTGCGTGATGACGCATCACCACCCGGCTCTTGTGCCCGCGAACCACCGCCAGCGGCACTTTCAGTTGCCGTGTGCGGCCGGGACTGGTGTGCGGCACGCCACGGTAAATACTGATTTCCGTGGCCGGGTCGAAGCGCAGGCGCAGCTTGTCGCCCACCTTGTGCAAGCCGTGTTGCAGGTAAGCGTCGAAGCATTCCGGATCGAAACTGCGGAACAGGGTTTTGCCAGCGAAATAGAGTCGGGCCGCTTCCAGATCGGCGAACTCTTCCCGACGTCCCAACGTACGGCCGGCCGGGGTCAGGCGATCGATGAAACCGAAGCGTTTGGCGGCGCGGATCACCCATTGATCGGCGCGGGTCAGCACCGGCGAATCAAGCATCACCACGCCGCGATAGAGCTCGGGGCACCGCAACGCCGCGTGCAGATGCAGCACGCCTCCGAAGGAATGGCCGACGCCCCACACCGGTTCCGATTGCTGCTTGAGGTGATGAATCAGCTCGTCGACCAGGTTGTACCAGTTGTCATCCGCCGGAAAACGCGGGTCGTGGGCGTGCTGCTGCAGATGCGTCACCTGATACTCGGGCGCCAGCGCCGCGAACAACTTGCCGTAGGTGCCCGAGGGGAAACCGTTGGCGTGGGCGAAAAATATCTGTTGCGACATACCGGTGATCCATGAGCTAGAACAGGGGGTTGATTGTCCGTAAGACTGGGGCCTACAGCAATGACCGTAAGTGCCAGGAATGATGACAGCGTCGTTTCGTCGATGAAAAACAATCCGGGCATTCGTCGCACCTGTCATTTATGACAGTTGACACTTAGGGAGCAACCGCGAGTAACTACGCCCGACTCGAAGCTCTTCCAGGAGGCTGCTTCCATGCACACAAAAACCCCGACAGTACTCGTGAAGGATCCGCGAGGGCTCAGCGTCGCCACTGTGTCCTACTACCGTGACACACCCGGCAAGACAGCAGAGCCTCGGATTTACCGCCAATCTTATAATGCCGCAGGTCTCCCGACGATCAGCCGCGACCCTCGTCTGTTCAAGCTGCTTGAGACCGAGCCGGATGCCCGGCCAAACCTGATGAGAGTTTTCAGCCTCACGGGGACGCCCCTCTACAGTGACGGCGTGGATGCGGGAAGCCGGCTGACCCTGTCCGGTGTGTCCGGTCAAAACCTCATCGGCTGGGACAGTCTGCTCACTCAGGTTCGAACTGAATACGACCTGTTACTGCGCCCGGTCAAAACCGTCGAGCAGGCTCAAGGCACGCCCGCAAGAAACCGTTCGTTTTACACCTATGGTGACAATACCCCGGAATCTGCCTCGCACAATCAATGCGGTCAGTTGATCCGTCATGACGACAGTGCTGGCACTGCGCACTTCACTGACTTCGCGCTGACGGGGGGAGTCAGCTCACAGACTCGACACTTTCTCGAAAAGCTGGACGAACCGGACTGGCCCATTGATGAAGCTGAAAGAAACCGGTTGAACGAATCCGGCGAAGGCGCGACCACCCGCACCCTCTACAACGCTTTGGGGCTCACGGTCAGTCAGGAAGATGCGCAAGGCAACATCCAGTTCTCGGATCTGAACATCGCCGGCCAACTCGGCCAGGTTCGCTTGAAACTCGCCGGGCAATCACAAGCCATATCGCTACTGAGCGACATCCACTACAACACCTTTGGCAACATCGAATGCCAGACCGCCGGCAATGGCGTGATCAGCGAAGCCCGATACGACCCACAGGACGGCCGATTGCTGGAACTCCAGGCCGGACTTCCAAACCAGCCACCGCTTCAACACCTGGTGTACGGCTATGATCGGGTAGGCAATATCCTCAGCATCAAAGATGCGACTCAGCGCACCCGTTTTTTTCGCAACCAGAAAATCGAACCGACCAACACTTTCACCTACAACAGTTTGTATGAACTGACAGAGGCAAACGGCTGGCAGCGGGTCGATAGCCAGAACGGCCCCCAGGAGCCGGTCTTTGTTTCCCCTCCCGACCCGGGGCAACTGGAAAACTACCGACAGACTTATAGCTACGATTGGGCAGGCAACCTCACGACACTGGTTCATAGCGCTGCCAGCCACAGCTGGACACAACAGACGGCGATTTCGAAATACAGCAATCGGGGACTGGCGCAGAAGGCTGACGGCGAGCTGCCCGACCAGAGTGAAATCGACGCCGGATTCGATGCCAACGGCAACAAAAGGCAATTGATGGCGAGTCAGGATCTGACCTGGAGCCCGAACAACCGTCTGCGGCAGGTCGATCAAGTGGTGCGCGAGAACGCACCCAATGACAGCGAAATCTACCTTTACGACGAGTCTGGTCAGCGCAAGCGAAAAATTCGCCTCACACTCAGCAGGTCCTCAACGCGAACGCACGAAGTGCGGTATTTGCCAGGGCTGGAAATCCGCACATCTCCCGAAGAAGTTCTACATGTCATTTCGGTGCAGGCCGGACGCTGCACAGTACAGGTTCTGCATTGGGAGCCGGGCAGTGGCAATGCCGATCAGTATCGTTACAGCCTGAGCAATCACTTGGGCTCCAGTACATTGGAACTCGGTCAACAGGCCGAACTGATCAGCGAGGAAAGGTACTACCCCTATGGCGGCACTTCGTGGTGGGCTGGCCGCGACAAAGTGCAAGCGAGCTATAGAACCCGGCGATACTCAGGCCAGGAACGTGATGCCACAGGCCTGTATTACTACGGACAACGTTACTACGCTCCCTGGCTGGAACGCTGGCTCAATGCCGACCCGGCAGGTAGTGCCGATGGCTTGAACCTGTTTGCCATGGTACATGGCAATCCGGTCAGGTTTGTCGATCTGCAAGGACTGGCGGGGGTCGACACCGTCATGGCGGTGGGAGCGACGGCGGCGCGAGAACTTCCAAGTGCCTTGATTGCCGCCGCCACGCAATATGCCGTAACGGCGTTCCTGTCGCCCATGAGCGTGGGAGTCACTATTGCTGGCGCCGCAGTGGGCGCAATTACCGGTGGCATTAGCGGTTATGCGAGCGCCAACTGGGCCCAGTCCGCAATTTCCGTCGATGATCCCGGCAGTTGGGGGCCTCTGCTCGCGAAAACCAGTGGCGCTATTGTTGGTGCAGCACTAGGGGCTGCACCATCCTTGCTCGGAATCCTCGATCCAAAAGGTAATACGGCAGCCGTCACTCAAATCGGCAGCGCTTTCGGAACAGCGTTTCGCGAACTGACCTCCCAATTCTTTGCCGATGCCGGCCCGAGTAATCCCTCCGTCGGCCGTGCAGACTTCACAACCGGACTTGCCAGCATGGGCACCGTGGGTGCCGTTGGAGGTGCCGTGGGCTTTGGTGGCTCGGTGTTGTTCGGGGCTGAGCCTGCGGGTAAAGGTCTGCAGTCCATCCTCGCAGCCTCTACGGCGACGGCGGCCGGTGCGGCCGGCGCCTCTGCCGTGAGGGGGTTGCGTGGAACGCCAATCAAGCCGTCCAAAGGCAGTGGGCCGACATTCGACTCGTCCAAAGCTGTCGTCGGATACAGCAGTCGGCACTTCTTTGCCTCCTTGGGCCAGTTAGCCAATCGGGCCGTCGCACAGATACCCGGATACAGCAAATTGGACGCAAACACTCAAGCTGCGGTGACGCGGGCGGTCGGCAATGCCATCGGCGACTTGCGATCGACCTTTGTGACTGCTGCAACACCCGGCTTGAGTGCAGAGCTGGGCCGAACGTCCTGGGATCTGGAAAAGAACACGGTCGGCACCGGCATCACCCGGGAAAGTGTGCCTGTGGCTGCTGACCCGGCAGGCACCGAAATCTTCTACATAACCAGCGAAACAACACGCAGGCAGCGCAGCTATTCACGATCCAATCTGCACCATGTGATGACGCACATGTAAACGGAACGGCTTGACGCCATCAACGAGACGGCGGTTGTTCCCCCAACGGAACAACCGCCATGGTCAACCTCGACACACAACTCGCCTTCCCCTCATCGCTGGTCAAACGGATATCCCAGACATGCGTCGTGCGGCCAATGTGAATCGGCTTGGCCACCGCCGTGACACGCCCGCTGCGCAAGCCGCGCAAATGGTTGGCGTTGATTTCCAGGCCCACGCAGTAGAACTTGCTGGCGTCGATGCACAGGTAACTGGCCATCGAACCGACCGTTTCGGCCAGCACCACCGAGGCGCCGCCGTGCAGCAAGCCGTAAGGCTGGTGAGTGCGATGGTCGATGACCATGCTCGCGGTCAGAGACGCTTCGTCGAAGGCTTCGAAGCGAATATCCAGTACTTCGCCGATGGTGTTTTTCTGGATTGCGTTCAACTGTTCAATGTTGGGATCGGTACGCCACAAGCTCATTGCTGACATCCTTTGTTGGTTTTATTCGTGACTCAATCCTGCCACAGCACCGCTTCGCTGCGCTCGCTCCATTCTTCGAAACGGGCACCGTAGGCGGCTTCGATCATATTGCGCTTGATCTTCAGGGTCGGCGTCAGGAAGCCGTTTTCCACCGCCCAACTGTCCTTGACCACCACCAATCGACGCAAGCGTTCGTGTTTGTCGAGGACGCCGTTGACCTCTTCCAGGAGTTTTTCCAGGCTTGAATGCAGGCCCGCCCTCGCCGTTCCGCTGGCGTCCTGCTGACCGACTGCCGAGAGCACGCACAACCCCAGCGGCGCACTCAGGCCATCGCCCACCACGCACACCTGCTCGATCCGCGAATGCTCCGCCAGACGATTTTCGATCGGTGCCGGGGCGACGTATTTGCCTTTGCTGGTCTTGAATATTTCCTTCAGTCGCCCGGTCAGGCGCAGGTTGCCTTCGGCGTCCTCCTCGCCCTTGTCGCCAGTGCGCAGGAAGCCGTCCTCGGTGATGGTTTCGGCGGTTTTCTCAGGCTCCTTGAAATACCCGAGCATGGTCGCGCCGCTGCGCACCATGACCTCGCCCGACTCGGCGATCCGCACCTCGACCTCCGGGCAGGGTTTGCCGATCCAGCCGGGTTTGTTCTGGCCCGGCCGGCAAACGTGCGAATAACCGCAGCTTTCGGTCATGCCGTAGACCTCCAGCACATCCAGCCCCAGTTTGCGGTACCACAGCAGTAAGGTCCGCGGCACGGGCGCGGCGCCGGACAAGGCGATGCGCAAGGCGTCCAGCCCGAGCCCGGCCAGGACTTTGTGGCCGACCCGCTTGCCGATGATCGGCAGACCGAGCAGGAAGTCGAGGCGCTTTGCCGGGATCTTGCTGTACACGCCCATCTGGAATTTGGTCCAGATCCTCGGCACGCCGAACAGCGCGGTCGGACGTGCACGGCGCAAATCGGTCAGGAAGGTGTCGAGGCTCTCGGCAAAAAACACCGTTTGCCCCGTGTAGATCGACGCCAGCTCGACGAACATCCGCTCGGCGACATGGCACAGCGGCAGGTAGGACAGCAGTCGATCCGACTCATTCAAGTCAAACAACTGCGTGCCGTGAGTGGTGGCAAACCCCAGGTTGGCGAAGCTGTGCATCACGCCTTTGGGCATGCCGGTGGTGCCGGAGGTGTAAATGATGGTCGCCAACTGGTCGGCGGACGGCTTGGGATCGTCCTGGATCGGTGAGCTCTTTTGCAGGTCGGCCCAGCTGAAATCGAACGTGCCAGGTGGATGCAACGGCAGGCTGATCGTCGGCAGATCGGCGCTGACCCCGCGAGACATGCCTGGCCAGTCATCGAGTTTGCCGATGAACGCCAGCGCCGCTTCGGAGTGTTCAAGGACTTGGGCCACGGTCTCGGCGGTGAGGTTCGGGTAGAGCGGCACCGACACGTGGCCGGCCATCCAGATCGCCAGGTCGGCGATGATCCAGTGCGCGCAGTTTTTCGAGATCAGAGCGATGTGGCTGCCTTGGGGCAGTTCGCGCGCGCGCAACCAATGCGCGGCGCAACGCGCCTGATGACCGACGTCGGCCCAGCTCAGGGTCTCGACTTGCCCGCCACCCACGGGCTGGACCAGAAAGCGCTGGCGGGGATGACGGGCCTCACGCTCGTAGAAGACGTCCAGCGGCAAACGGAAAGCAGCAGGCATGCGACTCGCTCCTTTATTTTTGGTCTGGAGCAAGCGTAGTCAACCAAGCAGTTGCTCGGTTGACTATTTCACACAAAAATCAGGAGTCACACACCCCTGTAGGAGCAAGGCTTGCCCGCGATGAGGCCTTCGAAAACGCAAAAGCTTCGCGGGCAAGCCTTGCTCCTACAAAAGCAAAAGCAAAAGCAAAAGCAAAGGCAAAGGCAAAAGCGGGTTACGGGTGCTTGATGCCTTTGAGCTTCATCGCGCCGGCCAGCGGCAAATCCCCTTCAAGTTCTGCAAGGCCGGCGGTTTTCACCGCTTCCGGGTCTTGTACATGGCCGTGCTGCAAGTAACCCAACAGGTTGCCCACCAGCGGGTTATGACTGATCAGCAACGCGTGATCCACAGACACCAACTGCTCCGCCACCGCTTGCGGGCGGTTGTCGGGGGTCAGCCAGTCGACGGTGCGAATCTCCGGCGCGAAATTCAGCGCTGTACGCACAATTTCTGCGGTCTCCTGCGCTCGCAGGTAAGGACTGGCATAGATCGCGGTCAGCGGCTTGCCGGCCAACTCGGCGGCAGTGCGCAGCACTTCTTCACGACCATGGGCCGTCAGGGCCCGTTCCGAATCAGGACGCTTGCCGTGTGGCTCGGCTTCACCATGACGCAGTATCCAGAGTTTCATAGCTTGGGCTCCTCATCTCGGACCGGGTGTGGTGCCGGCGCCACAGCGTGCGGTGCTTCACCTTCCGGTGTACGCGGCGTCGGCCAGTCGGCGAACGGCCACGGTTTCTGGTCGCTGTGGAAGCTGCCGAAACGACCGATCTGCGCCAGGAACTGGCTCAGGCTGTCGCCGAAGTTCATCAGGCTGGCGCTCGGGGCGCCATATATCAAACGATAGATCAGTTGAACCAACACCACGGCGCCGAGGATGAATTGCGCCACTTGCCAGACCAGCACGTAGACGATCATCCACAACACGCGCAGCAGGATGGATTCGTACTTTGCTTCTACTTTCGGATCGTTCATGTCTCGCTCCCTGCCCCTGTCAATTGAGTGCTCAGTTGAAACCGCTGGTGGAAATAAAGTCGACGTCGGTTTTCGGCTCGGCACGCATCAATAGACCGATTACCTGCTCCAGCGTGCGCCCTTCGAACAAAATGGCATGCAGCCCGGCGACCAGCGGCATGTACACGCCCACCTCCTGGGCCTTGGTCTTGAGCACCTTGAGGGTGTTCACCCCTTCGGCGACTTCGCCCAGGCGCGTCACTGCATCTTCCAGGCTCAAGCCCTGACCGAGGGCGAATCCGACCTGGTAGTTACGGCTTTTCGGCGACGAACAGGTGACGATCAAATCGCCGACGCCCGCCAAACCGAGGAAGGTCATCGGGTTGGCGCCCTGATTCACCGCAAAGCGGGTCATTTCCGCCAGCGCCCGGGTGATCAGCATGCTCTTGGTGTTTTCGCCCATGCCCAACGCCACCGCCATGCCGGCGATGATTGCGTAGACGTTTTTCAGCGCCCCGCCCAACTCCACGCCGAAGCGGTCGGCGCTGGCGTACACGCGAAAGGTCCGGCCGTGCAACGCCTCCTGGACCCGCTGGCAGAGCTCTTCGTCTTCGCTGGCGACCACCGTGGCGGTCAGCGCGTGTTCGGCGATTTCACGGGCCAGGTTCGGCCCGGACAGCACGCCGATGCGCGCTTGCGGGGCGATCTCTTCGAGGATTTCGCTCATCAGTTTGAAAGTGTGGGCTTCGATGCCTTTGGTCAGGCTCACCAGCAACTTGCCGCTCAAACGTTCGGCGTGCGGCATCAATACCGAGCGCAGCGCGCTGGACGGCAGTGCGACGAAGCACAGGTCGCAGGCTTGCAGAGTGGCCAGCAGGTCGGTGACCGCTTCCACGGCCGGCAGAATCTTGATGCCTTTGAGGTAACGCGGGTTCTCGCGATTGACCCGAATGGCCTCGGCCTGCTCGGGGTCACGCATCCACAGCCGGACCTGATGCCCGTTTTCGGCCAGCAGATTAGCCACGGCGGTACCAAAACTTCCGCCTCCCAGGACCGCAATTGGGCGCTGTTCAGTCATATGCAATCCGTTAATCCATACCAGTGGCGATGACGGCATTATACGGAGCGGCCCAGTGGCGGCCAGCCCCCGCATCAATTACCGACACTTGTAGGAAGAAGACCAAGAAAACCGAGGAAAATGCCCACAACGTGACTGGAAAAGTCATTGCGCTCGGTTAACATGCGCGCCAATTGTTCGCTATCAAGGATGTGTTGTGTCGTTTGGCTCTCCTTCACCTCGCTCGCCGCTGGTACTGGCGCTGATTTTCAGCTCGCCATTGCTCGCCGACGACTTGTTCCTCGACAGCGAGCCGCTGCCGCAAGTATTGACCGCGACGCGACTCAAGCAGTCGCCGGCCGCGGTACCGGGGAGCATGACGGTGATCGACAGCGAACTGATCAACGCCAGTGGCGCCCGGGACATCAGTGAGTTGCTGCGACTGGTGCCGGGAATGATGGTCGGCAACATCAACGGGAACCAGGCGGCGGTGAACTATCACGGCACCAATGCGACCGAAGCGCGACGCATGCAAGTGTTGATCGACGGCCGTTCGGTGTACCGCGCAGGCCTGTCCACGGTGGACTGGAGTGACATTCTGGTAGCCCTGGAAGACATCGAGCGCATCGAGGTTTTTCGCGGCCCGAACACCGTCAGCTATGGCGCCAATGCGCTGATGGCGGTGGTCAACATCATCACGCGCAACCCGGCCGACAGCCATGGCACGCGGATGAAAGTCACCCGTGGGCAGCGCGGCATCGACGACTTTTACGCCAGCCAGGGCGTGGGCTGGGACGGCGGCGACCTGCGCCTGTCACTCTCCGGCCAGCAAGACGACGGCTTCGACTCGGACCGTAACGGCGCCGATTACCGCGACAGCCGCCGCTTGAACCGCTTCAACCTCGCCGTCAGCCAGACGCTCACTGAAAACCAGAGCATCGACTGGCAATTGAATGCCAAGGACGGGAGCAACCAGCGGCCGTATACCTACCGCCCGGTCTTCTCGGGGATTACCGATGCCGGGAACAATTCCGACGTCATCGCCAAGGACTACGCCGGCTCGCTACGCTGGAACCTCGATATCAATCCCGATCACAGCCTTTACATCCAGGGCTCGGCGCAACACTGGGATCGTCAGCAGACCTGGCGTGCCTGCGATGCCGAGGTTTCGTTCAGCCCGCAGTTGACCGAACTCTGGCAACTCAACCCGAATTACACCGAACGCCTGGCGCGCAACATGGAGCGCTACACCGGCCCCGGCGCGCCAGCAGGTGACCCGGCGCAACGTGCATTGGCCAATCAAGTGCTGGACCAATGGCGAAACGGCGCCCGGCAAACCCTCTGTGGCGATATTGACCAGAGTACCCGGGAATCGCGCTACGACCTTGAATTGCAAGACACCCTCAGCCTGTCCGACAGTCTGCGACTGGTCAGCGGCATGAACTATCGTTACGACCGGGCAGATTCCGAGACCTACTTCAATGGCACCCTCGACGACACCACCTGGCGGGCGTTCGGCCAACTCGAGTGGCGCGCCACCGAGCACTGGTTGCTGCAGGGCGGCGCGATGTTCGAAGACACGCAATTGATCGGCAGTTCGCTCACCCCGCGGGTGGCGGTCAACTACCTGATCAACCCGCGCCATGGCCTGCGGGCGGTGTACTCGGAAGCCATCCGCTCGCCGGACATGTTCGAGAACAACGTCAACTGGAGCTATCAGGTAAAGAACCTGCGGCCCAGCGCCTATGGCCAGTCCAGTGCCCGTTATTTCGTCAAGACCCGTGGCCCCGGCGACCTCGAACAGGAACACATGCGCTCCCGGGAGCTGGGCTACAACGGCTACTTTGCCGAAGTCGGGCTGGCGGTCGATGTGAAGCTGTTCTACGACGAAATCACCGGGATGATCAGCGAACCGCTGCGCAACAATCAGTACATCGCCAGCAACTCAAACAGCGTGCGCTTCACCGGGGCAGAAACCCAGCTCGACTGGCGAATCAGCAGCGCCGATCGCCTGCGCCTGACGTATGCCTACGTCGATGCCGAGGCGAGCAACCCACTGGATGCACAACAAACTGCCAGAAACAGCGGTTCCGCCGGTTGGCTGCGCAACTGGGGCCATGGCTGGAACAGCGCGCTCTTCTACTATGGTGACGATGCCCTGAACGGCTACCGCTTCGAACGGGTCGACACGCGCATCGCCAAACGCATGGGCCTGGGCAAGGCCAGCCTGGAACTGGCCGGCGTGCTCCAGCAACGCCTCGACAGCCAGCCCACAACCTTCGTCGACAACAACTACGACGAGCGCCGGGTGCTTTACTTCAGCGCGGAGCTGACGTTTTAAGATGCTGTATCGCCCGTCACGCAAGACGCCAATCCTTGGCCGCCTGCTGGCCGGGTTGTGCCTGATGTTTGCCGGGCTGCTGAGCAGCCTGGAGGCCAGCGCCGCGGACATTTTGCTGACCGGCGCCGAGGACAGCCCGGGCATGCAATCCTTCACTCAGGCCCTGAGCGCTTTGCGGCCTGCCGATAACGTGCACTTCCAGCCGCTGGCCAGTCTGCCGGCGCCAGGCAAACTGCCCGCCGGCACCCGATTGATTCTGCTCGACCTGCCGAGCCTCGACTGGCGCCTGAAAGACACCCAAGGCCCGGCGACGCTAGTGCTGCGCATCAGCCGCCTGCAAGCCCGTCAGCGTCTGGGGGCCACCCTGCCCCCGCGCCTCAGCCTGCTCTGGAGCGATCCGCCCCTGGACCGACAATTGCGCCTGACCCGGTTGCTGCTGCCGCAGGCCAAACGGGTCGGCGTGCTCTTTGACAGCCACAGCGAATTCCTCTTGAAAGAACTGCATCAGGCCGCCCACGCCCTGGGCCTTGAAGTTGTCACCGAGCGCTGGGATAACACCAACGACAGCCGGCCGTTGCAGGCGTTGCTGAAAAACAGCGACGTGTTGCTGGGCCTCGACGACCCCGATCTGTACAACCCGAAAACCGCGAAAAACCTGTTACTCAGCAGCTATGCACGGCAATTGGCGCTGATCGGCCCTAACGCCGGCTTCGTCAGGGCCGGGAGCCTGGCCAGCACCTACAGCGATCAGAGCGATTGGCTGGCGATACTCGACGAACTGCTCGACCGGCCACCGGCCACGTGGCCACGCACGCACTACCCGCAACGCTTCAAAGTCTTAAGCAACCCGCAAGTGGCTCGTTCATTAGGTATTGAACAGATGAACGAAGCGTCTGTCGCAACACAGTTGGCCGAAGGAGAAAATCGCCCATGACCTTCCGTCGCCGTTGGGACATCAACACCCGCACACAGATCATCAGCCTCGGCCCTGCCCTGTTGCTGACGTTGCTGTTGATCAGCTTCTTCACCTTCGTGCGGATCCAGGACCTGCGTCAGGAGCTCAATCGCACTGGGCAACTGATCGCCAACCAACTGGCGCCGGCCACCGAATACGGAGTGATCTCGGGCAACAACGAGGTGCTCGACAGTTTGCTCAAGGCGACCCTGGCCACGCCCAATGTGCGCTTTCTGGAAGTCCAGGACAGCGCCAACCGGATTCTGGTGTACGTCGAGCAACCGTCGGAAACCCACAACCGCTCACACCAGGTCGAAGTGTTCCAGGCCCCGGTGCGGCTGCAACGAATCCAGCTGCACAATGACTTCCTGCAAGGCAGCCGCGCCGCCAACACGGCACCCGGCGAGGATTATCTGGGTCGGGTGATCGTCGGCCTGTCCAATGACGCCTTCAGCCAGCGTCAGCAGGAAATCCTGCTCAAGGCCGGGATCCTGGCGCTGTTCGCCCTGCTGTTTACTTTTCTGCTCGCCCGGCGCCTGGCCGGCAGCCTGTCGCAACCGATCCGCGACATCGGCAACGCGGTCAAGGCGATTCAGGACGGCGACTACAAAACGCCGCTGCCGATTGTCGACGACACCGAACTGGGCGCGCTGTCGCAACACATCAACAACCTCGCCAACGGGCTCGAACATGCCAGTCGCGAACAGCATCAAGCGATGGCGCAGTTGATTCAGACACGCGAGGAAGCGGAAAAGGCCAACAACGCCAAATCCGATTTCCTCGCGATGATGAGCCACGAACTGCGCACCCCGATGAATGGCGTGCTGGGTATGCTGCAACTGCTGGAAACCACCGAGATGACCGAGGAGCAGGTCGAATACGCGGCGCTCGCCTCGGAGTCCACCGAACACCTGCTCAAAGTCATCAACGACATTCTCGACTTCTCGCGCATCGAGCGATCGGAACTGGAGCTGGAGCACATTCCGTTCAACCTCGCGGACCTGATCGGCAGTTGCGCCCAGTCGTTCTCGCACAGCGCCATGCAACGCGGGCTCGACCTGGCGCTGTCGATTCCGGACGACATGCGCGCGTTGCAGGTCCAGGGCGACCCGACGCGGATCCGGCAGATCCTGGTCAACCTGATCGGCAATGCGCTGAAATTCACCGAACAGGGCCGTGTCAGCATCGAACCGCAATGGCAGTCGCTGGATCACGAACTGCTGTGGTTCACCTGCACCGTGCGCGACAGCGGGATTGGTATCTCGGCTGAAAGCCTCGAATTGATGTTCAACGCTTTCCAGCAGGCCGACAGTTCTATTTCGAGACGTTATGGCGGCACCGGGCTGGGCCTGCCGATTGCTCGCACACTGGCTGAACGCATGGGCGGCACGTTGCGTGCCCAAAGCGAGGAAGGTCGCGGTTCGGTGTTCACCCTGGAAATCCCGCTGGCACTCTATAAACAGACGCTGCCGGTGCGGGCACCGCGCATACTCACCGGCAGCGGTGATGGCGAAGGGCGCAACGTGTTGCTGGTGGAAGACAATCCGGTCAATCAGACGGTCATCGAAGCAATGTTGCGCAGTCTGGGCTTTACTGTCAGCGTCGTCACCGATGGCGCCCAGGCAGTACGCAGTGCCGAGAGTCTGATTTTCGAAGCGATTCTGATGGACTGCAGGCTACCGATCATCGACGGCTACGAGGCCACCCGACAGATTCGCCAATTGCCCGGCTGCACAGACTTGCCGATCATCGCACTGACCGCCAACGCCTTGCAGGGTGACCGCGAAGCCTGTTTATCGGCGGGGATGAACGATTACCTGGCCAAGCCCTTCAAACGCACGGATTTGCAGCAAATTCTGCAGCGCTGGGTGCAGTAGTGCAGGCCTTTCGGCTATCTGCGACTGGCGTGAAAGGCGAAAGTGCGGCAGTCTTAGGCACCCGAACAGGCCCGAAAAGGGGCTTGAATAATAATTTCAGTGCACAAGTGTACATTCATGTCCTTGGTGCTGTGACTTTCACCACAACGCAATAGTCTATGAGTAGGCTGCTGACTCGAGGCATGAACGCTTCGATCGGCCGGGAAGATTTGCCCCACCTGCCGCATGGGACTATTGAGGAGCTCGCATGACCCAACAAAACGCCTTTACTCGGGAAGACCTGCTGCGCTGCAGTCGCGGTGAGCTGTTCGGCCCAGGTAACGCACAACTGCCCGCCCCGAACATGTTGATGGTGGATCGCATCACCCATATCAGCGCCGAGGGTGGCAAGTACGGCAAGGGTGAATTGGTCGCCGAGCTGGATATCACTCCGGACCTGTGGTTCTTCGCCTGCCACTTCGAAGGTGATCCGGTAATGCCGGGCTGCCTGGGCCTCGACGCCATGTGGCAACTGGTCGGTTTCTTCCTCGGCTGGCAAGGTCTGCCGGGCCGCGGTCGCGCCCTGGGTTCGGGCGAAGTGAAATTCTTTGGTCA
Organism: Pseudomonas sp. LS2P72; assembly: GCF_054897865.1. Taxonomy (NCBI): domain Bacteria; kingdom Pseudomonadati; phylum Pseudomonadota; class Gammaproteobacteria; order Pseudomonadales; family Pseudomonadaceae; genus Pseudomonas; species Pseudomonas sp. LS2P72. The sequence continues at coordinate 5,272,928 of NZ_CM142708.1, forward strand.
GGTTCTGCCGACCGCCAAGAAAGTAACCTATAACATTCAGATCAAGCGCGTCCTGAAAGGCAAGCTGAACCTGGCCATCGCCGATGGTTCGGTCAGCGTCGACGGCCGCGAGATCTACACCGCCGAAGGCCTTCGGGTCGGCGTTTTCACCTCCACTGACAACTTCTAAGGGTTATCCGCATGCGCCGCGTCGTTATCACTGGTCTGGGCATCGTTTCGTGCCTGGGCAATGACAAAGAGACCGTCTCCGCTAACCTGCGTGCAAGCCGCCCTGGCATCCGGTTCAACCCGGAATATGCCGAAATGGGTCTGCGTAGCCAGGTTTCCGGCTCCATTGACCTTCCCCTCGAAGAGCTGATCGATCGCAAGATCTTTCGCTTCGTCGGCCACGCGGCGGCTTACGCCTACCTGGCCATGAAAGACGCCATCGCCGACTCCGGTCTGACCGATGAGCAAGTCTCCAACGTGCGTACCGGCCTGATCGCCGGTTCCGGTGGCGCGTCCACGCTGAACCAGATGGAAGCGCTGGATATCCTGCGTGAGAAAGGCGTCAAGCGCGTCGGTCCATACCGCGTCACGCGGACCATGGGCAGCACGGTTTCCGCCTGCCTGGCCACGCCGTTCAAAATCAAAGGCGTGAACTACTCGATCTCTTCCGCCTGCGCCACCAGTGCTCACTGCATCGGTACCGCTGTGGAACAGATCCAGTTGGGCAAGCAGGACATCGTCTTCGCCGGCGGCGGTGAAGAAGAGCATTGGAGCCAATCGTTCCTGTTCGACGCCATGGGCGCCCTGTCCAGCCAGTACAACGAAACCCCGGAAAAAGCCTCGCGTGCCTATGACAAAAACCGTGATGGTTTCGTCATCGCTGGCGGTGGCGGCATGGTCGTGGTCGAAGAGCTGGAACACGCTCTGGCCCGCGGCGCGAAGATCTACGCGGAAATCGTTGGCTACGGCGCGACCTCCGACGGCTACGACATGGTCGCTCCAAGCGGCGAAGGCGCCATCCGCTGCATGCAGATGGCCATGTCCACCGTCGACACTCCGATCGACTACCTGAACACCCACGGCACCTCGACTCCGGTCGGCGATTCCAAGGAAATGGAAGGCGTGCGTGCAGTGTTCGGCGACAAGGCACCGGCCATCAGCTCCACCAAGAGCCTGTCGGGTCACTCCCTGGGCGCCGCTGGCGTTCACGAAGCGATCTACTGCCTGCTGATGATGGAAGGCAACTTCATGGCGGGTTCCGCCAACATCGAGGAACTGGACCCGGAAGTGGCTGACATGCCGATCCTGACCAAGACTCGTGAAGACGCCACCATCAACACCGTGATGAGCAACAGCTTCGGCTTCGGTGGCACCAACGCCACGCTGGTACTGAAGCGCTGGGCAGGTAAGTAATACCTCCCCGTTTCGCTGCACAAAAAAACGCCCCGACTGGTTCGGGGCGTTTTTTTTGTGCCTGAAAAAACGCAAATATCTGTAGGAGCCGAGCTTGCTCGCGATGGCGGCTTCACAGTCAATGATGATGGTGAATGTAATGGCCTCATCGCGAGCAAGCTCGGTTCCTACAGGGTTTTTACCTTCGGCCTCAATCGAGGTTTTGTTCTTCGCGAACATGAAGCTTTTGTCATGAAACTCAGCGGCCTGCGACCAAATGCCGCGTGCTTCAAGGTCTGCAGGGTTTTCTCTAATTTTGCAAAAGTCCGTTACCAAACTCAGTCGTTTACTTAGCCGGCTAACCAAACATATAACGGAGTCCTGCACACGCCTTGCTGCAGATAACAGAGATTGGAGCTAGCAGATGACTGTAAAAGTAACTGAACGCGACGATTCACATAAGTCCCACGAAGGCGTAGCCGCCGGTATCCGGATCTGGGACGTGCACCAACAAGACATGCTGGTGGGGATGTTCCACTCCGAAACCGATGCCCATAGCTACAAGGCCGAACTGGAAACACTGGAACAGAAGCGCGAAGCTTCGGCCGGCTGAGCCTGCGCGACGAGTGAAGCGCCTGCCCGGCCCTTAGCCGAGGCAGGCGACTTTTGATTAGCCCAGGTCCAGCGTTGCAAGGTGCAGCGTGTCCTCGACAATCACCGAAGGCACCAGGCGAGTGATCTTGCCGGACTTCACTTCGGCGAACTGGCATCGACCTGAACCCATCCCGTCATTTCTGACCGCAAACCTGACACTGTCCGGATAGCGTTTGCCCTCTTCGAAAGACATTCCGCAGGCAATAAGGAAATCAATTTTCGAATCGATTTTCTCCAACTCATCATCTCGCTGACCATTCTCCAGAACGGCATAGTTCAGGCACACATTAATGCTGAACGGGCATTGCGCGATTAACGTATTTGAAAACACCGGGCCATAACCGTCCGGGGAGTTGTGTTCAGCCACGGTAGAACTGACACCCTTGACCTTGACTTTCAAGTTATCCGACAGTTTAAAGAACCAATACCCAGCGACACTATCAATGTACTGCCCGAAATCAATACCGGACACATAACGTTTTGGCCACATTGACATCTCCGGTGTTCCGTTACTGAGCACCTTGAAGTTACTGGTGGTCATCACATAGTTGATCACATCAAAGTAAGCTGCCTGCCCTTCTCCTACTTGGATCAACGTGGCACAGGTGCCTGCCAGCAATATTACTTTCCCATATTGATCCGCCGGAAGCCCATTCATCAGCATCTCCATGCACTCAGGCATTCTGTCCATGCACGCCATGCCATGCTCCAATAGATCATCCTCGTGCTGTGCGCTGTTCCATGGAACGTTCCAGAAGAACTCGGGCAAGGGTGAAGAACAGGCATTCGCTGTCCGGACGCTGAACAATGGCGGCCTTGGCGGCCACTTTGAGCCTGTCGCTGACAAACTTCATTCTTCTGTAGAGTTCCTGGCTCACATATTCCGTCATGGACTGGTCTGGCTTGCGCTGCAAGGAAAACTCGGAATAAAAGGTGGGTTGTTGCAAAGACGCAATAGTAACTAACATCAAAAACCTCTAGCGTAATTAATTAATGAACCTCCTCTTAATGAACAATTGAATACGGGATGAAATAACAGACGCCGGACTAAAACCGAAACCGAACACATCCTTGATATTTAATACGCCCATAAAGAAAAACCCGAAAGAGAGTATCCAACCACTCTTTCGGGCTCAAGGCTTTTTATATATCCAAGTACTAACGCATGTGTAGTTACAAGTAACTACATCTCAGCTGACTACCACATTAAATCATCAGGAATCTGATAGGCCGCGTACGGATCATCCTCTACTGCGACTTCTTCGGTCTTGACGTTCAGTTGCACAATGCGCTGCGGATCGCGCTCCTGAATCTTCAGGGCCGCCTCACGCGGGATCACTTCGTAACCGCCGGCGTGGTGCACGATCGCCAGGAAGCCATTGCTGAGCTGGTTACGCATCAGCGTGTTGACCGAGATGCGCTTGACCTTCTTGTCGTCGACGAAGTTGTAGTAGTCCTCGGTGGTCAGCTTCGGCAGACGCGAGACTTCGATCAACTGCTTGACCTGAGCCGCGCGAGCCTTGGCTTCGGCCTTCTCCTGTTGCTGACGGTTCAGCTCCTGATCGCGCTTGACCTTCTCGGCCATGGCTTCCTGAGCCGCCCGCTGCTGCGAGTCATCGAGTTCGATCTGACCTTTGTGGGCCAGACGCTGCTGTTTCTGTTTGTCTTTGCCGACCTGTTTGGCCTGCTTCTGGTTGACCAGCCCTGCTTTGAGCAACTGGTCGCGAAGGGAAATGCTCATGGTGCTTATTACTCACTTAGGCAACTGCTCAACCGCAGCTGGGCAAATTCTTTTCCTGACGTTTGGCTTCGCCCCACAAGGCGTCCAACTCTTCGAGGGTGCAATCTTCTATGGGACGGTGGGTATCGCGCAATGCCTGTTCGATAAAACGGAAGCGTCTTTCGAACTTGCTGTTGGCGCCACGCAGTGCAGTTTCGGGATCGACCTTGAGATGGCGCGCCAGATTGACCACGGAAAACAACAGATCACCGACTTCATCGGCAATCGCTGCCGAGTCATTGTCGGCCATGGCTTCGAGCACTTCATCAAGTTCTTCGCGCACTTTGTCGAGCACCGGCAAGGCGTCAGGCCAGTCGAACCCGACCTGCCCTGCACGCTTCTGCAACTTCGCCGAACGGGACAATGCCGGCAGTGCGGCGGGTACGTCGTCGAGCAAGGACAGCTGCGTTGGCGTAGATGATTTCTCGGCGCGCTCTTCAGCCTTGATCTCTTCCCAGCGCTGCTTGACCTGATCTTCCTTCAGGCGCGGAACATCCAGCGGTGCGTACAAATCACCAGTGGGAAACACGTGAGGATGACGGCGGATCAGCTTGCGAGTGATGCTGTCGATGACACCGGCGAATTCGAAGCGCCCTTCTTCGCGTGCCAGTTGGCTGTAATAAACCACCTGGAACAGCAAATCCCCCAACTCACCTTGCAAGTGATCGAAGTCACCGCGCTCGATGGCGTCGGCGACTTCATAGGCTTCTTCCAGCGTGTGAGGGACGATGGTTTCGTAGGTTTGCTTGATGTCCCACGGGCAGCCGAACTGCGGGTCGCGCAGACGGCTCATCAGGTGCAGCAAATCTTCAAGTGAATACATCAATCAGTCTCTACATCTGTAACGTGGTCCGTCAGGCAAACCACAAACCTGTAGGAGCTGAGCTTGCTCGCGATGGCTGTGTGTCAGGTAAATCGCCATCGCGAGCAAGCTCGGCTCCTACAGGGATCGGCTTCACGGCGTCCGGTTTCGGCGGGTTTCGATGATGTTAGGCAACTGGGAAATCCGCCCCAGCAACCGCCCCAGCGCATCCAGTCCCGGAATCTCGATGGTCAGGGACATCAACGCGGTGTTGTCCTCTTTGTTCGAGCGGGTGTTGACCGCCAGCACGTTGATCCGCTCGTTGAGCAGCACTTGCGAAACGTCACGCAGCAAACCGGACCGGTCGTAGGCACGGATGATGATGTCCACCGGATAGGTGAGCACCGGCACCGGGCCCCAGCTGACCTGGATGATCCGCTCGGGCTCGCGCCCGCCCAGTTGCAGCACCGAGGCGCAGTCCTGACGGTGAATACTCACGCCGCGGCCCACGGTGATGTAACCGACGATCGCATCCCCCGGCAGCGGCTGGCAGCAGCCGGCCATCTGGGTCATCAGGTTACCGACGCCCTGAATCTGTATGTCGCCGCGCTTGCCCGGTTTGTAACCGGTGGCCTTGCGTGGAATCAGTTCCAGCTGTTCGTTGCCGCGCTCCGGTTCAACCAGTTGCTGCGCCAGGTTCACCAGCTGTGCCAGACGCAAATCGCCTGCGCCCAACGCGGCGAACATGTCTTCGGCGATTTTCATGTTGGCCTTCTCGGCCAACTTGTCGAAATCTACCGCTGGCAGACCGAGGCGGTTGAGTTCGCGCTCCAGCAAGGTTTTACCGGCGGCGACGTTCTGATCGCGCGCCTGCAATTTGAACCAGTGAACGATCTTCGCCCGCGCCCGCGAGGTGGTGATGTAACCCAGGTTCGGGTTCAGCCAGTCGCGGCTCGGGGTGCCGTGTTTGCTGGTGATGATCTCGACCTGTTCACCGGTTTGCAGGCTGTAGTTGAGCGGAACGATGCGCCCGTTGATCTTCGCGCCACGGCAGTTGTGACCGATTTCGGTGTGCACGCGGTAGGCGAAGTCCAGCGGTGTCGCGCCCTTCGGCAAGTCGATGGCGTGACCGTCCGGGGTGAAGATGTAGACCCGGTCCGGCTCGATATCGACCCGCAGCTGTTCGGCCAGGCCACCAATATCGCCCAGCTCTTCATGCCACTCGAGAACCTGACGCAGCCAGGAGATTTTCTCTTCGTAGTGGTTGGAGCCGGATTTGACGTCGGTGCCTTTGTACTTCCAGTGCGCGCAAACCCCCAGCTCGGCTTCTTCGTGCATCGCATGGGTGCGGATCTGCACTTCCAGCACCTTGCCCTCGGGGCCGATCACCGCGGTGTGCAGCGAGCGGTAGCCGTTCTCTTTCGGGTTGGCGATGTAGTCGTCGAACTCTTTCGGGATGTGCCGCCACAGGGTGTGGACGATACCGAGCGCGGTGTAGCAGTCGCGCATTTCCGGCACCAGCACGCGAACCGCGCGCACGTCGTAGATCTGGCTGAACTCCAGACCCTTGCGCTGCATTTTGCGCCAGATCGAATAGATGTGTTTGGCACGGCCGCTGATGTCGGCATCGACGCCGGTCGCGGTCAGCTCATTCTTCAGTTGGCTCATCACGTCAGCGATGAAACGCTCGCGATCCAGACGCCGCTCATGCAGCAACTTGGCAATCTGCTTGTACTGATCGGGCTCAAGGTAACGGAAGGACAAGTCCTCCAGTTCCCACTTGATATGACCGATACCGAGACGGTGAGCCAAAGGCGCGTAGATGTCGAAGACTTCACGGGCGACGCGGTTGCGTTTTTCGTCATCGGCGGTTTTTACCGCACGAATCGCACAGGTGCGTTCGGCCAGTTTGATCAGCGCAACGCGAACGTCGTCGACCATGGCGACCAGCATCTTGCGCAGGTTTTCGACCTGGCCCTGCGTGCCCAGCACCAGGGATTGACGGGGGCTGAGGCTGGCGCTGATCGCCGCCATGCGCAACACGCCGTCGATGAGTTTGGCGACCACCGGACCGAAGCGCTGACTGATCGCCGGCAATTCAATCTGGCCTTCGCGCACGCCGCGATACAGGATCGCGGCAACCAACGAATCCTGATCGAGTTTGAGGTCGGCGAGAATCTCGGCGATCTCAAGGCCCGTGCGGAAACTGGAAGTCCCTTCGGACCACAGGTTTTTTGCCGCATTGGCTTGTTGTTCGGCCTGTCGAGCGAACTCGCAGGCTTCCTTCAAGGCTTCGCGATCCAGTGCCGGATCGACACTGACCGCGTGATCGAGCCAAGCCTCGAGATTGATACTGCCGTCGGTGTTGATCGGCTGGTGTGCTCTCACCTGTACCATCTTGCTTACCTTCCCTACGACGCAAATTCAATGCGTCAAATCGCTGACCTTCGTTGCCCGTGCGCCCACATCAGGGCCGGTACGCGGCTGCACGGGCGGGCCAGTCGGACCAGACGAGCCGTCCTAGCTCGCTTCAAATAACGCCATGGCCTCGACATGTGCCGTCTGAGGAAACATATCGAGAATCCCGGCACGTTTTAACCGGTAGCCCTGCTTGATCAATTCGACCGTATCGCGCGCCAGCGTTGCCGGATTGCACGACACATACACCAACCGTTTGGCGCCCAGGGACGCAAGCTTGCGCACTGCCTCGAAAGCACCGTCACGCGGTGGGTCCAAGAGTACCGCACAAAAGCCTTCACGCGCCCATTCGGCATCGGCCAAAGGCTGGGATAAATCGGCCTGAAAAAACTTCGCATTATGAAGATTGTTGCTAGCAGCGTTCGCGGCTGCCCGCTCGACCATCGCCTGCACACCTTCCACCGCCACCACTTCACGAACGACCTTGGCCAGCGGCAAGGCAAAGTTACCCAAACCACAGAATAGATCGAGAACTCGCTCATCCGCTGTCGGCTTCAGCCACTCCAGCGCTTGAGCGATCATCGCTTCGTTGACCCCGGCGTTGACCTGGATGAAATCCCCCGGACGGTACGCCAGGTTCAAATCCCACTGTTCAAGTCGATAACCCAACGACTGGTCAGCCTCGACCGGTTGCGGTTCGCCGTTACCATGCAACCACAATTGGGCTTCATGGAAGGCGCAGAAATCCTTGAGGATCGTCATGTCGGCGTCGGACAGCGGCGCCATGTGCCGCAACAACACCGCCAACGACGAACCGCTGAACAATTCCACATGCCCCAGCGCCTGAGGTTTGCTCAAGCGCCGCAACATCTCCGGCAAGCGGGTCATGATCGGCTGCAAGGGCTGTACCAGCACCGTGCATTCGTTGATCGCAACGATGTCCTGACTGCCAGCCGCGCGGAAACCGACTTCGAGTTTTTTCGCCTTCATGTCCCAGCGCACCGCTACCCGGGCACGACGCCGGTAACCGAATTCCGGACCGCTCAACGGCGCGGCCCATTCTTCGGGTTCGACACCGGCGACCTTCGACAATTGTTCGGCGAGCATGCGCTGTTTCAGGGCGAGTTGTTCGTTGTGCGGCAGATGTTGCACGCTGCAACCGCCACAGCGACCGGCATGCGGACACGGTGCCGGGCGGCGCAGTTCGCTGGCCTGGAACACCCGTTCGGTGCGCGCCTCGACCACTTTGCCGTGGGCACCCAACACACGTGCTTCGACTTCTTCACCGGCCAATGCGCCGATGACGAACCAGGTGCGACCTTCAAAAAACGCGATACCGCGACCGTCATTAGCCAGGCGCTCGATACTCAAGCGCTGCTTTTTGCCGGTCGGAATTTGCGGGGCCTTGCTGCCGCCGGTGGGCTGGAAGCGCAGGCCTCTCTCTTGCTTGGCCATCAGTTGGCCGCGTCGAAAATGCCGGTCGACAAGTAACGGTCGCCACGGTCGCAGATGATCGCGACGATCACCGCGTTTTCAACTTCTTTGGACAGACGCAGCATCGCTGCCACCGCACCGCCCGAGGACACGCCGCAGAAGATGCCTTCTTCGCGGGCCAGACGACGGGTCACGTCTTCGGCTTCGCTTTGCGCCATGTCGACGATCCGGTCCACGCGCTCGGCCTGGTAGATCTTCGGCAGGTATTCCTGCGGCCAGCGACGGATGCCCGGAATCGCCGAGCCTTCCATCGGTTGCAGACCGATGATCTGCACGTTCTCGTTCTGCTCTTTCAAGTAGCGCGAGACGCCCATGATGGTACCGGTGGTGCCCATGGAGCTGACGAAATGGGTGATGGTGCCTTCGGTCTGACGCCAGATTTCCGGGCCGGTGGTGGCGTAGTGCGCTTGCGGGTTGTCGCCGTTGGCGAACTGATCCAGCACCTTGCCGCGGCCTTCGGCTTCCATTCGCTGGGCGAGGTCGCGGGCGCCTTCCATGCCCTCTTCCTGGGTGACCAGAATCAGCTCGGCGCCATACGCCGTCATGGCGGCTTTACGTTCGGCGCTGGAGTTGTCCGGCATGATCAGGATCATCTTGTAACCCTTGATCGCGGCGGCCATCGCCAGGGCGATCCCGGTGTTACCCGAGGTCGCTTCGATCAGCGTATCGCCGACGTGGATCTGCCCGCGCAATTCAGCGCGGGTGATCATCGACAGCGCCGGACGGTCCTTGACCGAACCCGCCGGGTTATTCCCTTCAAGCTTGAGCAAAAGGGTATTGCTGGTGGCGCCAGGCAGACGCTGCAAACGGACCAGCGGAGTGTTGCCGACGCAATCGGCAATGGTTGGGTACTGCAAGGTCATGGCGTATTCGCAATCCAGACTGCGGGGGCGCTTATCATACCGGCAAACCTTCGAAGGCCATATCACGCAAAGTATGGTGCTTATGGTTTATGGGAATAAGGGGCTGGATCAATACTCTTCGCCTTGCCTGACATTCAATGCATAGAACTCATGCAACTTGGCCTGTAACAACTGTTTGTCCGGTAGCTGGACCTGGTATTCAGCGATCAACGCTGGCGACAGGCTGCGGTTAAGGGCGTACTCGACCACCTCGTTATCCTTGCTGGCGCAAAGCAATACACCAATGGCCGGGTTTTCGTGGGGTTTGCGCTCCTTGCGATCCAGCGCTTCCAAATAGAAGTTCAGCTTGCCCAAATACTCCGGTTTAAAACGACCGACCTTCAGCTCAATGGCTACAAGACAATTAAGGCCACGGTGGAAGAACAGCAGATCCAGGGCAAAATCACACCCACCCACTTGAAGCGGATACTCAGAACCGATAAAGCAGAAATCGCGGCCGAGCTCGCTCAGGAATTCTTTGAGGCGCGCCATCAACCCTTTATGCAGATCAGTTTCGGCATGGCCACCCGGCAGGTCGAGAAATTCGAGCATGTAGGCGTCGCGGAATATCTCAAGCGCTGCCGGGTGGGCTTGTCTCAGCACTGCTGAGATTTTTGCTGGTTGGGTCACGCTTCGTTCGAACAGTGCGGTCTTGAACTGACGCTCCAGTTCGCGCTTCGACCATTTTTCCTGAACGGCCAAACGGACGTAGAACTCCCGCTCTTCCGGCCGTTTACTCTGGCTGAAAATGATCAGGTTGTGCGACCAGGACAATTGTCGCACCAGTGGTGCGACTTTCTCTTCAGCGTGATAAGTCTCATAGAACTGGCGCATACGAAACAAGTTCGACCGGGTAAACCCGCGCAACCCAGGTTGAGTGTGAGCCAGATGCTCAGCCAGTTGGCTGACCACAGAATCGCCCCACTCAGCCTGTTCCAGCTTGCGACTGATGTAAGCACCCACCTGCCAATACAGCTCGATCAACTGGGTATTCACCGCCTGCATGGCCTGCTGCTTGGCACTGTGAATCAGCGCAAGCACTTCATTGAAACGGTCGTCGGCTGCGTTGCCGGGGACGCTGGATGCATTCATGCCGAACTCCTGGAGGCCGAGGAAAAACGCGAGTCTATTCCGTCAAGTCAGGCTTAAGGTGTCGGCAATACCCTTTAGGAAAGGTCGTACAAAATAACGGGAACGCTCCGGCAAAATCAGAATGGTGGTGTCAGTGACGACGCTATCGCGAGCAGGCTCGCTCCCACATGGGGAACGGTATTGATCACGCCATTTGTGACCGACACACATTCCCTGTGGGAGCGAGCCTGCTCGCGATAGCGTCGTCACTCACGCCATCGACCTCTGCGACCAACCGCATATTCAGCCGCAACCCGGTCTCAGTGTTCTCAGCCCACAAACTCCCGCCCTGCCGCTGCACCGCATTCCTCGCAATGCTCAACCCCAACCCGAACCCACCATCCCCCGGCCGCGAGCCATCGAGTCGAATGAACGGCGAGAAGATCCGCTCAAGATCCGCCTCAGCCACCCCGCCGCCCTCATCTTCCAGCCACACATGCCAGAAGTCGCCATCGCGCTGCCCCCCAAGGCGTACAACGCCGCCCTGCGGTGAATGACGAATGGCATTGCGCAGGATGTTTTCCAGCGCTTGAGCCAACGTATTGAGATGGCCGCGCACCCAGCAGGACGATTCCACCGCACACTGCAACTGGCTCGCCGGCCAGCCACTTTCATAGCAGGCATTTTCCGTGAGCATTTCCCATAACGCCTGAATCTGGATTGATTCGTCGGGCAGCGGCGCGCGCTCGGTGTCAAGCCACGCCAGTTGCAGAGTGTCTTCCACCAGACGCTGCATGCCATCGACTTCTCGACCAATGCGCTCGCGCAATTGCGTCAACCCCTGCTCGCTTTCGCTGGCCACCCGCAGGCGACTCAGTGGCGTGCGCAATTCGTGGGACAGGTCGCGCAGCAGTTGTTGTTGCAGGGCCACCGTGCTTTGCAGGCGCTCGGACATGTGATCGAAGGCCCGGCCCAGTTCACCCAGCTCATCCGGGCGGTTGGTGATGCGGCTCGACAACCGCACGTTCAATTGGTCGGCACGCCAGGCATTGGCCTGTTCGCGCAGACTGTTCAAAGGCACGACCAGCAACCGATACAGACCGACGCACAGCAGCAAGGTGAACAGCCCGGGAATCACCCCGTTGGTGATCACTCGCCAGAACACCCGGTAACGGCCGGGCACGAAACGCTGGGGCAGTTCGATCACCAGACTGCCAACGGACGGATCGTTGGGAAAAGGCACCCTCAACCACGGCAGGCCTTTGGTGTGGCGACTCGTCGGCCAATCCAGACCGCGTAAAAAGGTCAGACGCCGGGTTTCTTTTTCCGTCAGCGGGTAACGGCTCAATGACTGCAAATCGCCGCCAATCACACCGACCCATGTCGACTCGCGCTGGCTAACGCTCTGCAGCCAGGCATCGACGCCTGCTCTCTGGCGCTGATTCCACGCCTGCTCGGCCTCGGCGGCGTAGCGCGTCAACGTGCCCCGGGCCTCATCGGACAGGAACAGGTTTTTCTGTTCCATGTAGCGCCCCCAGGACCAACTGAGCCAGATCATCAGCAGACAGAACGCCACCAATAAACACGCCAGTTTCCAGAACAGCGAATGCCTGCCCGGCAAATCAGTCCACTTCATCGACAGCACTCAATACGTAACCCTTGCCCCACACCGTGCGCACTTCGCGCTCGAAGTAACCGACGGCCTTGAGCTTGCGACGGATCTGGCTTATGTGCATGTCGAGGCTGCGGTCATGGGGCGCATAACCGCGCTGCAATACATGCTGATACAGGAAGGCTTTGCTCAGCACTTCATCGCCATTGCGATTCAGCGTTTCCAGCAAGCGGTATTCGCTGCGGGTCAGGCCGGCCGCATGTTTGCCATAAAAGACATCACAGCACTCATCGTCGAAACGCAGGCTGTCCGCCGAAGGGGCAATCGGTGCCGGCGCTGGCCGGCGGTCGAGCGCGACACGCCGCAGGATGGCTTCGATGCGCACCCGCAACTCGACCACGCTGAAAGGTTTGGGCAGGTAATCATCGGCGCCCAGCCGAAAACCACTGATGCGATCCGCCTCGGCACCGAGCGCCGACATCAGCACCACCGGGGTGGAATGGCTCTGGCGCAACTGTGTCAGCACATTCAGCCCGTCCAGGCCCGGCAGCAGAATATCCATCAGCACCACATCGAAGGCTTGCTGGCGGGCGATGGTCAAGCCTTCCAGCCCGTTCTGGCACCAGGTCACCTGAAAACCGCAGCGTCCCAGGTGCTCATGAACATAAGCACCGAGTACGAGGTCGTCTTCTATAGAAAGGATACGAGGATGGCCAGCAGTGATGGGAGTCATGACTATCTGCAAATAATTCTCAGTTGGCGATTATTCAAGATTGCCTCGCTGCGGGCAACACAAGGTTTGCCCGTGAGGTAAAAGTGGCGATTCGGCCGACGAATGCCGACATCAATTTTACGAAGATGGCCCGCCTGCAAATCGCTACACTGCGCAGGTGGCGCGTGCTGGACGTACGTGCAGGTCATTAAATCGCTGGATGCAGGAGAGATGCGTGCTCAAGAAACTGGGAATTAAAGGCCGCGTGTTATTACTGACCCTGTTGCCGACCAGCCTGATGGCCTTGGTTCTGGGCGGCTATTTCACCTGGATGCAGCAATCCGACCTGCAAACCCAGCTCATGCAGCGTGGCGAGATGATCGCCGAACAGCTGGCGCCCCTGGTGGCCCCGGCCATGGGCCACAAGAACACCGAGCTTTTGGAACGCATTGCCACCCAATCCCTCGAACAACCGGACGTTCGCGCCGTGTCATTCCTCGCGCCCGACCGTTCCCTGTTGGCCCATGCCGGCCCGACCATGCTCAATCAGGCGCCGATCGGCAACACTTCGCAGATGCTGCGCCGCAGCGGCAATGACGCGACGCGTTACTTGCTGCCGGTGTTCGGCAAGCACCGCAATCTGGCCGGCGAGTTGATTCCGGACGAAGCCGACCGCCTGCTGGGCTGGGTCGAACTTGAACTGTCCCACAACGGCATGCTGCTGCGCGGTTATCGCAGCCTGTTCGCCAGCCTGTTGCTGATCGGCGCAGGCCTGGCCGGTGCGGCGTTGCTGGCGTTGCGCATGGGTCGGAGCATCAATCGGCCGCTGAGTCAGATCAAGCAAGCGGTGGCGCAGCTCAAGGACGGACATCTGGAAACCCGCCTGCCGCCCCTCGGCAGCCAGGAGCTGGACACACTGGCGTCCGGCATCAACCGCATGGCCGGCACCCTGCAGAACGCGCAGGAAGAATTGCAGCACAGCATCGACCAGGCCACCGAAGACGTGCGTCAGAACCTGGAAACCATCGAAATCCAGAACATCGAACTGGACCTGGCGCGCAAGGAAGCCCTTGAAGCCAGCCGGATCAAATCCGAGTTCCTGGCCAACATGAGCCATGAAATCCGCACGCCGCTCAACGGCATTCTCGGCTTCACGCATCTGCTGCAAAAAAGCGAGCTGACCCCACGCCAGCTCGACTATCTGGGCACCATCGAAAAATCCGCCGACAGCCTGCTGGGAATCATCAACGAGATTCTCGACTTCTCGAAAATCGAGGCCGGCAAACTGGTGCTCGACAATATTCCGTTCAACTTGCGCGACCTGCTCCAGGACACGCTGACCATCCTCGCCCCGGCCGCCCACGCCAAACAGTTGGAGCTGGTGAGCCTGGTTTACCGCGATACGCCGCTGTCGCTGGTGGGTGATCCGCTGCGGCTCAAGCAGATCCTCACCAACCTGGTCAGCAACGCGATCAAGTTCACCCGCGAAGGCACCATTGTCGCCCGGGCCATGCTCGAGGAAGAGCACGAAGACAGCGTGCAACTGCGCATCAGCATTCAGGACACCGGCATCGGGCTGTCGAACCAGGACGTGCGCGCCTTGTTCCAGGCCTTCAGCCAGGCTGACAATTCGCTATCCCGGCAACCGGGCGGCACCGGTCTGGGGTTGGTGATTTCCAAACGTCTGATCGAACAGATGGGCGGCGAAATTGGCGTCGACAGTACACCCGGCGAAGGCTCGGAATTCTGGATCAGCCTGAGCCTGCCCAAAACCCGCGACGATGCCGAAGACCTGCCCGGTCCGCCGTTGCTCGGACGTCGGGTGGCAGTGCTGGAAAACCACGAACTGGCCCGTCAGGCATTGCAGCATCAACTGGAAGACTGCGGCCTCGAAGTCACCCCGTTCAATACGCTGGAAAGCCTGACCAATGGCGTGACCGGCGCGCATCAAACCGATCAGGCGATCGACCTGGCGGTGCTCGGCATCACCAGCAACGACATGCCGCCAGAGCGCCTCAATCAGCACATCTGGGACCTCGAACACCTGGGCTGCAAGGTGCTGGTGTTGTGCCCGACCACCGAACAGACGCTGTTCCACCTCTCGGTGCCCAACCCGCACAGCCAGCTCCAGGCCAAACCGGCCTGCACCCGCAAGCTGCGGCGGGCCTTGTCCGACCTGGTCAACCCGCGTCAGCAACGCAGCGAACCCGGCGAACCGGTGTCCAGCCGTGCGCCAAAAGTGCTGTGTGTCGACGACAATCCGGCGAACCTGCTGCTGGTGCAAACCCTGCTCGAAGACATGGGCGCCAAAGTCCTCGCGGTGGAAAGCGGTTACGCGGCGGTCAAGGCAGTGCAGACCGAAACCTTCGACCTGGTGCTGATGGACGTTCAGATGCCCGGCATGGACGGGCGGCAAAGTACTGAAGCGATTCGCCAGTGGGAAAGTGAACGGCATTGCACGCCGCTGCCGATCGTTGCCCTCACCGCTCACGCCATGGCCAACGAAAAGCGTGCGCTGCTGCAAAGCGGCATGGACGACTACCTGACCAAACCGATCAGCGAACGGCAACTGGCCCAAGTGGTGCTGAAGTGGACCGGCCTGGCGCTGCGCAATCATGGGCCCGAACGCTCCAGCGACAGCCACGGTGGCGGTCTTGAGTTGCAGGTGCTCGATCACGAAGAAGGTTTGCGTCTGGCCGCCGGCAAGGCTGATCTGGCGGCGGACATGCTGGCAATGCTGCTGGCATCGCTGGAAGCCGACCGCGAGGCGATTCGCTTCGCCCGAGAAAACAACGACCACAACGCCCTGATCGAGCGCGTCCATCGCCTGCATGGCGCGACCCGTTATTGCGGTGTCCCGCAACTGCGCGCAGCCTGCCAGCGCAGCGAAACCCTGCTCAAGCAACAGGACCCCAAAGCCCCCAGCGCACTGGAAGACCTTGACCGGGCCATCAATCGCCTGGCCGCCCATGCCCGTATCAACGCTTGATGCAGCGCAACGGCGCCGAAACACCATCGCGCTAAGCTCACCGGACTCTGTAGCCGCTGACGAAGCCCTGTGGCGAGGGGATTTATCCCCGTTCGGCTGCGCAGCAGTCGTGAAACCATTCAACCACGGTGTTTCAGGAAAACCGTGCACACCGGGTTTACGACTGCTTCGCAGCCGAACGCGGCCCGAACCTAACGCAGGCTTCGCCAGCTGCTATGTATGGACTCGCCCCCACTGTCTACCCGCTTTTAAAAAAACTGCCGCCCCGTTGCATCTATGTATTAGGCCTACTCGAGGAAGCCGTCGTCGGCTTCTGGCCAAAATTGGAAGAGCTCGTGGCATGCCGATTACAGTCAGGCCTCGAAGGCCACTAGCAGCTTAGGCATCTATCCACGCCGGTCTTACCAGGGGTCAATGTTTTTTCAGCAACAGGTTGGTCAGTAGGTACCTCGGTGGCAGAACTCGGTGGATCAGTGGCTCATCGTCGCTTGCTGGCCGTCGGCGGGCTGGCGACGATAAGTCTGGTCATTCTGTAACAGCACCCAGACGATGCGCAGGTTGCGATTGGCCAACCTGACCGCCGCGTCCTTGCGGCCCAATCGGCTCATCCAGCGCAACAAACGGCGGTCGTCGGGCTGTTGGGAATCAGGTCGCAACTGCTGCAATACCGCGTGGGCACCCTGGATCATCAGGCTGCGCAAATAGCTATCGCCTCGCTTGGTCATGTCCCCCAGTTGAATCGTCTTCCCGCTGCTGTGCTGATCAGGGACCATGCCGAAGTACGCGGCGAACATGCGAGCATCGGCAAAGCGCTCCGGCTTGGTTTCCTTGGCCACCAGCGCCGTAGCGGTGATGGGGCCGATACCGCGCACGGTCATCAACCGTTTGGCTGTATTGTCGGCGTTCGCGGCCACTTCCAGGCGTCCCGTCAGGACGTTGATGCGCTCGCCCAAATGGCGCCACTCGGCCAGCAGTTCGTCGATCAGCTCGCGCAACAGGGCAGGCACCGGCTGGGTGGCATCCTCCAATATCCGCGGGATTCTCTGGCTGATCGCGACGTCGCCCTGTGCCAGCGCAATCCCGTGCTCCAGCAGCAGGCCGCGCATCTGATTACTCACGGCGGTGCGGCGACGCACGTAACCTTGACGAGCGCGATGCAGTGCCTGCATGGCCAGCGCTGCGACACTTTTGACCGGCACTGCGCAGATCTTTTCGTCGCGACCGGCACGCAGGATTGCCAGCGCATCGTTACGATCATTTTTAGGGCCGCTGCGATGCTTGGCCACCAGACCGGCAGGAAGGATCCGCGCCAGGTTGCCTTGATCCTGCAGCTGCCGGGCCCAAGCTTGAGCGCCCGGGCCGGTCTCCATCAGGACCACGACATGAGGCGGCAGCTGGCGGAGAAACTCATAGAACGCCTCGCGCGACTTGATCCGCTGCTCATAATGCACCTTGCCGAGGGCGTCTTCGCCGGCGAGCTGGAAAACATGCTTGGCCAGGTCGACCGCCACGGTAGTGCAGGCCGATAAATCGGCAGAAGACAAGGATTGATCAATCGAAGTATGCTTTTTCATGGACTCGCCCTCGCTGTCGTTGGCTGTTTAGACTGCCACCGTGGCGCATTGACGCCTCGGCGTGGGCGAGTCCATTCAATTACATAAAGCGTGACCGAGTCAAATGGAGGACCGCATGCGCACGATTCTTTTCAGCAGCCAGACCTACGACCGCGACAGTTTTCTCAGTGCCGAGCTACCGGCCGGCATTGAACTGCACTTCCAATCGGCGCGACTGAGCCTTGATACGG
The DNA here is from genome assembly GCF_054897865.1 of Pseudomonas sp. LS2P72. NCBI lineage: Bacteria > Pseudomonadati > Pseudomonadota > Gammaproteobacteria > Pseudomonadales > Pseudomonadaceae > Pseudomonas > Pseudomonas sp. LS2P72. The sequence continues at coordinate 5,290,546 of NZ_CM142708.1, forward strand.
TGGCGCTGGCCGAGCATCACGAAGTGGTCTGTGCCTTCATTAATGATGACCTCAGCGCGCCGGTGCTCGAACGCCTGGTCGCGGGCGGCACGCGCCTGATCGCCCTGCGCTCGGCCGGTTACAACCATGTCGATCTGGCGGTGGCGAAGCGTCTGGGACTGGCGATTGCGCGGGTCCCCGCCTACTCGCCCCACGCGGTGGCGGAACATGCCGTGGCGCTGATCCTGGCGCTCAACCGACGCCTGCACCGCGCCTACAACCGCACGCGCGAAGGGGATTTCAGCCTGCACGGGCTGACCGGCTTCGACCTGGTGGGCAAGACCGTCGGCGTGGTCGGCACCGGGCAGATCGGCGCGACCTTCGCGAACATCATGAACGGCTTTGGCTGCCAATTGTTGGCGTACGACCCCTTCCCCAACCCGCAAGTCGAAGCCCTCGGTGCCCGTTACCTGAGCCTGCCGCAACTGCTGGCCGAGTCGCAGATCATCAGCCTGCACTGCCCGCTCAACGAACAAAGCAAACATTTGATCAATCGCGAGTCCCTGGCACACATGCAAGTGGGTGCGATGCTGATCAACACCGGACGAGGTGGTCTGGTGGACACGCCGGCGCTGATCGATGCGTTGAAGGACGGTCAGCTGGGTTATCTGGGGCTGGATGTGTATGAAGAGGAGGCGCAGCTGTTCTTCGAGGACCGTTCCGACCTGCCGCTGCAGGACGATGTGCTGGCGCGGCTGCTGACCTTTCCGAACGTGATCATCACCGCTCACCAGGCCTTCCTGACCCGCGAGGCCTTGGGCGCGATTGCCGCGACCACCCTGCAGAACATCGCCGCCTGGGCGGCAGGCGCGCCAGCGAATCTGGTAAAGGGTGACTGAACCAGATCGAAGGTCATACGGCCGCGCAATGCTGCGCTGATGTCCGTGCTAGCATGCCGCGCATATTTGGAGGACCCATGGTCGAACACGATTTCCGCTATAGCCTGATGAACCCGCAACACACCCTCACCGAATGCCGCGCCCTTGTGCCGGGGCGTTATCAAGTCACCGGCAACGGCGGCTCGATTCGTAACAACGACGTGTTGGTAGTGACCCTCAAAGGCGCCAAGGACTTGTCCATGCGCCTGACCGTCGAAACGGTTCGCCACTTGATCAATCCGCCAGGCCAATGGGTCGCGGTGGCCAGTGGTCCGGTGTTCGGCGAACTGGCGATCCATACCTGGAAAGTCAACTGCGACAGCTGCGCCAAAGAGCTGAGCTTCGAGTTCGCGGTCGACGCCAAGCTGGGCAACAAGGCTGAAAAGCCTGCTGCCACTGCTCGGATCGCCGAACTGGGCTGGACCGCGGTTGGCGAGAAGCACCTGTGCCCGAAATGCCGGGAGCCCGCGTGATGAAACGCCTCGCTCTGACCGCGATGGTTGGCGCCAGCCTGCTGGGCTGCGCCGCCGAGCCGGTGCAACTTGAACACAATCGCAGCTACATTCTGGAGTGGATCGGCGAACGTCCGTTGATGGATTACAGCCACTTGACCGTCACCCTCGGTGAAGACGGTCGGGCCTACGGCAACGGCGGCTGCAACCACTGGTTCGCGCCGTACACCCTGGAAGGCGACAAGCTGAGCTTCGGCAAGGTCGGCAGCACCCGTAAACTGTGTGCGCCGGCATTGATGGAGCAGGAAAAGCGTTTCCTCCAGGCGTTGGAAAACGTTCAGCGCTGGGACATCTCGCCGATCGACCAGATGCGCTTCTGGCCGGCGGAAGGCAAGCCGTTGCGTTGGTGGCTTGAAGAGGGTTGATCCGTTAGATCGCCAGCCCTCACCCTAGCCCTCCCGAAACGTCGGACCGCCCAGAGGTAGAGGGAACTGAGCGAGTGGTTTTTTATACATTCTGCGACCGGGACAATCGAGTCGAACTCAGGTTTTGAAAAGGCCTCGATCGGCTCCCTTTCCCCCTCTCCCCCGTGGGGAGAGGGCTGGGGTGAGGGGTGGATCTGAAGCTCAACACAGAACTCAGATCCCCTTCCCCTTCAATTCTTCGCCTGCAACGCCTCCAACTTCGCCATCACCCCCGCCGCCGTCTGCTCCCCCATCAGCTGCTCCCGTACCTTGCCCTTGTTATCGATGATGTAAGTCACCGGCAACGCCTCGCTGCGTGGCAACTCAAAAAGATCGGCCGGATCAGAGGCCAGCACGGTGAACTTGATGCCCAACTTCTCGCTGGCGCTTTTCAGCTCTTCACCCTGCACATTGTCGAAGTTGACCCCGAACACACCAATGTTCTTGGCCTTTAGCTGATCAGCCAAGGCGTTCAATTCCGGGATCTCGGTCCTGCACGGCCCGCACCATTCAGCCCAGTAATTGAGCACCAGCCATTGTTTGTCCAGACGTTCGGCGGCGACTTTCTGGCCGCTCTGGTCAGTGCCATAGTCGTTACCACAGCCCCCCAGCAATAACGTACCGATGATCGCCAATGCCGCTGCCAGTCGCCTAGTCATGTCGTATTCCTTGTTCAAAATTGAATGCACCTGCGACCCATCGCCTCCCAAGGTTCTGGATTACGCGCTGCACAGTTAGAATAGCCGTCACCTTACGCAAGATGCGAACCGCACATGACCGATCTGACGCTTTATCACAACCCGCGCTGCTCGAAATCCCGCGGTGCGCTCGAACTGCTCGAAGCCCGTGGCCTGACCCCGACGGTGGTCCGCTATCTGGAAACACCGCTGGACACCGCGCAAATCCACGGCCTGCTGAAAAAGCTCGGCATCAGCGCCCGGCGACTGCTGCGCACCGGTGAGGACGAATACAAAACCCTCAACCTGGCCGACAGCAGCCTGAGCGAGGCGCAATTGATTGCCGCCATCGCCGCCAACCCGAAACTCATGGAGCGACCGATTCTGGAAGTCGGTGACAAAGCCATCATCGGCCGTCCGCCGGAGAATGTGCTGGAGTTGCTGCCGTGAGTGCGCCGTACATTCTGGTTCTGTATTACAGCCGCAGCGGCTCGACCAATGAAATGGCCCGGCAGATTGCCCGTGGCGTCGAGCAGTCAGGGATGGAAGCGCGCCTGCGCACGGTGCCGCCGATTTCCACCGAGTGCGAAGCCGTTTCAGCCGATATTCCGGACGAAGGTGCGCTGTACGCCAGCCTCGACGACCTGAAGAACTGCGCGGGCCTGGCCATGGGCAGCCCGACCCGGTTCGGCAACATGGCGGCGCCGCTCAAGTACTTCCTCGACGGCACCAGCAACCTGTGGCTGACCGGCGCGCTGGTGGGCAAACCGGCTGGCGTTTTCACCTCCACCGCGAGCCTGCATGGCGGCCAGGAAACCACACTGCTGTCGATGATGTTGCCATTGCTGCACCACGGCATGCTGATCACCGGCCTGCCTTACAGCGAATCGGCCCTGCTGGAAACCCGTGGCGGCGGCACGCCTTACGGCGCCAGTCATCACGCCGGGGCCGATGGCAAAAGCGGCTTGAATGAACATGAAGTCGCGCTGTGCCGGGCCTTGGGCCTGCGCTTGGCGAAGACTGCACAGAAACTGGGGAACTGACGTGGCCAAAAAGCCGAAGATTTTGCCCTCCATCGAATGGCTCGAACCCCGGGTCCGAGCGATGCGCGTCATCAGCCTGCTGTGTTACTTCGGTTTGGTGGGCTTGCTGTGCGCTTACTACCTGGTGATCGCCGACCTGCACGGCGCCCGGCCGTGGGTGATTCTGTTGATCGAACTGGTGCCGCTGCTGTTGTTGGCGCCGGGGATGATCACCGGCAGCGCCCGCGGGCATTCATGGATGTGCTTTGTGGTGAACCTGTATTTCATCAAGGGCGCACTGGCAGCGTATGACCCGAACCGGCAGCTGTTTGGTTTGCTGGAAATGGGCGCGAGCCTGGCGGTGTTCTGCTCGGCGCTGCTGTATGTGCGGTGGCGGTTTCAGTTGAACCGAAAACTGGCGGGTGAAGGTGAGATTTCCGTCGCCTGACCGATTGCAATCGCTAGCAGGCTAGCTCCCACATTGGATCTGGGTCGTTCACAAAACCCCTGTGGGAGCCAGCCTGCTGGCGATTGCCGCGACTAGGTCTTAATGGTTCACGGTGTAGGCCAGCATCATCGAAATCTGGCTCATCGCTCGCCCGCCACTCTGTTCATGCCACTGGTTAAACACATCCTGTACCAACGCCAGATCCCGCAGGCTAGTCGGCACCTTGTCGACGATCTTCTGCGCATTCAACGCCGCGACCACGTCGTAGCTCGGCACAAACGTATCCTTGCCGACCATGCGCAAGAACCGCGGCGCCGACAACCCGCCCAATTGATGACCGCGTTTTTTCAGGTAGGTCCACAACCCAACGATATCCGTGACCGGCCAATCGGCGATCAACGCGCCGAAGCTGCCCTTCTCATGCGCCACATCCAGAATGAACTGCGCGTTGCGCGGCACGCTCTTGAGTTTGCCCAGGTGACGAATGATCCGCGCGTCCTGCATCAAACGCTCAAGGTGCTCGGCACTCATCAGCACGACTTTCTCAGGGTCGAACTTGAAGAACACCTCTTCGAACGCCGGCCATTTGGCGTCCACCAGACTGTGCTTGAGCCCGGCGCGGAAGACGCGCAGCGCCATGGTCGAGAGGTAGCGGTCGTCGCTGATCTTGCGCAGTTGCGCCGGGGTTTTCGGAACGGGCAGATGGGCTTCCAGTTCAGCCGCTGAACCGAAGCGGTTCAGACAGTATTCGTGCAGCCACTTGTAATCGCGCATGCCCTCTCCTGATGAGTAAGTGAATAGACTCATGTGGGAGCCAGCCTGCTGGCAATAGCGGTGGGTCAGTCAACAATGATGTGCCTGACCCACCGCTATCGCCAGCAGGCTGGCTCCCACAGTGATTGTGTTTAGAGGTTTACTACGTTGACGAATCGCGACGCGGCGGTTTCATCGATGCGCAGGCTGGTGAAGTCGAACAGGTTGCGGTCCGCCAATTGCGACGGGATCACGTTCTGCAGGCTTCTGAAAATGCTTTCGGTGCGGCCCGGCGTCTTGAATTCCCACTCCTGAAGCATGTCCTTGACCACCTGGCGTTGCAGGTTTTCCTGGGAACCACAGAGGTTGCACGGGATGATCGGGAATTGCTTGAAGTCCGCGTAGGCCTGGATGTCTTTTTCGTTGCAGTAGGCCAGCGGGCGGATCACCACGTTGCGGCCATCATCGGCGCGCAACTTCGGCGGCATGGCTTTGAGCGAACCGTTGAAGAACATGTTGAGGAAAAAGGTCTCGACGATGTCGTCGCGGTGATGACCGAGGGCCATCTTGGTCGCGCCGATTTGGTCGGCAAAGGTGTAGAGCGTGCCGCGACGCAGACGCGAGCACAGCGAACAGGTGGTTTTACCTTCCGGGATCAGCTCCTTGACCACCGAATAGGTGTCTTTCTCGACGATGTGGTACTCGATCCCCAGCGCTTTGAGGTAGGCCGGCAGCACATGCTCAGGAAAACCCGGCTGCTTCTGGTCCATGTTCACGGCCACGATCTCGAACTTGATCGGGGCGACCTTCTGAAAGTGCATCAGCACGTCGAGCATGGTGTAGCTGTCCTTGCCACCGGACAGGCAGACCATGACCTTGTCGCCGTCTTCAATCATGTTGAAATCGGCAACAGCCTCACCGGCCTGGCGGCGAAGGCGCTTTTGCAGCTTGTTCTGGTTGACCGTAAGAGTGCCCATGACGCGAAATCCGTGAGGTGTGACGAAAGGCCAGCATTTTACGCAAAAACGCGTCGTCGGCGAAGAGCCCGATGAATGCCGGATTTCCCAAAAAAATTATGCGCCGACGCATCCTTCGTAGCAGCTGGCGAAGCCTGCGTTCGGCGGCGAAGCCGTCGTCAATCCGACCTATGCGGTTTACCTGACACACCGAGGTGGCTGGTTTACGACGGCTGCGCCGCCGAACGCAGGCTTCGCCAGCTGCTACAAGTTGCGTTACGTCCTCAAACCGTTCCAACAGACCCTGCGGCGATTAACAGGCGTTTTTACAGCGCAATTTGCTCTAAAGCCCTGCAACCTGCGCCGTTAAGACCTTTCTATACTGCGACATAAGGTCGCACACATATCCAGACCTTTCCTTACTCGGCCACTTTGGCCCGTAGGCGCTCCACTGGGGGGCGACGGTAAAAACAAGAGGAGTGACTGGCATGATCCATCACGTAGTGGGGCTCTTCACCCACCCTGACCAAGAATGGAAAGAGATTCGTGGCGACCAGGAGGAAAGCATCAGCCACATGTATCTCACTCATACCCTGATACTGGCGGCGATCCCCGCGATATCCGCGTTTATCGGCACCACTCAGGTCGGCTGGGTCATTGGCAGTCGCGCACCGGTGATGCTGACGGTGGAGAGCGCGATATGGATGACGGTCATGTCGTACCTGGCGATGCTCGGCGGTGTGGCGGTAATGGGCGCGTTCATCCACTGGATGGCTCGTACCTATGACGCCAATCCGAGTCTGGCACGCTGCGTTGCATTTGCGACCTATACCGCGACACCGCTGTTTATCGGCGGTCTGGCGGCGCTGTACCCACACATGTGGCTTGGCATGATCGTCGGCACCGCGGCCATCTGCTACACGGTGTACCTGCTGTATGTGGGGCTACCCACTTTCATGAACATTCCATCAGACGAGGGATTTCTGTTTTCAAGTTCGGTGCTTGCTGTAGGCCTGGTGGTGCTGGTGGCCATCATGGCGTTCACAGTAATTGTCTGGGGACTCGGCGTGGGGCCGGTCTACACGAACTAGCAACACTTTCACCCAAAAACAAGATCTGCCAACACAGGCCGCCGCAAGGCGGCCTTCTAATGCTCAAGGATAGAAAACGGTGACGACCATTCGGCGCTTCGGCGATTCGCAAGTCCCAAGGGTTGCGGCATACTCGACGTCTCTGGAGATCCTTCAAGCATGCCCGAGCAACTCAATACCCGCGTCGAAGACTGTTACCAACTAGCTGAATCCTTTTTCAAACGACCTTTCAAACGCCCCGTGGTGAGCCTCAAGCTGCGCGGACAAAAAGCCGGTGTCGCGCATTTGCACGAGAACCTGCTGCGCTTCAATCCGCAGCTGTACCGGGAAAACACCGAAGACTTCCTCAAACAAACCGTGGCCCACGAGGTTGCGCACCTGATCGCCCATCAACTGTTCGGCGACCGCATCCAGCCGCATGGCGAAGAGTGGCAACTGATCATGCGTGGCGTGTACGAGCTGCCGCCCAATCGCTGCCACACTTATGACGTCAAACGCCGCAGCGTGACCCGCTATATCTATAAATGCCCGTGTGCGGACAGTGACTTCCCGTTTTCCGCCCAGCGCCATGGTTTGGTGCGGCAAGGACGGCGGTATTTGTGTCGGCGATGCCGGAGCACGTTGGTATTCAGTGGGGAAATGCGCGTCGAGTAGCAAGATTTGTGGTGTGCGTGCCGACGCTATCGCGAGCAGGCTCGCTCCCACATTTGATCTGCGGCGTTCGCAAATAATGTGTTCACAACAAATCCCCCCTGTGGGAGCGAGCCTGCTCGCGATGGCGTCTAACCAGTCACTACACAACCACCCTGGCACGGCGCAATTCCTTGATCCGCTCAGCGCTAAACCCCAACTCCCCCAACACCTGATCCGTATGCTGCCCTATGGCCGCACCGATATGCCGCGGTTCAGGCAACCCTTGCGAAAACTTCAACGGACACGCCATCTGCGCCTGAGTCGTCCCGTCACCACGTGGCACTTCGGTCACCAGCGCCCGAGCCTTCAACTGCGGATGCCGCACCGCTTCGCCCAAGCTCAACACCGGCTCGACACACGCATCCAACTTGGCAAACAGCGCGCACAACTCGGCGAAATCATGGGTCTCGAACTCAATCCTCAGCGCGTTCTTCAGCGCCTTTTGCAAGGCCGGTTCCGGCGATAAGCCCAAGGTTTCCAGTTCCTCCAGCCCCAGCGCCGCACACAGTTGTTTCATGAACGCCGGCTCCAGACTACCCACCGAGAACCAGCGCCCATCGCGGGAACGGTAATAGTCATAAAAACTGCCACCGTTGAGCATCTGATTCTCCCTTCCCGGCTCCACGCCACAGGCCAGATACCCGGCGCCGGCCATGGCGTTCAGGCTGAACACGCAGTCGGTCATGCTCACATCCAGATGCTGCCCCTGCCCGGTTTGTTGCCGGGCGATAACCGCAGCCAGCAGCCCGATCACCCCGTGCAACGAGCCACCGGCGATATCCGCCACTTGCATGCCCAACGGCAGCGGCCCGCTGTCGGCGTGGCCGGTGTAGCTCGCCAACCCCGCCAGCGCCAGGTAATTGATGTCGTGGCCGGCGCGGTCCTTGTAGGGGCCGGTCTGGCCGTAACCGGTGATCGACACGTAGATCAGTTTTGGATTGATCGCCTTCAAGGCTTCATAACCCAGGCCCAATCGTTCCATCACGCCGGGGCGGAACTGCTCCAGCACGATGTCGTAGTCCTGCAGCAACTGCTTGATCACCTCCAGCGCCTCAGGCTTCTTGAGGTCCAGCGCCAGGCTGCGCTTGTTGCGATTGAGGTAGGCGTGGCTGGCGGAGACGCCCTGATCGTGAGGCGGCAATACTCGCAGCAGGTCCATGCGCGTTGGCGATTCGATGCGCAGCACCTCGGCGCCCATGTCTGCCAGCAACAACGAGGCGAACGGCCCCGGCAGCAGTGTCGAGAAATCCAGAACCTTGAGTGATGCCAGTGGACCGAGCATGGGCGTTCTCCGTAAACGATGTTCCCAGACTAGGCAGCCGACGGCATTGCAGCAATCACCTTATGCGTCAGATGCGCTGACCGTTACGCTCAAATCGCAGGCATGAAAAAACCCGCCGAAGCGGGTTTTTTCAGTGCAGCCGTCTTACTTGACGTTGCTTGGGGTTGGGCCTTCGGCCACGCCCAGGTCGTCTACTTCACGCTCGTCGGAGATACCGCGACCGCCGGAAGCCAGCTCGACTTGCAGCTTGTCTTCGTCCAGCTCTTTCACCCACTTGGCGACCACGAGGGTGGCCACAGCGTTACCAACAAGGTTGGTCAGCGCACGGGCTTCGGACATGAAGCGGTCGATACCGAGGATCAGCGCCAGGCCGGCCACCGGCAAAGTACCCACGGCCGACAGAGTAGCTGCCAGCACGATGAAACCACTACCGGTCACACCTGCCGCACCTTTGGAGGACAACAGCAGCACCAGCAGCAAGGTGATCTGGTGAGTGAGGTCCATCGGCGTATCAGTCGCCTGAGCGATAAACACAGCCGCCATGGTCAGGTAGATCGAAGTACCGTCGAGGTTGAAGGAGTAACCGGTCGGGATCACCAGACCCACAACCGATTTATCCGCACCCAGGCGTTCCATTTTGATCAGCATGCGTGGCAGAGCCGATTCCGAAGAGGAAGTGCCCAGCACGATCAGCAGTTCTTCACGGATGTAGCGGATCAGCTTGAGTACGCTGAAACCGTGCGCGCGGCAGATGGCGCCCAGTACCAGAACCACAAACAGGATGCAGGTGATGTAGAAGCAGATCATCAGCTGACCGAGTTGCACCAGCGAACCGACACCGTAGGCACCGATGGTGAAGGCCATCGCACCGAACGCGCCGACTGGAGCGAGCTTCATGATCATGTTGATGATGTTGAACATCACGTGCGCGAAGCGATCGATGAAGTCCAGCACCGGTTTGCCGTAGGCACCCAGGCGATGCAGGGCGAAACCGAAGATCACCGAGAACATCAGCACTTGCAGGATGTCGCCGTTGGCGAAGGCGCCGACGATGGTGTTGGGGATCACGTTGAGGACAAAAGCGATGATGCTCTGGTCTTTACCGGCCGAGATGAAGCCAGCGATTTTGCTGGTATCCAGAGTGGTTACGTCGATGTGCATGCCGGCGCCCGGTTGCACGACGTTGACCACGACCAGACCGATCAGCAAGGCAATGGTGGAAACGATTTCGAAGTACAGCAGCGCATAGCCGCCGGTCTTGCCGACCGATTTCATGTTCTGCATGCCAGCGATACCACTGACGACGGTACAGAAGATGATCGGCGCGATGACCATTTTGATCAGTTTGATGAACCCGTCACCCAGCGGCTTGAGGGCTACACCGGTCTGCGGGTAGAAGTGACCGAGCAGGATGCCGATAGCGATGGCAACGATCACCTGGAAGTACAGGGATTTATACAGTGGCTGACGAGTCGTCATTGCAAAGTTCCTCAAGAGTGCCCCAGTAACAACATCCATCTGTTGTCCCTGACACCTCAATTGCGAACCCTCCTGCACTGGAGGGATTTGTTTTGTCGAGCTGCGCGATGGCAGACCTCTGCGGCTTGTATCGCAAGCCCCGTGCCACCTTCGAAAAAAAACCTGCCAGCCTTGTGGCATCAAGGGCTACAGGTTTTTTTGGGTCACTCACCCGCTCCACCGATGTGGCGGATTTCCGCCCACCCGCCAAACCTCGTCCTGCAATTTGGCGGATATCCGCCTTGTTCATCCTCGACGGGCACCGCTACCATCCATTGCTCAGTGGACGGACCTGCCTCTATGCGCGAACGCACCATCGCCAGCCATTTCGCCCGCGCCGCCCTCGGTGGCGCACGCCGGCTGGGTTACGACTATTCAAATCTGTTGCAGCAACTGGGGATCAGCCCCGAGCTGCTTGAGGAGCCGCGCGCCCGAATCGCACCCGAGCAGTTCACTCGATTGATCCAGGGACTGTGGCTGGCCCTGGACGACGAATACCTGGGCTTCGGACCGGTGCCGAGCAAACCCGGCAGCTTCGCGATGATGTGCCATGCGGTGATCCACTGCCGCAATCTGGAGAAAGCACTCCGCCGCGGCCTATTGTTTTACAGCTTGTTCCCCGACAGCCCGCGTCTGACCCTGACCCGCGAAGACGATATGATCCGCCTCAGCCTCGACGATTCGCAGTTCCGCGACCCGGACCATTTCCTTACCGAGAGCCAGTTGATGGTGTGGCATCGGCTCGGCAGCTGGCTGATCGGCCAGCGCATTCGGCTGGAACAGGCGACGTTCAGCTACCCGAAACCCGAGCACGGCGCCGAATACGATTTGCTGTTTTCCTGTCCGCTGGGCTTTTCCACAACAAAGAGCACCACGGCTCAGAGCAGCCTGCTGTTTCACAGTCGCTACCTGAACATGCCGCTGTTGCAGGACGAACGGACACTCAAACATTTCCTCGAACGCTCCCCCGCCGACCTGTTGTCGCGCCCGGACGGCGGCGACAGTTTGAGCAGCCAGTTGCGCCGATTGCTCAGCCGCGACAGTTCACGCTGGCCGGACCTGGAAGAGGTGGCTGCACATCTGCACATCAGCCCGCAGACGTTGCGGCGGCATTTGCGTGAAGAAGGGTCGAGTTTTCAGGAATTGAAGGATCAGCTACGAAGGGACATTGCGATTTATCACTTGGGGCGTGCGGATTTGTCGTTGCAGCAGATTGCTGAGCAACTGGGGTTTTCCGAGCCTTCCGCGTTTCACCGGGCGTTCAAGAAGTGGACCGGGTTGACGCCGGGCGCTTACCGCGCCCAGGAGCAGCCCTCACCCTAACCCTCTCCCAGAGGTAGAGGGGACTGACCGAGTTGTTTTAAGAAATTCTGCGACCTGAAAGACCCCGTCGATTATGGATTCAATGCAGGACTTTCAGGTCGCAGGATAGGCCAAATATCCCCCGATCAGTCCCCTCTCCCCCAGGGAGAGGGTTAGGGTGAGGGGGGATCTCGAGCCAGGCGATACTTGTCAGACACCACACTTACCCACCCACCACCAGCCCTCCGCTAGTCTCGCGGATCAATATTATCCAGCGCCCGATTCACCGCCAGCTCCCCCAGCATGATGATCTGCGCAATCCCCAACAGCGAATTGCGACTCGACCCCTCCAAATGGTCCACCAAATCCATGGCCATGACATTGGCCGAGGCCAACGACTCGCAAGCGTGGGCCAGCAGGGTTTCGGTATCGAGCTCCGGGTTGACGATGAACATGGTGCTGGGTGTGCGCGAAGTGGCTTTGATGTGGGTGGCCGGGTTGAGGTAATGATCAAGGGCGCGGTCGGCGGCTTCGGGGAGTTTTTTGGAATCGGGGGTTTCGTGCGGGGAAACGTCATCGGTTTCTGGCGGGTTGGGTGTGATCTTGAACATAGATGGAACTCCAGATAATAAAAGTGGAGCCATCACCCTCGCTACCAAACGAATGGGTGGCGGCCATACGAAGGTTGGTAGGCCGGTCATCTGGCAACCCGGCGCGCCCGAGGGCGCCCTACGCATGGCCACCATAAAAACAGAAGACGAAAAAAGTCCCTGCATCAGGTTGCGCAATGCGCCAGATTGAACCGGGCTACCAAACCCGATCGCTGTTTTTCAGCGACCGGCAAACGATAGAGCCCGGCCCTTAGGCGCACAAGCCGGCGGATTCTGGCGTAGTCGTAGGCAGCGGCGCAAGGATGTGTAGCCTGAGAGAGTATCTGGAAGTGTCGTTTAAACAGTGCATGTTTAGCGGTCTGACATGAGCCTTGTGGTGGCTGAACCTGCCTCATCGCGAGCAGGCTCGCTCCCACAGGGATTGGCTGTGAATAGGGTATTTGTGAACGCCACAAATCCAACGTGGGAGCGAGCCTGCTCGCGATGAGGCCAGCCCAGCCAATCACTAAACCACCGAAAAATGAATCCTGAACGCCGCCCCACCCATCGGCGAATCCCCCAGCGTCAGCTTCGCGCTGTAGCTTTCGATAATGTCCTTCACCACCGCAAGACCAATCCCCTGCCCCGGATGCTGCCGATCCAGCCGCTCTCCCCTTTGCAGAATCCGCGCCCGCTGATCCGCTGGCACGCCCGGTCCATCATCCTCGACACACAACTCAACCCCGCCAAGGCTTTCACGCACGCTGATGCGTACTTCACCGAGGCACAGGCGATAGGCGTTTTCCAGCAGATTGCCCATCATTTCCAGCAGGGCGCCCTCCTCGATCGGCACGTAACACTGCTCCGGCAGATCGAAGGCGACCCGCACGCGTTTGTCGCGGTAGACCTTGTCCAGGGTGTCGCACAGGCTTTGCAGCACCGGGCGCAGGCGGACCTGATGGCGCACCAGACCGCTTTTGCGCAGGCTGGCGCGTTGCAGTTGATAGCTGATTTGCTGGCTCATGCGTTCGATCTGGGTTTGCAGCACCCAGGCCTGATCGCGATCGGCCGGGCGCTGGGCCATGTCTTCGCTGACGCCTTGCAGCACGGTCAGCGGGGTTTTCAGGCTGTGGGCCAGGTCGTCGAGGGAGTCGCGATAGCGGCTGCGTTGTTCGCGCTCGCTGTGCAGCAAGCGGTTGAGGGAGCCGGTCAGGCGCAGCAGTTCGCGAGGGTGTTGTTCGCTGAGGCTTTCGCGGGTGCCGCTTTCGATTTCGTCCAGTTCCTGACTGAGCCGGCGCAATGCCTGCAAGCCCCAGGTCAGGCCGATCCACAGCAGCGCGAGCAAGACCAGCAGGGCGGCACCGAATCCGAGGTAGAGGTTTTCCCGCAGGCCTTCGAGAGTGGCTTCGTATTCACGCACCGGTTGCAGCGCGACGATGCTGAACGCCGCGCTCTTGCCGCCGAGCAGTTTGACCTCGACGTCATAGACGAAGAATTCCTGGCCGTTGGCTTCGCTGATTCTCGCGAACTCGTTACCGCGTCCGTCGTAACGCGGTTTGTAGTTGATGTGCTCTTCCTGGGTGCCCTTCGAGCGCCAGACCAGATGCCCTTCGCGGTCATAGATGTAGCCAAGCAAACGGCCGTCAGTCAGGTTGAAACGCTCATCGGGCAACTGCGCCGGCATCTGCAAGCGGTTGTTCTCCACCCGGGCGGCGGAGATCAGCGTGGTGACGTCCGACGCCAGGCGTTGTTCGATCGAGTCCTGCAACGCCAGGCTGAACGCGCCCTGCATCGCCGGCAGCAACGCCAGCATGAACAACACCGCCAGGATCGTGGCGGCGAGCATCAAACGGACACGAAGGGAACGAATCAAGTGCAGCGCTCATTGAACAGGTAGCCAAGGCCACGCACGGTATCGATCGGTTTGAAACCGGCCGGGCCTTCAAGCTTGCGGCGCAGACGGCCGACCAACACTTCGATCACGTTCGGATCGCGCTCGTCGTCGTCCGGGTAGAGCTGCTCCATCAAGCGGTCCTTGGCCACCACTTGCTGGTGATGCCGCATCAGGTATTCGAGGATCCGGTACTCGTACGCCGTCAGCGCCAGCGGCTGTTCATCGAGGGACGCCTGTTTGCGATTGAGGTCCAGCAGCAACGGCCCGGCGACGATGGTCGACTGGGTGAAACCGCTGGAGCGGCGCAGCAAGGCATTCAGGCGCGCGTCGAGTTCTTCGAACTGGAACGGCTTGACCACGTAATCGTCGGCGCCGGCGGCGAGGCCTTCGACCTTGTCCTGCCAGTTGCCGCGCGCGGTGAGGATCAGGATCGGGAAGGTCTTGCCGCGCGAGCGCAGTTGACGGATCAGGTCGAGCCCGCCCATGCCCGGCAGGCCGAGGTCGATCACCGCCAGGTCATGGTTGTACTGCTCGGTCTGGTACAGCGCCTCTTCGGCATTGGCCACGGACTCGACCACGTGGCCGCTGTCCGTCAGGCGGGTTTGCAGGTGATGGCGCAACAGCGCTTCATCTTCGACGACCAGCAGTTTCATAATGCTCTCCTACGCAAATCATTATCTCCAGCAGCACGGTTTTCAGTCAGGTCGAAGAACCTATGGGAGTGAGACCGGCTTGCCGGCGATAGCGGTGTGTCAGCCGACAACAATGTCAAAAGTGCTGGCCCCATCGCGAGCAGGCTCACTCCCACAGGGATTGTGCTTACTTCTTAGAAAGCGTAGTTCGCCGACAGGTAGGTCTGGGCGCTGCTGGTCAGGTCCAGCGACCCCTGTTTGCTGCCACCGCGCTCGCTCATCTCAGTGCTGGCGTTGCTGCGCAGGTAACGGTAACCCAGTTCCACCGAGGTGTTTTGCGAAACCTGTTGCAGCACACCCAACTGGCCGCCGATGGCATAACCGATGTCGCTGTCGCGGCTGAAGCCTGGCGACTCCTGAGTCATTTTGGTCAAACCGGCGGTGGCGCCACCGAACAGCTTGGTGCTGCCGCCCACCGGGTAGAACAGATCGTAGCTGCCCAGAAGGTTTTCCTGGCGCAGTTTAATGCCATTGTGCGAGCCCGACACGTTGTCGTAAGTGGCGTAGTAGCGGCCCTGGCTGTTTTGCTGGCCCAGACGCACACCCCAGGTGTTGTCCTTGCCGATCACGCCGTCGGCGTTCGGGCTGTTGAGGTTGTCGTTCAGGGCGTGGGACTTTTTGACCTTGTTGCTGGTCTGTCCAAAAGTAAGGCTGGCGAAATTGTCGTCGGAAGCGAAAGCCGCGGTACTCGCGCTCAGGACAGCGAAAGCCAGAAGCAGTTTTTTGAAACCAGTCATAGGGGAGTTCCTTATGCGCTATGTGCTATTTGGGTACGGGGCAAGGTTACTCACCCGGCCCTGAACTCCCCCTGAACGCACGCTGAACCTGAGCTGAATCAAATCGACTCGGCTGTTTTGATGATTCTTTGCAGGAGACCCGACGATGCGCATTTTCCTCGCCCTCGTATTACTGGCCTTGAGCGGGCTCAGCCAAGCCGCGATCAAGACTCAGGAAATCCCCTATCAAAGTACTGACGGCACCAAGATGATCGGCTACTTCGCCTATGACGACGCCATCAAAGGTGCACGCCCTGGCATTGTGGTGGTGCACGAATGGTGGGGGCTCAACGAGTACACCAAGCGCCGCGCCCGTGATCTCGCCAATCTGGGTTACAGCGCGCTGGCCATCGACATGTATGGCGACGGCAAGAACACCGAGCATCCCAAGGACGCCATGGCGTTTATGCAAGCTGCGTTGAAAGACAGTGCCGCATCCAGTGCGCGCTTTCAGGCCGGGCTCGATCTCCTGAAGAAACAGCCGCAAACCGATCCGGACAAAATCGCCGCGATCGGGTATTGCTTCGGCGGTGGCGTGGTGCTGAATGCGGCACGTCAGGGTTTGCCGCTGGCGGGCGTAGTGAGTTTTCACGGCGCGCTGGCGACCAAGACCCCTGCGGCGCCGGGTAGTGTGAAAGCGAAAATCCTTGTTGAACATGGGGCGATGGACAGCATGATCACGCCGGAAAACGTGGCGGCGTTCAAGGCTGAGATGGACAAGGCTGGGGCTGACTATAAATTTGTCAGCCTTGAAGGCGCCAAGCATGGGTTCAGTAATCCTGATGCGGATCGTCTGAGCCATGGCGATCATGCCGGGCCGGACATTGGCTATAGCAAAGCGGCGGATGAAAAGTCCTGGGCGGACATGCAGGCGTTTTTCAAGAAGATTTTTGGCTGAACAAGTAAACCCTGTGATGAGGGGTTTTTGTGGCGAGGGGATTTATCCCCGTTCGGCTGCGCAGCAGTCGTAAACCCGGCAATCGCTGTTTCCCTGCTGAAATGCGGTTGCAGTTATGGGGGCCGCTTCGCAGCCCAACGGGGATAAATCCCCTCGCCACAAAAGCGGTTGCTACTACCCAGCCTGAGAGCAACCCGGCAAAATGCCCGACATGAATCGCGCCCCCGCCCTCCCCGTCTGCTGTACCCCACTCGATGCCCATTGGCCGCTGCCGTTTGCGCTGCCCGATACGGTGCTGTTGAGCACTCGCTTCGATACCTCGCAACTGGCCAGCGATGATTTCCAGCGCAGCGCCATCGAGCCGCCGCCCACCATCCAGCGTTCGGTCGCCAAGCGTCAGGCGGAGTTCCTCGCCGGGCGGGTTTGCGCTCGGGCGGCGTTACAACAGTTGGAAGGGCTGAACTTTATCCCGGCCATCGGCGAGGACCGGGCACCGGTGTGGCCGACGCACATCACGGGCTCAATCACCCACAGCACCGGCCGGGCCTCGGCGATTGTCGCGAAGAAAACCCACTGGCGCGGCCTGGGGATGGACCTGGAAAATCTGCTCGACCCTGAACGGGCCGAGCGACTGGCCGGGGAAATCCTCACCCCGCCCGAGTTGCAACGCATGATCGCTGGCCCTCGCGATCAACTGGCGATGCTGGTGACCCTGACGTTTTCGGTGAAGGAAAGCCTGTTCAAGGCGCTTTATCCGATTGTTCAGCAGCGCTTCTATTTCGAGCACGCTGAAGTGCTGGAGTGGAGCGAGAGCGGTGAAGTGCGGCTGCGGTTGCTGACAGATCTGTCCAGCGAGTGGCGCAATGGCACTGAGCTGGAGGCGCAGTTCGGGGTGGTGGATGGGCAGTTGTTGAGTCTGGTCAGCATCAAGGCCTGAAGGCTTTTAGCGTCTCCAATGACGCCATCGCGGGCAAGCCTTGCTCCTACGGACCGGGGGCGTTCGTCAATTTCGAACTCGACACAAAACCCGTAGGAGCAAAGCTTGCTCGCGATGAGGCCCTCACAGACAACCAAGATCTCACCGCTTCTCCTGATTCCGCGGCCAGCTCAGGCTGAAACACGCCCCGCCCAGGCTTTTGCTCTTGCTGATCAACGCCCGGCCATCATGCCAATGGATGATTCGCCGCACGATGGACAACCCCAACCCATGCCCGCCCGAAGCGCGGGTGCGGCTGTCATCGAGGCGCAGGAATGGTGTGAAGATCTTCTCCCACGCCGTTTCCGGCACGCCCGGGCCGTCATCCTCGACATCCACTCGACAGCGCTGCTGCCCGACCTGATAGCTGACGGTCACCCGTGATTGGGCGTGGCGCATGGCGTTGCTCACCAGGTTCTGCAACGCCCGGTGCAGGTAACGCGGTTCGGCCTCGACCCACGCGTCGTCGTTGTCAGCGGCGGACAGACACAAACCGCGCTGCACGGTGACCTCGGCGCGTAACGGCGCCAGTTCTTCGATCACCTGATTGACCAATGCATCCAGATCGATCCGCTGAAAATTCAGCGCCGGTGAACCCTGTTCCAGTCGTGCGTAAGTGAGCATCTCGTCCACCAGTCGATCGAGATCCTCGATGTCGTGGTCCATGCCTTCACAGTATTTTTCCAACGCCTGCGGCGTGGTGGCCGTGCTGATCATTTCCAGGCCAAAACGCAACCGCGCCACGGGTGTGCGCAGCTCATGAGACACGGCGCGCACCAGCTCACGCTGGATCGCCAGCAACTGCTGCAAGTGCTCGGCCATGCCGTTGAACGCCGATGCCAGCCGTCCCACCGAGTCCGCGCCGCGTGCCGGCACGCGGGTTTCCAGGCTGCCCTTGGCGATGCGCGTGGCGGCCGCTTCCAGGCCACGCAAGCGGCGCTCAAGTTGCCGTACCAACAAATAGACGATCAAACCGATCAGGCTCAAACCCAGGGCGGCGATCAGTACCAGCCATTCCGGCGGATAAGGATTCATCTGATACAACGGGCCGATTTCAAGGACCCACGGCGTACCGACCATGCCGGCAAACACCCGGATCGAATCACCGCCCTTGCCCAGCGCCATCACCGTGTCGCCCTCGGACACCCGGCGACTCTGGTCCTCGTCCATGTCCGCCTGTTCGATCGTCACCAGCCGCAAGTCGAAACCAAACCCTTTATCGCGCTTCAACTGCGCCAGGCGCTCGGGTTGCTCGGCCACCGGGTAGCGCACCAGTTCATCGGCCAGCAGGTAAATAGTCGCCCGGGCCAGTTGTTCGCTGATCTGCTGGACTTCGCCGGTCAGCACCAACTGTTCCTTGTCGCTGACCAACCGGTAAACCTTCGCCGCATGCGGACCGGTCTGTTCGACCAGCGCCTGACCGCGCAGCACGCGGGTGCGCTGGGTGAGGTCGAGGTCGGTTTGAGTGAAGGTTTTCAGCGCCAGAGGAATCCCCAGCAACCGCTCCCACACCAGCAAGGCACGGTGGCGCTCGGTTTCGTTCATCGGGTTCAGATTGTCGGCCATCAGCGAGAACGTGCCGTGGGCCAGGCGTTCGCGGTATTGCTCGCCGCGCACCTGGTTGAGCAGGTGCAAGGCCAGCACGCCGAGTACCGCCACCAGAATCAGCGCCGCGCACATGCCGCCGTAAATGCGCAGGAAGATCGAGTTCACAGCGTGCAGGCTTCCGGAACGAACAGATAACCTTTGCTGCGGATGGTCTTGATCAGCCGCGGATGCTCCGGGTCATCGCCGATTTTCGGGCGAATGCGCGAGATGCGCACGTCGATGGAACGGTCCTGGCCGTCATAGCCGATGCCGCGCAATGCAGTGAAAATCTCTTCCCGGGACAGAATGCGCCCGGCGTTGGCCACCAGCAGCCAGAGCAGGTCGAACTCGGCGCTGGTCAGTTCGATGCCGTTGTCGTTCAGCCAGGCTTCGCGCAATGCGTTGTCGACCACTAACGGACCGAACTGCAGGCGCCGTTGTTTTTCCGGCGCCACTTCAGAGGTTTCACTGCGTCGCAACAAGGCCTGGATACGCGCCAGCAGCAGACGTGGGCGAACCGGTTTGCACACGTAGTCGTCGGCGCCCAGGTCCAGCCCAAGAATCTGATCGGTGTCGTCGGTGCGGGCGGTGAGCATCAGGATCGGGCCGTCATACTTGTCGCGAACCTTGCGGCAGATGCTCAGCCCATCTTCGCCCGGCAACATCAGGTCGAGGATCACCAGGTCCGGTTTCTCCTTGATGATCCGTGCCGCGGCCAAGGCGCCGTTGCCCTCGATCGATACGCGCAGACCATTGGCTTCCAGGTAGTCGCGGGTCAGTTCGGCCAGACGCTGGTCGTCCTCCACAATCAATACCTGCCAGGCTTCTTGCTCCACGGTGACCTCTGCTTGCCAACAACACTTAATAAGGAAGGATCCGCCCGTCTTTTTGTAATGATTGGGGAGGATAAGAATGCGTACGCACTGGCCGATTGTATAAACGCCGCTCGCCAAGAACACAAGCCGGTAAATGCGTTCGGACAACCCGGTTTTTTGTGATAGGGTTCGCGCCCCTAAAAATCCAAATGACCGTTTTCAATCATTGAAAATCAGTGAAAAACGGTCCGCTCCAGCTAGGTCGCGGCCTACACGCCCGTTCCACGTTTCACACACAATTTACGCACAGGTTTATCCACAGGTAGTACGTTGCAACACCCCCAAAAACGCATTATCTTGTACCCCGTCGCGAAAAAAACCCTACATGTAGGGTTTTACGCCAAAAACCAAACACAAACCGGACACCGATTTCAAGCGCTTTTATCGCCTCTTTCCGGTTGAACCAAACGTATTTTTGAAAGACCAAACCGCGCGTGCGGATGGCTACTGTTTTTGAGCCGAAAACGGCGTTAACGGTACGGGTGTTGCAGTCAATTACTGTCACCCAAAAGGATCCCGGTTTCAGGTTCAAGGCCTGGGACCAAAGACTTCGGCATGGAAGCGGCGCCCCAATTGCCCCTTCCTGATCTGTCCCGAAGTTGGTATGCCCGGCCACTCGCCGGTTGTAGTGCTTCAGGACGGAACGGTGGGCACCGTGATGGTGCCCAAACAAACATAGAGAATGTGGAGACAACCCCCCATGCAAACCGACACAACTCGCGAGAACCCGCAGGGCACCTTGCCGCAGGCCGCAGATTCGACTTCGGATCTGTCCGCCACCGCGCCAGGTCAACTGCGCGTGATCAAGCGTAACGGCACTGTCGTTCCTTACACCGATGACAAGATCACCGTCGCTATCACCAAAGCGTTTCTCGCAGTTGAGGGCGGCACCGCTGCCGCTTCGTCGCGAATCCACGACACCGTTGCCCGTCTGACCGAACAAGTCACCGCGACCTTCAAGCGTCGCATGCCTTCGGGCGGCACCATCCACATCGAAGAAATCCAGGACCAGGTCGAACTGGCCCTGATGCGTGCCGGCGAGCAGAAAGTGGCCCGCGACTACGTGATCTACCGTGACGGTCGTTCGAAAGAACGCGCCGCCCACGCGCCGGCCGAAGAAGCGGTCAACGCTCACCCGTCGATCCGCATCACCCGCGCCGATGGCACCTTTGCTCCTCTGGACATGGGCCGCCTGAACACCATCGTCACCGAAGCGTGCGAAGGCCTGGCAGAAGTCGACGGCGACCTGATCCAGCGCGAAACCCTGAAAAACCTGTACGACGGCGTGGCCCTGACCGACGTCAACACCGCGCTGGTGATGACCGCCCGTACCCTGGTTGAGCGTGAGCCGAACTACTCGTTCGTGACCGCCCGCCTGCTGATGGACACCCTGCGTGCCGAAGGCCTGAGCTTCCTCGAAGTCGCTGAAAGCGCGACCCACCACGAAATGGTCGACCTGTACGCCAAGGCGCTTCCAGCCTATATCGCCAAAGGCATCGAATTCGAACTGCTGAACCCGATCCTGGCCACCTTCGACCTGGCAAAACTCGGCAAGGCGATCAACCACGAGCGCGATCAACAGTTCACGTACCTGGGCCTGCAAACCCTGTACGACCGTTACTTCATCCACAAGGACGGTATCCGCTTCGAACTGCCGCAAATCTTCTTCATGCGCGTGGCCATGGGCCTGGCGATCGAAGAGAAGAACAAAGAAGACCGTGCGATCGAGTTCTACAACCTGTTGTCGTCCTTCGACTACATGTCGTCGACTCCGACCCTGTTCAACGCCGGTACCCTGCGTCCACAGCTGTCGAGCTGCTACCTGACCACCGTGCCGGATGACCTGTCGGGCATCTACCACGCGATCCACGACAACGCCATGTTGTCGAAATTCGCGGGCGGCCTGGGCAACGACTGGACCCCGGTTCGTGCACTCGGTTCGTACATCAAGGGCACCAACGGCAAATCCCAGGGCGTTGTTCCGTTCCTGAAAGTAGTGAACGACACCGCCGTCGCCGTTAACCAGGGTGGCAAGCGCAAAGGCGCTGTCTGTGCCTACCTGGAAACCTGGCACATGGACATCGAAGAGTTCATCGAACTGCGCAAGAACACCGGTGATGATCGTCGTCGTACCCACGACATGAACACGGCCAACTGGATCCCTGACCTGTTCATGAAGCGCGTCTTCGATGACGGCAAGTGGACCCTGTTCTCGCCGTCCGAAGTGCCGGACCTGCACGACCTGACCGGCAAGGCCTTCGAAGAGCGTTACGAGTACTACGAAGCCCTGTCCGAGTATCCGGGCAAGATCAAGCTGTTCAAGACCATCCAGGCCAAAGACCTGTGGCGCAAAATGCTGTCCATGCTGTTTGAAACCGGCCACCCATGGCTGACCTTCAAAGACCCGTGCAACCTGCGCAGCCCGCAGCAGCACGTCGGCGTGGTTCACAGCTCGAACCTGTGCACCGAGATCACCTTGAACACCAACAAGGACGAGATCGCCGTTTGCAACCTGGGCTCGATCAACCTGCCGAACCACATCACCAACGGCAAGCTGGACACCGCCAAGCTGGAACGCACCGTGAACACCGCCGTTCGCATGCTCGATAACGTTATCGACATCAACTACTACTCGGTGCCGCAAGCGAAGAACTCCAACTTCAAGCACCGTCCGGTCGGTCTGGGCATCATGGGCTTCCAGGACGCTTTGTACCTGCAGCACATTCCTTACGGTTCCGACGCTGCCGTCGAGTTCGCCGACAAGTCGATGGAAGCGGTCAGC
This sequence comes from Pseudomonas sp. LS2P72, assembly GCF_054897865.1. Classification (NCBI taxonomy): domain Bacteria; kingdom Pseudomonadati; phylum Pseudomonadota; class Gammaproteobacteria; order Pseudomonadales; family Pseudomonadaceae; genus Pseudomonas; species Pseudomonas sp. LS2P72. Next base: position 5,313,191 of record NZ_CM142708.1, read on the forward strand.
TACTACGCGATCCAGGCGTCCTGCGACCTGGCCGACGAGCGCGGCGCCTACGAGACGTTCCAGGGTTCGCTGTGGTCCAAAGGCATCCTGCCGCTGGACTCGCAACAGATCCTGATCGAGCAACGTGGCCAGAAGTACATCGACGTTGACCTGAACGAATCCCTGGACTGGGCACCGGTTCGTGCCCGCGTTCAGAAAGGCATTCGTAACTCCAACATCATGGCCATCGCACCGACCGCGACCATCGCCAACATCACTGGCGTATCGCAGTCGATCGAACCGACCTACCAGAACCTCTACGTGAAATCGAACCTGTCGGGCGAATTCACCGTGATCAACCCGTACCTGGTTCGCGACCTCAAGGCTCGCGGTCTGTGGGACTCGGTCATGATCAACGACCTGAAGTACTACGACGGTTCGGTGCAACAGATCGAGCGCATCCCGCAGGAACTCAAAGAGCTCTACGCAACTGCCTTCGAAGTGGACACCAAGTGGATCGTTGACGCGGCAAGCCGTCGTCAGAAGTGGATCGACCAGGCTCAATCGCTGAACCTGTACATCGCAGGCGCATCGGGCAAGAAGCTGGACGTGACCTACCGCATGGCCTGGTACCGTGGTCTGAAAACCACTTACTACCTCCGTGCCCTGGCCGCGACCAGCACCGAGAAGTCGACCATCAACACCGGCAAGCTGAACGCTGTTTCCAGCGGCGGCAACCACGGTGAAGATTCGGTCCTGGCAGCGCCTGCCGGCCCTGCTCCAGTACCGAAGGCTTGCGCCATCGACGAACCGGATTGCGAAGCTTGCCAATAAGCTGAGCCGGTGAGCGCTGAAAGGCGCTTACTCGAACCCCCGACAGGCCTCTGGTTTGTCGGGGGTTTTCTTTTGCCTGATTCCTGTAGGAGCAAAGCTTGCTCGCGATAGGGATAGCACGATTTGTCAGGTATACCGCGTCACCGCTCATCGCGAGCAAGCTTTGCTCCTACAGGTTTGTGTCGGTCACAAAAAAGCCCCTCTTTCGAGGGGCTCTTTGTGCAGCGCTTTCAGCCAACCCGCATCAGGTCATCTGAATAATGGTCTGCATGATGGTGCTCTGAGTCGAGATGGTCTTGGCGTTCGCCTGGTAGTTGCTCTGCGCCTTGATCAGGTCGACCAGTTCATTGGTCAGGTTGACGTTGGACTCTTCCAGAGAGTTGGAGTGGATCTCGCCCAAGGTACCGGTGTTCGGCGCATCGTAGCCCGGGATACCCGACGAATAGGTTTCTTTCCAACTGGTGCCGCCTACAGGCTGCAAACCTTGCTCGTTGGTGAAGCTGGCGAGCGAGATCTGGCCGATGGGCTTGGTCTGGCTGTTGCTGAAGTTGGCGAGCATCACACCGCTGGTGTCGATGGTCAGGTTGGTGATCTGGCCGGTGGCGTAGCCGTTCTGCGAAGGAATCGAACGTGCAGTGTCAGCGTTGTACTGCGTGGTTTTGTCCATGGAGACCGTAACGACGCCGGAGGCAGCGCCGTTGGCTGTCCACGTGCCATTGGTCACGGTACCCGGAATCCAGCCGGTGACCTTCAGGTCAGGGCTGGTTACCACGGATGGCGGAATGGTCGCTGGAACAACCGGCGTGGTGACCGAAGTCAGCTTGCCGGAGCTGTCGAAGTTCATGGTCGAAGCGACAGGAGGAGTAACGGTAGGGTCGCTGCCATCCGGGTTGCGACCCTCGATCAGGGTGTAGGTCTTCCAGGTGTTGTCACCCGTCTTGACCATGTATTGATCCATGATGTGCTTGTTACCCTGAGTATCGTAAATCGGGGTACTGAACTGCTTGGTGAAGGACGCTTCCTTGGACGGATCAAACGGATTGGTCGTCTGGTTGATGATGGGAGCGGTGGAGTTCAGGTTGATCGTCGACGAAACCGTGGAGGTGTTTTTTGGCGCCAGGTTCGACGTATCGACGCGCAGGTCAGTCAAAACGCCATTGAGGATCTTGCCATTGGCATCCACGCCATAACCCTGCAGACGCGCAGAACCATCGCTATTGGTGACGTAACCGTCCTTGTCGACCTTGAACGTACCGGCACGGGTGTAGGACATCGAACCGTTCTCGCTCAGCACGAAGAAACCGGAACCGTTGATGCCCATGTCCAGCACGTTGCCGGTGTTATTGACGTCGCCCTGGGTGAACTGCTGGGAAACGTTGGCCAGGCGCACGCCGTTACCGATGGTCTTGCTGCCGGAACCCAGCTTGGTGGCCGAGTAAACGTCTTCGAATTCCGCACGGGACGATTTGAAACCGGTGGTCGCGACGTTGGCGATGTTGTTGCCGGTCACGTCCAGTTGTTTGTTGGCTGCATAGAGACCGCTAAGGCCGATATTGAAAGACATATTCCACTCCTTTGTGCCGTGTTAGTCGGCTCTACATACCAATAGTTTGAACTTTGGACAGGGCGATGCTGCCCGCCCCGGCCAGGTTGAGCATCAACTCACCGCCGGTCTGGCTGATGGTCACGCTGTTGACGGTGGCCGGCAGGTACGTCACCAGCGAGGTCGCCTTGCCGTCGTAGGTCGCCGTAGCGCCGAAGGTATAGGTGCCCGCCTTGGCCACTTCGCCTGCATCGTTTTTGCCATCCCAGATGAAACTGGAAGTACCGGCTTTCTGGCTGCCCAGGTCGATGGTGCGGACAACCTTGCCATCGGCATCGGTGATCTTGACCTTGACCGGGTCTACCGACGCCGGTACGGCCATGGTGCCGGTGAAACTCTTGGAGGTATCGACCACCGCCTTGTCGGCCGGCGCAATAACCGAACGCCCGACCAGCGACGACGCCTGCAATGCCTGGGACGAGTTGTAATTGCTCGCCAGGCCACTCACGGTGGTGTTGAGCGTGGTGATGCCTTCCAGGCTACTGAACTGGGCCAACTGGGCGACGAACTCGCCGTTGTCCTGCGGTTCCAGCGGGTTCTGGTTTTTCAGTTGCGTTACCAGCAACTGCAGGAACGCGTCCTTGCCCAGGGCCTTTTTGCCGGTGGCGCTGTTCGTTGCCGCCGCCAGGCCGTCGGCACTGGTGTTGGTCTTGATCGAGGAGTTGGCCAGGATGTCCTTGAGGCTAATGCCACTGGTGGTATCGGTAACACTCATCTGAGTCGCCCCTTTATCACTGACCGAGGGTCAGGACCTTCTGCATCATGGTTTTGGCGGTATTCATCATTTCGGCATTGGTCTGGAACGAACGGCTCGCGGAAATCATGTCAGCCATTTCTTCCACCACGTTGACGTTCGGGTAGTAGACGTAGCCTTTGGCGTCGGCCGCCGGATGGTTCGGCTCGTAGCGCGCGTCCAGGTTGCTCTGGTCTTCGACCACGCCCAGCACTTGCACGCCTTGACCGGCCGCGTCCTGGTTCTGGAACAGCGAATCGCTGCCGCCGCTCTGGCTGCCCTGGAACATGGTGGCGAATACCGGGTGCCGTGCACGGTAGGTCTGGTCGATGCTCGACGAGACGGTCTCGGCGTTGGCGATGTTCGAGGCGACGGTGTTCAAGCGAGTGGTCTGGGCACTCATGCCGCTACCGGCGATGTTGAAAACACTGGCTAGAGACATGACTTACTCTCCACGAAGGGCTGACACCAGCCCTTTGAATTTGCTGTTGAGCAGGGTGAAGCTGGCCTGGAAGTTGACCGCGTTTTCCGCGTAGTTCGACTGTTCCAGTTGGGCGTCCACGGTGTTCTGGTCGATCGATGGTTGCATCGGCGTGCGATACAGCAGCGACTCGTCGCCATTGCCCAGGCCTTCGGCTTCGATATGACGGCTGTTGGTCTTGTTCAGGGCGAAAGTGCCGCTTCTGCTCTTCTCGTTCTGCTCGGCGAGCACTTTCGAGAAGTCCAGATCCCGAGCCTTGTAGTTCGGGGTGTCGGCGTTGGCGATGTTGTTGGCCAGGACTTCGGCACGCTGAGCGCGGAAGCCCAAAGCTTGTTCGTGAATACCGAGCGCTTTATCGAAGCTGATGCTCATGTCGGAAACCTTCGGGTGACCTGATTTTTCGTAACATGGACAAAGCAAGCGTCGTGCCAATCGAAAAAAGCCCGTAAACCGGGGCTTTGCGGGCAGTGGCAACGTGGCAATGCCAGAAAAGCGGCAACCGATTTCCGCCGCCTGCCGCTTTTCTGCCGCTTTCCCATGGGCAACACCTATCCCCTGTAGGAGCATGGCTTGCCCGCGAAGGCGGTGTGTCAGACAACATCATCATTGACTGACACACCGCCATCGCGGGCAAGCCATGCTCCTACAGGTGTTGCAGCGTCTATGAGGAATGAGCAGGCAAAAAAAAACGGGAGCCCCTGAGGACTCCCGTTTTTTTTGATGACGCCAACGAATCACTTCGCCTGGTAGATGATCCCCGGGCTGCACTGGACCATCTGGTAATGGTCCGGCAAACCGTTCAGCGCCTCGGAAGCACCGAGGAACAGATAACCGCCTGGCTTCAACGTGCTGTGAATGCGCAACAGGATGTCCTTCTTCACCTCGGCGGAGAAGTAGATCAGCACGTTGCGGCAGAACACGATGTCAAACTTGCCCAGCGCCGCGTAGCTGTCCAGCAGGTTGAACGAGCGAAACTCCACCCGGCTCTTGATCGGTGCCTTGATTGCCCAGCGCCCCGGCCCTTTCGGGTCGAAGTAACGTTGAAGGCGCTCGGGCGACAGGCCACGGCCGATGGCCAGGCTGTCGTACTCCCCGGTCTTGCAGTTGGTCAGCATGGTACCGGACAGGTCGGTGGCAACGATCTGCACGCCCATCTTCAGCTGGCCCATGTTCACGCGCTCGAACTCATCGATCGACATCGACAGCGAATACGGTTCCTGACCCGACGAACAGGCCGCCGACCAGATCCGCAGACGCTGGCCAGGAGCGGCCTTGATCGCTGCCGGCAGCACCTTGTTCTTCAAGACTTCAAACGGATAGGTATCACGAAACCACAGGGTTTCGTTGGTGGTCATGGCATCCACCACCATCTCGCGCAAACCGCTGCGCGGCTGGGTCTGGATGCGCTGGACCAGCTCACCCAGGGACTTGATGCCTTGCTGTTCCATCAGTTTGTTGAGACGGCTCGAGACCAGGTATTGCTTGTTTTCACCGAGCAAAATGCCACAGGCTTTTTCCAGGAAGACCCGGAACTGTTCGAAATCCAAATTACCCGTAGACAAAGATGCCGCCTCTTAAATCGTATTAACCGTTAGGGGCAAAAGGCCCCTAGCTGATGTCTGCTGCTTTGATCCGGTTGACTACCCGGGATGCCAGGTCATCAGGACGGAATTTGGCAAGGAAGTCATCGGCACCGACTTTCTTGACCATCGCCTGATTGAATACACCCGACAACGAAGTATGCAGGATGATGTGAAGCTTTTGCATGCGAGGGTCGCTGCGGATCGCGGCCGTGAGGGTGTACCCGTCCATCTCCGGCATCTCGATGTCGGAAATCATCATCAGGAACTCTTCTTCCGGCTTCTTGCCCTCGTCGACCAGCTTGCGCAGGTAATCCAGCGCTTGCCGACCGTCGTTCAACGCCACCACTTCGACACCGACCGTCTGCAGGCAACGGGTCACCTGCTTGCGCGCCACCGACGAGTCATCGACCGTCAGTACTCGCAAAGAGAGCGCCTTGTGCTGGGTTTCGACATCCACCACGCCAACGGAAATCGCTTCCGGGGTCGGCGCCACTTCTGCCAGCACTTTCTCGACGTCGATGATTTCGACTAACTGATTGTCGACCCGAGTCACAGCCGTCAGGTAATGATCGCGTCCCGTGCCCTTGGGTGGCGGATGAATCTCCTCCCAATTCATGTTGACGATGCGTTCCACTGACCGCACCAGGAAACCCTGGGTCTTGGTGTTGTACTCCGTGATGATCACGAAGGGATTGCTTTGATCTTTCAGCGCACCGGAACCGGTCGCCATGGCCAGATCAAGTATCGGAATGGTCGCCCCCCGAATACTCGCCACACCGCACACGACAGGACTGGATTTTGGCATCAGCGTCAGTTTGGGGCATTGCAGCACCTCCCGAACCTTGAACACGTTGATCCCATACAGCTGCTGGCCGTCGAGACGGAACAACAACAGCTCAAGGCGATTCTGCCCTACCAGTTGCGTGCGCTGGTTTACCGCATCCATTACACCAGCCATGCATAGACTCCTACACCAACGCTTAAGTGTGTTGCGACGCGCATTCATCACTAAACGGCACGGCGCTTGCTTTTTAACTCTTATGAACACAGAACCGACATTTTTCCGACGCCTGACATCAAACGCCCGCAAATTGCTTTGCGCGGTGTCGGCCGTCTGCCTGTTCAACGCTGGCTGCCCTGCCCTTGCTGACGCGGTTACCTTGCCTGACATGCTTATCGGCGTCACCCAGGGCTTTCTTGAATTCACCGTAGAAGACTATCTGGCCACCAGTCAAACGGAAGGCCGCTACGAGATCGAGGTCAAGCAGCTCGACCCACGGCTGCGCATGCCCATGTGCGACAAGGAATTGACAGCGTCCCTGGAGAGCCCGGCCACACCGCTGGGGCGTGTTACGGTCAAGGTGCGCTGCGAGGGCGCGTCACCCTGGACGGTATTCGTACCCGCTCAAGTGCGCCTGTTTCGCGACATTGTGACTACCACCCGACCGCTACGACGCGCCGGTATCGTCGAGCCCCAGGATGTGACCCTGCGCGAGCGTGACATCAGCCTGATCAGCCAGGGTTACCTGACTTCCGTCGACCAGGCGATCGGGCAGAAACTTACCCGACCAATGGTTGCCGACCAGGTCATGACCCTGGTGCACATGGAACAGGCAGAAGTCATCACCAAGGGCGACCAGGTGGTGATTACCGCCCGCAGTGGAACGCTCAGCGTGCGCATGCCGGGTGAAGCGCTGTCCAATGGCGGCTTGCGCGAACAGATCCGGGTGAAAAACCTCAACTCGCAGCGGGTCATCAAGGCGCAAGTCATCGCGCCCGGTCAGGTGGAAGTGGCCATGTAGAACTCTCTGTTTGTGAAGATGTGGCGCGCCACTCGACTGTTCCCTAGACTGTGCCCTATGCAGGGCAAGCGCTGACGCGCGCAAGCTCATTGATAATTGGGCCTAAAGTTTTTCCGGGTATGGCCGAAAACATGGCAAGCGTCCAAATACCCAGAGGTTTTTTGTCATGGTCATCGATTTCAGCCGTTTAAACAGTTCCTCGTCACTTACCGGTAGTACACGTACCAGCACCGCGAAGGAAACCGCCGAAGCCGGCAAACCCGCACCGCTGAATACCCCGGCCGAACAGGCCAGTACCGTCAAAAGCGGGGAATCGGTACATCTCAGCAATGAGGCTCAACAGTTGCAGAAGGTCACTGACAAGCTGCGCGATCAGCCTGCCGTCGACAACGCCCGCGTGGCCGAGTTGAAAGCAGCGATTGCCGATGGCAGCTACAAAGTCGACAGCAACCGTGTAGCCAGCAAACTGCTCAACTTCGAAGCCCAGCGCTAGGCCAAGGCCTGCGCCAGGCTTTTGGACGCTTAAAACCCAAGGCCAGCCATGCACGACACTAATTTACTGCAACTGATCACCGACGATTTCGCTCCAGCACAGCACTTGCTGGAGTTACTGCAAACCGAGTCCCTCGCCTTGCACGGTCGCGACATGCCACTGCTCGAAGAGATTCTGGCGCAGAAACAGGCATTGATCATTTTGCTCGATCAGCATGGCCGCAAGCGCAGTGAAATCCTCGCCAGCCTCAACCTGCCGACCAACCGCAACGGCCTGGAGCAACTTGCCAGCCATTCGAGCATTGGCGACCAGCTGCTGGAACAGAGCGATGTATTGACCGATCTTCTGGCTCAGTGCCAGGCGGCCAACGTCAAGAATGGCCAGTCGATCCTGGTCCAACAGGCCGCGACGGCCAATCAGCTGAAAATCCTCAACGGCGGCGAACCGCCAGCGCTCTATGATGCACGCGGATCAACCTCCATGCTTGCGAAGCCACGCCCGCTCAGTCAGGCTTGAGCCTGCTGAAAAGCGCGCACTATCAAGACGCGCAACATGCTGGCAATATGCTGGCCAGCCGTAGTCATATTTGTCTGGAGATTGATGAACCGTGTTCAATGCCTTAAGCGCGGAAGATGCTCCGCAGCCACCCAAGGTGCTCACCACGCCGTTGGAGATCTCCGGCAACCTGCGCCAGCTGCAAGACAGCCATGATCCGCTGATCATCACGTTCCATGAGCGCAGCCAGCGCTTCCAGAGCTATCTGGTGGACATTGACCGTGACAGCAACATGATTGCCCTGGACGAAATGATTCCCCGCGATGGTGAACGCTACCTGCTCGCCGGCGAACCGTTCAAGGTCGAAGGCTTTCACGACGGCGTACGTATTGCCTGGGAAAGCAACGGCCCGTTGACCATCGACGAATCCGGTGGCGGTCGCTGCTACCGTGGCGCCCTGCCCGCCGAGGTGGTTTACCACCAGCGTCGTAATGCATTCCGCGCAGCATTGAAGCTGGCACAACTGGTCAACGTCGATCTGGGCGGTGAAAAGCTCAAATCGCCGATCAGCGGCAAGCTACTGGACATCTCCGCCACCGGCTGCAAGTTACGCTTCGAAGGTGACATCACGGGCAGCCTGCAACTGGGCCAGGTCTATGACCGCTTCATCGCCGCCCTGCCCTTTGGCAACATGACGGCACCCGTCGAGCTGCGTTACCTGCACTTCGAAGAAAGAATCTCCACCACCTTCGCCGGCGTACGCTTTCACAACATGAGCGGGCTGGTGCAGCGGCAGGTCGAGCGGTTCGTCTATCAGCTTCAGCGCGAAGCGCGACGCTTCGACAAAGACGACATGTAATAAGACGCTTCAATAGAAAACGGGCAGCCCCTTGCGGTGACTGCCCGTTTTTTTATGCGTTGTTTTTATGCTTAAGGCCTGGCCTCGGTAAAACTTTGCTCGCGAGGTGCATCAGGGTCTTCGGGAGTTGGATCGGTTTCGGGCTCTGATTCGGGTTCCGCGTCCGGCTCAGGGTTGATCGGGTTCTGCATCTGTTCCTGAACCACCTGCTCATCGACCCGCGGGTCAAGGCAAGCCACCAACGGCGAACTCGACATACTGTCCGGCATGGCGACGTGATGCAGCGGTGCATCGTCGACCTGATGCAGGTTGGTTACCGCTTTCGGGCGAATCCGCCACACCAGCACCAACGCGAAGAAACTGAAAAAGGCATAGAGCATGTGGCTGCCGAACAGCTTCATCAGCACCCCTGCCACCAGCGGCCCGATACTGGCGCCGACACCGTAGGTCACCAACAGCATCGCTGTCAGGGACACCCGGCGATCTCCCTCGACGTGGTCGTTGGAGAACGCCACCGCCAGCGGATACAGGCAGAACATCACCAGCGAACAGAAGAACCCGGTGATAAACAAAATCTCCAGCGGTACCTGCTGCATGATTGCCAGCGGCAACGCGGTCAGCGCCAGGACCATGGCAAAACAACGGATCAACAGCGCCCGGTCATAACGGTCGGACAGCCAGCCCAACGGCCATTGCACCAGCAAGCCCGCAAAAATGCAGCTACCCATGAACAGACCGACCTGCTCCGTGGACAACCCCTGCTGCGAGGCATACAGCGGTGCCAGACCGTAGAACGAACCGATGATCAGCCCCGCCCCCAGCACCGTGCTCAACGACTGCGGCACGCGCTTGATGAAGAACCGCGGCTCCATCGGTGCCGGGTGCAACGGTGCCGGGTGAATCCGACGGGTCAGGGCCACCGGCACCAGGCACAGCGCGAAGCACAAGGCGACCAGCATCAGCAGTTCAAGGCCCAGGCTCGGGTGCATGACCAGAATCAACTGACCCAGCACCAGCCCCAGGTACGAGGCAATCATGTAGCCGCTGAATACCGTGCCGCGCTGCGAGGCTTCGGCCTGCTCATTGAGCCAGCTTTCGATGACCATGTATTGGCACATCATGCCGAGGCCGACGATGACCCGCAGGAAGATCCAGGCAGGCAACCAGTCCACCAGGCCATGGCCCAGCACCGCCGCACCGACAATCCCGGCGCAAGCTGAATAGGCGCGAATATGCCCGACCCGGGCAATCAGCCGGTGGCCGATCTTGCCACCCAGCACCAGGCCGCAATAGTTGGCGGCCATCAACGCACCGACCCACAGGCTGTCGACGTGGTCGGCAGCCAGGCGCAAGGCCAGGTAAGTACTCAACAGGCCAGAGCCGATCAACATCATCAGCGAGGCAAAATAAAGCGCTCGAAAGGGTTTCCAGATTTGGCGCATCGGCGTTCCGAGCGGCTCCTTGCAGTGAGTTTCAGGCTACCGACAAACGATAGCCTGATGTCGACGGGTCGTCAGGCCTGGGCCGCTAAAACACGCCGTTCCCAGGGAGTAATTTCATCAAAGAAGCTGGTCAACTCCATGGTCTTCGAGGCGATGTAGCCTTCGATGAACTCCTTGCCAAACAGTTCCTTCGCCAATTGGCTACGTTTCAGACGTTCAAGAGCCGCATGCAAGGTACACGGCAACGAAAGATTGTCCGGCACTTCGAACTCACCCTGGATCGGCTCGCTCGGCTCCAGTTTGTGTTCAATGCCATACAACCCTGCGGCAAGGCTGGCGGCGATCGCCAGATAAGGATTTGCATCAGCCCCCGGCAAGCGGTTCTCGACCCGACGAGCGGCGGGCGAACTGGCTGGAATACGCAATCCGGCCGCACGGTTGTCGTGGGACCAGCAGGCATTATTCGGTGATGCGAAGGGATGGCACAAGCGCTGATACGAGTTCACGTTCGGTGCGAACAACGCGGTGAAATCCGCCATGCCGGCCTGCTGACCCGCGATGAAATGACGGAAGGTCGCGGTCGGCTCACCCGCCTTATCGCTGAACACGTTACGCCCGCTGCCGATCTCGATGATGCTCTGGTGAATATGCATCGAACTGCCCGGCGTGTGCGCCAGCGGCTTGGCCATGCAAACCACGGTCAGGCCATGCTTGAGCGCGACTTCTTTGAGCAGATGTTTGAACAGGAGTGTCTGGTCGGCCAACAGCAGCGGATCGCCGTGCAGCAGGTTGATCTCGAACTGGCTGACGCCCATCTCATGCATGAAGGTATCGCGCGGCAAGCCCAGGGCCGCCATGCAGGCGTAGACTTCGCTGAAGAACGGCCGCAAACCATTATTGGAACTGATACTGAACGCCGATTGACCGTCCTCGCGACGACCGTCCAGGCCCAGCGGTGGCTGGAACGGTTGAGTCGGGTCGGTGTTGGGTGCAAAGACAAAAAATTCCAGCTCGGTCGCCACCACCGGCGCCAGGCCGAGGGCCGCGTAACGCGCGATCACGGCTTTGAGTTGGCCGCGGGTCGACAAAGACGAGCTTTCGCCGGTCAGCTCGTCCGCATCGCAAATGGCCAAGGCTCGCGGCTGCGTGCTCCACGGCAAGCGATGGATCTGTGCAAGGTCGGGCACCAGCGCCAGGTCGCCATCATCGCTGCCGTAAAAGCGCGCTGGCGGATATCCGCCCATGATGCATTGCAGCAGCACTCCCCGCGCCATCTGCAAACGCCGGCCCTCGAGAAAGCCTTCGGCGGTCATTACCTTGCCACGGGGTACGCCGTTCAAATCCGGCGTGACACATTCAATCTCATCAATGCCCGTCAATCGCTGTGCGAGTGAGCGATGGCCATCGGTTGTCATGACGCAATCCTTTGTTGTTGTGCGAGCCGCGAACGGCGACCCGTACAAAATAGGCGCCGCCTGTTCGGAATATCAAGCAGCGGCCAACAAAAAGAACCGCTCAGGGCAGATAGAGGCTGAACACGCCGCCACCCAGCGGGCCGCCATTGCTGATTTCAGTGCGTCCGCCCACGCCGTTACGCTGATGCAATGCGGCAATCCGGCCGGCAAAGTACAGGCCCAGACCAGTGCTTCCGCTGCTGTGGTTGATGCCCTGCACGTAATCGGCCTGACGCTCGATCATTTCGGGTGGATAACCCTCGCCATCGTCGTTGACGGTCAGCACCAGTTGCCCCGCTTCATCGCTGACACTGATCAACACCGCGTGACGGGCGTAACGAATGGCGTTGTTGATGTTGTTGCCCAGCACCGAAGCAATCAGTTCCCGGTCGAAGAAACCCAGAGGGCTCAACGGGTCCACTTCGTAGGTCGCCATGATCCCGCGACTGGCAAACACATCCTGGTGGCAGGCCAATTGCGCTTCAATGAAGTCATCCAGTTCATGGTAGGCCGGTTGCAACGGCATCTGGTTGACCCCGAGTTTGTACAGCCCCAGCAACTGCACGAGCATGCCATTGAGATGCGCGAATTCGAATTCGATCACGCCCTGCTCCGGGGTGTGCTGCTGCGGATCCGGCAAGCGTGCCAGCCATTGGCTGTGGGCCTGCATCAGCATCGCCAGGGAGTTCTTCATGTCGTGCACGGTGGAGGCAATCACCGTGGAAAAATCGAGTGCCTGTTCGCTGTTGTTCATTCGCCAAACGCCTTGCTTCGCAACTTCTGATAACGGGGAAAACGCGCATCGGTGTCGGGCATCAGGCCGACCATTGTCAGGCACGTCCGACATTCTTCCAGCTCCGCCGAAGGGACACTGGTGTCGGTGCCGTGCAGCAGTGACTGGGCCATGTTCAGCGCGATACTGATGTTCTTGGGTTGCAGCGCCAGGGCTTTGCGGAAAACCTGCCGCGCCTCCACCAGGTTGCCGGTCTTGTACACCCTCACGCCCTGACGGTTGAGGTCGGCAGCGGCGTTGCCTGAGTTGAGGATGGTCGGATCGTCGGTCAACTTGGCGATGCCCTTCATCACCGTCGGGTCGTCGCCGTAGATTTCCGCGCAGTTTTTCAGCATCGAGGCACCGGCGCTGGCCTGGCCGAGCATCTGCAGTTGTTTGGCCACCAGCAGCGCCGCTTCGGCGCTCATGAACTGTTCCATGCCATCGAGGCGCATCATTGCCTGCTCGGTGAGCTTCTCGGCAGTTTCGGCATCGTTGAGCAACAGGCTGGTAGCTTTCATCAATCGCGCACGGATCTGCAAACCCGGGTCGGAAGGGTTTTCCTTGGCCACCGCACTCAGCGTCGTGTTGATTTCCAGTCGAGTCCGGGTATCCAGGCCTTTTTCGCTGCCTTTGCTGATCAAGGCGTGCGCCAGACCAAGGTTGCTCTCCGCATCCTTGAAACGTGACTGCGCGCCCTGCGCCACCGCCTGACGATAGGCTTTGGAGGCGGTGTCAAAATCTTCGTTGGTCATCGCCAACTTGCCCAGCAACGCTTGCCGGCGCACCGCCAGCGGCGACAAGCGGATCGCCTCTTCCAGCACACGCTGGGCCGCCTTGGTGTCGCCTTCTGCGACCAGCACATCGGCCATGCCGTCGTAGAGCGACGGCATCATCGGGAACACTTTCAGGGCTTTTTCATACACGCCTTTGGCCTGAGCGACTTGGCCACGTTTGAACAGCAATTTGCCCAGCCCGGCAAACGCCCACGGCAAAGGCCGATCAGCAATGATGCTGTCGTAAAGACGCTCCAGCGCCTCGTTCTGATTCAGGTCGCGCAAGGCATCGGCGCGGTAGCGCAGGCACAACGGCGAGTAGCGGATGTCTTGCTTGCACAGGGCGATGCAGGCATTGAGCACTTCAACCGGTTTGCCCCGGTCAAGGGCCTGCAGAATCGGCTTGAGCAAGGTCTTGCGTTGCTCCAGCCGCTCCAGGCGTTGAGCCAGGCCGGAACGGTTGAACGGTTTGGTCAGGTACGCATCGGGTTCGTGTTCCAACGCACTGAGCACCATCGCCTGACTGGTCTCGGCGGTGACCATGACGAACACGGCTTCATGGCTGATCAGCTTTTCGATCATCAGGTCTTCAAGCACCTGCTGGCCGTTCTTCTTGCCATCGCCCAGGTGAAAGTCCTGCAGGATGAAATCGTAGGCCTTCTGCGAACACATGCGCAGCGCCTGTTCACCGGAGTCGGCGGTATCGACATCCTTGACGCCCAGCTCGCGCAGCATGGACCTGACGGAACTGCGGAAATCCGAGAAATCATCGACGATCAAAAAGCGCTTTTGGTGATACGACAGCATCGAAGATTTCCAGGCAATTTAAGAAGAAGACCATGACTGTTCGGGTTATCGGCCAGAACAGGCATTCACTTGAAGTAAAGGGAGTGCAATCGCTCATTTGCCTGTCAAAGAATGCATAAAGACCTCCCAAAGCAAGCTAAATATTTGAAGGAGTTATTGAACACGGGATTATCCTGAATTATTGAATTGCGCTTCCTGTCACTTGGGACCAACACGTCCCAACAGGTCCCGCAAAGTAGCGCGCCGCGCAAACTGTCATTCGCCGAAATCCATCAACGCGCCCTTGAACAGTCCGCACCACCGAGTGTGATCGTCGACGCCAATGCCGACATCCTGCACATGAGCGAGAGTGCCGCTCGCTTCCTGCGTCATGTTGGCGGCGAATTGTCGCGTAACTTGCTGACGCTGATTCTTCCGGAACTGCGCCTGAAAATCCGCAACATCGCTCGCCTGCTGCCCTATCGCTCCAGCGAAGACCACATCGACGGCACCGTGCTGACGTTCATCGACATCACCAAACGTCGGGCGGCCGAAGAAGAGCTGCGACTGGGTGAAGAACGCATGCGTCTCGTCGCCGAAAGCACTCGCGACTACGCCATCATCACCCTCGATGAGCAGGGCCTGATCACCACCTGGAACAAAGGTGCCGAATTGATCTTCGGCTACAGCAAGGCCGAGGCCGAGGGCGCCTATTACGACTTCATTTTCTCGCCTGAAGATCGCGCGTCCGGACAACTGGCCGAAACGCGCAACACCAATTACCTCAAGGATGAGTTCTTCGCGGTCATGTCCCACGAACTCAAGCATCCGTTGAACCTGATTCAGCTCAATGCAGAACTGCTGCGTCGCTTGCCGGTGACCAAGTCGGTGGCGCCGGCCGCCAAGGTCGTCAACACCATCTGCGACGCCGTCAACAGCCAGGCACGGATCATCGATGATCTGCTGGATGTTGCCCAGGTCCGCACCGGCAAACTCAAACTGAAACCCATCGCCGTAGATCTGGCCAGTGTATTGCGCGATATCCATGCCGTCGTGCTCAGCGACCGACACGACGCTACCGTCGAACTGCTCGTGCCTTTAATCCCCTTGATGGTCCATGCCGACCCGACACGCCTGGAGCAAATTATCTGGAACCTGGTGAATAACGCGCTGAAATTCACCCCCTCCAACGGCCACGTGCAATTGATCGCCAGCCAGGTTGGAAACATGGCGCGGCTGGACGCCAAAGACAACGGTGCAGGCATCGCACCCGAGAACCTCGATCACGTGTTCGACCTGTTCGGCCAGGCTGAAAAGCAGCACGTCAGCCACAACCGTGAAGGGCTGGGGATCGGCTTGTCATTGGTCCGCCAATTGACCGAGGCCCAACGGGGAACGGTTGAGGTGAGCTCTGCCGGGGTGGGAACAGGGTGTACCTTCACGGTTTACCTGCCCTTGGCCAACACCAAAGATGAGCCGCAATCCCCGACTCAGGTCGAAGAATCCTCTGGCAGGCCCAGCGGTTTGACGATCCTGCTGGTCGACGATTCCCCAGTGGCTGGGCGGTTGGCGAGGAGGTTCATGACCGGCACGCCGGTGAGCATTATTGGCGGCGTTGAAATGGGGCGCTCAGCGGGCGAGGGAGATTGTCGCAGACACCCTGGAGTTCGTCGCGCCGCATCGGGTGCAGTTGACCTTGAGTCCGGTGATTACCGATGAGCCGGAACTGGCCCTGCGGCGGAGATCGTCAGGTGACTACACGTAAAAAAAAGCCCCGCAGGACAGACAATGTCTGGCGGGGCTATTTCATGCCTCAAACGATTTCGATGTCGCACTCCTGAAGCTGCGGCGGCTACCATTGCGATTGCACTAATCCCATAAATTCAAGGCTCTTCTACTGTGTACATCAAAGGACGCTACATGTTGTCCGCTTGTGCCCTGCTATTGACCCAACAGGCACTGGCGACTGGAATGGACTGTACAAAAGCAGCAAGTCCCGTTGAAAAGACCCTTTGTGCGAATACAGGTCTGTACGGGCTGGATACCCAAATGGGATCGACTTACCGCGAGTTGATCGACGCCATCCCCCAGGCACAATCCGAATTTCGCAAAGCGCAGCGCATCTGGCTGAAAAACCGCGATCAGTGCGCAGAAAACATAGTGTGCCTCGACCAGAGCTATCGCGAGCGCCTGCAGTCGTTACAAACACAACGCAGTGTGGCAGTCGCCTATAAACCGGTGCTGGAAGACCTACGACAATCCATTCAAGCAGCCAGTCATGGCGATGCAGAGTTTCCGTTAGAGAAAGTCCTCGACGCCCTCGCGATCAAAACGGGCGCCAGCACCTTTTCAGACGTCGCGGATGACGACAGTTCCTCCGACGAAACCCGCTTTCCCAAGACCACCCCAAAGGGTGTCACACAGGACGAATGGCGAGCTTTGAGCGCTTCTAAAATTGAGGCGGCTGGCGAGTCCGGAAACAGCTCGTACACCTTGATGGACCTGGACGGCGATGAACTGCGAGATCTTGTAGTCGATACTTACGCCGGTGGCACGGGGTTGTTTTCTTATGTGGAAACGTATCGCCGCACTGGGGAAATTTTTGTCAGAAGGACGGCTGCTTTCGACCCTGAAACAAGCTCTGGTAGCGCTCTTTTCTCTATCAATGGTCGCGGCGCGAACCAATCAATCGACTGGATAAAAGTGCGTGGCAACGTTTATGCGGCCTACCGAAACAGCTACTACGGTGAGGACCACCTCTTTCTCCTCAATCCGCTGGACGTTAACGACGTAGTCCCCTCGGTGACCGTTAACTACCGCTATCAGTTGTCTATCCCCAAAACACAAAAAGATGAAGCCAGTGGTGCTACCACTACCTTGAGCCCTGCCCTGCACAAAACGCTCACTCAAGCCTTGAGCAACGTGAGCAAAACCGAAGCCAAAGACATTGGCGAGCAACGCCAACCCCTTTGCCCCATCCCCCCGACCGGAGAAGGCGAAGGTGCTTATTACGGTTTCGGCCCGGGACACTACACGTTCGAAATCGTCGGTGACACAGGTGTCGTGATCGATAACGAGTGCTTTATCGGGAGAATGGTGGATTGGTTTGGAGGCTACAGCGCCAAGCATGGGCTAATTGCGCAATTTGTGCTGCGCAAACCGGATCTCGACGGAGTCGAACGCAGTTATCAGGTCAATGGACGAAGACGTATGACCGAGGCAAGTATTTCGATTGGCAAAGTCGAAGGGGACAATCTCGAGTAGCCGCGATAACAGAATCAAAAAAGCCCCGCCGGCGAACTGCCCGGCGGGGCTTTTTGCCTCTTGGAGCTACCTGCTGACGAGGAGAATATGCCTGTCGGAAGGCGACCGAAGAGGTACGAATTAATGGTGTCCCAGGGCAGGTTCGAACTGCCAACCTTCCCCTTAGGAGGGGGATGCTCTATCCAATTGAGCTACTGAGACACAGATCGACCACGAAGAAACGCGGTGCGATGGACGGCGTGCATGTTAACGGGCATGCCTGCTTTTGTCATGTCGTCCGTGGGCTTTTTAAGTGTAGGCAGACGCCTCGCAGGAGCGTGGCTTTGTTTACCGTGCAAAATGCATCACCGTAAAAAGCCATCATTGCAAAATGCAATGCAGATACTTCGATGAAATACATTAAATCATTGTTTTTAAAGGATTTAATTACCGTTAGACTCTTGGCATGCGGGCTGCTTCAGCTGTTCTCGAAGAACATCGGAGGCAAGCCTCATGAACAGCACCCTTTTACTCTCGAACGCTATCGCTCTGGCGATTCTGTTGGGCATTCATTTTGTCCCCGAGAGCGGTGTTGAGCCGGTTGCTCAACGCATGCCGCATTACCTTCAGGTGCAAAGAGCACCTCAACTGGCGGTTATGAACGATCAGCGCAGCTTTGTCAGCCAAGAGGTGAGCCAGGAAGGCATTCTGCTGCCGGCTCAGTCTTCAGAACGTTTGGTATTTTGAATCACCCATCAGGAGCACCGCATGTCCAAATCAGCCGCAGGGTTTTTTATCCTCGCCTTACTGAGCGGCATTCTTCATCTTTCAGTGGTCCAGGATACAGTCGTCACCCTGCCTTTGATCGCCAGTGGCGTATTCGGTGCGCTGTTTGTGCTGGCGCTGATTGCCGGGCGCAAGATCAAGTTCGATCCGATACTGCGTTGATCTTCAGCAGGTGCAGCAAATTGGCAACTGTGGTGGACAATTCACCTGAGTTGTCGAGTCGATGGATCCGCGCGTGTGCATTTGATTCCTCTGCCGCGAACAACCCATTGCGATGCAGCCTTGCTTCAATCTCCGCAAAACTCTCGCGACCACGGCGCAGCAGACGCTCTCGCAGGACTTCATCCTTGACCGTCAAAAGAACCGGCAATAGCGTTGGATACCGATGCAGCGCCTGAGTGAGATGGCCGCGGGAGCCGTTGACCAAGACATGCCGACCGTCATTGAGCCATTGATCTATTTCGATCGGAATACCGTAATCCAGGCCATTGGCATTCCAGCACAGCGCGAAATCGCCCTCGACTCTGTGTTGCTCGAACTCTTCCCGGGTAACGCCAATCGCATCCTCACCGACTGATTCGGCCGAACGCGTGATGACCCGACGCACCACTTCACAATTGAGCGTCTGCAACGGCTCTCGGGCGGCTTCGATTAGGCTGTCCTTGCCGGCCCCAGAAGGCCCCATCAAGTAAATCAGCCTGCCATCCATCTTGAAATCACCTCCCACTGCACGTCTTCCCCTAGTAAATCGGCCAATTGCCACTATCCTGTACAAGTAAGGAACACTGATCGAATCAGCACAGCATGCACCTTCAGGCGTCCCAGGACATCACCTGTAGGGCAAGAGGTTGCGGTCAGTAATACGGACCAGGGCAAGCTTTTCAAACCAGTCCGCATTTCTGATAATTGGTGCTGGCATAACGCCTTTATCCAGTTCAATATTTGTCACAGAATTGACGCCAATGAACTGGCTGCTTTGAGGCATGATGCGAGCCTTTATCAATTCAGGTTGAACATTTGGCCAGACCGCTTGTCCTATCAGACATCCTGCGGCCAATCCCGAGAACCGCTCCCCTGAACTAACCGGTTAAATATATGCGCCCATTGAAACAGGCAATTTATTCCAGCCGTACGGCTGACAAGTTCGTCGTACGTCTGCCAGACGGAATGCGTGAACGCATTGCCGAGGTGGCTCGCAATCATCATCGCAGCATGAACTCCGAAATCATCGCGCGCCTTGAACAGAGCCTTATTCAGGAAGGCGCGTTGGGCGAAGAATTGAGCATGCGCCTGGACAGCCCGGAGCTGTCATTGCACGAACGCGAACTGCTGCAACGCTTCCGCCAACTCTCCCACCGCCAGCAGAACGCTCTTGTTTCGCTGATTGCGCATGATGCCGAAATGGCCGCAGACGCTTCCTGATTTCATCCGAAAGTTCAAGCCAGCTTAATCGCTGGCTTTTTTTTGCCTCAAAATCGGGCCAAAAAAAACCCGCCGATTGATTGGCGGGTTTTTAATGTCGATAAGTCAGAGCAAGAAGATCGTCGCCAGCCCGAGAAATATGAAGAACCCGCCACTGTCCGTCATGGCGGTGATCATCACACTGGCGCCCATCGCTGGATCGCGCCCAAGCCGCGCCAGGGTCATGGGTATCAACACCCCCGCCAATGCCGCCAGCAACAGATTGAGCGTCATGGCAGCGGTCATCACCACCCCCAGAGACCAACTGCCATACAGCAGATAGGCGACGACGCCGATCACACCACCCCAGACCAGACCATTGATCAAACCTACCGCCAACTCCTTGCGCATCAGGCGCGAAGTATTGCCGGTGCTGACCTGATCCAGCGCCATGGCCCGAACGATCATGGTGATCGTCTGATTACCCGAGTTGCCACCGATACCCGCGACGATCGGCATCAGTGCCGCCAACGCCACCAGCTTCTCGATGGAGCCTTCGAAAAGACCGATCACCCGGGATGCGATGAACGCGGTGATCAGGTTAACTGCCAGCCAGGCCCAACGGTTACGCAGGGATTTCCAGACTGACGCAAAAATATCTTCCTCTTCACGCAGACCCGCCATGTTGAGAACTTCGTTCTCGCTCTCTTCACGGATCAGGTCGACCATTTCATCGATGGTCAGACGGCCGATCAGCTTGCCGTTCTTGTCGACCACAGGCGCCGAGATCAAGTCGTAACGCTCGAACGCCTGAGCAGCGTCATAGGCGTCTTCGTCCGGATGAAAACTCACCGGGTCACTGGCCATGACTTCCGAAACCTGCTTTTCCGGGTCATTGACCAGCAAACGCTTGATTGGCAGCACGCCCTTGAGCACGCCGTCGTAATCGACCACGAACAGTTTGTCCGTGTGGCCGGGCAACTCCTTGAGGCGTCGCAGGTAACGCAAAACCACTTCGAGACTGACATCCTCACGGATCGTCACCATCTCGAAGTCCATCAACGCACCGACCTGCTCCTCGTCGTAGGACAATGCAGAGCGGACGCGCTCACGCTGCTGACCATCGAGGGTTTCCATCAGCTCGTGGACGACGTCTCGCGGCAGCTCGGAGGCCAGGTCAGCCAGTTCGTCGGCGTCCATGTCCTTGGCCGCAGCCAGGAGCTCGTGATCGTCCATGTCGGCGATCAGCGTTTCACGAACCGAATCGGATACTTCGAGCAGAATGTCGCCGTCGCGATCGGCCTTGACCAATTGCCAGAGCGTCAGACGATCGTCCAGCGGCAAGGCTTCAAGGATGTAGGCGACGTCAGCGGAGTGCAAATCATCGAGCTTGCGTTGCAACTCGACGAGGTTTTGCCGGTGAACCAGGTTCTCGACCCGGTCGTGATGCGGACCTTCCTGGCGGTGAGTCAGGTCTTCGACCACCCGCTGACGCTGCAGCAGCTCAACGACTTGAGCGAGGCGGTCCTGCAAGCTTTCCTGCGTTTTCTTTACTTCAACTTCAGACATAGGCGAACTCCACTCCCAGCAGCGGGGCACGCCGGAAGGATCAATCAGTCAATTCATGATTGGAAAAACGGGGTACTGAGTAACTACTGGGTAAGTCCATGGAGGTATTCCACAAGCCCCGGCGGGGCTGACGGGCGCAATGATACACCGCCCGACGGTTTTAAACGTTAAAAAATCGTGGCTGAAACAAGCGCTTGCAAGACAAACCTGAGCACCGCCCTGATCCATCAAATTGCGACGACTCATCCCGAAAAGAAAACACACCACAGCCGAAAAATGTAACGACTACCCTTGAGATGGACCGTCATGGAGGACGTTTGATGCCATCGAATGCATATTGTTTTTTGTTGATCACCCTGCTCTGCCCGTCGCCCTGGGCGCTTGCGACGACCGTTCACCGCTGCGAGGCGGCCAACGGGCGCATCACCTTCACGACGTTGAGCTGTAAGGCCGGAGAGAGCCTTTCGCATCAGGATGTACACACCTTCACCCCCGGCAGCGTGACCGCTCTCATGCCGGAAGCCGAGAATCGCGAAACATCAGGTATGAAAATCAAAAGGAGAGATCCGACCGTCGTTGGCAAGACCGAGGACAAATGTGGAAACCTGATCAGCGCCAAAGAACGCCGCGAAGCGATCATCAATCAGCGGGTTGTTGCCGGCATGAGCCAGCAGGACGTCGAGAGCGCGCTAGGTAAGCCAGACAAGATCAGTATTCGCAATTCGGCCACGAGCTACCGTTACGACACCCAGCGAGGTCGTAGCGCACACGTCGAGTTCGATGAGAGAGGATGCACCAAAGGAAAAGCCAAATCCCAGACGGCAAAAAGCCCGCGTTAAACGCGGGCTTTTTGGTGTTTGGTGCACTCGACAGGATTCGAACCTGTGACCGCTCGGTTCGTAGCCGAGTACTCTATCCAGCTGAGCTACGAGTGCATTTGTGTTTTTATACCAGATCACAACTGGTTGAAGCCAAGTCATTCACATTACTGCAGATGACTCTTAAATGGTGCACTCGACAGGATTCGAACCTGTGACCGCTCGGTTCGTAGCCGAGTACTCTATCCAGCTGAGCTACGAGTGCATTTGTTGCCGCGCATTATAGGCCGTCTAATCTCTATGTCAAACACTTTTTCTAGTAATTTCAAACACTTACCGAAGAAGCCAGATTACAACGTACTACGCAAATAATGGCGGAGAACGGGGGATTCGAACCCCCGACACCCTTTTGAGGTGTACTCCCTTAGCAGGGGAGCGCCTTCGGCCACTCGGCCAGCTCTCCGCAACACGGGGCGTATATTAACCAGCTTCTTCCCCGTTTGCAAACATAAAAAACGATAAAAATTAATGGCTTGGTTCTTCGTCCTTCTCTTTCTTTATACGCAGGTAAATTTCCTCACGGTGGACCGCAACCTCTTTCGGGGCGTTGACACCGATACGCACTTGATTTCCTTTGACGCCGAGCACGGTCACGGTGATTTCGCCATCACCAATAATCAGGCTTTCTGCGCACCGACGAGTCAGAATCAGCATACCTTTCTCCTCACGCATTTCATTTCAGGGACAACAGTCTGCAAAAAAAAGGCACTCGACCTACAACCTGAGCGATCGCAGCCCTACATGCCTGAGTATTGACTAGCGCGAGCAAAAGAACAGCCTCGGGTCGCGCCATTCAAAAAAACAAAAGGGCGCGGTCAGACCGCGCCCTTCGGTTAACGCATCACTCGCCCTGACGGACCGGTGCGTCCAGTTCGAAAGCCGTGTGCAGCGCGCGCACAGCCAGTTCCAGGTACTTCTCTTCGATCACTACGGAGACTTTGATTTCCGAAGTCGAGATCATCTGGATATTGATGCTTTCTTTCGCCAACGATTCGAACATGCGGCTGGCCACGCCCGCGTGGGAGCGCATGCCGACACCGACGATCGACACCTTGGCAATCTTGATGTCGCCAACGACTTCACGGGCACCGATCTCGCGAGCGGTGTTTTCCAGCACGGTTTGCGCGGCCTGGAAGTCATTGCGATGCACGGTGAAGGTGAAGTCGGTGGTGTTATCGTGCGCAACGTTCTGCACGATCATGTCGACTTCGATGTTCGCGGCGCTGATCGGGCCGAGAATCTTGAATGCAACGCCCGGGGTGTCTGGCACGCCACGGATGGTCAGCTTGGCTTCATCGCGGTTGAAAGCGATGCCGGAAATGATCGGCTGTTCCATGGTTTCCTCTTCATCAATAGTAATGAGGGTGCCCGGACCCTCCTTGAAGCTGTGCAGTACGCGCAGCGGAACGTTGTACTTGCCGGCGAATTCCACCGCACGGATCTGCAACACCTTGGAACCGAGGCTGGCCATTTCCAGCATCTCTTCGAAGGTAATCTTGTCCAGGCGCTGAGCCACGGACACCACGCGCGGGTCGGTGGTGTAGACGCCGTCGACATCGGTGTAGATCTGGCATTCATCAGCCTTCAAGGCTGCCGCCAGCGCCACGCCGGTGGTGTCGGAACCGCCACGACCGAGGGTGGTGATGTTGCCGTGCTCGTCGACGCCCTGGAAACCGGCGACAACAACCACACGACCCGCCTTCAGATCACCGCGAATCTTCTGGTCATCAATCTGCAAGATACGCGCTTTATTGTGCGCACTGTCCGTCAGAATCCGCACCTGGTTGCCGGTGTAGGACACCGCTGGCACGCCACGCTTGATCAGCGCCATGGCCAACAGCGCAATCGTCACCTGCTCACCAGTGGAGACGATCACGTCCAGCTCACGAGGAACCGGTTGGCCGTCGCCACTGATTTGCTTGGCCAGATCGATCAGACGGTTGGTTTCGCCGCTCATTGCAGACAGCACAACCACCAGGTCATCGCCGGCTTCGCGGAATTTCTTAACCTTGTCGGCGACCTGCTCGATTCTCTCGACAGTGCCGACCGAGGTGCCTCCAAATTTCTGTACGATCAAAGCCATTTCAAAGCCGCCTCTGCCCATGAAGGGCGCCCAAATAATCACTCAAACAGCGTTCCGACCCGCCACTAGACTGCGGGCCGGACACACGGCCTTATAAACCCTGCTCTACAAATGGAACAGTCAGTGCCAATGCCGCATCCAGTGCGCCAGCGTCAGTACCACCGCCTTGCGCCATGTCTGGACGACCACCGCCCTTCCCGCCCACTGCCGCAGCGGCTTGCTTCATCAAATCACCGGCTTTGAGTTGGCCAGTCAGGTCTTTGGTTACGCCTGCAACCAGAACGACCTTTTCCTCATGGACACTGCCGAGCAGGATCACTGCGCGGCCGAGTTTGTTTTTCAGTTGATCGACCAGCGCCAGCAGCGCCTTGCCGTCCTGACCGTCCAGACGCACGGCCAGCACCTTCACGCCTTTGACATCCAGGGCAGAGGCCGACAGATCGTCGCCCGCCGCGCTGGCAGCCTTGGCCTGCAACTGCTCGAGTTGCTTCTCCAGCAGACGGTTGCGCTCCAGCACAGCCGACAGCTTGTCGATCAGGTTGTCGCGGCTACCCTTGACCAGGTTGGCCGCTTCCTTGAGTTGTTCTTCAGCCGCGTTCAAGTATGCCAGCGCCGCGGCGCCGGTGACTGCTTCGATACGACGCACGCCGGAGGCCACACCGCCTTCGCTGATAATTTTCAGCAGGCCGATGTCGCCGGTACGGTTGGCGTGGATACCGCCGCACAGCTCGACGGAGAAACTACCACCCATGCTGAGTACGCGCACATTGTCGCCGTACTTCTCGCCGAACAGCGCCATGGCGCCCTTCTGCTTGGCGGTTTCGATATCGGTTTCTTCGGTTTCAACTTCGGAGTTCTTGCGAATCTCGGCGTTGACGATGTCTTCCAGCGCCTTCAACTGCTCAGGTTTGATGGCTTCGAAGTGGCTGAAGTCAAAGCGCAGGCGCTGACTGTCGACCAACGAGCCTTTCTGCTGCACGTGATCGCCCAGCACCTGACGCAATGCGGCGTGCAGCAAGTGAGTCGCCGAGTGGTTCAGCGAAGTCGCGTGACGCACTTCAGCATCAACATGAGTTTCTACCGGTGCGCCGATGGTCAGGCTGCCTGACGCCAGCACGCCGTGATGCAGGAAGGCGCCACCGGTTTTGGTGGTATCGCGTACGTCAAAGCGCGCATTACCGACCTGAAGGAAACCGCAGTCGCCGATCTGACCGCCGGATTCAGCGTAGAACGGCGTCTGGTTCAGTAC
This sequence comes from Pseudomonas sp. LS2P72, assembly GCF_054897865.1. Lineage (NCBI taxonomy): Bacteria > Pseudomonadati > Pseudomonadota > Gammaproteobacteria > Pseudomonadales > Pseudomonadaceae > Pseudomonas > Pseudomonas sp. LS2P72. The sequence goes on from NZ_CM142708.1 coordinate 5,338,492, forward strand.
GACAACACCCTCTTCGCCTTCACTGAGCACGTCCACCGACTGGCCATCTTTATAGAGGCCAACGACTTTCGCCGAACCTTTGGTCGCTTCATAGCCGGTGAATTCGGTGGCCACATCAACCTTGACCAGGCTGTTGTAGTCCATGCCGAAGGAGCTGGCGGAGCGGGCACGGACGCGCTGGGCTTCCATTTCGCGCTCGAAGCCTGCTTCGTCGATGGTCAGGCTGCGTTCGCGAGCGATGTCGCCGGTCAGGTCCATCGGGAAACCGTAGGTGTCGTACAACTTGAACACTACGTCGCCCGGCACCACGTCGCCTTTGAGCTCGGCCAGATCCTGCTCCAGGATTTTCAGGCCCTGCTCCAGGGTCTTGGCGAACTGCTCTTCTTCAGCTTTCAGTACGCGCTCGATGTGCGCTTGCTGGGATTTCAGCTCAGGGAAGGCTTCGCCCATCTCGGCGACCAGGGCCGCAACGATCTGGTAGAAGAAGCTGCCCTTGGCGCCCAGCTTGTTGCCGTGACGGCAGGCGCGACGAATGATCCGGCGCAGCACGTAGCCGCGACCTTCGTTGGACGGCAGCACGCCGTCGGCAATCAGGAAGCCGCACGAGCGAATGTGGTCAGCCACGACTTTCAGCGAAGCCTGAGCGTCGTTGGTGCAGCCGATGGCCTTGGCCGATGCGCTCAGCAGGCTCTGGAACAGGTCGATTTCATAGTTCGAGTGAACGTGCTGCAGCACGGCACTGATCCGCTCCAGGCCCATGCCGGTATCGACCGACGGCGCTGGCAGCGGGTGCAACACGCCATCGGCGGTGCGGTTGAACTGCATGAATACGTTGTTCCAGATTTCAATGTAACGGTCGCCATCTTCTTCCGGCGAGCCCGGTGGGCCGCCCCAGATGTCGGCGCCGTGATCGTAGAAAATCTCGGTGCAAGGACCGCACGGGCCGGTATCGCCCATGGTCCAGAAGTTGTCGGACGCGTACGGCGCGCCTTTGTTATCGCCGATTCGAACCATGCGTTCAGCCGGAACACCGATTTCCTTGGTCCAGATGTCGTACGCCTCGTCATCGCTGGCGTAGACGGTGACCCAGAGCTTTTCTTTCGGCAGGTTCAGCCACTGTTCGGACGTCAGGAAGTTCCAGGCGTAGGTGATCGCGTCGCGCTTGAAGTAATCACCGAAGCTGAAGTTACCCAGCATTTCGAAGAATGTGTGGTGACGGGCGGTATAACCGACGTTTTCCAGGTCGTTGTGCTTGCCGCCGGCGCGCACGCATTTCTGGCTGCTGACCGCGCGGGTGTACGCGCGCTTTTCCTGGCCCAGGAAACAGTCCTTGAACTGGTTCATCCCCGCGTTAGTGAACAGCAGGGTTGGGTCGTTGCCCGGAATCAAAGAGCTGGAGGCTACACGGGTGTGGCCTTGCTCTTCGAAGAAGCGAAGGAAGGCTTCACGGATTTCTGCGCTTTTCATTAGGTTCTTCCACGGAGGCTGCGGCCAAAGGCCTGTGCGAAACGTCAACAGACGAAGCGACGGCAAAGGGCCGCATTATATCGGCCCTGCGCGCGGGGTACAGCGTGTTTATACGATAGAAACGGTCAATTGGACCGCTAACGCTATCAGTTGCGCGAAAACTCGACGAATGTCGCGACGACCTGCTCGATTTGAGCGCGGCTGACGTCCATGTGCGTGACCATGCGCAGACGTCCGGCAGCGCTCAGCTTGATCCCGCGTTCGGCGGCAAACGCCTTGATGGCCTTGGCCTTGTCGCCCATCTGCACGTAAACCATGTTGGTCTGCACCGGCTCGACCTCGTAACCCGCCGCTCGCAAGCCTTCGGCCAGCAACTGCGCATTGGCATGGTCATCAGCCAGACGCTGAACATTATTATCCAGCGCATACAAACCCGCCGCCGCCAGGATCCCGGCCTGGCGCATGCCGCCGCCGACCATCTTGCGCAAGCGTCGCGCCTTGGCGATCAATTCGACCGAGCCGCACAGCACCGAACCGATCGGCGCGCCCAGGCCTTTGGACAGGCAGACCGAGACAGAATCAAAGTGCTGAGCGATTTCCCGGGCATCGACACCCAATTTGACCGCCGCGTTGTATAGCCGCGCGCCGTCCAGGTGCAGCTGCAACCCATGTTCACGGGTAAAGCTTCGAGCCCGCGCCAGATATTCCAGTGGCAACACCTTGCCCTGCATGGTGTTTTCCAGCGCCAGCAATCGGGTGCGGGCGAAGTGGAAGTCATCCGGTTTGATCGCCGCCGCGACGTGCGTCAGGTCCAGCGAGCCGTCGGCCTGCACTTCCAGCGGTTGAGGCTGGATCGAACCGAGCACCGCCGCGCCGCCGCCTTCGTACTTATAGGTGTGAGCCTGCTGGCCGACGATGTATTCGTCACCGCGTTCGCAGTGGGCCATCAAGCCCAGCAGATTGCTCATGGTGCCCGTCGGAACAAACAGCGCCGCAGCAAAACCCAACTGATTCGCAAGCTCTGCTTCCAGACGATTGACCGTCGGATCTTCGCCGTAAACGTCGTCACCGGTGGCCGCTGTGGCCATCGCGTCGAGCATTCCGGCGGACGGTTGGGTGACGGTGTCGCTACGAAGATCAATAACGCTCATGAATCTGGCCTCGGTAAGCAGGGAAAATCCCTTTCAGTCAGGAGTTACTGCGGTCATGTCGACGAATAATCAACCCTTGGGTAGGAAAAGGCATCCTGAACCGTCGAAAAAGTCGATAGCAATCATCAGATAGCAGCAATGCACAGGTAAGAAATATGTGTTAAAAACGCTTCGCCGCCAAACAATCTGGCGGCAAAACGTTCTCAGGGCGGGGTGCAACTCCCCACCGGCGGTAATTGCGTGCAATGCGCATAGCCCGCGAGCGCTTGGCGACAGACACGGCAATGGCTGTGATGGCGACAAGGTCAGCAGACCCGGTGTGATCCCGGGGCCGACGGTCATAGTCCGGATGAAGAGAGAACGGGATTGGCGCCGCCCAGGTTCTATACCAAAGCGCCGTCCGTAGGCATTTGTGCCTGCGTACCCTTAAATCCCATTCGATTCATAACGCCCTGTTTTTTACACAAACAGGAGTCAGAACATGCAACCCACCGCAATCGATAGCAAAAGCAAAAACCATCAGGGCGAGCGCGTTGCGTTCATCCAGGCCTGCTGGCACAAGGAAATCGTCGATCAGAGCCGTAAAGGCTTTGTGGCCGAAATGATTGCTCAGGGTTATCAGGAATCGGAAATCGATTTCTTCGAAGTCGGCGGCGCCTTTGAAATTCCGCTGCACGCCAAGCTGCTCGCCAAGTCCGGTCGTTATGCCGGCATCGTCGCGGCGGGCCTGGTGGTCGACGGCGGGATCTACCGCCACGAATTTGTCGCCCAGTCGGTGATCAGCGGGCTGATGCAGGTTCAGCTGGAAACCGAAGTACCGGTGTTTTCGGTGGTTTTGACTCCGCACCATTTTCATTCCGGCGAAGAACATCAGAAATTCTTCTTCGAGCATTTCATGCATAAAGGCCAGGAAGCAGCGAAGACGTGCGCGGATACGCTGCACAAGATGCGTGCGTTGCGTCGTAGTGAGCCACGTGCGGTAGCCGTTTAAAGCACAACACCATCCCTGTAGGAGCGAGCCTGCTCGCGATGGCGGACTGTCAGTCGACGACTATATTGACTGATACACCGCTATCGTCGGAACGCCGCCCGGAGCCGGCTCGCTCCCACATGGGTTTGTTCTGCCCGAGATTGGGTCAGGCGAGGTTTTCGTCGGTAGTCGGCACAATCAGGATGCCGGCGCGCAGGCCGTTCTTGACCTTGGGGTTCGGGAAGATGATCCGGGCACCCTCCTCCTCAATGATCCACCGGGTCTGGGCGATGTCTTCGGCCAGCAGGTAACCCACTTCCAACTCCGAAAAGTTCTCGACATCCGCTGGCAGGTTCAAGCGGAAGCTATCACTGTGCTTGATGATTTCTCGCGCCACGCTAAACAGTTGCAGACCGTCCAGCGCCACTTCGGTCTGGGCCGGCTCGTTACCTTCGATAATCTGTTTGAGGCGGGCCTCCAACAGATCGACGTTGACCCCATCGTTCTGCCCGAATGGTCGCGCCTTGCCCAACTCGAGGGTAAAAGCCTCCGCACCTAGCTTGTCGTAGGTGTAGGAGCTGAAAACGATGGACGGCTTGTTTTGCAGCAGCACCGCTTCCATGCCGGCGGCACGCAGGCGCGCCAGTTCCAGGCGTGAATGCTGACGGCCTTCTTTCCAGGGATACAGCGCGAACTGTTCGATTTTCGAGCCACGAATCGCGGTGTGAAGGTCGTAGTGCAGACGGTTGCGATCCGGCAGGCTGAAGAAACTCGCCGCCAGCCGCTCCAGCTCACACGCGCGCAGGGCTTCGGAGCCGCTGCTTTGTTCGTGACGGCCGTTGAACAGCCGATTGACGTCCTGCTCGATGAAACGCTCGCCTTTGCGAATTGCGTCCGGGTTGCCGAACAAGAACAGAATACGTGCGCGCGGTTTCAAGTCGCCGCGGGCGATGTCATGCAACAGGCGATCGAGCAACTCGATCGGCGCTGTTTCATTGCCGTGGATGCCAGCCGAAAGCAGCAGGTCCAGGCCATTGTCGCGAGCTTCGGGTGGCCGGACTTCCAGCGCACCTTCACTCAACCAGCGCATGCGCACGCCTTCGACAGTCAGTTGAGTCTTCTCCGCCGGTTCGCGGCCGGCGAGGGTCAGTTCAAGCAGTTTGCCGAGGGCGAGCATAGAGCGGTTTCCTTAGTGGTCGTGTGCGCAATCCGGGCCGTGCACGTGGTCTTCGTCACCGACTTCAGCCGGTTCCATTTCCAGTTGCAGACTTACCAGATTAGTCGCCAATGGGCGCAGCAGCAGGTTTGCGTATTCAGCGTCACCTTCTTCGACGTCCACGCCGATCAGCAACTGGCCGCGGCCGTCCTGCTGAATCCACAGCTCTTTGCCTTGCCACATGACCGCGACGCGGGTGCAGGTAGTTTCCAGTTGCGTGCCGTCGGTGTCTTCAAGGATCAGCTGCAGGGTATCGCTCATGTTTTTTACGCTCTCGACGTTCAATTGATCTGGAATGGATAAACCGCGCCCAGTTTAAGGATTTGCGTCAGTTCATCCAGTGCCGTCCGGCACTCAAGCAGCAATTGCGGGTCCGCGAGATCGTTTTCGGTCATGCGGTCGCGGTAGTGCTTGTCGACCCATTCGGTCAGCGTGCCGTACAACGGTGCCGTCATGATAACTCCTGGGTTGACGGCCGCCAGCTCGGTTTCGTTGAGCGCGACGCGCAGTCGCAGGCAAGCCGGGCCACCGCCGTTCTGCATGCTCTGCTTCAGATCGAACACTTTCACTTCGCGGATCAGGCCGCCGGAGCTGGTCAAACTTTGCAGGTACTGCCAGACACGTTCGTTGCCACGGCATTCTTCCGGCACGATCAACAGCATCGAGCCGTCCGGACGCGACAGCAGTTGGCTATTGAACAGGTAGGAACGAACGGCGTCTTCCACGGTGACCGCGGAACGCGGTACGCAGATCGACTGAAATTTCCCACCGACTTTGGCGAGTTTGCTCTGCAATTCGGCCAGCATCTGCTCGGTGTCGAGGAACGCGTCCTCGTGATAGAACAGCACCTCGCCATTACCCACCGCGATCACATCGTTGTGGAACACGCCCTGATCGATCACCGAAGGGTTCTGCTGAGCGTAGACCACGCCGTCATCGCTCAAGCCGTGCAGGCGGGCAACCGCCTGGGAGGCTTCGAGGGTCTGGCGGGCCGGGTATTTCTGCGGTGCCGGGTAACGGGTGTCGAACGCGCTGCGACCGAACACGAAGAACTCGACACCCGCTTCGCCATATTCACGGCAGAAACGCGTGTGGTTGGCTGCGCCTTCGTCCCCGAACTGCGCCACGGCTGGCAATGCAGCGTGGTGAGCGAAGTGTTTCTGGTCAGCGAACATCGCCCCCAGCACGCGACTGGTGGTCGGGTGTTCGATGCTGCGGTGATATTTGCAGTTCAGGTTGGCCGCGGTGAAATGCACACGGCCATCCGCGGTGTCGGCGCTCGGGCTGACAGTGGCGGCGTTGGCCACCCACATGCTCGACGCCGAGCAACTGGCCACCAGCAACGGCATCGCATCTTTAGCCGCCTGCTCGATCACCTGAGCGTCGGTGCCGCTGAAACCCAAACGACGCAGGGCTGCCACGTCCGGGCGTTCCTGTGGTGCCAGCACACCCTGTTGAAAGCCCATTTCCATCAGCGATTTCATTTTCGCCAAGCCTTGCAGCGCGGCTTCCTTCGGGTTCGAAGACTGCTGGCTGTTGCTCTGGGACGCGACGTTGCCGTAGGACAAACCGCCGTAGTTATGGGTCGGCCCCACTAGACCGTCAAAATTGACTTCATAGGATTTCATCAGCGAGGCTCCACGAGAATCTGTTGTTATAGGCATCAGTAACTATTCTTTGAGACCGAGGCGCGGCCATCGCCAGCAGGCTGGCTCTCACAGTGATTGCGTCGTACACAAAATGTGCGAACACCATCGAACCTGTGGGAGCCAGCTGGCTGGATCTCACAGTGATTGCGTCGTACACAAAATGTGCGAACACCACCGAACCTGTGAGAGCCAACTGGCTGGCTCTCACAGTGATTGCGTCGTACACAAAATGTGCGAACACCATCGAACCTGTGGGAGCCAGCCTGCTGGCGATGGGCATCACGCCATTTTCACGCCAGGCGTGAGAGTCGCCGGCAAGGTCAGGCTCGGCGTTTCCAGCGAAGCGACCGGGTACGCGCAGTAATCTGCCGCGTAGTAGGCGCTGGCGCGGTGGTTACCCGAAGCGCCGACCCCGCCGAATGGCGCGCTGCTCGCAGCACCGGTCAGCTGTTTGTTCCAGTTGACGATGCCCGCACGGCTTTCCAGCCAGAACTGCTGATAACGTGCTTCGGAATCCGACAGCAGACCGGCCGCCAGACCATAGTCGGTGTCGTTGGCTTCAGCGATCGCCGCCTCAAAATCAGCGTAGCGGATCACTTGCAGCAACGGGCCGAACAGCTCTTCGTCAGGGCGATCAGCCACTGCCGTGACGTCCAGAATGCCTGGGGTCAGCAAAGCAGCTTGAGCTTGTGGCTGAGTCATTTCCAGCAGCGCGACTGCGCCGTTACCCAGCAGATGTTCCTGCGCGTCCATCAGTGCTTTCGCAGCGCCGAGGGAAATCACCGAGCCCATGAACGGTGCCGGTTGCTGATCAAACGCGCCGACTTCAATCGTACGGCTGACCGCCACCAGACGCGCCAGCAGTGTGTCGCCCCAGGCGCCCTGCGGCACCAGTAAGCGGCGGGCGCAGGTGCAACGCTGACCGGCAGAAATGAACGCCGACTGGATGATGGTGTAAACGGCAGCATCGAGGTCTGCGACCTGATCAACGACCAGCGGGTTGTTACCGCCCATTTCCAGCGCGAGGATCTTGTCCGGACGACCGGCAAACTGCTGGTGCAGGTGATTGCCGGTGCGGCTGGAGCCGGTGAAGAACAAGCCATCGATGCCCGGGTTCGCCGCCAGGGCGATACCGGTTTCGCGAGCGCCTTGCAGCAGGTTCAACACGCCTGCCGGCAGACCGGCTTCGATCCAGCATTTGACCGTCAGTTCGGCGACTTTCGGCGTCAGCTCGCTGGGTTTGAACAGCACGCTATTACCGGCCAGCAGCGCCGGTACGATATGACCGTTCGGCAAGTGACCCGGGAAGTTGTAAGGCCCGAACACCGCAACCACGCCATGTGGCTTGTGGCGCAACACGGCGGTGGCGTCGCCCAACGGGCCGCTCTTCTCGCCGGTACGTTCGCGGTAGCTCTGCACCGAGATCGCAATCTTGTTGACCATGCTGGTGACTTCGGTCGCCGCTTCCCACAAAGGTTTGCCGGTTTCCTCACCGATGGTGCGAGCCAATTCGTCAGCATTGTTCTTCAGCGCGGCGGCAAAGGCCTCCAGCACTGTAATGCGCTCTTCCAGGGTACGTCGGGCCCAGCTCGGGAATGCCTGGCGTGCGGCTTGCACGGCCGATTCAACCTGAGCAGTGGTAGCGCCTTCGCCGGCCCACAGCACTTGTTGGGTTACCGGGTTCAGCGACTGAAAGGCTTCACCCTGGCCGGCCAGCCATTCACCTGCGATGTATAGCGAATTCATTATTTCGACTCCCTGGCAGCGGACAACGGAACGGCGCGCACTTGATCGCCGGCGTTGAGTTGAAGACGTTTGGCGGTCAGCGGATCGACCACCAGCGTACCGGCGGCGAAACGTGCAGGAGCAGCAGTGATCCGGCAGTCTTCGCGCTTGCGGTTATGAATCAGGAACGGAGTGGCGTCGTCACCTGGCGTGCCGATGGCCAGCACCAGCGCCTGGCTGTCGCGCACTGCGCGGATCTTGCCGGTTTCACACTCAACAGCAGGACCGGCGTCGAAGATGTCGACGTAGCCTTGATAGCTGAAGCCTTCGCTTTTGAGCATGGCCAACGCCGGCTCGGTGTCCGGATGAACCTGGCCGATCACGTTGCGTGCATCTTCCGACAGGAAGCAGGTATATAGAGGGAATTTCGGCATCAGTTCGGCGATGAACGCCTTGTTGCCCACGCCTGTCAGGTAGTCAGCCTGGCTGAATTCCATTTTGAAGAAGTGCCGACCCAGGCTTTCCCAGAACGGCGAACGCCCGGCTTCGTCGGACATGCCGCGCATCTCGGCGATGATCTTGTTGCCGAACAACTGCGGGAACTCGGCGATGAACAGCATCCGCGCCTTGGCCAGCATGCGACCGTTGAGGCCAGTGCGGTAGTCGGCGTGCAGGAACAGCGAGCACAGCTCGGAGTTACCGGTCAGGTCGTTAGCCAGGAACAGCGTTGGAATTTCGCGGTAGATGTTCAACTCTTGCGACGCGCTGACGGTCAAGCCAACCCGGAAGTTGTACCAAGGCTCACGCAGACCGACGGCACCGGCAATGGCGGAAATACCCACCACGCGGCCGTCATCATCTTCGAGCACGAACAGGTAGTCCGCATCGCCCCGCCCGGCTTCGCCGCGGAAGGTCTTCTCGGCCCAGCCGACCCGATGGGCCAGACGTTCTTCGTTGGCCGGCAAGGTGGTCAGGCCGGTGCCGGTGCTGCGGGCCAGGTCGATCAGAGCGGGTAAATCGCTGCTGCGTACGGGACGAACGATCATGCTATCTCCTCAAACGGGCCGCTTGCGCCACCCGTGAAATTTCGCTGCTTTCCAGGTATTTCTCGCTGGAAATCAAAGCCGGCGTTAAACCGCCACCAGGCGCACGCTGGCACCTTCACCGACACCCAGGGCTTCGGCCGCTTCAAGATCCAGGGTCACAGGTTTGCCCGGCGCGTAATCGAGCTCAAGCAAAACGGCGCGGTAATCCTGCAACTGGGCGTTGGCCACCAGATACTGACGACCGGCCCCTTTGACCGGCTCGCCAATTTTCACCGGGACGACTCGGCTCTGGGCGATCGAACGGATCCCCGAGACACGGGCGTGCAGGGTCGGCCCGCCGTCGAAAATGTCGATGTAATGATCGGTTTCGAAGCCCTCGCGCATCAGGATGTCGAAGGTGATCTGCGCCCGTGGGTGCACCTGGCCCATCGCTTCTTGAGCGGAGTCCGGCAGCAACGGCACATAGATCGGGTAATGCGGCATCAGCTCAGCCAGGAACGTCCGGCTCTTCAGACCGCACAGACGCTCGGCAGCGGCGTAGTTGAGGTCGAAGAAATTACGACCGATGGCATCCCAGAACGGCGAATCACCATTTTCATCGCTGTAACCGACGATCTCGGTCACCACCGAATCGGCGAAGCGCTCCGGATGGCTGGCTACGAACAGCAAGCGACCCCGGGAGTTGAGCTCCGACCAGGCCGAACCCACCAGCTCCGGCAGCACGTAGAAACTGGTCAGCAAGCTGTTGCCGGTCAGGTCGTGGCACTGGGAGAGCACGTGGATCTTGTTGTGAATCTTCAGCTCGCGGGAGGCGTGCACAAAGGTTTCATTACGGAAGCTGTAGAACGGCTCGGAATAACCGGCCGACGCAACGATGGCCGAGCAGCCCACCAGTTTGCCGGTGGCGGTGTCTTCGAGGACGAAGAAATAGCTCTCTTCACCATTGAAGCTGACTTCGGCGGCGAACGAGGCTTCGCTTGCCGCGATCTTGTCGCTCAGACGTTCAACGTCATCCGGCAAGGAAGTGACACCAATCGGGCTGTCCGCAGCCAGACGCTGTACCTCGCCCAGATCAGCCATTTGCGCGGGGCGCATCACCAGCATGGTGTCACTCCTTAATCTCAGAACTTACAGAAGAAAAAATCCCGGGCCATCCCTGAAACAACTCAGAGTCAACTGTGGGAGCTAGCCTGCTAGCGATATCGTCCTGTCAGGCAACAATGATGTTGGCTATCAGGCCCTCATCGCTAGCAGGCTAGCTCCCACACTTTTGATCCAGCCCGAAACAAAAATTGGGTTCGACGCCTGAATGATCAGGCGCCGAAGGGTCTATCAGGCTTGAGTCAGTTTGGCTGCGGCGCGCTCGAAACGATCCAGACCGGCATCGATATCGGCGTCTTCAACCACCAGGCTTGGCGCGAAACGAACCACGTCCGGGCCGGCTTGCAGAATCATCAGGCCTTCTTTTTCAGCGGCGTTGAAGATGTCCTTGGCCTTGCCTTTCCAGGCATCGTTCAGCACACAACCAATCAACAGGCCCATACCACGGACCTGGGTGAACAGGCCGTACTTCTCGCCGATCTGTTCCAGGCGAGCCTTGAACTTGTCGTGCTTGGCGTTGACGCCGGCCAGTACTTCAGGAGTATTAACCACGTCGATCACGGCTTCAGCGACAGCGCACGCCAGCGGGTTACCGCCGTAAGTGGTGCCGTGAGTGCCGACGACCAAGTGTTTGGCCAAGTCTTCGGTGGTCAGCATCGCGGCGATCGGGAAACCACCGCCCAGGCTCTTGGCGCTGGTCAGGATGTCCGGGGTCACGCCGTAATGCTGGTAGGCGAACAGCTTGCCGCTGCGGCCCATGCCGGTTTGCACTTCGTCGAAAATCAGCAGCGCGTTGTGTGCGGTGCACAGTTCACGGGCGCCTTGCAGGTACTCGAGTTCGGCCGGGATCACGCCGCTCTCGCCCTGGATCGGTTCCAGAACCACAGCGCACGTCTTGTCGGAAATGGCGGCTTTCAGCGCAGCCAGATCGTTGTACGGCACGTGGGTGATACCGGTGATCTTCGGACCGAAGCCATCGGAATACTTCGACTGGCCACCGACGTTCACGGTGAACAGGGTACGACCGTGGAAGCTGTTGAGCGCGGCGATGATTTCGTACTTCTCGCTGCCGAAACGATCGAAACCGACGCGACGGGCCAGCTTGAAGGCGGCCTCGTTGGCTTCGGCGCCGGAGTTGCAGAAGAACGCGCGCTCGGCAAACGTGGCGTCGATCAGCTTATGGGCCAGGCGCAAGGCCGGCTCATTGGTAAAGACGTTGGACACGTGCCACAGCTTGTTCGCCTGCTCGGTCAAGGCAGCGACCAGCGCCGGGTGCGCATGGCCCAATACGTTAACCGCAATCCCGCCGGCGAAGTCGATCAGCTCGCGGCCAGACTGGTCCCAGACGCGGGAACCGGCGCCACGAACAGGAATGAAAGCGGCAGGCGCGTAGTTGGGAACCATTACCTGGTCGAAATCGGCGCGTTGTACCGCAGCGTGCTCAACGGACATCGGAGTCTCCTGATGAGGAACACTCGCCTGAAACTGGCGAGCGATGGGGGGATTGTAAGGACAGTTTTCAGCCCGGCCTTGCCGCCAAGCGACAACTTCTTATAGCGCAAACCCCGGTTTCAACCGGGTTTACGGCAATGCGACATATAGGGTCGCAAAGGCGCAGTTTAAACCGCCGGCACAGGTTATAGGCAGGGTTGTCGAGCGGTGCGGTAAATATGTACCGCACGGAACCGATCATCGTCTGTTTTGCTGGCGGTTCATTCAAAACGCTAAGGGAATAGCGCATGAGCCGATACGAGAACGATCGCCCTTCCACCACTGGAGGCAGTGAGTCCGCTGCGCAGCCGGACGATCACTACCATCACCTGTTCAACAATCTGCCAGTCTGGGTATTAGAAGCATCGTCCAGTACACACCGAGCTCTCAAGAACACCACGTTTATGACGCCGGACTGGCATGGCACCGCAACACCGCTGCAGCACCAATCGCTGAAAAAGATCAGTCAGGAACACTGGACCCATCGAAATCGTCTGGACTCAATGCTGTCAAAGCTGCGAAGCGCGCAAGCCTTCGCCGAACCGTTGCTGAGCGACGCGCTGAAAACCCGGTTCAACCTGGATCTGGACGTCAAAACCACCTTCCTGCGCCTGTACATCCCTCAAACCGCACCGCTTTTCGGAATCAAGACGGGCGCCGCGCGCACCTGGACCGTGTCGATGCTGGATGCCGCCCTGCATAACTTTGAGGAATCGGAAACAGCGGCAGGGGCTTATGAGCCGGCCTCGACGTTCATCACCAAACCTTCGCCCACAGGGCAGTTCGATACGCTGCCGGCGGTCAAGCAAAAGCTCACTATTCCGGCCTTTGCCCGGTTATGTCGGGAACTGGATATCGGCGCCCGGTACAACGTTTACCTCAAAGACAATCTGGGGTTGTCCAACCCGGTGGCCGGTGCGGTGTTGAAATCGAAGGTGATCGGCTCGCACAAAACAGCACTCAAATCTGCGCTGCAGATGGCGCAAATCCGAAAGGATATTCCAGCGGATGCCCATCTCTCGATCCAGCGCATTATGGAAGGGCGTTCGGGTGCTCGACTGGATGGGCAGCCGCTGCAGGGTCACGACCTGACAATGATGTCCTCCTCGCTGACCGGCATTGTCATTTTCGCGGCGAGCCTGGAGCGCGCACGCACGGCAACACGGATCATTGCCTACATTCCCGATGATCCTGAGCATCCTCTCAAGGAATACCCGAATACATTGGCGTTCATGGCCGAACTGACCCGCAAACTGCGCTCGCCCGCTTATCAAACGTTCTTCAGTCGCTTCGTCGACCACAAGGAAAGAGGACACTTTTTCGCGGACCTCAACCGTCGCCTCCAGAGCGTGACCTGGCATCAACACCGACAGGGCGAACCACTGCCGAGCTGGCGCGCAACGTCCATCGACAAGCCTGATTTGCGGTTTTCGGCGATCCCGTTCAGAGCGGACCTGTGGAACCATCTCTATCAGCGACAGCTGAACAAGATCCTCAACGATGCAAGCACGCTCGCCGTCTCCACCGCCACTGCCGACAGCAACGCGCGATGGGCATTGTGGAATGCCTTCAGCAAAGTGGCCTCGACAATCCTTGAAATCGCGACGTTCGTTGCGCTGCCTTTCGTCCCGTTTCTCGGCGAATTGATGCTGGGCTACATGGCCTACCAATTACTCGACGAAACCTTCGAAGGCATAGTGGACCTGGCTGAAGGGCTGAAAACAGAAGCGTTCGGGCATCTGATGACGTTCGTCGAAACGGTGGTTCAGGTGGGAACATTTGCGGTGGGCGGCGCCATCGCTGCCAGGACCCTCAGAGGTCTGCTCTCTCGTGAAGCTATTGCGCTTGTCGACCCACTCAAACCCGTCACAACGCCCGAAGGAAAAACCCGCTACTGGAAGCCGGATCTCAAGCCTTACGAACAAGCACTCATTTTGCCCGAAGGAGCAAAACCCGATCATCTCGGCCTCTATCAATACGAGGGCAAGACGCTGCTGCCACTGGAGGAAAAACTGTATGCCGTGAAGCCCGACCGCGTGCCAGGCACGTTTCAGATTGAGCATCCGAAACGAACTGATGCCTATCAGCCGCCTCTACTGCATAACAACCACGGCGCCTGGCAAACAGAACTGGAGCAACCGCTGGACTGGGACCGGGAAAAGGTCCTGCGCCGCCTCGGCCATGGTGTCGAGTCGTTCACCAGCGCCGAGCGCGAACAGATCCTGCGGTTCAGCGGTTACCACGACGACGTAGTGCGCGAAATGCATGTCGAACATTATCGTCCGCCTTCTCTGCTGACAGACACGATCAAGCGTTTCAGGATCAACCGGGACATTGAAACTTTTATCGAACAGATCGGCAGCGACCAGCCCGAGCGCTATCGCAAGGCCGATCTGATCCTGCAACATCAATTACTGACCAGCTACGACGATTGGCCTGTCGACACGCCAATGCCGGCACCGGAAACCCAAACGAAAGCCTTCAGAAAACAAACGGCCGAACTTGCCCTGAAGCATCACAAATCGCTGTTCGATACACGCTATCGCGCGCAGGAGAAAACCGACAACGTGCAGGTCCAGCGACTGCTCGACGACGTGCATGGATTGCCGACCGATATCGCGCAAGAGCTGGTAAGCAATGCAACCGGGACCGAGTTACGCCAGCTGCACAACGGTCGCGCGCCCCAACGGCTCAAGGAAGCAGCACTAAAAGCCATGGAGGCCGTGCGCGCAACCCGAGCCTGTGAAGGCCTTTATTCCGACATTCTGGACAACACCGACACCCATCGACTGGCCTTACATAGCCTGAGTTCGCTGCCCGGTTTTCCCGCCGAGCTGCGTATTGAAGTGAGGGATTACGCCCATGACGGACTTGTGCGCGACAGCATTGGTCCGCCCGATGCACCGATCGTGAAAACACTGGTGCGCGCCGAAGTCGGCACTTACCAGGTTTATCAAGACAGCGCATCGATGCCCGGTGATTTTTATCAGGGACTTTTTCAGGCGCTGCCGCAAGCACAGCGCAATGCGTTGAGCCCATCTATCGCAAATGCTCAGTCACTCAGGCTACACATCGCCGAACATGCATTGAACCAACCGGCACTACGCAAGCTGTTCGCAAAAAATCCCAATCGAAAACCGTTCTACGATCCGACGACCATGCGCTTGCCTGGCGGCTCGGATGGATACCGACGCAGTTACTTCCCGACGCCGTCCCTCAACGACCGTGTTCGCGAGGTTTATCCCAGCCTTTCCGCAGAGGAACTCCAGTTTGTTGTTCTACAGTTACAAACGCATCCCGACGGCGCTCGCATGGAGCTCTCACGCCTGTCCAGCGAACTCTCGCGACTGAATCAGGACCTGAACATCTGGATAAATGATTCGCCCGCTATTCACCCGCAAACCCGGGTCCCTCTGAGCGAACTGGAACGACAGGCCGCTCGACACAATCGCAGGCTGCTGGCCCAGGAAATCCAGCGCAGCTGGCGCCGACAATCAGAGCGGGACTTCAATGGTCCGGATGACACGCCACGCTATGCACTCAGATTTGCCCAGCCGATTCTTGGCGATCTACCGACGCTGACGGCCGATTTCCCCCATGTGTCATTGCTGTCCCTTGAAGGCAGTCATGCTGTGCAGGGTGTTCCCGAGTTTCTTCAGCGCTTCACCAGCTTGCGCCGCCTCGATTTGAAACGCTTTTCCCTGACCGCCCTCCCCGAAGCCATTCCTCGAATGACGGACCTTGATGCGCTGGTGTTAAGCGATTGCGGAATCAGGTTCGATGCAGCCAACTGGGCGAAACTGTCTTCATTGAACAAGCTGGTCATGCTGGATCTGTACCAGAACCCGTTCACCATGGTGCCCAGTGTCGAATCCATGCCTGAGCTTGTTCACCTGGACCTGAGCCGTACCGGCCTGACCGACATTCCCGACAGCGTAATTCGCCACCCCAGACTTGATACCGCCAAGCTGCTACACAACAGGATCAGTGAGCTGCCTTCGCAATTATTCGAAAGCCCGGTGTACACCAAACAAGCAATACACCTGACGCACAATCCGCTTTCTGATAGCGCCCGACAACTGATCAAGCATCACTACTTCGACAGCTCATACGATTTGGGTGTCTATGCCCCAGAGGCGGACATCAACCGAGTCAGGGCGCTGTACCCGAACCTGGAGGTCGAACAGGCGAGCGAGTTTGTCTATGAACTGGCAGGCACACTGGCAGACGGCCGGATCGAGCTGACAAACCTTGAAGCGGAGTTGGCACAACTGAGCAACGACCTGGCGGTATGGACTGCCGACCTTCCGGCCCAACACCCGTTGACGGGCGAACCGTTCACCGCCCAACAACAGCTTGTCGAGCACATGAACCGCGACCAGTTCAAACAGACACTGGAGCAGTGCTGGCGGCATGAAAGCGAACACGATGATTTCAATGAGGCGCTGGAGCCCACCTATGAACTCGTTTTCGAATCCCACATCAACGGCGACCTGCCCACCCTGAACGCCGACTTCAGTCATGTGACATCGCTGGAGTTACGCAACGCCGGCGGAACGACCCGCGCCGGGCATTTTCTGGACTCTTTCCCCAAACTCAAAAGCCTCAGAATGCGCGACTGTAATCTGGGCAACATTCCCGATGCGGTGTTCAAGATGGGTCAACTGCGGTCGCTGTCACTCCCTGAATGCCGCGTCAGATTGTCAGCGGAATCGGCAAGTGCGCTGGCGGGAATGGAACACCTCGATTATCTCGATCTGGCCCACAACCCTCTGGGGCAAACGCCTGACCTGAGTCAGATGACGGAGCTCGCGACCGTACTGCTGAATGACACCGGTATCACCGAAATACCGCACGGCCTGCTGCAAGTGACAGAGCTGGACTGGGCCGACCTCAGTGGCAACGCCATCACCGAAGTCCCCAGCGACGTGCTGGAACTGCCGGTGGAAATCGCTGAAAACATCAGTTTTCGAGGGAATCGGTTTTCCGGGGAGAGCCTGCTACGGCTGATCGATTACTTCGAACGAACGGGCATGGACTTTGGAGTGGAAGAGCTGATCAATCGAGGAGAGATGGGTATCTCGACTTCTGAAGGTTCCGACATGGAGGAGTAAATCAGCCTGAGCAGGTGGCGTGGCTGCTCTGTCACCCACGCTCCGAGGGCACCGACGACAATTCGAACGGGCTGCTGCTGCGCCGCTGGTTGCGATCTTCCCGCGGCGTGGCACCGAAGAAGTTGCGGTAGGCGCTGGAGAAATGCGGCCCCGAGGAGAAGCCACACGATAGGCCGATCTGGATGATCGACTTGCTGGTTTGCATCAACATCTGCCGGGCCTTGTTCAGGCGCAGTTCCAGGTAATACTGGCTCGGCACACGGTTGAGGTATTGCTTGAAGATCCGCTCCAGCTGCCGACGGGACACGCACACATGCTGGGCGATTTCGTCGGTGGTCAATGGCTCTTCGATGTTGGCTTCCATCAGCAACACGGCTTGCGTGAGCTTCGGATGGCTGGAACCGAGACGGTTCTGCAGCGGAATGCGTTGGCGCTCGCCGCCCTCGCGGATGCGCTCGACCACCAATTCTTCCGACACCGCACCGGCCAGCTCAGCGCCATGATCACGGGCCAGCACGGCCAGCAGCAAGTCGAGTACCGAAAGGCCGCCGCACGCGGTCAGACGATCGCGATCCCAGTCGAACAGATGACTGGTGGCGATGACTTTCGGGAAGCGTTCGGTGAAATCGTCCTGCCAGCGCCAATGCACGGCAGCGCGGTAACCGTCGAGCAAACCCAATTGCGCCAACGGGTAAACACCGGCAGACAAACCACCGATCACGCAGCCAGCACGCACCAGTTGTTTCAGCGAACTACTGAGCGCCGGCGCGAGTGTGGTCGGCGGCTCATCGGCGAGCAAAAACAATTTCTGGAAGTTTTCGAGCTTGCCGGCCCACGGCTCACCCGGCAATTGCCAGGCGCCTTCGGTCGGCGGTTCGGCCTGCAAAAACGACAGTTCGTAGACAACGTCCGGATGCACACGCTGGGCAACACGCAAGGCCTCCTCAGCCAGCGCAAGCGTCAGTGCTTTAGTGCTGGGCCAAATCAGGAAACCAATTCGATGGGCAGTCATGGCGGGCAATCCGAAACGAAAACACTGTTAGAAGCCGAAAGCGGCTGCAACCAAATTAGACCATCTGGCGCGCGGTGCGCAGCATGACCTAATTTGGTGCGTAACGGGAGCGATTACTTGAGGCTGCCCGAGAGGAATTGTTGCAGACGTTCGGACTGTGGATTGACCAGCACCTCACGCGGGTTGCCGCTTTCTTCGACGACACCTTTGTGCAGGAACACCAACTGGTTCGACACTTCACGGGCGAAGCCCATTTCGTGCGTCACCACCACCATGGTCCGGCCTTCCTGCGCCAGGGCCTGCATGACTTTCAGCACGTCGCCGACCAGTTCCGGGTCGAGCGCTGACGTCGGTTCGTCGAACAACATCACCTCAGGTTCCATCGCCAGCGCACGGGCGATCGCCACACGCTGCTGCTCGCCGCCGGACATGTGGCCAGGGTAAGCATCTTTACGATGGGCCACACCGACCTTGTTCAGGTAGTGCTCGGCCTTCTCGCGGGCTTCAGCCTTGGACATGCCAAGCACGTGGACCGGCGCTTCCATGATGTTTTCCAGCGCGGTCATGTGCGACCACAAATTGAAATGCTGGAACACCATCGACAGGCGCGAACGCATGCGTTGCAGCTGTTTCGGGTCGGCCGCCTTCAGCGCGCCGTCCTTGTTGGCGACCAGTTTCAGCTCTTCGTTGTTGAGCAGAATCTTGCCCGCGTGCGGCTGCTCCAGCAGGTTGATGCAGCGCAGGAAGGTACTTTTGCCGGAGCCACTGGAGCCGATGATGCTGATCACATCGCCAGCCGCCGCTTTCAGGGACACGCCCTTGAGCACTTCGTGACTGCCATAGCGTTTATGCAGGTCTTGGACTTCAAGTTTGTACATGCGGTCGGTTCTCACAAAAACAGTCAGTCAGTCGTTGAGCAAGCGCCCGTGACGCAGCGCTTCGCGCCCCGCCACCTTGGCCAGCCAGAAACCGGGTTGGGCATAACGCAGCCGTTCAATGGCAAACAGCACCCCGGACGTACCAGCACACACCGTGCTGACCCGATCCGATAACGGATCGATCACTTCGAAAATCTCATCGCCGGCTTCAATCCATTCACCGGGTTTACGCAAGAAACTGATCACGCCAGGGTGTGGCGCAAACAGTAACTCGGTGCCTTCGAACGGCATGCCTTCGCACGCGTCCTGCGCAGGCTTCGGCCACTCGCCGCTGATCAAGCCTTGCTCGGCGAGAAACGCCAGAATGCCTTCGGCGTAAGCGCAGGCTTCAGCGCGACCGGTATCGGCCTGACCGCCTAATTCAATAGTCGTCGCCAGGCAGGCCAGGGGAATCTGCGCATCAGGAAACAGACGCGACAGACGCAACCACGGCAGCGAACAGGCTTCGTCGAAGGAACTGCCACCGGAATCTTCCGCCAGCAGACCCACTTTCACGTCCAGATGCGCAGCCAACGAACGCCATTGCGGCCAGTGTTGCGGCAAGGCGTACATGTGCAGCGCCGCTTCGGCATCGCAATGCAGATCCAGCACCACGTCAGCGGTGCAGGCATGACTGAGCAAAATGCGCTGCATGCCTTGCAACTGACTTGTAGCTGGCGGCAATGCGGCGAGCACATCGCTCATGGCCTGACGGATCAGCTGAATATTGGCGTGCGGATCATCGCCCAGGTGTCCTTTCAGCTCAGCGGCGACTGGCGCGCTCAGCTCGACGAAATCCCGGTTGAAGTTCTTGCCGCTGCCCGCCTCGAAACGCCCTTGATGACTGCCTTGCAGCAGTTGACCGAGGCCCAGTGGATTGGCCACTGGTACCAATTCGATCACACCATTGAGCAAGCCTTGGGCTTCGAGTTCGGTCAGGCGCTTTTTCAGCTCCCAGGCCGTGCGCATGCCCGGCAGTTCATCGGCGTGCAGGCTGGCCTGGATGTAAGCCTTGCGCTCGCCACTGCCGAAGCGGAACACCGAAATCTGGCGCTCGCTGCCCAAGTGGCTCCACGGCAATGAATGATCGATGCGTTCCATATCAGTGCTTCCGCGGGGCCAGATAGCCCAGCCAGCGGCGCTCGGCCAGTTTGAACATCTTCACCAGAATGAACGTCAGGCACAGGTAGAACACGCCGGCGGTGATGTAGGCTTCGAACGGCAGGTAGAACTGCGCGTTGACCGTGCGTGCGGCACCGGTGATGTCGATCAGGGTCACGATGGAAGCCAGACTGGTGGTCTGCAGCATCATGATCACTTCGTTGCTGTACTGCGGCAGCGCCCGGCGCAGGGCCGATGGCAGCAAGATGCGCTTGTACATTTTGTAGCGCGACATGCCCATCGCCTTGGCCGCTTCGATCTCACCATTCGGCGTGGCCCGCAGGCTGCCGGCGATGATTTCGGCGGTGTAAGCGCTGGTGTTGATCGCGAAGGCCAGGCACGCACAGAACGTCGCACTGGACAGCCACGGCCAGAGGAAGCTTTCACGTACCGCTTCGAATTGCGCCAGACCGTAGTAGATCAAAAACAGCTGCACCAGCATCGGTGTGCCGCGGATCACATAGGTGAAGAGCCAGGCGCTCATGTTGACGGCCGCGTTTTTCGAGACGCGCATCAAGCCCAGCGGCAAGGCGCACAGCAGGCCGAAAAACAGCGACAGCGCGAGCAATTTGAGGGTAGTCACCAGGCCGCCGAAGTACAGCGGCATGGCCTCCCAAATGACGTTGTAGTCGAAGATCATAGATCAGCCGCCCTTACGCCTACCGAGTAGCGCTTCTCAAGGTGACGCAATGCCAGCAACGAGACGCTGGTGATCACCAGGTACATCGCCGCCACTGCGAGGAAGAAGGTGAAAGGCTCGCGGGTGGCATCTGCCGCCTGCTTGGCCTTGAACATCATGTCTTGCAGGCCCACCACCGAAATCAGCGCGGTGGCCTTGGTCAGGACCAGCCAGTTGTTGGTGAAACCCGGAATCGCCAGGCGAATCATCTGCGGCACCAACACCCGGAAGAACACCTGAAAACTGCTCATGCCGTACGCCATGCCGGCTTCTGCCTGACCTTTCGGGATCGCCATGAAGGCACCACGGAAGGTTTCCGACAAGTACGCACCGAAGATGAAGCCCAAGGTGCCGATACCGGCGGCCAACGGGTTCAGGTCGATGTAGTCGTCAAAACCGAGCATCGGCGCGACGCGGTTGAGCAGGTCCTGACCACCGTAGAAAATCAGCAGGATCAGCACCAGATCGGGAATCCCGCGGATCACCGTGGAATACAGGTCGCCCAACCAGGCCAGCCAGCGAATCGGGGACAGACGCAGCGCAACGCCGATCAGACCCAGAACAATGGCCAAGACCATGGACGACAAGGCGAGCTGAAGCGTCAGCCATGCGCCATCGAGGATGACAGCCCCGTAGCCTTTCAACATGATTCAGGTCCTCGAAAAGGGGGATGAAAAAATGGCGCAAACCTCAGAGATCCTGTTGCTTGCGCCATTTCGGACTTGTCGCCGGGACGTGTTATTTGCCGTAGATATCGAAGGCGAAGTATTTGTCCTGGATTTGCTTGTACTTGCCGTTCTCGCGAATGGCGGTGATCGCGGTGTTGATCTTGTCTTTCAGCGCGTCACCCTTGCGAACTGCGATACCTACGCCGTCGCCGAAGTATTTGACGTCGGTGAAGGCCGGGCCAACGAAGGCGAAACCTTTGCCGGCGTCGGTTTTCAGGAAACCGTCATCCAGCAGCGTAGCGTCTGCCACGGTGCCGTCGAGGCGACCAGCGGCCACGTCGAGGTAAATTTCGTTCTGCGAACCGTAAGGCTTGATCTCGGCACCCAGCGGGGCCAGGACTTCACGGGCGAAACGCTCGTGGATCGAACCACGTTGCACGCCGATGTTCTTGCCCTTGAGCTCAGCCAGGCTGTCGCTGACTGGAGTGCCGGCCTTCATGACCAGGCGAGCCGGGGTGTTGTAGTACTTGTTGGTGAAGTCCACGGACTTCTTGCGGTCTTCAGTGATCGACATGGACGACAGGATCGCGTCGATCTTGCGCACTTTGAGTGCCGGGATCAGACCGTCGAACTCTTGCTCGACCCAAACGCACTTGACCTTCATCTCTTCGCACAGAGCGTTGCCGATGTCGTAGTCGAAACCAACGATGCTGCCGTCCGGCGCTTTGGAAGCGAACGGAGGGTAAGCCGCTTCGATACCAATTTTCAGAGGCTTTTCATCGGCGAAAGTCGGCAGGGACAGCACGGACAGTGCCAGGGCGCCAAGCAGCACGAGTTTCTTCATCTTGGGACTCCATCGGTAAAGGGCTAAAACGGCAGAGTGAGCGACAGCCCAATATGCGAATGAGTGGAACCGCAAAGCGGTGCTGCGTTGTAGGAATCTCGCGCTTTTTCAACGCGAGCAACAACGAGCGAGTGATCGGCATTCTAACGACAGGCCCGAAGCCGATATTTCTTCAATGCGACAACTAATTACAGAAGCACCGAGAAAGCCGCCTGGGCGCGTTGACAGCCTTGCAAATTCATGCAAGAGCAAAAGACAGTGAACCGATCTATGCTGCAAATTGCGGGCCTATTATTGGCAAACCCTTCTAATCCGGCAAGCGTAGCGTTGTGTCTTATTTGTTTCAGGGGCTGAGAGGTCCCGATGACGGGGCTTCACGTTTCCCAATGCCCCGTATCGGCGCGAGCGGTTACACATTCAGTAACTTGAAGGGTGATGGGTAACAGTGGGAAATAACCTACGGAAGTAGCCGATAATTATTGGCCGTTGTTGATGTGGCGCCGTACAGATCGTCATCGCGGGCAAGCCTTGTTCCTACAGGGTTTGGGCTGATTACCACATTGCGAACGACTCAGCCCGTAGGAGCAAGGCTTGCCCGCGATGAGGCCCGCAATAACACCGAAGATACCGACCGACGACCACAAAAAAACCCCACCAGGCTCAACACCTGGAGGGATTTGGATGATGCGGAACGCTGCTTACGCGACGTTCATGATCTTGTGTTCATCAATCAAATGCTGCACCACACCCGGATCCGCCAGGGTGGAGATATCCCCCAACCCCTCATATTCAGCCGTAGCAATCTTGCGCAGAATCCGGCGCATGATTTTGCCCGAACGGGTTTTCGGTAAGCCCGGCGCCCACTGGATGACATCCGGCGAGGCAATCGGGCCAATCTCTTTACGGACCCAGTTTTTCAGCTCAAGTCGCAGCTGCTCGCTCGGCTCTTCGCCACCGATCAACGTGACATAGACATAGATGCCCTGCCCCTTGATGTCGTGCGGCACGCCGACCACGGCGGCTTCGGCGACTTTCGGGTGGGCGACCATCGCGCTTTCGATCTCGGCGGTGCCCATGCGGTGGCCGGACACGTTGAGCACGTCATCCACGCGACCGGTAATCCAGTAATAACCATCTTCGTCACGACGCGCACCGTCACCGGTGAAGTACATGCCGCGGAAGGTCTTGAAGTAGGTATCGACGAAGCGGTCATGGTCGCCATACAGCGTGCGCGCCTGGCCCGGCCACGAATCGAGAATCACCAGGTTGCCCTCGGCCACGCCTTCGAGGATGTTGCCCAGGTTGTCCACCAACGCCGGCACTACACCGAAGAACGGACGTGCCGCCGAACCCGGCTTGAGACCGTGAGCGCCCGGCAGCGGGCTCATCATGTTGCCGCCGGTTTCGGTCTGCCACCAGGTGTCGACGATCGGGCAACGGGATTGGCCGACGTTCTTGTAGTACCAATCCCACGCTTCCGGGTTAATTGGCTCACCGACCGAACCCAACAAGCGCAGGCTGCTGCCATCGGCGCCTTCAACGGCGGCCTTGCCCGACGCCATCATCGCGCGGATCGCGGTCGGAGCGGTGTAGAGGATATTGACCTTGTGCTTGTCGACGATCTTCGCCACCCGGGTGATATCCGGATAGTTCGGCACGCCTTCAAACAACAGCGTGGTCGCGCCATTGGCCAGCGGGCCATAAACGATGTAGGTGTGACCCGTGACCCAGCCGACGTCGGCGGTGCACCAGTAGATTTCGCCCGGGCGGTAGTCGAACACACGCTCGTGGGTCATCGCCGCGTACAGCAGATAACCGCCGGTGGTGTGTTGCACGCCCTTCGGCTTACCGGTGGAACCGGAGGTATAAAGGATGAACAGCGCTTCTTCAGCGCCCATCTCTTTCGGCGCGCAGACACTGCCTGCCACCTTCATCAGGTCTTCGAACCAGATGTCGCGATGCGGGTTCCACTTGATGTCGCCACCGGTGCGCTTGCACACAATGACTTTCTGAATGCTGCTGGTTTCCGGGTTAGTCAGCGCGTCGTCGACGTTGGACTTGAGCGGGATCTTCTTGCCGGCACGAATACCTTCGTCGGCAGTGATCACTACTTTGGATTTGCAGTCGATGATCCGACCCGCCAGTGCTTCCGGCGAGAAACCACCGAACACCACCGAGTGAATCGCGCCGATCCGGGTACACGCCAGCATGGCGACCACGGCTTCGGGGATCATCGGCATATAGATAGTCACCACGTCGCCGCGGTGCACATCCTGGCCACGCAGGGCGTTGGCGAACTTGCAGACTTGTTCGTGCAGCTCGCGATAGGTGATGTTGCGGCTTTCGGCAGGGTCATCCCCTTCCCAAATGATCGCGACTTGATCGCCGCGCTCGGCCAGATGACGGTCGAGGCAGTTGTAGGAAACGTTCAGGGTGCCGTCGGCGAACCATTTGATGTCGACATGGTGATCGTCGAAAGAAGTCTGTTTCACCGTGGTGAAAGGCTTGATCCAGTCGAGGCGCTTGGCTTGCTCGCGCCAGAAGCCGTCCGGGTTAACGACGGACTGCTGGTACATGGCCTTGTAGGTCGCCTCATCAGTCAGCGTATTGGCCGCAACCTCGGGACGAACGGGATACAGGGAAGCCGCACTCATCTTTGTTACCTCGGTGGAATAGTTGTTTTTGTATGACCCAGTTGTAGCCGGGCCGGGCCTATAGAACCATTCGACGATGGTAGTAACAAGCCCCTACAAAATGTGGCTATACCCCGCCGAGGCGCTCAAGGCCGGTGATTTCAGGGGCTTTGAGCATTTAGGATATTGGCTTCATCAGCGAGCCAAAGGTCGCTTTTCGGGGATTGTTACAGGATCTGCCAATAGTGTTTATCAAAAGCACGCCTATATGAATGTAAACCCCACGCCTAAAATCAGCCTCGCCAACCAGGCAACGTGATTAACCAAGTTGCAGCCCCCACGAAGGCAGTTAATCCAAAACCCAGTACTTAAGTTCTACACGCAACCCCAAAAAGGTTGCGCGACCCCACTCGACCTCTAAAAGGTAAATCTGAAATGAAAGCTTTATTAGTTCTGGCCCTCAGCAGCCTGTGCGCAACCGCCATGGCAGACGAGGTTCCGACTGATGTCGCGCAGCAGCAACCCGCTATCGAGGAATACACTTACTCCACTCACCTGGACATCGCCAAAGTTGTCTCCATGAGCGAAATTCCGAACGTCTGCGAAGTTGTTCCGGCGAAAATGGAATACGACGACTCCAAAGGCCAACGCCACATTCTTCGCTACAGCATCATGGGTAATGGCTGCTCTAACGGCTAATCACCCGCTCTCACCCTCCCAAGGTTCGACCCACCCGCCCGCTATTTAAGGCAGGTGAAGCGCCGAACCTTACATATCGATTTACTCGATTAGTTTGAGCGTTTATTTGCGCTTTTTAATCAAATTATCTGGCGTAGTATCAATTCCACACCCAAGGCACAAAACGCCAACGAATCTGGAGCTACTACCATGAAAACCAAACTGATCCTCGCCCTGACCCTCTCTGTCCTGGCCGCTAACACCTTCGCCGCTGACGGCTACGACCGCACTGGCTCGGCTGCTTACACCACGCAAGCGGCTGTCGCTTCTGACGGTTACGACCATACCGGTTCGGCGTCTTTCGCCTCCGATGGCTCCGACCACACGGGCGCTGCCAAACTCGCTTCTGACGGTTTTGATCGCACCGGCGCTGCCAAAGTCGCTGCTGATGGTGCAGATCACGTGGGTGCAGCTCGCCTCAGCTGATCATCAAGCGTGACTTTACAGCCCGGCTTCGGCCGGGCTTAGTTGTGTCTGGGGGCATCGAAAAGTGACTCAAAACACAACATATAGTGAAAAAGGCGATTTTCTGGCTGTTTTTTGAACAAAAAAATGGCTGGCTAAAATTTATGAAAAAAAATCTTCACTCGCGACATCCAGCCAAAGCCCTGTAAACCCTCGCTCCGACCGAAAAACCCTCCTTCTCGACCGCTCCATGCGCGGATTCGCCCCACCACGGCTGCAAAAATTTCCCTATAATGCCGCCTTAACGGGCCTGCAATATTCCCTTACAGGGATAACAGCCAGTCTGAAGCCCACGCCGAAATCCTCACCGATTTCTGCGCCCGTCAGAGGCTCTCGGAACCCCGTACAAATTTATGTTTATTTGCCTGCGTGTACCGCTGCAAAAAACGCTATCCAACGCGGCCAGTACGGCCGTGTGAAAAACCAACCTATCAGTTTTCACACGGGCATCTGGCCCTCACGCAGGAGACGACACGTCATGCTGAGCTGGGACGAATTCGACAAAGAAGACAGCGGCGAAACCGTTGTAAAAGGCGCCAACGCCGGGCACGCAACTGAAGCCAACATGGACCGCCTCGACACCGCTGGTGGCGTCGCGGCTCAAGAAGCCCGCGCTGTAACCGCGTCCGACTCCGCCGCAATCGCCCGTGCAAAAGCTGCCCTGGACAACCTCGACATCGCCGAAGGCCTCGCCGAACTCGAAGGCGCCTCCGCCCGTGTGGCGGTCGACGAAAAGCGCATGATCAACTGCCGCGCCGACCTCAACCAGCTCGTCCCGTTCAAGTACGACTGGGCCTGGCAGAAGTACCTGGACGGCTGCGCAAACCACTGGATGCCGCAAGAAGTCAACATGACCGCCGACATCGCCCTCTGGAAAGACCCGGAAGGCCTGACCGACGACGAACGCCGCATCGTCATGCGCAACCTCGGCTTCTTCTCCACCGCCGACTCCCTCGTTGCCAACAACCTGGTGCTGGCCGTGTACCGCCTGATCACCAACCCGGAATGCCGCCAGTACATCCTGCGCCAGGCGTTCGAAGAGGCGATCCACACCCACGCCTACCAGTACTGCATCGAATCGTTGGCCATGGATGAAGGCGAGATCTTCAACATGTACCACGAGATCCCATCGGTCGCGAAAAAAGCCACCTGGGGCCTGAAATACACCCGCTCGATCTCCGATCCGAAGTTCGAAACCGGCACCGTCGAAACAGACAAGGAATTGCTGCGCAACCTGATCGCCTACTACTGCGTTCTGGAAGGCATCTTCTTCTACTGCGGCTTCACCCAGATCCTCTCCATGGGCCGCCGCAACAAAATGACCGGCGTCGCCGAGCAGTTCCAGTACATCCTGCGCGACGAATCCATGCACCTGAACTTCGGCATCGACGTGATCAACCAGATCAAAATCGAAAACCCACACCTGTGGGACGCTGAAATGAAGGAAGAAGCTTCGCAGATGATTCTGCAAGGCACTCAGCTGGAAATCGAATACGCTCGCGACACCATGCCTCGCGGCGTGTTGGGCATGAACGCGGCGATGATGGAGGACTACCTGAAGTTCATCGCTAACCGTCGTCTGTCGCAGATCGGTTTGAAAGAAGAGTATCCGGGGACTACGAACCCGTTCCCTTGGATGAGCGAGATTATGGACTTGAAGAAAGAGAAGAACTTCTTTGAGACTCGGGTTATTGAATACCAAACCGGCGGTGCGCTTAGCTGGGATTGATTCCCTAGCTAACCGTGATTTGACGATTGCACTCTGAATCGAAAAATCGAAAAGCAAAAGCCCCGATCTGATCGGGGCTTTTTTATTGGGGAATGAAAACCTTTTTTCCTTCCCTACGCTACGACGCTAAAACTCCTACAGCACTTACAGCTCCGTCCGCATTGATGCCCTGTCAAAGCACCTCTAAGCTCCATTGCAGGTGCCTAAGAAACGCCCAACGTAGAAAGCTTGGCCAATCATTCAGATCCGCAATCACTTTTAGGTGTTTGTCGTTCAGGTGTGTGATGACTTTGCTCGTTGGGATTTCTTAAGTCCACTCTACGTTGGGTTCAGGCCCTCCAAAATCTAAACGTAGAGGTAATGGATATGCCTAAACATGATCGACCCCACACTCTCGAAACTCTGGAGATCAGCTATGTCTGATCCCTTCTCGGTAATGGCCTTCTCCCGCCACAACCTTGTCCTCCACGCCCTTCTCCTGGAAAACCAAACTTGGTTCTGCGCCCGCGATTTTGGTCGATTGATGGGTTTTCATCTGAGTGATCGGGTGGTCAGTAAACTCGACGAAGATCAACGGCACACGTTACTGATCGACTACCACGGCCAACCGGAAAAGCGGCTGATGCTCAGCGAATCAGGCGTGTATGCGTTGCTGGTCTATCACTACGCGCCGGGGAATCGGCTGTTGCGCGAGTGGCTGACTCATCAAGTGGTGCCAGCCTTGCGCGATGCGGGGCCGTCGAAGCATGCGGATCGGCCGATGTTGAGTTTGTTGGATTGGCCGGAGATGTCGTTGAGTCTGTTGCATTGGCAGGATGAAGGCTGGATACGGCTGCGGGACATGCCTTATCTGTTGCTGAATCGCACGCGACGGCGGGTGCCGGCGGTTAAGCCTTGGTGGCG
Source organism: Pseudomonas sp. LS2P72 (assembly GCF_054897865.1). Taxonomy (NCBI): domain Bacteria; kingdom Pseudomonadati; phylum Pseudomonadota; class Gammaproteobacteria; order Pseudomonadales; family Pseudomonadaceae; genus Pseudomonas; species Pseudomonas sp. LS2P72. Next base: position 5,367,171 of record NZ_CM142708.1, read on the forward strand.
GAAGGTTTGGGATGTGTTTCAGTCGTCGAAGCATTCGGTGGGTTAGTGCGGCGGTGTCTTTGTAGGATCGATTGAGCGATTCGTCGGTCTTTTCTGTAGGAATTTTCGTAGACAGTCGTAGTGGCCACTCAGTATCGTCCGAGGGTTTTCAACCCTCGGCGATTGTATGGATACCCCAAAAGAAAAAACTGGCTGGAGTGATCTGGAGCTTGAGGCTTCGGTCGATGCTTATCTGAAGATGATGGGCCGTGAACAAAATGGGGAGACCTTCAAAAAGTCGGTTGAAAACCAGCTTTTGCGTGAAGGACCGCTAAGCAAACGCAGTGGGTCTTCGATTGAGTACCGCATGCAAAACATCTCTGCGGTGCTGGAGCAAATGGACTTTCCGCGGATTGAAGGCTACATGCCCGCCAAGAACTTCGGCGCGGGAATTGGTCAACGGATCCGCAATATATTGGCCAACAAAGTTGTGCCCGGCGCGGGCGAATCCGCTCCGACCTCTGATCACCAGACGCTGATCAGCCGGGCCTCCAGATTACAAAAGAAGGGACTGAACATCGAACCTTCAGGTAACCCGAATCCAAAACAAGTTAGCGTTACCACCACGTCCTACGTCCGAGATCCAAAAATCCGGGCTTGGGTGGCTGACTTGGCTAAAGGGATTTGTGAAGGCTGCGGTCAGAACGCACCGTTCGAAGTCGACGGTTTGCCGTTTCTTGAGGTTCATCACGTTAAGCATTTGGCTGAAAAAGGATCTGACGGCATCACCAATGCCGTAGCGCTCTGCCCAAACTGTCACCGCCGCTGCCACCTATCAAGCGACAGGGATGACTTCAAATTGTCGCTTTACAGTAGGGTAAAACGGCTTGTTGTTGAGTGAAAGCTTGAACCGCTGCGCGGATGCTCATCCTATTCAACGTGTACATCCCTGCATTCAAGGGTTGTTCTGCTCGGCTGGCCTCCAATCAAAGTGTTGTCGCTCGCCAATACCATTGAAGTCGACGCGATAGGTATGCTGTTTTCCACCTATGTCGCAAACGCCAATCAAGTCATGGTTATGGAGTTCGCGAGGCGGTGGAGTTTGAATGCGTACGGTTCCACGACAGTCTTTATAGTTGCATGGGGCAGCTTTTCGGTAGAGCAGATAGTCGCCATTTTCATCTCGCTCAACCCAACGACCATCGATAAATCGCGCCTGATCTTGCGGGATGGTTGTCGTGGCAATTTTTCGTTTGAGGTTAAAAAACAACAAACCCAGCATCGCAATAGCCATGATCACGTAGGCCGGGATTCTCGAACCGATGTTGAAATAAGAAAGAATGCCGAAGCATCGGCCACTATGGACATGAACGAGAGAGCGAGTAACGGCAGCGACAGAAAAAAACCCACAGCAGCCTTATTAACGTTAGTGCGACTCAGCCGCTCAAAGCTGTTCGGGTCAATATCGAACTGAATGGTGCTCGGCGGCAACGATTGATGTTGCGAAATATTGATATGGTTGGCATCGCCCATCGAACCAATATTGATGTGATTACCATCAGACATAAGCGTAGATCCTTTCCGATTATTGGCATGAGTAGAGGCAAACCTAGATTATGGCGACATGGTAGGCAGAATTTCAAAAGAATAAGTGCGCTGCAGTCCACCTCCCGCTATTAATACCCTTCCCCACTCAAGGACCCGAGCCCATCATGAAATTCGACCTCGCCTACTGCCTCAGCCTCGACGACAAGCTGTCGATCTATGACGTGCGCGATTTGAATTTCGACGAAACCATGGATTTCGATTCCGCCAAGGAACACTTCCAATGCCCAAACGATGCCTGCCGTTTGGCCTTCGATGCGGCGAATGTGTTGACGACGTTCAACGCCAAGAACGTGAATTACGTTCGCACCCCGCACTTCAAGAACACACCCAGCACTCGGCATGTGGCGGATTGTCCTTATGTCAGTCTCAAGGCGTCGGCGTCAGGTGTGGACTCGGACGGTGCGGAAACGGATGACAGTCGCGAGGAGCATTTCCCGTCGGAGTTGTTGCTGACTCGGCGTGAGTATGTGCGTAAGCCGTCGATCCCGGCGGTGGCGGCAGATGTGATGCGGGACGATCCGAAACCCTCTTCAGCGGCCAGTGACGTCGAGCACCCGAGCCGCGAATCAGCACCGGACAAGACCAGTGTCTTCGCCCACCCGGTGGAGTGTTTTGTGTCGAACTTCGAGGACAAGGAGTTGCTCAAGCGCATGCCGCTGAAGATTGGCGAGCACACGGCGCCTTATGGGTCGTTCTTCAAGAAGATCGAGTATCTGCAGGACAACAAGGGGCTGATTTACTGGGGCAAGATCAAGGAGATCAAGGATTACACGCAGAGCTTTCGCATCGATTTCGAACAGAAGGTCTGGTTCAAACAACCGGACGAGGCGAAGAAGAAGCCTTATTCAGTCAACGTTTACTTGAGCAAAAAGCTGATCGACAACTACCGCAAGCGCAAAGCGTTTCTGGAAGAGATCAAGCACGCCAGCGAGAGCGGGAAAGAGTTGTATTGCTTCTTTTATGGCGTGACGCCGGAGTTGAAGCAGGTGCCGAGCAAGAAAAACCCCGAGCAAACGTTCGGGGTGTTCAGTGCGAATATTGAGAACCTGGATCACTTTATTGTTCGGGAAGCGCCGGGGTTGGCGGATAAGTAATCCAGCATCAGGGCAACTTCAATGCTACGTGGCCGGGGTGTTGTTTGATCAGGTTGTACGGCAGGACGCTCCATTCAACGCTTCGACACATGGCTTGGTTGTGAGCAAAGGAAGGCAGCAATTTGATGCCTTGGTCGGTGAAGTACCAGGAAGGGAATTTCCACGACTGTTCTTCACCGTAGACGCAGCCATCATTGCGGTCAGTCGTGGTGGTGACTTCCTCGGGATAGAGCGAGCGCAATTGACCTACCAGCCACGGCGCCAGTTCTTTGGTGCGGTATTCGGAATAGGCGCGATAAGCATCATAGGATGCCTTGTCGTCGAGCTGGCTTAGTTCGTAGTGCTGCGGTTCGCCCAGTCCTATCCAAAGCACATCTTCCAGCGCCAGGGTCTTGCCGGTCTTGGTATCGAGATTGAACGGCATGTCCCTCTCATCCGAGTAAGACCCGCCACAGTTGTCCTCGGCCATGATGTTCACGCTGATCACCAAGGGTGACATCCACAACGGATCGGCCGTTTGGCTGTAGACGTACATGCCGGGCTGGGTGAGGCAATCGTGAAAGCTGACGACTTGCTGCCACAATCGCCCCATTAATTGTTGATTGATGCGCTGAAGTTCTCCGGCGCTGTAACCCGAAACCACTTCAAACAACGACATCCCGGATTGCGGTTCGCTCCACCATTGCAGCGTGTAGCCCATGAAGGTTTCGGTCTTGCCTTGTTTGAGTTTCATACCTTGCAGGCGCAAGTATTCATAAGGCGTCACGTCATGGAGCGTAGCGAGATAAGGCAAAGTACCCACTGGAACCGGTGGTAGTTTGGCTCGCAGCAGTTCTATCTTCAGGACTTTGCCTTGGGGGCTGGTCCATTCCCCGGACAAGCCGTTGGGTGTGGGCTGAAGACGAATGTTGGGGCGCGGTTCACCCTCGCGATCGCGGTAGTTGCCCTCATCAAATCTCAGCGCCTCACCGTCCTTTTCGCCACTGAGTATTAAGTCCTTGCGGTACTTCTGGTAGAAGTAGCGCCCGCTCACGTTCTTGCCATTATCGGAGTTCACCTCCAACACAATTGGCGAATTGCCTAACGTTCCGGTGTAGACCTGCTTGCCACTGTCGGCCCCCAGCGCAGTAGAAACCGTTGAGCACACCAGCACGACAACGCCGGTCAAACGACACAATCCTTTGAACATCAAATCTTCCTTGGGTAAATGTTTCCGTATGCAGCCTAGGGCAGTTGCAGTGCTACGCCGCCGGGGTGTTGTTTGACGAGGTTGTAGGGCAGAACGCTCCAGCCTATGTTTCGGCACACGGCAGCCACGTGAGGGAAGGAAGGCTCTAACCGGATGCCTTTTTCGGTGAAGTACCAGTCCGGAAATTGCCAAGGATCATCTTCGTTGTAGCCGCAGCCGTTCTCACCCTCTGGAGTTGTCGTCATTTCATTGGGATAGAGCTTAAGCAGTTGCGACACCAGCCAGGGCGCCAGCTCCTTGGAGCGGTAGTCGAAATAGGCATCGGAAGACTCGGATGAAGGTTCATCGTAGTCGTAGGATTGCTCGAAATGCAGTGGCTTGCCCTGCCCCACCCACAGCACGTCATCAAGCGTCAGGGCTTTGCCGGTGCGGGTATCAAGATTGAGCGCCTCGTTGTACTGATCCGGGTAAGCACCACCGCAGTAGTACTCGAATGAAATAGTCGTGCTCATCACGGAGGGCGTCAGCCACGACGGCTGCATCGTCTGGCTGTAGTAACTCTCTTGGCCATCGACGTAGCAGCCGAAATGCCCCACCACGCCTTGCCACAACCGCGCCATCAACTGCTGATTGATGCGCTGTCGCGCCTCAGCGGTGTAACCCGAAACCACTTCAAACCCCTCTGTTTTTGTCTGCGGTTCGCTCCACCATTGCAGCGTGTAACCCATGAAGGTTTCGGTCCGTCCTTGTTTGAGTTTCAGGCCTTGCAGACGTAGGAATTCGTACGGAGCCTTGTCATGGAGTCTGACGAGATAGGGCAACGTATCGGCGGACACCGGCGGGAGTTTGGCTGGCTGCAACTCGACCTTGAGGACTTTGCCTTGTGAGTTGGTCCACTCGCCAGACCAACCATCGGGCTTGGGCTGCAAGCGAAATTGCGGGAGAGGCTTACCCTCTTCGTCAGGCGGGTTTCCCTCGTCGAGTATCAGGGTTTCGCCTTCTTTTTTTGCCGGTGAGCACCAGATCGCCGCGGTACTTTTGGTAGAAATAGCGGCCCTCACTGCCGTTGGCGCTCACCTCCAGCACAATCGGGGTTTTGCCCACGGTTCCGGTGTAGACCCGAGTACCGTTTTCAGCCCACAGCGCGGTAGAAAATGTTGTGCACACCAGCACGACAACGCCGGTCAGACGAAACAGTCCTTTGAACATCACATCATCCTTGAATGAAACGAGCGCCTGCTCGCGGTAAAGAGCCGCGGATTATGGCGAAGCATCCTCCGAGAATCGATGAAAAACTACGTCGCCAGCAGTCAACTCAGGCACAGGCTGATCATCACCAGCACCAGCAAACCGATGTAAACCCGCGCATGGGTTCGATCCGGTATCCGCCCAATCCACGGCGTGGCTAGCCGAATCCCCACCAGCGACCCCACCGTCAACACCGCAAACGCCAGCAGATCCACATAACCGACAAACCAAGGCCCAAGATCAAACTCGGTGAAACCAGACATGGCCATGTAAGTCAGCGTCCCGGCCAGCGCCACGGGCAAACTGAGCGGATTGGCCATGGACGTCGCCTGGGACATGCTCAACCCACAACGCCGCAACAACGGCACGGTCATGACGCTGCCGCCTACGCCGAGAAACGTGGCGATGGTGCCGATTCCTACGCCCCCGCCAGACACTTCTGCCCTTCCCAATCGCCGTGGGATGGCGGTGTCGGACGCTGTAAGAAAGCCGCGTCGCAACAGGCAATCCGCGATGGTCACGCCCAGGTACGCGATGAAGGCATAGCGAATCACCTCGCCACTTGCCCACATCGCCGCTACGGCGCCGACTACCGCGCCCACGCCGATAAACCCGCCCAACGGCCACAGGTAATGGCGAATGAGATTACCGGCGCGCCGGTGTTTTCCGGTGGCGATCGTTGCGTTGACGATCATCACGCAGGTCGAGGTTGCCACAGCAATGTGCATCGCCGATTGGCTGACGGGGTCGTCTGCGCCGTGGCTGGTCATGAGCAGGCGGTAGAGCAATGGCACGACGACGAAGCCGCCGCCGAAGCCGAACAGCACCGCGGTAATGCCGGTCATGCAGCCGAAGAGTGCCAGCAGGAGATAGAACATCGGTGTCGTCCGTTAGTTGAGAGCGGTCGACGATAGAGCGATGCGCCTTGGCCTGCTTCCGCAAGTTAGCCAATAATGTTCGCGTTTACGCCAACCGCTGGGGCTGCTCGATGCGCAATGTTTCGATTGATCTGCTGGACCACACGCCACGGCCGGTGGTGGCCATCGGTACGGATTATTCCCACGGCCATTTGTTGCCTCGTCATACACATCGGCGGGCGCAATTGTTGTACGGCGCCACCGGGGTGATGCATGTCAGCACGCACGACGGCAATTGGGTGGTGCCGCCTCAGCGGGCGGTATGGATTCCGGCGGGAGTGGCGCATGAGGTGCTGATGCTGGGGGTGAGTACTCGCAGTTTGTATATCGAGCCGGGCGCGGTGGATCTGGGGAATCGCTGCCAGGTGATTAGCGTTTCACCATTGATGCGGCATTTGCTGATGGAGGCGGTGGAGATCCCGCTGGCGTATGACGAGCGCGGGCGTGACGCAGCGCTGATCGACTTGCTGTTGCATGAACTGGCGCGCAGCACTCACCTGCCGTTACACATTCCGCTGCCCGTCGATGCGCGGTTGCTCGCGTTGTGCCGGGACTTTGTGCAGCGGCCCGACGCTCATCAGTCGCCACAGCAATGGGCCGATCAGTTGCACATCAGTCTGCGCACCTTCAATCGCCTGTTCCGCCAACAGACGGGTCTGAGTTTCAGCCAATGGCGGCAGCGGGCTTGTGTTGTGCTGGCTCTGGCGCGGCTGGTGGTGGGCGAACCGGTGACGCGGATTGCCCTGGATTTTGGCTATGACAGCCCGGCGGCGTTCTCAACGATGTTCCGCCGCGTACTGGGACAGGCGCCAACGACCTGGCTGGAGGGGGCGAAACAGGGAGGCGGCAGCCGCTAATGCCAGTCAGTTAAGCGCAATCCATGTGTGCGGGCTTGCTCGCTAAAACGGCGGCACCTTGCGACTGCTTCCCAGCCGAACGGGGCAAGCCCCCTCGCCACAGGTCTTGTGTCCGACGCGCCTTCACTTTTACAGCAACTCAAAACTCTGCGCCTTCACATCCTGAGAATCCAGACCGATCTGCACCTGGAACTCGCCCGGCTCGGCGGCGTATTCCAACTGAGCGTTGAAGAACTTCAAGTCGTTCTCATCAATGCTGAAGTGGACCGCTTTCTCTTCTCCGGCCTTGAGCATGATTTTTTGAAAGTTCTTCAGTTCTTTGACCGGACGGCTGAGGGAGCCAACGACATCGCGGATATACAGCTGAACCACCGTTTCGCCGTCGCGCTGGCCGGTATTCTTCACTATGACGCTGGCGACGAGCTTGTCGGTCTTGTTCAGTGTGGTCGAAGACAGGGCCATGTCGGTCAGGCTGAAATCGGTATAACTCAGCCCATAGCCGAAGGGATAAAGCGGACCATGGGATTGATCGAAATATTGAGACGTGTAGTTGCGAAGCCCACCTGGCAGGTAGGGGCGACCGGTGTTCAAGTGACTGTAGTAATTCGGGATCTGCCCCACGGAGCGTGGAAAGGTGATGGGTAATTTGCCGGACGGGTTGTAGTCACCGAACAAGACATCGGCAACGGCGTTGCCTCCTTCGGAGCCGCTGTACCAGGTTTCCAGAATCGCATCGGCCTGTTTGTGCTCCTTGCCGATGGAAAGTGGCCGACCGTTCATCAATACCAGTACCAGCGGCTTGCCGGTGGCTTTCAGGGCGGTGATCAATTCACTCTGGCGCCCAGGCAGATCGAGGCTGGTTCGACTGGCCGCTTCATGAGACATACTGCGGGGCTCACCCACTACTGCAATCACAACATCGGCTTGTTGTGCAGCCTTGACCGCTTCGTCGATCATTTCTGCTGCCGGACGAGCGTCGTTCGCAATTTCGGACACTCCCTGGTACTCCAGGTATTTAACAACCTCCTTATCCTCCTCAAGATTGGCGCCTCGGGCATAGATCAGCGAGCCCTGGTTCATCGCGTTTTTCAGCCCGTCGTAGATCGTCACCGATTGCGCGGCCACGCCGCTTGCAGACCAACTGCCCATGATGTCGATGGTACTTTTTGCCAACGGACCTATGAGCGCAATCACGCCCTCTTTTTTTAGCGGCAAGAGCCCGTTTTCATTCTTCAGCAGCACCAATGTCTTGCGTGCCACCTCACGGGCCTGCGCTCTGTGCAGACGGTTTTCGGCATTGTTATCAGCAGGGTCTTCACTGGCAACGCCGATGCGTCGGTAAGGGTCTTCGAACAGCCCCATGTCATACTTGGCCCCCAGGACTTCCCGTACTGCGTTATCGATATTGCTCTGGGAAACAGCGCCAGACTCAAGCAGCCCGGGTAGCTCCGGACCATAGGAGAAGTCGTTCATGCTCATATCAACACCGGCCCTGATCGCGAGCCTGGCCGCTTCGCGGTGATTCTTCGCAACACCATGCTGAACCAGATCGTTTATCCCATTGTGGTCGCTGATGACCAACCCCTTGAAGCCCCATGCTTTGCGAAGCAGGTCTTGCATCAACCATGCATTGGATGCGGCTGGCACGCCATTTATCGAGTTAAGCGCCACCATCACCGCTCCCGCGCCACCCTCAATCGCCGAACGATAAGGTGGCAGGTAGTCCTGGTGCATTCTGGCCAGGCCCATGTCGACGCTGTTGTAGTCGCGTCCACCCTCGACAGCACCATACAACGCGAAGTGTTTGGCGCTGGCCATGATGCTGTCGGGTGCTTTCAGGCTTTTGCCCTGGTAGGCCTGAACCATCACTTTGGCAATGCGCGAAACCAGATAGGTGTCTTCACCGAAGCCTTCGGATGTACGCCCCCAACGAGGATCACGGGCGATATCTATCATCGGTGCAAAGGTCAAATCGATACCGTCCGCACTGGCTTCTTTCGCCGCCGTTCGACCGCTCAACTCAATGGCGTCCATGTCCCAGCTCGAGGCCAGCGCCAGGCCAATGGGAAAAATGGTTCGATGGCCGTGTATCACGTCCCAGCCGAAAAACATCGGTATTTTCAGGCGGCTTTGTTGAGCCGCGTCCTGCATGGGTCGGTTTACGTAACGGCTTACAGAGCCGTAGGTACCACCGATTCGCCCGGCGGCGATCTCTTCGCGTATCTTTTCGGGCGTCATCTTTTCATCGATAGCGATCAGCCGCAGTTGGCCGATTTTTTCCTCCAGGGTCATCTGATTTATCAGGTGGGTGACAAAGGCATCTTTGTTTGACGATTCCATATCCGCCAGGACCGGCAGACTTGCAAAACCGATCAGGGCACACAGCAGACGTAATCTTTTCATGATTGCCTTCCCTGTGACACACACCACCTGCTTGCCTTTGAAACGCCACCTTTCCTTGTGTTGAAAATCAGAAAGCTGACATTCAAACATTGCTGTTGACGGGGGCTGAAAGCCACTGAGCTTTCAGGATCCCGCATAGAAATAGCGTAGCCGCTCCGACGCTCCTGCCTGAGAGAAAGAATAGAACCGATCAAAAAATGAGGTTGATCCGGGCTCAAAACAACTGTACAAAAACACAGTATATTTTGAATCAGCACTCTTGAGCCCGGAGAACACCATGGCCTCTCATGCGATAAAAATCACCCTGGAACGTATCGCCCTTTTCCAATTCACCCCCACGCATAGCGTTCAGGCCCGAGCGATGCTGGGTTGGAGTGTGGAGAAACTGTCTCGGGAATCCGGGGTTTCGGTGGACGCTATTCAGCGATTTGAGGATGAACGCGATGTGCTGGATGTTACGCGGCTGGCGCTGGCTTATCGGTTTGAATCGGAGGGGTTGGTGTTCTTCCCGGGGTTTGCGCCGGGTCGAGGGATGAATGTGAAAGGGTCTACGCCTGATCCGGTGGGGCGGGCGGATTATGCGATGGTTGAGTGAGGTGCCAGCGAATGATTGAAGTCAATGGAAGCGACAGCTGTGTTTATGAGGCGCTGGGAAATCCCGATGCGGGTGAGATGCGGGCCAAATCTGAGTACGTTATGAAGATTGGCATACTTCTCGAGACCGGTCGGCTGAGTAAGACTGAGGCGGCACAAAAGCTCGGACTGTCTCAGGAGGAGCTGAATGAAATGCTCCGCGGAAAATTTCGCGATTTGAGAGGGTGTAATTAGTTTTGTGTAAACGGTCATTTGGCAGGAGACTGCCTACCCCAAGGAAATCCAATGACCGAGCCAAAACCCAAGCGCGCCAAACGAGTCAAGCCTGATCCTGAACTGGTTAAACTGGCCGACAGTCTGCTGGCCAACTACAAAAAGCCCGAAGATCTGATCGGCGAAAACGGCCTGCTCAAACAGCTCACCAAGATGCTGGTGGAGCGGGCCCTTGAAACCGAGATGACCGAACACTTGGGGCACGACAAAAGCGCAGCGATCACCAACACCGCCGCCAATGCGCGCAACGGTCACAGCGGTAAAACCCTGAAGGGCGACTTCGGCGAACTGCCGCTCGACATCCCTCGCGACCGGCAGGCGTCCTTCGAGCCGCAGTTGGTGGCCAAGCATCAAACCCGCTGGACGGGCTTCGATGACAAAGTCATCTCTCTCTACGCTCGCGGTTTGAGTGTCAGAGAAATCCAGGCTCACTTACAGGAAATGTACGGCACAGAGGTCTCTCCCAGCCTGATCTCGGCGATTACCGACGCGGTGAGTGACGAGGTCAAGCTGTGGCAAGCCAGACCACTGGACGCGCTGTACCCGATCCTCTATCTGGACTGCATTCACGTCAAAGTGCGTGACGCTGGCGCCGTGCGCAACAAGGCGGTTTACCTGGCTATCGGCGTCAATATGGCCGGTCACAAGGAAGTGCTGGGTCTGTGGATCGCTCAAACCGAAGGCGCGAAGTTCTGGCTGCAAGTGGTGACCGAACTCAAGAATCGGGGCGTGCAGGACATCTTCATCGCCTGCGTGGACGGTCTCAAAGGTTTCCCTGAAGCCATTGAAGCCGTCTACCCAAAAGCCGTCGTTCAGCTGTGCATCGTGCACATGGTGCGCAACAGCTTGAACTTCGTGTCGTGGAAAAAGCAGCGAGAGGTGGCGGCTGATCTCAAACTGATTTACACCTCGGCAACCGCCGAATTGGCCGAACAACGACTCTGCGAATTTGAAGCCAAATGGGATGCCGAGTACCAGTCGATCAGCCTGTCATGGCGGCGAAACTGGGCTCGGGTGATCCCGTTTTTTGACTATCCAGCCGAAATTCGCAAGGTGATTTACACCACCAATGCCATCGAATCGATCAACATGAGCCTGCGCAAAGTGATCAAAACGCGCGCCTCATTTCCGACCGATGACGCGGTGATGAAACTGTTTTATCTGGCGCTGAACAACATCAGCAAGAAGTGGACGATGCCGATCCGGGACTGGAAAGCGGCCTTGAATCGCTTCAGTATCCAGTTCGAAGATCGGCTGTTAACGGTTTAATAAAAATCCCGTTTACACAAAATCTAGGACACCCTCCGATTTGACCGTAGCGAAGATCTCGGAATATCTAAACCTGCTACTGGATGAACGCAGCTAGTTTAGTTGTGAAATTCGGGCCGCTCCCGTGGGTCGGCCCGGCGGCACGTTATCAAGCGTTCTGAGGTTCCACCTGATCGCCAACGTTTTCCATCTCCGACCACCAGGCTCCACCCCGTTGCGGATACATCACATTGAACGCCTGACCCATCTGCGGCGTGGTAATCGAAACATTCCGCTCCCAGGCCAACGCCAGAATCCGGTCGAAGGGCTCGAACCAGGCGTGCATCGACAAATCGAAGGTGCCGTTGTGAATCGGCAATAACCAGCGGCCTTTAAGGTCGATGTGTGCTTGCAGGGTTTGCTCCGGCTGCATATGAACATGTGGCCACTCGACGTTGTAGGCACCGGTTTCCATGAGTGTCAGGTCGAATGGACCGTACTGTTCGCCGATGCGTTTGAAGCCGTCGAAATAACCGCTGTCGCCGCTGAAGAAGATTCGTGTGTCACCGTCGATCATCACCCACGAGGCCCACAGCGTGCTGTTGCCATCGAACAAACCGCGGCCGGAAAAGTGTTGCGAAGGTGTGGCAATAAACTGGATGCCATCAACCTCGGTGCCCTTCCACCAGTCCAGCTGGCGCACTTTGCTGGCGTCGATGCCCCATTTGATCAGGGTGTCGCCCACGCCCAGCGGCGTCAGAAAGTACTTGGCCTTGTCCGCCAGTTTGAGCACCGCTTGATAATCGAGGTGGTCGTAGTGATCGTGGGACAGGATCACCGCTTCAATCGGCGGCAACTCTTCAAGGCTGATCGGCGGCTGGTGAAAACGCTTGGGGCCGGCCCATTGCACCGGTGAGGCGCGCTCGGCGAAGACCGGGTCGGTGATCCAGAATTTGTCCCGCAGTTTCAGCAGTACAGTGGAATGGCCGAGGCGGTAAACGCTGTGATTGGGGGCGGCGATCAAGGCTGCCTGAGTCAGGGTTTGCACAGGGACAGGCGCCGTCGGCCGGGTGTTACGCGGTTTGTGGAAGATCATGTTCCACATGATGCGCACCATTTTGCGAAAGCCTTCACGTTGCACGGGCGCATGATTTCGGAAGTGCCCTTCTGCCTGATGGGATGCTTCAGGCGTGGAGGCGTTGTCCGCAGGGGAAGTTGAAGTGGCCATGACTGAATGACTCCAGGAAAACCACTGATTCGCGGTTTTCCGCTTGGGACGATAAATGGCCAAGGCACGCACGCATCAGCCGGAGATCTATTGTTCACTGCGCAGGATTAACAAAACATTACACTGCACAGTGTAGTTTCAAGGTTGCATCAAACCTGATCACAAGTAAACTGCCAAGTGTAATTCTCACTACTTTCTGCCGAAGCGTACTTATGACAGCTCCACAGCGCCTCACCGACCGAAAACGCGAAGCCATCATTCAGGCGGCGATCGCCGAATTCCGTGCCAACGGTTTCGACATCACCAGCATGGACAAGATCGCTGCTACCGCCGGCGTGTCTAAGCGCACGGTGTACAACCACTTCCCCAGCAAGGAAGAGTTGTTCGCCGAAATCCTCAATCAATTGTGGGCGCGGGTGACGTCAGAACAGGAAACGCCCTACCGCCCTGACCTGCCGCTGCGCGATCAGATGCGCCGGATGTTGATGGCGAAATTGCAGATGCTGGGCGATGACAATTTTCTCGACCTGGCGCGGGTGGCCATCGCCGCCACGATCCATTCCCCCGAGCGCGCCCAGAACATGGTTGCCCGAATGGGGGAGCGCGAAGAAGGCCTGACCGTGTGGATCCGCGCTGCTCAGGCCGATGGCCGCTTGAAACCGGTCGCCCCCGAATTCGCTGCACAGCAGATTCAGGGAATGCTCAAATCCTTTGCGTTCTGGCCACAGATTTCCATGGGCCTGCCCGGCCTGTCAGCCGAGATGCAGACCACGGTGGTGGAGTCGGCACTGGACATGTTTCTGGCCTGCTATCAGCTGCAATAAATGACAATGTCCGCTGCTTTAGCAGTGATCGGTAGCGCTGAATAAAACACCGCAATGTGTTTCAGAATGAAACTGGCGCTGGGGCTATAGTGAGCCTCAGTCCCAGCGCCATGCAGAGAGCACCATGACCACCACGACTTCCAACCCTCAACCCGCCCTCCCCGTCGACCATCTGCGTTTTCATCGTGCCCATGCACACTTGGCGCCTACCTTTGGCAATGACAAGTTTGCCCTGCGCGCCGAGGCCTTCGCGCGGTTCTTCGGCACACCGACCTTTCTCGGCGCGCAGACGCTGATCGTGGTGATATGGGTTTGCCTCAATCTGTTTGGCGTGGCGCACTTCGATCTCTACCCGTTCATCCTGCTCAACCTGGCGTTCAGCCTGCAATCGGCGTATGCCGCGCCGTTGATTCTGCTGGCCCAGACCCGTCAGGCGGCGCGCGATAAAGCCCAGTCCGACGCCGACGCCCTGCACCGCGAATCCCTCGCCGTCGCCAACAGTGAACGTCAGGCGCAAGCGGCGCAGAACACCGCGCAACTGCTGGAGCTGCTGGAGCAAAACACCCGGCTCACCGAAATGACCAAGGCCCTCACCGAACGCATCGAGAGCCTGACCTCGGATATGCATCAACACTTCGTGCGCAAGGATCAGCCGAAGGTTTAGCGCTCGGTCAAGGCAATCGAAGCGCCCGCCCCAACTCATCGAACAACGTCACCACCGAGCGCAAGGCGCGGCAGTCTGGGCGGGTCAGCAACCAGAGCGCCGTGTCGTAACCGTGTAACGGCTCACTCAATGGTTGCAGGCCGTTACCGATGAGGAAGTCCGGCAATGCCGCGACACCGAGCCCGGCCCGCACCAGTTCAGTCACCGACAACATGCTGTTGCAGCGATAACCCGGTGTGACGCCAGGCAACTGCTGACGGCGCCACACGACGGTGGGGTGGTCGGGGAGGAAGTCGTCCGGGGCGATCCAGGTCAGCGAGGCCAGGTCTTCGGAATCGACCGATTTCAGATACGCCTCACTGGCACAGACTCGATAGGAAACCTCCGCTAATCGCCGGCCAACCAAGTGCTCGGGCGGTGTGCGGGTCAGGCGCAAGGCGATATCCGCATCCCGGCGGCTGAGGTTGGCGAAGTCGTTGGAGGTACTCAACTCGATGGTCAGCGCCGGGTAGCCGGGCATGAACTTCGCCAACGCCGGCAACAGCAAGCCTTGCAAGACCGAATCGGTGCAGGTCAGGCGCACCGTGCCGCTGATGACTTCACCGCCCTGCTCCACGCCAATGCGCGCTGCCTCCAGCGCCTGTTCGGCCCGTTCAGCCTGCTCGGCCAGGGTCTGCGCCAAGGTGGTGGGCAAGTAGCCGGCGCGGCTCTTTTCGAACAGTTGCTGGCCCAGCGCGGCTTCCAGTCGGCGCACGGCGCGGAATACGGTCGAGACGTCGACCTTCAACAGCGTCGACGCCCGGGCCAGAGAGCCGCCGCGCACCAGCGCGAGGATCAGGGACAGGTCGGGGTAATCCAGTCGATAGTGCGTCGGTGCATTGATCAATTGGGGTAACGCCAATATTGAGTGCGTGAACGCCAATCTATAGTGGGTGCCAGGAATCAACAAGCGTGGAGCGCACTCATGGAAACCCGCCCAATCCGCATCGCTCTGGTCGGCGATTACGACCCGTACGTCACCGCTCACCAGGCCATTCCCGTCGCCCTCGGCATGGCCGCTGAACATGCAAACACAGACGTGCAGTTCCAATGGTTGGCCACCGACCGCATCGGCGCCGATGCGCCATTGGCTGATTTCGACGGGTTCTGGTGCGTGCCCGCCAGCCCTTACCGCGATAGAGACGGTGCGTTGCGGGCGATTCGTTTTGCCCGTGAACAGCAACGACCCTTCCTTGGCACCTGTGGCGGTTTTCAACACGCCGTACTCGAATACGCCCGAAACGTTCTGGGTTGGGACGATGCCGAACATGGCGAGACATCGCCGGATGCGGCGCGAGCGTTGCTCACGTTACTGACCTGCTCGCTGGTGGAGGCTGTCGACAGCATTCATCTGGTGGAAGGCTCGTTGATCGCCCAGGCGTACGAAAGCGCTGAGATTGTCGAGGGATATCGCTGCCGCTACGGCGTTAATCCAGCGTTCGAACGTGAGTTGTTGAGCCAACAGCTGTGCGCCGTTGGACACGACTCAACCGGCGACTTGCGGGCGGTGGAACTCAAAGGTCATCCGTTCTTCGTCGCGACGCTGTTCCAACCTGAACGCGCAGCACTCAAGGGCAAGCTGCCGCCGCTGGTCCGTGCGTTGATCGCAGCCTGTAAGAGGCAGAAGTCATGATCGCCAAGAGGCCGCCAGCACCTTACTACGCGGTGATTTTTACCTCCCTGCGCACCGACGGTGATCACGGTTACGAGCAGGCCGCCACGCGCATGCTCGAACTGGCCCGTGAGCAACCCGGTTTCCTGGGTGTGGAATCGGCTCGGGGTGAAGACGGGCTCGGGATTACGGTGTCCTACTGGGCCAGCGAAGCGGCGATTCTGGCGTGGAAACATCATCCCGAGCACAGTGAAATTCGCGAACGCGGGCGGTCGACCTGGTATTCGTTTTGCCATACGCGGGTGTGCAAGGTTGAGCGGGCGTATCGGTTTGATCAGTGACTATTGGGCGCTCTGAAGAATGCCATCGCGAGCAGGCTCGCTCCCACATGGGTAATGTGTCGATCACAAGACCAATGTGGGAGTGAGCCTGCTCGCGATAGGGCCCGCACAGTCACCACAAAACTCAGCTCTGCACCAAACTGCGAACCGCCGAAATCTCCGGCACTTCCCGCCGATTCATGTACACCCGCAACGGCTCGGTGATGTTGATCCGGTCATCGATGTTCTGATCCAGCAACAACTGAATCAACTCACGCTTGAGCGTCATGGCCTGGGCGGAACCTGGGGCCCAGACGAATTCGCTGGTGGGAATAATGCCGTCGTCAGCCACGTCCATGCCGAAAGAGTCTTCGCTGAAACGAACGATGTACTGGCCGGTCTTGCGATTGAGGCCGACGAAGCCTTTAAGTTGGTCGGCGGCCTGGCAGATGAGCTCGGAAGTGATGCGCATGATAAACCTCACAAAAGGTCGTAAAGGACCGGTGATTGATGGTTTACACGCAGGGCAAGCGGATAGGCGTTCCCTCTGCCGGGGTAACTGCCGGGGCCAAGAGTACTGCAAAGAAGCGCACAAAAGCGCTGAAAAAATCTGCTTTAAACACGTTTATGTCGGTCTGGCGATAGCGCCAGCGGCGCTCAGTTGTTAAAAGAGACGTCTTTGAAAATCTGCGAAAGGACCTCGACCATGCCTGTTACCTTTACCAAGAGCGCCCTGTTGCTGAGTCTGATGCTGGGTCTCGGCCAGGCACAGGCCGCCAGCGAGCCAAGCCCCACCGCATTGGCAACCCGCACGGGCATCCCGCATCCGGCCGTGATCGCTCACCGTGGCGCGTCCTTCGATGCACCGGAATCCACCGCCGCCGCCTACAAACTGGCCCGCGATCTGGGGGCCGACTACCTGGAACTGGACCTGCAACGCAGCAAGGATGGCGTGCTGTTCGCCCTGCATGACGACAACCTGCAACGCACCACCGACGTCGCCAGTAAATTCCCTGAGCGCAAGGACCGCCCGGCCAACGAGTTCACTATCGCCGAGCTGAAAACCCTCGATGCCGGCAGCTGGTTCAACGCTGCCTACCCGGATCGCGCGCGTCCTGCGTACGCGGGTCTGAAAGTTCTGACCCTCGATGAAATCATCGATATTGCCCAGGGCAATCCGCTGCACAAGCCTGGCCTGTACATCGAAACCAAAGAGCCGAAACAGTTTCCCGGGATCGAGCGCGACCTCAAGGAAAAACTTCAGGACCGCGGCTGGTTGAGTCCGGCCGGTTCGAAACTGGCGAAGAGCAATCTGGCGGTTGGCCAGGGCAAAGGCAAAGTCGTGCTGCAAACTTTCGAGAAGAGCAGCCTCGAACTGCTCGAAAAGGAAATGCCGAAAGTGCCGAAAATCCTCCTGCTGTGGGTCGGCGAAGGCAGCATCGAGCCGAAATCCAAGGTGACGTTTGCCGAGTCCGGCGACAAGGACAAAGCCACTTACTACGCCAAACAGCAACCGAAAGACAAAGCCGAATTCCAGCAATGGGTCGAGTACGCCAAAGCCCAGGGCGCGATCGGCACCGGCCCATCTGCGGCGCTGACCAAGGGTGGTGATCAGAGTTACTCGGACCTGGTGCAACCGTGGATGAACCAATACACCCACGATCAGGGCTTGTTAGTGCACGTCTACACCGTCGACGATGCCGTGGATTACCAGAAAGTCATGGACGCCGGCGTCGACGGCATCTTCACCAATCGCGCCAGCGAACTGCTCAAGTTCTACAAACGCCCGGCGGCGGCCAGTGTTGCGCAATTGCTGCAGAACAACGGTTACTGACCCGCGTCTGACGATATGCCGAGTTGCCCGCGAAGCGCTATTAACGACGCATTCGGAGAATTAAGGGTGGATTAAGTTGCGCCGGATAACCTGATCCCACTTAAACAGTTCATCCAAGGAAAGAACCTCATGAAAACCCTGACTGCCCTGTTCACTGCTGCTGCCCTGACCCTCACCGCTGGCCTGGCCCAGGCTGATGTTCGCGTCGACCAGATCCCTGAGCTGGTCAAAAGCGGCAAGATCAAGCCATTGGAAGAAATGAACCAGGCTGCGCTGAAACTGCATCCGGGTGCGACCATCACCGACACGGATCTGGATAATCACTTCAACGGCTACGAGTACGAAGTCGAACTGAAAACCGCTGACGGCAAAGAATTTGACGTGGATTTCGATGCCACCACGGGCAAAGTACTGAGCAACAAGCAAGACACCTGATGCAGAAACACCAAGCCGCACGATCTTCGGATCGTGCGGCTTTTTTGCACGTCAAATTCAAACAATCAAATCGCACCAACTCAGCATCAGCCCGCTAGAATTCCACCACACGGATCATGCAGGGATGGATTGAAATGGGGCAAACAGCGGCAGCAGACATCGTCACGATCGGTCGGATCAGTGCGGTGCCGGCGATTCTTCAAGTGATCCGTGAACTGACGGGCCTGCGCTTCGCCGCCGTGGCCCGGGTCACCGAAGAGTCGTGGACGGCGTGTGCGGTGCTTGATCAACTGAATTTCGGTTTGCAGGTCGGCGGTGAGCTGGATCTTGTCACGACCCTGTGCCACGAAATTCGTCAGGCGCATCGCTCGGTGGTCATCGACAAGGCCAGTGAAGACCCGCTTTACCGCGATCACCACACCCCTCGCCTCTATCAGTTCGAAAGCTACATCTCCGTGCCGATTTTCCGCACCGACGGACGCTTTTTCGGCACTCTCTGCGCCCTGGATCCCAACCCTGCGCCCCTCAAATCCAGCACGATCCAGAGCACCATGGAATCCTTCGCCCGGATGCTGGCGCTGCAGATCGAAGCCGAAGAAAACCTGCAAAAGACCGAAATAGCGCTGAAGCAAGAACGGGAAACAACCGAAATGCGCGAACAGTTCATTGCCGTGCTCGGACATGATCTGCGCAACCCCTTGTTCGCCATCAGCGCCGGTGCCGAAATGCTCCTGCGCAAACTACCCGATCCGGCGAATCAGAAGCGGGCCCGGCACATCCTCACCAGCGCCCGTCGTGCGACCAAACTGGTGGATGACGTTCTGGATTACGCTCGCGGCTCTTTAGGCCGTGGCATTCCCGTGAACATCGAGCCGTGCCCGGATCTTGAGGATGCATTGCGGCATGTGATTTCTGAAGTCCAGAGCATCCATCCCGACCGCACCATTCAATCGTCCATCGGTGACCTGCGCAGCGTTCATTGCGATCGCGAGCGGGTCGCGCAGTTACTCTCCAATCTGGTGGCGAACGCAGTTACTCATGGCGATCCCGACGGCCCGATCGAAATCAACGCGCAGATCAATGAAGGACAGTTCGTGCTGAGCGTGAAAAATCAGGGGCTGATTGCCGAGGATGCGCTGCCCCATCTGTTCCGGCCCTACTCGCGACCGGCCAGCGCAACACCGCAGACCGGCCTCGGGTTGGGGTTGTACATTGCCAGTCAGATTGCGCAGTCCCATGGCGGAAAACTGGACGTGGTCTCGACCGGGCAACAGGGCACGACGTTTACTTTCAGCTTGCCGGTGTAATCTGCCAGGCTCGAATCACTTGACCATAATGATCAACGGCTTGGAGCGCCAGATTCGCTCGTCTCTGACAACCTCATAAAAGGTAGTCACCAAACCCGGTGTGATGAAGGTTTCCTTCACATAGAAATGCACAGGGTTTACTTCTTCAATCACGGTGATCTCATGCGTAAAAACTGTTTCAGTGCCTGCGTTGGTGATCCATACCACCTCAAGATGATCCCCTTCGCTCAAACCCTGTTCGCCAGGGACAAACGCCCGCAGACCGGGAGCCGAGAGTAAAGACACCTCACCCTCATACTCCTGACCTTCGACCGGCATCATGCTCGGGATCGTCAGTTTTTCCAACACTTCAAGCGTAGACATGGGAACACTCCTTATCGGGATAATCGCGCCATTGCGCTGACCCGATCATCAAGCCGTCAGGAATGCGTCCCGTCTACTGTCAGAAATAACAGGTACCCTCTAAATCAACGGGTTTGAAAGATCGAATCCGACCAGCGGTCATGCCTACTGAACGGGATATCAGGCCGAAGTGCTGACCAGAGAGGTGTCGCTGGACGCCTCAGCGGTTGCCGTGACTGAGATCGACTGTGTACCGACCCGGTAAGCAAACCGGTACACAGCCCTTCCCGTTACGCGCTTAAACGCGCCGTCACTTCATTCAACTGCCCCGACAACCCGTGCAGGTTGTGACTGGCCGCTTCCGTGCGCTGCACGTTATCCAGATTGGTGCTGGCGATGCTGGTGATCTCGGTGAGGTTGCGCGAGATGTCTTCGGCCACCGACGTCTGCTCTTCCGCGGCGGTTGCGATCTGGCGGTTCATGTCGCGGATGGCTTCCACGGCAAGGGTGATGCGCTCCAGCATGGCGCCGGCCTGAGTCACTTGCTCGACACTTTCCTCACTGCGCGACTGACCGCTTTCAATCGCCTGAGCGGCGTCCACCGCGCCGGTTTGCACCGTTTGAATGATCTGGTTGATCTCGATGATCGACGCCGCCGTGCGCTGGGCCAGACTGCGGACTTCATCGGCCACCACCGCAAAACCACGCCCGGCTTCACCGGCACGGGCTGCTTCAATGGCGGCGTTGAGCGCCAACAGATTGGTCTGCTCGGCGATGCCGCGAATCACTTCCAGTACCTTGCCGATACGCCCGCTGTCGGTTTCCAGACGACGGATGACTGTGGCGGTATTGGCGATTTCGCCGCGCATTTGGGTGATGGTGTGAATGGTGCCCTGCATGACCTTTTCGCCCTGCTGGGCGGACTGGTCGGCATCGTCGGCGGCACGTGCTGCATCGGCTGCGTGACGCGCGACTTCTTGCGCGGTAGCGGACATTTCGTTCATTGCCGTGGCCACCTGATCGGTGCGGTTGAACTGCTCGTTGGTGCCGCTGGCCATCAGGGTGGCGATGGAATTGAGCTCACCGCTGGCGCTGTCCAGATCCGAGGCGCTGCGCTGCAAACGGTTGAAGGTTTCGGCAAGAAAATCGCGCAGGGTATTGGCGGCCATCGCCAGTTTGCCCAGCTCATCCTGACGGGTGCTGGCCACGCGTTCGGCGAAACGACCCTGGCTGAGTTGCGCCACGTACTCGATCAGTTTGCGAATCGGTTCGACCAGGTTGCGGTTGACCAGCCACAGGCTCAGCAACCCGATCAACAGACCCGAGGCGAGCATCACAATGATCCCCAGCAACACGGTGCGGTCAGCGTCGGTGCTGATCAGCTTCGATTGCTCGGCACCCTGCTTGCGCAGTTCGCTGACCAACTCACTCATCTGATCGCTGGTCGCGCGGTCCACTCCTTTGACCGCCGTGTCGCCAGCCGTTGGGTCAGCGCCTGCCGCCACGTAGGCGTCACGGCCCTTCTGATAGGCCGCGCCCAACAGACGATGTTCGTCCCGCAGGCGTTCGATGCGGGTTTTCAGCTGCGGCTCGATTCCCTTCTGCCCGGCCAGTTCACCGAGGATGCCCTGCACGTCGCGCTGGCGGTCTTCGAATTGCTTCCAGTATTTGTCCAGGTCCGCAGGCTGCTTGCCGCGTAGCAGAACGTTTTTCCACTCCTGTACCTGCACTTTGAATTGCAGGTTGGCTTCATCGATCAGTTGCGAGGTGTGCAGGGGGCCTTCGATCAGATTCGCGTAGTTCTGAACACCGCTGGACAGATAATGAAAGCAGGCCAGGGCGATCAGCAACATGGCCAACAGGCTGCCGCTCAACAAGGCAAGGATTTGTGCTCTCAGGGATTTTTGCAGCATCGAGTGATTCTCATGACAGGGATGAGGCACGCCTCAACAAGGCGTGAAAGGTGTCCGGACATCCCTGTCTGCGACCTTGGTTCATGGCCAAAGCCGTGCAAGTTAACGTCAGCGTAATCGGCGTCCCAGAGCGGTTCTTTAATTAATTCCGACCATCGGTACGGCCACTATTTTGCCGCCATCCAACCGTCACAAAACCGTCAAAAATCCTTGCGATGATGCGGCTCAAGTGAACCTGTGAAACCCGCGGCAGGCGCCTCCTCACAGTGAGACTTCATGAACCACAGCATCGACCAAAGTCATCGCGACACGGACCTGTTCGGTCTGCTGTACGGTTTCAGTTTTCGCCCCGGCGAGCGCGGCCGGGAGCTCGATTCGGCCAAGGCATTGCAGTGCCTGCAACAACCCGGCGATAGCGACGAATTTCTTTGGCTGCACCTGAATCTGGCCCACGCCGCATGCGAACGCTGGATGAAAAGCCATCTGGAGTTGCCCGACGAATTTTTCGAAGCGCTGCATGAGGGCTCCCGTTCGACGCGCATCGAGCATGTGGATTCGGCGTTGCTGGCGGTGGTCAACGATGTGGTGTTCAACCTCAGCAGCATGGTTTCTTCAGATGTCTCGACGCTGTGGGTCTGCGCCCGCAGTCGGCTGATCATCAGCGCGCGGCTGCAACCGCTGCATTCGGTGGACAAGCTGCGCTCGTCGGTGAAGGCCGGTGAGTGTTTTCGCTCGCCGCTGGAATTGCTGGTGCATCTGCTGCGCGATCAGGGCGAAGTGCTGACCCAGATCGTGCGCAAGACCAGCCTCAGCGTTGATCAGATCGAAGATGAGTTGCTGTCCTCGCGGCTGTCGACCAACCGCGCCGAACTGGGCGCCAATCGTCGGGTGCTGGTGCGCCTGCAACGTTTGTTGGCGCTGGAACCGGGCTCGTTGCTGCGCCTGCTCAATCGCCCGCCGCAGTGGTTGCAGAAGGAAGACGTCAAGGAGTTGCGCAAGTCCACCGAGGAGTTCGCGCTGATCATCAACGACCTCACGGCGCTGGGCGAACGGATCAAGCTGTTGCAGGAGGAAATCGCCGCCAACCTCAACGAACAGAGCAACCGCACGCTGTTCACCCTGACCGTGGTCACGGTGCTGGCGTTGCCGATCAACATCATCGCCGGGTTCTTTGGCATGAACGTCGGTGGAGTGCCGCTTTCCGACGACCCGGAAGGGTTCTGGATTCTGGTAGCGTTGGTCGCGACGTTTACCGTGATCGCCGGGCGTTGGGCGTTTCGCAAGCGACAGGATTATTAAGATCTTTGGCTATTATTCCGAGACAACCTGGCGCATCACCAACCGCTCGCGCACTACGTCATAGGCCCAGTGATAAACGTAGGTGTACGGCAGGAAAAACAGCAGTACACCGATATCCAGCAGGAACGCTTGCCACAGGCTGACCTTCAGCCACCAGGCAATCAACGGCACACCCACCGCGACCAGGCCGCCTTCGAACAACAGCGCATGGACAACCCGTACCCACGCATTGCGCACGATGCCGTGGTGTTTGAGCGCACGATCGAACAATCCGTTGAAGACCACGTTCCAGGCCAGGGCAAGTGCCGCGATAGCCATGGTCACGACGCCCATCTCGAGCATCGGTTTGTCCATGATCCAGGCCAGCAACGGGGTACAGATCAGGATGGCCAGCAATTCGAAACCGATGGCCTGGAAAATACGTTCAGTGATGGATTTGTTGGCGCTCATGACCAGACTCCTCTGAGTGACTGTGGTTGCCATGATCCTTCTTCACACCGATACTTCATAACCAATAACCATCGATCAAGGCGATAGTTTATGGCCTCTCAAGAAGTGTTGCAGGCCTTCGTTCAGGCAGCGACTCAAGGCTCGTTTTCCGCCGCGGCGCGCAAACTGGGCCGCAGCCAGTCGACCATCAGCGCCGCCGTAGCCAGCCTTGAAATCGACTTGAACCTGACACTGTTCGACCGCAGCAGCCGCAAACCGAGCCTGACCCCGGCCGGGCACGTGATGCTGCAACGGGCCGAGGACATCCTGGCCGCCACCAGCCGACTGGAAATGACCGCCAGCCAACTGTCCCAAGGGGTCGAGCCAAAACTGACCGTGGCGATTTCCGACACGTATCAGTCCGACCGATTCGAAGCGGCGCTCAGCGCCTTCGAGCAGCGTTATCCGGACCTGGAACTTGAATGCCTGATCGCTGAATGCGATGACCTGGTGGCGTTGGTGCAACGGGGTCGGGCGCATGTGGCCTTCGCCGAAAAACAGGACAGTTACCCGTCGGACCTGGTCAGTTCGACCGTGGAAGAACGGACGGAGATTGCCCTGTTCGTCTCCCGCGAACATCCGTTGGCGGCGCTGAACCACATCAATCAGGACGTGCTGCAACAACACCGGGAGCTGCGTCTGGCGACGATCGTTAATCCGTATGAAAGCAGGGCAAAGGGGCGCGTCTGGTCGGCGCCGAGTTATCTGATGCTGCTGGAAATGGCCCAAGGCGGATTCGGCTGGGCGCCGTTGCCTCGGTGGCTTGTGGAGCGGTTTGGCCCAGGGACGTTGCAGGAACTGCATGTGCGCGGCTGGCCGAAACCGGTGTTCGTCGATGCGCTGTGGTCGCGGCTGCATCCGCCGGGGCCGGCGGGGAGTTGGTTGCTTGGCAAAATGCTGGAGTGAAGATCCTTCGGCCCTTATCGCGGGCAAGCCTTGCTCCTACAGGTATGCGCTGAGCCCGTAGGAGCAAGGCTTGCCCGCGATGGCGTCAGCACAGACAACCAACTTCGCAAGCCCTGATCATCACTTCAGCTCCCGCAACCGAGCCTCAATAAACCGCCGCTCCGGCACCTGCTGCGTCAACTCAAGCGCCCGCTCATAAGCCGCCCGCGCCTCCTCAACCCTTCCCAACTGCCGACAAAACTCCGCCCGCGCCGCGTGCGCCAAGTGGTAATCCAGCAAATCACCCCGCGCCAGAATCCCTTCAACCAACGTCAGCCCAGACAGCGGTCCATCCCGTTTGGAGATCGCCGCCGCACGGTTCAATTCGATCACTGGCGAAGGCACCGCCCGCAACAGCACGTCATACAGCCCCACAATCTCCAGCCAGTCCGTTTCCGCCGCCGTGGGCGCTTCGGCATGCGACGCCGCTATCGCTGCTTGCAGGCAATAAGGCCCGAATTGCCGAGTCGTCAGCGCCCGCTCTACCAACGCGCAACCTTCAGCGATCATCTCGGCGTCCCACAACGAACGGTCCTGCTCATCCAGCACGATCAACTCCCCGCTCGCCGACGTCCGGGCCGGGCGTCGGGACTCGTGCAGCAGCATCAGCGCCAGCAGCCCGATCACCTCGGGTTCCGGCAGCAGTTCCATCAACAAACGACCGAGCCGAATCGCCTCGCGGGTCAAATCCTCACGGGTCAGTTCCTCGCCCATGGACGCGGAATAGCCTTCGTTGAACACCAGGTAAATCACCCGCAGCACGCTGTCCAGGCGCTCGGGCAATTCCGCCAGGGTCGGCACTTGATAAGGAATTTTTGCGTCACGGATTTTCGCCTTGGCACGCACGATGCGCTGGGCGATGGTCGCTGGCGCCGACAGAAAGGCTCGGGCGATTTCTTCCGTGGTCAGGTCGCAGACTTCGCGCAGCGTCAGCGGCACCTGGGCGTCCGCCGCAAGTGCCGGGTGGCAACAAGTGAAAATCAGGCGCAGGCGATCGTCTTCCACGTCTTCGTCACTCCAGTCGGCCTGCTCCAGCGCCTCCAGTTGAGCGATCAACATCGGTTGCGACGCAATGAAGCGTGCGCGCCGACGCAACACATCAATGGCCTTGAAGCGCCCGGTGGACACAAGCCAGGTACGCGGATTGTCCGGCACACCGTCACGCTGCCAGCGCTCGACCGCGACGAAAAACGCCTCGTGCAAGGCTTCTTCAGCGAGATCAAAATCGCCGAGCAAACGGATCAGGGTCGCCAGAATCCGCCGTGACTCTTCGCGGTAAACCTGCTCGACCTGCGCCCGTACCGACTCGGCCGACATCAGGTGCCGGTATTCAACTGGCGAACGGGACGCACCTCGACACAGCCGACCCGGGCCGCCGGAATGTTGCCGGCGACCTGGATGGCTTCATTGAGGTCCTTGGCATCGATCAGGTAGAAGCCGGCCAATTGCTCCTTGGTTTCGGCGAACGGGCCGTCGGTGATCGACATCTTCCCGTTGCGCATCCGCACGGTGGTCGCGGTCTGCACCGATTCCAGCGCCTCGGCGGCGACCATTCGGCCGCTGCCCTGGATCGCCTCGGCGTAGGCCATGCATTCAGCGTCATTCGGACTTTCGGGCAGCGAGTGCAACTCGTGCTCGTTGCTATAGACCAGGCATAAATACTTCATGGGGCTCTCCTGAATCGAACGGATCAACTATGGCTGCTGATTGACGCTTTCGCGACATTCCCGACGAATCGGCCTGACGCTCAGGGTTCCAGGTTGAACAGCGTCGTACCGCTCATCATGTCGAACGGGGCCGACCAATGTTCGTGGACGATGCGCCATTGCCCATCATCGCGCCGATAGCAGGCAGTCACGCGCATCCAGCAGGCCTGGGTTTCGCCCTTCTCGTTGGTGCCACCGCAATGGGCCAGCCAATGGGCGAAGGCGATGTGCTCGTCTGCCACGATGTTCATATGCTCGAAATCAAACTTGTGCGCGCCCTGGCACATTTCCATGCATTCCTGCCAATGCGCGCGGTAGGCGGCCTTGCCCCGGAATTGCAGGGCCTTGACCGCGTCGTAGGAGACGATGTCGTCGGCATACAGGGGCATGAGTTTCTCGACATCCTTGGCGATGACCGCCTGACGATAGGTGTCGATCAGGGTCTGGATTTCGTGGGTAGCGTTCATGGTGGTTCTCCGTGGTTTTTGTTGTGAAGACACCCTTAGTCGTCTGGCGAAAAGCCAAATCGACAGTAGAAATAAAAATAATCCATGGACGCAAACTCGTTAGAATTCGAAACACATTTTGTTGGAAAAAGGACACTCCAGTGACAGCCCGACTCGTGCCTTACGACAGCCTGAATGCGCTCCAGCGCCAGCAGGTCGAGGCCATTGAAGTTCATAAAGAGCAAATCAGGTTCTCCGGCGACATTCACGGTGCGTTGCACACCTTGCTGTCCAAACCCGGCCCCGGCGTCAAAGGATTCGCGCTACTGGTCGAGAATGTTCCCGTGGCCTTTCTGCTGCTCAAGCGCCCGCCCGTGTTGCCGGCGTGGGCCAATGAACACAGTGCCACCCTTCACGCACTGCAAGTCGATCAACGGGTTCAGGGCAAAGGCTATGGCAAGGCCTGTCTGCAAGCCCTGCCCGACGTGGCGCGTCAGGCGTTTCCGGAAATAAGGGGGCTGGAATTGTCAGTGGATGCGGACAACGAATCGGCCATCGCGCTTTACGCGAAATTCGGCTGGGTCGACAGCGGCGAAGCCTACAGGGGCCGGATCGGTTACGAACGGCGCATGGGTCTGATTTTCTGAGGTGGTTATGCTCAACAGCATCGAAGAACTGGAAGCCCTCTACGGCCAACCCCACGACCGCGCCGTGCGCAAGCAAATCCCTTTTCTGAACGAGGACTATCAGGCGATGGTCCGCGCCTCGCCGCTGGTGATCGTCAGCTCGGTGGGGCCTGACGGGATGGACGGTTCGCCGCGGGGTGACACGCCGGGTTTCGTGCGAATCATTGATGAGCGCACCCTGGCGATCCCGGATCGGCCGGGCAACAACCGCATCGATACGCTGCGTAACGTCGTACTCGATTCGCGGGTGTCGCTGCTGTTCATCATTCCCGGGATTGGCGAAACATTGCGGGTTAACGGCACGGCAAAGATCAGCGCCGAACCTGGGTTGCTGGAGAGCTTTGCGGTGAATGGCAAACCGGCGCGCACGGTGATGCTGGTGACGGTCGAAGCGGCGTACTTCCACTGTTCCAAGGCCATCGTTCGTTCGGATTTATGGAACCCTGAGAAGCACCTGGAGCGCTCGGCGCTGCCGACGGCGGGTGCGTTTCACAAGCGATTGAATGACGGGCAATTCGATGCCGAGACGTATGACCGGGAAGCGCCGGCCAGGGTGCGCGATAGTCTCTACTGATCAAACACGAAAAAGGGTTGCCTTGAGGCAACCCTTTTGAGATTTGGCTAGCTGTTAGAGGAGAAGACAGTAATCGAGCAACTGTTTCTCGATACTTTGACGCTGGCCGATAACCAAAGCGACCACTACAAGATTTTCACTCGGGAACACCTCATACAAGACCCGCTGCCCCATGGGCAAGTACTCACGAAAATGAGTGACCCCAAGCAACGCTGCTTCCTGACAAACACCGTAAACATGGGCCTGACTGCTCAGAGCTGTAACGATCTGCATCACCAACTGATCAACCATCTCTGCCGCTTTTTTTCGACCGCATTGCTGCGTGAGATAGTGCTCCAGCAAAATAACCCCATGCTCCGCAGCCGTCGCAAACTCTACCCTGAAGGCCTCAGGCATCGTTATCGTCTTGCTGCAATTGACGCCGCTGCGCCAGTCTGGCCAGCAAAGTGTCGGCAGAAATCAGTTTCCCCTGCTCTTTGTCGCGAGAGGAGAACGAAAGAAGTTTGATCAGCGCGATGGCCTCATCGCGCCGCTTACGCTCCTCGTAGGATTCGATCACATAAGCCGGAACACCATTTTGAGTGACGAGCATCGGCTCAGATAGATCCAGCGCTGCCGCATTCTTTTTAACAAAACTGATTGTTTCAACTCGCATCATTCATTCCTCTGTTCACCATCCGAACAGGATGGCCGCCGCAACAAGGTCTGAATTTAGGCCATTAAAAAACTTATCTCAAGAACTCATTTGCTCTTGTCCCAACTCCAACACCATCTCATGCCACGCCATCCCGCCATGGTCAGACGCTGAAGGCTTGATGTAGGCAAACCCAAACCCCGCATACAGCGGAATGTGCCGCTCCTTGCACATCAGATGGATGCTGGTCTTGCCCAGCGCGCGCATCCGCTCGATGAATTCGCCCATCAACCGTTTCGCCAGCCCCTTCCCCTGAAAATCCGGGTGCACCACCACCGACATGATGACCACGTGCGGGCCGGCCGGGTCGTGGCCGATCAGTTCCTTGAACGCCTCGTCCGACATCTCGACCTGAAACGCCGCACCGGAATTGATGAAACCGGCTACAACGCCGTCGACTTCGGCCACGATGAAACCTTCGGGCCAGGTGGCAATGCGCGTGGCGATTTTCTCGCGGGTGGCGGCTTCGTCGCCTTCGTAGGCAACGGTTTCGATGGCGTAGCAGCGGTCCAGATCAGCAGGTGTGACGTGGCGGATGACGGTGTTCATGGCAGCTCGAAATCAGCGAGAGGAAGGCTCGGGATCATAAATTAATAAGGTGTTCATATCGATCACCGCAGGCGCCGTAAAGCCTGCGTATAGGCGCTTTCATTGCTCGTCGGTGCGGATTATTGATGTGCCCTATCTCTGGCCATCAATAAGGGGAACACACCATGAGCAGCGTTCAGATCGGACTTCTTATGCTGTTGGGCATCAGCTCGTTTGGCTTTATCACGCTGACGATTGACCTGTTGCGGGCGCGACGGATGAAGCAAGGCAAGTAACGAGATGGAGGCGGACGACTCGTCCGCCTCCCGAGGTAATCAAGGCTTGAGCGGCAGCCAGATTTCCAGCACACCGGTGTTGAGCTTCGGGTTGAAGTCTTCGCTGTAGCGTTCGAATTCCGGCGCGTCCGCCGCCTGATAACCGGACTGCGGCAGCCAGGTTTTCCAGATGTATTGGAAGGTCTGGGGCAATTGATCGAGAGAGCCCTTGTGCTCGAACACGGCGTAATGCTGAGGCTGGACCTCGACCCAACGGTATTTATCCGGCAGGTCGTCGAGCTTGCTGATTTCAACGCCGGCAATGTATTCGAAGCCGCCCTTGCCATCCGGATTGCAGCAGATGCCGTAGGTCACTTCGCTTTTTTGACCGGGAATTTTGCCAATCTCGGGAATGAATTTGTCCCAGAGATCGGGGATGCCTTTAGTGGTGTCTGCGGTAAATCGACCGCCAAGCCCTGCAATGAGCAGGAAGTGCCCGTACTCGAAGCGTGGCTTGGCGGTGTCGACGCCTGATTGCTCATCCATGACTCAACTCCTGGGACAAAAAAGTGGGTTCGGCTGGGAGTATAGAGCCCAAACCGAATTCGCCCAGTTACAGTGCATGCAACGGCTCGACAGCACCTGCGCCGACGAACTCGTTATACCCCGACAGGATCACGTAGACCGCGAAATAGCAGAAGATCGCCGCCGATGCCATGTAGGAGTAACGCAGCAGTTTGTCACCCAGCAACTTGCCGCCGTGGCTCGCAGCGAAGCATAAGGCGACGCACCAGAGCACACCGGCGCAGAGAAACCCGCCTAGAAACAGCGCCGAGCCAAGGGCATCGCCGCCGCCGGAACGAGCGATCAAAGTGCCGCCCACCGCCGCGAACCAGAGAATGGCGCTGGGTGACGACATGGCGAGGAAGATCCCGCGAAAAAACTCCTTCCGGTGAGAGTTCTGCCCCACGTCTTCGGCCTGCGCCAGTACCGCCTCATGGTGAATTGCCGAATAGATCATCTTCGCCGCGAAGTACAACAACAGTGCCGAACCTCCGATCCAGAGCACCCAGCGCACGCTTTCGTATTGCAGCAAAACGGTCATCCCGGCCAAGGCCAGCACGGCGTAGATCAGGTCGCCGACACACGTTCCCAAACCCAGCGCAAAGCCTTGAAAATAGCCACGCTGCATTGCCAGCGTGATCATCGCGATGTTGGCCACGCCGATGTCCAGGCACAGCGAAAGGCTCAGCAAGAAGCCACTGGTAAATTCCATCGAACCACTTCCTTCGGACAAATTTGTTTACATAGTCGCTGGACAGTTTGCCACATCAGCCCTTACATTCCGCCACAGGCCACCGCAGTGGCCAGCGTCGCTCGGACGGTTCCGGGCGCTCACGTTATCCGAGGCAACAATGGCTAACCCAGGTTCGCCGCGCCGCTTTGCGCGCATAGATCGACTCCCCCCTTACGTATTCAACATCACTGCCGAGCTGAAGATGGCCGCCCGTCGTCGTGGCGAAGACATCATCGACTTCAGCATGGGCAACCCTGATGGCCCTACTCCGCCGCACATCGTCGAAAAACTGGTGACCGTTGCCCAGCGCGAAGACACCCACGGTTACTCGACGTCCAAGGGCATTCCGCGTCTGCGCCGGGCGATTTCCAATTGGTACAAGGATCGCTACGAGGTCGACATCGACCCGGAAAGCGAAGCCATTGTCACCATCGGTTCCAAGGAAGGCCTGGCGCATTTGATGCTGGCCACCCTAGACCAGGGCGATACCGTTCTGGTGCCGAACCCGAGCTACCCGATTCACATCTACGGCGCAGTGATCGCCGGCGCCCAGGTGCGTTCGGTGCCGTTGATTCCAGGCGTGGACTTCTTCGCCGAACTGGAAAGCGCCATTCGCGGCTCGATTCCGAAACCGAAAATGATGATCCTCGGCTTCCCGTCCAACCCCACTGCCCAGTGCGTGGAGCTGGATTTCTTCGAGCGGGTGATCGCCCTCGCCAAGCAGTACGACGTTTTGGTGGTGCACGACCTGGCTTACGCCGACATCGTCTATGACGGCTGGAAAGCTCCGTCGATCATGCAGGTGCCGGGCGCCAAGGACATTGCGGTTGAGTTTTTCACCCTGTCCAAGAGCTACAACATGGCGGGCTGGCGCATCGGTTTCATGGTCGGCAATGCCGAACTGGTCAACGCCCTGGCGCGGATCAAGAGCTACCACGACTACGGCACGTTCACCCCGCTGCAAGTCGCGGCCATTGCGGCGCTGGAAGGCGATCAGCAGTGTGTCAAAGACATCGCCGAGCAGTATCGTCAGCGTCGCAACGTACTGGTCAAAGGTCTGCATGAACTGGGCTGGATGGTCGAGAATCCAAAAGCGTCGATGTATGTCTGGGCGAAGATTCCCGAGGCGTATGCGCACTTGGGCTCGCTGGAGTTCGCCAAGAAACTGCTGGCCGAGGCCAAGGTTTGCGTCTCGCCGGGCGTGGGGTTTGGTGAGTACGGGGACGATCACGTGCGCTTCGCGCTGATCGAAAACCAGGACCGGATTCGTCAGGCCATACGCGGGATTCGCGGGATGTTCCGGGCGGATGGGTTAGTCACCAAATCCTGATGTCTGACACATAACACTGTGGGAGCGAGCCTGCTCGCGATGAGGGCTTAACATTCAACGAAGATGTTGAATGTAAGTCCGCCATCGCGAGCAGGCTCGCTCCCACATTGTTTCGTGGTGATCACAAGAGCTGTGTCACCACCTGTGTTTTGCAGTGCTGCTTACACGAACAACGACAACAGCAGGATGAAGCCCAGCGCAACGATAGACAGGATGGTTTCCATCGCGGTCCAGGTCTTGAAGGTTTCCGCCACGGTCATGTTGAAGTACTGCTTCACCAGCCAGAAACCCGCGTCGTTGACGTGAGACAAGATCAACGAACCCGCACCGGTCGCCAGCACCAGCAACTCACGGTTCACACCCGGAATCATCCCCACCACCGGCACCACAATGCCTGCGCCAGTAATGGTCGCCACGGTCGCCGAACCGGTCGCGATACGGATCACCGCCGCCACCAGCCACGCCAGAAGGATTGGCGAGATCTGCGCTTCCACCGCCATGTTGCCGATGACATTACCCACGCCGCTGGTCACCAGCATCTGCTTGAAGCCACCACCGGCACCGATGATCAGGATGATCGCGGCGGTCGGCGCAAGGCTGGCATCCAGCCATTTGAGCATCTGGTTGGAGCCGATGCCCTGCTTGTAACCGAAGGTGTACAGCGACAGCAGCAACGCCAGCAGCAATGCCGAGATCGGATGACCGATCAGGTCCATGAAAGTGCGGAAGAAGTTGCCCTCTGGCAGCACCACATCGGCAAATGTCTTGAGCAGCATCAGGAACACTGGCGACAGCACGGTGATCAAGGTGATGGAGAAGCTCGGGAGATCGGCAGAATCGTTATCACGCGCCAGTTGGTCGACCAGTTCCTGGTTAGGATGACCCGGGATGTACTTGGCAATGAACGTGCCGTAGATCGGGCCGGCGATGATGGCCGTCGGCAGCGCAACGATCAGGCCGTACAGAATGGTTTTACCAATGTCGGCACCGAACACGCCGATGGCCAGCAGCGGGCCCGGGTGCGGCGGAACCAGACCGTGCACGGCGGACAGACCGGCCAGCAGCGGGATACCGATCTTGATGATCGACACGCCGGTACGCCGGGCCACGATGAACACCAGCGGAATCAGCAGCACGAAGCCGATTTCGAAGAACAGCGGAATGCCGACCAGGAAGGCCGCGAACATCATCGCCCACTGCACCTTGTCCTTGCCGAACGCGCGAATCAGGGTCTGGGCAATCTGATCCGCCCCGCCCGACTCGGCCATCATTTTGCCGAGCATGGTGCCCAGCGCGAGGATGATCCCGACGAAACCGAGCACCCCACCGAAGCCGTCCTGGAACGCCTTGATGATGGTGCCGATCGGCATGCCGGAGGTCAGCCCGAGAAAGGCTGCGGCGATGATCAGGGCAATGAACGGGTGAAACTTGAACTTGGTGATCAGGACAATAAGCCCGATCACCGTGACCACTGCATCGAGCAGCAGGAACGTCTCGTGGGACATGCCAAACATTAGGGGTGTCTCCTGGTTGTTGTTGTTATTAAAACGGGGAATTCGCAAGCCATCAGGACAGCGCTATCTCTTCGGGCAAAACTCATACGGCGTGTTTCAGGCCATGAGCCTGCCACCAGTCATGAGCCTGCTTCGCCAATTGGTCGACGCTGTGGTTCGAAGCGTCCAGAGCCAGGGTCAAGGGCTCGCCAACAGGCGATTCAAGGGTGGCGAACTGGCTGTCGATCAGGGTCGATGGCATGAAGTGGCCCGGCCGATGGGAGACACGGTCGGCGGCAACTTCAGGGGTCAGCTCCAGGAACACGAAGCCCAGGCCCGGCATGGCGCTGCGCAGACGTTCGCGGTAAATGTGTTTGAGGGCCGAGCAGGTCAGCACCGGGCGTTCGCCCTTGGCGTCGATGCGGCGTAATTCATCGCACAGGCTGTCGAGCCAGCCGGCACGGTCGTCGTCGTTCAGGGGGATACCCGCGCTCATCTTTTCGATATTGGCGGCAGGGTGGAAAGTGTCGCCTTCAATGGCGGTCGCGCCGCTGAGTTGGCACAAGGCCTCGCTGACGCAAGTCTTGCCGCAACCGGCAACGCCCATGATGACCAGGGCGGTGATGGGATGATTCATGTAACACCTCAGCGCGCAGACAGCGCTACCTTTGCCAGTTATGACACTAGAAAAAGCAGAAGTTGCCGACGCCTTCTTGTCATTTTTGTGGGTTGCAGCATGTTCGTTCCCAACGCCAAAAAACGGGGATCAGGCAAACCCCGCTCACGCATTTGCAGCTGCGTCGAGACAGCGCTACCTTAGTGCCTCGAATTTTGTTTGGCAAGCCGTCCGATGATCTCCTCTAAAAACGATAAAAATACGCGCACCACTGGCCGCCCCACTTTGAACGAAGTCGCGCGCCTGGCGGGTGTCAGCCCGATCACCGCCTCTCGCGCCCTGCGCGGGGTCAGCACGGTGGCCACCGAACTGGTGGAAAAAGTGCAGAAAGCGGCGCTTGAACTCAACTACGTGGTTAACCCTGCCGCCCGCGCGTTAGCCTCGGCCCAGAGCCATTCGGTGGTGGTTTTGGTGCCATCGCTGTCCAATTTGTTGTTCATCGACACGCTGGAAGCCATTCATCAGGTTTTGCGCCCAAAAGGCTTCGAAGTGCTGATCGGCAACTTCCACTACTCACGTGATGAAGAAGAAAACCTGCTGCGCAACTACATGGCGTATCAGCCTCGCGGTTTGCTGCTGACCGGTTTCGACCGCACCGAAAGCTCGCGCCGGATGATCGAGGCCAGCAACATTCCCTGCGTGTACATGATGGAACTGGACAGCGCCGCCGGCCTGAATTGCGTGGGGTTTTCGCAACTCGCGGCTGGCGAGACCGCGGCCGGGCATTTGCTGTCACGCGGCCGTAAGCGCCTGGCCTACATCGGCGCGCAACTGGATCAACGCACGTTGCTGCGCGGCGAAGGTTTCCGCAAAGCCCTGCAAAAGGCCGGTTTGTATGACCCGGACCTGGAAGTGCTGACACCTCGCTCGTCCTCCGTCGGTCTCGGTGGCGAACTGTTCCTGCAACTGCTCGCCACTCATCCCGATGTCGATGCGATCTTCTTCGGCAACGACGACCTGGCCCAAGGCGCACTGCTCGAAGCCATGCGCTGCGGGATCAAGATCCCCGAACAAGTGGCGATCCTCGGCTTCAACGACCTGCCGGCCTCAGCGCACATGGTCCCGCGTCTGAGCAGCATCAGCACCCCGCGAGAAGCCATCGGACGCCGCGCGGCGGAGCAGATGTTGACGTTGATGGCGGGTAATACGGTGGCGAAACCAGTGCAGGACATGGGGTTTGAGTTGAAAGTGCGCGAGAGTACCTGACGCTGTTTGATCAGCCCCACACGCAGCAGCCCGGGCTTGTTTATCGGTATTTCGAAATAACTTTTACCCTCCACCCGATGAGGGTTAAGTGCAGAATCCGAAAACTCCATTCCTGGCGGACACTCACATGCGCAACATCATCTTTGGCCTCCTGCTGGCCTCCTCGCTCGGTCAGACGATTCAAGTGCAAGCCTCAGAGTCAAACGACTGGACGCACTTTCTGAGTGACCCTCGCTTCATGCCCGCAATCAAAAGCTGTCTCGCCGTTCATCCAAAAGGTCAGGGACCGGCAGTGGTGATGAATGTTTGGCATGCAAGTCTGGAAGATGTCGGCGTCATGACCACCGATCTCAGCGGGCGCAGGAACGCATGTTTTGCCGCTAAAGATTCGGGCCTGTTGCGTCAGTCCGAGACGGTATTCGATCTGCCGGGGCCGCTGTTTGTGTCGGTGGATCAAATCGCGGTTGCTCCTGAGGGTGAATGCATCGAACCAACCCCGGTCCTCATCGACCATCAGCTTCAAGGCTGGATTCTCAGGCAACCGATCCTCGATCAGACCATCCCTAGTGCCTGCTCGACCCCGATCTGGACCCACCTATTGCCTCACTGACGTAGACAGGCCTTTCGACTAGGTTCGCCCCATCAATTCCACAAACGCCAACGCGCCTTTCTGCAATGGCTGACTCTTGAGCCACACCGCATGCACCGGCAGCACCAATCCGTTCTCGATGTTGCGGAAGCTCAGGCGTTTGAGCCTACCGGCCTCCAGCAACGGCTGGACCACCGACAGCGGAAAATTGCCCCAGCCCAATCCGGCCTCGACCATTTCCAGCGCCATGGCCAACGTGTCGGTGCGCCAGTAAGACTCAGCCACCAGCGGCCGGGTTTCGCTGATCGGCAGGTCGCGGCTGGCGAGGATGATTTGCCGTACGTGGACCAAGTCTTCCAGGAACAAATCCTGGCCTTGAAACAATGGATTGTCCGCCGCCAGCGTGGCGATCATCCGTTCGGTGCCAACAAACTGAAACCGCTCCAGCACGTTCATGCTCAGCCCGGCGAACGCCAGGCAAACGCTGACCCGGCCGCTGTGGAGCATCGCCAGCACATCATCCTGCGGCGCGCTGAGCATTTCGATTTCCAGTAGAGGATGACGCTCGGCGATGACCTTGATCGCCGCCATCACGCGGCCCTTGTCGATGTCCGCCACGACCCCGATCGACAACTTGCTTTCCAGCCCCAGCGACAACTCGACCGCATGCACTTGCAGCTGTTTGAGTTGCTCGGCGATCAATCGCGCGTGAGGCACCAATGCGCAGGCCATCGCCGTCGGCACCGGCTCGCGATGGCTGCGATCGAACAGTGGATAACCGAGCTCGGCTTCCAGGTTGGCGATGCCCATGCTCACCGCCGACGGCACTTTACCCAGCGCCCGAGCGGCAGCGGAAAACGAGCCGCGCTCGATCACCGCGAGGAACAACTCGATGCTGTCACTGTTGAAATTCATCCGTCGTCCTATCAATAAAACTGAAAGCTACTGACTTTTCCTGTCAGTCCTATTGAAGCTATCTTTCGCCGCCTTCGCCAGTGCTCCTGGCTACAAGTTCGCAGAAAGAGGCAAAGTCCCATGCAAGGCGTTAAACGAAAACTGATCTACGTGTCGCTTTACGAGGTCATCGGCATGACCTTCTCTGCCCTCGGGCTGGCGTTGCTGTCCGGCACCTCGCCCGGCAGCACTGGCCCGTTGGCCGTGATCATCACCACCATCGCGGTGACCTGGAATTTCATCTACACCACGCTGTTCGAGCGCTGGGAAAGCCGTCAACCCTCACGAACGCGCACCGTTAAACGGCGCATCGCCCATGCCGTGGGTTTTCAACTAACCTTGATAGTGTTCCTCATCCCGTTGATCGCTTGGTGGATGAACATCAGCCTGGTGCAAGCTTTCCTGCTGGACGCGGCGCTGATCATTTTCATCCCGTGCTACACCTTCGCCTTCAACTGGTTGTTTGATCGCACGTTTGGTTTGCCAACTTCGGCGCTGCCGGATCCGGTTTGAAAACGCTGAGTGTCTGTTAGATTCCTGAAGCGTCGAATCGCTAACGGAGTAGCTCAATGGAACATGCACTGAAGATTCTGGGTAAAGCCTCCTCCATCAACGTCAGAAAAGTCCTGTGGACCTGTGAGGAACTGGGTGTTGCCTACGAACGTGAAGACTGGGGTGGCGGTTATGCGTCGACCCACACGCCGGAGTTTCTCAGGCTCAATCCCAACGCACTGGTGCCGGTGATCATCGATGAGGCCGGCGTGCTGTGGGAGTCCAACACCATCTGCCGCTATCTGGCCGGTAAACACCACAACACCGATCTGCTGCCCCACGAACCGGCGGCCCGCGCTCGGGTGGAACAGTGGATGGATTGGCAATCGACCGAGCTCAATGCCTCCTGGAGCTACGCGTTCACGGCGTTGGTACGCAAAGATCCGGAATTCCGGGACCCGCATCACATTGCAGCCGGTGTGCACAGCTGGAATCAGAAAATGGGCATCCTCGAGCATCAGCTCGCAGCCACCAAAGCGTATGTCGCCGGGCCGCACTTCACGCTGGCGGACATCGTCATCGGGCTGTCGATCAACCGCTGGCTGATGACACCGATGGAGCGTCCCGACTACCCGGCCATCGACGAGTATTTTCAGCGATTGGCACAACGCCCGGGATTTTTGAAACATGGCTGCAACGGCCTGCCTTGAGCGGCTCCCGCGCTTTTTCGGCTTCGGCAACTGGGCCGACAAAGAAAACGGCGTCATTGAAAAGGCTAATGGCCCGCAGGTGGTCGATAAATTTCTCGCTTTGCCTTAACGCGATCGATACACCCAAAAAGGGTCCCTTCTCGGGTAATGCCGATCGGTTAAGCCATTTCAGCCGCAACGCAAACTTCGCCAGCTGCTACGAATCGCGTTTTGGCTTAACTGATCGACATTACCCTTCTCGGGACCCTTTTCTTTTTTGGTTCGATGACCGCTCATCGGTTTTACCTGATTAAAGCCTCTTACCTGTTATTTCTGACAGTAGACAGTCGTTAGGGACAGGTAAATCATCAACCTGTTGCGGCAATCATTGCTCGCACTAACGATCAAGAGAATGGAGACTCACATGTCTACAACTACAACTACAACCGCTACCCAAAACCAGTCACCACAAAATTTTAGCGGAACCTGCACCGCAAAATTCATGAAGGATGGTAACGAAGTGGCGCCAGCCTTCAATGGCTCGTTCTTTCGAATTGAGTACCGCTCGTTCTTTCCGAAAAAGATAAGTTCCATTCACTTCAACGACATCATCGAGGGCGGCCGCTATTTTAATCTCATCATCGAGCCTGAGCTCGGAGATGGTACTTATACAATCCAACTTACCGATAGTAATGCTAATTTCATTTATGGCCGGCGTGGGTTCTTT
Source organism: Pseudomonas sp. LS2P72 (assembly GCF_054897865.1). Taxonomy (NCBI): domain Bacteria; kingdom Pseudomonadati; phylum Pseudomonadota; class Gammaproteobacteria; order Pseudomonadales; family Pseudomonadaceae; genus Pseudomonas; species Pseudomonas sp. LS2P72. Next base: position 5,406,194 of record NZ_CM142708.1, read on the forward strand.
GTCGATGAGGGAGAATTGATGATTAACGTCAAAGACGGCAATTGCAGCGGCACATTTAGCCTCACGGCTACTCACCAACCAAGCGGGGGCGAAAAAGAAACTTTGAATATTGTAGAAGGGATATTCAATATCGAAGGTCGATGATTCGTCTTAAGACTGCCCCTCTGAAGCATGAACTTCTCGAGGGGCAAATCTCACGGGTAGTCAGCTAATCTGCAAGGTCGAGTTGAACTGACTGATCGCATCCACCACATGCCGCGACCCTTGCTGAATCTCCAGAATCACCTCCCCCGCTTCGTTCGCCAGTTCCACGCCTAACCCGGTGCGACTCAAACTCGATTGCATGCTCGACACCGCACTCAACGACAAGTCATGGTTCCTGCGCACCACATCGACAATCTCCAGCGTCGCCTGACTGGTGCGTGCGGCCAGGCTGCGAACCTCGTCGGCAACCACCGCAAACCCGCGTCCATGCTCCCCGGCACGGGCCGCTTCGATCGCGGCGTTGAGTGCCAGCAGGTTGGTTTGATCGGCAATGCCACGAATGGTCTGGACGATGGTGCCGATGATGTCCGACTGCTTGCTCACCGCATCGATGCTCAGCGCCGCTTCGTTGAGGTCGCGGGAAATGTCCTGGATGATCTGCACCGTTTGCTGAACCACTTGGGAACCTTTCTGCGCGCAGGCGTCGTTTTGTACCGAAGTGCTGTGGGCCGATTCCGCGGCGGTTTGCAGGGTGGTGACTTGGTGGGTGATGTCGCTGGCGAACTTGACCACTTTGTACAACCGACCCTTGGTGTCGAACAGCGGGTTGTAAGAGGCCTCAAGGAAAACCGTATGACCGTGCTTATCTTTGCGCTCGAAACGGTGCGAGTGATATTCGCCGCGATTGAGCGAGGCCCAGAACGCTTTGTAGGCCTGAGATTCGGCGTCGGCACGATGACAAAACAGGCTGTGGTGCTGGCCAACCACTTCGTTGAGCGAGTAATGCATCGTCTTCAAGAAGTTGTCGTTGGCGGTGATGACTTTGCCATCCGGGGTGAATTCGATCACGGCCATGGAGCGACCGATCGCCGCGAGCATGCTCTCGTTTTCGTGTTCCTTGTAAGTCCTGGCTGTGATGTCAGTGGCGACTTTGATCACACTCCTAACCTGACGATCAGCGCCGAACACCGGCATATAGCTGGCTTCGAGCCAGATCTCCTTGCCGCTCCTGTTCAAGCGTAAAAAGGTCCCGCTCACCGGTTCGCCACGGGCCAGGTCACGCCACAACTTGGCGTAGGCTTCGCTTCGATAAAACGCTTCTTCGCAGAATATCCGGTGATGCTTACCGCGCAATTCTTCGGCGCTGTAGCCCATGGCACTGCAAAAGTTGTCGTTGGCATCGAGCACGATCCCTTCGGGGGTGAACTCAATCATCGCCATCGAGCGGCTGACCGCCGCCAACTTCGCGTTAGCCTCGGTCAGCGCGCAACTGAATCGTTCGATTTCCAGCAGGTCGGTCTTGTGACGTCGGTTAAACATAGTCATATCACCTTCAGCGCGGTCTTTTGTTTGATGAAAGGTCTTTGGTCTTTCAACAGCTCCACCACTACGTTCCAAGGAACAGGCACACGCGTCCCTCCACAGGAAGGACTTGGTCAGGTGATCAATGATGTTTAATCGGAGAGTCCATGCTGCAACGCTCTTATCAAGACATCCTTCTCTTGATAGCCCGGAATCGGGCCAGCCCTAACGTTCTGATAAGACATTCCATTGACCGGACAGCTCCGTGTTGTTCAGCGTCGGTGCCTTGGGTTGCGCACACTTTTAACCTGTATGACGGCCTTCTCATGGCGGTCGACATAGTTAGTCAGGAGTCAGCATAGACAGGTGAGGCAGGTAAGCAAGGCCACTAGTCGGCCAGTATTGAGGACAAAATCGGTTCAGCTTCGGTATGAGTCATTTCTCGGCCAGCAGACTCATCAGCGCCTGCACCGGCGCCGAGCAGTGTTTCCACTTCATCGTCACTGACTTCCAGCGCGACCACCTGAATACCGGATAAAGCCGATTGAACTGACGCAGCAGCGGCGGCAGGAAAGTCGCCAATACCATGGGGAAACTGGCCAGGCGAATCGTCCCGCGCTGAATGTCTTTGGTGGAATCGACAGTACTGCGAATGGTTTCCAGAGCACCAAGCATGGTTCTCGCCTGTTCGATCACAGTCAGGCCGATTGCCGTCGGCAAGGTCTGGCGATTCTCCCGACTGAACAGTTGAACGCCCAGGGTTTCCTCAATCAACGCCAAGGCCTGGCTGGCACCGGTTTGAATCAGTGGCCAGCGTTGGTGCGGTTTCAGGCGCGGGTTGATCAGCGGCCCGCCGTGAAGGCTGCGTTGGCGGTGGAGATGGCGTAGGGCGTTAGATCAATCGCGGGCAAGCCTTGCTCCTACAGGATTCAGGTCGTTCGCTCTGTAGGAGCAAGGCTTGCCCGCGATAGCAATCTATTGATCGCTACAAAACATCAGACGGAAAATTACAAACTTGCACTCACTTTGGTGGCCACTTCACCGGGCACCCAGCCCTTCCAGATCTGTGGCTGATCACGCAGAAACGCTTCGGCCACCTGACGCGGTTGCAGGCGCTTTTCGCTCATCTGGCCGAGCGTCTGATTCAGCAGATCGATCGGCAGGTCGACCTTTTCGAAGAACGCCACCAGATCCGGGTACTGCGCCTTGAATGGCGCGGACACCCCGATTGCCAGGCTTGCCGGCATCGAACGCGTGCCTTTTGGATTCGGGTTGTTGGCGTCGGCCAGGGTCTTCCAGGCTTCGGCGTCGAAGGCCGGCTCGTCGAGTTTCACCAGTTTGAAACGCCCCAACAGCGGCGTCGGCGACCAGTAGTAGAACAGCACCGGTTTGCCACGACGGATCGACGAAGCCACCTCGGCATCCAGTGCGGCGCCAGAACCCGTGCGGAAGTTGACGAAGCTGTCGGTCAGGTCATAAGCCTTGAGTTTTTGACTGTTGACGATCTCCGAGGTCCAGCCGGTCGGGCTGTTGAGGAAGCGTCCTCGGCTCGGGTCTTCCGGGTCGCGGAACACGTCCTTGTAGCGCGCCAGGTCGGCGACGGATTTCAGCTCCGGCGCCAGAGGTTTGATGCCGCGTTCGGGATCGCCCTTGATCACGTATTCCGGCACCCACCAGCCTTCGGTGGCGCCTTTGACCGTGTCGCCCAACCCAAACACTTTGCCTTCCGAGGCGGCTTTGACCCACGCCGGACTGCGCCCGGCCCACTCTTCGCCGATCACTTGAATATCATTCCTGGCCAGGGCCGCTTCGAGGCTGACGGTGCTGCCCGGCAAGGTATCGGTCGGGTAGCCGTAACCTTTCTCGACTATTAAGCGCAGGATTTCTGTGATCAGGCTGCCGCTTTCCCAAGTGATGTCACCGAAGTGGATCGGCGCAGTTTTTTCTGCCGCGGGAACGTGGGTAGCCACAAGGCTCAGGGCCAGCAGTGAACTGCCGAGCAGGGTTTTGATCGATCTCATGCGGACCTCCGGGTCAGGGAATTCAAGGATTGGTTGGCGCTGTGCCGGGCGCACAGGGCTTGGGTACGCGTCATGTAAACGCTGACCGAACGTTGGGAAATGCCCAGTTCAGCGGCGATTTGCGGGTAGGTCAGACCGTCGATTCGCGACAACAGGAAGGTTGCGCGAACCTTGCCCGGCAAGCGCTCAAGCGTACGGTCGAGGCCATGCAAGGCCTGGGTCAGTTGCACCCGTTCTTCGGGCGAGATCGCTTGCGGCTGATCGAGGTATTGCAACTGATCGAGGTGTTGGCGCTCCAGCTCACGGCGGCGCCAGAGTTGATAGATCAACCGCTGGGCAATGGTGGTGAGCAAGGCGCGAGGCTCGCGGATCGGGGTCAGCCCCGGCGATTCGAGCAGCTGTAAAAAGGTTTCGGCAGCGATGTCTTCGACGCTGGAACTGGCACCCAGATGCTGGCGCAAGCGTGCGCACAGCCAGGGGTAATGCGCGCGGAACAATCCGCCCACGTCGTTGCGATGGGAAAGGTCGGTGCCGGACATAGAGGCTCCAAGGGTTAGGGGTCGCTGAATGTCCGGTGATCCGGTGACGCGATCCTAGCAAGGAGCCTTATTCATTAATAATACTTAAAAAGCATTTTTATATTCTATTAGGGCATTAAACATCAAAAGATCGCAGCCTCGTTTCACTCGACAACCGCTACAGATGCACACCGATTTCCTGTAGCAGCTGTCGAGTGAAACGAGGCTGCGATCTTGTCACACCGCCTACCGCAATTGCCCATACCCCAGCGCTTCAGCCTCTTGCTGATAGTCGAGCACAATCTGATAGACGCTTTCGCCGGCCGGCAACACCTCTTGCAGCCCAAGGACTTCAGCGACGTCGGGCAATTCCTGCAACGTCGTATTCATCAACTGCCGCAGCGCCTCGACCTGTTCATCGGTGACGGTCGCAGCGGTGATAAACGGTAAGGTCGGACTGAACGCACTTCGCGCAATGACCCGCAGGCCGGCCACTTCTTCTTCAGCGTGCCGCGCCAGATAGGCGAAGGTGACGCTGTCGATGGCCGCCAGGTCTGCTGTCTCTTCACGCAACCAGCGCAGGCTTTCGCGGTGGCTGCCGCTGATACCGACACTGGCGAAGAACTGCCCCTCTCGCTGCAACGGTGCCAGTCGGTGACGCAGCAGGTTCATGCCGCTGTTGGAGTCTTCGCCATTGATCACCCCACGAGTGTCGCGAAAGTCCGTCAGGCTGCGCCGTGGATCATCGACGCGACTCAACAACAGGCTGCAATGGTTGCCACCATTGGCGTCCGGCAGTTCATAGCGAGGACGACCGATGACCCGGACCCGACCGCGCAACGCCGTCATCAGCGGGTAGCCGCAGGTTTGGGTCAGCAGCAAGTGCGGGGACAGCCAGAGGTCCATCAGCGAAAGGCCCTCGGCGTTGCGGCGGGTGGCGGCCAGTCGCTCGAGCATTCGCGTCAGCCAGCGCTCGTTGGCTTCGCGGATCGGCTCCGGGGCGACGTACATCAGTAATTCAGCGATGTGTTCAGTCATCAAAATTTCCCAATACAACGAAGTTCCCCTGTGGGAGCGAGGTTGCTCGCGATGGGGCCATTACCTTCAACATTGAAGTTGCCTGACACACCGCTATCGCGAGCAGGCTCGCTCCCACAGGGGGTGGTGTCGATCATGAAAATCAGTGAAATGGATGCCGAGGGCTGTCGATGGCCTTCACCCCATGCTGACGCCACAACTGGCCATAACCCTGCACCAGAAACCCGCCGCTGCGCGCCAGCCATTGCTCGCGACGCGCGTGGTAGGCGCGGGGCAAGTCGTACCAGGGCAGCCCTGGCAAGTCGTGATGCACCAAATGCAGATTGAGGTTGAGAAACAGCCAGCGCCACGGCCAGGCAGCTTCATTGATGACCGTCCTTTGCTCGGGCTCGGCGTGGGGACGGTGTTCATAGTAGGAGCGAATCATCGCAATCGATAGCGCCGGCACACTGATCAGCAACAGGTAATGCCACACCGGCAACACGCTGTAGCGGGCGATAAACAGCAACATCAGCAGGGTCAGCGTGCCGTGGCTCAACCACATCAACCAGGCCTGCCGCTCACCGTTGATCAGCCGCTGCAGTTCTTCCTTCGCCAGCGCCAGCAGAGCCATGGGCGCGCCGAGCATGAAGCGTCCGAGCACGGTTTTGTTCAGCCAGTGCAGACTCTGTTCGAACAGTGAACTGCCCTGCCACTGCTCGGCGCTCAGGTAACGGCTTTCCGGATCGCGACCCGGGAGGGTCAGGTCTTCGTCGCGGTGATGCAGCAAATGGCTGTCGCGATACAGGGTGTAGGGATACCAGACGGCGAACGGCGCGTAGCCGAGGAACTTGTTCAGCGATGTCCAGCGGGTGGGGTGACCGTGAAGCAATTCGTGCTGCACCGATAACCAGAGCACCACCAGCGGAATCAACAGCACAGTGCTCCACCAGAGCCCCAGCCGATGGCTCCCCAAAACAATGCTGAACCAACCAGCGTACACGCCGACCAGCAACAGCCAGGTCGGCCACTCGGTACGAGCGGTCAGGCGTTGGCGCAGGGTTTCGATTTCTTCACGGTGGGCGGTATCGAAGTAATGGGGCATGGCGTTGCTCAGATCGGGGACCAGTCCCCTTCTGTGCAATGGCGCAGGGTTTTCTTGCAGATTATTTGGTTATTTCGTTAGTAGCAGCGGGAGCCCGAGGGCCGGGCCCCCTTGTCGCGGGATCAATGACCGAACACATCCACCTTCTTGGCCTTCTTGTCCGCGCGCTTTTCATCGGCGGTTTTTGCCGGTTTTTTCTTTGCCGCTTTTTTTGAATTCATGCCTTTGGCCATGATACGTACTCCACTCATACGGGATGTGAGCTCAGGTATACACCTATCCCCGCGCTCGCGTTCTTTTATAATCGCCCGATTTGCGCAGCGACAGTCGAAGACCATGCCCAACACCCAATACACCCTGCTCGCCGAGCCTTTATGGCCCTTGATGAACAAGTTTTATCGCGCGCACCAATCGTCGATGAAAGCCGTCCGCGACGCTCAACTCTGGGTGGCCAGGCGCGAAGAGATCATTGGCGCCCTGTGTTTGCGACCGGTGGCGGACGGGCATTGGCTGACGGGTTTGTTTGTCGATCCGGCCTGCCGTGAACAGGGCATCGCTGCGGCGTTGATCGCCGAGGCGCTCAAGGAGCTTGAAGGCCCGGTGTGGCTGTTTTGTCATCCGGACTTGCGCGGGTTTTATGAACGTCGCGGTTTTACCTTCGACCCGCCACTGCCCTACTCCATGGCGGAACGTTTGAGCCGTTATGCGCGGAGCAAACCAATGATCGCCATGGGGTTGGAACCGGCCAGATAACGCTCTAAAGCCTTAAGAAGATCTAATGTGGGAGCGAGCCTGCTCGCGATGGCGGTGTGTCAGTCGCCAACAATATTAGCTGACCTGGCCTCATCGCGAGCAGGCTCGCTCCCACAGGGGTTTGTGGTGTTTTCGAATCAATCGTCTGCGCTGGGATCGAGATCCGGAAACATCACTTCGGTAAACCCGAATTTGCTGAAGTCACTGATGCGCGACGGGTATAACCGGCCGATCAGGTGATCGCATTCATGCTGCACCACGCGCGCATGGAAGCCCTCGGCAACGCGCACGATCGGATTGCCCTTGGGGTCGAAACCTTCATACCGAATGTGCTGATAGCGATCCACCGCGCCGCGCAGGCCGGGCACCGACAGGCAGCCTTCGAAACCCTCTTCCAGCGTCGGGCTCAACGGTGTAATCAGCGGGTTGATCAGAATTGTCTGCGGCACCGCTTCGGCGTCCGGGTAGCGTTCGCTGTGCTCGAAACCGAAGATCACCAGTTGCAGGTCGACGCCGATCTGCGGCGCAGCCAGGCCAACGCCGCCAACGCTTTCCATGGTCTGGAACATGTCGTCGATCAGTTGCCACAACTCCGGGCTGTCAAACATTTCGGCCGGGACCGGCGGGGCGATGCGCAGCAGGCGTTCGTCGCCCATTTTCAGAATTTCACGGATCATTTGATGACTTCGTCAGTGCTCGGCTTGATCGAGTGATCCCGACCCAGTCCCGAAACGTGGTGTTTTTCTTCTGGGCCGGGGCCGTGCTCGCCAGGGACCTTCTCGCCAGGGTCTTTCCCCTCGCGCGACATGTGCTCGATCACCGCGTTCATTTCCGCGCCGAGCAACAGCACGGCGGCGGAAATATAGAAGTACAGCAGCAACACGATGATCGCGCCGATACTGCCATACATGGCGTTGTAGTTGGCGAAGGTTTTGACGTAGAAACCGAAGCCCAGCGAAGCGATGATCCAGACCACCACGGACAACACCGCACCCGGGGTGATGAAGCGAAACTCTTGTTTGACGTCGGGCATGACGTAATAAATCAGCGCCACCGCCATCATCAACAGAATCACGACCACCGGCCAGCGCACGATGGTCCAGAGCGTCACGATGAAGTCTTCCAGGCCGACTTGCGCGGCGATCCAGCCCATCACCTGCGGCCCGAGCACCATCAGCGCGGCGGCGATCAGCAGCATGCCGGCGATGCCGATGGTGTAGAAAATCGACAGCGGGAAACGCTTCCACGCCGGTCGGCCTTCGACCACGTCGTAGGCGGCGTTCATCGCGCTCATCATCAGCCGCACACCCGCGGAGGCGGTCCACAGGGCAATCACGATACCGATCGACAGCAAGCCACCCTTGGATTGCTGGAGCTGGTCGATGACCGGGTTCACCTGTTCCAGCGCCTGGGGCGGCAGCACCAGTTCCGATTGCAGGCGCAGCCAGGAGAAGAAGTCCGGCAGGTGCAGAAAACCGATCAGGGCGATCAGGAACAGGATGAAGGGAAACAGTGAGAACAGCATCTGATAGGCCAACGCCGAGGCATAGGTCGACATCTCGTCGTCGACGAACTCGGTGATCGTGCGCACCATGACACGGTGCAGGCGCTGACCTTTCATGTGTGGGAAAAACATTAGCGTCTCCTTTCGCCGCAAATTTGCTCGAAGTCGTGGCGACTCAGGGGCCGTTTTCTACATCAAAGTAGCCTACTTGGCGAGTTTGAAACAATTTCCTTGTGCAAGTTCAGGCTGACACAAAAACGGCCATCCGCGGATGGCCGTTTCTGTTGCTCATCAAAGGCCGAATCAAGCCTTGTCGACGCCTTTCTTGATCGCATCCTTGGCCTTGCCGACCGCTTGCTGGGCTTCGCCTTTCCTTTCCTGAGCGACGCCTTCGCTGCGCATTTTGTCGTTACCGGTGGCCTTGCCGACGCCTTGCTTGACGTTGCCGGCGGCTTCGTTGGCCATGCCTTTTACTTTATCGCCAGTGCTGCTCATGGTGTTTCTCCTGTGAACAATTCAACGGAAAAAAGTCGTTACACAAGGATTGACCGGAGGCGTTTGCGCGGAGTTTCATTTATTTTCACGGCGACATTTCATCGTTCAGTGCAGGTTGGGCTTTATGTTTGCCGACCAACCCCCGAGAATGCGCAACGTATTCAGGCCATGACGCTGAAGATCCAATCCCGTAGGAATGTTATGAAACTCGATAAAAAGCAGGCCATTGCCCGCAGAAACCAGGAACTTGGTGGTGCTGTGCTTGGCGTCAACAACTGCCATTTCACCGAATTGAACCGCAACCGCAACATCTGGTGGTTCGATATTCCGGTCGCGCGCCTGGCCGTTGGTCAGTACGAGTGGGTTCACCTGCTGATGCACACCCCGGATACCGACGAACTGCTGCACCTGAAAGTGCCGACGGTATTCCTGCGCGAGAAGCTCGAAGGCCTGGTGGTGCGCAACGAAGGTAAACGCAAAGCGGCCCTGAGCCTGGAACTGAGCGCCGACAAGGACTCTTACCTCCAGGACATGCGCCCGGCGGGTACCAACGTCAATTTCGCGCAGTTCCGTCAGTAACCCAAAAGCATCGCGAGCAGGCTCGCTCCCACATTTAACCGAGTTCCTTCAGAAAGAATGCGATCACATGTGGGAGCGAGCCTGCTCGCGAAAGCGGTCTGACAGGCGCTGAGCTTTACCTGTCAGATAAACAAAAGCCCCGGCCAAAACGACCGGGGCTTTTGTTTGACTAGGCGCTGACTTTCTTCACACCCAGCTTCTTCAGCTCTTCGTCGCGCAACTCGCGGCGCAGGATCTTGCCGACGTTGGTGGTCGGCAGCGCATCGCGGAATTCCACGGCTTTCGGCACTTTGTAGCCGGTGACGTTGGCGCGCATGTGCTCCATCACCTGTTCCTTGGTCAGCGTCACGCCCGGTTTGGCGACGATGAAGATCTTGATCGCCTCACCCGACTTCTCGTCCGGCACGCCGATGGCCGCGCATTGCAGCACGCCCGGCAGGGTCGCGAGCACGTCTTCCAGTTCGTTCGGGTACACGTTGAAACCGGAGACCAGGATCATGTCTTTCTTGCGATCGACGATGCGCATGTAACCGTCAGGCTGGATCAGCGCGATGTCACCGGTCTTCAACCAGCCTTCGCTGTCGAGGATTTCATCGGTGGCGTCCTGACGCTGCCAGTAGCCCTTCATCACTTGCGGACCTTTCACACACAGCTCGCCGATTTCGCCCAACGGCTGTTCAACGCCGGCATCGTCGATGACTTTGCACAGGGTCGACGGCACCGGAATCCCGATGGTGCCGATCTGGATGTGCTGAATCGGGTTCACGGTGGCCACCGGGCTGGTTTCGGTCATGCCGTAACCTTCGCAGATGGCGCAACCGGTGACCGCTTTCCAGCGCTCGGCTGCGGCCAGTTGCAGAGCCATGCCACCGGACAGGGTGACTTTCAGCGCCGAGAAATCCAGCTTGCGAAAGCCTTCGTTGTTGCACAGGGCGACAAACAGCGTGTTCAGCCCGACGAAACCGCTGAACTTCCACTTCGACAGTTCCTTGACCATCGCCGACAAATCGCGCGGGTTGCTGATCAGGATGTTGTGGTTGCCGATCAGCATCATCGCCATGCAATGAAAGGTGAAGGCATAGATGTGGTACAGCGGCAGCGGCGTGATCAGGACCTCGCAACCTTCATTGAGGTTGGAACCCATCAGCGCCTTGCACTGCAACATGTTCGCCACCAGGTTGCGGTGGGTCAGCATCGCGCCCTTCGCCACGCCGGTGGTGCCGCCGGTGTATTGCAGCACGGCAACGTCGCTGCTGGCCGGGTTGGCTTCAGCCACTGGCTGGCCGTGGCCCTTGCTCAGTACGTCGTTGAACTTGATGGCCTTGGGCAAGTGATACGCCGGGACCATCTTCTTCACGTACTTGATGATGCTGTTGACCAGCAGGCGCTTGAGCGGTGGCAGCAGGTCGGCCACTTCGGTGACGATCACGTGCCTGACGCCGGTTTTCGGCACGACGAGCTGGGCCAGGTGCGCCATGTTGGCCAGGCAGACCAGGGCTTTGGCACCGGAGTCGTTGAATTGGTGTTCCATTTCCCGCGCGGTGTACAGCGGGTTGGTGTTGACCACGATCAGCCCGGCGCGGATGGCACCAAAGACGGCGACCGGGTACTGCAACACGTTGGGCAGCTGCACGGCGATTCGATCGCCCGGCTGCAAGTCGGTATGCTGTTGCAGGTAAGCGGCAAAGGCACCGGACAATTCGTACAGTTCACCGTAGGTGATTGTCTTGCCCAGGTTGCTGAATGCCGGTTTGTCGGCAAAGCGTTGGCAGGACTGCTTCAACACCGCCTGAATATTCGGATACTCGTCCGGATTGATGTCGGCAGCAATCCCGGCAGGGTACTTATCCTTCCAAAAGTCTTCGATCATGGAAGCCCACTCCTCAGCAACGCGAATTCATCACCGCATTTGATGCGATTATTATTGGTGTGTGTTTGTTGGTGAGTCTGGCTTTTTACATAGGCCGAGAAGTCACAAAGCGCGCCGAGAGTAGCAGCTTTGCCAAGGGCCGACTAGAGCCAAAAGCAGCCTCTACAGTCACTTTAATGACTCGAGAATAACAAGCAGTCATTTTAGAGCAATAAACCTATATATCGCTGAAAGCCCCTGAATTCGGGGCTTTCAAAAAAAATCGCGAGCAGGCTCGCTCCCACAGGATCACCGAGAACCTTGTGGGAGCGAGCCTGCTCGCGATCCGTGCGAAGCGCGGCCATTCAACGATCAGGCGATATCACGCAACTCCCGCCGCAATATCTTGCCCACCGGCGTCATCGGCAACGACTCACGCAAGACGATGTGCTTGGGCACTTTGTATGCCGTGAAATTTTCCTTGCAGTAAGCCTTCAGCTCTTCAAGGCTGACCCCCGATTCACGAGCCACCACAAACAGCTTCACCGCCTCCCCCGAACGCTCGTCCGGCACACCGATCACCGCGCAGTTGGCGACTTTCGGGTGAGCCATGACCACGTCTTCGATCTCGTTCGGGTACACATTGAAGCCCGAGACGATGATCATGTCTTTCTTGCGATCGACGATGCGTACAAAACCGTCCGGGTCGATCACCGCGATGTCGCCCGACTTGAACCAGCCCTCGGCATCCAGCACTTCGGCGGTGGCTTCGGGTTTCTGCCAGTAGCCCTTCATGATCTGCGGGCCCTTGATGCACAGTTCGCCGCGCTCGCCCAGCGGCTGCTCGACGCCTTCATCGTTGATGACTTTCAGCGTGGTGCCCGGCACCGGCAGACCGACCGTGCCGAGCCGCGACTTGTCGCCGTACGGGTTGGTGCAGGCCACCGGCGAGGTTTCGGTCAAGCCGTAACCTTCGGTGATGCGGCAACCGGTGAGCTGTTCCCAGCGCTCGGCCGTAGCCTTGACCAGCGCGGTGCCGCCGGAGTTGGTGAGTTTGAGGCTGGAGAAATCCAGGGTCTTGAAATCCGGGTGGTCCATCAGTGCGACGAACAGGGTGTTGAGTCCCAAAAGGGCCGAGAACCGCCAGTTCTTCAACTCCTTGATGAAGCCCTTGATGTCTCGCGGATTGGTGATCAGCACGTTGTGGTTGCCCGACACCATCATGCACATGCAATTCGCCGTGAACGCATAGATGTGGTACAGCGGCAGCGGCGCGACCATGACCTCTTGCCCTTCGCGCAACAACGGTTGGCCGTCATTGCCGAACTGCTCCAGACACGCCCGCACTTGCTGCATGTTGGCCACCAGGTTGCCATGGGTCAGCATCGCGCCCTTGGCCAGGCCGGTGGTGCCGCCGGTGTATTGCAACACGGCGATGTCGTCGAGACTGGCGTGCAGCGGCTTGATGCCCAGGCCCCGGCCCAGGCGCAGCGCACTCTTGAAAGAAGTGGCCTGCGGCAAGGAGTACGCCGGGACCATCTTCTTGACCTTGCTCACCACCGTATTGACCAGCCAGCCCTTGGCGGTGGGCATCATGTCGCCCATTTTCGCTTCGATCAGGTACTGGATGTCGGTGTCGGGCAGCACTTCCTGGACTTTCTGCCCGAACATGTTGAGGTACACCAGCGCCCGGGCACCGGAGTCCTTGAACTGATGACGCATCTCCCGCGCGGTGTACAGCGGGTTGGTGTTGACCACGACCAGCCCGGCGCGCAAGGCTCCGAACACGGCAATCGGGTAATGCAGGACGTTGGGCATCTGCACCGCGATGCGATCCCCCGGCGCCAGGTCGGTGTGGGCTTGCAGGTAACCGGCAAACGCTGCGCTGTAGCGTTCCAGTTCGGCATAGGTCAGGGTTACGCCCATGTTGCTGAATGCCGGGCGGTCAGCAAATTTCTTGCAGGAACGCTCGAACACCTCGATTACCGACTTATAGGCCCCTTGATCGATGTCCAGGGGCACGCCGGCCGGGCGTTTGTCATTCCAGAAATCAGGTTGCATTGTTCTTGTCCTCTTTACCTGAACCTATCCGGGGCCGCTTTTCTGTCCTTCTTCAAAACCAGGAGCGAAAAGCGGGGCTCCACGGACACTAGCAGCTATGGCGAATCAGGCAAATATGCGCACGGTCGACATTGATCGTGTGAATCTTGCTGCCACGGCGTGGCCTGATCAGACGGCACGCTTTGGATGCGCTATACAATGCAACGACGCCCATGCCATATGCAGCCCTATGCAAAGGAACCGCCATGATCCACGACACTTTCTGGCTGACCGCGAGCGACCGCAGCCGCCTCTTCGTCAACCAGTGGCTGCCTGCCGCGCCTTTAAAAGCAGTGATCCTGCTGGCCCACGGCATGGCGGAACACGGTGGCCGCTACACGCGTCTGGCGGAAAAATTCTGTGATCAGGGCTACGGCGTGTATGCGCCGGACCTGCGTGGACATGGCAAAACTGCCGAAAACGGGACTCTCGGCCATTTCGCCGACGATGACGGTTGGTGCAAGGTGGTCGGCGACCTGGCGAGCCTCAACCAGCACATCGGCCAACAACATCCGGGCGTGCCGATCGTGCTGCTCGGTCACAGCATGGGCAGCTACATCGCCCAGGCTTATCTGCTGCACCACAGCGCCAGCCTGCATGGGGCCGTTCTCAGCGGGTCGAACTTCCAGCCGGTGGCACTCTATCGCGCAGCGCGGCAGATTGCGCGGCTGGAACGTTTGCGCCAGGGCCCGAAGGGTCGCAGCGCACTGATCGAATGGCTGTCCTTCGGTTCGTTCAACAAGAAATTCAAACCGGTACGCACGCGGTTCGACTGGCTCAGCCGCGACCCGGCCCAGGTCGACCTGTACGCCAACGACCCGCTCTGCGGATTTCGCTGCACCAATCAACTGTGGATCGATTTGCTCGGTGGGTTGCAGCAAATCAGCAAAGCGTCCAATCTCGCTCAGATTGATCCGGGCCTGCCGTTGCTGGTCATCGGCGGTGAATGTGATCCGGTAAGCGATGGCAAGCGTCTGAAAGATCTGGCCCATGCGCTACGCGCTGCCGGCAGCCAGAGCCTGCAACTGACTATTTACCCGCAGGCTCGGCATGAACTGTTCAACGAGAGCAACCGCGATGAAGTGATCAATGACGTGTTGAGCTGGATCGCCCAGGCGCTGAGCCACCGTCGACCACCCAGGTCGGAATAGTTTTTTTGAATTTATTTATTCGTGACAGGAATTGAAACAGATGACCCAGGTTACCAACACCCCTTACGAAGCCCTTGAAGTCGGCCAGACCGCCAGCTACAGCAAGACGGTCGAAGAGCGCGACATTCAGTTGTTCGCCGCGATGTCCGGCGACCACAACCCGGTGCACCTGGACGCTGAATTCGCCGCCGGCACCATGTTCAAGGAGCGCATTGCTCACGGCATGTTCAGCGGTGCGCTGATCAGCGCTGCCGTTGCCTGCGAGTTGCCCGGGCCGGGGACTATTTATATCGGTCAGCAAATGAGCTTTCAGAAGCCGGTAAAGATCGGCGACACGCTGACCGTGCGTCTGGAGATTCTCGAGAAGCTGCCGAAGTTTCGTGTGCGGATTGCCACTCGCGTGTTTAACCAGCGCGATGAGTTGGTAGTGGATGGTGAGGCGGAGATTCTGGCGCCGCGCAAGCAGCAGACCGTAACGTTACCTAAGCTGCCGGCAATCAGCATCGGCTGATTCGGGGAGGGGTGTCAGTTGAATCCACCCCTCACCCTAACCCTCCCGAAACGTCGGACCGCCCCAAGGGGTAGAGGGGACTGACCGAGGTGTTTGGACGAGCTACTGCGACCTGCAATTCCAAGTCGAACTCAGGCTCTGAAAACAACCGAGATCAGCTCCCTTTCCCCCTCTCCCCCGTGGGGAGAGGGCTGGGGTGAGGGGTGGTTCTAAAGCCAGATAAAGATCTAAAACTCACCGCGACCGCTCACCCTCCCCAACCTGCACACTCGCCGTCATCCCCGAACTCAAATTCATCCCTTCCGGCAACTGATCAATCTTGATCCGTACCGGAATCCTCTGCGCCAGCCTCACCCAGTTAAACGTCGGCTCGACCTCTGCCAGCAACTGCCCGTCCGGCGTGGTATTGCGATCGGTAATCCCGCGACTGATGCTTTCCACATGCCCCTGCAATGCCTCCCCCGCGCTCATCAACCAGATCTTCACCGGATCGCCAACACGAATCCGTGGCAGTTTGGTTTCCTCGAAATAGGCCTGCACATAGAAAGTCGAATCGTCGATCAACGCCATCACCGATTGCCCGGCATTCACGTAGTTGCCTTCGGCCAGGCGCAGGTTGGTGATGTGACCATTGCGCGGCGCATGGACCTGACTGCGCGCGAGGTTGAGTTGCGCAACCTTGGCTTCGGCCTGGGCTTCACGCAGTTCGCCACGGGCGACCCCGGCGTTGATTTGCGCGTTCTCGCGTAGCTCGGCACTGATTGCCTGCGGCCCGAGGGCAGCGCGGCGGCTGGCTTCATGTTCACGCAGATTGAGCTGCTGCTGACGGGTCTGCACCACCGCCTGGGCTTTCTCCAGCGCCGCTTCGAAACGGTCGCGATCAATGCTCAGCAATAAATCACCAGCTTTGACCTGCTGGTTATCAAAAGCCTTGAGCTCACGCACCCAACCCGAAACGTCTGGCGCGATTACCACCACATCAGCACGGATCCGCGCATCCCGAGTCCACGGCGTAAGCATGTAGTACTGCCACAAATGGATGCCGGCAAATATCGCCGCCGCCACCAGGCACAAGGTCACCGCGACACGTATGGGTGTACGCATTTTCAACTCCTTATAAAGGTCCGAGGACGACGGTGATCATGGTCAATACACAGACGTACAAGGCGCAATCAAACAATGCTTCGTGCCAGATCCAGCGGCCCACCGGCGTCAGGCGCAAAAGCATGCGCAAGGCTCCAGTGACGAGCAGCGCCAGCAGCACATAAATCAGAAACGGACTGAGCAGCACGCCACCCACCGACCACTCACGCAAGCCCATGGCTTTGCTCCTGTTGACGGCACCAGGCGCGCCAGCTGCTTTGCAATTGCAGCACCGCGCCTTGGGCCAGTTTCACTGCATCGCTGGGAGGCAACGCGTACAAAGTCTTCAAGAACTCTTCGCTCGGCTGCGCCAACGCCTCGGCGCGACTGCCGGCCGGGCCTTGTTCGAGGATTTTTTCCAGCTGTTCGAGATAACGCCGCTGAGGCGCACTGACCGGCGCCTGCGCCACCGCCAGACTCAAACGCAAATGCAGCAATTCGTCGCCGATGTCCAGGCCGAGCAGGCCATCGTCCCAGCGACTGCGCGCCGGTTCCGGCAACTCGGGATAGTGCCGCGCCAATTGCAGCAAGCGGTCAGCCATGCGCCCGCCAAACCAGCTTTCGGCACCGCGCAGATTGCGCCGGGTCAGGCGCACCAGATCGTCGAGGGTGGCCGCCAGCAAACGTCGGCCATGCCACGTCGGGTTGCGCAGGATCAACAAATGGAACGCCAGCACGGCGGCGCCAACACCCACCAGCATGGCCTGAGCGCTGTTGAAAAAGGTGGCGACGTCAAACTTCATCGTGTTGAGCGGCGATACCAACACAATGAAGTGCAGACAAAACGAGGTGGCCGTGGCGCCGATCTGCGGTTTGGCCATGCCCAATGCACCGAGAAACAACGGCACGCCCATGCCCACGCACAGCAACGCAAATCCACTCCATTGCGGCAGCAGAATCTGCCCGACGAAAAACGCCGCGGGAATCGCCAACAGGATCCCGCGCAGGAAACTCATGCCGATTTGCGCACCGTTCTCGCGGCTGGCGAACAGACTGCAAACCACACACGTCAACACCAGCGCACCCGAAGCGGCAGGCCAGGCCGTCGCCAGCCAAAAGCACGAGAGCACCAGAAAGGCCAGCGCGCTTCGGGTACCGAAAATCAACGCCAATGACAGGTCGCGGTGCGGTGTCAGGGTTCTTGGTGGATCCACCGTTTCCTTGCCCTCCTCCACCGCTTTCAACGCTGCAGTCGCTGCCATGGCGGTATCGATCAGCAAGGTGAAACGGACCAGGCAGTAGCTCTGCGCGGAGCTGATGTGCAGATCGTGGGATGCATCGAGCAATCTCGGTCGCAAAACCTGGAGAGTGGCGGTATTGGAGCCAGCGAGTGCCTCTTGAACCTCGGCCATCCAGGGCAACAGTTGCTCGGCTTCCTGGGGTTCCAGTTGCTTCCACTGGCGGCGCACCGAACGGGCGATGCGCAGCAGCATCAACAGCTTTTGGCTCAAGCCGCTGATTGCGCGGGCTCGTTGCCGTCCCAGGTCACCTTCGAACCAGGCATGCTCGCGTTGGGCATCGACGGCGACGATTCTCCCGAGGATTTCCAGCAAGCCTTTTCGCGCCTGACCATCACCGGCCAGGGTCGCACGCGCGGCGTTCATACCGCTTTGCCACGCTTCCCGCGCCTGATCCGCCAGTTGCCGCTCGACCCGCATCGGCCAGAGCAACGCACTGGCGGCGGTGGCGCAAAGGATGCCCAGGCAGATTTCCGTGCAGCGAGCCACGGCTTGATCGAACACCGTCAGCGGATGGGTAATGGCCGGCAGCGCGATGATCGCCACCGTGTAACCGGCCAGCACGAACGAATAGGACCAGGCGCTGCGCAGCAAGGTCGAACTCGCCGTACACAGTCCCAGCCATAACGCCAACGCCAACAAAAACAGCCAAGGCGTCTGGGCAAACAACCCCATGAATACCACGGACATGATCGTCCCGACCAACGTCCCCAGCAACCGCGCCAAGCCCTTCTGCACCACCATCCCGGACAAGGGCTGGGCGACGATGAACGCCGTCATCAACGCCCAGGCCGGTTGTTCCAGGCCCCAGCGTAATGCCAGCCACAGCGCCAGGCCGCCACCGATCAAGGTCTTGATTGCGAACTGTAAAGCGCGGCGGTCAGGCGCAAACAAAGCTTGCAGGGTGATTGGCACGTAATGGACTCTTGGAAAGACGATTTAACGATAGTCGGGATCGGTTCAGTCACTTGATAAACAAATTATTAGCTAGCTAACTAACATCCGTCCAGTGCTAATTCCCGGACAAAAAAAACGCCAGACTGGCTGGCGTTTTTGACAGACAAACAACGCTTACGAGCGTGCGCGAGCCTGGTTACGCAGGGCTTTTACCTGATCGTGATTGCGTTGCACGCCGTGGTACTGACGTTCAACCAGGTCACGAATGCCCACCAGGTTGTATTTGTTGATTTTTTCGATGGCTTCTTTGTAAGCCTTCAGTGCATGGTCTTCACCGCGTTCGGCTTCGTTCAGCACGGCTTCTTCATCCTTGCCGGTGAACATCGCTTTCACGTCGACCCAGCGACGGTGCATGTCACCGCTGACACTGGTAGAGGTTTCCGGATCGCCGCCTAGTGAACGGACCTGCGCTTGCAGTTCGGAAGCCGCAGTGGCGCAGTCGGCGGAACGCTGCATGAACACGGATTTCAGTTCTGGGTGTTTGATGTCTTCAGCGCAAGTCTTGAACCCTTCCTGACCGTCTTTGCTGGTTTCAATCAGGTCGTTGAGTACAGAGATGGCTTCTTTATTCATGTCGGTCATTTTCAGTTCCTCGCGGGTTGATGAGAGATGCAATAGGTATTGCACCCTGCATGCCAGCTTTGAACTGACTACTTACTACTTATATTTCAATTACTTATCGTTTAACGCGAAATCTGCATCCGCTTTTTTTGCATGATCTGTCATTTGGCCTGCATGCAGAATGCCTGTATTTTCCAGACTGTTTGAATCAAGACGACTGATTGATGAACCCTGAAAAACTCGAACTGTTGATTACCCGTGAAATGCCCTTCGGCAAATACAAGGGCCGGATCATTGCCGACCTCCCCGGCCAATACCTGAACTGGTTCGCCCGGGAAGGTTTCCCCCATGGCGAACTCGGCGGCTTGTTGGCCTTGATGCAGGAAATCGATCACAACGGCCTGTCCGAGCTGCTCGAACCGCTGCGCGCCAAACATGGCAAACCCGCCCCTCGCCACTGACCTGACACCCAGACCTGGCCCCTGATTGAGTAGCCCATGCCCGATAACACCCGCCGCGCCCGTGATGAAGCCTTCTGGCGAATCTTTGCCGACCGATACGCGGTTGAACCCGGCCCGGTCAACCTCGAAAACGGGTACTTCGGGCGCATGTCGCGCACCGTGGTCGAGGAGTATCAACGCAATATCGAACTGATCAACCGCAGCAACTCGGTGCATGTGCGACAACGCTTCGAACTGGGCGAAAGCCTGGAGATTCGCAAACAACTCGCCGAGCTGATGGGCGTACCCGCCGACACAGTCGCCCTCACCCGCAACGCTTCGGACGGTCTGCAATCGCTGATCCGCAACTACAACCGTCTGACGCCGGGCGATCAGGTGCTGATCTGTGATCTGGAATACGACACGGTCAAAGGCGCCATGCGTTGGCTGGCACGTCATCGCGGTGTCGAGGTGGTCGAGATCGAACACTCGCACCCCGCCAGTTTCGACAGTTTGCTGGCCACTTACCGCGAAGCCTTCGTGCGTTATCCGCGATTAAAACTGATGGCCCTGACCCACGTCACCCATCGCACCGGACTGGTGATGCCGGTGCAGGCCATTGCCGCAGCCGCCAGGGAACATGGGATCGACGTGATCCTCGACGGCGCCCATGCGCTCGGCCAGTTCGAGTTCAATCTCGATAAACTGGGCATCGCCTTTGCTGGCTACAACCTGCACAAATGGATCGGTGCACCGCTGACTCTGGGCTTTATTTACATCGCCCCCGAGCGCCTGGCCGACATCGACCCGGACATGGGCGAGATGCATTTCCCGGTCACCGACATTCGCGCCCGCACGCCGTACAGCACGCCCAATATCCCGGCGCTGCTGACCCTGCCGCTGGTGTTCGAGGAACATCGGGCCATGGGCGGTTCCGCCGCCAAGGGCGCTCGACTCAATTACCTGCGCAACCGCTGGGTGCGCGCGGTACGCGAGTTGCCGGGAATCGAAGTCATGACCCCGGACGACCCGCGCCTGTATTGCGGCATCACCTCGATGCGTTTTACCCGGCATGCCGATCAACAGGTGATGGTCGAGCGACTGCTCAAGGACTACAACCTGTTTACAGTGGCGCGCAGTGGTGCTGCGAGTGGTCCGTGCATTCGCATAACCCCGGGGCTTACCACCACGGGTGCAGACATGGATCTACTGGCCCGGGCGTTGACCGAACTGCGCTGACGTCACACGGTGTGTTTGTCGAAGTCCTCGGGCTTGATCTGCGTCGATACCGCGAATGTGTCGATGCCGATGGTCGTGTGCCCGAAGTAGCCGTCTTTATTCGAGTCTCGACTCAGGGTGTGAACGTTCAAGGTCGAAGCTTCGCCGCCCATGTTTTCATAGAAAAAGTCTTGATCGTTGGTCAGCGGCGAAACGGCTCGACCGCGGTACTCCCTGGCGTTGAGTACCGAGCGCGAGGCCACCTCGGGAAAGTAGAGCTGACCGACCCAGGCAACATGCCGCTCTTCCAGGTAGTTGTTGCCTTCCATAATGCGTACCACGACGTGAATGTGCAGGGCACGGCCGGCGTAGAATCCCGGATAGATCGTGGTAAACCGCACGATGCCGTTATTGTCCGTAAATTGCCCGCCTCGCAGGTAAGTGTCGTCGTCAGTGCGCGGGATCGAACCGATGTCATCAACGTCGACTTCCTTGTCCGGATTGACCTTGCTCCAACCGGAATACGCACCGCGCGCGTTGCAGTGCCAGATATCCACTAACGCGTCAGTCACCGGTTGACCGGTCATGGCATCGACGATCGTCAGCCTCAGCACCAAGGGGATGCCATCCATGCCTTCGCTGATGTTTTTTCTGATCAATTTCGGATTTCGAAAATAAGGACCGGCGATCTGTTCGGGTGAAAGCAGATACACCGCTGATGCGGGTGAAACCGGAGTGTTGTCGTCCATGACGTTCTCTCTTCCATAAGAAGAACGCAGGTTAACGCTGGACGAGCAGCGAGATGCGGTAACTATGTATCGCATCGTTTCTGTAGGAGCATGGCTTGCCCGCGATGGCGACGATGCGGTTTAACAGATACTCCGCGTCATCGTTCATCGCGGGCAAGCCATGCTCCTACAGTTTTTTGCAGGCAAAAAAAACGGTGCACCGACCAAGCGCACCGTAAAGCCGTAGAACACACAACGAAGTGTTTGGTAAAAGCCGATCAGTCCAGCAGCGCCAATGCCTCGGCGGTGCATTCCTGAATGCGGGCCCAGTCGCCGTTCTTGATCCACTCGGGATCAAGCATCCAGCTACCGCCCACGCACATCACGTTTTTCAACGCCATGTAGCTCTTGATGTTGGCCGGGCTGACGCCGCCAGTCGGGCAGAATTTCACTTCGCCGAACGGGCCGCCGAGGGCTTTGATAGCCGCGACGCCGCCGCTGACTTCCGCCGGGAACAGCTTGAAGCGGCGATATCCCAGGCCATAGCCTTCCATGATGCCGGAGGCGTTGCTGATGCCTGGCAACAGCGGAATCGGGCTGTTGACGCTGGCTTCGAGCAGGTCACGGGTGATGCCCGGCGTGACGATGAACTGCGAACCGGCCGCTTCGGCAGCCGCCAGCATGTTGCGATCCAGCACAGTACCGGCACCGGTCACCAGTTCCGGGCGTTGCTCGCGCAGAATCTGGATAGCCTTGAGGCCGAACTGTGAACGCAAGGTCACTTCCAGGGCGGTCAGGCCACCGGCCGCGAGGGCGTCGGCCAGCGGCAGGATGTCCTGCTCGCGAGCGATGGTGATCACCGGCAAGATCCGCGCCTTCGCGCAGAGGCTGTCGATCAGGGCAACTTTGTCCGCCATGGAAACGGTCGGGGATGGGGTTGTCATAGCGGCTGTTCCTTGGCTCATGGGCACCAGTAAATCTCTAACGTAGGTTGCAGAAACGCGCGAATCGGCATGGCGGCGACATCGTCACCGGCCAATGCGGCACTCAGAGTGGTCAGTTTGGACTGACCGGAAATCGACAGAACGGTGGTTTTGGCCGAGGCCAGCAGCGCGCGGCTCATGGTCAGGCGCTGATGCGGCACGGTCGGCGCCAGCATCGGGTAGCAGCGACGTGTGCCGTCGGCTTTCAAGGCATCGCTCAGGTTCGGGCTGTTGGGGAACAGCGAGGCGGTGTGACCGTCGTCGCCCATGCCGAGTATCAGCACGTCGATTGGCGGCAATTCCGCGAGCAAGCGATCGGCCTGTTCGGCCGCCAGCTCAAGGTTGGCAGTCGCGCTGTACAGACTCAGGAACTGAGCCTTGGCCGCCGGGCCTTGCAACAGGTAACGCTTGAGCAGACCGGCATTGCTGTCAGCGTGTTCAACCGGTACCCAGCGCTCGTCGGCCAGGGTGACGACAACCTTGGACCAGTCCAAGGTCTGCTTGGCGAGGTGCTGGAAAAACGCCACCGGGCTGCGTCCACCGGAAACCACCAAGGTCGCGGTGCCGCGCGCGTCGATCGCGTCACTCAGTTGCTTGGCCACATTCAGCGCCAAGCCTTCGGCCAGCAGCACCGGGCTTTTGAACGCATGGGCGCTGACGCCCTGTGGCAGTTTCAATTCAGATATCGCCATACCACGACCTCCCATCCCGCGTGATCAATGCAATGGAGCTCATCGGCCCCCACGACCCGGCCGCGTACGGCTTGGGCGCATCACCGGATTTTTTCCACCCGGCGATCAACTGGTCACACCACTTCCACGCGGCTTCGATTTCATCTTTACGGACAAACAGGTTCTGATTGCCGCGCATCACTTCCAGCAACAACCGCTCGTAGGCATCGGGGATCCGTGCGCTGCGATAAGTGTCGGAAAAATTCAGCTGCAACGGACCGCTGCGCAGCTGCATGCCCTTGTCCAGGCCTTGTTCTTTGGTCATCACGCGCAAGGAAATGCCTTCGTCCGGTTGCAGGCGGATAATCAGCTTGTTGCTGATCTGCAAGCGCTGCTCGGGAGCGAAGATGTAGTGGGACGGTTCCTTGAAGTGGATGACGATCTGCGACAGCTTCTGCGGCATGCGCTTGCCGGTACGCAGGTAAAACGGCACGCCGGCCCAACGCCAGTTGCGGATATCGGCACGCAGCGCAACGAAGGTTTCGGTGTCGCTCTGGGTGTTGGAGTTCGGCTCTTCCAGGTAACCGGGAACCGATTTGCCTTCGCTGTAACCGGCGATGTACTGACCGCGCACCACCTGAGTGGTCAGGCCTTCCGGGCTGATCGGTGCCAGTGCCTTGAGCACTTTGACTTTCTCGTCACGGATGCTGTCGGCGGACAGGTCGGCCGGCGGGTCCATGGCGATCAGGCAGAGCAGTTGCAGCAGGTGATTCTGGATCATGTCCCGCAGCTGGCCGGCCTTGTCGAAGTAACCCCAGCGACCTTCGATCCCGACTTTCTCGGCCACGGTGATTTCCACGTGGGAGATATAATTCTGGTTCCACTGGGTTTCGAACAGGCTGTTGGCGAAACGCAGGGCGATCAGGTTCTGGACGGTTTCTTTGCCCAGATAGTGATCGATGCGGTAGGTGCGGTTCTCCGGGAAGAACTGCGCCACGGCGTCGTTCACCTTGCGCGAGGATTCGAGGTCCGAACCGATGGGTTTTTCCAGCACCACGCGGGTGTTTTCGGTCAGGCCGACCTTCGACAGGTTCTCGCAGATCGCGCCGTAAACGGCGGCCGGTGTCGCGAAGTAGGCAATCACCCGCTGGGCGCTGCCGGCCAATTCGGCCAGGGCGACGTAATCGTCAGCCTTGAGGAAGTCGACGTGCAGGTAACTCAGGCGGGCCAGGAAGCGTTCGACCACGGCTTCGTCCAGCTCTTTGGCGACGACGTAGCGGCGCAGCTCGGAGGCGATGAACGCCAAATGCTGCTGCTCGCTGCCAGGCTCACGGGCCAGCGCGATAATTCGCGTGTCCTCGTGCAAGAGGCCTGCGCCATCGAGCTGATAAAGGGCAGGAAACAGCTTGCGCAGGGCCAGATCGCCGAGGGCGCCGAACAAGGCAAAGGTGCACGGTTCAACCGTAATCGAAGGCATGATGTTTGTTCTTTTATCAAGTTAAGCTACAAATACCTTTTTTCAAGGCATCACTCAAGGGAAAATGTAGTAATAACCACAACATTTTCGCAAAAAACAGATTCCGAGTGGTGGACGGTCGGAGCCATCAGTAGGATAGGCCACCGCTTGGGGCCGCATCAAAGGCCCAATTTGCATAGCAACACGCTTGTTTGCATCGCAGAGCACTCTTGTAGGCGAACCAAGGAAACCATATGGACCGCGTGCGAAATTTACTGGAACAGATCCAGAATCGCCTCGAAGACCTGAACAAGGCAGAACGCAAAGTCGCCGAAGTGATCCTGCTCAACCCACAGCAGGCCACCCGGTTCAGCATCGCGGCACTCGCCCAGGCCTCAAAGGTCAGCGAGCCGACGGTCAACCGTTTCTGCCGCTCGTTCGGCGTCAGCGGCTACCCGGAACTCAAGCTTCAATTGGCCCAGAGCCTGGCCAGCGGCGCGGCGTATGTCAGTCGTGCGGTCGAGGCTGACGACAATCCGGAAGCGTATACCAAAAAGATTTTCGGCAGCGCCATCGCCTCTTTGGACAGCGCGTTGCAGGCGCTTGACCCGAACCTGATCAGCCGCGCCGTCGACTTGCTGATCCAGGCCCGGCAGATCCACTTCTTCGGCCTCGGCGCCTCGGCCCCGGTGGCGCTGGATGCGCAGCACAAGTTCTTCCGCTTCAACCTGGCGGTCACCGCCCATGCCGACGTGCTGATGCAGCGCATGATTGCGTCGGTGGCGCACACCGGCGAGTTATTCGTGATCATTTCCTACACCGGCCGTACCCGCGAACTGGTGGAAGTGGCGCGTATTGCCCGGGAAAACGGTGCTTCGGTACTGGGCCTGACGGCCGAGGGTTCGCCACTGGCCAAGGCCAGCACGTTGAGCCTGAACATTCCGCTGCCGGAAGACACCGACATCTATATGCCGATGACGTCGCGGATCATTCAGCTGACCGTGCTGGACGTGCTCGCTACCGGCATGACCTTGCGCCGAGGCGTGGATTTCCAGCCGCATTTGCGCAAGATCAAGGAAAGCCTGAATGCCAGTCGGTATCCGATTGGGGATGAGTTCAACTAGGTCGACAGCACTATTGGCTGTTCCGCCGCCATCGCGAGCAGGCTCGCTCCCACATTTGGAATGCATACCCCTGTGGGAGCGAGCCTGCTCGCGATGGCGGCAGCCGCAGCACTGCTAAATCCAGGTTTAGATCCCCACCCGCGCCTGCAAGCTCAAATGCGCCCTCTCCCCCGGCGCCAGGCTCAGGCTATCGTTCCCGCCACTCGCGGCTTCCACACACACAAACTCCGATATCTCGTTCCAGCTCACCCCCAGCAACGGCCGTGAGCCCGGATGCCAGACCACCGTGTCCGCGTGGTCACCGGTATCGATGCACAACTCGCGCTGCCAGGCGTGGTCCTTGATCTGTAATTCGCCGTCATGCTGGAACACCCGCTGACAGCCACCCTCTACCCGCAATTCGCCTTCCTGATGACAAATCTGCCGGTTCAACTGGTCGTAACCCTGCGCCCCGTCGAGCCCAGACAGCGCTATCTCACCGACGTCGCCAATACGCCAATACGCATGCAATGCCTGACTCAATTGGCACGGCAGGCTGTCCTGATGCTCGGTGCTCAGGCGTAAATCCATGCGTTCGCCCAAGTGCGCGCGCAAGTCCACTTGCCAGTCGCACAACTGGAGTTGCCAGTGCAAGCGCACGCCATCGTCGTCACTGCTGCTGTCCAGCAGCTTCCAGTCGATCAGCCGTGCCCAGCCATGGGACGGCCACGCGTTTTCGCTCGGATGACGGCCATACCACGGCCAGCACACCGGAACGCCGCCACGAATCGCGCCGACCTGCGGCCACTTCGCCGCGCACCAGAGCCAGGGTTTCTGACCCTTTGGCTGAAAGTGCAGCAACTGCGCACCCTGCCGACTGAACACCGCCTGACACAGCGGATGGTCGATCACCAGCACGTCGCGCTTCTGATAGCGCTCCCACGCAAACACCGGACGCTCGCGCAAGGATTTGAAGAAGCGTTGTAGCGGATGCTCATGCATGTGCCACGGTCCTGAAAATCAACTGTCACCCGGGGTGCGCCGCCCCCCAAAAAAAAGCGGACAGCCTGGGCTGTCCGCAAAAATGCGCACATAGAGAGGAGCTTATCGCAACAACGTTAGAACACCGACTGAATTTTCAGGCCAGCGACCAGTGCGTTGTCGACTTCATCAACACCACCCGGGTGAGTGATGTATTGCAGGTTAGGACGCACGGTCAGCCAGTTGGTAACGTGGAAGCCGTAGTTGATCTCGTAGTTGTACTCGGTGCTACGAAGCGGCGAGAACAGTGGATCCTCGTACTCGGTGACACCATTGGAGGCGTTGACCAGCTCGGCGTTTTTCTTCACGTCATCGTTGACATGGATACGGGCGAAACCGATGCCCATGTCATCTTTTGGACGTGCATCGAACGGGCCCTTGTACACAAACATCAGCGACTGGTAGTTGTCGACGAAGTTGGTGTCCTTGTCGTGGAAAGTGGCGTTGGCTGCGATGTTCAGACCGCGGGACGCGTCACCGTTATGGGTGGTGAGTTGCTGCTGCGCCACAAACCAGTAACCGTGCTTGCTATCGTGGCTGCGATAGGCGTTACCGCTGGTTGCAGCATCATTGCCGTCGGCATCCTTGCGGACGTCATCGGCGTTGGCCGTGCTTTTGTAGTAACCGACACGGTATTCGCCCGGCAGGTTGCCAGGGTTCGGCAACCAGACCAGTTCGACTGGCAAGACCGTACCCTTGGTACCACTGCCGCTGAGCTTGAAGCCGTTACCGTGCTCCAGTTGCGACGGGTTCTGGTTGTACGCACCGATCTGCGCATAGAACTCAGGCGAGATGTTGTACTTCACGCGGACCGCAGCCTGCATGACCGGCCAGTTGTACCAGATGTTGGTGGCCCAGTTACCCGCTTGGGAACCGCAGAACGCCAGGTTCTGGAACTCGCACGGGAAGGTGTTGAAGTCCTCGCCTTCGCCGAAGTAACCGGCCTTGACGTCCAGTTTGCCGTCGAGGAACTGGTGCTTGATCCACAATTGGGTCAGACGGAC
Source organism: Pseudomonas sp. LS2P72 (assembly GCF_054897865.1). Lineage (NCBI taxonomy): Bacteria > Pseudomonadati > Pseudomonadota > Gammaproteobacteria > Pseudomonadales > Pseudomonadaceae > Pseudomonas > Pseudomonas sp. LS2P72. The sequence goes on from NZ_CM142708.1 coordinate 5,433,846, forward strand.
CATATGGCCACGACCGTAGACTTCCTGGGACGAACTCAAAGTGCCGGCACGCGGGTCGCCGACACGGTCATTGGAGATGTTCTCACCGTTACGGTTGGTGAGCTGGATCTTGGCCTGGGTGTTATCCCAACCCCACAGTTTTTGCAGGTCCAGCGCCACGCCCAGACCAAACTGGTCGGCGTAACGCGCAGTCTTGTCATCATTAAACCCGCCGTGGAGGTTGGCGCCCACTTCACCGACGTAGTCCATCTTGATGTCGATACCCTGCTCGATCAGCCTGGTCCGCTCGCCACCCCAATCACCGGTCATCCATTCGGAATCGGCGCTGAACGCGTCAGCCGCGTGCACGCTACCGGCCAGCATCATTGCCGCAACGGCTGACAACTGACAGATAAGCTGAGCGTTGTTGTTCTTCTTCATCCCTACATCCTCGTTTTATTGTTATTAACTGTTTTTATTTAACGCGGTGACATCCCCTACGGAAGCGAGCTTTGTGGCGAGGGGATTTATCCCCGTTGGGGTACGAAGTACCCCCAAAGAATGGGACTGCTGCGCAGTCCAACGGGGCGGTGCGACGTTTCGCTAAATCCCCTCGCCACAAAAGCCCGCTCCCACACTTTGTTCTTCAGCGGCCTTTGAACTGAGCTACGTTGGCACTGTGAGTCTCGGTTTTAGACTGACCGGCCACCCCCAGGCGCTCACCGGTCTTGGCATCGAACAACAGCACTTTCGATGGATCGAATTGCAGGGTCAGGGTCTCGCCCACGGCCGGTGCAACGTCCGGCGCCAGACGGCAGCAAACTTTGGTTTCGTTGAGATTGACGAACACCAGGGTGTCGGGACCGGTCGGTTCGGTGACCTGGACTTCGGCGCGAATGATCGGCAAACCGTTCGGCTCGCTGCCCGCCAAAACGATCTGCTCCGGGCGCATGCCGAGGATCACTTCGCGGTCTTCAAGACCGGCGTCCTGCATGCCCAATGGCAATTCGCAGCGCGCCTGGCCACTATCAAGCAGCGCCACCAGACGACCGTCCTTGCGCTGCAAACGCAGGGGGATGAAGTTCATCGGCGGCGAACCGATGAAGCTCGCGACGAACAGGTTGGCCGGGTTGTTGTAGATGTCTTTCGGCGTGCCGAATTGCTGAATGATCCCGTCCTTCATCACCGCCACTTTGTCGCCCAGGGTCATGGCTTCGATCTGGTCGTGAGTCACGTAGACCGTGGTGGTTTTCAGGCGCTGGTGCATCAGTTTCATTTCGGTGCGCATCTCGACGCGCAGCTTGGCGTCGAGGTTGGACAGCGGCTCGTCGAACAGGTAAATCTTCGGCCGCCGCGCCAGGGCACGGCCCATCGCCACGCGCTGTTGCTGACCACCGGAGAGCTGGCCGGGTTTGCGGCTGAGCAAATGTTCGATCTGCAACAGCTTGGCCACGCGAGCGACTTCTTCGTCGATTTCGGCGGCCGGCATTTTGCGAATCTTCAGGCCGAATGCGATGTTGTCGCGCACGCTCATCGTCGGGTACAGCGCGTAGGACTGGAACACCATGGCGATGTCGCGATCTTTCGGGCTCATGCCGCTGATGTCGGCGTCGTCCACCAGGATGGCGCCGCCACTGATGTTTTCCAGACCGGCGATGCAGTTCATCAGCGTGGATTTACCGCAGCCCGAAGGACCGACCAAGATCAGGAACTCACCGTCATCGATCTTCAGTTCGATGTTTTTCAGGGTGTCCGGCAAACCGGCGCCGTAGGTCTTGTTGACGTTGCGTAATTCGAGAGTTGCCATTGTTCTACCCCTTGACCGCGCCGGACGTCAGCCCACGCAGGAAATACTTGCCAGCGAATATGTAGACCAGCAGTGTCGGCAGCCCGGCGATCATCGCGGCGGCCATATCAACGTTGTATTCCTTGGCCCCGGTGCTGGTGTTGACCAGGTTGTTCAGGGCCACGGTAATCGGCTGGGCATCGCCACTGGCGAAGACCACGCCGAACAGGAAGTCATTCCAGATCTGGGTGAACTGCCAGATCAGGCAGACCATCACGATCGGGATCGACATCGGCAGCAGGATCTTCCAGAAAATCGTGAAGAAGCCCGCGCCATCAAGCCGTGCAGCCTTGACCAGCGCATCCGGAATGCTCACGTAGTAGTTGCGGAAGAACAGCGTGGTGAACGCCAGGCCGTAGACCACGTGCACCAGCACCAAACCAGTGGTGGTGTTGGCCAAACCGATCTTGCCGAGAGTGAACGAGGCTGGCAGCAGCACGGTCTGGAACGGCAGAAAGCAGCCGAACAGCAGCAGACCGAAGAACAGCTGCGAACCCCGGAAGCGCCACATCGACAGCACATAGCCGTTCATGGCACCGATGAACGTAGAGATCAGTACCGCCGGCACGGTGATTTTCACCGAGTTCCAGAAGTAGCTGCCGACACTGTCCCAGGCCTTGATCCAGCCGATGCCGTCAATCACTTGCGGCCAGCTCAGCAGGTTGCCGGTGCGGATGTCTTCCGGCGATTTGAAACTGGTCAGCAGCATCACCACCAGCGGGATCAGGTAGATCGCGGCGGCCAGCAACAAAGTTGCGTAGATCGCGATGCGACTGAAACTGATCGCCGGTTTTCCGAGTTGATTACTCATGGCGTTTGCCTCGCAATTCGGAGTACAGGTACGGCACCAGAATCGCCAGGATCGCGCCGAGCATCATCATGGCGCTCGCCGAACCAATGCCCATCTGGCCACGGCTGAAGGTGAAGGAATACATGAACATCGCCGGCAGGTCGGACGAGTAGCCCGGACCGCCAGCGGTCATTGCCGCCACCAGGTCGAAGCTCTTGATCGCGATGTGCGCGAGGATCATGAAGGCGCTGAAGAACACCGGGCGCAGGCTCGGCAATACGATCTTCAGGTAGATGGTCGGCAGGCTCGCACCGTCGACTTGCGCGGCACGGATGATCGATTGATCAACACCGCGAAGGCCGGCCAGGAACATCGCCATCACAAACCCGGAGGCTTGCCATACGGCGGCGATCACCAGGCAATAGACCACGCGATCCTGATCCACCAGCCAGTCGAGACGGAAGCCTTCCCAGCCCCAGTCACGCAGCATTTTGTCCAGGCCCAGACCTGGGTTGAGCAGCCATTTCCACGCGGTACCGGTGACGATCATCGAGAGCGCCATCGGGTACAGGTAAACGGTGCGGATGAAGCCTTCCTTGCGAATGCGCTGATCCAGCAGCACCGCGAGGAACACGCCGAGCACCAGGCTGATGCCGATGAACATGCCGCCGAAGACCGCGAGGTTTTTGCTCGCGACCCACCAGCGATCGTTGTCCATCAGACGGATGTATTGCTGCAGACCGACCCATTTGTAGCTCGGCATGAAGCTGGAATTGGTGAAGGACAGAACGAATGTCCAGAGGATGTAACCGTAAAAACCAACCAGGACGATCAGCATGCTTGGCGCCAAAACCAGTTTGGGGAGCCAGCGCTGCAGTGCGTCGAACGGTGAGGCTTTGCTGAAAACCGCCACAGAGCTCATCGGGATAATCCAGGTGAAGAGAAATGGAATCGGCACGGCGATCCCTTGTAGGAGCCGAGCTTGCTCGCGATAGCGGTGTAACAGACGACATCTGTGTTGAATGTCAGTCAGCTATCGCGGGCAAGCCTTGCTCCTACAGGGTCACTCGATGTCTGGAATTACTGGGCGGCTTTGACGGCCGATGCCAGTTGGGCGCTGGCCTTGGCCGGGTCAGCGTTCTTGTCGTTCATGAAGTTGGTCACCACATCGAAGATCGCGCCCTGCACGGCCAGGGAAGTGGCCATGTTGTGCGCCATGCTCGGTTGCAGGCCGCCAGTCTTCTCGTCTGCAAGGAAATCCTTGGCAGCCGCTTGAGCGCAGGAATCGAAGCCCAGACCGCTCATGTCGTTAAGCATGTCGGTACGCACCGGGATCGAGCCTTTGTTGATGCTGAAGACTTTCTGGAAGTCTTTACCCAGAGCGACCTTGGCCAGGTCTTGCTGAGCGGCGATGTCGCCTTTGCGATCAGCCTTGAGCTTGAACACGGCCAGGGAATCGATGTTGTAGGTGAAGGCTTTTTCGGTGCCCGGGAACGGCACGCACTGGTAGTCCTTGCCCGCTACTTTCTTGGCAGCGGTCCATTCGCTCTTGGCCCAGTCGCCCATCATCTGCATGCCGGCCTTGCCATTGATGACGTCGGCGGCCGCGATGTTCCAGTCACGCCCGGCGCGGTTCGGGTCCATGTAGCCGGTGAGTTTTTTAAGCTCGGTGAACGACTTGGTCATCTCGGCGCCCGAGAGGGTTTTCTGATCCAGGTCTACCAGGGCTTTCTTGTAACCGTCAGCGCCCATGACCGAGAGCACCACGTCTTCAAACACGGTGCTGTCCTGCCAAGGCTGGCCACCGTGGGCAAGCGCGATGAAGCCTGCGGCTTTCAGCTTGTCGCCGGCGGCATAGAATTCTTCGAGGGTTGTAGGGGCTTTTTCGATCCCGGCTTTCTTGAAGACTTCCGGGTTGATCCACAGCCAGTTGACGCGGTGAATGTTCACCGGCACGGCGACGTAGTCACCTTCGTACTTGACGGTGTCGGAGACTTTCTTCGACAGCAGGCCATCCCAGCCTTCGGACTTGGCAACGTCTTTCAGGGTATCGGTGCTGAGCAGGCCAGTGCTGCCCCACTCCTGGATGTCCGGACCTTTGATCTGTGCAACGCCCGGCGGGTTACCGGCGACGGCGCGGCTTTTGAGTACGGTCATGGCAGTGGAACCGCCGCCACCGGCGACTGCGCCGTCCTTCCAGGTGAAGCCGTCTTTTTCGACTTGAGCCTTCAGGACATCGACCGCGGCCTTTTCACCACCAGAGGTCCACCAGTGAACGACTTCCACCGAACCTTTGGAATCGGCGGCAAGCGTACTCAGCGGGAATGCAGACAGGGGAAGCAGTGAGGCGAGAGAAATGACAGTAGCGAGGCGAGAGATCGCATTCATCTAGTAGTACCTTTCTTGTTGTTATGCATGCAAGTCTGGTGCTTGCGCTGCATAGGATTTTAAACAGGAGTGATCCCCTCGCAGGTAACGAAGGGACGTTCGAATGTCACCACATGGTTACACAGGAGCGCTCTGGGATAACTGTGCCAGGGCAGTTGCCATGCTCGGCGCCAGAGGCAATCGCGGGATCAATACGGCTTGCCAGGCGTGATAAAGATCAGGCTTACCAGCCCAGATATCGGCGCTCGGGCGGTTCTGCGGATCGAGTTCGTGGCGCCAGCCGCCGCTTTCGCGGTCGATGAAATGGCTGTCGCAGAATTCCCAAAATAGTCGGTACCAGCTTTCGTATTGCGCATCGCCTGTGCGTTTAAGCAGCGCACTGGCGGCGGCGCTGGCTTCGCAATGGGTCCAGTGCAGACGATGGCGAACCACGGCGCGATTATCCCAATCAAGGGTGTAGACAATCCCCGGCGCCCCGTCGACATCCCAGCCGTGACGGCAGTTGTGGTCGAAGAGTTTCTGCGCGTCGCTGGCGAGCCAGCCCGGCGTCAGCATCCCGGCCTTAACCCGCGCCGCTTCGAGATGCAGCATCAACCGGGCCCATTCGAAACCGTGGCCCGGCGTGGTGCCGTAGGGGCGAAAACCATCGGCCGGGTTGGCATGGTTGTATTCGCGCAAGGGTTGCCAGTCGCGGTCGAAATGCTCGACCACCAGGTAATCGTTGGCGGCGGCGTGACCGTGGATCACGCGCTCGACAATGCGCTGGGCGCGGCACAGCCAGCGGTTCTCTTCGGTGACATCGGCCAACGCGAGAAAGGCTTCGGTGGCGTGCATGTTGCTGTTGGCGCCGCGATAGGCTTCCTCGACGCTCCAGTCGCGGTTGAAGGATTCACGCATCGCGCCCTCCTCCTCGCACCAGAAATGCACGTCGATGATGTGGATCGCATCGTCGAGCAAGGCCTGCGCGCCGGGACGCTGAGCGACGACCGCAGAACTGGCGGCTAGCGCGACGAAGGCGTGCAGGTAAGCGGCTTTGTCGGTGTTGCCGTCGCGATGTTCGGGGGCAGCGAACCAGCCGCCGTGTTCGGCGTCACGCAATGGGCCGCTGAGGGCTTTGATGCCGTGATCCACCAGCTCGGCGAAACCCGGCAAGCCCTGAATGTGGGCCATGGCGAAGCTGTGGGTCATGCGCGCGGTGTTCATGGTTTCGGCTTGGGCGCTGGCCGGCAGGCAGCCCTTTTCATCAAGATTGCCGAAACCTTCGGCAAGCTTTGAAGCCTTGGCAAACGCCAGCAGGCGCAGTCCTTCGTTGGCGAGCCATTGCTGATGGGCGGGGGCGTTCAGCCAACTGCTGAAAGCGGGTTGGAAGGTGTCCATGGGGTGCCTTTTTTGTTGTTATGACTGGGGGCAGTCTAAACAACGGGCAGTGGCGGGCTTGTAACGAAGGGGGCGAGTTATGTCACCGCTTTGTGACACTCAGCCTGAGGAATGCGTTGAATGGTCTGACGCCATCGCGAGCAGGCTCGCTCCCACAGGGGAGATGCGTCGTACACAAATCCAATGTGGGAGCGAGCCTGCTCGCGATGGGCGCGACGCGGTCTAACTAATCAACACTACGAGGCAGCTGCAACGTCACCCGCAACCCACCCTCACGCAAATTCTGCAGGCTGACCTCCCCCCCATGGCTATGCGCAATATTGCGCGCAATCCCCAACCCCAACCCATAACCCTGCTGCTGCCCGGCCAGGCGGAAGTGCGGTTCGAATACCTGTTCCATCCGCTGTTCCGGCACACCCGGCCCTTCATCGTCCACATGCAGGATGAACGCACTCTGGTCGTCATCAATGTGCAAATGCGCTTTCTGCCCATACTTCAGAGCATTGTCGATCAGGTTGCCGATGCAACGCTTGAGCGCCAGCGGCTTCCCCGGATACGCCGCCAGCGCACGCCCTTGCTGAGTAACGCGACCATTGCCGTTGGGCGCCAGATACGGCTCCACCAGACAATCAAGCACGTGATTGAGGTCCACCGGTTCGATGTTTTCATGGATGTCAGTGTCTTTCACGCATTGCAGCGCGCCTTTGACCAGCAGCTCCAGCTCATCCAGATCACGGCCGAACTTGGCTTGCAGCGTTTCGTCTTCGAGCAATTCAACCCGCAACCGCAAGCGGGTAATCGGCGTGCGCAGGTCATGGGAAATCGCGCTGAACAACTGGCTGCGCTCGGTCAGGTAACGGCTGATGCGTTCGCGCATTGCATTGAAGGCGCGGCCGACCTCAACCACTTCACTGCCACCGCCCTCCGCCACTGGCTCGACTTCCGCGCCGAGGGACATGTCCCGTGCTGCCCGCGCCAAGCGCTTGAGTGGCCGGCTCTGCCAGTGCACCAGCAGGCCGATGAACAACAGCAAAAAACCGCTGGTGAGCACGATGAACCAGACCTGCTGCGCCGGCAGGCCTTGTTCTTCAAGACTGGTGTAGGGCTCGGGCAACAGCGAGGCGATGTACAGCCACTCGCCCGGCGCCATCTGGATTTGCGTGACCAATACCGGCGGGTTCACCGGCTCCAGGGTCAACGCGTAGTGCGCCCAGGAGCGTGGCAATTCATCGAGTTTCAGGCCGCCGTTGAAGATCCGCAGGTCTTCGGGGCTGACGAATGTCACCGAGATATCCGTGTCCTGGCCCAGAGACTGGCGCAGCACTTCGTCCACTGCTTTGAGCACGGCTTGCTTGCGTGGGGTGATCGGCAGCACTTCCATGCCCAAGGGTTTGTCATTGAGCGTCACCACAAAACGGGTGCCGCCCATGCTGCGCAACTGGTCGAGTACCAATGGCCGAAACGCGACCGGCAGAGAGCGGAAGTAACTGACGCTGGCCGTCATCGAATGAGCGAGGCTACGGGCGCTGGTGACCAGGCCTTCAAGCTGCGTGGCGCGCAGTTGCGAGACCCAGATCACGCTCGACAGCGTCTGGGCGAACAGCACCGCCAACAGCGTCAGCAGCAACATCCGACCGAGCAGCGAACGTGGCACGGGAATCCGTGCCGCGAGCTTGCGGAAAAACTCAGTGGCCATTGCTGGCAACCACATTGGCGGCCAGTTGGTAGCCGCTGCCGCGCACGGTACGGATCAGCCGCGGTGGTTTTTCGGTGTCGCGCAGGCGCTGGCGCAAACGGCTGACGGCCATGTCGACGATACGATCCAGCGGCATCAAATCACGACCACGGGTGGCGTTGCCGATGGTGTCGCGGTCGAGAATTTCCTGAGGGTGATCGAGGAACAGTTTCAGCAGCGCGAAATCGGCGCCGGAGAGAATCACTTCTTCGCCGTCGATGTGGAACAGGCGATGGCTGACCATGTCCAGCCGCCAGTCATCGAAGGCCAGCACTTCACTGCCGGAACGTTCCTGACCGAACTGCGCGCGACGCAACAGGGCTTTGATACGCGCCTGCAACTCACGCGGGCTGAAGGGTTTGCCAAGGTAATCGTCGGCGCCCAATTCCAGACCGATGACGCGGTCGGCCTCGTCGGAGCTGGCCGTGAGCATGATGATCGGCACCTGAGCCTGACGCGGGTGCTGACGGATCCAGCGGCAGAGGCTGAAGCCGTCTTCGTCCGGCAGCATTACGTCGAGGATCACCAGATCGCTCGGCGCCTCGTTCATCGCCTGACGAAAGCCTGCACCGTCGGGCGTGGTACGAACCTGAAAACCGGCGCGGGTCAGGTAGGTGTCCAGCAACTCGCGTATCTCTTGATCGTCATCGACCAACAAAATCGACCTGTTGACTGAGCTCACAGGGGCGGCATCCTTGTTGTTTGAATTGGGCGGATTATGCCTGATCGTGCGTAAATCTATGCTGTCTGTCATGGCCCCATCGCGAGCAAGCTCGGCTCCTACAGGATGGCGGCGGTCACGTGAACACCGAAAATCTGTAGGAGCAAAGCTTGCTCGCGATGAAGGCGACTCGGTCTCAGGCCTGATCCAGCGCCACACCCGCGCCAACCAGGCCGGAATACGGCGCCGTCACCAGCCACACCGGGATGCCTTTGAAGTAATCGCTCATGCAGCCCTTGTCGGCAAAGCACCGGGCGAAACCGCTTTCGATGAAGAAATCGGCAAACCGCGGAATCACCCCGCCGACGATGTACACACCACCACGCGCACCGGTGGTCAGCACGTTGTTGCCGGCCACACGCCCCAGCCAGCAGCAGAACTGCTCCAGTACTTCCAGGGCAATCGGATCGCCGGCCAGACCGGCAGCGGTAATCGACTCGGGGGAATCCAGCACCGGTTCATGACCGTCCACCGCACAAATCGCCCGATAGACCCGCGGCAAACCGCTGCCGCTCAACGCTGTTTCAGCGCTGACATGGCCGATCTCATTGAAGATGTGCTGCCACAACTGAGTTTCTCGCGGACTGCTCAACGGCAAATCGACGTGACCGCCCTCCCCCGGCAACGCGGCGAAACGACCTTCGCCCAGATCCAGCAACGTGCCGACACCGAGGCCAGTCCCCGGGCCGATCACCACCGCCGGCCGCAACGGTTCCGGCGTGCCTTCGCAGACCACCCGAAACTCGTCCGGCTGCAAACGGGTCATGCCCAGCGCCATTGCCGAGAAGTCGTTGACCAGCAACAGTTGATCCACCTGCAAGGTCTGGCAGAAACCCTTGCGGCTGAGTCGCCAGTGATTGTTGGTGAACTTGAATTCATCGCCGCTCACCGGGCCGGCCACCGACAGGCACACCGAACCGATCGAACCCGGCGCCAGGCCAAGCCCGCTCAGGAAGAGGGCAATCGCCTCTTCCGGGCTGGCGTGATCGGCCGTCGCCAGCACCTGGACCGATTCCAGCTGCTGGTTTTTCCACAACGCAAAACGTGCGTTGGTCCCACCGATGTCACCGACCAAAGCCAGTTTCAATTAAGCGTCTCCAGGGCAGAAGTAAAGGCGCTGGCGCCCTGCTCTGCGGAGCTGAAGGCCATGCGCATGAAACCAAACAGTTCGCGCCCGCTGCCAATGTTATTGCCCAAAAGGCCTTTGGCAGGTTCGCGCGCTGCGAATTCGTCGGCGTCCACCTTAAGCTCCAGAGTGCCTTTGACGCCATCGACGCGGATGATATCGCCCTCTTGCACCCGCGCCAAAGCGCCGCCCACATACGCTTCGGGGCTGACGTGAATCGCCGCCGGGATTTTCCCCGACGCACCGGACATGCGCCCGTCGGTGACCAGCGCCACTTTGAAACCGCGATCCTGCAGAACCCCGAGGAACGGCGTCATCTTGTGCAGCTCCGGCATGCCGTTGGAACGCGGGCCCTGGAAGCGCATCACGGCGACGAAATCCTTCTCAAGCAAACCGGCCTTGAACGCATCAGCCAAGTCCTGTTGATCCTGGAACACCATGGCTGGTGCTTCGACGACCTGGTTTTCCAAAGCAACGGCGGACACTTTCATGACACCGCGGCCGAGGTTGCCTTCCATCACCCGCAAGCCGCCCTCTGGCGAGAACGCACGCGCCACCGGACGCAGGATGGTTTCGTCGAGGCTTTCGATCGGGCCTTCGCGCCAGACCAGTTCGCCGTTTTCGAGGAACGGTTCCATGGTGTAGCGGCTCAGGCCGTGGCCCAGCACCGTGTTGACGTTTTCGTGCAGCAGCCCGGCTTCCAGCAGTTCGCGGATCAGGAACGACATGCCGCCCGCCGCCTGGAAGTGGTTGATGTCGGCTTTGCCGTTCGGGTAGACGTGGCTCAGGGTCGGCACCACCTCGGAGAGGTCGGCCATGTCCTGCCAGGTCAGTTGAATGCCTGCCGCCATGGCGATCGCTGGCATGTGCAAGGTGTGGTTGGTCGAGCCGCCGGTGGCGTGCAGGGCCACGATGGAGTTGACCAGCGAACGCTCGTCGACGATTTCGCCGATCGGCATGAAGTCGCCACTCTGTTTGGTCAGACGCGTGACTTGATGCGCTGCTTCGCGGGTCAGGGCATCACGCAACGGGGTGTTCGGGTTGACGAACGAGGCGCCCGGCAAGTGCAGGCCCATGACTTCCATCAGCAGTTGGTTAGTGTTGGCGGTGCCGTAAAAGGTGCAAGTACCCGGGCTGTGGTAGGACTTCATCTCCGATTCCAGCAGCTCTTCGCGGCTGGCCTTGCCTTCGGCATAGCGCTGGCGCACGTCGGCTTTCTGCTTGTTGGAAATGCCCGAAACCATCGGCCCGCCCGGCACGAAGATCGTCGGCAGATGACCGAAACGCAGTGCGCCCATCATCAGGCCCGGCACGATTTTGTCGCAGATGCCGAGCATCAGCGCGCCGTCGAACATGTTGTGGGACAGCGCCACAGCGGTGGACAGCGCAATCACTTCGCGGCTCGGCAGGCTCAGTTCCATGCCCGGTTCGCCTTGGGTCACGCCATCGCACATGGCGGGGGTGCCGCCGGCGAACTGACCGACGGAGCCGATTTCGCGCAGGGCTTTTTTGATCTGTTCAGGAAAGACTTCGTACGGCTGGTGCGCCGAGAGCATGTCGTTATAGGACGAAACAATCGCAATGTTCGCGGAGTTCATCATCCGCAGACTGTTCTTGTCGTCGGTGCCGCAACCGGCCACGCCGTGGGCGAAGTTGGCGCATTGCAGCTTGCCGCGCATGGGACCGTCGCTGGCAGCACCACGAATCAGTGCAAGGTAAGCCTCACGCGTGGCGCGGCTACGGGCGATAAGCCGTTCGGTGACCTCAAGGACGCGGGGATGCATGTTTAGAACTCCAGGCTAACGGATGTGGCGACCCTGATTGTCTATGCTGATCAAAAGCCGTTGTCGATGGGATGACAGACGGTTTTCTTGATCGGTCGGACCAGTTGATTCAGGTCACTCGTTGTAGATTGAACAAAATATTGCCATTAAAAAGGCTTGTTTTCTATTTTTATGCGAATAATCTTGTAATTCCAACAACAAAACGATGGCGGCCCTGTTAAATGACTCTTCGAATCGCAATCAATGGTTTTGGCCGAATTGGCCGTAACGTCCTGCGCGCACTGTATACCCAAGGGTATCGCCAGGATCTGCAGATCGTTGCCATCAATGACCTGGGCGACAGCGCGATGAACGCTCACCTGCTCAAGTACGACACTGTTCACGGCACGTTCGATGCCGATGTCCAGCACGATCTGGAAACCCTGACCGTCAACGGTGACCGTATTTCTGTCAGCGCCATTCGCAACCCGGCCGAGTTGCCGTGGGCTGCCGAGCAGATCGACGTCGTATTCGAATGCACCGGTTTGTTCACCGACCGCGCCAAAGCCGCCGCGCATATTACGGCCGGCGCACGCAAAGTGATCATCTCGGCCCCGGCCAAAGGCGCCGACGCCACGGTGGTGTATGGCGTTAACCACGACATTCTGCGCCAATCGCACCAGATTATTTCCAATGCGTCGTGCACCACCAACTGCCTGGCCCCGGTGGCCCAGGTGTTGCACCGCGAGCTGGGGATCGAAAGCGGTCTGATGACCACTATTCACGCCTACACCAACGATCAGCACCTGACCGACGTCTATCATGTCGATCCGTATCGTGCGCGTTCGGCCACCCAGAACATGATCCCGAGCAAAACCGGCGCGGCTGAAGCAGTCGGTCTGGTGCTGCCGGAACTGGCGGGCAAACTGACCGGCATGTCGGTGCGTGTGCCGGTGATCAATGTGTCGCTGGTGGACCTGACCGTGCAACTCAAGCGCGAAGCGTCGGCCGATGAAGTGAACGCGCTGCTGAGAGAAGCCAGCCAGCACTCGAAGATTCTCGGTTACAACACCCTGCCGCTGGTCTCCAGCGACTTCAACCACAACCCGCTGTCGTCGATCTTTGACGCCAACCACACCAAGTCCAGCGGCAAGCTGCTCAAGGTGCTGGCCTGGTACGACAACGAATGGGGCTTCTCCAACCGCATGCTCGATAACTGCCTGGCGCTGTGCAACGCTGAATAACTCTGTGCCTGTTGCGCCGTACCCGACTCTGTAGGAGCCAGGCTTGCCGGCGAAGAACGATGACGCGGTCTAACAGATACATCGCGCCGCTTGGTTCGCGGGCAAGCCTCGCTCCTACAGGCGATGACGCCCTCAGAATCAGCCTCGAAAATCGCCTGTGGAATAAACCATGATCGGTATCAGCTTCACGCAAAAGACCATGGCAGCGCGCAAGCGTATTGCCTTGGTCGCCCATGACCACTGCAAGGTGTTTTTGCTGGACTGGGCCGAGCGGCAGAAAGACAGGCTCGCACAGCATGAACTGGTCGCCACCGGCACCACCGGGTTGTTGTTGCAACAACGCCTGGATTTGCCGGTGGAGAGCATGATCAGCGGTCCGTTGGGTGGCGACCAGCAACTCGGTGCGCGCATCGCCGAGCAGCGGGTCGACATGCTGGTGTTCTTCTGGGACCCGTTCGAACCACAGCCCCACGACCCGGACATCAAGGCGTTGTTGCGCGTCGCGGCGGTCTGGAACATTCCCGTCGCCTGCAACGAATGCAGCGCCGACTACCTGCTCAGCAGCCCGATGATGGAACAGGCACACGAACATCGGATCCCCGATTACGCGACCTATCTGCTGGGCCGCGCCTAGCCCTTCGAAAATCAGCTTCACAAATCAATACTTGACCACTCGAGCGGATGATAAGCATTATCATTCGCTCGAAATGGATCAGGTCCTCCCGTGAGTCAATCTCGCTTCAATCACGTCTTCATCGCCCAGCGAGTCTCTCTGCTGCGCACGTTGGAGCGGATGGTCAACAATCACAGCACCGCCGAAGACCTCCTGCAGGAGACCTACCTGCGAGTGACCCGGGCGCTCAGTGAACGGGCCGTCGATCACCTTGAACCGTTCGTTTTCCAGACCGCCCGCAACCTGGCGCTGGACCATTTGCGTGCGCGGCGCATCCAGTCCCGCACGATGCTCGACGACGTGCCGCTGGACGTGGTGGAAAGCATCGCCGCCCCTGCCAGCAGTGCCGAGGACGCCGCCCATGCCGAACAATTGCTCGAGCGCTTGAACGTGAGCCTCAATGAACTCAGCGCCCGTCAGCAGCAGATTTTCATCCTCAGTCGTCTGCACGGGCACAGCTATCTGGAGATCGCCGAGAAGCTTGGCGTGTCATTGAGCACCGTGCAAAAGGAGCTGAAATTGATCATGGCGATCTGCATCGGCGTGGCCGAACGGTTAAACGGCGACTGAATCTGTAGGTTAATTCTCTATGTATGAGGATGACCTGCACTGACTATCGGGCTTTGCTACCCTTGCCCCACTTTCAAGCTTCACTAAAAAAACAGCGGTGCCAAGACACTGCCGAGGAAACACCGTGACGGACATCCACCGTTCCCTTCCGCCCTCCCCGGCGCGGGACCCAGCTAGCGCGATGGAACAGGCCCTGGACTGGCTGATCGTGCTGGACAGTCCGAGCGAGGAACAAACCCGACAGTTTCACGCCTGGCTGGCCGTCCATCCGTTGCATGCCGAGGCGTTCGCCAAGGCTCAGGCGATCTGGGAGGGCCCGCAAGTCGTGCAATGCGCGCAAAGCCTGGCCGCCCGGCCGCCGAAAGTGACCGTCCTGTCGCGCCTGCGCCCGCACTGGAAACCCTTGGCCACCGCCGCCGTGCTGATCCTCGGTTTGTTCAGCTTCAGCAATCTGCCGATTCGCCTGCAGGCTGATCACCTGACCGTGGTCGGTGAACGCCAGCGCCTGCAACTGGAGGACGGCTCGAAGGTCCTGCTCAATACCAATTCGGCGTTCTCCAGCACCATCAATGATCAACAGCGCGTGGCCCGCTTGTATCAGGGCGAGGCGTTTTTCGAGGTCGCGGCCAATCGCGGCCAGCCGCTGGAAATCGACGCCGGGCCGGTCAAGGCCAGCGTTCGGAACACCGCGTTTGCGGTGCGTTATCTGGACGGTGTGGCACAGGTTCAGGTGCAGCGTGGGGATGTCGACTTGCGAGCAACCCGCGATGACGCGCGAATTCGTTTGTCCGCCGGAGAAAGCATTCGCATCGGCCCCAACGGTTTCGATCGCCCCGCCAAACTCGATGCCGCGACTGACCTGGCGTGGGTCCAGGGTCGCCTGGTGTTTGAAAACTGCCCGCTAAGCCAGGTGCTGGCAGAGCTGCGTCGTTACTACCCAGGCTGGATCATCAACAACAACGAGCAGTTGGCCGACATCGCCGTCACCGGCAATTACCGCCTCGACCAGCCGTTGGACGTGGTCCGTTCTCTGGCCCACATCACCTCGGCGCGGCTCCAGGAATTCCCGGCGCTGGTGATTTTGAACTAAATGAGAATTATTTTTACTCGATAGCTACCCCCCGTACGTCTCGTTATAGCCAATGCAATTGATTCGCATCTACTGATTCGGATCAGCACCTATAAAGATTCGTGCGACACGGAGCGCTATCGATGTCCTCTCGCCTTACCCGCCAACCTTCTTCACCTTCTCGCGTGCTGTCGCTGCTGACCGCTGCCATCCTGATGGCCGGCAGCGCGCAGCTCTGCGCCGCCACCGCTGCAGAGCAACCGACCCGTAACATGGGCGATTACGCGTTCGCCATCCCTCAGCAGTCGCTGGTCTCGGCGCTCAATGCCTTTACCGCCGTGACCGGATGGCAAGTCGGCTTGCCGGCAGAACTGGCGGAAGGCGTGGCCTCGCCGGGCGTACGGGGTTCGCTGCCGCCAGAGAAAGCCCTCGATCGCCTGTTGGTGGGGACCAACCTGAGCTATCGCAAACTGAGCACCAACAACATCGTGCTGGAGAAGCGCAGCAACAGTAACGCGCTCAACCTGGACCAAGTGACCATTAGCGCCACCCGCCAGGAACAGGACGTGAACAGCGTGCCGAGCACTGTCACCGTCCACACCCGCGAAGAGCTGGACCGCAACAACGTCAATACCATCAAGGATCTGGTGCGCTACGAGCCCGGTGTTTCGGTGGGCGGCGCCGGTCAACGCGCCGGTCTCACGGGCTACAACATCCGCGGTATCGACGGCGACCGCGTACTGACCCAGATCGACGGCGTGCAGGTGCCCGACAGCTTCTTCAACGGCCCTTACGCGCAGACCAACCGCAACTACGTCGACCCCGAAATCGTCAAGCGCGTCGAGATTCTGCGCGGCCCGGCATCCGTGCTTTACGGCAGCAACGCCATCGGCGGCGCGGTCAGCTACTACACGCTGGACCCGGACGACATCATCAAACCGGGCAAGGATGTCGGCGCACGCCTGAAAACCGGCTACAGCTCGGCCGACGACAGCTGGTTGACCTCCGGCACGGTGGCCGGTCGCACCGGCGACTTCGACGGCCTGTTGCACTTGAGTCAGCGCAATGGTCATGAAACAGAGTCCTACGGCGAAACCGGCGGCACCGGCCTGAACCGCACCGAGGCCAACCCCGAGGACGTGCGCACCACCAACGTGCTGGCCAAACTGGGCTGGGATTACGCCGACGATGCGCGCTTCGGCCTGACTTACGAGCACTACAAGGATGACCGCGACACCAACCAACTGAGCGCAGTGGGCGGTCCGTTCAACGCAGGACGCGGTTTCGGCTTCTATAAATCCCGTACCGGCAACGACACCGTCACCCGCGAACGCTTCGGCCTGGAACACAGCTTCGGCCTGGACAGCGTCCTGGCTGACAACATCAAGTGGACGCTGAATTACCAGATCGCCAAGACCGACCAGAGCACCGAAGAAATCTACGCGCCGTCGCGCACGGTGCTGCGCAACCGCGATACCACCTACAAGGATCGCCAATGGGTGTTCGATGCCCAGGCTGACAAGTCGTTTGCCATCGCCGACACCGACCATCGCGTCACCTATGGCACCACCATTAAACAGGACAAAGTCACCGGCCTGCGCACCGGTAGCGGCACCTGCCTGACCGTGGCCGGCGCTTGCCGGGTCATCGGTGCCGCCAGCGCCGCCGATACCCTGAAACCCGCCAGCGACTTCCCGGACCCGACCATCAACAGCTACAGCCTGTTCGCCCAGGATCAGATCAGCTGGGGCAACTGGACGTTCCTGCCCGGCGCACGCTACGACTACACCGAACTCAAGCCGCACATCACAGACGAGTTCCTGGTCACCGCCGACCAGAGCGGCAACGGCGTGGTGAGTGACAAGACGAAGACCTGGCATCGTCTGTCGCCAAAATTCGGCACCACCTATAGTTTCAACGACCACTACACCTGGTATGGCCAGTACGCAGAAGGCTTCCGCACGCCGACCGCCAAGGCGCTGTACGGTCGCTTTGAAAACCTGGCCGGCGGTTATCAGGTCGCGCCAAATCCCGACCTGGAACCGGAAAAGAGCAAGAGCTATGAAACCGGCCTGCGCGGCCAGTTCGAGGCAGGCACTTTCGATGTGGCGGTGTTCTACAACAAATACCGCGACTTCATCGACGAGAACGCCATCACGCCCGGCTACACCGAGACCACCTTCCAGAGCAACAACATCGCGCACGCCACCATCAAAGGCCTGGAGCTGAAGGGTCGCCTGAACCTCGACAGCTTCGGCGCCCCGACCGGTCTCTACACCCAAGGCTCGGTGGCCTACCTGTATGGCCGTAACGATGACAACGGCCAGCCGCTGAACAGCATCAACCCGCTGACTGGCGTGTTCGGTCTGGGTTACGACCAGGACAACTACGGCGCCCTGTTGAGCTGGACAGTGGTCAAGCGCAAAACCCGCGTCGACAGCACCAGCTTCAAAACTCCGGACGGCACCAGCACCCAGTTCAAGACCCCGGGCTATGGCGTGCTCGACCTGGCCGGATTCTACAAGGTGACCGACGACGTAACCGTCAACGCCGGTTTGTACAACCTGACCAACAAGAAGTACTGGCAGTGGGATGACGTGCGCGGTTACGACAGCGTCGGCGAAGCCTCGGTCACCCAACCGGCCAACCTCGATCGCCTGACCCAACCGGGTCGCAACTTCGCGATCAATCTGGTCTGGGATATCTGACCCTGCCACCTCACTGCGCTGCTTTATAGAAGTGGCGCAGTGAGGTTTTTTTACTGTCAGGCGCCTTCTTATTCGTCTCGTTACCAAGCGCCTCTTTTACTCAAGGACTTCTCATGACCACTCAGGACACTGCTCAACTCGTAGCTCTGCGTTCGCAACGTTTGAACCAGATCACAAACGAGCCTCACACCAAGCTGGATGCCTTGGTCAAAGCCCACGCACCGTTCGAAACCCAGGCCAACTTCGCGCGTTTCGTGGTGGCTCAGTATTTGTTTCAGTCGGAACTGGTGTCGCTGTACAACGATGCCGAATTGACCGCCATTGTCCCGGACCTGCCAGATCGCTGCCGTGCTGAAGCGGCCAAAGCTGACCTGGCTGACCTGGCAACTGAAGTTCCAGCACCCGTCGCCGGTGCGGTGAAGAACCCAACCAAAGCAGAGGCGCTGGGTTGGCTGTTCGTTTCGGAAGGTTCGAAACTTGGCGCGGCGTTCCTGATCAAGCGAGCCGTGGGTCTTGGGTTAAGCGAAACCTTCGGCGCTCGTCATCTCGGTGAACCGGCCGGTGGCCGCGCTGAAGGCTGGAAGCGCTTCGTCAAAACCCTCGACGGGCTGAAACTCAACGCACAAGAAGAAGCCGAGCTGGATAAAGGCGCTATCGACGCGTTCAACCGCTTCACCGTGCTGCTGGAACAGGCCTACGCCTCCACCCCCGAACTCGCCTGAAGTAACACATCCCCCCTGTAGGAGTGAGCCTGCTCGCGATGACGGAGTGTCAGTGGACATCATTGCCGCCCGACCCACCGCTATCGCGAGCAGGCTCACTCCTACAAGGGACCGAGTGCGCCTCCACGATCCCGAACAAGCCTTAGTCGCGCAACTTGAGCCCAATGCCTCACCTTTCCTCCTCAAAACTCGCCCGAATCCTCTTCGGTCTCCTGGCCTACATCAGCCTGGGCATCGGTCTGATCGCCATCGTCGTACCGGGCCTGCCGACCACCGAGTTCATCCTGCTGGCCGCCTGGGCCGCGACTAAAAGTTCGCCGCGCCTGAGCGCCTGGCTGGAAAACCATCGGCTGTTCGGTTCCATCCTGCGCAACTGGCGCAACGGCAAAATCATCGCCCGCCGAGCCAAAGTCAGCGCCACCGTCAGCATGGTGCTGTGCGCCGGGTTGATGCTGGTGATGCTCGATCATGGCTGGCCGATCTATCTGGCGATTGCCGGCATGACCATGGGCAATCTGTGGATCTGGTCGCGGCCGGAATCGTTGCCGACAATCTGCTGAATTTCTGCCCTTTTCAGGGCATTTTCCTGCGCAAACGTTCACCTGCTACCGTTCGTCGGCTTCGCATTCATGCAACCTCCGCCCACGCCGATGTGTATTAAATGGCGCTGAATGGACTTGGCGAACTGGGTCGATCCCGACTCACAGCCAACACCTCATCCATTCGCGAGCTCGTCCTATGTTCGACTCTCTCTCCATCCGCCTGAAAATCGTCCTGCTGTCCGGTCTGTGCCTGCTGGGCGTGGTCGTCCTGATCGTCGGCATGAACATCTACCAGACCGATCAGAACGATGAACTGGTCAGCGCTTCCAGCAGCAAGATGCTCACTGCCAGCGTGCAGAACCTGCTCCAGGCCAAGGCCGCCGAGCAAGCGGTGCGGGTGCAGAAAACCTTCGGTGAAAGCCTGTTGGTGGTGACCGCCCTGGCCGATCAGATCAAGGACATGCGCAACATGGCGAGCACGCGCTCCCTTGATGCCGGTGCCCTGCGTGAAGAGTTGAACCAGAGCCTGAAAACCGCCTTCGAACGCAACAGCAAAGTGCTCGGCATCTGGCTGGCATTCGAGCCCAATGGCCTCGACGGCAAGGACAGCGAATTCGCCAACGATGCGGCTCGCCAGTCCAACGAAGCCGGTCGTTTCGCCAGCTACTGGAGCCGTGCCGGCGGTGTCGGGATCAACACGATCATGGTCGAAGACGACATGACCAAAACCACCTTGAGCGTCAGCGGCACCCCCTATAACAGCTGGTACACCTGCCCTCGCGACAGCAAGCGCACCTGCCTGCTCGACCCGTATGCCGATACCGTCGCCGGCAAGGAAATGCTGATGACCACCATTTCCGTACCGCTGCTGGTGGATGGCAAATCCATCGGCGTGGTCGGTGTGGACATCGCCCTCGACGCGCTGCAAGCCGCGGCGGTCGACTCCCAACGTGCCCTGTTCAACAGCGCCGGGCACATGCTGATCGTCTCCGGCAGCGGCGTACTCGCCGGTTACAGCGTGGACGCGAGTAAGGTCGGCAAAAGCATCGGCGACACCCTGGGCGCAGACGGCAAGGACGTTCTGCAATTGCTCAGCGCTGGCACGCCAAAGATTCTCGAACAGGGCGACCTGATCCGTGCGGTGTACCCGGTCAGTCCGATTGCCGAGTCCAAGGCCTGGGGCGTGGTGATCGACCTTCCTAAACAAGTGCTGCTGGCCGACTCGGTGAAGCTGCAAACCGTACTCGACGACGCCCAGCAAAGCGGCACGATCAAAGCCGTGTTGGTGGCGGTGATTGCCGGCCTGGTCGGGCTGTTGCTGATCTGGCTCACGGCGTCCGGCGTGACCCGGCCGATCAACAGCGTGGCCGAGATGCTCAAGGCAATTGCCAGCGGCGACGGCGACCTGACGCAGCGTCTGCACTACAGCAAGAAAGACGAGCTGGGCGAACTGGTGAGCTGGTTCAACCGTTTCCTCGACAAGCTGCAACCGACCATCGCGCAGATCAAGCAGAGCATCACCGACGCACGCGGCACCGCCGACCAGTCTTCGGAAATCGCCCGCCAGACCAGCGAAGGCATGCAGGTGCAGTTCCGCGAAATCGACCAGGTCGCCACCGCGTCCAACGAAATGAGCGCCACCGCCCACGACGTCGCCAACAGTGCGTCGAACGCGGCTAACGCGGCCAAGGGTGCCGATCAGTCGGCCCGCGACGGCATGCAGATCATCGAACGCAGCACCCGCGACATCAATCAATTGGCCGACGAAGTCAGTAAGGCAGTGACCGAAGTCGAAGCACTGGCGGTCAACAGCGAGCAGATCGGCTCGGTGCTGGAAGTAATTCGCAGCATCGCCGAACAAACCAACCTGCTGGCGCTCAACGCGGCGATTGAAGCGGCGCGTGCCGGCGAGAGCGGACGCGGGTTTGCAGTGGTCGCCGATGAAGTACGCAACCTGGCCAAACGTACGCAAGATTCGGTCGAAGAAATCCGCATCGTGATCGAGCGCATCCAGACCGGTACTCGCGGCGTGGTGGCGACCATGCATTCGAGCCAGACCCAGGCCCACAGCAACGCCGGGCAGATTCAGCAAGCGGTGCAGGCCTTGAGCAAAATCAGCGACGCGGTGACGGTCATCAGCGACATGAACCTGCAAATCGCCAGCGCCGCCGAACAGCAAAGCGCCGTGGCCGAAGAGGTCAACCGCAACGTCTCGGCGATCCGCACCGTCACCGAAACCCTGACCGGCCAGGCCACCGAATCGGCGCAGATCAGCAGCCATCTCAACTCGCTGACCACCCACCAGATGAAATTGATGGATCAGTTTCGGGTGTAAAAAAGCACCTTAAATCCCCTGTGGGAGCGAGCCTGCTCGCGAAGGCGATGTCACATCCAACAGAGATGTTGCCTGACACACCGCCTTCGCGAGCAGGTCGAATCGTCGCACCGTCGCTCCCACAGGTTTCATCCGACCTGTCATCTAATTTGATCTATGCTCGGGCTCTCGTTCCGGAGGGCCTTCGATGACTGATTTACTCACGTCCATTCAAGCCGCACTCGGCTTGCCTCACACCCAGGTCAAGTTCACCTCGAGCGGCGCCCTGCCCTCGGCGTTTGCCGTCACCGACCTGGCGTGCGCCAGCATTGCCGCTGCCGGCCAGGCTGTCAGCGAATGGTTGCAGCAACAAACCGGTCGCTTACCCAGCCTTGAGGTCGACCGGCGCCTGGCCTCCTTTTGGTTCGCCACTTCTATCCGCCCGATAGGCTGGAGCGTCCCACCGCTCTGGGACCCCGTCGCCGGTGACTACGCGGCCAAAGACGGATGGATCCGCCTGCACACCAACGCGCCCCATCACCGCGCCGCTGCCGAAACTGTTCTGGGCACCTGTGCCGACCGTGCAGCGATGGCGAGCAAGGTTGCTCAATGGACCAAAAGTGATCTGGAGCAAGCCGTGGTTGATGCCGGTGGCTGCGCTGCCGAGATGCGTAGCTGGGCGCAATGGCAGGCGCACCCTCAAGGTCAGGCTGTGAACGCCGAGCCACTGATTCAGTTTGCTGAAAACAGCCGCCAGAACGCGAAACCATGGCGAGGCTCGGTGGCGCAACCGTTGGCCGGAATCAAGGTGCTGGATTTGACTCGAGTGCTCGCCGGACCGATCGCCAGCCGTTTCCTGGCAGGCCTCGGCGCCGACGTCTTGCGCATCGACCCACCGACCTGGAACGAACCCGGCGTGGTGCCGGAAGTCACCTTGGGCAAACGCTGCGCGCGCCTGGACCTTCACGACAAGACTGATCGCGCAGTGTTCGAAAGCCTGCTCAAGGACGCTGACATCCTGCTCCACGGCTACCGCGCCGACGCACTGGAACGCCTGGGTTACGGCGTCGCCGAACGCCAGAAACTGGCGCCCGGCCTGATCGACGTCAGCCTCAATGCCTACGGTTGGAGCGGCCCGTGGCAGAACCGCCGCGGCTTCGACAGCCTGGTGCAAATGAGCAGCGGAATCGCCGACGCCGGTATGCAGCGAAAACGCGCGGACAAACCGACGCCATTGCCCTTGCAAGCGCTCGATCATGCCACCGGGTATTTGATGGCGGCCAGTGCGATTCGATTGTTGGGGCGTAGCGGATCGGCGCGGCTGTCGTTGGCGCGTACGGCGAAGTTGCTGATTGAAAACGGCCCGGGAGCAGATGAGCCGTTGCGGACGGAGGATGCCAACGATCAAGGGCTGTTGGTTGAGCAGACGCCCTGGGGACCGGCGCATCGACTTCATGTGCCACTGAAGATTACGGGGACGCCTTTGCAGTGGACACTTCCGGCTTCTGAATTGGGAGCGCATCGTGCGCAGTGGATCCACCCCTCACCCTAACCCTCTCCCCAGGGGGTAGAGGGGACTGACCGAGTTGTTCCTGGAGGTACATCGACCTGAGAAATCGAGTCGAACTCAGGTTTGAAAAGCATGAAGATCGGCTCCCTTTCCCCCTCTCCCCCGTGGGGAGAGGGGACTGACCGACGTGTTTTTGGAGGTACATCGACCTGAGAAATCAAGTCGAACTCAGGTTTTGAAAAGCATGAAGATCGGCTCCCTTTCCCCTCTCCCCCGTGGGGAGAGGGCTGGGGTGAGGGGTCGATTTCAAGCCGATCACATCCTCATCAATCAACCCTATTCAAAGAAGTCCAAAGCACCTGCGCCGCATAGCCTCGATAAGGTCGCCACGCTTCAGCACGCTGCAACAATTGCCGAGCCGTCACCGCCTCACCTTCTAGCGCCTTCAGCGCATTGATCAACCCCACATCCCCGCTTGGAAACGCATCCGGATCGCGCAACTGCCGCAAAGCAATGTATTGCGCCGTCCAGTCACCGATTCCGTGCAACGCCAGCAGCCGCGCAACGCCGTCCTCCCGATCTGGCTCAAACAATAAAGGATCATCGAGCAACGCCTGAGCCACACCCGACAGGGTTCGACCACGGCTTTTCGGCATCCCCAACGTTGACAGATCCACCAACGCCAGAGCGGCAGCCTGAGGAAACACATGGGTCACGCCGGGCAACGACGAAGCCAACGGCTCGCCATGCTGCGCCACCAGTTTCCCCGCCAGTTTAATCGCCGCGCCCACGCTGATCTGCTGTCCCAACACCGCACGAATCGCCAACTCCAGACCATCCCACGCCCCCGGCACCCGCAACCCCGGACGTTCGGCAATCAAACGCGCCATCAAGGGATCAACTGCCAGTTGCCGATGAATCGTTGCCAGGTCCGCATCCACATCAAACATCCGCCGCAGCCGCGCGATGATCTCTGGCACCGCCGTTGAATCAGGAAAATCCAGTGTCACTTCAAGTGCATCCGGCGCTGCGGGCTTGATCGAAAACGTGCCGTGAACACCATTCAACCCGATGCTGCGCGAGTAAACGCCATCAACCACAACCTCGATTCCGACAATCGCCCGCGCCGACAAGAACCCCAGCATCGCCGACCAGTCATAGGGCGGTGAGTACTCCAGCAGCACCTTCATAACGCCTCCGATTACAGACTGGAAAAGTCGCGGTGATCGGTCCACTCTCGGACACGACGACACCCGGATAAGCTATCAATAAAAGAAACTCCGAGGGCAGGCCTGAGGTCTGCCCTGATTCAATACCTTTTTGAAGGAGAAACGCTAAATGGCTATGTTCGAGCCCGGTCACCTGCACATCGAGCGCCACGCGCTGACCAAGGACGATTACGGTTACAACCTGCACATCGAATATGCACTCAGCCAGGATCCCAAGGAAGGCGAAGGCATGCTGTTCAAGATGCATGGCACGGTTGGGGACAAGGATCTGAAGGAAGAATTCTTCCTGCCCAAGGATCAGGCCTTCGACTTCGCCCGCCATGCCACGCGCATCGCGCAGAAGTACGGGATGCCCAAAGAGGCCAGTATCGGCTCGATACACAAGGAGTACGACGCCATGTTTGAAGATGTGCGGGCGCAGCTCGACGTCAAATCCGGCGACCCGGTCAAACCTGAACATCTGGATCGAATCTGAGCCCCCCTCACCTAACCCTCCCGAAACGTCGGACCGCCCCAAGGGGGCGAGTGGACTGACCGAGTTGTTCTTTCGAGTTACATCGACCTGAGATATCAAGTCGAACGCAGGTTTTGAAAAGCCCCCAATCTGCCCCCTTTTCCCCCTCTCCCCACTGGGGAGAGGGCTGGGGTGAGGGGTGCCTTTCAAATCCACCATAAATCTCAATATTTCACCCCAGCCCTCCTCCAAGGCATACTTGCCACCCTCCGCACTCCAGAACCCAAAAAACGCCCCATGCGTATCCACGTCAGCTTCATCGACCGCGTCGGCATTACCCAGGAAGTCCTGGCCCTGCTCGGTGGGCGCAATCTCAATCTGGATGCGGTGGAAATGGTTCCGCCCAACGTCTACATCGACGCCCCGACCCTGAGCCCGGAAGTCCTCGAAGAGCTGCGCGATGCGTTGTTCAGCGTGCGCGGTGTGCAAGCGGTGACGGTGGTCGACATTCTTCCCGGCCAGCGTCGGCACCTGCAGCTTGATGCGTTGCTCGCGGCCATGACCGACCCGGTTTTGGCGCTGGACAGTGCCGGCAAGGTGCTGCTGGCCAACCCGGCACTGATTGCGTTGTATGGTCGCGAACCTGACGGCGAAAGCATCGCCGACCTGTTCGCCGACCCCGCACTGCTCGAAGCCCTGCTGGAAAACGGCTTCCGCCTGCCGCTGCGGGAAGTCACCGTCAACGGCCAGACGTTGCTGCTGGACGCCACACCGATTACCGATGCCGGCGCCCTGCTGACCCTGTATCAACCCAACCGCATCGGCGAACGCCTGTCGGCGCTGCACCACGACCATGCCGAAGGTTTCGATGCGATGCTCGGTGAGTCCCCGGCGATTCGTACCCTCAAGGCCCGCGCCCAACGTGTTGCGGCCCTTGATGCGCCGTTGTTGATCCAGGGCGAGACCGGCACTGGCAAAGAACTGGTGGCCCGTGCCTGCCACGCCATCAGCGCTCGGCACAGTTCGCCATTTTTGGCGCTGAACTGCGCGGCATTGCCGGAGAACCTCGCCGAAAGCGAACTGTTCGGCTACGCCCCCGGCGCCTTCACCGGCGCACAACGGGGCGGCAAACCGGGGCTGATGGAACTGGCCAACCAGGGCACGGTGTTTCTCGATGAGATCGGCGAGATGTCGCCGTACTTGCAGGCAAAATTGCTGCGCTTCTTGAACGACGGCAGCTTCCGCCGGGTGGGCGGGGATCGTGAGGTGAAGGTCAACGTGCGGATCCTCAGCGCCACGCACCGCGATCTGGAAAAAATGGTCAGCGAAGGCTCGTTCCGTGAAGACCTCTTCTATCGCCTCAACGTCCTCAACGTCGAAGTCCCGCCCCTGCGCGAACGCGGCCAGGACATCTTGCTGCTGGCCCGCTACTTCATGCAGCAGGCCTGCGCGCAGATTCAGCGCCCGGTCTGCCGTCTGGCGCCCGGCACCTATCCGGCCCTGCTGGGCAATCGCTGGCCAGGCAATGTGCGGCAACTGCAGAACGTGATTTTCCGCGCCGCCGCCATTTGCGAAAGCAGCCTGGTGGACATTGGCGACCTCGATATCGCAGGCACCTCCGTGGCGCGTCAGAGTGACAGCGACGTCGATAGCCTCGAACAGGCAATGGAAGAGTTCGAAAAAACCCTGCTGGAAAAACTCTACGTCAGCTACCCCTCGACCCGCCAACTGGCCAGCCGCCTGCAAACCTCTCACACGGCGATTGCCCATCGGTTGCGCAAGTACGGCATTCCCAATAAGCCGTGAGCCTTGCGGCTGAAACACAATCCACCTAACACCATAGAACCCTGTAGGAGCCGAGCTTGCTCGCGATGGCGGGGTATCAGTCGAAATCAATGTTGACTGACATACCGCCATCGCGAGCAAGCTCGGCTCCTACAGGATTCTATGTTGAACGTTAAACCGCGCTCAAAAACGACCTCCATCTGTACTGAAAGCGCTACAGCGGAACGATATCGCTACACCCCTTCCCGATCACCGCTGTGCAAGGCTTTGATCCACTTAGGCTTTTTTCTCCACCTCGTGCTGTAGCGATTTCGCTACAGCCAGCAAATCCTCGCACCTCGAATAAACATATAAATTGTTGATTTTTAACAATAAAAAAACATTGGCCGCGATTTTGCTTAGTAACCGCTCATAAAGCAGGGCTTTTGCCCAAGCATTCAATCGCGTCCACCAGACGAGTCTGGCCCCCTTAGGAGTTTCCATGAGCGAGTTGCGTTTTACTGAAGATCACGAATGGCTGCGTACCGAAACTGACGGCACTGTCACAGTCGGCATCACCGCTTTCGCACAGAACGCCCTGGGCGACGTGGTTTTCGTACAACTGCCTGAGCTGCAGTCCTACGACAAAGGCGCTGAAGCCGCCACCGTGGAATCGGTAAAAGCCGCGAGCGGCGTGTACATGCCGCTGGACGGTGAAGTGCTGGAAGTGAACCCGGCGCTGGACAGCAGCCCTGAACTGGTCAACGAAGATCCGCTGGGCGAAGGCTGGTTCTTCCGCTTCCAGCCAACCGATGCATCGGCTGTCGCCAAACTGCTGGATCAAGACGCCTACGACCGTCTGATCAAAGCCAACGCCGAAGCCTGAGGAGCGCTGACATGACCCAAGTAAGCCTGACCACTGCCAACGAATTCATCGCCCGCCACATCGGCCCGCGTGCCGGCGACGAGCAAGCCATGCTCAACAGCCTGGGCTTCGATTCCCTGGAAGCCCTGAGCGCCAGCGTCATTCCCGACAGCATCAAGGGCACCAGCGTCCTCGGCCTCGAAGACGGCCTGAGCGAAGCCGATGCCCTGGCCTTGATCAAGTCCATCGCCGGCAAAAACCAGCTGTTCAAGACCTACATCGGCCAGGGCTACTACGGCACCCACACGCCGTCGCCGATCCTGCGCAACCTGCTGGAAAACCCGGCCTGGTACACCGCCTACACCCCGTACCAACCGGAAATTTCCCAGGGCCGTCTCGAAGCGCTGCTGAACTTCCAGACCCTGATCAGTGACCTGACCGGCCTGCCGATCGCCAACGCCTCGCTGCTGGACGAAGCCACTGCCGCCGCCGAAGCCATGACCTTCTGCAAACGCCTGAGCAAGAACAAGGGCAGCCACGCGTTCTTCGCCTCGGTGCATTGCCACCCGCAAACCCTCGACGTGCTGCGCACCCGGGCCGAGCCGCTGGGCATCGACGTGGTGGTGGGCGACGAGCGTGAACTGAGCGACGTGACGCCGTTCTTCGGCGCCCTGCTGCAATATCCGGCGAGCAACGGTGACGTGTTCGACTACCGCGCACTGACCGAACGCTTCCACGCCGCCAACGCCTTGGTGGCGGTCGCCGCCGACCTGCTGGCCCTGACCGTGCTGACCCCGCCGGGCGAGTTCGGCGCCGACGTGGCCATCGGCAGCGCACAACGTTTCGGCGTGCCGCTGGGCTTCGGTGGCCCGCATGCGGCGTATTTCTCCACCAAGGATGCGTTCAAGCGCGACATGCCGGGCCGTCTGGTCGGCGTCTCCGTGGACCGTTTCGGCAAGCCGGCCCTGCGCCTGGCGATGCAGACCCGCGAGCAACATATCCGTCGCGAGAAGGCCACCAGCAACATCTGCACCGCGCAGGTCTTGCTGGCCAACATCGCCAGCATGTACGCCGTGTACCACGGCCCGAAAGGCCTGACCCAGATCGCCAATCGCGTGCATCACCTGACCGCGATTCTGGCTCAAGGCTTGAGCGCCCTTGGTTTGCAAGTTGAACAAACCAGCTTTTTCGACACGTTGACGATCAAGACCGGCGCGCAAACCGCCGCATTACACGAGAAGGCGCGCGCCCAACAGATCAACCTGCGCGTCGTCGATGCTGAACGTCTGGGCCTGTCCCTCGACGAAACCACCTCGCCAGCCGACGTGGAAACCCTGTGGGCCCTGCTGGCCGACGGCCAAACCCTGCCGGACTTCGCCGCATTGGCGGCCACCGTTCAAAGCACGATCCCGGCCGAATTGGTGCGCCAGTCGCCGATCCTCAGCCACCCGGTGTTCAACCGTTATCATTCGGAAACCGAGCTGATGCGCTACCTGCGCAAGCTCGCCGACAAGGACCTGGCGCTGGATCGCACCATGATCCCGCTGGGTTCCTGCACCATGAAACTCAACGCCGCCAGCGAAATGATCCCGGTGACCTGGGCCGAGTTCGGTGCCCTGCACCCGTTCGCCCCGGCCGAGCAAAGCGCCGGGTACCAGCAGCTGACCGATGAACTGGAAGCGATGCTCTGCGCCGCCACCGGGTACGACGCGATCTCGCTGCAACCGAACGCCGGTTCCCAGGGTGAATACGCCGGCCTGCTGGCGATTCGCGCCTACCACCAGAGCCGTGGCGAAGACCGTCGCGACATCTGCCTGATCCCGTCCTCGGCCCACGGCACCAACCCGGCCACCGCCAACATGGCCGGCATGCGCGTGGTCGTCACCGCGTGCGATGCCCGCGGCAACGTCGACATCGAAGACCTGCGGGCCAAGGCCATCGAGCACCGCGAACACCTCGCGGCATTGATGATCACCTACCCGTCGACCCACGGCGTGTTCGAAGAAGGCATCCGCGAAATCTGCGGCATCATTCACGACCACGGCGGCCAGGTGTACATCGACGGCGCCAACATGAACGCGATGGTCGGCCTCTGCGCCCCAGGCAAGTTCGGCGGCGACGTGTCGCACCTGAACCTGCACAAAACCTTCTGCATCCCCCACGGCGGTGGCGGCCCGGGCGTCGGCCCGATTGGCGTCAAGTCGCACCTGACGCCATTCCTTCCGGGCCACGCGCAAATGGAGCGCAAGGAAGGCGCGGTCTGCGCGGCACCGTTCGGCAGCGCAAGCATTTTGCCGATCACCTGGATGTACATTCGGATGATGGGTGGCGCCGGTCTGAAGCGCGCTTCGCAACTGGCGATCCTCAATGCCAACTACATTTCCCGTCGCCTCGAAGAGCACTACCCGGTGCTGTACACCGGCAGCAACGGCCTGGTGGCGCACGAATGCATCCTCGATCTGCGCCCATTGAAAGACAGCAGCGGCATCAGCGTCGATGACGTCGCCAAGCGCTTGATCGACTTCGGCTTCCACGCCCCAACCATGTCGTTCCCGGTCGCCGGCACGCTGATGATCGAGCCGACCGAAAGCGAATCCAAGGAAGAACTGGACCGCTTCTGCGACGCCATGATCCGCATCCGCGAAGAAATCCGCGCGGTGGAAAACGGCAGCCTGGACAAGGACGACAACCCGCTGAAAAACGCCCCGCACACCGCGGCGGAAATCGTCGGCGAGTGGACGCATCCGTACAGTCGTGAGCAAGCGGTGTATCCGGTTGCGTCGCTGATCGAAGGCAAGTACTGGCCACCGGTCGGTCGCGTCGACAACGTGTTCGGCGACCGCAACCTGATCTGCGCCTGCCCGTCGATCGAAAGCTACGCTTAAACGAATAAGGGGGCGGTTTACTCGCCCCCTCTTTCAAGAACACCGCATACACCTGTAGGAGCAAAGCTTGCTCGCGATGAACGATGACGCGGTTCATCAGATAGACCGCGTAACGGCTATCGCGAGCAAGCTTTGCTCCTACGGGTTCGCGTTGCACCTATAACAAGAAACCGGAGAACAACCATGTCTTTAAGCGTGTTCGACCTGTTCAAGATTGGCATCGGCCCCTCCAGTTCCCACACCGTCGGCCCGATGCGTGCTGCGGCACGTTTCGCCGAAGGTTTGCGCCGTGAAGGGCTGCTGGCCGCGACCACCTGCGTCAAAGTCGAGCTCTACGGATCACTCGGCGCCACCGGTAAAGGCCACGGCAGCGACAAGGCTGTGTTGCTGGGCCTGGAAGGCGAACACCCGGACACCGTGAACACAGAAACCGTCGCCGCCCGTCTGCAAGAGATTCGTGGCAATGGTCGCTTGAACCTGCTCGGCGAACACAGCATTGCGTTCAATGAGAAAGAACATTTGGCGATGATCCGCAAACCGTTGGCCTATCACCCCAACGGCATGATATTTCGCGCCTTCGATGCGGCAGGCATACAAATCCGCAGCCGCGAGTACTACTCGGTCGGCGGTGGTTTTGTGGTCGATGAAGACGCCGCCGGCGCCGACCGCATCGTCGAAGACGCCACGCCACTGACCTTCCCGTTCAAAAGCGCCAAGGACTTGCTCAGTCACTGCGCCACCTACGGCTTGTCTATCAGCCAGGTGATGCTGACCAACGAAAGCGCCTGGCGCCCGGAAGCGGAAACCCGCGCCGGCCTGCTGAACATCTGGCAAGTGATGCAAGACTGCGTCGCCGCCGGTTGCCGCAACGAAGGGATCTTGCCCGGTGGTTTGAAGGTCAAACGTCGGGCGGCCGCGCTGCATCGGCAACTGTGCAAGAATCCGGAATCGTCCCTGCGCGATCCGCTGTCGGTGCTCGACTGGGTCAACCTCTACGCACTGGCTGTCAACGAAGAAAACGCCAACGGCGGGCGCGTGGTGACGGCTCCCACTAACGGTGCGGCAGGGATCGTCCCGGCTGTTTTGCATTACTACATGCGCTTCATCCCCGGCGCCAACGAAGACGGCGTCGTACGTTTTCTGCTGACCGCGGCCGCGATCGGCATTCTCTATAAAGAAAACGCCTCGATCTCCGGAGCTGAAGTCGGCTGTCAGGGTGAAGTCGGCGTGGCCTGTTCCATGGCCGCCGGTGCCTTGTGCGAAGTCCTCGGCGGCACCGTGCAGCAAGTGGAAAACGCCGCCGAAATCGGCATGGAACACAACCTCGGCCTGACCTGCGACCCGATTGGCGGGCTGGTGCAAGTGCCTTGCATCGAGCGCAACGCCATGGGCTCGGTGAAGGCAATCAATGCGGTGCGCATGGCCCTGCGCGGCGACGGTCAGCACTTCGTCTCCCTCGACAAAGTCATCCGCACCATGCGCCAGACCGGCGCTGACATGAAAAGCAAATACAAGGAAACCGCCCGTGGCGGTTTGGCGGTCAACATTATCGAGTGCTGATGTTTACACCCATCCGCACACTTTTTCAGGAGCTGAATATGTCCACCGAACAGTTGTCGAAAACCCCGCTGCACGCACTGCACATCGAACTCGGCGCCCGCATGGTGCCGTTTGCCGGCTACGACATGCCGGTGCAATACCCGCTGGGCGTGATGAAAGAACACCAGCACACCCGTGATCAGGCCGGGCTGTTCGATGTCTCGCACATGGGCCAGATCCGCTTGACCGGCGCCAATGCCGCCAAGGCGCTGGAAAGCCTGGTGCCGGTGGACATCATCGACCTGCCGGTGGGCATGCAGCGTTACGCGATGTTCACCAACGAGACCGGCGGCATCCTCGACGACCTGATGGTCGCCAACCTGGGTAACGACGAACTGTTCCTGGTGGTCAACGCCGCCTGCAAGGACCAGGACCTGGCGCATCTGCGCAAGCACATCGGCGACCAGTGCACCATCGAGCCGCTGTTCGAAGAACGCGCCCTGCTGGCGCTGCAAGGTCCGGCTGCCGTCACCGTACTCGCGCGCCTGGCACCTGAAGTGGCGAAGATGACCTTCATGCAATTCGCCCGCGTAAAACTGCTGGGTGTGGATTGCTTTGTCAGCCGTTCGGGCTACACCGGTGAAGACGGTTACGAAATCTCCGTGCCGGCCGCCAACGCCGAAGCCCTGGCTCGCGCCCTGCTGGCCGAACCTGAAGTGGCGGCCATCGGCCTTGGCGCTCGCGACTCCCTGCGCCTGGAAGCCGGTCTGTGCCTCTACGGCCATGACATGAACACCGAGACCACCCCGATCGAAGCGAGCCTGCTGTGGGCCATCTCCAAGCCTCGTCGCGCTGATGGCGCACGTGCCGGCGGCTTCCCAGGCGCTGAAACCGTGTTCGGACAGCAACAAGCCGGGGTCAGCCGCAAACGCGTTGGCCTGTTGCCTCAGGAACGCACGCCGGTGCGCGAAGGCGCAGAGATCGTCAATGAAGCAGGCGACATCATTGGTGCGGTTTGCAGCGGTGGTTTCGGTCCGACCCTGGGTGGTCCTTTGGCGATGGGTTACGTCGACAGTGCTTACATCGCGCTCGATACGCCCGTATGGGCGATTGTTCGTGGGAAAAAGGTGCCTTTGCTTGTAAGCAAAATGCCATTTGTTCCACAACGCTACTACCGCGGCTGATTGACTGTTTCTATAAGTAACGCGGTTGCGTTAACAGCGCACTAATGTAACGCAACCGCCATAAAACAGTGCAGGCCTTCGATTACGAACTTGACTTATAACGATCGAAAACAATTGAACACTTCTATCGCATAAGCCAACGCTAGTTGCCGCCGAACGGCATCAACACGAGCAAATCCGGGCCCTCCACGGGGCTTGTTTTTTCTCCCGTAGTTGGCGTAGAGTTTGTTCACTGTGTTTGCATGGGTCGCTTGGAATCGTGACCTGGGCAGTAGCCTACAAGTTAGCTACATCCCGTTCGACGTCTTCTTACTTTCCTGCAACCAGCCCCAGTACTCTTTCATAAGAAGGAGGCTGTCATTAATTTTTTGCGTCAAAGGAATAAGAAATGTCCACACGTCAGAGCGGTACCGTCAAGTGGTTTAACGACGAGAAAGGTTTTGGTTTTATCACTCCAGAAAGCGGTCCGGATCTGTTCGTGCATTTCCGCGCTATTCAGGGCAACGGCTTCAAGAGCCTGAAAGAAGGCCAGAAAGTGACTTTCGTTGCTGTGCAAGGCCAGAAAGGCATGCAGGCTGACGAAGTACAAGCAGAAGCCTGATCTTCTGTAACGAAAAAGCCCCTGATGCTGATATCAGGGGCTTTTTTGTGCGCGTAAATCCGTAAAATGGCTTCTTTTTTCCGTCCAGAGGCTGCCATGTCGAAACACCTGCTCCAACCCCAGGGCGACTTTCCCGCCGCCACCCTGGGTCGTCGCCTGGCAGCGATGTTCTACGACTTCTTGTTGTGTACCGCCCTGCTGATCGTCACCAGCGGCATTTACAAGATGATCCAGATGGCGATCCTCGGCGAAAACAAAATGCGCACCCTGACCGAAGCCGGCGCGCTGGACGGCGATCCATTGCTCTCAACGGTGCTGCTGTTTGTGCTGTTCGGCTTCTTCGCCAAGTTCTGGACTTGGTCCGGCCAGACCCTGGGCATGCAGGTCTGGTGCATACGCGTGCAAAACGCCGACGGCTCATCCATCAGCCTGTGGCAGGCGTTGCTGCGCTTTGTGGTGTCGATCGCGTCCTTGCTGTGCGTCGGGCTGGGTTTCTTCTGGTCGCTGTTCGACAAACAGAAACGCAGCTGGCATGACATCTACTCCAATACTCAGCTTGTTCGCATTCCAAAGAAGACCAAGTAGTTCAGCCATACGAAAACCACTGTGGGAGTGAGCCTGCTCGCGAATGCGGTGTATCAGTAAACATTAATGTCGACTGATACTCCCTATTCGCGAGCAGGCTCGCTCCCACAGGTTCTGTGACTTATCTGAAAGATCTCAGGCGTTGCCGGCCAATTTCATTCGCGCTGCCTGTGTGAAATCGAGCATGCGCTTGAGCGGCCGAATCGCCTGTGGAATCAACGCAGGATCGACAAAGATCTCGTTAGTCCCTTCCTTCAAGCTCTTGAGCGTGCGCTCAAGGGTATTCATCGCCATCCACGGGCAATGTGCGCAACTGCGGCAGGCTGCGCCGTTACCGGCCGTTGGCGCTTCGATGAAGACCTTGTCCGGGCACAGCTGCTGCATCTTGTAGAAGATGCCGCGATCAGTGGCGACGATAAAGGTCTTGTTTGGCAGACTTTGCGCTGCCGCAATCAACTGACTGGTGGAGCCGACGGCATCCGCCAACTCGATCACCGACGTCGGCGATTCCGGATGCACCAGAATTGCTGCGTCCGGGTACAGCGCTTTCATGTCTTCGAGCTGCTTGGACTTGAACTCTTCGTGAACGATGCAGGCACCGTCCCACAGCAGCATGTCTGCGCCAGTCTGGCGCTGGATGTAAGTGCCCAGGTGTTTGTCCGGGCCCCAGATAATGGTTTCGCCGTTATCCATCAGGCTTTCGACGATCTCCAGCGCGCAGCTTGACGTCACCACCCAATCCGCCCGGGCTTTGACCGCCGCCGAGGTGTTGGCATACACCACCACGGTACGTTCCGGGTGCTGATCGCAGAACGCCGAGAACTCGTCCACCGGGCAACCCAGGTCCAGCGAGCAGGTCGCTTCCAGGGTCGGCATCAGGATGCGTTTTTCAGGGTTGAGGATTTTGGCGGTCTCGCCCATGAACTTCACACCGGCGACCACCACGGTTTTGGCCGGGTGAGCACTGCCGAAGCGAGCCATCTCCAGCGAGTCGGAGACGCAACCACCGGTTTCTTCGGCCAGGGCCTGAATGACCGGATCGCAATAGAAGTGAGCAACCAGCACCGCGTCCTGAGCCTTGAGCTCGGCAGCGATGGCGGTACGGTAATAGGCCTCCTCCTCGGCAGTCAGCGGTTTGGGCTGTTTGGCGTCGAGGTGGGCTTGAACCAGAAGGCGTTCGGAAATCTGCGTCATGTTCGCAAGACCTGCAGGCGCTTTCGCGCGAAAGTCGAGTATACACCCGGCTCTGGACCCTTCAGGGTACCGCCGGGAGAGTGAGTATCATCAGGCACGGACAACGTTGAAGCTGCGCAAGGCTACAGAATATCCCGTGGATGCAAAAGATGATTCTGACCTGCGTCACGGGTTGCAGCCCGGAACTGGGCGAGCTCAAATCGCGGGCAAAAAAAAATCCGGAAATCCTCACTTGCGTGGGCCTTCCAGACTTTTAAAACTGCTACAAAAATGGTGGGTCGTGTGGGATTCGAACCTACGACCAATTGGTTAAAAGCCAACTGCTCTACCAACTGAGCTAACGACCCGCTGTGTGGTGGCGCGTATAATACTGATTTTTAAGGACTATTCAACACCTAATTTGAAATAAATCAAAAATAAGGTGTTGGGTCGCTGATTCCGGCCGCCGCGAAGCCTTCTGCACGCAGTCGGCAGCTGTCGCATTTGCCGCATGCACGGCCATTATCGTCGGCCTGATAGCAGGAAACAGTCAGACCATAATCGACGCCCAGCTTCACGCCCGCCTGGACGATCTGCGCCTTGCTCAGGTTCTGCAATGGCGCCTGAATGCGGAAACCATTCCCCTCTACACCGGCCTTGGTCGCCAAATTGGCCATGCGCTCGAAGGACTCAATGAACTCGGGACGGCAATCCGGGTAACCGGAGTAATCCACCGCGTTGACACCGATGAAGATGTCGCGGGCACCGAGTACTTCAGCCCAGCCTAACGCCAGCGACAAAAATACCGTGTTGCGCGCCGGCACGTAAGTGACTGGAATGCCCTCCCCCAGCTCCTCCGGAATGTCGATGCTGCTGTCAGTCAGTGCCGAGCCGCCCATACCGTTCAGGTTCAGACCGATCACCTTGTGTTCGATTACACCCAGGTCGCGCGCAACACGTTCGGCGGCGTGCAATTCGGCGTGAGACCGCTGACCGTAATCGAAGCTCATGGTGTAGCAGCTGTAGCCTTCAGCGCGAGCCATGGCCACAACGGTTGCGGAGTCGAGGCCGCCGGACAGCAGAATGACTGCACGTTTTTCGGTAGTGTTCAGTTGTTCAGTCATTTCAGCGCCCCGGCTCGTCATTCCAAAGATATTTATGCAGCTGCAGTTGCAGGCGCACTGGCAGGTTGTCCGCCACCACCCAGTCAGCCAGATCCCGAGCATTAAGGTCATGGTGACTTGGCGAGAACAGGACTTCACCCGCACGTTGATCCAGACCGTACTGAATCAGCTTGGATACAGCCCAGTCGTAGTCTTCCCGCGAGCAGATGACGAACTTCACCTGATCGTTGCGCGTGAGCAGTTCGATGTTCTCGTAGCGGTTGCGGTGGGCTTCTTTCGAACCCGGGGTTTTCAGGTCGACGACGCGACTGACCCGTGGATCGATCGCCGAGATATCCAAGGCACCGCTGGTTTCCAGCGAGACCTCATAACCGGCGTCACACAACTGCTTGAGCAATGGGATAGCGTTGGGTTGTGCCAGCGGTTCGCCGCCGGTGACACAGACATAACGCGGACGAAAACCGGCCACTTGCTCGAGGATGTCGTCGAGCGTGCGAATGGTGCCGCCAGTGAAAGCATAAGCGCTGTCGCAATATTGGCAACGCAATGGGCAACCGGTCAAGCGCACAAAAACAGTGGGCAGCCCGGCAGTCCGCGTTTCACCCTGCAACGAGTAGAAAACTTCGGTGATTCTCAATGTGTCTTGCATAGTCGCCACGGGCATAACAGCTAAACAGGCTGTCCGCCTCCGTCAGGCACTTCAAGGAACCCCGCCAACGCGCAGATCCCGAAAAGCGTGTTTCATAAAAAGGGCGTGAATTCTAACGAAAAAACCCGCGACAAGCGCGGGTTTCTTCGAAACAGGTCAAGCAACCTTACATCTTTTGCAGATCACGCTGGGCCAACTGAGCGGCGGAAGTGCCCGGGTACTGGGACACGACCTGTTGCAGAATGCCTTTGACCTTGTCGGGATGACCAAGGCGACGCTCTACATCAGCCAGCTTGTACAGCGAATCAGGTACTTTTGGATGCTTGGGATACAGTTGCGAAACCTTGGCAAACGCCTGACCTGCACCTTGCAGATCGCCTTTGGCCAGGTTCACTTCGCCCAACCAGTACTGGGCATTACCCGCATACTGGCTGTTCGGGTATTTGCGCAGGAAAGCGGCAAAAGCCTGGCTGGCCTTGTCGAAATCCTTGGCTTTGATCAGGTCGAAGGCTGCATCGTAATACAGTTTTTCCTTCGCCGGATCAGCCGGCTCGCCACCCGCGGCGGGTGCTTGAGCGGCTGCCGCTCCTGCGGCTGCCCCCGCTGCTGCACCGGGGGCATTCAAACTGCCACCGGAGGAAGAATTCTCAGGAGTCGCGGCTGGTGCAACGCCGGTTCCTATGCGCCGATCAAGATCCTGATATCGCTCCAGGTTCTCTTGCTTCATGCGCGCTACATCATTTTGCAGAACTTCGATGATGCCTTGTTGGCGCGAGATCTGCTCCTGCATTGATTGCAGTTGGTTGAACAGCTCGCCCTGTGCCGAGACAGGGGCCGAAACCCCTCCCCCGGCATAGGCGCCGTTCGTACCGTAACCTGCAGGCGGATTACTAGTCCCGCTATTGGTATAGCCGGAGTCGTTATCGACCACAGGAACCGCAGCCCACACCGCAAGCGGTGCGAGGCTGAGAGCCAAAACAGTTACAGCACGACGGCACGTTCGCATGACGAATTACTTACGCAGTTCGACGCGACGGTTTTGAGCCCAGGACTGCTCGTCGTTGCCGGTAGCAACTGCACGCTCTTCGCCGTAGGAAACCAGTTCCAGCTGAGCTGGGGAAACACCTTGCAGTACCAGGTAACGCTGAACGGCTTTCGCACGACGCTCGCCCAGTGCCATGTTGTACTCACGAGTACCACGTTCGTCGGTGTTGCCTTCCAGAACAACGCGAGCGCCGTTTGCTTTCAGGTCCTTGGCGTGAACGTCCAGAGCGCGCATGGCTTCTGGCTTCAGGTCCGAACTGTCGTATTCGAAGTAGAAAGTGGTGATTGCGCGCAGTGCAGCTTCTTCGCTCAGGGAGCCGTCAACTGCACCAGTGTTTGCGCCGTAACCAGCGTTTGGATCTACAGCGCCTTCACCGGCATTGTCGCCGCCTTTGGACGAGCAACCTACAGCTACAGCCATGGCCAGAGCCAGCGCAGCAAATTTACCAAACTTCAGCATTTCCATCGTAAAACTCCTAATGAACCCCAATGTGTTAAGTACAACGTGTAGCGCCGCGTCAGTTCAGGTAAGGGGACCAGGAAGGTTCTCTGACTTCGCCTTGAGCGGTAGGAAGCGGGAGCCTTACGCGTCCATTAATGGACACGAGCATCAAGACTCCCCGGCCCTGCTGGCGGGTGGCGTAGATTACCATGGTGCCGTTGGGCGCGACAGTAGGCGACTCGTCCAGAGTGCTATCAGTGAGGATCTTTACACTACCGCGCTGCAAATCCTGGGCCGCCACCTTGAAATTAGTGAAGCCTTCCTGACGATGGATCATCACCAGGGTCTTTTCATCGGCCGAAAGCTTAGGGTTGGCGTTGTAGTTACCGATAAAGGTCACACGTTCCGCACCACCACCGCCTGCGCTGGTTTTGTAGATCTGCGGCTTGCCGCCACGGTCCGAGGTGAAGTAGATGGTCGAACCATCCTTGCCCCAGAACGGTTCGGTGTTGATGCCAGGACCGTTGGTGACGCGAGTGATCTGACGCGAACCCAGGTTCATCACGTAGATGTCCGGGTTGCCATCTTTCGACAGTACGAATGCCAGACGATTGCCATCAGGCGACCAGGCTGGCGCGCCATTCAGGCCTTCGAAGTTGGTGATCTGCTCACGGCGACCGGTGTCGATGTTCTGCATGAAGATACGCGGACGCTTCTGCTCGAACGACACATAAGCGATACGCTTGCCGTCCGGTGCGAAACGCGGCGACAGGATCGGCTCGCGCGATTGCAGCAGGGTCACGGCACGGGCACCGTCATAGTCCGAACGTTGCAGCGTGTAGCGAGTGTTCTTCTCGGAGAAACGCTCGGCCGTCACGTACAGCAGACGAGTCGAGAACGCACCTTTGATACCGGTGAGTTTTTCGAACGACTGGTCCGCGATGTAGTGCGACATGTCGCGCAGTTGATCGACGCTGCCCGACACGCTGCCGGTCAGCACTTGCTGCTCGGTGGCGACGTTGAACAGTGCGTATTGAACCTGCAGGCGACCGCCCGCAGGAGCAATGCTGCCGACCATGACGTACTGGGCGCCCAGCGCCTTGAAGTCACGGAAGATGATTTCGCTGGCCTGGCTTGGCTGGCTGATCATGTTCTGTTTTGGAATCGGCGAGTAGTAACCCGAGTTGCGCAGGTCGTTACCGATGATTTCGGCCATGTCATCCGGCAGCACGCTGCCGCCCTGGTTGCCAAACGGAACGACTGCGATCGGGGTGGCCCGATCACTGCCGCTGGTGACCAGAATGTTTTTTTCATCTGCTGCCGCTATGCCTGCCATGCAGCAGATAACGACAAGCATTCCTCGAAGAAGGTTTCTCACAAGGCTAGATCCTCAGGTGTGAATGTCATCTTGAATGAACGATACGGAGCGAAATCGCTCGGCTTCATTCCCTGCATTTCTGTCAAACGTCCAATATTCTTCACTGCTGCTACTGCCGAAGCGTCAAACGGACCATCGCCACTGGACTTGGCCACACTGACCGAAGTCAACGTACCGTCCGGCAACATGCCGATTTGCAAAACGACTGTCATGCCTTTACGGGCCGAAGGTGGACGAGCCCAGCCTTCCGCTGCACGAGCACGGATCAGATCATCGAAACTACCGGCGACTTCGTCACCCTGCTCATCCGCCAAGGCCTGCTGACGCTGCGGCGTGTCGGAAAGCAAATCTGCCAAGGCCTGAGCCTTTTTCTCTTCGGCGGATTTACGTGCTGCTTCCTGCGATTTTTTCTTCGCAGCATCGGCAGCAGCTTTCTTCTTCGCGTCTTCCGCGACTTTCTTCTTCGCGTCTTCAGCTTCAGATTTCTTCTTGGCGTCTTCCGCGGCTTTCTTCTTCGCGTCTTCGACGATCTTTTTCTTCGCTTCTTCAGCGGCCGCTTTCTTGGCCTCTTCTTCAGCTGCTTTCTTGGCTTCTTCTTCAGACTTCTTCTTGGCTATATCAGCCAATTGTTTCTCTTCGGCCTTTTTAGCTTCGGCGGTCTTCTTCGCTTCATCGGCTTTCTTGGCTTCATCAGCCTTTTTAGCCTCTTCCGCTTTCTTCGTCTCGTCGGCCTTTTTGGATTCTTCGGCTTTTTGAGCCGCATCTTCCTTCTTTTGTTCCGCGGCTTTGATCGCTTCCTGTTCGATCTTTTTCTGTTCCATCTGTTCGACTTCGGTCTGGCGCGCGGCGGATTTCTTCGCCTCACCCGCAATCTTCTGATTGGTCTGGGTGGTCGCCTGACTTTTCGATTTCAGTTGGTACAGGGTCGCCTGGACAATCGGCTTGGCCGGCGGCAGTTCGGGCGTGAAGGCAAAACTGACAAACAGCATGCCGAAAACCAGCACGTGCAAGACAAGCGCCCAGACACTAGGCCAGAAGTAGCTTTCCGAGGCGGACGGCTCTCGCATTTGCTGCATCAGGGTGCCTCGGTAATCAAGCCAACATTACCGACCCCGGCTTTCTGCAACCCGCCCATGGCGCCCATGACGGAACCGTAGTCGACGGTCTTGTCGCCGCGGATGAACACCTGGGTACGCTTGCCACCTTCAGTGCCGGCGCGAATGATCTTGGTCACGGCGTCAGTCATCTGCGGCAAGGTCATGGCCTTGTCCTGTTGCTTTTCAGTGTCGACTTCGCTGCCAAGGTTCCAGTAGTAGGTCTTGTCAGCCTTGATCGAAATGGTCAGGACCTGGGTGTTGTTGTCCTGCGGCAAGGCTTCGCTGGAAACCTTGGGCAGATCAACTTTCACGCCCTGATTGAGCATCGGCGCGGTCACCATGAAGATGACCAGCAGTACCAACATCACGTCGATGTAAGGCACCACGTTCATCTCGGCAACCGGCTTGCGCTTTTTGCGAGCTCGAGCGATTAAAGCCATTGGAAATTACCTGCTTATTCTTCGCTGGTGTGCACTTTGCGGTGCAGGATCGCCTGGAATTCATCGGCGAAGGTGTAGTAACGGCCCAGCAGGGTTTCACTGCGAGCAGCAAAACGGTTGTAAGCGATAACGGCCGGGATGGCGGCGAACAGACCGATCGCGGTTGCAATCAGTGCCTCGGCGATACCTGGAGCCACAGTGGCCAGGGTTGCTTGCTGGGCAGTGGCCAGACCACGGAAGGAGTTCATGATCCCCCAGACGGTACCGAACAGACCGATGTACGGGCTGACGGAACCTACGGTCGCGAGGAACGGCAGGCTCTGCTCGAGCTTTTCTTCTTCGCGGGAAATGGCGACGCGCATGGCACGGGCCACGCCTTCCATGACCGCTTCCGGGTCAACGCCTGGCTGCTGGCGCAGACGGGAGAATTCCTTGAAACCGGCACGGAAGATCTGCTCTACGCCCGAATCCGGATCAGGGTTGCTGCCGGCCTGACGGTAGAGTTTGGACAGGTCGATACCCGACCAGAAGCGCTCTTCAAAGCTCTCCAGGGCGCGTCGACCGGCGCGCAGCAGGTTGCTGCGCTGAAAGATCATGATCCATGAGGTCACCGATGCGGCTACCAGGATCAGCATTACCAGTTGCACCACGATACTGGCATTGCTGACCAGGCTCCACATGGAGGAATGGTCGACGACGTTAGCTTCCACGCTTTATCTCCTGCTTTGAGTGTGTACCCGCGCCGCTCACGTCGGCAAAGGCCGCACGTAGAGCTTCGGGAATGGCCCGGGGTTTTAAACTTTCAGTGCGCACACAGGCCACCAGAAACTGCCCTTCGCAGAGCAGCGCATTATCCGTGGCTCGCCTGACCTGCTGCTTGAAGCGCAGGCTGACACGGTTCAATTCGATTACTTCAGCGCTTACCAGCAGTTCGTCATCCAGTCGCGCCGGCGCGTGGTAGCGCGCTTCGCTGGAATGCACGACGAACAACAGGTCCTCGCCTGCAAGCTGGGACTGGGCAAAGCCCAGCTCCCGGAGCCGCTCGGTTCGAGCCCGTTCCATAAACTTGAGGTAATTAACGTAATACACGATGCCGCCCGCATCGGTGTCCTCGTAATAAACGCGACAACGAAGTGCGAAAGGCTCAAGCCCGTTTTGCGCGCGCATACTCTAGTGCTTACTCCTCAGGTTGCCAATCCGGCCAGGCAACTGTTTTTCATTGATTCACGGCTTTCTGGCGAAAGTACGGTCCTGAGACCGCACAAACCCCGAATAAATCAGCGCGCAAAGGTTACTAATCGTCCACGGCATCGAGGAACTCGTCTACCACGGGCATCTCACCCAATCGTGACGGGATGTTTAAACCGAAGTGCAGGTACGCATGCCGGGTCACCACTCGCCCCCGCGGCGTACGCATGATGTAGCCCTGCTGGATCAGGTACGGCTCCAGCACGTCTTCAATAGTGTGGCGCTCTTCACTGATGGCGGCGGCGAGGCTATCGACCCCGACCGGCCCACCGTCGAACTTCTCGATCATGGTCAACAACAGACGTCGATCCTGGTGATCGAAACCACGTTCGTCGACATCCAGCAGGTTCAAGGCCAGGTCGGCGATCGGTTTGGTGATGTGGCCCTTGGCGCGAACTTCGGCGAAATCCCGAACCCGGCGCAGCAAGCGGTTGGCGATCCGCGGCGTACCACGGGCACGACGGGCGATTTCGAAAGCGCCTTCCGGGTCCAGCGGCAAGCCGAGG
Organism: Pseudomonas sp. LS2P72; assembly: GCF_054897865.1. Classification (NCBI taxonomy): domain Bacteria; kingdom Pseudomonadati; phylum Pseudomonadota; class Gammaproteobacteria; order Pseudomonadales; family Pseudomonadaceae; genus Pseudomonas; species Pseudomonas sp. LS2P72. Next base: position 5,477,130 of record NZ_CM142708.1, read on the forward strand.
ATATTCGCCGAACGACTGACAATCGTTGCCAGGTCGGCGGTGTTGTAGAACTCCAGGCGCTGGACGATGCCGAAACGGTCACGCAGCGGATTGGTCAGCATCCCCGCCCGCGTCGTCGCACCGACCAGGGTGAACGGCGGCAGATCAAGCTTGATCGAGCGCGCGGCCGGCCCTTCGCCGATCATGATGTCGAGCTGGAAATCTTCCATGGCCGGGTACAGCACTTCTTCGACTATCGGTGAGAGCCGATGGATTTCATCGATGAACAGCACGTCGTGCGGCTCAAGATTGGTCAGCAGTGCAGCCAGATCACCCGGGCGCTCAAGCACCGGGCCCGACGTGCTCTTGATCGAAACGCCCATTTCCTGGGCGATGATGTTGGCCAAGGTGGTTTTACCCAGCCCCGGCGGGCCGAAAATCAGCGTGTGGTCCAGCGATTCATTGCGCCCACGAGCCGCCTGGATGAACAACTCCATTTGCTCGCGAACGGTCGGCTGGCCAATGTACTCGGCCAAGCTGACAGGACGAATCGCCCGGTCCTGGACTTCCTCGCGGTCACGAGGGCCAGGTGTGGCGGTAATCAGACGATCAGCTTCAATCACTTAGATCATTCCCTTCAGGGCACGACGAATCATGTCTTCACTGCTCAAACCTTTCTCCTTGATCGCAGAAATCGCCTTGCTGGCTTCCTGCGGCTTGTAGCCGAGGGAGATCAGCGCGCTGACCGCGTCATTTTCGGCGGTGGCGACCGGCGTCGTGTCTGGCCCACCCGGCTGGTTGGGTACCAATGCGAACATCGCCGGCACCGTTTCCCAGGCCTTGAAGCGATCCTTGAGTTCCACCAGCAAACGCTCGGCAGTCTTCTTGCCCACGCCCGGCACCTTGGTCAGGGCCGAGGTGTCCTGGGACTGTACGCAACGAACTAGTTCATCGACTTCCAGGCTCGACATCAGGGCCAGGGCCAGTTTCGGCCCGACACCATTGAGACGGATCAACTCGCGAAAAAAGTCTCGCTCGCGCTTGCCGAAGAAGCCATAGAGTAACTGCGCGTCTTCGCGTACGACCAAATGGGTGTGCAAGGTCAGCGGTTCACCGACCGACGGCAAGCGATACAGCGTGGTCATGGGCACTTCCAGCTCATACCCCAGACCGTTTACATCCAGAATCAGGTGCGGCGGCTGTTTCTCAGCCAGAGTGCCGCGCAAGCGTCCAATCACGTTTCAGATCCTTGAGCGTTGGCCAGATCAGTGCTGGCGACTGACAGAACAAGGGTTTTGCGCCGACGACACAGGCGCAAAACCCTCGTTCCATAAAAATTGATTGCTGATGCTATCAGAGACGCAGGCGCCCGCCACGACTGCGTGCCGTACCCAGGCCATGCGGCAACAGGCTGGAACGGGTGTGAGCATGGCAAATGGCAATGGCCAGGGCATCCGAGGCATCGATCTGTGGTTTGCTGGTCAGTTTCAACATATGCATGACCATCATTTGCACCTGCTCTTTATTCGCCGCGCCGGTCCCGGTCACCGCCTGCTTGACCTGGGTCGCCGTGTACTCAGCGATTTCCAGGCTTTCTTCAGCGCCGGCGACGATGGCTGCGCCGCGGGCCTGGCCAAGTTTCAGCGCAGAGTCGGCGTTGCGCGCCATGAAGACCTTTTCGATGCCCATGGTCACCGGGCCGTAGGTCTGGATGACTTCGCGGACACCGCGATAAACGATTTGCAGGCGTTCATGCAGCTCGCCGGAGCCTGTGCGAATGCAGCCCGACGCCACGTACACGCACCCACGCCCGGTATCACGCACCACGCCATAACCGGTAATGCGCGAACCGGGGTCGATACCAAGAATTAAAGTCATAACGCCTGCGGGTTAAGTAAAAGCACGGTATTCAATACACGAATAACAAATGTGGGAGCGAACTGTGGCGAGGGGATTTATCCCCGTTGGGTCGCGAAGCGGCCCTGAACCTGTGAATACGAAGATTTCAGAAAACCGTAATCACTGGATCTGCGACTGCTTCGCAGCCGAACGGGGATGAATCCCCTCGCCACTGCTCGCTCCCACATTGAATCTTAGTCGCCCTCAACCGAGCTGCGCGGCGACCGACTCAGGAATGTCCGCGTTGGAATAGACGTTCTGCACGTCATCCAGGTCTTCAAGCATGTCGATCAGCTTGAGAACCTTCTCGGCGCCTTCCAGGTCCAGTTCGGCACTGGTGGTCGGCAGCATCACGATTTCCGCGTCATCGCCTTTGAAACCGGTCGCTTCCAGCGCGATACGCACCGAGTAGAAACCGGCGAACGAGGTGAACACGTCGATGGAGCCGTCTTCGTGGGTCACCACGTCATCGGCATCGGCCTCCATCGCCGCTTCCATCAGCGCATCTTCATCGACGCCCGGCGCGAAGGAGATCTGCCCCTTGCGCTCGAACAGATAGGCCACCGAACCGTCCGTACCGAGGTTGCCGCCACACTTGCTGAACGCGTGGCGAACAGCGGCTGCGGTGCGATTGCGGTTGTCGGTCATGCACTCGACCATCACCGCCACGCCGCCCGGGCCGTAGCCTTCGTAGCTCAGCTCGACCATGTCGTCGGTATCGGCAGCACCGGCACCGCGGGCAACCGCGCGATCAATGATGTCGCGGCTCATGTTCGCGCCGAGGGCCTTGTCCAGCGCCAGACGCAAACGCGGGTTGGAACCCGGATCACCACCGCCCTGACGGGCAGCAACGGTCAGTTCACGAATCCACTTGGTGAAAATCTTGCCCTTCTTGGCATCCTGACGTTCTTTGCGGTGCTTGATGTTCGCCCACTTGGAATGACCCGCCATATCTCGCTCCGAATTCTCTTTGAAACATTGCCCGCCGCGCCATGACGCGCCAGCCAGCAAACAAAAATCTCGACCACTCTATAAAGAAAGGGCGCATCCGAAGAGGCGCCCTTCTGGTCAGCCTTACTCAGCTTTAGGCGTTTCGCGCAGACGAATGTGCAGTTCGCGCAATGCCTTGGCATCTACCACACCCGGAGCCTGAGTCATGACGCAAGCGGCGCTCTGGGTTTTCGGGAAGGCGATCACTTCACGGATCGACTGGGCGCCAGTCATCAGCATCACCAGACGGTCCAGACCGAAGGCCAGGCCACCGTGCGGCGGCGCGCCGTATTTCAGGGCGTCGAGCAGGAAGCCGAACTTCTCTTCCTGTTCTGCTTCACTGATACCCAGCAGACGGAATACCGACTGTTGCATTTCCTTGCGGTGGATACGGATCGAACCGCCACCCAGCTCGGTGCCGTTCAGGACCATGTCGTAAGCACGGGACAGAGCGGTTGCCGGGTTGGCTTCCAGTTCTTCCGGCGTGCACTTCGGCGCGGTGAACGGGTGGTGCAAGGCAGTGAAGCTGCCGTCGTCGTTCTCTTCAAACATCGGGAAGTCGACAACCCACATCGGTGCCCACTCGCACGTCAGCAGGTTCAGATCGTTACCGACCTTGATCCGCAGCGCGCCCAGGGCTTCGCTGACGATCTTGGCTTTGTCGGCACCGAAGAACACGAGGTCGCCGTCAACCGCGCCAACGCGATCAAGGATCACATTGAGGTTGGCTTCAGGGATGTTCTTGACGATCGGCGATTGCAGACCTTCAACACCTTTGGCGCGCTCGTTGACCTTGATGTACGCCAGGCCCTTGGCACCGTAGATGCCGACGAACTTGGTGTAGTCGTCAATCTGCTTGCGCGGCATGCTCGCCGCGCCTGGAACGCGCAGAGCGGCAACGCGGCATTTCGGGTCGTTGGCAGGGCCGCTGAATACCTTGAAGTCGACTTCTTTCAGTTGATCGGCAACGTCAACCAATTCCAGCGGGTTACGCAGGTCCGGCTTGTCGGAACCGTAACGACGCATGGCCTCTTCGAAGGTCATGTGCGGGAAGTCGCCGAATTCCAGACCCAGCACTTCCTTGAACAGGTTGCGGATCATTTGTTCGGTGATGCCCATGATCTCTTTTTCATCGAGGAAGCTGGTCTCGATGTCGATCTGAGTGAATTCAGGCTGACGGTCGGCACGCAGGTCTTCGTCGCGGAAGCACTTGGCGATCTGGTAGTAACGGTCGAAGCCGGCGACCATCAGCAACTGCTTGAACAGCTGCGGCGATTGCGGCAAGGCGAAGAAGCTACCGGCGTGAGTACGGCTCGGCACCAGGTAGTCGCGAGCGCCTTCTGGCGTGGCGCGGGTCAGGATCGGCGTCTCGACGTCGAGGAAGCCGTTCTCGTCCAGGAAGCGACGGATGCTGGTGGTCATGCGCGAACGCAGACGCAGCTTCTCGAGCATTTCCGGACGACGCAGGTCGATGAAGCGATAACGCAGGCGGGTTTCTTCGCCGACGTCGGAGAACTCGTTGAGCGGGAACGGCGGGGTTTCCGCTTCGTTCAATACTTCCAGCTCGTAGCCCAGCACTTCGATCATGCCCGACGCCATGTTGGCGTTGCCGGCACCGGCCGGACGCAGGCGAACCTTGCCGGTGACCTTGACCACGTACTCGCTGCGCACGCGATCGGCGGCGGCGAAGGTTTCAGCGCGGTCCGGGTCGAACACCACTTGGGCCAGACCGTCACGATCACGGATATCGAGGAAAATCACCCCACCGTGGTCACGGCGACGGTGAACCCATCCGCAAAGGGTAATTTCCTGGCCTTCCAGGCTTTCGTTCAGTTGGCCGCAATAATGGCTGCGCATCATGGTAGTGGTTTCGCTTCTCGTAATTCGAAATTCGGTTGGAGACCTTGCTCATATCCTGCCCTTGCTAAAGGCGCCAGATGAGGCAAGAGCTCGCACGTGTCGTTCAACTCAGGTCCAAGACCCTAGTCAGCTTTGTCGCCGCCGGCCAGATTCTTCTTGGAACCGGTCTTGAAATCGGTTTCGTACCAGCCGGTGCCGCTAAGGCGGAAGCCCGGCATGGACAGCATCTTTTTAAGCTCTGGCGCCTGGCAGGCAGGGCAGTCGACCAGCGGTGCTGCGCTGATCTTTTGAATGGCTTCCAACTGATGACCACAGGAAGCACATTGATAGTCGTACATCGGCATGGGGGTTGTCTCGGCGATCAGATTGCTACCGCACACGCTGGGTTTTGCGGCAAAGAGCGGGATTATATCCATTAAATGCTGCCTGTGCAGCCGTAAGACTGCACAGACCGACACTCTACCCATTCCACCCCTGTGGCTAAGGCATGGCGACGCAGCTGCCTTCCTTCAAGCTGTGTACGACGCACACAACCCGCACCAGCCCGGTGAAGTTCTTGACTCCGCCGTGACGCAAATGCACCTCGCGGTCCACATGGGACAACAGCGCACTGACCGTACAGCAGTTGACCTTGGCCATGTCGCCCAAAATATCCCAATACACCTGTTCAAGCCGCAAACAGGTTGCAAAACCATTCAACCGCACTGATCGGGATAAAGGCTGGGCCAGGCCCATATCAAATTCACTGACAAATGGATCGATCCTTATCTCCTTGACCGGACCGACCCTCCCCTCGCTTCTCCTGTCTTCGTAATCCATATCATTGACACTCCTTTGTCATCCTTGCTTTTTTATAAGAGCAACAAGCTGTTTCTCTATAAAAGCGCAGGCGCAAAGTTATATCCAGATGACTTTATGACCATCAACGTAGGATAAGCCAACAACTGAAGGGCGATCATGGAGACCGTCCTAGGCCGGCCATTTTCCTACACAGTCAGACGCTATTTGACTAACGCGAAAGAGGTTTAAGGAGACAAGAGGTCGAGCGCGAATAACACCAACGAACGTCATCCGCGCACTGGAATGTTACTGATCCAGTAAAGACCGCAGCATCCACGCAGTTTTCTCGTGGACTTGCATGCGCTGGGTCAGCAGGTCAGCCGTCGGTTCGTCGCTGACTTTATCGAGGAGCGGGAAGATCCCGCGCGCCGTACGCGTGACTGCCTCCTGACCTTCGACAAGTTGCTTGATCATGTCTTCGGCGCTGGGCACACCCACCTCCTCCTTGATGGAAGAAAGGCGCGCATAAATAGAATAGGCACCCGGAGCAGGAAATCCGAGGGCACGAATTCGCTCGGCAATCGAATCGACGGCCAGGGCCAACTCGTTGTATTGCTCTTCGAACATCAAGTGCAAGGTCCGAAACATCGGACCGGTGACGTTCCAATGGAAGTTATGGGTTTTCAAATAAAGTACATAAGTGTCCGACAGCAGACGCGAAAGTCCGTCGACGATGGACTTGCGATCCTCTTCACTGATACCGATATCGATTGCCATATGTTTCCCCTAAAGGTGATGAAATTCATCCAGCAGGTGCAGGACCACTCTAGCAAGCCTGCCGGCACCTCGCAGCCCCGGATTCTCCGACTGCCTGCGACAAATCGACCCTCAGGGCACCGCTGGACTGGCTGATTTGAGTAGCCGCAGGCTTTGCTGTTAAATAGGCAGTGTGTCGCTACCGCCTATTTTCCGGGGGCTGCGCATAGGCTGGTGCCGGGTACGTGTCCAACGCCTCTTATTGTTCTGAAGCGAACCGTGCTCAATCAGCTCTTCCTTGTGATCCGTCTTAACGTGAGTTACTCAAAATGTTGAAAATTGTCCACCTGCTAATGGGCGCAGCAGCCTTGCTGCTGTCCTTCATCCCTAGCCTGCGATCCGAAGCCGTACCTTACCTGCAACAACCTGATGCGCTGTACCTGGCCTTTTTCGGCCTGCTCAACCTCACCCTCGCTCCTGTTATCCCTTACTGGAACAAAGGCCCGCGTCATCAACTGCAAAACGTGGTCAGCGCCCTGCTGGTTCTGGCCGTCGTCCTGCAAACCCTGACGCTGATCGCGCCAATGCCTGTCATTGCCGATCAACCTGCTGTTCTGTTCAGTCTGGTCGCTGCCCTGATTGCCGTTTTTCTGCACTTGGCCATCAGCTTCTACAAATCTTCACCGGCTGCCGCCTCGCCAAGCTATGACATGACCAACCGCGATACCGGCACCGTCAAGTGGTTCAACACCTCCAAAGGCTTCGGCTTTATTTCCCGTGATTCCGGCGATGATATTTTCGTGCATTTCCGGGCCATTCGTGGCGAAGGTCATCGTGTTCTGGTCGAAGGCCAGCGCGTGGAGTTCTCCGTTATGAATCGTGACAAAGGCCTGCAAGCCGAAGATGTGATCGCCGCACTGCCGCGCCGCTGATTCAAGGCTAAAAAAAACCGCGAACAGCCCGGCTGTTCGCGGTTTTTTATTGCCCGTCGGTTGGTCACACTCAGTAATGCGGCGGTGGCGCTTCTTCTTCAAACGTCTCGAACTGGCCGGCCATTTCCTCTTGTCGCTTGAGCAATGCGGCCATCTGCAATTGCAGGCGCTCAACTGCACGCTGCTGCGTCGCCAGCACATCGCTCAATGCCTGGATGGTGTCATCCTGAAACGCCAGCTGGCTCTCCAGATCGGTAACGCGATCTTCCAGGCTCATGATTCAACCCTCCAGAAACGTAAAATCATCGGTCAATACCAGGCGCAACCGCTCGCGAATCAACGCGATCTGCTCCGGGTTATAAGGCTTGGCTGGGTGTTTACCCCAAACCGGCGCCGGCCAGGCGGCGTCCTCACGCTTGCGCACAATCACATGCATGTGCAACTGATTGACGACGTTACCCAGGGCCGCGACATTCAATTTGTCCGCGTCGAACGAGTCTTTGAGCATTTCCGCCAGTGCGGTCGTTTCCTGCCACAGCTGCTGTTGATCTGCGACATCCAACTGAAATATCTCACTGATATCGTCGCGACGTGGCACCAGAATGAACCAGGGGTAGTTCGAATCATTGGACAGCAGTAACCGGCACAGTGGGAAATCCCCGATCGGTAACGTGTCTTGTTGAAGCCGTGGATCTAAAGCGAACACTGCGCGCACTCCCGCCTGGTCATCATTTTTCAGCTTAGCGCCCATCCCGAGAGACGGCGCACCAAGCGACAGGACGGCAGCATACCTGCGAACGCCGCTGGCTTCACGACGAACCATGGTCGAAGCCAACCCGAAAAACTACAAACGACCGGTCACGCGCCCCGACATGAGTCATTTTCGTGCAGGACGCACCATTACAGAACCAGCAGCCACACAAGAAACGCCGAACTGACTGATAAACAACGACGCGTTCGAATTTTGCAAACGGCCGCACTGTATGAATTCAGTACAGCGATTAAAATTTTTTGCACCAAAACCGCACAGTGCGTCTACGCTGAGTCGGTCAGGTATCCGCCATTTACTCACTGGTGGGGTGAACCGGTAACATTTTTGGTTGTCACGCAGTCGGCCATGAGCGTACAACACGATGCAATCCATGGCGTCAAGTCCGAACAAAACGTGCTTGAACACCCCGGTTTTATGAGGTTTTTACAGTGACAGGCAAGCTTTCAGAAAAAAAACCAGCAAGATACTGATTTGTGCACGCTTGTTGCATTCACACCCACATCGCCTCTAAAGCGTCCGCTGGAAGTGGAAGCCTTAAGGCAAATAAAAACAGTGGCAGGGTTGCCCGATGGAGATTCAAACGTTTCACCAGGGACTCTTTTTACCGATGCTCAGGCTCTGGAAAACAACGCTAAAAGTTGTCAGTCCGCTTGCGTCGAGGCTGTAAATTTGCGACATCTACCAAGCCGTTTGCGACAGGGTCGTAAAGAAGCTGAAAGGTTAGATGCGCAAGTATCGCCAACATGGCCGGCGTGATATAAGTTTGCGCCGACACAAAAAGAAAGAGCCGCCCAGATAATAAATCAGGTGGGACGGCAGTACTCTTCTAAAACCAAAGGAGCAAATCACGATGCGCGTGATGAAGTGGAGCATGATCGCACTGGCAGTTGCAGCAGCAGCCAGTACTCAATTGGCAACAGCCGCACCTTTCGTAGGCGACCAAGCCGAAGCCAAAGGTTTTGTTGAAGACGCAAAACTCGACTTGCTGCTTCGCAACTATTACTTCAACCGTGACAAGAAAGACCGTTCAGTCGATGACAAAGACTGGACCCAGGGTTTCCACGGTGTATTCAGTTCCGGTTACACCCAAGGTACTGTTGGTGTAGGTGTTGACGCGTTCGGTTACCTGGGTATCAAGCTGGACGCTCGCGACAAGTTTTCCGGCTCGGGCAACCTGTCAACCAACAGCGAAGGCGAAAACAGCGACAGCTTCGGCAAAGCCGGTGGAGCCGTCAAAGTTCGCATTTCCAAGACTGAACTGAAGTTCGGTCAGATGCAGCCAAGCACTTCTCCAGTGTTCGCTGTCGGCGGTTCCCGTCTGTTGCCTCAAACCGCTACCGGCTTCCAACTGCAGAGCAGCGAAGTCAAAGACCTGGACCTGGAAGCGGGCCACTTCTACTCGGCCTCCAGCCAAGATGAGATGAACAGCGACGGTGAGTTGCATTCGCAATACTCGAGCACCTCCGCCGATCCGGTTACTGGCCGCACCATGGACTATGCCGGTGGCAAATACGGCATCTCCGACAATCTGAGTGTTTCGCTGTACGGCTCCCAATTCGAAGACATCTGGAACCAGTACTACAGCAACGTGAACTACACCATCCCAATGGGTAGCGATCAGTCGATCAATCTGGACGGTAACATCTACCGCACTACCGATACTGGTAGTTCCAAAGCGGGCGACATCAGCAACACCACGTACTCGCTGGCAGCCGCTTATTCGTTCCTGAAGGCTCACACCATCACCGTTGGTTACCAGAAAGTTAACGGCGATACTCCATTCGACTACGTCGGTGTGGGTGACAACAACCGTGGTGGCGACTCGATCTTCCTCGCCAACTCCATCCAGTACTCCGACTTCAACGGTCCAAACGAAAAGTCTGCACAAGTTCGTTATGACCTGAAAATGGCTGAGTACGGCGTACCGGGCCTGAGCTTCATGACCCGTTACGTTAAAGGTTGGGATATCGACGGTACCAAAATGGACGCCGACAGCCCATACAACTCGTACGGATACGGTGCAGATGGCAAGCACCACGAAACCAACGTTGAAGCCAAATACGTAGTTCAAACCGGTCCAGCGAAGGACCTGTCCTTCCGCATGCGTCAGGCATGGCACCGCGCCAATACCGACCAGGCTGAAGGCGATATCAACGAGTTCCGTCTGATCGTTGACTACCCGCTGTCGATCTTGTAATCGCAAGCAGTTAATTTGCGGTAACAAACAAAAGGCCCATCTTCGGATGGGCCTTTTTTTATTGGCTTGTCAAAAATAAATCGAAAGACCAATCATTACACCGTTGCCGATTCCTGAACCACTCGAATCACCCGTTGTGGAAACGGAATATCGATACCCGCTGCTTTCAAACGATCGCGGGCGTGCTCGTTAAACATGAACAGCACATTCCAGTAATCAGCGGTCTTGACCCACACTCGCAACGAAACTGTGATCGAGCTTTCGCCCAGCATAGAAATGACCGCTTCCGGTGCCGGGTCAGTCAACACCCGCTCATCCCTGGCCAGTTCCAGCAACACTTCACGGGCCTTTTGCAGATCCGCGTGGTGATCCACACCGATATCAAACACTACTTTGCGTGTCGTTTGACGGTTGGTATTGGTGATGATGCCATTCGACAGATTGCCGTTAGGCACGATGATGGTTTTGTTATCACCGGTACGCAGGACAGTGTGGAAGATCTGAATGCTGTCGACCGTGCCGGCAACACCTTGGGCTTCGATCCAGTCACCAATGCGGAACGGGCGGAACAACAGAATCAGCACACCACCGGCGAAGTTCGCCAGGCTGCCCTGCAAAGCCAGGCCGATTGCCAGGCCGGCAGCGCCGATGGCCGCGACGAACGACGTGGTTTCCACACCGATCATCGACGCCACGCTAACGATCAGCAGAACCTTGAGGATGATGTTCGCCAGGCTGCTGATAAAGCCTTGCAGCGCGAGGTCGGCGTTACGCAGCGCCAACAGGCCGCCGAGCTTTTGCGTCACCTTGTTGATCAGCCACCAGCCGATGGCCAGGGTGATCACCGCCAGCAGCACGCGGCTGCCGTATTCCATGATCATCGGAATCCAGGCTTGAGACGCCTTGACCAGGTTGTCCACTTCAGTATTCAAATCCATCTACATTCTCCTGGGTTAAACACACAAGGTTCCCGCCTGAAAGGTCAGTCGCGGAAGTTGTTGAACTGCAGCGGCATATCGAAAGTCTTGGCGCGCAGGGCCGCGATGGCTTCCTGCAAGTCGTCACGCTTCTTGCCGGTAATACGCACCTGCTCACCCTGAATGGCAGCCTGAACCTTGAGCTTGGCGTCTTTGACATGAGCGACGATTTTCTTCGCCAGCTCTTTGTCGATGCCTTCCTTGAGGACCGCTTCCTGCTTCATCAGTTTGCCCGACGCATAGGCATCCTTGACTTCAAGGCACTGCACGTCGATTTTGCGCTTGACCAGGGCCAGCTTGAGGATCTCAATCATCGCTTCGAGCTGGAAATCGGCTTCAGCGGTCAGGTTGACGGTCAGGTCCTTTTCCTTGAACTCGAAGGTGCCTTTGCCTTTCAGGTCATAACGACGATCGAGTTCCTTGACGGCGTTCTCGACCGCGTTGGTGACTTCGTGTTTGTCCAGTTCGGATACCACGTCGAACGACGGCATGTAATCTCTCCAATAAAAGGGCATGCTCGATCACGATGGAGCACGCCTGGCTTGCGGTTAAAATCCGCGCTGATTATAACGGGTCTTTCCCATCATTCACTGCGAGCCTCCCATGCGCGCGATAAACAGAGCAAAAAGCTGATGTCCACCACCTGGCATGTTCTGGGCGCCGGCAGCCTTGGCACCTTATGGGCCACGCGATTGGCGCGGGCCGGCGTGCCGGTCAAGCTGATCGTGCGGGACGCTGCACGCTTGCAGGCGTATGAGGCGGCGGGTGGGTTGACACTGGTCGAACACGGTAATGCGCAGTGCTATCCGGTGCCCGCGGAGACACCCGACAGCGGTGAACCAATCAACCGCCTATTAGTGGCCTGTAAAGCCTACGATGCCGAGAAAGCCGTGGCCCAATTGGCACCGCGCCTGGCCCCCGACGCCGAGCTGATCCTGTTGCAGAACGGTCTTGGCAGCCAGGACGCCGTCGCCACGCAGGTGCCGCAGGCACGCTGCATTTGTGCGTCGAGCACCGAAGGTGCCTTTCGCGATGGCGACTGGCGCGTGGTGTTCGCCGGCCACGGTTACACCTGGCTGGGGGATGCCGGGCATCCCGTGGCGCCGATCTGGCTGGATGACGTGAGCGCCGCCGGGATTCCTCACGAGTGGAGCACCGACATTCTGACCCGGCTGTGGCGAAAACTGGCGCTCAACTGTGCGATCAATCCGCTGACCGTGCTGCACGATTGCCGTAATGGCGGTTTACAGGAACACCGCTGCGAAGTCGCCACTCTCTGCGTCGAATTGACCGAGTTGCTTGAGCGCTGCGGTCAGCCGGCAGCGGCCGAGGACCTTCAACAGGAAGTCGAACGGGTGATTCACGCGACCGCCGCCAACTACTCTTCGATGTACCAGGACGTCGCGAACCAGCGCCGCACCGAAATCAGCTATCTATTGGGTCATGCCTGCAAAGTCGCCGCGAGGCATCAGTTAAACCTGCCGCACCTCAGTCAACTTGAGCAACGGTTGATTACCCATCTGCACAGCCTTGGATTGCCCAGCGACTGAGCAGCGGCTACGCTGGCCACTTGTTCCTTTTCAGCGATGAACCTGATGCCATTGCGCCAGCGCCTTGAAAACCTTCCGGTCGGCCAGAAATTGCTGGCCGCCCTGCTGGTGCTGTTGACCACCGTCCTGCTGGTCGCCAACCTGACCTTTATCAGCGCCGCGTACTACATCTCCCAGGAAAGCATGGCACCTCAGGCCTTGCAGACCATCGGCCGCCTGGTGTCCAACCCCAGCCTGGTGTCAGAAGCCTTGCAGTCACCGCAAAGCGCCGAACGCCTGCTCAACGAACTCAATAGTTATTCACCGCTGCGCGCGGCGGCCCTTTATAACGGCAAGGGCGAGCGTCTGGCGCAGTTGCAGCATGGCGAAACTCTGAGTCTGCCGGAGCGCTACCGGCACATCGAATCCTGGCAAGCCACCGAGTTTCGCAGCAATCAAGTGATCACCCTGCCGCGCCCCGGCACTGCGCCCGGCCACCTGTTACTGGTCGCCAGCAGCGAACTGCCGATGGCGTTCTACACCGGGACCCTGACTGCCAGTCTCGGGATTCTGATCTTCAGTGTGCTGTTGTGGCTGGTGATCGCCCGACAGATAAAACGCCTGATTACCCGGCCGATCCATCAGCTTGAAGAGTTGTCCCGGCAAGTGACTCGGGAGGAGAACTACGCCTTGCGCGCCTCCCGCGGCAACCATGACGAAATCGGCAGCCTCGCCGAGGCGTTCAACACCATGCTCTCGCGGATCGAGGCCCGTGAACAGCAACTCAAACGGGCCCGGGACGATTCCCAAGCCGCGTATGACCAGGCCCAGGGCCTGGCCGAAGAAACCCGTCATACCAATCGCAAGCTGGAACTCGAAGTTCAGGTGCGCAGCAAGATCGAGAAGAAGCTCACCGGTTTCCAGAACTACCTCAACAGCATCATCGACTCCATGCCCTCGGCGCTGATCGCCCTTGATGAACAGCTCTACGTGACGCAGTGGAATCAGGAAGCCAGCGCCCTCTCCGGCACACGTCTCGACGAAGCCTTGAACCAGCCGATTTTTCTTGCTTTCGAACCGCTCAAGCCGTTTCTGCCGCAACTCAAGCAAACCGTCGAGCAGCACACGGTGGCCAAGATCGAGCGTGTCACCTGGTTCAAGGATGAAGAACCCAAGCACTACGCGCTGACGTTCTACCCGCTGATGGGTGGCGCCGGGCGTGGCGTGGTGATCCGGATCGACGACATCACCCAGCGCCTGTCGCTGGAGGAAATGATGGTGCAGTCGGAAAAAATGCTCTCGGTCGGCGGCCTCGCCGCGGGCATGGCCCACGAGATCAACAACCCGTTGGGCGCGATCCTGCACAACGTGCAGAACATTCGCCGACGCCTTTCGCCTGATCTGCCAAAGAACCTCGAACAAGCCGAGCAAATCGGGATCGCGCTGGATACGGTCAACAAATACCTGCAAGCGCGCGAAGTGCCGCAGTTGCTCGACGGCATTCAACAGGCTGGCGCCCGGGCGGCAAAGATTGTCACGCACATGCTCAGTTTCAGCCGCCGCAGTACTCGGCAAATGGCCCCGTGCGACCTGCCGGCGCTGATCGATCAGGCGGTGGAAATCGCCGGCAACGACTTCGACCTGGCGATCGGTTTCGACTTCAAGGGCCAGGCGATCATTCGCCAGTTCGATCCAGCGTTGGGCCCGGTGCCCGGGACCGCGAACGAACTGGAGCAAGTGCTGCTCAATCTACTGAAAAACGCCGCTCAGGCAATTCACCAACGTGAAGACGACCGCGAGCCGGGACGGATCATTCTGCGCACCAAACTGAATCCACCCTGGGCGGAAATCCAGGTGGAGGACAACGGCATCGGCATGAGCGAGAGCGTGCGCAAACGCACCTTCGAGCCGTTCTTCACCACCAAGGAAATCGGTCAGGGCACTGGCCTCGGCCTGTCGGTCTCGTATTTCATCATTACCAACAATCACAAGGGTCAGATGGAAGTGCAATCGACCCTGGGCCAAGGCACGTGTTTCACCTTGCGCCTGCCCTTGGCGGGCACCCCGCTCGTCTCTCAAGAACTCAATCAGCTATCGAGGTAACCATGGGCTTTCGCTTGTCGAAGATTTACACCCGCACCGGCGACAAAGGCGAAACCGGGCTGGGCGACGGCCGCCGCGTGCCCAAGGACCACCCGCGGATCGAAGCCATTGGCGAAGTCGATACGCTGAACAGTCAGGTGGGTGTGCTATTGGCCGGGTTGGCAGCGGAAAGTGGCGAGTATCCGGGCTTGAACGAAGTGATCGAGGTTTTGGCGCCTTGCCAGCATCGGTTGTTTGATCTGGGCGGTGAGTTGGCGATGCCGGTGTATCAGGCACTGAACATGGCAGAAGTCGAACGGCTGGAAGCGGCGATCGATGTGTGGAATGAAGAGCTGGGGCCGCTGGAGAATTTCATTCTGCCGGGTGGCTCGGCGTTGATTGCCCAGGCCCATGTGTGCAGATGCCTGGCGCGCAGTGCCGAGCGGCGGTGTCAGCAATTGAATGCCGTCGAACCGTTGGCCGGGGTTGGGTTGGCGTACATCAATCGGTTGTCGGACTTGTTGTTTGTGGTGGCGCGGTTGATTACCAAGCGGCAGGGGATTGCCGAGATTTTGTGGCAACCGGCAGCCAAACCTGAAGCTTAGTCGGCGCCTTTACGGTCGCCATCGCGGGCAAGCCTTGCTCCTACGGATTTGTGTCGTTCACAACATCCGCGAACAACACCGAACCTGTAGGAGCAAGGCTTGCCCGCGATGAGGCCAGTAAACTCACCGCAGAATCAGGCCTCAGGCCAAAACGCCCGAATCCCCGCCGCACCCTGTGCGCCTGCTTCCCAGGCTTTCTGAAGATCCGCCGGGCCAACACCGCCGAGCAAGAACACCGGTTTGCTGAAACCTTCGATCAACGCGCAAGCCTGCTCCCAACCCAGCGGCTGAGCCCCCGGATGAGTCAGGGTCGGTTGCACCGGTGACAGGGTCACAAAATCCACCCCCATCTGCTCGGCCAACGCCAGCTCTTCAGCGTTGTGGCAGGACGCCGCCAGCCAGCGCGACGCCGGTAACGGGCGGCCAGCCGCCGCGTACTTGCGCAGTTGCGCGGAGGTGATGTGCCAACCGGCGGACGGGAAATCTCCCAGCCACTCGAACGGCCCCTTGATCATCAACTGCGCCTTGCCCGCACACAGCCCCGCCGCATCCACCGCCAGATCGCGGTACTTCGGATCGTAACCGTTGGGTGCCCGCAGCTGGATCAGCTTGATGCCGCCGGCAATGGCTTTTTGAATACCGCGCAGCAAGGCCGGGGTTTCCAGGTCTTGCGGGGTAATCAAATACTGCGCGGGTAACCGCGCAGCCGCGACAATCGGCTGGTTGGCCGCCGGGAACTCGTAGCTCAGCAGATCGCGGGGCGCGACCCATTCCAACGGCTGGCCTTCTGCGCCGTGCGGTTCGCCGGTAAAGGCCGACACTTCCCAAACGTCCAGCAACACTTGCTTGTCCGGGTAATCGTGCCGGACCTTGATCAGCGGGCGAACCGCGTTGACCACGATGCCCAACTCTTCAAGGAGCTCGCGAGCCAGGGCGGTTTCGACGGATTCGTCAGCCTCGACCTTGCCACCGGGGAATTCCCACAGGCCGCCCTGATGCTGGGTGTCGGCACGACGGGCAATGAGGATCTTGCCACTGCTATCACGGATAACAGCAGCGGCTACGTGGACTCTTTTCACCGTTCTACTTCCTCCAGACCCGCCTTCTGCCACGCCTTGAAGGCTGGCCATTGGTAGATGGTTTCGACGTAGGCCGCGTCCGCTGCGGGCAGCCTCACCTGATAGGTGCGCAGGCGCACGGCGATCGGTGCGAAGAAGGCATCTGCCAGGGTCGCGCCGCCGAACAGGAACGGACCGGTTTCGGTAGCGGCGGCGCGGCACTCGGCCCACAACGCCAACATACGCTCAATGTCGACCTGGACGTCAGCCGGTACCGGCGACAGCGCAGCGTCGTGGCTCAGGTCGAATGGCATGTTGCCGCGCATGGCGAAGAAACCACTGTGCATCTGCGCGCACGCCGAACGCGCCTGGGCGCGGGCGGCGGTGTCTTTGGGCCAGAGGCCGGCGTCGGGGAATTGCTCTGCCAGATACTCGGCAATCGCCAGGGAGTCGGCGATGGTGCCGTGTTCGGTTTTCAGCAGTGGGACTTTGCCGGTCGGCGAGTGCTTGAGCAGACGCTCACGCGTATCCGGCTGGTTCAGCTTGATCAGTTCTTCGGTGTAAGGAACGCCGGCCAGGTCGAGGGCCAACGCGCCGCGCAGGGACCAGGAAGAATGCAGTTTGTCGCCGATGATCAGGTGAAGGCTCATGTTCGGGACCTTTTGATGAGGGGTACAGGCCAGAATCTCTAGCGTCTGGTAATCCGTCATCGCGGGCAAGCCTTGCTCCTACAGGGTTGATGTTGTTCACAGGTGTTGTGAACGACACAAAACCGTGTAGGAGCAAGGCTTGCCCGCGATGGGGCCGACTCGGTCTTACGTACGATACTCAGCGTTGATCTTCACGTATTCGTGGGACAGGTCGGTGGTCCAGATGGTTTCGCTGCAATCACCGCGACCCAGCTCGATACGGATCGTGATTTCTTCCTGCTGCATCACGGCCGCGCCCTGGGCTTCGGTGTAGGTCGATGCGCGAGCGCCACGGCTGGCGATACAGACATCGCCGAGGAACACGTCGATCTTGCTCACGTCCAGGTTCGGTACGCCGGCACGGCCAACGGCGGCCAGAATGCGGCCCCAGTTCGGGTCGGAGGCGAACAGTGCAGTCTTGATCAGCGGCGAGTGAGCCACGGTGTAACCGACGTCCAGGCATTCCTGGTGATTGCCGCCGCCGTTGACTTCAACGGTCACGAACTTGGTCGCGCCTTCGCCGTCACGAACGATGGCCTGGGCCACGTCCATGCACACTTCGAACACGGCCTGTTTCAGCTTGGCGAACAAATCACCGCTGGCTTCAGTGATTTCCGGCAGTGCCGCCTGACCGGTGGCGATCAGCATGCAGCAGTCGTTGGTCGAGGTGTCGCCGTCAATGGTGATGCGGTTGAATGACTTGTTGGCACCGTCCAGCAGCAGGTTTTGCAGCACGTCGCGGGAGACTTTGGCGTCGGTGGCGATGTAGCCGAGCATGGTCGCCATGTTCGGGCGGATCATGCCCGCGCCTTTGCTGATACCGGTGACGGTGATGGTCACGCCGTCATGCTGGAACTGGCGGCTGGCACCTTTTGGCAGGGTGTCGGTGGTCATGATGCCGGTGGCGGCAGCTTCCCAGTTGTTGACCGACAGGTCGTCGAGGGCGGCTTGCAGAGCCCCTTCGATTTTCTCGACCGGCAGCGGCTCGCCGATGACACCGGTGGAGTACGGCAGCACCAGGCTGGCGTCGACACCGGTCAGCTCAGCCAGCTTGGCGCACGTGCGCTCGGCGGCGGCAAGGCCTGGTTCGCCAGTGCCGGCGTTGGCATTGCCGGTATTGGTCAACAGATAACGCACCGGACCTTGCACACGCTGCTTGGCCAGGATCACGGGAGCCGCGCAAAAAGCGTTCAGGGTGAACACGCCAGCGACCGTGGAGCCTTCGGCACAGCGCATGACCACAACATCCTTGCGCCCCGGGCGCTTGATGCCAGCCGAGGCGATACCGAGTTCAAAACCGGCAACCGGGTGCAACGTTGGCAAAGGACCAAGACCAACAGCCATGAATGCGCTCCTTAATAAATGATGTCAGCACCGCTTTCAGGAAGAACGGTGGTTTAAATGGCAAAACGCCGCGACGGCATAAGCCGGTCGCGGCGCGGGTATTTCAGCGTATGAAACGGGTTTTACTGGATCTGCCCGTGGCAATGCTTGAACTTCTTGCCCGAACCGCAGTAGCAAAGTTCGTTGCGGCCCAGTTTCTGTTCGTTGCGTACCGGTGCGGTGGCGAGGGCGACATCGACCTCTTCACCCAGCAGTTCCGGTTGCTCAAGCCCCGGTGCTTCGTCGTGCTGGAACTGCATGCGCGCAGCCAGCGCTTCGGCTTCCTGACGCAGGCGTTGTTCTTCTTCGATCGGATCTTCGCGGCGAACCTGAACGTGGGACAGCACACGGATCGAGTCGCGCTTGATCGAATCCAGCAGCTCGGAGAACAGCGTGAAGGACTCGCGCTTGTACTCTTGCTTCGGGTTCTTCTGTGCATAACCACGCAGGTGGATGCCGTGACGCAGGTGATCCATGGTCGACAGGTGGTCTTTCCACAGGTCGTCGAGCACACGCAGAACGATTTGCTTCTCGAAGGTGCGCAGCGCTTCGGCGCTCGCCTGCTCTTCTTTCTCGTTGTACGCGGCCAGCAGCTCGGCCATGAGCTTCTCGCGCAGGGTTTCTTCGTACAGGTGATCGTCTTCGTCGAGCCATTTCTGGATCGGCAGCGCCACACCGAAGTCGCTCTGCAACGCTGCTTCCAGACCGGCCACGTCCCACTGCTCAGGCAGCGATTGCGGTGGAATGTGGGCGCTGACGGTTGCGTTGAGCACGTCCTGACGGAAGTCGGCGATGGTTTCACCGATGTTGTCGGCGGCCAACAAACTGTTACGCATGTGATAGATCACTTTACGTTGTTCGTTGTTGACGTCGTCGAACTCGAGCAGTTGCTTACGAATGTCGAAGTTGCGGCCTTCAACCTTGCGCTGAGCCTTCTCGATGGCATTGGTCACCATGCGGTGCTCGATCGCCTCGCCAGGCTGCATGCCCAGGGCCTTCATGAAGTTCTTCACCCGATCAGAGGCGAAGATGCGCATCAGGCTGTCTTCCAGCGACAGGTAGAAACGGCTGGAACCGGCGTCACCCTGACGACCGGCACGACCACGCAGCTGGTTGTCGATACGGCGCGATTCGTGACGCTCGGAAGCAATCACCTGCAAACCGCCCGACTCGAGCACTTGCTGGTGACGTTTCTGCCAGTCGGCCTTGATCTGGGCAATCTGCTCAGGGGTCGGGTCTTCCAGGGTTGCCACTTCCACTTCCCAGTTACCGCCCAACAGGATGTCGGTACCACGACCGGCCATGTTGGTGGCGATGGTCAGTGCGCCTGGGCGACCGGCCTGGGCAATGATCTCGGCTTCTTTTTCGTGGAACTTGGCGTTCAGAACCTTGTGTTCGATGCCTTCCTTTTCCAGCAGCGCAGACATGTGCTCGGAAGTTTCGATGGTTGCAGTACCCACCAGCACCGGACGGCCCTGGGTCATGCATTCCTTGATGTCATTGATGATCGCCGCATATTTCTCTTCGGCGGTCAGGAACACCAGGTCGTTGTAGTCTTTACGCGCCAGCGGTTTGTTCGGTGGGATAACCATCACCGACAGACCGTAGATCTGGTGGAATTCGAACGCTTCGGTGTCAGCGGTACCGGTCATCCCGGACAGCTTGTTGTACAGACGGAAGTAGTTCTGGAACGTGGTCGAGGCCAGGGTCTGGCTTTCGGCCTGAATGTTCAGGTTTTCCTTGGCTTCGATGGCCTGGTGCAGGCCTTCGGACAGACGGCGACCCGGCATGGTACGACCGGTGTGTTCGTCGACCAGAACGACCTGGCCATCCTGCACGATGTATTCGACGTTGCGATTGAACAGTTTATGAGCGCGCAGACCGGCATAAACGTGGGTCAGCAGGCCCAGGTTATGCGAAGAGTACAGGCTCTCGCCTTCAGCCAGCAGGCCAACACGGGTCAGCATGTCTTCGATGAACTGGTGACCGGCTTCGTTGAGCTCAACCTGACGGGTCTTCTCGTCGACGGTGTAGTGGCCGGCCTTGGTGACTTCGCCTTCCACTTCTTCGATGTGCAACTCAAGCTGCGGGATCAGTTTGTTGATCTCGATGTACAGCTTGGAGCTGTCCTCGGCCTGACCGGAAATGATCAGCGGGGTACGGGCTTCGTCGATGAGGATGGAGTCGACTTCGTCGATCACGGCAAAATTGAGTTCGCGCTGGAATTTTTCTTCCATGCTGAACGCCATGTTGTCGCGCAGGTAGTCGAAACCGAATTCGTTGTTGGTGCCGTAGGTAATGTCGGCAGCGTAAGCCAGGCGTTTCTCTTCCGGCGGCTGGAACGGCGTGACAACACCGACCGACATTCCGAGGAATTCGTAGAGCGGACGCATCCAGTTGGCGTCACGACGGGCCAGATAGTCGTTTACCGTCACAACGTGCACGCCCTTGCCGGACAGTGCGTTGAGGTAAACGCCCAGTGTTGCCACCAGGGTCTTGCCTTCACCGGTACGCATTTCCGCGATCTGGCCTTCATGCAAGGTCATGCCGCCGATCAGCTGGACATCGAAGTGGCGCATACCCATGACGCGCTTACCGGCTTCGCGGGCGACCGCAAAGGCTTCTGGCAGCAGCTTGTCGAGGGTTTCCCCTTTGGCGATGCGGGCCTTGAACTCATCTGTCTTGGCACGCAATTGATCGTCCGAAAGGGCCACCATTTGCTCTTCGAAGGCATTGACGAGTTGCACCGTCTTGAGCATGCGTTTGACTTCACGCTCGTTCTTGCTTCCAAAAAGTTTCTTTAACAAAGGCGCAAACATATCGGCAGGATCTTCCACACTAAAGGGATGGAGGGCGGCCCCGTGAGTCGCCCGAGCAGCCCTCATGGCCGCATGCGAACGAGCATTCTACCCGGAAACGATGGTGAGGAAAGTGGCGTTGTTCCACGATGCTGGCACAGCGTTGTGACGGGGCTCACTTAAAATAAGGGCTTTTGGCTGAACTTCAAGCCATTCACGGCAGAAGTTACTTGTTGATTTAATGGGTAAAGTGCTCGCAAAGCAATGGCTCGGGTGCATCCGGTGCTTTCTGCTACCATGGCGGCTCTGTTACTTCAGGTGTCTGATCATGGCATTTCGCCCTCTTACGGCCAGAGCACCCGCCGTTCTGCTTCGCGAAGCCAAACCGCTGAAAGCCATCTTCGGCCACGCTCAACGCCTGGGTCATTTACAACGTCTGCTGGAAAGCCAATTGCAGCCCGCCGCCCGCGAGCATTGCCATGTGGCGTCGTGGCGCGAAGGCAGTTTGTTGCTGATAGTGACCGACGGACATTGGGCAACCCGCCTGCGTTATCAGCAAAAGCGTCTGCAACGTCAATTACAGATGTTCGACGAGTTCGCCAGCCTGACGCGGATTCTGTTCAAGGTTCAGCCGCCCACGGTTCAGCAAGGGGCGGCCGGCCATACCATCAGCTTGTCGACCAATGCAGGCGCGACCATTCAGGCCACGGCCGACGGGATCAGCGATCCGAACCTGCGGGCGGCGCTGGAACGCCTTGCGGCGCACGCCAAACCCAAGACCTGAAATCACCGATTTCTGTAGGAGCATGGCTTGCCCGCGATAGAAGCGCCGCAGGGCAACAGATACACCGCGTTATCGTTCATCGCGGGCAAGCCATGCTCCTACAGGGTTCAGCGGCGTTTGCTGCCGCCGAGCAGCGAGCCCATCAAGCCGCGTACCAACTGTCGGCCCAATTGATTGGCTGCCTGGCGCATCGCTGATTTCAGTGCCTGCCCCGCCGCGGTGCCGAGGAATTCCCCGGCCTTGTCGGTGAAGCTTGGCTCTTCGGCTGCAGGTTTGCCCGCAGCAGCGTCAGGCTCTGGCGCCAACCCTTTGCGCCCCATCAACACTTCATAAGCCGATTCGCGATCAACGGGTTTGTCATACCGCCCCTTGAATGGCGACCCCGAGATCAGCACTGTGCGTTCAGTCTCGCTCAACGGCCCGATCCGCGATTGCGGCGGCGCAACCAACACCCGCTGGACGATCTCCGGCGTACCTTTTTCCTGCAACGTGCCGACCAGCGCCTCGCCAATTCCAAGCTCGGTCAGCACCGACAAGGCATCGAATGCCGGGTTCGGCCGGAAGCCCTCGGCCACTGCTCGCAGGGATTTCTGCTCCTTGGCGGTGAACGCGCGCAAACCATGCTGAATGCGCAAACCGAGCTGAGCCAGCACGTCATCCGGCAAGTCGCCCGGCGATTGGGTGACGAAATACACGCCAACGCCTTTCGAGCGAATCAACCGCACCACTTGCTCAAGACGATCCTGCAACGCCTTTGGCGTACCGGCGAACAATAAATGCGCTTCGTCGAAAAACAGCGCCAGCAGCGGTTTGTCCGAATCGCCGCGCTCTGGCAATTGCTCGAACAGTTCGGCCAACAGCCACAACAGGAACGTCGCGTAGACCTTCGGCGCTTCGTGCACCAGACGGCTGGCATCGAGCAAATGAATGCGCCCGCGGCCCTCGGCGGTCGGCTGCAAAATGTCTTCGAGTTGCAGCGCCGGCTCACCGAACAATGCCTCGGCGCCCTGCTGTTCCAGGGTCGCCAGACGCCGCAACAGCGCCTGACTGGAACCGGTGGTCAGCAGCGCGGCGTCATCGCCCAGCAATTCGGGGTTGTCACGCAGGTGATTGAGCAGTGCCTTCAGGTCCTTGAGGTCCAGCAGCAACAGCCCTTCACGGTCCGCCACCTTGAACGCGGCGTACAGCGCTGACTGTTGACTGTCAGTCAGCTCCAGCAGGCTGCCAATCAATAACGGCCCCATTTCGCTCAAGGTTGTGCGCAACGGATGACCGGACTGACCGTGAATGTCCCACAGGGTCACCGGATACGCTTGAGGCGTGTGGTTCAGCCAAGGCATCCCGGCGATCCGCTCGGCGACTTTGCCTTGAGGGTTGCCGGCGGCGCCCAGACCACACAGGTCACCCTTGATATCGGCGGCGAACACCGCCACGCCGGCATCGCTGAATGCTTCGGCCATCCGTTGCAAAGTGACGGTTTTGCCCGTCCCGGTAGCGCCCGCGACCAAACCATGACGGTTCGCCAGACGCATGGCCTGGGCAATGGGCTGCCCGGCGAGGTCGGCACCGATAACGAGTTGCAATGAGTCAGGCATTTTGTCCCCCATGGTTAATCTTTGATCCTTCACGGCCGATAGAAATAAGCGAGAGACCCAATTGAAAGCAAGGTCCGACATTCCCCTATGGAGAGCAGGAATTACCGACTCGCTCCATTGCGCACTCATTTTGCGCGCATTAACAGCAACGCGCCCCGAACAATAAGACCTTAGCGGACACCCCGAGCCATGAACAAAAATCTGCGCTTCAGCCATAAAATCCTGCTTGCAGCCGCCCTCATCGTCATTGCCGCCTTCGCCTCGTTCACGCTGTACAACGACTATTTGCAGCGCAACGCCATTCGCGAAGACCTGGATAACTACCTCAATGAGATGGGAGACGTCACCGCCAACAACATCCAGACCTGGCTCGCCGGTCGTATCCTGCTGATCGACAACCTCGCCCAGAACATCGCCATCAACCCCGAACAGGCCACCGTCTCCAGCCTGCTTGAGCAGAAAGCCCTGACGTCGACCTTCATGGCGTCCTACCTGGGCGACGCCACCGGCCACTTCACCATCCGCCCGGATGCGAAGATGCCCGACGGCTTCGACCCTCGGGTTCGCCCTTGGTACAAAGGCGCCGAAAGCAGCAGCACCGCCACCCTGACCGAACCCTACATCGACGCAGCCACCGGCCAGACCATCATCTCGATCGCCACTGCCTCGAAAAAGGCCGGGCAAAGCGTGGGTGTGGTGGGCGGCGACCTGAGCCTGCAAACCCTGATCGACACCCTCAGCGCCCGCGACTTCAACGGCATGGGTTACGCGTTCCTTGTCAGCGCCGACGGCAAGATTCTGGTCCACCCGGACAAAGCGCTGGTGATGAAGTCCCTGAGCGAGGCGTACCCGAAAAACACCCCGCGCCTGAGCAGCGACTTCAGTGAAGTGGAAGTCGACGGCAAAACCCGCATCGTCACCTTCACCCCGATCAAAGGCCTGCCATCGGTCAACTGGTACATCGGCCTGTCGGTGGATAAAGACAAAGCCTTCTCGATGCTCAGCGAATTCCGCGCCTCGGCGGTCGTTGCGACGGTCATTGCCGTGGCCATCATCATCGCTCTGCTGGGCATGCTGATCCGCATCCTGATCCAGCCGCTGCACGTCATGACCCGCGCCATGGCGGACATCGCCGACGGCGAAGGCGACCTGACCAAACGCCTGACCATCGTGAACAACGATGAATTCGGCGTTCTCGGTACCGCGTTCAACCGCTTCGTGGAACGCATTCACGGTTCGATCCGCGAAGTGTCGTCGGCCACCGGGCAAGTCAACGAAGTAGCTCTGCGTGTAGTGGCCGCCTCGAACTCGTCGATGTTCAACTCCGACCAACAGGCTTCGCGCACCAGCAGCGTGGCCGCGGCGATCAACCAGCTCGGCGCCGCCGCTCAGGAAATCGCCCGCAACGCAGCACAAGCATCGAGTCAGGCCAGCGATGCCCGCAGCCTGGCCGAAGACGGCCAGCAAGTGGTGGACCGCAGCATTGCCGCGATGAATCAACTGTCGAGCATGCTCAGCGCCTCGAGCACCAACATCGAATCGCTGAACAGCAAAACCGTGAACATCGGGCAGATTCTCGAAGTGATCACCAGCATCTCCCAGCAAACCAACCTGCTGGCGCTCAACGCAGCCATCGAAGCGGCGCGCGCCGGTGAAGCCGGGCGTGGTTTTGCCGTGGTGGCCGATGAAGTGCGCAACCTGGCGCATCGCACTCAAGAATCGGCGCAACAAGTGCAGACCATGATCGAGGAGCTGCAAGTCGGCGCCCGCGAATCCGTCAGCACCATGAGCGACAGCCAGCGCCACAGTCAGGACAGCGTCGAAATCGCCAACCTGGCCGGCGAGCGGTTGAACAGCGTGACGTTGCGTATTGGCGAGATTGACGGGATGAACCAGTCGGTGGCCACGGCGACCGAGGAACAGACGGCGGTGGTGGAGTCGATCAACGTCGACATTACCGAGATCAACACACTGAATCAGGAAGGGGTGGAAAACCTGCAGTCGACGTTGCGGGCGTGTTCGGATCTTGAGCAGCAGGCGGCGCGGCTTAAACAGTTGGTAGGCAGTTTCCGTATTTAATGTCTGAACTGGCCTCATCGCGGGCAAGCCATGCTCCTACAGGTTCACGCTAAACCCTGTAGGAGCATGGCTTGCCCGCGATGGCGGTCTGTAACACACCGCAAAAACCTCGCCGCCGCCCCGCCACAAAACCCCAACCGAACATCTATCCTTCATAAAGGTCAACCTAGGGAGCCCAACGGACCGGAGGGATGTTCATCGTGCATATCGCTGACATAACCATGTTCTACGCCCCTGCCAGCGGTGGCGTGCGCACTTATCTGGATGCAAAGCACCGTCGCCTGAGCATCAAGCCGGGCATTCGCCACAGTCTGCTGATCCCTGGGGCTTACTTCAGTGAACGGGATGGCGTTTACACGGTTCCGGCCCCCGCCCTGCCCTTCGGCAAGGGTTATCGTTTTCCTCTCCGTCTCGCGCCATGGCGCAATGTTCTGCAGGACTTACAACCCGACCTGATCGAGGTCGGCGACCCCTACCTCACCGCTTGGGCGGCCCTCGACGCCCGGCGGCAACTCGATGTTCCTGTGATCGGCTTTTATCATTCGGACCTGCCGCTGCTGGTCAGCAATCGCATGGGCAACTGGGTCACCACCAACGTCGAAGCCTATGTCAGCAAGCTCTATGGCAACTTCGATCGGGTTCTGGCGCCAAGCCAGGTCATGGCCAACAAATTGATCGGGCTGGGGGTGAAGAACGTTTTCGTGCAACCGCTGGGCGTCGACTTGCAAACCTTCAATCCCATGGCACGAGACACGGGCCTGCGGGCCGAATTGGGCATTGATGAAAACACTCATTTGCTGATCTTCGCCGGGCGCGGCTCCAAGGAAAAAAACCTGCCGGTGCTGCTCGACTGCATGAAACGCCTGGGCCCACGCTATCACCTGCTGCTGGTAGGTTCGTCGATGCCGGCCGCAGTGCCCGACAACGTTACCGTGATCGGTGAGTTCTGTCCGGCGGCACACGTGGCGCGATTGATGGCCAGCGCCGATGCGCTGCTGCACGCCGGTGATCAGGAAACATTCGGCCTGGTGGTTCTTGAAGCCATGGCCAGCGGCATTCCGGTGGTGGCCGTGGCGGCCGGGGCCTTTCAGGAAATCATCACCGATCAATGCGGCCTGCTCTGCCCGCCGAATAATCCATCGGCGATGGCCAGCGCCGTACGCGAGCTGTTCAGCTCGGGCAGCGTGGTTTTGGGCAAACAGGCCCGCAGCCATGTCGAGCGGCATTACTCCTGGGACACGGTGGTCAACAGCCTGCTGGGGCATTATCGCGCCGTACTTGGCAGCCACTTGCCGCTGACCGCCAATGGTTGAGCCCATGAACCCGCCCAGCCTGTTACTCGTGCTGCACGACGTCGCACCGCAAACCTGGGCCGATTATCAACCCTTTGTCGACGCCGTCGACGCCTTGGGCGAGGTGCCGATGACCTGGCTGGTGGTGCCCAATTTCCACAAGCACAACGATCTGGAGGAGCATCCGGGATTTCGACGTTTGCTCACCCGTCGTATCGCACGAGGTGACGAACTGGCATTGCACGGTTACTTTCATTGCGATGAAGCGCCCACTCCCACTACGCCACGAGACTGGTTCATGCGCCGGATCTACACCCACGAAGGCGAGTTTTACAGCCTGTCTCAAGCAGCCGCCCTCGCCCGCCTGCGCGCCGGCATCGAAGTGTTCCACCGTTATCACTGGCCGCTGGAGGGTTTCGTCGCCCCGGCCTGGTTGATGAGCGAAGGGACGCGCCAGGCCTTGCGCCAGTTACCCCTGAGTTACACCAGCGATCCGCAGCATCTGTATCGTCTGCCGGACTTTACCGCGGTCGACGCGCCGGGGCTGGTCTGGAGTGCGCGCAGTGCCTGGCGCCGGGGGTTGTCGAAGCTAGTCAGTGATCAACGCGAACAACGCTGGCAGCAAGCACCGGTGATCCGTCTTGGCTTGCACCCGGTGGATATGCGCCATGGGTTCTCGCGCACTTACTGGTTGCAAACCCTCAAGCGCTTGCTCGACGAGGGACGTGTGCCGATGACCAAGGCACGCTGGCTGGCGCTGCAAAGCGACCGTATGGGTCGCGCCGCATGAGTCGCGGGATTCTGCTGCTCGTCGCACTGCTCGCTGCGGTGCTGATTCCGTCGCTGCTGGGCGGTAACGAAACCTGGTATCGACTGCAAAGCTTTCCGCTGAACTGGCTGCTGATCATGTTCGGCATGATCCTGTTGTGCTGGGTGCTGAACACGATGCGCTTGCGCCTGTTGCTCGGGGATCAGCGCGACAAGGTGGGCCCGCTAAAAAGCCTCGGGGTGGTGATGGCCGCCGAATTCGCTTATTGCGCAACACCGGGCGGCAGCGGCGGTCCGCTGACGATCATGGCGTTGTTGGCGCGCAATGGCGTGCGTCCTGCCAGGGGCAGCGCCGTGTTTGCCATGGATCAGCTGAGCGATTTGCTGTTTTTTCTCTGCGCGCTGAGCGGGATCCTGATTTACGCGTTGTTCCAGCACCTCAGCCAACGCATGGAATGGCTGCTGACCGTCAGCGCCATTTCGATGTTCGGCGGGTTGTTCAGTTGCGTCGTGGTCGCCCGCTACCATCGAATGCTGATTCGTCTGTGCGGTCGGTTGCTCGCTCGTTTGAATGTCAAAGCCACCACGCGCCTGCGCTGGGCGCGAAAACTCCTGCACTTTCTGGCGGCATTCACGGACACATTGAAGCTGCCCTTTCAGACGCTCATCACGGTGTTTGCCCTGACGTGCCTGCATTGGATCTTGCGCTATAGCGTGCTGTATCTGGCGTTGCGTGGGCTCGGGGCGGATTTGCAGTGGGCCTGGAGCTTTCTGATCCAGATGCTTTCGCTAAGTGCGGGGCAATTCAGCCTGTTGCCGGGCGGTGCCGGGGCGGCGGAGTTGACGTCGGCGGCGCTGCTGGCGCCGATGGTGGGAAAATCCACCGCGGCGGCGGCGATTCTGATCTGGCGGGCGGTGACCTATTACTTCTATTTGCTGGTGGGTGGCCCGGTGTTTTTGCTGATGCTCGGGCGGCCGCTGCTGAAGAAGTTGATGAAGTTCAAGCAGGCGTAGCTTTGTCGTCGGGTTCTTGCTGCAACTGTTCCCACAACTCGGCGGCACCGGGAAACTCCGTGCCGTCTTCGGGGTTCATGTCATCCGGGTCGTAACGACTCAAACACCCTTCGCCCAACGTGGCGGGAGCCTTGGATGTCGCTTTGTCGAGTGGGTCGGCCATGGTCATGTCCTCAGTGCAGAAACGGCGAAGGGCCTGAAGCGATTGAACGCCCAGGCCCTTCGAATTTCAACCGTGTTGAATGGCTATCAGAACACGACGGTTTTGTTGCCGTGCACCAGCACCCGATCTTCCAGGTGATAACGCAGACCACGGGCCAGTACCATCTTCTCGACGTCCCGACCGAAACGCACCATGTCGTCGATGCTGTCACTGTGGCTGACGCGAACGACGTCCTGTTCGATGATCGGACCGGCATCCAGCTCTTCGGTCACGTAGTGGCAAGTAGCGCCGATCAACTTCACGCCACGCATCGAGGCCTGGTGATACGGCTTGGCACCGACGAACGACGGCAGGAAGCTGTGGTGAATGTTGATGACCTTGTGAGCATATTCGCGGCACAACTCGGGCGGCAGGATTTGCATGTAGCGGGCAAGTACGACTACTTCGGCATCGTGCTGTTTGACCAGGCGCGAGACCTCGGCGAATGCTGGCTCTTTATCCTGCGGATTGACCGGTACGTGGTAATACGGAATTCCGTGCCACTCGACCATGCTGCGCAAGTCGTCATGGTTGGAAATAACGCAGGAAATTTCGCAATCCAGCTCATCACTGTGCCAGCGGTGCAACAAGTCGGCGAGGCAGTGAGACTCGCGACTGGCCATCAGTACCACGCGCTTTTTCTGCTCGGTATCGGTGATGCGCCAGTTCATCGAGAACGCTTCGGCAATCGGTGCAAACGCTTCGCGAAAGGCATCGATACCGAAGGGCAGCGAATCGGCACGAATTTCGTGACGCATGAAGAACCAGCCACTGAGATTGTCCGAGTGATGGCTCGCTTCAGTGATCCAGCCGTTATGTGACGCCAGAAAGTTACTGACTTTAGCAACGATGCCGACGCGGTCCGGGCAAGCAATCACCAGCCGAAAAGTGCGCATGAGGGTCAAACTCCAGAACTTCGCAAAGGCGGCCATTCTAGCCATTGCGCAGCAAAACTGCAGTATTGATGACGTTTGGCCCGACACAAAGGTAAGCGGAACAGGTTCTGGCAGCACCGAAAACCCGCGCGATGGTGTTCCTGTTGCCCATCTTCAAGTGCTCAATTGTGAATATTCGTGATGACTGCATCACACTATTTAACTACACCGGCAATTTATGCCTATTCACCGTAACTAATTTAAATAAAACTTCGGTTAAATGTTTACTTGATGAAACACCCTGACTATTATTGCCGCACTGTCACCTGCCATCCAGCGCCCCAACATAAGGTAGTCCTCATGTCCTTGATCAACGAATATCGCGCCACCGAAGAAGCTATCAAAGAGCTGCAAGCCCGTTTGAAGAACCTGTCCCAAGACGACAAACTGCAAACCGAGCTGGAATTCGAAGGCAAACTGCGCACCCTGATGGGCGAGTACTCCAAGTCTCTGCGTGACATCATTGCGCTATTGGATCCAGAGTCCAAAACCAAAGCACCACGCGGCGGCGCAGTAAAAACTACTGGCACCAAGCGTGCTCGCAAAGTTAAGCAATACAAAAACCCGCACAACGGCGAAGTCATCGAAACCAAAGGTGGCAACCACAAAACTCTGAAAGAGTGGAAAGCCAAGTGGGGCGGTGACGTGGTTGAAGGCTGGGCTACCCTGCTGGGCTAAGTCGCAGAGCTTGTCGCTGACTCATCCGCGACAAAAAAGAACGCCAGCATCTGCTGGCGTTTTTTTATGCCCGGGATTCAGCACCCGAACATTTTCGATTTCAAAGATTCAAACGTTTGCGTAATGCCTGAACATGATTCTGCCATTCATTCAGCACCTCTCGCTGAAACGATGTAGCACTAATGCTCCATTGAGCTGCGGCTTCTACAAAAGTTTCCAGCGTATTGGGCGCTCCCCACTCGGGGGCTGACAAACGTTGCTGACAGAATATTCGCCAGCGTTCTTGCTCTTCGAAACTCAACGTATCGGGGAAGTTGCGTGCGCGATATCGAAACAATAATTCCGGCAATCGTTCGTCATCGAAAGGCCATTGTTGTTGCGCTAATTGAGCCGGGTCGGCAGCTCTGACTTGCTCACAAAGACGTCGATCCCGATCACCGATAAAACCATCGTATAACTGTTGCTCAGGGTCTTGGCTCGAGGTGAAATCTTCGCGGGCGTAAATCGCCTGAATTTTATT
This sequence comes from Pseudomonas sp. LS2P72, assembly GCF_054897865.1. Classification (NCBI taxonomy): domain Bacteria; kingdom Pseudomonadati; phylum Pseudomonadota; class Gammaproteobacteria; order Pseudomonadales; family Pseudomonadaceae; genus Pseudomonas; species Pseudomonas sp. LS2P72. The sequence continues at coordinate 5,508,283 of NZ_CM142708.1, forward strand.
TCGCCAAACTGTTTGTGCGTCACTTAGCCGCAGCGCGCGCTCTTGGTAGAGCGACATATCCAGACCCAAACGTTGCTGATCTTCAGTGCGAAGTACCGACAACGGCGCCACCACCGGGCATTTATTGATGTGGATAAGTTTGAGCGGCACCGGCAACTCGCCCTCGGCCAAGTCATCACGGCGGGTATATAGCCGTTGGCGCAAGGTGTCGGCATCAAGATCGAGCAAGCCCTGAGGGTCCAGGTGCAGGTCACAGACAATCAAGGCGTTCTTGTTGCGCGGGTGCCAGGCCAAGGGCAACACCACACCGACATAATTGCGCGCCGCTGAAAAGCGCCCGGAGATGTGCACCATTGGCTGCAACAGTCGAATCTGATCCATCACCTTTTGTTTGCCGCGCAACTGAAACAACCAGTCATACAACTTCGGCTGCTTTTCCCGGATCAGGCGCGCCAGGGCGATGGTGGCGCGAACGTCCGATAGCGCTTCGTGAGCATTTCCGTGATCAATGCCATTGGCGGCGGTCAGGCGTTCGAGTTTGAGCGTTGTCCGCCCCTCGTCGTCCGTCGGCCAAACGATGCCGTCAGGGCGCAAGGCAAAGGCTGCACGCACCACATCGATCAGGTCCCAGCGGCTATTACCGCCCTGCCACTCGCGCGCGTAAGGGTCGAAAAAGTTTCGGTAAAGACTGTAACGGGTCATCTCGTCATCGAAACGCAGCGTGTTGTACCCCGCCCCACACGTGCCGGGCGCAGCGAGTTGGGTGTGCACCCGGGTCATGAAATCGGCTTCGCTCAAGCCTTGCTCGGCCAACCGGCCGGGCGTAATACCCGTGATCACGCAGGCTGCCGGATGGGGCAGGATGTCTTCACTGGGCTGGCAGTAAAGGTTGACCGGCTCGTCTATTTCATTGAGATCGAAGTCAGTGCGAATCCCCGCCATTTGCAGCGGGCGGTCGCAACGGGGGTTGATGCCAGTGGTTTCATAGTCGTACCAGAAGATAGAGGTCACGGGCTATTCCTGAACTGAAGATCGGCGAAGTCTAGGCGTTCACATCCCGCCCCGGCCAGTAATCTCGTCATTCAATCACCTCCGGCCACTTGCCGTGCACTACATAGTTATGTCGTTTTCCCCCGAGAGGCTGCTAGCATCGGACGGACATCGAATCCCGAACAGGCCACATCAAGGTTGCCCATGCTCGAGACCACAGCACTGCCAAGGAAAGCGACGCTGTCCCCGCCACTGGATACGCGGTATCAAATCGAAACGCCGGAAGGCATCGACCTGCCACTGCGCCCGGCCGGGTTGATGGCCCGTGCGCTCGCGTTCTCCATCGACCTCGGATTGCGCGGGTTGATCGTTGGCCTGCTGTTTATTGTCCTGGCGTTCCTCGGCAAACTCGGCGCGGGGCTCGGCTCAATTCTGCTGTTCGTGGTGAGCTGGTGGTACATGGTGCTGTTCGAAGTGCTCAATCAGGGCCGTTCGCCAGGCAAGCAATGGATGGGCCTGCGGGTGGTGCAGGACGATGGCACGCCGATCGGCTGGTCGGCTTCGCTGCTGCGCAACCTGCTGCGATTTGTCGACATGTTGCCATTCGGCTATTTCCTCGGGGCCATCAGTTGCCTGCAACATCCCACCTTCAAACGCCTCGGCGATCTGGCCGCCGGCACGCTGGTGATCTACCGCGAACAACCGCTCGCCCGACCACAACTGCCCGCCGTCCAGCCGCGGCGCCCGGCCTTTGCGCTGACGCTGACCGAACAGCGCGCCATCCTCGGGTTTGCCGAGCGTCAGGGTGAACTCTCTGAAGCACGAGTCAAAGAGCTGGCGGCCATACTCGCGCAACCGTTGCAGGTGTCGGCGCCAGGGGCCGTGGACGAACTCAATGGCATCGCCCGCGGCTTGTTGGGCCCCACATGAAGCAAAGCCTTTTCGAAACTCGCCACAAGGCCGAATGGGAGCAATTTTCTCTCGTGCTTGAACAGCTGGAGCAAGGCAAGGAAGCAGAGCGAGTCGCCGCTTTCCCCAGCGATTATCGTCGTCTCTGCCAGCATCTGGCGCTGGCCCAGGAACGTGGTTACAGCAGCTTTCTGATCGACTCGTTACAGCAACAAGTGCTGCGCGGGCATCAACAGCTTTATCGCCACCGCAGTCGACTGGCTGGCAACGTACTGGGTTTCATCCTGGCTGACTTCCCGCGACTGGTGCGCCAACAGTGGCGCTTCGTGCTCGCCGCCGGCCTGATGTTTTTTGGCAGCCTGATCGGCATCGCACTGCTGGTGTATCTGTTCCCCGACCTGGTCTACAACCTGATCCCGGCCGAGCAGGTCAGCGAGATGCAAGGCATGTACGACCCCGAGGCCGGTCACCTGGGGCGCTCGGCGGAACGAGCGGCCAGTGAAGACTGGGTGATGTTCGGTTACTACATCATGCACAACATCGGCATTGCCTTTCAGACCTTCGCCAGCGGTTTGCTGTTTGGCCTGGGCAGCGCGTTTTTCCTGTTCTTCAACGGTTTGATGATCGGCGCGGTGGCCGGGCACCTGACGCATATTGGCTACGGGCAAACCTTCTGGTCATTCGTGGTTGGCCACGGCGCCTTCGAACTCAGTGCCATCGCCCTGGCCGGTGCCGCCGGCCTGCAACTGGGTTGGGCATTGATCGCGCCGGGACGCCTGCCCCGTTCCGAAGCGTTGCGCCTGGCGGCACGCAAAAGCGTGCTGCTGATTTGCGGAGTCATGCTGTTTCTGCTGATTGCGGCGTTTATCGAAGCTTACTGGTCGTCCACGGTCGGGGTCGCGCCAATGACCAAATACCTGGTGGGTGCAGGGCTCTGGTTGTTGGTGGCGACTTATCTGCTGTTTGCCGGACGGACCCGCCATGCGCCTGAGTGATGCCACGGCAGTGATCCGCCCGCGCACCACCTGGGAAGCCATGGACCTGGGCGTCCTGCTGAGCCAGCGACATCGACGCCTGCTGATGACCAGTTGGGCCATCGTGACCTTGCCGGTTTTCGCCCTGCTCAGCTGGGTGCTGTGGGATTCGCCCTCCCTCGCCGTGTTCATTTTCTGGTGGCTGAAACCGGCGTTCGACCGCCTGCCGCTGTACATACTGTCCAATGCCATGTTTGGCGAAACACCCACCCTGAAACAGGCGCTGCGCCAATTTCCGCGGCTGCTCCAACCGCAACTGCTGGCGAGTCTGACCTGGCGGCGCCTGAGCCTGAGTCGCAGTTTCCTGATGCCGGTGGTGCAACTCGAAGGGCTGAGTGGGCAAGCGCGACAACAGCGTTTGCAGGTGCTATTGCAGCGCAATGCCGGTGCCGCGCGGTGGCTGACCATCATCGGCGTGCATCTGGAAACCGCGCTTTGGATCGGCCTGATGGTGTTGTTCTACCTGTTCTTGCCCCAACAGGTCGAACTCGACTGGAACTGGCAGACCTTGATCACCGCCGCTACACAAGACTGGCGATGGCTGGAACACCTGACCAATGCCTTTTATGCACTGGTGCTGATTGTCTGGGAACCGGTTTATGTCGCCTGCGGTTTCAGCCTTTATCTGAATCGGCGCACGGTGCTGGAGGCCTGGGATATCGAGCTGGTATTCCGCCGCATGCGCCAACGCTTGAGCTGCGCCGCCGTTACCCTGCTGCTGGCGGCGTTCCTGCTGATGCCGACCGCGCAAACCGTCTGGGCCGCCGAGCCAATCATTTCACCCGACAGCCCACGCCTGCTGGACCAGCCACTGACCAGTCAGGCGTCCCGGGATAGCATTAAGGCGATCCTCGATCAGCCTCCGTTCAAGAACAAGGAATCGGTCACGCGCTATCGGTTTGGCGAGGACCAACCCGCCACCGACACGGCGGACGATGACCCAACAACCGAATGGCTGGAGGCGCTGCTCAAGCTTCTGGACAACCAACGATTCGGCGCAGCGGCCACGCTGATTGAAGCCGTGCTGTGGAGTGTCGTGATCGGTGCCATCGGTTTATTGATCTGGCATTACCGTGACTGGTTGCAAGCCTTCGTCAGCCGTCGACCGGCCTTGAACAGCAAAGTCGCGCGGCCATTACCGCAACAGGCTTTCGGCCTGGACCTCAGCCGTGAAACCCTGCCCGCCGACATCGCCGCCAGCGCCGAACGCCTCTGGCAAACCCATCCTCGCGAGGCCCTCGGATTGCTCTATCGCGGTCTGCTCAGCCACTTGCTGCACGACTTCAACATGGCGCTGAAACCCGCCGACACCGAAGGCCAGGTCCTGGAGCGCATCGAACACCTGCAACAACCTGCCTTGCTGGCCTTCAGTAAAAACCTGACCGGGCACTGGCAGAACATGGCCTACGGACATCGCCTGCCTCCCGCGCATGTGCAACGGGAACTCTGTGACGGCTGGCGAGCCCTGTTCGGCCCGGGAGCGTTGCGTTGAACCGGCAACGCTGGCTGGCGGTCGGCGTGTTCATTGCCGTGCTAGTGATCGCGCTGGGTGTTTATCTGTACATCAAGGCAACGCCCTATCAAGCAGACATCGATCACGGCCCCTCGCCCGAAGCCCAGGCCAATCCTTACCTCGCTGCCGAGCATTTTCTGCGCAAACAGGGACTGTCGGTGAACCACGCCAACAGCCTCGACATCCTGCCAACCCTCGAACCCCATCAGCACAGTCTGTTGTTGCTCGGGGACCGGTACAACATGACCCCGCGCCAGATCGATCAGTTGTTGAACTGGACCCGGGCCGGCGGGCGTCTTTTGTTTGTCGCCCAGTCGTTGTGGGATGAAAAGACCGGCCAAAGCAATGACCGGTTGCTTGATCGGGTGCAGATTCACCAGTCGCTGAGCAAAGACCTCAAGGATCCGCCGCCCGCTATCGACGACAATCCTTACCCCAAACTGACCAAGCTGTATCTGGAAGACGAAAACGCGCCGGCCTACGCCAGTTTCGATACCGCGTTCCATCTCGACGACCCGAAAAACCTCGCGCAAGCCTGGGCCAACAGCGGCAAGGCCACTCATATGATGCAACTGACCCACGGGCTCGGTTCGATCACCGTGGTTACCGACGCCGACCTGTGGAAAACCCCGGCCATCGACCAGTACGACAACGCCTGGCTGCTCTGGTACCTGACGGCGGACACGAACGTGACCCTGCTGTTCAATACCGATCACGACAATCTGCTGACCTTGCTCCTGCGCTATTTCCCTCAAGCATTGGTCGCCCTTTTTGCCCTGATCGGTCTTGGCTTCTGGCACGTCGGCGTGCGCCAGGGTCCGCTGCAGGAACCGGCCCCGAGAGCCCGTCGCCAACTTCAGGAACACCTGCGCGCCAGCGCCGATTTCATGCTGCGCCGAAACGGTCAGCAGCACCTGCTGCAAGCCTTGCAGCACGACATCTTGCGCCGTGTGCGGCGCCGTCATCCCGGTTTCGAACAACTCGGCGTTGCCGAACAATGGCTGGTGCTCGCACGCCTGACCGGCCAACCCACACGCGCTATCAGCCAGGCCATGAGCCCGCGACCGAAGCAGCGGCTGTCCAGCGCTGAATTCAGCCGTCAGGTCGCCCACCTGCAAACCTTGAGGAACGCCTTATGAGTGAACAGATCGAGCCCGGCACACTGAGCCACGCTGCGCAGCAACGCCAGCGCGCCAGCCAACTGGCCCAAGCGGTACGGACCGAATTACAGAAAGCCGTGATCGGCCAGAACACAGTGATCGACGACGTCCTCACCGCTCTGATTGCTGGTGGCCACGTATTGCTCGAAGGCGTTCCGGGACTGGGCAAGACGTTGCTGGTACGCGCCCTCGCCCGCTGCTTCGGCGGCGAGTTCGCACGTATCCAGTTCACTCCGGATTTAATGCCCAGCGATGTCACCGGACATGCGGTGTACGACATGCAGACCGAACAATTCAAACTGCGCAAAGGTCCGTTGTTCACCAACCTTTTGCTGGCCGACGAGATCAACCGCGCCCCGGCGAAAACCCAGGCCGCGCTGCTCGAAGCCATGCAGGAACGGCAAGTCACCCTCGAAGGCCGCGCCCTGCCCATCGTGCAACCGTTCATGGTGCTCGCCACGCAAAACCCAATCGAACAGGAAGGCACTTACCCGCTGCCGGAAGCCGAACTCGACCGCTTCATGCTCAAGGTACGCATGGACTACCCCGACGCTGAGCAGGAATTGAACATGGTCCGCCAGGTCAGCCGCTCGACCCGGGCCGACATGCTCGATGTGCAACCGCTGCGCACCGTGTTGCAAGCCAAAGACGTGTTGGCCTTGCAACGCATCGCCAGCGATCTGCCGCTGGACGACCAGGTCCTCGATTACGCCGTGCGCCTGGCCCGCACCACCCGCAACTGGCCGGGCCTGATCCTCGGCGCCGGGCCTCGGGCTTCCATTGCTCTGGTGCGCTGCGCTCGGGCCCGAGCGTTGTTGCGTGGTGGCGAGTTTGTGATCCCGGATGACATCAAAGGCTGCGCCTTGGCGGTGTTGCGTCACCGGGTGCGGATTGCGCCGGAACTGGACATCGAAGGTCTGGATGTCGATCAAGTGCTCAAGCAACTGCTCGATCAAGTGCCGGCGCCCCGCCTGTGAAACCCTCGCGCCTGCTGTTGATCTGGCTCGCAATGCTGCTAGCCATCGGCATCGTACTGGGTGCGTTGCGGGCATTGGAATTCGCGGTTCCCTCGAGCCTGTTGTCGATCAACTGGGGATTGCTGCTGGCGCTGCTGGCCTTGGCGATACTCGACGGCGTCCGTCTCAAACGACTGCCCTCGCCCCGCCTGCAACGGCAGATGCCCGGCAGCCTTGCACTCGGCCGATGGAGCGAAGTACGACTGGAGATCGAGCATGACTTTCACCAGCCACTGAACATCGAGATTTTCGACCATGTACCGGAAGGTCTGAGCTTCGAAAACCTGCCCCTGTCGGTCGAATTGCAACCCGGCCAGCACAGCCAGATCGGCTATCGCCTGCGCCCACTCAAGCGCGGGCATTTCACCTTCGAACACTGCGAACTCAACCTGCCGAGCCCATTGGGTTTATGGTCCGACAAACGCCTGCTCAACGTGGCCGACAACACCCGCGTCTACCCCGACTTCGCCCGTCTCTACGGCGGCCAACTGTTGGCGGTGGACAACTGGCTCAGCCAACTTGGCGTGCGCCAACGCCAGCGACGCGGCCTGGGTATGGAGTTTCATCAGCTGCGTGAATTCCGCGAAGGCGACAGCCTGCGCCAGATCGACTGGAAAGCCACCGCCCGCCAACGCACGCCCATCGCCCGGGAATACCAGGACGAACGCGATCAACAAATCATTTTCATGCTCGATTGCGGCCGCCGGATGCGCAGCCAGGATGGCGAACTCGCCCATTTCGATCACGCACTGAATGCCTGCCTGTTGCTCAGCTACATCGCCCTGCGCCAAGGCGATGCGGTAGGCCTGAGTACCTTCGCCAGCGATCGACCGCATTACCTCGCCCCGGTCAAAGGCACTGAACAACTCAAAGTCCTGCTCAACACCGTTTACGACCTCAACAACACCCAGCGCCCCGCCGACTACCAGGCCGCCGCCAGCCAACTGCTGGCCCGCCAAAAACGCCGGGCGCTGGTGGTGCTGGTCACCAATCTGCGGGATGAGGACGACGATGAACTGCTGACCGCGGTCAAGCGCCTGAGCAAACAGCATCGGGTGCTGGTGGCGAGTCTGCGCGAAGACGTGCTCGATACGCTGCGGCACACCCCGGTGCAAACTTTGTCGGAGGCGCTGGCTTATTGCGGGACGGTGGATTACTTGAATGAACGGGCGGAGCTCCATGAGCGGTTGAGTGCTCATGGAGTGTCGGTGGTGGATGCTCGGCCCGGGGAGCTGGGTAGCCACATTGTGACGCGCTATCTGGCCTGGAAAAAAGCGGGAGCATTCTAGGCTCTTTACTGAAAATACCTGCGCATTAAGCATCCTTCGTCAGAACAGGCTCAGAATCGAGGGCATGGGTCGGGTCATATCGGATACCTAATGAAAACGGCTGCCGTGGCGACAGCTCAAGCAGATTGGCAGCCTCGGCAAACCAACGAAAACTTCCGTCCTTTCTATCGCCACATTTAACGTCCCATTTCAGCCCAGACATGCCCATCGGCCGTTTATCCCCCAGCACCGGTGCCACGGTTACGCTGAGGTCGTTCGGCAATGTTCCCGCCCAGCCCAACCTCACAGGGATACCCATGATTGGATTGTCGGCCGTTGTGGACGCAATGCTGTACGAATAATCGTTGGCGCGACGTGGAAACGCCGTTTTTTCCCCCAGTTTTTGGCCCGATTCGAGGTCTCGGTAAAAGACCACACCCAGCCACGGGCTTATCTGCAACCCGTCAACCATCAGGGAAGTCGATGGTGATTGACCGGTGTAAGGGCTGTTTAGCTCAGCCTTGACCTCAACCAGGCCTGCGGCCTTCGGTTGATAGGCATAGGATGACCAGCCGTCCCCCCGAGTGGGCACGATCAACGCTTGCGCATCGTCCTCTCCTTTCCAGCTCACGGGAATATTCGCCACGGGGGCTTTTGTGTAAAACGAACCCACTTGAACCCACACCCTGGCACTTTGATTCTCCGCCAGCACCGGTCTGATCGTCGCCTCACGCTGGCCGATGATTTCCAGCCGGTTATGCCCCAGCGACATGGCCATCCATGTCGAGGACATAGCCAGCTGAGGCAACGTCAACTGCAGTGAGAAGTCGCCTGCATGCTGGCTGTTACGACAATCGAGCGACCATCGTGCCCCGCCCGATACGATCTCGACACCAGTGCCCACAGCAGGCTCGACGATCACGTTCAGTTGCTCAGCCGGCATGCCGGTCCAGTCGAGCACCATCGATAAACCGGACAGCGGCCCCAATGGATTGGGCAAGAATGAGAATGCATGCTTCGCCCCCAGGCACGGGTACGACGACACAGCGGAAAGCACCGGGGTTGTATCCAGCGAGACGCGGCCCTCATCGGCAAGATTTCTGGAGATCAATCGGCCAGACAGCTCCCAGTCCTGAATGTCCTCAGTGCTCAGCTTCAACTCGAACCTGCCGCTCTTCGTTGCACCGCCCGTGATCCTCCATTGCAATCCGGCAGCGGTGAGCCTCTCTCGCACACCAATGGGTCGGTCAAACGTCAGCCCCAGGCCCGGATCAACATCCCGCCAGTCCAGCATTACATCCTTGTCGAGCAACTGGCTGCCAGGCTTGGGTTTAAGTGTCAGGGTAACGGTCTCGCCACGCCAGCAGACAAAACCGAGCGCTGCGGGTACGAGCGGGTTGTCGATCGTCCACTCGACCTCGGTCTTCCAGGGGTTCGTCGCCCAGGCCGTGAACGGGAATGTCTCTTCAAGCGTTTCGCCCTCCTCGCCGCGAACCTGGATTGTGGCGACAAGATCCTGAGGACCATCTGCAGTCGGCTGATAGGACAACTCCGTCCAGCCCTCTTGGCCGGTGAGCGTCGTGACAGAACCGCCAGGCGTCTGCCATTCGACTTCCACGTTCTCCACACCCTCCCGGGTCTCAGGTTCCACAAGCTGCAACAGCACCTGCACGCGCTCAACTTGATCGATCACCGGGGAGCGATTGGCCTGGCGTGTATCACCGACAATGTACCGGTTGAGCCCCAGCGACATCCGATTGGAACTGGACATGTCTTGCAACCGTTCTGCCGCCAACAGCAACTCAAACTCGCCGTCCTTCGTTGCGTGGGTGCAATCGAGTGTCCAGACGACCTCCCCACTTTGCCAATCAACAGGCGTATTCAGTGGCGGAGTCACGGTAACGCCGAGTGACTCGGCCGATTCACCTTGCCAGATCAACTTCAACGGATAGTCAGGCAGCTCGCTGCCCGGCGAAGCACTCACGCGGACGGTGAACAGACCCCCACGGTGAGGATAGCCGGCCCTGCTCCCCCAGGACGATTGTGTTCCGCCCTCAAAAGTCACCTGTGCAGAGTCAAACGGATCAGCCGCCAGCACTTTGACTTCCAGCGTTTCACACAACACGCCGGACGTGTAATAGAGGCTATCGATAGCCATGTTGACCTGTTGCAGGCCGGCTACCGCAGGCGAGTATTCAACGCCGACACCACCGGAGCTGTCGGTGTGGGTGACTTTCGACTCACCTTCCAGCAACCAGACAACCCGGCGATCCGCAAGGGGGGCGTTGGTGTAAAACGATTTCACCGTGCCTGTCAGACGGACCGACTGCTTATTGACGATCGGATCGAAATCACCGTTTTTGGGGTCTGCCAATGCGACACGGTGATCGCCGATCGACAGTTTCAAAGGATAGGGTTCAGCATCCCACCTGCTGACAATTAGCAGTTCAAGCACACGCACAGAGGCAGTGTTCCAGATAGTGAACGACCAAGGGTTTTCCAGCACCTGCAATGTATCCAGTGCGGGGGTCATGACCACATTGGGGTCAAGGTCCTCGTTTTCGTCAGCCATCGACAAGGCAACTTCGGAGCCTTGCCACGCGCCGCCAACCACCTCCTGGAACATCAGCGTGTGCGCCCTGATGCCCTCGGCTCCCCGGCACACATAAACGGCTCCCTCGGCGTGCGTCTGCTCATCGACCTGCACATGAAGCAGCTGCAAAGGCTCCAGTAGAATCCCGAAGCGCACACGGGTAAAGCTCATTCCGGCGGGCTCGAGTTCGTTCGGAAAACCAAAAAGCACGGCAAGTGACTCGTTGCGGTCATTGGGCTGAAGGTCAACTACGTATTCGCGATACGCGGGATTGAAATCCAGAGGATCGTCTACCGGCAGGATCTCGTACGGCGGGTCGTCTGACGCCACCACGCCCCCGACCGGCAGATCAATGTCATCTCCCCATTTACCGTCGCGGGCGATTCGGAAAAAGCCGTCTTTTAGCGAACTTTGAAACAGAAAGCTCAATACATGAGTCACACCCTCGCTGCGCAGCACCGGCAATGGGAACCTTTGCTCGAGAGTTGCCTGAACGACCAGGCGCGCGACGTAGATCCGTCCCCCGTCATAATCGGGTTCCTCCAGGCTGGCAGCGTCGTGTGGGGGGGCACCCTTTTGCCACCCCTCAATCCAATCCTCTTTGTCAAAACTGCCATTGACTATCAGGCTCTCGCCTTTTCTTACGGATTTCTGATTCATGATGATCAAGTCCTTGTGTTCAACCAAAGTCGCCGACTGCGCGACCCATCGAAAACCCCTCACTGGAACTCACGGCGTCGTCGCCCGGGGGGGCCAGCAGCGTTTCCACCTCGCGTGCCAGCTCCGGTCCGCCATCCCTGGCCAGATAGCGGACGGTCACAATGATGTCGTTCAGAGACGCAAGCATTGATGCTTGTTCTTCCTTGCCATGCCGGGGAAAGCTCAACGTCCACGTCGACACCGCACCGGTACCTTCGAAGGGCAAGTAACGGTCATCGGCCGCCATGACGACCATGCCGTTATCGTCCAGGCCGGTAGAAACGCAGATCTGTTGGCTGTTGCGCACGTTGATCTTGATATCCGGCCCCGCCGCGCTGTCCTTCACCCCGTGCATGAACTGCACGGCTGAAAACAGTGGTTGGGTCAACGTATGGCTTCCACGCTGCACCAGAGTCGCTCGCACGTCCTGGTAAGGCCCCACCAGTACCGGCAACGAAACGCTGACCGAAGTGATCTGCCGGCAGTAATGCCCGGGGTAATCGAGGTCAAACAGCTTTTGGGTGAGGTTGAAGTTCAGGCTGCCCGACCCGTTGGTGGGGTCAAATACCGCCAGGGCCGCCTGCCAACTGCCATAGCCCTGGTCCGGCGCATGAACCGGATTGTCGAACAGCTGTCGCAACGACACCGTCTTGACCAGCTCCAGCCGCCGTTCGTGCCGTTTGAGGTACTCGCTTTCCAGCAACAGCAAGTCCAGTTTCAGCGACTCGGCCGCCGTCAGGCCGTGGTACTTCTCCATCCACACTTCCGGGCGAATGAAGGACTTGGTGTCATAGTCGCCGGTTTCGTAGCGCATGCAGGTTTCAACGGTCTGACACAGTGAGATCACCGCATCATGGGCCGGAAAATAGAGGTTCTTCATCTGGCCCAGCATCCAGGAGCTGAGTTCGACCGTGGTCAAGCGCTCCTGTTTGTAAAACGTGTAAAGCGCCTGAGCCTGGGCACTCGCGGTTTCGGTCTGACGCAGGCTGGCCGTGGCCGCGCTGATGGAGTGGTCATGCGCCAGCAGTTGCTGATCCATCGCCTGCAGTTCAAGCCTGGCCTGCTGGCTGTTGAAGTTCCAGTCTTGCTGGCGACGCCGGTACTGTTCGGAGCTGGCCATGCGGTCGGCGTCCATGAGCAAGCCTTCCGAGATCACTTGCATCCCGTAACCCAAAGCACGAAAGGGGCTGCCAACCTGATGACCGCCATTGGCCAAACCGAAGACATTGGGAAATGTATCGATAACGGCGCCCACGCCCATCAACCCGGAACCTGTGGCAGCAAATATTTTGCCAGCCAGTATCTGATCCATGACCTGGTATTCGGCCACCGACACATTCTCGCGGGATAACTGCTCGAAATGCGCCATGCGTGCCTGCACCTGCCCCCGGGTTTGCAACATCGCATTCCTGGCCTCTTGCAACTGGCTGATGGTTTCCTTCTGGACATTTTCGGCAAAGGCCCCCAACTCGATCAAATGGCTCTGTTGCAATTCCTCCTGCTGACCGCGATCACGCTGCTCCATATGAAGGCGCAATTGCTCGCCAAAACGCGCATGGGTTTCTACGGCACGCAAGGCCATTTCCAGCATCGTGCGGAACCGATACGGCGGCACCACCAGTTGCCCCCCCATCCGCCGCGCCAGACCATCGGTGCCGGCCGCTTGTGCCCGTAACAATTCCCGAGGGTCTGCTGGCGGCGCGTAGAGGGGCAGGGACAACGGTTTGCCATCCAGCGTCAGGTAATGACGCAGGTTGAACATTCGTTGACTGATTTCACGGTAAGTATTCAGCCACTCCTGATTAAGCGGTGCCCGAAAGGATTGGCCCCCCAGCATCTCCAGTCGGGGCCGGGTGGTCGTGCCCTGGGGCCAGGCGTCCTCCGACAGCACGAATGCTTTCTCGAACGCCCTCAATGTCTGACGCTCGCCCAGTTCGCGAATCAGATCTTCGATGGGTCTGGGCACCCAATCGTTGGCCGTACCAAACTCAGGGGCTTCGCCCATCAGCGACTGCGCACGCAAGTAATGCAATTGCGCCGCCGCCAGACTGTCGCGGGTCAACTGCCGGTACAACCAGTCGCCCCATTCGATCAGCGTGCGCACATACCCCATGAACAAGGCAATCTGGTAGTGCCTGGGCCTGGCATAGGCAATGGCGTCCGGGTCATTGGGCAAGGCCAGTTCATGGGCAATGTCGCCAGGCAGGTTGAGCGGCCGGCAGCGCCAATAGTTGGGGGCGTCCGGCACACCGGTTTCAATGTCCGCAAAAGACTGCGCCTTCAATTGCGGATCGAACAGGTAATGACTCCAGCGCTGAGCCTCCAGAAAACGCCCTTCATCGCGCAGGCGATGGGTGACCAGGTGCACCAGATGAAAAAACAACTCCCAGAAGTACAGCCCATTGCTGCCGTCGAAGGGGCCATTGATTTCCACGGCACCATCGGGCAGCGCGGGTTCTGGTAAATGCTGGGTCGTCCAGTCCAGTACCGCCGCCACGGAAATATCCGCCCGGGCCACCAGTTGCGGGCCGATCAGCGTATTCAGTCGGGTGTAACGGAATTTTTGCCCGGCGATCGCATTATTGAAGTCCAGAAACTGCGCCGCCGAGTCGGCGCTTCGATGGAGTTTTGGCACCGCATACGTTTGCGGAATTGAGGACAGCTTCACATCGAAAGCGTTGCGACCGAGCCCCTCGGCCCCGAAAACAAAAGGAATCGCCACTTCGATGGGTAATGAACCAGCATCGCGTTTGATTTCCATCCACGGTGTGCGCAGATTTCCGTCGATCTTGAGCTCGCCTGTCCACTCCTTCGGGTCTATTACGGTCCCGGCGGTGAGTTCAAGTTTGAACGTCGCCTCGACCCCGACAAGTTTCTTGTCGCAGGTTCCCCGCACCCGCAGGACGTCCTTCAACGTGCCAGCAACCGACTCTCGCGCAACGGTCACCTCCAGCTTTAGATGCGCATTCAGGTCTCCCCCCACGCTGGTTCTACTGTCCACCGTCAACGAAACACGCTCGTGCGGCATGACGGTGTACTGCAACGTATCGCGGTCCTTGAACCGTACGTGCGCCAACTCCACCAGGGCGACCGCTTCGTTCGGCCGCTTGCGAAACAGCGTGTCACGGATCTCGTAGATGGAAGGCTTGCCTTCGTCATCCTCGCCCATCGACGAGACACCGGTGAAACACACCGCCAGCTTGTCATCCGCGCCCCGTTCCTCGGCAAACACCACCGCTACCAGACGTCCCGTTAACGGTTCAAAGTCCTTGTCGTACTGCGACTGGTGCAAAGTCACCGGAGCGGACCATTGCCCGCTGATCGTCACGAAAGACGCCAGCACGTTGAGCCGCGCCGGCTCCACCTGCCGACCTTCATCGTTAGTCAGCGCCTCGGCCCAGGTGGCCCAGACCACGGACAGACGTCCCCTCCAGAACACCGGACGAATATCCAGCATCGTTTCAGTCAACGGAATATCGATCGCTTGCCACTCGCCCCAGGCCGTCGGGTTGACATAGTTCGGTTTGTCAGCGAGATCGATCCGCGCCTTACGCCAGAAATACCGGTAAGGCGGAGTGCGCTCCCTGCCAATGAAATAATACGTGGCGTCCTTGAAGTCGCTGCGGTCGATATAACCGCTGAGCACTTCCAGGTCACAGGTTTCCTGGAAGGCACGCAAATACTCCTTGATCGCGCCGTGCACGGAATCTTCGGTGAGCCGCATCTGGCTCAGGTTGCTTTCAAGGGTTTTGAACAAACTCGTTCGTTTGATCCGCAACGAGGGATCGATAAAATTTTCCGGGTAATCCTCGACCATTTGATTGGCGGCCCAGATATCAAAGCGACTTTCGATGTTCTGCCAGTACTCCACATCTTCAGGGTCGAAACGTGCCTCGGAATAACCCGGTTCCATGCCGTTGTATACGCCGTTGATGTACTGCTGGACGCTGGCGATCGCCTGCGCCACCTGAGTGGTCCGAGGCTCGGCACTGACCTGCGGGTCGACGAATAACAGCTCGTACAAATCGTCCCGGGTCACCGGTTTTACCCCACCCGGTTGTTTAATCAGTCGTGTATTACGCGCGAGGCTGGCGACGGCGTCGAGCAATGATTGAGCCATTGGGCCCTGGTTGGACATCGACATGTTGGACTCCCATCCTGATAACTCAATGCCTCAGCCCGACAACGGGCGTAGGGGCAACCGTGGTGCACCGAACGCAGGGCCTCATGGCCCCGGCGCGACATTCAGCTCGCGGCGGGTTTTCTCAACGTGCCCGGCAACAGAAAAATCTCGCTCACTTGCGAGCAATTGAGCGCTAACTGGAAATCGCCATCGCGTACATCGGCGCAATCGATCAGCCAGGACAACGGTTCGTCCGGTTTAAACGCTTCGGTAGCGGCAAGCCTTGGCGTGAACGTTATGCCCATTGCGGCGGCGCTATGGACGGCACTCCAGCCGACAACGGCGGTCGCCTTTTCCCTATCGGGCAGCGCACTCGCCGGCTCGATCTTCAGCCGGTAGCGACTGTTTCTCAGCAAAGGCAGCATGTCGTTCACCCCTTCGACGGGGTATTCGACGTCGTTCTCCAGCCTGAAGAGCTTGACGTCCCATATAAAAGCCGCCTTGACGGTCAGGTCGAAAACCTGACTGGAGCCCTGGTCTTCCGGTTGAGCCGTTACCCTGTACACCCCTTCGGTACTGGCCTTGAACGGAAACGTCGAGCGCCCGGCCGAATCGGTTTCGATCGTAATGCTTTCGGTGACGGACGCTTTTTTCGAGATCGATTCAATGCGCCATTTGACCGGGTAATTCGTTATCGGACGAGCGCCGTCCGAGAGGCTGTCCTTGAGCTCGATCCAAAGCATGCTCGGCTCACGCGCCCCGGCGACAGGGACCCTATAGTCGGTGGACCAGTCCGTAATCAACACATCCTCAGCCACGAAGATCTCGATACGCTCCTGCAGACCGAGGGTGCCGACTTCCGCCGTCACCGCCAATGCACCCGCGAGGGCCAACCGGAACGTCCATTCAGCACGACCGTTCACATCGGTCGTCGCGGTTCCCTCTTCGGCTCCCACACTCCATCGAACCTTGTGGCCTAGATACGCGTCACCGTCTGACCCAATCACATCACATACCAACCGCAAATCCCGGCCAACCACGACTGCCGAGTCGATAAAAAAGGCTTTGATGCGGGGCTCATCGACAAATTCGATCTCGGTGAACACCGTAGCCTCCCCGCTGAGCACATGCCGGGCAGTGACTTTCTCTTTCCCCGGCTGCCGACTAGTCAAGTACACCCTGGCGATACCCTCGTTGTTGGTAAAGGTTTCTTCCGGACTGATCGTGCCCAACACCGAGGACCAGGAAATCGGCTTGCCGATGGCCAGGTTTCGATACTCATCGATGACCTGCACCGAAACCGTGGCGGTGTCTTTCCCATCGGCCAGCAATTTGCGATTCGGCTCGACCCTTTTGCTACCTATCACAAATTTCAGAGCATCACCGCAATCGATCACTACGGTGCCCGCATGGACCTCTTCACGCATGTCCAGCCTGTACGACACATGAGCAGCGCCCATTTCACTGTCGGCCAGCAATCGGGTCGACGTCTTGCCTTCATGGTCGGTACGGGTGGCGTAATCCAACAGCACCCCGACTCCGCTGTGGCTCCAGTACACATCGACATACTTCATCAACTCACCGGCGAAGTTGCGCAGGACCAGAGTGAAGGTCGCCATTTCACCCGGCACATTGGCCACCAGTTTTTTGTTGTCCACCTGGCAACGTACATCGACGCTTTGGCCGAACTCGCCAAGGGGCTCGTCCTGTCCGCCCACAGACGCGCGCGACAGGCTTTCCAGCGCACGTTCTGCAGCCTCGCGATAGGCTTCGTCGCTGCTTTTAGGCGTCAAACGGCCCAACGTCAGCAACGTTGTGAACCCCATGCCTGTCAACTCCTCGCCTTCCAGTAACCGCAGCAGCAACGCCAGTTGCGGCAGATTGCGGATCAGCGGTTTGGGTGCCCCGGATCCGTCCTGCGCAGGCGGGTTGACATGGACGGCGCACTCCAGAACGTCTCTGATGCCACAGCCGAAAAAGTCGGCCAGCTTCCCGGCCGCCGCATCACGTACCAGGCTCAGAGCATCCTCGGAGAGGTCCTCGGGCAGTTGATTGACCATTTTCAAGTAGTCGAGCAGTTTCTCAGCCGGTTGCCTGGCCAGTTTCACGGCCCGACCGTACAGGGTCAGATAGAAGAGGGTTCTGAGTGACAGCTCGCTTCTGTCCTCCACGCCGAACCAGGTCGATTGCCCACCTTCCAGGTACTGCACCAACATCGCTGAACTGAGCTTGATCTCGCGGGCCACACTACTGCGCCGGCGCAATTCGACCAGCAGCCGCAAAAATTCCCGTTGCTCGGATTCCTCAGGATCAGGGGGCTCAACCGGCTCCTCGGCGGCTTCCGCCGGCAGGCCTGCGGGAATGGCCTTGATCGCCTGGCCAAGGAGTTGATAGGCATTACCGCCCGACCAGTCGATAACCGGCAGTACCAGGTCCGAAGACAGCTCCAGATACACCGCAAAACTTTCCTGCACCACCGAGCGCTGTCCCGCCCGGGTCTTTAACACCGCTGTCAGGATGGTGTCTTCTATCCAGGGCCTGCTCTCTTGCGGAACGTCGGCGACCGTCACTGCCACGTTGATTTCCACACTCGCGCGGTCCCGGTAACTGTTTTCGGACTCCCCACTCCGGCCGATAATCAGCCCGGCATCGTCCACCAACTCTGCAAGCAGCTGCATCCAGCCTCGAAGGGGCATGTCGGGTGGTACCCCTGCGTCCAGCAGTAGTGCTTCGCTCATGCGTACCGGTTGCAGTTGGGTATTCAATTGCTCCAGCAACTTGAGTTCCGCATCGGCCGCGGCCACCGGCACCTGCACCGGCTGCACATGCTGCATCAGCCACATCGCGCTCAACTGTTCGTGCCGGCTCCAAAACACTGCGGTAAGCGCTGCATGGATAACACTCAACGTATCGGTTTGCGTCGTGAATTTGTGCAGGGCAACCTGCGTAGGCCCCGCCAACCGGGCGAGCCAACCATCGTTTTCAGTATCCAGAAAATTCAGCAGCGCCACCCCTTCCAGCGGGCTGATGCCAAGCAAGCGAGGCAACCGCACCAGTCGATAAAAACTCGACAGCACCGAGAGGCTGCGCGTGAGCTTCATGGCCGGCGTGCCGGCCGCCGGGTTATGGGCAATGGCAATCAACACGGCCAGATACCGGTAAGTGCTGAAGGTAATGCCCAGGGCCGCGCAAATGTGATCGGCGGTACGTTGATCTTCGTCGTTTTGCGGGACCACGGAGAACTCGACGTCATCGATCTGCAGTGGCTTGAGGAACAACGATTGCGCGTTGTAAATACGGTCGAACTGCGAGAGCTCCTTGCCCCGCCCATACACCGAAACAACGTCCAGAAAGGCCGCACACTCTTCCGCCGTACAGCCGTAATCGCCTCGCAACTCTTGAAACAGACCAATAGAGCGCATCGTGTCATCAGTAATCCAGATGACTTTGACGAGAGACGATCCACCACGGTTTTCGGCGTTGATTGACGCAATGATCAACTGGTCAGTCTCGTAGGCCGCCAGACCCAGCCAGCGATCCAGACGCACCTTGCGATTGATGCGGTCAAATCGATGCTGGTTGTTGCTGTCAAGATTCTGGAGCTTGAAATTCACTGTGTTGCCACTGCTCACCCTTTGCAGAGAGATCGGCTTTCCCAGGCCGCCATTGACATACACCGATCCGAAATCGACCGGGGTAATCGGCGCGGCAGGATTGGTTTCGTCGATTGGCTTGAGCGGGTCTTGACCCTTGAGCAGGGCCGGAGCATTGGGAGACAACACAGGGGCAAACTCCCCAATGGAAAACAGCGCCTCCACCCCGGTCTGATCAAGCTGCGTGGTCCGGCTGAACGCATCGAGGTCCAGCAAATCCTGATAGCTCTCACAGTTGAAGTTGTCCCGGTAAAAGTCCTCGAGCGGGGTAACCGAGAGCTCAACGACATGCCGGGTTCGCGGGTCAACCCAAGGCAGCGCGGGTCTTTTATCACCGACGGAGGACGAGGCGGGCGTCCGCCCAGGCTCAGTCAACAGCGCCTGCTGTCCGGGCGCCAGGCCTGACGTCATGCGCAAGGCAATATCGGAATTGGCACCACGGGCCCCCGTTTCCTTGAAGTACGGATACTGCAAGTCAGTCAGGCGCACGATATCGCCCAGCAGGTTGGAGTTTCTGCGAGCCTTGACGGAAGATTCAATGGTTTGCCAGGAGCGGTCGAAAGGTAATGTGTTGGGGTAGCGCGTGGTGATCAGCAAACCGTCGATGTCCAACGGAACCAGCTTGTTGGCCTCGATGTTGGCCATCAACACCTCGGTCACGATACCGATCACCGGTTCCACACGATTGACCGCGCCCTCGTCGATCAAAAGAGCCCACAGATCGGGACGTCGCGCGTTCAGACCAATGCTGCTCCCTGGCGCACCGTTGGGCTCAATATTGAGCAACGCCCACTGAATGATCGACATCAGGTACGCCACCGGGGAAACACTCGATTCAATAGCCCCGGCGGGGCTGCTGTTGGCCAGATCCGGCTTGAACAGGTCGGCGAACGTCGGCCCGTCAACCAGCGCTCGCACGCCGGTACGCGGCCCACGGCCGGCATCCTCGTGGCGCGTTAAACGCTGCTCGCGGAACTCACGCGCCAGGTACCGGGCCAGGCTGTAACTGCGCTGCAGCAACAGATGCCCCTCGTCCGTGGTGAGTTTGAACTCCTTGCACAGATCGGCGTGGCGTCGCTGCACCAGATCGAACACGTTACCGCCCTTACCCATGAACGCCTGCAACGCGCCCAACCGGGCAATGCGCTCCTCACCGAAGAGATTAACCAGCAGTTGCTGGCTGGGACGAAGACTGGAACCTGTCATTGTCATGCTCCTTGATTGACCGATAGCGCCGAGCATCGGCCAGGGCGCTTGAAAAGCGCACACTGTGGGGGAGATTCAATACCTGCACCGGAGCCGCGTCTACTGTCATAAATGACAGTAGACGCGACCATTTGTCTGAGAATTCACGCATCGACATGACACGCTCATTCAACCCGCGTTAACCACCCACAGTTGGACGGGCACCGGCATCCAGCCAGACGTTGTCCCTGCTTTGGTTACATTCCCGGTAATGACAAACAGGCCAATTGGCAACGTACGTGTGACGACGATCGCCCAATGCCCCTGAGCGTCCGCCACACCCGTGCCGTAATCGGTTTGAGCGTCACCGTTCTTGCGCAGGTTCACGGTCGCCCCCGGCAATGCGGTGCCGCGGATCAATGGGCGAGGAGAGACTTGAGCGTTGCTCTGTGGGCTGAGCATGACCAAGGGGTTGATTGTGTTGGTCACGGTGACGTTGATCGGGCCGAAAAAGACTGAGAACTGGCCGTCGATAAACTGTCGCGCCACCATCTGATACTGCCCAACAGCCAGCACCGGCAGACGAAGCGACCATACGCCCTGTGCATTCACGATGGCGCTGGCTTCGGCCGTCGTGTTGTTGTGCTTGTGCACATCGACACGGGCACCCGGCATGCCAGTACCGCTGATCAGTGGCTGCACTTCGACTTGTTCGTTCATCTGCGGCCCGGTAATGACGGGGCCTGGAAAATTGGCGGGTACCTGAACCACAGTGAACGTCCGGTTCGGCAGCCGCAAGGCCGACGACACATCATCCCGGAACTGACTCACAGAACAGGTAAACGCCCCTACCGGCAACGCTGCCGTGAAACTGGCCGTCCAACGCCCCTCGCGGTCCACGAAACCACCGGCCAGTTCGGCCAGGTGGTCTGCTTTAAAAATCTGAACATACGCCCCTGGCACACCACTGCCCGACATCACCGGCTTGCGCCCCACGCGGTCACCTGGCTTTGGATAATCGATCGTCGGTGCCGTGAAGTCCCTGGGCAATTTCTCCACCATAAAACGCCCGCTTTCGACCCACTCCGACACGACGCCACCAGAGATTTGTCGCACCACGACCCGGCAAGCCCCCTCCGGCAACGTCTGCGAACTCTGTATCTCCCATCGCCCGTTGGGATCGGCAGTCGTGGACGCCAGCACCAGCGCAGGGTTGAAGCAGGAGGCAACGATGATCACCGCCCCCGGCGTGGCCAGCCCCCGGTAAAACGGTTGGGCACCCACCCAGTCACCGGCGGCCGGTTCGTAAAGGGTCGGCCCGGCAGCGAGCAACGTCACGCTGGCGACACTCCAGTCCGACACCACGGCATTGAGGGTACTGCGTGCACGATACAAGTAAGGATCTGCCCCTCCCAGCGTATGGGTCAATTTGCCAGACCAGTAACCATGCTCATCCACCACAAAACTACCGATGTCGTACCAGTGTTCATCCCGCGTCACAATCACCGTATCGCCGGGATAACCCGCCCCGGACGCCACTACCCACGCTGGCGTGACGAATTCGCCCCCGCTCGGGCTTTCGATCACCGGCGCATTCGGTACGACGGTGAACACACGATCGATACTGGGCCGCTTCCCGCCCTTGTAACTCTGCTCGGCCACCATCGTTGTCGAGCCCACGGTCGACAGGTTCACAGTCCGGCGCCAATGGCCATCCGCGCCCACCACAATGCCCGATGCAATCTCCGTGCTGCCAATCTTCAGCGTGACCAACGCTTCGGGTATACCGATGCCCGCCACCTCGCTGCTGCGAGCAAATCGGCCATTGGCAGCGGGCGTAGTGATGATCGGCACCGCCACCTTGACGTTGAAGGTTCTCTGGACACTGCGTTCGGATGCATACGTCCCGAACTGTTGCACGGCATAGATGACCTGCGGCCCCTCTTTCTCGAACTCCTTGTCGAGCTCAACCGCCCAGGCACCTGCGGTCGTTACGGTCGTTTGCCCCAACACCTTGTTGCTGCTCGTAGCGTCGAACACCTTGATTGTGCTGCCCGGGAAAGCGTTCGTGCCCCGGACGATGAGTTTGAAACCCACCTCGTCATTGTTCTGCGGGTAAGTAATGCCCGGCACCGGGGTTTTGACCGTGAAGGTGTGATCCTTCCAGCCGGATACCTGTCCGCCAAACGTCGCTTGTGCCTGAACGGTGACCCGACCGGGAGACGTCAGCGTGACGTTAAAACTCCACTCCCCTGTCGTGAGGTTGGACTTGAGCGCCTTTATCGTCGACCCATCCTTGTAGCGCACGACGACATCGGCATTCGGCCAGGTGGCGCCCACGAATTCTGTCTCCACCGCCACGGACACGTCGGCATCCGGTTTGGAGAAGCTCGGGAGGTCAGGTTTGATGATCAGATTGGGCGCTTTTACCTCAATGGACAAGAGGTGGTTCATCCACTGCCAGACAGTGACCGTGTAAGTACCGGGGGCCAACCTGGCAGTAGCCTTGACGGTCCATCCACCGCTAGCGGTCACATCTGTTAGCGGCAGAGAGTTATGAGTGCCGCCGTTGAGCCGGACTTCGATCCTGGCAGCGGTCTGCCCCGTCCAGACGTTGCCTCGCCCGGTGAACGTCGGGATTTGTCCATCCAGGGTGGGTGTGTTTACGGTCGGGGCGGGCACGGGAACGTCAACGGGGATCCCTGCCCCCCACTCGGAATAGATCCGACCGCCCACCCCGTCGGAGACGCTTTGCCGTAAAGCCATTGAATACGTGCCCGGCAGCCAGTTGGATTTTTCCGCCGTCCAGTTGTCATCAACCACGGTACCTTGAGCTTGAACGCCTCCCCCCCCACCAGAATAGAAAATCTCGACCAGAGCTTCCGTGTGCCCGGCCCCCGAGAACCTTACTGTTGCAAACGATGGGTACGTGACAGTGGGTCGCTGTAACTTGGGGGGGCGGACTCTGAGCGTCAGTGGTATGCCGGGCGGTGATCCGTTCAACATAAGTATCTGCATTGCCGTGAGGCTGAACATGCCAGGGGGGAGATTGAAGAGTATCGTCATCCAGCGTTTGGGTTCGCCATCGAGCGCCCCCACGACCGCAACACCTAATAGGTTTTCTGTTAAGTCCTGAAATACCTGAACATAGGCGCTACTTAGCCCAGTGCCCTCAATCACCAAGTTCCTGTCGACTAAATCGCCGTTCTGATGACTGTCGATTACCGGGGGCTCGATGTTGCGCGCCTCGTACTTGTACGGAAAGGTGACGGAATCACTTTCATATTCAGAGCCGGGGGATGTGACGACAATCGTCTTCACTCTCGAGCTTGTGGTCGAGATCCATTCCGCCGACCAAGACAGATTGAGTGCCCTCCCCACCGCCACCAGCACACGCTTGTTATCGACTATTTCAAATACCTGAACCGGATCATCGGTGGTTAGCCCTTTGCCCCAGGCAATAACCAAAGGACCGGAGACGGCGGTATCTCTAGTTGGATGAAGAATCACCGGCTTGCCAATTGTGTCCCTACTTAGCGTCGCGTCCTGCTCAGAAACATTAGTGTCTGGTTGATCTGGTTGATCTGGTTGATCTGGTTGATCTGGTTGATCCAGCATGATGGCGCTCCGATGCGAGGCGTACAGCCACTTTATTGAAGCCATTTAAAACCTGAAGGCAGTGCGCAAAACACCTGTCAGATATGACAGTCCCGACGAACGGTCAGCCTACACCTTGTCACTTTCCCTAATGTTTTCAACGCCTCAGTCCGCGGCTACAGCACCTTGCGCCGTTGCCTACAGATCCGTCAGAATCCGCCGGCTTGTGCGCCTTGGTATTGCCCCGTAACTTGATCCGCGTCGCTGCCAATCAGCGATCGGGTTTAGTCGCCCGGTAGGTAACATGAAGGTGCATAAGCGTCATTCAGTCGGGTATTCCCTATCCCCGCACTCAATGGTGGCTGTGCGCAGGGCGCCCTCGGGCGCGCCGGTTTTTTCATGTTCCTCCCGGTCGACTAACCTGCGTACAGCCGCCACCCCTCGTTTAGTCGCGAGACGGTGGCAGCTCCACTAAAAGGAACAATGATCATGTTTAAGGCAACACCGAATCCCCCCGAAACCGACCCGGTTTCCCCCTACTCCACCCTTGATTCAAAAAAGCTCCACGCCGCCGCCGACAAGGCGCTGGACCATTACCTCAAACCCGATATCAACCCCCTCCGTTCATCCCAGGACCGTGCCATGGAAATGTTCACCGTCGTCCCCGATGCAAATGCCGAAGCCCTGACCATCCAGACCTACGAAACCTTTTCGTCGGTCAGCATTCTGCTGCTCGACCTGGCCGAAAGCCTGGACGACAAGCCGCGACATCTGGCGATGGCGATTTATCAGTTGAGTGAGTTGGGGTTGATGCTGGTGGAGAGGTCGCTGGAGAACGAACAGGCGATCAAGACGCCTTAGCATTTATCCGTTCAGGATGTATTGTTTGAACTGACGCCATCGCGAGCAAGCTCGCACACATTGGAACTTCAGTGAACACACTATTTGTGATCACCACCGTCCTACTGTGGGAGCGAGCTTGCTCGCGATAGCGATAGTGAGTGCGCCGCAGAACTCAGGCCGAAGCAGGCAACGACTGAAAACTGAAGTATCGCTTCAAGGCGCTGACCAGTTGCCCATATTCCGGCGGTGCCCGTTGCAGGCTGAACCCGGCGTCATAGTGGTGAGGGGTCGTGTCTTCATGGCACCACAGGCAACACGCCTGAAGATCAATGACCTGCATGCAGCCGTTGCTGGCGGGGATTTTCAGGCGCAAATCGAAATCGGCGCCGATCATCATCGGCAACTGGCTGATCAGCATCAGCCCGTCTTCGGACACGTTGCCCAGAAAGCCGATGGGTTTGTCGGTGACGCTGTTGAACACTCTTAGAAAATACGGCAGTTGATGCCGCTCGATCCGGCGGTCAGTAAACATGCGCAAATGGCCCAGCAAGGCTCTTAAGCAGAGCCGCACTAATGCTTCGGAACGGGCCTGCTTCTATTTCTTACATAGGCATAGACATAGGCGCGCTCTCCCCGATCCCGGTGCGACAGTCCATAAAGCCGCTGCCGCTTACTCCTGCCGATCACAGGTGTTGCGTCGATTAGAGGCAAGGCTCTAAACCGATCAATTGGACTATAGCTCACCACCGCCGGTGAGCCAGCCTTTGACCTTTAGAACTGCGTCGGGCGCACGACCGCAGCCGCACTGCGCAGCGGATAGTGGCCCAGCGACTGCAAGGTTTCCAGACGAGCGCGAGCGCGGAAGGCGTATTCACTTTGCGGGTACGAGGCGATGATGAACTGGTAGGTTTGTGCCGCATCGACAAACAGTTTCTGCCGTTCCAGGCACAACCCGCGCAACATCGACACCTCCGGCCACACATATGGCCGCGCTCTGCTGGCGCGTTCGACTTTGGACAGTTCGAGCGTCACCTGCTCGCAATTGCCGCGGTCGTAGGCGCTATAGGCGTTATTCAAATGATGGTTCATCGACCAACGGGTGCAGCCCGTGACGCTGAGGGCACTGATGGCAAGGGCGGCAATGAGCACGAATCGCATGGGGGATCTCCTGTCTTGAGCTCTGTATCGACCCGTGACGCGAAATCTTCAGGAATGTTCGTTTCAATAAACAAACGAATAAGTAGTGCATATGAACAATGACTACAACCGGAGACCATAGTAGCCTCACTCAGCGCTTGAACTCAGGAGTCTATGCATGTCCGTCCGTCGCACCAAAATCGTCGCTACCCTTGGCCCGGCCAGTAACTCGCCGGAAGTTCTCGAACAGCTGATTCTGGCTGGCCTGGACGTCGCCCGCCTGAACTTCTCCCACGGCACCCCCGACGAGCACAAGGCTCGCGCGAAGCTGGTGCGTGACCTCGCTGCCAAGCACGGCCGCTTCGTCGCCCTGCTGGGTGACCTGCAAGGCCCGAAAATCCGTATCGCCAAATTCGCCAACAAGAAGATCGAGCTGAAAATCGGTGATCAATTCACCTTCTCCACCAGCCATCCTCTGACCGAAGGCACCCAGACCATCGTCGGCATCGACTACCCGGATCTGGTCAAGGACTGCGGCGTGGGCGACGAGCTGCTGCTCGACGACGGCCGCGTGGTGATGCGCGTTGATACGGCCAATGCCACCGAGCTGAATTGCACCGTACTGATCGGCGGCCCGCTGTCCGACCATAAAGGCATCAACCGTCGCGGTGGCGGTCTGACCGCACCGGCCCTGACTGAAAAAGACAAGGCCGACATCAAGCTCGCTGCCGAGATGCAGGTCGACTACCTCGCCGTGTCCTTCCCGCGTGACGCCGCCGACATGGAATACGCCCGTCAACTGCGCGACGAAGCCGGCGGTACTGCCTGGCTGGTGGCGAAGATCGAACGCGCCGAGGCCGTGGCCGACGACGAAACCCTCGACGCGCTGATCAATGCATCCGACGCCGTCATGGTGGCCCGTGGTGACCTGGGTGTGGAAATCGGCGACGCCGAGCTGGTGGGCATTCAGAAGAAAATCATTCTGCACGCACGCCGCCACAACAAGGCTGTGATCGTGGCGACCCAGATGATGGAGTCGATGATCCAGAACCCGATGCCGACCCGCGCCGAAGTGTCCGACGTGGCCAACGCCGTGCTCGACTACACCGACGCCGTGATGCTCTCGGCTGAAAGTGCTGCCGGTTTGTACCCGCTGGAAGCGGTGCAAGCCATGGCGCGCATCTGCATCGGCGCTGAAAAGCACCCGACCAGCAAGACCTCCAGCCACCGCATCGGCAAGGTCTTCGAAAGCTGCGACCAGAGCATCGCGTTGGCGGCCATGTACACCGCCAACCACTTCCCAGGCGTAAAGGCGATCATCGCCCTGACCGAAAGTGGCTACACGCCGTTGATCATGTCGCGCATCCGTTCCTCGATTCCGATCTACGCGTTCTCCCCGCACCGCGAAACCCAGGCCCGCGCGGCCATGTTCCGTGGCGTCTACACCGTACCGTTCGACCCGGCATCGCTGCCGCCTGAGCAAGTCAGCCAGGCCGCGATCGACGAGTTGCTCAAGCGCGGCGTAGTCGAAAAAGGCGACTGGGTCATCCTGACCAAGGGCGACAGCTACCACACCATCGGCGGCACCAACGGGATGAAAATCCTGCACGTTGGCGACAAGATGGTCTGAGTTTCAAATCGCTGAAAAACAAAAGCCCCGCCATGTGAATGGCGGGGCTTTTTGCTTTACCTGGATTCAAGGCCTCAGTGATAGCCATAGGCCAACTGTCAACTATGACAGTATCCATTTCCTCTCCAACCCGTTTTAGTCATTGGCATCTGCAATCCATGCAGAGGTTTGATCACATGCCACGGAGAGTAAAATGTCTATTTCAACCCCAGTCCGCCTAGTAAATATGCCCGGCCAAATCGACTTTGCCTTTGGGAAAGACGGCGTTGTACGAATCAACGTACCTGGAGCATTGAGATCACGCGTTGTCTCGGTGATCAACGGACCTGACGACACACTGTATGTGTGTGGGTCCGCGGACTTCGCGTCTGGCACTTCACAGTTTTTCATCACCGCGTTGAACTCGGCAGGCGACGTCATCAGCGGCTTTGGCGACAACGGTTATGTCATCAACGTGTTCAAGACAAACAGAGCTTCGTATGCGCATCAGCTAGTTCTGTCAGGTAACAAACTGCTGCTGATCGGAGCAGTATCTGGCGGTGACCAACCGGCGTTGGCCCAGCTTGATTTACAGGGAAACTTTGACACCGCGTTTGGAGAAAATGGAAGCGGCAAAATTGTCATCAGCCTCCCCGCTCCCCCAGGTGCATTATCCGACCAGAATCGGCCGGACGCCTTTCAAGCAGACTCAACGAGCAGCGGTGGCACGCTCGAAGGGGCGGCGAACATCCTTGATGACGGGAAAATTCTGCTGACTCACTACTTTGTCACAGACCGGCCAACCTATGGCCTGATCATCCGCACGCATGCCAATGGCTCGCTAGACACGGGCTTCGCCAATGCTGGCTATCTCGCTGTCATCGTTCCAGGGTATGAAAAGGACCAGACACAAATTCAAAGTGTCACCGTCGATTCAGAAGGTCGATACGTTGCCTGCGGCAGCGTCCACCGCGTCGGATTAAATAGAGTCGACACCTTCTTTGCTCGCTACAGTCCTGAGGGCCAATCCGATACGTCGTTCGCAAAGGAGGGATTCGAGATTATCGAGAGCCATATTGAACTTCCTGGTGGAGCACGAGCCGTGGCAATTATCCCGTTAGAGCGGGGACGTATTTTAAGCGTCGGCGGTTCCAATCGAGCCCCCTACTTGGGCCAATTACTGATGCTGGAAGAAAACGGCCAGATGAGTCCTGACTTCAATGGCGGTGAACCGCTCAACACGCAATTGGGTCAGAGCAGTACGCTCTGGAAAGCGTCCACGCGTCATACCAACGAAAAACTCGTCGTTGCCGGGGCCATAGACAAGCAAATGGACTCGGGAAATTTCGATGTCGTCGTCGCCCGTTTTGATAAAACGGGAAAACTGGATACAGAGTTCAATAATGGTCTCGGCTGGACGCGAACGCGCTTAGGTAGCCAAACCGCCTGGGCTGCTGCGGTGCTCTTGCAAGAAGGCAAAATTGTCATTGGTGGAGTATCAGACGACGTGGCCAGTGGCGTTGTAGTGCGGTATCACGGCTAACGTTTCCACTTCCAACGGCATGAAGATCCTGCACGTTGGCGACAAGATGGTCTGATTGACCGGTTGCTGAAAAACAAAAGCCCCGCCATGTGAATGGCGGGGCTTTTTTTCGTCTGGAACACGGAAAACCTCAAAATCAGAGTCTGTCTACTGTCAGGTTTGACAGTAGACAGGCCTCATCCCCGGGCGCTGAATAAGCCCCGATGCTGGGTAACGGCACTTGATTGCAAGACATGCCGGGCAGTGACCAAGCCATTTATCATCTTCTTAAGGACTAAAGATCATGAGCACTGTTCAATCTCGGACTTCACGGCGGTCAGGTACCCCGGACCCTGATTTTGGCAACGACGGCGTGCTGGAACTGCGGGTAGGTAATGAAATCGCGACCGCCAGCGCTATCGTGTTCGATGCCAGCAATGACCACAACACCAGCCTTGTCACCGTGCAGACCTCGACCGGGACTTTCCTGGGGCGACGCCTGGAGAACGGCGATGCAGACACGGGCTTCGGCACCGATGGCTTCGCCAGGGTTATGTATGCAGTCGATGCTGAAAGCACCGTCGCCTCGGCGATTCATGTTCTGCCAAGTGGCAAGCTTCTGGTGGTCGGCTTACACGGCAAGACCGCATTGAGCAAGTTTATCGGCCTGACGCAGTTCAATGCCGATGGTTCACTGGACGAAGGGTTCGGAAATCTGGGCCGCAAGGTAGTTGTCTTTGATGACCATGAAAATGGCCATGGCTTGACAACTACCGTGAGATCAACCGTGCAGGACAAATACATTTTCGTCGCACTGTCGGACCGCGAAAGCCGCATCGCCCGCCTCACCGCTAATGGTGAACTGGACAAAACGTTCAATGACACCGGCTATGTGCTGGTCACGCCTCCCAATGCACGCATGACCCGTGTGGTCAATCTGTTCAGCCTGGGCAACGTCATTTTCGCAGGAGGGACTGCCCAGTTCGATCGCTACAGCGGCTTCACCACCCGACTGACCGCCAGTGGCGCCATTGACAGCGGATATGGCACGCAGGGTTACCGGATCACCACGGTCGACGGTAAGCAGGCGCACGCTCATTTCGCGATCACAGTTGCAGACAGCACCATTGTGCTTGGGGGCGGCTGGGCGGGGGACGCGAGTAACACTGCCCGGGGGATTCTGTCGTCGTGCACACAGGGAGGCCAGAATAACCCTGACTTCAACGGCGGCAACGACCTGTACACCCCAGTGCCCGGTACAAACATGAGCTGGGTCGATGCCACGACATCGAGTGATCATATGACGTTGGTCGCCTACGCCAGACCCCACAACCAACCCTCCTCGCTGGCTATCGCAAGATTCTCTTTACGTGGCGAACTGGACACCGACTTTGCCGAAAATGGCTGGTGGATCCAGGCCAGAGGCGACACCGACGCCCGGATTACCACACAAAACGATGGGCGTTTGCTGGTCATCCGTGGCCAGTGGATGCATCGTTTCCTGGCATAAAGATCTTGTCTGTCGGGGTGCACAACGAAAAGCTTCGCCGTGTGAATGGCGAGGCTTTTTGCTTTCCGGGGCTGGAAGATGTGTTGCCTGGGCGGGCCTCATCGCGAGCAGGCACCGCAGAATCAATGGCGTTTGATGAACCCGGTCAACGCCGCAATCGCTTCCGGCGAGCGCAACCGTTGGGTGAACTGTGCACTCTCTTCTTCTATTACCTTGCGCAGTTGTTCGCGGTCCGGGGCTTTCATCAATTGCTTGCTGATACGCACCGCTTCCGGTGGCAGCGACTCGAAACGCAACGCCATCTCCCGCGCCTTGGCCAATGCCTCTTCGCCACTGTCCAAGGCTTCGGTCGCAATGCCCCACTGCGCGGCCTGCTCACCACTGAAACCTTCGCCAAGCAGCAACAACTCGGCGGCTTTAGCATGCCCGAGCAATCGCGGCAGAAGCAGGCTGGAACCAAACTCCGGGCATAACCCGAGATTAACGAACGGCATGCGAAGGCGCGCATCGCGGCTGACATACACCAGATCGCAATGCAGCAGCATCGTCGTGCCAATGCCCACCGCAGCGCCGGCCACGGCGGCGATCACCGGTTTGCGGCATTCGAGCAGGGTGAGCATGAACTGGAACACCGGGCTGTCGAGGTTGCTCGGCGGTTGCTGGATGAAGTCGGCGATGTCGTTGCCAGCGGTGAAGCACTCGGTAGAACCGGTGATCAGCACGGCGTTGATTTCCGGGTCGGAATCCGCCTGTTTCAGCGCTTCGGCCAAGTGGCTGTACATGGCACGGGTCAGGGCGTTTTTCTTGTCGGGGCGGTTGAGGCGCAGAGTCAGCAGGCCGCGCTCACGTTCAAATTGGATGGCATCGCTCATGGTCGGTCTCGCGTCTGAAAATCAGCGCTCAACCGCGGAGAACAAAGACGTCCGCCAGCAGTTGATTGCGCGGCAATCCCGCCAGGTACAAGCGCCGGGCAAAGGCGTCGACGCTGTCAGGGGCCCCGCAGAGTAAGGCCAGGGTTTGCCGTGAAACAAGCCGCAGTTGTGCCAAAGCCTCTGGCAACTCGGCCGCCGTCCACAGTTCGATGCTCAGGTTCGGGCGGCTGGCGGCCATGGCTTGCAGGGGTTTGGCCAGGTAATGTTCCTCGGCATCATGGGCCAGGTGAATGACGCGAATAGCGCCTTGGTGATCCTGCCGCAACGCTTCGCGCAAGACACCGAATAAAGGTCCCAAACCCGTGCCGGCAGCCAACAGCCAAAGCGCTCGGGTGCTCCAGTCAGGGTCGTAATGCAATGCCCCGCCGCGCAACTCGCCGAGACGAATCGAATCACCGATCTTGAATTGCCGCGCCGCGTCGCTGAATTCACCCGGCTGGCGACAATCGAGGTGGAACTCCAGAAAGCGATCTTCTTCCGGCAGGCTGGCGAGGGAATATGGCCGCGCCACGTTGCCCGCCCACAACACCAGATGCTGCCCCGCGCTGTAGCGCAGCGGACGCTCGGGGGTCAGGCGCAAACGCAACACGCTGGCGCTCAGCCAATCGACAGCCGCCACCTCGGCCGGGCGGCCATCCTGCTGAGGGTCGAAGGTGTGCACCTGCAAGTCCTCGACCACCTGACACTGACACGCCAGGCGCCAGCCTTGCTGACGCTGGTCTGCGCTCAGAGCGTCGGGGCGGTTGTCATTCGGCAGCCCTTGGACACATTGCACCAGACACGCATGGCAACTGCCGGCGCGACAGCTGTAGGGCACCGATACGCCGTTCTGATTCAACGCATCGAGCAGGTTACTGCCCGCCGCCACCGACCATTGGCGTTCGCCGACCCGTAACTCAGGCATCGACGTTCTCCCACGCCGCCGCGCAACGATTGCGGCCGTCACGCTTGGCGCGATAAAGCGCCTGGTCGGCGCGCTGCAAGGCTTCATCGAGATCGTCGCCCAGTTCGAGCAACGTCATGCCCGCCGACAAGCTGAGATGGGCGACGTTGAGTCCGATCAGTTCTACATCGGTGAACGCAATACGCAGCCGCTCGCAACAGGAGGTCAAGCGCTCGGCGTTGCAATCGGGCAGCAGCACGACGAATTCTTCGCCACCGTAACGGGCCAGAACATCGCCATCGCGCAAGCAGGCGGTGGCCACGGCGGCAAAGGCTTGCAGCACCTGATCACCGGCGGCATGGCCGTGTACGTCGTTGATCCGTTTGAAATGGTCGAGGTCGATCAGCGCCAGGCCATGCACGACACCGGCGTCCATGGCCTTCAGCTCACGGGAGGCCAGGCGCAGGAAATGCCGGCGATTGAACAGCCCGGTCAGTTCGTCGGTGGCCACCAGGTCTTCGAGCTGGCGCATCATCCCGCGCAGGGTGTCCTGATGCGCCTGCAAGGCAAATCGGCGCTGACGCATGCGTAAACGGGAGGCCTGGACGTGACGGGCATAAAGTTCCAGCCAGACCAACACGATGAGCAGCACGCACACCTGCAACGCGGCCAGTGCCGGGTCGGGTAACTGGAAGTGGTAGCCCTCCCACAGCGTGATCGCGCTGAAACTGACGAACACCAATAGCGCGCACCGCAGAAAGGCAATGCGCGAAAGATGGAACAACCCGAACAGCAGAATCAGCACGTAGAACACCAGGAACGCGCCGCGTGCCTCGTCCAGATTGGCGATCAGCCAGGTTTGCCAACCCAGCCCCAGCAACACTTGCGCTTCAGTCAGGCTGGGGTCGGAAAAACGCAGGTTGCAGCCGCTGTAAAACACCGCAAACAACGCCGCCTGACTGATGACCACCAGCGCACTGCCGATGGCCACGTTGGACAGGGATTCATCGTAATGACCGGTGAAAAACGCCAGCCACAACAGCACCAAAGCCAGGGCGTAGGTGCCGGCTGCGAGGGCGAAGCGTTTGAGCAACAAGCGCTGGATGGCGTTATGGGTCAATCGTTGACTCACCGTGCGAAGGGAGGCTGCTTGAGTGTCCTACTCTACAGACCGAATGCCACTTTAGTTGCGTGCCTGATAAATGACCATTCAATTTTAAGGGCGGAAAACTGGCGTCAATGTCATGACCCGTGGCGAGGGGATTTATCCCCGTTGGGTGGCGGAGCCGCCCCGAAAGCTGCACCTCGGTGCATCAGGTGTATCGCGTGTGTCGGATTGGCGACTGCTTCGCAGTCGAACGGGGATAAATCCCCTCGCCACAGATAAATCCCCTCGCCACGAGATTGACTACCGGCGGGTGTGCCTGGAACCGAGGCGCGTTATACTGCCGCGCCTTTTTAGCGTCGCGCCAGCAGCCCCGGCGTGCCTTGTAAAGGTGCTTGCAACCGACCGATGCACCCAAGCTGCAAGCACCTTATTGAATGTTCCCGTCTTTTAGAGGAGCGCGACTCATGACCGTGATCAAGCAAGACGACCTGATACAGAGCGTTGCCGACGCCCTGCAGTTCATTTCCTATTACCACCCCGTTGACTTCATCCAGGCGATGCACGAAGCCTACCTGCGCGAAGAATCGCCAGCGGCCCGTGACTCCATGGCGCAAATCCTGATCAACTCGCGGATGTGCGCCACCGGCCACCGCCCGATCTGCCAGGACACCGGCATCGTTACCGTCTTCGTTCGCGTGGGCATGGACGTACGTTGGGATGGCGCCACCATGGGCCTGGACGACATGATCAACGAAGGCGTGCGCCGGGCTTACAACCTGCCGGAAAACGTCCTGCGTGCCTCGATCCTCGCCGACCCGGCGGGCGCTCGTAAAAACACCAAGGACAACACCCCGGCCGTTATTCACTACTCCATCGTTCCGGGTAACACCGTGGAAGTGGACGTGGCGGCCAAGGGCGGCGGTTCCGAGAACAAGTCGAAAATGGCCATGCTCAACCCATCCGACTCGATCGTCGACTGGGTGCTGAAAACCGTTCCGGAAATGGGCGCTGGCTGGTGCCCACCGGGCATGCTCGGCATCGGCATCGGCGGCACCGCCGAGAAAGCCGCGGTGATGGCCAAGGAAGTGTTGATGGAGTCCATCGACATTCACGAGCTGAAAGCACGTGGCCCGCAGAACCGTATCGAAGAGATGCGTCTGGAGCTGTTCGAGAAGGTCAACCAACTGGGCATCGGCGCCCAGGGCCTCGGTGGCCTGACCACCGTGCTCGACGTGAAGATCATGGATTACCCGACCCATGCCGCTTCGTTGCCGGTGTGCATGATCCCGAACTGCGCCGCCACCCGTCACGCGCACTTCGTGCTCGACGGTTCCGGCCCGGCCTCGCTGGAAGCGCCACCGCTGGACGCCTACCCGGAAATCGTCTGGGAAGCGGGCCCATCGGCCCGTCGCGTCAACCTCGACACCCTGACCCCGGAAGATGTGCAGAGCTGGAAGCCGGGCGAAACAGTCCTGCTCAACGGCAAAATGCTCACCGGTCGCGACGCCGCGCACAAGCGCATGGTCGAGATGCTGAACAAAGGTGAAACCCTGCCGGTGGACCTCAAAGGTCGTTTCATCTACTACGTCGGCCCGGTTGATCCGGTGCGCGAAGAAGTGGTGGGCCCTGCCGGTCCGACCACGGCGACGCGGATGGACAAGTTCACCCGTCAGATCCTCGAGCAAACCGGCCTGCTGGGCATGATCGGCAAATCCGAGCGCGGCCCTACCGCGATCGAAGCGATCAAGGACCACAAAGCCGTTTACCTGATGGCGGTCGGCGGCGCAGCTTACCTGGTGGCACAAGCCATCAAGAGATCCCGCGTGGTGGCTTTCGCCGAACTGGGCATGGAAGCGATCTATGAGTTCGACGTGAAAGACATGCCGGTTACCGTTGCGGTTGATAGCAAGGGTGAGTCGGTACACATCACCGGTCCTGCCATCTGGCAGAAAAAGATCAGTGAAAGCCTGGCGGTGGAAGTGCAGTAAGCGCTTCAGCCTGCCACTACGGCCGGGTCGTCTTATAGATGACCCGGCCGTTTTTTTTGGCAACGTTTTTACCATTCGCGATAAAGAGCAGTGTTTTTCACCGTATTCGGTCTAAAAAAACCCGCCTCACCTGTCAGATCTGACAGGTCACACCTTTCCCTGATTTTGTTAGCGTCGCTCTATCTCGCGACACCGTTGCTACGGGAGAGCGCAAAGCCGACACAGGATCAGCCCCATGGAAGAGCAAGCATCCCTGAGCATTACTGCCCCCTCCATCGACAAGAGAATTTCCTTTGCCACGATTGGCAAAAGCTGGGGATCGGTCGGCGTAACGGGCAGTGCTTCATTCGAGTTACCGTTGCCCCTTTCAGGCGGGCGCGGTTTCGACCCCGCCATGGCGCTGAGCTATGACAGCCAGGGCGGTAACGGTCCGTTCGGCATTGGCTGGCGTTTGGGCACCAGTGCCATCACTCGCCGGACCAGCAAGGGAGTGCCCGATTATCTTGCCACCGACATCATGGTCGGCCCCGGCGGCGAGGAGTGGATGCCCGAACTGGATAACGACGGCAAGCCCAAGTCCAGAATAGAAAGTGAGTATCGCGGCCTTTCCATCGGCGAGCACAGCGTGGTGCGCTACTGGCCGCGGATCGAGAGTTCGTTCGACCTGATCGAGCTCTGGCAACCGGAGGAAAAACCGCCCTTCTGGCTGGTGCACGGGGCCGATGGCAGTCTTCATGTCTACGGCAAGACCGACGCTTCGCGCCGTGCCGAACCTGTCGACCCGACCGCCCCTGACGCACCGCAACGTATCGGTGTGTGGTTGCTGCTCGAAAGCATGAACCCTCATGGCGAACACATCTGTTTCGACTACAAACCCGAAGATCAGACTCACTCCCCGGATGACTCGCACGACTATCGTGCCCAGCGCTACTTGCACCGGGTGTATTACGGCAATGCCCTGGCCAGCAAAGACCTGTACACCTGGACGGTGGAAAATCCGGCGACTCTGAACTGGCATTTCCACCTGGTGTTCGACTACGGCGAACGCACCCGAGATCTGCAAAAGAAACCGCTCTACGGCCCACCGTTCGACAATCCCGGCGAGGGTTATGGTGAATGGCAATTGCGCAGCGACCCCTTCCACAGCTACACCTATGGTTTCGAACTGGGCACCCGACGCCTCTGCCATCAGGTCTTGATGTTTCACCATTTCCCCGCAAAACCGGAACAACAACCGGCGCTGACTCGGCGATTGCTGCTGCAATACCAAACGACTTCCCTGGCATACACCCAACTGGTAGCGGCGCACTATCAGGCGTACGACGCCAGCGGCGCCGTAGAAAACATGCCACCGGTGGAGTTCGACTTTTCGGGCTTCGAACTCAATCAGCAGTCGAGCCCGTTCTTCCCCTTCGAAAACATGCCCGGCATCGAGGACGGCGCGCACCACCAATGCGTCGATCTGTTCGGTGAAGGCGTGCCGGGGTTTATCTGTCGTTATGACCAGAGCTGGTATTACCGCGAACCCTTGCGCGCGCTGACGGGGGGCGATGACATCCACTATGGCCCTTGGACGGAACTGTCCAAAATTCCCGTGGCCAATCGCAATCAACCGACCTACCAAGCGTTGACCGATCTGACCGGCGACGGCCGGCTCGACTGGATCCTCGCCTCACCCGGCATGAGCGGTTTCCACACCCTCAACCCCGATCGCAGCTGGTCAGGGTTCATTCCCTTTACGGCGTTCCCGGTCGAGTTCTTCCACACGCTTTCACAGTCTGGCGACTTGATGGGCGACGGGCTCAGCTCGATGGCGCTGATCGGCCCGCGAAGCGTGCGTCTGTACGCCAGTCGGCGTGAGGACGGTTTCGCCCCGGGTCAGGACGTCGAGCACAAACCGGACACCGACCGCCTGCCGCTGTTCAGCAGTTCGCGCAGCGAACTGGTGATGCTGGGTAATTTGCTGGGCAGTGACATGACCGAGCTGTGCCGCATCCGGCACGACGAAATCAAATGCTGGCCGAACCTCGGTCACGGTCGGTTCGGCAAGGGTTTTGTCATGAGTGCCCTGCCCTTCGACTACGCGACATTCGACGCGGCGCGGGTGCGGATTGCCGACCTCGACGGCTCCGGTGCACCGGCACTGATTTATCTGAACTCCGACTGTTTCGAGATCTATTTCAATCACGGCGGCAATGGTCTGGAGCAAACCCCGGTCACAGTCCCCTGGCCCGACGGCATCCGCTACGACAACCTGTGCCAGGTCACCCTCGCCGACCTGCAAGGCCTGGGTTGCGCGAGCCTGATTTTGACCGTGCCGCACATGAAGCCACGGCACTGGCGCTACGATTTCGTCAGTGCCAAGCCTTACATGCTGGTCGCCAGTAACAACAACATGGGCTGCAGCACCCAGGTGGTGTATCGCAGTTCGGCGCAGGAATGGCTGGATGAAAAGAATCGGATACTCAAGCTCAAACGTTTGCCGATTTCCTACTTGCCGTTCCCGGTGCCCGTGGTCAAGCAACAAAGCCAGCTCGATGAAATCACCGGCAACCGCCTGAACCAGTTTTTCCAGTATTTGCAGGGTTACTACGATGGCCGGAACCGCGAGTTTCGCGGTTTCGGGCTGCTGCGCCAGACCGACAGTGAAACCGGTGCAATTGAAGATGACATCGGTTTTACCGCCCCGGCGCTGGTCTGCACCTGGTTTCACACCGGACGGCAGATCGACCTGCCACGCGATGGCTACTTCAATCGTGATCCCGAAGCCCTTGCCTTGAAGCCCTCGTTGTTTTGCCGGTATCACCGCAACGACCACTTTGATGATCCCGTCCCACCCGCCGACGAAGCCACCGCCCACGAAATCGCCCGCGCCCTTGCCGGGTCGGTGTTGCGGGTCGAAACCTACGCCGCCGACGACGACTTGGCCACGGCAGTGCCTTTCGCCGTGGAGGAAAGCCGCTACAAGGTCCGCGAGCTACGCAAAAAAGGAGACCATGACGCGTACCCGATCATGCTGCCCTTGCCACTGGAAAAGATCAGCTACCAGTACGAACGCTTCGAGAATGACCCGCTGTGCCGACATGAAATCACCTTGGGTCATGACGAGTTCGGTCTGCCTGTGCATGCCATCACGGTCAGCTATGCACGGCGCAGAACCGCCAGCGATGAACCGCCCTTTGGCGATGTCGATGAACAGAAATGGTGGCTTGATGCCCACGATCCGGCACAGCAGTCTTATTACCTGAGCGAAACCCGCGCCGAGTTCATTCACTTGAAGGAGGACCTGCAAGGCTGGCGACTGGGTCTGCCCTATCTGCAACGTGGCAACGCAATGGTCTTGCCCAAGGGAACGGCACCCGCAGGACTTACCCCGGCAGATATCTCCCATGAACGGTTTATCGAGCTGTACGCCTCGCCCGAATGGGCCGCTCAGCGGCTACTGACCACGCAGTCGGTACATCGCTACCTCAAGACTGACGATCGAACAGTACTTGCCGATGGCAAAGCCGATTTCGAGGCACTGCGGGCACCGCTGGAAATTGCCCAACTGGACAAGACAGCACTGCAAGCCTACGACACGGTGCCGTCGCTCGTTATTCGGGACGAACTGGAAAAAATCGGCTATTCGGCCATGCCTCTGGTGCTGGGGGTAGACGAGGAGGCAGACAAGGAAGAGGACAAGGAGAGAAACCTATGGTCGTCCCGGTATGGTTTTGCCAAGTACGGCGAGCTCGATAGTTTTTACAAAGTGATGGAGTACAACGAAACGCTCAGTTACGGCATCACGACAGCCCGCTACGACGCCTACTGTCTGCTGCCGAAAAGCATCACGCAGCCGGACGGGTGCGAAGCCCGTTTCGAATATGACTATCACGCCCTGCAACTCATGCGCAGCATCGATGCCAATGACAATGTCGAGGAAGCCCTTTACGAGCCGTCCGGACAACCCCTTGTCATCAGCTTTTATGGAACTGAAAACGGCGAAGAAACGGGTTTTCGGCCCATCTGCGAATACGTACCCCCTGTGGGCCACCGTCCGGACCCTGCCATCGAAGATCCGAAAGACACCCTAAAAAATGCGGCCAGCGTATTGCGCAAGGACCTGTTCAGCTGGATGGGCGAACTCCCCCATTCCGTCAGGCAGACACCTGACTGGCTGACCGCCTGGATTGCACAAGGCTACGTGTTGCCAAGTCTGCACATTCGCGCCAGCGCCCGCCTTCGCCTGTCCCGGCTCAAATCCCTGACCGCGCCTGAGCAAGCGCTGCTCGACCTGATCCACACGGTTCCCCGCGAACCGGTGCACAGCGTCGTCCTCACCGCTGACCGCTATTGGGATGATGAGCTGCAGCAAATCCAGATCGTCAAAGCCTTTGTGGATGGTTTCGGCCGGCCACTGCAGACCAAACAGTTGGTCGAGCCGGGACAGGCTTTTGTGGTGGAAAACGGTGAACTGGTGATTGAAGACGGCAAGCCAAAAGTCGCGCACGCCGATCCGCGCTGGCGCGTCAGCGAACGTGTGGAATACAACAACAAAGGACTGACTGTTCGGGTATTTCGCCCTTACTTCGCCAATGGACATCGCTATATCAATGACCATTCCTTCCGTGAGTTCGGCCATCACGATCAGAACTTTTACGACGTGCTGGGTCGCCAGAATAAAGTCATCAACGCCAAAGGAGATGTCGCGCTCGAGATCATCCACCCCTGGTACACCACCAGCCTGGATTTCAATGACACCTACGTTGCGCCGCCTGAAAGTGAGTTGAAGGCAGGCAAGCCATGACGACCACCGTTCATTGGCGGACCCCGAACCTGACGGTCATTGATAGTCGGGGTTTACCGATTCGCCAGATCGAGTACTTGCGCAAGGTCATCGACGGGCCACTGGAAACCCTGATTACCCGACAACGGCATGACGCCGCCGGACGACTGCTCGAACAATCGGACCCGCGCCTGTTTGGTATCGTGCCCAACCTGAGCACGACCTACCGACTTTCCGGCGAGCCGCTGAAGGTCTGCTCTGTAGATGCCGGCTGGCGCTTGAGCCTGGCCGGACTCGCCGGGGAAGAGCTTCAGCGTTGGGATCAACGTGGCAGTCATTGGCGCACCACCTACGACCCTCAGTTGCGCCCGCTCGCCATCGAGGAAAACGGTCAACCGAACGTCGAAACCTTTATGTATGCCGACGCCTCAGGCGACCCCGGCTGCAACCTCCGTGGCCAGATGATCAAGCAAACCGATTCTTCTGGTGGGCTTGAGCTCAGCAGCTTCAGCCTGCAGGGCCAATCGTTGCGCGAAACCCGAAAGATTGCCGACAAGGTTTTTGTCGGTAGCCGTACCTGGAGCCCTCTCGGTGCGATGCTGACCCAGACCGATGCCGGCAATCATCAGCAACAGTTGCGCTACGACATTGCCGGGCAGCTGAAAAAGACTCAACTGCGGATCAAGCCCGAGGACGCCTGGTTGCCCATTCTGGAAGATGCCCAGTACAACGCCGCCGGTCAGATCATCGAACAGCGTGCGGGAAACAAGGTGGTCAGCCGCTGGATCTACGACGCAGTGGATGGTCGGCTCAAGCACTTGAAAGCCGGTGTGCCTGAAACGGCCCTGCGGCAGAACCTCGAGTATGTCCATGATCGGGTCGGTAACGTATTGCGCATCGACGATCACACGTTCCAGACCAGGTTCTTTGCCAATCAGCACATGGATGGCCACCGCGAGTTCACCTATGACTCGCTCTATCGGTTGATCAGTGCCACCGGCCATGACGCGCCCCCGACATCTGACCTGCCGGGCCGCCCGCTACCGAGCGATCCCAACAATCATCTCAACTATCACCAGACGTATGAGTACGACCTCGGTGGCAACCTGAACAAGCTGATCCATGGCCGTGCCGTGGGGGGTTACACCCAAGAGATGCTCATTGACCCATCGAGCAACCGTGGCGTGCGCGGGAAAGAGGGAGACCCCGTACCCGATTTTCCTGCGCTGTTTGACCGCCACGGCAATCTCCGGGCCTTGCATTCGGGAATCGACTTGCAGTGGAGCAGCCGTGATCAACTGGCATCAGTGACGCTGGTCAAACGCGAAGACGGACCCGACGATGAAGAAACCTATCGCTATAGCCA
This sequence comes from Pseudomonas sp. LS2P72, assembly GCF_054897865.1. NCBI lineage: Bacteria > Pseudomonadati > Pseudomonadota > Gammaproteobacteria > Pseudomonadales > Pseudomonadaceae > Pseudomonas > Pseudomonas sp. LS2P72. The sequence continues at coordinate 5,549,689 of NZ_CM142708.1, forward strand.
GGGCGTACGCGTCTACAAATGCCACCAATGGCATACGCCATCGACCAGCCATTTTCACGAAGTGATGTATTGGCCGGGGCTGGAGATCCGTAAACGCGACAACGGCGAAGAGCTGCACGTCATTACCTTGCCGAGCGGGTTCGGTAGCGTGCGATGCCTGCATTGGGTCAGCGCAAAGCCCGACGGGATCGATGCCGATCAATTGCGCTACAGCCTTGACGACCCTTTGGGCTCCAGCCTCATGGAGCTCGATCAACACGCTAGCCTGATCAGCCACGAAGGTTACTACCCCTTCGGCGGCACCGCGTGGCTGACGGCGGATTCCGCACTGGAGGTCAGCTATAAAACCATCCGTTACTCAGGCAAGGAAATGGATGTCAGCGGGCTTTACTACTACGGGCTGCGGTACTACGCGCCTTGGTTGTGGCGGTGGGTCAATCCGGATCCGCTGGGGGATGTGGATGGGCTCAATCTGTATGCATTTGTGGGGAATAACCCGCTGCTTTACGTGGACGGTTTCGGAGCATCAAAAGAAAAATGGGAAATTCACAATTACGCGCTTTTCATTTCGAGCCTCGTTTCAAACGTCATGCCAACCCTTAAGCGAATCGAAAACATCGCCGGTAAAAGCGGTATTGCAAAGAGTCTGCTGAAAAATACACTTGGCGAAGGCCTAAGCGGTACAACAGCGTTCTTTGGTGGCTTCTACGGTAGCGAGGCAATTGGCGGTTTGTTACCTGGAGTCGACATCAATCTTGATCCCTATGCCGTCGGTTTTATCGGAGGAAACGCCGGTGGTGACCTGGCCGACGAATCAGAAGTAACGATCCGTGCGCCCTTCAAGCTGGTGCGTCCACTCATACCGCAAACATCAACAATGACCATCGCCGAGATCGATCGCCAGGCGGGGCTTGATGTGAGCAGCGACAACGGCAGTGTCCTCGACCAGGGAATTCTCGCGTTCTTTGGCAGATTCGTTGGATCAGTGGTCCCGGGAGTCAGCGCGCTAATAGCCTTGGGCTCTCGGGTTCAGGAAGCGGAGGACATCAAGAACGGGCTCACGCCTGTAAAAATCGACAAAATCGACAAAATGCTTGTCGACTGGAAAACCACCACCGAACAACGCTGGGCTAGAGCTAAAATCAACTTTAAAAAGTTAGGCACTGACGTCATTTATCCCGCCGACATATTACCCAACGTCACTTACATGACCCCTAAAAGCACCCTTCAGCCCATTTCTCTCGCTGGTCTGGAGAATCAGACCAAGGTCACTCTGGCCAAAATAGAACGGAGTCAGGAACGTATGCGCCTCTACAGAGAGGCTGGCACCACGGATAACAGGTTTCTGGAACGGCAACGACGAAAAGCAGCTTAGACGCGCCACTCGTATCGACCATCGTCCAATCAAGGTGCGGTGGAGCGGCGGGCATCGGCAACAAGTCTGGACGGCATGCTATCGTGCGCGCCCGTATTCCCAGTGTTTTCTACAGCATGATTCCAACTGCTCGTGCCGTGCGTTTGTCGTTGTATACCCTGTTGATCATCGCCGGGGCGGTCCTTGCCGCCACCTTGGCCATACGTCATGCCGAACGTCAGGCGCTGGTCGAAGACGCCGCCCGCGCCAATCAGCAATTGGCGCTCTATGCCAACTCCCTGCACACCCTGATCGATCGCTACCGTGCCCTACCCGCCGTCCTCGCGCTAGACCCGGAGTTGCGCGGCGCCCTCGACGGCCCGGTATCCGCTGAACAGCAGGACGCACTAAACCGCAAACTGGAAAAAATCAACGGTGCGGCGCAATCCTCGACCCTCGAATTGCTGGATCACACCGGCCTCGCCGTGGCCGCCAGCAATTGGCGCCTGCCCAGCAGTTACGTCGGTCACAACTACGGTTTTCGCCCCTATTTCAGCCAGACACGCACCCAAGGCACCGGGCGCTTTTATGCGGTGGGCGTGACCAGCGGCATTCCCGGTTACTTCCTGTCCAGCGCGGTCACCGGTGACGACGGCCAGTTCCTCGGCGCCATGGTGGTGAAACTCGAATTCCCGGAACTTGAGCGCGAGTGGCGTCAGGGCAGCGACACGCTGCTGGTCAGCGATGCACGCGGGATTATCTTCATCGCCAACCAGCCGGGCTGGCGCTATCGCCTGTTGAAACCGCTGAGTGACAGCGATCACGCCGAACTCAAGGCCACCCGCCAATACGATAAACAACCGCTGATACCGCTCGAATATCAATCGGTGCGGCGCTTCGACGACAACAGTGATTTGACGCGGGTCGTGGGTCCTGACAGGACGGCGAATTACCTGTGGGAATCGCTGCCGCTGAGCACTGAAGGCTGGACGCTGCACCTGCTGCGCCGCCCGCAAGTCGCGTTCGAAGACAGCCGTAACGCCGGGCTCGCCGCCGCCGGGTTGTGGCTGGCCGTGGTGTTTCTGTTGCTGTTCCTCAATCAGCGCTGGCGTCTGGCCAAGCTGCGCCAACGCAGTCGTGAAGAGCTCGAGCAACTGGTGGAAGAACGCACTCGCGACCTGCGCACCGCTCAGGACGGTCTGGTGCAATCGGCCAAACTCGCCGCCCTCGGCCAGATGTCTGCCGCGCTGGCCCATGAAATCAACCAGCCGCTGACCGCCCAGCGCATGCAGCTGGCTACTCTGAGGCTGCTGCTCGACCACGGTCGGGTTGACGACGCTTACAAGGCGCTCAAACCGGTGGATGACATGCTGACGCGCATGGCCGCCCTCACCGGCCACCTGAAAACCTTCGCCCGCAAAAGCCCCAGCGGCCTGCGCGAACGGCTGGATTTGGCGGCGGTGGTCGACCAATCGTTGCAGCTGCTCGACACACGGTTGCGCGATGAACAGGTCAGCACGGTGCTGCACCTGACGCGCCCGGCGTGGGTGCGTGGCGATGCGATTCGCCTGGAACAGGTGCTGATCAATTTGCTGCGCAATGCGCTGGACGCCATGCAGGACAAACCCTGCAAACGCCTGGAAATCCGTCTCGAAGCCGACGAACAACTCTGGCGCCTGACCGTCGCCGATAACGGTGGCGGCATTGCCGAAGAGCACTTGGCCAACGTGTTTGATCCGTTCTTCACCACTAAACCGGTGGGTGATGGTCTGGGCCTCGGGCTGGCCGTATCCTTTGCCATTGTTCACGAATCGGGTGGACGCCTGAGCGCCGACAATCATGCAAACGGCGCGGTGTTCACCGTGACCTTGCCCATCGACCTGGAGGCCCCCGGCTCATGCTGAATTCAGTAATGGTGGTCGACGACGAAAGCAGTATTCGCAGTGCCGTTGAACAATGGCTGAGCCTGTCGGGGTTCGAGGTGCAATTGTTTAGCCGCGCCGATGAATGCCTGGCGCAGTTGCCGAAGCATTTCCCCGGGGTGATCCTCAGCGACGTGCGCATGCCGGGCATGACCGGCCTGGAACTGCTGGCCGAGGTTCAGCGGCGCGACGCCGACTTGCCGGTGATTCTGCTGACCGGCCACGGCGATGTGCCAATGGCGGTCGAAGCGATGCGCGATGGCGCCTACGACTTCCTTGAAAAACCCTTCAGCCCCGAAACCCTGCTCGGTAGTCTGCGCCGTGCGCTGGACAAGCGGCGGCTGGTGCTTGAAAACCGCGCCCTGCACGAGCAGGCGGACAACCGCGCCAAACTCGATGCGACGTTGCTGGGCGTGTCCCGTGGTTTGCAGACGTTGCGTCGGCAAGTGCTGGACCTGGCGACGCTGCCGGTCAATGTGTTGATTCGCGGTGAAACCGGCAGCGGCAAGGAATTGGTTGCCCGTTGCCTGCACGACTTTGGTCCGCGTGCCGACAAACCGTTTGTGGCGCTGAACTGTGCCGCGATCCCCGAGCAGTTGTTCGAGGCAGAACTGTTCGGTCACGAGAGCGGCGCGTTCACCGGCGCTTCGGGCAAACGCATCGGTAAGCTCGAATACGCCGACGGCGGCACGCTGTTTCTCGATGAAATCGAAAGCATGCCGCTGGCCCAGCAGGTGAAATTGCTGCGGGTGTTGCAGGAGCAGAAGCTGGAGCGGTTGGGCTCCAATCAGAGCATCCGCGTGGATTTGCGGATCATCGCCGCGACCAAACCCGACTTGCTGGACGAAGCCCGGGCCGGACGCTTTCGCGAGGACCTGGCCTATCGGTTGAACGTGGCCGAGTTGCGGCTGCCGCCGTTGCGCGAGCGGCGTGAAGACATTCCGTTGTTGTTCGAGTCGTTTGCACAAAATGCCGCCGAGCGTTTGGGGCGCACGTTTCCACCACTGAGCGGCCCGCAGTTGAGCCACCTTCTGAGCCACGACTGGCCGGGCAATGTGCGTGAATTGGCGAACGTTGCTGAGCGACAAGTGTTGGGGCTGGGTGAACCGGAACCGGTGGGGATCGATCCCGGGCAATCGCTGGCGGCGCAGCAGGAAGCGTTTGAAGCGCATTGTCTGCGCGCGGCGTTGACCCGGCACAAGGGCGATGTGAAAGCGGTGCTTGAAGAGCTGCAGCTGCCGCGTCGAACGTTCAATGAAAAGATGCAGCGACATGGGTTGACGCGCGAGATGTTTCTCCAAGACAGCTGATTTTGCGGTGCCTGTTCTGGCCTCATCGCGAGCAGGCTCGCTCCCACAATGGTCCTGCGTACACCAATCTACTGTGGGAGCGAGCCTGCTCGCGATGAGGCCGGTTCAAGCAAAGCAATTCCACGAGTTAATTGAGCGGTTTTCCGCTCATACCCAATCAAAAACAAGCGGATTTCCGCTCAGAAAATCTCCCCACCCCCTCTAAACCGCCCCTCCTCCCGTTGGCACAGCTCCTGCTATAGCCCAAGCAGGCTGCGTTTCAACGCGCTCCACAAAAACAATTAAATGAAGGATCCGTCATGGATAACTCACAAACCCTGCCTCTTGGGTCGGCAGCTTCGACTGCCAAAGAAAGAACCACTGCCAGTCGCATCAAATCGATCTTCAGCGGCTCTGTCGGCAATATGGTCGAGTGGTACGACTGGTACGTCTACGCCGCCTTCTCCCTGTACTTCGCCAAGGCCTTTTTCCCCAAAGGCGACACCACCGCACAACTGCTGAACACCGCCGCGATCTTCGCCGTGGGCTTCCTGATGCGCCCGATCGGTGGCTGGCTGATGGGCCTGTACGCCGACAAGGCCGGTCGCAAGAAAGCGCTGATGGCTTCGGTGTATCTGATGTGTTTCGGCTCGCTGCTGATTGCCCTGAGCCCCGGTTATGAAACCATCGGCATCGGCGCACCGATCCTGCTGATTTTCGCCCGTTTGCTGCAAGGCCTGTCGGTTGGTGGCGAGTACGGCACCTCGGCAACGTACCTTAGCGAAATGGCGACCAAGGATCGTCGCGGCTTCTACTCCAGCTTCCAGTACGTGACCCTGATCTCGGGTCAGCTCATCGCGTTGGCGGTGTTGATCGTGCTGCAACAAGTCCTGACCACCGAAGAGCTGTACGCCTGGGGCTGGCGCATCCCGTTCGCCATCGGCGCGCTGTGTGCCGTGGTCGCGCTCTACCTGCGTCGTGGCATGGAAGAAACCGAGTCGTTCACCAAGAAAGAGAAGGCCAAGGAAAGCGCCATGCGCACCTTGATGCGCCATCCGAAGGAACTGATGACCGTGGTCGGCCTGACCATGGGCGGTACCCTGGCGTTCTACACCTACACCACGTACATGCAGAAATACCTGGTGAACACTGTCGGCATGAGCATCTCCGACTCCACCACTATTTCGGCCGCCACACTGTTCCTGTTCATGTGCCTGCAACCGATCATTGGCGGGCTCTCGGATAAAGTCGGTCGCCGGCCAATCCTGATTGCCTTCGGTATTCTCGGGACGCTGTTCACCGTGCCGATCCTGACCACGCTGCACACCGTGCAAACCTGGTGGGGCGCGTTCTTCCTGATCATGGCAGCGCTGATCATCGTCAGCGGCTACACCTCGATCAACGCGGTGGTCAAAGCCGAACTGTTCCCGACCGAAATCCGTGCGCTGGGCGTCGGCCTGCCGTACGCGCTGACCGTGTCGATCTTCGGCGGCACCGCTGAATACATCGCACTGTGGTTCAAGAGCATCGGCATGGAAACCGGTTACTACTGGTATGTCACCGCGTGTATTGCCGTGTCGTTGCTGGTCTACGTGACCATGAAAGACACCCGCAAGCATTCGCGGATCGAGACGGACTGAGTCCGCCAGCGACACAAAAAAGGGGCAGACCTGGCAAAGGTCTGTCCCTTTTTCATTGACGCTGAAAGCGTGCGATCAAGACAAGTAAGGTGCGCCACGAACAATTTGTCACATAAGCAAAAGAGCGAATTAATCAGCGGTTAACGCCCTCCACGGACTCTCCTCGCCGATTCATTGCATTGTGCAAGCGAACCTGGAGTACACACCATGAAAACCCAACTGATCCTCGCCCTGACCCTCTCTGTACTGGCCGCCAATACCTTCGCCGCTGACGGTTACGATCGCACCGGCTCTGCCGCTTTCACCTTAGGAAGTGGCGCTGCAGTCGCCTCCGCTGGAAACGATCGCACTGACTCAGCCGAGGTCGCTTCCGACGGCGCCGATCACACCGAGGCAGCCCGTACCAACTGATCGAACGCTGGAAATTACTCGTCAGCCCTTGCACTATGGCCGTCTTCGCGACGAACCGAATTCAGGAACCCCCATGCCATGGCTGACGACATCCATTTCTACGAACCCGCCAACGGCCACGGCCTACCGCATGACCCGTTCAATGCCATCGTCGGCCCGCGTCCCATTGGCTGGATTTCCTCTCAGGATGCCAATGGCCGCCTGAACCTGGCGCCTTACAGTTTCTTCAACGCGTTCAACTACATTCCGCCGATCATTGGGTTTTCCAGTGTCGGACGCAAAGACAGCCTGAATAACATCGAACAGACCGGCGAATTCGTCTGGAACCTGGCGACCCGGCCACTGGCCGAGCGAATGAACCAGTGCTCAGCCATGGTCCCACCTGAGGTCAACGAGTTCGAACTGTCCGGGCTAACTCCGGCAGCGTCGAAAATCATTCAGGTGCCGCGCGTCGCCGAAAGTCCGGTGTCCTTTGAATGCAAAGTCACGCAAATCATTCAGTTGCAGCGGGCCGATGGCGAAGTGGTGCCGAGCTGGCTGATTCTCGGCGAAGTGGTCGCCGTGCATATCGCCAAGTGGCTGTTGAAGGATGGGGTGTACGACACCGCCGCGGCAGAACCGATTCTGCGCGGCGGCGGCCCAGCGGATTATTTCCAGCTGGGGCCTGAGGCGTTGTTCAAGATGTATCGCCCGGGGGCGGTCAAGTAATTACCAGATCAGGTCGCCGTCTTCGCTGACGTCCCTGAGACGGGTCAGCTCTTTGGCTGCGGCCTCATCGGCCTCATGGGCAGTTTTGAAGGTCTGTTCTTCGAGCAGCTTGTGAAAGCGTGGCGCACCCGAACCACCGATGGCCTTGGTGGCGATTGCGGCGTGATAACCGCCTTCACGGGGTACTACGGCAGATACGGCTTCGAAGGTTTCAAAGGCTTTGCGTGCCATGTCGTGGATCCTGGCTGAATGGAGAATTGCGCCATTAAACCCTCAACCCGCCATTTTGTGTACCCACGACTGAGACTGCCCCAGCGCCTGGGCGGCCGACACGTCCTTGAAGGTATGGAAATCCAGGCTGTTGACCACCAGGTCCTGCACCAACTCGGCAAAAATCTGCATGGCCGGGGTGCTGAAGTAAGCAGTCATGGCCTGCTGGTTCATCCAGAAACCGGACACCAGCCACAACTCCGGATCGCACTGCGAATGTTGCAGGGCAAAATTCAGGCAACCCGGTGCGCTGCGGGACGGCTCGATCAAGGCGCTCAGGCGCGCACCGAGTTCCGCCGAACGCCCGGCGCGGGCGCGGACAAAGGCCATATGACTGACGGGGATTTGCGTAGACATGTTCAACCCTCCCAGGTACTCGAGTGGCAGCCGTGGGACGGGCTGCGACAGGATCAAAGGTTAAGCGCGCAGGCAGAAGCGCGGTTAGTCGATTCCTGCCGGCTTGTTGCACAATCCTGCGCGGCTTCTCGAGGAACCTGTAACAACCTGTAAACGCTTTCGTGCCAATGAAACAGGGCTTTCAAGCAAGTTTCCCTTGGGTTGCCCTGTCATAGAGGCACCGTTAATCCACGCCATGCAGAATCAGGCAAGCTTGAGGCAGGATGTGTCTACCGCTTCGCCTTGCACAAACTTAAGCTCAGCTCATTACCAACGCCTTGCCGAGGATGCCTTGCATGTCGTCGCTCGATCACTTTCAAGCCCCGCTGGACGCCGAAATGGAGAAACAGCGCGCGGAATTGGCCGCTATCATTCGCCAGAACACGGCGGAGGATGGCACTTATGCGACTTCCGTCGGCTCGCTCTTCATGTCTCGCCATAGCAAATCCCATGAGTTTGCCCCGGTACTGGCGCAACCCGCGCTGTGCATCATGGCGCAGGGCCGTAAAGAGGTCAGGCTGGCCGATGAGTACTTCAATTACGATCCGCTGAATTACCTGGTGGTCTCAGTTTCGATGCCACTGAGCGGGCGCGTGGTGAATGTCACGTCTGAAGAACCGATCCTCGCGGTGCGGCTGGATATTGATCCGGCGGAAATCTCCGCGCTGATTGCCGACGCCGGCCCGCTCGGTGTGCCCACCCGGCCGACAGGGCGTGGCTTGTATGTCGAACGGATCGATACCGCGATGCTCGACGCGGTGTTGCGTCTGGCACGTTTGCTGGATGCGCCGAAAGACATCGCCATGCTCGCACCGCTGATTCGCCGGGAGATTCTTTATCGGTTGTTGCGCAGCCAGCAGGGTCATCGGCTGTACGAAATCGCTATCGCCAACAGCCAGAGCCATCGCATCAGCCAGGCGATCAAATGGCTCAACGGCAACTATGAACAGCCGCTGCGCATCGATGATCTGGCGAAGGAAGTGAACCTGAGCGTGTCGACGTTGCATCACCGGTTCAAGGCGATGACGGCGATGAGTCCGTTGCAGTATCAGAAGCAACTGCGTCTGCAAGAAGCGCGGCGGTTGATGCTGGCGGAAGGGTTGGAGGCTTCGGCGGCGGGGTATCGGGTCGGGTATGAAAGTCCTTCGCAATTCAGCCGTGAGTACAGTCGATTGTTTGGGGCCCCACCGTTGCGGGATTTGGCGCGGTTGCGGTTGACGGTCTGATCTGGTTTTTGTGCTGGTTTTGCCGGCCTCATCGCCGGCAAGCCGGTCTCGCTCCCACATTTGATCGCCTGTGAACACAGAATTTGTGAACACCTCAGATCAAATGTGGGAGCGAGACCGGCTTGCCGGCGATGGGGCCAGTCAGTCAGGCGCCAAGTACTCGGCACGCCTCAGCCGGCAACGTCACCGAAACCGGATTGCCAATGCTCAACCCAAACCCCTGACACGGCGTACTCAACGCCGTAAACGACACCCCGGAACACTCAACGGTGGTTTCAATCGTCGCGCCAATATCGCGCACGAACGTCACCTTGCCGAGCAACCGATTCCCCGCCGTCGCCTGTGGATGCGACAGTTGCAGGTCCTCAGGGCGAATCAGCATCTTCACTTTCTCACCCACCACGATGCTGCTGCAGATCGGCACTTCCAGCGCATCGCCACCCGGCAGCCCAATCTTGCCGTTGCCCAGCGCGGTGGCCGGGAAGATATTGCCCGAGCCGATAAAGTCCGCGACAAATTCATTGGCCGGGTGACGATAAATCTCAATCGGCGTGCCCACTTGCTGCACGCGATGCTCACCCAATACCACGACGATATCCGCCATGGTCATGGCTTCACGCTGGTCGTGGGTCACCATGATGGTGGTGATGTTCAAGCGTTGTTGCAGCTGACGGATTTCCACCTGCATCGATTCACGCAGCTTGGCGTCCAGCGCCGACAGCGGTTCGTCGAGCAGGAGGATTTTCGGGTGATTGGCAATCGCCCGGGCAATCGCCACGCGCTGACGTTGGCCACCAGAGAGTTTCGACACCGGACGGTCGATCATTTCCTGCAACTGAATCAGTTGCAGCAACTCCACCACCCGCGCCTGCTGATCAGCCTTGCTGACGCCACGCAGTTTCAGCGGATAGGCGATGTTCTCCCCCACCGTCATGTGCGGAAACAGCGCCAGCGATTGAAACACCATGCCGAAATTACGTTGATGCGCCGGCGTGTGGCCGATGTCTTCACCGTCCAGGCGAATCTCGCCGCCGCTCAGGGTTTCGAGCCCTGCGATCATGCGCAGCAACGTGGTTTTGCCGCAGCCCGAAGGACCGAGGAAACACACCAGTTTGCCCTCAGGCAAATGCAGGTTTACATCCTTTACCGCGCAGGCCGAGCCGTAATGTTTCTCGACGTTTTCCAGAATCAGACCAGTCATGTTGCACCTCAAATCAAAAGGAAACGCCGCCCTCGCCCACCAGCTTCTCCAGCGCCCAGATCAGGACGAAGTCGATCAGCACGATCAGCACGGCAAACGAGAAAACGGTTGGGTCGAGCGATGACACGGTGCGGCTGTACATCCAGATCGGCACGGTCATGACGTCGATGGTGTAGAGGAAGTACGTCACGGTGAATTCGTTGAACGAGACAATGAACGCCAATAGCATCCCCGCCAGAATCCCCGACTTCATCAGCGGCACGACCACATCGATAATCGCCCGGGTCGGTGAAGCGCCAAGCATCTGCGCGGCCTCTTCGACTTCGCTGCCGATGGAGAGCATTGCGGCGGTGCAGTTTTTCACTACGAACGGTAGCGCCAGGATTACGTGGGCAATCACCAGTCGCGACGTAGTCATTTGAAAGGGCAGGCTGTCGAACACCAGCAGCAACGCCAGCCCCAACACCACCATCGGAAACACCAGCGGCAGCGACATCAGTTGCAGCGCCACGGCTTTACCGCGGAACTCGCAACGGGTCAGCGCGTAAGCCGCCGGCACTGCGACGATCGTGGCGAAGACCATGGTCAGGCACGCGACCATCAGGCTGGTGGTCATGGCTTTGCCGAGGCTCAGCACATCGCTGGAATCCGGCGACACGAAGGTGTTCCAGGCAGCCTTGTACCATTGCAGGCTGTAGCTGTTCGGCGGGAAGTCGAGGTTCGACGCACCGCTGAACGACATCACGATCATGGTCAGGATCGGCAACACCGCCAGCAGCAGGATGAAGCCCGACAGGATACCGGCAAACTTGCCGGTCTCGCCGGGCAGCAGCCCATAACGTTTCTTGATCACAGAGCTCATTGCGAAGCCTCCAGCATGCGCCGACGACGGCCAGTGATGTATTCGGACAAGGTCATGATCGCGAGCGTGGTGACAATCAGCACCACACCGGCAGCAGAGGCGGCGGGCCAGTTCATCAGCGGGGCGATCTGGTCATGGACCATCACGGCCAGCATCGGCACGCGTCGACCACCGAGCAGCAAAGGCACCACGAAGCTGCTGGCGTTGTAGGCGAATACCAACGTCGCGCCGGTGATGATCCCCGGCATGCTCATCGGCAGCACCACCTGACGGAACACCTGCAAACGGCTGGCACCCAGCGTTGCAGCGGCTTCTTCATAAGTACGGGCGACGCCGCGCATGGCGCTGGCAATCGGCAGCACGGCCAACGGGAACGCGGTTTGCACCAGGCCCATCAGTACGCCGTTCTGGTTGTAGAGCAGCATGATCGGGCGCTTGATCAGGCCCAGGCCCATCAGTGCCTGATTGAGCATCCCGCCAGGTCCCAGAATCACCAGCCAGCCGTAGCTTTGCAGCAGCAGGTTGACCAGCAATGGCAGCAGCACCGCAGCGAGGAAGATCCGTCGCACGAAGGGTGAGGTCAGCCGCGACATGGTGTAAGCCACCGGAATCGCCAGCACGACCGCGATCACCGCGCTGATCAGCGCCAGACGCAGGGTCAGCAGCAAGGATTTGAGGTAATACGGTTCCAGCAATTGGGCGTAACTGGCCAGGCTGAACCCGGTCCATTCCGCGCCTTTGGTGCCCACGCTCATGCGCAGTACCAGCAGGCTGGCGGCGATCAATACGCCCAGAAACAGCATCGACGGCGAGAGGAAAATCCAGGCACGCGTCGTCGGCGAAACACCCCGATTGGTGCGCACTGAAGCGGCGGCGACCGGATGAGTCAGAGGTTGGTGTTCCATAGCAAGGGTCTCGTCAATGGAAGATCTTGGCGAGTGCTGCGCACTCGATCGCGGGCAAGCCATGCTCCTACAGGTAAGGCGCTGCTCTTGTAGGAGCAAGGCTTGCCCGCGATGAGGTTCGAAGAACCTCCCTGCGATTCAGATCAGGAAGAAAAGATTTCCGTGTAACGACGAATCCATTGGTCATGCACGGAGGCCAGGAAGGCGTTGTCGTGCATGATCGCTTTCTCGGCAATCTGCTCCGGCGTGAGGATGTACGGGCTCTTGCGCGCTTCGGCGGAGATGATCGCCTTGGCGTTGACCGGACCGTTGTAGATGTCCTCAGCCATCTTGCCCTGCACCAGTGGGTCCAGAGAGTGGTTGATGAAGGCGTAGACCAGGTCGGTATCGCCCGGACGATTCTTCGGCATGACCGAGAGCATCAGGTCGGTGTAGAAACCTTCCTTCATGCCGAACGTGGCGCCCAGACCGTAAGCCGGGTCACGGATCTGTTTCGGGAAAAACGCAGGAGCGTACAGGCCACCCATGTCCAGAGAGCCGGTGCGGAACAGTTCGGCGATCTGGTTCGGGTTTTCACCCAGGGTCACCACACGATCTTTCAGCTCGGCGAGTTTCTTGAAGCCAGGCTCGATGTTGTGCTCGTCACCACCGGCCAGTTTGGCGGCGATGATGATCAGGTCCATCGCTTCGGTCCAGTTCGGCGGTGGCAGGAATATGTTCGGCGACAGGTCCGCATCCCACAGCGCGGCGTAACTGTCCGGCGCTTCCTTGATGGTGCGGGTGCTGTAGACGAGGCTGTTGCACCACAGCAGGTAACCGATGCCGTGACCGTTGGCGCCGGTGCGGTACTTCTCCGGTACGTCGACCAGGTTGGGGATGCGATTGAGGTCGGGTTTTTCCAGCAGGTTGGCGGCGGCCAGACCTTCGGCGCCGACGCCTGCCAGGGTGATGATGTCGTACTGCGGACGATCACCGGCGGCCTTGAGTTTGGCGACCATTTCCGAGGTGCTGCCGGTACGGTCGGCGATGACCTTGCAGCCGTACTTGTCTTCGAAGGTGGCCGCGATGTTGCGCAGTGCGGCCAGGCCCGTGTCATCGGACCAGGTCAGCAGGCGCAGGGTTTTGCCCTGGAAGCGTGTGTCGCTGGCATTGGCCTTGACGAAGGGCAAACTCATGGCCGCCGCGGCTACGGACGCCACGCCCACGGTTTTAATGAATTGACGTCTGTTTAAATCATGCTCGCCCATGAAGGACTCCCTTTGTTTTTGTAAGTATGAGGTTGGTCGCAACCGTTGCATCCGCGCGCCCAGATCAGCACCAAACCCCCGGTTTCAAAGGGCTTGAGTTGAGCCGACCGCTTCATCCTGAGGTCGTGCAAAACACCTGACTATCGATAAAAACTCATTGAAGCCATGACGCCAGCGCATGCCTCGTGATGAGGCATGTGCTGACCCTTTTCGAGCCGTCAGACCGCTCGAATCACGTGTTTGATTTCCTGGAAAGCCTGCAAGCCCCACGGCCCCAATTCGCGGCCGATGCTGCTCTGTTTGTAGCCACCCCAAGCGGTCTGCGGGAAGATCACTTGTGGCGCGTTGATCCACACAAGCCCCGCCTGCAAGGCGTTGGCGACCCGATCTGCCGCTTCGGCGTCGCGGGTGACCACGCTGGCCACCAGACCGAACTGGCTGTCGTTAGCCAGGGCAATCGCCTCGGCTTCGGTGGCAAAACTGCGCACGCAGATCACCGGGCCGAAAATCTCTTCACACCACAGCGCACTGTCGAGGGGCACTTCGGTGAAAATCGTCGGCTGTAAAAAATAGCCGCGCGACAGGTTTGCCGGACGATTGCCGCCGCAAACCAGCTTGGCGCCGGCACTCAAACCACGATCGATGTGGCCGAGTACGCGCTGGTATTGCGCCTGATTGACCAGTGCGCCCATTTCCACGTTCGGGTCGAACGGGTCGGCCACGCGAATGGCTTCGGCGCGGGCCTTCAAACGGATGAGGAATTCGTCCGCCAGTTCATCGGCGACCAGCACGCGGCTGGTGGCCGAACACATCTGCCCGGCGTTGAAGAAACCGCCGCCACAAGCCACTTCCACGGCCAGTTCGATGTCTGCGTCTTTGAGCACCAGCAGCGAGGATTTTCCGCCCAGTTCCAGGCTCACGCCCTTCACGGTTTCTGCAGCACGCTGCATGACTTGAACACCGACGGCGTTGCTGCCGGTGAAGGAAATCTTGGCAATGCGCGGGTCGGCCGACAACGGCGCGCCGACGGCCAGGCCAGTGCCGCAGACCAGGTTGAACACACCCTTGGGCAGTCCGGCCTCGGCGATGATCGTCGCCAGTTCCAGCTCCGGCAGCGGCGTGACTTCAGACGGCTTGAGCACCACGCAGCAACCGGCGGCCAGGGCCGGGGCGAGTTTCCAGGCAGTGGTGACCATCGGGAAATTCCACGGCACGATCAGGCCAACCACACCACACGGCTCACGGCGCACACGAGCGCTGAAGTCGTCGGTTGGCAGCTCTACATTGCTGTCTTGCTTGGCATCGAGCCCTTCGGCCAGACCTGCGTAGTACTCGAAGGTGGCGATCACGTCGTCGACATCGATGGCGGCTTCAAACAGCGGCTTGCCGTTGTTGCTCGACTGCAAATGCATCAACTGTTCGCGGCCGGCCTGCACGCCCGCAGCGATTCTGCGCAGGATCGCGCCGCGCTCGGCGCCGGTGGATTTCGACCAATCCTTGAAGGCATTGGACGCGGCAGTGACGGCTTGATCGACTGCCTGTTCATCGCCGCCGTTCACGGTGGTCAACAGGGCTTCGGTGGCCGGGTTGATCACGCGCAGGTGTTCGTTGCCAGCGGACCATTGGCCGTCGATGAACAGGCCATCCAGCGCCGTTGGGAAAGTCATGCGGAAAGTCATTTCGACACCGCCTTCATCCACACACTCTGATCGATTTCAATCAGGGTCGGACCCTGGCGATCAGTAGCGGCACGCAGTGCGCTGCGCAGTTGCTCGACACCGCAGACGGCTTCGGCTGCACAGCCCAGCGCCTTGGCCACACCGATGAAGTCCGGGGTGTAGATGTCCACGCCGACCGGCTCAATGGCGCGATTGACCATGTATTTCTTGATCTCTTCGTAGCCCTGGTTATTCCACAGCAGGACGATCACCGGGGTGCGCGCTTCAACGGCGCTGGCCAGTTCCGGCAAGGTAAATTGCAGGCCGCCGTCGCCGATCAGGCACACCACTGGAGGCCGCGCGCCGTTTTCGACGCTGCCGCCGAGCCAGGCGCCAATCGCCGCCGGCAAGGCGTAACCGAGGGTGCCGTAACCGGTGGACGAGTTGAACCAGCGACGCGGGCGTTCCGTGTTGAAGGTCAGGTTGCCGGTGTACACCGGTTGGGTCGAATCGCCGACAAAAACGGCCTCTGGCAATTCGTGCAGCACGGTTTCCAGAAAGCGCGTCTGTGCCAGCGTCGGCGCATCCCAAGTGGCGGCCAATTCTTCGCGCAAACGCGCGGCACGCACTTGACCCCAATCGTTGCGGCGCTCGGCCAGCGACTTGTGGGACAGCGCACTCAGCAAGGCCTGAGCCGCGTTGCGCGAGTCGGCTACCAACGCGAATTTCGGCGGGTAGTTGCGCACGGTCTGGTCGGGGTCGATGTCCACACGCAGCAGCACGCCAGGAATCTCGAAACCGCCAGCGAAGGTGATGTCGTAATCGGTCTCGGCCAGTTCGGTGCCGATCGCCAACACCACGTCCGCTTCAGCTACCAGAGCGCGAGTTGCGACCAGGCTCTGGGTCGAGCCGATCAACAACGGATGGTTGGATTCGAGCATGCCTTTGGCATTGATGGTCAGGGCCACCGGGGCGTCCAGCAGTTCGGCCAGTTCAGTCAACTCGGCGGCGGCATCGATGGCGCCGCCACCGGCGAGAATCAACGGGCGCTTGGCACCGGCCAGCAGCGCGGTCATGCGGCTGATTGCACTCGGCGAGGCACCGGCGCGGTCGATGTTCACCGGGACGCTGGCGAGCAGGTCATCGGCCTCTTCGACCAATACGTCCAACGGAATTTCGATATGCACCGGACGCGGACGGCCGGCCTGGAACAGCGCAAAGGCACGCGCCAGGACGCCCGGCAATTCAGCCGCCGACATCAAGGTGTGGGAGAACGCCGCCACGCCACCGACCAATGCGCTCTGGTTTGGCAGCTCGTGCAGCTTGCCGCGACCGCCGCCCAACTGGCTGCGCGATTGCACGCTGGAGATCACCAGCATCGGGATCGAGTCGGCGTAGGCCTGGCCCATGGCGGTGGTGATGTTGCTCATGCCAGGGCCGGTGATGATGAAGCACACACCCGGTTTGCCGCTGGTGCGAGCGTAACCGTCGGCCATGAAACCGGCGCCCTGTTCGTGACGCGGAGTGACGTGGTTGATGCTCGAACGGGCCAGCCCGCGATACAGCTCCACGGTGTGAACCCCGGGAATGCCGAACACCTGCTCAACCCCGTAATCTTCGAGTAACTTGACCAATACTTCGCCGCACGTCGCCATGTCTTTGCCCTTCTTGTTCGTTTGAGACGCCGGACCTGCGCAGTGTTTATGATGAGTGGGCAGGTCCAGGGATGGCCTCATTGGAACGGGCGACACGTAGCCGCAACAATGGATAAAAAGTCATACTAGCCATGTCCTCACGTCATACCTTGGATCCCAATGAAACGATTGCCTCCCCTGCCGGCGCTGCACACTTTTCTGATTACCGCGCAGTGCTGCAACTTCACCCGTGCTGCCGAACAGCTGTACATCACCCAAGGTGCGGTGAGTCGGCAGATCGCCGGGCTGGAAGAACATCTGGGTTATGAACTGTTTATTCGCCAGGCCCGAGGCCTTGGTTTGACGGCCGAAGGACGGGAATGGCTGCCACGGGTCCAGCAGATTTTCGGCTTGATCGACGAGGCGGTGGAGCAGATCGGCGAGAAGCGCGAAACCCTGCAACTCAAGGCCCCGACGTGTGTCATGCGCTGGCTGTTGCCGCGGTTGTTGCAGTGGCAACGGGAGCGCCCGGATGTGCCGGTGGAATTGACCACCACGGTCAAGCACGGGGTGGATTTTCATCGCGAGCAGTTCGATGCGGCGGTGATGTACGGCGCACCGCCGGACAGCGCGCTGGCCTCTTTTCATTTGTTCGATGAGCAACTGACACCGGTCTGCTCCAAACCTCTGCTGGAAGGTCCAGTGCCGCTGATGACGCCGGAGGATCTGGAGCAGCACCTGTTGCTGCACCCGACACGGGATGAACGGGACTGGAAAGCCTGGCTGGCCACTGCGGATATTCGCTTGAGCAATGTCGGCAAAGGCCAGCATTTCGAAACGCTGGATTTGGCGATGTCGATGGCGTCCCAAGGGACAGGTGTGGCGATTGGGGATTGGTCGTTGATTGGCGATGATTTGAGTGCTGGGCGGCTGGTCATGCCATTTGAATTGAAGGTGAAGACGGGGTTGGCGTATTACCTGGTTTTCCCGGAAAAACCCGGGCCTTCGCCGAAGTTGAGGGAATTGATGGGGTGGTTGGTGGAGCAGGCGCAGGCGCGCTGATGTGCGTGGCGTGGCGTGTCAGTTAGATCCGCCCCTCACCCCAGAGGGGAGAGGGGGAAAGGGAGCCGATCTTCATGCTTTTCAAACCTGAGTTCGACTCGATTACTCAGGTCGATGTACCTCCAAGAACAACTCGGTCAGTCCCCTCTACCCCCTGGGGAGAGGGTTAGGGTGAGGGGTGGTTTTCAGCTCAATACCCGACTGCAAACCGCTGGCGGGAATGCTTTGGCGCTTCCACTTCATCCAACATCGCAATCGCATAATCAGCAAAAGTGATCCAGCTCCGCCCTTCGCTACTCACCAGCAAATCATCCTTGCCAACCCGAAACGTCCCCGTGCGCTCACCTTCGACAAACTCTGCCGACGGCGACACAAAGGTCCAGTCCAGCTCTTTTTCCTGCCGCAGGTTTTCCAGAAACAGCGCACCGGCACTGGCCTCAGCCTTGTACGCCGGCGGAAAACCCTCGCTGTCGATGACGCGAGTTCCGTCCGGCAGCAACAGCGATCCGGCACCACCCACCACCAACAGACGTTTCACACCGGCCTTCTTCACCGGCCCGATCACGGCGCTGGCAGGAAGGGTCGCGAAGTGCGCAGCGCTGATCACCATGTCATGTCCAACGACTGCCGCTTGCAAGGCTTCGGCATCGAGGGCATCGACATTCTTGGCGACCACACCGGCACGCTGGCCGATCTTCGAGGTGTCACGGGCAATCGCCGTAACGCTGTGACCACGACGCTGGGCTTCTTCCAGCAGTTGGCTACCGGCTCGACCGGTGGCACCAATGATTGCGATCTTGCTCATGACGTTCTCCAGTTGGATATTGGTGAGTCAGTACAAATCTGGATGATGAAAGGTCTTTGTGGTGAAGGGATTACCTGCGGCTGTAGGGATTTATCTGTGGCGAGGGGATTTATCCCCGTTGGACTGCGCAGCAGTCCCAAGCGTTTACGACTGCTTCGCAGCCGAACGGGGATAAATCCCCTCGCCACAGGAAAGCCCTACAGCCACAGACAAGTCCAACAGCAATAGTTAATCCCCTCATTCACCCCACTTCATCTCGCCCTTGGCGACTTTGGCGCTCAGCTCAAGCGAGCTTTCTTCACCCAGCTTCGGGTAGCGTTTTTTCATCGCGGCGATCAGCGCGGCAGCATCTTTTGCTTTGGCGGTTTCTTCGTCGAACGCCTTGATGTAATCGGCGGTGAACTGCACGGCGGCCAGCGAACGGGCGCTTTCACTGAGGTAATGACCCGGCACAATGGTTTTCGGTTTCAAGGTTTCGATGGCATGCAGCGTAGTCAGCCAATCGGCGTGGGACTGCGGCGTCTGGGTGTCAGCCATCCACACGTGGATGTTTTCCGCCACGACAACGCCACCGACCACAGCCTTGATCGACGGAATCCAGACAAAGGTGCGATCCGGCTGCTTGCCGTCCAACCCCAGCACCTGCAACTTCTGCCCTTCGAGCATCAGGCTGTCGCCTTTGAGTACCTGCGGCACGATGGTTTTGGCCGGTACATCGGCGCCCATTTTCGGCCCCCAGAACGCCAGTTTGCCGTCGACGGTTTTCTGGATGTGATCCACGGTCGGCTGCGAGGCGAGCACTTTGGCGTTGGGGAAAGCGGCGGTCAGGGTGTCGAGGCCGAAGTAGTAATCCGGGTCACCGTGGCTGATGTAGATAGTGGTCAGTTGCTTGCCGCTGGCGCGGATCTTCTCGACCACTTGCTCAGCCTGGGATTTGCCAAATTGCGCATCCACCAAGATCGCGTCTTTCTCGCCACTGACCAACACCGAGGTCACCGGGAAGATCGCCTTGTCGCCCGGGTTGTAGACATCCAGGGTCAGAGTCGAGGCAGCCGCTGCGTGGGCAGCGAAACCGAGGGTGGCGGTGGCCAGCAAAATACGTTTAAGCGAGGTGAAGCCGATCATCTGTTGCTCCGTTGTCCGAATGCCGTGTTTGGCGATGGGACAGAGCTTAGTTGCATGACTCAGTACAAAAAATGCGATGCTGGGACATAGTTTGTTTCTGAAAGCGGGCAAATCATGGATCGTCTACAAGCAATGCGGGTGTTCGTCACGGTGGTTGACCTCGGCAGCCAGTCGGCCGCCGCCGATCACCTGGACCTGTCACGGCCAGTGGTTTCGCGCTATCTGGCGGAGCTGGAGGATTGGGTGGGCGCACGCCTGATGCACCGCACCACGCGCAAGTTGAGCCTGACCGCCGCCGGCAGTGAAATCCTGCCCCGTTGTCGGCAAATGCTCGACCTGTCGACGGACATGCAAGCCGCCGTCAGCGAACCGGACGAGGCACCACGCGGCTTGTTGCGGATCAGCGTCAGCACTTCGTTCGGTCAGGCACAACTGGCGGATGCCATGGCTGCTTACGTCAAACGTTACCCCGGCGTCAGCATCGACCTGCAGATGCTCGACCGCACGGTGAACCTGGTGGATGAGCGCATCGATCTGGCGATCCGCACCAGCAATGACCTGGACCCGAACCTGATCGCGCGGCGACTGACAGTCTGCCGCTCGGTGATCTGCGCTTCCCCTGCTTATCTGCTCGAACACCCGACGCCGCTGCGGGTTGAGGATCTGAGCCAGCACAATTGCCTGACCCACTCCTACTTCGGCAAAAGCCTCTGGCATTTCGAGGAGGACGGCGAGCAGGTGTCAGTGCCGGTGCAGGGCAACATCAGCGCCAACGAAGCCAGCACGTTGTTGCGCGCGGCGATGGCCGGCGCCGGGGTGGCGATGCTCCCCAGTTATCAGGCCGGCGTGCATATCCACAGCGGCGAACTGATCCGCCTGCTGCCCCACGCCGAACCCCGGCAAATGAACGTTTACGCGGTGTATGCCTCACGCAAACACATGCCGGCGGCGTTGCGCAGCATGCTGGATTTTCTGGTGCTCAGATTCCCCGAGGAGCCGGAATGGGATATCGGCCTGTAACCGTATCCCCTTGTGGGAGCGAGCCTGCTCGCGAATGCGGCGGGTCAGCCAAGGTCATTGTTGAATGATTAACCGCATTCGCGAGCAGGCTCGCTCCCACATGGGGATATCAGTGTTCTGAATACCGGGTTACATGCAAACGCCGCTTTGCTGGCAACTCACTGGCGCTGACCTATGCTGAAAGTAGTACCGAAGGGTATTCGTTCAGAGGTCAACGCCATGAACATCAAAACAAGAAGATACCTCGCGATTTTCATCACCTGCGCGGCCACGCTCGCGCTATATGGCACCGCGGCCTGGCGCGTCGAGCAGTTGCGACAACTGCCCCGTGAATACGCGAGCTGCAACTTCGAACGCTGCATTCCCCACAACGCGACCCTCAACGCCCTCAAGTAACGAAGGGGATCAGGCCTCTTTGTCCTGATCGGCCTTCAAGCGGTCGCGAAATGCCTTGGGCGAGATCCCCACTCGACGCCGGAACAGGCGCGTGAAGTTGGTCGGATCGGAGAATCCCAACACGTCGGACATTTCATAAATGGTCATGCTGGTGTAGGTCAGCAAACGCTTGGCCTCCAGCAACTGACGTTCGTGCATGATCTGCAACGCCGGTTGTCCCGCCAGCTCACGGCACGTGCCGTTGAGGTGGGACACGGAAATCCCCAGCCGATGCGCCAGGTCTTCAACCTTGACGTGTTGGCGATAGGTCTCTTCCACCAGTTGGATAAAACCGTTCAGATACTCCCGGGCACGCTGCGGACGCTGGCTGGCGTGACGACGGGAAATCACCTGGCGGCTCACCCACACCATGATCACGCTGACCAGCGAATGCATGAGCATTTCGCGAGCCGGCTGGTGGCCGGTGTATTCGTCTTGCAGCGCTGAAAACAGGCTGTTGAGGTAGTCGCCTTCCTTGCCCGCCGGATAACTTTCGGCCTGGGCCAGGGCGTTCACCGAGTTGCCCAGTTGCGCCTGAAGATGGGCAACCAGCGGCGCAGCCAGGGTCACGACAAACCCTTCGACGTCCTCGGAAAACCGGAAGCCGTGCACCGACAGCGGTGGCAGGATCTGAATCGCCGGCTCGGTCAGCTGCGTACGTTTGCCTTCGATTTCAAGCTCTGCCTGACCTTTGAATACGAAGAGCAACTGGCACAAATCGGCATGGCGGTGGGGTTTGATTTCCCATTGGTGTTCGCGGCTGCGTTTGGAAATGGTTTCACAGTGCAGCAAGTCCGGGGTCGGCCAATCCAGGCTTTCACCGTAGAGCTTGAACACTGGAATCGAAGGTAGGTCAGGCTTGTTCATCACTTCAATCCAGGCCTCGGGGTAGGCGGGCGATAATCGCACCGATTGGCAGAATGTACAGGTATCGGCTCAGTTTTCCCCTTCAATTGACAGACTCGCGAGAGAAAAATGCAAGCACTTGATCCATAAAAATTATTCACCGGCCCTCGTCGCGTGAAGCTTGCGAGTCATAAAAACAATGAAAACGCTGAAAACCCAAATCGCTATTATCGGCGCCGGTCCGTCCGGTTTATTGCTCGGCCAATTGCTGCATAACGCTGGCATCGACACCCTCATTATCGAACGCCAGACCCCGGACTATGTGCTCGGACGAATCCGTGCCGGCGTCCTCGAACAAGGCATGGTAGAGCTGTTGCGTCAGGCCGGGGTGGGTCAGCGGATGGACGCCGAAGGGCTGGTCCACACTGGTTTCGAACTGGCCCTCGACGCACGCCGGGTACACATCGATCTGCAAGCCCTGACCGGTGGCAAAACGGTGATGATCTACGGTCAGACCGAGGTCACCCGCGACCTGATGGCCGCTCGTCGGGAGGCCGGTGCGCAGACGATTTACGAGGCAAACAACGCCGTTCCTCACGGGATGAAAACCGAAGAGCCGTTCGTGACTTTTGAGAAGGACGGCGAGCTGTATCGACTCGATTGCGACTACATCGCCGGGTGCGACGGTTTCCATGGCGTGGCCCGGCAGTCGATTCCTGCCGAGTGCCTGAACGTGTTCGAGCGGATCTATCCGTTTGGCTGGCTGGGGATTCTTGCCGATACCCCGCCAGTGCACGAAGAGTTGGTTTACGCCCGGCATGAGCGCGGTTTCGCCCTGTGCAGCATGCGTTCGGCCACCCGCACTCGCTACTACCTCCAGGTACCGGCCGACGAGCACGTCGAGAACTGGTCGGATAAGCGCTTCTGGGATGAACTCAAATCCCGTCTGCCTGGCGCATTGGCAGCATCGTTGGTGACTGGGCCTTCCATCGAAAAAAGCATCGCGCCGTTACGCAGTTTTGTCGTCGAACCGATGCAGTACGGACGGATGTTTTTGGTCGGCGACGCCGCACACATCGTCCCGCCCACCGGCGCCAAGGGCCTGAACCTGGCGGCCAGCGACGTCAGTACGCTGTTCAACATTTTGCTGAGGGTTTATCGAGAAGGTCGTGTGGATTTGCTGGAGAAGTACTCCGAGGTCTGTTTGCGCCGGGTGTGGAAAGCCGAACGGTTTTCCTGGTGGATGACCTCGATGCTGCACCGCTTCGACGATCACGACGCCTTCAGCCAGCGGATTGCCGAGTCGGAACTGGGGTACTTCGTCGACTCCGAGGCCGGTCGAAAAACCATTGCAGAAAATTACGTCGGCCTTCCATACGAGGCTATCGAATAGCCTGCTACCGACTTACACTTGGCGAGCATCCCCGCTCGCCTTGCTCCTTGCGGGTCAATCAATGTCCGCAGGTTCTAACCCGTGACCAATCTCAACCAGCCTGAAGCGCCAAAACCGGCCATTCGCAGCGTGTTGATCGCCCTGATGCTGGCGATTTTTCTGGGCGCGCTGGACCAGACCATCGTCGCCGTGTCGATGCCGGCCATCTCCGCACAATTCAAGGACGTCAGCCTGCTGGCCTGGGTGATTTCCGGCTACATGGTGGCGATGACGGTGGCGGTGCCGATCTACGGCAAACTGGGCGATCTGTACGGTCGACGCAAGTTGATGCTGTTTGGCATGGGGTTGTTCACGGTCGCTTCGCTTTTTTGCGGCATGGCCCAGAGCATGGAACAACTGGTGCTGGCGCGGATTCTTCAAGGCATCGGTGCTGGCGGGATGATTTCGGTCAGCCAGGCGATCATCGGCGACATCGTGCCGCCCCGGGAACGCGGCCGCTATCAAGGCTATTTCAGCAGCATGTACGCCGTGGCCAGCGTAGCCGGCCCGGTACTCGGCGGTTACATGACCGAGTACCTGTCATGGCGCTGGGTGTTCTTGATCAATCTTCCGCTGGGCCTCGGTGCCTGGCTGGTGGCCAATCGAACGCTGGTGGGTTTGCCAGTGCCGCAACGCAAACCGATCATCGATTACCTCGGCACGTTGCTGATGATCATCGGCTTGACCGCCTTGTTGCTGGGCATCACCCAGGTCGGCCAGGGCCATTCGTGGCGCAGTGCGCAAGTGCTGGGCCTGCTCGGTTGTGCGGTGTTGGTACTGGCGCTGTTCGTCTGGCATGAACGCCGGGCGCGGGAGCCGCTGCTGCCGATGCATTTGTTCGCCAATCGCAATGCGATCCTGTGCTGGTGCACGATCTTCTTCACCAGTTTCCAGGCAATCTCGCTGATTGTGTTGATGCCGCTGCGCTTCCAGAGCGTTACCGGCGCCGGGGCCGACAGCGCCGCATTGCACCTGTTGCCGCTGGCGATGGGCTTGCCGATCGGGGCGTATTTCGCCGGCCGCCGAACCTCGGTGACCGGGCGCTACAAACCCATGATCCTGACCGGCGCCGCGCTCATGCCGATCTCGATTCTCGGTATGGCGTTCAGTCCTCCCCAGGCATTTGTGCTCAGTAGTCTGTTCATGTTGCTTAGCGGGATCGCTAGCGGCATGCAATTTCCGACTTCCTTGGTCGGTACGCAGAACTCGGTGGCACAACGGGACATCGGTGTCGCCACCAGCACCACCAACCTGTTCCGCTCATTGGGCGGCGCGGTGGGTGTGGCGTTGATGTCAGCCCTGCTGCTGGCGTTGTTACAGGACTCAAGCTTTGCCCACCTGGCCGGCCCTTTGATGATTGCCGAGGGCAGTTCCGGAAATGTCTTGCTCGATGGTTTGAACGCCGCGCCGGGGGATGCGCAAAATGCCTTGCGTGCCGAACTGCTGCTGACCTTTCAACAGTTGCTGATGGTCAGCGCGGCGGTGTCGCTGCTGGGGCTGGCGGCGGCGATTGCCATGCCGAATTTGGTGTTGCGTGGGCGCGAGGATAAGGTTCGATAGGAAGACCGAGTCGACTGCAATCGCGAGCAGGCTCGCTCCCACATTGGATTTCCGTCGTACATAAATTCTGTGATCACTGGAGATCTACTGTGGGAGCGAGCCTGCTCGCGATTACGGTGTGTCAGGCACCGCCATTCAAGGGCTGTAATACCCGACAGCCACCAGAAAATGCCCGACCTTTTTCAGGTAGGCATGTTTGTCCTCGACCTTGCCGGTCACCGGGTTTTTCCAGCGGTATTCGTATTCGCCGTAATCCTGCTTGGCCATCAGCGCCAGGATCGGCTCCCCAACCGGCTTGCCGTCCGGGTCCTTGATCTTGCTGAAATCGGTATCGATCAACCGCAGGTTGGTGCCGTGGGCGACATATCGCTGGTTATCCAGGTCGACGACGAAGACATACAGGTCATCCTGCAAGTAACCGCCCTTGAGGGAGTTGATGGCTGTGAGCGTCCCCTTCTCGTCCATGGCCAGATCGGCCGCTGCTTTGTTCAGCAACGCCATCGCCTGTTCCGCTGAGGCCCGTGGCACGTAGTAACCCACCGCCAGAATCCGCTGACCGATGCGCTGGTAGAACACATGCTTGCGTTCGACCTTGCCGTCGGCCCAGTTCTGCCAGCGATATTCGGCCTGCTGAATGCCATTGCCCTCCGGCACTTTCAAGGCGTCTTTGAAGGCTTTCTGCAAGTCCGGCCCGAGCACATCAGACACATCACGGCCTATCAACGCTGAGGACGGCCCACCACTGGCGAGCATCACGCCCTTGGTGTCGACCACGAACACGTAACGATCCTTGTCGACAAACTCGCCCTGACGACTGAATGCAGCGAAGGCTTTGTCGCCATTGTCGTGGTAGTACGCCAGGGCTTTTTCCAGCAGGGCTTTGGCAGCCTGGCTGTCGTCCTTTTCCGTGCCGGCGGCTTGAGCCTGGCCCAGGCACAGCAAAAGCATCACGCCCAGCAAGGCCAACCTGTGCAAAAACCCCATTGCGCATCCCTCGTTCTTGTTGGTGTTTCAAGAGCGTAGACGGCAATGGGGCATGTATGGATATTCAGCGAATGGCAGTGTGTAAGAAGATCATTCCCGGGGAATCCGGGAATGATCCATGGCTCAAGGCCGGGCGCGCAGCTGCTGCTGCAGATTCTGGATCTGCGCCTGCAGGGTGTTGATGTTGCGGGTGACCTGGCTACGGAAGGCGTCGAATTCGGCAGTATTGGTCCCGCCTTGAGCCACGGCCGGACGATTGTCCTGTTCGCTTTTGAGAATAATGACTTCCTGCTCCAGACGCTCGATGGCGGCGCTCGGGTTGCCTTGTTTCTTAAGGGCAACGATATCGGAGCCAAGGCTCTTGAGTTGCGCGTCGAATTTGTCTATGTCCGCCGGGTTGCTTTTCAGCACGGCTACATCGCTGTTCAAGACTTTGACCTGAGCCTGCAATTGAATGGTGGCGGTCTGTTGTTCGGTGCCTTGCTCGGTTATCTGCGCCAAGCGCTTATCCAGATCGGTGGTCTGTGCGCTCATCAGTGCCAGGCGCTTGTCCAGATCGGTGGTCTGGCCGACAACGCCTTGCTGTTGTTTGCTTTGATCCTGGAGCTTGCTTTCCAGCTGTTTGATTTGCAGCTTCAAGGCTTCGCTGTCGCTGCTGACGTTGGTCTGACTGGCGACAACCTTGCCGGAAATATCCTGCAAGCGCCCCGCCGCATCCTCACTGATACGCGCGAAACTTTCCTGGGTCGCCACCAATTGCTGCTCCATCAGCGAAAGCTGCTGGAAGCTCCACCAGGCAAGGCCGGCGAAAGCAAAGAACAAGGCGCCAACCAGCGCCCACAGCGGGCCGGTGCTCGGGCTTTTGACTTTGACGACTGGCGTGGTCCGCGAATGCACGGAGTTGCGAGCCGTAGGCGGAAAGTCATCGTCGTCGAGGCTGTCGGCACGCAGGCTCGGTACATCGAAGTCGTCGTTGGCATCGTTACGCATGGACATTGAGTCAACCTTTGTGGAACGCGGTGATGGCTTGATGCGGCGCAGTATAACCCCCACTGCCGCATCGATTGACCCTCAACCCCGAACTCGGTTCAGTGTGGCGGCGCTAACCCATGCGTCAGCGAATGTCCTGGGCCTTCCACCAGCCGCAGAATTCATCGAGGGCGGTCCAGAGACTGACTTTGGGATCGTAGTCCAGATAATGCCGGGCGCGGCTGATGTCGAGGGTGAAATTTTTGTTCATCACCTGCATGCCCAGGCGCGACAGGGTCGGTTCGGGACGACCCGGCCACAATTTGCACACCCCCTCGTTGAGCGCCGCCACGGTGTAGGCCAAGCCGTAGGAACGGTAGCGCGTGACCTGTGGGACATCCATCTTGCGCATCACGTAATTGACCACGTCCCACAGTGGAACCGGCGTGCCGTTGCTGATGTTGTAGGCCTTGCCCAAGGCCGAACCACTGGCCAGCAAACTGCTGAGCAACGCTTCATTGAGGTTTTGCACGCTGGTGAAATCAACCTTGTTCAGGCCGTTACCGATGATCGCGAGCCGTCCTTTGCGCTGCATTTTCAGCAATCTCGGGAAGATGCTCATATCACCAGCCCCCGTCACGAAACGCGGGCGCAGGGCCAGGGTTTCGAGGCCGAACTCCTGAGCGCCGAAAACCTTTTGCTCGGCCAGGTATTTAGTGGCGGCGTAGGGATGCTTGAAGCGCTTGGGCACCTGTTCTTCGGTCAATCCCAGGTGATCGCGGCCATCGAAGTAGATCGACGGCGACGACAAGTGAACCAGTCGCCGAACCCGCTGTTTCAGGCAGGCCTCGACCACGTTTTCCGTGACCTGCACGTTGCCTTGATAGAAGTCCTGATAACGCCCCCACACACCGACCGCACCGGCGCAATGCACCACGGCTTCCACGTCTGAGCACAGATCGCGTGCCAGTTCCGGGTCGCTCAAGTCCCCCTGGATGAACTCGGCGCCACGGCGCACCAGATGCTCCACACTTTCGGCCCGGCGACCGTTGACCCGCACGTCCAGGCCCTGCTCCAGGGCAAAACGCGCAAAGCGCCCGCCAATGAAGCCGCTTGCGCCGGTAACCAGAATCTTCATGAATTACTCCGAATATTTCGTTTTACGTATTGCGTGAGGTCTTGACGCTGCCCGTCAGTCCAACGGCACCAGCCATTGCTTCGACGAACGCACCAACTGATCCGTGAGTAACCCCAGCAACTGACCGCCATTGCGCCAATGATGCCAGTACAGCGGCACATCGATCGGTTTATCAGGCAAAAGCTCCACCAATACACCGCGCTCCATTTGCTCGCGCACCTGCAGTTCAGGCACCAGGCCCCAACCGAGTCCCGCTTCCGTGAGGCGGATGAAGCCTTCGGACGAGGGGCATAGATGGTGTTCGAATCCGCCATCGACGCCGAGGGACGCGAGGTAGCGATGCTGTAGGAAATCGTCCGGTCCAAACACCAGTGCGGGCGTTTTCGACAACAGATCGGCGCGTACACCTTCAGGAAAATGCCGGGCGATAAAGGCCGGGCTGGCCAACGCACGGTAGCGCATGGCCCCCAGCAATACGCTGCGCGCGCCGGCCACCGGTCGCTCGCTGGCGCAGACGCACGCCGCGACTTCACCGGCGCGCATGCGTTTGAGGCCGACGGTCTGGTCTTCGACCACCAGATCGAGCAGCAAATGCTGCTGCGCACAAAAATCCCCGACCGCCACCGCCCACCATGTGGCGAGGCTGTCGGCATTCAAGGCGATGCGCAGACGTTCCGGCAGACCTTCTTCGTCGAGTGCTGGCACCAGGGTTTGCAAGTCCCGTTCAAGTAAACGCACCTGCTGCACATGATTGAGCAGTCGTCGGCCAATTTCGGTCGGGGCCGGCGGTGTCACCCGCACCAGCACCGGTTGGCCGACCCGCGCTTCAAGCAATTTGATGCGCTGGGAGATCGCCGATTGCGACAAACCGAGCACTTGAGCCGCACGTTCGAACCCGGCCTGCTCGACCACCGCGGCCAAGGCAGAAAGCAATTTATAGTCGAACATCAGTTTTCCTAATGAGCGATCAGCATGATTGGTTTTTCTTATACAGCCTGGCACCGGAGAATGGCCAGCAAGAACTCTTCAACAAGGATTATCGACATGGCTGGCGAAACTTCATTGGCAACCCTGCTGCGCAGCATGAGCCCACAACTCAACGTCGGCGAATACGTGTTCTGCACCCTGCGCGACGGTAAGTTGCCGGCAGGTCTAGAGATTGTCGGCAGCTTTCGCGAGCAGGAAGGTCTGACGGTGATTCTGGAACGTTCCCACGCCGAGAAGGCGGGTTTCAGTTTCGATTACGTCGCGGCCTGGATCACCTTGAACGTGCATTCGGCGCTCGAAGCCGTCGGCCTGACCGCCGCGTTCGCCACGGCATTAGGCCAGGCCGGCATCAGCTGCAACGTGATCGCCGGCTATTACCACGACCATTTATTCGTCGGCCAGGCCGATGCCGAACGCGCCCTGCACGTGCTGCGGGATCTGGCGGCCAACGCGGAGTAAACATCTTATGTGGCAAAGCTATGTGAACGGCCTGTTGGTGGCCGCGGGGCTGATCATGGCGATCGGTACTCAAAATGCGTTTGTGTTGGCTCAGAGCCTTAGGCGCGAACATCACCTGCCTGTGGCGGCACTCTGCGTAACCTGCGATGCCTTACTGGTGGCCGCCGGAGTATTCGGCCTGGCGACGGTGCTGGCGCAGAACCCGACGTTGCTGGCCGTCGCCCGCTGGGGTGGCGCGGCGTTCCTGATTTGGTATGGTAGCCTGGCGTTGCGTCGGGCCTGCTCGAAACAGAGCCTGCAACAGGGCGAAAACCAGACCGTGCGCTCGCTGCGTGCGGTGATGCTCAGTGCTTTGGCCGTAACGCTGCTAAACCCGCACGTTTATCTGGATACCGTGCTGCTGATTGGCTCCCTCGGCGCGCAACAAACCGAGCCCGGAGCTTATGTCGTGGGCGCGGCCAGTGCGTCGCTGCTGTGGTTTTTCACCTTGGCGCTCGGCGCGGCGTGGTTGGCGCCCTGGCTGGCTCGGCCAAGTACCTGGCGAGTCCTCGATCTGTTGGTAGCAGTCATGATGTTCACCGTGGCGTTTCAATTAATCGTCGCCAGCTGATTATTCCAAAAGGCTCTGGAACCTCTATTCCACACAGTTGTTGCGTGGTTATGCCGCACCCCCGGTGCTATGATCCGATCCGATGCGCCGCAAAGAGTACAAACTCCCCGGCGCTTGTCTGGCCGCCCGTGATCGGCCTTGCGCTCACCGCAACTGACCTGATTAGGAGAATCATCATGGCTTTCGAATTGCCGCCGCTGCCTTACGCACACGATGCCCTGCAGCCGCACATTTCCAAGGAAACTCTGGAATACCACCACGACAAGCACCACAACACCTACGTCGTGAACCTGAACAACCTGGTGCCAGGCACCGAGTTCGAAGGCAAGACTCTGGAAGAAATCGTCAAATCTTCCTCGGGCGGTATCTTCAACAACGCCGCTCAGGTCTGGAACCACACTTTCTACTGGAACTGCCTGGCGCCAAACGCCGGCGGTCAACCAACCGGCGCACTGGCTGACGCGATCAACGCAGCCTTCGGTTCGTTCGACAAGTTCAAGGAAGAGTTCAGCAAGACTTCCATCGGCACCTTCGGTTCCGGTTGGGGCTGGCTGGTGAAAAAGGCTGACGGTTCCCTGGCCCTGGCCAGCACCATCGGCGCCGGCAACCCGCTGACCAACGGCGACACCCCGCTGCTGACCTGCGACGTCTGGGAACACGCTTACTACATCGACTACCGCAACCTTCGTCCAAAATACGTCGAAGCGTTCTGGAACCTGGTCAACTGGAAATTCGTGGCTGAGCAGTTCGAAGGCAAAACCTTCACCGCTTAAGATCGACACCAGTCAAAAAAACCCGGCTTTTGCCGGGTTTTTTTATGCGCCAGGAAAAGTCTTGCGGCGGCAGTTGGACCACCTTCGCGAGCAGGCTCGCCCCCACAAGGACACCACTGTACCTGTGGGAGCGAGCCTGCTCGCGAAGAACGATGACGCGGTAGAACTGACTGAACGCCTATTCCTGCGGGTCGACGATATCCAGCGCCCGATTAACGGCTAAGTCCGCCAACATCACGATCTGCGCGATGGCCAACGCCGTACTGCGCTGGGAGCCGGTCAGGTAGGTGGCGAAATCGCTGGCCAAGACGTTGGCTGAAGCCAATGACTCACAGGCGTGGGCCAGGAGGGATTCGGTGTTCATGTCCGGGGAGATCAGGAACATGGGACTGTGGTTGTAGGGTTTGGAGCTGTTGAAGGGGGGATCGGGGATTAATTTATCCAAGGGAATGCCTATGACGTTGGGTGCCATTCCCTCGCCGTTTCTCACGCGACGAAGAGGTGGCAGCTATGTGCGAGGTGAGAAACCGGTCATAGACACCCGGCCAGACCGAAGTCTGCCCGCACACAGCCGCCATAACGCATATGCAGCAGATAGCTGGCGGCAATTATGCGGATACTGGCGCTGGATGACTATGACTTGCCGAGTTCTCACACCCGGTCGCTGAGTTTTCAGCGACACCCAAAAGGTTATTGAACCCGCTTCCTACGGGCAACCTGAAAATCTCGTGGGAAAGGTCTGGTTTTTTTACCGCTGTTTAAACGGACGCTTGCGTTGCCTGTGCGGCTGCCATCGCGAGCAGGCTCGCTCCCACAGAGATTGGATGTTTGGCAGAAAGAGATTGGTCGGCTGTCAGGCCGCCTTCGCGAGCAAGCCCGCTCCCACAGGGGGATCAGTGTTCGCCTTTCGCTCCTCACCACTCAACAGGCCGAGCGTTAGCTCGCCTGCAGCTCTTGATCTTGATCCACCCGCCCCATCGAGAGGCCGAGTGGAGGTTCTGCGCAGTGGGCAACCCGGCATGGATGCCGGGTTAGCCGCCCCCGGCCATGGATGGCCGATGGCGGCGGGCCCACGGAGCAGGACCGGAGCGAGGGCATGCCGAGCCTAGGCGAGGCACCGAACGAAAGGGGCAAGAGCCCTTGGTTACTTGGGGCTTTTCCAAGTGACTCGCCGTAAGGGCGAAACCATTAGCGGCCGTTACCGCAGAAATGGATATGTACACCGAGTGTACCCACAGAAACCAGGCCGATTTCCCACGATGAAACCAGCCTTCAGCCCCTTGCCCCAACGCCACAGCCGTCTAACATCAACCAAACAGAAAATATGTCCCAATCCCCCTCAAGTTGAAGGCCCCAACAACCGACACAGTACAAATGGTGTAAATAGTCCAAATAGTCCAAACCACAGCATTTCGGACAAGCTACAAGCAAAACCCCATGTGATTGATTGTCCCTTTGACTGCCATCACCGGATTGCCAATACTCATGGCAACTTGACGCTACCCGCACGGAACAAGGAATGACTCTTTGAAGCTGGAACTCAAGAACAGCTTGTCGGTGAAGTTGCTCCGGGTCGTGCTCCTGTCGGCATTGATCGTTGGCGTAGTCTTGAGCTGCGCCCAGATCGTTTTCGATGCCTATAAAACACGCCAGGCCGTGGCCAGCGATGCCCAACGCATCCTCGACATGTTCCGCGATCCCTCGACCCAGGCCGTCTACAGCCTGGACCGGGAAATGGGCATGCAGGTTATCGAAGGCCTGTTTCAGGACGACGCTGTGCGCAAGGCCTCCATTGGCCATCCCAACGAAGCCATGCTCGCGCAAAAGGCTCGCGAGTTGCAGCATTCCGACAGTCGCTGGCTGACCGACCTGATCCTTGGCAAGGAACGCACCTTCACCACCCAACTGGTGGGTCGCGGTCCTTACAGCGAGTATTACGGCGACTTGAGCATCACCCTCGACACGGCCACCTATGGCCAGGGTTTCATCGTCAGTTCGGTGATCATCTTCATCTCCGGCGTGTTGCGTGCGATGGCCATGGGGCTGGTGCTGTACCTGGTCTATCACTGGCTGCTGACCAAGCCGCTGTCGCGGATCATCGAACACCTCACGGAAATCAATCCGGATCGCCCCAGCGAACACAAAATCCCGCTGCTCAAGGGGCATGAAAAGAACGAACTGGGAATCTGGATCAACACCGCCAACCAGCTGCTCGAGTCCATCGAGCGCAATACCCATTTGCGCCACGAAGCGGAAAACAGCCTGCTTCGCATGGCCCAGTACGACTTCCTCACCGGCCTGCCGAACCGCCAGCAATTGCAGCAGCAACTGGACAAAATCCTGGTAGACGCCGGCAGGTTGCAACGTCGGGTCGCGGTATTGGTGGTCGGCCTGGACGACTTCAAGGGCATCAACGAACAATTCAGCTACCAGACCGGCGACCAACTGCTGCTGGCCCTGGCCGATCGCCTGCGAGCCCACAGCGGACGCCTTGGCGCCCTCGCCCGCCTCGGCGGCGACCAGTTCGCCCTGGTTCAAGCCGACATCGAACAACCCTACGAAGCGGCCGAACTGGCCCAAAGCATTCTCGATGACCTGGAAGCGGCATTTGCCCTCGATCATCAAGAAATTCGCCTTCGCGCCACTATCGGCATCACCCTGTTCCCCGAGGACGGTGACAGCACCGAGAAACTGCTGCAAAAAGCCGAGCAGACCATGACCCTGGCCAAGACTCGCTCGCGCAACCGTTATCAGTTCTATATCGCCAGTGTCGACACCGAGATGCGCCGCCGTCGCGAACTGGAAAAAGACCTGCGCGACGCTTTGACCCGCGGCCAGTTCTATCTCGTCTACCAGCCGCAGATCAGCTATCGCGATCACCGGGTGGTGGGTGTCGAGGCGCTGATTCGCTGGCAGCATCCCGAGCATGGGCTGGTTCCGCCGGACTTGTTCATCCCCCTGGCCGAGCAGAACGGCACCATCATCGCCATCGGCGAATGGGTGCTGGATCAGGCGTGCAAGCAATTGCGCGACTGGCACGACCAGGGTTTCGTCGACCTGCGCATGGCGGTGAATCTGTCCACGGTGCAGCTGCACCACGCCGAGTTGCCGCGGGTGGTCAACAATTTGCTGCAGATGTACCGCCTGCCACCGCGCAGCCTGGAGCTGGAAGTCACCGAAACCGGCCTGATGGAAGACATCAGCACGGCAGCCCAGCACCTGCTGAGCCTGCGCCGCTCCGGTGCGCTGATCGCGATCGACGACTTCGGCACCGGTTACTCGTCATTGAGTTATCTGAAAAGCCTGCCGCTGGACAAGATCAAGATCGACAAGAGCTTCGTTCAAGACCTGCTCGATGACGACGACGATGCGACCATCGTTCGGGCCATCATCCAGTTGGGCAAGAGCCTGGGCATGCAGGTGATTGCCGAAGGCGTGGAAACCACCGAGCAAGAGGCCTACATCATCTCCGAGGGCTGTCACGAAGGTCAGGGCTATCTCTACAGCAAGCCGCTGCCGGCGCGCGAATTGAGCGCGTATCTGAAACAGGCCCAGCGCAGTAACGCGGCTATTTTGTAAAAGATCAAAAGATCGCAGCCTCGTTCCACTCTGTAGCAGCTGTCGAGTGAAACGAGGCTGCGATCTTTTGATCTACCTCACGTGTCCCCGCGAATAAGAAATATTTACAAGCACAACCCTTTACACATAATGCGAAAGATTTGCATTATGTCGCAGTTTTGCGCGCTTGCTGCGCCATTCCACCCCCTCTCGAAGCAGGATGTTCGCCATGATTCGTATGCCTCTGGCTACCGCCAGTCTGTTGGCCATCGCTATTTCCCTCGCCGGTTGTGGCGAAGGCAAAGACAAAGCTGTCGCTGCGCAAGCACCGACTCCGGCCGCCAGCACCACGGCCCCGGCTGTCGCTGCGCCTGCCGCTGCCAGTAAAGTCGACGAAGCCGCCGCCAAAGCCGTTGTCGCGCATTACGCCGACATCGTCTTCGCCGTTTACAGCGATGCCGAATCTACCGCGAAGACCCTGCAATCCACCGTCGACGCCTTCCTCGCCAAGCCCAACGCCGACACCCTGAAAGCTGCCAAGGCTGCCTGGATCGCTGCCCGCGTTCCTTACCTGCAGAGCGAAGTATTCCGCTTCGGCAACACTATCATCGACGACTGGGAAGGTCAGGTGAACGCCTGGCCACTGGACGAAGGCCTGATCGACTACGTCGACAAATCCTACGAGCACGCACTGGGTAACCCGGGCGCCACGGCCAACATCATCGCCAACACCCAGGTTCAGGTCGGCGAAGACAAGATCGACGTGAAAGACATCACCCCGGCAAAACTCGCCAGCCTGAACGAGCTGGGTGGTTCCGAGGCGAACGTTGCCACCGGCTACCACGCCATCGAATTCCTGCTCTGGGGCCAGGACTTGAACGGCACCGGCCCTGGCGCCGGCAACCGTCCGGCTTCCGACTACCTGGAAGGCAAAGGCGCAACCGGCGGTCATAACGATCGTCGTCGCGCTTACCTGAAGTCCGTGACCCAACTGCTGGTCAGCGACCTGGAAGAAATGGTCGGTAACTGGAAGCCGAAAGTGGCCGACAACTACCGCGCCACCCTCGAAGCCGAGCCAGCTGAATCCGGCCTGCGCAAAATGCTGTTCGGCATGGGCAGCCTGTCTCTGGGCGAACTGGCGGGCGAGCGCATGAAGGTTTCCCTGGAAGCCAACTCCCCGGAAGACGAACACGACTGCTTCAGCGACAACACCCACAATTCGCAGTTCTACGATGCCAAAGGCATTCGTAACGTGTACCTGGGCGAATACACCCGCGTCGACGGCACCAAAATGACCGGCGCCAGCCTGTCGTCCCTGGTGGCCAAGGCCGACCCGGCTGCCGACACCGCGCTGAAAGCCGACCTCGCTGCGACCGAAGCCAAGATGCAGGTCATCGTCGATCACGCCAACAAGGGTGAGCACTACGACCAGTTGATCGCCGCCGGCAACACCACTGGCAACACCACTGGCAACCAGATCGTCCGCGACGCTATCGCTTCCCTGGTCAAGCAGACCGGTTCGATCGAAGCCGCTGCTGGCAAACTGGGCATCAGTGACCTGAACCCGGACAACGCTGATCACGAATTCTGATCAACGCTGGCTGAATAAAAAGGCGACCTTCGGGTTAATGCCGATCAGTTAAGGCATCTCAGCCGCAACGCAAACTTTGTAGCAGCAGGCTTCGCCAGCTGCTACGAATCGCGTTTTGGCTTAACTGATCGACATTAATTTTCGGGTCGCCTTTTTCATGCCTGCCAAACACAAATCCATTGTGGGAGTGAGCCTGCTCGCGATGACGGTGTGTCAGTCGAAATCGCAGGCGACTGACACACCGTCATCGCGAGCAGGCTCACTCCTGCAGGGGATTGTGTTTGCCAAATAATCCTTGCGCTACATCAACCAAACGATAATTCCTCTTATTCAATCTCCCCCGCCCTGTTAGACTTTGCGCCCCTTGTTTTGCTCGTCTTGCAGGATGTCTGATGCCCTCGCTGCCTCTTCGCTTGTCCGCACTGTTGCTGGCCCTGGGCCTGAGTGCCTGCGATGACGCCCCGCGTTTTACCCAGGCCGAACCCGGTGAAGCCCGGTCCGGTGGCAGCGCAACCGTGCGCAAGACCGATCAGAACTCATTTTCCTTGCCGTCCGCCAACCTGCCGCCGTCACGGCGCGTGGACTTCAGTGTCGGCAACAGCTTTTTCCGTAATCCCTGGGTGATCGCTCCGTCGACCACCACCGCCAGGGACGGCCTCGGCCCATTGTTCAACACCAACGCCTGCCAGAACTGCCACATCAAGGACGGCCGCGGTCATCCGCCCACGCCTGATGCGCAGAACGCCGTGTCGATGCTGGTGCGCCTGTCGATTCCCGATGCACCGGCGTATGCCAAGGTCATCGAACAGCTCGGTGTCGTCCCGGAGCCGGTCTACGGCGGACAATTCCAGGACATGTCCGTGCCGGGTGTCGTGCCGGAAGGCAAAGTGCGCGTCGATTACACGCCCGTTGCGATTCGCTTCAAGGACGGCACCGAAGTCGAGTTGCGCAAGCCAAGCCTGAACATCACCCAGTTGGGCTACGGCCCGATGCACCCCGACACGCGTTTCTCGGCCAGGGTTGCACCGCCAATGATTGGCTTGGGCCTGCTCGAAGCAATCCCCGACGAAGCGATCCTGGCCAATGTCGAGGCTCAGGCAAAAGACAAAAACGGCATCGTCGGACGCCCGAATCGGGTCTGGGATGACGCGCAGCAAAAAACCGTCCTCGGGCGATTTGGCTGGAAGGCCGGGCAACCGAACCTCAATCAACAAAATGTTCATGCGTTTTCCGGTGACATGGGCCTCACCACGAGCCTGAGGCCCGTCGACGACTGCACCGACGCGCAAACCGCCTGCAAACAGGCACCGAATGGCAATGGCGCGGATGGCGAGCCGGAAGTCAGCGATAACATCCTGCGTTTGGTGCTGTTCTACAGCCGTAACCTCGCCGTACCGGCCCGCCGCGATGTCAGCGCCCCCGAGGTGCTGGCCGGCAAGACTCTGTTTTTCCAGGCCGGATGCCAGTCCTGCCACACCCCGAAATACACCACCGCCGCCAACGCCGCAGAACCTGAACTGGCCAATCAAGTGATTCGCCCTTACAGCGATCTGCTGCTGCATGACATGGGCGACGGTCTGGCCGACAACCGTTCCGAATTCCAGGCCAGTGGCCGCGACTGGCGCACGCCGCCGTTGTGGGGCATCGGCCTGACGCAGGCGGTCAGTGGGCACACCCAGTTTTTGCACGATGGTCGCGCCCGCAATCTGCTCGAAGCCGTGCTTTGGCATGGCGGCGAAGCCACAGCGGCGCAGCAACAGGTTTTGTCTTTCAATGCCGAGCAGCGCGCTGCGTTGCTGGCGTTCTTGAATTCCCTTTAATACGTATTCCATAGCGGGAGCCCGACATGTTCCGTCCCAAATTGTTGTTCACCAGCCTTGCCGCGCTCGCCTTGGGCGCCTGTTCGCCTCAGGATCCGCAAGCCGTCACGTCAGCAGCCATCGCCAAGTCGGTGATCCTGCCGACCTACACGCGCTGGGTTGAAGCCGATCGCCAACTGGCGGTCAGCGCGTTGGCCTACTGCGAAGGCAAGGAAAACCTCGACACCGCCCGCGCCGACTTCCTGCACGCGCAGAAAGCCTGGGCCGAGCTGCAACCGCTGCTGATCGGGCCGCTGGCCGAAGGCAATCGCGCCTGGCAGGTGCAGTTCTGGCCGGACAAGAAAAACCTCGTCGGCCGTCAGGTCGAGCAACTGGTCACCGCACAGCCACAGATCGATGCCGCGGCCCTGGCCAAGTCCAGCGTTGTGGTTCAAGGCCTTTCCGCCTACGAATACATCCTGTTCGACAGCAAGCCTGATGTGGCCAACGCTGAACAGAAAGCCAAGTACTGCCCGCTGCTGATCGCGATTGGTGAGCGTCAGAAACAACTGGCCGAAGAGATTCTGAAAAGCTGGAACAACACCGACGGCATGCTCGCGCAGATGAGCAAATTCCCGAACCAGCGCTACGCCGACTCTCACGAAGCCATCGCCGATCTGTTGCGCGTGCAAGTCACCGCCCTCGACAGCCTGAAGAAAAAACTCGGCACGCCGATGGGCCGTCAGACGAAGGGTGTGCCGCAACCGTTCCAGGCCGATGCATGGCGCAGCCAATCGTCGCTGACCGGTCTCGAAGCCAGCCTCGCCGCCGCCAAAACGGTATGGGAAGGCGTCGATAACAAAGGCCTGCGCGGCCTGTTGCCGAGCGAGCAAAAACCTTTGGCCGACAAGATCGACGCCGCTTATGCCGCGTCCCTGAAACTGTTCGCCAGCAACCAACGCTCGCTGACCGAAATGCTCAACGACGATGCCGGTCGCCAGCAACTCAACGATATCTACGACAGCCTCAACGTCGTCCATCGCCTGCACGAAGGCGAACTGGCCAAGGCGCTGGGCATCCAACTGGGCTTCAACGCCAACGACGGTGACTGATGAGGGCAAGTTCCATGCTGCGACGCCAGGCTCTGACGTTAGGTAGTTTGTTGCTGGGTGCGGTGACACTGGGCGGCTGGACGCTGTTCAAGCAGAAGGACAAAAGCCCGCTGCTGCTCTCGGCGCGGGACGATACCGACGGCAAGCACTATGCCGTCGGTTACCGGCTGGACGGCACCCGGGTGTTTGCCACCCAGGTCGGCCAGCGTTGCCACGACATCATCAACCACCCGACGCTGCCGATTGCGCTGTTCGTCGCCCGTCGTCCTGGCACCGAGAGTTACCTGATCGACCTGCGCGACGGCACGCTGCTGCAAACCGTGACCTCGCTGCCGAACCGGCACTTCTACGGTCATGCGGTGATTCACAAGAGCGGCGACTGGCTGTACGCCACCGAGAACGACACCTCCGATCCGGGTCGAGGTTTGCTCGGTGTGTATAAGTTCGAAGGTGAGCGGCTGGTGCACAGCGGTGAGATTTCGACTCATGGTGTCGGCCCGCATCAGGTGTCGTGGATGCCCGATGGCGAAACCCTGGTGGTGGCCAACGGCGGCATTCGCACCGAGGCCGAAAGCCGCGTCGAGATGAACCTCAACGCCATGGAACCGAGCCTGGTCCTGATGCAACGGGACGGCACCCTCCTGAGTAAGGAAACCCTCGCCCAGCAGATGAACAGCGTGCGGCATTTGGGGATTGCCAGCGACGGCACCATCGTCGCCGGTCAGCAATTCATGGGACCGTCCCATGAGTCTTCGGAGCTGTTGGCGATCAAGCGGCCCGGCCAGCCGTTCGTGGC
This sequence comes from Pseudomonas sp. LS2P72, assembly GCF_054897865.1. NCBI lineage: Bacteria > Pseudomonadati > Pseudomonadota > Gammaproteobacteria > Pseudomonadales > Pseudomonadaceae > Pseudomonas > Pseudomonas sp. LS2P72. The sequence goes on from NZ_CM142708.1 coordinate 5,589,473, forward strand.
GTTCCCAGTGCCTGAGCATCAGTTGCAGGCCATGGGGCATTACACCGCCAGCGTCGCGGTACACAGCGAACTGCGCCTGGTCGCGTTGACTGCGCCTCGGGGCAATCGCTTTTTCATCTGGGACCTGGACAGCGGTGAAGTGCGCCTGGACGCGCCGCTTCCCGATTGCGCCGGGGTCGGCGCGGTAGCCGATGGCTTTGTCGTGACCTCGGGTCAAGGGCGCTGCCGGTTCTACGACTGCCGCCAGACAAGCCTTGTTGCAAAACCCCTCGATCTACCCGCAGGGCTCTGGGACAACCACCTTCACCTCATCTAAACACGGTCCTTTGTAGGAGCCGAGCTTGCTCGCGATAGCGGTGTGTCAGTCACGGTGATGTCGAATGTGCAGCCGCTATCGCGAGCAAGCTCGGCTCCTACAGGTTTTGCGCTTGCCTGTAAAAAGTGCCAGTTGGAATCCCCGGCACACTCGGAGTAATGTGCCCGACTGTCTCACCTGATTTTCTCCAAGGAAGTGGAAATATGCTGCGTCGCCGCATGCTGATCATGCTGGGTGTTGTTTTGCTGATCGTACTGGTCCTGGCCGGTTACAAAGCCTTCTCCATCTATACGATGATTCAGGGCTTTGCTGCGCCGAAACCAGCGATCAGTGTCGCTGTGGCCACGGCCACCGAACGGCCGTGGCAAGCGCGTCTGCCCACCGTCGGCACGCTCAAGGCGCTGCAAGGCGTGGACCTGAGCCTGGAGACCGATGGCACCGTCATCGATTTGCAGTTCGAGTCAGGGCAGAAGGTCAAGGTCGGCCAACCGCTGCTTCTGCTTGATAGCGTGGTAGAAACCGCCCTGCTCGAAACCGCTCAGGCCGACCTGGGTCTGGCGCAGCTCGATTACGGTCGCGGAAGCCAATTGGTGGGCAGCCAGGCCATTTCCAAAGGCGAATTCGACCGGCTCTCTGCCGTGCTGAAAAAGAACCGGGCCACGGTCAATCAGCTCAACGCGGCACTGGCTAAAAAACGCTTGCTCGCACCGTTCAGCGGGACCATCGGTATTCGTCAGGTGGACATCGGTGACTATCTCGCCAGTGGCACCATGATTGCCACCCTGCAAGACCTCAGCAGCCTCTATGTAGACTTCTTCGTGCCCGAGCAGTCGATACCGAAGATTGCTCTCGGCCAACCGGTACAGATCGTTGTCGCGGCTTACCCGACACAAACCTTTCCCGGCACTATCAGCGCGATCAACCCGAAAGTCGAAAACAGCACGCGCAATGTCCAGGTCCGCGCGACCCTGGCCAATCCCGACGGCAAACTGCTACCGGGGATGTTTGCCAGCCTGCAAGTGTTGTTGCCCGACCCGCAGCCGCGCATCGTCGTGCCGGAAAGCGCGATCACTTACACGCTGTACGGCAACTCGCTCTATGTCGTCGCGCAGAAAAAAGCCGAAGATGGCAGCCTGGAAAAAGACGACAAGGGCCAACCGATCCTGATCGCCGAACGGCGTTTCATCGAAACCGGCGAGCGCCGCGATGGGCAAGTGATGATCACCAAAGGTGTGCAGAACGGCGAAAAAGTGGTCACGGCCGGCCAGATCAAACTGGACAACGGCGCACACATTGCGATCAGCGACGACAAGACCTTAGCCGAGAAGAACAGCCCGCCGCGCGCGGACTGATCAAGGAATCCCCATGGCTTTTACCGACCCGTTCATCCGCCGCCCGGTGCTCGCCACCGTGGTCAGCCTGTTGATTGTGCTGCTGGGCTTCCAGGCCTGGAGCAAGTTGCCGCTGCGCCAATATCCACAAATGGAAAACGCCCTGATCACGGTGACCACCGCTTATCCCGGGGCCAACGCCGAAACCATTCAGGGCTACATCACCCAACCGATGCAGCAGAGTCTGGCCAGTGCCGAGGGTATCGACTACATGACCTCGGTCAGTCGCCAGAACTTCTCGGTGATCTCGATCTATGCGCGCATCGGCGCCAACAGCGACCGCTTGTTCACCGAACTGCTGGCCAAAGCCAACGAGGTGAAGAACCAACTACCCCAGGACGCCGAAGACCCGGTACTGAGCAAGGAAGCCGCCGACGCCTCGGCATTGATGTACATCAGCTTCTTCAGCAAGGAGCTGAGCAACCCGCAGATTACCGACTACCTGTCGCGGGTCATCCAGCCGAAACTGGCGACCCTGCCGGGCATGGCTGAAGCCGAGATTCTCGGCAACCAGGTATTTGCCATGCGTCTGTGGCTGGACCCGGTCAAGCTCGCCGGTTTCGGCCTGAGTGCCAGCGATGTGACCGATGCCGTGCGCAAGTACAACTTCCTCTCCGCCGCCGGCGAAGTGAAAGGCGAGTACGTTGTCACCAGCATCAACGCCAATACCGAACTCAAATCCGCCGAAGCCTTTGCCGCGATTCCGCTCAAGGTCGAGGGCGACAGTCGTGTGCTGCTCAGCGATGTGGCGCGGGTTGAAATGGGTGCGGAAAACTACGACTCGATCAGCTCCTTCGGCGGCACCCCCTCGGTGTACATCGGCATCAAGGCCACGCCCGGCGCCAACCCGCTGGACGTGATCAAGGAAGTGCGCAAGATCATGCCCGAGCTGGAAGCCCAGCTGCCGCCGAACCTCAAAGGCGAAATCGCCTACGACGCGACGCTGTTCATCCAGGCCTCGATCGACGAAGTGGTGAAAACCCTGTTCGAAGCGGTGCTGATCGTGATCGTGGTGGTATTCCTGTTCCTCGGCGCGCTGCGTTCGGTGGTGATCCCGGTAGTCACCATCCCGCTGTCAATGATCGGCGTGATGTTCTTCATGCAGATGATGGGCTACTCGATCAATTTGTTGACGTTGCTGGCAATGGTGTTGGCCATCGGCCTGGTGGTGGACGACGCCATTGTGGTGGTGGAAAACATCCACCGGCATATCGAAGAAGGCAAGACGCCGCTGGATGCGGCCATCGAAGGCGCCCGGGAAATCGCCATGCCGGTGGTCTCGATGACTATCACGCTGGCGGCGGTCTATGCGCCGATCGGCTTCCTGACGGGGCTCACGGGGGCGCTGTTCAAGGAGTTCGCCCTGACCCTGGCTGGCGCGGTGGTGATCTCGGGCATCGTTGCCCTGACCCTGTCGCCAATGATGTGCGCCTTCCTGCTGCGTCACGACGAAAATCCCAGCGGCCTGGCCCATCGCCTGGACCTGATTTTCGAAGGCCTCAAGCGCCGTTACCAAAGCATGCTCCACGGCACCCTCAACACCCGGCCGGTGGTGCTGGTGTTCGCGGTGATCGTGCTGTGCCTGATTCCGGTGCTACTCAAGTTCACCAAGTCGGAACTGGCACCGGACGAGGACCAGGGCATCATTTTCATGATGGCCAACGCCCCGCAACCGGCTAACCTCGACTATTTGAGCGCCTACACTGACGAGTTCGTCACGATCTTCAAGACGTTTCCCGAGTACTACTCGTCGTTCCAGATCAATGGTTTCAACGGCGTGCAATCGGGCATCGGCGGCTTCCTGCTCAAACCGTGGAACGAACGCAGCCGCACTCAGATGCAGATCTTGCCCGAGGTGCAGGCCAAACTGGAGAGCATTTCCGGCTTGCAGATCTTCGGCTTCAACCTGCCTTCCCTGCCGGGCACCGGCGAGGGGCTGCCGTTTCAGTTCGTCATCAATTCCGCCAACGATTACGAGTCGCTGCTGCAAGTGACCGACCGGGTGAAAAAGCGCGCAATGGAATCCGGCAAATTCGCCTTTGTCGACGTTGACCTGGCGTTCGACAAACCTGAAGTAGTGGTGGATATCGATCGCGCCAAGGCCGCACAGATGGGTGTTTCCATGCAGGACCTGGGCGGGACGCTCGCGACATTGCTGGGTGAGGCGGAGATCAACCGTTTCACCATTGAAGGTCGCAGCTACAAAGTCATCGCGCAGGTCGAACGGCCCTTCCGGGATAACCCCGACTGGCTGAACAATTATTACGTCAAGAACACCCAAGGCCAACTGCTGGCCCTGTCGACCCTGATCACCGTGACCGACCGGGCGCGTCCACGCCAGTTGAACCAGTTCCAGCAACTCAACTCGGCCATCCTGTCCGGGGTGCCGCTGGTCAGCATGGGGGAAGCCATCGACACCGTTCGCCAGATCGCTGGGGAAGAGGTGCCGGTGGGTTACGCCTTCGACTACGCTGGCGCATCCCGGCAATACGTCCAGGAAGGCAGTGCGCTGTGGGTCACGTTCGCCCTGGCGCTGGCGATCATTTTCCTGGTACTGGCGGCCCAGTTCGAAAGCTTCCGCGATCCGCTGGTGATTCTGGTGACCGTGCCTTTGTCGATCTGTGGCGCGTTGATTCCGCTGTTCCTGGGCTGGTCGAGCATGAACATCTACACCCAGGTCGGCCTGGTGACGTTGATCGGACTGATCAGCAAACACGGAATCCTGATCGTCGAATTTGCCAACCAGTTACGCAAGGACAAAGGCCTGACGCCGCGCGAAGCCGTGGAGGAAGCGGCGGCCATTCGTCTGCGTCCGGTGTTGATGACCACCGCTGCGATGGTGTTCGGCATGGTGCCGTTGATCATCGCCACCGGGGCGGGCGCCGTCAGCCGGTTCGACATTGGCATGGTGATCGCCACAGGGATGTCGATCGGGACGTTGTTTACGTTGTTTGTGCTGCCGTGTGTTTACACGTTGCTGGCTAAACCCGATAAACCCTAGGGCAACGCAGTACAACCCTGTGGGAGCGAGCCTGCTCGCGATAGCGGTGTGTCATTCAGCCTTGATGTTGACTGACACACCGCAATCGCGAGCAGGCTCGCTCCCACATTTGGTCGATGTCGTTGCTGAAAGGCGGGAATAAAAAAGGCCTCGCATTAGCGAGGCCTTTTATTTGGGCTTCAATCTGTTCAACTTTGCGGCCTCAGTCCTTGAGAAAGTCCGAACATGAACAGCAACAAATCATGATCGGGGCGGGATGCCACGGATGCCTTGGCAACTCGTGGCAATGGACAATGCGCGTCGCCGCTCACTGAACTGAGGACCTGCGGGCGGGGCTGCTCCCATGCCGCCACCGCCAATGAAGCAACTGCCAAGGCTCCTATTAAAAATACACCTCGTGCAATTTCGAGTTTCATTGCTATAAACCCTTGATAGCGCTGCCAAACGCCGTCTCATAAAAATAGACGAGTTTTTGCCAATCCGTCGTGCTGAACGACGAGTGGCGACGCAGTTGCTTCATGTCATGAGTAGCCGCTTGCCGGGCGGTCAAACGTTGCCGACACTTCTCCAGATCGATCAAGGCCACTTCAACTTTGGCTGCCTCGCCTTCGCCGGTAACGCGCACAAATACGTGCTTGATGTAGAGGCAGCTATGCTGCCAGCGGCTCTTGTGCATTCGGGCCAGGTTCTCGGCCAGTTCCTTCAACACTCGCTCATGCACCGCCTCACCGTGATGCTCGCGACCGCCGCCAGCGTACCAGTGTTCGATTTCCTCGAAGCCGTCCAGCGATTTGGTCACCAGCAATGCGCGCCATTTATGCACCGGATCGCGCTGTGCACCGCAGAAAACGATTTCCGGAACGCAAACGCCGAGCAGGTTCAAGCCAACGAGTGCATCGCGCTCGCGCAACACCGTCGGCCGACCGAACGGGTGCAGCAAGCTGCGATGCATATGTCCGGTTTGACGTTTAACGTAAAGCAACTGTCCATTGCTGCTCACGACGCGCTGCACGCCGCTTTCTCCACCGCGACGGACGTTGGGTTCTTCTACCCATTCACCGCGCTGATTCCAGAAATAGTCGAAGCGGTCCTGAGGAGCGACGTCCGTTTCTGCTGCACATTGCACTGCCATTTTGTTACCTCTTGCGTAATACGTAGACCCGCCACATCGCATAGAGCGGTAAAAAGTCCAGTTGTTCCTGGATACGAAAACCCGCCTGCTCAAATTCCTTTTCAACCGTAGCAGCCGGTAACACAAATCGATTTTGGTAACCTTCCTGCTCACGATTTCTCTCGAGGCGCTTGCGTTTCCACGCCTTGAAATTGCCGTCCACCCACAGAGAAAGGATCACGCTATCACGCGTGACGCGCTCGAACTCACGCAAAATAGTCAGTCGATGCTCGGCCTCACCGATGTGATGGAGCAAACGCATGCAGAAAATGCTGTCGACGGCGTTATCAGGTAAAGCGATGTCGAATGCAGAAGTGTGCAAGGGTTGTACCCGTTTCACCACCTCGGCAGGTTGCGCCTGCATGGCAATCTTCAGCATGGATTCGGAGTTGTCGGCGCCAATGATCGCACGATTGGTTTTTTCCGCCAGCAATGGCCAGAAACGTCCCGCACCACAGGGCAAATCGAGGATCAGCCCCGGCCCACCGCCCAGTGCCAGCGCCTTGCGCGCCAGTTGCTCTTCACGCCAGTGAGACAGGCGGCGGCCTAGGCCATCCTTATGCTTGCGCAGGTATCGTTGAGCATGTTGATCATCGTATTTTTCGGAAAAATCAAGTTTGATCGGGCCAGCCATCACCAAGGTCTCCTGAGCTGCTGATAGCTCCCACGATAGGTAGCGCCGTGTCAGCGACAGGTCATTCCTTTGTGAAAAAAACGTCATGTAAAACCCCCAATTATTACGAGGTTTTGCAGGGCGCTAACAACGGCTCCGGGCTGCGGTGCGGCAATAGGCCGATCAATTCATATCCGACGGATACAGCTCCACCTCAAAACGACAACCATGGGGCTCCATGTTCGTCAGGCTGACGTTCCAACCCTGGTTCTCACAGATCCGCTGCACCAGTGACAGCCCAAGCCCCAAGCCCTCACCGCGCTTCTCGTTACCCCGCACGAACGGCTCGAACATCGCCTCGCGCTTTTCCTCGGGAATGCCCACGCCACTGTCCTCGACCATGAAACCCGTGGCCGTCAGGGTCAGGCGGATGAACCCGCGCTCGGTGTAATGCAGCGCGTTACGCAGCAGGTTGCCCATGACTGCATGCAGAAGCGTTGCGTTGTAGCACCTGTTGGCCGGATTGCCCGGTTCAAAGATCAGCGCCAGCCCCTTGGCCTCGATCGGCTCGCGCCACAAGTTGAGCAGTCCATCGGCGACCTGGCTCAGGGTCTGCTGGGGTGACATGCTGGCGTCTTCACGTTGTGTGCGGGCCAACATCAGGAAGGTTTGCACCAGCTCGCGCATCTCCTCACAAGCACGGGCGATTCGCTGGACCTGTGCACGTCCACGCTGATCGATGCCGGGGTTTTCCAGCAGCAGTTCGCAGGAACTGGCGAGCACCATCAATGGCGTGCGCAGCTCGTGGCTGACGTCACTGGTGAACAGCCGTTCGCGGGTCAACGCCTGGCGCAAGCGCCCGAGGGTGGCGTCGAAGGCCACGGCCAACTCGCCCACCTCATCAGCGGCGTAGTCCGGCGCCAGCGGTGGCGCCAGACCTAATAACTGATCACGGTGACGGACCTGACGGGCCAGCCGCACCACGGGCGCCATCACTTTGCGCGCCAGTACCCAGCCAAGAAACACCGCCAACGCCAGGCTCAGGACGAAGCCCACCAGCACCACGGCAAACAGCACCCGTTCACGCTCTTCGAAATCGCTCTGATCCTGCAACAGCACATAATGCCGACCGTCGACGACTTCGACCATCGCGTGATACGACAGCTGTTCGCGAAACACTTCGTGAAAACCCGGGGCCAGGTGCCGCAGGTCTTTGGGAAGGTCGAAGTCCCCCGGCCCGCCGCTGAAATAGAACAGCTGGTCCGGCTCGGGACGGTGGCTCCAGTCCGATACGCTGTCCATCAGTAACAGACGTTGCAAATCGCCGCCCAGACCTGCCGAAATCAGTTTTTCTTCGACCAGGTGCACAGTCGCCACAATGCCCATGGCGAAGGCCCCTGCCACCAATGCGCTCATCAGCGCAAAGGCGATGATGATCCGTTGAGCAAGGCTCTGTTTAAACTCCATCTCGGCCCTCGGCCAAGCGATAACCCACACCGTGCACGGTTTGCAGCAACGGTTTGGCGAACGGCTTGTCGATCACCTGGCGCAATTGATGGACGTGGCTGCGCAGGCTGTCGCTGTCCGGGCAGTCATCACCCCACAGCGCCTCTTCGAGAATTTCGCGACGCAGTACGTGCGGACTTTTCTGCATCAGTACGGCCAGCAATTTCAGGCCCACCGGGTTGAGCTTCAGCAGTCGCCCTTCGCGGGTGACTTCCAGGGTATCGAGGTCGTAAATCAGATCGCCGACCTGCAGGGTGCGGCGCCCGCCACCCTGGGCGCGACGCATGACCGCCTCGATGCGCGCCGCCAATTCAGACAGCGCAAAGGGTTTGATCAGGTAGTCATCGGCGCCGGATTTGAAGCCTTGCAGCCGGTCGTCCAATTGATCGCGAGCGGTGAGCATGATCACCGGCGTGTCGCGGCGCGCGTCTTCGCGCAGACGTTTGCACAGGGTGTAACCGTCGATGCCCGGCAACATGATGTCGAGCACGATCAGGTCGTAATGCTCGGTGGCCGCCAGGTGCAAGCCTGACAAACCGTCCTGCGCGCAATCCACGGTATAACCTTTGAGCCCCAGGTAATCGGCCAGATTGGCCAGGATATCGCGGTTGTCTTCAACCAATAGAATTCGCATGGGTATCTCCTGCGTACACAGTAACGGCCGTCTCGGCCCGCGCAGCTTAAGGCCAAGTGTGGCTGAGGGCTAGGACTGTGTGCAGTTGTAAATCCACCCCAAAAAACCGGGATGGCTTTAACGACTTTTTCACTATCGATTCACACGCCGACGACAGGATCAGGCTCAAACTCCGCGCGGCTGCGTTTCAGAACATTTCACCGACCAAGGAACTGCCATGGTTTCGACTGCTGTCCGCCCCGCCTCCCGTCCGCTGAATTTCTGGGTGTGCCTGGGGGTTCCCGCCATCGCGGCGATCGTTCTGGTGCTGCTCGAACTGACGTCCCTGGACATGGACCTTGCCAAGCTGTTCTATGACCCGGTCGCGGGGGATTTCATCGGCCGGCACAGTTACTTCCTTGAAGAGATCCTGCATGACCGTGCCAAGCAGGTGGTCATCGCCTTTTCGGTGTTGGCCATCTTCGGTTTCATCGCCTCCTTTTTCATGGACAGACTCAAACCGATCAAACGGGAACTGGGCTGCCTGGTGCTGTCTCTGGCGCTGGCGACCTCCTTTGTCACGCCAGTCAAAGCGGTGACGGCCGTTCAATGCCCGTGGAGCCTGGAGCAATTCGGCGGTCACGAAACCTATAGCGAACTGCTCAGCCCTCGCCCGCACACCGATAAACCCGGCCGTTGCTGGCCCGGCGGTCATGCGGCGACGGGTTTCACACTGTTTGCGCTGTTCTTTGTCCTGCGTGACCGTCGTCCGCGTCTGGCGCGCAAGGCGTTTGTGTTCGCTTTCGCGTTGGGCACGGTGTTTTCCATCAGCCGGATGATGCAGGGCGCGCACTTCTTTTCGCACAACGTGTGGACGGCGATTTTCTGCTGGCTGATTTGTCTGGGGGCGTATTACTACATCCTTTATCGGCCGGCTTCCAAGGCAGATCGCGCGACAGTGGCAGAACCGATCGGTGCCTGAACACAGATGTGGGAGCGAGCCTGCTCGCGATGGCGGACTGACATTCAACAACAGTGTTGACTGTAATGGCCTCATCGTGAGCCGGCTCGCTCCCACAATGGATCGAGATAACTTCAATTCCCAGGCAATAAAAAACCCCGCCTGCTTATCGCAGGCGGGGTTTTTTCGTAAGGGGTAAGGCTGGCTTACATCATGCCGCCCATGCCGCCCATACCGCCCATGTCTGGCATACCGCCGCCAGCTGGACCGTCTTCCTTGATCTCGGCGATCATGGCTTCGGTGGTGATCATCAGGCTGGCAATCGACGAAGCCGCTTGCAGAGCCGAACGAGTCACTTTAGCCGGGTCCAGGATACCCATTTCGATCATGTCGCCGTATTCGCCGGTAGCAGCGTTGTAACCGTAGTTACCCGAACCCTGCTTGACCTTGTCGACCACTACGCTTGGCTCGTCGCCGGAGTTGGCAACGATCTGGCGCAGTGGCGCTTCAACAGCGCGACGCAGCAACTGGATGCCAACGTTCTGGTCATCGTTGTCGCCTTTCAGCTCGGAGATTGCCTGCAGAGCGCGAACCAGTGCCACGCCGCCGCCAGGTACCACGCCTTCTTCAACGGCTGCACGGGTAGCGTGCAGGGCGTCTTCAACGCGGGCTTTCTTCTCTTTCATTTCAACTTCGGAACCAGCGCCAACCTTGATCACTGCAACGCCGCCGGACAGTTTGGCCAGACGCTCTTGCAGTTTTTCACGGTCGTAGTCGGACGAAGTGTCAGCCACTTGCTGACGGATCTGCAGAACGCGAGCCTGGATGTCAGCCTCAACGCCTGCACCGTCGATCACGGTGGTGTTTTCTTTGGACAGGATCACGCGCTTGGCATTACCCAAGTGTTCCAGGGTAGTGCTTTCCAGGCTCAGACCGATCTCTTCGGAGATAACGGTACCGCCAGTCAGAACAGCGATGTCCTGCAGCATGGCCTTGCGACGGTCGCCGAAGCCTGGAGCCTTGACGGCTGCGACTTTAACGATGCCACGCATGTTGTTCACAACCAGAGTCGCCAGGGCTTCGCCTTCAACGTCTTCGGCCACGATCAGCAGTGGACGGCCGGCTTTGGCAACGGCTTCCAGTACTGGCAGCATTTCGCGGATGTTCGAGATCTTTTTGTCGACCAGCAGGATCAGCGGACCGTCCAGCTCGGCAGTCATGGTCTCTGGCTTGTTGACGAAGTACGGGGACAGGTAGCCACGGTCGAACTGCATGCCTTCAACAACCGACAGTTCGTTTTCCAGGCCCGAGCCTTCTTCAACGGTGATCACGCCTTCTTTACCGACTTTTTCCATGGCTTCGGCAATGATGTCGCCGATGGAGCTGTCGGAGTTGGCCGAGATGGTGCCGACCTGAGCGATGGCCTTGGTGTCAGCGCAAGGCTTGGACAGGGCTTTCAGCTCTTTGACGATAGCGATGGTCGCTTTGTCGATACCGCGCTTCAGGTCCATCGGGTTCATGCCGGCAGCGACGGCTTTCAGGCCTTCGTTGACGATCGATTGAGCCAGAACGGTAGCGGTGGTGGTGCCGTCGCCTGCGTCATCGTTGGCACGGGAGGCAACGTCTTTGACCAGCTGCGCGCCCATGTTTTCGAAGCGATCTTTCAGCTCGATTTCTTTGGCAACGGACACGCCGTCCTTGGTGATGGTCGGAGCGCCGAAGCTCTTCTCGATGATCACGTTACGGCCTTTAGGGCCCAGGGTCGCTTTTACTGCGTCAGCCAGGACGTTGACACCGGCGAGCATTTTCTTACGGGCGGAATCGCCGAATTTAACTTCTTTAGCAGCCATGATCGATATTCCTTAAATACTTTGTAGTAGCGGGAAAATGAGCGGGGAATCAGCCTTCGATAACAGCGAGAATCTCGTTCTCAGCCATTACCAACAGGTCTTCGCCGTCGACTTTCACGGTGTTGCTGCCGGAGTACGGGCCGAACACAACCTTGTCACCCACTTTAACGGCCAGTGCGCGCACTTCACCGTTGTCCAGCACGCGGCCGGTACCGACAGCGAGGATCTCGCCGCTGTTGGCTTTTTCAGCAGCCGAACCTGGCAGGACGATACCGCCAGCGGTTTTCTTTTCTTCTTCGCTGCGACGGATGACGACGCGGTCATGCAGAGGACGAAGCTTCATTGTCGATCTCTCCTAATTGTGGTTTTCATCGGCCGGTGTATTCCCGGCGGGTTTAACAAATCCGGCGGTGCCGGGTGCGGTTCGTCGAGCGAACCGCGGAAGTCTGTCTGGCGTAATCACCAGAAACCTTGCGGTGACCGTTACATAAGGGCGCATAAGCTTATTACAAGGGCGAGGAAGCAAATTTTTTCAGGTTGCTGCCCCACAAACGAACACGGCACCCGAAGGTGCCGTGCCAATGTGGCGGATTACTTGGTATCGCGGTGTTCGAATTCGCCTTCGATCACGTTCGGCTCACGGCCCAGCGGTTCGCGCGGAGAAGGGCCACCACGTGGCTGAAGGTCGTCGGCGAATGCACGCTGACGGATTGCCGCCTCTTCGGCACGCAGGCGCATTTTATTGGCCAACAGTCGACGAGAGATCGGCAGCAACATGATCAGACCCAGCACGTCGGTGACGAAGCCCGGCAGGATCAACAGACCACCCGCCAGTGCCAGCATCAAGCCTTCGAGCATGGTCTGGGCCGGCAGCTCGCCGCGATTCAGGCTTTCACGAGCACGCAATGCGGTTGCCAGACCAGCGATACGCAGCACGAACACGCCGAGCATCGAGCCGAGAATGACCAGCAGCAGGGCCGGGAAAAACCCGATCGCCCCGCTGACCTTGACGAATACGAACAGCTCCAACACCGGGAACAGTACAAAGAGCAATAAAAAAGGGCGCATCAAATGGTTCCTCAACGCAAGAATGCCTTGCCAGTCTTCCCTAGATGACGTCGCCGTTTCGTGAATTCAAGCGTCGGCCACTTCATTTTTCGGCCAATGTTCGGCGTGAGCCAGGAAAACCAAGGCTTCGCGTACTTGTGTCGGCGTATTACACGGTGCTTGAAACGGCAACCAATAGAGCCCCTGCCCGATGCGCAGGTGCATGCCTTCGGTGTCGATACCCGCCAATTGCGCCGGCTCGGTTTTCGGCAGGCCCGCCAGTTCGACGTAGTGGGCGATGGCTTTGGCGTGATCGGCATTCATGTGCTCGACCATGCTCGCTTCGGCTTTTCTGGCAAACGGGTTGGCCAGCGTTAACTGATCGACCCAGTGAATCGCACCGAAGCCGCCGATGTAACGGTGACGTACCGGTTTGAGCACCCAGAAATCGAAATCGTGGGCCTTGTGGTAGCTCTGTGAATCCGGGAAATAGCGGTAGTAACGCTCAGCTGCCGCTTCGATGGCGGCCTCGTCCTCGAGCTTTTCCGCTTCGGCGAGGTAGGTCAGGCGACCAACGGCTTGCACATCTTCAGCCCCGCGCTCACCCACAAACAGTGAGCATTTTGGATCCTTCTGCAGGTTATGCGTGTGCTGGGCTATGCGGCTGATAAGGATCAGCGGCCAACCCTGTTCGTCCAGACAGTACGGAACCACGGAGCCAAACGGGAAACCGGGCATTGCCTTGGAGTGTGTCGAGAGCACTCCACGGTATTCCTTGAGAAGCAATTCTCGGGCATTCTTGGCGGCTTCAACGCTCAATTTATGACTCCTTATATAGAATCCGTCGAAAAAACGGACAGGCACCTGGGGATAAATTCCAGTTGCCATCGGGGCAGTTCTCATGTGCAGCCAGGCCGCATCAGGTGCAGATCGAGAGGCTACTCTCTAAAAGGAAACCACTCCTCTGATCTGCTCTTGGGGCATGCGAATGGAAATCACTGACAAAGTAATCATTATCACGGGCGGTTGCCAGGGTTTAGGACGCTCCATGGCCGAGTATTTCGCCGGTAAAGGGGCGAAGCTGGCGCTGGTGGACCTGAACCAGGAAAAGCTCGACGACACCGTCGCCGCCTGCACGGCTAAAGGCGTCGAGGCTCGCGCTTATCTGTGCAATGTCGCCAATGAAGAGCAAGTGACGCACATGGTCGCCCAGGTGGCCGAAGACTTCGGTGCGATCCATGGCCTGATCAACAACGCCGGGATCCTGCGCGATGGCTTGCTGATCAAGGTCAAGGACGGCGAGATGACCAAGATGAGCCTGGCCCAGTGGCAGTCGGTCATCGACGTCAACCTCACCGGCGTATTCCTGTGCACCCGTGAAGTCGCGGCCAAAATGATTGAGCTGAACAACAGCGGCGCGATCATTAATATCTCGTCGATCTCCCGCGCTGGCAACGCCGGCCAGACCAACTACTCCGCCGCCAAGGCCGGTGTCGCCGCGGCGACCGTGACCTGGGCCAAGGAATTGGCACGCTACGGTATTCGTGTGGCAGCCATTGCACCGGGCTTTATCGAAACCGAAATGACGCTGAGCATGAAGCCTGAGGCGCTGGAGAAGATAACGTCTGCGATTCCACTCAAGCGCATGGGCACGCCTGAAGAGATCGCTCATTCAGCGGCCTACATTTTCGAAAACGACTACTACAACGGTCGGATTATGGAATTGGATGGCGGGTTGCGGATTTAGGGCCTGCACAAAACATATGTGGGAGCGGCTGTGGCGAGGGGATTTATCCCCGTTGGGTGGCACAGCCACCCCAAAAATTTGGGCCTGCTTCGCAGTCCAACGGAGATAAATCCCCTCGCCACAGCTCACTCCCACAGAGGATGCATTTCTTCAGTGAATCAATCGTCGCTGATGGTGATATTAGGCATCGCGGGCGATACCGCTTCCTGCAACACGATCCGCGCGCCGACATGGCGGGCCAGTTCCTGGTAAACCATTGCAATCGGGCTGTCAGGCTCGGCGATCACCGTTGGCTTGCCGCCGTCGGCCTGTTCGCGGATGGCCATCGCCAGCGGCAACGACGCCAGCAGCTCGACGCCGTACTGGCTGGCCAGCTTCACACCACCGCCCTCACCGAACAGATGCTCGGCATGTCCGCAGTTGGAGCAGATGTGCACGGCCATGTTTTCCACCACGCCCAGCACCGGAATGTTGACCTTGCGGAACATCTCCACGCCCTTGCGTGCGTCCAGCAATGCCAGATCTTGCGGCGTGGTAACGATCACCGCGCCGGCCACCGGGACTTTTTGCGCCAGGGTCAGCTGGATGTCGCCGGTGCCTGGCGGCATGTCGATCACCAGGTAATCCAGGTCGCCCCAGGCGGTTTGAGTGACCAATTGCAACAAGGCGCCGGAAACCATCGGCCCGCGCCAGACCATGGGCGTGTTGTCGTCGGTCAGGAACGCCATGGACATGACTTCGACACCGTGGGACTCGATCGGAATAAACCACTTCTGATCCTTGACCTTGGGTCGGGTGCCTTCGGGGATGCCGAACATGATGCCCTGGCTCGGTCCGTAAATATCCGCGTCGAGGATCCCGACCTTGGCGCCTTCGCGGGCCAGGGCCAGGGCCAGGTTGGCAGCGGTGGTTGATTTGCCCACACCGCCCTTGCCGGACGCCACGGCCACCACGTTCTTGACGTTGGCCAGCCCCGGGATCTGCGCTTGAGCCTTGTGCGCGGCAATGACACTGGTGATCTCGACACGGGCGATGGTCACGCCGTCCAGCCCTTCAATGGCCATTTGCAGCAACTGCGCCCAGCCACTCTTGAACAGGCCGGCAGCGTAACCCAGCTCCAGCTGGACGCTGACGCGATCACCCTGAATGTCGATGCCGCGCACGCACCCGGCGCTGACCGGGTCCTGGTTCAGGTAAGGGTCGGTGTATTGGCGAAGGACGGCTTCCACCGCTGCGCGATTGACGGCGCTCATGGGCAACTCCGATAGCAAGACTGGAAAATCAGGCGGGTATCCTAACCGTTCTAAATCATAGACGGCATGCCCCACGATTATTTGTGGCAAACACATCCCTGTGGCGAGGGGATTTATCCCCGTTGGGTGGCGAAGCCGCCCCAGAAACGTTGCTATCACGATCCATCCGGAACAGAGCGTGACAGTTATACGACTGCTGCGCAGTCGAACGGGGATAAATCCCCTCACCACAGATAAATCCCCTCGCCACAAAAAGCTCTTTTGCAACAACAAGCCTTCAGGTCACGGGGGTGAAAAATATGCGCCGGCGCTTTATAGTGGCCGACCTCCGTTTCATCAAGTAGCCGAGCCCCATGTCCGAGCCACGCAAGATCCTCGTCACCAGCGCCCTGCCCTATGCCAATGGTTCGATCCATCTTGGCCACATGCTGGAATATATCCAGACCGATATGTGGGTGCGCTTCCAGAAGCACCGCGGCAATCAATGCATTTATGTCTGCGCCGACGACGCCCACGGTTCGGCCATCATGCTGCGCGCGGAAAAGGAAGGCATCACCCCGGAACAACTGATCGCCAACGTCCAGGCTGAACATAGCGCCGACTTTGCCGAGTTCCTGGTGGACTTCGACAATTTCCACTCCACTCACGCCGAAGAAAACCGTGAGCTGTCGAGCCAGATCTACCTGAAGCTGCGCGATGCCGGGCACATCGCCCAGCGTTCGATCACTCAGTACTTCGACCCGGAAAAGAAAATGTTCCTGGCCGACCGCTTCATCAAGGGCACTTGCCCGAAATGCGGCACCGAAGACCAGTACGGCGACAATTGCGAAAAATGTGGTGCGACCTACGCGCCGACCGATCTGAAGGATCCGAAGTCGGCGATCTCCGGTGCCACTCCGGTACTCAAGGATTCCCAGCACTTCTTCTTCAAGCTGCCGGACTTCCAGGAAATGCTGCAAGCCTGGACCCGCAGCGGCACCCTGCAAGAGGCCGTGGCGAACAAGATCGCCGAATGGCTGGACGCCGGGCTGCAACAGTGGGACATCTCCCGCGATGCGCCGTACTTCGGTTTCGAAATCCCGGACGAGCCAGGCAAATACTTCTACGTCTGGCTGGACGCGCCGATCGGCTACATGGCCAGCTTCAAGAACCTCTGCGACCGCACGCCTGCACTTGATTTCGACGCGTTCTGGGGCAAGGACTCCACCGCCGAGCTGTACCATTTCATCGGCAAGGACATCGTCAACTTCCACGCCCTGTTCTGGCCAGCCATGCTCGAAGGCGCCGGTTTCCGTAAACCGACCGGCATCAACGTGCACGGCTACCTGACCGTCAACGGTCAGAAAATGTCCAAATCACGCGGCACCTTCATCAAGGCCCGGACTTATCTGGACCACCTGTCGCCGGAATACCTTCGCTACTACTACGCGGCGAAGCTGAGCCGTGGCGTCGATGACCTCGACCTGAACCTCGAAGACTTCGTGCAAAAGGTCAACTCCGACCTGGTCGGCAAAGTCGTCAACATCGCCAGCCGTTGCGCCGGTTTCATCCACAAAGGCAACGCCGGTGTGCTGGTGGCGGGTAATGCCGCACCAGAACTGACCGACGCGTTCCTGGCCGCAGCGCCGAGCATCGCCGAGGCCTACGAGGCTCGCGACTTCGCCCGTGCCATGCGCGAAATCATGGGTCTGGCCGACCGTGCCAACGCCTGGATCGCCGACAAAGCGCCGTGGTCGCTGAACAAACAGGAAGGCAAGCAAGACGAAGTCCAGGCCATCTGCGCCCTGGGCGTCAACCTGTTCCGCCAGTTGGTGATTTTCCTCAAGCCGGTGCTGCCGCTGCTGGCCGCCGATGCCGAGGCGTTCCTGAACGTCGCGCCGCTGACCTGGAATGACCACGCCACCTTGCTCAGCAACCATCAGCTGAACGAGTTCAAACCGTTGATGACCCGTATCGACCCGGTAAAAGTGCAAGCCATGAGCGACGCCTCGAAAGAAGACCTGACCGCCAGCCAGACCGACACCGGTGAAACTGCGCCAGCCGGTAATGGCGAACTGGCCAAGGATCCGCTGTCGCCGGAAATCGAGTTCGATGCCTTTGCCGCTGTCGACCTGCGCGTCGCCCTGATTCTCAAGGCCGAACACGTGGAAGGTGCCGACAAACTGTTGCGCCTGACCCTGGACATCGGTGACGAGCAACGCAACGTGTTCTCCGGAATCAAGAGCGCTTATCCGGATCCGTCCAAGCTCAATGGTCGCCTGACCATGATGATCGCCAACCTCAAGCCACGAAAAATGAAGTTCGGCATCTCCGAAGGCATGGTGATGGCGGCCGGCCCTGGCGGTGAAGAAATCTACCTGCTCAGCCCTGACAGCGGCGCCAAGCCAGGTCAGCGCATCAAGTAAGGCTCTGCGGTAAACCGATCCCACAGTCGTGCCTGGCGCGACTGTGGGATTTTCATGTCTGGCCCACCCTCCGTCCTTGCCGGATAATGCCTAAGCTTTTTAGACCGCTCCGTTAAAAAGCCCCGTTCTTGCCGGCACGATCATGACCGAAATTGTTCTTACACTTATCAGCACTGCCCTGATCAACAACCTCGTGTTGCACTGGCCGCTGGGCGTTGATCCGCTGCTGGGCAACGAACACCGGCAAGTCCACGCGCTGGGCCTTGCGACGACGTGTTTGATGCTGATCGTCGGCACGGTGGGCTACTCGACCTACCGTTGGTTGCTGGTCCCGCTGGAGCTGACATCGCTGCGCCTTTTCGTGTTCCTGCCGTTGAGCGTTCTGCTGATTGGCCCGCTGCTGAAAGTGCTTTCCCGGTTTCTTCCAAAGCTTGCGTTCGATGGCCTCTGGCCCCTGCTGCTGGGCAATGCTGGCGTACTCGGCCTGACGCTGCTCAACGCTCAGGATGATAAAGGCTTCTTCCACGCCATGGCCCTGAGCCTGGGCGCCGGGCTGGGTTTCTGGCTGGTACTGAGCCTGTTCAGCGACTTGCGCTTACGCACAATCGAAAATGATATCCCCCTGCCCTTCCGCGGCTTGCCGATCGACCTGATCGGCGCCGGGCTGATTGCAGTGGCCTTTCTCGGATTCAGCGGACTGATTAAAACATGAGTCTGATTCAACGCATCGACGCCCTCTTGCCACAGACCCAATGCGGCAAGTGCGGCCACCCCGGATGCAAACCGTACGCCGAAGGCATTGCCAGCGGCGAACCGATCAACAAATGTCCGCCGGGCGGCAGCGAGACCATCGCCGCCCTTGCCGAGTTGTTGAAAGTGCCGGTGCTGGAACTGGACGTCAGTCGCGGTTCGGCCCCGGCGCAGATCGCCTACATTCGTGAAGCGGAGTGTATTGGTTGCACCAAGTGCATCCAGGCCTGCCCGGTGGATGCCATTGTTGGCGCGGCGAAATTGATGCACACGGTGATCGTCGATGAATGCACCGGGTGCGACCTGTGCGTAGCGCCGTGCCCGGTGGACTGCATCGAAATGCGGCCAATGCCGCTGGCCACGGTGCTGCCGATTGTCGGCGGCCTGGCGTTCAGCCTTGAGGAACAACGCGCTCGGGCGGCCAAGCGCAATCACGCACGACGCCGATTTGAACAGCGCAACGCTCGCCTGCGTCGTGAAGAGGAACAGAAAATCGCCGAACGTCAGGCCCGAGCCCAGCGCGCTGTCCAGCACAGCGAGGTAGCGACGCTCGATCCGGTTCAGGCCGCTCTCGAGCGAGTCCGCGCACAGAAGGCAGCGAATGCGGATGCCGCGCTGAAAAAGGCCAAGATCGATCTGGCGATGAGTAGGGCGCAACTGAACAAGTCACTCAAGGCGTTCGGGCATCCACCGACCTTCGAACAGCAGTCGCAACTGATCGTCCTGCAGCAGCAATTCGAGGTTGCCGAACAGGCGTTGGCGAACCTGGAAAGTACTGCACCGCCAGCCCCGACGCCTGTCGTGCCGGCGAAAAATGCGCAGCTGAATCGGGCAAAGATCCAGCTGGCCATGCGCCGCGCCGAGCTCAAGAAAGCCCAAGCCAGTGAAGCGTCGGCTGAGCAGATCGAGGCCCTGGAACTCGCGGTAGATGAAGCCGAGCGTCAGGTAGATGCCTATGCCGCTCCTTGAGCCGGTCGATGAGCGCCTTCAGCAGGCCATGAAGCTGGTCTTGCTGGCCACCGTGCCGGGGATGCTGGTGTTTTTCTGGCTGTATGGCTGGGGCGTGTTGATCAATCTGATTCTGGCGGGTGTTACCGCACTGGCCGTTGAAGCGACGGTGTTGCGCTTGCGTAAGCTTGCACTCAAGCCGACCTTTAGTGACGGCAGCGCGCTGGTCAGCGCGACGCTGTTGGCGCTGGCCTTGCCGCCTTATTGCCCGTGGTGGCTGACGGTCTGTGCCGCGGCGTTCGCGATGGTGTTCGGTAAACACCTGTATGGCGGCGTTGGCAAGAACCCGTTCAACCCGGCAATGCTGGGCATCGCCCTGGTGCTGGTGACCTTTCCCCAACAGATGACCCACTGGCCGTCATCCCACGGGCTGGACCTGATCGGCGGCTTGCAGCACGTGTTCGGCTTCAGCCTCGGTCAGACGCCAGATGCCTGGGTCCAGGCGACGGCGCTGGACAGCCTGCGGATCAACAAAAGCCTGACCATGGACGAACTGTTTGCCGCTAACCCGGCGTTCGGTCATTTCGGCGGCAGAGGCATGGAGTGGGTCAATCTGGCCTTTCTGGCGGGCGGCGCGTTTCTGCTGCAACGACGGGTGTTCAGCTGGCATGCGCCGGTCGGCATGCTCGCCAGCCTGTTCATCATCAGCCTGCTGTGCTGGAACGGCTCGGGATCCGACTCCCATGGTTCGCCGCTGTTTCATCTGCTCACTGGCGCGAGCATGCTGGGTGCATTCTTCATCGTCACGGAACCGGTGTCCGGCGCAAAAAGCCCCAGCGCGCGACTGCTGTTCGGCGCGGGCGTCGGGCTGCTGACGTACTTGATTCGTACCTGGGGTGGATATCCTGACGGCGTCGCCTTTGCCGTGCTGTTGATGAACCTCTGTGTGCCGGCGCTGGAGCGGTTTGCCGCCTCCAGACTGGAACGGGGTGCGCCATGAGCCGAGCGTCGAGCGTTGTGACCCTGGTGTTGCTGGCAGGCCTGGGGATTGGCGCGACTTACCTCGTGCAGCACACCAGCGCGCCGCGCATTGCGGCCGAACAGCGCCTGATCGACAGTCGTAACCTGCTGGACCTGCTCCCTGCTGACAGCTACGACAATCAGCCGCTGGAACAGCCGCTCGCCCTCGAAAATACTGGATTGGCCAACAGCACGCTGCTGGGTGGCTACGTGGCGACCAAGACGGGCCAACCCAGCGCCGTGTTGCTGCGCAGCCAAACCATGGGTTACGAGGGTTCCATTGAATTGCTGATCGCCATCGGCGCGAGCGGCAAGGTGCTGGGCGTCAAAACGCTCAGGCAATCGGAAACTCCGGGGCTGGGCGGTCGACTCGCCGACTGGCCCAATGCCTGGCTTCAGGTTTTTACCGGAAAATCCCGAACCGAATCTGCCGACAAAGGCTGGGCCTTGAAAAAGGATCAGGGGCAATTCGATCAAATGGCGGGGGCGACCATTACATCGAGAGCGGTCATCAACGCCATCCATGACGCGTTGCGCTACTTCGACGAACATCAGCAAACGTTGATCGGGAGCAGCGCACATGAATAAGTCATCGACGCTGCAGAATTCGCTGATGCTTGCACCGCTGATCGGTGCCACGGATTCATTAGTGACCGCTGTGGGCTTGTGGCTGATGTTCATCGTGGTGATCAGTGCTTTTGGGGTGAGCATGGGCGCCTTGCGATCCCGGCTTATCCCTGCGACACATCTGCTTGCCAGCGTCCTGCTGGCGGCCACGCTGACCAGCTGCGCGGAACTCGCCGCGCAAGTCTGGTCGCTGCAATGGCACCAACATGTAGGGTTTTATGTAGGATTGATTGCCTTGCAATGCGTTGTGCTGGAACACACCGGTTTTTTCCAGAGCGCCTGGCGTGATCGCCTGCGCCTGTGTGGCCTGTTCGGCGCGTTGATGGCGGGCCTTGGCTTGCTGCGCGAACTGATCGGCAGCGGGACACTCGGCAGCCACCTGCCATGGCTGGCGGGCACTGCACAAACGGACTGGCAAGGCTGGGTACTGACTGCCGACGGTGGCTTGCGCCTGGCCACCCTGGTCCCTGGCGGGTTCATTCTGCTGGGACTGCTGATCGCCGCACGTCAGGCCTGGACCCGCTCGACGCCCTCACACTGACCGCCTTCGAGGAAACGCACTGCCCATGAATGCCGCAAAACGTCTGGAAATTTTTCGCCGATTTCACGAAGACAACCCGGAACCGAAGACCGAACTGGCCTACACCTCGCCGTTCGAATTGCTGATATCCGTGATTCTCTCGGCCCAGTCGACCGATGTCGGCGTCAACAAGGCCACCGCCAAGCTCTACCCGGTGGCCAATACACCGGCGGCGATTTATGCCTTGGGTGTCGAGGGACTGTCGGAATACATCAAGACCATCGGCCTGTTCAACAGCAAAGCGAAAAACGTGATCGAGACCTGTCGCTTGCTGGTGGAACGTCATGGAGGCGAAGTGCCGCAAACCCGTGAAGAACTGGAAGCGCTACCCGGCGTCGGCCGCAAGACTGCCAACGTGGTACTCAATACCGCATTCCGTCAGCTGACCATGGCCGTGGATACGCATATTTTTCGGGTCAGCAACCGCACCGGTATAGCTCCAGGCAAAAATGTGGTCGAGGTCGAGCAAAAACTGATGAAGTTCGTGCCGAAGGAATATCTGCTCGACTCCCATCACTGGCTGATCCTCCACGGACGCTACGTTTGCCTGGCCCGCAAGCCTCGCTGTGGCAGTTGCCGGATCGAAGACTTGTGCGAATACAAGCAAAAGACCTCGGACGATTGAGGCGCTATTAGGTTTTTTGATTTATCGATTGAAAAAATCTTTTTTACCCGCCGGGAGTTTATCGATATAAGGAGCGCCAAAGGCAGCCTTAGCCTGGAGTAACACTATGAGCACTGGCAAAGAGCAATTGGACGTAGAAGACGACTTCACCCCTGTTGAGGCTGATGATGCTGAACCGGTGGTTGAAGTGGCGAAGACCAACCTGAGCAAACGCCGCACCATCGACAATCTGCTGGAGGAGCGCCGACTGCAAAAGCAATTGGCCGATTACGATTTTGACCTATGACACCTAAAAGCCTCCCGAAACGGAGGCTTTTTACTAAGTGCCGACCCTTGATACCCCCCGTTCATCGCGCCTCGTCAAACGCTGAGGCAGTCACACCAGACCATTGCGTTGAGCCAGTTCGATCAGGTCGACCAGGGAGCGGGCATTGAGCTTCAGCAACAGACGAGTCTTGTAAGTACTAACGGTTTTATTGCTGAGGAACATTCCATCGGCGATCTCCTTGTTGGTCTTGCCTCGGGCCAATTGTTGCAAGACCATCATCTCCCGTCCCGACAGTCGATCCACCATATCGGCTTCACTGGCGTTCCCCAAACTGGAACGTACGGTATGCAAGGCTTGATTCGGAAAGTAACTGTAGCCCGACAATACTGCCTTTATTGCACTGAGCAACTCAGTGAGATCCTGTTGTTTGCAGACATACCCTGCGGCACCGGATTGCATGCAACGCATGGAAAAATGCCCAGGCGCCTGGGAAGTTAATATCAGCACTTTCATGGGCATCGCTGTCGATGTCAGACGCGCAATGACTTCCAACCCATCAAGTTTCGGTATTCCAATATCCAGGATGACAATATCCGGCATATGCTCACGGGCAAGTTGCAACGCATCCACGCCATTATCTGTCTCTGCAATAACTTCGTAGCCGTGACGCTCCATTAGCATACGTACCGCAAGACGAATGACGGGGTGATCATCCACGATCAGCACTTTATTCATGGGCAAGTCCAATTTTCGCTGTTCGAATTTTTAGAGCCCGCACGATAGCCTAGTCGTTTCACCCGTGGCATGCCGCCCCCCTCGGCCACCCACACCGAGAGACATTCCCTACAGACATTAAAGAATAGTCTTACAAAATCCCCAAAAAATACCGAGGTGGTAAAAACTTATCAACCTGAAAACATTTCGATGATCCGCGGTTTTTTTGTTTCTGTTTACAACCAGAAAACCAAATAACAGGGTTTACCGCAAGAGATCCAACGAATACCGACTATTGAGCTACCCTTAAAGTAACTGATATTTACTACTTTAAACCCCACACCACAAACATTGTATATAAAGGATGTAATAAAAAAATCACACCAGGCAACACTTCCACAACAAACCCAACCCAACGCCGCCTGAAACCCAACAACAGTGGTACCCGCCGCACGCGCAATACCGTTACTATCAATCCTGCGACTTGAAAGGAGTACTACCCCATACAAATACTGAACACCTAGTTATTAAAATCAAAATCAAAAACATTAATCAACCGAGAAAATACAATATTCCAATGAGTAAAAAACATGATCAAATCAAAGAAAAAAATTATCAACCCCATGACAGTTATTGCAATATTTGCCGCTATATCTGAAACATCGGCCGCCGTCTCACTGCCCTTTCTCGACAATAAGGAGCGGGAGTTCTATATCTGGTTCCTGATCAGTTTCCCTTTTTATTTGCTTTTTCTTTTCTTCGCCACACTCAACTTCAACTATCGATC
Organism: Pseudomonas sp. LS2P72; assembly: GCF_054897865.1. Taxonomy (NCBI): domain Bacteria; kingdom Pseudomonadati; phylum Pseudomonadota; class Gammaproteobacteria; order Pseudomonadales; family Pseudomonadaceae; genus Pseudomonas; species Pseudomonas sp. LS2P72. The sequence goes on from NZ_CM142708.1 coordinate 5,613,666, forward strand.
GCTGTACGCGCCGTCCGATTTCGGCAAGGGAAAGCATTTTATAAAAGTGATGGACAACGTTGAACGCGGTCAGCGGCCCGATAACCTGAAGGACCCTCCCGTCCAGATCGGTATTCAGACGAGCCTCTCGGCTCTACAGCACGTTTGCCTGGCCGAGCAGCTAAAAAACCTGCACATCGTCGATGCGCGGTGGCTAAACAAGAAAATGGAATTCGGTGCCTGGATTGAAAAAAACCGGCACCCACAGGGAAGCCCTGCACAAGTGATCGTATTTCTCACCTGTACCGATTCGGAGGCACTACTGAAGGAAAGCGCAAGCAAGCATTCAAAACAGGCAAAGAATCGCAACGGCCCAACGCTTTGCATTGCTTACAATTTGAGTTCACGCGGTCTGACGATTCTTGATCACTCTTTTTACCTGACACGCAGCCGGTAGCGCTTGAAGAGCATTCAGAGAGAGGAAACAGAAGGAAGGTATTACAGAAACAAAAAGAACGCTGATAACACGATGTCCGGCAGGAAAACTCCCCCTATTCAGATGTGTGGCCTTGTCACCGACAAGGCCACAACTCTCGTTCCACTAAGGCTTCAACAGTCTCAGAAAAGCTTCCGGCCCTTGTTCGCCGCAATACGCATGCGCAACGCGTTGAGCTTGATGAAGCCCGCCGCGTCGGCCTGGTTGTAGGCGCCGCCATCTTCTTCGAAGGTCGCGATGTTGGCATCGAACAACGATTCGTCGGACTTGCGACCGGTGACGATCACATTGCCCTTGTACAGCTTCAGGCGCACAACGCCGTTCACGTGAGCCTGGGACGCGTCGATCATCTGCTGCAACATCAGACGCTCAGGGCTCCACCAGTAACCGGTGTAGATCAAGCTCGCATATTTAGGCATCAGCTCATCCTTGAGGTGAGCCACTTCGCGGTCCAGGGTGATCGATTCGATCGCACGGTGAGCGCGCAGCATGATAGTGCCGCCAGGGGTTTCGTAGCAGCCGCGGGACTTCATGCCCACGTAACGGTTCTCGACGATGTCGAGACGGCCGATACCGTGTTCGCCACCGATACGGTTCAGGGTCGCCAGCACGGTGGCCGGGGTCATTTCGACGCCGTCCAGTGCGACGATGTCGCCGTTGCGGTAGGTCAGTTCCAGGTATTGCGCTTTGTCAGGAGCCTTCTCCGGGGAGACGGTCCATTTCCACATGTCTTCTTCGTGCTCGGTCCAGGTGTCTTCCAGCACGCCGCCTTCATAGGAGATGTGCAGCAGGTTGGCATCCATCGAGTACGGGGATTTTTTCTTGCCGTGACGCTCGATCGGGATGTTGTGCTTTTCAGCATAATCCATCAGCTTTTCACGGGAGAGCAGGTCCCATTCGCGCCACGGAGCAATCACTTTCACGCCTGGCTTCAAGGCGTAGGCGCCCAGTTCGAAACGAACCTGGTCGTTGCCCTTGCCGGTGGCGCCGTGGGAAATGGCGTCAGCGCCGGTTTCGTTGGCGATTTCGATCAAGCGCTTGGCGATCAACGGACGAGCGATGGAAGTACCCAGCAGGTACTCGCCTTCGTAAACGGTGTTGGCGCGGAACATCGGAAAAACGAAATCGCGCACGAATTCTTCGCGCAAGTCGTCGATGTAGATCTCTTTCACGCCCATGGCCTGTGCCTTGGCGCGTGCAGGTTCGACCTCTTCGCCCTGACCCAGGTCAGCGGTGAAGGTCACGACTTCACAGTTATAAGTATCCTGCAGCCACTTGAGGATCACCGAAGTGTCCAGGCCGCCGGAATACGCCAGAACGACCTTGTTTACGTCCGCCATGCCATCACTCCACGGGGTTCTACGGAAAGCCGTCAAGTCTACCGGTCATGCAGGATAATTTACAGAGGCGCGACAGCTTATGACGACGAAGCGACAGATTATGTCGAGTGAGCGACGATAACAGCGGGTTCAGGAGGTCGACGCGGCGCTCGCCGATGCAGTGGCCTGAGAGGCCGGCTTTTCGACAGGCGCAACACGCGCCAGGTGCACATTGACCCGACGGTTCTTCGCCCGGTTGGAGGAGTTGGTATTGGGCGCCAATGGATAACGCTCGCCGTGAAAGCGCAGGGTGATCTGCGATTCCTGAACGCCGTTGGCTTTGAAGAACTCCATGACGGCCAGGGCCCGACGCCGCGACAGGTCACGATTGGTCAGACGATTGCCGCTGTTGTCGGAGTGGCCATCCAGTTCGATGTGGTTGACCGTCGGGTCGGCCTTCATGAACTCCAGCATCACTTGCAATTGCGCCTTGGCCTGCGCGTCGAGATCGATGCTTTCGCCGGGGAAGCCGATCTGCGATTGCTTGACCTGCTCGAAATTCTTCGGCAGCAGCTTCGCCACGCAGCCCTGATAGTCGTTAAATGCCTGGCTGAACTTGACTGGCAACAGACGCACTTCCGACACCCGACCATCGCCCGAGTAATGCCGTACGACCGTACTGCGACCATCTATCAGGCCACTGATCAAGCGGCCGGCCTGAACTTGCGAACTGTTGAACAACACATTACCGCTGCCGATTCGCACAGAACCGAGGTTGATGTCGCCACGCCCCGGCTGCCAGGGCGCTGCGGCCGCCAGCAAGGTCGCCGAACCGCCGCCGATCATCGAGTTATAGGCCTTCAGGCGAAACGTCGCTTGCTCGCCAGCGCGGCGCACGAACTCGCCCGAACCGAAATCGGTGATCGGCTGCGTCAGGCGGCACTCGAACTTGTCTCCTTCGACCGTCCACTCGATGCTCTCCAGACGGGTCTGGAAAGTGAGCGCCATCGCAGGAAGGCTGGCAAACACGCTGAGCAAGGCTAAATAACGCTGGCGCACGGGAGGCTCCACTGGCTTCTACAACAAAAAGACCGACACACAGATGTTTACGGCATACCTGTTGGATATCGGAAGCTTCCAGCAAAACTTGATAGCGAGTGCCTGGAAGAGTCTTTTCCGGTAGCATTCCCCTCAGTTTGACCCGCCTGGAATCCCCTCATGTCCGACCGCCTGACCCTGCTGCGTCCCGACGACTGGCATATTCATCTTCGCGATGGTGCTGTGTTGCCCAATACAGTCGCGGATGTCGCGCGCACCTTTGGTCGCGCCATCATCATGCCCAACCTGGTACCTCCGGTGCGTAACACCGCTGAAGCCGACGGCTATCGCCAGCGGATTCTCGCTGCACGCCCGGCTGGCAGCCGCTTCGAACCGTTGATGGTGCTGTACCTGACCGACCGCACCCAGCCCGAAGAAATTCGCGAGGCCACGGCCAGCGGCTTCATTCACGCCGCCAAGCTGTACCCGGCCGGCGCGACCACCAACTCGGACTCTGGTGTCACCAGCATCGACAAGATTTTCCCTGCACTTGAGGCCATGGCCGAAGTCGGGATGCCCTTGCTGGTTCACGGTGAAGTCACCCGTGGCGATGTCGACGTGTTCGATCGCGAAAAATTCTTTATCGATGAGCACATGCGTCGTGTGGTCGAGCGCTTCCCGAGCCTCAAAGTGGTGTTCGAACACATCACTACCGCCGACGCCGTGCAGTTCGTCAACGAGGCTTCGGCCAATGTTGGCGCGACCATCACCGCGCATCACCTGCTGTACAACCGCAACCACATGCTGGTGGGCGGGATTCGGCCGCACTTCTATTGCCTGCCGATCCTCAAGCGCAACACCCATCAGGAAGCCCTGCTCGACGCCGCCACCAGCGGCAGCGACAAGTTCTTCCTCGGCACCGACTCGGCGCCCCATGCCCAGCACGCCAAAGAAGCCGCTTGCGGCTGTGCCGGTTGCTACACCGCTTATGCAGCGATCGAGATGTATGCCGAAGCCTTCGAACAGCGCAACGCGCTGGACAAGCTCGAAGCCTTCGCCAGCCTGAACGGCCCTCGTTTCTACGGCCTGCCGGTGAACACCGATCGCATCACCCTGGTCCGCGAAGAGTGGACCGCCCCAACCAGCCTGCCATTTGGCGAGCTGACCGTAATCCCGCTGCGCGCCGGTGAAAAACTGCGCTGGCGCCTGCTGGAGGAACACGCGTGAGTGAAGACCATTTCGACGACGAACAGGACGGTCAAGGCGGCGGAGGTGGTTCGCGCCACCCGATGGCTGAGCGCTTCCGTGGATACCTGCCAGTCGTTGTCGACGTTGAAACCGGTGGTTTCAACTCTGCCACTGACGCCTTGCTGGAAATTGCCGCAACCACCATTGGCATGGACGAAAAAGGGTTTGTGTACCCTGACCACACCTACTTCTTTCGCGTAGAGCCTTTTGAAGGCGCGAACATCGAAGCGGCCGCTCTGGAATTTACCGGGATCAAACTTGATCACCCGCTGCGCATGGCAGTGAGTGAAGAAGCCGCGCTGACCGACATCTTCCGCGGCATCCGCAAGGCTCTGAAAGCCAATGGTTGCAAACGGGCGATTCTGGTCGGGCACAACAGCAGCTTCGATCTGGGTTTCCTCAACGCCGCTGTCGCACGCCTGGACATGAAGCGCAACCCGTTTCATCCGTTCTCGAGCTTCGATACCGCGACCCTGGCCGGTCTGGCTTACGGCCAAACCGTACTGGCCAAGGCCTGTTCGGCAGCCGACATCGACTTCGACGGTCGTGAGGCCCACTCGGCTCGCTACGACACCGAGAAGACGGCCGAGCTGTTCTGCGGCATCGTCAATCGCTGGAAACAAATGGGCGGCTGGGAAGACTACAACGACTGATCTGTCGCAGGGTTTATCCCGCCCATAAAAAAACCGGCCTCAATGGCCGGTTTTTTTATGCCTCAAACGTGCCTTACAGCGCAGCAGCGTTTTCGGTCAGGTAAGCCGCGACGCCTTCGGTCGAAGCAGTCATGCCTTTGTCGCCTTTTTTCCAGTTGGCAGGGCAAACTTCGCCGTGCTCTTCGTGGAATTGCAGAGCGTCGACCAGACGGATCAGCTCTTCAATGTTACGGCCCAGCGGCAGGTCGTTGATGATCTGCGAACGGACAACGCCTTTGTCGTCGATCAGGAACGCGCCACGGAAAGCCACGCCGCCTTCGGATTCAACGTCGTAAGCCTTGGCGATTTCGTGCTTCAGGTCGGCAGCCATGGTGTAGCGAACTTCGCCGATACCACCATTGTTGACCGGGGTGTTGCGCCAGGCGTTGTGGGTGAAGTGCGAGTCGATCGAAACGGCGATCACTTCAACGTTGCGTGCCTTGAAGTCAGACATGCGGTTGTCCAGAGCGATCAGCTCGGACGGGCAAACGAAGGTGAAGTCCAGTGGGTAGAAGAACACCAGGCCGTATTTGCCTTTGATGGCCGACGACAGGGTGAAGCTGTCTACGATTTCGCCATTGCCGAGTACGGCCGGTACGGTGAAGTCTGGGGCTTGTTTGCCTACGAGTACGCTCATTGGATATCTCCTGGTGTAAAAACGTGAAGTTCCGGGTTTGCGCCAGCCTGCCACCTTCAGGCGACAGCCCTGTGACACGAACCCGCTTCATAAGGACCGGCCATCATACACTGCGTTTTTGCCCTGTCCTTAACGGTTTTTTTGTCAGGGGAAATGCAGTCGACAGCTTTTCCTCGTGATCGAAGCCGAGAAGAAACCGTTCGTCAGCCTCGATCAAAGCTTTCAGAAACCACTTTGACAATCATTCTCGTTAACATTAAGATCCATCGCAATTGAGTCACAACCAGCGACGGTTTTCACTTATGTATGTTTGCCTCTGCACTGGCGTCACCGACGGTCAAATCCGCGAAGCGATCTATGAAGGTTGCTGCAGCTATAAGGAAGTCCGTCAGGCCACCGGCGTAGCCAGCCAATGCGGCAAATGTGCCTGCCTTGCCAAGGAAGTGGTCCGCGAAACCCTGACCAAATTGCAATCGGCCCAGGCCGCGATTCCCTACCCTGTAGAATTTACTGCCGCGTAAATAACCTAATTCAAAGAACCGGACTTGATGTCCGGTTTTTTTATGTCTGAAAATCAATCGCTTACGCTCTAGACGCGGAACACAAACATTCTTATTCCGATTAATTTTCACTTAAGTTTCAATAACTTAGGTTTGACACTCTTAATTACGCGGCTCAAACTCTGCCTTATAGACAGCTACTTAGGGCAGGACCCCATCATGAAAGGCGACGTTACAGTCATCCAGCATCTCAACAAGATCCTTGCCAATGAACTGGTCGCGATCAATCAATACTTCCTGCATGCACGCATGTACGAAGATTGGGGCCTGAACAAGCTCGGCAAGCACGAATACCACGAATCCATCGACGAGATGAAGCACGCGGACAAGCTGATCAAGCGCATCCTGTTCCTTGAAGGCCTGCCGAACGTCCAGGACCTGGGCAAGCTGCAGATCGGCGAACACACTCAGGAAATGCTTGAGTGCGACCTGCGTATCGAACGCACCGGTCATGCGGATCTCAAAGTGGCTATCGCTCATTGCGAGACCGTTGGCGACTTTGGTAGCCGTGAACTGCTTGAAGATATTCTTGAATCCGAAGAAGAACATATCGACTGGCTGGAAACCCAACTGGGCCTGATCGATAAAGTCGGTCTTGAGAACTATCTGCAATCGCAGATGGGCGAAGAGTAAGTTAGCGCCCGCTAAACTCGAGACAATAAAAAGCCCCGCGCTCTTTTAAAGAGGCGGGGCTTTTTTATGCCGGCTCTTGTAGGAGCATGGCTTGCCAGCGATGAACGATGACGCGGTGTTCTTGATAAACCGCGGCGCCCGCATCGCGAGCAAGCTCGGCTCCTACAAAGAGCGGATCAGGCTTCGGTCTTGTTGGCAGCAGCTTCGACAGCAGCCTTGATGGTGGTTTGCAGCGAACCGTCTGCAGCCATCTCGGTCATGATGTCGCTACCGCCGACCAGCTCACCGCCAACCCACAGTTGCGGGAAGGTTGGCCAGTTGGCGTATTTTGGCAGGTTGGCGCGGATTTCCGGGTTCTGCAGGATGTCCACGTAAGCAAATTTTTCACCACACGCCATCACGGCCTGCGCGGCTTTCGCGGAGAAGCCACACTGCGGGGCATTCGGCGAGCCTTTCATGTAAAGCAGAATGGTGTTGTTAGCAATCTGCTCTTTAATCGTTTCGATGATATCCATGGAGCACCTCGGCTGAACTTTCCGACTCAGGGGTCGGCACGGTGGCGCATTGTAACGGAAACCCGAGCACCCTGCTCGGTCTCCCCGACAGACTTGATCAAGCCGCCGCCACGGTCACTGGCACACCGTTCAACGCCGCATTGCCCGACAACTCATCGAGCTGACACTCGTCGGTCAAGTCATTGGCGCTGGAGCCCGGCTGACCACTGGCGATAGTCATCTGCACACCCGGCCGCGCATGGCCCCAACCGTGCGGAAGGCTGACCACGCCTTTCATCATATCCAGACTGCCGAGCACTTCAACTTCGATTTCACCGACCCGCGAACTGACCCGCACGCGCTGCCCGTCGTTGAGCCCACGACTGGCCAGATCATCCGGGTGCATCAGCAATTGATGGCGCGGCTTGCCCTTCACCAGGCGGTGATAGTTGTGCATCCACGAGTTGTTGCTGCGCACATGACGGCGACCAATCATCAGCAACTCATCAAAGGCCGGCGCTTTCAATGCTGCAAAGCGCACGAGGTCCGCAAGGATCGCGGCAGGCGCTGCCTGGACTCGCTGATCAGCCGTTTTCAGACGTGGAGCCAGATTGGATTTCAATGCCCCAAGATCGACACCGTGAGGGTGATCAAACAACGTCGCCAGCGATAGCTTGTGCTCCGAAGCGTCGCCATACAGGCCCATTCGCAAACCATGATCGATCATCTGCGCTGGCGGGATCGTCGGTTTCAGTTCCTTGCCAGTCTTCGCAGCAAACGCCTTGGCCAGCCCTACGAAAATCTCCCAGTCATGCAACGCACCTTCGGGCTTGGCCAGGATCGCGCGGTTGAACCGACTGACGTTGCGTACCGCAAACATATTGAAAGTCGTGTCGTAATGATCGTTTTCCAGGGCCGAGGTGGACGGCAGAATCAGGTCGGCATAACGCGTGGTTTCATTGATGTACAGGTCGATGCTGACCATGAACTCCAAACCGTCCAGAGCCTGCTCCAATTGCCGGCCATTGGGCGTCGACAGCACCGGATTACCCGCCACGGTAATCAGCGCGCGGACCTGCCCTTCCCCTTCGGTGAGCATCTCTTCGGCCAGCGCCGACACCGGCAGTTCTCCACCGTATTCAGGACGCCCGGAGACCCGGCTCTGCCACAGATTGAAATGCCCGCCCGAGGTGGACGCCACCAGGTCCACCGCCGGTTCGGTGCACAACGCACCTCCCACGCGATCGAGATTACCGGTGACCAGGTTGATCAATTGCACAACCCAATGACACAAGGTGCCGAACGCCTGGGTCGAGACACCCATGCGGCCGTAACAGACCGCTGTCGGCGCCGCCGCAAAGTCCCGCGCCAGTTGGCGGATCTGTTCGGCGGGCACTGCGCACAGCGGGCTCATGGCCTCGGCGGTGAAATTCGCGACCGCTTCCCGCACCTCATCCAGACCGTCCACCGGCAAATGACTGTCGCGGGTCAGGCCTTCAGCGAACAAAGTGTTGAGCAGCCCGAACAACAACGCCGCATCGCCACCGGGGCGCACAAACAGATGCTGATCGGCAATCGCCGCCGTTTCGCTACGGCGCGGATCGACCACCACCACTTTGCCGCCGCGGGCCTGAATGGCCTTCAAGCGCTTCTCCACATCCGGCACGGTCATGATGCTGCCGTTGGAGGCCAGCGGATTGCCGCCGAGGATCAGCATGAAATCGGTGTGATCGATGTCCGGGATCGGCAACAACAAACCGTGGCCGTACATCAAATGGCTGGTCAGGTGATGGGGCAACTGGTCGACTGAGGTCGCGGAAAACCGGTTGCGGGTTTTCAACAGGCCAAGAAAGTAATTGCTGTGGGTCATCAGCCCATAGTTGTGCACGCTGGGATTGCCTTGATAGACCGCCACCGCGTTCTGTCCGTGACGCTCCTGAATCGCCGCCAGACGTTCGGCTACAAGGTTGAAGGCGTCTTCCCACTGGATGGGTTGCCATTCACTGCCGACACGTAACATCGGCTGACGCAAACGATCCGGATCATTCTGAATATCTTGCAGGGCGACGGCCTTGGGGCAGATGTGCCCGCGGCTGAATGTATCCTGAGCGTCACCCTTGATCGAAGTGATCTGCACCGCGCCTTCGACCTCGGTGGTTTCGATGGTCAGGCCGCAGATGGCTTCACACAGGTGGCACGCACGGTGATGGAGAGTCTTGGTCATGGCCAGTCTCTGTCTTGTTCTGGGCGGGCAATATCGGCCGCGGGAACAAAACTATGGCGCCTGATCCACTGCTGCGCCAGCGACGTTCGTCTTGTGAATCGGCGGCCATCAGGCCAGCCGATGACCGTTGGGGATCAGTTCGGCGGCAGTCTCGGCGGCGCCTGCAACTGGATCTCCTGAATGGTTTCGATCTGCTCTTGCGCGAGATGAACACCGGTGAGTTCGCCGATCAGCCGCCAGTGCTCGTCGAGCCCGGTGCTGATGGTTGCCATGCGGTCGATCATCCGCCGACCGGCGGCCCTGGTCACTTCGTCTTCACTGCGCATCAACTCGAAAGACATCGAGGTCATGGACGCGGTGAGGTGGGTCAGAGAGCGAGCCGTGAGGCCGAGTAACTCCATTAACTGTCGTTCTTTCGATTCCATTCCGAAGGCTTCCTGCGTCGTTCGTGCGTTAGTTATAACCCGCCGCTTTGCATTAGCAAATGTTTCAGATCAGACACATCTCTCAATCCTGAGTACAAATGTTTCGAATGACAGGTCAGAAACCGACCGTTGCTACGCCTTCCCCGCCCCGTTTGATTGCAATGCCCCGCGACCCCAGTGTACAAATGACGGGCTGCTGTCAGGAAACAGGCTTCAAAAGCGCTACTGCGGTCATCCCGTAGCCCCTCTGAAATCCCCTAAACACCGTAGCCTATTGGAAAAACGCGACATTTAATGTCAATATCGCGCCTCCCCCTATTTCGTCGCCCCGTGCGGCTTACGCCGCAGGTCTCGCCCGTTTTTCAGTTAAACAAGGCTTTGAGTATCTGCGGTCTGTTGCAAAAAGGTAGTCAATGATGAGCGCAAGGCACTTTCTCTCCCTGATGGATTGCACGCCCGAAGAGCTGGTCAGCGTGATCCGTCGAGGCGTTGAGCTCAAAGACCTGCGTAACCGCGGCGTACTGTTCGAGCCTCTGAAAAACCGCGTGCTCGGGATGATTTTCGAGAAATCGTCGACCCGCACCCGTATTTCGTTCGAAGCCGGCATGATCCAGCTCGGTGGCCAGGCGATTTTCCTGTCGCCACGCGACACCCAGCTGGGCCGTGGCGAGCCGATCGGCGACTGCGCGATCGTCATGTCGAGCATGCTCGACGCCGTGATGATCCGTACCTTCGCCCACAGCACCCTGACCGAATTCGCCGCCAACTCCCGCGTGCCCGTGATCAACGGCCTGTCCGATGACCTGCATCCGTGCCAGTTGCTGGCCGACATGCAGACGTTCCTCGAACACCGCGGCTCGATCCAGGGCAAAACCGTGGCCTGGATCGGCGACGGCAACAACATGTGCAACAGCTATATAGAAGCGGCGATCCAGTTCGACTTCCAGTTGCGCGTCGCTTGCCCGGAAGGTTTTGAGCCTAACCCTGAATTCGTGGCCAAAGCCGGCGATCGCGTCACCATCGTCCGCGATCCGAAGGATGCCGTACGCGGCGCCCACCTGGTCAGCACCGACGTCTGGACCTCCATGGGCCAGGAAGAGGAAACCGCCAAACGCCTGAAGCTGTTCGCGCCGTTCCAGGTCAACCGCGCCTTGCTCGACCTGGCCGCACCGGACGTGCTGTTCATGCACTGCCTGCCGGCCCACCGTGGCGAGGAAATCAGCGTCGACCTGCTCGATGACCAGCGCTCCGTCGCGTGGGATCAAGCCGAAAACCGTCTTCACGCACAAAAGGCCCTGCTCGAGTTTCTCGTCCCGCCTTCGTATCACCACGCATGAGCCATCCATTACTGCTGAACCTGCGTAACCTCGCCTGCGGCTATCAAGACCAGCGCGTCGTGCAGAACCTCAACCTGCATTTGAATGCCGGCGACATCGGTTGCCTGCTGGGCTCTTCGGGCTGCGGAAAAACCACCACACTGCGGGCTATTGCCGGTTTCGAACCGATACACGAAGGTGAAATCCAGTTGGCGGGCGAGACGATCTCCCGCGCCGGTTTCACCCTTGCCCCGGAGAAACGCCGGATCGGCATGGTGTTCCAGGATTACGCGCTGTTTCCGCATTTGAGCGTGGCCGAGAACATTGCCTTCGGGATCCGCAAGCATCCGCAAAAGGATCGCGTCACCGAAGAGTTGCTGGAACTGGTCAACCTGAAAAACCTCGGCAAGCGCTTTCCGCATGAGCTGTCCGGTGGTCAACAGCAGCGCGTCGCGCTGGCCCGTGCGTTGGCGCCGGAACCGCAATTGCTGCTGCTCGACGAGCCCTTTTCCAACCTTGATGGCGAGCTGCGACGCAAGCTCAGCCATGAGGTGCGCGATATCCTCAAGGCCCGAGGCACCAGCGCGATTCTGGTGACCCACGATCAGGAAGAAGCCTTCGCGGTGAGCGACCATGTGGGGGTTTTCAAGGAAGGTCGCCTGGAGCAGTGGGACACGCCCTACAACCTGTATCACGAACCGCTGACGCCGTTTGTCGCCAGTTTCATCGGCCAGGGTTATTTCATTCGCGGTCAGCTGAGCAGCCCCGAATCCGTGCAGACCGAACTGGGTGAGTTACGCGGTAATCGTGCCTACACCTGGCCGGTTGGCGGTGCGGTGGATGTGTTGCTGCGTCCGGACGATATCGTTTATGCACCGGACAGCACGTTGAAGGCGCGGATTGTCGGCAAGTCTTTCCAGGGTGCGTCCACCTTGTATCGCTTGCAGTTGCCGACCGGCGCGCAGCTGGAGTCTATTTTCCCGAGCCATGCTGATCATCAGGTGGGTTCGGAGGTTGGCATTCGTGTCGCGGCTGAACACTTGGTGCTGTTTCAGGCGTCGGGCAGTACGGCGGCGCAGATTCCGGTCATCGAGTCCGGCGTCCGCCGCTACAGCAGCGCCCACTGACACCCCGTTTCTGTAGGAGCAAAGCTTGCTCGCGATAGCATCGCCACGGTTTAGCTGATGCACCGCGTCATCGTTCATCGCGAGCGAGCTTTGCTCCTACAAAGATCAGCATCAACCGAGCATTAGCGTTCCGCTTGCAACGAGCGTCGCATTCCCGCCGATTTTCACCCGATCCCCTTCCAGCCGACAGAACAACTCCCCACCTCGAGCCGAACACTGATAAGCCGTCAGGCTCGACTTGCCCAAGCGTTTCGACCAGTACGGAATCAGGCTGCAATGGGTCGAACCCGTCACCGGGTCTTCGTTGATGCCGATCGCCGGTGCGAAGTAGCGGGACACAAAATCATGCTGACTGCCCCTGGCCGTGACAATTGCCCCCGGCCACGGCAGTTTCGCCAGCGCTGCCATGTCCGGCTGACATTCGAGCACCGCCTGCTCGGATTCCAGCACCACGAACAACTCGTTAGACCCCAGCACATCAACCGCTTCCACACCCAGCGCGCGCTCGACATCTAGGGTCACGCCCACTTCCGACGGAATGCGCGCCGGGAAATCCAGCCAAAAGTGCTCACCCTCACGGCCCACACTGAGCCGGCCGGACTTGCAAACGAAGTCCAGCCGCTCGACCGGCTCTTTGTAGATTTCAAACAGAACGTAAGCGCTGGCGAGGGTTGCATGACCGCACAACGGCACTTCGGTGGTCGGGGTAAACCAGCGGATGTGCCAGCCCAGCCCTTCGCGCACCACGAAAGCAGTTTCGGCGAGGTTGTGCTCGGCGGCGATTTTCTGCATCAACTCATCGTCAAGCCACGCATCCAGTCGATAAACCATCGCCGGGTTGCCACTGAACGGCCGATCACTGAACGCATCGACCTGATGAAATTCAAGCTGCATAACCTTCTCCCTTTGTCAGGCCACGGAGCATGAAGCTACCGAAAACCCGGCACCAGTGACAGAGCCGGTAAATTTCCACCATACAGCGCCGGGCTGATAGTCCGCGTCAGGCGCGGCCGATATCGGCGAACTTCGCCTGGGTATGTTCGGCCAGCACCGCGGGTGCCAATTCGACTTCCAGCCCACGTCGCCCCGCGCTGACAAAAATGCTGGCGAAGGGTTGCGCTGAATTATCTATAAAGGTGCGCAAGCGCTTTTTCTGCCCCAGCGGGCTGATCCCACCCAACAGGTAACCGGTGGATCGTTGCGCAGCAGCAGGATCGGCCATTTCGACTTTTTTCACGCCCGCTGCATGCGCCAGGCCTTTCAAGTCCAGACTTCCGACGACCGGCACCACGGCCACCAGCAATTCACCTTTCTCACTGGCCGCCAGCAGGGTCTTGAACACCTGCGTCGGGTCCAATCCCAACTTTTCAGCGGCCTCCAGCCCGTAGGACGCTGCCTTTGGATCATGTTCGTAACTGTGCACGCGATGTTCGGCACGAACTTTTTTCAACAAATCCAATGCGGGGGTCATGACAGCTCCAGACTGGGCGGCAGTAGAAAAATACTGCGCTGGATTCTAGGTCATTGATCAGTAAAAGGCTCTATTGCGGCACTATTTCAAAGGCTTGGCGGCGCCTTATGCCGTTCGTCCACCTTCGACCTGCCGCGTGAACGATGCGGTCATTCACGTGACTAATAGTTCAATTGTGACCGATGGTTCACTTTCGACCTTTGACAGCAGCGCTTCTTGTCTATATTTTTTCGAATCTGAATACTGTACGAATGTTCCTATCGCAGCACCCAGCAGTAGGCCGAGAACAGGATGGGGATCCTGTCTCGGTGAAAATCGCGCTTTTGACCATGATGCAAAGCGCCAGACAACAACAAAAATGAGGTTTTCAATGACAACTGCTTTACAACAACCGTCGCTCTCAAGCCAATGCATGGCCGAATTCCTGGGCACTGCGCTGCTGATCTTTTTTGGTACGGGCTGCGTTGCCGCGCTCAAGGTCGCGGGTGCCAGCTTCGGCCTTTGGGAAATCAGCATCATCTGGGGAGTCGGCGTGAGCATGGCGATCTACCTGACCGCCGGCGTTTCCGGGGCTCATCTCAATCCCGCCGTCAGCATTGCCCTGAGCATTTTCGCTGATTTCGAAAAGCGCAAATTGCCTTTTTATATTCTTGCCCAGATCGCTGGTGCCTTCTGTGGAGCGTTGTTGGTTTACACGCTTTACAGCAATTTGTTCTTCGATTACGAACAAACTCACCATATGGTTCGTGGCACTCAGGCCAGCCTCGAATTGGCGTCGGTGTTCTCCACCTTCCCCAACCCGGCCTTGACCACGGCACAAGCCTTCTTGGTTGAGGTGATCATCACTGCCATCCTGATGGGCGTGATCATGTCCCTGACCGACGACAACAATGGCTTGCCAAAGGGTCCGCTGGCTCCGCTGCTGATCGGCTTGCTGATTGCCGTGATTGGCAGTTCGATGGGTCCGCTGACCGGTTTTGCGATGAACCCGGCGCGCGACTTCGGTCCTAAACTAATGACTTTCTTCGCTGGCTGGGGTGAAATTTCCTTCACCGGCGGGCGCGATATCCCGTATTTCCTGATTCCGGTTTTTGCACCGATTGTCGGCGCCTGCCTCGGTGCTGCAGCGTATCGCGGGCTGATTGCCCGTCATCTGCCCAGCGCCCTACCTGCTACAAAGGACGCAGCACCGGCCATTGACGGCAAACCAAGAACTTCTTGATACCGTTGGCGTGTGATCCTGCCCATCAGATCACGCGCCGGACCTCTCCCCCTTTTTTCGTCCAAGGCAATCGACATGACCGACACTCAGAATAAGAACTACATCATTGCCCTCGATCAGGGTACGACCAGCTCCCGCGCGATCATTTTCGACCGCGACGCGAACGTGGTTTGCACCGCCCAGCGCGAATTCGCACAGCATTACCCGCAAGCCGGCTGGGTTGAACACGACCCGATGGAAATCTTCGCCACCCAAAGCGCCGTGATGGTCGAGGCCCTGGCTCAAGCCGGCCTGCATCACGATCAGGTCGCCGCCATCGGCATCACCAACCAGCGCGAAACCACCGTGGTCTGGGACAAGACTACCGGCCGCCCGATCTACAACGCGATCGTCTGGCAGTGTCGCCGTAGCACCGAGATCTGCCAGCAGCTCAAGCGCGACGGTCACGAGCAATACATCAGCGACACCACCGGCCTGGTGACCGACCCGTACTTCTCCGGCACCAAGCTCAAGTGGATCCTCGACAACGTAGAAGGCAGCCGCGAACGTGCGCGCAAAGGCGAATTGTTGTTCGGCACCATCGACAGCTGGCTGATCTGGAAATTTACCGGCGGCAAGGTGCACGTCACCGACTACACCAACGCCTCGCGCACCATGCTCTTCAACATCCACACCCTGGAGTGGGACGCGAAGATGCTGGAGGTGCTGGATATTCCGCGCGAGATGCTGCCGGAAGTTAAATCCTCGTCGGAAATCTACGGCCACACCAAAAGCGGCATCGCCATCGGCGGTATCGCTGGCGACCAGCAAGCAGCCCTGTTCGGCCAGATGTGCGTCGAGCCAGGCCAGGCGAAAAACACCTATGGCACCGGCTGCTTCCTGCTGATGAACACCGGCGACAAAGCCGTGAAGTCCAAGCACGGCATGCTCACCACCATCGCGTGCGGCCCGCGCGGCGAAGTGGCTTACGCGCTGGAAGGCGCCGTGTTCAACGGCGGTTCGACTGTTCAGTGGCTGCGTGACGAACTGAAGATCATCAACGACGCCCACGACACCGAATACTTCGCCAACAAGGTCAAGGACAGCAACGGCGTGTACCTGGTGCCTGCCTTCACCGGTCTGGGCGCGCCGTACTGGGACCCGTATGCCCGTGGTGCATTGTTCGGCCTGACTCGCGGCGTACGCGTGGATCACATTATTCGTGCAGCCCTGGAGTCGATTGCCTACCAGACCCGCGACGTTCTCGACGCCATGCAACAGGACTCCGGCGAACGCCTCAAGTCCCTGCGCGTAGACGGCGGCGCAGTCGCGAACAACTTCCTGATGCAATTCCAGGCCGACATCCTCGGCACTCAGGTCGAGCGTCCGCAAATGCGCGAAACCACCGCACTGGGCGCGGCGTACCTGGCCGGCCTGGCGTGTGGCTTCTGGGGCAGCCTGGACGAGTTGCGCGGCAAGGCTGTGATCGAGCGCGAATTCGAACCGACCCTGGACGAAACCGCGAAGGAAAAACTCTACGCTGGCTGGAAAAAAGCAGTAAGCCGCACCCGCGATTGGGAACCGCATGAAGGCGCTGAATAAGCCGAGCTGAGTACTCGTATCGGTATGTAACTGGTAGGGAGCAGATTCCTGCGTCATCATGGGCAAATTTTGCACGGCAGCCCAAAGGAAGCCCCATGAATCTGCCTCCCCGTCAGCAGCAAATCCTCGAACTGGTCCGCGAACGCGGCTATGTCAGCATCGAGGAAATGGCTACGCTGTTCGTCGTTACACCGCAAACCATCCGCCGCGATATCAATCAGCTCGCGGAAGCTAATTTGTTGCGTCGCTACCACGGCGGCGCAGCCTACGATTCCAGCGTGGAAAACACCGCCTACGCCATGCGTGCCGATCAGATGCGCGATGAAAAGCAACGTATCGGTGAAGCCATTGCGGCTCAAATCCCCGATCACGCCTCGCTGTTCATCAATATCGGCACCACCACCGAATCCATCGCCCGGGCGTTGCTCAATCACAATCACCTGAAGATCATCACCAACAACCTGCATGTGGCTTCGATGCTCAGCGCCAAGGACGACTTCGACGTTCTGCTGACCGGTGGCAATGTGCGGCGCGACGGTGGCGTGGTCGGTCAGGCCAGTGTCGACTTCATTAACCAGTTCAAAGTTGATTTCGCCCTGGTCGGCATCAGCGGTATCGATGAAGACGGCAGTCTGCTGGACTTCGACTATCAGGAAGTTCGGGTGTCCCAGGCGATCATCGCCAATGCCCGACAGGTCATCCTCGCAGCTGACTCCAGCAAATTCGGGCGCAACGCCATGATTCGTCTGGGGCCGATCAGCTTGATTGATTGCCTGGTGACCGATCAGCAACCTGTGCCGGCGTTGGCGCAGTTGTTGAGTCAGCACAAGATTCGGTTGGAGGTTGTTTAACACCGAAGGTGGTTAAACAACCTGTAGGAGCACGGCTTGCCGGCGATGGCGGCCTCGAGTACGCCATCGCGGGCAAGCCATGCTCCTACAGAAGCCGCAACAAATCTCCCCTTTTCATTCTTTCAATGTTCGAAAATTTTCCTTTCATGGCCCTTCGATCAGTATTTTCAATCGAAGTTAACTGGCTGTGGGCGACTTTATGGGCTACCATTTTCGCAAATGAACATTAATGTTCGAATTCCAATACCGAAAATCATAAAAGCCCGAGGCTAGCCAATGCCAACTTCTACCTTGCCTACGCCCCCTCTCGCTGAGATCTACGATATCGCCATCATCGGTGGCGGGATCAATGGCGTGGGGATCGCAGCGGATGCCGCCGGTCGCGGTCTTTCGGTGTTTCTTTGTGAAAAGGACGACTTGGCCAGCCACACCTCGTCGGCCAGCAGCAAGCTGATCCACGGCGGCCTGCGCTACCTTGAACATTACGAATTCCGTCTGGTGCGCGAAGCCTTGGCCGAACGCGAAGTGCTGCTGGCCAAGGCCCCGCACATCGTCAAGCAGATGCGCTTCGTGCTGCCGCACCGACCACACCTGCGTCCGGCCTGGATGATCCGCGCAGGCCTGTTCCTTTATGACCACCTCGGTAAACGGGAAAAACTCGAAGGCTCGAAAAGCTTGAAGTTCGGCCCGGACAGCCCGCTGAAAAGCGAAATCACCAAAGGCTTCGAATACTCCGACTGCTGGGTCGACGATGCTCGTCTGGTGGTGCTGAACGCCATGGCCGCCCGCGAAAAAGGCGCCCATGTTCACACCCAGACCCGGTGCGTCAGCGCCCGTCGCACCAAGGGAATGTGGCACCTGCATCTGGAACGCGCCGATGGCAGTCTGTTTTCGATCCGCGCCAAGGCACTGGTAAACGCTGCTGGCCCTTGGGTCGCCAAGTTCATTCGTGATGACCTGAAGATGGAATCGCCGTACGGCATCCGCCTGATTCAGGGCAGTCACCTGATCGTGCCGAAACTGTACGAAGGCGAACACGCGCACATTCTGCAAAACGAAGATCAGCGCATCGTTTTCACCATTCCGTACCTGAACCACTTCACCCTGATCGGCACCACCGACCGCGAGTACACCGGCGATCCGGCTGCCGTTGCGATCACTGAAGGCGAAACTGATTACCTGTTGAAAGTGGTCAACTCCCATTTCAAGAAACGCATCAGCCGCGACGACATCCTGCACAGCTATTCCGGCGTTCGCCCACTGTGTAACGACGAATCCGACAACCCGTCGGCCGTCACTCGCGACTACACCCTGGCGTTGTCGGGCACTGGCGAAGAAGCGCCGCTGTTGTCGGTGTTCGGCGGCAAGCTGACCACCTACCGTAAACTCGCCGAGTCGGCGCTGGCGCAACTGGCTCCGTACTTCAAGGACATCAAACCGAGCTGGACCGCCAAAGCCACCCTGCCGGGCGGCGAAGACATGACCACCCCACAAGCCTTGTGCGCCTTGATCCGTGACAAATTCGACTGGGTGCCGACCGAAATCGCCCGCCGCTGGGCCACCACCTACGGCAGCCGCACCTGGCGCATGCTGGAAGGCGTGCAGAATCTCGGCGATATGGGCGAACACATCGGCGGCGGTCTCTATACCCGCGAAGTCGATTACCTGTGCAGCGAAGAGTGGGCAACCACCGCGCACGACATTTTGTGGCGCCGCAGCAAGCTGGGGCTGTTCACCACCCCGGCGGAACAGGAAAAGCTCAAGGATTACCTGAACAAGGTCGAGCAGAACCGCAGCAAGATCGAAGCGGCCTGATCGGCAATCTGGTTAAAGCAAAGCCCCTGAATCTCGCGACTCAGGGGCTTTTTTGTAGGTGCTTACTGCGCCAGATGCAGCAACAGGAAATCAATGAACGCCCTCGATTTGTGGGGCAAATGCGGGCTGTTGGGAAACACCACGTTGACGGACTGCGAGGGCAGCGAATAGTCGGGCAACAACCGGATCAGCCGCTCGCTGGCGATGTCGTCCTTGACCACCCAGGCGGGCAGCACCGAGACGCCTAGCGACGACAATGTCATGGAGCGGATGGCCGTAGAAGAATTGGATTCAAACTGATTGATCCCGTTGATCTCGACAGCCCCCAATTGCGGATGGCGCAACGCCCACTGGGTCGGTGCCTGCAGGTTGCTGTTGGCGATCCACGGCACCGAATTCAGGTCCTGAGGATTCTGCACCGGGTGACGTGCAAGAAACGTCTCGGTAGCCACCAGGACAATTTCATAATCCGCCAGTTTACGGCTCTTGAAAGCCGAGTCCGCCAAGTTGCCTAAACGGATGACCAGGTCTAACTTTTCCG
This sequence comes from Pseudomonas sp. LS2P72, assembly GCF_054897865.1. NCBI lineage: Bacteria > Pseudomonadati > Pseudomonadota > Gammaproteobacteria > Pseudomonadales > Pseudomonadaceae > Pseudomonas > Pseudomonas sp. LS2P72. Next base: position 5,633,335 of record NZ_CM142708.1, read on the forward strand.
CCACCAGATCATTGAGTGACGAGTTGAAGTTATAACAGAGCTTTATTTCCGGATAGCGCTCTATAAATTGCGGTATCAACGGAAGAATATAGGCCTCGCCGTATTCACTGGTGGAACTGAAGCGTAACTTGCCGGACACCCGATTATGCCCTTTTAATACATTATCGAAGGCGTTATCGATGTCCGCGACAATACCTTTGAATTCTTCATAAAAGTCCTGACCGATTTCGGTGAGGGATATATTTCGGGTATTTCGAATCAACAACGTCGCTGACAGCACGTCCTCCAGCGCCTTGACGTGCAGGCTGGCCATGGCTTTGCTGATGCTCAGGTAATTGGCAGCCTTGGTGTAAGAACCAAAATCGACCACGGCCAGGAATGTCTGGACCCGATTAAGATGAGTGTGCATAGCAATATGACTCACTGTTAAATCCCGTCAAACATTGTTTCAAGGATAGTCGTATCGACAGTTCAAGTCCACCGACCCTATGCTTTGCGGTAAAGGGGAAACAACATGACCTATCGCTACAAAGTTGCACTAATATTCCTGATCGGCTTTTTTATAGACTGCATTAACATCTTTATGTCGGCGGTCGCATTACCGAGTATATCGACGGCGCTGCACGTTAGTACTTCAGACGTTGCCTGGGTGGCTAACGCTTATATTCTGGGGCTGACACTGATCATCCCGGTCAGCACCTGGCTGGCCGGTCGTTTTGGCAGCCGGGAAATCCTCACCGCCTCGATGATCGTATTCACCGCTTCCGTGTGGATGTGCGGGCTGGCCAACAGTTTCAACGAGCTGGTGATCTGGCGCTTCGTCCAGGGGATTGGCGGCGGCCTTTTGATTCCAGTCGGCCAGGCGCTGACGTTCAACCTGTTCAAGGGCGAGCAGCGGGCGAAAATATCCACATTAGTCATGGCCGTTGCCCTTATAGCGCCCGCCATTTCACCAACCATAGGCGGTGTCATCGTCGACAGCAGCTCCTGGCGCTGGGTGTTCTACAGCAACATCCCGTTCTCGCTGATCGCGGCATTGCTGTCCTGGTTCTGGATCAACGAAGCGCGGCCGACGAGTTTGCCCCGGCCCGACATCAAGGGCTTGCTGCTGGTCAGCGCGGCACTCGGCAGCCTGCTGATGGGCATGTCGTTGTATGGCGGCGACGCTCCGGCATGGGTGGCCGCCCTCTTCGTCATGTCCGGTGTCGCCTTCGTCGTGCTGTACGGGCTGCACTACCGCACCTGCAAAAAACCGATCATTGAACTGAGCCTGCTCAAAAGCAAAAAACTCAGCACCTCCATCTTTATCTATTACGCGATTCCCGGTGTGTTCACGGGGGTCAACTTGATGAGCATCTTCTTCCTGCAAAACACCCTGCACTTCAGCGCCCGACTGACAGGGATGTTCATGATCCTCTACGCCATCGGCGCGTTCATCGCGATGCTGATCTGTGGTCGGGTCTATAACCGGATGGGCGCGAAGCGGCTGTTTGCCCTCGGCATGCTCTTGCACAGCGCCGGCATCGCCACCCTGTTACTGGTGAACGATCCCTCAGACTTTCTGGTGATTGTCATCGCCTACAGCTTGATGGGGATCGGCGGCGGTATCGGTGCCAACACAGCACAAACCACGTCCCTGATGGACTTCGAGGGCAATGACACCCACAAGGCCAGTGTCATCTGGAACATCAACCGACAAATGTCATTCAGCATCGGCGCTGCCCTCTTCCTGATGGTTTTCAACCTGCTCTTGAAGCATTTCGATACCACCCAGGCCTACCACGTGACCTTTGCCATCGCCGCGCTGGTGGGCCTGTTCCCACTCTTTCAACTGAGTCAGTTGAACACTCAAAAGGACTGTCATGCACAACAAAATAGTTGAACAGGCGCACCACAGCATTCATCACGTGCACGCGTTGATCCACACCCTGTTCACCGATTCAAATGGTGAGGGGCAGGCCGCTTTCGAGCCGCTGATGTCGGCATTTGCCGAGCACTTCACCATGGTCACCACTTCGGCTGCCATCGTAAGCCGGGCGATGGTCGAACAGATGTTCAAGGGTGCGGTCGGCGCCAAGCCAGGCCTGGAGATCGTCATCAGCGACCTGCAGACGGTATGGCAGGAAGGCGACAGCGTGGCGATCCGCTACAAGGAAACCCATCGCCTCGGCCAGCGCGAAAGCTCACGGGTTTCGGTGGCGATCATTGGCATGCATCACCACAACGCCCAATGGACCTACCTGCATGAGACACCGCTAAGCCAGGAAAGCTGATTCTCGTATGAACGGCACGATCACTGGCTCTTATCTGGCCAAATAGGGCGTTAGCGGCCGCAAACACCATTCGGTTTTCCGAACGCGACCTGCCAGTCGATTCGGTTAACCGGATTCTCCAGCATCAAAAACCTCGCCATAAATATTTAATCCCCTTATAAATCAATAAGTTGATCTATTCAGCCTGGCCTGGCACGAGTCATGCTCTACACTCTTGGGCGAATGCCCGCTGAGCCAACCCTTCAGGAGCCGGCAAGCATTCGAAGTACAAAAAAGGGCCGATGAACTGGCTCCATATAAAAACAATGTCGAGGAAAATTTGATGCGCATCGTTCCCCATCTCCTGGGCGCAGCCATTGCTGCCGCTCTGATCAGCACTCCAGTTTTCGCCGCCGAACTCACCGGCACCCTGAAGAAGATCAAAGAGTCCGGCGTTATCACCCTCGGGCATCGTGACGCTTCCATTCCGTTTTCCTATATCGCGGACGCTTCCGGCAAACCGGTTGGCTACTCCCACGATATCCAGCTGAAAATCGTTGAAGCCATCAAGAAAGACCTGGACATGCCCAACCTCCAGGTCAAATACAACCTGGTGACCTCGCAAACCCGTATCCCGCTGGTGCAAAACGGCACCGTGGACGTCGAGTGCGGCTCCACCACCAACAACGTCGAACGTCAGCAGCAAGTTGACTTCTCCGTCGGCATCTTCGAAATCGGCACCAAGCTGCTGGCCAAGAAAGATTCGCCTTACAAAGACTTCGCCGACCTCAAAGGCAAGAACGTCGTGACCACCGCCGGCACCACGTCCGAGCGCATCCTCAAGTCGATGAACGCCGACAAGCAGATGGGCATGAACGTCATCTCCGCCAAAGACCACGGCGAATCCTTCAACATGCTGGAAAGCGGCCGCGCGGTGGCTTTCATGATGGACGACGCCTTGCTGGCCGGTGAAATGGCCAAGGCCAAGAAGCCAACCGATTGGTCCGTGACCGGTACTGCACAGTCCTACGAAATCTACGGCTGCATGGTCCGCAAGGGCGACGCACCGTTCAAGAAGGCCGTGGATGACGCGATCATCGCGACCTACAAGTCGGGCGAGATCAACAAGATCTACGAAAAATGGTTCATGGCGCCAATCCCGCCAAAAGGCCTGAACCTGATGTTCCCGATGAGCGACGAGCTCAAGGCCCTGATCGCCAATCCGACCGATAAAGCGGCTGACGACAAGAAGTCCTGATTTCTGACTAACCTTATCTCCTGAGAGGGCCGCTGCCCTTCCAGGAGATAGTCACTCCCTGCTGGCATTTCTGGAAACACTCGAACCGGTGGCTGTCGAGCCGTTCGCGTGTGCCTGATCTTCGGAACGGGCGGGAACGGAGCTTCCCCAGGCGGGCACTTGTACATCGAACGATCTGAGGGGAGACCCTAATGAATTACAACTGGGACTGGGGCGTGTTCTTCAAGTCCACCGGCGTGGGCAGCGAGACGTATCTCGACTGGTACGTCGCCGGTTTGGGCTGGACCATCGCCATCGCCGTCGTGGCCTGGATCATTGCCCTGCTGCTGGGCTCGATTCTGGGCGTCATGCGCACCGTACCGAACCGCATCGTATCGGGCATCGCGACCTGCTACGTGGAACTCTTCCGTAACGTGCCGCTGCTGGTTCAGCTGTTCATCTGGTACTTCCTGGTACCCGATCTGCTGCCGCAGAACCTGCAGGACTGGTACAAGCAGGACCTGAACCCGACCACCTCGGCTTACCTTAGCGTTGTCGTCTGCCTTGGCCTGTTTACCGCTGCTCGCGTTTGCGAACAAGTGCGCACCGGCATCCAGGCGCTGCCTCGCGGCCAGGAATCCGCCGCTCGCGCCATGGGCTTCAAGCTGCCGCAAATCTACTGGAACGTGCTGCTGCCCCAGGCTTACCGGATCATCATTCCGCCGCTCACCTCGGAATTCCTGAACGTGTTCAAGAACTCTTCGGTTGCGTCGCTGATCGGCCTGATGGAGTTGCTCGCGCAGACCAAACAGACCGCCGAGTTCTCCGCCAATTTGTTCGAAGCCTTCACCCTGGCAACACTGATCTACTTCACGCTGAACATGGGCCTGATGCTGCTGATGCGCGGTGTCGAGAAGAAAGTGGCCGTACCGGGCCTGATCTCCGTAGGGGGTAAATGATGGAATTCGACTTCTCGGGCATCATCCCGTCCCTGCCGGGATTGTGGAACGGCATGGTCATGACCCTGCAACTGATGGCGCTGGGCGTTGTCGGCGGGATCATCCTCGGCACGATCCTGGCGCTGATGCGCCTGTCCCACAGCAAATTGCTGTCGAACATTGCCGGCGCCTACGTTAACTACTTCCGCTCGATTCCGTTGCTGCTGGTCATCACTTGGTTCTACCTGGCGGTGCCGTTCGTACTGCGCTGGATCACCGGCGAAGACACCCCGATCGGCGCGTTTGCCTCGTGCATCGTGGCGTTCATGATGTTCGAAGCGGCGTACTTCTGCGAAATCGTCCGGGCCGGTGTGCAGTCGATCTCCAAGGGCCAGATGGGTGCAGCCCAAGCCTTGGGCATGACGTATGGCCAGATGATGCGGTTGATCATCCTGCCGCAAGCGTTCCGCAAGATGACCCCGCTGCTGCTGCAACAGAGCATCATCCTGTTTCAGGACACCTCGCTGGTCTACGCGGTTGGCCTGGTGGACTTCCTCAATGCCTCGCGTGCCAGTGGCGACATCATCGGTCGCTCCAACGAGTTCCTGATCTTTGCAGGTCTCACGTACTTCACAATCAGCTTTGCCGCCTCGCTGCTGGTCAAGCGTCTGCAAAAAAGGTTTGCCGTATGATCTCTATCAAGAATGTCAACAAGTGGTATGGCGACTTCCAGGTACTGACTGACTGCAGCACCGAGGTCAAAAAAGGCGAAGTGATTGTGGTGTGCGGGCCGTCCGGTTCCGGCAAATCCACCCTGATCAAATGCGTCAATGCCCTGGAACCGTTCCAGAAAGGCGACGTGGTGGTCGATGGCACGTCCATCGCCAACCCGAAGACCGACCTGCCAAAACTGCGTTCGCGCGTTGGCATGGTGTTCCAGCATTTCGAACTGTTCCCGCACCTGACCATCACCGAAAACCTGACCATCGCGCAGATCAAGGTGTTGGGCCGCAGCAAGGAAGAAGCCACCAAGAAAGGCCTGCAACTGCTTGAGCGCGTCGGGCTGTCTGCCCATGCGCATAAGCATCCGGGCCAACTCTCTGGTGGTCAGCAACAGCGTGTGGCAATTGCCCGTGCGCTGGCGATGGACCCGATCGTCATGCTGTTCGACGAACCGACCTCGGCGCTGGACCCTGAAATGGTCAACGAAGTACTCGACGTGATGGTGCAACTGGCTCACGAGGGCATGACCATGATGTGCGTGACCCACGAAATGGGCTTCGCCCGTAAAGTGGCGGACCGGGTGATCTTCATGGACCAGGGCAAGATCATCGAAGACTGCAAGAAAGAGGAGTTCTTCGGCGACATCAATGCCCGCGCCGAGCGCACGCAGCACTTCCTCGCCAAGATTCTGCAGCACTAAGTCCTGCCACCGCTTCCACCCCTGTGGGAGCGAGCCTGCTCGCGAAGACGGCTTAACAGTCAACATCGACATTGACTGACCCACCGCTTTCGCGAGCAGGCTCGCTCCCACAAGGGGCCGGCGGCGATTCACAAGTAAGTGTTGTGGTTGACCCAAGGCATCTGTGATGAAATGCGACCCCAATCTCTATCGCGCCGCGCCGCCATCACTCGCCGTGAAACCCCGTCTGATTCGCCATCTGTTCCTGCCGCCGCTGATCATCGCCCTGATGATCGGATTGGGTTACCTCGGCTTCTGGGTCAGTGAACATTACGGGATTCGCAGCCTCAGCGAGAACGGCCAGCGTCAGCTGGAACTGCACGCCCGCGCCGTCGAGAGCGAGATCAGCAAGTACACCTACCTGCCCAGCCTGCTGGAACTCGAATCCAGCGTTTCAAAGCTGTTGGCCGACCCGGCGCCAGAGCACCGGCAGACGGTCAATGAATACCTCGAAGGCCTGAACCGGCGCAGCCGCAGTCGGGCTATCTATGTGATGGACACCACCGGCCGTGTCATGGCCACCAGTAACTGGCGCGATGTCGACAGTTACCTGGGCGAAGACCTGTCCTTTCGCGCCTATTTCCAGAATGCCGTTCGCGGTCAGCCGGGGCGCTTCTATGGCATCGGCAGCACCAGCGGCGAACCCGGTTACTACCTGGCCCATGGCCTGGAAGAACACGGCAAGATTATCGGCGTCGCGGTGGTCAAGGTCCGCCTCGAAGCCATGGAAGAACGCTGGCAGCGCGCGCGGCTGGAAGCTTTCGTCAGCGATGAAAACGGCATCATCATTCTTTCCAGCGATCCGGCACGGCGCCTGAAATCGGTTGTTCCGCTGAGCGACGAAACAAAAGAAAAACTCGCTCGCAGCCTTCAGTACTACTGGTTCCCGCTGAACGAACTGCAACCGCTGGCCCGGGAAAAACTGGCCGAAGGCGAGGAAAAACTGACCTTCCCCGCCAACAGCGAAGTGGAATCCGATGAAGAGGACATCAGCTACCTCTCGCAAACCCGCCCGCTGAGCGACACGCCATGGAATTTCACCCTGCTGACACCGTTGCAGGATTTGCGCCGCGAAGCGATCAGTCAGGGGATTCTGGTGGCGGTGGCGTTTGCCCTGGTGGCGTTCCTGCTGATCGCCTGGAACGAGCGGCGCAAGGTCATTGCCACCCGCCTCGCCGCCCGGGAAGCCTTGCAGGAAGCCAACAATCAACTGGAGCGTCGGATTACCGAACGCACCACTGATCTGCGCGCCAGCAACGAACGGCTCAAGGGCCAGATCCGAGAACGGCGTCTGGCCGAAGAGACGCTACGCCGCGCCCAGGATGAACTGGTGCAGGCGGGTAAACTCGCGGCCATCGGCCAGATGTCCACCAGCATCGCCCACGAATTGAACCAGCCACTGGCGGCACTGCGAACCTTGTCCGGCAACACCGTGCGGTTTCTGGAACGCGGTCAACTGGACGTTGCCAGTACCAACCTCAAGACCATCAACGAACTGATCGACCGCATGGGCCGGATCACCGCCAGCCTGCGGTCGTTCGCTCGCCGTGGCGACGACAAAGGTCAGGCCAGCCTCGGCAAAGCAGTGGATGCAGCCTTGCAACTGCTCGGTGGTCGCGTGGAAAGCGCGCATCTGCAACTGCACCGAGACTTCGCCGATCTGCAGGTGCAGATTGACCAGACCCGTCTGGAGCAAATTCTGGTCAACCTGATCGGCAACGCCCTCGACGCCATGCAGGCACAGCCGCTGCCGGAATTGTGGCTCGAAGGCGAAGAGTTCGATGGCAAATATCGCCTTCGTGTACGCGACAACGGCCATGGCATTGACGCCGAAGCACGTAAACATCTATTCGAACCGTTCTTCACCACCAAACCCGGCGAACAGGGCCTCGGCCTGGGCCTGACCCTTTCCGCCAGCCTGGCCGCCGCCACTGGCGGGCACTTGGGTGTCGAGCACCCGGCCAGCGGTGGTACCACCTTCGTCCTCAGTTTACCGTTGGTAAGCCCCACTCACGCCGAGCCAATATGAACAACGACCTTAGTGTGCTGATCGTCGAAGACGACCCCCATGTGCTGCTCGGTTGCCAACAGGCGCTGACCCTGGAAGACATTCCCTGCGTGGGCGTCGGCAGCGCCGAAGAAGCCCTGGAGCGGGTCGGCGACAACTTCGCCGGGATCGTCATCAGCGACATCCGCCTGCCGGGCATCGATGGCCTGGAACTGCTGACCCGCCTCAAGGCTCGCGACCGTAGCCTGCCGGTGGTGCTGATCACCGGTCACGGCGACATTTCCATGGCTGTCGGCGCGATGCAGAAAGGCGCCTACGACTTCATGGAGAAACCTTTCTCCCCTGAACGTCTGGTCGACGTGGCGCGCCGTGCGCTGGAGCAACGCAGCCTCGCGCGGGAAGTCTCTTCGTTGCGTCGGCAACTGGCGGAGCGGGATTCCCTCGAAGGCCGGATCATCGGCCGCTCGCCCGCCATGCAGAACCTGCGGGAATTGATCGCCAACGTGGCCGATACGTCGGCCAACGTGCTGATCGAAGGCGAGACCGGCACCGGTAAAGAACTGGTTGCGCGTTGCCTGCACGACTTCAGTCGACGGCACACCAAGCAGTTCGTCGCGCTGAACTGCGGCGGTCTGCCGGAAAACCTGTTCGAAAGCGAAATCTTCGGCCATGAAGCCAACGCCTTCACCGGCGCCGGCAAACGGCGGATCGGCAAGATCGAACACGCCGATGGCGGCACGCTGTTCCTCGACGAAGTGGAAAGCATGCCGCTGCCGCTGCAAATCAAACTGCTGCGGGTATTGCAGGAACGCACCTTGGAACGGCTCGGCTCGAACCAGAGCGTGGCGGTGGATTGCCGGGTGATCGCGGCGACCAAGTCCGATCTGGATCAGTCGAGCAAGGCTGGCGAGTTTCGCAGCGACCTGTATTACCGCTTGAACGTGGTGACCCTCGAGTTACCGCCGTTGCGCGAACGCCGTGAAGACATCCTGCAATTGTTTGAGCATTTCCTGCAGCAGTCGTCCCTGCGCTTCGACCGCGCCGTGCCGGACCTGGACAACCAGACCCTGTCGAACCTGATGAGCCACGACTGGCCGGGCAACGTACGCGAACTGCGCAACGTCGCCGAGCGCTTTGCCCTCGGCCTGCCGGCCTTCAAAAAGTCCGGCACCAGCGGCAGCAATCAAGGCCTGGCCTTCGCCGAAGCCGTAGAAGCGTTTGAACGCAACCTGCTGAGCGACGCTTTGCAGCGCAGTGGCGGCAACCTGACCCAGGCCAGCCTGGAACTGGGCATGGCCAAGACCACGCTGTTCGACAAAGTGAAGAAGTACGGGCTGAGCCACTGATGGACCTGATCCTCAAAGCAACCCTGGGCGCGGCCGTGGTGTTGATCCTCGCCGCCCTGGCCAAGACCAAAAACTATTACATCGCCGGATGGGTGCCGCTCGAACTCTTTGAGAGGGTCTCCCGATGCTATTGAACGTAATGAGTAAACGGGATATGACTAGCGCGTCAGCTCATTGGTCCTGATTCTTCGTACGGGGATCAAGTATCGCCGCAGGATTTCAACTCAGAGACGAGGTCTCATCAACAGCGGAGCACCTATGGATAATGTAAAAAAACTATTGGCTATTGAAGAAATCAAGAAGCTGAGACCACTTTATTGCCGATCCCTCGATGAGAAGAAATTCGAAGAGTGGCGCCGTGTATTCACTCCTGACGCGAAAATCCTGGCTCCAGAGGTTACGGACCGCGCAATGCCGGTTGGTGTGGATGCAATTATCGAATGGGTCCGCAACGTTATGGAGGGAGCCGCGACAGCACATCATGTGCACGGAGCAGAGATAACGCTCTTGAACGATCATGAAGCCGTCGGCGTTTGGGCCTTGGAAGACAACATTTTTTGGCCGACTGAGAGACCTAATGTCTTTGGGGTCAAGCGACATTTCCGAGGGTTTGGGCACTATCACGACAAATATGTTCTTACGTCGGCTGGATGGCGTTTATCAGAACAACTCTTGACGCGTGTCTATGTAGAGATGGATGGCAAGGGACGGGCCATGACAAGCTGATTTAGCCATACGATTGCCGACTCGTCCCGGGCTCGGGTTACAGGAGGTTGTGGTCGGACACCGGATCAATCTGCGCCCAATGCGAGGACTCTTCGCGGTGGGCCTGCAAGTATGGCAACACCGCAGCCAGCAACGGCGCCTTGAACGCCTCCTGGAAACGATGGGCCAATCCCGGAATCAGCGTCAACTGGCTGCCGCGGATATGCGCCGCCAGGTGTACACCGTGCATCACCGGCAATAGCGGATCAGCGGTGCCGTGGACCACCAGCGTCGGAACGCGCAGTTGATTGAGCAGCGCCACACGACTGCGCTCGGCGAGGATTGCCATGATCTGGCGCTTCACGCCTTCGGGGTTGAACGCCCGGTCATAGGACTGCGCCGCCTGATGCAGTAGCGCTTGCCGATCATCGCTCACCGCCGGGCTGCCCAGCGCCGCCAGCAAATCGGCTTGCTGCTCCAGCGCCACTTCGCGATTGGGCGCCCCACGACGCGACAACAGTTGTACCAACGCCGCACTCGGCGCCGGCAAGCCTTCGGCCCCGGAACTGGTCATGATCAGGGTCAGGCTCTCGACCCGTTGCGGCGCCATCGCCGCCATGTGCTGGGCAATCATCCCGCCCATGCTCGCGCCCAACACGTGGAATTGCTCGACGTGCAACGCATCCATCAAGTCAAAAGCATCGTCTGCCATATCGGTCAGGGTGTACGGCGCCGATACCGGCAAACCGAGTTTGTAACGCAGCACTTCGAACGTCAGGTTGGCGTCGACAGGTGCTTGCCGCCAGGTCGAGAGCCCGACATCGCGATTGTCATAACGAATCACCCGAAAGCCTTGCTCACACAGCGCAATCACCACCTCGTCCGGCCAGTGAATCAACTGCCCGCCAAGGCCCATCACCAGCAACAACGCAGGGTCCGACGCACGGCCGATGCTCTGGTACGCGAGGCTCACCTGTGCCAGATCGACATGCTGGGTCGCAACATTGACATCACAACGAGACGCCGCAAAAGACGGGAAGCCGAACAAAAAAGCGGCCAGAAAGACCGCTGTGGATAAATATCGTGCACGCATGAAAAACACCGAAACGCAGAACTCCAGTAGAGCGCGAGTCTGATGAAGTTTGTTCAAGCGCGCTGCCACAGTTACGTGACAGTTTGATGAAGAGTGCTGAACGGTCATTTTCAGGACCGCGTTATCGTTCTTCGCGAGCAGGCTCGCTCCCACAGGATTGATGTCGTACACAACATCTTTGATCGACATAAATCCAATGTGGGAGCGAGCCTGCTCGCGAAGGCACCAGAATGAGCGCCGCAGGACTTTAAGCCAACTGACTCCGCAATTGCCGCGCCGCCGCCACCATATTCACCAACGCCGCCTCAGTCTCCGGCCACGCCCGGGTCTTCAACCCGCAATCCGGATTGACCCACAACCGCTCGGCCGGAATACGCTTCACCGCTTTGCTCATCAACTTGACCATTTCGGCCGTGTCCGGCACCCGTGGCGAGTGGATGTCGTAGACGCCCGGGCCGATGTCGTTCGGGTAGTCGAACGCTTCGAAAGCCTCCAGCAATTCCATGTCCGAACGTGAGGTTTCGATGGTGATCACATCGGCGTCCATGGCCGCGATGGACTGGATCACGTCGTTGAATTCGCTGTAGCACATGTGGGTGTGGATCTGGGTTTCATCACGCACACCGCAGGCGCTCAAGCGGAAAGCTTCCACCGCCCAGTCGAGGTATTCCTGCCATTGCGCCCGGCGTAGCGGCAAGCCTTCGCGGAAGGCGGCTTCGTCTATCTGCACGATCTTGATACCGGCGCTTTCCAGGTCCACCACTTCGTCACGCAAAGCCAAGGCCAGTTGCTGCGCCTGAATTTTGCGCGAGACGTCTTCACGCGGGAACGACCACATCAGCATGGTCACGGGACCGGTGAGCATGCCTTTCATGACCTTGTCGGTCAGGCTCTGGGCGTAGGTGATCCAGTCGACGGTCATGGCGTTCGGGCGGCTCAGGTCACCGTAGATGATCGCCGGCTTCACGCAGCGCGAACCGTAGCTCTGCACCCAACCGAACCGGGTGAACAGATAGCCGTCCAGTTGCTCGGCGAAGTACTCGACCATGTCGTTGCGTTCGGCTTCACCGTGAACCAGCACGTCCAGCCCCAGGCGTTCCTGGACTTGCACGGCGTGGCGGATTTCGCTGTGCATGGCGTCGATGTAGTCGTTGGCCGACAGCTTGCCTTGCTTGAAGGCCTGGCGTGCCAGACGGATCGAACCGGTCTGCGGGAACGAGCCGATGGTGGTGGTCGGGAAGGCCGGCAATTTCAATCGCGCACGTTGCTGCTCGATGCGTTTGGCAAACGGCGAGTGACGTTGACTGTCCTTGTCACTGATGGCGTTTATCCGTGCCTGCACCTCGGCTTTGTGGATACGCGGTGACTCGGCGCGACTGGCCTGAATCGCACGGCTCTCGGCGAGGGCGGCTTGCACCTTGGTAGATTGCGGGTCGTTCAGGGCATCGCGCAGCACGGCGATTTCGCCGCACTTCTGCACGGCAAATGCCAGCCAGCTTTTCAGTTCCGGGTCGAGTTTGTCTTCGCGATCCAGGTCCACCGGGCTGTGCAGCAACGAGCAGGAACTGCTGACCCACAGGTTGTCGCCAAAGCGTTCCTGGGCCGGTTGCAGTTGAGCGAGCACTTGCTCCAGTTCGCAGCGCCAGACGTTGCGTCCGTTCACCAGGCCCACCGAGAGAATCTTGTAGGTCGGCAGACGGTCCAGCACCTGGCCGAGTTGATCCGGGGCGCGCACGGCGTCGATGTGCAAGCCTTGCACCGGCAGGCTGACCGCCAGGCCGAGGTTGTCTTCCAGACCACTGAAGTAGGTCGCCACCAGTTTTTTCAGCGGCGAGTATTGAAGGATGTGATAGGCGCGTTCGAAGGCGTTTTTCCAGGCCTGAGGCAGGTCGAGGGTCAGGATCGGTTCGTCGATCTGCACCCACTCCACGCCTTGGGCGGCGAGGCGACCGAGGATTTCGCCGTAGATCGGCAGCAGGCATTCCAGCAGGTCGAGTTTGTCGAAATCGTTGCCTTTGGCTTTGCCCAGCCACAGGTAAGTCAGTGGGCCGATGATCACCGGTTTGACGTTATGGCCGAGGGCCCTGGCTTCGTCGACTTCGTCGAACAGCTGTTCCCAGCTCAACTTGAACTGCTGGTCAGCGCTGAATTCCGGGACCAGGTAGTGGTAGTTGGTGTCGAACCACTTGGTCAGTTCCTGGGCGTATTGCGCTTGGCTGTGTTCGCCGCCGCAGCAAGCAGCCGTGGCGCCACGGGCCATGGCGAACAGGGTGTCGAGGGTCGGCAGGCCGCGCGAGTCCTTGACGCTGTCGAAACGCTCGGGGATCACACCGAAGGTCAAGGAATGGGTCAGGACCTGGTCGTACCAGGCGAAGTCGCCCACGGGCAGCAGGTCGATGCCGGCGTCTTTCTGCAATTGCCAGTGGGTGGCGCGCAATTGGCGGCCGACGCTTTTCAGCGCGTCCTGATCCAGATCACCCTTCCAGTAGGATTCGAGGGCTTTTTTCAGTTCGCGGTCCGCGCCGATGCGTGGAAAACCAAGTGTGTGTGCCAGAGCCATGGTGAGCTTCTCCCTGTAATTAGATGCCGTAAAACGTGGCGCTATTGTCGACAGCCAACCCAACATGAGACAAACTCAACCTTTTCGTGTTGATCACAAGTTTTTCTCATGGAGCCATCCGGTGCTTGAAATCCGTCACCTGAAGACCCTGCACGCCTTGCGCGAAGCCGACAGCCTGGTCGATGCCGCCGACCGCCTGCACCTGACGCAGTCCGCCCTGTCCCACCAGTTCAAGGAACTGGAGGAGCGCATGGGCATGCCGCTGTTCGTGCGCAAGACCAAACCGGTTCGCTTCACCAGCGCCGGTTTGCGCCTGTTGCAACTGGCCGACGCCACCCTGCCATTGCTGCGAGGTGCCGAGCGCGATATCGCGCGGCTGGCCGGTGGCACCGCCGGGCGTTTGCACATGGCGATCGAGTGTCACAGTTGCTTTCAGTGGCTGATGCCGACCATCGACCAGTTCCGCGATGCCTGGCCGGAAGTCGAACTGGACCTGGCCTCCGGGTTCTCCTTCGCCCCGCTGCCTGCGCTCGCCCGTGGCGATCTGGATTTGGTGGTGACCTCTGACCCGCTGGAACTGGCCGGGATCACCTACGTGCCGTTGTTCACCTATGAAGCGATGCTCGCGGTCGCCAATCAGCACCGTTTGGCGAGCAAGGCCTACATCGTTCCGGAAGATTTGCTCACGGAAACGCTGATCACCTACCCGGTGGAGCGTGATCGGCTGGACATCTTTACCCGTTTCCTCGAACCGGCCGATATCGAACCGGCTCAGGTCCGCACGTCGGAACTGACGGTGATGATGATGCAATTGGTGGCTAGCGGTCGCGGCGTGTGCGGCATGCCCCATTGGGCGCTGCATGAATACAGCTCACGGGGTTATGTGAAGGCCAAGCGGCTGGGTGAGAAAGGTTTGTTTGCGACGCTGTACGCCGGGATTCGCGCCGACATGCTGGATGCGCCGTACATGCGCGATTTTTTGCTGACCGCGAAGGACACGTCGTTCTCGACACTCGACGGCGTCAGCGCCGTTCGCTGACACACCACAGCCCTCTGTAGGGGCAAGCGGTGCGGCGATCCGACTTGCCCGCGATGGGCGCGGCGGGGTCATTCAGACAGACCGCATTATCGTTCATCGCGGGCAAGCCTTGCTCCTACAGGGGATTGCCGTGGGTTTAGAGCTCCCGCCACATATGGATTTTGTCGAAGTAGTCTTCGCCCACCCGTACAGCCAAAGGTTCGAGGCCAAACTGGATGAAGCCGCAACGCTGGTAGAGGTTGAACGCGGCCTCATTGCCGGCGGTGACGGTCAACTGGATCAACCTCAGACCTTTATGGTCCTGCGCTTCAGCCAGGGCGGCTTGCACCAGGTGATAACCGACCCCGCGTTGCCGGACCTTGCCCGACACGTACATGCCAAACAATGTCGCCTTGTGCCGGGCCTTTTCCCGGGGTTCGAAGGCCAAGCCAACGATGCCCGCCAACTCACCGTTTTCGAACGCGCCGAACACCACGTCCAGTTTGCTGGTCAGGCGTGACTCCCACCAACTCAGCGGCATCACGGCGCGTTCGCGCACGCTGGAGGTAAACGCCTGGGGATGCAGGTCATAGGCTTCGAGCATCAGCGCCCGATAATCCAGAGCATGACTGGCATCAAGCCGTTCAATCCACATGTTCAAGCCATCCGTCGTTGTTCCAGCATCAGTCGCACCGCCAGCGCCGACAGCACGAACCCCATGAAATAGCGCTGCACCGCCAGCCAGGACGGGTTGTTGACGAACCAGGAGGCGATGCCCGCGGCGAACAGCGCGATCAGCAGATTGACGCTGAAACTGACGCTGATCTGAGTCAACCCCAGCATGATGCTTTGAGTGAACACCGAGCCATGCTCAGGCGTGATGAATTGCGGAAACACCGACAAATAAAACACGGCGATCTTCGGGTTCAGCGCACTGGTGAGAAAACCCATGGTGATCAGTTTGCGCGACGAATCCGGCGGCAACTGCTGCGCTTCGAACGGTGAGCGCGCACCCGGTTTGACGGCTTGCCAGGCCAACCACATCAGGTACAGCGCGCCAGCCCACTTCAGCACTTCGTAGGCCATCGGCACCGCCAGAAACACCGCAGTCAAACCGGCAGCGGCCGCGAACAGGTGCACGAAAAACCCCGCGACCACTCCGAGCAACGAGGTCACGCCGGCCTTGCGCCCCTGGCAGATCGAACGGGAGATCAGGTAAATCATGTTCGGCCCCGGCGTCAGTACCATCAGCAATGCGGCAGCGGCGAAAATCAGCAAGTCTTGAAGCGGGATCATGGGCAGTCCTTGCTCTTATGAAATCAGCGTCAGGGGAATAATCAGGCAGTTTCGGAAAACAAGGCACGATAAAACGGCAGGATCAGGTCCCGTGTCAATGGCGCCAGCGTGACATTGCCGTCGGTGGCCGGGTCGATCCAGCGCACCTCTTCGATCTCCGCCGCAGGCGATACGTCTGAATCGATGGTCAGCTGAAAGAGTTCGGCCTGGACGGTAAAACCCGGCTCATTGGCGGCCGGTGCCGAGAATTGCCCGAGATAAGTGGCGTGTGCCGGATCGATGATCAGGCCCAATTCTTCTTCCAGTTCACGGGCCAGCGCGTGGACCGGTTGCTCATGAGCTTCGATCTTGCCCCCCGGCTGCATGAACGCCACGGTGCCGCGCTTGCGGACTAACAACGTGCGACCGTCCGGGCCGATCAACAGGGCCGCGGCGATGCGGATGAGGCGAGGTGAAGCAGCGGATGAAAGGGTCATGGATCAGGATCGTCCTTGGAAAAAGACGCAAGGATCACATGGCCGCTGCCGCTTCGTCACCCCGAAAACAGCATCTCCCCCCCTATGGGAGCGAGCCTGCTCGCGATGAACGATAATGCGGTGTTCCTGAAAAACCGCGTCGTCTTCATCGCGAGCAGGCTCGCTCCCACATTATTGGACGAGTACAGCTCCTAGACCCCACTAGCCTCGAGAATCGCCACTTCCTCCGGCACCTTTACAAAAATGCTGTATTTCGCGCCTTCCATGGCTTCGAAGGCGATCAACTTTTCCACCAGCGGCCCATTCAACACCTTGCCGGCATTGAGCAGCAGCATGCCGTTGTCGGCATTGAGGTTGCGCGCCAGAATCATGCCCGCCGTCACTTCCCGTGTGGTCAGCACCTTGACCGACGGATCGGCCAACGAAACATCGCTCAGGTAGGCAGCACAGACCTGGATGAAATCCTCCACCATCTCGGGATCGTAGAGTCGCCCGGCATAGCTGCGGATGTAGACCAGCGCTTCATCACTGTTCATCTGCCGCTCGAGGATCAGCCCGCGTTGCAACTCGATGAAATCCACCGCCAGTTTCAACAGCCGCGAACCGAACGGAATCGCCTCGCCCTTGAGCCGGTCGGGGAAGCCGCTGCCATCCCAGCGCTCCTGATGATGAAGAATCAGACGGGCGGCGTCCTTCATCGGCTCGAGCGTCATCAACAGTGATTCACTCTGCTTTGGATAACCGCGATAGCGCTCCCGATCGCTGTGATGCAGCAGGTCCGCGGGCGCGGTCATCATGCTGTCGGTCCAGCTCAGTTTGCCGATGTTGTAGAGCGCCGCCGCCATGGTCAGGTCGCGACTGGTGCCCTCGTCCAGGCCATGAAGTTTGCAGTAGACCCGCACCAGTTCGATGATCTGGCGGTTGGTCTGTTTGGCCGGCGGCAAGCGCAGGTTGGCCAGCAGCGAGAACACCTCGGTGCCGGTGACATAGCTGTGCTTGAGTTCTTCGTAGGCCAGGTCGAGCATGTCGGCGGTCTGCTGGAGTTCTGAAGTGCGGGCGGCGACGTGCTTTTCCAGGGTGGTGTTAAGCGACTTCAATTGGTCGTTCTGCACCCGGGTCAGCTGCTCCAGGCGCTGGCGTTCGCGCTCGGAATGTTGATGAGCCAAGGCCTGACGCAAGGTCAGGAGCATTTCCTCGTCATTCCAGGGTTTGCTGATGTAGCGGTGAATCTTCCCTTCATTGATGGCTTTGATAATCGTCGGCATGTCCGCGTAGCCGGTGAGCAGAATCCGGGTGGTCGTCGGGTAAAGCTGATGGATGCGGGCCAGCAGCGTGGCGCCATCCATGTTGGGCATGCGTGCGTCGGTCATCACCAGATCGATGGACTGTTGCTCCATGATCTCCAGCGCTTGGGCACCGCTGGTGGCCAGCAGCAACTCGTAGGGCTGGCTGCGTAACAGGCGACGCAGGCTGTTGAGGATTGACTCCTCATCATCGACCAGCAGCACCTTGGGTTTATCGTTCAAAGTCGTGGGGAGTTGCTCTTCCATGGCGTCACCTCAAGTAAAACGGGCACATCGTTATGACAGGCCCCGACAAACATCCCCTATTGCCGGAGCCTGACCTACAGGCTAGATGATTTTCAGTCCGCCAAAGGAAATGATTCAGCTCATTGAGTTGCGCGAAGTGCTGGACTGACGACTATGCTCAGCTGACTCGGATCCATAATCTGTACGTTCGGCCAGGTGATCAGGGAAAGGAAGCCCCTCTATGAGTACACCGCATCAAACTGCTGCCGGTTCTGGCGTATGTCGATAAATACGCTGCTGGCACGGACCAACCGGCGAATTCTTATCGTCGACGACACCGCCTCGATTCATGCGGACTTCGCCAAGATCCTCAGTCCGCCATCGATCGATGACGACAGCCTGATCAGCGCCGAAAATGCCCTGTTCGGCACCCCTGCGGCGCTGTCGCTGCAAAGCTTCGTGCTCGACTCGGCGTTCCAGGGCCTCGAAGCCCTGGACAAGGTCGAGGCGGCGCTGGCCAACGACATGCCCTATGCGATGGCCTTCATCGACATGCGCATGCCGCCGGGCTGGGACGGGTTGGAAACCATCGAACGGCTGTGGCAGGTCGATCCCAAGCTGCAAGTGGCGCTCTGCACCGCTTATTCCGACTATTCCTGGGAAGACATCGACGAACGCCTGGAACTGGGCGATCGCCTGCTGATTCTGAAAAAGCCCTTCGATGCCATCGAAATCCGCCAGATGGCCAGCGCACTGACGGCCAAGTGGCAAATGACCGAAGACGCAGAGCTGAAGATGTCGCTGCTCGAACAGGCAGTAGAAGAACGCACCCGAGAGCTGTCCGACGCCAATATCATCGTGCAGAACAGCCCCACCATTCTGTATCGGTTGCGCGGCGAGCCGTCGTTTCCGTTGATGTATATCTCGCACAACATCACCAAATACGGTCATGTCGCGGCGAAACTGGTCGCCTCGGCCAACTGGGCCCAGGAGTTGATTCATCCCGACGATCAAACCAAGGTCGACACGGCCATGGCTCGGGTGCTGGACCGTCATGCGGCGGGCGCGTCCATCGAATTCCGGATGCGCACCGGTGAAGGAGCCTGGCGCTGGGTCGAAAACCGCTACATCCCGGTGCGCGACGATGAAGGCCGTTTGCTGGAAGTCGAAGGCATCATCATCGACATCACCGAACGCAAACTGGCCGAGGAGAAAATCGCCCTGCTGGCCCGCACCGACGGGCTGACCGGGCTGGCCAACCGTGCGACGCTGATCGAGCGGTTGCACCAGGCATTCGCCGCTGCTCGTCGCGGGGCAGCACCGTTCGCCATGTTTTACCTGGACCTGGATCACTTCAAACGCATCAACGATACCCTCGGCCATCCGGTGGGCGACCTGTTGCTGCAAGAGGTTGCCCACCGGATCAAGGACTGTGTGCGCAAAAACGATGTGGTCGCCCGCCTCGGCGGTGACGAGTTCGCGATCTTGCAGCTGGACGTCGGCGACCCGACCCAATCCGCAGCCCTGGCCGCCAAGATCCGCGATACGTTGGTATTGCCCTATTCCCTGGCCGGCAATGATGTGCGGGTCTCGGTGAGTATCGGCATCAGCAGCTGCACCCCGGAAAGCACCAGCGCCGACGGCCTGCTGACCCAGGCCGATATGGCGCTGTATCGATCCAAGGAAAAGGGCCGCAACCAGTACCACTTCCATTCCGAGGAGATCAATCAGGAGGTGGTCGAACGCATGACCATCGCCAGCGACTTGAGAGCGGCCATCGAACACAAAGAACTCGAACTGCATTACTGGCCGGAAGTGGACCTGAGCAGCGGCAAAATCCTCGGTATGGAAGCTCAAGTCAGCTGGAACCACCCTGAGCGCGGTTTACTGGAAGCCCCGGCGTTCCTGCCCGCAGCGGAAAAAACCGGCACCATCGTCGCACTCGGTCACTGGGTGCTGGATCGCGCCTGCCAGCAAATGCGCCAATGGCGCGACGAAGGCATGGCGCCGCCGGTGATTGCGATCAAACTGTCCCTGGCCCAACTCAAAAGTGGCCCCGAACTGATCTACGACGTGCTGCGCACCACTGCACGCTGGGAACTCTGCCCCTGGGACCTGCGCTTCGACGTCACCGAAGCGACGCTGGCCCAGACCAAATGGACCCACAACGATGTGCTGCCGCGCCTGCGTGAGCTGGGGGTGAAGATCGCCATCGACGACTTCGGTACCGAGTATTCCTCGTTCGACTACCTCAAGACCTACCAGGTCAATCACCTGAAACTCGCTCAGGCCTTCATCGACACCGCCGCCCGTGATCCGGCCAGCGCCAACACCCTGCGCGCCATCATCAACTTTGCCCGTGAAGTCGGGATCGGCATCATTGCCGAGGGCGTCGAAACCCAGGAGCAGCGCAGCTCGCTGATGGCCACCGGTTCACCAATGAACGCCCAGGGTTACTTCTTCAGTAAAGCGGTCAGCAGCCAGCAGGCCGCCGAACTGCTGAAGGCCGGCAGCATCGTGCCCCCCAATTACGACATCGGGCCGATCCTGGAGAATCCGCCACGCTTCACGGAGGACAAAGGATGAAATCGCCTTTCGTGCGGACCAACCGGCGCATCCTGATCATCGACGACACGCCCTCGATTCATGAGGATTTTCGCAAGATTCTTGGCCCTGAGATTGAAGATGAACAGACCCTGGCCGGCGCTGAAGAAGCTCTGTTCGGTACCGTGCAACTTGATCGGCTGACGTTCCAGCTCGACTCGGCCTACCAGGGCCGGGAAGCCCTCGAACTGGTCGCGCGCGCACGGGCCGAAGGCCGCCCCTATGCCATGGCGTTCACCGACATGCGCATGCCACCGGGCTGGGACGGCCTGGAAACCATCGAACAACTGTGGAAGGCCGATCCTCACCTGCAAATCGCATTGTGCACGGCCTTTTCCGATTACACCTGGGAAGACATGGCCGAACGGCTGGAGTTCGGCGACCAGTTACTGGTGCTGAAAAAACCTTTCGACAGCTTGGAAATCCGCCAGATGGCCAGTGCCCTGACCTGGAAATGGCAGATGGCGCAGGACGCTGCAATGAAGGTCCTGAACCTGGAGCAAACCATCGAGGCGCGGGTCCATGAATTGCTCAAGGTGTCGCACCTGTTGCAGTACGACGTGCTGACCGAGTTGCCCAACAGCACATTGCTCGGTGACCGGTTGAACCAGTCCCTGGCCCTGTCCCGTCGCCATGACAAACAACTGGCCGTGATGTTTCTGGGCCTCGATCGCTTCAAGCGCATCAACAATGCCCTGGGTCATCCGGTCGGGGACGAGATGCTCAAACAGGTCGGGCGCAATCTGGTGGCGACGGTGCGCGAGTCCGACTCGGTGTTTCGCTACGGTTCCGATGAATTCGTGGTGATCCTCGCCGACGTCCGCCATCCCCAGCAGACCAAGGGCATCGCCGAAAAACTCTTGAATGCCATCCGCGCGCCGCAACACATCGCCGGCCACGACTTGAGCGTGACCGCCAGCCTGGGCATCAGCATTTACCCGGACGACGGCTTCGATGCCATCGCGCTGATCAAGAAAGCCGAAACCGCGATGCGCAACGTCAAGGAAAGCGGCCCGAACGATTTCAGTTTTTTCATCGACGAGATGAACCAGCGCGCCCGCGATCAGCAAAGCATTGAGAGCGGCATTCGCCTGGCGCTGGAGCGCAACGAATTTGTCCTGCATTACCAGCCCAAACTGGACCTGGGCAGCGGCCAGGTGGTCGGGGCCGAGGCGTTGATTCGCTGGAAAAAACCGGGGCACGGCCTGGTCTACCCCTCGGAGTTCATCAGTGTGGCCGAAGACAGCGGTTTGATCGTGCCATTGAGCAAATGGGTGCTGGCCGAGGCGTGTCGACAAGCCTGCGCCTGGCAGGCCGCGGGGCTGCCGAAGATCTGTATGTCGGTGAACATGTCGGCCATCGATTTCCGTCAGCGGGACTTTGTCGACGGCATCGAACAGACCCTCAAACAAACAGGTCTGGAACCGGGCTTGCTAGAGCTGGAAATCACCGAAGGCGTGTTGATGCAAAACGTCGAAACCACGGTGAACGCCCTGACCCGGCTCAAGGTCATGGGCGTGCGACTGGCCATCGATGACTTCGGTACCGGTTATTCCAGCCTGAGCTACTTGCGACGTTTTCCCATCGACGTGCTGAAAATCGACCAGTCGTTCATTCGCGGTTTAAGCAGCGATAGCAACGACGCCGCCTTGGTCAGCGCCATCATCAGCCTGGGCCGGAGCCTCAAGCTGACCATCATTGCCGAAGGGGTGGAAACCCTCGAACAACTGGATTTCCTCAAGGCCCATCAATGCGAGGAAGGCCAGGGTTTCTACTTCAGCAAAGCCGTGGAGCCAGACGCCTTCGTCAGGTATCTGGGGTCGGTGAAGCCCTCTTCATCCGCAGCCACGTGAACGATGCGCAACGACACACAGGCCCCAAGCCAAGGAATCATCAGATGTCGCCTTCCTTTCACCGTCTGCTATTGGTGCCGTTGTTCGGGCTCTGCCTGAGCGCCGGTGCCGCGCCGCTGGATGAACCGCTCAAACCGCTGTCGGCGGTGCCCCAGCAGAATCCGTTGCGGGTCGAACTCGGTCGCCAGTTGTTCAACGAGACACGCTTGTCGGTCAACAACTCACTGTCCTGCGCCAGTTGCCATCGACTGGAAAGCGGCGGTGCCGACAACAAGGCATTTTCCATCGGGTTCAACGGCGTTCCAGTGACGGTCAACACCCCCAGCGTGTTCAACTCCAGCCTGAATTTCCGGCAGTTCTGGAACGGCCGCGCCGACACGCTGGAAACCCAAATCCACGAAGTAGTGCAAAGCCCCAGCGAAATGGGCAGCAACTGGGTACACGTGGTGGAAGTGCTGTCCGCTGACCCGGCTTATAAGACCTCGTTCAGTAACGCCTACCCCGACGGCGTGACCATGAACAATGCGCAAAATGCCCTGGCCACCTACGAACGCACGCTGATCAGTGCCAACTCGCGTTTCGACCAATACCTGATGGGCGATACCGACATTCTCAGCAGAGAGGAAAAGTACGGTTACCAACGTTTTAAAGACTACGGCTGTATCGCCTGCCACCAAGGGGTGAACATCGGCGGCAACATGTTCCAGAAATTCGGGGTCATGGGCGACTACTTCAAGATTCGGGGCAACCCCACCGAAGCCGACCTGGGACGCTATCTGGTCACCAAAGACGAAGAGGACCGCAACGTGTTCAAGGTCCCGAGCCTGCGCAACGTCGCCGTGACCGCGCCGTACTTTCACGATGGTTCGGCCAAGACCCTCGAAGAGGCGGTGGATGTGATGTTCAAGTTCCAGCTCGGACGTGTTCCGTCCGCCGAGGACAAGACCCTGATCATCAAATTCCTCAAGACCCTGACCGGTGAATGGGGAGGCAAGCCCTTATGAAAACAACTAACCGCCGCAACCTGGCGTTGCTCAGTGTCGTGGCCGTGATGCTGGCTTCGGTGCTGCTGTTCCTGTACCTCAAATCCAACTCGAACCAGACGACGACCTACGCCGAATCCCGGGACGTGATCGGCCGGATCAAGCAGTTGAACGCACAATGGGAAACCGAGATCCTCAAGGCCAGGGTCGCCATCAGTCACAACTACGATCCGTTGGTCGCACCGCTGACCGAGATGACGAACCTGTGGGAGCGGTTCGACACGATGGAGTCGAACCACGGCCGCACCGAATCGCCTACCTGGCGCGCCAGCCATGATGCCTACCTGAACGCCCTCCAGGAAAAGACCCGGTTGGTGGAGCAGTTCAAGTCGCACAACGCCGTGCTGCGCAACTCGCTGGCGTTCCTGCCCACCGCCGAGGACGACATTCATGAACAGCTGGCCCAGTTGGTGGATGAGGACCAACTGCAACTTCAGAATATCGCCACTGACACGTATGACTTGCTGCTCAGCAGCCTGGAGTTCGCTCAGGTCACCTCCGATGACAAGGCCGCCGACATCCTGCTCGGGATAAACAAACTGGGGGTGAACAAACAGCGTCTACCTGAACAGTTCCACAGTCCGATCGATATTCTGAGCAATCATATTTCACTGATCCTGCGTGAGCAGCCAGTGGTCAATCGGTTACTGAAAAACATCGAAGACGTTCCCGTGGCCGAACGCCTGGACGACATTACCAACCTGCTCAACACCGACCAGCAGCGGACCGACGCGGTCGACCAGCGCTATCACTTCTACATGCTGTTGTTTTCAGTGCTGCTGGTGTTGCTGCTGATGTACCTGGCGATTCACCTGATGCGCAGTTTCACGGTGATCAATCGCGTCAACAAAGCCCTGCAAACCGCCAATGAAGACCTGGAGCTGCGGGTTGAAGAACGCACCCGCGAACTCAAGGATACCCAAAGCGAACTGCTCGACACCGCGCGCCAGGCCGGCATGGCCGAGATCGCCACCAATGTGCTGCACAACGTCGGCAACGTGCTCAACAGCGTGAACATTTCGGCCGACCTGGTGACCCGCAAACTGCGCGCCAGCAAAGCGCAGGGCCTGGGCAAGGCCATGCAGCTGATCAACGACCATCCAGGCGACCTCGGCACCTTCCTGACCGAAGACGCAAAAGGCAAATTGCTACCTGGCTACCTGAATCAACTGGTGGACGCGATAGCCCTGGAACAACAAGGCATGACCGACGAACTGGCCCAGTTGACCAAAAGCGTGGACCACATCAAGGACATCGTCGCCACCCAGCAATCCTACGCAGGCGCCAACAGCCTGATGGAACCGCTGCACATCAGCGAATTGCTGGAAGACGCCCTGCGCATGAACTCCGGCGCCCTGACCCGACACCACGTCACGGTGGTCAAGGAGTACAGCGACGTGCCGCAAGTCATGGGGGACAAGCACCGGTTGCTGCTGATCCTGATCAACCTGATCAGCAACGCCAAATACGCCATGTCCGACCTCAGCAACCGCCCGCGGCAAATGACCCTGGGGGTCAAAGTCGTCGAAGACAAGACCCTGCAAGTCAGCGTCAAGGACGACGGCGAAGGCATCGCCGAGGAAAACATGACGCGCATCTTTGCCCACGGGTTTACCACCCGCAAGGAAGGCCATGGCTTCGGCCTGCACAGCTGCGCCCTGGCCGCCATCGAAATGAACGGCCACCTCACCGCCCATAGCGACGGACCGGGCAAGGGTGCGTTGTTCACACTACAGATCCCGCTGAAAACCGTAACGGAGGAAGCATGAGCGAGCTTTCGAACCGACGCATTCTGCTGATCGATGACACCCCGTCCATTCACGTGGATTTCCGCAAGATCCTCACGCCCACGCCGGTGCAGACCGTCGAACTGGACGAGATGGAAGCCGCACTGTTTGGCAGCGAAGTGAAATCATCCAGCGCACTGTTCGAACTGGACTCGGCCTATGGCGGCCAGGAAGGCCTGGACAAACTGAACCAAGCCTTGCAGGAAAACCTTCCCTACGCCCTGGCCTTCGTCGACATGCGCATGCCCGAGGGCTGGGACGGTGCGCAGACCATCGAACATTTGTGGCAGGCCGACCCGCGCCTGCAAGTGGTGGTATGCACCGCCTACTCCGACTATTCCTGGGATGAACTGCTCGATCGATTGCAGGCCCATGATCGACTGCTGATTCTGAAAAAACCGTTCGACAATATTGAAGTCCAGCAAATGGCCAACACCCTGCTGACTAAATGGGACATGACCGAACGGGCCAGCGTGCAGATGGACCATTTGGGGCAGATGGTCGAGCACCGAACCCGGCAGCTCACAGACGCCAGCGTGGAGTTGCAGCGGGAAATCGACGAGCGCAAACAGCTTGAAAGTCAGTTGGTGCAATCGGAGAAACTCGCCTCATTGGGGCAACTCGCGGCCGGCGTTGCTCATGAAATCAACAACCCCATCGGCTTCATTTCCTCCAACCTCGGCACCCTGGATGGCTACTTCAAACAGCTGCAGGAAATGCTCGACGCCTATCGGGATGCGGAAGAGGCGATCGGCTCCAGCGAGCTCATCGAGCGTTTGAACGAACTGCGCGAACGGGTCGAGCTGGAATTCCTGCGCGAGGACATTCCACTGCTGATCAAGGAATCCAAGGACGGCATCAACCGGGTCGGGCAAATCGTCAAGGACCTGAAGGACTTCTCCCGGGTGGACTCCAATCAGGAATGGCAGTGGGCCAATCTGCAACAGGGCATCGAATCGACCTTGAACATTGTCGCCAACGAACTCAAGTACAAGGCCGATGTGCTGAAGGAATATCAGTTCCTGCCCGACATCGAATGCCTGCCTTCGCAAATCAATCAGGTGATCATGAACCTGATCGTCAACGCCTCTCAGGCCATCGGCCCGGAGCGCGGCACCATCACCTTGCGCACCGGGCTTGAAGCGGAAACGGTGTGGATCGAAGTCGCAGACACCGGCATCGGCATTGCGCCGGACAGTCTGCAGAAAATCTTCGACCCGTTCTTCACTACCAAACCGGTGGGCCAGGGGACGGGGCTGGGGTTGTCCCTGTCCTATGGCATCGTGAAAAAGCATCGGGGGGATATTACGGTGCGCAGTGAAGTTGGGGTGGGGACCACGTTTCGGGTCCAGTTGCCGATTCACCAATCCAAACCGTTCCCACCTACGTAGCCTCCTGGAAATCCATCTCCGGTGGCTGACGACCCGAAACGTCGGACCGCTCCACAGGGGAAAGGAGACACCACTTCCCGGGCAAGTTCGACTTTCATGGGTATTCCTTGTTCTTGATCAGGCTGGCAGAAAGATTGCCCGGTCGGTATCTGTGCGCCAGTATGCGCAGCAAGCCACCGGCCTGACATCACGCCGCTGGGGTAACCCGATAGGGGTAGAGGCATGACACTTTCGTTAGACGACATCGCATGGCACCGCTCGGTCGGGCAACTGATCGACGGCCTGGACAAGCCCAATTTCTGGACGCAGCTGGTGCGGTTGCTGGATCAGTACGTGACCTTCGACAGCTGGGTGGCGCTGCTTTTCAGCGCTGATCAGCACCCGCAAGTATTCGCCGAATGCCCGGGCGCGGACGGCAGTCCCGATCCGTTGTTCCAGGATTACCTGCGCGGTTTGTACTTGCTCGATCCGTTCTACATCGCCTGTCGCGAGCAGTCGCGCACCGGGCTCTATCGCCTGTCGGAAGTGGCGCCGGAGCATTTCGAGCTGACCGAGTATTACCAGCGCTACTTTCGTCTGAATGTGGTGGCCGATGAAATCCAGTTCAATTGCCAACTCGAAGGCGACCGCACGCTGTGCCTGTCACTGGGCAGCAAGCAGCGTTTCAGCGGCCAGCAGATTGCCTTGCTGTCGCTGATCCAGCCTTGGGTGCTCGGCCTGTTGCGCCAGCGCCTGCCCTACGAAATAAACGAAGCCTTGGCCCTCGCGCCAGCACCACCGAAAGCCGACTGGCGCGTGCAGCTGGAAGCGTCGGTGCAACAACTCAAAGGCGCGCAATTGACCGCCCGGGAGCTGGATGTCGGGCGCTTGATGCTCAGCGGTTGCTCCAGTAAAGAAATCGCCCGCAAGTTGGAAATCTCTGTCGAAACCGTGAAAGTCCATAAGAAACACATGTACAGCAAACTGGGGATCAAATCCCAGTCAGAGCTGTTTTCGATTTTTCTCCAGGCACAAAATGCCTGACACAGCACAACCCTGTAGGAGCCGAACTTGCTCGCGATGGCGGTCTTTCAGTCAAAAATCTGGTGTCTGACACGACGCCATCGCGAGCAAGCTCGGCTCCTACAGAGATTTGTGTGATCCACCGTGTTGAATACAACCGAGTCCGAACCCAAGGAAACCGTATGAGCCTGTCACTCCTGAGCCGCTACGCCTTCTTTGCCGTCTGTGTGATTTTCACCCTTGCCAGCCTGCCCTTCCTGGAGCACGACTGGCTCTGGCCGATCACCGTCGTCACCGGCATCCTCAGCCTCGTGGGCCTGTTCGATCTGCTGCAAAGCCCTCACGCGGTGCGCCGTAATTACCCGATCCTCGGCAACATCCGCTATCTGGTGGAGGGTATTCGCCCGGAAATTCGCCAGTACTTGCTCGAGTCCGACAGCGACGCCCTGCCCTTCTCCCGGGCCCAGCGTTCGCTGGTCTATTCACGGGCCAAGAACGAAAGTGCCGACAAACCCTTCGGCACGTTGATTGATGTGTATCAGTCGGGTTTCGAATTCATCGGCCACTCCATGCGCCCGGCGCCGTTGAGCGACCCGAGCAGTTTCCGGGTAACGGTCGGCGGCCCGCAGTGCACGCAGCCGTACTCGGCGTCGGTGTTCAACATCTCGGCCATGAGCTTCGGCTCCCTCAGCGCCAACGCCATTCGCGCGTTGAACCAGGGAGCGAAACTCGGCAACTTCGCCCACGACACCGGCGAAGGCAGCATCAGCGCCTATCACCGGGAAAACGGCGGCGACCTGACCTGGGAACTCGGCAGCGGCTACTTCGGCTGTCGCACCGCTGACGGGCGCTTCGACCCGGAACGCTTCGCGGCACAAGCGCAGACGCCCCAAGTGCGGATGATCGAAATCAAAATCAGCCAAGGCGCCAAGCCTGGTCATGGCGGGATTCTGCCAAAGCACAAGGTCACCAAGGAAATCGCCGAAACCCGCGGCATCCTGATGGGCGAGGATTGCATCTCGCCGTCGCGGCACAGCGCGTTTTCCACACCGATTGAACTGATGCACTTCATCCAGCAGTTGCGTGAACTGTCCGGCGGCAAACCGGTGGGCTTCAAGTTCTGCCTCGGTCACCCGTGGGAATTCATGGGCATCGCCAAGGCCATGCTGGAAACCGGCATCCTCCCCGACTTCATCGTGGTCGACGGCAAGGAAGGCGGCACCGGCGCCGCGCCCGTGGAGTTCACCGACCACATTGGTGTGCCGATGCGCGAAGGCCTGTTGTTCGTGCACAACACCCTGGTCGGCCTGAACCTGCGGGACAAAATCAAACTCGGCGCCAGCGGCAAGATCGTCAGCGCCTTCGACATTGCCAGCGTCCTGGCCATCGGCGCCGACTGGGCCAACTCGGCACGCGGCTTCATGTTCGGTTTGGGCTGCATCCAGTCGCAAAGCTGCCACACCAACAAATGCCCGACCGGCGTCGCCACCCAGGACACCCTGCGCCAACGCGCACTGGTGGTTCCGGGCAAGGCCCAACGCGTCTTCAACTTCCACCGCAACACGCTCAAGGCCCTGGCCGAAATGCTCGCCGCTGCCGGGTTGGAACAACCTTCGCAATTGTCGGCCAAGCACTTGGTACGGCGCATGTCGGCAACCGAGATCAAATTGTTTTCGCAGTTGCACGTGTTCTTGAAACCGGGGGAGTTACTGACCGGTGAAGTGAATGGCGAGTTTTACTCGCGGATGTGGCAGATGGCGCGGGCGGACAGTTTTGAGCCGAATGAGTTGGCGGCCGCGTAAACAACGTTTGAACGCCAACCTCATCGGGAGGTTGGCTTTACACCAAGGAAGAACAGCATGCTGAAAGTCATCGCTGAGGATTTCATCAAACCCGAACACATTGAAACCGTTCGCCCGTGGTACGCCGAACTGGTCGAGAAGACTCGACTGGAACCTGATTGCCTCGCTTACGACTTGTTCATCGATCAAAAAGACCCCGGGCACTTTATCTTCGTCGAACAATGGCCGAATCAGGCGGCGCTGGATGCCCATTGCCAGTCAGAGCATTTTCGGCGGCTGGTACCGCAGATCAACGCTTACCAGGCCAGGGATTGCATGGTCGTGAAGATGGATGCGTTCTGACGCCCGCCGTCACCAATGAGCAGCCAAACATTGGAATCATAGGCTGAAAAACCTCATGACTCGTCTCCACGAAACACCACAAACCTGGAAAAGAAAAACTCGCCAATCAGGTTCAACAGCCAAAACGATGTCACCGTCACCAAACCATGCAGCTGCCACAGATCGGCAATACGTCCAATGCAGTAGCTCACGCCCCCCATGAAACCGAGGAACAACAAATACCCAAGCGCCGCTGCCTTGCTCTCAAAGGTGTAAAGAGCATTCACATAGAAAGAAAAGGAGGCCGCGACGCAAAACGCCACAAGGTTGCTGATCGCCTGACTGAGTTCGGCGGCGACAGTGAGCACATAAAAAATCTGCCAATGGATCAGCGCATTGGCCACGGCAATGACCGCGTAGCTACAGAATCCTTTCGATAACGCTTTCATGCTGGCTCCTGCCAATGTCCCTGTTTCAGGTGCCTTTCAAACTAAGTGACAACCCTGTACCGGTCTACTGACAGAAATAACAGGTAGGTGAGTATTCCAGACCAGCGGTAATTTGCCTCTCACCCTTCACCAATGAAGCGTCTTAATCGGGGCCGGCTCTTTCATCACAATAAAACCATAATCGCCGAGCAGATAAATCCGGTAGTACAGGTTCTCCACCACCGGTGGATAACCCTGATAACCCACCCTCGTCGCGTTACGTCGTTCCTTCTCCGCAACGACGTTGGTGATGCCCACTTTCGGCAGGTTCTCGGCCAGCATGAAGAAGTCGATGTTCAGCAGATAGTG
Organism: Pseudomonas sp. LS2P72; assembly: GCF_054897865.1. Lineage (NCBI taxonomy): Bacteria > Pseudomonadati > Pseudomonadota > Gammaproteobacteria > Pseudomonadales > Pseudomonadaceae > Pseudomonas > Pseudomonas sp. LS2P72. The sequence continues at coordinate 5,663,855 of NZ_CM142708.1, forward strand.
CAGCACTGGCATTTGCTTGAACGAGCCCACCGCCCCTAGCAGCCAGTGATCGGAATAGGTCACTGACAGGTAAATTCGCTTGGCCTCGAGCAGCTGTCGATTCGACGCGATGTCGTGTACAAGACTTAACACCGCGCTGGCCGCGAAGGCTTTTTGCACGGTCAGCACGCGCCCATAGGCATACGAAATCGAAAGCATCGCCAGCAGTGGAACCATTAACAACAGCGGCAGCCGCTGGTGGATTCGTGCCAGCGCCAGATGGCTCAGATAGAACAAGAGCACCAACAGGACCGCGAAGCCCATCAGGGTCCGGGCGCCTTCATTGAAGTCCCGGAAGAACAGCGCCATACCCGACACCAGTAAGGCCACTACCGGTAATGCCAGCACACAGATCAGGCCGATCAGCATTTTGTTCGCTGTACTGTCCTGACGCGCCACGACGTTGAGCCCGAGGCGAACCGCGCCGGCAATGGCACACAGCAACAGTGCGCCGAACACCCAGGCAAATCCGCCGTGAAACAGCAGCGCGACTTTTTCCAGCACTCGGGCGATGTTGACGTGCAGTTGCAGCAACGGCTCCGCGGTCCAGTCCAGCAGCAGGGTGCGATTGTGCCGAGTGAACGGATAAGCACTGACGGCGTAAATCAGGCAGCCCAGTAAGGCCTGAGCAATTTTCCAGCCGATTAATTCGCACCACTGCGGCCAGGCGAGTTTGTCATTGGCGCCCCTGAGTACCTCCAGGCAACACAACCCGAGAAACACATTGAAGCTCACCTGATAAAGCCCCAGTGCCAGCGCAATCAGGAACGAGGGCACCAGCCAATTAACAATGCGCGAGGGGGAACGAAAGGTGATCGCATAGATGACCGCCACCACGCTCAACGCCATCGCGGGCCCGTCGTATTGATAAGACAGGTTTTGCAGAAAGAACGGGTTGTACCAGAGCGGTAGCGTCACCAGGCAGCAGGCAATCGTCGGTTGCGGATAGTAATGAAACGTCAGGCTGGTCAATGCCGCGGCCATGGCCAGCGCTGCGATCAATAGCGGCAGCGGAAAGATGTTCGGCGCGGCATCGCTGAAGGTCAGCAGGTTGTAGAACAGCTCGGTGAACAACCGCCCCTGCTCCGCCCATGCCATACCGGCCGACAGGGATCGCCAGTTGTCGTCGATATACGGATAGTCCGCGAGGATCAGCGGCGCCACATACACAAAGATCGCCAACAGAAAAAACAGCCAGACCTGTCGACGCCCGAGTTCCTTGCTGAAAAAGTCGCTGAACCTGCCCATGCTAAAACCCGAGCCGGTCTTTGCCGCCAATGATGTCTTTCACCACATAGCGCGGCCGATGCTTGGCTTCGATGTAAATGCGGCCGACGTATTCACCGAGAATGCCGATGCCGATCAGTTGCACGCCGCCGAGAAACAGAATGGCCGTCATCAACGACGGGTAACCGGGGACGCTGTTGCCGAAGAGAATCTTGTCCAGCACCATGTACACCGCGTAGAGCACCGCGAAGATCGAAATACCGCCACCGACGTAAGTCCATAAGCGCAACGGCACCGTGCTGAACGAGGTCACGCCTTCCAGCGCCAGGTTCCAGAGCTTCCAGCCATTGAACTTGCTGGTGCCCGCTGCTCGCTCGGCTCGCTCGTACTCCACCACCACGGTGTTGAACCCGGCCCATGACAGCACGCCCTTCATGAACAACTGGTGCTCGGGAAGCGTGCGAATCACGTCGACCACCTTGCGATCCATCAGCCGAAAATCCCCGACGTTTTCTTCGATCCGGGTGTAAGCGATACGGTTCAGCACACGGTAGAACAGCGACGCGCTGTGGCGTTTCAGGTAACTGTCGGCGGTGCGATCCCGGCGCTTGGCGAGCACCACATCCGCGCCTTTTTGCCATTGGTCAATCAACCGCGGAATGACGCTGATCGGGTCCTGCAAATCGACATCCATGGGAATCACCGCATCGCCGGTGGCATATTCCAGGCCGGCGAACAACGCCGGTTCCTTGCCGAAGTTGCGCGAGAAGTTGATCAGCAAGATCTGCTCATCGGCCTGCGCCAGGGCCTTGACCTCTTCAGCCGTCCGGTCGGAACTGCCATCGTTGATGAACACGATCTCGACCTCAGTCCGGTCAAGCCTCAATTCGCGACGCACCGCCTGATAAAACAGGCTGATCGCCTGTTCTTCATTGAATACCGGAACGATCAACGAGACTTTCATGCGTTACGCTCGCGAAAGACCACGTACTTTGAAAGCAGAAAGCCCAGCACCAGGCTCAACGCCGAAAAAAAAGCCACCGTCAGCAGACCGTGAAGTCTCCACACGTCGCCTGCATGACCGACGCCCAGACTCAGCGCCCCCATGGCTCCCAAGAATAGAAGATAACCGCCGACCGACGCCTTGGCATCGAAGGTGTACAGCGCGTTCATATAGAAGGAAAACGAGGCGGCAACGCAGAAGGCTGCCAGGTTGCTGACAGCCTGACTGACGCCGGCCCCCACGCTCAGCAGGAAAAAAATTTGCCAGTGGATCAGCGTGTTGGCGACCCCGACTACCGTGTAGCTGGAAAATCCTTTCCACAAGAGCCTCATGGTGATTCCCCTGTTTCAGGTCATAAATCTTTGAACTTGTCTACTGTCAGAAATCACAGGTCTGACTGCCTTTCAGACCAGCGGTCAGGGCTGACCTCAACGCCGGGAGACATCCCGAAATACCCCCGGTTTTGCAATTACCTGCGAATCACGCCACCCTGCGCGCCGCCGTTGTGCGGCGCGCAACCTTTGGCGCCTTCGGCTACTCCTTATTCTCAACACCCGTTCACGAGCCCGCCTTCATGACATTTGAGCGCGATCACCGAATCGACTTTTTTCGCGGCCTGGCACTGATCTTCATTTTCTGGGATCACGTGCCTCACAACCCCCTTGGCCAAATCACCCTGCGCAATGTCGGTTTCAGCGATGCCGCAGAAATATTCGTGTTCCTCGCCGGCTACGCGGCCGTTCTGGCCTACGGCAAAATCCTTGCGCGCGATGGTTTCCTGATCGCCTGCGTGAAGATTCTGCGGCGCGCCTGGGTGCTCTACGTGGTCCATATTTTCCTGCTGGCCATGCTGATGGGCATCGTGTTCTTCGCCAACAGTCATGTGGAGACCCGCGATCTGGTAGAGGAAATGGGCCTGCATCACTTCATCACCAACCCCCAGCAAGCGTTGACGGATGAGTTACTGCTGCGCTTCAAGCCGAACCTGATGGACCCGCTGCCGCTGTACATCGTGCTGCTGGCGGGTTTGCCACTGGTTTTGCCGTTGCTGGTGCGCAAACCGTGGGCGGTCGTAGCGGTGTCATTGGCGGTGTACTTGCTGGCACCGCGGTTTGGCTGGAACCTGGCGGCCATCAAGGACGGCGTGTGGTACTTCAACCCCGTCACCTGGCAACTGCTGTTTATCCTCGGCGGCTTTATGGCGATTCACGGGCTGCGGCCACGGTTGCCCGACCCTCGCCCGCTGTTGCGCCAACCCTTGTTTGTCTGCGCGGCGGTGTACGTGGTGGTGACCGGCGTGATTACTGTCTCCTGGCGCTGGCCGGAAATTCACGATGCCCTGATGCCTGCCAGCCTGAGCAACTTGCTGTACCCGATCAGCAAGACCGATCTGTCGCCGGTCCGTCTGTTGCACTTCCTGGCGCTGGCTTATGTCACCGCCAGGCTCTTGCCCGGCAACGGCTGGACGCAAAACTGGCTGGCGCAGCAATGCTGCCGCATGGGGCGCTACTCACTGGAAGTTTTCTGCCTCGGCGTGCTGTTGGCGCCCTTGGCGGACATGCTCAACGCCCTGACCGACGATGCGTTTGCCATGCAGGTTTTCACGGCATTGGTGGGTGCCGGGGTGATGGCATTGCTGGGGGCGTGGCTGGATTTCAATAAACGCCTGACCGCACCGATTCAAAAGGTTGCCGTCCATTAAGAGACACCGAGACTATGTGGCGAGGGGATTTATCCCCGTTCGGCTGCGAAGCAGTCGTAAATCCAAACAACTCGGTCTGTCTGAATGGGCGCTGGGGGCCGCTGCGCAGCCCAACGGGGATAAATCCCCTCGCCACAAAAGCTCGCTTGCCACCAAGAGAACTAATCAGCCCATAAAAAGCCCCGATCATTACGACCGGGGCTTTTTCATTTCAGGCGTTACGTCTTACGAAGCCGAACGCACCGCCCCCTGCGACACATTGGTCGGTTGCAGCTTGAACACGTAAAACAACACCGTCAGCAGGACCAGGAACGCCGGGCCCACATAGAGCGCCACGCGAGTGTCCGGGAAGTACGCCATCAGGCCGACCACCAGCACCAGAAACGCCAGCGCCAGATACGAACTGACCGGGTAGAACCACATCTTGTATTTCAGGCCGGCACGTTCGCTGGCACTCAGGCCTTTGCGGAACTTGAGCTGGGCCAGCAGGATCATCACCCAGGTCCAGATCGCACCGAAGGTGGCAATCGCCGTCACCCAGACGAACACTTTCTCCGGGACCATGTAGTTGAGCAGCACACCCAGTAACAGCACGAAGATCGACAACAGCAACGCGCGACGCGGCACGCCATTGCTCGAAGTCTGGGCGAAGCCGGCCGGGGCCTGGCCGTTCTGCGCCAGGCTGTAGAGCATGCGCCCGGTGCTGAAGATGCCACCATTGCAGGACGACAGCGCCGCGGTGATCACCACAAAGTTGATGATGCCGGCGGCAGTCTTGATGCCCAGACGCTCGAAGGTCATCACGAATGGGCTGCCCTGGGTGCCGATTTCGTTCCACGGGTAGATCGACAGGATCACGAACAGCGCGCCGACGTAGAACAACAGAATCCGCCAGAACACCGAGCCGATCGCATTGGGAATGGTCTTCTGCGGGTTCTTCGCTTCACCGGCGGTCAGGCCGATCATCTCGACACCGAGGTAGGCGAACATCACCATTTGCAGGGACATCAACACGCCTTGCACGCCGTTGGGCATGAAACCGCCATGCGCCCAGAGATTGGAAATCCCCAAGGCAACGCCGTCGTTGCCGAAGCCGAACGCGATCACGCCGATACCGCCGATCACCATCGCAATGATGGTGACGATCTTGATCAGGGCAAACCAGAATTCGAACTCACCGAAGGCTTTCACCGCGATCAGGTTGATCGAACCCATGCTGATCAACGCCGCGAGTGCCCAGATCCAGCGCGGCACATCGGGGAACCAGACGCCCATGTACACCGCCACCGCGGTGATTTCCGCAACGCAGGTCACCAGCCACAGGAACCAGTAGTTCCAGCCGGTCAGGAAGCCCGCCAATGGGCCGAGATAGTCTTGAGCATATCGGCTGAAGGAGCCGGCGACCGGGTTGTGCACCGCCATCTCGCCGAGGGCGCGCATGATCACCAGGATCGCCAGACCGCCGATGATGTAGGACAGCATGATTGCCGGACCGGCCATCTCGATGGCCTTGGCCGAACCGAGGAACAGACCGACGCCGATACAGGCACCGAGTGCCATCAAGCGAATATGCCGTTCGCCGAGTTCGCGTTTGAGCGGGCCGCCTTGAGCGGTCTCGCCATTGGGCAGGTGATTGCCTGGCATAGGGGTACAACCTCGTCTTGTTATTGGATATGACCACCGAGTGTCGAAGCGCTGACCGGTAAGCCAATGCTTTTGTGAAACCGGGCCTGCTTCGTGGGCAAACCCGTCTTGTAGGACAAAACCTGCAAGATCAGCGGGGCGTGCAGTATAAAAAGCTTCTTACAGGGTTTTTCACTCTATAAACCACAACATTTAGCGAGAACTCTCGGGATAAGCGCGGTTTACGGAGGGGCATTACCTGGCATACGCAGGAATATTCGCCAATGAAACGGCGCGGAGTATTGCACGGTAATGGTGCATCGTCATGCCCCTATCCAGTCAGCATTCGCACGGCGACGGCTCTATCTCAAACCTTTAAGGCGACTCCACCTCTGTGGCAAGGGGATTTAGCGAAACGTCGCACCGCCCCGTTCGGTTGCGCAGCAGCCGTAAACCTGTGGATGCGGTGTGACTGAAAGGACACAGGGGAGCGCTTCGCACTCCAACGGGGATAAATCCCCTCGCCACATAAATCACCCCACCACAGAGGCGCTCCCATCACTGCCGTGAATCTTTCGTAGCAGTCAGAAATTTCACTCAACAATCGCAGCGCCAATGAAGACCACTGGGCACTAGCCTGAAAGCGTCACCTGACTATCACGAAAGGAAGCAATGGATTGCCTACTCAACCAAACTCCCATCGCCTGCGTTTAGGCAGAAATTCCGAAAACGGCCGTGCCTACCTCATCACCGCAGTTATTCACGATCGGCAACCCATATTTTCTGATTGGCGGGTGGGGCGCTTGCTTGTCGCAGAACTGCGCCGGGCTCACGACTCCGGACTGGTGAATTCAATCGCTTGGGTGGTTATGCCTGATCACTTTCATTGGCTGATGCAACTGCAAGACGACAATTTAGGGAATGTCATTGGTGCTACCAAAGCCCGATGCGCCCAGGCAGTGAACAAAACGACCGGCCGAAGTGGCTCTTTGTGGCAAACCGGTTATCACGACCGAACCATTCGTGATGGTGAAGAGCTTCTGCCGTTCGCTCGTTACATTGTTGCCAACCCCTTGAGAGCAGGGCTCGTAGACAAAATCGGCGACTACCCCCTCTGGGATGTCTGCTGGTTGTAACGTCACTTCCCTTCTGTGGCTACCAAACTCCCTGTTGGTGAAGGGATTTATGTGGCGAGGGGATTTATCCCCGTTGGAGTGCGAAGCGCTCCCCTGTGTCTTTCAGTCACACCGCATCCACAGGTTTTACAGCTGCTGCGCAACCGAACGGGGCGGTGCGACGTTTCGCTAAATCCCCTCGCCACATAAATTCCCTCGCTGAGGGAAAATCGATATTTGTGTATTCACAATTTTTTCACCAAGGCCAACCACCGTCTAAGCTTCAGACAAGTCCTCTCAATCTGCGTGAATGGATCAGTCGACTATGGGCGTTTTGTGGCACTCCGATACGAGTAAAAATGTGGTTCCGACTGAACGTGTGGATGAAGCGCCTTTACCTGAAAAACCCCCTCGCAGTCTTACGAAGCATGGCTGGGGGGCGTTCTGGTTGTTGTTGCTGATAATTCTGATTGTCCTGGGGCTGGCCGCCGCCAAGGAAATGCGCACGTCGAAGTTTCAATCCCGAGAACTCAGCCAATACGCCGCCACCCTGAGCTACGAGATGAAACCCGGTCCCAGCGATGCCATTCACTATCCCGGCGCCGGTCCTTTCGACCTGCGTCTGGGCTACAGCTCTCTGGATGAATTCCTGCCGCGTCTGATCAAGCGTGACTACATTGTGGCGTCCCAGACGCGGTTTTCCCCAAAGTTGATGGACTACACCGGCAATGGCTTTTTCGTGCCCTACGCGGAGAAAATCCAGGCTGGATTGTCGATCACCGATTGCCGTGCGGCACCGCTTTACCAGTACAAATACCCACAACAACTGTATTCAAGCTTTGCGGCGATCCCCCCCGTGGTGGTCAACAGTTTGCTGTTCATCGAAAACCGCTTTCTGCTCGATCCCCGTCAGCCCCTCGCCAACCCTGCGGTGGATTGGCCTCGGTTCGGTATGGCGGCGTGGTCCCAGGTCGCCAAGTTGTTGCACCTGCCGGGCCAGTCCGCGGGTGGCAGTACCCTGGCAACGCAACTTGAGAAGTACCGGCATTCGCCCGATGGCCTGACCGTGTCGGGCGCGGAGAAAATCCGTCAGATGATTTCCGCCAGTGTGCGCGCCTATCAGGCCGGACCGGAGACCCTCGAAGCCCGGCAGAACGTGATTCGCGATTACCTCAACAGCGTGCCTCTGTCGGCAGTACCGGGCCACGGTGAAGTGCATGGCATGGCCGAGGGACTGCGCGTCTGGTATGGCGCCGATTTCAACGAGGCCAACAAACGTCTGGCAAGCAAGGAGACAGATCCGAAAAGCATGTCGGAAAAAGGTCTGGCCCTGCGTGAGATGCTGTCTTTGATGATTGCCCAGCGCCGCCCTTCCCACTACCTGACCAAGGGCCACGATGAACTGGCCGAACTCACCGACAGCCACATTCGTCTGCTGGCACTGAATGGCGTGATCGATGCGCCACTCGCCGCAGCGGCATTGACCAGCAAAGTGATTTATCGCGACTGGCAGACACAGCCGACCATTCAGCCGATCGAAACCAACAAGGGCATCAGCGTGGCACGCAGTCGCCTGGGCGGGTTGCTCAACCGTCCACTGTACGACCTCGATCGCCTTGATCTTTCCGCCACCAGCACCCTGCAAGGCGAGCTGCAAACCCAGGCTACCGAGTACCTGAAGCATCTGGCCGACCCTGTGTTTGCGGCGCAGATCGGCTTGATGGGCGAACGCCTGCTGACCCCCACCAGCACCACCCAAGTGCGCTACAGTTTCACGCTGTTCGAACTGACCCCGGACGGCTCGCGGGTGCGGGTGCAGACCGACAGCACCGACCAGCCGTTCGATATCAATGAAGGCAGCAAGCTGGAACTGGGCTCCACCGCCAAGATGCGTGTGATGACCACCTATTTGCAGATCATCGCCGAGCTGCACGATAAGTACGCAACGATGACCGTCCCGGAACTGAAGAAGGTCGACGTCCCTGATCAAGACCGCCTGAGTCGCTGGGCCGTCGATTACCTGATCCAGAACAAAGACCGCAATTTGCCAGCCATGCTCGGCGCAGCGCTGGATCGCAAATACTCGGCCAGCCCCGGCGAAGCTTTTTTCACCGGTGGAGGGCTGCACACATTCGTCAACTTTCGCAAAGAAGACAACGGCCGCCTCCCTACCCTGCGCGATGCCCTGCGCGAGTCGATCAACCTGCCGTTCATCCGGCTGATGCGTGACCTGGTGCGTTACACCACGTATTCCGGCCCCAATAGCAGCGCCGAATTGCTCAAGGACGATCGCGACCCTCGGCGTCAGGAGTACCTGGCCTCGTTTGCCGACCGCGAAGGCACGTCGTTCCTGTTGAAGTTCTGGAAGAAGTACAAGAACAAAGACACCCAGGCGCGGCTCGAGACCTTTCTTGACGGCATGCGCCCCACACCGATTCGCATGGCCGCCGTGCATCGTTATCTGCTGCCACAGGCCAGCCAGGAAAGCTTCAACATGTTCGTGCGCTCACACCTGAAAGGCGCCAAGCTCACCGAAAAACTGACCGACGAACGACTCCAGCGGCTTTACGAAAGCTATGGCCCTGGCGCCTACGACTTGCCGGACCAGGGCTTCATCGCCAAGGTTCACCCGTTGGATCTTTGGCTGATGGGCTACCTGCTGAACAACCCCGACGCCAAGTTCAGCCAGATCGTCAAAGCCAGCCATTTCGAACGCCAGGAAGTCTACAGCTGGCTGTTCAAAAGCCGTCACAAGGGTGCCCGCGACAGCCGCATTCGCACCATGCTGGAGATCGAGGCGTTCCTCGACATTCACCAGCGCTGGCAGAAAGTCGGCTATCCGTTCGATCACCTGGTGCCGTCGCTGGCCACTGCCATCGGCAGTTCCGGCGACCGTCCGGCAGCCTTGGCGGAACTGATCGGCACCATCCTCAACGACGGCGTGCGCATGCCGACCCTGCGCATCGACAGCTTGCACTTCGCGGCGAACACGCCGTATGAAACAAAACTGATCAATGATCCGGATGCCGGTAAACGGGTGATGCCTTCCGAGGTCGCCGCAGCCATGCGCGAAGCGTTGTCGCAGGTGGTGGATGCCGGCACAGCCAAACGCATCTCCGGCAGTTTCATAACGACTGATGGCAAACCGTTGGCCATGGGCGGCAAAACCGGTACGGGCGATAACCGCATCGAAGCCTTCGGTTCGGGTGGGCGAATTCTGAGTTCGAAATCCATCAACCGCACCGCGACCTTCGTGTTCTACATCGGCGATCGTCACTTCGGCACGATGACTGCGTTCGTGCCCGGGCAAACGGCCGAAGCGTTCAAGTTCACCTCGGCGTTGCCAGTGCAAGTGCTCAAGGGGATGGCGCCGATTCTCACGCCGTACCTGCAACCGGGTAGCAGCGTCGCGTGTCAGCCGGTTCCGACATCGCGACTGTGAGTTTTTGCGCAGCAGGTGGTATTTAGTTATTTTTCAGATTTGAATACTGACCTGTTTACCGGCTGAAAGCCCCGGTTAAGCACAGATCTTTAGGCTATTGTTTTTAGCCCCGACAGATAGGCTGATCATTCTTAAAACGATCAAGGATGATTGCCATGTCTGACGCACCCACGCTCGGCCAAAACATGAACAAAGGCCGGCACTACGAGTTCATTAAAAACACCCTCCACGACCACTTTAAAAACGCCACTGTCGGCAGAGGCCGGGCACTGGCGGCCGCCCGATTGAAGATCGAGCCCTGGTACACCCAGGTGCCCGCCGCCCATCACGACAAACTGAAAGCGGCCAACCTCAAGGCATGGGGCTCGCAAAATAAAGTCGACAGACTGTTCGAAAAACTGGACCTCCATTCGTTCGCCGCGCCCCTGCTCCAGGCAGAGCTCAAAAAGCGTTACGGAGTCGAGCATGACGTCAAGACGACCTACATGCGCCTGTACCTTCCCAAGGATTTGCCGTGGTATGCGATAGACCTGGGGAATGGTGTCACAGCCCGAACGGTGTCCATGCTGGATGCGGCGCTGCACAACTTTGCAAAGAGTGAAAAGGTAGATACCGGATCGGTCTACATCACCAAACCCGACCATCGCGGGCACTTCGATGTCCTGTCGATCAGCCGGAAAATGACCATCGCCCAGTTCCAGGCGCTGTGCCGGGAACTGGACATTGGCGCCCGATATAAAGCCTACCTCGAAAGCTACCTGCTCCCCGACGACGTCGTGGCCAAAGCCGTCCTGCAACAGACAGTGACTAAAAGCCAGAAAGACGCACTCGACGTCGCCGCGCAACTGGCGCTGATGACCGGGGATATCCAATACGACGCCTACAAACTGATCGTGGCGCTGGCAAAGAACGCCCCTCTACCGCTCCTCAATGGGAAACAAATGTTGTGTTGCGATTTCTCGATGATGGGGACGCGTATGACCGGCATTGTTCTTTTGCTGCCTGTCATGCGAGACAGCCATGGTATTCAACGGCTCATTGCCTATGTTCCCCATGACCCGGATCACCCGCTCAAGGAATACGAATCAACAGACGCCTTCATGACTGAACTGGCGCGCCAATTGCGCGAAAACAAGGTTGGCACGTCATCAAGGCAAAGTTACCGGCAATTCTTCAGCCAGTTTGTCGATCAACAGCAGCGCGGGCATTTTTTTGCCAATCTGGCTCAAGGCCTCACCACCATCAAATGGCATGACAAAGTAGACCCGACGGATCCGCGTCCAGCGTGGCGCGAAGAACCTGTGTCTCACCTTCACTTGCAGTTCCAGTCCCTGCCAGCTCCTCGGGATTACTGGACCTATGCCTTTCAGCAAAAACTCAACAAAGTGCTCAATGACTCACGTGAAATCGCAGTGTCCACCGCCGACACAGATACCAAGGCGCGCTGGGCCTGGTGGGACAACTTCAAGAAAATCGTAACGGACCTTTTCAACGTCGCCCTGTTGATCGCCTCGCCATTCGTGCCGGGCCTGGGCGAACTGATGATGGCCTACACCGCTTATCAACTGACGAATGACGTCGTTGAAGGAATTGTCGATCTGGCCGAAGGTCTGGCAGTTGAAGCAGCCGAACATATGACCAGTGTGGTGACGGACATCATTCAACTGGCGGCGTTTGGGGCGGGGGCAGCGATTGGCAGCACGCTTCGATTCAAATTGTCGGCGCTGGTCGAAGGCATGAACCCGGTCACGTTGCCCAACGGCAAAGCGTCGCTGTGGCATCCCGATCTCAAGCCTTATCAACAAGCCAGCCTGAACCTGCCCGCTGATTCGAAACCCGACGTCCTCGGTTTGCACCGACACCTCAATCAGGACATCCTGCCGCTTGAAGGCAAGCTCTACGCCGTTGCAACCACTTGGCGCGATCCGAGCGCCACGCACCGCCTCAAACATCCCACCCGAGCGAATGCCTACTCGCCGAAGCTCGAACACAACGGCAGCGGCGCCTGGGTGTTCGAGGGCGAGAATCCGGGCGATTGGCAAGGTGAAACGCTGATGCGTCGCCTCGGCCACAGCGTCGAGCGCTTTACGCCAACCGAGCGCGAACAGATCCGCATCGGCAGCGGCACCGACGACGGGGAACTGCGGCGCATGCATGCCGAGCATGCGCCACCGCCACCCCTGCTGGTCGACGCAATCAAGCGCTTCGGCGCGTTTGACGATGTGCAGATCGCCAGCGCGAACATCCGTGCCGGGCGACCGCTCGACCCCTCGTACGTGTGGTTCGAACCACTGCTGACAAGGCTCCCGGGCTGGCCTGCCGAACGAGCCTTGAAGGTCTATGAACGGTCTGACTTGAGCGGTCTTTCACGCACCTACGGGAACGCCTCTGCCACTGACGCCGATACCTTGAGCATCGGCCTGCCAGAACTCCTGTCCGGCCGGCTGTCCGAACGCGTTTCGGTCTTTTTGAATGACACCGAAATCAACGCCCTGCTGGGTCGCGAAATACCACGCGCCAAACGCACCCAGGCAGTGCGTGACCGATTGGCGGATGCCGTCGATCAGCGTCAGGGCGACATTTCCAAACGTGTGTACCAGGCGGGTGAACGGTCGAACAGGGCGCAAACCCGCGTGCTGAAACAGACGTTCCCGGACATGCCGCTCACGCTTGCGGAAAAAGTCCTGGCTGCAGCAAAGCCAGCCGAACTGCAGCGAATAGCCGATGAAAGGCGCCTGCCCCTAAGGATAAAAACCCTGGCGCGCGAAGTGGATTTCGAAGCGTCCACCGCCCGCGCCTACGACGGTTTTTATCACGACGAAATGAGGGTACCGAGCAACGAGATGCTCGCGTTAAAAACCCTGATGTTTTTTCATACCGAGAGCCTGAGCGATGTGCGCATTGAGGTGCGCGACGGCACCTACGACGGCCCGCTACGCTGCAGTGTCGGCACCGACGATGCCTCGACGGTGCGGCGACTGATCCGCGATGAGCAGGGCCGCTACGAAACGGTCGATGGGGACAACCGACGGCTGCACGAAGCCGACGACTTCTACGAAGCGATTCTCAATGCCCTGCCCGACGACAAGCGCGCAGCATTGGGTTATCCACGCGGTCACGGTCGCCGGCTCAAACTATGGATCATGGCAGTATCCGCGCCAGCGGGCGGACGCCGAACATTGCTGGCGCAATCGCCCATTCGCGCAGTGGCCAAGACTGAAACCGTCAATCTGGTTCGTGGTCCATCCTGGTTCTTTGGCGAAAAAACCCCGGAGCAAAGGATCAAGGAGCTGCATCCGCAATTGAGCGATCAGCAAGTCACCCGGTTTCTTCAGGCGTTGCGTGCCAAGGGCGACCCCGACCTGGCCATCGACCGCATCAGAGATGACCTCAAGCAATTGCGCAACACCTTACAGGCCTGGCGGGAAAAACAGCCTATCGAAATAGACAGTTCCGGGGAACCCATCGCCGGGACGAACTGGGACTTCCTGCAAAACGGCGGAAGGCATATCGAGAATCAGCTGCTTGAGTGCTTCGAACGCAAGAGCGAAGTGTTCGGCGAGCGCAGTATCCATCCGGACGGTGGCTACACGCTGGATCTTTCCGCTGAAATCCTGAGCCCGGATCTCGAGCGTTGGTGGAAGCAAGTACGCAAGCTGGCCGACATCAGAAAATTCCTTGACCAGATCACCGTGCTGAACCTGGACAATGCGCACTTTTCGGGCAACAGGAACGGTCTATTGAATGACTTCCCGAACCTTCGCCAGCTGAGCGCCCGAAAGGCAGAATTGACCACGCTGCCGTCCAATATTGACAAACTGGGCCAGCTAACCACTCTGGACTTGGCAGATAATCGCATCAGCCTGAGTGCCCATTCGATTGAGCAGTTGAGCAGCCTCACCCGCCTGGAAACACTGAGGCTGGACGGCAATCCGCTGCGCCAGCCACCGAATGTAGGCGGCATGCGCGACTTGAAAGTGTTGGGCCTGGCGAGTACCGGTATCGAAGACTGGCCGCAAGGTCTTTTCAGCGACGCGGTCGGTGAGAAAACCCGCCCGCGTGGCTTTGTTCTCGACATGCGCCAATGCCCGATCAAGACCGTACCGCAGGTCGCACCAGGGTCGGATCAAGCGTTCATCCTGGCACGTGCGCGATTCGACACCCTGCGGCTTTCCGATGCTGACCGGGCCCGTTTTGGCGACTACCGCGAATCCGTGGGCTTTGCCCGTCAGCAGGCCTATTCAGGAGCTGTAGAGGATGAACTGTCCCATTGGAAACCGTCCTTGACCGCCCCATCGATTTTCGATGTGTCCGAGATTTACAAAGTACACAGGGAAGAGTCCTGGCACGATGTGTTGGCAGAACCCGGCTCCACCGATTTTTTCAGGGTCATCAGTAAGCAGAGAGACAGCCAGGACTACCAGCACATCGAATCGCGCAAGCAGTTGACCCAACGTGTCTGGCAAATGATCGATGCCATGGCGCTGGACTCCGAATTGCGCGAAGAACTGTTTAAACAGGCCCGTCAGCCCGAGACCTGCGCGGATGCCGGGTCGCAGCTGTTCAACAACATGGGGCTCAAGGTGCTGGTGTCGCAAGCGTATACCGAGTCGGCGTCCGCCACGGTGCTTGACGAAAGGCTGGTGAGGCTGGCCCGAAGCGCCGCTCGCCTGGAAAAGGTCGGTGATGTCGCCAGAGCCGAAATCAGCAGCCAGCAGCAAAAGTTCCTGATCAATCCGGCAAACAACACCGCTCCGGATGATGTGGAAGTGCACCTGGCGTTTGAAACGGGACTGGCGAAACGCCTGGAGTTGCCGTGGCAGTCAGAGGGCATGCTGTTTGAACCGAGATCCGGTGTAGATCAGGCAAAAATCGAAACAGCCTATGCCACGATCATCGAACGGGAGAAAGGTGACGGGCTGGTCAATGGGATGGTCGATTCATTCGAGAACCCGTTCTGGGAGCAACATTTGCGTAAAACCTACCCTGAACAGTTCGCGTCGAACGATCAACTTTTCGCGGAAAAACAAGGGCAGCTCGAAGAGCTGCGCGAAGTTCAGAACGAGTGGGCCAATAATCAGGATTTGAGTCAGACAACACGGCTTCAGAAAAAACTGGAAGCGTTGGCCCGAGTGCTGAACGTACCGGAGGAACAAGTGTTCAGTGGTGAAGAAATGAGCAACGCGTTTTACAACAGACAGGTTCGAGACATGGGCTATGCACGTAACGAGTTGGCCAGAGACCTGACTCGTGCAGCGATGGCACGAGCCGGGATTTGAACAGGTAACGCGCCTGGGGACTTTTTGATTTGACCCTACGCCAGCGCCGAGTCTTCTCACTCGGCGCTGCTTCTCGATCGACCTCTTCAGCTCACTCCCCCGGCGCCCTGGCACTGAACAACAAGAGTACGTTGCCGCTGTAATCCCCCGGGCGGAAGCCCCCCGCCGGTTTCACCGGATCGATTTCCAGCAACACCCGCTTGCCTGCCGCCGCATCAGCCGCAGACACCACTAGCCGTGGGGCAAGGTCCGGGCTCAACTCCACACCGTTGAAACTGACCCGCAACGCAATGTCGTCAGCCGGTCTGCCGTTCGACAGGTAGGGAGCGGCGTCCAGGCGCGCTTCGATGGCGCTGGTGTCATGCCGTACATCGAAGTTCCTGCGCACACTGCTCAGGGTCGATGTCGAGGGGTTCCAGATCAACCGTTGCGGCCGGTGGATCCAGTCCGGTTCGGCCGGGATCAGGTAGAACGAGCGTGTCGGGATGATCACGGACACCTCGAAGGTGTGCTCTTCCCGGGCAGCCCATGTCAAAGAGCCCATCAGTGCGGTCATTGCCGTCAGCGCGACGGCGGCGCATTGCTTGATCATGTTCGATACCCGCTGTGTCAATGGAAAGCCGGCCTATCGGCTGGCAATCTTCAGGACTTTTTTACTGTCACCTTCGATCAGGTTGAAACGGTATTCACGCCCCTTTTCCTTGTCGAAGCCAAATGCCTTACCAGCCATGACGTGGTGTTTGGTGGTCGCTCCGCAGTCGTTTTCATTGCTGATTGCGCAGCTTTTGAACTCGTCGACGATGACCACGGTATTGCCGTTATTGCGCACCTCGTAGCGAAAGTCGGTGTCACTGATAACGCTCTCGAAACGGGCATTTTTGGGCCGTACGAAGAAGACCGTGCCAAACCCGGTCATCACGTTGACCCCCGCCGACAGGTTTTTCTTGTAGTCCTCGCGCTCTTCACTGCTGACCTGAAACTCATCTTCCTTTTCCGGCACCACCGGGACAAAACGCACGCGAAAATAGCGCTCTCGGTCCCGCTCGCCCATGTACAACAGGCGGGTACCCTGCATGCCCTGGGCCGGCACGATCAGCCGAGCCGGGCTGGCCATCACGCCATTGCGCGAGACGCCGTCGGCGGCAGCTTCGACCGGTATTTCCTTCGGCGTGCCGTCGGCCTCATAGACGATTTCCAGTACGTTGACTTTGACGAAAGCGGTGCTGTCACCGCTGTTGAACACCCGTTTCAGGTAAGTACTTTTATCGGCATCCAGATAGTCATACACGGTGCCAACGTTGATCTGTGGTCCGGCTTGAACCGTCAGGGAATACAGACTGAACAGATACATCCACAACAGACGTTTCATCGCCCTCTACCTCATAAAAAATAAAAGATGGCCAACCCGAAAGGTCAGAGTCCCGAATCCCAGATCACCGTGACATTGCCCAAATAACTTCGGGAGATGCCCGGATAGAGCATTTCCTGAACGTCCTCGCGGGCCACTTCGAAATGCAGGGTGCCGGGTTTGCGATCCAGGTAAATGCCAGGCTGAAACAACTCACTGCCAATGCCATCACTACGCAGACGACGACGATTCACCGGTTGCTGGGCCGCATCCACGATCCCGTCAGGCAAAGTGACGCTGACTTCAAGCGGCACCGCGTGACCGGCGGCAGGCTCCCACAATGCACAGTTGATACCGCTGGAGTATTGGCATTGCAGGGTCATCTTGAAGCGACTCGACGCGGAGATATTGAACGCCTGATCGCGCAATATTCGTGTCGGTTTACGACCCTGCTCCAGCCAGGATTGCCAACCGCCTTGGGGTTCCAGCACGACTCGATTGCCACCGGGCGGAATATCCACCTTCAAGGTGTGCTGTACGTCGAGGACGAAGTCCAGGCTCAGGTTGCCGTCGTCCGGATTCATCAGCGGCCCCAGGTCGAAATCGGCACCGGGGCCCAGATTGTAGGGAATGGCACCGGTATAGAGCCCGCTCGACATGCCCAGGGGATTGGGCGTGCGTAGCTCATAGGCAATATCGAGGGTGTCAAAGTACATGGAGGGAATGGAGTAAGCGGCCACCTTGACACAAGATGCTTCCACAGGCGTTTTCCAGAAAAACCGATAAGCCGTGGGGGAGTAAGCCCCAACACCGCTGTATAGACAGGGTGCCGGTGCGTAGACCCAACTGCTGTTGGCCCATAGCTTTTGATGACCTTCGAGGATGTCGGTCACCCCCACCAGACTGGCCGCTGAGTCGCTCAAAATGAAGTTGGAGCCAACACCGGTGATGCGCACTTCAACAATCTCCGTTTCACGGGTATCGGCATTGGTCACCGTCAGCTGCCGCCAGTTGGCCGGCACCTTCAACGCGATACCGTCTCCTGGCGCTATAGCTCGAGTGGAATTGAAACGAACTGGAATCTGAATGCTGAACATATTGTGGGCATCGCATTCACCCGGATAGCTCGCGCAGTAACCACTGTTCGGGGTTTTGTTGAGAAATACATTTTTTTGTGGCTGAGAAGGATCCGGCTGAAACAACGCTCTGATTTCCTGATTCGCCGCCTCTGCCGCAGGCACCATCATTGCTGCCAACAATCCCAGATAACAGGTAGATGTCTTCATATATTCACCCCGCCTTTTGCTCGTTGGAGGCGACGTCCGCCAGGGTATCCGGCGTGCAGCGCAGATCACCGATCATCAACACATCGTTTTCACTGCGGTGCCGACTCGCCTCAAGACGGAACTGGCACAGCAGCTGATTGCCCTGGCGCACTTCAAGCGTTGGCGAGCCGGCGTTCATTTCCATCGAGAAGAACCCATCGACTTCCGTCACCCCGCGGCTGGCATGGTTGATCACGTGATGGCCCTTGAGCGGCCGCCCCTGGGCATCGACCAGTCGCCCGAGCACCGTCATGGTCTTCATCACCCGAACCTTGCGGTACTCCACCCCGCCCTTGTTCAGGTGATAGCGCGTGCGCGGCGGTTCGATAGTGGCTGCCGGCACGTGATTGCCTTCAAAATCGAAGCTCACCGAACTGTTCCGGTACGCGGTAATCGGGATGAAATTGCGCCCCGGCTTCAATGCTGCACCGCCGCCGCTGTAATCGTCGGCGCGCAGGGTGATGTCGTCGATATCCGACTCAACATCGACAATCATTCCCGCGCCACGCATTTCGTAATGGCTGGTCATGAGCATTTGCTCGCCGCCGACGACCAGGGTGCTGTCCAGGTTAAGACCGCCGGTGAAGTTGCCGTTGAAGGACGAACGCTGGACGAAACCGTCGCCATTGACGGCGTCGGTACGAAAGTTGGCAAGGCTCGACACACCCACGCCGTAGGTGTCAGTGAGTGCCGTCACCGAGACGTTTTGCAGCACGTGATCCTTGAGATCCTTGCGCCAGCCGAGGGAAGCGTTGTTGTCGCGGCTGCCGTCACGGGCCGTGCGCGAACCGATGCTGCCGGTGATCTGCTGGCCCGGCGCGCCCAAAGCCAGGTTAAGGCTCAGGTCGATCCCGCGGTTGCGTGCGTCGCCACTGCTGAAACTGCCGGGGCGATCAAATAACGACAGACGCCAACTCGCATCGCTGCCCAACAACATAGCGCGCTGGGTCCACCCCAGATCCATACCGACGCCATCGACGTTGCCATCGCTGTGGGACACCCGTCCGCTGATCGAACTTTTACTGCTTACCCGATGGTTGATCGCCAGGGATGAATTGCTGGTTTCGCCAGTGAACACGTTGCGTTGGCGCACCCGTGTACCGTCTGGCAGGGTTTCGTACAGGTTGGTGGTGTCCAGCCAGCTGCGGTTGTGGCTGATCACCAGGCTACCGGAGCCATAGTTGTAAAGACTTTGCAGGTCGAGACCGGTGCCATGATCCTGGGTCTGATACACGTTGGCATACAGGCTGATGTGATTGGCCAGGGTCCAGTCGATGGAACTGCCATATTGCAGTTTTTCGCGAATCTGCCGCGCCGATAACCCGAGAATGACTCGTGGGTGCATCAGGTAGTTGACCGAAGCCCCAGCCGTTGGATTGCCGCTGGACTGTTGATCCCAGTTACTCAGCAGTTTGCTTTCTTCACCGGCAAACAGGTTGTACCGCCAGCGCTCGTCGAGGTTTCGCCAGTTGCTGGGCTTGTACACCAACTCCTGGGTGGTTGAAGTGATCTGGCCGTCCTCTACCAGGCGCACTTCCACTTCGTAGATTCCGCCCGGCAGCGGCCGGGTGTCGAGGGTCTGCAACCCCGCGGGCACCGACTGGGTGTTGATCAACAGACCGTCGCGATAAATCTCCACCGAACCCTGGCGATTTGCAGTGACGTAAATGGGATAGACGCTGGGCATCGGGCTGTTGATCGCCAGGCTGTCGGAGCTGCCGTACATGACGCCGACAGCGGTATCGGGGCTGGTGCCAAACGTACGAGGTTGGCGGGTCAGCCCTTCGGAATTGGGGGTGAAATAGCCCAGGCGCAGGAAACTGCCCTGCAGTTCGCGCTGGGTGTAGAGCTCGTGAACCGCGTGATAAAGCTTATCGTCGGGACCGCCGAGGCGGGCCAATTGCATGTTGAACGTCTGGCTCCAGTTGCCCAGGCTCGCACTGGCTTCAAGACCAAAGCGTCCGCCCAGATCCTGATCCTGGCCGCCATTGAGGTTGAGCTGGTTGCGCACCATCAGTCCGCTGCTTCCACCCACGGGCTGATCGAAATAACGTTTGGCTTCAACATCGCGTTCAGCGTTTTCGGTGAGGATCGAAACCAGCGAGCTTTCCAGGTTGTAATGCACGGCCAGCACTTGATCCGGGCAGGATCCGGTGCAATTGCCCAGCGGCACACCCGGCTTGAGATAGCTCGCCCATTTTTCCCGTTCAGCGGGGCCGAAACGGTTTTCGCTGGTGTCGGTAAATTCGAGCAGGGTGATGCGATCATCGCGAGACAACACCACCATGGCCTCTCCCAACGGCTGTTGATCGAGTTCTACCCGGACAGCCAGAGGCACATCAAAAAAATGCTCCTCAAAATCCGCCGGCAAACCTTTGGCCTGCGCCAGCAGACTTCGCGGTGTCGTACCGGCGGAAGAAACGGGAGCCGCCGCTGCACTGGCGCAAAACAACAGCGCAAGCGCAGCCGCGATGGGGGTCATCGGGAACATGAACTCTTACTCTGATTACAATCAAGTTGAAGTCCGACGGGACAAACAATGCTGTTTGCCCTGTCGGTTTGCGCGACTTTGAAAGTTAGCGCGAGCCGCCCACGGGAGGGACAGCGTCGAAGGTCATTGCCACGACACCGGTGTAGTCGCCCGGCTCGAAGGTTGTACCTACCGCACTGATTTTCAGCGGTGCGCGGAAGTTCACGTCAGACTCGGCTTCACCGACAACCAATTTCGGGATCAAGTCGAGTTCCCTGTTATTGAGTTCCACTTTCAAGGTAATGGAATTGGCACCAGAGATCAGTTTTGGCGCGGAATCCAGGCTGGCATGAACCGAACCGCTGTTGTTACGCACATCGAAGAACCCGTTCACTTCTCCCATTTTTCCGGTAGTTGGCTGGTAGCTCATATCCTGATCCTTGTTGACGAGGTCAGGATTGGTAGGGACCACGTAGAAACCGTTAGTCGGCACGTGGGCGACAATGCTGATGGAGTGAGCCGCTTCACCAGCAGCAAATACCCCGGCGGAACCCAGCGCCAAAAAAGCCAATGGAGCAGCGATTGCGATTTTCTTGAACATTGTTAATTACCTGTTTTCTTTATGGAATCGGTTCATTGAAAGTTAAAAATGCTGACCCGTAACAGGTCGCCTTATTTGAACCTCCAACGCCGAGACATCTTCGACTTCTTGTTCCGGAAAGTAAGCAGGCAACTTCCCATGAGCGCGTAGTTAAACAACCTCATGCACAGAAGGAAAAAGAAACAAAAAACTCAAACACCAAACAGTGGCTGTAAGTTGCAGCCTACATACAGTTTTACTTAAAAAACCATACAGTGGCTTCGCCTAGACAACAGTGGACTTGCGGGATTTTTAGAATATAAGCTCAATTATTATTAGAGCAATAGCTTTAACTATTAGACAACGCCTGCATCGACGACAAAATCAGCTTATGTGCGGTGATGTTTCCTGGTGAATTGCATCATTGACCGCTCCAACCGCCCGTCGGCACCGATCAGCCCTTTGCGAAAAACGCCTTGCCTTGCGATTAAGATATATCTTAAGTTGTATCTAAATACGACGAGAGAAGACGCAAAATGAGAGACCATCATTCCCACAGAGAACACAGCGACGGCCGCGACGGCTTCGAAAAACGCCCAGGCCCCGGCCGCGAACGCGGTGGCCGAGGCCCACGGGTGTTCGCCCCCGGTGATCTGAAACTGCTGCTGCTGGCGCTGATCGCCGAACAGGCTTGCCACGGCTATGACCTGATCCGCCAGATCGAAAGCATGTTCGACGGCGCCTATAGCCCCAGCCCCGGTGTGATCTACCCGACCCTGACCTTCCTTGAAGAAAGCGAGATGATCCTGGGCGACGCCGAGGGCGGAAAAAAACGCTACACCATCACCGATGCCGGACGTCTGTCGTTAAGCGAACAGGCGATCGCACTGGACGGCGTGCGGATGCGCATCGAAGTCAGCAAGCGCTCATTGCGCGGCCATGACCGCCCCGCCGAGATTCACGAAGCGGTGCATAACTTGCGTCATGCCCTGCAGATGCATCACGGCCGCTGGAGCCCGGAAGAAATCCTGCGGGTGCGCGACCTGCTTAACAACACCGCCAAAGCCATCGTCGATGGCCCTGCCGTTCAACCCGTTCAGGAGCAAGCCGAATGACTGAAGTGATCGTGCAAACCATTCACCGTGTCAGCCATGAGATCAAACGCCGTCGCCTGGAAGTGTTGCGGGTGGTCGACCTGACGCCGCGTATGCGCCGCATCACGCTGGGCGGGCCGGAACTGGCGGGCTTCGTCAGCCTCGGCACGGACGACCACGTCAAACTGTTGTTCCCGCAAAACGCGGCGGAACAAGCGGCGCTGGAAACCCTGGTGCTCGGTGCCGGCAAAGACAACGGGCCGATGCCGGCGATGCGCGACTACACGCCGCGCCGCTACGACCTGGACATGCTGGAACTGGACATCGACTTCGTGCTGCACGGCGACGGCCCTGCCGCGACCTGGGCCGAGCAGGCCAGGCCCGGCCAATTCCTGCACATCGGCGGGCCCCGCGGATCGATGATCGTGCCGGACATTTTCGACAGCTACTTGCTGATCGGTGACGAAACCGCCCTGCCCGCGATCGCTCGGCGACTGGAAGGCCTGGCGGCCAATCGCCGGGCATTGGTAATCGTCGAAGTAGAGAACGGCGCCGAACAGCAACGTCTGGAAAGCGCCGCGCAGGTCAATGTGATCTGGGTATTGCGCGAGGGCGGCCAGAACAACTTGCTGACGACGGTGAAGCAGCTGCAAGTGCCCAGCGGCAATCTGTACGCCTGGGTAGCGACCGAGAGCAAAGTGTCGCGGCAGATACGCCGGGTGTTGCTGGATGAGCACGGGGTTAACGAGCAGTTCGTCAAAGCCGTCGGCTACTGGCGGCTGGGGGACAGCGACGAGGAGTGATTCGTGCTGGCGGCGCTATCGGCGCCGCCCAATCTGGCGGTCAATACCCATCAATAGCAAGGCAATCACCACAAACCCCGCCAACAATCCCCCGGCATTCACGAACACCTGTGGATAACCCAGCTTCTCGACATCAATGAACGGATACGGATAAACCGCCAGCAGATGCCCGCGCCACAACGCATACGCGAAGTACATCATTGGATAGATCACCCACGCCGCGATATGCCGCAGTCGCAACGTGCCTTTCGGCACACAGCACCACCAATAAGCCAGAAACAGCAGTGGCATGACGTCATGCATCAGCTCATCGGCCAGCCATTGCCAGCCTTGCGGATGCCATAAATGACGCAACAACACGTTGTAGCCCAAACCGACCACGGCGATGCTCACGGCAATGCCGCTACTCACCCACGGCTGCAAAAACCAGCGTCGCGCCGCCGACTCGCGGGACGTCAGCTCGCACGTCAGCACGGTCGCCACCAGCGTATTAGTCAGCACGGTGAAATAGCTGAAGAAGCTGACCAGCCCGCCGAGCAGACTGGCCGCCAGTGTCCAGCGTGAGTAGAAAATCAGGTACAGCTGAATGCTCAGTCCTGCCCAGCCAAGCACCGCCGCCACGGCCACAAATCGACGCCTCGTGGCAGAACCTGGCGTCGGTGGGTTGACCATGCTCAGACCGGGCGCTTGGTGCGCATCAGCTTCACGTACAAGCGCTCGACCTTCTCCCGCGCCCATGGGGTTTTGCGCAGGAATGTCAGGCTCGACTTGATGCTCGGGTCACTCTTGAAGCAGCGGATATCGATGCGCTCGGCCAGCCCCGACCATTCGTAGTGCTCAACCAGCGCGTTGAGGATTTGCTCCAGCGTCACGCCGTGCAGCGGGTTGTTGTTCTGTTCGGTCATGCCGGGCCTTCGAGCGGTGAAAGAATGGGAAGCCGCGCACCTTAGCCGAGGGTGTGGTCGGGTGGAAGCGCTCTGTGTGTTCCTCCGTTAAATGTAGGTGACCTGCAAAAGAACGCACCCGGACCTGTAGGAGCATGGCTTGCCCGCGATGGCGATCTTGAGGACGCCATCGCGGGCAAGCCATGCTCCTACGGAGTGCGTTGTACCGACTGGGACTGTTACCAAATCCGAAACTCTCCATGTCGTTAAAAGCGCTTTCTCTATTTGTAACAGGACATTATCCTTGCGCCCGTCAAGCTGAAACGCTTCCGCTGCCCGCGACATACTGCCGCTTCAGTTCACTTCCCAAAAAAAGACCCAGAATTTCTTCCCCTATGCCTTATCTTCAAACTCCGCGAGACAGCGCTGTCCGCACCACTATTGCTCGTCGAAAAGCCCTGAACCTGATTGGCGGATTCACCGCGCTGGGTCTCGCCACTTGCACCCAGGCCGCTCCAGCCTTCGATAGCGAGTCGCCATGGATGCTCGGCGACTGGAACGGCACGCGCACCGAACTTTCGGAAAAAGGCTACGACTTCAAAGTCGATTACACCGGCGAAATGGGCAGCAATCTGCACGGCGGCTACGACCATGACCGCACCGCTCGCTACAGCGACCAGTTCGGCCTCGGCACCCACATGGACTTGCAGAAGATTCTGGGCTGGGACGACGCCGAATTTCAGCTGACCATCACCGAGCGCAACGGCAACAACATCAGCAACGACCGCATCAACGATCCGCGCGTGGGCGGGTTCACCTCGGCTCAAGAAGTCTGGGGCCGCGGGCAAACCTGGCGCCTGACGCAGATGTGGTATCAGCAGACATTCTTCGATCAAATGCTCGACATCAAGGTCGGTCGTTTTGGCGAAGGCGAAGACTTCAACAGCTTCCCCTGCGACTTCCAGAACCTGGCGTTCTGCGGCTCGCAGGTCGGCAACTGGGTCGGTGGCATCTGGTACAACTGGCCGGTCAGCCAGTGGGCGATGCGGGTCAAATATCACCTGACGCCGGAGCTGTACGCGCAGGTCGGCGTCTATGAACAAAACCCGTCGAACCTCGATCGCGATAACGGCTTCAAGCTCAGCGGCAGCGGCACTCAAGGCGCGATCCTGCCGGTGGAACTGGTGTGGTCGCCGAAGCTCAATGGCCTGCCGGGTGAATACCGCGCCGGTTATTACTACAGCAACGCCAACGCCACTGATGCCTACAAGGACATCAACGGTCAGCCGGCCGCCTTGAGTGGCGAGGCTTACCGCAGCGCGTCGAGCAAACACGGCGTGTGGCTCGGTGTGCAGCAGCAATTGACCAGCCGCGCCAGCGACAACTCTCGCGGCCTGAGCGTGTTCGCCAACGGCACGATGCACGACAAGAAGACCAACGCCATCGACAACTATGTCCAGGCTGGCGTGGTCTACAAAGGCTTGTTCGATGCACGAGCCAAGGACGACATCGGTTTCGCCCTGGCCCGCGTCCACGTCAACCCGGCCTATCGCAAGAACGCCGAGGCGACCAATCAGGCCCGCGCGGTCTTCGACTACAACGACCCGTCCTTCCTGCCACCGCAGGACACCGAATACAGCGCCGAACTCTATTACGGCGTGCACGTCACGAACTGGCTGACCGTGCGCCCGAACCTGCAATACATCCGCCACCCCGGTGGCGTGGACCAGGTCGATGACGCGCTGATTGGCGGGATCAAGATCCAGTCGTCGTTCTAACCAACACCACAAACCCTGTAGGAGCAAAGCTTGCTCGCGATGACGGAGTGTCAGTTGACATAGATGCTGCCTGACACACCGCCATCGCGAGCAAGCTCTGCTCCTACAAGGAATGCGGCGTCCAGACACTTTTTACATGAACCCTGCCCGCACCGGATCGTCATCTACAGTGAACTTGCGCGGGACTACTTAAAACGTCACGGAGAACCACACTATGAGCACTGATGGTGCTTTAAGTCGAAGCCGCCTGCTGCCGAGCCTGCTCGGTATCCTGCTTCTGCTAATGGGCCTGGCCATGCTGGCCGGGGGGATCAAGCTGAGCATGCTCGGCGGCTCGCTGTATTACCTGCTGGCCGGTATCGGCCTGGCATTGACCGGCGTGCTGTTGATTACCGCTCGCCGCACTGCGCTGGGCCTGTACGCAGTGGTGCTGTTCGCCAGTACCGTCTGGGCCCTGTGGGAAGTCGGCCTCGATTGGTGGCAACTGGTGCCGCGTCTGGCGATGTTGTTTGCCATCGGTATCGTCATGCTGCTGCCGTGGGTCCGCCGCCCGCTGCATCGCGGTGAGTTCAATTCGGTCGGCACGGGTGCGCTGAGCGCTGCCGTGGCGATTGCCGGTGTTGCCGCGCTCGCCAGTCAGTTCACCAACCCCGGCGAAATCAAAGGCCAACTGGACCGCGACAGCGTGCCGGGTATAACCAACACCGCCCCGGCCATGCCCGACGGTGACTGGAACTCCTACGGCCGCAGCGCCCATGGCGATCGATACTCGCCACTGGCACAGATCACTCCGCAGAACGTGAACAAACTCGTTCCGGCCTGGACCTACCGCACCGGCGATCTGCCTGGGCCGAATGACCCGGGTGAAACCACTGCCGAAAACACTCCGCTGAAAGTCAACGGCATGCTCTACGTCTGCACGCCGCACAGCCAGGTGATCGCGCTGGACCCGGACACTGGCAAGGAAATCTGGCGTTTCGATCCGAAGCTCTCCACGCAAAACGCGGCGAACTTCAAGGGTTGGGCGCACATGACCTGCCGTGGCGTGACCTATCACGATGACGCCGCCTACGCTTCCGAGCAGAGCCCGACGGGCACTGCCAGCCCTGCGCCGGTCAGCACTGTCTGCCCACGCCGGATCTTCCTGCCGACTGCCGACACCCGTCTGATCGCCCTCGACGCCGACACCGGCAAAATGTGCGAAGACTTTGGCAACGGTGGCCAGGTTGACCTGACGACCAACATCGGTGAATTCACCGCTGGCGGTTATTACTCCACATCTCCACCGGCGGTCACCAAAGACCTGGTGGTGATTGGCGGCCACGTGACCGACAACGTTTCCATTGACGAGCCAAGCGGCGTGATCCGCGCGTTCGACGTGCACACCGGCAAACTGGTGTGGAACTGGGACAGCGGCAACCCGGACGACACTACGCCGATTGCCGAAGGCAAGGTCTACACCCGCAACTCGCCAAACATGTGGTCCATCTTTAGCGTCGACGAAAAACTCGGCATGATCTATCTGCCGATGGGCAACCAGACCCCGGACCAGTTCGGTGGCGCTCGCACCCCTGAATCGGAACTGCACGCCGCCGGCCTGACCGCGCTGGACATCGCCACCGGCAAAGTGCGCTGGCACTACCAGTTCACCCACCATGACCTGTGGGACATGGACGTCGGCGGCCAGCCAACCCTGATGGACCTGAAAACCGCAGACGGCGTGAAGCCAGCGGTACTCGCGTCCACCAAGCAAGGCAGCATCTACGTGCTGGACCGCAGCAATGGTCAGCCGATCGTACCGATCAAGGAAATCCCGGTGCCGCAAGGTGCAGTGGAAGGCGACCACACTTCACCGACCCAACCCATGTCCGACCTGAACTTCGTGCCGCCGGTCCTCAAGGAACGCGACATGTGGGGCGTGACCCCGTTCGATCAGATGCTGTGCCGGATTGATTTCAAATCCCTGCGTTACGACGGCATGTTCACCCCGCCGTCGCTGCAAGGCTCGATCGTTTATCCCGGTAACTTCGGTGTGTTCGATTGGGGCGGCATGTCGGTTGACCCGGTGCGTCAGATTGCTTTCGTGAACCCGAGCTACATGGCATTCAAATCGAAACTGATCCCGACCTCGGAAATCGCCAAACAAGGCCCTCGCGTCAGCGAAACCGAAGGCGTGCAGCCCAACAAAGGCGCGCCTTACGGCGTGATCCTCGAAGCGCTGCTGTCGCCGATGGGCCTGCCGTGCCAGGCACCGGCCTGGGGCTACGTGGCAGCAGTCGATTTGACCACCAACAAAACCATCTGGATGCACAAGAACGGTACCGTGCGTGACAGCGCGCCGGTCCCGATCCCACTGAGCATGGGCGTACCGAGCCTGGGCGGGGCCTTTACCACCGCGAGTGGCGTGGCCTTTCTGAGCGGCACCCTCGACCAGTACCTGCGCGCCTATGACGTGAAAAACGGCAAGCAACTGTGGGAAGGACGCCTGCCAGCCGGCGCGCAAACCACCCCGATGACCTACACCGGCAAGGACGGCAAGCAATACGTGCTGGTTGTTGCAGGCGGTCATGGGTCGCTGGGCACCAAGCAGGGTGACTTTGTGATTGCGTACAAACTGTCCGAGTAGGTTTTAGCGGCGGTTAAAGGAAAGGCGACTCCTGCGAAGGGGTCGCCTTTTTTGTGGGTGATGGTTTTTGAATGCAATGCCCGACAAACCACTGATCCACTGTAGGAGCTGAGCTTGGTCCGGGCGGCGTTCCGACGATAGCGGTCTAACATTCAACATTGATGGTGACTAACACTCCGTCATCGTCGGAACGCCGCCCGGACCAAGCTCAGCTCCTACAGTGGAACGGTGTACATCTGCGAGTGATTGGTCGGCTGTCAGGCCGCCTTCGCGGGCAAGCCTCGCTCCTACTAAAACAGAGCAGCGCGCTCCGCTTCTCACCACTCAACAGGCCGAGCGTTAGCTCGCCTGCAGCTCTTGATCTTGATCCACCCGCCCCTTCGGAACGAAGGAACGCCGAGCCCAAGCGAGGGGCCGGACGCTCGGGGCGAGCCTTTTTGGGTACTTTTTTGGCGTTTGAAAAAAGTGCCTCGCCGTAAGGGCGAAACCGCCAGCCGCCGTTACCGCAGGAATGGATATGCCCCACATCAACTAGAGCATGGTCGGCCCAAAGGCCGCCAAGTCAAACGCACCTGTCAAAACCCTGAACACACACCCAGAAATATCCCGAGCCATTGAAACCACCCCCCACCTGCCCCATCTAACACCCATCCCCAATTGCGCAGGTGCCCCATGAGCGACCAGCAAGAATTCCCCGAAGACCCGAGCGAATACGCCGACCCAGAGAACGCCGAACACCACTCCACCGGCAAAGGCCTCGCCCTGCCAGGCCAGAACCTGCCGGACAAGGTCTACATCATCCCGATCCACAACCGCCCGTTCTTCCCGGCCCAAGTGCTGCCGGTCATCGTCAATGAAGAACCGTGGGCTGAAACGCTGGATCTTGTGAGCAAATCCGATCACCACTCCCTGGCCCTGTTCTACATGGACACGCCCCAGGAAGATCCGCGCCATTTCGACACCTCGGCCCTGCCGCTCTATGGCACGCTGGTCAAGGTGCATCACGCCAGTCGTGAAAACGGCAAACTGCAATTCGTCGCCCAAGGCCTGACTCGCGTGCGCATCCGCACCTGGCTCAAACACCATCGCCCGCCGTACCTGGTAGAAGTCGAATACCCGCACCAGCCCACCGAGCCGACCGACGAGGTCAAGGCTTACGGTATGGCGCTGATCAATGCGATCAAGGAACTGCTGCCGCTCAACCCGCTGTACAGCGAAGAGCTGAAGAACTACCTCAACCGCTTCAGCCCCAACGACCCATCACCGCTGACCGACTTCGCCGCAGCCCTGACCTCGGCGACCGGCAGCGAGCTGCAAGAAGTGCTCGACTGCGTACCGATGCTCAAACGCATGGAAAAAGTCCTGCCGATGCTGCGCAAGGAAGTCGAAGTCGCGCGTCTGCAAAAAGAAATTTCCGCCGAAGTTAACCGCAAGATCGGCGAGCATCAGCGCGAGTTCTTCCTCAAGGAACAACTCAAGGTCATCCAGCAAGAGCTGGGCCTGACCAAGGACGACCGCAGCGCTGACATCGAGCAGTTCGAGCAACGTCTGACGGGCAAGGTGTTGCCGCCTCAGGCGCAGAAACGCATCGAAGAGGAAATGAACAAACTGTCGATTCTCGAAACCGGTTCGCCGGAGTATGCGGTCACCCGCAACTACCTCGACTGGGCGACCTCGGTGCCGTGGGGCGTGTTCGGCGAGGACAAACTCGACCTCAAGCACGCGCGCAAGGTATTGGACAAACACCATGCCGGCCTCGACGACATCAAGGACCGCATCCTCGAGTTCCTCGCCGTAGGGGCCTACAAAGGCGAGATCAGCGGCTCCATCGTGCTGCTGGTCGGCCCGCCGGGCGTAGGTAAAACCAGCGTCGGCAAATCCATCGCCGAATCCCTCGGTCGGCCGTTCTACCGCTTCAGCCTGGGCGGCATGCGCGACGAAGCCGAGATCAAGGGCCATCGCCGCACCTACATCGGCGCGCAGCCGGGCAAACTCGTCCATGCGTTGAAAGACGTCGAAGTGATGAACCCGGTGATCATGCTCGACGAGATCGACAAGATGGGCCAGAGCTACCAGGGCGACCCGGCCTCGGCGCTCCTGGAAACCCTCGATCCGGAACAGAACGTCGAATTCCTCGACCACTACCTGGACTTGCGTCTGGACCTGTCGAAAGTGCTGTTCATCTGCACCGCCAACACCCTGGACTCGATCCCCGGCCCGTTGCTGGACCGGATGGAAGTGATTCGCCTGTCGGGTTACATCACCGAAGAAAAAATCGCCATCGCCAAACGTCACCTATGGCCCAAGCAGCTGGAAAAGGCCGGCGTGTCCAAAGGCAGCCTGAGTATCAGCGACAGCGCCCTGAAAGCGTTGATCGACGGATACGCCCGTGAAGCCGGCGTGCGGCAGTTGGAAAAACAACTGGGCAAACTGGTGCGCAAAGCCGTTGTGAAACTGATCGACGAGCCGAAAGCGGTGATCAAACTCGGCCCGAAAGACCTCGAATCCTCACTCGGCCATCCAGTCTTCCGCAACGAGCAAGTGCTGTCCGGTACCGGCGTCATCACCGGGCTGGCCTGGACCAGCATGGGCGGCGCGACCTTGCCGATCGAAGCCACGCGCATTCACACCCTGAATCGCGGTTTCAAACTCACCGGGCAATTGGGCGATGTGATGAAGGAGTCGGCGGAAATCGCCTACAGCTACGTCAGTTCCAACCTGAAGTCGTTCGGCGGTGATCCGAAGTTCTTCGACGAAGCCTTCGTCCACTTGCACGTACCGGAAGGCGCCACCCCGAAAGACGGCCCGAGCGCCGGCGTGACCATGGCCAGCGCCCTGCTCTCGCTCGCCCGCAACCAGGCGCCGAAAAAAGGTATCGCCATGACCGGCGAACTGACGCTGACCGGGCATGTACTGCCGATTGGCGGCGTGCGCGAGAAGGTGATTGCAGCGCGGCGGCAGAAGATCTTCGAATTGATTCTGCCGGAGCCAAACCGTGGAAGCTTTGAAGAACTGCCGGATTATCTGAAGGAAGGGATTACCGTGCACTTTGCCAAGCGCTTTGCGGATGTGGCGAAGATATTGTTCTGATAATCATCTAGCGCCTGCACCACCGCCATCGCGGGCAAGCCTTGCTCCTACGGACTGCACCATCCGTAGGAGCAAGGCTTGCCCGCGATAGCGTTGGCACTTACAACACATCTCCTTCTGTGCCGTCACACTTTGTCTCATCTTCAGTTATGCTCGCCGTTCGTCGTGAATGCCGGAGCCACTGACCTTATGTCCCCCACCCGCCTGTTTGTCCCCCTCGCCCTCTCTTTGCTGGCCGCGTGTGCCACGCAACCGAAACAGAACGTGACCGTGGAAAAACAAAGCGATTGCCCAGTGCAACTGCACAACGGGCAAAACCTGATCCTGACCCTGCCGAGCAACCCGACCACGGGTTACCGCTGGGCGATCCAGGATTCGGCCGGTGGCGTATTGCGCGCACTCAGCCCCGAGGTCTATAGCAACCCGCAAGACGGGGGGATCGTCGGCAGCGCCGGCATTTCGACCTGGCGCTTCCAGTCCTTCGCCGCGGGGACGGGCCGTTTGCGCCTGACTTACTCACAACCGTGGGCACCGGAAGTACCGGCGGTGGAGAGCTTCGATTGCGCGATCTCGGTTAACTGATCGTGGGCTGGCTGATTCTGGCGCTGATGGGCGCGGTGACGTTCCTCTACGGCGTCAGCGTGCATGCGACGTTGCTTTGCCTGCTGGTCAAACCGCTGCCGGTATTGGCCCTGCTGGGTTGGTTGCACGACGCACCGCCCAGCGAGTACCGGCGCTGGATCAGCCTTGGATTGATTTTCTCCCTGCTCGGCGATGTGCTGCTGGCGTGGCCGGGGGATTTGTTTGTGTTTGGTCTTGGGGCGTTCCTGGTTGCCCACTTGGCGTATTTGAAGGCTTATTTGAGCGATTGCCGACGGGTAGCGTTGTTACCGCTGATCATCGCGTTGGGCGTCGGCGCGGTGTTGTTGGGGATCTTGATTTCCAATGGGCTGGGTTCGTTGCTCATCCCGGTGATCGTCTATGGTCTGGCCATCAGCGCCATGCTTTGGCGCGCCCTGGCCCGACTCGGCACCGACGTGCCCAAACGCTCGGCGCTGCTGGCGGCGGCAGGTGCGGTGGCGTTTGTGTTTTCGGACAGCGTGATTGGCATCAATCGATTCGTCGCGCCATTTCATGCTGCGCCTTACGTCATCATCCTCAGCTACTGGCTGGGACAATGGGGGATTGCGGCGTCGGCATTTCCTCAAAAACAACACTAACCCCTGTGGCGAGGGGGCTCTTGTGGCGAGGGGACTTGTCCCCGTTCGGTCGCGAAGCGGCCGCAAGACCATGCGACTCGGTTCAGCAGATTTCAGGTCTGCTTCGCAGCCCAACGGGGATAAATCCCCTCACCACGTCAGACAACCCGCGCATCCCCCCGTCAATTTGGCTAAAATGCCGGCCTTTTCCACCTACGCCGCTGGAACCGCCGTGAGCAAAGAACCCGACCGCCTTTTCGCCCAGCCTTTGGCCCAGGTGCCTGACTTCGCCTTTAACGAGGACGTGGTGCGGGTGTTCCCGGACATGATCAAGCGCTCGGTGCCGGGTTATCCGACCATTGTGGAAAACCTTGGCGTGCTCGCCGCGCAGTTCGCCCAGCCCAACAGCGTGCTTTACGACCTGGGTTCGTCGCTCGGCGCCGTGACCCAGGCCTTGCGCCGGCACGTACGCACTGACGGCTGCCGCGTCATCGCTGTGGATAACTCGGCGGCGATGGTTGAACGCTGCCGCGAATACCTGAACGGCCAAGACTCGATGTTCCAGGAGCTGCTGCCGGTGGAAGTGATCGAAGGCGACATCCTCGCTCTCGACTTCCAGCCCGCCTCGGTGGTGGCGCTGAACTTCACCCTGCAATTCATCGCCCCGGAACAGCGCACCGCGTTGCTCTCGCGTATCCGCCAATCGCTATTGCCCGGTGGTGCGCTGATTCTGTCGGAGAAGCTGCGCTTCAATGATCCGGACGAACACGCGCTGCTCACCGATCTGCACGTCGCGTTCAAACGCGCCAACGGCTACAGCGAACTCGAGATCGCCCAGAAGCGCAGCGCCATCGAAAACGTCATGAAGCCCGACAGCCTCGAAGAACACCGCGAGCGCCTGTTGGCCGCCGGTTTTTCGAAAGTCGTGCCGTGGTTCCAGTGTCTTAACTTTGCCTCGTTGATTGCCTTGCCATGATTGATCTGTCCCCCCTCGCCCGCCGCTTGGCCGGCACACCGCTGGCCGATTGGGCCAACACGCTGCAAGCGCAACTCGACAAGAAAATGGAGAAAGGTCACGGCGACCTGGAGCGCTGGCAGAGCGCGCTGGACGCCTTGCCGAAGATTCAGCCGAGCGAAGTCGATCTGCTTAACGGTCTGACGCTGGACACCGATTGCGACGACGAAACCCGCGTTCAGATGCGCACCGCGCTGATGGGTTTGTCACCCTGGCGTAAAGGGCCATTTGATCTGTTTGGCGTGCATGTCGACACCGAATGGCGTTCGGACTGGAAATGGTCGCGGGTTGCACCGCATCTGGATCTGAAGGGCAAACGCATCCTCGATGTCGGTTGCGGCAATGGCTATTACATGTGGCGCATGCTCGGCGCGGGTGCCGACAGCGTGATCGGCGTCGATCCGAACTGGCTGTTTTTCTGCCAGTTCCAGGCGGTGCAGCGTTACCTGTCCGAACCCAATGCCTGGCACTTGCCGTTCCCGTTCGAAGACCTGCCGCCGAACATGGAAGGCTTTGACACCGTATTTTCCATGGGCGTGTTCTATCACCGTCGTTCGCCGATCGAGCATTTGCTGGCGCTGAAGGATTGCCTGGTAAAGGGTGGCGAACTGGTGCTGGAAACCCTGGTGATCGAGGGCGATCAGCAGCAGGTGTTGGTGCCGGAAGACCGTTACGCGCAGATGCGTAACGTGTGGTTCCTGCCGTCGGTGCCGGCGCTGGAACTGTGGCTGCGCCGGGCCGGGTTCACGGATGTTCGCTGTGTGGACGTGAGCGTGACGACGGTCGAGGAACAGCGCGGGACGGAGTGGATGAAGTATCAGTCGCTGAGCGATTTCCTTGACCCGGAAGATCACAGCAAGACAGTTGAAGGGCTGCCGGCACCGATGCGCGCGGTCATCGTCGCCCGCAAGTAAACACCGATCTTCCAAACACCGGAGATCCCCTGTGGGAGCGAGCCTGCTCGCGATGAGGGCCTTTCAGCCAACGAAGATGTTGGATGTTAGTCCGCTATCGCCGGCAAGCCGGTCTCGCTCCCAAATTGGTTTTGTATCTAGTCTGAAGGCTTTGCGCGTCGAGCCTTGAAGAACTCGCTCAACACCGCCCCGCACTCCTCAGCCAACACCCCGCCTTCATACAGCACCCGGTGATTCAAAAAGCCCTGGGTAAAAAACTGCCCCTGACTCTGCACAATCCCGGCCTTCGGCTCCAGCGCCCCATACACCACCCGCGCAATCCGCGAATGCACGATCAGCCCGGCGCACATGCTGCAAGGCTCAAGCGTCACGTACAGCGTGCTGCCCGGCAGCCGATAGTTGCTGGCTGCCAACGCGGCCGCGCGGATCGCGACCATTTCGGCATGAGCACTCGGGTCGTTGCCGCTGATCGGGCAATTGAAACCCCGACCGATGATTTCACCGTCCTGAACCAGCACCGCGCCCACCGGCACTTCACCGAGCGCCGCGCCTTGGGCGGCCAGGGCCAGGGCTTCGCGCATGAAGTCACGATCACGGCTACGGTCGATGATTGCTGTCGGGCGTATCTGACGCATTACGCCACCTCGATGGCGGCCATCAGGCCGGTTTCCATGTGATCAATCACGTGGCAGTGGAACATCCAGATCCCCGGGTTATCCGCCACCAGCGCCACTTGCGCGCGCTCGTTCTTGCCCAACAGATAAGTGTCGGTGAAATACGGAATGACCTTGTGCCGGTTCGACGCAATCACCTTGAAGCTCATGCCGTGCAGATGGATCGGGTGTTGATACTGAGTCATGTTTTTCAATTCGAAAATGTAGCTCTTGCCCTTCTCGAGCTTGGCAATCGGGCGGTCGGCGCAAGTCTTGTCGGTAATGTCCCAGGCCTTGCCGTTGATCTGCCACAGGCTCGGCGGCCTGCCATTGTCGACGTTCACCGACACTGAGCCTACCCATTCGAAATTGAAGTTGAGTTTCTCCGCATTGGCCAGGTCCGGCTCGGCCACCGGGTTGGCGGGCAGCGCCGGCGGCCACTCGGTCGGTGCATCGGTGTTCACCACCGAACGGAACGTGCCGAGGCGAACCGGGCCGTTGCGCAGGGACAGCTCTTCCCCGGCCGGCGGGGCCTTGATCGCCAGGCAAATGCGCATGCCAGGACCCAGCCAGTATTCCTTGCCCAATGGCCGCGGTTCGATGGGGTTGCCGTCCAGCGCATAGATCTGCGCTTCGACACCAGGAATGTTGAGGCGATACGTCAGAGTATTGTCGAGGTTGAGCAGGCGTACACGAGTGATCTGCCCGGCGGGCAACTCGATCACCGCTTGCGCAACACCGTTGATGGTCGACAGACGCCCCGCCGTGCCACCTCGGGCCGCTTCGCGAGGAATGCTGAACGCGACAAAAGCGCCCTCTTCATCGACGTGCCAGCTCTTGAGGCTCAAGGTCTTCTCGTACTTGAAACCGGTAGGCTCGCGCTCTTCGATGATCAACGGGCCGACCAGCCCACGACCGAGTTCTTCGCTGCTGTTCACATGCGGGTGATACCAGTAGCTGCCGGCGTCGGGCACGCGGAATTTGTAATCGAAATATTCGCCCGGCAGCACTGGAAGCTGCGAGACGTAGGGCACGCCGTCCATTTCCAGCGGCAGGCGGATGCCGTGCCAATGAATGGTGGTCGCTACCGGCAGGTGGTTGATGAAACGTACCCGCAGCCATTCGCCCTGACGCACGCGCAACTCGGTGCCCGGCGCCGACGGGCCGAACGCCCAGGCTTCGGTCTTGTGCCCGGCCACCAGTTCGACGTCCAGCGGTGCGGCGATCAGCTCGTAGTCGTGGCCCGCGTCGGCGTCGGCGATTTTGCCCAACCAGTACCGCGACGCGCCCCCCGCTCCGACACCAACGACAACAAGACCGGCCAGGCCACCGAGGATTTGGCGACGGGTAAAGGACATGAACTCAACTACCTCACGTATCAGCGACAGACCCGTAGGCCTGTAAAAGGCGAATACGATACACCTGCGGTTGAGAAACAGTAAGGGTGACCAAGGGCCGCACATCACCTGTGGCGAGGGAGCTTGCTCCCGTTCGTCTGCGAAGCGCTGTTAATAAAGGAATCGCCCTACATCAATTCCCACCTTCCCCTACTTCTTTCCTGATTAATCCCCCGCAAAGTCCCCGCGCCTAATTTTCTGCGCGAGGGATTGCTCATGTTTGACCCGGTTTTTAACCCCGCCTCCTCTCGTTCGGTGCGTTGATGGAGCACGTCGCCCGTATCGAGCAGGAACTCGATAGTTTTCCAGGCACCCTTTCTCTTTATCGCGAACAGTTGAAGCACTGGTTCAGCCAAGCGGCGGACACGGCCAGCCGCGCCGCTGATCTGCCGTCATTGATGGGCATGGAACGGATCATTCGGTTCGGCAATTCCAGCACCGCTGTCAGCAGCGGCGATGACGAGTTTTTATCCACCGTCGTGCAGTGCCCGAAAGGTGGATTGCTGGAAATCGAGAGCAAGTTTGAATCGGTTTATGACATCCCCGTGGGGAATATTCAGGTCGATGTGATTGCGCTTGAGAGCGGAGAGACGACGCTTGTCACGCTTGATGAAAATGGCAAAGGGACGTTCACCGGTACACCCGGCAAGCTCTACCGCATTCACGTCCACAACGAAGTCACACCGCAGCACGTTGAAGATCTTTTCTCTTCCTACAACGGCCTGACGAAGGAACTTGAGAAATGGCTGCGTGATGAATGGAAGACATTCAAACCGAAGTGGTCGGAATCGTCTTCGGTTGCTGTAGGCAATGGATTGCTCGCGGGAAGTTGGGCGGCAATCGAGGGCGTGTGGGACAGCATCGGTCTGCTGTCGGACATCCTCAAGGATCCCGGGAAGTTTGGTGAGCGGTTGGGCGAGAGCGCCGCAGAGCTGAAGAAACTCGCGCAAAACGCCCCCGATGTCATGGAAAAGGCCCAACTGCTGGCCAGTGACGAAGCGGCGCTATGTTTGCTGTTACGCACCGCCAGCCTCTGGTTGGACATGCTGCCGCCCGGCGAGATCGCCGGCAAAACCGCCGAGGCCGTGTCGACGGTAGTAGTGCAGTTGCTCATCGACATTCTGATCGGGGTTGTCCTGACTTTCGCCGGTGCAGGTGCGGGCATTGCCTACCTGGGTATGCGCCTTGCGAACTATGGCGCGCGGATCGTTGATGCTGTTCAGGGCTTCGTCAAAGCGATTTTCAGCATCATCAACAGCTTCACTGCCTACGTCGACCGCTACAAAAAAGTCGCCGCACGCGGCGTTGCTGCGGGTCTGAAAAAAGGCCGGATGCAGCTGCGTTGGGATGCCAAGCGCAACACCACGCTCAAGCAAACCGAACACCACGACAACGTCCCGGACCAGGCGAAAAACCCCAACGGCGACAGCGCCGATTCCGTTGATAAAACCGCCACCAACAAATGCCCGGTATCGATGGTCACCGGCGAAGAACTGCTGACTCTCACCGACGGTGCGCTGGACGGAGTCCTGCCGTTCGAGTTCACCCGGCTCTATCGCACCAGTGCCGCCGAGATCGATGACGGCCTCGGCTTCGGCTGGAGTCACAGCCTCGCCCATCGACTGGAAATCGATGGCGAGACCGTCATCTGGATCGACCACGAAAACCGCCGTACGACCTTTCCTCTACCGAGTACCGAGCGCCCGGCGATCCACAACAGCCTGTCGCGGGCGGCGATTTATCTCGGAGATCAACCCGAAGAACTGATCCTAGCCCAGGCCGGTGACGACACGCGGTTCTATCACTTTCATAACGGTCGGCTGACGACCATCAGCGACGCTTACGACAACCGCCTGCGCATCACCCGCGACCGACAAGACCGCATCAAACGCCTCGACAATGGCGCCGGCCGTGCCTTGCGATTGCGCTATGACCGCAGCCATTTGGTCGCCGTCGACTATCAGGTTTTTGTCCCGGCCCAGACCCTCGACGAGGCCTGGCACACCGAGCAGACACTGGTCAGTTACAGCTACGACGAACGCGATCAACTGATCGAAGCCACCAACGCTGGCGGCGAAAGCGAGCGTTACGACTACGACGATCAGCACGTCATCCTGCAGCGGCAATTGACCGGTGGGGCGAGTTTCTTCTGGGAGTGGGAACGGTCCGGCAAGGCGGCCCGATGTGTCCGCCATTGGGCGTCGTTTTCGCAGATGGACACGCGTTACGTCTGGGATGACGAGGGCAGTGTCACCGTTCAGAACATCGATGGCAGCGAAGAGGTTTACGTCCATGACGACCGGGCGCGACTGGTGCGCAAGGTCGAGCTGGACGGCGGCGAACACCTCAAAGCCTACGACGACAACGGTCGGTTGCTTGCCGAGCAGGATCCGCTCGGTGCCGTCACCGAATACCGTTACGACGAGGTCGGACGACTTATCGCGCTGATTCCGCCAGAAGACGAACCAACGGCCTACGAGTATCGCAACGGTTTCCTGCACGCACGGTTTCGCGGCAAAGCCGTCTGGAAATATCAGCGCAACGCCCAGGGTGACGTCACCGAAGCGACCGATCCTGACGGTTATGTCAGCCACTATCACTACGACGAACGAGGGCAGTTGCTGTCGATCCGCTACCCGGACAACAGTCGGCAAGTCTTCGTCTGGAATGGCTTGGGGCAGTTGGTTGAGGAAACGCTGCCGGATGGTGGTGTGCGGCAGTTTTCCTACGACGCACTGGGGCGGCAGATTACCCGCCAGGACGAACACGGTGCCGTTACCCAGTACCAATGGGATGCCATCGGCCGACTGATCCAGACGACGCTTCCCACAGGCGCCAGCCGCGCCTTCAGCTACAACGCCTACGGCAAGATCACCGCCGAACGCGATGAACTGGGCCGCGTCACCCGCTACGAATACGTCGACGACCTGCACCTGGTCAGCCGCCGGATCAATCCCGACGGCACCCAGCTGAAGTACCGCTACGACAACGCGCAGCTGTTGCTCACGGAAATCGAAAACGAATCCGGCGAAAAATATCTCCTGGACTACACGCCCAATGGCCTGATCCGACAGGAAACCGGCTTCGACGGCCAACGCACGGCGTACGCCTACGACCTCAACGGCCAGCTGCTGGAGAAAACCGAGTTCGGCGAGGACGGTTCACAGCGGGTGACGGGTTATCAGCGGGATTCGGCCGGACGCCTGCTGGTCAAAAACCTGCCCGATGGCATCAAGGTTCAATACCGCTATGACAGCCTCGGGCGACTGGTCAGCGTCGACGACGGCCACGATCACCCGCTGGAATTTGAGTACGACCAGCAGGACCGCCTGATCACCGAGCATCAGGGCTGGGGCACGCTGCGTTATGGCTACGACGCCTGCGGTCAGCTGAATCGCCTGCGCCTGCCGGACGGCAGCAAACTCGATTACCACCACGCCAAGGGCGGCGCGCTGACGGCCATCGACCTCAACGGCGCGCGACTCACCACCCACCAATTCGCCTTCGGCCGCGAACAGCAACGCCAGCAGGGGCAACTGCTCAGCGAATATGCCTACGACGATCAGGGCCGATTGAAGGCCCACGCTGTCAGTCAACAGCATCAAACACTGTATCGCCGCGACTATGCCTACAGCGCCAACGGCAACCTCGACAGCATCGCCGACACCCGTCACGGCCAACGCAATTACCAATACGACCCGCTCAACCGCCTGACCCGCGTCCGCCACACCCGCGACGACCCACCGGAAAGCTTCGCCCACGACCCCGCCGGCAACCTGCTGATGCAGGACCGCCCCGGCGCCGCAACCGTCAAAGGCAACCGCCTGCTCCTGCAAGGCGACCGCCATTACGACTACGACGCCTTCGGCAACCTCATCCGCGAGCGTCGCGGCACCGCGCAAAAACTGATCACCGAATACCGCTACGACTGCCAGCACCGCTTGGTCGGCGTCACAACCCCTGACGGCTGCGGCGCCAGCTACCGCTACGACGCCTTCGGCCGCCGCATCAGCAAAACCGTCGACGGCAACACCACCGAGTTCTTCTGGCAAGGCGACCACCTCATCGCCGAAAGCAGCCGCGAGCATTACCGCAGTTACGTCTATGAGCCGGGCAGCTTCCGCCCACTGGCCATGCTCGACGGCAAAGGCCCGCGAAAGGCTTGCCCGTTCTACTACCAGCTCGATCATTTGGGTACGCCGCAGGAACTGACTGATTTTGGTGGCGAGATTGTCTGGTCGGCGAAGTACAACGCCTACGGCAAGGTCACTCGTCTTGCGTTCGGTGGGGGAGAACAACTCGATCAGCCGTTGCGTTTTCAAGGACAGTACTTCGACGCCGAGAGCGGTCTGCACTACAACCGGCATCGCTACTACAATCCGGAGGTTGGTCGGTACCTGACGCCGGATCCGATCAAGTTAGCGGGTGGGCTGAACCAGTATCAGTACACGCCGAATCCGACGGGGTGGGTTGATCCGTTGGGGTTGAGTACTTGCCCTGGGGGGGATGGATGTGAGAAACCGTCGTTTGGAGAGCAAGATCCAACCGG
The DNA here is from genome assembly GCF_054897865.1 of Pseudomonas sp. LS2P72. Lineage (NCBI taxonomy): Bacteria > Pseudomonadati > Pseudomonadota > Gammaproteobacteria > Pseudomonadales > Pseudomonadaceae > Pseudomonas > Pseudomonas sp. LS2P72. The sequence continues at coordinate 5,705,010 of NZ_CM142708.1, forward strand.
CAAGGCGGTAATTGTCGAAGGTGAGCCTCGTCTACCTTCTGTGATCCGTGATGTTGATCCAAACAGTCTAAAAAGAACTCATGCGATAGAGGGTAAAGCTTCCACAAAACAAGTAGAAGCAATCGCCAGCAAAATGCAAAAAAATGGGTATGACGATGATTGGCCGATTGATGTTGTGGAGCATAATGGCAGTCGCTATATAGTCGATGGACATCATAGAGCTTCTGCTGCCAGACGAACTCACACAAAAGTTACCATCGTATTGATAAAGGATCTCGTTAATCATCACGGAACTTTTAATGCCTTGGATGAAGTAATGGAGTCCGCTGATAGCGTGGGGCATGACAGATTGATGAGGCCGAGAAGATGAAGAATAAGGATCTGGAGTATTTAATTGACGATTTTTTGATTCAAGTCGATAGAGCTACAGACTTGCTTGAGGAAAAATTTGGTAGAAAATGTATTCTTCGGCTTTGGCGAGCAAATGAAATCCCACAGCGAGGTTTAGTTACAGGTAGTATTAGTTATGAGTTGCATGGAGTCGGTTGCAGGGTGAGTTTTCCGAAAATGTGCATCGACTTCGATTACGGACCCGACGAAAGGGTTGATGGGTTTGATGTATGGAGACTCTATGTGTATGCATGCGAGGCTCCCAGTCTGCATCCGAAGTATATAGATCAAAGCGTATTAGAGAGCGACTTCGAAGAGTATATTAAGCTTGGTAAAGTTGAGAGGGTTTCTGGCTCTATGTCGAGTCTATATTTCAAAAATAAGCTGCGATGGTAAGGTCGCTTTGGATTATTTATTTTCAAGAACGGATACAGGTGGAATGTATGCAGGGCAAATAAATCTGTCCCTTTTGCCCGTCATAAGCGGGAAGAGTTTTTAGGTGAGGGTCCCTGTACAAATAATCACCCAAGGACGAATCTCCCAGATTGGTTTCAGCGGACGGTAAGAGAAGCATTCGATACGGAGCACATGAAATGGGTGGCAAGCCGAGTAAGCATCATGACCACGAGAAGAAGTGGATACTCCAGTTAAAGGAGAATGTCATGAACGTTGAAAATACCGTTATCCGCGGCCCATTACTGAAGAAACAAGTATGAAAATGACCATAGATCTCGTGACTCTTGTTGTTCAAGAAGTTCTTGTTGGATTTTCAACTAATGTCGGGGCCGCAACCGCAGTTTGGCGTGCTGCCCCACCGAAAGCAGGTGAACAGTATGATGTCGAATTAGAAGTCGATGATGAGTTTGTTTGGGGAAAGAATGCTTGTTCTTCGCCCAATAATGCTCACTCTATTGGAGTGATGGATGGCATCGTAACTATGACGGGGGCGTTGATCTCAAATGATATGGAGGGCGGCGCAATTGTTGATGTGGGTGGATCAATAGTATTTATTGAGTTGACTGGATGTGTGAAAACTGACTCGGTGCTCGTGGATTTAAAGATCAAGAATATAAATGTTTTTCCGACAGGTATCTGAAAAAATTCAGCAGTTTTTAATTTTTGTCGCGAAAAATAGTTGGGAAGATGAACAGCTACCAAATAAATCCGCCCCCTTTTTGCCAGAAATTTTTATTGATCCAGATGATGGGCAGCCATACCTCCCGACACCCGCATTTTTTTTAGGGGGAGTTGATATTTATGATCGCGAAGAAACGCTAGGGGAAGCTCTTGAAAAACTTGATCCTAATGACCCGGCTGATAGAGAAGAGATAATACTCAAATACTGCTTGCCTACAAGAAAGTCATACCGGCACAAATTTTTGATTTATAAGAGTTTGGAGGAAGCTCTTCAGGACGGAAAATATGATTTTCAGTCGCTGCTGGCATATGACCCAGAAGCATATTCTTCATTTCCTGATGGTTGGGATGAGATGGAGAACACCAGAGCATTTTTTGAGGATATCTTTCGCTTAGCGACTATTGAGTGGAGAAACGACCTTCATAAGGCCAGCCTTGAAGATCAATCAACCTGGTAAGGCTTGTTATCCCTGAGGTGGATAGATTTTATGACCGCTTCGCGCTCAATCGCGGGCAAGCCACGCTCCCACAGAACGGTGGCGATCTGTAGGAGCGTGGCTTACCCGCGAAGACGGTCTTACAGGCAGCGAAATTTCTGGGCAAGGTCGTCGGAAGTTTCCTTCAAGATGTAGCGGTTTGCATGAACTGGTACAAAGTGAGTTCCATGGATAGTCTTTGGCTGTCACTGCGAATGCAGTGGCAGGGTGTAGGAGCCCTCTCTCATGGTGCAACAGCTCTGTCGTTTGATTGCGGCACTTAATTGGTGTCCGTAAGATCGTTCGCGGCGGCTGTGCGCGGGACACGCTTCGGCGTGGCCGAGGTTCATGAGTGCTCGGTACTCCTACTCCTGCGCATGGCTGCCACCCAAACCTGTAGGAGGGTGCGTGTTGCAGCTCATATTCATACTCATGGAAATTGCAAATGACGACGCTAACGCCAGACCCACCCTACGAAAAACCAATGCCCCACCCCAAAAGCCGCTTCATGGCGCTCACCAGCAATTGCGACGACATGCCAACCCTGTTCGTCGACACCCAAGCGCCGCTGGATGTTTTGTATGACGCTGCCAACTACCGAATTCGTGCCGTCACCCAAGTGATGGAGAACTTGTCCATGCGCGGTTCGATCGAGTGTCAGTCCTTCATTCTTAGTGATTTTGCTTTGCTCTGTGCCATTCCGTTGCGGGATGGGTGTGATGTGCTGGATGTGTTAGGGCGACGATTGAAGGCTCGACCTTCGGAGTAGCGCCGGGCGGCTTTTGTGGCGAGGGCGCTTGCTCCCTCACCACGGGTTTTCGGTTGGCCGGGAGATCTTGGGGCCGCTTCGCGACCCAATGGGGTGATGCGGCATTCCGACAAGCCCCCTCGCCACAGTGCTCCGGTTATAGCTGGAGGCCGGTGATCAGATGCACCACCCCGTCATCCAGCACCATGACGCCCGGTACACCGGCCACATCGAGGGCCTGCCGATCCATTCTTGCCACATCCCGCAACACCACCCGAACCCGGGTCAGCGCCACCGGCTGCTGCGACTTGAGGTTATCCATTCCGCCCAGTGCGACGACGATTTCCGGGGCCAGACCAGAAACAGGCTGAGCAACCACTTTCGGCTCATCCACCACCAGGTCCGGGGTCAACGCTTTCCAGAACGTCCGTTGCATTTTCTCGAACATGCTCAGTTCTCCAGTACCAGTGAAGTATCGACGGTCGCCTCGTGATACAGCCGCAACGCCTCGCGCACTTGCTCGGCGCTTTCCAGGCCCAGCACTTGCTGGGCGATGGCCTGGCAGTCCAGCAGATCCACTTCGCGAACCGCCGCTTTGATCGCCGGAATCAACGGCACGCTCACCGACAGTTCATCCACGCCAAGTCCCAGCAACAACGGCACCGCCAGCGTTTCGGACGCCATGGCCCCACACACACCGACCCATTTGCCATGGGCGTGGGCGGCCTTCACGGTGCTGGCAATCAGTCGCAGCACCGACGGATGAAAACTGTCGGCCTGACTGGCCAGACGCGGGTGATCGCGGTCCATGGCCAGGGTGTATTGGGTCAGGTCGTTGGTGCCGATCGAGAAGAAATCCACCTCCGGCGCAAACAGATCGGCCATCAGTGCCGCTGCCGGCACTTCGATCATGATCCCCAGTTTCGGCAACTCGGTAAGACCCAATGCCAGCGCCTCTTCCTCAAGCAGCTGCCGGGCCCGTCGCAACTCCGATAGCTGCGTGACCATGGGCAGCATGATGTGCAGACGAGCCAGCCCGGCGCTGCTCAGGATCGCTTTGAACTGATCGCGCAACAGCTGCGGGCGCTCCAGACACAAACGAATCCCGCGCATGCCGAGGAACGGGTTGGTTTCGCTGTCCATCGGCACGTAGGCCAACGGTTTGTCGCCGCCGACATCCAGAGTCCGCACCACCAGATTGCGCGCCGGCCCCAGGGCGCGGGCGATGGCGCTGTAGGTGGATGCCTGTTCGTCATGGCTCGGCGCATGATTGCGGTCCAGATAAAGAAACTCCGAACGCAATAGTCCGACGCCTTCTCCGCCCAGTGTCATGGCCTGCTCGGCTTCGGTCAGAGAAGCGACGTTGGCCGTCACTTCAATGTGATGACCATCGCGGGTACACGCCGCCAGCGCAGCGTGCGCCAACTCATGTTGATGGCGCTTCTGCAGGCGCTGACGATTGGCTTGCAGCTGCTCGATGGCTGCCAGATCCGGGTCCAGATGCAGCTCGCCCTTGTCGGCGTCGAGCAACACTTGGGTGCCGTTGGCCAGCGCCAGCACCTGAAGGGGCAGCCCGCAGATCGCCGGCAAACCGGACGCCCGCGCGAGGATCGCGACGTGGCTGGTAGCGCCGCCACCGACCGTGGCGAAACCCAGTACCTTGCGGGTATCGAGCCCGGCGGTCTGTGATGGCGTCAGTTGTTCGGCGATCAGGATTGCCCCTTCAGGCAGTTCCATCGCCTGATCCTGTACACCGAGGATCAGCTTGAGCACCCGCTGGCCGACATCGGCCAGGTCTGCCGCCCGCTCCGCCAGCAAGGCATTGCCGAGGCTTTTGAACAAGGTTGCCGCCGACTCGGTGGCCGCGCGCCAGGCGAACCCGGCACTTTTGCCTTCGTCGATCAGCACGTGAGCCACTTCCAACAAACCCGGGTCTTCGAGCAGTTCCTGGTGAGCCTTGAAGATGTCTGCCTGCGCGCTGCCAATGGCGTTGTCACGCAACTGCTGCAAGACCTGCCGTGCCTCGGCCAGGCCCCGGGTCAAGTGATCGCGCTCAGCATACGCAGTAGTGCCGAGTTCATTTACTTCCAGTTTTTGTTCGGCAATCTGCACCACTTGGCCAAACGCCGATCCGGCCGATGCACAAACTCCACGCAACACTGTCAGCGATGAGGCCTCGATCCCCTTCGCCCCAACCTGCGCCGAGGCCGCCACCGCTTCACCGCATCCGGTCACCAGCAGCTCGGCCAACGTCTTGATCGCCGCTTCAGCATCCGGGCCAGCCGCGCTGACTTGCACAACATCGCCGTGAGCGGTCTGCAACGTCATGATCGCCACCAGGGATTTCGCGTTCACGCTGACCTGCTGTTTATGCAGGAAAATACTCGCTGAAAACCTCTTGGCGGCCTGGGCGAACACCGCCGCCGGGCGGGCGTGCAAGCCGTTCGGGTTGGCCAGCGTCACCGGTTTGGAGAACAGCGCCTCGCTCTCCTCCGGCACCACTTCATCCATCATCTGATCGGCCGTATTCAAACCCAACAACGGTTGGCCGCTGTCCACCTGACCCGTTTCAGGTACCAGCCAAGTGAAGGGCTCGGCACTGACCACCAGCATCAAAGTCAACAAACTGCGCGCATGCAAGGCGATGTAATCGGCATCGAACTCGATCAGCGACTGCCCGATGTCAACCTGCTCGCCCTCCTCCACCAACCGCGTGAACCCCTTCCCGGCCAGGTTCACCGTGTCGAGACCAATGTGCATCAACACCTGCACGCCATTTTCGCCGGTGATGCTGATCGCATGCCCGCTGGCCTGCACATTGCTGACAACCCCTGCCAGCGGCGCACACAACGTCGTTGAAGTCGGATCGATGCACAGGCCATCGCCGATCACGCGGCTGGAAAACACCGGATCGGGCACAAGGTCCAGTGGCATCAATACGCCGGACAGGGGCGCGTGCAGTTGCAATTGTTGGGGTGTGGCCATGACGTCACCTGCTGTTTTGTACTTTGAAGTGCTGATGGAGCGCGAGGCTCCGATAGCATCGCTTATTTCCACCAATACTCGAGCTGCAATCCGACATTTGAACCGTGTCGCGCCGTGCCGAAGGCGCCGGTGTCGGATAATGCCGACCCCTGCGCCAGTTCATTGGCCGCCCGTTTGGCCGCCTCGTTCCAGCTCGCATAGGTGTAATACAGACGCACCTCGGGGCGAGCCCAGAATTCCGGACCTTTGGGCGACCAGGTCGGGGCGAAGGTGAACTTGCTCAGCTTTCGCGTACCGCCCGTGGCTTCGACCTGATCGTGACCCAATTCGGTCACCAGTTTGAACTGCTCGGTGATCGCATAGGCCGGGCGAACACCCAGGGAAATCCAGTTCTGATCAGCGCCGTCCGGGCGAATGTCTTTCTGATAGACCGCCTCGATCTGCCCGCCAAATCGTGGCGTCACTTGCCAGTCGAAGAACTCCACCAAACGATAGCTTTTGCTGCTGTCATCGAGCTTCACGTTACCGGTATAACCCAACCCGGTGCCGGGCCCTTCGCCGTACTGAAAGGCCAGTTTATTCTTGCCGCCCAGAAAGCCTTTCTGCACATGCTGGGTGGTGATCGCCCAACCGCGATGAGCGTCGCGGCTGTCGGGTTTGTCGATGTAACTCAGGCCGAATTCCAGTTCACCGCCGGGGTTGGTGTTGAAGCCGGCGACGTTGAAGTCGTGACGGTTGATGTAGTCCTTCTGGTACAGGTTGTCCTTGCGCGAGAAGGCGTAGCTGTATTTCAGATCGCCGATCAGCACGTCCTCGATACCGCCGCCGGTGGCGCTCTGGTTCCAATAGTAGAAGTCGGAAATGTGAATATCGTTCCGTTTGTAGTAACGCCGACCGGCCCACAGCGAACCGCCGTTGAGGCTCGGCATGTTCGACCACTGCGCGTACGCCTGCGGCAGGCGCACCGAGCCGTTGTCACCGTTGAAGGTCAGGTCCTTGTCGTACTGGTTGTACAACGACGCCATACCGTCGACGCTCAGCACCGAACCGTCATCCAGCGTGTACAAATCCTGGCGCAACTCAAGTTCCGCGTACTGCTCACATTCGTTGCCCAAGCGGTATTTGGTCTGCGCCCCCGGCAGTTGGAAACACTGCTGTTTACCGCTGTTGACCGAGGTGCCGACGCCGCTGCGCAAGTAACCGGCGAACTCCAGCGCCTGTGCCGAAAGAGGCAAAGTCAGGCACACGCCCGCCACTAAAAGGCTGCGATTTATTGTTGTTTTCAAGAACCACCCCATTATTTTTATTGTGTGCAGCGGCAAAATCGGCGCGCAAAACTCCCCCGCGCAGCGTTCTGCGTGTTTTTTTGAGTCAGTGTTTTTTTGCGGTCGGTCAGTCAGTCGGTCATATGCAGCACGAACGACTCATAAGGCCGTAAGAGGACCTGCCGATTTCGCGCCGGACAGTCCGGGTAATTGCTGATGACCAGACGTTGGGTCATGGTTTCGCTGATCACTTCATCCGGCAGGTCGACTTCGCATGGCGTGCCGTAGAAGTTGTTCAGCACCAGCAGCCGTTCGCCATTGCCCTCACGCACGTACGCCCAGATTCGCGTGTGTTCGGGCAACAGTTGCCGGTAAATACCGTCGGACATCAGCGCTTCACTGCGGCGCAGGGCGATCAATTGGCGGTAGTGATGAAGCACCGAATCCGGGTCATCGAGCTGAGTGGCAACGTTGATCTGCCCGGCGTTCGCCGGCACCCCGATCCACGGTTCGACAGCGCTAAAACCCGCGTTGGGCTCGGCATTCCAGTGCATCGGCGTACGGCCGTTGTCCCGGGACTTCTGCATGATCGCCGCCATGTTGTCGGCGTCGCTCGCCCCCGCCTCGCGCTTGAGCCGGAAGATGTTCAGCGTCTCGACATCGCGGTACTGATCGATGTGATCGAAGCCCGGATTGGTCATGCCCAGTTCCTCGCCCTGGTACACGAACGGCGTGCCCTGGAGGAAATGCAGCGCCGTGCCGAGCATCTTCGCCGAGAGCACCCGATATTCGCCGTCATGACCAAAACGCGAGACCACCCGTGGCTGGTCGTGATTACACCAGAACAGCGCATTCCAGCCACCGCCGGCCTGCATGCCGGTTTGCCAATCGGAGAGAATGCGCTTGAGTTGCAGGAAATCGAAATCGGCACGAATCCACTTCTGCAGGTTCGGGTAATCGACCTTCAGGTGATGGAAGTTGAAGGTCATCGACAGCTCTTTCGACTCTGGCCGCGAGTAACGAATGCAGTGTTCCAGGCTGGTGGAAGACATTTCGCCGACGTTGATCAGGTCATGGCCTTCGAAGACTTCGCGGTGCATTTGCTGCAAGTATTCGTGGACGTTCGGGCCATCGGTGTAGAAGCGTCGACCGTCGGTGTTGTCCTCGGGGAAGTCCGCCGGTTTGGAGATCAGGTTGATCACGTCCAGACGGAACCCGCCTACGCCCTTGTCGCGCCAGAAACGCATCATCTTGAAAACTTCGGCGCGCACCTTGGGGTTGTCCCAGTTCAGGTCGGCCTGAGTGTGATCGAACAGGTGCAGGAAATACTGACCGGTCTGGGCTTCATACTCCCAGGCCGAACCGCCGAACTTGGATTCCCAGTTGTTCGGCTGGTCGCGCCAGATGTAGAAATCCCGGTACGGGTTGTCGAGGCTGCTGCGGGCCTGCTGGAACCAGGTGTGCTCGATGGAGGTGTGGTTGACCACGATATCGAGCATTAATTTGATCCCGCGCTTGCCAGCCTCGGCGATCAGCAACTCGCAATCGGCCATGGTCCCGTAACTCGGGTCGATGGCGTAGTAATCACTGATGTCGTAGCCGTTGTCGCGCTGGGGCGAACGCAGGAACGGCGTGATCCACAGGCAATCGACACCCAGCCAGTGCAGGTAATCGAGCTTGGCCACAACGCCAAGCAAATCACCCGTGGGGTTGCCGGCGTGGCTGTGAAAACTCTTCGGGTAGATCTGGTAGATCACCGAACGTTGCCAGTCTTGCATGGCGGATTCCTTCAGTAAGTTTTGTATCGGCCTTTAGGGCCTCTTCGCGAGCAGGTCGGATCGCCGCACCGTCACTCCCACATTTGGAATGCGGTCAACCTGTGGGAGCGAGCCTGCTCGCGATAGCGATCTGTCAGGCAACCCGATACCCGGGCCGAACAATCTTCATGCTCAACCCGCAGGTCAGAACAAACGGCACGACCATGGCAATCACCATCCCGATCACGAACATCGGAATGAACTGCGGAATGATCGAGATAAAACCGGGCAAGCCACCGACGCCGATCGCCGAGGCCTGGACCTTGTTCAGCGACAGGAAAATGCAGCCCAGGGCCGAGCCGATCAGGGCTGCATAAAACGGAAATTTGTAGCGCAGGTTGACCCCGAACATGGCCGGTTCGGTGATGCCGAAGTAAGCGGAAATCGCCGAGGTCGAGGCCATGCTTTTATCTCGCACGTTGCGGGTCATGTAGAACACCGCCAGTGCCGCGCTGCCCTGGGCCAGGTTGGACATGACGATCATCGGCCAGATAAAGGTGCCGCCCTGGGTGGAGATCAGTTGCAAGTCGACCGCGAGGAACATGTGGTGCATGCCGGTAATCACCAGCGGCGCGTAGAGCAAACCGAAAATCGCCCCACCGACCATTGGCGCCAGATCAAATAGCATGACCACGCCTTCGGTGATAAGAATCCCCAGATGCCGGGTCACCGGGCCGATCACCGCCAGCGCCAACACGCCGGTGACGACAATGGTGGTGATCGGCACGACCAGCAATTGAATCGCGTTCGGCACCCGCGCCCGCAGCCATTTTTCGATGACGCTCATCACATAGGCCGCCATCAGGATCGGCAGGATCTGTCCCTGATAGCCAACCTTCTCGATCTGGAACAACCCCAGGATGTCGAAGTACGGCAGGCTCTGCCCGTCCAGCCCGGCCACCGCTTTGCCGTAGTTCCAAGCGTTGAGCAGGTCCGGATGCACCAGCATCAGGCCAAGCACGATGCCGAGGATTTCGCTGCCGCCAAACCGTTTGGCCGCCGACCAGCCCACCAGCGCCGGCAGGAACACAAACGAGGTATTGGCCATGAGGTTGATCAGGCTCCAGAGCCCGTCAAGCTTCGGATAGACATCCAGCAGGGTCTTGCCCTCGATGAACATGCCCTTGGCGCCGATCAGGTTGTTAATGCCCATCAGCAGGCCGGCAATTATCAGCGCCGGGAGGATTGGCATGAAGACGTCGGAAAACACCCGCACCAGACGCTGCATGGCGTTGATCTTGTCAGCGCTTTTCTGTTTAACGTCGGCGATGGTTGAGGCCGCGAGACCGGTTTGACGGCGTAGTTCGGCGTAGACCTTTTCAACCTCGCCAGGGCCGATAACCACCTGAAACAGGCCACCGGTGAAAAACGAACCTTTGACCAGATCGATCTGGTTCAGCGTGGCGCTGTCGACCAGGCTTGGGTCCTTGAGGGCCAGGCGCAGCCGTGTGACACAGTGCGCGGCCTGCTCGAGGTTGTCGCTGCCACCGAGGCTTTGCAGCAGCTCGCTGGCGATATTCGGATAGTCGTGGCTCATGCTTTTTCTTCCGCTGTAGTTTTTTGTTATTGGCAGCACGCCGAAGCGAAAAGTACTCGTCTGTACGAGTTAAAGCAACAACTCGTACAGACGAGTTTGAATTTGTTTATCCTGCACCCGACCAGCGGCGACATTTCCCACCTCATAAGTCAAAGAAACCTAACGCCGCATGGACAAACCCCTACCCTGCCCTTAAGGTTCGAAACCTTGAGTACAGCGCGGCACAGAGCCATCCCCATGAGTAAATACAACCAGATCTACAGCGATCTGCTTGCCAGTATCACGACCGAACGTCTGGAACGCGGCGCCCGGCTGCCTTCCGAAACCGAACTGATGGACAGCTATCAGGCCAGTCGCGGCACCGTGCGCAAGGCCATCGAGCAATTGCAGGAGCGCGGTTTCGCCCAGAAGGTCCATGGCAAAGGCACGTTTGTGTTGTCGACCAACCCGATTGAATTCCAGCTCGGCGGCATCGTCAGCTTTCAGGAAACGTATCCACGCCTGGGTAACGACGTCAGCACCGAGGTGGTCGAGTTCACTCAGATCCCCCTCGAAGGTTATCTGCTCGAACACATCAAGGCCGAAGAAGGCAGCCTGATCACACGGATCAAACGAGTGCGGCGGATCGACGGCAAACGCGTGATCCTCGACATCAACCATTTCGTCAGCGACGTGATCCCCGGCCTGTCTCGAGACATCGCCGAGCACTCGATCTACGCCTTCATCGAGCAAACCTTGCAACTGCAAATCGCCTACGCCCAGCGCACCATCGAAGCGGTGCCCCGGAGCAAGGATGACCAGCAACACCTGGACCTGGACGGTCAGAGCCATGTGATCGTGGTCAGCAACCAGACGTTTCTGCAGGACGGCCGCCAGTTCGAGTACACCGAATCGCGGCACACCCTGGACAAGTTTTACTTTTCTGACATTGCACGGCGCTGAGCCTGACTCTGGTACTCGGCATCTCCTACGTCTTCCGTCAGCAACTGACCACCGCCAGCTACCCAGTGCCTTATAGATGGAACCGATGCCCCTTGAGATAGTGAGCGCCCCAACCACCCCTCAAGGAAAACATCATGGACGATGCTCAAGAAATCACCCTCGACGCTGCCGATGCGCAGGCCCTCCAGGCCTTGATCCCTGATCTGGTCACCGATTGCCCCGACCTGTACGCCATGGCGTACCAAGTCGCCAAAGACATTCTCATCCAGCACACCATCACGGATATCGAACCCGACAAGGTCTACTGGCATCGGTTTAATGCCGCTCAAAGCAGCTCGAAGACCTTTACCGGCTGGCAGCATGTGTTTGAAAAACCCCGGGAATCGATGACCTTCCCGCAACTGGTCATGCAGCGTTTCAGTGTCCACGATCAGGACAATGGGGACTTGCTGGACGTTGACAGCGGTTTCTACCGTGCCGACGGCAATGCCGGGAACTACGATGAAACCAACGAGATTCGCCTGCATGCCCGGGATGTGTTGAAAACCTTCTGGGATATCAATTTCGCTGACCGCTACAAAACGGCCATCGCGACGTTCTGGGAAAAGCACAGCGACAACTTCCGTGCGCTGGCCAAGTGCACGTTCATTGCCAAAGCCATTGAAGACTACGAGAAGGGTCACTTGACCCAAGAACACTTCACCACGGTGCTCAGGGCTGTCGTCGGTAATGTGAGCAGGCCGCTCACCCGGCAAATGCTGCTGGACGAGGCGTCTGCCGGCAGCGGCTTATCGGTTCGCAAGTTTTGCATTGACCACTTCGTGTCGACGGACATCCTCAGCATCACTGACGACAGTGACCTGAACATCCTCTACGTTCCGGGCGAACCCAGAGGATTTTACTGTTTCAACAAGGTCGAGGAGGTGCACGAATGGCTGGTCAATGAGGTCAAGGACGCTGAAGGCCGCGAACGCATGCTCATGCACTTCAAACAGGAAGAGCGGGATGTCCTTCAGGAAAAGCCGACTTCGCTGGGGCACAAACTGGCCAACTTCACCGGCATCGGTTTGATCGTTCATGCATTTGAGGAGACGGAAACCGAAAATATCGGCCTCACCCACACCTATGACGTATTACCCGGCGAATATGCAGTCGCGGACCATCATTTGCTCCACTACCGTGGCGAGAAAATTGCCGGTGATGCGTTCACCCATCTGAACCGGTCCACTCATGAGCGCATGCTCAGCGACGCCAATTACCTGCTGCACTCCAACGGCGAGATCAGGAAAAAACTGTGGATAGGCTATCTCAATGCCTTCAACCACACCTTTGGACCGATGGCCGCCCTTGCTTGGCCGGCAGCGCTTGTCGTTATCGGCGCCAGCATCGCCAATGTCGGGCTTCACATCGACCAGGCCATCAACGGCACCACTCCAATGGAACGCAAGGCAGCCATCACAGGTGCCATTCTCGGTAGCGTGGATGTGCTGTTCAACTTGCCATTTTTACGAGGCGCTGCCGAATTCGCAGAAGCAGCGGAAGCAGAAACAGAAGCCGAGGAGGTACTCATCACCGAGAAAAATTCGGCAGAGTCGGGCGTAACCGTGCTTCCACCCGTCGAAGCCATTGCACCCCGTCCAAGCGATTCCGACATATTGGCTCCTTTTGAAACCAATGAAATTCTCGACGGCCATTCCCCAGTCAACGCCGAAGGCAAGTTTCAAGGTATCTATCAGCCTGAGACAGGCGGTAATTACATTGCCATCGGTGACAGTTTCTACCTGGTGCGCTACAGCAACGAACTGAAAACCTGGGCAATCATTGACCCGGTCAATCCTTACTCCTTTTACCGCAACATACCGGTACGCCTGAATGAAATGGGTGAATGGGTGCCCCTCACGCGTCCCGGCCTGGTGGGCGGTGGCAAGTTTGCCGACCTGTTTGCCGATCTGTTTGCCAGGGCCGAGCCGCCACTCCCGGACTTCGATGCCCCGGCGACTGCATACGATGTTCCACAGGACATCAAGCCAGCCCTCAAACAGGCGGCCAAGGGTACGGCCTCGAAGGGGGATTTGAAGGACGGCTTTGTCAATCCCAACAATCCGAACGATGAGCTGGAAGCCTTCAAGAGACTGCGCCGAACGCTGCACGACGCCGCCGCGGCCTTCTATTCGCAACCGCCACTGCAACCCAGGCCGACCATTCCATCGTTCATTGCGAATGCAAAGTTCAAGGACATCATCAAGACCCTTTTCAAGCGGTCACCGAGCCTGGTCATCGGTGAAAGCCACGACAGCGTGGGTAGCAAACAGTTTCTGGTCGAGAACATGAATGAGCTGCGCCAACAAAAAGTCAAAACCCTGTACATGGAGCATCTGCTGACCGATTTCCATCAGGCTGACCTGGATGTGTTCAATCGCACCGGAGTGATGTCCGAGGACCTGGAAAGCTACCTCAAGGACCTTGATGCAGGTTTTTCGACTGACCCCAGCGAACAATTCACTTTTGAGCAGGTGGTCAGGACGGCGCAGAAAAACCATATTCGCGTTCAGGCCATCGACTGCCTCGCCAGTTACCGCAGCGCTGGCATTCAGGGGGCAAACATCAATTTTCGGCAAAAAATGATGAATTTCTTCGCCCGCCAGGTCATCGACGCCGACCAGACGGCCAGAGGCGCGCATCGCTGGGTGGCGTTGGTCGGGAACAGCCACGCCAATACCTATGCCGGCGTGGCGGGTGTCAGCGAGCTTGAAGGCAGCATCGGGCTGCGCATTGAAAGCGTGGGCGCGGATGAGCTCGGCGGTATCAAGGTCGACCCGGGGGTGGCCGACGAGCCGCGCCCGGGGCAAGCAGCCGGTTTTGCCAAAAATGACTTGTTGCTGCAAATCCCGACGCCGACAAGCGTGATCCTGGCGCAAAGGCTGGAGGATGGCCTACCCATGCCGGGCATGTACGCCCTCAGCACCAGTACCGGTGAACCCTTTCTGGTTCATCGCAGCAGAACCCTCACCAACAGAGTCATCACCAGTAGCGGCAAAATCACCCGTGGCAAACTCGTTCGAACGCCCATCAAGCATGATGCAGATGGGTACTACGTCGAACGGGATGCCTGGCAGATCAACGGCCGACGCTTTCAAAACCCCGACGCCTTGAGTTCAGCGCTGCACAGAATGGGCATGACCCCCGTCCGACTACCCGGCGTCTAAAACGCAAAAAGGCCGTGTGAACAGTGTTCACACGGCCTTTCAGTTACCTGCGATCAAGCCATCAAGGCTTGCGCGGGATTATTCCCACTCAATGGTCGCTGGCGGCTTGCTCGACACGTCGTAAGTGACGCGGGAGATGCCTTCGATTTCGTTGATGATCCGGCCGGAAACAGTTTCCAGCAGTTCGTAAGGCAGGTGCGCCCAACGCGCGGTCATGAAGTCGATGGTTTCAACGGCACGCAGGGCAACCACCCAGGCGTAACGACGGCCATCGCCGACCACGCCAACCGATTTCACCGGTTGGAACACCACGAATGCCTGGCTGACTTTGTGGTACCAGTCGGCCTTGCGCAGTTCTTCGATGAAGATATGGTCGGCGCGACGCAGCAGGTCGGCGTATTCCTTCTTCACTTCACCAAGGATCCGCACGCCCAGGCCCGGGCCCGGGAACGGGTGACGGTAGACCATGTCGTACGGCAGGCCGAGTTCCAGGCCCAGACGACGGACTTCGTCCTTGAACAGCTCGCGCAAGGGTTCAACCAGCTTGAGGTTCATTTCTTCCGGCAGGCCACCCACGTTGTGGTGCGACTTGATCACGTGAGCCTTGCCGCTTTTGGCGCCAGCCGACTCGATCACGTCAGGGTAGATGGTGCCTTGTGCGAGGTATTTGATGTTGTCCAGTTTGTTGGACTGGGCATCGAAGACGTCGATGAAGGTACGACCGATGATCTTGCGCTTCTTCTCCGGGTCGGACTCGCCGGCCAGGTTGTCGAGGAATTGATCTTCGGCATTGGCGCGGATCACCTTGACGCCCATGTTCTCGGCGAACATGGCCATCACTTGCTCGCCTTCGTGCAGACGCAGAAGGCCGTTGTCGACGAAGACGCAAGTCAGCTGGTCGCCAATGGCTTTGTGCAGCAGCGCGGCAACCACCGAGGAGTCCACACCGCCGGACAGGCCGAGCAGTACGTTGTCGGTGCCGACCTGGGCGCGAATGTTGGCGATGGCGTCTTCAGCAATCTTCGAAGGCGTCCACAGGGCTTCGCAGCCGCAAATGTCGAGGATGAAGCGCGAGAGGATGCGACCGCCCTGCTTGGTATGGGTCACTTCCGGGTGGAACTGCACGCCGTAGTAGCCGCGCGCGTCGTCGAACATGCCGGCGATCGGGCAGCTCGGAGTGCTGGCCAGGATGTGGAATTCCTGCGGCATCCTGGTGACCTTGTCACCGTGACTCATCCACACGTCGAGGCCAAACAGCCCGTCGGCGTCGATGTGGTCTTCGATGCCGTCGAGCAGGCGGCTCTTGCCGACCACGTCGACACGGGCGTAACCGAACTCACGCAGCTCGGAACCTTCGACCTTGCCACCCAGCTGTTCAGCCATGGTCTGCATGCCGTAGCAGATACCGAAGACCGGTACGCCCAGGTCAAACACTGCTTGCGGGCAGCGCGGGCTGTCGGCGACGTGCACGGACTCGGGGCCGCCGGCGAGAATGACGCCTTTTGGAGCGAATTCGCGGATCGCTTCGTCGTCCATGTCGAACGGATGCAGTTCGCAGTACACGCCGATTTCACGCACGCGGCGGGCAATCAGTTGGGTGTACTGGGAACCGAAGTCGAGGATCAGGATGCGGTGAGCGTGAATGTCGAGGGCCATGTGGTCAGTCTCGTCTATGCAGTTCGGTGAAGAAAATCAGAAACAACTCGGGGCTGAAAACAGCCCCGGTTGCTTAACTTATTGCTGGAAGGCTCAACCTACGCGGTAGTTTGGCGCTTCTTTGGTGATCTGTACGTCGTGAACGTGGGACTCGGCCATGCCAGCACCGGTGATCCGCACGAACTCAGGCTTGGTGCGCATTTCTTCGATGTCGGCACTGCCGGTGTAACCCATCGAGGAACGCAGGCCGCCCATCAGTTGATGGATGATGGCGCTCAGGGTGCCCTTGTAAGGAACACGCCCTTCGATCCCTTCCGGAACCAGTTTCTCGGCGCCTGCCGAGGAGTCCTGGAAGTAGCGATCGGAGGAGCCTTGAGCCTGGGACATGGCGCCCAGCGAACCCATGCCGCGGTAAGCCTTGTACGAACGACCCTGGAACAGTTCGATCTCGCCCGGTGCTTCTTCAGTACCGGCGAACATCGAGCCCATCATCACGCAGGAAGCACCGGCAACGATGGCCTTGGACAGGTCACCGGAGAAACGGATGCCGCCGTCGGCGATCAACGGAACGCCAGTGCCTTCGAGGGCAGCGGCGACGTTGGCGATGGCACTGATTTGCGGGACGCCGACACCGGCGACGATACGGGTGGTGCAGATAGAGCCTGGGCCGATACCGACCTTGACCGCATCGGCGCCCGCTTCGGCCAGAGCCTTGGCGGCAGCGCCGGTGGCGATGTTGCCGCCGATGACCTGCACTTCAGGGAAATTCTGTTTGACCCAGCGAACGCGGTCGATCACGCCTTTGGAGTGACCGTGAGCGGTGTCGACCACCACCACGTCAACGCCGGCATTGACCAGGGCAGCTACGCGATCACCGGTGTCTTTACCGGTACCGACAGCAGCGCCAACACGCAGACGACCTTGATCGTCCTTGCTGGCCAGCGGGTAGGCCTTGGCTTTTTCGATGTCGTTGACGGTCATCATGCCTTTGAGGGCAAATTTGTCGTCGACGATCAGCACGCGTTCGATACGGTTTTTGTGCAACAACTCGCGGACGTCGTTCTTGTCGGCGCCTTCCTTGACCGTGACCAGACGCTCTTTAGGCGTCATCACATCACGGACGGAGGCGTCCAGACGGTTTTCGAAACGTACGTCACGGGAAGTGACGATGCCGACCAGGTCGCCATCGTGCAGTACCGGAACGCCGGAGATGTTGTGCTGGCGGGTGAGTTCGAACAGTTCACGAACCGTGGCGTCAGCCTCGATGGTGATCGGGTCCTTGACCACGCCGGCTTCATAACGCTTGACCTTGCGCACTTCGGCAGCTTGCTGCTCGATGGTCATGTTCTTGTGGATAATGCCGATGCCACCTTCCTGAGCCATGGCAATTGCCAGACGGGCTTCAGTAACGGTGTCCATGGCGGCAGAAACCAGAGGAATATTCAGCTCGATGCCACGGGTTAGGCGGGTCTTGAGACTGACTTCGTTAGGAAGCACCTCGGAATAACCGGGCACTAGGAGAATGTCGTCGAATGTCAGAGCTTCTTGGCTGATACGCAGCATCGCGGGGGCTCCCGAGCGGGAAAATGGAAGCGCGCCATTATAGTCAGACACCCCCTCGGGTTCAATGTAAAACTCTGTCTATTATCGACACGGTCGATCGACGGGTATTTAACGCCGAATTCTGTAGGAACAAGCGGTGCGGCCCGACTTGCCCGCGATGGCGCTCTTAAGTCCGCCATCGCCAGCAAGCTGTGCTCCTACAGTTCGACTTTCACCCAACTGACAGGCTGATCGAGCCAATCGGCAAATTCGTCGATAAAGCTCTGTTTGAACCCGGCCTCGGCCCAGTTGTTGAAGATAAACCCCAGGTTGGAAAAGCCGCATTCCTGCAGGAAAAGAAAGCCGTTGATGTCATCTTCATGCCCGCACTCCGGACACGTGAAGTTATCGGTGCGCCCCGGCATCCAGTCTTCCAGGCTTTCGAACAGCGCTTCGCCGACTTCCTTGCGGCACTCGGCGCAACCCGCCTCTTCAAGAAAACCCTTGGCCGGCGTATAGATGCAGCGCTTGGTGATGATCTCCAGGCCATTGATCGGTTCGCCGAACGGCAGCGCTTCAGGATGCAGCACCACAGCGCGGGCACCGTCGGCGATGGCATGAGCCATGCGGTTGCCAGTGCGACCACAAGTGGTCAGTTCTTCTTTAATGATGTTCTTGCGCACCAGCCAACGCACGACCGCCCGGGCCCGGGGTTCGTGCACCGGCAGTGTGGAGATTTTCGGGACAATAATGCTTTGCGAATTCATGGGTGCAGACTCTGCAAATACTGAATATTCACCCTTGTAGGAGTGAGCCTTTGTGGCGAGGGGATTTATCCCCGTTGGGTCGCGAAGCGGCCCCAGCACTTCAAAGTCCAATCGCATTAATGAGCTGACGTCTGCTTCGCAGCCGAACGGGGATAAATCCCCTCGCCACAAAGGCTCACTCCCACAGGGTTTGCGGCCGGCAGCTTAATCCCTGACGAAATCCGGTCAAGCACTCAAATAACGTCCGATCAAGGCAATTCCGCTGGCCAGCACCAACCAGGTCACCAACCGCACAAACGCCTCGCGGGACAATCTCATGGTCAACCGCCGGCCGATCCACAGCCCCAATGCCATGGCCGGCAACAGACACAAGGCCAATACCAACAAGGGTAGCTCGGCGTACACACCCGCGACAGCAAACAGGCTCAAGCGCACCACCGTGCTGCAACTGATCAGCGCACTCTGGGTCGCCCGGGCCGCCTCTTTGGGCAGGCGACTGTTCAAATAGATCGCATATAAAAAGCCGCCACTGCCAAACAAGGCCCCGAACATCCCGCCCACCGTGCCCATCGGCACGGCCCAACCGGCGGACAATTGCGTCGGACGGGTTTTGACCCACAAGCTGTAAATCGCATAAGCGCTAATAAACAGCCCCATCAACAGCAGCAACACATCGGATTTCAGGTTCAACAGAAAAATCACCCCCAGCGTGCAGCCCACCGCCATGCACGGCAGCAGCCGCAACAACTCAGGCTTCGCCACATCCCGCCGCGAAGGCAGCAGATTGCCGAAGGCCGCAACGAAATCCAGCAACACCAGCAACGGCACAATCTTCGACAGCGGCATGAACAGAATCAGAATCGGCCCCGCCACCAACGCGGTGCCAAACCCGGCGATACCAAACACGATGTAAGCCAGGGCGATGCCCAATCCGATCACCAGCCAATCCGTAGCGCCGAATGGCCATTGGTTCAACAGCTCAAGCACATTCATCTGCACGGCTTCCTCGAATACCTGTGATGACTTTAGCCAGCGCCGAGTCTTGCGACTAATATCTTCAAAGCCACCCACCCATCTCAAAAAGGCATGACTGGTGCTTTCAACCCGCCAATTGCGTTACTTCGTGGAAATCGCCGACTGCGGGAGCTTCAGCGCCGCGGCCGAACGGCTGTTCATTGCCCAGTCGGCCCTGAGCCGGCAAATAAAGGACATGGAAACCCGGCTGCAAACGCCATTGTTCGAACGCACCGCACGCCAGCCCCGGCTGACGGCGGCCGGTGAAGCTTTCCTGCCCCGGGCCAGAAACCTGCTCAATGAACTGACCAAAGCCAGCGAGATGGCCACCCAGGTCGGCAATGGAGAACTCGGCACTTTGCGCCTCAGCCATTCCAGCACCGTGCCCATGAGCGGACGACTGCTGCGAGGCATCAGCGACTATCTGGATCAGCATGCCGGCGTGTCCATGGACATCGTCAAACTGTCTTCCGAAGCGCAACTTGAAGCGCTGGCCGACAATCGACTGGATGTCGGACTGCTGCGCCTGCCGGTATTGCGCCAACGTGAAGGTGTGCAGATTGTTCCTTTGTACAACGAGCGCTTGCTGCTGGCCGTGCCCCCCAATCACAGGCTGGCTGTGGATAAGTCCGCTCAAGGCATCGATCTGGCGCAATTGAAGGATGAAGCCTTTATCTCGATTCCTCATCCGCAGCGTGGCGGGTTGAGTTATCTGTCCGCCGAGTTGTGCATGCGCCAGGGATTTTTCCCGAAAGCGGCACGAGTGGTATCGCGCAAAACCACGCAACTGCAATTGATCCAGGCCGGGTTCGGCATCGCCCTGCTGCCGGAATCGATGCAGGACATTGCGCCCCCCGACATCCACTTCCTGTCCCTCGCCGATCCGGATTGCCACAGCACCGTCGCCCTCGCCTGCCGGCAGAATCCCACGGCGCTGGTTCAACACTTCATCAACACCTGCACCGTTCACTGTGGGAGCGAGCCTGCTCGCGATAGCGGTTTAACATTCAATAGTTCAGTCGACTGACACACTGCAATCGCGAGCAGGGTCACTCCTACAAGGGGATTTTTGTTGGATCATGGAGATTGTTTGCCGAATGCCTTTAAACTGCGCCCCATGATTAAAGATCCCTTTGCAAGACTCGGCCTGGACCGTGAAGTCCTGACTGTCAGCCAGCTCAACGGCCGTGCGCGGGTGTTGCTCGAAGACGTGTTCAGCAACATCTGGGTTGAAGGCGAAATCTCCAACCTCGCCCGTCCGGCGTCCGGCCACGTGTATTTCACCCTCAAGGACAGCGGTGCCCAGGTGCGTTGCGCGCTGTTCCGGCAGAACGCGGCGCGGGTTCGTCAGGCCTTGAAGGATGGCCTGGCGGTGAAGGTGCGCGGCAAGGTTTCGCTGTTCGAGGGTCGTGGCGACTATCAGTTGATCCTCGATACCGTGGAGCCGGCCGGTGACGGTGCGCTACGTCTGGCCTTCGATGCGTTGAAGGAAAAACTCAGCGCCGAAGGCCTGTTCAGCGCCGAACGCAAAGTGCCGCTGCCAGCGCATCCACAACGCATCGGCATCATCAGCTCGCCCACCGGCGCGGTGATCCGCGACATCATCAGCGTATTCCGCCGCCGTGCGCCGCAGATCCAACTCACATTGATCCCCACCGCCGTGCAGGGCCGCGAAGCCACTGCGCAGATTGTCCGCGCATTGAAACTGGCGGACGCTCGCGGTTTCGACGCGTTGATCCTCGCCCGTGGCGGCGGCTCGCTGGAAGACCTCTGGTGCTTCAACGAAGAAGCCGTGGCCCGCGCCGTGGATGCCTGCGTGACGCCGATTGTCAGCGCCGTCGGCCATGAAACCGACGTATCGATCAGCGACTTCGTGGCCGACGTCCGCGCCCCGACGCCGTCCGCCGCTGCCGAACTGCTCGCGCCGGATTCCAGTGACCTGGTTCGTCGGCTCGAAAGCCTGCATCGACGTCTGGTGATGCGTATCCGCGACCGTTTGATGCGTGATCGACTGCGCCTGGAAGGCATGTCTCGCCGCTTGCGCCATCCCGGTGAACGTCTGCGCCAGCAAGCGCAGCGCCTGGACGATCTGGACATGCGCATGCGCCGGGCGTTCGAACGCAGCCTCAATACCCGTCGCGAACGGTTGATCCGCCTCGAAACCCGCCTCGCCGGGCAACATCCGGGACGGCAACTGGCGATGCTCCGTCAGCGCCTCGACAGCCTTGCCGAACGCCTGCCCCGTGCCATGCGCGAAGGGCTCAAATCCCGTCGCCTGCAACTGCAAAGCCAGATGCAGACGCTGCATGTGGTCAGCCCTTTGGCGACCCTCGGCCGTGGCTATAGCATTTTGCTGGACGAACGCGGCAACGCGATCCGCAACGCCGCGCAAACCCACAATGGTCAGCGCCTGAAAGCCAAACTGGGTGAAGGCGAACTGCAAGTGCGCGTCGAAGACAATCACCTGACGCCCGTCACCCTTTCTTTACTGGATTGATCCATGCCGCGTTTTTTAGCTCCGCTGCTGTTGCTGTGCCTGACCTTCAACGCCCACGCCGACAGTTACATCACCCGCCTCTTGAACAAACCGGTGCCGGGCGGCGTGGCCGTGGTAGATCTGGGTGCCTCTGCGCAGGCGCCGAAGGCCAGTTATCAGGGCAAACCCGTATTGGTGGTCAAGGAACAGAACAACTGGCTGGCGATTGTCGGTGTGCCGCTGACGGTCAAACCGGGCACGCAGCAGGTCAGCAGTGGCGGTCGCACTCTGAATTTCAACGTGGGTAACAAGAAATACCCGGAACAGCACATCACCTTGAAGAACACGCAGCAGGTCAATCCGAACCCGGAAAACCTCAAGCGCATTGAGCGCGAATTGGCCGAGCAGATTACTGCCTACCGCACGTTCAGCCCGAATACGCCGAGCAATTTGCTGTTGGACAAACCGGTCAACGGCCCGCTGTCGAGCAAGTTCGGCGTGCGCCGCTTCTTCAACGGTGAAGAGCGTAATCCCCACTCCGGCCTGGACTTCGCTGTGCCTGCCGGTACGCCAATCAAAACCCCGGCGGCCGGCAAGGTGATTCTGATCGGCAACTACTTTTTCAACGGCAACACGGTGTTTGTCGATCATGGACAAGGGTTTATCAGCATGTTTTGCCACATGTCGAAAATCGACGTGAAGGTTGGCCAGCAATTGGCCCGCGGTGGTGTGGTCGGGAAAGTCGGCGCCACCGGGCGCGCGACCGGGCCGCATATGCACTGGAACGTCAGCCTGAATGATGCACGGGTGGATCCGGCGATTTTCATTGGGGCGTTTCAGCCATAGATAGTTGTTGAGGCTGCCGGCCCCATCGCGAGCAGGCTCACTCCCACATTGGATTTGTGTTCGCCATAGATCAACTGTAGGAGTGAGCCTGCTCGCGATGGGGGCATCACAGGCGACCGCTTATTCAGCCTCCAGATCCTCAATCCCATGAATTTCCCTGTGCGCCAGGCATTCTTTGATCCAGGCCTGAGTTTCCTCCGAGAATCCCGCCAACTCTTCAGCGCTGATCAACTCATGAGTACACAACCCCAGCAAGTGAGCAGAGGCCTCATTGCGTGAGTGCCTGAACACGCCAAACGCCCAATACAGCTCCTGTTGACCCGCCTTCAACCTTTCTTCGCTGGCTTCTATCCGCTCATAAGGTGCAATGCTTTTATCCAGCACTATGCGCTCGACCTCTTCGATGATCCGGATGCACAGCCGCTCATGGGCCAACGGACGCAGTACGCTGTAAAGCTTCCAATCCGACTCGTTCATTGCCGACTCCTGCCTGCCAGTAGTCCTTGGTGAAGCTTTAAGAATAGCCGCGCTGACACGCCCCACCCCCAAAAGCCTTCAATTGCGCATCGCTCAAACCTCGCGCAAACATAAAAACAATCACCACCGTTCACCGCAATAAAATCTCGATAACCACGACTTTTCGAGAATTCCTCTCAATTTTTTTCGACCGCTTGCCATCCTTCACCCTCGCGGTTAGGGTTGAGGGCATGAAAACCTCTCACACCCTCATTCAGCTTCGCCAGCACCGCAGCCTGTGCCTTGTCAGTGCACGACTGCCAGGCTGAATCGCGGTGCCTCGTCCTACGCTTTATCCCCAGAACATTTGATCCACCGGCAGGCCGCCTTTTTTCGGCCCACACAATAAGGATTTTCCGATGAGCATGCTCAAAGACCCGTCTTCGAAATACCGCGCGTTCCCGACCATCGACATCCCGGACCGTACCTGGCCGTCGAAGACCATCACCGCCGCGCCGATCTGGTGCAGCTCCGACCTTCGTGATGGTAACCAGTCGCTGATCGAGCCAATGGACGCGGTCAAGAAGCTGCGTTTCTGGAAAACCCTGGTGTCGGTCGGCGTTAAAGAAATCGAAGCGTCGTTCCCGGCGGCTTCGCAAACCGACTTCGACTTTGTGCGCACCCTGATCGAAGGCAACCACATCCCGGACGACACCACCATTCAGGTGCTGACCCAGGGCCGTGAAGATTTGATCGAGCGCACTTTCGAATCCCTGCGCGGAGCGAAGAAAGCCATCGTTCACCTGTACAACGCCACCTCTCCTTCCTTCCGCCGCATTGTCTTCAACCAGGACAAGGAAGGGGTCAAGGCCATCGCCGTGAACGCGGCCAAGCTGTTCGTCAAATATGCCGCCCAGCAGCCAAACACCGAGTGGACCTTCGAATACTCGCCAGAAACCTTCAGCGCCACCGAGCTCGAGTTCGCCAAAGAAGTCTGCGACGCAGTCATCGAAGTCTGGAACCCGACGCCTGAGCACAAGGTGATTCTCAACCTGCCCGCCACCGTCGAATGCGCGACCCCGAACATCTATGCCGACCAGATCGAATGGTTCGGCCGTCACATCAACCGTCGTGACAGCGTGATCATCAGCCTGCACACCCACAACGACCGTGGCACTGGCGTTGCAGCTACCGAACTGGGCCTGATGGCCGGCGCCGACCGCGTCGAAGGCTGCCTGTTCGGCAACGGCGAACGTACCGGTAACGTCGACCTGGTGACCGTGGCGCTGAACCTCTACACCCAGGGCATTCACCCTGAGCTGGACTTCTCCGACATCGACGGCGTGCGCAAAGTCGTCGAAGAATGCAACCAGATCCAGGTGCACCCACGTCACCCGTACGTCGGCGACCTGGTTCACACCGCGTTCTCCGGCTCCCACCAGGACGCCATCCGCAAGGGCTTCGCCCAGCAGAAACCGGACGCCCTGTGGGAAGTGCCGTACTTGCCGATCGACCCGGCCGATATTGGCCGCAGCTACGAGGCGGTGATCCGCGTCAACAGCCAGTCGGGCAAGGGCGGTATCGCTTACCTGCTGGAACAGGAATACGGCATCAGCTTGCCGCGCCGCATGCAGATCGAGTTCAGCCAGGTTGTGCAGCGTGAAACCGACCGTCTGGGCCTCGAGATGACGGCTCAGCAGATCCACGCGCTGCTGCACAGCGAGTACTTGCAGGCCAACACGCCGTACGCGCTGGTCAGCCATCGCCTGCAGGAAGAAAACGGTCACAGCGCCGTCGAAGTGGAAGTCTCTGGCAAAGGTCAGGGCGAAACCAACCTGCACTGGCGTGGCAAGGGCAACGGTGCCCTGGAGGCGCTGGTGGCCGGCCTGCCGATTCCGGTTGAGATCATGGACTACAACGAACACGCCATCGGTTCGGGCACCAATGCCAAGGCTGCCGCCTACATTGAACTGCGCGTGAACGGTGAACGTGCGGTGCACGGCGTCGGTATCGATGAAAACATCACTACCGCCAGCTTCAAAGCCCTGTTCAGCGCACTTAACCGCTCGCTGAGCCAGCCGGAAGCGAAAGCGGCGTAAGCCTTCGCTGAAACAAAAAAGGCCCCGAGGTGCGAACCTCGAGGCCTTTTTGTTTGCCTGTATTTTTTGAGTCGTCTGTCATGGCCTCATCGCCGGCAAGCCGGTCTCGCTCCCACATTGGATTTTGGATGAACACAAAATTGGGGGTTCACACAATCTACTGTGGGAGTGAGCCTGCTCGCGATGACGGCAGGTCAGGCAGCGACGATATCAGGTGAACTCGAACGTATCGGCATCCAGGTTCGCTGGAAAGCGTGTTCGATAAGCCTGAAGATCCGCAGCGTTCAGAACTACCTGAAACACCCCATCAGCTTCGCCCGCACTGAGTAACGTCTCACCCTGGAAGTCCAGCACCTGACTGTCGCCGGTATACGCGAAACCTTTGCCGTCAGTACCAATGCGATTCACCGCCGCCACGTAGCAGAGGTTTTCGATCGCCCGCGCTGGCAACAAACGGTTCCAGTGCTGACGCCGCGCACCCGGCCAGTTGGCGGTGTACAGCAGCAAATCGGTGTCCTGAGCATCGCGACTCCAGACCGGAAAGCGCAGGTCATAGCAAATCAGCGGCCTCACTCGCCAGCCCTTGAGTTCGAACTGCACCTGCCGCTCGCCGGGCGTGAAGTGGTTGTGTTCGCCGGCCATGCGGAACAGATGGCGCTTGTCGTAGTGCCACACCTCCCCGTCCGGCCGCGCCCACAACAGGCGATTGCGATGGCTGCCGTCAGCCGCCTGGACGATCACGCTGCCAGTGATCACCGCATCCAGTTTCGCTGCCTGAACCCGCAGCCATTTGCTGGTCGGACCGTTTTCCGATTCGGCGAGGGTCTCGGACTCCATCGAGAAACCGGTGGTGAACATCTCCGGCAGGATGATCAGGTCAGCGCCTCGAGCCTGTTCCAGCAATGGCTCGAAATGCTCCAGATTGGCCTGACGATCGTGCCAGGCCAAGGTGGTCTGGATCAGCGCGATGTTCAGGTTGGGCAGTGCACTCAGATCACGCATAGTTTTGCCGCTGCTTCACGCAGGGTCTCCTCGCGTTTGGCGAAGCACAGGCGCACCAGGCGCTGGCCTTCGGGCGGGGTCTGGTAGAACACCGAGATCGGGATGCTCGCCACGCCATGTTCGCGGGTCATCCACAGCGCCATCTCGACATCATTGAGGTCCGGGCGGATCTGCGAGTAATCGACCAACTGGAAATACGTGCCGGCCACTCGGGTGAAACTGAAGCGCGAAGTCGCCAACAGATCGCAGAACAGATCGCGCTTGGCCTGATAGAAAGCCGGCAGTTCTTCGACGTGTTCCGGGTGCTCGGCCATGAAGTCGGCCAAGGCGTATTGCAACGGCGTCACGCCGCAGAAACTGACGTATTGGTGAACCTTGCGCAGCTCGGCGGTGAGCGCCGGCGGTGCTACCACGTAGCCGGTTTTCCAGCCAGTGACGTGATAAGTCTTGCCGAAGGAGCTGACCACGAAAGCGCGCTGATACAGCTCTTGGTGATTCAGCACGCTGACGTGAGGCACGCCATCGAACACCAGGTGTTCGTAGACCTCATCGCTGATGACATAGATGTCGCGGTCGCGAATCAACGCCGCCAGCTGATCCAGTTCGGCACGACTGATCAGCGCGCCGCTTGGGTTGTGCGGGGTGTTGAGGATGATCATCCGCGTGCGTGGGGTAATGGCTTCACCCAGCTTCTGGAAGTCGATGGCGAAGTCATTCAGGCCCAGTTGCATATGAACGCAGCGACCACCGGCCAACTCAACCGAAGGTTCATAACTGTCGTAGGCCGGATCGAAAACGATCACTTCGTCACCGCTGTGGATAACCGCTTGAATGGCGCAAAAAATCGCCTGGGTCGCACCGGGCGTGACAGTTACTTCATGGTCGGCATCCACGTTGACGCCGTAGCTGCGGGCGATCTTCGCCGCAATCTGCTGACGCAATGCAGGAAGGCCGGTCATCGGCGAATACTGGTTGTGGCCACTGGCGATATGCCGACCGACCGCATCGCACAGGGCCTGCGGCGCATTGAAATCGGGAAAACCCTGGGACAGGTTCAGCGCCCCGGTTTGCGCCGCGAGCTGAGACATCTGAGTGAAGATAGTGATGCCGACATTCGGCAGCTTACTGGTGATCATCGGTGATTCCCTGCTCTGCACCCGGCTCTACGGCGGCGCGGGAGAACCCGAGAATAGCCCATCCAGCGCCCATAAAAAAAGGGCGCCCATTGGCACCCTTCTTCTAAACATTGTGGTGAGGGGATTTATCCCCGTTCGGCTACGAAGTAGTCGTAAACCCTTCACCGCGGTTTATCTGACAAACCGCAGTGGATGGTTTTGGGGCGGCTACGCCACCCAACGGGGATAAATCCCCTCGCCACAACAGCCCCCACACACAAAATGGTGTGGGGTTGTGAATCAGCGCTTGTCGCGGCGCTTCTTGTCGGCCTTTTTGTGGTGCGACATCATGCGACGCTTCTTGTTGACCTGGCGATCGGTCAGCGAGGTCTTGTTGCCTTCGTACGGGTTCTCGCCGCCCTTGAACTCGATGCGGATCGGCGTACCGACCAACTTCAAGACACGACGGTAAGTGTTTTCCAGGTAACGAACGTAAGACTTCGGCACCTTCTCGATCTGGTTACCGTGAATCACGATGATCGGCGGGTTAGCACCACCCAAGTGGGCATAGCGCAGCTTGATCCGGCGGTTGTTGACCATCGGCGGCGCGTGCTCACCAACCGCATCTTCCAGAATCGTGGTCAGGCGGTTGGTTGGCCAGCGGGTGACCGCAGACTTGAACGAGTTCTGTACGGAGGCGTAGAGGTTGCCCACGCCCGTGCCGTGCAGGGCCGAGATGAAGTGAATGTCGGCGTAATCAACGAAGAACAGTCGACGTTGCAGCTCGACCTTCACGAAGTCGCGCTCGCTCGGCGTCATGCCGTCCCACTTGTTGATCGCGATCACCAGCGCACGACCCGACTCAATGGCGAAGCCCAGCAGGTTGAGATCGTGATCGACCACACCTTCGCGGGCGTCCATCACAAAGATCACCACGTTGGCGTCTTTGATCGCCTGCAGGGTTTTGACCACGGAGAATTTTTCGACTTCTTCGTGGATCTTGCCGCGCTTGCGCACACCGGCGGTGTCGATCAGCGTGTACTTCTCGTCGTTACGCTCGAACGGGATGTAGATACTGTCGCGGGTGGTGCCGGGCTCGTCATAGACGATTACCCGGTCTTCACCGAGCATGCGGTTGACCAGGGTGGACTTGCCGACGTTCGGGCGGCCGATGATCGCGATCTTGATCCCGTCTTTTTCGCTAGGACCAGGAATGCGCTTGGCTTCCTCGCCTTCGGCAACGATCTCTTCCTCGCCTTCTTCCAGCTCGTCATCGTCTTTCGGGAAGTCGCTGAGGGCGATTTCCAGCATCTGGGTGATGCCACGACCATGAGCACCGGCGATCGGGATCGCGTGGCCCATGCCCAACGGGGCGAATTCGGCGCGGGCCATTTCAGGGTCGATGTTGTCGACCTTGTTGGCAACCACGTAAGAACGCTTGTTACGTTTGCGCAAATGCTCGGCGATCATCTGGTCGGCGGCGGTGAAACCGGCCTTGGCATCTACCAGGAACAGAACGACATCCGCTTCTTCAATGGCCAGCAGCGACTGCTCGGCCATTTTTTCGTCCATACCGTGCTCGTCACCGGAGATACCGCCGGTGTCGACCAGAATGTAGGAACGCCCTTGCCACTTGGCCTCACCGTATTGGCGATCACGGGTCAGACCGGACAAGTCGCCGACGATGGCGTCGCGAGTCCTGGTCAGGCGGTTGAACAAGGTGGACTTGCCGACGTTCGGTCGGCCCACCAGGGCGATTACGGGAACCATGCGGCTCTCCACTTCGTTATTTCAGAAAATACAAAAGCCGCTGCGAGGCAGCGGCTGGTGCTCGGGGCAGCGCCTGTAAGCGCTGCGAGCCCCGCAGAACGGGGCCGCCTGGGGTGTTAACCCCAAGCATAGTCAAACCATTTACTTAATGGTCAGGGCTTCCAGCTTGCCACTGTTGCCATAGAGATAAATCGTGTCACCCACCACCAGCGGACGGGCACGCAGGCCGTCGCTGTCGATGCGCTCGCGGCCGACGAAACGACCGTCCACCTGACTCAGCAGATGCAGGTAACCTTCCATATCACCGACTGCAACATAGCTGGAGAACACTTCCGGAGCCGACAGTTGACGACGGGCCAGCGAATCGTTGCTCCACAAGGCTGTGGTAGAACGTTCGTCGACGCCTTCAACGGTGCCCGAAGACAGGCTCACATAGACGTTGCCAAAACCCTGGGCGACACCGGCATAGCTGGAAGCATCACGCTGCCAGAGCTGACGACCGCTTTCCAGATCCAGTGCCGCAACGCGACCCTGATAGCTGGCGACATACAGCGTACCGCCGGACAGCAGCAGGCCGCCGTCGATATCGACAACGCGCTCCAGTTCCGAACGACCCTGTGGAATGGCTACACGTTGTTCCCATACCGGCACGCCGTTGGAAATATCGAGAGCGACCACTTTACCGGTCGACAGGCCAGCCACCGCGAGGCGGTTGGTGACGATCGGCGCACTGGTGCCGCGCAGGGTCAATACCGCCGGAGTACTGTCATACAACCAGCGCTGGGTGCCGGTAGCGGCATCCAGACCGATCAGACGGTCATCCTGAGTCTGAACTACAACGACATCACCGTTGTTGACCGGCGGTGCGAGGACTTCACTGGACACGCGAGCGCGCCATTTCTCTTCACCGTTGATGGCGTCCAGGGCAACGATTTCACCCTTGATCGTACCGATCAGGAGCAGACCGTAACTGACGCCAACAGCGCCGGAAACAGGCAATTCGAGATCTTTCTTCCATTTGACGTCGCCATTGCTGCGATCCATCGCCATCACCACACCGGTGACGTCGGCGGCATAGATGGTATCGCCATCGATCGCCGGAACCAGCATGTTGTACGAATCGCCCTGACCGTCACCGATCGAACGACTCCACTGCTTTTGCAAAACCACTTCTTCTTTGAAGTCGGTCAACTCGGCCGGT
Organism: Pseudomonas sp. LS2P72; assembly: GCF_054897865.1. NCBI lineage: Bacteria > Pseudomonadati > Pseudomonadota > Gammaproteobacteria > Pseudomonadales > Pseudomonadaceae > Pseudomonas > Pseudomonas sp. LS2P72. Next base: position 5,735,457 of record NZ_CM142708.1, read on the forward strand.
GGCAGTTCTTTTTTGCTGTTGCTGCTGCAACCCGCGGCCAATATGGCCAGAGCCAGCAATGCTGCATGTTTCCAACGAATCACGTCACGCATCCCCTTTGGCCAGATCGTCCAGCTTGATTTGTAGGCCACCCACTGCCGCTTCATCCGACAGTGCCGCCTTGGCTTTTTGATACGCCGTGTTCGCTTCGTCGGTACGACCCAGCTGCACCAGCAGGTCGCCTTTGAGTTCTTCGCGAGTGGCCAGGAATGCTTTATCGGCATCGCCTTCAAGCAGTTTCAGGGCTTCATCGGCCTTGTTCTGCGCGGCCAGCACCTGCGCCAGACGCTGACGAGCAATTTCGCCCAGCGCCGGGTTGGCCGGTTTGGCAACAATGGCTTTCAGCTCGCTGGCTGCGTCATCCAGCTTGCCGCTGTCGACCGCAACTTTTGCCACGAACAGGCTGCCGTACTGCGCGTAAGCGCTACCGCCGAACTCGCTGTTGAGCTTGCCGGCCAGGTCCGCAACACGAGCGGCATCAGGCTTGCCGTCTGGCGTCAGCGTGGTTTCCAGCAGTTGCTGATAGAGCATCGAGGCGCCTTGCGACTGATTGCTCTGATACTTTTGAAAGGCCTGCCAGCCGAACACGATGACCAGCGCCAACAGGCCGCCAGTGACCAGGGGCTTGCCGTTGCGTGTCCACCAGTCCTTCAAATCCGACAGCTGTTCGTCTTCGGTACTCGACACCCCAATACTCCTTAATCGCTAAATCGGCTGTTTGACAGCTTCAACCCTGCACGACGCAGGTGGCCAGGTGTGCAGCAAGCGCATCCCAGGCAATGCTTTGTTGTTCGCCCTGGCCACGCAGGGGTTTGAAACCTACCACTTGCTGGGCCATTTCGTCGTCACCGAGGATCAGCGCGTACAACGCACCGCTCTTGTCGGCTTTCTTGAACTGGCTTTTGAAGCTGCCGGCGCCGGCATTCACTTGCAGGCGCAGGTTGGACAATTGATCACGAACACGTTCACTCAGGGCCAGGCCGGCCAACTCGGCGGCTTCACCGAAGGCGCAGAGGTAGACGTCGACCTGACGGGAAATTTCTTCCGGGATCTGCTCCAGGGTTTCAAGCAGCAGCACCAGGCGCTCGATGCCCATCGCGAAACCAACGCCCGGAGTCGGCTTGCCGCCCATCTGCTCCACCAGACCGTCGTAACGACCACCGGCACACACGGTGCCTTGGGCGCCCAGCTTGTCGGTGACCCATTCGAAAACGGTCTTGCTGTAGTAATCCAGCCCGCGAACCAGCTTCGGGTTGATCACGTAAGGAATGCCGGCGGTGTCCAGGCGAGCCTTGAGGCCCTCGAAGTGCACGCGGGATTCTTCGTCGAGGTAGTCGGCCATTTTCGGCGCGTCGACCAGCACGGCTTGAGTGTCAGCGTTCTTGGTATCCAGAACCCGCAAAGGGTTGGTCTTCAGACGTCGCTGGCTGTCTTCGTCCAGCGTGTCCAGGCGGGCCGAAAGGAACTCGACCAGCGCTTCGCGATAACGACCGCGGGACTCGGCGGTACCCAGGCTGTTGAGCTCGAGCTTGACCGCATCACGGATGCCCAGCTCGCCCCACAGGCGCCAGGTCAGCACGATCAGCTCGGCATCGATGTCCGGACCATCGAGGTTGAACACTTCGCAACCGATCTGGTGGAACTGGCGATAACGGCCTTTCTGCGGACGTTCGTGGCGGAACATCGGGCCGATGTACCAGAGTTTCTGCACCTGGCCACCGCCGGTGATGCCGTGCTCAAGCACTGCACGCACACAGGCCGCCGTGCCTTCAGGGCGCAGCGTCAGGGAGTCGCCGTTGCGGTCGTCGAAGGTGTACATCTCTTTTTCGACGATGTCGGTCACTTCACCGATGGAGCGCTTGAACAGCTCGGTGAACTCGACGATTGGCATGCGGATCTGCTTGTAACCGTAGTTATCCAGCAAACGCGAGACGGTGCCTTCGAAATGACGCCACAGGGGGGTCTGCTCGGGCAGGATGTCGTTCATGCCACGTATGGCTTGCAGAGACTTGCTCACTATAAATCCTTAAATTCGTTCGACTTAGCCGCGCGCAATGACTGCTGCGTCAGCTTCGACCTTTTCGGCCGCTTTCTGACGGATCAAGCGTTCAAGCTCATCCACCAGATTGTCATTCGTCAGTTTCTGCGACGGCTTGCCGTCGATGTAAATCAGGTTTGGCGTGCCGCCGGTCAAGCCGATATGGGCTTCCTTGGCTTCACCCGGTCCGTTGACCACGCAACCAATGACCGCGACATCCAGCGGCACCAGCAGGTCTTCGAGGCGCCCTTCCAGCTCGTTCATGGTTTTGACCACATCGAAGTTCTGCCGCGAGCAGCTCGGGCAGGCGATGAAGTTGATACCACGGGAACGCAGATGCAGGGATTTGAGAATGTCGTAGCCGACTTTCACTTCCTCGACCGGGTCGGCCGCCAACGAGATGCGAATAGTATCGCCAATCCCTTCGGCGAGCAGCATACCGAGGCCCACGGCGGATTTCACCGTGCCTGAACGCAAACCACCGGCTTCGGTGATGCCCAAGTGCAGCGGCTGGACGATTTCCTTGGCCAGCAAGCGGTAAGCGGCGACGGCCATGAACACATCGGAGGCTTTCACGCTGACCTTGAAGTCCTGGAAATTCAGGCGTTCAAGGTGCTCGACGTGACGCAAGGCAGATTCAACCAGCGCAGCCGGGGTCGGCTCGCCGTATTTCTTTTGCAGGTCTTTTTCCAGGGAACCGGCGTTCACGCCAATACGGATCGGAATCCCGCGATCACGGGCGGCATCGACTACCGCACGCACGCGGTCTTCGCGACCGATGTTGCCGGGGTTGATGCGCAGGCAGTCAACGCCCAGTTCGGCTACGCGCAGAGCGATCTTGTAGTCGAAGTGAATGTCGGCAACCAAAGGCACTTTGACCAGCTTCTTGATCTTGCCGAAGGCTTCAGCGGCATCCATATCGGGAACGGAAATTCGCACGATATCGACGCCTGCCGCTTCCAGACGGTTGATCTGGGCCACGGTGGCGGCGACATCATTGGTGTCGCTGTTGGTCATGCTCTGCACAGCGATAGGCGCATCGCCGCCAACAGGCACGTTACCGACCCAGATCTTGCGGGATTCGCGACGTTTGATTGGAGATTCGCCGTGCATGACTTATTGACCCAACTTCAGGCGAGCAGTCTCGCCACTGGTGAACGAAGCGACATCAACCACCTGCCCGTTGTAGCTGACCTGCGCGCCACGGGCGAAGCCCAGACGCACGGAAAACGGTGGCTTGCCGCTCACGGAAACGTTTTCGCCTTTGCGCTTGAGACCACTCAACAGCACCTTGCCGGTGCCATCGGTCACTTGCGTCCAGCAATCGGCAGTAAATTGCAGTTGAACCTGGCCTTGGCCGGCAACCGGTGCAGCCGCGGTTGTAGCGGGAATGGTCGGAGTCACCGAAGCGCTTGCAGGCGGGGTTGATACAACAGGAGCAGTCGGGGATGTCGGGGCCGGAGTCGCGACAACCGGAGCGGTGCTATGCGTCGGTGCAACAGGCGTTGGCGCTGGTGCAACCGGTGCAGCAGGCGCAGTCGCTTCAGCTTCGGCCGGCGCTTCAGCCGAGGTCTCGGCCTGCGGCAACGCAAGAGCGGTGGTGCCTTCAGTCTGACCTTCCGCGACGGCCTGGTCTTCCGGCTCGTCCAGCGGATGGATCTGGGTGGTGCCGTCAGCGCCTTCGACTTCAACGTGTTCCGGGCTCAGGCTAGTCAGGTCTTTGCTGCGCAATGAGGTTTGATCCTGCCACCAGACAAAACCACCACCAATGACTGCGAACAGCAACAGCAGGCTGACAACTCGCAAAATGGTGTGGGAAACCCGAACCGGCTCTTCGATGCGTCCCAGGCTATGAACGTTGCTGCCTTGGGAGTCGGTGCCGGTGGATTGGTCGAACTGTTGAACCAGTACGGTTTGATCCATGCCGAGCAGTTTCGCGTAGGCGCGAATATAACCGCGAGCAAAGGTATGCCCAGGCAGCTTGTCAAAAGCGCCGGCTTCCAGATTGCTCAGGGAATTGACGGTGAGGTTGAGCTTGAGGGCCACTTCGGCCAGCGACCAGCCATTGCTTTCGCGAGCCTGGCGCAAAGTCTCACCGGGATTAACGCGATTCGCTGCTACAACTTCGGGATGCGCCGCTTTCATCATTGCTCCGACAGGTATTGCTGATATTCCGGCGTGCCGGGATAGAGTCGTTTTAGTTGCAGGCCAAAACTGGCGGCCTTGTCGCGATCATCAAACACTTTTGCCAGCCGAACGCCGAGCAATAGACTACGTGCATTTTGCTCGGTGAGCAGGCTAAAACGATCGTAGTAGTCACGCGCGGGCACATAATGCCTGTCTTCGTAAGACAACTCAGCCATTTCCAGCAATGCACGTGGCTGTTGGCGATTCAAACGCAGGGCTTTTTCCAGCTGCTGCTGCGCCAGATCGCGCTGCCCCAGCTTCGAAGCGGTCATTCCAAGGTTCTCGAACACCCGCGAACGCTCAGGATACAAGGTATCGGCGGCGGCCTGTTCAAAGCGCTCGTAAGCTTCTTTGTAGCGTTTCTCTTCGAAAAGAAAACTGCCGTAGTTGTTCAGGATTCGCGCATCGTTGGGACGGGAAGACAGCGCCTTGCGAAAATGCTGATCCGCCAGCTCCGGCTCCATCTCGGCCTGGAATACCAGACCCAGTGCAGCGTTGGCATCCGGATCCGAGTCATCCAGATCCAGCGCTTTCTTCAACGGTACTTTCGCCCGTTCGGTCATGCCCTGTTGCAAGTACCCCAAGCCCAACTGCACATAGGCAACGCGCGCTTCATCGCGGCCCTTGCTGGTCTTCATCGGGTTGAAATCGCCCGACAGGACACAACCAGCACACAGGCTGGCCAACAGCAAAAGCAGCGCGAAGCGCAGGGACATAGAGATCCTCTCTTAATTATTGTTCGCAGCGTTCTGTGCGATATCGTTTTCGGCGCTTAACTCGCGCACGGCGATATAACGTTCGCTGCGACGGGTGCGATCCAGCACCTGTCCTACCAATTGGCCACACGCGGCATCGATGTCTTCACCGCGGGTGGTGCGTACGGTGACATTGAAGCCGGCATGGTGAAGCTGATCCTGGAAACGACGAATCGCGTTGTTGCTCGGGCGCTCGTAACCGGAATGCGGGAACGGGTTGAACGGAATCAGGTTGATCTTGCACGGGATGTTCTTGAGCAACTCGATCATCTCAACGGCATGTTCAACCTTGTCGTTGATGTCCTTGAGCAAGGTGTACTCAATGGTGAGCACGCGCTTCTCGCCCAGGGACGACATGTAGCGCTGGCACGACTCGAGCAGCATCTTAAGCGGATACTTCTTGTTGATCGGTACCAATTGGTTACGCAATGCGTCGTTCGGTGCGTGCAGGGACAACGCCAGGGAGACGTCGATGTGCTTGGACAGCTCATCGATCATCGGCACCACACCCGATGTAGACAGGGTTACGCGGCGCTTGGAGATCCCGTAGCCCAGGTCATCCATCATCAGATGCATGGCAGCGACGACGTTGTCGAAGTTCAGCAGCGGTTCACCCATGCCCATCATCACCACGTTGGTGATGGCACGGTCGGCGGTCGCCGGGATGCTGCCGAACGATTTATTGGCAATCCACACCTGGCCGATGACTTCGGCGGCGGTGAGGTTGCTGTTGAATCCTTGCTTGCCGGTGGAGCAGAAACTGCAATCCAGGGCACAGCCTGCCTGGGACGAAACGCACAAAGTGCCGCGTTTGCCCTGGGGAATGTACACGGTCTCGACGCAGCTGCCGGACGCCACACGAACCACCCACTTGCGGGTGCCGTCGGTGGAAATATCCTCGCTGACCACTTCGGGGCCGCGGACTTCAGCAATGACCTTGAGCTTGTCGCGCAAGGCCTTGCTGACGTTCGTCATGGCGTCGAAATCATCGACGCCAAGGTGGTGAATCCATTTCATTACCTGACCGGCACGGAAACGCTTCTCCCCGATCGAGTCGAAGAATTTTTCCATTTCCAGCTGAGTCAGACCCAGCAGGTTGGTTTTTACAGTCGATGTAGTCATGGATTCACCTTCACTCTTAAGCCAATGCTTAGCGAGTGGTTACTTCAGTAGCTGCGAAGAAGTACGAGATTTCGCGAGCAGCAGCGGCTTCGGAGTCCGAACCGTGTACAGCGTTGGCGTCGATGGAATCAGCGAAGTCAGCGCGGATGGTACCGGCAGCAGCTTCTTTAGGGTTGGTGGCGCCCATCAGCTCACGGTTCAGAGCGATAGCGTTTTCGCCTTCCAGAACCTGAACGACAACCGGACCGGAGATCATGAAAGCAACCAGGTCGCCGAAGAAACCACGAGCGCTGTGCTCAGCGTAGAAGCCTTCAGCTTCAGCTTTGGACAGTTGCTTCAGTTTCGAAGCTACAACGCGCAGGCCAGCTTTTTCGAAACGAGTGGTGATCTCGCCGATAACGTTTTTTGCAACAGCGTCAGGCTTGATGATGGAGAAAGTACGTTGAACAGCCATGGTGTAACTCCAGAAACGGTAATTTGCGAAAAATTAAACCCGCGAATTATACGCGGGTTCTTTGGTATTGCCTAACTGCGTACGGCGCAGACTCAGTCTGCTTCTTCGATCCAGGCGGCCTGAATGGCTTCAAGCACCTTCTCGCCACCGCGGGTCGGATCATCACTGAACTCCGGCAATGCCAGCACCCATTTGTGCAGATCGACGAAGTTCACGTAACGCGGGTCCACATCCGGCTTGGATTCAGCCAGTTGGATCGCGATTTCCAGCACATCAACCCACTTCAGACTCATTTCAGTTCCTTGAATCAGTGCGGCGCTTCAGCCGCATGGTTGAGCGAGTATTTCGGAATTTCGACAGTCAGGTCTTCATTCCCGACGATCGCCTGACAGCCTAGACGCGATTGCGCCTCCAGACCCCAGGCACGATCAAGAAAGTCTTCTTCCAGCTCATCCGCTTCTTCCAGCGAGTCGAAACCTTCGCGGATGATGCAGTGGCAGGTGGTGCAGGCGCAGACGCCGCCACAGGCGCTTTCCATCTCGATATGGTGTTCATGGGCCAGCTCGAGAATGGATGTGCCAGGCTCAGCCTCCACAACCATGCCGTCCGGGCAAAACTTATCGTGTGGCAGAAAAATGACCTGCGGCATCGTTATTCCTCAATCTCATTCAGGTTGCGCCCCGCCAGCGCGGCTTTCACCGTCGAGTCCAGGCGGCGGGCAGCAAAGGCGTCGGTCACTTGCGACAGACGCTTGGTCTGCTGCTCGATGGCGTAACCATCAGTACCTTTCATCAGTTCGGTCAGTTCCTGCATCTGCAATTCGATGACCATGCGCTCTTCGGCGTCGAGCAAGCGCTCGCCATCGACATCGAGGGCGCCCTGCACCGCTTCGATCAGGCGCTGGGCATCGACCTGCTGCTCACGCAACACCCGGGCGACCTTGTCGTCGTTGGCGTGCTGGAACGAGTCCTTGAGCATCTTGGCAATTTCGCCATCCGTCAGACCGTAGGACGGCTTGACCTGGATGCTGGCCTCAATGCCCGAGCCCAGCTCGCGGGCAGAAACACTGAGCAGACCGTCGGCATCGACCTGGAAGGTCACGCGAATCTTCGCCGCACCGGCCACCATCGCCGGAATGCCGCGCAATTCGAAGCGTGCCAGGGAACGGCAGTCGCTGATCAGCTCGCGCTCACCCTGCAATACGTGGATCGCCATGGCCGACTGGCCATCTTTATAAGTCGTGAAGTCCTGAGCGCGGGCGACAGGGATGGTGGTGTTGCGCGGAATCACCTTCTCCATCAGCCCGCCCATGGTTTCCAGCCCCAGGGACAACGGAATCACGTCAAGCAACAGCAGCTCATCGCCATCACGCTTGTTGCCGGCCAGCGTATCGGCCTGGATCGCGGCACCAATGGCCACCACTTGATCCGGATCGATTTCGGTCAATGGTTCGCGACCGAAGGCTTCAGCGACGGCCTCGCGAACGCGAGGCACACGAGTCGAACCGCCAACCATGACCACGGCATGCACTTCGTCCAGCTCGATGCCGGAATCACGCACAGCGCGGCGGCAGGCTTTCAGGCTGCGGGCAACCATTGGCTCGATCAGCGCATTAAAGGCTTCACGGGTCAGCTCGTCTTTCCAGTCGCCATAAGCGACTTCGACGGTCGAGGTATTGGTCAGGGCTTCTTTGGCCGCACAAGCGGTTTGCAGCAGATGGCGTTGCGCACCCGGATCGAGGTCGGCGGACAGACCGGCACGCTCGATGATCCAGCCAGCGATTGCGTGGTCGAAGTCATCGCCGCCCAGCGCGCTGTCGCCGCCGGTAGCCAAAACTTCAAACACACCGCCAGTCAGGCGCAGAATCGAAATATCGAAGGTGCCGCCACCCAGGTCATAAATCGCGACCAGGCCTTCAGCGTGTTGATCCAGACCGTAAGCCACAGCGGCGGCGGTCGGCTCATTGAGCAGACGCAGCACATTCAGACCGGCCAGCTTGGCCGCATCCTTGGTGGCTTGGCGCTGAGCATCGTCGAAATAGGCCGGAACGGTGATTACCGCACCTACAAGTTCGCCACCCAACGTCGCTTCGGCGCGCTGACGCAGCACTTTCAGGATATCGGCGGAAACTTCGACCGGGCTTTTTGGCCCCTGAATCGTGTCGATGAATGGCATGTGCGACTCGCCGCCGACAAAGCGGTACGGCAGTTGATCGCCCAATTGCTTGACGTCGGACAGACCACGACCCATCAAGCGCTTGACCGACAGCACAGTGTTCAAAGGATCGGCGGCGGCAGCCAGCTTGGCCGACTCGCCGACTTCGACGCGATCCGCGTGGTAGCGCACGGCAGACGGCAGGATGACCTGCCCGTCCGCGTCGGCCAGAGGTTCGGAAAGACCACTGCGCAACGCAGCGACCAGCGAATTGGTAGTGCCCAAGTCGATCCCCACAGCCAGACGACGCTGGTGCGGTTGAGGACTTTGGCCGGGTTCGGCGATCTGCAGTAGGGCCATCGTTATCAGGACTTATCTGTATATCAGGCGTGCGACCGGAGCGGCACTGGGTTAATCGTCGAGGCGCTCTTCTAACTGGCGCACTTCGTAGGTGAGCTTGTCGAGGAACTGCATGCGCCGCATCAGGCGTTCGGCCTGTTCACGTTGCGCTGCATCATCCCAACAGGCTGCGAAGCTTTCGTTCAGTTCATCCTGCGCAATCTTCAGGCGACGCTTGAACACTGCAACACCCGCCAGGTCGGCGCTGTCTTGCAGGTCTTCGAGCTCTTCACGCAGCTCCATCTGCTGCAGAAGAAACTCCGGATCATGCACCGTGACCTCCAGCGGCAGCTCGCGACCGCCCATGGCAAGCAAATAACGCGCGCGCTTTGGGGGACTTTTGAGCGTCTGGTAGGCCTCGTTGAGGCTCGCGGATTGCTCTAGCGCCAGCCGCTGCTCGCGCTCGGAAGCGTCTGCAAAGCGGTCCGGATGAACACCGCGCGCCAACTCACGATAGCGCGTGGCCAACTGATCGAGATCCAGACGGAAGCTCGGTTTCAGCTCAAATAAAGCGAAATGACAAGGAGTACCCACGAGCAGCCTCAGATGTTGAAGCTTTCGCCGCAGCCACATTCACCGCGCACGTTGGGGTTGTTGAACTTGAAGCCTTCGTTCAACCCTTCCTTGACGAAATCGAGTTCGGTGCCGTCCAGGTAGGCCAGGCTTTTCGGGTCGATGATCACTTTCTCGCCGTGACTTTCGAACACCTGATCCTCTGCAACCACCTCGTCGACAAACTCCAGCACGTAGGCAAGGCCGGAACAGCCTGTGGTGCGAACACCCAGACGAATCCCTTCACCTTTGCCGCGCCCGTTGAGGGAGCGTCGCACGTGTTGAGCAGCCGCTTCTGTCATGCTGATAGCCATCGGTGACTCCTTACTCGTCGCCAAAACTTGAAAATCAGATCAAGCCTTTCTTCTGCTTGTAGTCGCGAACGGCCGCTTTGATGGCGTCTTCAGCAAGTACGGAGCAGTGAATTTTTACTGGCGGCAGAGCCAGTTCTTCAGCCAGCTGAGTGTTTTTGATGGTCTCGGCTTCATCCAGAGTCTTGCCTTTCATCCACTCGGTCGCCAGCGAGCTGGAGGCGATAGCCGAACCGCAACCGTAGGTCTTGAACTTGGCGTCTTCGATGATGCCTTGCTCGTTAACCTTGATCTGCAGACGCATCACGTCGCCGCACGCCGGAGCGCCGACCATGCCGGTGCCGACATCTGGGTCTTCCGCGTCCATCTTGCCGACGTTGCGCGGGTTCTCGTAGTGGTCGATGACCTTTTCGCTGTAAGCCATGATTCTTAATCCTCACTCATCAGAGAGTCGCTCTTGAGCCCTGAAAACCTGCGTCTTACAGGGCCGGTTTGCGGCGACTTGAAATCAGTGTGCCGCCCACTCGATTTTCGAAATGTCGACACCGTCTTTGTACATGTCCCACAGCGGCGACAGAGTGCGCAGCTTGGTAACGGCCTCGCAGACTTTCTGCGCGGCGTAGTCGATTTCTTCTTCGGTGGTGAAACGGCCGAAGGTGAAGCGAATCGAGCTGTGTGCCAGTTCGTCATTGCGGCCCAGGGCGCGCAGTACGTACGAAGGCTCAAGGGAAGCCGAGGTGCAGGCCGAGCCGGACGAAACCGCCAGATCCTTGAGCGCCATGATCAGCGACTCGCCTTCAACGTAGTTGAAGCTCAGGTTCAGGTTGTGCGGAACGCGGGCGGTCATGCTGCCGTTGATGTACAGCTCTTCCAGGCCTTCGACCTGCTTGAAGAAACGGTCGCTCAGGGCCTTGATGCGGATGTTCTCGGCAACCATGTCTTCCTTGGCTACGCGGAAGGCTTCGCCCATGCCGACGATCTGGTGGGTCGCCAGGGTGCCGGAACGCATACCGCGTTCGTGACCACCGCCGTGCATGGTCGCTTCGATGCGAACACGCGGCTTGCGGCTCACGTACAGTGCGCCGATGCCTTTAGGGCCGTAGGTTTTGTGAGCGGAGAACGACATCATGTCGACTTTCAGCTTCGACAGGTCGATATCGACCTTGCCGGTGGACTGAGCAGCGTCGACGTGGAACAGGATGCCCTTGGAACGGGTCAGTTCGCCGATGGCTGCGATGTCGTTGACGGTGCCGATTTCGTTGTTCACGTGCATGACCGAAACCAGGATGGTGTCGTCGCGCAGGGCAGCTTCGATCATCTCTGGGGTGACCAGACCATCAGTGCGAGGCTCGATGTAGGTGACTTCAAAGCCTTCACGCTCCAGTTGGCGCATGGTGTCGAGGACAGCCTTGTGCTCAATCTTGGTGGTGATCAGGTGTTTGCCTTTGGTGGCATAGAAATGCGCCGCACCCTTGATTGCCAGGTTGTCGGACTCGGTGGCACCGGAGGTCCAGACGATTTCACGCGGGTCGGCGTTGACCAGGTCTGCGACCTGACGACGAGCGTTTTCGACGGACTCTTCAGCTTTCCAGCCGAACACGTGGGAACGGGACGCCGGGTTACCGAAGTTTCCGTCAACCAGCAGGCACTCACTCATCTTTTGCGCTACACGCGGATCAACCGGGGTGGTCGCAGAGTAATCAAGGTAAATCGGCAATTTCATGGACTATCTCCTAAATCAGGCTGGCTGGCGTGCCGCTAGCTCTTTGGCTGTCATTCGACGGCGGACGCTTCAATCTTGTCCAGGCGTGGCGCCTTGCTGTTGCAACGGCGCTGATCCTGACGCTGGGCTACTTCTTGTACCTCACGGCGAGTGACAAGGTCAGCCAAGCTGATACCGCTGAGAAATTCGTGAATCTGCAGGCTCAGATCGCACCACAAGTGGTGGGTCAGACAGGTGTCGCCTTGATGGCAATCGCCCTGGCCCTGGCATTTGGTTGCATCGACCGATTCATTCACCGCATCGATCACCTGGGCGACCTGGATACCCTGCATGTCGCGCGACAGCTGATAGCCGCCGCCTGGACCACGAACGCTGGACACCAGATTGCTGCGGCGCAATTTGGCGAAGAGCTGTTCGAGGTAGGACAGGGAGATGCCTTGGCGCTCGGAGATATCGGCCAGGGACACCGGCCCGTGCTGCGCGTGCAACGCCAGGTCAAGCATGGCAGTCACGGCGTATCGGCCTTTTGTAGTCAGTCGCATGGACAATTACCACGGAGTTCAGAATGGGGCGAGTATGCAATTCCCGAGTATTTAAGTCAACTATAAGACCTAGTACTTTAGTCAGGATTACCCACAAAAGAGCGGGCGCATCATAGCAAAGGCTGGCCGTGTACAGCCAGTAATTGCACGTTATCGTTCTTCGCGGGCAAGCCTCGCTCCTACATGGGTTGCGCCAATCCTGTAGGAGCGAGGCTTGCCCGCGAAGAAACTGACACGGTCTAGCCGGCCTGGCTCTGATCCTTGTCCTTCACACAGGCAAAGTCTTCTTCACGCAGCTCAGGCAGATCTTTCGCACAGTAATTGCTGCCCAGATCCTTCAACGCTCCGCACATACCCTCCAGACGCCCATCAACTGCCTGCAGATGATCGAGCAACTGATTGATGGCCCGCGCCACCGGGTCCGGCATGTCTTCGCCAACACCGTAGGCGTCAAAACCGATCTTCTCGGCCATGGCCTTGCGCTTGGCGTCCTGCTCTTCATCGGGCTTGACGATGATCCGACCCGGAATGCCGACCACCGTCGCACCGGCCGGAACAGCTTTGGTAACCACAGCATTGGAACCGACCTTGGCTCCGGCGCCGACCGTGAACGGACCAAGCACCTTGGCCCCCGCCCCGACCACCACACCATCCTCAAGCGTCGGGTGACGCTTGCCCTTGTTCCAACTGGTGCCACCCAGGGTCACGCCCTGATAGAGGGTGACGTCATTGCCGATCTCAGCGGTCTCACCGATGACGATACCCATGCCATGGTCAATAAAGAAGCGACGACCGACCTTGGCACCCGGATGAATTTCGATTCCGGTCAACCAGCGACCGAAGTTCGACACCAGCCGCGCCAGCCACTTCCAGCCCATGCCCCACAGGGCCGACGACAAGCGGTGGATCCAGATGGCGTGCATGCCCGGGTAGCACGTCAGAACTTCAAAGGCGTTGCGCGCTGCCGGATCACGATGGAAAACACTCTGGATATCTTCACGCAAACGCTCGAACATTTTTAATCCTTCCGCTTAAGAAGCTCACCACGGGCCGCTTTCTGGGTTTCCGTGAGGATGCCACGCAATATATTCATTTCCGCCCGGCTGACCGAGCTGCGTCCGTACAACCGGCGCAGGCGCGCCATCAAGTGCCGTGGCTTTTCCGGATCGAGAAATTCAATGGCCACCAGGGTTTGCTCCAGGTGCTCATAGAATCGCTCCAGCTCATCCATGGTCGCCAGCTCACCACTTTTGGTGGACGCCACTTCATCCTTCTCGACCTTGCTCGGCTGACCTTGGGCCGCGAGCCAGGACATACGCACTTCATAGCTCAACACCTGCACCGCGGCCCCAAGGTTCAGCGAACTGAACTCAGGGTCTGACGGGATATGCACGTGATAATGACATCGCTGTAGCTCTTCATTGGTCAGGCCGGAATCTTCACGACCAAAGACCAAGGCGATTTCAGCGCCCTGCGTTGCTTCCTCGACCACTTTTACACCGCATTCGCGCGGATCGAGCAACGGCCAGGGAATGCGACGGTCACGGGCGCTGGTGCCGAGCACCAGATTGCAGCCGACCAAGGCATCTTCCAAGGTGGCGACGACTTGCGCGTTTTCAAGGATGTCACCGGCACCGGAAGCACGAGCATCGGCTTCGTGATGCGGGAACAACCGCGGTTCGACCAGCACCAGTCGCGACAGGCCCATGTTCTTCATGGCACGCGCTGCCCCGCCGATATTCCCGGGATGGCTGGTATTGACCAGGACGACACGAATGTTTTGCAGCAAGGGAGGCGCTCTCGAACACTTTATGGGGAGCAGAATCTTACAGCTCAACCTACCGTTAAGCTATGAAAGCGAACACTGACCTTCTCCTGTAGAAACTTTCTGATAGAATGCCCGGCTTTCTTTAACAACCTTAGGTGACACATCCATGCAGCCCATGCTGAATATCGCGCTGCGCGCCGCCCGCAGCGCCAGTGAATTGATCTTCCGCTCCATCGAGCGCCTGGATACCATCAAGGTCGACGAAAAAGACGCCAAGGATTATGTATCCGAGGTGGATCGCGCCGCCGAACAGAAAATCATCGACGCGCTGCGCAAGGCCTACCCTACCCACGGCATTCTCGGCGAAGAAACCGGCATGCACCCGGGTAGCGGCGAAGGCGAAGAATACCTGTGGATCATCGACCCACTGGACGGCACCACCAACTTCCTGCGCGGCATTCCTCACTTCGCTGTCAGCATCGCCTGCAAATACCGCGGCCGCCTGGAACACGCTGTTGTTCTGGACCCGGTTCGCCAGGAAGAATTCACCGCCAGCCGTGGTCGTGGCGCTCAACTGAACGGTCGTCGTCTGCGCGTCAGCGGCCGCACCAGCCTCGACGGCGCCCTTCTGGGTACCGGCTTCCCGTTCCGCGATGACCAGATGGACAACCTCGACAACTACCTGGGCATGTTCCGCGCCCTGGTTGGCCAGACTGCCGGCATCCGCCGCGCTGGCTCGGCGAGCCTGGACCTGGCTTACGTAGCGGCCGGCCGCTTCGACGCATTCTGGGAGTCGGGCCTGTCCGAGTGGGACATGGCTGCAGGCGCCCTGCTGATTCAGGAAGCAGGCGGTCTCGTGAGCGACTTCACCGGCGGCCACGACTTCCTTGAGAAAGGCCACGTTGTTGCCGGTAACACCAAATGCTTCAAAGCAGTACTGACGGCCATCCAGCCGCACCTGCCGGCCTCGCTGAAACGCTAAGCGAGCAGCCACAAAAAAGCACCCCTCGGGGTGCTTTTTTTATGCCTGGAATCCGCCTTGCACAACACCACAAATCCAATGTGGGAGTGAGCCTGCTCGCGATAGCGGTGGATCAATCACCACTGATATTGAATGCAAGACTGCTATCGCGAGCAGGCTCACTCCTACAGGAATCTGTGGTGATGCATAAATCGCGAACACAAAAAAAGCACCCCGCAGGGTGCTTCTTTTTGAATCTGAATTTCAGCTATTTACTGGGCCGGCTCGTTCTGCCCCAGGATCAGCTTGCCTTCCTTGTCGACCGGAATCTGGTTGCCCGGATCGCGATCCATCCGCACCTTGCCTTCCTTGCCGTCCAGCGAATAACGGACGTCGTAACCTACGACCTTATCACTGATGTCATTCACGGTATTACACCGCGTCTGAGTCGTGGTGTAGGTGTCGCGCTCCTGCATGCCTTCCTGAACCTTGTTGCCCGCGTAACCACCGCCAACTGCACCTGCTACGGTGGCAATCTTCTTGCCGGTGCCACCACCGATCTGATTACCGAGCAAACCACCCGCCACGGCACCCAATACGGTACCGGCGATCTGGTGTTGATCTTTCACCGGCGCTTGCCGGGTTACTGCGACGTCCTTGCACACTTCACGTGGCGTCTTGATTTGTGTCTTGACCGGCTCAACGGCTAGCACTTGCGCATATTCAGGGCCGCTTTTAACCAGCTTGTAGGTAGCAACAGCACCCCCGGCAGTTACGCCGACAGCACCCAATACCGCACCAACCAGCAACGACTTGTTCACATGAACCTCCTGACCATCATATGCGGGACAAGCCCGCGCTTCTCCCAGCCTTGGAGCATAAAAAAAGGCGCGAGTTCAATACTCGCGCCTTTTCGGCCGACAGCGGGAAAACGATAGCCGTTATGGGCGGTCGTCGACTTCCTTATCGGTAGCCACTGTAGGAATCAGATCCTCGGTGCTCAGGTTCAGCCAGATCAGCACGACGTTAGCGATGTAGATCGACGAGTAAGTACCCGCCAACACACCAATAAACAGCGCGATGGAGAAGCCGAACAGGTTATCGCCACCAAAGAACAACAGGGCCGCGATCGCCAGCAAAGTGGAGATCGACGTTGCCATGGTCCGCAGCAGGGTCTGGGTAGTCGAGATGTTGATGTTCTCGATCAAGGTCGCCTTGCGCAACACACGGAAGTTCTCACGAACCCGGTCGAATACCACGATGGTGTCGTTGAGCGAGTAACCAATGATCGCCAGTACCGCCGCCAGCACCGTCAGGTCGAAGGTGATCTGGAAGAACGACAGGATACCGATGGTCACGATCACGTCGTGAATCAACGAAACGATGGCACCGACCGCGAACTTCCACTGAAAGCGGAAAGCCAGGTAGATCAGGATGCCGCCCAACGCCATCAGCATGCCGAGGCCGCCTTGGTCGCGCAGCTCCTCACCCACCTGCGGGCCAACGAACTCGACGCGTTTGACCGTCGCCGGGTTGTCGCCGCCGACTTTCAGCAGCGCTTCCGCCACTTGATGACCCAGCTGCGGGTCTTCACCCGGCATGCGCACCAGCAAATCGGTAGTCGCACCGAAGCTCTGGACGATCGCCTCGTGATAACCCGATGTAACCAGCTGCTCACGCACCTTGGTGACATCGGCCGGACGCTCGTAGGTCAGCTCGATGAGCGTACCGCCGGTGAAGTCCAGGCCCCAGTTCATGCCCTTGGTGGCGACGCTGAACAAGGCCAGCACGGTAAGGAATAATGTGACGCCGAACGCAAAGTTGCGAACGCCCATGAAGTTGATTGTACGTAACATGGCAGCCCCTTAAATCCACAACTTCTTGAAGTCACGACCGCCGAAGATCAGGTTGACCATCGCGCGGGTCACCATGATGGCCGTGAACATCGAGGTAAAGATCCCGAGGGACATGGTCACTGCGAAACCTTTGACCGGGCCGGTGCCCATGGCAAAGAGAATCCCGCCGACCAACAGAGTGGTCAGGTTGGCATCGAGAATCGCGGTGAATGCCCGGCCGAAGCCTTCGTTGATTGCCCGTTGTACGGTCATGCCCGCCGCGATCTCTTCACGTATCCGCGAGAAGATCAGAACGTTGGCGTCGACGGCCATACCCATGGTCAACACGATACCGGCGATACCTGGCAGGGTCAGCGTTGCACCCAGCAGCGACATCAGGGCCAGCAGCAGCACCATGTTCACCGCCAGAGCGACGGTGGCAATGATGCCGAAGAAGCGGTAGATGGCAATGATGAATAGCGAGACAAACAGCATGCCCCACAGCGATGCATCGACACCTTTGATGATGTTGTCGGCACCCAGGCTTGGACCAATGGTGCGCTCTTCAGCGAAGTACATCGGTGCAGCCAGACCACCGGCACGTAGCAGCAGCGCCAGTTCGGACGACTCGCCCTGGCCGTTCAGGCCAGTGATGCGGAATTGAGCACCCAGCGGCGACTGAATGGTCGCGAGACTGATGATCTTCTTCTCTTCCTTGAATGTCTGGACCGGCACGTCTTTCTCGACGCCATTGACCACTTGCTTGACGTAAGTGGTAACCGGACGTTGCTCGATAAAGATCACTGCCATGCTGCGACCGACGTTGCTGCGAGTCGCACGACTCATCAGCTCGCCACCGTGGCCATCCAGACGGATGTTCACTTCTGGCGTGCCTTGCTCGCCGAAGCCAGCCTTGGCGTCAGTCACCTGGTCGCCAGTGATGATCAAGCCACGCTCGATCTGTGCCGGAGGACGATTGCCTTCACGGAACTCGAAGGTTTCGGAAGTCGCTTTCGAAGCGCCCGGCTCAGCGGCCAGACGGAACTCAAGGTTGGCCGTCTTGCCGAGGATGCGCTTGGCTTCGGCAGTGTCCTGCACGCCCGGCAGCTCAACCACGATGCGGTTGGCGCCCTGACGCTGAACGATTGGCTCGGCAACACCCAGCTCGTTGACGCGGTTACGTACCGTGGTCAAGTTCTGCTTGATGGAGTATTCACGGATTTCCGCCAGCTTGGCCGGGGTCATCGCCAGACGCAGTACCGGTTGGCCATTGAGGTCGGCCGGAACAATGTCGAAATCGTTGAAGCTCTTGCGGATCAGCGTACGGGCTTGTTCGCGGGCAGTTTCATCAGTGAAGCCCAGCTGAATGGCACCGTTGAGTTGCGGCAGGCTGCGATAGCGCAGCTTCTCTTTACGCAACAGGCTCTTGACGTCGCCTTCGTAGACTTTCAGGCGCGCATCGAGCGCTTTGTCCATGTCCACTTCAAGCAGGAAGTGCACACCACCGGACAAGTCCAGACCCAGCTTCATCGGGTGCGCGGCCAGGCTGCGCAGCCATTGCGGGGTGGTTTGTGCCAAATTCAGTGCAACGACGTAGTCATCACCCAATGCCTTGCGCACGACGTCTTTGGCAGGTAACTGATCTTCAGCCTTGGTCAGACGAATCAAACCGCCCTTGCCGTTTGCTGCCAGGGTGGCAGCCTTGACGTTGATCCCGGATTCCTTGAGCGCTGCGCCCACACGGTCCAGATCAGCCTGAGTGACCTGCAGCGAAGTGCTTGCACCGCTGACCTGAATGGCCGGGTCATCAGGATATAGATTGGGAGCGGAATAAATCAGACCGACCGCTAGCACCGCCAGGATCAGAATGTATTTCCACAGAGGGTATTTGTTCAGCATCACGCCGCCCGCTTATGACGCGGGGCGCCTTGCGCGCCCCGTCGATTGAGTAGAAGTTGAAACTTAGATCGCTTTCAGCGTGCCTTTTGGCAGCGTGGCGGCAATGGCGCCTTTCTGGAACTTCATTTCGATGGTGTCGGAAACTTCCAGAACAACGAAGTCGTCTGCCACTTTAGTGATCTTGCCGGCGATACCACCGGTGGTCACAACTTCGTCGCCTTTCTGCAGGCTGCTCAGCAGGTTTTTCTGCTCTTTGGCGCGCTTGGCCTGTGGACGCCAGATCATCAGGTAGAAGATGACCAGGAAACCGACCAGGAAAATCCACTCAAAGCCGCCGCCCATTGGGCCTGCAGCAGGTGCAGCAGCGTCAGCCATGGCATTAGAGATAAAAAAGCTCATTTAGCACTCCAGTTGCAAATATTGAATCTTAGGGTCAGAAAACTCAGTCCAAAGGCGGAACAGGAAGCCCGCGTTTGGCGTAGAAGGCATCGACAAAGGCGGCCAATGTACCTTGTTGAATAGCCTCGCGCAAACCAGCCATAAGCACCTGGTAATGGCGCAAATTGTGGATGGTATTCAACATGCTACCCAGCATTTCGCCGCACTTGTCCAGATGGTGCAGATAAGCACGGGAGAAGTTCTGGCAGGTGTAGCAATCGCAGGTCGGATCCAGCGGCGAATCATCATGGCGATGGAACGCGTTACGGATCTTCAGCACGCCTGTATCAATGAACAGATGCCCATTGCGGGCATTACGGGTTGGCATCACGCAATCGAACATGTCCACACCGCGGCGCACACCCTCAACCAGATCTTCCGGTTTGCCAACGCCCATAAGGTAACGAGGTTTGTCAGCCGGCATTTGACCCGGCAGGTAGTCGAGCACCTTGATCATCTCGTGTTTCGGCTCGCCCACCGACAGACCGCCAATGGCCAAACCATCGAAACCGATATTGTCGAGACCTTCCAGGGAGCGCATGCGCAAATCCTGGTGCATGCCGCCCTGAACAATGCCGAACAGCGCCGCCGTGTTGTCGCCATGGGCTTCTTTCGAACGCTTGGCCCAGCGCAACGACAACTCCATGGACACGCGAGCGACGTCTTCGTCGGCCGGGTACGGGGTGCATTCGTCGAAAATCATCACGATGTCCGAGCCCAGATCACGCTGGACCTGCATCGACTCTTCCGGCCCCATGAACACTTTGGCACCGTCGACTGGAGAAGCGAAGGTCACGCCCTCCTCCTTGATCTTGCGCATCGCGCCCAGGCTGAACACCTGGAAACCGCCGGAGTCGGTCAGAATCGGGCCTTTCCACTGCATGAAATCGTGCAGGTCGCCGTGCTTCTTGATCACCTCGGTGCCAGGACGCAGCCACAAGTGGAAGGTGTTACCCAGAATGATTTCCGCGCCCGTGGCGGTGATATCCCGCGGCAACATGCCCTTGACGGTGCCGTACGTGCCCACCGGCATGAACGCCGGAGTCTCGACGGTGCCGCGCGGGAAGGTCAAACGACCGCGGCGAGCCTTGCCGTCGGTGGCAAGGAGCTCAAAAGACATGCGACTGGTGCGACTCATTCTGTTTCCTCAGGGCCACGTGGTGCTGGATTACGGGTGATAAACATCGCATCACCGTAGCTGAAAAAGCGGTAACCATGCTCAACGGCGGCTTTATAAGCGGCCATGGCTTCGGGATAACCGGCGAACGCCGAAACCAGCATCAACAGCGTGGATTCGGGCAAATGGAAGTTGGTGACCAGGGCATCGACCACATGAAACGGCCGGCCCGGGTAGATAAAGATGTCGGTGTCGCCACTGAACGGCTTGAGCACGCCATCGCGCGCGGCACTTTCCAGCGAACGCACGCTGGTGGTCCCCACCGCTATCACGCGACCACCGCGAGCGCGGCAGGCTTCAACGGCATCGACCACGTCCTGACCGACTTCCAGCCACTCGCTATGCATGTGGTGATCTTCGATCTTCTCGACGCGCACCGGTTGGAAGGTGCCAGCGCCGACGTGCAAGGTCACGAACGCCGTCTCGACGCCCTTGGCGGCAATCGCCTCCATCAGCGGCTGATCAAAATGCAGCCCCGCCGTCGGCGCCGCTACCGCGCCCAAACGCTCGGCGTAGACCGTCTGATAACGCTCGCGGTCCGAGCCTTCATCCGGGCGGTCTATATAGGGAGGCAACGGCATGTGCCCGACGCGATCGAGCAGCGGCAACACCTCTTCGGCGAAACCCAGCTCGAACAACGCATCGTGACGCGCCAGCATTTCGGCTTCGCCACCGCCGTCGATCAGGATCTTCGACCCCGGCTTGGGCGACTTGCTGGAACGCACATGCGCCAACACGCGATGACTGTCGAGCACCCGCTCCACCAGAATTTCCAGCTTGCCGCCGGAAGCTTTCTGGCCAAACAGCCGCGCCGGAATCACCCGGGTATTGTTGAACACCATCAAATCGCCCGGGCGCAAATGCTCGAGCAGATCAGTGAATTGACGGTGTGCCAGGGCGCCGCTGACCCCATCAAGGGTCAACAGGCGACTGTTGCGACGCTCAGCCAAAGGATGGCGAGCGATCAGCGAATCAGGGAGTTCGAAAGTAAAGTCAGCAACGCGCATGATGGGGTTCGTCTAGCAGGGGCCGGAAGTCTAGCCGAAATAGTGAAAATTCTCTATGTACCTGATTGACCGACGGTAATCTCATCTCTATACTTCGCCGCCATTGAGCCCTGATGGCGGAATTGGTAGACGCGGCGGATTCAAAATCCGTTTTCGCAAGAAGTGGGAGTTCGAGTCTCCCTCGGGGCACCATTTGCAGTACATAGACGACTACCAGCGTCTACGCAACCCCCCTAGAGCCCGCTAACTGCGGGCTTTTTGGTCTCTGGGGTTCTACCCCCATCTCTTGCAAGCCAGCGTCTTTTTGGTACATTTTTGAGTACAAATCCAGTTCGAGAACGGGAGATGTACACAGATGCCGCTGACCGTCTTGCAGATCAAAGCTTCCAAGCCTGCCGAGAAGGCATTCACCCTGAGTGATAGTTCGGGTCTTGCCCTGCTGGTGAAACCGAACGGCAGCAAGTATTGGCACTTCCGTTATCGCTTCCAGGGCCGCGCTGCCCGCATGTCTCTAGGTGTCTACCCGCATATTTCCTTACAAGAGGCTCGCGAACTGGCTACGGAGTGCCGCAGCCTGCTCAAGCAAGGAACCAACCCGGGAGAAAAGCGCCGCGATGACAAGCTGCAACAGCAAGAAGCGGGACTTAACACCTTCAGGCGTGCAGCAGAGTATTGGTATCAGTTCAAATCCGATTCCGGCCGCAGCCCCGCGACGCTGAAAAAAATCCGCGACTATCTCGACAAGGATTTACTACCCGCCCTGGGTGAGAAGCAGTTGAGCGCAATTACCCGAGGTGACTGCGCCAACCTACAGGCCAGTATCGAAAAACGGGGCGCCTTCAACGTCGCAGACAAAACCCGAACCTGGCTCAAACAGATTTTCAGTCAAGCGATCGCACGCGGCCTGTGCGAACACAATCCAGCCTCCGAACTCCATGCCATTGCGATAGCTCCACCGCCCACTCAGCACTACCCACATCTGCACGAAAACGAACTGCCTGAGTTTCTACAGGCCTTGAGCAAGACCACCAGCCGGTTACCAGCAAGGGTTGCATCATGGATGACGATTTTGATCGCTAGCCGCCCCGGGATGGTTCGCTACGCAAAATGGGAGGAAATCGATTTCGAGGAGGGGATATGGACCATCCCGGCCGCCCGCATGAAGATGCGTAGAGATTACGTCAGCCCTCTACCTCATCAATTGATAGCCATGCTCATCAAACTGAATCAAAGCACTGGACGCAGCCGGTATCTATTCCCTGGCAATGGTGAAAAGCAGCCAGTCATCAGTGAAAACACGATCAACCTGGTGTTCGCCAAGATCGGCTACAAAGGACGACTCGTCAGCCATGGCACTCGTCATACCGCAAGCACGCTGCTGCGCGAACATGGCTGGCTGAAGGATCATGTCGAAAGCCAACTGGCTCACGTCGAGGGCGGCATCTCCGGCGAGTACAACCAAGCCCTATACCTATCGCAACGTCGGATCATGATGCAGTGGTATGCGGACTATCTCGATGCTCTCAAAGAAGGCATTACAGCCAACCTTCGCGATCAATTTGATACTCGCGTTAATCAGTTCCTCGCGCGTCCTTCTGCACCGCCTCTAACAGCATCCCATGCACACAAAGATGATCACCTCCAAAAGTTGCCTATCGAGACAGACTAAGCGGCGATTCTGTGATCACATGACGCCTCACCAATTCGACCCGATCGGCGACAACATCATCGCCTTGTAAAACAGCCATGGCGCATTCCAACGCTGGTAAGTCAGTTAGATCTCCGCAGCCCAGTCTTCCACGCGGGTCCATCCAAACAGGGCTGCAAAGCCGCCCCGTTTGGATGGACCTCACTTAAAAAATCTAAAGCCCACGCAACTTTCTGTAGAAGACCACGGATTTCCATCGGTGGATAATTTCATCCGCAGCCGCAGAATTCTCGAAAAGTCGAGCCTTGACCCTAATTATCCACAGGCGTAGAAAAGATCGGGCAAACCGCTGTCGTTGACAGCAACCCAGGTAGCCAGAACCTTTAAGGCTACGCCACACCGTGGTGGTTCTCCCAAAGTGCGATTAGCGTCCGGCGGCTCGCACGGTCACAGCGATGTGATGGATGCCTACTTTTACCAGTGTGCCCACTGCGGCAACTCATTCCCTTTCATAGCTGCCCTGCAGCAACCTATCCGCTTGGCCATTTCCTTGCGCCAACCTGCGCCCGTCTCTTTCTCCCGGAAAGAGACGGGCGCTCCTACCGCTGCTGCAGCCCAACTCGTACAAGGCTTTGCGGCAATCCCCCTCGTGACAATCGGCGTGACAAACACCGAAGTCACCCGCAACAGCGATGCAGATGATGGTGCCGCAGCCCAAGGAATGGACTGCTCCTGACTGACAGTCAGGCATGCCCCGGTCATCGCATCACTGCCTTCACCCGACTCAGGATCTCGCGGCGTTGGTCTCGTCAGCCAGCGCAGCCTTCACCCGCCCACTTCTTCGGAAGTGCTCAGGAGGCCAGATCATGAGATGCCCAAGTTCCCGGTCGTAAAGAGCCGCCAGTCCCGCGTTAGTGGACAACCCTCACAGGTCGCAGGGGCCTTGATCCCTGATAACACTCAACATTCTTGGCGGGATGACGTGGGGAAGGTTTTAAGAGGTTGGCTTCGAGAGGAGTTTGATCATGGGGTTGGTGGGTAAACGAGATGGGCGGAATTTTGGCTATGGTCGGCAACTGAGTTATGCAGGGCCCCAGGCATTGCGCGATCTATTTGGCGGCGGGCATTACGGCACGGTCAAGGCGCACAGTGATCGCTGGCAGGCGTTTGTGCGCTGGTGTCGCTCGGAGGATGGGCCGGGGTTCAACGATGCGCGGCAGATTGATCGGCAGACCTTGTTGGACTATGCCGGACATCTGCGCCAGCAAGTTGAACAAGGTGAGCTCTCCATCGCCACTGCGCAAAACCGGTTATCCAGTGTGAATCGGACCATGGCCGCGCTTCGCTGTGATCAGTATGTGAAGGTGCAGAGTCCGAGCAAGGCGCTAGGAATGCGGCGCACCAGTGTTCGTCGTTCGGTGCCGCAAGGCCAAGACCGCGAACAGGTGAAGCTGATCGTAGAGGTGCTTTGCGCACACCAGCAGCCGCGCGCCGCCGCCATCGCGCAGTTGACCCGAGCAACAGGAATGCGCTTACGGGAGGCGATTTTGGCCGACCTTCCACGACTGCAACGCGAAGCCGAGCAACTCGAGAGGATCAACATCCAAGACGGTACCAAAGGGGGCCGCTTAGGTGCGTCGGCACCTCGCTGGAACCAGCTCGACCGACACCTCGATCAGGAGGCCCGAACACAAATTAGCTATGAGCTGGGGCACAACCGTATCGACGTGGTTTCGGCGCATATCGGGGGCCGCGCATGAGCAAGACATTCGATATGGAACTGTTCCTGTCAGGCGTCCTGACCGGGTCGCATACCACACGCCAACGCCACCTTCGTCAGGCAAAGACTATCCAAACAGCAATCGCTGAGCGCTGGCAATGCGACAATCCATGGACTTGGCAGAGAAAACACCTTGCGTGGTTTTTGAATCACCATCTAAACCAGCGCACTGAATCGACGCGCTATTACTATTTGCTGACCATGCAATTACTCACTCATCGTCTAGGAAAATACTGGCAGTTCAACCCCTAAGCGAAGGTCAGAAAACGGCCAAAAGCGGTCTCTCAATGGGACCTTTTTAGGGCTATAAAATCATTACTTGCAGTTCAACATCGAGAGCCCAGCCATGCCATCACCCGCGGATAACCCATTCCCACTCGGTATCGACTATCTGGTTGCTGAGCATGGCGTATTGATTCTTCTATTCGACAGGGCCGGTAGTGCGAAAGCCATATACCTGCTTTCGCACCGAGCGTTTCGATCTTTTATCAGAAAGCAGCGCCTACGAACTAGCGGCAGTTGAGTGCGCGAACGAGTTTGAATCGTTAACACTTCAGTTGACCGAAGCTCGTGACATCGTTCGGGGCTTGGTGCAGATGAATGATGAGTTGTTCGCCAGCAAAGGGTTCGGCGCGAGGTTCCACCATGTACGTCCTCGCCTAGTCGTCCATATGGGCTGCTGCAATGTGTGCGCGGTGGGTTGAAACCGCCTCATCAGGTAACCGTAATCTACCTTAAAGACTGCCGGCTCGTACAAGGACAGTTCAAATGGTCATGAAATGACCAATAACGCATCAAACTCATTCAACTTTGTTCGGCTCCCATAACCCGGTTTTGCGAATGGTAGTCAGGACATTTTCCAGGTCATCCCAAGGGCTAACCCCCTGCTCAGCAATCCCGCAGCTAGCTTGATGCTCAAACACCACTGACCGATCAGACCTGCGCTGTGAAGCCTTACACATCTGGCAGGTCACAATATCGTTTGATAAATGCCAGCGTGTGTTCCACGCCGTTAGAGAATCGTTAAGCATTTTGCCGGTACCCTGTGTTTGTGCGCGCCGACGTGAATGATGAATACTGAGGCGCTAACGGTTAAGCCGACGGCATTCATCTTCAGCTTCCCCACGAGTAGGAAAGGTGAGCGGCAGTCTTCGCTTTTCTACGTTGTCATAAATATCGAAACCTATGGCTTCGGTTTGGCAGTAGAAGCGCCCCCCCAATGCGCGTTGACTCCAAGTCCTTGGGAATTGCAGGAACAACAACGAATTTTGAGAGCATTTTTTCACCTTCTCCAGTATTACTGCAAGCACCAGCGGCAATGCGCTACTACTGCCACCAAGTTTTTAGTACCTCCGATGAGCAGCCCTTTAAACTTTGATTGGCTAAATCCAGTCAAATGACGGGGGGACAGCTGTGTTCTGCAGTTTTTTTATCCTTCCTGAATGACTGCCATAAGTCGATGGCGTTGATTTCAGGGCACAGAGAGGATACTGAACCCTTCCCTGCATCCCAGTAGGCTTGTAAGGACGGGGGGGCATTGTAGGTATGCTCTCTCCGGGCTTAACTCAAAGCCTTCGCCTTCGGTGGCTTTCTAGCCTTGTCAGGTTTAGCCGGGATAACCAGCGAAGCATCAATGCGTCCCCCTTCTGGACAGCAATCGGCCAGTTCCGGTCGTTCGCTAGTTCGCCGAGTAGTCATTCGAAGGGGCGGCTCCAAAACTTGCCCGATAGATGCACGACCGCTTCGTTGACCTATGTCGTGGCGAACGTTTCCCGAATTTATGCGCCCACCGCTAGCTGTCTGACGCTATTACGTCCCTCTACCGTTGCGCGCAGCGATCGCGACGGTGGTCGGCGATTCAGCAAGTGGAACGAAGTTTCGTGTCGCGCCATCAAGCACATCGATACATCCCGCTTCGATGTCGTAGACCCAGCCGTGTAGATTCATGCGCCCCTGCTCGAGCGCGAGTGCCACCGATGGATGCGTACGCAGATTCGCCAGTTGCGCGATCACGTTTTCGCGCACGAGACCGTCGAGCTTCGCACGAGGCGTGTCGAACTCATGCGCCGCGTTAATCGCTTTCGCGGCGTCCGAGTGACGTAACCAGTTAGCAACCGCCGGAAGATGATCCAGACAGGTGCAGCGTGAAATCGCGCCCATTGCTCCGCAGTCCGAATGGCCGCAGATCACGATGTCCTGTACGCCAAGCACTGCGACGGCATATTCGACGGTGGCCGAGACGCCGCCCGGTTCGGGACCATACGACGGCACAATGTTGCCGGCGTTGCGAATCACGAACAGCTCGCCCGGTTCGCGCTGCGTCAAGAGTTCGGGCACAACACGACTATCCGAGCAGGTGACGAACAGCGCCTTCGGATTCTGTGCCGTCGCGAGCTGCTTGAACAGCTCGACGCGTTGCGGATAAACCTCGCGCTGAAAGCGCAGAAAGCCATCAATAATGTCACGCATGGAGTCCTCCAAAAGCGAATGCCGGATGCTGGCACGAGCACTCGATGTCATCGCGCCGCTATGATCGTCATTATCGCAGACGCCGCGTGCGTTGGCTGTACTCGATCAACGATGGACTTCAAGCCGCAACCAGTGCGGGGTATATCCGGAGCAACCTGGCAGCCGTTACAAACCTTTCGCCGGCCTGAAGCGGCCAGTCAAGAGCGGCAGCTGCTGAGTTCTTGTCGGCACCAGCAGTACTCTGGATGTCGACGGGCGAAGATCTTACGATATGAAATAAGCGAAACTCTTGAAGCAACCTTTGGTCCATGCTTACAAAGCGAACTGGTGCATTTATTGTCTGATCGTAAGCGCTGGTGGAAAAAGCCATGAGAGAAGCAACAAACGATTTACCCGACCCCATAAAGCAGCAGGCAGAGAGGATTCTCCGCGAGATCGAACTCGCAGGCTCCATGATTCTAGCGGTTAAAAGCGGTGCTAAAGCCCAAGGATTCATACTCGGGATAAAATGCTGTGATGGCCTACCCGCCGAGCGCTGTGAATTGTTATCAGACCATTTTGACAGCATCGTGGAGCAACGATTGAAGTCGCTGATATTAGGACAGTAGCGTCAACTGGATAGAAGATACTGCGTAGAGGAATAGGATGAAGTATGTCACTTTCCTTTTAACACTTGCTCTAATGGCAGGCTGCAAAATAGCACCCGCTCCGGAGGAGGTCACCACTGTTCCCCAGGAGCGGCTTTTTGGTTTCACAAAAAGATCTGATGTCCATCTCGTCATCTTGACCGCAGCCTCATTGGAAAATGACTGCGCGATCCGTTTTTCAATAGATCAAAAGCCGACAGCTGACTTTTTTGGCGCAGAAATAGCCCATTTAGGGCTGACGTTCGGATCACACACTCTCTCTGCGGGACGACGGAGGAATGCTCCAAACAATGGACGCAAGAGATCAGAGTCAGTGTCAAAGCTGGCGACGCCTTGATCATGCGTATCGACAAAGCGAGCCTGATACGGACCGAGCTTTAAAAGCTATAAACAACCTCCTACACTGCTGGAGACCCGCTCACACGGTATCTGCGCAGCCTCGCCTCCTGCCGGCACCTGAATCGCCTCCCATTAGGATCACCGACATGCGCCTGTCCGATTTCATTCTTGAGAACCTTGAGCCCATTCTGCAGGCCTGGGAAGATTTCGCCAGAACCATTGAGACGCCGGGTGCTGAACTCGACAGTGAAGCTCTGCGAGATCATGCGGAACAAATGTTGCGGGCAATTGTAATTGACCTACGCACAAAGCAGACGAAGCGAGAGCAAGCTGCCAAGTCTCAAGGCCAAGCCCCTTTAGATGACGAAGAAACCGCAGCTGAAACTCACGCAATTACGCGGTTAATGGCAGGTTTCACGATTGATCAAATGGTGTCGGAATACCGAGCACTGAGAACAAGTGTCGTCAGCCAGTGGATGAGGCAAGTGAAGGATGGCACACCGATTAATGTCGACGACATGACCCGGTTCCACGAGGCCATCGATCAGGCTCTCGCCGAATCCATCGCCAGTTACTCACGCGCGGTGGAGGCTTCGCGCAATATATTCTTGGGCATTCTCGGCCACGACCTGCGCACCCCGCTTGGAGCGATTTTGCTGGGTGCCGACATGTTGAGGCGCTCAGAAGGGGCCGGAACCAAGGCTACTAAGGTTGCCAATCAGATTTATACAAGCGTGCGGCGAGCGAGCCAAATTGTCGGAGACTTACTTGATCTAACACGCTGCCAAATGGGCCCAGGCATTCCTGTAAAAACGTCAGGTATAGATCTCGCGTACGTTTGCGAACGTGTTGTCGAAGAAATTCGAGCGTTCCATCCGGAGGCCACTGTCTTGTTTGATGCGAAGACTTCGGTTCAAGGGCAGTTCGATGGCGCCAGAATGGAGCAGGTCTTTTCGAACATAATCAGCAACGCTGTGCAGCATGGAGATAATCAACTCCCTATCAAGGTGGAGTTAGACACCTCAGAAAACTGCGCTATTTTCACCGTCCATAACAGTGGTGAGCCCATACAAGAGGACGTTCTCCCGTTTTTGTTTAACCCTATGGGTCGTTTCTCGCAGCGATCTGCAATTGATCACGGGCCGACAGAAGGGCTGGGCTTGGGCTTGTTCATCGCGTCAGAGATCGTGACATCACATAACGGTTCAATCGATGTCAGTTCCGACTCGGGTAGAGGCACCACCTTTCTAGTCAAGCTTCCAATTACTGAATCCCCCTAGATTCGCAGACATATACGTGCGACAGCTATTGGCCGGTTGCTGCCTGTCGCGAAGGGCTGCAATCGACTGTGGATGCACCCTCCTTCCGGCGTCCTTCCGACCATGCGCAACTCCCTACCTAGGTCAGTAATCCCCCTGCTACGCTGAAATTTCACGGAGGATTGCACAATGCCAAACTCAGACTTACTCCCTTCCCTGCTGCTTAAGATCAACGAAAACCAGCTCGCCCTGGAGGCCGCCATCATGGAGCTTTCGAACTGGGTAAAGATGCGCGGATCGGCGGACGTCGCCGACAATGTTCGGGGCGCCCTAGACACGATCGATCGAAACGAGGAGTTCATCAAGATAACGCTTGCTGTGCTCATGACGCCCGACTAATCGCGAAAGTTCGCCAGGTGTCGGTTCGGCATTTTTTGGGCAGACCAGGGAGTCTATCCGTAACTAGTTTCTTGTAGATATTATTCACAGCTCGTCGGAAATTGGACGGAGAAATCCGATCAAGCTTCCATCCACACCAGTCCTTATTGGAGGCAGGTAGGGTGTACACTTCACGGTACAACGTGGAAGTGTACACATGCAAAAAACTATGTTAATTATACAGTTATGCTAATATTCGAGTCTCCCTCGGGCACCAAAATTAAGAAAGGTCTTGCTTTGCAAGGCCTTTTTTTTCGTCTGCAAAAAAAGCCACCCCGCCCCGCCGCGATCCGGTAGGAGCTGATCTTTTGATCCTGCTGTTCTTCTACACCGCCCGCATCGGCGGAACATTTCACAAGGATTCCCTTCAATGGAATTGCTCCTGGAAACCGTCGCCCTGTTCTCCCTGAAGCTCGCTTACGAAACGGAGGATTCAAGTCCGATTCTGCGTGACGATCTAATGATGAGTGAATATGAGAGGGAGGTGTTTGGGTTGCTGGTGCGTAGGGGTGATGTTGAGGCGATTCAGAAGAAGGTGAACGAATGCCTGAGCCTGGCGCTAAACGCTATCGGGGGCGTTAATACAGTCTTGGGTCGCGAACTGCATAGGTTGGCGGCAGATTTCAGCGGCGCACGAACGATGGAGCAGCTTAGTTCCCCGCTACTCGCGCTCAAGCACTATTTGATAGACATTCAGTGAATGAAGCTGCCGGGGTCTTTGGATTCTGACAGAGCCCCCCCCGGGTAATGCCCCAGTTGCAAAGGTCGTCTTCGCCCTAATATTCGGATCTATTTTATAACTGCGCCACAACCATCGCATCAGGTCAGCAGGCATCCAACACATGTCTGGCCCCCGTCAAAGCCACGAAACAGACTTGCCGCACGACTTCCTATCGCCATTAAATAGTCACCCCAGGAATCGGGCTTCCGACTTCAAATGCGCAAAATATGATAGTCCGCACTTTGCAGGCAAACACCCATGAACATCTACACATTCAGGGGCTATGCAGGCATAGAAAAAGAGCCTCCTAATTTCATTTTTATCGAACTTCCTAAACTAAGAAAAACTATCGCTCTTGTAAAAAAACAGCAAAAAAAATACAGAGACCGCAAGAAATCTATACATATCAAACATAAAAAATCTCTATGAAAACCAGGTGATTTCCATATGTATGAAAGCGATAAAATCATATTGTCTATCCGACGACTACAGCTTACAAAACAAACACTAACCAATATAAATAACTATCTTTCACAGCACTGGACATCAAGGTCGCGGTGTTTGACCCGGTGCTTTTCGTTTTCCTCAACAAGCCTCGAAATCGAGTGAACATTTTGTACCGGGAGCGCACCGATCTTCCACGTATCACGAACTGCCCGATCAAAGGCAAAGGCCAAGAGCCCTATGCGTGGCTGTTGGCAGGCGCTTGAGCGCCTGCCACAGCCTCGAACGCAGAAGACTTCGAGGCCTTGCTGCCGCGGAATTGCACGCCGAAAATCCCAAGATAGCGTAACCGTACGCCCAATCCACTCTTGCTGAGACCTTGACCTGCTTCAACCATTGATAAACGCGATCACAATCAAACGCCGAGCACTGGTGCCATCGATGCAGTACGGCACTTGAGGACAAACAATGGCAGGCAAGATTTTTTCAACTTTGATGCGGTGTTCCCAGTTATCGCCGAAGTCATAAACATAGCGAAACGTTTTCTTTGCGTACAACACCTTGATCAGCGTCTTGCGCTGTTCCGAGACCACCGC
Source organism: Pseudomonas sp. LS2P72 (assembly GCF_054897865.1). NCBI lineage: Bacteria > Pseudomonadati > Pseudomonadota > Gammaproteobacteria > Pseudomonadales > Pseudomonadaceae > Pseudomonas > Pseudomonas sp. LS2P72. Next base: position 5,767,159 of record NZ_CM142708.1, read on the forward strand.
CGAGCCCCAACCTGACTCGGGTACGCCATAACTTTCCCCATCAATTAAAAACTCGTGCAAGTCGCTACCACTCCAGCCCATTACCGCCTTGAATCACGTGATGCAACTTGCTCAAGGTAATGTTTTCAGGCACCGATTTTTTCGACAGTTGAGTCAGCGTCTGGTTAAGCCACGCGTGTAGTTGTTTCAGCAGCGGACTGGCTCGGCTTTGCCGAACCGCTTTTCGCAGGTTGGGCGGCTGCCCTCGAATCTCGCTTTCGATGGCATACAGTGCCGCAATCCGTTGTAGCGCCTGGGCGGCAAGCGGCGAGACCAGGTCTTTGCAGACATCGTAGAACTTGCGGCGGGCGTGAGCCCAGCACGCAGCTTCTTCAATCGCGAAGCCACGGCGCATTCCGTGACGCCGGCGGCGATCCAGATACGGGTTCCAGCGGGAGGGACAATCATCGCAGGAGCTGCTGCAAGATAAGTTGCACGGTCTGCGGGTCAGGCGTACCGGTGATGTGTAGCTTGGCTTTTCCCACTTCAACAATCATCTCGGAGTGACACTCTGCCAGTGGCTGGACGACTTGCGGGGCGTTTGAAGTCAGCGGAAAGTTGGTAAGGGATATCGCTTTACCGGGATCAGCAGGCAGTCGCTCTGCCAGCTTTCATTCCTTTGAAAGTCGAACCAAAGCGAAAGACCGAAGCGTTGGCGATCATCGAGTTACCGCTCGGCCAGCAAATGCTCACGGTAAAGTGGCCAACTTCCGATCCCGAAGGATGCGCCCGATTCATCCGTGGGCTCGCTCAATGATTCGCATCGACTCCATCTGGCTCGCCACCGACCCCATGGACATGCGTGCCGGCACCGAGACCGCGTTGGCCAGAGTTGATAGCGATGTTCGGTGCGGCGAAGCCGCACTGTGCTTATCTGTTCGCCAACCGCCGCGCCACTCGGATGAAAGTTCTGGTGCATGACGGCTTCGGCATCTGGCTGGCTGCTCGCCGGTTGAACCAAGATAAGTTCCACTGGCCAGGCATTCGCCATGGCGCTGAAATAGAGCTGGATACCGAGCAACTCCAGGCCCTGGTGTTGGGCCTGCCGTGGCAGCGCGCGGGCTCCGGCGGTGCGATCACACTGCTTTAACGGCTTCCATTAGCCTATCGGTCTATCGCCGCGAATTGCCTGGTCTGGCAAAATCGGCACCATGACTTCGCTCCCCAATCTCGATCACCTTACCCCTGAACAACTGCGCGCTTTGGCGGCGCAGTTGATACAGCGTGTCGAGACACTCGACCAGCAAGTCGAGACGATGGGCAAGACGGTCGAGACCATGGGCAAGAAGATCAACCGCGACCAGACGGTTATCGAGAAACTGACCCATGAGATCGCGCAACTCAAGCGCTTGAAGTTTGCCAAGCGTAGCGAGCAGTTGAATCCGCAGCAGGCCAGCTTGCTCGACGACTTGATCGATACCGATATCGCGGCGATTGAAGCTGAGCTTCAAGCCTTGCAAACAGCTCCTACGCCGACCGAGAAAAAGCAAAAGCCCAAGCGCACCGCGTTGCCGGCAGAATTTCCACGCACGTTGATCCATCACGAACCGGACAACACCCACTGCCCATGCGGCTGTGCACTCAAGCGCATCGGTGAGGACGTCAGCGAGAAGCTGGACTACACGCCCGGCGTATTTACCGTCGAGCGCCATGTCCGTGGCAAGTGGGTATGCGATGACTGCGAAACACTGATCCAGGCACCCGTTCCGGCACAGGTCATCGACAAGGGTATCCCGACCGCCGGGCTGTTGGCCCACGTCATGATCGCGAAGTTTGCCGACCATCTGCCTCTTTACCGTCAGGAATCGATTTTCGGTAGAGCGGGCCTGGCGATTCCACGTTCAACGTTGGCGCAATGGGTTGGCGTGACAGGTGTGCAGTTACAGCCTCTGGTCGATGCGCTACGCGATGTAGTGCTCGGGCAGCAGGTCATCCACGCCGATGAAACACTGGTGCAGATGCTCGCTCCGGGCGCGAAGAACACCCATCGTTCTTAGGTGTGGGCCTACGCCACCAGCCAATTCTGCGAAACGGCAGCGGTTGTTTATGACTTCAGCCCCAGCCGCGCCGGTGAGCACGCTCGCAACTTCCTGCAAGACTGGCGGGGCAAGCTGGTGTGTGATGATTTTGGCGGTTACAAGGCCAGCTTCGAACTCGGCGTGACCGAGATCGGCTGCATGGCCCATGCGCGGCGCAAGTTCTTCGAACTGCACGCCACCAACAAGAGCATGCTCGCCGAACAAGCCCTGCGCTACATCCAGTTGCTGTACGAAATCGAGAGCGAAATCCGCGACCTGGAGCCGGATTTACGCTGCCGAATACGGCAAGAAAAAGCCGTGCCGGTGATGAAGACACTACACGCCTGGATGATCGCCCAGCGCGATCTCGTGCCTGAAGGTTCGGCTATCAGCAGAGCGCTGGATTACAGCTTGAAACGCTGGGCAGGGCTGTCGCGCTACCTCGATGACGGGGCCGTACCCATTGATAATAATTGGTGCGAGAACCAGATCCGTCCGTGTGCACTGGGGCGCAAGAACTGGCTCTTCGCAGGTCCGCTGCGCAGCGGCAAACGGGCGGCGGCAATCATGAGTTTGATCCAGTCTGCACGGCTGAGTGGTCATCATCCGTACGCGTATCTGAAAGATGTTCTCACGCGCCTGCCGACGCAGCGGACGAGTGAAATCGATCAGTTGCTGCCGCATAAGTGGCAACCGGTTTAATTACGCAAGGCGTGATGCCGGACGTATACGGCCGGACGGTGACTCTGTATCAGTCTCAGGATGCTTTTTTCGAGGACAAACAAAACCCCTACCTGCATTCGCAGATAGGGGTTTCGGAATTTAATCTTGACGATGACCTACTCTCACATGGGGAAACCCCACACTACCATCGGCGATGCATCGTTTCACTGCTGAGTTCGGGATGGGATCAGGTGGTTCCAATGCTCTATGGTCGTCAAGAAATTCGGGTACCGAGTCGTGGCCAGTCGGCCTCGCTTCAGCAAATCGGGTATGTGACAGCGGGTGTTTTGTGAGTCTCTCGAATTTTCGGTTCGTTGCGTCTTCACACACCGCAATCTGGCCTTTCGACGCAAATTGCTTGGGTGTTATATGGTCAAGCCTCACGGGCAATTAGTATTGGTTAGCTCAACGCCTCACAGCGCTTACACACCCAACCTATCAACGTCGTAGTCTTCGACGGCCCTTCAGGGGACTCAAGGTCCCAGTGAGATCTCATCTTGAGGCTAGTTTCCCGCTTAGATGCTTTCAGCGGTTATCTATTCCGAACATAGCTACCCGGCAATGCCACTGGCGTGACAACCGGAACACCAGAGGTTCGTCCACTCCGGTCCTCTCGTACTAGGAGCAGCCCCTCTCAAATCTCAAACGTCCACGGCAGATAGGGACCGAACTGTCTCACGACGTTCTAAACCCAGCTCGCGTACCACTTTAAATGGCGAACAGCCATACCCTTGGGACCGGCTTCAGCCCCAGGATGTGATGAGCCGACATCGAGGTGCCAAACACCGCCGTCGATATGAACTCTTGGGCGGTATCAGCCTGTTATCCCCGGAGTACCTTTTATCCGTTGAGCGATGGCCCTTCCATACAGAACCACCGGATCACTAAGACCTACTTTCGTACCTGCTCGACGTGTCTGTCTCGCAGTCAAGCGCGCTTTTGCCTTTATACTCTACGACCGATTTCCGACCGGTCTGAGCGCACCTTCGTACTCCTCCGTTACTCTTTAGGAGGAGACCGCCCCAGTCAAACTACCCACCATACACTGTCCTCGATCCGGATAACGGACCTGAGTTAGAACCTCAAAGTTGCCAGGGTGGTATTTCAAGGTTGGCTCCACGCGAACTGGCGTCCACGCTTCAAAGCCTCCCACCTATCCTACACAAGCAAATTCAAAGTCCAGTGCAAAGCTATAGTAAAGGTTCACGGGGTCTTTCCGTCTAGCCGCGGATACACTGCATCTTCACAGCGATTTCAATTTCACTGAGTCTCGGGTGGAGACAGCGCCGCCATCGTTACGCCATTCGTGCAGGTCGGAACTTACCCGACAAGGAATTTCGCTACCTTAGGACCGTTATAGTTACGGCCGCCGTTTACCGGGGCTTCGATCAAGAGCTTCGCGTTAGCTAACCCCATCAATTAACCTTCCGGCACCGGGCAGGCGTCACACCCTATACGTCCACTTTCGTGTTTGCAGAGTGCTGTGTTTTTAATAAACAGTCGCAGCGGCCTGGTATCTTCGACCGGCATGGGCTTACGCAGTAAATGCTTCACCCTCACCGGCGCACCTTCTCCCGAAGTTACGGTGCCATTTTGCCTAGTTCCTTCACCCGAGTTCTCTCAAGCGCCTTGGTATTCTCTACCCAACCACCTGTGTCGGTTTGGGGTACGGTTCCTGGTTACCTGAAGCTTAGAAGCTTTTCTTGGAAGCATGGCATCAACCACTTCGTCACCCAAAGGGTAACTCGTCATCAGCTCTCGGCCTTGGAATCCCGGATTTACCTAAGATTCCAGCCTACCACCTTAAACTTGGACAACCAACGCCAAGCTGGCCTAGCCTTCTCCGTCCCTCCATCGCAATAACCAGAAGTACAGGAATATTAACCTGTTTTCCATCGACTACGCTTTTCAGCCTCGCCTTAGGGACCGACTAACCCTGCGTCGATTAACGTTGCGCAGGAAACCTTGGTCTTTCGGCGTGGGTGTTTTTCACACCCATTGTCGTTACTCATGTCAGCATTCGCACTTCTGATACCTCCAGCAAGCTTCTCAACTCACCTTCACAGGCTTACAGAACGCTCCTCTACCGCATCACCTAAGTGATACCCGTAGCTTCGGTGTATGGTTTGAGCCCCGTTACATCTTCCGCGCAGGCCGACTCGACTAGTGAGCTATTACGCTTTCTTTAAAGGGTGGCTGCTTCTAAGCCAACCTCCTAGCTGTCTAAGCCTTCCCACATCGTTTCCCACTTAACCATAACTTTGGGACCTTAGCTGACGGTCTGGGTTGTTTCCCTTTTCACGACGGACGTTAGCACCCGCCGTGTGTCTCCCATGCTCGGCACTTGTAGGTATTCGGAGTTTGCATCGGTTTGGTAAGTCGGGATGACCCCCTAGCCGAAACAGTGCTCTACCCCCTACAGTGATACATGAGGCGCTACCTAAATAGCTTTCGAGGAGAACCAGCTATCTCCGAGCTTGATTAGCCTTTCACTCCGATCCACAGGTCATCCGCTAACTTTTCAACGGTAGTCGGTTCGGTCCTCCAGTTAGTGTTACCCAACCTTCAACCTGCCCATGGATAGATCGCCCGGTTTCGGGTCTATTCCCAGCGACTAGACGCCCTATTAAGACTCGCTTTCGCTACGCCTCCCCTATTCGGTTAAGCTCGCCACTGAAAATAAGTCGCTGACCCATTATACAAAAGGTACGCAGTCACCCAACAAAGTGGGCTCCCACTGCTTGTACGCATACGGTTTCAGGATCTATTTCACTCCCCTCTCCGGGGTTCTTTTCGCCTTTCCCTCACGGTACTAGTTCACTATCGGTCAGTCAGTAGTATTTAGCCTTGGAGGATGGTCCCCCCATATTCAGACAAAGTTTCTCGTGCTCCGTCCTACTCGATTTCATGACCAAGAGATTTTCGCGTACAGGGCTATCACCCACTATGGCCGCACTTTCCAGAGCGTTCCGCTAATCTCAAAGCCACTTAAGGGCTAGTCCCCGTTCGCTCGCCACTACTAAGGGAATCTCGGTTGATTTCTTTTCCTCAGGGTACTTAGATGTTTCAGTTCCCCTGGTTCGCCTCTTAAGCCTATGTATTCAGCTTAAGATAACCATCTTATGATGGCTGGGTTCCCCCATTCAGACATCTCCGGATCAAAGTCTGTTTGCCGACTCCCCGAAGCTTTTCGCAGGCTACCACGTCTTTCATCGCCTCTGACTGCCAAGGCATCCACCGTATGCGCTTCTTCACTTGACCATATAACCCCAAGCAATCTGGTTATACTGTGAAGACGACATTCGCCGAAAATTCGATTCTTGCTCATACAGAGCAACTCACAAATTTTACCTTAGCCTGATCCGTTACCAGTGAAAGTAACGTTCAGTCTATCTTTCTATCACATACCCAAATTTTTAAAGAACGATCTAGCCAAAGGCTAGAAATCAATATTCATACTGGAATATTCATTTCTAAACTCTAACAAAACAGACCACCTTAAAGGCTGGCCTCTCGTCTTCTTCAATGAATCAAGCAATTCGTGTGGGAGCTTATGGAGCAGCTGATGTCGTCGATTAAGGAGGTGATCCAGCCGCAGGTTCCCCTACGGCTACCTTGTTACGACTTCACCCCAGTCATGAATCACACCGTGGTAACCGTCCTCCCGAAGGTTAGACTAGCTACTTCTGGTGCAACCCACTCCCATGGTGTGACGGGCGGTGTGTACAAGGCCCGGGAACGTATTCACCGCGACATTCTGATTCGCGATTACTAGCGATTCCGACTTCACGCAGTCGAGTTGCAGACTGCGATCCGGACTACGATCGGTTTTCTGGGATTAGCTCCACCTCGCGGCTTGGCAACCCTCTGTACCGACCATTGTAGCACGTGTGTAGCCCAGGCCGTAAGGGCCATGATGACTTGACGTCATCCCCACCTTCCTCCGGTTTGTCACCGGCAGTCTCCTTAGAGTGCCCACCTTAACGTGCTGGTAACTAAGGACAAGGGTTGCGCTCGTTACGGGACTTAACCCAACATCTCACGACACGAGCTGACGACAGCCATGCAGCACCTGTCTCAATGTTCCCGAAGGCACCAACCCATCTCTGGGAAGTTCATTGGATGTCAAGGCCTGGTAAGGTTCTTCGCGTTGCTTCGAATTAAACCACATGCTCCACCGCTTGTGCGGGCCCCCGTCAATTCATTTGAGTTTTAACCTTGCGGCCGTACTCCCCAGGCGGTCAACTTAATGCGTTAGCTGCGCCACTAAGAGCTCAAGGCTCCCAACGGCTAGTTGACATCGTTTACGGCGTGGACTACCAGGGTATCTAATCCTGTTTGCTCCCCACGCTTTCGCACCTCAGTGTCAGTATCAGTCCAGGTGGTCGCCTTCGCCACTGGTGTTCCTTCCTATATCTACGCATTTCACCGCTACACAGGAAATTCCACCACCCTCTACCATACTCTAGCTTGTCAGTTTTGAATGCAGTTCCCAGGTTGAGCCCGGGGATTTCACATCCAACTTAACAAACCACCTACGCGCGCTTTACGCCCAGTAATTCCGATTAACGCTTGCACCCTCTGTATTACCGCGGCTGCTGGCACAGAGTTAGCCGGTGCTTATTCTGTCGGTAACGTCAAAACACTAACGTATTAGGTTAATGCCCTTCCTCCCAACTTAAAGTGCTTTACAATCCGAAGACCTTCTTCACACACGCGGCATGGCTGGATCAGGCTTTCGCCCATTGTCCAATATTCCCCACTGCTGCCTCCCGTAGGAGTCTGGACCGTGTCTCAGTTCCAGTGTGACTGATCATCCTCTCAGACCAGTTACGGATCGTCGCCTTGGTGAGCCATTACCTCACCAACTAGCTAATCCGACCTAGGCTCATCTGATAGCGCAAGGCCCGAAGGTCCCCTGCTTTCTCCCGTAGGACGTATGCGGTATTAGCGTCCGTTTCCGAGCGTTATCCCCCACTACCAGGCAGATTCCTAGGCATTACTCACCCGTCCGCCGCTCGCCACCAGGTACAAGTACCCGTGCTGCCGCTCGACTTGCATGTGTTAGGCCTGCCGCCAGCGTTCAATCTGAGCCATGATCAAACTCTTCAGTTCAAACATCTTTGGGTTTTTAAGAAACCCTAAACTTGGCTCAGCAATCGTTGGTTACATCTTTGATTTCTCGCGGAGTAACTTGTGATGCTGATAATCTTGTTGACTATCAGTCTGACTCCACAAGCACCCACACGAATTGCTTGATTCAGTTGTTAAAGAGCGGTTGGTTAAGATCTTTCGTCTCAACCGAGGGGCGTACTCTACAGCACATCTCCTCAAGTAGCAACCTTAAAAGTTTCTGACTTCATTAACAAAATCAACAACTTACACCAGAAGCAACATTAAGCTGCTCGTTAGCGGGAGGCGAATAGTACAGTATTAAAATACGTGGTCAACCCCCGTCTAGTAATTATTTTCCTTAGCAAAGCGCCTGACTTGCCATTATGAAAACTTCCAAGGCTGCACAAAACATCAGGGCCGCAGAGAACCCAGGCCACGTCGTCACTGAATCCCCCCTACTTCGTAGCCTCTGACTGACCGCTTTGGGCTGATTCTATAGGCATTCGCATTCCAAGCATGACTTCACACCGTCGGCATACCCGACTCTTCCGGCCCTGCTGCCCGCACTGCAACCTCGATCGCCCGAATACTGATCGCCGCAAATATCGCTGTCATCAACACCCCGTTGAACCCCAGCAAAATCGCCAGAACCCGCGAGATGCCAAGTTTCGGCACGAGTTCTCCATAACCAATGGTCAAACCGGTCACGAAGCCGAAATAGATGCCGTCAAAAGGATCCCAGCCCTCCAGGTAGCTGATGATGAGGCCGAACAGCACGATAGAAAAAAGCAGAATAGAAAAGATCGGCCAGACAACGCGGAAGTAGAACCCGACTGCTTTGTAGAATTCTCGACGGACGTGCGATGCATGAGAGGGCTTCATGTCATGAGCTTCCTGAGGTTTGCCTGAGCGGTAGGCGTATTAACATTCCATCAGCTTGGCACAAGCACTGGAAACTGGTGATCAACTGTGTAGTGGTCAACTAATTTCCGGACACCTCGATCGGTGACTTCGACGCCATCGACCATTCAGGGACGACGCCACGGGCCGCCCTCTTCTAGACTCAATAGAAGGTCGTGGAAAGAACCGAACACGTCGCTTTGGTGCAGATGAATCAAAAGCGGCGTGGCAAGCTGCCTTAATGCCCTTATAGAGGTGCGGCGAAGACCGCGCCGGGCACAACAAGATGCCCGCTCAGGGTGCCCTGGCCAACGGCCTGAAATTGCCACGATTCCGTGACGTGGTGTGAGTGCCGCAGCCGACACTTTCGGACGACCGACAACCCTCTGGTTTGTCCGTGACCGTGAGGAATGCTGAATGCCTGATGAGATGTTGCACCTGCCTATGGTCAACAACCTGCTGGAGCGCCACAAACGCTCCCCGGGCGCACTGTTGCCCATTCTTCATGAGATTCAGGAGGGCATCGGTTATATCCCCGATGCCGCCATCCCCGAGATTGCCCACGCGCTAAACCTGAGTCAGGCCGAGGTTCGCGGGGTGATCAGCTTCTACCATGACTTCCGCACCGCGCCTCCGGCCCGGCATATCCTGCGTCTGTGCCGGGCCGAGTCCTGCAAGAGCCGCGGCGCCGAGCAGCTTGCAGCGCAGCTGCGCGAACGCCTGCAACTGGACGACCACGGCAGCAGCGCCGACGGCAACATCAGCCTGCGCCCGGTGTATTGCCTCGGCGCTTGCGCCTGTTCGCCCGCTCTGGAATTGGATGGCCAGGTGCATGCGCGGCTCAGTGCCGAGCGTCTGGATGCCTTGCTCGACGCTTGCCGGGAGGACGCATGATGCCGCACCTCTATTTGCCCTGTGATTCCCTCGCCCGTGCCGTGGGCGCCGATGAGGTGGCCTTGGCCCTTGCCAATCAGTCGCAGGAAAGCAATCTGGACCTGCAACGCACCAGCTCGCGCGGCCTGTACTGGCTGGAACCGCTGCTGGAAGTGGACACCCCGCAAGGCCGTATCGGCTTCGGCCCGCTGACAGCTGCCGATGTGCCGTCCGTGCTCTATGCGCTGCAAGGCGAGCCGTCCGCTCACCCACTGGCCTTGGGCCTGGTGGAAGAATTGCCGTATCTGAAGACTCAACAGCGCCTGCTGTTCGCCCGCGCCGGTATCACCCGGCCGCTGTACCTCGACGATTACCGGGATCATGGCGGTTTCGAGGGTTTGAAAAGAGCCGTCACCATTGGTGGCGAACATACCGCGACTGAGGTGTTCGATTCAGGCCTGCGTGGCCGTGGCGGCGCAGCCTTCCCCGCCGGGATTAAATGGCGCACGGTGCGCGCCACCCAGGCTGCGCAGAAATACATTGTGTGCAACGCCGACGAAGGCGATTCCGGCACCTTTGCCGATCGCATGTTGATGGAAGGCGACCCCTTCCTGCTGATCGAAGGCATGGCCATTGCCGGCATCACCGTCGGTGCCACTTACGGCTACATATATGTGCGCTCGGAATACCCGGCTGCCGTAGCAACCCTGCGCGCGGCGCTGGACATTGCTCGCTCCGCCGGTTACCTCGGCGCCAATGTCGGCGGCAGCGGTCAGGCCTTCGATATGGAAGTGCGCGTCGGTGCCGGCGCGTACATCTGCGGCGAGGAAACCGCGCTGCTGGACTCTCTCGAAGGCAAGCGCGGGATCGTCCGCGCCAAACCGCCGATCCCTGCCTTGCAGGGTTTGTTCGGCCTGCCGACCCTGGTGCATAACGTGCTGACCCTGGCCTCGGTGCCGCTGATTCTGGCCAAGGGCGCACAGTTCTATCGCGATTACGGCATGGGCCGGTCCCTGGGCACGATGCCTTTCCAGCTGGCGGGCAATATTCGTCACGGTGGACTGGTGGAACGGGCCTTTGGCCTGACCCTGCGTGAACTGGTGGAAGACTATGGCGGCGGCACCGCCAGTGGCCGACCGCTGAAAGCCGCTCAGGTTGGTGGCCCCCTCGGCGCCTGGGTGCCGCCGTCGCAATTCGACACCCCGCTGGATTACGAAGCCTTCGCCGCCATCGGCGCGATGCTCGGTCACGGTGGTGTGGTAGTGGCTGACGACAGCTTGGACATGGCCCACATGGCGCGCTTTGCGATGCAGTTCTGCGCCGAGGAATCCTGTGGCAAATGCACCCCATGCCGCATCGGCTCGACCCGGGGCGTGGAAGTGATCGACCGTCTGCTGGCCGCGCCGGACCAGAGCGGTCGCGATGAGCAGGTGATCATCCTCAAGGACCTGTGCGACACCCTGCAATACGGTTCGCTGTGCGCGTTGGGCGGCATGGTTTCCTTTCCGGTAGCCAGCGCCCTCAAGTACTTCCCCGCCGACTTCGGTCTGCAATCTCCGGAGGCCGACCAATGATCACTCTCTTCGACCCTGCCACCGATATCGCCTCGGGCGCTCTTGACCTAGGTACACCGGCCCGCGACAGCGAGGTGCAAATCACCCTGAACATCGACGGCCGCAGCATCAGCGTGCCCGAAGGCACTTCGGTGATGCGCGCCGCCGCGCTGCTAGGCACCACCATTCCTAAACTGTGCGCCACCGACAGCCTGGAAGCCTTCGGCTCCTGCCGCATGTGCCTGGTTGAAATCGACGGCATGCGCGGCTATCCGGCGTCCTGCACCACGCCGGTCACCGAAGGCATGAGCGTGCACACCCAGACGCCGAAACTCGCGACCCTGCGCCGCAACGTCATGGAGCTGTACATCTCCGATCACCCGCTGGATTGCCTGACCTGCTCGGCCAACGGCAACTGCGAGCTGCAAACCGTCGCCGGTCAGGTCGGCCTGCGAGAAGTGCGTTACGGCTATGAAGGCGACAACCATCTGGCCGACGTGAAGGACACTTCCAACCCTTACTTCGACTACGACCCGAGCAAGTGCATCGTCTGCAACCGTTGCGTGCGCGCCTGTGAAGAAACCCAGGGCACCTTTGCCTTGACCATTACCGGGCGCGGTTTCGAATCCCGGGTCGAGGCCGCCGGCGGCGAGAACTTCCTCGACTCGGAATGCGTGTCCTGCGGCGCCTGTGTGCAAGCCTGTCCCACCGCGACCCTGATGGAAAAAAGCGTGGTCGAACTGGGCCAGCCAGAACGCAGCGTGATCACCACTTGTGCCTATTGCGGCGTGGGCTGCTCGTTCCGCGCCGAGATGAAAGGCGACCAACTGGTGCGCATGGTTCCAGACAAGAACGGCCAGGCCAACCACGGCCACTCCTGCGTCAAAGGTCGCTTTGCCTGGGGCTACGCCACTCACCCGGATCGCATCACCAAACCGATGATCCGTAAAAGCATCAACGATCCCTGGCAGGAAGTCAGTTGGGATGAAGCGGTGACCTACGCCGCCAGCGAATTCCGTCGACTGCAGCAAAAATACGGCCGCGACTCCATTGGTGGCATCACCTCCAGCCGCTGCACCAATGAAGAAACCTACCTGGTGCAAAAACTGGTGCGCGCCGCGTTCGGCAACAACAACGTCGACACCTGTGCGCGAGTCTGCCACTCGCCGACCGGTTATGGCCTGAAACAAACCCTGGGCGAGTCCGCCGGCACCCAGAGTTTCGACTCGGTGATGCAGGCCGACGTGATCCTGGTGATGGGCGCCAACCCCAGCGACGCCCACCCGGTGTTCGCCTCCCAGCTCAAGCGCCGCCTGCGTGAAGGCGCGCGACTGATCGTCATCGATCCACGACGCATTGATCTGGTGGACTCGGTGCATGCCCGCGCCGAACTGCACCTGGCCCTGCGCCCGGGCACCAACGTCGCCATGCTCAACGCCCTGGCCCACGTCATCGTCAACGAAGGCCTGCTCAATCAGCCCTTCATCGACGCCCGTTGCGAGGGAACGGATTTCGCCCACTGGAGCGAGTTTGTCAGCCGCGCGGAAAATTCGCCGGAAGTCCTCGGCGTCATCTGCGGCGTAGAACCTGCCGACATCCGCGCCGCCGCCCGCCTGTATGCCACCGGTGGCAACGCCGCGATCTACTACGGCCTGGGCATCACCGAACACAGTCAGGGCAGCACCGCGGTCATGGGCATCGCCAACCTGGCCATGGCCACTGGCAACATCGGCCGCGAAGGCGTGGGCGTGAACCCGCTGCGTGGGCAGAACAACGTTCAGGGTTCCTGCGACATGGGCTCCTTCCCTCATGAGCTGCCTGGCTACCGGCACATCTCCAACGAGGTGGTACGGGCGCAGTTCGAACAGGCCTGGAACGTCACTCTGCAACCCGACCCGGGCCTGCGTATTCCGAACATGTTCGAAGCCGCCCTCAGCGGCAGTTTCAAGGGCCTGTATTGCCAGGGCGAGGACATCGCCCAGAGCGACCCGAATACCCAACACGTTACCGCGGCGCTGTCGGCCATGGAATGCATCGTGGTGCAGGACATTTTTCTCAACGAAACCGCCAAGTTCGCCCACGTGTTCCTGCCGGGCTGCTCGTTCCTGGAAAAAGACGGCACGTTCACCAACGCCGAGCGACGCATCTCCCGAGTGCGCAAGGTCATGGAACCTCTGGGCGGCAAGGCCGACTGGGAAGGCACGGTGGCCCTGGCCAACGCCCTGGGCTACCCGATGAACTACACACACCCGTCGCAAATCATGGATGAAATCGCCAGCCTGACGCCGACCTTCACCAACGTCAGCTACGCCGAACTGGATCGCCACGGCAGCCTGCAATGGCCGTGCAACGCCGCGGCACCGGACGGCACACCGACCATGCACATCGAGGAGTTCGTGCGCGGCAAGGGGCGTTTCATGCTCACCGGCTACGTGCCCACAGAGGAAAAGGTCAACAATCGCTATCCGCTTCTGCTGACCACCGGGCGCATCCTCAGCCAGTACAACGTCGGCGCTCAGACCCGGCGTACCGAAAACGTCGCCTGGCACGACGAAGACCGCCTGGAAATCCATCCGACCGATGCCGAGAGCCGTGGCATCAACGAGGGTGACTGGGTCGGCATCGGCAGCCGCGCCGGCCAGACCGTACTGCGTGCGCGGGTCACCGAACGGGTCGCCCCGGGCGTGGTGTACACCACTTTCCACTTCCCTGAGTCGGGGGCCAACGTGATCACCACCGACAACTCCGACTGGGCCACCAACTGTCCGGAGTACAAGGTCACTGCCGTGGAAGTGAGCCGCGTCTACCACCCTTCCGAGTGGCAAAAACGCTATCAGGAGTTCAGTGACAACCAGCACCGCCTGCTCGACGAACGCCGCCAGGCGCGTGGCTCTAAAGCCGAGGTACGCCGATGAGCACTGAAAACCTGATCAAAATGGCCAACCAGATCGCCCAGTATTTCGCCAGCCAACCGGACCAGCAACAGGCCGTGCTCGGCGTGCGTAATCATCTGCAGATGTACTGGACGCCCGGCATGCGCAAGGAATTGCTGGCCTGGCAGACAGCGCATCAGGGGGCAGACTTGCACCCACTGGCGCAGGCGGCGGTCAGTGGCGCGGGCTGGGAGGCTTAGATCCACACGACTTAAGCCTGACTGAAAAACCTGTGGGAGCGAGCCTGCTCGCGAAGAGGGAGTGTCAATCGACCTATATGGCGCCTGACACTCCGCTTTCGCGAGCAGGCTCGCTCCCACAGGGGCTACTCATCAGAATCGGTCCCGTGGTAGCCCGAAGCCTCAACCTGGCTGCACCGGCAACACCACCAACGCCTCCATCCCGCCCTTCGATCGATTACGCAGTGTCAGCTCGCCTCCGTGTTCCAGCACAATCGCCCGCGCCGCCGATAACCCCAAACCAACGCCCCCCGTGCTTTTGTTTCGTGAGCCTTCCAGTCTGAAGAACGGTGCAAAAACCTGTTCAAGGCTGGCATCCGGAATACCCGGCCCACGATCCAGTACTTTGATCCGCACCTCTCCAGCACCCGGGATCAGTTCAATCGCCGGCTCACTCGCGTACTTGATCGCGTTATCCAGCAGATTGGTCATCACCCGCTTAAGCCCCGACGGTCGCCCGAAATACACCCAACGCAGCGGCCCACTGAAAGCAATCTCGACACCCTGATCCCGGTAATCATCCAGCAGCGTTTGCAGCAGTTCCGCCAGATCAAACTGGGTCGCCGGCTCAAGCCGGGCATCATCACGAAAGAACTCCAACGCCGAGTTGATCATCGCCTGCATTTCATCCACATCACGAAACAAACGCTGCTGTTGCTCGCTGTCTTCGATGAATTCGCCCCGCAAACGCATCCGCGTCAGAGGCGCGCGCAGGTCGTGGGAGATGGCGGCGAGCATTTGCGTGCGGTCGCGGATGAAGTGTTGCAGCTGGGCCTGCATAGCGTTGAAGGCGAGGATCGCCTGGCGAATTTCCTGTGGGCCCAGCGGTTCGATGGGCGGTGCACGGAAATCCACGCCGAAGCGTCGGGCACCGTCGGCAAAGTGCTGCAAAGGTGTGGCGAGGCGCCGGGTGGCGATCAGCGCGACTAGGGCGGTGGAGATCAGCACCAGCAGGATCACGATCAAGTAGCGTGGCGTTTCGTCGAGGCCCCAACTGCGCGAAGGCGCGGAGAACATCAGCCATGTCGAATCCGATAGCTCGATCAGCAGCGCGTAATGTGCGTCCGCCGTGTGCTCGGTCCAGTCGGCCGGCTCATAGGCTTCGATGCGCCGGTCAGGGGCTCTGAGCATTGGCTGCAGGATGGTCGAGCCGATGCCAGACTTCGGATCGTCCACGGTCGGCAGATTGAGACCGTGCCGGTCAGGGTGCCAACTGACGGTGAAGCCGTTCTCGCCGGCCGCTTGCGCCAATGAGTTTCGCAGAGGCGCCGGAGCGGCCTCGATGACACGGGTGATGGCGGCGGCTTTTTCCAGCAGGCCGATTTCGGTCAGCGGCGGGCGCGCCCAGACGCCGGCCAGTTGGATAAACAGCCCGTTGAGTGCCAATGAAATGAGCATGGCCAAAATGATCGTCAACGCAATCCAGCGCGCCACGGTATCCCGGCGAATCCGCTTCAACCAACTCATCGCCGCGTCACGCTGGGCGTGAACAGGTAACCGCCATTGCGCACGGTGCGAATCATCGCCGGGCGCTTGGTGTCGGACTCGAGCTTGCGCCGCAGTCGGCTGACTTGAACGTCGATGCTGCGATCGAACGCTTCATGGCAATGCCCGCGCGCCAGGTCCAGCAACTGCTCGCGCGTGAGAATGCGCTGCGGGTGTTCGACGAAGACCAGCAGCAAGTCAAACTCACCGGCCGACAGCGGAATCAGCACGTTGTCCGGCGAACGCAATTCCCGGCGCGTGACGTCCAAGTGCCAGTCGGAGAAGTCGATCAGCGGCCGTGGCCGTTCCTGCGATACCGGACGGCGCTCGTCCACCCGACGCAGTACGGCGCGCACTCTGGCCAGCAGTTCACGGGCGTCGAAGGGTTTGGTCAGGTAATCATCGGCGCCCAGTTCCAGACCGACCACCCGGTCACTGAGTTCACCCATGGCGGTCAGCATGATCACCGGCATGGCGTAACGAATCCGCAGTTGCTGGCACAGGATCAGCCCGCTGTCCCCCGGCAACATCACGTCAAGAATGATCAGGTCTGGCGGCTGTCGCTCGATGGCCGTCCACAGCGACGGGCCGTCGGTGGCGACCTCGACGCTGTAGCCGTGCTGCACGAAGAATTTTTTCAGTAGATCGAGGACCTCAAGGTCGTCGTCCACAATTAAAAGACTGTTCACCGAAGTTCACTTAAGGGGCGAATGGAACCGCCATCTAAAACCATTCACGGCAGCGCGTCATATATTTCAATCCTGTAATAAAGCGTCAGCGCCGCAATAAACAAGACATCTTTGCGCAAGGCTTGGGGCTCAGCATCTCGGCGAATTCCTCCCGAGAATCGCGTCCATGTTGCCTTTCAAATATGCTCCCAGGCTGGCCCGCAACACCTCGATTGTCGTGCTGGCTGCCGGGTTGGCGGGCTGCAGCAGTCAGCCGCCGCCCACCACCGATGTAAGTTGCGCCGACATCGCCTATTCGGTGTACGACCCAGCGGAACCGTTCAATCGTGGGGTTTTCGCGTTTAACCGGGTGGTCGATGACTACGCCATGGCGCCGGTCGCTCGCGGCTATCGCTACTCGCCGGACTTTTTCCAGACCGGTGTGCATAACTTTGTGGCGAACTTCGGCGAGCCCAAGGTCTTTATCAATGACCTGCTGCAAGGCAACCCGATGCGCTCGGCCAATACGCTGGGGCGTTTCGTGCTCAACACCACAGTGGGCGTGGTGGGCTTGATCGATGTCTCCGGCATGGCCGGCATCCCGCGTCACGACGCCGATTTCGGCCAGACGTTCGGCGTGTGGGGCATCGGCAACGGGCCGATCGTCGAGCTGCCTTTGCTCGGCACCTCCAACAGCCGCGACGCCGTCGGCCGCGTGCTCGGTTTTGTGGTCGATCCGTTTGGCAGCAACAGCGACACCGTGGACACGCTGTCCACCATCAGCACGGTCGGCGGCATCGTCGATGGTCGAGCAGAAGCCTTACCGCTGACCGACAGCCTGCAAAAACTGCCCGACTACTACAGCGCGTTACGCAACGTGGTCGCCGAGCATCGTGCCGCTTACGTGGCGGATGGCAAACAAGGCTCGGCGCAGAACACCCAACCACACTGCTCAGGAGCACCGGCCGATGGTTTCTGAAGGCAATGGCCTGATTCTGCAGCAACGGGTCATCCAGCACGACCCGGCCACTCTGCACTGTCGGGAAATTACCCTGCGCCTGTCAGCGGACTGTCGCCAACTGGTGCTCACCCGCTACACCGAACACTACGGGCCGGCGTTGGTGCGATGGATCGAGCGTAGCCACACGGTGTCGGTGGCAGAGCTGTTTCGCTGGCTCGTGGCCAATGGCGAGACGGATGTAATAAAGGCGGACAGCGAGCTGCTGCCTTGACTGTCAGATTCGAGCCAGTTGCGTTTCATTGACGTCAGCTGCGTTATCATCGCGCGCTTCTCTGTTCCAAAAACCCGGATGTCCATGTCTTTGCCGCTGCCTGACGATCACCAACCCCTGCCCCCTGTCCTGGTCGGGCCGCTGTTGCGGCGCCTGGAGCCCTCGCGGCTGGTGATGTGGATGGTGGGGTCGCGGGCGTTGACGCTGACGTTGCGTCTGCAAGATCGCGACGCCATCCACCTCGACGCGAATCAGTGCACGATCATTGCGGTGGGCACCCAGGCCTTTGTTCATTTGATCGATGTGTCGCTGGACGCCGCCCTGCCCTGCGACACGTTAATCGAATACGACCTGCTGATTGACGACGCGGGCACAGGCATCGCCGATTGGGCTCCGCACTTGCTGTACGGCGACGCCCGTTGCCCAAACTTCGTCCTGCGTAAACGGGCTGATCATCTGCTGCACGGTTCCTGCCGCAAACCTCACCATCCGGCCACGGATGGCTTGTTGTGCGTCGATCGTTTGCTGGAGACCGAGCCGGACGCACACAAACGCCCGGCGCTGTTGATGATGAGTGGCGATCAGGTTTATGCCGACGATGTCGCGGGGCCGATGCTGCGAGCCATCCATGCCTTGATCAAACGGCTTGGGCTGTTCGAAGAGCACCTCGAAGGCGCGGTGGTCAGCGACAGCGCCAAACTCTACGAGCACCCCGCCAGTTACTACCATCGTGCGGATTTGTTACCGGCGCTGGAGAGCAACGAAACCCTGCGCGAGCGATTTTTCGGTGGGGCGCGTAAGCCGATTTTCACCAGCAGCAGTGCCGACAACCATCTGGTGACGTTCGCCGAAGTCATGGCCATGTACCTGCTGGTCTGGTCGCCAACCGCCTGGACATTGATCGCCCCGCAACCACCGGCACTGACGCCGGCAAGACGTGAGCGTTATGCACTCGAGCAGACGCGCATCGATGGCTTCAAGGCTGGGCTTGGAGGCGTCGCCCGAGCACTCGCTCACCTGCCGTGCCTGATGATTTTCGACGACCACGATATTACCGATGACTGGAATCTTTCCGCGCAATGGGAGGAAACGGCCTACGGCCATCCGTTCTCCAGGCGCATCATCGGCAACGCGCTGATTGCTTACATGCTATGCCAGGGTTGGGGCAACAACCCGGATGCGTTTGGCGCTGTGCTGAAGAAGGCCGGCGGATTGACCGCGACCGGGCATGACCGCTACCTCGACAGTGACATTCAGGACGAGTTGATTGATGAGCTGCTGAGATTTCAGAACTGGCATTACGTGCTGCCCACCCGCCCGGCCATCGTCGTGCTCGACACCCGCACCCGACGCTGGCGCAGCGAGATGAACCTCAAGCAGCCCTCGGGTTTGCTGGACTGGGAAGCCCTCAGCGAACTGCAACAGGAACTGCTCGATCACCCTTCGGCCATCATCGTTTCGCCGGCACCGATCTTCGGCGTCAAACTGATCGAAACCGTGCAGCGCGTTTTCAGCTGGTGCGGTTATCCCCTGCTGGTGGACGCCGAAAACTGGATGGCCCATCGCGGCGCGGCCCAGGTGATCCTGAACATTTTCCGACACTCGCGCACGCCCGGTAACTACGTGGTGCTGTCGGGCGATGTGCATTATTCCTTCGTCTACGAAGTACTGATCCGACACCGCAAGGCCGGCCCGCGCATCTGGCAGATCACCAGCAGCGGCATCAAAAACGAGTTCCCGCCCGCGTTGCTCGAATGGTTCGACCGCCTCAACCGCTGGCTCTACTCGCCCCGCTCGCCGCTCAACTGGCTGACCAAGCGCCGGCGCATGCGCATTGTCCCGCATGTCCCGGAACATGCTGAAGCGGGGGAACGGCTGTGGAATTCGGCGGGAATCGGCCAAGTGTTCTTTAATGAAAAAGGACAGCCGCAGGAGATCTATCAGCACAACTCGAACGGTTCGCCGAAGACGCGAATGGTTGCGCCTGAGAATGACGACTGAAGGCTGAAGGCTGATCGAATTTCGGCTCCCTTACATGACTGGTGTCGCTCATGAACCTCACTCGAATCCTGATCATCGGCAACTCCGGTTCTGGCAAAAGCTGGCTGTCCGAACGACTGGCCGAGTACCTACCGGTGCCGTGGGTCGATCTCGATTCGATTCACTGGTTGTCCGACGAACATAGCATCCCGCGCCCCCGTGCCGAGGCGTTGGGCTTGGCATGGGTGGAGGCCAGTGAAGAGCGCTGGGTTATCGAAGGCGTTTACGGCTGGATCATCAGCGAACTCATGCCCCGGGCGACAACACTGATCTGGCTGTGTGTTGAAGATGAGAAATGTGTTGCCAATATTCGTCAGCGCGAGGCGCACCGGGACAGGAATGACGAGTTATTGATTGCGTTGCTCGACTGGGCCGGCAGCTATCGTACGCGCGAAGAGTCCAGTGGATTTGCCGCGCATCAGCAACTGTTCGAAGGGTTTAGCGGTTCGAAACTCAAACTCAGGGATCGAACCGAAATCACAACATTCGCCGACACCGTGTTACAGGCCAACTGACTCACACTGTTTACCAAGGATACGTATGTTTGCACGGAGCAAATTAGTCCCCGAACTGATGGTCTCGGACATCCAGAAAAGCCTTCACTTCTGGACCTCCCTGATCGGTTTTCAAATCGCCTATGAACGTCCCGAAGTCGGTTTTGCCTACCTCGATCAAAACGGCGTTCAGATCATGCTGGAGCAATTCGATCCGGCTGAAGGCCAGTGGGTGACCGGCGCATTGCAAGCACCGTTTGGTCGAGGCATCAACTTTCAGATCACGGTCGATGTCGTCGAGCCAATACTCCAGCGCCTGGCCGACGTTGGATGTCCGCTGTTTCGTCCTTGCGCCGATGTCCTTGGGTGCCGGGGGATGTCGAGTAAATCGGATCGGGATTACATCGATCACGGAAACGTCTTGAAGAATCTTCGGGGATACTCAGGACAAGCGCGGATGCATCGTCTGCGCAACGACCACTCGTAGGTATCACCTTGTCATCCTGTACTCATTTCTGTACGTTCTTTGCATCGAGCGAGGACTACAACATGCAAACTATCAACTACACCACCGCACGTGCACATCTGGCCGAAACCATGGATCGGGTCAATGAAGACCGCGCTCCACTGTTGGTCACTCGCCAGAAAGGCGAACCCGTGGTGATGATGTCTCTGGCAGAGTACAACGCCCTCGAAGAGACAGCCTATCTACTTCGCTCTCCTGCTAATGCTGAACGCTTGATCAAATCGATCGGCAACCTGCGGGCAGGGAAAACTAAAACCAGGCAACTCATCGAAGAATGAATATTGAGTTCACTCCTGAAGGTTGGGAAGACTATCTGTGGTTCCAACAAAACGATAAGGCAGGACTCAAGCGAATCAACCTGCTGATCAAATCAATCCAGCGCGAGCCGTTCGATGGAGTCGGAAAACCTGAACCGCTCAAGTACAACTTGAGCGGCCTCTGGTCGCGGCGGATTACAGCCGAGCATCGCTTGGTCTATGCAGTCGAGGACGGTGAAATACGCATCGTGATGTGTAGATACCACTACTGAGTTAAGTCTCAGGCCGCGCTCACTGCCCGGCAAACCCCTCTGACAATCATCTCCACTTCCCACTCATCAATCGTCAGCGGCGGTAACAAGCGAATGGTTTTGCCCCGTGTCACGTTGATCAGCAAGCCGTGATCCCGTGCGGCGATGAGGGTCAGGTCGCGAATCGGCTGTTTGAGTTCGATGCCGATCATTAAACCCTGACCGCGGATCGCCGACACGTTCGGGTCGTCCGCCAATTCAATGCGCAATCTGGCCAGCAGACGCTCGCCCTGAAGCTTGGCGTTATCCAGCAGTCCTTGTTCTTCGATGATCTCCAGCACGGTGCATCCGACCCGGCAGGCCAGTGGATTACCGCCGAAGGTGCTGCCGTGACTACCGGGGGTGAAGAGGTCGGCGGCTTTGCCCCGGGCCAGGCAGGCGCCGATGGGAATGCCGTTGCCCAGGCCTTTGGCCAGGGTCATGACGTCCGGAACTATGCCTTCGTGCTGAAAGGCAAACCACTGGCCGGTGCGGCCTATGCCGGTCTGGATTTCGTCAAGCATCAGCAGCCACGAGCGGCGAGTGCAGAGTTCGCGAATGGCTTTCAGGTAACCGGGCGGGGCCATTTGGACACCGCTTTCACCCTGAATCGGCTCCATCAGGATCGCCACGATGCGCGGGCCGTGGGCTTGCTGCACCTTGTCCAGCGCCTTGAGGTCACCGAATGGCACTTTGACGAAGTCCCCTGGCAACTCGTTGAACCCCAGGCGCACGGCCGGGCCATCACTGGCGGACAAAGTGCCCAGGGTGCGGCCGTGAAAGGCGTTTTCCATGACCACCACCAGCGGTTGTTCGATGCCTTTTCCCCAGCCATATAACCGCGCGAGTTTCAACGCCGTCTCGTTGGCTTCGGCACCGGAGTTGTTGAAGAACGCTCGCTCCATGCCCGCCAGTTGCGTCAGTTTCTGCGCCAGCCGCTGTTGCCAATCGATGCTGTAAAGATTGGAGGTGTGCAACAGCAGTCCGGCCTGCTCACTGATGGCCGAGACAATTTTCGGATGGGAGTGACCGACGTTGGTCACTGCCACGCCCGCCACCGCGTCCAGGTATTCACGACCGGCCTGATCCCATAGGCGTGTGCCCAGTCCCTTGCTGAAACTCAAGGCCAAAGGTTGGTAAGTGGTCATCAGGCAGGCAGCGGTCATGACATCAAGCTCCATCAATGGTCGGTGTTTTTGCAGTATGGTTAGCCACCTGAGCTGGATAAACGCTGCAACACTTCAATCATTTTAAAGCTGGGCTTGATAATGGATTTGTTCCAGGCAATGACCGTTTACGTCCGGGTGGTGGAAACCGGCAGCATGACCGCTGCCGCGCTGGAGTGCGAAATGTCCACGACCATGGTCGGTAATCACCTGCGGGCGCTGGAGCAACGGCTGGGTGTACGCCTGCTCAACCGAACAACGCGACGCCAGCGGTTAACGGAGTTCGGCACCGCTTATTACCAGCGGTGCCTCGAAGTGCTGGGGCTGGTGGCCGATTCCGAACGGTTGGCCGAGCAAACCCTCGACGAGCCGAGCGGCACCTTGCGCATCACCGCACCGCTGACGTTCGGCACCGAGCGGCTGGCGCCGGCGCTCGGCGAATTCGCCCGGCAGTGCCCACAGGTCAAGCTGGACGTGGTCCTGACCAACCAGCGAATGGATTTGCTCGACAACGGCTTCGATGTGGCGATTCGCCTCGGCACGACCCACCCGTCCAACCTGATCGCTCGGCCGCTCATCGACTACACAATGACCGTATGCGCATCGAAGGCGTACTTGAATCGCCGAGGTACACCGGAAAAACCCGAAGACCTGCAACTTCACGACTGTTTACCCTTTGCCTACCCAGCCGGCGATGACTGGCACTCGGTGGGAAAACAATGGCGCCTGACCGGCCCCGAAGGTGAAATCGTCGTGCCGGTCAGTGGCCCGATGCAGATCAACAGTTCGGCGGGCCTGCACCAGGCCGCGCGTGCGGGCATGGGCATCGTGATGGTGCCCGATGCCTTGGTCGAACAGGATCTTGCGGACGGAAAACTGGTGGCGTTGCTGCAGGATTACCAATTGCCGAGCCGGCCGATGAATCTGGTTTATCCGCAGGACCGTTACCGTTTACCGAAATTGCGCCGCTTCGTCGACTTCGCCATGCAGATGTGGGGCAAGCACTAGCCGGCTCAATACGCCATCGACTAATCTCCTCGCCAGGCGGGTCACTTAGATATCAGGGCGACAGGGAGTGCGGAGATGGGTGAGGCGTCGAGTATCGAGCCGTTGAAGTTCAATCTGTCGGATTTGAACGAAGACATGCTGCACACCATTCTGGAACTGGTCAGTGACGGGATCTGGGACTGGAACGCCAACACCGGGTTCGTCTATCGCAACCCCAGGTGGTACGAGATGCTCGGCTACCCGCCTCATTCCCTGGGTAACAACGTGTTGACCTGGGAAAGCATAATCCATCCCGACGATTACCCGCAGGTCATGGCGCTGTTCGATGACTACCTGAATCAACGCGCCCCCGGCTATCAGGCCGAGTATCGCTGCCGCATGCAGGATGGCAGCTATACCTGGATCGAAGACCGTGGCTATGTATTGGCACGCAATGCCGACGGCTCGGTGGCGCGGATGGTCGGCGCGCACCGCAGCATCGAAGACAAGAAGCGTCTGTACGAAGCGCTTGAACGGCGCAACCAATCCCTTGAAGCGATCGTTGAAGAACGCACCCGAGAGTTGTCTCGCGTCAATCAGCAACTGCAAATCCAACTCGAAGAAAACCGAAAACTGGCGGAAACCGACACACTGACCTCAATCGCCAATCGTTATCTTCTGGAAAGAGCCCTGCCCCAGGAATGCGACCGCGCCCAGCGCTTTCGACAACCGCTGTCGCTGATTGCGATGGACATCGACGACTTCAAGACTATCAACGATCACTACGGCCACGCGCTGGGTGATGCGGCATTGGTGCAGGTGGTCGATAGCGTGAAGCACTGCGTGCGTGAAGGCGATCTGCTCGCGCGTTGGGGCGGCGACGAGTTCATCCTGATCCTTCCCAATACACCGCTCGCCGACGCCCGAGCCCTCGCTGAACGTATCCGCCATGGCCTCGCAAGCCTTCTGCCAGTGGGGGACTTTCAAGTGACCATGAGTTTTGGCGTGGTTCAGCGCTTTGACGAAGAACAACAGACCGGGTTGCTGGCCAGAGCCGATCAGGCGCTGTATCGGTCGAAGATCGCGGGCAAGAATGTGATTTCGGGGTAAGGGTTATGTCCTTCACGTCTCACATCCCCGCCTTCACCAATACCGGTTTCTCCTGATACCGATCCGGATAAAGCTTTTTCAGCTGCGCGACCTTCGGTAGATCGTTGATCACGATGTAGGGATAGGTCGGGTGCTCGGTCAGAAAGTCCTGATGCTCCTCCTCGGCCGGATAGAAACCGTTGTAGGTCTCCAGCTTGGTGACAATGGGTTTGTTGAACGAACGGGCAGCGTCCAGCTGGGCGATGTAGGCCTGGGCGATACGCTGCTGCTCGATGTTTTCCGGGAAAAGCGCCGAACGATATTGAGTACCGCTGTCAGGTCCCTGACGGTTGAGTTCGGTAGGGTTGTGAGCCACCGAGAAGTAGATTTGCAGCAAGGTGCCATAGCTGACCTGACGGGGGTCGAAGGTGACTTCGACGGATTCTGCATGACCGGTATCGCCACTGCTGACCCGCTCGTACTGAGCAGTGTTGGCTGCACCGCCGGCATAACCGGAGACAGCTTTCTTCACCCCTTTGACATGCTGGAACACGCCTTGGACGCCCCAGAAGCAACCGCCGGCAAAGACCGCCCTTTCACTGTCGGCCTGGGTGGTTTCGTCGAGGGTGGGTGGAGGAATGATGACCGAGTCTTCCGCCCCACCGAAAGAGAACGCCAGGCATTGGCCGATGACGCCGGCAGCGGCCAGGCCCAATAGAGTGCGGCGCCAGGTGAATAGAGTTTTCATGAGGCTGATTCCTGAATAAATGGAATGACGATTAACCGAACGTAAACGCATACGCTGACACTTCGGGATCGAGAAACTCGATGCTGAAAGTCCGATCCGTCACGCCGCCGGTTTGGCGCCGCCGGGGCTTTTCGGTCAATCACACTTTGAAGCGCACCGGTTTACCGTCAGCGCCAGGCCCCAACACGACCTGCAAAAATGAGTGAAAGGGAGTACCCGCAGATCAAGTCGCCTGCGGCACAAAAGTCATCGCCAGGCCGTTCATGCAGTAACGCAAACCGGTGGGTTTGGGCCCATCATCGAAGACGTGACCCAAATGACCGCCACAACGCCGGCAGTGGACTTCTTCGCGCAGCACTCCGAAGGAACGGTCCTGACGAGTGGCCACAGCCTTATCCAGCGGTGCCCAGAAGCTCGGCCACCCGGTGCGGCTGTCGAACTTGGTCGCGGAAGAAAACAACGGCAGACCGCAACCGGCACAGGCAAACGTACCTTCCCGGTGCTCGTTGTTCAGCGGGCTGCTGTAGGCCCGTTCGGTGCCCTCTTCGCGCAGGATTTCGTACTGCTCGGCGCTGAGCATGGCGCGCCATTCGCTGTCGCTGTGAGTCACCTCGAACACCTGCGCCGCGTCGGCATCACTGACCAGTGCAGAACGCGCGGCAAATTTTGGCAATACACCGATGACCAGGGCTGCAGCGCCTAGCCCGCCGCTTGCTACGAGAAACTGTCGCCGTGAAAACATGGTCGTCTCCGAAAATTCCAGGTGCCTGTCATGGAACACAGCCTAGGCTTGGGTTGATCGCCAAATCCTCACGAGAAGTTAAACAATTCGTGATAACTCAGGCCCCGGAAAACCCGCACAATGCGCTCATTGCGCCGAAGGATTGAGCTTGATGGAACAGACCAAACGCGTCCTCGTGGTCGAGGACGACCTGCATATCGCTGACCTTATCTGCCTGCATCTACGCGATGAGCAGTTCGAGGTGGTGCACTGCGCCGACGGCGATGAAGGCATGCGCCTGCTGCAGCAAGGAAGCTGGGACGCACTGATCCTCGACCTGATGCTGCCCGGCGTCGATGGCCTGGAAATCTGCCGCCGCGCCCGCGCCATGGCCCGCTACACCCCGATCATCATTACCAGTGCGCGCTCCAGCGAAGTGCACCGGATTCTCGGGCTCGAACTCGGCGCCGACGATTACCTGGCCAAACCCTTTTCGATGCTCGAACTGGTGGCCCGGGTCAAAGCGCTGTTACGACGGGTCGACGCCATGGCCCGCAACCTGAAAATGGACGCCGGCAGCCTGATCACGGACGGCCTCTCCATCGACCCGATCACGCGCGATGTGTCCCTTGACGGTCGCCGCCTCGACCTCACGCCACGGGAGTTCGACCTGTTGTATTTCTTCGCCCGTCAGCCCGGCAAAGTGTTCTCGCGCATGGACCTGCTCAACGCCGTCTGGGGCTACAGCCATGAGGGTTATGAGCACACCGTCAACACGCACATCAACCGCTTGCGGGCAAAGATCGAAGCCGATCCGGCTCAACCGGCGCGCATCCTCACGGTGTGGGGACGAGGCTACAAATTCGCGCCCAGGGAGGAGCAGCCGTGAGACTGACCCTGACTCAGCGCCTGTCGCTGGTGTTCGCCGTGTTGCTGCTGGTGTGCTGCGGCACGTCGGCCTGGATGCAGGTGCGGTCCAACAAGATGCATGAGCTGGAAGTGGTGCAAGGGTTGTCGCGGGATCTGGCTCAACACATTGCCCATGACACCGTGCTGATGGACACCAAAGGCCTGATGCCCGACGCCGTGCGCGACCTGTTCAGCAAACTGATGCTGGTCAATCCCAGTGTCGAGGTCTATCTGCTCGACCCCGATGGACGGATTGTCGGCAGTGCTGCTCCCGAGGGTCGGATACGCCGGGAGCGGGTCGAGCTGGCGCCGATCCAGCGTCTACTCAAGGGCGATGCCCTGCCGGTTCTCGGCGACGATCCGCGCAGCGTTGATGGACGCAAAGTGTTCAGCGCCGCGCCATTGCAGGTCAATGGCAAGCAGGTGGGTTATCTCTATGTGGTGCTGCTGAGCGAAGAGCACGACCGCTTGGCCGAACGCGGCGCCACCAGCGCCGCGCTGAATACCGCACTGTTGTCGATCGGGCTCGTCGCGTTGCTGTGCCTGATTGCCGGTCTCACGGCATTCGCCCTCATCACCCGTCCTTTGCGCCGCTTGACCGAAACCGTCAGCCAGTTCGACATTGATGGCGCTCCGGTAACGCCGCCTGCATCCGTCCCCGTGGAAAAAGCCGCCAGCCACGATGAAATTGCCATACTCGACGCCACCTTCAGGCAGATGCAGGCCCGCCTCAGCGAACAATGGCGTTCATTGACCCGCCAGGATCAGGAGCGCCGCGAACTGGTGGCCAATATCTCCCACGACCTGCGCACGCCTTTGGCCTCGCTGCACGGCTACCTGGAAACCTTGTCGCTCAAGGACGCCACGTTGTCACCCGCCGACCGCCGCCGATACCTGGGCATCGCGCTGGATCAAAGCCGCAAGGTGGGTGGTCTGGCGCAATCGCTTCTGGAGCTGGTGCGCCTGGAACATGGCTTTGTGCAACCGGTGCTGGAGCGTTTCTCGCTGACCGATCTGGTGCAGGACATTTTCCAGAAGTTTGAACTGACGGCCGAGGCGCGTCACATCGAACTCAAGGCCTCCTTTGCACCCAATGTGTCAGCAGCCTGCGCCGACCTCGGGTTGATCGAGCGGGTACTCACCAACCTGTTCGACAACGCCCTGCGCCACACCCCGCAAGGAGGAGAAATCGAGCTCAGCCTGCGCCCTCAAGGACCGTTTATCGAAGTTACCGTCAGCGACACCGGCCCCGGCATCACTGCCGAATTGCGTGAAGGTCTGTTCCTGCGCCCGTTCAACATTGGCGGCGCACGGCGTGATGGCGGACTGGGGTTACGGATCGTGCACCGAATCCTGCAATTGCATGGCCGCGAAATCCAGCTGATTGACGTTCCCGGACGCGGCGCGACCTTCCGCTTTTCGTTGGCGGTGGATCAGCAAACGGCCGAGCAATCGGCGGGGCGGTCGATGAATCTGAATTCGCTAGGGAAATAATCGACTGCCTGGGCCACAGCAACGGCTAATATCCCGGCCCCCATTTCGGCAAGGACGCTACGCAATGCTCAACACCCTACAAAACACCCCTTTGTGGGTTTACGCGATTTTTCTGCTGCTGTGCTACTACGGTATCAAAGCCCTGTCCCCAACCCGTGAAAGCAAAACATCATTGCTCGTCACAGCGCCGATTTTGCTGGGCTGGTCACTCTACTCGCTGAACCTGACGCTGAATCCGCAGCTATCGGTCAGTTGTTGGTTGGCCGCCGTCATTCTGGGCAGCCTCTCGGCGCTGCTGATTTTCCCACGCAAGGACATTGAGCTGGATGATCCGCAAACCGGCCTGATCGTGCCGGGCACGTTAAAAACCCTGGTGCTCTATCTGATGTTTTTTGCGGTGAACTATTACTTCGGCTACCAGGATGACGCTCACCCGGAAATGGCCGCCACCCTGGAGATGTTACTGCTCAAGGCGTCGGCTTCCGGTTTTGTCTGTGGACTGATCAGCGGTCGGGCGTTGAAGCTTTATCGACTGCTGCTGACACTTCAGGCAAAACGCCCCCCGATAGCCGCCGATTAAAAGCCGCTGTACCAAAAATGATGACCAGCCGCCTGTTCATCCGTGACAACGCCGCCTCGGTCCAATAGATTAGGCGGCCTGAAAAGGCCCAGAGCTTTCTCGCCTCAACCCAAGTTAAAAGAAGTAGTGAAATTTCAATGTCCGATTCCAATACCGCTGAATCCGTAGTCACCTTGTCGTCCAAAGCGGAATACGAAAACTCCATCAATCTTTCACAGCACGTGCCCCAGGCCAAGACCATCAGCGAGATGGTCCTGGACGCCTTCCAGTCCACCCGGGAAAGCGACCAGATCCGCGAGCTGCGCGCCGCGATTCGCCAGGCTCATGACAGCTTCGACGACGATAAAGCCTACCAACTGATGGGCGAACTCAAGCAGCTCAAGGACGCCGAGGCTGCCGACATTGCAGCCCTGGAAGACTTGAGCAGCAAATTCCCGATCAGCCGGATTCTCTCCAGTTTCAAGGACGACCCGGCATTTCAGGAATTGGTCTATGGCCTCGCACTGAAAGTGCTGAACCAGACCCACCAGGCCATCAGCAACCCGAGCAGTGGCAAAAGCAAGGCGGCTCGCGCCAAGAAAGATGTCGAAGTGTTCACCATCAGCAAGGACGGCATCAGCGTGACATTGCCGTTGCGTACTCCGCGTTCGCGGCTGAACGTTGACCGTGAAGCGCTGGAGTTCCTGGGCTTTACCTTCGTTGGCGAAGGCGAAGAAGCGGAGCTGGAAAGCGAGACGTTCCTGGACAATGCCGGGGCTGAACAAGCTGTTAACCGCAAGAACATCATCACCGCGCTTCAGCACCAAACCGCGTTCGATGGCTACAGCATCGCCGCACAGTAATACGATCCATCAGTAGCGCTTCGGGCGCCACTGACCCAAGAGCCCCGCCCTAGAGCGGGGCTTTTTATTGCCCGTGATTTTATAAAACCCACAATTTCCCTTCCTGTCGTCGTCGCCCATACCGAGACAGTTGCAAAGTGCCACCCCGTGCGGCAATCAATGCCCAAAGGCACTCATGCCACGGTGATTCGGCGCCAGAAAAACACTTTTCCTTAACCCTTCAGCACCACGGGTCCGCCTGCAGGGAGCGTCAACTCACTTTCCAGCCCAAGACTTCAGTGGTGCGATTGCTGAGGTCATCATGAACACAACTCCCCTTTACCGTCAGTTAGCCAACCACTACCTCGACGCGATCCGCAGCGGCACCTTGAAAACCGGTGAACGGTTTCCCTCCATTCGGCTGATGATGGAAAAACACGCCGTCAGCCTGTCGACCGCGGTGCAGGTTTGCCGTGAACTAGAGGACTGTGGCGTACTGGAAGCGCGGCCGCGCTCCGGCAATTACATTCGCCAGCCTGATACGTTGCGCAAACCCGTCCCGATCGCACCTCCCCCGCCGCTGGACACCGGCGTTTACGTCGGCATTCACGAGCAAGTGTCATCGGTCCTCAAGGCCAGTCAGCGCGCGACGATCAAGGTCAATTTCGCCAGTGCCTTCTGCTCGTCGGAACTCTATCCGCTGAAGATCCTGCAAGATCACATGGTCAAGGCACTGCGTCACGATCCGCACTTGCTCGGCGCGGCGGGTTCCACCTGCGGCAACAGCACATTGCACAGTATTCTTGCCCGACGGGCGTTGACCGCGAAGGCCAACCTGCCAGCGGAGAAGATTGTGATCACTAACGGCGCGACCGAAGCGATCAACCTGGCCTTGCGCGCGGTCACCCAACCGGGCGACACCGTGGCCGTGGAGTCGCCGACCTTTTACGGTTTGCTGCAAATTCTTGAAAGCCTGAATTTGCGGGTGCTGGAGGTCCCGGCGACTTCGCACGCCGGAATCAATCTGTTCGCCCTCGAACAATTGCTGCAAGGCCCCGAACGGATTCAGGCGCTGATCGTCATTCCCAACCTGCAAAATCCGCTGGGCAGCATCATGCCCGACGCCAACAAGGCGCGGCTGGTGCAGCTGTGCGCCGAGCACGCCACGGTGCTGATCGAAGATGATACCTATGGCGATCTGGTGGATACCGAGCAGCCGCTGTCCACGCTCAAGTACTGGGACCGCACCGATAACGTGATCTATTGCGCCTCGCTGAACAAAACCCTGGCACCGGGCATACGCCTGGGCTGGATCAGCGCGGGGAAATGGCACGACCGCGTGGAAATGCTCAAACACACTCAGTCCCGGGGATGCGAGGCGTTGTCGCAACTGGCGGTCAGTGCGTTCATGAAGACACCGTCCTACGAACGTTACCTACGCCGCTTGAGGAAAATCCTGACTCACCAACGCCAGCAAATGAGCGCAGCGATCATTCGCTACTTTCCCGCCGGCACCTGCGTGACTTCCCCTCGGGGCGGTACGTTGTTATGGGTGGAACTGCCGCGCCAGCATTCGTCCATGGCGTTTTTCCATGAGGCGTTGAAGGCGGGCATCCAGATTGCGCCTGGGGATATCTTTTCCAACGACCAGCGTTTCAATCACTTTGTGCGCATTGGTTGCGGTGCGCCGTATTCATCGCAAATCGATGACGCGCTGGCGACCCTTGGCCAACTCCTCAAAACCCAAGGCTGACACATACCCTGTAGGAGCAAGGCTTGCCCGCGATGGCGGTGTGTCAGGCACATAAATGCTGAATGTGTCGCCGTCATCGCGGGCAAGGGCTAGGCGCCCCCCCTGCTCCTACAGGGTTCGGTGTTGAGTTCAGAGAGGGTTTTGGTGCAGGCAGATGATGTGCGGATCGTCATTCCAATGCGGGAAGCGCTCGGCAATCAGCGGATCATGGCCGGGAATGACATGGTCTTCGCCGTCAGCCAGGCTATCGATGAGACTGAACGCCTCAAGCGTCTGCGCCAGATCATCCAGAATCGGAAACGGACTGCGCTGACGAATGTTGGCCCACAAGTGCGCGGCATCCGAGGCCAGAACAATCCACCCGCGCTCGGTGTTCACCCGCACGACCTGGCTACCCGGTGTATGCCCGCCCACCGGGTGCAATGTCACACCGGGAATCACCTCGACTGTGCCGGTGTGCAAACGCATCCGGCCTTCAAACAGCGGTGGAAGCGCCGACATCACGTCGTCGACCTCGTAGGTTTTGTTCACCGTGTGATGGGCCATTTTCGGCCCGGTGCAGAAGCGCAGTTCCGCTTCTTGCAGATGCACCGTGGCCTTCGGGAAAAGCCCCAGGTTGCCGGCGTGATCCCAGTGCAAATGGGTGAGGATCAGGTTGTCGACCTGTGCCGGATCAATATCCAGTTGGCGTAGGGATTCTTCCGGCAGGCGATACATCTGACGGTTGCGCCGGTCTGCCGTGGCCGGTTGAAAACAAGTGTCGACCACGATCACCTGCTGCTCGTTACGAATGACCCAGAAGTAGTAATCCAACGGCATCGACGCATTCGGATCACCACAGCAGGCGTCGTAGAGAAAGTTCTCCCGGGCGGTGCGCTGGGCATTGGCGCCGACACGGATGGCGAACACTTCGTACACAGGAACGGACATATTCACCTCCTGGTTCAGGCCGCTGCGGTGGCTTTAAGGGTCGGACGGAAGTCGAAATCGATCTCGTCGCTGATGCCCAGATCCTGGGCCAGACGATGCAGGCCACTGTAGTCCCGCATGATCGTGGCGTTCTTGTTGCTTTCCCGGGTGTCGGCGATGATCAGCGCGGCGTCCTCGACCCCCAGCTGCGTGAGAATTTCCTCCCACATCGAGTAGTCCTGGGCGACAAAGGCACTCAGAGCAACGGACAACGTACGAGCGAAAAACGCCCGTTGGGTCGGCTGCATGTTCGCGTACATGACCTTCGCCACTTCGGCGAGAATCTTGCTGTGGGCATATTCGTCGCGGTTATGCAGTTCGGCCACGCGGCGGTTTTGCGGTTGAATGCTTTGATCGTCGGCCAGCAAATCCAGATAGGCATTGACGCTGATCTCGGCCACCACTGCAAAAGTGATCGCTGCCAGATCACGCTGCCACTGCTCCGCCAATTCTTCGCGCAGGGCGATCAGCCGCAGATAGGTGACTGACGGCGGCAACTCAAGATCCTGATCGAGTGCGCGTTCCAGCTTGGTCCGTTCGATCGCCCGCAGGTGCATGAGCGTGTGGTAGTGCTCATCGATCAACGTCTGTTGCATGGCCTCGCGAAAATGCCAGTCATCCTTGCCCAGGTATTGATTGGCGATGACGCTCAGCGCCGGGTTTACCACATGCTCTTCGGCGGTCACCGTGCGCAGGTTGTAGCCGATCCAGCCCCAGGTCACCACGGTGCTTTTGAGTTCATCGCTCAGGGCCTGGAATTTCGGATGATGGAAAAACGGCACCATGCACTCCGGGTAATCCGGGCGCGCCGGATCGAACGCTTCGCTGGCCTCGGCCTTGTCCGGTGCACACACCGTGGCTCTTTTTGTCCAGGCCTGATTGAGCCGCACGACCAGTTGATGATCGACCTTGGCGATCTCGATTGCTGTTTGCATGACGCGATACCTGTAGGACGCGTACCCGATGACGGGTACGCCAATAGAGTTAAGGGCGACGGATGAATCAGGCCAGCCAGTAGCGGGTCAGGTTTCGCGCCGGGTCAGTGTATCGGCTGCGGGCGTGGATCATTCGCCAGTTGTCCCAAATCAGCAGACATCCGTCGGGAATCAGCACCGGCGTGTTGTGCTCAACGAAATACGCTTCGCCCAGGACTGCAAACCTGGCCAGTGGCGACGAGCTATTGGCGACTTGCGAGTGCAGCAGCGCTGTCTTGGAAGGATTCACATCGCCGTAGTGAAACTGGTTGTAGCTGAAGCGGAAAATATCCCCGTCCTCTGTAGGCGTCAGGATGTATTCCTTGACCCGGCGTTGCGCGGCTTCACCGGGTTTGGCGGTGGCGACGAACTCCACAGGCGTGTCGTCGATCCATTCACGCAACTCGGGATCGGTGCGCTCAAGGAACGCCAACAACTCATAACCGTCCACCAGCCCTGTATGCCCGCCACCGCACGTGGCCTGTTGATGACAATGCAACGCCAGGTAGCGCGGCGGCGGTCCGTAAACCGGCGCTTCGGTGTGTGGGCCGATTCCATTCATGCTCTGGGAATACGGCAAGTCTTCGTATCCCGGTTTGCGGGTGATGGCGAACGCGGTCTGCCCGTTGAATTGCGGAATGACCGGGCCGAACTCCTGCAGCGTGCCGAGCACATCATCGGCGAACTCGTCCGGCGTTAGCACCGTCCAGCCTCGCGCCGACAATTCTTCGTGGCGGTGGCCCAGTGAAACGTAAGGTTTAGACGCGACAATCCCTTGATCTGACATGGTGAGATTCCTGGCTGTTTATCAGGCGTTGACGGTTGAGGTGTAGGCGGCAATGAATTCGCGGCAGGCGTTGCCCGGTCGATAGCGATGTTCATCGATGCGCTGCACGGGTGTGATTTCGGCAGCGGTACCGGTGAGAAAACACTCGTCGAAGTCGCCAAGCTCCGTAGGAACAATGGTTCGCTCGACCACTTGGTAATCCAGCGCCCTGGCCAGTTCGATAACGGTCTGACGGGTGATGCCATTGAGGAAACAATCCGGCACCGGGGTGTGCAACGTCCGACCTTTGACGAAGAACACGTTGGCGCTGGTGGCTTCGGCAACGTTGCCGCGCCAGTCGAGCATCAAAGCGTCGTGGTAACCGCTGTTTTCAGCATCGTGCTTGCTCAGCGTGGCGATCTGGTAATGCCCGGATGCCTTGGCTTCAAACGGACTGCAGCTCGGTGGCGGACGACGCCACTCGGCGGTTTTCAAACGAATGCCGGCCATGTGCCCGGCAGGGTCAAAATAGCTCGGCCATTGCCAGCAGGCGATCGCCACATGGACGCTGTTGAAGCGAGCCGAGGTGGAAATCATTTCACTGCCGCGCCAGGCCACTGGCCGCAGATAACCGTCGACCACGTTGTTGCGTTGCAGCAGCTCATGGCTGGCCGCTTCCAGTTTGGCCAGCTCATAGGGAATGACGAAATCCATCAGCTGAGCCGAGCGATACAGACGCTCGCTGTGTTCGCGCAGTTTGAAGATCTTGCCGTTGTAGACACGCTCCCCTTCATACACCGTGCTCGCGTAATGCAGACCGTGGGTCAACACATGCAGCCGCGCCTGGGACCACTCGACGAACTCGCCGTCGAGCCAGATGAAACCTTCTCGCTGATCAAACGGAATACCGCTCATATCCATATCTCCTGATGAATCGTCCTACGCCGTTTCGAGCAGAACCGGTATCAATTCGGGCGCCGGCGCAACCACAAGATCAGGCTCGGGCTGAAAGAAGAACAAGCGCTCACCGAACGCCGGCCGCAACTCATCGAACCAGGTCGCTTGCGGATCGAATCGCGCATAGAACGTGCGCAACACCCATTGCGGATCGCGAGCCTGGAGGAACTGCAGCACGAAGACTTTTTCCCCGGCCACGGTTTCAATGCCATTGATCAACACCTTGCCGTAGAAGGTGCTCATCGACGGACCGCGAACCGTGCGCGCCAATCCGGACACCGTGCGATACGCCGCCTGAAAGATCTCGAACGCCCGGGCCAGTGGCATCGCGAAGTAATGGCTGGGGCCGGTATCGCGCTCGACAAACATGTAATAAGGCACCGCGCCGAGCCGCACGCCTTCGGTCCAGAGCGCCGCCCAATCAGCGGGGTTCTCGTTGATGTGCCGAATCACCGGCGCCTGCATGCGCAATGTCGCGCCGCTGGAGCGAATGCGTTCGATGGCCTGGCGGGCGATGTCCTGACGGATCTCCACCGGGTGGTTGTAGTGACCCATGATCGAGAGGTTTTTCCCCGCCGCGACGATCCGCTTAAACAGCTCCAGAAGCTCGGGCGCGTCCTTGTCGCTGACAAACCGTTGCGGCCAGTACGCCACGGATTTGGTGCCGATGCGGATGCTTTTCAGGTGAGGCAACTCCAACAACGGCTCGATGTAGCCGGCCAGCGAGCGGGTGTTCATGATCATCGGGTCGCCCCCGGTGATCAGCACGTCGGTGACTTCGGTGTGCACCCGCAGGTAACTCACCAACTCCTGGGATTCGCGCGCATTGAACTTGAGTTCTTCTTCGCCGATGAACTGCGCCCAGCGGAAACAGAACGTGCAGTAGGCGTGACAGGTCTGACCGGCACCGGGGAAAAACAGCACGGTTTCGCGGTACTTGTGCTGTATGCCCGGCAGGACTTTTCCGTCGAGGGTCGCGCCGTTGTGGGTCAGTTGCCCGGCCGGATGCGGGTTCATCCGCAACCAGATCGCCTCGATCCGCCGCTTGATAGCAACAGCGTCATCCCGTTCGATCAGTTGCTTGAGCGACGCGTACTCGTCCGGCAGCAGCATGTCCTTGTGGGGAAAGGTCATGCGGAAAATTGGATCGTCCGGGATGTTGTTCCAGTCGATCAACGTGCCCAGTACATATTCATTGGTGCGAAACGGCATGACCCGGGCCACGACGGTCATGGCTTCCTGCAACGCAGGCGCCAGTTTCTGCCAGTACGGCGTGTCTCGAATGGTGCGTGAGTTATAGGGCTTGTAGCGTTCCTGCTCCGACATTCCCTGCATGGCAGCGCTCCTGGTGATTGGCTGGCAGTTCTTACTGAATGGCCGGCGCTGCGCGCTCTATGTCCATCCATGCCCGAACACTGTCGCGATCCCACTGGCGGCGGACATACGCGGCGAGTCGGGAGGGAACCTGATCACCATTGGCGACCAATCGGTTGAGCATGATTGCCAGGTCGGTGTCGGCAATGCTCCAGTCACCGAACAAATGCTCGGCGCCTCCCTCCAGCAATCGATCGGCGACAAAGAACAACCGATCGACGGCGGCCAGGGCATCGTCGGACAGCGGAGTATCTTTTTTGCCGAAATAAATAAGATCCGCCGGGCGTTCTTTGCGAATGACCAACAAATCACTGCGCAACCAGGCCTGGAGTTGACGGGCGCGTGCGCGCTGCTTGATGTCCAGCGGCAATAGCCTGTTATGCCCCGGCGCTACTTCTTCCAGGTATTCGGCAATGGCCGAAGATTCCGACAATGCGAAACCCTGGTGAATGAGCGTGGGGATCTTGCAGGTGAGAGACAGATCACGATAACTCGCTTGATAGTTATCCCGCGCCTTTAAATCCAGCGTGACCAGTTCAAATGAAAGTTGCTTTTCCTTGAGCGCCACAAAAGCCGACATCGCAAAAGCACTGACAAAATCTGCGCCGACATAGAGTTTAAGCTTTGTACTTTCCATAGAACGCTCCCTTGCATTAACCACATTAATCCGTTGCCTTGGAAGTGATCGTAGTTAGTTGATCAAGCGCTGAACAGATACAGAAATTATCTGTTTCTATCGATACAGAAAGTTCAAAAGCGCAGATCGTCAGGAGGATTCGGCAGGGCCGCAGAAAAGAAAAAGGGAGTCAGCGAACGCTGACTCCCTGGTGTGCAACGAAGGGAAAATGACGGTTGGACAGTGATCAGGCCTGGCGATCGCCCAGATTGGAGAGCGACGCCATTTGCGGCATGTTGCTCATGTTCAGCATCGCCAACGGCTCGTCGTCGCTGGTGTTGACGAAGCCGTGCCGGGTCCATGCCGGCACCAGCAGCACATCGCCCATGCTGACGCTCACTTCATCGGCATCGCCCAAGGTCAACGCGCCGCGGCCGGACTGAATGATAAACAGGTGCCACCACGAATGAGCATGCCCGTTCAACACCGCGCCCGGTTTCAACCATTGCATGGACACCGCCATCCCTGGCGTCAACTTGCAACCTTCGATGCTGTTGTCGTGAGCCAGCGCGACAATATCGACCTCGCTGGCCTCGAGGCTCTGACGCATGTCTGTCAGTTCACCCCTCTTCCACACCTGTGCACTGACCGGCGGCTGGTGCAAACTCTGGCGAAAGTCCTTATATGAAAAAAACGCACCTTGAACGTTATTCATCGCGAGTTCCAACTTATATTGTCGACTTGAATCACCGAACCTTAGGCCAACCATTCAGTGCTGTAAAGCCGAACAACTAACACTTATAACGCTGACGGCTTCAGCGCTGCAATCATGTCGACTTCTATCGCGGCATTTTTCGGTAATTGATAAACACCCACGGTCGTTCGAGTATGTTTACCGGCATCCCCCAACACATGGCTGAATACATCCGATGCGCCGTTGGCCACTTCGCTGAGATCAACAAAGTCTGCCGTGGATTTCACATAGACCGTTATCCGTATCAGCGACTTTATTTTATCCAGCGAACCAATGGCATCAACGATCAGCGCCAGCCCGCGCATCGCGCTGATGCTGGCTGCCGTTTGAGCATCCGCCATGTTCAATTCCAGGCCGACTCTGCCGGGGTACTGGATTTTGCCGTTCATGCGCGGCACCAGACCACTGATGTACAGCTCATCATGATGCCGAACCAGCGGGGCATAATGCCCGCCGGCGGTGTTCTCGCCGTAGATGTCATAGCCGAGCTCTTTTGCCAGGTCGATGAAACGCTCATCACAGCTCTTTTGCTCAATCATTTACCAAACCCTCTGAATCAATAATGCAAAAAAACGCAGGTCCCACAGCTCATCCACAGGCCCTCGTCGCCGGGGCCAGGCAGGTGACCTCGACGCGTGACTCGATCGCTTCTGCCAGCCGCAACAGGTCGTCGCTGAGTTGTCCGTAGTCCTTGCTGAACAACACGATGTGGCCGATGAATGAGGTGTTGTCTTTCACCAATGCCGTGACCGAATCACCGACGCGCTTGGCATACAGCGCTTCCACCAGTTCGATGTTGAGTTTCCGGGACAGCGATTCGATGTCTGGCGTGGCGCGTAAAAGACCGTCAGCCGGCGCTCTGAGCAGACGGATGCCGCAAAAACCCCGGGCGACTGGATCGTGGTGTTCGGTCTTGCCTTCCACCGCCCATCTGACCCAGCTTTCCCACGGATCGAAATCCACGAACGCCAGACGGGCCAGGTCCCAGATATGCATGCCGCCGGGGCGCATGTTGGTTTCCACGGCCGAGGTCAGGCCGTCGGCGCGCAGGAACACTTCGTTGTGGTAAGCGCCGTTATCCAGCGAGACCAACGCCGACATGTGCCGACCCGCTGCCGACAACCGAGCCTGCACATCGCCTGTTAACGGCGCGGGCACCACCTGCTGGATTTCCGCGCGATAGGCGCCTTCAGTGGTGGTTTTTTCGGTCACCCAGGTGCTGCCGGCCACGTAATCCCAGCTGTATTCCCGGGCGTTCTGGATCAGCTCTTCGAGGACGATGCCACCTTCGCGATATGGCTTGAGTGCCTGCCAGGCCTCGTCGCATTCGGACGGATAATGGATGACCCGACAACCTCTGCTCGCCCCTTCACAAGCCGGTTTGATAAAGGCTTTTCCGCCCAGTTCGATGACCCTCTGGCGCAGTTCGGGCAAGCTCTGGATGCGTGCGGAAAACACCGGACGGTAATGCTCCGGTGAAGTGCTGGCCGCCGCTTCCAGTTTGCGAAAGATCTGCTTGTCCAGCCCCGCCCGCGCCTCGCCCGGGGTGATGCCGGGCAGGCCGAAATGGGAAGCCAGCGCGGCGCCGAGCAGCACGCCACGGTCGGAAAAAGGCAGAACCCCGATCAGCTTCCATCGATCGGCGTTCAAACACCCCACCACCAGTTCGAGGGAGGCCGCGACCTCTTCGGGCGCCAGTGAAGTGCTGCAGACGTGATCGGCCACTTGCTCGTCATCGGGCTGAATCTGATCGACCAACAGGATGAGCCGGGCGTCATAGAGCGTCTGGCAGAGCTCGCGCAGTTTCCGGATATCGTGAACCCGATTGCCGTTGTACCCGACCACGACTACGCATGATGTCGTATTCATGAAGCCTCCCACCTGTGAAATGAATAACGCAACCGCGATGAGTCAGTCGTGCAACGACGCATTGGATTTACGGTTGAGGTAGTACCAGGCCAGGATCCCGCCCGCGCCAATGGCGGCCAGCACCAGTGCGTTGTACGGCGGCGGCACGACCCGCATGATCAGCACCGTCAGCCCGGCGCCAACGCCGAGGGACACTTCCTTGACGAACATGTTGTTTTGTTTGACGGAGAAGTAATCGAGGTAGCTGAACGCACATTCGGCGAGGGACAGCAGCGCCACCCAGATCAACGCGCCGACGAGGGTTTCGACGTGAAAAGCGGCCGGAGACGAAAGCACCGCAAAGCCTCCGACAATGATCCCGATCACGGCGACCACCTTGAAGCGTCCGGTGCGCTCGATCAGTTTCATCATCGGCACCTGAGCGAACACCACCACCGCGCTGTTGAGGATCAGCATCAAGCCATACCAGGCCGGTAATTCGCCGGTTTCGAGCAGGATGGCTTGCGGCAGGATCGAGAACACGCCAAACAGTTTGATCCCCATGATGATGCCGGCGATCACCCACGGCAGTTTGTTGCGCCAGCCGCTGCCGTCCTGGGTCACCGGGTGGGCAACGACCGGTTGAGTGGTGAACGTTGCGCCCATGGCGATGGGTAAACAGAGCAGCACGAAAGCGGCGGCACCGAGGAAAAACATCGTTGGGGTCAACAAGGGCGAGAGCAGGATCAACCCCGCCAGCAGGCTGCCCATGTTCATCGCGACCCGGTTGTAGGCCGCGCCCTCTTTGGTTTGTGCGGCTTCGCTCTTGATCAGGTAACCGGCAATCGCAATGCCGTAGGCAAACAACGCGGCAGCGAACATCACCATGCCCTGGTTGCTGGTGACCGCGAGCAAGACCAATCCGAGGGCGGCGCACAGCAACGTGACGCTCAGCGAACGCCGGCCCAACACCAACAAGGTCAGCGGCAACAGCAACAACAAGGCCCGATAGCCGAGGGCGAGAATGCTGTTGGTGGCGGTATCGAGCCAGACGTTGGCCTTGCCCAGCACGGCAAACAGCGACACGGCGGTGATAATTCGGATTGTGAACAGGCGAATGTTTATCACCGGTTTGGCTATGACGGCCGTTGTTTCTACACTCATGCAATACCTCTGGAACCATGCGACTGCCAAGGCCACAAGCGCCGACAATCAGGAAAGTCTGTAAGGTATGGTAGAGAGAGACGCTTATTTTCATCAGAGCAAGTTCGTATAGAATCCAACGAACTTTACTGCCGGAGAGACCAGTAAAATGCAGGTTCAGCGCGCAGTGATCGCCGCTATCGAGTTCCAGCAGGGTGTACCGCTGGTTCAGCAGATCGTCGATCAGTTATCGGAGGCAATCAGCCACGGAGGCTTGCCTCACGGCTCCCGGCTGCCGCCGATTCGCGAACTCTCCGAGTTGATGAACGTGGGCAAATCCACGGTGGTGGATGCTCTGGACCGCTTGCGGGCCAAGGGTTTGGTGGTTTCACGCCAGGGCTCGGGGCATTACGTGCACCGTTCCAGCATCACGATCAAGACCGATGCCGGCCCGGACCTGCAACCTCAAGACACGCTCAGCGTGGTCCGCCGCGCGGTGCTGCTGGACAATGGCGCGCTGCGCCCTGGGGCCGGTTTCCTGCCGTCCTCGTGGCTGCCGGCTGACGAGTTGCTGAAAGCCGTGCGCGGCACCCTGCGCGCAACTTCCCTGCGCATGGGCGAATACGGCGTCGCCAGCGGTTACGTGCCGCTGCGCGAGGCGTTGCGGGTCAAGCTGTCGGCCTTGGGCATCGAAGTGCCGGTGGACCAGATCATCACCACGGCCAACACCGTGCAGGCCATCGACATGCTGATGCGCCTGCTGGTCAAACCCGGCGACACCGTGCTGCTCGACGATCCGTGTTACTTCACCATGCACACCAATCTGGCCTTGCATGGTGCCAAGGTCATCACCATCCCCCGCGGGAGTGACGGCATGGACCTTGAGGCCTTCGAACAACTGCTGATTGCCCATCG
Source organism: Pseudomonas sp. LS2P72 (assembly GCF_054897865.1). Taxonomy (NCBI): domain Bacteria; kingdom Pseudomonadati; phylum Pseudomonadota; class Gammaproteobacteria; order Pseudomonadales; family Pseudomonadaceae; genus Pseudomonas; species Pseudomonas sp. LS2P72. The sequence continues at coordinate 5,809,128 of NZ_CM142708.1, forward strand.
TCCCGTGCTCTACATGACCAACAATACCTTGCACAACCCGACCGGGCATTCATTCACCCCGGCGCAGGTTTATCGCTTGCTGGAGTTGAGCCACCGCTATGGTTTCCACATCGTCGAAGACGACTTGTATTGCGACCTGCAGCAACGAAGCACGCCACGTCTGGCAGCAGGCGGGCTGGACAACGTCAGTTACGTGTCCGGTTTCTCCAAGACCCTGACAGCTAACAGCCGCGTCAGCTACGCGGTGCTGTCACCGCAACTGGCGGCGCGGCTGGTTGCGCTCAAAATGGCCTGCGGTGGAATGACGTCGGAACTGGCGGAGCAGATTATCTGCACGATGCTCAGTGACGGCAGCTATGCCAAACATACCCGGCGCACGGTGGATCGGCTTTACGAGTCGAGCAGTCGGGTGACGGATTGGCTGGTGGAGGCAGGTTGCTCGGTGTCTTCGCTGCCGGGCGAAGGGTTGTTTATCTGGACGCGTCTGCCCGAAGGGCTGCATGCCGAAACGCTGGCAAGGAAAGGCCTGGAAATCGATCTTGTACTGGCGCCCGGCACCCTGCTCAGCAAAGCGCCGAGCGCTAGCCACTTCCTGCGCTTCAACGTGGCGCACAGTGATAACAGCCAGGTGCGGGAACGGTTTTTCCGGTTGCTGGACAGCTGAGTTTTCCTGATAGACCGCGGTGCTGCCATCGCGAGCAGGCTCGCTCCCACAGGGGTTCAGCGTCGTACTCATAAATGGCGGCAACTCAGATCCAATGTGGGAGCGAGCCTGCTCGCGAATGGGGCAACTCGGTCCGCCAGAAATCGCTCAATAAAAAGCCCCGCGCTTCTCTCGAAGGCGGGGCTTTTTGTGCAGCATCCGGATCTTAAGGCGCATACGTCAGCAACAGCTCACTCGGCACTTTAAAGTCCAGCGACATCATCACGCTCAACGCGGTAATGGTGAAGATCGAGAACACGAACAGCTTGCGTGCCCAGACCGTGTCATCCACTGCCTTGTAGCCGGTCCAGGCCATGTACAACCAGTACATGCCCATGGCCGCGGCGACGGCGAGGTAGCTCATGCCGGCGTAGCCGCTGAAGGTCAGCATCAAGGTCGCCACGAGGAACGCCAGGATGTAGAGCAGGATGTGCTTCTTCGCCACTTGAATCCCGCGCTTCACTGGCAACACCGGAATCGATGCGGCCAGGTAATCGTTGAAGCGGAAGATCGCGATGGCGTAGGAATGCGGCATCTGCCACAGGCTGAACATCACCAGCAATGTCAGTGCGGCCATGTCGAAGCTGTTTGTCACAGCCACGTAGCCAATCACCGGCGGCATGGCGCCCGACAGACTGCCCACCAGCGTGCCGTGAACCGACTTGCGCTTGAGATACAGGCTGTAGAAGCCGACGTAGATGACGAAGCCGATTACCGCGAACAACGCGGCCAACGGGTTGGCCACTTTGTACAACAGTGCAACGCCGAAAACACCCAGGACGGTCGCAAACGCCAGGGCCAGTTTCAGGGAGATCAAGCCCTGGACCAGCGCCCGGTTTTTGGTGCGTTCCATCTTCAGGTCGATGTCGCGGTCGATGCAGTTGTTGAACACGCAACCGGAAGCCACCACCAGCGACGTGCCGATCATGGCGGCCAGGAAAATGGCCAGATCGACATGCCCTTTCGAGGCCAGGAAAAATCCGCCCGCCACAGAAAGCACGTTACCGAAAATGATCCCCGGTTTGGTGATTTGGATAAAGTGCTTAAAGGACATCCGGACTTTCCTCAGTGCGCCATCATGTTGGAGTGGATGCTGAACATGATCCACAGCGACAGGCCAACCAGCAGGACAATCACGATCGCGGCGAAAACAAACGCAATCACGTTGTTACGCTGCGCGGCCGAACGGTCCAGGTGGAGGAAGTACACCAGGTGCACCAGCACCTGGATCACTGCGAAGGCCAGTACGATCCACAGGGTCAGGGCTTTCGGCAGCGATGGGTACATCACCAGGCCGAAAGGAATGACCGTCAGGATCACCGACAGAATGAAACCGATAGCGTAAGACTTGACGCTGCCGTGGCCGGCGTCGTGGCTATCGTGGGAATGAGCGTTAGCCATTTACATAGTCCCCATCAGATAAACAACGGTGAATACGCAGATCCACACCACGTCCAGGAAGTGCCAGAACAGGCTCAGGCAGCTCAGACGGGTCTTGTTGGTCGCCGTCAGGCCGTTTTTCTGCACCTGATACATCATGATCGCCATCCAGATCAGACCGCTGGTCACGTGCAGACCGTGGGTGCCGACCAGGGTGAAGAACCCGGACAGGAAGCCGCTGCGGCTAGGACCGTAGCCTTCGGCGATCAGGATGTGGAACTCGTTGATCTCCATGGCGATGAAGCCGGCGCCCAACAGGAAGGTCATGGCCAACCAGCCCAGTACCTGGGTTTTCTTGCCCTTGAACAACGCCAGCATGGCGAAGCCGTAGGTGATCGAACTGAACAGCAGCAGAGCGGTTTCGCCCAGTACGTACGGCAGTTCGAAGATCTCGTGGCCCGACGGGCCACCCGCTACGTTGTTAACCAGTACCGCGTACACCGCGAAGATCGACGCAAACAGAATGCAGTCGGTCATCAGGTAGAGCCAGAAACCGAATATGGTCATCTCGCCCGAGTCGTGGTGATGGTCGTCGTGCCCATGGTCCGTGCCATGGGCGTGTCCAGCAGTGGTCACTAAGTTCGACATGGTTTAAGCCTGTTCCAACGAGGTTTCAACACGGGTGGCGGTGGCTGGAACTTTCCCGGCCGCTACCAGACGCTTGTGCTGCTCGGCTTCGATGCGCTCGATCACGTCGACCGGCACCATGTAGCCTTGATCATCACGGGCAGCGTGGATCACGAAGTAGACCACGGTGCCAACCAGGCCAACGATGGCCAACCACCAGATGTGCCAGATCATCGCGAAACCGAACACGGTCAACAGAGCACCCATGACCACACCGGTCGCAGTGTTGTTTGGCATGTGGATCGGTTCGTACTTGGCCGGAGCCTTGTACGCGGTACCGTTTTCCTTGGCTTCGGTGAACGGATCGATGGTTTCCGCTGTTGGCAGCACGGCAAAGTTGTAGAACGGTGGTGGCGACGAGGTCGACCATTCCAGCGTGTGTGCATTCCACGGGTCACCGTGTTCGCACATGTTTTCCGGCTTGTTGCGATCACGCACGCTGACGTACAGCTGAATCAGCTGGCAGGCGATACCGACCGCGATCATCACCGCACCGAACATGGCGACGTACAGGTACGGCACCCACTCAGGGTTGGTGGTGGCGTTCAGACGACGGGTCATGCCCATGAAGCCCAGTGCATAGAGCGGCATGAACGCGACGAAGAAGCCCGAGATCCAGAACCAGAACGCTGCCTTGCCCCAACCTTCGTGCAGCTTGAAGCCGAACGCTTTAGGGAAGTAGAAGCTGAAGCCTGCGATGTAGCCGAATACCGCGCCGCCGATAATCACGTTGTGGAAGTGAGCGATCACGAACAGGCTGTTGTGCAGGACGAAGTCCGCACCCGGAATGGCCAGCAGTACGCCGGTCATGCCGCCGATGGCGAAGGTCACCATGAAACCCAGGGTCCACAGAACCTGGCTGGTGAAACGCAGACGCCCTTGGTAAATGGTGAACAGCCAGTTGAATAACTTCACCCCCGTCGGGATCGAAATCAGCATCGTCGCCAGACCAAAGAAGGCGTTGACGCTGGCACCCGAACCCATGGTGAAGAAGTGGTGCAGCCAGACCATGAAGCCCAGGATCGAGATCGCGCCCGATGCGTAGACCATCGAGTGGTGGCCGAACAGACGCTTGCCGGTGAAGGTCGAGATGACTTCGGAGAAGATCCCGAACGCCGGCAGAATCAGGATGTAAACCTCGGGGTGACCCCAGGCCCAGAACAGGTTGACGTACATCATTGGATTGCCACCAAGTTCATTGGTGAAAATGTGGAAATCCATGTAACGGTCAAGCGTCAGCAGTGCCAGGGTAGCGGTCAGGATCGGGAAAGAAGCGACGATCAGAACGTTGGCCCATGTGCAGGTCCAGGTGAAGATCGGCATGTCCATCAGCTTCATGCCCGGGGTACGCATTTTCAGCACGGTGGCCAGGAAGTTGACCCCGGTCAGCGTCGTACCCAACCCGGATAGCTGTAGCGCCCAGATGTAGTAATCCATCCCCACGCCCGGGCTGTATTGCAGGCCCGACAGCGGCGGATAGGCAACCCAACCGGTCTTGGCGAATTCGCCGACGCCCAGGGACAGGTTGATCAGCACCACGCCGGAAACCAGCAGCCAGAAGCTCAAGGAGTTCAGGAACGGGTAGGCCACGTCACGCGCGCCGATCTGCAGCGGCACTGCAAGGTTCATCAGGCCGGTGAAGAATGGCATCGCCATGAAGATGATCATGATCACACCGTGAGCGGTGAAGATCTGGTCATAGTGTTCAGGCGGCAGGTAGCCAGGCGAACCCTCGGTGGCCATGGCCAACTGGGTACGCATCATGATGGCGTCGGCAAAACCGCGCAGCAGCATGACCATGGCAACGATGATGTACATCACGCCGATTTTCTTGTGGTCGACCGAGGTCAGCCACTCGGACCACAGGTAGGTCCACTTCTTGAAATAGGTGATTGCAGCGAACAGCGCCAGACCACCGAGCGCGATCATGGCGATGGTTATCATCACGATCGGTTCGTGGAACGGGACCGCTTCCCAACTTAATTTACCAAACATCGTTTACTCCTCTGCCCCGGCAGCTGAATGCGAACTCATGTCCATCCCTTCCATGGCGGCCATTTCGTGCTCTTTCTTCTCGTGGTGCATCGGCTTGCCCGGTTTCATGCCTTCGTACTTGTCGACGATGATCTGGAACAGGTTTGGTGTGACCGAGGAGTAGAGCTCGACTGGGTTGTTCTGGCTTTGCTTGGAAAGAGCTTCGTATTCAGCTTTTTCAAGCTGTTTAGGTGCCTTTTTGACTTCGCTGACCCAGGCGTCGAAATCTTCCTGAGAGGTGGCGATAGCTTTGAATTTCATGCCGGTGAAACCAGCGCCGCTGTAGTTGGCGGAGATACCGTCCATTTCAGCGTTCTGGTTGGCGATCAGGTGCAGTTTGGTCTGCATGCCGGCCATCGCGTAGATCTGGCCGCCCAGCGCCGGGATGAAGAACGAGTTCATCACGGAGTCCGAAGTCACCTTGAAGTTGATCGGCGTGTGCGCCGGGAACACGATCTTGTTGACGGTGGCGATGCCTTGCTCTGGATAGATGAACATCCACTTCCAGTCCAGCGCGACTACTTCAATGGTGATCGGCTTGACGTCGGATTCCAGCGGCTTGTAAGGATCCAGCGCGTGGGTCGACTTGTAGGTGACATAACCCAGGGCAATGATGATCAGCACTGGAACAGCCCACACCGCGATTTCGATCTTGGTGGAGTGCGACCATTTCGGCGTGTAGACGGCGTCGGTGTTGGACGCGCGGTATTTCCAGGCGAACAGGAAGGTCATGACGATGACCGGAACCACGACCAACAGCATCAGCAGCGTTGCGGTGATGATCAGGTTTCGCTCGTCCAGGCCGACCTGGCCCTTGGGATCGAGCAAGGTCATGTTGCAGCCTGACAGCAACAACGTGCCGATCAGCGGCAATAAGCCTAGTAGTCTGGGGTACCTGTTTTTACTCATCTCACGACCTCTAAAGCAGCTTGCGCAATGCAGTTGGGTTTTGATCGCCAACACTTCACCCTGCCAAGGGTTGGCATTTTTCTTGGATTGAATAAGTGGCTGCCCGTCGCGCGTCAGACGCTGTTCGACAAATCCTGGGCTAGCGTTGAGTTCTTATTCGAATTCGTGGTCAAAGGCCTTGTTACAGACCAATTCCATTTGGCGCGGATAATTGGAAGGCACCGACACCTGGGAGTCGCATGAAGCCAATCGGCCTCTCGACGCCCTATTCCTGCTCAGGGATGAGCAGTGCCGGGAATTCAGTGCGGGCGATTGTAGATATGTAACGTTTTATAAACCATGTCTCATCCCGAAATAATTTTTATCCATTCCAGCAACAATCATTCACGGTATTTGCAAAAGTGCGCCATGGTATCGAAATTAATTCTCAACAAAAACACCAAAAATTGTAGGTCTACCTTAGGTAGTTCAGACAGTATCGAAGGCTCTGCGCCCTCCTTCGACACTGCCAAAGGCCCCATGAGACAAGGGCTTCGGCGATTCGCCAGGGCCTGTTAAAACTGCCTGTTGCGGATAATTCGGGTTGAAGACGTCAGACGCTAAAACAGACCAGTTTTGTTGCGTACCAACGCACCAATTCGGCGCCCTGAAATGCCTTGCGACACTCCCGCTGTGACAACATGTCGCACACGTGCCGCACCCAGACTTGTCGCGCATCAAGGTCATTTGACCTGTGCCCTGAAATGCAAAATGCCCCGGCCCCCTCAACGAGGGCCGGGGCGTTTTTTTTGTGTGGCAGCGATTGCGGCGGTTGACTTCAGCGCAGCGCTTTGCGGTTACGCGAAGTGAGCAGCGGCACCAGCACCACGATCAGCACAAAGGCCAGCAGCGCCCATTGTGCAAGCGACAGACCGAGGATCGGCGGGTACGGCGTGGAGCAAAAGCCGTCGACCTGGAAGCCCAGCGGGAAGATCTTCGCCAGTGGCAAACCGTCGACAATCGGTTGCAGCACATCGATGCCGCAGCTGACCGCCGGATAGAACTGGGTATAGACGTGATGCCCGGCCACCCCGACGCCTGCAATGGCGCAGATCACCACCAGGGTTTCAAATACCGTGATACTGCGACGGGTGCTCATGGCCGCGCCGATGAACGCGAAAAGCGCAATCAGCAGCAACGCATAACGCTGCAGGATGCACAGCGGGCATGGCGCCTCGCCCAGAACAATTTGCATGTACAGCGCGCCACCGATCAGCCCCAGGCAGATGATGCCCAGCACCACCAGATAGCGCCGTTCACGGCTCAACCGCATCGTTTCCTCGCTCATTGCGTTTCCCTTCTAAATATCGATTGCCCAGAAGTCTACACGCTGGCCCTGACCTTTGAGAGTCCGGCGCGCACAGCGGGGTATCGGGGAATAGACGACAAGCCGGTTAAGAAGGGATTAAATTCGGGCTATTTCCGGAGATTTGCATGATCCCACGACTGCATCGCCAGCAGGCTGGCTCCCACTTTGGAATGCATTCACAGGCTGGCCTACTTTGGAATGCATTCAACTGTGGGAGCCAGCCTGCTGGCGATGCGATTGATCACTCGCCGTAGATATCAGACTTGAAGTACTTCTCTGAAATCTTCTGGTATTCGCCGCTGGCGCGAATGCCGTCGATGGCCGTGTTCAACTCGGAGACCAACTCGGTGTTGCCCTTGCGCACCGCAATCCCGGCGCCCTCGCCCACGTATTTCGGATCCTTGAGCTCCGGCCCGACAAAGGCATAACCCTTGCCACGCGGCATCGTCAGGAAGTCATTCAGCGGGATGGTGTCGGCAAAAATGGCATCGAGGCGACCGGCAGCCAGATCCATGTAGATCTCTTCGTTGTTGCTGTAACGCTTGACGTTGATACCCTTCGGCTCGAAAACCTCAGTGGCGTAACGGTCAGTGGTGGTTGCGCGCTGCACGCCAACCGTCTTGCCCTTGAGGCTGGCGTACTGGTCATCCACGACCGCGCCATCCTTCATCACCAGACGCGATGAGGTGAAGTAGTACTTGTGGGTGAAATCCACCGACTTCTTGCGGTCTTCGTTGATGGTCATGGACGACAGCGCCATGTCGATTTTCTTCACTTTAAGGGAAGGAATCAGACCGTCGAACTCACCTTCGACCCAAACGCACTTGACCTTCATCTGCGCGCACAGGGCATTGCCGATGTCGTAGTCGAACCCGGCAATCTCGCCTTTTTCGGTTTTGGACGCGAATGGCGGGTAAGCCGCTTCGATGCCGATGCGCAGGGTTTTATCGGCGGCGAACAGGCTGCTGCACGCCAACAGGCTCAGGGCCAGACCGGTGATGAGGGGGAATTTCTTCATGTTCGTTCTCTCGCGGGTTGTTGTTGGTTTGGCAAGACAAAAGAAGAGCAGAAACGGGCAAGGCCTTTTTTGTACTTATAATTCCATACTGGACTTTTATGTATATCGCGTCAATTGGGACAAATGAAGATGTGCCGGCCGGTGGTCGGGAGGTGGGTCACGAAGAGATTGGGTGTTGCGGATCGCCTCTTCGCGGGCAAGCCATGCTCCTACAGGTTTTGTGGTGATCACGCATTAGGTGAACGACACAAAACCTGTAGGAGCATGGCTTGCCCGCGAAGGCGTATTGGCGGACGCCAAAGATCTTACTGCTTCCAGCGATCCGCCGCTGCATGATCGCTGTCGCGCCCTTCAACCCAACGCGCCCCGTCAGGGGTGTTTTCTTTCTTCCAGAACGGTGCGCGGGTTTTCAGGTAGTCCATGACAAAGGCGCAGGCATCGAACGCGGCCTGGCGGTGGGCGCTGGCGGCGCCGACGAAGACAATCGGCTCCCCCGGTTCCAGGGCGCCGATGCGATGCAGCACTTCAAGTTTGAGCAGCGGCCAGCGCTGCTCGGCCTCTGCGGCGATCTTGGCGAGGGCTTTTTCGGTCATGCCCGGGTAGTGCTCAAGGAACATCCCGGCGACGTCGAGTCCGTCATTGAAATCGCGAACATAGCCGACAAAACTCACTACCGCACCAACGCCCACATTGGCGGCGTGCATGGCGTTGACTTCAGCACCCGGATCGAACGCCGTGCATTGCACGCGAATCGCCATGGCTCAGCCTCCGGTCACGGTCGGGAAAAAGGCCACTTCATCGCCATCGCTCACCGGCTCATCGAGCTGGCACAGGTCTTCGTTGCGAGCGCACATCAAGTTTTGCTCGCTCAACACTTCGGCACCGTCTCGCTGGGCCAACAGTGCACGCACATCGTCGACGGTGGCGAAGTTGCCTTCAACCTTCACCGAATCAACGCCGAGCGCTTCACGGTAACGGGCAAAAAACTTCACGGTGACGTTCATGGCTGATCCGCCTGGAAATGGCCGCTCTTGCCGCCGAGCTTCTCCAGCAGGCGCACGCTTTCAATGGTCATGCCGCGATCCACGGCTTTGCACATGTCGTAGATAGTCAGCGCCGCGACGCTGGCGGCGGTCAGTGCTTCCATCTCCACGCCGGTTTGTCCGGACAACTTGCAGCGCGCCACGATGCGCACGGTGTCGTCGCCTTCGGCACTGAGTTCGACCTTGACGCCGGTAAGCAGCAGCGGATGGCACAAAGGGATCAGATCGCTGGTTTTCTTCGCGGCCTGAATGCCGGCGATACGCGCCACGGCGAACACATCACCCTTGGGGTGACCGCCGCTGACGATCATCTGCAGGGTTTCGGGCAGCATGCGCACCAGCGCTTGGGCCGTAGCTTCACGGAACGTCACGGCTTTTTCAGTGACGTCGACCATATTGGCGCGACCTTGGGAATCGAGATGAGTCAGCACAGGGATACTCCTGATCAGGAGCCCCGATTGTAAACCTGTGGGTCAAAATTCCGCACGCAAGATTATCCGATCACTACATATCCCTGTGGGAGCGAGCCTGCTCGCGATTGCGGCGTGTCAGTCGACATCAATGCCTGATGCCAGACCGCCATCGCGAGCAGGCTCGCTCCCACAGGGGTAAAAGAGTTGCCCATAAAAAACCGGGCGACCATCAGGCCGCCCGGTTTTGGTGAAGGTTACAAATGCGATTCGGCGTATTCGGCCAGAATCGAACGTGGCACCCCTTGCAGGGTGATGTGCACACCGTTAGGGAAATCCTTGAAACGCTCTGTCAGGTACGTCAGCCCGGAACTGGTCGCGGACAGGTAAGGGGTGTCGATCTGCGCCAGGTTGCCCAGGCACACCACTTTGGAGCCGGCGCCGGCGCGGGTGATGATGGTTTTCATCTGGTGCGGCGTGAGGTTCTGGCATTCATCGATCAGGATCAGACTTTGCTGGAAGCTGCGGCCTCGAATGTAGTTGAGGGATTTGAACTGCAACGGCACTTTACTGAGGATGTAATCGACACTGCCATGGGTGTTTTCGTCATCCATGTGCAAGGCTTCGAGGTTGTCGGTGATGGCGCCCAGCCAAGGCTCCATTTTTTCCGCTTCAGTGCCGGGCAGGAAACCAATCTCCTGGTCCAGGCCCTGCACGCTACGGGTCGCGATGATCCGGCGATAGCGTTTGCTGACCATGGTCTGCTCGATCGCCGCCGCCAGTGCGAGGATGGTTTTACCCGAACCCGCTGCCCCGGTCAGGTTGACCAGGTGGATATCCGGATCGAGCAAGGCGTACAGCGCCAGGCTTTGATAGATGTCACGCGGTTTCAGGCCCCAGGCTTCCTGGTGCAACAGGGGTTCCTGATGCAGGTCGAGAATCAGCAGTTTGTCTTCCTCGATCTCCTTGATCCAGCCGACAAAACCCTGCTCGTCGATGATGAACTCGTTGACGTGTACCGCGGGCAGGTTGTCGATCAACTGAACCTGGTGCCAGGTGCGGCCATGGTCCTGACGGGTGTCGACATTCCTCACACGGTCCCAGAAGGAGCCGGACATGTTGTGATAACCGTTGGGCAGCAGCGACACGTCGTCAACCAGTTGGTCGGTGCTGTAGTCCTCGGCCGCAATCCCGCAAGCCCGGGCCTTGAGGCGCATGTTGATGTCTTTGGTAACCAGCACCACGGGCAGCTTTGGTTCGCGCGCGTGCAGGTCGATCAACTGGTTGATGATGATGTTGTCGTTCAGGTGCTCGGGCAGAATGATGTTCGGTTCGGCACGTTTGCTCATCAGAATTGACAGCAAACCCTTGGGCCCACTCTTGCCGCGCTGGATCGGCACACCGAGTTCGACATCTTCAGGGCTGGCATCGCCCAGGGTCTTGTCGATCAGGCGAATCGCCTGACGGCATTCCGCAGCCACGCTGTGATGCCCGCTCTTGAGCTTGTCGAGCTCCTCAAGCACGGTCATCGGGATGGCGACGTGGTGTTCTTCGAAGTTAAGCAGGGCGTTTGGATCGTGAATCAATACGTTGGTATCGAGTACATAAAGGATTGGCTGGTTGGAGGAAGAACTACGTCCGTGATCATCCATACTCGGTCACCTTTGTGGGAGCCAGTCGACGCAATACCGTTACAGTGCTGCGCCTCGAAGTGGCCACCGAATTCACCTGCGAGGATTCAAGTGAACTGCACACAAATTGGGGTCTTGGAAGACGCCACCTGTCTGCAGGTTTCGGCGGTCTGTCTTCGTAATACTCCAAAACCTGTGACAGAAAAAAGTACTTTGACGTTTTTTTGAAGTTTATTTTTCAGAGTGACCAATAGCACTAGGCGGATTGCCATCACCCCGTTAAAGTCGGAAGTCCGCCCGCACCGAATTCTCCCCCGAAACCACCCCTCCCCCAATGTTTACGGCCTTTCGTCGTTTTCAGCGAAACGCGTCCTGACAATCTTCCCAGCCGATTCCGCTTTGCGCCGTTTGCGTGATGAGCCAGGGCATCGCCGTTTTCAGCGCATCTTGCTTCACGTTGAAGTTGATCACCCCGTGTCGCCACAGCAACATCAGGCTCAACACTCGTTGCGCGCTCTGATTGGCTTTCAGCTTGCCCGCCCCGTCCTGGGCATCGATATCCCACAGCGCCACCTGCAAGCCCTGGGATTTGAAGAATCCTTCAGCGTCAGACCGACGCTGGCCATCGGGCGGCCGAAACAATGGCACGTAGTTCTCGGGCAATTTGCTTTTGACCAGTTCGACGCTGCGACGCACGGAATCCTGCCAGTCCTGCCAGTGGCTGTGTGAGCGAAACTCCCAGCCTTGCACGCCAATGCACTGCTTTGAGTACGTCGCTTGCAGGCTGGCTACCGAACGATCGGCCAGACGGGCCTGAATGTCCTTGCCGAGGACGAAGAACGTGCCGCTCATGTTCGACTTGCGCAGGTATTCCGTGGCCCAGGCGGTGTTATCCGGCGCGGTATTGGCGGCGCTGTCGAAAGTCAGCAAAAACAACCGGTCATGCATCTGATCGCCGTTGCGCTCATAGTCGCCAAAACGATCGACTTCGCTGCTGTTTTGCGGAAACAGCGCTGCCTTGCGTAATTGCTCGTCCAGATACTGGGCGTGAAACAGTCGGCTCGGCTCGGCCCACTTTATGTAGTAGCTCTCATCGCTGACCTGAAATTTGGCGGCTTGCTGGCGCAGGGTGTCCATGTCCTCGACCAGGTAACAGAAGGAAGCATCCTGATCGCAGCTCTGTTGGGCATAGTTGTAGCTGGTCAGCAATCGTTGCCACATGCGCTGGCGCAGGTTGTTGACCGATTCCAGATTGACCGTGCGCAATCCCAGGCGCTGGGCCAGGCTCACCTCATCCAGGGATTCGCTGGCCAACAGGACGCGGGAAAACATGAGGATTTCGGCCCGTGAAGCCACATCAAACAGGGTCGGGCTGTTGAGCTGTTCAGGCCAGGTGCTGCGATCAAGCGTCGCCACATCGCCTGGTGCCGCCATGGCACCGAAGCTCAACAGCCAGGCCGAGAATAGAAAAACGATACGCAATGGGATGTCTCCATAACAAAACCCGCGCGGCACTATAGCTGATCCGGTACCAACTCCCGCAGCCAAGCCGAGCTCATTGTGGCGAGGGAGCTTGCTCCCTCGCCACAAAGGCCCATCCAATCAAACCACCGATCCACCTATGGACTTGATAGCTGGAGTCAGCAAGGACAACCCCCTAGAATCGCCCCCACGATTAAAGGAGACGACTTCATGCTGATGGTGATTTCCCCCGCCAAGACTCTCGATTACGAAACACCGCCGGCGACCCAGCGCTTCACCCAGCCACAATACCTCGACCATTCCCAAGAGCTGATCCTGCAATTGCGCGAACTGGCCCCTGCGCAGATCAGCGAGTTGATGCACGTCTCCGACAAGATCGGCGGGCTCAATGCCGCGCGTTTCGGCAGCTGGACGCCCGCGTTCACTCCGGAAAATGCCAAGCAGGCACTGCTGGCGTTCAAGGGCGACGTTTACACCGGGTTGAATGCTCAAACCTTCAGCGAGGCCGATTTCGATTACGCCCAGCAGCACTTGCGCATGTTGTCCGGCCTTTATGGCTTGCTGCGCCCGCTGGACCTGATGCAGCCGTATCGACTGGAGATGGGCACCAAACTGGCGAATGCCCGTGGCAAGGACTTGTATGCCTTCTGGGGCACACGGATCAGCGAATGGTTGAACGAAGCCCTGGCCGATCAAGGCGATGACGTGCTGCTGAACCTGGCCTCCAACGAGTACTTCTCGGCGGTCAAACGCACAGCCCTGAACGCGCGCATCATCAATACCGACTTCAAGGATCTGAAGAACGGCCAGTACAAGATCATCAGCTTCTACGCGAAAAAAGCCCGCGGCATGATGACTCGCTTCGTTATTGAAGAGCGCATCAACGACCCGCAAGCCCTAAAACAGTTCGACGTACAAGGCTATCGCTACAGCGCCGAGCAGTCTAAACCGGACAATCTGGTGTTCCTGCGCGATCACGCACCCGAGTAAAAACCCGATTTGGCGCACGCCTCGTAATGGGTCGTGCGCCACGTCCAATCGTCCAACAATTCCTCGCTCTATTCGTCACTTTGCTGACGTCAAAAATCAATCACTCGATTTACTAACTTTAGTTTCACTCGACTTTGCTGATTTTTTTCAGTAGTGGCACTGAATTTTTTTATCGGTAGTGGCAAATAACTATCTAACCCGACAACAGCCCTATGTATCAAGGGCGAAACCGACGTTGCTATCAATATGAGAGCAGTGCCATCTTTTTCAATATTTCAAGAAATTTCAGAATTCGCGATGGGCGGACAGGAACTATGTCCAAAAGCGCCGCTCATACCACCGGTAACCATTCTCTCTGAGCTTGTACGAGATAACTTACGCAGATAAGAGATTCACGTAGCGAAGTTGTCACATCAACTTCGGCAGACTGATCCCTAATTTGGGCAACACATGAAGGACAGGAGATAAACATCAAACATATCCCCTACAAGGCCAAGGCTGCGCCCCTATAAACGTGCTCACCTGAGCACCCAACCGCTTGATTTACGGGCTTCTGGCCTGGCATTGAGCGCGCAAGACCTTTGCACGAATGTCTTCTGATTAGAAGACCTGCTGCATAACAGGGCACGCCATAACAATAAAAGCCTAGTTGCGCACATCTTGAGTGCACTTATTTAGACACTCGGAACTTATATGCCTGCACGCGGCATTGTGACGCCTTTAAGGCGCACTTCCGAGTGCACTACAACCGCTGAACACCATTAACTCCGGCCATGTAATGGCTTGATAAACACAGAGGTAATTGCGATGCGCATCAGCATATTTGGTTTGGGTTACGTCGGCGCAGTATGTGCCGGTTGCCTGTCTGCACGGGGCCATGACGTCGTTGGCGTCGATGTTGCCAAAGACAAAATCGATATGATCAACGCCGGCAAATCGCCGATCGTTGAACCGGGTCTGGGCGAGCTTCTGCAGAAGGGTATCGAGACGGGCAAATTGCGCGGCACGACCAACTTCGCCGAGGCCATTCGCGACACCGACCTGTCGATGATCTGCGTCGGCACGCCGAGCAAGAAGAACGGCGACCTGGAACTGAACTACATCGAAGCCGTGTGCCGCGAGATCGGTTTTGTCCTGCGTGACAAGACCACCCGTCACACCATCGTGGTTCGCAGCACCGTACTGCCAGGCACTGTGGCAAACGTAGTGATCCCGATCCTCGAAGACTGCTCCGGCAAGAAAGCCGGTGTCGACTTCGGCGTTGCAGTGAACCCTGAGTTCCTGCGTGAAAGCACCGCGATCGCCGACTACGATCTGCCGCCAATGACCGTTATCGGCGAATTCGACAAGGCGTCGGGCGACGTTCTGCAATCGCTGTACGAAGAACTCGACGCTCCGATCATCCGCAAGGACATCGCAGTGGCCGAGATGATCAAGTACACCTGCAACGTGTGGCACGCCACCAAGGTGACCTTCGCCAACGAGATCGGCAACATCGCCAAGGCTGTCGGCGTCGATGGCCGCGAAGTGATGGAAGTGGTCTGCCAGGACAAGACGCTGAACCTGTCCCAGTACTACATGCGCCCTGGTTTCGCGTTCGGCGGTTCCTGCCTGCCGAAGGACGTTCGCGCCCTGACCTACCGCGCCGGTTCCCTGGACGTGGAAGCACCGCTGCTCAACTCGCTGATGCGCAGTAACGAGTCCCAGGTGCAAAACGCCTTCGACATCGTCACCAGCCACGGCAAACGCAAAGTCGCCCTGCTGGGTCTGAGCTTCAAGGCCGGTACTGACGACCTGCGCGAAAGCCCGCTGGTTGATCTGGCGGAAATGCTGATCGGCAAGGGCTACGACCTGAGCATCTACGACACCAACGTCGAATACGCCCGTGTCCACGGTGCGAACAAGGATTACATCGAGTCGAAGATCCCTCACGTCTCGTCCTTGCTCAACGCCGATTTCGACGAAGTGATCAACAACTCCGACGTGATCATCCTCGGCAACCGTGACGAGAAATTCCGCGCCCTGGCGCAAGAAGCTCCACACGGCAAGCAAGTGATCGACCTGGTCGGTTTCATGTCCCAAGCCACCAACGTGAGTGGCCGCACCGAAGGCATCTGCTGGTAACACACCTTCCCCGTAGGAGCCAGGCTTGCCGGCGAACCAGACGACGTGATGTGTCAGGTACGCCGCCTTCGCGGGCAAGCCTCGCCCCTACAGGTCTGAGGAGATCGACTTGGCTTTCTACGCCTGCCTTAACCCCATCGGGCCACCCCACAGGCTCGCCCGAGATAGAGACGGATGCAGATTATGCACAGGCTAAAGCACGGCCTACTTCAGGTCGCCGGTTGGCTGTTTTACCTAAGTTTATTGATGGGCATCGCCATGGCGTTGCCTGCGTCCACGTTCGACTCCGAGTCGAAGGACTTCATCCTCCTGATCGGTATCGTCGGTATCTGGCGCTACTCGATGGGTGCCACGCACTTTCTGCGCGGCATGCTGTTTCTGTACGTGGTCTACCCGCACCTGCGGCGCAAAGTGCGCAAGCTGGGTAAAGCGGCAGACCCGTCCCATGTGTTTCTGATGGTCACCAGTTTTCGTATCGACGCGCTGACCACCGCCCAGGTCTACGCCTCGGTGATTCGCGAAGCGATCGACTGCGGACTGCCGACCACCATGGTCTGCTCCATCGTGGAAATGTCCGATGAGAAGCTGGTGAAAAGCCTTTGGGCGAAAATGAATCCACCGGCTCGCGTCAAGCTCGACTTCGTGCGCATTCCCGGTACCGGCAAGCGCGATGGCCTGGCCTACGGTTTCCGCGCCATCTCCCGCCACCTGCCGGACGACCGCGCAGTGGTTGCAGTGATCGATGGCGACACCGTGCTCGCCGAAGGCGTCGTGCTCAAGACCGTGCCGTGGTTCCAGCTGTTCGGCAATGTCGGCGGCCTGACCACCAACGAATTCTGCGAAGTGCGCGGCGGCTACATCATGAGCGAGTGGCACAAACTGCGCTTCGCCCAGCGCCACATCAACATGTGCTCGATGGCCCTGTCCAAGCGCGTGCTGACCATGACCGGCCGGATGTCGGTATTCCGCGCCACCGTGGTGACCAACCCGGAATTCATCGCCGACGTGGAAAGCGACTCGCTGCAACACTGGCGCCTGGGTCGCTTCAAGTTCCTCACCGGTGATGACAAGTCGAGCTGGTTCAGCTTGATGCGCCTGGGCTACGACACGTTTTATGTGCCGGACGCCGCCATTCACACCGTGGAACACCCGCCGGAAAAAAGCTTCATCAAGGCCAGTCGCAAACTGATGTTCCGCTGGTACGGCAACAACCTGCGGCAGAACTCCCGCGCCTTGGGCCTGGGGATGAAACGTCTCGGCCTGTTCACTTCGGTGGTGCTGTTCGACCAGCGTGTGTCGATGTGGACATCGCTGCTGGGCCTGACCGTTGCACTCATCGCCACCTTCAAATACGGCGCCGCGTTCATCCTGGTTTACCTGCTGTGGATCGGCATTACCCGCCTGATCCTGACCGTGCTGCTGTCTTTGTCCGGTCACACGATCGGCCCGGCCTACCCGGCGATTCTCTATTACAACCAGATCGTCGGCGCGCTGGTGAAGATCTACGTGTTCTTCCGCCTCGACCGACAGTCCTGGAGTCGTCAGCCCACTTCACTGACCCGTGATCTCGCCAGCTTTCAAGGTTGGTTCAACACTTGGTCGTCTCGGACCATGACCTTCTCCGCCGGCAGCATTTTTGTTGCTGTGCTGCTGATGATGGTCTGACCGAACTCGCCTGAATTAACTAGGAAATCGTCCATATGAATACCGCCGTCAACGCCAACGTAGTGCATGAATCAGAAGCCCAGCGCCAGCACGCCCGGGTAAAAATCCCGGCCAAGCTGCGTTTCTACGGTCCTGACCGGACGCCGGTAGAAGCTCGGGTCATCGACCTCTCCGCTGGCGGCCTGGCTTTCAACGCCGGTCAGCTGCCGCTGAAAATCGGCGACGTGTACAAGGCTCGCCTGCAGTTCGTCATCGATAACCTCGGCCTGGCCATGGACGTCGAGTTACTGGTGCGCTCTCACGACCGCGAAACCGGTCGTACCGGTTGCCAGTTCCAGAACCTCGAATCTCAGGACATTTCCACCCTGCGCCACCTGATCACTTCTCACCTGGCCGGCGACATCGTCACCATGGGTGAAGTGTTGGCCACCCTGCAACGCGACAACTTCACCAAGGCGCGCAAGCTCAAGGATGGCGACCACGGCATGACCCCGTTCGGTCGTCTGCGTGCAGTGACCTTCAGCCTCGCGATTTTCCTCGTCGGCCTGACGGCATTCGGCTTCATCTTCAAGTCGGTGTACGGCATGT
Organism: Pseudomonas sp. LS2P72; assembly: GCF_054897865.1. Lineage (NCBI taxonomy): Bacteria > Pseudomonadati > Pseudomonadota > Gammaproteobacteria > Pseudomonadales > Pseudomonadaceae > Pseudomonas > Pseudomonas sp. LS2P72. Next base: position 5,827,140 of record NZ_CM142708.1, read on the forward strand.
ACTTCGTCAGCCACGCCCAGGCCGGTCTGGTCAGCGTGGCGGGCATGAACATCACCATGCCGCGCGACGGCACCGTGCAGAGCCTGATCAAGGCCGACGGCGTTGCCTCCAAGGGCGCGCCGCTCGCGACCTTCAGCACCAGCATGCTCGACGTACTCAAGGGCCATCTGGACGACAACCAACTGCAACCGGCCAAGGTTGAAGAACTGTTCGGCAAGCAAATGACCGGCACCCTGACGTCGCCGTGCGATTGCACCGTAGCGCAGCAACTGGTCGCCGACGGTCAGTACGCCAGCAAAGGCGACGTGATCTTCCAACTGGTGCCGCGTAACAGCGAAGCCAACGTTGAAGCGCGCTTCTCCTATCGCCAGTTCGGCGACGTGCTGCCAGGCAGCTCGGTCAGCTTCCAGATCGCCGGCGAAGACAAAACCCGCACCGGCACGATCATCAGCAGCACCAGCCTGAAAAGCGCCGACCTGTCGTCCGACATCCGCGTGCAGATCAAGCCTGACGAGCCGCTGGACAGCAAATTCGCCGGTCGCCCGGTTGAAGTCAACGCCACCCGTGGTCCGAACCTGAACTGGCTGATCGACAAAGCCATGGCCGCCGGTCGTTAAAAACAAGAGGACATGCCCGTGACTAGCCCACTCAGAATCCTGCCAGTCCCGCTGACTCTGGCCATGGCAATTGCCCTGGCCGGATGCGCCGGCCTGCCCGACCAGCGTCTGGCCAACGAAGCCCTCAAGCGCGGTGATACCACGCTGGCGGCGCAGAATTACCAGCAATTGGCAGACCTGGGCTACAGCGAAGCACAGGTTGGCCTCGCCGATATCCAGGTCGACAGCCGTGACCCGGCGCAGATCAAAGCGGCCGAGGCGACTTATCGCGCTGCGGCCAGCGTCTCGCCGCGAGCTCAGGCTCGCCTGGGTCGTCTGCTGGTGGCCAAACCCGGCTCTACCGAAGCCGAACAGCACGAAGCCGAAGGCTTGCTGAAGAAAGCCACTGCCGCAGGCGAAGGCAACACCCTGATCCCGCTGGCAATGCTGTACCTGCAATACCCGCACAGTTTCCCGAACGTCAACGCGCAACAGCAGATCAGCCAATGGCGCGCCGAAGGCAAGCCGGAAGCGGGCCTGGCCCAAGTGCTGCTTTATCGCACCCAAGGCACTTACGACCAGCATCTGGACGAAGTGGAAACGATCTGCAAAGCCGCGTTGAACACCACCGACATCTGCTACGTCGAACTGGCCACGGTCTATCAGAAAAAAGCCCAGCCAGAGAAACAGGCCGAGCTGATCAAGCAAATGCAAGCCGCTCAGGCTCGCGGCGCGGTTTCCGCCCAGCGGGTGGACAGCGTGGCTCGCGTACTGGGCGATGCATCCCTGGGCACGACCGACGAGAAAACTGCGCAGTCACTGCTCGAAGGCATCGCTCCCGGCTACCCCGCTTCCTGGGTCAGCCTGGCGCAACTGCTCTACGACTTCCCGGAACTGGGTGACGTCGACACGATGATGAAGTACCTGGACAACGGCCGCGCCGCCGACCAGCCGCGCGCCGAACTGTTGCTGGGCAAGCTCTACTACGAAGGCAAAATGGTCCCGGCCGACGCGAAGGTCGCCGAAGAACATTTCAAGAAAGCCGTCGACAGAGAAGTGGCCGCCGATTACTACCTCGGCCAGATCTACCGTCGCGGCTACCTGGGCAAGGTCTATTCGCAGAAAGCGCTGGACCATCTGCTCAAGGCTGCGCGTAACGGCCAGAACAGCGCCGACTTCGCCATTGCCCAACTGTTCTCCCAAGGCAAGGGCACCCGGCCCGACCCGCTTAACGCTTATGTCTTCAGCCAATTGGCCAAGGCCCAGAACACCCCGCAAGCCACCGAGCTTGCACAAACACTCGAAGCCCAACTGCCGCCTGCCCAGCTCGCCGAGGCCCAACGCCTGTTGAAACAAGAACAGGCCGTTCGTGGTGCCTTGAGTCAGAACACGCTGGAACTGCATGCCCTGGAAGAAGAAGACGGCGAGGAATCCCTATGAAGTTGAATCCATTCGTTAAGGCCGGTATCGGCCTGTCATTCGCCCTGCTGTGGTCGTGCCCGACCCTGGCGGCCCTGACTGAAAGCAAGAACTATGGCCTTGACGTGAAAGTCACCGCCCAGTCCGAAGACGACACCGACCTGGGTACGCAGAGCGGCGGCGACGTCAACGGCGTCGGCCTCGACCTGCGTCCATGGATTTATGGCGAGAGCGGCGCGTGGAGCGGCTACGCCATGGGTCAGGCCGTGACGTCCACCGACATCATCGAGACGGACACCCTGCAACAGTCCGACAGCGACGGCACCCAGACCACCGACAACGGTGACCGCAAGAGCAAGAAAAACTACCTGGCGATGCGTGAGTTCTGGGTCGGCTACAGCGGCCTTACACCCTACCCCGGCGAGATTCTCAAGCTCGGTCGCCAGCGCCTGCGCAATGACGATGGTCAATGGCGCGACACCAACATCGAAGCCCTGAACTGGACCTTCGACACCACCCTGTTACGCGCCAACGCCGGTGTTGCCGAGCGCTTCAGCGAGTACCGCACCGACCTCACAGAACTCGCGCCGAAGGACAAGGATCGCCTGCACGCTTACGCCGATGCGGCGTACCAGTGGACCCCGGGCAACTGGGTCGGCATTCGTGGTCACCACACCCACGATGACGGCAAGCTCGATTACCCGACTCCGGGCGTTGCCGCCGATTCTCTGGACAAGAAAGAGAACGGCGACATCAGCTGGATCGGCCTCACCGCCGACAGCGATGCCTACAACTGGCGCAACACCAACACCGTCAATTACTGGGGCAGCGTCACCGGCATGAGTGGCGACCGCGACACGGTCAACCCGCTGACCGCCGAGGGCACCGCACCGGCACAAGCCAAAACCAGTGGCAATGTTGATGGCTGGGCCACTGACCTGGGCGTGCGTCTGCGCCTCGATCCGCAATGGCAAGTCGGTGCAGCCTATGCCCGTGCCAGTGCCGATTACGAACAGAACGGCCTGCAAAGCAACCGCTCGAACTACACCGGTACTCGCTCGCGGGTTCACCGTTTCGGCGAAGCCTTCCGTGGCGAAACGAACAACATGCAGTCCGCTACCTTGTTCGGTTCGTGGATGCTCAACGACGAATACGACGCCAGTGTGATCTACCACAAATTCTGGCGCGTCGACGGCAACAAGCCAGTCGGTAGCAACGGCATCAACGCCGTCCAGAACGACACCGACGACGTGACCGGCGCCGTGCTCTCGAGCACGTCCCTGCCGCTGGAAGATGGCAACAAAGACCTCGGCCAGGAAATGGACGTGGTCGTCACCAAGTACTTCAAGCAAGGCCTGCTGCCCGCCTCCTTGAGCCAGTCGATCGATGAGCCTTCGGCCCTGGTGCGGTTGCGTGGCGGTGTGTTCAAGCCCGGCGATGCGTATGGCAAAGGCGTCGACTCGTACATGCACCGCGCGTTTGTCGACGTGATCTGGCGCTTCTGATGCGAACCGCCAAGGGAGTTCCTGACATGAACAGTCCGAAGAGAGGCTCGATAACCTTGCTGGCCGGCGCGATGTTGCTGGCCAGCACGGCAGCCTTCGCCACAGTGGAGCCGGCCTCGCCCGTTCAAAAAGGGCAACCGGCGACCATTGCAAAAGGGTTGCAGCAGGCCAAGACCTACACCGTCAGCAGCGCCCCGACCGCGCCGCTGGAGCTGGCCGCGCCGAAACTGCCGGACACCTCCGGCTACACGGCCGAAGCCATCGCCGCGAAAATCGTGCGCACCAAGCCCGGCAAAATCAGCGTGCGCCGGATGATGCAGGAAAACGCCCTGAAGGACTTCATCGGCGGCGATAACAAGATGGCTGAATGGGTGGTGCGTCAGCACGGTATCCCTCAGGCGATTTTCATCGACGACGGCTACATGAACCTCAAGGATCTGGCCAGGAAAGTACCCAAGCAGTACTTCAGCGAAACCTCGCCGGGTGTGTTCCTGGCGAAGTTGCCGATCGTGGTGGGTGAGAAAGGCATCCTGGAAATCGACAAGCAGACCCAGGAACTGCGCCTGTCCCAAGAGGGCGGTTCGTTTCTGGTCAACGACGGCCAGTTGTTTGTGCGTGATACCAAAATCACGGGCTGGAGCGAAAAGGCAAACGGCCCGGCGGTCTTCAAGTCGCCGAAGGAATTCCGTCCGTTCATGTTGTCCTGGGGTGGCACCGAGACCTACATCGCCAACAGCAAGATCGCCAGTTTCGGTTATGCCAACAGTAAGTCTTACGGCGTGAGTATTTCCCAGTACACGCCGAACATGGCCAAGGTGCTCAAGCGCCCTGAACCGACCGGCTGGATCGTCGGCTCCGAGTTCTCGGACATGTGGTACGGCTTCTACTGCTACGAAGCCCGCGACTTTGTGGTCAAGGGCAGCACCTACAAAGACAACATCGTCTACGGCATTGACCCGCATGACCGTTCCCACGGTCTGATCATTGCCGACAACACGGTGTTTGGAACCAAGAAGAAGCACGGGATCATTATTTCTCGTGAGGTCAACGACAGCTTCATCTTCAACAACCGCAGCTACGACAACAAGTTGTCGGGCCTGGTGATCGACCGTAACAGCGTCAACAACCTGATCGCCTACAACGAGATCTACAAGAACCACACCGACGGCATCACCCTCTACGAGAGTGGCGACAACCTGCTGTGGGGCAACAAGGTGATCAGCAACCAACGCCACGGCATCCGGATTCGTAACAGCGTGAACATCCGCCTCTACGAAAACCTGTCCATGGCCAACGGCCTGACGGGTGTCTACGGGCACATCAAGGACCTGAGCGACACCGACCGTGACATCAAGCTCGACCCGTTCGATGCCCAGGTGTCCCTGATCGTGGTCGGCGGCGAACTGGCCGGTAACGGCAGCGGCCCGCTGTCCATCGACTCGCCGCTGAGCGTCGAGTTGTATCGCGTGTCCATGCTTGCACCGACCAAATCCAGCGGCATCAGCTTCTCGGGGATTCTCGGCGAGCGCCAGGATGAAATTCTCGACCTGCTGGTGCGCCAGCAGAAAGCCGTGCTGATCGACCCTGTCGAACGCCAGACCGAAATGCGGGACTGAGGATAATTTTATGCACCCACACTTGATCAAATTACTCAGCCTGTCGGCCCTGACCGCCGGCATTCTCGCGGCCAGCGCCGGCGCTCGTGCCGATGAAGCCAAAGCACCTGCCTTCAGCGCCGAACCTTGCTGCAGCCTGTGCCCGGCAGCCCATGACGCGAAGAACTACACCACGCGTTACCAGCAGAACTTCACCACGTTGGTGCAAGCCCAGGGCGATTGGTTGTTCCGTACGCAAGAAGACTTGCGCACCGAGTTCAACACCACCCCCGCTGGCTACAAACGCATGAAAGAACTGCACGATGCGTTCAAGAGCAAAGGCATTGAACTGGTCATCGTTTACCAGCCGACCCGTGGTCTGGTGAACCGCAACAAGCTCAACCCGGAAGAAAAAGCCAAGTTCGATTTCGACAAGGCCTTGAGGAACTACAAGACCATGCTCGGACGTTTCGAGCAGATGGGTTACGTGGTGCCTGACCTGTCGCCACTGACCAACGAATCACTGCCAGAAACCCTGCCGGCCCACGACTTCTACTTCCAAGGCGACCAACACTGGACGCCGTATGGCGCCCAACGCACGGCGAAAATCGTTGGCGAGAAAATCAAGCAATTGCCTGAGTTCGCTGACATTCCGAAGCGCGAATTCGAGAGCCATAAGTCGGGTCGCATGGGTAAGACCGGAACGTTACACAACATGGCTGGTCAACTCTGTGGCACTAGCTACGCGATCCAGTACATGGATCAGTTCACCACCGAGCCGAAAGGCGAAGCAGCTGATGGCGATCTGTTCAGTGATTCAGGAAATCCGGAGATCACCCTGGTCGGCACCAGCCACAGCGGCAAGAACTACAACTTCGCCGGTTTCCTCGAAGAGGCCATCGGCGCCGACATCCTCAACGTGGCGTTCCCCGGCGGTGGCCTGGAAGGTTCGATGCTGCAGTACCTGGGCAGCGAAGAGTTCCAGACCAAGCCGCCGAAGATTCTGATCTGGGAATTCTCGCCGCTCTATCGCCTCGACCAGGAAACCATCTACCGCCAGATGATGGCGCTGCTGGACAACGGTTGCGAAGGCAAAGATGCACAGATGAGCGCCAGCGCCACGCTGAAACCGGGCAAGAACGAATTGATGGTCAACAGCAAGAACCTGAACCTGCAAAACAGCAGCCACCAGGTTGATATCCGCTTCGCCGATCCGTCGGTGAAAACTCTGCAAGCCACCCTCTGGTACATGAACGGTCGCCACGAGGACATCAAGATCGAAAAACCGGAAACCTCCGACACCGACGGGCGTTTCGCCTTCGAGTTGCGCACGGACGAAGACTGGGCCTCGCAGAATCTGCTGGCCGTCGAAGTCCAGGGACCTGAAAAAGCAGGTACCGCGCCTCAGAAAGTCGAAGCGAAAATCTGCAAACGCAACGTGTTCCCTGGCGCCGGGCAGCGTACCGCTCAGGCCGGGCAATGAGGCAACTCTTATGACATGCATGCAAACCCGAACTTTGAAAAGATTGATCGCGCCCTCCTTGCTGACTCTGGCGATGTTCGCCGGAGCCACCCAGGCCGCCGCGCCACTGCGCCCGCCACAGGGGTACTTCGCACCGATTGAAAAAGTCAAAACCGGCGGCAAGAGCGAAGGCTGTGATGCGATGCCGACGCCGTACACCGGCTCGCTGCAATTTCGCAGCAAATACGAAGGTTCCGACAAGGCCCGTTCGACCCTGAACGAGGCATCGGAAAAAGCCTTCCGCGACACCACGGCCGACATCACCAAGATTGAGCGCGGCACCAGCAAGCGCGTGATGCAGTACATGCGTGACGGTCGTCCGGAACAGCTGGAATGCACCCTGAATTGGTTGACCGCCTGGGCCAAGGCCGATGCGTTGATGTCCAAGGACTTCAACCACACCGGCAAGTCCATGCGCAAATGGGCGCTGGGCAGCATGGCGTCGTCCTATATCCGCCTGAAGTTCTCCGAGTCGCATCCGTTGGCAAACCATCAGCAAGAGTCGCAGTTGATTGAAGCCTGGTTCAGCAAAATGGCTGATCAGGTGGTCAGCGATTGGGACAACCTGCCGCTGGATAAAACCAACAACCACTCGTACTGGTCCGCCTGGTCGGTGATGGCAACGTCCATCGCCACCAACCGCCGCGACCTGTTCGACTGGTCGGTGAAGGAATTCAAGGTCGGCGCCAATCAAATTGACGCCCAGGGTTTCCTGCCCAACGAACTCAAGCGCCAGCAACGCGCCCTCGCCTATCACAACTACGCCCTGCCGCCGCTGGCGATGATCGCCAGTTTCGCTCAGGTCAACGGTGTGGACTTGCGTCAGGAAAACAACGGCGCATTGAAACGCCTGGGTGATCGAGTGCTCGCCGGTGTCGAAGACCCGGAAGAATTCGAGAACAAGAACGGTAAGGAACAGGACATGACCGACCTGAAAGACGACTCGAAATTCTCCTGGCTCGAACCGTTCTGCACGCTCTACACCTGCTCGCCGGAGGTGCTTGAGAAAAAGCACGAGATGCAGCCGTTCAAGACTTTTCGCCTCGGTGGTGACCTGACCAAGGTCTACGACCCTGCGAATGAGAAGGGCAAAAAAGGCTCCTAGAGCCAAACGCAAAACCCTGTAGGAGCCGAGCTTGCTCGCGATTGCGGTCTGACATTCAACATCGATGTCGACTGACACTCAGTCATCGCGAGCAAGCTCGGCTCCTACAAGGGTCAGTGCAAGATTTGAGTTGAGTGATATTCCCCCGGTTTTCGGTGGGGGGGTTTGGGGGGGCTGCGGCCCTTGACTGTTGGTTAAACATGGAGAGACCGGGATGGTATTTTCATCCAACGTGTTCCTGTTTTTGTTCCTGCCGATCTTTCTCGGCATGTACTACTTAAGCGGAATACGCTATCGCAACCTGCTGCTGCTGATTGCCAGCTACGTGTTCTATGCCTGGTGGCGTGTGGACTTCCTTGCGCTGTTCGCAGCCGTCACATTGTGGAACTACTGGATCGGCCTCAAAGTCGGCGCCGCAGGCGTTCGGACCAAACCGGCACAACGCTGGTTGCTCCTGGGCGTGGCCGTCGACCTGTGCATTCTCGGCTACTTCAAGTACGCCAACTTCGGCGTCGACAGCATCAACGCGATGATGACTTCCGTCGGTCTGTCGCCGTTCATCCTGACCCACGTGCTGTTGCCGATCGGGATCTCGTTCTACATCTTCGAGTCCATCAGCTACATCATCGACGTCTACCGTGGTGACACGCCGGCGACGCGCAACCTGATCGACTTTGCCGCTTTCGTGGCGATCTTCCCGCACCTGATCGCCGGTCCCGTGTTGCGTTTCCGCGATCTCGCCGACCAGTTCAACAACCGCACTCACACCCTCGACAAGTTCTCCGAAGGTGCGACGCGATTCATGCAGGGCTTCATCAAGAAGGTCTTCATCGCCGACACTTTGGCGGTGGTGGCCGACCATTGCTTCGCCTTGCAGAACCCGACCACGGGCGATGCCTGGCTCGGTGCGCTGGCCTACACCGCGCAGTTGTATTTCGACTTCTCCGGTTACAGCGACATGGCAATCGGCCTGGGCTTGATGATGGGTTTCCGCTTCATGGAAAACTTCAAACAGCCGTACATCAGCCAGTCGATTACCGAGTTCTGGCGTCGCTGGCACATCAGCCTCTCCACCTGGCTGCGTGACTATCTGTACATCACGCTGGGCGGCAACCGTAAAGGTACGCTGATGACCTATCGCAACCTGTTTCTGACCATGCTGCTCGGTGGTCTGTGGCACGGCGCGAACATCACGTACATCATCTGGGGCGCCTGGCACGGCATGTGGCTGGCGATCGAAAAAGCCCTCGGCCTGAACACCTCGCCGCGCAGCATCAACCCGATCCGCTGGGCGCTGACCTTCCTGCTCGTTGTCATGGGCTGGGTGATCTTCCGCTCGGAAAACCTGGACGTCGCCGGTCGTATGTACGGCGCGATGTTCAGCTTCGGCGAATGGTCACTGTCGGAACTCAATGCGGCCAGCCTCACCGGCCTGCAAGTGGCGACCCTGGTGGTGGCTTACATGACCCTGGCGTTCTTCGGCATTCGTGACTTCTACAGCAACCTGCCGCCTGAGAAGACCAAGCCTGTTGTGAACGTCGAGGCCGATGGCCCGGCTGCCGCGACCCCAGGAATGATCAAAGCCGTGCCGGGCGACAACCCGGGCAGCATCCACGAGCCTGGCTACACCGTCGGCGTTGAAGCGACTGTGCAACCAGCCTACTGGACTGCGGACTGGTCTCGTTACGTGATGCGCACGCTGGTACTGGTGCTGTTCATCGCCTCGATTTTCAAACTCTCGGCGCAAAGCTTCTCGCCGTTCCTTTACTTCCAGTTCTGAGGGATCTGACTATGACCCGCTCATTACGCATCCTCTACATCACCCTGTTCATGGTGACGCTGTTGGTCCTTGGCGTGTGGTCCACGCGCAGTTTCCTCGGCTTCAGTACTTCTGCCGAAACGACAGTGCTCAACGGCCGCTGGGCCAAAGCCGTGGAAACGCACTACGACGACGAGTTCCCGATCAAGCGCCTGGGCACCAACCTTTGGGCTGCGCTGGATTTCAAACTGTTCAACGAAGGTCGTCCGGGCGTCGTGCTCGGCCGCGATCAGTGGTTGTACAGCGATGAGGAATTCAACCCGATCGTCAACGAAGAGCTGAACCTGCAAGGCAACTACGCGCTGGTTGAAGGCGTGCGCCAGGAACTGAAAGCGAAAGGCGTGAAACTGGTCATGGCGATCGTGCCGGCCAAGACTCGCCTGTACCCGGAACACCTGGGTGAAGTGAAGCCTTCGAGCATCCACGCCAACCTCTATGAGGACTTCCATGCTCGTGTGGCGGCCAACAAGATCCTCGCTCCCGACCTTTTCGGCCCGATGCTGAAAGCCAAGCTGGACGGTCAGCAAGTGTTCCTGCGCACCGACACTCACTGGACCCCGGAAGGCGCGCAAATCGCTGCCGAGGCCTTGGCGAAATCTATTTCCGACAAGTACCCGCTGAGCGGCGAACCGCAGCATTTCGTTACTGAACCTGCGGAGAAAGTGACTCACAAGGGCGACCTGCGGTTGTTCCTGCCACTGGACCCGCTGTTCGAAAACCTGATGCCGAAACCAGAGCCGCTGCAGAAGCGCAACACCGTTGTGGCACAAGACCAGCCGGCCGCTGATGACGCCTTGTTCGCCAACACTGAAGTGCCGGTGGCCCTGATCGGCACCAGCTACAGCGCCAACCCCAACTGGAACTTCGTCGGTGCGCTGAAACAAGCGCTGAACAGCGACGTGGTCAATTACGCCGAAGACGGCCACGGCCCGATTCTGCCGATGCTCACCTATCTGAAAAGTGATGCTTTCAAGAACAGCCCGCCACAGGTGCTGATCTGGGAGTTTCCTGAACGTTATCTGCCTGTGAACAACGAAATCGGTGACGCCGACCCGCAGTGGGTCGCAGAGCTCAAAGAAGCCGGCGCTCGCCAACAAAACGTAGCTGCAAACACTAAATCCGAGACGCCCGACCGGGCGCAAAACTGAAAGAGAGGTACACCATGACTTTCACTACTACTCCTCGCCGTCTCGCCGCTCGCTCCTTAAAAGCAGTCGCCCTCGTTGCTGGCATGAGCGTGTTGTCGATGTCCGCCTTCGCTGGCGACGCCGCACTCTACGGCCCGACTGCACCGAAAGGTTCGAGCTTCGTACGTGTCTACAACGCCGGTAACGCTGAAGTCAGCGCCACCGTCGGCACCACCAACCTGAGCGAAGTCGCGCCGCTGTCCAGCACTGACTTCAGCTTCATGCCGGGCGGCGACTACAGCGCCAAGGTCGGTAGCCAATCCCTGCCGGTGAAACTGGCCGGTGACCACTATTACACCCTGGTCAACAACGCCAGCGGCGCACCGCAACTGATCGAAGAACCGCCGTTCAAGAACAAGCAGAAATCCCTGGTTCGCGTGCAGAACCTCAGCGACAAGGCCCTGACCCTGAAAACCGCTGACGGCAAGACCGAAGTGGTTCCGTCCGTGGCCGCCAAGGGCCGTGGCGAGCGTGAAATCAACCCGGTCAAAGTCAGCCTGGCGCTATACGATGGCGACAAGAAAGTCGGCGACGTGAAACCGGTTGCCCTGGAACGCGGTGAAGCCGCGGTGCTGTACGTCACCGGCAGCGGCAGCAGCCTGTCGCCAGTGTGGGTAAAACGCCCGGTTTCGACGCGCTAATCATTTTGCCGGGTAGCCCACGGGCTACCCGGACACGGAATAAGAACAAGAGTGAAACGACAGAACGCAGTAGCTCTGACCCATACGATTTTCAAGGAGTAACAACATGATTCCGGTGATCTTGTCAGGTGGTAGTGGCTCACGTCTTTGGCCGCTTTCGCGTAAGCAATTCCCTAAGCAGTTTCTCGCCCTGACCGGCGAACACACGCTGTTCCAGCAAACCCTGGAACGCCTGGTGTTCGAAGGCATGGACACCCCGATCGTGGTCTGCAACAAGGACCACCGTTTCATCGTCAACGAGCAACTGAGTGCCCGTAACCTGGACACCCAGCGCATCCTGATGGAACCGTTCGGCCGCAACACCGCTCCAGCCGTTGCGTTGACCGCGATGATGCTGATCAACGAAGGTCGCGACGAGTTGATGCTGGTGCTGCCGGCCGACCACGTGCTGGACGACCAGAAAGCCCTGCAACGCGCGCTGGCCCTGGCCACCGTCGCTGCAGAAAACGGCGAAATGGTGCTGTTCGGCGTACCGGCCACCAAACCGGAAACCGGCTATGGCTACATCAAGTCGACCAATGATTCGCTGCTGCCCGAAGGCGTCAGCCGCGTCTCGCACTTCGTCGAAAAACCGGACGTAAAGCGCGCCACCGAGTTCGTCGAGTCCGGCGGTTACTTCTGGAACAGCGGCATGTTCCTGTTCCGCGCCAGCCGCTTCCTCGAAGAGCTGAAAAAGCACGATCCGGACATCTACGACACCTGCCTGCTGACCCTGGAACGCAGCGTACAAGATGCCGACACCATCGACTTCGACGCCGCCACCTTCGCTTGCTGCCCGGACAATTCCATCGACTACTCGGTGATGGAAAAAACCCAGCGCGCCTGCGTTGTACCGCTGACCGCGGGCTGGAGCGATGTCGGCTGCTGGTCGTCGTTGTGGGAAGTGAATGAAAAAGACGCCAACGGCAACGTCACCAAAGGCGATGTGGTCATTCAGGACAGCAAAAACTGCATGATCCACGGCAACGGCAAACTGGTGTCGGTGATCGGCCTGGAGAACATCGTGGTCGTCGAAACCAAGGACGCCATGATGATCGCCCACAAGGACAAGGTCCAAGGCGTGAAACAGATGGTCAACACCCTCAACGAGCTGGGCCGCAGCGAAACCCAGACCCACTGCGAAGTTTATCGTCCGTGGGGCTCCTACGACTCGGTGGACATGGGCGGCCGCTTCCAGGTCAAGCGCATCTCGGTCAAACCGGGCGCGTGCCTGTCGCTGCAGATGCACCACCACCGCGCCGAACACTGGATCGTGGTCAGCGGCACCGCTGAAGTGACCTGCGACGAAAACGTGTTCCTGCTGACTGAAAACCAGTCGACCTACATCCCGATCGCCTCGGTCCACCGCTTGCGCAATCCGGGCAAGATCTCGCTGGAAATCATCGAAGTGCAATCGGGCAGCTACCTGGGCGAAGACGATATCGAGCGGTTTGAAGATATCTACGGTCGCTCCAACCCGATCGAACGCGGCGTGTCGGTGAAAACCATCGCGCAGTGATTGATCTGTAACACAAGAAGCCCCCGCCCGACCCGCTGCGTTTCCCTATCCGCAGCGGGTTGGGTGGGGGCTTTTTTATGCCCTCAACTTGGCGCCAGATCTCGAGGCAATGGCCGCTGATCGTGGGTTGACCGCTTGAGTAGAGATTTTTACCAACTTGCTGGTCTTGTTAATCCTGTTCAAAGACTTGAGTGTCAGAAAGTTGCCCACGCCTCGTACATTAGCGATGTTTTTCGATATCACCCCGGCGTCCACGGCCATTTTCAGTTCGTCTGGCTTCAGCTGGGAGGCGGGGTTGGCCAGCAAATACTCCACACTCGCCTTAATATCATTACTAGCCCCTCCCTTACGCGTAGTGGTGGAAATCGCGGCGACTGCGTAAATTTGCCTGGTCCCGGCAGATGCCAGCTTGTCCTCTTTTTTCACAATCGCAAAGACCCTATGCTCGGTTACTCTTTTTGGCTCGGCACTTTCTGAATCCGGCTCGACAATAATGGGATTCGGCCCCCCCCACGCCACGAACCCCAGCATGTCAGATGAGTATTCTTCTCCCAATTCAAGATTCATCTGGGGCCCTCCCGATTTGGCCGGAAACATCCTCGCAGCATATTTGTACGCATCTTTGTACTCTCGCAAGTTGCGTAACAACTCTCCTTTGCCAACGGCGTACTCGGTGTCCACGCCCACTTCCACCGCTTTGAATTCGGAGCTGGTTTTAAACGCCTGGGTTTTATCGTCAAATACCGCGACTTTTACGAACATTGCCTTGGCCTTCAATCCCGCCCGCTGAAGCGGGCCGAGGTTGATTTTGTAGTCCCCTGTTTCATCATGTTGCAGGCCGGATGAATCAATAAACGTCATTGGGTTGTTCAGCACCATCGAGAACAGATTCAATCCATCAATATCCCCCGCAGGATCGGGATTCAACCAACGCTGCAACCACGGTATGTAGTACCGAAATCCATAGTAATAAAGCCCCGTCGCATCCCGCTCTTTACCCGAATAGCGAACGGTTTTGTAATCCCCATCGGTGTCGTTCGGGCCGGCAGACCAGGCTGTTGCACCAAACGGGTAATAGGTTTCCCGACTGATGATTCGCGCGTCATCAGCGAGCTCCAGCGTGCAGGAGTTCAAGTGATCGATGAGGTTGTAACGGTACTGATCGTTGCTTACGCCGGACGGCGGATCGGTTTCCCAATGCAACACCCGAACACTATTGAGCCCCGCCTGCGCGGTGATGACCCGTAGCACCTTTGCGGTGCCGCTGTCGGTGCGCAGTTCAAGTCCCGGCAAGTAACGCACTTCAGCCACTAGCGTTCGGGCATTGGTCTGTAACGAGCGGATTTTGCGCACGCGCTGACCACCGCCATCATAGACATAGGCCTCCCGATCATTGATCCCGGAGGCGCGCTCCACCGGGCTGACCGACTGCAACTGGTTACGCAGATTCCAGGTTAAAACCCGTCCCTGATCCAGCTCCAGCAAATTGCCCCGAGTGTCGAACGCAGCAGCGATTGCTTCCTCGGTAGGCGGTACACCGTCGCGCCAGTGCAGACAGCGATTGCTGTCACGCGCGGCCTTCACATCACGTCCAGGCCCCTGCGCGCCGACGTGCGTCAGCTTAAGCAAATTGCCGCTTTCGTCATAACTGTAGGTCTGGCGGTAGTTGCTGACTGCCGCGGGATCGGCCCGCCCCACCGATTCCGGTCCCTGATTGGCGCTACCCGCCTCCCAGCCGAACGCCTCGATCAATTGGGAAAGACTGTCGTAGATAAAGCGACTGATGGGCTCGATACGCTGGTTGGCGAAGTAGCGCACCGGCAGTGCCTTGTCCTCGATGCTGAGGACGTTGCCCATTCGGTCATAAAGATAAATCAGATACTGCAATGTCCCGGCACGGTCGCTGTACGCCCGTCGCTCCGTCAGGCGCCCGTTTTCAGGGCAATACTTGAGGATCGTTTGTACATCGTTACCTGCCACTTCCCGTTCAACCTTTCCCTCGGCGTTGTACTGGATATCGCTGACCAGCGTTTGCCAAGTGGTCAGTCCCTGAAGTTGCAGTCGCGTCTCACGCAAGCGACCGTCAAGGGTCAGGCTGAAGGCCTGGCGGTTTTCCTTGGCATCGACCTGTTCCAGCACATCATTGAGCGGACCGAAATTCCACCTCGAGGCGACGCCCTCGCCCGGTTCAAGCAGCCGTTGGCAGTCGCCTTCCAACACCGGCCAGTCGGGTGCAACAGGGTCCAGGGTGAAGTGACGGACTTGCTTCACGCATTGGCCGGTGATTGAAAACGCCTCGAACAGCACCGTCCCGGCGGGGTCGTCATGACGGATCAACTGTCCGCATTGATTCCGACGGCCCTGAGCTGGTCCCCCATAGGCCATGCGTTCAACAGACTTTCGCGGCTCAGTCGTGTCCTGTTCGAACACCACCACGGGACGAAGCAAGTCGTCGTACTCGACCTCGCGTTCGGTGCCTCGGCTGTCCCACCCCAGCAACACCTCATTGCCCAGCCCCGGCAGGTTGAGCTGCCAACCGGCATCGACGCTGTCAGTGAACAGCGCGTTACCCGACAGCGAATACACCGTCGTGAGGTTAGCGCGCCTCAGCGGCTCTTCTTTTGGCAGCGCCCAAAGCCGTGGATCCCACTGTTCAACCGCACGTCCTGCGGCATCGTAAAAGGTGCGGTTAATGCGTGCCTGAGTGGGGTCACCTTCGACCTCACGCCAATAATCAACCGAACGGATCGACAGACCACGCGGGTCGACAACGGACAATCTGGGGGTTTTGTGGTGCATTCCCATCGTCAAGGCCTGCATGCCGGTCGCGTCCCTGTGTGCCAGTAGTCATCTAACCGTTCATGGACAGGCCAGGCTACTGTCAGAAATTACAGTGCCGACCAACGGTAAAGGACCTTGATCGACGAATGTCCATTCCTTCGGCCCTTCGGTAGGATGGCGGTCATGAGTTCAAGGAGCGTTCAAACATGTTCATCGGCGTCCTGCTGGTCATCACCTGGCTGATTTTGTTGCTGCGCTACCCGACCAAGGCATTGCCCGTCTCTGTGGCAGCCGCCATCGGATTGGGTGTGGTGGCAACGTGGGTGATCTGGATGGACAACCGCGAGGTCAAGCAACTGGCGCGCCTGGAGTTGCGCATCACCTACGCACCCGAACGCTGCCCGGCGGACCGGCCGTTGCATCTGACAATGAACAACGGCAACGACGTGCCGCTGACTGAGTTACGCTGGCGCGTCGCCGCGTATGCGCCGGGCGATACGGTGAATCTGGCCGACAATCAATACGCTGCACCGCGCTATCGCGGCCCCGGCGAACTTCAGGCCGGCGCGAACTGGGAAGACTGTTTGCCCCTGCCGCCGCTGCGCCCTGGCTATCGCCCGCAAACGCTGGAGTTTCGCGCCGAACGTTTGCAAGGTAGTTTCTCCGACTAATCCCCTTCCTCTTTTTGCACAAGGACCGCGCCATGCCCGTTGCGTTAATTACCGGTTGCTCCAGCGGCATAGGCCGCGCCCTCGCCGATGTGTTCAAAAACGCCGGATACGACGTCTGGGCCAGCGCCCGCAAGGCTGAAGACGTGGCGGCGCTGGCCGCTGCCGGTTTCACTGCCGTGCAACTGGACGTCAACGACGGCGCCGCACTCGAACACTTGAGCGAGCGCATCAACCAGCAACATGGCGGCCTCGACGTGCTGATCAACAATGCCGGTTACGGCGCCATGGGGCCGTTGCTCGACGGCGGTGTGCCAGCCATGCAGCGGCAATTCGAAACCAACGTGTTCGCCATCGTCGGCGTCACCCGCGCCCTGTTCCCGGTGCTGCGTCGCGCCAAGGGTCTGGTGGTGAACATCGGCAGCGTGTCCGGGGTTTTGGTCACGCCATTCGCCGGTGCCTACTGCGCCTCGAAAGCGGCGGTGCATGCCTTGACCGATGCGTTGCGCATGGAACTGGCGCCGTTTGGCGTGCGGGTCATGGAAGTCCAGCCAGGCGCAATCGCCTCCAGTTTTGCCAAGAATGCCGGTCACGAGGCTGAGCAGTTGATCACCGAACAATCGCCTTGGTGGCCGCTGCGTGACGGCATTCGCGCGCGGGCCAAGGCTTCCCAGGACAACCCGACCCCGGCCAGTGAATTTGCCGCCGGTTTGCTCAAGGCCGTGCAACAGAGCAAACCACCGCGCCTGATTCGTCTGGGCAACGGCAGCCGGGCGTTGCCGTTGTTGGCGGGATTGTTGCCTAAAGGGCTGCTGGAGGCGGGGTTGATGAAGCGGTTCGGGTTGCGCGGGCAGCTCTGAGACCGAGTCGACTTCATCGCGAGCAGGCTCGCTCCCACAGGGAAATGCATTTCAAATGTGGGAGCGAGCCTGCTCGCGATGGCGTCCGAACAATCACCGAAAACTCCAACATTTACCGAAAGCCATAAGTGATCACATCGCCCATGACCGATTACACCGAGTACTTTGACGAGATCATCCAGGCCCACATTGCCATCGAACAATGGCTGGCCGAAGAACGCGACGACTCAGAACTTGAACAATTGCTGACCCGGTTTTCACCGCAGTTTTCCATGGTCTCGCCGTTGGGCCGGGCGCTGGATTTCGACGCGTTGAGCGAATTGTTTTTGATGGCGGGCGGGAAGAAACTCGGGTTCAGAATCGAGCTCAGCGAGTTGCGCGGTGTTGCCCTGTACGAGGGTGGCGCGGTTGTGAGTTATCGCGAGCAGCAGACCGATGCGACCGGCCTACATTCTGATCGCCGGTCGACGGTGGTGTTTGAGAAGCAGGTGGACGGCAAAGTGGTTTGGCGGCATTTGCATGAGACGTTTTGCAAGGAGTGAACCTGAGTCGCGCCCATCGCGAGCAGGCTCGCTCCCACAGGGGATTTGCGTCGTTCACTGAATCAGCGTTCGAACTCTGTCAGTGTGGGAGCGAGCCTGCTCGCGATGGCCGCGACTCGGTCTAACGGTCAGTTCACCACAACGGTGCACGTAATCCCCGCCGCCAACAGCACCCCCTCCGGCACTTCATCAATGTGAATCCGCACCGGCACTCGCTGCGCCAGGCGCACCCAGTTAAAGGTCGGGTTCACATCGGCAATCAGCTCGCGACTCTCAGGGTTATCACGGTCGTAGATGCCGCGAGAAATGCTTTCCACATGCCCCTTCAACACTTCCCCACTCATCAGCTGCATGTCGGCTTTATCGCCGACCCGCACGTGGGGCAATTTGGTTTCTTCGAAGAAGCCGTAGACCCAGAACGAGTTCATGTCGACCACGGCCATTTTCGCCTCACCAATGCGCGCGTAGTCGCCGCGATGCACATTGAGGTTGGTGACGTAGCCGTCCACCGCTGCGCGGACCTCGGTGCGTTTGAGGTTCAGTTCGGCGACTTCGAGCTGCGCCTGAGCATGCTGGTAATCGGCCAGGGCCGAGTCAGCAATGTTGCTGGCGTCGTCGCGGTTTTCCCTGGAGATCACCAGGTTGTCCATGTCGGCGCGACGGTGAGCGTTGACCTTGCGCATTTCCCACGTCGACTTTCGCGAGGCCACCAGCGCCTGCGCCTGTTTGACCGCAATGCGGTAGTGCTCGGGGTCGATCCGCATCAGCAAATCGCCCTTCTTCACCTGTTGATTGTCGCGCACCGGCACGTCCACCACTTCCCCGGTGACGTCGGCGGCGACGTTGATGATGTCGGCGCGCACCCGGCCGTCGCGGGTCCACGGCGTGTCCATGTAATGCACCCACAGGGTCCGGCCGATCCACATCGCAAGGGCCAGCACCAACAGAGTGGCGAGCAGGCTGAAAAGCTTTTTCATCAGGGCCTTCTTCAGAGATAGAGAGTCAACGGTATACAGTCAGCGCCAGGGCGCCGAACAGACAGGTAAACAGGCTCAGGCGCAGCAACGCCGGGTGCCAGAAGAAGCGGTACAGATCAAACCCGGACAAGAACCGGTCGAGCGACCAGGCCAGCGCGGCAGCGATGAAAAACATTAGCGTCATGGTCGGCATGTACACGCCGTGGAAGGCGATTTCACGCGGCATGTTCAGGTCCTTTTGTATAAGCAGAGAGCGGTGATTGCGGGTCCAGCAACGAGGTGCGGATGAAGTGCAAATAGCTCTTCACCCGACGCAGGGCCGAGGTGTCGAAGTGCGGCGCGAAAGGTTCGTCGGTGGCTTGCACGCGGCTGATCGCGTGATCGACAGCGATCAGGCCGCGCTCCAGATTGCTCTGGCTCGGTTGCAGAAACAGCCGCATCAGCGAGCGGCCCATCACGCGGATTGCCTGACGCCACGGCTGGGATTCGGCATAGGCCGGGTGCACCGGCAGGATCGCCTGCTCCCTGCGCAACTCGATGATCGCGTGGCCGACTTCCAGCACCACGAACATCCAGCGCAGCAAGTCCCGTTGCACTTGCGGTTGCCCCGCCGCGAGACCGTAGGCCTGATGCAGCAGGTCGCGGGTGCTGCTTTCGAAACTCGACGCCAAACCCTTGAGTTTGCCGCTGATGGCGTACACCACTTGCCCGCGTAAATCCTGCTCCAGCCGACGCCACAACCAGCGGCTGTTGGGCGGCAGGATGATCGCCCCGGCCGCCGCGCACACCAGCATGCCGAGCACCATGGCGATGTAGTCGTTGATGAAGGCGTAAGGGTTGTAAACGGTGAGGTTGTCCGGCACCGAACCGGTGCTGAAAAAGATCAGCAAACCGAGACCGACACCGGCGTATTGCGGCCGCGACGTGAGGAACGAACCGAGCACGATCACCGGTGCGAGCATCACGCAGAGCAACGGAAAACCGTCGATCCACGGGAAGATGAAAAACATCTCGACGAAGCCGATCAGGGCCCCGAGGAGCGTCCCGCAAGCCATCTGAAACGCCATGCGTTTTGGATTCGGTGTCGCCGCTGAAAGGCCCACGGTCGCGGCGGCGATCAGCGTCATCGTCGCCCCGCTCGGCCACGCCGTGGCGACCCAATAGCTGCCCAGAACCACCAGAATGAACGCCGCGCGAATCCCCGAGGCGGCCGACGCCATCCAGTTGGTTTGCGGGGTGAACGGCTCATCCCATTGCTCGCGCACATGGCTGTGATCGGCCAGCGACGCGTGGGTCTGTGCATAACTGTGCAGGTCGTCGACGAAGCGATAGAGCAGCTCGTACGCGGTATGAAAATCCAGCTGCTCGGCGTCGCTCGGGTCGCTCTCCTGAAAAGTCGCTCGCAAGCTGCGAACGCGTGCCGGCAGACCTTCTTTATAGGCGCTCAACGCGATGACCAAACGCCCCGCATCGGCGTTGGTCAGGGCGCGGCCGCTGAAGCCGTCGAGCAGTTCGGCGAGGTCCTGCAAACCCGGTTTGATCGCCGCAACCACGTGATCGGCGCCGCTGCTGCGCAAGCGCTCAAGCAACTGGTGCAAGGCGTTGAAACGGGTGGTGATGCCCATGAATTCGCTGTTCAAACGACTGAGCCGACCGTTGCGCCGACGCATGTGCGGGTCTTCGAAAACGGTGACACTGCGTAACCCTTCCAATCCGACAGCCTCGGCGATGAAGCGCACGTTGCTTGCCTCGAAAGCCTCCCGTTTGCTGCGACCGCGCAAGCCATCGGTGACGAATAGCGCGAACACGCCGAAGCGCTGATACAAGGCGTTGCGCATGGCGGCGCTGGCGGATTGCGGCAAGATCGCGGCGCTGACCAGCGTGGAGCAAACAATCCCCAGGGAGATTTCCAGCACCCGCCAAACGGCGGCCATGAACGCGCCGTCCGGGTGCGCCAAGGCAGGCAAACCGACCATCGCGGCGGTGTACCCGGCGAGCACGAAACCATAGGCGCGAAAGTTACGATAGCGCGCCGCGCCCGCCGAACAGATGCCCACCCAGATCGCCAGCGAACCGAGGAACAGCTCGGTGTTCTGCGCAAACAAGGCAATCAGCGCGACCATCACCGCCGAGCCGGCCAATGTCCCAAGAAAGCGATAGAAACTCTTGGCCAGCACGTGACCGCTTTGCGGCTGCATGACGATGAACACGGTGATCATCGCCGTGCGCGGCTGCGGCAATTCCAGGCGCATGGCCAGCCACAGCGTCAGGAACGCCGCGAACAAGACCTTGAAAATGTAGACCCAGGTCACGCCATCGCTGCGCGCCCAGTCGAAGAAACCCCGGCGCCATTCAAGGGAATACAGCCAGCGCAAAGGTGCGGGCAAGGGAGTCATGAAATCCTGCTCATGGAGATTCGATTAAGACGCAAAACCTGTAGGAGTGAGCCTGCTCGCGATCGCGGAGTGTCAGGAGACACATGCACTGACTGGCACGGCCTCATCGCGAGCAGGCTCACTCCTACAGGGTTTGTGTTCAATTCGAGAGACTCTTTAGCAGGGCCGGGGTTTTCGGCGCCTGGGTCTGACTGTCCTTCGGCACGTCGTCGCCCGCGCCCAATCCACCGCCCAATGCCGTCACCAATTCCGCATGAGCACTCAGTCGCGCCGCCTGAACCTGCTGCTGAACCTGCTGTTGTTTGAACAACAAGGTCTGGGCGTTGAGTACGTTGAGGTAGTCGGTGAGCCCGCGCTGGTAGGCGATCATCGCGATGTCGTACGTCTTCTGCGCAGTGGCCACCGACTCGGCGGCGAAGGTTTGCTGCTTGTCCATGGATTCGCGGCGGATCAACTGGTCGGAGATGTTTTTCAGCGCGTTGACCAGCGTCTGGTTGTACTTGGCCACGGCGAGGTCGTAACCGGCCGAGGCTTCGCCCAGCTCCGAACGCAAACGGTCGCCGTCGAAGATCGGCAACGAGATGGCCGGGCCGACGCTGTAGTTGAGCTTCTTGCCGGTCAAAAACTCCAGCGCCCCGCCCCCGGTGGCCATGTAGCCGAGGCTGCCGACCAGATCAACGTTGGGGTAGAACCCGGCATGGGCGACATCAATGGCCCGTGCCTGAGCGGCCACTTGCCAGCGACTGGCGACTACATCCGGGCGTTGACCAAGCAGTTGCGCGGGCAAGGTCGACGGTAACTTCAGTACCGCGCCCAACGACAATGTCGGCCGCTGCAACTGCGCGCCCTCCCCCGGACCTTTGCCCGCAAGGGCTGCGAGTTGGTTGCGGCTGAGGGCGATTTCTTCTTCCAGCGCATCGATCTGACGATGGGTTTCCGGCAGCGGCGTTTCAGCCTGACTGACTTCGAAATGGGTGCCGATGCCACCGTTCAGGCGCTTCTGCGCGAGGTCGAGAATTTGCTGCTGCTGCTTCAAGGTCGCCTCGACGATGTCCCGTTGCGCGTAATGCAACGACAGCTCGATGTAGGCGCGCACGATGTTGTTCTGCAATTCGAGCTGAGCCAGACGCGCTTCGGCGGCGCTCATGTGAGCCATGTCGACGGCGCGCTCGGTGGCGTTTCTTTCGCGGCCCCAAAGGTCGAGGGCATAGCTGAAGCCCAGCGCGGCGTTGTTGTCCCACGTCGTCGTGTTGGCCAACTCGCCCGGCCCGTAGAACTGATCGGTGGGCCAGTTATGGCGTTTGAGGGTGGATTCGCCATTGATCTGCAAAGACTCGGCGGACTCGGCGACCCCGGCCATGGATTTGGCCTGACGCACTCGCGCCGCCGCCATGGCCATGGTCGGGCTGCCTTTTAGTGCGAGGTCGATCCAGCGGTTCAATTGCGGGTCGCCATACGCCTGCCACCATTGGGCGGTCGGCCAGTGAGCGTCCTGTGCAGCGTTCTGAATGGCTTCGTCGGTGGCCAATGAATTGGCCTCGAGCGCCTTGCCCTGCGGGGCAATCCCTCCGGTACCGATGCAGCCGCTGATTGCCAGGGTTAAAGCCAAAACACTGAGCGTCTGAAGCGCTCTGTTGATGCGACGCGGCACTGCTGCGATTTCCTGAACTGAGGGAGTTGTTCCTGAGGTGCGCAATTCTAGGGGTGGGGTTGGATGGCGATAAGCTGGGAATCCTGTGAATCTTTGTTACCGTTAACGCGATAATCCCTTGGTCCATCTTTAGTCGCCTGTAAACAATCAGCAACTTCGTGTCACAATTTGCCATTCGCTTAGAGAGCACCCCATGGACACTTTGCAAAACATGCGCGCCTTCAGTTACGTGGCCGAGGCCGGCAGCTTCACCGCCGCCGCCGTGCAACTCGACACCACGACGGCCAACGTTTCGCGCGCGGTCTCCAACCTGGAAGCCCACCTGCAAACCCGCCTGCTCAACCGCACCACCCGACGCATCGCCCTGACCGAAGCCGGCAAGCGCTATCTTTTGCGCTGCGAGCAGATCCTGGCCTACGTCGAAGAAGCCGAAGCCGAGGCCAGCGACGCCCACGCCCGCCCGGCCGGGCAGCTCAAGGTGCACACCATGACCGGCATCGGTCAGCACTTCGTGATCGACGCCATCGCCCGCTACCGCAAAACCCACCCCGACGTCACCTTCGACCTGACCATGGCCAACCGCGTGCCGGACCTGCTCGACGAGGGCTACGACGTGTCCATCGTGCTGGCCAGCGAACTGCCGGACTCAGGCTTCGTCTCCCAGCGTTTAGGCATCACCTACAGCATCGTTTGCGCCTCGCCCGCCTATGTGAAAGCCAACGGCTGCGCGCAGAAGCCCAGCGATTTGCTGAACCACGCGTGCCTGCGTTTGGTGAGCCCGGTGATTCCGCTGGAGAAATGGACCTTCGACGGCCCGGAAGGCCAGGAAATGGTCACCATCAATAGCTCACCGTTTTTGGTGAACTCGGCTGATGCGATGAAAACCGCGATCATCAGCGGCATGGGCGTTGGCGTGTTGCCGGTGTATGCGGCGATTGAAGGGTTGCGCAACGGGACGCTGGTGCGGGTGATGCCGAATTACCGCTCGCAGGAATTGAATCTGTATGCGATCTACCCGTCGCGGCAGTATCTGGATGCGAAGATCAAAACGTGGGTCGAGCATTTGCGCGGGTCGTTGCCGGAGATATTGGCGGCGCACCAGGCGGAATTGGTGGCGTATGAATTGAGCGGGAGTATGGGTGGGGTTCGGGTGGCGAACTGACTTTACGGTCCTACAGACGGAGTGATTTTGGGGGACTTTTCCGACGGGTCTGTCGGTTGTTGGGGCGCGCAGGCTTCGGTCGATGTGATGGTCCATCAGTTGGTGGATCATCTAAAGGGTAGGTCGCGCTATGCCCTGCTGGGCATTTCAAACAGCATCATGGTGGCGGAGATCGCCGCCAACCGGATGCTGGATAACCTCGACGTACCAAAATCTACGCCACACATCTGATCCCCTGTAGGAGCTGAGCTTGCTCGCGATGACGGACTGTTATTTCGCCATCGATGTTGAATGTTAGACCGCTATCGCGAGCAAGCTCAGCTCCTACAGGGGATCGGGGATCAGTGTTCGCCTTTCGCCCCTCACCACTCAACAGGCCGAGCGTTAGCTCGCCTGCAGCTCTTGATCTTGATCCACCCGCCCCTTCGGAACGAAGGAACGCCGAGCCTAAGCGAGGGGCCGGACGCTTGGGGCGAGCCTTTTTGGGTACTTTTTTGGGCGTTTGAAAAAAGTGCCTCGCCGTAAGGGCGAAACCGCCAGCCGCCGTTACCGCAGAAACGGATATGCACCCAGCCAACCACCAACATGGCCGGCCCAAAGGCCGCCAAGGACAAAAGAGCCCAACAGCCTCGCCCAAATCCAAAGAAGAATGCTAGCGTGCTTGGCATTCTCCAAGCCCGACGAGCCCTTACCCCATGAAAAAGACCGTCCTCGCCTTCAGCCGCGTCACCCCCGAAATGATCGAACGCCTGCAACAAGACTTCGACGTCATCGTGCCAAACCCGAAAAACGGCGACATCAACGCCCAATTCAACGAAGCCCTGCCCCACGCCCACGGCCTGATCGGCGTCGGTCGCAAACTCGGTCGCGCACAACTGGAGAACGCCGCCAAACTGGAAGTCGTCTCCAGCGTCTCGGTCGGCTACGACAACTACGATGTCGCCTACTTCAACGAACGCGGGATCATGCTCACCAACACCCCCGACGTCCTCACCGAAAGCACCGCCGACCTGGCCTTCGCCCTGCTGATGAGCAGCGCCCGCCGCGTTGCCGAAATGGACGCCTGGACCAAGGCCGGCCAGTGGCAAGCCACCGTCGGCGCGCCATTGTTCGGTTGCGATGTGCATGGCAAAACCCTGGGCATCGTCGGCATGGGCAACATCGGCGCGGCCATTGCCCGTCGCGGGCGGCTGGGCTTCAACATGCCGATCCTCTACAGCGGCAACAGCCGCAAGACCGAGCTGGAGCAAGAACTCGGCGCGCAGTTCCGCAGCCTTGATCAACTGCTGGCCGAAGCTGATTTCGTCTGCCTGGTGGTGCCGCTCAGCGAAAAAACCAGACACCTGATCAGCCATCGCGAACTGGCATTGATGAAGCCAAGCGCGATTCTGGTGAACATTTCCCGCGGCCCGGTGGTGGACGAACCCGCCCTGATTGAAGCCCTGCAAAACAATCGGATTCGCGGCGCCGGGCTGGACGTTTATGAGAAAGAACCGCTGGCCGAGTCCGCCTTGTTCCAACTGAAAAACGCGGTGACATTGCCACACATCGGCTCGGCAACTCATGAAACCCGCGAAGCCATGGCCATCCGTGCCTTGTCTAACTTGCGCAGCGCTTTGCTGGGAGAGCGACCGCAAGACCTGGTGAATCCACAAGTCTGGAAAGGCTAACTAAAACGGGCAGGTGTACAACCGCCTGCCCGTGATTTACACACTTTGCAATTCAGTTAACTGCTAAAAAAACATACTCACTATAGACTCCCATCACTTAGTCTAACTTACAGACCATAGTTATGGAGAGCACCTACATTGAACCACCTTACGACCGACAAACTGATTAGATACAGCAAAGTAATTCTAATGGGTTATCTAAGCTTTTTTGGCTTGATGGTGATGTACAGCAACTTTACCGACTACGCTTCCAATTACGAATACGTCAGCCACATCCTCAGCATGGACACCACACGAGAAAACCTGAACCTGAGCTACAGAGCAATCACTTCACCGATACTCCACCACCGCATTTATTGGTTCATTATCACTTTTGAAGTTATTTACACGAGTTTCTGTTTGCTGGGCACTTACCATCTTTATCGAAACATCAATGCACCTGCCGCCGTTTTCCACGAAGCGAAGAAGTTTTCGATCGTCGGACTATTGATCGGTTTTTTTGTTTATTACATCTGCTTGCAAGTGATCGGTACCGAATGGTTCAACATGGATGAATCTGCACTCTGGAACGCCAAGGATTGGGCTCGGCACATCGTGGACTTCATGTTTCCACTGCTGATTTACATCGCGCTCAAAATCGAACGCTGAAGTTTCAGCGCCCGATCACCAGATCTTCACGCCAGCTTGCCGTTCCCCTGCACCATCAGCGCCTTGGGCTTACGAAACACCAGCACATTGCCCAGCATCACCAGTACCAAACCCACCAGGGCGGGCGCGGTCCATTGGTAGCCTTCGGCAAACGCCGACACATTCAGCGCCACGACGGGAAACAGTACGGTGCAATAGGCTGCGCGCTCCGGCCCCATCCGTCCGACCAATGTCAGGTAGGCGGTGAAACCGATTACCGACCCCGGAATCACCAGGTACAGCAGCGAGCCGATGTAGCGCGCGTTCCATTCCACGTTGAACGGAATGCCTTCGACCAGGCACCACGCCGACAGCATGGCCGCGCCATAGGCCATGCCCCAGGCGTTGGTGGTCAGCGGTTTGAGCCCGGCTTTCTGTTGCAGGCTCGACAGCATGTTGCCCGCCGAGAAGCACAGCGTCCCGAGCAATGCCAGGCCCAGCCCGAGCAAGGTTTGCGGGCTCGCGGTGTGGCCCGCCACCTCAGGCCAGAACAACAGGCCAAGCCCAAGCAGCCCCAGCGCACCCCCCATCAGCACATTGCGAGCAACTCTTTGCCCGAAAAACACACGTGCATTGAGCGCGTTCCACAACGTGGCGGTGGAAAACACCACTGCGACCAGACCACTGGGAATCCACTGGCTGGCGGTCAGGAAGCACATGAAATTGATGCAGAACAGGCACAACCCCTGCGCCAGACAGATCAGATGCCCGCGACGGTTCATCACTTGCAGGCGGCGACTCAACAGCAGCATGACGAACAGCACCAACGCCGCGAGGCCGAATCGATAAACGATCGACACTGGAATCGCCACAACACCCAATTGCCATTTCAAGGCAATCCAGGTGGTGCCCCAAATCAGCACAGTCAGCAGATACAACGAAAGGTTCATGGCGAAGACTCCTTAATAGGCCTTCAGTGTCCTGCGCCAAGGCCTTTCGCACTTGCATAAACTTGCGCTTTTGTCGGGCCATAGGCTGGCAGCCGAACGGCTACGGAGTAGGATGCAAGGCGTCGGAGAGAAGCCATCATGCCCGCACTCGAAACCCTGCAAGTCTTTCAAGCCCTCAACCGCTCGCCCAATGCTCGCCTGGAGCACAGCGCCGAGCTCGGTGACGGCATGGCTGCAGCCTTGTGGAGCAACCATCACGACGCCCAGGATTACGAAGCGCCGAGTCATCACACCCTGTCCTGCTATATCGCCGGCGGCACCGGCACCTTTCGCCGTGACCAACCCGGCACCAAGGGCGGCCCCGACAAACTGTGCATCCTGCCCGCCGAGCACCAATCGGGCTGGGTGATCAACGGCGACATTCGCCTGGCCCATGTGTATTTCAGTCCCGAACAATTCGCCCTCGGCTGCGTTACTTTGCTGGACCGCGAACCTCGCGAACTGCAGTTGCGCGAAGCCACCTTTCTGGACGACCCATCGCAAGCCCGGCGCTTTCGGCAAATGCTCACACTCAATTGGGACGAACCCGGCGAACGCGTGCTCACCAGCAGCCTGGCCCATGAAATGCTCAGCCACGTTTTGCTCGGCCAGGTCGGGATGCGTGAGGGGTTGCGGCTCAAGGGTGGACTGGCGGCGCATCAGCGGCGGCAGTTGGTGGAGTTCATCGACACTCAGTTGGCCGAGGCCATCAGCCTGGGGCAGTTGGCGGCGTTGTGTGCGCTATCCGAGTACCACTTTGCGCGGATGTTTCGCGAGAGCTTTGGGTTGCCGCCGCATCAGTATGTGTTGGCTCGCAGACTGAGCCGGGCGCGGGAGTTGTTGCGTTCGACGTCACAGCCATTGGGGGAGATTGCATTGGCGTGCGGGTTTGCCAGTGCGAGTCATTTCACCAATCGGTTTCGTCAGGCATTGGGGGGAACACCTGGAGAGTATCGCCAGGCGTTTTTGCGGTAGGTTTTTTGTGTGGTGGGGTGTCATTGAAATTCCCCCTCACCCTAACCCTCTCCCCCAGGGGCGAGGGGACTGACCGAGGTGTTCTTAGAGCTACATCGACCTGAAAGATCAAGTCGAACTCAGGCTTTGAAAAGCTTGGAGATCTGCTCCCTTTCCCCCTCTCCCCCGTGGGGAGAGGGATGGGCGGGCGGCGTTCCGATGAGGGGTCGATCTTGAACCTGCCCTAAAACTCCAACGTGCTGGACAGCGACACCTGTCGCGAATCCCCCATCGACACAAAGAACCGGCTCGCCGCCGAGGTGTAGTAGGTGCGGTCAAACAGGTTCTTCACGTTGAGCTGGAACTTGACCTTCTGCCCTTCGACTTTGGTGTCGTACGTGGCGAACGCATCGGCCACGGTGTAGCTCGGCAGGTCGAAATCGTTCACCGCGTTACCCGCGCGCTCACCGACATACCGCGCCCCCGCACCGACCCGTAGCTGATCGCCACCGACGATGGTGCCGAAGTCATAAACCGCCGACAGCGAGCCGCTATTCTTGGCGACGTTTTGCAGTTTCTTGCCTTTGTAGGTCGGGTCTTCGGTGACTTCGGCATCGGTGTAGGCATAGCTGCCAATCATGCTCCAGCGATCACTCAACTGACCGCTCAGGTCCACTTCCAGACCTCGGGAACGCACTTCGCCGGCGGCGCTGTAGATCGTCACCGGACCTTCGGAGTTGGCCACCAGCACGTTGCGCTTCTTGATATCGAACAGCGCGACGTTACCGGTGACGCGGCCCGGCATGTCGAGCTTGGCGCCGACTTCCCAGGACTTGGCTTCTTCCGGCGCGACGCTGCCGTCCAGCACGGTGCTGCTGCCGCTCAACGGTGCGATGGTTGAGTTGGGTTTGAACGACTCGGTGTAGCTGCCGTAGAACGACAGTTCATCGGTGTAGCGATACACCAGACCGGCGCGAGGCACCCATTTCTGGCCATTGCTGTCGGTGTTGGCCTTGAACGGTACGCCTTTGCCCGCGTACTGGTCGTATTCCTGGAAGCGCGCGCCAGCGACGAAAATCCATTGATCGGTCAGGTGGATCGAGTCCTGGAGGAATACCGAATCGCTGCGCAGTTTATCAGTCTGCGCACTGTCGGCCGGGCTGACCGTGGTGCCGGCGACTTCGCGGCCATACACCGGGTTGATGTAACTGAAGGTGCTCAGGCTTTTCTGGCGGATCAGGTCTTCGCGGTAGATCTTGCGGTATTCATCATCGACGCCGAACACCAGGTCATGTTTCATCCCCGCGAGCTGGACATTGCCTTCAAGGCTGGCGGTGGTGAAGCGGTCGGTGCTGATAGCGTTTTGAGTGCCGTCCATGCTGCGGGTCAACGTGCCCTTCTTGGTGTCGATGGCGGTGATGCGCACCTGGCTGGCGTCGTAGGTTTCGCGGTTCCAGCTGTAGCCGAAGTGGGCTTTCCAGTTGTCATTAAGTTCGTGATCGGCCTCGAAGTGATAGAGGTCCGAGCGGCCTTCCATGTTGTTGAAGGGCTCGTCGAGGCGACGCTCGCGGGAGATGTCCAGCGGATGATTGTCACGCGGGTCGATCACCGTGCCACGGTCGAACGGGGTCAGAAACTCGCGGTGTTCGTAGGAGAACAGCAGCTTGGTGCTTTCGCCGAACCAGGCCAGGGACGGTGCTACCAATGTCTCGCGATGGGTGCCGAAATTGCGCCAGTAGTCTTCGTCTTCGTGGTCCAGGACCATGCGATAGGCCAGCCCGGAATCACCCAGCGCACCGGTGCTGTCGAGACCGCCACCGCTGCCGTTTTTGCCGTCGCCATAGGTCGAGCCACGCAGGGTCAACGCGTTGTACTGCTCAAGCTCGGGCTTTTTGCTGACCATGTTCACCACGCCGCCCGGGTCTTGAATGCCGTAAAGCAGCGAGGCCGGGCCCTTGAGGACTTCGACCCGGTCTACGGTCGCATTCATGCCACGGCCCTGCACGATCGGCATGCCGTCGCGCATGATCGAGCCGTTACGGTTGTCGCCGAAACCGCGAGTCATCACCGAGTCCTGAGTGCTCGCCAGTGTGTTGCCTTGAGTAATGCCGCTGACGTTGGCCAGCGCATCATCCAGATTGCGCGGCGCTTGATCACGAATAACCTGAGCCGGAACCACGTTGACGGTCTGGGGGATTTCCTGACGCAAGGCCGATGAGCGCATCACCGAACTGGTGGGCGGCGGCTGATAGCTCATGGATTGATCGACCACCGAGGTGATGGTGGTCGCGCCCAGGTTCAAGGCGCCATCGGTAGGCAACGGCTCCAGCACCAATGTGTGGCCGTCGGTACGGCGGAAGGTAAGACCCGAACCGCTGAGCAAACGCTGCATTGCTTGCTCGGCACTCATCTGTCCGCTGAGCGCTGGAGCGTTGATGCCGTAAGGCGCCTCATCGGTGTAGACCACGCTGATGCCGGTGATCCGGCTGAAGTCGCTCAAGGCCAGGGGCAGCGGTTTGGCGGCTATTGCGAAGCTGAACGGCGCACTCTGTCGGGCACTGCTGGCCTCAGCCGCCACCGCCATACTCAACGGCAGCAATGCCAACGCCGAAAAGCTCAAGGCACACGTACCCAACCATTGTTTGACCGAACCCGATTTTGCCCTGGACTTCATTGCTCATGACCTGTGTAGAACCGCAACGGATGCGAATGACTCGCAGTTTCAGTCACTACACGGATGGCGTCGGGGTTTACCTCACCAGAAAGTTGAAAATATTTTTTATCTAAGTGATGTGGCGTTTGATCTGACACCATCGCGAGCAGGCTCGCTCCCACAGTAGATCTCCAGTGATCACAGAATTTATGTACGACGGAGATCCAATAATGTGGGAGCGAGCCTGCTCGCGAAGAGGCAATCCGCCTCAACGCAAAATAATCAGATGCCCCAGAACTTTGTGCTGCTCAAACCCCAACACCCCTTGCAACGAACTCAACACCGCTTGCGGATCCTTGCTCGCAAAGCTGCCACTGACTCGCCACGCCGCGAGTTCATCGTTGAGCAGCACAATCCGTCCCGGGTAATAACGCCCAAGGTCTTGCACCACGTCGGCGAGTGTCGCCTTGTAGTAATTGAGCCAGCCCTGACGCCATGCCAACTGCGCTTCGCTGTCGACCGCACGGAGTTTTTCCGCAGAACCCTCGCCATACGCCACTTGCTGGCCAGCCGTCAGGATTTGTTGTGGGGCGTGCTTGTCCGCCGTCACACCAACCCGCCCGGACAACACCGTAACCTGCGCGCCGTGCGGTTGCAGACGCACTTCGAACTGAGTCCCCAGCACCCGCGCCTGACCTTTTTCAGCGTCCACCACAAACGGCTCGCCATTGTGCGTCACGTTGAAAAATCCGGCACCGCGCCGCAGCTGAACGTGCCGCTCACCACGACTGAAATCCACCGCAATCGCGCTGTCAGCATCCAGCGTAACTTGCGACTGATCCGCCAACGTGACGGTGCGAATTTCCCCCGGCGCCGACACATAGTCCGCGCCCAGATCATCGACCCAGCGCGACGGTTGCCAGCCAGCACCGAAGCCAATCATCAGCACCAGACACGCGGCCATCGCCAACGCCCCGGACCAACGCCGAACGCTGGTACGGCGCGAGCGATTCATCGCGTTGAGGTAACCCTGCAAGGCAAACGCGTCTTCATCGGCCAGTGTTCGGGCCGGTGTTTCGGTCAACTCCCACACCACCTGCGCCTGTGCGTAAGCCTCGGCATGGGCGGGATCGGCCTGTAACCAATGACTGAAGGTGGCCTGATCGCCGCTGCTGGGCTGGTCATGCAACAGACTCAGCCAGGCGAAGGCCGCCTGCTCCTGAGCGGGCGTCGGGGTGACGCGTTCGGTGTTGTTCACGGTGCTTTCCCTGGCGTGCGCGGTTCGGGTTCCCGCAGGCTGGCCTTGCAAGCCTCGAGGGCGCGCATCATATGTTTTTCCACGGCGCTTTGGGACAAACCCATGGCCTTGGCGATTTCGGCGTATTTACGCCCGTGAATACGGTTGAGCAAAAAAATCTGCCGCGTGCGCTCAGGCAGCGCACGCAACGCCGCTTCGACGTGACGCAAGTCGTTGCCCGCCTCCAACGCCGCTTGCGGTTCGCTGCCGTGGCTGTCCGGTTGATCCGGCATCCAGCCCTCGTTGACCCGCACCCGCGTGCCTTCGCTGCGCAAATGGTCGATGGCGATGTTGCCGGCGCAGCGCAACAGGTAAGTGCTGAGTTCTTCGACCTGCACCAGCGGCCGACGCCAGAAACGCAGGAACAAGTCCTGCACCAGGTCCGCGGCCGTCGCCCGACAACCGACACGACGGCTCACCAGCGCTTCCATTTGCGAACGCTGGGAAAGGAACACCTGCAGGAAATGCGCACGCGCACCACGATGTTCCTCGTCATGGGATTCCGGGGGGCTGGTGATCATCAGGTCAGCCCTGCGCAAACACGGCGACGGGGCTGGCGAGTACGCTCAACCCGGCCAACGCCAAGGCCAGGCGCGGACGATATGGCATCAACAACACCAGCACCAGAGCGCTTAGCATCAACACTGCAAACCACTCCACCAATCCAAGCCCCCACCCCGTCGACGACACCGCAGCCCACAGCGATAACGCCAGCAACAGCCAGCCACCAAGTTTCATCCCCTGGCGGCGACGGGCCGAGGGCTTGCGCCCCAACAGTTCGACGTGATGCCGATCCATCGATAAACAGAGCGCGGTGAAACCGCCGTAGCACAGCAACAAGGCCAGGAACATTCAGTGCGCCTCTTGCGCAAGCGCTATCGATTTCGCCCGCGGTCGGGTGACGATTCCAGCCTGCCCCGCGCGCTGCATTTTCCACGCAGCCCACGCGAAAAACAGACCACTGCCCAGGCACGTCAAATCGAAACCGGCCATGGCCCAATCGCCCTGCATCAGGGTGACGCCCAAGTGATAAGGCGTGGTCAGCGCGTTCAGCAGCGGCACCGCACAGAACAGCAACGCCGCCAGCGCCAACTGTTCGACCCACGCGGCGCGACCACGGCGGACCATGGCGTGCAACACACTCAAGCCCCAGACAATGAAGAAGCTGGTCACTTCCCAATCCGCCCGCCCGGCCATTCCGACCGGCAACAATCGATTGGCCCAGAAGAACGCCGCCACTGCGACCATCAACCCCGACATGCTGGCGATGTTCAGGACTTCCACCAGTCGCAACTCAAACGGCATCACACCGCTCTTCGCATGTTTGAGCTGACGCTTGCCAAGCCAGATCACCAGCCCGGTACCGATCATCGCAGTGCCCGCCAAACCACAAATGAAGTACAGCCAGCGCAACACCGGGCCGGCGAAATGGCCCATGTGCAAGCCGTAGAAACTGCCGGCAATCGCCATCGGCAGTGCTTGCTTCGGCGTCATGCTGAGTAGCTGCCCGGTCACGCCGTTGAATGTCAACGCGCTGCCAAAGTCGTGGACCACTTGGTCGGCGCCGTCACGCACAAGAATGACCGAGGCATTCGCATCGCCTGGATTGTTCACCGTCAGCCGCCCGGCCCGCCCGCCCGACCATTGCTCGCTGGCCCGTTCCAGCAGCGGTGCCATCGGTACCAACTGGCCCGGTTTGCCTGCGATGTCGGGCGTATTGGATGCCGGAAACACCTCATCGTAAAACGCCTCGACATCACCTTTGTACGAGGCAAGGATGCTCGCTGGCATCACCATCGACATGAAAATCACCAGGCTGCTGTAAGTGATCATCAGATGAAACGGCAACACCAGAACGCCCACTGCGTTGTGCCCGTCGAGCCAGGAGCGCTGGCCCTTGCGCGGGCGGAAGGTGAAGAAGTCCTTGAAGATTTTCTTGTGGGTGATGATCCCGCTGATCAGCGCGACGAACATCACCATCGCTGCGATGGTCGACAGCCAGCGCCCCCACGGATAGGGCATCTGCAGCTGAAAGTGGAAGCGGTAAAAGAACTCGCCACCGCGGGTGTCCCGGCCCTGAACTTCTGCGCCGGTTTGCGGATCGAGGAGTTTTTCGGTGAATTGACCGCGCGTGCCGGGCTTGGCCGGTGCTTGCTGCCACCTCACCGACAGCCCGGGTTCGCGAGCATCCGGCAAATCGATGAGCCATCGCGAGGCACCGGCGGCGTGCTGCTCAAGGTAGTGCTGAGCCAAGGTCAGACTGGCTTCGGAGGACACTGCACGGGCGGGAATTTCCGGCTGCATCCAGTGGCTGATCTCATCCTTGAAATAGGCGAGCGTGCCGGTCAGGAAAATCGCGAACAGCAGCCAGCCGAAGATCAACCCGGCCCAGGTGTGCAGCCAGGCCATGGCCTGTCGAAAGCCCTCTTTCATGAGTGGCCCATCCAGTACGCCAGCCCCGACACGGCCGCCAAAACCACGCTTGGCACGATCAATCCGAACCAGGCTTGCCACGCACTGCGACAGGCAAAGCACCAGAGTACGGCGACCAGATACACCAGAAACGAGGTCATCATCCCGGTGACCACCGCTTCGCCGCGAGCCATGGGCAGCCACATCGTCAGGCTGACACTGGCCAATGCCGCGACGAGGTAACCCCCCAGCACAGCGGCCAGCACTCGGGAAGTGACGGCCAGTCGGTAGGAAACGGGGAGCGCGGTGATTTTGCCTTTCATGTTTCGACCTTGAAACGGGTGAGGCCCCGTGAACGTCACGGGACCAACAAGGCCGCAATATTAATGATAAATATTCTCATACGCAAAAGAGTCCGATGAGATCGTCGATACCGTCGATTGCCGGATATGGGTACCCACCACTACAATGCGAACAATTCTTGTTCTCTAAAGCATCCGAATACGCTCGGAGTGGTCCCGTTGCAGCCAGCCAATACCGTCGAAGTCCTCTATCACGCCCATCACAACTGGCTCACCGGTTGGTTGCGGCGCAAGCTCGGCTGCCCGGACAACGCCGCGGATTTGGCCCAGGACACCTTCATGCGGGTGCTGACCGCACGGGAAACACCGCAGATCATCGAACCGCGAGCGTTCCTCACCACCATCGCCAAGCGCGTGCTGTGCAATCATTACCGCCGTCAGGATCTGGAGCGGGCCTACCTCGATGCGCTGGCGCTGATGCCGGAAGTCGTGGCGCCGTCAGAGGAAGAGCGGGCAATCATCCTGCAAACCCTGATGGAACTTGATCAGTTGCTCGATGGCCTGCCGCGCCTGGTCAAGCGCGCGTTTCTGCTGGCGCAGGTCGATGGCCTGACTTATCCACAGATCGCCGCCGAGTTGCGGATTTCCATCGCCACGGTCAAACGTCATCTGAACAAAGCGGCCATGCGCTGCTATTTCGCCCTATGAACAACTCAATAAACTCCCCACCGGACTTTTCATCCCAAGTCGCCGAACAGGCGGTGCATTGGTTGATGGAAATGCAGCAAGGGCCGTTAACCCCGCGCCAGCAAATTGCCTGGCAGCAATGGCTCGATGCTCACGGTGAACATCGACGGGCTTGGGAACATATCCAGCGGGTCAATCAGCGCTTGCGCGGTTTGTCTTCGCCATTGGCCCACGCCGCCCTCAACGCGCCGAAATCCGCCGGCCGTCGTCAGGCGTTGAAGCTGTTGCTGATTCTCGGCGCGGGTTCGGCGGTCACTTGGGGCATGCGCGAGCACATTCCGCTGATGCCGTTGCTGGCCGACTTCCGCAGCCCGGTCGGCCAGCGACGCAAGGTGCCGCTCTGTGATGGCAATCAGTTACAGCTCAATACCGCCAGCGCCGTGGATGTACGCGTTGAAGGTCAACAACGGCTGATCCGTTTGCTCGAAGGCGAGATGCTGCTCACTGCCGCCCAAGCGTTTGAAGTTCGTACCGCCCAAGGCCTGTTGAAGACTCAAGGCGCGCGTATGAACGTGAGGCAGTTTGCCGATCACACCCAGGTGGCGGTGTTCGAAGGCAGCGTTGAATTGACGCCCGACGGTGGTTCACCGCTGATACTGCAAAGCACCCGACAGTTGAGCTTTGGCGCAAAAGGCATCGCAAACGCTGTGCCACTGGACGCCAACAGCGGCGCCTGGGTCGACGGCATGCTGGTGGCCGCGCACATGCGCCTCGGCGATTTCCTCAACGAACTCGGTCGCTATCGCCGCGGGCAACTCAATTGCGATGCGAAGGTCGCGGATTTGCTGATCTCCGGGACATATCCAGTGGATGACAGCGAACGGATTCTTGATCTGCTGGAAATCAGCATGCCGGTGAAAGTGAAGCGGTTTACCCGGTATTGGGTGACGGTTGAGGCACGTGCGTAATGATCGTCTAAATAAATGAGCCGTTTTTCAGATCTGGCGTGACAGAGAAGGAAAGCCACCTTGATTCCACCTTCTCAGGATCGTCGTCCATGCAACCCAACCGCCTCACCCCGCTGGCCCGCACCTTACGCCAACTCTTGCTGGGCGCCAGCCTGAGTTTCGGCGCTGTAGCGCTGGCACACGCCGCTGACGCCAAGCCGTATCACATCGCCCCGTCCTCGCTGGAAAACGCCCTCAACCAGTTCGGCCGTGAAGCCGGCGTGCTGATTTCCTTTGGCTCGCAAGTTACCAGCGGCGTACAGAGTCGCGGTCTGGAAGGCAACTACACCCCTGAGCAAGGTTTGAACGCCTTGCTCGAAGGCACCGGCCTGCAAGCCCGCGCCGAAGGTGATAATGCCTTCAGCCTGCAACCGGTGGGCGATACCGCGCTGGAACTGGACACCTCCAAAGTCGTCGGCGACTGGCTCGGCGATGCGGCGCCAATCAACGTCTTCGAGCATCCCGGCGCGCGTGACGTGATCCGCCGCGAAGAGTTCGAACGCCAGGGCGCAACTCAGGCCAAGGACGTACTCAACCGCATCCCCGGCGTGAATGCGCCGGACAACAACGGCACCGGCAGCCATGACATGGCGCTGAACTTCGGCATACGCGGGCTCAATCCGCGACTGGCCTCGCGCTCGACGGTATTGATGGATGGCATTCCGGTGCCCTTCGCACCTTATGGTCAGCCGCAGTTGTCGTTTGCACCGATCAGCATGGGCAACATGGACGCGGTGGACGTGGTGCGTGGCGGCGGTGCCGTACGTTACGGGCCGCAGAACGTCGGCGGCGTGGTCAACTTCGTGACCCGGGCGATTCCCGATGAGCCAACGGTCAAGGGTGGTTTTCAGACCGAAACCAGTCCTTCCTCCAGCCACGACGGTTTCAAGACCACTGGTAACCTGCTGGCCGGCGGTACTGCCGACAACGGTCTGGGCGGTGCATTGTTGTATTCCGGTACGCGCGGTGGCGACTGGCGAGAACACAGCGATACCGAAATCGACGACCTGATCCTCAAGGGTAAATACCAGCTCGACGACGCCAACAGCTTCAATGCGATGGCCCAGTATTACGAAGGCAAGGCCGACATGCCCGGCGGCCTGAACGTCGCCGATTACGATGCGGATCCTTACCAGTCGACGCGTCCGAAAGACCAGTTCTGGGGCCGACGGACGATGTTCAACGTTGGCTATCGCTATCAGGAAGATCGCCGGGAATTCACCGCCAATACCTTCTTCACCAAGACGTTGCGCAGCGGCTATCTGGATCAGGGCACGTTCCTCTCACTGTCGCCTCGCGAGTATTGGGTGCGCGGCCTGGAAACCCGTTTTGCCCAGGGCTTCGATGTCGGCCCGACCAGCCATGAAGTCGGCGTCGGCTATCGCTACATCAACGAAGCCGGCCACGAGTTACGCTATCGCACGCCGATCGCCAGCAACGAATACCCGACCACCAACAGCCGCAACGACCGCGACACCCGAGGCGGCACCGAGGCCAATGCGTTCTTCGTCGACGACCGGATCGACATCGGCAAGTGGACCTTCACCCCGGGCATTCGCTACGAGATGATCGAATCGCAACAAACCAACAACCTGACGAACGTAAAGTACAAGGGCGACTACAACACGGCGCTGCCGGCGCTGAACGTGCTCTATCACGTGACCGACACCTGGAACCTCTACGCCAATACCGAAGGCTCGTTCGGCAGCGTGCAATACAGCCAGATGCCTAATCGGGTGACCAGTGGTGAAGTGAAACCGGAAAAGGCGCGTACCTGGGAACTGGGCACCCGTTATGACAACGGTGCGCTGCGGGCAGAGATCGGCGCGTTCCTGATCAACTTCGACAACCAGTACGAAAGCAACCAGACCAACGACTCGGTGATCGCCCGTGGCGAAACTCGCCATCAAGGTTTCGAAACCAGCGTCAACTATGCCCTCGATGACTTGAGCCCTTCGCTGGCTGGTTTCGATGTCTACGCCACTTACGCCTATGTGGACGCGAACATCCGCGAAGACGGGCCGAACAAGGGCAATCGTGTGCCGTTCTCCTCGAAACACAAAGGGACGATTGGCGTGGGTTACACCGAAGGCGCGTGGAAACTAAACCTGGACAGCAGCTATCAGAGCGATCAGTTTGCCGACAACGCCAACACCTCGGTTGAAAGTGCTGATGGCAGCACCGGCAAGATTCCTGGGTACATGCTGTTCAGCAGCCGCGCGGCGTATGACTTCGGGCCGAAGTTATCGGACTTGAATGTAGCGGTGGGGGTGAAGAACATCTTCAACCATCAGTACTTTACCCGCTCGTTTGATGACAACAACAAGGGCAAGTATGCGGGGGAGCCAAGGACAGTTTATGTGCAGACGTCTGTAGCGTTCTGATCCAATGACCTCTAAAGCCTGACACTCTTGTGGCGAGGGGATTTATCCCCGTTGGGCTGCGAAGCGGCCCCCTGCATTCTTCCCGACATACTACTAGGCAGGATTGGCGACTGCTTCGCAGCCGAACGGGGATAAATCCCCTCGCCACAGGTATTCATGAAGCTACAGAAATCACCATCCCCTGAAACCAAAACGGGCCTGCATAAGCAGACCCGTTTGTCAGTGGTGGAAGGTAAAAACCGAAACAAATATCAGCCGTTTTGCGCAGCCTGTTCGTTCTCGAGAAACTCGTCTTCCAGCAGCGCATCGGCTGCGACTCTCTCGAACGGCACCACAGCGGCACGTGGTTTGCCCCGCAGTTTGCCGAACAGGTGCTCAAGCGCATGTTCAAGTTTCTCGGCCGCACCGTCGATCGCCAGTTCCAGGTTTGCGGCTTTATGGGTGACAGAAATCGGTTGGTGGCCTTTTGGCCGCGCTTCCAGCTGACAGCGCATGTCATGGGGACCGGGCTTGTCGCCGTTCTCGTCCCGCAGATGAACCTCGACGCGTGTCAGGTCCTCTTCATAACGTTCGAGCGTGCTCTCAATGGTAGTACGTACCCACTCCTCCAGTCGGATGCTGCTTTGAATATGGTTATCGCTGTTGACTTGGATTTGCATAGTTCATCCCTTATTTCAGCTAGCTCGCGAGAGGCCCTTCGGCTGGCCCTTGGGCGTCATCACCGTGACCTCTTACTTACACAATCGGTCTGCTCGCAGAACAATTCAACCCCTAAAAAAAGATAAATTTTGATTCGCAAAAAAAGCCGGACAAGGAGCAAAAGCGCTGTTAAGGTCGGGAGTTGGGTCCCATCGCTCTTCAGTCACAATTACTCACATCTGCCGCTCCGCCAGCGGATGCAAACTACGAAATATCCCCGCCTCCTCCACCAGCCAGTCATGCACCGCGCGCACGCCCGGATGGCTCAGCGCCCCCGGCGCATAGAGCAGCACGTAACGCTTGTGATTGGGCACCGCCAAGCCAAACGGCACGATCAACGTTCCCCGCTCCAGCTCATCGTTAAGCAACGTTCGTCGCGCAATCGCCACGCCCATTCCGGCAATCGCCGCTTCGATGGTCAGATGATTGCGATTGAAGGTGTGCCCACGCCGCACGTCCGCGCCCTCGAAACCGATGGCGTTGAGGTAAAACTCCCATTCCGCGTACTCGTAGCTGCCGCGCCAGGCGGTGATGTCGTGCAGCAACGGAAAGTGCAGCAGATCCGCCGGACCATGTAGCGGCGGCCGGCCGCGCAGCAGGCTTGGGGAACAGACCGGGAATATCTGTTCGTCGAGCAAGGTTGTGGATAACAAACCGGGATAGCTGCCGTCATTCAGGTCGATGGCCAAATCGAAGTCGCCTTCGTGTAGTGGCACGCTGCTGTCTTCGGCCACCAGCCGTAATTGAATGTCCGGGAATCGCTGCTGCAAACGTGGCAGACGTGGTGTCAGCCATTTGCTCAGGAACGATGGAATCGAACGTACCCGCAGAATCCCGCTGATCATTCCGGCGTCCAGTCGTCGCAATTCCGCATCGATGCTGCCGTAAGCCTCGTTGACCGTGATGGCCAGTCGCTGGCCTTCAGCGCTCAATTCCACGCCGCGAGCACGACGGTGAAACAGGCGAAAGCCCAGTCGCTCTTCCAGCTGTCGGATTTGCTGACTGACCGCACCCGGCGTGATGTGCAACTCTTCGGCGCATCGGGTGAATGACAAGTGCCGCGCGGCACAGGAAAACACGTGCAGCCAGACATAAGTCTGGGCGTGCAATTGGCGACTCATTGTTTAGTCCTGCTAAAGGCTGTCTTAGGAAGTTTCGTTGGTCACGTAGGACCGAGGTAGGCAGTATCGCCGACATTGCGCTTGTCCTACAAAAATGGCAGCGATTCCTCTTCCATTGCTTGTATAGGCTTTAGCATGGCTATCAGTGTTTTCGATCTCTTTAAAGTCGGCATCGGTCCGTCCAGTTCCCATACCGTCGGCCCGATGCGCGCCGCTGCGACCTTCGCCCAAGCCCTGATTGACCAACAATTGCTGGCCGACGTACGGCGCGTAGAAATCCGACTTTATGGCTCGCTGTCGGCGACCGGCGTCGGTCACGCCACCGACCGCGCCTGTGTCATGGGCCTGATGGGCGAGTGGCCGGACAGCATTGATCCCACGTCCATCGACAGTCGAATCCAGACCCTTCGCGAAACCGGTGAACTGTCCCTTGCCGGCAAAAACACCATCGCCTTCAACTGGCAACGCGAT
Organism: Pseudomonas sp. LS2P72; assembly: GCF_054897865.1. Classification (NCBI taxonomy): domain Bacteria; kingdom Pseudomonadati; phylum Pseudomonadota; class Gammaproteobacteria; order Pseudomonadales; family Pseudomonadaceae; genus Pseudomonas; species Pseudomonas sp. LS2P72. The sequence continues at coordinate 5,868,397 of NZ_CM142708.1, forward strand.
CTCCTGCTGCTCGACGAGAGCCTGCCCTACCACCCCAACGCCATGTCCCTGACAGCCTTTGGCGAAACCGGCGAGTTGTCGGAGCAAACGTACTACTCGATCGGCGGCGGTTTCATCATCGAAGCGGCCGAAGCCGAGTCCGGTATCGCGCCCACCAGCGATGTAGTGCTGCCGTACGATTTCTCCAGCGCCGCCGAATTGCTCAAGCTTTGCAATCAGCACAGCCTGCGGGTTTCCGAGTTGATGATGGCCAACGAATTGGCGTGGCGCAGCGAAGCCGAAATCCGTCAGGGCTTGCTGCACATCTGGTCGGTGATGCGCGAATGCGTCGAGCAAGGCCTGCGTCACGAAGGCATCCTGCCCGGCGGTCTGAATGTTCCGCGTCGCGCGGCGAAATTGCACCGCAGCCTGTTGGAAATCGGCAAGCCGAATGTCATCACCTCCACGCTGTCGGCCATGGAATGGGTGAACCTGTTTGCCCTCGCCGTGAATGAAGAAAACGCAGCGGGCGGGCGCATGGTCACGGCGCCGACCAACGGCGCGGCGGGGATCATTCCGGCGGTGCTGCATTACTACATGAAATTCAATCCGGACGCGTCGGACGATGACGTGGTGGCGTTCTTTTTGGGCGCTGCCGCCGTAGGCATTCTCTGCAAGAAAAACGCCTCTATCTCCGGTGCCGAAGTCGGCTGCCAGGGCGAAGTCGGCTCCGCCTGCGCCATGGCCGCTGCCGGTCTGGCGGACATACTCGGCGCCACGCCCGAGCAACTGGAAAACGCCGCCGAAATCGGCCTGGAACACAACCTCGGCCTGACCTGCGACCCGGTTGGCGGCCTGGTGCAAGTGCCGTGCATTGAGCGCAACGCAATCGCTGCCGTGAAGGCGATCAACGCCACACAAATGGCCCTGCGCGGCGACGGTAAACACTTCATTTCCCTGGACCGGGTGATCCGCACCATGCGCGATACCGGCGCCGACATGCACGACAAATACAAAGAGACTTCACGGGGCGGCCTGGCGGTGAGCTGGGTGGAGTGCTGAGGAGCATTCCCTGACCGTCCGCAACACGTGAGCCCGAGCAAGAACAATAACGAGGCCAAACGATGACCGATGTACGTACACCTGCTGCCGATAATCCTGCTGTAGACCTGACACGCAATAGCGAAATAACCCACAAAGGCTGGAGTAAACACGACACCACCTGGATGCTCGGCCTCTATGGCACAGCCATCGGCGCCGGCACGCTTTTCCTGCCGATCAACGCTGGTGTAGGCGGTTTCTGGCCGCTGCTGATCCTGGCAGTGCTGGCGTTTCCGATGACTTACTTCGCCCACCGCGGCCTGACCCGCTTCGTGCTGTCCGGGCGCTCCGGGGACATCACCGAAGTGGTGGAAGAACACTTCGGCATCGGTGCCGGCAAGCTGATCACGCTGCTGTATTTCTTTGCGATCTTCCCGATTCTGCTGGTGTACAGCGTGGCGCTGACCAACACCTTGAGCAGCTTCATGGAACATCAGCTGCACATCGCCCCGCCACCGCGGGCGATTCTGTCGCTGATGCTGATCCTCGGTCTGATGGCCATCGTCCGTTGCGGCCAGGGCGTCATCGTCAAATGCATGAGCGTGCTGGTTTACCCGTTTGTGGCAGCCTTGCTGCTGCTCGGTTTGAGCCTGATCCCGAACTGGAACGGCGCGTTCTTCGCCACCGCCAGTGAAGGCATGCCGATGCCCCTGTTCTTCAAGACGTTGTGGTTGGCGATCCCGGTGATGGTGTTTTCGTTCAACCATTCGCCGATCATTTCCGCTTTCGCCGTCGACCAGAAACAGCGTTACGGCGAGCAAGCCGAACGCAAAAGCAGCGGCATCCTCGCCATCGCCCACGCGATGATGGTGGTGACGGTGATGTTCTTCTGCTTCAGCTGCGTACTGGCCCTGTCCCCGGCTGATTTGGCGGCGGCAAAGGCGCAGAACATCTCGATCCTGTCGTACCTGGCCAACCACTTCCAGACCCCGGTCATCGCTTACGCCGCACCGCTGATTGCGCTGGTGGCGATCACCAAGTCCTTCCTCGGCCATTACATCGGCGCCAGCGAAGGCTTTCAGGGCCTGATCGTGAAAAGCCTGCGCGGCCGTGGCCGGGTGATGTCTGCCATTTGGCTGAACCGCGTCACCGCGCTGTTCATGATCCTCAGCTGCTGGGCCGTGGCGACGTTCAACCCGAGCATCCTCGGCATGATCGAAACCCTCGGCGGGCCGATCATCGCGTGCCTGTTGTTCCTGATGCCGATGTACGCCATCCGCCGCGTGCCAGCCTTGCGCCAGTACTCGGGTCAGGCCTCGAACGTGTTCGTGGTGTTGATCGGTTTGATTGCACTGTCTGCGATCATCTACTCATTCATGCCCTGAAACGGGCAGGCAAAAAGAAGGCGGGCTGTAGCAGCTGGCGAAGCCTGCGTTCGGCTGCGCAGCAGTCGTGAAATCAGGCGATGCGGTGTTTCAGGAAGACCGCAAACTCAGGTTCTACGACTGCTTCGCAGCCGAACGCAGGCTTCGCCAGCTGCTACACGGATCGCGGCGCCCGCCTTGTTTTTTGCCGTATTCATTGTTCGACACTTTTCCCGGCATGGCCCTTGCTAAGTCCTATCTGAGACAAAAGGACTTTTGAAAACCTCAGCGAGCGACGTGCCGGTGGTCTGGTGTTGCGAACTAATCCCGATCACGGCGGGTCAACAACTGCACGTTCAATCAGGCGGTGACGCATCATGGACAACCCCTTTCAGCTCATTACCGATGCTTTTGCAGCGGATTATCAGATCAACCTGAGCATTCAGGGTCTGGACGGCAGCATCATGCTGACCCTGTCCAACAGCGGCCACGTGGTCGCCAAACGGATGATCAGCGCCGAACAACGCAATGACCCCCAGCGCCTCAAACGCCTGGTGCAAAGCATTCAATTCGGCATTGCTATCGAACAGGGCCACAGCGCCGTGGCTATCCTCGAAGCCATGACCGACGGCGACAATCACAACCTGCCGCCGCCACGCGTCAAGGGCCACAGCCGGCCAGCCATGCGGCTTTAAATCTCTCCCTTCTCCACTTCGGGATGCTCACCGGAACCCGTACCGATCTTGCGTTGCGGGTGTTCGATCTTCACCGAAGGGAATTGCGACGAGGCGTAACGCACCACCAGAATCGCAAACGCCAGCAGCAGAATCCCGCCGCACAGGTAGATGATGCCGATATCCGGCGGGTTGTGGTGCGAAACGTTGGAGATCAACAGTCGCGTCAGCGCAGTGATCGCCACGTAGATCAGGAAGCGCACCGGCATGTGGTTGGTCTTGAAGTAAATCCCGACCATCGCCCCCAGTTCCAGGTAGATGAACAGCAGCAAGATGTCATCGATCTTGATGTGCCCTTCTTCGATCATCCCCAGAAATTCCATCACCGCCGCCCACGCGGTGACTGCACCGATGGCGAACAGCGCCAGGTAGTGGAAGGTCTCGACGAACAGGTTGCCCAGAGACTCGGCCAGTTGATGCACGTTCTGCCGCAGATTCTCGGCCCAGTTGATTTTCACGATGATTCTTCCTTAGCTCGATTCGAGCGGATGATGCGGGTTTGACGTGACGGTTGTTCTGCATGCAGAAAAAAGGCCAGAGGCGCCTGCCACATGATGGCGAGGTGCTCTAAAACACGCTCCGTGGCGTTTGGTCGCACCCGGTTTGGCTGATCGGGCTGACAAACCCTGATTTCGGTCTACATTAAAAAGCCACTACCCAAAGCGCAGGGATTCGCTTATCCTTTTCGCTGTATATAAATACAGTGGTCGAATAAGACAACTTAATGTGAAGGCATGTGAGGTGGTGAATGGCCGTCGAAGTGGTATACCGCAGCAGCCGAGATCTGGAGCGCTTGTTCATGGATAAAGCCGAAGCTGACCGTCATGACAAAATGCTCGAACTGGCCGAGTTGCTGGCTGAAGTGTTGCAAAAAGCCGTTCCGTCCCTGACCGAGCAGCAAGTGGAAGAAGCCGGGATCTACATGGCGAAGAACCGCGATGTGTTTGCCAAAGCGTTCAAGAGCCAGCCGGACGCGTTGTCCGAATTGCTCAATGCGCCGGCTGAAGTCGTTGAAAAGGCTGCACCCGTTGAGGCACCTGCACCTGTTGAAGTCGCGAGCGCTGAGCCGACCAAGCCAGCTAAAGCGCTCAAGGCTGCCAAGTAAGCAACGCCCGAATTGAATAGGCCCTGAGTCAAATGACTCAGGGCCTTTTTCATGCCCGCGAAAAACCTAAGCTTCGGGTTGTTCCAGCGCCTCGACCAGCGCCCTGAAGAAACGCGCCGCCTCGCCGCCCGTCACCACGCGGTGGTCGAAGGTCAGGGACAGCGGCAGGACCGGATGCACCACCACCGCGCCATCGACCGCCACCGGTTCGTCGCGGATCGCGCCAGCGGCGAGGATTGCCACTTGCGGCGGCACCACCACCGGGTTGGCGTAGCGACCGAACAAGGTGCCGAAATTCGACAACGTCAGGGTTGCGCCCATCATTTCCTTGGGCGGAATCGATCGCGCCTGCACGTCGGCCCTCAATCGCATGACGCCTTCCTTCAAGTCAGCCGGGGTGCGATGACCGACATCGCGCAACACTGGCACAAACAAGCCGTCCGGGGTGTCCACGGCGATGCCCAGATCGAGCCGTTCGTGTTGTTTGAGCGACAGGCTTTTGCCGTCGAAGGCGCTGTTGAGCACCGGTTCCACGGCGCACGCGGCCGCCATCGCTTTGGCGAGACGAATCAGCGGTTCGCGCGCCTGCCCCCAGCGATGCAGGTCGGCGTCACCGAAAATCGTCACGGGCACGACTTCGGCGTGGGACCGGGCCATGTTCAGCGCCATGCTGCGCCGCACACCGCGCAACCGTTCGCCGCCGAAGCGATACAGTTCAGTGTGAGCCGCGTTTTCCACATCCGTGCGGGTGATCAGCCCCTCGTGGCCAGAGCCCGTCAACCCGCTCAACTCCACGCCGAGTTGCCGGGCCAGTTGCCGCACGGCCGGCGTGGCGCGAGTTGCCAGGTGTTCTCGGGTCGAGGGGGCAGCGCCGATGAAAAACGAGTCTTCCTGACTGCTGCCGCCACCTTCGAGTCGCCCCACTACGGTGCCCGCATCGGCTTCGCCTTCGTAACCGAGCAAGGGTTCACCGACGTGAATGATGTCGCCCTCACCGCCAAAGAGTTTTGCGACCACGCCGTCGTAGGGGGCGGGGATATCCACCAGCGCCTTGGCGGTTTCCACCGACACCAGCAGTTGATCGGCCTTGACGGTATCGCCGACCGCGACGTGCCAGCGCACGATTTCCGCCTCCTGCAAACCTTCGCCCAGATCCGGCAGTTTGAAATATTTCATCGCAGCCTCCTTGGGTTCAGGCAAAGTGAAGAACGTTGTCGCAGGCCTGAAGAATGTCCTCGACGTTGGGCATGTACAGCGATTCCAGTCGATACAGCGGCGGTGGAATGTCCGGCGCAGTGACTCGCTGGATCGGTGCCTGCAATTCCAGCAACACCCGCTCATAGAGAGTCGCGGCGATTTCCGCCCCGACACCGCAGGAGCGCGGCGCTTCATGAACGATCACGCAACGACCCGTCTTGCGCACCGAGGCTTCCATCGTGTCTAGGTCCAGCGGCTTGATACTCGCGACATCGATCACTTCCGCCGAGACGCCCCGCTCGGCCAGTGCGGTGGCGGCTTGCAGGGTTTCCATCACACTGGCGCCCCAGCTGATCAGCGTGATGTCACTGCCTTCGCGCAGGGTGAAACAGCTGTCCAGCGGCAGGCGTTTACCGTCATCCACCAGCCTTTGCGGATTCATGCGATAGAGCCGGGTCGGTTCGAGAAACACTACCGGGTCCGGGTCATCGATGGCCGCCAGCAACAAGCCATAGGCCCGTGCCGGCGATGACGGAATCACCACCCGCAGACCTGGAATGTGCGCGAACAAGGCTTCAGTGCTTTCGCTGTGATGTTCCGGCGCGCGAATCCCCGCGCCCATCGGCGTGCGCATCACCATCGGGCATGTGATCCGCCCACGTGTGCGATTGCGCATGCGGCTGGCGTGGGACACCAGGTGTTCCATGGCGGCGTAGATGAAACCCATGAATTGAATTTCCACCACCGGTTTCAGGCCCTGAGCAGCCATGCCGACCACCAGTCCGCCGAGCATGGTTTCGGCCAGCGGCGAGTCGATGACTCGCTTGAAGCCGAAGCTGTCGCGCAACCCTTGAGTCGCGCGAAATACGCCGCCATTCACCCCGACGTCTTCACCGAGAACGATGACGTTCTCGTCTTCGCTCATCGCCCGATGCAGCGCGAGATTCACTGCTTCCAGCAGCGTGACTTTGCCATTACTCATGGCTCGAATCTCCCGCGCGGCGCGCCGCCCGTTCGAGCAACTCTTCACGCTGCCCGGCGAGGGACGCCGGCCATTGGGCGTAAACGTGATCCATGATCGATTCGGGCGCCTGAATACCCGCCGCTTCGAAGTTATCCACAGCGCGCTGCACCAGGCCCTGGCATTCGCTGATCAGCGTCTGTTCGCGGCCTTCGTCCCACACGCCTTGGCCGACCATGAAACGTTGCAGGCGTTTGACCGGTTCTTCGAGCCAGGCTTGCTTGACCTCGTCCGCCGGCCGGTAGCGTGTGGCATCGTCGGCGGTGGTGTGGTCGCCGAGGCGGTAGCTCAGGCATTCCAGCAACACCGGACCTTTACCGTGACGCGCCCGTTCGAGGGCCACTTGTACTCGGTCGTAAACCGCGAGCATGTCATTGCCATCGACCTGCTCACCGTGGAACCCGGCACCGATCGCTTTCTGTGCCAGCGTCGGGGCGCCGCACTGAATCCGTCGTGGCACCGAGATCGCCCATTGGTTGTTGTTGACCACGAACACCACCGGTAACTGCCAGGCACCGGCGACGTTGAGAGCTTCGAGGAAATCACCTTTGCTGGTGGCCCCATCACCGCAGGTGGTGACGGCGACCCGATGCTCGCCGCGGATTTTGAATGCACTGGCAACGCCACAGGCATGCAGGGCCTGGGTGGCAATCGGCACACAGATCGGAAAGTCCTGGGCCGCCGCCGGTTCGGCAAAGTCGCTACCGCGTTCGTCGCCGCCCCAGTACAGGAGGATTTCTTCCATGCGCACTCCACGCATCAACTGCACGGCGGTGTCACGGTAATACGGAATCAGCACGTCTTCGGCGTGCATCACGCTGCCGACGGCGACGCCAATGGCTTCCTGGCCCAACGTCGGCGCATAAGTGCCGATGCGCCCGGTGCGTTGCAGGGCGACAGCTTTCTGATCAAAAAGGCGGGTCAGGACCATCTGCCGATAAAGGCGCGTCAACAGATTGAAATCGTCGGCCCAAGAGGGAAGTTCGCCGAGCAATTGACCTTCGGGGGATAAAAAACGGGTGTAAGGCAGCTCAACCTTGTGAGGCATTACAGGAGCTCCTGGCACGCCGCGTCAGCGTGCGTCAGTCAGGCCTGACGCTTGTGGCGCCAGGCCTTGGGAGCAAGTCTGCCGGATAGGCCCTCACTCCTTCATCGGTTCAACCTCATCGATACAGCACTTTCTCCGCCAACTCGTCAGCCACCCGGGCCGGCGAGCGTTTTTCCGCTTGAGCATGGGCGAAGACTTCGGTCAGCCGGGAGCTGATTTTCGACAGGTGTGCGGTGATAGTCGACAGCTCTTCGCCGCGGTGTTTGAGCGAAACGTAGATCAGCCCGCCGGAATTGATCACGTAGTCCGGCGCATACAGAATGCCCCGCCGTTCCAGTTGATCGGCGACTTCCAGATGGGTCAGTTGATTGTTCGCCGAACCGGCCACTGCTGCGCAGCGCAGTTGCGTCACGCTGTGGCTGTTGAGCACGCCACCGAGGCCGCAGGGCGCGAGAATGTCGCAAGGGGTGCTGAGCAGCGCGTCGTTGGCGATCGGATGGGCGCCGAGTTGCTCCATCGCCAGTTGCACTTTGCCGTGATCGATGTCGCTGACCAGCAGTTCGGCACCGGCGGCGTGCAGCTGTTCGGCGAGGGCATAACCAACGTTGCCGAGCCCTTGAATCGCCACTCGCAGGCCTTCGAGATTATCGCTGCCCAGCCGGGCCATGGCGGTGGCACGGATGCCAGTGAACACGCCCATCGCCGCGTGCGGTGCGGGGTCGCCTGCCGAGGTGGTGCTGGTGACGTGCTGGGTCTGTTGGGCGATGCAATCCATGTCCGCCACCGAGGTGCCACTGTCGATGGCGGTGATGTAGCGGCCGTCGAGCTGATTGATGCAACGCCCAAAGGCTTCGAATAGCGCGGCGCGGTTTTCCACATGGACCGGGCGAACAATCACCGCCACGCCGCCGCCCTGAGCCAGGCCGGCCAGCGCCGCCTTGTAACTCATGCCTTGGGCGAGGCGCACCGCATCCTCGACGGCAGACTCGTCGCTGGGATAGGCAAGATAACGACACCCGCCCAGGGCAGGCCCCAGACGGCTGTTATGAATGGCAATGACCGCCTTCAACCCGGTGACCGAATCGACGCTCAGATGCAGGGATTCAAGGCGAGTGCTTTGCATGAGAGCGAACATCGTAGGGCTCCCGAATCACTTCTTGTAGTCGCCAGTATAGGCTTGCGCCCGAAAATTGCAGAAGCGCACCGGAATAAGCGACGCCGCCAAGCAGCCTTTCGGACATAACCTGCAACCGCCTATGTCCGGTACTGGACGAATGGCGGAGACGGGGCTAAAACGAGGCATTACCCGGAGATTTTGATGACCCCCCGCCAACGTTTCTTCGACTGTCTGCAACGTTCACCGCCCGCGCTGTTCGAGGCGGCGCTATGGATTGCCGCTGAACACGACAGTGAGGTCAATCCCGAAGCGGTGCTGCACGATTTCAAGGACCTGCAACAGCGGGTCAGTTGTGGCTTGCCGATGTTGCCGGTCAGCGAGTTGGCCCAGCCGTTATTACGGCGGATGAATGACCTGGGATTCGCTCAGGACGACTCCACGCCGTTGCGTCCGCAAGTCGCGCTGGTCAATAAAGTGCTGGAACGCAGACGCGGGCAGCCGCTGAGTCTGGGATTGGTTGCCCTGGAACTGGCCAAAGGTCTGGAAATCCCCATGGTTGGCGTCAACTTCCCCGGGCATTTCCTGCTGCGGGTACAGGGCGCCGATCACCTGCTCGACCCTTGCGGCGGGCGTCGTTTGTACCCCAACGACTGCCGGGAATTGCTGCAACGCCAGTACGGCCCGAACATGAAACTCAGCGCCGAACATTTGCTCACCGCCGAGCCGGTGCAAATGCTGCAGCGGCTGTCGCGCAACCTGCGTCAGTTACACCTTTCCAACGATGACTACATTGGCGCCCTGATCGACGCTGAACGTGTGCTGGAACTGGGCAACGCCAACGCTTCCGACTACCTGGCCCGGGCCAGCCTCTATCAACGACTGGATTGCCCGAACGCCGAGCGCTTTGACCTGGAGCATGCCCTGCTGCTCAGTGACGATCCGATCCAGCGGATTCGCCTGACTGAGCGATTAGGGCACCTGCCGCCAAACTCCATCGTCCACTAACCCCCCTGTAGGAGCCGAGCTTGCTCGCGATGCAGACGACTCGCTCCATCAGGCATACCGCGTTATCGTTCTTCGCGGGCAAGCCTTGCTCCTACAAGGGCGGTGCGAGGTGTTAAGGGGTGTCTGGCTGATTCGCCGGGTGCGCCTTGATGAATGCCGGATGCGTCGCCGCCAACGCCGCCACTCGACGAATCCGCGGATATGCCTCAAGTGAAATGCTGAAGCGCTCGGCCGCGTACAGCTGCGGGATCAGGTACACATCCGCCAGCCCAGGCGTCAGACCAAAGCAATATCCCTCATCGCCGATCAACTGCTCCACCGTCGCCAACCCTTGGCTGATCCAGAGCCCGATCCACTCCATCACTTGCGGTTCATCGTGCCCCAACTGCCGAAGTTTATTGAGCACGCTGACGTTGTGCAGCGGATGCACGTCGCAGCCAATCACTGCCGCCACACCACGCTCATGGGCGCGAGCGGCGAGGTCTTTGGAGAGCAGCGGCACCTGTGGATAACGTTCCTCCAGGTATTCGATGATCGCCGGCGACTGGATCAACAGCTCACCTTCGTCGGTGCGCAAGGCCGGCACCCGGCCTTGCGGATTAATGCCCAGATACGGCGGCTGTCGATGTTCACCACCGGGCGGCGCGATCAGGTTGATCGGCAGCGCCTGGTAATCCAGGCCCTTGAGCGCCAACGCGATACGCACCCGATAGGACGAAGTCGAACGGTAGTAGGTATAGAGTTCCATGACCCGATCCTCTTAGCGCGCCGGCAGCACTTTGCCGCGGCATTCGCCGAAACCGATGGAGGCAAAACCCTCGCGGGTGCAACGGGCACGCAGGATGATTTCGTCGCCGTCCTCAAGGAACTTACGCACCTCGCCAGACGCGAGTTCGATCGGCTTTTTACCGCCCTCGGTGATTTCCAGCAGGCTACCGAACTGACCATTTTCCGGGCCCGACAAGGTGCCCGAACCGAACAGGTCACCGGCCTGCAACTGGCAGCCATTGACGCTGTGGTGCGCGACCATTTGCGCCACGGTCCAGTACATGTGTTTGGTGTTACTGAGGGTCAGGCGATGGGCCGGCAGTTTTTGCTCGCGCAGGCCTTCGGTGAGCAGCAGCACTTCCAGTTCGATGTCGAAGCCACCGGCGGCTTGATCACGTTTGTCGAACAGATACGGCAGCGGCTGCGGATCGCCTTCCGGACGTGCCGGTTGAGCACGACGGAACGGCTCCAGCGCTTCGGCCGTCACCACCCAAGGCGAGATGCTGGTGATGAAACTCTTCGACAGGAACGGCCCCAGTGGCTGGTATTCCCAGGCCTGGATGTCCCGCGCCGACCAGTCGTTGAGCAGACAGAAACCGGCAATGTGATCGGCGGCGTCACCGATGGCGATCGAATCGCCCATCTCGTTGCCCTGACCGATCCAGATGCCCAGCTCCAGTTCGTAATCCAAACGCGCGCACGGACCAAACGTCGGCTCGGTCTGACCGGCCGGCAGGGTCTGGCCTTTCGGACGGCGAACATCGGTGCCCGACGGGCGAATGGTCGAAGCGCGGCCGTGATAACCGATCGGCACGTACTTGTAGTTCGGCAGCAACGGGTTGTCCGGACGGAACAGTTTGCCGACGTTCTGCGCGTGCTCGATGCCGACGTAGAAGTCGGTGTAGTCGTTGATTTTCGCTGGCAGGTGCATTTCGCAATTCGCCGCCAGTGGCAGCAGTTTTGCGCCTTGGGCTTCGATCTTGCCGTGCAGCGTGCTGCCTTCCTTGAACAGTTCCAGCAGGCGTTCGCGCAAGGCAACGCGAGCCTCGCGGCCCAGCTCGAAGAACGCGTTCAGCTGACCGCCACGGGTGGCTTCGATTGCAGTTTTTGCGACGCCATCGAACAACCCGGCGTCCAGTGCAGCTTCCAGATCAAAGATATGTTCGCCAATGGCCACGCCACTGCGCGGTGCCGAACCCTTCACGCTGAACACGCCCAGCGGAAGGTTTTGCAGAGGAAAATCAGCATGGCCGTTGGCGGAGGCAACCCAACTACGAGTGAGGGAAGTCTGAGTCATGGGTTATCTCCGGGTCGGGTCGAAAGTGGCGGGCAGCGTGGCCCAGCAGGCATCGTAGTTGTTTTGCAGTTGCGGGCAATCCAGGGCGAAACGGCTCGGGCGCAGCACCTGGCTGGTCTCGAACATGAAGGCCATGGTGTTGTCGATTTTCGCTGGCGCGAGTTCGGCGTTGATCGCCTTGGTGCAGGTTTCGCCATCCGGGCCGTGGGCGCTCATGCAACTGTGCAAGGACGCGCCGCCGGGCACGAAGCCTTCGGCCTTGGCATCGTACTCGCCCTTGATCAGGCCCATGAATTCGTTCATCAGGTTGCGGTGGAACCACGGCGGCCGGAAGGTTTTCTCGGCCACCATCCAGCGTGGCGGGAAGATCACGAAGTCCAGATTGGCCAGACCGTGGACGCTGGTCGGCGACGTCAGGACAGTGAAGATCGACGGATCCGGGTGATCGAAACTGACCGTGCCGATGGTGTTGAAGCGACGCAGGTCATATTTGTACGGCACGTTATTGCCGTGCCAGGCGACCACGTTCAGCGGCGAATGATCGAGTTCGCAGCCCCACAACTGGCCGAGAAATTTCTGCACCAGCGTGGTCGGTTGCTTGAGGTTTTCGTAATTCGCAACCGGGGTCAGGAAGTCCCGCGCGTTGGCCAGGCCATTGCTGCCAATCGGACCCAGGTCCGGCAGACGCAGCGGCGCGCCGTGGTTTTCGGCAATGTAGCCGCGAGCTTGCGGGTCGAGCAGTTCAACGCGGAATTTCAGACCGCGTGGCAGTACGGCGATTTCCAGTGGCTCCAGTTCAAGCACGCCGAGTTCGGTGGCGATGCGCAGGCGTCCCAACTCGGGCACCAGCAACAGTTCGCCGTCAGCGTTGAAAAACACGCGCTCCATGGAGCGGTTGGCGCGATAACTGTAGATGCTGATCCCGGCCGGTTTTTCCGCGCCCGAGTTGGCGGCCATGCTCACCAGCCCGTCGATGAAATCGGTTGGCTCGGTTGGTATGTCCAGCGGATTCCAGCGCAGACGGTTGGGGGTCACTTCACCCAACGCACCGCCGGCCAGTTGCCGATCCAGTTTGACGAACGCCGGGTGATTGGCCGACGGCTGAATGCGGTACATCCAAGTGCGCCGCGCTTCACTGCGGGCCATGGTGAACGCCGTGCCGGAGAACAATTCGGTGTAGAGACCGTAAGGCGCTTTTTGCGGGGAATTCTGGCCGACGGGCAGTGCGCCGGGCAGCGCTTCGCTGCTGAATTCGTTGCCGAAGCCGGACTGATAAGCCAGCTCGGGCGCCGTTGAATCGAGGTTCATGGAGCCTCCTGAACAGGGAGTTGGCATGGCCCGTTGCTCCATTGAAGAGGTCTCGGCACGCCTGGGTTATTTTTATCGTAATTCGATTACGCTTAACGTAATTTGATTGGTATTGACCGTCAAGCTATAAAGACGCCCATTCGTCCCGGGATCAGACCGCCTCCATGGAAACGCCGCGCAGCAACGATAAACAGAAAGTCCGCTCGGCCGAGGTCGGCACCGACATCCTCAAGGCGCTTGCCGAGCTGTCGCCATCGACTTCACTGTCGCGCCTGGCCGAACATGTGCAGATGCCGGCGAGCAAGGTTCACCGCTATTTGCAGGCGCTGATTGCCAGCGGTTTTGCTGAACAGAATGCTGCCACCAACCATTACGGTCTGGGGCGCGAAGCCTTGCGCGTCGGACTCGCCGCACTCAACAGCATGGACGTGCTGAAAGTCGGCGCCCTGCCCCTGGCCGAGTTGCGTGACGATCTGAATGAAACCTGCTTTATAGCGGTGTGGGGCAATCAGGGTGCGACGGTGGTGCACATCGAGCCGGCGGTGCGCGCGGTGACGGTGGTGACGCAATTGGGTTCGGTATTGCCGTTACTCAGTTCGTCGACGGGGCTGGTGTTCGGTGCCTATCTGCCGAAGCGTGAAACCGTGGACTTGCGTGAGCAGGAACTGCAGAGCAGCGCTTCACATGCGCTGGCGGATGATCAGGCCTATAAAGCGTTATGCGAGCAGATCCGCGAACGCGGTCTGCATCATGTACATGGTTTGCTGATGCCCGGTGTCGATGCGTTGTCAGCGCCGGTGTTCAACGCGGTCGGACAGGTCGCCGCAGTGCTGACCATTGTCGGCCCGACTTCATTGTTTCACGCCGATGAAAACGGCCCGGCAGCGCAGCGGTTGTTGGCTGCGACGCGGGCCGTTAGTTGGCGGATGGGGTATGAACCGATCCCGGATTCATTGACACGAGATGTTGTGCAGCACGATGGAATTTAACGTCTTACGCCAATTTCCTTATCGATGAATACAAGGGAGGAATATCTCAGCCGTTACAGCAGACGAGTTCTGCTGTCGAGGGCTTGTGGATCATCGAGAATAGCTTTAATGGCCTCGAGCGCCCGTGAAGGCAAACTCTGATGCCGGGTCGCCTGGCTGTAAAACTTCTGAACCAAATACATATCGCCCGCCAATTCGATAAAGGTCTTCTGCAACTTGGTTGGCTGGCCCCAGCTGTAACCGGCTTTACCCAGCGACGCCAGTTCGATCAGAGCATCCAGAAAATGCTTTGCCGCAGTGGCGCGATCCCCGTCGTTATAGGCTTCGGCACCTTGCAGAGTGCTTTTGGTGAACAACACCACACTCAGTGCAATGCCCACCGGCGGAATCACCACGCTGACAACGGTGGCCGCAGCCTGCACCGCCTCGAACACCAGCTTGAAGATGACTTCGTCAAGGCTTTCGGTCTTTTCATCGATATCGGAAATCGTGCGATTAATCAGATCGTCATAACTGCTGCCCAAGTCTCTGACGCGACTGTCGCGTCGCAGAACCGGGGCCTCATTGCCAAGCTCTTCCAGATCGGTGATGTACGTACGCACCACCTGCTGATCCTTATTACGAACCCGGTCATAGAAATAGTTGCCGAATTTGAGCTTCTTGATGGCGGATACAAATTCTGAATGCGGACGAATCAGTCGGCCGTCAGGTGCGTCAGGTGTATACAGGAACTCCTCAATCCGACCACCAATGACCAATCGGAAAACGTATACGCCGACCACCAGTTTGTCTCGCAAATGAAACTTGAACGTTGCGCTGTAGCGAACTTCACTCGGATATTCACCTATGGGACTCATCGATCGCGTGTCAATTTTTTCCAGGGCTTCAATCACAGTCATCAGTTCCCGAGACTGCTCGGCAGTCAAACGACCGTTAAAACGTTCCTGCATCACCCCCACTTTCATTTGGCGGCGGTGGACTTCCAGGTGAACCATTCGTTTAAGCGCACCCTCGGGATGGCTTCTATTCAAATGCGTCGAACGCAGCATTTCGATGTACTTTTCGCCCGGGCGCAGTGTGCGCGACCAGCCGGCAATATCCCGGATATCAAGTTTGCTGATCGGCGGATGATCATGTTCCAGGGTAAATCGCGGATAGCTCCAAGGCGTTTGTTTTTCATCCGCGTAAAAATGCGTTTCGGTGCTGATCAGTTCGGTCAGCGTCATACCTAACTGCGGACTGACGGATATAAAGAGGCGATCAGGATTGACCGTTGCCCGCTCCCCCCTTTCAGCCAGCACTTGCTCGATACGCTGTTTAATCAGATCGAAGCAGAACTTGTCATAGGGAATGAAACCGCCTTCACGAGTGGCAATGACCTGCAAGGCCTTGAGTTCGCACCGAGTGCGGGCAAAGTTCTGGCGTCGAGCGTCGGAAGCAGCGCGATAAAGGTAGGGTGTCCGGGACTCTTCCTCGGCCACTCGCCAGGCGCGAATGTTTTCAATGATGGCGGTCAGTACTTCAGCGCCTTTGAAAGGCGATGCAACCAGGCTCACTCCCTTCCAGGTACTCGGCAAACGTTCGACCTGTTTCAGATAGGTGGCAATGGCTTCTCGATCCACAGCGTGGGACTGCAAGGTGAGGTAGTCCCGACCTTTGCCCTCTTTTGTCCATTCGCCAACCCGCATGCCTACTCGATACAGATCCTGGCATTCGTACCAGTCCTGTCCACCTGGCGAGCCTGGCGCATACAGCAAGAAACCGTCGTTATCAACGCGTCTTGCAACCAGAATCAACTGCTCAAGCGCACGCGTGTTGTCGATGAGCCGCACGCCATCAATGGTGTATGCCTGGTCGCCGCGCACGGCGGAGACAATCCGTTCGAAGTTCTCGTCGTTGATGTGCCCCTGATAGCGAGCCGCCGTCGCACTCAGAAACAGGCGCTCGATCATGACGTTCTTCAAGGCATGCATGACTTCTTGACGCTGATACCGAGAACGAAACTGGGCACCGTAGGCAGCCCGGGCATCGGCGCTCATCATCTCTTCAAACCATTGCTGATTCAGCTCGGCGGGAAGTCCGTCCCCCGTGAATACGAGTTTGGCCCTTTGCCCCTCCTCGTAAAGGCCGTAGATGAATTGCTCGGTCAGGGTGCGAGTATCTTCCTGCTCGATCGTCCGCCCTCCCACCTGGAATGTATAACGGGCATTACACACAATTTCATCGGCATCCCGGTCCTGGTCAAACTCCAACTTAATGTTCTGATTGACAATACTACGGGCAAAGTCTTTGAGCGAGCTGAAGTGCCCTAACTGTTTTTTCAACTCACTCTCACTCGCAACCAGCCGTTCTTCCTGACTTAAATAGTGCTCGCGATCATTCTGAGTTATTCCGTCCAGCCACCAGAGGCTTGCATCGGCAATTAACGTCTTTCCATTAAATAAACTGTTCATACTCATCGTCCTTTGTTAACACGTTTATGCCTGACACGATGTCAAAACACTTAGCGAAAACTTATTCCAGAACGATGCAAAGCAACACAGATCAAAAAGCACAAAACATTATAGAAGCGAACAACTTATTACCAGAAACAAAAATACACAGAACAAGCACATACAAACAACCATCAAATACAAACGACCTTTACGAGCACACACCTAACAACTTAGCCTTGGCCACAGCTTGCGTTCTGCGTTCAACTCCCAACTTTCCATTAATTCTACGGGCATGAGTTTTTACTGTATGTAACGAGATGAACAATACATCGGCAATCTGTTGATTGGAGTTGCCCTGTGCGATCAACTGCAAAACTTCAAGTTCTCGTTTACTGAGGGGACTGGAGCTGTGAGCCTCAACAGACAGTTCGGTGATCGACACCTCCGCTGCAGATGTACGCAGCCACTGGGGTTGTCGCAACTGCAACTCGCGCCACGCTTGCCGCCCTTGGCAACGGCTGATCATTTGCTCTCCTTCTTGCAAAGTTGCAGCGGCCAGATGCGATTCACCCTGAAGCCAGATCACTTCGGCCCGCGCCAGATGCAACTCCGCTTCGAGGGCGAACATTCCGTTGGCGTGCGCATTGTCGATCAGAGTTTGAAGCAACGCTGCGGCGTTGCCGAGCTGTTGCAGATAAACCTCGGCCAGAATCAACAGGTACTCAATCCGCGGAATAAGCTCCAGTGTTGCCGGGGGTGCCTGGCGAGCCTGCGGCCCACAATAATGACGCAGTACCCGCGTCAGTGCCTCATGGGCCAGTTGCGGTCGCCCCTGCTGCAACCAGAACTGACTGCTGACCTGCAAGAGGACGCCACGATAGACGGTGTCCGGAATTTGCCGCTGCTGCATCAGCCGTTCAGCATCGCGTAATTGGACAAACGCCTGAGTGTAA
Source organism: Pseudomonas sp. LS2P72 (assembly GCF_054897865.1). Classification (NCBI taxonomy): domain Bacteria; kingdom Pseudomonadati; phylum Pseudomonadota; class Gammaproteobacteria; order Pseudomonadales; family Pseudomonadaceae; genus Pseudomonas; species Pseudomonas sp. LS2P72. The sequence goes on from NZ_CM142708.1 coordinate 5,885,758, forward strand.
TCACCCTGATTGGCCGCCAGTTGCGCGAGACCAAGAAATCCAAATAACACACGCTTGTCGTGACTGCGCAGACACAACTCGAGACCGCGCTGAAAGCACTCGCGTGCGTGTTCAACATGGCCCATGGTTAACGCCAGTCGCCCACGTCGCAAAGCGATACGCCCAAGCAACGGCGCGGGCCGGTCGGCCTGCTGGCAGAGCTGTTCATGTATGTTGAACAACAAACTCTCGGCGCGAGCCGGGGCACCACGCTGCTCCAGCCATTGCGCATGATCGAGCTCCATCAGGCCCTCGAACACCAGCGATCCTTGCGCACGCGCCAGGCACAGCGCCTCGCGGTTGTGGGCTTGCGCCACGTCGAGTTCACCCCTTAGCAATGCCTGTTGCGTCAGACCGGACAAACACATCAGGCGCGCCGTCCAACAGTCGGGATCGAGCGCGCTCAACGCGTCAAGAAAGTGCGCGCGCGAAGACTCCATTCGTCCCTGTAAATGCAGCAACCAACCCTGCAGGGCCTGCCAACGGGCAATCAGTTGACGCTGAAGCACCGCCGAGGGTTGAGGCGTGAAATGCGCCAAATGAGCGATGCAGGCAGTCGCCTGTTCGAAACGTCCGGCGAACAACAGCGCAGCTGTAATCAGTCCGACCAATTGCGGGCTGCCCAGCGTCAGCTCCTCGCCCTGCTGCTCATGCAAACGCAACAACAGCACCACCGTTTGCTCCTCGAACAAATGCTCGAAACTGAAGTGCTGCAACAGGCTAACGGCGACCTCAAACTCTTCAGCCAGCAGCGCTTGTTCGAAGGCGGCTTTCCAATCCAGTTCGGCGGCAAACCACTGGCAGGCACGACGATGCCAGGAACGTCCTGCCGGCCATTGCTCATCGCGCATCAACTGAGTGAGCGGTGGGAAAATCTGCAGCCAGTCTGCGGAGTCCTTCCACGGTTCGATAAAGCAACCCAACTCCTGCAGCGCTCTCAAACATTGCGCACCCTCACCCGCGCCAAACAGGTGATCGCACAGCCTTGCATTGAATCGAGGTAAATGGGCGAGTACGCGCCAGGCTTCCGTCAGCTCCGGGGTCAGCGTGGTGAACAACTCGTGCTCCAGGTAATCGAGCAAGGTGTTCGTTCGGCCATGTAGCGCGTTGTTTTGTGACCAGTCGCACTTTTGCAGTAACGCAATCCGTACGCCGGCGCACCAGCCACCACTGCGCTGGATGATCTTGCCGGCGACAGTATTGGCCTCGGCCGGTGCCAAATGCCGCAACAACCTGGCGATCTCACTTTGATTGAACGCCAGCGTAGAGTGCTCGCATTCGTATAACTCATCATCAAGCAGCAAGCGCGGCCAGTTGCATTGCGGCCGACGGCGGGTGCCCAGCCACCAGGTCAACATCGGGCTGCTGACCGCCAGCATGCGATCCAGTAGCAAGTCCAACTCGGGGTTCGGGACGCGGCAATAGTCATCGAGAAACAGCCAGGTTGGCGTCTGCAATCGTGACAGATACCCCAGCAACTCGTATTCACCTGACGTAGTCAGCCCCAGCGTCTCTGCCAGACTATGACGAAACTGCGCCGCACTCGACGCCACGCCAGACAATGGCAACCAATGCACCCGGCACTGGGTTGGCGCCTGCAACAGGCATTCGGCGAGCAGCGCTGTCTTGCCACTGCCGGCCGGTGCGCAAAGTAATTTCACCCGGGCCGTGGAGGTCAGTAACGGCTCGGTCAGGCGAGCCCGCGACTGGTGATGAGTGGACAGACGGGGAAGGAATCCAGAACGGTCCAGACACGGGATCATGGCGGTCATTGCGGCGTGCCTTTTTATAATTGTCCGGCAACCCTAGCCCTCTCCAACCCACTTGTTGAGAAGTATTCAGCACGCTGATTGGCACCCATAAAAAAGGCGACCACCCGGTCGCCTTTTGTACTGTCGATGTATCAAAACCCTTACCGAACGCCCTCGGCGCGCAAGGCCGATGGGGTGTAGTCGGCGGCCTTGGCTTCGAAGCCGAATTCGAAACTGTGCTTCTCTTCGTTCTTCATTCCCAGGGCAATGTATCGGCCGGCAATGATGTCGTAGAGCGCTTCGAGGGTGTAGGCCGGAGTCTGGTGATCGTAGTAATACTGAGCGTGACCCTCGGCTACTCGCCACAGCTGACCGCGACCGTCGTAATGGTCTGCCAGCGCCACTTGCCAGCTGTCTTCGTCGAGGTACATGTGGCGTTTGGCGTAGATGTGCCGTTCGCTCGGCTTGACCGTACCGATCACTTCCCAGACCCGGTGCAACTCATAACGGGTCAGGTCCTGATTGATGTGCCCGGCCTTGACGATGTCGTCGTACTTGAGGCTCGGCGAGTCGAGTTTGTAGCTGTTGTAAGGGATGTACATTTCCTTCTTGCCGACCAGTTTCCAGTCGTAGCGATCCGGTGCGCCGGAGAACATGTCGAAGTTGTCGGACGTGCGCAGGCCGTCAGCGGCAGTGCCCGGCCCGTCATAAGCCACTTGCGGTGCGCGACGCACACGGCGCTGGCCGGCGTTGTAGATCCACGCCAGACGCGGCTCTTTCACCTGATCGAGGGTTTCGTGCACCAGCAGCACGTTACCCGCCAGACGCGCAGGTGCCGTCACCGACTGCTTGAAGAAGGTCAGCACGTTGGCGGCTTTTTCCGGGTCCAGTTCCTTCATCAGTTGCGGTACGGCGATCTCTTCCTCGAAGCGGATCGGCGTGTAGCTGCCGTTCGTTTGCGGGGTCACCTGAGTGATGATGCGGCGCAGGTTGCCGCCGTGATAGCGGGTGATGTGGTTCCACAGCACCTCGACGCCGGTCTTCGGAATCGGGAAGGCGTAGTAGCGGTTGCCGGTGAAATTGGCCAGGCCGTTACCTTCGTTGATGCTGTTCACGTTCAGCGCGCTACGTTTGGCCGACTCGTAGATTTCCGGCGGCAGGGCCACGGTGCGGTGGCTCGGGTAGACCGGGATCTTGTAGGTTTCCGGGTAGCGTTTGAACATCGCCACCTGACCTTCCGACAACTTGTCTTTGTACTTGTCGACCGTCGCGGCCGTGATGGTAAACAGTGGTTTCTCGCTGGCGAACGGGTCAGCCAGGAAACCTTTACTGTCCACCGCGCCGGCGTTTTTCGGGATGCCGCCGGTCCAGGCCGGGATCGAGCCGTCGGCATTGCCGGCCTTCTCGGCGCCCAGCGGCGTGAGGCTGCTGCCAAGCTTGTTGGCTTCTTCGGGCGAGACCGCCGCCATCACGTTGGCAGCCAGCAGACTCAAGGCCAGGGCGCCGCATTGCAGAATCATCTTGCGCATTAAAATCATCCTTCTCAGCCAGATCAGAAGTTCACGCCGAAGCTCAGCGCCAGGAAGTCGCGGTCTTCCAGGGTGTTGTAGTCACCGCCGAAGAAATCGGTGTAACTGAGGCTCGCGGTATAGGTGTTGCGGTAGTCGGCATCGACGCCGACGCTGACTGCCTTGGCGCCTTCGTTGAACAGCCCGTTGGGGCCATAGCCGGCGACATCATGGGACCAGGACAGGTTGGGCTTGAGATTGATCCCGCCGATCACGTTGGCGTAATCGAGGATCGCCCGGGCGCGGTAGCCCCAGGAGGTCGAGGTGACGAAGCCGTCGGTATCGCCGCCAAAACCGTACTGGCCATAGACCGAGTCACGGCCGTAACGCAATTCGGATCGCGACTCCAGGCCACCGACGTGCACCACCGCCGCTTCGCCAACCAGAGTCAGCCGTTGGGCGCCCAGCACTTGGTCGAAGAAGTGCGTCAGGGTGCTCTGGATCTGCGTCACTTCCTTGCGGCGGTAGCCTTTGTTGTCGGCACCTGGCGTGGTCGCGATAGGCGATGCCGCGCCGCCTGCGATCGGGTTGAGCAAGGCCAGGGTCAGGTCGTTGGTATTGACTTGCACCGGAGCGTTGGGGCGATAGCTGATCTCGCCGGTCCACGCCGTGCCGGTAGGCAAGGTGGTGGAAAAGCTCGCGCCGTAGAGACGGATGTCTTCCGGGTACTCAAGGTAATACTGGCCGCGTCCGAGCATCACACTCTGAGCCAGTGCAGACCCGGTACCGGGCGCGATTCTGTTGGCGGCACCGACGATGGCCGGGATCCGTGCCAGCGTTGTCAGGCCGGCAGTGGTGGTGCCGACCGTCGGGCTACGGCTGTGATAGTTCATGAAGTACAAACCGTACTCGGTGTCGTCGCCGAGCCAGCGCAGCGCCGTCCCCCACTGCCCGGAGTCGCGGGCGTCGCGGTCACCACCGCGCGGTACGACCACACCTTCCTGACTGACTTCGAAGCCTTGGCCAAACGCTGCAGCGATCGGTTGCAACGGTGCGATCGCCGGGCTGGCAACCGTGTAATTCTTGTTGCAGCCGTCAGCCACCACGTCGTTGCCGAAGAAGGTGCCGCAGTTGTCGACGACGGTCTGGTCCCACTCCAGTTGATAGAAACCTTCCACCGAGAGTTGGTCGGTCAGGCTTTGCGAGGCGAACAACATGTTCACCGGAATCAGGCCTTCCTTGATTTCGGCGCCAGGACGACGGAACGCTGAAACGTCGATCGGGTTGATGCTGTTGATCGAGTTGCCGATGAAGGTACTTTCACCCCAGCTGACCACTTGCTTGCCGGCGCGCACAGTGCCCGGCAGCTCGGCGATGGAATAGTTGTGATAGACGAAGGCGTCGAGCAGTTGCACCCCGGAGGACTTGGCGCCTTCTTTACGACCGCTGTCACTGATCTGTTTGAATTCACGATCCTCGTCCTTGAGTTCGAAGTCGTACCAGTACTTGCCACGCACGAACACCCCGGTGTCACCGTACTTCAGTTCGAGGTCATGAATGCCCTTGAAGATCTTGGAGAAGGTTTCGCCCTTCTTGAAGTTCAGCCGCCCGTCATCCCCGGTCGAAGACTGGCCGGTCCCGCCATTGACGACCCCCACCAGGGATTTGTCGGCATCGCGCATGCCCCAGCTCGCGCCGACGGATAGCGAAGAGTCAAAAGTCCCCTCGATTTCCCCGATGTTGAATGAAACAGCCTGCGCCTGGGCGCAGCAACCCAAGGCAACCGCAGCGGCGAGCGCTTGCGGCGTGAAGATGGCGCGCATTGTTGTTTTTGTCATGCGTCTTCCCCGGTGAGTGACAGAAGGCCCCACCCTACTGCCGCACGTTGGGAGCGATAAGCGCACCAAGGAGGTATTCGCGATGTAGCTCCAAAGGATGAATGCCCGGATGGGACGGCGTTTTGCGCGGCTTATGGATGGGCTGGATGGGGGGTTATCAACGCAGCGCATGGCGTGTGGGCGGGGCTTGTTGCCACTGTTACTCATGCTGCAACAGTTCATGTCATGAATCGCTATTTTTCCTTTTGGCTCAAGGCCTTATTCTTGCCGGGCTTTCACGGCAAACGGCCGGAAAGCAGGAAGCAATGGCGAGTGTCCCGTCCACGTCATTGGCGATAGATTTCAGATGAATTGAAGCTATTCGACTCATCGCCCTGTGTTCACTGACGTTGGTTTATTGCTCCTTGATCAATCGTCTTACTTTGGCCGCTGCGTATGCAGCGGCCTTTTTTATGGGCGGTGGTTTTGTGGTGCCAGCCCTTTTACTAGATGTTTAAAACAAGTCCTACAAGACATTTCCTGTAACCGCATAAGAAACATCTTCTTACTCAGAGGACAATCTCGCCTGTATTCCCGCCTTATCGAAACGCCTCTCAAGTTTATGTGCAAAAGCCCACACGCCTCTCAGACCCATTACTTTTCGATTAGCTGTAACTTGAAATGGCACGATAAAAACTGTTGGCAGTGCATACACGCCAACAAAACTTACATCTTAAACAGCACGCAAATTCAAAAGGATATGAATATGCAAAAACCACCAAAACCGCCACAGGGAAATAACTCGAGGCCAGGTTTTCTCGAAATAACCACACCTATACATACAGTAGGCGTCGCACCCGATCACTTTACACCTCCGCCTAGAAGTGGAACTCGTTTGCAAGCAGGTCCATTTGGGCCCGGTGTTTCGACTTACAATCAAAATCGAGGCACCGTAATAAATACGACCAAGGCGCTGGAGCGGGAATATCAGACCAGGTCCAGCGAACTACCGCAAACCATCGAGGCAGAACTGGCAGCGACCCGACATGAATGTCCAACGGATCCAGTTCCACCTTTGCAATCCGTCGCCCGGGAATTAGGGGTACTGAATAAACTTACACAACGTAAAACTGCAGAGTTCCACAGTAAAACAGCCACTGCCAATATGTTTTATGGAGGTGATCCATTTAACCGGCATATCAATGAATTCATGATCACAGCCACGAAGATGGAGAAGTGGCCGGGACCGAATGGCATTGCCATGCAGGCCTTGAATCAATCACTCAGAGCCGCGATCGATGCCAGATTACTGTCTCAAACCTTGCAGTCGCTCCACCAGCGAACAGCCAATCTTCAACACACCCTCAGTGCCATGCAGGCCGCTGAACAGGTGCGATTGGCGGAACAAGAAGCACAGCGAGTAGCTGCCGAGCACGCCCGGATCGCAGCTGAACAGCAACGACAGAGGGACATTGCCGATGCTGCACACCGAGAGCGGGTTGCTTTTTTCGCTCGTGAGCGGGCACGGTTTGTAGCACTACATGAGGCTAGGCGTCCTGCCAAGGAACAAGCACAAACTGCCGCTGAAGCAGCTGCACGCGAAGTGGCTGCAGAACAGGCACGCCTGGAAGCGCAAGCAGAACCCTTGCGCCGGGCAGCAGAGGCAGAGGCAGAGGCAGAGAAATTACGCATAGAGCGAGCACACCGAACTCAAAAAGAGCAGCGAGAACGTCAGCGTGAAAACGCACTACGCACAGAGCAGGACGTATCTCGCCAGCAAGCTGAGAAAAACCGCCGGGAAAGGCTATTCCAGGCAGTGCTGGACGCCCAGGAAAAAAGGCGACAGCAGGCATTGCTGGACGCTCAGGCCGAACCGGAACGACTTGCAGAACAAGCCCGACTGAAAGCCCAGTGGCACGCACAGACTGAGGCACGCTGGGAAAATCCCGAATTCGCCCACTACGGTTCGATGGCGGCATTCGGCCCAACGTTTACCGGCACACTCGGAACTATCGGCGTTAGTCCAGCGACCTACTTGGCGCTCAGGACCGCGTTACGTGCAGCGGTATCCGTAGCTATCGCAGCACTTGCGTCAGTAGCAGCGCCGATCCTGGTCGGGTTCGCCGCCCTGGCGGTTCCCTCCAGGCTGGGCAACGGTGATCTTTTTTCTGTCAGTGTTCCGCTGTCAGAACTCGCTCCTGACTCAACTGCCGACCTGTATGAACTGGCAGCCGTCGGAGGGGAAATCGACCTGCCAGTGAGACTCGGCTCGAGGACGATAGGCAACAGGGTAGAGATCGTTGTTGTTACCACTGACGGAGTGACAGTACCCGCCAGCGTGCCGGTAAAGCTTGCTCACTTTGACGCGCGCAAGAATGTCTATGTTTCCGGCAGCACCGTCTCCAACGGTTCCGTCATCACCTGGACGCCGCTGGTAGAACCGCAGGATCCTTCAACGGAATTTCCGCTGATCGACACTGACCTGCCGATCTATGAAGGCGCTACCGTCACCCCCGACACAGGGCGAATCGATCCGTTTCCAGAGCTGGATCTCTACGGATTTGGTGGCTTCATCACCGTCTTTCCGATCGAGTCCGGCATCCCTCCGACATTCACGATGTTCAGGGATCGGCGACAGGATCCCGGTGTTGCCAGTGGCGCCGGACAACCAGTTTCCGGAAACTGGTTGGGTGCAGCCTCGACGGGAGAAGGAGCGCCGATTCCGATGCAGATTGCGGATAAATTTCGAGGACGGGAGTTTTCGAGTTTTAAAGCGTTTCGCAGAGTATTTTGGAAGGCCGTGGCCAATGACCAATTTCTGATTGATCAGTTTACCCAACTCAACAAAATTGACGTGAGAGATGGTCTATCACCAAGTGCCCTCCCCTCGGAGCAAGTCGGTGGACGGAAGAAGTTTGAGATCCATCACATCAAGCCTATCAGTGAAGGCGGTGCGGTTTACGACCTAGATAATCTTCGTATACTGACACCAAAGCAGCATATTGAAACTCATTCCAGAAAAGGAGAAATGTGAAATGGAACTAAAAAATAAATTCGAAGAATACACAGAATCCGAGTATCTGAATGTTATAAATCGCTTGTTCCAAGGAAAATTTTCATCAGAGAAAGAACACGATGAATTTGTTGACAACATCGTAAGCACTTCAGAACACCCAAACGGCACAGGCGTTTTGTATTATCCAGAAGAAGGTGTTGAAGACGGCCCTGAAGGGGTATTAAAAGCCATTAAAACCTGGCGAGCAGCCAACGGCAAACCAGGCTTCAAACCTGAAGCGCAGTAATCCAAACAAAGAAGCAAGCATTCGTGCTTGCTTCTTATACTGTCCATTCGCAGCCAGTATTCATGCGAACCAGTGAGAGACTGTCTACCACCTACACACTTCTCGGAAATCGACTACATCGTTCTGTAATCATAAGAACCGCCCCAACGATTAAGGTTAATAACAAGTCAGCCATTCATTTGCAATTGGCGCCCTGACACTAACCTAATTCATTGCGAGCAATCTATTCATGAGACCCATTGACTACAACAAATACCGCGCCACTAAAAGCTTCAACACCCGCGTACGCTTTCTGATTTTCCACTACACAGCCGGCAACTTCTCCAGTTCGGTCAACGCACTCACCGGCCCGAATGTCAGCGCCCACTATCTGGTTCCCGACATTACCGATCCGAGCTACTTGAAAGCAGGTTACACCGGGCAGGAAGTCTTCAATCTCGTCGACGAATCCAAACGTGCGTGGCACGCGGGCGTGAGTCACTGGGGCAACCAAAGCAATCTGAACGACACGTCTATCGGCGTTGAAATCGTCAACCTTGCAACGTTTAGCCAAGGGGTTTTCAACTTTCCGCCGTATCAGCCAAAACAAATTGCCGCCATTGAAGAGCTGGCGCTGAACATCCTTGAACGTTACCCGGATATCAGCCCGACCCTTGTTCTGGGGCACTCGGATATTGCGGTCGGCCGCAAGAGTGACCCAGGGCCGAAATTTCCCTGGCATGCCCTTTACTTGAAAGGCGTCGGTGCCTGGTTTGACGATGCCACCCGAGATATCTATCTGCAGCAATACAACGAGACCGGCATTCCAGCCCGAAGCGACTTGCTCAAACTGTTCAAGACCTACGGGTACGACGTTTCCGGCGCGTCAACCGAACAAGGCTTCACACACCTTGTTCGGGCCTTTCAACTGCACTTTCGCCCGGAAACGTACGACGGGATCATGGATGCGCAAACGGCAGCGAATCTGGCGGCATTGGTTGACAAGTATTTCCCTTGAAGACCGCTGCAAACCAGATGTCGGGCCCGACTATTAAGAACCAGCCAGGTCAAGAACGGTGACCTTGCTGGTTTCCTTTAAATCGAATACTTCTGCAAATTCGCCATCATTTCCTTCAGCGCTTCAAGGTTGTCCTGCGGGTGCGCCGCGCCTTCGAAATCGCAGATCTGCTGCCAATGCGCCGCCACATCTTCCGGGGAGAAACCAATTCGAGGATCAAACCCCGCGCCGAGGCTTCGTTCCCAGCGCACCTTGCCCATCCAGCCGCCACCGACTTCAAACAGCCCGGAGGTTTCCTGGCAGTTCTCGCTGGCGAGGTACACCACCAGCGGGCTGACCAGTTCCGGTTTGAGTTGTTCGAAGACTTGCGGCGGGATCAGGCCTTCGGTCATGCGGGTGCCGCCGGTGGGGGCGATAGCGTTGACCAGGATGTTGTTCTTGCGGCCTTCGATAGCCAGTGTACGGGTCAGGCCGTAGAGGCCGAGTTTGGCCATGCCGTAGTTGGACTGACCGAAGTTGCCGTAAATGCCCGAGGTCGAAGCGGTGAAGATGACGCGGCCGTAGTTTTGCTCGCGCAGGTGCGGCCAGGCGGCGCGGGTGACTTTGTAGGCGCCTTCGACGTGGACGCGGTAAACCAGGTCCCAGTCGCCGTCTTCCATTTTGTGGAAGGTTTTGTCCCGCAGGATCCCGGCGTTGTTGACCACTACATCGACTCGGCCGAAGGTGTCCAAGGCGTTCTGAACGATTTTGTCGCCGTCGGTGACGGAGTCATGGTTGGCCTCGGCGATGCCTCCGGCCTCGCGAATTTCGGCCACCACCCGGTCGGCTGCCGAAGCGTTTGCGCCTTCGCCCTGAGCCGAGCCGCCGAGATCGTTGACCAGCACTTTGGCGCCCTGTTTGGCGAACAGCAGCGCGTGGGCCCGGCCCAGGCCGCCGCCTGCACCCGTGATGATCACGACTTTATCTTCGAAACGCACAGACTCATTCATTGGGGGGACTCCAGCAGGCCAGGGGACAATGAGTCCGAGTGTCAGGCACGGCGATGCGGGTCACAATGAACTGGGGTGAGGCTGAATGGTGCGCGATAAGGCAGGGGGATAATCAGGAGCAGGCGGCCTTGCGAGCCGGTGAAACCAGCTGATCGCGAAACTCCAGATAGTGCTTGAGCACCTGCGCCGGCGCCTCGGTTTGCGGGTAGTGGCCAATACCGGGCAACAAGACCGTGTCCGGGTTCGGGATCAGTTCCCGATAACGCCGGACCATGTGCGCGCCGGAGATCGGATCGATCTCACCATCGATCACCCGCAGCTGCACTTCATCACGCTGCATCGCGCCGACCCAACGCTCGCGCTGGACACGTCGTTCGGGGATATAGGCGATCAATTTGTGCATGATCCGAGGCCCCTGATTGCTCTCGATCAAGCTCCAGAAATCATCCATTTCGCTCTCGGTGGGGCGGCTCTCGGGGCCGAAGATCTGCCGAAAACTCCTCACCAGTCCCTCTCGGGAAAAGGCTCGCCCGATCATCCAGCCCAAGGGGCTGAGCAGGAGTTTTTGCATCAGGACCGGGCGATGGGTTTCGGGAAAGAGGCCGCCATTGAGGAACACACAACTGGCGATATGAATGCGCGCTTCGTAATGCCGGGCCAACAGTTCCTGAGCCACGCTGTCGCCATAATCGTGGGCCAACAGGTGCACCGGCTGCTCGACTCCCAGGTGTGCCAGCAAAGCCTGTTGCAGATCGGCCTGTTCCAGCAGGCTGTATTCGTGATTCACCGGTTTGGCGGAATCGCCAAAGCCGAGCATGTCGCAGGCAATCACCCGATAGCGCTGGGTCAGCGGCTGCCAAAGGTAATGCCAGTCCCAACTGGCGGTCGGGAAGCCATGAATTAGCAACAGTGGCTCACCCTGCCCGGCCGTCCAGTAACGGATAGTCTGGCCACGGAATACGAACGTCTGGCCGCGTTTGCGCCAGACACACAAGGGGATCTCGGCGAGTGCCATTAGAGTTTATAACCCGCGTCTTGTTTATCGAGTTTGCGCAGCAGCGCTGGCCAGGCCAGTGCGCCGCCCATCCCTTGAGCGCTTTTGGTGACACCGGCGATCATTGCCTTGGCGCCTGCCAGAATCTGCGGTTCGATGGCGATCAGTTCGGCGCCACCGTTCTGCGCCAGCACCTGGATATCGCAGGCGCGCTGGAAGGTAAACATCATCAGGAACGTGTCGGCGATGGTCGCACCGCAGGTCAAAAGACCGTGGTTGTGCAGCATCAGGAAATTGCTTTCGCCGAGGTCGGCTTGCAGTCGCGCCTTCTCTTCATGGTTGAGCGCAACCCCTTCGTAGGCGTGATAAGCCAGGCTGGACAGGACAAACAATGATTGTTGGCTGATCGGCAAAATGCCTTGCTTCTGCGCCGACACCGCGACACCCGCCGCCGTATGGGTGTGCAGCACGCAGACGACATCGTGACGAACCTCGTGCACCGCGCTGTGAATGGTGTAACCCGCCGGGTTGATCTCGTAAGGGCTGTCCATCAACTTGTTGCCGGCCTGATCGACCTTGACCAGGCTGGACGCGGTAATCTCGTGGAACATCAGCCCGAACGGGTTGATCAGAAAGTTTTCGGTACCGGGGACCTTGGCCGAGATGTGGGTAAAAATCAGGTCATCCCAGCCATGCAGGGCGACCAGACGATAGCAGGCGGCAAGGTCGACACGGGTCTGCCACTCGGTGGCACTGACCTGGTCTTTGACACTGTGTGGCAGTTGGACGGGGGCTACGTTCACGGCAAGGAACCTCTAATTTTTATTCTTGGGGTTTCTATTGTTCACCGACGCTACAACAGTCTAGTCACGCCCCGGGGATCATGTAGTTGCATTGGCAGCCAGCTTGATGGCCTAGCGAGTCAGTACGCCAACGAACCTGGATCAATGTCAAAGTACTGCCGCCAACAACGGTGCGTCGAACAGATTCAGCAGCCCCGTCAGAACCATGACTAACCCCGCAACTGATCCCTCTTCACCCCCACTTCATATTCAAAAGCCGCGCAAGCCTGGCTAGTCTTGCTGCGCGAGCGGCCGCTCAGCCCCGCAGAGCGCTGACCAACTCTGTCAGCCAAGGCTCGGCATCGGTTTCCGGCGTCACGCTTTCGCTGGCGTCCAGGCGCAGCATGGGCAGGACTTCGCGTATTCCCAGCTCTGCGAACAATTCGCGCATCAACTCGCCGCCACCGCAGAACGTGTCGCCGTAACTTGCATCGCCGAGGCCGATCACCGCGCCCGGCAATCCACGCCAAGCGGCTGGTAACTGGTCGCGAATGGCGAAATACAACGGTTGCAGGTTGTCCGGCAACTCGCCCATGCCGGTGGTCGAGGTCACCGCCAGGAAGGCTTCGGGAGCAAAGGCCTGAACATCGGCGAGGCTCGCACGCGGGTTGTGCCAGGTTTCGAAACCCGCAGCTTTTAAAATATTCGCGGCGTGGCGGGCGACTTCTTCAGCCGTGCCGTACACCGAGCCGGAAAGGATGGCGACTTTCATCAATCTGATCCTGAAGCTGAGTAAAAAGACGGGGGATATTAACAGCCGTGGCAAAAAAGCTGCGATTGACTCTCAATTAACGTTGGTGACCTGTAGAAAGTTTTCAGTGTTCTTTTAGAATGCATCCCACAATCAAATTGGAAAGGACTCTCCGATGATTAACGCCCAACTGCTGCAAATGGTGATCAACGCTTCCACCGACGGCATCGTGATTGCCGAAAAGGAAGGCGAGCAGGACAACATCCTGATTTACGTCAATCCGGCATTCGAACGCCTGACGGGTTACACCAGCGAAGAAATCCTCTACCAGGATTGCCGTTTTCTTCAGTCAGGAGACCGCGACCAGGAAGCTCTCCCATTGATTCGCGAGGCGTTGAGCAGTGGCGGTTCCTGCCGGGAAATCCTCAGGAATTATCGCAAGGACGGCACCCCGTTCTGGAACGAGCTATCCCTTTCGACGGTGAAGAACCCGGATGACGGACAGACTTATTTCATCGGTGTGCAGAAAGACGTCACCCTTCAGGTCAAGGCGCAGCAACGAGTCGCGCAGTTGGAGGCGCAATTGGCCGAGGTCCAGGCCGAGCTTGCCGCACTAAAAACGACGAACGGCGAAAACAAAACGAAGAATTGATTGTCATTAACTACAATCACCGGTGACTTTGTAACTTTTTCTGTCGAGCAGATCATGCAACGCGACGCACTCCTGACCCAGGATGAGCTGGATTTTATCCAGACAATGCAACACAACCCGCAACTCAATGTGCGGGATGCGACGTCGAGCCTGCTCGTCAACGGTGGTTCACAGATCCGTGACCTGCTCACGCGCCTTGCCGCCCATGAGCAAGTCACCATCCAGGCCAACTTCGAAAATCAGCAAATGACCTTCCCGCTGCACCTGGTGGAAGACGAGTTTCATGCGCTGCATTTACGCCTCGGCGTCCCCAGCATTTATGAAGACGGACCGATGGTCCGGCCATGGCGCCTGGTACTCGAAGAACCGGTAGCGCTGGAAAATGCCAATGGCCAGCCCGGTACGATGTGGGTGCACGAAGTGTCGTTCAAAGGGGTCTTGCTGGAAGTCCGCAACAAGACCAAACCGCCCAAACATTTCGCCTTGTGGTTCAGCCCGTCTGGCTACGAGCGCATCGCCTTGCGCGGCACCTTCGAGAAAGAAACCGAGAGCGGCTTCTTTGCCTATCAGTTGAATCAGGGTGACAAGGACGAAACCGAGCGTCTGCGCCAATACATCCTCCAGCAACATCGGCTGACGCATCCGGCCATGCATCTCTGATTCAAGTGTCCAGGTTACCTGCCAGGAACTGTTTCAGACGCTGACGCATGACTAATCCTTCGTTACCCAGACATCCAATCGACGATCCAGCCAGGCTCTCCTGCACCAGATCGGACGCATCCCCCGCCAGCATCAACTGACAATCCAGGCTCAAGGCCAGGCGCTTCAATCGCCGTGGCAACTCGGGCGCAGGCGCGTGATTGGAAACCAGCACCAGCGCCTTGGGTTTGACTCTTTCGCAGACCAGGGTCAATTCATCGAATGGTTGACCGATAGCCAACACTTGAATAGCCGAATCGACACTGCTCAGAAACAGCGCCGTTACCAGCACTTCGAGTTCACGACACTGATCGTTGAGGGCGCAGACAATTACCCGTCGAGGCTGAAGGACACGCACCAGCAGCAGGCGTTGCAACACTCGAGAACGCAAAAAACCATCCAGAAAAAACCACTCGCTGGCCTGACCGAACGCTACTTGACGCTGCAGCAATTGCTTCCAGAGTGGAAGCAGAATGCCCTGGAACACGACAATCAGCGGATAACTGGAAAAGATCTGTCCATAGATCTGCTCCAATTGAACCTCATCAAAGGCACTCACCGCCGACTGAACTTGCTGCTGCCATTGCGAGTGGTCAGCTTGCACGAGTTCATTCGGGATGAAGTGCGACAGAGCCTGAAGCGGTTCAACCTTGGCCAGGATCTTGCCGACTTTACTGACAGCGACGCCACGTTCGATCCAGCCAAGGATGCTGCGGACACGATCGATATCGGTCATCGAATACAGCCTGTGCCCACTTTCGGTGCGCGCGGGCTGGATAAGCCCATAGCGGCGTTCCCATGCACGTAGCGTGACCGGATTGACCCCGGTCAGGCGCGCCACTTCGCGTATCGGAAACAGTTCTTCCTGTTCGAGAAGAGTTTCGGGCTGCAATACACGGACAACGTCAGTCAGAACAGGCATTTTAAATTCTACGTCCATGTAAAAATTGGATCCCATTCTACCTCCCCTACCCCCATACGCTTCAAGATGCTGATGGCGACGAATTTCACTGACGTTCCAGGCTGAATCAGGAATAATCCTTGCTTGTTCGAAGACGCAGCCCAACACCCCGGCGCTGCGCCTGGCGAAACTCCTATCCGGAGCGACGCGATTGTCATACGGAGATACACAATGTCTACTTCACCCGTCACGTTAATGGTTGCGCGCCGCGTCGCCGATGGGCGTTATCAAGACCTGATCGCCTGGTTGCACGAAGGTGAACAACTGGCCACCGATTTTCCCGGCTATCTCGGTTCTGGCGTGCTCGCTCCGCCGCCCGACGATGACGAATTCCAGATTATTTTCCGCTTTGCCGATGAGCAGACGCTGCACGTCTGGGAACATTCCGTATCGCGCACCGCATGGCTGGCACGCGGTAGCGACTTGTTTGCCCATCCAACGGAACATCGTGTCAGCGGCATCGAAGGCTGGTTCGGCGCCGCCGGCCAGCGCCCACCACGCTGGAAGCAGGCCGTGGCGATCTGGTTGGCATTCTTTCCGGTTTCCCTGCTGTTCAACGTTGTCCTCGGGCCATTGCTGAGCGACATGGGCCTGCTGAGCCGGGTGTTCATCAGCACCTTGTGCCTGACCCCGCTGATGGTCTACTTCTTCATTCCGCTGTCGACCCGCCTGCTGGCCAGCTGGCTGAACACCACGCCGCAACGGCCGCTGCCCACCGAGCCCTCCACCCAGAACCACTAGCCGTTGTAGGAGCAAGGCTTGCCCGCGATTGGAACAACCCGGTCTTTCTGTGAAACCGAGTCATCGTTCATCGCGAGCAAGCTTTGCTCCTACGGGATAGAGGTGAACGGCTCCGCGCGCTGGTATAGTTTTGCTCTTACCGCGACGCGAGCCGTTCATGACCTCTTTCGCAGCCCCGATCCTCATCACCGGTGCCGGCCAACGTGTCGGCCTGCACTGTGCACAGCGTTTGCTCGAGGATGGCCAGCCGGTGATCTTCAGCTACCGCAGTGAACGCCCCGGCGTGCAAACCCTGCGCGACCTGGGAGCGACCGCGGTGTTTGCCGACTTCTCCACTGAAGCCGGGATCTTCGCGTTCATCAGCGAACTGAAAAACCACACCGACAGCCTGCGGGCGATTGTCCATAACGCCTCCGAATGGCTGGCCGAAACCCCGGACACCGACGCCGCAGCCTTCACCCGCATGTTCAACGTCCACATGCTGGCGCCCTACCTGATCAATCTGCATTGTGCCGACTTGCTGCAACGCTCAAGCCCCGCCGACATCGTGCACATCAGCGACGACGTGACCCGCAAGGGCAGCAGCAAGCACATTGGCTACTGCGCCAGCAAAGCCGGGCTCGACAGCCTCACCCTGTCCTTCGCCGCGAAATACGCGCCGACAATCAAGGTCAACGGCATCGCGCCAGCCCTGTTAATGTTCAACCCCGACGACGACGCGGCGTACCGCGCCAAGGCACTGGCCAAGTCCGCGCTGGGTATCGAACCCGGCTGCGAAGTGATCTACCAGAGCCTGCGTTATTTGCTCGACAACCCTTATGTCACCGGCACGACCCTGACCGTCAACGGCGGACGGCACATCAAATAAGCGGCCCCCGCGAGGATGTTCCATGACGTTATCCCTGCCCCAGAACGCCCTGTCCCAAAGCTACCGCGAAATCCTCATCGGCCTCGGTGAAAACCCCGACCGCGAGGGTCTGCAAGACACCCCGGTTCGCGCAGCAAAAGCCATGCAGTACCTCTGCCATGGTTACGAGCAAAGCGTCGAAGAGATCGTCAACGGCGCGCTGTTCGCTTCCGACAACGATGAAATGATCATCGTCGACAACATCGAGCTGTACTCGCTCTGCGAACATCACATCCTGCCCTTCATCGGCAAGGCGCATGTGGCTTATATTCCAACGGGCAAGGTGCTGGGCCTGTCGAAGATTGCGCGACTGGTGGACATGTTCGCCCGTCGCCTGCAAATCCAGGAAAACCTCACCCGGCAAATCGCCGACGCAGTGCAGCAAGTGACCGGTGCGGCAGGCGTCGCGGTGGTCATCGAAGCCCAGCACATGTGCATGATGATGCGCGGCGTCGAGAAACAGAATTCGACCATGAACACCTCGGTGATGCTCGGCGCCTTCCGCGATTCGAGTAACACCCGCCAGGAGTTCCTGCAATTGATTGGACGGAGCAAGTAGCAATGCCACAACTTCAACCAGGAACGGCACGCATCCGGGTCAAGAACCTGTGCCTGCGGACCTTCATCGGGATCAACGAGGATGAGATCCTCAACAAGCAGGATGTGCTGATCAACCTGACCATCCTGTATGCCGCTCAGGAAGCGGTGCGTGACAACGACATCGATCACGCGCTGAACTACCGCACCATCACCAAGGCGATCATCGCCCACGTGGAGGGCAATCGCTTCGCCCTGCTCGAGCGCCTGACTCAGGAAATCCTGGATCTGGTCATGGCCAACGAGTCGGTGTTGTATGCCGAAGTCGAAGTCGACAAGCCTCATGCCCTGCGTTTCGCCGAGTCGGTGTCGATTACCCTGGCCGCGAGCCGCTGACCGCGTCTGGCGCATTGTTCGTCAGACTTTTATCATCCGCGCACGATTTGATTGCACAGAGCCCGCCATGACCGATCAACAACGCCTGGAACTCGAAGCCGCCGCCTTTCGCCGGCTGGTCGCCCACCTGGACAGCCGCAAGGATGTGCAGAATATCGACCTGATGAACCTCTCCGGTTTCTGCCGTAACTGCTTGTCCAAGTGGTACAAGGCCGCTGCCGACGAACGCCAGATCGAGGTCAGCCTCGATGACGCTCGCGAAGTGGTTTACGGCATGCCGTACGCCGAGTGGAAAGCCCAATACCAGCAAGAAGCCAACGCCGAACAACAAGCGGCGTTCGCCAAAGGAAAACCCAATGAGTGATTTGAACACCCTGCGCGCCAGCCTCAAGAGCGGCGAACACGTTTTTGCCGACACACTGGCCTTCATCGCCGCCGGCTACGACTATCAGCCTCAGGCTTTCAACAACGGCGGCGTGGAAAACGCAGCCGGGCAGAATGAAGGCTCGTGCAAGACCCTGGGTCTGGCGCTGCTGGAAGGCTTGAGCGATGAAGAAGCGCTGTTGGCGTTCGGCGAGCATTACCGTTCGGTGGTGGCGACGCCTGAAGGCAGCGATCACGGCAATATCCGCGCGCTGATTGCTCATGGATTGGCCGGTGTGAAGTTCTCGCAGCAACCGCTGACTCGCCGCTAAAAGCTTTTTGTAGGAGCACGGCTTGCGGGCGAAGGCGATCTCAAGAACGCCATCGCAGGCAAGCCGTGCTCCTACAAGTAATAGCGGCACATCCCGACTTTTAAGATTGACCCGGCAACTTTATTTCGTTTGCCGGGCAGCGCTGCTCACGGCTTAGATAAAAAGAAGCATCCCTTCTTCAGAGTCGGTCATCCATGAGCAGCGAAACCATCAGCCAGTCGATCAACATCGTTCATCCCGTCACACTCAGCCACGGCAAAAATGCCGAGGTCTGGGACACCGATGGCAAACGCTATATCGACTTCGTCGGCGGCATCGGTGTACTGAACCTCGGCCACTGCCATCCGCGCATCGTCGAGGCCATTCGCGAACAAGCCACCCGGCTGACCCACTACGCGTTCAACGCCGCCCCGCATGCACCCTACATCGAATTGATGGATCGACTCACCGCGTTTATCCCGGTGGACTATCCGGTCAGCGGCATGCTCACCAACAGCGGCGCTGAAGCGGCGGAAAACGCCCTGAAGATAGTCCGCGGCGCCACCGGTCGCACGGCCGTCATCGCCTTCGACGGCGCCTTCCATGGCCGCACCCTCGCCACGCTCAACCTCAACGGCAAAGTCGCGCCCTACAAACAGAAAGTCGGCGTGTTGCCGGGTCCGGTTTTTCACCTGCCCTTCCCGAGCAAGGACAACGGCGTGACCTGCGCCGAGACCCTGAAAGCCATGGACCGGCTGTTCAGCGTCGAGATCGATGTCGATGACGTTGCCTGTTTTATCGTCGAACCGGTGCAGGGCGAATCGGGGTTCCTGACGCTGGACGTAGAGTTCGCCCAGGCGCTACGCCGCTTCTGTGATGAAAAAAACATCCTGCTGATCGCTGATGAAATCCAGTCCGGCTTCGGTCGCACGGGTGAGCGTTTTGCGTTTTCGCGACTGGGCATTGAACCCGATCTGATCCTGCTCGCTAAAAGCATCGCCGGCGGCGTACCGCTGGGCGCGGTGGTCGGGCGCAAGTCGCTGCTCGACAACTTGCCAAAAGGCGGACTGGGCGGCACCTATTCGGGCAATCCCATCGCCTGCGCCGCAGCGTTGGCGACCCTGGACGAAATGACTGACGCGAATCTGCACGCCTGGGGCGCACAACAGGAAGAAGCGATTGTCAGCCGTTACCAATCCTGGCGCAGCCGTAAGCTGTCGCCGTATCTGGGCCGCTTGACCGGCGTTGGCGCGATGCGCGGCATCGAGCTGACCAATGCCGACGGCACACCGGCCTCGGCGCAATTGACGCAACTGCTGGCGCTGGCGCGAGACGCCGGTTTGCTGCTGATGCCCAGCGGCAAGTCGCGACACATTATTCGGCTGCTGGCACCACTGACTACTGAGGCTGCAGTGCTGGAGGAAGGACTGGATATTCTTGAGGCTTGCCTGGTGAAGCTTTCCTGAAAAGCAAACTGCGATCCGGGACTGACATAGCGAATTATGTTCGCTTGTCGTCCCCGAATTGGCCCCGCAATACTGGCCTGAGACCCCTTTCCACTAGTGAGATTGCAACCCTCTAAAAGCTGAGGCATTCATGTATCACGACAATATAATTTATAAAAAAAAGTCCAATGATCCTCAATTCCTGCTTGGCGTAGCCGTGGTGCTGTTTCTCGGCTCCTACCTGATGAACCTGGGTAACAGCACCCTCAGTCATTTCCTGCATCCACTGTTGGGCAATGCCCCGGACAGCCTGACCGCTCGCAATATCGCCATCGGCCTGGCGATTGCCGCACTGGGCACGCTGAACTTTCACGTCCTCGGACGTTTGAAATTCAGGGTGCAGACCACCGTGGTCTGGATCGAACTGCTGATCCTGTTCCTGGCGTTCTTCGACACCTTCGACCTTTCCTACAGCTTCATCCTCGACAAAGTCGGTTTCCTGATCATCCAGGGCGCGGCGACCACGCTGTACATCTCCGCCGTGGCGATCGTGATTGCCTTCGTGCTGGCGTTGATCGGTGCGGTGGCCAAACTGTCGAACAACGGCCTGGCCAATGCCCTGGCGTCGTTCTACACCTCATTCTTTCGCGGTGTTCCGCTGCTGATCCAGATCTACCTGATTTACCTGGGCTTGCCCCAACTGGGTTATGTGGTCGACGCGGTGCCGGCCGGCATCCTCGCGTTGTCGCTGTGCTACGGCGCTTACATGACCGAAATTTTCCGTGCGGGCATCCAGAGTATTCCGGTCGGCCAATGGGAAGCTTCGCGAGCCTTGGGTATCAGCCCGTTCAAGACCCTGAGCCGGGTGATCATGCCTCAGGCCTTGCGGGTGATCATCCCGCCCACCGGCAACCAGTTCATCGCCATGCTCAAGGACAGCTCGCTGGTGTCGGTGATCGGCGTCTGGGAACTGATGTACCTGGCCAAGACCCAGGGTCGTGCGGACTTCCGCCACCTGGAAATGCTGATCACCGCCGCGATGATTTACTGGGCCCTGTCGTTCATTCTCGAACGGGTGCAAGCGCGAATCGAAAAACGGGTCAACCGATCCATTGCCAGGGGTTGATGCGTGATGACTCGAACCAATACCGCTGAACGACTCAACCTTGCGCCTGCTGCGCAACCCCGCCCTTCAATGATATCCATCAACGGCCTGAACAAGTGGTACGGCGATTTTCACGCATTGCGCGATGTCGACCTGAACGTCGCCACAGGAGAAATCCTGGTGGTGTGCGGGCCGTCAGGCTCCGGCAAGTCGACGATGATTCGTTGCATCAACCATCTGGAGAACTTCCAGAAAGGCCATATTCAGGTTAACGGCATCACCCTCACCAGCGAGGCAGAAAGTGTCAGTGCGGTGCGCCGGGAAATCGGCATGGTGTTCCAGAGCTTCAACCTGTTCCCACACTTAAGCGTGCTGGACAACCTGACCCTGGCCCCGCAACTGGTGCAAGGCGTGTCGTCCGTCGAAGCTAAAAAACGTGCGCAGGTTTACCTGGAACGCGTGCGCATTGCCGAGCACGCCCACAAGTACCCTTCGCAATTGTCCGGTGGCCAGCAACAGCGCGTGGCAATTGCCCGGGCGCTGTGCATGAACCCCAAAGTGATGCTGTTCGACGAACCGACCTCGGCACTGGACCCGGAAATGGTCCACGAAGTGCTCGATGTCATGGGTGAATTGGCCACCGACGGCATGACCATGATTTGCGTGACCCACGAAATGGGTTTTGCCAGCAAGGTTGCTGACCGCGTGCTGTTCATGGACCAGGGTCAGGTCATCGAACAAGCCACCCCAGCCGAGTTTTTCAACAACCCGCAGACCGAACGCGCGCAGAAATTCCTGTCGCAAATCATTGGGCACTGAGAACCGCTTTACCCCCGCATAACAATAACGAGAACTGGAGATAGACATGCTCAGAAAAAAACGCGCCATTACCCTCGCCGCCGCCATGTCACTGTTGTTCGTCGGTGCCGCTAACGCTGGAGCGGTGCTGGACAAAATCCAGAGCAGCAAGACACTGACCGTCGCCACTTCGGCTACCTGGCCACCCCAGGGTTTCATCAACGACAAGAATGAAATCGACGGGTTTGACATCGACGTTTCCAAGGAGATCGCCAAGCGTCTCGGCGTCGAGGTCAAGTTCATCACCCCTGATTGGGACGTGATCACCGCCGGCAAGTGGAACGGGCGCTGGGACGTTTCCGTGGGCTCGATGACAGCGACCAAGAGTCGTGCGCGAATCCTCGATTTTCCCGGGACCTATTACTACGTTCCGTACGTCTTTGCAGTGCATAACAAATCCACTGTCACCGATCACAAAGCGCTTAATGGCAAGACTATCGGCGTCGAAGGTGGCACCACGTCCGAGGACTATTTCAGCCAGGCACTGGCCATTGAAACCACTGACGTGCCCCCCGTCGTTTATGACGTAAAGACCGAAAAAATGAAGACCTACTCCGGTTCCGTCGGACCACTGGACGATCTGCGTCTGGGCGACGGCACGCGGCTGGACGCCATCCTCACGCAACGCAGCACCCTGGATGCCGCTGCCAAGAAGGGTTATCCGTTGCGGGCCGTCGACAGCAACGTCGCGTTCTACGAACCGCTGGCCGTTGCCACCGACAAGGGCGACCCGGAG
This sequence comes from Pseudomonas sp. LS2P72, assembly GCF_054897865.1. Taxonomy (NCBI): domain Bacteria; kingdom Pseudomonadati; phylum Pseudomonadota; class Gammaproteobacteria; order Pseudomonadales; family Pseudomonadaceae; genus Pseudomonas; species Pseudomonas sp. LS2P72. The sequence goes on from NZ_CM142708.1 coordinate 5,908,399, forward strand.
TTGAAGGCCAAGCTCGGTGAAATCATCGACGCGATGCACAAGGATGGCACGCTGACCAAGCTGTCAGACAAGTGGTATGGCGTCGACTATTCGACCATCAAGTAGGACGCCTTTCCACTGTGGGAGCGAGCCTGCTCGCGATGGACGTCAACGATGACGCGGCTTTTCTGAATGCCCGCGTCGCCCTTGCGTTTTTTCGCGAGCAGGCTCGCTCCCACAATGTTTGATGTACGCATAATTTACTGGCCATTTCTCAAGGATCGACCATGTCCTTCCCCAACACCTGGTACTCCAAAACCTCGCTGCCCCGCGCGGCCAGGTCCGAATTGAAGACTGACGAAACTTGCGACGTCTGCATCATCGGGGCCGGCATTGCCGGCCTCACTGCGGCTCTTGAACTGACCCGACGCGGCAAACGCGTCCTCATCCTGGAAGCCAATCAAGTGGCTTGGGGCGCATCGGGCCGCAATGGTGGCGTCGTCTCGCCGGGTTGGGCCGAAGGGTCGGGAGCGATACGCAAAAAACTGGGGCTGGAACACGCCAAGGCGCTGTTCCAGATGTCGGTCGAAGGCGTGGAGATTGTCCGCAGCAACATTGCTGAACTGGCCTTGGCCGGTTGCGCCCCTTCTGCCGGGACGATTCGGGTCAAGCGCTACGACGATAGCGAGGGTATAAAAAACCACATCGAAACCATGCGCCGCGACTTCGGCTACGCACTCAATTTCCTCGACACTCCCCAGGTCCGCGAACGGGCGCACACCTTGCGCTATTTCCAGGGAGTCGAAGATCCGAACGCCCTGCATTTCCACCCACTCAATTATTGCCTGGGGCTGGCCCTCGCCATCGAAGCGGCTGGAGGGCAGATTTTCGAACAATCAAAAATGCTCGCCTGGCGTCGCGAAGGCGCCGACAAAATTGTCCAGACCGACCACGGCACCGTGTGCTGCAAGGACCTGGTGTTCTGCGCCGGCGGTTACGGTGGCCCGGAGTTGCAAAAACTCAGCCGCGCCTACCTGCCCATCGCAACCTATGTGGTGCTGACCGAGCACCTGGGCGACTCGATCAAAAACGTCCTCGACTCCGGCGCCGCGTTCTCCGACGACCGCCGCGCCTCGGACTATTACCGCGTGGTCGAAGGCGATCGCCTGCTCTGGGGCGGACGCATCACCACCCGCAACGAACAGAACGAAAAGGCCCTCGCCGCCATGCTCAAGGCAGACATGGTCTCGGTCTATCCACAACTGGCCCCGGTCAAAATCGAATTGGCCTGGTCCGGCCTGATGGGTTACTCCACCAACAAGATGCCCAACCTGGGATTGCTCGAACCGGGCGTCTGGGCCTGCACCTCATTTGGTGGCCATGGCTTGAATACCGGCTCGATTGGCGGCCGGGTCATCGCCGAAGCGGTGTGCGGGGAAAGTACGCGATATCAGCTGTTCAAACCGTACTTGCTGGACTGGAACGGTGGACCGTTCGGGCGGATTGCCGCCAATGCCATCTATCAATCGCTGAAGGTCATGGACTTCGTCCAGGAACGGCTGAAAGGCTGAGAGCACAACATTTCCCCTGTGGGAGCGAGCCTGCTCGCGATAGCGATTTATCATTAAACATTGAGGTCGACTGACACACCGCTATCGCGAGCAGGCTCACTCCCACAGGGTTGATCGGACATTCTGCAAGTACAAAAAAACCGGCCGAAGCCGGTTTTTTTTGCTTTCTACAGAATCAGAATCAAGCGTTCTGCAGATCGTCGAGGTAGCGCTCGGCGTCCAGTGCCGCCATGCAGCCGGCGCCGGCCGAGGTGATGGCCTGACGGTAAACGTGGTCAGCCACGTCACCGGCGGCAAAGATACCTTCGAGGCTGGTGGCAGTGGCGTTGCCGTCACGGCCGCCCTGCACAACCAGGTAGCCGTCTTTCAACGTCAGCTGGCCTTCGAACAGCGAAGTGTTCGGGGTGTGGCCGATGGCGATGAACACGCCGTCAACTGTCAGCTCGTCGAAGCTGCCGTCGTTGTTCTTCAGGCGGGCACCGGTCACGCCCATGTTGTCGCCCAGGACTTCGTCCAGAGTCGAGTTCAGCTTCAGGACGATTTTGCCTTCGGCAACCCGGGCATTCAGCTTGTCGATCAGGATCTTCTCGGCGCGGAAGGTTTCACGACGGTGGATCAGGGTGACCTTGCTGGCGATGTTGGCCAGGTACAGCGCCTCTTCAACAGCGGTGTTACCGCCACCGACCACAGCCACTGGCTTGTTGCGGTAGAAGAAACCGTCGCAGGTCGCGCAGGCCGAAACGCCTTTGCCCATGAACGCTTCTTCCGACGGCAGGCCCAGGTAACGAGCGCTGGCGCCGGTGGCGATGATCAGGGCGTCGCAGGTGTAAGTCGCGCTGTCGCCGGTCAGGGTGTACGGCTTGGCAGCGAAGTCCACGGCATTGATGTGATCGAAGACGATTTCGGTTTCAAAGCGCTCTGCGTGCTCTTTCATGCGGTCCATCAGCGCCGGGCCGGTCAGGCCGTGGACGTCGCCAGGCCAGTTGTCGACTTCGGTGGTGGTGGTCAGTTGACCGCCGGCTTGCATGCCGGTGATCAGCAGTGGCTTGAGGTTGGCACGGGCGGCATAGACCGCGGCGCTGTAACCGGCAGGGCCGGAACCGAGAATAATCACTCGCGAATGACGGACTTCAGACATGACCTGCTCCTGTTGACCGGCCCTAAACATCTGGCGCGGAACGCCGGGTTGCCGGCGGGAATAAAAAAGGACCGTTGAAAGCACTTGGGGAAGGCTTGAGCTCGACAGTCCTGTAAAAAGAATGGGTGCAGCGTATCGAGGGGGCGAAGATTAAGGAAATACGGTTTAACAATCCAGCTCATAGGCGGTCTCTATCCCCTCACAATGGATACATAGGCGCCTTTGTTACAGTTAATGTCGATGCTGCTGCCGTGCTTTCGCCTGTCAGGCAAAGCCGGTAAGGTCGGCGCGTTTCCCCTTTGCTCGGAGCACGTTATGCCCGCCCCCGTTCTGTCCGGCCCACAATACCTGCGCGAAGGCCTCAAGCTGGTCCTGAGCCCAAGCCTGCGTTTGTTTGTGCTGTTGCCACTGATGATCAACCTGGTGCTGTTCGTCGGATTGATCTACCTGGCCAGCCATCAATTCAGCCTGTGGGTCGATACGTTGATGCCGTCCCTGCCCGACTGGCTGAGTTTTCTCAGTTATGTCCTCTGGCCGTTGTTCGTGGTGCTGGTGGTGTTGATGGTGTTCTTCACCTTCACCATGCTCGCCAACATCATCGCCGCGCCATTCAATGGCTTCCTCGCGGAAAAAGTCGAAGTGGTGGTGCGTGGCACCGACGACTTCCCGGCCTTCAGCTGGGGCGAGCTGATCGAAATGATCCCCCGCACCCTGGCCCGGGAGATGCGCAAACTCGGCTACTTCCTGCCGCGCGCCATCGGGTTGTTCATCCTTTCGTTCATTCCGGTGGTGAACATCATCGCTGCGCCGCTGTGGCTGCTGTTCGGGGTGTGGATGATGGCGATCCAGTACATCGACTACCCGGCGGATAACCACAAACTCGGCTGGAACGAAATGCTCGCCTGGCTGCGCGAGAAGCGCTGGCAGAGCATGAGTTTCGGCGGCAGTGTTTATCTGGTGCTGCTGATTCCGGTGGTCAACATCCTGATGATGCCGGCCGCCGTGGCGGGTGCGACGTTGTTCTGGGTGCGTGAACGCGGCGCGGAAAACCTGGTGGTCCAGCGCTGACCCGGTCACAAATCCATCATCCCACCGTCACACTGACGACATGACCTCAGCCGACACTGAGGTCATGACGACAGCTCTGCATATCACCCTGATCACCGAAACCTTCCCTCCCGAAATCAACGGAGTGGCCAATACCCTCGGCCGCTTGTGTGACGGCTTGCGCGCGCGCGGGCATCAGGTGGAATTGGTGCGACCGCGTCAGGGTTGCGATCAGCAGCTGGGCAGCGACGATGCGTTGTTGCTGTGTCGGGGCTGGCCGCTACCGGGTTATCCCGGTCTGCAATGGGGTCAGTCGTCGATGCACAAGTTGCTGCGGCGCTGGAAGCGTCATCGGCCGGACGTGCTGTACATCGCCACGGAAGGCCCCCTGGGATTGTCCGCGTTGCGCGCGGCGCGGCGCTTGGGGATTTCGGTGGTCAGCGGCTTTCACACTAATTTCCAGCAGTACTCCAGTCAGTATGGGCTTGGACTGTTGACGCGATTGCTGACCCACTACCTGCGCTGGTTTCACAATCGCTCGACGCTGACCCTGGTGCCGAGCGTGAGCCAAAGAATGGAACTGGAGCGCCGGCAATTCGAACGCCTGGCATTGCTGTCGCGTGGGGTCGACAGCCAGTTGTTTCACCCGACCAAGCGGCTGACGTCGCTACGCGAACAGTGGGGGTTGGCCGACAGTGACATTGCCGTCATCCATGTCGGTCGCCTGGCGCCGGAGAAAAACCTCGGCTTGCTCAAGCGCAGTTTCGAAAAGCTGCGTACGACTTATCCACAGAAAAACCTGAAGTTGATTGTGATCGGCGACGGCCCGCAACGAGTGGTCCTGGAGAAAGAACTGCCCGAAGCAATTTTCTGTGGGTCACAACGCGGCGAAGCCTTGGCCAGTCACTACGCATCGGGGGATGTATTTCTGTTTCCAAGCCTGACCGAAACCTTCGGCAATGTCGTGCTTGAGGCGCTGGCCTCGGGTTTGGGTGTGGTGGCTTACGATCAAGCGGCGGCGGCTCAGCACATCCGCCATGGCTACAACGGCGTACTGGCGATGCCGGGGGACGAAGAGGCGTTCTGCGATGCAGCGGTGTGGTTGCTGGAGGAGCGCGAAACCTTGCGCTGCGTGCGGCTTAATGCGCGTCAGCATGCGAGTCGCCAGGGCTGGGCCGCGATTATCGAGCAATTTGAAGGGCAGTTGCGCGGGGCTTGTGTGCAGGGGCAAACCCTCCCCGATGCGGCGTTTTTGCCATAAAAGCATCGCGGGCAAGCCTTGCTCCTACGGTGTTGTGTCGATTCACACATTTGTATTCGACAAAGAACCGTAGGAGCAAGGCTTGCCCGCGATAGCGTCAGTGCAGTCGCCGCTTAAACCAGGGTCATCAACGCCTCACGGCTGAACGGCAGGATGTCTTCTTCACGGCCGTCACGCACTTTCTGCGCCCAGTCCGGGTCCACCAGCAGCGCACGACCTACCGCCACCAGATCGAACTCATCATTGTTCAAACGCTCTAGCAGTTTCTCCAGACTGGCCGGCTGCGCGATCTTGTCGGTGTTGACCATGAACTGCAGGAACTCGCCGTCCAGGCCGACGCTGCCCACGGTGATGGTCGGTTTACCGGTGAGCTTACGGGTCCAGCCGGCCAGGTTCAGCTCGGAACCGTCGAACTCCGGCTCCCAGAAACGGCGCGTCGAGCAGTGGAAAATATCCACGCCGGCGTCGGACAACGGCTTGAGGAATTCACCCAACGCTTGCGGCGTTTGCACCAGACGCGCGGTGTAATCCTGCTGCTTCCACTGCGAGAAACGGAAGATGATCGGGAAACCCTCGCCGACTGCTGCACGCACCGCTTGAATCAGTTCGATGGCGAAACGCGAACGATTGGCCAGGCTGCCGCCGTATTCGTCGGTGCGCTGGTTGCTGCCTTCCCAGAAGAACTGGTCCACGAGGTAGCCGTGGGCGCCGTGAATTTCCACGCCGTCCATGCCGATGCTCTGGGCATCTTTGGCGGCCTGGGCAAATGCGGCAATCACTTCCTGGATATCTTGTTTGGTCATGCCGTGAACCACGACCTGACCGTCCTTCAATTTCTCCGACGGACCGTAACCCGGCACACTGGCGTCCGGCTCGGTGCCGATGCGGCGCACGCTGCCGACATGCCACAGCTGCGGAACGATCTTGCCGCCTTCAGCGTGAACCGCGTCGACCACTTTCTTCCAGCCCGCCAACGCGGCTTCACCGTAGAAATGCGGCACGTTCGGGTAGCCGTTGGAAGCCTTGTGGCCGACGGTGGTGCCTTCAGTGATGATCAGCCCCACACCCGCTGCAGCGCGACGACGGTAATACTCGATCACTTTGGAATTGGGAACGCCACCCGGCGAAAACGAACGGGTCATCGGCGCCATGACGACGCGGGTCGGCAATTCAAGGGTGCCGAGGTGGAACGGTTTGAACAGGGCTTTGACGGGCATGGGACGCTCCACGAAAACGGTATCGACGGGACAGATGTTTTATGACGGCGATAATATGCGGAGCGACAAGCAATGCACAGCACTATTGATTGCGGTGATTAAGGTTCAAAAGGCAGGCATAAAAAATCGCAGCTCGATGGCTGCGATTTTTTTGGATCAGCTCAGGGCTTTTTCAATCGCATTAACGATCGTCGGATCATCCGGCGCCGTACGCGGCGAGAACCGCGCCAGCACGCGACCGTCCTTGCCCAGCAGGAATTTTTCGAAGTTCCAGGTAATGTCTCCGGGAAATTCAGCTCCCTCGCCCGCCAACAGACGGTACAACTGATGACGATCATGACCGTTGACTTCCAGTTTGCTGGACAACGGAAAGGTCACGCCATAATTGAGGCTGCAAAATTCCTGGATCTCTTGCTCGGAGCCCGGTTCCTGCCCGGCAAACTGGTTGCACGGCAGGCCCAGCACGCTGAAGCCCTTGTCCTTGTATTGCTGGTAGAGGTTTTCCAGCGCCGCGTACTGTGGGGTCAAGCCACATTTGGAGGCGACGTTGACCACAAGCACGACGTGCCCCTTGAGGGGTGCCAGCGGTAGCTCCTGACCATCCAGGGCTGTCAATTTAAGGTCGTGAAAAGCACTCATGACGAACTCCAGATTCCCGTGTTCTTCTCGAAACAGCCACTTGGCGGTGTCACCAGGGACAGCCGCGGACTAAAAAGGCGCCCCTCGGGCGCCTCTCCAGTTCTCGAAAGCTTAGCGCAGAAAATCAGTGGTGATGGCCACCTTCGCCATGGACGTGACCATGAGCGATTTCTTCCTGGCTGGCATCACGGATGTCGATGATCTTGACCTGGAAATTCAGGCGCTGACCAGCCAACGGGTGGTTGCCGTCGACGGTGACATCGTCGCCGTCCAGATCGCGAATGGTGACGATCTGCATCTGGCCGTCTGGAGCGGATGCGTGGAACTGCATGCCCACTTCCAGCTCGTCGACGCCTTCGAACATGCTGCGGCTCAACGTGCTGACCAGTTCGGCAGCGTATTCGCCGTAGGCATCTTCAGGTTCTACGGCGACAGTCAGTTCGTCACCGACTGCTTTGCCTTCCAGAGCCTTTTCCAGGCCCGGGATGATGTTACCTGCGCCTTGCAGGTAGACCAGCGGCGCGCCGCCGGCGGAGCTGTCGATGACCTCACCAGCGTCGTTGGTCAGGGTATAGTCGATGGAGACAGCCTTATTGGCGGCGATCAGCATGGGGCGAGACCTTTTGCATAAGAATGAAGAATGGCCAAGTTTAGCGAAGCAATCGCCCGAAAGCGAACACAACCCGGACAGACGGGTGGCGGCGAAAGGCTCGACGGTCACAGGTTTCCATCAGGATGAGGACGGGCACTGGGTGGCCGAGCTTTCCTGCGGTCACACCCAGCACCTGCGCCACCAGCCACCGTGGCAATCGCGCGCCTGGGTCCTGGACTCCGCGCAACGTATTGAAAAAATAGGCCAGCCCTTTGATTGCGGTTGGTGCGCACAAGGCTCGGTTAGCGATAACCTTGGCGACTGAAATTCGGTAGATCGTCAGACATAGATGATCGCCACTGCCATGCACCTCCAGAGAATCCGCATGCAAACTTTTTTTATCGCGCCCACCGATTTTGGTGTGGGTCTGACCTCCATCAGTCTCGGGCTGGTGCGTACTCTTGAGCGGGCCGGCCTCAAGGTCGGTTTTTTCAAACCGATTGCCCAGCCGCACCCGGGTGACACCGGGCCTGAACGGTCCACCGAACTGGTGGCGCGCACTCACGGTTTGAAACCGCCTCAACCGCTCGGTCTGGCGCACGTCGAGCGCATGCTCGGCGACGGTCAGCTGGACGAGTTGCTCGAAGAAATCATCACCCTCTATCAGCAGGCTGCAGTCGGCAAAGATGTACTGATCGTCGAAGGCATGGTCCCGACCCGCAGCGCCAGTTACGCCGCGCGGGTCAATCTGCACTTGGCGAAAAGCCTCGACGCCGAAGTGATCCTGGTCTCGGCACCGGAAAACGAAGTGCTGACCGAGCTGTCCGGCCGAGTGGAATTGCAGGCGCAATTGTTCGGCGGCCCGAAAGACCCGAAAGTCCTCGGCGTGATCCTCAACAAAGTCAAAACCGATGAAAGCATGGAGGCTTTCGCTTCGCGTTTGAAAGAGCATTCGCCATTGCTGCGCAGTGGCGATTTCCGTTTGCTGGGTTGCATCCCGTTCCAGCCGGAATTGAACGCCCCACGCACCCGCGACGTCGCCGATCTGATGGGCGCGCAAATTCTCAATGCCGGTGATTACGAGACCCGGCGCATGACCAAAATCATCATCTGCGCCCGCACCATGCGCAACACCGTGGAGCTGCTCAAGCCCGGCGTGTTGGTGGTAACGCCCGGTGATCGCGACGACATCATCCTCGCCGTCAGCCTCGCCGCCATGAACGGCGTGCCGCTGGCCGGCCTGTTACTGACCAGCGACACTTTGCCCGACCCGCGCATCATGGACCTGTGTCGTGGCGCATTGCAGGCAGGCCTGCCGGTATTGTCGGTGAGCACCGGCTCCTACGACACCGCTAACCAGTTGAACGGTTTGAACAAGGAAATCCCGATCGACGACCGCGAGCGCGCGGAGATCATCACCGACTTCGTCGCCAGCCACCTCGACGCCAAGTGGCTGCACCAACGCTGCGGTACGCCACGGGAAATGCGCCTGTCGCCCGCCGTGTTCCGTTATCAATTGATCCAGCGCGCCCAGGCTGCCAACAAACGTATCGTCCTGCCCGAAGGCAGCGAGCCGCTGACCGTGCAAGCCGCGGCGATCTGTCAGGCGCGCGGCATTGCCCGTTGTGTCTTGCTGGCGAAGCCGGAAGACGTCGAAGCCGTCGCTCGCGCCCACGGCATCGAGCTGCCGCCGGGGCTGGAGATTCTTGACCCTGACCTGATTCGCGAACGCTACGTCGAGCCAATGGTTGCCCTGCGCAAAACCAAAAGCCTCAACGCGCCGATGGCCGAGCAGCAACTGGAGGACACCGTGGTGATCGGCACCATGATGCTGGCGCTGGATGAAGTTGACGGCCTCGTGTCCGGGGTCATTCACTCCACCGCCAACACCATCCGCCCGGCCCTGCAACTGATCAAGACCGCGCCGGGCTGCACGTTGGTGTCGTCGGTGTTCTTCATGCTGTTTCCCGAAGAGGTTCTGGTCTACGGCGATTGCGTGATGAACCCGCACCCGAGCGCCAGCGAACTGGCCGAGATCGCGCTGCAAAGCGCCGACTCGGCAGCCGCGTTCGGCATCACCCCGCGCGTGGCGATGATCAGCTACTCCAGCGGTGAATCGGCCAGCGGCGAAGAAGTCGAGAAGGTGCGCGAAGCGACGTTGCTCGCCCACGAACAACAAAACTCGCTGCTGATCGACGGTCCATTGCAATACGACGCCGCCGCCAACGAAACCGTTGCCCGGCAACTGGCACCGAACAGCCAGGTCGCCGGTCGCGCCACAGTGTTTGTGTTCCCCGACCTGAACACCGGCAACACCACCCACAAAGCCGTTCAGCGCAGCGCCGACTGCGTCAGCCTCGGGCCGATGCTGCAAGGCCTGCGCAAACCGGTGAACGACCTGCCGCGCGGCGCGCAAGTCGACGACATCGTCTACACCATCGCGTTGACCGCGATTCAAGCTGCCAACCGACCTTTGGATCTTTAAATGCTGGATTCCCTACCTGCACCGCTACGAGGTGTCATTGCCTCGCTGTTGTTGGCGCTGAACACGATTGCCTGTTGCACACCGCTGTTCGTGGTGGCGATCTTCAAACTGCTACTGCCCTTTCCCGCCGCCCAGCGTTTTACCGATTGGCTGATGAGCCACATCCACGAAGCCTGGATCAGCAATAACAAAGCGTGGATGGACTTGCTCGGGCACACGCGCTGGACACTCAGCGGCCTGGAAGGCCTGGACTATCAACACTCGTATTTGATCACCAGCAACCACCAGAGCTGGGTCGACATCATGGTGTTGCAATACGTGCTGAACCGGAAGATTCGCCCGCTGAAGTTCTTCCTCAAACAGGAACTGATCTGGGTGCCGGTGATTGGTCTGGCGTGGTGGGCGCTCGGTTTTCCGTTCATGAAGCGCTACTCCAAGGCCTACCTGGAGAAGCACCCGGAGAAGAAAGGCAAAGACCTGGAAACCACCCGCAAGACCTGCGACAAGTTCCGCCATAACCCGGTGGGGATTTTCAACTTCGTCGAAGGCACGCGCTTCACCAAAGGCAAGCATGCGCAGCAGAAATCACCGTTCAAGCATCTGCTCAAGCCCAAGGCTGGCGGCATTGCGTTTGTGCTGGATGCCATGGGTGAGCAGCTGGAAGCCATCGTCAACGTGACGATTCACTACCCGGCTGGGCGTCCCGGTTACTGGGATTTGCTCTGTGGGAACGTGAAGGACGTGGTAGTGCATTTTCAGGAACTGAAGATTCCGCCACAGTTCATCGGCAAGAACTACGACCAGGACGGCGAGTATCGATTGCAGTTTCAGGGCTGGATCAATCAGCTATGGGAAGACAAGGATGCGCTGCTGGGGCAGATGCATCGCGAGTATCCGACCAAGTCCTGAAGCGCCTGTACTGGCCTCATCGCGAGCAGGCTCGCTCCCACATGGGATCTCCATGGAATACAGATTTTGTGTTCACTTGAGATCCCTGTGGGAGTGAGCCTGCTCGCGATGGCGATCTTAGGGACACAAAAAACCCGCCGATGATCACTCATCGGCGGGTTTTTTATTAACGGCTAACGCTTAGATCGCGCCACGCTTGCGCAGCAGATCCAGCACTTGCTTGACGCTTTCTTCCAGCGACAGCGACTGGGTATCGACCACGAGGTCGGCGTCCAGCGGCACGTCGTACGGGAAGGAATCGCCCGGGATGTTATCCCCGGCCGCCGCGTACAGGCCTTGTGGGTCACGCTCGGCACAGACCGTCGGAGAGGCCTGGACGTAGACCGTCAGCAGACGCTCCTTGCCGATCAGCTCCCTGGCTTGCTCACGACCTTCGGCACTTGGCGCAACGAAGGCCGCCAGTGTCAGCAGACCCGCTTCGTTGAACTGACGCGCAACGTGCGCCGCACGACGCCAGTTCTCGGTACGCCCGGCGCGATCCTGTGGTAGACCTTTGTTCAGGTCATGACGCAGGTTCTGGCCATCGAGTACAAACACCGCGCGGCCCATGTCGAACAGCTTGCGTTCAACCGCGTAAGCCAGGGTGCTTTTGCCGGCGCCCGACAAGCCGCTGAACAACACGGTGGCCGGTTGCTGGCCGAAGCGCTGGGCGCGTTCTTCGGTGGCGACGTGCGCCAGTTTGCCGTGGTGCGTGCTGGTGCCATGGCTCAACGGCTGAGCGATGATCATGCCGGCCGCGACGGTGCCATTGGTCAAACGATCGATGACGATAAACGAACCGGTGGTGCGGTTGCTCGCGTAACCGTCCAGCGCAATGGCTGCGTCGAGGCTGATCTTGACCCGACCGATCTCGTTCAAGTGCAACGAACTGGCCGGACCTTCTTCCAGGGTGTTCACGTCAACGCGGTTGACGATGCTGGTGATCGAACCCGGCACGTAGGTGGTCGCGCGCTTGATGTCGTATTTCTTGCCCGGCAGCATCGGTTCTTCGGCCATCCACACCAGCATGGCGTCGAACGCGTCAGTCACTTGCGGCAGATTGTCAGCGTGCACCAGCAAGTCGCCGCGGGAGATGTCGATCTCGTCTTCCATGGTCAGCGTCACCGCTTGACCAGGACCGGCATGCTCCAGCTCACCTTCGAAGGTGACAATGGACTTCACGCGACTGCTCTTGCCCGACGGCAGCACAACGACTTCGTCGCCCTTGTGCACGACGCCGCTGGCCAGGGTACCGGCGAAACCACGGAAGTTCAGGTTCGGACGGTTGACGTACTGCACTGGGAAACGCAGGTCGGTGTAGTTGCGGTCGTTGGCGATCTCGACGGTCTCGAGAATTTCCATCAGCGACTGGCCGGTGTACCACGGCGAACGCTCGGACTTGTTCACCACGTTGTCGCCTTTCAGCGCCGACATCGGCACGAAGGCCATGGTGCTCGGCTTGAACGCGATGCCTTCGGCGAACTTCAGGTAATCGGCCTTGATCGACTCGAAGACTGTTTCGTCGAAGCCGTTGAGGTCCATCTTGTTGATGGCGACAACGATGTGCTTGATGCCCAGCAACGAGGCAATGAAGCTGTGGCGACGGGTCTGGGTCTGCACGCCGTAACGGGCGTCGACCAGGATGATCGCCAGGTCGCAGGTGGACGCACCAGTGGCCATGTTGCGGGTGTACTGCTCATGGCCAGGGGTGTCGGCGATGATGAATTTGCGCTTGGCGGTGGAGAAGTAGCGGTAAGCGACATCGATGGTGATGCCCTGCTCACGCTCGGCCTGCAGGCCGTCGACCAGCAATGCCAGGTCGATGTCATCACCGGTGGTGCCGACTTTTTTCGAGTCGCGGGTAATGGCTTCCAGGTGATCTTCGTAGATCATTTTGGAGTCGTGCAGCAGGCGCCCGATCAGGGTGCTCTTGCCGTCGTCGACGTTGCCACAGGTAAGAAAGCGCAGCATTTCCTTGCGTTCGTGCTGGCCCAGATAGGCGAGGATGTCCTCGCTGATCAAATCAGATGCGTGCGACATGACAACCCCTTAGAAATAACCCTGACGTTTCTTTTCTTCCATCGAGCCTGCGCCATCGTGATCGATGACCCGGCCCTGGCGTTCGGAAGTTCGCGTCAGGAGCATTTCCTGAATGATGTCGGTCAGGCTGGTGGCCTCGGACTCGACCGCACCGGTCAACGGGTAGTCGCCGAGTGTGCGGAAACGGACCTTCTTCTTGACGATGCGCGCCTTGTCTTCATCGCTCAGGTGATTGAGCAGGCGCTCGTCGTCGATCATGATCCAGGTGCCATTCATCTCGATGACGTCGCGCTCGGCGGCGAAATACAGCGGCACAATCGGGATGCCTTCGAGGTAGATGTACTGCCAGATGTCCAGTTCGGTCCAGTTCGACAACGGGAAAACACGGATCGATTCGCCCTTGTTGACCTTGCCGTTGTAGACGTTCCACAACTCGGGACGCTGGTTTTTCGGGTCCCAGCGGTGCTTGGTGTCGCGGAAGGAATACACGCGCTCTTTGGCGCGGGATTTCTCTTCGTCACGACGGGCACCACCGAAAGCGGCATCGAAACCGTACTTGTCGAGGGCTTGCTTGAGGCCTTCGGTTTTCATGATGTCGGTGTGCTTGGCGCTGCCGTGGGTCAGCGGGTTGATGCCCTGCGCGACGCCATCGGGGTTCACGTGCACGATCAGGTCCAGGCCGAGGTCTTCGACCATGCGGTCGCGGAACGCGTACATTTCCTTGAACTTCCACCGGGTGTCGACGTGCATCACCGGGAACGGCAGTTTGCCCGGGAAGAATGCCTTGCGCGCAAGGTGCAGCATCACGGCAGAGTCTTTACCGACGGAGTACAGCATCACCGGGTTATCGAACTCGGCGGCGACCTCGCGGATGATGTGGATGCTTTCGGCCTCCAGCTGTTTCAGATGCGTCAGTTTGTCGACCATGGCTACTCACGAAAACGATCTTATGGACGGCCAGCGGGCCGTGTTCGAGCGAGGAATCCTAGCACAGCGACCTCTTCTAATCAGGACGCCGACTAGATCGAAAGGGTATATGAATATACCCCCGCGTTTGGGCAAATGAATGGCGATCCCCTGTAGGAGCACGGCTTGCCGGCGATGGCGTCCTTAAGATCGCCATCGCGAGCAAGCTCAGCTCCTACAGGATGGCTGTATTCCAGTCAGGGAGTCCGCAAGTCAGATGGGGTTCGGGCAATCGATGAAGATGTGCTCAAGGGCGAAGCGTCTCGCCAGAAAATCCCCGAGTGCCTGCACGCCATAGCGCTCGGTGGCGTGGTGGCCGGCGGCGATGAAGCTGATGTTGTTTTCCCGGGCGCTGTGGAAGGTCTGTTCGGACGCCTCACCGCTGAGGTACAAGTCGACGCCAGCCAGCACGGCCTGATCGATGTACCCCTGACCGCCACCGGTGCACCAGCCAACGCGGCGAATCATCTCGCTGCCTTCGATCAGCAACGGCTCGCGCCCCATGACTTCTTGTACGCGACGGGCAAAATCGCGGGGCGTCACTGGCTCGTTCAATGAACCAACCAGGCCGACAATTTTGAGATTGTCGGGGTCCAATGGGCCTTCCACGGTGATATCGAGCTGACGTGCCAGCTGCACGTTATTGCCGACTTCCGGATGCAGATCCAGCGGCAGATGGTAGGACAACAGGCTGATATCGTGCTTGAGCAGGGTTTTCAACCGACGCTGTTTCATGCCGGTAATGCACGGATTCTCGCCTTTCCAGAAATAACCGTGATGCACCAGCACCAGGTCGGCACTGGCTTCCACAGCGGCGTCGAGCAACGCCTGGCTGGCGGTAACACCGCTGACAATGCGCATCACTTGCGGCCGGCCTTCGACCTGCAACCCGTTGGGGCAGTAATCGGCAATCTTTGCAATGTTAAGGTAACGGTCGGCTTCTTCGACCAGGGTGCTCAGGGCGACGGCCATAAAAGACTCCTAAATATCCCGTTCGGAGGCACGCATCGCCTCGTATAATGCGCGACATTATGGGCGGTCTCATACCGCCTGCAACCTCTCAGGACGTGCTTAATGTTCAAGGCGCTGCGTTTTTCCGGCTGGCCGCTGTTGGCCGGCGTGCTTATCGCTCTATTGATTATGCAGCGTTACCCGGAATGGGTCGGGCTACCGAACCTGGACGTCAATCTGCAACAAGCCCCGCAAACCCTCGGTCTGCAGCAGGGCCCGGTGTCGTATGCCGACGCGGTGACCACGGCCGCGCCGTCGGTGGTCAACCTGTACACCACCAAAGTGGTCAATAAACCCAGCCATCCGCTGTTCGAAGATCCGCAGTTCCGCCGCTTCTTCGGCGACAACTCGCCCAAACAGAAGCGCATGGAGTCGAGCCTCGGTTCAGGCGTGATCATGAGCCCGGAAGGTTACCTGCTGACCAACAACCACGTGACCACCGGCGCCGACCAGATCGTGGTGGCGCTCAAGGACGGTCGTGAAACCCTGGCCCGAGTGATCGGCAGCGACCCGGAAACCGACCTTGCTGTCCTGAAGATCGACTTGAAGAATCTTCCATCGATCACTGTCGGGCGTTCCGACAACATCCGCATCGGCGACGTAGCCCTAGCCATCGGCAACCCGTTCGGTGTCGGCCAGACCGTGACCATGGGCATCATCAGCGCCACCGGGCGCAATCAGCTGGGCTTGAACAACTACGAGGACTTCATCCAGACCGACGCGGCGATCAACCCCGGCAACTCCGGCGGTGCGCTGGTGGATGCCAACGGCAACCTGACCGGCATCAACACCGCGATCTTCTCCAAGTCCGGCGGATCGCAGGGCATCGGTTTCGCCATTCCGGTGAAACTGGCTATGGAAGTGATGAAGTCGATCATCGAACACGGCCAGGTGATTCGCGGCTGGCTCGGTATCGAAGTGCAGCCGTTGAGCCAGGAACTCGCGGAATCGTTTGGTCTGTCGGGGCGCCCGGGCATTGTGGTCGCGGGGATTTTCCGTGACGGTCCGGCGCAGAAGGCCGGCCTGCAACTGGGTGACGTGATCCTCAGCATCGACGGCGAACCGGCCGGCGATGGGCGTCGTTCAATGAATCAGGTCGCGCGGATCAAACCGACCGACAAGGTCACGATCCAGGTGATGCGCAACGGCAAAGAGCTCAAGCTCACCGCCGAGATCGGTTTGCGTCCGCCGCCGGCGCCGATCAAGGAAAAAGAAGCGGAGTAAGCGGTAGGAGCTGCGCCCTCAGCAGCTCCACAACTCCGAAACCGTTAACAGCAGACATTCTCATTGGTCATGTTATATTGTTTCAATATCACTATTGGAACAACATAACATGTCGTCTCGAACAATGGCTTCCCTCGCAGGCCTGGCCCTCGGTTTGCTGGGGGATCCGGTCTTCGCCGAAGAATCGCTAACCGTTGAACTGGACGCCATCAGCGTCACCTCCGAGTACGAATCCCCCATCGGCCCGGTCAAGGGTTACCGCGCCACGCGCTCCTCCAGCGCAACCAAAACCGACACGGCCATTCGCGATATCCCGCAATCGATCAATGTGATTCCCGTCAGTGTGCTCAAGGACCTGGGCAGCACCAGCGTCGAACGCGCGCTGGATTTTGCCGGTGGCGTGTCGAAGCAGAACAACTTCGGCGGCCTGACGCTCTACGAATACAGCGTGCGCGGCTTCACCACTTCGGAGTTCTACAAGGACGGTTTCAGCGCCAACCGTGGCTATCCGAGCACGCCGGACGTGGCCAACATCGAACGCATCGAAGTGCTCAAAGGACCGGCCGCCAGCCTCTATGGTCGTGGCGATCCGGGCGGTACGGTGAACATCGTTACCAAGAAACCCCAGCCCGAAGCCTTCACCACACTGCAAACCAGCGCCGGCAGCTGGGATCGCTATCGCACCGCCGTGGACGTCAACACGCCGCTCGATGATGACGGCAACGTCCTGTCCCGGGTGAACCTGGCCGTCGAGGACAACCACAGCTTCCGCGATCATGTCGACAGCCAGCGTGTGTTCGTTGCGCCTTCCTTCAGCTGGCAACTGAACCCGGACACCAGCCTGTTGGTGGAGAGCGAATTCGTTCGCCACAGCTCGACATTCGATCGAGGTATCGTCGCGCCGAACAATAAATGGAGCGGCGTCTCCCGTTCGACCTTCCTTGGCGAACCCAACGACGGCAACATCGACAACCACAACAATCTGCTGCAAGCCGCCCTCGAACATCAGCTCAACGATAGCTGGAAACTGCGCCTCGCCAGCCATTACAAGGAAGGCAAACTCTGGGGCTTCGCCTCGGAAAATCGTCCCTTGAACGCTGACGGCCACACCGTCAACCGTCGCTATCGCGAGCGCGATACCAATTGGCATGACAGCATCACCCAACTCGAACTGCGCGGTTTGTTCGACATCGGCAGTTGGCAACACGAACTGCTGATCGGCAGCGAATACGAGGATTTCCGCAAGAACGAGCGGGTCACCACCATTGCCGGTGGCCCGTACGCCATCGATATTTATCGACCGATATACGGCCAGCCGAAACCCAATGGCGCACGCTCCGGGACCGACTTCTTCGAGCACGTCGAAAGCCAGGCACTGAACCTTCAAGACCAGATCGTTTTCACCGACAAACTGCGCGGCATGATCGGTGCGCGCTTCGAACACTTTGAACAACGCATCGACGATCACAGCCGCAACGCGACCAGCCGCCAGCGCCACGATGCCCTGACCCAGCGAGCCGGCCTGCTCTACCAACTGACGCCCGAAGTGGGGTTATTCGCCAACGCCTCCACCTCGTTCAAGCCGAACAACGGGCTGGACGCCGCCGGCAAATCCTTCGACCCGGAAGAAGGCGTCGGTTATGAAGTCGGGATCAAGAACGAGCTGTTCGACGACCGCTTGAGTACCACCCTCGCCGCCTTCCATATCGAAAAGGAAAACGTCCTGGCGCTCGATCCGAGCACCGACTCCAGCCGCGCCATGGGCAAGGCCCGCAGCCAGGGTGTCGACCTGCAAGTCACCGGGCAAGTGACCGACGCCGTGCGAGTGATCGGCGCCTTCGCTTACATCGATGCCGAAGTCACCCAGGGCGACAAGGTCTTTCCCACCGGCAGCCGAATTCTCGGGGTGGCCAAACGCAGCGGCAGTCTGTTGGGCGTTTATGAATTTCAGGATGGCCATTTACGCGGTTCGGACCTTGGTGCAGCGATCACCTATGTCGGCGATCGCTCAGGTGAAGCCGGCAGCGATTTCGAGCTGCCGGCCTACCACACCGTCGACCTGCTGGCCCATTACAAGGCCAGCGAAAACGTCACCTTAGGCCTGAACCTGAACAACCTTTTCGACGAGAAATACTTCGAGCGCTCCTACAGCAACTACTGGGTCAACCCCGGCGAACCGCGCAATTTCACCGTCAGCCTGACACTCAATCTGTAAAAAGGACGTCACCATGCAACATCTAAAATCCCTGGCGCTACCCGGTCTGCTGGTCGGCCTGTTATGTGCCAGCCAAGTTTCGGCCCACGGTCTCTGGACCGAACAACGTCGCGGCAACATCGAAGTCGTCTACGGCCACGGCGCCGAAGACAACGCCTTCAAGGCGCAGAAAATCAGTGGCGCGTGGGCTTATGACGTCGGCGGCAAAATGATCCCGGTGAGCGTACAACGCCTGGCCGACCACGCCCGCCTGAAGCCGTTGAAACCACCGGCAGTACTGGCCGTGGCACTGAACAACGGCATGTGGTCGCAGACCGCGGATAAAAAATGGATCAACGAAGGACGCAGCAAAGTACCGGGGGCCATTGAGTCGACCCAGACCTTCAAATACAGCCTGGCGATCTACCAACCGGGGGCGAAGTTGCCGAAGCTGGATCAGATGAAATTGCTGATTCTGCCGGAGGTTGATCCGCTGACCGTTGGGCCGGGTAAATCGTTGCCGGTTCGAGTGCTATTGGACGGTAAGCCGGCGGCGGGTGTGAAGCTGGTGGGCGACTATCGCAGCGCGCCGAATACGTTAAGCACCGAGACCGATGCAGAGGGTCGGGCGCAAGTACTGGTGCGTAATGAAGGATTGAATGTGATTGCGGCACAGATGGAGATTCCGCTGAAGGACAACCCGGATGTGGCGACACGCGGGCTGTTCACGTCACTGACCTTCCTTGGCGAACCACATCACGAGTAACCAGCCACCACACAAAACCTGTGGGAGCGAGCCGGCTCCGGGCGGCGTTCCGACGATGGGGCCATGACATTCAGAATTGATGTTGAATGCCGAACCGCTATCGCGAGCAGGCTCGCTCCCACAGGTTCAGTGTTGGATCAGAGGTCGCCCAGGCCGTCGATCAGCGCCTGATTCTGCTCCGGTGTGCCAATCGAGATCCGCAGGAACTGGGCAATCCGTTCCTGCTTGAAGTGCCGAACGATCACGCCTTGCTCGCGCAACTTCGCCGCCAGCCCCGCCGCATCGTGTTTCGGATGACGGGCGAAAATGAAGTTCGCCGCCGACGGCAACACCTTAAAGCCCTTCGCTTCCAATCGCGTAACGACCCATTCACGATTCTCGATGACCAACCGGCAGGTCTTGTCGAAGTACTCACGATCTTCGAACGCTGCGGCTGCACCGACATTCGCCAGTCGATCCAGCGGATAGGAGTTGAAGCTGTTCTTGATCCGCTCCAGCGCCTCGATCAGGTCCGGATGCCCAACCGCCAAACCAACCCGCAGGCCGGCCAGAGAACGAGACTTGGACAAAGTCTGAGTCACCAGCAAGTTCGGATAACGACCCACCAGGCTGATCGCCGTCTCACCGCCGAAATCGATGTAAGCCTCATCCACCACGACCACTGAATCCGGGCTGGCCTTGAGGATTTGCTCCACGGCATCCAGCGCCAACAGGCAGCCAGTCGGTGCGTTCGGGTTAGGGAAGATGATCCCGCCGTTCGGCTTGGCGTAGTCCGCCGGGGTGATCTGGAACTGCTCATCCAGCGGCACCGCGTCGAAGGCAATGCCGTACAAACCGCAGTAAACCGGGTAGAAGCTGTAGCTGATGTCCGGGAACAGGACCGGATTATCATGTTGCAGCAAACCGTGAAAGATGTGCGCCAGGACTTCATCGGAACCGTTGCCGAGAAACACCTGATTGCTCTGTACGCCGTAATACGTGGCCACGGCGCTCTTCATCAAGTCACTGTTCGGGTCCGGGTACAGACGCAAATTGTCATTCAGTTCGGTCTGCATCGCCGCCAAGGCTTTTGGTGAGGGACCGTACGGGTTTTCGTTGGTGTTGAGCTTCACCAGTTTCGCCAGTTTCGGCTGCTCGCCCGGCACGTAAGGCACCAGACTCTTGACGAAGGGACTCCAGAATTTACTCATGTTCAGTTGCCCTTCTTGTCGTCAACGATGCGGTATTCGGCGCTGCGGGCGTGGGCGGTCAGCGACTCGCCACGGGCCAGCACGGAAGCGGTTTTGCCCAGTTCGGAGGCACCCTGCTCGGAGCAGAAGATGATCGACGAACGCTTCTGGAAGTCGTACACACCCAGCGGCGAGGAGAAACGCGCGGTGCCGGAGGTTGGCAACACGTGGTTCGGACCGGCGCAGTAGTCGCCCAAGGCTTCGGAGGTGTGGCGGCCCATGAAGATCGCGCCGGCGTGACGGATCTGCGGCAACCAGGCCTGCGGATCGGCAACCGACAACTCCAGGTGTTCCGGCGCGATGCGGTTGGCCACTTCGATGGCTTGGTCCATATCGCGGACCTTGATCAGCGCACCACGGCCGTTGATCGACGTTTCGATGATCTCGGCGCGTTCCATGCTCGGCAGCAGTTTGGCGATGCTGGCGGCGACCTTGTCGAGGAACTCGGCGTCCGGGCTGACCAGAATCGCCTGGGCGTCTTCGTCGTGCTCGGCCTGGGAGAACAGGTCCATGGCGATCCAGTCCGGATCAGTCTGGCCGTCGCAGACCACGAGGATTTCGGATGGGCCGGCGATCATGTCGATGCCGACCTGGCCGAACACGTGGCGCTTGGCGGTGGCGACGTAGATGTTGCCCGGACCGACCACCTTGTCGACCTTCGGCACACTTTCGGTGCCGTACGCCAGCGCGGCGACCGCTTGAGCACCGCCGATGGTGAACACGCGGTCGACGCCGGCGATGCAGGCGGCGGCCAGCACCAGCTCGTTGAGTTCGCCACGCGGCGTCGGCACCACCATGACCACTTCAGTCACGCCGGCCACCTTGGCCGGAATTGCGTTCATCAGTACCGAGGACGGGTACGACGCCTTGCCGCCCGGTACGTACAGGCCGGCGCGATCCAGCGGCGTAACTTTCTGGCCCAGCACGGTCCCGTCGGCTTCGGTGTAGCTCCAGGAATCCTGCTTCTGTTTCTCGTGGTAGCTGCGGACTCGGGACGCGGCTTTTTCCAGCGCTTCACGCTGAGGCACGGTGATTCGGGTCAGGGCCAGTTCCAGGCGCTCACGAGGCAGGATCAGGTCCGCCATGGACGCGACCTGCAGGCCGTCGAACTTCTGGGTGAATTCCACCAGCGCCGCATCGCCACGCTCGCGCACGGCCTTGATGATGTCCAGCACCCGCTGATTGACCGAGTCGTCAGACACACTTTCCCAGCTCAGCAGATGATCCAGATGATGTGCGAAATCCGGGTCAGCAGCGTTGAGTCGGCGAATTGCAGTCGGTGCGGTCATAGCGAGAGCCTCATAGGAATGGCAAAAACTCAGGCGCCCTAACTTAGCAGTCGTTTCCGCTTGGGCACCTGAGATTCTGGCTATGAGGCGGATAGACGGGCGCGACTCAAGGTCGCGCAGGTGAATCAGCCGCGGTGTCGAGACTCCACTGCCTTGCGCAGGGTGTCGATCAACGCCTGGATACGGGCGTGCTGCATTTTCATCGAAGCTTTGTTTACGATCAGCCGGGAGCTGATGTCAGCAATGAAATCCTGAGGTTCCAGGCCATTGGCGCGCAGGGTGTTGCCGGTGTCGACCACGTCGATGATCTTGTCTGCCAGACCGATCAGCGGCGCCAGTTCCATCGAGCCATAGAGCTTGATGATGTCGACCTGACGGCCCTGTTCGGCGTAGTAACGCTTGGCAACGTTGACGAATTTGGTCGCCACACGCAGGCGGCCCTTGGGCTCGACATCACCGACACGGCCGGCGGTCATCAGCTTGCAGAGGGCAATTCGCAGGTCCAATGGCTCGTACAAACCCTGGCCGCCGTATTCCATCAGCACATCTTTACCGGCGACGCCCAGGTCAGCGGCACCATGCTCGACGTAAGTCGGCACATCGGTGGCGCGCACGATCAGCAGACGTACATCGGCCTGAGTCGTGGGGATGATCAGCTTGCGGCTCTTGTCCGGATTCTCGGTCGGCACGATGCCCGCTTCAGCCAGAAGCGGCAGGGTGTCGTCAAGGATGCGGCCCTTGGACAGTGCGATGGTCAACATGGGAAACGTCAGTCCTTATCAAGGTACTCATGCCCGGTCGCAAATGGCGCCGGACACACATCGAGCCGGAAACCGGCTCGACTTCAACAAATCAACGGGCACGTCCCTGTACCCATGCAGCAGAAACTAGCCCGGTACGCGGCGGATCTTGGCGCCGAGCATCTGCAGTTTCTCTTCGATGCACTCGTAACCACGGTCGATGTGGTAGATGCGATCGATCAAGGTGTCACCTTCAGCAATCAACGCCGAGATCACCAGGCTGGCCGAAGCACGCAGGTCGGTGGCCATGACTGGCGCGCCCTTGAGCTTTTCGATGCCGGTAACAATGGCGGTGTTGCCTTCGACCTGGATGTGAGCGCCCATGCGGTGCAGTTCGTAAACGTGCATGAAGCGGTTTTCGAAGATCGTCTCGATCACGGCACCAGTGCCTTCGGCAATGGCGTTGAGCGAGATGAACTGCGCCTGCATGTCAGTCGGGAACGCCGGGTACGGAGCAGTACGCACGTTAACGGCTTTTGGCCGCTTGCCGTGCATGTTCAGCTCGATCCAGTCTTCGCCACAAGTGATTTCCGCGCCCGACTCCTTGAGTTTCTCAAGTACGGCTTCGAGGATGGTCGGATCGGTGTCCTTGACCTTCACACGACCGCCGGTCACGGCAGCAGCGACCAGATAGGTGCCGGTCTCGATACGGTCAGGCATCACTTTGTAAGTGGTCGGGTGCAGACGCTCGACGCCATCGATGGTGATGGTGTCGGTGCCGGCGCCAGTGATCTTGGCGCCCATGGCGATCAGGAAATTCGCCAGGTCGATGACTTCAGGCTCGCGAGCGGCGTTTGCCAGAACGCTGCGGCCCTTGGCCAGAGCGGCCGCCATCATGATGTTTTCGGTACCGGTCACACTGACGGTGTCGAAGAAGAAGTGCGCACCGCGCAGGCCACCTTCAGGCGCCTTGGCCTTGATGTAGCCGCCTTCGACGTCGATGACCGCGCCCATGGCTTCGAGGCCACGAATGTGCAGGTCAACCGGACGCGAACCAATGGCGCAACCGCCAGGCAGTGCGACTTCGGCTTCACCGAAACGGGCAACCATTGGGCCCAGCACCAGGATCGACGCACGCATGGTTTTCACCAGTTCGTACGGCGCGATCAGGGTCTTGATGGTGCGCGGGTCGATTTCAACGCTGAGTTTCTCGTCGATCACCGGCTCGATGCCCATACGACCGAACAGCTCGATCATGGTGGTGATGTCGTGCAGGTGCGGCAGGTTGGCAACAGTCACCGGGCCATCGCACAGTAAGGTTGCAGCCAGGATCGGCAGGGCAGAGTTCTTTGCCCCGGAGATGCGGATTTCGCCATCAAGACGAACGCCACCGGTAATTATCAATTTATCCATAAGAATCTCGACGCCCTTGGGCTCAGGTGCGCTCGGCCCAGGCCGCGCTGCTGAAAAATTTCATAGTGACCGCATGGATGCTGCCATCGGTGATCCATGGGTTCAAATGGGCATAGATCTGCTGCTGACGCTTCACCGGGCTCAACGCCGCCAGTTCATCGCTAATCACGTTCAGCTGAAAGTTGCAGCCTTCGCCCTCGACTTCTACTAGGGTTCCGGGCAGCTTTCCTTCAAGGAAGCTCTTCACTTCTACGGCCTGCATGCTCAACCTCAATCGGCGCCCTGTGCGCGCGGGTCGGACATCATACAAAAAAGCCCCGCGCCTGCGAACCCCGCGAAGCAGGACTCTGACGGGGGGCTTCTTTATAGATGCGGTTAGGGATGCGCCAACAGCTCGGTCAATTCGCTGACCTGAGCGATTTCGCGCATGTCTTCTGGCATCCCGCGGATGCTCAGCGCCTTGCCGGCCGCCTCTGCATCACGCATGAAGCACAGCAGCAGCGACAAGCCGACACTGCTGGACTTCAACACTGCCGAGCAATCGACCACCAGTGCAGCGGCCTTGCTGGATTTGATCAGCGCCTGCCCCTGCTTGCGCAAACCGGGGCCAGTGCGGTAATCCAGCATGCCACTAAGCATCAGCTCGCCGGATTCGCTCATGCGAATGGCCGACACACTCATTGAGATTGCGTCTCGGGTATTTGGCTCTGACTGGCTTCCTTGGCTTTGGCGACTTCCCCGGCCCAACCATTGATGGTCTTGTCCAGGTCGTTGCCATTGCGCTGCATCGCATCAGCGAACTGATCACGGAACAGCTTGCCGATGTTGATGCCGTTGATGATCACGTTGCGCAGCTTCCACTCGCCATTGATCTTTTCGAGTGTGTAAGACACAGGATAGATCGCGCCGTTGGTGCCTTTGACCGTCATGGCAACGCTTGTACGGTCTCCCGACTCATCCTTGGCAGGGTCGACGACGATCCCCTGGTTGTTGTACTCGAGCAAAGCGTTGCCATAGAACTGGAACAGACCCTTTTTGAAGTTTTCTTCAAAGGTCTTCATTTGCGCAGGCGTAGCTTTGCGCGAATATTTGACCGTCATGATGCTCTTGGAAATGCCCTCGGCATCCACAACAGGTCCGACGATGGTGTTCAGCGCCGCATAGAAATCTTGCGGGTCTTGCTTGTACTTCTCTTTATTGGCCGACAGATCGGCAAGTAACCGATTGGTGGTGTCCTGCACGATATCGTGCGCTGAAGGCGCTGCCACGGCGTTAGCCATCAACGGCAGGGCCGCGAGTAATACCAACAGGCCACGTCGCAAGTTAGAGATCATTCAAAAGCTCCTCATTTGGCGTCTTTACTAACGGTATTGAGCAGAAATTTACCGATCAGGTCTTCGAGTACCAACGACGACTGCGTGTCGTGGATGGTTCCACCATCCTTGAGCAAGCCTTCTTCGCCGCCCACGCTGAGACCGATGTACTTCTCGCCCAACAGGCCAGCGGTCAGGATAGATGCAGTGGAGTCAGTCGGCAGGTTATCTACGCGTTTTTCCAGCTGCATGGTCACTCGACCGGTGAAACTGTCGCGATCCAGATCGATTGCCGTGACCTTGCCGATGGTCACACCGGCCATGGTCACTTTAGCTCTGACCGTCAAACCGGCGATATTGTCGAAATACGCATAAAGTTTATACGTGTCGGTGGTCGCGCTCGGGGACAGGCCACTCACCCGCAACGCCAGCAACAGCAAAGCCAGGATGCCAGCCAGCAAGAAAAGGCCGACACCGATTTCCAGGGTGCGGTTTTGCATCAGAAATCTCCAAACATCAAGGCGGTCAGAATAAAGTCCAGGCCGAGTACAGCCAAAGAGGCATACACCACGGTCTTGGTAGTGGCACGACTGATCCCCTCGGAAGTGGGCTCGCAGTCATAGCCTTGGAATACGGCGATCCAGGTCACGACAAAGGCGAAAACGATGCTTTTGATGATGCCGTTGAGCACATCGTCTGCAAAAGTCACGCTGTTCTGCATGTTGGACCAATAGGAACCTTCATAGACACCCAGCCAGTCGACGGCCACCCACGAACCACCCCAGATGCCCACCACGCTGAAGATCATCGCCAGCACCGGCAGGGAAATGAAGCCGGCCCACAGGCGCGGGGCAATGATGTACTTGAGCGGGTCGACACCAATCATTTCCAGACTGGACAACTGCTCGGTGGACTTCATGTTGCCGATTTCGGCAGTCAATGCCGAACCGGCGCGCCCGGCGAACAGCAATGCCGTGACCACGGGCCCCAGTTCGCGCAACAGCGTCAGCGCAACCATCTGGCCGACCGCCTGTTCCGAACCATAGCTGGATAGAATATTGAAACCTTGCAGCGCCAGCACCATGCCGATGAATACCCCGGAGACCACGATGATCACCAGGGACATCACGCCCACCGAATGCAGTTGCTTGATCAGCAAGCCAAAACCGCCGCCGATGCCACCACGGCCAAGCAAGGCATGAAACAGGAATATCGCCGAACGGCCGAACACCCCCAGCACGTCAATGCCAGAGTGACCGAACCGGCGAACCCGTTCTATTAGTGAAATCTTGCGCATCAACGCTTCCCCAGAAGATCTGCGCGGTAATCCGTCGCTGGAAAGTGATAGGCGACCGGACCGTCAGGCTCGCCTGTCATGAATTGACGGATGCGTGGCTCCTGCGAGTTCATCAGCTCCTCGGGAGTACCCTGCCCCAACACCTGGCCTTCGCCGACGACATAGATGTAATCGGCGATGCTCGCGGTCTCGGCCAGGTCGTGGGACACCACGATACTGGTGATGCCCAGCGCATCGTTGAGCAGGCGGATCAGGCGCACCAGCACACCCATGGCGATGGGGTCCTGGCCGACAAAGGGCTCGTCATACATGAGGATTTGCGGATCGAGGGCAATCGCCCGAGCCAGAGCGACACGACGTTTCATGCCGCCGGACAACTCGTCAGGCATCAGGTCGATGGCGCCACGCAAGCCCACGGCCTGCAATTTGAGCAGGACAATGTCCCGGATCATTTCTTCCGGCAGTTCGGTATGAACGCGCAGCGGAAAGGCGACGTTCTCGAACACATCGAGATCGGTGAACAGTGCACCACTCTGAAACAGCACGCCCATGTGCTTTCGCGCATCGAACAGATCACTGCGCGACAGCTTCGGCAGATTCTGTCCATTGACCCAGACTTCGCCTTTGGTGGGCCGCAACTGTGCGCCCATCAGCCGCAACAGCGTAGTCTTGCCGCACCCGGAAGGTCCCATGATGCCGGTGACCTTGCCGCGCGGGATACGTATATCGACGTTATTGAAAATGCTGCGCGTTCCGCGCTTGAAGGTCAGTCCCTTCAGCTCGACCGCGTAGGCTTTATCGGCACTCATCTAAACTCCTTGCGATGCAGCCTCTCACTCGGACGCCTGACTTTCTGGCGAAAGCACATGCCTCCCGGGCAGGCCGAACTGGCGGCGAACTATATCACTGCAAATGCCAAGCGCCCAAGGCCCAAGCCGGGCCATGTTGAGCAAGATGACGGGGTAAAAGCTTCTATTAAGGGGTATTCGGTAACAGGGAATGACAAAGCGCGACGAACTTGCGTGAGGGTTTCGATCATTACCGTTATAATCGCCGCCTTTTCATCAGGCTATACGATTTCTGACATGAGCCAATCCAGCGACCTGATTCAATCAGCACAACGCACCATCCGCCTCGAACTGGAAGCCGTAAAAGGCTTGTTGCCCCGTATCGACGCAGATTTCGTACGCGCTTGCGAGATGATTCTGGCCAGCAAAGGGCGCGTGGTCGTGGTCGGCATGGGCAAATCGGGGCACATCGGCAACAAGATCGCCGCCACCCTGGCCAGCACCGGCACCACGGCTTTTTTCGTGCACCCAGCCGAAGCCAGCCACGGCGACATGGGCATGATCACCCGCGACGACATCATCCTGGCGCTGTCGAACTCCGGCTCCACCAATGAAATCGTCACCCTGCTGCCGCTGATCAAGCGCCTGGGCATTCAATTGATCAGCATGACTGGCAACCCTGACTCACCGCTGGCGAAAGCTGCCGAGGTCAACCTCAACGTGCACGTCGAGCACGAAGCCTGTCCGCTCAACCTGGCACCGACCTCGTCGACCACTGCCGCGCTGGTCATGGGCGACGCCCTGGCCGTTGCGCTGCTGGAAGCCCGCGGTTTTACCGCTGAAGATTTCGCCTTTTCCCACCCCGGCGGCGCGCTTGGCCGACGCCTGCTGCTGAAAGTGGAAACCGTCATGCACGCCGGCGCAGAACTGCCCCAGGTGCAACGTGGCACGCTACTCAAGGACGCCTTGATGGAAATGACCCGCAAGGGCCTGGGTATGACCGCTATTGTGGAGGCCGATGGCAAACTGGCCGGGATCTTCACCGACGGCGACTTGCGCCGCACCCTTGACCGGACCATCGACATCCACCATACGACCATCGACGAGGTCATGACTGTTCATGGCAAGACCGCCCGGGCCGATATGCTGGCAGCCGAAGCCCTGAAAATCATGGAAGACCATCGAATCAACGCGCTGGTAGTGGTGGACAAGGAGGACCGTCCGATCGGCGCCTTCAACCTGTCCGACCTGCTGCGTGCAGGAGTAATGTAATGAGCACCGACCTGCTGCAACGCGGCAAGAACATCAAACTGGCGGTTTTCGACGTCGATGGCGTACTGACCGACGGACGCCTGTACTTCCTCGAAGACGGCAGCGAATTCAAGACGTTCAACACCCTCGACGGCCAAGGCATCAAGATGTTGATGGCAGCCGGCGTGCAGACCGCTATCATCAGCGGCCGCAAGACCCCGGTGGTCGAGCGACGAGCGAAGAACCTCGGTATTCCACATGTGTACCAGGGGCGCGAAGACAAACTGGTGGTGCTCGACGAGCTTCTTGCCCAACTCAACCTAAGCTATGAGCAAGTCGCCTACCTCGGCGACGACCTGCCGGACCTGCCGGTGATTCGCCGCGTAGGCCTGGGCATGGCGGTGGCAAGCGCTGCCAGTTTCGTCCGTGAACACGCCCACGGCATCACCCAGGCCCGCGGCGGCGAGGGTGCCGCTCGCGAATTCTGCGAATTGATCCTGCACGCGCAGGGCCGCCTCGATGCGGCAAACGCCGCGTACCTGTGAGCCAACTATGCTGAGCAAAAAGATTCGCAAATTCCTGGTGTTCGGTTGCATCGCAGCGATATTCGCGGCGGTCGGCTACTGGAACATCAGCCCGGAACGCTTTCTCGACCAGCCGGTGGCAAAGATCGATGAAACCGCGATCGACTATTACGCGATCAACGCCCACAGCGTGCAATTCCTGCCGGACGGCAAACTGCAATACGAAATGACGTCCGACAAGGTTGAACACCTGAAAGCCACCGAAGTGACGCTGCTGACCAATCCCGACCTGAACCTGTTCCGCGGCACCGAGTTTCCGTGGCATGTCCAGAGCGAGCACGGCGAAGTGAATCCCGACGGCACTCAGGTCGAACTGATTGACTCGGTGCGCATCACGCGTTTCGACGAGAAAAACCGCAAGACCCTGATTACCACCACCCGCATGACAGTGTTCCCGCAGCGGCAATATGCGCAGACCGAGCAACCCGTTAGAATCGACGGCGCTGGTGGTGTGTCGACTGGCAAGGGAATGAAAGCGTATTTGAAAGAAAGCAGGATACACCTGCTATCTAACGTAAGAGGACAGTATGAGGCTCGTTAAAACCCTCCCTATTTTGCTCGGTCTGAGCGCAGCACTGGGAAGCGTGAGCGCCTGGGCTCTGCCGAACGATCAAGAGCAGCCTATCCGCATCCAGGCCGACGACGCCCAACTGGACGACAAGAATGGTGTTGCCACCTATAAAGGTGACGTGATCATTACCCAGGGCTCGATGATTGTTAAAGGCAATACTGTGACCATCACCCGCACCCCGGCCGGCGACATCGACGTGGTGACTTCGGTGGGCAATCTGGCCTACTTCGAGCAGATGCAGACGGCTGGCGACACCAAGCCGGTTCAGGGCTACGGAGTGACCATCCAGTACCACGCATCGCAAAACCGCGTCGTGTTGATCGATCGTGCCAAAGTCATCGACAAGGACAACAACGTCACCCAAGGCGAGAAAATCGTCTACGACACGGTGAAAAAGCTTGCGAGCGCCGGTCGCGCGACGGGCAACAAGGTCACCGAGTCGCGCCCGCGCATCGACATGGTGATCCAGCCGAAGAAGAAAACCGACGAGCAAAAGGCCCAGTAATGGCAACTCTGAAAGCTCAGCATCTGGCCAAGAGCTACAAGAGCCGCCAGGTCGTGCGTGACGTCAGTCTGTCGATCGACAGCGGTCAGATTGTCGGCCTGCTAGGTCCCAACGGCGCTGGCAAGACCACCTGCTTTTACATGATTGTCGGCCTGGTACAGGCCGATCAGGGCCGCGTACTGATTGACGACCTGGATGTCAGCCACCAGCCTATGCACGGTCGTGCGAAGGCCGGTATCGGCTATCTTCCGCAAGAAGCATCGATCTTCCGCAAACTCTCGGTAGCCGACAACATCATGGCGATCCTCGAGACCCGCAAGGAACTCGACAAGGCCGGCCGTCGCAAAGAGTTGGAAAGCCTGCTGCAGGAATTCCACATCAGCCACATCCGCGACAGCCTCGGGATGAGCCTGTCCGGTGGTGAACGCCGCCGCGTGGAAATTGCCCGGGCCCTGGCTACCAACCCGAAATTCATCCTGCTCGACGAACCTTTCGCTGGCGTGGACCCGATTTCGGTGGGCGATATCAAACAGATCATCTACCACCTCAAGGCCAAGGGCATTGGCGTGCTGATCACTGACCACAACGTCCGTGAAACCCTGGATATCTGCGAAACCGCCTACATCGTCAACGATGGCCAACTGATCGCCGAAGGCGACTCTGCCACCATCCTGGCCAACGACCTGGTCAAGGAAGTGTATCTGGGCCATGAGTTCCGCCTGTAAGCACTGAGGTGTCTGGCTGGTTGCCCGGGCGCTTGTCTCAATAAAAAATCAATATTTTTTTATTGTTACAGCGCTCTAGGCAAACGCTGCAGTTTCGGGCATATAATTTGCTTATGTTTGGCGCTCCGGCGCCCTGTAGTGGATGGCGCATGTGCGCCGGCGAATAAGGTGTTAAGCCCCTGCCATGAAACCATCGCTAGTCTTGAGAATGGGCCAGCAGCTGACGATGACACCGCAGCTGCAACAGGCCATCCGCCTGCTCCAATTGTCGACCCTGGACCTGCAACAGGAAATCCAGGAGGCCCTGGAGTCCAATCCGATGCTCGAACGCCAGGAAGAAGGCGACGACTTCGATAACGCCGACCCCTTGGCCGACAAAGCCGAACAGCAACCCAACGTCGACATTCAGGAACCCTCCTACCAGGAAACCGCCCCGACGGTTGATAACCTCGAGGAAGGCGACTGGAACGAGCGCATCCCCAACGAACTGCCCGTGGATACCGCGTGGGAAGACGTCTACCAGACCAGCGCCAGCAGCCTGCCGAGCAACGATGACGACGAGTGGGACTTCACCACCCGGACATCGGCCGGCGAAAGCCTGCAAAGCCACCTGCTGTGGCAACTGAACCTGGCTCCGATGTCCGACACCGATCGACTGATCGCCGTGACCCTGATCGACTGCATCAACAATCAGGGCTACCTGGACGAAACCCTCGAGGAGATTCTCGAAGCCTTCGATCCGGAACTGGACATCGAACTGGACGAAATCGAAGCCGTCCTGCACCGCATCCAGCAATTCGAACCCGCTGGCATCGGCGCACGCAACCTGGGCGAATGCCTGCTGCTGCAATTGCGCCAGTTGCCCGCCAAGACGCCTTGGCTGGTCGAGGCCAAACGCCTGGTCACCGATTACATCGATCTGCTCGGCAGCCGCGACTACAGCCAACTGATGCGTCGCATGAAGCTCAAGGAAGACGAACTGCGCCAGGTTATTGAACTGGTGCAGAGCCTCAACCCGCGCCCAGGCTCGCAAATCGAGTCCGGCGAAGCCGAATACGTCGTTCCCGACGTGATCGTACGCAAGGACAACGAGCGTTGGCTGGTGGAGCTGAACCAGGAATCCGTGCCACGACTGCGGGTCAACGCTCAATACGCCGGTTTCGTGCGCCGCGCCGACACCAGCGCCGACAACACCTTCATGCGCAATCAGTTGCAAGAAGCCCGCTGGTTCATCAAGAGCCTGCAAAGCCGCAACGAAACCCTGATGAAAGTCGCCACTCAAATCGTCGAGCATCAGCGCGGCTTTCTTGAATACGGCGACGAGGCCATGAAACCGCTGGTCCTGCATGACATCGCCGAAGCGGTGGGCATGCACGAGTCGACGATTTCACGGGTGACCACGCAAAAATTCATGCATACCCCTCGGGGCATATATGAACTGAAATACTTTTTCTCCAGCCATGTCAGCACCTCCGAGGGCGGTGAATGCTCGTCCACGGCGATCCGCGCGATCATCAAAAAACTGGTTGCCGCGGAAAATCAGAAAAAGCCGTTGAGTGACAGCAAGATCGCTGGTTTACTGGAGGCACAAGGCATTCAGGTGGCTCGCCGCACCGTCGCCAAGTACCGCGAATCCCTCGGGATCGCGCCTTCGAGCGAACGCAAGCGGTTGATGTAGAGCCACGCCACAGCGTTCCAGTGGCAGGCATTTCTGCCTGCCGCTTTATGCACTGGCAACGAAGGAGAAGCTGTATGCAAGTCAACATCAGTGGACACCAACTGGAAGTGACCGAACCTCTTCGCACCTACATCGGCGAAAAACTCGAACGATTAGAGAGGCATTTCGACAAGATCACCAACGTGCAGGTCACGATGACGGTCGAGAAGCTCAAGCAGAAAATCGAAGCCACGCTGCATATTCCCGGCAATGAAGTGGTCGCAAACGCGGAGCATACCGATATGTACGCGGCGATCGACGCACTGACCGACAAGCTGGATAAACAACTCAAAAAGCATAAGGAAAAGACCCAAAGCCTCCTCCAGGGCGCGACCGGTCGTTAACACTCCCAACCCATGATCCGACTTGAAAGCATCCTGACCCCCGGCCGTTCCCTCGTGAACGTGCCGGGCGGCAGTAAAAAGAAAGCCCTCGAGCAAATTGCCAACCTTATCCACAAAGAAGTGCCGGATCTGGAGATGCAAGATGTCTTCGAGGCTCTGATTGCCCGTGAAAAACTCGGTTCAACCGGTTTTGGCAACGGCATCGCCATCCCCCATTGCCGCCTGAAGGGCTGCACCTCGCCCATCAGCGCCCTGATGCACCTTGATGCACCCATCGATTTCGACGCAATCGACGGCGCCCCGGTTGACCTGCTGTTCGTTCTGCTGGTCCCGGAAGCCGCTACCGATGCGCACCTGGAGTTACTGCGCCAGATCGCCAGCATGCTCGACCGCAAGGAAGTGCGCGAAAAACTGCGCAGCGCCCCGAGCAATGAAGCCTTGTATCAGGTTGTCCTGGACGAGCAAAACGGTCATTAATCATGCGCTTGATCATCGTCAGTGGCCGCTCCGGCTCAGGTAAAAGTACCGCACTCGATGTTCTCGAGGACAACGGCTACTACTGCATCGACAACCTGCCCGCCGGCCTGCTGCCGGAACTGGCCGAACGCGCGTTGATTCATACCGAGCTGGCACAACCGCTGGTTGCCGTATCCATCGATGCGCGCAACTTGCCGAGCCACTTGTCGCGGTTTCCCGAACTGCTGGAAGAAGTGCGCAGCCGGCACATCCAGTGTGATGTGCTTTATCTGGACGCCGACGAAGAAACCTTGCTCAAACGTTTCTCGGAAACCCGCCGTCGTCACCCGCTGAGTAATGCCAATCGCTCGCTGGCCGAGGCCATCAACGATGAGACCGCCCTGCTCGGGCCGATTGCCGACCTCGCCGATCTCAAAGTAAACACCACCAACCTGAACCTGTATCAGCTGCGAGATACCATCAAGTTGCGCCTGCTGAACCAGCCGGAACCCGGCACGGCGTTCCTGGTGGAGTCTTTCGGCTTCAAGCGTGGCATGCCGGTGGACGCCGATCTGGTGTTTGACGTGCGTTGCCTGCCGAATCCCTATTGGAAGCCAGAGTTGCGCGATCAATCCGGGCTTGATCAACCGGTTATCGAGTATCTGGCGGCACAGCCGGACGTCGAAGAGATGTTCCAGGACATTTCCGCATACTTGCTCAAGTGGCTACCCCGCTTTGCCGCCAGCAACCGCGCTTATGTCACGATTGCCATTGGCTGCACCGGCGGCCATCACCGCTCCGTTTACCTGACCGAACGACTGGCCCAGGCCCTGCAAAAATCTCTGAAGAACGTCCAGGTTCGCCACCGCGACCTCAGCTAAAGGATTCACACCGCGATGCCTGCTCTGGAAATTGAAATCATCAACAAGCTGGGCCTGCATGCCCGCGCTTCTGCAAAATTCGTTGGCGTCGCCGGTGAGTTCAAGGATTGCACGATCAGGGTAGGACGCACGCCGGAATCCACGGTCGACGGAAAAAGCATCATGGCAATGATGATGCTCGCTGCTGGCAAGGGAACAATAATTCACCTGAGTACCGAAGGTGAGCAGGCTGATGAGGCGCTGCAAGCTTTGGTGAATTTGATCAATGACTACTTCGGCGAAGGCGAATAACACCTCGCCCTGTAGCAGCTGCCGAAGGCTGCTACATAGTCAGTGTCAAGCCAACGCTGTATCCATCACCATCATCAGACAAAACCCGATCAGCAACCCAAGGCTTGCAAGCTTGTCGTGACCATTGCGGCGCGACTCGGGGATGACTTCATGGGTGACCACCAGCAACATTGCCCCGGCCGCCAGCGCCAACCCCAAGGGCAACAACAATTCGGCCAGACTCACTAGCCAGGCGCACAACAACGCGAAGACCGGCTCGACCAGACCTGACGCAGCACCCATCAGGAACGCCTTGACCCGCGACATCCCTGCCCCGGCCAGTACCAGCGCGATCACCAAACCTTCCGGCACATCCTGCAAGGCGATACCCATGGCGAGGCTATCGGCGTCGGGCATGCCACCCCCCGCCGACACACCAACCGCCATGCCTTCTGGAATGTTGTGGGCAATGATGGCAAACACAAACAACCAGATTCGCGGCGGGATGACGGGTCGCTCCAGCATGCCTACGAGCATTTCCGGCGACGCACCCGACACTTTGCGATCAACCAGAAACAATCCGAACGCCCCCAGCATGATGCCGAAACTGATCAGTCCGCTGGCCGCCCAAGGCGTCAGTCCCAGGTTTTCAGCGGCAGAGATCCCCGGAACGATCAACGAAAACGCGGTCGCCGCGAGCATCACCCCGGCCCCGAAGCCAAGCAACGTATCACTGACCGCCTGAGGTATCCGTCGAATCACCAGCACGGGCACCGCGCCCAAGGCTGTGCCCAAGGCGCAGATCGCCCCGCCTTGCAGCGCGCGCAGCAGTTTCGGCTCGAGGTCCAGCCAAGCCAAGCCTTGGGTAACCAATAACGTCATGCCTGCCAGCAGTAACAGCGATCCCAATGCGTAACGAAACATTCGCCCACTTCCGATCGCCAGTGTTTCAGTGCCCATAGCCAGCCTTGGATTGTTTTTGCAGAAGTCTTAAACCAGTGCAGCCTGATAGCGCGCAGCGACTTCAGGCCAATTGATCACGTTGTAGAACGCGTTGATGTATTCCGGGCGACGGTTTTGGTATTGCAGGTAATACGCGTGCTCCCAGACATCCAGGCCGAGGATTGGCGTATTGCCGTTCATCAATGGACTGTCCTGATTGCCGCTGCTTTCAACGACCAGCGTCTTTTGCGGCGTCACACTGAGCCACGCCCAGCCGCTGCCGAAACGAGTCAGCGCGGCTTTGGTGAAGGCTTCCTTGAAACTGCTCAGGCCGCCCAGTTGCTCATCGATCGCCTCAGCCAAGGAGCCTTCAGGATTGCCGCCGCCG
Source organism: Pseudomonas sp. LS2P72 (assembly GCF_054897865.1). Classification (NCBI taxonomy): domain Bacteria; kingdom Pseudomonadati; phylum Pseudomonadota; class Gammaproteobacteria; order Pseudomonadales; family Pseudomonadaceae; genus Pseudomonas; species Pseudomonas sp. LS2P72. Next base: position 5,944,180 of record NZ_CM142708.1, read on the forward strand.
TTGGGCGCCATCACTTCCCAGAACAGCGAGTGGTTGGCATGCCCGCCGCCCTGATTGATCACCGCCGCGCGTAGCTTCTCCGGGAGTTGCTGAACAGCTGACACCAGTTTCTCCACTGGCCACTCGGCAAACTCGGTGCCTTCAACCGCTGCGTTGAGGTTGTTGATGTAGGTCTGGTGATGCTTGGTGTAGTGGATTTCCATGGTCTGCGCATCGATGTGCGGTTCCAGGGCGTCGTAGGCGTAGGGCAAGGCAGGCAAGGTAAAAGCCATTTCAATGGACTCCATGATGTAGAGGCGCAGGCGAGGCGGCATCGATGTGCAGCAACCGATGCGTACGCGGGTATTCACCGTGTTCGCTGATGAAATTCAGCAGTTCGACATAGGTTTTGCTGCTCTGGCGCAACGCCGCTTCACGCAGGGCCGGCGCCAGCCGTGGGTCCTGCATGGTCTGCAACAACCGCTGATGGATGGCGCACAGGTACTCGGCGCTCTCCTCCGGCTGGTTCAGACGCAAATGCAGATCCGCCAGGTTGTGGTGGGAAATCACGCAGGCCGCCACCGCTTCGTCGGCATCCGCCCAGCGCTCGAACAACACCTGGGCCAGGGCCAATGCCTGCAAGTAAGCCTCGCGGGCATCGACGTATTCGCCCAGCATGAAACAACGATTTGCCCGTTCGATCGTGCGTTTCCAGTGTTCCATGGTGAGCCTCCAAAGCGGTTGCGGTGGTTACACGCCGCCTGCGGTGAGTTTTTCCGGGTCCAGCAAGACCTCAAGCTGGCTGCGTGTCAGGTCGGTGTGTTCCAGAGCGACATCGATCACCGGACGGCCCTGTTGGTAGGCCTTCTTGGCGATCTCCGCGGCTTTTTGGTAACCAATGATCGGGTTGAGTGCGGTGACCAGTATCGGGTTACGTGACAGCGCTTCCTTGAGCCTGGCTTCGTTGACCTTGAAGCTGGCAATGGCCTTTTCACCCAGCAGATGGCTGGAGTTGGCCAGCAACTCGATGCTGCTTAGCAGGTTCTGGGCGATGATCGGGAGCATCACGTTCAGCTCGAAATTGCCCGACTGACCGGCGATGGTGATGACCGTGTCATTGCCGATGACTTGAGCGGCGACCATGGCGGTCGCTTCCGGGATCACCGGGTTGACCTTGCCAGGCATGATCGAAGAACCCGGCTGCAAGGCTTCGAGCTCGATTTCACCAAGACCCGCCAGCGGGCCGGAGTTCATCCAGCGCAGGTCGTTGGCGATCTTCATCAGTGAAACGGCCGTGGTCTTGAGCTGACCGGAAACGCTGACCGCCGTGTCCTGAGAGCCGATCAGCGCAAACAGATCCTCACCCGGCTGGAATTGCACCTGAGTCAGCTTGCTCAGTTGCTCACTGAAACGCGCCGCGAACTGCGGATGAGCGTTGATGCCGGTGCCCACTGCCGTGCCGCCCTGGGCCAGGGATTGCAGGCTTGGCAGCAGATCCTGCAGATGACCGATATTGGCCTTGAGCTGCTGCGCCCAACCGTTGAGCACCTGGCTCATGCGCACCGGCATCGCGTCCATCAAGTGAGTGCGACCGGTTTTGACGTGGTGATGAACCTCTTCGGCCTTGCGCTCGATCACCTGAACCAGACGCACCAGTGCCGGCAACAATTGCTCGTGCAACGCCAACGCAGCACTAACGTGCAGGGTGGTCGGGATGATGTCGTTACTGCTTTGGCCGCAATTGACGTGATCGTTAGGGTTCACCGGCTCGCCGAGTAGTCGGCTGGCCAGGGTGGCGATCACTTCGTTGGCGTTCATGTTCGAACTGGTGCCGGAACCGGTCTGGAAAATATCCACCGGAAAATGCTGCATGAAGTCGCTTTGGAGCAGGCCCAGCGCCGCATCGACGATGGCGGTGCCCTGGGATTCACTGATTTGCTCGAGCTCGACATTGGCTCGGGCAGCGGCGGCCTTGGCCAGGATCAGCGCGCGAATGAACTGCACGGGCATCGGCTTACCGCTGATGGGGAAGTTATCCACTGCACGTTGAGTCTGTGCACCGTAGAGGGCGTCCACCGGGACCTGAAGTTCGCCCATGCTGTCGCGCTCAATACGTGTCTTGGTCATCTGTAAATCCTTGCACCAGTTCTATGAGAGGAATCGAGGGCTGCAACTCGCAGGTCGCCAGTTGCCAGGTGTAGCTCTGCCAGCGCTTGAGGCGGCATTTACACAGAGAGAGGCGTTCCAGATCGCGCAACGGCCGCCAGGCCTGGTCCAGACAAAAGGTGCGCCAGTGCCAGGGCAGTGCGACATCGGCGGCGGTGTCGAGCAACAGACGGAAAGAAGTTTCGGCGATGGTCCAGGGAGAGGTTGCCGTGCAACAGGCGAGATACCGACCTTCGGCCAGGTAATGTTCGATCAGGCGAGGTTCGTCAGGGTCCATCGCGCAACGGATCTGGCGACTCATCCAGCGCCAGTTTTCGAGGTAAGGCTGCTCGTGCAAGGCAGAACTCATGATCCGGGCTCATTCGGTAATGAGATTTATTATTAGATGATAATGAGAACCAAAACAACCCTAATGAAATGCATAGGGTCATTGTGGGAGCGAGCCTGCTCGCGATTGCGGAGTGTCAGTCGACATCATTAGTGGATGTTTCACCTCTATCGCGAGCAGGCTCACTCCTACAGGGGGACGGGGCAAGGCGCATAAAAAAGGCGCGCCACCTGATAGGCGACGCGCCTTTTTTGTGCAGCTGACGGGGGGGGTTAGCTGCCCGCTACCGTCATCCGCTCGATCAGCACCGAACCTGTACGAATGTTGCTGCGCAGTTCCAGATCATTACCGATCGCGACGATCTGTTTGAACATGTCACGCATGTTGCCGGCGATGGTCACTTCCTGAACCGCAAACTGGATTTCACCATTCTCGACCCAGTAACCCGCCGCGCCACGGGAGTAATCGCCCGTAACCATGTTCAGGCCCTGGCCCATCAATTCAGTCACCAGAAGGCCACGGCCCATGCGGCGCAGCAAGGCTGCCTGATCTTCGTCGCCATGGGTGACGAACAGGTTGTGCACGCCACCTGCGTTGGCAGTGCTCGGCATCCCGAGTTTACGGCCCGAGTACGTGCCGAGGATGTACGAGACCAACTCACCTTTTTCGACGAACGGTTTAGCGTAAGTTGCCAGACCATCGCCATCGAACGCTGAACTGCCCATGGCGCGCATCAAGTGCGGACGCTCATCGATGGTCAGCCATTCCGGGAACAGCTTCTGCCCCAGCGTGCCCTCAAGGAACGAGGATTTGCGATACAGACTGCCGCCGGAAATAGCCGAGAGGAAACTGCCGAACAAACCACCGGCCAGTTCTGCGGAAAACAGCACCGGCACTTCGCAGGTCGGCACCGGGCGCGCGCCCAGACGGCTCGCCGCCCGTTGCGCGGCACGCTGGCCGATGCTCTCCGCTGAGGCCAGCAAATTGCCCTGACGGTTCACGTCGTACCAGTAATCGCGCTGCATCTGGCCGTCGGCCTCGGCGATCATCACGCAGCTCAGGCTGTGCCGGGTCGACGCGTAGCCGCCGATAAAACCGTGGCTGTTGCCGTAAACACGGCAGCCCTGATGGGTGCTGAGGGTGGTGCCATCGGCGTTCTTGATCCGGCTGTCGGTGGCAAACGCCGCCGCTTCACAAGCCAGCGCCTGCTCGATGGCTTGCTCCGGGGTGATGTCCCATTGGTGGAACAGGTCGAAATCCTGCAGATCCTTGGCCATTAGCGCCGCATCTGCCAGACCCGAGGCTTCGTCTTCGGAGGTGTGTTTGGCGATGGCCAGCGCGGCGGCGACGGTTTCGCGAATGGCTTCAGGACCGCTGGCGGACGTGCTGGCCGAACCCTTGCGCTGACCCACATACAAGGTGATGCCGAAGCCCTGATCGCGGTTGAATTCGACGGTTTCGACTTCACGCTGACGCACTGAGGTCGACAGGCCCTGCTCCAGGGACACCGCCACTTCACAGGCACTGGCACCTTGGCGCTTGGCTTCAGCGATGATCTGCTCGACTTGTTCTTGCAGTGCCGGCAACGCTTGTGGGCCGACGCTTTCAACTGCACTCATGCTGTTCTCCACTCAAATTCTGCTTTCGGCTAGGGCCTTCGAGCGACCGGGCCGGACAAGCGGCCCCCGACTGGTTATCATGGCGGCGTTTCTTTGCGGACGGCCACCATGGTTGATTCTTACGACGACTCCCTCGATACGGGAGAAAAAAGCAAATCCCAGGTTAAACGCGAGCTTCATGCTCTGGTTGACCTTGGCGAGCGCCTTACAACGCTCAAGCCTGACTTGGTGGCAAAACTGCCGTTGACCGACGCTATGCGCCGGGCCCTGGCCGATGCTCCCAAGCACACCGCGAATATCGCGCGTAAACGGCACCTTATGTTCATCGGCAAACTGATGCGCGATCAGGACACTGACGCCATTTTGACTCTGCTCGATCAATTGGATGCCTCCACTCGGCAGTACAACGAACGTTTCCATGGTCTGGAACGCTGGCGCGATCGCTTGATCGCCGGCGACGATGCAGTCCTGGAGAAGTTCGTGCTCGACTACCCGGAAGCTGATCGTCAGCAATTGCGCTCCCTGATCCGTCAGGCCCAGCACGAACTGGCGACCAACAAGCCACCGGCATCGAGCCGTAAAATCTTCAAGTACATCCGTGAGCTGGACGAGGCTCAACGCGGTCTGCGTTAAGTCCCTTCTCGGGTGAGCCGCCAAGCGGTTCACCCAAAGCTTCACTTTTTCAAGAGCCCCTCAAGATCCTGTGCCACCCACAGTGATCGCATCGATTTTCAGCGTTGGCTGGCCGACACCCACCGGCACCGACTGCCCATCCTTGCCACACGTCCCCACGCCGCTGTCCAGCGCCAGATCGTTACCGACCATCGACACCTTGCTCATGGCTTCCGGCCCATTGCCGATCAACGTCGCGCCTTTGACCGGGGCAGTGATTTTGCCGTCTTCGATCAGGTACGCCTCGCTGGTGGAGAACACGAATTTGCCGCTGGTGATGTCCACCTGGCCGCCGCCGAGGTTGGCGCAGTAGATGCCGCGCTTCACCGAAGCGATGATTTCTGCCGGGTCGCTTTCGCCCGCCAGCATGTAGGTGTTGGTCATGCGCGGCATCGGCAGGTGCGCATAGGATTCGCGACGACCGTTACCGGTACGGGCCACGCCCATCAGACGGGCGTTGAGCTTGTCCTGCATATAGCCTTTGAGTACGCCGTTTTCGATCAGTGTCGTGCACTCGGTCGGAGTGCCTTCATCATCGACGCTCAGGGAACCGCGACGACCGGCCAGCGTGCCATCATCGACGATGGTACAAAGCTTGGACGCAACCATCTCGCCCATGCGCCCACTGTAGGCCGAACTGCCCTTGCGGTTGAAGTCGCCTTCCAGACCGTGGCCGACCGCTTCGTGCAGCAACACGCCGGACCAGCCCGAGCCCAATACCACCGGCAACGTACCGGCCGGCGCAGGAATGGCTTCCAGATTCACCAATGCCTGACGCAGCGCTTCACGGGCATAGCTCATGGCGCGGTCATCGCTGAGGAAATATCGGTAATCGGTACGACCGCCACCGCCATGACCGCCGCGCTCACGACGACCGTTCTGCTCGACGATCACGCTGACGTTGAAGCGCACCAACGGCCGTACATCGGCGGCCAGACCGCCGTCGGTGGAAGCCACGAGGATTCGTTCCCAGACGCCGGCCATGCTCACGGTGACTTGCTGGATACGCGGGTCGAGGGCGCGAGTCGCGACGTCGATACGCTTGAGCAGTTCGACCTTCTCGGCACGGGTCATCACTTCCAACGGGTTGTCCGGCCCGTACAACTGGGCGACATCCTGAGTCGTGAAGGCTTGCACCGTGCCGTTCTGCCCGGCGCGGGAGATCGAACGTGCGGCACGGGCCGCGGCACCGAGGGCTTCAAGGGTAATGGCATTGCTGTAGGCAAAACCGGTTTTTTCACCCGATTGCGCGCGCACGCCGACACCTTGGTCGAGGTTGAAGCTGCCTTCCTTGACGATCCCGTCTTCCAGCGCCCAGGACTCGGAAATCTGCCCCTGGAAATACAGGTCGGCAGCATCGATGCCGGGGCCGGCCAGATCGCCGAGCACACCTTGCAGGCTCTCGATTGTTACGCCGCCGGGCGCCAGGAGGTGTTCACTGACTGAGGACAACAACTCGCTCATATGCTTTACGCCTTAAATTCATCGTTCTGAGGCAGGTCGCCGGGCGCCCTGCGAGAAAAAGCGCCGGTGACGGGACACCGGCATCCGCGCCCTGATGGACGCCTGTTCGCTGCTATCGCGTTCGGCCAGCAGCACGGCCTCGCCTTGATCCTGTTGCGCCAGCACACGCCCCCACGGGTCGATAATCGCAGCATGGCCAAAGGTTTCTCGCGGCCCCGGATGCGTCCCACCCTGGGCAGCCGCGAGCACATAACATTGGGTTTCGATGGCTCGCGCGCGAATCAACACCTCCCAATGCGCCGCGCCGGTCACCGCGGTAAACGCCGCCGGCGCGGTAATCAATTCCGCCCCGGCAGCGCGTAATTCACTGTACAGCTCCGGGAAGCGCAGGTCGTAACACACCGTCAGCCCGACTCGACCGACGGGCGTGTCCGCCACGACTACCCCACTGCCATAAGCATAGTCATCGGATTCGCGATAACGCCCGCGATTGTCCGCCACATCAACGTCGAAAAGGTGCAATTTGTCATACCGTGCAACGATTTCGCCGAGGTCATCCACCAGCAGCGAGCAGGCATGCATTTTGGCCGTCGGTTGATCCACCGGCGGCAACGGCAACGTGCCGGCCACTATCCATAACTTGAGGTCGCGGGCGGTCTGTTTCAACCATGGCAGGATCGGGCCTTCGCCCACCGCCTCGGCGCGGCCGATGTCGGCGATGTCGCGACGGCCCATGGCGGCGAAGTTTTCCGGCAGTACGGCAAGCTGCGCACCACTGGCCGCCGCTTGCTCGAGCAGCCGATGGGCCTGGGCCAGATTGGCCAGCACATCGCTCTGGCTGACCATTTGAATCACCGCTACAGACATGGCCTTTCCTTTTTGAAATCTGTACACCGACCTGTAGCAGCTGCCGAAGGCTGCTACAGAGGACCTGCGCCGCTATGTTTGGTCATGCTACTCCATAGGCTTGAGGAGTGTGTTTTCAAAAAGAAAGTCAAAAAGGCTTGTCGAAGGTGATTTTCGGCTCTTTCCACGGCCCCTTGACGGTGTATTGGACGCTGGCGAAACGCGCCACGCGGTCACCGATCAGCTTATCGATCAGGAACAGCGCGCCGCCGATAGCCGGTGCACCGACGATCAGCGCGGCAATCGGCAGGTTGTTGGTCACCGGTAACGTCACCAGCAACTTGGCGTCGACCTTATCGCCCACCAGATCCAGCGTCCCGTTGAGCTCGATGTTGCTCGACGGGCCGGTCAGCCGGATCGGCACACGCGTCACATACACGCCGTTGGTCCCGACCAGCAGGCCTTTGACCCGGTCGTAACTCAAACCTTTGCCGAACAGGTCGGAGAAGTCCAGACGCAACCGGCGGCCGATGGAGTTGAAGTTGAGCAAGCCGAACACTCGCAACGCCTGGGCGCTGCCCTCAACTTCAACGAACTGGCCTTTATTCAGCGAAGCGTCGAGGGTTCCAGAGAAGCGCTTGGTCGCCAGCCAGGCCGGCGAACCGGGCCAGCGACCGTCGACATCCATATGAAACTCTTCACTGGTGACACTCGGCGCAAAGCCCCAGCCCTTCAGCACATCGGCGAGGTTCTTGCCGCTGATCCGGCCCTTGTACCAACTGCTGCTGGAGCCAGGCACACCTTCCCAGCCGCCGCTGCCCTGCAGGAGAATGCCCTTGAGGCCCAGATCCAGCGTATTAAACGCAATGCCCTTGGCGGTCGGACGGACCTTCAGATACCAGGCCCCGACGAGGTCTTTGCCCTGGAATAGCTGATTAATGGTGATATCCAGTGCCGGGATCTTCGTCGGATCCACCGAGGCCAGTGGATCTGGCGAGTTTTCGTCGGCCAGGACCGTCGGGTCTGGCGCCGGCAAACGCACGTATTGCAGATTGATCGCAATCGGCGCGGCTTTCGCATCGGGGATGCTGGCGCTGCCCTTGACCTGCTGACTGTCGAGTTGCAGGGCCCACGCAGCGGGTTTGCGGTTCAACTGTACGGAAGCCTGATCGAGCGTAGTGCCGACACCACTGAGCTTGCCAATCTTGAAATCCGCACTGCTGAGCAACTGTTTGGCGTTGCCGCCCGGATCCTGGCCGGCGTACTTGTCTACCAGGTCCTTCCAGGGGCGGACATCCAGTTCCGACAGCACACCGCGCACCCGCAGGCCTTTGGCGCCGGGTAGCACGGCATTACCGCCACCCAGGAACAACTCGCCACGACCGTCGGCAAAATTGCCGGGCGGTGCCGCAAACGTGAAGTTAGCCAGCTCACCGTAATTGACCCAGTAGCGCCGCTCCGGCCCTTGCAGGGTCATGCGGAACGTGGTGTCGCGGCCGACGTCGGCCGCCATGCCGAACGGCGCCGGCAAATCGATTGCTACGCCCTTGAGGTTGGAGCTGACCATCAATTGACTGTCGGCCCCATCAAGGTTCAGTTGCAGCTGATAAGGGATCACACCGGACGCTGGCAACGGCTGAGTCACACTCAGCCAGTCGGTCAGTTTCTTGACCTCGACCTGGCCGGAGCCGACGACGCGAGTCTTGAGGTTGCCGGGGCTGCCATCGGCGAAAATCTGTGCGGTAACCGGTTTATCAAAGACGCGCGCGGTGATGTTTTGCCCGCTCAAACCCTTGGTGCTGTCGAAACGAAAATCGCCCTTGAGTTGAGTCAGCTCCAGGGTTGGCTCGGCCATTTTCAGACGGGCCTTGGCGGTCTTGAAGTCGACGAGGATCTTCGGTTGCTCGCCTTTGACCAATGGAATGTCCAGTTTCAGTTTGCCCCGCAGATCGCCCTCGCCTTCCCAACCGGCAAAGGTGGCGGCGGTGCCGATCGGCGCTTCCTGCAGAATCTTCAGGCCATCGCCCAACCCGCCGGCGAATCCGCCGTCGAGGAACAGATGGACGTTTTGCCCCGCTGGCGCACGGGGAATATTGACGTAAATGTCGCTGACCTGGGTATTGAGCAACTGCCCCTTGCTGGCCAGGACCCGCACACCGCTGTCTTCAACAAACACGTCACCCGTGACCTTGCTGACATGTGGCCAGCCTGGCTGGAAGGCCAGTTCGGCATCGTGAACCTTGAAGAACAGGCTGATGCTGCGGGCAGTGTCTGCGGCCCCGTGGTTCAGCGAACCCTGATACTGGAAGAAGCCTTCGTCCACCGCACCTTTGAGAATTGCCGTACGCAGCCATTCGTCCAGCCCCGGGCTGAGCATTGTCGGCAAGTACTTGGCGGTGTAACGACCGTCGCCGTCCACCAGACCGACCCGCAGGTCCATGTAGTCTTCCTGGGTCTGGTCGAAATGCAGGCGGATCAGGAAGTCGCCGGCAATCTTGCCCTCCTCGCCCAGCACCTTCAGGTACGGCGCGATCAAGGTGAAGGCTTCTTTATCGAGCTTCCAGGTCAGTCGGGCATTGGCCTGAATGTACTGCCATGGCTTGGCGAAGATCGGGTCCAGGTGCAGGGAAAAATCCTTGCTGTCCATGCGCAGCTCACCACCGCCCAGATCACCGCTGATGCTGCCACTGACATTTCGCGCCGCCGGAGCGCCGTGATAGGCATCGAAGCCGACCCGATCCAGGTTGGCGGCAAAGCTGAATTTGCTGTCGTCGGTAGCATTGGGCCGGAAGTCGATCAGCACGTTGCGCAGGCCACCCGTCACTTGGAGTCGCTCGACGGCGGTGGCAATGCCTTCGGGCAGCGGCCCCAAGGCATTCAGTATCGGGGTGATCGGGGTGAGATCGAGGCGGTCGGCTTGCAGATGCCAAAGCTCTTCAGTCTTGTCGGTCGCCGCGTTTTGTTTGAATTGCAGATGCGATTCCCAACGGGTCTCGCCAAGGTTCATGGCCAGTGAATCCAGGGTTACCAGCACGCCTTCGGAGCTGCGCTGGAAATAGCCGTTGAGCGCCAGATTGTTGATCTGGATCGGTTTGCGCTCGGCGTACGCACCCTTGAGTTGCGGCGCGTTCAAGCGAATCGCAGCACTCTGCAGGGCGCCCTTGTTCCAGTTCACCCAAAGCTCGCCGCCGGCCTTGAACTCGGAAAAATTCCATTGTTGGGTCAGGCGCTCAGGCAACCATTTCGACCAGTCGCTTTGCGGCAGGCTCAAATAAGCTTCGGCCTCGCCGTCTTTCCATTCGCTGGCGCGCAGACGGGTACGCAGACTGATGGCCACCGGTTGTCCATCGGGCAGGGTCAAACGGGCGTCGAGTCGCTGGCGAGAGACGCCGGTTTTCAGATTCAAGCCGACGTAAGTCAGGGTCAGCGGTTGCTCTTGCAGTGGCTGCAAAGTGACCTGGCTATCGAGCACCGACAGCTGCTGAACCATCTGCATACGATTGAGCAATTGTTCAGGATCCAGCGGCTGATCCTGCTGCACCGGCAAACCTTCCAGCGCCCAATGGCCATCCTCGCCTTCCTTGAGGCTGATCTTCAGGCCGCTGAGTTCCAGGTGAGCGATGCGCACTTCGCGAGCCATCAGACTGGCCCAAAGATCCGGCACCGCGCGCACCTGATCCAGACGCAGGGCATTGGCGCCCTCGCCGACCATCACGTCGTGAGCCAGCATGATCGGAGCAAAGCCGCTCCAGCTACCTTCCAGTTCGCCGATGTTCAGCGGCATGCCCAAAGCAGCGCTGGCTTCGGCTTCGACTTCGGCACGGTACTCGGCCACCAGCGGGGTCAGCTCTCGGCCGAGGCTGACGTATAACGCCAACAACACCAACACCAACGCACACAGCCCCAGACCCCAGCGGGTCAGTGCGGCCACAATGCGTGTCAGACGTTCCATGTCAGTTGGCTCCCATGGCAAAAATACTGCAAAAAGCTGAGGCCAGCCGTTCTAGCAGGGTGGAAAGACAGCGATTCAGAGCAGCACCACGTCGTATTGTTCCTGGGAATACATGGTTTCCACCTGGAACCGGATGGTGCGTCCGATAAAACCTTCGAGCTCGGCGACATTGCCCGATTCTTCATCGAGCAAACGGTCGACCACTTTCTGGTTTGCCAATACACGATAGCCTTCCGCCTGATAGGCGCGAGCTTCGCGGAGGATTTCGCGGAAAATCTCGTAGCAAACAGTTTCCGGCGTCTTCAGCTTGCCGCGGCCCTGGCAGCTGCTGCACGGTTCGCACAGCACTTGTTCAAGACTTTCGCGGGTGCGCTTGCGGGTCATCTGCACCAGGCCCAACTCGGTGATGCCGATGATGTTGGTCTTGGCGTGATCGCGTTCCAGTTGCTTCTCGAGCGTGCGCAGCACCTGACGCTGGTGCTCTTCATCTTCCATGTCGATGAAGTCGATGATGATGATCCCGCCCAGGTTGCGCAGGCGCAGCTGACGAGCGATGGCGGTCGCGGCTTCGAGGTTGGTCTTGAAGATGGTTTCTTCGAGGTTGCGATGACCGACGAACGCCCCGGTGTTGACGTCGATGGTGCTCATGGCTTCCGCCGGATCGACCACCAGGTAACCGCCGGATTTCAGCGGGACTTTGCGCTCCAGGGCTTTCTGGATTTCGTCTTCGACGCCGTACAGGTCGAAGATCGGCCGTTCGCCAGGGTAATGCTCAAGACGATCGGCGATTTCCGGCATCAGCTCGGCGACGAACTGCGTGGTTTTCTGGAAGGTTTCCCGGGAGTCGATCCGGATCTTCTCGATCTTCGGGCTCACCAGGTCACGCAAGGTGCGCAGCGCCAGGCCGAGGTCTTCATAGATCACACTCGGCGCGCTGATGGTTTTGATCTGCTCGTTGATCTGATCCCAGAGACGACGCAGGTAGCGAATGTCCATGAGGATTTCATCGGCACCGGCACCTTCGGCAGCGGTACGCAGGATGAAGCCACCGACCTCTTGAATGCCTTCTTTGGCCACGCAATCGGTGACCACTTGCTTGAGTCGTTCGCGCTCGGCTTCGTCTTCGATCTTCAACGAAATGCCAACGTGCGAGGTGCGCGGCATGTACACCAGATAACGCGATGGAATCGACAACTGAGTCGTCAGGCGTGCGCCTTTGGAGCCGATCGGGTCCTTGGTCACTTGCACCACCAGGCTCTGACCTTCGTGAACCAGAGCGCTGATGCTCTCGACCGCCGGGCCTTCGCGCAGGGAAATTTCCGAGGCATGAATGAACGCTGCGCGGTCCAGACCAATATCGACGAATGCCGCCTGCATGCCGGGCAATACCCGCACGACCTTGCCTTTATAGATGTTGCCGACGATCCCGCGCTTTTGCGTGCGCTCGACGTGGACCTCTTGCAGAACACCGTTTTCAACCACCGCCACGCGCGATTCCATCGGCGTGATGTTGATCAGGATCTCTTCACTCATGGCAGGGTCTCGTTCAGGCATGTTCACGATAATGGCCGCATCTTGTCAGTACGACGCTCAACGCGCGTTAAGGGTTTGCCAACAGGGTATGCCGAAATGGCCAAGCAGCTCAGCGGTTTCGCACAGCGGTAACCCGACTACCGCCGAGTAACTGCCATTGAGCCCGGCGACGAACACCGCGCCGAGTCCTTGAATGCCGTAGCCGCCGGCCTTGTCTTGCGGCTCGCCGCTGGCCCAGTAGGCCACCGCTTCATCGCGATTGATGTTGCGAAAACGCACCAGACTGCGCACCACCCGAGACTCGCAACGCTCACTCTCTCGCACCGCGATCGCCGTCAGGACTTCATGTTCACACCCGGACAACATCATAAGCATGGCGCACGCCTCGGCTTCATCAACCGGCTTGCCGAGTATTTTTCCGTCCAGCACCACGGCGGTGTCGGCGCCCAGCACGCAAAAATCTGCGTCAGACACGACAGTCCCCCGCCCGGCCTCGGCTTTGCCGCGCGCCAGGCGCTCGACATAAGCCGTCGGGGATTCATCTTCTAAAGGAGTTTCATCGATGTCCGCGCGGATGACGGAGAACGGCACGCCGATCTGCGTGAGCAGTTCACGCCGACGCGGCGAGCCTGAGGCGAGGTACAGCTGTTTCATCAAGACATCTCCCTGTTTAGTGCCCTGCCTCACAAATACTGTTCCTTTTTGGCGGCGCCTGTTGTAGCCATACTGCGTTGCCGCTCCTCGCCATAGCGAGCTATGACTCGTCGCGGCGCCTTGCCTGGCAACAACAGCCACTCGCCAAAAAGGAACGTATTTGCGAGGCAGGGCACCGGTACGGGCAAATGCCTGACCGAATTAGTTGATTTTGTAGCGTCGACGCAAACCGCGCAAACCGTAGCTGATCCATGGCCAGAGCAGTGCACTGACCAATGCCGGCAAGACCAGCGCCAGCGTCGGCTGACGATTGCCGGTCAGGGCGCTGAGCCATAGTTGAACAAGCTGCGCGAGGCCGAAGATCACCAGGATCACCAGGCTCTGTTGCCACATCGGGAACATGCGCAGGCGTTGTTGCAGCGCCAGCACCAGGTACGTGATCAACGTCAGGATCAACGCGTTCTGGCCCAGCAGCGTGCCATAAAGCACGTCTTCAGCCAGGCCCAGGCACCACGCGGTGACCATCCCGACTTTCTGCGGCATGGCTAACGCCCAGAACGCCAGCAGCAAGGCCAGCCACAGTGGACGGAGGATTTCCATGAATTGCGGCAGCGGCGAAACGCTGAGCAGCATGCCTATGGCGAATGTCAGCCAGATCATCCAGCCGTTTCGGGAGGCAGTAGCACCCACCATTATTCTCGTCCCCCAGTAGTAGCCGGCGCAGAGACAGGCGGTTTGGCAGCAGGCTTCACGGCAGCGGGCGGTTTAGCGGCCGCAGGTTGTGTCGCGGGCGGTTTGCTGGCGGCAGGTTTCGCAGGAGCAGGATGAGTTGCCGCAGGTTTAGGCGGGGTTGTGGCGGCAGGGGCAATCGTCGGCGCAACCGGCGCCACGGGCGCAGCAACAGCTGCCGGGACGAGGGCAGGTTTCGGCACGCTCGCAGGAATGATCGGTCCACCACCGTGCTGGTCCAAGGCTTCTTGAGCCTGGGCAGCATCGTTGGCGCGCTCTTCGGCTGTGCGGCCGTCAGTGAACACCAGCAGCAAGTAGCGGCTGCGGTTCAAGGCGGCGGTCGGTACGGCACGCACGATAGCGAACGGCTGACCGGAATCGTGGATCACTTCCTTGACCGTCGCCACCGGGTAACCCGCCGGGAACCGCTGGCCCAGACCGGAGCTGACCAGCAGATCGCCTTCCTTGATGTCGGCGGTATCGGCCACATGACGCAACTCCAGGCGTTCCGGGTTGCCGGTGCCGCTGGCAATCGCCCGCAGACCGTTGCGGTTCACCTGCACCGGAATGCTGTGAGTGGTATCGGTCAGCAACAGCACACGAGAGGTGTACGGCATCAACTCGACCACCTGGCCCATCAGGCCGCGGGCATCGAGCACCGGCTGACCGAGGACCACACCGTCGCGCTCACCTTTGTTGATGATGATGCGGTGGGTGAAGGGATTGGGGTCCATGCCGATCAGCTCGGCCACTTCGACCTTCTCGTTGACCAGCGCGGAGGAGTTGAGCAACTCGCGCAGCCGAACGTTCTGCTCGGTGAGGGCGGCAAGCTTTTGCATGCGGCCCTGCAACAGCAGGTTTTCGGTTTTGAGTTTTTCGTTTTCGGCGACGAGTTCGGTACGGCTGCCAAATTGGCTGGCCACACCCTGCCATAGCCGCTGCGGCAGGTCGGTGATCCAGTAAGACTGCATCAGTACCAGCGACATTTGGCTACGCACTGGCTTGAGCAGTGTGAAGCGGGCATCGACCACCATCAGCGCGACCGATAGCACGACCAGCACCAACAAGCGCACGCCCAGTGAAGGCCCTTTGGTGAAAAGCGGTTTAATAAGCCGCTCCTCCCAGGCAAATGTTCTCTTTATTCATACGGCATCAAACCGGCCTGGATGCAGACTGACAGAAGATAAACGCCAACAGGCAGCACCGCAAAGTGCTGCCTGCGCGCCAACAGCATAGATGCGTCGGGCGAGATCACTCGCTCGACAGCAGGTCCATGGTGTGTTTATCCATCATTTCCAACGCACGGCCACCGCCGCGAGCAACGCAGGTCAGCGGGTCTTCGGCAACGATCACCGGCAGACCGGTTTCCTGGGCCAGCAACTTGTCGAGGTCACGCAGCAAGGCGCCACCACCGGTCAGTACCAGACCACGCTCGGCGATATCGGAAGCCAGTTCCGGAGGCGATTGCTCCAGTGCACTTTTCACAGCCTGAACGATGGTGGCCAGGGACTCTTGCAGAGCTTCCAGCACTTCATTGGAGTTCAGGGTGAATGCGCGTGGAACGCCTTCGGCCAGATTACGGCCACGAACATCGACTTCGCGAACTTCGCCGCCCGGGTAGGCAGTACCGATTTCCTGCTTGATGCGCTCGGCAGTGGATTCGCCGATCAGGCTGCCGTAGTTGCGACGCACGTAAGTGATGATCGCTTCGTCGAAGCGGTCGCCGCCAACCCGTACGGATTCGGCGTAAACCACACCGTTCAGGGAGATCAGCGCGATTTCGGTGGTACCGCCACCGATATCGACAACCATCGAGCCGCGAGCTTCTTCAACCGGCAGGCCGGCACCGATCGCAGCGGCCATTGGCTCTTCGATCAGGAACACTTCACGGGCACCGGCACCGAGGGCCGATTCACGGATGGCACGACGCTCAACCTGGGTGGATTTGCATGGAACGCAGATCAGCACACGAGGGCTAGGCTGCAGGAAGCTGTTTTCGTGAACCTTGTTGATAAAGTACTGCAGCATCTTTTCGCAAACGCTGAAGTCGGCGATCACACCGTCCTTCATCGGACGAATGGCAGCAATGTTGCCCGGCGTACGGCCGAGCATGCGCTTGGCCTCGGTGCCGACGGCAACGACACTTTTCTGGTTACCGTGTGTCCGAATAGCCACAACCGATGGCTCATTCAGGACGATACCGCGCTCGCGCACGTAAATAAGGGTGTTGGCAGTGCCCAGGTCAATGGAAAGATCGCTGGAAAACATGCCACGCAGTTTCTTGAACATGGGAAAGGGACCCTAGGCAACGCGTGGGTAAAAAAGTGCGGCAAACTCTAACAACGACAGGGATTTTGGGCAAGGCGCCAATATGTTAAATTGGCCGCTTTTCTGTGCACCAACCCCCACAATCGCGGCCTTATGACCGTAGAAATGCGGTAGTGTTCCGACAATCTAACACACGGATAGCATCCGTTCTGTTTTCCTTCCACTGGAGAATCCCATGACGCTTGAACGCTCCGACGTGGAAAAAATCGCTCATCTGGCCTGTCTTGGCCTTAATGATGCCGATCTTCCACACATCACTTCGGCCCTGAACAGCATTCTGGGACTGGTCGACGAAATGCAGGCGGTCAATACCGACGGTATCGAGCCGCTCGCCCACCCACTGGAAGCCAGCCAGCGCCTGCGTGCAGACGTCGTGACCGAGACCAATCATCGCGAGGCCTATCAGTCCATCGCACCAGCGGTCGAAAACGGCCTGTACCTGGTTCCGAAAGTCATCGACTAAAGGGAAAGAGCCTGCAATGCATCAATTGACTCTGACCGAGATCGCCCGCGGTCTCGCCGATAAAAAGTTTTCTTCCGAAGAGCTGACCAAAACCCTGCTGGCGCGTATCGCCCAGCTCGATCCGCAGCTCAACAGTTTCATCAGCCTCACCGAAGACCTGGCGCTCCAGCAGGCGAAAGCCGCTGACGCACGCCGCGCCAATGGTGAGAGCGGCGCCCTGCTCGGTGCGCCGATCGCCCACAAAGACCTGTTCTGCACCCAGGGCATCCGCACCAGCTGCGGCTCGAAGATGCTCGACAACTTTAAAGCACCGTACGACGCCACCGTGGTCGCCAAGCTGGCCGCCGCGGGTGCCGTGACGCTGGGCAAGACCAACATGGACGAATTCGCCATGGGTTCGGCCAACGAGTCGAGCTATTACGGCGCGGTGAAAAACCCGTGGAACCTGGAACACGTTCCGGGCGGCTCGTCTGGCGGTTCCGCGGCAGCAGTTGCCGCGCGTCTCCTGCCGGCAGCCACTGGCACCGACACGGGCGGCTCGATCCGTCAGCCGGCCGCACTGACCAACCTCACTGGCCTGAAACCGACGTACGGTCGCGTTTCACGCTGGGGCATGATCGCCTACGCTTCCAGCCTCGATCAGGGCGGCCCTCTGGCCCGCACCGCCGAAGACTGCGCGATCCTGTTGCAAGGCATGGCCGGTTTCGACCCGCAAGACTCCACCAGCATCGACGAGCCCGTGCCTGATTACAGCGCGGGCCTCAACGGTTCGCTGCAAGGCCTGCGCATCGGCGTTCCTAAAGAGTATTTCAGCGCCGGTCTCGACCCGCGTATTGCCGACCTGGTTATGGCCAGTGTCGAAGAGCTGAAAAAGCTCGGTGCCGTGATCAAGGAAATCAGCCTGCCGAACATGCAGCACGCGATTCCTGCGTACTACGTGATTGCCCCGGCAGAAGCCTCTTCCAACCTGTCGCGTTTTGACGGCGTGCGTTTCGGCTACCGCTGCGAAGACCCGAAAAACCTGGAAGACCTGTACAAGCGTTCCCGTGGCGAAGGTTTCGGCCCGGAAGTGCAGCGCCGGATCATGGTCGGTGCCTACGCGCTGTCGGCCGGTTACTACGACGCCTACTACCTGAAGGCACAGAAAATCCGCCGTCTGATCAAGAACGACTTCATGGCTGCCTTCAATGAGGTCGACATCATCCTCGGCCCAACCACGCCGAACCCGGCCTGGAAACTCGGCGCCAAGAACAGCGACCCGGTTGCTGCGTACCTCGAAGACGTCTACACGATTACCGCCAACCTCGCCGGTCTGCCAGGCTTGTCCATGCCAGCCGGTTTTGTCGATGGTCTGCCGGTCGGCGTGCAATTGCTCGCCCCGTATTTCCAGGAAGGCCGTTTGCTCAACGTTGCGCACCAGTATCAGTTGAACACTGACTGGCACACCCGCACCCCAACCGGCTTCTGAGGAGAAACACATGCAATGGGAAGTCGTGATCGGGCTGGAGATTCACACCCAGCTCACCACCCGGTCGAAAATCTTTTCCGGTAGTTCCACCACCTTCGGTTCCGAGCCGAACACCCAGGCCAGCCTGGTTGATCTCGGTATGCCTGGCGTACTGCCGGTGCTGAACCAGGAAGCAGTGCGCATGGCGGTGATGTTCGGTCTGGCGATTGATGCCGAGATTGGCCAGCACAACGTGTTCGCGCGTAAGAACTATTTCTACCCGGACCTGCCGAAGGGCTACCAGATCAGCCAGATGGAATTGCCGATCGTTGGCAAAGGCCACCTGGACATCGCGCTGGAAGACGGCACGGTCAAACGCGTCGGCATCACCCGCGCGCACCTGGAAGAAGACGCCGGTAAAAGCCTGCACGAAGAATTCAGCGGTGCCACCGGCATCGACCTGAACCGTGCCGGCACGCCGCTGCTGGAAATCGTGTCCGAGCCGGACATGCGCAGCGCTAAAGAAGCCGTGGCTTACGTCAAGGCAGTCCACGCACTGGTGCGTTACCTCGGCATCTGCGACGGCAACATGGCCGAAGGTTCGCTGCGTTGCGACTGCAACGTGTCGATCCGTCCGAAAGGCCAGGTTGAATTCGGCACACGCTGCGAGATCAAGAACGTCAACTCGTTCCGCTTTATCGAGAAGGCGATCAACACCGAAGTGCAGCGTCAGATCGAACTGATCGAAGACGGCGGCAGAGTGATCCAGCAGACCCGTCTGTACGATCCGAACAAGGACGAAACCCGTCCGATGCGCAGCAAAGAGGAAGCCAACGACTACCGTTACTTCCCCGATCCGGACCTGCTGCCGGTGGTCATCGAAGACTCATTCCTCGACGACGTGCGCGCCACACTGCCAGAACTGCCACCGCAGAAACGCGAGCGCTTCCAGGCGCAGTTCGGTCTGTCGGTCTACGACGCCAGCGTCCTGGCCACCAGCCGCGAGCAAGCCGATTACTTCGAGAAAGTCGTGAGCATCGGCGGCGACGCCAAGCTGGCGGCCAACTGGGTGATGGTTGAACTGGGCAGCCTGTTGAACAAACAGGGCCTGGACATCGATCAGTCGCCGGTCTCGGCCGAGCAACTGGGCGGCATGCTGCTGCGCATCACCGACAACACCATCTCCGGCAAGATCGCCAAAGTGGTGTTTGAAGCCATGGCCAACGGCGAAGGCAGCGCGGACGAGATCATCGACAAGCGCGGCTTGAAGCAAGTGACCGACACGGGCGCGATCTCGGCAGTGCTGGACGAAATGCTCGCGGCCAATGCCGAACAAGTTGAGCAGTACCGCGCGGCAGACGAAGCCAAACGCGGCAAGATGTTCGGCTTCTTCGTCGGCCAGGCCATGAAAGCCTCCAAAGGCAAGGCCAACCCGCAACAGGTTAACGAACTGCTGAAAAGCAAGCTCGAAGGCTGATCGCAATGGAGCCAGTTTTAAAGCCTGGCTCTACCCCTTGTGGGAGCGAGCCTGCTCGCGATGACGGCGGCACAGCCATCATTGATGTGACTGACAGTCCGCCATCGCGAGCAGGCTCGCTCCCACATTTGTTTTTGGGACTTTCTAAATGAAGCGTCTGCTCAGTGCCTGCGCCCTGCTCTCTCTGCTGGCCGGTTGCGCCAGCACCGATGCCATCGATCCACACGGCTACGACAAGACCGGCGTAGCTTCGTATTACGGCGCCAAACACCATGGCAAACGCACCGCCAGTGGCGAGCGTTTCAACCAGCACGGCCTGACCGCCGCCCATCGTCAGTTGCCGTTCGGCACCCGGGTGAAGATTACCAACCTGAATAACGACAGGTCCTGCGTGGTGCGCGTCAACGACCGCGGGCCATACTCTCGTGGACGCCTGATCGACGTGTCACGTGAAGCGGCCGAACAGTTGGGCATGTTGCGCAGCGGCACCGCGAAGGTTCGCGTGCAAGCCCTCGACGACTGATAGACGGAGCACCAACCATTTTCGGACTTGCCGATATACCCCTGATCAGCGTGATTGAATTGCTCGGCGGCTTGCTGTTGCTGATCGCCGGCGCTGAGTTGATGGTGCGCGCCGCCGTCCGCCTCGCCGCGCGCCTGCATGTACGACCACTGATTATCGGCCTGACCATCGTCGCCCTCGGCAGCAGCGCACCGCAGATGGCGGTCAGCCTGCAAGCGACCCTGGCGCAGAACGCCGACATCGCCGTCGGCAGTGTGATCGGCAGTAGCATCTTCAACATCCTCGTCACCCTCGGGCTCTCGGCGCTGATCATCCCGCTGCGGGTTTCACGGCAACTGGTGCGCCTGGATATTCCGCTGATGATCGGCGCTAGCCTGCTGGTGTTCGTATTGGCGTGGAACGAAGAACTGACCCGCGCCGATGGCGTGATGCTGCTGGCAGCACTGGCGTTGTATCTGGGCCTGTTGCTGCGCCAGTCACGACACTCGGTCCGTCCACAATCGACCACCCACGAAGTCCCGCAAGCGCCATGGTTCAGCAGCCTGCTGATGATCGTCGTGGGTTTGGCGATGCTGGTCTACGCCGGTCACTTGCTGTTGGGCGCGGCGGTTTCGGTCGCGACCGATCTGGGGTTGTCGGAGCGGATCATCGGCCTGACCATCGTCGCCGTCAGCACCTCCCTGCCGGAATTGGCCACCTCGTTGATCGCCGCCTTGCGTGGTGAGCGCGACATCGCCGTGGGCAACGTGATCGGCAGCAATCTGTTCAACCTCTTGGGCGTGCTGGGCTTCACCGCGCTGATCGCGCCATCGCCGCTGTCGGTATCACCCAACGCCTTGGACTTCGACTTGCCGGTGATGCTCGGCGTCGCGGTGTTGTGCCTGCCGATGTTCTATTCCGGTTACCGGGTGACCCGCGCCGAAGGTCTGCTGTTTTTGGGTTTGTATCTGGCTTACGGTCTGCACGTGGTGTCGTTCACCACCGGCATGCCGCTGGCTGGCAAGCTTGAACACCTGATGCTGTTTTTTGTCCTGCCGGCGCTGATGGCGTTTTTGCTGTTCACGTCGCTGCGCGCCTGGCGTCGCCAACACCACAATTAGGAATTGCCATGACCGATGATAAAAAGCCTGGCGTTGAAGTACGCCGCCAAGTGATGGGCGACGCCTTCGTCGACCGCGCGCTGGGCAATGCCACCGAGTTCACGCAACCGCTGCAGGATTTCGTCAACGAGCACGCCTGGGGCGGCGTCTGGAACCGCGAAGGTTTGCCATTGAAAACCCGCAGCCTGATCACCCTCGCCGCCCTGACCGCCTTGAAGTGCCCGCAGGAATTGAAAGGTCACGTGCGCGGTGCGCTGAACAATGGCTGCACCGTGGAAGAGATTCGTGAAGCGCTGCTGCATTGCGCGGTGTATGCCGGTGTCCCGGCGGCCATCGATGCGTTTCGGGCGGCGCAGGAAGTGATCGATAGCTACCAGAAGCCGGAATAAGCCGCCGTCATTTTCGTTGCCAGGTCTACCGCCATCGCGAGCAGGCTCGCTCCCACAGGGATCTTCGGTGTTCACTACATTTGATTAACAACACTGAACCTGTGGGAGCGAGCCTGCTCGCGATGAGGCCCTGAAGAACACCACAAATCCCGCAGCTAAATCCACCCGCCCCACTGCAACAGGAAGATCCCGATGTTGGTGGTAACCGCCGCCATCAACGTGGTGATCACGATGATCGCTGCCGCCAGTTCATGATTGCCATTGGCCTGACGGGCCATGACAAAACTGGCAGCGGCGGTCGGGCTGCCGAAGTACAGAAACAGAATCCCCAACTCCGCCCCACGAAAGCCCCAGAGCCACGCCCCCAGTGTCGCCAGCACCGGCAGGCCGATCATCTTCACCAGGCTCGAGCTCAGCGCCATGTTGCCGCTTTTGCGCAGGGCAGCCAGCGACAGCGTGCCGCCAATGCAGATCAGCGCCAGCGGCAAGGTGGTTTGCGCCAGGTATTGGCCGGACGTCTCCAGCCATCCCGGCAAGCCGATCTTGAAGTAGGCAAACGGCGCCGCCGCAAACACGCTGATGATCAGCGGATTAACCATCACGCTTTTGCAGATGCTCCAGGGGTCGGACTTGATCACCGGGCTGTACACCGCCAGCACAATGGTCGAGAGCGTGTTGTAAAACAGGATCACCAACGCTGCGAGAATCGCCCCGAGGGAAATCCCATAGTCGCCGTACATGCTTGCCGCCAGTGCGAGGCCGATCACCCCGTTGTTGCCGCGAAAGGCGCCCTGGGTGTAGATCCCCCGGTCTTCCCGCGGGCACTTCCAGATCGCCCAGCCCCAGGCGATGGCAAAACAGACCAGGGTAGCGAGCGAGAAGTAGATGAGCAGCGCCGGTTGCAACGCAGCGTGCAGGTCGGCATGCAGGATGCCCAGAAACAACAACGCCGGCATGGTGACGTTGAATACCAGTGCCGATGCAGTGTGGATGAAATTGTCGTTGATCCAGTCGATGCGCTTGAGCAGCGCCCCCAGAAACAGCATGGCAAACACCGGCGCGGTGATGTTCAGGGTTTCGAGGAAGATAGCCAGCATGCCGGGGTAACCTTGGGTGAGCGTCGTTAGGGGGCTAATGATAAGCCACGGAGGACATCGGCGTCTGGGAGAACGCTATCGCGGGCAAGCCTTGCTCCTACAGGTCTGAGTCGTACGCAATGGCGCGAACGACATAAAACCGTAGGAGCAAGGCTTGCCCGCGAAGCAGGCGACTCGGTCTTAGGTGATCGGCGCCGGGTTAAACAGGGTGATGTCGTTATGCAGCTTGTGCTTCTCCGCCCACGTCTGCTTTTTGCCGCTGGCCACATCCAGGTAGTAGTGAAATAACTCCCAGCCAAGGTCTTCAATCGAGGCCCGCCCGGTCGCAATCCGCCCGGCATCGATGTCGATCAAGTCCGGCCAACGCTGCGCCAGCTCGGTCCGGGTCGACACCTTCACCACCGGCGCCATCGCCAAACCATACGGTGTGCCACGCCCGGTAGTGAACACATGCAGGTTCATCCCCGCCGCCAATTGCAACGTCCCGCAGACAAAGTCACTGGCCGGGGTCGCACAGAAGATCAGCCCTTTGCGCTTGAAGCGCTCACCAGGACCCAGCACCCCGTTGATCGCGCTGCTGCCGGATTTGACGATCGAGCCCAGGGACTTTTCGACAATATTCGACAACCCGCCCTTCTTGTTGCCCGGCGTGGTGTTGGCGCTGCGATCCGCTTCGCCCTTGGCCAGGTAACGGTCGTACCAGTCCATCTCGCGCACCAGTTCCTGAGCAACTTCCTCAGTCTCTGCACGGGAAGTCAGCAGGTAAATCGCATCGCGCACTTCGGTGACTTCGGAAAACATCACCGTCGCGCCGGCGCGCAATAACAGGTCCGAGGCATAGCCCAACGCCGGGTTGGCGGTGATCCCGGAAAACGCATCGCTGCCGCCGCACTGCATACCGAGAATCAGCTCGGACGCCGGCACGGTTTCCCGGCGACGTTGATCGAGCTTCTTCAAACGAGTTTCGGCCAGCGCCATGATCTGCTCGATCATCTCGGTAAAACCGTGACTGGAATCCTGCAAGCGGTACAGCCACGGATCGCTCAAATCCACCGAGCTGTCGTTCTCGTGCATCACCTGCCCGGCCTGCAATTTCTCGCAACCCAGGCTGATCACCAAGGCTTCGCCACCCAGGTTAGGGTTGCGCGCGAGGTTGCGCACCGTGCGGATCGGGATGTACGCGTCAGTCGCGGTAATCGCCACGCCACAGCCGTAGCTGTGAGTCAGCGCGACCACGTCATCGACGTTCGGATAGAGCGGCAGCAATTCATCCTTGATGCGCTTGACCGCATGATCGAGCACACCGGTGACGCACTGAACCGTCGTGGTAATCCCGAGAATGTTGCGCGTGCCGACGGTGCCGTCGGCGTTGCGATAACCCTCGAACGTGAAGCCTTCCAGCGGTGCCTGCGCCGTCGGCACTTCGGTGGACAGCGGCAAGCTGTCCAGCGGTGGCGCGGTGGGCATGCGCAGTTGATCTTCCTTGACCCAGCTACCGCGCGGAATTGGCTGCAACGCGTAGCCGATGGTCTGCCCGTAACGAATCACCTGGCCGCCCTCGGAAATGTCTTCCAGGGTGACCTTGTGGCTCTGTGGCACGAAATCCACGGTGACCAGGCCGTCCGGAAACTCGGTGCCGGCCGGCACGCCCTGGTCGTTGACCACGATCACTACGTTGTCCCGCTCGTGCAGGCGGATGTAACGCGGCGAGTCAGAATGTTCAATCAACTGCATGACGCCGCTCCTCAGGAATGCGCTTGAGACAATTTGTTATTGGTTTCAGGACCGCTGACGGGCGGCTCCTTGAGTACCACACGTTTGATCGGACCGACGATTACCAGGTAGCTGAATACCGCGACCAAGGCGTTGCAACCGACAAACACCAGCGCCCATTTGAACGAGCCGGTGGAGCTGATGATGTAGCCGATGACAATCGGGGTGGTGATCGACGCGATGTTGCCGAAGGTGTTGAACAAGCCACCGCTGAGACCGGCGATCTGTTTTGGCGAGGTGTCAGACACCACGGCCCAACCCAGCGCACCCACGCCTTTGCCGAAGAATGCCAGGGCCATGAAGCCGACGACCATCCATTCAACGTCTACATAGTTGCAGGCCACGATGCTGCTGGAGACCAGCAAACCAGCAATGATCGGCGCCTTGCGGGCGAAGGTCAGGGAATGGCCCTTGCGCAGCAGGTAGTCGGAAATCACGCCGCCGAGCACGCCACCAATGAAGCCGCAGATCGCCGGCAACGAGGCGATGAAACCGGCCTTGAGGATGGTCATGCCGCGTTCTTGCACCAGGTACACCGGGAACCAGGTCAGGAAGAAGTAGGTGATGCCGTTGATGCAGTATTGGCCCAGATACACACCGAGCATCATGCGGTTGGTCAGCAACTGGCGGATGTAGTCCCACTTCGGACCGTCGCCCTTTTTGCCTTTGCCTTTGCCTTTGTCCTGGTCCATGTCGACCATGCCGCCGTTGTCGGCGATGTGCTTGAACTCGGCCTCATTGATCATCGGGTGTTGGCGCGGGCTATAGATCACCTTCAGCCAGATCCCCGAGAAGACGATGCCGATCACGCCCATGACGATGAACACGTGCTGCCAGCCAAAGCTGTAAACGATCCAACCCATCAGCGGTGCGAACAACACGGTGGCGAAGTATTGCGCCGAGTTGAAGATCGCAGACGCCGTACCTCGTTCAGCGGTCGGAAACCAGGCCGCCACAATGCGTGCGTTGCCGGGGAAGGATGGCGCTTCGGCCAGGCCCACCAAAAAGCGCAGCATGAACAGCGCAACCACTGCCGTGGACATGCCGAACTCACCGACATAGCCCTGCAACACGGTGAACAGCGACCAGGTAAAGATGCTGAGCGCGTAGATTTTTTTCGAGCCGAAACGGTCCAGCAACCAGCCACCGGGAATTTGCCCGGCCACGTAGGCCCAACCGAATGCGGAGAAGATATAGCCGAGGGTGACCGCGTCGATGCCGAGGTCTTTTTGCAGGCTGGAGCCCGCGATGGCGATGGTAGCCCGGTCGGCGTAGTTGATCGTGGTCACCAGAAAAAGCATGAGCAAAATCAAATAGCGGACGTGGGTCGGCTTGGTCGCTTGCATGTAGATGTACTCCCACTGATTATTTTTATGCGCGGGTGAATCTTTGGTTTTTCTGTGGGAGCGAGCCTGCTCGCGATGCAGACGCCGCGCAGTGTCAGTTTCAACGCGGTGATGCTATCGCGAGCAGGCTCGCTCCCACAGGGTATTGCGTTTACGAACCGATGTAAGAGGTCTTCACCACGGTGTAGAACTCTTGCGCGTAGCGACCTTGCTCGCGAGATCCATAGGATGAACCTTTACGCCCACCGAATGGAACGTGGTAATCCACGCCCGCCGTCGGCAGGTTGACCATCACCATCCCGGCCTGGGAGTGGCGCTTGAAGTGGTTGGCATACTTCAACGACGTGGTGGCGATGCCCGCCGACAGACCGAATTCGGTGTCGTTGGCCATGGCCAGCGCGGCCTCGTAATCCGCTACGCGAACCACGTTGGCCACCGGGCCGAAGATCTCTTCGCGGCTGATGCGCATCGACGCTTCGCTGTCGGCAAACAGGGTTGGCGCGAGGTAATAGCCTTCGGTATCGCAGGTCACCAGACCACCGCCGCTGACCAGACGTGCACCTTCGGACTGGCCGATGTCGATGTACTTCATGTCCTGTTCAAGCTGCGCTTGCGAGACGACCGGACCGATGTCGGTGCCGGCTTTCAGCGCGTGACCGACCTTGATCGACTTCATGCGCTCAGCCACGGCTTCAACGAACTTGTCGTGAATCCCGGCGGTGACGATGAAACGGCTGGACGCCGTGCAACGCTGGCCGGTGGAGTAGAACGCGCTCTGTACCGACAGCTCGACCGCTTGCTTGAGGTCGGCGTCGTCGAGAATGATCTGCGGGTTCTTGCCACCCATTTCCAACTGAACCTTGGCCTGGCGCGACACACAGTTGACCGCGATCTGACGACCGACACCCACGGAACCGGTGAAGCTGATACCGTCGACTTTCGGGCTCTGCACCAGCGCATCGCCAACCACTCGGCCGCTGCCCATCACCAGGTTGAACACGCCGGCCGGGAAGCCTGCGCGGGAGATGATTTCGGCCAGCGCCCAGGCGCAACCCGGTACCAGATCGGCCGGTTTCAGCACGACGCAGTTGCCGTAGGCCAGGGCCGGGGCGATTTTCCACGCAGGGATCGCGATCGGGAAGTTCCATGGTGTGATCAGACCGACCACGCCCAGCGCTTCGCGAGTCACTTCGACGTTCACACCCGGACGCACCGACGGCAGATAGTCGCCGGACAGACGCAGGCATTCACCGGCGAAGAACTTGAAGATGTTACCGGCGCGGGTCACTTCGCCGATGGCTTCAGGCAGGGTCTTGCCCTCTTCACGGGCCAGTAAGGTGCCGAGTTCTTCGCGGCGGGCGAGGATTTCTGTGCCGACTTTATCCAGCGAATCGTGACGCGCCTGAATGCCCGACGTGGACCAGGCCGGGAACGCTGCACGGGCGGCGTCGATGGCGGCGTGAACCTGAGCGAGATCAGCCTTGGCGTACTCGCCGATGGTATCGGTCAGTTCGGACGGGTTGATGTTGTTGGAGTAATCGCTACCCGCAACCCATTCACCGTTTATGTAGTTATCAAAACGCTTTGCATCTGTCACCGGCTGCCCCTCAAAACAAATAGACCTTACGCAAAAGGCCGCTGAATACTCAGCGGCCTTGTTTAATCGGATGTGTTACTGCGCACCTTGCTTGTCGATCAGCGCGGCCAGAGCTTCGTACTCTTCTGGCAGCAGATCGGTCAGCGGCGCACGCACAGGACCTGCGTCATAGCCGGCAATTTTTGCCCCGGCCTTGACGATGCTCACCGCGTAGCCCGCTTTGCGGTTACGGATGTCCAGGTACGGCAGGAAGAAGTCGTCGATGATCTTGCCGACGGTGGCGTGATCTTCGCGGGCAATGGCGTGGTAGAAATCCATCGCGGTTTTCGGGATGAAGTTGAACACCGCCGAGGAGTAAACCGGTACGCCCAATGCCTTGTAGGCGGCGGCGTAGACTTCGGCGGTCGGCAAACCGCCCAGGTAGCTGAAACGATCGCCGAGGCGGCGACGGATCGACACCATCAACTCGATATCGCCCAGGCCATCCTTGTAGCCGATCAGATTCGGGCAACGCTCGGCCAGACGTTCCAGCAGCGGCGCGGTCAGGCGGCAGACGTTGCGGTTGTAAACCACCACGCCGATTTTCACCGATTTGCACACGGCTTCAACATGAGCGGCAACGCCGTCCTGGCTGGCTTCGGTCAGGTAGTGCGGCAGCAGCAACAGGCCTTTGGCCCCCAGACGCTCGGCTTCCTGTGCGTATTCAATGGCTTGACGAGTCGAACCGCCAACGCCAGCCAGAATCGGCACGCTGGTTTCGCAGGTGTCGACGGCAGTCTTGATGATTTCCGAATATTCGCTGGCCGCCAGAGAGAAGAACTCACCGGTGCCGCCCGCGGCGAACAATGCCGAGGCACCGTATGGGGCCAGCCATTCGAGACGTTTGATATAGCCCGCGCGATGGAAATCGCCCTGAGCATTGAAATCGGTAACCGGGAAAGACAACAGACCGGAAGAGAGGATGGACTTCAGTTCTTGTGGATTCATTATTCGAACACCCTGGATAGCGACGTATGTGTGTGAGGAAACCGTTCAGCTTTCGCCGAAGTTGTAGGTCATCGTACAACTTAAATAATAACCGTCAACTGCATTTCATCGCCAACCGCAGAATTTGAGTCGGAAAAGTATTTCCTTGACGTAGGAAATTTCTCATCTATGATTCGGATAACTGTATATCTATACAGTTGTTTTTAATCGTACCGACGACATATCAAGGAGATAGAAATGTCAGGTCTACACGCACAACCGAAGGAAAAACCGAAACAGGTCATTGCCGAGCTGGATGATCTTTTTACCGAGCATGGCATTCCTCTGATCGGGGATAACCCACACGTGGTCTTGCAGATTGCTGATCATCACAACGCTGCATCAGCCATTCCGGCGTCGCTACCCACAGCCTCCGGTAAAGCCCTGAAAGGCAAGCCACAGCTGAGGTTCGAGGGTGGCGAACACACCGCCATCGGCGACAGTACCCTGCTGCGTTTCGTCAAGGATGCACCCGCGATCCCGGCTTCTCAGGTTGAGCTGCATTTGCCCAATGGGCTGGCGCTGACCTATGGCCAGGTCATTGCGCTGGGGGGT
The DNA here is from genome assembly GCF_054897865.1 of Pseudomonas sp. LS2P72. Taxonomy (NCBI): domain Bacteria; kingdom Pseudomonadati; phylum Pseudomonadota; class Gammaproteobacteria; order Pseudomonadales; family Pseudomonadaceae; genus Pseudomonas; species Pseudomonas sp. LS2P72. The sequence continues at coordinate 5,973,243 of NZ_CM142708.1, forward strand.
GATTTCTATGGAATTCCCGATCAACCGATCAGCGAAGGCGCAACAACCGCAGACCGAATCCAGCGGTTTACCAATGCCTTCAACTCGCTGGCCGTGCTGCCGGCCTCTAATGCCGAAGCCAAGCTGATCCTTGCCGTGATGCAAAAGGAAATCGCCGCGATCAAGCAGGCGATCAAGGACGGTAAACAACCTCACGAGGCTTACGACGCCCTCGGTGATACGTTGTCGGAAGAGTGGAACAAAATCACCGGCGGCGGCAGTGTCGTCTCGGCGCTGTTCCCCTTTGGCCGCTACCTGAAACTGGCCGCCAACAATGCCGATCACTTCGCCGAATGGGCGCTGTTGGCCTATATCGCCGGGCACACCGTGGCGGTGCAACACGCGGTGCTCGCCCACGCCAGTGGCGATGAAAAGCAGTTGGAGCTGGCCTATGCGATGAACGCTTTTGCCGATCACTACCTGACCGACCTGTTTTCCGCCGGCCATCTGCGAGTGCCGCGCAAGCAATTGGCAGCGGTGGTTACACCCAGCGATCTGGGTTCGTTGATCACGCGCTTCATGCACGACGAAGACAGCAAGTTCGGCCTCAACGTGCGCAATGGCAACGGCGATCAATGGCGCGCGTATGGGGACAAGCGCTACTTCGACGCCATCGACAGCGCCAATCGCACCCAGGTCAATCAGGCGGTTCAGGTGTCTGCGGATGAGGTGTTCGCGGCTTATCTCAGTGGAATCGCCCCGTCGGCCGGCAGCTTTGCTGCGTTGAAAAAACTGCCTGATCTTCAAGCAGTGCTCAACCCGACGGGGAATTTCTCGCCGTTGTTCAAGGTCGAGGGCAACAAGGTGCTGCGGCGCAAGGACGTCAACAACCTGAACGACACCGCCACCGTGGATGACTGGTGGGGCTGGAGCACTTATTTGCTGCTCAAGGATTACAAACCCACTGGCAACGTTGCCTGATAAGGAGATCGATGATGACTATCAAATTGAAACTGGAATTGGCCTCGGGGCAATCGCTGAAGGGGGCGCCGTTGGAGTTGTTGGCTGATGGCAATCCGGTTGCCAAAGCGGTGGTGGATGAGTTTGGGGAAGTGGCGTTCGATGCCAAGCCCAAGGCAGTAAAACTGGCGGTGCGAGTGGATCGGGGGATTTTGGAGAGCGTCTGAAAGATTGATTGAAGGCTACTGGCCCGAGGGTGTAATTAGTTTTGTGTAAACGGTCATTTGGCAGGAGACTGCCTACCCCAAGGAAATCCAATGACCGAGCCAAAACCCAAGCGCGCCAAACGAGTCAAGCCTGATCCTGAACTGGTTAAACTGGCCGACAGTCTGCTGGCCAACTACAAAAAGCCCGAAGATCTGATCGGCGAAAACGGCCTGCTCAAACAGCTCACCAAGATGCTGGTGGAGCGGGCCCTTGAAACCGAGATGACCGAACACTTGGGGCACGACAAAAGCGCAGCGATCACCAACACCGCCGCCAATGCGCGCAACGGTCACAGCGGTAAAACCCTGAAGGGCGACTTCGGCGAACTGCCGCTCGACATCCCTCGCGACCGGCAGGCGTCCTTCGAGCCGCAGTTGGTGGCCAAGCATCAAACCCGCTGGACGGGCTTCGATGACAAAGTCATCTCTCTCTACGCTCGCGGTTTGAGTGTCAGAGAAATCCAGGCTCACTTACAGGAAATGTACGGCACAGAGGTCTCTCCCAGCCTGATCTCGGCGATTACCGACGCGGTGAGTGACGAGGTCAAGCTGTGGCAAGCCAGACCACTGGACGCGCTGTACCCGATCCTCTATCTGGACTGCATTCACGTCAAAGTGCGTGACGCTGGCGCCGTGCGCAACAAGGCGGTTTACCTGGCTATCGGCGTCAATATGGCCGGTCACAAGGAAGTGCTGGGTCTGTGGATCGCTCAAACCGAAGGCGCGAAGTTCTGGCTGCAAGTGGTGACCGAACTCAAGAATCGGGGCGTGCAGGACATCTTCATCGCCTGCGTGGACGGTCTCAAAGGTTTCCCTGAAGCCATTGAAGCCGTCTACCCAAAAGCCGTCGTTCAGCTGTGCATCGTGCACATGGTGCGCAACAGCTTGAACTTCGTGTCGTGGAAAAAGCAGCGAGAGGTGGCGGCTGATCTCAAACTGATTTACACCTCGGCAACCGCCGAATTGGCCGAACAACGACTCTGCGAATTTGAAGCCAAATGGGATGCCGAGTACCAGTCGATCAGCCTGTCATGGCGGCGAAACTGGGCTCGGGTGATCCCGTTTTTTGACTATCCAGCCGAAATTCGCAAGGTGATTTACACCACCAATGCCATCGAATCGATCAACATGAGCCTGCGCAAAGTGATCAAAACGCGCGCCTCATTTCCGACCGATGACGCGGTGATGAAACTGTTTTATCTGGCGCTGAACAACATCAGCAAGAAGTGGACGATGCCGATCCGGGACTGGAAAGCGGCCTTGAATCGCTTCAGTATCCAGTTCGAAGATCGGCTGTTAACGGTTTAATAAAAATCCCGTTTACACAAAATCTAGGACACCCTCACTGGCCCGCGATGGCGATCTATCAGCCAACAAATTACTCAGTCCATCTCACCTACCATTCGTCGGCACTGTAATTTCTGACAGTAGCCGAACAACTGTCGCTACGGCCTAAATGGTTCCGGGGCTAACAGACCGGCCCCGCCAGCGAAGCGTTCCAGTTCGCGCCTGTCAAACGGTTTGATTGATTGTTAAAAGGATTTTGATCATGACTGCACAAATGAAAACCTTGCCTGTACCGATGCTTCCAGACGCCGTTGGCGACGTTCTTTACGTTCACAACCTGCCAGACCCCACACCTGGTGTGGTTCCCCAATATCCGAATGCAACTCAAGGAGATGCAGTCGAACTTAAGGTACGCACCTCTACGGGAAATACCTGGCAGGGACGCCACGTGCTGACAGCTGTGGATGTTGGAACACCTATCACTTTCTTGATTAAGAAAGAGATCTTTGAAAAAGGTCTGGTCGCAGGTGCCACTGCCGATCTGCATTACACAGTGACTAGCGCATCCAGTACCCCGGTCCAATCCCCGGGGCTAAAAGTTCGCCTGGAACGCTAAACAGCAATCAGCGCTGCGCCTCAGCCTCTTCATGCGCATGGCGCAGCCGGCTCCCGGTATTGGTCAGGTGCAACAGCATCGACTGACCCGGTGCCAGGAGTTTGTCTAAAACTGGATCATTCGCTTATCAAATGTGCGATTGAATGGGTGTTCTTTTGCTTCAGACCGTTCGTCGTAAATGGCAGTTCTTACAGTATCGTTAACTGAGGGGTTGCTCCTGGTTTGAGCGACCTCATTAGGTAAGCAGGAGTAGAGCGTGAACATTACCTATACGTTGAAGCATCCCATCGGCAAACGTCAGAACTTCATGTTCGACGGCATTATTTATGCGACGGACGTACTGCAATTCGAAGGTCTCGATGAGCAGTACATCGTCACCAAAAGAACGTTGACCATCCCTTTCGAAATCGATCAACCGATCGAACGCGTCACACTTGAAACCGAGCTTTATAAACCTAAGCCTTAACCCCGCTGCGCCTCCGCCTCTTCATGGGCATGGCGCAGCCGCTCGCGGCTATTCGTCAGATGCAACCGCATCGCCGCCCGCGCCGCATCCGAATCCTGGCGAGCAATCGCGTCGTAAATCTCTTCGTGCTCTCGGCTCAGACGATTCATGTAGTGCTGCTGATCGTCGTGGGCCAAGCGCGCGGAGTTGAGGCGTGTACGCGGAATGATGCTGGTGCCCAGGTGGGTCATGATGTCTGTGAAATAGCGGTTGCCTGTCGCCAGGGCGATTTGCAGGTGGAACTGGAAGTCGGACGCCACGGCATCGCTGGCATGGGAAACACTTTCATTCAACGCGTCCAGCGCCGCGCGCATCAACGCCAGCTGCTCGGGGCTGCGGCGTTGCGCGGCAAGGCCGGCAGATTCCACTTCGAGGCTGATGCGCAGTTCCAGAATCGCCAGCACGTCACGCAGCGTGACCACGGTCGCCGGGTCGATACGGAAACCGCTCGGGCTCGGGGTGTCGAGCACGAAGGTGCCGATGCCGTGGCGGGTTTCAACCTGCCCCGCCGCCTGCAAACGGGAAATCGCTTCGCGCACCACGGTGCGGCTGACGCCATGGGCATCCATGATCGCCGACTCGGTGGGCAACTTGTCGCCACGTTTGAGGTGACCGTCGCGGATCTGCTCGGACAGCACCGTCACCAGTTCCTGAGCGAGGCTGCGGCGCTTGCGAGGGAGGCGTGGTGCGTCGATCGGGTTTTCCATGGTGAACGCTTTCTCGGAAGTTGCGGCTGAAACCGCATCATAGCTCAACGCGGTTGTACGATCACCTAACCCCTGTAGGAGCATGGCTTGCCCGCGATGAACGATGACGCAGTTCTTCAGATGAGCCGCGTAAAGGCTATCGCGAGCAAGCTATGCTCCTACAGGGTTTGCGGTGTTTATGCGGTCACGGTTTGATCCACCAGATGCCCATTCTCGATTCGTACATGCCGTGGATGGAACCGCTTCAGGCTGCTGCGATGCCCGACGCTGACAATGCTCAATCCCGGAATCTCATCGATCAAGGTCTGATACAGCGACGCTTCGTCCTCCTCGTCCATCGCCGAAGTCGCTTCGTCCATGTACAGCCATTGCGGTGCGTAAAGCAGCGCACGAGCGAAGGCCAGACGTTGCTGCTCACCCGGCGACAACATGCGCTGCCAGTGATTGGCTTCGTCCAGACGGGCAACGAGATGCGGCAAACGGCAGGCTTCCAGCACATGAACGTAGCGTTCATGCGGATACGTATCGCCAGACTGTGGATAACTCAGCGCTTCACGCAGGCTGCCAATCGGCAGATACGGTTTTTGCGGCAGGAACAGATAACGCCCCGTCGGCAGACGAATACTGCCGTGGCCAGCCGGCCAAAGGTGCCCCATCGCTCGAAACAGCGTGGATTTACCGCTGCCGGAGCGACCGCTGAGCATGACGCGTTCACCCTCCTCCACGGTCATGTCGGCGTTGCTCAGCAAGTGGCGACCGTCGGCCAGATCGAGGCCAAGGTTATGCACCTTCAACGCCGCCCCCGAATTCTGTACATCAATCGCCGGCGCACGCTCTTCGTTGTCGGTCATGGCCTGGCGGAAACTCAGCAGACGATCACAGGTGGCGCGCCATTCGGCAAGGTCCTGGTACGCCGTGATGAACCAACTGAAGTTGTCCTGGACGTTAGCGAACGCCGAGTTGATTTGCATCAGCTCACCCAGCTCGATCTTGCCAGTGAAGTAACGCGGCGCGGCGACCATGAACGGGAAGATAACGGCGATCTGCTCATAACCGGAAGTAAAGAAGGTCAGGCGCTTGGACACTTTCATGATGTCCCAGTAGTTGTGCCAGACCATCCCGAAACGGCTGCTCAAGCGGCGGTTCTCATTAGGCTCGCCGTTGTACAGCGCAATGCTTTCGGCATTCTCGCGAATCCGAACCATGGAGAAACGCAGGTCGGCTTCGAAACGTTGCTGGTTGTTGTTGAGGCCGATCAGGCGGCGGCCAATCAAATGCGTCAGCCAACTGGCGACGGCGGCGTAAACCAGCGCGCACCAGAACATGTAACCGGGAATCGTGAAACCAAATACTTCGATACTGCCGGACACGCCCCACAGGATGATCGAGAACGATACGAGGCTGACGATGTTGCGAATCAACCCGAGCCCCAGGCCCAACGTGTTGGTGGTGAATTTATTAAGGTCTTCGGAAATCCGCTGGTCCGGGTTATCGGTGTAACCGCCCTGCTCCAGCTGGTAGTAATTCTTGTTGTCGAGCCAGCGGGTGAAGTGTTTCTCGGTCAGCCAGGCCCGCCAGCGAATCGTCAGCATCTGCGTCAGGTAGAGCCGGTACACCGCGCCGAGAATGGCCACCGCCGCAATGCCGCAGAAATACAGGATCAACTGCCAGAACGCTGCCTCGTCCTTCTTTTGCAGGGCGTTGTAAAAATCCTTGTACCAACTGTTGACCCACACCGAAATCGCCACGCTGAACAACGACAGCGCGATCACGGCGATCAGCAACGTCCAGGCCTTGCCCTTCTCTTCGCTGCGCCAGTACGGCGTGATCATGTCCCACACCCGGCGGAAAAACTGCCCGCGTACAGCATCATTGACCGCGGAATATTCAGCGTTCTGATTCATGGATAAGGCTCGATATAGAAAAGAACAGACACGAACCGATCATAGATGATCGGCTTGTGTTGTAACGCTGTGTGACAACAATTGTTCAGGGGCGGTTCAGCGTTGAGGCCCTCTTGACAAGCAATCCCCAATCGGTTGCCGCCGGTCGCCACTGTCAGATATGACAGTAGATAGGCAGCGATATCTCGCGCCTACTCATCGCAACCCGTCGCCATGACGTGCGCCAGGCAATCTGGTTAAAACGCATACAAAGGAGCTATTCCGATGGACAATACAACCAATACTCAAAAAGCGATTCCAACGGCGTCAGACATAAACAATGGAGCGTTCTTCCTCAGTGGATTAGGTGAAACCACAGAGATCAGAATTAGCAACGGGGGTGTATTTCCACCCGGTGCTGAATACAAATTTCAAGCCGTTTTTCTAGGGACTGACAAGAAGTGGGACAGTGGCTACAAATCAACGAATGCATTAACGGCCGACTTGCCTGTCAACGAAATGCGCCCGCACATCCATCGAGAAGTCGAAATCAAGTTCTACACGAAATCCGAAGGCGTAGAACACCCCTCTGATCCATTGATCGTCCGGATCTTGCCGTAGAGGCATAAAGGGGCGAATAAACGACACTCCATTAGTGTGGTTTATTCGCCACTCCCTCAAAAAACTATAGTCAACGTCGAACCGGACGCTTCTGCAATTTGCGCTGCAACGTACGACGGTGCATGCCCAGGGCGCGGGCGGTAGCGGAAATATTGCCTTCGTGCTCAGTCAGCACCCGTTGAATGTGTTCCCACTGCAGGCGATCCACCGACATCGGGTTTTCCGGTACCAGCGTGTCGAGGTCGGCGTGCTCGGAGAGCAGCGCGGCCAACACGTCATCGGCGTCCGCCGGTTTGCACAGGTAATTGCAGGCGCCGCGCTTGATCGCCTCGACGGCGGTGGCGATGCTCGAGTAACCGGTGAGGATCACCACGCGCATTTCCGGGTCCAGCTCAAGCAGCTTGGGCAACAGCACCAGGCCGGAATCGCCGTCCATTTTCAGGTCCAGCGCGGCATAGTCCGGCAGATCGGCCTGAGCGATGGTCAGGCCTTCTTCGGCGGAACCGGCGGTGCTGACGCGAAAGCCGCGGCGGGCCATGGCACGGGCCATCACCCGGGTAAACGTTGCGTCGTCGTCGACCAGCAGCAAATGCGGCAGTTCTTCGCCTTCGCCTTCGACTTGGATCTCGTCACTCATGTTCGTCTCCTCGGGCGACACGGGGCAGGCGCAGCTCGGTGAGCGTGCCGCCTTCCTCATGACTGTAGAGTTTCACTGAGCCGCCGGCGCGTGTCACGCTGGCCTTGCTCAAAAACAGGCCCAGGCCGAAACCTTTGCCCTTGGTGGTAAAAAACGGTTTGCCGATCTGCTCGGCGATGGCCAGCGGCACACCGGCGCCGTGGTCGCGGATGCTGATGGTCAAGTCCTCGGCATTCCAGTCCAGCGTCACTTGCAACCCTTCGGGGCAAGCGTCGGCGGCGTTGTTGAGCAAATTCAGCAGCGCCTGGGTCAGGTCCGGTGGCGGCGCCATGCGCGGCACGGTGCCTTGGCCCAAGCGCTGGAAGCGGTAACTGGCTTCCGGGCGCATCAGGTGCCAGCGGTTCAGGGCTTCGTCGAGCCAATCGGTGACGTCCTGCATTTCCACGGCCAATCGACGATTGGCCTCGGCGGCGCGCACCAGTTGCTGCAAGGTTTCCTTGCAGAGTTTGACCTGATCCTGCAGCACGCTCAGGTCGTCCTGCAACATCGGGTCGTGGTGATCCTGACGCATTTCCTTGAGCAACACACTCATGGTCGCCAGCGGCGTGCCCAGTTCGTGGGCCGCACCGGCGGCCTGAGTGGCGACGGCCAGCAGTTGCTGATCGCGCAGGCCCTCTTCACGACGGATGGCGCGCAGTTCTTCCTGACGGCGCAGCTCCTCGGCCATGCGTGCGGCGAAGAAGGTGATGACCGCCGCGGCCAGGGCGAAACTCAGCCACATCCCGTAAACCTGCAGGTTTTCCCGAGCGATCGGGAAGGTTTGCAGCGGATAGAAGCGGGCCAGCAGCAGGGTGTACATCGTCAACGCGATACCGGACAGAATCACCGAATAACGCCACGGCAACGTCACGGCGGCGATGGTCAGCGGCACCAGGTAATAAGAGACGAAGGGGTTGGTCGAACCGCCGGAGAAGTACAGCAAGGCACTGTGGATAAACAGGTCGCAGGCCAGTTGCACGGCGTATTCGAGTTCAGTAACCGGCCAAGAGGTGCGCAAGCGAATGGCCGTGAACGCGCACAGCAACATCGAGCAACCGAGGGTCGCTGCCAGTTGGAACCAGGGCAGCGGCAGTAAGTCGAGCCAGTAGGCCAGGCCCACGGAACCGGCCTGAGCGGCCAACACCAATGTGCGGATGAACGTCAGCCGCCAGAGATTCTGGCGAGTTGCGGAAGTGATTTGAACGGGGGCGAGCATGAGCTCTCCTGATGAGCGCTCCAGGCGGATCGCACGGAGTATAACCAAGCACGGGGGCTGGCAGGCAAAAGTGCGGCAAACGGCCACAGGCGGGGACGTTACTCGGCGCCTGCCAGATCGCCATCGCGGGCAAGCCTTGCTCCTACAGGTTTGCGTCGTGCACACATCTTCTGCACACCCGTCACCTGTAGGAGCAAGGCTTGCCCGCGATTGGCTGGGAAGCAGCCACCTGCGATCGATCTGTATAGAAGTTGTAACTGTGCGAACCGGATCATAAAAGCTAGAGTCTGATGGTTTCACGCAGGCTCGGACCTTAACCCCTGCGCACCGTCCAAGGAGTTTTCATGCACAGTTTCAGCCGCAGCGCCGCCCTTCTTGCCCTTAGCGTTGGCACCGTCGCCAGCCTCCCGGCCCTGGCCGCCGACGAACTTCATTACAACCAGATCGCCCTGCGTGCCGAAGTCAGTCAGGAAGTCGCCCGCGACCTGATGATCGTGACTCTCTACACCGAAGAACAAAACACCGACCCGGCCAAACTCGCCGCCGACATCAGCACCACCATGAACAAAGCGCTGGCCCAGGCCAAACAGGTCAAGGAAGTCACCCTGCGCCAGGGCAGCCGCAACAGCTACCCGATCTACGACACCAAGGGCCAGAAAATCACCGGCTGGCGTGAACGCGCCGAATTGCGCCTGGAAAGCTCCGACTTCGCGGCGCTGTCGAAACTGACCGGCGAACTGCTCACCGACCTGAAAATGGGCGGCATGGACTTCGCCATCGCCACCCCAACCCGCAAGGCCAGCGAAGATGCGCTGCTTAAAGAAGCCGTCAGCGCCTTCAAGGCCCGCGCGCAACTAGCGACCGATGCATTGGGCGGCAAGGGTTACAAAATCGTTAACCTGAACTTGAATAGCAACGGCTATCCACAACCGTACATGCGTGGGCCGATGATGATGAAAGCGGCGAGCATGGACTCGGCACCGGTGACGCCTGAGGTTGAGGCAGGGACCAGCCAGGTCAGCATGACGGCGGATGGTTCGATTGAAGTGTTGATGCCTTGATTCGATAACCCGTACACAAAAACGGCGATCGAGGGTGTAATTAGTTTTGTGTAAACGGTCATTTGGCAGGAGACTGCCTACCCCAAGGAAATCCAATGACCGAGCCAAAACCCAAGCGCGCCAAACGAGTCAAGCCTGATCCTGAACTGGTTAAACTGGCCGACAGTCTGCTGGCCAACTACAAAAAGCCCGAAGATCTGATCGGCGAAAACGGCCTGCTCAAACAGCTCACCAAGATGCTGGTGGAGCGGGCCCTTGAAACCGAGATGACCGAACACTTGGGGCACGACAAAAGCGCAGCGATCACCAACACCGCCGCCAATGCGCGCAACGGTCACAGCGGTAAAACCCTGAAGGGCGACTTCGGCGAACTGCCGCTCGACATCCCTCGCGACCGGCAGGCGTCCTTCGAGCCGCAGTTGGTGGCCAAGCATCAAACCCGCTGGACGGGCTTCGATGACAAAGTCATCTCTCTCTACGCTCGCGGTTTGAGTGTCAGAGAAATCCAGGCTCACTTACAGGAAATGTACGGCACAGAGGTCTCTCCCAGCCTGATCTCGGCGATTACCGACGCGGTGAGTGACGAGGTCAAGCTGTGGCAAGCCAGACCACTGGACGCGCTGTACCCGATCCTCTATCTGGACTGCATTCACGTCAAAGTGCGTGACGCTGGCGCCGTGCGCAACAAGGCGGTTTACCTGGCTATCGGCGTCAATATGGCCGGTCACAAGGAAGTGCTGGGTCTGTGGATCGCTCAAACCGAAGGCGCGAAGTTCTGGCTGCAAGTGGTGACCGAACTCAAGAATCGGGGCGTGCAGGACATCTTCATCGCCTGCGTGGACGGTCTCAAAGGTTTCCCTGAAGCCATTGAAGCCGTCTACCCAAAAGCCGTCGTTCAGCTGTGCATCGTGCACATGGTGCGCAACAGCTTGAACTTCGTGTCGTGGAAAAAGCAGCGAGAGGTGGCGGCTGATCTCAAACTGATTTACACCTCGGCAACCGCCGAATTGGCCGAACAACGACTCTGCGAATTTGAAGCCAAATGGGATGCCGAGTACCAGTCGATCAGCCTGTCATGGCGGCGAAACTGGGCTCGGGTGATCCCGTTTTTTGACTATCCAGCCGAAATTCGCAAGGTGATTTACACCACCAATGCCATCGAATCGATCAACATGAGCCTGCGCAAAGTGATCAAAACGCGCGCCTCATTTCCGACCGATGACGCGGTGATGAAACTGTTTTATCTGGCGCTGAACAACATCAGCAAGAAGTGGACGATGCCGATCCGGGACTGGAAAGCGGCCTTGAATCGCTTCAGTATCCAGTTCGAAGATCGGCTGTTAACGGTTTAATAAAAATCCCGTTTACACAAAATCTAGGACACCCTCCGGCGATCACCGAGTGATCGCCGTTTCTATTGCCTTATCAAACGCTCAACACCTGGAAAAAAGTCAAAAGCGCTACCGGACGCAGCAAAGGTTGCACCTCAGGTACTACCAACACGCCCCTGCAGCCCCCACCAAATCCTGAAGCCAAGCATCACCCACAGATGTCCACTGACAAACAGTAACGGAACAATCTGCCCCCACAGACACAACAACCCCTTAAACAACAAACACCTACCTACCAAACCAAAACTCAATCTCACTCACGCCCGCCCTCCCCGTTCACACCCCTCATTGATGGGTATAAATAAGTAACACCGCGCTCCAATCGGGTGCGCAAAACGTCCAGATCGCCCCGCGCAGGTGCGCCATATGCACTGAAAAAAACCTGCGCAAACGGTCAAATGCGCATGAATTTATACAAATGCGACATTAAGGTACGTTCGTGCCACTGTTTAAGGCTTGTGGCCGCTCCGGATCTTGCAATGGGTATGGCCCCTGCATAAGTATCCGCAGGCACGACTCACGAGGTCGTCCTCTAATTCCAAAAATGACAACAAATCATGAGGCCACCATGCTTAAACACGCGGTCATTCCGTTTTTAGTCGGCGCCAGCTTATTAGCTGCCGCACCTTTCGCCCAAGCGGCGACTAACCTGGTGTTTTGCTCCGAAGGGAGCCCGGCCGGTTTTGATCCTGGTCAGTACACCACCGGAACCGACTTCGACGCCTCTGCAGAAACCATGTTCAACCGTCTGACTCAGTTCGAGCGCGGCGGCACCGCCGTCGTTCCTGGTCTGGCGACAAAATGGGACATCTCCGATGATGGCCTGACTTACACCTTCCACCTGCGTGAAGGCGTCAAGTTCCACACCACCCCGTACTTCAAGCCGACTCGCGAGTTCAACGCCGACGACGTGCTGTTCACCTTTAATCGCATGGTTAACAAGGATGATCCGTTCCGTAAGGCGTACCCAACCGAATTCCCGTACTTCACCGACATGGGGATGGACACCAACATCACCAAGATCGATAAAGTCGACGACAAAACTGTCAAGTTCACCCTGAAAGAAGTCGACGCCGCGTTCATCCAGAACATGGCCATGAGCTTCGCCTCGGTCCAGTCTGCCGAGTACGCTGCCCAGCTGCTCAAGGAAGGCAAACCCGCCGACATCAACCAGAAGCCGGTCGGCACTGGCCCGTTCGTGTTCAAGAGCTACCAGAAAGACTCCAACATCCGCTACACCGGGAACAAGGACTACTGGAAGCCTGACGACGTCAAGATCGACAACCTGATCTTCGCCATCACCACCGACCCGTCGGTACGTATTCAGAAGCTGAAGAAGAACGAGTGCCAGATCACTCTGTTCCCACGTCCGGCCGACCTGAAGGCTCTTCAGGAAGACAAGACTCTGAAAGTGCCTGACCAGGCTGGTTTCAACCTGGGTTACATCGCCTACAACGTGATGGACAAGATCAAGGGCAGCGATCAGCCGAACCCTATGGCCCAACTGAAAGTGCGTCAGGCACTGGACATGGCCGTCAACAAACAGCAGATCATCGACTCGGTTTACCAGGGTGCAGGTCAACTGGCCGTCAACGCCATGCCGCCAACCCAGTGGTCTTACGACACCACCATCAAGGATGCGCCGTACAACCCTGAGAAAGCCAAAGAGCTGCTCAAGGAAGCCGGCATCAAGGAAGGCACCGAGATCAACCTGTGGGCGATGCCGGTGCAGCGTCCGTACAACCCGAACGCCAAGCTGATGGCTGAAATGCTGCAGTCCGACTGGGCCAAGGTCGGTATCAAGGCCAAGATCGTGACCTACGAGTGGGGCGAGTACATCAAGCGCTCCAAAGGCGGCGAAAACGGCGCGATGCTGATTGGCTGGAGCGGCGACAACGGTGACCCGGACAACTGGCTGAACGTGCTGTTCGGCTGCGACTCCCTGGAGGGCAACAACTTCTCCAAGTGGTGCGACAAGAAGTTCGACGGCATCGTCAAAGAAGCCAAGCGCACGACCGATCAGTCCAAGCGCACCGAACTGTACAAGCAGGCGCAACACGTCCTCAAAGATGCCGTTCCAATGACACCTATCGCTCACTCGACGGTGTTCCAACCCATGCGCGACAACGTGCAGGACTTCAAGATCAGCCCGTTTGGCTTGAACTCCTTCTACGGCGTCAGCGTCAGCAAATAAGGTTTTGCAGCGGCGACGTTTTTAACGTCGCCGTTGCTTTATCTGCCGAGAAAGTAGGAAACAACCTACATCCAATTCCGCTGAGTATTACAGCAGCGGTGCCGGACGCGTTGCCTTTTCCTACGAGTCTTTAGGACTCTACGTATTTACTGCCAGACCCACGGCTCATACCGTCGGGATCTGACCAGTTTATGCGTGGGCTCTCGGTTTTTGCTGCCAGTCATGGCTTGAGATCAATGATGCCTCCATGTCCCCGGACGAGGCGGCGGTCATTGAAAAACACTTAGAGAAAGAGAAAAGGGAGCGTCATGCGCCATACCTTGGTTTTATCCGCATTGCTGGGCACCGGCCTGCTGGCCGCCACTTCCATCAGCCAGGCCGCCAATAACAGCCTGGTGTTCTGCTCCGAAGGCAGCCCTGCTGGCTTCGACACCGCGCAGTACACGACCGCAACTGACAATGACGCCGCCGAGCCGTTGTACAACCGGCTGGCAGAGTTCGAAAAAGGCGCCACCAACGTCGTACCTGGCCTGGCCACTCGCTGGGATATTTCCGAGGACGGCCTCAAGTACACTTTTCACCTGCGCGAAGGGGTGAAATTTCACACCACCAAATACTTCACGCCGACCCGTGATTTCAACGCCGATGACGTGCTGTTCACGTTCAATCGCATGCTCGATCCGCAGCAACCTTTCCGTAAGGCTTATCCGACCGAGTTCCCGTATTTCAACGGGATGAGCCTGAACAAGAACATCGCAAAGGTCGAGAAGACCGGGCCGCTGACCGTGGTCATGACGCTCAACAGCGTGGACGCCGCGTTCATCCAGAACATCGCCATGAGCTTCGCCGCCATCCTGTCCGCCGAATACGCCGACAAATTGCTGGCCGACGGCAAGCCGAGCGACATCAACCAGAAGCCGATCGGCACCGGGCCGTTCGTGTTCAAGAGCTACCAGAAAGATTCCAACATCCGCTACACCGGCAACCAGCAGTACTGGGACCCGAGCCGGGTCAAGCTTGAAAACCTGATTTTCGCCATCAACACCGATGCTTCGGTGCGGGTGCAGAAGCTCAAGGCCAACGAGTGCCAGATCACCCTGCACCCACGCCCTGCCGACGTGACTGCGCTGAAGAACGACCCAACGCTCAAGCTTATCGAGAAGCCCGGTTTCAACCTCGGTTACATCGCCTACAACGTGCGCCACAAGCCTTTCGACCAGCTCGAAGTGCGCCAGGCGCTGGACATGGCGGTGAACAAGCAAGGCATTCTCAACGCCGTCTATCAAGGTGCCGGTCAACTGGCGGTCAACGCCATGCCACCGACCCAATGGTCCTACGACGAGACCATCAAAGACGCCGCCTACAACCCGGAAAAAGCCAAGGAATTGCTCAAGGCTGCCGGCGTGAAGGAAGGCACTGAAATTACTCTCTGGGCCATGCCGGTCCAGCGCCCTTACAACCCGAACGCCAAGTTGATGGCCGAAATGCTCCAGGCCGACTGGGCAAAAATCGGCCTCAACGTGAAGATCGTCAGCTACGAATGGGGCGAGTACATCAAGCGTACCAAGAATGGCGAGCACGACGTCAGCCTGATCGGCTGGACCGGTGACAACGGGGACCCGGACAACTGGCTCGGCACGCTTTACAGCTGCGACGCCATTGGCGGCAACAACTACTCCATGTGGTGTGATCCGGCTTACGACAAGCTGATCAAGCAGGCCAAGGTCGTTACCGACCGAGACCAGCGCACCGTGCTCTACAAACAGGCGCAGCAGTACCTCAAACAGCAGGTGCCGATTACGCCAGTTGCCCACTCGACGGTTAACCAGCCGTTGAGCGCCAAAATCGAAGGATTCAAGGTGAGTCCTTTCGGTCGTAACGTGTTCTCGGGCGTCAGCATAGAAAAATAACCGATTAGCCAAAAACGCTGGGGGCGGATTCCGCCCTCACGCAAGCGTATTGCCGTAATTCGTCAATCCGGCCCACAGCAAACGTTTGCGATGCCTTGTATGTGTTCGAAACCAAATAGCCGGATCACCAAAAAAGACCGGCATTAAAAAAAAGAAAAAAAAGGAGCTTCACCCCATGAAACTGAGCAGCACCGCGATATTGGCCCTGGCCATCAGCAGCGTAACCGCCTCGGCGTACGCAGAAACCCAAAGCCAGGCGTACACCCCGGTTACCGTGAAAGAAAAGAGCGCCCAAAGCGAAGCCACCGGCTTTGTCGAAGGCCAATCGATCACCGGTTCCACGCGTAACTGGTATGCAAATGAGTCGTTCAAGCGGGGCGCGACGCTCAACTATCGTAAAAATGGTGAGACTCGTACGACTGACCGTCGTATCAACTGGGTGCAAGGCACTATCATCAAGTACAACTCGGGCTTCACCGAGGGCACTGTAGGTTTCAGCACCGAAGTGGCTGCCTACAACGCAATTGCTCTGGACCGTGATCGCAAAGACCTCGCGTCCGGTAACGGTGGTGCTCCTGAGCCAGGTCGGGGCGGCCGTGGTAACAACCGTACTTTGACTGAAAATGGCGGTGACGCCGTTGATCAGTGGAGCAAACTGGGCCTGGCCAACGTCAAGGCTCGCGTCTCCAACACCACATTGACTGCCGGTCGCCAGAATTTCAGCAGTCCGCAAGTGGATGTCATCGGTAACCGTCCCCTGCCTTCGAGCTTCGAAGGTGTGAGCCTGCACAGCGAAGAGCTGGAAAACCTGTCCTTCGACCTCGGCACCTTCGACCGTAACTCGCCGCGTACCGAACAGAGCCAGCGCAAGTTCCGTTCCGAATACGGCGACGGTACCGCTGAAGCCGATCACGTCAACACCGCCGGTATCACCTACACGCCGTTCGCCAGCCTGACCACCAGCCTCTGGGGCACCCAGGCTGAAGACCTGTGGAACCAGTACTACTTCGGCGCCAGCCACGTGTTGGGCGACAGCTCGGTACTGAGCCTGACCACCGGCCTGAACTACTACAAGACCGTCGACGAAGGCAAAAAGCTGTTGGGCGAAATCGACAACGACACCTACTCCCTGTCCTTCGGCCTGACTCACCAGGCCCACAGCCTGACCTTCTCGTATCAGGAAGTGAACGGTAACGAGTACTTCGACTACCTGCACGAAACCAACGGCATCTACCTGGCCAACTCCTTGCTGTCGGACTTCAACGGCCCGAACGAGAAATCCTTCCAGATCGCCTACGGCCTGAACATGGCTGAATACGGCGTTCCAGGCCTGAAGTTCAACATTTACCAGGCTCGCGGTTGGGGCATCGACGGTACTCACTATGCCGGCGGCGGTTACGACGGCGTGCAGTCGATGGACGGCGAGAACCACTATGAATACGGTATCGGTACTTCGTACGCCGTGCAGAGCGGCCCGCTCAAGGCCACCACTGTTCGCGCGACCTACACCGCTCACCGCGCCAGTGAAAACCAGGCGGATGGCAGCCTCAACGAGTTCCGTCTCGTGACCACCATCCCGTTCAACATTCTGTAATGCACCTGCCTAACGGCTGATTCAGTGACGAATCGGCCGTTCGGCTTTTGTCCTTCTAACCGATTGCAGAGGGTTCTTTGATGAAAATGCTTCCCCTACGTGCGGCCATCGCTGCCGCGTTGCTGAGTGTCGCTGTTGGCGTCTCGGCCAAACCCCTGGTGGTCTGCACCGAAGCCAGTCCGGAAGGCTTCGATATGGTCCAGTACACGACTGCAGTCACAGCCGATGCGGTGGCCGAAACCATCTTCAATCGTCTGGCGGACTTCAAGCCCGGCACCACTGAAGTGATTCCGGCACTGGCCGACTCCTGGGACATCAGCGAAGACGGTCTGACCTACACGTTCCACCTGCGCAAAGGCGTCAAGTTCCACACCACCGAATACTTCAAGCCGACCCGCGACATGAACGCCGACGACGTGGTCTGGAGCTTCCAGCGTCAGCTGGACCCGAATCACCCGTGGCACAAACTGTCAATCGTGGGCTTCCCGTACTTTGAAAGCATGGGCTTCAAGGAACTGCTCAAAAGTGTCGAGAAGATCGACGACAACACCGTCACCTTCACCCTGACCCGCCGCGAAGCGCCGTTCCTGGCCGACATCGCCATGGCCTTCTCCTCGATCTACTCCGCCGAGTATGCCGACCAGCTGCTCAAGGCCAACAAGACCGGCGACCTGAACAACAAGCCTGTCGGCACCGGCCCATTCGTTTTCCAGCGTTACAACAAGGACGCTCAAGTCCGCTTCAAGGCCAACCCGGATTACTTCCGTGGCAAGCCACCGGCTGATTCGCTGATCCTGGCCATCGCCACCGACAACAATGTGCGCCTGCAAAAACTGAAAGCCAACGAGTGCCAGATTGCGCTGTATCCGAAACCGGACGACATCCCGAGCATCAAGAAAGACGCCAAACTGAGTGTCGACGAAATGAACGCGATGACGGTCTCGTACATCGCCATGAACACCTCGCACAAGTACATGAGCGACGTGCGCGTACGTAAAGCCATCGATATCGCCTTCGACAAGGCCGCATACGTCAACGCGCTGTTTGGCAAAGGCAATGCGACCGTAGCGGTCAATCCATACCCGGACACCCTGCTGGGCTACAACCACGACCTGAAAAATCCGCCGCGTGACCTGGACAAGGCTCGCGCCTTGCTCAAGGAAGCCGGCGTACCGGAAGGCACTACGTTTACCCTGTTCA
This sequence comes from Pseudomonas sp. LS2P72, assembly GCF_054897865.1. NCBI lineage: Bacteria > Pseudomonadati > Pseudomonadota > Gammaproteobacteria > Pseudomonadales > Pseudomonadaceae > Pseudomonas > Pseudomonas sp. LS2P72. Next base: position 5,991,309 of record NZ_CM142708.1, read on the forward strand.
CCCGTAACGGCGGCGGTCCAACCAACCCGAACCCGATGCTCGGCGCGCAGATGATGCAGGCTGACCTGGCCAAGGTCGGGATCCATATCGATATTCGCGTCATGGAATGGGGCGAAATGCTCAAGCGTGCAAAAAACGGTGAGCACGACATGGTGTCTGCCGGATGGGCGGGCGATAACGGCGACCCGGATAACTTCCTGACGCCTATGCTCAGTTGCGAGGCCGCCAAAAACGGCGAAAACTACGCACGCTGGTGCAATGAAAAGTTCCAGGCCCTGATCGACCAGGCCCGCGAAAAAACCGACCCGGCCGAACGTGCAGCGCTGTACGAACAGGCTCTGGTTATTTTTAACCAGGACCAGCCATGGATCAGCATGGCGCACACCCGTATGTTCACCGCAATGCGTAACAACGTAGAGGGCTATCAGATTAGCCCGCTCACCACTAATAACTTCGCCACCACCCAGGTGAAGTAGATAAGAAACTACCGGCATTCCTGACCCAGGAATGCCGGGCACGCCTAACCGGCTGATGAGGTACACCACAAGATGTTTAGTTTTATTGCCCGCCGATTGGGGTTATTGATCCCCACGTTCTTCGGCATCACCTTGCTGACTTTCGCGTTGATTCGCATGATTCCAGGCGACCCCGTGGAAGTAATGATGGGCGAACGTCGAGTCGACCCCGAAATGCATGCTCAGGCAATGGAACGCCTGGGGCTGAACAAACCTCTGTATGCCCAATACCTGGATTACGTTGGCAAACTGGCCCACGGCGACCTTGGTGAATCCCTGCGTACCCGTGAAAGTGTCTGGAGCGAATTCACTTCTCTATTCCCCGCGACCCTGGAACTGTCCATGGCCGCCCTGTTGTTCGCCGGCATCCTGGGCCTGCTGGCCGGGGTGATCGCGGCACTCAAGCGAGGATCCCTGTTCGACCATGGGGTGATGGGCATCTCCCTGGCGGGATACTCGATGCCGATCTTCTGGTGGGGCCTGATCCTGATCATGTTCTTCTCGGTGAGCCTGGGCTGGACACCGGTATCCGGGCGGATCGACCTGCTCTACGACATCGAGCCGCGCACCGGTTTCATGCTGATCGACACGCTGCTGGCCGATGACGTCGGGGCGTTCTTCGATGCCCTGCATCACCTGATCCTGCCGGCCATTGTGCTCGGCACCATTCCGCTAGCGGTGATCGCGCGGATGACCCGCTCTTCGATGCTCGAAGTGCTGCGTGAAGACTACATCCGTACCGCTCGCGCCAAAGGCCTGTCGCCGTCGCGCGTGGTATTCGTGCACGGTCTGCGTAACGCGCTGATTCCGGTACTGACCGTGGTCGGCCTGCAAGTCGGCACATTGCTGGCCGGTGCGGTCCTGACCGAAACCATCTTCTCCTGGCCCGGCATCGGCAAATGGCTGATCGAAGCCATTGGCGCACGGGACTATCCCGTGGTGCAGAACGGCATCCTGTTAATCGCCTGCCTGGTGATTCTGGTCAACTTCGTAGTGGACATCCTCTACGGCTTTGCCAACCCACGCATTCGCCATCAGCGCTGAGATCATCATGACCATGTCCACTTCAATTCCAGCGGTAGCAGTCGATCAAAGCCTGCTGTATCCGTCTCCGTACAAAGAATTCTGGCAAGCGTTCTCCAAGAACAAAGGCGCCGTCGCCGGCCTGATGTTCATGCTGCTGGTGATTTTCTGTGCCCTGTTCGCCCCTTGGGTAGCACCGCATAACCCGAGCGAGCAGTACCGCGACTTCCTGCTGACCCCGCCGTCCTGGCTGGAAGGTGGGCAAATCCAGTTCCTGCTCGGCACCGATGAACTGGGTCGCGACCTGCTGTCGCGGCTGATCCACGGTTCGCGCCTGTCCCTGCTGATCGGTTTGTCGTCGGTGGTGATGTCGCTGATTCCGGGCATCCTTTTGGGTCTGTTCGCCGGGTTCTTCCCGCGCTTGCTCGGCCCGACCATCATGCGTCTGATGGACATCATGCTGGCCCTGCCGTCCCTGCTGCTGGCGGTGGCGATTGTCGCCATCCTCGGCCCTGGCCTGATCAACACCATTATTGCCATCGCCGTGGTTTCGTTGCCGTCCTATGTTCGTCTGACCCGCGCCGCGGTGATGGGCGAACTGAACCGCGACTACGTGACCGCCGCGCGCCTGGCCGGTGCCAATCTGCCACGCCTGATGTTCGTCACCGTGCTGCCCAACTGCATGGCGCCGCTGATCGTTCAGGCCACCTTGAGTTTCTCCTCGGCGATCCTCGATGCCGCGGCACTGGGCTTCCTCGGCCTTGGCGTACAACCGCCAACTCCTGAGTGGGGCACCATGCTGGCTTCGGCTCGCGACTACATCGAACGCGCCTGGTGGGTGGTAAGTCTGCCTGGTTTGACCATTTTGCTCAGCGTGCTGGCAATCAACTTGATGGGCGACGGCCTGCGCGATGCGCTGGACCCGAAACTCAAGAACGCCGCCTGAGGAGATTCAAATGTCACTGTTAGAAATCAAGAATCTCAACGTTCGCTTCGGCGACAAGAACGCCGTTCCGGTGGTCGACGGTCTCGACATTACCGTGGACAAGGGCGAAGTGTTGGCCATCGTTGGCGAATCGGGTTCCGGCAAGTCCGTGACCATGATGGCGCTGATGGGCCTGATCGAACACCCGGGGATCGTCACCGCCGACGCCCTGAATTTCGACGGCAAGAACATGCTCAAGCTGAGCAACCGTCAGCGTCGGCAGATTGTCGGCAAAGACCTGGCCATGGTCTTCCAGGACCCGATGACCGCACTGAACCCGAGTTACACCGTCGGTTTCCAGATCGAAGAAGTGCTGCGCCTGCACCTGAAAATGTCCGGCAAGCAAGCGCGCGCACGCGCCATCGAACTGCTGGAAAAAGTTGAAATCCCGGGCGCCGCCAGCCGTATGAATGCTTACCCGCATCAACTGTCCGGTGGCATGAGCCAGCGTGTTGCGATCGCCATGGCGATTGCCGGCGAACCGAAACTGCTGATCGCCGACGAACCGACCACGGCACTGGACGTAACAATTCAGGCGCAGATCATGGACCTGCTGTTGGCCCTGCAGAAAGAGCAGAACATGGGCCTGGTGCTGATCACCCACGACCTCGCGGTCGTGGCCGAAACCGCTCAGCGCGTGTGCGTGATGTACGCCGGCCAAGCGGTCGAAGTGGGTCAGGTGCCTCAGCTGTTCGACATTCCGGCGCACCCGTACAGCGAAGCGTTGCTCAAGGCGATTCCGGAACACAGCCTGGGCGCCACCCGCCTGGCCACGCTGCCGGGCATCGTTCCCGGTCGTTATGACCGCCCGCAGGGTTGCCTGCTGTCGCCGCGTTGCCCGTACGTGCAGGATACCTGCCGTCAGCAACGTCCAACCCTTGACCCGAAAAGCAACAGCCTCGCCCGCTGCTTCTACCCGCTGAATCAGGAGGTGGCGTAATGGCCGTCGTACTTACCGCCCGCGACCTGACCCGTCACTACGAAGTGTCCCGCGGCCTGTTCAAGGGCCATGCGACCGTGCGTGCCCTGAACGGTGTGTCGTTCGAACTGGAAGCCGGCAAGACCCTCGCTGTCGTCGGCGAATCGGGCTGCGGCAAATCCACCCTGGCCCGTGCCCTGACGCTGATCGAAGAGCCATCCTCCGGCTCCTTGAAAATCGCCGGGCAGGAAGTCACCGGTGCCGACAAGGCTCAGCGCAAGCAACTGCGTAAAGACGTGCAGATGGTGTTCCAGAGCCCTTACGCGTCGTTGAACCCACGGCAAAAAGTCGGTGACCAGCTCGGCGAGCCGCTGCTGATCAACACCAACCTTTCCGCCGCCGAACGTCGCGAGAAAGTGCAGGCGATGATGAAGCAGGTGGGCTTGCGTCCCGAGCACTACCAGCGTTATCCGCACATGTTCTCCGGCGGTCAGCGCCAGCGGATCGCCCTGGCCCGCGCGATGATGTTGCAGCCTAAAGTGCTGGTCGCGGATGAACCGACCTCGGCGCTGGACGTGTCGATTCAGGCGCAGGTGCTGAACCTGTTCATGGACTTGCAGCAAGAGTTCAACACCGCTTACGTGTTCATCTCCCACAACCTGGCGGTGGTGCAACACGTCGCCGATGACGTGATGGTGATGTACCTCGGTCGCCCGGTGGAAATGGGTCCGAAAAACGACATCTATGAGCGTCCTCTGCACCCGTACACCCAGGCGTTGCTGTCGGCCACCCCGACCATTCACCCGGATCCGAACAAGCCGAAAATCAAGATCGTCGGCGAATTGCCCAACCCGCTGAACCCGCCGTCCGGCTGCGCGTTCCACAAGCGCTGCCCGTACGCGACCGAGCGCTGCAGCACTGAAGAGCCGGCCCTGCGCCTGCTCGACAGCCGCCAGGTGGCTTGCCATTACGCCGAGCAATTCCTCGACGGCGCGGCGTAACAAAATGTGGGAGCGAGCCTGCTCGCGAAAGCAGTCTTTCAGTCGACATTGGTGGTGACTGATAAAACGCCTTCGCGAGCAGGCTCGCTCCCACAGGGATATCTGAGCTGGTCAATAACCTCTTCTGCCCCGGCTGCGCATCAGTCCGGCAGGAGGGTTTTTTTTGTCCGTCATTTACGTCTGGCTGTCGCCTTCATCATCGTCGCTGCCGGGCTCTTCGGTGGTCGAATCGTCATCGCCCTCGCTACCACCCTGCCCTTTGTCTCCAGGTTCGGATTCCGATTTGGCGATCATCATGCCACTGTGCGCCACCGGCCCACTCGAAGCCTGCTCTCCGTGATCCTCGCACTCGGCCCGCGCCGCCGACATACCAACGGACAGCATCACCAAAACCTTAAGCAACAGCACAATGCGTTGAAAAATGCTCATAGCCGATTCCATCCTTTCTTGAGTGGTGCATGGGGTGCGTGTCTGGCGCTGAGGGAAATCTAGTTCCGATTCACCCGGTTCTCCAGATAGGACGCTAACGAATGGACAGAATGCCGCCGAGAGGGAGATTGGTTTTGCATAATGGCTATAACCCGATCAGCTAAGTGAAGCGGGCTCGCCGTGCGCCGAGGAGAGAACCCGTTGCCGCTCCGACAAACGCGTTGCTTGATAAAACAGCGGTATGGACAACACCGCCAGAGCCGCGCTTGCGAGCCAGACACTGTGTCCACCGAAATGACCGTAAAGCTGCCCGCCAAGCACAGGTGAAAGCAGCGCACTCGCACTCCAGCACATGAAAAAAAGGCCAAAGTACTGGCCGCTTTTTCCAGCTTGCGCATGCTGCATGACCAGCACGTTCAGGGGTGGCATGAACAGGGCTTCCCCCAGCGTCCAGACCACCGTCGAAAGGCAGGCGTAAAACACCCCGGAACCGAGCGGCAACATGCCGAGTCCGACCGCCAGCAACACACATCCCGCCACCAGTTGCCGACGTGCGCCCCAGCGTTCACCCCAGTGCGACAGCGGTATTTGCAATACCACAATCAGCATCGCATTGAGCCCGAACTGCCAACCGATGGCTTCAGTGCTCAACCGGTAGTAATCCCGCAGGTAATTGCCGAGCATGCTGTAGATCAAGTCGAACGCCATGCCGAGCAGGATCACCGCTGCCAGCAACCAGAGGAACGGTCGATCTCGATAGGGGACGCCTGTGCCTGTGCCGGCATCGGGCGTTTCGTCAGGAATCAGCACCGGTCGATGCCATGTCGTGCGGACAAACCAAAGCAATGCCAGCAGCGTCATGGCCGCGCTGACAAAGAACACCCAGCGAAAATCGGTCTGCGCCAGCACCCCGCCCGCCAAGCCAGCGGCAGCCATTCCGAGGTTTCTGGCGACACGGCTCAAGGCCTGCGCGCGAGGACGCTGCGCCACCTCGCAGTACTCCATGATCAGCCGCTGATGCAGCGTACGAATAGCTCCGTCGAGTGTCCCGCTGAGCAAAAGCAAACCTGCCAGCAGCGGCACCTGTGTGGTCAGCCCAAGCAAGACCAGCGTCCACACCGAGGCAAAAAACAGCGCAGCCGTCAGCCGCGCCGTGGGCACATGATCGCTCAGCCATCCGCCCAGCATCGAGCCGATCAGCAGTCCGGCGCCATAAGCGGACAGCAGCCAGCCGACTGTTTCAATGGCCAGCCCCAGTTCCTGATGCAGGTACAGCGCCATGAACAGCTTGACCATGCTGCTCAAGCGATTGATGAAAAGCAGCGCCGCCAGCACCCAGGCCATAGTGCAGAAATAGCCGTCCAGCCGCAGCAGGTGAGTCAGCCGACTCATCATTCCATTGATCCTTAAAAAGACAGCTATTTGCCAATTGCCTTTCGAACAGTAGACGGCTACGACTGAGTTGTCTCGAGTAGAAACGCCAACAACGCAAAACCAGAGTCAAGCTACCCGGCCAAAGGAAAAAACCTACGGAAAAAACCGTTGCGCAACAACCGCGGTCACTCCGAAAAATCAATTTCACAGACAAAAAAGCCCCCGGGGCTCACGCATCGGGGGCTTTCAGCAAAGCGACTCAGCGCTTAATGATGCTCACGCGTCGCACGGAATTTCACGTCCGGCCAGCGCTCTTCCATCAGCGCCAGGTTGACCCGCGTCGGGGCCAGGTAGGTCAGGTGACCGCCGCCGTCGATGGCGAGGTTTTCCACAGCCTTGATCTGGAATTCTTCGAGCTTCTTCTTATCGCTGCAATCGATCCAGCGCGCGGAATAAACGGTGATCGGCTCATAGGAGCACTCGACCTTGTATTCCTCTTTCAAACGGCTGGCGACCACATCGAACTGCAGCACACCGACGGCGCCGAGAATGATGTCGTTGCTGCGCGTCGGGAAGAACACTTGGGTCGCGCCCTCTTCCGCCAATTGCTGCAAGCCCTGACGCAGTTGCTTGGATTTCAGCGGATCACGCAGACGTACGCGACGGAACAGTTCCGGGGCGAAGTGCGGGATACCGGTGAAGCCCAGGACTTCGCCTTCGGTGAAGGTGTCGCCGATCTGGATGGTGCCGTGGTTGTGCAAACCAATGATGTCGCCGGCAAACGCTTCTTCCAGTTGCTCACGCTCGGAGGAGAAGAAGGTCAGCGCATCGCCGATCCGCACGTCCTTGCCGGTGCGCACGTGGCGCATCTTCATGCCTTTTTCGTACTTGCCGGAGCAGATACGCATGAAGGCGATACGGTCGCGGTGTTTCGGGTCCATGTTCGCCTGGATCTTGAACACGAAGCCGGCGAATTTCTCTTCAACCGGCTCCACGGTGCGCTCGTTGGCGACACGGGCCAGCGGTTTCGGCGCCCAATTGACCACGGCGTCGAGCACGTGATCGACACCGAAGTTGCCCAGTGCGGTACCGAAGAACACCGGGGTCAGTTGGCCGTCGAGGAATTCCTGTTGATTGAATTCGTGACACGCGCCCTGCACCAGTTCCAGCTGATCGACGAAGCGATCGTACTCGTCGCCCAAGTGCGCGCGGGCTTCATCGGAGTCGAGTTTCTCGATGATTTTCACATCGGTGCGCTCGTGGCCGTGGCCAGCGGTGTACACGATGATGTAGTCGTCGGCGAGGTGATAAACGCCCTTGAAATCGCGGTAGCAACCGATCGGCCAGGTGATCGGCGCTGCCTTGATCTTCAGGACCGCTTCGATTTCGTCGAGCAGTTCAATCGGGTCGCGGATGTCACGGTCGAGTTTGTTGATGAAGCTGACAATCGGCGTGTCACGCAGACGGCAAACGTCCATCAGCGCGATGGTGCGTGGCTCTACACCCTTACCGCCATCGAGGACCATCAATGCCGAGTCAACCGCCGTCAGGGTGCGGTAGGTATCTTCGGAGAAGTCTTCGTGGCCCGGGGTGTCGAGCAGGTTGATCATGTGATCGCGATACGGGAACTGCATGACCGACGTGGTAATGGAAATACCCCGTTGTTTTTCCATTTCCATCCAGTCGGAGGTGGCATGGCGGTCAGACTTGCGAGATTTCACCGTGCCAGCAATCGCAATCGCCTTGCCCATCAGCAAGAGCTTCTCGGTGATGGTGGTTTTACCGGCATCGGGGTGGGAAATAATGGCGAAAGTGCGGCGTTTCGCGACTTCGGCGGCCTGTTTGGTCATGGGAAATCGCCTGGCAGGTGATTCAAAAAAGGGCGGCGAGTATAGCGCAAACCGACATCTACGGACCACCGTTCGCCCTGTCGCCAACGGCGATCGACGGGCCAGAAGGGATATCAAGGGTGGCTAATTGCTGCTAATTATGGAACCTTTTAAAAGGTGCAGACGTCCACTCCCCTGTTACGGCACTCGTACCAGGGGCTGAAAAATCAGCAAGTTGGCCTGACGAGGCTGCGCTTATGGCTCGATCTCATGCGGTTTTATCAGCATGAAGAGCTGCTTCTCGCGAACGTTGATAATCCCGGCAGCCAGGAATGGCATGCCCCACGGGACTGCGTTCGCCGACAAAGAAAAAGGAGTCTGCCTGTGGCTATTCGCTATGGCAAAGGGCTGATAGGAGGTGCGGTTGTCGTCGCCCTTCTGGCCCTGCTGGTCCACTGGATTGGCATCAACACGATCGAACATTACCGCGACGATTTGTTGTTTTACCTGCAAGCTCATTTGATTCTCGTCCTCGCTTCCATGCTGGCCGCCCTCGTTGTGGGCATACCCGCCGGTATCTTCCTCAGCCGCCCGACCATGGTGGGCCGCGCTGAACGCTTCATGCAGATCTTCAACATCGGCAACACCGTGCCGCCTCTTGCCGTACTGGCCATCGCCCTGGGTATCCTCGGCATCGGCAGCGGCCCCGCGATTTTCGCCCTGTTCCTCGCCTCGCTGTTGCCGATCGTGCGCAACACCTATGAAGGCCTGAAAAACGTTCAGGGTTCGCTCAAGGAAGCGGCCGTCGGCATCGGCATGACACCGACTCAGGTGCTGTGGCGGGTCGAACTGCCGAACGCCGTGCCGATCATCATCGGTGGCGTGCGCGTGGCGCTGGCGATCAACGTCGGCACCGCACCGCTGGCGTTCCTGATCGGCGCCAACAGTCTGGGCAGCCTGATTTTCCCCGGCATCGCCCTGAACAATCAGCCGCAACTGCTGCTCGGCGCGGCCTGCACCGCCCTGCTGGCCTTGCTGCTCGACGGTCTGGTGACACTCGCCAGCCGCCTCTGGCTCGAACGCGGCCTCCGCCCGTCTTAAGCCTCGGCAAAGGAATATTCATGAAGACATCAAGCTTTTTAATAGGCTGCGTTCTGCTGTTCGCAGGATTTGCCCAAGCCGCTGAAAAACCGGTGATCCGCATTGGCGCCCGGGTGTTCACCGAACAAACCCTGTTGGCGGAAATCACCTCCCAATACCTGCGCACCAAGGGTTACGACACTCAGGTGACCGGCGGCCTGGGCAGCAACCTGGCCCGCAGCGCCCACGAAAGTGGTCAGCTGGACCTGATGTGGGAATACACCGGCGTCTCGCTGGTGGCTTACAACCACATCACTGAAAAACTCGACAGCGCGCAGTCCTACGCCAAGGTGAAAGAACTCGACGCGAAAAAAGGACTGATCTGGCTCACCCCGTCGAAATTCAGCAACACCTACGCCCTGGCCCTGCCAGAAAACACTGCGAAGGCGTATCCGCAGATCAACACCATCAGCGAGCTGAACACTGTGCTGCAGGCTGAGGCGAAGACCAATCACCTGGTGGCGCTGGACACCGAATTCGCCAACCGCTCCGACGGTCTGGACGGCATGGTCGACCTCTATGGCATGAACCTGACCCGCAAAAACATCCGCCAAATGGATGCCGGGCTGGTCTACACCGCCCTGCGCAATGGTCAGGTGTTTGCCGGTCTGGTCTACACCACCGACGGCCGATTGAACGCCTTCAAGCTGAAACTGCTGGAAGACGACAAGCATTACTTCCCGGACTACACCGCTGCGCCGGTGGTGCGTCAGGTCTACCTCGACGCCCATCCGAAACTCGCCGAAGAACTTCAGCCGCTGGCCGAACTGTTCGACGACGCGACCATGCGCCAGCTCAACGCGCGGGTCGATGTCGATCACGAAAGCCCTTCATCCGTTGCCGCCGATTTCCTGCGCCAGCACCCCATCAAATAAGGAGGAAAAGACATGGAATTTCTGAACGCCTTTTCCCATCTCGACTGGCCGTTGGTCCTGCAACTGACCGGGCAGCACATCACCCTTGTCGGCATCGCCGTGACCCTGGCGATTCTGGTCGGCGTGCCGCTCGGCATCCTGATGACACGCTTCCCGACCCTCGCCGGCCCGTTGCAAGCCAGCGCCACGGTGCTGCTGACGGTTCCGTCGATTGCCCTGTTCGGCCTGCTGCTGCCGTTCTACTCCAAATTCGGCCAGGGCCTCGGCCCGATGCCGGCGATCACCGCAGTGTTTTTGTACTCGCTGCTGCCGATCATGCGTAACACCTACCTCGCCCTGACCGGCGTCGACCCCGGAATTCGCGAAGCCGCCCGCGGCATCGGCATGACCTTCGGCCAGCGCCTGCGCATGGTCGAACTGCCGATCGCGGTGCCAGTGATCCTCGCCGGTGTGCGCACCGCCGTGGTGATGAACATCGGTGTGATGACCATCGCCGCCACCATCGGCGCCGGTGGCCTCGGTGTACTCATTCTCGCTTCCATCAGCCGCAGCGACATGTCGATGCTGATCGTCGGCGCCGTGCTGGTCAGTCTCCTGGCCATCTTCGCCGACCTGCTTCTGCAATGGCTGCAACGCACGCTGACTCCAAAAGGATTGCTCAAATGATCGAACTTCAAAACCTCAGCAAGACCTTCCAAAGCAACGGCAAAGATGTGAAAGCCGTGGACTCGGTAAGCCTGACCGTCAATGAAGGCGAGATCTGTGTGTTCCTCGGGCCATCGGGCTGCGGCAAAAGCACCACGCTGAAAATGATCAACCGCCTGATCAAGCCGACCTCCGGCAAGATCCTGATCAACGGCGAAGACACCACCGACCTCGACGCCGTGACCCTGCGCCGCAACATCGGTTATGTGATCCAGCAGATCGGTCTGTTCCCGAACATGACCATCGAGGAAAACATCACCATCGTTCCGCGTCTGCTGGGTTGGGACAAACAGAAATGCCACGACCGCGCCCGCGAGTTGATGAGCATGATCAAGCTTGAGCCCAAGCAGTACCTGACTCGCTATCCGCGTGAGTTGTCCGGTGGACAGCAGCAACGGATCGGCGTGATTCGTGCGCTGGCGGCGGATGCGCCGTTGTTGCTGATGGACGAACCGTTTGGCGCGGTCGACCCGATCAACCGCGAGATGATTCAGAACGAGTTCTTCGAGATGCAACGCGCGCTGAACAAGACCGTGATCATGGTCAGCCACGACATCGACGAAGCCATCAAGCTGGGCGACAAGATCGCAATCTTCCGCGCGGGTAAACTGCTGCAGATCGACCACCCGGACACGCTGCTGGCGCACCCGGCGGATGACTTTGTCAGCAACTTCGTTGGCCAGGACAGCACCCTCAAGCGTCTGTTGTTGGTAAAAGCCGAAGACGCAGCGGACAACGCTCCGTCGGTGAGCCCGGAAACGCCAGTAGCTGAAGCCCTGGAGTTGATGGACGAACTGGACCGTCGCTACGTGGTGGTCACTGATGGTGAGAACAAAGCGCTGGGCTACGTGCGCCGTCGCGACCTGCACCGCCAGACCGGCACCTGCGCGCAATACCTGCGCGAGTTCAACGCCACCGCGGCGTACGACGAGCATTTGCGCATCCTGCTGTCGCGCATGTACGAGTTCAACCGCTCGTGGTTGCCGGTGATGGATGCGGAGCGGGTGTTCCTTGGGGAGGTGACCCAGGAATCGATTGCCGAATACCTGAGTTCCGGCAAGTCCCGTGGCGGCAAGACCAGCATTGTTTCGCCAGCCGAGACTGCTGTCGCCTGATCTGACGCCATCGCGAGCAGGCTCGCTCCCACATTGGATCGGTGATGTGCATGAAATCTGTGCATCGACACTTATCCCCTGTGGGAGCGAGCCTGCTCGCGATTGGGGCAATACAACTCCCGCCTGACACACCTCAAATCTCCCTGTCAGGGGAACATCACACTGTCATGCAGGTCGGTTACATCAGTAGCTACCCAGGACCGCACGACGGATGTGTGTAAAAACGCGACATTTTTTGTTGATCTCAAGCTCCTCACGCCCTAAAGTTCGCGCCGAACGTCCATGCTGGAAACGATCCATCCGGCTCAAGTACTGACGACGAGACAGCAAGGCCAAGGGAAAGCACCGCGTCCCATGGCCTTTTTGCTTTCGGCGACATGCCTTGGGAAGTAGGCGAACCAAAGTGGGGATACGGAGGACGTTCATTTGCACCCATTGATTAATCTAGTTTGCCAGTAGGAGTTCCCAGCATGTCGATCAACGTCGAAGACTATTTCGCGCGCGATACCTTCAACAAAATGAAGGCCTTCGCCGACAAACAAGAAACCCCGTTCGTGGTGATCGACACCGCGATGATCAGCCAGGCCTATGACGACCTGCGCGCCGGTTTCGAATTCGCCAAGGTCTACTACGCGGTCAAGGCCAACCCGGCCGTCGAAATCATCGACCTGCTCAAAGAGAAAGGCTCGAACTTCGACATCGCTTCGATCTACGAGCTCGACAAAGTGATGAACCAGGGCGTCGGCCCGGATCGCATCAGCTACGGCAACACCATCAAGAAATCCAAGGACATTCGCTACTTCTACGAGAAGGGCGTGCGTCTGTATGCCACCGACTCCGAAGCCGACCTGCGCAACATCGCCAAGGCTGCACCGGGTTCGAAAGTCTACGTGCGCATCCTCACCGAAGGCTCGACCACCGCTGACTGGCCTCTGTCGCGCAAATTCGGCTGCCAGACCGACATGGCCATGGACCTGCTGATCCTCGCTCGCGACCTGGGCCTGGTGCCTTACGGCATCTCGTTCCACGTCGGTTCACAGCAGCGCGACATCAGCGTCTGGGACGCGGCGATCGCCAAGGTCAAAGTGATCTTCGAACGCCTGAAAGAAGAAGACGGCATCGTTCTCAAGCTGATCAACATGGGCGGTGGCTTCCCGGCCAACTACATCACCCGCACCAACAGCCTGGAAACCTACGCTGAAGAAATCATCCGTTTCCTCAAGGAAGACTTCGGCGACGAGCTGCCGGAAATCATCCTGGAGCCGGGCCGTTCGTTGATTGCCAACGCCGGCATCCTGGTCAGTGAAGTGGTGCTGGTCGCCCGTAAATCCCGTACCGCGGTAGAGCGATGGGTGTACACGGATGTGGGCAAGTTCTCCGGCCTGATCGAAACCATGGACGAAGCCATCAAGTTCCCGATCTGGACCGAAAAGAAAGGCGAAATGGAAGAAGTGGTCATCGCCGGTCCAACCTGCGACAGCGCTGACATCATGTACGAAAACTACAAGTACGGTTTGCCACTGAACCTGGCGATTGGTGATCGTTTGTACTGGTTGTCGACCGGTGCGTACACCACCAGCTACAGCGCGGTTGAATTCAATGGCTTCCCGCCGCTGAAGTCGTTTTACGTGTAACTGACGCTTCGAGTTTCAAACACCCAATGAAAAACCCATGACAGTGTCATGGGTTTTTTTATTAAAAGACCTTGGCCATTTTCAACAATTGGTCAGACATGGATTTAACATCCTCCAGTGAGCCGGTAATCATCGGCAAAGAGGCCTTGGCACGCATCATCGTTTGTTGAGGATAATGAGTCGCCAGCGACCGTTTGGTTTCATCGAGCATGTAGGTCCAGCGGTAACAGAAATCACCGAGGTTACGGGCGGCGACACTGGCTTGCCGGTAAAGATCGCCAAGGCGTCCCATGTGCGCTCGGGACATCTCTTGCCGTTCCGTTTGCGAGTACGGATGGTCAGGATCGTAAACCATGCCCGGCAACCCAATTCGACCCAAGGTGTAATAGGCTTCAATCTTGGACATCGGGCCTTCGGTACTTAACGGCAATGTCAGCGATTCGATGAAGCGAATAAAAATGCTGTGGATCGACACCGCAAGTTTAGTTACCTGCAACTTGAAGTCCGTCACTGCATATTGGCAACGTTCGAGCCGCGCATAGAGTTCGCGCATCACATCAATCACATTGGCACAGGGCGCATTGCCCCAACCGGCAGATCTGACAACGGCGAACTGCTGCGGATCAATTACCGAAATCGCCAAACGCCGATTCTCGGTAACGCTGACAATCGCCTGAAACTCGCGGATAAAACCGCTCACATCCTGCAGTACCCGAGTCGACACGTTACCAAGGCAAGGTACGGTAATACCGATCGCTCGCCAGCAGACCGCGTTGCCACGCGCAACTTGAATCAATGCCTGAGAATCGGGCCGAGGCAATAAGGTATATCCGGATCGGGCGATAGAATCTGAGAACCGGTTGATTTCTCCAAGTGCGCCAGGCAAGTCGTTCAAAAAAACAATGTATTGCTTCAACGAGGCAAAATTCTTTTCTGCCAATAAATAATCCAGCATCAGTCTCTCCTTGGCCTGACAAAACCTCGACTGCCAGCGTCAAAGTTGCCGCTGGCAGTCCGTGGTCATCCGTTTGTCAGCGCCTTGGCATCGACACGGGCGCGAGGAACTTGATAAACAGCGGTGCCTGCACCTTGAATGCATTGTCCAGCGCTTCGACATCGGCAAATTGCGCTGCGGCGGTGGCCGTCAGGAACTGCCGATAAGCTGTCGCAGCACCGCTATAGACAGTGGCGTATTCATGTCGCGAGTCCTCTATCGAAAGAATCGCCTGCAAGTATTTAGTCCTGCCGAGTGATGCCTGAATAATTGAATTCTGGACATCAATCTTCTCGACCAAGGCATCAATCTTCAGCTTCAACTTGTCACTCTCGCGAAGCATGTCGATAAAAGCAATTGTCTTGCCGGCGTCGATTAATGTTTTTTTAAGTTGGTCGATCGCCATCATCACCAGTTGAATCTCTGTAGGAGCCAGGCCCAACTGAGTGACCTTGGCAAGGGTCAGTTCAATGTCTTTGCCAAGTGCTTCAACGCCTGCCTTTCCCAGGGTAGCGACGGCTTCAGAGATGGTTTTGCGCTCATCCGTGAACGCCTGCAACTTCAATTGCAGATCACTGATTTCATCTTTGGCCATTTGCTCTTCGTGCGCAAAATCAACCAGGTAAGTCTGGACCAGGCGTCGATCGAACGAATCGCTGATATTCGCCAGGCATTGGTCAATTTTGGACGACTTCTCCTTGATTACATCGGCGGCCTGCTTCAAGAGTCGCTTACGATCGCCATCGATTTCTTCGATAACTAGCGGGTCAGCCTCGCTCAGTCGTTCTTTTTCGAGGTCTTCAAGACCGCGCTGAATGATTTCGAGTTCGTACTTGCTGGTCTGAGCGGCGCCTTGTAACTCGTTGCTTCCCCGACCGACCTCTCTGACAACGCTGTCGAAGCGGCTGAACAAGTCCGGCAAATAACCAAGCTTGACCTGCCAGGTATTGGCCTGAATGCGCGCATTACGCATGTGTTCGTGATGGGTACTTAATGCCGCCAAATCGAGCGGCGGATAGGCCGAATTGAACAGGCTTACAACATTCATTGAACGTGCTCCCAACGAGTTATTGCGTGAAAATTCCTCCTGAGCCTCCTTGAACACCAGAATAAGAGCGTCGGCATCGGTCTCGATTTTTCTCCATGGATTAACGACCAGCCTGAATTGCGCGATGAACTGTCGCAGCGACAACGCATCGTTGATGGTAGCGATAGCTTTGGAAGAGTTTGCGACAGCATCGTGCAAGACGTTCCAGGTATAGATAAGGTTTTTTGTCGCGATTTCGGCATCGATTGCCACGATTTCAAGACTCTGCAAGTCGTGCTTTACACGCGCCAGAGAACCCAAGGTCTGATTCATGCTGTCCAGCTTCAGAATGTCGCGATCCTGTTGGGCATACAGTTCGTTACGCGCTGCACGAATGTTTTCAGCTTCGACGCCCATATAGATAGCCATCGCCAACCCGACAATGTTCATACCAGCCGCGGCTTTCAATGCCTCCTGAACGGCCGCTTTATACTCAGTATTCTTTAGTTCAATCTCGGCGGAACGATCATCAATTTTCACTTGCAGATTTTTTATTTCTGCCGACAAGGTATTATTTTTTATCAGATCAACCTTGTATTGGATGCCAGGCAGAATGTACTCCTGAAGATCCATACCAAACGCATCGAGGTCTTTCTTGATGCCGCGAGTAATATTTAAGTTCTTATCAACTTCTTCAAATATCCTGTCGAGAAAATAACCCAAATCACTCAGCGTATCGCTTTCCAGTTGCAGACCTGGAAACTTGTCGCCCAACGCGGCCTGCAGCGCTCTTAGTTGTTCAACCGTTTTAATGTCGTGCAGGTCCAGCAGATTGCCAGCCCTTACGTCGGAGTAGACTTCTTCCATCGATGCACCATACGTCAGCATGCTCGTTGCGAAGTTACTGAGGCCGCGGCCTGTCATCATGATGCGTTCGCGCAAGTCCGTCCAACGCGAGGCATGGTTGTGAGTATTGAGAAAAGTGGTCAGGAAGTCCGCGGGGGAAAGGCCCGGACCACCATCCTGACCGGCACCGAAGCGCAGATAGTCAGTAACGTCTTTCAAAGTACGCGGAAGCCTGAAAGCGGCAGCCTGATACTTGTGCAGATCGATGATTTGTTTTTTAGTCAGCAACAGCCCCGTGGCACGTACATCACTATTAGAGCCCGAAGCGGATGCACTGATTAACCGCGCCGGAGCTTCAGCGGCGTACTGCAATATTTGCTCGGGAGAAGCGTTTTTCAGAGCGTCATCCCACAATTTATTACCAGACATAATTATTCCTTTAATCAGTCAACACACAATTAGATATTTAATAACGTGATTTGCAGAGCCGGAACATTACAACCATTCAAACTGCGCACTGGAAATAAAACACAATGCAGCGCCACTGCAAAGTGCAAACTTACGAGGATATATTTATAAAAAATACCAACGCCTGGCGAGCAAGCAACTAATCCACTCGCGTGACAAGCCGACGACGAACTTCAAATGTTTACTTGGTTGGCTGCCCGTGCGCGATATTCCACGGCCATTGCTTGCACTTGCGCGTGGGGCACGTTCGACAGTGTCTGCGCCGCGATACTTAAAAAAGCCGAATGCCCCGCGTGCATTGCCCGGCGATACCAGACCAGCGCTTCTTCGATGTGCGAGAGTTCCACCAGAACGCTGGCATAACTGAACTGCCCACGAAAATCACCGCCCAGCGCCGAACGTCGATACCAATCAAACGCCGTCACAGGATCAGCAGGACAAAAATGGCCTTGCTCCAGATATCGTCCCAGCAAGTTCATCGATTTCGCATGGCCCAGTTCCGCTGCCCGGCGATAAAGATTCAACGCTTGCGCCTGATCCTCAATAACGCCGCGCCCGGTGGCCAACAGGTTGGCGTAGTTGTACATCGCCCAATCCAGTCCGGCTTCGGCGGCCTGGCGATAATGCCCCGCAGCAACCGAAGCATCGGCAACGCAACCCCAGCCATGTTCATGACAACGACCGAGCATGTTGCGCGCCATCAAGTGCCCGCCCTGAGCGGCTATCTCGAACCAGCGCACGGCCAGCGGCTGATCCTGCTCGATGCCCTGCCCATCCAGCAGAATCTGCCCGAGCAAGGCCTGAGCATCCAGCACGCCTTCGCGGGCCGCGATCAGAATCGCCTGGGCGGCACGTGCCGGGCTTTCTTCGAGCATGGCTTTGAGCCGATCACCGTCGAGGATTTCCTCGCGGCGCAGTTGATAACTCATACCTCGACCCAGCGACGCAACAGGTTGTGATAAGTGCCGGTGAGGCGAATCAGCGAAGGGTGGTCGGGCATGTCCTGGGTCAGTTGCTGGATCGCTCCGTCCATCTCGAACAGCAAGGCGCGCTGGCTGTCTTCGCGCACGAGGCTTTGAGTCCAGAAGAACGAGGCGTAGCGAGTGCCGCGCGTCACGGCGTTGACCTTGTGCAGGCTGGTGCCGGGGTACAGAACCATGTCGCCGGCCGGCAACTTCACCCGTTGGGTGCCGAAGGTGTCCTGGATTTCCAGTTCACCGCCGTCGTAGTCGTCCGGTTCGCTGAAGAACAGAGTGGCCGACAAATCGGTACGCACCCGCTCGATGCTGCCCTTGGGCTGGCGCACGGAGTTGTCGATGTGAAAGTCGAAACTGCCGCCGGCCGTGTAACAGTTCAGTAACGGAGGGAAGACTTTGTGCGGCAACGCGGCTGACATGAACAGCGGATTTTTCCACAGCCGTTCCAGCATCGCCGCGCCGACTTCCTTGGCCAGCGGATGACCTTCCGGCAGCTGCAGATTGTGCTTGGCTTTGGCCGACTGGTAGCCGGCGGTGATCTTGCCGTCAGCCCAATCTGCCTGCTCCAGAGCCTCGCGGATGCGCTGCACTTCTTCTTTCGCGAACACGCCGGGAATGTGCAGCAGCATGGGATGACACCTGAAGGCAAAGGGGCGCCAATGGTATTGATTCTTATTGACTCTGTAAAACCCCCAAGACGAACGAGACAGCAAAAACCGTAAGGGTAAATTGTAAAGAATGTAAATTCCTCGCGAATAGTAACGTTTCGCAATTGATACAAATACCTGTTTACCCTATATTCCGCGGCCTCAAATCCTTGGGGAGGGGAATTCTCATGTCACGCCAACAACTACAATTACCGGTCAGTTCACCGCGCTTGCTCGCGTCTGCAATTGGCGTGGCGATCACTGCCGGCTCTGCGGGCCATATGGCTTTCGCGGCTGAACAGGCCGAGGAAAAAGCACCGAGCAACGTGATTTCCCTGGGCGCTACCGCTATCAACGGCGAAGCTCAGGATGAGACTTCCTACCACGTCGAAAAAGCCTCCTCGCCCAAGTACACCGCGCCGCTTGTGGACACGCCGCGTTCGATCACCGTCATCCCGCAACAAGTGCTCAAGGACACTGGCGCCCTCAACATGCAGGACGCGCTGCGCACTGTTCCAGGCATCACCTTCGGTGCCGGTGAAGGTGGCAACCCGCAAGGCGACCGCCCATTCATTCGCGGCTTCGATGCCCAGGGCGATACGTATCTGGACGGCGTGCGCGATACCGGTTCGCAAAGCCGCGAGATCTTCGCCGTTGAGTCGATCGAAGTCAGCAAAGGCCCGAACTCGGCCATGGGCGGCCGTGGCGCTGCCGGTGGCAGCATCAACCTGGTGAGCAAAAAGGCGCACCTTGGCAATTCGCTCGATGGCGGTTTCACCTGGGGTTCCGACCAGACCCAGCGTTACACCCTGGATAGCAACTATCAGTTCACCGACACCGCCGCTGGCCGTCTGAACCTGATGAGCCACGAAAGCAACGTCGCTGGCCGTGACACTGTCGATTACGATCGCTGGGGCATCGCACCGTCGCTGGCCTTCGGCCTGGGCACCGACACTCGCGTCAACCTCGACTACTACCACCTGGAAAGCAACGACACGCCAGATTCCGGCATTCCATACAGCATTCCGGTCGCGGGTTCGACGGCTCGCACCAAGTCCAACCCGGACAAGCCTGACGATGGCGGCGACAGCAGCAACTTCTACGGTCTGGACGGCCGCGACTTCCGCAAGGGCCGCACCGACACCGCAACCATCGCCATCGAGCACGATCTGAGCGACGCTCTGACCGTTAAGAACACCTTGCGCCACGGCAGCAGCATGCAGGACTACATCCTGACCCAGCCGGACGACAGCAAGGGCAACGTCAACAACGGCAGCGTCTGGCGTCGGGCCAACACCCGGGTCAGCAACACCGAAACCACCACTAACCAGACTGATCTGTTTGGCGACGTCTACATCGCCGGATTCAAAAACAGCTTCTCTACCGGTATCGAGTTGAGCCGCGAGGAAAGCGAAAAGTCCTCGTATAACGTCAACACCGACACCACCCCGAGAACGACCGCGCCTCCTGCGAGCACCAACTGCACACCGGCGATGATTGGCGCACCGAGCGGTTACAACTGTACTTCGCTGTCCAACCCGAACCCGAACGACCCATGGAACGGTGCAATCTCGCGTAACTACGCTGGCACCGACACCAAAGCCAACACCTATGCGCTGTATGTGTTCGACACGCTGGAGTTGTCCGAGCAATGGCTGGTGAACATGGGCCTGCGTTACGACCATTTCGACACCCAATACCGCACCTTTGACAGCGCAGGGGCGACGGTCGTAAACAAAGGCGTACCTGCAAAAGGCAAAGACACCAGCGAATTCGTCACCGGGCAATTCGGTGTGGTCTACAAGCCGGCCGAAAACGGCAGCATTTATGCGTCCTACGCGACTTCTGCCACTCCACCTGGCGCCACCCTCGGCGAAGGCATGGACGGCAACCCGCTGGGTGGCACGGTGGATCGCAACAAAGATGTGCTCAAAAGCGACATGGAGCCGGAAACCACCAAGAACTACGAAATCGGTACCAAGTGGGACCTGCTGAACGATCGCCTGTCGTTGACCGCCGACATCTTCCGCACCGAGAAAGAAAACGCTCGTGTTCAAGTCGACACAACCGCCTATGAAAACGCCGGCAAAACCCGCGTTCAAGGTATCGAACTGTCGGCCAGCGGCAAGATCACCGACAAATGGCAAGTGTTCGCCGGTTACGCATACATGGACAGCGAGCAGGTCGATGGCGGCCCGCTGAACCGCGCCACCGACGGCAACGAGCTGCCTAACACACCGAAAAACAGTGCCAGCCTGTGGACGACTTATCAGGTCACGCCGAAGCTGACCATCGGTGGCGGTGCGTTTTATGTCGATGATGTGTTCGGCAGCGTGGCCAACACCACCATGGTTGATTCCTACGTTCGTTACGACGCAATGGCCGCGTACAAGCTGAGCAAAAACGTCGACCTGCAACTGAACGTGCAGAACCTGACGGATGAAACCTACTACGACAAAGCTTTCTCGACCCACTTCGCCAACCAGGCGGCGGGTCGTACAGCATTGCTGAGCACCAACTTCCACTTCTGATCCTGTGGGAGCGAGCCGGCTCCGGGCGGCGCTCCGACAAATACGGTGTCGATCGCACTTTATCTGTTGGGGCTGACGTAGCCTTCGCGAGCAGGCTCGCTCCCACACTAGAGTGGTGGGCAAAACACCCTGGCCCCGTTCATCTCTATGAACGGGGCTTTTGTGCGTAAGAAAGAATGTTTCTCGACAACCCACGGCATAATGCGCGCCGTGATCAATATTTTCGAACGAACAAGGCGAGCAACGTGTTGAAGAAAACCCTGTTCCAGTTGCACTGGTTTTTCGGCATCAGCGCCGGACTGGTCCTGGCCCTGATGGGCATCACCGGGGCGACGGTGTCGTTTCAGGATGAAATCCTGCGCGCGCTGAACCCTTCTGTGTTGCAGGTCGAAAAGCAGGTCGCCGGCGTCCTGCCGCCCGCTGAACTGGTGGAAAAAATCGAAGGCGCCTCGGGCAAGAAAGTCTCGATGCTCTGGGTCGAGACCGACAGCGGTAACGCCGCGCGCGTGATCTTTACTCCGCCACCGGGCGAGCGCCGTGGGCAGATGCGCTACTTCGACCCGTACACCGCCGAGTTCATGGGCGACGCCACCGGCCAGGATTTCTTCGGCCTGATGCTGCAACTGCACCGTTTCCTCGCCATGGGCGATAGCGGTCGGCAAATCACCGGTGCGTGCACGCTGATTCTGCTGTTCTTCTGCCTGTCCGGTCTGTACCTGCGCTGGCCGCGCCAGTGGAAAAGCTGGCGTGCCTGGCTGACCTTTGACTGGAAGAAAAAAGGCCGCAGCTTCAACTGGGATTTGCACTCCGTCGCCGGTACCTGGTGCCTGGTGTTTTACCTCCTGGCAGCGCTCACCGGGTTGTCCTGGTCCTATGAGTGGTACAACAAGGGCCTGACCCGATTGCTTTCCGACTCACCACAGAACGAGCGCGTCCGTAGCGGTCGTGGCCCTGCGCCAAGCGGCCCGGCGCCCACCGCCGACTACGCAGCGATGTGGAGCAGCATCTACAGCGCTGCCGGCCCGGCACTGAGTGCCTACAACATCCGCATGCCGCCCGTGGCCGGGCAGCCGACCACCGTGTTCTACCTGTTGAACACCTCACCTCACGACCGCGCGCTGAACCGGATCACGCTGGACCCGGCGACCGGCATCGTCGCGCGGCATGATCGCTACAGCGACAAGAGCCTCAAGGCGCAGTTGCTGACCAGCATCTACGCGCTGCACGTCGGCAGCTATTTCGGCATTGTCGGGCGGATCATCCTGACGATCAGCGCGCTGACGATGCCGCTGTTTTTCGTCACCGGTTGGTTGTTGTACCTCGATCGTCGACGCAAGAAAAAGCAGATCAAGGATGCTCGCAAAGGCCTTGCACAACCGGGTAGCGACGCGCCAGCGTGGCTGATCGGCTTCGCCAGCCAGAGCGGCTTTGCCGAGCAATTGGCGTGGCAGACCGCCGGGCAATTACAGGCTGCAGGCCTGCCGGTGAAGGTTCAGCCGCTGGCGGACGTCAGCGAGCAAGACTTGCGTGATTCCAGCAATGCGTTGTTCGTGGTCAGCACCTTCGGCGACGGTGAAGCACCGGACAGCGCCCGGGGTTTCGAGCGCAAAGTGCTGGGTCGGACGTTGAGCCTGGAAAGCCTGAACTACGCCGTGCTCGGGCTTGGTGATCGCCAGTATCAACATTTCTGCGGCTTCGCCCGACGCTTGCACACCTGGCTGGGCGAGCACGGCGGCAAGACCCTGTTCGCCCCGGTGGAAGTCGACAGCGGCGACCCTTACGCCTTGCGTCACTGGCAGCAACAACTGGGTCTACTGACCGGACAGGCGCCCGTGGACACCTGGCAAGCGCCAAGGTACGACAACTGGAACCTGACCCGCCGTGAGTTGCTCAACCCTGACAGCGCGAGTTCTGGTGTGTACTTGCTGGGCCTCACCGCCCCCACCACCAGCAGTTGGCTGGCCGGTGACCTGGTGGAAGTGTTGCCGCGCAATTGTCCGTGGGCGATCGAACATTTCCTCGATGGCCTGGGCATTGACGGTCGCGCCACGGTTGCGCTCGATGGCCTGTCGCAACCGCTGGAGCAAGCCCTCGCCAGTCGACAACTGCCAGAAAACAGAACTCACCTGGTAGGCCTGCATGCCCAGGCGCTGGTGAATGCGCTGGTGCCCTTGGCCATGCGCGAATACTCCATCGCCTCGATCGCCGCCGATGGCATCCTCGAACTGATCGTGCGCCAGGAACTGCATCCCGACGGCAGCCTGGGCGTCGGCTCCGGCTGGCTGACCGAACACGCCCCGGTGGGCGGCACCATCAGCCTGCGCGTACGACGCAACAGCGGTTTCCACCTGCCGACCGAGCCGACACCGATGATCCTGCTGGGCAACGGCACCGGCCTGGCCGGGCTGCGCAGCTTGCTCAAGGCGCGGATCGCCGATGGGCAGCAACGTCATTGGCTGTTGTTCGGCGAACGCAATCGCGAGCATGACTATCTGTGTCGCGATGAGCTGGAGGAGTGGTTGATTTCGGGGGATCTGGAGCGGCTGGACCTGGCGTTTTCCCGAGACCAGGCCGAGAAGATCTACGTGCAGGATCTGCTGCGTGAGTCGGCGGACGAGCTGAAAAAATGGCTGGCCGAGGGGGCGGTCATTTACATCTGCGGCAGCTTGCAAGGGATGGCTTCAGGCGTGGATCACGTGCTCAACGAAATACTCGGAATTGCAGAGGTCGACCGCCTGATCGAGCAAGGTCGCTACCGACGCGACGTCTACTAAAAGAGCCCCTCACCCTAGCCCTCCCGAAACGTCGGACCGCCCGTAGGGAGAGGGGACTGACCGAGGTGTCTCACGTTATACATCGACCTGAAAAATCGAGTCGAACTCAGGTTTGGATACGATGAAGATCGGCTCCCTTTCCCCCTCTCCCCATGGGGAGAGGGCTGGGGTGAGGGGTCGATTTCAAGTCATCCCCAAAATCCCGACTACAGTAAAACCTCCATCCCCCTTCACACGGACGTAAAGCATGCCCACCCGCCCCTCCTCCAACCAACGCCAATTCGCCCGCCACCTGCGCACCCACCAAACCGACTGCGAACTGTTGCTCTGGCAAAAACTTCGTTCTCGGTAAATCGCCAATCTGAAATTCCGTAGGCAGTTTCCATGCCTGCCGTACATCCTGGATTTTTATTGCGTGGAACTGAAGTTGGCCATCGAACTGGATGGTGGTCAGCATTACGAGACAGCAGCAAAAATACATGACCGGCGTCGAACGCTTTACCTTCAGCAGCAAGGTATTGAGGTTGTGCGGTTTAGCAATTTAGAGGTTATTGAGCGGATGAGTGAAGTGCTTGAGCAAATCATGAGGATTGCTGTGAATCGAACGTCGTGATTCTGATCCAGAATCCCCCCTCACCCTAACCCTCTCCCGGAGGGAGAGGGGACTGACCGAGGTGTCTTGAGCTATACATCGACCTGAAATTCCGGGTCGAACTCGTGTTTCGAATCCAAAGCAGATCGGCTCCCTTTCCCCCTCTCCCCCATGGGGTGAGGGGTGGCCTTTTAAGACTCACACAATCAAACCAGTTGCAGCTTCTGCTCAAACACCCCCACCCCATCCAAATCCCGCAACACCACACTCATCTCCGCCGTCTGCCCATCAATATTCACCTCACCAAAAAACTGAAACCCGCCAAACGGTGAGGTGTTCTGTGCCGGTGGTGCTTTCTCGAACACCACCTCCGGCCCAAAAGTCTTATCCAGCGAATCAGGCCCGAAACTGCCCGCATTCAAAGGCCCGGCGACAAACTCCCAGAACGGCTCGAAATCCTGAAACGCCGCACGGTCCGGATGGTAATGGTGCGCTGCGCAGTAATGCACATCCGCCGTCAGCCAGACAAAATTGCGCACCTGTTGCTCCCGCAGAAAACCCAACAATTCGGCGATTTCCAGTTCACGTCCCTGGGCCGGTCCCGGATCGCCATTGGCCACGGCTTCCCAACGCATCACGCCGGGGCTGACTTCACCATCCGATACGCCGAGGCCGATGGGCATGTCGGCGGCGATGACTTTCCACTGGGCGCTGGAAGCTTTCAACGAAGCTTTCAGCCAGTCCAGTTGTTCACGTCCGAGGAAGGGTTTTGCATCGCCGAGGTTGTCGTCATTGGCCCCGCGATAGCTGCGCATGTCGAGCACGAACACATCAAGCAATGGCCCATAACCGAGCTTGCGATAAATCCGCCCGCCGCCATCGGCGCTCTGCAATCGCATCGGTGCGTATTCGAGCCAGGCCTGACGTGCGCGGCCGACCAGGCTGTGGATATCTTTGCTCTTGTAGCGCTCATCCAACGGCTTGCCCGGTGACCAGTTGTTGACCACTTCATGGTCGTCCCATTGCCAGATCTGCGGAACCTCGGCGTTGAAGCGGCGGATGTTTTCGTCCATCAGGTTGTAGCGGTAATTACCGCGATAGTCGTCGAGGGTTTCGGCCACTTTGCTCTTGGCTTCAGTGGTGATGTTGCGCCACACGCGGCCGCTCTCTGTGGTGAGCTGCGCAGGTACGGGGCCGTCAGCGTAGATGGTGTCGCCGCTGTTGATAAAAAAATCTGGCAGGCGCAATCGCATGGCTTCGTAGATGCGCATGCCGCCGATGTCCGGGTTGATGCCGAAGCCTTGGCCGGCGGTGTCGCCGCTCCAGACGAAACGGATGTCGCGACGGGTTTGCGGCACGCTGCGCAGATGGCCGAACCAAGGCTCGCTGGCGACGCCGCTCTGGGCGTCTTCGAAGTGCACGCGGTAGAAAATCGCCTGGTCGGCGGGCAGGCCAGTGAGTTCGACGCGGGCCGTGAAATCGGTATTGGAATCGGCCAATGGCGAGACAAAACGACGAGGGTTGCTGAACAGGCTGCGGGTGTCCCACTCCACCACCATTCGCGCCGGACGATCGCACCGACTCCAGATCATCGCCCGGTCGCCCTGCACGTCGCCGGACTGCACGCCATCGGTGAGTTGCGGACGATCCTTGACCGAAGCAATCACCGCCGGCGCCAGGCCTGGCAACAACAGCCCGGCGCCGACGGCTTGTATGACACGACGACGGCCGAGGTCGAATTCGCTCATGGTGTTCTCCCTGAAAAGGAAAAACTAAAACATGGCCGTGTGAAACGGCTGTGACACGCCCCTTGTAGGAGCCGAGCTTGCTCGCGATGGGGGTGTATCAGCCACCATTTTCGGTGAATGTTAAACCGCTATCGCGAGCAAGCTCGGCTCCTACAGGGTTGGGTGTCAGGCGCTGACGGGCTCTATTGCCAGCTCAACGACTTCGAGGCGCTTGACCACCGCGTAAACCACCGCCGTCAGCAAACTCCCGGCCACAATTGCCAGCAGATACAACAGCGCATGGTTGATCGCATTCGGGATCGCCAGCACGAACAATCCGCCGTGCGGCGCCATCAGTTTGCAGCCGAAATACATCGACAACGCACCGGTCAGCGCACCACCGGCAATGCTCGCCGGGATCACCCGCAGCGGGTCTTTCGCGGCAAACGGAATCGCGCCTTCGGAGATAAAGCACAGCCCCAATACCAACGCCGCTTTACCGGCCTCGCGTTCAGTCTGGGCAAACTTGCGCCGCGCGATAAACGTAGCGATGCCCAAGCCAATCGGCGGCACCATGCCGGCCGCCATGGTCGCGGCCATCGGTGCATAACTTTGCGACGCCAGCAGCCCTACCGAGAACGCATAGGCGGCTTTATTGATCGGCCCGCCAAGGTCGACGCACATCATCCCGCCCAGCAATACACCGAGCAGAATCGCGTTGGTGGTGCCCATGCTGTCGAGGAAGTGCGTGAGGGCTTCGAGCATCCCGGCCACCGGTTTGCCGACCACGTAGATCATCACCAGACCGGTGAACAGACTCGCCAGCAACGGGATGATCAGGATCGGTTTCAGCGCCTCAAGACTTTGCGGCAAGCGCGCATAACGGTTGATCGCCTGCGCCGCGTAACCGGCGATGAAACCGGCAATGATCCCGCCGATAAAACCGGCGCCCAAAGTGCTTGCCAGCAGACCACCAATCATCCCCGGCGCCAGGCCCGGACGGTCGGCGATCGAGTAGGCGATGTAACCCGCCAGCAGCGGCACCATCAGCTTGAACGCGGTCTCGCCGCCGATCTGCATCAGGGCTGCCGCGAGCGTGCCGGGTTCCTTAAAAGCAGTGATGCCGAACACGAACGACAAGGCAATCATCAGACCGCCCGCCACCACCATCGGCAGCATGAACGACACGCCGGTCAGCAGGTGTTTGTAGACGCCACTTTTCTCTTGCTTGGCCGGGCCTTTGGCACCGCTCGAAGCGGTTTCCTGCGTACCTTCGGCCAACGCTTTATTCAGCGTCGCCTCGGCTTGCTTGAGGGCGATGCCGGTGCCGCAACGGTAAATCTTCTTGCCGGCAAAACGCTCGGTAGCGACTTCGATATCACAGGCCAGCAGCACGACGTCCGCATCGGCAATGGCCGCTGCACTCAGCGGATTGCGCGCACCGACCGAGCCCTGGGTTTCCACCTGCAGGTCGTAGCCCAGACGCTTGGCCGCTTGCTGCAAGGCTTCGGCGGCCATGAAGGTGTGAGCGACGCCGGTCGGGCATGCGGTAATCGCGACCAGGCGCGGGGCGTTTTTCACAGGGGCGGCAGGCTCGGCCACGGCTTCGGGGGCGACGTAAACCTGAGCCTCTTCAGCACCGCGTCGCAGCACTGCTTCAACATCTTGCAGGGCTTGTGCCGGGGTACTCTGGAACACCCGCTTGCCGACGAATCGCGACATATCCACCGGCGCGCTAGTCACCAGCAACACCCACTCGGCCGCCTCGATCGTGGCCGCCGACAATTGGCGTTCAGGGTGCGCGGCATCGTTGACTTCAACACTGGTGCTCCAGCCCTGACGCTGGGCCGCCGCATCAAGCAGACGGGCGCACAGCACACTGGTGACCATGCCGTTCGGGCAGGCCGTAACAATGGCTAACTTCATGACAAACCCTCTTATTGTTCTGTCAGGGAGCGCATGCGCACGCCCTGTTCGAGCCGCGCCAACTGCGTGGCGTCGCCAATTCCGAAACCGATCTGGGTGACCGCCATCGCGGCAATCGCCGTGGCGGTGCGCAAGGTCTGTTCAGGTGTGTCGGCGCTGAGCAGACCGTGGAGCATGCCGGCCAGTAACGAATCGCCTGCGCCCACGGTGCTGACGACACTGACCTGGGGCGGCGTGGTATGCAGCGCCGAGCCGACACTGAACCAGTTCACACCGTCGGCGCCGTCGGAAATCACCACGTGCTCGATGCCTTGAGCGTGCAAGCGGCTCGCGGCTTGCGCTTGCGCAGCCACCGAAACCACCTCGCAGCCCAGCGCATCGGCCAGTTCTTCGGTGTTTGGCTTGATCAGCCACGGGCCGGCCTGGAGCGCCGCCCGCAAGGCTTCACCACTGGTGTCCAGCGCTACGTTCAAACCGAGATTTTTCAAACGCACAATCAACGCCTGCAACCACTGAGGACTGATCCCTTGGGGCAGGCTGCCGGCAACGACGACCGCGTCATGACCGGGCGCAATTTGATCAAGTCGATCAAGCAACGCCTGCTGCGCGGCTTCACTGACCAAGGGTCCGGGACCGTTGATGTCGGTGATGCGCCCATCGCTTTCCGCCAGTTTGATGTTGCTGCGCGTCTCACCCGGAACACGGATGAATGCGTCGACAAACCCGCGTTTGGCGAACAGGGTTTCGAACGCCTGAAGGTTGTCTTCCCCGAGGAAACCGCTGACCGTGAGCTGATGCCCGAGGTCCGCCAGCACTTGTGCCACGTTCACGCCTTTACCGGCGGCATGCGTGTGCATCTCGTCGCTACGGTTGACTTGGCCGGGGACAAGTAGCGGCAACTGGACGGTGAGGTCCAGCGCCGGGTTGAGGGTCAGTGTCAGGATCTTGGCCATTACAGGGCCTCCACTAATGCGCGCACTTCATTGGCGCTGCCCACGGCAAGGGCCTGTTGGGCAAGGATTTTGGTCTGGGCCAGGCTGAGTTCGCGAACCCGCGCCTTGACCTCGGCAATGCTGCGACCCGACACACTGAGCTCATCCACACCCAGACCGACCAGCACCGGCACCGCCAGCGGATCGGCCGCCAACTCGCCGCACACGCCGACCCACTTGCCGTGGGCATGCGCCGCACGCACGGTGATGTCGATCAGTTGCAGCACCGCCGGGTGCAAGCCGTCAGCCTGGGCCGACAAGGTTGGATGGCCACGGTCGATGGCCAGGGTGTATTGGGTCAGGTCGTTGGTGCCGACACTGAAAAAGTCGACCTCTTTGGCCAGCACCGGCGCCAGCAATGCAGCCGACGGCACTTCAATCATGATCCCCAGTTGCAGGTCGGCAACCGGAATTTCCAGCCGCAGACGTTCGGTCATGTCCCGCGCCTGGCGCCACTCATCAACGCTGCCGACCATGGGAAACATGATCCGCAGCGGCCGGTTGTCCGCAGCACGCAGCAACGCGCGCAACTGAGCTTCCATGATGTGCGGACGTTGCAGGGTCAGGCGAATGCCACGCACGCCGAGGAACGGGTTTTCTTCTTTGGCGATCGGCCAATACGGCAGCGGTTTGTCACCGCCAACGTCGAGGGTGCGCACCACCAGCGGCCGACCGGCCAGACCATCGAGGACGCGACGGTATTCGACTTCCTGGGTCGCCTCGTCCGGCGCTTGCGAGTGGGCCATGAAAATCAGTTCGGTACGCAGCAGACCAATGCCTTCGGCGCCCTGCTCCACCGCGCTGGTCACGCCGGCGCTTTCGCCGATGTTGGCGAACACTTCCACCGCATGACCGTCAGTGGTCAGTGCCGGTTGATGACGTTGTTCGGCGGCCGCTTTCAGACGTTGCTCGCGGGTGTCGCGTTCTTCGGTGGCGCGCTGCAAGGTCGCCGCGTCGGCGTCCACGTGCAGGCGGCCGCGCTGACCATCAATCAGCAACGGCGTGCCCGGCGCCAGCAGCAACACAGCCGGCCCGGCGCCGACCAACGCTGGAATACCGAGGGCTCGCGCGACAATCGCACTGTGAGCGGTAGCACCGCCACGGGCGGTGAGGATGCCGGCGACACGCACCGGATCAAGGCGCGCGACGTCGGACGGACCGACTTCATCCATCACCAGAATGTACGGTTGCTCAGGCTCGCTCGGGGTTTCGACGCCACTCAGTTGCGCCAGCACTCGACGGCCGATATCACGCAAGTCGGCGGCGCGCTCCGCGAGCAAGGCGTCCTGCAGCGACTCCTGTTGTTTGGCCGCTGCTTCAATCACCGCCATCCACGCCGCTTCGGCGCTTTCGCCTTGCTTGAGACGGGTGTCGACTTCATCGGTCAATTCCGGATCGTCGAGCATTTCCTGGTGAGTGATGAAAATCTCGCGAATGGCCTTGGACTTACTGCGTTCAATCAAACTTTCGATGTCACGACGCACGTCCGCCAATGCCTGTTGGAGACGCTCGCGCTCGATCGCGGCAGACTCACCGCGCAGCGGGTAATCAATGGTTTGCAGCACTTGAATGTGCGCCGGGCCGATGGCGATGCCCGGTGCGGCGGCGATGGCCTGGACCAGGCTGCCGGAGGCTGGCGCGAGGATTACCTCGGCCACATCGGCGATCACTTCGCGTTGTTGGCTCACGGCTGGCAGCGGCTCGACTTCTTCACCGAGGCCTTCTTCGATGGCGGCCAGCAAGGCTGGCAAGGCATCGGCGGCGATGCTCGGTTCGGCGACGAATTCCAGCACCTGACCGCGACGGGCGCCGAGGCTGAGCAGTTTGCTCAAGCTCTTCACCGACACCGCGCTGTCCTGGCCATCGACGATGCGTACGCGGATTTCACCTGCAAAACTTTTCGCCAGTTGCGCGAGGATCTTCGCCGGACGCGCGTGCAAGCCGTGGGCGTTGGCCAGGGCGATGCGAGCGCTCGGCCAATCGGCCGGCAGCTCACCGCCCAGGACTTCGAGGACTTTACGGCTGCTGGTGGCGCGGCCCAATTCGTGGCCGCGACCTTCGATCAGCAATGCACAAAGGCGCTCGAGCAAGGCCTGATGGGCTTCACCGAGACTGGCCAGGCAGAACAGACCGCTGAGCGGCTGGCCGAGGTAACGCATGGGTTTGTCCGGCGTGACGAAGGCCAGGCCCGGGCGCTTGACCGTTTGCTCGCTGTGCAACCACCACAGGCCATCGCCCAGCGGCAACGCATCGACTTGCTGCAACACGGCGGAGAAACCGTTGCTCACGCAGTCGGCCTGTCGCAGTAAACGCGCACCGCGCCAGACCAGCTCTTCGAAGTCATCGGCGGACACACCGAGGCCGATCATCTGTGCATCCAGCGCCAGTTCTTGCGGCGCGCCTTGCAGCAGTTTCAGCAAGGCTTCGGCGGAACTGGCGCGGCGCAGGGCCTGGCCCAGGTCGGTTTCGCCGAGGGCGCGGGTCAGCAGTTGCAACAGACGCAGGTGTTCGTCGGATTTGGCCGCAATACCAATCGCCAGGTAGACGATCTGACCATCGCCCCAGTCCACGCCTTCAGGGAACTGCATTAACCGCACGCCGGTGGAAAACACCTGATCGCGGGTTTCCGGCGTACCGTGGGGGATGGCAATACCTTGACCGAGAAAGGTCGAGCCCTGGGCTTCGCGCGCCTGCAAACCAGCGAGATAACCCTCGGCCACCAGGCCGTCGGTGACCAGATGCTGCGCCAGCAGTTGCAACGCTGCGGACTTATCCACAGCCGACTGGCCCATGGATATCTGCTCTATGGTGAGCTCGAGCATGCTTTCTCCTTTTTGGCGTCTTGGACGCCAGGTATTGTTTTGAATGATTCAGCTTAGGCGCTTAGGCACACCTTTTCAGGGGCAGTTTTGGCGGTTTCGCGGCAGAACCGGCAAAGGAGCCTAAAACGTAGAAAATACGCTTGCTGAAACGTTTAATCTAGAATGATTGGCACGTTACTCGATAATGTCTCATCCTTGAAGTCCAATTGTCGGATGCGTCGCGACGATGGTCGTCTGCCTTAATCGGGTAGGATTGGCGAAAATGTCGAGGCAAGCTCGAAAAAACAAGGAAAACCCCGGGTTGAAACTCAGTGATATCGCCCAGTTGGCCGGTGTGTCCGTCACCACCGCCAGCTACGTCATCAATGGCAAGGCAGAACAACAACGTATCAGCAGTGCCACCGTCGAGCGCGTGCGCGCGGTCGTCGAACAACATGGCTTTGCGCCCAACCCCCAGGCTGCCGGGCTGCGCAGTCGGCATACCCGCACCCTGGGTTTCATTCTGCCGGACCTGGAAAACCCCAGTTACGCGCGAATCGCCAAACTGCTGGAACAAGGCGCCCGCGCTCGCGGCTATCAACTGCTGATCGCCAGTTCCGACGATGCACCGGACAGCGAACGGCAATTGCTCAAACTGTTCCGGGCCCGACGCTGCGATGCATTGATCGTTGCCAGTTGCCTGCCGGCCGGCGATGACAGCTATCGCCAACTGCAGACCAAGGGCATTCCGATCATCGCGATCGACCGGGTCATGGAGCCTGAGCATTTCTGTTCGGTGATCAGCGATGACCGCGAGGCCAGCCTGCAACTGACCCGCAGTCTACTCGACCCGCTGCCCAAGCAGATCGCACTGATTGGCGCACGCCCCGAACTGAGCATCAGCCAGGAGCGGGCGGGCGGTTTCAAAGAAGCGTTGGACGGGTTCAAAGGCGAGGTGCTGATCGAGCACGCCGAGTCGTTCAGTCGTGAGTGCGGCAAGCAGTTGATGGACGAATTGCTACAGCGTCTGGGTCATTTGCCGGATGCGCTGGTGACGACTTCCTACGTGCTGCTTCAGGGCGTATTCGATGCCTTGCACGACTTCCCGCTCAAAACCCGCCCGCTGCGCCTCGGCACCTTCGGCGACACACAGCTGCTGGATTTCCTGCCGCTGCCGGTCAACGCCATGGCCCAGCAGCATCAGCTTATCGCCGACAAAGCGCTGGAACTGGCCCTGGCCGCCATCGAGCAATCGGATTACCAACCCGGCGTGCAGGCCATCGCGCGGACCTTCAAGCAGCGTATTCGCCAGGAGTGAACCGTGGAGCTGATCGACAGCCACACTCATCTGGATTTTCCGGACTTCGACGAGGATCGCACGGCGTTGTTGGCCGAGAGCCGCGCCCTCTTCGTGCGGCGGATGGTGGTGCTGGGGGTTTACCAGGGCAATTGGCAGCGGGTCTGGGATCTGGTGCAAAGCGATCCCGACCTGTATGCGGCGTTTGGTTTGCATCCGGTGTATCTGGATGATCATCGCCCTGAAGATTTACACGAACTGGGTGATTGGCTGACCCGGTTGGCGGGTCATCGGCAGTTGTGCGCGGTGGGCGAGATCGGTCTGGATTACTTTATCGAAACCCTGGACCGTGAACGCCAACAGGCGTTGTTTGACGCGCAACTGCAACTGGCGGCGGACTTCAATCTTCCCGCGCTGATTCATGTGCGACGCAGCCACGCGGCGGTGATTGCCACGCTTAAACGGTTTCGCTTGAAACGCGCGGGGATCATTCATGCCTTCGCCGGCAGCAAAGAAGAAGCCCGCGAATACATCAAGCTCGGTTTCAAACTGGGCCTTGGCGGTGCCGCGACCTGGCCTCAGGCCCTGCGCATGCATCGTGTGCTTGCCGAATTGCCGCTTGAATCGGTGGTACTGGAAACCGACTCGCCGGACATGGCGCCCGCCATGTTCCCCGGCCAACGCAACAGCCCGGCGCATCTGCCGGCGATCTGTTCGGCACTGGCCGGGATCATGGCGATCAGCCCTGAGCAATTGGCCGCCGCCAGCACGGCCAACGCTTGTGAGCTGTTCAACTGGTGATCTGCCCGCCCTTCAAACTGTAGGAGCCGAGCTTGCTCGCGATGACGGCCTGTCATCCAACAAAGATGTCGAATGTTAGACCGCCATCGCGAGCAAGCTCGGCTCCTACAGTTGATCCGGGGTGTTTTTCAGACCCGGAACGCGCTGATCAATTGCTTCAATTCCACCACCTGAGCCGACAACGCGCGACTGGCATCCTCGGTCTGGTGTGCACCTTCGGCGGTACGCTCACCGGCGCGGTTGATTTCGACAATGTTCTGGTCGATGTCATGGGCCACGGCGGTCTGCTGTTCTACCGCGGCGGCGATTTGCTGGTTCTGATCGACGATCATGCCGACGGCACCGAGGATGTTTTCCAGCGCTTGCTGAACCTTTTCCGACTGCCCCACCGTGCCGTTGGCCATCTGATGACTGGTCCCCATCGCCTTCACCGCAGCGCCGACACCGCTGTGCAGTTTGGCGATCATCTGCTCGATTTCCTCGGTCGATTGCTGGGTGCGCTTGGCCAGTGTCCGGACCTCGTCCGCCACCACCGCAAAACCGCGACCCTGCTCACCAGCCCGAGCGGCTTCGATGGCGGCGTTGAGGGCCAAGAGGTTTGTCTGTTCGGCGATGCTCTTGATCACTTCCAGCACACGGCTGATGGACTGGCTGTCGCTGGCCAGTTGATTGATCACCAGCACCGACTGATCGATCTCAGTGGCAAGGGCCGCGATGCTGCCCTGCTGCGATTCCACCAACCCGCGACCGCTGATGGTCTCGTCGTTGACGCTATGAGCGCTGCTGACCGCTGCCGCGGCACTGCGCGCCACTTCAAGTGACGTGGCCGACATCTGGTTCATGGCCGTGGCGACCTGCTCGATCTGCATGCGCTGACCCGCCACCGCCTGGTTGCTCTGGGCGGAAACGTTCTCCACCTGCCCGGCCTGGCGCTCGACCTCACTGACGGTCTGGCCGACTCGCTCGATCAGATCATGGATTTTCTTCACGGTGCCGTTGAACACCTCACCCAACTCACCCAGCTCATCGCGGCTGTTGGCGCTGAAAGTCACCGTCATGTCGCCGGCCGCGACCTTGTCCATCACCGCGCCAAGACGCTTGAGGGTGGTGCGGGTCGAAGCGTAGAAACCGCCGTAAAGGTAAAAAATCAACACAAACACCACCGACAGCGCCACGGCCTGCAAGACCATATGCGTGCGGTTCTGCTCCAGTCGCTGCTGCAACTGGGTGCCAAGAAACTTCAGCGTGGCTTCATTGAGTTGGTAGGTCTGGTCCATCAGGCCCGTGACCTGATCGTAAAAGCCCTGCCACGGCGCATCCAGCGTGTCGGCCATCACCACCTGCTCTTCGAACAGTTCACTGGCCTTTTTCAACGACGCCTTGCTGCTATCGGCCTGAGCGGCCAGGGCTTCCCGTGCCGCGTTGCTGGAGCCCAGCGCATCCTGCAACTTCAGGGCATATTCGGCCTGCAGTTTTTCGATCTGCGCCAGCAACTCATCAAAACGAGTGCTCGATGCCGAGTTGAGAAAGCCTTGCCCCAGTGAAAAAGAGCCCATCGCCCGACCTTCACCCAGAAGTTGCGTCACGGGAGGGGTGACATTGGTAATGAGTTCGCTCAGCTGGCGCATGTCGCTCTGGGTGTCGCGGCTCAGACCGGCCTGACTGGCGATGATCTGGCTGAAAATTTGTGCGTTGCCGAGCAACTTGCCGATCATCGCGCTTTTGCTTTGCAGGGAGTTTTCCGCTTGCTGGGCCTTGAATGCGGCGATCATTTCATCGCGCTTACCATCGAAAACCATGATTTGCTCGGGGTCAGTGGTCATCGCCGTCAGCCCTTGCATACGGGTCAACACACTTTGCCCCAGGGTATTGATCTGCGACTCGACATTGCCGGCCTTGCCGGACTGACCGAGGGTGACGTTGATCTGCACCAGGTTGTTCAGGGTTTCCAGATCGCGCCGTAACGTCAGGCTGCTGCCCAGTAGGTCAAGGCTCTGCAGCTCGATCCGGGTGCCCTGGAATTCTCGATAAGAATCGCGCACCAGATAGAAGTTGGTCACCAGCATCGGCACAAGGAACAGCACGCTGATCAGGCTGAACTTCATGCCAAAGCTCAGGCGGTTCATCAGCGCGACGGCGGGATAGAGCAAGCTCTTCACTGGAAGTCTCCCTTCGATTTCTTATTTTTATTGGCAGGCGCGGGTCGAGAGCAGATAGCCACTATTCGGCGCTGTCTCTGTATAGCTCAAAACGACGGGAGGTTTTGTAACTTAAGGTTAACGGCGGGGGGACGCGGACTGGTAGCAGCTGCGCTGTGGCGAGGGGATTTATCCCCGTTCGGCTGCGAAGCAGTCGTAAAACCAGTGCTCGTGGTGAAGCAGGTAAACCGCGTGCGCCGAATATACGACTGCTTCGCAGCCGAACGGGGATAAATCCCCTCGCCACAGATACAGGATTTCAGTGTGCTTATGGAAGGACGGTCCACAGCGCGAAACCGGCGTACCAGAGCACCGCCGCGCGCAGCAACAGTTCCCAGATCCGGTCGAGGCTGTTGATTCCGTCAGGCCCGACCACCGGTGCCGGGATTTCACCGGCCACCAGCCCGACCTTCTCGATCAATTGGGCGGCGCTGATGTTCCAGTTCAGTAACTCGTGCAGCATCACCCGGCTGACCGCTACAAAGTTGCCGACCAACGCAAAACTTGCTGCCAGCAGACGTACCGGCAGCCAATCGAACGCGTGACGCAGTTTGGCCGCACGCTCGACCACGGCCGAGGTCTGCCCGTGCTCTTCGGCCAGGGCGAGCAGTCGATAGCTCAGGGCCGCGACCGGGCCGAGCAGGAAGTACCAGAAAATCACCGCAAAAAAGCTCTGGTAAGCCTCCCACAGCAGATGCCCTTCGACCCGCTCCAGCAGTTGTTCGCCGCTATCGGCGCAAATACCCAGGTCACGGTTCGCCACATGAGCGGCTGCTTGCAGGTCTTCCCGGCGCCAGGCATCGCGAAACGGCCCGAGACCGGCCAGCAGATCACCGCGGCCCAGACTGTAAATCACCACCAGCAAGTGCACCGGCAACGCCAGCAGACCGTAAGCCACCGGGTCCAGTACCAACAGCAGCAAACCCAACAGTGCCACTGGCAACAGCACCAGTATCAGCAAAATCAGCCACGGACTCTTCGCCAGACGCGGACTGACCTCAAGCTTGTTCAGCTCGCGAACCCATCCACCATCGCGCTGAACCCGATGGCGCAGGGCCGAGAACTTCTCGATCCAGACCGCCAACAGCAACACCAGAAAACTCATTGTTACTCCTTATTTTCCAGAACAGCTTTTGCCAGAGCCGCGCGATAGCGTGCCCAGTCAAACGCCGGTCCCGGATCAGTCTTGCGCCCGGGCGCGATGTCGCTATGCCCGCAGATGCGTTGTGCGGTGATGGCCGCGAAGGCGCTTTGCAGCTGCCGGGTCAGGGTCGTCAACGCCTGATACTGAGCGTCGGTGAACGGCAGATCATCCGTGCCTTCAAGTTCGATGCCCACAGAAAAATCGTTACAGGTTTCCCGCCCTTCGAAACTCGAGACGCCGGCATGCCAGGCACGCTCAAGACAAGAGACAAACTGAGTGACGGTGCCGTCACGTTCGATCAGAAAATGCGCAGACACACGCAGGTCGGCGATCCCTTCAAAGTAGGGATGCTCCGTGACATCCAGACGATTCTGGAAAAATTCCTGCACCTTGCCGGTGGCGAATTGCGCAGGCGGCAAACTGATGTTGTGGATCACCAGCAGGGAAATTTCGTCTGAGGGGCGCGCATTGAAGTTGGGCGAGGGGCAAATATCTACGCCCTGACACCAACCGCTCGCGGGGTCCAACTGCATACAGGTTCCTTCAACGACGACTGTGTTGGCGCCCAGTATGCCGCGATAGACCCTCGGGGCGCGATCACTTGCCGCGATTGAGGCGCCGCAGATTGCCGATCACCGACTCCAGCGCCCGGTCGAACAGCAAGGTGTCGTCCAGCGCGCGCACCGCGCCACGACGAAATTCCAGCGCCAGGCCGGTGCGGCTGCGCTCCAGCACTTTCATTCCGGTGCGATTGACGAAAATGTACTTGCCGGTGGCTTCAATGATCGCCGCCAGCTTGCAGCGAGGGGTGTTTTCCTCGTCTTCCTGAAATTCGACCCAGCACCCCAACCGCAGATGATCAACCTGAAGCAGACCGGCATCGTCCTCCGCCAGGCGCACTGACGCCGTATCGACCGGCCCTTCGTCGGCAGTTCGCAGGACGACCTCCTGCAGCACTTCGACCATTACCGGGGTATCGACAGACTGTTCAAGCTTTTGCGCTGGACGTTCGAACAGCTGAACGTGCAATGCTTCCAGCTCACTGAAAAATTCGCCGGTGGCAAACGGATCGAAGGCCGAACTGCTCAGCCCGTCGCGCAACGATTTGAGCAACCCAGGCACCAGCGCCAACAAGCGCAGGCTCGCATCGGATTCATCATGACGTTGCACACTCCAGATCAATTGCTCCATGGACTGCACATCGGCGTGCCACTCGGCCGACTGATCGCCGTGCTTGAGACAGGTCAGCAGCAACACCTGGCTCCACGCTTCCTGGACAAACACCACCACCCGCTGCGGCAATACTTTGCCCATCAAGGCCTGATTCAGCACCTGTTCGACGCGCTGGCGGGCTAGCTCAGTCCTGGCGCGGCCTTCTTCGGCGTCACGGGTACGTTGCTCCAGCAGCTCACTGCGACGGCGCTCGTCGCTGGTGAAGGCGAGAAAATCTGCGAGCAATTCGGAAAAGATCGCCGGATCATCGACAAAATCGTTCAGCAACCGTTGCACCACTTGCTCGATGCGCAGATACAGGCTGTCGCGCTCATGGTCATCGCACTCGCCCCAGCCCATGGCTGCGGTGGCGATTTCATTGAGCAGGCGTCGGGCCGGGTGACTGCTGCGGCTGAAGAAGCTCTTGTCGAGCACCGCCACTTTCAGCATTGGGATCTGCAATCGGCCGATCAAGGCCTTGAGCGAATCCGGCAGGTTGCGGTCATCGAGGATGCATTCGAAGAGCATGGCGATCAGGTTGATCACGTCTTCGTCAGCCACCCCAACCACGCGTGACTTGCCACTTTTGACGCTGACCCGGGTCAGCAGTTGTTCGAGCTGGTTTCGCAGATCGAAGTCGTCCTGGGCTGCCGGCACCGGCACGTATTGCTGCAAGTGCGAGAGCAGGCGCATCAGGTCACGGGTGGAAATCGGCTGTGTCCGGGCACTGGCTTCAAGGGTTGGCGCGACACTGCCACGCACGTGAAACAGCAGCTCCTGCAACGCCGCAAAGACTTCCTGCACGCTGTCGTCGATCGGCGGGCCACCGACGCGAGTGCTGGCCTGTCCGGGATCAATTGCGACGCCGGCAGCCGCACGATCCGTGGCCCGACGCGCAGGGGCGGGCTTAAGGTCGGGTAAAACACCGGTGGCAGCCAGCAATTGATTGGCTTCGGCGTAGAGCTGACTGGCATCCCTGAGCACATAGCGTTCGAACAGTTTGAGGATGATCAGCTTGACCTTGATCTCCACCCCCAGGTTACGCCCGGCCTGCAAAAAATATTCGCAGAGCATCGCCGGCCCCATGGGGTTGTGCCGATCGAGCAGTTCCCTGCCCAGCAGTGCGCTGAGTCGGGCAGTCAGTT
Source organism: Pseudomonas sp. LS2P72 (assembly GCF_054897865.1). NCBI lineage: Bacteria > Pseudomonadati > Pseudomonadota > Gammaproteobacteria > Pseudomonadales > Pseudomonadaceae > Pseudomonas > Pseudomonas sp. LS2P72. Next base: position 6,030,952 of record NZ_CM142708.1, read on the forward strand.
GCTCCAGGGCGAAGCCGTCGCGGGTCAGCACTTTGCTGACCATCGCCTCCACTGCCACGCTGCGCTCCATGTCTTCATCGGGCAGCGCCACCGAGGCGTCGAAGGCCAACGCCTGGGGCAAGGCAGACTGAGTGATGTCGTACTGGGTGAGGCTGACAAAAGCCTCGAAGAATTGTTCGAGAAAGCCGCGCTCGATGTTTTTACGCTTGAGGCGCAAGTCGCGCATGGCTTCGAAGAAGAGGTTCTGTTCGACGTCATTGCGGGCCCGGTCGGCCATTTCGAACAGTGTGTCGTCGGCGTTATCGAACAGTTCCTGCAAGCCATGCCTGAGCTGTTGAGCGGCCTTGTCGCGAACCTGAAGCAGAATCACAGGCAGGCGGGCGAGCGGCGAGTGAGTCGCCTGGTCGGTAGCGACCTTGTGTAAAGGCACTACATTCCCGTCGTTGTGCATTCAGGCCTCCTGAAAAGGTGAGTCTTCGAAGTCGTCAATCCAGATCCACGTCAAAGCCATGACGTCAAAAGCAAGGCGGATTATCTTGCAAAAGATGTCCCCTCTACCAGCAGACTCTGCGTTTCCCATTGAAATAGACGCCTATGGCAGACGCCAACTTAGAGCCGATTGCTCAGGCGAATCGACCAAATGCAGGTTTCAGAGCAATGGAACTGCCTCTGATGCCTTGGGTTGCCCAGCGCCATGGCCCTATAATCGGGCCACTTTGTTTGTGGAGTCCGTTATGCCGAATCTACGTCTCGCCGATTTGACCGCTGAAATCGAAGCCAACGTGCGCCGTGCGTTGCTCGAAGACATCGGCAGCGGCGACATCACCGCACAGCTGATCCCGGCCGAACGCTTGGCCAAAGCCACGATCATCACCCGCGACGCTGCCGTCATCTGCGGCACAGCCTGGGTTGATGCAGTGTTTCGGCAGCTGGACCCACGTGTTGCGGTGCACTGGCAGGTGCGCGATGGCGAGCGGGTGAAACCCAATCAGGTGCTGTTCCACCTCGAAGGCCCGGCGCGCTCGCTCCTGACGGGCGAACGCAGTGCCCTGAACTTCCTGCAATTGCTTTCTGGCGTGGCCACGCGCGCGCAATACCTGGCGGATTACGTGGCCGAGACTCAGGTGAAGTTGCTCGACACCCGTAAAACCTTGCCGGGGCTGCGTCTGGCGCAGAAATACGCCGTGACCTGCGGCGGGTGCCATAACCACCGCATCGGCCTGTACGACGCCTTCCTGATCAAGGAAAACCATATCGCCGCCTGCGGTGGCATTCCTGAGGCTATCGCGGCCGCGCACAAGATCGCCCCGGGCAAACCGGTGGAGATCGAAGTGGAAAGCCTGGAGGAGCTGAAGGAAGCCCTGGCGGCCGGTGCCGACATCATCATGCTCGATGAGTTGAGTCTGGATGACATGCGCGAAGCCGTGCGCCTGAACGGCGGCAAGGCGAAACTGGAGGCCAGCGGCGGTATCAACGAAAGCACGCTGCTGCCGATCGCCGAAACCGGGGTGGATTACATCTCGATTGGTGCGATGACCAAGGATGTGAAGGCTGTCGATCTGTCGATGCGTCTGAGCCTTTGATTACGCCGGTGTGAATGAAAAACGCCAGCCTCGTGAGGCTGGCGTTTTTATCAGACCACCAGATTATTCATCTCGCAGTACTCTTCCCACTCGACGCCCAACACCTCGGCAGCCTCCTTGTGCAGAACAAGGCGCGCAGCCTCGAACTCTTCAGGGGTTGAGGTGTACTTGAGCGTCAGCTCCCACGGCTGCAAGCCCTGAGACTCTGCCTCATCCTCGAATGCCCACTGGATCTGGTCTTTCTGATCGTCGGCGGGCAAGTCCTTGATCTCTTCGGCTAGCTGGGGCGTATCCAGCAAGTACTTCTTCAGCGCTTCTGCGTGTCTGGCTTCTTGGGTCATTTCTTTAACGGTCATGGCGTTCTCTTTGATCTGGGGAATGGAAGATGGATCTGGATCATCAAGGATCTCTCTGACGCAAAAAACCGTTTGAAGCCCGGTTTATCTGGCCTTCAGAACCATTCGGGATCATCTGAAAACAACGTGTCGCTCGTGCCCGAGACAGGAATCGAACCTGCGACCTTCGCGTTACGAGTGCGCTGCTCTACCAACTGAGCTACACGGGCAGTGGGCTAAACCTAGCACTGACTTTGGGGTCAGGCAACTTCATGACTCGTCTCATTTTTTTGCAGGCAAAAAAATGCCCCGCAGCTTTCACTGCGGGGCATTTTTTACAACGTTGAAGCGGTCAGGCGTGGGAGTGATTAAACACCCGAAGCCTTGGCTGCTGCTACGTCTTTGATGGACAGCTTGATACGGCCGCGGTTGTCCACGTCCAGTACCAGTACTTCCACTTCCTGGCCTTCTTTCAGGATGTCGGTCACTTTCTCTACGCGAGCGTCGCTCAGCATCGAGATGTGAACCAGACCGTCCTTGCCAGGCAGGATGTTGACGAATGCGCCGAAGTCGACGATGCGCTCAACCTTACCGACGTAGATCTTGCCGATTTCAGCTTCTGCGGTGATGCCCAGAACGCGCTGACGTGCAGCTTCAGCCGCTTCCTTGGTTTCGCCGAAGATCTTGATCGAGCCGTCGTCTTCGATGTCGATCGAAGCCTTGGTCTCTTCACAGATCGCACGAATGGTCGCGCCGCCTTTACCGATGACATCACGGATTTTGTCGGTGTCGATTTTCATCGCGATCATGGTCGGAGCGTTTTCCGACAGCTCGGTACGGGACTGAGCAATGATCTGGTTCATCTGACCGAGGATGTTCTGGCGCGCTTCCAGGGCTTGGCCCAGAGCGATTTCCATGATTTCTTCGGTGATGCCTTTGATCTTGATGTCCATCTGCAGCGCGGTAACGCCTTTGGCAGTACCCGCTACTTTGAAGTCCATGTCGCCGAGGTGGTCTTCGTCACCCAGGATGTCGGTCAGGACGGCGAATTTCTCGCCTTCTTTAACCAGACCCATGGCGATACCGGCAACCGGTGCCTTCATCGGAACGCCGGCATCCATCAGCGCCAGGGAAGCGCCACAGACCGAAGCCATGGAGCTCGAACCGTTGGACTCGGTGATTTCCGACACAACACGGATGGTGTACGGGAACACGTCGGCAGCAGGCAGCATGGCCTGAATCGAACGACGGGCCAGACGGCCGTGACCGATTTCGCGACGACCAGCGCCACCCATGCGACCACACTCACCTACCGAGAACGGAGGGAAGTTGTAGTGCAGCATGAACGGGTCTTTTTTCTCGCCTTCCAGGGTGTCCAGCAGCTGTGCGTCACGGGCGGTGCCCAGAGTTGCAACAACCAGAGCCTGGGTTTCACCACGGGTGAACAGAGCCGAACCGTGGGTCTTCGGCAGAACACCAACTTCGATGTTCAGCGGACGTACGGTCTTGGTGTCACGGCCGTCGATACGTGGCTTGCCGTTAACGATGTTTTCGCGAACGGTGCGGTATTCGATTTCACCGAAAGCAGCTTTGACTTCAGCGGAAGTCGGCTGGCCTTCTTCACCGGACAGCTTGGCAACCACCTGGTCTTTCAGTTCGCCCAGACGAGCGTAACGGTCGGCCTTGATGGTGATGGTGTAAGCCTGGGAGATCGCGTCGCCGAACTCGGCACGGATAGCGCCCAGCAGAGCGGTAGCTTCTGGTTGTGGAGCCCAGGCCCAGGTTGGCTTGGCAGCTTCGGCAGCCAGTTCTTTAACGGCGTTGATCACAACCTGGAATTCGTCTTGAGCAAACAGTACCGCGCCCAGCATCTGGTCTTCGGTCAGCTCTTTGGCTTCCGATTCAACCATCAGAACAGCATCCGAAGTACCGGCAACGACCATGTCCAGGCTCGACGCTTTCAGTTGCTCGTAAGTCGGGTTCAGCAGGTAGCCGGTGCTTTCGTGGAACGCAACGCGGGCAGCGCCGATCGGGCCATCGAAAGGAATGCCGGAGATCGCCAGCGCAGCCGAGGTACCGATCATCGCAGCGATGTCCGGATCGGTCTTCTTGCTGGTGGAAACGACGGTGCAGACAACCTGCACTTCGTTCATGAAGCCTTCTGGAAACAGCGGACGGATCGGACGGTCGATCAGTCGGGAAGTCAGGGTTTCTTTCTCGGAAGGACGGCCTTCACGCTTGAAGAAACCGCCAGGGATCTTACCGGCAGCGTAAGTTTTTTCCTGGTAGTGAACAGACAGAGGGAAGAAGCCCTTGCCTGGATCGGCTTGCTTGGCGCCGACCACAGTCACCAATACGCTGACGTCGTCGTCAACGGTGACCAATACTGCGCCGGAGGCCTGACGGGCGATACGGCCAGTCTCGAGGGTAACGGTCGACTGACCGAACTGGAATTTTTTGATTACCGGGTTCACGGTGTCCTACCTTCTTTTGTGGCTCTTGGGGAACTTGTCTTCTTGCGAAATTCTTGGGCAACGCCGGGAATCGGCCCGACTGTCATTGTCCAGGTAAAGCAGGTATCCAGATAAAACTTGAGGCTGGGAGCCTGCCATGCGCCAGCGGGAAACCCACTGACGTACGACAGACAACCAACCTCTAGCGCAATCGCTTATTAGCGACGCAGACCCAGGCGACCGATCAGAGCCTGATAACGACCCAGATCCTTGCCTTTCAGGTAGTCCAGCAGCTTACGACGCTGGTTTACCATGCGGATCAGACCACGACGGGAGTGGTGATCCTTACCGTTGGCCTTGAAGTGACCTTGCAGCTTGTTGATGTTGTGGGTCAGCAGTGCAACTTGCACTTCTGGCGAACCAGTGTCACCAACAGCTTGCTGGTAGTCAGCTACGATTTGAGCTTTTTCTTGAACGTCGAGAGCCATGAGGCAATCCTTTTATCAGGAAACTGTTTCAAAGAAACAGCTTCAACAGGCCAGGGACAAATCCCTGTATCTAAAAATGAGTAGTGACCGTGCCTGTTAACAGCCACCCTCGTCCGGTCATTCTGACCGAATCAGTCGACGTGGCGCGATGCGCCCGTCCTCGCTCACTTCACCGATACCGATGAAGCGACCATTGTGATCCTGTACCCGTACCATGCCGAACTTCGGTGCATCCGGGGCTCGTACCGGTTGGCCGTTAAGCCAGTAGAACGAGCTGTGCTCCGAGAACTGCAACAGAGGCCAATCCAGCAGGCCGCTATCCGATGGCATCAAAAAGCGGTCGACCGCTTCGTTGCCGCCTTCGGCATGTACCGCTTCCAACTCTTCCAGCGTGACCGTCTGGGCCAGCGTGAAAGGCCCGGCCTGGGTGCGTCGCAGTTCAGCAACGTAAGCGCCACAACCGAGTTGCTCACCGATATCCTCCACCAGGGTGCGGATATAGGTACCTTTGGTGCAATCCACTGCAAGCCGCGCAGTATCACCTTCAAAGGCCAGTAATTCCAAGCGCGCAATAGTAACAGAACGCGGTTCGCGCTCCACTACTTCACCTGCCCGGGCCAGCTTGTACAACGGCTGGCCATCACGTTTGAGCGCCGAGTACATGGGCGGTATCTGACTGATTTGCCCACGAAAATTCGGCAGTACCGCTTCGACATCGGCGCGACCAACGGTCACCGGGCGCTCCAGCAAAACATCACCCTCGGCATCGGCCGTGGTGGTGGTCTTGCCCAGTTGTGCCAGGGTTTCATAAGCCTTGTCGGAGTCGAGCAGGTATTGCGAGAACTTGGTGGCTTCACCGAAGCACAACGGCAACACGCCGGTGGCCAGCGGATCGAGACTGCCGGTGTGCCCGGCCTTCTCGGCGTTCAGCAACCAGCGAACCTTCTGCAACGCCGCATTGGAGGTAAACCCCAGTGGCTTGTCGAGCAGGATGATGCCGCTGACGTTACGACGGATACGTTTGACCTGAGCCACCGATTACTCCTTGGTGTCTTCGGCTTCTGCCGCAACCGGATGCTGATTGTCTTCAGCTACTGCACGTTCGATCAATGCCGACAGATGAGCACCACGCACGACGCTTTCGTCGTAGTGGAAGTGCAGCTGCGGAACGCTGCGCAACTTCATTTCGCGAGCCAACTGCATGCGCAGGAAACCGGCGGCGGAGTTGAGCACCTTGATGCTTTGCGCGATATCTTCGGCGTTGTCCTGCCCCATCACGGTGATGAAGATCTTGGCGTGACCGACGTCACGGCTGACTTCAACAGCGGTAATGGTGACCAGGCCGACGCGCGGGTCTTTGACTTCACGACGGATCAGCTGTGCCAGCTCACGCTGCATCTGATCGCCGATACGTTGGGTACGGCTGTATTCTTTTGCCATGTCTTGTTACCTGTTACTGCCCCACGGTGAAACCCGAAGGGTCTGAAAGCGGCAAACGCCCGGCCTGACAAAAGCCAGACCGGGCGTTGCGTTTAGAGTCCTGACGCCGTGCCGCGCACTTGCATGCGGTGGCTCGCCGTGGCCCTTGAAGTGCGCGAGTTAGAGGCTGCGAGCAACCTGGACCTTCTCGTAGACTTCGATCTTGTCGCCAGCTTTGACGTCGTTGTAGCTCTTCACGCCGATACCGCATTCCATGCCGGCACGTACTTCGGAAGCGTCATCCTTGAAGCGGCGCAGGGATTCCAGCTCGCCTTCGAAAATAACGATGTCTTCACGCAGTACACGGATTGGACGGTTACGGTGAACAACACCTTCGATAACCATGCAACCGGCGATCGCGCCAAACTTCGGCGAACGGAACACGTCACGCACTTCAGCGGTACCCAGGATGTTCTCGCGAACATCGCTGCCCAGCATACCGGTGAGGGCTTTCTTGACGTCTTCGATGATGTCGTAGATCACGTTGTAGTAACGCATATCCAGACCTTCCTGCTCGACGATCTTGCGAGCGCCAGCATCGGCACGCACGTTGAAGCCGAACAGTACAGCATTGGAGGCCAGTGCCAGGTTGGCGTCGGACTCGGTGATACCACCGACACCGCCACCGACAACACGCACTTGCACTTCGTCGTTACCCAGGCCGTTCAAGGCACCGTTCAACGCTTCCAGCGAACCACGGACGTCGGATTTGAGGACGATGTTGAGCGTCTTCTTCTCTGCCTGGCCCATGTTTTCGAAGATGTTTTCCAGCTTGCCGGCGTGAGCACGGGCCAGCTTGACTTCGCGGAACTTGCCTTGACGGAACAGAGCCACTTCACGGGCTTTCTTCTCGTCCGACAGCACGCTCATCTCGTCGCCAGCGTCCGGGGTACCGTCCAGGCCGAGAATCTCGACAGGGATGGAAGGACCGGCTTCCTTGATTGGCTTGCCGTTCTCGTCGAGCATGGCACGTACACGGCCATAGTTCGAACCGACCAGCACCATGTCGCCTTGGCGCAGGGTACCGTCTTGAACCAGAACGGTTGCAACCGGGCCACGACCTTTGTCGAGACGCGATTCAACCACGACGCCACGGCCAGGAGCCGAAGGCGTCGCTTTCAGTTCCAGAACTTCAGCTTGCAGCAGAACAGCTTCGAGCAACTCGTCCACGCCAGTACCGACTTTCGCCGAAACCGATACGAACGGGGTGTCGCCGCCCCACTCTTCCGACGTCACGCCGTGAACCGACAGTTCGCTACGGATGCGATCGAGATCAGCGCCCGGCTTGTCGATTTTGTTCACTGCAACAACCAGTGGAACACCGGCAGCCTTGGCGTGCTGGACCGCTTCAATGGTCTGCGGCATTACGCCGTCGTCCGCTGCAACGACCAGGATCACGATGTCGGTCGCCTTGGCGCCACGGGCACGCATTGCGGTAAACGCAGCGTGACCCGGGGTATCGAGGAACGTGACCATGCCGCGATCCGTTTCAACGTGGTACGCACCGATGTGCTGGGTGATACCGCCGGCTTCGCCAGCAGCAACCTTGGCACGACGGATGTAGTCGAGCAGCGAGGTTTTACCGTGGTCAACGTGGCCCATTACGGTCACAACCGGTGCACGGGAGAACGTCTCACCTTCAAACTTCAGGGACTCGGCCAGGGAATCTTCCAGGGCAGTGTCGCTGACCAGGGTCACTTTGTGGCCCAGTTCTTCGGCTACCAGCTGAGCAGTTTCCTGATCCAGTACCTGGTTGATGGTCGCTGGAGTGCCCAGTTTGAACATGAACTTGATGATTTCAGCAGCCTTGACCGACATCTGCTGGGCGAGATCGCCAACAGTGATGGTCTCGCCAATCTGCACATCACGCACGACAGGGCCGGTTGGGCTCTGGAAACCGTGAGCGTTGCGTTTCTTCAGCTTGGCCTTGCCGCGACCACCACGACGGAAGCCATCGCTTTCTTCGTCGGTGGTACGTGGGGCAACGCGTGGAGCAGGCGCTTTTTCTTTGACCGAAGCACGATGCGGAGCGTTTTTGCGCTCGCCATCGCCACTGCCACGACGACTGTTATCGTCGGCACGTGGTTTGTCCGGACGGCGCTGTTCGTTCTGCTTGTTGCGAACATCGGCAGACGGCGCTGGTGCAGCAGCCACAACCGGCGCGCTTTCACGTACTGGCTCGGCAACTGCAGCAGGTGCTGCAACGGCGCCGTTAGTAACGGATTGCGCAGCAGCAGGCTGGCGACGCGCTTCTTCTTCGGCGCGACGCTTGGCTTCTTCTTCAGCCTTCTGACGTGCAGCATTTTCTACTGCGCGACGTTCTTCCAGTTCGCGTTTGCGCTCGGCTTCGATTTCTTCCGGGCTGCGCTGTACGAAGACTTTCTTCTTGCGCACTTCAACGCTGATGCTTTTGCTGCCAGCAACACGCAGGGTGCTGGTGGTTTTGCGCTGCAATGTAATCTTGCGCGGTTCTTCCACTTTCGCCTTGTGGCTGCTCTTCAAGTGAGTCAGCAAAGACTGCTTCTCACTATCGCTCACACCTTCATCGGCGGCGGTGTGCGGCAGACCTGCCTCACGCATCTGCTGCAACAGGCGCTCTACCGGTGTTTTGACCTCATCGGCCAGTTGTTTCACCGTGACTTGCGTCATGCACTTCTCTCCTCAGGCCGCGCCTAATTACTCGAACCAGTGGGCTCGGGCGGCCATGATCAACTTGCCGGCACGATCATCGTCAATGCCGTCGATGTCGAGCAGATCGTCAATAGACTGCTCGGCCAGGTCTTCGCGGGTAATTACGCCGCGCACCGCCAGTTCCATCGCCAAATCCTTGTCCATACCCTCAAGCGAGAGCAGGTCTTCGGCCGGATGGGCGTCTGCCAGCTTTTCCTCAGTAGCGATGGCTTTGGTCAACAAACGATCCTTGGCGCGAGCGCGAAGCTCGTTGACGGTTTCTTCGTCAAAGCCGTCGATGTTGAGCATTTCTTCCAACGGTACGTAGGCAATCTCTTCCAGGCTGGTAAAGCCTTCATCTACCAGCACCTGTGCCAGGTCTTCGTCGACTTCCAGCTCGTCGATGAAGTTGCGCAGGATGTCGCCGGTTTCTGCTTGCTGCTTAGCCTGGATGTCCGATTCGGTCATCACGTTCAGGGTCCAGCCAGTCAACTGGCTAGCCAGACGCACGTTCTGACCACCCCGACCAATGGCCTGAGCCAGATTGTCTGCGCCAACGGCGATGTCCATTGCATGGGCATCTTCGTCAACGATAATTGCCGCCACTTCAGCCGGCGACATTGCATTGATCACGAACTGAGCCGGGTTATCGTCCCACAGGACGATGTCCACACGCTCACCGCCCAACTCACCCGACACTGCCTGGACGCGCGAACCGCGCATACCGATGCAAGCGCCTTGCGGGTCGATGCGTTTGTCCTTGGAGCGGACCGCGATCTTGGCGCGCGAACCCGGGTCACGGGACGCAGCCATTACTTCGATCAGGCCTTCAGCGATTTCCGGCACTTCGATGCGGAACAACTCGATCAGCATTTCCGGCGCGGTACGCGACAGGATCAGCTGCGGGCCGCGGTTCTCGGTGCGGATTTCCTTGAGCAGCGCACGCAGACGCACGCCAACCCGGAAAGTTTCGCGAGAGATGATGTCTTCACGAGCCAGCAACGCTTCAGCGTTGTTGCCCAGGTCGACGATCACGTTGTCGCGGGTTACTTTCTTCACGGTGCCGGAGATGATTTCTCCCAGGCGCTCGCGATAGGCATCAACGACTTGAGCGCGCTCGGCTTCGCGAACTTTCTGCACGATGACTTGCTTGGCAGTCTGTGCGGCGATGCGGCCGAACTCGATGGATTCGATCTTTTCTTCGACTACATCGCCAACCTGAGCACCAGGATGCGTTTCTGCAACCTTGCTCGGCCAGGTTTCGATGGCCGGATCGTCCAGGTCTGCTTCTTCGACGACCGTCCAGCGACGGAATGTCTCGTAAGCACCGGTGTGGCGATTGATTTCCACACGCAGATCGACTTCGTCCTCGAAACGTTTTTTGGTAGCAGTGGCCAGAGCCAGCTCCAGCGCTTCAAAAATTACGTTTGCCGGTACGCCCTTTTCATTGGATACCGACTCAACAACCAGCAGTACTTCTTTGCTCATCGTACGCCTCGCCTTTCGCAAGCCATTGGATCCGCGGGATCCGCGTCTCAGTCAAAACTGGGAATAATGTTGGCCTTGTCGATCATATCGATCGGCAACAGGAACTCATGGTCTTCTACCTGCACCACGACGTCCTGCTCTTCTACACCGCGCAGAAGGCCCTGAAAGTTGCGTCGGCCTTCAAAAGGCGAACGCAGCTTGATCTTCACTTGTTCACCGGCAAATTTTGCAAACTGCTCAATAGTGAACAGTGGGCGTTCCATGCCAGGCGAGGAAACTTCAAGGGTGTATTCAACGGCGATTGGATCTTCAACATCCAGAACACCGCTGATCTGACGGCTGACAATGGCACAATCGTCCACCAGCACGCCGCCCTCTTTATCAATATAAACGCGCAACATTGAGTGGCGACCTTGAGCCGAAAACTCAATACCCCAGCATTCATAGCCTAGGGCCACGACCACCGGGGCCAGCAAGGCCTGCAACTCTTCTAGCTTGCTCGACACCTGAACCCCCTCGTGCATGTATGTGCATGCTGTGCAAAATAAAAAAATGGGCGAAACGCCCATCCTTGAAAACGCCGTCGAACAGCGGCGTTGAAAGTGTCCAGCTAACAAAAAGCCCCTTAAAAGGGGCTCCTTAAACTGGTTGCGGGGGCCGGATTTGAACCGACGACCTTCGGGTTATGAGCCCGACGAGCTACCAGACTGCTCCACCCCGCGACAAAGCTGGGGCGGAAGTATACGACCGATCCCTGACAGGGTCAATGTAACCTTCCACCTACAAGAAAGCCCGCAACAGCGGGCTCTCCTGATAATTGGTACCGAGAAGGGGACTCGAACCCCTACACCCTATGGGCACAACCACCTCAAGGTTGCGTGTCTACCAATTCCACCACCTCGGCAATACTACGTTTGAAACCCTTCTTACTTTTGCTCTTGAGCTGGAGGCACGTCAGTCGCTGGAGTAGCCGACTTTTGCTCTTGAAGCACCGGTACATCATCAGAAGCCGGTTGTTGCTTTGGAACTTCCAACACTGCTGGATTTGGCAAACCTACTTGAGTCAGCTGGTGAGCCTTCTCTTTAGCAAAGTAACCTAACCCTAAGCTGGTTATGAAGAAACCGGCGGCAAGTATAGCAGTAAACTTACTAAGAAAGGTAGAGGAACCTTGGCTTCCGAACACAGTATTTGAAGCACCTGCTCCGAAAGACGCGCCAGCATCCGCACCTTTACCCTGCTGCAGCAATACCAGAGCAACTACGCCCAATGCACCCAGCAGATGAAAAACGACTACGACTGTTTCCAGCATTTTTTCAGTTTCCCGCGGCGCGACAAATCGCACCGAACTCATCTGCATTCAGGGAAGCTCCACCAATGAGCCCCCCATCGATATCCGGCATGCCGAACAGTTCGACCGCATTGGCCGCCTTCACGCTGCCGCCGTATAGAAGCCGCACACCTTGTGCGACCTCAGAATTCTCTACCGCCAACTGAGCGCGAATGGCTGCATGCACATCCTGCGCCTGTTGCGGCGAAGCAGTCAGCCCGGTACCAATGGCCCAGACCGGCTCGTAAGCGATTACTGCCTTTGCAAAAACACCAACACCCAGCTTCTCTATGATACTGCCTAGCTGACGCCCGACAACCTCAAGAGTTTTTCCAGCTTCGCGCTCTTCAAGGGTTTCCCCTACGCACAATACCGGAATCAAGCCACATGCCTGTGCCGCTGCGAACTTGCGAATCAGCATTCCGTCCTGCTCGCCCATTATCTGGCGGCGCTCGGAGTGCCCGACAAGCACCAGGGAACAACCTGCATCCACCAACTGACTCGGCGCAACTTCACCGGTCAACGCACCTTGCATGGATTCCACCGCAGAGTTCTGCGCGCCGACCGAAATCGACTTTCCTTCCAGGCCATCAATCACTTGATTGATATGCAAGCAAGGCGGGAATACCGCTACATCAACATCGCTCGGCAAGGCCAGATGACGAAGGCCATTGATCAGCTCAGCGACGCTGGCGCGGGTACCGTGCATCTTCCAGTTACCAGCTACCATAGGGCGACGCATGCTGTACCTCGTCGGTCAAAGTGGGCGCAGATGTTACCCAACACAATCATGGCTGGCAAGCCGAAATCAGGCAGAAACTTCAGTAACCAGTTTTGCCAGCTCTTCGGCGTAGCCGCGAACCTGTGTTTCGTCCTCGCCTTCGACCATGACCCGTACCAGCGGCTCCGTCCCGGACTTGCGCAACAGCACGCGTCCACGACCAGCCATAGCCTTGGTAACGCGCTCGCTTGCCTCCTTGACGAATGGATGATCAAGAGGGCTCGCACCACCGCCGAATCGTACATTGATCAGTACCTGAGGGCACTTGCGCAGCGCCTGACGCGATTGCGCCAACCCCTCGGAGCGGGTCTTCAGCGCCATCAATACCTGCAATGCAGCAATGATCGCATCACCGGTGGTGGTGTGGTCGAAGCAAACAATGTGCCCCGAATTTTCACCACCCACCATCCAATCGCGCTCCAGCAGCTCGGAAATTACATAACGGTCGCCAACATTGGCCCGCACAAAAGGAATGGCCAGATCCGCCAGGGCCAATTCCAATCCCAGGTTACTCATCAGCGTACCGACCACGCCGCCCTGCAACGTGCCGCGCTCATGCAGGTCGCGAGCAATGATGAACAGCAACTCATCACCGTCGACGACAGTGCCGGTATGATCAACCATCTGAACCCGATCACCATCACCGTCAAAGGCGATACCCAAATCAGCATGCTCGGCCAATACGGCAGCTTGCAGCGGCTCCATATGAGTCGAACCACAATTTTCATTGATGTTCAGGCCGTTAGGATGAGCAGAAAGCACAACGACATCGGCTCCCAGCTCACGGAATACACTCGGAGCCACCTTGTAGGTCGCACCGTGAGCGCAGTCGATCACGATCTTCAGGCCCGCGAAGCTGGTGCCGGTCGGGACGCTGCTTTTGCAGAATTCGATATAGCGGCCTGAAGCATCGTTGATGCGCGATACCTTGCCGATCTTGCTCGATTCAACCACGGTCATCGGGGTGTCGAGCAACTCTTCGATCATATGCTCGACTTCATCAGGAAGCTTGGTGCCCTTCCCGGAGAAAAACTTGATGCCATTGTCATCGTGAGGGTTGTGCGAGGCACTGATCACGATGCCCGCTTCGGCCTGGAAGGTGCGCGTCAGGTAGGCGATGGCCGGTGTCGGCATCGGACCCAGGAGCATGACATCGGCACCTGCCGACGTAAGTCCGGCCTCGAGCGCAGATTCGAACATATAGCCGGAGATCCGAGTGTCCTTGCCCACCAACACCTTGCAGGCGCCCATTTTGCGGAATGCCATACCAGCAGCCCAGCCGAGCTTGAGCATGAAGTCAGGCGTAATCGGATATTCGCCAACCCGACCACGGATGCCGTCGGTGCCAAAGTATTTCTTAGTCATAAGTACTCCATCATTCTTATTCGGCTGATTCCACTGCGGCGATCATTCGCACCACATCGACGGTTTCGGCCACATCATGGACGCGCAATATACGCGCGCCCTTGACCGCAGCCAGCGCCGCAAGCGCCAGACCACCATGCAGACGCTCACCAACCGGACGATTCAATGCCTGACCTATCATGCTCTTTCGCGAGACCCCGACCAACAGAGGCCGCCCCAAGGCATGCAGAGCCTCCATATGCTTGAACAAGCTTAGATTGTGTTGCAAGGTTTTTGCGAAGCCAAAGCCCGGATCAAGGATGATCCGGTCCGCTGTAATTCCTACCGACGCACACTGAGCCATGCGCTCGGCGAGAAACTCACCCACCTCTTTCGTGACGTCCCGATACTGCGGATTGTCCTGCATGTCGCCCGGCTCACCGAGCATATGCATCAGACAGACCGGCAGGCCAGTGGCTGCTGCCGCATCCAGAGCACCATCGCGCCGCAGCGAGCGCACGTCATTGATCAACCCCGCACCCAGTCGTGCGGCTTCGCGCATGACAGCTGGCGTGGAAGTGTCGACCGAGATAATTACATCCAGCTCGCGGTGTATTCGTTCGACGACCGGAGCTACGCGCTCAAGCTCTTCCAGCGGTGAAACCACCCTGGCGCCGGGCCGGGTCGATTCCCCACCAACATCAATCAACGTCGCGCCGGCCGCCATCATAGCCTCAGCGTGGCGCAAGGCCGCATCGAGCTGGCTATATTGACCGCCATCAGAGAAGGAATCGGGAGTGACATTGAGAATACCCATGACGTGCGTCAGGGCCAAATCAAGAACCCGATTGCCGCAAGGCAATCGGGTCGAGGACTGAACAGAAGTCATTTCAAACCTTAAACGTCAGCAGCCGGACCGCCGATCGGTGTTTCCGGACGCGGATCCTGTGCCACCGGAGGAGTTCCGGAGGTACCGGTGCCGCCTGACCAGTCGCGAGGTTCACGAGGCGTACGACCCGCCATGATGTCGTCGATCTGATCAGCGTCGATCGTTTCGTACTTCATCAAGGCATCAGCCATGGCGTCGAGTTTGTCACGGTTATCGGTCAGGATCTGCTTGGCCGTGCCGTAGCACTGGTCAATGATGCTACGCACTTCGGAGTCGATCAACTTGGCTGTCTCGCCAGAGAAGCTTGCACCCTGACCACCGCCGCCGCGACCGAGGAACACTTCACCCTCTTCTTCTGCGTACATCAACGGGCCGAGTTTTTCCGATAAGCCCCACTTGGTCACCATGTTTCGTGCAATCTGGCTGGCACGCATGATGTCGTTTGACGCACCGGTAGTGACGCCGTCGAAGCCCAAGGTCATTTCTTCAGCAATACGGCCGCCGTACAACGAGCAGATCTGACTGATCAATGCACGCTTGGACAGGCTGTAGCGATCTTCTTCCGGCAGGAACATGGTCACACCCAGCGCACGACCGCGCGGGATGATCGACACTTTGTAGACCGGGTCATGCTCAGGCACAACACGCCCAACAATAGCGTGGCCGGCCTCGTGATAAGCGGTGTTCTGCTTCTCTTTCTCGGACATGACCATGGATTTGCGCTCGGCGCCCATCATGATCTTGTCTTTGGCCAATTCGAACTCTTTCATTTCGACGATGCGCTTGCCGGCACGGGCAGCGAACAACGACGCTTCGTTCACCAGGTTAGCCAGGTCGGCACCGGAGAAACCAGGGGTACCACGAGCGATCACGGCCGGAGCGACATCGTCACCCATTGGCACTTTTCGCATGTGAACCTTGAGAATCTGCTCGCGACCACGGATATCCGGCAAACCAACAACTACCTGACGGTCGAAACGGCCCGGACGCAGCAACGCAGGGTCCAGTACGTCCGGACGGTTGGTTGCAGCGATGACGATGATACCGTCGTTCATTTCGAAGCCGTCCATCTCAACCAGCAACTGGTTAAGAGTCTGCTCGCGCTCGTCATGACCGCCGCCCATACCGGCACCACGGTGGCGACCGACGGCGTCGATTTCATCGATGAAGATGATGCATGGCGCGTGCTTCTTGGCCTGCTCGAACATGTCACGAACACGGCTGGCACCGACACCGACGAACATTTCGACAAAATCGGAACCGGAAATAGTGAAGAACGGTACCTTTGCTTCGCCTGCAATCGCTTTGGCGAGCAACGTTTTACCGGTCCCCGGAGGACCCACCATCAGCACGCCGCGAGGAATGCGACCACCCAGACGCTGGAACTTGCCCGGATCACGCAGGAACTCGACCAGCTCACCGACTTCTTCCTTGGCTTCGTCACAACCGGCAACGTCGCCCAAGGTGGTTTTCACCTGATCCTCGGAGAGCAGGCGCGCCTTGCTCTTGCCGAAGCTCATTGGCCCGCCCTTGCCACCGGCGCCGCCCTGCATCTGCCGCATGAAGAACATGAACACGGCGATGATCACGAGGATCGGGAAGCTTGCGACCAGGAGCTGAGTCCAGATGCTTTGCTGTTCAGGCTGCTTGCCTTCAACTACGACATGGTTGTCCACGAGGTCGCCGATCAGACCGTTGTCCTGGATTGCCGGACGAATGGTCTTGAAGCTGTCGCCATCGTTGCGTTTGCCGGTAATCACGTAGCCGTCAACCGCTACGCGCTCGACCTTTCCATCCTTGACCTGCTGGATGAAGTCGGAATAGTTGAGGGTCTGCGGCTCGTTAGGGCTGGAGAAGTTGTTCATCACTGTCACCAGGACAGCCGCGATGATCAACCACAGGATCAAATTCTTTGCCATATCGTTCAATTAACTACCCTCTGAAGCAAGCTCCGCTAATGGCGCGCGCTTCGCATGATATTCACCGGCCTAACTTACTACATTACCTACGGCTCTGGCAGGCGCCGTCTGTAACCCTTTGTGAAACACTTTCTACACAATATTCGCTATTTCCCACGGGGCGAAATACGAAAATCCTATCGACCCGCCAAAAAACCTCGATTTACTCACTACGGCCGCGGTAGCCCCAAGCCAGCATGTATTGCTCGCGGGAACTGCCACGGGAAGAGTCCGGCTTGATCATCTGGACCTTGTCGAATTTCTGACGAGCGTCCTTCACGTAAGCATCAAACCCTTCGCCCTGAAACACCTTGATCACGAAATTACCACCCGGCTTGAGTATCCGAGCCGCCAGATCAAGAGCCAGCTCACATAGGAACATGGCTTTTGGCATGTCCACTTCGGGCGTACCACTCATATTGGGGGCCATATCGGAAATCACAAGGTCCACCTGCGAATTACCCACGGCTTCGAGGATCTGAGCAAGCACTTCGTCCTGGGTGAAGTCACCCTGGATGAAAGTCACGTCCGGAATGCTGTCCATTTCCAGGATGTCCGAGGCGATCAGGCGCCCCTGGCCTCCGATCAGCCGACTTGTGACCTGAGACCAGCCGCCGGGCGCCGCACCCAGGTCGACAACGCTCATACCCGGACGGATCAGCTTGTATTTCTCCTGGACCTCCAGAAGCTTGTAACTCGCACGCGAGCGGTAACCATCCTTCTGCGCCTGCTTCACATAGGGATCATTGACATGTCTTTGCAGCCATTTAAGGCTTGTCTTGGAACGGGCCACGGGCCACCTCGAAAATAAAACGGGTCGTGATTAACTGGGCGGTCCCGGACTCGCTCGGGTAAACTGGCCGCCGCTTTTTACAAGATCAGACGCAGGGGTCAGATTATGCCGCTCACTCAAGAGCAGAAGAAACAGTACAAATCCATTGGCCATCATCTGAAACCAGTTTTGATTGTGGCTGACAACGGTTTGACTGAAGGTGTGTTAGCCGAACTTGAACGCGCTTTGGCGGATCACGAGCTGATTAAAATCAAGCTCAACATCCTCGATCGCGAGTCGCGCCTGGCGAACATTGCAGAACTGTGCAAGGTCGGCAAAGCGGACCTGGTCCAGGTCATCGGCAAGATGGCACTGATTTACCGCAAGAACTTCAGCGTCAACAAGCAGCTGTCGAACGTCCATCGCTTCAAGTGATGACAAGGGTCAAGGGTGTGCTTCGCGCACCCTGCCACTCCATCCAGGCACCGGCTGCAACACCAGCACCAACCCGGAAAAGCCCAGAACAAGATAGCTGAACACCTGCCAACGCACGGCATCCGGCCAGCCGATACGCACCGCGGCATACATCGCACACGCATACAGCGCCATCAGCAACAGTTGCCCGCGAATATCGCGCCATAGACTGGCAAGGCCCTCGGCCTGAACCAGCACCAAAGCCTGAACCAGCACCAAAGCCTGAAAAATTACACACGCTGCGGCGAACCCCACCATCAGCGCATCAAGCATGCCTGCGATTTCGTCGATCAGCAGCGGTGCCAGGCCAATTTTACCCAGCACCGGCAGCAGACCGATGTGCAACAGCCACAGACCACCAACCCACAACATCTGAGTCAGTTGCCAAAGCATGGCGCCCGCACGTAGCGGGCGCCTGCGCTTAGATGTGGCGAACTTCGACAATCTCGTACTCGATAACGCCGCCAGGCGTTTTCACGGCAACCACATCACCCTCTTCCTTGGCAATCAAGGCGCGGGCCAATGGCGAGCCGACTGAAATCTTGCCGAGCTTGAAGTCAGCCTCATCCTCACCAACGATGTGGTAAGTGACGCTTTCATCTGTCTCGACATTGGCGATTTCAACGGTGGTGCCGAAGATCACTTTGCCGGTGTGAGGAATGGTCGTGACATCGATGATCACCGCGTTTTGCATGCGGCCTTCGATGTCGCGGATCCGCGCCTCGACCATACCTTGCTGCTCGCGAGCAGCGTGGTATTCGGCGTTTTCTTTCAAGTCACCCAACTCGCGGGCCGTACCGATGTCCTGGCTGAGCTTCGGACGGACGACCTTGGTCAAGTGAGCGTGTTCTTCTTCCAGGGCTTTAGCGCCCTTGACGGTCATTGGGTATTTGATCATGCCTTCAATCCTGCGTGTAGATCCTGCAAGCGGCGCACGGTCTTCTCGGGACCGAACTTCAGCGCTTCGCAGATAGCTTCGCCAGCAGCAATGGTAGTGGTGCAGTAAATCTTGTGCTGCAAGGCATTACGACGAATGGAGTACGAATCAGCGATCGACTGACGACCTTCGGTGGTGTTGATGATCAGGGTGACTTCGTCATTCTTGATCATGTCGACCACGTGCGGACGACCCTCGGTCACCTTGTTCACACGACGCACTTTCAGGCCTGCGGCTTCGATCAGCTTGGCAGTACCGGCAGTGGCGACCACTTCGAAGCCCAAGTTGATCAGATCACGGGCCACGCCTGCAACCAGCGGCTTGTCGTCATCACGCACGCTGATGAATGCGGTACCGCCGGTCGGCAGCACTTCGCTGGCACCCATTTGGGCTTTGGCAAACGCCTCACCGAAGGTGTCGCCCACGCCCATCACTTCACCGGTGGACTTCATCTCTGGGCCCAGGATCGGGTCCACGCCAGGGAATTTGGCGAATGGGAACACCGCCTCTTTCACACTGTAGAAGTTCGGAATGATTTCTTTGGTGAAACCGATTTCCTTCAGGGTTTTACCGGCCATCACGCGAGCCGCGATCATCGCCAGGGAAACACCGATGCACTTGGACACAAACGGTACGGTACGGGAAGCGCGCGGGTTGACTTCGATGACGTAGATGTCTTCGCCTTGCAGCGCCAACTGAACGTTCATCAGGCCGACAACGCCCAGCTCCAGGGCCATTTTCTTGACCTGTTCGCGCATCTCGTCCTGGATGTGTGCAGGCAGCGAGTACGGCGGCAGAGAGCACGCGGAGTCACCGGAGTGAACGCCGGCCTGCTCGATGTGCTGCATGATTGCGCCGATCACCACGTCGGTGCCGTCGCAAACTGCATCCACGTCCATTTCGATGGCGCAGTTGAGGAAGTGGTCGAGCAGCACCGGGCTGTCGTTGGACACTTTCACCGCATCGCGCAAGTAGCGCTTCAGCTCGTCTTCTTCGTAAACGATTTCCATCGCGCGACCGCCCAGTACGTAGGACGGACGAACCACCAGCGGGTAACCGATCTTGCTGGCCGCACGAATCGCTTCGTCTTCGCTGCGCACGGTGGCGTTTGGCGGCTGACGCAGGTTCAGGCGCTCGACCATTTGCTGGAAGCGCTCACGGTCTTCGGCACGGTCGATGGCGTCAGGGCTGGTGCCGATGATCGGCACGCCAGCTTCTTCCAGGGCACGAGCCAGTTTCAACGGGGTTTGGCCGCCGTACTGGACGATCACGCCTTTCGGCTTCTCGACGCGGACGATTTCCAGTACGTCTTCCAGGGTCACTGGTTCGAAGTACAGGCGATCGGAGGTGTCGTAATCGGTGGAAACGGTTTCCGGGTTGCAGTTGACCATGATGGTCTCGTAACCGTCTTCGCGCAGGGCCAGCGCCGCGTGTACGCAGCAGTAGTCGAACTCGATGCCCTGGCCGATACGGTTTGGACCGCCGCCGAGGATCATGATCTTGTCGCGGCCCGACGGCGCGGCTTCACACTCCTCCTCGTACGTGGAGTAGAGGTAAGCGGTGTCAGTGGCGAACTCGGCCGCGCAGGTGTCAACGCGCTTGTAGACCGGGAAAATCTCAAGTTTGTGACGGTGGCGACGCAGAGCCTTCTCGGTCACGCCCAGCAGCTTGGCCAGACGCATGTCGGAGAAGCCTTTGCGCTTGAGGCGGAACATCACGTCGCGGTCGATGCTGGCCAGACCCAGGGTCTTGACCTTCTCTTCTTCCTTGATCAGATCTTCGATCTGCACCAGGAACCACGGGTCGATCATGTTCATGCCGAAGATGTCTTCGACCGACAGGCCGGCACGGAAGGCGTCAGCCACGTACCAGATACGCTCGGCACCCGGCACGGTCAGTTCGCGCTTGAGGATGCTCATGCTTTCCGGATTGCTCAGGTCGAGCTTCTCGTCCAGGCCGCAAACGCCCACTTCCAGACCGCGCAGGGCTTTCTGCAGGGATTCCTGGAAAGTCCGGCCGATGGCCATGACTTCACCTACCGACTTCATTTGAGTGGTCAGGCGCGCGTCGGCTTTCGGGAATTTCTCGAAGGCGAAGCGTGGCAGCTTGGTCACGACGTAGTCGATGGACGGCTCGAAGGATGCAGGAGTAGCGCCGCCGGTGATTTCGTTCTGCAGTTCGTCCAGGGTGTAGCCGATCGCCAGCTTGGCAGCGATACGCGCAATCGGGAAACCAGTGGCTTTCGAGGCCAGCGCCGAAGAGCGGGATACACGCGGGTTCATCTCGATCACGACCATACGGCCAGTGTCCGGGCAGATGCCAAACTGAACGTTGGAGCCGCCGGTTTCCACGCCGATCTCACGCAGTACCGCCAACGAGGCGTTACGCATGATCTGGTATTCCTTGTCCGTCAGGGTTTGTGCCGGAGCAACGGTGATCGAGTCACCGGTGTGCACGCCCATCGGGTCAAAGTTTTCGATGGAGCAGACGATGATGCAGTTGTCCTTCTTATCGCGGACAACCTCCATCTCATATTCTTTCCAGCCGATCAGGGATTCGTCGATCAGCAGCTCTTTGGTCGGCGACAGGTCGAGGCCGCGGGCGCAGATTTCTTCGAACTCTTCACGGTTGTAAGCGATACCGCCACCGGTGCCGCCCATGGTGAAGGACGGACGGATGATGCACGGGAAGCCGAGCTTCTCGAGGACCACGTTGGCCTCTTCCATGCTGTGGGCGATACCCGAACGCGGGCAGTCCAGGCCGATGGATTTCATCGCCTTGTCGAAGCGCGAACGGTCTTCAGCCTTGTCGATGGTGTCAGCGTTGGCGCCGATCATCTCTACGCCGAACTTCTCCAGAACGCCTTCGCGCTCCAGATCCAGTGCGCAGTTCAGAGCGGTCTGGCCACCCATGGTCGGCAGCAGCGCGTCCGGACGCTCTTTCTCGATGATCTTGGCAACGGTCTGCCACTTGATCGGCTCGATGTAGGTGGCGTCGGCCATGTCCGGGTCGGTCATGATGGTCGCTGGGTTGGAGTTCACCAGGATGACGCGGTAACCCTCCTCGCGCAGGGCTTTACAGGCCTGGGCGCCGGAGTAGTCGAATTCGCAGGCCTGGCCGATCACGATCGGGCCAGCGCCGAGAATCAGGATGCTTTTAATGTCTGTACGTTTTGGCATGGGTTTGTCACTCAAATCCGCAGGTCAGTCGGCAAGCCGTCTTGTTCAATCTTTTAAGTCTTGAGGGGGCCACCGGTGTCGGGACCGCCCTCAAGCTTTGCTACATCAAGGCGAGCGATCAGCGTCGCTTGGCCATTTCGTTGATGAAGCGATCAAACAGTGGTGCTACGTCGTTCGGGCCAGGGCTGGCTTCCGGGTGACCCTGGAAGCTGAAGGCGCTCTTGTCGGTACGCTCGATACCTTGCAGGGTGCCGTCGAACAGCGATTTGTGGATCGCCCGGACGTTGGCTGGCAGGGTCGCGTCGTCTACCGCAAAACCGTGGTTCTGGCTGGTGATCATCACCACACCGGTATCCAGATCCTGGACCGGGTGGTTGGCACCGTGGTGACCGTGACCCATTTTCAGGGTCTTGGCACCGGAGGCCAGAGCCAGCAGTTGGTGACCGAGGCAGATACCGAAGACCGGAATTTCGGTTTCCAGCACATCTTTGATCGCCTGGATCGCGTAGTCGCAAGGCTCCGGATCGCCAGGGCCGTTGGACAGGAACACGCCGTCAGGTTTCAGTGCCAGCGCTTCGGCGGCTGGAGTCTGAGCAGGTACCACGGTCACGCGGCAACCGCGTTCGACCAGCATGCGCAGGATGTTCAGCTTGACGCCGTAGTCGTAGGCAACCACGTGGTACGGCAGCTCAGAGGCTTCGATGGTTGCGTGGCTGTCGGTTTTCAAATCCCAGACAGTCGAGCGCCACTCGTATTTCTCTTTGGTGCTGACGACTTTCGCCAGGTCCATGCCCTTGAGGCCAGGGAAACCCTGAGCGGCAGCGATGGCGGCTTCTTCGGAAATGTTGTCACCGGCCATGATGCAGCCGTTCTGAGCGCCTTTTTCACGCAGGATGCGCGTCAGGCGGCGAGTGTCGATACCGGCGATTGCCACAACGTTGTTGGCTTTCAGGTAGTCGGACAGAGACATCGTGTTACGCCAGTTGCTCGCAACCAGTGGCAGGTCACGGATAACCAGGCCCGCGGACCAGACGCGGTTGGACTCGGCGTCTTCCGGCGTGGTGCCGGTGTTGCCGATGTGCGGGTAAGTCAGGGTAACAATCTGTTGGGCGTAGGAAGGATCGGTAAGGATTTCCTGATAGCCGGTCATGGCGGTGTTGAACACCACCTCACCAACGGTTTGACCGTCGGCTCCAATGGCTTCGCCGCGAAAAATGCTGCCATCAGCAAGGGCGAGTATGGCTGGCTTAGTCAAGAAGACCTCCCGTAAATAAAGCCTGAAAGGGCGATCGCAGGTTGTAAAAAAGCGGAGTGACGTATGGACACGTCACCCCGCTTCTTCACCGAATAATTCTGCGCGCTTTTAGTGGACACACTAAAGCTGTAGCTTACAGAAAAAGGCTTTTTTGGTCTACCGCCAATGAGCCTTAAAGGCCTGGGAATGCGACAGGACGTCGCTTGGCGTAATAAAATCGGGTCCAAACGCTGTGTTGGAACCCGATTTCGGGGGCATCTTAACGCAGATCGAGCACGTCTTGCATGTCGTAAAGACCCGACTCACGACTGTCCAGCCACAATGCAGCACGTACCGCGCCCTTGGCGAAGGTCATGCGACTGGAAGCTTTATGGGTGATTTCCAGTCGCTCACCCTCACAGGCGAACAGCACCGTATGATCACCGACCACGTCACCACCGCGAACAGTCGCGAAGCCGATCGTTTCACGCTCTCGCACACCGGTGTGACCTTCACGACCATACACCGCGACCTTTTGCAGATCACGATCCAGCGCGCTTGCGATAACTTCACCCATGCGCAGAGCCGTACCTGAAGGCGCATCGATCTTGTGCCGATGATGAGCCTCGATGATCTCGATATCCGCCTCATCACCCAGCACACGAGCAGCCATGTCGAGCAACTTCAGCGACAGGTTTACACCGACACTGAAATTGGCCGCGAACACGATCGGAATATCCTTGCCAGCCTCGGCCAGCAACTGCTTCTGCGCGGCGTCCAGACCCGTCGTGCCGATCACCATGGCCTTACCCGCCTTACGGCAGAACGCCAGGTTTTTCAGCATGACTTCCGGGAGCGTGAAGTCGATCAGCACGTCGAACTCATCAGCCACCGCGTCCAGATTGCCGGACAGCGGAACGCCGATACGCCCCAGCGAGGCCAGCTCACCAGCATCCACGCCAATCAGCGTACTGCCGGGGCGTACGATCGCTGCCGTCAGCCCGGTCAGCGGCGCGCGCTGCTGCACCGCCTCGACCAGAATCTTGCCCATGCGCCCGGCAGCGCCCATCACAGCTATACGTCGCATGCCGACTCCTTACAAATCGCCGAAGAAGCGCTTCACGCCTTCGAACCAACCCGTGGTTTTAGGCGAATGGCTGTTGTCATCTGCCAACGAGCTACGGAACTCTTCCAGCAGTTCACGCTGACGACGCCCCAGATTGACAGGGGTTTCAACCGCCACACGGCACATCAAGTCACCAGCACCGCCGCCGCGCACTGGCGCAACGCCCTTGCCGCGAACACGGAACTGCTTGCCGGTCTGAGTCCCTTCAGGGATTTTCAGTTTGACTCGACCATCAAGGGTCGGAATCTCCAGCTCGCCACCCAGCGCAGCATCGACAAAGCTGATAGGCACTTCGCAGAACAGGTGCTTGCCGTCGCGCTGGAAGATCGCGTGCTCACGCACGTTGATCACCACGTACAGGTCGCCCGTCGGACCACCCTGAGCCCCCGCCTCGCCTTCGCCGGACAGACGAATGCGGTCACCGGTATCGACACCGGCCGGCACTTTCACCGAGAGGGTTTTGTACTCTTCGACACGACCTTGACCGTCGCACGAGTCGCACGGATCGGAAATGATCTTGCCCTGGCCATGGCAGCGCGGGCACGTCTGCTGCACCGAGAAAAAGCCCTGCTGCATACGGACCTGACCGATACCGCCGCAAGTCGGGCAAGTGATCGGCGAGGAACCTTTCTTGGCACCCGAACCGTCACACGGCTTGCAGTTGACCAATGTCGGAACACGGATATTCACAGTAGTACCGCGCACCGCTTCTTCCAGATTCAGCTCCAGGGTGTAACGCAGGTCACTGCCGCGCTGAGCGCCGCCACGAGAACCGCCGCGACCGCCGCCGAAGAAGTCACTGAAGACATCACCAAAGATGTCGGAGAAGTTCTGACCGCCAAAACCGGCACCGCCGCCGCCCATGCTTGGGTCGACACCGGCATGACCGTACTGGTCGTACGCCGCGCGCTTGCTGGAATCGGACAGCACTTCGTAGGCCTCGTTGGCCTCCTTGAACATATCTTCCGACGCTTTGTCATCGGGATTACGGTCCGGGTGGTGCTTCATCGCCAGGCGACGGTAGGCCTTTTTCAGGTCTGCTTCGCTTGAGCCACGCTCAACACCCAATACTTCGTAATAGTCACGCTTTGCCATAAGTCTTTGCACTCTTAAGGACGTTCGGCAAACCTCTCCTGAGCCTTGCCAAACTCGTTGAGCCCCAATACAGGCCCGGACCCAACTCACGTCAATTCAACGATCCTGGTCTTTGATTCGATGCGGTACTTTCGGCTCGAAAAGCAGGAGCATTCCCGGCCATACCGCCAACACTGGGGCGGAGTGAATAGCTTGTTCGTTAGGCAACTCCGGCGCCCGAACCTGCTCTAACGAACAAGCCACTCACTCCACCTTTGTCGCATGCTGTAAAAATTCGCTAACTCCAGACACGCCAACGCGGGAGCAAGCTCCCGCGCGGCGACATCCTACCAGTCACTGCCTAAAGGCAGTCAACCGGCCGACCAACTTACTTGTGGTCTTTGACTTCTTCGAACTCAGCGTCGACGACGTCGTCAGCCTTCTCAGCCGATTCGCCTTGCGGCGCAGCACCTTCAGCAGGTTGAGCCTGCTCGGCGTACATCTTCTGCGCTACTGGAGCGGAGACTTTCGACAGCTCTTCAACCTTGGCCTCGATTGCCGCTTTGTCGTCGCCTTTGACAGCGGCTTCCAGGGCAACAACAGCGGCTTCGATTGCAGTCTTCTCTTCAGCAGTCACTTTATCACCAGCGTCTGCGACCATTTTGCGAGTCGAGTGAACCAGCGCATCGCCCTGGTTGCGAGCAGATGCCAGCTCTTCGAACTGGCGATCTGCGTCGACGTTGGCTTCAGCATCGCGAATCATCTGCTGAATCTCTTCCTCGGACAGACCGGAGTTGGCCTTGATCACGATCGACTGAGTCTTGCCGGTAGCCTTGTCTTTGGCGCCTACGTGCAGAATGCCGTTGGCGTCGATGTCGAAGGTCACTTCAATTTGTGGCACGCCACGTGGTGCTGGCGGAATCTCGGCCAGGTCGAACTTGCCCAAAGACTTGTTCTGAGCGGCTTGCTTACGCTCACCTTGCAGCACGTGAATGGTCACAGCACCCTGGTTGTCGTCGGCAGTCGAGAACACTTGCGATTTCTTGGTAGGAATCGTGGTGTTTTTCTCGATCAGCGCGGTCATCACGCCACCCATGGTTTCGATGCCCAGAGTCAGCGGGCTGACGTCCAGCAGCAGAACGTCTTTCACGTCACCGGCCAATACTGCGCCCTGGATAGCAGCACCCATGGCAACCGCTTCGTCCGGGTTCACATCTTTACGCGCTTCTTTACCGAAGAACTCGGTCACCAGCTTCTGAACCAGTGGCATACGGGTCTGGCCGCCGACCAGGATCACGTCGTTGATGGCGCCAATGTCGATGCCAGAGTCTTTCAGAGCGATGCGGCAAGGTTCGATGGTGCGTTGAACCAGGTCTTCTACCAGCGCTTCGAGCTTGGCGCGGGAGATTTTCACGTTCAAGTGCTTAGGACCGGTAGCGTCTGCAGTGATGTACGGCAGGTTCACGTCGGTCGAATTGCTCGAAGACAGTTCGATCTTGGCTTTTTCAGCGGCTTCTTTCAGGCGCTGCATGGCCAGCGGGTCACCTTTAAGGTTCATGCCGCTTTCTTTCTTGAATTCGTCGACGAGGTAGTCGATCAGACGAATGTCAAAGTCTTCACCGCCCAGGAACGTGTCACCGTTGGTGGCCAGTACTTCGAACTGGTGTTCGCCATCGACTTCAGCGATTTCGATCACGGAAACGTCGAAAGTACCGCCGCCCAAGTCGTAAACGATCACGGTGTGATCGCCCTTCGCCTTGTCCATACCGTAAGCCAGAGCGGCTGCGGTTGGTTCGTTGATGATACGTTTTACGTCCAGGCCCGCGATGCGGCCGGCGTCTTTGGTGGCTTGACGCTGGCTGTCATTGAAGTAGGCCGGAACGGTGATTACCGCTTCAGTCACTGGCTCGCCGAGGTAGTCTTCGGCGGTCTTCTTCATTTTCTTCAGAATTTCAGCCGAGATTTGTGGCGGCGACATTTTCTGGCCGTTCACTTCAACCCACGCATCACCGTTATCAGCCTTGGCGATTTTGTACGGGACCATCTTGATGTCTTTCTGTACGACTTCTTCGTCGAACTTACGACCGATCAGACGCTTCACCGCATACAGGGTGTTGTGCGGATTGGTCACAGCCTGACGCTTGGCCGATTGACCAACGAGGATTTCACCATCGTTGGCGTAAGCGATGATCGACGGCGTGGTACGCGTGCCTTCAGCGTTTTCAATAACTTTGGCTACGCCGTTTTCAAGCACGGAGACGCAGGAGTTGGTAGTCCCCAGGTCGATACCGATAATTTTGCCCATGTTCACTCTCCCGAAACTTTGGATTTGGTTGCCGCAGCAGTGGTGGCTAACTGCGGTAGCACTTAAACGCTTGACTTCTAAATGGGGGCCTTGCGGCTAATTTCAAGCCTGCTCGTCAATCGAAGGCGAAACCGGCGCCGGGGCCTTGCTGACCACGACCATGGCCGGGCGCAGCAGGCGACCATTGAGCTGATAGCCCTTCTGGAACACCTTGAGCACGCTGTTCGGCTCGACGTCGGCGCTTTCCTGCATGGCCATTGCCTGGTGCTGAACGGCGTTGAACGGTTCGCCATGCGGATCGATCGCTTCCAGCTGATAACGCTTCAGGGTGTCCTGGAACATTTTCAGGGTCAGCTCGATGCCTTCGCGCATCGGACGAATGCTTTCGTCGTCCGGGCTGGACAACTCCAGACCACGCTCCAGGCTGTCGATGATCGGCAACAAGTCACCGGCGAATTTCTCCAGTGCGAACTTGTGAGCCTTTTCTACATCCTGCTCGGCGCGACGGCGGACGTTCTGCAGATCAGCCGCTACACGCAAAGCCTGATCATGAGCGCCAGCCAATTGCTCTTCGAGCACTTGAACACGAGTCGCCAGTTCATCACCCGAATCCTGGGCAGCCTGATCGGCGTCTAGATTTTGCGTATCCACTGTCTGTTCGTCAGCCATAGATTTCTCCTTTCAATATCGTCCGCGAGCTCAACTCGCGCTTCTGCCCAGCTATATGGGGCCGCAAAACTCAGCTTCAAGGGGCGCTGATTTATTAACCCTACAAAAAACAGCTGCATTGTCATTCCCGGGCGCACTAAGGATTTCGTCGGATCAAGCAAATAGAGCTAAGGGAGGGCATTGTCAGCCAGAAACAAAACACTGTATAAATAACCAGACCTAAAGCCTGGGAGCGGCCTTTATGCTGGTGCACCTGTCCGTACATAACTACGCCATCGTTGAACATCTCGATCTCGAACTCGATCGCGGGATGAGCGTGATCACTGGGGAAACCGGCGCCGGCAAGTCGATCATGCTCGACGCCCTCGGCCTGACCCTGGGCGATCGCGCCGATAGCGGCGTGGTCCGTCCCGGCGCCGACAAGGCCGATATCCTGGCAACCTTCGATCTGGTCGATATTCCAGAAGCCAGCGCCTGGCTGGCCGAGCGTGACCTGGAGAGCGACGGCCCATGCATCCTGCGCCGGGTGATCACCGCCGAAGGACGCTCGCGTGGCTACATCAACGGCACGCCCTGCCCCCTCGGCGACCTCAAAGCCCTGGGTGAACTGCTGATCGATATCCACAGCCAGCACGAACATCAATCCCTGCTCAAGACCGACACCCACCGCCGCCTGCTCGACGAATACGCCGGCGCAACGGACCTTGCCCGCCAGGTACACCTGGCCGCCCAACGCTGGCGCCAGACCCGCCAGGAACTGGAACGCCTTTCCAACTCAGGCGACGAGCAGCGCGCTCGCCATCAATTGCTCAGTTATCAACTTGAAGAGCTGGAAAATCTCGGTCTCGGCGAAAACGAGCTGGAGCAGTTGGAACAGGAACACAAGAACCTGACCAACGCCGAAACCCTGCTGGGCATTTGCCGGCAAGTGGTCGAGCAATGCAGCGAAAGTGATTCCGGGAATGTGCTGAACGCCCTCACCGCCAGCCTCAATCGCCTTTCGAGCGTCAACAATTCGATTGGGGCCCTGGGTGAAGCCAGCAGCCTGCTGACCAGTGCACAGATCCAGGTCGAAGAAGCCGTGGGAGAACTGAATCGCTTCCTTGATAATTTCGATGCTGATCCAGCGCGTCTTCAGTACCTGGAGGAACGCCTTGATGCGATCTATACCATGGCGCGCAAACACCGCATCCAGCCGACCGAAGTAGCCGAGATGCAGCAGCGCTTGCTGGATGAAATCGAAACCCTGAATGCCAACGACGAATCCATCGAGCGACTGAGCGATGAACTGGCCTCCTATGCCCGTCATTATCAGGAAAAGGCTCGCGAGCTCAGCGATTTGCGCCATCAGGCCTCGAACAGCCTGGCCAGCGCCGTGGAGCAGGAAATCCAGCGACTCGGCATGCCCGGTGGTCGTTTCACCATCGAACTGCGCCCCAACGGCAGCGATGAACTCCTGCCGAATGGACTTGAGCAGGTAGAACTGCTCGTGAGCGCCAACCCAGGGCAACCGCTGAAAGCCCTGGCAAAAGTGGCATCCGGCGGCGAACTGTCACGGATCAGCCTGGCGATTCAAGTAATCACCGCGCAGACTTCCCGCGTACCGACCCTGGTGTTCGACGAAGTAGACGTGGGTATCGGCGGTCCGACCGCCGAAATCGTGGGCCAATTACTGCGTCGACTTGGGGAGCGCGGGCAGGTATTGACGGTAACTCACTTGCCGCAGGTGGCAGCGCAGGGACATCAACATCTATTCGTACACAAAGTGCGCGGCGAAGATGCCACTCACACAGCCGTCTCCAAGCTGAGCAAGAACGATCGTGTCGAAGAAGTGGCTCGGATGCTGGGAGGCATCGACCTCACCAAGGAATCTCTGGCTCACGCCAGGAAAATGGTCGTCACCGCAAAAATTTAAGACCGGCAGAAAGCACGAAGGCGACCCTGGGGTCGCCTTCGCTCGTTTCGCGAACCATAAGTTCGCGCGACATGCTTACTTTTTCTTGCGTACGTACAGCACAAGGTTGTGATCAACCATCTCGAAGCCATACTTGTCGACGATTGCCTTCTGCAGTCGCTCGATTTCTTCGTCGAAGAATTCGATCACTTCACTGGTCTCGACGTTGACCATATGGTCGTGATGCTTGCCGTCGTCCAGTTCGAAGACCGCATGGCCCCCGTCGAAGTTGTGCCGCACCACAAGGCCAGCTGCCTCGAACTGGGTCAGGACACGGTAAACCGTGGCCAGACCGACATCCTCACCAGCCTCCATCAGCGCCTTGTAGACATCCTCGGCACTCATGTGGCGTTGCGCGGCGGAATCGAGCATTTGCAGAATTTTGACCCGTGGAAGGGTCACTTTGAGGCCTGCTTTGCGTAGTTCGCTATTTTCAACCATGGTCAGCTTTCTCGCGATGCTGCTTCGCAGCTTCTCTTAATGCGGGTATGATCGGCGTTTACGTTGTCCCAGCCAAGATAGTGGAAGTCGCCCACCGATGCAAAACACCAAGCTCTTGCTAACCAGTTTCACCTTTGTGGGACTGCTCGCACTCGCCGGTTGTTCATTCCCCGGGGTTTACAAAATCGACATCCAGCAGGGCAATGTCGTCACGCAGGACATGATAGACCAGTTACGCCCGGGAATGACCCGCAAGCAAGTACGGTTTATCATGGGCAACCCTCTGTTGACCGACACGTTCCATGCCGATCGCTGGGATTATCTGTACAGCCTGCAACCGGGTGGCGGTGAACGCCAACAGGAACGCATTAGCGTTATCTTCAACCCAAATGACCAACTTGTCAGCCTCTCTGGTGATTTCATGCCAGGCGTGAGCCGCGACGAAGCCATTCTCGGCAAGGACAGCGGCACTACAGTTGCTGCGCCAGCAGAAAACGCCGAGAAGCCGAAACCAGAAAAACCGGTCAAGCCAGGTTCGTTGCTGGACCAGATCCAGAAGGAGGTCGAGGGGGTAGAAACCGTTCCCGTCCCGACTCCAGAACCTCTGGAAACTTCGCCGCAATAATTTGCGACGCAATAAAAAACCCGGCATGTCCGGGTTTTTTATTGTCCAGCGTTTGAGCGGATCATTGATTCCGGGCTTTGGCCTCAGCAGCCTTGGCTGCGCGCAACCGACGAACTTCTTTCGGATCAGCCAGCAATGGCCGGTATATCTCGATGCGATCTCCAGCCTGGACAGGATGCTTGTCCGGATCAGCGATCACTTTACCGAAGATTCCTACCGGGCAATCGGCCAAATCCAGCTCCGCAAACGCCTCGCCGACACCTGACATCAGCAAAGCCGCCCGCACGGTTGTTCCTGCCGGCACCGACACCGACAGGAGAACCTGACGATCAATGGCGGCATACACCACCTCAACGTCGATCACGGCCTCAACCATGTATCTGTTTGGCACGCTGGCAGAAGGCATCCACCAGCGTATTGGCCGCCTGATTGAACAACGGCCCCAGGGTCGCGCGGATAATCGGACCGGCGTAATCGAACGACAGGTCCAGACTGATCTTGCAGGCTTTTTCGCCCAACGGCTTGAACACCCAGACGCCATGCAGTTGATTGAACGGGCCTTCCTCGAGGTTCATCTCGATCGAATGCCCAGGCACCAGCGTGTTGCGCGTTACAAAATGCTGGCTGAGACCGCCCTTGGCCACACCGACGCTAGCGCGCATATGCTCAGGAGAACTCTCCAGGACTTCGGCCGATGAGCACCACGGCAGAAATTCCGGGTAACGCGCCACGTCGTTGACCAGGTCGTACAGCGCTTGTGCCGGATACGGCAGCAGGGCCGAACGTTGAATGTGTGTCGTCATGTCAGCGTCACTTCCAGAGCTGGGCGGCAAACACTACAAGAATGCCGATGGGCGCCACATAGCGCATCAAGAACAAGGACAGGGCGAACAACGCAGGGTTTCGGATCGACAACTCGTCGCGTACCGTTTCACGCCCCATCACCCAGCCTGCAAACACCACGAAACACAAACCACCGAGTGGCAACATGATTCGCGAGGTGAAGAAATCGATCACACCAAAGAAGTCCAGGCCACCGGCCGCGCCCCATTGATAGAGGTGGAACATCCCGCCTTCGTTCACGAAAAATTTGGCTTCCTTCCAGATGTTGAAGGAAAACACCGTGCCCAGACCGACAAACCAGCAGATAAATGCCAGCCAAAAGGTCACCCAGGCGCGGCTGACTTTCGTGCGTTCCACCAGGTAAGCCACCATCGGTTCGAGCAGAGAAATCGCAGAACTCCAGGCTGCAATCGCTACGAGCACGAAGAACACTACGCCCATCAACTGGCCAAACGCTACGTTACCAAAGGCAAAAGGCAGGCTGACGAACATCAGACCAGGGCCTTCGCTCGGGTTCAGGCCCGCGGCGAACACGATTGGAAACAATGCCAGACCAGCGACCAGGGAAACGAAGGTATCGAGCAGCGCCACGCCGACGACAGTGCCGGAAATCGATGAGTTCTTTGGCATGTAGGCGCCGTAGATCATGATCGAACCAACGCCCACGCTCAGGGAAAAAAACGCGTGCCCCATGGCGGGCAGCAAACCGTCGAGTACTTTTTCCGGGTGAAAGTCGAACATGAAATGCACGCCTTCCATGAAATGGCCGGTGGTCATGCTGTAGCCCAGCAGCACCAGAATCATCACAAATAGAAGCGGCATCATGATCCGCAGACTGCGCTCCAGGCCCGCGACCACGCCTTTGGCGATGACGAAAGCAGACAGCAGCATGAAAATCGTGTGCCAAAGTGTCAGGCGCCATGGGTCGGAGATAACGTTGCCGAAGTACGCGCCGACCTGATCAGCCGTCACCCCCTGGAAGTCGCCACGACCCATGTCGATGATGTAATCCAGCGACCAGCCGCCGACCACACTATAGAAAGACAAGATCAGCAACGCCGTGATCATCCCGGCGAATGCGCCCCAGGACCATTTACCCGAATGCCCTGCTTCCAGCGCCAATACCTTCAGGGCGTTGGCCGGGCTTTGCCGTGCACGGCGACCGATCAGGGTTTCGGCCAGCATGACCGGGACACCGATCAGCGCGATACAGGCCAGGAACATCAGCACGAAAGCGCCGCCGCCGTAGACGCCGACCATGTACGGGAATTTCCAGATACTACCCAGGCCCACGGCCGAACCGGTCGCGGCGAGTATGAAGACCCAGCGGCTAGCCCAACTGCCGTGGACAGAAACCTTGTCTGTCGACATCGTTATCACGCCCAAGCGTTCAAAAAAGAGGCCGCATTGTCCGGGATTCAATCAACCTGCTCAAGCACGTAGCGAGACCGTAGCCGACTCGCGTGCAACTCCCTATAATGCCGCCCCTATGGCTAAACAGAAGAAACACCCAACAGGGACCATCGCGCAAAACAAAAAGGCGCGACACGATTACTTCATCGAGCACAAGTTCGAGGCTGGTCTGGTCCTGGCCGGCTGGGAAGTAAAAAGTCTGCGGGCAAGCAAGCTGCAACTGGTCGACAGTTACGTGCTGCTCAAGGATGGCGAAGCCTGGCTGCTCGGCAGCCACATTACGCCGCTGATGACCGCCAGCACCCACGTCATCGCTGATCCGACCCGCACCCGAAAGTTGCTGCTCAACCGGCGCGAGCTGGAAAAGCTGGCCACGGCCGTTCAGCAAAAAGGCTATGCCTGCGTGTGCCTGTCCTGGTACTGGAGCAAGCACATGGTCAAGTGCGAGATCGCTCTGGGCAAGGGCAAGAAGGAATACGACAAGCGTGATACCGAACGCGAACGCGACGCCGGTCGCGAGTTGCAGCGTGCGGTGCGCAACAAGGGCAAGGAAGACTAACTCTCTTTTCGCCCGAGACCGCCATCGCGAGCAGGCTCGCTCCCACACTGGATTTGTGAACGACACAAAACAAATGTGGGAGCGAGCCTGCTCGCGATGGCGATAGCACACTCACTACAAATCTCACTGACTACATTCCCTTGCGCCGCTCCGCCCGAGCCATGCGCTGTACTTCCTGACGCACTTCTTCCAGCACTTCCTGCACATACAAGATATGTCGGCTGGAGACTTCCCGCGCCTGCTCGGCCCTTCCTTCAATAATCGCAAGGTACAACTCCCGGTGCTGTGTAATCAGCATGTCGCGGGTTTCCGTACGCTGCTTGTACATACCGCCGATGTTGGTCACCACGTTACGCTTGAGCAGATCGAACAACCCGCGAATGGTGTGCAGCAACACCGCGTTGTGACTGGCTTCAGCAATTGCCAGATGGAATTTCGCATCCGCCGCCCCCTCTTCCGCACGACTTACCTCATCGTGATGCGTGTAGCAGTCCTGTAATTCGTTGAAGGCCGCGGTCAATCGCTCGCGATCAACGTCCGTAGCACGCAGGGCGGCGTAATAGGCGCAGGAGGCTTCCAGGGTGTGACGAAATTCCAACAGATCGCGCTGCGCTTCAGGGTTGCTTTCCAGCAGATGCAGCAGCGGATCGCTGAAGGTTGACCCCAGCGACTCCACCACATAATTGCCGCCACCCTGGCGACTGACCAGCAAACCCTTGGCTGCCAGTTTCTGAATCGCTTCGCGCAACGAAGGGCGTGACACGCCGAACTGCTCGGCCAATGCACGTTCGGCCGGCAAGCGCTCACCCGCCTTCAACGTGCCCTCGAGAATCATGCCCTCGAGCTGCTCGACAATATCGTCAGACAAACGGCGCTGACGTATCTGATCAAACCCCATAACTCATTTCTCCACGATCCCGACGGCTCGCCGGGGTCTCTATTCTGGCCTATCAGCGCTGTATCAGCACCTGCCAGACAGCATTTGGTCGAGCGGACCAGATGACTTCTGCACCGCGTATTCGACAAAAGTTTTAGGGCGGCAAATTGACACGCCGCCTACAAGGCTTTTACCCTAGCCAACAGCGATTGTAAATTGGTAATACCAATTATCCAAGAACGCTGATTAGTGCCTGACCAACAACAATTAGGGGCCACCCCATATGCAAACCTGGCAACAGCTCTATTCTCCGCTCGGCAGTCTAGGCGTGTCCGCGCTCGCGGCCGTTATCCCCATCGTGTTTTTCTTCCTGGCATTGGCCGTGTTCCGACTCAAAGGACACGTGGCCGGCAGCATCACGCTGGCCTTGTCCATTGCCGTGGCGATCTTCGCCTTCCAGATGCCCGTCGACATGGCCTTCGCCGCCGCCGGCTATGGTTTCGCCTACGGTCTGTGGCCGATTGCCTGGATCATCGTGGCGGCGGTGTTCCTCTACAAACTGACGGTCAAGAGTGGTCAGTTCGAAGTAATCCGCAGCTCGGTACTGTCGATCACCGACGACCAGCGCCTGCAAGTGCTGCTGATCGGCTTCTGCTTCGGCGCCTTCCTGGAAGGTGCCGCCGGTTTCGGTGCGCCGGTCGCGATTACCGCCGCACTGTTGGTAGGACTGGGATTCAACCCGTTGTACGCCGCGGGCCTGTGCCTGATCGCCAACACCGCGCCGGTCGCTTTCGGTGCCTTGGGGATTCCGATCATCGTTGCCGGGCAAGTCACCGGTATCGACGCGTTCAAGATCGGTGCCATGACGGGCCGCCAACTGCCGCTGCTGTCGCTGTTCGTGCCGTTCTGGCTGGTGTTCATGATGGATGGCCTGCGCGGCGTTCGCGAAACCTGGCCGGCAGCCCTGGTAGCCGGTTTGAGCTTTGCCATCACCCAGTACTTCACGTCGAACTTCATCGGCCCGGAACTGCCGGACATCACCTCGGCCCTGGCCAGCCTGATTTCCCTGACGCTGTTCCTGAAAGTCTGGCAACCGAAACGCGCCGCAGGCCAACACATCGTCGGCGCTGTGTCGGCTTCCGTAGTGGGTGCCAGCGCTGGCGGTTTCGGCCTGCCGCGCAGCACCGTGGCTTCGCCGTACAGCTTCGGTGAAATTCTCAAAGCCTGGTCGCCATTTCTGATCCTCACTGTGCTGGTCACCATCTGGACATTGAAACCGTTCAAGGCAATGTTCGCCGCTGGCGGCTCGATGTACAGCTGGGTGTTTAACATCGCCATCCCGCACCTCGATCAATTGGTGATCAAGGTTGCACCGATCGTGACCGCCCCGACCGCCATCCCGGCAGTGTTCAAACTCGACCCGATTTCCGCGACCGGTACAGCGATTTTCTTCTCGGCGCTGATCTCGATGCTGGTGCTGAATATCAATGTAAAAACTGGTCTGACCACTTTGAAGGAGACCTTCTACGAACTGCGCTGGCCGATTTTGTCCATCGGCATGGTGCTGGCATTCGCCTTCGTCACCAACTACTCGGGCATGTCCTCGACTATGGCGCTGGTTCTGGCAGGCACCGGTGCCGCATTCCCGTTCTTCTCGCCGTTCCTCGGCTGGCTGGGTGTGTTCCTGACCGGTTCCGACACTTCCTCCAACGCACTGTTCAGCTCGCTGCAAGCGACCACCGCGCACCAGATCGGCGTCAGCGATGTGTTGCTGGTAGCGGCGAACACCAGCGGCGGCGTGACCGGCAAGATGATCTCGCCACAATCGATCGCCGTCGCCTGCGCCGCGACCGGTCTGGTGGGCAAGGAGTCGGATCTGTTCCGCTTCACCCTCAAGCACAGCCTATTCTTCGCAACGATCGTCGGCCTGATTACCTACATCCAGGCCTATTGGCTCACCGGCATGCTGGTGCACTAAGTACTACACGATAAAAAGCAAAAACCGACGCCGGACCACGATTCCGGCGTCAGCTATTCACAACCCGGTCTGTAAGGCTGCTGAAAGCTTGCCTCTCTATATTCAGCAGCCTCACAGGCGGATAACCGGCCGAGAGACACGCCTGATGAGCGAGCTTTTTTACAACGCTGTGCCGAATGCGACCCGCGTCGCCCCGCCACTGCCCGAGCCTCGGCAATATCCCAGCGAGAAACCGTCACGGGTCTACCTGTTCGGAACCTGCGTGGTGGATTTGTTCTACCCCGAAGCCGGGATGGACGCGATTCACTTGCTGGAACGAGAAGGCATTCGTGTCGAGTATCCGCAGGGGCAAAGCTGCTGCGGGCAACCGGCCTACACCTCGGGTTACACCGAACAGGCCCGGACCGTGGCACGCTCGCAACTGGCGCTGTTTGCCGGGGACTATCCGGTGGTGGTGCCGTCGGGATCGTGTGCCGGGATGTTGCGCGAACATTACGCCGACTTGTTCAAGGACGAGCCGCAAACCTTGAAACAGGTTCAGGCGCTGGCTGCCCGGACGTATGAACTGGCCGAGTTCCTGTTGTTTGTCTGCAAGGTGCAGCTCAAGGACAGTGGCGAGCCAGTCAAAGTGGCGTTGCACACGTCGTGCTCGGCACGCCGTGAGATGAACACCCACTTGCATGGCCGTGAGTTGTTGGCGCAGCTTCGTAACGTGGAGCGAGTCGACCACAGCCATGAAAGTGAATGCTGTGGCTTCGGTGGGACTTTCAGCGTCCGTATGCCAGACATTTCCGGCGCGATGGTGGCTGACAAGACCCGGTCGTTGAAGGAATCCGGCGCGCACAAGGTACTGAGTGCCGACTGCGGTTGTCTGATGAACATCAACGGCTCGCTGGAGAAACAGAAGGAAGCATTGCGCGGCCAACACCTGGCCAGCTTCCTTTGGCAGCGAACCGGAGGTGTTCTATGAGCGCTTCCGCGATTATTCCTACGGTTGCCGTGGAAGAAGATTTTCGCATCCGGGCTCACAAGGCGTTGGATGACAAGCAACTGCGAAACAACTTTCGCACTGCGATGGATTCACTGATGACAAAACGGGCAGCGTCCTTCAGCGATGCCCACGAAAGAGAACATTTGCGAGTGCTGGGCAATGCTGTCCGCGCCCGTGCGTTATCCAGGTTGCCCGACCTGCTCGAGCAGCTTGAACAGAACCTGACCCGCAACGGTGTGACAGTGCACTGGGCGGAAACGGTGGACGAGGCCAATGGCATCGTCTTATCGATCATCCGCGCTCACGAGGGGCGGCAAGTGATCAAGGGCAAATCGATGGTCAGCGAAGAGATGGAAATGAATCATTTCCTCGCTGAACAGGGCATTGAATGCCTGGAATCGGACATGGGCGAGTACATCGTTCAGCTCGACCACGAGAAGCCTTCACACATTATTATGCCGGCGATCCACAAGAATGCCGGTCAGGTCGCGTCCTTGTTCCACGACAAACTTGGCGTGGAATACACCAAGGACGTTGACCAACTCATCCAGATCGGCCGCAAAGTCTTGCGGCAGAAATTCTTCGACGCGGACATAGGCGTCTCCGGCGTGAACTTCGCCGTGGCCGAAACCGGCACCCTGCTGCTGGTGGAAAACGAAGGCAACGGCCGCATGACCACCACGGTTCCGCCCGTGCACATTGCTGTCACCGGCATCGAAAAAGTCGTGGAAAACCTGCGCGATGTGGTGCCGCTACTATCACTGCTCACCCGTTCAGCCCTCGGCCAGCCGATCACTACCTACGTCAACATGATCTCCGGCCCGCGCAAGGAACATGAACTCGACGGCCCTCAGGAAGTGCACCTGGTATTGCTCGACAACGGTCGCAGCCAGGCCTTCGCCGACAGCGAATTACGCCAGACCCTGAACTGCATCCGCTGCGGCGCCTGTATGAATCATTGCCCGGTCTACACCCGAATCGGCGGCCACGCCTATGGGGAGGTTTACCCTGGGCCTATCGGAAAAATCATCACCCCGCACATGGTCGGCCTGGCGAAAGTCCCGGATCACCCGAGCGCCTCGTCGCTGTGTGGCGCCTGCGGTGAAGTCTGCCCGGTAAAAATTCCGATTCCGGCACTGCTGCGTCGCCTGCGCGAAGAAAACGTCAAAGCCCCGGACAGCCCACATCAAGTGATGCGCGGCCAGGGCAGCAAGTACTCGCGCAAAGAACGGTTTATCTGGAATGCCTGGGCAAAGCTCAACAGCTCACCCACGCTTTATCGACTGTTCGGCTTCTTCGCCACTCGCTTTCGCGCACTGGCACCCAGCAACGTCGGCCCCTGGACGCAAAACCACAGCGCACCGAAACCCGCTGCCCGCTCACTGCATGATATGGCCCGCGAGCATCTGGCCAAACAGGGAGATCGCTGATGAGTGCCAAGCAAAATATCCTCGCCAAGTTACGGAAAAGTCTGACCGGCACCACGCCCGTGCCTGACGAGTTCGACGTCGAACTGGTGACAGCGCCCTACACCTACACGACCGAGCAACGCATCCCACAGCTGCGCAAACTGATGGAAGCAGTGCACACCGAAATCCATCTGACGTCCGACGAAGGTTGGCCTTCGTTGCTTGCTCAGTTGTTGCGGGACCGTCAGTTGCCGAGTTTGTTGATCGCACCGACTACACCTCACGGTCAACGCATCACTCAGCACTGGGCGAAAAATCCTGACCTGCCGACACTCAAAGCCTACGACCGTCCAGTTGAAGAATGGAAAGCCGAGCTGTTCAACGACACGCCGGCCAGCCTGACCACCACCCTCGGTGCAATCGCTGCGACAGGTAGTCTGATTCTCTGGCCTACGAAGGAAGAACCGCGCTTGATGAGTCTGGTGCCGCCAGTCCACTTCGCCCTGCTCAAGGCCAGTGAAATCCGCGATAACTTCTATCAAGTGCAGCAGGAATTCGCATGGGCCCAAGGCATGCCGACCAATGCCCTGCTAGTGTCCGGCCCGTCGAAAACCGCCGATATCGAGCAGGTCCTGGCCTACGGCGCTCACGGTCCGAAAGACCTCGTGGTCTTGATCCTGGAGGACCAATGAATCTACCCGCGGCTTTCCTGCGAGATGCGCAGCAACTGATTCCCCAGGAGCGACGTTTCGACGATCCGCTATCGACCTTGGCCTTCGGCACCGACGCCAGTTTCTACCGGCTGATTCCGAAACTGGTGATTCGTGTCGAGTCCGAAGATGAAATCGTCGAGCTGCTCAAACTGGCGCAACGTGATCAGGTCCCGGTGACCTTCCGCGCCGCCGGCACCAGCCTGTCCGGTCAGGCCATCAGCGACTCGGTACTGATCGTGCTGGGGGATAACTGGAACGGTCGAGAGATCCGTGGCCAAGGCACGCAAATCCGTCTGCAACCGGGCGTGATCGGCGCACAGGCCAACGCGTGGCTGGCGCCGTTCGGACGCAAGATCGGCCCGGACCCGGCGTCGATCAATGCCTGCAAGATCGGCGGAATCGTCGCCAACAATGCCAGCGGCATGTGCTGCGGCACGGCGCAAAACACCTATCACACGTTGGCTGGCATTCGTCTGGTGCTGGCCGACGGCAGCCGTCTCGATACCGAAGATGCGGCGAGTGTTGCGGCGTTTCGCGGGAGCCACGCTTCGCTGCTTGAACGCCTGTCAACGCTGGGCCGTGAAACCCGCGCCAATGCCGAACTGGCAGCGAGAATTCGCCACAAATACCGTCTGAAAAATACCACCGGGTTGTCACTCAATGCGCTGGTGGATTTCGACAAGCCTGTGGATATCTTGAGCCACTTGCTGGTGGGCTCCGAAGGCACCCTCGGTTTCATCAGCGCAGTGACTTACGACACCGTGATCGACCACCCGAACAAGGCCTCAGCGCTGATCGTGTTTCCGAACGTGGAAACCTGCTGCAACGCCGTGACTGTGTTGAAAAGCCAACCGGTGTCGGCCGTGGAACTGCTGGACCGGCGAAGTCTGCGTTCAGTGCAGGACAAACCCGGCATGCCCGCTTTCGTACAGCAACTGTCGAACAATGCCTGCGCCCTGCTGATCGAATCCCGCGCCGCATCGTCCACATTGCTACAGGAACAACTGGCGCACATCATGGCGTCATTGACTTCTTTCCCGGTGGAAAAACAGGTCGACTTCACCGAAGACCCGGTGGAAAACGCTCGCCTCTGGGCGATCCGCAAAGACACCTTCCCTGCCGTCGGCGCCGTGCGCAAAACCGGCACCACGGTGATCATCGAAGACGTGACCTTCCCGGTTGAACAACTGGCCATCGGCGTAAATCGCCTGATCGAGCTGTTCGACAAACATCACTACGACGAAGCGATCCTTTTCGGACACGCGCTGGAAGGGAATCTGCACTTCGTCTTCACTCAAGGCTTCAACAACCCGGAAGAAGTCGCACGCTATCAGGCGTTCATGGACGACGTGGCGCAGTTGGTGGCGGTGGAGTTCGGCGGTTCGCTGAAAGCCGAACACGGCACCGGGCGCAACATGGCACCCTTTGTCGAACTGGAATGGGGCAGCGATGCCTACCAGTTGATGTGGCAGCTTAAACGTCTGCTCGACCCCAATGGCATTCTCAACCCGGACGTGGTGCTCAGCGAGGACCCGCAGATCCACCTCAAGCATCTGAAGCCGTTGCCGGCCGCTGATGAGATTGTGGATAAGTGCATCGAATGCGGTTTTTGCGAACCGGTCTGCCCGTCGAAAGGCCTGACCCTGAGCCCACGCCAGCGCATCGTGATCTGGCGTGACATTCAGGCGAAGAAACGCGCAGGCGTGGACACCACCGAACTCGAAGCCGCTTACGAATACCAAGGCATCGACACCTGCGCCGCCACGGGACTCTGTGCGCAGCGTTGCCCTGTAGGAATCAACACCGGCGAACTGGTGAAAAAGCTCCGCAGCCGGAAGGCGACTCTTACGAAAACCGCCAATTGGCTGGAAGGTAATTTCGCCACTGCGCTGCAAGGCGCGCGTTTCACCCTGCACGTGGCTAACGGCGCGCGAATGCTGTTGGGGGCGCCACGACTGGCAAAGCTTTCGGCAACGTTGACGCGCCTATCCAAAGGTCAGGTCCCGCAGTGGACCAACGCCATGCCGCAACCGGAAAAAGCCATTCGCTTCAGCCCGACCGTGTCGGACGAACGCCCTCGAGTGGTGTACCTGGCGGCTTGCGTGTCGCGGGCAATGGGCCCGGCGGCAGGTGATAAAGAGCAAATGTCGCTGTACGACAAAACCCGTGGGTTGCTGGAAAAGGCCGGTTACCAAGTAGTCTTCC
This sequence comes from Pseudomonas sp. LS2P72, assembly GCF_054897865.1. Taxonomy (NCBI): domain Bacteria; kingdom Pseudomonadati; phylum Pseudomonadota; class Gammaproteobacteria; order Pseudomonadales; family Pseudomonadaceae; genus Pseudomonas; species Pseudomonas sp. LS2P72. The sequence continues at coordinate 6,073,526 of NZ_CM142708.1, forward strand.
CGGACAATCTGGACAACCTCTGCTGCGGTCAGCCGTTCGCCTCCAAGGGCTACGCCGAACAGGCCGAGCACAAACGCCAGGAATTGATCGGCGCCTTGCTGCACGCCAGTCGCGGCGGGCTCGACCCGATCTATTGCGACACCAGCCCCTGCACCTTGCGTCTGGCACAAGACCTGGGCGATGTTCGCCTGGACCTGTACGACCCGGTGCGTTTCATTCGTACGCATCTGATGGATCGTCTGGATTTCACGCCGCAGGAAGCGCCAATCGCAGTGCACGTCACCTGTAGCACCCAGCACCTTGGGGAAAGTCAGGCGTTGATCGATCTGGCGCGCAAGTGCAGCAAAAACGTGGTTATTCCTGAAGGCATTCATTGCTGCGGGTTTGCCGGCGACAAAGGCTTTACTACGCCTGAGTTGAATGCTCATTCGCTGCGCACGCTCAAGGATGCGGTTCAGCAGTGTAGCGAGGGGATTTCTACCAGCCGCACGTGTGAAATAGGTCTGACGCAACACGGCGGAATTGATTACCACGGGCTAGTCTACTTGGTGGATCGGGTAACGCAGGCGAGGGTTATGCACGAAAAATAGAACCCTGATGCGCTGCCATAGTCCACAGAATAAGCCCGGACGTTACCGGGCTTTTACCCAAACTCGGCAGCCCGTCCTGATGGCCAGCAATGCCTGGACCCTCAGTTCAAGGAGATACTCATGAAACGTTCTGTACTGTTAGGTCTGTTCGTTACTGTCTCGCTAATGGCGTCCACCTCGTTTGCCGCCGAAGACCTCTGTGCGGTGAACTTGAAAACCATCGAAAATGCCAAGACACAGACTCCTCCGGAGATGACTGATCAGGTAATGGAAAGCGTCACGAAAGCCAAAGCCGATCAGGCAAAAGGCACTAAGGAAGGGACTGATGACTGCATCGCCGAGACCGAACAAACTATCCAGCAAATCAAGAACGCGAACAAAGGCGGGAAGTAATCCAGCACAAGGCCAACCTTCGGGTTGGACTGGTGGCTCCCGGAGCCACCCACTATGAAGCAAACCAAAACCCGCCAATTGCGGGTTTTGTTGCATCTGGGGTTGCTCATGTTGAGGAGGCCGCCAGCGAAAAGAAGTGATTGCGCCTGCGTTTAAAGACATTGCGTCTATCAAACAATTTTTTCATAGCCATTCTGCCAAAACCGAATTCCTGCGCCGCGCCGTAGTCTTTTGAGTAGGCCCCCGTCAATCGTGGCTTATTTCGACCTCGGCCGAGCCGCCTGCTCATACGGCAGCACCGAGACCATCAGTTCAAGGAGATATCCATGAAACGTACCGCACTCGCTGGTCTTTTCATTTCTGCTGCAATGTTGGCCTCTCCCGTATTTGCTGCGGACAACGACCTTTGTACGAGCAAGCTACAAGAGCTCAAAAACAAAGTGACTTCACTGCCAGCGACCTCCGCAAACACCACAATGGAGATCAAAAGGCTGATGTCCAGCGCCGAAGCCTCAAAAGCCTCCGGGGACGACAAAAAATGCGTCACCGAAGCCACGCAGGCATTGGCACTCGCGAACAATCAGAGCAACCAAGTCAACCCATAATCTGCGGTGGCCAACCTTCGGGTTGGCCTTCTGAGCCACGTTGGCGTACACTGCGCAGGCTTGTTGCTCACTTTGATTCACAGAGCAACAGGCTCGGGGCCGTTTAGGATTCGACGCCGGTTGCGAAACTTTAGGTGCATGCCGAGTTGGTAACAGAACTCGTAAATCCACTGTTGCAACTTTCTATAGTTGCCAATGACGAAACCTACGGGGAATACGCTCTCGCTGCGTAAGCAGCCTTAGCCCTTCCCTCCTGGTACCTTCGGGTCCAGCAATCATCAGGGGATGTCTGTAAACCCAAAGTGATTGTCATATAGAACAGAATCGCCGTGCAGTACGTTGTGGACGAAGCGGCTAAAACTTACACAACTCGCCCAAAGCACCCTGCCCGTCGGGTCGCTGAGGGTTAACTTAATAGACACGGCTACGCATGTAGTACCGACAGCGGAGTACTGGCGGACGGGGGTTCAAATCCCCCCGGCTCCACCACTTCATCATCTAAAGACGTCCACGGACGTCTTTTTTTGTGCCTGCGATCCAGTAAATACGCGGCCTCCAGCGCTTTTGCGGTCTTCTGAGATTTTTTGAGTTCCAGCCATTCGGGTATTCCAAACGGTATTCCAACCCATTCGGTGCTAACCTTTGGAATACCAAATCAGTGCCTGAGGAAAATCTCATGCCTGCTCCAGCCCTCCGCCTCTCTGATCGACAGCTCAAGGGAGTCAAACCCGCGTCCAAGGATTACGTCCTCACCGACGGTGACGGTTTGCAACTCCGTGTACGCAGCAACGGCTCTCTGCTGTGGAATTTCAATTACCGTGAACCGGTGACCAAGAACCGCATCAACATGGGCTTGGGCACCTACCCAGAGCTCTCGCTGGCGAACGCCCGAAAGATGGCGGTCGAAGCACGCGAACTGCTCGCCCAAGGCATCGATCCGAAGGTGCAGCGCGATACGCTGAATGAGGCCAAGCGCGCAGAAACGGAACACACCTTCGAGAACGTGGCCACCGCCTGGTTCGAGCTTAAGAAAGACTCTGTCACGCCGGCCTACGCCGAGGACATTTGGCGGTCGCTCACGCTACATGTATTTCCAAACCTGAAAACAACGCCGCTTTCAAAAATCAGCGCACCAATGGTCATCGAACTGCTTCGCCCAATCGAGGCCAAAGGCAGCCTCGAGACAGTGAAGCGATTGAGCCAACGGCTCAACGAGATCATGACCTATGGGGTCAATTCAGGACTGATCTTTGCGAACCCCCTCAGTGGCATTCGCGCAGTATTCAAGAAACCCAAGAAACAGAACATGGCCGCGCTACGACCCGATGAGCTTTCCGAGCTCATGATCGAAATCGCAAACGCCAGCATCAAGCGGATCACCCGCTGCCTGATCGAATGGCAACTGCACACCATGACCCGCCCTGCCGAAGCGGCTACCACCCGATGGGCAGACATCGACTTCGACAAACGCATCTGGACCATCCCTCCGGAGCGCATGAAAAAGCGTCGCCCGCACACCATCCCGCTGAGTGATCAGGCGCTCTCGTTACTGGAGACACTCAAGCACCACAGCGGTCACAGGGAATATGTGTTCCCGGCAGATAGAAATCCGCGCACCCACGCCAACAGCCAGACTGCCAATATGGCGTTGAAACGCATGGGTTTCCAGGACCGTTTGGTCAGCCACGGCATGCGTTCCATGGCCAGCACCATCCTGAACGAGCATGGGTGGGATCCGGAGCTGATCGAAGTCGCGCTGGCGCATGTCGACAAGGACGAAGTCCGAAGCGCTTACAACCGAGCGGACTACATCGAACGCCGGAGACCGATGATGGCTTGGTGGAGTGAACATATCCAAAAAGCAGCAACGGGCAGTCTGTCGGCAGCTGCCATTAATGACATCAGGAACTGCAATGTCGTGCCGATACGGTGAGCGCTCACCGGACGCCGCCGGTAACCGAAAATAACTCCCCAGATGGAGTGATGGTTGATTTGGCGACAGCGGCGACACCGGCGACAACCCGCGTAATACCTGGTCTGCAGAATGGCGACAGAAGCGGCGACTGTCGCCGCTGCAAGCCTCTCTCTTGAGGCTTTCTCGACCAAGCCCACGCGAGCGGGAAGGCTCCGCATTCCCACTCGCTTGGGCTCACATTAAAAACCGACGAACGACCACCCTGCCATGGGAAACCACCGGCCTCCAAGGTCTTCCAGCGCTACCAATTGGCGCAAGAGTCGCCCCCAAAATACTGTTGACCGCGAGCAGAACGAGCGCTAAATCAGAGCCGTACAAGCGCTGTCCTCGACAGCCCCCATGTAGCCAGAACCTTTGAGGCTACGCCACACCGTGGTGGTTCACCCCCAAGTGCGATTAGCGTCCGGCGGCTCGCACGGTCACAGCGATGTGATGGATGCCCACTCTTCCAGAATGCCCACTGCGGCAACTCAGGCCTTCTCCTGGCTGCTCTGCAGCAACTTATCCGCTTGGCCATTTCTTGCGCCAACCTGTTGCCCGTCTCTTTGCCCCCTAAAGAGACGGGCGCATCTCATACTGCTGCAGCCCTGATCGCATGGGGCTTTGCGGCGTTCCCCCTCGTGACAATCGGCGTGACAAACACCGAATGCTCACTCGCCACAGCGATGCCGATAATGGTGCCGCAGCCAATGGACAGGCTGCACCTGACTGACAGTCAGGCATGCCCCGGTCATCGCTTCGCTGTCTTCACCCGACTCAGGATCTCGCGGCATTGGTCTCGTCAGCCAGTGCAGCCTCCACCCGCCCACTTCTTCGGAGGTGTTCAGGAGGTCGGATCATGAGATGCCCAAGCTCCCGGTCGTAAGGAGCCGTCAGTCCCGCGTTAGTGGACAAACCTCACAGGTCGCAGGGGCCTTGATCCCTGATAACACTCAACAACCGTGGCGGGATGAGTGAGGGGGAAGTCGATAATCTCAGGAGAATAGCGATGCAACTGTGCGAAGCGTTCGAGCCACCACAACCATTGCTGGAATACCAGCAGGCGCCGCTGCCCTACCCAGTCGAAGCACTCGGAGAACTGTTGGGCCTTGCGGTCGAACGACTGGCCGAGGTGATTGGCGTACCCTGCGCCATGGCGGCCCAATCGGTGCTGGCAAGCGCTGCCCTGGTGAGCCAAGGTCATGCCAATGTCCAACTCGACGGCCGAACCTATCCGCTGTCCCTCTACCTACTGACGGTGGCGTCCTCAGGTGATCGCAAAAGCGCGGTGGACCATCTAGCCCTGAAAGCGGCGCGCGACTGGGAACGACAGCAGTGGACCCTGTATACGGAAAAGCTCAAAGCCTATCGCGCCGCCAACAACATCATGGCCAAACCCAAAACCTCAAAGAAACACACGGAGGCGGAAGGCGGTGAACTATCCGAACCGGTACCGCCGAGATTGATCATTGCCGAGCCCACCATTGAGGCCCTGGTCAAAAGCCTGTGCCAGGGTTTGCCCAGCATGGGTTTATTCAATGATGAAGGTGGCCAGTTCTTGGGCAGCAGCACCATGAGCAAAGAGAATCTACTCAAGGCGATCACCACCTTATCAACATTGTGGGATGGCAGCCCGATCGACCGGGCCCGCTCCATGGCCGGAGAAAGCCTGCGTGCCTATGACCGCCGCCTCAGCCTGCATCTGATGCTGCAGCCCTACCTGGCCAACCAGCTGTTCAAAGACCCGGTGATCAATGGCCAAGGCATCCTCGGCCGTTGCCTGATCAGTTGGCCCGAGCGCCTGGCCGGCCAGCGACTCTACAAGGCAATCGACCTGACCAGAGATGCCAAAGTCCAGCGCTACCAACAGCGGATCACCGCCCTGCTGCAACAGCCCTGGTCGCTTCACAAGGATGGTTCACTCAATCCCACCACACTGGAGCTGACTTCCCGTGCCCGTCGTGCCTGGATTGATATTCACGACACCATCGAATGTCAGTCTGGCGAGTTCGGCGAGCTGGCCGGCGTCCAACCTGTCGCGGGCAAGGCGGCGGCGAATGTACTGCGTATCGCGGGCGTGCTGGCCATGGTTGAAGAGGCCAGTGCATTGGATGAAGGACACATCCAGCGCGCCTCCACGTTGATGGATTACTACCTGGCCGAGATTCAGCGCCTGACCGAACAGGAGCCGGTCAATAGCCGACGCGAGGAAGCGGATCGACTGCTGCGCTGGCTGGTGCAGAAAGGCTGGACCCACTTCACCATCCGCGACGTCAATCGCAACGGTCCTCGTTTTGCCCGCAAGAGCACGGACCATACCGCCTCTTTATTGGTCGTACTTATCACGCATCGCTGGCTGAGTAGCCGCGACGGAAAAACTTTCGAGGTCCGTCATGTTTCGCCTCAATGACGCGGTGCGCCGCTACCGGGCGCAACATCAAGCGCAGCCAGAATCGCGGTGTGTCGCCACCTCTGTCGCCACCCTGTCGCCACGCGCCAGGCCAGGAACGACGCGGGTTGTCGCCACTGTCGCCACTGTCGCCACTGTCGCCACACCACCTCTAGAGCCTGCCAACCTCGCCCTACTGATTGAGCAACTGCGTGAGGAAGGGGCACTGCTGCAGCACCACGAGAACGCTCTCCTGATCCGCCCGACACACTGGCAGCAGGTGGACAGGCTCAGCCCTCACTGGAAAGCCCTGCTGCTCTTTCTGCAAACAAACGAAAATGGTGATGACGATGGCCTTGGTCGGTCGGCGTGATGGTCGCAACTTTGGCTACGGTCGTCAGCTGAGCTACGCCGGCCCACAAGCGCTAAACGATCTGTTTGCCGGCGGCCACTTCGCCACGGTCAAAGCGCATAGTGATCGCTGGCAAGCGTTCGTGCGTTGGTGTCGGTCAGAGGACGGCCCCGGTTACAACGATGCACGCCAAATCGATCGACGGACGCTGCAAGACTACGCCGCTTACCTGCGCCAGCAGATCCAGCAAGGTGAACTCTGCATCGCTACCGCACAGAACCGCCTGAGCAGCATTAACCGCACCCTCGCCGCGCTGCGCGGTGATCAGGACGTGAGGATCGCCAGCCCGAGCCAGGCGTTGGGACAGATGCGTTCGACCGTACGCACCCGCGCGCCAGATGGCCAAGACCATCAACAAGTGCGGCGAGTGATTGAGGCGCTTGGCGAACAGCAACACGAGCGGGTGGCAGCGATTGTCCTTTTGGCCCGAACAACCGGTATGCGCCTGCGCGAAGCGATCCTGGCTGACCTGCCACGCTTGCACCGCGAAGCCGAACACTTAGGCCGCATCAACATTCAGGACGGCACCAAAGGCGGTCGCTCAGGGGCTTCAGCGCCGCGATGGATCGCGGTTAATGAAGCGGTGAAGGCGGCGCTGCAGTTGGCTCGTCATGCCTCGCCACCCAGCAGCCGCAACTTGCTGGCCCGAGACGAAAGCTACGCCGCATTCCTGCAACAGACCGTGCTCCCCGCCCGCGAAACGCTACATGAACACGGGCTGAAGGGCTTTCATGAACTGCGAGCAGCCTACGCCTGCGAGCGTTACAAACAGCTCACGGGTCACGCCGCACCGGTCAATGGTGGCCACAGCTATCGCATTGACCGCGGCCTGGATCGACAGGCGCGGCAACAAATCAGCCGCGAACTCGGGCATAACCGGATCGATGTAGTTTCAGCCTACATTGGAGGAAGAGCGTGACTAAGCCCTTCGATATGACGCTGTTCCTGAGCGGCGTACTGGATGGCTCGAAGCCCACTCAGCAACGCCACCTACGGCAAGCCCGAATCATGCAAGCGGCCATTCAACAGCGATGGCAACGCGATAATCCCTGGACCTGGCGACTCAAGCATGTACGTTGGTTTCTGGTTCACCATCTGAAGGATCACTCCGAAGCTACACGATATTACTATCGACTCACGACCCTGCTTATCTGGAAACGGATGGGGACCGACCCGCGTTGCGTTGAACCCAGGACGGATTAGCTTATATGGCACCGTCGTGATATAGCGAGTAAAGCTGAAACACCCTGGCCCTGATATCATCATGCATCTTTACAGGGACCGTAGAATTAGGAAGCCATATGCCTGCAGTGTTTATTCACGTGTCCGATATCCATTTCGGCCAGGAAAAAGATGATCGAATTCACATCCATGCCGACGTGAAACAACAACTGATCACCGATGCCAAGGAAGTCGTCTCGAAAATTGCTGGCGGGACTGCTCACGGCATATTGGTAACCGGAGATATCGCTCAAACCGGACGATGGAGCGAGTACGAGGCTGCCGGTATATGGTTGGATGAGCTTGCTGCGAGCGTAGGAGTGCAGATCCACCGCGTTCAGATGGTGCCGGGCAACCACGACCTTGATCGAACAAAACTGTCGTTTGCTGGACAGCATATCCTTGATCACATTCGTGCGGGTGGCACGCGGGAATATGAGGAAATCCTGAATAATCCTACGGACCGGGCGGCGCTTTTCGCCCGTTTCGAGGACTATGGTCGCTTTAGCTTCGCTTATAACTGCCCCCTCAACAATGAAGGAGCGTTTGCTTCCGAGATGGAAGTGAACCTCGCGCCCGGCAGGGCCATCCGCTTTATTAGGTTCAATTCCTCCCTACTTTGCCACGGTGGCGAGCGCGATGAGCACCCGGAACTGATATTGGGCGCACGTCAGTTCACAATTCCGCGCACCAGCGGAGTAGAAAACGTTGTCCTCGTTCACCATCCCCTAAGCTGGTACAAGGATCAAGACCAGGTACGGGATTACATACGAAGCAGAGCTCGGGTTTTCATATCGGGCCATGAACACGACCCAAAGGTATCGATCGACAACGTCGAGGACGGTTGCGACGTGATGATGCTCGCCGCCGGAGCTACTGTTCCCTTTAAGTCAGACGACGTCTACACCTTCACCTACAACATCATAGAATTTGACTGGGACGAAGAAATCGATGGTTTGTCGGTAACGATGCATCCACGGGCGTGGAATACACAACGAACCTGTTTCGAAGCCGATGAGAAGCGTTTAGGCAAGAAAGATCCCCACTTCCGGCTGGCGTCTCCATTTTTCCGGAAGGCCGCTCGTCCAGACGCAGCGCCAACGGTTTCGCCTGTAGGTGCTCTGGAGGGCGAAGAGAACGCATGGCCCGTTGAGCCTACGATCGAGATGATTCCAATGGAGTCTCCAGAAGGGGAGCCACAAGTCATGCAGCCTATTGTAGAAGGTTACGAAACCGCCCGACTCCGGTTTTTTCGCGACCTGCTGGAAGGCGAGCGGCTACGCATTCTCTTCGAACTGGACGCGCTCCCGAAAAGCTTCAATGAGTCGATGTCGCAGGGTCTTGAACGCAAGTTGTTGGACATGCTTGTTCGTAATGGGAAGCTAAGTGAAGTCGAGAAGATGATTGATAAATTGATTGGCGAGCGTAAGGACGGGGTACGGTAATGGATAATTTGGCAGTTCATATGCGAATTTCCGGAGTCGCTGTAAATGACGACGATGTGAATTCTCGACGCTCGGCAGCGACCAGCCTGGTGGCCAGTTGGAAGAAAGAAAATACCGCGGTGAAGATCCTTTCCAAGGCGGTGGATGTTGCCGAAGCTCTTGGCGGCGACGGCTATCCTTCAGCTACGCTTGGCGGCGAAGTCCAAGTAGCCATACAGAAAAAGTCGTCCTCGTTCCTATTCGAAGAGCGCCCGCTTGACATTAGCGTCTGTGCCGGCATGGCGATAGTTTCTATTTTGGGTACCAGTCCAGGACCAGATGGATGGACGATCCAGGATGTCTACGCCAATGCCTTATGGTCCGCGCTCGCGTATCAACCCCCTCTGGAAGACGATCGACGTGAAAATCTTCGCCGCGAAGTTCTAGATTTGGCAGCCGACTGGCGCGCGACATCTGCTGAGAAGTCTAGGGAGCGGTCAGTAGTTCCCGATCCGTCCGTTGTAAAAATCGCCGTCGGCGAGGACGGTGTCGCAACCAACAACTTCAAGGAGGCGATGGCCGGTACAGTTGAGTCGCTTCGTCGCAATGCCGCGCTGGATCGTGAGGAGTTGGACTTTCTGTGGTGGGCACAACTCAACCGCAGCAGACTGCTCAATAGACAACTATCCGCGATCACTGAACCGACACGGATCATAGCCGTCGGTATCGAGGGCGCGAAGTTGCTTCGCCGCTTTCCATGCGAAGTACATCGCGAGATCGTTCTAAGAACACTGGATCAAGATCCGGAATTCGATCTTGCGGAGTTGCTGATGGCCATCGGTGCTGATCGTCAACTGCTCGGCCAGGCGTACACTGAGGGCAGTGTAGCCGCCTACCCCACCATTTTCCCGCTGCTTCACGCTTTGGCCACTGGTGAAACGAGCGGCCCAGGCGCAAGCGTGAAACGGCGTGTTTCGGAATGGGGTGAGCGGGCACTCCTAGAGGCCGGGTTCATAACAATGATCCTCCATGGTGCGGCGAAGTTATGAGCAGCTCGTGCAGATTCGATGGGTGCACCGTCGATGAGACGGGAGTCTGCGCGCTCGAACGCGCCCCATTAGATTGCAGCAACCGTATTTCCAACGAAGCTGCAGGTGCGACGTCTGCTGATGCCCAAGACGGTGACGAAGCACTCTCAGGATTCGGTGATCGACTGGGCGCACCCGTGTTGGATCAGCCCCGAGGGGCGAGCGCGTTTACTTCCAGCCAAACGCTTGGATTGGCAGATCTGAATGCTCTGATGGCAACCAGATATGTAAAAGTGGTGGGTATCCTCGGCGATCCAGAGTCTGGCAAAACAGCTTGCCTCGCCAGTTTGTACTTGCTCGTATCGCATGCAAAGCTGGAGGGTTGGTCATTTGCAGACAGCAAAAGTTTGGCGGCCTTCGAAGATATAGCCCGTGGGGCTCGCGACTGGAATAAAGGTAAGGCACCGGAACAGATGACGGTCCATACCGAGTTAGCAGATGATCATGGCCCAGGCTTCCTGCACCTCAGGCTCGTCAGACGATCGGATGGGAGGCGTGTCGACCTAGCCCTTCCCGACATACCAGGAGAATGGACACAGGCGCTTGTTAATTCGGCTCAATCAGATCGTTTGGACTTCATGAAGTCCGCCGAAACCATCTGGATCGTGCTTGATGGCCGCTCACTCGCAGACATCGAGAAGCGCCATGGGCTCATAGCGCGGGTGGGCCAGCTCGCCCGGCGCTTGGACACTATGTTGGACGGCCGTGCGTTTCGATTGTTAGTAGTAGTGACTCATCAAGACTTGCATGTGCTCGATCCCAACGTAGCCCACCGTTTGCAGGCGGAACTCGCTCGGCACGGGGCGGAGGCCGAGATCGTTGGCGTCGCTCCCTTTTCTGATAAACCTAACGAAGTGCCCGCGGGATTTGGCATAGCTGACCTGATCAACCTGACCGCTGGGAAGCAACCCGATCGCCCGATTTTCTGGAGGTCGACCGAACCGGCCGAGAGTAGTCGCGCCTATCTAAAACACAGGAGGGATCGATGAGCCGATCAATCATATTGCTTGGCGGTCCTGATTCAGGAAAGACCAACTACATTGGTCCTTTGTGGCGAGTACTCGATGGTAAGACAGGTGGCCTACATGCTGCGAAACAACCTGATGACATAAACTTCGTGCTTGAAGTCACCGATCATATTTTTGCAGGAGGATTTGCACCACGTACTGAGCACAGCGACGCACGTCGCGATTTCGAGGTTGTTGTCGCTGCAACGGAGAATGGACCACAAGCAAGGATCATCGTGCCTGACATCTCAGGTGAGCTTTGGCGCAACGCAGTCATCGACAGCGAGATCGACCCTGACTGGATGAGCGAATTGAAGAAAGCTGATGGCGCTCTGCTTTTCGTGAGGGTTGGCTCCGACCAAGATGTCCGCCCTCTCGACTGGGTGACGTCACGCCGCATGCTCGAGATCCTTGGTGACGAAGATGATCAGGGACTTCCAACGCAGGTGATGCTCTGCGAGCTGATCCGCTTCCTTGAGTCATCGCTCGCTGACCGCGAAGATGGCGAACGTCCACGGCTGTCCGTCGTTGTCAGCGCATGGGATTTGGTTGATGCAGGATTGTTTCATCGCGGCCCCTTGGCTTACCTGGAGCGTGAGTACCCCCTTGTTGCGGGCAGACTTACTGATTTGGAGGATCTCGATGTCCGGATATTCGGCCTTAGCAGTCTTGGCGGCGATCTGAAAAACGACCTTGCCTACAGGCAAGCGTTTCTCGAGGCGGGGCCAGATGGCCATGGATGGGTCGCAGTAGATGACGGTGATGGATGGAAAAAGGATCCTGACATCACCCTTCCGATAGCCTGGGCGGTAGGCCTTTGAACCTGTGATTAACGTTGAAATTCAGGTTCATGGCTATCGCAAGGGGCACCAGCTACTTGCTTCGTCTATCGCCTTGTCCAAGGACGATCAGGCAGTTGTGGATCGCCTTTCTGACGTGGCCGGCCCGCTACGCCCGAAGGAGGAGTTCGCCCCCTACCTATCCACCTATCCGCTACCAAGTGGAACCTACTACGTTATTGCTCGGACATGGCAGGACCTTACCGTCCCTCGGGCAGGTTGCGTTCGAACCAAGAGCGTGCTGATCGATGCACGAGCCTGGGCCCTCAAGCCGCCGCTTATTCCTATCCTTCGACTGCTCGGCTCCGCTGAGCTACCGAGCGAGAAGGATGCAAAATGCGTAGAACTGGAGGACCAGGTTGAGGAACAGCTTCCTCCAACTCCCAGTTTCAGCGCGAGCGAATTGCTTGAAGCGCTTTTTTTTGAGGATGCGAAGCCGGTGGTGATGTTTGACGCGCCGGATCCAGAGCTGATCGCTTTACGCTTACTCACCGCACTTTGGCCTGGCATCCGACGGCGGTTTGCGCTTTCGACCTTCGCACTATCGCCCCGAAAGATAGGAGGCCGTGACCTGGATCTTGTCTTCGCACCATTAAGTGCCAAAGCTAAATTCTCTGACTGGGGTGGACGTCGCGTGGACGGCCGCTCACTACAGAATGATCGGCATAAATGGACGGGGACAATTGTTCGCCGAGTTTTCGAGGACCCTGTCCCCAAACTGCTCTCCAGCCGTGAAATTGAGCTGCTGGGCGACCGCGAGTCTGATAGCGCTGCCGCCCTTCGCATAGCACTCCTGTGGGACGAACTACTTGATAAGCTCTACCAGACGCCCACAGCCGCTCTGGGGCTGTTGGATATTGCCAACTCAGGGATGGTTAGCAACAAGGTAGCCATGAAACTGCTGGAGCCTCGGCTGGCTGAGGCTACCCGTCAAGTTGCGGACAGTTTGTCACATAGTGACGCTTGGGACTTCGTTGGTGCAATCGCGCGGAAGATGCAGGGCCAGGACATGCCTGCAAGTAGAACGGCGATCGAACAGCTAGTGGCTTATCTCGCTAAGCGAGCGCCTGGTGGGGCGGTCAACCTCTTGAGGCAGCCTGACCCTAAGGGCACGATAAGCGACTTAATCCCCTTTATTGCAACCGGTCTTGGCAAGGGGGCCGCGCCAGATGTCGAACAGGTGCTGACCGAAGCGCCGGCGGATATCATCGCGCGAATTGTTTCTCAAGGCGGCGCACTTGTCAGTAGGGTTGCGAACGATGATGGGCTGATCGAAAGGATGGGGCTCGTTTTAAGTGAGGTCGACCAAGAGCTCGCGAATAGGGCTGGCTCAGTGCTGCTCCCTTACCTAATCGATGACCGACAGCTTCCGGCCGCCGCACCGATTTTTAACAGACTGGATTCCCAAGGGCTTGCTGATGAACTGCGTTGGCTGGGTGATGCCAATGACTTCCAAGCCGAACGGCTTAGTGCGATGCTCATCAAACGGGCGCGCAAGGTAGGGGGGTTGCCGAGCGTTCGCGATGTTCTGATCTCTTCGGAAGCTTCGGCGCGAAGCTTTGCGCTGCTGTCGATGACGGTCAACCCTGTCAAAGCAGATGTACTTTGGCTTCTCGATGAGAAGCGTCTCAGTCATAAAGTATCCGCTGATCTCATCAAAAATGTGCTGGAGCGCGCCGACGATAAGCAGTTGGCAGTTCTGCTCTTTGACCACACAACCGCCGAACGGCTGGTTGCACGCCTTCCAGATGACTCTATCGACATACTCGCACGGGCGATAATGCAGGACAGCCTTCCTATGAATGCGTACGCCCGTGTTATCGGCTCCGTGATTCCGAAGGTCAATGATGCTCGAAAGTTCGAGATCGCAGAACGTGTTATAGGGAAATGCTTGCGCAATAGGTTCGACGGTGACGAAACTGCCATCCTTCACATGCTTCTCGGCACCCTTGGCGCTCGAATTGATGGCGGATGGGCTGTCCAAACAGGATTGGATGCCAGCCTAGATGCCGAGCTCGTGAGCCGGAATCTTATCGTCTTCGAGACGGCACCGTTACCAGCTCGCAACCGTGTCGTTGGGGCTGTTCGTGAAATCGCCAACGCTCTGCAGGCACGCCACGTCATTGACCTAAATGAAGCGGCAAGCGACGCCTGCGCCAAACTCATGTTCGATGCGGAACAAATATCCAGCAAAGCACTTCTCGATGCCGCCGGAAGGCTTGTGCCTTTGTTGCTTCGTTCCCGACGACAACCCGTATCGCCGTTGATCGCTGCTATGTTTCCTTCGATCTATCGGGAGTTGTCGAAGGCAAATGACGTGCCTGACTTACTGAAGATCTTCCCTTTCTTTGATTGGGACCGGTGCAAAGCCGCACGCATTGAACTGGTTGACGCATTCATGTCGTCATCCTGGAGGGCGGGTGATCTGGCTGCAACTGCATGCCGATGCGGTGACGTTGCCAAGATTCTCAAACAAGTGGCTGGCTCGCATGGCGGCGAGAAATATCTTACGCGCATTGAGAATGACCTAGATCGTCTTGACGATGGAGGTCGGCACTTGATCAAAAATACGGCCGCTCAAATCCGCGCAGAAAAATCCTACAAACCTGGCTACTGAATGAGGACATTAATCGGCAGATCCTAGTTGCCGTAAGGCTAAAGGGGAAACTTTTCGCCTAAATTAGCATTGGATCGACAGCAGCCTAATACGGCAAGCAGAACCCCGCCGGTCGACTGGCGAAAAATTAACTCATTGAGATTATTTGGAACAACGATAAATGTGAGTTCTCAATGAACCCGCGGGCGTTACACATTTTGTACTCAATGGTATTCCAGACGGTATTCCAATAAAAAAACAGAAACAGGAATTATCTAATTAAATCAATATAATAAAACCCCTGTTCAATTTACCCCGGCCCACCAACTTTACATCTAAAGACGTCCACGGACGTCTTTTTTTGTGCCTGAAATCCAGTGAATACGGGGGTTTCAGGGCTGCGGGGGGCTTTCCAGGTTTTTTGAGTTCCAAGCGGTTTGGTATTCCCGGCTACCCGACGCTAATCTTGGGAATACCAAAAAGTGTCATGGAGTACATCTCATGTGCGCTCAAACCACCCGCCTCTCCGACCTCTTGCTCAAGGCGATCAAACCGAAAGACAAGGATTACGCCCTCACCGATGGCGACGGGCTCCAGCTGCGAGTCAGGGTCAATCGCTCGATGCAGTGGAATTTCAACTATCGACATCCCGTCACCAAGAATCGAATCAACATGGCACTCGGCACCCACGCGAATAGCCAGACCGCCAACATGGCGTTGAAACGAATGGGCTTTCAGGACCGCTTGGTCATCCACGGCATGCGCTCCATGGCCAGCACAATCCTGAACGAGCATGGGTGTGATCCGGAGCAGATCGAAGTGGCGCTGGCGCATGTTGATAAAGACGAAGTTCGAAGCGCCTACAACCGGGCGGATTACATCGAACGCCGGCGTCCGATGATGGCTTGGTGGAGTGAACAGATCCAGAAGGCGGCCACCGGCAGCCAGTCGGCATCCGCCATCAATCAAACCAGGGACCGCAACGTCGTGCCGATACGCTGAGCATCCGAAGGTTGGCGACGCCGGCGACAATCCGTGTCGTGCAGCAGGGCGACAGAAGTAACGACTGTCGCTAAATCTCTCGCATGCCTGCGCTTCTGCGGCCAAGCCCCTGAGTATGGGAAGGCTCCGCATTCCCATACTCAGGGGCTCACGCTTAAAAGGTCTATCAGACAACCACGAGTTGCGTCTTTTTACTTAGACAACTCCTTGGCGCCGACAACCATGGTCAGGTACGTGTTAGCAGCTGAAGCAAACCTTCCACATCAGTTAGCGCTGGAGCATGGGCTCCGGCATACCGGCAAGATATGGATGCGCAAGCCGCTGAAAATCGCAGGCGCGCTCTTAAGTCTGAGATCCCCAGCAACTCCGCCGCCAGCCAACCAGCCATACAAGCGTCTCCTGCTCCAACCGTGTCTTCTACTTTCACGGCAATAGCCGGCTGCTCGAGTTGGCTGTCCGGGGTGTGGAGAATCATCCCGTGTTCCCCTCGGGTAAACAGGATCTGCGCCTGAGGATTGAGAGCGCGAAGCTCATCCATTGCCTGGTGTTCGGTCAGCCCTGGATAAATTTGCCGAAGGTCTTCGTCGGAAAGCTTAATCATGTCAGCAAGGGCGGTCATCGTAGGGAAGGTCTGCTCCCGATAATGGCTATCCATTAAATTGCGCCAGTTCGGATCATAGCTAATCCGTTTACCAGCTTCTTTGGCCTGCTGAGCAATTTTAACCAGCCTGCCTGCGAGTGGCTGTCGAGCCAAACTGATGCAGCTGAAATGACACAGCTCTGTTTGGTTGATCCATCCTTCGGGCATCAGATCAGGATCAAAAAACAGATCGGCATCTCCAGCAAAAAAGTATTTTGGAGGACGGCTTGATGGAACGATGGCGACCAAAGGATCTCGGTCTACCCGCTGGATAAACCTCATATCTAACGCTGCCGCTTCCGACTGCGAAACTATCTCGTCACCCAGTGAATCCATGCTCACCGCCCCAGCAAAAGCGCAGCCAACACCCAAGCGACTTAGCGCTCGTGCAACGTTCCAGGGAGCACCACCTGGGTAGCCCTTCCACTGTCCAGGAGTGCCTTGGACAAGGTCGGTCAGAGCTTCGCCAAATACTACTGCGCGAGGCAATACCATCGTCATTTCCTCAATACTTTGTCGTAGGTAACTGCTGGCTAATCAGCTTCGACCGGTAATCACTTACTCAATGCGCTTTGGTGTCGGCCGGACGCGTTCATATATTAAAACCAGGTTTCCATCTGTATGCCGTACTGCCATACGCCTCCAGCATTGAAGTCCGACTTGCCGAAGGAGTCAGAGGTGCTGTATCTGTCCAGGTCCGAAGACCAGTTCATGAGGCTTGCGAACACTCGCAATTCGGGACGTGTGAGCAGGTCGCCAACATCAGGTTTGAATGTCGGGGCGATCGTGAACTTCCAGAAGTTACCGTCGACCGCATTACGTTGCAGGTAGCCCTTGGGGTCGAGGTCCATGGTTTGCCAGCTCATTTCGTAGGCCATCTCGAAATTGCTGTTGATTTCATTGGCCAACCGCACGTTCAGGGTCATCCAGCGGTAATCGTCACCCTTGACGTACCTGTCCTTGCTTTGTTCGGCCAACAAGCTGGGGCCGATGCGCCAGCCCGGCGCTATGGGTGTCTCGCCATAAGCCGCCAGACGCAGAGCGCGGGCGTCGTCGATCAGCTCGCCATCCGAGCCGATGTTCTTGACCTCTGCCCCCAGACCTTGCCCGTAGAGCAGCGCCGTTTTGAAGAAGCCTTCCCTGCCGAAAAAATCTTTCTGGTGATTGGCCAGCATGCTGTGCAAACCGGAATCCGCAGGCGTCAGACCCGCTTCATTGCTGCGGGTGCCAATGTCATTTTTCTTTGAACCAATGGCATTGAACATCCACTGCCACTGACCACTGTCGAAGAACTGGTTGGAGGTCAGGATGTAGCTTTCCACATCGGCATTGATACCGCCCTCACTGAAATCCCCGTAGTTACGCCCGATCAAGGAGTAATTCGAGCGCCAGTTCTTGTTCATCTGCACATCGTAGATTCCACCTCCGGTGCCGGCCAGATAGACGACGTCCGAGTCCAGCCAGTGGATATCGAAGTTATCTCTGTCGAATCGTTTGCCTGCCCACAAGGTGGAGTTCTCGAACACTGAGTTGCCCTTAAAGGCGGCGAGATGATCGAGTTCGGTGAATACCTGACGCACGTTCAGGTTGCTCTCGTCGGCCGTCCAGTCATTGGAACTCTCCACACCGTCGGCGATGGACACCGTGAATTTGGAACGGGTGCCGTTTTGCGCATAGGCTTCTTTCGACAAGTCTATGCGCATGTAAGTGTCGTCTTCGTTGCCGAGTCGCCCGACTGCACCACCGACTGAACCGGCCGGGGTTGTATAAGGACCGCCACGACCACCACCCAGCCCATCGTTGATCAGCAATCCGGAGCGGGCGTACCCCTTGAAGCTGAAGCCGTCAGTGAGGTGTCCGCTGCTGCCCTGCTTTTCCATGCTTTGCTGACGGGCTTCGAGTTTTGCCAGTCGGGTGTCCAAAGCAGGCGCCGACATGGCTGCTGCAGGAGACGCAGCGGGCTGCAAGGCGGGAGTGGACAGTTTGATTTGCTGCAATTCCCTGGCGAGCGCCTGGGTTTGCTGTTCAGCTGCGGCGGCGCGTTTTTCCGCTGCGCTGGCACGGGCTTCAAACGCAGCCATGCGTTGTTCCAGAGTCGCGGCCTGAGAGGTTGCCGCCGAGGTGCCAAGCACACCTGCGAGTAGCCAGCTTGATGCTTTCTGCATGTGTATTTCCTGTTTTGTTTTTATTGTTTTCGTTCCCGCGACGGACCCTTTTTTCGTGAATGATGAATTGTCAAAATCGACGAAAAAAAGGATGCCTCATCGCAAATACGCTGCTACATTTGGCGATGTTAACGTTAACTTTTATAAAAACAAAAATAAAGAGGCCTTTATGAAACAGCTGAAATCGCTCCTTCCAGCAGCATTACTCACCCTCTGTGCCGGGCTTCCATCCCTCTCGAGTGCAGCCGATCTGACGATCTCGTGCGGTGCGGTGGGTGCGGAGTTACAACTCTGCAAGGAGGCTGTCGAGGCGTGGTCAAAACAGACCGGCAACAACGTCGAGGTGGTTTCCACGCCTAACTCGGCGACCGAGAGGTTGTCGTTCTACCAACAGATCCTCAGTGCTCAGTCCACCGACATCGACATCATTCAAATCGATATGGTGTGGCCGGGGATGCTGGCCAAACATCTGATGGATCTGCGCGAGGTGCTTCCAGCCAACGCAACCCATGGCTACTTCCAGGCACAGGTAGATAACGCCACGGTGAACGGACGGCTGGTGACGATGCCGTGGTTTACCGACTCGGGTCTGCTGTATTACCGCAAAGACTTGCTCGAGAAGTACAACCAGCAGGTTCCCCAGACTTGGGAGGAAATGACCGCTACCGCCAGGGATATTCAACAGGCCGAACGCACTGCCGGGAACCCCAATGCGTGGGGTTACATCTTTCAAGGGCGCGCCTACGAGGGCCTGACGTGCAATGCGCTGGAGTGGATCAGCAGCCAACCGGAAGGCGGACTGGTCAATCCACGAGGCGACATCGTGGTCAACAGTCAGGCCTCAAGAACGGCTTTGAGCCTGGCGAAAAGCTGGGTGGGTGACATCTCCCCACGGGGCGTACTCAATTACACCGAGGAAGAAGGCCGTGGCGTATTCCAGTCGGGAAATGCGCTGTTCATGCGTAACTGGCCTTATGTCTGGGCCTTGGTACAAAGCCAGGACAGTGCGGTAAAAGACAAAGTCGGGGTCGCTCCCCTGCCCCGCGGCGGCGAGACCGGCACCCATGCATCCACGCTCGGTGGCTGGGGTCTGGCGGTATCGCGCTACAGCGCCCATCCCAAACTTGCCGCCGAACTGGTGAGCTACCTGACCAGTGCCCAAGAGCAAAAACGTCGTTCTTTGATAGGCGCCTATAACCCGGTTATCGAGTCGCTGTATCAAGATCCCGAACTGCTCGCGGCAATGCCTTATTACGCTCAGCTGCACAGCATTCTCAACGATGGGGTGATGCGCCCCGCCTCAATAACCGCCGATCGCTATCCACGGGTCTCCAATGCGTTCTTCGATCGAGTGCATGGCGTGCTGGCGGGTGAGTTGCCTGTCGATCAGGCGCTGGCCGAACTGGAAAGCGAACTCACGCGCATCAAACGCCGGAACTGGTAAGCCAAAGGAAGGAAATCACCATGTCTGTCTCTGCTACCCATGCCCTCTGTGACGAGCTCCTGCTCACCAGGGAAACGCCCGTACAACGTCGCCGAGTACGCGCCGCCTGGCTGTTTCTGACACCGATGCTGCTGTGTCTGGCCCTGGTGGCAGCCTGGCCGCTACTGCGCACATTCTGGTTCAGCCTGACCGACGCCAACCTCGCGGACACCGGTGGCGGATCCTTCGTCGGCTTGAGCAATTACCTGTTCCACAACGGTTCCACCTGGTCGGGCATCCTGGTTGATCCTCAATGGTGGAACGCGGTGCGCAACACCTTGCATTTCACCGTGGTGTCGGTGGGACTGGAAGTCGTACTGGGACTGCTGGTGGCGTTGCTGCTGAACATCAGGTTCACCGGCCGTTCCTTGGTGCGTGCGTTGATTCTGATTCCCTGGGCGATTCCGACCATTGTCTCGGCAAAGATCTGGTCATGGATGCTTAACGACCAGTTCGGCATCATCAATCATATGATGCTGAGCCTCGGCCTGATTGACGCGCCTCTGGCCTGGACGGCCGATGCGGATCTGTCGATGTGGGCGGTGATCATCGTCGATGTCTGGAAGACCGTCCCGTTTGTCACGCTGCTGATGCTGGCGGCCTTGCAGATGTTACCTAGCGATTGCTACGAGGCCGCCAGGGTAGATGGCATTCACCCGTTGAAGGTGTTCTGGCGTGTCACGCTTCCCCTGCTGATGCCCGCATTGCTGGTGGCGGCGATCTTCCGCATCCTCGACTCGTTGCGGGTATTTGACGTGATCTATGTGCTGACCTCGAACTCGTCGAGCACCATGAGTATGTCGGTGTATGCCCGTCAGCACCTGGTGGAGTTCCAGGACGTCGGTTACGGCAGCGCAGCCTCGACGCTGTTGTTTCTGGTCGTTGCGGTGATCGCCATGCTTTATCTCTACCTCGGACGCCGCCAACTGGAGGTCCGCTCATGAGCCCGCGCCTGCTGAAAAAAGCGCTGTTGCGCCTCGGGTTCTGGTGTCTGATCGGGGTGTTGCTGCTGTATGCGGTTTTCCCTTTCTACTACGCCATCGTGACGTCGCTGAAACCGTCCAGCGCCTTGTTCGAGGTGAGTTACTGGATCGCTAACCCCGACTTCTCCAATTACGCGGCGGTGCTCAGCCAAGCCTCATTCCTGCGAGCTATCGGTAATTCACTGGTGGTCGCGCTTAGCGTGGTGACACTGGCGCTGTTCCTCAGCCTGACCGCCGCCTATGCCTTGGGCCGGGTGAAGTTCCGTGGCCGTGGCACGGTCTTGATGATGGTCCTTGGCGTGTCGATGTTTCCCCAAGTCGCGGTGCTGTCGGGGCTGTTCGAAGTGATCCGCGCACTGGGTCTGTACAACACCTCCTGGGCATTGATTCTGAGCTACACGATTTTCACCCTGCCCTTCACCGTTTGGGTGCTGACCACGTTCATGGGGCAACTGCCCCATGAACTGGAAGAAGCGGCAATCATGGATGGCGCCTCGCCCTGGGTCACGCTGACCCGCGTGCTGTTGCCCCTGCTCTGGCCCGCACTGGTCACCACTGGTTTATTGGCCTTCATCGCAGCGTGGAACGAGTTCCTGTTTGCCCTGACCTTCACCCTCACCGACACCCAACGCACGGTGCCGGTCGCCATCGCCTTGATTTCCGGCGGCAGCCCCCATGAGTTGCCTTGGGGGTTGTTGATGGCCGCCTCGGTGGTGGTCACCGTCCCACTGGTGATTCTGGTGCTGATCTTCCAGCGCCGAATCGTTTCCGGTCTCACTGCCGGCGCGTTAAAGGGTTGATGCCCAACAAAGACAAGGAACAGCATCGTGATTAAATTGAAACTGGACAACGTGAACAAACAATTGGGCGGCGCGCGGATTCTTCGCGACGTCAACCTGGAAATCGCAGCGGGTGAATTCGTCGTGTTCGTCGGTCCTTCGGGCTGCGGAAAGTCGACCCTGCTAAGACTGATCGCCGGACTGGATTCGATCTGCGGCGGCGACCTGCTGATCGACGGGCGACGGGTCAACGACCTGGAGCCGCGCGAGCGTGGCGTCGGCATGGTGTTTCAGTCTTATGCGCTGTACCCGCACATGAGCGTCTACGACAACATCAGCTTTGGTCTCAAACTGGCCAAGACTGAAAAGAGCAGCCTGCGCGAGCGTGTGCTGAAAACTGCGCAAATCCTGCAGTTGGACAAACTGCTGCAACGCAAGCCAAAGGAACTGTCTGGAGGGCAGCGTCAGCGTGTAGCAATGGGCAGAGCCATGGCGCGGGAACCGGACATTTTGTTGTTCGATGAGCCGCTTTCCAACCTGGATGCGTCCTTGCGGGTGCAGATGCGCAACGAAATTGCCCGGCTGCACGCCCGACTGGGCTCGACCATGATCTACGTGACCCACGATCAGGTTGAAGCAATGACCCTGGCCGACAAAATTGTCGTGCTCAATGGTGGTCGCGTAGAACAGGTCGGCTCACCGCGCGAACTCTATGAACGTCCGGCCAGTCGCTTTGTCGCCGGTTTTCTCGGTTCGCCCAGGATGAATTTTCTGCCGGCACGCCTGCAGGCTCCAAGCGAAACCAGCCTGGTCGATACCCTCGTATGGGGTATCACGTCCCTGCCCTTCGACAGCTCGAACCTGCCGGCAGGCGCGCAGCTGACTCTGGGGATTCGCCCGGAGCACCTGTCGCTCAAGGCGGCGGAGGGAACCGCTGGCATCGTTGTGACCGCGGTCGAATACCTGGGCAGCGAAACCTATGTGCACCTCGAGACAGGTCAGGATGAGCCTCTGATCTGTCGTTGTGAAGTCAGCGCCGGATGGAAGGCAGGCGATCGGGTTGAGCTGCAGCTGGACATCGACAACCTGCACCTGTTCGACGCCGACGGCGCGGCCTTGAGCCGTCATCCACACGCCATTGAAACCCTGCCGGATGGCGTTTCTCTTCGCCCGGTACGAGCACGCGCCCTATGACTGTGTCTTTGAATTCCATGAGTGTTCCAATGTCTGCTGCCCTTGAGATTGCGCAGCATGCGCTGCGTGAGGGTCTGTCTCGCGTCGTCGATGATTATCGACCCGGTTATCATATTGCCCCTCTCGTGGGCTGGATGAACGACCCCAACGGGGTGGTGTACTTTCGTGGCGAATACCACGTGTTCTATCAGCATCATCCCTTCGACGCGAAATGGGGTACGATGTATTGGGGGCATGCCAAGAGTGCCGATCTGGTCCATTGGCAGCATCTGCCCATTGCACTGGCGCCCGGCGACGACTTCGACCGCGACGGTTGTTTTTCCGGAAGCGCCGTGGTGTGTGGAGATACCCTGGCGCTGATCTACACCGGGCACACCTGGCTGGGGGAAGTGGGTGACGAGCGTTCAATCCGTCAAGTCCAGTGCCTGGCCACCAGCAGCGACGGCATCCGGTTCGTCAAGCATGGCGCCGTCATCGAGACCGCGCCGCAAGACGCTATCATGCACTTTCGTGACCCCAAGGTATGGCAGGAGAATGACTGCTGGTACCTGATTGCCGGCGCGCGTCTGGGCGATGTGCCGTTGCTCCCGCTGTACCGTTCCACGGATCTGCACACCTGGGAATTCCTCGACTATGTGTCCAGCGGCAGCGCGGGCGATGGCTATATGTGGGAGTGCCCGGATCTGTTCCGACTGAACGGACGCGATGTGCTGCTCTACTCCCCTCAAGGCATGCAACCCGAGGGTTACGATCGGCTCAACAAGTACCAGACTGGTTATCGCGTGGGCCGACTCGACAGCGAATGGCACTTCACCGGCGGGCCTTTTATCGAGCTGGATAACGGCCATGATTTCTATGCCGCGCAAACGCTAGTGGCCGCTGACGGTAGGCGCCTGGTGTGGGCATGGCTCGACATGTGGGAAAGCCCGATGCCGAGCCAGGCCCATCACTGGTGCGGCATGCTCGGTTTGCCGCGCGAACTTGAACTGCACGCCGATCGCCTTTGCGTATATCCGGCACGAGAGCTCGCCGCCTTACGCAAGGAGCCATTGCCGGGCACGCCCTGGTGGGATGAATCGGGAACCCGGCGCGTGCCGCAAGTGAATGGCGACATGCTCGAAATCCATGTGCATCTGGATTTGCTCGGTTGCACCGACGGCCACCTCGGAATCGCTTTGCGTTGCAGCGACGATGGCCAGGAAGAAACCCTGCTTTACTACGATGCATCGCTGCAGCGTTTGGTGCTGGACCGCAGCCGCTCGGGTGCGCAAGTCACCGGTCAGCGCAGCGTTACGATAGACCCGACACAAGAGCGACTGGAATTGCGTGTGTTCCTAGATCGCTCGTCCATCGAGGTGTTCGACGAAAACGGCCGCTTCAGTTTCAGCAGTCGCCTCTATCCGAGCCCCGACAGTCTGGGCGTGAAACTGCTGGCAAGCGGGACTGGCGGACGGGTCTCGATTCCCAAGGCATGGCCTCTGGGCTCTGGATGGCTGTGAGCAGCATCATTCGAGTCGCGAGAAGCCCGGGCCATGTGTCATGATTCTGCGTCAACCTGACAGGTTTCGCCTCGCATGACTTCAGTGAAAGACGTTGCACAGCTGGCCGGCGTGTCCCTGATGACCGTTTCTCGAGCGCTCAACAATCCGGAAAAACTGAGTCCCGAAACCCTTCAACGGGTGCGTCGCGCCATTGATGAACTGCAATTCGTACCGAGCCTGTCGGCGCGCAAGATGCGCGGCGACAACCTCCAGTCCCGCACCATCGGTGTGTTCGCGCTGGATACCGCGACCACACCGTTCGCGGTCGAGTTGCTGCTGTCCATCGAACAGACCGCACAGCAAGCCGGCTGGAATGTATTTATCCTCAACCTGTTGAGCAACCCGCCCACCGACCAGAACATCGACTTGATGTTGTCGCACCGTCCCGACGGGTTGATCTTCAGCGCCATGGGATTTCGCCATGTGTGCATTCCCGAGCGATTGAAGAGCAAACCCCTGGTACTCGCCAATTGCCTGGCCGATGACAGTCGCCTGGTGAGTTATGTGCCAGACGACGAAACAGGGCAGTATCGAGCCGTACATCACGCTATGAGCCAAGGCTATCGGCACCCTCTGTGTATCAATCTGCCAAAACAGAGTCTGGCCTGGGGTCTGCGACAAAAAGGCCTGCAGCGTGCCTGTCAGGCATTCGGTCTGGCGCCTGACGCACTCCTGCAATACGACCTTTCCGTTCATGACGCCTATGGTGAAACCGCAGCCATCCTCGACCGGCACATCATCGAAGGTCGCCCCCAATTCGACATTCTGATCTGTGGTAACGACCGTATTGCCTTTTGCGCCTATCAGCTGTTGTTGGGCCGTGGCCTGAAAATTCCCGACGATGTCGCCGTGCTCGGCTACGACAACATGATCGGTATTGCCGAGCTGTTCATCCCGCCGCTGACCACAGTGCAACTGCCCTACTACGAGATCGGTCGTAAGGCTGCCCGGCACCTGATCGAGACCCTTGAGGTATCGGGAACCCAGCCAGTTGATTGTCCATTGGTGGTCAGGTCATCACTCTAAGAATGAGTTAATTCGGTGATAGCACGCCCGCTTGCTTTTGATTTGCCAGCTTGTCGCGCATAGGGGTGTTGCGCCGTCACCGTGGTACTCGCACTGGCCAGCGATCGACCCCAGAGAATCGGCCGATATCAAGTCACGTAGCCTCCACGTGGTCGACCTTCAAGCCATGGGCTGTGTTGACTTGATTGGAGACTTAGGCAGTCAGTAGCAGCACATGCTTCACAGCACGGTTCCGTCCAGCTGCCTTGGCGTTATACAGCGCCTGATCTGCCGCCTCGACTAACTCTTGCAACTGATCCAATTCCGAACCAGCAGCAGCGGCAATCCCGATACTCACACTCACTCGTCTCAATGGGCTGGTTTTGTGGGGGATATTCTCTTCTTTCAACCGGTCGAGTATAAGTTGCGCCACTACCGCCGCACCATCACCGTCGGTATTGGGCATGATGACCCCCATCTCTTCTCCGCCATAACGCGCTACCAGATCCGACGGCCGCCGTACGCACTCATCCAGGACCTTACCAACCGTCTGCAGACAAGCGTCGCCGGCAACATGCCCAACGGAATCGTTGAACAACTTGAAATAGTCGATATCAATCATCAGCAATGCCAACGACGTCCCATCTCGTTGAGCTCGCCGTGCCTCTATAGTTAGGGCCTCATCGAAGCAGCGTCGATTCGCCAAACCGGTCAGCGCGTCCTTCATCGCCAACAACTCCAGTTGCCGATTCGATGAGAGCAATTGCTGCTGAGTGCCTCTCAGTTCCACCTCCACCGTAGTCCGGCGGCGGATATCCAGGATCAAAAACCAACCAATGAGGCCGGTGAGTCCCAGCAGACCAGTCACCACCACTGCTGACAGCAGTGCTTCCATTCGCCACGCAGCGAGCGCTTCGCGTTTGCCAAGCGCGACGGTAGTTATCAACGGCAGCGTTTCACTCTTGCGGAAGGCGTAAAGCCGCTCCATCCCATCTAGGCTGGAGGTAAACGAAGCGGTGCCGACCGATTGTTCCACAAGATATTTTGCATAGATCGGCGACTTCAAAAAATTGCGTCCCATGTCCTGCTCGCGGAAGGGATAACGCACCAGCAGCGTACCATCGGTATGGGACAACCCAATGGCCCCCTCCTGCCCCAAGTCGAGCTTTCCAAACAGCCGCAGGAAGTTTTCTATCCCCAGAGTCACCGCCACCACCCCGGCAAACTCTCCCCGATCATCATTGAAACGCCGGCTGACGGTGATCACCCATTCCTGGTTAGACCGGCTACGAATTGGCGGCCCGATGAAGGGCTCCGGGGTAGGGTCGTCGCGATGATGAATAAAGTAGGCACGGTCACTAGCGCTGGCTGCGGCCGGAATCTGCCGGCTGGAGGACATCAGCCAGCGTCCCTGATTATCGTAGATGGTGATACCACTCAGTTGGGGCATCAGGGGCCGCTGTCGGTTGACCAGCGCACTTAGCCGCTGGATCTGCACGGGGCCACTACCCTCGGTTTCCAGGCGCTCGACGAGCCCGAGCAAGAGCAGCGAACTTTGCCGGACAATGCCTTCGGAATAGGTCGCGAGCGCCTGGGTAAGGTTCAACCCGTGGACATTTACCTCCTCCAGCGCTCGATCTCGAGAACCCATCACCTTCCAAATGGTCAGTGATGCCAGGGAACAGCCGATAATCAACAGCAAGAGCACAACGAGGTGGGTATCACGCTTCACATCAGTACCTTTTGGAAAGTCCGGTTTCCCGTTCTGGCTGTTATTGAACTGGGGCAATAACAGCAGGCGCATGTCCTGTGCATGCATAAGGATACAAGTAGTCCAGCAGGGGCGCAGCAACAGAATGTAGCGTATTGGGCCACCTGTTCTCAGGCCGCTCAGAACTCTGGAAGGCTCAGTGCAGCTGGAGAGTTTCGCGGTAAATGAAGGCGTTCAAAGTGAACTGGCGCGGGTGCTGGTGACCTCGCTGCGCGATGGCTGTGATTTGATGGATGTGGTGGGGCGACGATTGCAGATGCAAGTTTCGGCGGTTTAACGAATCGAGCATCGGATGGCATTACTGCTCTCCCCAACAAAAAAGGCACCTGACGAGATGAGGGTGTAATTAGTTTTGTGTAAACGGTCATTTGGCAGGAGACTGCCTACCCCAAGGAAATCCAATGACCGAGCCAAAACCCAAGCGCGCCAAACGAGTCAAGCCTGATCCTGAACTGGTTAAACTGGCCGACAGTCTGCTGGCCAACTACAAAAAGCCCGAAGATCTGATCGGCGAAAACGGCCTGCTCAAACAGCTCACCAAGATGCTGGTGGAGCGGGCCCTTGAAACCGAGATGACCGAACACTTGGGGCACGACAAAAGCGCAGCGATCACCAACACCGCCGCCAATGCGCGCAACGGTCACAGCGGTAAAACCCTGAAGGGCGACTTCGGCGAACTGCCGCTCGACATCCCTCGCGACCGGCAGGCGTCCTTCGAGCCGCAGTTGGTGGCCAAGCATCAAACCCGCTGGACGGGCTTCGATGACAAAGTCATCTCTCTCTACGCTCGCGGTTTGAGTGTCAGAGAAATCCAGGCTCACTTACAGGAAATGTACGGCACAGAGGTCTCTCCCAGCCTGATCTCGGCGATTACCGACGCGGTGAGTGACGAGGTCAAGCTGTGGCAAGCCAGACCACTGGACGCGCTGTACCCGATCCTCTATCTGGACTGCATTCACGTCAAAGTGCGTGACGCTGGCGCCGTGCGCAACAAGGCGGTTTACCTGGCTATCGGCGTCAATATGGCCGGTCACAAGGAAGTGCTGGGTCTGTGGATCGCTCAAACCGAAGGCGCGAAGTTCTGGCTGCAAGTGGTGACCGAACTCAAGAATCGGGGCGTGCAGGACATCTTCATCGCCTGCGTGGACGGTCTCAAAGGTTTCCCTGAAGCCATTGAAGCCGTCTACCCAAAAGCCGTCGTTCAGCTGTGCATCGTGCACATGGTGCGCAACAGCTTGAACTTCGTGTCGTGGAAAAAGCAGCGAGAGGTGGCGGCTGATCTCAAACTGATTTACACCTCGGCAACCGCCGAATTGGCCGAACAACGACTCTGCGAATTTGAAGCCAAATGGGATGCCGAGTACCAGTCGATCAGCCTGTCATGGCGGCGAAACTGGGCTCGGGTGATCCCGTTTTTTGACTATCCAGCCGAAATTCGCAAGGTGATTTACACCACCAATGCCATCGAATCGATCAACATGAGCCTGCGCAAAGTGATCAAAACGCGCGCCTCATTTCCGACCGATGACGCGGTGATGAAACTGTTTTATCTGGCGCTGAACAACATCAGCAAGAAGTGGACGATGCCGATCCGGGACTGGAAAGCGGCCTTGAATCGCTTCAGTATCCAGTTCGAAGATCGGCTGTTAACGGTTTAATAAAAATCCCGTTTACACAAAATCTAGGACACCCTCGACGAGATTATCGCAGGTGCCTTTTTTGGGATTAGAACGGACATAAGAAACAACGCGGAGGCTGATAGCTCAACAATAGGTTTCATAAACTGTAACCTTCTGTTGACTCAACAGACGCCTTTTTTCACCCCACGGTCAAAGCCCAAACACTTCGGATGAAGACGCGGGGCCCTTCTACACTCATCTCTCACACGTCTAAAACACTCACCAAAAGAACCCACATGACCACCCTCAAAGACCGCTTGAAGCAAGGCAAGGATGCTCGCAAGAACTGCTCCCGCAGTTCGCAGGCGTCCATGGGGAAAATAAACCGCGACCCTCTGCCGCTGATCAAAGCGTCAAGTGAAGGCCGCATCAAGTCACTGGTCGAGTTGCGCTACGGCCGCATGCTGGTCTCGCCGTTCACCTTCTATCGCGGCAACGCCCTGCTGCAAGCCCACGACTTGGCCGCAACCGCCAACATGGGCCTGATATCGCCCATCTGCGGCGACAGTCACCTGATGAACTTCGGCGGTTTTGCAACGCCGGAACGCAATCTGCTGTTCAGCGTCAACGACTTCGACGAAGCCCATCCCGGCCCTTGGGAGTGGGACTTGAAACGGCTGGTGGCAAGTTTCGTGGTGGCGGCGCGCGACCTGCGCCATGGCGACACGGTCGAAGAAACGGTCTGCCGCCAAGTGGTCGGCGCCTACCAGCAGACCATGCTCGAATGCGCCGAACAAAGCGCCATGGAAACCTGGTACGAGTCCATCAGTTACCGCGATCTGCGGCAGCAGGCGAGCAATGCGACACTGGAGTATGTAGAGCGCGCCATCGAAAAAGCCGAACGGCGTACCCATGCTGAACTGCTGCCGAAAATCAGTGAACGTGACGCACATGGCCGACTGATCATTCGCGATGACCTGCCGGAAATTTTCCATTTACACGAAAACACCACGCTGCTGGATGCCGACGACGACTGGCTACGCCTGTCGAATTGGCGTGCGCTTTACGACGCGTTCCTGCGCGACTATCCCGGCACACTGCAAGCCGACCGTCGTGAACTGTTGGCGCGTTTTCATGTTCAGGACATGGCGTTCAAAGTGGTCGGTGTGGGCAGCGTCGGGACTCGTTGCCTGGTCGCCCTGCTGACCGATGATCAGGAGTTCCCGCTGTTCCTGCAGTTCAAGGAGGCACGTCGTTCGGTGCTTGCCAATTATGTGAAGACTAAATTGCGGGTGCGGCATAACGGTCAGCGCGTGGTCGATGGCCAACGGTTGATGCAATCGGCCAGTGACCTGTTCCTCGGCTGGACCACCGGCCCCAGCGGGCGACACTTCTATGTGCGCCAGTTGCGCGACATGAAAGTCTCGGCTGAACTCGAGACGTTCGATGCTGACACCTTCGCCGCCTACGGACGCGTTTGTGGTCGTGCGTTGGCCCGCGCCCACGCCAAATCGTCCGGAAACGCCGCACACATCAGCGGCTACATCGGCAAGAGCGATGCGCTGGCCGACGCGTTGGTCAAATATGCGCAAAGCTACACTGCGCAGAATGAGCGCGACTTCGAACAACTCCAGCAGGCCTGCCGCAGGGGCCGTTTGCGGGCGCGCTCGGAAGCGGACTTTGCCGCGGATCATTTGCCGTAGGCGTGTCTCACGGGTATGAAGCGACGGACACTCATCGACATGAATTTTTCTTCACTCCACGACCTTTCACCAACGGGTACATTGCGCTCGCTCATTCAAGAAACTACGGTTTGCCCGCCCTCCCGCGGGCTTTTTTTTGCCTGCTGTTTTGTTTCCTGCGGGCGCTTCAAACGATACAAATACGTGTCCTGCTCGCCAACAAAGGCGATGTTTCCATGTTTGTGCAGCTAACCGGAGGGACTTTATAGAGCCATGCACTAGAAAGAGTCAGGTTTTCGGGCCCTGCCGCAATCCCCTGACGCAAACCACTCCCAATACCGCCATTGGGTGTACCATCAAGCTCTGTCCATCAGATATCAGTTAGCCATGTCCACGCTAAGCGAAGAGAGCCGCCAGATCGTAGCTTCTCTGGCGCAACGTGTTGGCCCCAACGCTGACATCGCAAGGATCGCCCAGGCGATCATTTCAACCTTGCGGGATATGGATGTAGCCCTCACGCCCATCATCGGCCACCAAGGGGTTGCAGCGCTTTATCGCCGCAGCCTCCACCTGTGCGCCTCCACTCATCCGCGTCTGGCCCGCACCTATGACAGAGTGCCGTCCGGCATGGATTTGACTGCCCTCAAGTCCGTAATCGTTGAGCAAAGCGACGCCGATGCGCTGTTTTTCGGTGAAGTGTTGTTGACTACCTTTTACGAGCTGCTGACCACGCTGATCGGGCCCTCGCTCACCGCGCGTTTGCTTCGTGGCGTGTGGGAACCTTCTTTGAGCGACACCCCTTCGCAGGAAATTTCGCCATGAGCACCAAAGTGACTATCAACCGTCTGGCCACCGGCGTGCCAGGACTGGACGAGGTGCTGGGCGGAGGATTGCCGGAGTTTTCGTTCAACCTGATCGCAGGCCCGCCTGGCTGTGGCAAAACCACCCTGGCGCATCAGATGATGTTCGCCCTGGCGACACCCGAGCGCCCGGCGCTGTTTTTTACGGTGCTCGGCGAGCCGCCGCTGAAGATGCTGCGTTACCAGCAGCAGTTCGACTTTTTCGACAGCCAAGCGATCAACCAGTCGATCCGCTACATCAACCTGGCTGACGACACCCTGGCCGGGAATCTGGACGAAGTGCTGCGGCGCATTGTCAGCGAGGTGGAGGCTCACTCCCCGTCACTGGTGTTCGTCGACTCGTTCCGTTCGGTGGTGCTGGCCAGCCAGACCCAGGACAACCCGAACAACAACCTGCCGCAGTTCGTTCAGCAACTGGGCATGTTGATGACCACCTGGCAGGCGACGACCTTCCTGATTGGCGAGTATTTCACCGAAACCGACACCAACCCGATTTTCACCGTGGCCGATGGCCTGATCTGGCTGCGCCAGAGTGTTGAGCGCAATTCCATGGTGCGCAAGATGGAAATCATGAAGATGCGCGGCCAGCCGACACTGCCGGGGCTGCACACCTTCCGCATCGCGACGTCGGGGATCAAGGTCTTTGCGCCTGCGGCACTCAACCCGGTTGAAGCACCGCTGGAGTTCCCCATCAAGCGCTTGAAAATGGGCGTGCCACAGCTCGATGAGATGCTTGGCGGCGGCCTGCCCCGTGGTTATTCCTTGCTGGTGGCCGGGCCGTC
Organism: Pseudomonas sp. LS2P72; assembly: GCF_054897865.1. Taxonomy (NCBI): domain Bacteria; kingdom Pseudomonadati; phylum Pseudomonadota; class Gammaproteobacteria; order Pseudomonadales; family Pseudomonadaceae; genus Pseudomonas; species Pseudomonas sp. LS2P72. The sequence continues at coordinate 6,105,550 of NZ_CM142708.1, forward strand.
GGGCTCGGGCAAAAGTATTCTGGCAGCGACCTTCCTGGCCGAAGGCGCGCGCAATGGCGAAACCGGTGTGATCGCGGTGTTTGAACAACGGCCTAATCACTCCCAGAACGCCACCCTTGCGGGCCTGATCCAGAGCGGACAGATCGGCCTGGTGGACAGCCGCGCCCCGGACCTGTCCATCGATGAAATCGTGCATTTGCTGTTGAGCGAAATCACCCGATTGAAAGCGACCCGCGTGGTCATCGATTCGCTGTCAGGTTTCGAACTGGCGCTCGCGCCGACCTTCCGCGAAGACTATCGCGAGTCGCTGTCGCGCATGGTCACTGCGTTGACGAGCGTGGGGGTCAGCGTGTTGATGACCTCAGAGCTGGAAGACCGCTACACCGACCTGCGCTTCAGCCCTTACGGCACGGCATTTCTCACCGACGCAATCATCGTTCAGCGCTACATTGAAGTGCAGAGCCGTTTGCTGCGCATCATGGCCGTGGTCAAGGTGCGGGCCAGCGTCCACTCCGATGAGTTACGGCTTTACCGCATCGACGATAACGGTTTGCAGATCGGCGAGATGTTGCCGGACCAGGAAGGCTTACTCGGCGGCCGGCCAACTCGGCAACGCCGCGGAAAAGACAATGCGTGAGTCAAGGTCATGAGCACGGCCGATAGCAAGAACGAGGAAGCGATGGCCACTGCCGCTCGCGAACTGTTCCTGCTCGGCCAGAAAACTGTTGAGGCGCGGGCAGTTCTGGCGGCGCTGCAAAAAGAGCTGAGCGACGCCAACACCCGGCTGGTCGATAGCCAGCAGGTCGAGCAACTGATCGAGGCCAATCAGCAATTGGTGCTGGCGATTTTGCTGGCGCAGTCCGATGCAGAAAAACCAAAACGCACGCAGGAAGAACAGCGGCTGTTCCTGGAGATGCGTGAAGCCAACGCGCAATTGGTGATCGCGGCCCTCAGCGCGCAAGACCTGCAAGCCTCAGCCGAACATAGCCTGGAACAACAACGCAACATCCTCACCCTGGTGGCTCACGAATTACGCAACCCGCTGACGCCCATCAGCATGATCGCCGGACGACTGGTGCGCGTTCCCAGCGATGAACTGCCGCGCATGCAGGCACTGATCGAAAACCAGGTGCAACACCTGTCGCGACTGGTAGACGATTTGCTCGACGTCTCCCGCGCCAGCACCGGCAAGTTGCGCCTCGAATGCCGCATCGTGGACATGGTGCAGATCATCCATCAGACCATCGACGTGTGCAGCCCGGTGATGACCGCTCACCATTTGCACTTCACCGCTGAACTGCCCGAGGGAGCGTTGCCGGTGGAGGGTGACCCGGTACGCCTCACGCAGATTCTCGGCAACCTGCTGGGCAACGCGGCCAAGTACACACCGGCGGGGGGCAATGTCACGCTTTCGGTCACCGCCAAGAACAACGTGCTGCAGATGAGCATTTGCGATGACGGCATCGGTATTTCCGTCCAGGCCCTGCCATTTATCTTCGAGCCGTTTGTGCAAGACGTTCACGCGGTCGGCTTCAATGGTGCGGGCCTTGGTATTGGCCTTACGGTGGTGCGCGAGCTGGTCGAAGCCCATGGCGGCACGGTGATCGGCATGAGCGACGGCGACGGCAAAGGCAGCACCTTTATCGTGACATTGCCGATGGCGATTTGAGTTTTCCCGCTGGCCACGCAATGCTTGCGCGACGATCCCCGTGAACCGGAGCGCCCTATGCCGCTGTTATCCCTGCCCTGCAAACGCTTGACGCTGGCGGTGCTCGACCCTGAACAGGCGGCGCTGGAAAGCGACTTCTACCGGCGCAACCTGAGGCATCTCGCCCGGTGGTCGCCGATTCGCCCCGCCGATTACCACAGCCCCGAACGCATCCGCCCGCGCCTTGAGGTGCAAGCCAGCGCTTTCGAGGCCGGTCTGGCGGTGCATTTCGCGTTGCTGGATCCGGACAACGGCCAGATGATCGGCGCCTGCAACTTCAGCAGCATCACTCGCGGCGCGTTTCAGGCCTGCTATCTCGGTTACCACATCGACGAATCTCATCAGGGCCGGGGCTTGATGCAGGAAGCCCTGGAAGCGGGAATCGGCTACATGTTCGATGAGCAGAAGCTGCACCGGATCATGGCCAATTACATCCCTGGCAATGAACGCAGTGCGCGGCTGCTGGAGCGTCTGGGATTTGAGCGTGAGGGCTATGCCAAGGCCTACCTGAGTATCGCCGGGCGCTGGCAGGATCATGTGTTGACGGCGTTGATCAATGATCGCTTTGAAGCACCGGAGCAGCGCTGGTCCAGCGGTTGCTCCAGCCGCGCTCGCCCATAAAACGCCAACGCTGTCAGCAAACACGCCAGCCATACGAAAATCCCGGCCCAGAAGGTGTGGGACATGTAGTGCCAGCCTTGCAGAACTCGCGTGGTGCCGTAGACGAAACCGAGCAGCAGCGAGCCGTACATCACCGCTTTGGAATAGCGCCAGCGATAACGACGCGCCACGAAGTACAACGCCAGCAGGGTGAAGCCGCCCGAAGCATGTCCGCCCGGCCAGCAGCGACCCTCACCCGCGACTTTCAGCAGGTCGAAATTCTGATACCACTCCTTATGCTCGATCTTCCCTGCGTACTGGGTCGTTTCGATCGGGCAGTACACGCTGGTGTGGCCCTTGAGGTAGTGGATCACACCGGTGCTGATGGAGAACGCGAACACCACGTAGAGGAAGTCCCGACGGTGCTTGCTGGCAAACCTGAGGACTGGCGCGGCTTTGATCTTTTCCAGGAATGCGATGATTTTCGAATGCTTTTCGGCCTTCAGACGCGGCCACAGAAACGACAGCAAGGCGCCGACGATCGCTACCTCTCCGGTCCAGTTCGGGATGATCCGTGCCCATTTATGGGTGATCTTTTCGAACAGGTGGACATGATCCAGCGGAAACGTCTGCGTGACCGGGTCATAAAAAAGATCATTGAACGCGATATCGATTTTGGTCAGGTCGAACAGCAGGAAAACCACAACCGCACAGGCCAGCGGAATACCGAAGTTCACCCAATAAAAACGGTAGGGGGAAGACCTGTGTCCTGATCCAGAAAGTGAATTCATTCGGCGGTCACCGAGCGCCAGTCCGAGGCCCCGATGAAACCGAGCATGCGGGGTGCCTGAGGCGTTTCAGCCGAGATAAACAAAGACGCGCCGTAGCCCAGCGTAGAGGCCGGCAACTTGAGGTCTTTCTCCAATTGCGACATGCATTCGCTGTGGGTCACCAGAATCAGGTTTCGCCCGGCCACCTTGTGCGCGAGCGCGTCACGCAGCATGGTGCCCTTGCAATTGATCAACCAGTCTTCACCGACCCCGACCTTGTTGAACATGTAGCCAGCAGTCTGCGCTGTACGGAGGAGGGGGCTGTTGTAGATGTCGGCCTTGGTCAGCCCCAGTTGTTCGAACTGCGCACCAACACCCACCGCGACACTGCGAGAGCGATCGGTAATGCCATCGTTACCGTTCAGGCAGGCGGCGCGGGAGTGATCGCAGCGTTCGACGTGACGCACCAGCACGATCACGTTGCCTTTGGCCCAATCGGCCGCCAACGCCCGGGCGCCGGCTACATTGCCATGGGCCAGATCCGCTACAGCGGCCGGCTGCAACAGCCACACCGTCAGCGGAATCACCAACAGCGCCGAGGCGAGCACCACAGCCGCATTGCGATAACGGGCAAAACGGCTCAGATCGATCAAGCGTTTTATCCCAAACAGACTCAGTCTCAATTCCACATCAAACCGCCTCGCCGGCACGCATCACTGTCATTCGATGCCGCGAGGTTAGAGAGGTTGGCGTCGGCAGCCGGTGAAACTCATGTGAAAAAAAGCTTAAGACCGCACGAAGGTCTTGTTACACATCGGTCCTGCAAAAACCATTCAGCTCTCGCAATGGCTGCCGATACAGTCCTGCTACACACCTTGCTGGCTACCAAAAACAACAATCTTCCAGCCAACCGACGATCTAGAAGCACAACGTTCCTGGAGGACTTTTGATGAATAGCTGGTTCGGCAATATCAGCGTGAACATGAAGCTGGGCTTGGGGTTCGGCCTGGTCCTGGCCCTGACCTGCGTCCTCGCCCTGACCGGCTGGACGAGCCTGGGCGGATTGATTGACCGCAGCAACTGGATGAGCGACATCGCCCAGCTCAATGCCGGCCTGACCAAGCTGCGTGTGGTTCGCCTGCAATACATGCTGACCAACGGCGACGAAACCGCCGCACAGAACGTCCAGACCACGCTCGAGGCGTTCTCCGCTCAGCAACAAGCGCTGCTGGTGAAATTCAAGAGCCCGGAAAACCTCAAGCTGCTCAAAGAGCAAGGCGCCGTCATCGACGCCTACAAGACGTCCCTGAACAAAATGCGCAGCGCGTACCGCACCGGTAACAGCGCGCGCGACACCATGGGCGCCAATGCCGAGACCGCGAACACGCTGATCAACGCCATCAACACCCGCGTGCAGCAAATGCCTCTGAGCGACCAACGCTTCGAACAGTTCCAGGCCATCACGGCGGCCAAGGAAGCCTTCTTGCTGGCCCGCTACGAAGTGCGCGGCTACACCGCGACCACCAACGCCGAGACCGAGCAAAAAGCCGTCAGCCAGCTGGACGTGGCGATCGCCAGCCTGAACCCCCTCAATGTGCATTTCGCCGACACTCAGCAAGACGCCCTGCGTCAGCTGGAAACCGCACTGACCCACTACCGCAACGCCTTGCAGGCTTATAAAGCGGCGAACAGCGATGCGGTGCAGGCGCGCAAGGAAATGACCGAGCAGGGCGCCGCCATCGTGACCCTGAGCGACCAGCTGTATCAGATCCAGCTCGACCGCCGTGACATCGAAAGCGCCCAGGCTCGCACGCTGCAGCTGATCAGCACCTTGCTGGCGTTGCTGGTGGGCATCATTGCGGCCGTGATCATCACCCGTCAGATTACCGGCCCGCTGCGCGACACGTTGGCCGTGGTTGAACGCATCGCCAGCGGCGACCTGTCCCAGGACGTCAAAGTGACTCGCCGCGACGAACTCGGCGTGTTGCAACAAGGCATCGCTCGCATGGGCGTGACCCTGCGCGACTTGATCAGCGGCATCCGCGACGGCGTCACCCAGATCGCCAGCGCTGCCGAAGAACTGTCCGCCGTGACCGAGCAAACCAGCGCCGGGGTCAACAGCCAGAAGATCGAGACCGATCAAGTGGCCACCGCCATGCACGAGATGACGGCCACCGTGCAGGAAGTCGCGCGCAACGCCGAAGAAGCCTCCCAGGCAGCGGCCGCTGCCGACGGCGAAGCCCGCGAAGGCGACAAGGTTGTCAACGAAGCCATCGCCCAGATCGAACGCCTGGCCACTGAAGTGGCGCGCTCCACCGAAGCCATGAGCGTGCTGCAACAGGAAAGCGACAAGATCGGCAGCGTCATGGACGTGATCAAGGCCGTGGCCGAACAAACCAACCTGCTGGCGCTCAACGCCGCCATCGAAGCGGCCCGTGCCGGTGAAGCCGGTCGTGGCTTTGCCGTGGTTGCCGACGAAGTCCGTGGCCTGGCTCAGCGCACTCAGAAGTCCACCGAAGAAATCGAAGGTCTGGTAGCCGGTCTGCAGAACGGCACGCAACAGGTGTCGGCGGTGATGAACAACAGCCGCGCCCTGACCGACAGCAGCGTCGCGCTGACTCGCAAGGCCGGTGTGTCACTGGAAAACATCACCCGCACAGTGTCCAACATCCAGTCGATGAACCAGCAGATCGCAGCTGCTGCCGAACAGCAAAGCGCCGTGGCTGAAGAGATCAGCCGCAGTATCATCAACGTGCGCGACGTCTCTGAACAGACCGCCGCCGCCAGCGACGAAACCGCTGCATCCAGTGTTGAACTGGCGCGGCTGGGCAATCAGTTGCAGATGATGGTGAGCCACTTCCGGGTGTAATCACACCTGATCGTTCCCACGCTCCCGCGTGGGAACGATCATCAAGCGCTCAGGCCTGCCACGGATTGATCACCTCAACGCCAGGAAACTCAAAGTCCCAGACATTACGGGTCGCAATAGGAGCTCCGTGACTTCGGCAGATTGCGGCAATCTGCGCATCAGCCATCGATGCCGTCCGACCATTAGCTACACAGCCAGCGACCAGCGTCGCGTACTCCACGGCGGCGTGAGCATCAAAAGGCAAAATCCTTCCGGCAAAGTCCTCTTCGAACATCGCCATCGCATGAGCTTCAAGTTTCTGTTTGCGCTTACCAAACGGGAGTCGGGCAATGCCATGGAGAATCTCTGCCACGGTGACAGCACTGATTGCCAACTCCATCGCGGGCTGTGCATCAACCCAGGCAAGCACTTGAGTGTCAGGCTCGACCCGCATGAACTCTGAAAGAACGTTCGTATCGAGCACTATCATTCGGAGAAATCCACCGCTGTCGCTTTCTCGTGACGCGAAGGAAGATCGAGCTCAACCCCACCGCTGGCGCTGAACCTGTTGCGGATACGGCTTCCTAGCCCTCCTGCGCGATCAATGGTAGCCAAGGCTCTGCCGAGTATCAGGCGAGCCTCTTCTTCCATCGAATGCCCATTGTGGGCCGCTGCGATGCGCAGCTGTTCCTTAATCTGATCGTCCAGGTTTCGAATCGTAATGCTGGCCATGATGCCTCCTGCAATCAATGAAATCATTGATTGAGGCTAACACACCTTGTTCCATCAAAACCCGTAGAGCTGCCGAACGGCCTTACACACAAATCGCATTGGTAAACACCAACCGATTCCCGAACGGGTCGGTCACGGTCATGTCCTGGCTGCCCCACGGCATGGCCTGGATCTGTGGACGGGCGAACGGATATTCCTTGGCCAACAGTTGCTGCTGGAATACCTCAAGTTCATCGGTCTCGATCCGCAACGCCGAGCCCGGTGTGCTGTCGCCGTGGTGTTCGGACAAGTGCAGTACGCACTCACCCCGTGAAACTTGCAGGTACAGCGGAAAACCGGGTTCGAAACGATGCTGCCAGTCGATCTTGAATCCCAGGAAGTCGACGTAGAACTCCACGGCCTTGATTTCATCGAAAATCCGCAGGATCGGGGTGGTTTTGCCGAAGCTCATGGCGTTGCTCCCAGACTGATAAGGCCCAGAGTGTAGCCGGGCGAGATGTCAGCGCTTCGGCTTGGCGATGGTTTTCTTTAGTCTCAATGTGCCATCACTGTGACACAGCACTCGGAATGTTTACTGGAATCCGTCACGCAAGTCCCCTTGCCGCGCCAGAAACCGCCCTTCCCTTCTGCCGTTTGCCTGGCCTTCGCTGTAACTCAAGACACCGTTGACCCAAACCCCATCGATACCTTCCGCCGCCCGTTGCGGATCATTGAAATCCGCCACATCGCGAATCGTCACAGGATTGAACAACACCAGATCCGCCCAATGTCCTTCACGGATTTCGCCACGGTCCTTCAAGCCAAATCGCGCCGCCGACAACCCCGTCATCTTGTGCACGGCGGTGTGCAGCGGAAACAGCCCTACATCGCGACTGAAATGTCCGAGCACACGTGGGAATGCGCCCCACAAGCGTGGATGCGGAAACGGGTCTTCCGGCAAGCCGTCAGAACCCACCATCGACAGCGGATGCGCGAGGATTCTTCGTACATCGGCTTCGTCCATTCCGTAGTACACCGCACCGGCCGGTTGCAGGCGTCGGGCGGCATCGAGCAGCGGCACGCCCCACTCGGCGGCGATGTCCATCAGGTCGCGACCACCCACTTCAGGGTGAGGCGTTGACCAAGTGATGGTGATGCGATGAGCGTCGGTGACTTGCTTGAGGTCCAGCGTCGATGAACTCGCCGCGTAGGGATAACAGTCGCAGCCTACCGGATGGGTTTTCGCCGCCTGTTCAAGGGACGCCAACAGTTGCGGACTGCGTCCCCAGTTACCGGCGCCGGCACATTTGAGGTGGGAAATGATCACGGGCGATTTTGCATGACGGCCGATCTGGAATGCCTCGTCCATGGCCTCCAGCACCGGCTCGAATTCGCTGCGTAAATGGGTGGTGTAGACGGCGCCGAAGGCGGTCAGCTCTTCAGTCAGTTGCATCACTTCATCGGTGGAAGCCGAGAACGCATTGGCATAGGCGAGTCCCGTGGATAAGCCCAAGGCACCGGCCTCAAGGCTCTCGCGCAATTGCTCGCGCATCGCGCTGATTTCATCGGGTGTGGCGGTACGAAACAGATCGTCGAGGTGGTTGCTGCGCAGCGCCGTGTGGCCGACCAGTGCGGCCACGTTCAGCGTGGTGTTCGCGGCTTCGACAGCTGCGCGGTAGTCGCTGAACCTCGGATAAACGAACGCAGCGGCGGTGCCGAGCAGGTTCATCGGGTCGGGCGGATCGCCGCGCAAACTCACCGGCGAAGCGCTGATCCCGCAGTTGCCGACAATCACCGTGGTCACGCCCTGGCTGAGCTTGGGCAGCATCTGCGGCTGACGGATCACCACAGTGTCGTCGTGGGTGTGTACGTCGATGAAACCTGGCGCCAACACGCGGCCGGCGGCGTCGATTTCTTCGGTGGCGCTGGCATCGTGCAAGTCGCCGATACGCTCGATGCGGCCGTTCAGAATCGCCACGTCGGCGGGATAACCCGGCGCGTTGCTGCCGTCGATAATCAGGGCGTTGCGAATCAGCGTGTCGTACATCATGTCAGTCTCCCAGCGGCAAATGATCGTCGCCGCCACGGTAATCGTCGAGGGCGAGTTTGATCCGCCGCAGACGCTCTTGATTGTCTTCAGGATTGGCCAGCGCCAGCTCGGTCGCGAGTACGTCGATGGCGAGCAACATGCCGTAGCGCGCCGCCGTGGGTTTGTAGATAAAGGAGGTTTCGACACCTTGCAGCGGCAGCAGCACATCAGCCAATTGCGCCAGCGGCGTGTCAGCCCGGGTGATGGCGAGAATTCGTGCGCCGTAGCTGCGCGCCAGCTCGACGGCCTCGAGCAGTTCGGGGGTGATGCCGGTCAGCGAGCAGGCAATGACTGCACGTTCGGCATCGAGGCTGGCGGCGGTAACGCGCATCATCACCGGGTCGTGGCACACCGCAATCGGGTAACCGAACCGCACCAGTCGCACTTGCAGTTCATCACTGCACAACGTCGAGCAACCGCCCATGCCGAAGGCGTGAATCATCCGCGCTTTGCCCAGCAGTTTCACCGCGTCGGAGAAACGCGACTCATCGAACGCCGACAGATGCTGGCGCAGGGTCGATTCGATATCGCCAACAATTTGCCCATAGAACGCCGACTGCTCGGGCGTGCCCGCCGGGTCGAGAAAACGGCTGCCGACGCCGCTGGCCTGGGCCAGTTGCAGGCGCAGATCGCGCAAGTCGCGGCAGCCGACGGTGCGAGCAAAACGCGAGAGCGTGGCGGTGCTCACTTCCGCTCTCAGCGCCAGTTCATCGAGACTGGCGGCGGAGGCAAATCCTACGTCGTCGAGCATCAGCCGGGCGATGCGTCCTTCCCCCGCGCTGAAGGAATCCTGACGGGCGCGGATCTGGTAGAGGATGTCCATGGCGGGCGGCTCCGGCTAAAGCAGGTAAGAAAGGCCAACGGTCAGACCGAAGGCGACGACCGAGATAATGGTCTCGAGCACCGTCCAGGTCTTGAAAGTCTGGGCGACGGTCATGTTGAAGTATTCCTTGATCAACCAGAAGCCGCCGTCATTGACGTGGGAAAAGATAACCGACCCCGCGCCCGTCGCCAGCACCAACAGCTCTGGATGGGGATAACCCAGACCAATGGCCACCGGCGCGACGATGCCTGACGCGGTGGTCATGGCCACCGTGGCAGAACCGGTGGCGATGCGCATCAACGCAGCAAACAGCCAGCCCATCAACAGCGGCGACAGGTGGAATACCTGGGCCAGGCTGACGATCTGGTCAGTGACACCAGCGTCCACCAGAATCCGGTTCAAGCCGCCGCCCGCGCCCACCAGCAAAGTGATGCTGGCGGTCGGTGCCAGGCATTCGTTGGTGAATTTGAGGATCGATTCGCGGTTGAAGCCTTGGGCCAGGCCAAGTGTCCAGAAGCTCAGCAAGGTCGCCAGCAGCAAGGCGATCACCGAATTGCCAATGAACAACAGAAACTGATTGAAACCGCTGCCCGGCGTGGAAATCAGATTGGCCCAGCCACCGACCAGCATCAGCACCACCGGCAGCAGAATGGTCGCCATGGTGATGCCGAAACCCGGCAGGCTGTCGCGCGGTTCACGCTCGAGGAACTGACGCTCCAGCGGGTTATCTTCCGGCAGTTGAATGCGCGGCACGATGAACTTGGCGTACAGGGGACCGGCGATGATTGCGGTCGGAATCCCGATCAGGATCGCGTAGAGCAAGGTCTGCCCCACCGAGGCCTGATAAGCCTGCACCGCCAGCATCGCCGCCGGGTGTGGCGGCACCAGGGCGTGGACCACCGAGAGCCCGGCGACCATCGGCAAACCGACCATCAGAATCGAAACGCCCACGCGCCGCGCCACGGTGAAAGCGATCGGCACCAGCAGTACAAAACCGACTTCGAAGAACAGCGGCAGTCCGACAAGAAAAGCGATGCAGACCATCGCCCAGTGCGCATTTTTCTCACCGAAGCTGTCGATCAACGTTCGCGCCATCTGCTCGGCACCGCCGGACTCGGCCATCATTTTGCCGAGCATCGTGCCCAGTGCGACCACCAGCGCGATATGGCCCAGCGTCTTGCCGACACCCGCCTCGTACGCCCCCACCACGCTCGACGGTGGCATCCCGGCCAGCAGCGCCAGGCCGATGGACACCAGGGTGATGACAATGAATGGATTGAGCCGGTAACGGGCGATCAGAACGATCAGCGCGATGATGGCGATGGCGGCGTAAACCAGCAGCCAATAGCCGAAGGACGGTGTCATGCGGTACTCCTCGAAAGGGTCACGTCGAATGGGTTGTGAAACTCATAAAACATTTCGATGTGCGATTTTCAAACGAGGTGAAAGTAATTTTCGTGGAGGGATAAGGGTTGTCGCGCAGAGGTATGCGAGGTCGCTAAATATGCAAATCAGATAGGCGAATTTACATCCCGATTTCCCTGTGGGAGCGAGCCTGCTCGCGATGAGGGAGAGTCAGGCAACAGTGATGTGACTGATACACCGCCATCGCGAGCAGGCTCGCTCCCACAGGGATTTTGCTGGAGACCTCAGTCGTGACTGACCCGGGCGCGTTTGAGCAGTTTCTTGCAGCGTTCGGACAAGTGCAGCACCCGCAGGTGCTTGCCGGCCTTGGTGTAGCGCTCGCGTAAGGTCTTGAGCGCGGCGATGGCCGAGTAGTCGACGAAGCTCATGTGGCGACAGTCGATCGTCACCACGGACGGGTCATTGGCAGGATCGAATTGGTTGAGAAAAGGCGCAGTCGAGGCGAAGAACAGCGTGCCATGCAGGAGGTAAAGCTTACTGCCATCGGCTTCGAGGTGACTGTCGGCATAAAGCTCGCGGGCCTGTTGCCAGGCAAAGTTGAGCGCCGCAATGATGATCCCGCAGAGCACGGCGGTGGCCAGATCGGTGAACACCGTAATCACCGTTACCGCGATGATCACCAACACATCGTTCAGCGGCACCTTGTTCACCACCCGCAACGAGGCCCAGGCGAAGGTCTGCTGCGACACCACCAACATCACCCCGACCAACGCGGCCAGCGGGATGCGCTCGATCAGCGGCGAGAGGAAGAGGATGAACAGCAAAATCATCACCCCGGCCACCACACCGGACAGCCGACCGCGACCGCCGGAACTGAGGTTGATCACGGTCTGGCCGATCATGGCGCAGCCGCCCATACCGCCGAATACACCAGAGACCATGTTGGCCGCGCCCAGCGCCACGCACTCACGATCCGGGAAGCCACGGCTTTCGGTGATTTCATCGGTGAGGTTCAGGGTCAGCAAGGTTTCCAGCAGGCCGACCAACGCCATCAATATTGCGTAAGGGGCGATGATGCGCAGGGATTCCAGGGTCCATGGGATGTCTGGCAGCGCAAAGGTCGGCAAGCCGCCGGCGATGTGCGCCATGTCACCCAAGGTGCGAGTCGGGAGACCGAGCAGATAAACCGCCAGCCCGACACTCAGAATCGCCACCAGCGCCGGCGGCACGGCGCGTGTCAGGCGCGGCAGCAGGTAGACGATGACCATTGTCACGGCAACCAGCCCTGCCATCAGGTACAGCGGCGTGCCTCTGAGCCAGACGTCATCGCTCTTGAAGTGCTCCAGCTGCGCCAGGGCAATGATAATCGCCAGGCCGTTGACGAAGCCGAGCATCACCGGGTGCGGCACCATGCGCACCAGCTTGCCCAGCTTCAGCAACCCGAACGCCAGCATGATCAATCCACCGAGCAGCACGGTGGCCAGCAAGTACTGCACGCCGTGCTGTACCACCAGCGCGACGATCACCACGGCCATCGACCCGGCGGCGCCGGACACCATGCCCGGCCGCCCACCGAACAGCGCGGTCAGGGTGCAAATGATGAAAGCGCCGTAAAGCCCCATCAATGGATTGAGGTGAGCAACCAGCGCGAAGGCGATGCATTCGGGTAGAAGAGCGAAAGACGTGGTGAGCCCGGCCAGGGTATCGGCGCGCAGACGTTTGGGTTTCATGGCTGACCTAAATACAGGCGGGAAAAGAGGGCGCGGATGTTACGGAATTGAGGGCGGCACGGCCAGTTGTTGGGTCGCCAGAAACGCAATCGCGAGCAGGCTCGCTCCCACACTTGATCTCCACTCGACACAGATTTTGTGTACGACGAAGATCCACTGTGGGAGCGAACCTGCTCGCGATGAACGATGACGCGGTCTAGAGCGAACTCACACCATCTCGTCACGAATCCATTCAATCACCGAAGTCCGCTTCGGCGCCCAGCCCAGCAACTCCCGCGCATGCTTGCCACGAACACGGCTGTTGGAGCCCAGGCCATAGTTAGCCATTTCATAGCCCCACTCGGCTTCGGCATCTTTCAGCGGCCAGTCTTGCGGCTCACCCAGATTCAGCGTTTGGGCAATCGCAGTGGTCATGTCGATGAACGACGCTTCAGCGCTTTCGACGAAGTAGAAGGTGCCCGGTACGTTTTTGGTCAGCGCCAGCAGGTACAGGGAAACCACGTCTTCGATGTGCACGTTGGACCAGATGTTCTGGCCGGTACCGACATGCCGGACCACCCCACTTTTACGCGCCTGTTTCAGCAAACGCGGGAGCTGCACGCTGTCGCGATTGACGCCCAGGCTGTGGCCGTAGATCAGGGTGTTGCAGATCACTGCCGAGTTCACCCCGTCCTTTGCTGCGGCGAGGATCAGATTGTCGATGGCCACGCGCGCAGCCTTGTCGACGGTAGGTGCCGGCAGGTTGTCTTCGTAATAGATAACGTCGCTGGATTTGCCGCCCGACGCATCGCCGACGATGCTCGAGCCGCTGGTGTGCAGGAACACTTTGTTGGAACCGCGAAGTGCATCGAGCAATGCTTCTACCGCGCCGCGATGATCGCTGCTGGCGGCATTGATCACGGCGTCGGCAGCGCGGGCCTGTTCGGCCAATAGTGCGCTGTCGTCAAGCGTGCCGATTACCGGGGTGATGCCCAGTTCGCGCAATTCATTAGCTTGTTCGGTACTGCGCACCAGACCGGTGACGTTGTGGCCGGCGCGGACCAGACCCGTAGCGATGGAGCCGCCAATAAAACCGGCTGCGCCGGTGACGAATACGCTCATGGAGAAACTCCCTGCGTTAATAAGTGATGCATCCAGTATCGAGGACCGATGCCTGTGGAAACAGACAGCGTTGCCCAATTCACTCTTGCGCAGGGGTCACGAATCAGCCCTTGAAATCCGCGTTCGCATAAGCCGCCAATTTGCCCTGGATGAAGTCCAGGAAGCATTGAATCCGTAGGGCGAGTTGCGAATTTCGGTAGTACACCGCGTTGATCGGCTGGCGATAACCGCTGTTGAAATCCGCCAACAGCACCTGCAAACGTCCGGCGCGGATGTCATCAATCGTCATGAAGTGCGACAGGCAGGCAATGCCTTGGCCTTCCAGCGCCAGGTGCCTGATTGTCTCGCCGCTGGAGGCGCTGATCGACGCCTGAATCGGCCAGCGATCACCGTGAACGTAACGCAGCGGCCATTGGTTGAGGCCTTCGTTGTGGGTAAAGCCCAGCAGCGTGTGCCCGGACAAATCCGCCACTTCAGCCGGTACACCGTGTTTTTCAAGGTAGGCCTGGCTGGCGACGATGTGCAGCGGACTGCAACCCAGAGATCGAGCGTGCAAGGTCGAGTCGGCGAGCGTACCGATACGGATGGCGATGTCGGTGCTTTGCTCGAGCAAATCGATAATCAAGTCGTTGCTGTTGAGTTCCAGCTGGATGTCCGGATAGAGGCGGCGGAACTCGTCGATGTACGGCACGATGGCGTGCAGCATGAACGGCGATGCGGCATTGATCCGCAGACGCCCGGACGGGGTTTGCTGACGTGAGGTCAGGCGTTCTTCAAGCTCGTCCATCTGATCGAGAATCAGCTTGGCGTGCTCGAAGAAGTACTTGCCCTCTTCGGTCAGGTCCATGCGCCGCGTGGTGCGGTTGATCAGCGTGGTATCGAGTTTCGCCTCCAGCCGCGACAGCGTGCGGCTGACCGCTGAAGGCGTTTGCCCGATCTGTTCGGCCGCAGCGGAAATCGATCCGCACTCAATCACGCAGACGAAAATCTGCAACTCATCGGATCTGGCTTTCACGGGTGCCCCTCATTCAAAACTGGCTTGATAGTAGCTGGATGCGGGGCAAAAGGAACCTTACGCCGGCAGGCCGAACACTTCGGTCAAATGCTGCTCATAGCGCGCCACATCGGCTTCGACATTCGGGCGTTTCATCACATCGACGGCCAGGAACGTCGGCAAACCGGTCATGCCGAGGAACTCGTTGGCCTTGTGGAACGGGAAGTACACCGCGTCCACGCCCTTGGCTTCGAAGAAGTCGGTCGGGTCGTCGAAGGCTTGCTGCGGCGCGTTCCAGGTCAGGGACAACATGTATTGCTTGCCCTGCAACAGACCACCGCTGCCGTACTTTTGCGACGAGTCGGAACGCGTGCGGCCGTCGCTGGCGTAAAGGCTGCCATGGCCTTCGGTGAAGACTTCGTCGATGTACTTCTTGACGGTCCAGGGCGCGCCCATCCACCAGCCGGGCATCTGATAAATGATCACGTCGGCCCAGAGGAATTTGGCGACTTCTTCGGCGACGTCGTAACCCTCGTCGATGAAGGTGGCTTTCACGTCGACGCCGCCGCGATCCAGCACGCTCATCGCAGCTTCATGCAGGGTGGCGTTGTAGCGGCCATCGGAGTGGGCAAATTTTTTGCCGCCATTGAGCAACAGAACTTTTTTCATCGGAAGTCTCGGAAGGTTGGAATTCGATGGCGGCAGAGTAGCGATCTGCCTCGCGCGGAATAAGCGCTGAATTCACAAAATTCATTTGACCAATACGCACGAATCTACAGGCGATTGTTGCCATAAACTTGCGCCGATTCTGAACTTGAGGGAATTCTGATGAGTGAAATGAAAGGCTTCATCCTGCACGCCAAAACCCGCCCGGAAAAATCCGACGCCTTTGAAGCGTTTTTCAGCGCTTATGTTGAAGCGAGCCGCGCCGAGCCGGGTTGCATCGAGTACCACATGCTGCGCGACAATCAGGACCCGACGCTGTTTATCTTCTACGAGATCTGGCAGTCCCAGGCTCACCTGGACGTGCACTCGAATCTGCCCCACATGAAGCGATTTCTCGAGCAGCGCGATGAGTACCTGGAACGTGATTTCGATATCCGCGCCATCGACATGCTCAGCCCATCGTCCGCTACCCGCTGATCAACAAGTGGCCGCCGAGTACGCCGAGGCCGATGAAGAACACACGCTTGAACAGTACGGCGCTGATCCGCTGGCGCAGCCATTGCCCCAGCAACATGCCGAGCACCGCCGGGATCAGCGCCAGCAACGACGCACTTAACTCGCCACCGCCCAATGCGTCGCGCCATAACAGGCCGGCGGCCAAGGCCAGGGTCGAGACGGTGAACGACAGACCCAGCGCCTGTACCAGTTCATCCTTGCTCAAGCCCAAGGCTTGCAGATAAGGCACGGCGGGAATCACGAAGACGCCGGTGGCCGAGGTGATGACGCCCGTCAATACGCCGCACAGCGGACCGAGCCAACGTTCGGTGTGACCGCCGACACGCAAGGTCGGCAGAAACAATCCGCTCAACGCGTAGAGCAACAGCGCCGCGCCCAATCCCCGCACGACCCAATGACCACCGGCCATGCCGATCCATGACGTGCCGGCCCCGGAGCCGATGAAGATCGCCAACAGCATCGGCCACAAGCGTTTGATCAACCCTCGCAGATGCCCACCGAATGCCAGTTGCCAGACGTTGGTGAGCGTTGCGGGGATGATCAGCAGCGCGGCAGCCTGCGTCGGTGCCATAGCCAGACCGAGCAAACCCATCGCGATGGTCGGCAGTCCGAGGCCGATCACCCCCTTGATCATGCCGGCCAGCAGAAAGGTCGCGATGACCATCAATGAAAGGGCCAGACCGAGGTTTTGATAGAACGCGACGAGAGTATTCATGGCGCTATCGTGAGCCCGGATTGGCTGCTTGAAAATCTGCCATATACTGAGGCAGCCTATCGTCAAGCAATAGGCTGAAAACTTCGTCGTTTTGAAGGCCGCTATCGCGAGCAGGCTCGCTCCCACAGTGGACCGAGTCGGTGCGGATGACGCGGTCACCTGTGGGAGCGAGCCTGCTCGCGATAGCGGCCTTCCAGACAACACAGATCAAGAGGTTGCCGATGCACTTCGACCTGACCGACCTGCGCCTCTACCTGAACATCCTCGACAGCGGCAACATCACTGCCGGCGCCGCCCGTAGCCATTTGTCCCTGGCGGCGGCGAGTGCGCGTATCCGCGCCATGGAGGCTTCGTTGGGGATCGAGTTTCTGCAGCGAGGTCGCCGCGGTGTCAGCCCGACCCCGGCCGGCAAGGCCCTGGCGCAACACGCCCGCGTCCTGCTGCAACAAGCCGAACGCATGCAGCAGGATCTGGCCGAATACGCCAATGGCGTCAAAGGCCAGGTGCGACTGTTGTGCAATACCACGGCGATCACTGAGTACCTGCCGGAGTTGCTCGCGGACTTTCTTCGCGACCACCCCAACCTCGACATCGATCAACAAGAACTGCCCAGTGCACGCATCACCCACGCCTTGCGCCAAGGTGCGGCAGACCTGGGCATCGTCTCTGACGCCGTGGACACCGATGACCTGCAGACCCTCCCGTTTCGCGACGATCCGCTGGTGCTGATAATGCCCCGCGATCATCCCTTGGCACACGCAGGTGTCGTAAGCTTCAACGACACCTTGCACCACGACTACGTTGGCCTGAACGCCAACAGCGCGTTGGCGGTGTACCTGGAAGAACAGGCGCTGCACACCGGGTCCCGCCTGCAAATCCGCATCCGCGCCGACGGTTTTGAGGGTGTGATGCGCATGGTCGCCCGGGGGGCCGGACTGGCGATCGTGCCCCTTGCGGCAGTTGAGCGCTGGCGCGGTGAACAATCCTTCAAGAGTTTCGCCCTGCAAGAACCTTGGGCCATGCGCAAACTGTTGCTCTGTGCTCGGGATTTCGCCGCCTTGCCCGGTTACGCCAAGGCCTTGCTGCACGCCTTGACTCTCCCCTGAGGGGCAGACTTTACCCTTGAGTTTTCATCTTCAAGGACAGAGACGATGGGCAAACGAATTCTGGTGATTCTGGGTCATCCGGCGAGCAACAGTTTCTGCGGCGCACTCGCCGAACGTTACGCCCAGTCGGCGGTGCGCGCCGGGCATGAGGTGCGCCAGCTGTTTCTGGGCGCAATGGATTTTGACCCGGTGCTGCGTGAAGGCTATCAACAGGTCCAGCCACTGGAAGCCGACTTGCGTAGCGCCCAGGCGGACATTGTGTGGGCCGAGCACCTGACGCTGGTGTATCCGATCTGGTGGGGCGGAATTCCAGCGTTGCTCAAGGGCTTTTTCGATCGGGTGTTCCTGCCGGGTTTCGCGTTCAAATACCGCGAAGGCAAAGCTTTTCCCGACAAACTCCTGCACGGCCGCAGCGCCCATTTGCTGGTGACCATGGATACGCCACCCTGGTATTACCGCTGGGTCTATCGCATGCCTGGACTGCATCAGGTACGCAAAACCACGCTCGCGTTCTGCGGTATCGAGCCACAACGCACGCTCACGTTCGGCCCGATTCTCGGTTCCAGCGCCGATCAGCGTGAAACCTGGTTGCTGCAGGTCCAGGCTATCGCCAGCCGTTGAGTCTGCCGATAATGCACCGGGCTACCACGGCGAATAGGGACTTTCCATGTACATCGGCCAAGCCGCGCAGCGCTCCGGAACCACGATCAAGAGCATCCGCCATTACGAGTCGATCGGCCTGCTGCCTGCCGCTCAGCGGTTGGGAAAATACCGCGTCTACGACCAGCAAAGCGTTGACCTGCTGATCTTCATCAAGTGTGCGCAGCAGCTAGGTTTCAGGCTCAAGGAATTACAGTCGATCTTCGCCGGACATCAAGGGCCGCAAATGCCGTGGGAACTGGCCCATCAGGTCATCGCCGCCAAGAAGCAGGAAATCAGCGAGCGGATCGCTGCGCTGTCGCAGCAGCATTCGCAATTGGTCGAGTTCGAAGCCAGCCTCGAACAGAGCCGGTTCGATTGCCCGCTGAACAGTCTTTGAGGGCAATGCGCGTTTCTGGACAGCTCAATGTCGAGCACAGACAACTGACCGGTGGACGGGCGCTATAGGGTGCGACTTCAGTTCTCTCGTCCACTGCCCCGGAGTCCACATGACCGCACCTATTACCGTTCTTCGCGATACCCACCCACTGCCGGTGCTCGACGCCTGCAAATGGGAAAAACTCGAAGGCGACCCGCACACCGTCAACCTCAACGCCTACACCAGCGAAGACGGCAGCAAGATCATGGGCACCTGGATCTGCACGCCGGGCAAGTGGTATGTGGAATACGTGAAGTGGGAATACTGCGATTTCCGCGAGGGGTACTGCATCATCACCCCAGAAGGAAAGGAGCCGATCCATCTGCGCGCCGGTGATATTTTCGTCATTGAGCCAGGTATGAAAGGCACGTGGGAAGTGGTTGAAACCGTGCGCAAGTATTTCGTGTTTGCCTGATGCAAAAAAACCGGGAGATCACCCGACGTGATTTCCCGGTAAATATCTATGGGTACATGCGGCCCCTGTGGGAGCCCGCCTGCTGGCGATGAGGCCAGCACATTCAACATCGACGATAACTGATCTACCGCTATCGCGAGCAGGCTCACTCCCACAGGTTTCTAGCCCGATTATTGGGGTTTGCGATAGCTGTTGATGATCGCCGAGAAGTCCTTGCCACCTTCCCCACGCTGGCTCATCGCCTGATACAACTGCTGGGCCACCGCGCCGAGCACCACCGGTTGGTGCGCCTGACGTGCCGCCTCAGTAGCCAGCCCCAGATCCTTGAGCATCAGTTCGGCACCGAAACCGCCGGTGTAGCCGCGCGAGGCCGGCGCCGTTTCGACGATGCCTGGCCACGGGTTGTACATTTCCGAACTCCAGCAACGGCCAGTGGAACTGTTGATGATCCCGGCCAACACCGTCGTGTCGATCCCGAGCGCATCGCCCAGCGCCATGGCTTCGCTGACACCGACCATGGAGATCGCCAGCAGCAGGTTGTTGCAGATCTTGGCGATTTGCCCGGTGCCGACCTCGCCGCAATGGACGATGTTGCGGCCCATCTGCGCCAATACCGGTTGCAGGGTGGCGAACAGCTCAGGGGTAGCACCGACCATAAACGTCAGAGTCCCGGCTGCCGCACCGCCAGTACCGCCCGACACAGGCGCATCCGCCATGGCCACGCCTTGCTTGGCCGCCGCCGCGGCAACATCACGCGCCGTCTGCGGATCGATGGTGCTGCAATCGACTGCCGGCACGCCCTTGCCGATACCCGCCAGCACGCCGTCTTCACCCAGCCACACGCTGCGCACATGCACAGCGGCTGGCAGCATGGTGATCACCAGCTCTGCGCCTTGAGCCGCTTCACGTGCCGAAGCGCTGATGCTGCCGCCCAGTTGCTCCAGCTCTGCCAGAACGGTTTTGTTCAGGTCGACCAGCCGCAATTCGTGGCCAGCCTTGATCAGGTTGCGCGCCATTGGCGCGCCCATGTTGCCGAGACCGATAAAAGCGATTTTCATGTCCGGCTCCTTAACGCAAGTTGATGGTGGTGTTCACACCGTCGTTGACGCTGTTGTCATCGAACCAGCGACTGGTGACAGTCTTGGTCTGAGTGTAGAACTGCACCACTTGCTTGCCATACGGACCGAGGTCGCCGAGTTTGGACCCGCGCGAACCGGTGAAGCTGAAGAACGGAACCGGCACCGGAATCGGGATGTTGATGCCGACCTGGCCGACGTCGATTTCAGTCTGGAATTTACGCGCCGCCGCACCGCTCTGGGTGAACAGGCCCGTGCCATTGCCGAACGGGTTGGCGTTGACCAGCGCGATGGCCTCATCGAGCGTATCGACTTCCAGCACCACCAGCACCGGACCGAAGATTTCCTGGGTGTAGATCTGCATCTCGGGGGTTACGCCGGAGAACAGGGTCGGGCCGACAAAGTTGCCCTTCTCGAAACCTGGAACTGTGATATCGCGACCGTCCAGTTCCAGCTTGGCGCCTTCCTTGATGCCGCTCTCGATCAGATCAAGAATTCGCGCCTTGGCTTTCTTGGAAATCACCGGACCCACATCGGTGCCCGGCTCGCTGCCCGCATTCACTTTGAGTTTCTGCGCCAGCGCCTTCAGATCAGGCAGCCATTGCTTGGCTGCGCCCACCAGCACCACGACGGATGTGGCCATGCAGCGTTGCCCGGCCGCACCGAAACCGGCACCGACCAGCGCATTGAGCGCTTGTTCGCGATTGGCATCCGCCAGCACAACGGCGTGGTTCTTCGCGCCCATCATCGATTGCACGCGTTTGCCGTGTTTGCCGGCCAGGTCGTAGACATGAGTGCCGACGGCGGTCGAACCGACGAAGGAAACAGCTTTGATGTCCTTGTGGGTGCAGAGCGCATCCACCACGTCTTTACCGCCATGAACGACGTTGAGCACGCCCGCCGGAACACCGGCCTCGATCGCCAGTTCCACCAGCAGCATGGTCGACATCGGGTCCTGTTCGGACGGTTTGAGCACGAAGGTGTTGCCGCAGGCGATGGCCATCGGGAACATCCACAGCGGAATCATCGCCGGGAAGTTGAACGGGGTGATGCCGGCGCAAACGCCGATTGGCTGACGCAGGGTGTAGGTATCGACGCCGCCAGCAACGTTCTCGGCGAACTCGCCCATTTGCAGGCTGCCGATGGAGCAAGCGTGCTCAACCACTTCCAGGCCGCGGAAGATATCGCCTTCAGCGTCGGCGATGGTTTTGCCTTGCTCGTTGCTGAGCACCACGGCAATGCGCTTGGAGTGTTCGCGAATCAACGCCTGGAGCTTGAGCATGATGCGCATCCGCGCGCCGATCGGCGTCAGCTTCCAGGTCTGGAAGGCGCGATGGGCGGCGCTGATCGCGGCGTCCACTTCCTGCGCGGTCGCGAATGGCACTTTCGCCAGCACTTGCTGGGTCGCCGGGTTGACGATGTCGTGCCATTCGGTGGTCTGGGACTCGACCCACTCGCCGTCGATCAACAGCTTTACCGTTTGGACAGTGGTTTCGTTTGGCGTGAGCGATGCGTTCATGTTGGGTCTCCGGGACGTTGTTCTTATTTAGAGAGCTATCTGTGGAGCCAAGGCGAGAAAGCCACCTTGAGATGAGACGTGTGTCGCGAATTGGTTGTCGGACTGTTTTTGGAGTATAGATGTGCAAACTTCTAATAAGAACGCACATAAAAGCCGGTCCATCATGCAAAAAAACATCACGTCTCTAGGCTCGTTGAACTGGGATGACCTCAAGTTTTTCCTTGAAGTCGCCCGCACCCGCAAGGCCAGCACCGCAGCCAAGCGCCTGGCGGTCGACTACACCACTGTGTCGCGGCGCATCAGCTCGCTGGAAGCGGCGTTGGGCACTTTGCTGTTCGAGAAATCCCGGACCAGCGGTTTTGTCCTGACCGCCGAAGGCCAGCGGTTGCTGGGTTACGCCGAGTCGATTGAAAGCACGCTGCACATGGCCTGCGAGCAGGTTTCGGGCTCTGGCGTTGCCTTGTCCGGGCATGTGCGCATGGGCTGCACCGAAGGCTTCGGCAGCTTTTTCATCACCCCGCAGCTGAGCCATTTCGTCGACGCCTACCCGGCGATCTCGGTGGACATCCTGCCGCTGCCGCACTTCATCAGCTTGTCCAAGCGCGAGGCGGACATCGTCATCGCGTTGGAGCGCCCGGAGCATGGCCCGTACGTCTGCTGCAAACTCTGCGACTACAAATTACAGCTCTACGCGACTCAGGATTATCTGGACAAGCACCCACCAATCCGCCGCCCGGCTGATTTGGGTAAACATTCATTCATTAGTTATGTCGACGATCTGGCGTTCAGCTCGGAGCTGTTGTACCTGGCGAATGTGTTGCCCGGCGCCAGCGCCAACCTGCGCAGCACCAGCGTGATCGCGCAATTCGTGGCCGCACAGCAAGGGCGGTCACTGGCGATTCTGCCGTGCTTCCTGGCGGCCCAGGATCCGCGATTGCTGCCGGTGTTGCCGGAAGAGATCAACATCACTCGACAGTTCTGGATGTACTGCCGCGAGGACCTGCGCAAGCTCAAGCGGATTACCCTGTTGTGGGATTACATCCGTGCGGTCACTGAGCAGAATCAGGGTCTGCTAATGGGTGAAAGTCGGGAGACCCTGTTCGCCGATTAGTCGGCGCTCACCACGATCGACACCCGGCGGTTCTCGGTACGGCCGGCTGGCGTGTCGTTCGAGGCAACCGGCTCACTGCTGCCGAGGCCGCGCAGCTGGATGTTTTGTTCTTTCATCCCGACAGCGGTCAGCACTTTGCCGACGCTTTTTGCGCGGCGCAGTGAGAGCTGTTCGTTGTAGGACTCTTTGCCCGAGGCATCGGTGTGACCGTCGACCCGCACTCGCTCAATTCCAACGCCCAGCAACGCCTTGCCGATACGCTCCACGATGTCGGTGCTGGCAGGGTTGAGGCTGTCGTCGTCACTGCCAAACAGCACTTTGCCGGACAGGCCAAAGGCCCAGCCCTCATCAGTCAATTCGAAACCTTGCTGTTTGAGCACAGCGATCTGCGCCGGAGTCAGGCCTTTTTGCGGTGCCGTCTGGCAACCGGTCAATGCCAGCAAAGCCATCAATAAGGTGAACGTGAAAAATCGCAGGGAACGCCGGGTCAGTGAGAACACAAAAATTAGCTCCTGGTCTGAACATGGGCGACTAGGTGCTCCGACCCGGCCGTGTGCTGTGCGCCTCGGGAAAGGCGCTTGGCTTGGTACATGGCCGCGTCGGCGGCGTTAAGCAAAGCGCCCGGTGTAGCCCCATGATCGGGGTACACGGCAATGCCGATGCTGAGTGAAGTCAACACTTGGGTATTGCCCGGCAACGGGATTGGTTCTTCCATGCTGGCGATGATTTTGTCGGCAATCCGCTCTGCGTCCTCGATCTTATGCAGCGGCGTCAGCATGACGGCAAATTCGTCACCCCCCAAACGCGCCACAAGATCATCTTCACGCAACTGCGCACGAACCCGATTGGCTACGGCCACCAGTACTGCATCGCCCGCGGCGTGACCGAAGTTATCGTTAATTTCCTTGAACCGGTCGCTGTCGAGAAACAGCACCGCCACTTGCTCGTTGAGCTTGTGGGCATTACGTAGCGCTCGAATCAGCCGGCCTTCGAAAAAAGCCCGATTCGGCAACCCGGTGAGGCTGTCATGGCTGGCCTGGTGGGCCAGGGTTTCGTTTTCGCTTTGCAGGTGGGTCTGCCAGGATTCCAGCTCATCGAGCAAGGCATTGAAGTCATTGCCCAGGTTGTCGAGTTCGGCGATGGCGGCGGGTGGCACACGCTGATCGAAGGCTCGCTCGCTGCGGGCGGCGTGAGCCACGAACGCCAGGCTGCGCAACGGGCCGGTGATTGCGCGAAGTTGTCGGCGCGCCAGATAGAGCGCTACCCATGCACTGACGGCGGTACACAAGACGATGCCGACCAGACCGCTGAGTAGAAAACGCAACAGGCTGCCCCCGTGACCGGTGAGCCGGATGCTGCCAATTTCCTGACCTTGATGAACAATCGGCATGCTGATCGGTTTTTCCAGAAAGGCCTTGGCAATCTGCATTTCGAGATCAGAGAACAGGCCCGTTTCCGGCCGTTCCCAGCGAGCCAGCAACGTGCCTTGCTCGTCCAGCACTTGGGCATCGGCCACTTCTTCGGTGGACGCAATCAACGCCAACGCTTCGGTAGCGGCAGACGTGTCGTTGAACACCACCGCCGCTTCCACGGTGTAATTGATCGAGCGCGCAATCAGGTGCAAGTTGTGGTCGGCATAGACCCGCAACGCCAGTACACCGAGCAACGTCAGCGAGATGCTGGCCATGGCCACGCCCACGAGTGCGACGATCAAATGTCCGCGCCCGATGACCGAGCGCAAGGTTGGGCGGCTACCCGACTTGAATAGACTCATGGCGCTGCCGGCTTGCGGCGGGACAGTTGCAGAACACTGGGGTGAATACGCACGCCGCTTCGGGCGACGGAATCCAGGTTGACCTCAAAGGACACTTGCTCATCGCTGACCCGTAGGCAAAACAGACTGCCGACGGTGCACGGGTCGTCGCCTTCGCTGAGGCTAAGCACCGGACGCCCCATCAGCGAGGCGAAAAGCTGACTGCGTTCATCACTGGTCAGTTTGCCGATGTACACCGCGTCGCACTCACCAACAATGGACGGGTTGTCCGCCAGCAGTCTGCGCACGCTAACAGGCCGACCGGTGGCCTGAGTCGTGCCTTTGACCAGATCGTCGGTGTATTCGGTGGGGCCCACTATGCACAAGCGCAATTGTGCTGGCTCAACAGGCCAGCGGGCATAACTGAGAATCCCGAGTACCACCTGAGTGACCGATCTGGCACGTTGGTCCGCCAGGCTCACAGGCGTTTCCGACTGAGCGAAAACGACGCCGGTGAACAAACAGAGAAGGCCGGCAAGCAGCACTTGTTTGCACCCGATAACGCGCTGTGTCGTCCAGACAGCGACCTTCATGCAGGGATTCTCTTCGATCGTAGCGAAATGATGCCGCAACGATAGCACAGCGTTCAAACACCAGCGAGGCCGCGTCCTACGGCACTTCGGACAGTTTCCGTCGTCTGGCGCCGTCCCCTTTCAGCCCCTTGGTTCAACACCCTCTTCCAATTCCAGCATTAACCCGCTCAAGCGTTTGACCCTACGCCTCACCGCCTCTTCGAATACGCCAGGACGCGGCTCGATCAGGGTGAACCAGCTTTTGGCCCGGGTAATTCCGGTATAGATCAATTCCTTGGTGAGTACAGGGTTCAGGGCATCCGGCAGAATCAACGCCGTATGGGCAAATTCCGAGCCCTGGGATTTGTGCACCGTCATCGCGTACACGGTTTCGACATCATTGAGCCGGCTCGGCAGAACAAAACGTACGCCGCCCTGACCATCATTTCTCGGGAACGCTACACGCAGCACCTGCTTCCCAACCTCTGGCCCCTCGCGTTCCGGCAGCTTGAGGGCAATGCCGATGTCTCCGTTCATCAATCCCAGACCATAGTCGTTGCGAGTCATCAGCACTGGCCGACCTTCGTACCACTGCTGGTCGCTGTCGATCAGCCGAGCCTTGAGCAGCGCGGCGGTCACGCGTTGATTCAAACCTTCCACGCCCCACGGCCCTTTACGTACGGCGCATAACAATTGGAAGGCGTCGAAGGCTTGCAACACCTGCCGGGCCCAATTGGTCCAGCAGGTATCATCAAGCGTGCTGTCGAGCGGTGGCCGCAGGCTGCGCAAGAGACTCAGGTAATGCCGATAACCCTGCGGTCCATCGCCATGCCCCTCAAGCAGTAAGCGTTCCAACGCCCGGTCCAGTTCCCCCTTGAGGGACAGGGAAAACACGTCGTCATGGCTTCGAGCCGCCAACAACTTGCGAGCTTTCTCGGGTTGCTGCTGGTTGACCCAGCGAGCCAGTTGGCCGATGCCGCTGCCCTCGCCGAACCGGCGTGAATGACGCAGCATCACAACTTGCTGGGCCAGCGGATGAGTCCCTTGGGTGTCTTCCTGCAAACCGCTGGCATCCAGGTTTTCACCACTGACCGCTTGCAGCCACAGGCGAGTCTGTGGGCTGTACCAACCGGCCTCGGCGTCGCGGCACAGGTCGCCCAGCACGGCGCCGGCCTCCACCGATGCCAGTTGATCCTTGTCACCGAGCAGCACCAGACGGGCATGGGCCGGCAACGCGTCGAGCAGGTTGGCCATCATTTCCAGATCGATCATCGAGGCTTCGTCCACCACCAAGACATCCAGCGGCAAGCGATTACCGGCGTGGTGACGGAAGTGTCGAGTACCAGGACGACTGCCGAGCAGACGGTGCACGGTGGTGACGTCTGACGGGATCTTCACTCGTACGGCTTCATCGACTTCCAGAGTCCTGACCTGCTGACTGATGGACTCCGTCAGTCGGGCTGCAGCCTTGCCGGTGGGTGCCGCGAGACGAATGCGCAACGGCTTGCCCGCCTCCACCGCCGGGGCCTGGAGCAACGCCAGCAAACGCACGACCGTCGTCGTCTTACCGGTCCCCGGGCCGCCGGTGATGATGCTGAAGGCGCTGCGGGTGGCGAGGGCACAAGCGAGTTTCTGCCAGTCAATCACTTCGCCGGGCTTGGCTGGGCCGAACAAGCTGGTGAGGCGCTGGGAAAAATCATCCGGCGTGGTTTCGTGTTCCACCAGGCGTTGGCGCAGCGAGGTGTCGATACGCCGCTCGTAAGCCCAGTAACGACGCAAGTACAGGCGTTTGCCCGACAACACCAATGGCCGATGCTGCGCCGCCTCGCGACCATCGACCGCCAAAGCGACCAGACTGCTGGAGGCCAGGACCTTGCACCAATGGGCACCGTCCAGCGCCTCAAGCAATTGCGACGGCAGCAACATCGCGCCACTTTGCACATCACCTTCCGGTGGCAGCGACAGGGCGAAGTCCGGTTCCTTGAGCGTCTCGAACACATCCAGGCACACATGACCGTGGCCCAGTTGATGGCTGGCCAACGCAGCGGCCAGCAGCACCAGCGGATCATCGCCGGGAGCGAGCTCATGAAGAAAAGCGACGAAGGCTTTGTCCAGCGCTCGCAGCCAGCCGCGCTCCACCCAGCGCGTCAGCAATAGCAGCAAGTCATCGGCGCGACTCAACGGCGCCAGATCCGCCAGGCTTTCGGCTGTCAACGAAGTGGGCAGCAAATCAGCGAAGGTACGACTCATAGCAAAACTCCCTGTTCCCAGGCGGGTTCGGCCTTGCGTTCTGGCTTGCCCTGGAACAGCCGGTCCAGACGCTCGATCAGCTCTCTTGGAGGAAGGGTGAAATACACGCCCTGGCTGGACGCGCGCGTACCGCGCAGGAACAGGTACAGCGCGCCACCGACATGCCGGTCGTAATCGTAATCGACAAGTCGCGCCTTGAGCTGGCGATGCAGGGCCAACAGATACAGCACGTATTGCAGGTCGTAACGGTTGTCGAGAATCGACTGCTCCATAGCCTGCTCGGTATAGGCCGCGTCATCGACGCCCAGCCAGTTGGATTTGTAGTCGGCGACGTAATAGCGGCCGTCGTGCTCGAACGTCAGGTCGATGAAGCCTTTGAACATGCCATTGAGCAACACCGGCTCGGCAGCCACGCGGGGCACGCCGTTGTGGGTGTATTGGCGAACCAATACATCGAGCTTGAGCACATCGACTTTATGACTGGCGAACCAGAATTCCATCTCGACCCGGTATTGGGTGAGCCGCTCGAACACCACGGGGGCCTGCCCGCCACCGATATGCAGCGGGGCCGTAAGCAGATGCTGCAGCCAGTCGCTCAGGGCAGTGATCCAGCCCTCCCAACCACGGCGGTTGCAGCGACGGGCAATGGCGTCTTCCACCGTTTTCGGCGTGGCGGCAAAACCTTCGTCACCGGCCCATTCGAGCAAACCATGGAGAAAGGTGCCGGGGTTCGGGCCACGAGGGAATCGATGGATATCAGCGCCGCCGGCCACCACTTCTCGTGGTGCTTGCGGATCGAGGCGTTCGTCGTCGAAGAGCTTTTGTGCTTGCGGGTTCTCCGGCGCTTCATCAGTGCCCACGCTCATGCTGTCGCCAATGCGCAGGGCACTGTAGGAAGCAATCCACCAGTTTTCGCTGGCCTTGCGCTTGGGTATCAGCGGAGCAAGCAACGTCGCATCGTTGTGCGGCGGATGGTAGTGCTCGGCGGTCGCTTCAGGTATTTCACCGTAGTTCAGCGCTGCACAATCCTGCTGCAGGTCTTCCAGCCAACGCTTCAAACCTGCCGACTCGGCCAATGGTGCTCCGCCGCCCAACAGATAACCCAATGCCGAAAGATGCAGAACCGAGCTGTTGTTATTGCCGCGTTTGAGATCAGTCACTCCGAGCCAGCAGGCGTGTTGCGCCCGGGTCAGGGCCACGTAAAGCAAGCGCAGATCCTCGGCAAGACGCTCATCATCCGCCTGAACTATCAACTCGGCTGTCGGCCTCAAGGTCACTTGGGCCTTGCCCGTGGCGTCGTGGTAATGCAGCGGCAGACGGCTGCCATCCACCGGTTTCGCCGAGCAAATGAATGGCAGGAACACCAAGGGATACTCGAGCCCCTTGGACTTGTGAATGGTCACGACTTTGACCAGTTGCTCGTCGCTCTCCAGACGCAGGATCTGCTCTTCGCCGGCCTGACCGGACAACGCCAGATGCTCGGACAAATGACGGATCAGCGCTTGCTCACCATCGAGTTCGGCGGCCGCCTGTTGCAGCAATTCGGACAAGTGCAGCAAATTGGTCAGCACCCGCTCGCCGTCACTGCGCTTGATCAATGTCTGAGGCAGCTGGAAGTCATGCAGCAATCGCCGCAGAATTGGCAACACGCCCTGCTTGCGCCAGAGCTCGCGATAATGGCGGAACTGCATGACCCGCGCTTCCCAGGCCAGTTCATCCTGATTGAGGCGTTCCAGTTCAGCCAGCGACAGGTTCAGCGTGATGCAAGCCAACGCGGCTCGAAGTGGACGCTCGACATCCGGCTCGGCGCAGGCCTTGAGCCAGGTCAGCAGATCGTGTGCTTCCTGGGCGGCGAACACCGAGTCCTTGTCCGACAGATAGACGCTGCGCACGCCACGGGCGGATAGTTCGCCGCGCACAGCCTGGGCCTCTTTACCGTCGCGGACCAGGATCGCGATATCCGCTGGCAGCAGCCCTCTGAAGTCCTTGCCGTCCTGTATGAAACCCGCGCGACCTTGTTGGCCGCCATTGAGCAAAGAGGTGATTTCACTGGCGCAGGCGGCGGCAAGTTGTTGTCGGTACACCGCGCCGGACAATGGCTGCTCGGCGGACAAATGCCAGATGTTGAGTGCGGGCACGACTTGGCCAGCAATGTGCAGAACTTCTTTGCGCCCTTGGGGTTCGACGGGCAGGAACGGCACCGGGTTCTCGCCATTCTTTTCACGAAACAGGAAGGCGCCCCGCCCGGTCTCGCGAGACTCGGCACGCTCGAACACATGGTTGACCGCCCGGACCATGCCATGGCTGGAACGGAAATTCGTACCCAAGGTATGCAACCGGCCAGTGGTGGCCTGGCGGGCGCGCAGGTAGGTATAGATGTCAGCACCGCGGAACGCGTAGATCGCTTGCTTGGGGTCGCCGATCAGGAACAGACCGCATTCGGGATTGTTGTCTTCGATGCGATAGATGCTCTCGAAGATCCGGTACTGCACTGGGTCGGTGTCCTGGAACTCGTCGATCAACGCCACCGGAAACTGCTCACGAATCAGGGTCGCCAGCCGCTCACCGCCATCGGACTGCAACGCTGCATCGAGGCGCAACAGCATGTCATCGAAGCCCATCTCCGCGCGGCGACGCTTTTCTTCCTCGAACCGTGTACCGACCCACCGGGCGGCATGTTGCAGCACGGCGGCATCAGGTGTAGGCAATCCATCGAGACTGAGCTTGAGTCCGGGCATGGCATCCAGTCCCGGATGACTGGGCACTTCGCCTTTCCAGGCTTCAGCCATACCCTCGGGAGTCAGGCGCGTGAAGCCGGTGCCGATATCCAGTTGCTCAAGGGATTCGTCTTCAACCCAGGCCCTGATCTTTTCGAACCAGGGTTCGAAATAGCGCGCCTGCATCTTGCGACCGTCGACGCTCTTGCTCGCAACTCCCTGGTGACAGATGGCAAGCAATTCGTCCGCCCACTGGCGCCAGGGCATCTTGAGTTCGAGCAACGCAGCCCGTCGCTCCAGCAGACACGCCGTGATCAGCTCGGCAGGCTCTTTACCTTCAACACTGT
Organism: Pseudomonas sp. LS2P72; assembly: GCF_054897865.1. Classification (NCBI taxonomy): domain Bacteria; kingdom Pseudomonadati; phylum Pseudomonadota; class Gammaproteobacteria; order Pseudomonadales; family Pseudomonadaceae; genus Pseudomonas; species Pseudomonas sp. LS2P72. The sequence goes on from NZ_CM142708.1 coordinate 6,136,130, forward strand.
CTCGCTCACTGGCGAACAAACCACGCACTCGCGGCAGTAAAGCCGCTGGACCGCCCCAATTACCGCGCACCCAGTTCAGCGCATCGCCTTGCATCGGGTAGCAAAACAGGCGCCAGTAATCGCGCAGGACTTCGCCCAGCAAATCGCTGTGATCGGTTTCCAGGGTTTGTGTAAACAGGCTGCCGCTGTCGAACGCATGCTCGCGCAACATGCGCTGGCACCAACTGTGGATAGTTGAAACTGCTGCCTCATCCATCCACTGCGCAGCGATGTCCAGGCGGTTCGCGCACCCGGACCACTGCTCGGGAAGGTACTCCTCACGAAGCTCCGCGATTAGGCTATCGGGCGCCGGTGTTTCATCGCGAAAAAACCGCGCTGCTTCAGCAAGACGTGTGCGGATGCGTTCGCGCAATTCTTTGGTCGCGGCATCGGTGAACGTCACAACGAGGATTTGCGGCGGCAACAGTTCACGTCCGAAGCCGCTCGACTCTGCGCCGTGGCCAAGGACCAGGCGCAGATACAGCGCGGAAATGGTGAAGGTCTTGCCGGTCCCGGCGCTCGCTTCGATCAGTTGGCTGCCGCGCAGGGGAAATGCCAAGGCCAGAGGTTTCGTGCTCATCAGCGCGCCTCCTCGCTGTTCAATGAACGCCAGGGCGCTTCAAGCAACGGCCGGTACAACGCGTTGCACCAGTCCGGGAACGTTTCGTCTGCGACAAGCGTGTCGAAGTCGGCAAACTGCCGGGCGAGTGCAGGGCTTTCGCGACGCTCGCCGTCGGTGGTCAGGCCATCGCCTTCATACGCCTTGCGGGCTGCGGCCTGGGCTTTAACCGGATCGGTTTGACAAAGCCATGCGAAGCCGGTCTTCACCGCAATCGGCAGCGGTTGACGCATGCCGGTTTGCCAAGCCATTAACAGGTCGCCCAGAATCCGCAAGGCTGCGCCCTCCTCCATCGGACCGAGTAGCAGACTGTCGTCGCTGGCCACCAACGCGGTGGTCATCGCCATACCACTGGCGCAGGCAACCAGATGATTGACCCAAGGCCGTGTCAGCCGATGCCATTTGCGAGATTTGATTGAGCCGATGCTGTTGGGGATTGTAGTGACTGATAGCAAACCACAGTCCGCACGTTGATGCAGGCCGCTGAGCCAACCTTCCAGGCGCAGCCCCTGCAACTCCAGATTCACTGGCAGGGCGTTGGTGAGCGGCGTTGGCCATAACGCCAAAAGCTGTTGGTAACGCTGCAACAGATCCGGCAACGGTTCGATCAACTCTCGCTGAAGGCATTCACCGAACCCGGCCATGGGCAAGAGCCCACTGTTTTGCAGACGTTTTGCCTGCGCTTCCAATATCTGATCGGTGCTATCCAGATGACCCAGCGCCGCTTCGAGCAAGCTGTCGCTGAGGCTGTAACGTTGCAACGCATCGAGTACAAATGGCTCTTCATCAGCCAAGGGCACTTCAGACGACTCGAAGTACACCTTCAGTCGCTGACTGAAGAAATGTCGCACAGGATTACGCAGGAAGTCCTGCAGTTGACCAAGACTCAGCGGCTCCTCCTGAACATAGGGATCAAGGAACTCGATATCAGTCGACGGCTCACTGGTTTGATGCAGCACCTGCCATTCATTCGCGTAGCTGAACAAATCATCGCCTTCATGAAAGTAGCGGGCGCTGAACGGTTGCAGTGGATGTTCCTGAGTGATGGCCTCAAGCAGATCTTCGTCGACCTCATGCAGTCGCCAGCCACTAGCCAGATGATCTCGCAATTGGCCGATCAATACCGACGCAGGGCGTTCACTGTTATCGCGAATGCTGCGACCGACCCAGCTGATATAGAGTTGGTCACGTGCCGACAACAGGGCTTCCAACAGCAGATAACGGTCATCTTCACGTCGGGAGCGATCGCCAGGGCGGTAATCACTGCCCATAAGATCGAAGTCCAATGGCGGCTGCGCGCGCGGGTAGTCGCCGTCATTCATGCCCAGCAGGCAGACCAGTTTGAACGGGATCGCGCGCATGGGCATCAAGGTGCAGAAGTTAACCGCACCGGCTAGAAAACGCTGGGACAAGCGGCCTTGGTCAAGGCCGGCGAGCCAGGCTTCACGGACCACGGTCAACGGCAGCTCATCATGCAAGCCAACTGACTCGCACGTCTCAAGCCAGGTTTCACGCAGCTCTTCGAGTTGGGCCAATACGTAGTCGTCATGCTCGTTACTGGCCAGGAAAAACAACTGAACCAGTGCGTGCAATCGAAAACCCCATTGTTTGGGAGCTGCGGGTCGAGAGAGTTCCTGGTGGGCAATCTCCAATGCGTCCAGCAGCGCGACCAAAGGCCCAATGAGCGCGGCATCCAGACCACCGATCTCGTCGTAAGGCTCGATACCCTCGCAGGCATTGGCACTGCCCACGGCATAACCGAGCAGCATCCGTCGCAGGCCGAAACGCCAACTGTTTTGTTCCAGCTCTTGCGGCAGACCAAGACCCGCACGCTGCCCGGCATTCATGCCCCACCGGATGCCTGCACCTTCGATCCAACGGTGCAGGGTCGGCAGATCACGTTCCTCTACACCGAAGCGAGCACGTAGTGCAGGAACATCCAGCAGATCGAGGATCTCGCTCACGGGGAAACGGCTGTCGGGCAGTTTGAGCAGATGCTCGATAGCAATCAGTAGCGGATCACGGCCACGTTGTCCTTGATCGGCGAGTGTGAAGGGAATGAAACGCGGATCGTGGCGTTCAAGCTGAGCAAATACCGCACGAATATGCGGTGCGTAGCTGTCGATGTCCGGGACCATCACGATCACATCGCGAGGCCTTAAATCCGGATCAGCACTGAAGCGTGCGAGCAACTGGTCGTGGAGGATCTCCACTTCACGCTGGGCACTATGGGCAATGTGAAAACGGATCGATTCGTCGTTTGCCGGATCGACAGCTGGCCAGCGCTCGCGAGTCTCGTTCAAGGGACGCAACTCAAGAATGTCGTCCTGCAATTGATTGAGCATGTTCTGTGGCTGGCTATCGCTGAACAGATCGATACGACCATCGCGGAATGCCGAGCGGTAGCTGTTGGGATCATCGTAGCTGTCGAGCAGATTGATGTAGTCCCGCCCCTGTTTGCCCCATGCCGCCAGAAGTGGATGGGCATGCTGGTGAAGGGTTTGCGGGTCGAGTACAACCGGCATTCCGCTCTTGCGAGCCTGACGCTTGTATTGATGCCGCAACAGGTCTTTATCGGCGACGATGTCCGCCCAATGGTGACGACACGGGTTGTGCACGCAGAGCAGAACCTGGCTGAACCGGGCCAACCCAGCCAGTGCTTCCAGGGCTTGAGCGGGCAGTGAAGAAATCCCGAAAACGATCACCCGCGAAGGCAATCCGCTGGGGGCGACGTCGAGGCTGTTGATGCGCTCGATAAACCGTTGATGGACGCCGGCTCGGCTTTGCGCCATGCCTTGTTCACCCACATCCAGCAGCAGCGCACGCCACAACTCTGCCTGCCAGCAGTTAGCCGGGGTCAGAGGTTTGGTTTCACCTCTGCCATTTCGTAATTGATGGCGACCTTCTGCCCAGTCTTCAAGCCAGTCGGCACGATACACCTGGTATTGGTCGAACAGATCCGCCAGTCGCTCCGCCAATTGATAGCGTTTACGTAAGTCTGTGTCATTCGTAAGGAAGCGCTGCAGGGGTTCGAAGTGCGGTTGGTTGATCAACTGCGGAAGCAGACGCATCAGACGCCAGGTCAAGGGAGCTTTATCGAGCAGGGATTTGACCGGGATTTCGTCACGTCCAAGCACCATGCGATAGAGCTGCCACATGAAGCTACCCGGTAACTGCACGTCGATGGCTGCTGCGATTCCGCAGCCCCCCATGTCATCGTCTTCAGGGTCTTCTGCCAGTGCCAGCTTCAGCCATTGAGCGATGCCATTGCTCTGCACCAAGGCAATTTCATTTTCCAAGGGAGCCAACGGGTAACGCCGCATCCAGCTGACTACCAGGCTACGCAACTCGTCCAGGCGGTTGCCGTGAACCACCATAAAACCAGCACTGAGGGACGTCGCGTCCGGCATAAAGGCTTCCTTGGGAAAATACAAAAGCTAGGGCCGAACCTTAGCATTGTCGGGAGACTGTGACAGCCGGGAGCCGTCCGGTATTGTTGTGGGAACTTTCCCGCGAGCAAAACAAAACCCCTACCTGCATTCGCAGATAGGGGTTTCGGAATTTAATCTTGACGATGACCTACTCTCACATGGGGAAACCCCACACTACCATCGGCGATGCATCGTTTCACTGCTGAGTTCGGGATGGGATCAGGTGGTTCCAATGCTCTATGGTCGTCAAGAAATTCGGGTACCGAGTCGTGGCCAGTCGGCCTCGCTTCAGCAAATCGGGTATGTGACAGCGGGTGTTTTGTGAGTCTCTCGAATTTTCGGTTCGTTGCGTCTTCACACACCGCAATCTGGTCTTTCGACGCAAATTGCTTGGGTGTTATATGGTCAAGCCTCACGGGCAATTAGTATTGGTTAGCTCAACGCCTCACAGCGCTTACACACCCAACCTATCAACGTCGTAGTCTTCGACGGCCCTTCAGGGGACTCAAGGTCCCAGTGAGATCTCATCTTGAGGCTAGTTTCCCGCTTAGATGCTTTCAGCGGTTATCTATTCCGAACATAGCTACCCGGCAATGCCACTGGCGTGACAACCGGAACACCAGAGGTTCGTCCACTCCGGTCCTCTCGTACTAGGAGCAGCCCCTCTCAAATCTCAAACGTCCACGGCAGATAGGGACCGAACTGTCTCACGACGTTCTAAACCCAGCTCGCGTACCACTTTAAATGGCGAACAGCCATACCCTTGGGACCGGCTTCAGCCCCAGGATGTGATGAGCCGACATCGAGGTGCCAAACACCGCCGTCGATATGAACTCTTGGGCGGTATCAGCCTGTTATCCCCGGAGTACCTTTTATCCGTTGAGCGATGGCCCTTCCATACAGAACCACCGGATCACTAAGACCTACTTTCGTACCTGCTCGACGTGTCTGTCTCGCAGTCAAGCGCGCTTTTGCCTTTATACTCTACGACCGATTTCCGACCGGTCTGAGCGCACCTTCGTACTCCTCCGTTACTCTTTAGGAGGAGACCGCCCCAGTCAAACTACCCACCATACACTGTCCTCGATCCGGATAACGGACCTGAGTTAGAACCTCAAAGTTGCCAGGGTGGTATTTCAAGGTTGGCTCCACGCGAACTGGCGTCCACGCTTCAAAGCCTCCCACCTATCCTACACAAGCAAATTCAAAGTCCAGTGCAAAGCTATAGTAAAGGTTCACGGGGTCTTTCCGTCTAGCCGCGGATACACTGCATCTTCACAGCGATTTCAATTTCACTGAGTCTCGGGTGGAGACAGCGCCGCCATCGTTACGCCATTCGTGCAGGTCGGAACTTACCCGACAAGGAATTTCGCTACCTTAGGACCGTTATAGTTACGGCCGCCGTTTACCGGGGCTTCGATCAAGAGCTTCGCGTTAGCTAACCCCATCAATTAACCTTCCGGCACCGGGCAGGCGTCACACCCTATACGTCCACTTTCGTGTTTGCAGAGTGCTGTGTTTTTAATAAACAGTCGCAGCGGCCTGGTATCTTCGACCGGCATGGGCTTACGCAGTAAATGCTTCACCCTCACCGGCGCACCTTCTCCCGAAGTTACGGTGCCATTTTGCCTAGTTCCTTCACCCGAGTTCTCTCAAGCGCCTTGGTATTCTCTACCCAACCACCTGTGTCGGTTTGGGGTACGGTTCCTGGTTACCTGAAGCTTAGAAGCTTTTCTTGGAAGCATGGCATCAACCACTTCGTCACCCAAAGGGTAACTCGTCATCAGCTCTCGGCCTTAGAATCCCGGATTTACCTAAGATTCCAGCCTACCACCTTAAACTTGGACAACCAACGCCAAGCTGGCCTAGCCTTCTCCGTCCCTCCATCGCAATAACCAGAAGTACAGGAATATTAACCTGTTTTCCATCGACTACGCTTTTCAGCCTCGCCTTAGGGACCGACTAACCCTGCGTCGATTAACGTTGCGCAGGAAACCTTGGTCTTTCGGCGTGGGTGTTTTTCACACCCATTGTCGTTACTCATGTCAGCATTCGCACTTCTGATACCTCCAGCAAGCTTCTCAACTCACCTTCACAGGCTTACAGAACGCTCCTCTACCGCATCACCTAAGTGATACCCGTAGCTTCGGTGTATGGTTTGAGCCCCGTTACATCTTCCGCGCAGGCCGACTCGACTAGTGAGCTATTACGCTTTCTTTAAAGGGTGGCTGCTTCTAAGCCAACCTCCTAGCTGTCTAAGCCTTCCCACATCGTTTCCCACT
>NZ_CM142708.1:6147500-6387427 GCF_054897865.1 Pseudomonas sp. LS2P72
GAGTATTGCGCCAAGCCGGGAACGCAGCCTTGGCCGAGTCGATGGCTTTTTGAATGGTTTCGCGGCTGGCCAACGGCAGCTTGTGGATCGCCTGGCCGGTAGACGGGTTGAACACGTCAGCGGTGCGACCGTCTTCGGTCACCAGTTCGCCATTGATCAAATGCGGGATAAGGCTCATGCGGGGCTCCTGAAAAGTTGTCCACAGGCGCCCTTCAAGGGGCGCCCGTCTTTACATATATAAAGAGTAGAGGGGAGAGATCAGTCGATCTTGTTCAGCACTTCGCCGACCGCGTCGAACAGACGATCGAGGTCTTGCGGCTTGCTGTTGAAGGTTGGGCCGAACTGCAGGGTGTCGCCGCCGAAGCGCACGTAGAACCCGGCTTTCCACAACGCCATGCCCGCTTCGAACGGACGCACGATGGCGTCGCCGTCACGCGGTGCGATCTGAATCGCACCGGCCAGGCCGTAGTTACGAATGTCGATAATGTTTTTCGACCCCTTCAAACCGTGCAGCGCATTTTCGAAATGCGGCGCGACTTCGGCCACGCTCTGCACCAGGTTTTCCTTTTGCAGCAGGTCGAGTGCTGCCAGGCCAGCAGCGCAAGCCACCGGGTGCGCGGAATAGGTGTAGCCGTGCGGGAATTCCACCGCGTACTCCGGCGTCGCCTGGTTCATGAAGGTCTGGTAGATCTCGGAGCTGGCAATCACCGCGCCCATCGGAATCGCGCCGTTAGTGACTTGCTTGGCGATGCACATCAGGTCCGGGGTCACGCCGAAGCTGTCGGCGCCGAACATCGAACCGGTACGGCCGAAACCGGTGATCACTTCGTCGAACACCAGCAGGATGTTGTGCTGATCGCAGATCTCACGCAGGCGCTTCAGGTAACCCTGCGGCGGCACCAATACACCGGCGGAACCGGCCATTGGCTCGACGAACACCGCAGCGATATTCGAAGCGTCATGCAGCTCGATCAACTTGAGCAGTTCATCCGCCAGGGCGATACCGCCCTCTTTCGGCATGCCACGGGAATAAGCATTGCTCGCCAGCAAGGTGTGCGGCAGGTGATCGACATCCATCATCGCCTGACCGAACATTTTGCGGTTGCCGTTCACGCCGCCGAGGCTGGTGCCGGCGATGTTAACGCCGTGATAACCACGTGCACGGCCGATCATCTTGGTCTTGGTGGCCTGGCCTTTCAGACGCCAGTAAGCACGCACCATCTTCACCGCCGTGTCAGCGCACTCGGAGCCCGAGTCAGTGAAGAACACATGATTCAGATTGCCCGGGGTCAGGTCGGTGATTTTCTCAGCCAGCTGGAACGACAGCGGATGGCCGTACTGAAAGCCTGGCGAGTAATCGAGGGTGCCCAATTGCTTGGCGACCGCTTCCTGAATTTCCTTGCGGGTATGCCCGGCGCCGCAGGTCCACAGACCAGAGAGCGAGTCGTAAACCTTGCGGCCCTTGTCATCGATCAGCCAACTGCCTTCAGCCGCCACGATCAGTCGCGGATCGCGCTGGAAATTACGGTTGGCGGTGTAGGGCATCCAGTGAGCATCGAGCTTGAGCTGGCTGGCCAGGGAAGTCGGGTTGGTTTCAGGCAAGTTCATGGGCAAAACCTCGCAGGGCAATAAGCGGCATAGAGATCAAAAGCGTTCTTGCAGCTAAATTGCCACGAGGATAAAGTCGGTGAAATCCAACTCTTCTAACGTTCAGTCAGGTCATCACTAAACTATGAGCAGTCGTCGTCCCGATCCGCTGGCGCAAGTCAGTGACTTTGATATTCGCCTGCTTCGGATTTTTCGCAGTGTGGTGGAGTGCGGCGGCTTCTCGGCGGCGGAGTCGGTGCTGGGGATCGGCCGCTCGGCCATCAGCCAACAAATGAGCGATCTGGAACAGCGCCTCGGTCTGCGTTTATGCCAACGCGGTCGCGCCGGGTTTTCCCTGACCGAAGAAGGTCGCGAGGTCTATCAATCGGCGTTGCAGCTATTGAGCGCGCTGGAAAGTTTTCGCACTGAGGTCAACGGCCTGCACCAACATTTGCGCGGGGAGTTGACCATCGGCCTGACCGACAACCTGGTCACCCTGCCCCACATGCGCATCACCCACGCCTTGGCACAATTGAAGGAGCGCGGTCCGGACGTGCAGATTCAGATCCGCATGATCGCGCCCAATGAAGTCGAACAAGGCGTGCTCGACGGTCGATTGCATGTCGGCGTGGTGCCGCAGGCCAGCGCGCTGTCGGGGCTGGAATATCAGCCGCTCTATAGCGAACGCTCACTACTGTATTGCGCGGTCGGTCATCCATTGTTTTATGTCGACGATAAACAACTGGATGACGAGCGCCTCAATAGCCAGGACGCCATCGCGCCGACTTTCCGTTTGCCCGCGGAAATCCAGGCCCACTACCAGGCGCTCAATTGCACCGCCAGTGCCTCGGACCGTGAAGGCATGGCGTTCCTGATCCTCACCGGACGCTACATCGGCTACCTGCCGGACCACTACGCCAGCCTCTGGGTTCAGCAAGGCCGATTGCGTGCGCTGAAACCAAAGGTGCGTTTTTATGACCTGAGCCTCGCATCAGTCACGCGCAAGGGCCGTCGCCCGCATTTGGTGCTGGAAAGCTTTTTGGAGAGCCTGGCTGCGACACGCTGAACCATAACTGTAGGAGCCGAGCTTGCTCGCGATCTCGTCAGGTCAGTCACCATCAATGCTGAATGTAAGGCAGCCATCGCGAGCAAGCTCTGCTCCTACAGGGGTTGTGGTGTTCAGGTTTTATTGCGTCAGGACTTGTCTGATGCCTGTGGGTGCGCTATCAACGCACTGGTTGCACCCACCCATTTGTTCGGAAGTGCCTATGACCTTTGAAGTCCCCGCTCACGGCGGCAAACCTGCCAGCCGCATTCGTCAGAAGAACGAAGAGACCATCATCAAAGCCGCCGAAGACGAGTTCGCCCGTCACGGGTTCAAAGGCACCAGCATGAACACCATCGCCCTGAACGCCGGATTGCCCAAGGCGAACCTGCATTACTACTTCACCAACAAACTCGGTTTGTACGTGGCGGTGTTGAGCAACATCCTCCAGTTGTGGGACAGCACCTTCAACACCCTGACCGCTGAAGATGATCCGGCCGAAGCGCTGACGCGGTACATCCGCGCCAAGATGGAATTCTCCCGTCGCCAGCCGCAAGCCTCGCGGATCTTCGCGATGGAAGTGATCAGCGGCGGCGAATGCCTGACCGAGTACTTCAACCAGGATTATCGCGCCTGGTTCCAGGGCCGGGCCGCCGTGTTCCAGGCGTGGATCGACGCCGGAAAAATGGACCCGGTCGACCCGGTGAACCTGATCTTCCTGTTGTGGGGCAGCACTCAGCATTACGCCGATTTCGCCACACAGATCTGCCGTGTCAGCGGGCGCACCAAGTTGACCAAGCAGGACATGGAAGACGCCGGCAACAACCTGATCCGCATCATTCTCAAGGGCTGCGGCCTGACGCCTACGATCTAAGACACTTATGCCTTTTACCCTCAGCGGCTTTTGCGAGTACCGCGAAGAGATTCGCAAAAGCCGCTTCATCACTTTCGCCGCGCCGATCAGCAGCCCTGCTGAAGCCCAGGCGTTCATCGAACGGCACAGCGATTTGAATGCCTCGCACAATTGCTGGGCGTGGAAGCTTGGCGACCAATACCGCAGCACTGACGATGGCGAGCCCGGCGGCACCGCCGGCCGGCCGATTTTGGCGGCGATCGACGCGCAGGATTGCGATCAGGTCGTGGTGCTGGTGATTCGTTGGTATGGCGGCATTCAACTCGGCACCGGCGGCCTCGCCCGGGCGTATGGCGGCGGCGCCAACAAGTGCCTGCAAGCGGCGGCGAAGGTTGAGCTGATCAGTCGGGTGCCGGTGAGTTGTGCCTGTGCTTTTGCAGAGTTGCCGCTGGTGAAGCTTCGGGTGGCGGAACTGGGTGGATTGGTTGTGGAAGAAACGTTCACGGCCAACGGCGTGGAGCTGCGATTGGCGATCGGCGAAAGCCAGATCGATACTCTGCAAACGCAGCTGGCGGACCTGAGTCGCGGGCGCATTTTGTTGCAGCACTAATCGCACCAACAACGTTCACAGCGCTTTCGTCGAACCGGTGCATTTGCCCACATCTACTGTGCACCCGGCTGTGGATAACCTGAGCACACCCGGCTGTAACCCTTCTGTCATGCGGCTTTGCGGGCTTTGCTCACTTTTCGTCCAATCCGCCATCAAAAAAGCTAAATCCACCTAAAAACAATCAGTTAGAGCGGTTTATCACCTTTAGAAGAAAGCCACACAGTGCTTATGCCCGAGCATCGGGCTTGCGCACAAATACTGTGGAGCAATCTGTGGATAACCCGTTCATGGCTGTCGCCGCCCCATGTCCGGCGTGGCTTGTCGTCGGTTGTTCGTTTTTTGATCAAACACCCTGAGCAAAACCGGAGCCTGATCAACGGCGTTGCCCTCAAGTAGTGCCTGGTTCGGGATCGACATAGGGCAAGGCGTCGTCTTCTAAGCCTTTGCCTTTAATGCTTTTGAGTTTTCCTGACTCAATGGCCAGAAAATTGCTTTGTCCACAGGCATCACCTCAATCGACCCGAGCCTGTCATGCCCAACCCCGTGCCGATCCCCGATCCAACACCTCGCCTGCAACTGCGCAGAATAAGCAAGCGCTACCCCGGTTGCCTGGCCAACGATGCTATCGACCTGAGCATTGCACCTGGCGAAATCCATGCCCTGCTTGGCGAAAACGGCGCGGGAAAAAGTACGCTGATGAAGATCATCTACGGCGTCACCCACGCGGACTCGGGAGAGATGATCTGGCAAGGACAACGCGTGACCCTGCGCAACCCGGCCCAGGCTCGTAGCCTCGGGATCGGCATGGTGTTCCAGCATTTCTCGCTGTTCGAGACGCTGAGCGTGGCGCAGAACATTGCCTTGGCGATGGGCGCGGCGGCTGGCACACCGAAGCAGCTTGAGCCAAAGATTCGTGAAGTCTCCCGTCGCTACGGCATGGCGCTGGAGCCGGAACGACTTGTCCACAGCCTGTCGATCGGCGAACGCCAGCGGGTGGAAATCATTCGTTGCCTGATGCAGGACATTCGTCTGCTGATTCTCGATGAGCCGACCTCGGTGCTGACTCCGCAAGAGGCCGACGAATTGTTCATCACCTTGCGCCGACTGGCAGCCGAGGGCTGCAGCATTCTGTTTATCAGCCACAAACTCGGTGAAGTTCGCGCGTTGTGTCACAGCGCCACGGTGTTGCGCGGCGGTCGGGTGGCCGGGCATTGCGTGCCGGCCGAGTGTTCGGATCGGCAACTGGCGCAGTTGATGGTCGGCGAAGTCGCCGAGTTGATTACCGATTATCCGAAGGTGATCGGCAGTGATGTCTTCTTGAGTGTGCGCGGATTGTCCTGGCACAACCCGGACCCGTTCGGCTGCTCGCTGAATGATATTTACCTGCAAGTGCGCAGCGGTGAAATCGTCGGCATCGCCGGGGTCGCGGGCAATGGTCAGGATGAGTTGCTGGCCCTGCTCAGTGGCGAAGAACCGCTCAGCCGCAACAACGGCGCAACGATCAGTTTCGCCGGGCAACCGGTGGCGCACTTGCGGCCGGATGCACGGCGCAAACTGGGCCTGGCCTTCGTCCCCGCTGAACGTTTGGGCCATGGCGCGGTGCCGGAGTTGAGCCTGGCGGACAACGCTCTGCTCACCGCCTTTCAGCAAGGGCTGGTCAGCAACGGCCTGATCCAGCGCGGCAAGGTCGAAGCGCTGGCCGAAGAAATCATCCGTCGCTTCGGGGTGAAGACGCCCGACACCCAGACACCGGCCCGCAGCCTGTCCGGCGGCAACTTGCAGAAATTCATCCTCGGCCGGGAAATCCTGCAGCAACCGAAGCTGCTGGTGGCCGCACACCCGACCTCGGGCGTGGACGTCGGCGCTGCCGCGACCATTCACCGGGCGCTGATTGCCTTGCGCGACGCTGGCGCGGCGATCCTGGTGATCTGCGAAGACCTCGACGAACTGTTCCAGATCAGCGACCGCCTCGGCGCTTTGTGCAGTGGTCGGTTGTCACCGCTCAAGCCCACGGTCGACACCCGCCTGATCGATGTGGGCGGCTGGATGGCCGGCCAATTCGACGCCCCGCAATCACCCGCACTCGCAACGCTTTAACGGAGTTTCACATGCTGCTTTCTCTCGAACCCCGTGGCCAGCAATCGCGCCTGATGTTGTGGTGCTCGCCATTGCTGGCGGCTGTCCTGACGTTGGGCTGTGGCTCGCTGCTGTTTATCGCACTGGGCCATGACCCATTGCTGACGTTGTACACCTTGCTGATCGCCCCGGTCAGCGACCTGTATGGCGTCTCCGAACTGCTGGTCAAAGCGCTGCCGATTTTGCTCTGCGCGCTCGGTCTGGCAGTGGCGTACCAAGCACGAATCTGGAACATCGGTGCCGAAGGTCAGTTGCTGCTTGGCGCGCTGGCCGGCAGTGCGCTCGCTGTGAACATTATCGGCATGCAGAGTCGCTGGGCGCTGGTGTTGATCCTGCTCGTCGGCACCCTGGCCGGTGCCGCGTGGGCCGGGCTGACGGCGTGGTTGCGTACGCGTTTCAATGCCAATGAAATCCTCACCAGCATCATGCTCAATTACATCGCCCTGAACCTGCTGCTGTTCTGCGTGCATGGGCCGCTGAAGGATCCGGCGGGGTTCAACTTTCCGGAGTCAGCGATGTTCGGTGATGCCAGTCGTTTGCCTTTGTTGATGGAGGACGGTCGGGTTCACGCAGGCGTGTATTTCGCCTTGCTCGCGTTGGTGGCGGTGTGGGTGCTACTGCAGAAAAGCTTTATCGGGTTCCAGATCAAAGTGCTCGGGCTGGATAAGCGTGCAGCGGGGTTCGTCGGCTTTCGCGAGAAGCGGCTGATCTGGCTGGCGCTATTGATCAGCGGAGGATTGGCGGGGCTGGCCGGGGTGTGTGAAGTCACCGGGCCGATCGGCCAATTGGTGCCGCAGGTCTCGCCGGGTTACGGCTATGCGGCAATCACCGTGGCGTTTCTCGGGCGACTCAATCCCATCGGCATTCTGTTTTCCAGTCTGCTGATGGCGCTGTTGTACATCGGCGGCGAGAGCGCGCAGATGAGCATGAATCTGCCCCAGGCAATCACCCAATTGTTCCAGGGAATGATGCTGTTTTTCCTGCTGGCCAGTGACGTGCTGATTCTCTACCGACCGCGCTTGAACCTGCGCTGGTCCCGTCGTGCACAAGCCACCGCTGTACAAGCAGGAGCGCTGTGATGGATATCGATCTGCTGAGCAATATTTTCTACGCCATGGTCCGCTGCGGTACGCCGCTGTTGTTGGTGGCTTTGGGTGAATTGGTCTGCGAGAAGAGCGGCGTCCTTAACCTCGGCCAGGAAGGCATGATGCTGTTTGGTGCGGTGATCGGTTTTATCGTCGCGTTGAGCAGCGGCAACCTGTGGCTCGGCGTGTTGCTGGCGATGCTCGCCGGGATGCTGTTGTCGTCGTTATTTGCGCTGGTGGCGCTGGTGTTCAACGCCAATCAGGTGGCCACCGGGTTGGCGCTGACAATCTTCGGCGTGGGCCTGTCGACCTTTGTCGGCGCGACGTGGGTCGGTAAACCGCTGGCAGGTTTCGAGCCGGTGGCGATTCCTTATTTGAGTGAAATCCCGCTGATCGGGCGGATGCTGTTTGCGCAGGATCTGTTGGTGTACCTGTCGTTCGCGCTGTTTGCGCTGGTGGCCTGGGTGATTGTGAAAAGTCGCGTCGGGCTGATCATTCAGGCAGTCGGGGAAAACCCGGATGCAGCCAGCGCCATGGGTTTACCGGTGTTGGGCGTGCGCACGTGGGCGGTGCTGTTTGGTGGGGCGATGGCTGGATTGGCCGGGGCTTATTTGTCGCTGGCTTACACGCCAATGTGGGCGGAGAACATGAGCGCCGGGCGTGGCTGGATAGCCCTGGCACTGGTGGTATTTGCCAGTTGGAGGGTATGGCGATTGCTGCTGGGGGCGTATCTGTTCGGGCTCGCCAGCATCCTGCATTTGGTGGCGCAGGGGTTGGGGCTGGCGATTCCGTCGAGTCTGCTCGCGATGCTGCCGTATGTCGCGACCATTGTGGTGTTGGTGCTGTTGTCGCGGGATGCGCTGCGTACGCGGTTATATGCGCCGGTGTCGTTGGGGAAACCGTGGCAGGCCGGGCATTAGAGGCTGGCCGGGCGGGCCCCATCGCGAGCAAGCTCGCTCCCACAGGGTTCTGCGGCGACCAATAATCCTGCGGGCAACTCGGTCACTGTGGGAGCGAGCTTGCTCGCGATGGCGTCCGTACAGGCAACATCTGAGCTACGCCCCACGCCAATTCAAAGAACAGGAAAATCACCAATAGCGAACTCCCGCCATGGAGCAAGGCATACAGCTGCCAAGCCGAAAACAGAAATCTACCGACCGCGTCATACCGCCCATACACCTGCTGCGGATCACGAATCCGCAGCACCGCCCACACGCAGACAATCGACCCCAGCAAATTAGCCATCAGCATGTGCATCGCCTCAAACGGCGGCAACTCGCCAGGCAAGTTGAACGCCTGACTCACACTCAACAAAACTCCATGCAACGCCGCAAAACTCCACGGCGTGACAAACGCCACCATGACGATCAAGTCATACCAGGCGCTACCCTTCACCAACTGGCGATATTGCGTTGAAGTCCACATCGGCATTGCTCCATAAATTCAGGGAGCAACAAGGCTAAAGCCTGGAGTATGCTCCAGGGTCAAGCCCTCTCGAGACGTCATGATGCGCATCGGTGAATTAGCCCAGGCCAGCGCCGTCAGCCGCGACACCCTGCGTTTCTACGAGCAACGCGGGTTGATTGCGGCGCAACGCAGCGCCAACGGTTATCGCGACTATCCGGCGGACATGGTGCAACTGGTGCAGTACATCAAGACCGCTCAGCGATTGGGCTTTACCCTCGGCGAGATCGGCAACAGCGTCGCCGCGATATGGCAGTCGCCCGATCCGGACAGCGCCGTCACGCAATTGCTGCAAGACAAACTCAAACTGATCGAAACCCGAATGGAAGAACTCGGCGCGCTGCGTCAGGAGTTGCAGCAACGACTCGGTCAACGTTGTCCATTAAATCCGTGATCCTCATTTATCAAGGAAGCCACTTATGTCTACGGCAAAAACCGCACTCATCATCGGCGCCTCCCGAGGCTTGGGCCTCGGCCTGGTGAAAACCCTGCTGGCGGACGGCTGGCAAGTCACCGCCACCGTGCGCAACCCGCAGAACGCCGAAGCCTTGCAGGCCTTGGGAAAAGTGCGGATCGAAAAACTCGACATGGACGATCAGCAAGCGGTCATCGCTCTGAGTCAGCAGCTTAAGGACGAAGTGTTCGACCTGTTGTTCGTGAACGCCGGGGTCAAAGGCCCGGAAGTTCAAACGCCGGGCGGCGCGACCCTGGCCGAAGTCGGGCAACTGTTTTTCACCAATGCCGTGGCGCCGATCAATCTGGCCCAGCGTTTCGTCGGGCAGATCCGTCCGGACAGCGGCGTGCTGGCGTTCATGAGTTCGGTGCTGGGCAGCGTGACCATGCCGGATGCGCCCGAGCTGGCGTTGTACAAGGCCAGTAAAGCGGCGCTGAACTCGATGACCAGCAGCTTCGTCACTCAGTTGGGCGAGCAGAAACTCACCGTGCTGTCGCTGCATCCGGGCTGGGTGAAGACCGACATGGGCGGTGAAGGCGCTGACATTGATGTGGAAACCAGCACACGTGGGTTGGTCGATCAGGTGAATGCGTATACCGGCAAGGGCGGGCATCATTTTGTGAATTACCGGGGTGAAACCATTCCCTGGTAACACCTCCGCGGCCCTGCGTTTGTAGGAGCTGAGCTTGCTCGCGATGGGGCCATAACATTCAGCATCGATGTTGAATGTCAATCCGCTATCGCGAGCAAGCTCGGCTCCTACAGGGATTTGTGTTGTCCTGTCGGGCGAGGCTTGCCTGCCGAGCGGTTTTGTTTGAAACTCCGCACCTCGTCCCCGCGACGACCCTGGATCAGCAGACAGGGTAATCACTGAGCTGGCTAACCTGAACCCAACTTTCAGAGGAGCCGGCCAACATGCCTGCGACCCGTACCTGGTTAAAAAATCCCCTCGCGATCTTCACTGCCAATGGCCTCGATGCCCGTGGCGGCCTGGTGCTGCAAGACGGTTTGATCGTCGAAGTGCTCGCCGCCGGCCAGCAACCGTCCGCGCCTTGTGGACAAGTGTTCGATGCCCGCGAGCATGTGATCCTGCCGGGACTGATCAACACCCATCACCACTTCTATCAAACGCTGACCCGCGCCTGGGCACCGGTGGTCAATCAGCCGTTGTTCCCGTGGCTGAAAACCCTTTACCCGGTCTGGGCCCGCCTCACCCCTGAAAAACTCGCCCTCGCCAGCAAAGTCGCGTTGGCCGAATTGCTGCTGTCTGGCTGCACCACCGCGGCCGATCACCATTACCTGTTTCCGCAAGGCCTGGAAAATGCGATCGACGTGCAAGTCGAAAGTGTTCGCGAACTGGGCATGCGCGCCATGCTGACGCGCGGCTCCATGAGCCTCGGCGAGAAGGACGGCGGCCTGCCGCCGCAGCAGACCGTGCAGGAAGGCGAAGTCATCCTCGCCGACAGCCAACGCTTGATCGCCGAGTACCACGAGCGTGGCGACGGTGCGCAAATCCAGATCGCCCTGGCGCCCTGCTCGCCGTTCTCGGTGACCCCTGAAATCATGTCCGCCAGCGCCGAACTGGCGAACAAACTCGACGTGCGCCTGCACACCCATCTGGCCGAAACCCTCGACGAAGAAGACTTCTGTCTGCAACGCTTCGGCTTGCGCACTGTGGATTACCTGGACAGCGTCGGCTGGCTCGGCCCGCGCACCTGGCTGGCTCACGGCATTCACTTCAACCCGGATGAAATCGCTCGCCTCGGCGCCGCCGGCACCGGGATTTGCCATTGCCCGAGTTCGAACATGCGCCTGGCTTCCGGCATATGTCCGACCCTGGACCTGACCGCTGCGGGCGCGTTGCTGGGCTTGGGCGTGGATGGTTCGGCGTCCAACGATGCGTCGAACATGATGCTGGAAACCCGTCAGGCGCTGTACATTCAGCGGCTGCGTTATGGCGCCGAGAAGATCACCCCGGAACTGGTTCTGGGGTGGGCGACCAAGGGATCGGCGAGTTTGCTCGGGCGTACCGATATCGGCGAGCTGGCGGTGGGCAAGCAGGCGGATCTAGCGCTGTTCAAGCTCGATGAGCTGCGGTTCTCCGGCAGTCATGATCCGGTGTCGGCGTTGTTGCTGTGCGGCGCGGATCGGGCGGATCGGGTGATGGTCGGCGGCAAGTGGCGAGTGATCGATGGGCAGGTTGAAGGGCTGGATCTGAAAGGGTTGATTGCGGATCACAGCCAGGCGGCTCGGCAGCTGATCGCGGGCGTCTGATAGGACGCCATCGCGGGCAAGCCTTGCTCCTACAGGTACGGTGTCATTCTCATGACTGACGAAAAACCTGTAGGAGCATGGCTTGCCCGCGATGCTTTTAAAGGCCCAACAACGACAACATGATGAACGTCGCAAACAGCACAAAGTGGGTCATGCCTTCGATGGCATTGGTTTCGCCATCGTTGAGGTTGATCGCGCTGACGATCAGCGTGAGGAAGATCATCACGGTCTGCACCGGGGTCATCGCCATTTGAAACGGCTGGCCGGTGTAGAGCGCCATCGCTTCCATCACCGGTACCGTCAGGATGACCGTCGACAACGACGCGCCCATGGCGATGTTGACCACCGACTGCATGCGGTTGGCCAATGCCGCCCGCAACGCGGTCAGAATTTCCGGCGCCGCCGAGATTGCCGCCACCAGGATCGCCGTGATCACCGGCGGTGCGCCCGTCCCTTCCAGGCCCAGGTCGAGGGTCTTGGACATCACTTCGGCCAATGCGCCGATCACCACCACGCCAAACACCAACGTGCCGATACTCAGCACCAGATTGACCGGTTCCGGTTCTTCCTCCGTGACTTTCTTGCGGCGTTTTTCCGGGTAGCTGTAGCTGAAGAAATAACTGTGCGGCCCGACCTGCATGCGCAGGAACAGGGTGTAAAGCACGACCATCGCACCAATGGTGAACGCCGAATAGAGTTTCCAGCTGGCCTCGGGAATGAACTCCGGCACCACCATGGACACGCCCATGGCGGTGAGAATCATCACGCTGTAGCTACGGGCCGAGTCATCGTTGTAGGACTGTTCGCCATGCTTGAGCCCGCCCATCAACGCAGCGAGGCCGAGGATGCCGTTGATGTCGAGCATCACCGCCGAATAAATCGTGTCGCGTACCAGGGTCGGCGAGGCTTCGTTGCTCATCATGATCGCCAGGATCACCACTTCCACCAGCACGGCGGCCAGGGTCAGGATCATCGTGCCGTAAGGGTCGCCGACTTTTTCCGCGAGCAGTTCGGCGTGATGGGCGACGCGCATGGAGGCAACGACGATGAACGCGATCAACACCAGGCCGGCAGTGAGCGCAATGGGTTGGCCGCTGTGCAGCATCCAGTGTTCCAGCGGATAGGCGACGGCGGCGGCAATCACGGCCAGCAGCAGAAACTTTTCTTGCTTGAGGAGTGTGAGCATTGCGGGCCTTTTTGCCGTGTGAAGCGAAACCAGGGTGATGAGCTACTGACTGTGGGGCGGCGCTAATGTTTCGTTACACCTTAGCGCACCAGTGAATGGCAGCCGTGTCAGGCCATGCACTTTTATCGGCCTCAAGGGCCTCATCGCGAGCAGGCTCACTCCCACATTGGAATGCGTTCCCCTGTGGGAGCGAGCCTGCTCGCGAAGGCCGTTACGCGATCTCGAGCCATTTGTTGTCCTGTTGGTCAGTCATTTGCATTGGCCTTGCCAACCTCACAACAACATGGAGTTCGAATTCATGCACAAACGTCCGTTGAAGAAGCTGCTTTGCGTCGTCGCCGCAGCCATCGGTCTGAGCGCCAGCCTGACCGCCAGTGCCGCCGACCCGCTGAAAGTCGGCTTCGTCTACATCGGTCCGATTGGCGACCACGGCTGGACGTATCAGCATGAACAAGGGCGCAAGGCGCTGGCGGAAAAACTCGGTAACCAGATCACCACCAACTATGTAGAAAACGTTGCTGAAGGCGCCGATGCCGAGCGGGTGATCCGCAACATGGCCAAGGACAAGTACGACCTGATCTTCACCACGTCCTTCGGCTACATGAACCCGACCCTGAAAGTCGCCAGACAATTTTCCAAGGTGACCTTCGAACACGCCACCGGCTACAAGCAGGACAAGAACCTCGGCACCTACCTGGCGCGCACCTATGAAGGTCGCTACGTCGGCGGTTTTCTCGCGGCGAAGATGACCAGGACCAAGAAGATCGGTTACGTCGCGTCCTTCCCGATCCCGGAAGTGATCCGCGACATCAACGCCATTCAACTGGCCCTGAACAAGTACAACCCCGGCACCGAGATCAAGGTTGTGTGGGTCAACTCGTGGTTCGATCCGGGCAAAGAGGCCGATGCCGCCAACGCGTTGATCGATCAGGGCGTGGACGTGGTGTTCCAGCACACCGACAGCCCGGCGCCGATCCAGGCGGCTGAACGGCGCGGCGTGTATGCCGTGGGCTACGCTTCGGACATGGCGCACTTCGGGCCGAAAGCGGTGCTGACGTCCATCGTCAACGACTGGGGTCCGCACTACATTCAGGCGACCCAAAGCGTGCTCGACCACATGTGGAAGTCGCAGGATTACTGGGGTGGATTGAAGGAAGGCACGGTTGAGTTGCCGATCAGCGACCTGGTGCCAGCGCCGGTGAAAGCCGAGGCAGAGCAGATCATTGCCGACATCAAGAGCGGGGCATTCCACCCGTACACCGGACCGATCAAGGATCAGGCAGGCGTCGAGAAAATTGCGGCAGGCGCGACGGCGAGCAATGCAGAGCTGGCATCAATGAACTACTACGTTGAAGGCATGAAGGCCGACATTCCGAAGTAACTCCCAAGGCGAACACAAATCCCCTGTGGGAGCGAGCCTGCTCGCGATGAGGGCATAACATGCAACAACTATGTTGACTGATAGTCCGCTATCGCGAGCAGGCTCACTCCCACAATGAATTTTCAACGCTCTTGAGAATGGCGCATGAACCAACTTCCCATCATCGACATCAGCCCGCTCTACAACGATGACCAATTGGCCTGGCAATCCATCGCCACGCAAATCGACCACGCCTGCCGCGAGTGGGGCTTCTTCTATATCAAGGGTCACCCAATCCCTGCTGCGCGCATCGACGCTCTACTCGACAGCGCCCAACGTTTCTTCGCCCTGCCCGTCGCCGAAAAACTCAAGATCGACATCACCCAAACCCGCCACCACCGCGGTTACGGCGCCATCGCCACCGAACAACTCGACCCGGACAAACCCAGCGACCTGAAAGAAACCTTCGACATGGGCCTGCACCTGCCGGCCGATCACCCTGAAGTGTTGCCGGAAAAACCGCTGCGCGGCCCCAACCGTCATCCGTCGATGCCGGGCTGGCAATCGCTGATGGAGCAGCACTACGCCGACATGCAGGCCTTGGCACAAACCCTGTTACGGGCCATGACCATGGCGCTGGGCATCGAGCGCGACTTTTTCGACACCCGTTTCGTTGAGCCGGTCAGCGTGCTGCGGATGATTCATTACCCACCGCGCCACACCGCCAGCTCCGAAGAGCAGCAAGGCGCCGGTGCCCACACCGATTACGGCTGCATCACCCTGCTGTATCAAGATGCCGCCGGCGGCCTGCAAGTGCGAAACGTCAAAGGCGAATGGATCGACGCACCACCAATCGACGGCACGTTTGTGGTCAACCTCGGCGATATGATGGCGCGCTGGAGCAACGACCGTTATCTGTCGACGCCGCACCGGGTGATCAGCCCGCTGGGCGTGGACCGTTACTCGATGCCGTTCTTTGCCGAGCCGCACCCCGACACGGTGATCGAATGCCTGCCCGGCTGTCGGGATGAACGGCACCCGGCACAGTATCCGGCCACCACCTGCGCCGAATTCCTGCTCTCGCGCTTCGCCGATACCTACGCTTATCGACGGGAACAGGAAGCGCTGTGATGAACCGCCTGGTCAGGTTTTGCTAATTGTTTCCACGGGCATCTGTAGAATGCTCGCCATCTGCACCTGATGAGAAAAGACTATGTACGACTGGCTGAACGCCCTGCCCAAGGCAGAACTGCACCTGCACCTTGAGGGTTCGCTGGAGCCTGAGCTGCTGTTCGCCCTGGCCGAACGCAACAAGATCGCCCTGCCGTGGAGCGACGTCGAAACCCTGCGCAAGGCCTACGCCTTCAACAACCTGCAAGAGTTTCTTGACCTGTATTACCAGGGCGCCGACGTGTTGCGCACCTCTCAGGATTTCTACGACCTGACCTGGGCCTACCTGTTGCGTTGCAAGGCACAGAACGTGATTCACACCGAACCGTTCTTCGACCCGCAGACCCACACCGACCGTGGCGTGCCGTTCGAAGTGGTGCTCAACGGCATCGCCGCCGCGTTGAAGGATGGCGAGCAACAACTGGGCATCACCAGCGGTTTGATCCTGAGCTTCCTGCGTCACTTGAGCGAAGAAGAAGCCGAGAAAACCCTTACTCAGGCGCTGCCGTTCCGTGACGCGTTTGTCGCCGTAGGCCTGGACAGTTCGGAAATGGGTCACCCGCCAAGCAAGTTCCAGCGCGTGTTTGATCGTGCCCGTCACGAAGGCTTCCTGACCGTCGCCCACGCCGGTGAAGAAGGTCCGCCCGAGTACATCTGGGAAGCCCTCGACTTGCTGAAAGTCCAGCGCATCGACCATGGCGTGCGCGCCATCGAAGATGAGCGCTTGATGCAGCGGATCATCGACGAGCAAATCCCGTTGACCGTGTGCCCGTTGTCGAACACCAAACTCTGTGTGTTCGATCACATGTCTCAGCACAACATTCTCGACATGCTCGAGCGTGGCGTGAAAGTGACCGTGAACTCGGATGACCCGGCGTACTTCGGCGGTTATGTCACCGAGAACTTCCACGCGTTGTACACCCATTTGGGCATGACCCAGGACCAGGCCAAGCGATTGGCGCAGAACAGCCTGGATGCACGGTTGATCAAGCCATAAGTAACACCGCTTAACCAATGTGGGAGCGAGCCTGCTCGCGATGAGGCCATCACATTCAACATCGATGTTGAATGTCAGTCCGCTATCGTCGGAACGCCGCCCGGAGCCGGCTCACTCCCACAGATTCGGTGATTAATTAACGATCACCGGCTCGCTCAACTCCTCCAACGTCTTGCCCCGGGTCTCCATCCCGAACACCCACACCACCCCCGCCGCAATCGCAAAACACATCGCCCCCAGCGCAAACACCCCGCCCTGCCCGGTCATCGGGAACACCAGCCCGGTCACCATTGGCCCGAGCAATGAACCCACGCGGCCAATCGCCGACGCAAAACCCGAGCCCGTGGCCCGCGCCGATGTCGGGTACAACTCCGGCGTGTAGGTGTAAAGCACCGCCCACATGCCGAACAGGAAAAATTGCATCAACAGCCCCGACGCAATCAACAGGCTGACATTGCCGCCAAACACTGCGCTCTGACCATACAGAAACGCCATCACCCCGCCGCCGAGCAATGTCACCACGCACACCAGTTTACGCCCCCAACGCTCCACCAGCCAGGCGGCCATCAGGAAACCGGGAATCCCGCCAAGGGAAATCAACACCGTGTAATACACCGACTGGGTCACGGCAAAACCCGACTGCTGCAGCAAGGCACTGAGCCAGGACGTCAGGCCATAGAACCCCAGCAAGGCGAAGAACCAGACGCTCCAGATCATCATCGTGCGCTGGCGATACAGCGGCGACCAGATCTTCCGCAACGCGGAAAAGAAATGGCCCGGCGTACTCACCACTCTCGGCAGGCGGATCGGCTCAGGCAGATCCGAACGTCCCAGAGATGCCCGGACCCGATCTTCGATGCGCAGCAAGACCTTGTCTGCCACGTCATGGTGCCCGGCCTGTTCCAGCCAGCGCGGTGATTCAGGAATGAAAAAGCGAATCGCCAGGACAAACACCGCCGGCACCGCCAACACCAGGAAGATGTCCCGCCAGCCAATTATCGGCAGCAGGAAGTACGACAGTACGCCGGCGGCGACGAAGCCCAATGGCCAGAAACCGTCCATCAAGGCGATGTAGCGCCCGCGCCGTTTGGCAGGAATCAGCTCCGAGAGCATCGACTGAGCGATGGGAAATTCCATGCCCATGCCGATCCCCAACAGGATACGGAACAACGTCAGCGTTTCGACGTTCTGCGCCGTGGAGCACAGGTAGCTGGCGATCCCCCACAACACGATGCTCCACTGAAACACCGGTTTGCGCCCGAAACGGTCGGCCAGCATGCCGGACAGCGACGCCCCCACGACCATGCCGAAAAAGCTCGAACTGGCCAGCAAACCGGCCTGCGCCGTACTCAGGCCGAACTCGGCTTTGATCGAGCCGAGCAGGAACGTCATCATCGCCAGGTCCATGGAGTCGAAGAAAAACGCCAGGGCAATGATGATGAAAATGATTCGGTGATAGCCGCTGATGGGCAGCCGTTCCAGTCGTTCTGCCGCGCTGAAGCCTCGTGTTTCCATGTCACATTCCCCCAATCCGAAAGTCCCCGGACGAGTGTGCGCGATAGCGGCTGGGGGTTACTGCTGGATGCGACCTGTTCGCAGCTCTGAGCGACGCCCGAAGCTTCGGACGTCGATCTCGATGCGTCTACAACGCCATTTCCAGCTCGGTCTCCTTGGCGAATCGATGGATTTCACGCTGCCCCGCAGCGGTGATCTGCAAGGCTCGCGAATCGTTGGGCAGGCTCAACCAACCGGACTGCATGAACAATTGCAGCAACGCCGCCCCCAGTGATCCGCCCATGTGCGGGCGTCTTTCGCTCCAGTCCGGGCAAGCGCAGGCGACTCGGCTGTTGCGATGAGCCAGCGCCTGGATGAACACACCCCGTGTCGCCAACTGCGTGGCGCCCTTGTGGGTGATCATGACCCGCTGATCGAACTGTTCGATCCAGCCCGCATCCAGCAAACGCTGGTAAAGATCGGCGGCAAGGGTGCCGCCCAAATGGTCGTCGCAAAGCCTGGCGCGCAAGAGTGACGAAGGCGCCGCCTGAGGTTTGGCGAGGGGGGGCGTGCGCTTGAAAACGTCCGGGACTTCCCGAGGCGTGCTGGCCAGGGTGGCGCTGGCCAGTGCCTCTATCGCGGCCCCCACTTCAGGCGCGGCAAGACGAAAGAACCGCTTGCGGCCGCGAAATTCGACTTTCAACAGACCTCCGGCGGACAAACGCCCCAGATGCGCACTGGCCGAAGACGGTGACAGGCCGGCCAACAAGGCCAGCTCTTCGGTTTGCCGCGCCGAGCCGTCCATCAAGGCCCACATCATTGCGCTGCGCTTTGGGTCAGCCAGCAACGTGGCGATCTGGCTGATGCAAGGTGCATGTTCCATGTATTCACTCCCTGTTGAATCGTTTCGTCTACTGCTCAGAGACATCTTGACCAGTAATGTGTCGTCGGCCAAGGCGTGGAAACCGCCATAACCCGGGCAAAGCCGTCAATCGCACAGGCCATTGCTTCGCAGGTTTCGCAAAGCCGCGGCGATTGACCATGGGGCCTGGCTGACTCGGACGTGGACTCGCCATTGCGAGATCGACGGTGCGTACATGAGGCGAGCGCTAGTATATGCGGGTTAACCGCCGGTTCCTGCCCTTGGGAAACCGTTGGTGGTGATAGTTCCTGAGTGAAATTTCGCTATTTGCCTGCGACTAATGATCGGCGCCCGATAACGTCGGAAATTGACTACTCAACCGGGCGCATCGGCTGGCGAGCATTTCCCGCAAAAGGTTCACCGGCTTACTCAATTGTGCGCGATGGGCGCACAGCAAATTCAGCGGTGCGCGCTCACAGAGCAGTTCCGGCATGAGCACTTTCAATCGACCGGCCAGCACATCGGCCGCGACATCGAGCCAGGATTTGTAGGCGATCCCGGCACCCGCCACGGCCCACAGCCGCACGACATCGGCATCATCGCTGAAACGATCGCCGCTGACGGTCAGGCTGACCTCGCGTTTGCCGTCGTGGAAACTCCAATGATCGTGGACCCGGCTGCCGAGCATGAACAGCAGGCAGTTGTGCTGAGCCAGTTGCTCCAGTTGCCGTGGCTCGCCATGCCGGGCCAGGTAACTCGGGGCAGCGCAGAGCACGCGGCGGTTCTGCGGGGCGATGGGCAGCGCCACCAGGCTTGAGTCTTCCGGCTCGCCGTACCGCAAGGCGATGTCCACCGGTTGGCGGAACAGGTCGGCGATGCGGTCGCCCAACAGCAAACGCACCGTAAGCTTCGGATGCTCTCGCTGAAACTCGTCCAGCCAGGGCAGCAGCAGGTTGCGGCCAAAGTCCGAAGGCGCCGACAGCTGCAAAATCCCGCTGACCTGGTCCTGGCCGCTGGCCAATAAACGGCGGCCCTCATCGAGATTGCTCAAGGCGGCCCGAGCGTATTCGAGAAATCCCTCACCTTCAGCGGTCAGCCGCAGGCTACGGGTAGAACGGGCGAGCAACCGGGCGCCGAGCTGCTGTTCGATGCGCTTCAATGCCGCACTGGCCACCGCGGCCGACATGTCCATCCCGCGTGCCGCTGCTGACAGACTGCCCAGGTCCGCCGCCCGGACAAACAACTGCAAGTCATCGAAACGCAACATTGTTCAGCCTTGATTATCAAAAAAATATTGAAAGAGACTGCTCTTTTAGCGGGTTTTATCTTGCAGAGAAATAGCCAATCATCCGTCCCATCGAATTCATCCCGTTCCCGGAGCCGACCATGTCCCAGCCTTTTACCGCTATCGCCACCCTCATCGCCAAAACCGGGCAGCAAGACGCCCTCGAACAGCATCTGCGAGCGCTGCTGGAACCGACTCGCGCCGAGGCCGGTTGCGGTCAATACGACTTGCACCAGGACCTCGCCAATCCTCATGCCTTCTACATGATCGAAAAATGGAGCAGTGACGAAGCCCTGCAAGCCCATGACGCCAGCGCGCATATCCAGAACTTTCGCGCCAAGGCTGGCGACTTTCTTGAACATTTCGAGCTCAAGCGCCTGCGTTCCATCGTCTGATTTCTTCCTTCTTTATTACGTCTCAGGGGCCCGCATGAAAGCCATTGCCTACTACGCCTCGTTGCCAATCAGCGACGGAAATTCTCTGCAAGACATTGAACTGCCAGAGCCGGTTGCCGGCCCGCGCGACCTGTTGGTGGAAGTCAAAGCCATCTCGGTCAACCCGGTGGACACCAAGGTCCGCCAGAACGTCCAGCCTGAAGCGGGCACGCCGAAAGTGCTGGGCTGGGACGTGGCGGGGGTGGTCAAGGCTGTCGGCAGTGAAGTCACGCTGTTCAAGGCCGGCGACAACGTGTTCTACGCCGGCTCCATCGCCCGCGCGGGAGGTAACAGTGAACTGCACGTGGTCGACGAACGGATCGTCGGACATATGCCGAAAACCCTCGGTTTTGCCGAAGCCGCCGCGCTGCCGCTGACCGCAATCACCGCGTGGGAATTGCTCTTCGAGCGTCTGCAAGTGCGTGAAGGCAAAACCGATGAAGGCCAGAGCCTGTTGATCGTCGGTGCCGCTGGCGGTGTGGGGTCGATCCTCACGCAACTGGCCAGTCAGCTCACCGGGCTGAAAGTGATCGGCACGGCTTCCCGCCCGCAAACCCAGAGCTGGGTTCGTGAGCTGGGTGCCGACCTGGTGATCGATCACAGCCAGCCGTTGAGCGAAGAACTCAAACGCGCAGGTGTCGATCAGGTGACTCACGTCGCCAGCCTGACCCAGACCGATCACCACCTGGATCAGTTGGTCGAAGCTTTGGCGCCGCAAGGCAAACTGGCCCTGATCGATGATCCGAAAGCGCTGGACGTGACCAAGCTCAAGCGCAAGAGCCTGTCGCTGCACTGGGAGTTCATGTACACCCGCTCGCTGTTTGAAACCGCGGACATGATTGAGCAACACAAATTGCTCAACCGCGTGGCTGAGCTGATCGACGCCGGGACGCTGAAGACCACGGTCGGCGAGCACTTCGGGACCATCAACGCGGCGAACCTGCGCCGTGCCCATGAGTTGCTGGAAAGTGGCAAGTCCAAGGGCAAGATTGTGCTTGAAGGATTCTGAAACACATTGGCAGACGTGTCGTCCGGTAAAGGACGACACCGTCAGTCAGAGAGTTGACCGTTGTCATAATTGCGATCGTATTCGGGTCTACAATCGAGACCTCTGCGATGCAATCTTTTACATAAGGAGGTCAGCAATGAAGATCCTGATAAAAGAAGTGGCTAAATCCCAGTGGCAGGTCCGCCTGGACCAACATGCTGTGACGTTCCGTAGCGAAGCCGAAGCCCGCGCCTTCACCCGAACCCTTGAAGCGCGCCTGCACGCCCCTCATCAATTTCCCGACCAGCAGCAACGTGCCGCTGGCTGAGTCCGTCCTCAGACCTGGGCTTGCGCCAGCGCCCGGGCTTTTTGCAAACGCCGGGTGAGCATCGCCACGCTCACCACCAGAATTCCGCACAGGCTGATGACCATGGCCATCGGCATGGCGCTGCCGTCGTGTAAAACGCCTACCAGTGCTGCTGCCCCGGCGGCGACGCTGAATTGCAGGCAACCGAGCATCGCCGACGCACTGCCTGCGCGAGCGCCCTGCCCGTTCATGGCGCAGGCCGAGGCGTTGGGGAGGATGCAACCGAGGCTGGCGATGCAGACAAACAGCGGAATCAGCAACGGCCATAGCTGCGCGGTGTGCAGCGAACTGACGGCCAGCAGCGCCAGGCCCGCGCCGACGTAGATCCACACAGTGCGCGACAGCAGAAACGCCGGGCCACGCTTGGCCAGCAGTCGCGCGTTGAGCTGCGCGACCAGAATGAAGCCCGCCGCGTTGGTGCCGAACAGCCAGCCGAAATGCTCGGGCGGCACGCCATACAGCTTGATGAAGACGAACGGTGAACCGGCGATGTAGGCAAACATCCCGGCGATGGCGATGCCACCGGTCAAGGCGTGGCCGAGGAACACCCGGTCCGACAACAGTCGACCGTACTGACGCAACGCCCCGGACAACGGTTGACGCGGCACATGGGCCGGCAGACTTTCCGGCAGCCCCAGCGCCACGGCCAACCCTGCCAGCGCACTGAAACCGGTCAGCACGAGAAAGATCGACTGCCAGCCGGTGGTGTTGACCAGCAGCCCACCCAGCATCGGCGCAAGAATTGGCGCCAGGCCCATCACCAGCATCAGCTGCGAAAAGACTTTCGCCGAACCCACCGCATCGCATTTATCGCTGACAATTGCCCGCGCGATCACCATCCCCGCGCACCCGCCCAATGCCTGAACGAAACGTGCGCCGATCAGCCATTCGAGGTTCGGCGCATAGGCGCAGGCCAGGGAGGCTGCGGTGAACAGCCCGACACCGGTCAGCAAGGGAATGCGCCGCCCAAAACGATCCGCCACCGGGCCGTAAGCCAGTTGACCGATGGACAAACCAAGGAAATACGCCGCCAGGGTCAACTGGACGTGTTTTTCATCGGTGGCGAAAGCGAGCGCCATCGCCGGGAAGGCCGGCAGATAGAAATCGATCGCCAGTGGACCGAAGGCGCTCAAGGCGCCAAGAATCAAAATGCTACGGAAATTCATCAGGCATCCAGTTGGACAGGGTCGGCAGCCCCACAGTCTAGCCGCGCATGAACGCCTTGAACATTCCGTTAGGTCGCTAACTATTAAAAACCCTGTAGGAGCTGAGCTTGCTCCGGGCGGCGTTCCGACGATGGCGGCTTTACGTCTTGTGTTGTCTGTCAGTTCGCTATCGCGAGCAAGCTCGGCTCCTACAAAGATGGACTCAGGCAACCTTGGCCTCGTAGCCTTCTTCGGTGATCACCGCGATCACCTGATCCGCCGACAAGGCACTCTCGACGCCGACTTCTTTCGCGGCCAGATCGATACGCACGCTGGCCGCAGGATCCTTGGCTTGCAGCGCTTGGGTGATGGCTTTGACGCAGTGACCGCAGGACATGCCTTGAACGTTGAACACTTGCATGGGATGACTCCTTGAGTGAGGTTGCGAGCAGTCTCGAGCTTGCCATCATGGCAAGGTCAAGTTCTGAAGTGAGCTGCCGGGCTGGCAATCAGCGTCTCGCTCGGCCAAGCTGCGTCCATCAATGACTCGACCTCAGGAGATTCAGCCATGCGCTGGTCAGCTCTCAGCCTGTTTGGCTTTCTCAGCCTATTTGCCGCGACACCTTCAGTCCAAGCTGCCGGGGAGGACTATGGCGTACTGATCATTTCCCGCGAGCGCCTGGAAGTCGCGACCTCCTGCGAGATTGGCGTGTACATTCACGATCAGCTATCGGCGCGGTTGTTCCAGGAACAAAGCACCTCGTTCAATCTGCCACCGGGCAATGTGTCCTTGCGCCTGAAGTTGCTGCCGGGCCAGGCGCCGGGTTGCAACCCGGGCATGCTCGCACCGGGTTCGCAGAACATCACGCTCAAGGCCGGTGACGTGCTGAAATTCCGGATTGCGATGACGCAGGAAGGGATGTACCTGAAACCTGCCGCTCTCGAGTATTGAGGCGATCTTTTGATCTGAGACATGGCGCTTGACCTTGCCCGCATGGCAAGGTTGATCCTGTAGTCATCTTCTACAGGGAGCGTGACCGATGTCCGAATCCACCACTTTCGATCTGCCGATTGCCGGCATGACCTGTGCCAGTTGCGCCGGGCGTGTCGAGCGTGCCTTGAGCAAAGTCATCGGCGCCTCTGCCGTCAGTGTCAACCTGGCCACCGAACAGGCTCGGGTTCAAGCGCCCAGCGACAGCCTGCCGGCCTTGATGAACGCGGTGCAGCAGGCCGGTTACAGCGTGCCGCAGCAGAGTCTGGAATTGAGCATTGACGGCATGACCTGCGCCTCCTGCGTCGGCCGGGTCGAACGAGCGCTGGCCAAGGTGCAGGGGGTCAGGAGCGTCAGCGTCAACCTGGCCAATGAGCGCGCTCACCTCGAGTTGCTCGGTCAGATCGATCCGCAAACCCTGATCGACGCAGTCACCAAGGCTGGCTACAGCGCCAGTGTCTGGGAAGTCGAACACCCACAAACCGATCATCAACAACAGCGCCTGCACCGCGAGCGTTGGGCCTTGATCATGGCGATCATCCTCGCCGCGCCGCTGGTGCTACCGATGTTGCTGCAACCGTTCGGCGTGCACTGGATGCTCCCGGCCTGGGTGCAATTCGCGTTGGCCACGCCGGTGCAATTCATCTTCGGTGCGCGCTTTTACGTCGCGGCCTGGAAAGCCGTGCGCGCCGGTGCCGGCAATATGGATTTACTGGTCGCGTTGGGCACCAGCGCCGGTTATGGCTTGAGTCTTTATGAATGGGCCACCGCCGCCGGGCGCATGCCGCACCTGTATTTCGAAGCCTCGGCGGTGGTGATTGCCTTGGTGCTGCTGGGCAAATACCTGGAAAGCCGCGCCAAACGCCAGACCGCCAGCGCCATTCGCGCCCTCGAAGCCTTGCGCCCGGAACGGGCGATTCAGGTGATCGACGGCCGCGAGCAGGACGTCGCCATCAGCGCCTTGCGTCTGAATGATCTGGTGATGGTCAAACCCGGCGAACGCTTTCCGGTGGACGGTGAAGTGGTTGAAGGTCAGAGCCACGCCGACGAAGCGCTGATCAGCGGCGAAAGCCTGCCGGTGCCCAAACAACCCGGCGACAAGGTCACCGGCGGCGCGATCAATGGCGAAGGCCGGTTGCTCGTTCGCACCCTGGCCTTGGGCGCGGAAACGGTGCTGGCGCGCATCATCCGCCTGGTCGAAGACGCTCAAGCGGCGAAAGCGCCGATCCAGAAACTGGTGGATAAAGTCAGTCAGGTGTTCGTGCCAACGGTCCTGCTGATTGCGTTGGCCACCTTGATCGGCTGGTGGTTGTACGGCGCGCCGATGGAAACGGCGCTGATCAATGCCGTGGCGGTATTGGTGATCGCTTGCCCATGCGCGCTCGGGCTGGCCACGCCAACGGCAATCATGGCCGGCACCGGCGTGGCGGCGCGCCACGGGATTCTGATCAAGGACGCCGAAGCGTTGGAGCGAGCCCATGAAGTCAGTGCGGTGGTGTTCGACAAGACTGGCACGCTGACTTCGGGTACTCCACGAATCGCTCATTTGAGCGCAATCAACCATGACGAAGCGGCGATGCTGCAAATGGCCGGCGCCCTGCAACGCGGCAGTGAACATCCACTGGCCAAGGCGGTTTTGGACGCTTGCGCCGAACGCGGTTTGACCGTGGCCGATGTCACCGACAGCCAGTCCCTGACTGGCCGAGGCATCGCGGGCACTCTCGACGGTCGTCGATTGGCGCTGGGCAATCGTCGTTTGTTGGAAGAAAGCGGCTTGAGCGCCGGTGCATGGGCCGACTCCGCCACCGCGTGGGAAACCGAAGGCCGGACCCTGTCCTGGCTGATCGAGCAAAGTCCCGAGCAACGAGTAATGGGCTTGTTCGCTTTCGGCGACACCCTCAAACCCGGCGCGCTGCAAGCCGTGCAACAACTCAACGCACGCAACATCAGCAGCCACCTGCTGACCGGCGACAATCGCGGCAGCGCCAAAGTGGTTGCCGAGGCGCTGGGCATCAAGGATGTCCACGCCGAAGTACTGCCGGCGGACAAAGCCGCCACCGTCGCCGAACTGAAAAAAACCGGCGTCGTGGCCATGGTCGGCGACGGCATCAACGACGCACCCGCCCTGGCCGCCGCAGACATCGGCATCGCCATGGGCGGCGGCACAGACGTTGCGATGCACGCGGCGGGGATTACCCTGATGCGCGGCGACCCACGGCTGGTGCCGGCGGCGCTGGAGATCAGTCGCAAGACCTACGCGAAGATTCGTCAGAACCTGTTCTGGGCCTTCGTCTACAACCTGATCGGCATTCCGCTGGCAGCCTTCGGTTTCCTCAATCCGGTGCTGGCCGGTGCGGCCATGGCGTTGTCGAGCGTCAGCGTGGTGAGCAATGCGTTACTGTTGAAAACCTGGAAACCCAAGGACCTGGAGGACAACCGATGAACATCGGCCAAGCAGCCCGCCAAAGCGGCCTGAGCGCGAAGATGATCCGTTATTACGAATCCATCGGCTTGCTCAAGGCCGCCCATCGTACCGACAGCGGTTACCGGGTTTACGGCGACGACGACCTGCACACCCTGGCATTCATCAAGCGCTCCCGGGACCTGGGGTTCTCACTGGACGAGGTCGGCAAACTGCTGACCCTTTGGCAGGACCGCCAAAGAGCCAGCGCCGACGTGAAGGCCCTGGCCCGTCAGCACATCGACGAGCTGAACCAGAAAATCCTCGAACTCGGGCAACTGCGCGACACGCTGGAGGATCTGGTCGAACACTGTCACGGTGATCACCGTCCCGACTGTCCGATCCTCAAGAACCTGGAGTCGGGCTGTTGCGCACAACCCGCTCGCCCCTGATTGCCAGCCCCCTCACCACCAGTAAGGTGGCGAGAGGAATGCCGTGGAACAACAGCACCACGGCACCCGGCGTCCACCACGAATAGAACGGCGCGGCGATCAGCATGCCGACGCCGAACCCGGTCATTTGCAACAGCGTCAGGAAGCTGAAAATCGGCAGGCGCAGGCTGTCCGGTTCACGCTGCAGGCGCGACATCAGGCCGACTTCCGAGAAACCGTCGCCCAATCCCGCCGGCAGCGAAAACAACAGCAACCCATAAAGGGTCTGTTGCTGAAACATCAGGATGAAGCCGCAGGACATCAGCAACACACCAAAGAAGAATCGCCGCTCCAGGTTCACGTTGTCCGAGCCTTTCAGCCGGCTGGCGATGCGCGCGCCGATCAGTTTGCCGCTGGCCCAGACGGCCAGCATCAGGCCCAGCGTGGTGCTGGCCGACTCGGGTGTCAGCAGTCTGGAAATAATCGGAAAACCCACGTTGTGCGCGGCACTGCCAAGGGTGTCAGCCATCGCCACCGCGAGCATCGCCGCCACCACCGGTGTGCTGCGCAGTCCCTGGAGCAGGGCCGCCCACTCACCACGCTCGTGGCTGGGTTCGTCACCGGGCGCAGGTTTTGAGAAGCGCAGCGGCAAGATGAACAACGCAGCCAGCAGATAAGTGACCACGTTTAATGCAAACACTGTTTCAAAGCCGAATGCCGCCACTAAAAGCCCCGACACCAGACTTCCACCGACCATGGCGGCCGACGACGCCGAGGTGATCCAGGCGTTGGTCTTGAGCAGGTGTTCGCTTTCGATCAAGTGTGGCAATTGGCTGTTGAGGCCGATGGCGAACATCGAGTTACCGAATCCCAGACCGAAAGCGATCATCGGTAACAGCTGCATCTGCTGGGTTACAGGTAGCACAAGCAGCAGGCCCAGCAGCCCGGCGCGCAACAGGTCGAAGGCAATCAGCGGCAGGCGCCCGGCCCAACGGCGATAAAACGTCGTACCCATCAGACTGGCGAATATTCCACCGGCCACGCGGCTGGCGAGGAAGATGCCGACGCTCATGGCGCTGTTGCTGAGCAAGTAGACGTAGGTGGCCAGGGCGACCATGTTGAGGAAGGCGCCAAAGTCCGAGACCAGACGGGCGGCGATGATCAGTTGGGCGTTGCGAGTGGTGTTCACATTCAGTCCTTGAGTGTGGTTTTGAGCGGTGGACGGTAGACGGATTTGGGTGGATCTGAAAGCGCCCCCTCACCCTAACCCTCTCCCCGAGGGGCGAGGGGACTGACCGAGGTGCTCTTGGAGCTACATCGACCTGAGATTCCGAGTCGAACTCAGGCTTTGAAAAACATGAAGATCTGCCCCCTCACACCAGCCCTCTCCCCCGAGTGGCGGGGGACTGACCGAGGTGCTCTTGGAGCTACATCGACCTGAGATTCCGAGTCGAACTCAGGCTTTGAAAAACATGAAGATCTGCCCCCTCACACCAGCCCTCTCCCCCGAGGGGCGGGGGACTGACCGAGGTGCTCTTGGAGCTACATCGACCTGAGATTCCGAGTCGAACTCAGGCTTTGAAAAACATGAAGATCTGCCCCCTTTCCCCCTCTCCCCTGTGGGGCGGTCCGACGTTTCGGGAGGGCTGGGGTGAGGGGTCGATCCAAATGACACACCACCAAAGTCCAGCAAACACAAAAAACCCGGCCAACAGCCGGGTTTTTCGTTAACCGATCACTGCATCCAAGGCGGAGGCGGCTCTTCGGTTTTGCCCGGTGGCGCGTCATCTGCCGCGCGCACCGCTTGCTTGCGCTCTTCATCAAGGCGTGCCGCCTCGATCTCGCGCATGATCCCGCCAACATCGGCCAACTCTTCCGGCTCATCGAACTCGCCGGTCAAGACGCTGGCCGGGTGCAAAGTGCCGGCTTCGAACAGGGCCCACATTTCCTTGGCGTACTTGGTCTTTTTCAACTCCGGCGCAAACCGCCCGAAGTAGGACGCCATGTTGCCGACATCCCGTTCCAGCATGCTGAACGCGTGGTTGTTGCCCGCCGCGTCGACCGCTTGCGGCAGGTCGATGATCACCGGGCCGGTCGGGGTCAGCAGTACGTTGAACTCCGACAGGTCACCATGCACCAGACCGGTACACAACATCAGCACGATCTGCGAAATCAGGAACGCGTGATACTCGCGCGCCTGATCCGGTTCCAGCACCACGTCATTCAGACGCGGCGCGGCATCACCGTACTCATCGGCCACCAGCTCCATCAGCAGCACGCCTTCAAGGAAGTCGTAAGGCTGAGGAACCCGCACGCCAGCACCGGCCAGACGGAACAATGCCGCCACTTCGGCATTCTGCCAGGCGTCTTCGGTTTCTTTCTTGCCGAACTTGGAGCCCTTGGCCATCGCTCGAGCCTGACGGCTGTTGCGCACCTTGCGGCCTTCCTGATACTCGGCCGCCTGACGGAAACTGCGTTTATTCGCCTCCTTGTAGACCTTCGCGCAACGTAACTCGTTGCCGCAGCGCACCACATAAACAGCTGCTTCTTTACCACTCATGAGTGGGCGCAGCACCTCGTCGACCAGACCGTCCTCGATCAGGGGTTCAATGCGTTTTGGAGTCTTCATCAGCTTTTATTGGGGGTCCTTTATTACCAAACACGCGAAAGTCATTCGTTATACGGCAATCCACTCATTCGGGGGAGGGGTTGCCGACCTATGAACGTTCCTGTGACCGTCAAGAAGCACACAATGTGCCGGTTTAATCAGGCCGCAACCGCCGGTCGTCATCGGCCGCCACAGATCATAGCTGACCCTGCACCACTTGTTGCTGAAGGGTTAAGCGGGTATTTGCGACAGAAGCTGACATCTCGATTCATACCCTTCGTAGGATTTTTCTTTATAGGCCTCAATTTCCGCCTCGGCCAGCCGAAGTCATCAGAGACAAAGTGATTTGTCCGACAATCGTTCTGCCAATAATCCGCGAGTCATCTGCACTGCGTGGGCCTACAAGAAAAATCTGGAGCGCGGATGAACATCAAACAGAAGTTGACCTGGGCGTTTGCAATCATCGCCTGCTTGCCGGTGGTGCTGGTCGCTACCCTGGTGGTGCTGAACTTGCGCAGTGATGCCAAGGACAGTTTCGTCGACGGCAGTGGTCGCGAGATTCGTCAGGTCAGCAACGCCATGCAACTGTTCTTTGACGGCATCAGTCAGAACGTGGATTACCTGGCGACCCAACCGCTGATCAAGAATTCCGACGACAGCCTCAAGACGTACATGAGCGCCAACGCCGAAAGCATTCCCCAAGGCGAGATGGACAAGAAGGTCTTCGGCCTCCTTCAGGACCTGGGCAACAGTCATCCGTCCTACGCTTATGCCATCCTCGGCACCGCGGCGGGCGGTTATGTGTCCTGGCCGGACGATGCCAAGCTGAACAATTACGACCCGCGCCAACGCCCCTGGTACAAGGCTGCCCAGGCCAAACCGGGCAAACCGTTCCGCACCGAGGCCTATTACTGGGCCCAGGACGACGCGACTTACGTCAGTACCGTGCGCACCATCGACAACAAATTGGGCAGCAATGGCGGCGTGGTCAGCATCGACGTGACGCTCAAGCAGCTCACCGAAATCGTCAAACAGATCAAGCTCGGTGAAACCGGCTACCTGATGCTGCTGGAAAACAACGGCACTGTGCTGGTCGATCCGAAGCGACCGGAACACAACTTTAAAGCGCTGAGCAGCCTCGGCGACGGCTACGCGCAACTGGCCAAGGCCGGCAAAGGGCTGGTGGAAGTTGAACTGAACGGCGAACGCTACATGGCCAACGTCTGGCCGTCGGAACAGCTGGGCTGGACCTTTATCGGCCTGATCAAGCGGACCGACGTGATGAGTTCGGCCACTCAGCTGACCTGGCTGATCGCGATCATCGCCGCCGTGCTGGCCGTGTTCTTCGCCATCGTCGGCGCCAGTTTCGCCAGCCTCATCGTGCGACCGATCCGCAGCGTGGCCAGCGGTTTGGAAGGCATCGCCCAAGGTGAAGGCGACCTGACCAAGAACCTGCAAATCCGTGGCAGCGACGAAACCGCGCAACTGGCCAACTGGTTCAACCAGTTCTTGGCGGCGATTCGCAACCTGATCCAGAGCATCGGCGGCGCCGCGACCAAGATTCTCGCCACCTCCAAGAGTTCGACCCAGGTCTCCAGCGACATGGCCGAAGCCGCCGGGCGTCAGCGCGAAGCGGTGGACATGGTTTCCACGGCGTTCCACGAAATGGTCGCCACCGCCAACGAAGTCGCGCGCTCTTGCAGCCAGGCGGCAGAATCGGCCGACAGCGGCCAGCGCCAGGCACGTGAAGGTCAGCAGCAAATTGATGCGGCCGTGACCAGCGTTGATCGCTTGAGCCAGGAAATCGAACAGTCGGCCCAGTCGATGCAACAACTTGAGCGCGACAGCAACGACATTCAGTCAATTCTCGGGACCATTCGCTCAATTGCCGAACAGACCAACCTGCTGGCGCTGAACGCCGCTATCGAAGCGGCGCGGGCCGGTGAACAGGGTCGTGGGTTTGCAGTGGTCGCCGATGAAGTTCGGGCACTGGCCAAGCGGACTGCCGATTCCACGGCGGAAATCGACGGTTTGCTGGGCAACCTCGCCAAACGTACCAGTCAGGTGACTCAGCAAATGCACGCCAGCCTGGAAGTGTCCCAGCAATCGGTGACGCGGATCGGTGAAGCACGCAGCAGCTTCGGGCTGATTCGGGAATCGGTGGACGTGATCCGCGACATGAACACCCAGATCGCTACCGCGGCGGAAGAACAGCATCAGGTGGCTGAAGACATCAATCGGCACATCAGCCAGATTCATGGTGATGCGCAGTTGGTGGCGGAACTGGCGAACTCGGCGCGGCTGGATTCGCAGAGTCTGGCGGGGTTGTCGAATGAGCTGGATGGGTTGGTGCGCCGCTTCAGAACCTGATTCAGAACTCCGGTGGCCGCTGCGCGGCCAATCGCGGGCAAGCCTTGCTCCTACGGATTTGTGTCGTACCCCATATCGGTGTCACACAAATCCGTAGGAGCAAGGCTTGCCCGCGATGAGGCCGTCACTGTTTGAAGAGTTCTCCGGGAGTAAACCCGAACAGGCTTTTGAACGCCGCAATAAACGCCGAAGTCGAGTCATGCCCGCAAGACAGCGCGGCATTCGTCACGCTGCCCCCCTCCTCCAGCAAACTCAACGACGACAGCAACTGCATCCGCTGTCGCCGCCCTCGAAAACTCAACCCGGTTTCACGCTGAAAAAGCCGCATCAAGGTCTTCTCCGAGGTGCCCAACCGCTCGGCCCACGCCTGCAAGGTCACATTGCGCTCAGGGCTTTCGATCAGCTCGTTGCACAACCCGAGCAACCTTTCATGGCGCGGTAACGGCAGCGAGAAGCCAACCTCCGGCAGATGCGCCAACTGATCCAGCAGCACACTCACCAGCCGCGATTCCTGGCTGTACTCGGCCTGCGCCGATGGCGACGCTGATCTTCGGCGCCAACCCAGGACTTGGGCTGATCCTGCTGCCGATCATGATCTACCACCCGTTGCAGTTGATCGTCTGCTCGGTCATGGCCGAGCGTTACGCTAACCGCAACCGGCAGTTGGCCCAACAAAGCACCCCAGCCCTCAGCGCTCGATAATCACCGTAATCCCCTGGCCACCGGCGGCGCAGATCGAGATCAACCCTCGGCCCTTGCCCGCCGCATCCAGCAACTTCGCCAGGCTCGCGACGATGCGTGCGCCGGTCGCGGCAAACGGATGCCCCGCCGCCAGTGAACTGCCTTTGACGTTGAGGCGGCTGCGGTCGATGGAGCCCAGTGGCGCATCGAGACCGAGGCGGGTTTTGCAATACTCCGGATCCTCCCAGGCCTTCAGCGTGCAGAGCACCTGCGCGGCGAAGGCTTCGTGGATCTCGTAGTAATCGAAGTCCTGCAAGGTCAGGCCGTTGCGCGCGAGCAAACGCGGCACCGCATACACCGGCGCCATCAACAATCCTTCCGCACCGTTGACGAAGTCCACCGCCGCCGTCTCGCCATCGCGCAAATAGGCAAGGATCGGCAGGCCACGCTCCTTGGCCCATTCTTCACTGCCCATCAGCACCAGCGATGCGCCATCGGTGAGCGGTGTCGAGTTGCCCGCTGTCAGGGTGCCCTTGGCGCTTTTCTCGAAGGCCGGTTTCAGTGAGGCGAGTTTTTCCAGGGTCAGCTCCGGGCGCAGGTTGTCGTCGCGGGTCAAGCCGAGGAACGGCGTCATCAAGTCGTTGTGCCAGCCTTCGGTGTAGGACGCAGCCATTTTCTGGTGACTTTCAAAGGCCAGTTGATCCTGTTCGTCGCGCGGAATGTTCCAGGCCTGGGCCATCGACTCGCAGTGGTCACCCATCGACAGGCCAGTGCGTGGCTCGTTGATGCGCGGCAGATCCGGGATCAGGTGACGGGGGCGCAATTGCAGGAAGGCTTTCAGTTTGTCGGCGGTGGTTTTGGCGCGGTTGGCTTGCAGGAGGATTTTGCGCAGGCCTTCGTTGACGCCGATCGGCACGTCGGAGGCGGTGTCGACGCCGCCGGCGACTCCGCATTCGATCTGGCCCAGCGCGATTTTATTCGCCACCAGCAGCGTCGCTTCCAGACCGGTGCCGCACGCCTGCTGAATGTCGTAGGCCGGGGTGGTTGGCGACAGCCGCGAGCCGAGCACACATTCGCGGGTCAGGCTCGTATCCCGGGAGTGCTTGGCCACCGCCCCCGCCACCACTTCTCCCAGACGCAAACCGTGCAGGTTGTAGCGTTCGATCAGGCCTTCGAGCGCGGCGGTGAGCATCGCCTGATTACTGGCGGTGGTGTACGGCCCGTTGGAACGGGCGAAGGGGATACGGTTACCACCAATAATCGCAACGCGGCGCAGTTGAGTCATGAAAAGCTCCTGATGAATATCCAATTTGAAAACCACCCCCCTTGTAGGAGCCGAGCTTGGTCCGGGCGGCGTTCCGACGATAGCGGTGTGTCAGCTACATTGATGTCGACAGATACACCGCCATCGCTAGCAAGCTCAGCTCCTACAATAGCCAAGCGTAGGCCTTATCTCGTGGATCGAACGACTGATTGCCAATCATGGTCCACACTTTGAACCCCAGCTGCTGGAGCGCGTTCCATGTCTGACCGTTATATCGACTTCGCCAATTCGTCCGTCGGCCACCGTTTGGTCGGGGCTCTGGGTCTGCCATCGCCGGTTCGGCTGGAGCGCTGGCAAGCTGGCCGGCTGCGGCCTGTCGAGGGGGCGCTGTTGTTAGGCGGTGGCCCGTTGACGGAGAAAATCGGCACCTTTGCCAACCGCCTGACCGACGCGATTTACAGCTACGGCACCGAGCCTTCGCTGGCCACCGCGTGGATTCCCGGCCACGGCCCCAAACTCAAAGCCGTGGTGTTCGACGCCAGTGACCTGGTGCAGACCGATCAACTCAAACAGCTGCGCGAGTTCTTCCAGCCATTGATTAAAAACCTCGACCACAGCGCGCACCTGGTGATTCTGGGTCGCGCGCCGGAGACCTTGAGCGATCCGTTCGCCGCCAGTGCCCAGCGAGCACTGGAAGGCTTCAGCCGTGCGCTGGCCAAGGAACTGCGCAGCGGCGGCACCTTGCAGCTGATTTATGTCGGCGAAGGGGCGGAGGATCAACTGGAAGGCCCGCTGAGGTTTTTCCTCTCGCCCAAAAGTGCTTTCGTTTCCGGACAGGTGATTCGCTTGAATGCCTGCGACACGCAAGTGACGGACTGGACTCGCCCATTGTCAGGCCGCACGGCACTGGTCACGGGTGCTGCACGCGGCATCGGTGCCTCCATCGCCGAAACCCTGGCCCGTGACGGAGCCGACGTGATCCTGCTCGATGTAGCACCGGCCAAGACTGATCTCGAAGCCCTCGCCGCACGCCTCGGCGGGCGCAGCATCACCCTGGATATTTGCGCCGAAGACGCCGCCGCGCAGTTAGTCGAGCAACTGCCCGACGGCATCGACATCGTGGTCCACAACGCCGGCATCACGCGGGATAAAACCCTGGCCAACATGACCCCGGAATTCTGGGACTCGGTACTGGCGGTCAACCTCAATGCGCCGCAAGTGCTGACCAAGGCGCTGCTCGACAGCGGCACCCTGCACGACAACGGCCGGGTGATCCTGCTGGCGTCGATCAGCGGCATCGCTGGCAATCGCGGGCAAACCAATTACGCAGCGAGCAAGGCCGGGTTGATTGGCCTGGCCCAAGCCTGGGCGCCACTGCTGAACGAGCGCGGCATCAGCATCAATGCGGTAGCACCCGGTTTCATCGAAACCCAGATGACCGCGCACCTGCCGTTCGGCGTGCGTGAGGCCGGGCGGCGCATGAGTTCGCTGGGCCAGGGCGGCCTGCCGCAAGACGTCGCCGAAGCGGTGGCATGGCTGGCCCAACCGGGCACCGGCGCGTTCACCGGCCAAGCGCTGCGAGTGTGCGGACAAAGTGTTTTGGGGGCTTAGGCATGATCATCGATTGGCACATACTCAACCGCGAACCAAGCCTGTCAGGACTGTACGTGCGGGCCGCGACGCGACGCAAAATCACCGGCACCACCCTGCCCGAGTCGGGTTTGCGCTGCTGGATCAATGTCGATCCGAAGCGCCTGGCGGACTATCGCAAGGTCTGCGGTTTTGCCGAGAACGGTTTGTTGCCGCCCACCTACCCACACATCCTGGCGTTCGCCTTGCAGATGCAATTGCTGACGGCCAAAGAGTTTCCGTTCCCGCTGCTGGGGTTGATTCACCTGAGCAACCGCGTTCGCATCTTTCGCCCAATGGGCGGCGTGAATCGTGTGCGGGTCAGCGTTCAGGTGCAAAACCTTCAGCCCCATGAAAAGGGCGCGACGTTCGATCTGGTGACCACGCTCGACGATCAGTTGGGGGCGTTGTGGGAAGCTGAAAGCCAGATGTTGTGCCGTGGGGTCAAACTCGCAGGCGAGCCCGTCGAGGACGTGTTGGCGTCGACACTGGAAATGTCGGAAGTCGCCCGCTGGAAAGCGTCGTCGGACATTGGGCGGCAGTACGCCAAAGTGTCCGGCGACTACAACCCGATTCACCTGAGTACCGTCAGCGCCAAACTCTTCGGTTTCCCGACGGCCATCGCCCACGGGTTGTGGAACAAGGCGCGTACGCTGGCAGCGTTAAGTGAGCATCTGCCGGCGGCGAATGTCGAGATTGCGGTGCAGTTCAGGAAACCGGTGCGGTTGCCCAGCGAGGTGACATTGCTGGCCAGTGCGGCGGGATCCAGTGGGGATTTGAGATTGGTGGGCGAAGGGGATTTGGAGCATATGGTGGGGCATTGGCGGCCGATTGCCTGACCTGCCAATTGCCCCATCTTGTGGCGAGGGAGCCTGCCTCCTTGCGCCACACTGTCTCTTTGGTGTCATGAACACGATCAGAACGCGTACCGCACCTTCGCTGTAAACGTATCGGCATTGAAGTCGGTGCTGGTGAAGTAGTTGTAGGAGCCGCCCACGCTCCATGAGCCCAGTCGATAGTTTGCACCCAGGCCCACTTCATAGCTGTCGCGCACCGGTGTCATACCACGCGTGGTGAACGAATCGCCACCCAACACGAAAGACGACGTGGTAGCAGTCTTGTCACCGATGAAATCGTGCCAGGCCATGACCTTGGCTTCAGGTTCGAGACTACCCTGACCGACATCGAACGCGGCGGCCAGTCGAGCACCGATGCCCATCTCGCCCACTTCATAACGCTGGCTGCCGACATTCAACGACGCTGAACTGCCTTTCTCGCGATAAGCGTCCATTCCGACGTTGGCATAACGGGCTCCGACCTGTGGCTCAAGTACGACGTCCGGATTGAGATGGAAGCTGTAACCGGCCAGCGCATTCACGCCAAAGATTTCGCTGTCGTAGTCACCCTTGGCACGCGTGCCGACGATGTAACGTCTGGACTCGTTGTCGTTCCAGCCGTACATCAGCGATGAGTCCACGAACCAGCTGTCGTGGGTCCAGTTGCCGTACAGCGTCAGCGCATGACCCGTCACTTCGGTTTTGCTGCCTTCGTCGGATTTCACATCGGTGTTGATATAGCTGTAGGCCAGACCCACGACCGTGTCGACGTTCAATTGACCGTCAGCACCTACGGCGATGCCGTGGCTGTTGGCATCAAAGCCATCCATACCTTTGCGGGCATCCTGATCGGCGTCGCTGGTCAACGATTGCAGCCACACGCCTTTGTCTGTCGACGAGCCAGTCGTTCGGTTACGGCTCGAACGGTCGCTGATCACATTCGAGACCAGGGTCTGACTGTTGGTGGCGGCGTGAATGACGCCACGGCTCACATCCGGGCTGAGCTTCTCGGCCAGCTTCGCAAGCTCGGTATCGGTATCGGCATTAGCGAACGCCTGGAACACAGAATCCTGTTCGT
This sequence comes from Pseudomonas sp. LS2P72, assembly GCF_054897865.1. NCBI lineage: Bacteria > Pseudomonadati > Pseudomonadota > Gammaproteobacteria > Pseudomonadales > Pseudomonadaceae > Pseudomonas > Pseudomonas sp. LS2P72. Next base: position 6,184,586 of record NZ_CM142708.1, read on the forward strand.
TGAGTTGAGGCATGACAAACGAAGAGAAACGGCCTAGTGCTCCGGCAGCGTTGCGCGTGCCTCCAGCCTGGAGGGTGTTTTGTGTGAGCACTTCCTCCGACTTCGCTGCGACCAATGCCTTCACGTCATTACCTTCGATGCCGAAGCTTTTGACATCCAGCAAGGCGGAGGACGAGGTCACCGTAAGGTTTTCACCCCCGGTCAACTGGCCCGAGCTGATCAAGGTGTAGCGAGTGCCACCGGCATTGATGCGGAAATCGCTGGAGCGGGCCTGCAAGTGAATGCGTCCGCCCGGGGCGATATCGGTGGTGCCGGTAACTCTCAGGACGGGGAGATTGGGGTTGGTGTCATTACCTAAATACATCTCCAGCACCGAGTCGGATTCTTCCATGTCGAAGTCGCCGATGAGGGTGGTGTGCGGTTTCATCAGGGTCAGCTTGCCGCTTTGGATCGTGACGTAATCCGAGTTGATGTTCGAACCATCGAAGACCACGTCGCCGTCGATGAGTACACCAGACATCCCCAGGATATCGCCCCTGACCGTCCCGCCAAACCAATCGAAATAGCTTTCGCCGTCATCGACTTGAATTGCAGCGCTACCGCCCTCGATCAAGCCGGACAGCTGGTAAATAGTAAACGGTCGGCTGTTGGTTGGCTGGTCACTGACATGGACGCCAATAGACTCGCCGGAAATCGTGCCGTCGTTGATCAGCATATACCTGCCAGTCCCGGTCGGATGGTTGAACGTTACAGCCTCGAACGTCAGCGCCTCGGCGTCGGTGCCCGATGCTCGCAGGGTTCCGTTGTTCGAGACAGTGCCGGTCAACGTCGCGCCATCAAGCAACATACCGAGTGCGTCGGTACCGCTCGCACTGATCGTGCCGTCGTTGGAAATGCCTTGCATCGTCGTGTGCAGCAGAATGACGCCACTGGAATTCATGCCGCTGACTTCAATGTCACCGGTGTTGATGAAGGAGCCGCCCAGCGTGCTGCCGGTGTCCACGATACCTCTGGAGTCACCGATGCTGGCGAGACCATCGATCTTGATCGAGCCGGTGTTGCGAATGTTGTAGCCAAATGTTGAGGGGCCGGAGAGGCCGGGCCCGATATCGATTCCGATGCCGTGGGTAGCGTCGTCCATCGTGATGGAACCCGTGTTGACCAGTTCCAGCTGCGCCGTCAGGCTCTTGAATTGCGCGGCATACGTAAGCCCTGGTGCCGAAACGGGAGCAATGTTCGCAGTGCCGGTCAGCGTGACCCTTTGCCAGTTCTGTTGAGCGCTGCTGAGTGGGCCACCGCTCAAATCGTAATTGAGATCGGCAGCAAAACTCGTCGGGGTGTTAAAAACGGCAGCAGTCACAGACAGCGCCAACAATGAACGGCGCAAGCAATAGGTGTTCAATTGAGATTCCCTTCCAAACGTCTGAATTCACATTCGGTCGGGAAACGCGCATTCATCCAGGCATCCCTACCGGCCCGTCAGCGAGCTGCTGAAATCGGGCGCGGGGAATGTACATGAGCCATCATTTAGACACTACCGAAATGTCATATAGATGGCGTCAATTTTAAACAGTACGCAGAGCCGTTGGCTTCGAGACTCAGTGCGGTGGATAGTTTGCCAACCCAACCTGAGGCTGCGGAAACAAATTATTCAACGTCTCCAACAACCGCACGTGATAAATCGGCTTGCGAAACAGGTCGAGCACCTGCAACCGCAACATGTCACTGACATCCTCCATGTCCGCATGCCCCGACGTCACAATCACCGGCAAATGCTGGCGGGACGTATGCTCGCGCAACCGCTTGATCAACGACATGCCACTCTCCTCCGGCATCCGCAGATCAGTGATTACCAACGCAATATCAGGGTGGCGCGTCAGATGTTGCAGCGCGAGTTTGACCGAGGTGGCGGTAAAGCAATTGAAGCCCTCGCCCTCCAGCAATTCCGCCAACTCCAGCAACGCATCCTCCTCATCATCGACCAGAAGTAGCTGTTGGCGTGGAAACGAGGGAGCGTTCATGGGCAACACCTGCAATGGACTAAGCGCTGACGTTAGAAGCCCTTGGCGGGATTGGCAAGTAGCTGACCATTGATAGCAGGCAGGTCAAAGCGCGTCTCGGATAGTGGTAAACATGGCGGTAACAGCCGTGGAGATCGGCGTCACAAACGCCGCTAAAGCGACTGCCACCATGCCCGCAATAATGGCGTATTCGATACCCGAAGCACCTTCGGTATCTTTGGCCAGGCCTTTGTAAAAAGCGATTTCGGATTTGATCTTCTGAGCAATTTTCGTGAAGGACATGGCGGTACTCCTGGACAACGACGGGTGTTGCACGGTCGCAACATGGTTCCCCTTTGCCAGCATCAGCATTGTCGGCATTCCCCATACCCACAACTGTAAGAACGAATTATCACTAAAGTATTAGTCGCTTCGTTGACGCCAAAAAAGTCACGTTTTCGCCCTGGCGACTTACTTTAGTTAGTTATTTTCAGGCCCTTAATGGCTTTTTGCTCTAGCTGAGCTACCGTCAAATAGCGAAATAGTTCCATGTTCATAGCTGCCTGATTGCGAAGTTGTCTCGTTGGATGCGACGAGGTCTCAAGCAGCAGGAAAGGGAGAGCCGTCATGAACAGTCGTATCACTCTGGGCCTGGCCGGTTTGTTTCTGGTGGGCGCCATTATTGCCGGTTACTGGGGCCTCACGCTAAGCCGCCAACCCGCTCCCGAGCCTGTCGTGCAACCCGGGATCGTCACGCCTGCGCCTATCGCCCAGACACCGCCCCCCGTGGACGACCCCACCCGCCATCCGGTGGTGGTGCTGCTGCATGATGTGCCACCGTTCGTGCCGATCAGCGCCGCCGACGTGACCCTGGAACAACTCCGTACCGTCCCGGCCGGCAGCCTGAGCCGCCTCGATCAAGCCATTGGCCGAACGCCCTGGCGCGCCCTCAGCGCCGGTACCTGGCTCAATGATGAAAGCTTTGAAGCCGGCGGCAGACTGGCGCGGATGATTCGTCCCGATGAACGCGCCCTCGCTGTCGCGGTGGATGAAGTGATCAATGCCGGTGGGCAACTGACACCGGGGGACTATGTCGATGTGCTGCTGTTTCTGCGCATGGACAACAACAACCTTCAGCCGTCGGCGCAACTGGTGGTACCGGCCTTGCGGGTGCTCGGGGTGGGTGAACAGATGGGGTTGACCAACGACGGTCAACCCGCAAGCCCGGTCCGCAGCAACGAAGAAAAGCTCAGGCAGGAACAATTGCGCGCCAGCGCCCGCAGCGTCTTGCTTGCCGTCCCCGAACAACTGTTGAGTCGCCTGATGTTGGCGGCCCAGGCCGGCGTGTTGCGTCTGGCCGTGCGCAGCGCCGATGAAAAACGTCTGGCTCGTTACTGGGCCGGCGAAAGCGATTCATCGGCCAACCTTGCCAGTGCCAAACGCGAGTTGATCCAGTTCAACCAACTGGCCATGACGCCCCCACCCAAACCTGTCGTCACCCACAGCAACACAGCACCGCGCAAGTCGAGCGTGGAAGTCATCCGCGGCAACGAAGTCACCCAACAAACCCCCTGAGCCGAGCAAGGACGCCTCAAAATGCGCAGTCGTTCCATGCCCTGTTTCAAGCGTAACTATGACCCGAACCGGTATCACCTGAACTTCCTCGAAAACTGCAACTTCGATAAACGTAGCGGATTATCGCAATGAGCCAGAGCCAGAACCTGAGCCAGACCTTCCTCGCAATCACTCGCAACAGCACCGACCTCGAGTGGCTGCAAGGCGCCCTCGCCCCGTTGGGCCAGGTGGTCAGCGCCGGCGGTGGCAGCCTCGACGAATTGCTCGCGCTGGTGGACGTGACCTTCGCCAGCCTGGTGTTCATTGGTCTGGACCGCGAACACGTGGTGGCCCAAAGCGCATTGATCGAAGGTGCCCTGGAAGCCAAACCGATGCTGGCGATCGTCGCGTTGGGCGATGGCATGGACAACCAACTCGTGCTCAATGCCATGCGCGCCGGCGCACGGGATTTCGTGGCCTATGGATCGCGCTCCAGTGAAGTCGCGGGGTTGGTGCGACGGCTGAGCAAACGCCTGCCACCCGTGGCCCCGAACACCCAGCTGGGTGGACTGACGGTGCTCTACGGTGTGCAAATCAACGCCGACGGCGCGCTGCTCGCCATGCACATGGCGCAAGTGGTGCAAAAGAGCGGACAGCAAACGCTGTTGCTGGACCTGGGCCTGCCGCGCGGTGACAGCCTGGCCTTGCTCGGGCTGGAGAGTTCGTTCCACTTCGGCGATGCACTCCGGCACTTGCGGCGCCTCGACGCGACGCTGATCGACAGCGCGTTCACCACCTGCGCCGCCGGGTTGCGGATCCTCGCCTACGCCCATCACGATGAGCCGCTGGAACACACCAGCACCGCCGAGTTGTACATGCTGCTCAGCGCCCTGCGCCAACACTTCCAGCACATCGTGGTGAACCTGACGGGTCAGCCGGACAGCGAAGCGCTACGCACCTTCGTCACCCATTGCGACAAGTTGCTGTGGTACACCGATCAGAACGTACTCGACTGCCGTCGCAACCTGGCGGTACTCAACCTGTGGCGTGAAAAAGGCATGAAGCTCGATCACGCCAAGCTGCTGGTGGACCGCTACCTGGGCAACGTCGCACCGGACTCCGACACCCTGAGCAAAAGCTTCGGCATGGAGATTATCGCGACCTTGGTCTACAGCCCGGAAGTTCGGCTTAACGCCAAGAACCAAGGTTTGACGCTGTTTGATCTGGCCCCTCGCGAAGGCCTGACTCAAAGCCTGCGCGCGCTCGGCGAGCGGTTGGCCAAGCGCTCCGAGGGCATTGCCAAGCCCAAGTCTGGCTGGTTCAACCGGTTGAGGGGTGCGCAATGAGCGGTGAAAAACTCTTCGGTGCCCCTGTGCGCACCACCACTGGCAACACCGACCACGAAGGTCTGAAACTGGTGCTGCACCGCTACATCATCGACGCCATCGAGGAGTCCGGCACAAACCTGCTGGAGGGTTCACGGCAGGTGCTCTCGCAGTTCGTCATCGACAAGGTTGCCGAGTACATCGCCCGGCTGCACCTGGCGATTTCCCGATATGAAATGGAGCGTCTGGCCGAAGAAATCGTCGACGAACTCACGGGTTTCGGCCCCTTGGAAGTGCTGTTGCGGGACCCGGCGGTGACGGAGATCCTGGTCAACGGCCCGCACCGGGTGTTCATTGAGCGCGACGGCGTACTGCATCAAAGCGACCTGCGTTTCATCGATGCGCATCACGTCGAACGGGTCATGCAACGGATCCTCGCGCCCCTCGGCCGACGGCTCGATGAGTCGTCGCCAATGGTCGACGCACGACTGCCCGACGGTAGCCGGGTCAACGCGATCATTCCACCGATTGCGCTTGATGGCCCCTGCCTGTCGATACGTAAATTTCGCAAGGACATGCTCAAAAGCTCGGACCTGATGGCAATGCAAACCATCGATCAGGCGATCTTCGACTTTATTCAGGAGGCCGTGAGCAAGCGCTGCAACATCCTGATCAGCGGCGGCACCGGCACCGGCAAGACCACGCTGCTGAACATTCTCAGCCAGTTGATCAACCCTCACGAGCGAATCGTCACCATCGAAGACGTCGCCGAACTGCAACTGGGCCACCCTCACGTGGTGCGCCTGGAAACCCGACCGCCGAATGCCGAAGGCCACGGCGAAGTGAAGGCCAGTGACCTGATTCGCAACGCCCTGCGGATGCGCCCGGACCGAATCATCCTCGGCGAGATTCGTGGCGTCGAAGTGGTGGACGTACTCACCGCAATGAACACCGGCCACGACGGTTCCATGAGCACCGTGCACGCCAACAACGCCCAGGATGCGCTGTTGCGCCTGGAGACATTGGTGGGGCTGACGGGCCGTACCATCGCCGAACGTACCTTGCGGCAAATGATCTGCGCCGCACTGGACGTCGTGATCCAGCTGACGCGCATGCCCGACGGCCGCCGCTGCGTCAGCGAAGTGGTGGAGGTGATCGGCTTGCGTGATGACGTGTATGTCACCAACACGTTGTTCCGGCTCGACCGACGCAACGGTTTCGGATTCATGCGCGAGGCGGTCAACCCCGCCGGCGACAAACTGCGCCGTGAGTTGGCGCTCTCTCCCTCAGCGTACTGAAGGCCACGGCATGCTCAAACCGGTGCTGCTCATCCTCGTTTGCCTGGTCTTGCTCGGACTGTCGATCCGCCTGTTTTATCGCGGCTTACGCCAGACCGGCACCGAACGGGTACTCGGACGCCTGACCCAGGGGCAACCGCATCCGGTGCTGGCGAAAACCTCCTGGGTCAGTCTGGATCGGACCTTTCTGCGAGCCGGCCTTGGGCGTCCCACCGAGCGTCTGGGGCTATGGCTGCTGCTCTGGGCCTTTGGCATCTTGCTCGGATTTGCTAGCGCTGGCTGGGTCGGCTTGCTGGTTCTGTTACTGCTACCGCCGCTGATGCTGCGCCTGTATGTCACTTGGCGTTATCAGCGCCGACTCCAGCGCATGATCGAACAACTGCCACAAATGCTTGATCACACCGTGCGCAGTCTGAAGTCCGGGCGCACCCTGGCCGATGCGGTGCTGGGCGCCATCGACGTCGCTGAAGACCCGTTGAAAAACGCCATGGGGCGGGTTCAGCGCAACGTACAGCTGGGGGTCAGTCTGCCGGATGCCGCGGCTGACCTCGCCGAGCTGTATGAGAAAGACGAACTTCGCCTGTTCGCACTCGGCTTGAAGGTCAATCACCGCTATGGCGGTAATGCCAGCGAATTGCTGGAAAACCTGATCAAGATGATCCGGGAGCGCGAGCAGGCTGCGCGCCAGCTCAGGGCCATGACCGGTGAAACCCGAGTGACCGCGTGGGTCCTGGGCTGTTTGCCGATTGGCCTGGCCGGCTATTTCCTCGCGACCAACCCTCAATACTTGCTCGCCATGTGGCACGACGATTCGGGGCAAATCATGCTTGCATCCGCGTTCGGCTTGCAGGTGGTTGGCAGCCTGGCGCTCTGGCACATGTTGCGCAGCGTATGAAAGTGCCATTGCTGATCTGCGCATTGCTGTTTCTGGGGGCAACGTTGTTGCTGCTCAGCGGTTTGCTGGAACAGCGTCGACGGGCTCGCCAGGTGGCGCAACGACTCGATGGAAAACTGACGAGCGACAACCGGGTAAATCAGTGGCTACAGCTGCTGGGCAGCAGCCGGATCGGTCAGCGCTCGGTCAACCTGGATAACGAAACCCAGGCATTACTTAACCGCCTCGGCTGGCGCAGCGCCCGACGACGTTCACTGTTCGCGGCGTTCCAGGTAGGCGTTCCGGTGCTGGCACTGGCCCTGACCTTGCTGATCCAGGGCGTGTTCTTCCCTCATGCAGACAACCACTGGATGGCCCCGGTGTTCGCCACCTGCATCGGCTATCTATTGCCCAAAAGGTTGCTGGCCGCTGCCGCGCAGCGTCGGCAAAAACAACTGGCGAGCGAGATTTCCACCTTCATTCCGCTGCTGCGCATCCTGTTCGAATCGGGCATGGCGGTGGAGCAGTCGTTGCGCGTGTTGAGCAATGAAGGTAAACAATTATTGCCGGCCCTGACCCATGAATTGCGTCTGGTATTGGCCCGGGTCGATTCCGGCCTGGAACTGGGCGAAGAACTGAACAAAGCCACCCGATTGCTGGCCGTCGACGAGTTTACCGACACTTGCGTCATCCTTGAGCAGTTGATCCATCAGGGGGGTGGTGCGATGAAATCCCTGCAGACCCTCAAGCAATTGCTCGATGACCGGCGCCTGACACGCTTGCAGGAATACATCTCCAAGATGTCCGCCAAAATGTCCATCGTGATGATGCTGTTTCTCTTCCCGGCGTTATTGATCGTACTGGCCGGCCCGGGCTTCACCGCCCTGTCTCATGCCTTTGGTTCTTAGAGGGATCGTTATGAAAGCACACCAACAAAAACCTAATGCGCAGTCACCCCCTGACGCGATCCAGAATGACGGGGTAACAAAGCCAGCGCCAACTGCGTCCGATTATGCATATGCGTCAACCGCAAAACCTGCGACACATACAGCTTCACCGTGTTCTCGGTAATCCCCAACTCACAGGCAATCTGATAATTCGTCTGTCCTTTCCCCACCAACCGCGCCACCTCCAACTGCCTTGGCGACAGCTGACTGAAGCCCGCCGGAATCTCAACCCGATCCATAGCGATGGCTTCCTCATCAGTGGAAACCGATAACCGCGGCCCACGCCGAACCTTATCCAGATCCTGATACAGATCATCGATCGACTCGGCAAGATACTGCAGCTTCTGATCCAGATGCCCTAGCTGCAGACTCTTCTGTCGTTCCTGCAAAACCACTGCCTGACGCGCAATCCCTTCGAGCAACTCACCCGGAATGATCGGCTTTTGGTAGTAATCGGCAAACCCGGCCCGCAAAGCCTTGATCACATCCTGCTTGTCCGCGCGCCCAGTGAGCATGATCGCTTCAAACACACGGTGCTTGCCGGATAGCCGTTGCAGCTCCTGAACCAGTTGGATCCCGTCCAGACCGGGCATGTGCAAATCGCAAAGCACCAGGCCGATCGCATCGTCTTCATTGAAACGCTCGACGGCCTGTTGGCCAGTTTCGCAAGAAACACAACGGTAACCGCTGCCTTCAAGAAACTCACAGAGTTGAGCGGCAATCAACGGCTGGTCGTCGACCACAAGGATTTTTACTGCCGAAGAAAGCTTGTTCACATGCAACTCCCTGCAAGGTCAATGTTGACCATTCCTCTACCAGCCAGAGGCTGTACAACTACTGAGTTGAAAGTAGACGTACTTTCCGACTCTGTACATAGAACGGGCGACTAGTGAAACCAGGCGAGTGTGAGTAACAGGCCCACCAATACGAAGGGGGCAAAGGGCTGTTTCTTTGACATTCCAGGCTCCAGATATCGAAGATGATTTCTAAGCCCTTGGCCCATATGAAGCCAGACTCTTGGCGCCAGCAGCAGCCACAGCACGCTGGCCAATCCGGCACCGATGAACACCCCGAGCAGGTGCATGCCGTCCGTCGCCAGGCCCAGGCCGGTCATCAGTTTCACATCGCCTGCGCCCAAGCGTCTCAGCGCATAACCGGGCAAGGTAAAAGCCAGCGCCAGCAAAAAAGCCCAGCCGCCCTGCACCGCCTCGGCCCCCAGCCAGGTAGTGCCCGTCCACAGGAGATACGCCAGCGCCAACACCGCGGCGCCAAGGGTCAGGCCATTGGCGATGTGTCGTTCTCGAGCATCCTGTGCTGCGCATAGCGTCAGCCAGATCAGTAATACAAAGCTCTGCATCCGGTAAAAAACGTCCGTTTTGGCTGAATGATTCTATGCTGATATCACGTCGTGAATATCAGGGTAGACGCAGTCATGAAAATAGGCCTCCCCCGCAAGCAAAAAGGCGCTGTAGCGATTGAGTTCGCTTTGGTGTTTCTCATCTTTTTCGCCGTGTTTTATGGAATCGTCACTTACAGCTTGCCGCTGTTGCTGATGCAATCGTTCACCCAGTCGACCGCCGAAGCGGTGCGCCGAAGCGTGGCGCTGGATCCGAGCACCCCTGGGTACGACACCGCGGTAAAAACCATTGCCACGACAGAATTGAGCCGACAGTTGGCCTGGATTCCTGCCGCACTGAATTTCAATGTCGCCACCGACGCCAGCGCCACCTATGTGGGCGGGGTGTTGAAAGTCAGCATCAGCTACCCCACCAGCAAACTGCAGCAGGTCATCCCGTTTCTGACCTTGCCGGGTATTGGCCAAGTGCCCAATCTGCCGGTAAACCTCACCGCCAGTTCGAGCCTGCAATTTTGAGTTCCGCAGACAAACTCTTCGGGCGCCTGCTTAACCGCCATCCGCCTCAGCCAGTGGACACGCCAGACACCCGGAGCGTGCAAAGCGTCGGTTTACAGATGCATCTGGATGCCGAAGGTCGAGTGATTCACCTGACCGGCCCACTGCGGCATGTGCTGGCCCAGCAGACGCCCGCTGCGCAAGCACCGCACCTGCTCGATTTCCTCATGCCTCACAGCTGCCTCGCCGTTGAAGGCTCGCCCGTTGACTGGCAGGGACAGTCTCTGGACCTGGACTTTTACCGCCTCAACGGACAACCCCTGCACCTGCGAGGCTGGGTCCAGCCATTGGCTGATGCCTGGCTGTTGCAGTTGCTGGACATCGGCGACTTGTTGCTCGAACACCGGCAATCACGCAGCCGCGAGCAATGCCAATTACTCGCAGCTCAGATCGGCGAACAGTTGCGCCGGTGCAACCTGACGCGCCTGCCCGAGGTGTTGGCGGAACAGCTGCAAGGCCTGGCCCAACGTTTCCACATGCCATGCATTGCGGTGGCGTTAATCGATGAACAGGAAGAAGGCTGGCAGATTCACCAGCATTACACGGCCTTCGATGCGCCCCACCTGTGGCAAAACGCTCAGCGCCTGGGCAAGGTGCTCGACAGCCTGAACGGCTCTGCGCCGCAATGCCTGACGCCCGCTGAACATCCCCGTTTGCAAGGCATCTTCGGTAATGCCGAAGGGTTCGCGGTGCCCTATCACGATGCTCAGGGTGTGGTCGCCTGGTTGCTGTGTGGCCTTTATCCGGTGCAGCAACAGGCACCCGACCTGATTGATCGCGATTGGTTACAACTGACCGCCGCGCTGGCAGGCCCGTTGCTTGAACGCTTGCGCGAGCACCGGCACCAGCTGCAACTGGAACGGCTGGAGTCGCTGCAAGCCTTGCTCGGCACCGGATGGTGGGAGGTGTTCAGCGACAGTCGCGAGGTGCAATTGGCGCCGTCGCTGGCCAGTAATCTGGACCTTGCGATCGATCGTTTGCCGCTGCACGACTGGCTTGATCGGGTGCACCCCGCCGACCGTGAAGAGCTGAGCAGTCGTCTGCAAGCCTTGCAAGACGACGGCACCCCGCTGCTGCTGTGCGTGCGTCTGGCACAAACGCCGAACTGGTATCGCCTGCAAGGCCAGGTCCTGGGGATCGGTAAAAACCGGCGGTTGGTGGGCTTCATGCTCGACATCAGCGACATCAAAAACCAGGAGCAAAACGCCGCGGCGGCCCATGCCCGACTGGACAATCTGATCGCCAGCTCACCGGCGGTGATCTACGTGCAACGTTATGTAGAAGGTGCGCTGCAACCGACGTTTTTCAGTGACAGCCTACTGCCGCTGCTCGGCTGGACACTGGCTGATTGCGCGACGGGGACCTTGGTTGAAAGGGTGCACCCGGAGGACCGCGATCGGTACTTCGAACGTACCCGACATTTGCTGCGTGAAGGTTCGGTGCGCGCCCGCTATCGGCTGCGCGACAGTCGCGGCGAATACCACTGGCTACTCGATGAAGCCAAGCTACTGCGCGACGACCTTGGCTTGCCGGTGGAAGCCGTCGGCCTGTGGCTGGACGTCACCGAAGCAACCCTGGCCGCCGAACAGGTGAAACAGAGTGAAGAACGCTACAGGATCCTGGTGGAAGACTCTCCGGCGATGATCTGCCGCTACCGCCCCGACCTGACCCTGACCTTCGGCAACCGCCCGCTGGCGACTTACCTGGAATGCCAGCCCGAGCAACTGCCCGGGGTGAATCTGGGCAGCTGGATGTCGCAGGAACAGCGCGAAGCGTTTCTCCAGCGGCTCAGCCGACTCAGCCCGGAATTCCCGGTCAGCACCGCGGAAATCAACTTGCAACTGCCGGGGCGGGAACATGCCTGGTGGGTGTGGTCGGATCGCGGGGTGTTCGATGAGCACGGCCATTTGCTGGAGATTCAGGCCGTGGGTCGCGACAACACCGAGGTCCGCCGCGCCCAGCAGCAGCTCACCCAAAGTGCAAAAATGGCTACTCTCGGTGAAATGGCCACAGGGCTGGCCCACGAAATCAATCAGCCGTTGAATGTGATGCGCATGGCCATCGTCAACGTGCTCAAGCGTCTGAGCAACGGCGATGCGCAGATCGACTACCTGACCGACAAGCTCAACCGCATCGATGCACAGGTCCAGCGCGCCGCGCGGGTGGTGGATCACATGCGGGTGTTTGGCCGCCGCTCGGAGATAGAGCAACATCCGTTTAACCCGGCACAAGCTATCGAAGGCACGCTGTCGCTGCTGGCCGAAGGGATGCGCGGCAAAGGGGTCGATCTGCGGGTCAACGAGACCGGGTTTGAAGTGCAAGTGCGCGGTTACGTCGATCAGCTCGAACAGGTGTTGATCAATCTGATGGTCAACGCGCGGGATGCGTTGCTCGGCAAACGCGAGGCCGACCGTGAGTTCAAACCGTGGATCTCGGTGTACGCCGAACGTGATGAGTATTCGGTGCGACTGTGGGTCGAGGACAACGGCGGCGGTATCGATCCGCGGTTGCTGGAGCGGATTTTCGAGCCGTTCTTCACCACCAAACCCGTGGGTGTCGGCACCGGGCTCGGGTTGTCGGTGAGTTACGGCATCGTTGAGAACATGGGCGGAAAACTGAGCGTCAGAAACTCGGTCGAGGGCGCACGGTTTTGTATCGAGCTGCCGATTGCCACCGACGATCAGATCACCAGCGTGGCTCGTCCTGAGTGACAACTGAGGTTGGCGCCGACATCGACCTTGTTCAGGTCGATCCCCAGGCTAAGCAATAGTGTGTTGATCAAGGTGTCGAGTAACGGGCTGAGCACGCTGTTGATCGTGTTGACCAACAATGTTGTGACCGTGTTTAGGATCGCCCCCAGACCACCGACCAGACTGCCCGTCGGGCCGTACATGTCGACCTTGATATTGGTCGCCGTGTCGGTAAGGCTGCTGACGATATTGCTGGTGGAATAGGAATAGTAGAACGGTGGCTGGTTGATCTCCGGCAGGCTGGTGGCCGGCGGTGCGGAATAGACGTGCGGCATGTTGGCGCTCTGTGCCACGGTGGTGTCGGCCATGATACTGATGCCGCCGCCGACGCCCGGAATCCGTGGGTCGCAGGAGATGGGCAGGAACAGAATCCTCATACAGGTTTTCACCCCGATATCGATCACCTTCAACGGCTGCACCACTACCGCCGGTGGCGTGGTGTTGCTGCCGAAAGCGGTGGCTGGATCGATCTTGCCGATCTTCAGGTTTACCAGCGAAGTGCTGGTGTTGGTGGTCAGGGTTTTGTTGGTGGTACTGACGCAACTGTAGGCAGTGACATAGCTGTTGGCGCTGGCAACGTCCAGCGCCACGTCGATACGTATTGGTGGCGGTAGCACGATGATGTCAGGAGTCTGACAGGGCACGAGCAAGGCACAGGTCAGTGAATTGAGCACTCCCACCAGATTGAGATTGAGCAAGGCGTTGAGTGTGTTGGTCAACGGGCCTGCCAGATCAGCCGCCGCATTGATCAGCGCCACGATGGAATTGAGCACCGGCAAGTCGAGCGACAGCAATGTACGCACCTGAGCGGTTTTCACATAGATCCGGTTGGGCCCCAAAGGCGCCAGCGCGGCATTTTTCGGATTGCCGATGGCCGAGAGCTGTGGCGGCTCCAGTATCTGCACCCGAGCGGTGATTTGCGCCAGCCCCGCAAGGTTGATTGGCAGGGTCGCCACCAGGCCGTTTTTTTTGTTGGCCAGTTGCACGACCGCTTCCATCAGGTCGAACACTTTCAGGTTGGTCCCCAGCGCCGTCACGGTGCTGCCAGCCTCGACGTGCAGCACGTTGCCGAGTACGACGGTGGTTGAGCCTGCCGCGACCTTCAGCGCTTGAAGACTCACAATGGTTGCGGTCGCGCCGAGTGTGCCGCCGGGGTCCAGCACATTGACGGCGGTCTGGATCAGTTGGCTGACGGCAATCGTATTGCCCAATACCTGGTCATACCCGGCCGCGCTGAGGTTAAGGTCGACCTTCAATCGATTGAGGTAGCCGAGCAGGCTGATGTTGGTGTTCACCAGTCCGTTCCAGCCCGCAACGCTGATGTTCAGGTTGCCCCCGAGCAAACCACCGAACAGCGCGTTGAGCGTGGCCGATTTGCTGGTGTCGACGCTCAGCGTCGTACTTCGGATGGTCAGCGAAGCCTGCGGTGGCGGTAATGCGGCGACAGCGCTGGCCGTCAGATTGATGGTTGCCCCACGAGGAGCCCCACCGAACAGGGCGCCAACACCGCCGGCGACACTCTGCGGGACCGAATGGCTGGCGATCACCCGAATGGCTTCGCTCTTGCTCGGGTCGGCGCCAAATACCCGAAGGTTATTGGCATCCAGGGTCAAGGCGCCGCAAGCGACCAGCAGAGTGTGAGTGGGGTCAGGAAGGGTGAAGCCGTTACGGTTTGCGCTGGCGGTGGCATAAACGGTGGCAGTGTTGCCAGCGGCGCAATCACCCCCTCGGGTGGACGCTTCAAGTGCGGCCATGTCCGCTACGCGCTGCAGGTCACGTTTTTTCAGGTACAAACGACCGCTGTCGACCACGACCAGCAAGAACATCAGGGCCATGCCCAATGTCAGCGCCGCCATCAAACCGATCGCCCCCCGTTGCCGGGACGGGCTGCGAAACTGCAAACGGGGAGACATCGCACACTCCTTTGCCGGTGCACAGCTGAGGGCTACCTCCTTGGGTGAACAGCAGTGTAGTCAAGACTTGGCTGGACTGCTGGCAACATGCCAGCCAAGACAACAAAAAACCCTGTAGGAGCACGGCTTGCCGGCGTTGGCGATCTCAAGGACGCCATCGCCGGCAAGCCGTGCTCCTACAGGGTTGGGTGGTGTTTAGCGCGGTGGGTAATTGGCGAGAATTCGCCCGACCGTTTCGCGTATCGCCGTGCTGCGATCCGACGGGTTCGTTGTGCGGCTGAGTATCTGCTCGTCACTGCCGCGCCACACCAGTTTGCCGTCCTTGCCGTCGAGCAGGTCGATCTGGATGATCGCCACTTTGTAGCTGACGTTACGGGTTTCGTTGTACATCGGCCCGCCCCAGTAGCCGTTCCATGGATTGCCCCAAGCGCCGCCGTAGTTGGTGGTCACTTGTTGCTGGCGCTGTTCGACGATCAGATAGGTCTGCACGCTCAAATCGCCCTTTTGACCACCCGCAACCGGGCGCAGGCCACGCTGATCCAGTTGATCGCTCACCGATTGGCGGATGCGTTGCTCAGTCAGGTCGCTCTTGATCCGTGGATCATCGGGCCGATATTGCAGGGCGGGTTCTTTCCAGTTCCAACTGCGATAGGCGGCGAAGTCGCGGCTGGCATCGAAGTCATGATTGACCTGGCTGCCGGCGCAGGCAGTGAGCAGCACGGCCACAGCCAGTAAAGCGAGACGGCGGAACATGATATTTCTCCGGTTGAAGACATGAACCTGCGCAATGCTTCTTACCTACAGAAGCTAATTAGGAGGATACGCCGACATCGCCTTTTCTACAGCCTCCCGTATCGCATCGGCGCGCTCGCTCTGGCTGCCGCGACTGCTGGTTTCGGCGCTGGCACTCCATACCGGTTGACCGCTCTGAGCGTCAAACAATTCAACCCGCACTACCACGACCTGTTCCTGATAAGTCCGCACGATCGGCACGGTGTTGTACATGCCGTAACTGCTGCCGTAGCGGTTGTAGCCGCCATAGCCGCCGCCGTAATAACCATAGTCGTCCCGAACCTGACGCAGGCGGGTTTCCAGGTGCAGGTCGGCGCTGACAAACAGGTCGGCCGGGCGGTTATCGTGCAGCGGGCGCAAGCCACGTTGATCGAGCGCATTGCTGACGGCTTCGGCGACCTGCGCCGAATCCGCCCAGGCGCTGCCCGGCGGCAGTTGCCCGTTGAGCCAGGCCCAGCTGCGGTAACGCCCGTAGTCGCGCGGCGCGGCCGGGTAGGCGCTGCGGTCAAAAGTGTTGGCCGCCTGGGGCGGCGCGGGTGGCAAGGGATTGGATGACGCCACATAAGGGTTGCTGCCCTGACAGGCCGCCAACCCGAGACAGATCACCAATAACCCCGAACGACTGTTCATTTCGCGCTCCGATCAGACCGGCCGACAGATCCAGTGCAAGTAGCGCCCAAGCCCGGCAAAGCTTGGGTGACGACGGTGGGCCAGTTCCATTTCCAGCAAATCCGCCAGTTCGACGCGGGCGTGGAATTCCACCGGCATGTAGTCGTGAAAAACCCGCACCCCACTCTGGGTTTCGACCTGCCACATTCCCTCAAGTTGCGCCGCCAGTTCGCGTGGATCAAGCGGCTGCTGCGGAGTGAGGCTTTGCTTTTCGCCGGCCATGTCGTTCTTGCGCATCTTGCGGAAGTGGCCTTTGAGCAGGTTGCGATAGATCAACGCATCGCGGTTGTAGAAGGCCAGGGACAACCAGCCATCTGGCTTGGTCAATTGATGCAGCACCGGCAGGATCGCGTGAGGTTCGGCCAGCCATTCCAGCACCGCGTGGCACAGCACCAGGTCGTAGGGTTCGGTGAGTTGGCCGAGCAGATCCTGCCACGGCGCCTGAATGAACGTCGCTGTTTGCCCGGCGTCGGCAAAGCGCTGGCGTGCGCCTTCGAGCATGGGCTCGGCGGGCTCGGCCAGCGTGACCTCATGACCACGCTGGGCCAGCCACAACGACATGTGGCCCAGACCAGCGCCGATATCCAGTACGCGCAAAGGTCGGTCCGGCAGGGTGTCGGCCAGGTCGGCCTGAAGCACCGCCAGACGGATCGCGCCTTTGGCACCGCCGTAGATTTTTTCGGCGAAGCGGGTTGCCAGTTGATCGAAATGACGGTCGCTCATCAGCTGAACCTCCGTTCGCTGTCCGCGAGTTTGCTGCGCACCACTTCATTCATGTCCAACCCCAACTCGCTGCACAGCAACAGTAGATAGAGCACGATGTCGCCGATTTCCTGCCCGGCATGGGCGAGCTTGTCCGTCGGCAACTGGCGCGACTGGTCTTCGGTCAGCCACTGGAAAATCTCCACCAGCTCGGACATTTCCACGCTCGCGGCCATGGCCAGGTTTTTCGGGCTGTGAAATTGCCGCCAGTCATTGCGGTCACGGATGGCGTGCAGGCGTTCGGTCAGTTCAACAAGGTTCATCGGGCTCTCCTGAAGGCGTATAGCTTCGGGGGGATGACGGGGGAAGGCAAGCGTCGCGGTGTGACGCGGATCTTTACACCATAATCAAAAGATCGCAGCCTGCGGCAGCTCCTTGGGAACTCGGCACCCTGCTCGATAGCCCAAGGCTCAAGTCCGGCAACCACGCCACCACTTTCATCAAGGACGCTTACAACATGCAGGTAGAAAGTTTTTTCGAATGGCTCGGCCAGGCACTCGGTTCGGTAATTCGCTTCATCGTTGACGGCCTCAGCGGCTTGTTCAATCTGTTGAGCCACGCCGGCAGCAACTTTGTCGAAGGGCTTTCCCGTGCGCTGGGCATGGACGCGTCGATCATCAGCATCATTGCGCTGATTTTGGGATTGATGCTGTTGTGGTCGGCGATTCGGGCGTTCATGAATGCGTCGATCATCATGGGGATTATCTGGTTGCTGCTGGGGTTGTGGTTGTTGAGCTGGATAATCCACTGACACCACTGCCCCCTGTGGGAGCGAGCCTGCTCGCGAAAGCGGTTTGTCAGTCACATCATTGTCAGATGTGCTGCCGTCTTCGCGAGCAGGCTCGCTCCCACATGGGTTCTCTGATCGACATCTACCGCTACAATGCCCGCTCCCCCAAGGAGCCTGCATGCCCAACCTGATCGCCGACTGGCGCGACCGCCCTACCCATCGTCGAGTGTGGGCGCTCGCCGCGCCGATGATTCTCTCGAACATTTCCGTTCCGCTGGTGGCGCTGGTCGACAGTACTGTCATCGGTCACTTGCCCCACGCCCATCAGTTGGGCGCGGTCGCGGTCGGGGCCAGCCTGTATACCTTTCTCGCCTGGGCCATGGGTTTTCTGCGCATGGGCACTACCGGGTTCGCCGCACAGGCTGCCGGGCGTGGGGACGGCGCGGCCTTGCGGCAGATCTTGCTGCAGGGCTTGTTGTTGGCCATGGGCCTGGCCATTGTCCTGGGAACACTGGGTGTGCCGTTGAGCGGGGTCGCGCTTCACTTCATGCAGCCGTCGGCGGAGCTGGATCAGCTGACCCGCGAATTTTTCCACACGCGCCTGTTCGGTCTGCCGGCGGCGCTGGCCAGTTATGCGCTGGTCGGCTGGTTCCTCGGCACTCAGAACGCCCGGGCGCCGCTGGCCATTCTGCTGAGCACCAACCTGGTGAACATCGCGCTGAACCTGTGGTTCGTTCTCGGGCTGGAATGGGGCGTGGTCGGTTCGGCCCGAGCGTCGGTGATCGCCGAATGGACCGGCGCGCTGATCGGCCTGCTGATGACCCGCAAGGCCCTGCGCGCTTATCCCGGCCACATCGCCTGGGCAGCGCTGGCGCTGTGGCAGAGCTGGCGACCGCTATTGGCGGTCAACCGCGACATTTTCATCCGCAGCCTGGCGCTGCAATCGGTGTTTTTCCTGATCACCGTGCAAGGCGCACGACTGGGTGATGCGACCGTCGCCGCCAACGCACTGCTGCTCAACGGTTTGCTGCTGACCGCCCATGCGCTGGACGGCCTGGCCCACGCCGTGGAAGCCCTTTGTGGGCATGCCATTGGTGCTCGTGATCGAGAGGCCCTGCGCCGCTCATTGGTGGTCGCCTGCGGTTGGTCGTTGCTGGCGAGCCTGGGTTTTGCCGTACTGTTTCTGTTCGCCGGGCATCTGTTTATCGAGATGCAGACCAACATTCAGAGCGTGCGCGACACGGCGTTCATTTACCTGCCCTACCTCGCCGCGCTACCGCTGATCGCGGTCGGGAGTTACCTGCTCGACGGGTTGTTTATCGGCGCCACCCGTGCCCGGGAAATGCGCAACGGCATGCTGCTGACGGTGGTTTTGTTGCTACCGTTTGCCTGGGCGCTGCAAGGTTTGGGCAACCATGGACTGTGGATCACCTTTCTATTGTTCATGTTGCTGCGCAGCCTGACCCTCGGCGCGTTTGCCTGGTATCTGCACAAAAACGACGGCTGGTTCGCAGGCAAAGCTCACTGAGTCGGTGCTGCTTTGAAGCGCAGCGGCAGATCACCGTGTTCAGGGTTGATCGTTCTGCCACCGGTTGCGCAGGCTATCAAGACGTTCCTGCTGGGTGAGTCCCGGCAATGCGTGCCCAGTCAAAGCGCCGGGATACTGCAAGCGTAGCCATAACCAGTCATCGAGTACCGCACGCTCGGTAAATTCCAGCGCCAACCCTTCCTGCACGTGGGACCACAGCGTGTTGTAGTCAGTCCCGGTGGACCGACTCCAGTGCCAGGCATGTTGCTCCAGCAGGCAGGTTTGCAGTTTTTCCTGCTGACGAGCACTGAGGTTTTCTTCAACCGCCAAAGGGCTGACGGCAAGCCCCGGATTGACCAACTGCTGCCAGCCCTGGCTGCCGATCGCGCGGTCAGCCCATGTCCCGCCGAACCAGCGCAAATGGCTGATAGGACCCAGCCAGCGACTCAGCTCCTGCGCATCGCAGGCATCGAACAAGTAACTGGCGGTGTGTGGGTTGTAGTAACTCAACAAGGCTCGGTGATGCACACCGACAGTGACCGTGAGCATGCGACGCAAATGCTCCAGCAACTGCGACGACGACGCTTCACTGGCGATCAGCAAGCCACGCCAGAGAGGCTCTTCCCCGTGGCACAACCCAGCCAGCGCCGGGCATGTCCGAAGGTCGATCAGGGCCGGACCGCGTTCACGCAACGCCTGCCACTCAGTGCCTTCGAACAACCAGAACCACCGGGCATGCGCAAACTGCTGTTGCAGCATCGCCCCCGCCTGTGGCGCACCCGGAACA
Organism: Pseudomonas sp. LS2P72; assembly: GCF_054897865.1. NCBI lineage: Bacteria > Pseudomonadati > Pseudomonadota > Gammaproteobacteria > Pseudomonadales > Pseudomonadaceae > Pseudomonas > Pseudomonas sp. LS2P72. The sequence continues at coordinate 6,204,427 of NZ_CM142708.1, forward strand.
TCCAGCAATAGCCATTGCGGGGTCGCGACGATCATGCCGCACCGCTCCGGTCAAACCGCATTGCCGCCCGGCAGGTGCAGAGGGCTTGCGTGCAATGGTTGAAACTGCCGCCACCGGGCAGCAGACATAGCAACATCAATGGTTCGCTCGATTGCAGAAGCGCCAGCAAGCCCTCGACATCATCTGTCGCGGATGTGCGTGGCGGGCCGACCTCCTCAGCCTCTTCAACGGACGAAGGGACGTGAAGAAACCCGGTAATCAGCGGCTGATCCGGATCCCCCTCGATAAAGCTCACCACCACCTCGGCCCCCTCACTCAACTGCGTGACTGCCGCGTCGCCCAGTTCAGCGGCCAACGGCAGCCAACAGTGGCTGGGCGCCGCGCCCTCGCCCTGATAGAGCCAGTCAAATTGCACGGCAACCGGTCTGGACGGATCGGGGCACGACTCATCAATGTCGACCACCCAGGCCCGTTGCAGGCTGTGCATCCTGGGTTGCACTGCGCAATGAGGCGCTACAAAAGGCACCTGCCAGTGAATCGCGCGGATCTGGTTACTGTAGGGCACCGTTAAATCCTGGCTGCCCTGATGCTCCACATGGGTCAGCAGCCAGAGATGGTTCCAGTCGGCAATTGGATGGCCGGACAGCGGCATCAGCTGACCGCTTCGCAGCGTTGTCAGGTCCGTACGACCTTCGGCAATCTGCGCGGTGCGTTGCCCAGCACACCCCAAAAGCTTGAACTGACGCACGGCCGATTGCTCACTCTCGACCTGGAAGAACGCATTTTCGCCGAGGCGAAAATGCCCCTGCCCCTGACCGAAAACTACGCAATGCCCGCGCTCGCCGTGTTCGAAATGGTAGTGAAGCTGTTCCTGAGCACATAGACGCTGGATAAATTGCAGATCCGATTCCTGGTACTGCGTACAGAATTCACGGGCCGGGTAATCGCCACTCAGCTCAAAGCGCCGATTCTTGCCGGCAATACCGTGCTCCTTGAGCACCTGAGAGAGGATCTGCGGCACCGAACGCGCGCTGAAAATTCGCTGACTGAAGCGCAGGGAAAGGCACGCCAGCTTCGGCCGCAGACGAACGCGGCAGAGTCTGACTGCCGGGCCATGATCACGCTGAACGAGTTCATGCAATTGTCCGTGAAAGCCGTTTCCCGCAGGCCCGACATGCAAAAAGGCCGGACGGTACAGCAGGCTTGCAAGGTCGAGTGTCGGGTCATCGATCAGCAGATCCACGTCGAACACAAAAGGCTCGCTGATGGCTTCTGTACCGGTAAACGCCAAGACCTCAAAGGGGTCGGGCAGACCCTCTACATCCAGACGAAATGACGGCTCGTTGACTGGATCGAACATTGGCGATTCTCTACAGGAGGGGCGGCCGGGGATTCTCTCCGAGAGAGTTGGCCGAGTAGAGTGCCGAAGTACAACTTAGGAAATGACCTACGCGAAAAGAAGACCACATCGCTTGGATGGCCAGGAATGTAAGTCATTTCGCTTGAAATCAGGGAAGCATCCCACCAGGTCATCTGAAATTTCCGCTACGTGCGGAACATTTTCAGACAACCTGATGAGAACGGTGCCTTACCTCAAGAAGACAGGTAAGACGAACGGGTCAGGCCCAGACGCAGTGCGTCGAGGAACTGGGTGCGCTCGGCGGCGGTGATCCGGGCACTGGCGCATTTGTCGCGGTAGTGAGTCATCAACTCTTCCGGCGACAGATGCACGTAACGCAGCATGTCTTCGATGGTGTCGTGGGTTTCGATACCCGCGTGGTACACGCTACCGTCTGCATTCTGGTAGATGTTCACCGAGTCGGTGTCACCAAACAGGTTGTGCATGTCGCCGAGAATTTCCTGGTAGGCGCCGACCAGGAAGATACCCAGCAAGTAGTCTTCACCTTCGTTCAAACCGTGAACCGGCAGGCTGGTTTCGATGCTTTGCTCGTCGACGTATTGCTTGATCTTGCCGTCGGAATCGCAGGTCAGGTCTTGCAGCACCGCACGGCGCAGCGGCTCTTCGTCGAGACGATGCAACGGCAGGATCGGCAACACCTGGCCGATGGCCCAAGTGTCCGGCAGGCTCTGGAATACCGAGAAGTTGCAGATGTACTTGTCGGCCAGCTTGTCGTTGAGTTCGTCGAGCACCTGACGGTGCGAACGCTGACGCGCCTTCAACGAGTTGTGCAGGCGACGGCACACGGCGAAGTAGCATTGCTCGGCCAGGGCTTTCTCGGCCAGGGTCAGCTTGCCATCGGCGTACTGAGTCGCGATGTCGCTCATGTAGTGAGTGGCGCGCCAGTAGGTTTCGGTGACCATCTCGATGTCGGTCGGGCCCAGCAGGTCAACCAGCCACTGCACGGTTTCCGGCAGTTCTTCCTTGTTGTCGATCTGCGGCACGTCGTCGTTGTGCTTCTCGACGTCGGTCACTTGCACCACCAGCATCGCGTGGTGAGCGGTCAGGGAACGGCCGCTTTCGGAGAAGATGTTCGGGTGCGGCAGGTTCTGCGCGTCGCAGAACTCCTTGAGCATCCCGACCACGACACCGGCGTAATCGTCCATGTCGTAGTTGATCGAGCTGGCGTTACGCGAGTGCGTACCGTCGTAGTCCACGCCCAAACCGCCACCGACGTCGATGTGATCCACCGGCAGGCCGAGGTTGCGCAGTTCGCCGTAGTAACGAATCGCTTCCTTGAAGCCGTGCTGGTAGTCCGCCAGGTTGGCGATCTGCGAGCCCATGTGGAAGTGCAACAGGCGAATGCCCTGATCCAGGCCCGCCGCGCGGAAACGCTCGACCACCGACAGCAGTTGCGCCGCCGACAGACCGAACTTGGATTTTTCGCCACCGGTGTCGGCCCACTTGCTCGACGCCAGGGACGACAGACGCACGCGCAGGCCAACCTGAGGTTTGACCTTGAGCGAGGCGGCTTCTTCGATCACCAGCGCGACTTCGGATTCTTTCTCGATCACGATGAACACGTTGTGGCCGAGCTTCTGGCCCATCAGCGCCAGACGAATGAATTCGCGATCCTTGTAGCCGTTGCAGACGATGGTGCCGCCCTTCGGCGCCAGGGCCAGCACGGCCAGCAGCTCAGGCTTGGAGCCGGCTTCAAGACCAATGGACACGTCCTGGGTGGCGATGATGTTCTCGATCACCGCTTCTTGCTGGTTAACCTTGATCGGGTACAGCGCGGTGTACTTGCTCTGGTATTCCAGGCGCTCGATGTTGGCGTCGAACGCGCCGGTCAGCTGACGCACGCGGTCTTGCAGAATGTCAGGGAAACGCACCAGCAACGGCAAGGACAGGCCGCTTTTACGCAGCTGGTCGACTTGCTCGAACAGGTCGATAGGCGAACTGGTCGGACCGTTCGGACGAACTTCGACGCGACCGGCGTCATTGATCGCGAAGTACCCGGCCCCCCAATGGCGAATCCCGTAAACACTGCGGCTGTCCGCAACTGTCCATTGGCTGCCATCGTCTTTGCGTGTGCGTCGTACGGACATTGAAGTCCCCTATAAAGAAGTCATAGAGCGTCGCCTGGGTTCAGGCCGGCGCAGTCTAAAGAATGAAAATGACGGTTCGTCAACGAGGGGATAGACCTCGCTGACCGCAGTGAGTTTAGAAACCGGTCAGAACAGGCTCTGTGAAAACCATGTAGACGACGCCAGACCTGAATCGGATCAGGGCTGGATCAAGCCGAGGGTGGTTTTCACAGAGGCTGCTAGCCGCCGGACTTCTTCGCTTTGAAACCGTGTTTGATCAGTTCGGCCAAGAGTAGCTCGACATGATCGCCCTGGATTTCAATGATTCCGTCTTTCAACGCCCCACCGGTCCCGCAACGTTTCTTCAACGTGGTCGCCAGGTCCTTGAGTGCGTCTTCGGCCAACGGCACGCCGGTGATGGTGGTCACCGTCTTGCCGCCACGGCCCTTGCTTTCGCGACGCACGCGAGCGATGCCGTCGCCGGCCGGGATAACGGTCTGTTTGCAGATGCAGGCATCCACCGGTTGACTGCAATCCGGGCAATGACGACCTGCGTCGGTGGAAAATACCAGGCCACCAAGGGCGGCGAAGGATGCGGCTTTTTTGGCCACCGGCAATCCTCTTGGGAGGACAAAGACTGGTCGCGGCAACTTGGGCAAGTGCCATCGACCGCGAAGCCCCACTCAGGCAGGGGCAGCGCTACTGAAACGGTACAACCTTGCAGGAGCAGAGCTTGCTCGCGATGGACGTCAACGAAAACGCGAGCTGTCTGAATGTTCGCGTCGTCCTTGCGTTCTTCGCGAGCAAGCTCTGCTCCTACAAAAAGCAATGCCGGTTCAGTTTGAAAAGGTCGCGCAGTGTAACGGCAAAAAGCCGACTTGCTAAGAGCCAATCGGCGCCAATTTATGCCTCTTTTGCGACGTCCGCCCCACCGGCTCGAAGATAGCGCTTCAACGCGGCCAGAGAGTCCGGGCAATAAGGCTTTTGCTGGATTTCCAGCAGGACTTGATCAACGGGAATAAAGCGCGCTTCAAGGACTTCTTCGGGCTGCAGGATCAACGGGCCGTCCCACACCGCCGAAAACGCCGAACACCAGAGCCGATTACCGGGATCTTCGAAAAAAAAGTGATCATGGGCGGTCAGTTCCACGCCGCTCACGCCCAGCTCTTCTTCCAGCTCACGGGCAGCCGATTCGGCGTAGGTTTCGGTCGCCAGCACCATGCCCCCTGCCGCCACGTCCCAGAAACCTGGATAAATGGCTTTGCTCAGCGTGCGTCGATGCACGCAGAGTTCACCGGCGGAATTGAACAGCATGATGTAAGTGCCGCGCCCGATCAGCCCGCGTTCACGCAGGTCGGAGCGGACCAGGGTGCCGAGCAGGTTGTCCTGCTCGTCAACCCAGGCGATCTGTTCGGCATCCGAGGCCGCGCGGTGCGCGACCTCTCTGGCGCTATCGACCATGACTCAGCCCTGATTGAGCAATTGACGCAAATCGATCACTGCGGCATTGGCCCGGGAGATGTAGTTGGCCATGACCAGCGAGTGGTTGGCCAGCACCCCGAAGCCGCTGCCATTAAGGATCATAGGACTCCAGACCGGTTCCTGCGAGGCTTCCAGTTCACGAATGATCTGACGCACGCTGACCGTGGCGTTCTTCTTGGCCAGCACATCGGCGAAGTCGACTTCGATGGCGCGCAGCAGATGGGACAAGGCCCACGCCTGACCGCGAGCTTCGTAGAACACGTTGTCGATCTGCATCCACGGGGTTTCGACGATTTCTTCGTCAACCTGCGGCACCTGGCCCGGTGCGACGACTTCGGTTTTCAGCGCCGTGTTGAGTTTGACCCGGCCAACACTGGCCGACAGCCGTTGCGACAGCGAACCCAGACGAGTACCCACATCGCCCAGCCAGTTGTTCAGGTTGTCGGCACGGGCGTAGAACAGCGCGTTTTTCTGCGACGGATCGGACAGGCGCGCCTGATAACGGCTCAGGGAATTCATGCCTTCCTGATACTCGGACTCACTGGATGGCAGCACCCAGCTTTTGTTGTCGAAGTTGAAACGCGGCTCGGCCTTGGCCAGATCGGAGTCTTCGGCAGATTGCGACTGCGAACGAGCGAAGTCTTTACGCAAGGCACGCGTCAAGTCACGGACCTGGACCAGCACGCCATATTCCCAGCTCGGCGTGTTATCCATCCACAGGCCCGGCGGGAAACGGTCGTTGGAAATATAGCCACCCGGTTTGGTCAGCAAAGTACCGGCGACGGTCTTCAGGGTTTCGACCGTGGTGTAGCCGATGACCATTTGCTTGCCTTCTTTCTCGGCGGCCATCTGGGCATTCTGCTGAACCGGGAACAGCGCAGGTTCCTGGCTCCAGTACCAGCCCAACGCAATAGCCACCAGCAAATACAGGCCAATCAGAGTGGCCAGCGCCCGGCTGAACAACAGGCCACCCAAGTAACTACGGGTGGCCGATTTCGGTTCAGCGGCACGTTCAGGCGCGCTGCCCGCGCGGTTCTTCCAGTCCAGCATGGCGATATCCTTTCAATCACTTGAGTTCATCGGTTTCGACCACAACCCTATCTCATCGTGCCTCGTTTGCCGCGTATTAAATCCTGCGCAAACACTAGCCGCACAATGACCACGATCGACGGCCACTATAAATGAAGCACAGCTTCGATCCTATGCGACCAGTCGGTCAGGAACTGAATAAGGTCGCTTTGCAGTTAATTGACGTACGACACTCATGCAATCGAAAAGAGGTGCTAGCATAGAGCCACCAGTCGATCTCAGCATGCACCCTAACTAGTAGTCAGGATATGACCGAGCCAGAAGACCCCAGCCGTGAGCGCCTCAAGCACCACTTTGCCCAGCGGGTAATTCATCAGGCACGTCAAATTCTTGAGATATGGCAGCGCCTGCAACGCAGCGAGTGGTCCACCACCGACTTATCGGAACTGAGCGAGGCCAACCTGCGCCTGCTGCGTTTCGCCGAGCGCTTCGAACAACCCGAACACAGCCAACTGGCGCGCCACATCGGTCAGTCGCTGGAGGCCGTCGACGCCAATCGCGGACGCTTGAGCAGCGGACTGATCACTGACCTCAATCGTTTGATGCAGCGCCTGTCACGCACCGGCTTGCGCCATGGCGATCAGTTGGACCAGACCTTTCTGCCGCCGCTGCGCAAGCCGATCTACGTGATGCTGCAGGATCACGACCGCGCCGAGCGTCTGGCCAAGCAGCTGGAATTTTTCGGGCTCAGTGCGCAAGCCCTCGACAGCGTTGCGGCGTTCCGCTCTTCGATGATCGAGCGCTTGCCTGCGGCGATCGTCATGGACGTGGATTTCAGTGGTGCCGGCATCGGCCTGAAACTGGCTGCCGAAGCCCAGGAAGGCCTCGATCATCAATTGCCGCTGTTGTTCTTCAGCCTGCACGAAACCGACACCCCGACCCGTCTCGCCGCCGTGCGTGCCGGTGGCCAGGAGTTCCTGACCGGCACCCTCGAAGCCTCGAGTCTGCTGGAGAAAATCGAAGTCCTGACCTGCGTCGCCCAGTACGAACCTTATAAAGTGCTGATCATTGACGATTCCCGCGCCCAGGCCCTGCACACCGAGCGCCTGCTCAATAGCGCCGGGATCGTCACGCGGACTTTGATCGAGCCGATCCAGGCCATGGCCGAGCTCGCGGATTTCCAGCCAGACCTGATTATCCTCGACATGTACATGCCGGCCTGCACCGGCACTGAACTGGCCAAAGTGATCCGCCATAACGACCGTTATGTCAGCGTACCGATCATTTACCTGTCGGCCGAAGACGATCTGGACAAACAGCTCGACGCCATGAGCGAGGGCGGCGACGACTTCCTGACCAAACCGATCAAGCCCCGGCACCTGATCACCACCGTGCGCAACCGCGCGGCGCGGGCACGCAATCTGAAAGCGCGGATGGTCCGCGACAGCCTCACCGGGCTGTACAACCACACACACATTCTGCAATTGCTCGAAGACTGCAGCTTCCGCGCCCGCCGCGAGAACAAGCCGCTGAGCTTTGCGATGCTCGACATCGACCACTTCAAACGAGTCAACGACAGCCACGGCCACCCCATGGGCGATCGAGTGATCAAGAGCCTGGCGCTGTTCCTCAAGCAACGCTTGCGCAAGACCGACTTCATCGGCCGTTACGGCGGTGAAGAGTTCGCCATCGTGATGCCGGACACCGATCTCGAATCGGCCCACAAAGTGCTCGATGAAATCCGTCGACGCTTTGCCGAGATTCACTACCCGGCTCAACCGCAGGACCTCTGGTGCACGTTCAGCGCCGGGGTGGTGGAACTGTGTGAACACTCCGACAGCCTGATGATGGCTAGCCAGGCGGACGAAGCGCTGTACCGGGCGAAGAACGCCGGACGCAACCGCGTGCAGGCTGCGCGGACGTCAAAGCAAAGTGCCACTTTTTCATCGGAATCGACCCATTCGGTCATAACCCTGTAATACAAACGCAATAAATTCAGGCGCTTACCATTCTGCCGCTGGTAGACCCGCGATGCGCCTGAAGCTGCTGACCAATCTCAATACCCTCCTTTTAGTCGCCGTGTGCGTGGCCCTTGGCGCCACGCTTTGGTGGTCGCAAAAGGCCCTGGAACGCCCCTATCTGTTGATGGAGCGTTACCTGGGCTTGTCCCAGCAATTTCAAAATGAAGTCGCGCGCAACATCGACGACTACCTCGCCAGCGGCGATGCCCTGCGCCTGAGCAGTGCCAGCCAGGCCATCGACGGCGTGCAAAAGGAGCTCGGTGAGTTGCCGCCGGCCTTGGCCGACACCTTGCGCCCGAGCCTGTCGAACCTCGAAGAATTCAGCAAAACCGACCTGCTGGCGGCCGGTAAACTCGCGGGCGATCCGCAAGCGCTGCTGCTTCAGGCCGAACGCGAGCTCGGTGCCAGCCTAGATCAGCTCAGCCAATACGCCAGCGCTAACGCGGCGTATCTGACGCCATTGCTCGCCGCCTCCCAGCACTTGGGCAAGTTGTCTCTGGCCCGGGGCAAACTGGTCAGCAGCGGCCGCAGCGAATTGGCCGCCGATGTCGAGCGTGAAGTCGCCAACATCCGCACTCAGGCTGAGTTGCTGGGTGCGTTGCCGCTGCTCGGGGTAGCCAGCAGCAGCGAATCCGGCACCGATGATTTCGCCGCGATGATGGGCTTGGAGAACACCGAAAAAGCGGTTGCCGAAGATGCGGGTGTCGGCCTCAAGCGCGAACTCAACAGCCTCCTCACTCGCTACCCGGCCGAACTGGCGCGCACTCGGGAGCAGATCCAGAAACGCACCGACCTCAGCGCCGCCACTCACCTGAAAATCGCCGCCGTGCAGCAGGCCATTGCCGGGCTGGAGCCGGTGGTTCGCGCCCAGCACGGGCAGATCCAGGGCGAAGTGCGGCTGATGCAAGGCGTGATGATCGGCCTGATTCTGCTGATTGCGTTGCTGATCGACACCTTGCAACGGCAACTGGCCCGGACGCTGACCAACCTCGCCCCAGCCCTTTCGACCTGGGCCGAGGGCGACTTCAGCCAGGACATTCAACTGGGTAAAACCAATCGTGAACTGCATGACATTCAAGCGTCGCTCAATCGCTTGCGCGCCTATCTGGTCGACCTGGTCGGGACCATTCGCCTCAACGCAGAACAGGTCGCCGGCAGCAGCCGAACGCTGGCCGAGCTGAGCAATGACCTGCACAGCGGCGCCGAACATCAGGCCGGCGACACGGCGCTGATCCGTGATTCTCTCGGCGAGCTGGAAGCGACCATTCAACAGGTTGCCGGCGATGCCAGCCAGGCGGCCGACGCCAGCCGCCATGCCGGGCTGGCGGTGGAGCATGGCCAGAAAGTCATCGGTTTGAGCCTCACCGGGCTGCACGCGCTGGTCGGTGAAGTGCAAGGCAACGCGCAGATGATCGAACACTTGGCCGAGGAGTCGGCAACCATTGGCGGCGTGCTGACAGTCATCCGCTCGATTGCCGACCAGACCAACCTGCTGGCTCTGAACGCCGCCATCGAAGCGGCCCGTGCCGGGGAAATGGGTCGAGGGTTTGCGGTGGTGGCCGAAGAAGTTCGTTCACTGGCACAACGCACCGCTGGCGCCACAGCAGAGATCCAGACATTGATCGCCGGTTTGCAAACCGCGGCGCGACAATCGGTGGAAGGCATGCGCGCCCAGGTCGAACACGCCGAAGCCACTGCCAATCAGGCCCAGGCCGCCGACGGTGCGCTGGATAAAATCGTCGGCGCGATCCAGACCATTTCCGACACCGCCGTGCGCATCGCCGATGTCACCGCCCAGCAGAGCGGCGCCGTCAGCGAGATCCGCGATCACAGTGAGCGGATTCACCAATTGGGTGGGGATAACTTGCTGCGCATCGGCGAGGGACGCGTGCAGGGGGAGAATTTGTTGGTGCTGGGTGGGCGCTTGCATACAGCCGTCCAGGCTTTCCGAGTCTGAAAGATCGCCTTCGCGAGCAGGCTCGCTCCCACAGGGGTATGCATTCCATTGTCGGAGCGAGCCTGCTCGCGAAAGCGTCATTGCAATCACCACAAGACTCCCCGCCCTGCACACCCCGCGACTGTCCGCTATCATGCCCTCACTTTCGATACGCGAGATTGTCATGCGCCGTTTGCTCTGCCTGTTGTTTTTAGTGCTCGCCCTGCCGGCCACCGCCGCCGGTTTGCTGGACAGTCGGCCCAGTTCGACGTTGGGCTCGATCAACAACAGCGCCGACTTTCTGCCAGTACGCGAAGCCTTCCAACTGAGCCTGGTCGAAAGCACACCGCTATCGATCAAGCTGCGTTTCGTCGCCACCGAGGGCTACTACCTCTACCGGCACCGCTTTCAGTTTCGCGCCGATCCGGCCGATGCAGGCCTGGGCGCCGCGCAATTGCCCAAGGGCGAACAGAAACACGATGAGTATTTCGGTGATGTCGAGGTCTACCACGGCATTCTCGATATAGAGCTGCCGCGCACCGATCAACGCGCCTTCACCCTTGTGGTTACGTATCAGGGTTGCGCCGACAAAGGCTTGTGCTATCCCCCCGAAACCGAGCGCCTGAGTATTGATAGCAGCACTGGCGCGCCCCCGGCCTGGAGCTGGCGCGAACTGGCGCTGTTCTTCCTCGCAGGCGTAGGCCTGACGTTCACACCGTGCGTGCTGCCGATGCTGCCGATCCTGTCCGGCGTAGTGTTGCGCGGTCAGGTGGGCGGTTTTCGCGGCTTCAATCTGTCCCTCGCTTATGTCCTGCCAATGGCCATCTGCTTCGCCCTGCTCGGGGCATTGATGGGGATGTTCGGCGCACAGCTCAATCTTCAGGCGCGGCTGCAATCGGCGTGGGTGCTGGTGCCGTTCGCGATGTTTTTTGCGCTGTTTGCCTTGGCGATGTTTGGTGTCTTCGAACTCAAGTTGCCTCACGCTATCAGCAGTCGGCTGGATCGGATCGCCGGTCGCACCGAAGGCGGTTCGTTGTGGGGCGCCGCTGTGCTGGGCGTGGTTTCCAGCCTGCTGGTGTCGCCCTGCGTCTCGGCACCGCTGGCCGGCGCGCTGCTGTACATCAGCGCCAGCGGCGATGCAGTGGGCGGCGGCCTGAAATTGTTCATGCTCGGCCTGGGCATGGGCGCCCCGCTGTTGCTGGTCGCCACCGGTGGTGCCGCCTGGCTGCCGAAAAGCGGCCCCTGGCTGATCTATGTGAAAAACGCGATTGGCGTTTTGTTGCTGGGGTTGGCGATCGGCCTGCTCAGTCGAGTACTGCCGGGCCAGATCACGTTGCTGCTGATCGGCTTGCTGGCCGGTGGCGCCGGGTTGTTCATGGGTGCGCTGGAGTTCGTCTACAAACCGCCGAGAAAACGCCTGGCCCAATTGCTGGGGATGTTCCTGCTGTTTTATGCGCTGGCGTGTTGGTATGGAGCGTTCAGCGGCCAGACCGACCCGTTCAATCCGATTGGCCAGCCGCGCTCGGTTGCCGGCAACGAGCAACCGCGAAACACCAGCGCCTGGCAAACCATCAGCGCCCCGGCAGACCTGGACCGCGTCCTCGCCGAAGCCAAATCTTCAGGCACCCCGCTGCTGCTCGACTGGTACGCCGACTGGTGCATCAGTTGCAAAGTCATCGAACATAAAGTGCTCAACGACGCCACGGTCGTCGAACGCCTCAAAGGCTATCGACTGATCCGCTTCGACATCACCGCCAGCAACACCGAGCAACGCGCCCTGCTCGACCGCTACAAACTGTTCGGCCCGCCAGCGCTGATGCTTTTCGGCAAGGACGGCGTCGAACACGCCGATATGCGAGTGATCGGCGAGATCAACGCCACCGACTTCGCCGAACGTGTTGCGAAAGCAAATGACCGGATTTAATAACCCGGTCACATATTTCGCGCAAACATCGGCCATCGTGCTGGCTATTGCATAGAACTGGACAGTCACAAAGGCTTTGCGGCATAGTCGCCGGGTTCTGACAATTGCACACAGATAACAAGGAACAGCAGATGGCGACGCTACTGGTTCTGCACGGACCCAACCTGAACATGCTCGGCACCCGTGAACCGGGCACCTATGGCGCTACGACACTGGCGCAGATCAACCAGGACCTGGAACGCCGTGCCCGTGAAGCCGGCCACCATTTGCTGCACCTGCAAAGCAACGCCGAGTACGAGTTGATCGACCGTATCCACGCTGCCCGCAGCGAAGGTGTGGACTTCATTCTGATCAACCCAGCAGCTTTTACGCACACAAGTGTCGCATTACGTGACGCGCTGCTGGCGGTGAGCATCCCATTCATCGAAGTGCATTTGTCTAACGTGCACAAACGCGAACCTTTCCGCCATCACTCTTACTTCTCCGACGTAGCGGTGGGAGTGATCTGCGGCCTTGGCGCCAGCGGTTATCGACTGGCCCTGGAGGCTGCCCTAGAACAGCTTGAAAGACCGGCAACAGCTTGAACAACAAGCGTAACGCCCCTGACCGACCCTTGGGAGTTGATGATTCATGGATATCCGTAAAGTTAAGAAACTGATCGAACTGCTGGAAGAGTCCGGCATCGACGAGCTCGAGATCAAGGAAGGCGAAGAGTCCGTACGCATCAGCCGTCACAGCAAGACCCCGGCTCAGCAGTACTACGCACCGGCTCCAATGCATGCTCCGGCGCCTGCGCCTGTTGCTGCTGCCCCGGTTGCCGCTGCGGCTCCTGCTGCTCCGGCCGCGCCAGTTCTGAACGGCAACGTTGCCCGTTCGCCTATGGTCGGTACCTTCTATCGCAAGTCTTCGCCAGCCTCGCCGTCCTTCGTTGAAGTCGGCCAGACCGTGAAGAAAGGCGACACCCTGTGCATCGTCGAAGCCATGAAGATGATGAACCACATCGAAGCTGAATCCAGCGGTGTGATCGAATCTATCCTCGTCGAAGACGGCCAGCCGGTTGAGTACGACCAACCGCTGTTCACCATCGTTTGAACCGCGGAGAGACTTTGATGACTGCGAAGTTGGAAAAAGTTCTGATCGCCAACCGCGGTGAGATCGCCCTGCGGATCCTGCGTGCCTGCAAAGAGATGGGCATCAAGACTGTCGCCGTTTACTCCAAGGCTGACAAAGAACTGATGCACCTGGGTCTGGCAGACGAATCCGTCTGCATCGGCCCGGCCTCGGCCGCGCACTCTTATCTGCACATCCCGGCAATCATCGCCGCGGCTGAAGTGACCGGCGCTACCGCCATTCACCCAGGCTACGGTTTCCTTGCGGAAAACGCTGATTTCGCCGAACAGGTCGAAAACTCCGGCTTCGCCTTCATCGGCCCGAAAGCCGACACCATTCGCCTGATGGGCGACAAGGTATCGGCCAAGCACGCCATGATCGCAGCGGGCGTTCCAACCGTTCCGGGTTCCGACGGCCCGTTGCCTGAAGACGAAGAAACCGCTCTGCGCATCGGTCGCGAAGTCGGTTACCCGGTGATCATCAAAGCCGCTGGCGGCGGTGGTGGTCGCGGCATGCGCGTTGTGCATAAAGAAGAAGACCTGATCTCCTTCGCCAAGCTGACCCGCACCGAAGCAGGCGCGGCGTTCGGCAACCCGATGGTCTATCTGGAAAAATTCCTGACCAACCCACGTCACGTGGAAGTTCAGGTACTTTCCGACGGCCAGGGCCACGCCATCCATCTGGGCGACCGCGACTGCTCGCTGCAACGCCGCCACCAGAAGGTTCTCGAAGAAGCGCCGGCACCGGGCATCGACGAGAAGGCACGGGCTGAAGTCCTCGCACGCTGCGTCAAGGCGTGCATCGACATCAACTACCGTGGCGCGGGTACTTTCGAATTCCTGTACGAGAACGGCGCGTTCTATTTCATCGAAATGAACACCCGCGTTCAGGTTGAGCACCCGGTTTCGGAAATGGTCACCGGCATCGACATCGTCAAGGAGATGCTCAGCATCGCCGCTGGCAACAAGTTGTCGTTCACTCAGGATGACGTGGTCATCCGCGGTCACGCGCTGGAATGCCGGATCAACGCCGAAGACCCGAAAACCTTCATGCCGAGCCCAGGCACGGTCAAGCATTTCCACGCACCAGGCGGCAACGGCGTTCGCGTCGATTCGCACCTGTACAGTGGCTATGCCGTTCCGCCGAACTACGATTCGTTGATCGGCAAGCTGATCACCTACGGCGCAACCCGTGACGAAGCCCTGGCGCGCATGCGCAATGCGCTGGACGAAATCGTTGTCGACGGGATCAAGACCAACATCCCGCTGCACCGCGACCTGGTCCGCGATGAAGGCTTCTGCAAAGGTGGAATCAACATCCACTACCTGGAACACAAGCTGGCTGGCGAAAAGCATTAAGCTGTGATCCATACCAACAAAGCCGCTTTCGAGCGGCTTTGTTGTTTCTGCTCAGGGACTTTCCGATCAGATGCTCGACAAGATCCAGCTCGAACTGCTGGCGGCTTGCCAAACAATTCAGCCTGCTTACTTTCCAGTGTTGAGCATGGAAGAGGTCGAAGGTCGCAAGTTAATCGTGCTATGGGCGCCCGGCGGGCAAAACCGCCCCTATAAAGCTCCGGCCGCAGTGACAGCCAAACACAGAAGCTTGCACTACTACATCCGTCGCTACAGCAGCACGGTGGAAGCCAAGGGCGAAACCGAACAGGAACTCTTGAGCCTTACTGCCAAGGTGCCTTTTGATGATCGCTTCAATCTGGGCGCTCGGGTCAGCGATTTGTCCAAACCTTTAATGCAAAGCTTTCTGCAAGAAGTGGGCAGTGCCTTGGCCGAGGATGCAGCGGTTCTGTCTACCGAAGCGCTAGGGCGACAAATGAACGTCGTGGGCGGCCCGGCCGAATCGCCATGGCCTAAAAATGCAGGCCTGATGTTCTTTAGTCCAGCCCCAGAGCGATTCTTCCCCGGCACACAGATTGATGTGCTGTGGTTTCCGGAGGGTGCTGGCGGTGATCGCTTTGACGAAAAGATCTTCAAGGGGCCACTGGCAACCATAACCCGCGAATCACTGGCTTATATCCAGCGCAATTACCTGCAGGAAACAGTGATCAAGCATGCAGACCGCGCCGAAGCTACGCGGATCTGGAACTTCCCCTTCGCAGCTATTGAAGAGGCCTTGGTCAATGCCGTTTATCACCGGTCCTATGAAGAACGCGAACCGATTGAAGTCCGTATCAGCCAGGAAGAATTGGTGATTCTGAGCTTCCCGGGGCCAGACCGCTCGATTCGAATGGAGGACCTGCGAATAGGCCGCGCCGTGAGCCGCCGCTACCGTAACCGGCGAATTGGTGAGTTCCTGAAAGAACTGAGTCTGACCGAAGGCCGCTCGACAGGCATCCCGAAAATTCTCAAGGTCATGGCGATCAATGGCTCACCTGCGCCGCTATTTGAAACCGACGATGATCGGATTTCGTATGTCGTACGGCTTCCAGCGCACCCTCAGTCACAGAGAGCAGAAGCAACAACCATGGAAGTCACCATGGAAGTCGCCTCGGTGCTGAGGGCCATTGAAGGCAGCATGAGCAGGCTGGAACTTCAGACCACTATGGGTCTGAAAAACGCCGACCATTTCCGTAAAGCTTACATACTGCCGGCCATGGCCGCCGGGGTGCTTGAAATGACGCTGCCTGAACAGCCCAACAGCCGCCTGCAACGCTATCGTATGACGAACAAGGGACTGCAATGGCTCACCGCCAATAACGCAGGGAATCAGCACTAAAATGTGATCCGACCAACAAAGCCGCTTTCGAGCGGCTTTGTTGTTTCTGTAGGAGCAAGGCTTGCCCGCGATGAACGATGATACGGTCTACCTGAGAGACCTCGTCGCCTGAATCGCGGGCAAGCCATGCTCCTACGAAAAGCATACACATGTCGGTCCTGTCGTCTTCTGCCCCGCGCTCGCGTAAACTTGCGCGCTTCTCGCAGCCCGCTAGGCTGCAATCAATATTTTTCAAAGGTGCCCGCCATGCCTTGGCTGCAAGTCCGCCTCGCCATCAGCCCAGAACAAGCCGAAACCTACGAAGACGCTTTCCTTGAAGTGGGCGCCGTATCGGTGACGTTCATGGACGCCGAAGATCAGCCGATCTTCGAGCCGGAACTCAACACCACGCCGCTGTGGTCGCACACGCACCTGCTGGCCCTGTTCGAAGGTGGCACCGAAGCCGCCACCGTATTGGCCCACCTTGAGTTGCTGACCGGCAGTCCGCTGCCCGAGCATCACAGCGAAGTCATCGAAGACCAGGACTGGGAACGCAGCTGGATGGACGGTTTCCAGCCGATGCGTTTCGGCCAGCGCCTGTGGATTGTGCCGAGCTGGCACGCAGCTCCCGAGCCTGACGCGGTCAATCTGCTGCTGGACCCGGGCCTGGCGTTCGGCACCGGCACCCATCCGACCACCGCGCTGTGCCTGGAATGGCTCGACGGCCAGGATCTGAAAGGCTGCAACGTACTGGACTTCGGCTGCGGCTCGGGGATTCTGGCGATCGCTGCCCTGCTGCTCGGCGCGAAAGAAGCCGTCGGCACCGACATCGACGTGCAGGCGCTGGAAGCCTCCCGCGATAACGCCGGTCGCAACAATATCGCCGAAGCACTCTTCCCGCTGTACCTGCCGCAAGATCTGCCGCAAGCTCAGGCCGATGTACTGGTGGCCAACATACTTGCCGGCCCGCTGGTTTCGCTGGCGCCGCAACTGTCCAGCCTGGTCAAATCCGGTGGTCGCCTGGCGCTGTCGGGCATCCTCGCCGAGCAAGGTGAAGAAGTCGCCAAAGCCTACGCCCAGGACTTCGACCTGGACCCGATCGCCAATCGCGATGGCTGGGTGCGCATTACTGGCCGTCGGCGCTAGAATGAACGCCTGCATAAACCGGATTGCCGCATGACCGACAGCTTCGTCACTCAGTGCCCGCATTGCCAAACCAGCTTCCGCGTCAGCCATGCTCAATTGAGCGTGGCCCGCGGGGTGGTTCGTTGTGGCTCGTGTTTGCAGGTGTTCAACGCCGCCAAGCAGCTACTTGAGCAACGGTCCGGCAAGGACGCGCTCACGCCGGATGCCCCGGTCATCGTCGAACCGCCGGAGCCGCGAGCCATCAGCCAAAAGCAATGGACCGCGGCCGAGCTGGATCTGGACAGTCTGGACCTGGACGAAGAGCTCGCCCGCCTCGAACAACGGGAGATCCAGCCGACCACGGAATTCGGCCGTCAGCGCGAAGACAACCTGAGTGCCAGCCGGGATACCGTTGAGCACGAAGAAGCGCCGTGGCCCGACAGTCTGTTCAGCGAATCGGCCGCCGATCGTGCGCAGACCACTGAAGCCGACTTGCCAGAGCTGGAACTCGACCCGAGCAAATATTCGCGCACCGAACCTTCGCTGTCCCTGGAACCAGTGGAACCGGACGACGAACATCTGCCGCCACAGCTGCGACTGCACGACCCGCTCGACGCACCGATGCATCACGAACGCCTGTCGGCGACCGATGATATCGACGACGATCGGCCCTCGATCCAGCCTCAGCGCAAAAAACGTGAGCCGGCTGTCCGCGCCGAAGCCCTGCAAGACCTGACCGATGACCCGCTGCAGCTGGACTGGCAAAAGCGCCGTTCACCCTGGGGTCGCCGATTTTTCTGGCTGCTGCTGATCCTGCTCGGCGCCGCCGCGCTCGCCGGTCAGTACATCGCCTACCATTTCGATGAACTGGCACGCCAGGACCAGTACCGTCCGTGGTTCCAGCAAGTGTGCCCGCAAATCGGCTGCACCGTGCCATCCAAAGTCGACATCGCCAAAATCAAAAGCAGCAACCTGGTGGTCCGCAGCCACCCGGACTTTAACGGTGCACTGGTGGTCGACGCGATCATCTATAACCGCGCGCCCTTCTCCCAGCCTTTCCCGCTGCTGGAGTTGCGTTTTGCCGACCTCAACGGCCACCTGATCGCCAGCCGTCGCTTCAAGCCCGGCGAGTACCTCAACGGCGATCTCGAAGGGATGGCGGAAATGCCTCCGCAAACGCCGATCCACATCGCACTGGATATCCTCGATCCAGGTTCCAAAGCGGTGAATTACAGCCTGAGCTTCCATTCGCCCGAGTGAAACGCTTCAGTGTTACGGCTTTGACGGCATATTTCTGACTTCGGCCGCTCACACCAAACCGCTGGCGATAACAGAATAACTGTTCAGATTTTGTTCAATTCAGCCTTTATCCAGTCATCGAGAGCGGGTATCATGCCAACCCTTTTTCGAACTCTCATGATCCGACCCCACAACAGGGAAGTCCTATGTCGGCGGTACGCATCGGTCCTTACACATTGCACAACGGCTTGATTCTCGCCCCGATGGCGGGGGTCACAGACCAACCCTTTCGTCAGCTGTGCAAGCGACTGGGCGCAGGACTTGTAGTCTCGGAAATGGTCACCAGCGACATGAGCTTGTGGAACACCCGCAAATCGCGGATGCGCATGATCCACGAAGGTGATCCCGAGCCCCGCTCGGTACAGATCGCCGGTGGTGATGCACAGATGCTGGCGGATGCAGCCCGGGCCAACGTCGAACTGGGCGCACAGATTATTGATATCAACATGGGCTGTCCGGCGAAAAAAGTCTGCAACAAGGCCGCCGGGGCCGCGCTGTTGAAGGATGAAGCACTGGTGACCGAGATCCTGCAGGCCGTAGTGGCTGCGGTTGATGTGCCGGTGACCCTGAAGATCCGCACCGGCTGGGACCGTGACAACAAGAATGGTCTGACCGTGGCGAAGATCGCCGAGCAGGCAGGCATTACGGCGTTGGCGGTTCATGGCCGCACCCGTGCCGATCTGTACACCGGCGAAGCCGAGTACGACACCATTGCCGCGATCAAGCAGGCGGTGTCGATTCCGGTCTTTGCCAATGGCGATATCGATTCGCCAGAGAAAGCCCGGTACGTGCTCGATGCGACCGGTGCCGATGGCCTGCTGGTAGGCCGGGCCGCCCAGGGGCGGCCGTGGATTTTTCGTGAGATCGATCATTTTCTGCGTACCGGCGAGAAACTCCCGGCACTGGAACTGATCGAGGTGGAACGCATCCTGCTAGAGCATCTGGCTGCGCTGCATGTCTTCTATGGAGACGTCATGGGCGTACGCATTGCTCGGAAGCATGTGGGCTGGTATCTCGCAACCTTGCCGGGCGCCAGGGAATTTCGCGCCCACTTCAATCGTTTGGATGGTACGGAAACACAATGCGCCAACGTCCGGGAGTTTTTCGCCGAACGTTACAAGAGCCTGACAGGGGACGGAGAAGGGGTGGCCGCATGACGATGATGACCGAGACTTTAGTGAGTGGAACAACACCCGTGAGCGACAACGTGAATTTGAAACAGCACCTCAATACGCCAAGCGAAGAAGGTCAGACCCTTCGCGGGAGTGTCGAGAAGGCGCTGCACAATTATTTCGCCCACCTTGAGGGCGCTGCCGTCACGGATGTGTACAACCTGGTGCTCTCCGAAGTCGAGGCTCCCCTGCTCGAGTGCGTGATGAACTACGTCAAGGGCAACCAGACCAAGGCCAGCGAGCTGCTCGGGCTGAACCGAGGCACGCTGCGCAAGAAACTCAAGCAGTACGATTTGCTGTAAGCATTCAATCAAACCAGAAAGGCGCCCGCGTAAAAACGGTCGCCTTTTTTGCTGACTCCTTTGCTTTTGATGGACATTGAGATGACCGACCAGACTACCCGCCTGCCGATCCGCCGCGCCTTGATCAGCGTTTCCGACAAGACCGGGATCCTCGAATTCGCCAAAGAGCTTGAAGCCCTGGGCGTCGAGATCCTCTCCACCGGCGGAACGTTCAAGCTGCTGCGCGACAACGGTGTTGCCGCAGTGGAAGTCGCGGATTACACCGGTTTCGCAGAAATGATGGACGGCCGGGTAAAAACCCTGCACCCGAAAATCCACGGCGGGATCCTCGGTCGTCGCGGTATCGACGACGCCATCATGAACGAGCACGGCATCAAGCCGATCGACCTGGTAGCGGTCAACCTGTACCCGTTCGAAGCGACTATCAACAAGCCAGGCTGCGACCTGCCGACCGCGATCGAGAACATCGATATCGGCGGCCCGACCATGGTCCGTTCGGCTGCAAAAAACCACAAAGACGTGGCCATCGTGGTGAATGCCAGCGACTACGCCAGCGTCCTCGAGAGCCTCAAGGTCGGCGGCCTGACCTACGCTCAGCGTTTCGACCTGATGCTCAAGGCCTTCGAACACACCGCCGCCTATGACGGCATGATCGCCAACTACATGGGCACCGTGAACCAGGCGGCTGACACCCTCGCTACCTCCGGTCGCAGCGAGTTCCCGCGCACGTTCAACAGCCAGTTCGTCAAGGCTCAGGAAATGCGCTACGGCGAGAACCCGCACCAGAGCGCGGCGTTCTACGTTGAAGCCAAGCCTGCCGAAGTCGGCATCGCCACGGCGACCCAGCTGCAAGGCAAAGAGCTGTCGTACAACAACGTGGCCGACACCGACGCCGCGCTGGAATGCGTGAAGAGTTTCGTCAAACCGGCCTGCGTGATCGTCAAGCACGCCAACCCGTGCGGCGTTGCCGTCAGCCCGGACGCCGAAGGCGGCATCCGTCAGGCTTACGAACTGGCCTACGCCACCGACACCGAGTCGGCGTTTGGCGGCATCATCGCCTTCAACCGCGAGCTGGATGCTGAAACCGCGAAGGCCATCGTCGAGCGTCAGTTCGTCGAAGTGATCATCGCCCCGTCCGTTAGCGAAGAAGCTCGCGCCATCGTCGCTGCCAAAGCCAACGTGCGCCTGCTGGCCTGCGGCGAGTGGTCGGCTGATCGCGCCGCTGCCTGGGACTACAAACGTGTCAACGGTGGTCTGCTGGTGCAGAGCCGCGACATCGGCATGATCGGCGCTGACGACCTGAAAGTCGTGACCAAGCGCGCTCCGACCGAGCAAGAGATCCACGACCTGATCTTCGCCTGGAAAGTCGCCAAATACGTTAAGTCCAACGCCATCGTCTACGCCAAGAACCGTCAGACCATCGGTGTCGGCGCCGGCCAGATGAGCCGTGTGAACTCCGCGCGAATTGCTGCGATCAAGGCTGAACACGCTGGTCTGCAAGTGCAGGGTTCGGTAATGGCTTCCGACGCGTTCTTCCCGTTCCGCGACGGCCTGGACAATGCGGCCAAGGCCGGTGTCACGGCGGTGATCCAGCCTGGCGGCTCGATGCGCGATAACGAAGTGATTGCAGCCGCTGACGAGGCCGGCATCGCGATGGTATTCACCGGCATGCGCCACTTCCGTCACTAAGTACACGATCCACTGTAGGAGTGAGCCTGCTCGCGATAGCGTCCTTTCAGACACATTGATTCTGACTGTAACGCCGTCATCGCGAGCAGGCTCACTCCTACAGAAAAGCGCCCCTGCGGCGCTCAACAGAATTAGCGTCATCCGAGGTTTTTGAAATGAATGTTTTGATCATTGGCAGCGGTGGCCGTGAACACGCCCTGGCCTGGAAAGTGGCTCAGGATCCGCGCGTGCAGAAGGTTTTCGTTGCCCCGGGCAACGCCGGCACCGCCATTGAAGCCAAGTGCGAGAACGTCGCTATCGACGTGCTGGCCCTTGAACAGCTTGCTGATTTCGCCGAGAAGAATGTTTCGCTGACCATCGTCGGCCCGGAAGTGCCACTGGTCGCCGGCGTCGTCGATCTGTTCCGCTCCCGTGGCCTGGACTGCTTCGGTCCAACCGCTGGCGCTGCTCAGCTGGAAGGCTCGAAAGCCTTCACCAAGGATTTCCTGGCGCGCCACAAGATCCCGACGGCCGACTACCAGAACTTCACCGAGATCGAGCCTGCCCTGGCTTATTTGCGTGAAAAAGGCGCGCCGATCGTGATCAAGGCCGATGGCCTGGCCGCCGGTAAAGGCGTGATCGTTGCCATGACGTTGACCGAAGCCGAAGACGCCGTACGCGACATGCTGGCGGGTAACGCATTCGGCGATGCCGGTTCGCGCGTGGTGATCGAAGAGTTCCTGGACGGCGAAGAAGCCAGCTTCATCGTCATGGTCGACGGCAAAAATGTGCTGCCGATGGCCACCAGCCAGGACCACAAACGTGTCGGCGACGGCGACACCGGTCCGAACACTGGCGGCATGGGTGCCTACTCCCCTGCCCCGGTCGTGACTGCTGACGTGCACAAGCGCGTCATGGACCTGGTGATCTGGCCGACCGTGCGCGGCATGGCCGAGGAAGGCAATGTTTACACGGGCTTCCTGTACGCCGGTCTGATGATTGACAAGGCTGGTAACCCAAAAGTCATCGAATTCAACTGCCGTTTCGGCGACCCTGAGACCCAACCGGTGATGCTGCGTTTGCAGTCGAGTCTGGTGTTGCTGGTCGAAGCGGCCCTCGCGCAAGCCCTGGACAAGGTCGAAGCACAATGGGATCCGCGTCCGAGCGTCGGCATCGTGCTGGCGGCTGGCGGCTATCCAGGTGACTACGCTAAAGGCATTGCCATCAACGGCCTCGATGCAGCTGCCGCACTGGAAGGCAAAGTCTTCCACGCCGGTACTGCACTCAAGGACGGTCAAGTGGTGACGGCCGGTGGTCGGGTGCTTTGCGCCACGGCAATGGGTAACAGCGTCGACGCCGCTCAGCAGCAGGCTTACAAGCTGGCGGCCAACATTGACTGGGAAGGCTGTTTCTATCGCAAGGACATTGGCTACCGTGCCATTGCCCGCGAGCGTGGCGAAAATCAGGAATAAGAACGCCATTCGGCCAGGCAAGGGCTTCGAGCCCTTGCCGGACTATTCCGGCGCCGCGCATAGTTGTATTCTGGCATTAACCTACGAAGGGATTTCGCCGTGCGCTGGCTCAGGATTGCCATAGGATTCACAGTCACTCTGCTGACCTTGCTCTGCATGCTCCCGGCCCAGGCCGCGCAAGGCAGTGGCTGGGCGGTATTGCTCGACGAACAGGGTGACCTGCAGCTCAGCGACATCCGTTCCGCTCGCTACACCAATCAATTCAGCCCCATTGAACTCGACCGCCTCACCGCCGCCGAACCCGATGGTGCGTTATGGCTACGTTTCAGACTCGCGCCCGGCAAGCATGAACAGTTGCTGCGAGTATTCGCGCCCGACCTGTCGCATCTCAATCTGTATGTGCTGGACGGCGACACGCTGATCGAGCAAGTGAACACCGGCACCGGCCAGCCCCAGGCTGAACGGCCACTGCCCAGCAGCGACTTCATGTTGCCGTTGCCGCAAAACGAAAAACCTCTCGACGTTTACCTGCGACTGGTGTCCGACCATCAGTTGAGGCCTTACGTCACCTTGCAGTCGGCGGTCATGACCGCGGCCAATCAGAATCAGACGCTGATCTACGGACTGTTGTTCGGCTGTATCGCGATGCTGATCCTGCACAGCCTCGTCCGCTACGCCTATACCCGCTCACGCAGCAGTTTCTGGCTGGCCGGATGCGAAGCATTGTTGATGCTCAGCCTGTTGCTGTTGCTGAATCTGGCAGGGCCCTGGTTGCCGAACTGGCACGCGGTGCAGACTCCCGGCGCCTACCTCGCCTTGCTGCTGACGGCGCCATGCGGCCTGATGTTCGCCTACCGCTTCTTCGCCCCGCTCGGCCCGCACCCGCTGAACAAGCTGCTGCTGGGGGACATTCTGTTCATCGTGGTCTGCGGATTGCTGCTGTTATTCGTCAACACGCTGCCGCTGAACATCATGACCTACGCCCTGGTCGCTCTGGCAGGTCTGAGCATGTTGTTCGTCAGCGCCTATCACTGGCAAAAAGGTTATCGCCCGGCGCGCCTGTTCGTCGCGGCGATGGTGGTGTTCAACACTGGCACTCTGATCATGTTGCCGGCACTGCTGGGATTGACCCTGGTCGCACCGCAAGGCTTGATCATGACGCTGCTGGGGTTAATCTGCATCAGCGGCGTGTTGATGAGCATTGCGCTGAGCGAACGTCAGCGCAGCATCACTGAAGACCGTTTCAGCATCAGTCGCGACCTGGCCGCCAGCAATGCAGAGATCAACGCCAAGGCCGAATTCCTGGCAAAAATCAGCCACGAAATCCGCACCCCGATGAATGGCGTGCTGGGCATGACCGAGCTGCTGCTGGGCACGCCGCTCTCGGTCAAGCAGCGCGACTATGTACAGACCATCCACAGTGCCGGCAACGAACTGCTGACACTGATCAACGAGATTCTCGACATCTCCAAGCTCGAGTCCGGGCAGATCGAACTGGACGATGTGCAGTTCGACCTCAACGCACTGATCGAAGATTGCCTGAGCATCTTCCGCGCCAAGGCCGAACAACAGAACGTCGAGCTGATCAGCTTTATCCAGCCGCAAGTGCCGCGCGTCATCAGCGGTGACCCGACTCGCCTGCGCCAGACCCTGCTGAGCCTGCTGGAAAACGCCCTGAAGAAAACCGACGAAGGCGAAATCCTGATCGTCGTCGCGCTCGATGAGCGCAGTGTCAAACCGCGCTTGCGCATTGCCGTGCAGGACAGCGGTGAGCCGATGGACGCCGAAGAGCGCGACGCATTGATGCACGCCGAACTGCACAGCAAGCACTTCCTCTCGGCCACCCGTTTGGGCGGCAACCTGGGGCTGGTGATCGCCCGTCAGTTGATTCGCTTGATGCACGGGGAGTTCGGGATCAAGAGCGGCGCCAATCAGGGCAGCACCTTGTGGCTGACCTTGCCACTGGACCCTGACCGCCTCGAACATCCGACGTCTGACCTTGATGGCCCCTTGCAGGGTGCACGGGTTTTGGTGGTGGACGATAACGACACCTGCCGCAAAGTGCTGGTGCAACAGTGCACCGCCTGGGGCCTGAATGTCAGCGCCGTAGCGTCCGGCAAGGAAGCGCTGGCGCTGCTGCGGACCAAGGCTCACTTGCGCGATTACTTCGACGTGGTCCTGCTCGACCAGAACATGCCCGGCATGACCGGCATGCAACTGGCGGCCAAGATCAAGGAAGACCCGAGCCTGAACCACGACATCCTGCTGATCATGCTTACAGGTATCAGCAATGCGCCCAGCAAGATCATCGCGCGCAACTCCGGGATCAAACGCATCCTCGCCAAACCGGTGGCCGGTTATACCCTCAAGACGACGCTGGCCGATGAGCTGAACCAACGAAACAAGGGCCTTTCCATCTCGCATCACCTGCCCGTCGGCCCGACCTTACCGGTTAAAGTGCCAAGCGACTTCCGCATCCTGGTGGCCGAAGACAACAGCATCTCGACCAAAGTTATTCGCGGCATGCTAGGCAAGCTCAACCTGCAACCGGATACCGCCAGCAATGGCGAAGAAGCCTTGCAGGCGATGAAAGCCCAGCGTTATGACCTGGTCCTGATGGACTGCGAAATGCCGATCCTCGACGGCTTCTCCGCGACTCAGCAATTGCGTGCCTGGGAAGTTGGCAACCAGCGGACTCGCACCCCCGTGGTGGCGCTGACCGCGCACATCCTCGCCGAGCACAAAGAGCGCGCACGTCAGGCAGGCATGGACGGGCACATGGCCAAACCGGTCGAGCTGTCGCAACTGCGCGACCTGATCGAGCATTGGGTAGCCCAGCGTGATCAGCAGATCCGGGCAGCGACTCAAACGTCCTGAGCCGACAGACCCCGCAGCGCCTGATAGACTCCCCCTCGACTTCCCTCGCCAGTGAGCTTGCACCATGCTCCACGTGTTGTTCAGCGTTTACCTGAAGATGCTGGTGCTCTACAGCCCGTTCTTCGTGTTGTCCTGTTTCATCAGTCTGACCCGCGGTTATTCGCGCAAGGAACAGCGTCGCCTGGCCTGGAAAGTGGCGACTGCCACCCTGGTCTCCAGCGTCTTGCTGTACCTGTTCGGGAGGGTGATTTTCAGTGTCTTTGGCATCACCGTGGACGCCTTCCGCATCGGTGCCGGCAGTGTGTTGTTTATCTCGGCGCTGGGCATGGCTCAGGGCAAGTCGGCGGTGCAGACCGACAACGTGCAGCAGGACGTGACCATCGTCCCGCTGACCATTCCCCTGACGGTCGGTCCCGGCACCATCGGCGCCTTGCTGGTGATGGGCGTGAGTCAGCCTCATTGGGACGACAAACTTACGGCCATTCTCAGTATTGCCCTGGCCAGCTTTACGGTCGGTGTAGTGCTTTATCTGTCCAACCGCATTGAGCGTATTCTCGGTGACCAGGGCTTGCAGATCGTCAGCCGGTTGATGGGGTTGTTCGTCTGTGCATTGGCAGCGCAGATCATCTTTACCGGGGTGAAGGGCTACCTGGTTCCCTGAACGCACAAGGCCGAAGGATCCAATTCCCTCGGCCCTGATTTTTGTATGGCGTTGATTATTTACTTGGGAGCATTCCTGCGGCGACTGAACCGGTTTTGCAGCAACGGCTTGTAATACTGCCCCAAGTACTCTTCCAGTTCATTCTTGAGTGCAGCATAACGAATCGGGTTAAATGTAATAAAAGAACTACCACGAAAAATATCGCGCCCCGAAGTTTTCCAGTTAAAAAATAGAGGCGTGGTTTCCTTACTGCCGCCCACGCTGTCGATCGATGCCAACGAAGTCACGATAATGCCATTGGCAAGTTGATCGCATGGCATTACTGCCAACCTGACACCTCTACTGCCTGTAACTTCGCGATTGAACAAGTTGATCGCTTGCGGTTCCTTCTTGAGGGCATCCAATGTCGTGTTAACGACTGCGCTGAGTACAGCAGCACCCGGAATCGCGGCTTTCGCTGCATCCATACCGGCCTTGACGATGTCGGTAACGATGTTATCCATGGTCAATTGGCGGGAACTCTTCCGATAAACAGTGTAACCGGAATCTGCCACGAAACACCCCGATTCATCCATGCATTTCAGGAACGCGAGGTACCACGCCTGAGGGTCGTCGCCTGGAACTTCGTAACTTGCCTCCAGCTTCGAAAACTTGATCAGGTTTTCAATGATCGCCATATTTTCGAGCGTAATATTATCGCCATAACCCACCAGCGCATTGGCCAGCACGACGGCATCCAGTTCTTTAGTCGGGCTCGAAGCGTCTGCTGCCGCAAATGACCGCATACGAATTGCAGGCTGTACAGACAGCCGACGACTAATACGCGCCTTCACTAAAGCAGTGCATTTTTCGACACTAATAGCACTCTCAACAACATCCATATCTAATATTCCATTCAATTAATTAATAGTACCCTGATGAGGGCAAGTCGAATCTAACGTGCTCTACCCGAACAAACAAACCCCAATTAAATTCCATATATGTATAAGAACGATTCCACGCCCAAGAGAAAACTTCACACACATAACAAAGCCAGCACCAACACTCGCCATTGTAAGCTGCGGAAATTGCACAGCCGTGCAACACCCTCGCTAGGAATTACTATTTCTTTTATCAGGAGTTACTTATGAGCAATACGCTACCGTCCGGTGTGGTGACGGGTCCCAATCTGATTTCAAGTGTCGGCGAACTTACCCTGCAAGACTTCGACGACTTAACCAACTGTACGCACATTGCCACACGATCTGCCGACCTCGTCCACAATCGCTTTGCCAACTCACAACACTGGCTGGATGAATATGTTCGCACTCTCATGTTTCTCGGCTGGTCGCTCCATGAAGGAGCCATTACGACACGAACACGTTTTGATGTTTCTGGCAGCGTTGCCGATTTTCTGGTGCGCAAAGCGCAAACCCTGAGCGACTCCCGGCAAGCAAACGCCATGATTGACACCCTCGACGCCTTGCGACCCGACGCTGGCGCGGTGCGTTCATTGGACGACGAGAGCCTTAAAGGACGTCGATTCCAAGTCCTTCCTGCCCGTTATGACTCAAGTAGAAATCTCCATATAGCCGTTTTCAACCTTGAGTTGGTCGCCAATGCAACGAAGAACGGCTTCTTGTTTTGGTCCTGGGAAAAGCAATCGGCAAATCTCGTTCAACAGAGTGCCTTTCTCAAATTGAACAGAGCCATACTCGACACAAAAAGACCGCTTATGGAGACCAAGCTCCGCGAACAAGTCATGAAGCGATTTACCTTGAGGAAGGCAAAGCCATAAACCGCCTCGCACACATAAAAAACCCCTTCACACATTTGAACATGTGAAGGGGCGACGCCGAACGCTGGGATCAGACTTGTACGGTTGCTTCACTCTGCCGGGTCATCAACAACGTCTTGAGCGGCACTCCTGCCGTGAGACCTGGCCGGGTCAGCAATGTCGAAATGGCAACAGACGGATAACTGCCAATCGATAACAAAACCTCCCCGCGACGCGTGATGTCCTCGCGTTGACCTGGCGCAGGATCAGGCTGCGCCACGTACCGGATCGAGCATCACCACGTGTTCATCCACCAGGCTGACGATCACTTGGTCGCGGTAGGAATGGCAGTCACCTGCCACCCCCCGCACAGATCCGTACGTGCGGAATTACCGCATACGGCTCCTGCCTTGGGTTTTAACGCCGAAGCGGGTGATGGGCGTGAGTCAGCCTCATTGGGACGACAAACTCACGGCCATTCTCAGTATTGCCCTGGCCAGCTTTACGGTCGGTGTAGTGCTTTATCTGTCCAACCGCATCGAGCGTATTCTCGGTGACCAGGGCTTGCAGATCGTCAGCCGGTTGATGGGGTTGTTCGTCTGTGCATTGGCGGCGCAGATCATCTTTACCGGGGTGAAGGGCTACCTGGTTCCGTGACGCCCACCTTCGTCATTAGCGCCGCAAGCTGCCTGTCCTCGCCATCGATGGCCAGTGCCTGCACTAATTCATCAAGGGTTATGGTCATTGTGGTGCCATGAACCTGAAGACTCAGGTTCATGGCGCGGCGTGCGGTCAAATCGTCGGGGTGATCGCGCACGATCAGGCTGTGCCCGGTATTCGGGTCGGTGAACAGCAACTGCCCTTCAACCTGGCTGACCCGCCAAACATCCTGCGCCCCGGTATTCAGAATCAATGTGCCAGGCATCAGTGACTCAGCGCTCAACGAACGACGACAATCAACCACAATGCATTCAAGCCGCTGCCAGACATCGCTCGATACGCCGCAGCTGATCGCTCTGGGCCCATAACTCAAGATCAACTGGGTAACGCCGTCAGGTATCAACGGCATAACGTCATCGAGCTCCCCCTGAAATTCCAGCATCAACACCTCGGCTTCACGACGTGCAACGCTGTTCTCCAGCCACACATCCTTCGAAGCGCTGTATGTCAGTTGGCTGGGCGTTTCATGTAACAAGGCAACCGTTTTGTTTCGAACACCCAGCAGTCGGGTTTCCAGGCTCGTATTGATCTCACCCACCACGCGATCGATGCCCTCGACGTACCATTGGTAGCCCGAGTAACCGCCAACCGATACAAATGCTTCGTGGGGATGCTTGCTCACCAGCGCCTTCAACGCTTGTCTCACACCCGCATCGTAAGGGTCATTCGTGCCCTGTTGCGCCAGAACCCAGTCTCCCGTGACGCCGACAATACGTGCCGGTTCACCGAACCTCATCTCGAGTTCAACCCCTTCAAGCGTCCGCCCTCGCAGACCGGCGCCCTGTGCCCATACCTGTGCAAAAGCCCATTCGGGCCAGACTTTTTGAGGCACAGGCAACAGGTCCTGCCGCAGAAGTTGCAGACCATTATCAAAGAGTGTCGGTAGTTTTTCAGGCCCAAGGAACGCTTGGCGATAAAGTTGCCCAACGGAAATATCCAGCAGCCAGCCCGCCTCCTCATCCGGTGTCGTTGCCACCAACTGCACGACCTTGCCGGGGCCAACATCAGCAATCAGCAATCGATGGTCGACGTACCAGGCACACAGCTTTTCATCCCCTACGCCGTTGCTCAAACCAAGAATCGAAAAGCTCGACGCATGATGCGCCTTCGCAAGCGCCTCAAGGTCGGTCCAAAACTCAAAGCCAATGCCCAACGGTCCTCTGGCATCCTCCAGCCAGTCTTCGGAGACTCCGGCCAGCTGCGACTGCCCTTGCTCGTTGATATCGAAATACAGCCCGTCCTTGGTCAACGCTACGTAGCGTTTTTCATTGGCGATGACCTCAATCACATTCAAGGGCCCGATAAGCTCAGCCTGGGCATCCACACCGGTGACAATCATCCCGGTCTTCTGGCGATAGAGGCTCCGATTGAGCTTGTCAAAGAACAGGACGGTATCGCCCGTGCTGGTCGCGGGTGTCAGCAACATCGGGCTGACCGCGCCGCCCGGCCCCTCAATCTGCGGCACATTGGGACGAATCAGCAGGCCATCGGCAGCACGGACCCACGTGCTGACCGGATCCTTTCTGCCCGCTGTCAAAGGTGTTATCGAGACAAACGCCGCTGGCTGATAATCCACGACTTTCACTTGGGTCAAAGGCCGAAGTTTCGAGTCCTTGACCAACAGTTCGTAATCCCACAGGAAGTTCGACCACCCTGGCATGGCGCCCCTGAGCAGCTGCTCTTGCTGACGGTCGGTCAGATGACCTGCAATCGCCAGCAGCAAGACTTCGTCCTCACCCAACAGGTAGACCACCTCGGCTTCACGCCCAGTGCGCTGGGTCACATGCTGGACAATTCGAATGACCCCGCGCCCCAGTACCTGAAACACCGAAATGCTCGAACCGGGCACCGGATCCATCAGCCTATAGAATCGATTGACCTGTCCGGTGACCACGTCAGAGCGCCAGATGAGTGCTTCCCGGGAACAATAGAAATACGCCTGCCCACCCAAAACCGCGCCTAACCTGGCTTGGCTCGCCAGTGCTAAAGGGAGGTCGCGAGCGTAGATAAAACGATCACGGGCCTGCTCATAAAAAGCCGTGGTGAGTTGTGGTTCTTGTGGGTCTGCGAACGGAACCGGGAAATGCTGTACCGCTGTGAACGGGCTGGCCAAGCGATTGGTGCGGGCCAGTTCCCTGACTCGGGCCTGGATCATTGCAGTGTCGAGAGTCGGGTCGTTCTCCAGTTCTTCGAGCAGCAACTGCTGTTTCGCCCAGTTGACTCGAAACGAGTGATGCGAAGTCTGGATAACCAATTCAGGCGTACCCATGACGTGAACGTCGACAGCTCCCACCTTCAAAAGACCTTCGCCGACAACGATGTCCTCTTCGCTCAACCAGAGCGCACGCAACGTCCAGGTCATAGGGCGAGCCTTCTGTGCCAGAGACAGATTGACCGATCGCACACCCGGAGCGAGTGTCAGCGCGCAATGACCACCCACCCCCTCAACACTGTAGGAGAGCTTGCCGTGCAACATCTTGGGCAGCTCGGGCACCAGCAACGAACGCGGCTCCTCATCCAGCAAGACACTGATCGTCGTCTCGACCTCTATCGGAAACAAGTTGTGCAAGATGTACTCGGTGGGGAACTTGTAAAAGGTAAACCAGAACTGGCGATTGCCTGCTGTGTCGTACTCCAGCTTCAGCGCCGTTTCAAAATGCTCGGAACGCGTGGTCGAAAACGGCAGGGCCGAGTAATTGAAAGCGAACCAGGTGTTAGCCACACACGGCAGGACAATGGCCTGAAAGGTCGTCAAATCGCCAATAGCCGCCTGCTCCGGCAACCCAAGGTGTTGTCGGATGTTGATGGCTTTCGAACGATCACGATTGTCATTCGGCGGGTGCAGCACGGAGGTGTTGGCCGATAAGATTTCCTGACTACCAAACGTCAGTCGCTGGTTGCGCAAATCAATCTCGCGGATGGCCGCATAAGGATTCGGATAAAACACGCCCTCCTTGATCGAGTGACCGCCCGAGCGATACGCCTTATCGACGCGGCTCAGGTACTGGCCGATCCGCCGCCCTCGCTCCAATGTGCCGTTGAACCCTTCGACCAGCGCGCTCACGCCAATGGCCAGCCCGCCCAGAATCACACCGGCTCCGCCAAGAAACGCAGCTGCCGTACTGGCACCTGCCAGGCCGGCTCCTATGCCGGCCGCAGACAGTGCCAACCCCGCGGAATCGAACGCCAACTGCGTGCCGTATTGCGCCCGTTGCAGATCGTCCCTGGCATTGGCCAGCAGATAGATATCGAAACCCAGAGTAGCCAGCTGCATCA
This sequence comes from Pseudomonas sp. LS2P72, assembly GCF_054897865.1. Taxonomy (NCBI): domain Bacteria; kingdom Pseudomonadati; phylum Pseudomonadota; class Gammaproteobacteria; order Pseudomonadales; family Pseudomonadaceae; genus Pseudomonas; species Pseudomonas sp. LS2P72. Next base: position 6,236,455 of record NZ_CM142708.1, read on the forward strand.
CCGTGGCCAAACCATCCCTGGCAATATGTCCCAGCGCATTGACCACGACCGAGGAGGTGGTCCGGGCCACCAGCGGTGCGTCGTTTAACGCCACCCTGAACAGGGTGACCAGATCAACGATGTCGAGCAGATTGCCATGAGCCAGTTGCGCGTAACTGAGGTAACCGTGCATTCGCACGGCATTCGTCAGGCTCCGGTCTTGATTGATGTCGCTGATTTGCTCATGGGACTGGAGCGTCACCAGCAGCGCCTGAACCGTAAAAGCCGCATTCAAGGTATGCACGGCGCTGACATCGGTCGGGTCGATATAACCCGGTACGGACGGCTTGACCGACAGTGTCTGGAAGGTCTCCGTCAGGTAGGAGCGGATCCGCGACAGAACTCCGTCGGTGCTTGACACCCTGACGGTGCGCGTGGGGTCCTTGAGATTGACCAGGCTGATTTCATAATGTCCACCCGACACCTCTCGCACACTGTCGAACACCGGAACAAAGTCTCGCCCAAGGTTATTTTCCGTGTGGAGGCGATCAGCGCTGTGCTGAATCTGCTGCGCCCAGTGACGGGCGTCCAGTTCGTTCAGTCCACGCCCCAGTCGGGCATTTTCCGCCAATGAACGGGCCCGTAACTCCGCATGGTGCTCCCATGGCGCCACCGTTACACCGGTGCTGATCGGATCATGGCTCAGCAAACCCGACACATTGATCTGCGACGGCAGTGTCAGATCGGCGATACGCGGGCCATTGAGATCGACGACGTTGAACGTCGCGTCCATCACGTGACTGATCTCATAGAGCCTGGCCAGCTCAGGGCTGCTCAGAAACCGCTCAAGACCACGGTGCAGGTCCTGTGCCTGTTCAAATCCGAAGACACCGAAATTCGGATCGTAGAAGTGGTAGGTACTCGACTCGCCATTGACGATTTTTGCCACCAACAGGGAGTGGCTTTCGGTGTTGAGCATCAAGGTACTGGTAGAAGTCCTGGCTTCCAGTGCCTGCATGACCTGATTCAGCCCGGACTCTCCTGATAAAGAGCCCGACCGCGCCATTGGCACGGTTCGCAGCTCATCGAGGGTTCGCAGAAAAGCATGGGTTTCATTGGCGTCGGGCGCAAGGTTGGCATTGGCCAACCTGCCGCTCAAAGCGTCCACAGCCGAGGGACCTTTTTCGAGGGCTGCCGCCATCGCCAACACCAGTGGATAACAGCGCCTTCCGGGATCGCCTTCACCTCTGACCAGCAATCCCTGCGGCATCAACCTCCCCGTCAAAGCCCCTTGCTCGATGAACGTTTCCAGCACCGTGGCGCTGCGCTGGAAGATGTGGTTGCGCAGTTCGTATTGGGCCTGAAACCTGATGCAGGCCATGTGCTCGCCCCATTGGCGCAAGGTCAACGGCTGCTCGAACGCAAGAACCTTGAGCACCTGAGCGCTGTTCTTCGACGGCTCAACCGCTGCCTGCGCAGCGGCAAACCCGGCTTCGAATGCAGGATGCCGACGTGCGAGCAAGGCCTGTTCGATGGCCAGATAACGCTGGGCGAAACCCAGGTCGGCGGTGCTCTGCGCGAGGGTTCGGGTGCGCTGCCAGGCCTCGTCGAATCCGGCAGTATCCAGCGTCTGCGCGCCGAACAGCCCACCGAGCAGTACTCGATGCACCGGGCTCAACTGATCAAGCGGCAGAGAGCCGTGGCCAATACGGGCAATCATTTCGTTCAAGTTACCGATCGGCTCAAAACCGTGTGAGACCGGAAGTTCGACACGGGCTTGCACCAGGATCCGCTGACGCTCATCGAAGCTCAGGGGCCAAGGCTTATCGAAGCTCAGGTCGCCGCTGAGTTTTTCGTTCATGGCCCGGATGAAGGGGGCACCGAGGTCGTCCACCAGTTGCTGCAAGATATCAGCCTGTAAAACCGGCCGGCCTTCAATCACAGGCCAACCCTTTTCAAACGTCATCAGCTGACCTTTAAGCAGCTCCGTGATGTTGCCTTTGAAATGGGTCTTATAGCCACCCTGGCTCGCTTTGGTTGTTTCAAGCTCGAACCAGGCCTCCACAGTCCTGGCATTGTCTTTCCAGCTGTGGTGGGTTTCTTCTTCGGTGGCGAGGTTAAAGCCGTCGAACAGGTCAACCTTGTCGCTGATCAGTTGGCGGCTTTCAAGCACCGCATGGTCTTCGACAAAGTCACTCAGACCGCTGGTTACCGCCGTCGGCCCGCTCATCGCAATGGCCGATTGGGCACCGAATTTGATGCCGTCGGCATCATAGTCATTGATCGCCTGCAAAAAACTGGTGAGGCTTTTGTCATACGCGTCCCAGCTTGAAATCGGGCCGTGTTGTTTCTCCAGCTCCCGGATAATCAGATCGGAAAATACCCGATGATCCTGAAGCGATACATTACTGCTCAACGCCTGTGCAACTACCCGGTCCAGGAACTGATAGTTGCTGCGAATTTTTTCCATAACGGCGGCGAGTTGCGCAGAACCCGCATGACCACTCAACAGGGCATTGGATAATCCGTTGAATGGCGTCTTGATTTGATCCGGCACCAAATCAGGCGTGTTTTTGTTCCCGACACGCAGCCCGTTCTCTGCAACCATGACGTCATTGAACGGCGCAAAAATATCGTTGAGGGACGGCATGCTTTTGGCAAATGCTGTTATCGCCTCTCTGTGTTGTTCAGGCACCTTGGGGCGAAAATCCGCATAGGCCTGCCCCCGATTCGGAAGTAGTGTCGGGTTGTGATCGAACAATAACTGCATCACACCTATACGTTCTTCGGCACCGAAGGCGGTGAGATCCACACCACCGAGCACGTTATGCAGAGACGGCAGCAAGTCAGCGTCAAGATAGGTTCCACTCTCGACATTCAGAACCTGTAAACGTGTGATATCGGATGCAGCCGCCAGGTTGGTGCGAAACGAGATTTCGCGCTCATAAACATCGAACAACGGTTGATCGATAAGCTCTACGTGTATGTCTCGATGGGCAATTTCCACGCGTTGCAGAGATTGAAGATTTCGGGCCTTGAGCGCCTTGAGCACACCTTCGTCCTGGCCATAGGCACTGACTAAAAGATCGATCCGCGCCTGGTCGGCACTGCCGCCCGCCTGGGTGACAGTCTGGATATGCTCGAACATTTGCTGTCGCAACACTCGAGTTCGCTCGATGTAACGACGAGCCAGCGCAGCAGGCGTATCGGCTGTTCCTGGTGGCGCAGAAATCGTCCCCAGCGCTTTGGCTGACTCGACGATAATGCGATTGGTCTCATGGGCCAGCAACGCATCGCTGTCATACCACAGGTTGAGGCTGTAACCCTGTGGGGCAAGCATTTGCCTCCAGACATTGATGTAGTCTCCCTGAATAGCGCCAATCCCCCCACCCACCCAGACAAAGTGCAACTTTTTGGGGACGGGTTTGGCAGTATTCAGTAGTTCGACAGTTGTACTTAATCGCAGTAAATAGACCGTCAATTTATCCCGGACTTTTTGCAGTGTGGCAGCCGAACCTTTCGGGGTTTTTGATTCGAGCGTTTCCCTCAATAGACTTATCGGCGTCAGTTGGGCGTCAAGACTCGACGCTTCGCTAGCACCGTCGAAGTAACGCAAGGCCGCTGCGTGCTCCGGCATGTCTTTGAAACCGCTCAACGCAAACTCCAACTCGCTGCGATCAAACGGCATGGAAAAAGTGTCAGTCTGATTCAGTGTTCCGCCAGGTGTACTTTTCATTTTCATTTCCATATGAAAAAAGCCGACAGCCACTCACACATCGCACAGCGTCAATGTGTCAGTGGCTGTCAGAATTCAATCTTCTATTTTTTCAACTATTGCGGTGGGCAAAATGTCTTTGAGTAACACACTGCTCGTGCTGCCCTTCCTGGTCAGGGCGCTCACCAGAGTTGACACCGCGAAGGACTGATAGCCGCTCATCGTCAGAAATACGTTCCGTTGCAAAACGACATCGCTCGAGAACACGTCGCGAAAGATCAAACTGTGTCCGCTGTCCGCATCCACAATCACCAAGTGTTCATCGACCCGGCTCGCCCACAACTGATCCGCAACCACGATATCCCAGATCAGTTTTCCCGGAACCGAGGGCGAGTGGTCAAGCGAATGGCGGCAATCGACGATGACCAATTCAAGTTTCAACCACGCGGCTCGGGTAAGCCGACAGGTCGTTGAACCTTGACCCAGTTTGAGCACCAGGATGCTGACATCATCGGCAATCAACGGGAGCAGGTCCGTCCTCGTTTTCAACCCCTCGACCACCAGGACTTCGGCGTTTCGCTGGACATAGCCGAGCGGCCCGACCTTGTTGTTCTGCGGATAGGTGTGCAAAAAACCATTCCCGTGGTCATGCAGCATCACATTGGTTTGATGCTGGGTGCCGACGAGCGTGAATGGCGCAGCAATCGCGGTCTTCGGCATGCGGATCAACCGTCCGGCCCGGACCACGTACCATTGTTGGTAGTCAGGGTCTTTGACGGACAGAAAATCGGCGCATCGATGTTCGTTCGCCAGCGCCGCCAGGCCCTCACTCACTTCATCTTCCTGTGCAGCGACCCAATGGCTGTCAACGCCGGTAATCCGTACCGGTTCGTTGTACTGCAAATCCACCTCCACACCTTCAAGCGTCGTTGCCCTCAGGCCGGAGCCTTCCACAGTTACGTCGCTAAAGGTCCAGCTCGCCCATTCCTGCGTTGGGGCTGGCAATGCCTCAGCCAGTAACAGTTTCGTTCCCTGGGCAAATGCCGTGCTCAAGCGGTCTGGATCGATAAAACCCTGACGGACAATCCTGCCGGTTGAAAGATCAAACAGCCAAGTGGCCTGATTGTCTGGAGTAATACTCAGCAACCGTACTTCTTTGCCGTGCCCCATTTCAGCGAGCAGCAGCCGGCCATCCAGGTACCAGGCGCACAAGGCATCTCCCTTGAAACCGGTCAAACCCAGGATGACAAAACTCGACACCGGGTAATCCGACGCAACCGTTTCCAGCACCGACCACCACTGAGCCCGATCCTTGAACCAGTGCTCGGTCAGCCCGCCAAAGCTCAGATCCCCGTCCGGCGTAAAGTCAAAGAACAGACCCGAGTCGGTCAACGCGAGATAACCCCGCCCAACGGCGATAACATTTTTCAGCCCTGGGGGGGAGATGTTGCTGGACGACCATTGTGCGCGACCATCCACCATCGACCTTTGCTGACGCATGAGGCTTTGGCGAGGTTTGTCGTAGGTCACGAACACGTCGCCCTCGACACCGGCGGGAGTGGTGAGCAGAAGCTCATTCAAGGCCTTGATCGAGTCTGCCCATCCCCGCGCATGGTGACGCCTGGCAGGTGCCCGAATAATCAACCCGTCACTGCTGCGCACCCAGACCAGATCCCGCAACTTGTCATTGATCTGCCAACAAATCGAAACCAGTGCACCGGGCCGCCAGTTCACTGTAGTGGCGGACTCTGCGAGCAACACATAGTCACCCAGCACCTGCTTCCAGTCCCTCAGCGTGTCAGCCTCCAAAACGAGCTTCAACGCAGGATCCTGATCGCGGGTGATCGAGCTGAGCAACATGGCCCGGTCATGGATCACATAGGTCAGTTCATTGCGCTGGCCGTCTTTTCCAGTGAGCTGCTGCACGACTTGAATGCCGCCATTGGTCACGGCCTCGCAGCGGACAATCGCCAGGCCATCTCCAATAAGCAAACGATAGCGCTGAACCAGCGTGCCGGTGATCGCATCGACCTGCCAGACATAGAAAGACTCGGGGTGATAGAAGTAAGCCGAGCCCTCCACCACCGCGCCCAATATCACCTCATCGGACAACAGGACATTCGGATCGCGGATGTACAGAAAACGATCCTGCGCCGAGTCGTAATACGCGGTTACCGTCCTGGGTTCTCCCGGCTTTTCGAACGGCACCACGAAGTTGCGAACGGGGGTGTAAGACGTGGCCAGGCGATGTTCATGGGTCAGTGTCTTGAAGTGATCCAGCAACGCTTGTTCCCCGACGGCCGGATCAGCGTCTTCTTCGACAACCTCCAACCGCCGTGCAACAAGATCTACTTGCACGATTTTGTTACCCGCCAGCTGAAGCAACACATGGTGAACGCCACCGCCATTGAATGTCACATCCAGCGTCTTCGAAACAAGACGCCCACCGGCTTCTACCCGGATGTCTGTCTCCGTCAACCATGGGGTGCGCAGCACCCATTCCATAGCAATGTGACCGGGTGCGGCGAGTTCAAGGCGCACCCCGGGGGTAAGCAGCACGGAACATTGAGCACCTGCGCCTTCTATCCGGTAGGACAGCAGCCCGTGCCACATCTTCGGCAGCGCAGGTATTGCGAGAGAACGCTCGACGTTATCGAGACGAACATTGAATACCGTTGGTTTGTAGGCCGGGATCAGCTGGTTGATCACGTACTCACCGGGAAACGAGAAGAACGAAAACAGAAACTGCCATTGCCCCTGTTCGTTCTTTTTCTCCAGTCGACGTGCCGTGTCGTAACCGCCGGCGTGACGAAACGTGACGAACGGCAGCAACTTGTATCTGTAGCCGTACCAGGTCCTGGGTCTGCCGGGCAGAACAATTGTCTGTCCTGCCTGTGGTGAGAAATGCGCCGAGTCCGGCAACCCAAGGCCCTGGCGAATATCGACGGCTCGGGTGTAATCCACATCGTAATCCGGGACCCCGAAATGGTCCCGAAGCGGGAACAGTTTCGGGCTGTCGAAATGGACGGTGGATGCGCGCAGATCCAAATCGGCAAACACCAGCAAGGGATGCGCAATCCAGGCATTCGACGCCTTGTCCAGGTGATAACCGCCTTGTACATACGCCTTTTCCAACCTATCAAAAAACCGCGCGACCTCCTTGGCTTCCTCCGCAATCGTCGCAAAGCCTTCGGCCAGCGCCGTAACGCCCACCGCCAACCCGCCAAGCATCACCCCGGCGCCCCCCAGCACCGCGGCCACCGTACCCGCGCCAGCCAGGGCTGCCCCCAGACCCGCTGCGCCCAACACCGTACTCGCGGAGTCAAAGACCAACTGCGTGCCGAACTGCGCCTTTTCAATCTCATTGGTGGCATGGCTCAACTGGTAAATATCAAATCCGACATTCACCAGCCCCAGCACAGTACCGACGCCTTCATTGGCGATATGCCCCAACGCCCTGCGCACTAACGGCGCGCTGGTCCTGGCGATCAGCTTTTCATCGTCCAGTGCCTGGCGGACCAGTTTGATCACACCCATAACGTCCACTACGTTGCCATGGGCCAACTGGGCATAGTTCACGTAGGCATGCAGGCGAATGGCGGTAGTCAGGGCCTTGTCACCACCGCTGGCCGCGGCCTCGTGATGTCGTAGCGCATTCATCAGGGCCTGGATGGTGAAACCGGCATTGAGCGTATGAACGCTGCCGGCGTCCGTCGGATCAAGCGGATTGACCGACGCACGCGGGCGCGCGGCCAATGAATGGAAGGTTTCGGAGAGGAAGTTTTTAATTCTCAGGAACCGGTGATCGCCGGTGGTGACACGCTCAATGGTCTGCCCGGCATCGGTGTTGACCAGACTGATTGTGTATTCCCCTGTCGGGGTTATCTCCAGTGTCTCGAACAACGCAACAGAATCCGACGCCAGTCCGTGTTGCTCCTGCAACTGCCGCGTCGCCTGCGCGATCTGCCCACCCCACCAGTGCGCGTCCAGTTCCAGCAATGAACTGCCCAGGGCCGCATTATTGACCAGCGATCGCCCACGTGCACTGGCCACACGTTGCCGAACCCCGGGCAGCGCTTGTTCAGGCAAAGCACCCGGCTCGGACAGGCTTGATACCTCACTGCCGGAGGCAAGCACTAGCTTGTTCAGTTTGGCGCCATCGAGCTCGATCAGATCGAAGGTGGGCCGTTGCGCATCGCCAAAGGCTGCGTAATGCGCCGCCATTTGTTTGTGCAGGAAAAAGTGCGTCAACGCGTCATTGAACGCCAACGACGTAACAGACTCGAAGATCCCGAAATTCGGGTCGTAGAGCAGATAAATGCTGCGCTCACCTTCGAAGATTTTCGCCACCAGCATCGAGTGGTTGTCCGAGTTGAGCATCACGGTCGTGCTGGCCGTTTTTTCTTCCAGTATCTCTACGACCTCACCCAGATCAGAGCGCTTCAATGGCATGCCTATGTCAATGACAGGCGCGTCACGCAACTCCTCGATCATGCTCACAAAAGCCTTTGAATCCCCGGCCTCAGGCTCGGTAACGGCCAGACAAAAGCGTTCTCTCAAGGTGTTTGCCGCCGTGTTGCCTTTGTGGAGCGCAGCAGCCATGGCCAGAGCCAGTGGGTAACAGCGTCCGGCCACCCGATCGCCCGATCCTTCGAGCAACAAGTCCTGGGGCACCAATTTGAAACTGCCGTGATCAAAGCTCTCCAGCACTTCACCGATTCGTTCGCCAATCCGGTCGCGGTACTCGAGTTTCGCCACGTGCTGAATTCTGGCGACCGAACGCCCCCATTCCACCAGCGTCAGCGGGCGTTCGAGTGCCTGCTTCTTGAGCTCGACGCTGGTTTCGGACAAGGCCACGGGCGGGTTGGATGCACTCGTCAACCCGGCAAGGAAAGCCGGATGGCTTTGCTTGAACAACTCCCGCTCAATGGCCCCGTAACGGTGGACGACTCCCAACTCCGACATCGTATTGGCAAGGTTTTCAAGCGTTGCACTGGCGGCATCAAAATGCTTGCTATCCAGTGTATTGACCCCCAACAGCCCACCCAGCAACAGACGTTGCAGCGGGTTTAGTTTCAAGGTGAGCAGTGGGTCCTTGGCGACCCGGCTCAGCAGTTCATCCACCGACAGATTTTGTGTCGCCGCGTCCGGGACGGGTGCCGAGGGGAGGGTGTTGGCGTCCTGAGCAATGATCGCTTGCCGGTCATCGAAGCTCAGGGACAACGGCTTTTCAAACGTCACGCTGCCGGTGTGGCGCTGACTCATTGCCTGGCGAAATGGCTCGCCGAGATCATCGGCCAGTTGCTGCAAAAGATCGGAGATCAACACATGACGACCTTCGATCACCGGCCAGCCTTCTTCGAAATCAATACGCTGGTACTTGAGCAGTTGTGCGACATCGCCGACATAGCGAGTTTTGAATTGCCCCGCGTCCCATCTCAGCTTTTCTCTGCTCAGCCATTGAACCATGTCGTTCTCATTCTCCTTCCAGGAGTGGTCCAGTTCTTCCTCGGTCGCCCGGTTGACGGTTGCTATGGCTGGGATGGCGACACCTACTCGCGAGGTTTCAGCACCCCACGAGGTGAAATGCTGCTTCTCGTAATCCGCGATGCCATCACGCATGGCGGCGGGTCCGGTCAGATAAATCGTCACCTCGCTATCGGGACGAATACCGTCTCTGAAGTACTTTGCAACCGCTACAGCCAGAAAAGCAGCTGACTGAAATTCTTCCGGCGACAGCTCGTCCAAGACCCCTAACCTTTTTTCGACAACCTCCATGCCAAGGTCGGATACAGCGTGAGAATCGTTAGGTGCAACCTTCCTTTCAATGACTAACTGAGTAGTGGCATCAAGCACCTCATAGTTGAACTTAAAACGGTCGAGAACGGCCTTGAGCATTGCTGACCCGGAATGAGCCATCATGAACGCGTTACTCAACGTGCTTTGTTCGGCGACGGCACGCAGCCCATCCGGTCTCACCTGGCGCTCTACCGGGCGCCGGAAAACACTGCTGATATCAGGGCTGCTCTTGGCAAAATTCTCCAGCGCCTCACGGTGCTCCAGGGGAATTTGCTCGAAATAGTTTGTGTACTTGCTGCGTATAACCTGCCGCCCCGGCATCCACTCAGGACTGTGGTCAAGTATCAACTGCAAAACACCCAGGCGTGCATCCGAGCCAAACCGACTGATATCCACCCCGCCCAGGTTTTCTAACAGCGGCGGCAGGTTATCCACGTCTGCATAACTGCCACCGTCGGCGAACAGTGCCTCGACGCGGACGATATCGGAGGCGGCAGCAAAGTTGCCACGCAAGCTGATTTCTCGCTCGTAGATGTCCTGCAAGTACAACGGTGTCGCCTCGGTGGCGAGATCGCGAAGAACAATAGCGCCCTCTTTCAACGACAACAGACTCTTGCGGTTTTTTTCTCTTAGTACTTTCAACCGTCCTTTATCTTGGCCATAGGCTCGAACCAACAGATCAATCCTGGCGTCGTCGGCGCTCTCACCGCTCTCTACCGCTTTATTAATGTGCGCAAACATCTGCTGCTTGAGAGCAATGACCCGCTCTTCATACTTGTCGCCCAGTTCAACAGCGTTACTACTGGCCTGCCCGCCATTTAGCATGGCATCAGCCTTTGCCGCCTCAACAATAATTCGGTTAGTTTCATAGGCCAGCAATGCATCGCTGTCGTACCAGAGTGTCAGGGTGTAACCCTGCCCAGACAGTGTCTGCTTCCAGATATTGATGTAGTCGCGCTGGATATCGCCAATACCACCGCCGAGCCAGACAAAATGCAGATTGTCAGGGACGTTTGTTTTTGGAGTTTGCAACTGCTGCGTACCGTTCGACAAACGAGCCTCGAAACCTTCGAGCCGTTCGTAGATGTCTGTCACGCCGGGGGTCGCACTCTTGGGAGGAAGCGACTCGGTCGTTCGTCGTGGTCGGCCCTCAGGCCCGGCAATAGATGCCAAAGCCTGCTTCAACAGGCCCAGCGGCTCCAGCATCCTGGGCGAATCGAGCAAGTCGATGCAGCCTGAGTAGTACCTGAAGACGGCGTCATACTCGTCGGTACCTTTGTGCGAAATCAACGCCAGCTCAAGATCTTCAAGATTAAAAAGTTTTGCGAACTTTACATATTCACCGACATGCGCAACATCCAAATGACTATTAGACAAGACACTCTCCCGCTTCAATACATGCAATTAAGTTCTGTAAGCCAGCCACGCAAATACCGTTCGACGGCAACGTCAACCCTTTCGTATTTTTGAGCGAGACCAAACCACTGCGCAAATAACCACTTCACACGAGACAAAACTAAATCGTAAAAGCAGGCACTTCAAACCCGAAGAAATTCAATTAATTTCAATACAATCAAATTTGAAAATAATAAAACTTAATATTACTGACTTAAATAAGCGCACATGGACAAATAAAATCGTTGAACCCATCAGCAAACAGGCGCCGTTGTGACTCATGCGCAACACCGAAGTTTTCGACTGTAAAAAAGCACTGCAGAAAGGAAGAAAGCAGCGACAGAAAACAGTATTAATTCTTCATGGTGAGAGTCATAGATCCCACAACGACTGGTGAAATAAATGACGCATCAACGCCAAGGTGAAAGTGCCAAACCAGCAGACGGGAATGTATCAAGTGAAAAACGGCCCACGCAGGGGCCGCTGTGGTTCAGGAGGCAGGCTTGATACCGTACCAACGCGGCGTATAAACCCACTCACCACCCTCGGCACGAGGGAACACGCAGGTGGTGGACGAGCCGATCAACACCATGGTGCGCATGTCGACCTGGTCGGGGGTCAGTTCGCCGAGCGTGGTAACCCGTAGCGTCTGACCAGGACGGCCAATGTCGCGACCCAGCACCACCACCGTTTCCGGTGTGCGATGCCGGCCGACGATTGCCAACGCTTGGCCCAATTGCCACGGCCGCGCGCGGGAGATCGGGTTGTAGAACGCCAACGCCAGATCGGCTTCGGCGGCCAGGTCCAGGCGCTTCTCGATGATCGACCAGGGTTTCAGGTTGTCCGACAGCGACATCACGCAGAAGTCATGGCCCAAGGGCGCGCCTGCTTGAGCAGCCGTCGCCAGTGACGCGGAAACACCCGGAAGGATTTCCAGATCGACGCTGTGCCAGCTCGGCTCACTCGACTCATGCAACGCTTCAAGCACCGCCGCCGCCATGGCGAACACACCGGGGTCACCGGACGACACCACAATCACTGAACGGCCTTGCGCCGCCAGCTCGAAGGCGTGGCGGGCGCGCTGCATCTCTTCACGGTTGTCGGTGCAATGCAGCACTTGGTCTTCGCGGAACGGCCCGGCCATGCGCACGTAGGTTTCGTAACCGAGTACGTCGGTGGCCCTGGCCAGTTCGGCCTTGACCGCTGGCACCATCAGTTCGGCGGCGCCAGGGCCCAGACCGATCACCGCCAGACGACCGCGTGCACGGCCGATCTGCGCAGCGTCCAGCGGCTGAGTGGCCACCGCGATGGCAATGCCGGTATCCGCTGACACGATGGTAGCGTTCGGCACGGTGTGGCGGGACAACTCGCTGACACCGCCGCTGACTGACGCAAACCGCAGAGGCACACCCAGTTCAAGCGCCGCTTCACGTAACGCCGCACTGGCCATGCACAGATCGCTGGCCAACAGGCACGCCACCGACTGCACGGCGATCTTCGCCTTATGCAAGGCTGAGCGAATCGCGCCTGGCAGATCCGCGACCTCGGCGCTCACCGCCACCAACACATTACGCGGGTAGATCATCAATTCATTGGCCGCAGGTGCACGCTCGGCATGGCCGACATGGATCGACAGCTGCGCTTGAGGATCTTGCAGCAACTGCGCCTGCGCCAGCCACGGCGCAGCCCCTTCGACGCGTACGCTTTGGCCGGCGAGCAAATCCGAGACGAAGCGCTTGCCCAGTTCCAGATCGCCGAGGGCGTAACCGCTGGGTGGATTGAGCAGGCAGGTGCCGAAACGCAATTCACCGCTGGTGGTGATCGCCGCAGCCACCTCGAGACCGGCAGCAATCTCTCGCGCCATGACGTTCACGCCACCGAGGCCGCCGAGCAGCGGCACCACGGCGCTGCCGTCTTCGGCCACGGCCAGCACTGGCGGCTCGGCGCCTTTTTCCAGCAGAAGCGGGGCCAGCGTTCGGATCACAATGCCCGCCGCACACAAGGCGATAATCGGCGTGTCCTGCTGATAGAACTCGCGCACGGTGGCGCCGAATTCGTGATAGACGCGGTCCGCGCCTTCCACCCGTTCGGCCAGGCCATGGATCAATGCGCCAGGGTATAGCTGCGCAATCTTGCGCGCGGTTGCAAGGCTGCCATTGCCCAGAATGACAATCGCCGGAACTGGACGGGCCATCAGCCTTGCCACCTTTCGCCGGGCACAATGATCAACGAGAAGTACGGCGAGGACATCGGCTCGACCTCATTGAGCGGCACAATTTTCTGGTTGGCCATGGTCGCGCGCTCGACGTACAGCGCACGCTCCGCCAGCCCGAGCTCTTCGAGCACCTGACGGACCTTTGGGAAGTTGCGCCCCAGCTTCATGATCACGGCGGCATCGGCATCGGCCAGACGACGCTTGAGATCGTCGGCGGGCAACACACCCGACAGCACTGACAAACTCTGATTGCGATACACCAGCGGCGCACCCAGCACCGAAGCGCCGCCGAGCATCGAGCAAACGCCCGGCACGACTTCGGCTTCATAACGCTCGGCCAGTCGATCGTGCAGGTACATGTAGGAGCCGTAGAAGAACGGATCGCCTTCGCAGATCACCGCCACGTCACGGCCAGCGTCCAAATGCGCGGCGAGTTCCTCACCGGCCGCATCGTAGAAATCGCTGATCACTTGTTCATACGACAGCGGCGCCGGCAATGCTTCGGTGGTCACCGGATACACCAGCGGCAGCAGCGTTTGCGCGTCCTGCAAATGCGCCTCGATGATGCCGAACGCGTTACCTTTTTTGCCCTTGGCCACGAAGTACGCCACTACCGGCGATTCGCGCAGCAGGCGCAGGGCTTTGACGGTAATCAGTTCCGGATCACCGGGGCCGACGCCCAGGCCGATCAAACGTCCAGGTTGCTGCATCATTCGATCTCCGTGGCGAGGGCATTGACGGCGGCGGCGGCCATGGCGCTACCGCCCAGCCGGCCTTGCATGATGACGAAAGGCACGCCACGGCTGTCCGCCGCGAGCGCTGCCTTGGATTCGGCGGCGCCGACGAAGCCCACCGGGAAGCCGAGGATCAGTGCCGGTTTTGGCGCGCCGGCATCGAGCATTTCCAACAGATAAAACAGCGCGGTCGGCGCGTTGCCGATCACCACCACGCTGCCTTCCAGGTGCGGGCGCCACAGTTCCAGCGCGGCGGCGGAGCGGGTGTTACCCAGCTCGCGGGCCAGCTCAGGAACGCTTTCATCGCGCAGAGTGCAGATGACCTGATTGTTCGCTGGCAAGCGCGTTCGGGTCACGCCTTCGGAAACCATCCGCGCGTCACACAGAATCGGTGCACCGGCGGCCAGCGCATCACGCCCGGCCTTGCCCGCGCCTTCGGAAAATTGCAGCCCATCGATGGCGTCGACCATGCCGCAGGCGTGGATCACGCGGACCGCGAGTTTTTCCAGATCGGCCGGAATACGCTCGAGATTGGCCTCGGCACGAATGATCGCGAAGGAGTTGCGATAGATCTCCTGACCGTCGCGGATGTAATCAAGCATCAAGGGGGCTCCGTGAGCGGGCGTCGAGCAAGGCTGCGACCGCTTCAATAGTAAGGTTGCGTGCGTGCAGTGCGCCGAAATGCGGCTGCGCTGCGTCGCGAAAATAGAGGTCGTAGTGACCAGGAGAAACCGCCAGCAATGTGACCGGCGCGATGTGCGCGGCCGCGCAGGAACGCGGGCAGCCGGACAGGTGCACGTTCAGTGCCTGGCCGTGACATTGCAGCAGCGCCGCCAGTTGTCGGGCATCGCCCTTGGTGTCGGCCAGGCCTTTGCCGCAACCCGTCGAGCCGGTGCAGGCGATCAGGTGCGCCAAGGCATCGTCGGCCGAACAACGCAGGCCGAGTTGTTCAAGGTTGTGGATAACTTGCGGCGCATCGTCGATATGGACACCGGGTAACAACAGGCTTTGCCAAGGTGTGAAACGCAGGCTGCCGTCACCCTGATCACGCGCCAGTTGTGCAGCGCCTCTGAGCATCGCGGGATTGAGGCGACCCAGCGGCGGCACCGCGCCGATATACACATGCTCGGCGTCGCGTTGTGGATGAGCGCCGATGTGCAAGACACTCGGACTTACTTTGCGCTGCCAACCCGTGATGGGCATCAGCGGCACACGCTCGACCAGACGAGCGAGAAATTCGTCGAGCGGGCATTCAGCGAGCAAATACCGCATGCGTGTCTGCTCGGGACGCGCCAGGTCGAGAAACAATTCAAGCACCGCAACCACCAGCGCATGGCCCTGCTCCAGTGACACCGCGCCCGCAGGCGAGTCCACAGGGCAACCTGCCAGGCCAAATGCAAAAACCAGCTCGCCGTCTCGTTCAGTGGCGGACAACCACAGGTCATGGGGATGTTCAAGCATCGCCAAGCCTTCGCCGCCATCCAGTTGCACGGCAAACTTGGCGCTGAGGTCGTGGAAGCGTTCATGACTTTGCAAAGTGGCGAGAATCTGTTCAGCCAGCGGACGCGTATCGAACAGCATCTGCTGATCAATGCCCGCACTCGGGCTAAGCATCAAATTGCGCACATCGTCGCCAGCGGCGGAGCTTGGCCCCAACCCGGCAGCCATCAGGCCATCGATCAAGGCGTCATGTTCACCACCGATACCGCGAATTTGCAGATTGGCGCGGTTGGTCGCCTCGATCACGCCGCCGGCAAAGCGTTCGGCCGAACGGGCCACCGCTTCGGCCTGGGCCGCACTGATCGAACCGCCATTCAACTTGATCCGGCAGATACCGCCGTCCAGCGCCTGGACGATACGCAGCAACCCCGGGCAGGCCGAGGGGCGTAAGGCTGAGGACATCGGGCGTTCGTTCAAGGGGGCGACCGGCTGTGTGGGAAAGGCGCTTCGCGGGCGAAGGCGCGGTATTATGCCTGCTTTGTTCGACGGCATGAAAAGCCTGCCCGTCGGAACAGTCCGTTTGCGGACAATATTTGAGGGCTATAGATGTCACCGTGGCTGACAGTAGTGGGAATCGGCGAAGACGGCTTCAAGGGCCTGGGCAAAAACGCCCGGCACGCTCTGCTACGCGCTTCGCGGATTATTGGCGGTCAGCGGCAACTGGATTTGCTGCCGGTGTGCATCCGTGGCGAACGGCAGTTGTGGCCCAGCCCTTTCTCCCTTGATCCGGTTTTGGCGCTGCGCGGCGAACCGGTCTGCGTACTGGCCAGCGGCGATCCGATGTTCTTTGGCGTGGGCGCCAGCCTGGCCCGGCAACTGCCCAATGATGAAATGCTGATACTGCCGGCGCCCTCCTCCTGCTCGCTGGCGGCGGCGCGAATGGGCTGGCCGTTGCAGGATGTGGTCACGCTTTCGGTGGTTGCTCGTCCCGGCGCCGCACTCAATGCGCAATTGTTCAGCGGTGTTCGCTTGCTGGTATTGAGCAACGACGGCCAGAGTCCGGCCGCCATCGCGACGTTATTGCGTGAGCACGGTTTCGGGCCAAGTCGCCTTACCGTGCTGGAACATCTGGGCGGTGCCGCCGAACGACGCATCGAGGGTGTCGCCAATGACTGGAACAATCCTCTGATCGCCGATCTGAACCTGATCGCCATCGAGTGCATCGCTGAACCCAATACGCCGCGCCTCTCCCGATTGGCCGGCCTGCCCGACTCGGCGTTCAAGCACGACGGTCAACTGACCAAGCGCGACGTGCGCGCCATCACCCTCGCTCGCCTGGCCCCGGTGCCCGGCGAACTGCTGTGGGACGTCGGTGCCGGCAGCGGTTCGATCGGCATCGAGTGGATGCGCGCCCATCCGAGTTGCCGAACGCTGGCCATCGAAGCCGATGAAAGTCGGCAGTTGTTGATCGAGCACAACCGCGATGCGCTCGGCGTGCCCGGCCTGCAATTGATTCGCGGCAGTGCGCCGCAAGCCTTGGCTGGGCTGCAACGCCCGGACGCAATTTTCATCGGTGGCGGCGTCACCCGCGAGGGCGTACTCGACACCTGCTGGACACAACTCAAGCCCGGCGGTCGCTTGATCGCCAACGCCGTCACGCTACAAAGTGAAATGACTTTGATGGCCTGGCGCGAGCAGCACGGCGGCGAGCTGACGCGGATCCATATCGCTCAAGCGCAACCGCTGGGAGATTTCGATACCTGGCGTCAGGCGTTGCCGATTACCTTGCTGGAAGTGACGAAGCCTTTCGATGCGTGACGAAACCGCCGAACAACCCGCACCGTTGCGCAGCGGCCTGACCACCGGCAGCTGCGCCACCGCCACCAGCCTGGCGGCGGCTCGTTTGTTGTTGGGCGGGATGAGTGCTGACGCCGTGGAGATCGTTTTACCCAAGGGCAAGCGAGTGCAGATGCGTCTGGAGTTCTGTCGATTGACGGACGGCGGCGCCGAAGCCGGAACGATCAAGGACGCTGGCGACGACCCCGACGTGACCCATGGCGCGCTGCTCTTTTCCCTGGTGCGATTACATAGCGAGTGGGGAGTCCGCTTCAACGCGGGTCGTGGCGTCGGCACCGTCACCCGGCCGGGGCTGGTGTTGGGCGTCGGCGAACCCGCGATCAACCCGGTGCCACGCAAGATGATCACCGACCACCTGACCCTGCTTGCGGAAGAACTCGGCTATAGCGGTGGCTTTGAGGTTACCGTCAGCGTTGAGGACGGCGAGGCACTGGCACTGAAAACCATGAACCCGCGCCTGGGGATTCTCGGCGGTTTGTCGATTCTCGGCACCAGCGGCATCGTCCGGCCGTTTTCCTGTGCGGCCTACATTGCCTCGATCCATCAGGGCATCGACGTCGCAAAAACCAACGGCTACCTACACATCGCCGCGTGTACCGGCAACGCCAGCGAAGACACCATGCGCCGGGTCTACGACCTGCCGGAAATCGCCCTGATCGAAATGGGCGACTTCGTCGGCGCCGTGCTCAAACATCTGCGCAAAGTGCCTGTGGATAAACTCAGCCTGTGCGGTGGTTTCGGCAAGATCAGCAAACTGGCGGCCGGGCACATGGATTTGCACAGCCGGCATTCGAGCATCGACCTGCCGCAACTGGCCGAGTGGGCCGCGGCGATTGGCGCCGATGAGGCGTTGCAGCAAGGGATTCGCGAGGCCAATACCAGCCAGCAAGCCTTAGCGATGGCCAGTGCGGCGGGCATCGCCCTCGGTGATGCGGTGTGTCAGCACGCGTTGGACTTTGCCCGCAGCGTGGTGCCGGTGCAGGTTCAGGTCGAAGTGTTTGCCATTGATCGCCAAGGCGGGATTGTCGGCCATGCGGGAGCTTTTCAATGAAGCGCATATTGCTGCTCGGTGGCGTGACGGAAGCCTTGGCCATCGCTCGAACCCTGGGGCCGGAACACATCTATAGTCTGGCCGGCGTCGGGCGTGTGCCGACAGATCTGACCTGTCAGGTTCGCGTTGGCGGCTACGGCGGCGCCGAAGGTCTGGTGCAGTTCATTCGCGATGAAAGGATTGATCTGCTGCTGGACGCCACCCACCCCTACGCCGCCCAAATCAGCCAGAACGCCGCCACCGCTGCGCGGTTGAGCGGCATTGCCTGCTGGGCGTTAAGGCGCCCGGCCTGGCAACCACAGGCCGGGGATGACTGGCGAGATGTCAGCGACTGGGCCGAGTTGATCGAAGCGTTGGAACCGTTCCGGCGACCGCTGTTTACCCTTGGCCGCGAACCGTTGCAGCATCTGCATGAAATCCCGCCGGAGCAATTCTGGACCTTGCGTGCCCTGGACGTTTATCCGGGCAACGAACGCTGCGAAGTCATCGGCGCGCGTGGGCCGTTTCTGATTGAAGATGAACGTGAACTGTTTGAACGTCGGCAGATTGATGTGCTGATCAGCAAGAACAGCGGCAGTACGGCGACCGAGCCGAAGCTGGAAGTGGCACGGGAGCGTGGGGTGCCGGTGATCGTTTTGCAGCGGCCGGTGTTGCCGGGGGTTGATCGGGAGTTTGGGTCGGTGGGTGAAGTACTGAAAGCCCTATCGGTGTAAGACGATTCCTGAGATCTCCATAACCTTGCGACTTTGCCGGCAACACTCTCGGACGGAGCCGGCTTTCCACCCTATGGCTTCAATCCTATAGTCCGAGCCCTCTGATCCTAACAAGCACACCAACCTTACATCCTAAGGGACGCCTAAATTCGCCCCGAGGAAAGTGCGGCTTGCCAACCTGTATCCCAAGGAATACGATCAAGCATGATCGACTTCGAACGATCCCGAGCATTTGCCGATTGGCTTGATTCACTGAGAGACGTCATTGGCAAAGTTCGAATCATCGCTAGGCTTCGGGCCGCCGAGCATGGAAATTTTGGAGATTGCGAACCCATAGGCGGGGCTGTTTATGAAATGCGTGTGCATTACGGCCCCGGCTACAGGATGTATTTCACCCGCCGAGGTGAAGTGGTTTATCTGCTGTTGGTGGGCGGTGACAAGTCGACTCAAAAACGAGACATCAAACGCGCCATTCAAATGGCGCAAAACATCGGTAATGAGGAGTAAATCATGGCCGAACAATTCACCCGTTTCGATGCCGCCGAATTTCTAAAAACACCAGAAGAAATGGCCGCTTACCTGGACGCCTGTTTTGAAGAGGATGCCGGCGACGGAGTGCTTATACGTGCAGCCCTTAACGACATAGCCCGAGCAAAGGGCATGACACAGATTGCCCGTGATGCGGGGCTGGGTCGTGAAAGTCTGTACAAAGCACTGGGCAGCACTGGCAATCCGGAATTCGCTACTATCATGAAGGTTATGAAAGCTTTGGGCCTGCGCTTGCACGCCAGCACTCTCTGACTGCACTGCGACACCACACCGCACGCCGCTTTTTTACTTATCGGCCCTGATCAGGCTAAATAGCCGCGCCTGATCGTCCACCCAACCGGATTCTTCCCATGTCTCGACAACGGCTCGCATTTGCCTGGATCGCCTGCTTCGCAGTGCTGTTCAACATGCTCGCCATGCCGATGACGGGAGCGATGGCGCAGACGGCGAAATCGCCTGCCGAGCAGTTGCTGTGGGGCAGCTTCTGTTCATCCAGCGGCACGAAGATGGTGGCGATTTCCCTGGGCGATATCGAACAGAAAGCCCCGCAGAGTGACGATCACTCCAACATGCAACATTGCTGGTGCTGTTCAGGTTCCGCGCCACTGGTGGCGTTGCCCGGGCATCTGCCGCAACTGTACTTCGCGCGTTTCGAGGCCAATCGAAGCCTGCCTGACGCCTCTCTCGATACACCGACACCGCGCCAGCAATGGCCAAGTCTTAATCCTCGAGCTTCCCCTCTGGTGTGATTCCTTCTCGCAATTGACCTGCGTTTTGAATCGTTCTGGAGAACTGCCATGTTGAACAAACTCATCGTCCTGGCTGTGTTGCTGCTGCCTGCCTGTTTTGCCAATGCCCACGAATACAAGGCCGGGGAACTGGAGATCGCTCATCCGTGGTCGCAAGAGTTGCCGCCCAACGCACCAACGGTCGCGGCGTATTTCGTGATTCACAACAACGGTAAAACGGCTGACCGGCTGCTCAGTGTCGACTCGCCCATTGCAGGCGAAGCCCAGTTGCACGAGCACGTCATGCAA
The DNA here is from genome assembly GCF_054897865.1 of Pseudomonas sp. LS2P72. Taxonomy (NCBI): domain Bacteria; kingdom Pseudomonadati; phylum Pseudomonadota; class Gammaproteobacteria; order Pseudomonadales; family Pseudomonadaceae; genus Pseudomonas; species Pseudomonas sp. LS2P72. The sequence continues at coordinate 6,256,939 of NZ_CM142708.1, forward strand.
AACGATCTGATGAAAATGCAGCAGGTGCCGAGCGTCGACATTCCTGCCGGTGGCAACGTCACCTTTGCGCCGATGGCCTATCACGTGATGCTGGTTAACCTGAAAGATCGCAGCCTGTTGAGTGACGGCAAACGCTTCCCGCTGACAATGCATTTCGAGAAATCCGGTGACGTGACGGTCGAAATCTCAGTGCAGAAGAAGCCGCCGGAAGGCATGCAGATACACGCCCACGCCCAGTAAGCGACTGAGTAAAAACGCCCATGCGCCTGCTTAGCGCCAGGTCATCCGCACACCGTCGTCAGCCGTTAAGCCTGACGCACGGGAGCTGGATCAGCCTGTTCGCCATGTTGATGATCTTTATCGGCCCGCTGATTTCTCAGTCGATGCCGATGGATCAACGCGCCTCGATGTCCATGACGATGTCGATGGACATGTCGGCGATGGAGCACGCCGACCACGACGCACAACCCACTGCCGAGCACTGCCCGCCCAAAACCTCACATCACGCGCTCTGGGAAAAATGCGGCTATTGCAGCCTGCTGTTCAATTGCCCGGCGCTGACCGGCGGCCAGTCCTTCGGCGCATTCGACACACCATCAGCCACCACCTTCACCACACCGTCCCCTCGCCTGGGCCACGCCCGGCAAACCTTCTTCCCCGGCGCCCGCACCCGCGCCCCGCCCATCGACACGTAAACCCTCACATCCGATCTCACACGGTTTAGAAGACAGCCGCAGGCTGCCGGCCGTGTCGTTTACGACTGTTCGATGGAAATTGTCATGTCCAGGTTTTCTGCTGACACACGCTTGAGCGCTGCCCAAGCTTCTTTTGCCTTGAACGAATCCCGCATTCGTTTCAGGCACGCCACCGCCTTCCTTTGCGGTGCACTGCTGACACCCATGGTGCTGGCCGATGAACACGCCGGTCACAGCGAAGAGCTGAGCCCGACGGTGATCACCGCCATCGCGCCGAGTTCGCCACTGACCATCGTCACCAACCCCAAGGATCCGCGCCAACCGGTGCCGGCCAGCGACGGTGCCGATTACCTGAAAACCATTCCCGGCTTCGCCCTGGTGCGCAATGGCGGCACCAACGGCGACCCGGTGCTGCGCGGCATGTTCGGCTCGCGGCTGAACATCCTCACCAACGGCGGCCAGTTGCTCGGCGCCTGCCCCGGCCGAATGGACGCACCGACCTCGTACATCTCGCCGGAAACCTACGACAAACTGACCGTGATCAAAGGCCCGCAAACCGTGCTCTGGGGACCAGGCGCGTCGGCCGGGACCATCCTCTTCGACCGTGAGCCGGAGAGCTTCGGCGAACTCGGCACGCGGGTGAACGCCAGCGTGCTGGCTGGCTCCAACGGGCGTTTCGACAAAGTGGTGGACGCTGCTGCCGGCGGGCCATTGGGTTACGTGCGAGTGATCGGCAACACCGCGCATGCCGACGACTACCAGGACGGCAACAACGACACCGTGCCGTCGCGCTACGACAAATGGAACGGCGACGTCGCAGCGGGCTGGACCCCGGACGCCGACACCCTGCTGGAACTCACCGCCGGCAAGGGCGATGGCGAAGCGCGTTACGCGGGGCGCGGCATGGACGGCTCGCAGTTCAAGCGCGAGAGCCTGGGCCTGCGATTCGAGAAATCGAACATCGGCGACGTGCTGGATAAGGTCGAGGCGCAGGTTTACTACAACTACGCCGACCACGTGATGGACAACTACACCCTGCGCACGCCGTCCGGCACCGGCATGATGGCAGGTCCCATGGCCTCCAACGTCGACCGTCGAACCCTCGGCGCACGGATCAAAGCCACCTGGCGCTGGGCTGATGTGCAGTTGATCAGCGGCATCGATGCGCAGACCAGCGAACATCGCCAGCGCAGCGCCATGGGCATCGACGTCTACAAGGACTTGCCGCGCAACAAGGACGCCGACTTCCACAACTACGGCGTGTTCAGCGAATTGACCTGGTACGCCGCCGACCGTGACCGGCTGATTACCGGCGCGCGCCTGGATCGCGCCTCGGCCAAGGATTTCCGGCAGACCACTGGCTCCGGGATGATGGCGCGCCCCAACCCGACTGCCGACGACACCCGCGCCGACACACTGCCAAGCGGCTTCGTCCGTTATGAGCATGACCTGGCTGACAGTCCGACCACGCTGTATGCCGGCCTCGGCCACACCCAGCGTTTCCCGGATTACTGGGAGCTGTTTTCACCCAAGTCCGGCCCCGCCGGCTCGGTGAATGCCTTCGATTCGATCAAGCCTGAAAAAACCACCCAGCTCGACTTCGGCCTGCAATACAAGACCGAAGACCTCGAAGCCTGGGCCTCGGGTTACGTCGGGCAGGTGCGCGACTACATCCTGTTCAACTACACGCCAACAATGATGGGCATGACCTCGCAAGCACAGAACATCGACGCGCGGATCATGGGTGGTGAATTGGGTGCGGCCTACAAGCTGACCAGCAACTGGAAAGCCGACGCGACCCTGGCCTACGCCTGGGGCAAGAACAGCAGCGACGGCAACGCACTGCCGCAAATGCCGCCGCTGGACGCACGTTTTGGCCTGACCTACAGCGAAGACAACTGGAGCGCCGGGGCCTTGTGGCGGGTGGTCGCGGCGCAAAACCGCATCGACCAGAACAAGGGCAACGTGGTTGGCAAGGACTTCGACAAGACCCCGGGTTTTGGCGTGTTCTCGCTCAATGGCGCATACCGGATCAACAAAAACTGGAAGGTCAGCACCGGCGTCGACAACCTGTTCGGCAAGGCTTACGCCGAGCACTTGAACCTGGCTGGCAACGCCGGTTTCGGCTACCCGGCCAATGACCCGCAAGCCATCAAAGAACCGGGGCGCACGCTCTGGACCAAGGTGGACATGAGTTTCTAAAAAAGCTTCGCGAGCAGGCTCGCTCCCACAGGTACACCACTGTCCATGTGGGAGCGAGCCTGCTCGCGATCGGTTGCGCAGCAACCGCAAACAAACAACTAAAAGATCCATGCCAAAGCGGAGCACACGTGATGAAACAGCCCAAACCGAATTTCTACAACCTGGCCTGGCGCTGGCATTTTTATGCCGGTCTGTTCGTCGCGCCTTTCATGGTGATGCTGGCCCTGACCGGCATCATTTACCTGTTCAAGCCGCAACTCGACCCGTTGATGTACGGCAGCCTGCTGAACGTCCCGGCCGGGCATCACAGCGCCCCGGCCGATGAGCTGCTCAAGCGGGTGAAAGAGGCTTACCCACAAGCCACGATCAAGCAGTATCTGCCACCGATCAACGCCGAACGCAGCGCGCAATTTGTCGTGATCGATGGCGGTAACGAGCTCAACGTATTCGTCGATCCCTACCACGGCGATGTCCTCGGCGAGCAAGACGCCAAAAAGAACCTGCAAGCCGTTGCGCGAGCGATTCATGGCGAACTGATGATCGGCACCGTCGGTGATCGACTGATCGAACTGGCCGCCGGTTGGGGCGTGGTGTTGGTGGTCTCCGGCGTCTTTCTGTGGTGGCCGCGTGGCCAGGCGGCCGGCATCCTGTGGCCGCGGTTGAACAGTCGCGGTCGAGTACTCTGGCGTGACCTGCACGCGGTGACCGGGTTCTGGGGCGCGTCGTTGCTGCTGGTGATGCTGCTCAGCGGCATGACCTGGACCGGGTTCTGGGGCAAGCAATACGCCGAAGTGTGGAATGTCTTTCCGGCAGCTATGTGGGATGACGTACCGAAGTCCGATGTCGAGGCCCGAAGCCTCAACACCGCCACCCGCCAGACCGTGCCTTGGGCGATGGAAAACACACCGATGCCAATGTCCGGCGACCACGCCGAACACATGGCCCACGGTATCGCGCAAGCGGGCCCCGCCGCGCCGACCATCAGCTTGCAGGACGTGCAGAACATTGCCGTGCAACGCAAGGTCGAACCGGGCTACAGCATCACCTTCCCGACCACGGCGACTGGCGTGTTCACCATAGCGGTGTTCGCCGACGACCCGCGCAACGACGCTACGCTGCACGTTGATCAGTACACCGGCGATGTCCTCGCCGACGTGCGTTTCGAGCAGTACGGCACCGTCGCCCGTGCAACAGAAATCGGTGTGATGCTGCACGAAGGCAAAATGTTCGGTCTGTTCAATCAGATCATCATCCTGCTGATCTGCCTGATGATTCTGCTCAGCGCCGTCAGCGGTGTGGTGATCTGGTGGAAGCGTCGCCCGCAAGGAAAGTTCGGTGTTCCGCCGCTGCGCCACGATTTGCCGAAATGGAAAACCGCGATGGTGATCATGTTTGCGCTGGCGGTGGTGTTTCCGTTGGTGGGCGCTTCGCTGGTGGTGGTCTGGCTGCTCGATCGGGTGTTGCTGTCGCGACTCAATCGGCAAACTGAATCGGCCTCACCTTCATCATGAAACAGGCGAGATACGTGCACGCGCGAAGTCAATACAATGAGGGCCGGTTTTAAACCGTGTCGCCCTCATCGCGAGCAGGCTCGCTCCCACAGGTTTCACGCAGCCCCTGTGGGAGCGAGCCTGCTCGCGATGGCGTCATCCGCAACACCCAATATCTCAGAGTAGATGCATGACCTCGCTGAACCTCACGAATCTCGCCTGGACACCCCAGGGTCACGACCATTGCCATCACCAGTTCCAACTGCGTGATGCAACCTTGCACGTGGCCCCCGGTGAGTTCGTCGGTCTGATCGGCCCCAACGGCAGCGGTAAAACCAGTCTGTTGCGCTGTGCCTGGCGCTTCAGCAAACCCGAGGCCGGCGAGGTCAAGCTCGACCACCACAACGTCTGGAAGCAATCCTCACGCTGGTGCGCGCAACGCATCGCCGTGGTCCTGCAGGAATTCCCCGACGCCTTCGGGCTGACCGTCGATGAAGTCGTCGCGATGGGCCGCACGCCGCACAAAGGTCTGTTCGACGGCGACACCCTCGAAGACCGAAATCTCATCACCCAGGCTCTCGAATCAGTCGGCCTGAAAGGCTTCGAGGATCATGCCTTCGCCACCCTCTCCGGCGGTGAAAAACAGCGCGTGATCCTCGCCCGAGCCCTGTCTCAGCAACCGCAAATGCTGATCCTCGACGAGCCGACCAATCACCTCGACCCGCGCTATCAGCTCGAACTGCTGCAGCTGGTCAAACGCCTGAAGATCGGCACCCTGGCGAGCATCCATGACCTCAATCTGGCGGCGGCTTTCTGCGATCGGTTGTACGTGATCAATCACGGCCGTATCGTCGCCTGCGGCACACCCAAAGAAGTCCTGACCGCCCCACTGCTGCGCGACGTGTTCGGCGTCGAAGCGCTGATCGATGAACATCCCTTGCACGGCTACCCACGAATTACCTGGATAACCCAACCATGACTTTGCGTTCCCTGCTTTGCACCGTTCTATTGCTGGGCAATGCCCAAGCATTTGCCGAGGCCACTCACTACCCGTTGACCGTGCAGAGCTGCAACCGCGAAGTGACCTTCAAGCAAACGCCGAAACACGCGGTCAGCCACGACATCAACATGACCCAGATGATGCTCGCCCTGGGCCTCAAACCAAACATGGCCGGCTACAGCGGTGTGACCGGCTGGAAGTCGGTCACACCGCAGATGCAGACCATCCTCGATGGCTTGCCGGAGCTGGCAGCCAAGTACCCGTCGGTGGAAACCCTGCTCAACGCCAACGTCGATTTCTTCTTCGCCGGTTGGGATTACGGCATGCGCGTGGGCGGTGATCTCACGCCGCAAACGTTGCAGCCATTGGGCATCAATGTCTACGAGCTGACCGAGTCCTGCGCGTTCGTGATGAAGCGTCCGCCGGCCAGCCTGGAAGACACCTACAACGACCTGCGCAACCTCGGCAAAATCTTCGACGTGCAGGATCGCGCCAACGCCGTGATCGCCCAGATGCAGGCGCAAGTCGCCGAAGTGCGCAAGGATCTGCCGGCGGACAAACCTCGCGTGTTCCTCTATGACAGCGGTGAAGACCGCGCCATGACGTCCGGTCGCCTCGGTATGCCGCAAGCGCTGATCGATGCCGCTGGCGGGCGCAATATTCTGGATGACGTCGAATCGAGCTGGACGCGGGTCAACTGGGAGAACGTGGTCGAGCGCAATCCGCAGGTGATCGTGATCGTCGACTACGGCGAAGTCACCGCCGAACAGAAAGAGCAATTTCTGCTCAACAATAAGGCGCTGCAATCGGTGGACGCGATCAAGCATCAGCGCTTCATCGTGATTCCGTATGTGCAGGCCACGCCGGGGATCGACAACGTGCTGGCGGTTGAAACCCTGGCCAAGGGTTTCCACGGCGAATGATCAATCGTCGCTACGCTTTGTTGCTGGTGGCCCTCGGCGCGTTGTTGCTGATGTCGTGCGTGGTGTCGCTGGGCTTCGGTCCGGCGCGGGTGCCGGTGGACGTGGTGTGGCGGATTCTGTTGCACAGGATTTTCGGTTTCGGCGTGCCGGACTGGGCCGCCGGGCAGGAACATATCGTCTGGCTGATTCGCGTGCCGCGCATGCTGTTGGGTGCGTTGGTCGGTGCCGGGCTCGCGCTGATCGGTGCAGTGCTGCAAGCGGTGACACGCAATCCGCTGGCCGATCCGCACCTGCTTGGAGTCACCTCCGGCGCGACCCTCGGCGCGGTGATTGTGGTGCTGCATGTCGGTGAAATTGTCGGTCTGCTGACCTTGCCGATCGCGGCGTTTATCGGCGCGTTGCTGAGCATGCTGATCGTGCTGATGATCGCCAACCGCAACGGGCGGCTCGACAGTGATCGGCTGCTGTTGTGCGGCGTGGCGGTGTCGTTCGTGATGATGGCGATCGCCAATCTGCTGCTGTTTCTCGGCGATCACCGCGCGAGTTCGGCGGTGATGTTCTGGATGCTCGGCGGGCTCGGGTTGGCGCGTTGGGAGTTGCTGGCGGTGCCGGCGGCCAGCGTGTCGCTCGGGTTGGTGTTGTTACTGGGCATGGCGCGGCCGTTGAATGCATTGATGGCGGGCGAACAGACGGCCGTGACCCTCGGGCTCAATGCTCGTACCGTGCGGTTGCGGGTGTTTTTGATTGCTTCGCTGATGACTGGGGTGCTGGTGTCGATCAGTGGCTCCATCGGGTTTGTCGGGCTGATGGTGCCGCACATTGCGCGGCGCTTGGTCGGGGCGGAGCATCGGCGATTGCTGCCGGTGTGCGTGTTGTTGGGCAGCCTCTTTCTGGTCTGGGTCGACGTCGCCGCGCGAACCCTGATCGCCCCGGAAGACCTGCCCATCGGCGTCGCCACCGCCGCCATCGGAGGTCTGTTCTTCATCGGCCTCATGCGCCGCCGCTGAACCGCTGTAGGAGCAAAGCTTGCTCGCGATAGCGGTGTGTCAGTCACGGTGATGTTGAATGTACTGCCGCTATCGCGAGCAAGCTTTGCTCCTACAGGTCTTTGTTGTTCACAGTTCGTCGCGGCTGCGCCCCAATGTGGCGCACTTCTTCGCACCAACGCGCCAGGCGCGATCCTTCATGGTGCGTCGCACAAACCACGCAACCGCTCTAATACGACATTTCCCTGCCTTTTGCCGACCAGGCACAGCCCTTGCTAAAGACCCTTCAGTAGTCCGCATCTGCCACCAAGAAAACTCATAAGTTCATGGAGATCGCACAATGAAGCGTCGCAGCTTGATCAAGGCTTTCACACTATCGGCATCGATTGCCGCGATGGGCATGACCTGGAGCCTCCAGGCCGCCGAGACCATCAAGGTCGGTATCCTGCATTCGTTGTCCGGCACCATGGCGATCTCCGAAACGTCGCTCAAAGACATGGCGCTAATGACCATCGATGAGATCAACGCCAAGGGCGGCGTGAACGGCAAAATGCTGGAGCCTGTGGTGGTCGACCCGGCATCGAACTGGCCGTTGTTCGCTGAAAAGGGCCGTCAGTTGCTGACTCAGGACAAGGTCGCCGTGGTGTTCGGTTGCTGGACATCGGTGTCGCGTAAATCGGTGTTGCCGGTGTTCGAAGAGCTTAACGGCTTGCTGTTCTACCCGGTGCAGTACGAAGGCGAAGAGATGTCGCCGAACGTGTTCTACACCGGCGCCGCGCCGAACCAGCAAGCGATCCCGGCGGTGGAATACCTGATGAGCGAAGAAGGCGGCAGCGCCAAGCGTTACTTCCTGCTGGGCACCGACTACGTCTACCCGCGCACCACCAACAAGATCCTGCGTTCGTTCCTGCACTCCAAAGGTGTGGCGGACAAGGACATCGAAGAGGTCTACACCCCGTTCGGCCACAGCGACTATCAAACCATCGTGGCCAACATCAAGAAATTCTCGGCCGGTGGCAAGACAGCGGTCATCTCCACCGTCAACGGCGACTCCAACGTGCCGTTCTATAAAGAGCTGGCCAACCAGGGTTTGAAAGCCACCGACGTTCCGGTCGTGGCGTTCTCGGTCGGCGAAGAAGAGCTGCGCGGCATCGACACCAAACCGCTGGTGGGCAACCTCGCGGCATGGAATTACTTCGAATCGGTCGAGAACCCGGCGAACAAGAAGTTCGTTGCCGACTGGAAAGCCTACGCCAAGAAACACAACTTGCCGGGCGCCGACAAAGCAGTAACCAACGACCCGATGGAAGCCACGTACGTGGGCATTCACATGTGGGCGCAAGCGGCTGAGAAAGCCAAGTCCACTGACGTCGACAAAGTCCGCGAAGCCCTCGCCGGCCAGACCTTTGCCGCGCCGTCGGGTTACACGCTGACCATGGACAAGACCAACCACCACCTGCACAAACCGGTGATGATCGGCGAGATTCAGGCGGACGGTCAGTTCAACGTGGTGTGGCAGACCGAAGGGCCGATCCGTGCCGAGCCGTGGAGCCCGTTCATCTCGGGTAACGACAAGAAGCCGGATTATGCGGTGAAGAGCAACTAAAGCCACTAGGTGTCGGGACTGGGCATGTCGCTTGAGCCCGACGCAATCCCCTGTAGGAGTGAGCCTGCTCGCGATAGCGGTGGGTCAGACAATATAGCTGTTGATTGATAGACCGCTATCGCGAGCAGGCTCACTCCTACATATAGTCCGCGCAAGGCCTTAAATATGCCCACCGCCCTTTACCGCTATATCTTTGCACTCGTGCTTTTACTGCCCATGGCCGTACAGGCCGGCGACGCCGAAGACTTCGTCGCGGCCAATCCCGTGCAACAAGCAAAACTCCTGGAAGCCTGGGCCGCGCAGCCCGATCCGGCGCGCATCGAGCTGATCCACGCCCTGCAGCAAGGCGAGATGACCGTCGATGGCCAACCGAAAACCCTGCGCCTGAACAACCGCCTGCGCGGTCTGATCGACACCGCTATGGCCAGTCACCAATTGCTCGCCACCGACGCCAAAACCCGTCTGGCCGCCGCGCAGCAATTGCAGAAAAGCGCCAAACCGGCACAGTTGAAATTTCTCGACCAGCAACTGGCTGGCGAAAAAGATGAAAGCGTTCACGCCGCTTTGAGCCTGGCCCTGGCCAATCTGCAACTGGTGGACACCGACCCGGCCGTACGCTTCGCCGCTGTGCGTCTGCTCGGTGAAACCGGTGATCCGCTGGCTCGCACTCGACTCGAAAGCCTGCTGCAACCGGGTGTCGAAGCCGACGCTGGTGTACGCACCGCTGCTGAAACCAGCCTCGCTCAGGTCAAACGCAAACTACTGATTGGCGAGATCCTCGGCCAAGCCTTCAGCGGCATGTCTCTCGGTTCGATCCTGCTGCTTGCCGCACTCGGTCTGGCGATCACTTTCGGCCTGCTCAGCGTGATCAACATGGCCCACGGCGAGATGCTGATGCTCGGCGCGTACTCGACGTACGTGGTGCAGCTGATGTTCCAGCGCTTCGCCCCGCAAGCCATCGAGTTCTATCCGCTGATCGCCTTGCCGGTGGCGTTTTTCGTCACCGCCGCCATCGGTATGGCGCTGGAACGGACGGTGATTCGCCACCTCTACGGCCGCCCGCTGGAAACCCTGCTCGCCACGTGGGGCATCAGCCTGATGCTGATCCAGCTTGTGCGGTTGATGTTCGGTGCACAGAACGTTGAAGTGGCCAACCCGGCGTGGTTGTCGGGCGGAATTCAAGTGCTGCCCAACCTCGTGCTGCCGTACAACCGCATCGTGATCATCGCCTTCGCGCTGTTTGTAGTGGTGCTGACCTGGCTGCTGCTGAACAAGACGCGCCTGGGCCTGAACGTTCGCGCCGTTACCCAAAACCGCAACATGGCCGCGTGCTGCGGTGTGCCGACCGGACGCGTGGACATGCTCGCCTTCGGCCTCGGCTCCGGCATCGCTGGCCTTGGTGGCGTAGCCCTCAGCCAGATCGGCAACGTCGGCCCGGACCTCGGTCAGAGCTACATCATCGACTCGTTCCTGGTGGTGGTGCTCGGTGGCGTCGGCCAATTAGCCGGTAGTGTGCTCGCCGCGTTCGGCCTCGGTATTGCCAACAAAATTCTCGAACCGCAAATCGGTGCCGTGCTCGGCAAGATCCTGATCCTCGCGCTGATCATTCTGTTCATCCAGAAACGTCCGCAAGGCCTCTTCGCACTGAAAGGACGGGTGATCGACTGATGAACCAGCCCCTGATGCTCACGGCCACGCAAAAGGCCGGCCCCAAAATCACCATCGCGGTTGGCGCGGTGATTCTCGTTTTGCTGCTGACGTTGCCGCTGCTGTCGTTGCTATCGCCGGACAGTGCGCTTCACGTCTCGGCGTACACGCTGACGCTGGTGGGCAAGATTCTTTGCTACGCCATCGTTGCCCTGGCGCTGGATCTGGTCTGGGGTTACGCCGGTCTGCTGTCCCTGGGCCACGGACTGTTTTTCGCCCTCGGCGGTTATGCGATGGGCATGTACTTGATGCGCCAGGCTTCGGGCGATGGCTTGCCGGCGTTTATGACCTTCCTGTCGTGGACTGAATTACCGTGGTACTGGACCGGCACCAGCAGTTTCCTCTGGTCGATGTGTCTGGTGGTGCTGGCGCCAGGGTTGCTGGCGCTGGTGTTCGGCTTCTTCGCCTTCCGTTCGCGGATCAAGGGCGTGTATTTCTCGATCATGACCCAGGCCCTGACCTTCGCCGGAATGCTGCTGTTCTTCCGCAACGAAACCGGGTTTGGCGGCAACAACGGCTTCACCAACTTCCGCACCATTCTCGGCTTCGGCATCACTGAACCGGGGACTCGCGCCGTGCTGTTTTTCGCCACCGTGGTGTTGCTGGTGGCCAGCCTGTTTATTGGCTGGCGTCTGGCGCGAAGCAAGTTCGGTCGCGTGTTGACCGCCCTGCGGGATGCGGAAAACCGCCTGATGTTCTGCGGTTACGATCCGCGTGGTTTCAAGCTGTTTGTCTGGGTGTTGAGCGCGGTGTTGTGCGGCCTGGCCGGTGCGTTGTACGTGCCGCAAGTCGGGATCATCAACCCGAGTGAAATGTCGCCGACCAACTCCATCGAGGCCGCAGTCTGGGTGGCGCTGGGTGGTCGCGGCACGCTGATCGGCCCGCTGCTCGGCGCCGGCGTAGTCAACGGAATGAAGAGCTGGTTCACCGTGGCTTTCCCGGAATACTGGCTGTTCTTCCTCGGAGCGCTGTTCATCGTCGTGACCCTGTACCTGCCCAAAGGCGTGATCGGTCTGCTGAAAAAAAGGGGTGAACAATGAGAGTGACAGCGACGGCAGAATTCATGCTCGAACCGGCGTTTTTTCCACCACTGGAACCCAACAGAGACGCCGGCAGCAGCCGCGATGCCATCGGCCTCGGCCAGCGCGTCGGCCCAGGCCTGAACACCCGCCACGGCACCATCCTGACTCTGGAAGACATCAGCGTCAGCTTCGATGGTTTCAAGGCACTGAACGACTTGAATCTGTACATCGGCGTCGGCGAATTGCGCTGCATCATCGGCCCCAACGGCGCGGGCAAGACCACGCTGATGGACGTGATCACCGGCAAGACCCGGCCCAGCCACGGCAAGGCCTGGTTCGGTGAAACCCTCGACCTGACGCAGCTGAGCGAAGTGCAAATCGCCCAGGCCGGCATCGGTCGCAAATTCCAGAAGCCGACGGTGTTCGAAGCGCTCAGCGTGTTTGAAAACCTGGAGCTGGCGCAGAAAACCGACAAGTCGGTGTGGGCCAGCTTGCGGGCGCGCCTGAGTGGCGAACAGAAAGATCGCATCAGCGAAGTGCTGGAGACCATTCGCCTGACCACTTCGGTCAATCGTCCGGCGGGTTTGCTGTCTCACGGTCAGAAGCAGTTTCTGGAAATCGGCATGTTGCTGATGCAGGACCCGCAACTGCTGCTGCTCGACGAGCCGGTGGCGGGCATGACCGACGCCGAAACCGAATTCACCGCCGAACTGTTCAAGAGCCTGGCGGGCAAACATTCGTTGATGGTGGTTGAGCACGACATGGGCTTCGTCGGCTCCATCGCCGACCACGTCACCGTGTTGCACCAGGGCAGCGTGCTGGCCGAAGGGTCGCTGGAACAGGTGCAGGACAACGAACGCGTGATCGAGGTTTATCTCGGTCGCTGAACCTGCAAACACCTATCCAACTGTAGGAGTGAGCCTGCTCGCGATGACGGCGGGTCAGACAACACATCCGTTGATTGAAAGACCGCTATCGCGAGCAGGCTCGCTCCCACAGGGGATTTGAGGAGAGTTCAGACATGCTGCAAGTCGACAAGTTGCACCAGTATTACGGCGGAAGCCACATCCTGCGGGGCCTGACGTTTGACGTGAAAGTCGGCGAAGTCACCTGCCTGCTCGGACGCAACGGTGTGGGCAAGACCACCCTGCTCAAATGCCTGATGGGTTTGTTGCCGGCCAAAGAAGGCGCGGTGAACTGGGAAGGCAAACCGATCACCGCGTTCAAGCCACACCAGCGGGTTCATGCCGGAATCGCTTATGTACCTCAAGGCCGGGAAATTTTCGGCCGGCTGACCGTGGAAGAAAACCTGCTGATGGGCCTGTCGAGATTTCCCGGCGCTGAAGCCAAGGAAGTCCCGGCGTTCATCTACGAGCTGTTTCCGGTGCTGCTGCAGATGAAGCAACGGCGCGGGGGTGACTTGTCCGGTGGCCAACAGCAGCAATTGGCGATCGGCCGAGCGTTGGCCAGCCGTCCACGCTTGCTGATTCTCGACGAGCCCACCGAAGGCATCCAGCCATCGGTGATCAAGGAAATCGGCGCGGTGATCAAGAAGCTTGCGGCCCGTGGTGATATGGCGATTTTGCTGGTGGAGCAGTTCTACGATTTCGCCGCCGAACTGGCCGATCAGTACCTGGTGATGTCCCGGGGCGAAATAGTGCAACAGGGTCGCGGAGAAAATATGGAGGCCGAGGGTGTACGCGGTCTGGTTACGATATAAGGCTACGATCTAATCTGTAGCGTCCCAACGATAATTAGAAGCCATGAATTTACCTGTTCCCACTGCCGTGTTTACCCCCAGCTGGCACGCTGAGCTGGAACTCGGCTACGCCCGATTCGGCGACAGTACGCGCCCGGTTCAGCGCCGTCACAAAGGCCCGCTGCGGGTGCAGAAACACCTGTATGCCGAAGGGCCAGAAGTTTGCCAGCACATTATCGTGCACCCGCCGGGCGGGATTGCCGGGGGTGATCGGCTGGACATTTCGGCCAGTGTCGGCCGCGATGCCTGGGCGCAAATCACCAGCCCTGGCGCGGCCAAGTGGTACCGCGCGGCGGGGCCCGCTTACCAGAAACTCGACTTGAAAGTAGCCGCCGGCGCGACACTGGAATGGTTGCCACAAGAGACGATTATCTTCAGCGACGCCCAGGCGGAGCTCTGCACCTCGATTGATCTGGAAGGCGATGCGCAGGTGTTTTACTGGGATGTGGTGGCGCTGGGTCGCCCGGCCAGTGGCGAGCGTTTCGACCTCGGGCATTTTCAGGCGCAGTTGGACATCCGCCGCGACGGCCAGTTGCTCTGGCATGAACGCCAGCGCATTGTCGGGAGTGACGGTTTGCTTGATTCGCCGATTGGGCTGGATGGGCAACCGGTGTTTGCGACGTTGTTGGTGACCGGTGAGATTGATAGCGACTTACTGGAAAAATGCCGTTCACTGCCCCATGACGTGCGCGGAGATCTGACCCAGTTACCGGGGCTTTTAGTCGCACGATGTCTGGCCAGTGAAGCCCTGTTGGCCCGGGGCTGGTTGATCGATTTGTGGCGATTGCTCAGGCCGGCGTTGCTCGGCCGAGAAGCTGTCCCACCCAGAATATGGAGCACCTGAACGCCTATCCCCTGTAGGAGCATGGCTTGCCCGCGATGAACGATAACGCGGTATTCCAGTTAAACCGCGGCGCCCCCATCGCGGGCAAGCCATGCTCCTACAGGTTGAGTGACCTTTTAACTGCCGATATGGATTCCAAACGATGGACCTGACCCCACGCGAAAAAGACAAGCTGCTGATCTTCACCGCCGGCCTCGTGGCCGAGCGGCGTTTGGCGCGCGGCGTGAAACTCAACTACCCGGAAGCCATGGCCTACATTTCCGCAGCGCTGCTCGAAGGCGCCCGTGACGGCCGGACCGTGGCCGAGTTGATGCACTTCGGCACCACCCTGCTCAGCCGCGAACAAGTGATGGAAGGCATCCCGGAAATGATCCCGGAGATCCAGGTCGAAGCGACCTTTCCCGACGGCACCAAACTGGTCACCGTCCACCAACCGATCGCCTGAGGCCGCGCCATGACTTACCACATCCGCGATGCAGCGCATGCCGACCTGCCGGCGATCCGCGACATCTACAACGACGCCGTGCTCAACACCACGGCCATCTGGAACGAACAGGCCGTGGATCTGGGTAACCGCCAGGCCTGGTTCAGCGCCCGGCAATCCCAGGGTTATCCGATTCTGGTGATCGTCAACGGCGACAACTCGGTGCTGGGCTACGCTTCATTCGGTGACTGGCGCCCGTTCGACGGCTTCCGTCACACCGTCGAGCACTCGGTTTACGTGCGCAGCGACCAGCGTGGCAATGGTCTCGGCCCGCAATTGATGATCGCGTTGATCGAGCGCGCCAAAGGCTGCGACAAACATGTGATGGTCGCCGCCATCGAAAGCGGTAACGCCGCGTCTATTCGCCTGCATGAACGAGCCGGTTTTGTGACGACCGGCCAGATGCCTCAGGTGGGCACCAAGTTCGGTCGTTGGCTCGACCTGACTTTTATGCAACTGACCCTCAATCCTGGCGCGGAGCCGCCGACCGCCAACAAGGAGTAATTGCCCATGAACGCCGCCCAACTGCGCCGCGTCAATGTTGAAAGCTTTGCGCACTATCGTCAGGGTTTGATTGATCTGCTGCTCGACGCCGTCGGCTATGGCGCCAGCGTCGGGTTCATGGCCAATCTGGACGCCACCCAGGCCCGAGCCTATTTCGATGATGTCCAGGAGAACCTGAACAAGGGCAACGTGCTGCTGTGGGTGGTGGTCAAGGACGAGCAAGTGCAGGCCAGCGTGCAACTGACCCTGTGCCAGAAAGCCAACGGCCTGAACCGCGCCGAAGTGCAAAAACTGCTGGTGCGTGAACATGCACGTCGCCGGGGCCTGGGGCAGCAATTGATGAGTGCGCTGGAAACGGCCGCCCTCCAGCACAAACGCGGCATGCTCTACCTCGACACCGAGGCCGGCTCCCCTGCCGAAGACTTCTACAAGGCCCTGGGTTACACCCGCGCCGGCGAAATCCCCGACTATGCCTGCGACCCGAGCGGTCGCTACAGACCGACCGCCCTCTATTACAAGATTCTCCAGGGAGCCCATTGATGATTCCCGGTGAATACCAGATCCAGCCCGGTGAGATCGAACTCAACGTTGGCCGCCGCACCCTCAGCCTGAAGGTGGCCAACAGCGGCGACCGTCCGATCCAGGTCGGCTCGCACTATCACTTTTTCGAAACCAACGACGCCCTGACGTTCGACCGCGCCGCCAGCCGCGGTATGCGCCTGAACATCCCCGCCGGCACCGCCGTGCGCTTCGAGCCGGGACAGAGCCGCGAGGTCGAGTTGGTAGACTTGGCCGGGCATCGCCGGGTGTTCGGGTTTGCGGGGCGGATCATGGGTGACCTTTAAGTATTGCGGTGTCTGCACAGGCCCCATCGCGCCGCAAGCCTTGCTCCTACAGGAGATCGCGGTCACCTGTAGGAGCAGAGCTTGCTCGCGATAGCGAGCTATGCGAGCGGTCTCAAAATCAATTGAATCCCAAGGCGAACACATGAAGATTTCCCGTCAGGCCTACGCCGACATGTTCGGTCCCACCGTCGGTGACAAGGTCCGCCTGGCCGACACCGAACTGTGGATCGAAGTCGAAAAAGACTTCACCACCTACGGCGAAGAAGTGAAATTCGGCGGCGGTAAAGTCATCCGCGACGGCCAGGGTCAAAGCCAATTACTCGCCGCAGAAGTCGTCGACACCCTGATCACCAACGCGCTGATCATCGACCACTGGGGCATCGTCAAAGCCGATGTCGGCCTCAAGGACGGGCGCATCGCCGCCATCGGCAAGGCCGGCAACCCGGACATCCAGCCGAACGTGACCATTGCAGTCGGCGCCAGCACCGAAGTTATCGCCGGTGAAGGCATGATCCTCACCGCAGGCGGCATCGACACGCACATCCACTTCATCTGCCCGCAGCAGATCGAAGAAGCATTGATGAGCGGCGTCACCACCATGATCGGTGGCGGCACCGGCCCGGCCACGGGCACCAATGCAACCACCTGCACGTCCGGACCGTGGCACTTGGCGCGCATGCTCCAGGCCGCCGATGCGTTCCCAATGAACATTGGCTTCACCGGCAAGGGCAACGCCAGCCTGCCGGAACCGTTGATCGAGCAGGTCAAGGCCGGGGCCATCGGCCTGAAGCTGCACGAAGACTGGGGCACCACCCCGGCGAGCATCGACAACTGCCTGAACGTCGCCGACCAGTACGATGTACAAGTGGCGATCCACACCGACACCCTCAACGAGTCGGGTTTCGTCGAAACCACCCTCGCCGCGTTCAAGGGCCGCACCATTCACACCTATCACACCGAAGGTGCGGGCGGCGGTCATGCCCCGGACATCATCAGGGCCTGCGGCTTTGCCAACGTACTGCCGAGCTCGACCAACCCGACCCGGCCGTTCACCCGCAACACCATCGATGAACACCTCGACATGCTGATGGTCTGCCATCACCTGGACCCGAGCATTGCCGAAGACGTAGCGTTCGCCGAAAGCCGTATCCGTCGTGAAACCATCGCCGCCGAAGACATCCTTCACGACCTCGGCGCGTTCTCGATGATCAGCTCCGACAGCCAGGCCATGGGCCGCGTTGGCGAAGTCATCACGCGCACCTGGCAAACCGCCGACAAGATGAAAAAACAGCGCGGCCCGCTGCCCGGTGATGGCGAAGGCAACGACAACTTCCGCGCCAAACGCTACATCGCCAAGTACACGATCAACCCGGCAATCACCCACGGCATCAGCCATGAAGTGGGCTCGGTCGAAGTGGGTAAATGGGCCGATCTGGTGCTCTGGCGCCCGGCGTTTTTCGGGGTCAAACCAACGCTGATCCTCAAGGGCGGCGCCATCGCCGCCAGCCTGATGGGCGATGCCAACGCGTCGATCCCAACACCGCAACCGGTGCATTACCGTCCGATGTTCGCCAGTTACGGTGGTTCGCTGCAGGCCACCAGCCTGACCTTTATCAGCCAGGCGGCTTCGGATGCCGGGTTGCCCGAAGCACTGGGTTTGAAAAAGAAAATCGCCGTGGTCAAAGGTTGCCGTGACGTGCAGAAAACCGACCTGATACACAATGATTACCTGCCGAACATCGACGTCGATCCGCAGACTTATCAGGTCAAGGCTGACGGTGTTTTGCTGTGGTGTGAACCGGCGGATGTGTTGCCGATGGCGCAGCGCTATTTCCTGTTCTGACGCCTCAAGCGTACAAAAGCCCCGAGTGCACCATGCGGCACTCGGGGCTGAGACGTTCAGGTATCAGTTGCCCGGGGCAACCGTAAAAGGTATTTCAACCCGATTCAGTTTCGCCCGGTCCATGGCTTCCTGGGTCAGCTGCAACAGCAAGGCTTCACGCTCGGCCTTGATCGTTTCCAGCGCTTGGATATAAGCCTCGTCGGTCATGATCTGGCCGGGTGCGAAAGCACTTTCAGGTTCACCAAGCTCAGCCGCCAGTACGCGGATTCGCTCTTTCAAACCGGCCTTTTCCTCCAGCGACAGCGTTGCGCTGTTGGCCCGCTCATCCAGGGCAACCTTGAACTCGGTGGTGGCAATGGTCTTGCGATCAATCGCCCTGAAGCGTGCCCGGTTCGATCGCTCGACAAAGGACTTCCAGAAAGGTTGCTCGGCAATCGAGTTACGCAGCAGGTCACCCTCCTCAAGCCCCAGAATCCGTTCATAGGCATCCTCGATCATTTCGCTGGTAACGCCTGCGATCTTGCGGAACTGCATGCCGCGCGCCTGCCATGGCAGGTCCAGCCGCTCGGCCAGATCCGTCATGAAGGCCAGGTGAACCTCCACCTCATCAATGGTGCCCGTGACATTGCGTGCGGCATCCTCACGTCGAAACCGCTCACCAGCCGCTTCGCGCGCCTCGATGTGGCGCCTGGCAATTCTCTCGAGCTCGTCCAGTCGAGACTTGCCCTTTGCCAGGTTCACCAGCTCAGCCTCGATCAAACCGCTGTTACCGAGCGCCAACGCTTCGTGAACCAGCACCTCCATTCCCATGACATTGAAAAGCTGTGTCGCACCGTCGACGCAATTGGATCGTACGTTGGCCTCCCTGAAAAACTGCTCTCGCAATGGAGCGCTCTCAGCCATGGTGTCCAGCATTCGCCAGACCTTGGCCGTCAAATCGGCGCGATAGGCCTTGCTGGCGGTGAAGTCGGCGGACAGGGTGAGTGCGTTGATTTCTTCGAAAAAATCCGTCGAATTGAATTCATCCTCAACCTCGTTCCAGACGTACTGCTTTTCAACCCACTGAGGCCGCGTCAAGCCTTCCTCCCACTGGATACTGGTGATCACACCCAGCGGCGGGTAAGGACGTTCAGGATCCATGCCCACCGACCGTACATAGTCTTTGAGGCGCTCCAGATTTTCAGCCGACATCCACTCGGGTTCGCGACTGAGCCACGTACGCCCCAACATCTCGGCATGCCAGGTACCCGGCGTAACCGGCGGAATATGGGTCAACACGTTGCGGCGCAGGTCCAGGTGAAAGTGCCGGAACCGTGGCCGCTCAAACAGCCCGGGCGGCCAGGTAGTGGCGCCTGTATTAGCCAGCATCAAGGTGTGCAAGTCAGGCATGCGACCGACGTTCGGCAACAATCCCAGGGGGTTTTCACCCAGCTTCAAGGAGGTCAGCAAGGTCATGTTCTTGAGCCTCTGCTGATCGACGATGTTCAACACAATCCGGTTGCTCGTAAGGTCCAGCTCCCTCAGGTGTGGCATCTCGGCGAGGCTTGATGGCAACGCGGTCAAACTGTTTCGAGCCAGGTGCAGCGCACGCACTTTGCGAAAGGACTGAAGAACAGGATGTTCGATGTTCGACAATCCTGTGTTGCTTAACTCCAGACGCGTCACGTGATCGAAGTTGGCCGCAAGCTTGGGCAGGCTATCGATGTGCGGGCTCAGATCCAGGTTGCTCAGGTCCAGCACCTCCCCAACAGCGCCTCCGTACCCATCCAGATGCCTTGGGCCGCTGCGCTGCCAGCAGCGCCTGATCTTTCCAGCGATGGCATTTCTGGTATTCCATTCGGCCACGCCACTAGGGCCGAAACGAAAATCCCGGAGGGGGCGTTTCACCCATTGGTTCAGCGTTGAAACCATCTGGTTGAACTCGTCTCAAGCTCATGGATCTGTAATCCGATGGGTCTGTTTTGCTGGCGCAGGGTCTCCATAAACGTGTCGAGCTCTGCGTCCGTGAGCGACGGGTAAAGGCTGCGGATTCGAAGCCGGTCCGTCATGTCTCTGGAAACACGCCGATAGCCGTCCATCCCGCCGAGCAGCTTCAGGGTGTGTGGGTCGTAAGCCGGTTTACGAATAGGATGCTCGAGCAACGTCGACGCGAACTGATCATGGCTCAGGGGTGAGCGCTGTATCGCAAACTTGAGCCGTGCGCCTTCGTGAATGCCATACCCCAACGCGTTGCGTTGCGCATCCGGCAGGGCGTGCAAGACCGAAGCATAGAACTCATCGCTGCCGTGCAAATGCCGATCATCCGCGTCCCGCGTCTGGTAACGCCCGTCTTCCTCGAGAATCAGCACCTTGCGGATGGGCGCACTTTCCGGCCCCACACTGGCGTGCAGCTTCCCGCCGAAACCCAGTTCGTGAATTTCGATCCGCACCTCATCGGACCACCCGGGCAGGCTGACCAAGGAGCCCAGTTCGAGCCTGCGCGAGTCGGCACTGGCCAGCTCCTCAAGGTAGAGGCCCTCATAAGCCCGGTTCAATCGCACCCGGTCACGCACTGCCCGGGCCTGTTGACGCAAGCGCAGCGAGAGACGCTGTTTTTCGCTCAGGTGTTGCAAATCGGCCGGCTCGGCATTCTCCAGCAATTCCAGCGCAACGCTGGCCGGCAACTCCGGAACGTCACTGAGCACTCGTTGCACACGAGGGTCGCGGGACACATCGCGGTTTTTGTAGAGTGCGTCGAATACGGTTTTCTTGTGCCTCCCTGCCTGCACGACCAACTGCTTGCGTAGCGCATCGATACGCTCAGGTGTACCCCCCGCAACCTCATCGCCGAGCAGGTCGCGAATCCCGGTTTCATTCAGCGATTCAATGACTCGCTCGGGCAGCTTTCCGGCAGCCAATTCGGAACGACTGACCTTGATTGTCATCGGCTCGGATGCCGTTGCATTGCCGTGTTTGACGGAGGTCCCGGAACGATCCGATGCCTCGAAAACTTCCAGCGCCCAATTCTCGGGCCAACGCGGCAGTTCAACCGTGACCTCTGGCACAAATCCGATCATCGCGTCGGGAATCTGGTTAGCCGCGATGTGCTGCGGGAACCGTTCCGCATCGGCATAGGTATTGAAGCGCAAGAAGGTATCGCGCAGCAGCGCTGGCGGTGTTTCATGCTCGACGTGCAACCGGCGCAGCAGGCTTTCGTCTATCCCGCTCACGCGTTGAATGATGCCTAACGTCTGCGCAGAGTATCCGTCGAGCGTGGTGTGCATGCGCTGCATCAACCGTTTCGCTTCCCACTCCAGCGGCCGCTCGGTCTCGACCTTCCAGGCACCGGCCTTGTTGTGCTCCACCACCGGTTTGTAGGCGGTGGGACGCTGCGGATGTTCCAGTCGATGCTGCCCCGTCACCGGGTCCTGGCTCACCTGATAGTTTTTTTCCTCCAGCCGCAGCCACTGCTTGCCGCCCTGTTCAATCAGACCGATGTCGTTGGGCACGGCATTGGCCGGCAGCGCCACCGGGTGCTCGTAAGGCCCGACGTCGGCGCTCCACAGGCGGGTCTTGCCACCGGGCAGTTCCACCGGTTTGAGGCTGTCGATCAGCGCGCTGGGCTTGACCGCTACGGCCCCCCGAGGCAGCACATGCCCCGCGCCCATCAGCGCCAACTGGGCAAAGTTGATCAGCACCCCGTTGATGTGCGCCCCAGCCTCCTCCCGGTCGCCCTTGCTCCAGTTCTCGATGCCCTCCAGCAGTTCTTCGGCGATCTGCGCGACCATCACCCCCAACAGGACTTCACCCACACCGGGGATCAACATCCCGACAAAGTTGAACACGTTCCAGCCAATGTCCAGATAGCTGGTCAGGCGTTTCCAGCGCGTGGTGGCATCCTCGTCGCCGGTCGGCACCGCGATCACCCGCGCATCGGCAATGGCTTTATCGCGCTTGTCGGCATACAGCCATTGCCACAAGTCCCCGGCAATCAGGTTGGTGATGGGCTCTGCGGTGGGATTTTCGACTGCGGTTTCCCGCCACCAGGGGCCCATGTCCAACGGCTCGCGTTGCTGCCAGACAACGCGCGTCAGCCGCTCTTTGACCCGGGCGAAGAATTTCCCCTTGTCCTTTTGCCTCACGAAGCGACTGAAAAACGCTTGATACTCCGTATCCCGCAGTTGGCTCAGCAGCTCTTTCATGAAGTCAGCGAGGGAGTCGTACTCTTTTAACGGATGCAGCGGATCGTCCGGCACGTAGGCAATCACCGGTCCATCCAGTCGGCTTTGCTGATAGATATCTTCGCGGCGCAGCATGTCCTCATGCACACCGGCAGGGCCGTTGGCCAGGAACGACTGCAGCAGTTTGTATGCGTCGTAAGTACTACCCGTCAGCGCCGGCATGCGTTGCGACCAGTCGCTCCAGAACTTCAGACCGTCAGGCGTCAATTCGTCGACCAACGACTTGAGCCTGGACGGCTGGCTCACCGCACTGAACAACACGATGCCGTGCAAGGCGAAGCCCATCAACGAGAGCCGATGTCGGTGCAGTGGCTGACCGTGAAAGTTGATATCGCTTTTGCCATCACGCACCTGTTGAAGTTTGCCGTAGGCAGACTCGCTGATATCTTTTTTCAAATAAGCCATCAGCGCGTCCAGATTAAAGGACGCTTTTTGCGCGGCCAGCGCATTATCTTGCAATAACTGCCTGGCGTTTGGATCGGACGGCAACAGAATGCTTTTTATATGGGTTTGATACTGCGCACCCAAGTCCAGTCGCCGACACAGCGTGGCGATTTCTTGGGTGGTCATTGTTGCTTCAAGTTTCAACTCTCCTTGGAAGTTCCTCGAATACACACCGGAACCGGTCCTGAAATGATCTTCAACGGTTTCCGGCTCTTCGAAGTTGTGCAAGGCCGCCTCCAGCAGCGTGGATTCGCGCAGATAGCTGGCGCCACGGTCGATACCGAAGAGAATCTTGTCCGGAACATACAGCTTCACCGTCAGTTGGCTGACGTCGACAGGGGTGTTGAAATTTGACCTGATGAGCGTGGACAGCAAGGGTTTGGCGAACGCCTGAATGTCCTGTTGCAGGTTTTTCAGCGAGCCATCGACCTTCGCCTGCAAGCGCCAGCGCTCCTCGACCAGTTGCGAGAGGTAGCGCCGATTGAGGCTGGACGCGTTCATGTACCAATCGGGAAAAATCGTATTTAAATCATTTGAACCGTCCAGTGATAACAGTCGACTCACCGGCGCTTCTGTTATGGCGCGGGGCAGTGCCTGGACAATACGTTCGTGGTGAGGGCCCTTATGTGCAACTTGATTAACCGGACGTTGTTCAACACCTTTCAACTCTTTTAATTCAGACATTATGTAACAACCAAACTAACGATAAGAGTGATCAGCTTAAGCCGCACCCCCTGAAATAAAAGACTAAAAAACTGCTGGACAGACGGCCATTCAATAGCGTGATCGTTCAACTATTAAAGAGTTAAACATACATATATAACACCCTGGTTTTGCGTTGATCTGGTCTGAAATCAATGCTCTGCGTCGCCAGAGTCATTCGACCACCAACCGAGCCAACCGCTGCTTGAGCATGCGGTTCTCGGCGCGCAGTTGCTGCACTTCTTCCAGCAGGTCGAGCGCCAGGGCGACGCCTTCCCATTCCAGCTCCAGGTCGCGGCGCAGCTTGGCGGCACGTTTGGCCAGGGCCAGCTCATAATCGTTGAAACGCCAATCCTTGGGCTGCGTGCCCTGAGGTTCTAGGATGCCGTGTTCGACGATTTCGATCACGTAGACGTCCGACAGGTCGGTCGCCTCACAGAATTCTGCCATGTCCAGTTGAACGATCAGGGGGTTGCTCATGATGGGCTACTCCGTCTCTTGGATCAGAAGTGTTCTCTGGGGTTGAAAGCCGCTTTTTTCGCCAGTTCCTGCCACAGCGCCTTGACCTCGTCGTCCGAGGCTTTAGGCATGACGGCCTTGAGTTGTACAAACAGATAACCGCGATGGCCGGCCTTGTTCAGCAAGCCGTGGCCCTTGGCGCGCATGCGCTGGCCGTTCTGGCTGCCGGCCGGAATCTTGAGGTTGATCTTGCCTGTCAGTGTAGGCACTGCCACCTCAGTACCTAATGCCAACTCCCACGGAGCCAGCGGCAAGGTAATGATCAGGTTTTCGCCTTCGACGTCGAACTTGGGGTGCGGCGCAAAGCGAATGATCAGGAACAAGTCGCCATTCGCCCCGCCACCCGTGCCCGGTGCACCCTGGCCCTTGAGGCGGATGCGCTCGCCGTCGGCCACGCCGGCCGGGATCTTCACGTTCAGGCTTTTGCTGGTGTTGCTGACATGCTGGCCGGCAGCGTTGTACTGCGGCACCTGGAAGGTGACCTTTTTCGATTCGTTCGAAAGGGTTTCTTCCAGAAAAATCCCGAGTTCCATTTCCACGTCTTGCCCTCGACGTCCGGCGCTACGGCCCGACTGTCCACCACCAAAACCAGGGCCACGGTTGCCGAAAATCGAACTGAAGAAGTCCGAAAAATCGCCCGAGTCCTGACCACCACCGAAACCGCCTGCGCCACGACCCTGCCAACCCGGCGGGCCCTGGAACGGTTGGCCGTGCTGGCCGTATTTGCGCAAGTCGTCGTATTCGGCGCGCTTGTCGGCGCTTTTCAGCGCTTCATAGGCTTCCGAGGCATCTTTGAACTTGGACTCGGCGTCCTTTTCCTTGCTGACGTCCGGGTGATACTTGCGCGCCAGCTTGCGATAGGCGGCCTTGATCGCCTTATCGTCCGCGGTCGGTTCCACACCGAGAATCTTGTAATAGTCTTTGAAGTCCATCTAAGGATCACCATCCATTATCGATATCGCGCCACCACCGGCAGCATGCGCTTAATTGGCAGCCGCAAGGTTGACCGATCGCAAGGTTGTGACCGGGCAGCGCATCAGAAGTTTATCGGCAGCGATGGGCAGTTCTTGCGACCGCCAAATGGCTGCCAGGGTCGATGCAGACAAGTTTGGGGCATCGGGCCAGCTTATCAAGGCGCTATTCGCGGTGATTTAGCAGATAGTCGGCCTTCGAATCTGCGCCGCACTGACATACACTGCGCGGCCGTTTTTTAACCGGAACTCGAAAGACATGAAAAACGCATCTCCAGCCCGTGCCTGTGGTATCGACTTCGGCACGTCCAACTCCACCGTCGGCTGGCTGCGCCCCGGCATGGAAACGCTGATCGCGCTGGAGGACGACAAGATCACCCTGCCTTCGGTGGTCTTCTTCAACATGGAAGAACGCCGCCCGGTGTACGGCCGCCTCGCGCTGCACGAGTACCTGGAAGGCTATGAAGGCCGGTTGATGCGCTCGCTCAAGAGCCTGCTGGGCTCCAAGCTGATCAAGCACGACACCAGCGTCCTCGGCACGGCAATGCCGTTCAAGGACCTGCTCGGTTTGTTCATCGGCCAGCTGAAGAAGCGCGCCGAGACCGCCGCCGGTCGGGAGTTCGATGAAGTGGTGCTGGGTCGTCCGGTGTTCTTCGTCGACGACGATGAGTTGGCCGACCAGGAAGCCGAAAACACTCTGGTGGACGTGGCCCGCGCCATCGGTTTCAAGGACGTTTCGTTCCAGTACGAACCGATTGCGGCGGCCTTCGACTATGAGTCGACCATCGAAAAAGAAGAGCTGGTACTGATCGTCGACATCGGCGGTGGTACGTCGGACTTCTCGTTGGTGCGCCTGTCCCCTGAACGTCGCACCCACGACAACCGTCACGATGACATCCTCGCCACCGGTGGCGTGCACATCGGCGGGACCGATTTCGACAAGCAACTGAGCCTGCAAGGCCTGATGCCGCTGTTTGGCTACGGCAGCCGGATGAAGAGCGGCGCCTACATGCCCACCAGCCACCACATGAACCTGGCGACCTGGCACACCATCAACTCGGTGTACTCGCAAAAGTCCACCCTGGCGCTGGGCAGCATGCGCTACGACATCGAAGACACCGGCGGCATCGATCGCCTGTTCAAGCTGATCGACCAGCGCGCCGGCCACTGGCTGGCGATGGAAGTGGAAGAAACCAAGATCCAGCTGACCCACGCCGACAGCCGCCACGTGCCGCTGGACCGCATCGAACCGGGGTTGAGCGTGGAGTTGAGCCGGGCACTGTTCGAATCGGCCATCGACAACTTGCTGGAGCGCGTGCGCAACAGCGTGACCCAGCTACTGAACGACGCCAATGTGCGTGTTGATCAGGTGGATACGGTGTTCTTCACCGGCGGTTCGAGCGGAATTCCGGCACTGCGCAACAGCGTTTCGGCGATGTTGCCGAACGCGCGGCATGTGGAAGGGAACATCTTCGGTAGCATCGGCAGTGGCTTGGCGATTGAAGCGATGAAGCGCTACGGCAACATGGACTGATCCGAAACCCTGTGGTGTGGGGATTTATCTGTGGCGAGGGGATTTATCCCCGTTGGACTGCGCAGCAGTCCTCGCATTTAGCGATAAGGGGGCCGCTTCGCAGCCCAACGGGGATAAATCCCCTCGCCACAATAAATCTTCTCACCACAATGAGATGGGGGGGGTTAAACCATCCCCACCTGCTTCAACTCACTCTTCAGGTACGCGTAATAAATCGGCCCTGCCACCACCCCCGGCAGGCCGAACGCGGCCTCGAACACCAGCATTGCCAGCAGCAACTCCCACGATTTGGCACTGATCTGCCCGCCAACGATGCGCGCGTTGAGAAAGTATTCGAGCTTGTGGATAACAATCAGGTAACCCAGCGCCGCCACGGCCACCCAGATCGACAGCGACAAACCGACGATGGTGATCAGGGTGTTCGACATCAGGTTGCCGATCACCGGCAACAAGCCGAGCAGGAAGGTCAGCACGATCAGGGTTTTGGTCAGCGGCAGCTTGATCCCGAACATCGGCAGGACCACCGCCAGGAAAATCCCGGTGAAGAAGGTGTTGAGCAGGGAAATCTTGATCTGGGCGAACACGATGTTGCGAAACGCCTGGACCAGCAGGTGCAAGCGGTCGAACAGTGCGGCGGCCAATGGCTTGCGCTTGGTCACGTCCGGCACGCGCTGCAAGGCAATGATCGCCCCCAGCACCATGCCGATCAGCAGCGTCACAAACATGTGCGCCGCGTCCTTGCCCACCAGTTGCAAGTCGCTGAGGTGCTTGCTCACCCACTCGCCAATCGCCACGCGGAACTCGGCGGCGCTGGCGGGCAGATAGGCGTCAATGAACGGCGGCAGTTGCCCGCGTGCCCGATCAACCACCCCCATGAATTTGTCGAGAGAAGCGCCGGGGTTTTCCGCTTCATGCAGCAGAAAGCTGAAGGCACCGGCAAAGATCAGCGACAACACACTGACCACTAGCGTCCCCAACAACGCCACCGCCAGCCATCGCGCACGCCGACCTTCGATCAGTCGCTGCAATTGCGGGGTGAGCATGTTGACCAGTTCGAACACCAGCAGCCCGGCCAGCAAACTCGGCAGTAATCGCAGCGGGATCACCAACAACAAACCGCCGAAAATGATGACCCAACTGATGACTTGCAAGACTTGGCGTTGAGAAAACGTTGGCATACAGCCTCAAAACGAACGGCGTAAAAGGATTGGCAGTCTGCCAGCGTTCCGATGCCAGCACTAGGGATTGTGTAGGTCGACCTTAGTGGGGGCGCTGGCGACTTTTTGCAGTGAGCTTATTGGCCCCATCGCGAGCAGGCTCGCTCCCACATTTGTCCTGCGTACACAGATCCATTGTGGGAGCGAGCCTGCTCGCGAAGAGGCCCTCACAGCCCCCACATCTTCCAGCCCAATGATTATTTTTTCTTCAGGCAATCGCTCATGAAGGCTTTGCGCGCATCGCCCTTGAGCGCCTGAGTAGCAGCATCGGCGTTGCAGGTTTTCATTTTCTCTTGCTGAGGAGTCAGGGGTTTGGCGGCATCGGCGGCGGGTGCTGCTTTGAGGCAATTGCTCATGAAGGCTTTACGTTCATCTCCCTTGAGGCTTTTCGCGGTAGCGTCAGCATTGCAGGTGGTCATCTTGTTCTGTTGTTCAGTGGCGGCGAAGCCTTGGGCGCAGAGCAGCAAACCGATCATCAACAAAGGGACACGCAACATCTTCATGGAGTTTTCTCCTTGTTGCCGCACCGACGAGCACGACCTCGCTCTGGAGTGTAGACAACACCTGTTACACCTTCCTGCTCTCAAGGTGGCTACGTCGATACTGTTCCGGCGTGCACTCTGCCTGGCGTTGAAACATCGCGATAAACGCTGAACCGGTGCTGTAGCCCATGTCGAAGGCGATCTCCTGGATGCTGCGATGGCTGTCCAGCGCTTCGATCGCCGCCAGAAACCGCAACCGCTGCCGCCACTCGCCAAAGCTCATGCCCAACTCACGCACGAACCGCCGCGCCAGGGTGCGTTCGCTGACATGGATCTGCGCGGCCCATTGATCCAAGGGCCGGTTATCACCGGGCTCGGCCTGCAAGGCTTCGAGAATCCCGAGCAAGCCGGGGCTGCTGGCGTAGGGCAAATAACACTCGTGGATAGGCGCCTGCTGCAGCTGGTCCACCAACACCTGAGCCAAACGTTTGTCAGCGTCGTGCTCCGGAATCTTCACATCGCGCGCGGCGAAGTCTTTGAGGATCGCTTTGAGGATGTCGCTGATGGCCAGGGTGCAGGCCTGCTGAGGCAGGTCCTGGCACATCGGCGGCGCCAGGCAGACCGCTCGATAGTTGATCGGTTGATGGCTATAGAAGCTGTGCTCGGTCTGCGGCGGCACCCACACCGCATATTGCGGCGGTGACATGAAGCGGCTGCCGCCGATTTCCATGTGCAATACGCCGTGGGCCGAATACTCCAGCGTTCCCCAGGGATGACGGTGCGCCGAGGCATAACGATGTGCATCAAAGTCGGCATAACGGAAATACACCGGGGCAGGCAGTTCGCTGAAATCCAGCAGATCGATGTGTTTACTGTTCATGCTGTCCGTCATCAGGGGCAGGTTGTCTGGATCGAAGTATAGGCTTGTATCCAGACAGGCGATAATCGCCCCTCATTAACGTTCTGGTTTTCCCTGATGCAATACGCTTATCCCCTGCTGGCCATTTTCATTTGGGCCGGCAATACCGTGATCACCAAAATGTCGGCCGGGGCGATCTTCCCTGCCGAGATCGGCTTTTACCGCTGGCTGCTTGCCGGACTGCTGTTCACCCCCTTCATGCTCAAACCGGTGATCGCCCATTGGCCAGCGATCCGCCCGAACCTGGGCAAGATTTTTGTGCTCGGCGTGCTCGGCATGGCGGTTTACCAAAGCCTGGCGTACTTCGCGGCGAGCCTGACCTCGGCCACCAACATGGGCATCATCCTGTCGCTGATGCCACTGATGTCGCTGGCCATGGCAATCATCAGCCTGGGCCAGCGCCTGACCATCGGGGCCCTGGCCGGTGCGGTGCTGTCGTTTGCGGGGGTTTTGGTGGTTGTCTCATCCGGCAGCCTTGGTGCGCTGCTCGAACACGGGGTGAACCTGGGTGACGCGATGATGCTGATCGCCACCCTGGCCTACGCGATTTACAGCACGCTGCTGAAAAAGTGGCAGCTGCGTTTGCCGCCGTTGGTGTTGCTGTACTTGCAGGTATGGGTGGCGGTGGCGGTGCTGTTTCCGCTGTTCCTCGCTTCACCGAAGATCGGCCCGACGCTGCAGAACATTCCGCTGGTGCTTTACGCTTGCCTGCTGGCCTCGATGGTTGCGCCATTGGCGTGGATGCAGGCCGTGGTGCGCCTGGGACCGAGCCGGACCACGTTGTTTTTCAATCTGCTGCCGCTGATTACTGCACTGATTGCGGCGGTGGTGCTGCATGAGCAGTTGGCGATGTATCACCTGGTGGGCGGGATGTTGACGTTGGGTGGCGTGATTTTGTCGGAGCGCTGGACCACGGTTCTCGGTCGTAAGGTCAGTGTTGCCTGATCTGACGCCTTCGCGGGCAAGCCTTGCTCCTACAGGGTTGGTGATACCTGTAGGAGCAAGGCTTGCCCGCGATGAACGATAACTCGGTCTGGAGGCTAAACCCCGGCCGCTTTCAGCCGCGCAGCATGCTCGACAAACAACCGGACCGGCTCCGCGCCCTTGCCCACCAGACCCAACGACTGATTGACGATATCGAAGTGATCCATCGGATACTCATCGCCGATCACTGTCCCCAGATGCGAGCTGTAACGCCCGACCATCCCGTCGCAATGCCCGACTTCTCGAACGAAGGTCCTGGCAAACAACCGACAACTGCGATTAGTCCCATCGAACAGGTTACGCCCCCGATCAGTTTTCCCCGGCTGCAAGGTCCCGGACCAGGAGTAATACCGCACGCCGTTGACCTCCTCCGGCCCATGCCCGCCCCAGGTTTCAGGCAAGCCCTGTGGATAACGCTGGTTGAACAGCGCCACGCCTTCCGTCGTCAGTGAATGATGGGAGGCATGGATATCGACCGGCAATTTCGGCCCGCGATAACCGGTTTCCAGCAGGCTCAT
The DNA here is from genome assembly GCF_054897865.1 of Pseudomonas sp. LS2P72. Taxonomy (NCBI): domain Bacteria; kingdom Pseudomonadati; phylum Pseudomonadota; class Gammaproteobacteria; order Pseudomonadales; family Pseudomonadaceae; genus Pseudomonas; species Pseudomonas sp. LS2P72. Next base: position 6,287,359 of record NZ_CM142708.1, read on the forward strand.
CAGCGCACTGATCCAGCGCAGCAAAACGCTGAGCAAACGCCCCTTGGCGCTGTCTCCCGGGTAGTGGCTGTGCAGGTAGTCCGCCAGCTCCGAACCGTGATTGGGTCCTGCCACCGACGTCACCGACGCCACCCGATCCGGGCGTTTGGCCGCAGCGTAACGGGCGGTGAGCGAGCCCTGGCTATGGCCGATCAGGTTGACCTTCTCGGCCCCGGTTTCCCGCAGAATCTCCTCGATCCGCGCCAGCAACTGTTCGCCGCGTACCTCGTTTGAATTGAGCGGCGAGACCTGCACCGCAAACACCGTCGCCCCACCGCGGCGCAACGCCGAGACGATCCCGTACCAGTATGGATAGAGCAGCAGACGGATAAACCCGAGCATTCCCGGGACCAGCACCAACGGGTAACGTGTGGCGGAACCTTGCGACATGGGCGAACGTCCTTGTGATCGGTGAAGTGACGCAAGACTGAATGCAAGACATCAGCCAAGCATCGGCATCGAAGATGACAACTCGACGACCAGTCTATGACATCCCGCCCTACTTCAGCCCCACCACCCCCGCCACGATCAATCCGACCGACACCAGTTTGACTGCCGTCAGGCTTTCACCGAGCAACGCAAACCCGAGAAACACCGTGCCCAGTGAGCCGATGGCGGTCCAGATCGGGTAAGCGATGCTCACCGGCAACTCGCGCATGGACAAGGTCAGGAAGTAGATTCCGGCCAGCGCCGCCACAACGGTGATCAGCGACGGCCAGAGCCGAGTGAAGCCTTCCGAGTACTTCATGCTCATGGCGAAAGTGATTTCGAACCCGGCGGCGATCAACAAAAAAAACCAAGCCATTAAAACTCCCCTGCCAACGCCAGCAGACGCTGTTCTGCCTCGGCGGCGCTGAGCTGAAAAGTCCGCTCGGCGGACTCTTCACCCTCGGCAGCGACCACCGTGATGTCGGTGATACCGATGAAACCCAGCGCCGTGCGCAACAACGGATCGGCGTGATTCATGGCTTCCAGCTCACCGCCCGGTCCGAAACCGAACCCGCCGCGGCTGGTGACAATCAGGGCTTTTTTGCCCTGTACCAACGGCTGGTACTGCGCAACGCCATTGTCCAGGGTGTGATTGAAGGTCAGCCCGAGCCGCACGATCTGATCGATCCAGGCCTTGAGGCCGCTGGGTACGCTGAAGTTATGCATGGGCGTGGAAATCACCAGCAGATCATGGCCGAGCAATTCCCCCACCAGCTCATCGCTGAACGCCAGGTCGGCCTGCATCGACAGCGGCCGCGCCTCGGGCTCGGGGTAAAACGCCGCCGCAACAAAAGCCTCGTTGACCGGCGGAATCAATGCCCGACCGACTTCACGACGGGTCAACTGCGACTGCGGGTGACGGGCCTGCCAGGCCGCCAAAAACACTTCGGCCAAGCGCCGGGAGTGGGAACGTTCGCCACGGGGGCTGGCGTGAATCGCAAGAACTGTGCTCATCTGAACCTCCTGAAGGACTACACTCGATTGTTTATGGCTCTTAGCTTGGCGCTCGTAGCCGCCTTCCTTCAAATGAGCAAAAGTCATTCAGGATGAATTTATTTCATCCATGGAGTTCCCATGTTCGCCTCACTGCCGCTAACCGCTTTGCGCGCCTTCGAATCCGCCTCTCGCTTGCTGAGCTTCAAGGCCGCCGCCGAAGAGCTTTCGGTGACACCCACAGCGATTTCCCATCAGATTCGCTCGCTGGAAAACTGGCTCGGTATCGCGCTGTTCGAGCGATTGCCGCGACAAGTGCGCCTCACTGACGGCGGCGAACGCCTGTTCCAGAGTCTGCACGGCGCCTTGCTGGAAGTGGCACAAAGCGTCGATACCCTGCGCCCGCAGCGCAGTGGAGCGAGCTTGACGGTCTCCACCATCGCCGCCTTCGCCGCACTATGGCTGGTGCCGCGACTGGGGCGCTTCTATGCGCGGCATCCCAATATCAGCCTGCGGCTCGACACCCATTGCGATGTCATCGATTTGCATCAGGACGCCAGCGTCGATCTGGTGGTGCGCTACACACAAGGCGACTACCCGAACCTTTATGGGTTATGTCTGTTCGACGAATCCTTCGGCGTCTATGGCTCTCCCGAACAGGTGGCCCTGGCGGCCAGACGAGTGCCGACGTTGATTAGCGTTCGCTGGTGCAACTCAAAATTTTACGCATACGATTGGCAGGCCTGGTGCGTGAAGTCCGGCGAAACCTGGCTGGCCGGGCAACCGGTGGTGCGTGAATACGACGAAGAACATTACGCCCTGCAAGCGGCGATTGCCGGGCAAGGCCTGGTGCTGGCGAGCAATATTCTGGTGTCCGAGAGCGTGGCCAGTGGTTTGCTGGTGGCTTACAAGGGTGAGGTTCAGGTCGATGGTGCCGGTTACGCGGCACTGTGCGTGCCGGGGCGCGAACGGCATCCGCCGGTCCGGGCGTTTTTTGCGTGGTTGCAGGAAGAAGCAGCATTGTCAGGGCTATTGCCAAGATCGCGGCCTTCGGCAGCGCCTACAGGAGATCGAGATGAAGAACGTAGAGAACGGCGCGGATGACATGGCGGACATTCTGAAAGATTGGTAATGCCTGTTAATCCGCCATCGCGGGCAAGCCATGCTCCTACAGGTTTCGTGTGGTGGCCGAGACCTGTAGGAGCATGGCTTGCCCGCGATGGCGTCATGACAGACGCCAACGGATTACTTGGTGGGTTTGACGGTGACTGGTGCCTTGCCGGCCTTCATCTGCTCCAGCAACGGCGCGCACTGATTCGGTTCGCCACCGCTCGGCGCTATCAGCGCCAACAACCCCGCCGCCGGCGCCGCAATCACACCCAACGCCACCATTCCCGCCCCGCGCAGCATCAGCGGCACAGCCTTCACACCCGCATCAGGCTTGATGAACTTGCCCCGCACATACAGCGGCGAACGCAGCGATATCAATCGCCAGCCCTTGGATTCCGGGGTGATGGTCAGGTCCAGTTGTTCAGTCGCCATGTTGGCGGTGCCGTCGATGTAGACGATCGCGTTTTCGGTATCGAAGACGAACAGGCGCGGGGTCGCCAGCCCGGTCTTGATGTCGAAGTCGGCGGCAGCGCAGTTGATCTTCACTTCCTTGTCGCCAAAGATCTTGCTCACTACATAGTTGCCGACGTTGAGCCCGGCCAGCTCCATCAACTCGCGGCTGATAGCGCCATCGTTGATCAGCATCTTCAGATTGCCATTGGCGGTGCCCAGCAGTTTGGCCACCGAGTTGCCACGACCGGTGATGTCGGCATCGCCATTGAGCTGGCCGAAACTGGTTTTCATCGGCTCAAAGGTCGGGAACAGTTGTTTGAGTTTGAAACCGCGGGCGGTGAGTTTTGCCCGGCCTTCCAACGGTTCGGTTCGGCCATTGAGGCGAATCTGAGCGTCCAGGTTGCCGCCGGCCACGCCGAAGCGCAGGGGCTCAAGGCTGAGCACGCCGTCAATGAGTATCAGGTGGGTGTAGAGATCGTTGAACGGCAGTCTTTCGCTGTGGACGATGCGCTTGCCGGTGAATTCGACGTCAGCGTCCATATCGCGCCAGCGCTCGGTTCTGAACTCTTCGACCGGCAACACCTTGTCGGCCGGCTGATTGCTTTCGCCGCCACGGGCCTTTTGTTTGGCATTGGAGTCGGCACCGATCAACGGGGCCAGGTCGGCAAACAGCAGTTGATTGGAAACCAGCGATCCGCTCAGCTTCGGACGCGGCTGGCTGGCGACATAGGTCAGGCTGCCATGGATATCGCTTTGACCAATCTTGCCGTTGAACTCTTCATAACGAAACACCCCGCCGCCTGCTTCCTGCAGCTTGGCGATCAAGTGCCCGTCAGTCTCGTACGGCGGTGTGTCCGGCAGGGTCACGCCGGTCAGCGGGTAAAGATTGCCCAGGCTGGTGCCCGCCAGTTTCAGGCGCAAGTCCAGGGCACCGAGGTTCAACGGATCAGTGAGGGTGCCGGCCAGTTCGACACGGGTGTCAGCGATTTTCACTTGCGCCTGAAGCGGGAACGGTCTGGCCGCGTCCTGCAACGCCAGCAGGCCGCCGACCTTGCCTTCTCCATCGAGTTTCTGGCCGTGGTATTGGCCTTTGACCTTCAGCGCGAACGCGTAATCCTGCGGCGTAGCGCCCTTTTCCGACGCGGTTTTCGCGGTTTTGTCACCGACGATGTCACTGAACGGAATCGGCTTGCCCAGCGGGTCGATGATCAAGTCGAGCTGAGTCTTCAGGCTCTGGTCGTCGAGGATGACGTGACCTTTGTCGAAGCCGATCGCACCGATGTCCACCACCCAGTTGGAAGGCTCGGCGTTCGGATCTTTGGGGTCGAATTTGAAGGTCCAGTTGGCTCGACCATCGGCAAGGCGCTGAAGGTCGGCATTCGGTTCGGTCAGGTCGATGCGCGGGATCACCACGCGCTGCGCCAACAAGGCCAAGGGCGAGATGCGCAACTCGACACGCTTGAGGGTGACCATTTGCGGCTTCTTCGACCAGTCCGGGTTGCCCAGGCTCAAGTCCTCTGCCACCACATGCGGCCACGGCACCCACGCGCGCCAGCCGCCCTCGTCGGGTTCGCGCTGCCAGACCACCGCGAGGTTGCCGTTGATGGCAAACGGGCGGTGCAGCTCTTCGGAAACTTTGGCGTTAAGCGGCGGTTTGATTCGGTTCCAATCGAAGAACGCGATGATCAGAACCAATACGGCCAGCAGCACAACCAGGCTGGCGAGGGTCCAGGTAAAAAATTTACGAGTGCGCGTCATTGCACAGGGCTCCTGATACGACCGAGCGCCCTGACCTGCGACGCATGTTTGAAACGTTAGGCCAGAACCGGCCTGCCATGGAGTGTAGGACTGGGAAATGGCGCGCAGGTTTAACCGAAAAGCCGCTTAACGCTCAAATAATCGGTCGGCGACAGGATGCGTTACCGGACCCGCACTATTGCAAGGCGCAAGTGAGTGGAAAATACCCATCTCAGCGCAAAAACGTCCGCCGGAAACGCCCGATCTAGAGCCGTTTCACGGAACAATCAATTCTGTTGATTATTACCATTGCGTTTATGAACTTTTATATCGACTTATCGAGAGTAGCATTGCCCTCGTACCCACTTTATAGCCCTCCCACGGAGCACCCAATCATGAAACGCCAATTACTGCTTAGCCTTACTCTCTCAATGCTGGCCAGCACTGCTTTCGCCCTGCCAGCGGCTGACCAGGCCACACCGCAAGTGAAATCCACCCACTCGGCGTTCAGCCAAACCGTCGCCGAAGGTGGCAATGATCGCCTGAAAGAAAAAGGCCTGATCACCCAGGATGGTTCAGACCGTACTCCACAAGGTCAAACGCTGGCGGCTGACGGTTCCGATCGCACTCCACAAGGCCAGACCCTGGCGGCTGATGGTTCCGATCGCACTCCACAAGGTCAAACCCTGGCGGCTGATGGTTCCGACCGCACTCCACAAGGTCAAACCCTGGCGGCTGACGGTTCCGATCGCACTCCACAAGGTCAGACCCTGGCTGAAGGCGGTGGTGACCGTGTCATCGAACGCAACAGCGCTTTGAGCTGAGCCCATGGCGGCCCTGAAAAAAAGCCCAATCCCCGGATTGGGCTTTTAACGTTATAGATGCCTCACTTCCCCGCTTGATCCCACGATAGTCATTCGACGCCGGCAAAGCCGATTTGCTAGAGTGCGCCGCTGTCTTATATAGAAAACACCCTTGCGATGCTGCCCCGCGCCGAACAGAAACAACAGACCCGCAACGCCCTGATGGACGCTGCCCGCCACTTGATGGAATGCGGCCGAGGATTCGGCAGCCTGAGCCTGCGCGAAGTCGCCAGAACTGCGGGGATCGTGCCTACCGGTTTCTACCGGCATTTCGCCGATATGGATGAACTGGGCCTGGTGTTGGTGAGTGAAGTCGGTCAGACCTTCCGCGAAACCATACGCCTGGTGCGGCACAACGAGTTCGTCATGGGCGGCATCATCGATGCGTCGGTGCGGATTTTTCTCGACGTGGTCACGGCCAATCGCTCGCAGTTCCTGTTTCTCGCTCGCGAGCAGTACGGCGGCTCGCTGCCAGTGCGCCAGGCCATTGGCCGCTTGCGCGAAGACATCAGCTCGGACCTGGCGGCCGACTTGTCCTTGATGCCGAAACTGCAACATCTGGACATCGCCGGCCTGAGCGTCATGGCTGATCTGATTGTCAAAAGCGTGTTCGCGACCTTGCCGGACATCATTGATCCGCCGGCACAGGCGCTGCCTGAGCATCTGACGCCGCAGGCGAAGATTACACAGCAGCTAAGGTTTATCTTTATTGGCCTGAAGCATTGGCAAGGCCTCGGCAGTACCGAGTAATCTTCTAAAAGATCGTTCGGACGATCTTTTTTTTGCGCCGCAATTTGGTGCGCGCAGCTCTGCACCGCACCAAATTCATCCAAATAGCCGCAAAGCCTGTTAGCCCCCACTGAGCTCCGACAGGCATTTCCTACGTATCACCCGATTGGCAAGCCCCTTGCTCTAGCCCTAAGCATTGTCCATTGCTGGAAGCCTTCCGATGCTGGTGATTCATCGCAGAATCGACCCTCAACCCGTCTGGGCCGCCGAGTTGCACCTGACCTTCGAAGCCCGGAGCAAAAGCCGTTTGCGCTGTTTCAGTGCCGAGGGTGAAGACGTCGGGTTGTTTTTGGAGCGCGGTCAGCCACCGCTGTACGACGGCGAATACCTGCAAGCCGAAGACGGGCGCATCGTGCGCGTCTGCGCCCGGGCCGAACAACTGTTGCACGTCACCTGCGCCAATGCTTTCGAACTGACTCGCGCCGCCTATCACCTCGGCAACCGCCACGTCGCCCTGCAAGTCGGCGATGGCTGGTTGCGCCTGCTCGACGACTACGTGCTCAAGGCCATGCTCGAACAGCTTGATGCCAAGGTCGAGAACATCGAGGCGCCGTTCCAGCCAGAACACGGTGCCTACGGTGGCGGCCACCACCATTCGCGTCACGGCGACGAAGACTTCAACTACCCGCCGAAGCTGCACCAATTCGGCGTGCGGCTATGAACCCAGCCTGGGCGCTGTTGCGCCTGGCCAGTCCGCAATTGCCGATTGGCGGTTACAGCTATTCCCAAGGCCTGGAAATGGCTGTGGATAGCGGCCGTGTGAATGATCCTGACAGCGCCCATCGCTGGATCAGCGATCAGTTGCTGCTGAACCTGGCACGTTTCGAAGCGCCGTTGCTGCTCGCCCATTGCGTGGCCGCCTCTGATGAAAACTGGGGTGAACTGCTGCAACGCTGCGAAGAACATCGCGCCAGCCGGGAAACCCGCGAGCTGCATCAGGAAAGTCGGCAGATGGGTTATTCGTTGCAGCAACTGCTCAACGGTTTGCCTGAGCTTGATGCACCGGCCCGTGCCTTTCTTGAGCAACGTCCCGAGCCGCACCTGGCCCTCGGCTGGGCACTGGCCGCTCGCGCCTGGAATATCAGCCCGCAGGACGCACTCGCGGCGTGGCTCTGGAGCTGGCTGGAAAACCAACTGGCGGTGCTGATGAAAACCCTGCCATTGGGCCAGCAAGCCGCGCAACGCCTGACCAGCGAACTGCTGCCGCTGCTGCAAGAGGCTCAGCAAAACGCCACCCGAATCAACCCCGAACACTATGGCAGCGCCGCTTTCGGCCTGTCCCTGGCGTGCATGGCACATGAGCGCCAGTACAGCCGTCTGTTCCGTTCCTAGGGCCTTTATTTTGGGCCTGTTATTTTGGAGAAGCACATGAACACACAACCTCTGCGCGTCGGCATCGGCGGCCCGGTCGGTTCCGGCAAAACCGCTCTGACTTTGGCCCTGTGCCTGGCGCTGCGCGACCGCTACAACCTGGCGGTGGTCACCAACGACATCTACACCCGCGAAGACGCCGACTTTCTGGTGCGCAACGAAGCATTGGCGCCGGAGCGGATCATCGGCGTAGAAACCGGCGGCTGCCCGCACACGGCGATCCGCGAAGACGCCTCGATCAACCTCGAAGCCGTGGACCAACTGAACCGGCGCTTTCCGGGGCTGGACCTGATCCTTGTGGAGTCTGGTGGCGACAACCTGTCTGCCACCTTCAGCCCGGAACTGTCCGACCTGACCATCTATGTGATCGACGTCTCGGCCGGCGACAAGCTGCCGCGCAAGGGTGGGCCGGGGATCTGCAAATCGGATCTGCTGGTGATCAACAAAATCGACCTCGCGCCATTGGTGGGTGCGTCGCTGGAACTGATGGACAGCGACACCAAGCGCATGCGCAACGGCAAACCGTTCGTTTTCAGCAACCAGAAAACCGGACTCGGCCTGGAACAAATCATCGCCTTCATCGAACGCCAGGGCCTGCTGACAGCGGCGTGAACATGATCAACTTTTATCAACAAGGACGCTTATCCATGACACTTAAACGCATTCTGGGCGTCATCGCCCTGCTGCTGACCCCGGCCATCGCCTTCGCCCACCCGGGGCATGGCGACAACGGCTTGATCGCCGGCATCAGCCACCCGATCGGAGGCCTCGATCACTTGTTGGCGATGGTTGCGGTCGGTTTGTGGGCGGCACAACAGAAAGGCGCTGCACGCTGGGCGCTGCCGTGCACATTCGTCGGCATCATGCTGATCGGCGGTTTGCTAGGGTTTGAAGGGCTGAACCTGCCGGCGCTGGAGAGCGGGATTGCGGCGTCGGTGCTGGCGCTGGGTCTGGCGGTGGCGTTGGCCGTGCGTCCGCCGTTGAGCTTCGCCGTTGCGGCAACCGCTTTGTTTGCGTTGTTCCACGGGGTGGCGCACGGACTGGAGTTGCCACAGATGTCGAGCCCTTGGACGTATGCCGCGGGGTTTGTAGCGGCGACGGCTGCGTTGCATGGATTGGGTTACGCCGTAGTGCGGGTGTTGCCGCAAGCGGCGGCGCCGTTGGTTCGACTGGCGGGTGCGGCCTCGGCGGCGACTGGCGTGTGGCTGTTGGCGGGCTGATTTCTTTATCGCCTGTGATGGCCTCATCGCGAGCAAGCTCGGCTCCCACAGTGAAATGCGTACTCCTGTGGGAGCCGAGCTTGCTCGCGATAGCGGTCTGACAGACACCGCATCTCTCCAGCCGGCCTCTCTGCTAACATGTCGCGCAATCAACCCTGCCGTGACGACGCCAGCCAATGCCGCCTGTTTCCCGCTCTGCTTCCCAGCCTGAATTGACCGCTCTGTTTGCCTCGGTGCAACAGCACTTCCAGGACGTGATCGTGCCGCTCTGGCAAGGCCCCGGCTGGAATGCCGACATGGCGCTGCCCTATGAGGCGCTGGACGCCGAACACCAACCGCTGCCGCCCCAACGCTATCGGGCCATGGCCTGCGCGCGGCAGCTTTACCTGTTTTCCAGCCTGATCGGCCAGGTGCCGGCCGCCGAAGAGCGCGCCGCAGCGCTGTTCCGTTCCCTGCAACAGCATTTCCACGATGCCGAGCATGGCGGCTGGTTCTACAGCGTCGACCCACAGGGTGCGCCGCTGGATCAGCGCAAAGACCTCTACACCCACGCCTTCATCCTGTTCGCCTGCGCCCATTACTGGGACAAAGTTCGCGAACCGCTGGTGGAATCGGTGCTCAATGCCGTACTGGAAGTGGTCGCGCAGCGCTTTGTCACGGGCGACGGCCTGTACGAAGCCAGTCTCGGCCGTGACTGGTCCTCGCTCGAGTCCGGGCCGCTGCAAAATCCCCTGATGCACTTGGCCGAAGCCTTCCTCGCCACGCTGTCGGTGCGCAAAGACGTCGTCGTGCAAAACGCACTCGTCGAGTTATGCACGGCGATGCATAAGCACTTTATCGACCCGCAACACGGTGTGTTGATGGAAAAGCCGCTGGGCGCTGTGGATAACTGGTTTGAACCTGGGCATCAGTTCGAGTGGTATTTCTTACTGGAATCGTCTTTGTTGCTGCGCGGTTCGACACTGCATGCTGCTCTGGAACGCGCCTTTGCGTTCACTGAAAAACTGGGCGTCGATCAACAGACCGGTGCTGTGCGGGCCATGCTTGACCTGCAGCCGGACAGCCCACCTCGGGACGCTACGCAGCGAATCTGGGCTCAGGCTGAATACCTGCGCGCCTTGACCTTGCGGCCAGACAGCGAGGCTGCGGTGCTGCGCCAATTGCAGGCGTTGCAGCAGCGCTTTCTGCATGCGGGTGGCTGGTATGAGTGTCGTGATGAAAACGGTGATGTGACACGTCGGGACATGCCGTCGACCACGCCTTATCACTTGGCGACGTGTTATCGCGGATTGGTCGAATATCTGCGCTGACTGAGAAATCGCCATCGCGGGCAAGCCTTGCTCCTACAGGTTTTGTGTTGTTCGCATCATCGCGAATCGACACAGAACCTGTAGGAGCAAGGCTTGCCCGCGAATGGCCATTACGCGGTCTTAAGCCTTGGCATTCCGCTCAATCGCAAACCCGCTCCACGTCTGGCTCACCGGCATCAGCTCCAGGCTGTTGATGTTGATGTGCGCCGGGGCATTGAGCACCCAGAAAATGGTATCGGCGATGTCTTGCGGCTGGATCGGTTCGGCACCGGCGTAGGTCGCGTTGTAGCGCTCCTGGTCACCAGCGAAACGCACCAATGAGAACTCGCTTTCGCACAAGCCCGGCTCGATATTGCTGACCCGCACGCCCGTACCTTGCAGGTCGCAGCGCAGGTTCAGGGAAAACTGTTTGACGAACGCTTTGCTCGCGCCATACACATGGCTGCCCGGGTACGGGTAGTTGCCGGCGATGGAGCCGAGGTTGACGATGCCGGCGCCGCGACCGTGAGCGATCAGGCGCGGCAACAACAGACGCGTGCTGTACATCAGGCCTTTGATGTTGGTGTCGACCATGGTGTCCCAATCGTCGAGGTCGCACTTGGGCGCCGGGTCAACGCCCAGGGCCAGGCCGGCGTTGTTGATCAGCCCGCGCAGTTTGGCGAAGGACGGCGGCAGGTTGGCGATTGCCTCCTCCATAGCTTTGCGATCACGCACGTCGAGCACCAGGCCATGGACCTCGGTCTGCTTCGACAACTCGGCACACAGCGCATTGAGGCGCTCTTCACGACGGCCGGTCAGCACCAGTTTCCATCCGGCTTCGGCAAAACGACGGGCGCAGGCTTCACCAAAACCGGAGGTCGCGCCGGTAATAAACAGGGTGTTGGACATCGTGTTCTCCTTGCTTCGGCTGATCGACAGCCACTGGAATAGAAAATCAGCAGGCAGCATGCCCGGCCTGACCCACAGCGGCAACTACCGCACAAACTGTACAAAAAACGATCAAACGTTGCCACGCCTTGCCCGCCGCGGCTTTCAGCCATGTGCGCGCACCTTATCCACAGGCCGGTCCACAGTTTCCGGGGGCAAGTGGAAAAGCTGTAACCCGCTGTGTACAAGGCTTTGCGGGCAAATTGGAAATTTTTTTGCTTGACCCTGGAACGTCGGCTGTGCAGCCCATGGCATCTTGCACGATTGACCGGTCATACCGACGATGGCGCCAAGCCAGTAACTACGGCCTTCAGCCGAGTCTTTCCAGAGTTTAACCACAGACTTATCCACAGGCAGCTACCCACAGTTTTGGCCCGTTTGGGTCATCAACAAAAAGGTTGACAAAGCCCACTCGCGGCTCGGTAAAAACGCCTGATCAAAAAACAACCACAACTCTGCAAGCCACGGTTTCAAAGGCTTTCAGCCAGCTACTCCCACGTTATTCACAGCCAGCTCCACAGCAAACGGGGACAAGTCAAAACCGTGACAAAACAACTATTTGCAGCGGCTTTATGTCGCGCTTTGAGAGCTTGTGAATATTGTTTTCCACAATTTCCCGAAAGCACACAGAGACACCCTGTGGGAGCGAGCCTGCTCGCGAAAGCGGTGGGTCTGACACTTCAATATTGAGCGTGCTATCGCCTTCGCGAGCAGGCTCGCTCCCACAGGGGATTGACGGTGTTTTGGAGATGTAAAAAAGCCCCGGTGATTGCGCGCCGGGGCTTGGTGTTACAACAGCGAACTCAGTGGCCGCCGAGATAGGCGTTACGCACTTCCTCGTTAACCAGCAGCTCCTTGCCGGTGCCCGTGAGGCGAATCTCGCCGTTGACCATCACGTACGCCCGGTCCGACAGTTTGAGGGCGTGGTTGGCGTTCTGTTCCACCAGAAAGATCGTCATGCCGGTTTTCGCCAGTTCCCGCAGGGTCGCGAAGATCTGTTTAACCACAATCGGCGCCAGACCCAGGCTCGGCTCGTCAAGCAACAGCAGTTTCGGCCGGCTCATCAACGCACGTGCGATAGCGAGCATTTGCTGTTCACCGCCGGACATGGTCATGGCCCGCTGGGTGCGCCGCTCTTCGAGTCGCGGGAACAACTCGAACATGCGTTGCATGTCTTCCTTGGCGTATTTATCACCGATAGGGATGGTGCCCATCAGCAGGTTTTCCTCGACGGTCATGTCGGGGAACACCCGTCGCCCTTCCGGCGATTGAGCGATGCCGTTGGACGCAATGTAGTGGGAGGATTTGTGGGTGATATCCACACCCTGATAGATGATCTGCCCATCCGCCGCCCGCGGCTGACCGAAAATCGACATCAGCAAGGTCGATTTACCGGCGCCGTTGGAGCCGATCAGGCTGACTGTTTCACCTTCATTGATGTGCAGCGAAACATTCTTCAGAGCCTGGATCGGCCCGTAAAACACATCCAGATCCTTCAGTTCGAGGATGGGTTGGCTCATAGCACCACTTCCTCTTCATCGGCGCCCAGATAGGCCGCAATCACTTTCGGATCGTTACGAATCGCATCAGGGCCGCCCTCGGCGATGACGATGCCGTGGTCCAGCACCACGATGTGGTCGGAAATGCTCATTACCATGCCCATGTCGTGTTCGATCAGCACCACGGTCAGATCGTGCTCGTCGCGCAGCAGCCGGATCATCGCGCTCAGCGCTTCGGTTTCCTGAGGGTTGAGGCCGGCGGCCGGTTCGTCGAGGCAGATGATCTGCGGCCGGGTGCACATGGCCCGGGCGATTTCCAGACGGCGTTGCTGACCATAGGAAAGCTCACCGGCCAGACGGTTGGCGCAATCCACCAGATCCACCACTTCCAGCCAGTAGAACGCGTGGTCCAGCGCATCGCTTTCGGCTTTGCGATAACCCTTGGTGTTGAGTATCCCGGCCAGCATGCTGCGGTTGACCCACATGTGTTGGGCCACCAGCAGGTTTTCCAGCACCGACATTTCCTTGAACAGGCGAATATTCTGGAAAGTCCGCGCCAGACCGGCACGGTTCACCAGGTGGGTGCCGCCGAACATCTTGTAGAACATCCGACTGGCAAACGCTTTCGGCGAGACGAAATCGGTGGCTTTAAACGATTCGCCCAACAGCTTGATAACGTTGGTTTGCTCGCCACGCACATTGAGTTCGATCTTGCCGCCCGAGGCCTTGTAGAACCCGGTCAGGCAGTTGAACACGGTGGTTTTGCCGGCGCCGTTGGGGCCGATCAGGGCGAAGATCGAGTTGCGTTCGACCTTCAGGCTGACATCGTTCAACGCCTTGATGCCGCCGAAGTGCATCATCAGCTTCTCGACCGAGAGTACGACTTCGCTCATGGCGCTACTCCTTTACGCGGGGTCACACCGGTACGGCTGATCCGAATCAGGCCGCGCGGTCGCCAGATCATCATCAACACCATCAGGATGCCGAACAGCAGCACGCGATACTCCGCGAAACCACGCAGCAGTTCCGGGGCGACGGTCAGCACGAAGGCCGCAATCACCACGCCGATGGTCGAGCCCATGCCGCCGAGCACCACGATGGCGAGGATCAATGCCGATTCGAAGAAGGTGAACGAGGTCGGGTTGACGAAGCCTTGATAGGTGGCGAAGAACACGCCGGCCAGACCGGCCGTCGAAGCACCGATGGTGAACGCCGAGAGTTTGACCAGTACATGGTTCAGCCCCATGGAGCGGCAAGCGACTTCGTCTTCACGCAGGGCTTCCCAGGCGCGACCGACCGGCATGCGGGTCAAGCGGTGCTTGATGTGCAACACGGCCAATACCACCAGGAACAACACCGCGTAGATAAAGTAATACTTCACGTCCGGGTTATAGGCGATGCCAAAGAACTCATGAAACGGCACCCCGCCCTCTTTCGCCCTTTTGCCGAACTCGATGCCGAAAAAGGTTGGCAATGGAGCAGCCATGCCATTCGGGCCACCGGTCAGGGACAGCCAGTTATTGAGGACCAACCGGATGATTTCACCGAAGCCCAGGGTCACGATCGCCAGGTAGTCACCGTGCAGACGCAGCACCGGGAAACCGAGGATGCAACCGGCAAGGCCAGCGGTGATCGCCGCCAGCGGCAGCACCGTCCAGAAGCCCAGGCCGAGGTATTGGTAACCGAGCGCCAACCCGTAGGCACCGATGGCATAGAACGCCACGTAACCCAGGTCGAGCAGGCCGGCCAGGCCGACCACGATGTTCAGCCCGAGGCCCAGCAGCACGTAGATCAGCCCGAGAATGACCACGCCCAGCAGGTAGGAGTTGGAGAAAAACGGGAACACCACGGCAACAACAATCACCACCGGAATGATCCAGCGCAACCGGGTTTTGTAATCAGGTGGCAGTACATGAACCCCGGAGCCGGTGCTTTCAAAGCCCTCGAGAATTCTCAGGCCCTTGGGGGTTTGCAGGAACAGGCTCAAGGCAAAGCGGCCAGCCATGACGATAGCGACAATCCACGCCACCCGCGTCGTTTCCAGGTTGAAGCCGTAGCCGTCGAGGACCACGCCGACAATCGGGCCGAACACAATCAGGGCCACCAGGCCGGCAAGAATCGCGTCAACCAGGCTTCTTTTGAGATCAATGGTTTTTTTAGTGGTTGAAGACATCGCTTACACCTTCGACACAAGAGGACGGCCGAGCAGGCCTTGAGGCCGAAAGACCAGAACAAGAACGAGCAGCGAGAAGCTGAAAACATCTTTGTAGTCCGAGTTCACCAGACCTGAGAACAGTGATTCGGAGATCCCCAGAATAATCCCGCCAAGCATGGCGCCAGGCAGCGAGCCGATCCCGCCGAGCACCGCGGCGGTGAACGCCTTGATCCCGATGATAAAGCCGGCATAGAAGTCGAATGTGCCGTAGTTCATGGTGATCAGCACGCCGGCCAGGGCCGCCATCGCGGCACCGATGATAAACACGTAGGAAATCACGCGATCGGTGTTGATCCCCAGGATCGAGGCCATCTTGCGGTCTTGCTGGGTGGCGCGGCACATGCGGCCGAGCTTGGTGTACTTGATGACGTAGGTCAGCGCGGCCATCCCGACAAACGCTGCGACCAGAATGAAGATCTTGGTGTAGGTGAGCTGGACGAAGCCGGTCCCGACTTCAACTCGCCATGCACCGGTGAGCAGTGTGGGCACACCCTGTTGGCGGGCACCCTGGGCGATCTGTGCATAGTTTTGCAGGATCAGGGAAATACCGATGGCGCTGATCAGCGGTGCCAGTCGGGTGGAGTTGCGCAGCGGTTTGTAGGCGACGCGCTCAATGACCCAGCCATACACCGCCGTGACGATGATGGTGAAGATCAGTGTGCCAAGCATCAGCAGCGGGAAGGATTCAATACCGAAGTATGCCAGCAGAGCCAGACTGATTGCCGCGAGGTAAGCGGAAATCATGTAAACCTCGCCGTGGGCGAAGTTGATCATGCCGATGATGCCATAGACCATTGTGTAGCCGATGGCGATCAGGCCATAGACCGACCCGAGGGTCAGGCCGTTGACCAGTTGCTGCAGGAAAATACCATCCATAACGCAATCTCACGCATTTGAGAGACTGCACAGAAGCCGGGTGCGACGGACCGGAGTTCAGCTGCCGGCGCAACACGGTTATGTGCAGCTCTACGAGAAAAGACAGGTACTGCACGGACATGTTCTTTGATTGCCCGGCGCACAAGGCGCCGGGCAATCAGCAAGTCATATCACTTCTGTTTTTCCAGCTGGTGGTATTTGCCATCCTTGTCCCACTGATAAACCACGTAGTCGGAGACTTTCAGATCGCCTTTGGCGTCCCAGGTCTTCTCGCCCATCACGGTTTTGACCGGATTTTTCTTCAACCACTCGGCGGCTTTCTCGCCACTGTTGGATTTGGCGCCGTTGAACGCTGCAGCCAGGGTCTGGACCGAAGCATAGGCGTACAGGGTGTAGCCTTCAGGCTCGGTGCCTTTCTTGCGGAACTCGTCCACTACAGTCTTGCTGTCTGGCAGCATGCGTGGGTCGGCACCGAAGGTCATCAGTACGCCATCGACGAATTGTGGACCGCCAGCGGTGGTCACCAGTTCGTCGGTTACGATGCCGTCGTCGGACATGAACTTGACGTCCTTGAGACCTTGCTCACGCAGTTGACGGACCAGAGGACCGGCTTCCGGGTGCAGACCACCGAAGTAGACGACGTCGGCGCCAGCGCCGCGGATTTTGGTGACGATGGTGCTGAAATCTTTCTCGCCACGGGTCAGGCCTTCATACAGCACCGGCTTCACACCGCGTTTTTCCAGCTGGGCCTTGGTAGCGTCCGCCAGACCTTGGCCGTAGGTGTCCTTGTCGTGCAGGACCACCACTTTCTTGCCCTTGAGCACGTCGACGATGTAGTCGCCGGCCACGATGCCTTGCTGGTCATCACGCCCGCACATACGGAACATGGCACTCAGGCCGCGCTCGGTAACAGCCGGGTTGGTGGAGCCTGGAGTGATCGCGATGATGCCCGCTTCGTCGTAGATCTCCGAAGCCGGGATGGTCGAGGAGGAGCAGAAGTGACCGACTACGCCAGCGACTTTCTGGTTGGTCAGGTCCTTGGCAACCGTCACAGCCTGTTTCGGTTCGCAGGCGTCATCGCCTTTGACCAGTACGATTTTTTCCCCGTTTACGCCGCCCGCTGCGTTGACCGCATCGGCCGCAGCCTGTGCACCCTTCATGTACTGTTCGCCAAATGCCGCGTTGGCGCCTGTCATTGGTCCCGCCACACCGATTTTCACATCAGCCTGTGCAAACGCAGAAACACCCAACGCAGTTGCCACTGCGAGGGCCAAAAAGCCTTTTTTGTAAAACGTCTGGGACATGAGGTGGTGCTCCAAGGTTTTTTTTAGTTGGCACTGCGACTTCCTGAATGCTCAGAGCAAGGGCCGTGCCATCGGTTTTTTATTCTGAGAAAAGTCGCTGCTTTATTGTTTTTTCGACTGTTTCGATCCCATTTTCATTGGGCGTGCAACCGTCTAAACCGCGGAAGGTGTAACCATTTATTTTTAAAGGCGCAACCCGAGCGCGCCATCATTGCAACCGCGGCGCCAAACGACGTGCAACCAGCCTGTAACAACGTGCGTCACCGAAGTGCACACTGCTGGTGCGGAACTGCTACAACCCGCACCTTTTACAGGCTAGTCGCTGCGCGAAAAAGCGCCGCTTTCAGCAACAAATTTCAACAATCAAATAACGATCCGCAGGCACTGGCCTGCGTGATACAGCGAGAATCCGGCCTCGTACAGACAGCTTCGCAATCCCACGCCAGCCAATGGCTGCATGGGTGCAAAGGGAATCGGCAGCGCTTGAGGGTTTCCGTTACACAGATAATCGGCAAAGGCCTTGCCGACGACTGTGCCGGTAGTGACGCCCCGGCCGTTGTAACCGGTGACTGCCACTAAACCGGGCACCGGCTCGAACAAACGCATCAAATGATCGGGGGTGAAGGCGATGCAACCGGTCCAGGTGCACTCCCAATCCACCGGTTTGAGATAAGGAAAATAGTGCTGTTGAACCCGGTCGGCCCAGGCTTTAAGGAACCAGGTCGGCTTCTGATTGCCATTACCGAGACTGCCGAGCAGCAGACGGCCATCCTTATCCCGACGAACACTGCTGAGAACCTGGCGAGTGTCCCAGGAACCCTGGCCACCTGGGAGAATTTGCTGTGCAGCCTCCTCGGTCAGCGGGACCGAGGCCACTTGATAGTAATAACCGGGGAAAAAGTTGCGCCGCAATTCCGTCCAGTCACCTTCGGTGTAGGCGTTAGAAGCAATCACGACTTGCTCGGCAAGCACCGAACCCTGAGCGGTTTGTACCGACCAGCGCTGGCCCTGACGTTCGAGTCGGGTCACCGGGGAATGATCGAACAACTGACCGCCGAGACCGATGGCCGCTTTGGCCAGCCCCGTCGTGTAAGCCATTGGATTGATCGTGCCAGCACGCCGATCGAGCAGCGCGGCGGCAATCTTTTTGGTGCCCGTTGCTTGTTCGCAGGCTTGACCGGTCAGCAGTTCCACCGGCGCGCCGCGACGTTTCCATTGCTCTTCACGACTGCGCAAGTCCGCTTCGCCACGGGCGTTGTGCGCCATGTGCAACGTGCCTTCACGGCGTAACTGGCAATCGATGTTGTACTTATCCACAAGGCTGAACACCAGGGAAGGTGCCGCACCCAGCATGCGATTGAGCTGACTGCCAACCGCCTCGCCGAAACCGGCTTCGATCTCGTCCGGTGGAATCCACATCCCGGCATTGACCAACCCGACGTTGCGCCCCGATCCGCCATGACCGGCGCGATGGGCTTCCAGTACACAGACACTTTTGCCTTTTTCCAGCAGATGCACCGCCGCCGACAGACCGGTGAAACCAGCGCCAATGACGCAGACATCCACCGTCACCTCGCCCTTGAGCGCCGCATTGTCAGGCCTTTGCGGCGTCAGTTTTTCCCACAGACACTCTTCGCGTAACGGCATTGCCAGACTCCAACAGAAACCTAACCACCACAATCATTGAATGTGGAGATGATCTATGTGGCGAGGGGATTTATCCCCGTTGGACTGCGCAGCAGTCCCATTATTTGGGGCCGCTTCGCAGCCCAACGGGGATAAATCCCCTCGCCACAAAAGCTTGCTCCTACAGAGGATCACCGATCAGTCGAAGGTAATGCCCTGGGCCAAGGGCAACTCCAGCGAATAGTTCACGGTGTTGGTCTGACGGCGCATGTAGCCGCGCCATGCATCGGAGCCGGATTCACGACCGCCGCCCGTTTCTTTCTCACCGCCAAACGCCCCGCCGATTTCCGCGCCGCTCGGGCCGATGTTGACGTTGGCGATGCCGCAGTCGCTGCCCACCGCCGACATGAACTGCTCGGCTTCACGCACGTCAGTGGTGAAAATGCACGACGACAAGCCTTGTGGCACGGCGTTGTTCAGGCGCAGCGCTTCGTCGAAATCCTTGTAACCGACCACGTACAGAATCGGCGCGAAGGTTTCGCTGCAGACCACGTCGCTCTGCTCCGGCATTTCGACGATGGCCGGCGAGACGTAATAAGCGTTAGGGAATTTGTCTTCCAGTTGGCGCTTGCCGCCGAACACCCGGCCGCCTTCGCTCAGGGCCTGCTCAAGCGCGTCCTGCATGTTTTCGAAACTGTGCTTGTCGATCAGCGGACCGATCAGATTGCCTTCCAGCGGGTTGCCGATACGCACTTTGGAGTAAGCGGCTTTCAGGCGGGTGACGATTTCTTCTTTTACCGATTCATGGGCAATCAGGCGACGCAACGTGGTGCAACGCTGACCGGCAGTGCCGACGGCGCTGAACAGGATGGCTCGTACGGCCATGTCCAGGTCGGCGCTTGGGCCGAGGATCATTGCGTTGTTACCGCCCAGTTCCAGAATGCTGCGAGCGAAACGTGCAGCGATTTTCGGTGCCACTTCGCGGCCCATGCGGGTGCTGCCGGTGGCGCTGATCAGCGCGACACGCGGGTCATCGACCAGGGCTTCGCCGGCATCGCGACCGCCGATGATGACTTGGCTCAGGTGCGGAGGCGCGTCGCTGAAGTTCTTCAGTACGCGGTCGAACAGCGCCTGGCAGGCCAGTGCGGTCAGCGGGGTTTTTTCCGATGGTTTCCAGATCACCGGGTTACCACACACCAGCGCCAGCGCGGTGTTCCAGGCCCAGACCGCGACCGGAAAGTTGAACGCACTGATGACGCCGACGACGCCCAGCGGGTGCCAGGTTTCGCGCATGTGGTGGCCAGGACGCTCGGAAGCGATGGTCAAACCGTACAGCTGACGGGACAGGCCGACGGCGAAATCGCAGATGTCGATCATTTCCTGAACTTCACCCAGGCCTTCCTGAGTGATCTTGCCGGCTTCCCAGGACACCAGCTCGCCGAGGTCGGCCTTATATTCACGCAGGATGTCGCCCAGTTGGCGGACCAGTTCGCCACGGCGCGGCGCCGGGACCTTGCGCCACAATTCGAACGCATGATCTGCACGACTGATGTGCTGCTCGAC
This sequence comes from Pseudomonas sp. LS2P72, assembly GCF_054897865.1. Lineage (NCBI taxonomy): Bacteria > Pseudomonadati > Pseudomonadota > Gammaproteobacteria > Pseudomonadales > Pseudomonadaceae > Pseudomonas > Pseudomonas sp. LS2P72. The sequence goes on from NZ_CM142708.1 coordinate 6,307,683, forward strand.
TTCAGCGGCGCCTTCCCAGTTCACGGCGGCGATCTGGCTGCCATCGATTGGCGAATGCACCGGCACTTTGCCGTTCTGGTACAGGGCCGGGTTAACACCAAGACGATCAAGCAATGCGGCAACCATGGGTCACTCCTCAAGCGAAAAACAGAAAACGTGCAGCCGGATTGATTCGGCTGGTGAGGCCTGTAGTTTTAGCGCTCCCGACGTTACCCAACAAACGACCTTTAAGAGAGATATCATTCCGTTTATTCATGCTGCGAATTGCTGGTAAGAAAGAAACAAGAAAAAGGACAACCAATGCTGAATAAACGCTACTTGCCGTCGATCACCGCGCTGCAGTGTTTTGAGGCCGTGACCCGGCATTTGAGCTTCACCCGGGCGGCTGAAGAGCTGAACCTGACCCAGAGCGCCGTCAGCAAACAGGTCGCGCAACTCGAAGAATTGCTGCAGCACCTGTTGTTCCGCCGGGTGCGCCGACGCCTGCAAATGACCCCGGCCGGTGATTTGTATCTGGTGGAGGTAAGAAAAATCCTCACGCAGGTGGAGATGTCGACCCACTACCTGCGCTCCTACGGCGGTGAAACCGAAGTCCTGCGCGTCTCGACGCCTCCGACCTTCGGCGCGCGCTGGCTAGTGCCTCGCTTGAAAGGCTGGCGTCTGCGCCATCCCTCGATCCATCTGGACCTGTGCAGCGAGCAGGAAGCCGACGATCTGCTGCAAGGTCGCAGCGACCTGGCGTTCTACTTCGGCCAGGGCTCACGCCCCGGCACTGAATGCCTGAAGCTGTTCGGCGAAGAGCTGGTGCCGGTCTGCGCACCGGGCAGCCTGCCGAACACGCCGTTCACCGATCCTACGCAACTCACCGACCTGGTCCTGCTGCAAAACGCCTCCCGGCCCCAAGCCTGGCACGACTGGTTCGACAGCCAGGGCTACCACACCGAACACAGCTACCACGGCCCGCGCTTTGAAACCTTTTACATGTGCATCCGCGCAGCCCAGGTCGGCTGCGGTGTGGCGCTGTTGCCGCGGTTTCTGGTGGAAGAGGAATTGGCCGACGGCAAACTGGTCATACCCTGGCAGCACGCGATGCCCAGCACCGATGCCTACTACCTGGCGTATCCGGAGCATTCGGCGGAAGTGCCGAAGGTGCGGGATTTTGTGAAGTGGATGCTGGAGCAGATCGACAGCCCGGATGTACCGCAAATCTAAAGCTTCACACAATCCCTGTGGGAGCGAGCTTGCTCCCACAGGAATCTGCACTGTCTAAAAAATCACTGGCATTACCTGCCGTTGATATGCGCCACTAGCCCCATTCATTGAAACAGCTGCAACGTCGCTGCCACGGGCCGCGGCCAGCCTGGAGAACCCCGTTATGAGCGAGAGCGTGTTTGGCGATCGCATCGTGCAGAACCTGCTCGACACCGACTTCTACAAACTGACGATGATGCAGGCGGTGCTGCACAACTACCCGAACGTTGAAGTCGAATGGGAATTTCGTTGCCGTAACAGTGAAGATTTGCGCCCGTACCTGGCGGAAATCCGCTTCCAGATCGAGCGCCTCGCCGAATTGAGCCTGAGCGCCGACCAGTTGAGTTTCATGGAGCGCATCAGCTTCATGAAGCCGGATTTCCTGCGCTTTCTCGGGTTGTTCCGCTTCAATCTGCGCTACGTCCACACCGGCATCGAAAACGGCGAGCTGTTCATCCGCCTGCGCGGGCCATGGCTGCACGTGATCCTGTTCGAAGTGCCGCTGCTGTCCATCGTCAGCGAAGTGCGCAACCGCTATCGCTACCGTGAGATTGTCCTGGAACAGGCGCGTGAGCAGCTCTACCGCAAGTTCGACTGGCTGACCGCCAACGCCAGCGCGGAGGAATTGTCCGAATTGCAGGTAGCCGATTTCGGCACTCGCCGTCGCTTCTCGTACCGCGTTCAGGAAGAAGTGGTGAACGTGCTCAAGCACGATTTCCCCGGTCGTTTTGTCGGCACCAGCAACGTGCACCTTTCACGGGAGCTGGACATGAAGCCGTTGGGCACCATGGCCCACGAATGGATCATGGCCCACCAACAACTCGGCCCACGGCTGATCGACAGTCAGATTGCCGCCCTCGATTGCTGGGTCCGCGAGTACCGTGGCCTGCTGGGAATTGCCCTCACCGACTGCATCACCACCGATGCCTTTCTCGGCGATTTCGACCTGTACTTCGCCAAGCTGTTTGACGGCTTGCGCCATGATTCCGGTGATCCGGTGCTCTGGGCGGAAAAGGCCATCGCCCACTATCACAAGCTGGGCATCGACCCGATGAGCAAGACGCTAGTGTTCTCCGACAGCCTGACGCTGCCCAAGTCCCTGGAGATTTTTCGGGCGCTGCGCGGTCGGATCAATGTCAGCTTTGGCATCGGCACCAACCTGACGTGCGATATTCCGGGTGTTGAACCGATGAGCATCGTGCTTAAAATGGCCGCCTGCAACGGCCAGCCCGTGGCAAAGATTTCCGATGAGCCTGGCAAGACTCACTGCAAAGACCCGAATTTCGTCGCCTATTTGCGACACGTTTTCAAAGTACCTGCCGCCCTTTCCAGTACATCCAGCATTTCTAGCAAGGAGTGAATTCATGCAAGCCGAACAGCGTGAGATTGCTGAACAGCTCAAGGTCCAGCCGCCGTTCGCCGACCAGGCCGCCCTCGAGGCTGAAGTCACCCGGCGGATCATCTTCATCCAGGACTGCCTGGTCAATTCCGGGCTCAAGACCCTGGTACTCGGCATCAGCGGTGGCGTCGATTCCCTGACCGCCGGCCTGCTGGCCCAGCGTGCCATGCGCGAACTGCGCACCCGCACAGGCGACAACAGCTACAAGTTCATCGCCGTGCGCCTGCCGTACGAAACCCAGTTCGACGAACACGACGCCCAGGCTTCGGTGGACTTCATCGCCCCGGACGAGCGCCACACCGTGAACATCGGCCCGGCAGTCAAATCCCTGGCCAGTGAAGTCGCAGCCTTCGAAGGCAAGCACGCGGTCTCGGTGGATTTCGTGCTCGGCAACACCAAGGCGCGGATGCGCATGGTTGCCCAATACACCATCGCCGGCGCGGCCCACGGCCTGGTGATTGGTACCGACCATGCGGCAGAAGCGGTGATGGGTTTCTTCACCAAGTTCGGCGATGGCGCTTGCGATCTGGCGCCACTGAGTGGCCTGGTGAAAAACCAGGTCCGGGACATCGCCCGCAGCTTCGACGCGCCGGAGTCGCTGGTGGAAAAGATCCCGACGGCCGACCTTGAAGACCTGTCGCCCGGCAAACCGGACGAAGCGTCCCACGGCGTGACCTACGCCGAGATCGACGCGTTTTTGCATGGCGAGCCGGTGCGTGAGGAAGCGTTCAAGATCATTTGTGACACGTATAAAAAGACTCATCACAAGCGAGTGATGCCGTTCGCACCTTGATTGAGCGAACAGACAGGCACAAAAAAAGCGTCCGGTGGACGCTTTTTTTATGAGCTCGATTCGATTACTTCAGGGTAACCGTGCCTTTCATCATCGAGATGTGGCCAGGGAACGAGCAGAAGAAGCCGTACTTCTCGCCAGCATCGAGCTTCGACACGTCGAAGGTCACCGAGTCGGTTTCCTTGGCACCGATGATTTTGGTGTGGGCGATGATGCGCGCGTCACCTTCCGGCAGGTAGCTCTTCTCGATACCTGCGGCCAGGCCAGCGGTGGCGATCGGCTGCATATCAGCCTCTTTACTCAGCACCCAGTTATGACCCATGACGTTTTTTGGCAGGTTGCCGGAGTGTTTCAGCTCCACGGTGAACGTCTTGCAGCTCTTGTCGATGCTGATTTCCTTGGTATCGAAGGACATCTGGTCAGTGGAGTCGACGGTCGTCTTGCACTCGGCAGCCATCAATTGGCTGCTGGCCAGTGTCAGCAGGGATACCGCAACAAGTTTGGCAAACATGGTGAATCTCCAAGGCAGGGTTAACGAAAGTGCTAATGGACAGAAGACTGCCTGAAAACGTCGCAAGTTCCTATGACCTGAATCATAAATTGTATACAACTTTCGGGCTATGACACCTATCGAAACAATCTACCAGCCAGACCTCTGGGGCGGCCCTATCATCAGGTCGTCCTCATCCATCTGGAGCGTCAGTCATGTCCCTTAACAGCCTGTTGCGCAATTGGCTCGCCGCCTACGCCTGTGGCGCCAGCGGAACCTGTGAAACACCTGCACGCGAAGTGTAGACCTTGGAACGCCGCGTGCCTGCCTTTACTCTGTGGCCATCCTGACCATGGAGTAAGGCATGTCTTTAGCGTCCGTTTGTGTATTTTGCGGTGCCAGCACTGGCACCAACCCGGCTTATCGTGAAGCGGCTGTCGCCTTGGGGCGAGCATTGGCCGAGCGTAAGCTGGCTCTGGTCTATGGCGGCGGTGCCGTCGGGCTGATGGGCATCGTCGCCGATGCTGCGCTGGCGGCCGGCGGTGAAGTAATCGGGATCATCCCGCAAAGCCTCAAAGACAAGGAAATAGGTCACAGCGGCCTGACTCGTCTGGAAGTGGTTGACGGCATGCATGCGCGCAAGGCGCGGATGGCCGAGCTCAGTGACGCCTTTATCGCCCTGCCCGGCGGCCTGGGCACGCTGGAAGAACTGTTCGAGGTCTGGACCTGGGGCCAGCTCGGGTATCACGGAAAACCGCTGGGGCTGCTGGAAGTGAACGGTTTCTATAGCAAATTGACCTCTTTTCTCGATCATATCGTCGGCGAAGGCTTCGTTCGCGCACCGCACCGTGACATGCTGCAAGTGAGCGAGTCGCCGCAAACCCTGCTTGATCAACTGGATGCCTGGCAGCCGACAGTGGTGCCAAAGTGGATCGAGCAAAAACCCAGCTAACGGCTGGGCATCGATACAGGGCAGAATACGCGCCGCTCAACCTCACCTTCGACCCCAGAGGATCGCCCATGGCTAAACCCAATTATTCCTTCGCCAAACGTCAGAGAGACTTGGCCAAGGAGCAGAAGAAAGAGGAAAAGCTTCAGCGCAAGAAAGCTACAGCTGAAGAAGAAGCCGCCGCACTGAACCCGGATGCAGAAGGTGAAGTGGCCGCAGAAAATGATGTTGAAACACCGAAAGATCAGGCGCCCGACGCCTGAGACCCTCAGGGCCCGATGATCTGATCAGGCCCACCGGATCTGTGTCCAGGGTCAGCAGTTACTTTGCTGACCCTCACAGTCCCATCTGAAATACCCTTATCTAAAGAACGCACACAGTCCCTTGTAGGAGTGAGCCTGCTCGCGATAGCGGTGGCACATTCAGCATTTATTTTTCTGACACACCGCTATCGCGAGCAGGCTCACTCCTACAGTGGATCTTTGTTAATCCAGTGGCATTACAGTGACGCGGACTTCCGGGTCATGGTTGCCGCCCCCAAGAATCACCCCGCGCAACGGCGACACATCGGAAAAATCCCGGCCCCAGGCCAAGGTGATGTGTTCCAGCGCCGGCTGCACGTTGTTGGTCGGGTCGAAATCCACCCAACCGAGCACCGGGCAAAACACTGAAACCCACGCATGTGACGCATCGGCGCCGATCAGTCGCGGCTGGCCCGGTGGTGGCTGGGTCAGCAGGTAGCCACTGATGTACCGCGCCGCCAATCCACGGGAGCGCACGCAGGCGAGCATCAGGTGAGCGAAGTCCTGGCAAACACCACGCCGGCGCTCCAACACTTCCACCAGCGGCGTCGCCACTTGGGTCGCTTCTGCGTCAAAGGTGAATTCGCTGAAGATCTTCTCCATCAGCGCCTGTACACCCAGCAACAGCGGGCGCCCCGGTGGAAAGCAGCTTTCGGAAAACTCGACGAAGTTGCGCTTCAAATGCACGTAAGGCGATTCGAACCGGTAACGACACGCTTCCAGCAATTCGGGGGAAAGCGGCTGACTGCTGTAGGTCAGCGCGTTGCGGGTTTCTTCCCATGCGGGGGATTGATTGAAATCCAGCGCGGGCCGGGCCAGCACTTCGACGGTGAGCCGGGCATTGACCAGCAATTCATCATGCGGCCGCTCGAACGCCAACCGGGTCAGCGGATTGCCGAACACATCCAGCTCATCGCGGCGCGACGTCGGGTCGGGACTGATCTGCAGTTGCTGCTCGGTACAGCGCTGCCAGGCACACGCCCGCGGCCATAGGTGCGCGAGCTGCTGGGCCAGAGAAACCGGGCTGTCGTAGTGATAATGGGTGTCGTGGAGAATCTGATAATGGGCGCTCATCAGACGGACACCGTGCGCTGGCTGACGTCATCGACATGAGCGAAATGGCGCAAGGCCAGACGATCCGACACTTGCCCGCTGGCGTCGGCGATCTCTTGTAACAGGTCGGCCAGCCCCTCAATGGCTGCCCGAACGCTGGCTTCGCCGAACAGCGAGTTCTCCAGGCATCCCAGATCGAACCGTGCCAAGCGTTCCACCAACTGTGGCAACCCCGCTTCGCGAGGCACGCCGAAGTCGTCGTTCAAGCGTTTCAAGGTTCGAGTCACCAACTTCAACTGAAACAGCACGGCGTGGGGGTTCTGCTCGTCGAGCAGCAACAGGTCAAGCACCGGGATCAATTGCGCCACCGCCAGGTACCGCGAACGGTAAGTGATGCTGCTGTTGCCCAGCTCCAGCAGCCATTCCAGACCGGCCTGATCGAACGCGCCGGCACCGCGCAGAAATGCCGCCAGGCTGGCGCTGAGAAATTGCAGACGTTCGATCCGGCGACCGATCATCAGGAAGCGCCAGCCTTCGTCCCGGGTCATGTCGTCGAGGGCGAAACCGGATAATGCCGCCAGGGACATCACCACACGGTTGAGGAAATCCAGCAATTCGCCGAAGTCCGGCTCTTCGGCTTCCAGCTCCATGGCTTCACGCTGCAGCTCCACCAGCGCTTGCCAGTTTTCCCGCGAGAGCTTGCCGCGCACCTGCGAGGCCGCCCACTGCAAACGCTGCAAGTTGGAGCGTAGGCTGAACGACCAGTCATCGCCGAGCAATGCCGCCAGCAAACGCTCCGGCAACTCGCCTTCATCGGGCAACAACATCAACCGTTCACCCAAATCGACCGCCGCCTCCAGGGCTTGCGGGTCATCGCCATCGACATAACGCGCCAGCATGATCCGCAGCAGCCGTGCGCTGTCATCGCAGCGCTCGCAATAACGACCGAACCAAAACAGGTTTTCCACCACTCGCGACGGTAGATACGGATCCCGTCGCACCAGGTCGTGCACACCGATCGTACGCTGGGTTTTCCATTGCTCACCGCTTGGCGGGCGATCGCCCAACACCCAGGTGTCTTTGCTCGCGCCACCCCGTTGCATCGACACCACTTCGGCGTCAGCCTCGGCGGCAACCCGGGTTAGGCCGCCGGGCAGGACCCGATAACCCTCACGACTGGCCACTGCGTACATGCGCATCCCGACGGCCCGGGGTTGCAGATGACCCTCTTCAGCCTGCCAGATCGGAGCTTGAGAGAGCTGAGCCAATTCTTGCGCAACATAGGCGTAAGGCCGTGCCTGCATGCGCTCGGCCAGTGCCTGACGCTGTTTTTCACTCAAATCGCGACCAAATACTGGCGTGAAGCTCTGCGACGGGAACGCCGGTTTGATCAACAACTCCGGCAATTTTTCCAGGGCCTGAGCCAGCACCGGTGCTTCACCGCACCACCAGGTCGCGATGGAGGGCAGTATCAATTTTTCGCCGAACAGGAATTGATTGATCTTCGGCAGGAAGCCCAACAACCCCGGCGATTCCAGCACGCCGCTGCCGAGGGCATTGGCCACCAGCACCCGCCCTCGACGTACCGCTTCCAGCAATCCCGGCACGCCAAGGGCCGAGTCAGTGCGCAGCTCCAGCGGATCGCAAAAATCATCGTCGAGCCGCCGCATGATCGCGTGGACCCGGCGCAGTCCGCTCAAGGTTTTCAGGTAGACCGTGGCATCCCGGACGGTCAGGTCGCCGCCCTCTACCAGTGGATAGCCGAGCTGACGCGCCAGATAGATGTGTTCGAAATAGCTTTCGTTGAAACGTCCCGGTGTGAGCAGCACGATCAGTGGCGCGTCGTCATCACTCGGCGCCTGACGGGCCAGGGTTTCCTGAAGCGTGCGAAAGAACCCGGCCAGGTGCTGCACTTTCAAATCTCGGTACAACTCGGGAAAGGCCCGGGACACGATAGTGCGGTTTTCCAGTGCATAACCGGCACCGGATGGCGCTTGCGTCCGGTCCGCCGTGACCCACCAGCGACCGTCGGGCGTACGTGCCAGATCTACGGCGTACAGATGCAGAAAAGCCCCGTCGGGCGGCGTGATGCCCTGACAGGGCCAGAGGAAGTTGTTGTGACCGAAGACCAGCTCAGCAGGCAGCAGGCCCTCAGCGATCAAGCGTTGCGGGCCGTACAAATCTGCCAGCACAGCATTGAGCAAGCGTGCCCGCTGGGCGATCCCCGCCGATAACTGCTGCCATTCATCCGCAGCAATCACGTGCGGTAGCAGATCGAGTTCCCACGGCCGATCGGCGCCCTTGGGATCGGCGTAGACGTTGTACGTCACGCCGTTTTCCTGGATCTGCCGGGTCAGCAGCGCCTGACGCTGCACCAATTGCGTTGGTGTGCTGCGTTGCAATTGGTCGAACAACCGACGCCAATGCGGGCGCACGGCGCCGCTGTCGTCGAGCAGTTCATGATAAGTGCCCGCCGTTAGCGGGTAGCGGTCAAGCAGGTCAGGCATGGAAAGCTCGGCAGACAGCAAAGAACGGTCAGACTAACGCAGGCTCATGACGCTCGGATATACGAAAAATCCGAGCGTCGCGTAGGGCTTAGAAACGTCGCAAATCGAGTGTCATCGGCAGCTCGTCGTTAATTTCCAAGTTGGGTATAGGAAGTTTCCCCGGCGTATGTCCGATGCGGAAGAAGCGCGCCATCCGCCGGCTCTCGGCTTCATTGGCGTTCACCGGCAAGCTGTCGTAGTTGCGCCCGCCCGGATGGGCGACGTGGTACTGACAACCCCCCAGCGAACGCTGCATCCAGGTGTCGAGCAGGTCGAACACCAACGGCGCGTGGACCGGGATGGTCGGTTGCAGGCAGTTGGCCGGTTGCCAGGCGCGGAAACGCACGCCAGCGACAAACTCGCCGACCCGCCCGGTGGGTTGCAACGGCACCGGGATGCCATTGCAGGTCAGAAGATAACGCTGCGGCGGCAGGCCCGTGAGTTTGACCTGCAAGCGCTCCAGCGACGAATCCACATAACGCACCGTGCCGCCGACTGCACCCTCCTCGCCCAGCACATGCCAGGGCTCCAGCGCCTGACGCAATTCCAGCTCTATGCCGCTGACGGCATAATCACCGACTTTTGGAAACCGGAATTCCAGATGCGCTGCGAACCACTCCGCACGCACGGGATAACCCGCGGCATTAAGGTCGACGATGACGTCGGCGAAGTCTTGCTCGATAAAGTGCGGCAACAAAAACCGATCGTGCAGCTCAGTGCCCCAGCGCGCCAGTTTTGGCGGCGCATAAGGCTCGCGCCAGAATCGAGCCACCAGCGCCCGCAGCAACAGCTGCTGAGCCAGGCTCATGCGTGCATGGGGCGGCATTTCAAAGGCGCGCAGTTCGAGCAATCCCAGGCGACCAGTAGCGCCGTCCGGGGAATACAGTTTGTCGATGCAAAACTCGGCACGATGGGTGTTACCGGTCACGTCGATCAGCAGGTTGCGCAGCAGCCGATCCACCAGCCACGGCGCGCACTCCTCGCCCGGCTCAGGCATCTGGGCGAAGGCGATTTCCAGTTCATACAACGCATCGTTGCGTGCTTCATCGACCCGTGGCGCCTGAGACGTCGGGCCGATGAACAATCCGGAAAACAGGTAGGACAAGGACGGGTGGTTATGCCAGTAGCTGATCAGGCTGCGCAGCAGATCGGGGCGGCGTAGAAACGGTGAGTCCGCCGGTGTCGCGCCACCCAGGACGAAATGGTTACCACCGCCGGTGCCAGTGTGCCGACCGTCAATCATGAATTTCTCGGTGGTCAGTCGGGTCTGGCGTGCCTCTTCGTAAAGAAACTCGGTGCGCTCGACCAGTTCATCCCACGTGGCAGACGGCTGCACGTTGACCTCGATCACGCCCGGGTCGGGCGTGATGCGGAAATTGCTCAGGCGCGGATCGCTCGGCGGCTCATAGCCTTCCAGCAACACCGGGCAATGCAATTCCTCGGCGGTCGCTTCGATGGCGCTGACCAGTTCCAGGTAATCCTCGACCCGTTCCAGCGGCGGCATGAACAGGTACAAGCGCCCTTCTCGCGCCTCCGCACAGAAGGCCGTGCGAGTCAGCCAGTCGGCGGATTCGTCGATCTTTGGCACGCGTTCATCAGCAACCGCAGGCTCGCCCAGGCTCTGAAGTTGTGCAGTGTCGGGCAGCGCAGGGAAATCCTGATTCGGGTCCACAGGATGAATGAACGGGTACTCCGCCGCTTTCACCCAAGGCTGCGAGCCGAGCGGCAAGCGATAACCCAGGGGCGAATCCCCTGGCACCAGTCGGCAATGCTCATCGCGCAGATACCAGCGGCCGCTTTGCCACTGATCACCCTTAACGGTGCGCGCCAGCGGCAGGACCTGACCGATGACCTTGGCCAGCCCTTGGCTGAAGACTTTACGCAGGCGCGCACGCTCCAACGGTTCTTCAAGACGCGAGTCTTCGGCGCTGACGTTCTGCGGCAAAGTGCCTTCGCGCCAGAGGTAATAGAAATTGTCTTCGTAGGCCGGAAACACAAAACGTGTGGGGATTTTCAGGCGTTCGGCGACGCTCGCCAGAAAACGCCCGGCCAGCTCGCCATTGGCACCGTAGTCTTCCTGCTCATCGGCGATCAGCGCGCTGTTGTACCAGATCGGCACATCGTCGCGGCGCCAGTAGCAGTTCAGTGACCAGCGCGGCAATTGCTCGCCGGGGTACCACTTGCCTTGCCCGAAATGCACCAGGCCTTTGGGGGCGTAGTGCTTGCGCATGCGCTGGAACAGTTCGGCGGACAGACGCCGCTTGTCTGGCCCAAGTGCCGCAGTGTTCCACTCGGCACCGTCCGGATCGTCGATGGAAACAAACGTCGGTTCGCCGCCCATGGTCAGGCGTACATCACCCTCCAACAGGTCGGCATCGATCTGCCGTCCCAACGCCTGGATCGCCAGCCATTGATCTTCGGTGTAGGGCTTCGTTACCCGTGGCGCTTCCCAAATCCTCTCCACCGACATTTCGTGGGTGAATTCGCACTCGCACGGTTCAACCAAGCCACTGATCGGTGCTGCGGAGCCCGGATCGGGGCTACAGGCCAACGGAATGTGTCCTTCACCGGCAAACAGCCCTGACGTTGCGTCCAGGCCGATCCAGCCAGCACCGGGCAAGTAGACCTCGCACCAGGCGTGCAGGTCGGTGAAGTCCACGTCAGTGCCCGACGGGCCGTCGAGGCTTTTGACGTCGGCGGTCAGTTGAATCAGGTAGCCGGAGACGAAACGCGCCGCCAGACCGAGGTTACGCAGCAATTGCACCAGCAACCACGCAGAGTCGCGGCAGGAACCGGAGGCATGTTCCAAGGTGTGTTCAGGCGTTTGCACACCTGGCTCCATGCGGATCAGGTAGCCAATGTCATCACTCAGGCGCTGATTGAGTGCGACGAGGAAATCGACGCTAGGCAGTGGCGTGCGGTCGATGCCATCCAGATATGCCTTGAACTTCGGCGTCAGGGGCAAGGTTTCCAGGTACGGCGCCAGTTCCTTGCGCTCATCCGCGGCGTAGGCGAACGGGATCTTTTCCGCGTAGGGCTCAAGGAAGAAGTCGAACGGATTGAAGACCGCCATCTCTGCCAGCAGATCGACTTCGATCCGCAGCTCATCGGTTTTCTCCGGGAACACCAACCGCGCCAGGTAATTGCCCTGGGGGTCTTGCTGCCAGTTGATGAAGTGCTGCTCGGGCGACACTTTCAGCGCGTAGGAGAGTATCCGCGTGCGACTGTGGGCGGCCGGGCGCAGGCGAACGATCTGCGGACCGAGCTCGACGGCGCGGTCGTAGCGGTAATGCGTGACGTGGTGCAATGCGACATGAATCGACACGGCGTGCCTCCTGCGAGCCTTAAGCGTATTGGAAAGCGCGCAAGACTTATGCCATCCAGCAGCGCTGGCGCTTTCTCCGGTTGCTTGTGGCAGTACAGCACCAAAATCGGGCGATGCGAGAATTTGGTTAGGGGGAGTTGCACGGAAATGTTGCGACCGGGAGCCGTCAGCCGGGTTTTGCAGCGGCTGTTCCGGCCTCATCGCGAGCAGGCTCGCTCCCACAGTGTTTGTATGTCATATCCAAATCCAGCGTACACAGCAGATCCCCTGTGGGAGCGAGCCTACTCGCGAAGAGGCCAGTTGTCGCAACCTACCTTCCGGCATTGACTCAGGTTCTGCTCTGCCAGAAACGCAAAACGCCAACCCGAAGGTTGGCGTTCTGTTCAGAGCTAGCGAGGTTTAGCGCGGTACAACCGGCTTACGCGCAGGCTTCGGACCTTTGCCTTTGGCCGCGTCCTTGCGATCCTTGGCCGCCTGCTGGTTGCGGGCGAATGCCGCTGCCTTGGCCTGTTCACGCTTGTCCCACGGGTTACCGCCATCACTGGCGCGCGGTGGCAAGCCCGTGTGCTGGGTCAGGATCCTGGTGGTCTTTTCCCCTGCCACTTTATGGCTGCCGGCCGGTGTCGAGTTCTTGCGACGGGCGCTCTGGTAGCTGTCGGTCGCCGGCTGGTGCAGCGGGATCAACTGGTTCTTGCCCGGCCCGATCAGGTCGGCGCGGCCCATGCGGGTCAGCGCCTCACGCAGCATCGGCCAGCCTTTCGGATCGTGATAACGCAAGAACGCCTTGTGCAGACGGCGCTGCTCTTCGCTCTTGACGATGGTCACGGCGTCGCTCTTGTAAGTGACCTTACGCAGCGGGTTCTTGCCCGAGTGGTACATCGCGGTGGCGGTGGCCATCGGCGACGGGTAGAACGCTTGCACCTGGTCGGCACGGAAGCCGTTGCCCTTGAGCCACAGGGCCAGGTTCATCATGTCTTCGTCGGTGGTGCCCGGGTGAGCGGCGATGAAGTACGGAATCAGGTACTGCTCTTTCCCGGCTTCCTTGGAGTACTTCTCGAACATGCGCTTGAACTTGTCATAGCTGCCGATGCCCGGTTTCATCATCTGATTGAGCGGACCTTCCTCGGTGTGTTCCGGGGCGATCTTCAGGTAACCACCAACGTGGTGGGTCACCAGCTCTTTGACGTATTCCGGCGACTCGACCGCGAGGTCGTAGCGCAGACCGGAAGCGATCAGGATCTTCTTCACACCCGGCAAGGCACGGGCGCTGCGGTACAGCTGAATCAGCGATGAATGATCGGTGTTCAGGTTCGGGCAAATGCCCGGGAACACGCACGACGGCTTGCGGCACGCGGATTCGATTTCCGGGGTCTTGCAGGCAATGCGGTACATGTTCGCGGTCGGGCCGCCGAGGTCGGAAATGACGCCGGTGAAGCCAGGGACCTTGTCGCGGATCTCTTCGATTTCGCGAATGATCGACTCTTCGGAACGGTTCTGGATGATCCGGCCTTCGTGCTCGGTGATCGAGCAGAAGGTGCAGCCGCCGAAGCAGCCACGCATGATATTCACCGAGAAGCGGATCATGTCGTAGGCCGGGATCTTTTCCTTGCCGTACGCCGGGTGCGGAATGCGCGCATAGGGCATGCCGAACACGTAGTCCATTTCTTCGGTGGTCATCGGAATCGGAGGCGGGTTGAACCAGACATCGACTTCGCCGTGCTTCTGCACCAGCGCGCGGGCGTTGCCCGGGTTGGTTTCCAGGTGAAGCACGCGGTTGGCGTGAGCGTAAAGAACTGCGTCACCACGGACTTTCTCAACCGAAGGCAGACGAATCACGGTCTTGTCGCGAGTCATCTTCGGGCTGGCCAGGATCTGTACGACCTTGGCTTCGCTCGGGTCTTCAACCGGACCCTTTTCCTGCTCGATGGCACAGGCTTGGGTGTCCTGGGTGTTCACGTACGGGTTGATGATCTTGTCGATCTTGCCCGGACGGTCGATGCGCGTGGAATCGACTTCGTACCAGTCTTTCGGCGTGTCGCGACGGATGAACGCGGTGCCGCGCACATCGGTAATGTCTTCGATCTTGTGACCGTAGGACAGACGCTGGGCGACTTCGACGATCGCACGCTCGGCGTTGCCGTAGAGCAGGATGTCGGCACAGGCGTCGATCAGGATCGAGTTGCGAACCCGGTCCTGCCAGTAATCGTAGTGGGCGATGCGGCGCAGGGACGCTTCAATGCCACCGAGAACGATCGGCACGTTCTTGTAGGCTTCCTTGCAGCGCTGGCTGTAAACCAGGCTCGCGCGGTCCGGACGTTTGCCCGCCATGCCGCCGGGAGTGTAGGCGTCATCGGAGCGGATTTTTTTGTCGGCGGTGTAGCGGTTGATCATCGAGTCCATGTTGCCGGCCGCGACGCCGAAGAACAGGTTCGGCTCGCCGAGCTTCATGAAGTCGTCTTTGGACTGCCAGTCTGGCTGGGCAATGATCCCGACGCGGAAGCCTTGCGACTCCAGCAGCCGGCCGATGATTGCCATGCCGAACGACGGATGGTCAACGTACGCATCACCGGTGACGATGATGATGTCGCATGAATCCCAGCCAAGCTGATCCATCTCCTCCCTGCTCATCGGCAGGAATGGCGCTGGACCGAAACATTCGGCCCAGTACTTGGGATAGTCAAATAACGGCTTGGCTGTTTGCATGACGATGACCGGTGTTGAGATGAAAAATCGCGGGGGCGGAATATAGCACAAAAAATAACCAATTCCGACAACAGCGGTCGGCTTTTACCATCAGGTCTGCCCCGGGCCGATACATCACATTTCGCTGAGCACATGTCACTACATAGATATGCTTCAAGAAAAAATCCCGCGGGTAGTCTGGCGCTTCAACTACCAGGCTGGCTTAT
This sequence comes from Pseudomonas sp. LS2P72, assembly GCF_054897865.1. Lineage (NCBI taxonomy): Bacteria > Pseudomonadati > Pseudomonadota > Gammaproteobacteria > Pseudomonadales > Pseudomonadaceae > Pseudomonas > Pseudomonas sp. LS2P72. The sequence continues at coordinate 6,322,700 of NZ_CM142708.1, forward strand.
CCAGAGCCCCGGAGCGCCCTTGAACGATTCGACTTTACTCAACACAGTCCCCGCACCTATCCCGCCGCCCCTATCTGTTCATGCAAGCTTCATCCAGAGCAAGCTGCCTGGCTGGCTAGTCGAGGGATCACCTGAACAGCGCAAAACGTTTCGCGCCTGCCTGCTCAAAAGCAATGCCGCCAGGCAGGCGTTGGCCCCCGTCTTCGAAGATCTGAAAAACCCCTTGAACTTTGCCCGAACCTTGTTGAGCAAAAAGCTCACAGGACACCTGGGATCGCTGGACGCTGAAAAATCCACATTGCTACGCGAGTGGAAGAACTCCCACCTCTTGGGGCTGATCAAAACACGCCATAAAACCACCGAACAAACGCTTGTAGACGCCGCGCTGCAGAACTTCGAACCTTCCGAAGCCCGGAACGGTGGTTTTGAAGCGGGATCAGCCATCTATGTGTCCGGGCTCGGCGAAAAGAAAAAAAGCGCTGTCAGCCCAGAACACTTCGCCAGGGTTTGTCGCGAGCTGGACATCGGCATGCAGTACCAGAGACACATCAGCGAAACACTGGAACCTTCTGCGACTGCGGGAACAACCGCCACTCACTCGGCAAACCAGATAAAAGCCCTGATCAGGAACGACGACCAAAATACCTTTGAGGCGGCGATCCACATTGCCCTGATGAAGAAATCCATCAGCACAGATCTTTACGCACTACTACTCGAACTGAGCCACGCCGGCAGCCACAAGGACTTGATCTGTTCACACCTGACCCTCGACGGCACAGCCCTGCCAGGCATCCTGCTGTTTCGGGACAAATGGCCTCAGATTAAACACGTTCTTTACATTCCCGATGATCCCGATAACGCGATCAAACGATATGACTCGTATAACGATCTGCAAACAGCCCTGGCGATTAAACTGGACACACCCCCCTACCGGAAATTCTTCAATCGCTTCATTCCGTTTGAGCGTCAGGGAACGCCGCTAACCACAGGCACTTTGTGGTCAGGCGCAAACCGTCTTGGTAATCCGTCTTTTGCCAAACCCTTGGTGCGTGTGGATATTGCCGGTGACTTCTATGAAACGGTCTTCAAGCAACATATTGCTCACCTGAAAGCTGACGCTCGCATGCTGGCGGTCCCCACGGCAGATGCCAACACCGCCGGCAGCTTGAAAAAACGTCAGGAGCTCGAGGCCGCAGGAGAGTCGCTGTTATTTTTCGCCGCGTCCTTCATACCGATCATCGGTGAAGTGGTGCTGGCAGTAACAGCCTTGCAGTTACTCAACTCTGTCTATCATGGCGTTGCCGCCTGGAGTCGTGGCGATACCGACGAAGCACTGAATGATCTGCTGGATGTCGCAGACGCCGCTGCCCTGGGCATCCTCACGGCCGGCGCAATCAAAACCACCGGGCTCGCCACCAACCTGGTAAGAATCAGGTTGCGCAACAATAACGAACGACTCTGGCACCCCGATCTGACGCCCTATCGTCAGGCACTTCAACTCCCTGTGAATATCCACCCCAATGCTCAAGGGTTGTATCACCACAACGCAAAAACCTATGTAGCACTGGAAGACCATTTCTATGAAGTAAAGGTCGACATCGCCACCCAGCAGTGGCAACTGCAACACCCCTCCGACCCAAACGGGCATACCCCACAAATGTTACACAACGGTGCCGCCGGATGGCGTCATCTGCATGAGAACCCAACATCTTGGGATGAGTTGAAACTGATCAGGCGCCTTGGCACTGTCGCACGAAATATCCGACAAGAAGCCGTCGAGCCCATTCTGCTGGTCAGCGGATTGAACAAATTGGCTCTAACTGAACTTCATCTGAACACTGAACGCCCGCCCGCACTCTTGACCGATGTATTGAAGCGCTTTGATTTGAGGCAGGAAATAAAAGATTTCAAGATAGAACGTAGCAAACGCACTAAAACCGGCCCTTACTCACCGTTCATCTTGCTGCACCTGCTCACCACACTGAGCGGCTGGCCAACCACTCGATGCCTGACCGTCGTCGATGGGACTGAAACGCTCTTTACTTTTGGTGACCCCGCCAACACAACACAGCCCGAACTTGGATTGACCTACGCTCAACTCAGAAATGGAGAACTCATAGACACCGTTGTCGAGAAGCTGAGAACGGATGAGCTCAATGAACTGTTCAACGGGCTGGCGCCGTCCACTGCCACTCACGCAGAGCGCTTGGCGCAGCGCCTCGATACCCATCTTGCGGCAACAAAAGACCTGCTGTTCCCACAGATTTATGCGCTGACCGAAAAACCGGAAACCTTGATACAGGAACACATTCGCACGAAGAACCCAACGCTTCCAAAAAGCTATCTGCAGCAGTTGACGCTCAGCATCAGCCGACAGGAAGAACAGCAAATCGTGCGAGAAAAACAGTTACCGCCGCTCATGGGAAAAGAAGCAGCCGAGTACTCCAGAGAAGTTGAAACAGTACGTATTTATGAGGGTCTTTATCTTGATTCCGCTCGCCCTCTTAGCACCGACCAACTCATCCTCACGAGCCTTGAGCAATTGCCCAACTGGGCCGACTCAGTGCGTATCGAAATGCGCGATAGAACCCTCAACGGCAAATTGCTGAGCAGCGTCGGCAGTGACACAGCCGTTCATGGCAGAGTTCTGGTTCGAGAAGGCGCGCAGTACAGGGCTTACGATGCCGCGGGAAATCCGCTTGATGGACCGGCCGACCTCTACAACTCGATCAAAGCGGTCCTGCCCGAAACTCAACGCCTTGCCTTGGGCAGAGATGACAACCGGTGGTCTGACCGTGTGAAGAGCGCGCTCAACAACGCCATAGAACGTCTGCACAAACAACCTCTGGCTATTCGGGAAGGTACTGCGTCATGGGCTACCGGGCCCGTAAACCCGGGCTTCCCCCTTGACACCCTGTTTGCCCGACAAGAAACACCGACGAACCTGTCGCTACGCGCAGACGGAATCTATGAACAGCCCCCCCTGCAAGGTGGCATGTACAAATACTACGTGCTGGAAAACCGCCTGTACTATCAGGTGCGGTACGCCAAACCGGGTTGGCAAGCCATTGATGCGCGCAGCCCCTATCGAGCGTACAAGCCCTACGTACGACAAAAGGTTGGGGGCGGCTGGGAGATCGATTCCGATATGGGATTACCGGGCGGTACTCCGGGCGTTGGCTCGTCAAGACACCTGGATATCCCGGAGGAGACAAGCGACAGCTATCACAGCGCCAGCGAATACATCATGCCTGTGCCATTCACTGCCGCCGAACGCGACCGCATGTCCCGCATCAGTTCCTTTCAACAGGCCCCCAACACTCTCGGTGGCTATGATCGCGCCAACAACGGCCGCTACCCTCTCAGGGATCTGCAAGGGCAACCGTTGCGCATCAAAAAAATTCAGCAACAGGCCAAATCTGCTTATGGCGGCACCCGCTATGGGGCTGCAGCAGTCAAGCCTTACATTCAATGGGAAGGCTTCGAAGGCGTTGCCAATCTGTACGAAGAAAAATTGGCGCTACGCAAATTCACCGCAGCCGACTGCAAGTCACCGGAAGAAAGGACCTTGATCGGGCAAGACATGGTGAGCAGCAAAAAACCGCTGGTTAAAGGGGAGATTCTTGGGGTCTATGGCGGAGGGCTGATACCCGGTTATGTCGGTGTTGCCAGGAAGGACCCGTTCCTCATCGACGTACTGCCCGCAAAGCTGTTCACCCCCACCAAGCGTCACAGCGTTCTGTTGTCGGGAGACAACGTACTGTCCCGAATGAACACAATCTTTGAGTACAAGCAGGGCAAACCGGCGCGACAGGCCGCTGCGGGTTACAACGTCGAAGCCGTGCCGTTTGACGTGGAGGTTCAAGCCCAAGGCGGGCGCAAGGAAAACTACCTGCTGTATGCGTTCTTTGCCATCGACGACATACCCGTCGACAACGAACTGCGCTGGAACTATGGCTACAACGAGCCAGCGATCAGAGCCCTGTTCGCCTGAAACACAGCTATCAACCGTCGACACCCTCGACGTTACTCGTCGTCGAAGTTGTAGCTGCCCGGCGCCAGGTTTTCGAAGCGGGTGTACTTACCAATGAACGCCAGTCGTGACGTACCGATCGGGCCGTTCCGCTGCTTGCCGATGATGATCTCGGCGATGCCTTTGTGCTCGGTTTCCGGGTGATACACCTCGTCCCGGTACACGAACATGATGACGTCGGCATCCTGCTCGATCGCTCCGGATTCCCGGAGGTCGGAGTTGATCGGGCGTTTGTTCGGTCGCTGCTCCAGGGAGCGGTTGAGCTGGGACAACGCCACCACCGGGCAGTTGAATTCCTTGGCCAGGGCTTTCAAGGAACGGGAGATCTCGGAAATCTCGTTGGTCCGGTTGTCACCGCCAGAACCTGGAATCTGCATCAGCTGCAGGTAGTCGATCATGATCAGGGCGACATCGCCGTGCTCACGCACCAGGCGTCGGGTCCGCGCACGCATCTCCGAGGGGCTGATACCGGCCGTATCGTCAATGAACAGCTTGCGATCGTTAAGCAAGTTGACCGCCGATGTCAGGCGCGGCCAATCGTCGTCTTCCAGGCGACCGGCACGAACCTTGGTCTGGTCGATACGGCCGAGGGACGACAACATACGCATGATCAGCGATTCGCCTGGCATCTCCAGCGAGTAAACCAATACGCATTTGTCGCTGCGCAGCACGGCGTTTTCCACCAGGTTCATCGCAAAGGTGGTTTTACCCATGGATGGACGGCCAGCGACGATGATCAGGTCGGACGGTTGCAGGCCGCTGGTCATACCATCGAGATCGGTATAACCGGTGGACAGGCCGGTAATGGCGTTGTCAGTGTTGAACAAGGTGTCGATGCGGTCGATGGCCTTGGTCAGCAGGTCATTCACGCTCACCGGGCCGCCGGTTTTTGGCCGGGCCTCGGCGATCTGGAAAATTTGCCGTTCGGCTTCGTCGAGAATCTCTTCAGCCGAGCGGCCTTCCGGGTTGAAGGCGCTGTCGGCGATCTCGGTGGCGATACCGATCAGTTGGCGCAAGGTCGCCCGCGCACGGACGATCTGCGCATACGCCTTGATGTTGGCAACGGACGGCGTGTTTTTTGCCAGTTCGCCAAGATATCCGAGGCCGCCGACTTGCGAGGTTTGACCTTCCTTGTCCAATTGCTCAGCAAGGGTCACAACGTCGATCGGCGAGTTCTGGTCGGCGAGCTTGGCGATCGCACGGAAGATCAGGCGGTGGTCATGTCGATAGAAATCGCCGTCGGAGACTTGATCAAGCACGCGTTCCCAGGCGTTGTTGTCCAGCATCAAACCACCGAGCACGGCCTGTTCGGCCTCGATGGAATGCGGCGGCACCTTCAGGGCAGCGGTTTGCAGATCGTATTGCTCGGGTGCGGAGATATCGTTCATGGCCACTTGAATTGAGTGTGTGAAAATCAGGAACTGCAGAAAGACAAAGGGCACGACCTGTAAACAGGATCGTGCCCGATGTTACCGGCAAGCACCCGAGGGTGCCAGCCGACAAGTGCTGCTTAAGCTGCTACCACGACAACGCGTACGGTGGCTTCAACTTCGGCGTGCAGGTGCACGGCTACGTCGAATTCGCCTACGTTGCGGATAGTGCCGTTCGGCAGACGAACTTCGCTTTTTGCAACTTCAACGCCAGAGGCGGTCAGTGCATCAGCGATGTCGTGAGTACCGATCGAACCGAACAGCTTGCCTTCGTCACCAGCGGTGGCAGTGATAGTCACTTCCAGCTCAGCCAGTTGGGCGGCGCGGCTTTCAGCCGAAGTTTTACGATCTGCTGCGGCTTTTTCCAGCTCAGCGCGACGCTCTTCGAACGCAGCCAGGTTGGCAGCGGTCGCAGCGGTAGCTTTGCCGTAAGGCAGCAGGTAGTTACGACCGTAACCAGCCTTAACGTTCACTTTGTCACCCAGGTTGCCCAGGTTGGTGACTTTTTCCAGAAGGATCAGTTGCATGTGAAAATCCTCTTAACTTTTAACCTTCACCGTTCGCGCTATCGACGTCTTTCGGCGTCGAACGACCGCGAAAATCAATCAGGCTGTCGACGATGGCCAAGACCACCAGCAACGGATAGATCAGCTGCATGAACAGCAACAGCGTGACGTACAACCCCACCAGCCAGAACCTGGCCAGTCGCTTTTGCGCCACCAGCCCGTGAATCAGGGCCAGCCCGGCGAACACCAGCGGTACACTGCACAACGGCGTCAACATGGCCATCTGTGGACCGATATTCGGCCCCAGAAGCATGAACGCCAGCAGCAACATCGCCGGCAAAAGCGGGAATCGGATGGCGCGAAACTCGCGACCAAAACCACCCGGGTTGTACAACAACGCCTGCCAGTAGCGCCCGACAAGCAGGCTCAGCACACTGACGATTTGCAACAAGGCCGCAATCAGGCCGGTCAGGACCGGTGCGATCAGGGACGCAAAACGCGCTTGCTCGTCTACCGACAACTTCTGGTAGACATCACCGAGTAGCGACGGCATGACTTTTATCAAAGCCTGCGCCAGCATCTCGATTTGGGGACCAAAAATCGTCCCCAGCACCACTGAAAACACCACTCCCATCGCTATGCTGACCAGCAGCACGCGGTTCCAGGATTCGCTTGCGCGTAAAACCAACGCAAGGCTCCAAGACCCCAGCAGCACCAGAAGTGCCCGTGGGTCATCGGAGTAAAGCCACCAGATCAACGCCGGCAGCAGTCCCAGAGCAAGAACGCCCAGGGCGTCCTTCAATCCGCGCCGCAGGAGCACAAGGCAACCAGCGGCAGCACCCAACCAATACAACAACGGCAATGTTGCGCATCCAGCCACTACCAGAGTGGCCTGCATACGGCCGCGCATGATGAACTCAGCTATGGCACGCATGCTTTCAATCCTTTGCTACGTGTCGACTGCCCGGTCTCAGCGGCCGTGGCTGTCGGTGTAGGCCAGCAGGGCCAGGAAGCGGGCGCGCTTGATAGCGGTGGCCAGCTGACGCTGATAACGTGCTTTGGTACCGGTGATGCGGCTTGGAACGATTTTGCCGGTCTCGGATACATAAGCTTTCAGAGTGTTGAGATCTTTGTAATCGATCTCTTTCACGTCTTCAGCGGTGAAGCGGCAGAATTTACGACGACGGAAGAAACGTGCCATTTGATAGGCTCCTTAAAAGGTCCGTGGATTACTCGTCAGCGTTATCGCTGTTGTCGCTGTCATCACTATCAGCGCTTTCAGCGCCTTCGTGCTCAGGACGGTCGCGACGCTCACGGCGCTCACTGCGGTTTTCTTCAGCCTTGAGCATCTCGGATTGGCCGGTAACGGCTTCTTCGCGACGGATGACCAGGTTACGGATCACTGCATCGTTGTAGCGGAAGTTGTCTTCCAGCTCGGCCAGGGCCTTGCCAGTGCACTCAACGTTCAGCATCACGTAGTGAGCCTTGTGAACATTGTTGATTGCGTAGGCCAGTTGACGACGGCCCCAATCTTCCAGACGGTGGATTTTGCCGCCGTCTTCTTCGATCAGCTTGGTGTAACGCTCTACCATGCCGCCGACTTGCTCGCTTTGATCCGGGTGGACCAAAAAGATGATTTCGTAATGACGCATGAATGCTCCTTACGGGTTGTAGCCTGCCGCTCAAAAGCGGTCAGACAAGGAGTGAATGACACTTATGGACTTGCTTGCGATAGACACATGCGTGCCTGCCGTCACAGCAAGGGGCGCAATTGTAGAGAAGGGACAGAAGAGGTGCAAGGCAATTGGTGATTATTTGAACAGTTCATTCGCACACCAAATTTTGCCTCGCCACAAACTACTGTGGGAGCGAGCCTGCTCGCGAAGGGGATACAACATTCAACATTGATGCTGAATGTTACTCCGCTATCGCGAGCAGGCTCGCTCCCACAGGGATTACAACTGGATCAGGGCTTTTTGCCGGTTCCGGCGGCTTTGACGCTGCGCTGGCGCTGAGCTTCGAACAGGCAAACACCAGTCGCCACAGACACGTTGAGACTGCTGACGCTACCGGTCATCGGCAGGTGCACCAGATAATCGCAAAGATCGCGAGTCAGGCGACGCATGCCGCTGCCTTCAGCACCCATGATCAGGATGGTCGGGCCAGTCATGTCTTGCTGATACAGACTCTGCTCAGCCTCGCCCGCCGTACCGACAACCCACAAGCCGCGCTGCTTGAGTTTTTCCAAGGTGCGCGCCAGGTTGGTCACGGCGACCAGCGGAATCACTTCCGCCGCGCCGCAGGCCACTTTACGTACCGTCGGGGTCAGCGTGGCTGACTTGTCCTTTGGAACGATCACCGCCAACGCACCGGCCGCATCGGCCGAACGCAGGCAAGCGCCGAGGTTGTGCGGATCGGTCACGCCGTCGAGCACCAGCAACAGCGGCGCGCCTTCGGTGCGATCGAGCAGCTCGTCGAGCATCGCTTCGCCCCAGACCTGGCTTGGACTCACGTCCGCCACCACGCCCTGGTGCACGCCTTCAACCCAGGCATCCAGCTCACGGCGTTCGGCGTTGCCGACGGCCACGCGATTTTCGTTAGCCAGCTGGATCAGCGTCTGAACGCGCGGATCACTACGGCCTTCGGCCAGCCAGATCTGCTTGACGCGTTTTGGGTGGTGACGCAGCAAGGCTTCTACAGCGTGCACGCCGTAGATCTTTTCCAGATTACTCATGACTTGGCCTTCGGTTTACGCGCCCCGCCGCTTTTGGCAGCTGGAGCAGAACCCGCTTTTGGCGGGCCTTTACGGTGTTTGCTCGGTTTGGCTGGCTTGCCGCCGGGAGCCTTGTCAGGCGCCGACCGTCCGGTCTTTCCCCCAGACGCCGCTTTACCGCCGCTTTTCGCGTCAGACAGCAACGCCTGCTTCATTTCGCGGCTTTTGCGCAATTCAGCATTTTTCGCCGCGGCATCGCTCGGGCGATAGGCTTCTACGGCTTTTTCCTTGGCAGGACGACGACCGGTTTTAGCCGGGGCCGGCTCTGCAGCGGTTCTTGCAGAAGGGGCAGCGGGTGCAGCGGTTTCAGTCCCGCGCTTCTTGCGACCGATCGGCGCGCTGATGGTTTTTTCAGCCATCTCGAAGTCGATCTTGCGCTCGTCGAGGTCGACGCGCATCACGCGCACTTCAACGGTATCGCCAAGACGGAAGCTGCGACCGGTACGCTCACCGGCCAGGCGGTGGTGCACAGGATCGAAGTGGTAGTAATCGCCCGGCAGCGCGGTGACGTGCACCAGGCCTTCGACGTAGATATCGGTCAGCTCGACGAACAGACCAAAACCGGTCACGGCAGTGATCACGCCCGGGAACGACTCGCCCACACGGTCTTTCATGAACTCGCACTTGAGCCAGTTCACGACGTCTCGGGTCGCTTCGTCGGCACGGCGCTCGCTCATCGAGCACTGCTCGCCGAGCTGTTCCAGAATCGCTTCGTCGTACGGGTAAATGCGCGCTTTCGGAATGGTCATCGCGCCAGCACGGCGAACGTGCGGGGTGTCCATTTTCGAATGGATGACGCTGCGAATCGCTCGGTGCGTGAGCAAGTCCGGGTAGCGGCGGATCGGCGAAGTGAAGTGGGTATAGGCTTCGTAATTCAGGCCGAAGTGGCCCTGGTTATCGGCGCTATACACCGCCTGACTCAACGAACGCAGCATGACGGTCTGGATCAGGTGGAAATCCGGACGATCCTTGATGCTCGCCAGCAGTGCCTGGTAATCCTTCGGCGACGGGCCGTCCTTGCCTTTGTGCAGGGACAGGCCGAGCTCACCAAGGAAGGCGCGCAGTTTTTCCAGACGCTCCGGTGGCGGGCCATCGTGGACGCGATACAGCGCAGGGATTTCGTGCTTTTTCAGGAATTCGGCGGTGGCCACGTTGGCCGCCAGCATGCATTCCTCGATCAGCTTGTGAGCATCGTTACGAACGGTCGGACGGATTTCGGCAATCTTGCGCTCGGTCCCGAAGATGATCCGGGTTTCCTGCGTTTCGAAATCGATCGCGCCACGCACGTGACGAGCGGCCAACAGCACTTTGTACAGTGCGTAGAGCTGCTTGAGGTGCGGCAGAACGTCGTTGTACTCACCCCGAAGCTGACGCGCCTCGGTGATCTTCGGCGTTTCCAGCATTGCGCTGACTTTGTTGTAGGTCAGGCGAGCGTGGGAGTGAATCACCGCTTCGTAGAAGCAGTAGTCGGTCATCTCGCCGGACTTGGAGATGGTCATCTCGCAAACCATGGCCAGGCGATCGACGTGCGGGTTCAGCGAGCACAGGCCGTTGGACAACTGCTCAGGCAGCATCGGCACGACGCGCTCGGGGAAGTACACCGAGTTGCCGCGAACCTGGGATTCGTTGTCCAGTGCCGAACCGATTTTCACGTAGCTGGAAACGTCGGCAATCGCCACGTACAACTTCCAGCCGCCGGAGAACAGGCGCAGCTTGCCCGGCTTGGCTTCGCAGTAGACCGCATCATCGAAGTCGCGCGCATCTTCGCCGTCGATGGTGACGAACGGCAGATGACGCAGGTCGATGCGCTTCTCTTTGTCTTTCTCTTCGACTTCCGGCTTGAGCTTGGCGGCTTCTTTCAGCACAGCCTCAGGCCAGACGTGAGGAATATCGTAGGTACGCAGGGCGACATCGATTTCCATGCCCGGCGCCATGTAGTTGCCCACGACTTCAACCACGTCGCCTTGCGGCTGGAAGCGTGGCGTCGGCCAGTGAGTAATCTTCACTTCGACGAACTGACCGATCTGGGCGTTGGCGTTACGGCCCGGCGTGACCAGCACTTCTTGCTGGATCTTCGGGTTATCCGCAACGACGAAACCAATACCGCCCTCTTCGAAGTAACGGCCGACGATGGTCTCGTGAGCACGGGACACCACTTCGACGATCATGCCTTCGCGGCGACCCCGACGGTCAAGGCCTGAAACACGGGCCAGCGCACGGTCGCCATCGAACACCAGACGCATTTGCGCCGGGCTCATGAACAGGTCGTCACTGCCGTCATCCGGGACCAGGAAGCCGAAACCGTCACGGTGACCGCTGATGCGGCCCAGGATCAGGTCGAGCTTGTCGACCGGCGCATAGGTGCCGCGACGGGTATAGATGAGTTGAGCGTCGCGCTCCATGGCGCGCAGACGGCGGCGCAGGGCTTCGATCTGGTCTTCTGTGGTCAGACCAAACTCTTCGACCAGCTGCTCGCGGTTAGCAGGCGAACCCCGATCAGCAAGGTGCTGAAGGATCAGTTCGCGGCTAGGAATAGGGTTTTCATATTTTTCCGCTTCACGAGCGGCCTCGGGATCGAGGGACTGCCAATCGGCCATTAGAGAGTTTTCACCTTGTCTATATGCGGGTTAGTTTGGCATAGGCGTAATGAAACGGGAAATTTCAGGCTATAACAGCCCATCTAAAGCCCTTTATCGACAGCGCAAAGCTGAATTAAATGCCACTGGTAAAATTTTCCAGGTTTTTTCGACATCAGGGGTTTACAGTTAAAAAGACGCTCCGTATAGTGCGCGCCATCGACGACGCAGACGCATCGTCGATAATGCCCAGATGGTGAAATTGGTAGACACGCCAGCTTCAGGTGCTGGTGACCGCAAGGTCGTGGAAGTTCGAGTCTTCTTCTGGGCACCAATTTCGAGCTTGAGATTAGTTCAATTTCAAGGCTCACACAAAAACCCGCGAAAGCGGGTTTTTTGCATTCTAAGCCTCTGATTTATTAAAACTAAATCAGGGGTTTACAGATCAAAAAGCTCTCCGTATAGTGCGCCACATCAACAGCGGCAACGCTGAAGATTATGCCCAGATGGTGAAATTGGTAGACACGCCAGCTTCAGGTGCTGGTGACCGCAAGGTCGTGGAAGTTCGAGTCTTCTTCTGGGCACCAATTCAAATTTCAGAGTCGATCTGAAATTTCACAAAAACCCGCGAAAGCGGGTTTTTGCGTTTCTGGCCTTTCAAAAATCAAACCACTACTCCCTGAGTGAAAGACCTTCTTGTGGCGAGGGGATTTATCCCCTCGCCACAGAGATCACCACCAGCCGCTCTATCAAACACTTCCCAGCCCTGCAAGGCGCACTTGAGAAACAATATCGTTTATCATTGTTGCAAGTTATTGCAATGCGACAGTGAGGAACCCTGCGAATGATGTTTCGAAATACCCTGCGCCGCGGTCTGAACATAACTCTGCTCGGCCTGGCACTCACCACTCCCCTCACCCAAGCCGCCGAACCGGTTTCCCTGACACTCTATAACGGTCAACACAAAGAGGTCGGCGATGCCATCGCCAAAGCCTTCGAAGCCAAGACCGGGATTCACGTCAATGTGCGCAAAGGCAGCAGCAACCAGCTCGCCAGCCAGGTCGTCGAAGAAGGAGATCGCTCCCCCGCCGACGTGATTTACACCGAAGAATCGCCACCACTGAACAAACTCGGCGAACAAGGCCTGCTGGCGCAGACCGATGCCGCCACCCTTGCCGTTCTGCCCAAAGACTACGTCGCCGGCAACGGCACCTGGATCGGTGTCACCGCACGGGTCCGCGTGGTCGCCTTCAACCCGAAACTGATCGATGAAAAAGAGCTGCCCAAGTCGGTCATGGAGTTCTCCGATCCGAAATGGCAAGGCAAGGTCGGCTTCGTGCCCACCAGCGGCGCGTTTCAGGAACAAGCCGTGGCGATCATCAAAGTGCACGGCATGGACGCGGCCGAAGAATGGCTGACCGGGTTGCGTGCTTTCGGCAAGACTTACAGCAACAACATGGTTGCACTGAAGGCGGTGGAAAACGGCGAAGTCGCTACCGTACTGGTGAACAACTATTACTGGTTCGCCTTGCAGCGTGAAAAGGGCCAGCTCGATTCGAAACTTCATTATTTCACCGGCGGCGACGTCGGCGGGCTGATCACTGTTTCCAGTGCCGCCGTGCTGAAATCCAGCAAGCATCCAAAAGAAGCCCAGCAATTCCTCGCTTTCATGGCCAGCGAAGAAGGTCAGCGCGTGATCACCCAGACCACCGCCGAATATCCACTGCACAAAGGCATGGAATCGGATCGCGGGCTCAAGCCGTTCAGCGAGCTGGAAGCACCGAAGGTTACGCCAGCCGACCTCGGCAATGCCGAAGAAGCCCTGGACCTGGAACGTGACGTTGGCTTGAACTGATGAGCGCATCGTTATCCGCCCCCGTCGCGCGCAGGGGTTATGTGCCACGGCGCAAGCGGCCATCGATCTGGCTGCTGCTACCGGTTTTGCTGCTGGTGTTGCTCAGCCTGTTGCCCCTGGCATATGTCGGGCTCAAAACCTGGCAGGCCGGTTGGGCTGAAGCGCTGCATTTGTTGTGGCGCCCTTATGTGTTTGGCCTGCTGCGCAACACCCTGGCGCTGATGGTCGGTGTGACGCTCGCCTGTGGCGTGATCGGCCTGTCGCTGGCCTGGCTGCTTGAGCGCAGCAACTTGCCGGGACGGCGCTTGTGGGGTGTGATTCTGTGCCTGCCGTTCGCGGTGCCGGCATTTGTCAGCAGTTTCACCTGGGTTTCGTTGAGCGCTCATTTCGAAGGCTTGGGCGGGGCGATTCTGGTGATGACCCTGTCCAAGTACCCGCTGATCTTTCTGCCGGTCGCAGCGACCCTGCGCAATCTCGATCCCTCCCTCGAAGAATCCGCCCGCACACTGGGGCAGAATCGTTGGGGCGTGTTTTTCAGAATTACCCTGCCGCTGCTCTGGCCATCACTACTCGCCGGCTCACTGCTGATCGCCCTGCACATGCTCGTGGAATTCGGTGCGCTGTCGATCATCGGACTGCAAACCTTTACCACCGCGATCTATCAACAGTTCGAACTGGAATTCAGTAACGCGAATGCGGCGATGCTTTCCGCTGTATTGCTGGCGCTGTGTCTGATGCTGCTGTGGCTGGAGCTGCGCGTACGCGGCAAGGGCCGACATGTGCGCACCGGTCAGGGCGCGGCTCGGCATGCGGAACAGGTTCGGCTGGGGCCTTGGGTTGCTGCCGGACAACTTTATTGCCTGGCGCTGGCGATCATCGGCAGCGGTATACCGCTGGGGATGCTTGCGTACTGGCTGGCAGTGGGTGCGTCGGCTGCGTTCCCGGTAGCTGCGATCAGCGAGGCGCTGTTGTCGTCTTTGGCGTTGTCGCTGGGCGGCGCGGCGCTGTGCCTGGTGCTGGCAGTGCCGGTGGGATTGCTGGTGGTGCGCTACAAAGGCCAATTGGCGATCTGGGCCGAGCGCTTGCCGTATCTGCTGCATGCGCTGCCAGGACTGGTGATCGCGCTGACGCTGGTGTATTTCGCCCTGCACTATGTGCCGGTGCTGTACCAGACGTCGGCATTGCTGCTGATCGCTTATGCGCTGTTGTTTTTGCCGCTGGCTCAAGCGCCAATTCGTACGGCACTGAACAAGGCTGCGCCGCAACTGGAAGAGGCTGCACGCACGCTGGGAGCGTCGTCCTTCAGCGCGTTTTGCCGGGTGACGTTGCCGATCATATTTCCAGCACTGGGCGCAGCGTTTGCGCTGGTGTTTCTGGATGCGATGAAGGAGCTGACGGCGACGTTGCTGTTGAGTCCGACCGGGCTCAATACGCTGGCGACGGAAGTCTGGGCGCATACCGCGAATGTGGAGTTTGCGGCGGCGGCGCCTTATGCGGCGTTGTTGATTTTGGTGTCGGGGTTGCCGGTTTATTTGCTTACGACTCGGATGTATCTGAGCCGCTGATAAAGCAAAAGATCGCAGCCTGCGGCAGCTCCTACAGGGAAACGCATATTCCTGTGTAGGAGCTGTCGCAGGCTGCGATCTTTTGATCTTCAGGATTTATCAGGCCCGGAACTGCCCCAGACTCGCCTTCAACTGCGCCGCCAAGCCATCCAGCACCTTGCCGCTGGCCGTGGTTTCCACCACCGCTTGAGCCGCTTTCTCAGCCTGTGCATGAATGGTTTCAACCCGACCGCGCACCGCTTGCGCGCCTTGCGCCTGATGCGCCGCGGCCTGCGTTGCCAGACCTATCGCCGCATGAACTTGCTCGACCGACGCCTGCACCGATTGCTGCAACCGCGCACTGTCACGCAGTACCAGCAAACCTTCACTGGCTTGACGCCCAGCCTGACCGATCGCGGCCACCGCCTCACGCGCACCTTGTTGCAAAGCAACGATGTGCGCCTGAATGTCGCCGGTGGAGCTTTGCGTCTTGCTCGCCAGCGCCCGCACTTCGTCCGCCACCACAGCAAACCCGCGACCGGTCTCGCCCGCACGCGCTGCTTCGATGGCCGCGTTCAGCGCCAGCAGGTTGGTTTGCTCGGCAATCCCGTGAATCACCGTCAGCACCACTTCAATCTGCTCACTCTGCTGCGCCAGCCGCTCGATGACTTTCGCCCCGGTGTCGACTTGCCCGGCCAACGCCTCGATCAGGCTGCCGACTTTTGCCGAGGTCCGCGTGTTTTCATCCGTGGCCGAACGAATATCCACCACTTGCTGCAAAGCTGCCTGCATGGCATGACTTTCAGACTGGGCTTCGTCAGCCATTTGCGACAACGCCCGCAGGCTCTCGGCCACTTCATCGCGCTGCATGCCCGCCGCTTTATCGGCCCCGGCATTGCGTAAAGTCATGGCGCCGATTTCCACACCGGTACGCTGAGCCACATCGCCCGCTTCGCGCACGATCGGCTGCAACTTATCCACAAAGCGATTGACCGCCGAGGCCATGTCGCCGATTTCGTCCTTGCTGTTGATCTGCACGCGCTTGGTCAGATCGCCCTCGCCCGCCGCCAGGTCGTCCATGGCAGCGATGAGCAATTTCAAGCGATTGACCACCCGACGTCCCAGCACCACCGCGAGCAATAGCAGCACACCGCAACCGACCAGCGCCAGGCCCATGCCGATGCGCCAGCGCAAAGTGCCCGCCGCTTCCTGAACAGTGCTGGTGGTGTTGGCTTGCATTTCAGAGGCCGTGGATTGCGCCGACTGCAAGCGCGCACCCATCGCGGCTGCGCTGTCAGCTGCCGCGCCCTTGAGGCTGTCGCCCACCAATTGATCACTGCTGGCGATCAGCGCCGAGAAGCGTTTGTCCAGCGCCGCCAGATCGGTTTCCACCGAGGCGGTCGAGACGCCCATCAAGACTTTGCCGATTTCCACGCCGTTAGGATTGATCGAGGCTTCCAGGTAATAGACTGACGGATCGTTCTTCGCCGCATCCAGCACCTTGTCCAGCGCCCGTTCGCCCTGGCCTTTTTCCAGAAGGGCTTTGTTGATCGGGTTTTCCCGGTTGAGGTAGCGCGTCAGATGCTGCCCCGTCGCGTCGTCGTAGACCACAAACAGCACGTTGGGATTACGCTGAGCCCGGCGGGCGAATTCGGACAGGGTGGGAACGTCGCTGTCCCACATGGCGCGGGGTGCGACCGAAGCCAAAAGCTGCGCCATATCATTGGCGGAGTCCTTCAGATCCTTCTCCAGCGTCGCACGCAGCTGCGCTTGCTCGTCTTTCAATCGCGAGGACAAGCCCGCCGTAAGGCGCTGACGAGTACTGGTGGAGAGGCTGTCGAGGCTTGACGTGACTTCACGCCCCGCTTGCTCCAACTCACCGGAAAGTTTTTGACTGTCGGCACCCAGGCGCACACCCAGATCGGCTTCCAGTGCGGTCACTGTGCTCCGGGTCAGGGCGACAGCCACCAGCACCTGCACCAACAGTGCGATACCTAGAGTAACGAACACGGGCCGCAATAAACGGCTTTGTAACAATGAGAGAACGGCCGACACTTAGAATCCCTCTGCTTTAACGCCATTAAATTGATGGCACGCTGGAAGCGATGCGCTTAATGAAGTTCACAGCAAGGGTCGTGCCGTCCGGCAGGCAGAAACGACAAAGGCCCCAATTCAGGGGCCTTTGTGTTTTACATCAACGACTTATTAAGCGAACGGGTGACGCAGAACGATGGTTTCGTTGCGGTCCGGGCCCGTCGAAATAATGTCGATCGGCGCACCGATCAGCTCTTCAACGCGCTTGATGTAAGCACGGGCGTTAGCTGGCAGCTCTTCCAGGGTTTTGGCACCCACGGTCGACTCTGTCCAACCCGGCACTTCTTCGTACACCGGCTGCAGGCCAATGTAGCTGTCAGCATCAGTCGGGGCAACGTCCTTACCTTCGGCATCTTTGTAGCCGATGCAGATGTTGATGGTTTCCAGACCGTCGAGCACGTCCAGCTTGGTCAGGCAGATGCCCGAGATGCTGTTCACATCGATAGCGCGACGCAGGATAACGGCGTCAAACCAGCCACAGCGACGAGCACGGCCAGTAGTCGCGCCGAACTCGTGACCTTGTTTAGCCAGGTGCGCACCGACTTCGTCGAACAGCTCAGTCGGGAATGGACCCGAACCTACGCGTGTGGTGTAAGCCTTGGTGATACCCAGGATGTAGTCCAGGAACATAGGACCAACGCCCGAACCGGTAGCAACGCCGCCAGCGGTGGTGTTAGAGCTGGTCACGTACGGGTAGGTGCCGTGGTCGATGTCCAGCAACGAACCTTGGGCGCCTTCGAACATGATGTCTTTGCCAGCACGACGCAGGTCGTGCAGCTCGGCAGTCACATCCAGCATCAGCGGCTTGAGCAGTTCAGCGTATTCTTTGCACTCGGCCAGGGTTTTGTCGAAGTCAATGGCTGGCTCTTTGTAGAACCCGACCAACATGAAGTTGTGGTATTCCACCAGCTCACGCAGCTTGGCTTCAAAGCGCGGCATGTTGAGCAGATCGCCTACGCGCAGACCACGACGTGCAACCTTGTCTTCGTAAGCCGGGCCGATACCGCGACCGGTAGTACCGATCTTCAGTTCGCCACGGGCCTTTTCACGCGCCTGGTCCAGCGCTACGTGGTAGGAGAGGATCAGCGGGCAGGACGGGCTGATACGCAGGCGCTCGCGCACCGGTACGCCTTTCTCTTCCAGCTTGATGATTTCCCGCAGCAGAGCGTCGGGTGCAACCACCACACCGTTGCCGATCAGGCACTGCACACCTTCGCGCAGCACACCCGATGGGATCAGGTGCAAGACGGTTTTTTCGCCATCGATCACCAAGGTGTGACCAGCGTTGTGGCCACCCTGGTAGCGCACTACGGCGGCAGCATGTTCGGTCAGCAGATCAACGATCTTGCCTTTGCCCTCATCACCCCATTGGGTGCCCAGGACTACGACATTCTTACCCATAACACTTGTCCTCATTCGCGCAAACTTGGTGCCGGCCGCGGCCGACAGGAAAACTCAAGAAGCCAGTGGCGATACTTGCCAAAGCCCGTTCTGCTGAATCAATTGCCGGTCGCAGTCCGCTTCACGGGCGGCGGCCAAAGGTTGCCCAGGCAACGCCTGAACGACACGCTGACCCTCACTGCGCAACTGGCAAACCTGCTGCCAGAGTGCCGCATCCGTACTGTCAGGCATCCAGATACCGCCAGACGGTAACTCGATCTCAGCACGCCCCAGGGTCACCAGGGTTTTCAAATCGGTAGAGAAGCCGGTTGCCGGACGGGCACGACCGAAGTCAGCACCGATGTCGTCGTAACGACCGCCCTGAGCAATGGACTGGCCAACACCCGGCACGAACACCGCGAACACCACACCAGTGTGGTAGTGGTAACCGCGCAACTCGCCCAGGTCGAAATACAACGGCAACTCAGGGAAACGCGCGGACAGACGCTCGGCAATCGCCAGCAAGTCGTCCAGAGCAGCCAATACCGGCGCTGGCGCATTCGCCAGACGCTCGCGGGCAGCGCTCAATACTTCACGGCCGCCACACAGATCGACCAGCGCCCGCAACATGCCCGACAGATCGGCAGGCAAGCCTTCGGTCAAGGTAATGACCTCGTCGATGGCCTTACGTTGCAACGCATCGAACAACTGCTGTTCAACTTCACCGGACAAACCGGCGGCGCGAGCCAGACCACGGTAGATACCCACATGACCGAGGTCCATGTGCACATCCGGCACATCGGCCAGTTGCAGCATTGCCAACATCAGGCTGATGACTTCCACGTCGCTGCTCGGGCTGGCATCACCGTACAACTCGGCACCCAGTTGGATCGGGCTGCGCGAGGACGACAAGGCGCGCGGCTGAGCGTGCAGCACGCTACCGGCATAGCACAGACGGCTCGGGCCTTCGCGACGCAAGGTGTGCGCATCGATGCGCGCCACTTGCGGCGTGATGTCAGCACGAAAACCCATCTGCCGGCCCGACTGCGGGTCGATGACCTTGAAGGTACGCAGATCGAGGTCCTGGCCCGCGCCGGTCAGCAGGGATTCCAGGTACTCGATATGGGGAGTCACGACAAACTCGTAACCCCAGCTCTGGAACAGATCCAACACCTGACGACGCGCAACTTCAATGCGCGCCGCTTCTGGTGGCAGTACTTCTTCGATGCCATCTGGCAGCAGCCAGCGGTCTACCGTTGCCATTACGCCATTCCCCTATGATCCGGGCGACAAGCCTTTGGGCGAGCCTTGAGTGAAGCAGAAAATGATCAGCTCATGCGCAAACCACGCGCATGAACAACGTGGCGAAAAGCCTGAAACCGGCTTCGCCAACCACTTTCCTCGAAAAACCTGTCGAGTCATTCAACTCGGACGCCTGCATAAAAAACAGCAATCAAACGTGCAGACGCAAAAAAGCCGGGAATTTCCCGGCTGCCGCATCATACACACGTTTTCCCAAAGGATCACCCCGCCCGAAGTGTTAGCCGTCAGGCGGGGGATGATTCAGGTCAACGTCGTATCAAGGCTTGGCTTTTTCCAGGTAACGGAAGAAGTCGCTGCTTGGGTCCAGGACCATGACGTCGGATTTGTTCGCGAAGCTTTCACGGTAGGCACGCAGGCTACGGTAGAAACCGTAGAACTCCTGATCCTGGCCGTAGGCCTTGGAGTAGATCGCAGCGGCCTGGGCGTCACCATCACCGCGAACCTCTTCAGATTCACGATAGGCTTCAGCCAGCAACACGCGGCGTTGACGATCAGCGTCGGCACGAATGCCTTCTGACAGTTCGTTACCCTTGGCGCGGTGCTCGCGAGCTTCACGCTCACGCTCGGAACTCATGCGCTCGAACACGCTGCGGTTCACTTCTTTCGGCAGATCGATAGCCTTGACCCGAACATCGACAACTTCGATGCCCAGCTCTTTTTCCGCCATCTTGTTCAGCGAAGCCGTGATATCGGTCATCAGCGCATCGCGCTCACCGGAAACCACTTCATGCAGCGTGCGCTTACCAAACTGGTCACGCAGGCCCGATTCCAGACGACGGGAAAGACGTTCGTCAGCAATCTGCTTGAGGCCGGAAGTCGCGGTGTAGAAGCGTTCGGCATCTTTCACGCGCCACTTGGCGTAGGCATCGACCATGACGGCTTTCTTTTCCAGCGTCAGGAAGCGTTGTGTCGGTGCATCCAGCGTCATCAGGCGTGCATCGAATTTGCGCACCTGGTTAACGTAAGGCACTTTCACATGCAGGCCCGGCTGAACATCAGCCTGGACCACGCGACCGAACTGCAGCAGCACCGCACGCTCAGTCTGAGCCACGATGTAGAAGCAGTTCCAGGCAGCGATCGCCACGACGACGCCGACAATAAGGGCGATCAGCGATTTATTGCTCATCAGCGACTCTCCCTGGTACGTGCTGGCTGTTGCTGCAGATCGGCTGCTGCACGCGCATTCGCTTCATTGCTGGTGGCTGCCGCACCGGTCACCGAAGTGCTGGTGTTGCGACCACTTTCGACCATTTTGTCCAGCGGCAAGTACAGCAGATTGCTCTGGCCATTCTTGTTGCCGGTCACCAGAACCTTGCTGGTGTTGCTGAAGACTTCCTGCATGGTGTCCAGATACAGACGCTCGCGGGTGACTTCAGGTGCCTTGCGGTACTCGGCGACCAGCTTGGTGAAGCGATCAGCCTCACCCTTGGCGCGCGAGACGGTTTCGTCACGGTAACCATTGGCATCTTCGATGATGCGCTGGGCCTGACCACGGGCTTCCGGCACGACGCCGTTGGCATAGGTTTCAGCCTGGTTGCGCGAACGCTGCTCGTCTTCACGGGCGCGGATCACGTCATCGAAGGCTTCCTGCACTTCACGCGGTGCCGCTGCGCTCTGTACGTTGACCTGAGTGACGGTGATACCGGTGCGATAGGTATCCATGAAGCGTTGCAGACGCTCCTTGATTTCGCTGGCCATCAATTCACGACCTTCGGTCAGTACCTGGTCCATCGCGGTGGAACCCACCACGTGTCGCAAGGCACTTTCGGTCGCGTGCTGAAGGCTGATTTCCGGCTGATCAACGCTCAGCACAAAGTCCTGCAGGTTGCTGATCTTGTACTGCACGGTCAGCGGCACTTCGACGATGTTTTCGTCTTCGGTGAGCATTTGACCCTGCTTGGTATAGGCACGCTCACGCGTGACGTTTTCCAGGTACTTGCGATCGAGCGGCGGGAAATAGATGTTCAGACCCGGGCCGACAGTTTCGTAGTACTTGCCGAAGCGCAGCACCACGGCCTGCTCCTGCTCGTCGACGACATAGACCGCGCTGTACAGCCACACGGCCGCCAAAACGACCAGGCCGATGCCGAGCAGACCGCCGAAGCCGCTACTCCTGCCCGAACCGCCACCGTCATCACCGCGTTTCTTACCACCACCGAACAACCCGTTCAGGCTTTCCTGCAGCTTTCGGAAGGCCTCGTCGAGATCCGGCGGTCCCTTGCGGTCGCCGTTATTGCGGCGTTTGCCACCCCAAGGATCCTGATTATTCGAGTTGCCACCCGGCTCATTCCAAGCCATAGCGCTCTCCATCTGATAAAGCAAAGACGCACCCACGGCGCGCCGACCAATGCTACAGAATGCCTGTCACCGCGGCACAACCGCTTTTTCAGGCTTTTATTGCAAAGTGTGTTGTTCGATGAATTCCATCGGTTGCAGACCTTCGCGACTCACCAGTCGATTCAACTCGACCCGTGGCAAGCGAACGGCCAGCAGGCTGACGCCTTCTTCATCGTGTTCTTCTTTCTGCACCGCACCGAGTTCGAAAAACTGCGCACGCAGTCGAGCAAAACGTTGCGGCAAGCGCAAGGTGCCAACAAACAAATCACCGCCCAGCAACTCGGCAATGGCTTGCTCAAGCAATTCCAGACCACTGCCATCACGCGCCGACAGCCAGACCCGTTGGGGCTTGCCGTTTTCGTCGCGCTGGATTTGTGGCTCAACGCCTTCAAGCAAATCGAGTTTGTTATAGACCTCGAGGATCGGCAAGTCCTGGGCACCAATCTCGCCCAGCACCACCATCACCTGCTCTATCTGCAACATGCGATCCGGTTCGGCCGCATCGATCACGTGCAACAGCAGGTCCGAGTTGCTCGACTCTTCGAGCGTAGACCGAAACGCCTCGACCAGTTTGTGGGGCAAGTGGCGTATGAAACCCACCGTGTCGGCCAGGACAATCGGCCCCAGATCGTCGAGTTCGAGACGGCGCAAGGTCGGGTCCAGCGTGGCAAACAACTGGTCAGCCGCGTACACGTCGGATTTCGTCACGTTATTGAAGAGTGTGGATTTGCCGGCGTTGGTATACCCCACCAGGGACACGGTAGGAATATCCGCACGCGAACGACCGCGTCGCGACTGTTCGCGCTGACTGCGCACTTTTTCCAGTCGGCCCTTGATCTGTCGCAGGCGAACCCGCAGCAAACGGCGGTCGGTTTCCAGCTGGGTTTCACCCGGGCCACGCATACCGATACCACCACCTTGGCGTTCAAGGTGAGTCCAGCCACGAACCAGCCGGGTGCTCATGTGGTCAAGCTGGGCCAGTTCTACCTGGAGCTTGCCTTCATGGGTACGGGCGCGCTGGGCGAAAATATCGAGAATCAGACCGGTGCGGTCGATCACGCGACACTCGAAAACACGTTCGAGGTTACGTTCCTGACTGGGCGTGAGGATGTGATTGAAAATCACCAGATCGGCCTCTTCGGCCTTGACCAGGTCGCGTAGTTCCTCGACCTTGCCACTGCCAATGAGGAATTTGGCGGTTGGCCGATGACGCGGCACGTTAAAAAACGCAACGGTCTCGGCGCCCGCCGAATTAGCCAGTTCCTGAAACTCCTGCGGATCTTCGCGCGCCTCAGGGTCCTGTCCATCCAAGTGAACGAGGATTACTCGCTCACCACCACCGTGGCGCTCAAAGAACAAAGGAGACTCCTATCAGGCGTTACCTGGCTCAGCGTCACCTGCTTCGGATTCGGTTGCGCTTGGCAGACGAATTGGACGAACCGGCACCACTGTCGAGATAGCGTGTTTGTAAACCATTTGGCTAACGGTGTTTTTCAGCAGGATAACGAACTGGTCGAAAGACTCGATCGTGCCTTGCAGTTTGATCCCGTTGACCAGGTAGATGGAAACCCCCACTTTCTCTTTACGTAAAGTATTCAAGTAAGGGTCTTGTAGCGAATGCCCTTTTGACATGTGCCGCACTCCTTTAAGGATTCAATATAAAAAATAGGTAAACAGATGGCTTGTGGCCGTCACACCCCCAAGGATAGACGGCAATTGCAAGGACTCAGCTCAATATGGAGATGGTCCCGAGGTATTTCAAGGCGCGCGGCAGATTGTCGCAATCGAGGCTGTCCAACCAGTGTAAATCAGCCCAACTGCGCAGCCAGGTGAACTGGCGCTTCGCCAATTGGCGCGTGGCAATGATTCCACGCTCCTGCATCTCGGCTTGCGTCAGCTTGCCATCCAGGTAGTCCCAGACTTGTCGGTAGCCTACTGCACGTATAGACGGCAACCCGGCATGCAGGTCACTTCGCTTACGCAGGGCTACGACCTCGTCAATGAATCCCTGTTCCAACATATTCGTGAATCTTTGTTTAATTCGCTCGTGCAATACCTGGCGATTTGCCGGAGCAATGGCCAAGTTCGCGACAGTATAGGGCAATTGTTGCAGTCCCGAGGCGGCTGCTTCGGTACTTTGCGCAGATTGTCGCAACCTTAGTGCAGTCATGCTCTGACCACTGACGCGATAAACTTCCAGCGCCCGACTGAGTCGCTGCGGATCGTTCGGATGAATACGCGCCGCAGATTCCGGATCGATGACTGCCAATTGTTCGTGCAAGGCTTGCCAGCCAAGGCGTGCAGCCTCGTCTTCGATCTGTGCGCGAATGGCCGGGTCGGCTGCGGGCATGTCTGCCAGACCTTCAACCAAAGCCTTGTAATAGAGCATTGTGCCGCCCACCAGCAGCGGAATTTTGCCCCGCGCGGTGATCTCGGCCATGGCTTCGAGGGCATCACGACGGAAATCGGCGGCCGAATAGCTCTCTGCCGGATCAAGAATATCGATCAAACGGTGTGGAAATTCAGCCAGAAGCTCTTTTGAAGGCTTGGCGGTGCCGATGTCCATGCCACGGTAAACCAGCGCCGAATCAACGCTGATCAGCTCGCAAGGCAAGACTTTGGTGAGTTCGATGGCTAGGTCGGTCTTGCCGGCGGCGGTCGGCCCCATCAGGAAAATCGCAGGAGGGAGCTGGTTCATCAACGACCGCGCAAGAACAGTTTGTCCAGATCGTCCAGGCCCAGTTGGGTCCAGGTCGGTCGGCCATGGTTGCATTGACCGCTGCGTTCGGTGTTTTCCATGTCGCGCAGCAGACCGTTCATTTCCGGCAGGGCCAGGCGCCGATTCGCACGAATCGCGCCATGGCAGGCCATGGTGCCGAGCAGTTCGTTCAGGTGCGCCTGAATCCGGTCGCTGGTGCCGTATTCCATCAGATCCGCCAGTACATCACTGACCAATCGATTGGCTTCAGCTTGCTTGAGCAAGGCCGGAATCTGCCGGATGGCCAGGGATTCCGGGCCCAGACGCTGCAACTCAAAGCCCAGGCGCTGGAACCACGCGACGTGCTCTTCAGCGCAATCGGCTTCACGCTGACTGACCGCCAGGGACTCCGGCACCAGCAGCGGCTGACCGCTCAGGCCTTCGCTGGCCATGGCGATTTTCAAGCGTTCGTACATGATCCGCTCGTGAGCGGCGTGCATGTCCACCAGCACCAGCCCTTGGGCGTTTTCCGAAAGAATGTAGATGCCTTTGAGCTGCGCCAGCGCATAACCCAGCGGCGGAATATCATCCTGTCCGGCCGGCAGTGCGACCGCGCTGGCTTCTGGCAGCGGCGCAAAAAACTCACGGTAGGCAGCCTGAGCTTCAGCAACCGGCACACCCGATTGAGGGCGCGGCGAGTACTGATATTGATAACCGGCGCCAGCGCCCGAGCCTGCCGGCGTATTGAACGACGGCTGGGCCTGAGGCTGTTCCAGCAAGGCATTGGCCGTCAGACGCATTTCGCCCTGTGGACCGAACTCGCCAGCATCAATGCCGGTCGGTCGAACGATGGCCGTCGCGACAGGCGCGGCCAAATGGTCTTCCGGCCGCACATCGCCCAAGGCGCGGTGCAGGGTGCCATACAGGAAATCGTGAACCATGCGCCCGTCACGGAAGCGCACTTCGTGCTTGGTCGGGTGCACGTTGACGTCCACGCCTGCCGGATCGACTTCGAAAAACAGCACGAATGTCGGGTGCCGACCGTTGAACAGCACGTCGCGATAGGCCTGGCGCACCGCGTGGGCCACCAGTTTGTCGCGTACCGCACGGCCGTTCACAAAGAAATACTGCAAGTCCGCCTGACTGCGGTTGAACGTTGGCAAACCGACCCAACCCCACAAATGCAGGCCATTGCGCTCGATCTCGATCGGCAGCGCCTGCTCGAGGAAACCCGAACCGCAAATTGCCGCCACACGCCGGGCACGGGCCGCGTCGTCATGGGCTTCGTGCAGGCTGAGGATGGTCTTGCCGTTGTGGCGCAGATGGAACGCCACGTCGAAGCGCGCCAGGGCCAGACGCTTGATCACTTCTTGCAGGTGATCGAATTCGGTTTTTTCGGTCTTGAGAAACTTGCGTCGCGCCGGGGTGTTGAAGAACAGGTCGCGCACTTCCACCGATGTGCCCACCGGATGGGCCGCGGGTTGCACGCGAGGCGCCATGTCCCGGCCTTCGGTCTCGACCTGCCAGGCCTGATCGGCATCACGGGTGCGGGATGTCAGGGTCAGACGCGCCACCGAGCTGATCGAGGCAAGTGCTTCACCGCGAAACCCGAGGCTCATGACCTGCTCGAGGTCTTCCAGGTTGCGAATCTTGCTGGTGGCGTGACGCGCCAAAGCCAGCGGCAGGTCATCGGCAGAAATGCCGCTGCCATCGTCGCGCACCCGCAGCAGCTTGACGCCGCCCTGCTCCACATCGACATCAATGCGCTTGGCGCCGGAGTCGAGGCTGTTTTCCAGCAGCTCCTTGATCACCGAAGCCGGGCGCTCAACCACCTCACCGGCAGCAATCTGGTTCGCCAGTCGCGGGCTGAGCAGCTCGATGCGAGCCGTGTTGGTCAGCACCTGGTTCATTCTTTGGCCGCCAGTTCAGTGCCGGGAATGGTCAAGTGCTGACCGATTTTGAGCTCATCACTCGACAGCTTGTTGGCGCTACGCAGCGTGGCCGGAGACACCTGATATCGCACCGCAATCATCGCCAGCGTCTCGCCGGGGTTCACCCGATGGTCACGAGGACCTTGTGCGATCCCACCGGAATCACGCAGCCAGGCGATGTAGGTGCCCGGTGGCGGATTCTGCTGGAAGAACTGGCGCACGCCGCTGCTGATCGAACGCGCCAACGCCTGCTGGTGGTTCGCAGCGGCAAGCTTGGAAGCTTCGTTGGCGTTGGAGATGAAGCCGGTTTCCACCAGGATCGACGGAATGTCCGGCGACTTCAGCACCATGAACCCGGCCTGCTCTACGCGCTGCTTGTGCAGCGGCGTGACGCGGCCAATGTTGCTCAGCACCTTCTGGCCGACGTTCAGGCTGGAGGTCAGGGAAGCCGTCATCGACAAGTCGAGCAGCACGCCTGCGAGCATGCGGTCCTTGTCGTCGAGGCTGACGTTGCCGGCACCGCCGATCAAGTCGGAACGGTTTTCGCTGTCGGCCAGCCAACGGGCCGTTTCCGAGGTCGCGCCGCGATCAGACAGGGCGAACACCGATGCACCGAAAGCAGCGGTCGAAGGCGCGGCGTCGGCGTGGATCGAGACGAACAGGTCGGCGCCCTTCTTGCGGGCGATTTCAGTACGGCCGCGCAATGGAATGAAGTAGTCGCCGGTGCGGGTCAGTTCGGCGCGGAAGCCTTTCATGCCGTTGACCTGACGCTGCAGTTCGCGGGCGATGGCCAGTACCACGTCTTTTTCACGCTGACCGCGAGAGCCCGAGGCACCCGGGTCTTCGCCGCCGTGACCGGCATCGATGACCACAATGATGTCGCGCTTGCCGGCCGGGGCTGGCGGCAATTTGACTGGCGGATCAACCGGGGTGACCGGCACCGGGGCCACCGTCGCGACATTGGTCGGCGGCGGGATTGGCGCGGCATCGGCGGCGTTATCAAACAGGTCGACCACCAGGCGATTACCGTACTGAGCATTCGGCGCCAGGGTAAAACTTTTCGGCGTCACGGCTTTTTTCAGGTCGATGACTACCCGCAGGTCGGTCGGCGTCCGTTGAGCCGAGCGCATGGCGGTGATCGGAGTGTTCGAGCTGTTGACGTTCAGCGGCGCCCCCAGGGATGCGCCATTGATGTCGATGACCAGCCGATCCGGGGCGGTCAGGGTAAAGACACTGTGCTGGACAGGACCGCTCAGGTCGAACACCAGTCGTGTGTTGTCCGGAGCCCGCCACAGGCGAACGCTGTTGACCTTCGTCTCGGCCACAGCGTCGACGGTCACCGCCAAAAACAACAATCCTACGGCAGCTACCATCGCGCGAAAGCGCATACCTGACCCCATCATTTAATTGGTTTCCAATGCCAAAGCGGCACACCACGACTCGCCACGCGAGCCCTGGGACAAAATTTTCAGCGAACGCCCGCCATCTTGCGGGCTAATGGTAATGGTCAGGTCGGGCTTTGGCAAAAAGCCTGCACCCTTTTCGGGCCACTCGATCAGGCACAACGCGTCGTCTTCGAAGTAGTCGCGGATGCCGAGGTACTCCAGCTCTTCAGGATCGACCAGGCGATAGAGGTCGAAATGGAAGGCCCGGATGTCGCCAATCTCGTAGGGTTCGACCAGGGTGAAGGTCGGACTTTTTACCGCGCCCACATGCCCCAAGCCACGGATGATGCCCCGGGACAGCGTGGTTTTCCCCGCGCCCAGATCTCCCTCGAGAAAAATCAGACCATGCCCTTCAGTGGTTTGCGCGATGCGTGCGCCAAATGCGGTCATCGCCTCTTCATCAGCCAGGTACAGGGTTACTTCAGACACGGTGCTTGCTCCTCCAACAACTGACGAATGGCTGGAATCAGATCACTGGCCGCCAGCCCACGGCCCGATTTACCTTCTTGCGCGCCAGCATTGGCGTGCAGCCAGACGGCCAGGCAGGCGGCGTCGAACGCCTCCATGCCTTGAGACAGCAACGCGCCGACCAGACCGGCCAGCACATCACCCAAACCGGCGGTGGCCATGGCCGGATGCCCCTGATGACACAACGCCAGGCGCCCATCGGGGCTGGCGATCAGGCTGCCGGCACCTTTCAGCACCACGACAGCTGTATATTTTTTGCTCAATGCGTGAGCCGCCGCAGGACGATCGGCTTGCACTTCGGCAGTGCTCACCCCCAATAAGCGCGCCGCTTCGCCCGGATGCGGCGTGATCACACAATCCTTGGGCAAGCTCACGTGCTCTGTGGCCAGCAGATTCAATGCGTCGGCGTCCCAGACTTGCGGCAGCGGCGCATTGGCAGCCGCCGACAAAAGGCTGCGCCCCCAGGAAGCCTGACCTAAGCCTGGGCCGACAACCAGCACGGAAACCTTTTGCAGCAGTTCCATCAGTTGGTTGGCCGACGAAATGCCCAGCACCATGGCTTCGGGGATTCTCGCCAGCGCGGCCGAAACATGTTCACTGCGCGTCGCCACCGACACCATGCCCGCACCGCTGCGCAGCGCACTTTGCGCACTCAGCAGGATCGCGCCACCAAAGCCGCGATCACCACCGATCAGCAATACATGGCCGAATTTGCCTTTATGGGAAGTTGCAGCCCGGCTCGCCAGACGCGGCAAGGAACTGGCCATCAGGCGACGTGCACTGATGGCGACGCCGTCAAACGACTCGGGGGAGGCCTGCAGATCGTTGAACACCAACTCGCCGACCACATCTGCAGCATCGCCGGTGAACAGACCCAGTTTCAGGCCGATGAACGTCACCGTCAGGTCAGCCCGCACCGCAGCGCCGAGTATTCGGCCGGTATCAGCACACAACCCCGAAGGGATATCCACCGCAGCAACCGGCAGCCCGCCGCCATTGATCGCTGCAATGACGCCCGCGTAGGGCTCTCGCACCTCTCCTGTCAGACCGGTGCCGAGCAAGGCATCCAGCACGATACCGCGCAACTCGGACTGTGCGCTCCAGGCTTGAACCGCGACACCTTCGGACACGGCCTCGGCATGGGCCAATGCCGCGTCACCCTGTAAACGCTTGGGATCACCGGCCGCCAACACCCGCACGTGCCAGCCGGCACGTCGGGCCAGCACAGCCACCAGATAACCGTCGCCGGCGTTATTGCCATGACCGGCCACGACACTCAATTCGTTCGCCGACGGCCAATGACGGACCAGCGCACGCCAGGTCGCCCGCGCCGCGCGCTGCATCAATTCGAAGCCCGGTGTACCGGCCGCGATCAGTCTCGCATCGAGGGCTCGCACTTGCGCGGCGCTATACAGCGCGTCGGGTAAATCATCTTTAGTCTGCGGCATGCGTCTTCGGGCTCCGATGTCTGGCAGAATTATACGCACCTCAGCTCCGGTTTCTCTCGCCTCATGCCCGCAATTACCACAGACCTGCCCGCCCTCGCCCAATCCATCAAGGACTGGGGCCGCGAGCTGGGCTTTCAGCAAGTCGGCATCAGCGGCCTCGACCTGGCCGAGCATGAGCAGCACCTGGAGCGCTGGCTCGCGGCCGGCTATCACGGCGAAATGGACTACATGGGCGCCCACGGCAGCAAACGCTCACACCCGGAAGAGCTGGTGCCCGGCACACTTCGGGTGGTTTCCCTACGCATGGACTACCTGCCGGGCGACACCGAAATGGCCAAACGACTGGCACAACCGGAAAAAGCCTACGTCTCGCGTTATGCCTTGGGCCGTGATTACCACAAATTGATCCGCAAACGCGTGCAACAACTGGCCGATAAAATTCAGGCCGAGATCGGCCCGTTTGGTTTCCGCGCCTTCGTTGACAGTGCGCCGGTGCTGGAAAAAGCCATCGCGGAACAGGCCGGTCTTGGATGGATCGGCAAAAATACCCTGGTCTTGAATCGCAAGGCCGGCAGTTATTTCTTTCTCAGCGAACTGTTTGTCGACCTGCCGCTGCCTGTTGATCCGCCACACAGCACTGAACATTGCGGCCGTTGCACCGCATGCCTCGACATCTGCCCGACCAACGCCTTTGTCGGTCCTTATGTACTCGACGCCCGACGCTGCATTTCCTACCTGACCATCGAACTGAAAAGCGCGATCCCGGAAGATTTGCGGCCATTGATCGGCAATAGGGTATTCGGTTGCGATGACTGCCAGATCGTCTGCCCGTGGAACCGCTTCGCCCGTCCGTCCGGCGAAAGCGATTTCAAGCCCCGGCACAACCTGGACAACGCCGAGTTGGCCGAGCTGTTCATGTGGGATGAGGAGAAGTTTCTCAGCAGCACTGAAGGTTCGCCGTTACGCCGAGCGGGTTACGAGCGCTGGCTGCGAAACCTGGCGGTAGGCCTGGGGAACGCGCCGTCGAGCATTCCGGTGCTGGAAGCGTTGAAGGCGCGACGGGATTATCCGTCGGAGTTGGTGCGTGAGCATGTCGAGTGGGCCCTGAAACAACACGGACTCCTGTAGCAGCTGCCGAAGGCTGCGTTCGAGGCCGCAGGACTCGCGGCGGATCTGATCACTTACGACTGCTTCGCAGCCGAACGCAGCCTTCGGCAGCTGCTACAAGGGCCGTGCCATGTCAGGCTTCGTCGTTATAAACGAACTTCGGCATTTCCCAGTGAAACCGGATCGCCAGTAACCGCAGCAGGAAGCCGCCAAACAGGGTGATCAAAATCGCCTGTTCGCCGGGCAATTGCAGGTAAATGCAGAGCATGTAGCACCACGCTGCTGCGAACGAGACGCTGGCGTAGAGTTCGCGACGGAAAATCAGCGGGATGTCGTTACAAAAGATGTCGCGCAGGATGCCGCCGAAAACCCCAGTGATCACGCCACTGACCGAAGCCACCAGCATGCCGTGGCCCATTTCCAGCGCGGTCATGCAGCCGATCAGGGTGAACGCCACCAGGCCCACGGCGTCGAGCACCAGAAACAGCGAGCGCAGGTGCCGCATCCAGCGCGCAGCGAACACCGTGAACATCGCCGCCACCGAGGTCAGCACCAGGTATTCCGGGTGCTTGACCCACGTCAGCGGGTAGTGGCCGAGCAGCACGTCACGCACCGAACCGCCACCCAACGCCGTGACGCAGGCGATCAGCACCACGCCAAACCAGTCCATCCCGCGACGGCCGGCAGACAGGGCACCGGTCATGGCTTCGGCGGTAATGGCGATCAGGTAAAGCATCAACAACATGGCGGCGGTCCTTGCAGGAAGGCGCGCAGTCTAGCCATTTAGGGACGGCACCAAAAGAGGGCGATCATGGAGTTGGACCGCGTTGCCTGCATCGCGGGCAAGCCTTGCTCCTACAAGTACGGTATTCGCGCTGATTTTGTAGGAGCAAGGCTTGCCCGCGATGGCGTCACCCGAGGCGCCATCAGAACTTGATGAAATGCTTGCGGTAATGCTGCAGCTCGGCGATCGATTCGCGGATGTCGTCCAGGGCCAGGTGAGTGCTGCCCTTTTTGAAGCTGTCGCGCACGTCCGGCGCCCAGCGTGCGGCCAACTCTTTAAGGGTCGAGACGTCGAGGTTGCGGTAGTGGAAGAAGCTTTCCAGGGATTTCATGTGGGTATAAAGGAAGCGACGATCCTGGCAGATGCTGTTGCCGCAAATCGGCGACTTGCCCTTCGGCACCCATTTTTCCAGGAAGGCGATGGTTTCGGCTTCAGCTTCGGCCATGCTGATACGGCTGTCGCGCACGCGCTGGGTCAGCCCGGAGCCGCCGTGTTGACGGGTGTTCCACTCGTCCATGCCGGCGAGGATCTCGTCGCTGTGGTGGATGGCGATCACCGGACCTTCGGCCAAGGTGTTCAGGTCACTGTCGGTGACGATGGTGGCCATTTCGATGATGACGTCGGTATCAGGGTTCAGACCGGTCATTTCCAGGTCGATCCAGATCAGATTCTGCGGGTTTTGCATGTGTCGGCTCCTAGGCAATGCTGCGCAGTTTAGCCTAGGGCGGTGGCCGGGCGTGCTAAACTCGCGGCCGTTTTACCTAATCGCAGCATTCTTGATACGGAACACCCATGGCCAAACGCCAACTCAATCGTCGTCAAAACTGGCGCATCGAAAAGATTCAGGGCGAACGCGCTGCCCGCGCCGCCAAACGCGAGTCCTCGGCTGTCGAGGCACTTGAGGGTGGCGATCTGGGTCCGGAACAGACGGGCCTGGTGATCGCGCACTTCGGTGTGCAGGTCGAAGTCGAAGCCCTCGATGGCGATTTGGCCGGCCAGGTGTTCCGCTGTCACTTGCGCGCCAACCTGCCGGCGCTGGTGACCGGCGATCAGGTGGTCTGGCGTGCCGGCAACCAGGGCATCGGTGTGATCGTGGCGCAACTGCCGCGTAAAACCGAACTCTGCCGTCCGGACAGCCGTGGTCAGCTCAAGCCTGTAGCGGCCAACGTCGACATGATCGTGATTGTCTTCGCGCCGCTGCCCGAGCCTCACGCCAACTTGATCGACCGTTACCTGGTCGCCGCTGAGCACGCCGGGATTCGTCCGCTGCTGTTGCTCAACAAGTTCGACCTGATCGACGAGCAAAACGCCCCGGCGTTGAATGCCTTGCTGGCGGTTTACCGCACCCTGGGTTACCCGGTGCTGGAGGTTTCGGCGCACCACGGCAACGGCATGGAGCAACTTCAAAAACAACTGGACGGGCGCATCAGCGTGTTCGTCGGCCAGTCCGGCGTCGGCAAGTCTTCGCTGGTCAACAGCCTGTTGCCTGAAGTCGAAGCCCGTGTCGGCCCGCTGTCTGAGCTGTCCGGCCAGGGCACTCACACCACCACCACCGCGCGGTTGTTCCACTTCCCCGGTGGCGGTGAGCTGATCGACTCCCCGGGCATCCGCGAATTCGGCCTGGGCCACGTCAGCCGTGCCGACGTAGAAGCGGGTTTCATCGAGTTCAACGACCTGATCGGCACCTGCCGCTTCCGCGACTGCAAGCACGACCGCGAACCGGGTTGCGCCCTGCTCAAGGCCTTGGAAGAGGGTCGCGTGCAGCAGCAACGGATGAACAGCTATCGCTCGATCATCGCCAGTTTGCCGGAAACCAGCTACTAAACAGACGCGCCCGCTGCCTCGACACTGACGGGGCGGCGCGCCGCTTGTAGCGTCCTACAAATATCCTCACCCCTTAAACGTCAGAGACTTCTGTAAGGCTTCTGCACGCCTGTTTGTAGGGGAATTCTCTTTATCAGTACAGGTCTTGTTGCGACCACTCAAGTGCATACATTCGAGCCCTCTTCGCATTTTGGCGATACCGAGGGATACCCATGCAAACCTATCATTTGTTCATCAGCCATTCGTGGAACTACTCAGACGCCCACGACAATCTGGTCCGCCTGCTCAACGCCAAACCCGGCTTCACGTTCAAAAATTTTTCGGTGCCGCCGGACAACCCGATCCTCGGCGCGAAAACCGACAAACAGCTGGAAGAAGCCATCGAAAACAAAATCCGCCCCTGCTCGGCAGTGCTGATCATGGCGGGGATGTATTCGACCTACAGCAAGTGGATCAACAAGGAAATCGAGATCTCCAGGCGAATGGGCAAGGTGATCATTGCGGTGAAGCCGTTTGGTGCGGAGCGGATTTCTACCGTGGTGCGCCGGGCAGCACACGCGGAGTGTGCGTGGAACACCAACAGCATCATCAGTGCCATTCGCACTCACGCGGCGGGCTGAACCATGCGCAAGGGATTGTTCATCGGGATCAACCATTACGCCCACGTCTCACCATTGAGCGGATGCAATAACGACGCGATGGCCATGGCTTCGGTGCTGGAGCGTCACGCCAACGGGCGGCCGAACTTCAGCAGCAAGGTGCTGACCTCAGCCGAAGACGACCTTTCGCTGACAGCCATGAAGCAGCACATTCAAAGCCTGTTTTCCGGCGATTGTGATGTGGCGCTGCTGTATTTCGCAGGCCACGGCCAGTTCGACACCAGCATCGACGAGGGGCTGTTGATCCCTCAGGACTTTGCGCCGGGTAGCGATGGCATTCGCATCAGCGACATATTGAGCTGGGCGGACAACGCCCCCCACATCAAGAACAAAATCATCATCCTCGACTGCTGCCAGGCCGGCGCGGCGGCCGCCATGCGCGGATTGCGCGGTGGCAGCAGCGTGATCAGCGAGGGCATGACCATTCTCACTGCCTGTAAAAAGGACCAGGTAGCGCTCGAAGGTCGCGGCCACGGCGTGTTTACCGACCTGTTGCTGCAAGCACTGCACGGCGGAGCCGCCAATGTCTTGGGTAAGGTCACGCCGGGCAGCGTGTATTCGTTCGTCGACAACGCGTTAGGGGCATGGGAGCAGCGACCGGTGTTCAAGACCAACGTCTCGCAATTTGTGCCGTTGCGGGAAGTTACGCCGCTGATTGCCGAAGAAACCCTGCGCAAGCTCAAGGACTGGTTCCCGGAACCTAGCTATGTGTTCCCCCTGGACCCCAGCTATGAACCGACCGAAGCCACGTTCGATCCCGACAACGGCGACATCTTCAAGCAACTGCAAAAGTGCAACCGCCACAGCCTGATCGAACCGGTGGACGCCGAGCACATGTACTACGCGGCCATCAACTCGACCGGTTGCCGCCTGACCGCCCTCGGCGCCTATTACCGCGAACTCGCGATCAAAGGACATTTCTGATGCCTGTATTCATCAGCTATCGCCATAGCGATCGGCCCCACGCCATCGCCATCAACACCCGTCTTATTCAGGCCAACATCAAGACCTATTTCGACGTGCTGGATCCGGAATCACAGACCGCTGACGACATCACCGGGGTCATCACCCGCAACATCACCGCGTGCACGCACTTGCTCGCCGTGATTTCGGAGAACACCGCACAGTCCTGGTGGGTTCCGTTCGAAATCGGAGAAGCGACCATCAGCAATCGCCGCATCTGCTCGTACCAGATTGGCCCCAGCGCTTTACCGTTGTACCTCGACAAATGGCCGAAACTGAGCGGCGATACGGACATCAATTTTTTCATTGATGCTTATCGTGAGGAGGTGATAACCAAACGCTCGATAGGACTGGAATCGATCACTGAGTCGGTTCGCAGCCTCTACAAAGGAAATGCAGACCTGTTCCACGACCAACTCAAGAACCGCATCCGGCGCGGTTTCTGACAGGTGCAAAAAAGCCGCGATGATCGCGGCTTTTTTTAGTTTGTCTCGTGTCTCGCCCTGAACAAGGTTTACACCTTCTGGCTTCTTTTCAGGAAGGTGCAATGGCAGTGGTCAGGCATGCACCTCACGATCAAGAACGTCAGCTACCCACTGATTGATACTCTTGTGGTCCAGCTGCGCTTTTACGGCGACAGTTGCGTGGAGTGCCGGCGCTAAACGCAGACTGAGGTGGCCAGAATAGGGCTTCTGCGGCGTGCGCCCGAGCTTGGCGCAAGTCTCCAGATAATCAGTGACGGCCTCTTCAAATGCACCTCGAAGCTCCTGTACTGACTCGCCATGGAACCCAACAATATCTCTGATACCAGCAATATGGCCGACAAACAGGCCATCTTCCTCGCTGTATTCAATTCGGGCGGCATAGCCTTTGTAATTCATTACGCTCATGGGGTGACTCCTGCTTGTTCAAGGAAAGCCCGAGCATCACGAACCTGGTAGTGGCGATTGTAAGGGTTGAGGACTTCTCATCAACTGCAGCCAGGCACTGGCGCCCCAATTAAAGCAGAGACAACCGTCCTTAAAATACAAACGCCCGATGCGATGCATCGAGCGTTAGGGTGCAACAGGTGTAAACCTATTTCAGCACTAGACATTCAATGCTGATCAATCAATGGGCGCCGAAGGAATCGATTCATGACTGCCAACTCGGGTCACTCTTCTGGACAATCAAGTAGCAGGCATAACGAGTGGGCATGAAGTCTTCGACAGGGCGCCGTCCACCTTTCCCGAACTCGATCATTTTCGTGACGTCACGAAAATGATCGGAAGCCACTCCAGTGGATATGGCACGCCTTGATGGCGGTCAGAAAATTGTCCCAGCGCGTACCCTGACAAAAAAGCCGCGAATGTTGCGGCTTTCTCATTTTCAGCATGCAGTTTTTTCCAGCTTCCAGCCCAGCGCATCCAAGGCGTCGCAGCCGTCCTGAATCAGCATGTGTGCAGCGTTGGCGAAATGCTCCAGGTCGTGTCCTTCGGCTTCTTTTACGCACAGGCAGGTAACGCTGTTGAGCAGATTACGTGCGGCTTTGAGTCGGTGGACGGCGGTTTCAAGAAGGTCGGAAGCACGGGCTTCGGTGTCGATGTACAGCGTCGGGCCGACGCTGAAGTTGCCTTGGAGCGGGTGGTACTTAGCCATGGGTCTAAACTCCGGATAATTTCGATAGATTTCATCTGTGGTTCGACCGGCTAAGATCGGTCACCGCGTTGGCAGCAACGGCGGAACTATAGACTGACGCTTGCACGAGGGAGAACCCCAGCGCGAAAATTCAGATCGTTCCTACAGCCGCCACCAACGCACAAACGACAGACACAAAAAAGCCGACATCACTGTCGGCTTTTTTATGGGTCACTGCTTCGGCGGTTCACCCGGTTTCGGCGCTGGATCTTCAAACAGATTCAAGCGCTCGCGAAGCTCATGCGCCGGCAACGGTTCCTTATCCACCGGCAACGCATTCGGATCGACCGGCGTGACGGGCACTTCGCCCGGGCCGCCCTGCCCTTGCGTTGGCGTTTGCTCCGGCACCGGTTCCGCACCTTGCGAACCTTCGATGGCACGCTGGGCTTTCTTGGTCAGCACCACGATGTCGATACGGCGGTTGACCGGATTGAATGGGTTCTCGCGATCGAACAGGGCCGACGAGGCATAACCGACGACCCGCGCCACCTGTGCATCCGGATAGCTGCCAGCGATCAGCGCACGACGTGCCGCGTTGGCGCGGTTGGCCGAGAGCTCCCAGTTACCGAAGTCACCCGTGCTCGAATACGGCTTGGCATCGGTGTGGCCGCTGATGCTGATCTTGTTCGGCACCGCTTTGATGGTGTCAGCCATGGCCAGCAGGATGTCTTCGAAGTACGGCTTCAGTCGGGCACTGCCCGAGTCGAACATCGGGCGGTTTTCGGCGTCGACGATCTGGATGCGCAAACCGTCCGGCGTGATCTCGAACAGGATCTGGTCTTTGAATTTCTTGAGTTGCGGGTTTTCTTCGACCTTGTTCTGCAGTTCTTGCAGCAACAGTTCGAGACGTTCCTTCTCGACCTGCTCGGCCATGCCTTCAACCTGCTCGGCGTCGATGGTCACCTTGTCCGGCTGCGGCTGGGATTTCACCTCGGGGTTGAGGGTGCTCTCCGGCGCCAGGGTCGGCGTGCCGCCCAGGTCGATGATGTACGGCGTACCGCTTTCGGAAAAACCGACCGGGTCCTTGAAGTAACCGGCGATGGCGATCTTCTGTTCAGGCGTTGCGGTGGACAGCAGCCACAGCACCAGGAAGAACGCCATCATCGCCGTTGCGAAGTCCGCGAAGGCGATTTTCCAGGCGCCTCCGTGGTGCCCGCCGGCGATGCGCTTGACGCGCTTGATGATTATCGGCTGGTTATTTTCCATGATCTAAGTGCCCTGTCTCACAAATACTGTTCCTTTTTGGCGGTGTCTGTTGTCGCCATACTGCGTTGCCGCTCCTCGCCATAGCCGGCTATGACTCGTCGCGGCGCCTTGTCTGGCAACAACAGCCACTCGCCAAAAAGGAACGTATTTGCAAGACAGGACACTAGCGACCGCGAACCGCTTGTTCCAGCTCAGCGAAGCTAGGACGGTGCGCCGGGTACAGAACCTTGCGACCGAACTCTACCGCCAGCGATGGCGGCATGCCGGAAGCCGAAGCCACCAGCGAAGCCTTGATGGCTTCGTAGACGTTGAGTTCTTCCTTGGCATCGTGGGCCAGGGAATGGGCCAGCGGACCGAAGAAACCGTACGCCGCGAGAATACCGAAGAAGGTACCGACGAGTGCCGCACCGACGTGCAGGCCGATGGATTTCTGATCGCCTTCACCCAAGGAAGCCATGGTCACCACGATACCGAGTACCGCCGCGACGATACCGAAACCGGGCATGGCGTCGGCAATGCCGTTCACCGCGTGGGATGGATGCTCGAGGTCTTCCTTGAGGCTGTAAAGCTCCATGTCGAACAGGCCTTCAAGCTCATGGGGAGCCATGTTGCCGGAGGACATGATGCGCAGGTAATCGCAGATGAACGCAGTCATGCGTTCGTCTTTGAGCACGGCCGGGTATTTGGCGAAGATCGGGCTCGCGGAGGCATCTTCGATATCGCCTTCGATGGCCATCATGCCTTCGCGGCGGCTCTTGTTGAGGATCTCGTAGATCAGGCCCAGCACTTCCAGATAGAACGTGTGGTTGAAACGCGAAGTGAACATGCCCAAGGATTTCTTGAGCACGTGCATGGTCATGTAACTGGGGTTGGCCTGGAGGAATGCACCGAGGGCCGCGCCACCGATAATCAACACCTCGAAGGGCTGAATCAGGGCGGCAATCTTGCCGTGGGAGAGCACGTATCCGCCGAGCACGCTCGCGAATACGACGATGATGCCGATAATTTTAGCCATAGGTAGGAGAGCACTTACTGAGTCGGGTTCAAGGTCATATTCGGAAGTTAAAAAATCTCTTCTTCTACTTATCGGCAAAACTGCGCCAGACTATAGCCAGTTCAGGCGAAAAGCCAATTTGGCCCGCTCCGGGCATAGGTAATGCAGACGATGATCGCGTCCAACCATGGCTAACGAAACGAACGTTCCAACTCCAAAACCGACCACTCTCGAAGGCTGGGTCAAGCTTCTCGATGGCGTGCGCTTGCCCGTTCCGCAAGCCAGTCATGACCGTGTCTGCAAGGCCATCGCCAACAGTCGCAGCTCCCTGCGCGATATCGCTGAACTGATACAGGACAGTCCCGCGCTGGCCTTGAGCGTGATTCGCGAAGCCAATC
This sequence comes from Pseudomonas sp. LS2P72, assembly GCF_054897865.1. NCBI lineage: Bacteria > Pseudomonadati > Pseudomonadota > Gammaproteobacteria > Pseudomonadales > Pseudomonadaceae > Pseudomonas > Pseudomonas sp. LS2P72. Next base: position 6,362,153 of record NZ_CM142708.1, read on the forward strand.
GTCACACCCATGGCAGCATGACCGAGCCTGCGGAAAACCTTGAGGTGGCGATCAATCGCCTCGGTTTGAAGCGCACCGAAGAACTGCTCAACCGGCTGCCTGCCCAGCCGCAATCGGAGATCCCGATCGCCCTGCGTCAGCTGCAGCTGATCAGCCAGCACGCGACCCAACAGGCCAACGGTTTTTTCGCCAGTCGCCTCGCGCGGCTGTGGCAGGACATCCACTGGGGCAGCCTGCTGTTTCTCTCGCCGCTCTGGCCGATGGCATTGACTCATCCGCAGTTGCTCGAAGAGTGGGAGCTGCGGGTCATGCATAAAGGCGAGTCGGCGAGCAAAGTCGAAAAGCAATTGTTCGGCGTTCGCTTGCTGGATATCTGCCTGGCGCTCGTGGACATCTGGCGCCTGCCGATCTGGGTGCATCAGGGCTATCGGCTGCTGCTCAACGAGCAGCGTGAGCTGGTGAAAGTGCTGCGCATCGCGCGCGACAGCGATCATCCATTGCGCCAGCAGAACCGCCTCGATGACGATCCGACCCTGCGCCGCTGGCTCAATCAACCGGCCAACACGGTGCTGCTGGCCAACGGTCTGGCGCTGTCGGCACAACAGGCCTGGGACAGTCCGCACAGTGAACGCTGGCAGTATCTGACCAGCCTTTACCTGCAAATGCCGATGGACGAAGTGCAGCAGCAGTTGCACCAACAGGCCGCCAACAGCGCCCGTCATCATGCAATGCCAGACCTTTGGCACCCGGCCATGTCGCTGATCTGGCCGTGGGGCATGAACCGTGTCCACGCCGGATTGCTGCCAGCCCCGGCACCGACGGCCGAAGACCTGGCGAAATGGCGCAGACAGTGTGCCGAGTTGCTGGTCGAGCCGAGTCGCTTCACCAATGCCATGCACCTGACCACGTCTGCCCGGGATGCTTTGGTTGCGTGCGGCATGCGTCGGGTGATGATCCTGATGGCCGACCGCACCCATGACAATCTGCGGGTGCACCAGACAGCCGGGCTGCCAAAAGAAGCGGCCGGCCTGAACTTCGCCGTCAGCCAGAGCACCGTGCTGCAACGTCTGCTCTCGCAACAAGCCCAAGTGCGCCTGACACCGGCCAACAACGCGCAATTTTCGGCCCTGTTGCCGGCCAGCCTGCGCTCACAGTTCGGCGGCGAACACTTGCTGTTGCGCTCACTGGTCAATAATGGTCGGGTGATCATGATTGTGGTGGCGGATCAGGGCGGCGGGCCGTTCTCGGAAATCACCGTGCAAGCCTTCGGCAAAACCGCGCAGTGCATCGAGAAAGCCCTGCACAGCTTTAGTCACCGCGGCCAATGACGCTGCTATACAATCCTCCCCTTTGTGTTCTGGAGACCTCACATGTCTGACTTCTCTGGCTTGCCGCTGGTGATCGAGCCGAGCGACTTGCTCGCCCGTCTCGACGCCCGCGAACTGGTTCTGGTGGACCTGACCAGCAGCGCCCGCTATGCCGAAGGGCATATCCCCGGTGCGCGTTTTGTCGATCCGAAACGCACGCAACTCGGTCAGGCGCCTGCGCCGGGACTGATGCCGCCGCAAGCGGCACTCGAAGCGTTGTTCGGTGAACTGGGACACAACAAAGACGCGATCTACGTGGTCTATGACGACGAGGGCGGCGGTTGGGCCGGGCGTTTTATCTGGCTGCTGGATGTCATCGGCCATAGCAAGTACCACTATGTCGACGGCGGCCTGAAGGCCTGGCTGGCAGAAGGCTTGCCCATGTCGATCCAGATCCCGGCCGCGGTCGGCGGCCCGGTTGCGTTGACCCTGCACGACGAACCCACTGCCACCCGCGAGTACCTGCAAAGCCGTCTCGGTGCCGCCGACCTGGCAATCTGGGACGCGCGTGGGCCGCTGGAATATTCCGGCGAGAAAGTCCTGGCGGCCAAGGCCGGGCACATTCCCGGCGCGGTCAATTTCGAATGGACCGCGGGCATGGATCAGACGCGCAACCTGCGCATCCGCACCGACATGCCGCAGATCCTGGAAAAACTCGGGATCAGCAAAGACAAAGAAGTGATTACCCACTGCCAGACTCACCACCGTTCTGGCTTCACCTATCTGGTGGCAAAATCCCTCGGTTATCCGCGGGTAAAAGGCTACGCCGGTTCCTGGGGCGAATGGGGCAACCACCCCGATACGCCCGTAGAGATTTAAGGTTTTTAAGGACAGTTAATGAATAAGCGTTTGTTTATCCTCAGCCAATACCTGCTGCCCCATCACCTGCTGTCGCGACTGGCCGGCTGCATCGCCGAATGCCGCGTGCGCTGGTTCAAGAATGCCTTCACCGCCTGGTTCGCCAAGCGTTATCAGGTGGACATGTCGCAGGCGCTGGTCGAAGACCTGACGGCCTACGAGCACTTCAATGCGTTCTTCACTCGCGCATTGAAAGACGGCGCTCGCCCGCTGGACGAGACGCCTGGCGCGATCCTCAGCCCGGCCGACGGTGCGGTCAGCCAACTTGGCCCGATCGAACACGGTCGCGTGTTCCAGGCCAAGGGTCACAGCTTCAGCGTGCTGGAATTGCTGGGCGGCGATGCGGCCAACGCAGCGCCGTTCATGGGCGGTGATTTCGCAACTATTTATCTGTCGCCGAAGGACTACCACCGCGTGCACATGCCGCTGGCCGGCACCCTGCGCGAGATGGTCTACATTCCGGGCCGGATCTTCTCGGTCAACCAGACCACCGCTGAAAACGTTCCGGAACTGTTCGCCCGCAATGAGCGTGTGGCGTGCATTTTCGACACCGAGCGCGGGCCGATGGCCGTGGTTCTGGTGGGCGCGATGATCGTTGCGTCGATCGAAACCGTTTGGGCCGGGCTGGTCACGCCGCCGAAACGCGAGCTGAAAACCTTCCGCTACGACGAAGCCGCCCGTGCGCCGATCCATTTGGAGAAAGGTGCAGAACTGGGTCGGTTCAAACTGGGCTCGACCGCTGTCGTGCTGTTCGGGCCTGATCAAGTGAAGTGGGCTGAAGAACTGGCGGCCGGTTCGCCGGTGCAGATGGGCCAGGGCATGGGGCTGGCAAAAGCCTGATCCCTGATCCGAACCCCGCGAACGTCTTCGCGGGGCCGGACATTTCGGTGGTGCCGTTACTCTATCTGTCCACGGAAGCCGATCGGCCCTTCGTTGGCGTAGGTATTGGTGCCACTGAGGTTTTTCCCTCCATCACTGGAGGTCACGCTCAACGCCACAACGTTCTGATTATCCCGGCCTCCGATGACCCATTTACCACCCGGATGCCACGGGGCATCGTTGCCGCCCCACTGATTTTCAACGTTGTACTGGTTCTGGCCCGTGCGCTGAGCCTTGAAACCAATGGGACCTTCACCCGCATACGTCATGGTGCCGGTGAAACTCTTCCCGCCATCGCTCGACTTGATCTCGATCGCGACAACGTTCTGGTTGTCCCGCGCGCCTAACACCCAGTCTCCGCCCGGATGCCAGGGTGCCGAACTACCGCCCCATTGATTTGCCACTACATATCTAGACATAAACTTCATCTCCTTGAAGTTACAAGAGACCTGCCCTGCGTAGGCAGCAGGCCGTACGACTGTGCGTATCCAGTCGCACGACTGTCAGATTAGTAGTACGCCCGGAGGGCATTCGACTGACAGACAAACGGTAGAAATCCATTAGCTGCTACAGTCAGGTCATCACTGCCCATTTACCGGTTGGAGTTTTTCCACGGCATGAGTGAGACCAGCCCCCACCTGTTGCTACGCGCGCCGATCCCGACGCAGTTGCGCCTGTCGTTCTGTGACGCTACCCCGCGTGATCTCAAGCGCTGGATCGCCAATCTACCCAAAGCCAATATCGGCGAAACCGCTCGCCAGCTGTATCAAGGCTTGAGCGAACTCAACCAGCTGCTCACGCCCAGCGACAATCGCCTGCAATTGCTCGAACTGCTGCGGCCCGAGGTGTATTACGTCTGCAAACACCTTGAGCAGCATTTCCTGCATCAGTCGATTGTCCTCGACGAGCGTTCCCGCAAGATCGCCAACCTCTGCCAGGCGCTGCAAAGTCACTTGGCCATTGGTTATAAACAGATCGTCGTGCGCATCACACCGAAATTCAGCAAGGACCGTGCGCCGCTGCTGACCCAGGCGCTGCAACGGGCGATTCATTGCCTGAACGGGCCGCTGATTCGCGCGACCAAACTTTATTGCCCGGTGCCGGAAGGCCTGTGGCTGGAGCTGCATCAGCTCTACCGGATCGCCTGCGCACACCGGCTCCAGCACACGACCGTGCGCGATGAGCTGGCCAGCCAGACGCAAAACCTGAGCGTCGAGCAGACTTACGTGGTCGCCTTGCTGCTGGGCGCCTCACGCTGCAACCAACTGCGTCAGCACCAGATTGCCCGGGTGGCCGAGGTGCTGGAGCCCTGGAGCCAATGGATCAAGCTGCAACCCGGCAAACCGGCCACAGGGCTGTTTGCCGTCATGCCGGATCTCGACACCGGACCGCGTTACCGCACCAAGTTCCGGGCCGAGCAGCAGGAGAGCTTATTGGGGATTGATCCGCAGCCGTTGGTCGCGGCGATTGAAGCTCATTTGCAACAAAATGACAGTTCATCACCGCTGCCCGTGCCAGCAGGGTTAAGCCTGGATACGTTGCAACACCTTCATGCCGCCTGGGGCCAGACCGCCGAGCGCAGTTTCCAGCGCACCGTCGGCCAAGGCACGCTGACCCTGTGTATAGGCATGAGCGCGCTGCACTTTTATCTGGGTGGGCAACGCTCATTCAGCGACATCCTGAAAAACCACGGCGCCCGGCCTGCACAGTTTTCGGTAACGTCAGTGGCCGGCCGGGAAAAGGACCAATGGCACCAGGCCTTCGACGCCGCTCCCCAAGGCAATGCAGACACGCTATTGCCTTACGAAGAGATCGAATACCCCCAGCTTCAGAATGACGACAGCCACGAAGCATCCGATCGTAATCAGCACTTCCCGACCTATGTCCTGTCAGTGGTCAATCACAGCCCCGGCGGATACTGCCTGGCCTGGCCCGCTGCTGTGCCGGCCGAGTTACAGGCGGGTGAGATGGTCGGTATCGAGGATTCTGCCGGGCAGGGCTGGAGCATCGCGGTGGTGCGCTGGATCCGCCAGGTGCGCGGCGGTGGCACGCAGATGGGCATCGAGCAAGTTGCGCCCTGCGCCGAGCCTTGCGGCCTGCAACTGGTGCGCACCCGTGATGACCACAGCCAATATCTTCGCGGTCTTTTGCTACCGGAGATCAGCGCCATCGACCTGCCCGCCACACTGCTTGCCCCGCGCCTGCCCTTTCAGGAAGGCAGCAAAGTGCTGATCAACACCAACGGACAGGAACGTCGAGCCGGGTTGGATCGGCGGGTGGCGAGCACCAACAGTTTCAACCAATTCGCCTACCGTCCACTGCAGGTAGCCAAAAACGACAACGCCGCGGTGAGCGGCGCTGAGGAGGATTTTGATTCGTTGTGGAAAACACTTTGAGGGTGAATCTGTAAGACCGTGGCGTCGCCATCGCGGGCAAGCCTTGCTCCTACAGGTTCAGCGCTAATCGTTCCAACAACACGCCCCCTGTAGGAGCAAGGCTTGCCCGCGAAGAGGCCCTGTCAGTCAATACAAAATCAGAGCTGCCCGTCGCGATCCCGGAAGCCCAGCAGATACAGCACGCCATCCAGCCCCAATGTGGAAATCGCCTGCTTCGCTGACTGCTTCACCAGTGGCTTGGCACGGAAAGCGACACCCAACCCGGCAATCGCCAGCATTGGCAAATCGTTGGCGCCATCGCCGACCGCAATGGTCTGCTCCAGACGCAAACCTTCCTTGTGCGCCAACTCCTTCAGCAGATCCGCCTTGCGCTGCGCATCAACAATCGGCTCGACCGCCACACCGGTGACTTTGCCGTCGACCACTTCCAGTTCATTGGCAAACACATAGTCGATGCCCAACTTGGCCTGCAATTGCTTGGCGAAGTAGGTAAAGCCGCCCGACAGGATGGCGGTTTTGTAGCCCAGGCGCTTGAGTTCGGCGAACAGAGTTTCGGCACCTTCGGTCAGGCGCAAGGAGGCGCCGATGGAGTCCAGTACGCTGACATCCAGACCTTTCAACAAGGCCAGGCGCTCCTTGAAGCTAGCGCGGAAGTCCAATTCGCCGGCCATCGCCCGCTCGGTGATCGCCGACACCTGATCGCCCACACCGGCAGCCTTGGCCAGTTCGTCGATGACTTCGGCTTCGATCAGCGTCGAGTCCATGTCGAACACCGCCAGGCGACGGTTACGGCGGAACAGCGAATCTTCCTGGAAGGCGATGTCGACGTTCAGTTCCTGCGCGACGCTGAGGAATTCGGCCCGCAGCGCTTGCGGATCAGCCGCTTCACCACGGACGGAAAACTCGATGCAGCCCTTGCCCTGATCGGCCGGCGTGTCCAGAGGCATGCGCCCGGACAGACGATCGATGTGGTCGATGTTCAGGCCATATTTGGCGGTGATCGAACTCACGGCCTGCAATTGCCCGGCGGTCACTTTGCGAGTCAGCAGGGTCACGATGTGGCGTTTCTTGCCCTGATTGCCGACCCACTGCTGGTAATCCTCTTCGGACACCGGCGTGAAACGCACCTGCTGATCGAGCTTATACGCCGTGAACAGGATGTCCTTGAGCACCGACTTGCCTTGCTCGGTGTCGGGAATTTCAACCAGGATGCCGAACGACAAGGTGTCGTGGATCACCGCCTGACCAATGTCGAGAATGTTCACACCACCCTGGGCCAGAACGCCGGTAATGGCCGCAGTCAGACCCGGACGGTCGACTCCCGTGATGTTTATCAGGACGATTTCGCGCAAGGCGCACCCCCGCAGGTGGAAAAAAACCGCATTCTACCCACATTCAGTGACCATCGGGCACCGTGAGCGCTTTGACGGTCTAGGGCCTGTCGCTATACTGCGCGTCAACTTCACGGACAAAAGAGCCGAGCTCAAGTGAACCGGCCCACGCCAGTAAAAACCGATAACTTCTTTCTGCTGATCTTCCGTGCACTGCGCCACCGCCGTGTACCGATTGCATTGCGCATCGCCAGCCATAACGTGATCCTGGTCGCTCTGGCCCTGGTGATCTATGCCTGCGTGATGGGTTTGCAGTTCAAGCAGGCCATGCACGAGCAGGCGGATGCGTTGGGCGAAAGCCTGACCACCCAGACTGCCACGTCCGCCACGGAGCTGTTGGTGTCCAACGACATCCTCAGCCTCAACGTGCTGCTCAACAACCTGACCAAAAACAAGCTGGTGGCTCACGCCGCTATCTACAGCGTGGATAACCGCATCCTCGCCGAAGCCGGTCAGCGCCCCAAGCATAGCCTGCTGGGCGAAGCCGAAGGCATGTACCAGAGCAAGATCACTTTCCAGGATGTGACCGCCGGGCAACTGCGCATCAGCCTGGACATGGATCAGTTCCAGCAGCCGATGACCATCAGCCTGCAAAGCATGGGCATTTTGAGCGCGATTCTGCTGTCGCTGTCCCTGGCCTTGAGCCTGCGCCTGGGTCGGCACATCTCCACGCCGCTGCTGCAATTGCGGGTGTGGCTGCGCCATATCGACGAATACACCCCGGCCACCGAGCGTCAGGATGAGATCGGCGACCTGGCTCGCCAGCTGCACGCCGACTTCGCGCCAGAGCCCGCCGAGCCGGAACCCGCTCCCGAGCCTGAGTACGACGAAAGCGACTACGAAGATGCGAACGATAACGAGCCAACCTTCGAAGTGCGCAATTTGCGTGACCCGAGTTTCGATGAAACCAAGCCTGTGGCTGGCCTCAAACCTGCGCCACGGCGCATTGTCAGCACCGTTGAAGACGACGATGACGACGATGACGACGATGCATTTGCCGACTTGCGGGATGAAACAGCTGCGACCGCGCTGAAACCGATAGCCAAACCGAAACCATCGAACGTGCCGCAGCACAGCGCGGTGCTGGCCGTGCAACTGGGCGCTCAGGATCAACTGCGTCGCCTGCCCCGCACACGTCTGGAAGAACTGCTCAAACGCTATCGCGACTGTCTCGATCAAGCCGCCTCGCTCTACCAGAGCGAGCTGCACACCCTGAACGATGGCAGCACGCTGATGCTGTTCCATACCGAAGACAGCGGCGACGACTACCTGACCAACGCCATCTGCTGCGGTGAGTTGTTGCGAGCTCTTGGCCATCAGTTGCAGATCGAGGTCGCCGACAGCGGCATCACCCTGCAATTGCAATTGGGCCTGACCCTGGGTGATGAGCTGTTCGGCCTGAGCCAGATTGATCTGCTGCTGACCGAAACCGCTCAGGATGCGCTGGCCCTGTCGCAACACAGCCGCAACCTATTGCTGGTGGAGCGCAAGATCGGTGACGACGCGCTGATCCGCCAGCGCGCACGAATCCGACCGATCGCAAGCCCGGAAGGCGCTTGTTGCGTAGAGCGGCTGATGGAGCCCTATCCGTCGATGCTCGAGCGGCAACTGGCGCGGATGCATGAACGTCGGGCGTAAATAGCCCCGTTATGAAAAAGCCCGCAGACGAGTAATCGTCTGCGGGCTTTTTATTGCCTGTTCTGGCCTCATCGCGAGCAGGCTCGCTCCCACAGGGATCTTCTGTGGACGCATCCTCTGTGAGCATCAGATATCCCCTGTGGGAGCGAGCCTGCTCGCGAAGAGGCCGCCAGCAGCACCGAAGATCTCCAACCTGCAGAAACAACAAAGCCCGCACAGGGCGGGCTTTGTTCCTGGATCAATCCAGGCTTAGAACCTGAACACTTCCATATCGGTACGAATCGGCGAAGCCATCGGGATCTTCGGCTGCTTTTCCGCTTCCGCCGCAGGTGCCGTCGGCTTGGCAGCCGGTTTTTTTGGCGCTTCGGCAATCGGTGGCTGATTGGCCAGCGGCTTGAGCGCCGTCGACAGCTGCTCGGCCAGACGCTGCAGCAGCACACCCTGAGCCTGAACCTGAGCCGCCGTGCCGCCTGCATGTTGTTCCTGCAGGTGAATGATGCGGTTATCACGAACCTGGCCGCGACGATCGATCAGACGCCATTGCGCATCAAGGATCGCCGGTTGCGCCTCACCCGAGTCCAGGCGAGTAATCGTCAGAAGAACCTGCACATCCGGTGTGAAGCCCACTGTCGCAGGCGCCAGCACTACGCGCTGACTGTCCAGATGACCGGCGACCTGGCGCAGCAGCAGCTGATCGATATCCGACGACAGGCTACCCGCCCAACGACCATCAGTCGAAGCTTGCAGGCTGCCATCCGGCTGTCGCTGCAACAACGTTTCGCGTTGCAGGTAATCAGCTACCGTTACCGGACCCAGCAATACAGCCATGCCCGCGCTTTGCGCAGGTTGAGCCGGACTTCCGCTGTCCAGCTGATACAGCGACACCGGTTGGTGAGTGCTGCAACCCGCCAGGCCAAAAACGCCAGCGAGCATCAAAATAAAAGGAAGGCGCAGAGCAGTCATCGTCCCATCCAGGTGGTTGCCACAAGGCTAACCACAGTGAAAATACTCAATAAATATGAAGAACGCTCGACCACGCCGGCGCTTGAAAGGCCATATCATCCGTGAATATGCGTTCCGACTCCAGCGCCAAAGCGTCGATCTACGCGTTAAATCGTAGATCGAGCGCTCTAGGACGCTTAATTGAGGTTTTCGACGAGCAGCGCATCGACCCTCTGAAAGCCACGTGGCAATTTGTTACCACGACGTCCACGCTCACCTTTGTAGTGTTCGAGGTCGTCTGCTTTCAGTGACAAGGTACGTTTTCCGGCCTGCAGCACCAATGTGGCGCCATCCGGCAGAACGGCGATGTCCGTGACATATTCTTCGCGGCTGGCAACACGCTCGCCGGAAATCCCGATGATCTTATTACCTTTACCTTTACCTAATTGTGGCAGATCGCTGATCTTGAAGATCAGCAGGCGACCTTCGGTGGTCACCGAGGCCAGCCAGTTTTGCTCACGATCAGCCACCGGACGCGGCAGAATCACCTTGGCGTTGTTCGGCAGGCTCAACAGCGCCTTGCCGGCCTTGTTCTTGGCTTGCAGGTCTTCACCCTTGACCACGAAACCGTAACCGGCGTCGGAGGCGATCACGTACAGCGAATCGTCTTCCGGCATCAGCACGCATTCGAAGCTCGCCCCTGGTGGCGGCGTCAGACGACCGGTCAGCGGTTCACCCTGGCCACGGGCCGATGGCAGCGTGTGTGCGGCCACCGAATAGCTGCGACCGGTGGAATCGATAAACACCGCAAACTGGTTGGAGCGCCCGGGCGCCAGAGCCTTGAAACCATCCCCGGCCTTGTAGGAAAGCCCGGTGGCGTCGATTTCGTGCCCCTTGGCGGAACGAACCCAGCCTTTTTCCGACAGGACGACGGTCACTTTCTCGTTCGGCAGCAGATCGTGCTCGGTCAGAGCCTTGGCTTCGGTGCGCTCGACGATTGGCGAGCGACGGTCGTCTCCGTAAGTTTCGGCGTCTTTGATCAGCTCGGTGCGGACCAGTTTTTTCAGCTTGGCTTCGCTACTCAGCAGGGCTTGAAGCTTGGCTTGTTCCTTGAGCAGTTCATCCTGCTCGGCACGCAGCTTCATTTCTTCCAGTCGCGCCAACTGACGCAAACGGGTGTCGAGGATGTAGTCGGCCTGGATTTCGCTCAGGGCAAAACGCTCGATCAGCGCGGCTTTCGGGTGCTCCTCGGTACGGATGATGTGAATCACTTCATCCAGGTTGAGGTAGGCAATCAGCAAACCGTCCAACAGGTGCAAGCGACGCTCGACCTTGTCCAGACGGAATTGCAGGCGACGACGCACAGTCTGGACCCGGAATTCCAGCCACTCGACCAACAGCGCGCGCAGGTTTTTCAGCTGCGGCTTGCCGTCCAGACCGATGATGTTGATGTTGACCCGGTAGCTCGACTCCAGCTCGGTGCTGGCGAACAGATGCTGCATCAGCGCGTCGTGATCAAAGTTTTTGCGTGCGCCCGGAATAATCACGATCCGGCACGGGTTTTCGTGGTCGGACTCGTCTCTCAAGTCAGCGATCTGCGGGGCTTTCGACGGTTTGGCCTGCATCATGGCCGCGATCTGTTCCAGCACCTTGGCACCGGAAACCTGATGCGGCAGCGCGGTGACAATGATGTCGCCGTCTTCAATGTGGTACACGGCGCGCATGCGCACCGAGCCCTTGCCGGTTTCGTACATTTTCAGCAGGTCGGCCCGCGGCGTGATGATTTCCGCTTCGGTCGGGTAGTCCGGGCCCTGGATGTGTTCGCAGAGCTGCTCTACCGTGGCTTTGGGCTCATCGAGCAAACGCACGCACGCCGTGGCGACTTCGCGCAGGTTGTGCGGCGGTACGTCGGTGGCCATGCCCACGGCGATGCCGGTGGTGCCGTTGAGCAGGATGTTCGGCAAACGCGCGGGCAACACCAGCGGTTCGTCGAGGGTGCCGTCGAAGTTCGGGCCCCAGTCCGCAGTGCCCTGGCCCAGTTCGCTGAGCAGCACTTCGGAATAACGCGACAGCCGCGCTTCGGTGTAACGCATGGCGGCGAAGGACTTGGGATCATCCGGCGCACCCCAGTTACCCTGGCCGTCGACCAGCGTGTAGCGGTAACTGAACGGCTGAGCCATCAGGACCATGGCTTCGTAGCAGGCCGAGTCACCGTGCGGGTGGAACTTGCCGAGCACGTCACCGACGGTACGCGCCGACTTCTTGTGCTTGGAATCGGCGTCCAGCCCCAACTCGCTCATCGCGTAGATGATGCGCCGCTGTACCGGTTTCAGGCCGTCGCCGATATGCGGCAAGGCACGGTCCATGATCACGTACATGGAGTAGTTGAGGTAGGCATTTTCGGTGAAGTCAGCCAGTGACCGGCGTTCTACACCGTCCAGGCTGAGATCAAGGGAGTCGCTCATGCGGGCCTCATCGGTTCGTTGTCTGGCGCAGCAGCATGGTGCCACCGCGCTGGGTAAATTCAAGTTGGTTCAGCGCGCTCATTCCGAGCAGCACTTGCTTGCCATCCAGGCCTGGCACGACGAGGGCGCGCACATCACGCAGCACAATGTCACCCAGTTGCAGCCGGTCGATACGGGTTCGGTAACCCTGGGCAAGACCGTTGGCGGTGCTCAGGGTCACCCCAAAGCCTTTTTCCAGTTTCAGCCGTTTGGCCATTTCCGCCGGGATCGACACGTCAGTCGCCCCGGTATCGAGCATGAAATCAACCGGCTGACCGTTGATCTGGCCGCTGGCGACGAAGTGACCCTGCTTGTTGCTGGCCAGTTTCACTTCGATAAAACCTTCGCCCTGCTCAGAGCTGACGACGGTGTTGGGATTCTGCTGACGCACTTCCCACTGGCCGAAAAACCGCGTCGCCAGAAACAGCGCCGCGCACCAGGCCAGCACCATAAATACCCGGCCGGCGCGTTTGCCTGGCGGCTGCTGACTCATGACTTGGCACTCCAGCCACCTTCAGGCGCGGCAAAGCGCCAGACGATCGGACGTTCCTCGCCATCGGCGCGGGCATCGTTGTTGTTGTCGGTGCCAATCCACGCGCCCTCGGCGTCAACAATCAACGCTTCGGTCAGGCCATAAGGATCTGAATAGCGGCGATGCGTCTGCAAGGCTTCATCGGCAAACGACCAGCAACGCTCGACCTTGGCCGTCACCGAATCACGGCGGCAGATCTGATAAGCGTTGCGCTCAAGGGTAAACAGCTTGCCGTTGAACAGCGACAGGTCGGCAAAGTCTCGGGACACAGCTTTCGCTCGGGGAAACGGCGCCGGCTGCATTTCTTTTCCGGCTTCGCTCAGCAACACACAGCCACCATCGCAATCCCATACCGTTTGTTTGCGCTTGATCAGCAACAAGCCACGGCTTTGACGCTCGGCGGCGAGCCACAATTGATCACCCGCCGGATTGATCGCCAAGCCTTCGAACAACGCATTGAAGTGCAGCAGCATGCCGCTGGCCCGGGCTTCGCGAATCAGCATCGGCGAGATCTTCAGCCAGGACGATGGCCCAACGGGGGGCACTTGCAGAATCGCGGCATGGGATTCGCTGACGATATAGCGATTACCGGCGCTGTCGCAGGCGATGCCTTCAAAATCAAGATCCCCGCCACGGACAAACGACGCCACCCAGGTTCGTGAACGCAAGCCCCAGGGCAAACCGCTGTCCGGCACCGGCGGCACGCCGATGCCCACGGTTTCGGCTTGCCATACCCGGTCGCGGGTATCGAGCCGGTAAATCTGATCGTCGTCGCGATCCGACACCGTCCACATATCCTTGCCACACTGGGCCAGCCCCGACAGGTTGCCACCGCGCATACCGTCAACGGGATGCTCGGACAATAGGCGCAGTTCCGGCACCGGTTCGGCAAACACCGAAATCGAGGTCAGAAGTAACGCACACGCCAGGGCAAAGCCAACCCGCATCAGCCAAGAACCTCGGCCAGGTTGCCTTTGGATTCCAGCCAGGATTTGCGGTCACCGGCGCGTTTCTTCGCCAGCAGCATGTCCATCATTTCCGAGGTCGCTTCAAAATCCTCCAGCGTGAGTTGCACCAGACGCCGAGTGTTCGGGTCCATGGTGGTTTCGCGCAGCTGCGGCGGGTTCATTTCACCCAGACCTTTGAATCGTGTGACCTGCGGCTTGCCGCGTTTCTTCTCGGCCACCAGACGATCGAGGATGCCATCGCGTTCGGCTTCGTCCAGGGCGTAGTAAATCTCTTTGCCCAGGTCGATACGGTACAGCGGCGGCATCGCGACGTAGACGTGACCGGCATCCACCAACGGGCGGAAATGCTGGACGAACAACGCGCACAGCAACGTGGCGATGTGCAGACCATCGGAGTCGGCGTCGGCGAGGATGCAGATCTTGCCGTAACGCAACTGGGCGATGTCCGCCGAGCCTGGATCGACACCGATGGCCACGGCGATGTTGTGTACTTCCTGGCTGGCCAGCACTTCGCTGCCGTCGACTTCCCAAGTGTTCAGAATCTTGCCGCGCAACGGCAGGATCGCTTGAAATTCCTTGTCTCGCGCTTGCTTGGCCGAACCACCGGCGGAATCACCTTCCACCAGGAACAGCTCGGAACGCATCGGATCCTGCCCGGCGCAGTCGGCGAGTTTGCCCGGCAATGCCGGCCCCGCCGTGATGCGCTTGCGCTCGACCTTCTTGCTGGCCTTCAGACGACGGCCGGCATTGTTGATCGCCAGTTCCGCCAGCAACATGCCGGTTTCCGGGTTGGCGTTGAGCCACAGGCTGAAGGCATCTTTGACCACACCGGAAACGAACGCGGCCGCTTCACGGGACGACAAGCGCTCTTTGGTCTGGCCGGAGAATTGCGGCTCTTGCATCTTCATCGACAGCACGAAAGCGATGCGTTCCCAGACGTCTTCCGGTGCCAGCTTCACGCCGCGTGGCAGCAGGCTGCGGAATTCGCAGAACTCGCGCATCCCATCGAGCAAGCCCTGACGCAAACCGTTGACGTGGGTACCGCCCTGCGCCGTCGGGATCAGGTTGACGTAGCTTTCCTGCACGCTGTCGCCACCTTCCGGCAACCACAGCAGCGCCCAATCGACCGCTTCTTTGTTACCGGCCAGGCTGCCGCAGAACGGCTCGTTGGGCAGACGCTCGAATTCGTTGACCGCGTCGACCAGGTAGGAGCGCAGGCCGTCTTCGTAATGCCATTCGACTTTCTCGCCGGTGGCCTTGTCTTCAAAACTGACCAGCAGCCCCGGGCACAGAACGGCCTTGGCCTTGAGTACGTGCTTGAGGCGGCTGATGGAGAATTTCGGCGAATCGAAGTATTTCGGGTCTGGCGCGAAGAACACGCTGGTACCCGTATTGCGCTTGCCGACTGTACCAATGATTTCCAGCTCGGTTTTCTTGTAACCGTCGGCGAAGGTCATCTGGTATTCGTTGCCGTCACGCTTGACGCGCACCCGGACTTCGTTCGACAAGGCGTTGACCACGGAAATACCCACCCCGTGCAGACCGCCGGAGAACTGGTAGTTCTTGTTGGAAAACTTGCCGCCCGCGTGGAGCTTGGTGAGGATCAGCTCGACGCCCGACACGCCTTCTTCGGCGTGGATATCCACCGGCATGCCGCGACCGTCATCGCTGACTTCCAGGGAGTGATCGGCGTGCAGGATGACCTGCACCGAGGTCGCATGCCCGGCCAAGGCTTCGTCGACGCTGTTGTCGATGACTTCCTGGGCGAGGTGGTTCGGCCGACTGGTGTCGGTATACATGCCGGGGCGTTTACGCACCGGGTCGAGGCCCGAGAGGACTTCGATGGCGTCTGCGTTATAAGAGCTAGCGCTGGGAGTGGCCATGGGGTCTCGTCGTCAAATGTTCGGTGAAATAGAGGCAAGGGTTCACAATGCTGTGAAATCGATCGCCTGATACAAATCTGCGCCGATGCCGGCAAAACTCAGCATTGCCGGCAATTGCTCGGCAAAACCCTGGAAACTATGGTCGCCGCCGGCCTGGATGCGCAAGGCACAAGCCCGGTAGTACTGCTGGGCGAGGCGGTAGTCCAGCGTTTCGTCACCGGTCTGCAACCACACCTGATAACGCTGCGGGTCCTGGGGCGCAGGCACTTCCAGCTCGGCCAGGGCCGTCACGTGGTCGTGGGTCAATTCCCAGGCTTCATCGGTATACAGGTTTTTCTGCGTCCCCAGATACCCATCGAACATCCGGTGCGGACTGACGGCAGGGTTGATCAGCAGGGCCTTGAGGCCATGGCGCTCGGCCAAGTGAGTCGCATAGTAGCCGCCGAGTGAGCTGCCGACCAGCAGTGGCCGCCCAAGCTCCTCAATCGCCTTGTTCAGCTGACCGATGGCCTCACGCGGGTGGTGATGCAAGGCCGGAACGCACAACTGATCGCTCAAGCCCAGACGTTCCATTACTTGTACCAACTGCGTGGCCTTTTTAGACGAAGGCGCGCTGTTGAAACCGTGGATATAAAGGATCGAACCAGACATTTGAGCTCCCTGTGCGTCGGGTAAAGAGGCGCAGTTTACAGGGAGACGGGAAATGTTGGGCGCCAGCATCCATCGAAATGTACGCGCACCTGTAGGAGCAAAGCTTGCTCGCGATGGCGACATCAAAGACGCCATCGCCGGCAAGCCGTGCTCCTACAGGGGGACGGGGTGATCAATATCCGTTGGAGCCGTAATCGACCTGGAAGTCGAAACCGGTAACGCGCTCCACGCCGGTTTCGAGCTGACCATCAGGCAAAAGCCGCAACCAGCGATACCCCGGCGCCTGGTCACTGACCTTGAAATCATCGCTGCCCGGTTCGAACTGAATACATGTCGAAGGCGAGGCAATCAGCCGCACACCGTTGCGATCCTGGTCGACCTCTTGATGCACATGCCCCCATAAAACAGCGCGCACCTGCGGAAACCGATCGAGTACTGCAAACAACGCGTCTGGATTGCGCAATCCAATGGGCTCCATCCACGCACAGCCGATCGACACCGGATGATGATGGAAGCACACCAGATGATGGCGCTCCGGCGCTTCACTCAACGAACGGGCCAGCAACTGTAACTGCTCATCCTGTAAATACCCCGGCACCGAACCCGGTACAGCCGAATCGAGCAACGTGACGCGCCAGTTACCGACATCCACCACCGGCTCCAGCAACGCACTCTGAACGGCAGCCTCAGCCATGATCCTCGGTTCATCGTGGTTACCGGGAATCCAGCGCGCCGGCGCATCGAGCTGCCGCGTCAGGTCGCGGAACTGCTGATAGGACTCCAGCGTCCCGTCCTGAGAAAGATCGCCACTGGCAATAATCAGGTCGATCTGCGGCTGCTGAAGCCGCACCAGCTCGATGACTTTCTGCAGGCTGTCCCGGGTATTCATGCCCAACAACGTCCCGTCCGTTTCGGCAAACAGATGACTGTCGGACAGTTGCACCAGCAACGCCGAATCGGCGGTGGTCAATGTGGATACGCTCGGCAAGGCGTTCTCCCAGGGCTGAATCACGGGATGGATGAGTGCCGCAATTATGCTGGGGGACGATCAAAAGGGGAAACCTGTGAACCTGACGCAGTTCACAGCTAGCGCCCTATTTCCCAAATATGCTCTTTTTTGGCGAGTGGTCATTGTCGTCAGGCAAGGCGCCGCGACGACTCATAGCTAGCTATGGGGAGGAGCGGCAACGCAGCATGGCGTCAATGAACACCGCCAAAAATGAGCATATTTGGGAGATAGGGCGCTCAACGCACAACCGCGTACTCATGCCCGCAGGCCAGGCAATGGCTCAGCCATTCGCCCAGAAACATATTCAGCTGGGCCTTTTCGTCCGGCTGATGCATTGAGGCATTCGGGTAAGGATAGATGCCGCGAAAGCGTCGCGCATGTTCGGCGCTGACGACTTCGGCCATGCATGCGTCGTGATAGACCTGGACTTCCAGTTGCGGCACCGGCAGCCACGGCAGGCTGTGTTCCTGGCGCACTAGCAGGGTTGTGGTGTACGGGCAGACCTGCAGCACTTCGAGGGCCAGCACGCCGAGCATCTGGTCGCCGTGGGTCACGGCAATGCGCCGCGCCTCCGGCTCGTTGCGCATGTCCGGCAACAGTCGCATCAGGCGCGCGTAGTTGGCCTCGCAGGAGGCTTGCAGCCCCACAAGGTCAACCCGATAGCGATCGCGCAGTTTGTTTACGACCATAACCCCCTCACTTCAGCGCGGTTCAAAGCTAACCATTGCAAGGCAATGATGCTGGCCGCGTTGGCAATTCGTCCGTCGCGTACGGCCTGCAAGGCATCTTCGAACGCCCAGACCGTGACGCGGATATCTTCTGCTTCTTCCTCCAGCCCATGCAGGCCGCCGACGCCGGTGCTGTCGCAGCGACCCAGGTACAAGTGCACAAATTCATTGCTGCCGCCCGGCGATGGAAAATATTTGGTCATCGGCCAGAGCGCCCCGAACACAAGCCCAGCTTCCTCCTGCGCTTCGCGGTGAGCAACTTCTTCCGGCACTTCATCCTTGTCGATCAGACCGGCGACCAGTTCGATCAGCCAAGGATTGTCAGTCTTGCCCATGGCGCCGACGCGAAACTGCTCGATCAACACCACTTCATCGCGCTGCGGATCGTACGGCAGTACGCACACCGCATCATGGCGAACGAACACTTCACGATTGATCTCGCGACTCATGCCACCGGCGAACAATTCGTGGCGCAAGTGCACACGATCGAGCTTGTAGAAGCCCTCGTAGCACTTTTCGCGCCGAACGATATCAACGGCGGTCGGAATGGCGTTGGCAAAATCAGTCATGACAATCCTCTTTACTGCAAATCCGTTATGAGGCTCCTTGTTGTTACTTGCAACCTCGACTTCGCGCCATCCTAACGCGCCCGAGACCTTTGATGCAGCCCCTTTCCAGTCAGCGGGATAGACGGTGAGGGCGAAACCAACTCTAATTAGCTTAGTGGCGAACTGACTGCTTCGTTGAGAGTCGAAGCGGATAACTTTTTGCCTTTCCCTGTTTTATGAAGGACGCCCATGTCGCTTTTTAAAATCGCCTCCGTGGCTGTAATCGCCCTGACCCTGGGCGCCTGCCAGAGTTTGTTCCAACCCAACTACCGGACGCCGCTGGAAACTACCCGCGATGCATCCGAACAGCTGAAACCGGGTTGCACAACACCTGACTGCCCGCTGGTGAACATCGATACGCTGCGCTTCCCTGCCGAACCTGCACTTGACGGCATCATCGAAAAACGCCTGCTGCAAATGACCCGCACCTCGCCCGACGCCCCGGTAGCGCCGACGCTGGCAGCGTATCGCGAGCAATTTTTGAGCAGTGCCGGCCCGCGTAACAGCAGCTATCTGCAAGCCAAGGTACGTGAGCAGCATGACGGCTTGGTGATCGTTGAATTCTCCAGTTACCTGGACACCGGCGGCGCCCATGGCACGCCGGGGCGCAGCTTCATCAACTATTCACGCCAGCAGCACAAAGTGCTGACGCTGTCGGACATGTTGGTGCCGGGGCAGGAAGAAGCGTTCTGGAAAGCTGCGCAAGTTGCGCACAACAGTTGGCTGATCAGCACCAAACTCGATCAGGAGCCAGAGTTCGTGAAGAGCTGGCCCTTCGTCAAAACCCAGAACGTGGCGCTGACGTACGGCGGGGTGATCCTCAAGTACGAAGTGAGCACCATCGCGCCTTACGCCCTGGGTCACGTCGAACTGAAGATCCCTTACCCACGCCTGAACGGCATTATCAAGCCCGAGCTGTTTCCTGGCCGTAACTGAAGGCCCGACCCAGCACGAGTTGCAGCAGCCCTGCCAGAATCAGTGACGGCAGGGTTGCGCCGATGTCCGGATACAGATTAGCCAGCAAATGATAGGTGCTTACCCCGCCCAACCAGGCGAGCAACGCCGGCCAGCGCAATGCGGCTGACGCAACGCGAGCACTGCGTTTGCGCAGGATGAAGTGATCCACCAGCACCACGCCGAACAGCGGCGCAAACACCGAACCGATTAACAGCAGGAAGTTCTGGTACTGGGCCAATGGCGCCAGGCACGCGATCAGTGTGCAGATCACGCCGATGGCCAAGGCCAGGTGCTCGACTTTCATGCGCAGCAAAATCCCGCTGGAAACCGCTGCCGAATGAATGTCAGCAAAGGCGTTATCCGACTCGTCCAGCAGAATCAACAGCAGTGGAATCCCCAGGCCTGCACCGGCCAGTGCCAACAGCAAGGCATTCACTTCACCGCTCGGCGCGAATGCCAGAGTGTAGGCCACGCCTAAACTCATCAACCAGAAGTTACCGATAAAGAAACCAACAGCGGTGCCGCCAAACACGTTTTTCGCACGCTTGCCGAAACGCGAGTAGTCGGCAATCAGCGGCAACCATGACAGCGGCATGGCGATGGCAATGTCGAAGCCCACGGCGAACGACATCGAACCGTCACCGGCCTGCGCCCACAACGCGGCCAGATCGGCTTTGGCAAACAGGTTCCAGGTCAGCCAGATGCACGCGGCCAGCAGCAACCAGATGCCCCACTTGCGCAGGATCTGCCGGACGAATGTCAGCGGACCAGTGACGGCCAACAAGGTCGCCAAACCACCAAAGAACACGGTCCAGAGCAGCGAATTCGACAGCAGACTGCCTTCGCTGAACGCCCGCGCGCCGAGCAGGCTGGCGGCGTCGCGCATGACGATGATTTCGAACGAGCCCCAACCGATCAGTTGCAGCAGGTTCAGCACGGCCGGCAGGCTAGCGCCTTTTGCACCGAGGCTGAGCTTGAGCGCGGTCATCGATGACAGGCCGGTGTCGCTGCCGATCACGCCGACGGCGGCCAGCAGCAAAACGCCGACCAGGGTGCCGAGGAAGATTGCCAGTAGCGAACCGGACAGGCCCAGACCGGGCGCGAGCAATGCACCGGTCTGCAGGACCATCAGGCCGATGCCGAGGGAGAACCACAAGGAAAACAGATCGCGGCCGCCGAAGACACGTTTGTCTTTGGGCACCGCAGAATCCGGGGAGTAAGTGCTGGGTTGAATGCTCAAGGGTGTTATCTCAGAGGGACATTTTTTGTTGTGTTGATCGCCGAACCTGTAGGAGCAAGGCTTGCCCGCGATGGCGATCTCGAGGACGCCATCGCGGGCAAGCCTTGCTCCTACAAAAAGCAGCGCCAGCCTTGATAGGCCGGAGCTGCGGATCAGATCAAACCTTCTTGTACAGCTGACTGCCTTCCTGTTTGAACCGCTCAGCCTGGTCCGCCAGTCCCTGGGCGACTTCGGCGTCGACGGTTTCGATGCGCTGGTTGGCCGCGTATTCGCGGACTTCCTGAGTGATCTTCATTGAACAGAATTTCGGCCCGCACATGGAGCAGAAGTGCGCGACCTTGGCCGAATCCTTCGGCAGGGTCTCATCGTGATACGAACGCGCGGTGTCCGGATCAAGGCCAAGATTGAACTGGTCTTCCCAACGGAACTCGAATCGCGCCTTGCTCAAGGCGTTGTCGCGGATCTGCGCGCCCGGATGCCCTTTTGCCAGATCGGCGGCATGCGCGGCGATCTTGTAGGTGATGATCCCGGTCTTCACGTCATCCTTGTTCGGCAGACCCAAGTGTTCCTTCGGCGTCACGTAGCAGAGCATGGCGCAACCGAACCAGCCGATCATCGCCGCACCGATACCCGAGGTGATGTGGTCGTAACCTGGCGCGATGTCAGTGGTCAGCGGGCCGAGGGTGTAGAACGGCGCCTCGTCGCAGCACTCAAGCTGCTTGTCCATGTTCTCTTTGATCAACTGCATCGGCACGTGGCCCGGGCCTTCGATCATGCACTGCACGTCGTGCTTCCACGCGATTTTGGTCAGCTCGCCGAGGGTTTCCAGCTCACCGAATTGTGCAGCGTCGTTGGCGTCGGCAATCGACCCCGGACGCAGGCCGTCGCCCAGCGAGAAGCTGACGTCGTAGGCCTTCATGATTTCGCAGATGTCTTCGAAATGGGTGTAGAGGAAGTTCTCTTTGTGGTGCGCCAGGCACCACTTGGCCATGATCGAACCACCGCGGGAAACGATGCCGGTTACGCGTTTGGCGGTCAGCGGCACGTAGCGCAGCAACACGCCGGCGTGGATGGTGAAGTAGTCGACGCCCTGCTCGGCCTGTTCGATCAGCGTGTCGCGGAACAGCTCCCAGGTCAGGTCTTCGGCCGCGCCGCCGACTTTTTCCAACGCTTGATAGATCGGCACAGTACCGATCGGCACCGGCGAGTTACGGATGATCCACTCGCGGGTTTCGTGAATGTGTTTGCCGGTGGACAGGTCCATGACCGTGTCCGAACCCCAGCGAATGCCCCAGGTCAGTTTCGCCACTTCTTCTTCGATGGACGAACCCAAAGCACTGTTGCCGATGTTGCCGTTGATCTTCACCAGGAAGTTACGGCCGATGATCATCGGTTCCAGTTCGGTGTGGTTGATGTTGGCCGGAATGATCGCGCGACCACGGGCGATCTCGTCACGGACGAATTCGGGGGTGATGATTTTCGGCACGCTGGCACCGAAGCTGTGACCGGCGTGTTGCTGGTCCAGCAGGCCGGCGGCACGGGCCACTTCCAGCTTCATGTTTTCGCGGATGGCGACGTATTCCATCTCGGCGGTGATGATGCCTTTGCGGGCGTAGTGCATCTGGCTGACGTTGGCACCGGCCTTGGCCCGGCGCGGGTTGTTCACGTGGGCGAAACGCAGCTTGGTCAGCTCGGCATCGGCGAGGCGTTCCTGGCCGAAGTTGGAACTCAGACCTGGCAGACGCTCGGTGTCACCACGGGATTCGATCCACGGCGAACGCACATCGGCGAGACCTTTGCGCACGTCGATGATGACGTTGGGGTCGGTGTAAGGGCCCGAAGTGTCGTACACAACGACAGGCGCGTTGACCTCGCCGCCAAAGTCGGTCGGGGTCACATCAAGGCTGATTTCGCGCATCGGCACGAGGATGTCCGGGCGAGAGCCCTGAACATAGATTTTTTGCGAGCGGGTAAACGGCTGAACCGATTGCTGATCGACTTGGGCCGAATCACTCAGGTTCGTAGTGTTTTTTAGTTTTATCGTCATCACGGGCTCTCCAGACACACATCCAGGCAGTGGATTTTTGTCGGAGCGAACCTGTAAACGAATGGACGCACGGGCGCTGGGGAAACCAGCTGTGCTGTGCTCAGTGCTCGAGGGGTGTTCGATTGTCGAACAACATCCCGGACGAAGCACAAGAGGACTCGCCGGGTGACGAGAAATCTTGTTCCCTACGCAGGCGCTAACCTGATCAGGTTCAACGGGATCCGAAATTATTCGATCTCAGCCTCATAGCAAGGCACCCCGACAAGAACCCGGCCAGTCTAGACACAACTGGCAAAGAACGCCAACACCGCGGTAAACACCATGATGAATGGCGCAATTACAGGATTGTTGCGGTCGTTGCGCACAACTACACTCGCTACGCCATACCGCGCCTTGACGCTGTATGAGCCGCGCCGTAGCCTTGGCGCTCAAATTATCAGCGTAATTTTTAGGGATGGCCTCATGCTGCGCAAACTCTCACTGGCCGTTGCCGTGTCTTGTGCGTCCAATGGAATGGCCTGGGCAGCAGAAGCGCCCTTATCGACCAAAACCGATCTGGTCAGCGTCTACCAGGAAGCGGTGGACAATAACGCCGACCTGGCTGCAGCCATCGCTCAATATGGCGCCCAGAAAGAAGTCGTGCCCCAGGCCCGCGCCGGGCTGCTGCCGAATCTCTCTGGCGGTGCCGAAGTGGCCAACGTGCGCACTTCGATCGATCAGCCTTCGTCCACCTTCAGCCGCAATGCTCATTCGTATCAGGCAACTCTGGCGCAACCGCTGTTCCGAGCCGATCGCTGGTTCCAGTTTCAGGCCGCCAAGGACGTTAATGAACAGGCCGCGTTGCAACTCTCGGCGACCCAGCAAAACCTGATCCTGCAGACCGCCGAAAGCTACTTCAACGTATTGCGCACCCAGGACAACCTGGCCTCGACCAAGGCTGAAGAAGCCGCATTCAAACGCCAGCTCGATCAATCCAACGAACGCTTTGATGTCGGCCTGTCGGACAAGACCGACGTGCTGCAATCGCAAGCCAGTTACGACACCGCGCGAGCCAACCGGATCGTCGCTCAGCGTCAGGTGGATGATGCGTTTGAAGCGCTGATCACCCTGACCAACCATCAGTACAACTCGGTCTGGGGCATTGCCCACACCCTGCCGATTCTGCCGCCATCACCGAACGACGCCAAAGCCTGGGTCGATACGGCAGCCAAGCAAAACCTCAATCTGTTGGCCAGCAACTACGCCGTCAGTGCTGCTGAAGAAACTCTCAAGCAGCGCAAGGCCGGCCATGCGCCGACCCTGGATGCAGTGGCGAAGTATGAGAAAGGCGATAACGATGCCCTGGGCTTCAGCAACCCGAATGTCTTCGGCTCGCCTTACAAGGGCGACGTCGATCAGACCACCGTGGGCCTGCAACTGAATATCCCGATCTACAGCGGCGGCCTGATCAATTCCCAGGTGCGTCAATCGTATGCACAGCTGGATCAATCCGAGCAGCAACGTGAAGCCCTGCGCCGACAAGTGGTGGAAAGCACCCGCAACCTGCATCGCGCAGTGAACACTGACGTTGAACAGGTGCAGGCACGCAAGCAGTCGATCATCTCCAACCAGAGCGCCGTGGAAGCTACCGAAATCGGTTATCAGGTGGGCACACGAAACATCGTCGACGTACTGGATGCGCAGCGTCAGCTGTACACCTCGGTGCGCGACTACAACAACACGCGTTACGACTACATCCTCGACAACCTGCGCTTGAAGCAGGCCGCTGGCACCTTGAACCCCGGGGATTTGCAGGACCTGGCGCGTTATCTGAAGGCTGATTACAACCCGGATAAAGACTTCCTGCCGCCGGATCTGGCGAAGGCTGCGGCAGAGCAACTCAAAGCCCGTCCTTGATCGCACAAACGATTCGCGAATGAACATACACCTGTAGGAGCACGGCTTGCCGGCGATGGCGTCCTTGAAATCGCCATCGCCAGCAAGCTGTGCTCCTACAGATTAGCGATCGATCAACCGTCCCAACCCATCCAGCAACCGCTGCAACGCGCCCTGATTGGTGCGCATGACTTTCAACCCCGCCTCCGCCATCCGCTGCGCATCGCGCGGCAACTCGAACAGCCGCTGCACCGCCAGCGCCAGACCTTCGGCATCCTCCACTTCCTGCAACGCCCCGGCGTTGCGCAGTTGCGCGGCGATTTCGAGGAAGTTAAACAGGTGCGGTCCACTCAACACTGGTTTGGCCAGAGCCGCCGGCTCCAGCAGGTTGTGCCCGCCGTTCGGCACCAGACTGCCGCCAACAAAAGCGCTGTCAGCCAAGGCATACAGAAACAGCAACTCGCCCATGGTGTCGCCCAGCAGCACCGACGTATCGGCGGTGACGGGTTCGCCAGCGGAACGACGGACCGTGGCGAAACCTTGCTGCCGACACAACTCGAACACCGAATTGAATCGCTCTGGATGGCGCGGCACCAGAATCAGCAACGCATCGGGATGATTGGCCAGCAACTGACGATGAGCCGCCAGCACCACTTCGTCTTCACCTTCGTGAGTACTCGCGGCGATCCACACCGGACGCTCCTGCGCCCGCCATTGCGCGCGCAACTCGGCGGCACGCTGAAGCAGTGCCGGGTCGATGGTCAGGTCGAACTTGATCGAGCCGGTCACCTCCACGGTTTGC